>NZ_CP089519.1:5740000-6369665 GCF_024584605.1 Pseudomonas extremorientalis | reverse complement strand
AGCCAAAATCAACGTCTTAACAGCAATAAAGGCGACCAATGGTCTGTGCATAAGCTCTGTGGATAAGCGGCCCTGAGATCGTTGCACAAGTGGGGGCGAAAGTCTGTGGGTAACCAGCCTGTGGATAACAGCCCATTCCACACACAGCTTATCCGACAGCGCAGCACAGGCAGAGCACCGTTTCTCCCCCGTGTTGTCATTCTCTGTACATCACGTGGAATATGGCCTAAAGGCAGTTATCCACAGCTGAATGCGTGTCTAGCTTTTATAAGCTTTACAGAAAAGCTTTAAATAACTTCCTTCTTTATTTTTATATCTATCCCATGAGCACTGGAAGCCAAGCGAACAGAAAAGAGCCAATGGCCTGTGGAGATCTAATTAAAGGAAAAGCTGGTTGGAAATTGACCTAGAGGCTTGCTTTCACTAGAATCGCCGGTCTCTTAAAACGGGGGCCATTCCGGCCCGTTGTGGACGAACCAGGTAACAACGCCATGAAACGTACTTTCCAACCAAGCACCATCAAACGCGCCCGCACCCACGGCTTCCGTGCTCGCATGGCTACCAAGAACGGCCGTGCTGTCCTGTCGCGTCGTCGCGCCAAAGGTCGTGCGCGTCTGGCAGTTTGATAATCCGGTACTGGTGGTGAGTCAGGACTTCAGTCGGGAAAAGCGTCTGCTAACCCCCCGGCATTTCAAGGCAGTCTTTGACTCCCCCACCGGCAAGGTTCCGGGGAAAAATCTCCTGCTCCTTGCGCGTAACAACGATCTGGATCACCCCCGACTCGGGTTGGTGATCGGCAAGAAGAGCGTAAAGCTCTCCGTTGAGCGCAATCGCCTCAAGCGTCTGATGCGCGAATCGTTTCGCCTCCACCAGGACACTCTGGTTGGTTGGGATATTGTTATCGTCGCGCGCAAAGGCTTGGGGGATGTAGAAAACCCCGAATTGATTCAGCATTTCGGCAAGCTCTGGAAACGTTTGGCGCGTACCCACAAGCCAGCACCAGCAGTCAGCACCGAAACTGTAGGGGTAGACAGCCTTGATGCGTAAACTGGCCCTCGTTCCGATCCAGTTTTATCGCTATGCCATTAGTCCTCTGATGGCCAACCACTGTCGTTTCTACCCCAGTTGTTCCTGCTACGCGTTAGAGGCCATAGAAAACCATGGTCTTCTGCGCGGTGGCTGGCTGACCTTTCGTCGTTTAGGTCGCTGTCATCCGTGGAATCCCGGTGGTTATGACCCGGTTCCACCTATCCCTACCTCCCGTTCTTCTTCGATGGCCGAGTAATCATGGATATTAAACGCACGATCCTGATCGTCGCCCTGGCAATCGTGTCCTACGTCATGGTTCTTCAGTGGAACCAGGACTATGGCCAGGCTGCCCTGCCGACTCAGAATGTTGCTACCAACCAGGCTGCGCCGGCTATTCCGGACACCCCGCTGGGTAACAATGCGTCCGCGAGTGCCGATGTTCCCAGCGCGAATGGCGAGACAAGCGCCCCTTTAGAAACGCCAGTGGTCACCAACAAAGATCTCATCCACGTCAAAACGGATGTGCTCGACCTGGCTATCGACCCACAAGGTGGTGATATCGCGCAGTTGAAACTGCCGCTGTATCCACGTCGTCAAGACCATCCGGATGTTCCGTTCCAACTGTTCGATAACGGTGGTGAGCGTACTTATCTGGCGCAAAGCGGCCTGACCGGCACCAATGGTCCGGATGCACGTGCTACCGGTCGTCCGATTTACTCGACCGAGCAGAAGACTTATCAACTGGCTGATGGCCAGAACCAGTTGAACGTCGACCTGAAATTCAGCCTCGACGGCGTCAACTACATCAAGCGCTTCAGCTTCACCCGTGGTTTGTACGACTTGAAGGTCACTTACCTGATCGACAACGAAAGCGACAAACCATGGAGCGGCAACCTGTTTGCCCAGCTCAAGCGTGACGCCAGCTCCGATCCTTCTTCCAGCACTGCCACCGGCACCGCGACTTACCTGGGTGCCGCCCTGTGGACAAGTAGCGAACCGTACAAAAAAGTGTCGATGAAAGATATCGACAAGGGCTCGCTGAAAGAAACCGTGCAAGGCGGCTGGGTTGCCTGGCTGCAGCACTACTTCGTGACCGCCTGGATCCCGAACAAGGGTGAGGCCAACCTGGTTCAAACCCGCAAGGACAGCCAGGGTAACTACATCATTGGCTTCACTGGCCCGGCGTTGACCGTCGCACCCGGCGCCAAGGCTGAAACCAGCGCTATCCTGTACGCCGGCCCGAAAAGCCAGGCTGTGCTGAAAGAGTTGTCCCCAGGTCTTGAGCTGACTGTGGATTACGGCTTCCTGTGGTTCATCGCCCAGCCGATTTTCTGGTTGCTGCAACATATCCACAGCATTGTGGGTAACTGGGGCTTCTCGATCATCTTCCTGACCATGCTGATCAAGGGGATTTTCTTCCCGCTGTCGGCAGCCAGCTACAAGTCGATGGCGCGCATGCGTGCGGTGGCTCCGAAACTGGCGGCGCTGAAAGAACAACATGGCGATGACCGGCAGAAAATGTCGCAGGCCATGATGGAGCTGTACAAGAAAGAGAAGATCAACCCGCTGGGTGGATGCTTGCCGATTCTGGTGCAGATGCCGGTGTTCCTGTCGCTGTACTGGGTGCTCCTGGAAAGCGTGGAGATGCGTCAGGCGCCGTTCATCCTGTGGATAACCGACCTGTCGATCAAAGACCCGTTCTTTATCCTGCCGATCATCATGGGCGCGACCATGTTCATCCAGCAGCGCCTGAACCCGACTCCGCCGGATCCGATGCAGGCCAAGGTGATGAAAATGATGCCAATCATCTTCACCTTCTTCTTCCTGTGGTTCCCAGCTGGTCTGGTGCTGTACTGGGTGGTCAACAACGTGTTGTCTATCTCCCAACAGTGGTACATCACACGCAAGATCGAAGCGGCTACCGCAAAAGCCTCTGCGTAACTTACTCTGTGGATAACCACTCAAGACGCCCCCTAGTGGGGCGTTTTGCTTTCTGTCACTTTTGGTCTGGAACCTGTTGATGAGCGCTCCTCGTGAAACCATCGCTGCTGTCGCTACCGCTCAAGGTCGCGGCGGTGTCGGCATCGTTAGAATTTCGGGGCCGCTTGCGAGTGTGGCAGCCAAGGCCATGAGTGGCCGTGAGTTGAAGGCGCGTTATGCACATTACGGCCCGTTCCTGGATGCTGACGGCAACGTGCTGGACGAGGGGTTGGCGCTTTATTTCCCTGGGCCGAATTCATTCACCGGGGAAGACGTCCTGGAGTTGCAGGGACACGGCGGTCCGGTTGTGTTGGATATGTTGCTGCAACGCTGCCTGCAATTGGGCTGCCGCCTGGCACGTCCAGGGGAATTCAGCGAGCGGGCATTTTTGAATGACAAGCTGGATCTGGCCCAGGCCGAAGCAATTGCCGACCTGATTGAAGCCAGTTCTGCACAAGCGGCACGTAATGCATTGCGCTCCCTGCAGGGGGCGTTCTCCCTGCGTGTGCATAACTTGACCGAGCAGTTGATCAGCCTGCGTATCTACGTCGAGGCGGCGATTGATTTTCCAGAAGAAGAAATCGACTTTCTCGCCGATGGCCACGTACTGGCGATGCTGGATAAAGTTCGTGATGAGTTATCCACAGTGCTGCGTGAAGCCGGGCAGGGGGCCTTGCTGCGAGACGGCATGACCGTTGTGATCGCGGGGCGGCCCAATGCGGGAAAATCCAGCTTGCTCAATGCCCTGGCGGGGCGGGAAGCCGCCATCGTCACTGAGATTGCCGGCACCACACGGGACATCCTGCGCGAACATATCCACATCGACGGCATGCCGTTGCACGTTGTAGACACCGCCGGTTTGCGCGACACCGATGACCAGGTGGAAAAGATCGGTGTGGAACGCGCGCTCAAAGCCATCGGCGAAGCGGATCGGGTGCTGTTGGTGGTGGACGCAACGGCGCCCGAGGCTGTGGATCCTTTCGCCCTGTGGCCGGAATTCCTCGAGCACCGGCCGGACCCGGCCAAGGTCACCTTGATTCGCAACAAGGCTGACTTGACGGGAGAGGCCATTGCGCTGGAAACCAGCGCGGATGGCCACGTCACGATCAGCCTGAGCGCGAAGTCGGCCGGTGAAGGCCTGGAACTGCTGCGCGAGCACCTCAAAGCCTGTATGGGCTACGAGCAGACCTCGGAAAGCAGCTTCAGTGCGCGCCGTCGGCATCTGGAGGCGTTGCGCCATGCGAGCGCAGCGTTGGAGCACGGTCGGGCGCAGTTGACCCTGGCGGGCGCCGGGGAGCTGCTGGCGGAAGATCTGCGTCAGGCGCAGCAGCTGTTAGGCGAAATCACCGGCGCGTTCAGCTCCGATGATTTGTTGGGGCGGATCTTTTCCAGCTTCTGCATCGGTAAATAACCGAGTTATCCACAGCGCCCTACCAATTGTAAGACACCGTACCGAGCAGGGTACGGCTGTCACCCCAATAGCAGCGGCCCGCATCGTTGCAACCAGATACATATTCCTTGTCGAACAGGTTCTTGGCGTTCACATCTACAGACCAGTGTTTGTCGATCTGATAGCCAACGGCTGCGTCCACCAAGGTGACGCTTCCTGCATCCAACTTTCCATACAGCGTGGGTGCGGTGTAGGAAAAGGTACTGTCGAAATAACGCACGCCACCGCCCAGGGACAAGCCCTTGAGTTGGCCATCGAAGAAGCGGTACTTGCCCCACACTGAGGCCTGGTTACGCGGAACCCCGGTCATCTGGTGGCCCTCGACCAACGACGTCGCCGAATCCTTGGTAATTCTCGCGTCAGTGTAGGTATAGGCTGCGGTGACATTCAGGTTAGGCGTGAGATTGCTGTTGACCTCTACCTCAGCGCCCTTGGCCCGGCTTTCGCCTACCTGGCGATAGCTATTGGTGGTGGCGTCAAGGTAAGTGTCGTCTTCCTTGCGCAAGTCATACACCGACACCGTCATTGCCGTATCCCAGCCGATCGGCTCGTACTTCACGCCCACTTCGTACTGGCTGCTGGTGATCGGTTTCAAGGGCGAGCCGGCGTTGGAGATCTGCTGCACGGGGACAAAGGCAGTGGAGTAGCTGACATACGGCGTCAGGCCGTTGTCGAACTGGTACATCACCCCGCCCTGATAGGTGAACTTGCGGTCTTCGGACCCGGTATTGCCAGCCTTGTTCACCTTGTCACGGAAATCGCTGTCGACCCAGTCCTGACGGCCGCCGAGCAGGAACAGCCAGTGATCGTATTTGCTCTGGATCTGTGCATAAACGCCTTTCATCTGCTGCTCGAGCAGGGTGTTTTGCACCGCCACCGGCGTCAACGGGTCACGCAGGTACACCGGGTTATACACATTGATGGTGCCGGCAAACCCCGCGTCCCAATCCTGATTGAACGAGGTGCGGTCATAACTGGCGCCAAACAGCACCGTGTTTTCCAGGCCACCGACCTGGAATTTGCCTTCCAGCTGGTTATCCAGCGAATAGACCATCGACTTGTTGTAGCGGTCATAGGCGGTCATGTTCAGTTGAGTGCCAAAGCCGCGGTTATTCAGGGCACTGGGCCAGGTTTCATGGCGGTTGATGCGAGACTGCATGTAGCGCGAGTTCTGACGGAACTGCCAGTCATCGTTGAAGCTGTGGCTGAACTCGTAACCGGTACTCCAGGTTTCGCGTTCGAACGTATTCCAATCCGGGTCGCCGAGCATGGTGTGCTTGGAGAGCTTGCCATTGGGGTTTGCAAGCAAGGTGCCAGCAGCCGGTAGGCCGAGTTCCAAATTAGTGTGGTCTTTCTGGTAATTGGCCAACAGGGTGAGGGTGTTGTAGTCGTCGAAATTCAGGGTCAGTGATGGCGCGATGTACAGGCGATCGTCTGGCACATGGTCGGTCTGCGTATCGGATTTGCGACCGAGCATCACAACCCGGCCGAGGATATTGCCGCTGTCATTGAGCGGCCCAGAGATATCCACACCCAACTGACGCCGATTATTGGAGCCATAACCCAGCTGCACTTCACCTTGTGGCGTAGCAGTAGGGTGTTTGCTTACCAGATTCACCAGACCGCCAGGCGCATTTTCACCGTAGAGCAGGGAAGAGGGGCCGCGGAAGATTTCGACCCGCTCCAGGCCATAGGGCTCACTGGTAGTGTCGTACCGATTACCTTGTACGCGCAGGCCATCTCGCAGCAGGCCGTAGCCGTAATCCGTGGCATTGAAACCGCGAATGAAGAACAGATCGCCCGCCAGCCCATCACCTGCGGCAAAGGGCGGCGCAAAGATACCGGGCACGTAACCCAACACTTCGGTCAGGGTTTGCGACTTCTGGTCCTTGATACGCTGGCCGGTGACGACCGATACCGAACGTGGTGTTTCCGACAGCGGCGTACTGGTCTTTGTACCGACCCTGCTGTTCTGCGCCTTGTAGCCCACATCCCCAGCAATCTCCTGATTGAAACCGCCCTGTTGATAAGTGCTGACTGTGGTGGGCGCGAGGGTGAGTTCGCCGGTGGAAGCGGCCTGCAGGACATAACTGCCAGGCGCCTGGACTACCGCCTGTAAACCGGAGTTTTGCAGCAGCAGCGCAAAACCTTGGTCCACGGAGTAGTCACCTTCCAAGCCTGCTGTGTTTAAACGTGTGGTTTGTTGAGGTGAAAAAGACAGAATCACATTCGCCTTGGCGGCAAATTGGCTCAAGGCGTTATCCAGGGGGCCGGCCGCAATAACGTAGTGTTGCACCGCGCTGGCGGCCAGGGCGCCCGTGGATAACAACACACCGACAGTGGTGGCCGTGCCTAGCAGCAGGCTGCATGTCATACCGTGGTAGGAAAGTCGCTGGCGGAGCTTGGTGGGAACGCGCATAGGTGAGTAAGCCCTGAAGGTGGCATCGTGATTACCTGTAGGGCCGTGTCAGGTAAAAAAAAGATAACCCCGCGTGCAGATATTTTTTCGATCAACCGATTCGCTTCACCGAAACCCAATAGCGAGTGAAGTATTTCACCTGAATCGGCAGGGTGGCCTGCAAATTGGCCAGCACTGCGTCGGTGGAATCCAGGCGAAAGGTCCCGGAAACACGCAGATGTGCCGAGGCCAGGTCGCATTGCAGGACACCTGGACGATAGCGGGCGAGCTCTTCGATAACATCACCGAGGCGTGCATCCAATACGATCAGTTGGCCATCGACCCAGGCGGCCTGGGATGTGCGGTAAACGGTGTTTGGCTGCACTTTTTGGCGATCGAAGTCTGCGCTTTCGCCGGCACTGAGCAGCCGGGCCTGGAGGGGCTGGTCACCAGGCGACACATTCACCCGATCCTCCAGAACGCCGACGCGGGTTGAGTCCTGCAGCTGGCGTACGGTAAACCGAGTACCCAATGCCTGGACGCGGCCTTGGCGGGTTTCGACATAAAAGGGCGTCTGCACACCCAGCTTGCCGGTGTGAATAAGTACTTCACCTTCGCGCAAGCGGATCAAACGCTGGCGCTCATCAAATAGCACATCAATCGCCGTGCCGGTATTCAGGTCAATCCGCGTGCCGTCGGCCAATTCGATACGCCGGCGTTCACCTACGACCGTGCGGTAATCGGCCCACAGATTACCCAGGGGCGTGTGTTGCTGAACATTCCAACCCAGGTACCCGGTGCCGCCCAGCACCAACATCCACTTGAGTACCTGGCGACGTTGCTGTGTGGCCGACAATGCGCGGCGGGTGAAATCCGGAGGCAGGGCGCCGAGACTGCGCTGCAACTGTTCCATCTGATTCCATGCGGCCTGATGGGAGGGATCGCCGTTGAGCCATTGTTGCCAGGCTTGGCGCTCATCGGCGGTAGGCGTCTGGGATTGAAACTGTACGTACCAACTGGCAGCAGCCTCAAAGGTTTTGCGATCGGGCGCCGCCATTACAGGCTGGCCATGATCAGTGAGCATTCAGTCAATACACGGATCATGTGCTTCTTCACCGTGGTCAGTGAAACCTGAAGCTGATCGGCAATCTGTTGATAAGTCAGCCCCTCGACCTGGGACAGCATGAATATCCGCCGCGCTCGCTCGCCGAGTGCAGACAAGGCTTTATCCACAGCCACCAACGTCTCGATGATGATGGCTTTGTCTTCTTCACTGATGGTTATGGCTTCAGACCGTTCGGCCAGGGTCTGTTTGTAGGCCTGTTCGATGGCGTTTCGACGGTAACGATCAATCACCAGGCCTCTGGCGATGGTCGCCAGGTAGTCACGTGGTTCAACGATCTGTGCCGCATGCCGCCCGCCCAGAATGCGCAAGAACGTATCGTGCGCCACATCGGCCGCATCACAGGCGTTATGTAGCTTCCCTTTGAGCCACCCGCGCAGCCAGGAGTGGTGCTGCTCATAAATGTACTGGACCGCAGCCGTGTGTGAAGAAGAGGACATAGGGCATGACAAGGTAGGTTAATGATAATCGCTATTATTAACTGCCCCGCCGTTTTCTCACAACAGATCTCTTTTTTCTGTGCTCACCATCGAGTGAAAGGTTTCGGTTGGCGTTGTGGCGGACTGAAGACAGACAGATTTGCCGATTTCTGTGGATTAAGCTCTGTGAATAACCGTCCCTGTGCCCAGTTGATAACAGGCCCTGAAACCTGAGTAAAAATGCCTCTGTGGATAACCACCTGTTTAATCCACAGGCTTAAAGGACTTATCCAAGGGCCTCGTTGGCACATGACCACAGACTTTTGACTCTCTGTACACGCCGTAAATAAAGGCATGTGTAGATCTATCCACAGAAAGTGTGCTCAGTAGAAATAAACATAAAAACAAAGATTTAATAAATTTCTCTCTTTTAATTTCTATTGTCTGTGATTCATCCACAGCTGGTTAAATTTTGTGCAAAGGGTTCTTTAGGAAGGGCTAAGTCCCTATACTTGCCGCCAAAGCTCTAAAACTCTTTCAACAATCAATTCCTGATTACCTACATAAGCAGGCACGAGGTGCGTGGTGGATTTCCCTTCCCGTTTTGAAGTGATCGTCATCGGCGGCGGTCATGCCGGTACCGAGGCAGCACTGGCGTCAGCACGAATGGGCGTAAAAACCCTGTTGTTGACGCATAACGTGGAAACCCTCGGCGCCATGAGTTGCAACCCCGCCATCGGTGGGATCGGTAAAAGCCATCTGGTCAAGGAAATCGACGCCCTTGGCGGCGTGATGGCCATGGCTACCGATAAAGGTGGCATCCAATTTCGCGTGCTCAACAGCCGCAAAGGCCCGGCCGTAAGGGCTACCCGGGCTCAGGCCGACCGCATCCTGTACAAGGCTGCAGTCCGCGAAACCCTGGAAAACCAACCGAACCTGTGGATATTTCAACAAGCAGCAGATGACCTGATCGTCGAACAGGACCAGGTGCGCGGAGTTGTCACCCAAATGGGTCTGCGTTTCTTCGCAGAATCCGTGGTGTTGACCACCGGTACATTCCTCGGCGGACTTATCCACATTGGCATGCAGAACTATTCCGGTGGCCGTGCCGGTGATCCGCCGTCCATTGCCCTGGCAAAGCGTCTGCGTGAACTGCCGCTGCGTGTCGGTCGGCTGAAAACCGGGACCCCGCCGCGTATTGACGGGCGTTCCGTAGATTTCTCGGTGATGACCGAGCAAGCAGGCGATACACCGATCCCGGTCATGTCGTTCATGGGCTCCAAGGAACAGCATCCGAAACAGGTGAGCTGCTGGATCACCCACACCAATGCGCGCACCCACGAAATCATTGCCGCGAACCTCGACCGTTCGCCGATGTACTCCGGGGTGATCGAAGGCATCGGCCCGCGTTATTGCCCGTCGATCGAAGACAAGATCCACCGCTTTGCCGACAAGGAAAGCCACCAGGTTTTTATCGAGCCCGAAGGCTTGACCACTCATGAGCTGTACCCGAACGGTATCTCCACTTCCCTGCCGTTTGACGTGCAAATCCAGATCGTGCAATCGATTCGCGGCATGGAAAACGCGCACATCGTGCGTCCGGGCTACGCCATCGAGTACGACTACTTCGACCCGCGTGACCTCAAGTACAGCCTGGAAACCAAAGTGATCGGCGGTTTGTTCTTTGCCGGGCAAATCAACGGCACCACCGGTTACGAAGAAGCAGGTGCCCAAGGTTTGCTGGCCGGAACCAATGCTGCACTGCGCGCGCAGGGCAAAGACAGCTGGTGCCCGCGTCGCGATGAGGCGTACATCGGTGTGTTGGTCGACGACCTGATTACCCTGGGTACCCAGGAACCGTACCGGATGTTCACATCCCGGGCGGAATACCGCTTGATCCTGCGCGAAGACAACGCCGACCTGCGTCTGACCGAAAAAGGTCGCGAACTGGGCCTGGTCGACGACGCACGGTGGGCTGCCTTCTGCAAAAAACGCGAAAGCATCGCGTTGGAAGAACAGCGGCTGAAAAGCACTTGGGTCCGCCCGGGCACCGAACAGGGCGATGCGATTGCCGAAAAATTCGGCACGCCGTTGACCCACGAATACAACTTGCTCAACCTGCTGTCGCGTCCGGAAATCGACTACGCTGGTCTGGTCGAAGTGACCGGGCAGGGTGCAGAAGACCCGCAGGTTGCCGAGCAGGTCGAAATCAAGACCAAATACGCCGGTTACATTGACCGCCAGCAGGATGAAATCGCCCGCCTGCGCGCCAGTGAAGACACCAAGCTGCCTGTGGATATCGACTACACCGGGATTTCCGGGCTGTCGAAAGAAATCCAAAGCAAGCTGGGGATAACTCGGCCAGAGACCCTGGGCCAGGCTTCACGTATCCCCGGTGTCACCCCGGCAGCGATTTCGCTGCTGATGATTCATTTGAAAAAACGCGGCGCGGGCCGTCAGTTGGAGCAAAGCGCTTGAGTTCGTTGGTCACCTCGCAACACGCCGAAGAGTTATCCACAGGTGCGCGCCAGTTGGGCGTCGACCTGACCCCGGCCCAGCACGAATTGCTGTTGGGCTACCTGGCCCTGTTGATCAAATGGAACAAGGCTTACAACCTGACCGCGGTGCGTGATCCCAACGAAATGGTGTCCCGTCACTTGCTCGACAGCTTGAGCGTGATGCCATTCATCGAAAACGGTCGCTGGCTCGACGTCGGCAGTGGGGGCGGCATGCCAGGCATCCCACTGGCCATTCTGTTTCCCGAGTCGCAAGTGACCTGCCTGGACAGCAACGGCAAGAAGACCCGCTTCCTGACCCAGGTCAAACTCGAACTCAAGCTGGATAACCTGCAAGTTATCCACAGTCGCGTCGAAGCCTTCACGCCTGAACAGCCATTCAACGGAATCGTTTCCCGGGCGTTCAGCAGCATGGAGAACTTCAGCAACTGGACCCGCCATCTGGGCGACCGCGACACCCGCTGGCTGGCAATGAAGGGCGTCCATCCAAGCGATGAGCTGTTAGCATTGCCGGCAGACTTCCACCTCGATAGCGAACACGCCTTGGCCGTACCCGGTTGCCAAGGCCAACGCCATCTGCTGATACTGCGCCGCACGGCATGATTGGGAACACAAGCAAGAATGGCTAAGGTATTCGCGATAGCGAACCAGAAAGGTGGCGTGGGCAAAACCACCACCTGCATCAACCTCGCAGCATCCCTGGTCGCAACCAAGCGCCGGGTGCTGTTGATCGATCTCGATCCACAGGGCAACGCCACCATGGGGAGCGGTGTGGATAAACACGGCCTGGAAAACTCGGTCTACGACTTGCTGATTGGCGAGTGCGACCTGGCCCAGGCCATGCACTACTCCGAACATGGTGGTTATCAACTGCTGCCGGCCAATCGCGATTTGACTGCGGCGGAAGTGGTGCTGCTGGAAATGCAGATGAAAGAAAGCCGCCTGCGCAGCGCCCTGGCGCCAATCCGCGAGAATTACGACTACATCCTGATCGACTGCCCGCCGTCGCTGTCGATGCTGACACTGAACGCGCTGGTGGCCGCCGATGGGGTGATTATCCCCATGCAGTGCGAGTACTACGCGTTGGAAGGGTTGAGCGACCTTGTGGATAACATCAAGCGCATTGCCGAATTGCTCAACCCGAACCTGCAGATCGAAGGCTTGCTGCGGACCATGTTCGATCCGCGCCTGAGCCTGATGAACGATGTATCGGCGCAGCTCAAGGAACACTTCGGTGACCAGCTGTACGACACGGTGATCCCGCGCAACATCCGTTTGGCCGAAGCCCCGAGCTACGGCATGCCGGCTTTGGCCTATGACAAACAATCCCGTGGTGCCATTGCCTACCTGGCGCTGGCCGGCGAGATGGTTCGCCGTCAGCGCCGCAATTCACGCACCGCTGCAGCCCAGCCAACTTAAGGAATCCCCATGGCCGTCAAGAAACGAGGTCTCGGACGTGGACTGGATGCACTGTTGAGTGGTCCGACCGTCACATCGCTTGAAGAACAGGCGGTGCAGGCCGACGAGCGCGAGCTGCAACACCTGCCGCTGGATCTGATCCAGCGCGGCAAATACCAGCCACGCCGGGACATGGACCCCCAGGCGCTGGAAGAACTGGCCAATTCGATCAAGGCCCAGGGTGTGATGCAACCGATCGTGGTGCGTCCGATTGGCGGCGGCCGTTTTGAAATCATCGCTGGTGAACGCCGCTGGCGCGCGAGCCAGCAGGCCGGCAAGGAAACCATCCCGGCGATGGTGCGCGATGTACCGGATGAAACCGCCATCGCCATGGCGTTGATCGAGAATATCCAGCGCGAAGACCTCAACCCGATCGAAGAAGCCATTGCCCTGCAGCGCTTGCAGCAGGAATTCCAGTTGACCCAGCAACAAGTGGCCGAGGCGGTGGGTAAATCCCGTGTGACCGTGTCCAACTTGCTGCGTCTGATCGCGTTGCCGGAAGTCATCAAGACCATGTTGTCCCACGGCGACCTGGAAATGGGTCACGCCCGTGCATTGCTCGGTTTGCCGGAAAATCAACAGGTTGAAGGGGCGCGACACGTTGTCGCACGGGGGCTCACCGTTCGTCAGACCGAGGCCCTGGTTCGCCAATGGCTCAGCGGCAAACCTGCACCGGTCGAAACGGCCAAACCTGATCCGGATATCGCCCGCCTCGAGCAGCGCCTGGCCGAGCGCCTGGGCTCTGCGGTGCAAATTCGCCACGGGAAGAAAGGCAAAGGCCAATTGGTTATCGGATATAACTCCCTCGATGAGCTTCAGGGCGTCCTTGCCCACATCCGCTGAAACATTTGCTTATGTAGCGCGTGATCGGAAATCACTACCCGGCAGTTGAATAGGGGCAGAACCGCCCCTATACTCTGCGCGCATTTTGTCGGCACAAATTATGCCAAGTTATTGATTTCCGGCAGCCGACCATTGAGGAGCAAGAGTGATGGAAACCCGCACGCCAAACACGTTGCCGTTCCATCGCTTGGCCGTTTTTCCGGTTTTATTGGCTCAATTTGTCATCTTGCTGATCGCCGCATTGGCGCTTTGGTACTGGCATGGAGTCGTAGCCGGATATTCAGGACTCTGCGGAGGCCTGATAGCCTTGCTGCCCAATATGTATTTCGCTCACAGGGCCTTTCGGTTTTCCGGCGCCCGAGCAGCCCAGGCTATCGTCCGGTCATTTTATGCCGGCGAGGCAGGGAAACTGATTTTGACGGCAGTGCTGTTTGCACTGACCTTTGCAGGTGTGAAGCCATTGGCGCCGCTGGCTGTATTCGGCGTCTTCGTGTTGACCCAACTGGTCAGCTGGTTCGCTCCCCTGCTAATGAAAACAAGACTTTCGAAACCTTAGGGCGTTTGAGGCAACCATGGCAGAAACAACCGCTTCGGGCTATATCCAGCACCACTTGCAGAACCTGACCTTCGGTCAGCTTCCTAATGGCGGCTGGGGCTTTGCCCACTCCGCAGCAGAGGCCAAAGAAATGGGCTTCTGGGCTTTCCACCTGGATACTCTGGGCTGGTCGGTCGCATTGGGTCTGATCTTCGTCCTGATTTTCCGCATGGCGGCAAAGAAGGCGACTTCCGGTCAGCCAGGTGCTTTGCAGAACTTCGTTGAAGTACTGGTCGAATTCGTCGATGGCAGCGTGAAAGACAGCTTCCATGGTCGCAGCCCGGTGATCGCACCGCTGGCACTGACTATCTTCGTCTGGGTGTTCCTGATGAACGCCGTCGACCTGATCCCGGTCGACTGGATTCCTCAGCTGGCCATCCTGATCTCCGGCGATCACCACATTCCATTCCGTGCGGTTTCCACCACGGACCCTAACGCCACCCTGGGCATGGCCCTGTCGGTGTTCGCGTTGATCATTTTCTACAGCATCAAGGTCAAGGGCATCGGCGGTTTCATCGGCGAACTGACCCTGCACCCGTTCGGCAGCAAGAACATCTTCGTTCAAGCCCTGCTGATCCCGGTGAACTTCCTGCTGGAGTTCGTGACCCTGGTCGCCAAGCCTATCTCCCTGGCCCTGCGACTGTTCGGCAACATGTATGCCGGCGAGCTGGTGTTCATTCTGATCGCTGTGATGTTCGGCAGTGGTCTGCTCTGGCTTAGCGGCCTGGGCGTGGTTCTGCAGTGGGCGTGGGCTGTGTTCCACATCCTGATCATCACCCTGCAGGCCTTCATCTTCATGATGCTGACCATCGTCTACCTGTCGATGGCGCACGAAGAGAACCATTAAGACCAGTCTCGACTAGTCTGATGTCCTTCCCGGTGAAACGGGAAGGTAGGCCCTACCGGGCTATGAAACGATTTGTTTTACCGCTTTAAAATCTAAAAAACCTAAACCATACGACGTAAAAGTCGGGAGGAAAGATGGAAACTGTAGTTGGTCTAACCGCTATCGCTGTTGCACTGTTGATCGGCCTGGGCGCCCTGGGTACTGCCATTGGTTTCGGCCTGCTGGGCGGCAAATTCCTGGAAGGCGCAGCGCGTCAGCCAGAAATGGTCCCAATGCTGCAAGTTAAAATGTTCATCGTCGCCGGCCTGCTCGACGCCGTGACCATGATCGGCGTTGGTATCGCTCTGTTCTTCACCTTCGCGAACCCCTTCGTTGGTCAACTCGCTGGCTAATCACTCGAATTTTTCGAGTTGATTGGAGTGATGGACAACGAATGAGCGAGGTGTTGGCGTGAACATTAATGCAACCCTGATTGGCCAATCCGTTGCGTTCTTCATTTTTGTAGTGTTTTGCATGAAGTTCGTGTGGCCTCCGGTCATCGCGGCTTTGCACGAACGTCAGAAGAAGATCGCTGATGGCTTGGACGCTGCCAACCGTGCAGCTCGCGACCTGGAGTTGGCCCAAGAGAAAGCGGGTCATCAACTGCGCGATGCTAAGGCACAGGCAGCTGAAATCATTGAGCAAGCCAAGAAACGCGGTAACCAGATCGTCGAAGAGGCTGTTGAAAAAGCCCGCGTCGAAGCTGACCGTGTGAAGGCTTCGGCTCATGCCGAGATCGAACAGGAACTGAACGGCGTCAAAGACGCGCTGCGTGCCCAACTGGGTGCTCTGGCGGTCGGCGGTGCTGAGAAGATCCTCGGTGCCACAATCGATCAAAACGCGCACGCGGAGCTGGTTAACAAACTGGCTGCTGAAATTTAAGCGAGGGCGATCATGGCAGAACTGACCACGTTGGCCCGACCTTACGCTAAGGCAGCCTTCGAGCACGCCCAGGCCCACCAGCAGCTGGCCTCTTGGTCAGCCATGCTCGGCCTGGCTGCAGCAGTGTCGCAAGACGACACCATGCAGCGCGTGCTCAAGGCCCCGCGCCTGACGAGCGCAGACAAGGCCGCCACTTTTATTGAAGTGTGCGGCGACAAGTTTGATGTGAAAGTGCAGAACTTCATTCACGTCATTGCCGAAAACGACCGTCTCCCGCTGTTGCCGGAGATCGCCGCTCTGTTCGACCTGTACAAGGCCGAAGCAGAGAAGTCGGTAGACGTTGAAGTGACCAGTGCTTTTGCATTGAACCAAGAACAGCAAGACAAACTCGCCAAGGTTCTCAGTGCACGACTCAATCGGGAAGTGCGCCTGCAAGCTTCGGAGGACGCATCCCTGATTGGTGGTGTTGTTATCCGTGCCGGCGACCTGGTTATCGATGGCTCGATTCGCGGAAAAATCGCGAAACTTGCCGAAGCATTGAAATCTTGAGTTTGAAGGGGCAGCAGAGCAATGCAGCAACTCAATCCTTCCGAAATAAGTGAAATTATCAAGGGCCGCATCGACAAGCTCGATGTGACCTCCCAAGCCCGTAACGAAGGCACTGTCGTCAGCGTATCTGACGGCATCGTGCGGATTCACGGTCTGGCCGACGTCATGTACGGCGAGATGATCGAGTTTCCGGGCGGCGTCTACGGTATGGCCCTCAACCTGGAGCAAGACTCCGTAGGTGCCGTTGTATTGGGCGCTTACACCAGTCTGGCTGAAGGCATGAGCGCCAAGTGCACAGGCCGCATCCTGGAAGTTCCGGTTGGTAAGGAACTGCTGGGTCGCGTAGTCGACGCACTGGGTAACCCTGTTGACGGTAAAGGTCCACTGGGCAACACCGAGACCGACGCGGTCGAGAAAGTTGCTCCAGGCGTGATCTGGCGTAAGTCGGTAGACCAGCCTGTACAGACTGGCTACAAGGCTGTCGATGCCATGATCCCAGTCGGCCGTGGCCAGCGTGAGCTGATCATCGGTGACCGTCAGATCGGTAAGACCGCTCTGGCGATCGACGCGATCATCAACCAGAAGAACAGCGGCATTTTCTGCGTCTACGTAGCTATCGGTCAGAAACAATCGACCATTGCCAACGTGGTTCGCAAGCTGGAAGAAAACGGCGCCCTGGCCAACACGATCATCGTGGCTGCCAGTGCTTCGGAATCTCCTGCGCTGCAATTCCTGGCACCGTACTCCGGTTGCACCATGGGTGAATTCTTCCGCGACCGCGGTGAAGACGCGCTGATCGTTTATGACGATCTGTCCAAGCAAGCAGTGGCTTACCGCCAGATTTCCCTGCTGCTGCGCCGTCCACCAGGCCGTGAAGCCTACCCAGGCGACGTGTTCTATCTCCACTCCCGTCTGCTGGAGCGCGCATCCCGCGTTTCGGAAGAGTACGTAGAGAAGTTCACCAACGGCGCAGTGACCGGCAAAACCGGTTCCCTGACCGCACTGCCGATCATCGAAACCCAGGCTGGCGACGTTTCCGCGTTCGTTCCGACCAACGTGATTTCCATCACCGACGGTCAGATCTTCCTGGAATCGGCCATGTTCAACTCGGGCATCCGCCCTGCAGTGAACGCCGGTGTTTCGGTATCCCGTGTGGGTGGTGCCGCTCAGACCAAGATCATCAAGAAGCTGTCCGGTGGTATCCGTACCGCTCTGGCTCAGTACCGTGAACTGGCGGCATTCGCCCAGTTCGCTTCTGACCTGGACGAAGCGACCCGTAAGCAACTTGAGCATGGTCAGCGCGTTACCGAGCTGATGAAGCAGAAGCAATACGCCCCTATGTCGATCGCTGACATGGCGTTGTCGCTGTATGCCGCTGAGCGTGGGTTCCTGACCGACGTTGAAATCGCCAAGGTCGGCAGCTTTGAACAAGCGCTGATTGCTTACTTCAACCGCGATCACGCCGAATTGATGGCGAAGATCAACGTGAAGGGTGACTTCAATGACGATATCGACGCTGGCATGAAAGCCGGTATCGAGAAGTTCAAGGCCACCCAAACCTGGTAAGCCGCAGCGGGAGCCGCAAGGCTCCCGCTTGCTAACCTGATAGGTGTTACATGGCAGGCGCAAAAGAGATTCGCAGTAAGATTGCGAGCATCAAAAGCACGCAAAAAATTACCAGCGCCATGGAAAAAGTGGCGGTCAGCAAAATGCGCAAGGCACAAATGCGCATGGCTGCTAGCCGTCCTTATGCGGAGCGTATCCGCCAGGTAATTGGGCATCTGGCCAACGCCAACCCGGAATACCGCCACCCGTTCATGATCGACCGCGCAGTCAAGCGTGTGGGTTATGTGGTTGTGAGCAGTGACCGTGGTTTGTGCGGTGGTCTGAATACCAACCTGTTCAAGGCCCTGGTCAAGGACATGGCGGTAAACCGCGAAAACGGCGTCGAGATCGATCTGTGTGTCGTTGGTAGCAAGGGTGCGGCCTTTTTCCGCAACTTCGGCGGTAACGTCGTTGCAGCTATCAGCCACCTGGGTGAAGAGCCGTCGATCAATGATTTGATCGGCAGTGTGAAGGTGATGCTGGATGCGTACCTGGAAGGCCGGATTGACCGCCTGTCCGTGGTATCCAACAAGTTCATCAACACCATGACCCAGCAGCCAACCGTGGAGCAATTGATTCCACTGGTGGCGACTCCGGATCAGGAACTCAAGCACCACTGGGACTACCTCTACGAACCGGACGCCAAAGAGCTGCTTGACGGCTTGATGGTGCGCTACGTGGAGTCGCAGGTGTACCAGGCGGTGGTCGAGAACAACGCAGCTGAACAAGCGGCGCGGATGATCGCGATGAAAAACGCTACCGATAACGCCGGTGATCTGATCAGCGATTTGCAGCTGATCTACAACAAGGCGCGTCAGGCTGCGATCACCCAAGAGATCTCGGAAATCGTCGGCGGCGCTGCCGCGGTTTAACGGTTCAAATATTCAGAGGATCCAGCTATGAGTAGCGGACGTATCGTTCAAATCATCGGCGCCGTTATCGACGTGGAATTTCCACGCGACAGCGTACCGAGCATCTACAACGCGCTGAAAGTACAAGGCGCGGAAACTACTCTGGAAGTTCAGCAGCAGCTGGGCGACGGCGTAGTTCGTACCATTGCGATGGGTTCCACCGAAGGCTTGAAGCGCGGTCTGGACGTTGTCGACACTGGCGCTGCCATCTCCGTACCGGTCGGTAAAGCGACCCTGGGCCGGATCATGGACGTACTGGGCAACCCGATTGACGAAGCTGGCCCGATCGACACCGAAGAGCGCTGGGGCATTCACCGTCCAGCACCTTCGTTCGCCGAACAAGCTGGCGGCAACGACCTGCTGGAAACCGGCATCAAGGTTATCGACCTGGTTTGCCCGTTCGCCAAGGGCGGTAAAGTGGGTCTGTTCGGTGGTGCCGGTGTAGGCAAGACCGTAAACATGATGGAACTGATCCGTAACATCGCCATCGAGCACAGCGGTTATTCCGTGTTCGCCGGTGTGGGTGAGCGTACTCGTGAGGGTAACGACTTCTACCACGAGATGAAGGACTCCAACGTTCTGGACAAAGTGGCACTGGTTTACGGTCAGATGAACGAGCCGCCGGGAAACCGTCTGCGCGTAGCACTGACTGGCCTGACCATGGCCGAGAAGTTCCGTGACGAAGGTAACGACGTTCTGCTGTTCGTCGACAACATCTACCGTTACACCCTGGCCGGTACTGAAGTATCCGCACTGCTGGGCCGTATGCCTTCGGCAGTAGGTTACCAGCCGACCCTGGCTGAAGAGATGGGCGTTCTGCAAGAACGTATCACTTCGACCAAGGAAGGTTCGATCACTTCGATCCAAGCGGTATACGTACCTGCGGATGACTTGACCGACCCGTCGCCAGCGACCACCTTTGCCCACTTGGACGCCACCGTCGTACTGTCCCGTGACATCGCTTCCCTGGGTATCTACCCAGCGGTCGATCCACTCGACTCGACTTCGCGCCAGCTGGACCCGAACGTGATCGGCCAGGAGCATTACGACACCGCTCGCGGCGTTCAGTACGTGCTGCAGCGTTACAAAGAACTGAAGGACATCATTGCGATCCTGGGTATGGACGAGCTGTCGGAAACCGATAAGCAGTTGGTATCCCGCGCTCGTAAGATCCAGCGCTTCTTGTCGCAGCCGTTCTTCGTGGCTGAAGTCTTCACCGGTGCATCGGGTAAATACGTTTCCCTGAAAGACACCATTGCTGGCTTCAAAGGCATCCTCAACGGTGACTACGACCACCTGCCAGAACAAGCGTTCTACATGGTCGGCGGCATCGAAGAAGCGATCGAGAAAGCCAAGAAACTGTAATCCAGGCGCCCGGAAACGGGCGCTCATCAGGTTGAGGCAATCAGATGGCTATGACAGTCCATTGCGATATCGTCAGCGCGGAAGGGGAAATCTTCTCCGGTCTGGTAGAGATGGTGATTGCACACGGCGAACTCGGTGACCTTGGTATTGCCATGGGCCACGCGCCGTTGATCACCAGCTTGAAGCCAGGTCCGATCACGCTGACCAAGCAGGGCGGGGAAAAGGAGGTGTTTTACATCTCTGGTGGTTTCCTCGAGGTTCAGCCGAACATGGTCAAGGTACTTGCCGACACCGTGCAACGTGCTGGCGACCTGGATGAAGCCTCCGCTCAGGAAGCCGTCAAGGCTGCCGAGAAGGCCCTAAACGAAAAGGGTGCGGACTTCGACTACAGCGCTGCTGCTGTACGTCTGGCCGAGGCTGCAGCCCAGCTGCGCACGCTCCAGCAGTTGCGCAAGAAGTAAGCGGCCTAGCCGTCGTACATCATGCGCGATTGATTAAAAAGGGTAGCCTCGGCTACCCTTTTTCTTTTTCAGCAAAACACTTCTCTGGTCTGAAGCCGGACCGCCCAGGATTGGTAGCCACTCATGTCTCTTGAAATCGTTATTCTCGCCGCAGGCCAGGGCACCCGCATGCGTTCGGCCCTGCCCAAGGTGCTGCACCCGGTTGCCGGCAATTCCATGCTGGGCCATGTTATCCACAGCGCCCGGCAACTGGACCCCCAGCGCATTCACGTAGTGATCGGTCACGGTGCCGATGTGGTGCGTGAGCGTCTCGCCGCAGACGACTTGAATTTCGTTCTACAAGACAAGCAACTCGGTACCGGCCACGCCACCGCGCAGGCCGTGCCCTTCATCACGGCGGACACCGTGCTGATCCTGTATGGCGACGTGCCGCTGATCGAAGTCGAAACGCTGCAACGCCTGCTCAAGCATGTAGTCCCAGGCCAGATGGGCCTGTTGACCGTTGAACTGGAAGACCCCACCGGCTACGGACGCATTGTGCGCAACGCCGATGGCAAGGTTGCCGCTATCGTTGAACACAAGGATGCCAGCGAAGCCCAGCGCGCTATTACCGAAGGCAATACAGGGATCCTGGCAGTGCCTGCCAACAAGCTCGCCGACTGGATGAGCCGCCTGTCCAACAACAACGCCCAGGGCGAGTACTACCTCACTGACGTCATTGAAATGGCCGTGAGCGATGGCCTGCTGGTCGCCACCGAGCAGCCCCACGACCCGATGGAAGTGCAGGGCGCCAACGATCGCAAGCAACTGGCCGAGCTGGAGCGTCATTACCAACTGCGCGAAGGCCGCCGCCTGATGGCCCAGGGCGTGACCCTGCGCGACCCGGCACGCTTCGATGTACGCGGTGAGGTCACCGTCGGCCGCGACGTGCTGATCGATATCAACGTGATCCTCGAAGGCCGTGTGGTCATCGAAGATGACGTGGTGATCGGCCCGAACTGCGTGATCAAGGACAGCACCCTGCGCAAGGGCGTGGTGGTCAAGGCCAACACTCATATCGACGGTGCCGTGATGGGCGAGGGCAGTGACGCTGGCCCGTTTGCGCGGTTGCGTCCAGGTAGCGTGCTGGGCGCCAAGGCCCATGTGGGCAACTTTGTCGAATTGAAGAACGCCAAGTTGGACGCCGAAGCCAAAGTCGGCCACTTGACCTACTTGGGTGACGCCACCGTAGGCGCGCGAACCAACATCGGCGCGGGCACCATCACGTGTAACTATGACGGCGCCAATAAGCACCAGACCACCATTGGGGCGGACGTGTTTATCGGTTCCAATAATTCGTTGGTGGCCCCGGTTACCCTCGACGATGGCGCCAGCACAGCCGCCGGCTCAACCATCAACCAGGATGTGGATAAGTCTCAACTGGCGGTAGCCCGCGCCCGCCAACGCAACATCGACGGCTGGAAACGCCCGGTCAAAATCAAAAAGACCTGAGTTATCCACAGCTCTTCAGCGACAAGTATTCAATGTGGGAGGGGGCTTGCCCCCGATTGCAGACTCTCAGCCAACATCCTTGTAGCTGATAGACATCAATCGGGGGCAAGCCCCCTCCCACATTTGCTCTGTGTCGTATGAAAATTTGCTGCTTTCCGCTTGACGATGTTTCGCCAATAGGTTTTGATTGCCTTCGTTATCTTTCGAAACGAAACTTATCATCACCATGTCGAAACGAAATACACCCCAGCGGCGCCACAACATCCTGACCTTGCTCAATGAACAGGGCGAAGTCAGCGTGGACGAGTTGGCCAAGCATTTCGAAACGTCGGAAGTTACGATTCGTAAAGATCTGGCTGCCCTGGAAAGCAACGGCCTGCTGCTGCGTCGCTACGGCGGCGCGATCACCATGCCCCAGGAACTGGTGGGCGACGCCACCCAACCTATCTCGGTGTACAAGCGCGCCATCGCCCGTGCGGCTGTGATGCGCCTGCGCGAACACGCCCGCATCATCATCGACAGCGGCAGCACTACCGCCGCGATGATCCCTGAACTGGGCCACCAGCCCGGCCTGGTGGTGATGACCAACTCCCTGCACGTAGCCAGCGCCTTGAGCGAACTGGAACACGAGCCGGTGCTGCTGATGACCGGCGGCACCTGGGACCCGCATTCGGACTCGTTCCAAGGCCAGGTCGCCGAGCAAGTGCTGCGTTCCTACGACTTCGACCAGCTTTTCATTGGGGCTGATGGGATCGACCTGGAGCGCGGCACCACCACCTTCAACGAATTGCTGGGCTTGAGCCGCGTCATGGCCGAGGTCGCCCGTGAAGTGGTGGTGATGGTCGAGTCCGACAAGATTGGCCGCAAGATTCCCAACCTGGAACTGCCCTGGAGCAGCGTCCATACCCTTATCACCGATGATCGCCTGCCGCTCGAGGCCCGCGACCAGATCCAAGCCCGCGGCATTACGCTGATATGCGCGGCAATCATCTAGGAGAAACACCATGTGTGGCATCGTAGGCGCAGTCGCTGAACGCAACATCACTCCCATCCTGCTCGAAGGCCTCAAGCGCCTGGAATACCGTGGCTACGACAGCGCCGGTGTGGCCGTCTTCACCAACGCCGGCAAGCTGGAGCGCATGCGCCGCCCGGGTAAGGTCAGCGAGTTGGAACAGGCCCTGGCCGGCGAGCCGCTGGTGGGGCGTCTGGGTATCGCCCACACCCGTTGGGCCACCCACGGTGCGCCGTGCGAGCGCAACGCCCACCCACACTTCTCCGGCGATCTGGCGGTGGTGCATAACGGCATCATCGAAAACCACGAAGTGCTGCGCGAACAACTCAAAGGCCTGGGCTACGTGTTCACTTCAGACACTGACACCGAAGTCATCGCCCACCTGCTCAACCACAAACTCAAGGACCTGGGCGACCTGACTGTCGCCCTCAAGGCCACGGTCAAGGAACTGCACGGTGCCTACGGCCTGGCCGTGGTCAGCGCCAGCCAGCCCGACCGCGTGGTTGCCGCGCGCAGTGGCAGCCCGCTGGTGATCGGCCTGGGCCTGGGCGAGAACTTCCTCGCCTCCGACCAACTGGCGCTGCGCCAAGTCACCGACCGCTTCATGTACCTGGAAGAAGGCGATATTGCTGATATCCGCCGTGAAAGCGTGCAGATCTGGGACGTCAACGGTCAGTCCGTCGAGCGCGAAGCCGTGCAATACCGCGACGGTGCCGAAGCGGCCGACAAGGGCGAGTACCGCCACTTCATGCTCAAGGAAATCCACGAGCAACCCGCAGTGGTGCAACGCACCCTCGAAGGTCGCCTGAGCCAGCACCAGGTATTGGTCAATGCCTTCGGCCCACAAGCTGCCGAGCTGTTCGCCAAAGTGCGCAACGTGCAAATCGTCGCCTGCGGCACCAGCTACCACGCCGGCATGGTTGCCCGTTACTGGCTCGAAGAACTGGCCGGCATCCCGTGCCAAGTGGAAGTTGCCAGCGAGTTCCGCTACCGCAAAGTGGTGGTGCAGCCTGACACCCTGTTCGTGACCATCTCCCAGTCCGGTGAAACCGCCGACACCCTGGCCGCGCTGCGCAATGCCAAGGAGCTGGGCTTCCTCGCCAGCCTGGCCATCTGCAACGTCAGCATCAGCTCGCTGGTGCGTGAATCCGACCTGACCCTGCTGACCCAGGCCGGTCGTGAGATCGGCGTGGCGTCCACCAAAGCCTTCACCACCCAGCTGGTTGGCCTGCTGTTGCTGACCCTGTCCCTGGGCCAGGTTCGCGGCACCCTCGCCGAAGGCGTCGAATCCACGCTGGTCGAAGAACTGCGCCGCCTGCCAACCCGCCTGGGTGAAGCCCTGGCCATGGACAGCACCGTGGAAAAAGTCGCCGAGCTGTTCGCCGACAAGAACCACACTCTGTTCCTCGGCCGTGGCGCGCAATACCCGGTGGCGATGGAAGGCTCGCTCAAGCTCAAGGAAATCTCGTACATCCACGCCGAAGCCTACCCGGCCGGAGAACTCAAACACGGCCCATTGGCCCTGGTGGATGACGACATGCCGGTGGTTACCGTGGCGCCGAACAACGAACTGCTGGAGAAGCTCAAGTCCAACCTGCAGGAAGTCCGCGCCCGTGGCGGCCAACTGGTGGTGTTCGCCGACGAAAAAGCCGGCATGACCAACGGTGAAGGCACCCATGTCATCAACATGCCGCACATCCACGACACCCTGTCGCCGATTCTCTACACCATCCCGCTGCAATTGCTGTCGTACTACGTGGCCGTGCTTAAAGGCACCGATGTGGACCAGCCGCGTAACCTGGCGAAGTCGGTGACGGTGGAGTAACCCGCCACACCCTGGAGGCCCGACAGGGTCTCCAGCATCAACTCGGGGAGGTGAGGATTCAAACTACGTTAAGTGCGGCAGCCCGCCTAAGGTACAAACTCCACCTTCAACCCCCGGCTCGCACTGCGCCCCTGATCATCACTGACCCGCAACCGATACTCCCCCGACTTGCCCGGCCGCCAGTTCAGCGTGGTCTGCGGCGAACCCTGGCCGATCAAGGTTTGATCAGCAAACCAATACAGCGTCGCCGCATCGCTGGCCGCATTGGCATTCAGCGGGATGCTTTCCTGGGGTTGAGACAAGCGCAACTGGTAGCTCACCTGGGTCAGCGGCGAGCGGATCTGCGGCGCTTCACTCTGGTCACTCAGGCGGTTGGGCTGGCAGTTCTTCATCACACTGGGCGGCGTGCGCCGAGGCAGGCCGGCCGCGCGGTACAGGCGTTGCACGTCACTCGGCCAGAATTCGAAGACTTCTTCGCGGGTGTACTGCGGATCGAACGGCGGGCAGGCGGCCTTGCCGGTGCGGGTGTCGATCAGCACCGGGCGGTGCAGGTTGGACACGCGAATCGGCGAGACGCCGGGGATGTACCAGGTCTTGCGGGTTTGCGGGCACCAACGGTTGGGCAGTTCGCCGGACGCGGCGCAGACGTCGATGCGCACCAGCCCGGCGGGCGGTTTGTCAGGCTTGATGACGGTGTTGGGCAAGGCCAGGGGCAGGGCGTCGGCGATGCGGAAGAACAGCGGCGCAGCGGTCTTGGCACCGATAAACGCCGGGTTCGGGCGGCCATCGAAGTTACCCACCCACACCACCAGCACGTAAGGGCCGACCAGCCCCGCGCTCCAGGCATCGTGAAAGCCCCAGGACGTGCCGGTTTTCCAGGCAGTGCGCCAATGTCGACCGGGCAGGCCATCCGGGCGTGGGTTACGGCGCAGCATGTCGCGCACCATGAACGCGGCCTGGGGCGTGAGCAACGGCGCGCCGGTGGATTGCGGCTGTTCCTGCAAATAGCGCAACGGGCGCAGGTGCCCGTCACCGGCCAGCATCACATACAGCCGCGCCAGTTCTTCCGGGGTCATCTCGCCGCCACCGAGGGCCAGGGCCAGGCCGTAGTGGCTCTCGTCGCGCAGGCCTTTGATGCCGGCGCGTTGCAGCAATCCGTATAGAGACGGGGACTTCACTTGGCTGGCGAGCCACACCGCCGGGATGTTGCGACTGCGGATCAACGCATCTCGCGCTGTCAGCGGGCCGACAAAACTGCCGTCGAAGTTTTCCGGTTGGAAGTAGCCGAAGTTACTGGGCAAGTCTTTAAGGATGCTCATGGGGTGGATGACCCCCTGGTCCAGCGCCAGCCCATATAGAAAGGGTTTGAGCGTCGACCCCGGCGAGCGTCGCGACAGCACGCCATTCACCTGACCGTGCAGGTTTGTGGATAAGTAATCCGCCGAGCCTACCAGTGCCTTGACGCTCTGGTCGCGGCTGTCGATCAGGATCGCCGTGGCGTTTTCCACGCCTGTGCTGCGCCGCTCGGCGATAAACCCGGTAATCAGGCGTTCGAGTAATTGCTGCAACGGCAGGTTGAGGGTGCTGTTCAATTCATTGCCGGCTTGGGAAGCCAGCAGTTGTTCACTCAGGTGCGGGGCGAGGAACGGGATCTGCTGGCGGTTGCGCGCTTCCAAAGGCAAATCGAGCAGGCTGTCGTTGCGCGGGTCCTGTGGATAAGTCTGGCGCCAGTCCGCCATCAAGCGCAGTCGCGCATCTTGCAGTGAGGGCCCGAAGCGCGCCCGCCGCCCCGGCTGTTGCGGAATCACCGCCAGCGCCAGCGCTTCGGACAGCGACAGCTGCGCCGCCGACTTGCCGAAGTAGATACGGCTTGCGGCTTCAGCCCCTTCGATATTGCCGCCCATGGGCGCCAGGTTCAGGTAGGCCTCAAGGATATCGTGCTTGCTGTAGCATGCCTCCAGCCACAGCGCCAGCGCCATCTGCTGCAACTTGCCCGGCACCTGGCGGGTGTTCAGGTCCCACAGGCGCCGGGCCAGTTGCATGCTCAAGGTCGAGCCGCCCTGGCGCTGGCCACCGCTGTAGGTGGCCATGGCCGCCCGCAGCAACGCCGGGGGATTGATCCCCGGATGCCAGTAGAAATTGCGGTCTTCCTTGAGCAGCAAGGTTTCGACCAGTGACGGCGATATCCGCTCCAGAGGTAGCCACAGGCGGTATTGACCGTCATCCGCCAGCGTCATGCGCAATAGCGAACCGTCGTCGGCCAACACCACCCGCGATGAGGTGACCGCGTGTTCCAGCGGGGCATGGGGCCAGAGCCGCAGGCCCACCAGCACCGCCGCCGCTACGAGCAGCGGCGGCGCCAGGCGCTTAAGGCTTGGTAATTTCAAGCTGGCCTACTTTGCCGCGCCCTTGCAGGGTGGTCTCGTACATGCCTTCGGCGTAGGCCGGTGGCGTGTTGAAGGTGCCGGCGTTGGTGGCGCGTACACGGTAGACGAACGTGCCGACATCACGCAGCGCGGTACCGTACAACACCACGCGATCATCACGCACATCCACGTAGTCCGGCTGCCAGTTGCTCAGCTCGGTTTCGCCGATGGGGGCTTGCCAGCTCTGCTCTTCCTGGCTGTCTGCTTCCACGTACTCGGACTCTTCGCCCTCGTTTTCCTCCGTGCTGGCGGCTTCTGGCTCCGGCGGCAAGTTATACACAGGCTCGACGCCACCCGGCAGCAGGTCGACCACGGCCACTTGCTGTACCTGATCGCGGTCGGTAGCGCGCAGGCGCAGGCGCACCAGGAACTCATCACCCACCGCAACCTTGCTCACGGGCTCGCCTTTGAGGTCGAGGTATTCGTGGATGATGTCCAGGCCATTGTTGATCGGCTTGAGCTTGGCGCCCTTGTCGAAACCGGCTTCGCTGAGCATGTAGAACGCGGTCGGGCCGTCGGATTTTTCCATCACCAGCTTTTGCGTGTTGCCCGGCACGGCGGCGCGCGGCGGCTGGCCGGCCATCTCCAGCAATTGCTGTTGCTTGTCACCCAGCCAGGCGGTGGCCTTGAGGGTCATGTCGCTTTGCGCACGCTGGCCGTAGTTGTCCAGGGCACGCAGCAACAGGGCCGCCGACAGCGAGTTATAGCGCTGTTCGTTGAGACGTTTGCCGAGTTTATCCAGCAGCGCTGCAGGCACATCGTCCATCAGCTCCGGGAAGTGTCGTGCCAATAGATGCAGGTGTTCGGCGTCGTGCACCAGCGGGTCGTAATACAGGCCGTCGCTGTCCCACTTATCCACAAGGGCGCGCCATGGCACCTTGCGGAACAGGGTATCGGCCTGGCGATCCTGCTTGAGCAGCTTGTAGCTGGCTGCCAGGTAAGCGGCGCCCAGGTCGTTCTGCCAGGTGTCCTTGAAGTAGCTTTCGTAGCGCTCGCGGATATCGCTCAGTGCACCACTCACCAGAATCCCCTGACGGCTCAGCAGGTAACTGGCGTAGGCGCGGTTGCGCAATTCCGACAGGCCTTCGCTGGGACCATTGGCCAGATCTGTCAGGTACGCATTCGAGCGCACCAGCAGGTCTTCCGGCACTGGCAGCCCGCGCTCCTTGGCTTCGATCAGAAAGTCGGTGGCGTAGAGGCTGGCGTAGGGCGCCACATCCGGGTTGGCCGCCCACAAGCCAAAGCCACCGGCCTGGTTCTGACGCTGGCGCAGCATGCGTACTGCACTGCCGAACGCTTGCTCGGCTTCCGGGGCGTTGCCGCCCCAGATCAATGCCGGCATGGCCTTGGACACCAGTTGCTCGGTGCAGGCGTAGCCGTAGTCGTCCAGGTAATGCTTGAGGCCGTTGGCCCACACCAGCGGCGAGGTGGCCACGCCCAGTTGCACATCGCGCAGTTGGCTGAACAGTTCGCGGGTCGGTTTCAGCTCTTTGCTGGCGCTGTCGAAGCGACCCAGGCTCAGGGCGACGCGATGTTCGCTCAGCGGGCGGATCGAGGTGGTTTCGGCGACCTGGATGCGCTTGCCATCCGGCAACACCGCGACAAAGCGCAAATCCGCCGAACCAAGGGTGTCGCCGACCTTGATCTTGAACTCGGCCGTGCCTTCCTTGCGCGGTTGCAGGGACAGTGTGCTGCCCTTATCGCCTTGCACCACCAGACCGTCGCTGGTCTGCACTTCAAACTTCACGTTCGCCGCTGCGTCGAGGTTGCTGAACACCCCGGCGCTGACGTTGAACACATCCCCCGGCGCCACAAAGGCCGGCACGTTCGGTGTGATCACGATCGGCCCGCGTACGTCGGTGCTGGCTTCGCTCACACCCACGCTGTCGCTGTCCACGGCCACCGCAAACAGGTGCAGCTTGCCGTTGAAGCTGTCCGGCACCTGGTAATGCAGCACGGTTTCGCCGGCCGGCAAGTCCACCAGCCCGGACCACCAGGCCACCGGCGGCTGGTGTTTACGCTTGAACGGGTTGAGGTGATTGGCCAGGGCGCCCTCCGTATCGCCACCGGGCGCCGCCCCACTGAGCAGGCGGCTGAATTCCGGCAGGATCAGGTCAAGGATCTGGCTGGTGCCGACTTCCAGCGCACGCTTCTGGAAGAAGAAGCCCAGCGGATCCGGTGTCTGATAGCGCGCTACTTGCAGGATGCCTTCATCGACGGCGTATACCACGGCGCGCCCCGGGCGATCAGCGTTGACCTTGATATCCAGCGTCTGCCCCGGCTCGATCCTCGCCGGACCCTCCACCTTCAAGGCCATGCGCCGCGCATCCAGGTTGATGCTGAACGGCACCACGCCGTAGGACAGCGGGCTCATGTACACCTCGGCCGAGCCCATGTCGCGCACAAACTGCACGTTCACGTAGGCATTGCCCTCAAGCCCTGCGGGAACACGGATATGTTGCACGCTGTTGGTGCTGTCGGCCTTGAACCACTGCTGGGTGTAGACCTTGTCCCGTTCGATAGTGATCAAGCCGGCGCCGGTGTACGGGGCACGGATGCTGATGGCGATTTCATCACCGGTGGCATAGCTGCGTTTATCCAGGCGCAGTTGCAGCTCGGCATTGCGTTCCAGGGAGCGCGAGGTGTTGCCACGCCCGGCCACGCTGTAGTCGATCTGGTTGAGCAGGTTGCCGTTGGCGTCCTTCAACTGCAGGGTGAAATCGCCCGGTGTCGACGTGTTAAGCGTCTGCTTGGCGCCTTCTTTCGTCATCACCAACGGTGACGCGGGCTGGCTTATGTTCTTGATGCGTGACTCGTACTTGTAGGTGCCGTTGGACTGTTTCACCAGCACCGACACGTAACGGTGCTCGACCACTTCGCTGGTCAGGCCGTCCACCGCCAGTGGTGTCAGGTCCGGCGCGACGGCCAGCCATTGCACCTGGCGCGGTGCATCCTTGGCGACGTAAGACAGCGAATCCTGACTTTTCACACCCACCAGGTAGGGCGCGGACGACACCAGCAAGGCACTTTGCGCCGCCACGTTGCGACCGCCTTCGGCCTCGAACACCTGGGTCATCACCTGCAAACGATAGGTGCTGTTGGCGAAGCGTTGCAGGTTGAGGTCGAGCACGGCCTGGCCGTTGTCGTCGACGGTGGTTTCGGCCAGATCTTCGGTCGTGGCGTCTTCCAGGGAATCGTTAAGGCGGAAACGGTAGTCCGGGTAGCGATCAAACGCCGCGAGCGTCGGGCTCAGGGACATCTTCGCGGTGACACGACGGCCCGCAGCCGGAGCGCCGAACAGGTGCATGGCGGTGACCTTGGCCACCACTTGGTCCGGTGCAATCCAGCCCTGCACCGGCGTGTCATGCAGGCTCAGGCTGACTTTCATGCGGTCCGGCTCGAAGTCGCGGACCTTGAAGTTCACGCTGCCCAGGTCGGTGCGCGTCTGCTTCTGGCCGATCAACTGCAAGGTCGCGGTGTACTCCCCGGCGGGGGCGACTTCGCTGCTGGGGAAATCAAAGGTTTCAAAGCCGCTGGCGGACAGTTTCAACGGCTGGCGAATCACCTCCAGCCCACGCGGGTCGGTGATTTGCAGCTCCACCGGCAGGCCTTGCAGCATGCCCTTCCAGTTGCCACTGCGCACGATCATGCCCAGGTGCGCGGTTTCACCGGGCCGGTACAGGCCGCGGTCAGTAAACAGGTAGGCGCTGAGACGATCAATCGCACCGTCTTCTTCCAGGCCGCCTACGTCGAAACGCGACAAATCCAACTGCTGGGACTGGCGGGCGATCGGCAGGAACGACTGGTCATTGCCGCGCGTGACCACATACATCAATGGCGTTTTCTCACGACGCAGTTCATCCAGCTTGGCGAAGTGCGCGTGGCCTTCGGCGTCGGTGCGGCCACTGCTCACCGGCAAACCGTTACGCCCGATGATGTCGACTTGCGCGTCGGACACTGGTGAACCATTGCCGATGGATTGCACGTACACGTCATGGCTGCCATCACTGGAACGCTTGGCGATGATGCCCAGGTCTGTCACCACGATGAAACGCAGGTCGCTGGTGCTGCTGCGCTCGTACTCGAATGTGCGCGTGGCCGGGTCGTCCTGGGGGCTGAGCTTGAGCACGAAAATGCCGCGCCGACCGCCGTTGGCGGTGAGGTAGTGGCTGAGGTCGACATTGTCGTAGACGGTTTTCGCCGGGTCATTGGAGGACAGCGGGATATCCAACGCCTGACGCTCGACCATGCGATCAAAATACTCATTGCCGAAATTCGGCCGGGCAAAGCTGCCGCTGCTCTGGTCCACCAGGTGTTGCAATTGGTTGGGCAGCAGGCGGGCGATTTCCACATGGGCGCCGGGCACGCCACGGGCCATGAAGCCCAGGCGTTTTTCGCCGTTGAGGCTGAGCAAGGCGCCGTCGGACAGGAACTGCAAGGTACGCGGATACGCCGGCATGCTGATCAGCGACGCCGTAGGATTTTTTGCCAGGTAGCCGCCGATGGCTTCCAGGTTGGCGGGCACTCGCACATACAGGGCGCGACCGGCCGGAGCCTTGAATTTGAAGGCGTGCAGGGTGTTCAGCGGCTCGACGCTGGGCACGTGGGTCAGGTTGACCTTGGTGCTGCGGGCGAGCAGGGCGTCATCGATGTCGTTGCTGCTATAGGGGCGCGTGTCGTCCTGGGCTTTTTCCGGCAGGAGCCAGGCCTGTACCTTGCCAGCGATGGTCTCATCGGCCACGGCGCTGGAACTGCTGAACATCAGCACGGGCTCCGGCTCACCACGTTGGTTGTCGACAAAGCTGACTTCGGCCCCGGTGAAGGTCAGGCGATAGCGACCGGGCACGGTGACTTCCGCCACCAGCGGCGCAGTGCTGGCGTTGCCGCCGTCGCGGGCCTTGATGCCTTCGTCGAGCCGGGCGCTGACTGGCGTGCTTTCCAGTGGCGTGGCCAGGGCGGCGGAGCGTACGTAGGCGTTGAGTTTCTTCTCGTCGAAGGTAATTTCCGGGCGGTTGGGCAACTGGGCGTCGCGGTAGGCCAGGCCTTTGCCGAGGGTCACGCTCACCCGCTTGCGTAGGGTGTCTTCATCCACCGGGTGGGAAAAATGGAAGGTCGCCACCAGCTGTTTCAGCGTCGGGTTGGACGGGTCCTGATACAGCTCGTTTTGCGCCAGGGTGGCGCGGAACGGTTGGGTGGAAAACTGCGTGCTGTATTGGTCCAGCAACACGCCATCGGCCAGCAGGTTTTTCTTCGCCAGGTCGAGGGTGTAATGGGCGTCGATGGGCCAGTCTTTTTCCGGGACGAACAACAGGCTGCGGTCGTCCGCCCAGCGCCAGGTGCCTGCGACCGCAGGTTTCAGGGTGATACCCTCAGTGACCGGCTTGCCGATGGCCGCCAGCGGGGCCACGGATTCGCCGAAGCGCACCTGCAAGTTATCCACAACCGGCGTGGGCTGGGTGTAGTCGGTGAGGTTCGGTTTGTGCAGCGAATAGCTCGCGGTATGTGGTTGCGGCAGGTTGGAATACCAGTGCCAGCCATAGAAACCAGCGGCCGCCAGCAACGCCAGGCCTACTACGCCGGCACCGGTTTGACGTGGATAAGCGCGGGCTTGGCTGCCCAGGTTAGCCAGCCCACGGCCAACGGCACGCAGCCAGACCGGCGGATGCCACTGGCCAAAGACGGCCCCCACCACAGTCAATAACGCACCGAGAATACGGCGGCTGATCGCTTTGAACGAATCGAACATGGTGAGCATCCCTGGCTAAGTGCGGCGTATCTTACACGCGTCTTTGATACAAAAGATGACGTCGATACACCGTCCCGCCAGGCGTGTTGCACAAAAGTGAGGCGCACCTCACAACTGATACGCCGCGCCGCCGAGGCGCGGTTTGTCATGGGGCTGCTGCGCAGCCCAACTCACCACCTGCCAGATCGTTATCTGGCTTTAGAGCGGACCTCAGGTCCACCAGTAGCGCACAAGATGAAAGAAGATCGGCGCCGCAAAGCACACCGAATCCAACCGATCCAGCATCCCGCCGTGCCCTTCGATCATATGCCCCCAGTCCTTCACGCCCCGGTCGCGCTTGATCGCCGACATCACGATGCCGCCGGCAAAGCCGAGCAGGTTGATCAGCAGCGCAATCAGGAACGACTGCCACGGGTTGAACGGCGTGGTCCACCACAGGGCTGCGCCGATCAGGGATGACAGGAGAATCCCGCCGACGAAGCCTTCAACGGTTTTGGAGGGCGACAGGTTGGGTGCGATCTTGTGCTTCCCGAACAACTTCCCACACACGTACTGCAGCACGTCCGACAGTTGCACCACGATCACCAGGTAGGCAATCAGCAACAGGTTGCGGCCTTCGTAGCCAGGGATGTCGAGGGTGAGCAGGGCGGGCACGAAGGATACGCAGAACACTGCGATCATCAGGCCCCATTGCACTTTCGAGGCACGTTCGAGGAAGTGCGTGCTGTCGCCACCCAGGGAGGCGAGGATCGGCAGCAGCAGGAACACGTACACCGGGATGAAAATCGAGAACAGCCCGTACCAGTCCGAATAGATCAGCAGGTATTGCAGCGGCAGCGCAAGGTAGAACGCGGCGACCAGCGCGGGATAGTCGCTGCGGCGGGTGGGGGTGAGCGTGAGGAATTCGCGCAGGGCGTAGAACGAGACGGCGTAGAACAGCAAGATCACCGCGCCGGTGCCGAGCCAGAAGGCGATGCCGATGACCACCACCATCACCCACCAGGCGTTGATGCGGGCGTTGAGGTTGTCGATCACCGCGTTGGGCGTACCACGGGTGCGCAGTTTGAGGATCAGGCCGATCAGCGAGGCCAGCACCAGAATCGCGCCGATACCGCCGAACAACATCAGGGTTTGGCTATCCATGTCAGACGTGCTCCGGAGCAAGGGCGAGCAGAGCATCGCGGGCACGGGCCAGGAAGGCGGCTTTGTCTTCGCCGTCTTCCAATTGCAGCGGGGCGCCGAAGCTGGTGGTGCACAACAAAGGCAGCGGCAGCACGCGGCCCTTGGGCATGACGCGGTTGAGGTTGGCGATCCACACGGGGATCAACTCGGCCTGTGGGTAACTTTTCGCCAGGTGATAAAGGCCGCTTTTGAACGGCAGCAGGCCGTCTTCGAGGTTGCGCGTGCCTTCCGGGAAGATGATCAGCGAGTCGCCGCCTTCCAGGGCGTCGAGCATCGGCTGTAGAGGGTTATCCACAGGGTCCTTGCGTTCGCGGTCGATCAACACGCCGTTGAACACCCGGTTGATGATGTAGCGGCGCAGGGCGCTTTTGTTCCAGTAATCACTGCCGGCCACCGGGCGCGTGAATTTGCGCAGGTTTTGCGGCAATGACGCCCAGAGCAACACAAAGTCGCCGTGGCTGCTGTGGTTGGCGAAGTAGATGCGTTGCACCGGCACCGGCGCGCACCCAAGCCACAGGCTGCGGGCGCCGGTGACGGTGCGGGCCATGGAGGTAATCAGCGTGGCGACCACGGGTTCGAACATGGGGATTCCTTATCCGGCGAAAGGCAGCCAAGGGCTGGCGAGGATCACGCCCAGGGTCAGCAGCGCTTGCGCGCCGAGCAGCCAGGCTTGTTTGCGCAACAGTTTGAGCGCGCCGCGACGGCGTTCAGCCCAGGGCCGGCCAATGCGCTTGGCCGATTGCAGGCCGAGCGTCACCAGAGCCTGGTCGAGGTCCGGCGTGCGCTTGATATCGCGAGCCAGCAGGGCGAACAGGTCGGCGTCGAACGCCACGCGCAGCGCCCAGTACTTTTGCAGCAGCCCGAGGATAATCATCCACAGGCTGAGCAGCAGGCAGATGATCGAAATACTCGCCATCAACAACTGCGCCATGCCGAACAGCACACCGGCCAGGGTCAGGCCTGTGGATAACTGATCCAGCGAACGGCCACGACGCAGCAGGCTGGCGACCACCTGCAGTTCCATATCAGCGGGCATGGGGCAAACCCTCCAACGCTTCTCGGTGTGCGGGGCGCAGGACCACATCGGTCCGTGCTGTAAGAATGATAGACAGCGCTTGCTCTACCGTCGCAGCGCGCCGGGTGTGCAGCAACCAGGCGGCGACGGCGGTAGCGCTGCGCGAGTAGCCGAGGGCGCAGCACACCAGCACGGGGCCGCTGGCGCGCAGACGCTCGATGGCTTGGGCGGCTTGCAGGCATTCGGCAGGCGTGGGCGCGATCAGGTCCAGTACCGGGATGGATTGATAGGCCCGCCCCTGTGGATTAATCGGTAATTCGGCACACAGATCGACGATGGCCTTGAAGGGCACTTGCTCGCTTGTGGCAGGAATACGCCCCAGCCAGATGTTATCCACAATCAGGTCGGGCTGTGGATGCTTGCGTGTCCACAGGCGCGAGTTGATCCAGGCGGCGGCCAGATAGGGTGCATATAGCCAGCGTGCGGCGGGCGTCTGTTGGCCGTCAGTGCGTTTCTGGAAGCCCGAAGCCCCCAGCACCAAGTAATTGGCCTTGATCAAGGCGAGGGAAACCGCCGGCCACAGTAGCCACAGCCACCAACCGCCCAGTACAAACGCTGGAATCGCCAACAGTACCGCGCCAAGCCCATAGCGCACGCCCAACCGCCAGCGCTTGGGATCTCGCGTCAGCCGTGCACTCAACAACGGGCTCGGATGTTCCACCGGCCACAGCCACACACAAATCCACCCGGCGAGGGCGCCTGTGGGTAAGTCGATAAAGTGGTGTTGATAAGTGGTCAGCACCGAAATGCCGATCAACGCGAACCAGCCATGCGCCAGCCAACGCCATACGCCTTGGGTGTGGCGCTGGTACATGACCCACAGGATCACCAGCAGCGCGATGTGCAGCGAGGGCGCCTGGTTGAACGGTTTGTCGAACCCGGCCAACACCGCAAACAGCCAGCCAAACACACCATCCAGTTCCGGCCGTTCGAAGGTAAAGCGCAACGGCCAGAGCAGGAAGCAGCTCACGGCAATCACCTGGGCACTCAGCAAGCGCAGTGCATGTTGCTTCAGCTCATGCCGGGTGTTGGGCAACAACAACGAAAAACCATAAAGCAGGTCGATGGACCAGTAAGGCACGATCGTCCATGCCCAGAACGGCATATGGGTTTCCCAGCCGAACACCAGCGTGCCGACGTCGCTGCGCTGGCTGGTGACCCAGGTGGCAAAGCCGTAGGTGCTGAAGAACAGCGGCGCCAATAGCAGCAGCCACAGCACCGCGGGTTTCAATAAACCGGGTTCGCGCATGTTCAGATCTTCTGTGCCAGGGACACGGTGAAAATGCCCCACTCATCCACACGCTGGGTGATTTTGCGGAAACCGGCCGCCTCCACCAGTTGATCCATTTCCGCCTGGCTGCGCCGGCGCATCACCCAGGCCTGGCCCTGGCGGTGGCTGGTCAGGGCTCGGGCGATCAATTCCAACTGCGGGTGCCACGGTTGGCCGGTGTAGACCAGGTAACCGCCGGGCTCCACCGCTTCGGCCAGCCCGGCCAGCGAACCGCCGACCATGCCGTTATCGGCAAACAATTCATACAGCCCGGACACCACCGCCAGGGTCGGCTTGGGGTCGAGTGCCGCCAGGTCCAGGCGATCAAACGCATCACCTTTGACGAACTGCGCGATATCCCCCAAACCCTTCTCGCGAATCAACGCGCCACCGTCGCGCACGTTGATGTCGCTGTAGTCGCGCAGCAGGATCGATTCCGGCAGCGGCGACACGCCCTGCAAGGCTTCCAGGATGTAGCGACCGTGGCCGGCGGCGATATCCACGATGCGCACTTCACGATCTTCACCGCGCAACTTGGCCATGGCCAGGCGCAGCAGTTCCTCCACATTCAGCTTGCGCTGGCGAATACCACGCCAGCCGATGGAGTTGAGGTAATTGGTGTCGATCATCCGCCCCAGCCCGCCTTTGCCGGTAGGCGTGTTGCGGTATACGTAGTCCAGGGTGCTGCCGGAGTCGAAACCGGTATCGAAGCCCAGTTTCACCCCGTCCGACAGGTTCTTGCCCAGGCCCATGCTGGCGCGGGTCATGCGCCAGTACAGGTCGCGCAGGGAGTTGCGCGGCAGCGGTGCGGCCAGGGCTTCGGATTCGGCGCAGGTGGCGCCGAGTTTGTCGGCGTCCAGCAGCGAAGCGCGATCCAGCGGGTGTTCGAAGTTCTGCAGGATGAAGCGCCTGGCGCTGCTCACAGCGGTGGCGCGATCACGTTCGCCGAGGGTGTCGTGGAAGAAACCGGGGAGAATGTGCAGCTCTTTTTTCAGGCTGCCCAGGCGGTCGAAGAACTGTTGCTGGGGCTTGCGGTGCACCACAAAGTCGGAGCCGGAGACCAGCAACTGGGTCGGCACCTGGATCGCCTGGGCATCGGCTACGACCCGGTCGGCGGCTTCGTACAGGCCCAGCAGCACATTGACCGAAATGGCCTTGGTGATCAGTGGGTCGCTGTCGTAGGACGCCACGCGTTCCGGGTCATGGCTGAGGAACCTGGCCTTCACGTAGCTGTTGACGAAAAAGTTGCCGCGAAACTTGCGCATCAACGCCAGGCCCGGCCGGGCGAAGGGCACGTAGAGCTTGACCTTGAACGCCGGGGAGGCAAGCACCAGCGCGCGGATTTTCGGTGCGTAATCATGCACCCAGGTCGCGGCAATCACCGCGCCGACGCTTTGCGCGACGACGGCAAAATTTTCTTCCTCGATGGCGTAAGTGGCGCCGATGTGGTCGCAGAAGGTCTGCACATCGCGGGCGCTGGTGGCGAAGCTGGGGCTGTCGCCGCGCTCGCCGGGGGATTGGCCGTGGCCGCGGGCGTCCCAGGCGAAGAAGTCGAATTGCGGCAGGTTCAGCTCATCCACCAGGTGGGCGATACGCCCGGAATGCTCGTGGCCGCGATGGAACAGCACGATGGCCTGGCGCTGACCGGTGGTTTCCGTGGCCGGCCAGTGCCGATAAAAAAGCTCGACGCCATCATGGGTACTGAAGGTGTGCTCTTGCTGTTCGCGCATCGCAAAAATCCTTATGCAATCGGTGAGGTTTCTTGTTGTTCTTTAAGGCCCTGGCGCACCCGGTTGACCAGGGTGTAGGCGAGCAGGGCGGCCACCAGCCACATCACCGCGTCGACCCAACCGACGCCCAGCCAGCCCAGCGCCACGCCGGTGGCCAGTACGCCGAGCACAAAGGCACGATCACTCTTGCCCATCGGTCCGTCATAGCGGCGCGAAGCACCGACCATCGGACCGAGCACACCGGCGTACTCGCTGAACACCGCCAGCAGCGCCACCAGCAGCACCGGCACCAGGCTCACACCTGGGATCAGCGCGAATGGCAGGATCAGCGCGCTGTCGGCGATTACATCGCACAGCTCATTCAGGTAGGCGCCCAGGCGCGATTGCTGGCCGAATTCCCGGGCGAGCATGCCGTCGATGGCGTTGAGCGCCATGCGCAGGATCATCCACAGCGGGATCAGCGCGAACAGCCACAGGTGGGTGGCGAAGCTGGCGATCAGCAGGCCGACCAGCAGCGAAATCACGCCGGCCAAAACGGTGATCTGATTGGCGGTGGTGCCGTTGTCGTAGAGGCGCTGCACCAGTGGACGCAGCAGGTTTTGAAAACGCGGCTTGAGCTGATAGATCGAAATCATGGGGGGTGACGCTTCCTTGTCCGTGAGCCCGCGAAAAACTGTTCTGGAGTGTGACGATAATTCGTTGCCGGCACTAGTGATGGCTCGCGTTTATGGGGGGTTAATCACGATCTTGACGGTGCGGTAGATCAAATGTGGGAGGGGGCTTGCCCCCGATGGCGGTGGGCCAGTTGATACCGGTGTTGGATGACACACCGCTGTTGGGGACAAGCCCCCTCTCACACGGGAACGGTGTACCGCTTAAAGCAATGTTTTTCGAACAAAAATTTCACGCTCCGTGTTATATCGTAACGAATTATGTACACGTGAGCGTTGAGTGGATGCAAGTGGATCTGGAAGCTGACGGCGCTTCGGTGGAAGGCCTTCCGCGTTTTCAACAAGGGTCGTTTCATGCCCGTCGATTGCGCCAGGCTGGTATCAGCCTGACGGTGCTGGCCGTTGCCGGTTGGGTGCTGGCGCTGTTTGTCGCGCTGTTTGCACCGCTGTCGATCTGGCCGGTGGTGTTGATCAACTGTGCGTCGGCGTTGCTGCTGCTGGTGGCCGGGTTGCAATCGGCGTGGTGGGTGGCGGACTGGCGCGCCCAGGCGATGGAGCAACCCGCGGCTGAAGTGCCGCTTGAAGACCCCGGCCGCTATGCACGGCTGATGCAGCGTTTTGGCACGCAGATCGGCACACCCGTGTTGTGGCTTGGCGGCTGGGCGTTGCTGGCGTTGATCAGCATTGTCGAGTTCTGGAACCTGGGGTTGCCCGCTGCACCGGTCGGCCAGTCGGCCAGCATCGGCGCCGCGCTGGCGTTGGCCCTGGCGTTTGGCTTGCTGGTGTTCGAACGTCGCCTGGCCCAGGAAACCGCCGCGCAATGGCCGGAAGCCGGGCAGCTCGCGCAGTTGAGTCGGGTGGCGATTGTGTGCCTGGTAGTCAGCGCGATTTGCCTGCTGTTCGCTGGTGCCGAGTCCATCTGGCCATTGCGCCTGGCGGTGTTGATCGGCCTGCTGCCGGCACTGGTCTCGCTGGAGTTTCTACTGAGGGCCGTGTTGTCGCTGTTCAGCCCACGCCAGCCCCGCCTTGAGCCCCGCCTGATGGCGCACAGTTTCATCGCCGGGCTGCTGCGCTGGCCGCCTCAACCCTTGCTCGCCTTGCAGCACGAATTGCACAACCGCTTCGGCATCGACCTGCGCCAGATCTGGGCGTTCACCTACATGCGCCGGGCGTTCCTGCCGGTGCTGCTGGTGGTGCTGGCAGTAGGTTGGGCACTGACCGGCGTGCATGAAGTGCCGCTGCAAGGCCGTGGGATTTATGAACGCTTCGGTAAACCCATCCAGGTATTCGGCCCCGGTTTGCATGCCGGCCTGCCCTGGCCGTTGGGCCGCGTGATCAGCGTCGAAAACGGCGTGGTGCACGAGCTGGCCACCAGTGTCAGCGACGCCGCCGCGCCGGAGTTGACGCCCGCCGAAGGCCCGGCGCCGCTGATCGCCAACCGCTTGTGGGACGCCAGCCATGTGAACGACAAGTCCCAGGTGATCGCCAGCAGCAGCGGCGACAAGCAGGGCTTCCAGATCGTCAACATGGACGTGCGTTTCGTCTACCGCATCGGCCTCAGCGACCAGGCCGCGCTCGCCGCCACCTATAACAGCGCCAATGTGCCGACCCTGATCCGCAGCACCGCCAGCCGCATCCTCGTACATGACTTCGCATCGCGCACTCTCGACGAATTGCTCGGCGAGCAACGTACAAGTCTCGCTGACGAAATCGGCCGTGCCGTGCAGGCCGACCTGCAAAAGCTCGACAGTGGCGTGGAAATCCTCGCCACGGTGGTCGAGGCGATCCACCCGCCGGCCGGTGCCGCCAACGCCTACCACGGCGTGCAAGCCGCGCAGATCGGCGCCCAGGCGCTGATCTCCCGCGAGCGCGGCGCGGCCAGCGAGCAAACCAACCAGGCCTTGTTGCAAGCCAGCACCGCCCGCGACCAGGCCACGGCCAGCGCCCGCGAAGTGAACGCTGGCGCCCAGGCGGCCGACCTGCGTTTTGCCGCTGAACAAAAGGCCTATGCCACCGCCGGGCAGGCGTTCGTGCTGGAACAGTACCTCGGCCTACTCAGCCAGGGCCTGGCCCACGCCAAGCTGCTTATCCTGGATCACCGCCTGGGCGCCGATGGCGCGCCGACGATCGATCTGCGTTCTTTTACCTTGCCGGCCGATCCTTCGCTGCCGCGTAAAGCCGTTCAATAAGGAGTCGGTCCGTTGAGCGCTCATTCCCACGATCACGGTCATCATCATGGCCATCACCACCATCATCATCACGGTGACGAGCACGCTGCCGGCCCATTCCCCTGGCGGCGCATGGCCTGGGCGGCGTTGCTGGTGCTGTTTGCAGTTGCAGCCGCCAGCCTGGTGCAGGTGCGGTCCGGCGAGGCCACGGTGATTACCCGGTTCGGCAACCCGGCGCGGGTGCTGCTGGAGCCCGGCCTGGGCTGGCGTTGGCCGGCTCCGTTCGAAGCGGCGATCCCGGTGGATTTGCGCCTGCGCACCACCTCCAGCGGTCTGCAGGATGTGGGCACCCGCGATGGCCTGCGCATCATCGTGCAGGCCTACGTGGCGTGGCAGGTACAGGGCGATGCGGACAATGTGCAGCGCTTCATGCGTGCGGTGCAGAACCAGCCTGATGAAGCGGCGCGGCAGATCCGCACCTTCGTCGGCTCGGCGCTGGAAACCACGGCGGCCAGCTTCGACCTGTCGAGCCTGATCAACACCGACGCCAGCCAGGTGCGCATCGCTGATTTCGAAGCACAACTGCGCCAGCAGATTGATCAACAATTGCTCAATACTTACGGGGTGCGTGTGGTACAGGTCGGTATCGAACGGCTGACGCTGCCGTCGGTCACCCTGACGGCCACCGTCGACCGCATGCGTGCCGAGCGTGAAACCATCGCCACCGAACGCACCGCCGTGGGCAAGCGCGAGGCGGCGCAGATCCGCTCTGCCGCCGAGCGTGATGCGCGCATCATGCAGGCCGATGCCACGGTGAAAGCCGCCGATATCGAAGCGCAATCCCGGGTCGAAGCCGCGCAGATCTACGGCCGTGCCTACGCCGGCAATCCACAGCTGTATAACCTGCTGCGCTCGCTGGATACCCTGGGCACCGTGGTCACGCCGGGCACCAAGATCATCCTGCGCACCGACGCTGCGCCGTTCCGTGCCTTGGTAGACGGGCCGAAGGACATCCAGCCATGACCGAGCGTGAGAGCCCGGACAGCCCATGGATCCAGGCCGGGCGCCTGACGTTCCTGGCGCTGTACGCAGTGACGGTGCTGGCGGCACTGGCCTGGGCGTTTTCCAATGTGCGCCAGATCGACCCGCAGAACCGCGCCGTGGTGCTGCACTTCGGCGCCCTCGATCGCATCCAGAATGCCGGGCTGTTGCTGGCGTGGCCGCAGCCGTTCGAGCAGGTGGTGCTGTTGCCGGCGGCTGACCGGGTGATCGAGCGTCGGGTGGAGAACCTGTTGCGCTCCGATGCGGCGACCCAGGCCGACCGCGTAGCCAGTTTCGCCACGCCGCTGAGTGACGCACTGGCCGGCTCCGGGTACCTGCTGACCGGCGATGCCGGCGTGGTGCAACTGGATGTGCGGGTGTTCTACAAAGTCACCGAGCCTTACGCCTTTGTGTTGCAGGGTGAGCATGTGCTGCCGGCCCTGGATCGACTGGTGACCCGCAGCGCCGTGGCCCTGGCCGCCGCACGTGACCTGGACACGATCCTGGTGGCTCGCCCCGAACTGATCGGCACCGACAACGGCGCCGCCGAACGTCGCGAACGGCTGCGCGGCGACCTGGTGCAAGGCATCAACAAGCGCCTCGTGGAGCTAGCGTCCACAGGCTTGGGGTTGGGCATTGAAGTGACTCGCGTCGACGTGCAGTCGAGCCTGCCGGGCCCGGCGGTGAATGCCTTCAATGCGGTACTCACCGCCAGCCAGCAGGCCGACAAGGCGGTGGCCAATGCGCGCACCGACGCCGAGAAACTCACCCAGACCGCGACCCAGCAGGCCGACCGCCTGGTGCAAGTCGCCCATGCCCAGGCCAGTGAACGCCTGGCCAATGCCCAGGCGCAAACCGCCACCGTCGCCAGCCTGGCCCAGGTGAAAGACCCGGGCTTGCTGCTGCGCCTGTACCGCGAGCGCCTGCCGAAGATTCTCGGCCAGGCTGGTTCCGTGACCACGGTCGATCCGAAAGACGACGCCCGCTTGATCATCCAGGGAGCCGAACAATGAGCGCACCCATGCTGACCTCTGCAGAACAGCGCAGCGCTGCCCGGCAATTGACCCTGGCCATGTTGGCCCTGGGGTTGCTGGTGCTGGGCCTGGTGTGGCGCTGGCTGGCGCCGGACCAGAGCGGTGTGAGCCAGTTGCTGCTGGGTGTCGCATCGCTGTTGGTGGCAGTGCCGGTGATGCGTTCGGCGTGGTACAGCCTGCGATTCCCCAGCCTGCATGGCATCACCGACCAACTGATCGCCCTGGCCATGCTCGGCGCCTGGGCCACGGGTGACCTGCTGACCGCCGCGTTGCTGCCGATCATCATGATTTTTGGTCATGTGCTGGAAGAGCGCAGCGTGATCGGCTCCCAGGAGGCGATCCATGCCCTGGGCAAGCTGACCCGCAGCCATGCGCGTTTGGTGCAGGCCGATGGCAGCATCCGGGAAGTAGACAATGGCACGCTGAATACCGGTGACATCGTCGAGGTGCGTGCTGGCGACCGAGTGCCGGCGGATGGCGTGGTGCTGTCAGGCCAGGCGAGCCTGGACACGGCGCCGATTACCGGTGAGTCGGTGCCGTTGGAAGCCAGCGTGGGTGTGCAGGTGTTTGGCGGGGCGATCAACCTCGATGGGTTGCTGCGCCTGCAGGTGACCCGCACCGGTAACGAGTCCACCCTGGGCAAAGTCATCGCACTGATGCAGAACGCCGAGCGTTCCAAGCCGCCGATCACGCGGTTGCTGGAGCGGTACGCCGGCAGCTATATGGTGTTGGTGCTGCTGCTGGCGGCGGTGACCTGGTTTGTGACCAATGATGCCCAGGCGATGCTTGCCGTGCTGGTGGCGGCGTGTCCGTGTGCGTTGGTGCTGTCGGCGCCGGCCACGGCGATTGCCGGGATCGCCGTGGCGGCACGGCATGGGATTCTGATTCGCAGCTCGGCGTTCCTCGAAGAACTGGCGGACCTGACCTCCCTGGTGGTCGACAAGACCGGCACCCTGACCTATGGCACTCTGCGTCTGCACGCCATCGACACCACGGCGCCGGACCGGCAGGTGTTGTTGAACCTGGCGGCGAGCCTGGGTTCGGCCAGCAGCCACCCGGTCAGCCGGGCGTTGGCGGGGTTGGCGACGCAGGAACAGATGCTGGCGTTGACGGACATCCGCGAACGCCAGGGCCTCGGCGTGGTGGCGCAGACCGATCAGGGCGAAGCGGCTCTGGGCCGCCCGGAATTGTTCGAGCAGTTGGGCATCGCGACCACGCCGGTGCCGAACCACGATGGGCCCATCGCCGGGCTGGCGTTGGACGGTCAGTTTCTGGCCTGGCTGTTGCTGGCCGATAGCGTCAAGCCGGAGGCCCGCCAGGCCCTGCAAGAGCTGCGCGACCTTGGCCTCGGTCGTCAACTGTTGCTCACCGGCGACCGCCAGAGCGTCGCCGACAGCCTCGCGCTGGATGTGGGCATCAGTGACGTCGAAGCCCAGGCCCTGCCGGAAGACAAGCTCAACCGCGTGCTGGGTGAAATCGGCAGCGGTTTCCGGCCGATGGTAGTGGGGGATGGCATCAATGATTCGCTGGCGCTCAAGGCCGGTGTGGTCGGCGTGGCCATGGGCGCGGGCGGGGCGGATATCGCCCTGGCATCGGCGGATGTGGTGTTGATCGGCAGCGACCTGCGGCGCCTGGGGACGTGCGTGCGCTTGAGCCGCCAGTGCCGGCAGACGTTGCAGGTCAACGTGATTATCGGTCTGGGCTGGACCTTGGCGATCGTTATATTCGCCGCGTTTGGCTGGTTGGGCGCTGCCGGGGCGATGATTGCTGCGGTGTTGCATAACCTCAGCACCTTGCTGGTCCTGGGTAATGCCGGGCGCTTGCTGCGCTTCCAGGAGCCCCTTTTGAAGCTTGAAGAATAATTTCAGAAATTTTTGCGCACCCCTGTAACGCGGATGAGGGACCTCACTCTAGTGGTGTGTCGAGACTGAACAATCCGTTCAGCCCGACACCCCTACTGATCGTTGAGGAATACAAAAAATGAACATCAAAAATGCCGTTTCCGGTGCTGCCCTGGCTATCGCTGCCGCCACCATGTTCGCCGGTGTCGCTACCCAGGCACAGGCCGCCGACGCTACTGTTCATTGCTACGGCGTCACGTCCTGCAAAGGCATGAACGATTGCAAGACCGCTGAAAACGCCTGTAAAGGCCAGGCTGTCTGCAAAGGTCACGGTTTCAAGGCCATGACCAAGGCCGCCTGCGACGCTGCCGGCGGTAAGGTCGGCGAGTAATCGCAAGCCGAGTGCAACCGCAGCGAGCCTTCAAGCCGCTGCGGACACTTTTCCAGGAGTCCGCAATGGCCATGTCTCTTCCCTTCCTGGGTTACGGCCTGGGTTTACGCAACGAATACTACGAACAGATCCTTGAACAATCGCCGGCTGTGGATTGGTTCGAAGTGATCTCCGAGAATTACCTGGTCCAGGGCGGTAAAGCCTTGTACTACCTGGACGCGATAGCCGAGCGTTATCCGCTGGTGATGCATGGGGTGTCCCTGTCCATCGGCGGGCCCCATGCCCTCGACACCGACTATCTTAAGCAGATCAGACAGCTCGCCGAGCGTATCCAGCCGGCGTGGGTGTCCGATCATCTGTGCTGGAGCCGCGGCAGCGCCCACCAGTTGCACGACCTGCTGCCGTTGCCTTACACCGAAGAAAGCCTCTACCACGTGGCCGCCCGCGTGCGCCAAGTGCAGGACGTGTTGGAGCGCCCGCTGGTGCTGGAAAACGTCTCCAGTTACGTGCGTTCCAAGGCCGATGAGTTCACCGAGTGGGAATTCCTCAACGCCCTGGCCCACCTGTCGGGGTGCCAGTTGTTGCTGGACGTCAACAATGTGTACGTCAGCTCGCGCAATCATGGCTTCGATGCCTGGACGTTTATCCGCAACCTGCCGCCGCAGAGCATCCGCCAGCTGCACCTGGCCGGGCACATGGACTACGGCGACTACGTGGTCGATACCCATGACCATCCGGTGTGTGACCCGGTGTGGGACCTCTATCAACAGACGCTGGAGCACCTGGGGCCGGTGTCGACCCTACTGGAGCGGGACGACCATTTCCCACCCTTCGAAGAGTTGCTTACCGAGCTCAGCAAGGCCCGTGAACTGGGCGCCATGGCGTTGGCCAGGAGATCGTTATGCGCCTGACCGATTGGCAGCTGGCCTTCGAACAGCACCTGTTATCCGAAACACCTGTAGCCAACAGTGGCTTCGCCGCGACCCTGCTGGGCGGGCCGACGCTGGATGTGGACACGGGCCTGGCGATTTATCACAACGCCTATATCTCGCGGTTGCAGGACGTCTTGCGGCATGACTTCAGCGCCATTCTCTATTGGCTGGGGGATGACGAGTTTGCCGCGCTGACCGAAGCCTATGTGCGCCGCTACCCCTCGGCCCATTACAGCCTGCGCTGGCTGGGCGAGCGTTTCCCGACGTTTATCCTTGAGCATCTGGTAGCGGAGCAAGGTGTGCCGCTGGCGGAGCTGGCGCGGTTGGAGTGGGCGTTTACCCTGGCATTCGATGCGCCGCAGGGCGAACCGCTGACCCTTCACGACATGGCAAGCCTGGCGCCTGAAGACTGGCCGGGCCTGCAGGTGACGCTGGCGCCCTCCGTGCAACAGGTCTTCTGCCGCTTCAATACCGTGGCGATCTGGCGAGCCAGCAAGGATGAGTCAGACTTCCCCCATAGCCAGGCCCTGGATCCGGTGCAGATCTGTCTGGTATGGCGGCACCAGAATGTGTGCCACTACCGCAGCCTGGAACCTGCAGAAATCTGCGCCCTGGCAGGCATGGTGACCACCGGCTGGCGTTTTTCAGAACTGTGCGCGGAACTGGCAGTCACTTATGCAGAGGGTGCTCCACTGCAAGCCGTGACGTGGCTGAAACAGTGGGTCCAGGATGGTTTGCTCGAGCGCCGAGCCCCATAGAGGACCGCTATCAAATCGATAGCCTCCTACTTTGTCTTCGGATGGTCTACCCTCACAGCAGACGTCTGAAACAAGGGGGGACTACTCATGCTCGCGCAACTTCCACCGGCCTTACAGAATCTTCAGCTACCGCTGCGTCTTCGACTCTGGGATGGCCATGAATTCAACTTGGGCCCCGAGCCCAGTGTGACCATCGTGGTGAAGGACCCCACGGTCGTTAACAAACTGACCCATCCCACGCTCGATTCACTGGGCGAAGCCTTCGTCGAGGGTAAATTGGAGCTGGAAGGCTCCATCTCCGAGGTCATCCGGGTTTGTGACGAATTGAGTCACGCCCTGATCGAAGACGACGAGGGGAGTCGTCCGGTGCGCTCGATCCACGACAAGGCCACTGACGCAGCGGCTATTTCCTACCATTACGACCTGTCCAACGAGTTCTACCAGCTGTGGCTGGACCAGGACATGGCGTACTCCTGCGGTTATTTCGAAACCGGCAGCGAATCCATCGACCAGGCGCAACAAGACAAATTCCGCCATCTGTGCCGCAAGCTGCGGCTGCAGCCGGGCGAGTATTTGCTCGACGTAGGTTGTGGTTGGGGTGGGTTGGCGCGGTTTGCTGCGCGGGAGTTCGGGGTCAAGGTGTTTGGTATCACCCTGAGCAAGGAGCAGTTGGCTCTGGCCCGGGAACGGGTGAAGGCCGAGGGCCTCGAAGACCAGGTGGACCTGCAATTGCTCGACTACCGCGACCTGCCGCAAGACGGCCGTTTTGACAAAGTGGTGAGCGTGGGCATGTTCGAACACGTCGGCCACGCCAACCTGGCGCAGTACTGCAAGACCCTGTTCGGCGCCGTGCGCGAAGGCGGCCTGGTGATGAACCACGGCATTACCGCCAAGCACACCGATGGCCGCCCGGTCGGTCGTGGCGCCGGGGAGTTCATCGAGCGTTATGTGTTCCCCAACGGTGAGCTGCCGCACCTGGCGATGATGACCGCCGAGATCAGTGAAGTCGGGCTGGAAGTGGTCGACGTCGAGAGCCTGCGCCTGCACTACGCGCGTACCCTGGACCATTGGAGCGAGCGCCTGGAAGACAACCTGGAGGCGGCGGCGAAGATGGTGCCGGAGCAGGCGCTACGCATCTGGCGCCTGTACCTGGCCGGTTGCGCCTATGCGTTTGCCCGGGGCTGGATCAACCTGCACCAGATCCTGGCGGTGAAACCCCATGCCGATGGCAGCCATGACCTGCCGTGGACGCGGGAAGATATCTACCGCTAACCCCGTTTCTGCGAAAAATGAAGGTCCAAGTGTGGGAGGGGGCAAGCCCCTCCCACAGGGTTCACCGCAGTGTGTTAAAGAATCGGTGAAATAAGCCGCGCGACTCGCATGCCCAGTTGTTGCAGGCGGCGCGTCTCGCGGCTCTCTTGCTGGCTGACCTCATGGGCCAGGGCAAAGTCGTCCAGCAGCATCAGCTCCACTTCCCGGGCGAAGGCTTCGTCGACCGTCAGCAACATCACTTCGAAATTCAGCCGGAACGAGCGGTTGTCCATGTTCGCACTGCCGATGGCGCTGATTTCGCTGTCCACCAGTACGACTTTCTGATGCAGGAAGCCCGGCGTGTAGCGGAACACCCGTACACCGGCGCGCACGGCTTCGATCGCGTAAAGGCTCGATGCCGCGTAAACGATGCGATGGTCGGGCCGTGAGGGCAGCAACAGGCGTACATCGACCCCGCGCAGCACTGCCAGGCGCAGGGCGGCGAACACCGCTTCGTCGGGGATGAAGTACGGGCTGGTGATCCATACGCGTTCGGTCGCCGCATGAATGGCCTCGACAAAAAACAATGAGCAGGTTTCATACGGGTCGGCGGGACCGCTGGCGAGCAATTGGCAGAGCACGCCGTCTTCCGGGTAGGCGTCCGGCAGGATCAGCGGCGGCAGCTCGCGTGCAGCCCAGAACCAGTCTTCGGCAAACGACTCTTGCAAACACGCCACCACCGGGCCGGTTACCTGCACATGGGTATCGCGCCACGGCGCCAGCGGTGGTTTCTTGCCCAGGTATTCATCGCCGACGTTATGCCCGCCGACAAACCCGGTGATGCCATCCACCACCACGATCTTGCGGTGGTTGCGGAAATTGACCTGGAAGCGATTGAGCCAGCCGCCGCGGGTGGCGAACGCTTTGACTTTCACCCCGGCGTCCCGCAGCGATTGCACATATCGGTGGGGCAGGGCGTGGCTGCCGATGCGGTCATAGAGCACGTGGATGTCTATGCCTTCAGCCGCTTTTTCCTTCAACAGCGCGTGCAATTGGCGGCCAAGCTCGTCGTCATGAATGATGAAGAACTGGAACAGCACCGCCGTCCTGGCGTTGCGAATGGCCTCGAAGATTGCGCTGAACGTGGCCTCGCCATTGATCAACAAGCGCACTTCATTGTTGGCCAGGCACGGCATGCGGCCCAGCTTGGGCATGGCGCGCAAAGAGGTGTACGCGCTGGAGTTGCGCGCCGCGAGGGCTTCCTCGACCCAGGGGCGCCAGTTCAGCGCGGTGATCGCGGTGTGCATTTCCTGGTTGGCCTGGCGGCGGGCCTGGATGTAGGCGTCGAACGTGCTGCGGCCGAAGATCAGGTAGGGGACCAACGTGAGGTAGGGCATGAACATCAGCGACAAGGCCCAGGCGATCGAGCCTTGGGCGGTTCTGACGGTCAGCACCGCGTGGATCGCGGCGAGAGTCCCGAGAAAGTGCAGCGTGGCGATGAAGTAGGCGAGCAGGTGCGGGCCAAAGAAATCCATGGACGACGGTACTCCAGGCAATCCAAGTGCCTAACAGACCATGTCTGCTTACGAATGTCGCTATTTTATTTGCCGTGCAACACTAGCGCCCTGGCGGCGTCTAACGCCCAACATCAACCAGGAGTTACCCGATGAATGCACGTCTGCTGTCTTTAGCCATGGTTATGGGGTTGTCGCTGCCGGTGGCCGCACAGGCGCAGATGCTGGCGCCGGGCTTGTGGGAATTGACCACCAGCAATATGAAAGTCGATAACCAGGACCTGCCGGACCTGTCGCTGATCCTTGGTCAACTCAAGCAACAAATGACCCCCGAACAGCGCGCCATGCTGGAAAAACAAGGCATCACCATGGCCGGCAAAGGCGTGCAGGTGTGCCTGACACCGGCGCAGGTCGCCTCTGATTCTATCCCGTTGACCGACCCGCAATCGGGCTGCAAACAGCAAGTGACGGACAAGACCGGCAACCAGTGGAAATTCCGCTTCAGTTGCCCGAAAGCCCAGGGCACGGGCGTGGCGACCTTCCAGAGTCAGAAGGAATTCACCACTACCGTCAACGGCACCTTCAATGCCACCGGTATCCAGCAAAAGGGCAGCCTCGACAGTCACGCCCAGTGGCTGGGCAACGATTGCGGTACGGTCAAGCCTCGCGCTTAACGCAGGAAATGCAATGGCAGGCCCTGGCAACTGTCGACTACCTGACCGTTGTGCCAGGCCAAGTGGCCGGAGACCAGCGTGGTGCTGACGCTATGACGAAAGCTGCGCTCGGCGAAGGGGGTCCAACCGCAGCGGGCCAGGATCGGCTCGCTGCTCACCGGCTTGCCGTGGGGCTCGGGTTTGATCAGCACCAGGTCGGCCCAATAGCCTTCGCGTAGGTAACCCCGATCCGGGATGGCGAACAGGTCGGCCACGCGATGACTGGTCTTCGCCACCAGCGTGGTCAGCGGCAGATGCCCGTCAGCCACCAGTTCCAACAGCGCCGGCAGCGCGTGTTGCACCAGCGGCAGTCCGGACGGCGCCTCTCGGTAACCCAATTGTTTTTGCCCCCAGGTGTGCGGCGCATGGTCGCTGCCAATCACGTCCAATCGATCACTCAGCAAGGCCTGGCGCAAGGCGTCGCGGTCGGCACGACTCTTGATCGCCGGATTGCATTTGATCTGGTGGCCGAGGCGGTGATAGTCGCGGTCGTCGAACAGCAGGTGGTGCAGGCAGACTTCGGCGGTGATGCGTTTTTCGGCCAGGGGCTTGTCGTCGAACAGCGCCAGTTCGCGGGCGCTGGTCAGGTGCAGCACATGCAGGCGCGTGCCATGGCGCCTGGCCAACTCCACGGCAAAAGATGAGGAGCGATAGCACGCCTCGGCATCGCGGATCAGTGGATGCGCGACGGCGGGAATATTGTCGCCGAAGCGCTCGCGCAGACGTTGTTCGTTGGCCTGGATACTCGGCGTGTGTTCGCAATGGGCCAGCAGGATGGTTGGCACTTCGGCGAACAGGCGCTCCAGGATCCGCGGGTCATCCACCAGCATATTGCCGGTGGAAGCTCCCATGAATACTTTCACCCCGGCGACTTCACGCGGGTCGAGGGCGGCGACGGTGTCGAGATTTTCGTTGCTGACACCAAAGTGAAAGCCGTAGTTGGCCACCGAGTGCAGGGCGGCACGGCGTTTCTTGTCGGCCAGCGCTTGCAGGTTCAAGGTGGCCGGGTTGGTGTTGGGCATGTCCATGAAGCTGGTGATGCCGCCGGCCACCGCGGCGCGGGATTCGCTGTAGAAGCTGCCTTTGTCCGGCGCGCCGGGTTCGCGAAAGTGCACCTGGTCATCGATCATGCCCGGCAGCAGCCACTGGCCTTGGGCGTCGATTTCCACCGGTTCGTTATAGCCGTCAAGGCTGGCGGCGATCTTCTCGATACGGCCATTGGCGACCAGTACATCGGCGTCGAACTCCTGGCCTTCATTCACCAGACGGGCATTGCGAATCAGCACGCGGCTCATGGCTCAGAACTCGTTTTGCAGGGCTTTGTAGCCACGCACCAGATCGACGTTGGTACGCGCCACGTCTTCGGAAAACTCCGAGGCGCTCACGCTGACCGGCGGGAATTGCGACAGGTCGGTGGCAGGCCCGATGCGGGTGGTGGAGGGCACGTAGAAGGCGGCGGGCAAATCGCGACCGTCGACCACCGAGTTGTGACGCACCACGCAGCCATCACCCACGGCGCAGTTGAACAGCACACTGTTGAAGCCGATGAACACACGGTCGCCGACGCTGCAGGGGCCGTGGACGATGGAGCGGTGGGCGATGGAAGTGAACTCGCCGATGGTCACCGCCGCGCCGGATTTGGAGTGGATAACCACGCCGTCCTGGATGTTGGAGTTGGCGCCGATGGTGATCGGGTCCATGTCCCCACTGGCGTCGACTTCATCGGCGCGGATCACCGCGTAAGGGCCGACGAAGACGTTCTCGCCGATGATGACCTTGCCGCAGATGATTGCGGTCTTGTCGACGTAGGCTGATTCGGCAATGACGGGAAGATCGCCGGATGGGTTCTTGCGGATCATGCTGAGGGCTCCGTGATGATGTGAACGTAGTCGCCATCGATAGCGTTGTAGAAGCAGGTCGGTCGACCGGTGTGGCAGGCCGGGCCCTGCTGGTCGACGATCAGCAACACCGCGTCGCCGTCGCAATCCAGGCGCGCCTCGACCAGTTGTTGCCAATGGCCGGAGCTTTCGCCTTTACGCCATAGCTGCCGACGCGAGCGTGACCAGTAGCAGGCTTGCCCGGTGGCCAGGGTTTCGTTTAGGGCCGGGCGGTTCATCCAGGCCAGCATCAACACTTCACCGCTGCCGTGTTGCTGGGCGATGGCGGCGATCAGGCCGTCGCTGTTCCAGGGCAGGGCGTCGAGCACCTGTCCAAGTGGAAAGCGGCTGCCCACGGCAGCCCCTTCCAGATCGAGCATGCTCAGGGTCATGGCTTGCCCAGGGCCGCGCACAAGGTGTTGAGGTTGTATTCGAACAGCCCGGTAAAGGTGCTGGCCGGACCTTGCGCGGCGAGGGCGTCGGAGTACAGCGTGCCGCCGATCTGCGCGCCACTTTCGTCTGCGATCTGCTTGAGCAGGCGCGAGTCCTTGATGTTTTCCATGAACACCGCTTTGACCTTGTCTTTGCGGATCTGGGTGATCAGCGCGGCGACCTCGGCGGCGGACGGTTCACGTTCGGTGGACAGACCCTGGGGCGCAAGGAACTCAATGCCGTAGGCCTGGCCCAGGTAGCCGAAGGCGTCATGGGAGGTGACGATGCGGCGGTTGCCTGCTGGCAGCGCACCAAACTTGGCCTTGGCTTCGGCCAGAAGGCGGTAGATTTCTTTCAGGTAGGCCTGGCTGTTGCGCAGGTAGTCAGCCTTGTTCGCCGGGTCGGCGGCGACCAGCGCCTTGGTGATGTTGTTCACGTAGATTTCGGCGTTGGCCAGGTTGTGCCAGGCGTGGGGGTCGGGGATCGTTTCGCCGTCCTCTTCCATGGTGTGGGAAATCACGCCTTTGCTGGCGGTGACCACGGTCGCCTTGGTTTCAGTGCTGGCCACCAGCCGGTCCAGCCACGGCTCGAAGCCCAGGCCGTTCTTGATGATCAGCTTGGCCTTGAGCAGCGCCTTCGCGTCGTCCGGCGTTGGTTCGTAGGTATGGGCGTCGGCGTCAGGGCCGACCATGTTGCTGATCTGGATGTGATCGCCGCCGATCTGGTGGGTGATGTCATCGAGAATACTGAAACTGGTCACCACCTGGAGTTTGGCGGCGGCCTGGGCCATCGACAACGGCAGCAGCAGACTGAACAGCACGAGTAAAGCGCGCATCGGGAAACACCTCATTGGGATGTAAGGGAGGGCGGGCGGCGCAGCAAGCCGTGCACCGGACCGAAGACCACGGACAGCAGATACCCGGCACCCGCCACCAGCACGATGGCCGGGCCGCTGGGCAACGAGTAGTAGAACGACAACAACAAACCCAGCCACACCGACAGGCTTCCCAGCACCGCCGATACCGCGATCAACACCGGCAGGCGCCGGCTCCAGAAACGTGAAGCGATGGCCGGCAACATCATCAAGCCCACCACCATCAAGGCGCCGATGGCCTGGAAACCGATCACCAGGTTCAGCACCACCAGGGTCAGGAACAACCCGTGGGCCAGTGGGCCGAGGCGGCTGACGGTTTGCAGGAACAGCGGATCGAGAGTGTCCAGCAGCAACGGTCTGTAGATCACCGCCATGGCGATCAGGCTGAACCCGGAGACCCAGAGCATGCCGGTGAGGGTGGTTTCATCCACCGCCAGGGCCGAGCCGAACAGCAGATGCAGCAAGTCCAGGCGCTTGCCGGCGATGCCGAGGATCAACACGCCGGCGGCGAGGGAGATGGGGTAGATGGCGGCGAGGCTGGCGTCTTCACGCAGGCCGGTGCGACGGGTGATCCACGCGGACAGGCCGGCCATGCTCAAGCCGGCGCCGAGGCCGCCGATGGTCAGGGCCGGCAGGCTGAGGCCGGCAAACCAGAAACCGAGTGCGGCGCCGGGCAGGATGCCGTGGGCCACGGCGTCACCGATCAGGCTCATGCGTCGCAGGATCAGGAACACACCCAGCGGTGCAGTGCTGCAGGCAAGTACCAGTCCGCCGATCAACGCACGACGCATGAACACGAAGTCGAGGAAGGGCATCCACAGGTGGGCGGCGAAGTGCATCAGGCCACCTGCATTTGGGGCTGTGGGCGGATCAGCTCTTTGCTGGGGCCGAACAGGCAGCCGGTATTCTTGATCTGCACCACGTGCTGGGTGTGATGGCGCACGGAGGCAAGGTCATGGCAGACCACGATCAGCGTACGGCCTTGATCGTGCCAGGCGTGGATGTGTTTCCAGCACAGCGCCTGGCCTTCTTCATCGAGGGCGGCGTGGGGTTCATCGAGCAGCAGCACCGGCGCTTCGGCCAGGCTCATGCGGGCGAGCAGGGCGCGTTGCAGCTCGCCGCCGGAGAGAGCCATCAGCGGGCGATGTTCCAGGCCGCTGAGGCACCAGTCTTCCAGCACGGCTTCAAGGCGCTGGCTGCGTTGTTGCGGGGAGAGCTGGGTGCCCCAGAAGCCGGCGGCGACCAGCTCTTGCAGGCTGATGGGGAACTGGCGGTCCAAGTGCTGTTGCTGCGGCAGAAACGACAGACCGCCACGGCGTGGAACCGCCACCGTGACTTTGCCCGCCAAGGGCTTTTGCAGGCCGGCGATGACCTTGAGCAGACTGCTTTTGCCGGTGCCATTGGCGCCGATGATGCCGGTGAGGCTGCCTTTTTCCAGAGTGAGGTCGAGGGCGGGCGTCAGTGGTTGGCCCGGGGCGCCCCAGCGTAAGGCGGTGCAGGTGATCATGCAGGGTTTCTCGTCCAGCGGCTTTCCGCCACGGCATCGTGCGCGTGCAGGCTTTCGGCGTGGATCACTTTCAGGTGGAAGGCGTTGACCGCATCCGAGCGTTTCAAGGCGAGGTTCAGGCGGCGGGCGGCGTCTTCGCAGAACATCAGGTTCTGCCCATTGGCCAGGGCGAAGGCTTGTTCGTCCGCGCGTTTTACAGCGGTTTGTACGGCGGTGCCGAGGGCGGCTTCGACGTTATCGATCAGTTCGGTGATGGGCAGGCTGGGTTGGTCGCCGTCCAGCTCGATCAGCAACTGCGCGCTGCTGCGCTGGCTGTGAGGTGTGGCGACGATGCCATTGGCGCTGCCGAGCCAGGTCAACACGTCTTCATGCTGCAGCGGGGTGTTGCCGAAGTCTTCAAGAAATTGCTGCTGAATCAATTGCCTGGCGAGGGCGGCGGAGCACGGGCAGGTTGAGGAATAGGTAACGTCAATTTTTAGTTCCACGTGGAACATCTGGTTTTCCAGGCGCGCCTGGATGCTCACCGGGTAGCCTTTCCAGCCGGCCAACGGGCTGACCAGCGCCGAGCGCTTGAGCAGCAGATCGGTATGGATACGCAGGTAGGCGTTATTAGATAAACCTTCATGACTGTCGAGAAAACGCTGCAGTACATTACGCAGACGTGCAGGTGTAAGCGGCTGCTGGTCGAGCATCTCCAGCGCCAGGTACAGGCGTGACATATGAATGCCACGGGCGGCGCCATCATCCAGGCTTACGCCGGCATCGGCAGTAGCGGCAAGACGCTCGCCGTCGATGAGGATCGGCAGGGCGATGCCGCACATGCCTACCCAGTCGAGTGGCAAAGCTTGGCGTGAAGCCTGCGCGGCGATATCCGGCAGAGTCAGCGCATTCATGAGCAGGTCCATCGTTAGTGATAATTAGACATGTTATAGTATAACAATTAGATCAACGATGAATATTCTGCTCCAACCTTTTTTCAGTCATGTCGAGTAAGGACGCTCCTTCATTCGCGGTGTTTTTTCATGTACAGACGTCAGCTTCTTAACCTGCTTCTGGCCAGTCCGCTGTTCACTTTGCCGTTTGCCGCCCATGCCACACAGATTCGCAATGCTCGCCTGTGGCGCTCGGACGACAAGCTGCGGTTGGTGTTCGACCTCAGCGGCCCGGTGCAATACAAGACCTTCACCCTGAGCGCGCCGGAGCGCCTGATCATTGATTTGAGCGGTGCCGGGCTCAGCGGTGATTTCTCTCAGTTGGCGTTGAAGAACAGCGGCATCACCTCGATTCGCTCGGGGCATTTTGGTAAAGGCGATACGCGCATCGTGCTGGACCTGGTCGCACCGATGCAGCTCAACAGCTTTCTATTGCCGCCTCAGGACGGCCAGGGTCATCGCCTGGTACTGGACCTGACCAGCGCCACCCAGGTGCCTCGCCAGATGGCCGCTGAACCTGCGCCGCGCGTGAACAAGGCCCACCCCAAGCGCGACATCATCGTGGTGGTGGATCCCGGCCACGGCGGCAAGGACCCGGGTGCAGTCGGCTCCAAGGGCCAGCGCGAAAAAGACGTGGTGCTGTCCATTGCGCAACTGTTGGCCAAACGCTTGAAGCGCGAGAAAGGTTTTGACGTGAAGTTGGTGCGCAACGACGATTTCTTCGTACCGCTGCGCAAACGGGTGGAGATTGCCCACAAGCACAATGCCGACATGTTCATCTCCGTGCACGCGGACGCGGCACCACGCATCACCGCCTCGGGCGCGTCGGTGTATGCCCTGTCCGAAGGCGGCGCGACGTCCGCCACGGCGCGGTTCATGGCGCAACGGGAAAACGGTGCCGACTTGCTCGGCGCCACCAGCCTGCTGAATCTGAAGGACAAGGACCCGATGCTGGCCGGGGTAATCCTGGACATGTCGATGAACGCTACCATCGCCTCCAGCCTGCAACTGGGCCACTCGATCCTGGGCAGCCTGGAAGGCATCACCAGCCTGCATCAGAAACGCGTGGAACAGGCGGGATTCGCGGTGCTCAAGTCACCCGACGTGCCGTCGATCCTGGTGGAAACCGGGTTTATCTCCAATGCGCGTGACAGTGCGCGGCTGGTTACCGCGCGGCATCAACAAGCGGTTGCCGATGGGTTGTTCGAAGGCTTGAAAAAGTATTTCCAGAAGAACCCACCGATGAACAGCTACATGGCGTGGGTGCAGGAACAGAAGAGCGCCCAGGTCTAGCAACCCGTTATACGGCTGCAGGTGAATTTTGCGCTGGCACCACCCGAACTGGAAAACCGGTTGAGGGTGGTCCAGCCTACGCGCCGCGTGTAGCCGACCCACGCCTCACCGTCCGACGCCAACCCGGTAAAAAAGGTCAGCTGCCCGTAGCGGCTGTTGGTCTGTGCCCAGTAGCGCTTGCCGATCACCTCGTACCCGCGCAGATACGTGGTACTGCCGACCGTCGCCACGCTGTAGGCATTGCCCAACGGGTCGACACAAGCCAGCAGGTTGGCGCTGCGCGTGCAGTGGGCCAACAGGTTGGGGGCCTGGGCGCAGGCAGGTCCGGCCGCAGCCAAAAACAGGGCGCACACCAGGTATTTCATCAGGTTTCTCGTGGCAGGGAAGTGTTCAAGCATTGCGCCCTTCGTCGTGGTGAGCAAGAGGGGATTGGCTTATTTGTATTGTTATACTATAACATTAAAGCACAGCCTGACCCGTGAACCGCTCTCCATGACCGAACAAGACCTGCTGGCCCAACCGCCCGCCGACTATATGAATGAAGCCCAGCAAGGCTTCTTCCGTGAGTTGCTGCTGGCGCAACGCAATGAGCTGCAAGCGCGTATCGACGCCGAATTCCTGCTGCTGCGCGAGCAGGAAACCAACAGCGACCCTGCCGATGTGGGCAGCGCCGAAGAACAGCGCCAATGGCAACTGCGCCTGCTGGAGCGGGAAAAGAAGCTGTTGGACAAGATCGACGACGCCCTCGAATTGCTGGCACGCGGCGAGTACGGCTGGTGCCGCGAGACCGGCGAGCCCATCGGCCTGCAGCGCTTGTTGCTGCGTCCTACCGCCACCCTGTGTATCGAAGCCAAAGAACGTGAAGAGCTGCGCGAACGCCATAAACGGGCGATTTGACCGGCCAACCCTGATGAGGAATACCTGATGCCCAATCGCCTCCCCGTTACTGTGTTGTCCGGCTTTCTCGGCGCCGGTAAAAGCACGCTGCTCAACTACGTCCTGCGCAACCGCGAAAATCTGCGGGTGGCGGTGATCGTCAACGATATGAGCGAAATCAATATCGATGGCAGCGAAGTCCAGCGCGACGTCACCCTCAACCGCGCCGAAGAAAAACTGGTGGAGATGAGCAACGGCTGCATCTGCTGCACCTTGCGCGAGGACTTGCTGGAAGAAGTCGGAAAACTCGCCAAGGAAGGTCGCTTCGATTACCTGCTGATCGAATCCACCGGCATCTCCGAGCCCTTGCCGGTGGCCGAGACCTTCACCTTTCGTGATGAAAACGAGCAAAGCCTGGCCGATATCGCCCGCCTGGACACCATGGTCACCGTGGTCGATGGCATGAACTTCCTGCTCGACTACCAGGCCGCCGAAAGCCTGGCCTCGCGCGGTGAAACCCTCGGTGAAGAAGACGAGCGCTCCATCACCGACCTGTTGATCGAGCAGATCGAATTCGCTGACGTGATCCTCATCAGCAAGATCGACCTGATCAGCAGTCGCGAACGTGAAGAGTTGATGGCAATCCTCGAACGCCTCAACGCCCAGGCGGAAATCATCCCGATGGTCATGGGGGAGGTGCCGCTGAACAAGATCCTCAACACCGGCCGTTTCGACTTCGAGCGCGCCGCCCAGGCGCCGGGCTGGCTGCAGGAATTGCGCGGTGAACATGTGCCAGAAACCGAAGAGTACGGCATTGCCTCCACCGCTTATCGAGCTCGCCGCCCGTTTCATCCGCAGCGCTTTTTCGACTTTATCGACCGCCCGTGGGTCAACGGCAAACTGCTGCGTTCCAAGGGTTTTTTCTGGCTGGCCAGCAAACACCAGGATGCGGGCAGTTGGTCCCAGGCCGGTGGCCTGATGCGTCATGGGTTTGCCGGCCGCTGGTGGCGTTTTGTGCCCAAAAGCCAATGGCCCCAGGATGAAGAGAGCATCGCGGCGATCATGGGCAACTGGCAACTGAGCACTGGCGACTGCCGCCAGGAGCTGGTGTTTATCGGCCAGAACATCGACTTCACCCGCATGCGCGCCGAGTTGGATGCGTGCTTGCTCACCGATGAAGAAATGGCCCTGGGCGTCGAAGGCTGGCGCCTGCTGGCTGACCCTTTTGGCCCCTGGTATGAGGAGGCAGCCGCCTGATGCTGGCCCCGGTGATTCCCCTGCGTCCCGTGATTCGCCAGACCTGCGGTGACACCCCGCTGGCGCTGTCCGACATCCTCGAAGACGGCGTCAACCTGGCGCTGTGGCAGCGCCAGCTGCCGCTGCACATCGCCGAGTTCGGCGCCTTGCTGGTGGCGCTCAACGAGCCGTTGGCCGACTCCATGGTCATCGAGCTCAACAACGACGACGCCGAGCCAAACTTGCAGGGTTTGGCGTCGAGTTGTCGTGATCTTGAGGGCTACGAAGGCTTCATCGCCGATGTGTCGTGGCTGGTCAGCGCGTTCGCCTGTCTGCTTGGTGCCAAGCGTATCGGCGTGCGCCTGCGTCTGTTGGATAAAGCCATGTGCCCGCGTTTTCACGTCGACCACGTGCCGGTGCGCCTGATCACCACCTACGCCGGGGTTGGCAGCCAGTGGTTGCGTGAAGGCGTGATGGACCGTCGCAAGCTCAGCCAGCCGGATGCCGAACCCACCGAGCGTATCGAGCAGATCCACTGCGGCGAAGTCGCCTTGCTCAAGGGCACCAAATGGCATGGCAATGAAGGCCATGGCCTGATTCACCGTTCACCCGCACTGAGGGCCGACGAGCGCCGCTTGATCCTGACACTGGATTGGCTCGCATAACCGCGTAGGATCAGACGCTCTACACGGTCCGAACGATGCCCCTCATGTTGCAGAACATTCCTACCCACGTGATTGCCGGGCCCCTGGGCGCCGGCAAGACCAGCCTCATCCAGCACCTGCTTGCCCAGCGCCCGGCCAACGAGCGCTGGGCCGTGCTGATCAACGAGTTCGGGCAGATCGGCCTGGATGCCGCCTTGCTCACTCAGGATGACGACGGCATTGCCCTCGGCGAAGTCGCCGGAGGCTGCCTGTGTTGTGTGAATGGTGCCCCGTTCCAGGTCGGCCTGGGTCGCTTGTTGCGTAAGGCCAAGCCTGATCGGCTGTTTATCGAGCCCTCGGGCCTGGGTCATCCGGCGCAGTTGCTCGGGCAGTTGCGCGAAGCGCCGTGGCAGAACGTGCTGGCCGTCCAGCCGTGCGTGATGGTGCTGGATGCGCAAGCGTTGGCGGCGGGCAAGCCCTTGCCCCAAGCACAACATGAGGCATTGGCGAATGCCGGTTTGCTGGTATTGAACAAGGATGAAGCGCTGGATGCAGCGCAGCGCGAGGTGATCGAGCGGCAGTTACCCGACTGCCCGCTTTACTGGACCCGTCAGGCGTATTTGCCGCTGGCGCATTTACCTGGCCTTGACGCGCGGGCTGCTGCGGCTGTGGACAACTTCGCCGTACCCAAAGGCCTGGCGCAAATGCCGGCCATCTGGACCGATCCTGACCAGCCCATTTGCCTGAGCCAGGCTCAAGAGGGCGGCTGGAGCATTGGCTGGCGCTGGCACCCCAGCCAGCAGTTCGACACCCAGCGGCTGCATAACTGGCTTGCAAGCCTTGATTGGCGCCGCGTCAAACTGGTTATCCACAGTGCCGAAGGCTGGGTGTCCGCCAATGCTGTGGATAACGGCCCGTTCACCTGGCAACCCAGCGAATGGCGGCGCGATTCGCGTATCGAATTGATCTTCAGCGAGCCACAGGACGTGGACGTGTTACAGCGTGCGCTGGCCGCCAGCCGTCAGTGACGGTTCTTGGACGCGTGGTCCTGGCGCCACTGGCTCAGCTCGATCACCTCGGCACTGGGCAACGGCGTCTTGATCTCGAACGGGTAGGGCGCCAGTTCGATCTGTGCGCTGTGGGCACCGAACTGGGTGATGGTCCCCGGATGGCGGGTTTCGCCGGTCACGGTGAACTCGAAGTTGTAGATGCGCGCCAGGCGCCGCCGACCGTTGGCATCCTTTACAAAACCGATGCGCTTGAGTGCCACCGCACCGTCCAGCAGTTCGATGTCGAGCTTGGCGCAATGCTGCTTGACCCGCTCCAGCGCCCGCTCGCGCAGGCCATGGTTGTGCCAAACCCAGGCGGCACCGGTCGCCAGTAGCATCAACACGAACATGTTTCCCAGGGTCAGCATGCGAAAAACTCCAACAAAGTGAGGGCAGCTTAACTGTGTCGCCGGTCTGTCGTACAGGCTGCGTTTAGTCGCATACTGCGCGGCCAGAATTTCATTGGTTTTACGGAAATCTCCCGCATGAAACGCACACCTCATCTGCTTGCGATCCAGTCTCATGTGGTCTTTGGCCACGCCGGAAACAGCGCCGCCGTGTTCCCCATGCAGCGCGTTGGGGTGAACGTGTGGCCGCTGAACACGGTGCAGTTCTCTAACCACACCCAGTATGGCCAATGGGCGGGAGAAGTGTTGGCGCCACAGCAGATTCCCGCGTTGGTGGAAGGCATTGCCGCCATCGGCGAGCTGGGCAATTGCGATGCGATTCTGTCCGGCTACCTGGGCAGCGCCGATCAGGGCAGGGCGATCCTGACTGGCGTGGCGCGCATCAAGGCCATCAACCCCAAGGCCCTGTATCTGTGCGACCCGGTGATGGGGCATCCGGAAAAAGGCTGCATCGTTCCCCAGGAAGTCAGCGATTTCCTGCTGGACGAAGCCGCGGCCATGGCCGACTTCCTGTGCCCCAACCAACTGGAACTGGACAGCTTTGCCGGGCGCAAGCCGCAATCGCTGTTCGATTGCCTGGCCATGGCCAAGGCGTTGCTGGCGCGTGGGCCGAAGGCCGTATTGGTCAAACACCTGGATTATCCGGGCAAGTTGCCGGACGGTTTCGAGATGCTGCTGGTGACCCCCGAAGGCAGTTGGCACCTGCGACGGCCGCTGCTGGCGTTCCCACGTCAGCCGGTCGGGGTGGGCGATTTGACCTCGGGGCTGTTCCTGGCACGTGTTCTGTTGGGCGATAGCCTGCTGGCCGCCTTCGAATTCACCGCTGCAGCGGTCCACGAAGTGTTGTTAGAAACCCAGGCCTGCGCCAGTTACGAGTTGGAGCTAGTGCGCGCCCAGGATCGTATTGCCCATCCTCGCGTGCGTTTCGAAGCCACTCCCATTGGATTGTAGGAATATTCCTGATTGAGTCAGGCAAAGAGCGTCCGGTACTATCGGGCGCCTCTTAGTCCCCTGTGCTTTTCAAGGAAGAACCATGTCTCCCGTATTCCCTTCGCCACGGGCGTTGACCGCTCTGGTGCTGACGTCGTTGCTGGGCGGTTGCAGTGTGAACGGTACTTACCCTGACGCCACCGAGCCGGACGCTGCGAAACTGCGCTTCATCTCCAATACGTCCAACACCACCATCGACGTCTACGATGCGCAACATTGCATGGGCCAGACCACCGGCATGCTCAATAATATTTTCCTGGTCGATACCCGGCGGCGTGTCGGCATGTCGGTGCCCCCTCCGGCCAAGGCCAGGGGCTTGCTGGAGTTCAAGCTGGCTCCCGGCAAGGAAACCATGCTGATGATCAACACCAATGGCGGCAGCTATGTCTGCGGCAAATCAATGAGTATCACGCCAAAGGCCGGGGAAGAGTACGAAGTGACCTTCGATATGGCGCGGGGCATCTGCACGACCTCGTTGCAGCGCCTGACGCGCTCCGATGGCAAGGACGTGCGCATTCCACAGCCGATATTCGAGAACGGCATGCCATCGTGCGCGGGCAAAAGCCCGATATTCGGCAAGGTGATCCCGGATACGCCACACCGAACTGCGTTGATCAACGCAATCGTTGATACCCATATGCAACTCATCACATTGATGGAGCCTGACACGGCGCAGCGCCCGCAAGCCGTCGAGGAGGCAATCGCCGAGCGCAAGGCGCGGTTCGGCCAGTTCACTCCGCCTGAGTCCTATTGGACTCAATACCGTGAGAACTATGCACGGGTAAATCAGGAAATGGCCGGCCGCAAGGCGCGTACCCTCGAGCTGTATGAGCGGGTTTACCGCATGCGCCTGAGCGGCACCGAAGATGCGATCCTGGAGCAATGGCAGAACCCGACGGACGCCGCCGTGGTCGAGCGCGTCAAGGCGAACGACAAGTTGATGGCGCAGTACTACAAGAACACCAGCAAAGCGGTGATGGTGGACATCGTGAATCATCATATGGAGCGCATGAGCCAGTTGGACCAGCGCTTTGATGTCTGTGCCCACGATGATCAGTGCTGGCGGCTGTAGGAGCGCAGCTGCTCGCTCCTAAAGGCGGGAAATGGCCTACAGTGCGTCTGCCTTGATTTCCTGGTAGCGCTTCTCCAGTTCCTGTCGGATCTGTCGACGCTGCTGAGCCTGTACGAATCGGCGCTTGTCCTCGCTGTTCTGCGGTTGCAGCGGGGGCACGGCGGCCGGTTTGCGCTGGTCGTCCACGGCGACCATGGTGAAGAAGCAGCTGTTGGTATGGCGCACGGAGCGTTCGCGGATGTTCTCGGTCACTACCTTGATGCCCACCTCCATCGAGGTGTTGCCGGTGTAGTTGACCGACGCGAGGAAGGTCACCAGCTCGCCGACATGAATCGGCTCGCGAAAGATCACCTGGTCCACCGACAGTGTGACCACATAGCGGCCGGCATAGCGGCTCGCGCAGGCATAGGCCACTTCGTCGAGGTACTTGAGCAGGGTGCCGCCGTGGACATTGCCTGAGAAGTTGGCCATGTCAGGGGTCATCAATACCGTCATCGACAGCTGGGCGTTTCCGGGTTCCATAGCACACTCACGGGTTGTAGGCATTGGTTGGGGGGCACCTCTGCGGGTGCTGGAATCTTTGCAGGGCCATCCATAACGGGACGCCGGTGGGCGGCTAGCCGTCACGCGCGAACCGATCTGTTTCCATATATTGCACCGGCTTTCCGGCGGAAGTCGCGGTGTTAACCTTCAAAAGCCCATCTCAGGGCATTTCTTACGATCAAGGCAGACTTTTCCTTCCGCACTTTGCGACATTTCAAAGGCGCGCGCGGAAGTGGGAAAAGCGCCAGTACCCTCAAGGAGCCCCTCGCCATGCACGCCATCAGCTTTATCCAGGACTTGGCCGTGATCATGCTGGTGGCAGGGGTTGTCACCATCCTGTTTCACCGCCTCAAGCAGCCGGTGGTGCTGGGCTACATCGTCGCCGGGTTCATCATCGGCCCCCACACCCCGCCGTTCGGCCTGATCCACGACGAAGACACCATCAAGACCCTCGCCGAGCTCGGGGTGATCTTCCTGATGTTCTGCCTGGGCCTGGAGTTCAGCCTGCGCAAGTTGTTCAAGGTCGGCGCCACGGCGTTTATCGCGGCCTTCCTGGAAATCATCCTGATGATCTGGATTGGCTACGAAATCGGCCGCTGGTTCGACTGGAACACCATGGACTCACTGTTCCTTGGCGCGATCCTGGCGATTTCTTCGACCACCATCATCGTCAAGGCGCTCAATGACCTGAAGATGAAGAACCAGCGTTTTGCCCAATTGATTTTCGGCGTGCTGATCGTCGAGGACATCCTCGGCATTGGCATCATCGCCTTGCTGTCGAGCATCGCCGTCAGCGGTACGGTCAGCTCCGGCGAAGTGTTCTCCACCGTCGGCAAGCTCTCGCTGTTCATGATTGTCGCGCTGGTCATCGGCATTTTGCTGGTGCCGCGCTTGCTGGCGTATGTGGCCAAGTTCGAAAGCAACGAGATGTTGCTGATCACCGTACTGGGCCTGTGTTTCGGTTTCTGCCTGCTGGTGGTCAAGCTGGAATACAGCATGGTGCTGGGCGCGTTTCTGATCGGCGCAATCATGGCCGAATCCCGGCAGTTGATTAAGATCGAGCGCCTGATCGAGCCGGTTCGCGACATGTTCAGCGCCATCTTCTTTGTGGCCATTGGCTTGATGATCGACCCGCAGATCCTGCTGCAATACGCCTGGCCGATTGCGGTGATCACCGTGGCCGTGGTGTTGGGCAAGATGCTGTCCTGCGGCCTGGGCGCGTTTATCGCCGGCAACGATGGCCGTACCTCACTGCGCGTGGGCATGGGGCTGTCACAGATTGGCGAGTTTTCCTTCATCATCGCGGCGCTGGGGATGACGCTGCAGGTGACCAGTGATTTCCTCTACCCCGTCGCGGTAGCGGTTTCGGCCATCACCACACTGCTCACGCCGTACCTGATTCGCGGCGCCGATCCACTGTCCTTGAAGATCGCCGCGGTCATGCCCAAGCGGTTGAGCCGGGTTTTTGGCATGTACGGCGAATGGTTGCGCAGCATTCAGCCCCAAGGCGAGGGTGCGATGCTGGCTTCGATGATCCGAAAGATCATTCTGCAAGTCGGGGTCAACCTGGCGCTGGTGATCGCGATCTTCTTTGCCGGCAGCTTTTTCGCGGCGCGCATCGGTGGGTATCTGGAAGGCTGGATCGGCGATCCAAGCTGGCAGAAGGCGTTGATCTGGGGCGGGGCGTTGCTGTTGTCGCTGCCATTCTTGATTGCCGCGTATCGCAAGCTCAAGGCGCTGTCGATGCTGCTGGCGGAGATGAGCGTGAAGCCAGAAATGGCCGGGCGGCATACCCAGCGGGTGCGAAGGGTGATTGCAGAGTTGATCCCGATCCTTTCGTTGCTGGTGATCTTCCTGCTATTGGCAGCCTTGTCGGCCAGTATTTTGCCGACCAACAAGTTGCTGGTGCTGATTGCCGTGGTGACGGCTGCGGTGGCGGCGGTGCTCTGGCGGTGGTTCATCCGCGTGCATACGCGGATGCAGGTCGCCTTGTTGGAGACGCTGGATAACCATAAGGATACGCCGGAGCATTGAGGGGCTTGGGAGGGCTGCTTCGCAGCCCGACGCGGGGCAAGTCCGCTCGCCACAGCAAGCCCGGTTAGCCAGAGAGCTTTGTCAGCTTTCCAGCCAGACGTCCCGCGCCCAGTGCCACACCGATTCCCAGGTTTCTTCGGTGACGATTTCTTCTTCGCCGGACCACAGCACCACGGTGCCGTCTTCTTCGACGCAGTAGTAGTCGTCGCCGTCCTGGCAGATCGGGATCAGGCTGCGGTCGACACCGGCATCCCAGGCGTTGGCGGCCACGTCCGGCAGGTAGGTGTGGGACTGCGGGTCGGTGACGGTCACCGGCTCCAGGCTGCCGTACACCACGTCGCTGACGGTCAGCAGGAATTCACGGAAGACAAACGGGATGTCGATGAACAGTTGTTCCTCGATCTCCACCAGTTGGTCTTCGTCAGGCAGCTCCAAGGGAACCGGGACCGGTTCGTTGGCTTCACGCAATTGTTCGATGATTTCTTCCACGGCCGGGATCCTCTTGCTAGATGGCGCGGTTTATAGGGGCGTTTTATACAGTAGCTCGCTATAAGTGCAACCGTGAAATAGAAAACCCCGGACAGGTCCGGGGTTTTTTGTATCTGTTTACCAAGCGTGCAGGGATCAGCCGTTCTGGCGGATACCGGCGACCAGCCATGGCTGGTTGTCGCCCTGTGCACGTTCCATGTTCCAGCTTTCGCTGAACACTTCGCCCTGGTCGAAACGCGAGGTCTTCGACACACCGCTGAAGGTCAGGGTGGCGATGGTCTTGTCGGCGCGATCATCCACACCGTCCAGCTGCACGCGCAGGTCGTCGATGTAAGTCGACTGGAATGCATCGCCAATCTCGGCGCGTTCGCGCTTGAGGAACTCCAGCAGTTGCGGGGTCACGAACTCGGCGATCTTGTCCATTTCATTGGCGTCCCAGTGCTGCTGCAGGGACTGGAAGTGGCTGCGAGCCGCCTCGACGAAACGTTCTTCGTTGAACCAGGCCGGTGCATTGATCACCGGGCGGGCCGCGGCAGGTGCTGCCGAACCACCGAAGATCGAACCCATGGCTGGTTTTTGCTCGAACACTTCACGCTGCATTGGCGCGCCGGCTGGAGCCAGGTGCTCCTGCTGTTTGCGGCGACGAGCGGCGATAAAGCGGAAGACCAGGAAGGCGATGACCGCCATGATCAGGATGTCGAAGATCTGCATACCCTGGAAGCCGCCGCCCATGAACATGGAGGCGAGCAGGCCACCGGCGGCGATGCCGGCAAGAGGGCCCAACCAGCGCGAAGCACCGCCGGCCTTGGCGGCAGCGCCTGCAGCACCGGCGGCGCCTGCGGTGGCCGCAGCACCGCCGGCACCGGCGGATGGAGCCATTTGGCTGGTCTGGTGAGTTGGTGCTGCGCCTGAGCTTTTGCCGCCACCGAAGCGTTTGGCGTTGGCGTCGAGGCTCATCGTCAGGCCGATGCACAACGCCATGGCGATGCTAAGAAAACGTTTCATAAAGGGAATTCCCATTTGTGGATTGCACGCGCGCCATGTTGCACAGGTGTGGTGACAGTGGCTAGCGGCATAATGTTTCGGGCTTTTGCGTAGGACAGATTCAGAACGGTCTGTAGGACTTATCACAGATATTGGCCCGCGCTTGTTAAAAACAAGGGTGGGCCAAGAACCTTCATGTAGGCAAATGTTTCAAACGGCTTCGAGCTTCGCGTAACCCATCATCAGCCACTTGCTGCCTTCGGCGAAATTCACCTGCACCCGCGCCTGGGCACCGGCACCCTCGAAGTTGAGGATCACCCCTTCGCCGAACACCGAATGCCTGACCTGCTGGCCCAGGCTGAACTGGGTCTGCGGAATCTCCGAGCCCGCAAACATGCTGCTGGAGTTCTGCTGCTGGCCCCCGCCGAACGGGCGGCTCACGCTGTTGGACAGGCGCACTTCCTGGATCAGACCCTTCGGTACTTCACGTACGAAGCGCGACACCTTGTTGTAGGTCTCGCTGCCGTACAGGCGTCGGGTCTCGGCGTAGGTCATCACCAGGTTCTGCATCGCCCGGGTGATGCCCACGTAGGCCAGGCGGCGTTCCTCCTCAAGGCGACCAGGCTCTTCCAGGCTCATCTTGTGCGGGAACAGGCCTTCCTCCATGCCCACCAGGAACACGTAAGGGAACTCCAGGCCCTTAGCGCTGTGCAAGGTCATCAGCTGGATGCTGTCTTCATGCTCGTCGGCCTGGGTATCGCCGGCTTCCAGCGAAGCATGGCCGAGGAACGCGGCCAGCGGTGTCAGCTCTTCGTCTTCCTCGGTATTTTCGAACGCACGGGCGGCGCTGACCAGTTCCTCAAGGTTTTCTACCCGGGCCTGGCCTTTCTCGCCTTTTTCCGCCTCGTGGTAGGCGATCAGCCCGGATTGCTCGATCACGGTCTGGGTCATCAAATGCAGGGGCATTTCCGCGCACTTGGCCGCCAGGTTCTCGATCAGCTCGACAAACACACCCAGCGCACCCGCCGCACGACCAGTCAGGCCCTTGTTGGCGATGAGCAGGCGCATGGCTTCCCACATCGACACATCGGCGTGGCGGGCGTGGTCGCGAATGGCTTCGACGGTTTTTTCACCGATGCCACGGGCCGGGATATTGATCACCCGTTCCAGCGCTGCATCGTTGCCACGGCCTTCCAGCAAGCGCAGGTAGGCCATGGCGTTCTTGATTTCCGCCCGTTCGAAGAAGCGTTGGCCGCCATAGATGCGGTACGGGATGCGTTCGCGCAGCAAGGCTTCTTCCAACACCCGCGATTGGGCGTTGGAACGGTACAGAATGGCGATATCGCTGCGCGCCAGGCCGGTTTTCAGCGCACTTTCGATGGTTTCCACCACGTAGCGCGCTTCATCGTGTTCGTTGAACGCGGCGTACAGGTTGATCGCTTCGCCTTCGCCGCCGTCGGTCCACAGTTCTTTGCCCAGGCGCCCGGTGTTGTTGGCGATCAAGGCGTTGGCCGCCTTGAGGATCCCGGCGGTGGAGCGATAGTTCTGCTCCAGGCGGATGGTGACCGCGTCCGGGAAGTCTTCGGAATACTGGTAGATGTTCTCGATTTTCGCGCCACGCCAGCCGTAGATCGACTGATCGTCGTCGCCCACCACCATCAGGCTGTCGCCACCTTTGGCCAGCAGGCGCAGCCAGGCGTACTGCACGGCGTTGGTATCCTGGAACTCGTCCACCAGGATATGGCGGAAGCGTTTCTGGTAATGCGCCAGCAGGCCTGGGTTATCGCGCCACAGGTCGAGGGCGCGCAGCAGCAGCTCGGAAAAGTCGATAACCCCGGCGCGCACGCAGGCGGCCTCATAGGCTTCATAGATGCTGCGCATGGTGGCCAGGAACAGATCGCCGCTGGCCTGGATATGTTGCGGGCGCAGGCCTTCGTCTTTCTGGCCATTGATGAACCATTGCGCCTGGCGCGCCGGCCAGCGTTGTTCGTCGAGGCCCAGCTCGCGGATCACCCGCTTGACCAGGCGTTGCTGGTCATCGCTGTCCAGAATCTGGAAGGTCTGGGCCAGGCCCGCTTCCTGCCAGTGCGCCCGCAGCAAGCGGTGCGCCAGGCCGTGGAAGGTGCCCACCCACATGCCGGCCGGGCTGATGCCCATCAGCTGTTCGATGCGGTGGCGCATCTCGGCAGCGGCCTTGTTGGTGAAGGTCACCGACAGGATGGAATGCGGGGACGCGTTCTCGACCTGGATCAACCAGGCGATACGGTGCACCAGCACTCGGGTTTTACCGGAGCCAGCACCGGCCAGGACCAACTGACGGCCAACGGGGGCCGCTACAGCCTGGCGTTGGGCATCGTTGAGGGAGTTCAGCAAAAGGGAGAGATCATCGCGCATCGGCGCATTCTATGGCCCCCGGGGAAGTGGGGCAAATGCCAATGCCGGCTGGTCGACGGAAAACCTTCGGGGTGATGACCGGTCGGTCGATGGTCGCAGCCCGCGCAGCGTCTCGCTCAAGCCGTCTGGCCCGGAAGTTTGCGCTGCATGACCGCGCAGTTTTTATGACATGGAGCAGTTTGGCCCAAGCGCTTGCTTGTGTATGCTCCGTCGACGTTTCGGGCTCACCATTATAAGAACACTGCCTATGACCCTTAGCACCGACCTGCTTGGCCCCTCGGCGGCTCCCGCGCAGGTTATCCGTAAACACTACGCCACGGAGATGGCGGTCGAGCGCACACGCCTGCTGTATCAAGGCTCACTGCTGCCGACCCTGTTGATGTTGGTCAATGGCCTGGTCTGCGCCTGGCTACTGTGGAACCCCCAGCAATACCTGTTGGACAGCATCTGGTTGGTCTGGCTGCTGGCCCTGGTGGCAATGCGCGTGATCCAAGTGGCCGCGTTCGACTCGGCGATGCCCAGCCGCCAGGCCCAGCCGGTGTGGCAGCGCATGTTCCTGCTCGGCTCGGCGGTCAGTGGCCTGACGCTGGCAACGGCCGCCATCGCCCTGGTGCCGGGTGACAGCTTCATGCAGCAGGCCTGGGTATTCGGCCTGATCGGCGCGGCGACCTTGTCGGCCAGCGTGGCGTACGCCGTGAGCCTGCCGGCGTTCCTGTCCTTTGCCTTGCCGTGCCTGGTGCCGTCCATCTTCTACCTGTTCTGGAGCGGCGACCCGCAGCAGCGTGGTTGGGGTGTACTTGGCCTGATCCTGCTGGCGTCCTTGAGCCTGGTGGCGTGGCAGGTCAATCGCCTGATCCAGCGCGGGCTGTTGCGCCGCTTCCAGAACCAGGCGCTGATCGAACACCTGCAACAGGCGCAGCAGCGCAGCGAGCAACTCAATCAGGACCTGGTGCGTGAAGTCGAGCAGCGCCGTCAGGTCGAACAGGAGTTGCGCGAAGCCCAGATCGGCCTGCAAGACCGCGTCGCACAGCGCAGCCAGGAACTGGACGCCGCCAGCCTGGCCTTGAATAAAAGCGAAGCACGCCTGGCCATGGCGCTGCAAGCCAGTGAACTGGGCCTGTGGGACTGGAACCTGCAAACCGATGAGGTCCATCACACCCAGCTCAAGGAGCTGTTCGGCCTGGAGCCGGAGTACGTCACGGCAATGCTCAGCCACCTCAAGCCGCGCCTGCACCCCGACGACCTGCCGCTGCTCAAGCGTGCCTTGGTGGAACACCTCAAGGGCCGCAGCGAGGACTATCAGGTGGAATACCGCGTGCGCCATGGCGACGGGCACTGGGTGTGGATCGAAGACCGTGGCCGCGCCGTGGAGCGTGCGCCCAGCGGCCGGGTCACGCGCATGCTCGGTACGCGCCGCGATATCAGCGCCGGCAAGGCCCTGGAGGAACAGCAGCGGTTGGCCTCGACCGTATTTGAAGCCGCCAGCGAAGGCATTGTGATCCTTGATCCGGACTACAAGCTGATCGCCGTCAACCAGGCTTTCAGACGCGTTACGGGGTTCGAAACCGATGACATGATTGGCCGCAATGTAGTGGAGTTGCCCAGCAGTCGTGACGCCCGCCGCCATTTCCCGGTGATCCGCCAGGCGTTGCTCAGCCACGGCACGTGGCAGGGCGAATTGGTGGAGACCCGCAAGAACGGTGAGCTTTACCCGCAGTGGCTGCAGTTGAACGTAGTGCGGGATTTTCGAGGAAAAGTCAGCCACATCGTAGGCTTCTTCGCCGATCTCTCGGCGCGGCGTGAGTCCGAAGAGCGTATGCGCTACCTCACCCACTACGACGAACTGACCGGCCTGGCCAATCGCTCGCTGTTTCGCGAACGCTTGCGCGAGGCGCACCAGCGTGTCCGCCAGGGTGGGCGTAGCCTGGCGCTGCTGCACATCAACCTCGATCGCTTCAAGCTGTTGAATGACAGCCTGGGCCATGAAGTGGCCGACCAGTTGCTGCAAAAAATGGCGCGACGCCTGATCAATGCCTTGCCCGAGGCCGACACCATTGCACGCCTGTCCGGGGATGAGTTTGCCGTGTTGTTCGACGCCTACGGCAACTTGTCGAGCCTGGCGCGGGTCGCCACGCGGCTGCTGGCCAAGCTGCGGGTGCCGGTGACGGTGGAGGGGCATGAACTGGTGGTGAGTGCTTCCATGGGGGTCAGCCTGTTGCCGGACAACGCGCGTGAAATTTCCGCATTGGTCAGCCAATCGAACATGGCCATGCAACACGCCAAACACCTGGGCGGCAACAACTTCCAGTTCTACACCGACAGCCTGCAAGCCAGCACCCTGGAGCGCTTGCAGCTGGAAAACCACCTGCGCAAGGCCATCGAAGAGCGTCAGCTCACGGTGTTCTATCAGCCGAAACTGTGCTTGGCCACTGGCAAGCTCAATGCTGCCGAAGCGCTGATCCGTTGGGACCATCCGCAGTGGGGCATGGTGCCGCCGGGGGAGTTTATCGGCCTGGCCGAAGAGACCGGCCTTATCGTACCGCTGGGCGAATTCATACTGCGCGAAGCCTGCTGGCAAGCCTGTGAATGGCAGCGCCAGGGGCTGGCGCCGATCCGGGTATCGGTCAACCTCTCGGTGCACCAGTTGCGCCAGGGCAAGCTGGTCAGCCTGGTGCGCCAGGTGCTCGAAGAAACCGGCCTGGACCCGCAATACCTCGAGCTGGAGCTGACTGAAAGCCAACTGCTCGACAGCGTCGAACACATCATCGCCACCTTCCAGCAACTGCGTGACCTGGGCGTGAAGCTGGCCATCGATGACTTCGGCACCGGGTATTCGTCCCTGAGCTACCTCAAGCGCATTCCCGTGGACTACGTGAAGATCGACCAGACCTTCATTCGCGGCCTTGGCCAGGGGCGCGAAGACGCGGCCATCACTCGGGCAATCATCGCCATGGCCCACGGGCTGGCGCTGAAGGTGGTGGCCGAGGGTGTGGAAGATCAGCAGCAGCTGGATTTCCTGCGGGGTGAGCATTGTGACGAAGTGCAGGGCTATTTGATCAGTCGGCCGATGCAGGCCGATGGGTTGGCAGATTTGTTACGGAAAAATGCAGAATTTCCTTAACGACGCCGGGGGCGCCCCTGTGGCTACAACGCGGCCGCCCTTAGATTCAAAGGGGGGCAGGGCGATTTAGTGATGCGTCGGACGGGCAAAAGGGCAATTCTTGTAGTATAACTACAAGCTTGCTACATCCCTGGCCCTGCCCATAACAAGAGTCCTGCCCTTTGAACCTGTTGCAACATATCGCCCAGTCGCGCCACCTGTTACGCAAATCGGAACTCAAGGTTGCCGATCACGTGCTGCTTGACCCTGCGGCTGTGATGCACAGTTCGATGGCCGACCTGGCCCATAGCGTGGGTATCAGCGAACCGACCATCGTGCGATTCTGCCGCGCCATCGGTTGTTCCGGGTTCCAGGACTTGAAACTCAAGCTGGCCCAGAGCCTGGCCGCCGGTGCCAGCTTCGGGCAGTTCGCGATCCATGAAGACGATTCCGTCGCCGACTACAGCCTGAAAATCTTCGACACCACCTTGCACACGCTCATGGAAGTGCGCGAGAAGCTCGACCCGGTGGAGTTGCAAAAGGCCGTGACGGCCATGTCCCAGGCCCAGCGTGTGGAGTTCTATGGCTTCGGTGCTTCAGGCGCGGTGGCCGCCGATGCCCAGCACAAGTTCTTCCGCTTGCTGCTGACCGCTGCGGCCTACAGTGACCCGCACATGCAGGCCATGTCGGCGGTGACCCTGAAACCTACTGACGTCGCCATCTGCATTTCCCAGTCGGGCCGCTCCAAGGACCTGCTGATCACTGCCAACCTGGTGCGTGAAAGCGGTGCATCGTTGATCACCCTGTGCCCGAGCCAGACGCCGTTGGCGGAACTGTCCACGGTCAACCTGGCGATCGATGTGCATGAAGACACCGAGATCTATACCCCGCTGACCTCGCGTATCGCCCACCTGGTGGTGATCGATGTATTGGCGATGGGCGTGGCCATGGCGCGTGGGCCGAGCCTGGTCAACCACCTCAAGAGCGTGAAGCGCAGCTTGCGCAGCCTGCGGTTGTCGCCCAAGTCCGTCAAAGCCCTCGATGACTAAAGCGGTACACAGAGCAAAATGTGGGAGGGGGCTTGCCCCCTCCCACATTTGGATCTCCTGCAAACCCAGAATCTTCATCAGGCTGTCATCGCTGCGTCATCGCCCAGGGCCATCCTGAACTCCCCGTACTCGCATTGGGAGACTCCAAATGGCCCGGACTTACGAAGACAGCAACAGCTCCGTCAAAACCCGTCGTCAGCAGGAAGACCAGCGCCGCATGGCGTTCCGTCGCGCAATCGAAGACCGCTGTGAGGAGCGCCAGTTGCTCCAGAGCATCAGCGACTACCCTGAACTCCACTGGCAGGCACCCGCGGCAGCCCAGCGAAACGCTCAGCCAGTACGCTGATCTGCACCCTCTCGCTGCGGATAAAGCCCAGGAACGCATGGGCCACCGGTGACAGGCGCTTGGCCTTGGCCTGCACCAGGCACCAACTGCGGTACAGTGGCAGCTCTTCCACCGGCAGCTCCCGGAGCCCGCCGGTGGCCAGCTCCATGTTGACCGCATGACGCGTCAACAGGGCCACGCCCAATCCCGCACAAACACATTCACGCTGCGCCTCGGCCGAGGCTACTTCCACGGTCTGGGTGAAGTGCACGCGTTTTTCCTTGAAGTACTCCTCGCAGGCCAGTCGCGTGCCGGAGCCCGCTTCGCGCAGCAGCAGGGTGTAGGGTTCCAGGTCCTGCAGGCGCAGCGGGCCTTGCAGGCTCAAGGGATGGTCGGGCGGCGCCACGGCGACAATCGGGTTGTTGAGGAACGGCAGGAATTCCAGGCCCATGTCCTGGGGCACCATGGACATGATCACCAGGTCGTCGCGGTTGTCCGAAAGCCGGCGAATCACCTGGGCGCGATTCACCACCGTCAACTGCAACTGCACTTCCGGATGCTGGCGCTTGAAGGCGGCGAACAGGTGCGGCACGAAGTACTTGGCGCTGGACTCAATCGCCAGTTTCAACTGGCCCTGCAACGAGCCCTGCATGTCCGAGAGCTGCATATCGAGGTTTTCCAGACGCCCGAAGATGTCGCGGCTGGCGCGCTGCAAGGCTTCGGCGGCCTCGGTCATGTAGAGCTTTTTGCCCACGTAATCGAACAGCGGCTGGCCGATCAGCTCTTCCAACTGGCGAATTTGCAGGCTGACGGCCGGTTGCGTGAGGGACATTTCCTCGGCCGCACGGCTGTAGGAACGCAAATCGCACACCTCATGGAAGATCTGCAATTGACGCAATGTCAGTCTCATCAGTGACTTACGCATTTCTTAGTGCTCTCGCCGCAAGCTGTCCGGGTGACTATAAGTCTTTACTTATGCCCAACCCAATAATTATTGATTTTTGTTAATCCCTTGGCGGGCTTAGTGTGTGTCTCGCGACTGTCATGAAACATTTGGTCACGCGCCGACCCGGCTCCAGCGGGTCGAAGAACGCAGCAATCGGCTCAAGGGAATTTCCAAGTGATAAAAAAGATCCTGATCGCCAACCGTGGTGAAATTGCCGTACGAATCGTGCGTGCCTGCGCCGAGATGGGCATTCGCTCGGTCGCGGTCTACTCCGATGCCGACCGCCACGCGTTGCACGTCAAGCGTGCCGACGAAGCCCACAGCATTGGTGCCGAGCCCCTGGCCGGCTACCTGAACCCGCGCAAGCTGGTGAACCTGGCGGTGGAAACCGGCTGCGATGCGTTGCACCCCGGCTATGGCTTCCTGTCTGAAAACGCCGAACTGGCGGACATCTGCGCTGAACGCGGCATCAAGTTCATTGGTCCATCGGCTGAAGTCATTCGCCGCATGGGCGACAAGACCGAAGCGCGCCGCAGCATGATCAAGGCCGGTGTGCCGGTCACGCCGGGTACCGAAGGCAACGTCGCGGATATCCACGAGGCACTCACCGAAGGCGACCGCATTGGTTACCCGGTGATGCTCAAGGCCACCTCCGGTGGTGGTGGTCGTGGTATCCGTCGCTGCAACAGCCGCGAAGAACTTGAACAAGCCTTCCCCCGTGTGATCTCCGAAGCCACCAAGGCCTTCGGTTCGGCGGAAGTGTTCCTGGAAAAGTGCATCGTCAATCCCAAGCACATCGAGGCGCAGATCCTCGGTGACAGTTTCGGCAACGTGGTGCACCTGTTCGAGCGTGATTGCTCGATCCAGCGCCGTAACCAGAAGCTCATCGAAATCGCCCCAAGCCCGCAACTGACCCCTGAACAGCGCGCCTACATCGGCGACCTGTCGGTGCGCGCCGCCAAGGCCGTGGGCTACGAGAACGCCGGCACCGTGGAGTTCCTGCTCGCCGAGGGCGAGGTGTACTTCATGGAGATGAACACCCGGGTGCAGGTGGAACACACCATCACCGAAGAAATCACCGGGATCGACATCGTTCGTGAACAGATCCGCATCGCCTCCGGCCTGCCGCTGTCGGTGAAACAGGAAGACATCCAGCACCGTGGTTTCGCGTTGCAGTTCCGTATCAACGCTGAAGACCCGAAAAATAACTTCCTGCCCAGCTTCGGCAAGATCACCCGTTACTACGCGCCCGGCGGTCCCGGCGTGCGTACCGACACGGCGATCTACACCGGCTACACCATCCCGCCGTTCTACGACTCCATGTGCCTGAAACTGGTGGTGTGGGCGTTGACCTGGGAAGAAGCCATGGACCGCGGCCTGCGTGCCCTGGATGACATGCGCCTGCAAGGCGTGAAGACCACCGCCGCTTACTACCAGGAAATCCTGCGCAACCCGGAATTCCGCAGCGGCCAGTTCAACACCAGTTTCGTGGAAAGCCACCCCGAGCTGACCAACTACTCGATCAAGCGCAAACCCGAAGAGCTGGCCCTGGCCATCGCCGCCGCCATCGCCGCCCACGCAGGCCTGTGAGGAATACAACAATGTCCAAGAAAATCTTTGTCACCGACACCATCCTGCGCGACGCCCACCAATCGTTGCTGGCGACCCGCATGCGCACCGACGACATGCTGCCGATCTGCGACAAGCTCGACAAAGTCGGCTACTGGTCCCTGGAAGTCTGGGGCGGCGCTACCTTCGACGCCTGCGTGCGCTTCCTCAAGGAAGACCCGTGGGAGCGCCTGCGCAAACTGCGCGCCGCATTGCCCAACACCCGCCTGCAAATGCTGCTGCGCGGCCAGAACCTGCTGGGCTACCGCCACTACAGCGACGACGTGGTCAAAGCCTTCGTCGCCAAGGCCGCCGTAAATGGCATCGACGTATTCCGCATTTTCGACGCCATGAACGACGTGCGTAACCTGCGCGTGGCCATCGAAGCGGTGAAGGCCGCCGGCAAGCATGCCCAGGGCACCATCGCCTACACCACCAGCCCGGTGCACACCGTCGAAGCCTTCGTGGCCCAGGCCAAGCAACTGGAATCCATGGGGTGCGACTCCATCGCGATCAAGGACATGGCTGGTCTGTTGACCCCATATGCCACGGGTGAGCTGGTCAAGGCGTTGAAGGCCGAGCAGAGCCTGCCGATCTTTATCCACTCGCATGACACTGCTGGTTTGGCCGCGATGTGCCAACTCAAGGCGATTGAAAACGGTGCGGACCATATCGACACCGCCATCTCCAGCTTCGCCTGGGGCACCAGCCACCCGGGCACCGAGTCGATGGTCGCCGCTCTTAAAGGCAGCGAGTTCGACACCGGCCTGAGCCTGGAACTGCTGCAAGAGATCGGCCTGTACTTCTACGCCGTGCGCAAGAAATACCACCAGTTCGAAAGCGAATTCACCGCTGTCGACACCCGTGTGCAAGTCAACCAGGTGCCGGGCGGGATGATTTCCAACCTGGCCAACCAGTTGAAAGAGCAGGGCGCCCTCAACCGCATGAGCGAAGTGCTGGCCGAGATCCCGCGCGTGCGTGAAGACCTCGGCTTCCCGCCGCTGGTCACCCCGACCTCGCAGATCGTCGGCACCCAGGCGTTCTTCAACGTGCTGGCTGGCGAGCGCTACAAGACCATCACCAACGAAGTGAAGCTCTACCTGCAAGGCGGTTACGGCAAGGCGCCGGGCACCGTGAACGAGAAACTGCGGCGCCAGGCCATCGGCAGCGAAGAGGTGATTGACGTACGCCCGGCCGACCTGCTCAAGCCGGAAATGACCAAGCTGCGCGGTGAGATCGGCGCGTTGGCCAAGTCCGAAGAAGACGTGCTGACCTACGCGATGTTCCCGGACATCGGGCGCAAGTTCCTCGAAGAACGCGACGCAGGCACCCTGGCGCCGGAAGTGCTGCTGCCGATCCCGGAAGCGGGCGGCGTGGCGCGTGCCGGTGGCGAAGGCGTCCCGACTGAGTTCGTCATCGACGTGCACGGTGAAAGCTATCGCGTGGACATTACTGGTGTCGGCGTCAAGGCCGAGGGCAAGCGCCACTTTTACCTGTCCATCGATGGCATGCCGGAAGAAGTGGTGTTCGAGCCGCTCAACGAGTTCGTCAGCGGTGGCAGCAGCAACCGCAAGCATGCTACCGCGCCGGGCCATGTCAGCACGGCGATGCCGGGCAATATCGTCGACGTGCTGGTCAAGGAAGGCGATGTGGTCAAGGCTGGCCAGGCCGTGCTGATTACCGAAGCCATGAAGATGGAAACCGAAGTACAGGCCGCGATTGCCGGCAAGGTGACCGCCGTTCATGTGGCCAAAGGCGACCGGGTCAACCCTGGCGAAATCCTGATTGAAATCGAAGGCTGAAAACAGCCTTCGACACTACCGCTTAATCCTCGGGGGGGCAGGTGCCCCCTTTTTTTTGCCTGAAATTTGGTGGGTCAGAAGCTCATCTTCCATTGTCCCATCAGGCCTTGGTTACGGCTGTTGGTACCGGCCTGGGCGCTGTAGGTCAAGCCGACGGTGTGTTGTGTCGACAGGGCCAGGTCCAGCCCGGCTTGCAGATCCAGGCTATTGCGATCCAGCGAAGTGCCCTTGACCGTGAAGCCGTCAACCCGCCCTGGCAATGCGCGGTAGGACTGGCGCACCTGGCTGTCGACCTCGCCGTAGAGGTGTTTCCAGCCGGTGCTGAGATGAGGTGTGAGGCTGACCTGGTTATCGAATCGATACACCGTTGCCAGGCGAAGGCCCACGGTGCTGCTCAGGTTCTGCTGGGTTTGTGCGCCAACGTTCAGCGCGCTCAGGCCACCGGTTTCCTTGAAGCCGTCACGGTGGTAGCGCTGGAAGCCGAGGCCGGCGAAGGGCTCCACGCTGAGATCCGCGCTGCCCAGTTGATAGCCCAGTTCGGAAAACAGGGTCTGGCTCTGGGCGTTGTATTGGCCCCTGAGTTGCTCCTTGTAATCCAGCAGGTTGACGTTACGTTTGTTCTGCCCCGCATGGTCGCTGTAGATCGCGCCCAGGCGTAGGGCCAACGGGCCGTCCTGGCGCACGGCATAACCGCCCAGGTGCCAACTGTCCAACTCGGACGCGAAGCGCGGGGTATCGAGGTGGCTGGTGGATTTTGCGCCCATGACACCCACGCGCCAGGCGTGATCCAGCGCCCAGTCGGCGCCCAACAGCAGGCCTTCGGTGCTGTATTTCAAGCCGGCGCTCCCGCCTTGTGTGTCGAGGCGGCCGTCGTGGCCCAGGCCTTGAACCCAGAAGTGTCCCTCGTCGTCGGCGGGCAGTGTGCGTAGGTTCGAGAGCAATTGGCTGCCGATGTGGTGTGTGGTGTTTTGCGTTGCACCCGCGAGGTTGGCGTTCTGGCTGCCAGCCAATTGCTCAAGGCTGGCACCGATTCCGCCAGGCTGTTTCTCCAGCGCGTCACCGAATTTATCCAGGGCTTTGATTTGTTCGGAAGTCAGCTCTCCGGACTTCAGCAAACGAATCAATGCGGGCTCCAGCACTTTTGCCACTTGCAAGCCATTGTGCGAGGTGGCCTTGCGGGTGAGATAACCGTCCAGGGGCAGCGCTTTGGGTTCGGGTGTGTAGAACCAGTCGGCATCCAGCGCATCGTAGGGCTGATACCAGTACGGCGTGTATTCGATATCGCCTTGCGCCTGTGCGGATTGAAGGCTGGTGGCGCTGAGCGCAAGGGCAATGACAAGGGCAACTCTGTGCGGTGTAAAAGGCATGAAATCCCAACCTCTGATGAATGAGGCCGGGAATTTAGCGAGATGGTGGGGTGATAACTGTCAGGCCATCGACTCCTGGTTTGCGGGAGTTGTCTTTACTGGCGGGAGATTAAGAACTTACCCCTTGCGCGCATACCCCTTGCCGTAGTGCCGCTCCATTTGCGCCTGGATCAACTCAAGCCCCAGGGACATCACCCAGTAGATGATCGCCGCCGTGGTGAGCATTTCGATATAACGGTAGCTGGAGCGTCCGTAGGACTGCGCCAGAAACATCACTTCCCATACCCCCATCACTGAAATCAGCGACGAGTCCTTGAGCATGGAGATGAACTGGTTGGTGGCTGGCGGGATGATGGTGCGCATGGCCTGGGGCAGGGTGACGTGCCAGAAGATCGCGCTGTCGCGCATGCCCAGGGCCAGGGCGGCTTCCCGCTGGCCCTGGGGTACGCCGAGGATACCCGCACGGAAGATCTCACTCAGGTAGGCCCCATAGTTCAGCGAGAGCGCGATGATCCCGGCAACGATTGCACCAGGCACCACACCCAATTGCGGCAGGCCCAGGTAGATCAGCAGGATCTGGATCAGCAAGGGTGTGCCGCGAAAGAACGAAGCGTAGAAACTGGCGACGCCGAAAGCCACGGCGCTATTCGACAGCCGCCCCAGCGCTGTGACAAAGCCCAGCAGCGACGAGGCCACCATCGAGCACAGGCACAGGAATACGGTGAGTGCCGCCCCTTGCAGGAAGCCGTTGGGGGCCAGGTGTACGCCGATCAAGTTGGGCAGTTTGTCGAGAATGATCGAGAACTTCAGGTCAAAGCTCAGGAAAAAGCTGGCGAACAGGCAGAACAACGTCGCCCAGGTCAAGTAAAGCCGAGTCCGGAATCCCATGAGGCGCCGTGTGTTCACCGGTGGCTTGGGAGGTGTGGGGAATGCAGTCATTGGCTGATATCGGCGCCGATCCATTTTTGCGACAGCTTGCTCAGGGTACCGTCCTGTTTCAGTTGGGCGAAGACCTCACGCACCTTGCTGTCCCACTGTGGGTCGCCTTTTTCGATGGCCACCGAGTTGGGTTCGGCATACAGCGCATCGCCGGCGAGCTTGAAGCGCTTGTCCTGGTCCAGGCGCGGTTGGGCAGTGACCAGATTGGTGAGGATCGCATCCAGGCGCACGCCGGCGCCCAGGCCCAGGTCCTGGAACGCTACGTTGTCGGTGTCGTATGGAGCGATCTGCACGTTGTCGAAAGGGTACTGCAGGTGGGTATCTTCGGCGCCTTCGATCACCAGATTCTTGTTCAGATAGCTTTCATAGCTGGAGGCGCTGGTGAGGCCGACTTTCTTGCCGCTCAGGTCCCTGGCGCCGTGAATACGGTCATCCTTGGCGTTGACCACAATCACGGCAGGCGACGCGTAGTATTGCACCGGGAAATCGAACACCTCGGCGCGGGCTTTGCTCGGCGTCATGGAGCAGATGCAGATGTCGTAGCGCCCGCTCCAGCGGCCTGCGGCGATTACGTCCCAGGAAGGCGTTTCCAGGCGCAGCTTCACCCCCAGTTTTTGCGCAACCGCCTTGGCGACATCCACGTCGAAACCGTCGAGTTGGTTCTGCTCGTTAAGAAACGAGAACGGCGGGTAGCTTTCCATCAACACGCCGACCAGTTCCTTTTTTTGCTCGACCCGGTCCAGCGTCGTGCCTGCGAAGGCTTGAGTCGACGTGGCCAACATCGTCAGGGCCAGAGCCAGCAGCGGTTTTAGTTTCACAATCGACACCTGAATAAAAAAGAGGTTGTTAATAACCGAATGCTGCGTATTAAATAGTTATAAGAACGGCTCTCATAGTGAGTTATTTTCATAAGCTTATGAGTAAAAGGCATATGGGTAAGGCACGCACAGTAATCCTTGATGGCGGCATGGGCCGTGAACTGCAACGCCGGGGCGCGCCGTTCCGGCAGCCGGAGTGGTCAGCACTGGCACTGAGTGAAGCACCGCAGGCGGTGGAAGCGGTACACGCGGCGTATATCCAGAGCGGTGCGACCGTCATCACCAGCAACAGCTATGCCGTGGTGCCGTTTCACATCGGAGAAGCGCGCTTTGCCGCAGAGGGCCAGGCGTTGGCCGCACTCGCCGGGGAATTGGCACGCCGTGCCGTAGAGGCCTCGGGCAAAGCCGTATTGGTCGCCGGTTCGCTGCCGCCGTTGTTTGGTTCGTACCGCCCTGACCTGTTCGAACCGCAGCGCGTGTCTGAATTGCTGACCCCACTGGTGCAAGGCCTGTCGCCCCATGTCGACCTGTGGCTGGCGGAAACTCAGAGCTCGATTGCCGAGGCACGTGCTATCCACGCCGGCCTGCCCAAGGACGGTAAGCCGTTCTGGCTGTCGTTTACCCTCAAGGATGAAGACACTGACGAGATTCCCCGCCTGCGTTCCGGCGAACCGGTGGCTGAAGCGGCCGAAGCGGCTTCGCAACTGGGCGTGCAAGTGCTGCTGTTCAATTGCAGCCAGCCCGAAGTGATCGGCGCGGCTATCGACGCGTCCTGCCAGACGTTCGAACGCCTCGGGGTGACGATCCAGGTCGGCGCCTATGCCAACGCGTTCCCGCCGCAACCCAAGGAGGCCACCGCCAATGATGGCCTGGACCCGCTGCGCGAGGATCTCGACCCGCCAGGTTACCTGCGCTGGGCTGCCGACTGGCAAGCACGGGGTGCCAGCCACCTGGGGGGGTGCTGCGGGATCGGGCCGGAGCACATTGCAGTGCTGGCCCGGCAGTTGGGCTAAGCCTCAGCGCGCCTGGCGGCGACACTCCGCCAGGCCTTTCACCTGCCCTGAACCGGTCTGGTTAGCCTCCGACAGCCACTCCTCGAAACCGGCCTGGATTGCCGACCATTCTGCGTCGATGATCGAGTACCACGCGGTATCGCGGTTCCTGCCCTTGACCACCATGTGCTGGCGGAACACTCCTTCAAAGCTGAAGCCCAACCGCTCGGCCGCGTACTTGGAGCGGGCGTTGGCGTTGTTGCACTTCCATTCCAGGCGGCGGTAGCCCTGTTCGAACGCGTATTTGGCCAGCAAGTACACCGCTTCGGTGCTTTTCGGCGAACGCTGCATCGGCGCGCCGAAGGTGACATGGCCGATTTCGATGCGGCCCTGTGCGGGGACGATGGACATCAGGCTGAGAAGGCCCTGTACCTGGCCGGTCTGGCGGTCGACCACGCAGAAGAAGTACGGGTCGCTGTGGGACGCGTGGTTGTTGAGCCAGTCATTGAAGGCGCTACGTTCCGGGAAGGGGCCGTATGGCAAGTAGTCCCACAGCTTGGGGTCGGCGCCGGGGCCCTGGAGGGCTTGGAACAACTCGTCGCCATGGCGTGCAGGGTCGAGTTTTTCCAGGCGGATGAAGCGTCCTTCAAGCAGTGTGACGGTAGGGGCCGGTGCGCCTTTCCAGTCGGCGAGGGAAGTAGTCATGCTGCGCTCCTTAAAGACCTTTGCGAAATTGGATGAACCCAGGGCGTTCGGCGATGCGTTCGTAGAGTTGGATCGCGGTGGCATTGGTTTCGTGGGTCAGCCAGTGCACCTTGGCGCAGCCATCGGCCTTGGCGGTGGCGTAGACGAACTCGATCAGCTTGCGACCGACGCCGGTGCCACGTTGGGCCGGGTCCACCAGCAAGTCCTGAAGGTAGCAGGAATTCTCGATGCTCCAATTGGAGCGATGGTAGATGAAGTTCACCATGCCCACCGCCTTGCCGTCCTGCCAGGCCAGGGCCGAGTGGGTCGGTTCGCTGGCGTCGATCAAGCGTTGCCAGGTGCTTTGGCTGACCGCGTCCGGTAGTTCGGTTTCATAGAACTTCAAGTACGCCTGCCACAGCGGCAGCCAGGCAGCGTGGTCGGCGGCGGTGACCTGGCGGATATCGATCGGGCTCATTCTGGGGCTCCTTGGGGGGGAATAAAGCGGGCGAGGGTCTGGTCGCGCACATCGGCGCTGGTTGCCAGGCCAGCACGAACGCCGGCCATGTCGGCCGCGCTGCGGTTCTGGCTGAGTTTGCGTTTACCGATCAGGCGTTCGATCGGCAGGGCGAAGCCGACGATAGCCTTGAGCATGCCGTCGATGTAATCGGCCGGAGCGTCGCTGACCTTCCAGGGCTGGGCGCGGCCGCCTTCATGGCGATCGGTCAGCGCAGTGACCACCGCGAGCAAGCGCTCGGCATCGTTGAATACCTCGGCTTTGCCATAAGCGTGCACGGCGATGTAGTTCCAGGTAGGCACGACTTTGCCGTGCTCGGCCTTGGCCGGGTAGAACGCCGGGCTGATGTAGGCCTCGGCACCGGCAAAGATCACCAGCGCTTCGCTGCCGTTCTGCAGGTCTTTCCACTGCGGATTGGCTTTGGCCAGGTGCCCGTAAAGCATGCCGTTGGGGCCTTCATCCGGGTTGAGCAGCAAGGGCAAGTGACAGGCTTGCAGGCCTTGCTCGCCAAAGGTCACCAGCTGCGCCAGGCGGGTGTGCTGGATCAGTTGCTGCAGTTCGGGCAAATCGTCGAGGGCAAAGGCGCGGGGTGTGTACATGGAAAAATTCCTTGGCGAATGCCTGCATCCTAGGCAGGCTAATGGCTCGTTGAAAGAGCCATCTGGCACCCATTTCATAGGTCCAATATGTCGCCTGTCTCGCCGCCCCTGTCGTTCAACCCCGCTGGTATTGAACTGGATCGCCGCCAAGGCCTGACGCGCCAGCTGTATGACGCCCTGCGCCAGCGGGTGCTGGACGGTCGGTTGGTCAGCGGGACGCGTCTTCCCGCCACCCGTGACCTGGCGACGGCGTTGTCGATTTCCCGCAATAGCGTGGTACGCGCCTACGATCAGTTGTATGCGGAGGGGTTTATTGAAAGCCGGGTTGGCGATGGCACCTATGTCGCCCAATTGCCCACCGCCAAAAAACTATCCACAAAAGTATCCACAGGGTTTTCAACAGCCTTATCCCCAGACTTATCCACAAAATGGGCAGATTTACCCGAAGTCCTGGACAGTGAAGTTACCCACAGCGTGGGCTTGGCACGGATCAAAACCAATCACCTGTCTCTGCCGCCAGTGGGGCCGCCACGGGCATTTCGCGTGGGTGTGCCAGCCTTCGATCTGTTCCCGTTCGAGGTCTGGGCCAAGCTGAACGGGGCCTTCTGGCGCAAGCCGGACCTGGAGCTGCTCTGCTACGGCGACCCCGCGGGCGACGGCCGCCTGCGTGGCCTGATTGCCGCCTACTTGCGCAGCTCACGAGGCATGCAGTGCACGGCTGAACAAATAGTGATCACCAGCGGCGCGCAGCAGGCAATCAGCCTTTGTGCACAGTTGCTGGTGGAGCCTGGGGACGGCGTGGCGGTGGAAAACCCCGGCTATCGCGCGGCCGGGCATGCGTTCGCCCTGGCGGGCGGGAAATTGCATGGCGTGCCGGTGGATGGCGAGGGTATTGATTGCCAAGTGCTCAATACCCTGGAGGATTGTCGGGTGGCTTACGTCACGCCTTCCCACCAGTATCCGCTGGGTGTGGTCATGAGCCTGGCGCGCCGCCTGGAACTGCTGGCCTGGGCCGAGCGAACGGGCGGTTGGATCATCGAGGACGACTACGACGGCGAGTACCGCTACAGCGGTGCACCGTTGTCGCCCCTGGCCGCGCTGGATCGCAGTGGGCGCGTGCTCTATGTCGGCACCTTCGGCAAGGTGGCTTTTCCGGCGTTGCGCCTGGGCTACCTGGTGTTGCCGCCGGCCCTGGTGGAGGCGTTCGCCCGGCGCCGTGCTGTCGACATGCGCCACTCCGAAGTCAGCACCCAGGCGGTAATGGCCGAGTTCATGGCTGCGGGGCATTTCCAGCGGCATATCCGGCGCATGCGCCGTGCTGCGTTGAGTCGGCGCAATGCTTTGTTGGCCGGCTGGCCAAAGGGGCTGGCGGGTGTGGGTGAGTTACCCCCTGTCAGCGCAGGGCTGCACCTGACCGTACGGGTCGCCAGCCTGGCTCGGGAACAGCGACTGCTTGCGCAGGCACGGGCCGTGGAGGTCGAAGTCAACGGTTTGAGCAGTTACTGGCTGGCACAGTCGAGCACGCCAGTGAACCAGCGCGCCGGCCTCGTGCTGGGATTTGCTGCGGTACCCGAGCATGCCATCGCCCTGGCATTGCAGCGCCTGCGCGCAGCGTGGCAGGTCGTTGACTAAGCGCGCACGGTAGTGACAGGAGGAGTGACCCGGACGGTAGATAAATAGAGGCAGAAGGCGTCGACTCAGGCCTCCTTCTTTTCGAAAAACAGTCGGTCGGCCTGCTTCAGGCTGATCTCGCTGAGGTAGTAGTCAATCCTTTGGGCTTCGCTCAGGCCTACGGTGGTGTCGGCGGCCAGTCCCTTGAGCTGCTCGGCCGGGGTTTTCAAACGTGCGGCGATGTAGTACTTGGCCGGTGTCCAGGAGGCGCTGTAGTGGAAGTGCGCATACCACAGCGGCTTGCCGGAGCTGCGTTCGACGATGCTGTACTCATCGAGGTAGTCGGGCCGGGGACTTTTGAGTTTGCGTCGGGTGATTGTCTTCTTGATCTTGATTTCATTGTGATTGAGCAGCCACTCGACATTCTCGATCGTTGGTGCCTGCGTCTTGTGCAGCCTGAGCAGGTGTTCGCGGCTGCGTCGGTATAGCTGAGCAATAGCCGTATCGAGCGCTTTGTTGACGGCACTGGCCGGTTGATTGACGTTTTCGGTGATGTTTCCTTGGGTCAAGGCCTGGTCGATGGCTTCGCTGGCGCGTTCCAGGCGCAAGGCTTGCTGGTGATAGAGGTTTTCGATGCCTAAGGTTGTGCGCTCCTCCTGGTTGGCCCGGACATCTGCCTGGCGCAGGAACTCAGGCAGCGTGTCCAGCAAGGCCTGGCCTTCGCGGACGGCGGCCTGAATATCGAGGGTAGCTGCCGGCTCTGTCGACGTCTGGACGCGCTCAACCCACACCCCCGGGGATTTCTGATGATAGGTGGCAATGATCTTTTGGGTGATCGGCGAGCGGATATCCACCAGGTCGGTTTGCTCCCCGGTGGGCGACAGGCGCGGTTCGCCGATGCGGATACCCTCGTAGCGCGTGCGGATGAATTGGCTGTTTGGCCGTGGTGGCAATGGTGGCGGGATAGGTCGCAGCCTGAGGGCATCTCTTTCGACACTCAACAGCGCCAGGTTCTGTGTGGCCTCCCGGCTGAACGCCTTGAGCTGGTCGCGCAGACCCTGTATCCGAGTCGGTTGCGTATGCGCTGTATAGCGTTCGGCAAAGTCACTCAGGCGTTCCCCGATGACCTGGAACTGGCCGACCAGGCTGCCCAGTGTGCCGATACGTTCGTCGAGGCGCGACTCGCTGCGCTCTTTCAACGTATCGGTCAGGCATTGAATGGCGATATCGGCGGTGTCGACGATCGAGTCGATGGTTGACCAGGCCTCTGGGGCGGAGGCCAGCGTATCCTCCGCCAGGCACAGGTGGCGAGTGAGGGTGACCTGCAGGGCCGTGAGGTGTTCGCGGGGGTAATGCGGCAATGTGCTTTTAGTGTCGCGGATCAACGTGAAGCCTTCCTTGGACAGTTGCCTGAGTTCATCGAAGCGGGTGTTCATGTAGTCAAGGCGGTCGAGCATGTCCTGGGTCAGGTCGATCATCTGGCGCGCGTCGTCGAAGGGCCGTTGGCTCGTTGGGCTATGGAGTTGGTCCAGTACCTTGCGCATCATCGGGGCAAAGCGGGTGAGAGCCTCGCGGATGCCCGCGTAAGTGAATTCAATCTGCACCTTGACGTAGGAGATGGCTTTGGTGGCGTAGTCCGCTGACGGCGCGAAGACATTCAGCTGCTTGAGCTGTTGCAGCACGGTTTCGTAGTTGTCGCGTTGAGCGACCAAGGTCTGCAAGTAGTTTTGTCGGCGTGTCTCTGCGGTGTCGGCAGTGCCCTGAGTCATGGCCTCATAAGCTTTTTGCAGCTCGGCCTGGGCGTCTTTCTTGGTTTTTTCGAAGTCACTCAGTTGGCGACGCAGGCGTTGAGCACGCTCTTCGGCCAGGGCCTTGGCTATCCGTGCCTTCAATGTGGGTCCCCCACCACGCAGGCGCAGGCGTGTGTCGATAAACCAGTTACCTTGGCGATTGCTGACCAGCAAAGGGCCGAGGCGGGACAATTGTTTCGAGTCGACGATGATGACGTTGCCACTTTCATCAACGATCACTTGATACCAACGATTGCCCACGGGCGCATAGAGTTTGTCGGCGAGCTTATAGAGATGCTGGTTTGGGCCGCGTTCGCTGATCGGCGCGCCAAGGTTGCTGGGCTTTTCGACTTTGTAGCTGTCCAGGAGCGCGGCCAGGTGTGATCCACCACGATGGGTGGCGCCGCTGGTGTGCAACGGTTGTGAGCGATCCGAAGGGATCTCAGAAATTTTGACATCTGGGATCTTGCGAATCGTGGTCGCCGGTCTTTTTTCCGGCGCTGGCTTGATCGGGATGGGTTGCTGGGCGATGGGCCGCGATGGTTTGGATTGTCGGGTCACGCTGTGCAGCGTGACGGCCATGCCCAGGTTGAGCAGCAGGTCAGTGATGGCGCCCCAGCGTGAGCGGTGTTGTGGGTCTTCTTCGGCGTCGACCACTTCTTGCAGTTGGTCCATTATTTGCCAGATCCATGCCGCCACCCCGGCCGTGCGCCCGAGGAACGGCAAGGCCGCGTTGAATATCAGCCAGCCGGTGCGCTCCAAGGTAGCCCAGCGCGCATCCGCGTTGGAGACCGACTGACGATCGGCCAATGTCACCAGTGCATTGGCGTTGGCCTTGAACAGGGTGGCGAGCCTATCGCCATTGAGGGTTTCCTCGCCCAGCAGCAGCGGGCCGCTCAGGCTCAGCACTTTGGCCGGTTCTACCAGGAAATCCACCACCGACCAGGGCGACGGTAAGGTGCCTGGAAACACATACCGGCTGTAATCCGTGCGCACGCTATCCGGCAACCAGGCGAGCACCGATTCGCGCAGGCTCGGGGATTGCTGGATCGCGTAGATCAGATTGGCGGGAGATGGGTATTGGCTCAGGGGCTCGTCGAGCAGTGGACGGTAAAGTAAGCAGGGCCCGGCATGCAGATCGGCGGGACCGATCACAAACATGTTCGCGACGGTGTTCGGTTTGCCGTTGCCGTTTTTCGTCAGAAAGGCCAACGGCCGTATGACGATAGTATTGCCCTCCACTGTGCGATCCGCTGCGTTGTCCTGCATCACGGCCGTCACATAACGGTATCCGCGTTCGTCGATGCCCCCTTTTTGATTGAGTTTGTAGTGGAGCGCCAACAGCGGTAGCTGAATGCGTAGATGGCTGGTGTAGAGCTTCTCACGTCGCGACGACTCTATCGGGTCATCCAGCAGTTTGCTTTTGATCAACGCCGGGTAGGCGCTGCCGATGTCGATGCGGGTAATCAGGGTTTCCAGGTAGCCGACGGTGAGCCACTCGGGAATTGTGCCGCCGTTGCTTCTGCGTAGGGTCTTGTTGCCCAACGGCAGGGCGATCAGGTTTTGCAGGGCCAGTTGCGCCAGGCTGAACGTGGTGGTCACGGTTTGTCCGGGCACCGTGAACGTACCCCAGATGACAGGGCTCTGGACCACGATGTCGATCTTGTCCAAGGCCAGATGCTTGGCGTCTTTGTGGTCTTTGTTCATCTGCGCTTTCAGCGCATCGAGTGCGTATTGCTCGATGGGGGCAATGCCGTCGTCGTAGGCGTGGCCCTCGTTCAGGCTATGCAGTGCTGCCAGGTCTTTGAGGTGGCGGCCATAGGCGTCCTGTTCCGGGCTGGAAGCCTCGCTGAGCCAATCGGGCAAGGCGTCCCTGAACCAGTCGAGGCCAGGGGAGCGCCGGGGCTGGTCATTGCCGGCAGGGGCCGTGACGGAACCGGGCAGCTGTAGCGTCGTGTCCGTAAAGCGGATGGCGCCGATGGCGTCGATTTGAATGGAGATCAAGATGCAGGCTTGCTGGTCGAAAAAGTTGCCGTCGGGCTCGAACAGGCGCCAATCGATTTTCTTGCCCAGCGCACGGTCTGGCAGGTAATTCTCCAACGCGGCTCCCAAGGCCTCGATCGAGTTGAATTTTTCATAGCCGTGCCCTGGCGAATAGGTCAGCAGCACCTCTTGGCCGTTTTGTCTGCCGACCAGTACGGCGATCAGGCTGTCATTGAGGTGGGTGGCTTTGCCGTCGTCGTCGATCAGAAAAATGTCCACCAGACAGGCACGGGACGCATAGGGATCATTGCGTTTGCGGACATCCGGATCCGGGGCGGCATACAGGCTGCGCGCCATGACGCAATCCTCATGCGTCCAACCGTCCACCGTCTCGACATTCCAAAAGCTGCGAAGGGCGCTGGACAGTTGCTGCCAATGGGGCGCTGAACCGTTCTCGGACATGTTCCAGTATTCTGCCTGTTGCTCCTGGAAGCCTGTGATCATCACTGGCGCCAGCAAATTGATAATGTTGGCGATTTCTTCGATGCGTACCTGCAGGTGCACCGCTGGCTCAACGATTGGCAGCCGGGTGAGAAAGTGTTCACCCTCGATATAGATCGTCGGTACGCCGAGTACGGCCTGTTTGGCCAGGACGTCGGCGAGTGCCTGGTACTGGGGAGGCTTGGCCACGACTTGATCACCGACGACGTCCCACACCGGCGTGCCAACCATCGTGCTATTGGGGTCTATATCCAATTGGGGGTAGCGCGCTTTGAGCTCACGTCGCAGCAAGGCGGCGGCCACCTCCCTAAACGCAGGGCCAGTGGACAACTGAGTGATCAGGGTGGCGGTGGAATAAAAGCGTGGCAGTAGTGGCGAATCTGAGGTGTCTGTGATTGAAGTCATGGGAGACCTGACAGGCTTGTGATGGGCATAGGCCGAGGCTCTGCCTCGGGTATGCCCATGCTAGAAAGCGCGCTGTCAGGAGGGCGGTGTTTATGTATGCGTCTCAGGTGCCGGACTTGATCTTGGTCCAGGCGCGGGTCCTGGCACGTTCGGCATCACGGCCCAGGGGTTTCAGGGTATAGAGCCCCGCCATCGCCGCCTCGGTGGGGTACAGGTTGGGGTTGTTGCGGATCGCCGGGTCGACCTGTTCGGTCGCATCCTTGTTCGGGTTGGGGTAGCCGACAAAATCGCTGATCGGCGCGATCACCTGGGGTTGCAGCAGGTAGTTGATAAAGGTGTAGGCGTCCTGTGGGTTCTGCGCGCCCTTGGGAATGGCGAGCATGTCGAACCAGATCGGCGCGCCCTCCTTGGGCAGGCGCATATCCACCACTACGCCGTTCCTGGCCTCCTTGGCGCGGTTGGCCGCCTGGGAGAAGCTGCCCGAATAACCCACGGCCACGCAAATGTCACCGTTGGCGATATCGGCCATGTACTTGGACGAATGGAAATAGGTGATGTACGGGCGGATCTTCATCAACAGCGCCTCGGCCTTGACGTAGTCCTTGGGGTTGCTGCTGTTGGGGTCCAGGCCCAGGTGCTGCAGGGCCAACGGCAGGATCTCCGAAGGCGAGTCGAGCAGGGCCACGCCGCATTGCTTGAGCTTGCTGATGTTCTCTTCCTTGAAAATCAGGTCCCAGCTGTCCACCGCAGCGTTGTCGCCGAGCGCAGCCTTGACCTTGGCCGGGTTGAAGCCGATCAGGATGGTGCCGTACATGTAGGGCACGGCGAATTTATTGCCGGGGTCATTGGCCTCGATCAGCTTCATCAGCTTGGGGTCGAGGTGGTTCCAGTTGGGCAATTGGCTGCGGTCCAGGGGCTGGAACACGCCGGCTTCGATCTGCTTGGCGAGGAACACGTTGGAGGGCACCACCACGTCATAGCCGGAGTTGCCGGTGAGCAGCTTGGCCTCCAGTGCTTCGTTGGTGTCGAAGATGTCGTAGACCAGCTTGATCTTCGGGTTCTGCGCCTTGAAATCCTCCAGTGCCTTGGGCGTGATGTAGTCGAACCAGTTATAGACTTTCAGGGTTTTTTCTTCGGCGTGTGCGGTGCTGCTCAGCACGGCGGCGCAGAGCACAAGCGACTTGAGCATATTCATTGGGCGGCCCCCTCAAAACCTTCGAGCACATTGACGGCGTTGATGCCGATTTCTTCCACCGCGTAACCGCCTTCCATCACGAACAGCGTCGGCTTGCCCAGGCGTGCGATGCGCGCGCCCATGGTCAGGTAGTCCGGGCTGTCGAGCTTGAACTGGGAGATCGGGTCATCCTTGAAGGTGTCCACGCCCAGCGAGACCACGAGGATGTCGGCGCCGTAGTGTTCGATCTCCCGGCAGGCCTGCTCCAGTGCTGCGCTCCAGGTGTCCCAGCCGGAGCCGGCGGGCAGCGGGTAGTTGAAGTTGAAGCCTTCGCCGGCACCTTCGCCCCTCTCATCGGCATAGCCCAGGAAAAACGGAAACTCGGCCTCCGGGTGACCGTGGATCGAGGTAAACAGCACATCGCGGCGGTCGTAGAAAATCGACTGGGTGCCGTTGCCGTGGTGGTAGTCCACATCGAGGATCGCGACCTTGCGGTGGCCCTGGTCGAGAAACGCCTGGGCGGCAATCGCGGCGTTGTTCAGGTAGCAATAACCGCCCATCAAGTCGCTGGCGGCGTGATGGCCCGGTGGGCGGCACAACGCGAACGCACTGTGGGCGCCGCGCTGGATCGCCTGTTGTGCGGTGAGCGCCACTTGCGCCGCCGAGTAGGCCGCCTGCCAGGTCCCGGCGGTAATCGGCGCGCCGCCGTCGAAACTGTAATAGCCCAATTGGCCGTGCAGGCTGGTGGGCAGCACGCGGCGCAGGGTGCGCGCGGGCCAGGTGTAGGGCAGCAGATCGCCGTCCTCGCCGTATTCGGTCCAGCGCGCCCAGGCGCCTTTGAAGAAATCCAGGTAGTCGCGGTTGTGAATGCGCTGCAAAGGCGCCAGGCCAAAGTCGTATGGCGCCTGCACTGGCCCCAATTCGCGGTCCTTGACCCGCTGCAGCACATGGTCGGCCCGCGAGGGCATTTCGAAGCAGGGCATCAGTTGCCCGTCCATCAATTCGCAGCGGCCGTGGTGCAGGTGGTGATCGTCCGAGTAGATCGTCAGCATTCTTGTTCTCCGCAGGCTGGGTCGGTGCATGCAGTCTTGCGGTGGGCGCGGTTCAAGAGAACGGCAGGAGCGGCCAAAAGGGGATGAATATGGCCAAAGTGTCTGTCCGTAATTCGCCCCTCAATGGCGCATCATGCTCGAAATTGGCTCGGTGCTACGCCGCTCCAGCGCACAAATGCATGCCGGAAACTCGCTGTTTCGCTGAACCCCAAGGCCTCGGCAATCCGGTAGATCGGCCACTGGTCCTCCGCCAGCAGTTGCTTGGCGCGCTCGAAGCGCAACTCGTCCAACAGCTCCTGGTAGCTGCAACCCTGGTCGTGCAAATGCCGGCGCAGGGTGCGCGCCGAGCAGTTCATCTGCATGGCCAGGCCTTCCAGGCCCGGCGCGGCGTTGAGTTGCGCGGTGAGCAACTGGCGAATCCTGCCCAGCCAGGCCCGGCGCCCGGTGAACTCCAGGTTCTGCTTGCGGCAGCGCTCGGCCATGGCCTGGTGGGTGACGGCGTCTGCCAGCGGCAGTGGCTGTTCGAGCCAGTGCCGATCGAAGGCAAACGCGTTGGCGGTGGCCTGGAACTGCAACGGGCAAGGGAAGCTTTCGGTATAACGCGCGCAGTAGTCCGGGGCGTCGTACTCGAAGCGTGCGGCGAGCAGTGGCAGCGGCTGGCCCAGCAGGTCGTCGCAGATGACCTTCAGCGAGGCCAGGCACAATTCGACATTGAACATCTCAAGCGTCGGGTCTTCGCGATAATCACAGGCGGTGAACCAGACGCGCTGGCCATCTTCCTCCAGGCTCAGCTCGAAAAGTGTTCCCAACAGCGCCGGGTAGTGCAGCGCCAGGCGCAAGGCGTCACCAAAGGTGGCACTGGTGAGCAGGGCATAGCCGAGCATGCCATAGGCCGATACATGCATCTGCCGGCCCAGTTCCAGGCCGATATCCCGACGCCGCGCTACGGCATTGGCACACACGCGCATCTCCTGGTTGGTGGTGATGCGCGTGTCGGCGCGGCTCAAGTCCGCCGCGCAGATGCCGCTGCCAGCCAGCAGTTCCTGGGCCGGCAAGCCTTCGGCCTTGAAAGCGTTAAGCACCAGGGACACGGCGTTGAGAGTGGTCAGGTGGGAGTGCAGCATAGGGGGCTTCCAGCCAGGGGATGGCTGGAAGGGAAGCAAGTTACAGGCCGGTCAGCTCAGCTCGCCACACAGGTCGAGTTCCACCAGGCGACGAACCTCGGCGGTGTCGAGCCCCGCACCGAGCAGTGCATTGAGCTTGCCGAACACCGCTTCGCGGGTCATGCCGCCACCGGACAACACGCCGACGCCGCGCAAACGGCTGCCCGCTTCGTACACATCCAGCTCCACACCGCCTTCATGGCATTGGGTGATCGCCACCACCACAACGTCTTGATCGTGCGCGCGTTGGAGGCTGGCCAGGAACGCCGGGTTGTCGCTCGGCCCGGTGCCGCTGCCGAAGCATTCCAGCACCAACGCCTGAATGCCGCTGTCGATCAGTGCATCCAGTTGCCCGGCGGCAATACCCGGCACCAGCGGCAGCACACCGACGTTGGCCACGGCTTTGGGCTGACGGTAATGCAGGGCGGCCGGGATCATTTCGGCCTGGGCGACGCCGCCATTGCGCTGCAGGGCAGCAAACGGGTGGCGACCGAAACTGCGGATTTTCGCGCAGCGGGTCGGCGCCATCAGCGCACCGTGGAAGAACAACTGCACGCCCGGCGCCAGGCCTTCGCCCAGCGCCGCCAAGGCACCGCTGACGTTTTCCCAGGCATCGCTGTCGGGCACGCCGGCGGGTAGCATGGAGCCGGTGAACACCACCGGCGCCGGCAGGCCGAGCAGTTGGAAGCTCATGGCGGCGGCACTGTAGGCCAGCGTGTCAGTGCCGTGCAGGATCAGTACGGCGTCGCAGCCGGCGTCCACCGCCTCAACCACGGCGGCGTGCAGGCGCTGCCAGTAGACGGGGGTCATGTTGGCGCTGTCGATCAGCGGCGACATTTCCTGGAAGCGCCAGGCGGGCACTTGCGCGTCGGCAAGCTGTTCGCGCATACGCGCCTCAAAACCTGAAGCGGGCGCCAGGCCGTTGGCGCTGGCCTGCATGCCGATAGTGCCACCGGTGTAGAGCACCATCACGTTGTTAGCTGGGGACATCGAATTTTCTCCTGAACGAAAAACGCCGCCGGGCCCAGAGCATGCCCAAGGCCGGGCGGCGTGTCATCTCTCTACACTCAGCGTTGCGCTTGAGCGTTCAGTTCAGCGGTAGTTTGAGCGCTTGGCTCAGGCTTGACCGGGTTGGCTGGCCAGGCCTTGCGGTCCAGGTCCAGGTCAGGGAACTGGCTGGAATCGAATACCGGGGTCTTGATGCCTGCGGCGCGCTGGTTGTCGTAGTCGTTGAGGATGCGCATGGCGATCTTGAACAGGAACGCCAGGGCGAACAGGTTGACGAACGCGAGCAGGGTCATGGTGATGTCGGCGAAGGCGAACACGGTGCTCAGGTTCTCGATGGAACCCCAGAAAATCAGCACCAGCACCAGGGCGCGGTAGCCCATCAGCACCTTGCGGTTGTTGCCTACCAGGAAGCGCAGATTGCTCTCGCCCAGGTAGTAGTTGTACATGATCGAGGTGAACACGAACAACGCCAGGGCCACCGAGATGAACATGCGGCCCCAGTCGCCCACCACCGCCGCCAGGGAGTTCTGGGTCAGGGCAATGCCGTCGCCTTCGAAGCCCGGGGTGTAGAAGCCGGAGAGCAGGATCAGCAACGCGGTACAGGTGCAGATCACGAAGGTATCGAGGAACACGCTGAACGCCTGCACCACGCCCTGGGCGATCGGGTGTTCGACCGACGCCACCGCCGCCACGTTAGGCGCACTGCCCAGGCCGGCTTCGTTGGCGAACACGCCGCGCTTCACACCCATGATGATCGCGCTGCCCACCAGGCCCCCGAAGGCCTGGTCGAGGCCGAAGGCGCTCTTGACGATGGTCGCGAGCATGGCCGGCACATGGTCGAATTGCAGCACGATTACATAGAGAGTCACGGCGATGTAGACCAGGGTCTTGACCGGCACCAGCAGGTCGGCAATCGAGGCGATGCGCTTGATCCCGCCGATGAACACCAGGCCCAGCAGTACCGCCAGCGCCAGGCCAGTGTAGGTGGTGTCCAGGCCAAAGGCGTTGTTAAGCGAGTGGGTCACGGCGTGGGCTTGCAGGCCGTTGAAAGCAAAACCGAAGGTCACCAGCAACAGGAACGCCATGACCATGCCCAGCCAGCGCTTTTGCAAACCGTGCTGGATGTAGTAGGCCGGGCCGCCACGGAAGGTGCCTTCCGCGTCGGTGCGCTTGTACAGCTGGCCGAGGGAGCACTCGATAAAGCTCGACGACATGCCCACCAGTGCGGTAACCCACATCCAGAACACGGCGCCCGGGCCACCCAGTGTCACGGCAATACCGACACCGGCAATGTTACCGGCACCCACGCGACCGGCCAGGCTGAGCATCAGCGCCTGGAAGGAGCTGAGCTGGTCGGAGCTGTTTTTCAGGCTGTCGCGAAACACCGAAAACATGTGGAAGAAGTGACGCAGTTGTACGAAACGCGAGCGAATCGTGAAATAACCGCCGAGCCCGACAATGAGCACGATCAGTACTTTCCCTGAGAGGAAGTCGTTGATGACTTCGAGCATGGAGTGTTCCTCGCTGATTTTTCTAATGGCAAACGCAGGACGGTTCGACGCTATCGCTCAGCACCAGGCAGTGCACGACGTTCGACCCCAATCCTTTTGCGGGTGTTGTTATTCATGCGGTTTCGCGCTGTACAGGACCTCGTAACCGACGATCTCTGACGCGAAGAGGGGCGGCACTATACCTAGGCGAACGTGATCCGTCTGCTCGGGGCGATTAAAGGTTTCAGCTGGGCGGTGGGCTTGCAGAGCGATATTCGCGTTTTTATAGGCTTCATTTCACAACCTCGGGGCAAAAAAAAGGGCCTGAAGAACGAGCCTTCAGGCCCTCAAAAGGTGAGAGGTGTCTAGTCCCTCAGCCTGGTGAGCGGTGCAACAAACGCTTAGGCCTTCAGCGGGACCAAGCGTGGAGCAATCATGTTTTCGGGGCGCAGGATGTCGTCGAGCATGGCGTCGTCGAGCAAGCCTTCTTCGCGCACCAGTTCCAGCACGCCACGGCCGCTTTCGAGGGCGATACGGGCGATGCGGGTGGCGTTTTCATAGCCGATGTACGGGTTCAGCGCGGTAACCAGGCCGATGGAGTGCTCCACCAGTTCGCGGCAGCGGGCTTCGTTGGCGGTGATGCCGACGATGCAGTGCTCGCGCAGCATGTCCATGGCACGTTGCAGCAGGCGGATCGAGTCGAAGATCTTGAAGGCGATCAGCGGCTCCATCACGTTCAGTTGCAGTTGGCCGCCTTCGGCCGCCATGGTCAGGGCCAGATCGTTACCGATGACCTGGAACGCCACCTGGTTCACGGCTTCCGGGATCACCGGGTTGACCTTGCCGGGCATGATCGAGCTGCCTGGCTGGCGGGCCGGCAGGTTGATCTCGTTGATGCCGGTGCGTGGGCCGCTGGACAGCAGGCGCAGGTCGTTGCAGATCTTCGACAGCTTCACCGCAGTACGCTTGAGCATGCCGGAGAACAGCACGAAGGCGCCCATGTCGGAGGTGGCTTCGATCAGGTCCGCAGCCGGCACGACCGGCTGGCCGCTGATTACCGCCAGGCGCTGTACGGCCAGGGCCTGGTAGCGCGGGTCGGCGTTGATGCCGGTACCGATGGCGGTGCCGCCCAGGTTTACTTCCGTCAGCAGCTCAGGCGCCAGGGTTTTCAGGCGTGCCAGGTCTTCACCCAGGGTGGTGGCGAAGGCGCGGAATTCCTGGCCCAGGGTCATCGGCACGGCGTCTTGCAACTGGGTGCGGCCCATTTTCAGTACGTGGCTGAATTCTTCGCCCTTGGCGGCGAAGGCCTGGATCAGGCTGTCGAGGCTGGCCAGCAGCGCGTCATGGCCCAGCAGCAGACCCAGGCGGATCGCGGTCGGGTAGGCGTCGTTGGTCGACTGCGCCATGTTCACGTCGTTGTTGGGGTGCAGGTACTGGTACTCGCCCTTCTTGTGGCCCATGGCCTCCAACGCGATGTTGGCGATGACTTCGTTGGCATTCATGTTGGTTGAAGTGCCGGCGCCGCCTTGAATCATGTCCACCACGAACTCTTCGTGGAAATCGCCGCGGATCAGACGGGCACAGGCTTCGCTGATGGCAGCGTGCTTGGCTTCGCTGAGCTGGCCCAACTCGCGGTTGGCGTCAGCCGCCGCTTGCTTGACCATCGCCAGACCGACCACCAATTTCGGGTAATGCGAAATCGGAACGCCCGAGAGGCGGAAGTTGTTCACCGCTCGCAGGGTCTGGATGCCGTAATACGCTTGAGCCGGTACTTCAAGTACGCCAAGCAGGTCTTTTTCGGTACGGAAAGATGCAGCGGAGGACATGACGGAAATCATCTCGATATGGACCCGGAACTGGCCGGAACGCTGCGAATGCTAGGCTTGTAGAACTTTTTGGGCCAATGCTGTTAAACACTGGCCTATGCACAAACGGCATAATGTGAGTGTGACCCGGTTATCATGGCGGGCGTGTGTGCCAAAATGGTGCGTACCCACGGGAGGCAGTAATGAACCTTGAGAGCAAATGGCTGGAAGACTTCAGCGCCTTGGCGGCGACCCGCAGTTTTTCCCAGGCGGCGGAGCGGCGCTTCGTCACCCAGCCGGCGTTCAGCCGACGCATCCGCAGCCTGGAGGCGGCCCTGGGTCTGACCCTGGTCAACCGCTCGCGCACGCCGGTGGAGCTGACGGCGGCGGGCCAGTTGTTCCTGGTCACTGCCCGCACGGTGGTCGAGCAGCTCGGTGAAGTGCTGCGCCATTTGCATCACCTGGAAGGCGGGCAGGGCGAGGTCATGCAAGTGGCTGCGGCGCACTCCCTGGCCCTGGGCTTCTTCCCGCGCTGGATCGCGCAACTGCGCAACGAAGGCTTGAACATCGCCACGCGGCTGGTGGCCACCAACGTCGGCGACGCTGTGCACGCCCTGCGTGAAGGCGGTTGTGACCTGATGCTGGCGTTCTACGATCCCGACGCCGCGATGCAAATGGATTCGGACATCTTCCCGTCACTGCATCTGGGCAACACCGAAATGCTCCCGGTGTGTGCCGCCGATGCCGACGGCAAACCGATGTTCGACCTGGAAGGCGACGGCAGCGTCCCGTTGCTGGCCTACAGCGCCGGCGCGTTTCTCGGTCGCTCGGTGAATTTGCTGCTGCGCCAGCGTGCGCTGCGCTTCACCACGGTGTACGAAACCGCCATGGCCGACAGCCTCAAGAGCATGGCCCTGGAAGGCCTGGGCATTGCCTGGGTGCCGCAGTTGAGCGTGCGTGCCGAGCTGGCGCGTGGTGAGCTGGTGGTCTGCGGTGGGCCGCAATGGCATGTGCCGCTGGAGATCCGCCTGTACCGCTGTGCCTTGGTACGCAAGGCGAATGTGCGGTTGTTGTGGCGCAAGCTCGAAGGCGGGGCGGCGCAGAATACGTGAGCTCCTCGCACAAGGTTTCGTGGTGCCTTGGACTGACTTCAAAGTCAATAAAACCGCCACTTTGCGCCGCTAGACAGATGGTCATCCCAGGGGCTGTTTATCTGGATTATTACGGTATACTGCGCGGCCTTCGGCCGGTCCAACCGGCCTTAATTCGTACACCAAGCCACGCCGGATTTCCCGCGTGGCTTGTTGTTTTTTGACGCGCCTGTGGGCGCCCAGAGAGAAGAGGCACGACGATGAGTGCATTGGTTGGCGTGATCATGGGCTCCAAGTCCGATTGGTCCACCCTTAGCCACACCGCCGATATGCTGGAAAAACTCGGCATTCCCTACGAAGTGAAAGTGGTCTCCGCCCACCGCACTCCGGATTTGCTGTTCCAGTATGCCGATGAAGCAGAATCCCGTGGCATCGAGGTGATCATCGCCGGTGCCGGCGGTGCAGCGCACCTGCCCGGCATGTGTGCGGCCAAGACCCACCTGCCGGTGCTCGGCGTGCCTGTGCAGTCGGCGATGCTCTCGGGCGTGGATTCGCTGTTGTCCATCGTGCAGATGCCGGCCGGTATCCCGGTGGCGACCCTGGCGATCGGCAAGGCCGGCGCGATCAACGCCGCCCTGCTGTCCGCCAGTATCCTGGGCGCCAAGCACCCGCAATTCCATGCGGTGCTGAAAAAATTCCGTGCTGAGCAGACAGACAGCGTGCTGGACAATCCAGACCCACGCATCGCCTGAGGTTGTTGACGATGAAAATCGGTGTAATCGGTGGCGGCCAACTGGGCCGCATGCTGGCCCTGGCGGGAACCCCGCTGGGGATGAACTTCGCTTTCCTGGACCCGGCGCCGGATGCCTGTGCGGCGGCCTTGGGTGAACACCTGCGCGCTGACTACAGCGACCCGGACCACCTGCGTCAACTGGCCGACGAAGTCGACCTGGTGACCTTCGAGTTCGAAAGCGTTCCGGCTGAAACCGTGGCGTTCCTGTCGCAATTCGTGCCGGTATACCCGAGCGCCGAAGCCCTGCGCATCGCCCGTGACCGCTGGTTCGAGAAAAGCATGTTCAAGGACCTGGGCATTCCGACCCCGGCCTTCGCCGATATCCAGTCCCAGGCGGACCTGGATGCCGCGGTCGCCAGCATCGGTCTGCCCGCCGTGCTGAAAACCCGCACCCTGGGTTACGACGGCAAGGGCCAGAAAGTCCTGCGCACCGCCGCCGATCTGGTCGGCACCTTCGCCGAGCTGGGCAGCGTCGCCTGCCTGTTGGAAGGCTTCGTGCCATTCACCGGTGAAGTCTCGCTGATCGCCGTGCGTGCCCGTGATGGCGAAACCCGCTTCTACCCATTGGTGCACAACACCCATGACAGCGGCATCCTCAAGCTGTCCGTGGCCAGCACCGACCACCCGTTGCAAGCGCTGGCCGAAGACTATTCCAGCCGTGTACTCAAGCAGCTGGATTACGTCGGCGTGATGGCGTTCGAGTTCTTTGAAGTCGACGGTGGCCTCAAGGCCAACGAAATCGCCCCGCGCGTGCACAACTCCGGGCACTGGACCACCGAAGGTGCCGAGTGCAGCCAGTTCGAAAACCATCTGCGGGCGGTGGCGGGCTTGCCGTTGGGTTCCACGGCCAAGGTCGGTGAGAGCGCCATGCTCAACTTCATTGGTGTGGTGCCGCCCGTGGAAAAAGTCATCGCCATCGACGACTGCCATCTGCATCACTATGGCAAGGCCTTCAAGGCCGGGCGCAAGGTCGGCCACGCTAACCTGCGCTGCAAAGACCGTGCGACGCTGCAAGCGCAGATCCTCAAGGTCGAAGCGTTGATCGCCGAGCAATAAGCCAGGGAGCGGCGGGAACCATTCGGCGACCGCCGTCCTCTGATTGCAGGATGCCAAAGCCTGACTAGGCTTTGGCATAGCTCACCTACATTCAGAGGGAAGTGCCATGGGTATCATCGGAACCATCTTTATCGGCTTGATCGTCGGCCTGCTCGCGCGTTTCCTGAAACCAGGCGACGACAGCATGGGCTGGATCATGACCATCCTGCTGGGCATCGCGGGTTCGTTGGTCGCCACTTATGGTGGCCAGGCCCTGGGCATCTACCAGGCAGGCCAGGGCGCTGGCTTCCTCGGCGCGCTGATTGGCGCCATCGTGCTGCTGGTGATCTACGGCCTGCTGAAAAAGAAATGATCTAAGCGACGAAGCCCTCTGCGCTGCGCAGGCGCGGAGGGCTAGAATGCTCGCCACCTGTACTTGCCGAGCCTCTCCATGCGCCGTCTTTTGTTGATACTCCTCCTGCTGGGCCCTGGCCTGGCGCACGCCGGCGAACTGCCGGAAACCGACTGGCTCGATCTGATGCCGCTGTCGGATCAAAAAGCCCTCGAAGCCATGCCCGAGATCGACCACAACTCGCCCGAGGCCCAAGGCACGTTCACCGACAAGGGTGGCCTGAAGCAGAGCAAAGGCTTGCCGGCGGTGATGTATTCAACCAAGACCGTGGCGGCCATGAATGGCAAGAACATCCGCATCGGCGGTTATCCGGTGCCGTTGGAGACCGACGCCAAGGGCCGCAGCACGCTGTTCTTCCTGGTGCCTTACCCTGGGGCGTGCATCCACGTGCCGCCTCCGCCGCCGAACCAGCTGGTGTTGGTGCGTTATCCAAAAGGACTGAAGCTGGATGATATCTATACGCCGCTGTGGGTCACGGGCACGTTGAAGGTGGAGAAGGTCAATAACGATCTGGCGGATGCCGCTTATGCGCTGGACGCCGGAAAAGTACGCGTGGTCAAGGAATCCGATCTTTAAAGGGCTGCGCATAACCAATGTGGGAGGGCCGCAAGCCCCCTTCCACATTTTGATTGTCGTTCTTACAGGGCGACAGCGCTGATGCTCACGCCCAAGGTGTGGCTTTCACCGGGTGCCAGACTCACCACATCATCCAGCACATTGGCTGTCTCGATGCACAACATGCCCGTCCAGCCATCGTCAGCCATGTCATCAAACGCCTTGGCACGTTCGGTCCAGGGGTTCCAGATCACCGTTGACGTCGAGCCCTCGGCAGTGAGCTGGATACGGCGCTGCCAATCTTTATCGACAATACTCAGCTGTGCAGGCGTATCGAGGTAGATACGGTCAGTCTCGCCGGTGAAATGCAGCAACCCGGCTTGCTGCTTCGTTGCCCAGTTGTCAGCGGTATCGATATACGCCGCTCCGTCCAGTCCCTCGACGTGCACCTTGCGCACGTCGCTCACCGCAAAATAGGTGTGCAGTGCCTGGCTGAGGGTCACGGTATCGTTGCCACGGTTATGGCTGGTCAGGTGGATGTGCAACTGATCGTCCAGCAACAGGCTCAGTTTAAGATCGACCTCGTGGGGCCAGCCAGGAAAGCCGCCTGTTGGGACTGGCAGTACCAAGTCCACCCGCAGTGCCTCACCTTCAAGCGCGCTCGCGGCCAATTCCCACAGCGCCGTGCGCACGAAACCATGGGCGCCGGCCGGCTGATCGCTTTGGCGCATCGCCTTGACGCTCTGCGGGTTACGGTCGAACACGCCAAACCACGGCCAACATACCGGCACGCCGGTGCGGATGCCTTTGCCCTGCGTGAACACCGCTTCGGGGTTCGGCCAGATCAGCGGCTGCTCGCCGTCGCGCTGGTAACTGAAGATATGTGCGCCCTGTCGGGCCACCATCAGTTCGGCGCCGTTGTGGCGGATGCGCCAGCAGTCCAACTCGTCGATTTTCACGGATTCAACGTGGGGTGTCGGCATAACAAAGCACTCTTCATGGCAGGCAATGGGGCAATTGACCGTCAAAACCCGGTGAGGTTTAACGTGCGCGCGACGGCACCGAACGCGTGCGACCACTGCCATCGATGGCGACGAACACGAACACCGCCTCGGTCACCTTGCGCCATTCGCTGGACAATGGGTCGTCGCTCCACACTTCGACCATCATCTGGATCGAGCTGCGACCGATTTCCAGGGCCTGGGTATAGAAGGAGAGCTGCGCGCCCACGGCGACCGGCACCAGGAACGCCATGCGATCAATGGCCACGGTGGCTACACGCCCGCCCGCGACCTTGCTTGCCATCGCGGTGCCGGCCAGGTCCATCTGTGCGACCAGCCAGCCGCCGAAAATGTCGCCAAAACCGTTGGTTTCACGCGGCAGGGCGGTGATTTGCAGGGCGAGATCGCCTTGCGGGATAGGATCTTCTTGTTCGAGTTCGATCATGCCAAGGGTGCCTCTGACCCGTAACGCTTCATGGGTATTTCAAGTGGATAGCCGTCTTATGGAAAAACGTTTCAGCACCAACATACTCCGCGTGATGCGTTTCTCGTAAGGCGTACTAAAGGGAAGCTCTGCCAAATCGGCTGGACGGCTTCCAACGACGGTTTGGCACAGCAGCCCCTCAAGACTGGGGGTCTTGCGCTTGCAAGGGCCGAGTATATCGACACGTTGTCGCCACGACGACCTCTGGGCGTTCATTTGGTCGGCAATTCGCGGCTGTATTGCGGCTTTTTCCGGCAACTGTGCTTCTGTGCGCAGATAACGCTCAGGAAAGCGGAATAATTCGCGCGGTTGAACGGTTATTCGCTCACCGCTGTGCTTTTGCGAGCGATTTGCTATCTTGCCATGCCTGCCGCAAGTCCCGGGCTTGCCGTCCCGACTACTATAAGAGAAGCCTTGCCATGTCCTCCGTGCCCGCAAGCAGTGCGCAACCTTCGCGCCCGCTGACCCGCAACGACTACAAAACCCTGTCGCTGTCTGCCTTGGGCGGGGCGTTGGAGTTTTACGACTTCATCATTTTCGTGTTTTTCGCCACCGTGGTCGGAAAACTCTTCTTCCCGGTCGACATGCCCGAATGGCTGCGCATGATGCAGACCTTCGGCATCTTTGCCGCCGGTTACCTCGCGCGCCCCCTGGGCGGCATCATCATGGCGCACTTCGGCGACCTGCTGGGCCGCAAGAAGATGTTCACCCTGAGCATCTTCATGATGGCCGTGCCCACCCTGATCATGGGCCTGCTGCCAACTTACGCGCAGATCGGCCTGTGGGCGCCGATCCTGTTGCTGCTCATGCGCATCATCCAGGGCGCTGCCATTGGCGGCGAAGTACCCGGCGCCTGGGTGTTCGTCTCCGAACACGTACCGCCACGGCATATCGGTTACGCCTGCGGCACCCTGACCAGCGGCCTGACCGCCGGGATCCTGCTGGGATCGCTGGTGGCCACCGCCATCAATACTATTTACAGCCCGGAGCAAGTCTCGGATTACGCCTGGCGTATCCCGTTCCTGCTGGGCGGTGTGTTCGGCCTGTTGTCGGTGTACCTGCGCCGCTGGCTGCATGAAACGCCGATCTTCGCCGAGATGCAGCAGCGCAAGGCACTGGCCGCCGAGTTGCCGTTGCGCGCGGTGCTGCGCGACCACCGTGGCGCCATCGTCTTGTCGATGTTGCTGACCTGGTTGCTGTCGGCCGGCGTGGTGGTGGTGATCCTGATGACCCCGACCGTGCTGCAGACCCTCTATCACTTCAGCCCGACCGTGGCATTACAGGCCAACAGCCTGGCCATCGTCACCCTGAGCCTGGGCTGCATCGCCTCCGGCGCCCTGGCTGATCGCTTCGGTGCCGGCCGGGTACTGGTGATCGGTTGTGCGCTGTTGCTGGCCACATCCTGGACGCTCTATCACAGCCTCTTCAACCATCCTGACTGGCTGTTCCCGCTGTACACCCTGACCGGTCTGTTCGTGGGCACCATCGGCGTGGTGCCCTACTTGATGGTCAAGGCCTTCCCGCCCGTGGTGCGTTTCAGCGGCCTGTCGTTCTCTTACAACGTGGCCTACGCCGTGTTCGGCGGGCTGACGCCGCTGGCGGTATCGCTGCTGATGAAGGAAAGCCCGCTGGGTCCGGCCTACTATGTTGCCGCCCTGTGTGTGATGGGGATGGTAGTGGGTGGGTATTTGTGGAAGCGTTCGCGCTAAGCCATGGATGACGATCGTTCCCGGCCCTGGGAACGATCACGTTTCAACGTATTTCCAAGCCTTAATCTCTCCCTCCCGGGCCTCGTGCCTGCGCGCTTTTCGTGGCGTCGTTGAATAGTGGCCTTTCATCTAATTGTCACATTCCAGACATAGAGTGTTCACACGGCCTCCCGATACTTGGCCCCGATCCAATTATCCCTATCTGCTAGGAGCAAGGCATGAAACTGAAACGTTTGATGGCGGCAATGACTTTTGTCGCTGCTGGCGTTGCGACCGCCAACGCGGTGGCCGCTGGTGTTGATCCGGCAATCCCGGCGTACGTGAAGACCACTGGTGTGTCGGGCAACCTGTCCAGCGTTGGTTCCGATACCCTGGCTAACCTGATGACCCTGTGGGCCGAGGGTTACAAAAAGGAATACCCGAACGTCAACATCCAGATTCAAGCTGCCGGCTCGGCCACCGCGCCACCAGCGCTGACCGAAGGCACCTCCAACCTGGGCCCGATGAGCCGCAAGATGAAGGACACCGAACTGGCGGCCTTCGAGCAGAAGTACGGTTACAAGCCAACCGCTATTCCGGTTGCGGTGGATGCCCTGGCCGTGTTCGTGCACAAGGACAACCCGATCCAGCACCTGACCATGGAACAAGTCGACGCGATCTTCTCCTCGACTCGCCTGTGCGGTGGCAAAGCCGACGTGAAAACCTGGGGTGATCTGGGCGTGACCGGCGACCTGGCCAACAAGCCGGTGCAACTGTTCGGTCGTAACTCGGTGTCCGGCACCTACGGCTACTTCAAGGAAGAAGCCCTGTGCAAAGGCGACTACAAGCCAAACGTGAACGAACAACCAGGCTCGGCTTCTGTCGTGCAGTCGATCAGCTCTTCGCTGAACGGCATCGGTTACTCGGGCATCGGCTACAAGACTGCCAGCGTGAAGACCGTGGCCCTGGCCAAGAAAGGCAGCACTGAGTTCATCGAAGACAGCGAAGAAAACGCCCTGAACGGCAAATACCCGCTGTCGCGTTTCCTCTACGTGTATGTCAACAAAGCGCCGAACAAGCCTCTGGCCCCGCTGGAAGCCGAGTTCGTGAAACTGGTGCTGTCCAAACAAGGCCAGGAAGTTGTCGTGAAAGACGGCTACATCCCACTGCCAGCCAAAGTCGCCGCCAAGGCCCTGGCTGACCTGGGTCTGAAAGAAGGCAACTGATTGCCTCTGCGGGGCCGGCGTACCGGCCCCGCATCCGAATTTTCTAGTCCGCTGCCAGCCTTGCTTCGCGGCGGATTTGTTGCGTCACTGCACTGTCATCTTTCTGTCATACAGGATCGCTAGGGTGTGCGCATGAATGATCTGGCCAATTCCACCATGACGACGACTTCTCCCCCCAAGCGCATTGACTTCAATACGCCTGAGCTGCAACGCAAGCGCCGCATTCGCGCGCTCAAGGATCGCCTGACCCGTTGGTACGTGCTGGTCGGCGGCCTCGCCGTCCTCGGCGCCATCACCCTGATTTTCTTCTTCCTGGCCTACGTCGTCGCGCCACTGTTTCAAGGCGCCTCGTTGACCAAGGAAGACGCACTGACCCCGGCCTGGATCCAGGACGCGGGCAAGCCGCTGATGATCTCCCTCGAAGAACAGAACCAGGTCGCCATGCGGGTTTCCGACAAGGGCCAGGCGCTGTTCTTCAATGTCGAGACCGGTGCCGAGCTCACGCGTGTCGACCTGCCCCTGCCCGCCGGCACCAGCGTTGCTTCTATCGGTGAAGACCAGCCCGGCAGCCCGCTGGTGATCCTCGGTCTATCCAATGGCCAGTCCCTGGTATTCCGCCACACCTATAAGGTGTCCTACCCGGACGGCAAGAAAACCATCACGCCGGCGATCGAATACCCCTACGGTGAAACGCCGATCGTGCTGGATGACGCCGGCCGCCCGCTGGAACACGTGGCCCTCAACGCCACGGATTCGTCCCTGGTGGTGGCAGGCTCCGCAGGTTCGCACTTGAATGTGCTGTCCCTGAGCCGCGAAGAAAACATGATGACCGGCGAAGTCACCAGCGAGCAGAAGCGCATCGAGCTGCCACAGATGACCGAGCCGGTGAAGGCAATCTTCATCGACCCGCGCCAGCAATGGCTGTATGTGATCAACGGCCGTGCCTTGGCCGATGTGTTCAGCCTGCGCGACAAGAGCCTCAATGGTCGCTACAAACTGCTGGAAGACGGGACTGCCGAAGTCACCGCGAGCACGCAGCTGGTGGGCGGTATCTCGTTGATCATCGGTAACTCCAAGGGCGGCCTGGCCCAGTGGTTCATGGCCCGCGACCCGGATGGCGAACAGCGGTTCAAGCAGATCCGTACCTTCCAGATGGGCACCACGCCTATCGTGGAAATTTCCGCCGAAGAGCGCCGCAAGGGCTTCACCGCCCTCGACGCGTCCGGCCAGTTCGGCGTATTCCACAGCACCGCCCACCGCACCCTGCTGGTGGACCCGGTGGTCGACGGCCAAGGCGTGTACGGCATGTCGCCACGGGCCAACCGCGTGATCGTGGAGGCGGGCGGCAAGCTGCAGCCGCTGATGCTCGACAACCCGCACCCGGAAGTGTCCTGGAGTGCGCTGTGGAGCAAGGTCTGGTACGAAAACTACGACGAGCCTAAATACGTCTGGCAGTCGACCGCCGCCAACACCGACTTCGAACCCAAGATGAGCCTGGCCCCGTTGACCTTCGGCACCTTGAAGGCCGCGTTCTACGCCATGTTGCTGGCCGCGCCACTGGCCGTTGCCGCCGCGATCTACACCGCCTACTTCATGGCCCCGAGCCTGCGCCGCAAGGTCAAGCCGGTGATCGAGTTGATGGAAGCCATGCCGACGGTGATCCTCGGCTTCTTCGCCGGCCTGTTCCTGGCGCCGTATGTGGAAGGGCATCTACCGGGCATTTTCAGCCTGTTGATGCTGTTGCCGATCGGCATCCTGGTGGCCGGCTTCATCTTCAGCCGCCTGCCTGAATCCCTGCGCCTGCGCGTACCGGATGGCTGGGAAAGCGCGATCCTGATCCCGGTGATCCTGTTCGTGGGCTGGCTCTCGCTGTACATGAGCCCGTACCTGGAAACCTGGTTCTTCGGCGGCGACATGCGCATGTGGATCTCCCACGACCTGGGCATCACCTACGACCAGCGCAACGCCCTGGTGGTCGGCCTGGCCATGGGTTTCGCGGTGATCCCGAACATCTACTCCATCGCCGAAGACGCCGTGTTCAGCGTACCGCGCGGCCTGACCCTGGGTTCCCTGGCCCTGGGCGCCACGCCGTGGCAGACCATGACTCGTGTGGTCATCCTCACCGCCAGCCCGGGCATTTTCTCGGCACTGATGATCGGCATGGGCCGTGCGGTAGGCGAGACCATGATTGTGTTGATGGCCACCGGTAACACCCCGGTGATGGAGATGAACCTGTTCGAAGGCCTGCGAACGCTTGCGGCCAACGTCGCCGTGGAAATGCCCGAGTCGGAAGTGGGCGGCAGTCACTACCGCGTGCTGTTCCTCTCGGCGCTGGTGCTGCTGCTGTTCACCTTCATCATGAACACCCTCGCCGAGCTGATCCGTCAGCGTCTGCGCAAGAAATACTCGTCGCTTTAAGAAAGGTAGAAGTCTGTGAAACAGAACTCCCTGAATGGATGGTTCAAGAGCGGCGCCCCCGGCGTCTGGATCAGCGGTGGCGCGGTGTCCATCGCGGTCATCATGACCATTGGTCTGCTGGCCGTGATTGCCGTGCGTGGCCTGGGCCATTTCTGGCCGGCCGACCTGATCCAGGCCAACTACAACGTGCCGGGCCAGGAAAACCATATCGTCATCGGCGAAGTGGTGCAGAAGGAAGAAGTGCCCCGCGAACGCCTGAAAAGCGCCGGCCTGCCGGTGCCGGACCAGGGCCCTGAGTTCATGACCCGCGAGCTGATCAAGGTCGGCAACCGTGACCTGAACGGCAACGACTTCACCTGGATCGTCGGCGAGTGGCTCAAGGACCAGACCACGCCGGCGAACCTCATGACCATCGAGCGGCGTGAGTGGGGCAACTTCTACGGCACCCTGGTCAACGTCAAGCAGGATGGCAAGGTCATTGCCGAAGGCGAGGCCGCCTGGCCGGAGCTGCAGGCCCGGGTAGACCGCGTCAACAAGCTGGCTGCCCAGCTCAAGACCCTGGAAAAATCCGACATCGGCGCGATCAACGCCGGCCTGGAACGTATCCGCCTGCATGGCCGCAAACTGGAATTGGAAGGCAAGCTCGACGCCGCCGCACAGGCCGACATGGACGCCGACCGCGCCGAGCTGAATGCCCGTTACCAAGACATCGAAGCCCGCCTGGCCGACCTGCACGCCCAGTTCAACCGCGACGCGCTGACCGCTCGCGACGGCAACGGCAAGGAAGTGGAAATCGGCATCGGCAAAGTGGTGCACGCCTACCAGCCGAACGCCATGGGTACGATCACCAAGATCGGCTTCTACTTCAGCAAGGTCTGGGAATTCCTCAGCGATGACCCACGGGAAGCCAACACCGAAGGCGGGATCTTCCCGGCCATCTTCGGCACCGTGATGATGACCCTGATCATGGCGATGATCGTGACCCCGTTCGGCGTGCTGGCGGCGGTGTACCTGCGTGAATACGCCAAGCAGAACACCCTGACGCGGGTTATCCGTATCGCCGTGAACAACCTGGCCGGCGTACCGGCCATCGTCTACGGCGTGTTCGGCCTGGGCTTCTTCGTGTATGTATTGGGTGGCTCGGTTGACCGGCTGTTCTTCGCCGAAGCCCTGCCGGCGCCGACGTTCGGCACGCCGGGCCTGTTGTGGGCCTCGCTGACCCTGGCGCTGCTGGCGGTGCCGGTGGTGATCGTGGCCACGGAAGAAGGCCTGGCGCGAATTCCTCGCACTGTGCGTGAAGGCTCCCTGGCACTGGGTGCGACCAAGGCGGAAACGCTGTGGAAGATCGTGCTGCCGATGGCCAGCCCGGCAATGATGACCGGCATGATCCTCGCCGTGGCCCGCGCCGCCGGTGAGGTGGCGCCGCTGATGCTGGTGGGCGTGGTGAAACTGGCGCCGTCGTTGCCGCTGGACGGCAACTACCCGTACCTGCATCTGGACCAGAAGATCATGCACCTGGGCTTCCACATCTATGACGTCGGCTTCCAGAGCCCCAACGTCGAAGCCGCCCGGCCGCTGGTGTACGCCACCGCGTTGCTGCTGGTGCTGGTGATCGCCACGCTCAACTTGTCGGCAGTGTGGATCCGTAACCACCTGCGCGAAAAATACAAAGCGTTGGACAGCTAAAGCTTTTCAATGTGGGAGGGGCCAAGCCCCCTCCCACACACAATGAATTGGTAGCACAGGGAGCATCCCATGCAGCAAGACACCCACACCCACGGCATCAACATGTCTGCCCTGGGTCGCGACAAGCAGAGCCTGAGCCTGGCCCAGGAAACCGTGGCCATCGAAGTGCCGGGCCTGAGCCTGTACTACGGTGAAAAACAGGCGCTGTTCGACGTCAGCATGAACATTCCCAAGCAGCGCGTGACCGCCTTCATCGGCCCGTCGGGCTGCGGCAAGTCCACGCTGCTGCGTACCTTCAACCGCATGAACGACCTGGTGGACGGTTGCCGTGTGGACGGTGCCATCAACCTCTACGGCACCAACATTTACCGCAAGGGCGAAGATGTGGCCGAGCTGCGTCGCCGCGTGGGCATGGTGTTCCAGAAGCCCAACCCGTTCCCCAAGACCATCTACGAAAACGTGGTCTACGGCCTGCGTATCCAGGGCATCAACAAGAAGCGCATCCTCGACGAAGCGGTCGAGTGGGCCTTGAAAGGCGCGGCGCTGTGGGACGAAGTCAAGGACCGCCTGCACGACTCGGCCCTCGGTCTGTCCGGCGGCCAGCAACAGCGTCTGGTGATCGCTCGCACAATCGCCGTGGAGCCGGAAGTGTTGCTGCTCGATGAACCCTGCTCGGCTCTCGACCCGATCTCGACGCTGAAAGTCGAAGAACTGATCTACGAACTCAAGTCCAAGTTCACCATCGTTATCGTGACCCACAACATGCAACAGGCGGCGCGGGTTTCCGACTACACCGCGTTCATGTACATGGGCAAGCTGGTGGAATTCGGCGACACCGATACCCTGTTCACCAATCCGGCGAAGAAGCAGACCGAAGACTACATCACCGGTCGCTACGGCTAGGAAGCTGTGGTTCTGATTGCACTGACGCTGCGGTTATCCGCACCTTACCGGACGCTCCAAGGACGCCAACATGATTAGCAAAGAAGGCCTTACCCACCACATCTCCGCGCAGTTCAACGCCGAGCTCGAGGAAGTGCGCAGCCACCTCCTGGCGATGGGCGGGCTGGTGGAGAAGCAAGTCAACGATGCGGTCACCGCGCTGATCGAGGCCGACTCGGGCCTGGCCCAGCAAGTGCGTGAGATCGATGACCAGATCAACCAGATGGAACGCAATATCGACGAAGAATGCCTGCGCATTCTCGCCCGTCGCCAGCCGGCGGCGTCCGACCTGCGGTTGATCATCAGCATCTCCAAATCGGTGATCGACCTTGAGCGCATCGGCGACGAAGCCACCAAGATCGCCCGACGCGCCATCCAGTTGTGCGAAGAAGGCGAAGCGCCGCGCGGTTACGTGGAAGTGCGCCACATCGGCGACCAGGTGCGCAACATGGTGCGCGATGCGCTCGACGCCTTTGCCCGCTTCGACGCCGAACTGGCACTGTCGGTGGCCCAGTACGACAAGGTCATCGACCGTGAGTACAAGACTGCGCTGCGTGAGCTGGCCACCTACATGATGGAAGACCCGCGCTCTATCTCGCGGGTCTTGAGCATTATCTGGGTGCTGCGCTCCCTGGAGCGGATTGGCGACCATGCGCGCAATATCTCCGAACTGGTGATTTACCTGGTGCGCGGCACCGACGTGCGGCACATGGGCCTCAAGCGCATGAAGGCCGAAGTTGAAGGTTCAGTCGATCAAATCCCTAATGTTCCGGGCGTACCTGACGATAAGTAAGGTTGCCCGAGAAATTAACGCCCGGCCTTTGGTCGGGCGTTTTTGTTTGCGGGTCCGAATTTTTCAGCGAGGGGGCACGAGAAAGTCCCAACGTGACTGCAGAGTTTTTGGCAAAATGCCATCAGTCAGGCGTCTTGCGTGCCGAAGTTTTTATAGGATGAAGGGTCGATGAGTAAAGTCAGTGTGTTGGTGGTGGATGACGCCTCGTTTATCCGCGACCTGGTGAAGAAGTGCCTGCGCAACTACTTCCCCGGGATCAAGCTTGAAGATGCGGTGAACGGCAAAAAGGCCCAGGCCATCCTGATGCGCGAGACCTTCGACCTGGTGCTGTGCGACTGGGAAATGCCAGAGATGTCCGGCCTTGAGCTGTTGACCTGGTGCCGCGAGCAGCCTCACCTCAAAGCCATGCCGTTCGTGATGGTCACCAGCCGTGGCGACAAGGAGAACGTAGTCCAGGCTATCCAGGCCGGGGTTTCCGGCTACGTCAGCAAACCGTTTACCAACGAGCAGTTGCTGAACAAGGTCAAGCAGGCCCTGCACAAGATCGGTCGCCTCGACGCCCTGGTCGCCAGCGCGCCGACCAAGATGAACTCGGCTTTCGGCAACGATTCCTTGAGCGCCCTGACCGGCGGCAAACCCGAAGTGGCGCGTGCGGCTCCTGTTGCGGCTGCCGCTCCTGCGCCTAACAAAGGGTTGCTCAACAGCCCACCGGTGCAGGCGCCGATAGCGGCTGCGCCGGCTGGCGGTCGTGGCCAGGGCCAATTGCGCCTGTCCAGTGGCACCCAGCAATGCGTGATCAAGGCGCTGAGCATCAAGGAAGCGCTGCTGGTGGTGCGTCGCGGTGAAGTCCTGCCCCAGGTACTGGAAAGCGCCGTGCTCGACCTGGAGCAAGGCGAAAACGCCGAAGTGGCCCGCCTCAATGGCTACCTGCACGCCATCGTCGCCTTCGAACCGAAGCCGGACAGCGATTGGCTGCAGCTGACCTTCCGGTTTATTGACCAGGATGCGCAGAAGCTCGACTACATCTCCCGCCTGATTGCGCGCGGTACGGCACAGAAGCATTTTGTGCCGGGTGCGTGATCCTGAGGGACACCGTACAACTGTGGGAGGGGGCTTGCCCCCGATGACGGCGGTTCAGCTAAGCAGTCGGTGGCTGACATCCCGCAATCGGGGGCAAGCCCCCTCCCACATTGGGATCTCCATTGTGGCGTATAGAGTTGTCATGATCCCTTGCTAACCTGCCGTTCAGTCATCCCGGCAGGTTTACGCCATGCTTATGCGCTTCTTGCTGTGCTGCGGGTTGGCGACGGTCGCTATGTCGGCCCAGGCCATGACCCTCTACAAATCCGTCGATGCCAATGGCCTGGTGTTTATCAGCGACCGGTATACGCCGGGCGCCCTGGCGTTCGTGATCCAGGAGCGCAAGGTTGAGCGACCGATGCTTGTCGTGCCCAAGCCCAATCGTGCACAACAAGCCTATCGCTACCCCTTGCCCTGGCGTGGCGGTCCTTTCCGCATGACCCAGGGACCCAACGGCAGCTTCAGCCACACCGATGCCAAAAGTCGTTATGCGATGGACATCGCCATGCCCGAAGGCACGCCGATCATTGCGGCGCGTAGTGGCATGGTGGTGAAGACCGAAAACGCGCAGGCCGGACGCGGCAGTGATGCGTCGGGGAATTTCGTGAGGGTGCGCCACGACGACGGCACCGAGGGCGTGTACCTGCACCTCAAGCAAGGTTCGGTCAGCGTCCGGGTCGGGCAGCATGTGGCGGTGGGGAGCCCGCTGGCGTTGTCGGGCAATACCGGCAACAGCAGCGGGCCGCATCTGCATTTTGTGGTGCAGCGCGCCACCGAGGCGGGGCTGGTCTCGATCCCATATGAGTTCAACCAGCCGGTCGGTGCATTGCCCAATTTTGCATTGGGCAATTGACGGTCAATCCAGCAACAGCACCTTGGCCAGTACGATCTTCGGCCCTTTCATCTTCTTGATGATGATGCGCAAGCCTTCAACCTCCAGCACTTCTTCCTCCTCGGGCACCCGTTTGAGGGTGTCATAGATCAGGCCGGCCAGGGTTTCGGCTTCGATGTGGTCCAGGTCCACGCCCAGCAGGCGCTCCACCTTGAACAGCGGCGTGTCGCCACGCACCAGCAGCTTGCCCGGCTGATAGGCCAGGATGCCGCGCTCGGCCTTGCGGTGTTCGTCCTGGATATCGCCCACTAGCACTTCCAGCACGTCTTCCATGGTGAGGTAGCCGATGATCTTGCCGTCGGCTTCTTCCACCAGGGCGAAGTGCGCGCCGCCTTTGCGGAACTGTTCCAGCAGCTGCGACAACGGCATGTGCCGCGACACACGCTCCAGCGGGCGGGTCAGCTCGGCCAGGTTGAACGACTCGGGGATGTGGTCCAGGGCCGCCAGTTCCAGCAGCAGGTCCTTGATGTGCAACAGGCCCACGAATTCGTTGCGTACCGCGTCATATACCGGGTAACGGCTGAACTTGTGGCGACGGAACAGCGCAAGGATTTCCTTGAGCGGCGCGTTGAAGTCCAGGGTTACCAGGTCTTCCCGGGAGTTGGCCCAGTCCACCACTTCCAGCTCGCCCATTTCCACGGCGGAGGCCAGTACGCGCATGCCCTGGTCGCTAGGGTCCTGGCCACGGCTGGAGTGCAGGATCAGCTTGAGTTCTTCGCGGCTGTAATGGTGTTCATGGTGCGGGCCAGGCTCGCCCTGGCCGGCAATGCGCAGGATGGCGTTGGCGCTGGCGTTGAGCAGGTAGATCGCCGGGTACATGGCCCAGTAGAACAGGTACAGCGGCACCGCCGTCCACAGCGACAGCAACTCGGGCTTGCGAATCGCCCAAGACTTGGGCGCCAGCTCGCCGACCACGATGTGCAGGTAGGAGATCACGAAGAACGCCGCAAAGAACGACACGCCCTTGATCACTTCCGGCGACTCGACGCCCACGGCGCCCAGCAGCGGCTCGAGGATGTGCGCGAAGGCCGGCTCACCGACCCAGCCCAGGCCCAGGGAGGCGAGGGTGATGCCCAGCTGGCACGCCGACAGGTAGGCGTCGAGCTGGCTGTGTACGGTGCGCAGGATCTGCCCGCGCCAGCCGTTCTTGTGGGCGATGGCCTCGACCCGGGTGGCGCGCAGTTTGACCATGGCAAATTCCGCCGCAACGAAGAAACCGTTGAGCAGTACCAGGATCAGAGCAAAAAGAATCATGCCGAAGTCGGCGAAGAGTGTCGCGAGGGTGATACCAGGGGAAGGGTCCATGATGGGGTTTTGCAGGTTCCGTATGTTCAGTAAGGGGTGGCAGGCGGGCCTGAAAGGCAGGCGCAAGTCGGCCAATGTAGCGGCTGACGGGGCGCTTGCCTAGTGCCCACTGCCGGGCGGGGCTTGGAATGCACTCTCTAAAACAACACCGGTCCACTGTGGGAGGGGGCTTGCCCCCGATGGCAGTATGTCAGGCAGCACATTCATATCTGACCCGCCGCCATCGGGGGCAAGCCCCCTCCCACATGTAGGCCCGTGGTGTATTTGGATTACTCGTCGTTGCTGAGGGCTCGCGAGCGCGCCACCTGAGCCGGCGGAAAATGGCAGGTAAACGTGCTGCCATGTCCCAGCACGCTGCTGATTTCCAGGCGTGCGCGGTGGCGCAGCAGCACGTGCTTGACGATCGCCAGGCCGAGCCCGGTGCCACCGGTGTTGGAATTGCGGCTGGAGTCGACACGGTAGAAACGCTCGGTCAGGCGCGGCAGGTGCTTGGCGTCGATACCGATGCCGGAGTCCTGCACGCTCAAATGCGCGCCTTGTTCGTCGGCCCACCAGCGGATGCGGATATTGCCTTTGTCCTGGGTGTACTTCACGGCGTTGAACACCAGGTTGGAAAACGCGCTGCGCAACTCGCCTTCGCTGCCCTTGAGCAGCACGGCCGGGTCGGCTTCCAGGCTGATCTGCTGCCCGCGTTGGCCGGAGAGGGCCTGGGCGTCGTTCTTGATGGTCTGCAACAGGCTTTGCACGGCCACCGGCTGGTTGTCCGACGGATAATCGGTGGCTTCCAGCTTGGCCAGCAACAGCAGGTCGTTGAGCAGGGTCTGCATGCGCGAGCCTTGCTGCTGCATTTGCTGCAGGGCCCGGCTCCAGCGTGGGTTGATCTCGTCGACGTTGTCCAGCAGCGTCTCCAGGTAGCCGCAGATCACCGTCAGCGGTGTACGCAACTCGTGGGAGACGTTGGCGACGAAGTCCTTGCGCATCTGCTCCAGCTGGTGGATGCGGGTGACATCGCGCACCAGCATCAGGTGTTCATTGTTGCCGTAGCGCGTCAGGTACAGCTGGATGCGTACGCGGTCATTGGTGGGCGAGGGGATTTCCAGGGCTTCTTCGTAGTTCTCCTGTTCGAAGTACTCCTTGAAGCGCGGGTGGCGCACCAGATTGGTCACTGGCTGGCCGCTGTCCTGGGGTGTCTTGAGGCCCAGCAGGGTCTCGGCGGCACGGTTCCACCATTCCAGGTTGCCGTCACTGTCGAGCATGATTACCGCGTCCTTGAGCGCGGCGGTGGACTCCTGCACCCGGTCAATCACCGCTTGCAGGCGGCCGCGCACACGCTGGTCGCGACGTTGCAGGTGGTAGATGCTGTCGAACACCTCGCCCCACAGGCCGTAGCCATCGGGTGGTGCTTCATCGGGTTTATGCTGGCGTAGCCATTCGTGCAGGCGCAGCAGTTGCTTGAGGGTCCAGCCCAGGTACAGCGCGATGCCGACTGCCAGACTCCAGCCGTAATAGCCGCTGACCAGCCCAACCAGCAGGCAGCCGGTGATCAGCAAAAGCATGTGGCGGATCAGGGTGCCATGCCAGTTTTGGTTCACTTGAACATGCGTCCTTGTCAGCTGTTAAGTCAGGATCCGATTGGCTCAGCCCTTGGTAGAGAAGCGGTAACCAGTGCCGCGCACGGTTTGTACCAGATTCTCGTAGGCATCGCCCAAAGCTTTGCGCAGGCGACGGATATGCACGTCCACGGTGCGTTCTTCCACGTACACGTTGCCGCCCCACACTTGGTCCAGCAGTTGGCCACGGGTGTAGGCGCGCTCCTGGTGGGTCATGAAGAATTGCAGCAGGCGGTATTCGGTGGGGCCCATCTCGGCCGGTTTGCCGTCGATGGTCACGCGGTGGCTGATCGGGTCCAGCAGCAGGCCGCCGACTTCGATAGGCGCTTCGCCATCGGTAGGCCCGGCGCGGCGCAGTACGGCCTTCAGGCGCGCTACCAACTCCCGTGGGGAAAAAGGTTTGGTGATGTAGTCATCGGCACCGACTTCCAGACCCTGGATCTTGTTGTCCTCTTCGCCCTTGGCGGTGAGCATGATGATCGGGATGTCCCCGGTCAGCTCGTCACGCTTGAGGCGGCGGGCCAGTTCGATGCCGGAGGTGCCGGGCAGCATCCAGTCCAGCAGGATCAGGTCCGGCTTGCGGTCGACGATAATGGCATGGGCCTGCTGGGAGTTCTCCGCCTCCAGGCAGTCATAGCCGGCCATTTCCAACGCAACGGCGATCATCTCGCGGATGGGCGCTTCGTCGTCAACAATCAGAATGCTCCTGCCAACCATGCTCGAAAATCCTCTTGTCATTTAACTGTCTTGCGCCGCATTAGATAACGGAATTATTGCAGTCGTGTGACAGTAATTTAGTCGCTCGGGCAATTCCCGCCTCTCTGGACTACGCTTTGAGTCCGAATCCTGACAACCACAAAAGGAAGGTTCCGATGACTTACAGCACGATTTCCTGGAAAGCCCTGCTGGTGACGGCTGCGTTGACGCTGCCGGGCCTGGCATTTGCGGCGGAGCCGGCGATGACCAAAGACGGAATGCTGGTGGACCACAAGGGCATGACGCTCTACACCTTCGACAAGGACGCTGACGGCAAGTCCGTGTGCAAGGACCAGTGCGCGACCAATTGGCCGCCGTTGAAGGCAGAGTCCACTGACAAGTCGATGGGCAAATGGACCGTTATCACCCGCGATGACCAGACCAGCCAGTGGGCCTATGACGGTAAGCCCGTCTACACCTACAAGGATGACCACAAGGCCGGTGACAAGACCGGTGATGGCAAAGGTGGGGCGTGGCACGTGATCAAGCCTTGATGACGCGGTGCCGCTGAAATCACCGGGGGCAAGTCGAATCGTCGTACCACCCCTCCCACAGGGGAACACATTCCAAATGTGGGAGGGGGCTTGCCCCCGATGAGGTCGGGACAATCGTCACAAAAACCTCAGCGAAACGCATAGTCCGCCACAATCCCGACAAATATCGCCAACCCCGCCCAGTGGTTGTGCAGGAACGCCTTGAAGCACTTCATGCGGTCCTTGTCCCGGGTGTACCAGAACTCCCAGGCAAAACAGCCCGCCGCGCCCAGCAGACCCAGGTGGAACCAGCCACCCAACTCGAATCGCACCCCCGCCAGCAACAGGCACACCAACGACAGCCCTTGCAGCGTAAGGATGATCACGCGATCCGCATCGCCAAATAGAATGGCGGTGGATTTCACGCCGATCTTCAAGTCGTCATCCCGGTCGGTCATCGCGTAATACGTGTCGTAACCCACTGTCCACAGCAGGTTGGCGATATACAGCAGCCAGGCCGTAGCGGGAAGGTGACCCGTTTCGGCAGTGAACGCCATCGGCATGCCCCAGGAAAACGCCGCCCCCAGCACCACCTGCGGGTAATAGGTGTAGCGCTTCATGAACGGGTAGCTCGCCGCCAGGGCCAGGCCACCGAGGGACAGCAGGATGGTGGTGGTGTTGGTCAGCAGCACCAGCAGGAAACTGATGCCCATCAGCACGGCAAAAAACACCAGCGCCTCTTTGGAGCTGATCTTGCCGCTCACCAGCGGGCGTTGCTCGGTGCGCTTCACATGGCCGTCGACCTTGCGGTCGGCCCAGTCGTTGATCACACAGCCACCGGCACGGGTCAGCACCACGCCGAGCACGAAGATCACGATATTGATTAAAGAAGGCGAGCCTTTGCCGGCGATCCACAGCGCCCATAGGGTCGGCCACAACAGCAGGTAGATGCCGATGGGCTTGTCCATACGGGTCAGTTGAATGAAATCCCAGGCCCTGGGGTTCAGGTGGTTCAGGGACTTGAGCAGACGTTGGTACATCAGCAATTCTCCGGATGGGCGTGTAGCGCGTGCCAGAAACTGGGCAAGAAGACTTCCGCGACCAGCACGCTCAGCGGCCCGCGATCAAAGCGTGAGCGGCGTGCCCACAGCCCGTCGACCTGATCGGCCGCTGGCAACCAGCGCCGAGGGTAATGGCACACTTCGATGGCCTGGCGGGTGAAGGCCTGGTCACAGAACAGCAGTTCGCCCAGGGACCGGCTGCCCAACTCATCCATATGCAGGCCGTCGCCCTGCAGAGCGCCGCGTGCGGCCACACTGCGTGCGAACACCCACGGCTGACCATGCCCACGCAGATACACCTCGCGCACCCAACCGATACTGGCCGGCGCCAGCGCCAGGGCGGCACATTCGTCATCGCGTAGCGGTTGCCAGCCTTCGAACAGTGGCGTGACGCTGAAACAGTCGTTGGACAGCCACGTCAACCGCCGCGTCAGCGAGTCTTCGTTGAACAGCCAATTGAGGGTCAAGGACGTGGGTACAGGGGCCAGGAGGCTCTGGGTCAACCATTGGCAAGCATCGGGAGGGTCGATTGAGTGCGGCACGGTGAGTCAGTATCGGCAGCAAAAGAGGCGGCGAGCTTACCATGGTGTCCAACGTTTTTGCCGGAGGCAACCGGCTGTTTGCGTCGATCATGCTTGCATCTGCCGGCCACCATCAGTACAAAACGCCCTGAGCCGTACGGCAATGCGGGTCTATCGACCGTCGGCCAAGAAGCCTGGACTCCTGAGGAACAAGTAATGAAGAAGTGGCAATGTGTCGTCTGTGGCCTGATCTACGACGAAAAGGACGGCTGGCCGGATGACGGAATTCTGCCTGGCACCCGTTGGGAAGACGTCCCGGAAGACTGGCTGTGCCCGGACTGCGGCGTGGGCAAAATGGATTTCGAAATGATCGAAATCGGCTGATTCTCGATTTTCAGAAAAGTATTACAAGGAGAAAGGAATGAACGCACCTGTCGTGATCATCGGCACCGGATTGGCCGGTTACAACCTGGCCCGTGAGTTTCGCAAGCTCGACAGCGAAACCCCATTGCTGCTGATCACTGCGGATGACGGGCGCTCCTACTCCAAGCCCATGCTCTCCACCGGGTTTGGCAAGAACAAGCAAGCCGATGGCCTGAGCATGGCTGAACCGGGCGCCATGGCCGAGCAACTCAAGGCCGAAGTGCGCACTCACACCCGCGTCAGCGGCATTGACCCCGGTCACAAGCGCCTGTGGATCGGCGAGGAGGCGGTGGCCTACCGCGACCTGATCCTGGCCTGGGGCGCAGAAACCGTCCGTGTGCCGATTGAAGGCGATGCGGCTGACCTGATTTTCCCGATCAACGACCTCGAAGACTACGCACGCTTTCGTGCCGCCGCTGCCGGCAAGCGCCGTGTGCTGCTGCTCGGCGCCGGCCTGATCGGCTGCGAGTTCGCCAATGACCTGATCCTGGGCGGTTATGAAATCGACCTGGTGGCACCGTGCGAGCAAGTCATGCCGACCCTGTTGCACCCGGCCGCCGCCGCCGCGGTACAGGCCGGCCTCGAAGGCCTCGGCGCGCGTTTCCACCTGGGCCCGGTGCTGAATCGCCTGCAGCGCACCGCTGATGGTCTGGAAGCTCACCTGTCGGACGGTGAAGTGATCGCCTGTGACCTGGTGGTCTCGGCCATTGGCCTGCGCCCACGCGTCGACCTGGCCGCCGCCGCCGGCCTGCAGACCAATCGCGGGATCATGGTGGACCGCCATCTCAAAACCTCCCACGCCAATATCTACGCCATGGGCGACTGCGCCGAGGTCGACGGCCTGAACCTGCTGTACGTGATGCCGCTGATGAGCTGCGCCCGTGCGTTGGCCCAGACCCTGGCCGGCAACGCCACTGCCGTCAGCTACGGCCCGATGCCGGTGACCGTGAAAACCCCGGTCTGCCCGCTGGTGGTTTCGCCACCGCCTCGGGGCACCGAAGGCGTCTGGAGTGTCGAAGGCGAGGGCGCCGACATCAAGGCCCTGTGCCGTGACGCCAGCGGTCGCCTGCTGGGTTACGCACTGACTGGCAGCGCCGTGATGGAAAAACTCGCCCTCAACAAAGAACTTCCGCCGTTGCTGGCGTAAATACCGGTCGTTCTGTCGGAATAAACACGTTTTTCCCTCCAGAAAGGTCGCCGCTAGACTGGCGGAGCGTGCGAGGGCATGCCATCCTCACTCCCGTCTGCCGCAGAGTAGAGCCTGCGGCGCTTTGGGCGCTGCTCCAGAAGAGAGCAGCACGGACATAACAACAAAAAACCGTCAAAGAGGCTTCACTTATGCGTAAACCAGAACTCGCAGCCGCCATCGCTGAAAAAGCCGATCTCACTAAAGAACAGGCCAACCGCGTCCTCAACGCCGTTCTCGAAGAAATCACCGGCGCCCTGCACCGCAAGGACAGCGTCACCCTGGTTGGCTTCGGCACCTTCCTGCAACGCCACCGTGGCGCTCGCACTGGCAAAAACCCTCAAACCGGTGAGCCGGTGAAGATCAAGGCGAGCAACACCGTTGCGTTCAAGCCGGGCAAGTCGCTGAAAGACACTGTCAACGCGTAATAGCGTTACCGTCTCGAAGGGGGCGGGGTGGTAGGAGAAATGGGCACGCCGACTGGGTCGGGTGCCCATTTTTTATTGGATTAAACAAGACTTCATTTGAATGGCGTGAGCTTTTCTAATCCGATCTTGCCAATGATTTCATTGATTCTGGCGACATTTTCTTCGATATCGGCCTTTATCTTTTCGTGCGGGTAATGTTCGGGTTTATCAAAGAACTGAATTTTTAACAGGCTCATCAGGTAAGTGACACGTTGATTGCCCTCTGTCGCAAAGTCGCCCTCGTTCTCTGCGTCCTGGATTTTGTCCAGGCTCAAGGTCTCGCCTCTTACAAAGCGTTCATGGGTGTTGCGCTTCACCGTGACTTGCAGCTCGTTTCCGGTGTTCAGCGCCGCCAATACACGAGCAAGCGCATCAGCGTACACGGGCTCATCACCGCGCGCCCTCGCCAGGGTGCCGTTGAGTACCAGTGACGCCTCGATCCAGACCCAATAGTCATAGTTATTTTCAAAAGGGATTTTGCTCAGCGGTGCAGTGAGCTGCTCGGCCAGGTCGTTTTCATTGATGACGTACAACAGGTAAGCCAGACGGGTCAGCGATTCGATACGTGACTTCTGAGTTTTATTGTATTTGGCTGCCACTTTCGACACGCGGTCTGCCAATGGGCCGCTGGCAGCAGAGAGTGAGTCAAGTGCTTCTGTGATCTGCATGGAAATCTCCAATCGGTTACTTCACGACTATTTTTACTCGGGTCCCGTCGTCATAGCCGCTCAGGGCATGCGCGATCGAGGAGCCTGCGCCTCGGTTGTCGCTAGGGTCGATGTACCTGACGCTAGCCCCTTTGCCACCTTCTTTGAACATCGCCATCGGGAATTCATCCCGATCCAGTGCCTTGACGGACGGGTGACCGGCCAGAGAGGCTTTGCGGTTATCTGCCGCGCCCAGGCGATCAATAGTGAATATATTTTTTCCTCGCGCCTTGATGACATCAGCGATGTGACCGAACGTCTGCTTGTACTGCTTCCTGGTCAGTTCAAGAACGATATCGTGTGTCTTGCCATCTCCTGCCTTGACGTTGCAACCCTTGTATCCAAGGGGGTCAGTCCAGACGATAGGGTTCGGCGCGTATTGATAGAGATTAATCCCGCCCGCCAGCCCAATAGGGTCGGGCGTCGTAAACCGCCCCACATCCGGATCATAAAACCTGAACGTATTGAAATGCAGCCCCGTCTCCCGATCCAGGTACTGCCCCTGAAACCGCAGGTTCTGCTCCTCGATGTAATAAGGCTCGCGCACCTCTTCCAGTGTGTTGCCCCACACCCGATAAGTCGCCTGCCAGACGCGGTGCCCATCGGCCTCGGTCAGTTGTTCCGGCAAGCCATTCAGATCGTTGTGGTAGTAGCGAATCTTCTGTAGCGGACCAAGGCCGTCGATGCGGGCCAGCGGTTCATAGCCGTCATCGTCGTAAACATAAAGGCTGGTCTGGCTGTGTTTATGCTCCTGCAACAACCGCAGTCCATCCCACACAAACTGCGTTTCTCCCAGCGGATACCCGTCACGGCCATGCTAGGTTTTTTCGATGCGTCGGCCCAGCTGCCAAACTCGCCATGGCGATAACGCTTGTCCTAATAGGTCAGCAGCTTGTTATGCACCACCAACCCAGCGCCAGCCTGCGGGCCGTCCAGCAGGTTGGCGGCGGCGTCGTAGGCGAAGGTTTGACCGTACAGGTTGTCAAGGCTAGCGCTTTTAAATACAACCTACGCCAGAATTTCCACTGCGGTTTCGCCTTCAAACGTTTGAACTGCAGTGCGATATATATCAGTCCAAATATCTCCAGCCGGCCTTTTGATAAGGTGTTTTGCGCCAAATACGTAAATGGTGTCGCCAAGAGAGATTTTTTCTTTGATGTGCTGTGCTGAAGGTGAAACTGAAAACTGACGTAAAAAAACCATAGGTTGACCCTGATGGTACAACCAAGCCGGCTCCCCCACCCATACGGGGCTCTCCTTTAAACAGAGAAATTCATTTTCCAATCGTTCAGTTAGCCATTTCTTTTTGTTTTTTGGCGCGCCTTGCTCAACGTATTCATCGTAAAGGCATCGGGCGAAATCCTCGGCCCCTTCAGCCTCCATCGAAGCGGACTTCTTTTCAGCAACAGCCATAGCCGCGCCCCAGAAAACGTGAAAATCAGTCAACTCACTCATGTCTGCTCCTTTAAAGCGTGCCTTACCATTGCCCTGTGGTTTTCACTACTCTCACCAAGTCCCAACCGGTATGGCGATACTTATCCATAGACTCATGCCCCCAAGGTGTCGCTTTGGTCAGGTTCCACTCCTCGTGAGCAACGTTTGATCGAGCTCGTTGAGGAATGTACTGATGATTCAGCTCCATCGGAACATCGATCACTTTGGTCTTGCCGACACGGCCGAGTCGTCTGTTCCTAGCACTGTCACGATAACGAACTTCAACCCTCATTCTAGGTGCTTTACCTTCCGACATCCGCGCCAGGTTTCTAGGAGAATATTTGCCAGGTGGTGCCTTGGCCGCAGCGTCTTTCCAGATACCTTTCCTTGCGGTGCCCCAACATTTCCAGCCCCAGGGGTCGGTCCAGCCCAACGGATTCGGTGCATATTGATAGAGGTTGATGCCCCCCGCCAACCCAATCGGATCCGGCGTCGTAAACCGCCCCACATCCGGATCATAAAACCTGAACGTATTGAAATGCAGCCCCGTCTCCCGGTCCAGATACTGCCCCTGGAACCGCAGATTCTGCTCTTCAATGTAATAAGGCTCGCGCACTTCCTCCAGCGTGTTGCCCCACACCCGATAAGTCGCCTGCCAGACGCTGTGCCCATCGGCCTCGGTCAGTTGTTCCGGCAAGCCATTCAGATCGTTGTGGTAGTAGCGAATCTTCTGTAGCGGGCCAAGGCCGTCGATGCGGGCCAGCGGTTCATAGCCTCATCGTCGTAAAATTTAAATTTTTAGCACTAAATAAGAACTTCCTTTTCTCTGCGAGGAATATTTGTATTTTTAACTCAGAATTTTATTCGCTAACGCCAGGTCGAACTGCTTGTTTCCAAAAATGGATTTAGTTGCGAGCGCTTTTTTTAGTGCGTCCGAATCCAGGCTCAGATTATTTTTGTAGGCAGCAAAGAGGATGGTGAGAAATGGGAATGCATAGTTATCAGGCTCAGCCAATACGTCCTCAATTAGTGCTCGTTTGCCAAGGATGCAATTCTCTGCCTTTGGGAGGTAAAAAGCCTTCAAACGGTCGGTTATTTTTTTACAGTCTGGCTTATTTCTTGCGGCGACGGCGTTCTAATGATACCGCCCATCTCGTCGCCAAACTGTTTAGTCTCTTCTGATAAGGAAGTCTTCGAAAAAAATGATGCGTTCAACAGCCGACTCTGATACGGCGGGGATTGATCTATACAAAAGCTAGATGCCTCACAGGTATATATTTCCATTCCAGCGTAGTAACCATCGGCTTTGGTCAAGTGCTGGATGTAGATGTCTGCAAGTTTTTTCTTTGCTACAAGCAGGCAAAGCTTGTTTTTGCTTACCTTCAGGTCGACGTTGGGAAGCGTTATTTGCTTCAACGCTTCCAATAGTTCAACTTCCATGTTTTTACGAATTTCTAGGCTCATGTTATTCACTTGTAGATCAGAAGATTGAAGGTTGCGTTGTGCTGTGCGCCTTTTTCACCTAACGGTACCTCCAGCTTTCCTTTAGTATCAACTTTGAACGATCCTTTCGTTCCGACAACCGATAAAGGGGGCAGATTTATTCATGGTTCCTATCTGGATTAAATAGATCCGTCCCCTTATCGCTTTATCACCATCGCCTTTATCGTTGAGTAGGCAATCTATTTTTATTTGGAATCAAACAATTCTTGCGTATGCAGGACTGCCTTGTTTACGCGCTCTGAAGCGGTAACGCTATCAATGCGTAAGTCGTCGGGTAAGTGCTCATAGTCCATGGCCTCATCCTCCGTTAGCGCCCCACGCAGATGAGCAATTACTCTGAAAATAATGTGATGCATACGCCAGCAAATTGAGGGTTCAATATTTACCAACTGTTCCTCAGATGCGGGCGTGCTTACGCCTCCAGTCCTGAATTCTGACTCAAACGCGAATTGAATTCTGTCATAATCAGAGGTCGATTTCGTGTAGTCCGGGTCACTGAAAAGAATCTTCCAGCGAGGGATATCTGAAAAACGCATGCTGCAGAAAATCGGTCGAAACAAACGTTTTGAGGTGTCCACCTCGCTGATCGAGGTAGGGATTTGTGTATATAATTTCTCAAAAACCTCAATCAAATGTCCCAGCGCAGGAGGAATCAGCTCGATATAGCGTGCAATCACAAAGCCAGGCTCATCTGAAGCGTTGAGGGCTGGGATGTAGAAAAGATCACCCGGTTTGGGTGCCTTGAGGGTTTTCATACAGCAGCCTCTTTTAGGTACAAGACCTAAGGGGTCAGATTTATTTGTAGTCCCTATCCGGATTAAATAGATCCGTCCCCTTTATTGTTAACTTTATGCCTGATTTTTATAGGGGGTAAATGATTGATTAGCGATGTAGAAGCCTAGCCCTTTGTCACCTTTGAACCGATTTTCTATCATGGCATCAGCCAAATCTTGGGAAATCAAAAGGTCGCCAGAATCACGCTCACGGGCAATCCCATCCATTCCTGCGGCGGTATCATGAAGCCAAATTTCATTGAAGTACAGTATTGAGCCACTGTCAGAGAGCTCCGGTACCGACTTGCTGTGATCAACAGCGCTAATCGCTTGGGCAGCATTGACGATGTAATAGCCGTCATCCACGGCCTCTCCGTTTGCAGCAATACTAGCGGGTTTCAAGAGCTGAATATGATGGTTGGCTTTCTGCATGAGGAAATCTGCCAACCTCTCGCTCACCAACGGTATGTCACCCAACAACCATAAGCAGTCATACGCCAATAGCTTTTTCTTTTGGCATGGGAAAAATATTTTTGGTCTATCCATGTCGGCAGGATAAGGCTCGCCTGACAGTAGCGATAAATAATCAAAGTTCGATCCCGCAGTCTCATACGAACCGATCTCGGCATCGTATGAGCCCAGCAATGTTTCGCTGTGATAGATAGGCGCTTTCCAGCTTAAGATCATTTCTAGATATCCTAATTATAATGTGCGCCTGGGCGCGCATTTTTATTCAATTGTCTCTCGCCAGAGCGGAGTAATCTTCGCTCATCGGACACGATTTTATCTAGGGCTTTGCGGTATTGGGCCTGATCCCAGTTTTCACGTTTGCCAACCTTTTGTACTCGATCCATTTTGCTCCCAAGGTTTTGATTGACCCTAGCTGCATGGCGTCCTTGGTGAATAGACCGACGTCCGTCAGTCATCGCCCGAGTCTTGTTGGGCAGGAATATTTTATTTTGCCGACTTTGCAAATCGAATCCTGCCAATTTAAGCAGAGGGTGATTTTTAGTACTGGCATGCTTGTCGCTCAGTATGTGGTGGTCCTGGTATCCCTGTTTTTTCAGGCGTCCAATGCGTCGGTTTATGGATGACGTACAGCTCCAGCCCAGTGGGTCAACCCATCCATATGGATTGGCGGCATACAAATAAAGATTGATGCCCCCCGCCAACCCAATCGGATCCGGCGTCGTAAACCGCCCCACATCCGGATCATAAAACCTGAACGTATTGAAATGCAGCCCCGTCTCCCGATCCAGGTACTGCCCCTGGAACCGCAGGTTCTGCTCCTCGATGTAATAAGGCTCGCGCACCTCTTCCAGTGTGTTGCCCCACACCCGATAAGTCGCCTGCCAGACGTTGTGCCCATCGGCCTCGGTCAGTTGTTCCGGCAAGCCATTCAGATCGTTGTGGTAGTAGCGAATCTTCTGCAACGGGCCAAGGCCGTCGACGCGGGCCAGCGGTTCATAGCCGTCATCGTCGTAAACATAAAGGCTGGTCTGGCTGTGTTTATGCTCCTGCAACAACCGCAGTCCATCCCACACAAACTGCGTTTCTCCCAGCGGATACCCGTCACGGCCATGCTCGGTTTTTTCGATGCGTCGGCCCAGCGGGTCGTAGGTCATTCGCACGACGCTGCCGTCATCGTTACGCACTTCAACCAAACGGCTTTCAGCATCGTAGGCAAACCGCTGCACGCCCCGTTTGGCGCTGCGTTTTTCAATCGTGCGGCCAAACGCGTCATAGCGATAACGCTTGTCCTGATAGGTCAGCAGCTTGTTATGCACCACCCACCCCGCGCCAGCCTGCGGGCCGTCCAGCAGGTTGGCGGCGGCGTCGTAGGCGAAGGTTTCGCGCTGGCCGTGCAGGCTGTCCTGGCTGGCGATGATGCGGCCGGTGGCGTCGTAGTGCAGCAGTTGGCGGTGTTGCGTGGCGGGCTGCTGGTCGAGTTTGCCGATCAGGTTGTCGGCGGGGTCGTATTCGAACTGTTTTTGCGCAGCCGCGGGCAGCAAGGTTGACTGACTGGCGTGACGGCGTTGGCGCGAACGCAGGCGGCCGCTGCGGTCGTATTCGCTGCGGGTGCTGAGCTGGCCCTGGGTGCGCAGCACTTCGCGGTGCAGGCGGTCGCGTTCGAAGTCGCTGATGACCTGGCCATCGAGGTTGATCTGGTGCAGGTGGCCGCTGCCGTAGTACAGGCGATTGAGCCAGCGGCCGTCCGGCAGTTGGGTCTGGATCAGGTTGCCGAGCTCGTCGTAGTGGTGGTGCAGGCCGCCTGCCGAGCTTTGTTCGGTCACCAACTGGCCGAGGGCGTCGTAGGCGAAGCCCAGGGCCTGGGCGTTGCCTTGCAGGTCGGTGAAGGTGACAGCAGTGAGTTGGTCGAGCTCGTCGTAGCGGTACTCGGTGCGGCCATCGTCCGTGGTTTTGGCCACCAACCGGCCGACCGCATCACGTTCGAGTCGATGCACGATAGGCGCGGGTGGTATGTCGGGCACCAACGCCAGCCCATTGCCGTAAGGCGCTGGAACGGCCGTCAGCGTCGTGACATTATCCAACGCGTCGTAATCGTAGCGCTTGGCGCTGCCATCGAGGTCTTGCTGCTCAACCAGCCGATCGCCAGCGTCCCACGCGAAACGATATCGCTCGCCGTTCTCATTGATCAGTGCCTGCAACCGCCCATAGCTGTCATAGCCGAACTGCACTTGCCGGCCATGGGCATCGATGCGCTGGCGTACCTGCCCGCGACGGTTGTGCTGGTACAACGTGGTATGTCCGGCCGGGTCGGTGTAACCCACCAGTTGCCCGCTCGTATCGCGCTGGTACTGCTCGATACGACCGTCTGGCAATTGGGTGGTGAGCAAGCGCCCCTGGGCGTCATAGCTGAATTGAGTGCGTTCGCCGAGAGCATCGGTGATGACCTGCAGATAGCCGCGCTCGTCATAGCTGAAACGAGTTGGGTAACCCGAGCAGTCGATATGCTCGACCAGTTGCCCGAACGGATTCCAGCGCAGCTTTTTGCTTTTGCCGGTGGCATCGATGATTTCCACGACCTGACCGTGGTCGTCATAGCGGTAGCGGGTGACGTAGCCCAGTGGATCGGTTTCGGCGATGCAGTTGCCGCGCCGATCGTAGCGATACGCCCAGCTATTGTCGGCGGCGTCGGTCTCCACCAGTGGCAGGGCCCAGTGCTCAAGCCACAAGGTCGAATCGCTGCGCCCTAGCGGGTCGGTTTCGCCGATCAGGTTGCCGGCCTCGTCGTAGCTGTATTCAAAGCGCCCGCCCAGCGGATCAGTGGCACTGAGCAACTGGCGCTCGTCGTTCCATTCGAACAGCCAGGTGTGGCCGAGATTGTCGCTGTATCGAATGATCTGGTGTTGAGTGTTCCAATGCCGGGTACTGACGCGTTGCAGGCCATCGGTAATTCGCGTGATACCGGCCTGCAAGTCATAGTCGAACTGGTAGGCGTCGCCTTCGTCGGTCCAGTGCCGCACCACGCGCCATTCCAGGTCTTCAACCAAGGCCCACTCATAGAAGCAGCGCAATCCGGTTGGCAGTTGATGCTCCACCATCCGCTGGCCACTGTCGTAGGCGAAACGCCGCTGGACCTGGCCAGTGGTATCGCGCACTTCAGCCAGGTTGCCCTGCGCATCGAAGCCATAGCTGACGAGCACTTCGCGGCGCTGATCGGGGTACAGGCGTTCGATGCGCGCCAACTGGCCCTGATCACGGATCAACTCAACCTGCACCAGATCGAAGGTATCGCGCAGGCGCACCAGTTGCCCGGCGGCGTCGTAGTCGACATGGATGCGGTTGTCATTGCGGTCGCCGAGCTGGCTAAGGCGCAGCAACGACGGGTTGGCAGAGGGTTCAAACAAGCGATACAACCCGTCATCGCTTTCGATCAGCAACTGCCCATTGAGATGTCGCCGCACGGCCAGCCCTTCACCCGCGCTGAACACGGCGCCGCCCAAGGGAATCGAGCCCATGTCGATGGGGCGGCCTTGTTCATCGGTGTAGACCAGCGTTTCGCCGCCATCGGGGTGATGCTGGATGTCGACGCACACTTCATACGGCACGCTCCAGCCTGCGCCGAAAAGACTGCCCGTGCGTGCGTCGCGGCTGTTGTAGAAGCGTTGCCAATCAATCGGCAGGATGCCGGGCAGGACGAAATCCAGCTCATCATCGCCGCCCAGCACCTTCGCGCCGGTGGCCGCATGCACCGGATTCGAAGAGCCCATCGCTGCGTTCGCCACGGCCCCCATCGCGCTGCTGACCGCCATCGACGTAGCGCCGCCGATCAACATGCACGGCAGTTTGCTGAAGAACTTGCCCTTGCCGCCCTTGAGCATCAACAACGCCGTGACCGCCAGCCCCACGCCCGGGGTCTTGCCGCTGCGGATCTCACGCACCACCACCGAGCCGCCGCCAATGGTTACGTTGGAAGAAATCAACCCCGACGACACCACTGTCGCATCACAGGTACTGCGATCACCACTGCGCACCGCCGGTTGGCCGTTGATGGTGACTTTGTCCGATCCCTCGGCCAGAAACTGCGGCGGCATCGGCGGGTGCTTCATGCAGGTGACCAGGTCCAGCGGCTTGGGCTCGGCCCCAGGCGCGGGGGTGGCGACGGTAGGGCGCCACATCTGCGAGAAGAAACTTTCGGCCATGTCCAGGTAGCTGGCTTCGGGCTCCGGCTCGGGCGCTTCCAGCTCGGTACCGGCCGGTGCGACATGGGAGCTGATCGCCCCTGCGGCGCGTGCAGCGGGGATGTTGTTGGTCAGGGTATCGGTGGAACCGGTAAGAATATTGGCCTGCACCGTGGGTGGAAACAGCGCGTTGGCGAACGTATCGCATAAATTCGTCAGGCCTTTGTCGGCCCCGGTCTTGCTCATGGCCAGGCCGACAATCGTGCCCACCACCGCTCCCAGCAGGAAACAGCCAAGCCCACCGGTGGCGACGGTAATCCCGGTGGCGGCGACGACAGCCGCCGTCGCCACCGCCGTGATCGCGATATTGGCCGCCACTTCCAGCACCCCACCAAGGATGTCCGCCATCATCGACGTGTGGGAGAGCGCATCGCCCATGCGGGCGGCCCAGAGTGCATCAGACAAGGACTGCACTCCTGTGTCTGATTGAATTGAACGCACAACTGTCCATAGTCGCCGTGTCCTTGAGTGTTATGGCATGCGCATCAGTGCTGTCTTCAAGCGTTTTATCAGCGTGGGACTTTCCAGGCACTCCAGCGGGGTGAGGTTGTCGAGTGCCGGAACCTTTTGCCCGATCCACCACAACCCCTCTTCAAGGCCTCGTTTTCCACGCAGTATCACTGCCAGGTCGAGATGGCCGCCCAAGGCCTTGGCCATTTCACGCGCATCGTCGTCAAGGTAGTCTTCTTCATACAAGGCCACTGTGCTCTGCCAGTCCGCGTCACCCGGGTATTCGTTTTCCAGTCGTTCCATGTTCAAAAACCTGCAAAGGAGATCAAGTTGCTGCCGGTCGGGTTGCGTGCCGATGGTGCCAGGATTCCATCATAGCCGTTGGCCTTGGCCCAATTGCCGATCTGATGGGTCTCGGTGTACTTCGAGCCGGTGATGCTTTTAAGGCTGACCCCTAGCTGCTTGCGCACATCGGCGCGGGTCAGATCCAGGACATTATTGAGCTGCACCTTCTTGCTGACCAACACCCGTTTGGACAGGTCGACCTTCCAGTGCGTGACCTCGCCCAGCGCGGTTTTCCGTGAGTTCGCGCCATACACCCCGCCGACGCCTTTGGTGGTGTAGCGGTGGGTGGACTCCACATTCCACTTGTGTGCCTGCCAAGTGGTCCCGATGCGCCCCGGTTCCTCGAACCGATACACGGTGCGACTGACCTTGCGCCCCTTGGGTGGGCTGGAGCATTTCATCAGGCCCAACGGGTCAATCCAGCTCAGCGGGTTGGGCGCATATTGGTAGAGATTCAGGCCGCCGGCCAGACCGATGGGGTCGGGTGTGGTGAAGCGCCCGATATCCGGGTCATAAAAGCGCAGAGTGTTGTAGTGCAGCCCCGTTTCCCGGTCCAGATACTGGCCCTGGAAACGCAGGTTCTGTTCTTCGATGAAGTAGGGTTCTCGGTTTTCCTCGACGGTATTGCCCCAGACTTCATAGCGCGCTTGCCACACCGTATGGCCGTCGCTCTCGGTGAGGCGTTCGGGCAATCCGTTGAGGTCGTTGTGGTAGTAGCGGATTTTTTGCAGGTGACCCGTGCCATCGACACGGGCCAGTGGTTCGTAGCCCTCGTCGGCATAGATATAGAGGCTGGTCTGCTGATTGCAGTGCTCCTGCACGAGTTGCAACGCGTCCCAAGTGAAACGTGTCTGGCTGCGCTGCACACCGTTGCGGTCGTAGGTGGTCTTGGCGGTGCGCCGGCCCAGCGGGTCATAGGTCATGACGACCCGGGAGCCGTCATCGTTATGCACCTGTGCCAGCCGTTGCTCCGCGTCGTAGCTGAAGCGCTGGGTGCCGCGCCGAAGGCTGCGCTTTTCAACCATCCGGCCAAAACCGTCATAGCGGTAATGTTTGTCCTGGTAGGTCAGCAATCGGTTGTGGGCGACCTGTCCTGAGCCATCCAGCAGGTTGGCCGCCGGGTCGTAGCGGAAGGCTTCCCGCTGGCCCAGGAGGTTGTCCTGGCTAGCCAGAATGCGGCCGGTGGCGTCGTAATGCAGTAATTGGCGGTGTGCCGCGCCGGGCTGGCTGTCGTAGCGTTCGACCAGTTGGTCGCTGTCGTCATAGCCCAGGCGTGTCTGCGCCGGTGGATGTAACAGTGAATGGTCCGGTTGGCGGCGCTGGCGGGCGCGCAGACGTCCACTGCGGTCATATTCGCAACGCGTGCTGATGCGGCCCTGGGTGCGCAGCACTTCGCGATGCAGACGGTCGCGCTCGAAGTCACTGATGACCTGCCCATCCAGGTTGACCTGATGCAAGTGCCCGCTACCGTAGCGCAGGCGGTTGAGCCAGCGGCCGTCGGGAAGGCGGGTCTGGGCCAGGTTGCCCAATTCGTCGTAGAGATGCTCCAGGCAACCGGCGGCGCTTTGTTCAAGGGTCAGCTGGCCGAGGGCGTCATAACCGAAGCCCAGGGTTTGCTGCTCGCCGTCGTGGCCTGTAAAGGTGATGGCTGTGACTTGGTCGAGCTGATCGTAGCGGTACGTCGTGCAGCCATCCACGGTGCGCTTGGCGATCAGCCGGCCAGCTGCGTCCCGCTCCAGATCATGAATGATGGCGGGCTCGGTGTCGGACGATGCGAGGGTTTCTACCTGTGTGACATTGTCCAGCGGGTCGTACGTGTACCGTTTCCGGCAGCCGTCCAGGCGCTGTTCGAGGGTCAGGCGATCACCGTCGTCCCAGTCGAATCGGTAGCGCTCGCCATTTTCGTTGGTCAGGCTGTGCGGGCGGCCATAGGCGTCGTGGCTCAACTCCACACGGCGGCCATGGGCGTCGATGCGTTGGCGCAACTGGCCGTTCGACGCATGCTCAAAGCGCGTGGTGTGGCCGGCAGGGTCGCTGTAGCCGATCAACTGGCCGCTGGCGTCACGCTGATAATGCTCGTTGCGCCCATCGGGCAACTGCTTGCTGATCAGGCGGCCCTGGTCGTCATACTTGAAGGTGGTGCGTTCCCCGAGCGCGTCGGTACTGGCCAGCAGCAAGCCTCGCTTGCAGTAGCTCAAACGGGTGGTCAGGCCCGTACAGTCGGTGTGCTCGGTCAATTGACCCAGTGGGGACCAGCGCAAGGTCTTGCGCTTGCCGATGGCGTCGATGATCTCCCTGACTTGGCCGTGTCCGTCATAGTGATAGACCGTGCGGTTGCCCAGCGGGTCGGTTTCGCGAATGCAGTTGCCCCGCGAGTCGTAATGGTACTGCCAGGTATTGCCAGCGGCATCGGTCTCCGCCAATGGCAGCGCCCAGTGCTCCAGCCACAAGGTCGATTCACTGCGCCCCAGGGGGTCGAGGGTCTCAGTCAGGTTGCCGGCATCGTCGTAGCTGAACTGATAATGCCCACCGAGAGGGTCGGTTGCGCCCAGCAGTTGGCTTTCATCATTCCACCGGAAGGCCCAGGTTCGCCCCAGTGCATCGGTGGACGCGATGATCTGGTGTCGCTCATCCCAGTGTCGAATGCTGACACGCGCCAGCCCGTCCGTGACACGGGTGATGCCGGTGTCCAGCGCATAGTCGAATGTGTAGGTGTCCCCGGCCTCCGTCCAATGCCGGACAACACGCCATTCACGGTCATCAACCCTGGCCCACTGATAGAAGCAACGCAGGCCGCTGGGCAATTGATGCTCGACCATGCGCTGCCCGGCATCATAGGCAAAGCGGCGCTTCACGTGCCCGTCGGATTGGCGTACAGCGGCCAGGTCGCCACGGACGTCGTAGGCGTAATGCATCAGTACTTCACGGTGGTGGTCGGGATACAGCCGTTCGATCCGGCTGACGCGCTGGGGCCAAGTGCTGTCGTAGGTCAGCTCGACCCTGACCAGGTCAAAGGTGTCACGCAGGCCCAGCAGGCGACCATCGTCGTCATAGTCGAGGTGGATTCGGTTGTCGTTGCGATCTCCCAGTTGGCTCAGGCGTAGCAACGATGCGTCCTGTGGCGCCGGCTCGAATAGCCGGTACAAGCCGTCTGCGCTTTCGATCAGCCACTGGCCGTTCAAGTGACGCTTGACGCTGAGGCCTTCGCCAGCGCTGAAAACGGCACCGCCCAAAGGGATCGAACCCATGTCGATACGTCGACCCTGCTCGTCGATGTACAGCGCGTACTCGCCCCCTTCAAGGTGAGGCAGCAGCTGCACGCTGACTTCATAGGGCACACTCCAGCCGGCACCAAACAAGCCATCGCGGCGTTCATCTCGGCTGTTGTAGAAACGCTGCCAGTCGATGGGCATGATCCCGGGCAAGGCGAAATCCAGCTCCTCGGGGCCGCCCAGCACCTTGGCCCCCGTGCTCGCGTGCACCGGGTTGGAAGAGCCCATGGCGGCGTTGGCCAGTGCGCCCATGGCCTGACTGACCACAAACGAATTGACGCCTGCCAGCAGCATGCAGGGAAGGTTGCTGAGGAACTTGCCTTTACCCCCCTTGAGCATCATCAGCGCGGTGACGGCCAGGCCAACCCCCGGCGTCTTGCCGCTACGGATCTCGCGCACCACGACTGAGCCGCCGCCGATAGTCACATTGGGCGAAATCAGCCCCGACGACACCACGGTGGCATCGCAGGTGCTGCGGTCACCGCTGCGTACCGCCGGTTGACCGTTGACCGTGACCTTTTCCGAGCCTTCGGCCAGAAACTGCGGCGGCATCGGGGGGTGCTTTGTGCAGGTCACCACGTCCAGCGGTTTAGGCACTGCACCTGGCGCTGGCGTGGCGACGGTGGGGCGCCACATTTGCGCAAAGAATCCTTTGGCCATGTCCAGGTAGCCGGGCTCTTCGCTGTGTTCCGGTGCTGGCGACGGCTCGGATTCGGTGCCCGCAGGTGCGACGTGGGAGGGCACGACGCCGGCCGCGCGCGCAGCGGGCAAGGCGTTGATCAGTGTGTCGGTGGACCCGCTGAGGATCGTGGCCATGACCGAGGGAGGGAACAGCGCGTTGCCGATTCCTTCGCACATGGCGCTCAACCCCTTGTCGGCCCCGGTCTTGCTCATGGCGATGCCGACGATGACGCCGACGACCGCGCCCAGCACGCAGGCCCCCAGTCCACCGGTCGCGACGGTAATGCCGGTAGCCGCCACCACCGCAGCGGTCGCCAATGCAGTAATCGCCACATTGGCCGCCACCTCCAGTACGCCGCCGAGGATGTCGGCCATGACAGAGGTGTGGGACAGCCCATCGCCCAGGCGCGCAGCCCAGAGCAGTGCGTCAGACATGCAAAGGCCGCTTCACTGGGGGACGTCGAACACGAGCGAGCCCTTGATCGTCGACCAATGCGCGGCCTCGGCATCCCCGAGCTTGTCCGCCTTCACATAACTCAAGGCGAGCATCTTGCGCGTACCCGGCAACACCAGCGCCAACTGGTACTGGAACACCTTGTCGTTGCCCTTGTTGAACTGGCTGCGCAGCTCGATGCCTTCGACCTCTTGGGCTGCGCCCAAACGCACGTCGACACCGGGTTGATAGCGTAAATCCTGCACCTGTTTTTCCAGGCGCTGGAGCTGGTCATTGAAGTTGCTGTGCAGGGTTTCACCCTCGGCGAGCAGGCTGCGGCTGACGATCAGGGAGGTGCCCAATTCAGGGAACTTGAGGATATTGATCGTCGCGTCCTGCAACTCGCTGGCGGGCAGTTGAAACTGGAATTCGTTGATTCGATACGTCATGAGAACAGGTCTCGTCAGGAGCTTTTCGGCGCGGGGAACGCGGCTTTGATATTGGCGTCGATGGCGGCTTTCTGGCCTTGGCCATCGGGTGTGGCGCCGGGGCCGCCACCGTTGTTCAGGTGCAGCACGCCACCGGTGTTGAACTCGGCGTCGCCGCTGGCATAGAAGCTGATCTGCACGCCGGTGAGGTTGATCTGCCCGCTGGCGTTCAACTCCAGGATGCTTTCACCGCAGACCAGGCGCAGGTTTTCGCCTACTTCGATGACGTAGCTCTGGCTGATGCTGTCGGTCTTGCGCTGGCCCACCGAGAGGATGTCTTCCTGCTTGACGATGCGCAGGCGGTTGTTGCCGATGGTCACCGTCTCGTTGTGCCCGATGCTCTTGTTGCGGTCATGCCCCACCGAATGGCTCTCATCCACCTCGACCACGATGTCCTGGTTGCGCTCGGCATGGATATACAGCTGCTCCAACCCCTTCTTGTCCTCCATGCGGATTTCATTGAAGTTGGCCGGCGTGCCGCCCTTGCTCGAACGGCTTTTCATGCCGCTCTGGGTGGCGTTTTCCGGCAGGTCGTAAGGCACGGTCTGCTCGGCGTTGTACACCCGCCCGGTGATGATCGGTCGGTCGGGATCACCTTCCAGAAAGCTCACAATCACTTCCTGGCCGATCCGTGGGATCTGCATCGAGCCCCAGTTCTTGCCGGCCCAGGATTGCGACACGCGAATCCAGCACGAGCTGTTCTCGTTGGATTGGTCGTGACGGTCCCAGTAGAAGTGCACCTTGACGCGGCCGTACTGGTCGGTCCAGATTTCCTCGCCCTTGGGGCCGACCACCAGCGCGGTCTGCGGGCCTTTGACGATAGGGCGGTGGGTGATGGCGAGCGGGCGGAAGCTCTGTTGGGCGTCAATGCAGGTGAGGCTGCTTTCGAACTGTGCCGAGCCCGAACCGCCGCCGCTTTCCAGGCTTTCCTGGACGATGTAGTAGCGGCAGCCGATGATCAGGTATTCGCGGTTCTGGTCCTGGCGGCTGAAGCCGGTGAGGCTGAACAAATGCCCCGAACCCAACCCCCGCGCGTTGCCGCTGAATTCGATCTGCTCATGCAGGGTCTGCAGGGCTTCGATACGGGTGCGTGCGTAGTGTTCGCCGTCCTCGCTTTGCACGTAGGTGCCGGGGTAGTCGTACAGCGGGTAGTCGCCGGCGGTGTGCGGGCGTGGCATGGCCGAGCGCACATCGATGCTGGCGCTGGGGCGCTGGAAGTCGTAGTCGTTGAGCTCCAGCGAACCGGGCTGCACCTCCTGCGCCAGGTGCCAGTTGTGCATGTGGTCGCGTTCGCGCTGCTGCTCGTCCTTGGGGTAATACGGGACTGACGCGTAGCCCGGCACCGTGGTGTGGGCGCCGTAGGCGTCGGCCAGCACCAGCACATGGCGGTCCTGCTCATGGCGGAAGAAGTAGTAAATACCTTCCTGCTCCATCAAGCGGCTGACGAAATCGAAGCTGGTCTCGCGGTACTGCACGCAGTATTCCCACTCGCGGTACGGCCGGCTCAGGGCGTCTTCGAAATCGGAAAAACCCAGGTCGCGGAACACCTGCTTGATGATCTGCGGGATGCTCAGGTTCTGGAAAATCCGGCAATCGGAGGTGCGGCTGAGCAACCACAGCCACGGGCGCAGCGTCACCTGGTAACTGGCGAACTGGCCCTGGTCGATGTTCTGGCTGCACCGTGCGACGATGCCGTGGAAGTGCCGTTCACCGCCGTCCGCCAACTGCAGGCCCACGCTCATGGGTTTGCCGAGCAATTGGTTGAGGTCGATGTTGGCATCCAGGGACGTCAGTTGCAGCTCGTAGTTGAACAGCCGCCCCAGCTCTTCGCCGCCGCCCATTTCATTGAGCAGCAGTACATCCGGCCCGAGGGGGCTGGTGATTTTGGCCAGGCGTGAGGCTTGGTTGAATAGCATCGGTTAACCCGTAAATGACTTGATAACTGAAGAAACCGAATCAAGTGTGGGAGGGGGCTTGCCCCCGATAGCGGTGTATCAGGTTAGAAATTTCTGGCTGACCCGACGCCATCGGGGGCAAGCCCCCTCCCACAATTTTAATCACATTTCGACAGGTCAATCGCTGAAGTCGTAATGCAGCTCGTTATCCCGGCTGCTGATGCGCACACCCGCCAACGCCTTGCCCTCCAGCATGCGCGTGAGGAATTCACGGCTCATGTCCGGCAGCAGGCTGTTGGTCAGGATGGTGTCGATCATGCGCCCGCCGCTTTCGGTTTCGGTGCAGCGCGAGACGATCAAATCGACCACCGCGTCGTCGTAATCGAAAGCCACTTTGTGGGTGGTCTCTACGCGCTTCTTGATGCGGTTCAGTTGCAGGCGGGTGATGGCCTTGAGCATCTCGTCGCTGAGCGGGTAGTACGGAATGGTCACCAGACGGCCGAGCAGAGCCGGCGGGAAAATCTCCAGCAGCGGCTGGCGCAGGGCCTTGGCGATGTCTTCCGGCTCCGGGATGTTCGCCGGGTCTTTGCACACCTGGGAAATCAGCTCGGTGCCGGCGTTGGTGGTCAGCAGGATCAGGGTGTTCTTGAAGTCGATCACCCGGCCTTCGCCGTCCTCCATCACGCCCTTGTCGAACACCTGGAAGAAGATCTCATGCACGTCCGGGTGGGCTTTTTCCACCTCGTCCAGCAGCACCACGCTGTAGGGCTTGCGCCGCACCGCTTCGGTCAGCACGCCGCCTTCGCCGTAGCCGATATAGCCTGGAGGCGCACCCTTGAGGGTCGACACCGTGTGGGCTTCCTGGAATTCGCTCATGTTGATGGTGATGACATTCTGTTCGCCGCCGTACATGGCTTCGGCCAGGGCCAGGGCGGTTTCGGTCTTGCCCACGCCCGAGGTGCCCGCCAGCATGAACACGCCAATCGGCTTGCTCGGGTTGTCGAGGCCGGCGCGGGAGGTCTGGATGCGCTTGGCGATCATCTGCAGGGCGTGGTCCTGGCCGATGATGCGTTTTTTCAGGTGCTGGTCGAGGTTGAGCACCGTCTCCAACTCATTGCGCGCCATGCGGCCGACCGGAATGCCGGTCCAGTCAGCGACCACCGAGGCCACGGCCTGGTAATCCACGGTGGGCAGGATCAGCGGGGTTTCGCCTTGCAGGGCGGTGAGGCGCTGTTGCAGGTCGACCAGTTGGGCGCGCAGCTCATCGTTGCCACTGTCCACGACGCCCGCCTTTTCACGCAGCGTTGCACGGGTGGCTAGCAACTCGTCCACCAAGGTTTTCTCTTCAGCCCAGCGGCTTTCCAAGGTCGCCAGACGCTCACGCTCAGCGCTCAACAACGCCTCGGTGCTGGTTTGACGCGTGCCAATCGCAATGCCGATGGCATGCTCACGGGCGATGATCTGCAACTCGGTTTCCAACGCCTCGATACGACGACGGCTGTCGTCCACTTCCGCCGGCACCGCGTGCAGGCTGATGGCGACGCGGGCGCAGGCGGTGTCCAGCAGGCTCACGGATTTGTCCGGCAACTGGCGCGCCGGGATGTAGCGGTGGGACAGCTTCACCGAAGCTTCCAGCGCTTCGTCGAGGATCTGCACCTGGTGGTGTTTTTCCATGGTCGAGGCCACGCCGCGCATCATCAGCAGCGCCTTGTCTTCCGACGGTTCGGCGACTTGCACGACCTGGAAGCGGCGAGTCAGGGCCGGGTCTTTCTCGATGTGTTTCTTGTACTCGGCCCAGGTGGTGGCGGCCACGGTGCGCAAGGTGCCACGGGCCAGGGCCGGCTTGAGCAGGTTGGCGGCATCACCTGTTCCGGCGGCGCCACCGGCGCCCACCAGCGTGTGCGCTTCGTCGATAAACAGGATGATCGGCTTCGGCGAGGCCTGGACGTCTTCGATAACCTGGCGCAGGCGCTGTTCGAACTCGCCTTTCATACTGGCGCCGGCTTGCAGCAGGCCCACATCGAGGCTGCGCAGCTCTACGTCTTTCAGCGCGGGCGGCACGTCCCCGGCGACGATGCGCAGGGCGAAGCCTTCGACCACGGCGGTCTTGCCCACCCCGGCTTCACCGGTGAGGATCGGGTTGTTCTGGCGGCGGCGCATAAGGATGTCGACCAGTTGGCGGATCTCTTCATCGCGGCCAACAATCGGATCGAGCTTGCCGCTGCGCGCCTGTTCGGTCAGGTCGACAGTGAAGCGCTTGAGCGCTTCCTGCTTGCCCATCGCACTCGGCGCCATGGCACCGCTGGCCTCGCCTGGAACACCGGCATTGAAACCATCGCTGGCGCTCAAGGCATTCTCCGGCGAATCACCAACGTATTCGTCAAAGCGTTCGCTCAAGGCTTCAGCCTTGATCTTGTCGAATTCGGCAGACAAACCCAGCAGCGCGTGACGCAAACTCGGCGTTTTCAGGATGCCCAGCACCAGGTAACCGGTGCGCACCTGGCTCTCGCCGAACATCAGGCTGCCATAGACCCAGCCGCGCTCGACGGCTTCTTCCACATGGGACGACAGGTCGGTGATCGACGTCGAGCCACGCGGCAGGCGGTCCAGCGCTTCGGTAAGGTCACGGGCCAGGCGTGCCGGCTCGACGTTGAACTGGCGAATGATGCGGTGCAGGTCCGAGTCCTGCAGTTGCAGCAACTGGTGAAACCAGTGGGCCAGTTCCACATACGGGTTGCCCCGCAGTTTGCAGAACACGGTGGCGGCTTCGATGGCCTTGTAGGCCACGCTGTTGAGTTTGCCGAACAGTGCGGCGCGACTGATTTCACCCATGCTCTGGATTCCTTGAGGTGGTGGCGTGGTCGGCGTAGTGCCGGGCCAGGATTAGGTCGTTGGCGTCATGCTCGGGTTTACCGAGCCAGGTGTTGAAGCCCAGGCGGAACTGGCCGTTGAGTTGCAGCGCCGGGACTTCGGGTTGTTGCAAAACCAGGTTCAGGTCCCAGTCCAGTTCATGGCCCAGGTACTCGGCCACCCACGCCACCAGTTCGTTGAATGGCTGGTGGCCGGGCAGCATGCCCATGTAGTCATCCAGCGTGAGCGGGCCCAGGCGGATACGGAATTTGTGCTGGCGGTCCCACACGAAGCTGCCCAGGCAAAAGTCCACGCCCAGGCGGTTGGCGCTCACACTCACGCGGCTGCGTTCGGGCAGTTCCAGCCATTGGCCGACGTACTCTTCGATCTCTACCGGCAGGCCGAAATACTCGCTGAGAATCGCTTTCAGGCCGTCCGGGTAGCGGGTTTGCGCCGACAGGTGGCCGCTGTAGTGCAGCTTGGCGGCATCCGGGATCAGCCCCTGATTCAGCAGGCTCGGCATGCCCCGGCCGCTCAGCGCGGCGAGGCGTGCCGACCAGTAGTCATCGTCCGGGCGGTCGTGGCTGACGGTCGGCCGCGCCTCGGCCCAGGCCCGGTAAAACAGGCTGAGCAGGCGATGGTGGAACACATCCAGGAACTGCTTGCTGGTGCTGTCGGCGTTGTTGCGCTGACGCTCGCGCACGTACTCGGTGATGTGCAGCGGCAGCGGGCCGTTCGGGCCGCCAAGGCCGAAGAAGAACTGCTCCAGGCGCGCCGGCTTGCCGTCGCCGCCGGGGTCGACCGAGGCCAGCGTGGCCGGGGCGAAGGTGCAATCGGCCTGTTGCCCCAGGCGCAGCGGGTCATCCGCCAGGCGCAGGGAATGGCCCAGGCGCGGCAGCTCCGGCGATTCGCACTCGATACGGCGCAGCGCCTGGAAGAAATCGTATTCCCAGGGCTCCTGGTGCATCGCATCCAGGGTACTCACAGGGTCGGACGACGTCCGGGCTTGGCTTTCCATCGCATGATCTCGCCGCGTTCGGTGGTACGGATCACCGTCTCGGTAAAACTGTTGATCGACACGTAGCGTGCCAGGAAGCGTTCCAATACCGCACCGAGCAGGAACACGCCGGTACCGCGAAACGCGTTTTCATCGAATTCCAGGGTGATCTCCAGGCCCCGGCCAAACACGATCGGGCCGGGCATCGGCAGGCGTCGGGTCACGGCTTTGCTGCTGACCTCGCGCAGGCCTTCGATCTGCAATTGCAGCGCGGCGTCGTTGCTGTCGCCGTACAGGCGCAGCAGTTCGCGCAAGGCGCCGGCGCCCTGGCCCTGTTCGCTCAGGGACAAATAGTTGAGCGAGAGCTGGCTGATCAGGCGCCAGGCCTTGGCGTCATGGGCGTGGCTGGGGCGCGGGCGGCTGGGGCCTGCCACGCAGCGCACCGACAATACCGGCGCGCTGTCGGCCAGGGTGAAGTCGGTCTTGCCGTTGCCCACGCTCATGAACAACGGCAGATCGCGGTTGGTGCACAGCGCGGTCACGCCGAGCTGGCGCAGATCGTGGCGGTACGGCGACTGCCGGCTGTCCACCAGGCTGACAAAGGTTTCGCTGCCCACATAGGTGGAGCGCGGCCCGTTGCGGCGCTGGTCGCTGGACAGTACGCGCGGCTCGCGACGCACGGTGTAGTACGCCTGGTCGCGGCCATAGCGCGACGGGTCGCGCACCGCGTAGAACGGCAAAAACGGCTGCTCCGGCCCGGTGCCGTGGCCGGTGATGCCGCTCAGGGAGTGAATCTCGAAATCCATCGGCCGTGTGCGATCGGCGATCACATGGTGTTCATTGACCCGGTCGGACAAGTGGATACGGTCCACGCGCTTGGGGAACAGGTTGATCGCTGGGGTGCAGAACGGCAGGAACTGTGCTGCGCCGACGCTGCCTTCCAGGCTCGGTTCGTGGCGGTCGAATAGCACGATCAGTTCCAGCTCCTGGCCGTCACAACGCTTTACCGCACGGCTCAGCTCGGCGAATTCGACGAACAGGAAGCGGTGGGGCAGGGCGAAGTATTCCTGCAGCAGGCGATAGCCCTGGAAGGCCCGCGCCACCACCGGCATGGCCGCGTCGGCGTCATCGAAACCACGGGAGCGCAACGCGTCCTGCGGCAGGCGCTCGACCCAATCGCCACCCGGCTTGCGCGCAAACACCGCGCAGGCGTTGCCCAGCAGTTGCTCGTAGAGGCGGAACGGTTGCTCGTCGGCGCCACTGAGGTACAGCGGCAGATTATCCAGGTCGAGGCTGTTGAACGGCAGCTCGGCGCCGGTGCGCAGGGTCAGGCGCAGACCGGCCTTGGCTTTCGGCTCACTGGCGGCTAAGCGTCCCAATACGGCGGCAGGGTTGCCGAAGTACTCGGCGTTGCTCACCTGCAGCGGCCACAGCGTCACCGGGTGAGCGGTGCGGTACTCGCAGCAGGTCTGGGTTTCGCGGCCCAGGGCGGCGCGCAGGACGGTGTCGCGGGGCAGCGGGAAACCACTGGCCAGCGAGCCTTCGTCCGGGTCGGTCTGCAACTGCACCACCGTCATCGACGGTGTCGGTGCCAGGTAGTGCGGGTAGGCGATTTCCAGCAGGTTGTGGGTGAAGGTCGGGTACTCGGCGTCGAGCTTGAGCTGCACGCGGGCCGTGAGGTAGGCAAAGCCTTCGAGCAAGCGTTCGACGTACGGGTCGGCGCAGTCCATACCGGACAGGGTCAGCCGACTGGCGATCTTCGGGTATTCCTTGGCGAACTCCGCGGCGCTTTCGCGCACGTGGTGCAGTTCCTGGTTGTATAGCTCCAGCAGGCGCGGGTTCATGGGCGCCTCCGCTGGTCGGCATTGACCACGCGTACGTGGCCGGATTCCAGGTCGAGGTCGGTTTGCAGCAACAGGCGCAACGGCACCGGCTGGGCCCACAGGTCGCCTTCGATCTCGAAACTCAGGGCGTTGTGGTTCATTTCGCCATGGCCGACACGGGCTTTGACACGCAGGGTGTGGCGCAGGATGCGCGGCTCAAAGGTGGCGATGGCCTGGTAGATCAGGGCTTCCAGCGCCTTGATATCCACGCTGGAAACACTGTTGCCCGCCAGCGCCGGCAGGCCGTAATTGACCACCGAGGTGCCGGCTGGAGTGTGCAGTGTGGCATCGGCATCGAGCAACGACGTGGTGTTGAGCAGCCACGCCAGGTCACGCAGCACCGAGGCTTTCAATTGGGTCAGGGACAGCACGCGTTTGTCGGCGCTTTCCTTGGGATTGGTTGGATCGTCGTCCGTCAGCCGGTCCAACAGGGACGGTTGCAGACGGTCGCGGGAAGCGATTTCAGTTACCACCAAAGCAGCTCCACGGACGGGTTGCGAGAGGGACAAAAAACCAGGGGCCGTGGCATGGCGCCACGGCCACCAGGGCTATCAGCGCTTGGTGTTGGAACGGATGTTCCAGCCAAACTTGATCGCGCCGCCGTCTTTGGTGCCGTCGGCTTTCTGCGGCTGGTAGTCGACCGTCACTTGGGCGAAGTTCAGGGTGACGTTCTCGGTCAGGCGGTCATCGGTGCCCGAACCGCCGGTGCTCAGCGAGGTCACCAGCACTTCTTCCAGGTTGATCACCATGTACTCGACCTGGCTTTCGCCACCGGCCTTGCGCACGGTCAGCTTGACCTTGTCGATGTGCTTGCCGCTGGCGCAGTGCATCATCAGGTTCGGCGAAGCCTTGTCGACGTACTTGGTCAGCGACAGGTCCTGGATGTTCACCTTGCCCGCGCCGCCACCGCCGCCCACGTGCATGTTGCCGGACTGGGCCATGCCCCAGCTCCAGTTCAGCACGTCGATTTCGTCCTTGTGGGCCTTGTCCATGGACTCGCCCTTGATGTCGCCGATCTTGATGAAAATATCAACAGCCATGTTTTCTCCCTGTGTGGCGTGGGCCACTGAATTTGATTAACTCCAAATGGGCAGTGCTTTTGTGTGGGAGGGGGCTTGCCCCCGATGCAGGCACCTCGGTGTGTCAGTTACACCCCGGTGATGCCATCGGGGGCAAGCCCCCTCCCACAGAAGAGCTAGCTCATCGGTGGTTTACGCGCTTTTCGCCGAAGGCAGCTTGGATACCAGGCGCAGCGACACCGTCAGCCCTTCGAGCTGGTAGTGCGGGCGCAGGTAGAACTTGGAGTTGTAGTACCCCGGGTTGCCTTCGACTTCTTCCACGATCACTTCGGCGGCAGCCAATGGGTGCTGGGCCTTGGTGGTTTCGGTGGAGTGCGCCGGGTCACCGTCCACGTAGTTGAGGATCCAGTCCTGCAACCAGCGCTGCATCTCGTCCTTCTCTTTGAAGGAACCGATCTTGTCGCGCACGATGCACTTCAAGTAGTGAGCGAAACGGCAGGTGGCGAACAGGTACGGCAGGCGCGCGGCCAGGTTGGCGTTGGCGGTGGCGTCCGGGTCATCGTATTCGGCCGGTTTCTGCAACGACTGCGCGCCAATGAACGCGGCGAAGTCGGTGTTTTTCTTGTGCAGCAGCGGCATGAAACCGTTTTTCGCCAGTTCCGCTTCACGGCGGTCGCTGATGGCGATTTCGGTAGGGCACTTCATGTCCACGCCACCGTCATCGGTCGGGAACGTGTGGGCCGGCAGGTTTTCCACTTCACCGCCAGACTCGATGCCACGGATGCGCGAACACCAGCCGTAGTGCTTGAACGAACGGTTGATGTTCACCGCCATCGCATACGCGGCGTTGGCCCAGGTGTACTTGGAACTGTCGGCACCGTCGGTGTTTTCTTCGAAGGCGAAGGCCTCCACCGGGTCGGTCTTGGCGCCGTACGGCAGGCGCGCCAGGAAGCGCGGCATGGTCAGGCCGATGTAGCGCGAGTCTTCCGATTCACGCAGCGAACGCCAGCCGGCGTATTCCGGAGTGGTGAAGATCTTGGTCAGGTCGCGCGGGTTCGACAGCTCTTGCCACGAGCCCATGCCCATCACGGTCGGCGAAGCGGCAGCGATGAACGGGGAGTGCATGGCGGCGCAGACTTTCGACAGTTCGCCCAGCAGTTCCACGTCGGGTGGCGACTGGTCGAAGTAGTAGTCGCCCACCAGGCAGCCGTAGGGTTCGCCGCCGAACTGGCCGTATTCTTCTTCGTACATCTTCTTGAAGATCGGGCTCTGGTCCCACGCGGTGCCCTTGAATTTCTTCAGGGTCTTGTGCAGGTCCGGCTTGGAGATGTTGAGCACACGGATCTTGAGCTGCTCATCGCTCTCGGTGTTGTTGACCAGGTAGTGCAGGCCACGCCAGGCGCTTTCCAGCTGTTGGAAGTCCGGGTGATGGATGATCTGGTTGACCTGGGCGGTCAGCTTGGCGTCGATGGCCGCGATGATCGATTCGATCGACTTGATCGCGTCATTGGAGACCAGGTCGGTTTGCGCCAGGGCCTGTTCGGCCAAGGTGCGCACGGCGGTTTCCACGGCTTCGCGGGCGCGCTCGGTCTTGGGCTTGAATTCCTGCAGCAGCAGGTTGGCGAACTCGCTGGCTTCTTCGGTCTGGGTGCCCAGGATCTGGGAGCCTTCGCGGGCGGTATTGTCAGTCATGATTACTGGTCCCCTGCAGGCTTAGGCGCGCTGGCAAGTGCTTGCAGCAGTGCCGGATCCTTGATCGCCTTCATGATGATTTCTTCAGCGCCGGTCTTGCCGTCCATGTAGGTCAGCAGGTTGGCCAGCTGGGTGCGGGCTTCGAGCAGTTGATTCAGCGAGTCGACCTTGCGTGCCACGGCGGCCGGGCTGAAGTCGTCCATGCTTTCGAAGGTGATGTCCAGGCTCAGGTTGCCTTCGCCGGTCAGTTCGTTCGGTACGTGAAACGCCACGCGCGGCTGCATGGCCTTGAGGCGCGAGTCGAAGTTGTCGACGTCCACTTCAAGGAACTTGCGGTCGGCCACCGGCGCCAACGGCTCGGCAGGCTTGCCGGCGAGGTCGGCCATCACGCCCATTACGAAGGGCAGCTGGACCTTTTTCTCGGCGCCGTAGAGCTCGACGTCGTACTCGATCTGCACTCGAGGCGCACGGTTGCGCGCGATGAATTTCTGAGAACTTTGCTTCGCCACGTTGCTGCTCCTGGTCGCTTGAGCGACGGTGTTGTTACTGCACAGTCGGATGGCTTACTCGCCGTCCGGCCCGCGCAGGTTTTCAAATTGGGACATGCCGTCGGGAATCAGATTGCGCACGATGGCCGCAAAGTCGGCGTGCACCAGATTCTTCGCCCGGTTCAACAGCACCGGCAGCGGGCTCGAAGGCTCGTGTCGGGTGTAGTACGCAAGGATCTTGTCGAGACTGCGCAGCACATCGTCGCGGCTGGCGATATCGCCAACGGGACGCGGTGCTGCGGGGGCGGCGGCGAAGTCGGCCGAGGGGGCATTGTCGTCACTGACGGCCTCGGGTTCGCTGCTGCCGGCGGCGCCGGGCACTGCTTGATTGAGTATCTGCAACGCCTGCTTGAGCGGTTGCTTCAAGGCACTGAGGTCCACGCCCTGGGCGGAACCGACCTGATCGTTGACCTGTTGTTCGATCGCTTCGCACGCCGCACGCGCCGTAATCAGAGCGTCGCGGGTGGCCTGTAGCTGCTCGGGGTCGCTGTCGAGGAACGCGGCATTGAGCTGCTGCGCGCCGAGTTGTTCATCGGGGAAGCTCAACAGGCCACTGGCGTTGAGCGCCGCGCGCAGGCTCACGGGGCCGAAGGTGCGCGAGCGCGTGAGGATGCTTTCGCGCAGAAGACGGATGTTGGTGTCGCAGGTCAGGCCGGTGAGAGCGTTGATGCGTACGGTAGGGTCGTTATCGTCGTCGGCGTCCAGGCGCGGGTGCAGGTCGGCCCAGTAATCGCGCAGCAGCGCATCGATCAGCGTCAGCGCTTCGGCCAGGCCGGCCACGCCTTGGAGGGCAAGGGTGCTTTGCAGCAGGAAATGGGTGATGCGCAGGTCTTTGCTGCGCGCGAGCAAGTCGAGGCTTTGCTGCTGGATGCTGCGCCATTCCGGCGGTTCAGCGGGCAGGATCGAGTCGCCCATGCTGCGCTCGGGTTGGCCCTTGGCATCACGCTCCAATTGCAGAAATTGCGCGTCATATTCCATATCTTCGCCACAGGGCGAAGTCGCGGAAACGGCGGTGAGCAGCAACGGCACATCCACTGAATTTGATCTCCCTATCAGCCCGTTAGATCGCGGGCAATTCATGCATTAGTTGCGCAAGGAACTTTGCATGTTTTCTTGGTCATATAAGCAAGACGCCACTAATGTGCCATCACTGGTATTCAAGAAGTTGTGCATTTTTGGTGTAGTACTTATGCCTTGTCAAGGTAAGCTATTCGCCCTCTGTGACAGATGTGCGGTGCTTAACAACCTGCGCGACTAGTGGGTCGAACGACGTACCGGGACAGGATTTTTGTCATAGAGCCCAGTTAAGATCAGCGATCATGCTGGTATTGGCAGGTTTTGGACGGTCGATTGCTCGACCTGATGGGGATATCCCGGGAAGCGCTGTCCCGGGAATCGACCGCGCGCGAAGTATCAGCAAGGAGGCAAGATGTCGCTGTGTTTGACTATCACTAGTTATCACAAAATTACCCCTGGGCAGTGCTCCGAAAAGTCCATGAATCAGGGCTCGATGGCTATCGGCCGCAGCTCGGATAATGACTGGGTATTGCCTGATCCTGAGCGTCTGGTCTCCTCGCAGCACTGCGTTATTCAGTACAAAGATGGCCGTTATTATTTAACCGATAACAGTACCAACGGGGTGGAGTTGGTTAACGCCGGCATTCGTTTGCGCAGGGGTAACAGCGAGCTGTTGCAGGATGGCGAGCTGATCCGCATCGGCGATTACGAGATCCAGGCGCGTATCGATTTCAACGTACAGGCCGTCGACAGCCAGCCGTTTGCCGGCGAGTCGCCGAACAGTTTCGAAGCGCTGATGGGCGCCGTGTCGAATAAGCCCGCGCCTGCTCCGGTGATTGCGCCGCAATTCCAGGGCGCTTCATCGATGGACACGCTGCCGGACCTGTTCGATTTCCTCAGTCCTACCGCCGTACCGCCGCCAACCGTGCCGGACCACGTGCCTTCCGAGCAACATGACTTCCGCCCGCCGACACCGGTGGCTGTGCCGGTAGTGGCACCGCCGGTGGTGTCGGGCGCGGTGATTCCCGAAGACTGGGACCTGTTTGGCGACACGCCAGCACCCGTCGTCAGCGATCCGCCGCCACCTGCGCCGCCACCGGTCATCCAGCCGCCCCCCGTGGTCGAGTCCCCGCCGCCCGTGGCGGAAAGCCAGCAACCGGACCTTCTGCAAGCCTTCCTGCGTGGTGCGGGCCTGGACCAACTGCGCCTGGACAAAGCCCAGGCCGAGGCCCAGATGGAAAACATCGGCCGCAGCTACCGCCTGATGGTCGAAGGCCTGATCGATGTGCTGCGGGCCCGCGCCAGCCTCAAGGGCGAGTTTCGCATGCAGCAGACCATGATCCAGCCGGCAGAAAACAATCCGTTGAAGTTCGCCCCGAATGCCGACGAAGCGTTACTGCTGCTCCTGCGCCACGGCAACCAGGCGTTTATGGCACCCGACCTCGCCGTACGCGACAGTTTCAACGACCTGCGCGCCCACCAGTTGGCGGTGATGGCCGGCGTGGAAGCGGCGATCAAGCACCTGCTCAGCCGCTTTGAACCCGCGCAACTGGAAGAACGCATGGGCAAGCCCGGCGGGCTGTCGAGCCTTTTCAACGGTTCGCGCCAGGCCCAGTACTGGCAGCAGTTCACCGAGCTCTACAGCAATATTTCCCGCGAGGCCCAGGAAGATTTCCAGGACCTGTTCGGCCGCGAATTCAGCCGGGCCTACGAAGAACACAGCGCACGACAGCGACGCTGAACCGCAGCACATGGATTTAACGGATAGCTAAGTACGTCATTGAGGACGCAGGATGATTCCCAGGTTTTTACTCGCAGTCGCCACACTGCTTTTGCTGACGGCGTGTGCCAAAGACGCCGCCAAACCCGAAACAGCCGCCGAGGCCGAAGTGGATACGGCCGCCGTCGAGCTGCACTTTCATGCGATCAGCGGGCTCAACCCCGGCGCCAACGGCCAGGCCGCCCCGGTGCGGGTGCGCATTTTCGAACTGAAAAACGCCGCCACCTTCGCCCGCTCCGATTACTTCGCCCTGGCGGACCGTGCGCAATCCACACTGGGCCTGGACCTGCTGGACCAGGACGAAGTGATGGTGCAACCCGGCGAGCAACTGAGCATCCAGCGTGACCTCGACCCGTCCACGCGCCAGATCGGTTTGCTGGTGGGCTATCGCGAGTTGGACCGCGCGCAATGGCGCACGGTGATCAACGTGCCCGCGCGCCAGTACACCGAATACCAGATCAGCCTCGATGTGCGTGCCGTGCGCGCCGACGTCGTGGTCACCCCATCCAGCCCTGCCCAATAAGAAGCAATCGGAGCCCCCATGTCCTGGAACAATCGCGTGGTCTGGTCGGAAGGCATGTTCATCGGAACGCAGCACTTCCAGCAGCATGACCGTTACCTGGAAAACCTGATCGATGCCCGCAGCCGCCCGTTGTCCGCCGGCGCCTGGGGTTTTTCCGAGCTGCTGATCGACCAGGGCCTGCTGGCCCAGGGCAAGCTGGCGATCGTGTCGGCGCGTGGCCTGCTGCCCGACGGCACGCCGTTCAATATCCCCCAGGATGACCTGGCACCAAGCCCGCTGAATATCGATGACAACCTGCGCGACGGCCTGGTGTACCTGGCCCTGCCGCTCAAGCGCGCCGGCGCCCGCGATACCGTGGATGAAGGCGAAGCCCTGGAGGCTGCGCGTTATGTGAGCCAGGTGCGCGAAGTACGCGATGACAACGCACCTTTCGAAAACCGCGCCCCGGTGGCCGTGGGTTCCCGCGCCCTGCGCCTGCTCACCGCCCAGGATGGCATCAGCGATTACGCCGCCGTGGGCCTGGTGCGCATCAAGGAAAAACGGGCCGACCGCGCCTTGGTGCTCGATGACACCTACATCCCGCCGGTATTGGATGTGGCCGCGAGCAAACCGCTCACCGCCTTTCGCAGCGAACTGCTCGGCCTGCTGCACCAGCGCGGCGAAGCCCTGGCGGGGCGGGTGGTGGCATCGGGCGCCGGTGGCGCGTCCGAGATTGCCGACTTCATGCTGCTGCAACTGGTCAACCGCGCCCAACCGCTGGTCCAGCATTTGAGCCAGTTGAGCCCGTTGCACCCAGAGCGCTTCTTCAGCGAGCTGGTCAGCCTGGCCGGCGAGTTCTCGACCTTCTCCACCTCCGGTCGTCGCCCCCAGGAATACCCGCAGTATCAGCACGATGACCTGGCCCTGAGCTTCGCGCCGGTGATGGCGGCATTGCGTGAAGCGCTGTCGATGCTGATCGACAGCAAGGCCACGCCGATCCCGATTGTCGAGAAAGCCTATGGCGTGCACGTGGCGATGCTGGCCGACAAGACTCTGCTCGACAACGCCAGTTTCATCCTGGTGGTGCGCGCCGATGTGCCCGGCGAAACCCTGCGCGCACGCTTCGGCCAGCAGAGCAAAGTCGGCTCGGTGGAGCACATCCGCGACCTGGTTAACCTGCAACTGCCGGGTATTGGCCTGCTGCCTCTGCCGGTGGCGCCACGCCAACTGCCGTACCACGCAGGCTCGACATATTACGAGCTCGATCGCGGCAGCGAGCATTGGCAACAACTGGGCAATTCCGGCGGTTTTGCCTTCCATATCGCCGGGCAGTTCCCGGGCTTGAACCTGGCCTTCTGGGCGATCCGAGGATAATCCGCGATGCATCCCAATGATGATGACCGCACCCAGTTCATGCCGCGTCCGGGTGGCCGGGCGCCGGAGCCTGTGCGTGCCGAAGCTTCGCCCCTGGCCATGCCGGCCGCACCGATGCTCACCGGCAAGAGCCACGGCCTCAACCCGCTGGAAAGTGCCGCCGGCCCGCTGTTGGCGCTGCTGACGCGCCTGCGCAACACCATCGCCCACCCGGCGCCGGCCAGCTTGCGCGCACAATTGCTGGCCTACCTGCGCCAGTTCGAAGAGCGTGCCGAAGCCGCTGGCATCGCCCGTAACGAAGTGCTTCTGGCGCGTTACGCGCTGTGCACTGCTCTGGATGAGGCGGTGTTGAGCACGCCCTGGGGCAGCACCAGTGACTGGGGCAAGCAGAGCCTGCTGATCACCGTGCACAACGAGGCCTGGGGCGGCGAAAAAGTCTTCCAACTGTTGGACCACTGCCTGCAAAGCCCACGGGAACGCCTGTACCTGTTGGAGCTGTTGTACCTGTGCATGTGCCTGGGTTTCGAAGGCCGCTACCGCGTAATGAACGACGGTCGCAGCCAGCTGGAGACCCTGCGCGAACGCACCGCCGCGGCCATTCGCAGTGCGCGTGGCGAGCATGAGCGTGAGCTGTCGCCGCACTGGCGCGGCGTGACCGTGGCGCGCGATCGCCTGGCGCAATTCATGCCACCCTGGATCGCCGTGGCCATCGGTGTCGCGTTGCTGCTGGCGTTGCTGTTCGGCCTGCGCCTGAAGCTGGCGGCGGATGCCGAGCCGGTGTTCAAGAATATCCATGCCCTGGGCGAGATTCCGGTGCAAGCCATCGACCGTCCGGTGGCGCAGCCCAAAGTCATCGAGCGCCCGCGCCTGGCGGGCTTCCTGGTGGAAGACATCAAGGCCGGCCGCGTGGCGGTGGAGGATGCGGTCGACCGTTCCGTGGTGACCATTCGTGGCGATGAGCTGTTCGCCTCCGCCAGTTCCAGCATCGTCGACGACTACCAGCCGCTGATGCTGCGTATCGCCGACGCCATTCGCAAGGTCAAGGGCCAGGTGCGGGTGACCGGGCACAGTGACAACCGCCCGATTGCCACGCTGCGCTTCCCGTCCAACTGGGCGCTGTCCGAAGCGCGGGCCAAGTCGGTGCTGGAGATCCTGGCGGCCAAGACCGGCCAGGCCGAGCGCTTCAGTGCCGAGGGCCGCAGCGACACCGAGCCGGTGGCGACCAACGCCACTGCCGAAGGCCGTGCCCGCAATCGTCGGGTTGAAATCACCGTATTGGCGGAGGGCGTCGAGTGAAGGCGTTTTTCAGTTTCATGATTCGCTGGGTGATCCCCGTGCTGGGTTTGATTGCCCTGAGCCTGATCATCTGGTTTGTCGGGCCGTTGCTCGACGTGCTGGTACCGGAAGGCCGGCGCTGGGCGCTGATCATCATGGTATTCGCGGTGTGGCTGGCCTACCGCGTGTTCCGTATCATCCAAGCGCGCCGTCAGGCCGCCGAAGTGATGCGCAGCCTGGCCGCCGAAACCCCGGCCGACCCCAACAGCGTCGCCACCGCCGAAGAACTCACCACCCTGCGCCAGCGCATGGACGAGGCCCTGGCCCTGCTGAAAAAGGCCAAGCTCGGTGGTGATGAGCGCCGCAACCTCTACGAGCTGCCGTGGTACGTGATCATCGGCCCGCCGGGTTCGGGCAAGACCACCGCGCTGGTCAATTCCGGCCTGCATTTCCCGTTGGCCGCGCAACTGGGCGCCGGCGCCGTGCGTGGCGTCGGCGGTACGCGCAACTGTGACTGGTGGTTTACCGATCAAGCCGTGCTGCTCGACACCGCGGGCCGCTACACCACCCAGGACAGCAACTCCACGGTGGATAAGGCCGCATGGCTGGGCTTCCTCGACCTGCTGAAAAAACAGCGCTCACGTCGCCCCATCGATGGTGCGTTTATCGCCATCAGCCTGTCGGACCTGCTGCTGGGCACTGACGCCGAGCGCGCCGCCCATGCCGCTGCCATCCGCCTGCGTATCCAGGAGCTGTACACCCAACTGGGCGTGCGCTTCCCGATCTACCTGATGCTGACCAAGCTCGACCTGGTGCCGGGCTTCATGGAGTTCTTCGACAACCTGAGCAAGGAGGAACGCGCCCAGGTGTGGGGCATGACCTTTGCCCTGGACGATGGCAAAAACAGCGACAGCCCATTGGCACACCTGCAAAGCGAGTTCGCCGGGCTGGAACAGCGCCTCAACGAACGCCTGGTCGAACGCCTGCAACAGGAGCGCGACCCGGCGCGGCGCGACCTGATCTATGGCTTCCCGCAGCAGTTCGGCGCCTTGAAGGATTGCTTGCAAAGCTTCCTCGAAGGCGTGTTCAAACCCAATGCCTTTGAAGAGCGCGTGTTGCTGCGCGGCGTGTACTTCACCAGCGGCACCCAGGAAGGCAGCCCGATTGACCGCCTGATCGGCGCCATGGCCCAGAGCATGAACCTGGACCGCCAGCACCTGGCGCGCCAGAGCGGCACCGGGCGCAGCTACTTCATCGAAAAACTCTTCACCGCCGTGGCGTTTGCCGAGCGTGGCCTGGTGGGGGTGAACCCGAAGGTCGAGCGGCGGCGCAAGTGGATTGCGCGGGGTGTGCTGGCCGCCACTGTGGCATTGGTCGTGGTGGTCAGCGGCCTGTGGTGGGTGAGTTACCGCGCCAACCAGGCCTACATCGCCCAAGTCGACCAGAAAGTCGCGCCGCTGGGCCAGACCGTACAGAACCTGAGCCCGGCGCAGCGCGAAGTGCTCGCCGTGCTGCCGTTGCTCAACGCCGTGAAAAACCTGGCGGGCGATTCGCCGAGCTGGTCCGAAGGCCTGGGGCTGTATCAGGGCGATATGCTTGAAGCCGAGTCCGCCAGCGTCTACCGCAAGCTGCTGATCGCGGTGTTCGCGCCACGCCTGGTGACGCGCATCGAAGAACAACTGCACGGCGGCGGCAATTCCGACTTCCTCTACGAAGGCCTCAAGGCTTACCTGATGCTGGCTGACGCCGAGCATTACGACCCGGACTTCATCAAGGCCTGGATCGCCCTGGACTGGGACCGCAACCTGCCCCGCGACCTGCCGGCGGATCAGCGCCAGGCATTGGCCGGGCACTTGCAGTCGCTGTTCGAACGCCACCCGCCGAACGCACGCCTGGATCAACGGCTGATCGACGACCTGCGCCGCCAGTTGCAACAACTGCCAGTGGCCCAGCGCGTATATGACCGGGTCAAGCGCCAGAAACTGCCCGAGGGCATCCCGGACTTTCGCCTCAACGAAGCCGCCGGCCGTGACGCCGCGCTGGTGTTCAGCCGCAAGAGCGGCAAGCCGCTGGGCGAGCCGTTGAGTGGCTTCTTCACCGCCAAGGGCTATCGCCAGGCGTTCCTGCTGAGCAGCCTGAACCAGACCGGCACCCTCGCTGAAGAACAGTGGGTGTTGGGCAACGAACAGGCTGACCAGCAGAACGTCGTGAGCCTGGCCGCCGATGTGCGGCGCCTGTATTTCCAGGATTACCAGCGCCAGTGGGATGCGTTGCTGGCGGACATCGACTTTGTGCCGATCACCAGCGTGGCCCAGGCGGCCGATGTACTGCGGGTAATTTCCGGCCCGACCTCGCCGCTGAAAAAACTGCTGGTGGCGGTGGCCAAGGAAACCGACCTGCAAGCCGAAGAGCGACAACTGGCCGCCAAAGGCGTGCCGGTAGAAGGGGGCGTCGACAAGCTCAAGGAGCGCCTGGGCAGCCTGCTCGGCCAGGAGCAACCGACGGCCAATGCGCCTGCGGCGGCGGAGGATCCGGTGACCGCGCACTTCGCCCAGCTCAACAGCATCGTCAGCAAGAACGAAGGCGAACCGGCGGCTATCGACGGCCTGCTCACCGACATGAACGCGCTGTATGTGCAGGTCAGCGCCATGGTTGGCGCCAGCGGCGATGCGTTGCTCGGCGAGGCGAAGAACCAGGCGGCGGCTGCGGCGACTCGGGTCAGTCTGAATGCCGAGCGCCAGCCGCCGCTGGTGCAAGGCATGGTCAAGTCGGTGGTCAACTCCACCACCAACAGCATGATGGGTGGTGTGCGTAACCAGTTGAACGCAGCCTGGGTCAGCGAAGTGGTCAACGTGTATCGCCAGTCCCTGGCCGGGCGTTACCCGATGTCGCCGGGCAGCGCACGGGATGCCACCCTGGATGACTTCGGCCAGTTCTTCGGCGTGGGCGGAGTGATGGACAACTACTTCCGCAAATACCTGCAGCCTTACGTGGACACCTCGGCGCAGACCTGGCGCTGGCAGCCGGGCGCGGCACAGAAGCTCGGCATTGCTCCGGGCGTGCTGCAAACCTTCCAGCGAGCCGCGACGATCCGCGATGCGTTCTTCCGCTCCGGTGGCACCCAGCCAATCGTGCGGTTTGAACTCAAGCCGGTATCGATGGACCCGACCATCACCCAGTTCCTGCTGGACCTGGACGGCCAGCAGTTGAGCTACGACCACGGCCCCAGCCGCCCGGTGGCGATGCAATGGCCGAACCCCGGCAGCATTGGCGTGGTGCGGATTTCCATCATGCCGCCCTCGGCCAGTGGCCGTTCCGGCGTGACCCTGGACGGGCCGTGGGCGTGGTTCCGCTTGCTGGAGCAGTCGGACCTCACCGCCGGCAACTCACCGGACCGCTTCAACCTGCGCCTGCGCGTCGACGGTGCGAGCATTGCCTACGAGTTGCGCGCCAACAGCGCCTTCAACCCGTTCAAGAGCCGCGTGCTCAGTGGCTTCAGCCTGCCGGAGCGGCTATGACGACGCTGGGCTTCTACGGCAAGTTGGCCAGCCGTGGCGACTTTGTCAGCCGCGCCTTGCCCCAGAGCTTTATCGGCCCGTGGGACAGCTGGCTGGCGGCGGGTTTGCTGGCCAGTCAGAACAGCCTCGGCGGTGAATGGCTCAATACTTACCTGGTCAGCCCGCTGTGGCGCTTTGTGCTGGCGCCGGGCGTGTGCGGGCCGGATGCGGCGGCGGGCGTGGTGATGCCGAGCATTGACCGGGTGGGGCGCTACTTCCCGCTGGCGGTGGTGGCGTTGCTCGATCACGACACCAATCCGGCCTCCCTGGTGGGCGGGCCGGACACTTGGTTCGAGCAGGCCGAGGCGCTGTTGCTCAGCACCCTGGATACCGGTGCGACCTTTGAAGGTTTCAACGAAGGCCTCGATGGCCTGGGCTTGCCGGCGAGTGAGCCGCGTGCCGTGGACAGCCGTTTCGCCGGCCTGCAGCGGGTGGCCGCGACCGTGCCGCAGCAGCGCATGACGGCCCTGGCCGAACAGGCCTGCGACGGCGCGAGCCTGTGGTGGGGGCGTGGTTCGCAACGTATTTCCCCTGGTTTGCTGCGGTGTCAGGGCCTGCCTGCCGCCAGCGATTTTGCGCAGTTTTTGCTCGGACAAGAAGGTGTGGTGTAGATGGGGTCGACGTACAAATCCGCGAGCAAAAGCCATGTGGGCATGGTCCGCCAGGTCAACGAAGACGCCTGCCTGGACCTGCCGGAAAACCGCCTGTGGGTGGTGGCCGACGGTATGGGTGGGCATGCGGCGGGCGACTATGTCAGCAGCCTGATCGTCGACAGCCTGCGCAGCGTGCCGGTGGGGCGCTCCCTGGATGAATACACGGCAGCGCTGCGCAATGACCTGCTGCGCATCAACGCAGCCGTGCGCGAAGAAACCGCCAACCGTGGCGTAACCATGATGGGCAGCACCGTGGTGGTGCTGGCCGCCCGTGGCCTGCGCGGTGTGTGCCTGTGGGCCGGCGACAGTCGCTTGTACCGCCTGCGCGACGGCGTGCTCGAAGGCATCTCCCGCGACCACAGCTACGTCCAGGACCTGCAGGACAGCGGCCTGCTCAGCGAAGCCGACGCGCGTACGCACCCGCGCGCCAACATCGTCACCCGTGCGATTGGTGTGGAAGCCCACTTGGACCTGGCGGTGGTCGACCTGCTGATCGCCCCCGGTGACAGCTACCTGCTGTGCAGCGACGGCCTGAACAAGACCGTCGAAGACCATGAAATCCGCGATGTGCTCAGCCACGACGCGCCGGATGAAATCGTGCGCAGCCTGGTGCACCTGGGGCTCAACCGGGGCGCGCCGGACAACATCACCGCCCTTGTCGTGAAGGTATCGCCATGAACATCGTCATCCCCGGTTATGACATCGAAGGCGAGATCGGCGAAGGCGCCATGGCCAGCGTGTACCTGGCGACGCAGCGCTCGCTGGAGCGCAAGGTGGCGTTGAAGGTGATGGCGGCGGCGCTGGCGGCCGATCCAACCTTCTGCGAGCGCTTCCTGCGCGAGGGCAAGACCCTGGCGCGCTTGTCGCACCCGCACACGGTGACCATCCATGACATCGGCAATGTCGGTGAGCTGTACTACATGGCCATGGAATACCTGCCCAACGGCACCCTCAAGGAGCGCATCGCCGCCGGCATGACACCGGAGCAGGGCGTGACGCTGATCCGCCAGATCGCCTCGGCGCTGGGCTATGCCCACGCCCAGGGCCTGGTGCACCGCGATGTGAAACCGGCGAACATCCTGTTTCGTGCCGATGGCACGGCGGTGCTGTCCGACTTCGGTATCGCCAAGTCGCTGGATGACCGCACGCAATTCACCCAGGCCGGGTTTGCCGTGGGCACCCCCAGCTACATGAGCCCGGAACAGGCGCGGGGCCAGGAGATCGATGGCCGCGCCGACCTGTATGCGCTGGGCGTGGTGCTGTACGAGATTCTGGTCGGCAAGCTGCCTTACACCGGCACCGATGCACTCTCCACGGCGCTGGCGCACCTGACCGAACCGCTGCCGGAACTGCCGGTGCACCATGGCCGTTATCAGGACGTGCTGCGCAAGCTGTTGGCCAAGGACCCGGCTGAGCGTTTCCCGGATGCGGCGGCGCTGTTGCGCGCCTTGGACAACCTGCCGGCGGACTCTCCGGAAGCCACCCTGGTGCGGCCGTTGCCGATTCCGATGAGTTTCGACCTGGCGGGCATTACCCCGGAGTCCATCGAGATTCCCAGTGATAAACCCCAGCCGGTGCGCCAACCGGTGGTGCCGCCGACCCAGCACAGCGAGCAGCGCCGTGGGCCGGTGTTGGCGCTGGCGGCGGTTGCAGTGGCGGTTGCACTGGCGATTGGCGGTGCGAGCTACTGGTGGTTGAGCGGTAGCGACGAGCCGGTGGTCAAACCGCCCGCTGCCGAGGTGCCGAAAGTCACGCCACCGCCGCCAGCGGTCGCCGAAGCGGATGGCGGCCAACGCCCGTTGCTCATGGCCGGCAAGAAGACCCTGTTCCAGCGCGTGCTCAGCAAGCCGGGCGCAAAGCTTTCGACCGATGCGGGCAGCGCGCCAGGCAAGGCCCTGCCGGCGTTTTCCGTGCTCTATGTGTACCAGCGCAAGGACGTCGACGGCAGCCCGTGGGTGCGTGTCGGCGCCGCCACCGATGGGCGCAGCGACGGTTGGTTGCCTGCGTCTCAAGTCAGCGACTGGAAGCAGAGCCTGGTGCTGAAATTCACCGAGCGCTCGGGCCGGGCGCCGGTGATGTTCCTGCGCCAATCCGGCGAAGTGGAAAAACTGCTGGCTGACCCTTCCGCCGCCAAAGGCGTGCTGGCCAAGGCGCAGAAAAACAGCGAAGACAACAGCCAGATCCTCGCGTTGGAGCCTGCCGCCAGCGCCGTCCCGCAGAACCAGTTCTACCTGTTGCCGATCTTCGACTCCAAAGAGAGCTTCGACGAAAACGGCCAACCGGTGCAGTTACTCAATGTCGCCTCCATCGACCCCGGCAGCAGCGCGGCCGCCAAACCCGCGACGCCGGTGATGAATGCCAACGCCGATGCCTTCCGCACGGCCGTGGTGCTGGTGGTGGACACCACCGTGTCGATGCAGCCCTATATCGACCAGATCCGCGATGTGGTGCACGAGTTGCAAACCCGCATCGCCGAGCGCGGCGAGTTGGACAGTGTCAGCTTCGGCATGGTCGGTTTTCGCAGCAGCATCAAGAAAACCCCGGGCCTGGAATACGTGGCCAAGACTCTGATCAGCCTCGATCAGGGCCGCGATCCGCAACGCTTCCTCGACATGGCGCGCCAGGTCAAGGCGTCCACCGTGTCCAGCCACTCCTTCAACGAAGATGCGTTCGCCGGGGTGATGCAGGCGGTAGACGGCATGGATTGGTCCGGTTATGGCGGGCGCATCATCCTGCTGGTTACCGACGCCGGTGCGCTGCGCAAGAATGACCCGTTCGCCGCCACCCAGATGAACGAAGCCGAAGTGCGCCAGGCCGCGCTGGGCAAGCAGATCAAGATCTACGCCTTGCACCTGCGCACCGACGCCGGCAAGAAAACCCACGCCGGTGCCGAGAGCCAGTACCGCATTCTCACTGCCGACGCCAACCCGCAGATTGGCGACCTGTACACCGCGGTGCCCGGTGGCGATGTGCGCAAGCTCGGCGAGCGGGTGGATGAGATCGGCACGGTGTTCGCCAACCTTGTGCATCAGGTGCGCAGCAACACGCCGCAGCCGGTCCCGTTGCTGAGCAGCGCACCGAGCCTGGCGGATAAGTCCGCAGCGGTCGGCTATGCCATGCACATGGATTTCCTCGGCCGCAAAACCGCGAGCCAGGCGCCGCAACTGGTCAGCGCCTGGACCGCCGACCGCGACCTGACCAACCCGGCACTGCCGGCGTTCCAGGTGTGCGTGATGCTGACCAAGTTGCAGCTCAACGATCTGCAGCAGTCACTGAAACTGATCGTCGACGCGGCGCGCAAGACCCAGACCTCGCCCAAGGACTTCTTCCAGGAAATCGCCAGTGCCTCGGCCTACATGAGCCGGGACCCGCAGGCCCTGCGCAAGGGCGGCAATCTGGCCGACGGCGGCATTCTCGGCGAATACCTCGAAGGCCTGCCGTACCGCAGCAAATCGCTGAACATGACCCAGGACCTGTGGTTGTCGTTGAGCGTGGCCGAGCAGGAAGACTTTATTGACGAGCTGGACTCGAAAATCCGCCTCTACGAAACCTTCCACAATGACCTGGCCAACTGGGTCCGTTTCGGCGATGCCGAGCCGGGCGATGCGTTGTACCGCGTTCCGTTGTCGACGTTGCCGTGATGCTCACCCTGAACGCGGTGCACAAGAGCCGGGGCGTCGGTAGCCAGCGCTATAGCCTGGTGATCCCGGCGCTGGCGCTGCGTGCGGGCGAGCAAGTGGCGATTGTCGGGCCCAGCGGTTGCGGCAAAAGCACCTTGCTCGACCTGCTGGCGCTGGTCTTGGCGCCGGATCAGGTCGGGCAGTTCGAGTTTTATCAGCAGGACATTGCCGGGCTGTGGCGCACTGATCGGCAATCCGCATTGGCCGCGCTGCGCAGCCAGCACTTGGGCTATGTGCTGCAAACCGGCGGCCTGCTGGGCTTTCTCGATGTGCGCGGCAATATCGCCTTGTCCCGGCAACTGCTGGGCTTGAAGGACGATGGCAGCGTGGTGCGCCTGGCCGAGCAATTGGAGATCAGCGACCAGTTGGCCAAGAAACCGGCGGCGCTGTCGGTGGGGCAGCGCCAGCGCGTCAGCTGTGCCCGCGCCCTGGCCCATGCGCCGCAACTGGTGCTGGCGGACGAGCCGACGGCGTCCCTCGACCCCCTGAATGCCGAGCGCGTGATGCACGCATTGCTGGCCCAGGCCCGTGAACACCGTTCGGCCTGTGTGATCGCCACCCACGACGAGCCCCTGGCCCGCGCCAGTGGCTTGCAGGTGCGGCGCATCAGTTGCCGTCGCGACACCGATGGCGGCGTCACCGCCACCCTCGGGGAGGTGTGCTGATGCGCATCGGTCTGGTGGCGTCGCTGGCCTGGCAGGATTACCGCAACGATGCCTGGCTGTCGGCCTGTTCGGTGCTGGCGCTGGTGGCGGTGATCGCGCCGCTGCTGGTGTTATTCGGCCTGAAATTTGGACTGGTTAGCAGTTTGACCGAACGTTTGCAGACCGACCCCGCCACCCGTGAAATTATTCCGCTGGGCGGTGGTCGATTCAGCAGTGCGTTTATCGAGCAACTGGGCGAGCGCAGTGAGGTGGCGTTCGCCATACCGCGTACGCGGCAGATTGCGGCGACGGCGCAAGTGGGCACGTTGGCCCTGGAGATGCTGCCGACCGCGTCCGGTGACCCACTGCTGGCCGGCCTGCCGGTGCCCAAGGGCCTGGACCAGATTGTGCTGAGCCACACCGCCGCCGAAAAGCTGGCGGCGCGGCCTGGCGATTGGCTGGAAACCAGCTTTGCACGACAAGTGGCCGGGCGCGTCGAAGCCCAGCGCACGCGCGTGCAGGTGCTGGCGGTGTTGCCGCTGGAAGCCTTTGCTCGTGACGGTTTGTTTGCCGACCTGGGTTTGCTGGAAGCGGCGGAAGATTACCGCGATGGCCGCGCAGTGCCAGCCCTGGGTTGGGACGGGGAGGCTGTAGGCGTCAGTGAGCAGCGCGTGTACCCGGCGTTCCGCCTGTATGCCCGCAACCTTACCGATGTGGAGCCGCTGCGGGTGTACTTCGCGGGGCAGAACCTGTTGGTGTCGACCCAGGCGCAGACCATCGCGCAGGTGCAGTCGTTGAGCCGCAACCTGTCGATCGTGTTCTGGGTGATCTGCGGGCTGGCGTTGGCGGGGGCGTTTGCGGCCATTTTTGCCGGCGCCCTGGCCTGCGTCGCGCGTAAGCGGCGGGAGTTATCAGTGTTGCGCCTGTTGGGGTTTTCCACCGGTGGGTTGTTGTTATTCGTGGTGGTGCAGGCGCTGTACAGCGCGGGTTTCGCCGCCGTACTCAGTGCCGGGCTGTATGGCCTGGCCGAGTCGGGCTTGAATGAATTATTTGTGCAGGTGCCGGGCGAACACGCCAGCCACCTGCTGGCGCGCCATTACGGCCTGGCCCTGGTTGCAGTCCTCGGCGTCAGCGCCGTGGCGGCGGCGTGTGGTGGTTGGCGAGTGGCGCGGATCCAGGCTTCTGAAGGAATCAGAGATGTATAAGTTGCTGGGCGCCTGTGTGGCGCTGACCCTGGCCTCGATGGCCTGGGCCGATGAGGCGAGTGACAAGCTCGACAACCCCAAGCCGTTGGAAGGCGACGTCAGCCTGCCGTTGCCCTGTGAAGGCAACATGGTGTTCCGCTACGCCTACGTGTTGGCCCAGGGCACCCTGGATGACCGCGAGATCAGCCTCGGCTACCCCTTTGCCGAAGGCGAGGCGGGTTATCAGCAATCGTTTATTTCCGGCTACCGTCGCGACTTCATCAATGGCCAGTTCACCCTCAAGGACCTGCCCAAGGACTGGAACAAAGTCATCGCGCCGTTGATGCCGAAGACCGACGCCAAGACCCCGCTCAAGCCCATGCTGTACTTCATCGGCAAGTACGAAGTGACCGCACGCCAGTACGCCCAGGTGATGTCCCAGGCGCAGTCCCTGGCCAGTGGCGAACCGGCGCCGGCGTGCGATGCGCCGACCGGCATGGCCGGGCGCCTGCCCAAGGTGAAACTGTCGCGCTTTGAAGCCGAGCGCTTCTCGGCGGTGTACAGCGCCTGGCTGATGAAATACCACCGCGACTTGCTGCCGGTGAGTGGCCGTGGTTCCTCGGCGGATGACGGCGGATTGGGTTTTGTGCGCTTGCCCACCGAAGTGGAGTGGGAGTTCGCTGCGCGCGGCGGTCATGCGGTGAGCCGCCAGGACCTGGAAGGGCGCCTGTTCCCGCGCCGTGTCGACGGCAGCGACAGCGACGGCCCGCTCAGTGATTACGCGGTGTTCAACCAGGTCGCCGGTGGTACCGGCCAGGCTGCGCGCCTGATGCCCATCGGTACCAAATTGCCCAATCCGATTGGTATGTTCGATGTGATCGGCAACGCCGCGGAAATGGTCCAGGAATCGTTCCAACTGGTCCACGCCGGGCGCCGCCAGGGCACCTACGGTGGCTTTGTGGTCAAGGGCGGCAACTACCTGGAAGGCGAGGGCACGCTGTTCACCGGCATGCGTCGCGAATACCCCTTGTTTGCCGCCGATGGCACCGAGCAGAGCAACGAGACCACCGGTTTCCGCGTGGCGATCGGCGCGCTGTCGGCGCCACGTTCGCGCTACAAGGAGCTGTTCGCCCAATGGCAGAAAGAGGGCCGCCTGGCCTCGCTGACCGACGCCATCGACGACGCCCAGGACCCGACCAAGCGTCTGGACAGCATCATCGCCGCCAGCGTCGATCCCAAACTGCAAGCCGAGCTGGGGCTGGTCAACGAAGAGCTCAAGCGCAACGTCTCGCTGATCGCCCAGCAACGCGAAGAAGCGGCGGGCAACCTGATTCAGTCGGCCGCGTTGGTGGCCGAGACCATCGCCAACTACAACATCCGCCTGGCCAACCTGCAGAAGAGTCGCCAGCAGGCCCTGGACAACAAGGACGCGGCCAGCGCGCAACTGTTCGAGATGGCCATTACCAATGGCCGCAGCGCCCTCGACGGCGCAGTGGCGATCTATATCGATAACCTGGCCACCGGCACGCGCTACACCGATGCGGTGATCCAGGCGCAGTTTCAACGGATCAAGGAAGAGTTGGATCGCAAGCCGGTGCTCGGCAAGAGCCTGGTGACGCGCGCAACACTGTTCGTTCGCCATGTCGGCAACTACCGCAAGCAACAGCGGGCCGACCCGGCAACGATCTTGAAGGAATTGCTCGCAGCGAGCGGTCAGCGATGAGCGCTGGCTGTATAGCGAGCTTGGAAGGGACTCAGGCGGCGGTGGGCCGTGCTGGGCAAGTCAAACTTAAAAGAGAACACACCTATGCTTTTTTCCCGTAAGGCGGTTTCCAAGCGTCACTTGCTGCTGATCGCGGCTGGCTTCAGCACTGTGCTGACCGGTTGCGCCACATCGCCGGCCTCCAAGGTCGCGTCGAGCACCAAGGTCGAGTACTACCCCAACTGCTATGAGCCCGTGCAGCACTTGCGCGCCACCGACTCGAACATGACCAAGTCGGTCGTGACCGGTGCGGCCATCGGCGCTGCCGGCGGTGCCCTGCTCGGCGCCCTGACCGGCGACAAGGAAAAACGTGGCCGTAATGCGGCCATCGGTGCTGCGGGCGGCGCCCTGGCCGGCGGTGCAGCGGGTTACTACACCGAGCGTCAGAAGCAGATCGCCGATGACAACCAGCGTATTGCCTCGTATGCGGCTGATGTGAACAAAAGCGTCTCCGACATCGACCGCAGCACGGCGTACGCCAAGGCGTCCCAGCAGTGCTACCAGAGCGCGTTCACCAAGTTGGTGGCTGATCGCAAAGCCAAGACCGTCAACGACACCGAAGGCCGCAAGCGCCTGGCGGAAATCGTCTCGGGCCTGAAGGAATCCAATGACCTGATCGTTGCGGTCAACGGTAAAGCCGCCGAAGACCTGAACAACTACACCCAGGCCTACGAGAAAGACCTGCAACAGGTTGGCGTACAGCGTACTGACGTGGTCACCGTGGCCAAGGCCGACACAACACCTGTTGTGACATCGGGCAAGAAGAAAGGCACAGGCACCAAGCCGCCGAAAAAGCCGGTTCTGCCAACCGTACCCACAGAAGCGGTGAGCACCGAGAAGACCTTCCAGACTGCCCAGGTCAAGCAAGCTGAAAGCAAGCAGGTCGCCAGCGCCGGTAAAGCTCAGCTCGAAGGCAGCTGCCGCGATCCGAACCTGGCCGACTGGGCGCCGGTTCCTTGCCCAAACGTTTAAGTAACATGCTGCTATAAGCGTCAAACGCCAGCCGATCTTCCGCTAATGCGCAAGATCGGTGGCGTTCTTTTTGCAAATCGTTAAACTGCTGCGGCCACTCAATAATTACACCGAGGCCGTGTGCATGAAATTCCGTCTTCTCCTGTGGGTGCTGGGCCTGATGATGGGCAAAGCCAGCCGCACCAATCCTGTCTTCCAGCAACAGTTGGGCGATAAAGACCTGGCGTTCCAGTTGCAGACCCTCGACGGCAAGGTAGCCCGTCACTTCATCGTCAAAGACCAGCGCATCACCAGCCGCTCGGGTGTTCACCCGGCGCCGGCGTTTGCCATTGCGTTCAAAGACGCCGCCTATGGCTTCGCCACGATGCAGGCGAAGAACAAGCAGCTGGCGTTCATGACGGGGATTCAGGACAAGTCGATCCAGATCAAGGGCAACCCGGCGCTGGTGATCTGGTTCCAGGGGTTGACCAAGTACTTGAAGCCGAAGAAAAAGAAATAGAGCGTGGTGGATTCATCGGGGGCAAGCCCCCTCCCACATGGGCATGCATTTCAAGTGTGGGAGGGGGCTTGCCCCCGATAGCGGTCTGACAGGCGACCGATTCAGCCCTGGCTGAACTGCGAGGCCAGTTCGCGCAACAGCACTTCAGCATCCAGCACTTTACCCACCACTTCTTCAGCCTTGTCACGGCTCAAGCCCAGGCGCTCCAGCAGCGCATCCGGAATCGTTTCATCCGGCCCGGAGCCAATGCCTCGGCTTCGCAACAGGCGCACCGCCAGGCTCACCAGGTTCGGGTACTCGGCGTATTGCCCGTCGTAGGTCGGGTCGTGCTGGAAGCGCAGGGCGGTGGACAGTTCGTCCGGCATGTCCCAGTAGCGCATCAGCCAGGCACCGATCTGCTCGCGGCTGATGCCCAGCAGGTGTTGCTCGACATAGCTGTGGCACAGGTGCGGGTTGACCTCCAGGTGACGGCAGATCAGCGAGAAGTGCGGCGGGAACACGTGGGCCAGCAGCAGATAACCGAAGTTGTGCAGCAGGCCGGCGAGGTAGGTGAGGCCGGCTTCCGGGCGCTGTGCGCGGGGCATGGCGCGGGTCAGGCCTTCGATCACGGCGGCGGTGTAGATCGACTGGTGTCAGTACGGCGTCGACTGGTGCGGGTGGTCCTTGGGCAGGCTCAGGGTCTTGCCCAGGGCCAGGCCCAGCGCCAGGTTGATCACCAGGTCGAAGCCCAGCACACGCACGATGGCGTCTTCCACTGAACGAATCTTGCCCGGCGAGGCGTAGTACGGCGACGCGGCCCAGCTCACCACTTGGGCGGCCAGGGCCGGGTCGGTCTCGACCACGCCGGTGATGTCGTCGATGGTGGCGTTTGGGTCGACGCGCAGCTTGATGATCTTCTGTGCGGTATCGGCCAGCGGTGGAATCTCGATGGTCGCTTCCAGGCGTTGCTGGATACGGCGGGCGGTGAACGCCTGCATTGCCTGGGTGATTTCCTCGCGGTCATCGTTGGGGCGGTCGAGGTTGGGGCGGATATTGCTCAACGGCTCGCCGAAGTGTCCGGCGCTGGCCTTGGTGAGCATCGTCTTGAAGGCGTCGCTGGGAATCTCCAGCAACAGGCCTGCTTCACCCGAATGCACCAGCAGGCTCGGCTCGTTGAGCAGGCTGCCTTCGTACAGGCAGGGCGAGCTGGTAAGGGGTGGTAAACCTGGCAGCAGGCTCAGGTCATGTTTGTCGAGCATGCGCTTGACGCGATCCGGCGACACAGCGGTCAGGCGGCGGCCGGTGAGTTCGGCGAGGCGGTTGAGGTCGAGCAACTGGTTCTGCGGGAACAGCACCATCAGGGCGCCTACCGCATCTTCCAGCAGCACTGCCTGGACCTTCTGCGCAGGATTCAGGCCCGGGAGGTCGGCGACTTCCGTGTAGGGGATGGCGAGTTTTGCGAGCAGAGCCCGAATGACCGGCGGGGCGGTCAGTGGGGCTGTGGCGAGGGCAACTTCTGACATGGCCTGATCCAATTTCTTACAGTCACCGAAGTATAACCAGCTTGATACAACTGTTGGTCGCTTAAGTGCGTCAGGCGTCACACTTGGCCGTATTGCTGTCCGTGCCTGAGCCAGCGATTGAGCAGCGGGCTGACGTGGTCCGGCCAGCGCTCCAGCAGTGCCTGTGCGGCATCGCGCACGGCAGGCAGCAGATCGGCGTCGCGCATCAGGTCGGCGACCTTGAATTGCAGCAGGCCGGTCTGGCGCGTGCCGAGCATTTCGCCGGGACCGCGCAGTTCCAGGTCCTTTTCGGCGATGACAAACCCGTCGTTGGTTTCGCGCATGATGCCCAGGCGCTGGCGACCGATCTGTGACAGCGGCGGGTGGTAGAGCAGCACGCAATGGCTGGCGGCGCTGCCCCGGCCCACCCGGCCACGCAACTGGTGGAGTTGCGCCAGGCCCAGGCGCTCGGGGTTTTCGATGATCATCAGGCTGGCGTTGGGCACGTCCACGCCGACTTCGATCACGGTAGTGGCCACCAACAGTTGCAGGTTGCCAGCTTTGAATTCGGCCATGACTGCGGCTTTTTCAGCCGGCTTCATGCGCCCGTGGATCAGGCCGACCTTGAGTTCGCCCAAGGCGCTGGTGAGGTCTTCATAGGTGGTTTCGGCGGCCTGGCAGGTCAGCTCTTCGGACTCTTCGATCAGCGTGCACACCCAGTACGCCTGGCGCCCTTCGGCACAGGCGCCGCGTACGCGTTCGATCACTTCCACACGCCGGGTGTCGGTGACCAGCACGGTATTGACCGGCGTACGGCCAGGCGGCAGTTCGTCGAGGATGGAGGTGTCGAGGTCGGCGTAGGCGCTCATGGCCAGGGTGCGCGGGATCGGTGTGGCGGTCATGATCAACTGGTGCGGGTTCATCCGCCCGCCGACGCCTTTCTGGCGCAGGGCCAGGCGCTGTTGCACGCCGAAGCGGTGCTGCTCGTCGATGATCACCAGGGCCAGGTTCTTGAACTGCACTTCGTCCTGGAACAGCGCGTGGGTGCCCACCACCATCGGTGCGCCGCCGGCAATCTGTTCCAGTGCCGCCGCGCGGTTCTTGCCCTTGAGCTTGCCGGCCAGCCACGCGACTTCCAGGCCCAGCGGTTCGAGCCAGCGCTTGAACGTGATGAAATGCTGCTCGGCGAGGATCTCGGTGGGCGCCATCAGCGCCACCTGGTAGCCGGCCTCCAGCGCTTGCAGGGCGGCGAGGGCGGCGACCACGGTCTTGCCTGCGCCCACATCGCCCTGGATCAGCCGCAGCATGGGCTCCTGCTGGCTCAGGTCATAGGCGATTTCATTGCCGACGCGTTGCTGGGCACCGGTCGGCGCAAAACCCAGGTTGGCCAGGTACTGCGCAGGCAAGCGCGTGGCCTTGGGCATTGCCGGTGCACGCAGGGAGCGCATGCTCTCGCGCAGGCGTTGCTGGGACAGTTGATGGGTCAGCAGTTCTTCGAAGGCCAGGCGATGCTGGGCCCAGTGATGACCGAGTGCCAGTTCGTCGACATCGGCGTCGGCAGGCGGGTGATGCAGGTAGCGGATCGCATCGTCCAGCGGCGCCAGTTGATAGTCGCGGGCCAGTTCCTGGGGCAGCCAATCAGGCAGGCTTTTCGGGCCGAGCATGGTCAGCGTCTGCATGCACAGTTGGCGCAGGCGTTGCTGGGTCAGGCCTTCGGTGAGCGGGTAGATCGGCGTGAGCGTGGTGTCGACCGGCGGCGGTTCGTCACCGGTAATGGCGCGGTATTCCGGGTGATAGATCTCAAGGCCGGATGCGCCGGGTCGCGCTTCGCCGTAGCAGCGCACGCGGGTGCCGCGCTTGAGGCCTTCCTTCTGCGCGTTGCTGAAATGGTAGAAGCGCAGGCTCAGGCCGCCAGTGCCATCCTGCAGGCGTACGACCAGACTGCGGCGCTTGCCCATCACCACATCGGCACCGCTGACGGTGCCTTCGACCACTGCGTCCTGCCCAGGGCGCAACTGGCCGATGGGCACTACGCGGGTGCGGTCCTGATAGCGCAGGGGCAGGTGGAACAGCACGTCCTGGAGGTTCTCCAGGCCCACCTTGGCCAGCTTCTCGGCCATGGCTTCACCGACACCCTTGAGTGCCGTCACCGACACCTGCGACAGCTCAGTCATACCCTGGCTTAGCTCGCGGCAGTCGGCTTGGCGACCGAACACAGGCGGATCGAGTCGGCGAGGATCTCAATCGCTTTGGGCCGTGGGAAGCTGGCGCGCCAGGCGATCGCCACAGTGCGGAACGGCACCGGCGGCGTGAGTGGGCGTACTTCGATCACGCCGGGGGCGTAGTGATGGCTGTCCACCGCCGACAGCGGCAGGATCGAAATGCCCAGGCCGGACGCGACCATGTGACGGATGGTTTCCAGGGAGCTGGATTCCACGGTGGTGTGCTTGGCACCGTCATTGCCCTTGGTCAGGGTCGGGCAGGCTTCCAGGACCTGGTCGCGGAAACAGTGGCCTTCGCCGAGCAGCAGCAGGCTCTTGTCGTTGAGCAGGCCGGCGTCGATGGTGTCTTTCTGTGTCCACGGGTGCGAGGCCGGCATGAGCACGTAGAACGGCTCGTCGTAGAGCGGCAGGGTCAGCACGTCGGCTTCATTGAACGGCAGGGCAATGATGATCGCGTCCAGCTCGCCGTTGCGCAGTTTGTCGCGCAGCACGTGGGTGAAGTTTTCTTCGATATACAGCGGCATCTGCGGCGCGACGCGGTGCAGTTGCGGGATCAGGTGCGGGAACAGGTACGGGCCGACGGTGTAGATGGCGCCGACCTTGAGCGGCGCGGTCAGCTGGTTCTTGCCGGCCTGGGCCAGTTCGCGAATGCTCTGCGCCTGCTCCAGTACCTTCTGGGCCTGGGCCACAATGCCTTCGCCCACCGGCGTGAGGCGCACGGCGCTCTTGCTGCGCTCGAAAATCAGCACACCGAGTTCGTCTTCAAGCTTTTTCACGCCCACCGACAGCGTCGGTTGGCTGACATGGCAACGCTCGGCGGCGTGGCCGAAGTGCTGCTCTTGGGCGAGGGTAACGATGTAGCGCAATTCTGTAAGAGTCATAGCGGGCGTCCATGAGGTTGCGGGCCAAGCATACCGGCTGCAATCGATAGACGCACGTTATCAGACACGATGGGGTTTGCGACACCGGCTAATCGGGTGCCGCAGGTGTTTTGCCGGTTATTTCTGCGGGTATTTGAAGGTGAAGGTCTCGGTGAACGGGCCCCACCATTCGGGTACGCCGGTTTCTTTGTCGACGTGGTGGAAGAAGCCATTGATCTGCGGGCTCTCGTAGCGCAGCACCACGGTATAGGTGCCAGGGCCGTCCATCTTCACGTTGTTCGCATAGTGGGCGCCGTCTTTGGCGACCATCGGCAGGAGCGTGCCGATTTGCTTGTAGTCAGGAGCGCCTTCCTTGACCAGGGAATAGGAGATGCTCAGGTAAGGCACCCACTCACCGTTGGACAGTCCGTACTTGTTGTCGGCGGTGGCATGCACATCGGTTTCAAGGTGCACCGAGTCCTTGTCCATGACCATGCCCGGTGGCATTGGCGCCATCTCGATTCCGGTGAGGTACGAGGAGGCGATTTCCATGTCGTGGGTCTGGACCGGGCCGCCGATGGGGTATTCACGGGCTTGGCTGAAGGCAGAAAAAGCCAGGGTGCTGGTCAGGACCAATGCAGCGGCCACAGGTTTGTGCAGGTGTTTCATGGGTGACGCTCCAGGGTGGGTGACGACAGTTGAGTGGTGCGCGACTGCACAAGGCGGCTACCCAGTACCAACAGGGTAAGGGTGGTCACCCAGGCAAACAGTTGAACGCCCAGGGGGCGGTCGGTGTAGCCGGTCAGCGCTTGCAGCGCCCGACCGGTGAGGCTTGCGTCGGACACCAGCCAGGAGGTGTCCCACAACTCGTAGCCCCAGGCCGGGATCAGGTTGATACCGGCCAGGATCGCGGCGGCGCGGCCGGCCATTCCCGCCGCGAGTACGGCGATCATCCAGGTGGTGACCGAGAACAGACGCTTGAGGCTGATCACCACCAGCCCGCGATACAGCAGCCACGACAGCACGCCGCCGCCGGCAATCCCGAGCACGCCGCCGATGAGCATCGTCAGGGGTTCGGTGTGGGTGGATGCAGCGATGCCATACAGGAACAGCACGATTTCCGAGCCTTCGCGCAGCACGGCAACGGTGATCACGATGGCCAGTGCCCACAGGGTCTTCTCGCCGCGTTGCACCGCGGCGCCGCTTTCGCGCAGTTGAGTGGCGAGTTCGCGGCCATGGCTGCTCATCCACAGGTTGTGCCAGCCGAGCATGCACACCGCGACGATAAGGATGGCGGCGTTGAAGATTTCCTGGCCGAAACCGTCCAGGGCCTGGGTGATGGCGCCGGTGAACAGCGCGAGGATCGCCGCGCCGCCAACACCGGCAGCGATGCCGCCGATGATGTAGGTACTGCGCCGCGCCAGCCCCTGGGTGGCGGCCATGACGATACCGATGACGATGCCGGCTTCCAGCACCTCACGAAACACGATCAGCAGACAGGCCAGCATGACTTACTCCTTGGCCGCGACGACGGTGACGGTGCCTTTGGCCTGGTCGGGATGGTAGTCGTCGAAAAAGCTGTAGGTGCCTGGATGCATTGGGCCGGCGAAGACGGTAATGGTGTTGCCCGGCACGACGATCTTTTCGAACTTCATGTCGTAGCTTTCAAATTCGTCGACGGTGTCGTCGTTATTGGTGAGCTGGATGCGAAAGCGCTCGCCGGCCGGCACGGTGAAGCTGGCCGGCGTGAAGGTATGGTTCTGCACGGTCAGGCTTACCAGTTGATCCGCATGGGCTGCGCAGGGGGCGCCAGCGATTGCGAGCAGGGCAAGCGTCAGGCGGGGAGGGCAGGACATGGCGAAAGGCCTCTCAAATGAGAATTGTTCGCGCATGATTGGTGGTGTATTGAAGTGTTACAAGTGAAGAACCATGACATTGGTTTCACATTCAGTCACGGTTCAGCTTGCGGGTCTGCAAGGCTTGAAATACGGGGGAGGGGAAATGCAATGGGCACCCGAGGGTGCCCATTGGGAGCGGCTCAGCGACGACGTTTCTCGATGTTGTACACGAACGGTGCAACGATCTCGATACTGCCACCCTTGAGCATGTCTGCCGGCGGCTTTGGCAGCGGCTGGGCACGCCGGATCATGTCCAGCGTGGCGCGGTCCAGGTCGGCGTTGCCGGAGCGGCCCACCAACTCGTAGGACAGCACGTTACCCTCGGCATCCACCACGAACTTCAGGCGGTTGAGGCCTTCCTTGCCACGTGCCTGGGCACCTGGCGGGTACTTCTTGTACTTCTGCAGGTGAGCCAGCAGGGTGCCTTCCCAGGACGCTTTGGCGGCGATCTGTTGCGGCGATGGGCCAGGAACGGGCTGGGCTGATTTTTCAGCCGGTGCCTGGGTCGGCGGAGCGTCGCTCGGCGGATCCTCGGAAGGTTTCTCCTTGGGCGGCTCGATTTTCTTCTCCACCGGCTTGGGCGGCTGCGGTTTGGGCTTGGGCTTGACCGGCTTGGGCACCTGGATCGTCGGCTTGGGTGCCTCGGCCAGTTTCGGCAGGGGCAGCTCTTCCACCGGTGCAGGCGGTTGCGGCGGCGTGACCACCTTGGGCGGTGCCGGCGGCGGTGGGGCTGGCATCGGTGCCAGGTCGATGACCATGGCAGCCGGTGGCAACTGCACCGTGCGCGGCGCCGACCAGTGAAGCGCGATAGCGATCGCGATGGCATGCACGCCCAGTACGACGGCGAGGCTGGTGCCATAACGCGTCAGTTTGTGGCGCGTCGTGATCATTTCTTGGCTGCCGTCTCGAGTCCGACCAGGCCTACCTTGAGGTAGCCGGCTGCCCGCAGGGCATCCATCACGCTCATCAGGTCGCCGTAGTCCACGCCTTTGTCAGCCTGGAAGAAGATCGTCGTGTCCTTCTTGCCCTGGGTCTTGGCGTCGAGCACCGGCCCCAGGGTTTCAGCCTTGACTTCTTCTTCACCCAGGAACAGGCGTTGGTCCGCCTTGACGCTGAGGAAGATCGGTTTCTCCGGCCGTGGCGCTGGCTTGGCGCTGGACGCGGGCAGGTCGACCTTGATGTCCACGGTGGCCAGCGGTGCCGCCACCATGAAGATGATCAGCAGCACCAGCATCACGTCGATAAACGGCGTGACGTTGATTTCGTGGTTCTCGACGAGTTCGTCGTCGCCTTGATTCAAATGCAGGCCCATGGCCGATTACCCCACTTTCACCATGTGCGGTTGCGAGCTGCGCTCGGTAGGCAGGTGATCGAGGTCGCGGCTGACCAGCAGCAGGACTTCCGCCGACGCGTCCGATACCTGGGCCTTGTAGCCGGCAATCGAACGGGCAAAGACGTTGTAGATCACCACCGCAGGAATCGCGGCAACCAGGCCCAGGGCGGTGGCCAGCAGGGCTTCGGCGATGCCTGGGGCAACGACGGCGAGGTTGGTGGTCTGGGTTTTGGCGATGCCGATGAAGCTGTTCATGATGCCCCACACGGTACCGAACAGACCGACGAAGGGCGCGGTAGAACCGATGGTCGCCAGCACGCCGGTGCCGCTGCTCATGTTACGACCGCAGGCTGCCACCAGGCGCTCCAGGCGGAAGGCCACACGTTCCTTGATGCCTTCTTTTTCGCGGGTGTTGGCCGACAGGCGCATTTCTTCCAGCGCGTCGTGCACCAGAGTGTTGGCCAGGGTGCCTTTCTTGGTCGCGCTTTCGCTCGCTTCCTTGAGGGTGGCGGCTTTTTTCAGGTGGACGATTTCGGCACGCAGGCGGCGTTTGGCGCCCAGCAGCTCGAAGCCTTTGGCGATCCAGATGGTCCAGGTGATGATTGAGGCGATGGCCAGGCCGATCATCACGGCTTTTACCACCACGTCAGCGTTCTGATACATGCCCCAGGGCGACAGGTCGTGGGCCATGCCCAGGGTGTTGTCTTCTTCCAGCACTGCGCCGGTGTCGTCGGCGGCGGCAGGATCAGCCGCCTGGGCCGGGTCGGTGGCAGCGGGTGCTGCGGCAGGTGCTGCAGGTGCCGCGGTGTTGTGCTCGGCAGCCGCGGGGGTGGCTGGCGCGGTGGCATCAGCGAAGGCGGCGGTCGGTGCCAGCAGTACGCTGAACAGCAGCGCAGCGATCGCGCGCCAGGCGCGGGATGGGCTGTGAAGCTTGGTTGGCGAAGCGGGGGTTGTATTACGTGTCATGCTGGCCGGACCTGAGTAAAAAAATGAGTGATCGTCCTTCCAGACCCAGGGGTCGAGGACAAATGGGTGGTTATTATTGCAAGTAATTCTTGTTAACAGAAGTAATACAGTAACTTTATTTGTGCTTTTTCTGGCCGTCTGTCATCTGCGAAGGCTAACCTAGACCTTTCTGTGCGGAGTTTTGTGATGTCAGCGCCTTCTGTTGTGATTGCCGGATGTGGCGATGTGGGGAGCCGGCTGGCCAGCCAATTGCTTGCCTCGGAATGGGAGGTATATGGCCTGCGCCGTGATATTTCGCGGCTTCCCGACGGCGTGATCGGCATTGCCGGTGACCTGTTCAAAAAAGATTGCCCCGACACCTGGCCGATTGGCGGGGTGGATTACCTGGTGTACTGCGCGGCTGCGACGGACCACGACGAGGCGGGCTACCGCACCGCTTATGTAGAAGGGCTGAAACATGTGCTGGAGTGGCTGAGTGACTACGGCCAGGAACCCAAGCATCTGCTGTTCGTATCCAGCAGCAGCGTCTACGGGCAGCAGAATGGCGAGTGGGTCGACGAAACGTCGGAGACTCAAGCGAAGGGGTATTCCGGGCAGGTGATGCTGGAAGCCGAGCAAGTGGCGCTCAATAGCGGCATTCCGGCGAGTGTCGTACGGCTTACCGGCATCTATGGCCCTGGTCGCGAATGGCTGCTGACCCAGGTGCGCCAAGGCTATCGCGTGGCAATCGATCCACCTTTATATGGCAATCGCATTCATGCGGACGACGCGGCGGGGCTACTCGCCTTTTTGTTGCGCCATGTGGAAGAGGGCGGCTCGCTGGACAAGGTCTACATCGGTGTCGACGATGCACCTGCTCCACTGGCCGAAGTGGTGGGCTGGTTGCGCGAATACCTGGGTGTGACTGAGTGGGCTGAGGATGCGAGTGTGCGGCGAGCGGGCAGCAAGCAGTGCAGCAATGCCCGGGTGAAGGCGCTGGGTTGGACGCCGACTTACCCGACCTTCCGCGAAGGCTACGCAGCAATTCTCAAAGGCTGAAACTCAAAATTTGGGAGGGGGCAAGCCCCCTCCCACATTTGGATCTATGTTTGGTTGCTTATTGCTTTTCAAGCAGCCATTGGCGTGGGCCTGGTGTGAACGAGGGCACTTCATCCGCCTGCGCGGTGTTGATCGCCTGGAAGATTTCCAGCTGTTTGCCTTTGCGGGTAAAGATCCACGGGTTGCCCTGGCCGTTGAGCTGCAGCCAGATGCTGTCGTAGCCGCCGCTCATTGAGGCGCAATCACCGGCCAGGCACAGCGAATACCGGTCCACATTGGGCAGGCCGGCGACCTTGCCGTCAGCCTGGAACTGCACGATGGCGCCGCTGCCGAAGCCGTCGCTGATCTTCCAGTCGCCGCCCAGGTAGGCCGCGTACAGCGCTCGCTCGAAGTTGGCACCCAAAGGTGCACCCTCCGGGGCCGGGTCTTTGGCGCGGGCAAACAGCTGTTCGGGCTCGTTGTCGTTGGCCACTTGCAGCAGTTGCTTGCCTTTGCGCTTGAGTTCGGTGGCGGAGCTGCCGTAGAAATCCACGCTCCAAGCGCCGGACTGTTCACCCAGCAACTTGCCTTCCGCTACTTCAAAACCGTTGTAGTAGCGGGCCTGTGAAGCCTTGGTATTGACCTCCCACTCGAGGTTCGGGCCAAAACTCTGCAGGGCTTCACGCAAAGGGCCGCCCTTGGCTGCCGCATCGATGGCGACCTGGTTAATCCAGGTGCCGCTCACATCCCTGTCGGCAGGGTTACTGGCACAGCCGCCGAGCAACAGGGCGAGCATTGATGAGGCTACAAGCGCTTTGCGCATCATGAAATCCTTCTGAAACGAAGTCGGCGCAGCCTGTGGGGGCTGCGCCGGGTGTTTTACTCGATGACCAGGATCGCGTCCATCTCGACCTGTGCACCCTTTGGCAGGGCGGCAACGCCGATGGCGGCGCGGGCTGGGTACGGCTGTTCGAAGTACTTGCCCATGATCTCGTTGACCTTGGCGAAGTGGCTCAGGTCGGTGAGGAAGATGTTCAGCTTGACGATGTCCTTGAACGAACCACCGGCTGCTTCAGCCACCGACTTGAGGTTTTCGAAGACCTGTACGGTCTGTGCTTCGAAGCCTTCCACCAGTTCCATGGTCTTCGGGTCCAGCGGGATCTGGCCGGACATGTAGACGGTGTTGCCCGCCTTGATCGCCTGGGAGTAAGTGCCGATGGCGGCAGGGGCTTTATCGCTGGTGATAACGGTCTTGGTCATGAATGACTCCTTGTAATGTGGGTTAGGCGCGCATGCGAGTGATGCGGATCACACCGGTCAAGGCTCGCAGTTTCTTGATCACGCGGGCCAGGTGCACGCGGTCGTGTACGCTGACCACCAACTGGACCACGCTGATGCGGCCATCGCGCTCGTCCATGCTGATTTTTTCGATATTGCCGTCGGCTGCGTTGACGCTGCTGGCGAGCAGGGCGATCAGGCCGCGCTGGTGTTCCAGCTCCACCCGCAACTCGACGTTGAATTCGCCGGTGACATCCTTGGCCCACGAGAGCTGGATGCATTTTTCCGGGTTGTGGCGGATTTCGGTGATGTTGCGGCAGTTGTCCAGGTGCACCACCATGCCTTTGCCTGCGGACAAGTGGCCGACAATCGGGTCGCCCGGGATCGGCGTGCAGCACTTGGCGTAGCTGAGCACCAGGCCCTCGGTGCCGCGAATCGCCAGCGGGCCTTCCGGGCTTGGCAACTGTTCGCCTTCGCCGAGCAGGCGGCGGGCGACTACATAGGCCATACGGTTGCCCAGGCCGATATCTTCCAGCAGGTCTTCGATGGTTTCCTGGCGGTACTCGTGGAGCATCGCTTGCACGCGTTCCTGCGGGATCTTGTCGAGAGCGCTGTCGAAACCGTTGAGCACCTTGTTCAGCAGGCGTTCGCCCAGGCTGATGGACTCGGAGCGGCGCTGCAGTTTCAGCGCGTGACGGATGTGCGTGCGCGCCTTGCCGGTGACCACGAAGTTGAGCCACGCGGGGTTCGGGCGTGCGCCCGGGGCGCTGACGATCTCGACCGTGGAGCCACTTTGCAGCGGTTCGGACAGCGGTGCGAGACGACGATTGATCCGGCAGGCGATGCAGCTGTTGCCCACATCGGTGTGCACCGCATAGGCAAAGTCGACCGCCGTGGAGCCCTTGGGCAGCTCCATGATCCGGCCTTTGGGCGTGAACACGTAGACCTCGTCCGGGAACAGGTCGATCTTCACGCTTTCGATAAATTCGAGGGAGTTGCCGGCGCGTTGCTGCATTTCCAGCACGCCTTTGACCCATTGGCGGGCGCGGGCGTGAGTGCCCTTGGGCTGCTCGTCGCCGCTGGACTTGTACAGCCAGTGGGCGGCGATGCCGTTGTTGGCCATCTCTTCCATTTCGCGTGTGCGGATCTGGATCTCGATCGGCACCCCGTGCATGCCAAACAGCGTGGTATGCAGCGACTGATAGCCGTTGGCCTTGGGAATCGCGATGTAATCCTTGAAACGGCCCGGCAGGGGTTTGTACAAATTATGTACAGCGCCCAGCACGCGGTAGCAGGTGTCGACCTTGTCGACGATGATCCGGAACGCGTAAACGTCCATGATTTCGTTGAAGGCACGGCGCTTGCCGCGCATCTTCTTGTAGATGCCGTAGATATGCTTTTGCCGGCCGCTGACCTCGCCTTCGATCTCATCGATCGCCAGGCAATGGCTCAGCGACTCTTCGATCTTGTTGACGATTTCCTTGCGGTTGCCCCGGGCGCGCTTGACTGCCTGGTAGATGCGCGCCGAACGCATCGGGTGCATGGCCTTGAAGCCGAGGTCTTCGAACTCGATACGTATGGCGTGCATGCCCAACCGGTTGGCGATGGGCGCGTAGATTTCCAGGGTTTCCTTGGCAATGCGCCGGCGTTTTTCGCCGGACAGCACTTCCAGCGTGCGCATGTTGTGCAGCCGGTCGGCCAGTTTGACCAGGATCACGCGAATATCGCGGGCCATGGCCATGGCCATCTTCTGGAAGTTTTCCGCCTGGGCCTCGGCCTTGGTCTCGAAGTTCATCTGGGTCAGTTTGCTGACCCCGTCGACCAGTTCGGCCACGGTTTCGCCGAATTGCGCGCTGAGCGCTTCCTTGGCGATGCCGGTGTCTTCGATCACGTCATGCAGCATCGCGGCCATCAGGCTCTGATGGTCCATGTGCATGTCGGCAAGAATGTTTGCCACCGCAAGGGGATGGGTGACATACGCCTCGCCGCTACGGCGGCGTTGGCCGTCGTGGGCTTGTTCGGCGTAGAAATACGCTCGGCGGACCAGGTTGACCTGGTCTGGGCCGAGGTAGGCCGATAAGCGATCGGCGAGGGCGTCTATGCTCGGCAAAGTGTGAACTCCTGCCGTTGGCTGTGACCCCGCGCCGTGCTACGTCGACCAGGCATAGGCTTAGACGGCCTCGTTGGACTCGTCCTCGAACGCTGCAAACAGCGGTTCGTCTTCAACGATTTCAGCGTTGGCGATGAACTCGTAGCTCATCAGGCCTTCGGCGATTTCACGCAGGGCCACAACGGTAGGCTTGTCGTTTTCCCACTGGACCAGGGGCTCTTTGCCGCCAGTGGCCAGTTGACGGGCACGCTTGGTAGAGAGCATGACCAGCTCAAAGCGGTTATCCACGTGTTCTAGGCAGTCTTCAACGGTTACGCGGGCCATGGTATTCCTCGGAGCGAATGCAAGATGCGCGCTGCCCGGTTGGGCGAGCGGACTAAACAGTTTAAAAAATCACCAGCGTTTAGGGAAGCGCTGATTTTTCGCAGGCCCTCGCAAAACCGCTACAAGCGCCAATGTAAAGCCCTTGCAGCGGTTTTGGGAAGAGCCAATTAACCGAGCAGTTCGGCGAGTAATTTGCCGAAACGCTGTTGCTGACGCTTTTGCTGGAGCTGATTGGCGCGGAAAATCGCCTTCAAATCGTCCAGCGCGTGGGCAAAATCGTCGTTGATGATCAGGTAGTCGTAGTCGACGTAGTGGCTCATTTCACTGACCGCTTCACGCATGCGGCCTTCGATGATCTCGTCGCTGTCCTGGCCGCGGTTGGTCAGGCGCTGGTGCAGCGCTTCAAGCGACGGCGGCAGGATAAAGATCGAACGCGCCTTGGGCATCAGCTGGCGTACTTGTTCGGCGCCCTGCCAGTCGATTTCCAGGATCAAGTCGTGGCCTTCGTCCAGGGTCTGCTGCAAGTGGCTTTGCGAAGTGCCATAGAGGTTGCCGAACACTTCGGCGCGCTCCAGGAAGTCGCCGTGTTCGATCATCTTGACGAACTCGGTGCGCTCGACGAAGTGATAGTGCACGCCGTTCACCTCGCCCGGGCGCATGGCGCGGGTGGTGTGGGAGACCGAGATGCGGATCTGCTCGTCAGCGTCGGTCAGGGCCTTGACCAGGCTGCTCTTGCCTGCGCCAGAAGGCGCGGAAATGATGTAAAGGGTGCCGGTGCTGTGGGTCATGGAGGTTGCCTTACTCAATATTCTGTACTTGTTCGCGCATCTGCTCGATCAACACCTTGAGGTTGACCGCAGCCGTGGTGCTGCGCGGATCGAAAGCCTTGGAGCCCAGTGTATTGGCTTCGCGGTTGAGTTCCTGCATCAGGAAGTCCAGGCGCCGACCGGCGGCGCCGCCGGACTTGAGCACGCGGCGTACTTCGAGGATGTGGGTGCTCAGGCGGTCCAGTTCTTCGGCCACATCGCTCTTCTGCGCCAGCAGCACCATTTCCTGCTCCAGGCGCACGGGGTCGAGGTCGGCCTTCATGTCGGTGAAGCGGTCGAGGACCTTCTGGCGCTGGGTGGCAAGCATCTGCGGGACCAGCTCGCGCAGGGTGACCACGTCTTCTTCGATCGAGGTCAGGCGCTCGCTGATCAGGCGCGCCAACTCGGCGCCTTCACGCTCGCGGCCAGCCTTGAGCTCCTTCAAACCCTGATTGAACAGGGCGAGGGCTTCGGCGTTGAGCGCCTGCGGGTCGGTGGCGTCGGCCACCAGCACGCCGGGCCAGGCCAGCACTTCCAGGGGGTTGAGCGCGGCCGGCTGCTTGATCAGGCCAGCGATGGTTTCGGCGGCGGCGACCAATTGCGCGGCGCGGTCGCGGTCAACCTGCAGCGGCTTGCCGGTGGTTTCTTCGGTAAAGCGCAGGGTGCATTCCAGCTTGCCGCGGGAAATGCCCTGGCGCAGCGCTTCACGCACAGCGCCTTCGAGGTCGCGGAACGATTCCGGCAGACGCAGATGCGGCTCCAGGTAGCGGCTGTTGACCGAGCGCAGTTCCCAGCTCAGGGTGCCTTGTACGCCGGCTTTTTCGACGCGGGCAAAGGCGGTCATGCTGTGCACCATGGAGGTACCTCGCGTTGCAGCCCCGTAAATGCGGGCTGATGATTGGGAAGGCGCAGGATTGTAGCGCAGTGGGGCGAGTGCGCCCAAACCCGGGCATTCGTAACTGGATTTTTTAGCAGTGCCCCGAATCGGCCCGCGGCTCTATAATGCTCGGCAGTTTTTCGTCCTCAGTACAGGTGTTCCCTATGAAACGTCCAAGTGGTCGCGCTGCCGATCAGCTCCGCTCGATCCGCATCACCCGCAACTACACCAAACACGCCGAGGGATCCGTACTGGTCGAGTTTGGCGATACCAAGGTGATCTGCACCGTCAGCGTCGAAAACGGCGTGCCGCGCTTCCTTAAAGGCCAGGGCCAGGGCTGGCTGACCGCCGAGTACGGCATGCTGCCGCGCGCCACCGGCGAGCGTAACCAGCGTGAAGCCAGCCGTGGCAAGCAAGGCGGGCGCACCCTGGAAATCCAGCGCCTGATCGGCCGTTCACTGCGCGCCGCCCTGGACATGTCCAAGCTGGGCGACGTGACCCTGTACGTCGACTGCGACGTTATCCAGGCTGACGGCGGTACCCGCACTGCGTCCATCACCGGTGCCATGGTGGCCCTGGTTGACGCGCTGAAAGTGATCAAGAAGCGTGGCGGCCTCAAGGGCGGTGACCCGCTCAAGCAAATGATCGCCGCTGTTTCGGTGGGCATGTACCAGGGCGAGCCAGTGCTGGACCTGGACTACCTGGAAGACTCGGCCGCCGAGACCGACCTGAACGTGGTGATGACCAGCACCGGTGGGTTCATCGAAGTGCAAGGCACCGCCGAAGGCGCGCCATTCCAGCCGGCCGAACTGAATGCGATGCTGGCCCTGGCCCAGAAAGGCATGACCGAGATCTTCGAACTGCAGAACGCCGCCCTGGCTGACTGAACCCGCCTCAAGGAGAAGCGCCATGAATGACAGCAGCCAAATGCCTGTGCCGACGCCTTCCTACGAAGTGCGCCAGGGCGCAATGTTGTGCCATCTCGCGGCGTTTCTGGGTTTCGTGTTCCCCTTCGGCAGCGTCGTGGGGCCACTGATCCTGTGGCAGATGAAGAAAGAAGTGGACCCGTTCATTGATGATCAGGGCAAGGAAGCCCTGAACTTCCAGATCACCGTCGCCATCGCCTGGATCGCTTGCATTGTGCTGGCCTTCGCAGTGATCGGTTTTTTCCTGATGGTTGCCCTGGCAATCGCCACGGTGGTGCTGACCATCATTGGTAGCATCAAGGCCAACAAGGGGATCGCTTACCGCTACCCCTTGACCTGGCGAGTGATCAAATAGTGAACAGGCACAAAAAAACCGACATCGCTGTCGGTTTTTTTGTGCCTGGGAAAAGACCTCAGATGGTCAATGTCCAGTCGTAGTCCACGATCAGCGGCGCGTGCTGCGAGAATCGCGGCTGGCGCGGCAGGCGTGCGCTGCGAACGAACCGGCGCAGGCCCGGGGTCAGCAGTTGGTAGTCGAAGCGCCAGCCCAGGTTGAGCATCTCAGCCTGTTCGTTATCCGGCCACCAGCTGTACTGGTCGCCTTCGCGGCTGACTTCGCGCAGGGCATCCACATAGCCCATGTTGCCGACAATCTCGTCCATCCAGGCCCGTTCCGGCGCCAGGAAACCCGGGGATTGCTGGCTGTCGCGCCAGTTCTTGATATCCAGCTTCTGTTGCGCCACGTACAGCGAGCCACAATAAATGTACTCGCGACGTTTGCGTCGCTGTTTATCCAGGTAACGGGCGAAATCGTCCATTAGCTTGAACTTCTGGTTCAAGTCTTCATCGCCGTTCTGCCCCGAAGGAAGCAGCAAGGTCGCGATGCTGACCTTGTCGAAATCGGCTTGCAGGTAGCGCCCGTAGCGGTCGGCTGTCTCGAAGCCGAGGCCGCTGATGACCGCCTTGGGTTGCAACCGCGAATACAAAGCCACGCCACCTTGGGTGGGCACTTCGGCATCGCAGGCATAAAGGAAGTAGCCATCCAGTTGGAAGGCTGGGTCGTCCAGTTCAAAGGCGGAGGCGCGGGTATCCTGCAGGCAGATGACGTCGGCATTCTGGGCTTGCAGCCAACTGAGCAAACCACGCTCGACTGCAGCCTGAATACCATTAACGTTCACACTGATGATCCGCATAAATGGCCCCAAAAATCGCGTGCGTGTATGATACACGCCGTCTACCTAATTAGCTAAATCCGTGGTATCTGAGGCTTTTTTCATGCAGGCGTATCAACGCGATTTCATTCGTTTTGCCATCGATCGCGGGGTTTTGCGCTTCGGTGAGTTCACCCTCAAGTCAGGGCGCACCAGCCCGTACTTCTTCAATGCGGGCCTGTTCAACTCGGGTTCGGCCCTGGCACAGCTGGGTCGTTTCTATGCGGCTGCCATCGTTGAAAGCGGTATTTCCTTCGATGTGCTGTTTGGCCCGGCCTACAAGGGTATTCCCCTGGCGGCCGCGACCGCCGTGGCGCTGGCTGAGCATCACGGGCAGGACCTGCCTTGGTGCTTTAACCGTAAAGAGGCCAAGGCCCACGGTGAAGGCGGCAGCCTGGTCGGGGCTCCACTCAAGGGCGACGTGCTGATCATCGACGACGTGATCACCGCCGGCACCGCTATCCGCGAAGTCATGCAGATCATCGCTTCCCAGGACGGCGCCAAGGCCGCTGGCGTGCTGATCGCGCTGAACCGCCAGGAGCGTGGCAACGGTGAGTTGTCGGCCATCCAGGAAGTGGAGCGCGATTTCGGCATTCCAGTCGTGAGCATCGTGTCGTTGAACCAGGTGTTGCAGTTCCTGGAAGATGATCCGCAGCTCAAGCAGCACCTGCCGGCGGTGCGTGCATATCGCGAGCAGTTTGGCGTCTGACCCACCGCCTTCGCGGGCAAGCCCGCTCCCACAGGGGAGCAGCGTGCATAAAAAAGGCCCCGCTCAATCATATTGAGCGGGGCCTTTTGTTTTCAGTGTTTAGGGACGCTTGCGGTTACTGATCAGCGTACCCATGCCGGTATCCGTGAAGATCTCCAGCAGTACCGCATTCGGCACTCGACCATCGATGATCAACGAGCTACCCACCCCGCCTTGCACCGCTTCCAGCGCGCAGCGGATCTTCGGCAACATGCCGCCGTAGATGGTGCCGTCGGCGATCAGGTCGTCCACCTGTTGGGTGGTCAGGCCGGTCAGCACCTTGCCTTGCTTGTCCATCAGGCCGGCGATGTTGGTCAGCAGCATCAGCTTTTCAGCCTTCAGCGCTTCGGCCACCTTGCCGGCCACCAGGTCGGCGTTGATGTTGTAGGACTCGCCATTGGCGCCCACGCCGATCGGCGCGATCACCGGGATGAAGTCGCCCTTGACCAACAGGTTCAGCAGGTCAGTGTTGACGCCTACCACTTCGCCCACCTGGCCGATGTCGATGATTTCCGGCTGGGTCATCTCCGGCGTCTGCCGGGTCACAGTCAGCTTTTTCGCGCGGATCAGCTCTGCGTCCTTGCCGGTCAGGCCGATGGCGCTGCCGCCATGGCGGTTGATCAGGTTGACGATGTCCTTGTTGACCTGGCCGCCGAGGACCATCTCCACCACGTCCATGGTCTGCGCGTCAGTGACGCGCATGCCATCGATGAAGTGACTCTCGATCGACAGGCGCTTGAGCAGGTCGCCGATTTGCGGGCCGCCGCCGTGCACCACCACCGGGTTGATCCCCACGGCTTTCATCAACACGATGTCGCGGGCAAAGCCGGTTTTCAGCTCGTCGCTTTCCATGGCATTGCCGCCGTACTTGATCACCAGCGTCTTGCCGACGTAGCGTCGGATGTAAGGCAACGCTTCGGACAGGACCTTGGCAGTGTTGGCAGCGGCTTCGCGTTCGAGGGTCATTCAGGGCTCCGGTAAAAAATCAGAACGGTAATTGGAGATCAGGGGCAACACGTTTCAACTGGGCGTGGAACACGTCCTTGATGCGCTGCAACTCAGCCTCGGTATCCGCCTCGAAACGCAGGACCAGCACCGGTGTGGTGTTGGACGCGCGGACCAGGCCCCAGCCTTTGGCGTAATCGACTCGCACACCATCAATGGTGGTCAGGTTGGCGCCTTCGCCCCATTGCGCATCGTGCAGTGCGTCAATGATGCTGAATTTGCTCTCCTCGGTCACATGGATATTGATCTCTGGCGTAGAAATATCGTTCGGGAAGGTCTGAAACAGCTCCTGGGCCGTGGATTTTTCCTTGCTGAGGATCTCCAGTAGGCGAGCGGCGCTGTAAATACCGTCGTCAAAGCCGAACCAGCGTTCCTTGAAGAACACGTGGCCGCTCATTTCGCCGGCCAACAGGGCGCCGGTTTCCTTCATTTTCTTTTTGATCAACGAGTGACCGGTCTTCCACATTAGCGGGCGGCCGCCGTATTCCTTGATCAGCGGCGTGAGGCGACGAGTGCACTTCACGTCGAAGATGATCTCGGCGTTGGCATTGCGCGCCACCACGTCGCGCGCGAACAGCATCAGCAGGCGATCGGCGAATACGTTCTCGCCGGTGTTGGTCACCACACCCACGCGGTCGCCGTCGCCGTCGAAGGCCAGGCCCACGTCAGCCCCGGTTTCTTTGACCTTGGCGATCAGGTCCACCAGGTTCTCCGGCTTGCCTGGGTCTGGGTGGTGGTTGGGAAAGTTGCCGTCGACCTCGCAGAACAGCGGGATCACTTCGCAGTTCAGGGCTTCGAGCAACTGCGGGGCGATCACGCCGGCTGCGCCGTTGCCGCAGTCCACCACCACTTTCAGGCGGCGCGCGAGTTTCACGTCGCCGGTGATTTGGTCAGAGTAGCGCTGCAGGATGTCGACTTTGGTGACGGTACCCTTGCCGCTGGTCAGGTCGTTGTTTTTCAGACGGTCGTGCAGGGCCTGGATCTGTTCGTTGGCCAGGGTGTCGCCGGCGATGACGATCTTGAAACCGTTGTAGTCGGACGGGTTGTGGCTGCCGGTGAGCATCACCCCGGACTTGCCGGCCAGTACGTTGGCCGCGTAGTACAGTGCCGGCGTCGGCACCAGGCCCACGTCACTCACATGGCAACCGCTGTCGGCCAGGCCCTGGATCAGTTGCTCAACCAGCTCCGGGCCGGACAGGCGACCGTCACGGCCAACCGACACGTTCGGCTCGTCCTGGGCCAGGCTCTGTGCGCCGATGGCGCGGCCAATCCAGTAGGCGGTTTCGGCAGTCAGGGTCTTTGGTACCACGCCACGGATGTCATAGGCGCGGAAAATGCTGTCGGGGAATGTCGGGGCTACTCGGGCTGCGGTACTCATCGCGGGGGGAAACTCCATCTGAAGGGGGCAAGGCTGGCCTTAATGTGGCTGACCGGCAGGCTCAAACTGAAGGGTATGACGGTGTTTTCGGCAGAGAGTTCGTGGTGCAAAAGTGCCATCGGCGTGCTGGCGCTGCTTTTCTTCCTGCTTAATGCTTTGATTTCAATAGGGAAATCTCGCTGATAGGGTCCGCGCATTCTTCGTCCTGAAAAGCCTTGCGGTGGCATCGAGCCGGGAAAAGGCGCCCGGCAGGATTCAGCTTAGTCAGTGACTGCCGGAATGCCCAAAACCGCCTGCGCCGCGTTGGGTCTCATCGAATTCCTCGACCAGTTCGAAGTGCGCCTGCACCACCGGTACCAATACCAACTGCGCAATGCGCTCGCCGACGGCGATGTTGAACGCGGTCTGGCCACGGTTCCAGCACGACACCATCAATTCGCCCTGGTAGTCCGAGTCGATCAGGCCGACCAGGTTGCCCAGCACGATGCCGTGTTTGTGGCCCAGGCCCGAGCGCGGCAGGATCAGCGCCGCCAGGCCAGGGTCGCCCACGTAGATCGACAGGCCGGTGGGGATCAGGATGGTCTGGCCCGGTTCAAGGACGGTGTCTTGCTTGAGCATGGCGCGCAGGTCGAGGCCTGCGGAGCCTGGGGTGGCGTAGGCCGGCAGTGGGAATTCGTTGCCGATGCGTGAATCGAGGATCTTGGCTTGCAAAGCGTGCATGGAAATTAAACCTGGTTCAGCCGTTGGGCGATAAAAGAGATCAGTTGACGGGCAATCTTGCCCTTGCTGGTCTGGGCGAAAAGGGTGGCGTGCAGGTCGCGGTCGATCACGCTGCAGGCGTTTTCCTCGCTGTTGAAGCCGATGCTCGGGTTGGCGACATCATTGGCAACGATCAGGTCGAGGTTTTTGTCTTTCAATTTGCGTGCGGCGTAGTCCAGCAAGTGCTCGGTCTCGGCGGCGAAGCCGACACTGAACGGACGGTCCGGACGCGTGGCGATGGTGGCCAGGATGTCCGGGTTGCGCACCATTTGCAGGAGCAGACCGTCACCGCTCGTAGGGTCTTTCTTGAGCTTTTGCGGGGCGACGACTTCCGGGCGGTAGTCCGCAACCGCCGCCGAGGCGATGAACAGGTCGCACGGAATGGCTGCCTCACAGGCCGCCAGCATGTCGCGGGCGCTGACCACGTCGATTCGCGTGACCCGATCCGGGGTCGGCAAATGCACCGGACCGGTGATCAGGGTGACGCGTGCGCCTGCCTCGACCGCCGCTTCAGCCAGGGCAAAGCCCATTTTTCCTGAGCTATGGTTGGTGATGTAGCGCACCGGGTCGATGTTTTCCTGGGTCGGGCCGGCAGTGATCAGCACGTGCTTGCCAGTGAGGGCCAGGTGCTGAAAGCACTCGGCGGCGCACAGCGCCAGATCGGTGGCTTCAAGCATGCGGCCCATGCCAACGTCGCCGCAGGCCTGGCTGCCGGATGCCGGGCCGAACACCTTGAGGCCTCGGCTTTGCAGAAGCTGGGTGTTGGCCTGGGTCGCAGGGTCGCGCCACATGGCCTGGTTCATGGCCGGGGCGATGGCGACAGTGGCGTCGGTGGCCAGTACCAGCGTGGTCAGCAGGTCATCGGCGATGCCTTGGGCCAGGCGCGCGATCAGGTCGGCGGTGGCCGGAGCGATCAGCACCAGGTCGGCCCATTTGGCCAGTTCGATGTGCCCCATGGCGGCTTCGGCTGCAGGGTCCAGGAGATCCAGGTGAACCGGGTGCCCGGACAAGGCCTGCATGGTCAGCGGGGTAATGAACTCACTACCACCGCGCGTCATGACCACGCGCACTTCGGCGCCCTGGTCCAGGAGCCTGCGGACCAGCTCTGCGCTCTTGTAGGCGGCAATGCCGCCGCCAACGCCGAGAACGATGCGTTTCCGATACAGACGCTGCATTGGTTTGCCTTTCCAGTTCAGTGTTGCCAGTTCAATGACGCCTGCGATGCCCCCTCCCCAGGGGAAATCGCCTGCAAAAAAGAGGGCCTACGATAACACAGCGTCCGCAAGGCAACAGCGGCACGCATGGCATACAGGGAGGGGAGGAGAGATGAGTATTCGTGATTGGCCGGCGGCAGAGCGGCCGCGAGAGAAGCTTCTGGAGTGGGGGGCGGAGAGTCTGTCGGATGCCGAGTTGCTGGCGATCTTCCTGCGTACCGGGGTTTCCGGCAGGAGCGCGGTGGACCTGGCGCGCCATCTGCTGGCGCAATTCGGCGGCTTGCGCCCGTTGCTGGAGGCCAGCCAGACGCTGTTCAGCCAGCAATTGGGCCTGGGGCCGGCGAAGTTTGCCCAGTTGCAGGCGGTGTTGGAAATGGCCAAGCGTCATATGGCCGAGCGCCTGCGACACGACTCGGTGCTGGAAAGCCCGGTGGCGGTGCGCGATTACCTCAAGGCCATGTTGCGCCATGAGCCCCACGAGATATTCGGCTGTCTGTTCCTTGATTCAAGGCACAGGGTGCTGGGTTTCGAGGCGTTGTCCCAAGGCACCATCGACGCGGCGATGGTGTATCCCCGGCAAGTGGTCAAACGCGCATTGGCCTACAACGCGGCGGCGTTGATCCTGTGCCACAACCATCCTTCCGGGAGCCTGGAGCCGAGCGCCGCTGATCGAAAATTGACCAAGTTGCTGCAGAACGCCTTGGAGGTGGTGGATGTGCGGGTACTGGATCACATCATTGTGGGGGATGGAGACCCGTTGTCGATGGCGGAGTATGGATGGATGTAGGGGGGACGCAGCTGCAAGCCTCAAGCGGGCTTGCAGCTTTCAGCTCAGGGCTTGACGCTGACTTTCGAGAAATCCTGCCGGCCGAACGGGCTCACCTGGTAGCCCTCGACAGTCTTGCGGGCCAGGGCGAACGCCGTCGGGTGCGCCAGCGGCAACCACAAGGCCTGCTGCTGGATCTGCGCCTGGGCCTGCTGGTACAGCTTGCTGCGCACACCTTGCTCGCTGGTGGTCTTGCCAGCGCTGATCAGCTTGTCCAACGCAGGGTCGCAGTAGCGGGCGAAGTTGGTACCCGACTTTACCGCCGCGCAGGAAAACTGCGGGGTCAGGAAGTTATCCGGGTCGCCGTTGTCACCGGCCCAGCCCATGAATAGCAGGTCGTGTTCGCCGGCTTTGGCGCGGCGGATCAACTCGCCCCATTCGATCACGCGGATCTCGGCCTGGATGCCGACCTTGGCCAGGTCAGCTTGCAGCAGTTGTGCACCAAGGTTCGGGTTGGGGTTCAGCAGGCTGCCGGTGGGGCGGGTCCAGAGGGTGGTCTTGAAGCCGTCCTTGAGTCCGGCGCGGTCGAGCAGCACCTTGGCCTTGGCGAGATCCTGTGGATAACCCGGCAGGTCCTTGGCGTAGCTCCAGGTGTTCGGCGGATAAGGGCCGTTGGCGGCCTCGGCGGTGCCTTCAAACACGGCCTTGAGGTAGCTGCCCTTGTCGAACACCAGGTTGATCGCCTGGCGGACTTCGGGCTTGTCCAGGGGCGGGTGCTGGCTGTTGATGGCCACGAAGGCGGTCATGAAGGCCGCGGTCTTCTCCACCTTGAGCGCCGGGTCCTTTTCGGCCTCGCCTACGTCCAGCGGCTTGGGTGACAGCGCAATCTGGCACTCATCGCGGTGCAGCTTCTGCAGGCGTACGTTGGCGTCGGGAGTGATGGCGAAGATCAAGTTATCCACAGCCGGTTTGCCGGCGAAGTAGTCCGGGTTGGCCTTGTAGCGCACCACGGCATCTTTCTGGAAACGGCTGAAGATAAACGGTCCAGTGCCGATCGGCTGGCTGTTGAGCTTCTCCGGCGTGCCGGCCTTGAGCAGTTTGTCGGCATATTCCGCCGGGTAGATCGAGGCGAACCCCATGCTCAGCGCGGCGAGGAAGGTGGAGTCGGCGTGATCCAGGGTGAAGCGCACGGTCAGTGGGTCGAGAGCGTCGATCTTTTTTACCTGCGTCGACAGTTGCAGCGACTGAGCGTGAGGGAAGCCGCTCTGGGCGATCTTGTGCCAGGGGTTGGCCGGGTCAAGCATGCGCTCGAAGCTGAAGCGCACGTCTTCGGCGGTCAGGGTGCGGCTTGGGGTGAAGTACTCGGTGCGGTGGAACTTCACATCCGGGTGCAGCTTGAAGGTATAGGTCAGGCCATCCGGCGAGACGTCCCAGCTGTCTGCCAGGCTGGGCACCAGTTGGCCGCTGGTCGCGTCATAGTCCACCAGGCGGTTCATCAGCACATCGGCCGAGGCGTTGGTGGTGGTCAGCGAGTTGTATTGCACCACATCGAACCCTTCGGGGCTGGCCTCGGTGCAGACGCTCAAGTTGCTGGCGGCCGAGGCCAGCGGGGCGATAAATAGAGGGGCTAGCAATAGGGGTAGGGCAGCGAGGCGCATGTTCGGTTTCCTTTGCAGATCGAAGGCCCATCTGCGAGTGCAGTCTGGAAAAGTCCTACCGTAGTGGTCTGATAGGTAAATGACTAGCCCATTTTTGCCTGTGCTTTTGCGCCAAATGCTGTTTTGATGGCGCCTCGGCGCGTTTCGTCGTGCACTTCACTGTGCCCGCGCGCGCTGTAAATCATTCTGTGCGACGAGCGGTCGGCTGTGACAGCGGCCCCTCCTGGCAACGGTTCAGGCGTCTACCGCCAAGATTTACGCCAGTAAAAACACGCGGGCTGTTGTTGCACTGGGGTCTTTCTGGTATAAAGCAGCGCTCTTTTCTAGGGGCCCGGTTCCTTCGCTTGTAGGTGTAGCCGGTAAGACCCTAAAGAAACGCGGCGCCTGGCGCCAAATGACTGAGAGATTAAGCGGCCAACCCATGCCGGGTTGGGCATGTGGTTTTAGAGGGCTGAGGCATGTCGAGAGTCTGTCAAGTTACCGGTAAGGGTCCGGTGACTGGGAATAACATTTCCCACGCAAATAACAAAACCCGTCGTCGTTTCCTGCCGAACCTGCAGCATCACCGCTTCTGGGTTGAAGAAGAGAAACGTTTCGTCCGTCTGCGCGTATCTGCCAAAGGCATGCGCATCATCGACAAGCGTGGCATCACTGTCGTGCTGGCTGAATTGCGCCGCGCTGGCACAATCTAAGGAGCTATATCATGCGTGAATTGATTCGAATGATCTCTAGCGCCGGTACTGGTCACTTCTACACTACCGACAAGAACAAGCGTACTACCCCGGACAAGCTCGAAAAGAAAATGTTCGACCCGCGCGTTCGCAAGCACGTGATCTACAAAGAAGGCAAAATCAAGTAATTGATTTTCCTCCTTGTGAAAAAAAGCCCGTATCTCACGATCCGGGCTTTTTTTTGCCTGTGATTTGGCCGGTCAGGCTTTCTGTTCGAACACCACGTAGATCTTGCGGCACGCCTCCAGCACTTCCCAGGTGCCGCTGAAGCCAGCGGGAATCACGAATCGGTCGCCAGCGCGCAAGGTCTTGGCATTGCCGTCGGCGTCACGCAGCACGGATACACCCTGCACAATCTCGCAGTACTCATGTTCGGTGTAATTGACCGTCCACTGTCCGACTTCACCTTCCCACACGCCCGCGCTCATCTGGCCGCAGGGGCTGTTGTAGTGGTTGTAGATCGTTTGCTCGGGATCGCCCTTGAGGATTTTCTCGGCGGCAGGGCGGTAACGCTCGGCGGCGGTCTTGGCTTGGCTGAAGTCGACGATGTCCTGGATGCTCATGTGCGTGTCCCGTCTGGCCTGCGGTTGGAGAGCCCAAAGTCTATGTTTATTAAAATGAACATCGCAAGGGCGTTTGCCGGCGTTATGTCAAATATATTGAAACACCCCCAGCCGCTGGTTTAGGGTGGCAGCTGCCTTGCGCCGAACCATTGGCTGGCGGGCAAGAATTCTTTAAGGCTGCCGTGGGATATCCCATGGCCCTTGTATTCAATAAGAGGAGGACACTCGCATGACCACCCTGACCCGTGCCGACTGGGAACAACGTGCCAAGGATCTGAAGATCGAAGGCCGCGCCTACATCAATGGCGAGTACACCGCCGCTGTTTCCGGTGACACCTTTGAATGCATCAGCCCGGTCGATGGTCGACTGCTGGCCACCGTTGCCAGCTGTGACGCCGCCGACGCCCAGCGCGCCGTCGAAAACGCCCGCGCCACCTTCAACTCCGGTGTGTGGTCACGCCTGGCGCCGGCCAAGCGCAAATCCGCCATGATCCGTTTCGCCGCGTTGCTCAAGGCCAATGCCGAAGAGCTGGCGCTGCTCGAAACCCTGGACATGGGCAAGCCGATCAGCGACTCCCTGAACATCGACGTACCCGGCGCGGCGAATGCCCTGAGCTGGAGCGGCGAAGCGATCGACAAAATCTACGACGAAGTCGCCGCGACCCCGCACGACCAATTGGGTCTGGTGACGCGCGAGCCGGTTGGCGTGGTTGGCGCTATCGTGCCGTGGAACTTCCCGCTGATGATGGCCTGCTGGAAACTGGGCCCTGCGCTGTCCACCGGCAACTCGGTGATCCTCAAGCCGTCCGAAAAATCCCCGCTGACCGCCATCCGCATCGCGGCCCTGGCCGTGGAAGCCGGTATTCCAAAAGGCGTGTTCAACGTACTGCCGGGCTATGGTCATACCGTGGGTAATGCGCTGGCGTTGCACATGGATGTCGACACCCTGGTGTTCACCGGTTCCACCAAGATCGCCAAGCAACTGTTGATCCGCTCTGGCGAGTCGAACATGAAGCGCGTCTGGCTGGAAGCCGGCGGCAAGAGCCCGAACATCGTGTTCGCCGATGCCCCGGACCTGCAAGCCGCCGCCGAATCCGCCGCCGGCGCCATCGCCTTCAATCAGGGGGAGGTCTGCACCGCCGGTTCGCGCCTGCTGGTGGAGCGTTCCATCAAGGACAAATTCCTGCCGCTGGTGATCGATGCCCTCAAGGGCTGGAAGCCAGGCAACCCGCTGGACCCGGCAACCAATGTGGGCGCACTGGTGGACACCCAGCAGATGAACACTGTGCTGTCGTACATCGAAGCGGGTCACGCAGATGGCGCCAAGTTGGTCGCCGGCGGCAAGCGGACCCTGGAAGAAACCGGTGGTACCTATGTTGAGCCGACGATTTTCGACGGTGTGACCAATGCCATGAAGATCGCCCAGGAAGAAATCTTCGGCCCGGTCTTGTCGGTGATCACCTTCGACAGCGCCGAGGAAGCAATTGCCATCGCCAACGACACCCAATACGGCCTGGCTGCAGCGGTGTGGACGTCGGACATCTCCAAGGCCCACCTGACCGCCAAGGCGCTGCGTGCCGGTAGCGTGTGGGTCAACCAGTACGATGGCGGCGACATGACTGCACCGTTTGGTGGCTTCAAGCAGTCGGGCAACGGTCGCGACAAGTCGCTGCATGCGTTCGACAAATACACCGAGCTGAAGGCCACCTGGATCAAGCTCTAAGCAACACCGCAGGCTAAATGTGGGAGGGGGCTTGCCTCCGATAGCAGTGTGTCAGGCGCCAGCGGTGCTCACTGATCCACCGCAATCGGGGCAAGCCCCCTCCCACACTGGTTTGTGTGAACTTGAAAATGATCCACAGGAGCGTGGAAATGCGTTGGGCGACTTATTTCGCCGTCCTGGCCTCAGTGCTCAGCGTCGGTCTGGCCCTGGGCGTCAGCATGCCGCTGGTATCCCTGCGCCTCGAAAGCTGGGGCTACGGCAGTTTCGCTATCGGCGTGATGGCAGCAATGCCGGCCTTTGGCGTGTTGCTCGGGGCGAAGCTTTCCAGTCGCCTGGCCTCATGGCTTGGCACCGCCAACCTCATGCGCCTGTGCCTGTGGGCGGGCGCGGTGTCCATCGGCCTGCTGGCGATCCTGCCCAGCTACCCGGTGTGGCTGGTGCTGCGCCTGATGATCGGGGTGATCCTGACCATTGTGTTTATCCTCGGCGAGAGTTGGATCAACCAGTTGGTGGTGGAGCAGTGGCGTGGTCGGCTGGTGGCGTTGTACGGCTGCAGCTATGCCTTGAGCCAGCTGTCGGGGCCGCTGCTGTTGGGCCTGATCGGCACCGAGCATGACTACGGTTTCTGGGTGGGCGTCGGCCTGTTGATGGTCGCGCCGCTGTTGCTGCTGGGGCGCTCCGGTGCACCGAGCGCCGAGTCCTTCAGCGTGACCTTCGCGCAACTGTGGCGCTTCTGCCGGAGCCTGCCGGCGATTGCCTGGGCGGTGGCGCTGTTTGCTGCGTTCGAGGCGATGATCCTGACATTGTTGCCGGTGTACTGCCTGCAACAAGGGTTCACCGCCGAGATCGCCTTGGCCATGGTCAGTACGGTGGTGGTTGGCGACGCGTTACTGCAATTGCCCATCGGCGCACTGGCCGACTACTTGCCTCGGCGCACGTTGTTCCTGGGGTGTGCGCTGCTGTTGCTGGTGTCGAGCCTGGCGATTCCCCTATTGATGCACACGCCAATGATCTGGCCGATCTGGGTCGTGTTCGGCGCGAGTGCCGGCGGCTTGTTCACCCTGTCGTTGATCCTGATCGGCGAGCGTTACCGCGACGACGCGCTGGTGCGCGCCAATGCCCACGTGGCGCAGTTGTGGGGTATCGGCTGCCTGATCGGCCCGCTGGTGGCGGGCGCGGGTAGCCAGTGGATCAGCGGGCATGCGTTGCCGCTGCTGATGGCGGCCGGTGCGCTGGGCCTGGTGATGTTGCTGCTGCGCCAGGGTGCATTCGGCGCGGCGCAGCCGGCCTAGAGCATGCGCTCAAGGCCGACGCTGGTGGCAAACCACGCATTGAACCGTCGCCACCAGCTCCCCGGCTCGCGGGTCAGGGTGTGCAACTGGCCGTTATCTTCGGTCACCCACACCACTTGGCCGTCCTGCAATTTCGCTTCATAGCTCAGGGCTGGCGCCATGCCTTGCAGTGCAAGGTTGCGCACGTGTTCCGCCAGCTCGGGGCTGTCGACCAGCACACCGACTTCGGTGTTCCACAGTACCGAGCGTGGGTCGAAGTTGAACGAGCCGATAAAGGATTTCTCCCGATCAAAGATCATCGCCTTGCTGTGCAGGCTGGAATCCGAGCCCCGGAAGGTGCCTCGGCGAAACAGGTGCGGGCCACTGCCGCCGCCATCCCCGGGCTGGCGGCGCAACTCATAGAGCTTGACCCCATGCTCCAGCAGCGCCTTGCGGTACGGCGCATAACCCCCGTGCACGGCGGGCACGTCGGTGGCTTCCAGAGAATTGGTCAGCAGGCTCACTGACACGCCCGCATCGGCGCGCCCCGTCAGGTACACCAGGCCTGGCTGTCCCGGCACGAAGTACGCCGAAATCATCATCAGTTCGTGATTGACCCCTTCCAGTTCCGGCGCCAGTTGCGTGGTGAGCAGCAACCTGGGGTCCGGGTCGTCCTTGGCCAGCACCTTGCTCGGCGCATCCCACAGCGCCTGGTTCCAGGCCCAGATCAGCTCGCGGCGCCAGGTGTCCATGCGGGGTTGGGTCTGGTAGGTGCGCAGGCGGTTGTACAGTGCGTGGTTCTGCTGGCGTGACTCGGCCAGGGACGCTTCCAGGCGTACGCGCGCGGCGGCCAGGTCACCCTTGGACGGTGCGTTGGAGACGAAATCATCGATGGGCTTGCTCAGCGCGCTGTTCCAGTACTGGTCGAAACTGTGGCCCAGTTGCTCGGCCACCGGGCCGACGCTGAGCATGTCGATATCGGTGAAGTTCAGGTTGGGCTCGGCATCGAAATACTCATCCCCCAGGTTACGCCCGCCAACGATGGCCACGCTATTGTCCGCCAGCCACAGCTTGTTGTGCATGCGTCGATGTTGCAGCGACAGGTTGAACAAGCGGCCCATGGCCCGCGTTACGCCGGTGCTGCGCCCAAGGTGCAGCGGGTTGAACAGGCGGATCTCGATTTTGGGATGGGCGGCGAGGGTGGCGATGATCTGGTCCAGGCCGTCGCTGGTTGTGTCATCCAGCAAGATGCGCACACGTACGCCACGGTCGGCGGCCTTGAGCAGTTCGTCCACGAGCATGCGGGTGCTGATGCCGTCGTGCACGATGTAGTACTGCAGGTCGAGGCTGGTCTGGGCGTTGCGGATCAGCTCGGCACGGGCCATGAATGCCTCGCTGCTGTTGGGCAGCAGGCGAAAGCCCGAGCGCCCTTGATAGGGCGCGGCCTGGGCCTGGATCGAGCGGCCGAACGATGACTGTGCGGCGGGCAGGGCGTCACTGGGGACGCGTGGCGTGCTCACGCTGGCGCAGCCGCCCAGGATCAGGGCTACCAGCAGGCAAAACGGTAATAGCCGTTGAATCATCAAGGGAGCGGCTTCCAGATCAGGGCGGTTGTCGGTATATGACGGCAATTTCCCGTGAAAGGTCAGTCGACCGTGTCTGCCAGCATCTTGATCGCCGCAGCCCCGACCTTGCGCACGGCTTCTTCAATCTGCGCGGTTGGCTTGGCAGCGTAGTTCATGCGCAGGCAGTTCCTGTACTTGCCCGACGCCGAGAAGATGCTGCCTACGGCCACCTGTACACCTTGTTCTACCAGGACACGGTTGAGCTTCAGCGTATCAAAGCCTTCCGGCAGTTCGATCCACAGCATGAAGCTGCCTTGAGGGCGGCTGGCGCGAGTGCCTGTGGGGAAGTAGCGGCTGACCCAATCGAGCATCAAGTCGCGATTGCGCTGGTATTGGGTACGCATCCTCCGCAAATGCGGTTCGAAGTGGCCACCTTTGAGGAATTCCGCAATCGCGATCTGCGGCTGCGTGGCGGTGCTGCCAGTGCTGATGTATTTCATGTGCAGCACTCGCTCCAGGTAACGTCCGGGCGCTACCCAGCCGATGCGCAGGCCGGGCGCCAGGGTCTTCGAGAATGAGCTGCACAGCAGGACGCGTCCGTCTTCGTCGAAGGACTTGATGGTGCGCGGGCGCGGGTAGCTGAAGGCCAGTTCGCCGTACACATCGTCTTCAATGATCGCCACGTCAAAGCGCTGCGCCAAGGTGAGCAATGCCCGCTTACGCGCCTCCGGCATGATGTAGCCCAGGGGGTTGTTGCAGTTGGGGGTCAGTTGGATGACTTTGATCGGCCACTGTTCCAGCGCCAGCTCCAGGGCTTCGAGGCTGATGCCGGTGATCGGGTCGGTGGGGATTTCCAGGGCTTTCATGCCCAGGCCCTTGAGGGTCTGCATGGCGCCGTGAAAGCTCGGTGAGTCCACCGCAACGATATCGCCCGGTTCACAGATGGCATGGATGCTGGCGGACAGCGCCTCATGGCAGCCGGTGGTGATCACGATGTCCTCGGCCGTCAGCTGGCAGCCGGAATCCAGGGACAGGCGCGCAATCTGTTCGCGCAGTTCCATACAGCCCAGGATGTTGTCGTAATACAGCCCCGGCAGATCCTGGCGGCGACTCACGCGGGCCAGGCTGCGCAGCAGGGGCTTGAGGGTGGGCGACAATACATCCGGCATGCCGCGGCCCATCTGTATGACATCCTTGCGCGGCGTTGCGCGTATCAACTCCAGCACCTGGTCCCATTGGGAAATTTCTACGGGGCGCTGAGCCGGACGACCGACTTCGGGCAGGGCCGGCAACTCGCGGCCGACCGGCACGAAGTAGCCGGATTTCGGCCTGGGCATCGCCAGACCGTTGTCTTCGAGCAAGCGATAGGCCTGCTGCACGGTGCTCAAACTGACCCCGTGTTCCACGCTCAACGCCCGTACGGAAGGCAGTCGATCACCGGGGCGATAGAAGCCTTGTTCGATGCGGGTGCCCAGCAATTCGGCGAGGTTCATGTACAGGGTCATGGCGGTCGCTCCAGAGGGACCATTACAGATAGGCAGAAAATACAGGATTCAGCGGTATATAGGCAGTATCTGTATGGATTTAATAAAGGTGGGTTGAATCTGTAATGGTTTTGGCTGCGCGCTCATGCTGGTCACTCAAGGCAACAAGCAACTGAGGGGCAGCAAAATGAACGGCATGAGCGATGTGCGGCTGGCGTTACACAGTCAGGAACTGGAGGCTGGGCAGGAGCGGGCGACGGCGCGGCGCGATATCAGTCGCTGGGGTCTGTTCTGGCACCGTCGCCACACGCGCAAAGCTCTGCTGCACCTGACCCGCGAGCAATTGCGCGATATCGGGCTGACCGCCGAGCAGGCGCGCCACGAAGGCCTGAAACCGTTCTGGCGCGATTGATCAGACCAGCTCTTTGAGGCGGTGCCAGAGCATCCCCAGCGCCAACAGCGGCGAGCGCAGGTGCCTGCCGCCGGGGAAGGTGATGTGCGGCACCTGGGCAAACAGGTCGAAGCGCCCGTGTTGCTGGCCGCTGATGGCTTCGGCCAGCAACTTGCCCGCCAGGTGCGTGGCGTTGAGGCCATGGCCGGCGTAGGCCTGGGCGTAATACACGTTGTTCTGGTCGGCCAGGCGGCCAATCTGCGGCAGACGGTTGGCGCCGATGCCGATCATGCCGCCCCATTGGAAGTCGATGTTCACATCGGCCAGTTGTGGGAACACCTGCAGCATCTTCGGGCGCATATAGGCGCCGATGTCCTTGGGGTCGCGGCCGGAATAATGACAGGCACCGCCGAACAGCAGGCGGCGGTCGGCGGACAGCCGGAAGTAGTCCACCGTGACACGCTGGTCGCACACCGCCATGTTCTGCGGCAGCAGGTTGGCGGCCTGGGCTTCGCTCAACGGTTCGGTGGCGATGATGTAGCTGCCGGCAGGCAACACTTTGCCGCTGAGGTGCGGGTTGAGGCCGTTGAGGTAGGCATTGCAGGCCAGCACCAGGGTCTTGGCGCGCACGTTGCCTTGGGCGGTGTGTACGTTGACTTCGGGGCCGTAGTCGATGCGCGTCACTTCGGACTGCTCGAACAGCTTCACGCCCGATTGCTGCGCGGCGGCGGCTTCGCCGAGGGCCAGGTTCAGCGGGTGCAGGTGGCCGGAGCCCATGTCGATCATGCCGCCCACGTAGCGCTCGGAGCCGATGACGCTGCCCATTTCGTTGGCTTGCAGCAGGCGTATGTCGTGACGATAGCCGAGGCGGCGCAGTTCTTCGGCATCTTCGGCCAGGCCGTGGAGGTCGCGGGGTTTGTTGGCGAGGTCGCAGTAGCCCCAGGTCAGGTCGCAGGGGATTTGGTAGCGCGCGACGCGCTCACGCACAATCTCCACCGCTTCCAGGCCCATCAACTTCATCTGGCGTACGCCCTCGGTGCCGATCACGCTGGCGAACTGGTCCAGGCCATGGCCGACACCGCGAATCAGTTGGCCGCCGTTACGCCCGCTGGCGCCCCAGGCGATCTTGCGCGCTTCCAGCAACACTACGCTGAAACCGCGTTCGGCCAGCTCCAGCGCGGTGTTCAGCCCGGAAAAACCGCCGCCGACCACGCACACATCCGCCGTCAGTTCGCCGGTCAATACCGGGTAATCAGTTTGCGGCACGCTGCTGGCGGCGTAGTAGGAGGCGGTATGCCGGGCGCTGGCAGTCATGGGGAGCATCCCTGTTTGGAAAATTTGACGCAGGATACAGCGGTCGGACGAAGCTGTCTGCGCGGGGCGTTTTGCGGCAGAATCCACGCCTATTCGCCGTTCGGTACGTGTTTCGATGAGTTGCAACAGTCAGAAAATCAGTGCGCTGCGCCGGCAGATTCCTTCGTTCGAGTGCGTCCCCGGTTGCCATGACTGCTGTGGGCCGGTGACCACCTCGCCCGAGGAAATGTCGCGCCTGCCGCGCAAGACCGCCGCCGAGCAGGACGCGGCCATGGAGGAGCTGAACTGCGTGCACCTGGGGCCGAAGGGCTGCACGGTGTACGACGAGCGCCCGTTGATCTGCCGGCTGTTCGGCACCACCAAGACCTTGCCGTGTCCGAATGGGCGGCGCCCGGTGGAGCTGATTCATCCACGGGTGGAGAAGCAGATCCACGAGTACATGGCGAGCACACGGCAGGTGCTGGTTTAGTCCGGGATCGGCAGGTTCAGGCTCTCTTTCACCTCTTCCATCACGATATAGCTCTTGGACTCCCGCACATGGGGCAGCTTGAGCAGGATGTCGCCGAGCAATTTGCGGTACGACGCCATCTCGGATATCCGCGCTTTCACCAGGTAGTCGAAGTCGCCAGAAACCAAGTGGCATTCCAGCACATGGGGCAGTTTCAGCACCGCGCGGCGGAATTCCTCGAAGGTGTCGCCGGACTTGTAATCCAGGCTGATCTCGACAAATACCAGCAAACTGCCCTTCAAATGCTGGGGGTTGAGCCGCGCGTTGTAGCCCATGATGATCCCTTCACGCTCCAGCCGCCGCACACGCTCGGTACAGGGCGTGGTCGACAGCCCGACCTTTTCCCCCAGCTCCGTAAACGAAATGCGCCCGTCGGTTTGCAGGATGCGCAGGATGTTGCGGTCGATCTTGTCCAGCTCCCGCTTGGTCTGGGTGTTGGTACGCATAGGGGATACGCCTCTGTGAAAAGGGTTTTTGCCGAGAATTGTCGCCAAATATAGGCAGTTATATAGTGAAATGCACTGGTCATTGTTTTTTACACTGCGCTCATCATTGCTCGAACAACACACGTCAGCGGCCATGCCCGCGATGAGGATATAAAAATGCGCGTTCTGGTCTTGGGTAGCGGCGTCATTGGTGTGACCAGTGCCTACTATTTGGCGCGGGCCGGCTTTGAAGTGGTAGTGGTCGACCGTCAGCCTGCCGCTGCCATGGAAACCAGTTTCGCCAACGCCGGGCAAGTGTCTCCAGGCTATGCCTCGCCATGGGCCGCACCGGGTGTGCCGCTCAAGGCCATCAAATGGTTGCTGCAACGCCACGCGCCGCTGGCGATCAAGGCCACCGCCGACATCGACCAATACCTGTGGATGGCGCAGATGCTGCGCAACTGCACCGCCAGCCGTTATGCGGTGAACAAGGAGCGCATGGTGCGCCTGTCCGAGTACAGCCGCGACTGCCTCGACGAACTGCGCGCCGAGACCGGCATTGCCTACGAAGGCCGAAGCCTTGGGACTACCCAGCTGTTTCGCACCCAGGCACAACTCGATGGCGCGGCCAAGGACATCGCCGTGTTGAAGGAGTCCGGCGTGCCGTTCGAGCTGCTCGACCGCGCCGGTATCGCCCGGGTCGAGCCGGCCCTGGCCAGCGTCACGGATATCCTCGCCGGCGCACTGCGCCTGCCGAATGACCAGACCGGCGACTGCCAGATGTTCACCACCCGCCTGGCCGAGATGTGCAAACAGTTGGGTGTGGAATTCCGCTTTGAGCAGGACATCCAACGCCTCGACTACGCCGGTGATCGCATCAACGGCGTGTGGATCGACGGCAAGCTGGAAACCGCCGACCGCTACGTGCTGGCCCTCGGCAGCTACTCGCCGCAGTTGCTCAAGCCGTTGGGGATCAAGGCGCCGGTGTATCCGCTCAAGGGCTACTCGCTGACCGTGCCGATCACCAACCCGGCGATGGCGCCGACCTCGACCATTCTCGACGAGACCTACAAGGTCGCGATCACTCGTTTCGACAACCGCATCCGCGTCGGTGGCATGGCTGAAATAGCCGGTTTTGACCTGTCGCTGAACCCGCGCCGGCGGGAAACCCTGGAGATGATCGTCAACGACCTTTATCCTCAGGGCGGCGATTTGACCGAAGCTACCTTCTGGACCGGCCTGCGCCCGACTACCCCCGACGGCACGCCGATTGTCGGTGCCACCCCGTTCAAGAACCTGTTCCTGAATACCGGCCACGGCACCCTCGGTTGGACCATGGCCTGTGGCTCCGGTCGTTTGCTGGCCGACCTGATGGCCAAGAAAACGCCGCAGATCAGTGCCGAAGGCCTCGATATTTCCCGTTATGGCAACCACCAGGAGTCTGCAAAACATGTCAATCCAGCGCCAGCTCACCAATGAGCGCATGAGCCAGATCGTTGTCCACAGCGGTACCGTGTATCTGGCCGGGCAAGTCGGCGACGACATGAACGCCGGGATCGAGCAGCAGACCCGTGAAACCCTGGCCAATATCGAGCGTTTGCTCGACCTGGCCGGTACTGACAAGACCCGGTTGCTGTCGGTGACGATCTACCTGAAGGACATCGACGCGGATTTCGCCGGCATGAATGCGGTGTGGGACAAGTGGCTGCCAAAAGGCGTTGCCCCGGCCCGTGCCACGGTTGAAGCCAAGCTGTGCGAACCGCAAATCCTGGTGGAGCTGTCCGTCGTGGCCGCGCTGCCTTAAACAACGATCCCTCTCCCGGTGCCGAAGCCGTTGGTCGGTGCCGGTTTTTCTTCACTTTGCCGCCTAGAAGCCTGCCGCCATGCGTCCTGCCCGTGCCCTGATCGACCTCCAAGCCCTGCGCCACAACTACCAATTGGCCCGTGAAGTCACGGGTGCCAAGGCCCTTGCCGTGATCAAGGCCGATGCCTACGGCCATGGTGCCGTACGCGTTGCCCAGGCGTTGGAAGCCGAGGCGGACGGGTTTGCCGTGGCTTGCATCGAGGAAGCATTGGAGCTGCGCGCCGCCGGGATTCGTGCGCCGGTGCTGCTGCTGGAAGGTTTCTTCGAGGCGGATGAGCTGCCGCTGATCATCGAACATGATTTCTGGTGCGTGGTGCACTCGCTGTGGCAATTGGAGGCCATCGAGCAGGCCAGACTGAGCAAGCCGCTGACCATCTGGCTCAAGCTCGATTCCGGCATGCACCGTGTCGGCCTGCACCCCAAGGACTATCACGAGGCTTACCAGCGCCTGCTGGCCAGCGGCAAGGTGGCCAAGATCGTGTTGATGAGCCATTTCGCCCGCGCCGATGAGCTCGACTGTGTGCGCAGTGATGAACAGGTGGCTGTGTTTGACGCGGCGCGCCAGGGTTTGTCGGCCGAGGTCAGCCTGCGCAATTCGCCATCGGTGATGGGCTGGCCGGCGGTGTCCAGCGATTGGGTGCGCCCTGGCATCATGCTCTACGGCGCGACGCCGTTTGGCGAGGACCAGGCCGTGGCCGCGCGTTTGCAGCCGGTGATGACCCTGGAATCCAAGGTGATCTGCGTCCGTGAACTGCCGGCCGGTGAGCCGGTGGGTTACGGCGCCAAGTTCATCACGCCCAAACCCATGCGTATCGGTGTGGTTGCCATGGGCTATGCCGATGGCTATCCGCGTCACGCGCCGACGGGGACGCCGGTACTGGTGGCCGGGCAGCGCAGCCAATTGCTGGGCCGTGTGTCCATGGACATGCTGTGCATCGACCTCACGGACGTGCCTCAGGCTGGCCTCGGCTCCACCGTGGAGCTATGGGGCAAAAATATCCTCGCCAGTGACGTCGCAGTCGCCGCCGAGACCATTCCGTATCAGCTCTTTTGCAACCTGCGCCGCGTGCCGAGGCTCTATTCCGGCGCTTGACCGCCGGGTACGAACGCAACCGCCCGGGATTTAGGCCCAAGTGTTGTAAATACTGAACGCTGTCGCCATGATAACGCTCAATTACAACAAAGCCTGAATCCTAGGAGGCTCCTGCATTGGACGTCGGCGAACGACTGCAATCCATCCGTAAACTGAAGGGGCTGTCCCAGCGCGAGCTCGCCAAGCGCGCGGGTGTCACCAACAGCACCATTTCGATGATCGAAAAAAACAGCGTCAGCCCCTCGATCAGCTCCTTGCGCAAGGTGCTGGGCGGCATCCCCATGTCGATGGTCGAGTTCTTTTCCGAGGAGATCCTCCAGGAAATACCGACGCAGATCGTCTATAAAGCCAATGAGCTGATCGACATCTCCGACGGCGCCGTCACCATGAAACTGGTAGGCCGGGCGCACCCTAGCCGGGCCATCGCGTTTCTCAACGAGATCTACCCGCCGGGCGCCGACACAGGCGAAGAAATGCTCACCCACGAAGGTGAAGAAACCGGGATTCTGGTGGAGGGTCGCCTGGAGTTGGTGGTCGGTCTTGAAACTTTTGTGCTCGAAGCTGGCGATAGCTACTACTTTGAAAGCACCAAGCCCCATCGTTTTCGCAATCCGTTCGACGTGCCGGCGCGACTAATCAGCGCAGCCACGCCCGCGAACTTTTAAGAAAAGAGGCGTCCTGCCAGCGTTGCAGAGGCACCCGAGCTGTACTCCGTGGGGTCGAATCTCCCTTTAGTTAATAGGGTTGTTTCGGCCAGGCGGGCTAACCGTTATACTTTCGCCGCCTGCGAAACCGTGGCCGCAGGCGTGAATAGCCACCATTGAGGGTGAACGCGTGAACCTAATTATGAAAATGCTGGCTGCACCAGCAACCGTACTGGCCCTATGGGCTGTCAGCGCTCAAGCTGCGACCAATGATGATATTGCCAAGCGCCTGGAGCCTGTTGGCCAGGTCTGCGTCCAGGGCCAGGAATGCAAGGGCATGGAAGTGGCGGTCGCCGCAGGCGGTGGCGCTGCGAAGACGCCGGATGACATCATCGCCAAACACTGTAATGCTTGCCACGGCACCGGCCTGTTGGGCGCGCCGAAAATCGGCGATACCGCAGCCTGGAAAGAACGCGCCGATCACCAGGGCGGCCTCGATGGCATCCTGGCCAAGGCGATCACCGGTATCAACGCCATGCCGCCAAAAGGCACCTGCGCCGATTGCTCGGATGATGACCTCAAGGGTGCAATCAAGAAGATGTCCGGCCTCTGATCCGCCGATCTTCGTCAAAAATGCCGCTTACGAGCGGCTTTTTTGTGCCTGCGATTCGTGTTTCAGCGCTGTTCATTGCAGCAAAGACCCGGCAAGCTCGGTCCAACCCCTAATCATGGAATGTTCAGGAGGGTCGGATGGTGCAGTTGTGTTCAATCGAGCAAGCAGTTGACGACGTACTGGCGCGGTTGCCGGCGCATATCCACATGGGCATGCCCCTCGGGCTGGGCAAGCCGAACCGGTTTGCCAATGCCTTGTACCGGCGCATCGCCAAGTTGCCGGAGCGGGCGCTGACGATCTATACCGCGTTAAGCCTGGGCCGCCCGACGATGGGCGATGGTTTGCAGAAACGCTTTCTCGAACCCTTTATCGAGCGGGTGTTCGGCGATTACCCCGAACTGGATTTCCTCGCCGACCTGCACAACGACAGCCTTCCGAACAATATCCACGTCCAACAGTTTTTCATGCAGCCCGGCAGCCTGCTGCACAGCGAGTCGGCGCAGCAGGATTACGTCAGCAGCAACTACAGCCACGCCGCTCGCGACATAAACGCCGCCGGCCTGAACCTGGTGGCGCAGTTGGTCGCCAGCAGTGCTGAACACCCTGATCGCCTGAGCTTGAGCTGCAACCCGGATATCACCCTCGACCTGCTGCCGATGATTGCCAAGCGCCGCGACGCCGGCGAGACCGTGCTGATCGTCGGGCAAGTCCACACCGATTTGCCCTACATGCCCGGCGACGCTGAGCTGGGCATGGATACCTTCGATTACCTGATCGATGAAAAAGACAGCACCACGCTGTTCTCCACGCCGAACATGCCGGTGGGTTTCCAGGACCACTTCATCGGCCTGCATGCCAGCACCCTGGTGCGCGACGGCGGCACCTTGCAGATCGGCATCGGCTCCATGGGCGATGCGCTGACTGCCGCGCTGCTGGCGCGCCAGGCCGACAACGAGTCCTATCGGTCGCTGCTGACGGACCTGGAGGTGTACCAATGGGCGCCGCTGATCAGCCGTGAAGGCGGTGTCGATCCCTTCGCCCGGGGCCTTTACGGGTGCAGCGAAATGTTCGTCAACGGCCTGCTGGTGTTGGCGGACGCGGGGATTATCCGTCGCAAGGTCTACCCGGACGTAGCGACGCAACAGCAGGCCAACGCCGGCACGCTCGACGATGCGGCGCAGCCCGACGGCATTTCGATCCACGGCGGATTTTTTCTTGGCCCGCGCAGTTTCTACCAGCGTCTGCAGGAAATGACCCACGCCAAGCGCCTCGAATTCAACATGACGCGCATCAGCTACATCAACGAGCTGTACGGCCAGGAAGAACTCAAGCGCCTGCAACGCCTGGATGCGCGGTTTATCAACAGCGCGATCATGGTGACGCTGCTCGGCGCGGGTGTGGCCGACCAGTTGGAAGACGGTCGTGTGCTCAGTGGTGTGGGCGGGCAGTACAACTTTGTGGCCCAGGGCCATGCGCTGGAAGGTGCGCGGTCGATCCTGATTCTGCGCAGTTGGCGCGAGTCGGCGGGGGAGGTCAGTTCCAATATCGTCTGGGACTACGGCCACTGCACCATTCCCCGGCATCTGCGGGATATTGTCATCACGGAATACGGCATTGCAGACTTGCGCGGGCAGACGGATGCCAAGGTGATCGAGGCGTTGCTCAATATCACCGACTCACGCTTCCAGGACGATTTGATCAAGCAGGCGCAAAAGGCTGGCAAGTTGCCCAAGGATTTCCAGCTGGATCCGCGCTTTGCCGAGAACACGCCGGAGCGGTTGCAGGGGATTCAGGCACGCCATCGTCGGTTGTTTCCGGAGTATCCGTTGGGAAGCGATTTCACCGATGAAGAGCGCGATTTGTTGCGGGCGCTGAACTGGCTCAAGAGCAAATTCAAGCTGACGGAGATTCTGGAGCTGGGCAAGGCGGCGTTGGATGCGCCGCAGGCGCAGGTGTTTCCCAAGCATCTGGAACGCATGCAGTTGACCAAGCCGGAAGGCTTGAAAGAGGATCTGTACCAGCGGCTCCTGCTCGCCGGCCTGCAGGCCACCGCGCACTAACCGACAACACAGGGTCGATGTGGGAGGGGGCAAGCCCCTTCCCACTTTTACCACCACTTTGAGGCAGGGGTTATTCGATGAAGGTGACGACGCCACCTTCCAGCGACTTGACCCGCGCCAGCGATTCAACCCGATAACCCTGCGCATCCAATTCCGCACGGCCGCCCTGGAACGACTTCTCGATCACGATCCCCAAGCCTGCCACGGTCGCGCCGGCCTGCTTGATGATCGAGATCAGCGCCTGGGATGCCTTGCCGTTGGCCAGGAAGTCATCAATCACCAGCACGCGGTCGCTGCTGGTCAGGTGGCGCGGCGAGATCGCCACGGTGCTTTCGACTTTCTTGGTGAAGGAATACACCGTTGCCGACAGCAGGTTTTCGGTCAGGGTCAGGGACTGTTGCTTACGCGCGAAGATCACCGGTACACCCAGGTTCAGGCCGGTCATGATCGCTGGCGCTATGCCCGACGCTTCGATGGTGACGATCTTGGTGATGCCCGAGTCCTTGAACAGCGCGGCGAATTCGTCGCCGATCAACTTCATCAGTGCCGGGTCGATCTGGTGGTTCAGAAAGGCGTCGACCTTGAGTACCTGATCGGAAAGCACGATGCCTTCTTCGCGAATTTTCTTGTGCAGTGCTTCCACGGAAAGCTTCCTCTAATGGCGCGTTGTGCGCCGAAAGTAGATTGAAAAGTAGTCGATTCTAGCGCTTTAACATCGCGCGTATGTCCGCCAGGGCGGTGTTGCCGCGAACGGCCTTCACCTCGGTCGGGGTGTCGTCATTGCCTTCCCAGGCCAGGTCGTCCGGCGGTAGTTCATCCAGGAACCGGCTGGGGGCACAATCGATGATTTCGCCGTACTGCTTGCGCTTGGCGGCGAAGGTGAAGGCCAGGGTCTGACGCGCGCGGGTAATACCCACGTAGGCCAGGCGGCGTTCCTCTTCGATGGTGTCGGCTTCGATGCTGGAACGGTGCGGGAGGATTTCCTCTTCCATGCCCATGATGAACACGTAGGGGAATTCCAGGCCCTTGGAGGCATGCAAGGTCATCATCTGTACACCTTCGGCGCCGTCTTCCTCTTCCTGCTGGCGTTCGAGCATGTCGCGCAGCACCAGCTTGCCGATGGCGTCTTCGACGGTCATCTCGCCGTCTTCGTCTTTTTCCAGGGTGTTCTTCAGCGCTTCGATCAGGAACCAGACGTTGCTCATGCGGTAATCCGCGGCTTTGTCGCTGGAACTGTTGGTGCGCAGCCAGTTCTCGTAGTCGATGTCCATGACCATGCTGCGCAGCGCGCTGATCGGGTCTTCGCCGGCGCACTGCTCGCGCACCTTGTCCATGAAGCGCTTGAAGCGCGACAGGCGATCGGTGAAGCGCGAGTCCAGGTGTTCGCCCAGGCCGATTTCGTCGGTGGCGGCGTACATCGAGATCTTGCGCTCAGTGGCGTAGTTGCCGAGCTTTTCCAGGGTGGTGGAGCCGATCTCGCGACGCGGCACGTTGATCACGCGCAGGAAGGCGTTGTCGTCGTCCGGGTTCACGATCAGGCGGAAGTAGGCCATCAGATCTTTTACTTCCTGGCGTCCGAAAAAGCTGTTGCCGCCCGACAGGCGATACGGCACCTGGTGGTGCTGCAATTTCAGCTCGATCAGCTTGGCCTGGTAGTTGCCGCGATAGAGGATCGCGAAATCGCTGTAGGGCCGGTCGGTGCGCAGGTGCAGGCTGAGGATCTCGACGGCCACGCGTTCGGCTTCGGCGTCTTCGTTGCGGCAGCGGATCACGCGGATCTCGTCGCCGTGGCCCATCTCGCTCCACAGTTGTTTTTCAAACTCATGGGGGTTGTTCGAGATCAACACGTTGGCGCAGCGCAGGATGCGGCTGGTGGAGCGGTAGTTCTGCTCCAGCATCACCACTTTCAGGGACGGGTAGTCGTCCTTGAGCAGCATCAGGTTTTCCGGGCGGGCGCCGCGCCAGGCGTAGATCGACTGGTCATCGTCACCGACCACGGTGAACTGGTTGCGCTTGCCGATCAGCATTTTTACCAGCAGGTACTGGCTGGCGTTGGTGTCCTGGTATTCGTCCACCAGCAGGTAGCGCACCTTGTTCTGCCATTTTTCGAGGATGTCGGCGTGTTCCTCGAACAGCTTTACCGGCAGCAGGATCAGGTCGTCGAAGTCCACTGCGTTGAACGCCTTGAGCGTGCGCTGGTAGTGGGTGTAGACGATGGCGGCAGTCTGTTCCTTGGGGTTGCGTGCGTTTTCCAGGGCCTGGGGCGGCAGGATCAGGTCGTTTTTCCAGGCGCCGATCATGTTCTTGATCTCATCCACGCCGTCGTCGCCTGCGTATTCCTTTTGCATGATGTCGGTCATCAGCGACTTCACGTCGGTCTCGTCGAAGATCGAGAAGCCCGGCTTGTAGCCCAGCCGCGCATGCTCCTTGCGGATGATGTTCAGGCCCAGGTTGTGGAAGGTACACACGGTGAGGCCACGGCCTTCGCCACCCTTGAGCAGGGTGCCGACGCGCTCTTTCATTTCCCGCGCGGCCTTGTTGGTGAAGGTCATGGCGACAATGTACTGGGCGCGGATGCCGCAGTGCTGGATCAGGTGCGCGATCTTGCGGGTGATCACGCTGGTCTTGCCGGAGCCTGCGCCGGCGAGCACCAATAGAGGGCCGCCGACGTAGTTCACGGCTTCTTGCTGCCGGGGATTGAGTCGGGACATACAGAATTCAGGGAGTCGTTGTTCAAAAGGGCGGGCATTTTAACAGGCTGGCAGGATTCTGCTCTGTCAGAACGACAGTGTGACGTACCACTCGATCTAAATTTGCCGGTTTTGATACTTTGCCGCAGGATGTGAGGGTTGTTTTGAGGCTAATGTTCACAGTTCGCGTGTTTGAAAACCCCTATCATTGGTGATTCTCAGGCCGCACGTCATAATGCCCGTCGCCACGAATTTTTGCAGAGTCTAGGGAGCTAGCTTGTCTACGCCTGTCGAACCCTTGCGTTTGCTGCTGCTGGCCGATGAGCCCGCGTGGGCAGCGTTATTGCGCGAGTGCCTGGCGCCGATGGGCGATGGGGCTGTGCTGATCAGCGCACCAAACTGGGAATCCGTGAGCCGTCTGTTCGATGACGACCACAGCGCCGTGCTATTGACCACGCCCAGCCTGCAACCCGGGCCTGGCCGTTGCAGCCTGCCGTGCGTGTTGTTGCTGGAACAGGAACCGCTGGTTTCACCGCTTGGCGTCAGCGATTGGCTGGTGCGTGACGTATTGGATGCCGATACAGTGCGCCGCTGCCTGCGCCACGTCCGCGAGCGCGGCGTGCTGGAAAACACCCTGCAACGCCTGGCCGAGCAGGACCCGCTCACCGGCATCGCCAACCGCCAGGGCTTCCAGACCCTGTTGACCGCGCGCCTGGCCGAGAATGAAGGGCGTGGCCTGGCCCTCGGTCACTTGGACCTCGACAACTTCCGCCACGCCAACGATGCCCTCGGCCACCAGGCCGGCGACCGGTTGATCCTGCAAGTGGTGTCACGGCTCAAGAGCCAGCTGGAGGTCGGCGACCAACTGGCGCGCCTGGGCAGCGATGAATTCGCCCTGCTGATCGATACCCGCCGTGCACCCCAGCGTGCCGAGTGGATGGCCGAGCGCATTACCGAGGTCATGGCCGAACCCTATTGGGTGGATGGCGAAAGCCTGCTGATCGGTTGCAGCCTGGGCGTGGCCCATGCCCGCGCTCGCGCCGGTGCCGACCCTTTGATGTGGCACGCTCATATCGCCATGCAGCAGGCCAAGAGCACCCAAGGCTGCACCTTTCATATCTTCAACGAACGTATCAACCGCAACGCGCGCAGCCTGGCCGACCTGGAAAGCGAGCTGCGCCGCGCCTTGCGCCGTGACGAACTGGAGCTGCATTACCAGCCACGCCTGGACCTGGACGACGGCCATATCGTCGGCCTGGAGGCCCTGGTGCGCTGGCGTCATGGCGAGCGCGGCCTGTTGCCACCAAGTGAATTCGTGCCGTTGGCCGAGCAAAGCGGCCTGATCGTGCCGCTGGGCTACTGGGTGATCTCCCGGGCCCTGCGCGACATGCAGGACCTACGCGAACGCGGCCTGCCGGCGTTGCACATGGCGGTCAACCTGTCGTTCCGCCAGTTCCAGGACAGCCAGTTGCTCTCCACACTCAGCCGGCTGATTGCCGAGCGGGGCGTGGAGGCGCAATGGCTGGAGTTCGAACTGACCGAAACCGCCGTGATGCGCCGCAGTGACCTGGTCAAGCAGACCATGGATGCCCTCGGCCGCCTGGGTGTGCGGTTTTCCCTGGATGACTTCGGTACGGGTTTCTCATCGTTCGTGCACCTCAACAGCCTGCCGATTGCCTTGTTGAAGATCGACAAGAGCTTTGTCGGTGGCATGGAGGAGCGCGAAGAAAACCGCAAGCTGGTGCATGCCATGATCAACCTGGCGCACAACCTCAACCTGGAGGTGGTGGCCGAAGGGGTGGAGACGCCTGAGCAACTGGCGCTGTTGCGTTTGTTTGGCTGCGACCAGGCCCAGGGTTACCTGATCAGCAAGCCGCTGCCGTTGCCGGAGTTGGTGGAGTACCTGACCTTCGGCAAAAGCCAGCAAGCTTTGCTCGGTTAGGAATGTGGGAGGGGGCTTGCCCCCGATGACGGAGTGTCAGCCAGCTCTTCTTTTACTGACCCACCGCTATCGGTGGTAAGCCCCCGCCCACATTTCCTGCCCTGGCGGCTCTCGCCGAATCATCCGCTTCATCTTCGCCTCAAACGCCCAGGTCAGGCTCACTGCCGCGCATGCCAGGCCCAGCGCCAGGCCCCACCACACACCGGTCGGTCCCCAGCCCAGGGTGAAGGCCATCAGCCAGGCCGATGGTGCGCCAATCAACCAATAGCAGCCCGCGCCGATCAGGAAGGTGGTCTTGGCGTCCTTGAGCCCGCGAATGCAGCCCATGGCGATGGTCTGCACGCCATCGAACAGCTCGAACCAGGCGGCAACGGCCAGCAGGCTGACGGCCAGGACGATCACGTCGTGGAACGCCGGGTCGTTGTGGTCGATGAGCAGTCCGATCAGCGGGTCGGAATAGAGCCACAGCACGGCAGCAAATCCCAGCATGATCGCCGCGCCAAAGCCGATGCCGACACGACCGGCCAGGCGCGCCTGCAGCAACTGCCCGGCGCCGTAGTGCTGGCCGATGCGCATGGTCACCGCGTAGGACATTCCCGCAGGCACCATGAACGCCACCGAGACGATCTGCAATGCGATCTGATGCGCCGCCAACTGCGTACTGCCCATGGTGCCCATGCACAGCGCCGCAAACGCAAACAACCCGACCTCCACCGCATAGGTGCCGCCGATCGGCAGGCCCAGGCGCCACAGTTCGCGCAGGTACTGGGTGTTGAGGCGCAGCAGGCCTGTGCTCAGCGGGTAGGCCGCATAGGTGCGGTTGCTGCGGATGTACCACATCAGCGTCAGCGCCATGCCATTGGCAACGATGGCCGTGACCAGGCCGATACCCATCAGGCCGAGCTTGGGCAGGCCGAACATGCCTTCGATCAGCGCGTGGTTGAGCAGGTAGTTGGCTACCGTGCCGCCAAGGCTGATCACCATCACTGGCGTCGCCTTGCCGATTGCACTGGTGAAGCCGCGCAGGGCCATGAAACTCAGGTAGCCGGGCAGGGCGAACGGCAAGATCGTCAGGAATTGCCCGGCCGAGTGCACGTTGGTCTCGGTCTGGCCAAACATCAGCAGCACTGGCTTGAGGTTCCACAGCAGCAAACCGGCCGCCAGGGCCATCAGCCACGCCAGCCATAGCCCGGCCTGGGTCAGGCGGGTGGCGCCGTCGATATCGCCCGCGCCGTGACGGATGGCCACCAGCGTGCCCACGGCGGCAATCACGCCGATGCAGAAAATCGCCACGAACGAGTAGGTCGCCGCGCCCAGGCCGCCACCGGCCAGGGCTTCGGGGCTCAGGCGCGCCATCATCAGGGTGTCGGTCAGCACCATCAGCATGTGTGCCAACTGTGAGGCAATCAACGGCCCTGACAGCCGCAGAATGGCCCAGAGTTCGGTACGTGCCGGATGTTGCATGATCATCACGCTCGACAAGTCAGAGGGTTGGGGAAGGCTTGATTCTCGGCGCTCTGGGTTAATTACACAAAAGGATTAAAGCGATGGTGTGCATGACTTAAACTCATGTGTATTGATCTGATAGTGTTGGTGGATCGCTATGCAGGAATTTACCGATGTCTCGTCGCCTTGCTCCGCTGTATGCCTTGCGCGCATTCGAGGCCGCCTCTCGGCACAATTCCTTTACCCGGGCAGCGGAGGAGCTATCCATCACGCAAAGTGCGGTGAGCCGACATATCCGCACGCTGGAAGAGCATTTCGCCTGTCGCCTGTTCCAGCGCAGTGGCCGCACCTTGCAGCTCACCGAGGCGGCACGCCTGCTCTTGCCGGGCGTGCGCGAAGGTTTTGCAGCGTTGGAGCGGGCCTGCCATACCCTGAACGCCGAAGACGACATCCTGCGCATGAAGGCACCGTCGACCCTGACCATGCGCTGGCTGCTGGCGCGGCTCAGCCGCTTCCGCGCGTTGCAGCCAGGCAATGAGGTGCAACTGACCAGCGCGTGGATGAGCGTGGACGAGGTGGATTTCAACCAGGAGCCCTTCGACTGCGCGGTGCTGCTGAGCTACGGGCACTTCCCGGCGGACTGGGAGGCCAGCTACCTGTTTCCGGAGCTGCTGATCCCGGTAGGTGCGCCGAACCTGCTTGAGGACGGGCCCTGGGATGCTGCACGCCTGGCCACCGCTGAATTGCTGCACCCCACGCCCGACCGTCGCGATTGGCGCAATTGGTTGGAGCGCATGGGGTTGTCATCCCAGGTGTCGCTCAAGGGCGGGCAGGTATTCGATACCCTCGAACTGGGCATGATCGCCGCTGCGCGGGGTTACGGTGTGTCCATGGGCGACTTGCTGATGGTGGCCGAAGACGTGGCCCAGGGACGCCTGAGCCTGCCCTGGCCAACGGCGGTGGCCAGTGGCGAAAACTACTACCTGGTATGGCCGAAAACCCGCCCCGGCGGTGAGCGTTTGCGGCGCCTGGCGGAGTTTCTGCAGGCGGAAGTCAAGGCGATGGAATTGCCTCAGGTCGAACGCCTCGAGTGAGGGGCGACAGACTGTTTGTGCAATCGTTTGCGTGATACCCCTGCGGATCGCTCAAGTATTGCCTCGGCTCGCCGAAGTAGGTGTGTTGGAACCATCGTACACCAACGTTTCCCACTGGATAATTTGCCGACAACGCTATGAGATCAGGATGATCCTGGCCTCGGCCAGGAGCCGTCATGTCTCAACCTCGCGCCCGGATAGCCTCCCAGTTAGGCCTGGCATTAGCCGTGATTCTGGCTGTCGTCATCAGCGGCAGCACCGTGTTTGCCTTGCGTTCCCTCGACTCCGCCAACCTCGCTACCCGCGAGGAGCACCTGGCCAGCGAGGCACGTTTGCTCGCCGACCAACTCAACACCTTCCACAGCACCTTGCGCGAAAGTACCCAGCGTTTGAGCGGGCTGTTTGAAAAGCGCTTCGGCGCCGGCTTGAGCGTGCATGCGGACCAGCCTGTGACCGTGGCCGGTGTGCAGACGCCTAGCTTGTACCTGGGCAATCAGGTGTTGAACAACAACTTCAATGAAGTGGATGATTTCAAGCAGATGTCCGGCGGCGTGGCCACGGTATTCGTGCGCAGCGGCGAAGACTTTATCCGCATCAGCACCTCGTTGACCAAGCAGGATGGCAACCGGGCCATCGGCACGGTGCTGGATCGCCAGGGCCCGGCTTACCAGCGGGTGCTCGGCGGGCAGACCTATATCGGCCGCGCGGTGCTGTTCGACCGCTCCTACATGACCCAGTACAGCCCGGTGCGCGACAGCAGTGGGCAGGTGATTGCGGTGTTGTTCATCGGGTTCGACTACACCGATGCGCAGAATGCCCAGTTCGAGAACCTCAAGCGTTTCCGCATCGGCCAGACCGGCTCCCTCGCCTTGCTGGATGAGCAGAAGCGCTGGCTTGTACCGCCGGCGGGCGTGCAGGCGCTGGATCAAGCCGTACCCGTGATGCTGGACCTGGCCAAGACGCCGGGCACCGGGCGCTTCTGGGCAGACAAAAACGAAGATTTCTACAGCGTGTCGGTACCCTTCGAGGGCGGGCCATGGGCCGTTGTCGCGAGCATGCCCAAGGCTGAGATCCGCTCGGTGACGTGGGACGTCGGTATCCGCCTGGTCGTAGGCAGCGTGCTGGCCATGCTGCTGGCGGTCGGTGCAACGGTGTGGCTGCTGCGCAGCAAGCTGGCGCCGTTGGGCGACCTGGTGCGCCAGGCCGAAGCCTTGGGCGCGGGCGACTTGAGCGCGCGCTTGAATGTGTCCAGTCATGACGAAATCGGCCAACTGGCGCGCAGCTTCAACCAGATGGGTGAAGCGCTGTCGACCATGGTCTCGCATATCCGCAAGGCGGCTGAAGAGGTCAACAGCCGTGCGCAGGCGCTGTCCGGCTTGTCCGGTGGCGCCTATGAAGGCATGGAGCAGCAGTCCGGCGAGATCACCAGCATGGCCGGCGCGGTGGAAGAGTTCAGCGCCACCTCGCTGAACATCGCCGACAACATGGGCAGCACCGAACGCCTGGCCCAGGAAAACGCCCAACAAACCCGCATCGGGCGCAACTCGATGCAAGAGGCGTCGTCATCCCTGGAACACATCGCTGCCGCGCTCAACAGCACAGCCACGGTGATCAACACCCTGGGCCAACGCTCCCAAGAGATTGGCGGAATCGTCGGCGTGATCACCTCGATTGCCGACCAGACCAACCTGCTGGCGCTCAACGCTGCCATCGAGGCTGCCCGCGCCGGTGAGCAGGGCCGTGGGTTTGCGGTGGTCGCCGATGAAGTGCGCAACCTGGCGTCACGCACCCGTGAGGCTACCGATGAAATCTCCGGGATGATCCAGAGCATCCAGCAGGAAACCGGCAACGCCATCAGCACCATGGAACACGGCAATGTGCTGATGCAGGAAGGCCTGTCGCGCAACGCCGACGTGGCTTCGGCCCTGGCGCGGATCGACGAGCAAAGCCGCTCGGCCGGTCAGCAGTTTGCCGCGATCACCACCGCCACCCAGGAACAGAGCAGCACCGCGACCTTGCTCAGCAGCAACTTGCAGAGCATCGCGCTGGCCAATAGCGAGCAGCGGGAAGTGGTGTCGAACCTGGCGATTACCGCCAAGGAACTGGAGACCCTGGCGGCAGGCTTGCGGCATGAGGTAGATCGGTTTCGTTGAGGCCTAGCGGTCGCCCAGGCCGGGGTCCACGCGCTTGCCGATGTCCTTCAGGCGCGCCAGTTGGTCGACCATGCCGGGGGCTTCGTCCATGCTGGTGACGAAGGTCCACAGGTAAGTCATGACTGCATAGATATGGCCGGCCTTGACCGCGGGTGACTGCGCCAACTGGCTGATGGCGACCACAAACAGCAAGGCGGCCAGCGTGCCAAGAAACAGGTACGCAGCGGCCTCGCGGTCTGACAGCCAGATGCGCAGGCGCGAAAGCACCTGGTAGTGGCGCCGCAGGGTCGGTGCGCCGACCTTTTCCACCAGGCCGATTTCTTTTTCCAGCCGGTTGTTCAACCGTTCATGCAGCGCTTGGTTGCGCCGGGCAAAGCGTGGCAACAACGTGATGCACAGCACTAGCGCGCCCAGGCACGCCAGGCCTACCCAAGGCTCGATCACGATCAACATCACTGCCGCGCCGATAATCGACACCAGCGCCGTGGCGATGATCGGTACATGCTTTTCAAAGAAGTCGACGAACTCCCGAGCAAGCACCACCCGCGCCGCCGATTTCGACGTGCTGTGGTTCTGCAGGCGTTGGTTGAGGATCACCGGCACCGCCAGATCGGCGTAGATCCGCGTGAAAGTCCGCGTATCCAACGCCCGGCGCGCCGCGCCGACCACCCAGAACGCCAGGACCACGGCGGCGTAGAGCAGCGCGTTACCCGTGTCGCCGCGGATGATCGCGTCCACCGCAAACCCGGCAAACAACGGGTAGGCCAGCAGCAGCGCGTTCTCCAGCGCGACCAGCGACAGCGTGGCGGACAGCTTGCCCGGATAGGCTTTGGCAATGGCCTTGAGCGTCTGGCCGGCGGATTGCTGGCCGATTTTCTGACTTTCTTCGATCAGGATTTGCGGTGTGACGGATGACATGGGGTGCACCAAAGGAGTGATAGACGCTATTATTGAGCGACTGCTCAAGTATCCTTGAGCGATCGCTCAAAAAGCAAGCGCCGCTTATCTGCCGGTGCCTGGAAGGAATTGCCCATGTCGCGTATCGACCGTAAAGACCAGATCATCGCCGCCGCCCTGGAACTGTTTCGCAGCAAGGGTTTTGCCGATGTGTCCACCCGCGACCTGGCCGAACATGCAGGCCTGTCCCGCAGCCACGTCTATCACTACTTCAGCGACTGGAAGGAACTGCGCCGCGAAGCCTTCGTGCGATTTGCCAACGAACAGCTGGACGAAGTACGCGCGCCCCTGGCAGAAGCAGCGCCCCTGGAAGCTTTTGTGGGTTTTTTGCGCGACTGCCTGCCAAGCACCGCCGATGCGGGGTGGGCGCTGTGGCTGGATGCCTGGGACGAAGCCATGCAGGACCCGGAAATGGCCCAGGCTTACCTGGCGATCAACGCCCAATGGCAAGGCATGCTCGCCGAAGTGATCGAGCGGGGTGTGGCTGCCAACGTCTTGCGTTGTGACTCGCCACAACGCGCTGCCCGCCAGATCTTTGCCGTGGCGATGGGCTATGCCGACGACCTGATGCTCAAACCCTCCATGGAGTCGGCCGAAGCGGCCCTGGATGAAGTGATGGAAGTGGCGCGGCTGCTGCTGGACTTCCCAGAGGCGCCCTAGCCGACGGCCGCGGGCCGATATTGCAGCGCTTCCGCCAGGTGCGGTCGAGTGATGTTATCGGCGTGCTCGAGGTCGGCCAGGGTACGCGCCACTTTGAGCAGGCGATGGGCCGCGCGCAGGGATAGCGTCAACCGTTCACAGGCGGTTTCCAGCCAGCCTTCATCGGTCTTCGTCAGCTTGCAGTGCTTGCGCAGCCCTGGCAGATCAAGGAACGCATTCGCACAGCCCTGGCGTTGCCGTTGGCGATCGCGGGCCTGGGCGACCCGTGCCGATGCCTCGGCCGTGTTATCGCCCACCTGCTGGGTTGGATTCAACGCGGTGGTTTCCCGCGCCACAGTGAGGTGCAAGTCGATGCGGTCCAGCAAAGGGCCGGAGAGCTTGTTGCGATAGCGCTGAACCTGCTCCGGCGTGCAGCGACAACGCCCGTTGGGTTCGCCCATGTACCCGCAAGGGCAGGGGTTCATGGCGGCTACCAGTTGGAAGCGGGCCGGGAAGCTGACGCGATCGCGGGCGCGGGAAATGACGATGTGGCCCGATTCCAGAGGCTCGCGCAGCACCTCCAGCACCTTGCGGTCGAACTCCGGCAATTCATCGAGGAACAGTACGCCGTGATGGGCCAGGGTAATCTCCCCAGGCTGCGGTTTCGACCCGCCGCCCACCAATGCCGGACCTGATGCAGAGTGGTGCGGCTGGCGAAACGGTCGGTGTGGCCAGTGACTCAGCGGTGCCAGGCTGACGACCGACTGGATAGCCGCCACTTCCAAGGCTTCCTGCTCGCTCAACGGTGGCAACAAACCCGGCAGGCGACTGGCAAGCAGTGTCTTGCCGGTGCCGGGCGGGCCGCTGAACAGCAGGTTATGCGCGCCCGCCGCCGCGATCAGCAGTGCGCGCTTGGCGGCGAGCTGGCCCTGTACTTCGCTCAGGTCCGGGTATGGCTTGTTCAGGTACAGCAAGCCGTCGGACTTGTAGGGCTCTATGGGCTGATGCCCATTCAGGTGCGCCACGACCTGCAGCAAATGATCTACCGCAATCACCTTCAACCCCGAGGCCAGGCACGCCTCCTCGGCATTCGCCCGCGGCACTATCACGGTGCGCCCGGCCTTGCGTGCCGCCAACGCGGCCGGCAGCACGCCTTTCACTGCTCGCACTTCGCCGGACAGCGCCAACTCGCCGAGGCATTCCACCTCATCGAGCATCAGCGCCGGCACTTGAACGCTGGCCGCCAGGATGCCCAGCGCTATCGCCAGGTCAAAGCGCCCGCCGTCCTTGGGCAGGTCGGCGGGTGCCAGGTTGAGGGTGATGCGCCGGGCAGGGTATTGCAGGGCAGAGTTGAGAATGGCGCTGCGCACCCGGTCCTTGCTTTCCTTGACGGCGGTTTCCGGCAAACCCACCAGGGTGAGGGATGGCAAACCGTTGGCCATGTGCACTTCGACGGTGACGGCAGGGGCTTCGACGCCGATCTGGGCGCGGCTGTGGACGATGGCGAGGGACATGCTCGTTCCTTGAAAAGAGGGCCGCTTCCTGCGGTTTTTCAAGGGTAGACGAGGTGGAGAAATGCGAGGCGAGGGAGGTTTTACAGAACGTATCCAGCGTCGTTCGCAGCGCTTTATGTGGGAGCTGGCTTGCCTGCGATAGCATCGCCTACGTGCAACTGATACACCGAGGCGTCTGCATCGCAGGCAAGCCAGCTCCCACACTGACCGCGTTTATTCAGCAGAGGGCGGCGTCAGTCGTGCTTCCAGCTCCGCCACCTTCGCCTCCAGGCTCTCCAGCCGCGCACGTGTGCGGGCCAGCACCACCATCTGGCTATCAAACTCTTCCCGGCTCACCAGGTCGAGTTTGCTGAAGCCGCTTTGCAGCAGCGCCTTGAACTGGCTTTCGATTTCATTGCGGGGCAGCGGGGTGTCGCCGCTGAACAGGCGAGAGGCGTGGCCGCTCAGGGCGTCGAGGAGGTCTTTGGGCGCGAGCATGGGAAATATTCCGGAATACTGTTGGCCGGCAGTGTACCACGCAGCGTCTATAGTCTTTTCCGTGGCGGCGAGCGCACGCTTTTCGCGCAGCGGGTCGGGCGGTGTCGCACTGTTTTTGTGCGCATTGCCGCCATCAAAAAGCCCCGCAGTTGGGCAAAAGTGAGCAAAGGACTGATTTCAGTGATTTTTACGGAGCTGGCAAGGTTTCTGCTTAGACGATCATGACCCATGCACTGATGCAGTCGCTGTGACGAATGCAGTGCGCCGACGGATCAGGGGTACAGGTTTCGTCACCAGTGGTTCGCTGGCGTCGCAACGGCAAATGCCGAGGCGACGACGCGTTACAAAGCCAGGCACTGCGCTTAGACTTGAGACGGGTTTGTTTTCCTGGGGCAAGTCCACCAATTCGGGAGAGAGTTTTCATGAAGCTAGTCACTGCCATCATCAAGCCGTTCAAGTTGGACGATGTACGCGAGTCGTTGTCCGAGATCGGCGTGCAGGGCATTACCGTTACTGAGGTCAAAGGCTTCGGTCGGCAGAAGGGTCACACCGAGCTGTATCGCGGCGCGGAATACGTAGTCGATTTCCTGCCGAAGGTGAAGATTGATGTCGCGATTGACGACAAGGATCTTGACCGGGTTATCGAGGCGATAACCAAGGCCGCCAACACTGGCAAGATCGGTGACGGCAAGATCTTCGTGGTCAATCTGGAACAGGCTATTCGCATCCGTACCGGCGAAACCGATACCGACGCAATCTAAGCCGCCAAACCCCAACGCCCCAGGAGAAAACAATATGACTCTGCGTAAATTCGCAGGGCTCGGAGCCCTGTTGTCCATCGTAATGCCAAGCCTGGCCATGGCGGCAGACGAAGTGGCGGCTCCAGTCCTCAATTCCGGTGACACAGCGTGGATGCTCACATCCACCGCGCTGGTGCTGTTCATGACCATTCCAGGCCTGGCGCTGTTCTACGGCGGCATGGTGCGCTCCAAAAACATTCTTTCCGTGATGATGCAATGCTTCGCCATCACTGGCCTGATCAGCGTGTTGTGGGTCATCTACGGCTACAGCATCGCGTTCGACACGACCGGTATGGAGCAGGGCGTCGTCAACTTCAACTCCTTCTTCGGCGGCATGGGCAAGGCGTTCCTGGCGGGCGTAACCCCGGCCAGCATCACCGGGCCTGCGGCGTTGTTCCCGGAAGCGGTGTTCATCACCTTCCAGATGACCTTCGCCATCATTACCCCGGCGCTGATCGTCGGTGCGTTCGCCGAGCGTATGAAGTTCTCCGCGATGCTGATCTTCATGGCCATCTGGTTCACCCTCGTCTATGCGCCAATCGCACACATGGTCTGGAGCGGTAATGGTGGCTTGCTGTGGGACTGGGGCGTGCTGGACTTCGCCGGTGGCACAGTGGTGCATATCAACGCCGGTGTAGCTGGCCTGGTGGCGTGCATCGTGCTCGGCAAGCGTAAAGGCTTCCCGACCACCCCGATGGCACCGCACAACCTCGGTTACACCCTGATCGGCGCGGCCATGCTGTGGATCGGCTGGTTCGGCTTCAACGCCGGCTCGGCCGCTGCGGCCAACGGCACTGCCGGCATGGCGATGCTGGTCACCCAGATCGCTACCGCTGCTGCGGCGCTGGGCTGGATGTTCGCCGAGTGGATCACCCACGGTAAGCCAAGCGCACTGGGCATCGCCTCGGGTGTGGTGGCTGGCCTGGTAGCCATCACCCCAGCCGCTGGCACCGTCGGGCCGATGGGCGCCCTGGTGATCGGCCTGGTCGCCGGTGTGATCTGCTTCTTCTGCGCCACCAGCCTCAAGCGCAAGCTTGGCTACGACGACTCCCTGGACGCATTTGGCGTGCACGGCATCGGCGGTATCGTCGGCGCGATCCTCACCGGTGTGTTCGCAGCCCCTGCGCTGGGCGGCTTCGGCACGGTGACTGACGTGGCTGCACAGGTCTGGATCCAGGCCAAAGGGGTCGGCTTCACGGTGATCTACACCGCTATCGTGACCTTCATCATCCTCAAGGTGCTGGACATGGTCATGGGCCTGCGGGTGACCGAAGAGGAAGAGGCGGTCGGCCTCGACCTGGCGCAACACAACGAGCGCGGCTACAACCTGTAAGTACGCGAAAAAAAGATGCCCGGCTTGCCGGGCATTTTTTTGTCTGTTGTTTGTCAGTCATAACGAGCTGTACCGGTTTTTATCGAGTGTTTGTGATGGGATGCACACGGCACTTTTCCGCATGCCAATGTCTTACAGGCATGTAGGCGTATTCGGCACTTTGTTTTTTCCCTGAGCGCGCTAGAATGCGCGCCGATGGGCGGAGAACTGTATGTGGCAACAGACCCTGATTACCCTGCGGGCCAAGCCCCGGGGCTTTCACCTGGTAACCGATGAGTTGCTGGCCGGCTTGCCTGAATTGAAGGCCTGTCGCGTGGGCTTGTTGCATCTGTGGCTGCAGCACACCTCGGCCTCGTTGACCGTCAACGAGAATGCCGACCCGGCGGTACGCCGTGACTTCGAACGTTATTTCAATTCGCTGGTGCCGCAAGGCCTCGCAGGGTTCGAACACAACGACGAAGGTCCGGACGACCTGCCGGCGCACTTCAAGGCCAGTCTCCTGGGCTGCCAGCTGAGTTTGCCGGTGAAGGCCGGCCGCTTGGCGATGGGGACCTGGCAAGGTGTTTATCTGGGCGAGCACCGTGATCATGGCGGTGCTCGTAAAGTCCTCGCCACCTTGCACGGTGATGGGGCATAAGCCACTGGTTAACCAGTGGATGTTGATTTTTTTCCGGCAGCCGTCGACAGAGGGTGAAGCTGGGCTATAACTAATCTGCTTTTCGCAAGTCATGAGGTAGAACATGAGCGACGATGATCTGGAAAACGACGAACTCGAAGTAGGTGACGAAGACGACACCGAAGAAGGCCTTGAAGCGGCGGCGGAAGACGTTGCCGACGAGGACAGTGGCGATGATGCGCCTGTCCCGGCCGCCAAAGGCAAAGCCAAGGCAGCTGTGTCGGTAGACGAATTGCCAAGCGTTGAAGCCAAGAACAAAGAGCGTGATGCCCTGGCCCGTGCGATGGAAGAGTTCCTCGCTAAAGGCGGCAAAGTGCAGGAAGTCGAGGCCAACGTGGTGGCAGACCCACCGAAGAAGCCGGATAACAAGTACGGCAGCCGACCTATTTGAGGTCAGTCACCTGCTTGTAAGAAAAAGCCCGCCGTCGCTGCGGGTTTTTTCATGCCTGGACGTTACCGGCGATAAAAATGTGGGAGGGGGCTTGCCCCCGATAGCGGTGTATCAGCCAACGAATATATTGGCTGACCCACTGTAATCGGGGGCGAGCCCCCTCCCACATGTTGACCTACGGTGTTACTTCCAGCTGCGCAGCAGTTCCGGCAACTCTGTCAGGCTACGAATCTGCGCATCCGGTCGCTTGTCCCCCTCCCATGCCTTACCCGTCGGGTTGAACCACACCGCCCGTAGCCCCGCCTGCTGCGCCCCGGCGATGTCATCCCCCGGGTGATCGCCAACATGCACCGCCGCACCAGCGTCCACGCCACCACGTTGCAACGCTTCCTGAAACAACCGCACATCCGGCTTGGCGATGCCGATATCTTCGGCCCGCAGCGCAAAATGGAAGTAGTCCGCCAGGCCAACACGCTGCACATCGGCATTGCCGTTGGTGATCACACCCAGCAGGAAATGCTGGCGTAGCGCCTGGAGCATAGGCTCGGCTTCGGGAAACGGGGTGAGCTGGTGGCGCGCATGAATGAATGCTTCGAAGCACACATCGGCCATTTCCGTGGCCTCAGGCTGCGGATAACCAGCCTCCTCAAATGCATGCATCAACACCCGGTGACGCAGGATGCTGATGCGGTGTTTCAGCTCGGGATGGCGCTCCAGCACCTGTTGGCGAAGACTGGCGAAGTGCTCCAGCGGCAAATCGCCGACCTTGGCGGCGTTAAGCGCCAGCCATTCGCGCATCGATGCCTCGGCGCTGATGATGACAGGTACGTTGTCCCAGAGCGTGTCGTCCAGGTCGAAGGTGATCAGCTTGATACTCATGAGTCGCCGTCCTTGATGCGTTTGGCCCTTGGGTGGGCGCTGTCGTACACCGTTGCCAGGTGTTGGAAATCCAGATGGGTATAGATCTGTGTGGTCTTGATATCGGAGTGGCCCAGTAGCTCTTGCACGGCGCGCAGGTCCTGGGACGATTCCAGCAGATGGCTGGCGAAAGAGTGTCGCAGCATATGTGGGTGCAGGTTCTGCCCCAGCTCTCGCTCCCCGGCGGCCTTCACCCGCACCTGAATCGCCCTGGGTCCAAGACGCCGGCCTTGCTGGCTGACGAACACCGCATCGTCCGCCGGGTTGGTCAGCAGGCGCAGCGGCAACCACAGCTGCAATGCTTCCCGTGCCTTGCGGCCTACCGGTAGGACGCGGGTCTTGCTGCCCTTGCCGAGCACTTGCACCAGCCCGTCTGCCAGGTCCAATTGATCCAGGTTCAGGCCGGTCAGCTCAGAAAGGCGCAGGCCCGAGGAATAGAACAGTTCCAGAATCGCTTGGTCGCGATGGGCCAGGAAGTCATCCTCGACCGCACCGTCCAACAGTTGCAGGGCACGGTCAGTGTCCAGGGTCTTGGGCAGGCGCCGCTCGCCCTTGGGTGGCGACAGGCCGTTGGCCGGGTCGTGGTCGCACAGGCCTTCACGGTTCAGGTAGTGATAGAGCCCACGCACCGCCGAGAGCAGGCGCGACAGGCTGCGCGAGGATTGGCCGGCCTGGTGCAGTCGCGCGATCAGGCTGCGCAGGCCCTGGATATCCAGGGCCTTCCAGCTGCTGATCTGTTGTTTTTCGCAGTAGGCCAGGACCTTGTTCAAGTCCCGTCGGTAGGCTTCCAGGGTATGGGGCGACACCTGGCGCTCGTTGCGCAGGTGAGCGCAGTAAGCGTCCAGTTGCCGTTCCATGGCTAGCGCACCGCGCGCAGGGCGGTGGTGAAACGCGGCAAGACGCGGCCCAGTACTTCGGCGATGTAGGTCAGGAACAAGGTACCCACGGAGCTTTTGTAGTGCTGAGGATCGCGGCTGGCGATGGCCAGCACGCCATGCAGGCCTTGATGACTGAGGGCGACGACGGCAGTGGAGCCGATCTGCTTGCGCTGTTCGGCCCCGAACAGGAAGTCCAGCTCATGCTCACGCAAGGTGCCGCTGATGGTCTTGCCTTCGGACAGCAGGCCACCGATGGTGGTTTGTGCGTCGCTGCCGCTGACCCAACGACCCACCGGCATCGGGTTGTCGCTGAACAGGATCAGGCTCACGAACGGCACCTGGAAGTCCTGGCGCAGGCTGTCTTCCACGGCGATCACCGTTTCTTCCAGGCTGGTGGCGTCCATCAGGGTCAGGATCAGGCGGCGGGTTTTCTCGAACAGGCGGTCGTTGTCGCGGGCGACGTCCATCAAGTGCGAGAGCTTGTGGCGCATTTCAATGTTGCGCTCGCGCAGGATCTTCATCTGCCGCTCTACCAGCGACACGGTATCCCCGCGTTGATGGGGGATGCGCAGGGCCGGCAACAGCTCTTCGTGTTCGACGAAGAAGTCCGGATTAGCCTCAAGGTACGCCGCGACAGCAGCGGCCTCCAGGCTGTTGCTCGGGGATGCTTGTGCGGGTACTTGAGGCTTATCGGTCATTGGCTTGGCTCACTCATAGACGGACCTGTCCTTCGTATACGCGCGAGGCCGGCCCGGTCATCATCACCGGGTGGCCCGGGCCAGCCCACTCGATGGACAAGCGTCCGCCGGGCAGGTCGATCAGCAGTGGCGAATCCATCCACCCCTGGCTGATCGCGGCCACGGCAGCGGCGCACGCGCCGGTGCCGCAGGCCTGGGTTTCGCCGGCGCCGCGTTCCCATACACGCAATTGCGCGCGGGTACGGTCGATCACCTGCAGGAAGCCCACGTTGACCCGCGCCGGAAAGCGCGGGTGGTGTTCGATTTTCGGCCCCAATTCATGCACGGGGGCGTTATTGATGTCGTTGACCCGCAGCACCGCATGGGGGTTGCCCATGGACACGGCGGCGATATCGACGGTCTTGCCATCAACGTCCAGGGCGTAGCTGACAGCTTGCTCGGTGGCCTGGAACGGAATATCCGCCGGCACCAGGCGTGGCGCGCCCATGTTGACGCTGATCTGGCCATCACTGCGGATATCCAGCTCGATCACGCCGCTCTTGGTCTCGACACGGATCTGCCGCTTGGCGGTCAGGCGCTTGTCCAGCACAAAGCGTGCGAAGCAGCGCGCACCGTTGCCGCACTGTTCCACTTCGGAGCCGTCGGAGTTGAAGATCCGGTAACGGAAATCCACCTCCGGGTTGCTCGGCGCCTCGACGATCAGCAACTGGTCGAAACCAATGCCGGTGTGACGATCGCCCCACTGTTTAGCGTGCTTGGGCAGGATATGCGCGTGCTGGCTGACCAGGTCGAGGACCATGAAATCATTGCCCAGCCCGTGCATCTTGGTAAAACGCAGCAGCATGGCTTACTCCGGCAGCAGGCTTTCGCCAGCATACAACTCGGCTACCGTCTCGCGGCGACGCACTTCAAACGCTTGATCACCGTCCACCAACACCTCGGCGGTACGCCCGCGGGTGTTGTAGTTGGAACTCATGACAAACCCATAGGCACCGGCCGAATGCACGGCCAGCAGATCGCCTTCTTCCAGGGCCAGCTGACGATCCTTGGCCAGGAAGTCGCCGGTCTCGCAGATCGGGCCGACGATGTCGTAGGCGCGGGCTTCACTGGCGCGCGGCGTCACGGCGGTGACATTCATCCAGGCCTGGTACAGCGCCGGGCGGATCAGGTCGTTCATCGCCGCGTCGACGATGGCGAAGTCCTTGTGCTCGGTGTGCTTGAGGTACTCGACCTGGGTCAGCAGCACGCCCGCGTTGGCGACGATATAGCGGCCCGGCTCGAACATCAGCGTCAGGTCACGGCCTTCGATGCGCTCGCGCACGGCTTGGATATAGTCGGCAATCAGCGGCGGCTCTTCATCACGGTAACGCACGCCCACGCCACCACCGAGGTCGATGTGGTGCAGGTAGATGCCGCATTCGCCAAGACGGTCGATCAGCGCCAGCAGGCGGTCGAGGGCATCCAGGAACGGAGGCAGGCTGGTCAGTTGCGAACCGATGTGGCAGTCGACGCCCAGCACTTCCAGGTTTGGCAGTTGGGCAGCGCGGATGTACACGTCTTCGGCGTCTGCAATGGCGATGCCGAACTTGTTCTCTTTGAGACCGGTGGAAATGTACGGGTGGGTGCCGGCGTCGACGTCCGGGTTGACGCGCAGGGATATCGGCGCGCGAACGCCCATCTCGGCGGCCACGACCTGCAGGCGCTCGAGTTCGTCGGTGGATTCGATGTTGAAGCAATGCACGCCGACTTCCAGGGCGCGGCGCATGTCTTCGCGGGTCTTGCCGACGCCGGAGAACACGATCTTGTCGGCTTTGCCGCCAGCAGCCAGCACACGTTCCAGCTCGCCACGGGAGACGATGTCAAAACCAGCGCCGAGGCGCGCCAGGACATTCAGTACACCCAGGTTGGAGTTGGCCTTGACCGCGTAGCACACCAGGTGCGGTACACCGTCGAGCGCGTCGGTGAACGAGCGGTACTGGGCTTCGATATGCGCACGGGAATACACATAGGTCGGGGTGCCAAAGCGCTCGGCAATCGCGGACAACGCCACGCCTTCCGCGAACAGCTCGCCGTCCCGGTAGTTAAAAGCGTCCATGGAGTACCCTTATTCGTAGGTGTCGTGCTTATGCGCTTTGGATGGTTTTTGCGACGATTGCGCCTGTTCATTCGGGTCTTTGCTGTCATCGGGCAGGTACAGCGGGCCTTTTTGACCACAGGCACTAACGAGGCAAGCGACCGCGACGAGCGCAGCAAGGGAAGAGATCAGGCGCTTCATGGCGAAATCCTTGAATATGCATTAATTGCGCCCGAGTATACCGACCACCCGCCAGCTTGCCTATGCGCTGGAATACCCGTCCGGCGGGGGTTTGCCGACATGAAGATGAAGTGGACTACGCTGGCCGTGGATATTTCGTACCGCCAATCGTGATGGAATCGGTATCCTTTGCAATCGGCGGGGCTCGCCCGTATCGTGCGGCGCTCGAGCAAAACCAGACACTTTTGAGGTTGCCACAATGAGTTTGACCGAAGCCCGTTTTCACGACCTGGTGGATTCGACCCAGCAGGCGCTGGAAGATATTTTCGACGACAGCGGCCTGGACGTGGACCTGGAAAATTCGGCCGGTGTACTGACCGTCAAGTTTGAAAATGGCACTCAATTGATCTTCAGCCGCCAGGAACCGCTGCGTCAGTTGTGGCTGGCTGCGCGTTCCGGTGGTTTTCACTTTGATTTCAACGAAGAAGACAACAATTGGCAGTGTGACACCAGCGATGAACTGCTCAGTGAAATGCTCGCGCGCCTGGTCAAGGAACAAGCCGGCGCCGACCTGGATTTCGACGAGATTTGATGGTGACCCAGCCTGCTGCCGTCCGTCCGCCCAAGCCGCTGTTCAGTAATGTCAGCCCGGCGGTGCCGTCACCTTGTATCAGTTTGTGTCGCCTGGACGAGCAGAAAGTCTGCCTCGGCTGCTTCCGCCATGTGGAAGACATCCGTGAATGGCGCTCTGCCGACGATGCACGGCGCCGGATCATCTGCGCCGAGGCCGAGCAGCGCCGGGCCCGCGCTTGAGGCTGTCTTGTTTATTTGTGACGCTGTGGTAGTGTCCGGATACGCCTCAACTCATCGAGGCCCGTGAGAACCCCGCCTTTCCTGGCGGGGTTTTGCTTTTTTGTGCAGAAAAAAGGAGTCTGCCTGAATCATGACCACCGCACCGTCCATCATCCTCACCCGTCTTGACGTGCAGCGTCTGGAGCAACTGATCGACCGCCTGGGCGACGAATCTCCCGGCGTCGAAGCGTTGCAAGCCGAACTCGACCGCGCCGAAGAAGTGGTTGGCCACGATGAAGTGCCTGCGGGTGTCGTGACCATGAACTCCAGCGTGCATTGCCGTGAGCAAGGCAGCGGCAAGGACTACCACCTGACCCTGGTCTACCCGAAAGATGCCAATGCCGATGAAGGCAAGATCTCGATCCTGGCACCGGTAGGCAGTGCTTTGCTTGGCCTGCAGGTTGGCCAGCATATCGACTGGCCGGCCCCTGGCGGCAAGACGCTCAAGCTGGAATTGCTCAGTGTTGAAGGCCAGCCCAAGGATGGCGGTGCCTTCCCTCTTTAAATCCGGCTCAGCGCTTCGTTGAGCGACAGTTCCAGCTCGGCCTTGTAGCGCAGGTACAGGTTGCTGGGGCTTTGCACATCACCGAGCAGGCCGGACAGGTCCAAGTCGGTGATGTAGCAGCGGTAACGTTCGGGCTCCCGGCGTTGCCCGACGATTTCCTGGGCGACCACTGCAAACAGCTGGTCGCCAAATTCCAGCTCGGAAAACTCCCGCTGATTGCAGTACAGGGTGATCCCCACCTGGCCCGGCGCTGCCTTGCCGATAATCGCCTGCACGTCATAGAACGGTTTATTCGCCGGGTTCGACGGCGCAGGGCGAGGCTCGATGCCGCGCGCGCGACCGCTGCCCGACGGCAACAGTTGGTAATACAAGGTTTGCACTGCGCCCAGTGGCTCATGCGGGTCCAGCGGTGACAGCGCGTCGCGGCGATAAATGATCGACTGCAAAAAGCGCTGCAACGGCGCCAGCAGGCTCTGTTCGTCATGGAACGGCAAGCGCTGCTGCCACAGCGCGTTGAACTCATCCAGCACATACAACTCGGCGAAGCCTTCGTTGACTCGGTAGAACACCTGCACGCAATCGGCCAGCCCCATCGGCAGCAGCAGCGCCAGGTCGTGGTCTTCCAGGGCCATGGCGTCCAGATGCAGCGGGCTGTAGCGGGCCAGTTCTTCGCTGAGGTAGGCGATAAGCGCGTCCTGGGTGGGCAGTGACACGTGGGTCGCCTGGCCCGGTATCAGCTCCATCACGTGATAGTGCTGCTGTACCTGGAGCAGGTAACGGTGATTGCCCTGACCGAGCAGCAGGTTCTGGGCGGTGTCGAAGATTTCTTCCACGCGCTGGGCAATGAACTGCGCGCGGTTGTGACAGAAGCAGCGCACCCGCAGCCGTGGCAGATGGTCCGCCGGCAATTGATTGAGGTAGTCGCGCAGGCAGTCGAGCAGGGCGTGAGGGCCGTCGTAGCGGCTGACCATCACCTCGTTCCAGCTGTTGAGCGTGACCTGGTCCAGGGTCAGCACCAGGTTGTCGCGCACACCGGCATAACTCAGGGAGTCGGTGCGTTCGGTGGTCATCAGGATGTTCAGGTCGCGGTGGTGCTTGAGCGGGTCGACGCCGACGTTGATCAGCAGCAGGACTTCCTCAGGCACCGCCGAGCGCAGCAGGCGCTCTTCATCGACGCTGGCCAGGGGCAGGGCGACGCTCTGTTGCAGGCTGCCCAGCAGGTTGAACAGCTCGAACTCAGTCATGTCGCTGGTGCCGGGGTGCAGGGCCAGGCGGGTGCTGCTGTCGATCACACCGTTGCGATGGCACCAGGTGAGCATCTCCAGCAGGTCGCGGCTGCGCTTGATCGGCGCGAAGTGCTCCCATTCCAGGGCCGTGAGGTTGCCGTTGTACAGGCCCCAGTGGTGTTGGCCCGGCTCCTTGCGGTTGGGCGATTGCACCAGGGTCAGGGTGTCTTCGGCCAGATCCGGGGCGATGCCGGGGTTGATGAACTCGACTTTGCCGGCCTTGCGTTCAAAGGCGGCATACAGGCGCCGGCCCAATACGTTGAGGTCGCGTTTGTTGATCAGGCTGACGGTCTGTTCGGTGCGAGCGAACTGGGTCAGGAAGCGATAGCTGTAATTGAGCTCGTTGACCAGTGCGCGGCGCTCGGAGGCGACCTGGCGTACTTTCCACTGGCTGCGACTGTCCAGCAGTGTCAGTTGGCGCTGGTCCCAGCCCCATTCATGGGCCAGGCGCTCCAGCAGCAGGCGTTGCCAGCTGGTGCTGCGCTGGCCGGCGCTGAGCTTGCGGTTGACCTTGAGGTACAGCGAACGCCGCACCAGCTCCAGGCGTTCTGGCTCGTTGCGGGCCTTGAGGTATTCCTCGATGCGGCGGTAGACCACGATGTAGGGGTCCAGCTCGTCCAGGTCCATCTGGTTGGCGAATACCGCGCGCTTGAAGCGCAGGCTCAGGCAGTGCACGTTCGGGTGTTCGCTGGCATAGACCTCGGTCAGCAGCAGCTTGAGCACCGACTTGTAGGGCGACTCGATGCCCTTGAACAGCTGCCACAACCCGGCGCCGATGAATTCGCCCGGAGGGATGCGCGCCAGGTGGCCAAGGTCCAGGGTTTCGTCGGCACGGATAAAGCGCTTGGAAATCAGCGTGTGGGTGAACTCGGCATAACGAGTCTCTTCATACACCGGCACCAGCCACCAGATCGGTGTACGCCCGGCCAGCCAGATGGCGGTGCGGTAGAACTCGTCCAGCAACAGGTAATGCTGGGTGGTGCCGCAATCGTCGGAACTCAGTTGCGTGTCGCGCTCACCGAGCACAAAGCGTGTCGGCTCGATCAGGAAGAAGTGCGCCTCGGCACCCATGGTCAGGGCCCAGGCTTCCAGCAGTTGGCATTTCTTGCGCAGTTCGGCCAGTTCCACCTCGCTCAGGTCGGCGGCGTGACACACCCACACATCCATATCGCTCTGGTCGGCCTGGGCCAGCGTCCCAAGGCTGCCCATTAGAAACAGGCCGTGAATCGGTCGCGGTGGGTTGCCGTGGCGTGGCTTGTAGGAGAACGAGCGGGTCAGGCGCTGGGCTTCGGTCAGTGCCTGGGCGTCGGGTTCGAAATTCGACAGGCCGGCCGGTGTACTGCCCGATACATAGCCGGGCAGCAACGGGTGATTGACGTGGAAGAACAGCGGCAACAAGGTCAGCACGCTTTGCTGACGCGGCGTCAGCCCTTCGACAGCCCGGGCCATGCGCCCTTCGTTGAGGGCCATGAAACGCGCGCGCAATTGGGCCAGCACCTTACGGTCGATGCCTTCGTCCAGGTCGGGGCGGATCTCATGGGTGCGGGTCATGTCGAAGTCGGTGGCTCGCAGAGCCCGACGTGGGCGGCCATGTAGGAGTTTACAGTCAGTAGCGTAGGAGGTTTAGAGGGAAATGGATTTTGACGTCAGAATTTTCGCACCTCCAAAGCAATGCCCCCGGAATCCGCCAGTAGCGGACTCCATGGGCGATGTAGGGTATCAGGCAGCTTCTTTGGTAGTGGCAGTGGTCAGGATGGTCAGCAGGGTCTGGGCTTGTTCGGCAGCGTCCCGGCCAAGGCTGGTCAGGTAGCCCCCGTCCGGTTGGTCGATAAGTCCTTTCGCGTGCAGGCGCTTGGCAGCAGCGATGGCAGTGGGCGCGGCGGTCTGGTGAACTTTCAGACCTTCCTTGGTGCTGTCCAATGGGAAGAGTACAAGGATTTCCAGTTCGGCAACCAACTCAGGGGTATACGACATAAGGACTCCAGACTTTCTAAGAATTTATTAGAGGCTAGCAGGCCATAAGGTGAACGCACTTTGCCGAACTGTCCAGCGTGTTGCAGCGCCCCTGGATTATTGCTTTTCCGGGGGCAGTTCCGGCAGGGCGCGCAGTGCAGTTTCATACCATTCGGTATTGAACGCACGGTCCTCTTCCAATAGCGCATCAATCTCGACAGCCAGCACGTGGGCCATCAGTTGCAGGATCTCTTCACGCTCATAACCCACCAGTGTCAGCTTGTTGAACGTGGCTTTGGCCGCCGGCGGGTTTTCGCTTTCAATCTGGTTCTCGATCGCTTCGATCAGGGTGTTTTCGGCGAATTCTTCTTCGTCGTTGTCGATATCGGTCGGCTCGCTCATGGCTGGCTCCTCAAGGAAAGGGCGTCAGTCTACCCCCATTCAGGCGGGTGATGCTGCTGGCAAGGCCGGGCCCTGAGGGCTATAACCCCTGCAGCCAACCCCATTCCCGGCCTGGAGGCACCTGCAATGCTCAAGCTCTACGGATTCTCGGTCAGCAACTACTACAACATGGTCAAGCTGGCGCTGCTGGAGAAAGGACTGTCGTTCGAAGAGGTGCCCTTTTTCTCTGGGCAGACCCCCCATGTCTTTGCGGTGAGCCCACGTGGCAAGGTGCCGGCCCTCGGCGTCAAGCAGGGGTTTATCAACGAAACCAGTGTGATCCTCGAATACATCGAACAGACCCAGGAAGGACCTTCGCTGTTGCCCGCCGAGCCGTTCCAGCGAGCCCAGGTGCTGGCGCTGTGCAGGGAGATCGAGTTGTACATCGAACTGCCGGCCCGCGCGTGTTACGCCGAAGCGTTTATGGGCATGCCGGTGCCGGAGGCGATCAAGGAGAAGTCCAGGTCCGAGCTGTTACTGGGGGTCGGTGCGCTGGGCAGGCACGGCAAGTTCGCGCCGTATGTGGCGGGGGAGAGCTTCACGATTGCGGATTTGTACTTCATGTACAGCGTGAACCTCGCCTGCGCGGTGGGCGAAAAACTGTTCGGCCTGGATTTGCTGGCTGAAATGCCGGCGGCCAAGGCGTTGCTGGACATGTTGCATGCGATGCCCAACGCTCAGAAAGTGGCGGAGGACAGGGAGGCGGCGATGCCTGCGTTCAGGGCCATGATTGCGGCCAAGAAATAACCCAGGCTGCACCGCACTCCCACCTGTTTAGCGGCTTGCGAGCAGGGCCTGGCCGCGTACCACTGCGGCTTTTACCTGCGCCGGGGCGGTCCCGCCCACGTGGTTGCGGGCATTCACCGAACCTTCCAGGGTCAGCACGGCAAACACGTCCTGTTCGATCTGGTCGCTGAACTGGCGCAGTTCTTCCAGGCTCATTTCCGCCAGGTCCTTGCCGGTGTCCACGCCGTACTTCACCGCATGGCCGACGATTTCGTGGCAATCGCGGAACGGCAGGCCACGGCGCACCAGGTAGTCGGCCAGGTCGGTCGCCGTGGAGAACCCGCGCAGCGCCGCTTCACGCATGATCGCGTGCTTGGGCTTGATCGCCGGGATCATGTCGGCAAACGCACGCAGCGAGTCGCGCAGGGTGTCGGCGGCGTCGAACAGCGGCTCCTTGTCTTCCTGGTTGTCCTTGTTGTAGGCCAGGGGTTGGCCTTTCATCAGGGTCAGCAGGCCCATCAAGGCGCCGAACACGCGGCCGCTCTTGCCACGCACCAGTTCGGGCACGTCGGGGTTTTTCTTTTGCGGCATGATCGAGCTGCCGGTGCAGAAGCGGTCCGGCAGGTCGATGAACTGGAATTGCGCGCTGGTCCACAGCACCAGCTCTTCGGAGAAGCGCGACAGGTGCATCATCGCAATACTGGCGGCGGCACAGAATTCGATGGCGAAGTCACGGTCCGACACGCCGTCCAGCGAGTTGCCGCCAACAGCGTCGAAGCCCAGCAATTGTGCGGTGTACTCGCGGTCGATCGGGTAAGTGGTGCCGGCCAGAGCGGCGCTGCCCAGAGGCATGCGGTTGGCACGCTTGCGGCAGTCCACCAGGCGCTCGTAGTCGCGGCTGAGCATTTCGAACCAGGCCAGCAAGTGGTGGCCGAAGGTCACCGGTTGCGCGGTCTGCAGGTGAGTGAAGCCCGGCATGATGGTGTCCGATTCACGCTCGGCCTGCTCCAGCAAACCTTTCTGCAGGCGGGTGATTTCGGACAGGATCAGGTCGATCTCGTCACGCAGCCACAGGCGGATATCGGTGGCCACCTGGTCGTTGCGGCTACGGCCGGTGTGCAGCTTCTTGCCAGTCACACCGATGCGGTCGGTAAGGCGGGCCTCGATGTTCATGTGCACGTCTTCCAGGTCGACGCGCCAGTCGAACGTGCCGGCTTCGATCTCGCCACGGATGGTGGTCAGGCCGTCGATGATGCTATCGCGCTCGGCATCGGTCAGCACGCCGACCTTGGCCAGCATCGTCGCGTGGGCGATGGAGCCCATGATGTCGTGGCGGTACAGGCGCTGGTCGAAGGTGACGGAGGCGGTGAAGCGGGCGACGAAGGCGTCGACGGGTTCACTGAAGCGGCCGCCCCAGGACTGGTTGGTCTTGTCGGTGCTCATGGATTCGCTCGTGATCTGCTTAATAAAGAGGCATGGAAGTGTGCCGGCGATAATAACAGGGTTGCCCGTGGACGCGGTGCTGCGGGTCGTCGGCATTTTTATTTGTGCAAAGGATGGCTAAGTGCCTTGCCGTCGACCGCGTCCAGGACGAGACTGAGGAAAGGGGCTTATTGAAACGATATTTGACGATTGAGCAATGTCGTCTCGGCGAGCGTCTACAGTTGGACTGATAGTGTGTGAATGCACCAAAGTCGGGTAATGCGGTCAGAGCCCAGACTATCCATTAAAAAAGGGGGGTATTCGGATTGTGTATCAGCAAACCCTACGACGATGCCCGAAGGCAGCAGGTCTTGGGCGCTATTGAACAGGTCCGGGTAAATATGGGTGCCACTCTCAGGGCACTTTTTGCCGCTCGCGCTAGTCTTAGCGTGGATCGCTGTGACGCAAGTCACCGCACCTGTCTACGCTATCCTTGTGCGAGACTCACGCAGGAATCCAGCGCAATATGAATGTCCTGATCGTTGATGACGAACCCCAAGCCCGCGAGCGACTGAGCCGTCTGGTCAGTGAGCTCGAGGGTTATGCAGTATTAGAGCCGAGCGCCACCACGGGCGAAGAGGCGTTGACGCTGATCGACAGCCTCAAGCCGGATGTGGTGTTGCTCGATATCCGCATGCCGGGCCTCGATGGCTTGCAAGTGGCGGCCCGATTGAGCGAGCGAGAGTCGCCACCTGCCGTGGTGTTTTGCGCAACCGGTGAAGAGTTTTCCACGGAAACGCTGGAAGCCAGCGGTGTCAGCTTCCTCATCAAACCGGTGGTGGGCGACGCCTTGCTCAAGGCCCTCAAAAAGGCTGAGCGCCCAACCCGCGTCCAGCTTGCCGCCCTGACTCAGCCTGCCGCCCAAAGTGGTAACGGGCCACGCAGCCATATCAGCGCCCGTACCCGTAAAGGCATCGAACTTATCCCGCTGGGTGAAGTGGTCTATTTTATTGCCGATCACAAGTACGTGACGCTGCGTCACCAGGGCGGCGAAGTGCTGCTCGATGAGCCGCTCAAGGCGCTTGAGGATGAGTTCGGCGACCGCTTCGTGCGTATCCACCGCAACGCGCTGGTGGCCCGTGAGCGCATCGAACGTTTGCAGCGCACGCCCCTGGGGCATTTCCAGCTTTTCCTCAAAGGCCTTAACGGCGACGCGTTGATCGTCAGCAGACGGCATGTGGCCGGTGTGCGCAAGATGATGCAGCAGCTTTAGCCCAAGGGTTGTAGCGAGGCCTGCATTCCATATCCCGGTGCGAGGTGGCCAGGGAGGCCCCGCACTTGCTGATTCAAATCAAAGCGTATTTGCCTGAGCTGTTATTATCTGCCGTATCTATTCAGTACGGATTGATCCATGTCCTCTCGCGAAATCCGCATCGCCACCCGTAAAAGCGCCCTGGCCTTGTGGCAGGCCGAATACGTCAAAGCACGCCTTGAGCAGGCCCACCCTGGCCTCAAGGTGTCCCTGGTGCCCATGGTCAGTCGTGGCGACAAGCTGCTCGACTCGCCACTGTCGAAGATCGGCGGCAAGGGCTTGTTCGTCAAGGAACTGGAAACCGCGCTGCTGGAAAACGAAGCCGACATCGCCGTGCATTCGATGAAAGACGTACCCATGGACTTTCCAGAAGGCCTGGGCCTGTTTTGCATCTGTGAACGTGAAGACCCGCGTGACGCCTTCGTTTCCAATACTTATGCATCGTTGGATGAGTTGCCTTTGGGCAGCATCGTCGGTACGTCGAGCCTGCGTCGCCAGGCGCAGTTGCTGACTCGTCGTCCGGACCTGCAGATCCGCTTCCTGCGTGGCAACGTCAACACCCGCCTGGCGAAGCTGGATGCCGGTGAATATGACGCGATCATCCTCGCCGCCGCCGGCCTGATCCGTCTCGGTTTTGAAGACCGCATCACCTCGGCCATCAGCGTCGAGGACAGCCTGCCCGCCGGTGGGCAAGGCGCCGTTGGCATCGAATGCCGTACCGCCGACCGAGAAATCCACGCCCTGCTCAAACCTCTTGATCACCAGGATACCGAAGTGCGCGTCACGGCCGAGCGCGCCCTGAACAAGCACCTCAACGGTGGCTGCCAGGTGCCGATCGCCTGTTACGCCGTGCTCGAAGGTGAAAACCTGTGGTTGCGTGGCCTGGTGGGTGATCCGGAGGGTGGCACCCTGCTGACTGCCGAGGTCCGTGGCCCGCAACGTGATGCCACGGCCCTCGGTATCCAGGTGGCTGAAGCGCTGCTGGAGAAGGGCGCCGGTGCCATTCTGCAAAAAGTCTACGGCGAGGCCGGCCCGCAGTGACCGAATGGCGTGTGCTGCTGACGCGGCCTGCCGAGGAATCGATGGCCCTGGCGGCCACGTTGTCCGATGCGGGGGTTTTCAGCAGCAGCTTGCCGTTGCTGGATATTGAGCCGCTGCCGGTCACTCCTGAACAGCAGGCTGTCTTCCATGACCTGAGCCGCTACTGCGCGGTGATCGTAGTAAGCAAGCCGGCGGCGCGACTTGCGGTCGCGCAGCTGGATCGCGCATGGCCGCAGTTGCCATGGTTCAGTGTCGGCGCCGCCACCGCACAGGTATTGGCTGATCACGGCCTCACCGTTCACTATCCCCCCACTGGCGACGACAGCGAGGCCTTGCTTCAATTGTCTGCGTTGCGCGAGGCTATCGCACGCCCTGATGCCCAGGTCTTGATCCTGCGAGGCGAGGGGGGGCGTGAGCTGCTGGCGGAGCGTTTGCGTGAGCAAGGTGCTAGTGTCGACTATCTGGAGTTGTATCGCCGTTTCCTGCCGGCCTACGACGCCGGGGTACTGATGCAACGCATCCAGTTGGAACGCTTGAACGGCCTGGTGGTCAGCAGTGGGCAGGGTTTTCTACACCTGCAAGCCCTGGCCGGAGCCGATTGGCCGCAAGTGGCACAGCTACCGTTGTTCGTGCCGAGCCCGCGAGTCCATGAGATGGCGCGGGCCGCCGGTGCAGAAAAAGTTGTGGATTGTCGTGGTGCGAGTGCCGCGGCTTTGTTAGTGGCGATACGGAGCTATACCGTTCCCACTCTCTGAAACGCAAAGGACGGATACGTGAGCGAAACAGCCTTGCCTAAAGATGAAACCCAACCCGCACTTGATGCGCCGGTTGAGTCACCGGTCACCGCGCCGCGCCGTGGCAATGGCCTGGCAATCGTCGCCCTGCTGCTCGGCGCCGCCGGTGTTGCCGCGGGCGGTTGGGGGATCTGGCAGGTCCGCGCCCTGCAGGCCAGCAGCCAACAGCAGTTGGGCCAGGTGCAGACCCTCGATGACCAGTCCCAGTCCCTCAAGCAAAGCCAGCAACAACTGGCGGCGCGCGTGGCGCAGTTGCCGGGTGCGGATGAGCTTGAGGAGCGCCGTCGTTTGGTGGCCCAGTTGCAGGGCGACCAGCAACGTCTGAGCCAGCGCCTGGAAACCGTGCTGGGCGCCAGCCGCAAGGACTGGCGTCTGGCCGAGGCCGAACACTTGATTCGCCTGGCGAGCCTGCGTCTGTCTGCCCTGCAGGACATCAACAGTGCGCAGGCGCTGGTGCAGGGTGCCGACGAGATTCTTCGCGAACAAAGCGATCCCGGCTCCTACGCTGCACGCGAGCAATTGGCCAAGAGCCTAGCTGCGCTGCGTAGCACCGAGCAGCCGGACCGCACCGGGCTGTACCTGCAATTGGCGGCCTTGCGCGACCAGGTCGTGCAGTTGGCGGCCATCGCCCCCGAATACCAGTTGACCGAGCCGGCCTCCCAAGGCCGCCCGACCACGGACACCGAAAGCCGCTGGAGCCAATGGTGGGAGCAGATTTCCCGCTACTTCCGCATTGACTTCAACCCGGATGACAACATCCGCCCGCTGCTGGCCGGCCAAGGCTTGAACCAGGTGCGCCTGGCCCTGAGCCTGGCCCTGGAGCAAGCACAATGGGCCGCTCTCAATGGCGAGTCGGCAGTCTATAGCCGCTCCCTGGGAGAGGCGCGCAGCGTCTTGCAGGACAACTTCAACCAGGACAACCCACAGAGCAAGGCGATGCTGGCGCGTATTGCAGAGCTTGAGCCCAAGGCGGTGTCGGTGGTGACGCCGGACCTGGCTGCGAGCCTGGCGGCAGTGCAGGCGTACCTTGAGCGGCGTCATCTGTCTGCCGACGAAGCCAAGGCGGCGGCGACGCCGGCGAAGCAGGAGTAGAGCTGATGAAACGTTTCTATGTGGTCCTGGTGCTGGCGATTGCCATCGCGCTGGCGCTGGCGGTGGGCATTTCGAAACACACCGGTTACGTGCTGGTCACCTACCCGCACGTGCTGCATTACGAGTCAAGCCTGTGGGCGACCGTGGTGGCGGTGTTTGCCATCGGTTTGGCGATTTACCTGATCCGCGTGCTCCTGAACCTGGTCACCACTTCCGGTGGCGTGGTCAACCCGTGGTCGCGGCGCAACCGCAGCCGCCGCGTGCAGATCGCCATCGAACAAGGTCAGATGGACCTCGCCGAAGGCCGCTGGGCCAGCGCCGAGCGCCACCTGCACCGCGCTGCCGAAGCCGAGCGTCAGCCACTGCTGTACTACCTCGGCGCGGCCCGTGCTGCCAATGAGCAGGGGCGCTACGAAGAGTCCGATGGTTTGCTGGAGCGTGCCCTGGAGCGTCAGCCCCAGGCCGAGCTGGCGGTTGCCTTGAGTCATGCCCAACTGCAACTGGACCGTGGTGATACGGAGGGTGCGCTGACCACCTTGCAGGCGATGCACGAACGCCATCCCCATAACGCTCAGGTGCTGCGCCAATTGCAGCGCTTGCATCAGCAGCGGGGCGACTGGTCATCGGTGATCCGCCTGTTGCCGGAATTGCGCAAGGACAAAGTCCTGCCCGCCAGTGAACTGGCCGAGCTTGAGCGTCGTGCGTGGGGCGAGAACCTCAGCCTCGCAGCCCAACGTGAAGAACAGGGCGAGGCCGGCTTGCAGTCCCTTGAACGGGCTTGGCAACAACTGACATCCGCTCAGCGTCAGGAGCCGCAATTGGTCCTGGCCTATGCCGAGCAATTGCGTCAACTGGGCGCCGACGCCAAGGCTGAGGAAGCATTGCGCGGCGCCATCAAGCGTGGTTACGACAGCCACCTGATCCGGCTGTATGGTCTGTTGCGTGGCAGCGATCCGGCCCGGCAGCTGAAGTTTGCCGAAGGTTGGCTGAAGGATCATCCTGGCGATGCCAGCCTGCTGCTGACGTTGGGCCGTCTGTGCCTGCAAAACAGTTTGTGGGGCAAGGCGCGAGACTATCTGGAAAGCAGCCTGCAGGTGCAGCGTAACCCTGAGGCCTGCGCCGAGCTGGCGCGCTTGTTGGCCCAACTGGGTGACACCGAGCGCAGTAACCAATTGTTCCAGGAAGGGCTGGGGTTGCTGGATAACCGTTTGCTGGCTTCACCGTTACCCGTCCCGGCCCGGGTTTGAGGCAGGAAGACAGGCGAGGGTTGGCTCGGATATGTCTGGCAGCCAATCCCTCAGGACCTCAGAAAGCAGCTATCAGCGAGATTGTGGGCAAAGTCCGACGCTCTGTTGTCTAAAGTCTTCCATCTTCTGGCGGGATCTCCTTAACCTCTCGCAGAATCGTCTGCTCCAGCATGTATTGAAAGCGGTCAGGCCTTTCCTCTACCGTAGCGACCTATCTTTCGCGATGCGGATAAAGCATGTCTTTGGCCCCTTCACGCTCCTTGTATGTCCTTGCGTTCCTGGCGGGTGCGCTGACATTGGGCGCCTCGTTTTACCTCGAGTTCGGGGTCTCGTTGCGTCCTTGCTTCCTGTGCCAGATGCAGCGGGGTTTCCTGGCCGGTTTCACATTAGTCAATCTGGTCGCCGCCCTTCATAACCCCAAGCGCTCGGTTATCTGCCTGTATGGGCTGGCGAGCATGGGCTTCGCACTGCTGGGTGCCATTACCGCCGTACGCCAGGTACTGCTGCAAAACGCCGCACCGGGACAGTCGGCTGATTGCTGGCCCAGCCTGCATTACATGATCGAAAACCTGTCGTTTTGGCAGGCTCTGCAATTGACCGTCAAAGGCACCGTCGACTGCGTTGAGATCAACTGGACGCTGTTTGACTTGAGCCTGCCGGAGTGGAGCCTGCTGTTCTTCATTGGGATGTTGATATTGGGCGTCATGCAATTTTCACAGCTGTTTTTGAGCCAACGTTTGCGCCCGGTGAGGCGCTGATATCGGGTCGCAGTTTGTAGGACGGGATTAAACACTTGTATGAACTTTCTCTCCTGCGTACCTTGAAGCCATAGTCATGCGGGCATAATCTGGCCCGCACGTGTAGTTCAAACCGTTTGTCAGACGCGGCCTTGTCCGGCTGCTGCTTTATCCTTGAAGTGTTGCGCGGGCACCAGGCGGCAGCGCCCCTATTAGGGAAGAGAGATCATCATGCTGGAAAGTTGTCAGAATGCTCAGGAACGCTGGGGTGGGGTGCACAAGCTGATCGACAGCTGGTTGAAGGCACGTCACGAACTGGTTCGGGCCTTTGATGCTCTTGGCGCCAAGCCTGAAGCACTGGCCGAGAACCGTGAACCGTTGCAGGACTTTTGTGGTGTGTTGGTGGACTACGTGTCAGCCGGCCATTTCGGTGTCTATGAGCAACTGACCAAGGAGGCCGAGGCCTTCGACGATCAGCGTGGCCTGGATTTGGCGGAAACCATTTACCCGCGTATCGACGTCATCACTGAAAAGCTGCTCGAGTTCACCGACCTGTGTGATGCCGGTAACTGCGTGGCGGATAAATTCAAGGAATTGGGCGCGTTGCTTCACGAACGGTTCGAGCTGGAAGACTGCCTGATCGAAGTGCTGCACAACGCTCACAAGGAAGAGTCTGCTACCCAGGCTTGATCCGCGATAATAGCGGTACAAAAAACGGTGCGCATGGCGCACCGTTTTTTATTGCCTCAGTGTCGGGTACCGAGCAATTCGATCTCGAACACCAGGGGTGTATAGGGCGGGATCAATTCGCCGGCACCGTCGGCGCCATAGGCCTGGGACGATGGAATCACCAGGCGCCATTTGGCGCCCACCGGCATCTGTTGCAACGCGCTGCTCCAACCGCTGATCACACTGTCCAGGCGAAACCATTGAGGTTGCGCGCTCTGGTCGAACACTGTCCCATCGGGCAGCCGTCCCACGTACTTCACTTGAACCTGGTCGCTGGCCTTCGGCTTGTCGCCAGTGCCTGGGCTGAGCTCGGTAAGCAGGATTCCATCCGCCAACTCGCGCACACCCTTTGTGGCTTTTTCTTTGCTCAGGAATTGTTGTTCGGCCGCGAGTGCTTTTTCGCTTTGAGGTGCCTGCGCGTCAGCTTCGCTTTGTGCTTCGTGCTGGGCAAGAATCTGTTCGATGCGTGCGTTGTCCAGCGCCAGGGGCTTGCCTTGATAGGCTTGCTTGAGGCCCTCGACCAGCGCCTGGATCTGCAAGTCGGGAACCTCCTGGCGCAGGCGTTCGCCGAGGCTGGCGCCCAGGCTGTAGGCGAGGTCGTGCTGGTTCTGGTCGGTGTTTTTTACCGGCGATTGTTCGCTCGCATTGGCCACCGAAATCGCCAGGCCAAGCACAAGAAAAAGGTAACGCGACATGGGCATCCTCCCGCCGAAAGTGCGACGGATTATGCCAGTGTGGTGACGTAAAAAGTGCCGCGTATTTTCGTTATCTCGATAAGAATTTTCTCACGGTGCAACGCCAGGCAAACGATACTGTCAACATGCCCTAGCGGCGGTAAGAGCAGAGGGCTAGTATGAGCCGCACCCACGTCAGCCAGGAGGTAAACCATGTCGGCCAAACAGAAGCCTGTTAATACCCCGTTGCATTTACTCCAACAACTCTCGGGCAGCTTGCTCGAACATCTGGAAAGCGCCTGTTCCCAAGCGTTGGCCGATGCAGAAAAACTGCTCGCCAAGCTGGAAAAACAACGCGGTAAAGCGCAAGAAAAGCTGCACAAATCCCGTACCAAACTGCAAGACGCCGCTACTGCCGGCAAGGCCAAGGCACAAGCCAAAGCCAAAGACGCTGTCAAAGAACTTGAGGACCTGCTGGACGCCCTCAAGGATCGCCAAGCTGAAACCCGCGCCTACATTTCCCAACTGAAAAAAGATGCTCAGGAAAGCCTGAAACTGGCTCAGGGCGTAGGTCGTGTGAAGGAAGCCGTGGCTAAGGTGTTGGGTGCTCGTACCCCAGCTAAAGCTGTTGCAGCGAGCGCGGCGAAGAAGCCGGCGAGCAAAGCTGTTGCTGGCAAGGCACCCGCTAAAGCCGTAGCAAAACCTGCTGCTGCCAAGCCAGCTTCTAAAACCGCTGCTGCAAAACCAGCCGCCAAGCCAGCCGCTAAAACCGCTGCTGCAAAACCAGCCGCCAAGCCAGCCGCTAAAACCGCTGCTGCAAAACCAGCCGCCAAGCCAGCCGCTAAAACCGCTGCTGCAAAACCAGCCGCCAAGCCAGCCGCTAAAACCGCTGCTGCAAAACCAGCCGCCAAGCCAGCCGCTAAAACCGCTGCTGCGAAACCAGCCGCCAAGCCAGCCGCTAAAACCGCTGCTGCAAAACCAGCCGCCAAGCCAGCCGCTAAAACCGCTGCTGCAAAACCAGCCGCCAAGCCAGCCGCTAAAACCGCTGATGCAAAACCAGCTGCCAAGCCAGCCGCTAAAACCGCTGCTGCGAAACCAGCCGCCAAGCCAGCTGCTAAAACCGCTGCTGCGAAACCAGCCGCCAAGCCAGCTGCTAAAACCGCTGCTGCGAAACCAGCTGCCAAGCCAGCGGCCAAACCTGCTGCTGTCAAGCCAGCAACACCTGCTGCCGCCCCGGCTGCAGCCACCGCTCCAACTGCACCGGCCAGCAGCACGCCTGCCCCGGTAGCGCCAAGCACCACCCCAACCAGCGCTTCCTAAGTGCTGGTGGCCGCGACGCGCAGCTGCTGCAGCGCGTCGCGGTCAAGGTTGGCGGTATCCTCAGCCGCCAGTCCTTCCAACCATCGTTGCTGACCCTGCGCATCGCCTGTCGGCCATGTTTGTGCCAACGCTTCCAGGCGCTCCAGCAACTGCCGTTCGGCGTCCAGCTCCAGGGCCTTGACCCGTTCGCGTAAGCCCGCCAAATCCTGATCCTGCAGCGCCATGGCGCGCCATTGCATGCGCACCTGTCGTAACGGTTTGATTACGTGTGTCTGCCAAGACCCGGCGATCTGTTTCAGCGCCTGCATGCGCTCGGCGGTCGCTATCACCGCACGCTGCTCGAGCCACGCACCACACAGCAACAGGCACACGTCCGCACCTTGCTCCTGCAAGCGCAGGCAAGCGGCCTCGCACCCTGAGCGGGCGTAAGTCGAGAGGGCAAAGCTCCACAGGTCAGCGCACATATTCACACCCAAGCCAGCGGCCAACGAAGCTGGTAGACTCCGCCGCCATTATGATCCGACTTCAAAGCCTAACATTACAGCGTGGTCCGCAACGTCTTCTCGAAGACGCCGAGTTGACCCTGCACGCCGGTCACAAAGCCGGCCTGATCGGTGCCAACGGCGCCGGCAAATCCACGTTGTTCGCTCTGTTGCTGGGTGAGCTGACCCCGGATTCCGGGGACTGCCTGCTGCCAGCCGACTGGCGCATCGCCCATATGCGCCAGGAGATCGACACCCTCGACCGTATTGCAATCGACTACGTGCTCGATGGCGATCTGCGCCTGCGTCAGGTGCAACACGACCTGGCCGAGGCCGAGAAAGCCCAGGACGGCGCCGCACAGGCGCGCCTGCACTCGGAACTCGACAGCGCCGACGGCTATACGGCTGACGCCCGTGCGCGCAAAATGCTCGCCGGCCTTGGCTTTACCAACGAACAGATGGACCGCCCCGTCGCCGACTTCTCCGGCGGCTGGCGCATGCGCCTGAACCTGGCGCAGGCGTTGATGTGCCCGTCTGACCTGCTGCTGCTCGACGAACCGACCAACCACTTGGACCTCGATGCGATCCTGTGGCTGGAAGACTTCCTCAAGAATTATCAGGGCACCTTGCTGTTGATCTCCCATGACCGGGATTTCCTCGACGCCGTGGTCGACAACATCGCCCACGTCGAGCAGAAAAAGATCACCCTCTATCGTGGCGGCTACACTGCGTTCGAACGCGCCCGCGCCGAACGCCTGGCCCAGCAGCAACAGGCTTACGAGAAGCAGCAGGCGCAACGTGCGCACATGGAAAGCTACATTGCCCGCTTCAAGGCCCAGGCCACCAAGGCGCGGCAGGCCCAGAGCCGGATCAAGGCCCTGGAGCGAATGGAAGAACTGTCGGCGGCCCACGTCGACTCACCGTTCGACTTCGTGTTCCGTGAGTCGGTGAAGATCTCCAGCCCGTTGCTGGATCTTTCCGATGCGCGTCTGGGCTACGGCGACAAGACCATCCTGGAAAAAGTGAAGCTGCAGCTTACGCCGGGTGCGCGTATCGGTTTGCTCGGCCCCAACGGCGCGGGCAAGTCGACGCTGATCAAGAACCTGTCAGGCGAGCTGTCGCCACTGGCTGGGCGTCTGACCCGTGGCGAGAACACTGTGGTGGGTTACTTCGCCCAGCATCAGTTGGACTCGCTGGACGCCAAGGCCAGCCCGTTGCTGCACTTGCAGCGCCTGGCGCCAACCGAGCGCGAACAGACCCTGCGCGACTTCCTCGGTGGTTTCGACTTCCGTGGCGCGCGTATCGACGAGCCGGTGCTGAATTTCTCCGGCGGCGAAAAAGCCCGCCTGGCCCTGGCGTTGATCGCCTGGGACCGTCCGAACCTGCTGCTGCTCGACGAACCGACCAACCACCTTGACTTGGAAATGCGCCTGGCGCTGACCATGGCCTTGCAGGAGTTCAGCGGTGCGGTACTGGTGGTGTCTCACGATCGCCACCTGCTCAAGAGCACCACCGACAACTTCCTGCTGGTGGCGGACGGTAAAGTCGAAGAGTTCGACGGCGACCTGGATGACTATGCGCGCTGGCTGACGGATTACCGCCTGCGCAACGCGCCGGTCAGCAACACCCCGGTCAACCCGGACAAGACCGACAAGAAAGCCCAGCGCCAGGCCGCCGCCGCGCTGCGTCAACAGCTGGCGCCGCACAAGCGTGAAGCCGACAAGCTGGAAGCCGAGCTGGGCAAGGTGCATGAGCGCCTGGCCAGGATCGAAACCAGCCTGGGCGACAGTGCCGTCTACGAGGCGGCCCGCAAGGACGAACTGCGCGACCTGCTGGCTGAACAGGCCAAGCTCAAAGTACGCGAAGGGCAATTGGAGGAAACCTGGATGGAGGCCCTCGAATTGCTGGAAACCCTGCAAGCGGAGCTGGAGGCGCTGTCCTGATGGAAGCGTTGCAACTGCCGATACCGACGCAGTGGGTCGAACCCGTATGGGTCGGCGTGCAAATCCTGCTGATCCTGCTGGCCGGCTACCTCGCACAGCGGTTTGTCGCCAAGGGCCTGACTCGCCTGGGTGAGCGCTATCCGTTCCCGCCGCAATTGCTGATGCCACTGCGCGGTGGCTTGCGCTGGCTGATCATGGGCAGTGCGCTGATCTTTGTGCTGGGTCGCCTGGGCGTGTCCGCCACGGTGTTGTGGACGGCACTCTCCGGGTTTGTCGCGGTTGCCGCCGTGGCGTTCTTCGCCATGTGGTCGGTGTTGTCCAACCTGCTGTGCGCCATTCTGATTTTCACCGTCGGGCCCTTTCGCCTGGGTGACATCGTCGAACTGGTGGATACCGTCGACAAACCGGGCGTGAAGGGTCGGGTCGTGGCGATCAACCTGCTCTATACCACGCTGGTCGAAGTGGCAGAGGCCGGTACCGACAGTGCGATGGTGCAGGTGCCCAACAGCCTGTTCTTCCAGCGCTCGGTGCGCCGTTGGCCAGGTACCCATGTCTTTCCGGGCGACCGCTAGTATTCACATCCTGTAAAAATCTATAGCCATCCTTTGGTCGGCGGAGTTAGCTTAAGGCACAACAGCAAACTCCCTCCTGAGGTGTGTAATGGCACTCGATACGTGGCTGGCCTTTTTCCTGGCCAGTTGGATCATCTCCCTTTCCCCTGGCGCTGGCGCCATCGCCTCGATGTCCAGCGGCCTGCAATACGGCTTCCTGCGTGGTTACTGGAATGCCATCGGCCTGCAACTGGGCCTGGCGATGCAGATTGCCGTGGTCGCGTGCGGCCTGGGTGCCATTCTGGCGACATCCTCCACCGCTTTCTATGCGATCAAATGGTTTGGCGTGGCGTACCTGGTGTACCTGGCCATCAAGCAATGGCGCGCCCTGCCCATGGACATGACCGATGACGCGGCCGTGCGCCCGATCGGTAAACCGATGGCGATGATGTTCCGTGGCTTCCTGGTCAACGCCAGCAACCCCAAGGCCCTGGTGTTCATGCTGGCGGTCCTGCCGCAATTCGTGAACCCACAGGCGCCGCTACTGATCCAGTACCTGATCCTGGGTGCGACGATGATCTGCGTCGATATGGTGGTGATGGCGGGGTATACGGGCTTGGCGTCGAAGGTGTTGCGCCTGTTGCGCACGCCTAAGCAGCAGAAACGGATGAATCGTACGTTTGCGGGGTTGTTTGTGGGGGCTGCGGGTTTCCTGGCCAGCTTGCATCGTGCCACGGCCTGACTGACGAAACGGGATTGAAAATGGGGGAGGGGCACGCCCCTCTTCCACATGGGTGTTGATACCCACCCTCCAACTGTTCTGAAAACTGCCTTGCCTCAACCCACGACAAATCACTTGTGCCTTGAGTCAAACGCTTTAACGTTTGACAATGTGTTACTTCGTATTTCCCTTTGAGATTCATTCATGACTGCCCCTTTTCGCTTTCTCGCCTGGCTGGTTTTGCCGGCGTTGATGTCGTGCAGCTTCAATCTGTTGGCCGCGACGGCCGAGGGTGCCCCACAAGCCCTGCATTTGCTGGATTACATTGGTGCTGACTACCCAGCGACGGTGGAGGCGGGCAAGGTAATCGATGAATCCGAATACCGTGAACAGCTGGAGTTTCTCGGGGTGTTGCAGGGCCTGGTGGCAGAGCTGCCGCAGCGCCCGGAACGCGCGGCGTTGGTCAAAGGCGTCGACGAACTGTCAGCGGCTGTAACCGGCCATCAGGACGGTACGACAGTCGCCCGCCAAGCCCGTCAGTTAGGTGCCCAACTAGCCGTGGCCTATGAAGTCAGCCAGGCCCCGGCGATCACCCCTGATCCAACACGAGGCGCGCCGCTCTATGCCCAGCATTGCTCGGTGTGCCACGGCACCGCAGGTGCGGGTGACGGCCCGGCCAGCGTGGGCATGACGCCACCACCGGCCAATCTGCGTGACGCCGTGCGCTTGGATCGCCTGAGCCTCTACGCGATCTACAACACCCTGGGCCTGGGCGTTGAAGGCACCGACATGCCGTCTTTCGCCGACCAACTGGACGACCGCCAGCGCTGGGACCTGGCTACCTACATCGCCGGCTTTACTGCCGACCCGGCGGCTGCAAAAAGCGAGCAACCGTTCAACCTCGCCGACTTGGCCCGCCAGACCCCCAATGAAGTACTGGCGGCCAACGGCCCAGCCGCCGCCGCTACGTTCCGCGCCCAGCGTGCGCAGCCGCCGCAGGTCAAGCGTGGCCCAGCGCAGTTGCTCGACTACACCGCGGCCACCCTGGACAAGAGTCTGGCGGCGTTCCAGAAGGGCGATCATGAGCAGGCCTACGACCTGTCTGTGGCTGCGTACCTGGAAGGTTTCGAACTGGTAGAAAGCTCGCTGGATAACGTCGACGCCAACGTGCGCAAGGACACCGAAAAGGCGTTGATGGCCTACCGGCAGTCGTTGCAGGACGGTCTGCCGGTTGAACAGGTGCAACAACGCCTGGACGTGGCCAAGGGCAAACTTACCGAATCCGCCGGCCTGCTTGGCGGTGATGGCTTGAGTTGGTCGCTGAGCTACATCTCCGGTTTGCTGATCCTGTTGCGTGAAGGCCTGGAAGCGATCCTGGTGCTGGCGGCGATCCTTGCGTTCCTGCGCAACACCGGCCAGCAATCGGCGGTGCGCAGCGTTAACGTCGGCTGGGGCCTGGCGCTGCTGGCGGGCCTGGCGACCTGGGCATTGGCCGCGTATGTGATCGATGTGAGCGGTGCCCAACGCGAATTGCTTGAAGGCTGCACGGCGCTGTTTGCCAGTGTGATGGTGCTATGGCTCGGCGTGTGGATGCACGACCGCCGCCACGCCGCCGCCTGGCAGGACTACATCAAGAGCAGCCTGGTAGGCGGCGGCGGGCGCTTCGGTTTTGCGGTGCTGGCGTTCTTCTCGGTGTACCGCGAGCTGTTCGAAGTGATCCTGTTCTACGAAACCCTGTGGCTGCAAGCCGGCCCGGCCGGGCATAACGCGGTGCTGGCGGGTGGCGCCACGGCGCTGGTGCTGTTGGTGGGCTTGGCGTGGGTGATCCTGCGGGGTTCGGCGAAGCTGCCGCTGGCGTTGTTCTTCGGCATCAACGCGGCGTTGCTGTGTGCGCTGTCGGTGGTGTTTGCCGGCCATGGGGTGAAGGCGCTGCAGGAGGCCGGCATCTTCGGCACCCGGCCGGTGGCGTTCTTTGATTTCGATTGGCTGGGCATCCACGCCGATGCGTACTCGTTGAGTGCACAGGCGGTGGCGATCCTGGCGATTGTGGTGCTGTACGGTCGCAGCCGTCTGGCCGAAAAGCGCCGGGTGGTTGCCTGAGCATGCGGGTGTGGATCGATGCCGACGCCTGCCCTCGGGCAGCCAAGGACCAGGTGGTGAAGTTCGCCCTCAAGCGCCAGTTCGAAGTGGTGTTGGTGGCCGGTCAGAGCCAGATCAAGCCGAGCTTCTCGTGTGTGAAGCTGATTGTGGTGCCCAGCGGCCCGGATGCGGCGGATGACTACCTGGTGGAGCACGCGGAGCCCGGCGAGCTGGTGATCTGCAGCGATGTGCCGCTGGCTGACCGCCTGGTAAAGAAGGGCGTTACGGCGCTTGATCCACGCGGCAAGGAGTTCAGCCCCGCCAACATGAGTGAACGGTTGGCGGTGCGCAATCTGTTCACTGATCTGCGTGAGCAAGGCCAGATGGGGGGCGGGCCACCGCCCCACGGGGAGAAGGAAAAGCAGGCGTTTGCCAATGCGCTGGACCGCATTCTTACACGCTTGATGCGCCAACCCTGATCCGTGGCGAGCGGGCTTGCCCCGCGTTGGGCGGCGAAGCCGCCCCAATTCAAGCGATGCGGTGAGTCCGTTAGACCATGGCTGCAGGTTTTAGGGCTGCTGCGCAGCCCAACGCGGGGCAAGCCCGCTCGCCACAACAAGCCGAGTTACCTACAAGCCTGCTCACCATAGGTGGGGCTATCAGTCGTTCTCGTGGGTCAATTCCAGCACCCGATCCACCAGCTTGTTGATCCCTGAAGCGACCTCGCTGATGTTCTTGCCGAGCATATAGGCCGGGGTGCTCACCAGCTTGCGTGCCTTGTCTTCGACGATATCTTCCACCCCGCACTCCTGGTGGGTAGCGCCCATCTTGTCCAGTGCGGCGGCGGTGTCGGCGCAGTTGCCGATGGTGCAGGTCACACCGGGGCCGTAGATTTTCGCCGCCAGGGCCGGGGAGATGCAGATCAGGCCCACGGGCTTGCCCGCTTCGGCAAAGGCTTCGGCCAGTTCCAGCACCTGCGGGTTGACGCTGCAGCCGGCACCCTCCACGGCAAAGTTCGAGAGGTTTTTCGCCGCGCCAAACCCACCGGGCACGATCAGCGCGTCGAAATCGCCGGCGTTGGCTTCGCGGATATCTTTCACGTCACCCCGGGCGATCCGCGCCGACTCCACCAGCACATTGCGCGACTCGGGCATCTCTTCGCCGGTGAGGTGGTTGATCACATGCAGTTGCGCAATATCCGGGGCAAAGCATTGGACCTGAGCGCCACGCTGGTCCAGGCGCAGCAAGGTGATCACGCTTTCGTGGATCTCTGCGCCGTCGTACACGCCGCAGCCGGAAAGGATCACTGCAATCTTTTTGCTCATGGGCATTTCTCCTGGGGTCTTGGCGTTAAATGTCTACTAATTTGTCATCTGTTGCCAATGGGATCTCACGCCGCTGCACCTAATCTTGATGTAACAAAAATAGACCGGACCAGACCATGGACTTCGTGCCTTACGCGGTACCGTTTTTCATTGCCTTGATCGTCGTGGAGTTGCTTGCCGACCGTTGGCGCGGCGAGCGTAACTACCGGGTGGCGGATGCCATCAACAGCCTCAGCACCGGGGTGCTGTCCACCACCACGGGGCTGCTGACCAAGGGCGTGGGGATTTTGACCTACGCGTTCGCCCTCAAGCATCTTGCCGTTATCGATCTGCCAGCCCACAGCGTGTTGACCTGGGGGTTCGCCTTCGTGTTCTACGACTTCTGCTACTACTGGCTGCATCGCATGGGTCACGAACGCAACATCCTGTGGGCCGCACACTCGGTGCATCACCAGAGTGAGGACTACAACCTCAGCACCGCACTGCGCCAGACCAGTACCGGCTTCCTGCTGAGCTGGATTTTCTACCTGCCCTTGGCCGTACTCGGCGTGCCATTGGTGGTGTTTATCAGCGTGGCATCGCTGAATTTGCTCTATCAATTCTGGGTGCACACCCGGCACGTGCCGAAGCTCGGCTGGTACGAGTGGTTTTTCGTCACGCCATCCAATCATCGGGCTCACCATGCACAGAACGCTCTCTACATGGATCGTAACTACGGCGGTGTGTTCATTATTTGGGACCGGCTGTTCGGTACCTTCCAGGAGGAGGACGACAACGAACCGGTGATTTTCGGCGTAACCACGCCGTTGGCCAGTTGGAATCCGCTGTGGGCCAACCTGCAGTTCTATGCCCAGTTGTGGAGTGATGCGCGGCGCACCGAGTGTTGGTGGGACAAGCTGCGCATCTGGTTCATGCGCACCGGCTGGCGCCCGGCGGACGTGAAGGCTAAGTACCCGATGGCCAGGCACGACCTGAGCCAGTTCCGTAAATTCGACGTGCCGCTGGACGTGCGTCAACAGGTGTACATCGCACTGCAATTTGCGGCCTATGTGGGCTTTGGCAGCTATCTGATGAATTTCGGCGAAGGTTTGCCCACGGCGGCACTGATCCTCGGTTGGAGCGCCATGGCGCTGGGGCTGTTTACCTTGGGGGTGGCGCTGGAGAACCGGCCGTGGGCGTTGAAGGCCGAGCTTTCGCGGCTGGTGCTGAACGTACCGCTGGTGTGGCTGGCACCGTTGGTCGGGTTATGGCCGGCCAGCAACCTGGGCTGGCTGGGCCTGCTGAGCTACAGCTTGCTCAGTGTGATTGGCCTCTACTGCTGCAGAAGCCGGTTTACTCGACTGGTGTCTTAGGCGGCTCGACCGGGTCCGGTTCTGCCGCGAGCCGGGCCTTGGCGTCGGCGCAGGCCTCGCGGGCGATGCGTGCATTCTTGAAGCGACGACGCAGCCACAGGCCGAAGCCCAGTATCAGCAAGGCACCCAATACCCAAAGCTCGTATTTCTTGATGCTGCCCAGCATGCCTTCCAGTACGGCGCCGAAGTGATAGGCCGCAGCGCCCAAGGCCAAAGCCCAGATCGCAGCGCCAATGCCGTTGAGGATCAGATAGCGCAACGGCGGATAGCCGGACAGGCCGATCGCCACTGGCATGACGGTGCGCAACCCGTACACGAAGCGAAAGCTCAGTACCCAGATATCCGGGTGCTTGCGGATATGCTCCAGTGCCTTGTCACCCATCAATTGCCAGCGTGGCTTGCGCGCCAACAGCTTGCGGCCGTGTCTGCGGCCCATGTAATACCAAAGCTGATCGCCGGCGTAGCTGCCGAAAAAGGCAACGACCACCACCAGGTTGATATCCATGTATCCACGGAACGCCAGGAAGCCTGCGAGAACCAGAATGGTCTCGCCTTCAAAGAAAGTGCCCAGGAAGAGCGCAAAGTAGCCGAAGTCATGCAGGAATTGTTGAAGCATGGTCTGGGGTGCTGGCGAAATGAACGCGCAGCCTACGCCTTCATGAAGATTCATGAAAGTATCGAGATGTGTCACGAAGTGAACAATTCCTACGGAAATGCCGAATGCGACTACAGGTCGCATCCTTAAGCACAACTGTCATACCTTCGTCATAATGGCCGCTTATAACTGCAACGCTCGCCCGTAAACCCGGGCTCAGGAGTCTGTCGTGAGCTTTACCCCTGCCAATCGCCTGTTCCCCACCACTCGTCTGCGTCGCAATCGTCGTGATGATTTTTCTCGCCGTCTGGTGCGTGAAAACGTGCTGACGACCGATGATCTGATCCTGCCGGTGTTTGTGCTGGACGGGGAAAATCGTCGGGAAGCGGTGGCTTCGATGCCGGGCGTGGAGCGCTTGACCATTGATCTGCTGCTTGAAGAAGCCGCTGGTTGGGTCGAGTTGGGGATTCCGGCCTTGGCACTGTTTCCGGTCACGCCGTCTGAACTCAAGTCGCTGGATGCTGCCGAAGCCTGGAACCCGGACGGGATCGCCCAGCGCGCCACCCGTGCCCTGCGCGAGCGTTTTCCGCAGCTTGGGGTGATCACCGACGTGGCGTTGGACCCGTTCACCACCCACGGACAGGATGGCATTCTTGACGAAGACGGCTATGTTCAAAACGACATCACCGTCGATGCGCTGGTCAAGCAAGCCTTGTCCCATGCGGCAGCCGGCGCCCAGGTGGTTGCCCCGTCGGACATGATGGACGGCCGCATCCAGGCGATTCGTGAAGCCCTGGAGCTGGCCGGCCACGTCAACGTGCGGATCATGGCCTACTCGGCCAAGTACGCCAGCGCCTATTACGGCCCGTTCCGCGATGCGGTGGGCTCGGCGCTGAACCTGGGCAAGGCCAACAAGGCCTCGTACCAGATGGACCCGGCCAACAGCCATGAAGCCCTGCACGAAGTGGCGGCCGACCTGGCCGAAGGTGCTGACATGGTGATGGTCAAGCCGGGTATGCCGTACCTGGACATCCTTTACCGGGTCAAAGACGAATTCAAAGTGCCGACCTTTGTCTATCAGGTCAGTGGCGAATACGCCATGCACATGGCTGCAATACAGAATGGATGGCTGAGCGAAGGGGTGATCCTTGAATCCCTGACAGCCTTTAAACGCGCCGGGGCTGATGGCATCCTGACCTACTTCGCCGCCCGCGCCGCACAATTGCTTAGAGAGCAACAATAGCCCTCACAGGAACACTCGATGAATACCGAAGGACTCACAGAAGTTGCCGTAAAAGACGCTCACCCGGTGGTTGAACAAGTCACCGAGACCCCGCCGGAGCATGAGCCCGCCGCGGCCGTCATGGTGGCCGAACCGCCCGTGCCGGCCCCGGTAGCGGCGGTGACCAACCTGGATGACAGCAGCCTGTACATCCACCGCGAGCTGTCACAACTGCAATTCAACATCCGTGTGCTGGAACAAGCGCTGGATGAGTCCTACCCGCTGCTGGAGCGGCTCAAGTTCCTGCTGATCTTCTCCAGCAACCTGGATGAGTTCTTCGAAATCCGCGTGGCCGGCCTCAAGAAGCAGATCACCTTCGCCCGTGAACAGGCCGGCGCCGACGGCCTGCAGCCGCACCAGGCCCTGGCGCGCATCAGCGAGCTGGTGCACGGCCATGTGGACCGTCAGTACGCGATCCTCAACGACATCCTGCTGCCGGAGCTGGAAAAGCATCAGGTCCGTTTCATCCGTCGCCGTCACTGGACCACCAAGATCAAGACCTGGGTGCGTCGCTACTTCCGCGACGAGATCGCGCCGATCATCACCCCGATTGGCCTGGACCCGACTCACCCGTTCCCGTTGCTGGTGAACAAGAGCCTCAACTTCATCGTGGAGCTGGAAGGTATCGACGCCTTCGGTCGCGACTCGGGCCTTGCAATCATCCCGGCACCCCGTTTGCTGCCACGGATCATCAAGGTACCGGAAGAGGTGGGGGGTGCTGGCGATAACTATGTATTCCTGTCGTCGATGATCCATGCGCACGCCGATGACCTGTTCCAGGGCATGAAGGTAAAAGGCTGCTACCAGTTCCGCCTGACCCGTAACGCCGATCTGGCGCTGGACTCCGAAGACGTCGAAGACCTGGCCCGTGCCCTGCGCGGCGAGCTGTTCTCGCGGCGCTACGGCGATGCGGTGCGCCTGGAAGTGGCCGACACGTGCCCGAAACATCTGTCGGACTACCTGCTCAAGCAGTTCAACCTGGGCGAGACCGAGCTGTATCAAGTCAATGGCCCGGTGAACCTGACGCGCCTGTTCAGCATCACCGGCCTGGACAGCCATCCGGAGCTGCAATACACGCCGTTCACCCCGCAGATCCCGAAACTGCTGCAAAACAGCGAGAACATCTTCAGCGTGGTGAGCAAGCAGGACATCCTGCTGCTGCACCCGTTCGAGTCCTTCACCCCGGTGGTCGACCTGTTGCGCCAGGCCGCCAAGGATCCGCATGTGTTGGCCGTACGCCAGACCCTGTACCGTTCCGGCGCCAACTCGGAAATCGTCGATGCCCTGGTCGACGCCGCGCGTAACGGCAAGGAAGTCACCGCGGTGATCGAGTTGCGTGCGCGGTTCGACGAAGAGTCCAACCTGCAACTGGCCAGCCGTCTGCAAGCAGCCGGTGCGGTGGTGATCTATGGCGTGGTCGGCTTCAAGACCCACGCCAAGATGATGCTGATCCTGCGCCGTGAAGCCGGAGAGATAGTGCGTTACGCCCACTTGGGCACCGGCAACTACCACGCCGGCAACGCCAAGCTTTACACCGACTACAGCTTGCTGACCTCCGACGACGCCTTGTGTGAAGACGTCGGCAAATTGTTCAGCCAGTTGATCGGCATGGGCAAGACCTTGCGCATGAAGAAGTTGCTGCACGCGCCGTTCACGCTCAAGAAGGGCATGCTCGACATGATTGCCCGCGAAACCCAGTTCGCCCTCGACGGCAAGCCGGCGCACATCATCGCCAAGTTCAACTCGCTGACCGATCCGAAGATCATCCGCGCGCTGTACAAGGCCAGCCAGTCCGGCGTGCGCATTGACCTGGTGGTGCGCGGCATGTGCTGCCTGCGCCCTGGCATTGTCGGGGTTTCGCACAACATTCATGTGCGCTCGATCATCGGCCGCTTCCTGGAGCACACACGGGTGTTCTACTTCCTCAACGGCGGCGAAGAGCAGATGTTCCTCTCCAGCGCCGACTGGATGGAGCGCAATCTCGATAAGCGCGTAGAGACGTGCTTCCCGGTGGAAGGCAAGAAGCTGATCATGCGGGTCAAGAAGGAACTGGAAAGCTACCTCACCGACAACACCCACAGCTGGAGCCTGCAGTCGGACGGTCGCTACGTGCGCAACACGCCGACCGGCAACCAGAACCCGCGCAGTGCGCAGGCGACGTTGCTGGAGAAGTTGGGTAGCCCGATTCTGACGGTGAACTAAAACCCTGCGGGGGTCTAAAAATGTGGGAGGGGGCTTGCCCCCGATGGCGGTGTGTCAGTCACCAAATACTTGGACTGATCCACAGCTATCGGGGGCAAGCCCCCTCCCACAATTGTTTTGCAGAGTTCTTCAGATCAGCGCAGGTTCAGGCTGAACCCCACCCGCTTCAGCCACTCCGCTTCCAGGCCAAAATCCGCCTGGGTCAGCTGGTTCTCATCCAGCCAGCCTTTCGGGAATACCACATCCAGGCTGTCGCCGTCGGCGCGCAGGGTCACTTGGGGCATTGCCTGGGTGCCACGGATGTGGTGGAACAGGATCGCAAAGCGCAGCAGCACGCACAGGCGGATCAGCTTGATGCCTTCGTCGCCGAATTCAGCAAATTTGTCCTTGGGGATGTTACGGCGATGGCCGCGCACCAGCAGGGCGAGCATTTGCTGGTCTTCACGGGAGAAGCCGGCCAGGTCCGAGTGCTCGATCAGGTAGGCGCCGTGCTTGTGGTAATGGTAGTGGGCGATGTCCAGGCCCACTTCATGCACCTTGGCGGCCCAGCCCAGCAACTCGCGCCAGACGCCGTCTTCCAGGTCCCAGTCCTCGGCCACCTGGTCGAAGGCGTGCAGGGCTTTGCGCTCCACGCGGGCGGCTTGTTCCAGGTCGACGTGGTAACGCTCCATCAACGAAGTGAGCGTGCGCTCACGCACGTCTTCGTGGTGATGGCGACCCAGCAGGTCATAGAGCACGCCTTCACGCAGGGCGCCGTCGCAGTGGTCCATGCGTTGCAGTTCAAGAGCATCGAAGATCGCTTCGAGAATCGCCAGGCCGGCCGGGAAGATCGCGCGACGATCAGGCTTGATACCGTCGAAGTCGATTTTCTCGGCATCCCCCAGCTTGAACAGCTTGCGCTTGAGCCACGCCAGGCCCTCGGCGTTGACCTCGCCGGTGCCATGGCCGCCCGCTTTCAGTGCCAGGCCGATGGCGCGGATGGTACCGGACGAGCCGATGGCTTCATCCCAGGTGAGGCGGTGCAGGGCGTGCTCGATGCTCATGATTTCCAGCCGCGCCGCGGTGTAGGCCTGGGCGTAGCGTGCCGGGGTGATCTTGCCGTCTTTGAAGTAACGCTGGGTGAAGCTGACGCAGCCCATCTGCAGGCTTTCGCGCAGCAACGGCTCGAAGCGCTGGCCAATGATGAATTCGGTACTGCCGCCGCCGATGTCGGCGACCAGGCGTTTGCCTGGTGTATCGGCCAGGGTGTGGGACACGCCCAGGTAGATAAGACGGGCTTCTTCACGGCCGGAGATGACTTCTACCGGGTGCCCGAGGATCTCCTCGGCGCGGCGGATGAATTCACCACGGTTACGCGCTTCACGCAACGCGTTGGTGCCGACGATTCGAACGGCGCCCAGGGGCATGCCGTTGATCAGTTGCGCAAACCGCTTCAGGCAATCGAGCCCGCGTTGCATGGATTCTTCGTTGAGCTGGCGCTCGTCGTCGATCCCGGCAGCCAGTTGCACTTTCTCTCCGAGCCGCTCAAGGATGCGGATTTCACCGTTCTGGGCCTTGGCCACGACCATGTGAAAGCTGTTGGAGCCCAGGTCGATGGCGGCGATCAGGGACAGATTCTTGGCTTGGGATTGCGGCATGGTTTGGGGTCTCGGTCGATAACCTGACCATCGTGCCACGATCGACCGCTGGAGCCAACGCGTAGTGCTTGGGGAATTTTCCTGAGGTCGTCTGTAGGTAATTCTTTTGGGACAGGTAGGTTGCTGTTTCGCGCTCTGTTAGAGAAGTTTCTGAGCGTTGTAGGAGTTTTTAACTTTGCCCTGTGGGACGGTTAATTGTGATTTCGCCTACAAGTTAGTTTCGGTTTTCTTTTCGTGGCCTGATTCGGGACTACTTCTGAGGTACGCGATACTGACAAGTTATTTGTAGGGCTCCGACAGTAATTAAGGTGTTGTCTTATTCTTTAATTAGTTTCCAACGAGACACACTGTCACTTGGCAATTGTGCCGTGGCGTTATTTATTTATGGTTTGTTCTACAAGGCAGAAATAAATACGCCAGCTAACTTTTAGTGATAGGTCGAACATGAAGAAAATTGTTGGATTGGCTCTCGGTATCGCTTGCCTCGCCGCGGCTGTGGGTGCACAGGCAACGACGGTTGCCGAATTGAAGGTCACAGGCACGATCAAACCTGCCTCCTGTAACCTCAGCATGACCGGAGATGGGATTGTCAGTTACGGTAATATTCTCTCGAGCTCCTTGTCCCAAGGGAGCCCGACGCCGCTTCGGGAGCTGACCACTCCAGTGAAGATCAATTGCGGCACAGGTTACACCCCGTTCGGGCTGACCTTTAACGACCTGCAGTCGACCAGCAGGGTGCCGGGCATCCTGAGTGCGCTCGGCCAAGGTCATAGCGAGATTCATAATTTTGGCTTGGGTACGGTAGCGGGTAAAAAAACCGGCGGTTATGCAATCACGCTCAGAGACCTGCAGTCACCAAGCGCAACGCTTTCTCTTATTACGCGCGGCAGCGATGTCGGTGCCTGGCTGAACAGTGATGGCAAGGTCGCAAGACTGCCAAGTCAGTATTCCTGGCGCAGCGGTACGACCCTCGTTCCGGCTTCGCTCTCCCAGATGAACGGGACTATCGCCGTCAGGGCCGTTATCAATAAAGCTCAAGACTTGACGCTGACCCGCGATGTTCTTCTTGAAGGGCGCGCCTCGCTGACATTGGTTTACCTCTAAGCGGTTTAACTGTAGCCGATCAAAAGGCAGGCGCTTTTTGATCGGCTGTTTTCATATGGGCGATTGGCTGCAATAGCTAACTTCATGCTCTACGGGGAATACTGGGTGCGTAGTCTTTCAGCAATAAATAAGTTGCGGTTGTTAGGTGCAAGTATCTGCCTATGTTTTGCCCATGTTGCCGCGGCGGACGGCATGCTGCCGGAGACTTCGGTGGTTATTCTTTTTGAAGAACAGGGCGAGGCCACGATAAATATCAGGAATACCGACGCGGGGCCGGCACTTCTTCACTCGGTTGTGGAGAACGTGCCCGAAGATGAGGAGCCCTTACTGATCGTTACGCCCCCTATCACGCGTGTAGAAGCGGGTGAAATCCAATTAGTGCGTTTTATTGCCACTTTGAAAGAACCGTTGAAGACCCAGCGATTGAAACGCGTGTCCTTTGAGGGGATTCCACAGGCGCGCGCCAAAACGGGTGCGACCATTGGTATCACCGTTCGGCAGAACCTGCCGCTGATCCTGCACCCCAAAGACTTGCCTCGGCATGATTCGCCTTGGGAACTGTTGAAGTGGAGCCGTGCAGGGGAGCGTCTCACCGTTCACAACGAAAGCGCTTATGTGGTGCGCCTGCTGCCGGATGTACAGCTTCTTCCCCAAAGGGCCATGGCCACTTTGCCTCGCACCTACATTTTGCCGGGGGAAGTGCTGACGGCACAGGTTGAGGGCACCCTGGGCGGCTTGGCCGAAGTCGAGATCCAACCGGCCACGGTCTACGGCTTTTCGGTAGACCGCTACCGAGCGCCGATCAATGTCGATGGGAGTTGATCGGCTCATGGCTAACTTGTCGAATAGAAGCCTTGCAGCTTCTTGTTGGCCGCGTCGACCCACGTTGCTCATGGGGTTTGCGACGCTGTGGAGTTTGCCCGGCCTCGTCTCTGCGCTTGAGTTGGGAGAGGGTTTCGACGTCGCGGCACTGACTACCTACGGAATCGACCCCAAGGTCTCGGACTATTTTCGCAGTGCGGCGCGTTTTCGCGAAGGTACCCAGGTTGTGGGGCTACGGGTCAATGGCAACCCGCTCGGGCTGGTGGATGCGCGGTTCGACTCGCAAGGCCAATTGTGTTTTACCCCAGGGTTGCTGGAGAAAGCCGGCTTGGTGCAGCCGCGTGAAATCGTTCGTGAAGGCAACACTGCCGATGACGCTTGCCATGATTTCCTCGGTGCCTTCCCGACGACGATGGTGCGGCTTCGACCCGGCATCGATGAAGTGGCACTGGTGGTGCCGACCCAATCGTTTCGTGAGCCGCAATGGGAGGCCGGAAATTTCGCCCATGGCGGCACGGCGGCCCTGTTCAACTATGACGTGCTGGGTTTCGACAGCCGCTCGCGCAGTGGGGCCCGCCGGTTCGTATCGGCTTATACCGAGGCTGGCTTCAATTTGGGCGACTGGATTGTGCGCAGTCGTCAGTTCTATGTCGCTGACAATGGTAATACCCGTACTGAGCACCTTTATGCCTACGCCCAGCGAGACATCGCTGCATTGCGATCGACTTTCCAGGCGGGGCAGATCTCCACCAACAACCCATTGTTCGGTGGTATCCAGCTATCGGGCGTGCAATTTTCTCCTGACGGCCAGTCGCGGGTGCCGGCGGGTAGTAACAATGCCGTCGTAGAAGGCCTGGCCCAGAGCCAATCGCGGATTGAAGTGCGCCAGTCCGGCGTGTTGATTCACAGCACGCTCGTGCCTGAAGGCCCCTTCCGGCTGACGGGGCTGCCTTTGCTCAATGGCACCAGCGACCTGGAAGTCAGTGTCATCGATGTACGAGGTGCCAAGCGCAGTTTCGCGGTTCCGGCGGCTTCGTTTGCGGGCGCCGCACCGGCTGCTCCCGGCTACTACTTTTCCCTTGGCAAGGTGCGGGAAAACGCATCCGAAAGCGGGGCGTCGCCCGTGGTTGCCATGGGCAGCGGCACATGGGGCCTGGGGCGTGACTCGTCTGCGGGCTTTGGCCTGTTGAGTACCGATGAATACTGGTCGTCTGGCGGCACGCTGAGCAGCGTGTTTTTCCAGCGCGTTTCCGTGGGCGCACGTCACAATCTGTCCCACGACAGTCGTAATGCACTCTCGGGGTCACGCAGCAGCGTGTCCGTGAGCAGCCCGGTTATTGCCGATATCGATGTCAGCCTGAGCGCAACTACCCAGACCCGTGGTTATCGTGAGGTGCTTGAAGCCGGGCGTTCATCCAGGGTCGAGGACGTGGGTTCTCGCTTCAAGAATCAATTTACGGCGGGCATGAACTGGGTAGACCCCACGCTTGGCGGCTTTTCGGTGGGTTACACCCGCAGCGCCCAATTCGACGGGCATATGACCGAGCATGTGTTCGCGGCGTGGAACAAGTCATACCGCTATGCCGACGTCGCGCTGATCGGCGACTCGCAGGTGGGCGGCACTCGGGCCCGCCGTGATGCCCCGGGTGACCGTCCTCGCCGCGATTCTGCGCAGGAAGATGGGCTGTCCTTGCGGCTGGAGGTTCGTGTGCCATTGGGGGCTGATCGGCGTGTGAGCAGCTATATCAGTCGTCAAGGGGGCCAGTCCCGCGCAGGTAGCTCATTCAGTGAGCGGGTCAATGAGTACGTGAGTTATGACTTGGGCGTCGAACGCGATCTCAGTCGTCAGGAACAATCGATCCGGGCCAATGTGGACGTGCTGCCGCGATATGCCCGAGCCGGGTTGGGTATCAGTCGTGACCCGCAGGGCACCACCTATTCAGGACAAGTTCAGGGTGGTGTGGTGGCCCATCAGGGTGGGCTGACCTTCTCGCCTTATACCGTACAGGACACCTTCGGCATCGTCTCGGTGGGTGACATTGGCGCTGCAAAAATCGATACCCCGCAAGGTCCGGTGTGGACCGACTTCACCGGACAGGCGGTGCTCGCCGATTTACCCGCCTACACCAACAGTCGTATCGAGGTACAAACCCAGTCCTTGCCAAAACGTGTCGATCTGAAGAACGGCACCCAAGTGCTGGCTGCAGGCCGAGGCTCCGTCAATAACGTTACTTTCGATGTCGTGACTGTTCGCCGCGTGCTGCTGAGTGCTAGCGATCAACAAGGGCGGCCGCTGCCCCAGGGCGCTTCTGTATTCGACAAAAACAATCGGTTCCTGACCACTGTGGTGGGTGACGGCATGATTTTCCTCAACGATGGCAATGACGCCCAAATACTGCGGGTTCTGTTGCCGGACTCTTCCTCTTGCCTGCTCAACCTTGCCCCCCAGTCGAAGGTCGACAATGACAAGTTCTACGAGACCGGTTCGGCGGTGTGCCATGGCCGTTAAGTTGAGAAGTATGGGCTTCGTGCTGATTTGTGTCGCGTTGTTAGCCGAAGGGGCACAGGCGCAAAACTGCCGGCTGTCCGTAAGTCAGCCGCGTGTCGACTACGGTGTAATTCGCAGGGAGGCGCTTGTCGACCCCCCTTCAATCGCGCTCGGCACGCGCATGGTGCAACTGAACGTACTGTGCGAGGAGCCAGCGGCCATCGCGTTGCGATTTACCGGTGCAGCCAATGGGCAAGGTTTTCGGTTTGGCCGTCAGGGGCGTTTCAGCCTGACCCTCAAGCACGCCCAGTTGGATGGGCGTACTGTCGAGTGGACGCAGGCGCCCGGTGAGACCGCCAGCGGGCAGTTATTGCCAGGACAGGCCCTGGTGGCACGAGGGACCGGCCGGCGATTGAGCGCCCAGGTGGCAATCGATACCCACCTGCCCGCTGACGCGTTACATGTTCGCAATCAAACGGTGCTGGAGGGGCAGGGCAGTTTCGAGCTGGTCAGCCCGGCTGCTCCACTGAACCGATGAAATTGGCCAGCTCGGCGGTTTGCGGGTTGGCGAACAGCACCTTCGGGTCGCCCACTTCATGCACCTTGCCCTGGTGCATGAACACCAGCTTGTCGCCGACTTCACGGGCGAAGCGCATCTCGTGGGTCACCATGATCAGGGTCATGCCGTCCTTGGCCAATTGGCGCACCACGCTGAGCACTTCATTGACCAGTTCCGGGTCGAGGGCCGAGGTGATTTCGTCGCATAACAGCACCTTGGGCGACATGGCCAAGGCGCGCGCAATCGCCACGCGTTGTTGCTGGCCGCCGGACAAGCGATCAGGGAAAGCGTCGAATTTTTCGCCCAGCCCAACGCGCTCCAGCATTTGCCTGGCCAATTGCGCCGCTTTGGCCTTCGGTACTTTCTGCACCACTTGCGGCGCGAGCATGACGTTCTCGCCTACCGTCAGGTGCGGGAACAGGTTGAACTGCTGGAACACCATGCCGACTTTCTGCCGCAGGCTGCGCAGGTCGGCGCGGGCGGCGTCGAGGTACTCGCCATCGACCTCGATCACGCCGTCGTTGATGGACTCCAGGCCGTTGAGCGTGCGCAGCAACGTGGATTTGCCCGAGCCACTGCGGCCAATGATCGCCACCACCTGGCCTTCATCCACGGTCAGGTCGATGCCCTTGAGCACATGGTGATCGCCGTAATACTTATGCAGGGCGGAAATTCTAAGCAGAGGCATGCAGTCTCCTTTCCAGGTAGCGAGCACTGAGGGACAGGGGGTAGCAGAGTAAAAAGTAACCAAGGGCCACCAGGCCGTAGACCATGAAGGGTTCGAAGGTGGCGTTGGCGAGCATGCCGCCGGTCTTGGTCAGTTCGGTGAAGCCGATGATCGAGGTCACGGCGGTGCCCTTGACCACCTGTACCGAGAAGCCCACCGTCGGCGCCACGGCAATGCGCAGTGCCTGGGGCAGGATCACATAGCGCAGTTGCTCCAGCGGATTGAGCGCCAGGCTGGCCGACGCTTCCCATTGCCCGTGGGCGATGGAGTCGACGCAGCCGCGCCAGATCTCGGCGAGGTAGGCGCTGGTGAACAACGTCAGGGCAATCGCCGCCGCCAGCCAGGGCGAGATATCCACACCCAGCAGGGCTATGCCGAAAAACACCAGGAACAGCTGCATCAACAGCGGCGTGCCCTGGAACAGCTCAATGTAGGTGCGGGCGACATTGCGCGGGAAGGCTTTGCGACTGATGCGCATCGTCATCACCAGCAAGCCGATCACGCCGCCCCCGACAAACGCCACCACCGACAGCAGCAGCGTCCATTGCAGGCCGGTGGCCAGGTTGCGCACGATGTCCCAGAACGAGAAATCACTCATCGACTGTTCCTCATCACAAAGCGGCGACCGATCCAGTTGAGCAACTGGCGAATCATCAGCGCCATGCACAGGTACACCAGGGTGGTCAGGGCATAGGTTTCGAACGCACGGAAGTTGCGCGACTGGATAAAGTTGGCGGCAAAGCTCAGTTCCTCAGTGGCGATCTGCGAGCACACCGCCGAGCCGAGCATTACGATGATGATCTGGCTGCTCAGGGCCGGCCACACCTTGCCCAGCGCCGGCAGCAGTACCACGTGGCGGAAGGCTTCGAAGCGCGTCATCGCCAGCGCCGCAGCGGCTTCCAGCTGCCCGCGAGGAATGGCCTGTATACCGGCGCGGATGATTTCCGTGGAGTAGGCCCCCAGGTTGATCACCATCGCCAGCACGGCGGCTTGCCACTCGGTGATCTTCAGCCCCAGGGACGGCAGGCCGAAGAAGATGAAGAACAACTGCACCAGGAACGGCGTGTTGCGGATCAACTCGACATAAACGCCGAAGAACCAGGCGAACGGCTGGATTTTCCACGCCCGCACCACAGCGCCGACGGTGCCCAGGGCCACGCCGAGGATGGCGCCGATGGCCGTGAGCTCGAGGGTGAACAGTGCGCCGCGCAGCAGCAGGTCGGTGTTGGCCAGCACCGGCACAAAGTCAAATTGATACGCCATGAGTCAGCTCCGCTTTCAGAGATCGGCGGGCAGTGGCTCTTTCAGCCATTGCATAGCGTTCTTTTCCAGGCTGCCATCGGCCTTGGCCGCGACCAGGATCTGGTTGACCTTATCCAGCAAGGCCGGCTCGTTCTTGTTCACGCCCACGTACACCGGCGAGTCCTTGAGCTTTACCTTCAGCGCGGGTACGCGTTTTGGATTGCGTTCGCTGATCGCCACCATTACCACGTTGCCGCTGGCAATCAGGTCGACCTGGCCGGCCAGGTAGGCGGCGATGGTCGAGTTGTTGTCTTCGAAGCGCTTGATCGTGGCTTCCTTGGGCGCGACGGCGGTCAGTTCGATATCTTCGATGGCGCCACGGGTCACGCTGATGGTTTTGCCCTTGAGGTCGTCGGTGCTACTGATGGCGGCTTCAGGCGGGCCGAACACGGCCAGGTAGAACGGCGCGTAGGCCTTGGAGAAGTCGATGACCTTTTCCCGCTCAGGGTTCTTGCCCAGGCTGGAGATCACCAGATCGACCTTGCCGGTGGTGAGGAACGGAATACGATTGGTGCTGTTGACCGGGGTCAGTTCCAGCTTGACCTTGAGCTGGTCGGCCAGCAGCTTGGCGGTGTCGATGTCCAGGCCACGTGGCTTCATGTCAGGGCCGACCGAGCCGAAGGGCGGGAAGTCCTGGGGTACGGCGACCTTGAGGGTGCCACGGGCGACGATGTCGTCCAGACCATTGGCCTGGGCGGGTGCCTGGCTCAGCATCAGGCTGGCAAACAGGGCAGTAAGCAGGGCGCTGTAGAGCTTGGTCATGGCAATACTCCGAGAAGGGCGAAGGGATTTTCTGGGTTTGCCCAGTGCACAGCCCATGCCATCACCCTCAGAATCGTCTGCAGGGCCAGTATTTGTTGAGTTTTGGTGGTCGGACTGGTCTGAACAGTGTCGGGACTTTGCGCACTGTTTTCGAGCGTCGGCAAAACCCCGCGAGCCCCTTTGGGGCGTGGCTTGCCGCCCGCCACGAATAGCTTTACAACTAGCCACTCAGTTGACTGGAACCTTGAGTTTTTTATGAATTCCATTGCCCAAGCCGTACCGGAAGCGGCCCTGCAGGCCATCCGCAAACTGATCAAGGAGCAAGGCTTCGGGCCGGGCGATGCACTGCCGTCCCAACGTGACCTGGCAGTGCAGTTGGGGGTGAGCCGAGCGTCGTTGCGTGAGGCATTGTCGTCCCTCAGTGCGTTGGGTGTGGTCAGTGTGCAGCCGGGCAAGGGCGTGTTCGTGCAGGCGGTCGAGGAGTCACCGGGGTTCACCTGGCCCTTCGCGGCGCAGGCTACGCCACTGGATATCTTCCAGTTGCGCTATGCCCTGGAAGGTTTTGCGGCGGGGTTGGCGGCGGTGACGCTGACCCTCGATGAGTTGGACAGCCTGGAAGACAATGTCGAGGCCATGCGCAAGGTGCTCAAGGCCGGCGACTTCGAAGCCGCCGCCAGGCTCGACTTCGAATTTCACCAGCGCATCCTGCTCGCCAGCGGCAACCAGGCGATGGTGAGCATTCTGAGCGCGAGTGCCGAAGTTTTTCTGGAGAGTCAGAAGCTACCGTTCATCCGACCGGAGCGGGCCATGGAAACCTGGCAGGAGCACCGCCGGATAGTGCGCGCGCTGGCCCGGCGCGCCAGCGCGGCGGCGCAAAAAACCATGCAGGAGCACGTACGCAATGCGGCGTTGCGCACCGGCATAGCCTTCGTGACTCCCATAACGCCCTGAGTTGGGCTATACCCAGACTCATGGGCCATCATAGGAAGACTCAATCAGAGGCGGCTTCCTGAACGGGGGAAGGGCGGCTATGATGGGCCACGTTTTTTTTGCTTACAATCCGGAGACATCCATGAGCAACGATCTTATCAAGCACGTCACCGACGCGACCTTTGAGGCCGAAGTACTCAAGGCTCAAGGCCCGGTGCTGGTTGACTACTGGGCTGAATGGTGCGGCCCTTGCAAAATGATCGCTCCAGTCCTGGACGACATTGCGACCACCTACGAAGGCAAGCTGACCATTGCCAAGTTGAACATCGACGACAACCAGGAAACCCCGGCCAAGCACGGCGTGCGTGGCATCCCGACCCTGATGCTGTTCAAGAACGGCAACGTCGAAGCGACCAAGGTAGGCGCGCTGTCGAAGTCTCAGCTCCAAGCTTTCCTCGACGCGAACATCTAAGCGTCCTCAAAAAAGCCCCGCAAAATAGCGGGGCTTTTTCGTGAAACAGGGCTAGACGCTCCGAAACTCAGGTGGTACATTCGGCCCCGCACTGGTTTCTCCACTGCCCCCTGCAAGCCGTCGCCGACGCATTCCTTTTCGATTAGTACGCGATCCTGTCGCCTTCTCTGCGGCGCGGCCTCATTAAGCCAAAAGCTTAATTTCCCCCCTCCATAAATGATTACGTCATTCCTATATGAATCTGACTGAACTCAAGCAAAAGCCGATTACCGACCTGCTCCAATTGGCCGAAGAAATGGGCATAGAAAATATGGCCCGTTCGCGCAAGCAGGACGTGATTTTCTCCCTGCTCAAGAAGCACGCGAAAAGCGGCGAGGAAATCTCCGGTGATGGCGTGCTGGAGATTCTCCAGGACGGCTTCGGCTTCCTCCGCTCTGCTGACGCGTCCTATCTCGCCGGCCCAGACGATATCTACGTCTCGCCAAGCCAGATCCGTCGCTTCAACTTGCGCACCGGTGACACCATCGTTGGCAAGATCCGCCCACCGAAGGAAGGCGAGCGTTATTTCGCCCTGCTCAAGGTCGACACGATCAACTTCGATCGTCCCGAGAACGCGAAAAACAAGATTCTCTTCGAGAACCTGACCCCGCTGTTCCCGACCGTGCGCATGAAGATGGAAGCCGGTAACGGTTCCACCGAAGACCTGACCGGCCGTGTGATCGACCTGTGCGCCCCGATCGGCAAAGGCCAGCGTGGCCTGATCGTCGCCCCGCCGAAAGCCGGTAAGACCATCATGCTGCAGAACATTGCCGCGAACATCGCGCGTAACAATCCTGAAGTTCACCTGATCGTGCTGCTGATCGATGAGCGTCCGGAAGAAGTAACCGAAATGCAGCGCACCGTGCGCGGCGAAGTGGTTGCCTCCACGTTCGATGAGCCGCCAACCCGCCACGTGCAGGTTGCCGAAATGGTGATCGAGAAGGCCAAGCGCCTGGTCGAACACAAGAAGGACGTGGTGATCCTGCTCGACTCCATCACCCGTCTGGCCCGTGCCTACAACACCGTGATCCCGAGCTCCGGCAAGGTATTGACCGGTGGTGTCGATGCCCACGCCCTGGAGAAACCGAAACGTTTCTTCGGTGCCGCGCGGAACATCGAAGAAGGCGGCTCGCTGACCATTATCGCCACCGCACTGGTTGAAACCGGTTCGAAGATGGACGAAGTGATCTACGAAGAGTTCAAGGGTACCGGCAACATGGAACTGCCACTGGATCGTCGCATCGCGGAAAAACGCGTGTTCCCGGCGATCAACATCAACCGTTCCGGCACCCGCCGCGAAGAGTTGCTGACCGCTGACGACGAACTGCAGCGCATGTGGATCCTGCGCAAGCTGCTGCACCCGATGGACGAAGTAGCCGCCATCGAGTTCCTGGTCGACAAGCTGAAAACCACCAAGACCAACGACGAGTTCTTCCTGTCGATGAAGCGTAAGTAATACGACGTTTCAGGTCCTGAAGAATGGCGCCCCCAGGGGCGCCATTTTTTTGTGCCCGTTTTTTAAGCGCTCCTGGCAGGCAAACGCACCCGGGAGCAGGTAGGATGTACGCCTATTTTACGGGTGGCATGGTTAATGAAATTCAAGGATCTTCGGGATTTCGTGCAGCAACTTGAGCAGCGCGGAGAGTTGAAACGTATTCAGATGCCGATTTCCCCGGTGCTGGAAATGACTGAGATTTGCGACCGTACCCTGCGCAACAAGGGCCCGGCGCTGCTGTTCGAGAACCCGACCGGCTTTGATATCCCGGTGCTCGGCAACCTGTTCGGTACGCCGGAGCGCGTGGCCTTTGGCATGGGCGCCGAGTCGGTCAGCGAATTGCGCGAGATCGGCAAGCTGCTGGCCTTCCTCAAGGAGCCCGAGCCGCCCAAGGGCCTCAAGGATGCCTGGTCGAAGCTGCCGATCTTCCGCAAGATCATTGCCATGGCCCCCAAAGTGGTCAAGGACGCGGTGTGCCAAGAGGTGGTCATCGAAGGCGATGACGTCGATCTCGCCATGCTGCCGGTGCAGACCTGCTGGCCCGGCGACGTCGGCCCGCTGATCACCTGGGGCCTGACCGTCACCAAAGGCCCGAACAAGGACCGCCAGAACCTCGGCATCTACCGCCAGCAAGTGATCGGCCGCAACAAGGTCATCATGCGCTGGCTGAGCCACCGTGGCGGCGCGCTGGACTACCGTGAGTGGTGCGAGAAGCATCCCGGCAAACCCTTCCCGGTCTCCGTGGCCCTGGGTGCCGACCCCGCCACCATCCTCGGTGCCGTGACCCCAGTGCCCGACAGCCTGTCCGAATACGCCTTCGCCGGTCTGCTGCGCGGTAACCGCACCGAGCTGGTGAAATGCCGCGGCAACGACCTGCAAGTACCGGCCACTGCCGAAATCATCCTCGAAGGCGTGATCCACCCGGGTGAAATGGCCGATGAAGGCCCTTACGGCGACCACACCGGCTACTACAACGAAGTCGACAGCTTCCCGGTGTTCACCGTCGAGCGCATCACCCATCGGATCAAACCGATCTACCACAGCACCTACACCGGCCGGCCGCCGGACGAGCCGGCGATTCTCGGCGTGGCACTCAACGAAGTGTTCGTGCCGATCCTGCAGAAGCAATTCCCGGAGATCACTGACTTCTACCTGCCGCCGGAAGGCTGCTCGTACCGCATGGCCATCGTGACCATGAAAAAGTCGTACCCAGGTCATGCCAAGCGGGTAATGCTCGGTGTGTGGTCGTTTTTGCGACAGTTCATGTACACCAAGTTCGTTATTGTCACCGACGACGACATCAACGCCCGCGACTGGAACGACGTGATCTGGGCCATCACCACGCGCATGGACCCCAAGCGCGACACGGTGATGATCGACAACACGCCAATCGACTACCTCGACTTCGCTTCGCCGGTGTCGGGCCTGGGTTCGAAGATGGGCCTGGATGCCACCCACAAATGGCCGGGTGAAACCACCCGCGAGTGGGGCCGGGTGATCGTCAAGGATGAAGCCGTCACTGCCCGTGTCGATGCGATCTGGAAAGAATTGGGAATAGATTGATGCGTGTAACCCTGCAACCTTCCGGCGCCGTGCTGGAGCTGGTCCCTGGCGAGCGAATCCTCGAAGGCGCACGCCGCCTGGGCTACGAGTGCCCACAGGCCTGTCGCAACGGTGTGTGCCATGTGTGCGCCGCGCTGTTGGTGGAAGGCCGCGTGCAGCAGGCCGGTGAAGTGCGTGATCACGGTGAGTTCTACACCTGTATTGCCGAGCCGCTGGAAGATTGCATTGTGTTGTGGGATGGCGTGCTGGCGCCGGGAGAGTTGCCGTTGCGCAAGCTGTCGTGCCAATTGAGTGAATGCGTAGAGGTCGGTGGCGATGTGTGGCGGGTGCGCCTGCGTGCGCCGGCTGGCAAGGCGGTGCGTTACCACGCCGGGCAATACCTGATGATCGAGCGGGAGAATGGCGAGAAATCCGCGTTCTCCCTGGCGTCGGCGCCTCATGCCGGGCGTGAGCTGGAGTTACATGTACTGGCCCGCGAGGACAGCGCGCGCACTTTGCTTGCGCAACTGCAGCGCAACCAGATGGCCCGCGTCGAGCTGCCGTTTGGCGACACCCACCTGGCCGAGCTGCCCGATGGGCCGCTGGTGTTGATCGCCGCCGGCACCGGCATGGCGCAGATGCACAGTCTGATCGAACATTGCCGCGCCTCCGGCTTCAAGCACCCGGTGCACCTGTACTGGGGCGTGCGTCGCCCGGAAGATTTCTACGAGATCGAACACTGGGATCAGTGGCTGCAACTGCCCAACCTGTTCCTGCACAAAGTCGTCAGCGATCTGTGCGGTTGGGAAGGGCGCTGCGGGTTGTTGCATGAAGCGGTGTGCGAAGATATTGCCGACCTCAAGTCGGTGCACGTCTACGCCAGCGGCTCACCGGCCATGATCTATGGCACTTTGGATGCGTTGGTCGAAGCCGGCATGGATGCGCACCAGATGCGGGCTGATGTGTTTGCCTATGCGCCGCGTGCTTAAAATCGTACGCCGGTCGTCACCATCGCTGCATTGAACCCCAGCAACACCAATTCCGCCGCCACCGGCCCGTAATGGGCGCCCACCGACGGAATGATCACCGGCGCCACGCCGAAACGGTTCAACGGGATCTTGTCGCGGTACTTGCCGCGATAGCCCTGGATCGCCCCACCGGTCAGCTTCAGGTACACCGGATAGTCCGCCAGGTCGTAGCGTTTACCCGCGTACGCGTAGAACGAGCGCTGGCTGAACGAGTTGCGAAACGTCGCCCCGCCATACACAAAACCTGAGGCTTCATTGCGCTCCAGGCCGATCAGGTCCTGGTTGTTGTTGTGGTCCGGGTCCGGCGCAAAGTGCCGGGTGTAGACGCTGGTCTGGGCGTACCAGAAACCTTTGTCGTCCTCGGTGGCTGGTGCTTCGCCCGCCAGAGCGGTGGTGGCCTGGGCCAGGAACAGCAGGCCAGGCAGTCGGAATTTTTTCATGGGTGCGACCTCGATAGTCGGTTTGACAGGCGGCTAGGTGGGTCGGGACGTGTGCGCTATTTTGACGGCTTGGCGCGTTCCCAGGCTGAACCGGGGCTGAAACTACCGGGATTGGCACGCGCAATCCTGACGAATGGGCGAGTTTGCATATGCAATCGCTTATGCTTTAAAGGTATTTAATTTGTTACATGAATATCCCTAAGCTATATCGCAACGGACTACCGACTCATTCACAACCACCAATCACTGACCGCCACCGCCCGCCAGCCGGACCGATCGTATGAACTCAGAACGCGACGTTCTGGTTTTTTGATTCAAAGGGGAGCGGTATGGGGAGCTACAAGCAACACGCGCTGTACACGGCGATTTTGTCAGCCAATTTGCTGACCGTCGTGGGTTTCAATCCTGTCTTCGCGGCCGAAACCTCGGCTACCGATGCACCCAGGCTCGACACCGTGATCGTCACCGGCACCCGGGCCCAGGAGCGTACGGCCAGTGCTTCGCTGTCACCCATCGATGTGATTTCCGGCGATACCCTGCGCAGCACCGGCTCCGATGAGCTGGGCGCAGTGCTGGCGCGGCTGATTCCGTCGATCAACTTCCCGCGCCCGAGCCTGGTGGATGGTGCTGAGCTGGTGCGTCCTGCGCAGTTGCGTGGCCTGTCGCCAGATCAGGTGCTGGTGCTGGTCAATGGCAAGCGTCGCCATACCAGCGCGTTCGTCAACCTGGGCGGTGCGGTGGGTCGAGGCTCGGCGCCGGCGGACCTGAATGCGATCCCGCTGTCGGCGGTAGACCATATCGAGGTGCTGCGCGATGGCGCTTCCGCGCGCTACGGCTCGGACGCCATTGCCGGGGTGATCAACGTGATCCTCAAGCACGCCGACCATGGCGGCTCGATCTCTACCAAGTTCGGCGAATACAAGAAGGGCGACGGTATCCAGCGTAATGTCAGCGGCAATACTGGCCTGGCGTTGGGCGATAACGGCTTTATCGACCTCTCGGCCGAAGGTGCCGATAACGATTACACCAACCGTGCGGGAGATGATTACCGCCCAGGCAGTGTCGGCTCCACCACCTACGGCCAGCGCGTGTTTCGCCAGGGTGAACCGGCCACCAATGAAGGCAAGTTCCAGTTCAACTCGGAATATTCGTTCAACGATGCCGCCGAGTTCTACACCTTCGGCGGCTACAGTAAGCGGCGCGGTGAGACGGCGGCGTTCTACCGGGCGAGCAACGCGTCCAATAACATCCCGGCGCTCAACCCCAACGGTTATCTGCCGCTGATCAAGGGCAACCTGGAAGACACCTCGCTGGTGGTGGGCCTGCGCGGGCTGTTGGCCTACGACTGGCACTACGACCTGTCGGCCAACTACGGCAAGAACCAATACGAGCTGGGCACGGAAACCATCAACACCTCCCTGGGCCTGGCCACGCCGCGCAAGTTCGACAACGGCACCCTGAGCAACGACCAGAAGCAAGTCAGCCTCGACCTGTCCCGTGAGTTCGACGTGGGCTTGCTGCCATATCCGGTCTCCGTGGCCTTTGGCGGTGAATACCTGCGCCAGGGTTACGAGATTGAAGCGGGTGAACCGGCGTCCTACTACCAGACCGGCAGCTCGGGCCTCGGTGGCTTCCGTGATGCCGACGCCGGCAGCAGTTCGCGCCACAACTGGGCCCAGTACCTGGACCTGGAAACCAACTTCACCGAAAAACTCAGCGCATCGGCCGCCGTGCGGCATGAGGATTACAGTGACTTCGGTTCCAATGTCAGCGGCTCGCTGTCGGCCCGTTACGACTTCACCCCGCAGGTGGCCTTGCGCGGCAGTATCTCCAACGGTTTCCGCGCACCGTCCCTGGCGCAGCAGAACTTCGCGTTTACCTCGTCGCAGTTGATCGGCAGTGACATCCGCGAGGCCGGCACCTTCCCGGCGTCGAGCCAGGTGGCCCGCCTGCTGGGCGCGGAAGACCTCAAGGCCGAGAAGTCGCGCAACTACAGCCTTGGCCTGGTACTGGAACCTGCCGACGACCTGACGGTAACGGTGGACGTGTACCGCATCGATATCCGCGACCGTATCAGTCTGTCGTCCAACCTCAACCTGGACCCGGCCACCCAGGCCTATCTGCGCGCCAATGGTGTCGGCAATATCAACTACACCACTGCGCGCTACTTCACCAACGCCACCGACACCAGCACCGACGGCATCGACCTGGTGGCCAACTATCGCTATCAGTTCGATAACGGCATCCGTTGGAACAGCACCGTAGGCTACAACTACAACCACACCCGGGTGACGGACGTGAAGCCCAACCCGGCCATCCTCGATAGCCTGGGTGCCAACCTGGTGCGGGTGGACCGTCGCGAGAAGAGCGGTTTGTTGGGCGATACCACGCCTGAACACAAACTGAGCCTGGGTAACGACTTCACATTCGGCAATTGGGCGCTGCACAGTAACCTGGTGCGCTATGGTGAATTCACCAGCTACCAGGCCGACAAGGTCAACGACCAGACCTTCAAGGCGGCCTGGGTCCTGGATTTGTCGGCGGACTACAAGTTGAAGAACTGGACCTTCACCCTGGGCGGCGACAACGTCACCGATAAATATCCGGAGAAGGTCAACGCGTTTGCCAGCAGCGGTGGGAATTTGGCCTATAGCACTTTTTCGCCGTACGGTTACAGCGGTGCGTTCTATTACGGTAAAGTTGCCTACAACTGGTAACGCACAGGAGACCTAAGCGATTTGCCATGACCGTTATTGAATCCGATCTCTTGCAATTGGCTTACCCTCCGCGGCTCGATCTTGGGCCGCAACTCACTCACGAACAGTTGATGAGCTCGATGCAGGCCACTATGGCGCGGCATAAGGGTGGGCCGGTCTGGTTATTCGCTTATGGTTCGCTGATCTGGCGCCCTGAATGCTCCTCGACCGAGCGGGTGCGGGCACGGGTCCACGGTTATCACCGGGGTCTGTACCTGTGGTCCCATGAGCATCGGGGGACACCGGAGTTGCCGGGATTGGTGTTTGGTCTGGATCGCGGCGGCTCCTGCAGCGGATTTGCCTACCGTTTGCCGGACGATCAGTTGGAGGCCTCGCTGTACGCCCTGTGGCAGCGCGAGATGCCTTACCCGTCCTACCGGCCACACTGGCTCAGCTGCCGTCTGGAAGATGGCAGTACCGTACAGGCGCTGGGGTTTGTGTTGGAACGGCACTTGCCCAGTTACGCCGGTAACTTGCCCGATATCGTGCTGAACCATGTGCTGCAAAGCGCTTGCGGGCGTTACGGCACCACTCGCGATTATGTCGAGCAGACCGTCAACGCCCTGCGTAGCCACGCCATGCCAGATAAGAACCTGGAGGCGCGGCTCAAGCGCTGTGCAAAGGATTGCCCAGGCGGTTAACGCGCCGAGCTGACGCTGTTGGTGTGCCACAGCGTTGGGATCAGAAAGGCGATTGCCAGCAGGCACGCGCCGATCAGCAGCACGAAACCACCGTCCCAGCCGAAATGGTCCACGGTGTAACCCATGGCCGCACTGGCAGCCACCGAGCCGCCCAGGTAACCGAACAGGCCGGTGAAGCCCGCAGCGGTGCCGGCGGCTTTCTTCGGTGCCAGTTCCAGCGCCTGCAGGCCGATCAGCATCACCGGGCCGTAGATCAGGAAGCCGATGGAGAACAGCGCGATCATGTCGATCATCGGGTTGCCCGGCGGGTTGAGCCAGTACACCAGGGTCGCCACAGTCACCAACGCCATGAACACGATGCCGGTCAGGCCACGGTTGCCACGGAAGATCTTGTCCGACATCCAGCCGCACAACAGCGTGCCCGGGATACCGGCCCACTCATAGAAGAAGTACGCCCACGACGATTTATCCACCGTGAAGTGCTTGGCTTCTTTCAGGTAGGTCGGTGCCCAGTCCAGTACGCCATAGCGCAGCAGGTAGACAAACACGTTGGCGAAGGCGATGTACCACAGCATTTTGTTGCGCAGCACGTACTTGACGAAGATTTCCTTGGCGCTGAATTCGTCTTCGTGGCTGGCGTCGTAGCCTTCCGGGTAATCGTTCTTGTATTGCTCGATTGGCGGCAGGCCTACCGATTGCGGGGTGTCGCGCATGGTGATGAAGGCAAAGGCCGCGACCAGCAACGCCACGGTGGCCGGTACGTAGAACGCCGCGTGCCAGTCGTTGAACCAGGCCATGCCCAGCAGGAACAGCGGGCCGATCAGGCCGCCGCCGACGTTGTGCGCCACGTTCCACACCGACACCACGCCGCCGCGTTCTTTCTGCGACCACCAGTGCACCATGGTCCGTCCACTTGGCGGCCAGCCCATGCCCTGGGCCCAACCGTTGATGAACAGCAAAATGAACATCATGGTCACGCTGGACGTCGCCCAAGGTGCGAAACCGAAAATGAACATCACCCCGGCGGAAACCAGCAGGCCGAAGGGCAGGAAGTAGCGCGGGTTGGAGCGGTCGGACACCAGGCCCATGAGGAACTTGGACAGGCCGTAGGCAATCGCGATAGCCGACATCGCCAGGCCCAGTTCGCCGCGGGTATAGCCCTCGTCGATCAGGTAAGGCATGGCCAGGGAGAAGTTCTTGCGCAGCAGGTAGTACCCGGCGTAACCGAAGAAAATACCGGCGAAGATCTGCCAGCGCAGGCGTCGGTAGGTACTGTCTATTTTTTCTTCAGGCAGGGGCGCCTGATGTGCGGCAGGACGAAAGAAAGCAAACATTCAAGAGCTCCAGATTTCTTGTTTTGACTGCGGATGCGAATGTTACAGTTTCGTTACCGAAAATAGCATCGCCTCTTATCTGTAAACAACAAGAAATGAACCCTAATGAATGTTCCCTTACGAACACCGGAGATCAAAATGTGTGAGGGGAGCTTGCCCCTCCCACATTGACCCTATTTCAAATTTTTTATCGAGTCTGGACGACCACTTTACCAACCGCCTTGCGCTGCCCCAGGTCATTGATTGCCTGGGCGGCCTGTTCCAGCGGATACACCTGCGACACCAACGGCTTCAACTTGCCCTCGCCGTACCAGGTGAACAACTGTTGGAAGTTCGCCGCATTATCCTGCGGCTGGCGCTGAGCGAACGAACCCCAGAACACCCCTACCACCGCCGCGCCCTTGAGCAGCGCCAGGTTCACCGGCAACTCCGGAATGCGCCCGCTGGCAAACCCCACCACCAGCAAGCGGCCGTTCCAGGCGATGGCGCGAATGGCCTGGTCAAACAGGTCGCCCCCCACCGGGTCGTAGATCACATCGGCGCCATTGCCGTCCGTGAGGCGCTTGATCTCGTCTTTCAGGCTGGCTTCGCTGTAGTTGATCAACTCATCGGCGCCGGCGGCCTTGGCCACCGCGAGTTTGTCGGCGCTGCTGGCGGCGGCGATCACACGGGCGCCCATGGCTTTGCCGATTTCCACGGCGGCCAGGCCCACGCCACCGGAAGCGCCGAGTACCAGCAGGGTTTCGCCGGCTTGCAGGTTGGCCCGTTGCTTGAGCGCGTGCATCGACGTGCCGTAGGTCATGCTGAACGCGGCGGCGGTGTTGAAATCCATGCTCGGCGGGATCGGCAGTACGTTATAGCCCGGCACCGCGACCTGTTCGGCAAAGCTGCCCCAGCCGGTCAGCGCCATGACCCGGTCACCGACTTTCAGGTGGCCGACTTTTTCGCCCACTTCACTGACCACGCCTGCCGCCTCGCCACCCGGCGAGAACGGAAAGGGCGGCTTGAACTGGTACTTGCCCTCGATGATCAGCGTATCCGGGAAGTTGACCCCGGCCGCGTGCACGTCCAGCAGGATTTCGTTCTTCTTGATCGCAGGGCTTGCGACATCTTCCAGCACCAGGGTTTCGGCAGGGCCGAAGGCTTTGCACAGCACAGCTTTCATCGGACTATTCCTTTTGGCGTCGTGGCCGATAAGTGTAGGAGGGTACGCCCGTGGGTCAACGAGCATGCCCAGGCCTGATAAGCCGCCATAAGCTTGTGCTCTGCCTTGCTAGCGTTATGCTACCCGGCAACCGAATGTGAGGAATGAACTGTGAAAGCGTGGATCCTGTTGATGCTGGCCCTGACCTTGCCGATGGCGGCCCAGGCCGAAGAAGCCAAAGAAGGCGAGGCGCCGAAGGTCAGCTATATCAGCCTGAGCCCGCCGTTCGTGGGCAACTACGGCCTGGATGGCACGGCGAAACTCAAGGTGTTCAAGGCCGACATCGCCCTGCGCGTGACCGGCACCGAAGCGGCCGCCGCCGTCAAAGCGAACGATGCGTTGATCCGTAACCAGTTGGTGGCGCTGTTCACCCAGCAGACCAACGAGGCGATGAGCACCGTCGAGGGCAAGGAAAAACTGCGCCAGGAAGCCCTGAAGCAGACCCAGCAAGTGATGAACGACGAAACCGGCAAACCGGTGGTGGAAGACCTGTTGTTCAACAACCTGATCATCCAGTAACCGCAGCGCGCCCATCGGGGGCAAGCCCCCTCCCACAGTTGGAATGCGATCAAATGTGGGAGGGGGCTTGCCCCCGATGACGGCGGTACAGGCGCCTCAGGACGCCAGGCTTTTCCTGAACCGCGCCAACGCCACCACAAAAAACACCAACCCAATCCCCGCCAGCGCCAGCAAGTCCGGCCACACCACGCTCACCCCTGCATCACGAAACAGAATCGCCGCACTCAAACTCACAAAATGCGTCGACGGCGACCCCTGCATCACCCACTGCAACCACTCGGGCATGCTGTCCAGCGGCGTACTGCCGCCTGAGAGCAACAGCATCGGGATAATCACCGGAATCGCCAGCAGGCCGAATTGCGGCGTCGAACGGGCAAGCGTGGCGAGGAAAATCCCCAGCGCCGTGCTGGCAAACAGGTACAGCGCTGTCACGAACAGGAACAACCCCAGCGATCCGGCCAGTGGTACACCGAGCAAGCCTTTGACCACCACCTCCAGCGACAGCCAGGTGCACAGCACCACCACCAGCATGTTGCTCCAGATTTTTGCCAGCATGATTTCCAGCGCCGTCAGCGGCAGCACCAGCAGGTGGTCGAGGGTGCCGTGTTCACGCTCACGCAGCAGGGCAGTGCCGGTGAGGATAATGGCGAGGATGGTGATGTTGTTGACGATCTGGATCACCGCCAGGAACCAGCCGCCCTCCAGATTGGTGTTGAACAGCGCCCGGGTAGTGAGCTGCGCGGGTGCCCGGCTGGCGGCATCGGCTTGTCCGCTGTAGGTCAGCAGTTCTCGCTGGAAAATCCGCCCGATATAGCCCGCCCCCATGAACGCCTGGCTCATCGCCGTGGCATCCACATTCACCTGCACCCCCGGCTGGCGCCCCGCCAACAGGTCCGCCTGGAAGTTCGCCGGCACATTGATTACGAAGGTGTACTTGCCGCTGTCCATGACCCTGTCCAATTGGTCATAGACCAACGGTGCAGGCGCCTGGAATTCGGGCGGTTGCAGCGCTTCGGCCATCTGCCGTGAGAGGGCGCTGTGGTCTTCATCGACAAACGCTACGCTGGCATTGTGCACACCGATCACCGAACCGGCGGCGGGCATATAGATGGCGACGGTGAAGGCGTAGAACAGAAACAGCAGCAATACGCTGTCGTGGCGCAGGCTGGTCAGTTCCTTGATTCCCAGCCGCAGAATGTGCGCGAACTTATGCATCAGGCCTCCTGCTTCTTGAGCATGACCAGGCTCAGCCCGGTAAACCCGACGAAGAACCCGAACAGCGCCAGGCACTGGGGCCACAACTGGCGCAGGTCCAGGGCCTTGGTGAAGGTGCCCACGGCAATATCCAGGAAGTGCCCCGCCGGAAACAGCATACCCATCAAGGCCGCCGCGCCCTCCAGGGACGAGCGCGGCACGATCAGCCCGGAGAACTGGATCGTCGGCAAGCTGGTGATGATCATGGTGCCGAGGATCGCCGCGATCTGCGTGCGGGTGAAGGCCGAAATCAGCAGGCCCATGCTGGTGGTCGCCAGCACGTAGAGCAGGCCGCCGAACGCCAGGGTGAGGGCGCTGCCCTTGAAGGGTACGCCGAACAGCCAGCGGTTCATCGCCACCAATACCGCCAGGTTGACCAGGCTCACGACCAGGTACGGTGCCTGTTTGCCGAGCAGGAACTCCAGTCGGGTCAGCGGCGTGGCGTAGAAGTTGGTGATCGAGCCCAGCTCCTTTTCGCGCACGATGCCGAGCGCGGTGAGCATGGCCGGGATAAATGCCAGGATCAGCGCCATCACTCCGGGGCCGATGGCATTCACGCTGACCACGTCCTGGTTATAGCGAAAGCGCGTTTCCAGCCTGGCGGCGGCCGGGGTGTTGCGCGGCAGGCTGCTCAGTTCGGCCAGTTGCTGCAGGTTCTCCTGATGCACGGCCTCGACATAGTTACGGCTGGTTTCCGCGCGAAACGGCATGCCGCCGTCCAGCCACGCGGCCACTGTAGGCTGGCGGCCGGCATAGAGATCGCGACCAAAACCAGGCGGGATCTCCAGGGCCAGTTTGATTTCTGAACGTTGCAGGCGCCGGTGCAGTTCAGTCGAGTCCTGGATCGGCGCTTGCTCGGCGAAATAGCGCGAACTGCGAAACGCCTCCAGGTAGGCGCGGCTTTGCGGCGTCTGGTCCTGGTCGTAGACGGCGAAGGCGAGGTTTTCCACATCCAGGGAAATGCCATAGCCGAAGATCACCATCATGAACATCGCCCCCAGCAGGGCGAAGGCCATGCGTACTCTGTCGCGCAGCAGTTCCTTGCCTTCGCGGCTGGCCACGGCCGCTAGCCGGGCCAGGCTGAACCCCCGTTTACTCATGGGCGGTGTGCTGGTTCCGCTGACAGTCTTGGCGGGCGCGGTAGGCTCGGCTTCGCCCTGGGCGCGCTCCAGGCAGGTGACGAACGCCGCTTCCAACGTATCGCCGTGGAATTGCTGTTGCAGCGCATCCGGCGTATCGCAGGCCAGCACCTTGCCCGCGTGCATCAAGGAGATGCGGTCGCAGCGCTGGGCTTCGTTCATGAAGTGTGTGGACAGGAAGATGGTCACGCCTTGCTCGCGGGACAGCTCGATCAGCAATCGCCAGAAGTCATCCCGGGCGGCCGGGTCGACGCCCGAGGTGGGCTCGTCGAGAATCAGCACTTCCGGACGATGCAGCACCGCCACCGCCAATGACAAGCGCTGCCGCAGGCCCAAGGGCAGCTCGCCGGACGGTTGCTCGGCGACGTCACCGAGGTCGAAACGCTGGATCAGCTCATCGATGCGCGGGCCGCTGTCCGCCTTGGGCAGGTCGAACAGTTGCGCATGCAGCACCAGGTTCTGGCGCACGCTGAGTTCGCCGTACAGCGAGAAGCTTTGCGACATGAAACCCACGCGCTTGCGGGTGGCCAGGTCCTTGGCGTTCACCGGGTTGCCCAGCAGCGTCGCGCTGCCCTCGGTGGCCGGCATCAGCCCGGTGAGGACTTTCATGGTGGTGGTCTTGCCGCAGCCGTTGGAGCCGAGGAAACCGAAGATCTCGCCGCGACCAATGGCGAAGCTGACCTTGTTCACTGCGGTGAAAACGCCAAAACGCAGGGTCAGGTCATGGGCCTCGATGGCGATATCGGTGTTGTCGCTTTGCCTCGGCGGGATCACCAGCGGCTGGTTGTCGTGAGCGCTGTCACCCTGGAAGTGGGTGAAGGCTTCGTCCAGCTTACCGCTGGGTGTCGCGGCGGCCAAGTCGCTGCTCAGGCCATCGGCGATCAGCTTGCCGCGATCGAGCATCAGGCAGTGTTCGAACTGCTCGGCCTCTTCCATGTAGGCCGTGGCCACCAGCAGCGTCAGTTGCGGGCGTTCGCTGCGTACGCTGTCGACCAGTTCCCAGAAGCGCCGACGTGACAGCGGGTCGACGCCGGTGGTGGGTTCGTCGAGGATCAGCAGGTCCGGGTCGTGGATCAGCGCGCAGCACAAACCGAGCTTCTGCTTCATGCCGCCGGAGAGCTTGCCCGCCGGGCGTTCGGCGAAACGCGCGAGGTCGGTGGCCAGCAGCAGGTTGTGCATGCGCTGGTCGCAATCGGCTTGGGACAGGCCGAACAGCGTGGCAAAAAAGCGGATGTTTTCGCTGATGGACAGCTCGGGGTACAGGTTGCCGCCCAAACCCTGGGGCATAAAGGCAATGCGCGGGTACAGGCTGTTGCGGTGGCGGCGATCTTCGATGGCGCCGCCGAGCACCTGCAACTGGCCGTCCTGGAGCTTTTTAACCCCGGCGATCAAGCCCAGGAGGCTCGACTTGCCTGCGCCATCCGGGCCGATCAACCCGCAGCGCGTACCAGCCGGCAGGCTGAAAGTGATATCAACCAGGGCCTGTTGCTTGCCGTAGCGATGATTGATGCCCGTGGCCTGCAGCGCCAGGGCGGTCATTGCAGGTTGGCCGGCCAGTCAATGTCAGCCGTGCGCACATAACCGGCGCCGGGCATGCCCGGTTTGGCCTGGGGCACGGCGCTGGGTTGGGTCAGGCGCAGTTTGACGCGGAATACCAGTTTCTGGCGTTCGTCGCGGGTTTCCACTTCCTTGGGGGTGAACTGGGATTTGGCGGCGACGAAGCTGATCCTGGCCGGCAGCGGCTGGTCGGGCAGGGCGTCGAGCAGGATGCGTGCGTCGCTGCCGACGGTGAGGCGGCCGGTCACGGAAGCGGGCAGGTAGAGGTTCATGTACTGATCATTAGGGTCGATCAGTAGCAGCACGCGGCCACCCGCGCCGAGCACTTCGCCGGGCTCGGCCAGGCGCAGCTGGATGATTCCGTCGATGGGCGCGCGCAGGCTGCTGTCGTCGATCTCGCTGGTGAGCTGGGCGACCTGGGCCTGGGCGGCGCCAATCGCGGCTTTCACCGAATTGACCTGGGCCTGGGCGGCAATCACGGCGGCGTTGCCGGTGTTCTGCCGGGCTTGCTGCTGGTCGATCAACTGGCTGCTGGCGAAGCCGCGCTTGTACAGCTCCTGGGTGCGCTTGAGTTCCTGGTTGGCCAGCAGTTGTTCGCTCTGGCGCAGTTGTACATTGGCCTCGGCAGCGGCGAAGTTTTCCTTGGCGCGCAGCACTTCGGCTTCGGCCTGCGCGCGTTGGGCTTCGAGGGTGCGGGTGTCCATGCGCGCGAGCAGTTGGCCTTTGAGCACCTTATCGCCTTCGTCCACCCGCACTTCGGCCAGGCGCCCGGGGATCTTGGCAGCGATCTGCACTTCGGTGGATTCCAGGCGCCCATTGCCCATGCTCAGGCCTTCGGGCAGGCGGTCCTGGGTGGAGCGCCAATAACCGAAGCCGCCGGCACCCAGCAACAGGGCGATGAGGGCAACGGCGAATAGGCGGGAGGTGTGGTGGTTCGTCGACATGGCTGCTTCCTGCGGCGTTAGCGTCCTAGTGTGAGCGGTTTGCCCCGGTGCGGCGTTGATGCCGGTCAGTCAAATCAACTTGATGACGGCGGCCCATTGCTCGGGCGTGACGGGCATCACCGAAAGCCGGCTGCCTTTTTGCACCAGAGGCAATTCGGCAAGGGCCGTTTGCTGTTTGAGATAGCCCAGGCCGAGCACCTTGGGAAAGGTCTGGACATGGGCGACGTTGATCGCGCTCCACGGATTTTTTTCCGGGCTGGCCTTGGCGTCGAAGTAGTGGCTTTCGGGCTCCAGCGCGGTGGGGTCCGGATAGGCCGCCTCGATGATTTTGCCGATGCCGGCAATACCCGGCTCCGGGCAACTGGAGTGATAGAAGAAAAACTCGTCACCCACCGCCATGGCCCGCAGGAAGTTACGCGCCTGGTAATTGCGCACCCCGTCCCAGCGGGCTTGGCCGAGTTTTTCCAGGCCTTTGATGGAGAGCTCGTCGGGCTCGGATTTCATCAGCCAATAGGCCATTTTTGGGCTCCTGAAATAAGCAGTGGGCAAGTTGTCCTGCAATTTAATGACAAACCGACAGTCGGTTGGCGCCAAGGTTTGCGTGTTGGTTCACGTTACCGCAGAATGCCGGCTTTTAAAGCTTGACGCAGCTGCAACGGACTACTTTGGAACGTTGTTGTCATCGTGTACGAGATGCCTGAAGGGGGGCAATCGATGCAACGTAAACCGGATTTACTATGGATTTTGGTGATTTTGTTTGGTCTGGGCGTCGTGACCACCGGGTATGCCCAAAGCTTGTGGTCGAACAAGACCGATGCGCCCGTTGAACTGGCTCAGCAGCAGCCACAACCGTTCAAGCGCTGACCCTTCTTCAAGGCGCCGCTGACTCCAGTGGCGTCTTCGCACTATACCAATGCTTATCGGTGACGGTGCCCGCCAGCGGCACATCCCAGCTTGCCTGTGCCAACCGTTCGACCTTCTGACATTCATGGGCCAGGCCCAGCAGCGTCGGCTTGCGCCAGCTCTGTCGCCGCGCCAGGTAGGCCAGGCTGCGGTCGTAGAACCCGCCGCCCATGCCCAAGCGCCCTCCCGCATCATCGAACCCCACCAACGGCAGCAACACCAGGTCCAGCGCCCAGACGTTGCGTTGGCGGCTGATATTCATCCGGGGCTCCAGGATGCGAAAGCGATTGGGCAGCAGCTTTTCCCCAGGCCTTACGCGCTGGAACACCATCTTGGTCCGAGGCCACGCGCTGAGCACCGGCAGGTAGGTGGCCTTGCCCCGGCGCTGGGCGGCGCGCAGCAGCAAGCGCGGATCGATTTCACCGTCCGTCGGTAGATACAAAGAGATATGTTTGGCCCGGCGAAACAGCGGATGCTGTGCAAGTTGCCGATACAGGCCCCGGGCGGCCTTGCGCTGCTCGCTCGGCGTGAGGGCGCGGCGGGCTTTGCGCAACATGCGTCGAAGTTGCGGACGGGAAAGCGGCGCAGGTTCGGTCATGGTTTCGGCATCATAAAACAATGCCAGTCCGGAGACTGGCATTGAGTTTGGGAATTCAGGCTCCCCGACAGAGCCGCTGTCGACTTAGCCCTTGAACCCGAAAGTTCAAGGTGGAAGATGCAGTAGGCTTTAAGGCTTTCCGTCTAGCGGACATGCACACCAGCCCAACGTGCAACTTCCAGGGTAGTGCGAATCGGCTCAGGGACATCGCCGACTGGCAAACACGCCAGGGAGTGGGGCGAGTATACCTTAAACCGTCGCGGCAATCAGCCCTTGGGTGCTTCCGGGTCGCTGGAAAGCACCAGATCGACACGTTCCAGCAAGTCACGCACCTGCTCACGTGTCGAGCCGCTGGCCTGCACGTCAGGGCGTTCCTGCTTATGCAGCAGATCGTGGGTAATGTTCAGGGCGGCCATCACGGCGATGCGGTCAGCGCCGATGACTTTGCCGCTGCTGCGGATTTCACGCATCTTGCCATCCAGGTAGCGGGCGGCGCTCACCAGGTTGTTGCGCTCTTCCTGGGGGCAGATGATCGAATATTCTTTGTCGAGGATCTGCACGGTGACGCTATTGCTTGAACTCATGAGTCTTGCTCCAGGGCCTTCAGGCGCGAAATCATCGATTCGACCTTACGCCGGGCGATTTCGTTTTTTTCAATGAGGTGAGCGCGTTCCTCGCGCCAGGTCTTTTCCTGAGCTAATAGGAGTCCGTTTTGACTCTTAAGTTGCTCGACCCGAGTAATTAGCAATTCGAGTCTGGCCATCAGCGCTTGCAGGTCGGTGTCTTCCATTGGGTTCCACTGGATTTGTCTGATGAATGGCAACTGCAGGATAAACGATCTGACGCCCTTGATAGTCTTGGTACGTCTGCCGGTGCTAGGATACAGCGCTCCATTCTAGACATTGCGCCGTCTGGCGCCTAGCTCACCATGCCTATTCAGAACTCCCCATACGATGCTTTCTCCAAACTGCTGAGCGCCAGCGGCCACCCCTGCTCGCCAGCCGAACTGCACGGCGTGTTGCTGGGCCGTAGCTGCACCGGCGTCGGCTTTGATGCCGACAACTGGCTGGCCGACGTGGCCGAGCTGCTGGAAACCGAACCGACCGACAACGTGCGCAACGCGCTGATCGGCTTGCAAGAGATGGTCAAGGGCGAGCTGACCGGTGATGACGTCACCGTGGTCCTGCTGCTGCCGACCGACGACGCGCCGCTTACCGAGCGTGCCGCCGCACTGGGCCAATGGTGCCAGGGCTTCCTCCACGGTTTCGGCGTGAACGCCGGCGGCCTGGAACTGAGCACCGACGCCAAGGAAGTGCTGCAGGACCTGGCAGCCATCTCCCAGGTGCAAGACGCCCTGGAAGAGTCCGAAGACGGTGAGGGCGACTACATGGAAGTGATGGAATACCTGCGCGTCGCGCCGCTGCTGCTGTTCACCGAGACCAAAAAATCGGCTGAGCCGGCTGCACCCAAGCCTTCGCTGCACTAAGAAAGGAAACCCATCTGCCCATGATCCATATCCCGAAAGCGGAATACACCCGGCGCCGCAAGGCGCTCATGGCGCAGATGGAACCCAACAGCATCGCGATCCTGCCGGCCGCCGCCGTGGCGATCCGCAACCGTGATGTCGAGCATGTCTACCGCCAGGACAGCGACTTCCAGTACCTGAGCGGCTTCCCCGAGCCGGAAGCGGTGATCGTGCTGATGCCCGGTCGCCAGCACGGCGAGTACGTGCTGTTCTGCCGCGAACGCAACGCCGAACGCGAACTGTGGGACGGCCTGCGCGCCGGCACCGAAGGCGCAATCCGTGACTTTGGCGCCGACGATGCCTTCCCCATCACCGATATCGACGACATCCTGCCCGGCCTCATCGAAGGCCGCGACCGGGTGTACTCGGCCATGGGCAGCAATGCGGAGTTCGACCGGCACCTGATGGAATGGATCAACGTGATCCGCTCCAAAGCCCACCTGGGCGCCCAGCCACCGAACGAATTCGTTGCGCTGGATCATCTGTTGCACGACATGCGCCTGTATAAATCGGCGGCGGAAGTGAAGGTGATGCGCGAGGCGGCGCGAATCTCCTGCGCGGCCCACGTGAAGGCGATGCAGGCCAGCCGGGCCGGCCTGTATGAGTTCAGCCTGGAAGCCGAGCTGGATTATGAATTTCGCAAAGGCGGCGCGAAAATGCCGGCCTATGGTTCCATCGTCGCCGCCGGGCGCAACAGCTGCATCCTGCATTACCAGCAGAATGACGCGGTGCTCAAGGACGGCGACCTGGTGCTGATCGACGCCGGTTGCGAGATCGACTGCTATGCCAGCGACATCACCCGCACCTGGCCGGTCAATGGCAAGTTCTCGCCGGAACAAAAGGCGATCTACGAGATTGTGCTGGCCTCCCAGGAAGCGGCCTTCGCCGAGATCGCCCCGGACAAGCATTGGAACCAGGCCCATGAGGCGACCGTGCACGTCATCACCGCCGGGTTGGTCAAGCTGGGATTGTTGCAGGGTGACGTCGACGAACTGATCGCCAGCGAAGCCTATAAGGCGTTTTACATGCACCGCGCCGGCCATTGGCTGGGCATGGATGTACATGATGTGGGCGAATACAAAGTGGGCGGTGAATGGCGTGTGCTGGAAGTCGGCATGGCGTTGACCGTGGAGCCGGGGATCTACATTTCGCCGGACAACCAGAACGTGGCAAAGAAATGGCGTGGCATTGGCGTACGCATCGAGGACGACGTGGTAGTGACCAAGCAAGGCTGTGAAATCCTGACCGGCGGCGTGCCCAAGACCGTCGCCGACATCGAAGCGCTGATGGCGGCTGCCCGATGAGCCGGGTCAACCTGGCGATCATCGGCGGCGGCCTGGTGGGTGCCAGCCTGGCACTGGCGTTGCAGGCCGGGGCCAGGGCCCGTGGCTGGAAGATCGTGCTGATCGAACCCTTCGCGCCGGGCGACAGCTACCAGCCGAGCTACGATGCACGTTCGTCGGCGCTGTCCTTCGGCGCCCGGCAAATCTATCAGCGCCTGGGCCTGTGGCAGGACATTTCCCGCCGCGCCGAGCCGATCAAGCAGATCCATGTGTCCGACCGTGGGCGTTTCTCCACTGCACGTCTGTCCGCGATGGAGGAGGGCGTGCCGGCTCTCGGCTACGTGGTGGAAAACGCCTGGCTGGGCCAATGCCTGTGGCAAGGCCTGGACAAAGACGTGGTCAGCTGGCGTTGCCCGGCCGAGGTCACACGCATGGAGCCGCTGCCCGATGGCTACCGCCTGACCCTCAATGATGAAACCGTGCTGGAGTGTGATCTTGCCGTACTGGCCGACGGCGGCCGCTCCGGCCTGCGCGAGCAATTGGGCATTGGCGTGAAAACCCGCCCGTACAATCAGAGCGCGCTGATCGCCAACATCACCCCTAGCGAAGCCCACAACGGCGAGGCGTTCGAGCGCTTCACCGATGAAGGCCCGATGGCCTTGCTGCCGCTGCCAGACAACCGCTGCGCGCTGGTCTGGACCCGCATCGGCATGGATGCGCAGCGCCTGGCCGGTCTCGATGAGCGCAGTTTCCTGAGTGAATTGCAGGGTGTGTTCGGCTATCGCCTGGGCACCCTCAAGCAGGTCGGTGCCCGCCACCTGTATCCGCTGACGCTGGTGGAAGCCGAGGAGCAGGTGCGTTCGCACCTGGCGATCCTTGGCAATGCCGCCCACAGCCTGCACCCGATTGCCGGGCAAGGCTTCAACCTGTCCCTGCGTGACGCGAATGCCCTGGCCGAGGCCTTGCTGGCCGGGCCGCAGGTGCCGGGTGATTTAGCCACCTTGCAGGGCTATCGCGAGCGCCAGCGACTGGACCAGAGCCTCACCGTGGGCTTCTCCGACCAGGTCACCCGCCTGTTTGGCAGCGCCCAACCGTTGGTCGCGGTGGGGCGCAACCTGGGTTTGCTGGGCCTGGACCTGTTGCCGCCGGCCAAGCGCTGGTTCGCCCGGCAGGCCATGGGCCTGGGCACGCGCCCCGATGCGTAAGTGGTTGATCGCGCGTCTGGGCAAGGCGCGGTTGTTGCGTTGGATCATGACCCTGTACCCGCCGTATCTGGGCGCGGGGGTCAGCGTGCAGCACATGAGCGCCGATTTTCGTCACGTCAAAGTGCGCATGGGCCTGGGCTGGTACAACCGCAACTATGTCGGCACGCAATTCGGCGGCAGCCTGTACTCGATGGTTGACCCGTTCTACATGTTGATGCTGATGGAGAACCTGGGCCGCGACTACATCGTGTGGGACAAGGCGGCGAGTATCGATTTCATTTCGCCCGGCAAAGGTCCGGTGTATGCCGAATTCTCCATCGACGAGACCTTGTTGGACGAGATCCGTCGACACACCGAAGGTGGCGAGAAGTACCTGCCCCACCTCGAGGTGCAGATTCATGACGGCTCCGGCACCCTGGTGGCGCGGGTCGACAAAACCCTTTACGTGCGGCGCAAGCCGCCAGTGAGACAGGCTTAAAGCATGGATATGCGCGCAGATGTGCTGATTGTCGGGGCCGGAATGGTCGGAAGCGCCCTGGCGCTGGCGTTGCAGGGCAGCGGCCTGCAGGTGCTGCTGCTCGACGGCAGCCCGCTGAGCGTCAAGCCGTTCGACCGTGACGCGGCGTTTGAACCCCGCGTGAGCGCCTTGTCGGCTGCCAGCCAACGCATCCTCGAACGCCTGGGCGTGTGGGACGGCATCCTGTCGCGCCGCGCCAGCCCTTATGGCGAGATGCAGGTGTGGGACGGCAGCGGCACCGGGCAGATCCACTTCTCGGCGGCCAGCGTACATGCCGAGGTGCTCGGGCATATCGTCGAGAACCGCGTTGTGCAGGATGCCTTGCTCGACCGTCTGCACGACTGCGACCTGGGCCTGCTGGCCAATGCGCGCCTGGAACAGATGCGCCGCTCCGGCGATGACTGGCTGCTGACCCTGGCCGACGGGCGCAAATTGCGCGCGCCGCTGGTGGTGGCCGCCGATGGTGCCAACTCCGCCGTACGCCGCCTGACCGGCACCGCCACCCGCGAATGGGATTATCTGCATAACGCCATCGTTACCAGCGTGCGCAGCAGCCAGCCGCATCAGCGCACGGCGTGGCAACGCTTTACCGATACCGGCCCGCTGGCGTTTTTGCCGCTGGTGCGGGATGGGCATGAGGATTGGTGTTCGATCGTCTGGTCGACCACGCCGGCCGAGTCCGAGCGCTTGATGGCGCTGGATGATGAACGTTTCTGCCGTGAACTGGAACGCGCCTTTGAAGGGCGCCTTGGTACGGTGCTGAGCGCCGACCCGCGCGTGTGCGTCCCGTTGCGTCAGCGCCACGCCAAACGCTACGTGGCCGAAGGCCTGGCATTGATCGGCGACGCGGCCCACGTCATCCACCCATTGGCGGGACAGGGCGTGAACCTGGGCTTCCTTGATGCGGCGACATTGGCTGAAGTCTTGTTGGCGGCGACCGAGCGCGGCGAGCGCCTGGCGGACGTGAAGGTGCTGAGCCGATACGAGCGTCGACGCATGCCGCATAACCTGGCGCTGATGGCGGCGATGGAGGGCTTTGAGCGGTTGTTCCAGGCCGATCAACTACCGCTGCGCTGGCTGCGCAACGCCGGGCTGAAGATGGTCGACCAGATGCCCGAGGCCAAGGCCGTGTTCGTACGCCAGGCTCTCGGCCTGACTGGCGATCTACCGGACCTTGCCAAACCCTGGTATTGAAATGCGACCCTTGTGGGAGGGGGCTTGCCCCCGATGAGGCCATCAGCCTACAAGCAATATCCGTCATGCAACATCTGGTAACGCCTCCACCGAGCGCTACCAAATGTGAGTCCTTATCATTTGCCCTCTTTTTGCAAATGAGAGACCGCACCCATGTTGGCACCCAAGCGCCTCCTGACTGCCCTGGCACTCACCCTGATCGGCAGCACCACCGTGCAGGCCGCCGACGAAGTGGTGGTCTACTCCTCGCGTATCGATGAGCTGATCAAGCCGGTCTTCGACGCCTACACCCAAAAAACCGGCGTGCAGGTCAAGTTCATCACCGACAAGGAAGCGCCGCTGATGCAGCGCATCAAGGCCGAGGGCGCAAACGCAACCGCCGACCTGTTGCTCACCGTCGATGCCGGCAACCTCTGGCAGGCCGAGCAGATGGGTATCCTGCAACCGTTCACCTCTCCGGTGATCGACAAGAACATTCCCCTGCAATATCGCTCGTCAAAACACACCTGGACCGGCTTGAGCCTGCGCGCACGCACCATCGCCTATTCCACCGACCGGGTAAAACCGGGTGACCTCACCACCTACGAAGCCCTGGCCGACAAACAATGGGAAGGCCGCCTGTGCCTGCGTACGGCGAAAAAGGTCTACAACCAGTCGCTGACCGCCACCCTGATCGAAACCCACGGCGCGGCCAAGACCGAAGAGATCGTCAAGGGTTGGGTCAACAACCTGTCCACCGACGTGTTCTCCGATGACATCGCCGTGCTCGAAGCCATCAACGCCGGGCAGTGCGACGTGGGTATCGTCAACACCTACTACTATGGCCGCCTGCACAAGCAGAAGCCGGACCTGGCCGTGAAGCTGTTCTGGCCGAACCAGGGTGACCGTGGCGTGCACGTGAACCTGTCGGGTATCGGCCTGACCCAGCACGCGCCGCATCCGGAAGCCGCCAAGGCGCTGGTGGAGTGGATGACCACGCCTGAGGCGCAGAAGATCTTTGCCGACGTGAACCAGGAGTTCCCGGCCAACCCGGCGGTGCCGCCGTCAGCCGAAGTGGCGACGTGGGGCAAGTTCGTCGCGGATACCTTGCCGGTGGAAGTCGCGGGCAAGCGACAGGCTGAGGCTATTCGGTTGATGGATCGCGCCGGCTGGAACTGACACACTACGGGTCAAAATGTGGGAGGGGGCTTGTCCCCGATAGCGGGATATATCAGTTCACTCATCATGGACAGATCCACCGCCATCGGGGGCAAGCCCCCTCCCACATTGGATTGAGTTGAATTTAAGACATTCATTGAGAGCTGACTTTGGCCCACCCCGCCCAACGCCGCTGGTACCTGCCGGTCTTTACCGTCGCCGCCCTGGTGCTGTTGCCGCTGAGCGTGCTGTTGCTGTCCTGGCAAAGTATCGATGCACAGGTCTGGTCGCACCTGTGGGAAACCCAGATGCCGCGCCTGCTGGGCAACACGCTCACCCTGGTGCTGGGCGTCGGCATTGGCGTGACCCTATTGGGCGTCAGCCTGGCCTGGCTGACCAGCCTCTGCGAATTCCCCGGACGACGCTGGCTCGATTGGGCACTGATGTTGCCGTTCGCCATTCCTGCCTATGTGCTGGCCTTTGTATTTGTCGGCCTGCTGGACTTCTCCGGCCCCGTGCAAACCCTGTTGCGTGAATGGTTCGGCACCGGGCTGCGCCTGCCACGGGTGCGCTCCACCGGCGGTGTGATCATCGTTCTGGTCCTGGTGTTCTATCCCTATGTTTATCTATTGGCGCGCACCGCATTCCTGGCCCAGGGCAAAGGCCTGATGGAGGCCGCGCGGGTGCTCGGGCAATCGCCATGGCGAGCGTTCTGGCACGTGGCTCTGCCCATGGCGCGCCCGGCGATTGGGGCTGGAGTCGCCTTGGCGTTGATGGAAACGCTGGCGGATTTCGGCGCGGTCTCGGTGTTCAACTTCGATACGTTCACCACCGCCATCTACAAGACGTGGTACGGCTTCTTCAGTCTTTCCAGCGCCGCCCAACTGGCCAGCCTGTTGCTGCTGGTGGTGATGTTGGTGCTGTACGGCGAGCGGCGCGCCAGGGGCGCCAGCCGGCCAGGCAATGAGCGGCCACGGGGCAAGGCGTTGTACCACCTGCGCGGGGTCAAGGCGGCCGCAGCCAGCAGTTGGTGCGCGTTGGTGTTCGCCTGCGCGTTTGTCATCCCGATGCTGCAACTGGTGGCCTGGTTCTGGCAGCGCGGCCGCTTCGATCTGGATGAGCGCTATTCGGGCCTGATCCTCCATACGCTTTACCTGGGCGGCATCGCGGCCTTGATCACGGTCAGCGTGGCGCTGGTACTGGCGTTCGCCAACCGCCTGGCGCCGACACGGGCGATCCGTTCCGGTATCAGCCTGGCCAACGTTGGCTATGCCTTGCCGGGCTCGGTGCTGGCGGTATCGATCATGTTGGCGTTCAGCTATCTGGACCGTGAACTGGTGGTGCCGCTGTCCGGCTGGCTCGGCGGGGCGGGCAAGCCGTTGTTGCTGGGCAGCCTGTCGGCGCTGGTGCTGGCGTATCTGGTGCGTTTCCTGGCGGTGGCCTATGGGCCGTTGGAAAACAGCCTGGCGCGTATCCGTCCGTCCCTGCCGGAAGCTGCACGCAGTCTTGGCGTCAGTGGTCCACGACTGTTTTGCAAAGTGTATCTCCCGTTGCTGTTGCCGGGGACGTTGAGCGCAGCACTCCTGGTGTTTGTCGATGTGCTCAAGGAAATGCCTGCCACCTTGCTGATGCGCCCGTTCGGCTGGGACACGCTGGCGGTGCGGATCTTTGAAATGACCAGCGAAGGCGAGTGGGCACGGGCCTCTTTGCCGGCGTTGACCCTGGTGCTGGTGGGCCTGTTGCCGGTGATCGGGCTCATCCGACGCTCTGCACGGCAAATCGGTTAGGTGCCAGTCCTACGGCTTGCGGCTACAATGCGCGGCATTCGGTGCGCTTCGTCTTTTGGAGCGGGTCGCTGGACGTGGCTGCAGGCCTTGTGAATCAAGGTGTTCAGCGCGGACAGTAGCTCCGCGCACCTTCGCCAAGCCCGGAAGGAGAAACCCATGGGACAGCGTACGCCTCTGTATGACCTGCATCTCGCCCTCGGCGCGAAAATGGTCGATTTTGGCGGTTGGGATATGCCTCTGCACTACGGCTCGCAAGTTGAGGAGCACCATCAGGTGCGACGCGACTGCGGGGTGTTCGATGTATCTCATATGACCGTGATCGATGTCAGCGGCCCCCAGGCCAAGGAATGGCTGCAGCACCTGCTGGCCAATGATGTCGAACGCCTGCACGACTGCGGCCGTGCGTTGTACAGCGCCATGCTCAACGAGCAGGGCGGCGTGGTGGACGACATGATTGTCTACCGCACCGAGGCCGCCTATCGGCTGGTGGTCAACGCCGCCACCCGCGACCAGGATATGGCCTGGATGCACGCGCAACTGGGCGACTATCAGGTGCAACTGCATGAGCGCGCCGAGTTGGCGATGCTGGCCATCCAAGGCCCCCACGCCCGGCAGAAGATCGCTGAGCTGGTCACTCAATCGCGCAGCACCCTGATTCACCAGCTCAAGCCCTTCGAAGGCCACGCCGATGGTGACTGGTTTATCGCACGTACCGGGTACACCGGCGAAGACGGCCTGGAAATTGTCCTGCCTGCCGATCAGGCACCGGGCTTTTTCAATGACCTGGTGGGCGCTGGTATTTCACCCATCGGCCTCGGCGCCCGCGATACCTTGCGCCTGGAAGCGGGCATGAACCTGTACGGCCAGGACATCCACCAGGAGGTTTCGCCCCTGGCGTCGAATATGGCCTGGAGCATCGCCTGGGAACCGGCCGAGCGTAATTTCATTGGCCGCACCGCACTGGAAGCGGAAAAAGCAGCTGGTGTGCAGTTCAAACTGGTCGGGCTGGTGCTGGAAGAACGCGGGGTTTTGCGTGCTCACCAGGTGGTTCGTATCGCCAATATTGGCGAAGGGGAGATCACCAGTGGTAGTTTCTCTCCTACGCTGAGCAAATCCATTGCGCTGGCGCGTGTACCGACGGCAACCGCTGATCGGGCCGAAGTGGAAATCCGCGGCAAGTGGTACCCGGTTCGAGTGGTCAAACCGACCTTCGTGCGCCATGGCAAAACCTTGATCTAACCTATTTCCGGCAGGCCGAAGGCCGCTGACATTACTTCTTGAGGACACAGACTATGAGCGATATCCCTGCCGACCTGCGTTTTGCCGAAAGCCACGAATGGGCACGCCTGGAAGCTGACGGCACCGTGACCGTCGGTATTTCCGACCATGCCCAGGAAGCGTTGGGTGATGTGGTGTTTGTTGAGTTGGCCGAAGTGGGCGCCCAGTTTGACGCGACTGGCCAGGCGGGTGTGGTTGAGTCGGTCAAGGCCGCCTCGGATATCTACGCCCCGGTTGCAGGCGAAGTGATTGCCGTCAACGAAGAACTGAGTGGTAGCCCGGAGCTGCTGAACTCTGATCCCTACGGCGCTTGGATCTTCAAGCTCAAGCCAAGCAACCCGGCTGATCTGGATAAATTGCTGGATGCTGCCGGCTACAAAGCCGCCATCGGCGAGTGATCCTGTTGCGGGAGCCGGTCAAACGGCTCCCGCAATGTGTTTTCAGGGCTGTAGAACCGCCTTCACGGCTGCCACCGACCGCTCCACATCCGCCTCTGTCATCGCTGTAAACATCGGCAACGACACGATCAAACGCCCCACTCTCTCCGCCACCGGGAACATGCCTTCCTTGAACCCCTGTGCCCGATAAAGGCTCAGCAGGTGGATCGGCGGGTAGTGATAGCCAATGCCGACGCCATGAGCCTGCATCTGCTCCATGAAGGTGGCGCGGGCTGGCAGACCGTCTTGACGTTCCGGCAGCACCAGTTGAAACAGGTGCCAGTTGCTGTTCTCGAAGTCTGCCGGCGGCAGTTGTGCGCCGTACTGCTCTTCAAAGTCACTGCCAAAGCATTTGAAGTAGTGCCGCGCCAGGTTCTGGCGGTGAGCAGTGATCTGCTCGATATGGGCAAATTGCCCCAGGCCAATGGCGGCGGCGATGTCGGTCATGTTGAACTTGCCGCCCAATACATCCACGTCGAGGCCGTCGAAGCCGGTGCGGGTAACGCCCTGCAGGCGGTATTTTTCCGCCAGCCGTGCCTCTTCGGCGTTGTTCAACACCAGGCAGCCGCCCTCGGAAGAGGTGATGTTCTTGTTGGCCTGGAAACTGAACGACACAAAATCCCCGGTGGCGCCAATACGCTCGCCATCCCAGCTGGAACCCAGCGCCTGCGCCGCATCTTCGATAATGCGCAGGTTGTACTTGTTCGCCAGTGCATACAGCATCGGCATATCCAGGGGCAGGCCGGCCAGGTAGACCGGGATGATCGCCTTGGTGCGCGGGGTAATCGCCGCTTCCACCTGGGACAGGTCGATATTGCGGGTCACCGGGTCAATATCGGCAAACACCGGCGTAGCGCCCACTTCCAGGATCACGTTGGCCGTGGCCACCCAAGAGATTGGCGTGGTGATGACTTCATCGCCCGGACCGATGCCGGCAATGCGCAAGGCAATCTCCATGGTGCAGGTGCCCGAGTTGAAGGTGCGCACCGGCCGACCGCCAAGGTACTCCGACAACTGCGCCTCGAATGCCTGGACCTTCGGCCCGCTGGTGATCCAGCCCGAGCGCAGTACATCGCCGACCGCTGCAATGGTGGCTTCATCAATGGTGGGTTTGGAAAACGGCAGGAAGGGCAGTTGGCTCATGACGACGAAGGCATCCGTTTCAGGTTGGCGATGAGTAAGCGAGGTATCAGTACCGGCATGGTTGCACGGGTTGACTGAATATAGCCTGTCGCCCGTGAATGAATTGTCATGCGCGGGGAAAAACGTGGACAAAAAAATGCCGCTTCAACAGCGGCATTTTTCAGAGCGATGGAATCACTCGGTGACAGCATTTTTCGCAAGGATGGCGTTGGCCAACTCCATGTCCGTGGCCTGCAGACCAGGGTTATCAGCGCGAACTTTCTGCATTGCTGCTTCCAGGTATGGACCACGGATGCCGCCGTCGCTGGCAACGAAGCTGCCTGCGTCGTCTTGTGCAGCGACCACCAGCTTGTGGTCCTTGAAGGTCAGGTACGTCGAGCCGGTAGTGGCGCCGGACGAGATGACATTGCGCCAGAAACTGTCGGCCATGGCTGATCCGACAGGGAGGGAAAGCACAGCAAGGGTTGCGACAGCATATTTGAGACGCATGATGGGTGACTCCGGGTGGGTTATCTGTACTTTATGATTGTAGTTAGCCCAATCGAGTTCCATCACTGACTAAACAGTTTCAACCCTTAACACCACGCCTTCCTGGCCAACCACCCGTACTTGGGCGCCTACGGGGCTGTCCGGGCCGGTCACCATCCACACGCCATCACCGACTTTCACCTTGCCCCGGCCATCCACAATCGCCTGGTGCACCACGAAGGTGCGGCCGATCAGCTCGGAGCCGCGTTCGTTGAGCCCCGGCTGGTCGCTGGCCTTGGCGCTGCTGCGCTGACGTTTCCACCAGTACACCGCCGTCATTATCGACAACACGGCAAACAGCAGGAGTTGCCATTCCAGCCCCAGGGGTGGCACCAGGAACTTGATCACGCCCACGGCCGCCGCGGCGATACCCATCCACAACAGGTAACCGCCAGCGCCGAATACCTCAAGAATCAGCAGTACCGTGCCCAGTGCCAGCCAATCCCAGAACGACAGATGCTGCAGGAAATCCCACATGGCGCTGGCCTCAGCCTTTCTTGTTGTCGAACGTTGCCTTGACGATCTCGCCGATACCGCCAACTGCGCCGATCACCTGGCTGGCTTCCAGCGGCATCAGGATGACCTTGCTGTTGTTGGCCGAAGCCAGCTTGCCCAGGGCGTCGATGTATTTCTGTGCGACGAAGTAATTGACCGCCTGCACATTGCCCGACGCGATTGCTTCCGATACCACCTGTGTGGCGCGGGCTTCGGCTTCGGCCTGACGCTCACGGGCTTCGGATTCAAGGAACGCCGCCTGGCGGCTCCCTTCGGCCTCGAGAATCTGTGCCTGCTTCTTGCCTTCTGCCGTCAGGATCGCCGAGGCGCGCAGGCCCTCGGCTTCGAGGATCTGCGCACGCTTGATCCGTTCGGCTTTCATCTGGCCCGACATCGCGGCCATCAGGTCGGCGGGCGGGCTGATGTCCTTGATCTCGATACGGGTGATCTTGATCCCCCACGGCGCGGTGGCTTCGTCCACGGTCTTCAGCAGTTTTTCGTTGATGCCGTCACGCTGGCTGAGCATGGCATCCAGTTCCATGGAGCCGAGCACGGTACGGATGTTGGTTTGCAGCAGGTTGCGGATGGCGTGTTCGAGGTTGTTCACCTCGTAGGCGGCCTGGGCGGTGTTGACCACCTGGAAAAAGCACACGGCGTCGATCTGCACGGTGGCGTTGTCGGCGGTGATGACTTCCTGGGGCGGGATATCCAGTACGCTTTCCATCACGTTGATCTTGCGACCGATGCGGTCCATGACCGGGATGATGATGTTCAAGCCAGGCTTGAGGGTATTGGTGTAACGGCCGAAACGCTCGACCGTCCATTGGTAGCCCTGGGGGACCACCTTGAAGCCCATGAACAGGATGGCGATGGCCAGCCCCACGAAAAGAAGCAGTACGGTTCCGATCTGCATAGCGATTCCCTATCTGATGGTGTCAGTGAAACGACGTTGGGCCGATTGTAACGGTGTTGTCACCGATAAGAACGGTTTCACTGCTTAACAAACAAAGGATTTGTTACCGAATCCCCGGGAGTCACCCGCAAGACTTCCGCCATCGTGGTGAGCCCCGCCGCGACCTTCTGCATGCCGGCCATACGCAAGCTGCGCATGCCGTGAGTCACTGCTGCCTGGCGCAGGGCCTGCACATCGGCCCCAGGCGTGATCAAAGTCCTGAGCGCTTCGTTCAAAACCATGATTTCGTAAACGCCGGCCCGCCCCTGATAACCGCTGTGTCGACATTCAACGCAACCGACCGCTTCATGGGCGTCACCCAACGCACGCTTGCAGTGGGGGCACAGAACCCGCACCAAACGCTGCGCCATTACGCCGAGCAAGGTGGCTTTGATCAAATAATGCGCAATGCCCAGCTCCTGCAGGCGGCTGATGGCGCTGGGCGCATCGTTGGTATGCAGGGTCGACAGCACCAGGTGCCCGGTCAATGCAGCCTGGATCGCCATTTCGGCGGTCTCCTGGTCGCGGATCTCGCCGATCATGATGATGTCCGGGTCCTGGCGGAGCAGGGCGCGGATGCCGCTGGCGAAGGTCAGGTCGATATTGTGCTGCACCTGCATCTGGTTGAACGCCGGCTCGACCATTTCGATCGGGTCTTCCACCGTGCACAGGTTGACTTCCCGCGTGGCCAATTGCTTGAGCGTGGTGTAGAGGGTGCTGGTCTTGCCTGAACCGGTAGGGCCGGTGACCAGGATGATGCCGTTGGTCTGGCTCGTCATGGCTTGCCAGCGTTGCTGGTCCTCAACCGATAAACCAAGCTGGTCAAAGCCCTTGAGCAGCACCTGTGGGTCGAAGATCCGCATCACCAGCTTTTCGCCAAACGCCGTGGGCAAGGTGGACAGGCGCAACTCCACTTCCGCTCCGGTCGGGCTTTTGGTCTTGACCCTGCCGTCCTGGGGCCTGCGCTTTTCTGCCACGTTCATGCGGCCCAGGCTTTTGAGGCGGCTGACGACTGCCATCGTGACCTGGGGCGGGAACTGATAGACGTCGTGCAGCAACCCGTCGATGCGAAAGCGCACACGGCCCTGTTCACGGCACGGTTCAATGTGGATATCGCTGGCCCGCTGGCCGAAAGCGTACTGCAACAGCCAGTCGACGATGTTGACGATATGCGCGTCGTTGGCATCCGGCTCCTGGTCGCTGGCGCCGAGGTTGAGCAGTTCGTTGTTGCCCGGTGCCGCAACTTTTTGATCGGCGCCGCTGACGGACTTCGCCAGCCGGTAGAACTCGCCGATACAGCGCGTTATGTCATGGGGGTTGGCAACCACACGCTTGATCGAGCGCTTGAGCACCTGCGCCAGCCCGGCTTCCCAACTGGTGACGTGGGGCTGGGCGCTGGCGACGGTGACCGTCTGCGCGTCCACCGCCACTGCAAGGATGGCGTGGCGTTGGGCGAACGCATGGGACATCAGCGGCACGACCGTCGCCACATCGATCTTCAACGGATCGATGCGCAGGTACGGTTGCCCGGCATGCTGGGCCAGCCATTCGGTCAGGGTTTCCAGACTGGGGCCAAGGGCTGCGATGCTTTCCAGGGGATGCAAGGTGTTGCTGGCCGGCAGCGCCGACAACTGCTGTGCAACTTCCGGGGTGATCACTCGCCCTTCGAGCAAAGCCGGCAGCAGCTGACGCAGTTCCAATCGTTGATCAACCGGCATGGAGATTTTCCTGAGGGCAGTGGGCGTAAATCCCAGGCTAGCCAGCCCCTGAATATCTTCCTCCCGGCGTGTATTGCAGGGTCTTACTGAGCAACCGTCATCACTGCCTGAGGCGCCACGGAATCAGCCGACCACACGTCCAGTGTGCACACGCTGATCAGGTTTCGAATCTTTTCACCGATCACCTGGGCGCGGTGCCAGCTCAGGCCGTCCATCACGATGCCGATGTTTAACAGGTCTTCTTCGCGGTTGACCGTAACCTGCTGTGGCGTGAGGAATTGCAGAGCGAAATAGTTGAGTACCCGGCACATCACGTCGGGCTCCGCCTCGGCGACGATCTGGTAATGGGCCTGGCAATGGGCGCTGTTGACGGCCCACGCATCGACGCGGGTGGCGGGGTGGTTGGTTTCGACGGCATGCATGGGAAAGCTCCGGATTCGACTGGAGAAATTTTTACATTCGCCACGGGAGATTTCTTATCTAAGATGGGCCTTATTTGTCGAAAATCGAATCAATCAATTCAGAATAAGTGCGATGGAGGGTATTTATATGCACAGCGAGTTGGACGCCTACGACCGCCGTATCCTGGCCCTGTTGCAAGAAGACGCTTCTCTCTCCAGCGCGCAGATCGCCGAACAGGTCGGCCTGTCCCAGTCGCCTTGCTGGCGACGTATCCAACGGCTCAAGGAAGAGGGCGTGATTCGTGGCCAGGTGACCTTGCTGGATCGCAAGAAGATCGGCCTCAACACGCAGATATTCGCCGAGGTGAAACTCAACGCCCACGGCCGCTCCAACTTCACCGAGTTCACCGATGCGATTCGCGGGTTCCCGGAAGTGCTGGAGTGTTATGTGCTGATGGGGGCGGTGGACTTTCTGCTGCGTATCGTCACCTCGGACATCGAGGCGTATGAGCGGTTTTTCTTCGAGAAACTGTCGATGGTGCCTGGGATTCAGGAGGTTAATTCGATTGTGGCTTTATCCGAGATCAAATCCACCACCAGCCTGCCAGTATTGCGCTGACAGGCTGGTGATAGCGGCCTTACAGACGCAGCAGAGTCTTCCACGCCCGGTTCTGATACACCGCAATCGCCTGATGCATCCGCGCATCCAGCGACTCATCGGTAATCGGCTGGTTGGCCAGTTGCACCAACTTGTTCAGCTCGCCGTACAGACGGTCCAGTTCCGGAATGTCGACCACCTGGCGCGCATGGTGCAGCCAGGCCTGGATGCGTTCGATACGCGGCAGTTGCTCGGCCAGGTCTTCCGGCTGTTGCTGGTAGCGCGGCAGTTGCAGGGCGACAGCGTCGTCGGCCAGCAGGCGCGGCAGCCAGTTGGTGATTTGCGCGGCGCCCTGGCGGTTGCCACGCACGTTGCGGTCGGCGGTCCAGGTGCGGGCGAGCAGCCAGCGTGAAGCGTTCAGTGAGAACAGGCCCCAGCGCACGTCGTCCAGTTCTTCGGCGAACTGTTCCGGCGCGGCTTTGCGGATGTCCTCGTCGTCATCACCGGCCTGTACCAGTGGACGCCAGTCTTCCAGCAGGGCATCGAGTGCGCTGCGCAGTTCGCTGGTGGACTGACGCGGTGCCGCCTGGCCAAGGCTGCCGACCAGGGCACGCAGTTCGCCGAGGTTGTCGACCCAGTCTTGCAGCAGGCGCCAGTGGCCATTGAAACGGTATTGCTCGGCCAGGCGTTGGCTGCTGCCCAGCAGGTGCCACATGATCGCAGCGAAGGCATCGTCCAGCGGCATTTCAGCGTGGATCTGCGGCGCCGGCAGGCTCAGGGAGTAGCTACTGGCGTCGTACAAGCGGTAGCCGCGCTCGGCCTTGCTGATATCGCACGGCATCAACGCCAGGGTCGCGGCCAGCTCGGCGGCCAACTCCAGCAGGGCGGCCGGTTCGCCTTCGCGCAGTTCCAGTTCCAGCTCGCAGATTTCTTCTTTCTGCTTGCCGACCACCACGTGGCCCAGATCCAGGGCGGCTTCGATCACCACCTTGGCCTTGCCGCGACCCCAGGCGATTTCGGCGCGCTCACGCACGAAGTCGGTGGTGAAGATCGGCTTGAGGGTCTTTTTGTCCAGCTCGGCCAGTTGCTCGGGCCAGCATTCGCCGTCGAGCTTCTTCACGTCGAGCTTGGCTTTAGGCAGTTCCCAGTTGTATTCGTTACGTTCCGACAAGCCGGCGACGCTCTGGCCGCGGGTCTTGAGGGTCTGGATGATGTCGTCACCGTCCTTGCGCAGGCGCAGGGCGACTTTGGCCTGGGCCAGGTCGCGCTCGGGGGTGTCGAAGTACTGGTTCATCAACTCACGGCGTTCCCAGCCACTTTTGTTGCGTTTTTTCAGGAGCGGGTGCTCACGCAGCGCGGCGAGGGTCTCGCGGCTGACGCGGAGCTTGATTTCAGTTTCTTTTTGCATGGCCGGAACATCCAGGATCGGGAGCGCAGCCGGGGAAATGAGTGGCTGCCAAGGTCGTGCAGTGTACAGGACTGAGCCCGGCAACGCGCCGCAACGGTTTATTGTGTCGTGCAGATGGCTCTATAGTGAGGCTCATCCGGGAAGTCGAGAGGCCGAGCATGCCGTTACCGTCCATGAAAGAGCAGTTTGCCGCGTTGATTGCCGCGCCATCCGTGAGCTGCACCCAGGCCTCTCTCGACCAGACCAACCGCCCGGTGATCGACTTGCTCGCCGCTTGGCTGGGGGATCTGGGTTTCGCCATCGACATCCAGCCAGTCAGCCCCGGCAAGTTCAACCTGTTGGCCAGTTACGGCAGTGGGCCCGGAGGCCTGGTGCTGGCGGGTCATAGCGATACCGTCCCTTATGACGCAGCGCTGTGGAAGACCGACCCGCTCAAGCTGACGGAAGTTGACGGCCGTTGGGTAGGATTGGGCAGCTGCGACATGAAGGGCTTTTTCGCGCTGGCCATCGAAGCGGTGTTGCCGCTGCTGGATCAGCCGTTCAAACAGCCTCTGCTGATTCTCGCCACCTGTGATGAAGAAAGCTCCATGTCCGGCGCTCGCGCACTGGCCGAAGCGGGCCGCCCGCTGGGTCGCGCAGCGGTGATCGGCGAGCCGACCGGCCTCAAGCCGATCCGCCTGCACAAAGGCGTGATGATGGAACGCATCGATATTCTTGGCCAAAGCGGCCACTCGTCGGACCCCAGCCTGGGCCACAGCGCGCTTGAAGCCATGCACGACGCCATCGGCGAACTGCGCGGCCTGCGCCTGGCCTGGCAGCGCGAGTACCGCAACCCTCAGTTCAGCGTGCCGCAACCGACCATGAACTTCGGTTGCATCCACGGCGGCGACAACCCCAACCGCATCTGCGGCCAGTGTTCCCTGGAGTTCGACCTGCGCCCACTGCCGGGCATGGACCCCCAGGTGCTGCGCGATGCGATTCGCCAGAAGCTCCAGCCGGTGGCCGAGCGCCATCAGGTCAAGATTGACTATGCGCCCCTGTTCCCCGAAGTACCGCCGTTCGAGCAACCGGAAGATGCCGAACTGGTACGGGTGGCGGAACGATTGACCGGCCATCGTGCCGAAGCAGTAGCGTTCGGCACCGAAGCGCCTTATCTTCAGCGCCTTGGTTGTGAAACCCTGGTGCTCGGCCCCGGCGACATCGCCTGCGCACACCAGCCGGGCGAATACCTCGAAATGTCACGCTTGACGCCTACAGTGCGTCTATTGCGGGAACTGATCGAACATTACTGCCTGAAACCTGCATAAATTAACCCCTGCCTGTTCGTACATAGAAGGAGAGTGAGCGTGTCGCCAAGCCTGTTCCGACGATAACCATCAGCCCGCCGTGCGCTTTCACGATTCATCCTTTTTCGGCTGCTTTTTATTACAGGCCCAGGTTCTATGCCCGACTACGTTAACTGGCTTCGCCATGCGTCCCCCTACATCAATGCCCACCGCGACTGTACCTTTGTGGTCATGCTGCCTGGCGATGGTGTGGAACATCCCAACTTCGGCAATATCGTCCACGACCTGGTGCTGCTGCACAGCCTGGGTGTGCGATTGGTACTGGTCCACGGTTCGCGCCCACAGATCGAAGCGCGCCTTGAAGCGCGGGGCCTGACCCCGGCTTACCACGAAGGCTTGCGCATCACCGATGCCGCAACCCTGGAGTGCGTGATCGACGCGGTCGGCCATCTGCGTATCGCCATCGAAGCGCGCCTGTCGATGGACATGGCCTCGTCACCGATGCAGGGCTCGCGCCTGCGCGTTGCCAGCGGCAACCTGGTGACGGCACGTCCGATCGGTGTACTCGAAGGCGTGGACTACCATCACACTGGCGAAGTGCGCCGCGTCGACCGCAAGGGTATCAATCGCTTGCTGGATGAGCGCTCCATCGTGTTGCTGTCGCCGCTGGGGTATTCGCCCACCGGTGAGATCTTCAACCTGGCCTGCGAAGACGTCGCGACCCGCGCCGCCATCGACCTGGGCGCCGACAAGCTGCTGCTGTTTGGCGCCGATATGGGCTTGATCGATGAAAACGGCCGCCTGGTACGCGAGCTGCGCCCGCAACAGGTGCCGGCTCACCTGCAGCGCCTGGGCAAAACCAACTACCAGGCCGAATTGCTCGATGCCGCCGCCGAAGCGTGCCGGGGTGGAGTAGGGCGCAGCCATATTGTCAGCTACGCCGAAGACGGCGCCTTGCTCACCGAGCTGTTTACCCGGGACGGCGGCGGTACGCTGGTGGCCCAAGAGCAATTCGAGCAGGTGCGCGAAGCGGCGATTGAGGATGTCGGCGGTTTGCTCGACCTGATCAGCCCGCTGGAAGAGCAGGGCATCCTGGTACGCCGTTCGCGGGAAGTGCTGGAACGTGAGATCGAGCAGTTCAGCGTGGTAGAGCGCGAAGGCATGATCATCGCCTGTGCAGCGCTGTATCAGATCGCCGATTCGGACGCGGGAGAGCTGGCTTGCCTGGCAGTGAACCCGGAATATCGCCATGGCGCTCGTGGCGATGTGTTGCTGGAGCGCATCCAGGCCCGTGCCCGGGCGCAGGGGTTGAAGACCTTGTTTGTCCTCACCACCCGCACCGCGCACTGGTTCCGTGAGCGGGGGTTTGTGCCGAGCAGTGTCGACCGCCTGCCGTCGGCGCGGGCGTCGCTGTACAACTATCAGCGTAATTCGAAGATCTTCGAGAAGGCCCTGTAACCCACACCCTGTAGGAGCCGGTTAACCGGCTCCTACAGGGAGCAGGGCTTGACGAATTTGTCGGTCACGAAGGCCGAGTCATCCGGCAGCACTACCTCAACCTTCCCCTGTTACTCCAAGAGCTTCGCCGTCTCCCCGATTGCCTTCACCGTGCCGTCTTTTGGCAGCGCATCGTTTTGTTGTGCCTGGGCATCCGGGAATGTCGTGCCGGCTAGCAGCTCATGAATGTCTGCGGCGTCGGCGCCTGTCATTTTCGCGATTTTCTGCACCGGTTTCGAATCTACTAATGAGAGGTTGAGACAAACGGCGTGGCGATGGTTTTACCGATCAAATCCTTGGGTGCGTCAATGTGGCTGTCCTTACGCACCACCGATGCTTCAGAAGTATTGATCTGGGCCGATACGATGAACGCGACGATGGATAGATTCCGTGATGCCGCTGCGGCAGCGGCGCTGGAACCGAGGTTGCCGATTTGCACGTCGCCCGAGGCGATGGCGGTTACGACTTCCGGCCCACTGTTGAATGGCGCCAGGCAATTTTCTAGCCGATGGGCAAATCGGCCGCTTGGACACCAAAAGAAACTATTAGTGACACAAAAACTGTAACAAATTGACGGGAGGATATGCGTTTGGCCATGATGGCGTCGCCTTTTTGATCGTGGGTGACGTATGCAACCTTACGGCCACACTAATCGATCTAAAAAAGTGCTAACAAATACCCTTTAGGAATTAGCTTGTGAAGCGGTTCGTCTACGCTGACGGGTTCGCGTCATGCAAAGGCTTATTCCCGAATCGTATGAAAAAGAATGAAATAATTCTTTTTGGGTGTATGAAAAACTCATTACCCTGCAGGGACCAAATCAACTGCGATTAGACGAAGGTAGTAGACACACAAGGTTACGATTGACTTGGTGGTCACTATCTGGCGCTAATCGCGCATCTGTGGATCGAGGGCGTCAGACCCGAGACCAAAGAAATACAAAAATTAGAAATGAGAGGAGCGGTACATGAAGAAGTCAACATTGGCGTTGGCCGTAGCTTTGGCTGCGATTGCCCAGCAGGCAAACTCCGCCGGTTTCATCGAAGACAGTAAGGCAACTCTGGGGCTGCGTAACTTCTACATCAACACCGATAACCGTGACGGTCACCCTAACGCCACGTCCAACACGCGTAGCAAAAACGCTGAATGGGGCCAAGGCTTCGATCTACGTTTCATCTCGGGTTACACCCAAGGTACTGTGCAGTTCGGTGTTGACGCGATTGGTCTGTACGGCGTGCGTCTGGATTCGAGCCGTGCTGATCACGGTAACTACACCGGCACTGCTTCGGGCGGTACCGTCTTCCCAAGCGACGGCAACAAAGCCGTCCACGATTACGCCAGCCTGGGCGTGACCGGTAAGGTGAAGATCTCCCAGACCGAACTGAAGCTGGGCACCCTGCAGCCAAAACTGCCGGTTATCGTGACCAACGATGGTCGTCTGCTGCCGCAAACCTTCCAAGGCGGCCAGATCACCACCAACGACATCAAGGATTTGACCTTGGTGGCCGGTCAGGTGGAAAAGGCCAAGGGCCGTAACTCCAGCAACAACGAAAACCTGTCGATTGGCGGCGCCAACGGTAGTTCCAACTACAATGCCGGCAAGTTCAGCAACAAGTTCTACTACGCCGGTGGTGACTACAAGCTGACCAAAGACCTGACTGCCCAGTACTACTACGGCAATCTGGAGGACTTCTACAAGCAGCACTTCCTTGGTCTGACCCACAACTGGGCAATCGGTCCAGGCGTTCTGAAGTCTGACCTGCGTTATTTCAACAGCTCGGACGATGGCAAGAACGGCGACACCGCCGCTTACTACTCCAGCGGTAACTACAACAACTTCAACGCGGGTAAAGGCAAGGTCGACAACAACCTGTACAGCGGCCTGTTCCTGTACACCGTTGCCGGTCACACCTTCGGTGGTGGTTACCAGGTCAGCAATGGTAGCAGCGACTTCCCTTGGTTGAACCAGGGCGACGGCTCGTCGGCTTACATCACTACCGACATGCAGATCCAGAAGTTCGCCCGCGCTGGCGAGCGTACCTGGCAAGCTCGCTACGCTTATGACTTCGCAAAAGTCGGTGTACCTGGCCTGACCGCTGGTGTTGTTTACCTGAAAGGTAGCGACATCGACACCATCGCCAACAACAACGGTCGTGCCGAAACCACTGGTCAATCCGAGTGGGAGCGCGACATCACTGTTGCCTATGTGATTCCGGAAGGCCCGCTGAAAAACCTGGGTGTTGCCTGGAAAAACGCTATGTGGCGTACCGACCTGGCGAACACCCGTTCCCAGGACGAAAACCGCCTGATCGTCAGCTACTCGCTGCCACTGTTCTAGTAGCGTGACGCTGTTGTAAGCCTGTAAAGCCCTGCCCGGTGCAACACCGGGCAGGGTGTCTTGCTTTCAAGTCGGGCCAAACCCCCGCAGGCCCTTCCTGACCCCTCTTTGTACAGCGTCTCAAGGCCTTCTCGAACCTTGAAAACGATGTTGCTCCTCGTCTGCCCCCGCGTCCAATGAACAGATTTTTAATATTCCTTTATCGTCTAGATAAATTGATATTTATTCTTTTTAAATAATCCACAATCCATGCACAGTGGGCTCCATAAGCACTCACCAGGAGCCACACCATGAGCCTAAGACTGGGCGATATCGCCCCCGACTTCGAACAGGATTCCAGCGCCGGCACGATTCGTTTCCACGAATGGCTGGGCGATAGCTGGGGTGTGCTGTTTTCCCACCCGGCGGATTTCACCCCGGTGTGCACCACCGAGCTGGGTTTCACCGCCAAGCTCAAGGACGAATTCGCCAAGCGCGGCGTCAAGGCCATCGCCCTGTCGGTCGACCCGGTGGATTCGCACCACAAGTGGATCGAAGACATCAACGAAACCCAGAACACTGTTGTCAACTTCCCGATCCTGGCCGACGCCGATCGCAAAGTGTCCGACCTCTACGACCTGATCCACCCCAACGCCAGTGACACCCTCACCGTGCGTTCCTTGTTCGTGATCGACCCGAACAAGAAGATCCGCCTGACCATTACCTACCCGGCCAGCACCGGGCGCAACTTCCACGAGATCCTGCGGGTCATCGACTCGTTGCAGCTCACCGACAGCCACAAGGTCGCCACGCCCGCCAACTGGCAGGACGGTGATGAGGTGGTGATCGTGCCTTCGCTCAAGGATGAGGAAGAGATCAAGAGACGCTTTCCGAAGGGCTATCGCGCGGTGAAGCCGTACCTGCGCCTGACACCACAACCGAATCGCTGATCACATAGCAGGGGTTTTGAGGCCGTTTCGACGGCCTTTTTTTTCGGCTGCGATTTCATACCTGGTATATGCATTTAAAGAATAAACAAATGAAAAAATAAGATTTATAGATATATGAATCTGCTGATAAGGTCTGTTCCATCTTGGCGCCATCGCCACACAGCGAACCGCCGACACCTGCTCAAGGAATTCCTGCATGTTGGTCGTAACACTTGGAGGCAGCCCCAGCCAGCGCTCCCGCTCCGGGGTATTGCTGGATAAAACCCGTCAGTGGTTGCAAGACAAAGGCGTAGAAGTGGTGAGTTACCAGATACGGGACTTCCCGGCTGAGGACCTGCTGCATGCGCGCTTCGACAGCCCCAAGGTCATCGACCTGTTGCAACAAGTGGCTAACGCTGACGGCCTGGTGATCGCTACGCCGGTGTACAAGGCCTCGTTCTCCGGCGCGCTGAAGACCGTGCTGGACCTGCTGCCCGAACGCGCCCTGGCCCACAAGATCGTGTTGCCGATGGCCACCGGCGGCAGCATCGCCCACATGCTGGCGGTGGACTATGCCTTGAAGCCGGTGCTGTCGGCGCTGAAGGCCCAGGAATTGCTCCACGGCATCTTTGCCGAAGACAGCCAGATCGCGTATGGCGAAGGCAGTGCCCAGGCGCAGTTGGTGCCAGTACTCGAACAGCGTTTGCACGAAGCCCTGGAAACACTGTACGGCGCCATGGCCCGTCGCCCGAAACCGCTGGACCCCCACGTGTTGAACGAACGTTTGTTGAGTGCTCGCTGGAGCATCTGAGCCTCACTGATATACCGAAACACTCACCTTACTCAGCCGCCAACGGCCAAGCAGGTGCAGCCAAAACCCCTAATCGCATTTTTGGAGAGAGCGCCATGCGCACTGTCATCTTGCGTCGTGGTCTGGTCGCACTGTTTGCTGCGGCTGTGTCCTTCGGCGCCATTGTTCAAGCTCAAGCGGCCGAGACCCTGCGGATCGGCTATCAGAAATACGGCACGTTGGTGCTGCTCAAGGCCAAGGGCACCCTGGAAAAACGCCTGGCGGCCCAGGGCGTTAATGTCCAGTGGACCGAGTTCCCTGGCGGCCCCCAGCTGCTTGAAGGCCTGAATGTCGGCTCCATCGACTTTGGCGTGACCGGCGAAACCCCGCCGGTGTTCGCCCAGGCTGCCGGTGCCGACCTGCTCTACGTGGCCTACGAACCACCGGCGCCGACCAGCGAAGCGATCCTGGTGCCGAAAGACTCACCGATCAAATCCGTGGCCGAGCTCAAGGGCAAGAAAATCGTGCTCAACAAAGGCTCCAACGTGCACTACCTGCTGGTGCGGGCCCTGGAAGATGCCGGCCTGAAATACACCGATGTGCAAACCGTATTCCTGCCGCCCGCCGATGCCCGTGCCGCTTTCGAGCGTGGCAGTGTGGACGCCTGGGTGATCTGGGACCCGTACCAGGCCGCCGCCGAGAAACAACTGCAGGCCCGCACCCTGCGTGACGGCACCGGCATCGCCGACAACCATCAGTTCTACCTGGCGACCAAACCGTATGCCGAACAACATCCGCAAGTGATCAAGGCGCTGGTGGAAGAAGTGCGCGCCGTGGGCGAATGGTCCAAGGCCAACCCCCAGGAAGTCACCGAACAAGTCGCACCGCTGCTCGGTCTGCCGGCTGACATCACCCTGACCTCGGTAAAACGCCAGGGCTACGGCGCGCTGTTCCTGACCCCGGAAGTGGTCGCCGCCCAGCAGAAAATCGCCGACAGCTTCTACCAACTCAAATTGATCCCCAAACCCTTGAGCATCAAGGACGTGATCTGGACGCCACCCGCCGCCGTTGCCAACGCGCCGTAATCCGACTTCTTCAGGAGACAACTCCATGAGCCTCAATATTTTCTGGTTCCTGCCTACCCACGGCGACGGCCATTACCTTGGCACTGCCGAAGGCGCTCGCGCCGTTGACCACGGTTATCTGCAGCAAGTGGCCCAGGCCGCCGATCGCCTGGGATTCGGTGGGGTGCTGATCCCGACCGGGCGCTCCTGCGAAGACTCGTGGCTGGTGGCCGCTTCGCTGATCCCGGTGACCCAGCGCTTGAAATTCCTTGTCGCGCTGCGCCCCGGGATCATTTCCCCGACGGTGGCTGCGCGTCAGGCCGCGACCCTGGATCGTCTGTCCGGTGGCCGTGCATTGTTCAACCTGGTGACCGGCGGCGATCCGGAAGAATTGGCCGGCGACGGCTTGTTCCTCAGCCATGAAGAGCGCTACCAGGCCTCGGTGGAATTCACCCGCATCTGGCGCCGTGTGCTGGAAGGCGAGACCGTGGATTACGACGGCGAACACATCAGCGTCAAAGGCGCCAAGCTGCTCTACCCGCCGATCCAGCAACCGCGTCCGCCACTGTACTTCGGCGGCTCCTCCGAAGCGGCCCAGGACCTGGCAGCCGAGCAGGTGGAAATGGTGTTGACCTGGGGTGAACCACCGGCCGCTGTCGCGGAAAAAATCGAACAGGTACTCGCCAAGGCCGCCAAGCTCGGGCGTACCGTGCGCTTTGGTATCCGCCTGCATGTGATCGTGCGTGAAACCAACGAAGAAGCATGGAAGGCCGCCGACAAACTGATCTCCCACCTGGATGACGACACCATCGCCCGTGCCCAGGCCTCTTTGGCACGCTTTGATTCTGTCGGCCAGCAACGCATGGCGGCGTTGCATGGCGGCAACCGCGACAACCTCGAAGTCAGTCCCAACCTGTGGGCCGGCGTTGGCCTGGTGCGTGGCGGTGCGGGGACGGCGCTGGTGGGCGATGGCCCGACCGTGGCGGCACGCGTCAAGGAGTACGCCGCGCTGGGTATCGACACGTTTATTTTCTCCGGTTATCCACACCTGGAAGAGTCGTATCGCGTTGCCGAATTGCTGTTCCCTCACTTGGATATCGAGCGACCCGAGCTGCCGAAAAGCGCCGGCTACGTCAGCCCGTTCGGCGAGATGGTCGCCAACGATATCCTTCCCAAAGCTGCGTCACAGAGCTGAGGCCGCCCCATGAGCTATGAAAAACTAAGCCACCGCGTGGCGCCCTGGGTACTGCCGGTGCTATTGCTCGCGGTGTGGCAGTTGTCGGTATCGGCGGGGTGGTTGTCGACCCGTATCCTGCCGGCGCCCAGTGCCGTGATTGCTGCCGGCGTGCATCTGGTCGCCAGCGGTGAGATCTGGACGCACCTGGCGATCAGTGGCTGGCGTGCCGGCCTGGGGTTTGTGATTGGTGGCAGCATCGGCCTGGTCCTGGGCTTTATCACTGGCTTGTCGAAGTGGGGCGAACGCCTGCTGGACAGTTCGGTGCAGATGATCCGCAACGTGCCGCACCTGGCGCTGATTCCGCTGGTGATCCTGTGGTTCGGCATTGATGAGACGGCGAAGATTTTCCTGGTTGCCCTCGGCACGCTGTTCCCGATCTACCTGAATACCTACCACGGCATCCGCAATGTCGACCCGGCGTTGGTGGAGATGTCGCGCAGCTACGGCTTGTCCGGGTTCAGCCTGTTCCGCCAGGTGATCCTGCCGGGTGCGCTGCCGTCGATCCTGGTCGGCGTGCGCTTTGCCCTGGGCTTCATGTGGCTGACGCTGATCGTGGCGGAAACCATCTCGGCCAGCTCCGGCATCGGCTACCTGGCGATGAACGCCCGTGAATTCCTGCAAACCGACGTGGTGGTGTTGGCCATCGTGATGTACGCCATCCTCGGCAAACTCGCCGATCTGGCTGCTCGTGGCCTGGAGCGTGTGTGGCTGCGCTGGCACCCGGCCTATCAAGTGAATAAAGGAGGTGCGGCATGACAGCTCAACAACCTCCGCGCCTGCTCAAGGGCATCCCCCTGGCGGTACGCAAGTTGCGCAAGGCCTTTGGCGCACGGGAAGTGCTCAAGGAGATCGACCTGCACATACCTGCCGGCCAATTCGTGGCGGTGGTCGGCCGCAGTGGCTGCGGCAAAAGTACCTTGCTGCGCCTGCTGGCCGGGCTGGACAAAGCCAGCGGCGGCGAGCTGCTGGCCGGTTCCGCACCGCTGAGCGAAGCGCTTGAAGACACGCGGTTGATGTTCCAGGAAGCGCGCCTGTTGCCATGGAAAAAGATCATCGACAACGTCGGCCTTGGCCTTAAAGGCGATTGGCGCCCCAAAGCGTTGGAAGCCCTGGAGGCGGTCGGCCTGGCTGAACGTGCCAACGAGTGGCCGGCGGCGCTGTCCGGTGGGCAGAAGCAACGCGTGGCCCTGGCCCGTGCGCTGATCCACCAACCGCGCCTGCTGTTGCTGGATGAGCCGCTGGGGGCGCTGGATGCCCTGACCCGCATCGAGATGCAGCAACTGATCGAAAACCTGTGGCAGAAGCATGGCTTCACCGTGTTGCTGGTAACCCACGATGTCAGCGAAGCCGTGGCAATTGCCGACCGCGTCATCCTGATCGAAGGCGGCGAAATCGGCCTCGACCTGATCGTCGACCTGCCACGCCCGCGTGCACGGGGCTCACATCGCCTGGCCGCGTTGGAAGCTGAAGTGCTCAACCGTGTGCTGTCGTTGCCCGGCTCGCCACCGGAACCCGAACCTGTTTCACCGCTGCCTACGCAATTGCGTTGGGCTCAATAACTCACTCGTCCCCTGAAGGAAGAACACCATGACTATTAAAGCCATCAACGTGCGTAACCAGTTCAAAGGCACCATCAAGGAAATCGTCGAAGGCGACGTGCTGTCGGAAATCGACGTGCAGACCGCGTCCGGCATCGTCACTTCCGTGATCACCACCCGCTCGGTCAAAGAGCTGGAGCTGGTGATTGGCAGCGAAGTGATTGCCTTCGTGAAATCCACCGAGGTGTCGATCGCCAAGTTGTGATCGCGCTTGAGACCGCCATCGGGGGCAAGCCCCCTCCCACATTTTGAATGTATTCACAAATCAAAGTGTGGGAGGGGGCTTGCCCCCGATGAGGCCGGCCCAGCCTCCACAAAATTAACGCTTGGGCAGGTAGGGCGGCAGGTACAGCCCTACATACGCATCAAACACCCGCATCCCTTCCTCCGCCATGCGCGGTGTGATCAGCCCATGCTGATGCACCGAGCGCGCATACACTCGGTCGCTCAGCTCCAACGCCAGGGCAAATACATCCACATCCTTCGGTAGCGTCGGCACTTCGAAGTGGCGGTTGAACACCGCGAGCATCAAATCTCCCAGCTCCAGATCATGCTGACGATCCGCCTGGGTCACTTCGGTCAGCCCATGCTGGGCCAGGATCAACTGGCGGGCGGCGGCGTCGTGCTCGTAGATGCTGAGCATGCGCTGTTCGACGATGCAGGACAGGTCGCGCCAATGCTTGAGTGAGTCGTGGTCGATGGGCGCCTGAATCGCCGCCCGGAAAGCGGCATGCACATCGGCGGTCAGAGCTTCCAACAGCGCCGGCACACTGGCGAAGAAGTGATACACCGACGACGGCGGAATCTGCGCCCGCTCGGCCACGCCGTAGATCGACAAACCCACCACGCCTTCGGCAGCCAGCAAGGTGCGGGCGGCGTCGAGGATCGCGTCGATCCGGGCCTGGCTGCGGGCGCGGGGTTTGCGAAGGGCGGCGGGGCGGGTGGTCATGGAAGTCTCCTACAAGGCAGCGGGCATTGTACGCAGAGCCTGAAGATGATCCATACCTGGGGCGAGGGCTTTTGTGGTGAGCGAGTTTGTTGTGGCGAGCAGGCTTGTTGTGGCGAGCGGGCGTGCCACAACAAGCCTGCTCACCACATTTACAGTCGCAACCGCTTACACGGTATGCAGGTACCAGTTGTACTCAAGGTCGGAGATGGAGTGTTCGAACTCTTCCAGCTCACTTTCCTTACAGGCGACGAAGATATCGATGTATTTAGGATCGATGTACTTGGCCATCACCTCGCTGTCGTCCAACTCGCGCAATGCATCGCGCAGGTTGTTCGGCAGGCTTTGCTCGTTTTGCTCGTAGCTGTTGCCTTCCACCGGTGCGCCAGGCTCGATCTTGTTGGTCAGGCCGTGGTGCACGCCTGCCAGGACCGAAGCCATCAGCAGGTAAGGGTTGGCGTCGGCGCCGGCCACGCGGTGTTCGATACGTACGGCATCGGACGAGCCGGTCGGTACGCGAATCGCCACGGTACGGTTGTCCAGGCCCCAGCACGGCGAGTTCGGCACGTAGAACTGTGCGCCGAAACGACGGTAGGAGTTGACGTTGGGGCACAGGAACGCCATCTGGGCGGGCAGGGTCTCGAGCACACCGCCGATCGCGTGACGCAATGCGGCGTTCTGCTCGGGATCCTCGCTGGCAAAAATGTTCTTGCCGTCTTTGTCCAGGATCGAGATGTGTACGTGCAAACCGTTGCCTGCCTGGCCCGGATACGGCTTGGCCATGAAGGTGGTGTCCATCTCATGGTCGTAGGCGATGTTCTTGATCAGGCGCTTGAGCAGTACCGCGTAGTCGCAAGCCTTGATCGGGTCGGCCACGTGGTGCAGGTTCACTTCGAACTGCGCCGGGGCACTTTCCTTGACGATGGCGTCGGCCGGGATGCCTTGTTCTTTCGCACCTTCCAGGATGTCCTGGAGGCAGTCGACATATTCGTCGAGGTCGTCGATCAGGTAGACCTGTGTCGAGTGCGGGCGTTTGCCGGAGATCGGCGAGCGGGGCGGTTGTGGGCGGCCGTTCACGTTCTCCTGGTCGATCAGGTAGAACTCAAGCTCGAAGGCGGCGCAGATGGTCAGACCGAGGTCGTCGAATTTGCTTACAACTTGGCGGAGCACTTCGCGCGGATCGGCGAAGAAAGGTTCACCTTCAAGTTCGTGCATGGTCATCAGCAGTTGCGCGGTGGGGCGCTTTTGCCAGGGTTCATTGCACAGGGTGTCGGGGATCGGATAACAGATTCGGTCAGCATCACCGATGTCCAGGCCCAGGCCGGTGCTTTCCACCGTAGAGCCGTTGATATCCAGGGCAAATAAAGAGGCAGGCAGGTTAATGCCCTTCTCGTAAACCTTGTGGAGGCTGGTGCGTTCGATGCGCTTGCCGCGCACCACACCATTCATATCCGCAATTAGAAGGTCTACGTACAGAACCTCAGGATGATCCTTAAGGAACGCGTTCGCTTCGTTAAGCTGAACGGCACGCGGGGGTACCGACATGATGCAACACCTTTGTTGTTAAAAATATCAATCATTGATCTTTTCTGGTTTCAGTCAACCCGAACGGCATGCCGAAGTCAAGCGAGGCCTTTTTTGCCCTAAAAAAGCGCCGTGAAGGCTTTTTTGGGGCTTTTTGGGGCGGTTTTTTGGGTTTGAGAGGCTTGGGACTCGCAGGCTTGAGCGGGCCGTGTTGTATTTTTTACGGGGGTGTTGTGTAAAAAAATGAACAAGGCTAAGCTCGATTCAAACCCATAACAGCAATAATACCGGGGTGCTTCATGTTTCACCTGCCGCCCAACGGCGTCTTGGCCTGCTTCAGCCAGGCTGTGTCATCCGTATTTTCCTCCCGCGTGATAGCGCGTCCCCCGGCCAATATTCTTGACGCCCGGTCTACCCTCTTTTTTGCTTCCTCATTTGTCAGAGAGCGGCGTGCGCCCTGCGTGCTGCTCAAGATTGCGCACAACTTTGGCGTGAGGAATGCAACGCAGCAGCAAATGGCAGGTAAGCTCCTACCCTGAACGAAAAAAACGACGCGGATGCTGCGTCAAACAACGCCTGGCCTTTAATGGATGCCAGGAAACCCAGCCCAGAGGCATTTATGAGTAACAACCTCGACCAGCTCACCGATTGGTTGAAAGACCACAAGATCACAGAAGTCGAATGCATGATTGGCGACCTCACTGGCATCACCCGGGGCAAGATCTCGCCGACCAACAAGTTCATTGCCGAAAAGGGCATGCGCCTGCCCGAAAGCGTTCTGCTGCAGACCGTGACCGGCGACTATGTCGAAGACGACATCTATTACGAATTGCTCGACCCGGCCGACATCGACATGATCTGCCGCCCCGACCAGAACGCCGTGTTCCTGGTGCCTTGGGCCATCGAGCCGACCGCCCAGGTGATCCACGACACCTACGACAAGCAAGGCAACCCGATCGAGCTGTCGCCGCGCAACGTGCTCAAGAAGGTCCTCAAGCTCTACGCCGACAAAGGCTGGCAGCCCATCGTGGCGCCGGAGATGGAGTTCTACCTGACCAAGCGCTGCGAAGACCCTGACTTCCCGCTGCAACCGCCGATTGGCCGTTCCGGCCGCCCGGAAACCGGTCGCCAGTCTTTCTCTATAGAAGCCGCCAACGAATTCGACCCGCTGTTCGAAGACGTCTACGACTGGTGCGAACTGCAGGAGCTGGACCTCGATACCCTGATCCACGAAGACGGCACGGCGCAGATGGAGATCAACTTCCGTCACGGCGATGCCCTGTCCCTGGCCGACCAGATCCTGGTGTTCAAGCGCACCATGCGCGAAGCCGCGCTCAAGCACGACGTGGCCGCCACCTTCATGGCCAAGCCGATGACCGGCGAGCCCGGTAGCGCGATGCACCTGCACCAGAGCATCATCGACATCGCCACCGGCAAGAACGTCTTCTCCAATGAAGACGGGACCATGAGCCAGCTGTTCCTCAACCACATTGGCGGCCTGCAGAAATTCATCCCTGAACTGCTGCCGCTGTTTGCCCCCAACGTGAACTCGTTCCGCCGCTTCCTGCCCGACACCTCGGCGCCGGTGAACGTGGAATGGGGCGAAGAAAATCGCACCGTCGGCCTGCGCGTTCCGGATGCCGGCCCGCAGAACCGCCGTGTGGAAAACCGCCTGCCGGGTGCCGACGCCAACCCGTACCTGGCGATTGCCGCCAGCCTGTTGTGCGGCTACATCGGCATGGTCGAAGGCCATAACCCGAGCGCGCCGGTGGTGGGCCGTGGTTACGAGCGGCGCAACCTGCGCCTGCCGTTGACCATCGAAGACGCCCTGGAGCGCATGGAAAACAGCAAGACCATCGAGAAATACCTGGGTCAGAAATTCATCACAGGCTACGTCGCGGTCAAGCGGGCCGAGCATGAAAACTTCAAGCGCGTGATCAGTTCGTGGGAGCGGGAATTCCTGCTCTTTGCCGTCTGATACGCCGGGCGCGCCCTTTGAACGGCGCGCCCTTTACTGAAAAGTCTAGGAGATTGGTATGTCCAGCAACAACCCGCAAACCCGTGAATGGCAAGCCTTGAGCAGCGATCACCACCTGGCGCCGTTCAGCGACTTCAAGCAATTGAAAGAGAAAGGCCCACGGATCATCACCAAAGCCCACGGCGTTTACCTGTGGGACAGCGAAGGCAACAAGATCCTCGACGGCATGGCCGGCCTGTGGTGCGTGGCGATCGGTTATGGCCGCGATGAACTGGCTGACGCCGCCGCCAGGCAAATGAAAGAACTGCCGTACTACAACCTGTTCTTCCAGACCGCTCACCCGCCAGTGCTGGAACTGGCCAAGGCCATTTCCGACATCGCACCGGCCGGCATGAACCACGTGTTCTTCACCGGTTCCGGCTCCGAAGGCAACGACACCATGTTGCGCATGGTTCGCCACTACTGGGCGATCAAGGGCCAGCCAAACAAGAAAACCATCATCAGCCGCAAGAATGGCTACCACGGTTCCACCGTGGCCGGCGCCAGCCTGGGCGGCATGACCTATATGCATGAGCAGGGCGACTTGCCGATCCCGGGCATCACCCACATCGCCCAGCCGTACTGGTTTGGCGAAGGCGGCGACATGAGCCCGGAAGAATTCGGCGTGTGGGCCGCCAACCAGTTGGAAGAAAAGATCCTGGAACTGGGCGTGGACAACGTCGGTGCCTTTATTGCCGAGCCGATCCAGGGTGCCGGTGGCGTGATCGTGCCGCCGGCCACCTACTGGCCGCGCATCAAGGAAATCCTCGCCAAATACGACATCCTGTTCATTGCCGACGAAGTCATCTGCGGTTTCGGTCGCACCGGTGAGTGGTTCGGTAGCGACTTCTACGACCTCAAGCCCCACATGATGACCATCGCCAAGGGCCTGACCTCGGGCTACATCCCCATGGGCGGCCTGATCGTGGGCGATGACGTGGTGGCGGTGCTCAACGAAGGTGGTGATTTCAACCACGGCTTCACCTACTCCGGTCACCCGGTGGCCGCTGCAGTGGCCCTGGAAAACATCCGAATCATGCGCGATGAAAAAATCGTTAACCGTGTGCATGATGAAACGGCACCGTATTTGCAGAAACGCCTGAGGGAGTTGGCGGATCATCCGCTGGTGGGCGAAGTGCGCGGCGTGGGCATGCTCGGTGCCATTGAACTGGTGCAGGACAAGGCCACCCGCAAGCGCTACGAAGGCAAGGGTGTCGGCATGATCTGCCGCACGTTCTGCTTCGAAAATGGCCTGATCATGCGCGCCGTGGGCGACACCATGATCATTTCGCCGCCGCTGGTGATCAGCAAGGCAGAAATCGACGAGCTGGTGACCAAGGCTCGGCAGTGCCTGGACCTGACTTTGGCGGCATTGCAGGGCTAAGTGCTAGGCTCAGAACGCAGTGGCTTTCGGGTGCTGCGTTCAGGGCAGTTATAAATGAGGCTTTGGTTGAAAGCCGGCCTCGGAACTTGCCAGACTGTCGCCCTGTTTTGTTGCCCTTTGGCTGGGCTACTCAACATTGAAAGCTTGTGGCCCAAAAAAGAAAAAATCGGAGCATCACCAAATGAAGGCATTAGGTTTGAAGAACGCTGGCAAGACCCTCCTCGCCTTGTCCCTGATGGGCGCAATGGCGGGCGCGGCCCAGGCAGACGATAAAGTGCTGCACGTCTACAACTGGTCCGACTACATTGCACCGGACACCATCGCCAACTTTGAAAAAGAGTCGGGCATCAAGGTGGTGTACGACGTTTTTGACAGCAACGAAACCCTGGAAGCCAAGTTGCTGGCAGGCAAGTCCGGTTACGACATCGTCGTGCCGTCGAACAACTTCCTCGCCAAGCAGATCAAGGCCGGTGTCTACCAGGAGCTGGACAAGTCCAAGCTGTCCAACTACGACAACCTGAACAAATCCCTGCTCAAGGCCGTATCGGTCAGCGACCCGGACAACAAGCACGCCTTCCCGTACATGTGGGGCTCGATCGGCATCGGCTACAACCCGGAGAAGGTCAAGGCCGCGCTGGGCGTGGACAAGATCGACTCGTGGGACGTGCTGCTCAAGCCTGAAAACATCGCCAAGCTCAAAAGCTGCGGCGTGAGCTTCCTCGATTCGCCAACCGAAATGCTGCCGATCGCGCTGCACTACCTGGGCCTGCCGACCGACAGCCAGAAGAAAGACGACCTCAAGCAAGCCGAAGCGCTGTTCCTGAAGATCCGTCCTTCGATCGGCTACTTCCACTCTTCCAAGTACATTTCCGACCTGGCCAACGGCAACATCTGCGTGGCCGTGGGTTACTCGGGTGACATCCAGCAGGCCAAGTCCCGCGCGGCCGAAGCCGGTGGCAAGGTCAAGGTGGCCTATGACATTCCGAAAGAGGGCGCTGGCAGCTTCTTCGACATGGTCGCCATCCCTAAAGATGCCGAGAACGTCGACGCGGCCTACAAGTTCATGAACTACCTGCTCAAGCCTGAAGTCATGGCGTCGATCACCAACAGCGTGCGTTTCCCGAACGGTAACGAGAAGGCCACCGCACTGGTCGACAAAGACATCACCAGCGACCCGGGCATCTACCCGCCAGCGGATGTGCAGGCCAAGCTCTACGCCATTGCCGACCTGCCGGCTGCGACCCAGCGTGAAATGACACGCAGCTGGACCAAGATCAAGTCCGGTAAGTAAGCGCTGAAACCGGTGGAGGGGCAGTTTGACTGCCCCTCTCACAAATTAAATAACAGAAAGTTTTGCCGGATCGGTTTATCGAGGGTAAGTTGCGCGCCGGTTTTGTTGCCGGGCAACAACTTTAAGGCCCAACTATTTAAGAGGACCTCCACTTGCCAATTTCTTTATTTCGCAAAGCCATGCTGGTGGGTGCAGGTATCACGCTGACGTTGAGCGTACAGGCCGCACCGACCGTGCATATTTATAACTGGTCGGATTACATCGGCGACGACACCCTGGCCAACTTCGAAAAGGCCAGCGGCATCAAGCCCGTGTATGACGTGTTTGACTCCAACGAAACCCTGGAAGGCAAGCTGCTGGCCGGGCGTACCGGCTACGACGTGGTGGTGCCGTCCAACCACTTCCTGGGCAAGCAGATCAAGGCCGGGGCATTCCAGAAGCTCGACAAGTCGTTGCTGACAAATTACGCCAACCTTGACCCGGCGCTGCTCAAGCGCCTGGAAAAGAACGACCCGGGCAACCAGTACGCCGTACCGTACCTGTGGGGCACCAATGGCATCGGCTACAACGTCGATAAAGTGAAGGAAGTGCTGGGCGTCGACCATATCGATTCCTGGGCCGTGCTGTTCGAGCCGGAAAACATGAAGAAACTGGCGACGTGCGGCGTGTCGTTCATGGACTCGGCGGACGAAATGCTGCCGGCAGTGCTCAACTACATGGGCCTGAACCCCAACAGCGAGAACCCTGAAGACTACAAGAAGGCCGAAGCCAAGCTGCTCAAAGTGCGACCCTACGTGACCTACTTCCATTCTTCCAAATACATCTCGGACCTGGCCAACGGCAACATCTGCGTGGCGGCCGGGTTCTCCGGCGATGTGTTCCAGGCCAAGGCTCGCGCAAGCGAAGCGGGCAAGGGCGTGAACATCGCCTACGCGATTCCGAAGGAAGGCGGCAACCTGTGGTTCGACGTGCTGGCCATCCCCAAGGATGCCACCAACGTCAAAGAAGCCCACGCCTTCATCAACTATTTGCTGCAACCTGAGGTGATCGCCCAGGTCAGTGATTACGTCGGTTACGCCAACCCTAACCCAGGGGCGGACAAACTGATGAAGCAATCGATACGCACGGACGAAGCGGTTTACCCACCGCAGGCGGTACTCGACAGGACCTTCGTCAACTTCGAGCTACCCCCGAAAGTGCAACGTTTGATGACCCGTAGCTGGACCAAGGTCAAGACGGGCAAGTAAGGCTCAAACTATCCAAGGTTCGCCCGCCTCGGGCGCACAGAAATTTTTGTTGGGAGTTTCGTAAATGGCAGTTGCCTCCGGCGCCTATAAGAAAGCCCTCGAAGGGGACCAGACACCGAAAAAGGTGCTGGTCAAAATCGACCGGGTCACGAAGAAGTTCGACGAGACGATTGCCGTGGACGATGTGTCCCTGGAAATCAAGAAAGGCGAGATCTTCGCCTTGCTCGGCGGTTCGGGTTCGGGCAAGTCCACCTTGCTGCGCATGCTCGCAGGTTTCGAGCGCCCGACTGAGGGCCGCATCTACCTCGACGGTGTGGACATCACCGACATGCCGCCCTATGAGCGGCCGATCAACATGATGTTCCAGTCCTACGCCCTGTTCCCGCACATGACCGTGGCGCAGAACATCGCCTTCGGCCTGCAACAGGACAAGATCCCCAAGGCCGAGATCGACGCCCGCGTGGCCGAGATGCTCAAACTGGTGCAGATGAGCCAGTACGCCAAGCGCAAGCCGCACCAGTTGTCCGGTGGCCAGCGCCAGCGTGTGGCCCTGGCCCGTTCCCTGGCCAAGCGCCCGAAACTGCTGCTGCTCGATGAGCCCATGGGCGCCCTCGACAAGAAACTGCGTTCGCAGATGCAGCTGGAACTGGTGGAGATCATCGAGCGCGTCGGCGTGACCTGCGTGATGGTGACACACGACCAGGAAGAGGCCATGACCATGGCCGAGCGCATCGCGATCATGCACCTGGGCTGGATCGCGCAGATCGGCAGCCCGATCGACATTTACGAAACGCCTACCAGCCGCCTGGTGTGCGAGTTCATCGGCAACGTCAACATCTTCGACACCCAAGTGGTCGATGACGCCGAAGGCCACGCGGTGCTCAAGTGCCCGGACCTGGACCGCGACATCTATGTGGGCTACGGCATCGCCACCTCGGTGGAAGACAAGTCGGTAACCTACGCCATCCGCCCGGAAAAACTGTTGGTCACCACCGAAATGCCGACCTGCGAGCACAACTGGTCCAGCGGCAAGGTGCACGATATTGCCTACCTGGGCGGCCATTCGGTGTTCTACGTGGAGTTGCCGAGCGGCAAGCTGGTGCAGTCCTTTGTGGCCAACGCCGAGCGCCGTGGCCAGCGGCCGACCTGGGGTGACCAGGTCTACGTATGGTGGGAAGACGACAGCGGCGTGGTACTGCGCTCATGAACATGAAGAAGCTCAAGCGCCGCCTGCAACGAATAACGCCCAGTGGCCGTCATGCGGTCATTGGCATTCCCTTCCTGTGGCTGTTCCTGTTCTTCATGCTGCCGTTCTTCATCGTCCTGAAGATCAGTTTTGCCGAAGCCGACGTGGCGATCCCGCCGTATACCGAGATCTACACCTTCGTTGAGCAGAAACTGCAGTTGGTGCTCAACCTGGGCAACTACGCGATGCTCGGCGACGACGAGTTGTACATCGCTGCGTACCTGGGCTCGCTGAAAATGGCGTTCTTCAGCACGCTGCTGTGCCTGTTGATCGGCTACCCGATGGCCTATGCCATTGCCAGTGCGCGCAAAGAGATGCAGACCGTGCTGGTGCTGCTGATCATGATGCCGACCTGGACCGCGATCCTGATCCGCGTGTATGCGTGGATGGGCATCCTCAGCAACAACGGTTTGCTCAATGGCTTCCTGCTGTCCATCGGCTTGATCAACGAGCCGCTGCAGATCCTCAACACCAACATCGCGGTGTATATCGGCGTGGTCTATTCGTACCTGCCGTTCATGATCCTGCCGCTGTACGCCAACCTGGTGAAACACGACCAGAGCCTGCTGGAAGCCGCTTCGGACCTGGGTTCGAGCACCTTCAACAGCTTCTGGAAGATCACCGTGCCGCTGTCCAAGAACGGCATCATCGCCGGTTGCATGCTGGTGTTCATCCCCGTCGTGGGCGAGTTCGTGATCCCGGAACTGCTGGGCGGCCCGGAAACCCTGATGATCGGTAAAGTGTTGTGGCAAGAGTTCTTCAACAACCGTGACTGGCCGGTGGCCTCCGCGCTGGCGGTGGTGATGCTGGCGATCCTGATCGTGCCGATCATCCTGTTCAACCGCAGCCAAGCCAAAGAGATGGAGGGCAAGATATGAAGCGCTTCAGTTTCTCGAGTTTCATGCTGGTGGCGGGGTTGCTGTTCATCTACCTGCCGATGCTGATCCTGGTGATCTACTCGTTCAACGAATCCAAGCTGGTGACAGTGTGGGGCGGTTGGTCGATCAAGTGGTACGTGGGCCTTCTGGACAACACCCAGTTGATGGGTTCGGTGGCGCGTTCCCTGGAAATCGCCTGCTATACGGCGGTGGCCGCGGTAGCGCTGGGCACCCTGGCGGCCTTCGTGCTGACGCGCATCAGCCAGTTCAAGGGCCGCACGCTGTTTGGCGGCCTGGTGACCGCGCCGTTGGTGATGCCCGAGGTGATCACCGGTCTGTCGCTGTTGCTGCTGTTCGTGGCCATGGCGCAGATGATCGGCTGGCCCCAGGAGCGTGGCATCGTCACCATCTGGATCGCCCACACCACATTCTGCGCGGCGTATGTGGCGGTGGTGGTGTCGGCGCGATTGCGTGAGCTGGACCTGTCGATCGAAGAAGCGGCGATGGACCTGGGTGCGCGGCCGTGGAAGGTGTTCTTCCTGATCACCATCCCGATGATTGCGCCGTCGCTGGCGGCGGGCGGCATGATGTCGTTCGCGTTGTCCCTGGATGACCTCGTGCTTGCCAGCTTCGTATCGGGCCCGGGCTCGACGACCTTGCCGATGGAAGTGTTCTCGGCGGTGCGTCTTGGGGTCAAACCCGAAATCAACGCCGTGGCCAGCCTGATCCTGCTGGCGGTGTCGCTGGTGACCTTCCTGGTGTGGTTCTTCAGCCGGCGTGCCGAAGAGATGCGCAAGAAGGCCATTCAGCAAGCGATTGAAGAAGCCGCTGCCGATGGCTGGCAGCAGCCGGACAAGCGCCGGGCAGCTGCACCGGTCTAAATGTGGGAGGGGGCTTTGCCCCGATGACAGTGTGTCAGCCGATGGATATGTGGCTGATGCTCCGCTATCGGGGGCAAGCCCCCTCCTACGTTTGATTGCATTTCAAGTCCAGGGCGACTTGCGGATCACCTCCACAAAATTCATCGGCTTGAACCCCGGCTCCTGATCCACCAGCACATCCGTCTTCACGTTGCCGAACGTGGTCTGCGGACGATGGCGCAAGCCGTCGGCAAACGCGCAGATGATGCACTCCTTGAACCCCTCGCCGCGTGGGTGCGCATGCACCACGGCTTCGCGCTGCAAGCTGGAAAACGCGGCGTAGTCCATGCCCAGCACGTCCATTTCAACGCCGGCCGTCACCAGTGCCACAGTCGGGCGCAAATGTTGCGGCACGCCTGGGGTGGTGTGCAGGGCGATGGACAGCCACACCTGTTCAATATCGTCATCGCTCAGCCCATATGGCTTGAGGAACGCGGCCGCGGCGTTGGCACCGTCGACTTCGAAGCGCTCGTTGTCACTGCGATGGCCTTCCACCAGGCCCAGGTCATGGAACATCGCGCCGACATAGAGCAGCTCCGGGTTGTAGGCCAGTTGCTTGCGTTCACCGCTCAAGGCGCCGAACAGGAATACCCGGCGCGAGTGGTGGTAGAGCAGGTCGGATTCGACGTCGCGGATGTATTCGGTGGTGGCCTTGGCCAGGGCGCTGTCCGGAATCGGGATGCCGGCGATGGTGGTGGTCATGGTGGTTCTCCTCAACAAAGCGCCGGGGGTGGCGCCGATGAGTCCAGTCTGTTCGCGTGGCCGCCAAGGGGCCATCGCGGCGGGGGAGCGATCCCGGCCAATGTGCTGGCATATCACGCCAAGGGTGTACTCGGTCAAATGTAGGCGCTGGCTTGTCGGATCGCCGCACCGCTGCGATATCATCACCGCGGTATACCTGATGGACCGAGTCGCTTGCATCGCAGGCAAGCCAGCTCCCGCAGGGTTTTGCGTTCGCCCGGACATAAAGGTCTACCCATGCAAAAAACCGTCGCCATCCTGATCTTCCCCGGCGTCCAGTCACTGGACGTGAGCGGTCCCATGGACGTGTTCTGCGAAGCCAACCGTTTTCTGCCGCCGCAGGATCATTACCGGTTGGACGTCATCGGCTTCGGTCACGGCAACATGGTTGCTTCCAACGGCCTGTCATTGCAGGCCCACCGGCACTACAGCGAAGCGTTGCAAGCGTATGACCTGCTGCTGGTGGCGGGTGGTCCGCAGTTGCCCTTCGAAGACTTCGGCGCCGAGTTCGATGCTTGGTTACGTGGCGCCACGGCGCGTGCGCAGCGCTTCGGCTCGATCTGCAACGGCACTTTCCTGCTGGCCCGCGCCGGGCTGCTGGACGGGAAAACCGTCACCACCCACTGGAACGATGCGGCGGATCTGGCGCGCTTGTGCCCCACAGCTCAGGTCGAAGCCGACCGTCTCTATGTGCAGGACGGCAGTCTCTACACCTCGGCCGGGGTCACGGCGGGCATCGATCTGTCGTTGTATCTGTTGGCCCAGGATCATGGCCCGGAAGTCGCGCTGAGCGTGGCCAAGCGCCTGGTGGTGTTCACCCAGCGGTCGGGCGGGCAGTCGCAGTTCAGCCCGTTTCTGACGCCCCACGCCGAAACCACCTCGGCGGTAGCGCTGGTGCAGTTGTATGTGTTGGCGAACCTGACCGGGGACCTGACCATTGCCGATCTGGCCAAGGCCGCGAACATGAGCGCACGCAACTTCTCCCGGGTGTTTGCCCGTGAGGCGCGGATCACGCCGGCGGAGTTTGTCGAGCGGGCGCGGGTGGACGCGGCGCGGGTCATGCTGGAAAGCAGCCCCGCACCGCTCAAGACCGTGGCCTACCAATGCGGCTTTCGCGACGCCCAGCACATGCGCAGTGTGTTCAACCGCCGCCTGGGCGTGACGCCGCAACAGTTCCGGCTTAACTTTGCGGCGCCGGTATAGGCGCCGGTTACTGCGGCGCGCGCGCGGGCAACAGCTTCAGTGTCCCGCGCGTATTGGCCGTCACTTCCTCATCGGTGAAATGCGCCTGTTCGTAGCCACCTTCGATGTAGGTTTCGGCCTGGTCGCTGTAGTGTCGGTCAAACGGCACGCCACTTTGCCCGACCGGGTTGATGGTCAGTGCGTGAGCCGCATCGGCGAAGTCGATCAAGCGGCGGGTCGAGGGGCCGTAGGTGACCGGCCACGGCGCCGGGCCGATCATGGCCGACTGGTTGTTCGGCACTTCATGGGTGCCCGGCGCAGGGAACGGGCCGACGTTGAATACCTTGTCCAAAGGCTTCTGCATGCCCAATGGATGGCCGTGGGTCAGGGTATGCGCGGTGCCCCACTGCCATTGGCCCGGGTCATCGCCGAGGGTGGCCTTGAGGTGCGCGAGGCTGTTGTCCCAGGCGAGCTTGACGGTGTCGGCGCGCTTGCCATCCCACCACGGTGAGTCCGGCGTGGCGGCCAGGCGTGGCAGGGCGGCGTCGATCACGCGGGTGGTGAGCAGAGTCTTGAACATGCCGTCGCCGAGTTTCGGGTGGAAGGCCGCGTCGGCCAGGTTGAACAGGAACTGGTTGAGCAGCGTGGCGCTGGTGGAGTCCAGCGGGTAGTCACCTTTCCAACGTGCAAGCTGCTCCACCAGTTTCAACTGTGCCGGGTCCTTGACCACCTCACGCAGTACCGGCAACAGCGGCGCCAGCAGGCGCGGGCCGAAAGCGGTGGTGGTGCCCAGTTGCAAGGCCTGGCTGTTGTTCACGTCCCATTTCACGCTCTTGTCGCTCAACTGCGCATTCAACTGCTGGCCACGGTCGGCCAGGTTGTAATAGCCGGGGATCTCCATACCGGTGGGCGACGCGGGCTGAGCATTGGCCGACACCACATAGCCGCGTGCCGGGTTTTCTTCCTGCGGGTTGGCGCTGAAGGGGTAGAAACCCGGTTTATCGGCCTGTTCGGTACTGCCATCGAGGATGAAACCGGGGTTGACCCCGGCCGGGCGAATCGGCAATTGCGCCGCCGCCCACCAGCCGATATCGCCCTTGGCGTTGGCCCACACGATATTCAGGCCCGGCGCGGACACCTTGGCTGCAGCGGCTCGGGCCTTGGCCAGGGTGTCGGCGCGGTTGAGCTGGTAGAAGCCTTCGAGGATCGGATTCTGGGTGTCGAGGAACGCCCACCACATGGCAATCGGGGTCTTGCCGGCGTTCTCGCCGAGCACGTCATTGATGATCGGGCCGTGGGGCGATTGGCGCAGGGTCAACGTCACCGGCGCCTGGCCCTTCACCGCGATCTGTTGCTCGGTGCGGGTCATGTCGACCCACTGGCCGTGGTACCAGACCTGGTTGGCATTGTCCGGGTTGACCTTCTCGGCGATCAGGTCGAGGTCGTCGTTCTGGAACATGGTCAGGCTCCAGCCGAAATCCAGGTTGTGTCCCAGGAATGCCATCGGCACCAGTGCGTTGTGATAGCCATACAGCTCGAAACCCGGCGCCGACAGCTGCGCTTCGTACCACACCGACGGCACCGAGAAACGAATATGCGGGTCACCCGCCAGCAACGGCTTGCCGCTCTTGGTAAGGTTGCCGCTGATGGCCCAGGCGTTACTGCCTTCGAACTGCGGCAGGCCGTTGTCGGCCAGGGCCTGTTCGCTCAGTGACGCGAGGGCGCCGAGGGTCTGCCAGTCGCTGGCGGCGAGGTGGAGGGCGCCCTTGGGCTGCCAGTCGAGATCAAAGATTTTCAGGTAGTCGCTGCCCAACTGGTCGCGTACGTAAGTCAGCAAAGGCTCGGTGCGAAACGCGGCGGCAAAGCTGTAGGCCATATACCCGGCGACGCTGATGGTGTCTTCGGCGGTGAACGGCCGCTTGGGGATGCCCAGCACGTCGAACTCCATCGGACGGGCGTGGCTGTCCTGATACTGGTTGATCCCGTCCAGATAGGCTTGCAGGGCCTTCCAGTGCGCCGACTCATGATCCAGTTGCGCCACATAGGTCGCGGCGCGGTCGCGAATGCGCAGGCTGCGGAACAGTTTGTCGGTCTCCAGCACCTTCGGCCCGAGCACTTCGGCCAATTCGCCACGCGCCAGGCGCCGCATGATTTCCATCTGGAACAGACGGTCCTGGGCATGCACATAGCCCAGGGCGCGATACAGGTCGGTTTCGTTCTCGGCGCGGATATGCGGCACGCCACGGTCGTCGTAGCGCACCGTGACCGAGCCTTGCAGGTTGGCCAGCGTCACCGTGCCCTGGCGGGTGGGCTGCTTGCTATAGACGTATGCGCCTGCGCCAAGGGCAGCCAGCACGACCAGAACCGCGAACACCTGCAAGACGCGCTTCATGAACATTCCTTACCAAGAGAGAGGCGGGTTACGAGCCTTTTGGCCACGAACAATAGCAGCCCACCGCCAGGGTGTGAGTAGCATTTATCTCGCGCCCCACTTCAAGGGCCTTCAGGATCGGCTCAATAAAGCTGTTGCTGGAATTGCACGTGAGGCCCTCGCTGTAGGGCCCGAAATACGCGAGCTTGCCTGTGCGATCCCAGATCCCCACGGCCGGGCTGGCCGGCACCTGGTCGGCGCCGGGCAGGGCGGCGAGGGTTTTCATCGTGCGCAGGTTGTCGGGCAGTTGGCCGTGGCTGCCGGGCTTTTGTAGGGCGTAGAACTCGACGCCTTGGGGCGCGTACTGCTCGATCAACTCGCCCAGGTGCTGCTGGTTGCCGACGTTGCACGGGCAGGCTGGGTCCCAGAAGTGCACCAGGCGGATCGGGCCGGGGCCGGCGAGGTCGGCGGGCAGCTTCAATGGGTCACCGGAAAACACCGCCGTGTGTTCGCTGAAGGCGCGCAGGTAGCGGCCCTGGAACCAGTCATACGCCGCCCACAGCACGCCCGCGCAGATAACCAGGATCAGGCTGGCGAATAGAGCGGTGCGGTAGGGCTGTCGCATTCAGATGTATCCTCGAAGGTCGCGTAGCTTGCCATGCTTGTCCTGACAGATGAATATCGCAGCTCGATATTCATCTTCGCCGCCAGTCTGGAAGCCTTTATGCCCGTCACCTTTGACCCCGATCATCTGCGCGAAAGCCTGCAGCCCCTGGTGGATGCGCAACCGCTTTCAGCCGAGGCACGGGTCTACCAGCGTTTCTATGGGCTGGACCAGGCGGTGAGTCGCCTGGGGCGCTTCGAGGTGGATGGATTCGAGGTGGTCGCGCAAGTGTGGTGGCCGCCCACACCGGTGGCCACGATGTTCATGTTCCACGGCTTCTACGACCACATGGGGCTGTACCGTCATGTGGTGAAGTGGGCGCTGGACCAGGGCTTCGTGTTGATCGCCTGCGATCTGCCCGGGCATGGGCTGTCCAGCGGCGCACGTGCCAGCATCGACGATTTTGCGGTGTACCAGCACGTGGTGCAGGCCCTGTTTAGCCAGGCCGAAGCCCTGCAATTACCACAACCCTGGCACCTGTTCGGGCAAAGCACCGGCGGCGCGGTGGTGGTGGACCACCTGCTCAACCACGGCGCCGACAGCCCCGCCCAGGGCAAGACCTTCCTGCTGTCCCCCCTGGTGCGGCCGCGTGCGTGGGGCTGGTCGCAGGTCAGCTATTACCTACTGCGCCCCTTCGTCAAAGGCATTGCGCGGCGGTTCAGCGAAAACACCAACGACCCCGCGTTCAAACCGTTCCTTGAAGCCGACCCGCTGCAGCCGCGCCAGTTGCCGACCGCCTGGGTGGGCGCCTTGGCGCGCTGGATCAAACACATCGAAGCCGCACCGCGCAGCCCTCGGCGGCCGGTGATCGTGCAGGGTGAAGAAGACATGACGGTGGACTGGCAGCACAACCTGCAGGTGTTGCGGAGCAAGTTCGACCAGCCGGAGGTGTTGATGCTGCCGCGTGGCAGGCATCACTTGGCCAATGAGATTCCGGAGATTCGCGAGCAGTACTTCAGGTATCTCACCCAGCACCTGAACTAAGACGATCCAAATGTGGGAGGGGGCTTGCCCCTCCCACATTTTTACTGCGCAAGGCTTGAGGTGCTTTGGCCGACCGCCAGGCCCGCGCGAATAGCGGCAAGGGCTGCCTGGTAATACGCCTTACCTTCCGGCGACTCCGCAAACGTCGCGAATTCTTCCAACTCCGGGTCGGACAGATCCCGATAGACGTACAGCAGCGTGTTGTTCAGATCCTTGTCGATCTGCTGCATCAACCGTTCACGTTGACCATTCAACATGCCTTGGGCCTGGCCGCCGCCCAGCAGGCCGGGGATCATCTGGCTCAGGCTGTCGGCCGCCACGCCGGCAATCGCCAGGCTGACTTCCGCGCCGGCTTCACGGGCCGGCAGGGCCTGGGCCAGGTGGCCGATGATCAGGCTGCGTGTGGCGCCGGCTTCGATTTTCGGCAAACCCTGGGCGTTTTTCGCCAGTTGGTCACGGCGGGTGGCGAGCAATTCGGCGGCGACAATCTTGCGGCCCAGGGGCGATTGGAAAAACGCCAAGGCAGGCGCAGGGTCCGCCAGGTGTTTGCGCAATTGCGCTTCGGCACGCTGGTCCATGGCCTGGGCGGCAAAGCGTTTATTGCTGTTGTCCACCAGCGCCTGGTACACCGCCGGCGGCAGGCTATTGCGATAGCGTTGCTGGGCGGCACTGAGGGCGTCATTGAAATGCGCACGTTGTTCGGCCCAGCCGGCGACCTTGTACAACTGGTCATGGCCGTCTGCCCAGGCGGGCAAAACGCAGAACATCAGCAAGGAAAAAAACAAACGACGCATAGGGACTCCTGTCAGTCGGCCACTATTGTCCGTGTCGGGCGTAGGATTTGTCGAGAAGTCCTATCAGTCACCTGACTAAAGTGCATTCAGACGCTCGGCGGCTCTGTCGGATTCACAGGCGTATGGATACTATGCGCGCCATGCAAATGCCCTTCGATCACCCCTTGCTGCAATGTATTGTCGACGACCTGGCCGAAAAGGGCTGGTCCCGACAGGACGGCTTCCTGCCCCAGGCTCTGACCCTGGAACTGGCGGCTGAGTGCCGTAAACGCAAGGCCGAAGGTGAGCTGGCCCCGGCAGCGGTAGGGCGCGGCCCGAGCCAGGAGATCCGTGAAGGCATTCGCGGTGACCACATCCAGTGGCTGGAAGAGGGCGATGCGGCGGTTTGCGACACCTATATGGCGGTGATGGACAGCCTGCGCCTGGCCATGAACCGTGGCCTGTTCCTGGGCCTGGAAGACTTCGAAAGCCATTTCGCGATGTACCCGCCGGGGGCGTTTTACCTCAAGCACCTGGACCGTTTCCGTGACGATGACCGGCGCATGGTCTCGGCGGTGATCTACTTGAACGATGCCTGGCTGCCCGAACATGGCGGCCAGTTGCGCATGTACCTCAAAAACGGCGTCGAATACGACGTGGTGCCCACCGGCGGTAGCCTGGTGGTGTTCCTGTCTGGCGAGGTGCCCCACGAAGTGATGCCCGCCACGCGCGAACGCCTGTCCCTCACCGGCTGGTTTCGCCGGCGGGGCAACGAGCCGTTCTGAGCATGCAAAAGATTCTGATCAGCCGCTGCCTGCTCGGGCACAAGGTGCGTTATGACGGTGGCGCCAGCGGGCCGTTCGACCAGTTGGCCGTGTGGCAGGCCGAGGGGCGTGTGGTTGCGATCTGCCCGGAAGTGTCGGGTGGTTTGCCAACGCCACGACCTGCTGCCGAGATCCCAGGCGGGCAGGGTGTGGATGTGTGGGAGGGGCGTGCCCAGGTGCTGACGGCCGAGGGCGAAGATTTCAGCGCAGCGTTCCTTGATGGTGCCCGCCAGGCACTGGCTCTGGTTCAACGCCACGCTATCCGCATCGCCGTGCTCAAGGCCAATAGCCCGTCCTGTGGCAACCTGCTCACCTATGACGGCACTTTTACCGGCGTGAAAGTGAGTGGCGAGGGCGTAACCGCGGCACTGCTCAAGCGCCACGGCGTGCAGGTGTTCAGTGAGCTGGAGCTGCCTGAGGCTGCGCGGGCACTGGCGCGGCTGTAGTCGGGGTTTCTCCTTCAAACCACTTCTGCGACAGCGCCTTTAACCGGCCATCCTCCTTCACCCGCTTCAGCGCGCCGTCCAGGCTCGTCTTGAACGCCGGGTTACCCTTCTGGAACGGGATCACCAAATCAGGCTTCTCGCGATAAACCTCGCTGAAATCGAACTGATCCTCAAGGTCGGCAGTCTTAGCGATATGGTTGATGGCCACGTCGTACTTGCCGGTTGCCACGCCGGGCAGCAAGTCGACGTCATCGGTGGTGATGAACGAGGAGCGCACATCCATTTCCTTTGCCAGCAGCTCACCCAGTTCCACTTCGAAACCGGTGAGTTTGTCGCCTTCCTTGAAGTTGAACGGAGGTGTATTGGCTTCAAGGGCGATGCGCAGTTCGCCACGATCGAACACATCATCGACCAGTTCGGCGTGAGCCAGGGGGCTCAGAAGGGGAAGCAGCAGTAACAGGCCAGGCGAAAAGCGCATGGTCACTCCTAGAGAATTTTTATGTGCGAGGCGCCGGTCAGCATCGCTTTGCTATGGTGTTGAGTGCCTTGGACAGCAATTTGTCGCGAAGTTGTCTTAACCCTACAGATTTCACAGAAAAACTGGAGAAGCGAATGAAAGCCCTTTTGTCCCGTGCCACCCTGGCCTCCCTGATGCTGGGTGCTTCGATGTTGGCAAACGCTGCTGATGTTCCCCGCACCCCCGCACCCAAGGGCGCCGAGGTGTTTATCGTCTCGCCCAAAGATGGCGCCACCGTCGACAAGACCTTCACCGTCAAGTTTGGCGTGAAGGGGCTGGACCTGGAACCGATCGACAAGCAGGTGCCCGGTGCCGGTCACCATCACCTGCTGGTCGACCAGGACGTGACGTCGCTCAAAGCAGACGAGGCGATCCCGGCCACCGCCACCTCTATCCATTTCGGCAAGGCGCAAACCGAAACCGAACTGACACTGGCCCCAGGCAAGCACACCTTGCAACTGGTGGCGGGCGATAACGTGCACCGCCAGTTCGAGCCCACTGTAGCCTCGAAAGTGATCACGGTTAACGTCAAGTAAGATTTGTTCAGATGCAAAAAAGGGAGCCCCGAGGGGCTCCCTTTTTCGTGGTGCGGTCGAAACCTTAGAACAACACGCGGCTACGGATAGTGCCGTTGATGTGCTGCAGCTTCTCTTGCGCCAGGTCCGAGTACTCGGCGTCGACGTCGATCACCACGTAGCCGACCTTCTCGTTGGTCTGCAGGAACTGACCGGAGATGTTGATGCCGTTTTCCGCGAAGACCTTGTTGATCTCCATCATCACGCCAGGGATGTTCTGGTGGATGTGCAGCAGACGGTGTTTGCCAGGGTGAGCCGGCAGGGCCACTTCCGGGAAGTTCACGGACGATACCGAGGTACCGTTGTCGCTGTACTTGACCAGCTTCTCGGCCACTTCCAGGCCAATGTTGGCTTGGGCTTCAGCGGTGGAACCGCCGATGTGCGGGGTCAGGATCACGTTGTCCAGGCCACGCAGCGGGCTTTCGAAGATGTCGTCGTTGGAGCGAGGCTCAACCGGGAACACGTCGATGGCGGCGCCGATCAGGTGCTTGTCCTTGATCGCATCGGCCAGGGCGTCCAGCTCGACCACGGTGCCGCGTGCGGCGTTGATCAGGATGCCGCCCTTCTTGATGGCGCGGATTTCCTTCTCGCCGATCATCCACTGGGTCTCGGCAGTTTCCGGAACGTGCAGGGTCACGATGTCGGACATGCCCAGCAGCTCGGTCAGGCTGGCCACTTGGGTGGCGTTGCCCAATGGCAGCTTGGTCAGGGTGTCGTAGAAGAACACCTGCATACCGAGGCCTTCAGCCAGGACCGACAACTGAGTGCCGATCGAGCCGTAACCGACGATGCCCAGCTTCTTGCCGCGGATCTCGAAGGAGTTGGCCGCGCTCTTGATCCAGCCGCCACGGTGGCAGGAAGCGTTCTTCTCGGGAATGCCGCGCAACAACAGGATGGCCTCGGCCAGCACCAGCTCCGCCACGGAACGGGTGTTGGAGTACGGTGCGTTGAACACCGCGATGCCGCGCTCGCGCGCAGCAGAGAGGTCGACCTGGTTGGTGCCGATGCAGAAACAGCCGACCGCCACGAGTTTCTTGGCGTGATCGAAGATTTCTTCGGTCAGCTGAGTGCGGGAGCGAATGCCGATAAAGTGCGCGTCGGCGATCTTTTCCTTGAGCTGGGCTTCCGGCAGAGAACTGGTGATGTACTCAATGCTGGAGTACCCGGCGGCCTTCAGTACTTCGACGGCCGATGGGTGGACGCCTTCCAGAAGAAGGAACTTGATCTTGCTCTTATCGAGAGAAGTCTTGCTCATCTGCGTAAACCTGTATCCCGGAGAAAAATGGCAGGGAATCGGATCGCTTAAGCTGACCCGGACGGCAGGAAAGCCGTCACCGCAGAAACGCCCTTGGGCTCTGTCCTGCGGGGGCGGTATGCTAGCATACGCGCCCCGCTAAACACTCATTCCTGCGACGTGAAGCGTTCTCAGGATGACCATGAATTGTTCGAGAGTTCTGTCGATGACCCATCCTGCCCTGATTGATGAGCTAAAGACCCTGGTTGAGCCCGGCAAAGTGCTGACCGATGCAGACTCCCTGGAGGCTTACGGCAAGGATTGGACCAAGCACTTCGCACCCGCCCCGACCGCCATCGTCTTCCCCAAGACCACTGAGCAGGTCCAGGCCATCGTGCGTTGGGCCAATGCGCACAAGGTGGCGCTGGTGCCATCCGGTGGGCGTACTGGCCTGTCGGCCGCTGCCGTGGCGGCCAATGGCGAAGTGGTGGTGTCGTTCGACTACATGAACCAGATCCTCGACGTGAACCTCACCGACCGCACCGCCGTGTGCCAGCCGGGCGTGGTCACCAAGCAATTGCAGAACGTTGCCGAAGAAAAAGGCCTGTACTACCCGGTGGACTTCGCGTCGTCGGGTTCCAGCCAGATTGGCGGCAACATCGGCACCAATGCCGGCGGAATCAAGGTCATTCGCTACGGCATGACCCGCAACTGGGTGGCCGGCATGAAGGTCGTCACCGGCAAGGGCGATGTGCTGGAGCTGAACCGCGACCTGATCAAGAACGCTACCGGCTACGACATGCGCCAACTGTTCATCGGCGCCGAAGGCACCCTGGGCTTTGTGGTCGAAGCCACCATGCGCCTGGATCGTGCGCCGAAAAACCTCACCGCCATGGTGCTCGGCACTACTGACTTTGATTCGATCATGCCGGTATTGCACGCGTTCCAGAGCAAGCTGGACCTGACCGCCTTCGAGTTCTTCTCCGACAAGGCCCTGGCCAAGGTCATGGGCCGTGGCGACGTGCCGGCGCCGTTCGAAACCGAGTGCCCGTTCTATGCGCTGCTGGAATTCGAAGCCACCACCGAAGAAGTCGCCAACCACGCACTGGAAACCTTCGAGCACTGCGTGGAACAAGGCTGGGTGCTGGACGGTGTGATGAGCCAGAGTGAAACCCAGCTGCACAACCTGTGGAAACTGCGCGAGTACATCTCCGAGACCATTTCCCACTGGACCCCATACAAGAACGATATTTCGGTGACTGTCTCCAAAGTACCGGCGTTCTTGAAGGAAATTGACGCGATCGTCGGCGAGCACTATCCGGACTTCGAAATCGTCTGGTTCGGCCACATCGGCGACGGCAACCTGCACCTGAACATCCTCAAGCCGGAAAACCTGAGCAAGGACGAGTTCTTTGCCAAATGCGCCACTGTGAACAAGTGGGTGTTCGAAACCGTCGAGAAATACAACGGCTCGATCTCCGCTGAACACGGCGTTGGCATGACCAAGCGCGATTACCTGACCTACAGTCGCTCGCCGTTTGAAATCGAATACATGAAGGCTGTCAAAGCAGTGTTCGACCCGAACGGGATCATGAACCCTGGCAAGATCTTCGCTGTTTAATCGCCCTGAAGGAGTCGTTCCATGAGCTACCAGCACAAGTATGTCGACGGCACCAACATCCACTTTCCGGTGGGGAAAGTGGTGTGTATCGGGCGTAACTACGCCGAACATGCCAAGGAACTGGATAACCCGGTACCGACCGAACCGTTGCTGTTCATCAAGCCGGGCAGCTGTGTGGTGCCGTTGGGCGACAGTTTCACTATCCCCACCGAGCGCGGTTCGGTGCATTACGAAGCGGAGATCGCGGTGTTGATCGGCAAGCCATTGTCGAACAAGCCCAGCCGTGAAGAAGTGCTGGATGCCATCTCCGGCTTCGCCCCGGCCCTGGACCTGACCCTGCGCGACAAGCAGGCCGAGTTGAAAGCCAAGGGCCTGCCGTGGGAAATCGCCAAGTCCTTCGACGGCGCGGCGGTGATTGCGCCGTTCGTGGTGGGCAGTACCTTTGTGGACGTGACCGACATCGGCATCCGCCTGACCATCAATGGCGAGGTGCGCCAGGACGGCAACAGCGCGCAGATGCTCAACCCGATCATCCCGATGATCCAGCACATGGCCGGCTGCTTCTCGCTGCAGGCGGGCGACGTGATCCTCACCGGCACCCCGGCCGGTGTAGGCCCGCTGAATGTGGGGGATGAGTTGGTGCTGGAACTGGCGGACCAGCATCGTTTTGAAAGCGTTGTTCGTTAAGCACAGACAAAACGCGGTCAAAATTGTGGGAGGGGGCTTGCCCCCGATGGCGGTTTATCAGTCAAATATCTGTTGCCTGACACTCAGCAATCGGGGGCAAGCCCCCTCCCACATCCCAGGCTTTTGCATTTTTTTCACACGCCATCCGGATAATCCTCAGCCTCGTTCGCGCAGGCCCGTTGTTCCTGTGCTATCACCTAACGCTGACTTTCCGGAAAAAGCGCCCAATGGCCGTGTCCCTGCCCTCCGCTTCACCCAAGCCGCGTTCTCGTTTTGCCATGCGTTGGTATTCCTGGCTGTTGCTGACAGGGGTGATCCTGTATGGCGTGGCCTGGGCCCTGCACTGGGATGATCGCGGTGTGTTGTGGGTGCTGGAGCGCTTTGAGACGCCGGCTGAACGCCAGCAGAGCGTATGGCTGCCGGACTACCATGCGGTCATTGATGGCAAGCTCTTGCCGGGGATGGAGAAGGACGAAGCGTCAGACGTTGCCTACAACCCACAGACCAAAACCCTGTTTTCCGTGATGGGCAAAAACCCGTTCCTGGCCGAGTTGAGCCTGCAAGGCGATGTATTGCGCAAGATGCCGCTCAACGGCTGGGACAACCCGGAAGGCGTGACCGTGATGGAGAATGGCCTGTTGGCAGTGGTCGACGAGCGCCAGCACACCCTGACCATCGTCAAGGTCGATGCGAGCACCACCCAACTGAACAAAGCCGACTTCACCAGCTATGACCTCGGCCCGTCCAAGGACCAGAACAAGGCCTTCGAAGCCATCACCTGGGACAAGCGTAACCAGCAGTTGATCCTTGGCGAAGAGCGCCCGCCCGCGCTGTTTACCTGGAAAAGCGACGGCGGCCCGACCCTGGCGGGCGATAAACAAACGCTGGCGAGCAAAGAACTGGACATGCGCAACCTCTCGGCCCTGTCCGTCGACCCGCGTACCGGGCATTTGCTGGTGCTGTCGGCCGACTCCCATCTGTTGCTGGAGCTGGACGAGAAGGGCCAGCAAGTCAGCTTCATGACCCTGCTCGGCGGTTTCAACGGCCTCAAGCACACCATTCCCCGTGCCGAAGGGGTGACCATGGACGAGGAGGGCACGCTGTACATCGTCAGTGAGCCAAACCTGTTCTACCGATTCGAAAAGCAGAAATAGCACACCGATTACGTCAGATATGTCTCTGTGAGCGGCATCTGCCAGACATCCGGGCGTGTTTAAGTTTAAATTCAGACGGGCGTGATATTCATTCGCCACTTTTGAATTTGAGCCCCCCCGATGCAACGACTAGCCCGCCCCAAACCCCTGTTCATCTTGCTTGCGCTGATCGCCCTGGTCAGCGCAGGGGCCGTTGCGCAGCATTTTCGCCTGTTCGAACGTGCCTGGTTCAATTGGCAGGTATGGCGCCAGCCAGCGGACGAACGCTCCATCGGGCTGGCGGACTACCGCGTCACGCTGGAAGCCCAGGCCATTGAGGGGCTCGACGACGATGTCTCGGCCCTGACCTACGACCCGGTGCGCAAAAGCCTGTTCACCGTCACCAATAAAAACGCCGAGCTGATCGAGTTGTCCCTGGAAGGCAAGATCTTGCGGCGCATCCCCTTGATCGGGTTCGGCGATGCCGAAGCCGTGGAGTTCATCAGCGACAACATCTATGTCATCAGCGATGAGCGCCAGCAGCGGCTGATCAAGGTGCATGTGGACGATGACACCCAATTCCTCGACGCCGCTGACGCGGAGCAGATGACCCTGGGTTTGCATGTCGGTGGCAACAAGGGCTTTGAAGGCCTGGCCTACGACTCGGTGGGCAAGCGCCTGTTCGTGGCCAAGGAGCGCGACCCGATGCTGATCTATGAGGTGCATGGCTTCCCGCATTTCAAACCGGAAAAAACCTACTCGGTACACGTGATCAATAACCCCAAGCGCGACGCCGGGTTGTTTGTGCGTGACCTGTCGAGCCTGCAATACGATGAGCGCAGCGGCCATCTGCTGGCGCTGTCGGATGAGTCGTTTCTGGTGCTGGAACTGGATATCGACGGTCGCCCGTTGAGCAGTCTGTCACTGCTCAACGGACGTCATGGCCTGACGAAGCGAGTGCCGCAGGCCGAAGGCATCGCCATGGATGACGAGGGCGCGCTGTACCTCGTCAGCGAGCCGAACCTGTTCTACGTCTTCAAGAAGCCTTGAGGGTTTTGACGCCTTCGGCGGTGCCCAGCAGCAGCACATCGGCCGGACGCGCCGCGAACAGGCCGTTGGTGACCACGCCGACAATCGCGTTGATCTGCGTTTCAAGCTCCACCGGATTGGTGATCTGCATGTTGAACACGTCGAGGATAATGTTGCCGTTGTCGGTCAGCACGCCCTCACGGTACACCGGGTCGCCGCCCAGCTTCACCAGCTCGCGGGCCACGTGGCTGCGGGCCATCGGGATCACTTCCACTGGTAACGGGAAGGCACCGAGCACCGGCACCAGCTTGCTGGCGTCGGCGATGCAGATGAAGGTCTTGGCCACGGCCGCGACGATCTTCTCGCGGGTCAGGGCTGCGCCGCCGCCCTTGATCAGGTTCAGGTGTTCGTCGCTTTCATCGGCGCCGTCGATGTAGAACTCCAGGTCGCTCACGGTGTTGAGCTCGTACACCGGAATGCCGTGGCCCTTGAGGCGTGCGGCGGTGGCTTCGGAGCTGGCCACGGCGCCATCGAATGCGCCCTTGTGCTGGGCCAGTGCATCGATAAAGCAGTTGGCGGTGGAGCCGGTGCCGACACCGACGATGCTCTTGTCGTCGAGTTTAGGAAGGATTAAATCGACGGCGGCCTGGGCCACTGCCTGTTTGAGTTGATCCTGGGTCATGCGGGCTCCGGAACGGGCGGGGAGTTATCGAGGGGCGCGAGTATAACCCAACAAAACCTCTGGATTCGTGTGGTCGCCCGCCCAAACGCTGGGTTAGACTCCTTGGCCCTGCCCAACCCGCCCAGTGATATCCGCCGATGCTTGAACAGTACGTCAAAAAGATCCTCACCTCGCGCGTTTACGACGTTGCCGTAGAAACCCCGTTGCAGACCGCCCGTCAGCTCTCCGAGCGGCTGGGCAACCAGGTCTGGCTCAAGCGTGAAGACTTGCAACCGGTGTTCTCGTTCAAGATTCGCGGCGCCTATAACAAGCTGACCCAACTGAGCGCCGAAGAACGTGCGCGCGGCGTGGTCACCGCGTCGGCCGGCAACCATGCCCAGGGCCTGGCCCTGGCGGCGAAGGTGCTGGGGGTCAAGGCCACCATCGTGATGCCCAAGACCACGCCTGAAATCAAGGTCGAAGGCGTGCGCTCCCGTGGCGGCAAAGTGGTGCTGCATGGCGATTCGTTCCCGGAAGCCCTGGCCTACTCGCTCAAACTGGTCGACGAAAAAGGCTACGTGTATATCCACCCCTACGATGATCCGCACACCATTGCCGGGCAGGGCACCGTGGCGATGGAGATCCTGCGCCAGCATCCAGGGCCGCTGGACGCGATTTTCGTACCGGTGGGCGGCGGCGGGCTGATCGCCGGTATTGCGGCGTACGTGAAATACCTGCGCCCCGAGATCAAGATCATCGGCGTCGAGCCGGACGACTCCAACTGCCTGCAAGCCGCCATGGCTGCTGGCGAGCGCGTTGTGCTGCCGACCGTGGGCATCTTTGCCGATGGCGTGGCGGTGGCGCAGATCGGCCAGCACACCTTCGACATCTGCAAGGACTATGTGGATGAAGTGATCACCGTGAACACCGACGAGATCTGTGCGGCGATCAAGGACATCTACGACGATACCCGTTCCATCACCGAGCCGGCAGGGGCTTTGGGCGTGGCCGGGATCAAGAAGTACGTCGAGACCCGTGGCGTCACCGGACAGACTCTGGTCGCCATCGACTCCGGCGCCAACGTCAACTTCGACCGCCTGCGCCACGTGGCCGAACGCGCCGAGCTGGGTGAAGGCCGCGAAGCCATCATCGCCGTGACCATCCCTGAGAAGCCCGGCAGCTTCAAGGCGTTCTGCGAGGCCGTGGGTAAACGCCAGATCACCGAATTCAACTACCGCTACCACTCCGGCAGCGAGGCGCACATCTTTGTCGGCGTGCAGACCCATCCGGAAAATGATCCGCGCAGTGCCCTGATCGCCAGCCTGACCCGCCAGGGGTTCCCGGTGCTGGACCTGACCGAGAACGAACTGGCCAAGTTGCACATTCGTCACATGGTGGGCGGGCACGCGGCCAAGGTCAGCGATGAAGTGGTGTTGCGCTTCGAGTTTCCGGAGCGTCCGGGGGCGTTGTTCAACTTTCTTAACAAATTGGGCGGGCGCTGGAACATCTCGATGTTCCACTATCGCAACCACGGCGCAGCAGACGGCCGTGTGGTCGCCGGCCTGCAAGTGCCGACGGATGAACGTCACCTGGTACCGGCCGCCCTGGAAGCCATCGGCTACCCGTACTGGGATGAAAGCGATAACCCGGCCTACAAACTGTTCCTCGGTTGAGCGACTACGCTGAAGGGGCGGCCTTCAAGGAAAACGACACATGGAAACCCTGACCACCCTGAAAGTTATCCACATGGCAGCCACCGTGGTGTTGCTGCTCAGTGGCCTTGGCCTGGCGCTGCTGGCCTGGCGCAAACGCAGCGCCGGCCCGGCGGTGACCGTGCAGCGCCCGTGGGCGTTCGTCTGGTTGCTGATGGGCGTGTGCGTGGTCAGCATGCCGTTTACCGGCTGGTGGCTGGTGCACCTGGTTGGCTGGCCGCTGGGCCAGACCTGGATCCTGGGTTCCAGCATCCTCTATACCGTGGCGGCGCTGGCCTGGTTCTGGCTGGTGGCGCGGCTCAATCGCCTGCGCAAAGGTGAGGGCGGTAGCCTGAACTTCACGCTGGTGCTGGCGGTGGTCAGTCTGGTGGGGTTTGTGGCGATTGCCGGTCTGATGGGCGCCAAGCCGGTTTAAGGCTTTGGACCGAGTCGTCTGCATCGGGGGCAAGCCCCCTCCCACATTTTGACCGTGTGAACCCGATCAAGTGTGGGAGGGGGCTTGCCCCCGATGGCTTCATCAGCTGCGCAGCGTGATCACCGGCCAGCCGCGCTTCTCGGCCTCGGCCCGCAGGTTCGGATCCGGATCCACCGCCACCGGGTGAGTCACTTTCTCCAGCAGCGGCAAGTCGTTCATCGAGTCGCTATAGAAATAGCTGTCTTGCAGGCTGTACCCGGTTTCTTCCAGCCAGCGGTTCAAGCGCGTCACCTTTCCTTCACGGAAGCACGGCACATCGGTGCTGCGCCCGGTGTAGCGGCCGTTTTCCATCTCGCACTCGGTGGCGATCAAGGTTTCAACGCCCAGGCGTGCGGCAATCGGCGCGGTGACGAAACGGTTGGTGGCGGTGATGATGACCAACTTGTCACCGGCGGCGCGGTGTTTGGCCAGCAGCTCAATGGCCAGCGGCAGCATGATCGGCTCGATGCAGTCGCGCATATAGTCGTTGTGCCATTCGTTCAACTGGGTGATCTCGGTGCGGCCGAGGATCTCCAGGCAGAAGTTCAGGTAGGCGGCGTTGTCCAGCTTGCCGGCCAGGTAATCCTGGTAGAACTCGTCGTTGCGGGCCTTGTAGGCCACCGGGTCGAGAATCCCGCGTTCACAGAGGTAATCGCCCCAGGCGTGATCGCTGTCACCGCCGAGAAGGGTGTTGTCCAAGTCGAATAAAGCCAGGCGCATTGCAGTTACTCGCTGAAAAGTCTGTAAAAAGGCGTCCAGAATACGGTCTTTTCACAAGAGTGCACATAAGGTACGAAGCCTCGTTGCCGCTTCATCAACCTTTGTGGAACAATGCGGCGACATGCGTTTGCGAGGTTGTTGCCGTGATCGACCCCGATGGTTTCCGTCCTAATGTCGGGATTATTCTTACGAATGATGCCGGACAGGTGCTATGGGCTCGCCGAATCAACCAAGATGCCTGGCAGTTTCCTCAAGGTGGAATCAACCCCGACGAGACCCCTGAAGACGCCTTGTACCGCGAGTTGAACGAAGAAGTCGGCCTTGAGCGCGAAGATGTGCAGATTCTGGCCTGTACCCGTGGCTGGTTGCGCTATCGTTTGCCGCAACGCCTGGTGCGTACCCACAGCCAACCGCTGTGTATCGGCCAGAAGCAGAAATGGTTTCTCCTGCGCCTGATCTCCAACGAGCAGCGGGTGCGGATGGATTTGACCGGTAAACCGGAGTTCGATGGCTGGCGCTGGGTCAGCTATTGGTATCCGTTGGGCCAGGTGGTGACATTCAAGCGCGAGGTTTATCGTCGCGCGCTCAAAGAGCTTGCCCCGCGCCTTTTAGCGCGCGACTGACGACGGAGTTCGACCCCGAGCCATGCTCAATACGCTGCGCAAGATCGTCCAGGAAGTTAACTCCGCCAAGGATCTCAAGGCGGCGTTGGGGATTATTGTGTTGCGCGTCAAGGAAGCCATGGGCAGCCAGGTCTGCTCGGTTTACCTGCTGGACCCCGAGACCAACCGTTTTGTGCTGATGGCCACGGAGGGCTTGAACAAGCGCTCCATCGGCAAGGTCAGCATGGCGCCCAATGAAGGTCTGGTGGGCCTGGTGGGGACGCGTGAAGAACCCCTGAACCTTGAAAACGCGGCCGATCACCCGCGTTATCGCTACTTTGCCGAAACCGGTGAAGAGCGTTACGCCTCGTTCCTTGGGGCACCGATCATTCACCACCGCCGCGTCGTCGGCGTGTTGGTCATCCAGCAGAAAGAGCGCCGTCAGTTCGACGAAGGTGAAGAAGCCTTCCTCGTGACCATGAGTGCGCAGCTCGCCGGGGTTATCGCGCACGCCGAGGCCACTGGCTCGATTCGCGGCCTGGGGCGCGAAGGCAAGGGTATCCAGGAAGCCAAGTTCGTTGGTGTACCCGGTTCGCCAGGCGCTGCGGTCGGTAGGGCGGTGGTCATGCTGCCGCCGGCGGATCTGGACGTGGTGCCGGACAAGGTCGTCACCGACATCGACGCTGAAATCAAACTGTTCAAGACCGCCCTGGAAGGCGTGCGCGCCGACATGCGCAACCTGTCGACCAAGCTGGCCACCCAACTGCGCCCCGAAGAGCGCGCGCTGTTCGACGTGTACCAGATGATGCTCGACGACGCGTCGCTGGGTAATGAAGTCAAGACCGTGATCAAGACCGGCCAGTGGGCCCAGGGTGCGCTGCGCCAGGTGGTCACCAATCACGTCAACCGTTTCGAACTGATGGACGACGCCTACCTGCGCGAACGGGCCTCGGATGTGCGCGACCTCGGTCGCCGTCTGCTGGCGTACCTGCAGGAAGATCGCACCACCAACCTGGTCTACCCCGACAACACCATCCTGATCAGCGAAGAGCTGACCGCGACGATGCTTGGCGAAGTGCCGGAAGGCAAACTGGTCGGCCTGGTGTCGGTACTCGGCTCGGGTAACTCCCACGTCGCGATCCTGGCTCGGGCCATGGGCATCCCGACGGTGATGGGCCTGGTGGACCTGCCGTATTCCAAGGTGGATGGTATCGACATGATTGTCGATGGCCATCGCGGCGAAGTCTTCACCAACCCCAGCGAAGTGCTGCGCAAGCAATACGCCGAAGTGGTCGAGGAAGAGAAGCAACTGGCGCTGGGCCTCGATTCATTGCGCGAGTTGCCATGCGTGACCACCGATGGTCACCGTGTGCCGCTGCTGGTGAATACCGGCCTGCTCGCCGACGTGGCCCGTGCGCAACAGCGTGGCGCCGAAGGGGTGGGGCTGTACCGCACCGAAGTGCCGTTCATGATCAACCAGCGTTTCCCGAGTGAGAAGGAGCAACTGGCGATCTATCGCGAGCAACTGCAGGCCTTCCATCCGTTGCCGGTGACCATGCGCAGCCTGGACATCGGCGGCGACAAGTCACTGTCGTATTTCCCGATCAAAGAGGACAACCCGTTCCTCGGCTGGCGCGGCATTCGCGTCACCCTCGATCACCCGGAAATCTTCCTGGTTCAGACCCGCGCCATGCTCAAGGCCAGCGAAGGCCTGAACAACCTGCGCATCCTGCTGCCGATGATCTCCGGCACCCATGAGCTGGAAGAGGCGCTGCACCTGATCCACCGCGCCTGGGGCGAAGTACGCGACGAAGGCGCCGACGTACCGATGCCGCCGATTGGCGTGATGATCGAGATTCCGGCGGCGGTGTACCAGGCCAAGGAACTGGCGCGGCAGGTGGACTTCCTGTCAGTGGGGTCCAACGACCTGACTCAATACCTGCTGGCTGTGGACCGTAACAACCCACGGGTGGCCGACCTCTACGACTACCTGCACCCGGCGGTGCTGCAAGCCCTGCAACATGTGGTGCGCGACGCCCATGCCGAAGGCAAGCCGGTGAGCATCTGCGGCGAAATGGCTGGTGACCCGGCGGCGGCGGTGCTGTTGATGGCGATGGGTTTTGACAGCCTGTCGATGAACGCCACCAACTTGCCGAAGGTGAAGTGGATGCTGCGCCAGGTGGAGCTGAGCATGGCCAAGGAGCTGCTGGCGAAGTTGATGACCATCGACAACCCGCAGGTTATCCACAGCTCGTTGCAGTTAGCCCTGAAAAACCTGGGACTGACGCGGATGATCAACCCGGCCTCTGCCAAAAACCTTTGAAAATGTGGGAGGGTGGGGTCATAGGTTGATTTCGACTTCGCCCAACCGCCCACCGTGCGGCCCGAAACTGCGTTCCACCATCCGCCGCGTCCCGTCGGCATTCACGATCAATGCCGTGCTCGCCCGCGTCCCGTAACTCGGGCTGGCAATAAACACGCTGGATAAAAGGCTTTCCGTCGCCAACCCCACCCCAGTGTCCGGCAAGTCCGCAAACGGCGCGGTCCGTGGGTCACTCAAAATATCCAGCAACGCCTCTGGTTGCGGATCATCCAGAACCGCGCTCAACGCCGCCCTGGCCTTGAGCAACTTGGGCCACGGCGTATCCAGCCCCGCGTTGGATAGCCCATACACCCCGGCCTTCAAGCGCGTGGGCTCGGTATGGTTGGCGTTGTAATGCCACAGCTCATCCCGCGTGCCCACCAGCAGATTGAATCCGGCATATTCAATCGAACGGCCGTTAACATCGGCCAAATATTCGTCAATCGGCAGGGAACCGTTGAGAAACCGCGCCACTAATTCCCCCCGTGACTTACGGGCCGGCGGTTGATGAGGATCACGGATATTGGTCAGGGCAGCGAAGCGCCCTTCGGCGTTCACGCCCAGCCAAGTGCCACCGGCTTCCTGGTCACGGCCGGCGTACACCTGTGGCGCATCCGGCCACTGGGCCAGCGGCAGGCTGGGGCGGGCGTAGAACTCATCGCGGTTGGCCGCGACGATCAGCGGCTGGGCGTGGCCCGGCCGCCAGGCAAAAACAATCAGGCACATCAGGCGATCCCTTTTGTGTTTTCAGCCACTCTACCCACTCAAGCAGAGGCGTTCCATCGTATCCAGTTGGGTCGCATGCCTTCCATCCGTTAACATGCCGGACTTGGTTCGGGGGCTCCCATGGAATTTCTGCTGTATTTGCTGCTCGGCGCCTGTGCGGGCGTGCTCGCCGGGCTGTTCGGCGTGGGCGGCGGGATCATCATCGTGCCGGTGCTGGTGTTCAGCTTCACCTTGCAGGGGTTTGACCCGCAGGTGCTGACCCACCTGGCGGTGGGTACTTCCCTGGCGACGATCATCTTTACCTCGGTGAATGCCGTGCGTGAACACCACCGGCGGGGCGCGGTGCGTTGGCCGATCTTTGTGTGGATGACCGTGGGCATCCTGATTGGCGCCGGCTTTGGCGCGCTGACTGCCGAGGCGATTTCCGGCCCGCACCTGCAAAAGATCATTGGCGTGTTTGCCTTGCTGGTGGCCGTGCAACTGGCCCTGGAGGTCAAGCCCAAGGCCAGCCGTACGGTGCCGGGCAAGGTTGGCCTGACCGTGGCGGGGACGTTTATCGGCTGGGCCTCGGCGATTTTCGGAATTGGCGGCGGTTCGCTGACCGTGCCGTTCCTGACCTGGCGCAGCGTGCCGATGCAGCAGGCGGTGGCCACTTCATCGGCCTGTGGCTTGCCGATTGCGGTGGCCAGTGCATTAAGTTTCATGATTCTGGGCTGGCATGACCCGCTGTTGCCCGCTCATAGTCTAGGGTTCGTGTATTTGCCAGCGCTGTTGGGCATTGCCCTGACCAGCATGGTGTTCGCCCGTTTCGGCGCACGCCTGGCGCATCGCTTGTCGCCGCGGTTGCTCAAGCGGTTGTTCGCCGGGTTGCTGTTCTGTGTCGGTTTGAACTTTTTGCTTTGAAAAAACTTGAGTAATGCAGGCTTAATCGCGGCCCGGCATGGTCCGCACGCCTAACGAATGATTTAACGAGGAGTCGCAATGCTGCCTTACCCGCAGATCGACCCGGTGGCCCTGGCCATCGGTCCGCTGAAAATCCACTGGTACGGGTTGATGTACCTGATCGGCATCGGCGGTGCCTGGTTTCTGGCCTCCCGACGCCTGAACCGGTTCGACCCGACCTGGACCAAGGAGAAACTCTCCGACATGGTCTTCTGGCTGTCGATGGGGGTGATTGTCGGCGGGCGACTCGGCTACGTGCTGTTCTATGATCTGTCCGCGTACATCGCCAACCCGACATTGATCTTCGAAGTATGGAAAGGCGGCATGGCGTTCCACGGCGGCTTTATCGGTGTGATGATCGCTGCCTGGTGGTTCGGTCGCCGCAACGGCAAGTCGTTCTTCCAACTGATGGACTTCGTCGCGCCGATGGTGCCGATCGGCCTGGGCGCCGGGCGTATCGGCAACTTCATCAACGCCGAGTTGTGGGGCAAGCCGACCGACGTGCCGTGGGCCATGGTGTTCCCGCCGTTCAGCGATCCGGCGCAACTGCCGCGCCACCCGTCGCAGCTCTACCAGTTTGCGTTGGAAGGCGTTGCGCTGTTCCTTATCCTGTACATCTTTTCGCGCAAACCGCGCCCGACCATGGCGGTTTCCGGCATGTTCGCGCTGTTCTATGGGATCTTCCGCTTTATCGTCGAGTTCGTGCGTGTGCCGGATGCGCAACTGGGCTACCTGGCGTTCGGTTGGGTGACCATGGGCCAGATCCTCAGCCTGCCGATGATCATCGGTGGCTTGGGCCTGCTGTGGTGGGCGTATAACCGCCCGCAACCTCTGAAGAACACCGCGCTTTAAATTCGAATGCCCAGGTCTTTATCTGGCCTGGGCTTCAACGATACGGGTACCAACATGAAGCAATATCTCGAGCTACTGAACGACGTCGTGACCAATGGACTGACCAAGGGCGATCGCACCGGTACCGGCACCAAAGCCGTGTTTGCCCGTCAGTATCGGCATAACCTGGCCGACGGCTTCCCGCTGCTGACCACCAAGAAGCTTCACTTCAAAAGCATTGCCAATGAACTGATCTGGATGTTGAGCGGCAACACCAACATCAAGTGGCTGAACGAAAACGGCGTGCGCATCTGGGACGAATGGGCCACCGAAGATGGCGATCTGGGCCCGGTGTACGGCGAACAGTGGACCGCCTGGCCAACCAAGGACGGCGGCACGATCAACCAGATCGACTACATGGTCCACACCCTCAAGACCAACCCCAACAGCCGCCGCATCCTGTTCCACGGCTGGAACGTCGAGTACCTGCCGGACGAAACCAAGAGCCCCCAGGAAAACGCCCGCAACGGCAAACAAGCCCTGCCACCGTGCCACCTGCTGTACCAGGCGTTCGTGCATGATGGTCACCTGTCGATGCAGTTGTATATCCGCAGCTCCGACGTCTTCCTCGGCCTGCCGTACAACACCGCCGCGCTGGCCTTGCTCACCCATATGCTGGCCCAGCAGTGCGACCTGATCCCCCATGAGATCATCGTCACCACCGGCGACACCCACGCCTACAGCAACCACATGGACCAGATCCGCACCCAGCTGGCGCGCACGCCGAAGAAGCTGCCGGAACTGGTGATCAAGCGCAAACCTGCGTCGATCTACGACTATAAGTTCGAAGACTTCGAGATCGTGGGCTACGACGCCGACCCAAGCATCAAGGCCGACGTGGCTATCTGATCAATGCCCATGGCTGCGCCCTACATGTGAGGGCTCAGCCTCACTGGCCAGCACACTCCCGCTGACTTCCAGCCGCTGCAGAATCCCGCACTGATCCCCGCCACCACAGCGCTGGCGCAGGTCCAGCAATTGCTCCTGCAACGCCAACAGCCCATCGATCCGCGCTTTCACGTGGTGGATATGCTCGTCGATCAGCGCATTCACGCTTTCGCACTGGTCCTGGGGGCTGTCCCGTAGCCCCAGCAGGCTGCGGATTTCTTCCAGGGTCATGTCCAGGCTGCGGCAATTGCGGATAAACACCAACCGCTCGGTGTGTGCCTGGGTGTATACGCGGTAGTTGGCGTCGGTGCGCGCCGGCGGAGGCAGCAGGCCTTCCTTCTCGTAGTAACGGATGGTTTCCACCGGGCAGTCGGTCAGTTTGGCCAGTTCGCCGATCTTCATCGCAACAATCTCCAAATGGGTGCTTGACCCTATAGTGGCTACAGGGTCTTTACTTGGCAACAGGCACCTTTACGGACGCGACAGAATGAGCGATTCCATCCACACCCCGCATAAACACGAGCATGATCACGATCATGGCCCGAAAAAACTCACGCCTGTGCATGACCATGGCCACGGCGGCGCCTGCTGTTCCGGCACCCCGGCCCCGGCGTTGGTGCAATTGAGCGAAGCGCCCACCGCCGGCTCGCGGCTGAGCACCTTTCGCATCGAAGCCATGGACTGCCCCACCGAGCAGACGCTGATCCAGAACAAACTGGGCAAGCTTGCGGGTGTGCAGCAACTGGAATTCAACCTGATCAACCGCATCCTCGGTGTCACCCACGATCTGCCGACGACCGCGCCGATCATCGACGCCATCAAGTCCCTGGGCATGCAGGCCGATCCCGTCGAAGAAGGCACACCCGCCGCCGAACCGCCCGCCAAGAAACACTGGTGGCCGCTGGCGTTGTCCGGCATCGGCGCACTGGGCGCCGAAGTGCTGCACTTCACCAGCGCCGCGCCGACCTGGGTGATTGCCATCGTGGCGCTGGTGTCGATCCTCAGTGGCGGGCTCACCACCTATAAGAAGGGCTGGATTGCCCTGAAAAACCTCAACCTGAACATCAATGCCCTGATGAGCATCGCGGTAACCGGCGCGATCCTGATCGGCCAGTGGCCGGAAGCGGCGATGGTGATGTTCCTGTTCACCGTGGCCGAGTTGATCGAAGCCAAATCCCTGGACCGTGCGCGCAATGCCATCAGCGGCTTGATGCAGATGACGCCCGAGCAGGCCACCGTGCAGCAGGCTGATGGGTCTTGGGCTGAACAAGAGGTCAAGAGTATCGATCTTGGCGCCATCGTGCGGGTAAAGCCTGGCGAGCGCATCGGCCTGGATGGCGAAGTCACCGCTGGCCAATCCACGATCGATCAGGCGCCGATCACCGGTGAAAGCCTGCCGATTGAAAAGACCGTGGGCGACAAAGTCTTCGCCGGCACCATCAACCAGGCCGGTTCCCTGGAATATAAAGTCACTGCCGCCGCCAACAACTCCACCCTGGCGCGCATCATTCACGCGGTGGAGCAGGCCCAAGGCGCACGGGCACCGACCCAGCGCTTCGTCGACAGCTTCTCGAAAATCTACACCCCGGCGGTGTTCCTGTTTGCCCTGGGCGTGGCGGTGATCCCGCCGTTGTTCATGGCCGGTGCCTGGTTCGACTGGATCTACCGCGCCCTGGTGCTGCTGGTGGTCGCCTGCCCGTGTGCACTGGTGATTTCCACCCCGGTGACTATCGTCAGCGGCCTCGCGGCGGCAGCGCGCAAAGGCATCCTGATCAAGGGCGGCGTGTACCTGGAGGGCGGTTACAAGCTCGACTACCTGGCCCTCGACAAGACCGGCACCATTACCCACGGCAAACCGGTGCAAACCGATTACCTGGCGCTGTTCCCCAACGTCGAAGACAGCGCACCGGCATTGGCCGCCAGCCTGGCTGGGCGTTCCGATCACCCGGTGTCGCTGGCGATCGCCAATGCGGCTGTGGATAAAAATCTGCCTACCCACATTGTGGATAACTTCGCCGCCCTGGCCGGTCGCGGCGTGCGCGGCGAGATCAACGGCGAAACCTACCATTTGGGCAACCACCGCCTGGTGGAAGACCTGGGCCTGTGCTCGCCGGAGCTGGAAGAAAAACTCTTCGCCCTGGAGAAGCAAGGTAAGTCCGTGGTGCTGCTGCTCGACAAGTCCGGCCCACTGGCGCTGTTCGCCGTGGCCGACACGGTCAAGGACAGCAGCCGCGAAGCCATCCAGCAGTTGCACGAACTGGGCATTAAGACTCTGATGCTTACCGGTGACAACACCCATACCGCCCAGGCGATTGCCGCCCAGGTTGGCATCGACCAGGCCCAGGGCGACCTGTTGCCGACCGACAAGCTGCAAGCCATCGAAACCCTCTACGGCCAAGGCCACCGCGTGGGCATGGTCGGCGACGGCATCAACGACGCCCCGGCCCTGGCCCGCGCCGAGATCGGCTTTGCCATGGCTGCAGCGGGTACCGACACGGCCATCGAGACCGCTGATGTGGCCTTGATGGACGATGACCTGCGCAAGATTCCGGCTTTCATTCGTCTGTCGCGGCAAACGTCGAGTATCCTCAAGCAGAACATCGCCCTGGCGCTGGTGATCAAGGCGATCTTCCTCGCGGTCACCTTCCTGGGCATGGCCACGATGTGGATGGCGGTGTTCGCCGACATGGGCGTGAGCTTGCTAGTGGTGTTCAATGGCCTGCGCCTATTGCGCAAATAGACGATGAGAGGGTGGTGTGCTGAGTGCCGAGTTGAAGGCGTTTTATATGGTCGCCCGCCTGGGCAGCATTACCCAGGCGGCGAAAAAACTCGGCCTGAGCCAACCCACGGTCACCACCCAGATCCGCAATCTGGAAAGCCAATACGGCATTGAATTGTTCTACCGTGGCGGGCGTCGCCTCACCGTCAGCGACGAGGGCGCGCGGCTGCTGCCGATGGTCAAGGCGCTGTTGCAGCAGGAAGCGGATATCGAGTTTTTCCTGCGCAACAACGGCCAGGTCCAAGGCGCACTGAGGATTGCCGCGACGGCGCCGTACTACATCCTCGACCTGGTCAAAGCCTTTCGCGAACGCCTGCCGCAGGTGGAAGTGTCGGTGGAAATCGGCAACTCCCAGCAGGTACTCGAAGCGCTGGACGATTACCGCGTCGACGTTGCCGCCTCCTCGCAACTGCTCGAAGACCCACGCCTGATTCGCCGCGTACTGGGCACCGACCCGTTGGTGCTGGCGGTGCACCGCAACCATCCGTTGGCCAAGCTCGACCATGTACCGCTCAACGCATTGGCCGGGCACACGCTGTTGATGCGTGAAGCGGGCTCTACCACGCGGCGTTTGACCGAAGAACTGTTGCAGAGTGCAGGTGTGAGCTTTGGACCGCTGCTGGAAATCGGCAGCCGCGAGTCGATTCGTGAAGCGGTGCTGCGCAACATCGGCATCAGCATCATTGCCCGTCAGGAAGTGCCCCATGACCCGCAATTGCGCGTGCTGACCATCGAGAATGCGCCGCAGATTCCGGAGTATCTGTACTGCCTCAAAGAACGGAAAAGTGCTCGCCTGCCGGCGGCTTTTCTGGGGTTGGCGCAGGAAATGTCGCCGCTCTGAAGCGTGGTGATCGCCTTGAGGGCCAATCGGGGGCAAGCCCCCTCCCACACTTGACCGAGTTCCAACATGAGAACGGGGTCTAATGTGGGAGGGGGCTTGCCCCCGATAGCGATAGACCAGGCACTCAGCATTGAGAGCCCTACCCAAATCCACCAATACCACTATCACCACGTTTTGCCTTTCTGCCACATCAGGGACGCATTGCCACCCTAGCATGGCCCTCATCCGTTCGATGAGGTGCCTTGCATGAACACAGCCCTGACCCAACCCGGCGCGCCCATGAAGGTGCGGGGTATCCAGAAACGCTTCGGCGCCTTTACCGCGCTGGACAACGTGTCCCTGGACGTCGCCGCTGGCGAGCTGGTGTGCCTGCTGGGCCCGTCCGGTTGCGGCAAGACCACCTTGCTGCGCTGTATCGCCGGCCTGGAACGCCAGGACAGCGGCGAGCTTTACCTGGGCGACCGCGATGTTTCCCTGCTGCCGCCCCAGGCGCGGGACTACGGCATCCTGTTCCAGTCCTACGCGTTGTTTCCCAACCTCACCGTTGAAGCGAACATCGGCTACGGCCTCACCGGCAGTGGTCGCGATGAAGTGCGCCAGCGTGTTGGCCAGATGCTCGAACTGGTCGGCCTGGTCGGTAGCGAAAAGAAATACCCCGGCCAGCTGTCCGGTGGCCAGCAGCAACGCGTCGCTTTGGCGCGTGCCTTGGCGCCCGCGCCTTCGTTGTTGTTGCTGGACGAACCGATGTCGGCCCTCGACGCCCGCGTGCGTGAGCATCTGTGTACCGAGCTGCGCCAACTGCAACGGTGCCTGGGCATCACTACGTTGATGGTCACCCACAACCAGGATGAAGCGATGCTGATGGCCGACCGTATCGCCGTGATGAACAACGGCAAGGTCGAGCAATACGCCACGCCCCAGGAGGTCTACGACCGTCCGGCCACGCCGTTCGTGGCGGAGTTTGTCGGCCAGGGCAATTGGCTGCCGTTCAGCCGCAACAGTGCCAGTCACGCCCAGGTCGGCGGGATGAACATGCGCCTGGCCGACGATGCCGGCATGGCCAAGTCCGGGCGCCTGTTCTGTCGCCCGGAGGCGATCAGCGTCAACCCGCCGGTGCATGAAGAAAACCTGTTCCCGGCCAAGGTGCGCGAGATCACCTTCCTTGGCAACCGCTGCCGCATGAGCTTTGAGCTGGAGCAATTGCCCGGCCACCCGCTGCTCGCCGAACTGGCCCCGGAAGCCATGCCGCGCCTGGGGGCACAGCACATCTGGGTGGCCTTGCCGCCGCGCAGCCTGCAGGTGTTTGCCTGAGATGGCTGCTGTGATGACACTGCCACGCCAGGTTTCGCGCGCCGAAACCGGCGACAGAGTTTTCGTCGTCGGCGGCAAACTGCTGTGGCTGTTGCTGTTGGGTATCGCTGTATTGATGCCGTTGCTGGCGATCTTCTGGCGCGGTTTCAGCAGCGAGGCCGGGCAGGGCGGTGGCCTGGTGGCGGCGCGGGAGCTGGTGACCAGCGCCAACTTCCATTGGCTGCTGGGCAATAGCCTGAAAGTGTCCCTGAGCGTGGCGGCCATCGTCGTACCGCTGGCTTACCTATTTGCCTACGCCCTGCAACGCACCTTGATTCCCGGCAAGGCGATCTGGCGCGGTATGTCACTGCTGCCGCTGATGGCGCCGTCGATGCTGCCGGGCATTGCGCTGGTCTATCTGTTTGGCAACCAGGGCATGCTGCGCGGGCTGCTTTCGGAGAACATCTACGGCTTCTGGGGCATTGTGCTGGGGGAGGTGATCTACACCTTCCCACATGCCTTGATGATTCTGCTGTCGGCGCTGTCCCTGGCGGATGCACGCTTGTTCGATGCCGCCTCCAGCATGGGCGCCAGCCCGGCCCGGGCGTTTCGCAGCATCACCTGGCCGGCCACGCGCCAGGCGGTGTTCGCCGCGTTTTGCCTGGTGTTCACCCTGACCATCACCGACTTCGGTGTGCCCGTGGTGGTGGGTGGCGATTATCAGGTGCTGGCCCTGGAGGCGTACAAGGCGGTGGTCGGCCAGCAGCAGTTCGGGCGCGGTGCGCTGATCGGCATGGTGTTGCTGTTGCCGGCGTTGTTCAGCTTTGGGGTGGATGCCTGGCTGCGCCGCCGTCACGGCGACTCGATGAGCGGCCGTGCGCAAGTGTTTCAACCGGTGCCATCGGCCTTGCGAGACGCCTGCTACCTGACCATCGTGCTGCTGATCTGCGCGGTATTGCTGTTGGTGTTCGGCATGGCGGTGTATTCCTCGCTGGTGAAATTCTGGCCGTACAACCTGTCGCTGTCCCTCAACCATTACCAGTTCGAGGACACAGCCGGCGGCGGTTGGCTGGCTTACCGCAACAGCCTGACCCTGGCCCTGTGCACCGCGTTGATCGGCAGCGTGCTGATCTTCACCGGCGCCTACCTGATGGAAAAAACCAAGGGCCAGAAGGGCCTCAACCTGGCCCTGCGCATGCTCAGCTTCGTGCCGATGGCCGTGCCGGGCCTGGTGCTGGGCCTGGGCTACGTGTTCTTTTTCAACCTCAACGGCAATCCGCTGCATGTGTTCTACGGAACCATGACCCTGCTGGTGGTGTGCACCATTGCGCATTATTTGACCACTGCACAGATGACCGCGACCACCGCACTGCGCCAGCTCGACGCCGAGTTCGAAGCCGCCGCGCTGTCCCTCAAGGCGCCGCTGTACCGGCATTACTTGAAGGTGACGGTGCCGATCTGCCTGCCGGCGCTGCTGGACATCGTGCGCTATCTGTTTGTGTCGGCGATGACCACCGTGTCCGCCGCGATCTTCCTCTACAGCCCCGACACCATCCTCGCCGCCGTCGCCGTGCTGAACATGGATGACGCCGGCAACGTGGGCGGTGCGGCGGCCATGTCGACCCTGATCCTGTTCACTTCGGCCGGCGTTTCGCTGCTGCTGGCGTGGGCTTCACGTGGCGCGTTGCGCCGCTCCCAAGCCTGGCGCCAGACCGCGCCCGGGCAATAATCCTGAAGGAGGTGTTCCATGTTCAAGCCCCTGGCGCTGGTCGCGGCGGTACTCACGGCATTCAGCGTGAATGCCTTTGCCGCAAAAACCGAGTTGACCGTGTACACGGCCCTCGAAGCCGAGCAATTGAAGACCTACAAAAAGGCCTTCGAACAGGCTAACCCCGACGTCGAGATCAAATGGGTGCGTGATTCCACCGGCATCATCACCGCCAAGCTGCTGGCCGAGAAAGACCGCCCGCAAGCCGACGCAGTGTGGGGCCTGGCCGCCTCCAGCCTGGCGATCCTCGACCAGCAAGGCATGCTGGACAACTACGCGCCCAAAGACCTGGACAAGATCGGCAAGAACTATCGCGATGCCGCCAACCCACCGGCGTGGGTCGGCATGGACGTGTGGGCGGCGACCATCTGCTTCAACACCGTTGAAGCCGAGAAACAGGGCCTGACCAAGCCGGTGAGCTGGCAGGACCTGACCAAGCCTGAGTACAAGGGCAAGATCGTCATGCCCAACCCGGCCTCGTCCGGCACCGGTTTCCTTGACGTCAGCGCCTGGCTGCAGACCTTCGGCGACAAGCAAGGCTGGCAGTACATGGACGACCTGCACCAGAACATCGGCCAGTACGTTCACTCCGGGTCCAAGCCGTGCAAGCTGGCGGCTTCCGGTGAATTCCCGATCGGCATTTCGTTTGAATACCCGGCGGTACAGCTGAAACGCCAGGGCGCGCCGTTGGACATCATCCTGCCGAAGGAAGGCCTGGGCTGGGATATCGAAGCCACCGCGGTGATCAAAGGTACCGCGCACAAGGACGCCGCGCAGAAGCTCGCCGACTTCTCCGCCAGCCCGGCGGCCATGGAGCTGTACAAGGAAAACTTTGCCGTGCTCGCTCAGCCGGGTATCGCCAAGCCGCAGACCGAATTGCCGGCCGACTACGAGCAGCGTTTGATCAAGAACGACTTTGCCTGGGCGTCGAAGAACCGCGACAGCATCTTGACCGAGTGGCGCAAGCGCTATGACGGCAAGTCGGAGAAAGTGGCAGGGCAGTAAGGTTTTTCGTTGGGGCTACTGGCCTCATCGGGGGCAAGCCCCTCCCACACTGATGGCATTCACAAATCGAACTGTGGGAGGGGGCTTGCCCCCGATGGCGGTCTGCAAAACAGGACATCACGATATGACACACCACAGCGACCTGCTGATCATCGGCGCCGGCATCCTCGGCCTGTCCCACGCCTACGCCGCCGCCAAACGCGGCCTCAAGGTCAAGGTGTTCGAACGCAGCGCCACGCCCTTGGGCGCTTCGGTGCGCAACTTCGGCCAGGCGCTGGTGACCGGCCAACCACCGGGGCCGATGCTCGACCTGGCACGCGAAAGCCGTGAGATCTGGGGCCATTGGGCGCAGGTCGCCGGGCTGCAACTCAAGCGCAACGGCGCCTACCTGTTCGCCCGCACCGAAGCCGAAGAGCATCTGCTGGAAGCGTTCTGCGCTGGCCGTGCGCAGGAACACGGCTACAACGTCGACCTGCTGCAAGGCGCAGCGATGAAAGACCTGTACGGCGGCCAGTTCCGCCATCACCGCGCTGCGCTGCATGGCAAGGACGATCAGCAACTGTATTCGCGCGAAGCGATCCCGGCGCTGATCAACTACCTGGCGCAAGAGCTGAAGGTGCAGTTCTACTTCTCTACGCTGGTGCGCGACGTCGAACCGGGCCAGTTGCACAGCACGGCAGGCAGCTTTCGCGCTGAACAGATCATCGTGTGCTCCGGCCACGACTACCAGACCCTGCTGGCCGAAGCGATGGCCGAACTCAACCCGAGCATCTGCCGCCTGCAAATGCTGCGCGCGCGGCCAGCGGTGAACCTGAACCTGCAACACGCGTTGCTCACCGGCTTGAGCTGCGTGCATTACGGCGCCTTTGCCGACCTGCCGGAAGCCGCGCCGGTGCAGGCGCAAATCCTGCGGGAGGCACCGCACCTGCATGAGCACGGTATCCATTTGCTGATCAGCCCGACGCCCCATGGCGAACTGATCATCGGTGACTCCCATGACTACGGCAGCGATGCATCGCCGTTCAATGCCGAGCAGGTCGATGACTGGATGATCGCGCTGGCCGAGCAGACCCTGGGCTGCAAGATCCAGGTCGTGGAGCGCTGGCAGGGCGTGTACGGCTCACGCGGGCCGGCGCCGTTTTCGTTCCTGCGGGCGGCGCCGGGTGTGAGCGCGGCGTTGATGCACACCGGTGTGGGCATGAGCGTGGGGCCGGCAATGGCTGAGCGAAATATCACAACCTTGTGGGGGGCGGCGTGATCAACCCGGAACAGACCATCGCCGAAGTCTTCGGCTTGTACGAACAGCACGGCACGGCGGATTACATCGGCGAGCCGGTGTCGCAGATCGAGCACATGTCCCAGGCCGCACAGTTGGCCATGGCCGAAGGCTTCGATGATGAAGTGGTGCTGGCGGCGTTTTTCCACGATATCGGGCACTTGTGCGGTGAGGGCGGCGAAAACATGGGCGGCTATGGCGTGGTCAGTCATGAGCGGCTCGGCGCCGATTACTTGCGTCGTGCAGGCTTCAGCGAGCGCATGGCCAAACTGGTGGAGTATCACGTGCAAGCCAAGCGCTACCTGACCTTCAGCCAGCCGGGCTATTACGCCCGCCTGAGCGAAGCCAGTCTTCGTACGCTCGGGTATCAAGGCGGTGTGATGACGCAAGAAGAAGCCCAGGCGTTTGAGCAAGACCCGCTCTGCGAGATCAGCCTGCGCATGCGCCATTGGGACGAACAGGCCAAGGCAATGCACGTGCCGGTGCTCGACCTCGAGGTGCTCAAGGCCAAGGCGCGGCAGGTGCTGGCGGCTTAGGTTTCGTCGAGGCGCCGGGCCAGTGCCTCGATCTGTTCCTGGCGCTCGGCCTGGCTGAGCCTGGGGTGAGGGTTGAGCGACGACCACTGCGGGTGGGCGCGGGCTTTGTGCAATGCATCCGGCAACTTGCCCTCGCGCCAGGTCTTGTCCTGGGGCGTGTCGACCTTGATGCTGTGCATCGCCGCATGGCCGCGCAGGTCCAGGGCCTTGAGCAACTGGCGTTGGCGCAGGGCGAGCAGGCGCAATACGCTGTCGTCTACGGTCAGCTCGCGCTGGCCTTTGATCTTGCCCAGCAGCCGGCTGCCATAGCTGCGTGCGGTTTGCAGCGCGCCACCGGCAATGGCGCCGGCCAGGGCGGCGGCGCCCAAGGTCAGGCCGCCGACCAACAGATCCACGCCGGCACCCGCCGCTGCGCCTGCGGCGATCCCGCCACCGACGCGCACGCCGAGTTGCTTGAGAGTTTCCGGGTTGAACAGGTCGTCGCCCCAGCGCCCGTCCAGCAGCGGCAGGTCACTGGCGGCGGCATCCTGCGGGCGGAAGCCGAACAGCTTGAGCAGCGCTTCCACACACTTTTGTTCGCGTTGGCGCACGGCTTTGCGCAGGTCGCCGATGGCGTGTTGTTCATCTTCGGTGACCACGCTACGGCGGCAGGCGGCGCAGTCGATCAGCAGTTCGGCGATCAGCCGGGCGGCGCTTTGCTGGCGGGCCTGGCGCTGGGCCTCTTGATCCAGGATCAGTCGCTCCAATTGCGGCCGTGCGTTTTCCAGCAGCAGGGCGAGGCTTTCATACAGGCGCCGCTCGCCGTCTTCCGGCGGTGCCACGCTGTCGAAGCGCACCAGCGCGTGCAGGCCAAGCCGGGCCAGGGCTTCGCGCCAGTCCGGCTCGCGGTGGTCGCTGCTGCTGACAAAGTTGAGCACCGGCAGCAACGGCTTGCCGCAACTGGCCAGCACTTGCAGCTCGTCGCGGTACTTGGCCAGTACCGGCTCGCGGGCGTCGATCACATACAGGCCGGCGTCGGAGGCCAGCAGTTGGCGCAGCACCTTGGCTTCCTGTTCGAAACGCTGGCGCGCTTCGCTGCCTTCCAGGAACCGCGCCAGGCGGGCCGGGCCGTCGAGGCGTTCGCCGGGGCGATCCAGGCGCTCCAGGTAATCGAGCAGGGCGATGGCGTCTTCCAGGCCGGGGGTGTCGTACAGCTCCAGCAAGGCTTCGCCGTCCACCGACAAGCGTGCGCCTTCCACATGCCGTGTGGTACTGGGACGATGGGACACTTCGCCGAAGCCCACATCTCGCGTAAGGGTGCGCAGCAGCGACGTCTTGCCGACATTGGTGTGGCCGACCACGGCGAGTTTCAGGGGCTTAGTCATGACCGGTCTCCAGCCAGTTCAGCGGTGCGCAGTCGGCAAAGGGCAATTCAAGCTGTTGCAGCGCGGTGTGCCAGTCGCCCAGGCGCTCGGCGTCGAGGGCCTGGCCGGGCGGCGCTTGCAGCAGCCACACGCGGGTGGCGGTGGCGCTGCGGGCGAGTTCGGCGATCAGCGCCAGGCTGCCGCGATCCGGCGAGCGGCGCGGGTCGCAGGCGATGGCCAGGCGTGCGGGCGGGAAGCGCGTGAGTTGTTCCAGCAGTTTGTTGCGCGATTCGCGGCTGTCGAGGATCCCGGCGTTCTTCACGTTGTGCGGCAGTTTGGGCGGCCAGGGGCGCTGGTCGTCCAGCTCGATGGCCACCAGCAGCGCGCCGTCGCTTTGCAGTTCGCTGACGCCGCCGCTGACGTGATGCAGTTGTTCGGGGGCGGCATCGTTGACCCCGAGGCGCTCACTGCTCGGCATCAGGCGCTCGCGCAATTGGCTGTAGCCGGGCAGGTTGAGGTCCAGGCGCAGGGCGGCGCGTCCACGTTTCCAGCGCCACAGGCAAAGCAGGGCAAGGATCAACCGGGGCAGCAGGCCATAGACCAGCAGCACGCCCACCAGCCACGCGGCCCAGGCCTGGCGGGCGCTTTCGATATTCAGCGCGGAATCGCCGCTGGCGCGGATCATCTCGACGGTCGGCACATTGAAGCCCAGCAGGGCGGGCAGGGTGCCGAGGGCCTGGGTGACGGCGACGAAGGTGTCGGCGCCGAGAATGGTGGTTTCCCACACGAAGCCGTAGCGGCGGGTGGCGAGCAGTGTCAGCAGAATCACCAGGGTGCTGAGCAACGCCAGCAACCACAGGCTATTGACCAGCACACCTACGGCCCAGCGATTGAGTTTCTGTCGTTGCAGCAATAGCAGCAGTGCGGGCGCCAGCTGCGCAGCCTTCGCGTCACGGGCGAGTTTTTCGCTGAGCCATAACCACAGTCGCCCCAGGCTGGCGCTGTGTTCACCGGCAAACAGCAGGCCCAAGGCCCAACTGATCAGCAGGATCAGGTTCAAGCCGAGCAAGCTGCCCAAGGCCCAGAACACATTCACCGGGACCAGGCCGTTGCCCAGCGCGGCAAAGGCCAGGCCCGCGCCGCTGATCACCGCGACGACCGCCAGCAGCACCAGCGCCAGACGTGCGCCTTGCAACCAGCGGGTGAGGGCGGTCGTGAGCCCATCGCGCTCGGCCAGGTGCAGGGCGCGGTGCTGGATGCGCGTCGGCAGGTCGCCACCGGCGGTCCGGGCCAGGCGGTTGGCTTCCAGGTCTTCCAGGGGGCCGGCGTGTTCTTCGCGCAGGCGCACGGTTTCTGTCAGCCAGAGTGTGTGCAAAGGAGTCACGCGTTGTCCTGTCGTGTTTGTGAGCCTGGAGCATAACCCCTGGCTCGGGGCTCTGGTATTCTCGTCGCCATGAAAAAAACTCTCCCTTTAAGCCTGATCGCAGCCCTCGGTGAAAACCGTGTGATCGGCGTCGACAACAGCATGCCCTGGCATTTGCCGGGGGATTTCAAATATTTCAAGGCCACCACGCTCGGCAAGCCGATCATCATGGGGCGCAAGACCTGGGACTCCCTGGGCCGACCGCTGCCGGGGCGCTTGAACATCGTGGTCAGCCGTCAGACCGATCTGGCGCTGGAAGGTGCGGAAGTTTTTCCGTCTCTGGAGGCCGCGCTAGAGCGCGCTGAGGAATGGGCAACGGCGCAAGGCGTTGACGAGCTGATGCTGATTGGCGGCGCGCAGTTGTATGCGCAGGGGCTGGAGCAGGCGGATCGCCTGTATTTGACGCGGGTGGCGTTGAGCCCGGAGGGGGATGCGTGGTTTCCGGAGTTTGATCGGGGCCAGTGGCAGTTGGTTTCCAATCTGGAGAATCCAGCTGAAGGTGATAAGCCTGCTTACAACTTTGAAGTCTGGGAAAAAGCCTAAAAGCATCGGGGGCAAGCCCCCTCCCACATCTTGACCGTCAAGTGTGGGAGGGGGCTTGCCCCGATTGCTATCTATCAGGCTTGCGCTAATTCCGCATGCTCATCCGCATTCAACAACGCCTTGTCCGTCTGCCCCATGACCTGGCTGGTAATCGCCCCCGCCGTCATCGAGCCATTCACGTTCAACGCCGTACGGCCCATGTCGATCAGCGGCTCCACGGAAATCAGCAGCGCCACCAGTGACACCGGCAAGCCCATGGCCGGCAGCACGATCAGCGCGGCGAAGGTCGCACCGCCCCCCACGCCGGCCACACCGGCCGAACTCAAGGTCACAATCGCCACAAGGGTCGCGATCCACAGCGGGTCCAGCGGGTTGATGCCCACGGTCGGCGCGACCATCACCGCCAACATCGCCGGGTAGAGGCCGGCGCAACCGTTCTGGCCGATGGTCGCGCCGAACGAGGCGGCAAACCCAGCGATGGATTGCGGGATGCCCAGGCGACGAGTCTGCGCTTCAATGCTCAGCGGGATCGCCGCCGCGCTGGAGCGGCTGGTGAAGGCAAAGGTCAGCACCGGCCACACCTTGCGGAAGAAGCGCAGCGGGTTGATCCCGGCCAGGGACAGCAGCAGGCCGTGCACCACGAACATCAGGCCCAGGGCCAGGTACGACACCACCACGAAACTGCCGAGCTTGATGATGTCTTGCAGGTTGGAGCCGGCGACCACTTTGGTCATCAGCGCCAATACGCCATACGGCGTCAGCTTCATCACCAGGCGCACCAGGCGCATCACCCAGGCTTGCAGGGTGTCGATGGCGTTGAGGACTTTCTGGCCCTTTTCCACGTCATCCTTGAGCAGTTGCAGCGCGGCAACCCCCAGGAATGCGGCGAAAATCACCACGCTGATGATCGAGGTCGGCTTGGCCCGGGCCAGGTCGGCGAACGGGTTGGCCGGCACGAACGACAGCAGCAGTTGCGGGATATTCAGATCGGCGACCTTGCCCGCGTAATCGCTCTGGATCACTTGCAGGCGCGCCATTTCCTGGGTGCCGGCCACCAGGCCTTCGGCGGTGAGGCCGAACAGGTTGGTCAGGGCGATGCCGATCAGCGCCGCAATCGCGGTGGTGAACAGCAGCGTGCCGATGGTCAGGAAGCTGATCTTGCCCAGGGACGAGGCGTTGTGCAGGCGTGCCACGGCGCTGAGGATCGACGCGAATACCAGCGGGATCACGATCATTTGCAGCAGTTGCACATAACCGTTGCCGACCAGGTCGAACCAGCCGATGGAGGCCTTGAGTACCGGGTTGCCGTCACCGTAGACCGTGTGCAGCACGGTGCCGAACACCACGCCGAGTACAAGGGCAAACAGCACCTTCTTGGCGAGGCTCCAGTTTGTGCGACGGGTTTGTGCCAGGCCCAGCAACAGGGCCACGAACACCAGTAAGTTGAGAATCAGGGGCAGATTCATTGAAGCTCCGTTGAGAAGGCAGCCAATCGCGCGAGCCTGCGATTGCGAACCGGAAAGCCTAACAGTTTGAAATATATTGATTTAATACCGATATGGAATGGTGACTGTCGCTTTTGGAATAAGCCCTTGACGCTCAGGCACATGTCCTTGGCGCGTTCACGACGCAAGCGGTCGTGCTCGGGCGATAACTGTCACAGGGATTTGTTAGCGTCGATGTTTTTCACTCAGGGAGAAACGCATATGAAGCTCGCTTCGAGATTGTTTGCCGCCGCACTGTGCTTGGGCCTTGCCGGGCCAACCATGGCCGCTACCGAGTTGAAACACTGGCCGGCCCCGGCCGCCGAGCAACTGAACAAAATGATCGCCGCCAACGCCAACAAGGGCAATTTCGCGGTGTTCGACATGGACAACACCAGCTACCGCTACGACCTCGAAGAGTCCCTGCTGCCCTACATGGAAAACAAGGGCCTGATTACCCGCGACAGCCTTGATCCGTCGCTCAAGCTTATGCCGTTCAAAGACACCGCCGACCATAAGGAAAGTCTGTTCAGCTACTACTATCGCCTCTGCGAAGTGGACGACATGGTCTGCTACCCGTGGGTTGCCCAGGTGTTCTCGGGGTTCACCCTCAAGGAGCTCAAAGTGCAGGTCGATGAGCTGATGGCCTCCGGCAAGCCCGTGCCCGTCACTTATTTCGAAGGCGACGCCATTAAGAAGTCCGAGGTGCAACCGCCGAAAGTCTTCACCGGCCAGGCCGAGCTATACAACAAACTGATGGAAAACGGCATCGAGGTGTATGTGATGACCGCCGCTTCCGAAGAGCTGGTGCGCATGGTCGCCGCCGATCCGAAGTACGGCTACAACGTCAAGCCCGAGAACGTCATCGGCGTGACCACCTTGCTCAAGGACCGCAAGACCGGCGAGCTGACCACCGCGCGCAAACAGATCATCGCCGGCAAGTATGACGAAAAGGCCAACCTGGGCCTGGAACTCACGCCCTACCTGTGGACCCCGGCGACCTGGATGGCCGGCAAGCACGCGGCGATCCTCACCTACATCGACGAATGGAAAAAGCCGGTACTGGTGGGTGGCGACACCCCGACCAGCGATGGCTACATGCTGTTTCACGACGTGGACGTGGCCAAGGGTGGTATCCACCTGTGGATCAACCGCAAGGACAAATACATGACCCAGTTGAACGGCATGATCGCCAAGCACGCGGCGGCGCAGGCCAAGGAAGGGTTGCCGGTGACGGCGGACAAGAACTGGGTGATCGTCAAGCCTGACGAAATCCAGTAACACCGCGCCGCTTGTTATCGGGGGCAAGCCCCCTCCAACATTTTTATCTATTGTTATTGGGGTTTGGGCCAGGCAAAAAAATGCCCCGCACTTGGCGGGGCATTTTCATGGGCGAGGCTTACAGGCCGTCGAGCATCGCCTTGTTACGCACCGCGCCCTTGTCGGCACTGGTGGCCAGCAGGGCATAGGCTTTCAATGCGGTGGTGACTTTGCGCGGACGCTTCTCCACCGGTTTCCAGCCTTTCTTGTCCTGCTCGACCCGGCGTGCCGCCAGTTCTTCGTCGCTGATCAACAGGTTGATCGAGCGGTTCGGAATGTCGATCAGCACCTTGTCGCCGTCCTGCACCAGGCCAATTGCGCCACCGGCAGCGGCTTCCGGCGAAGCGTGGCCGATGGACAGGCCCGAAGTACCGCCGGAGAAGCGGCCGTCGGTCAGCAAGGCGCACGCTTTACCCAGGCCCTTGGACTTCAGGTAGGACGTCGGGTACAGCATTTCCTGCATGCCCGGGCCGCCTTTCGGGCCTTCGTAGCGGATGATCACGATGTCGCCTTCCTTCACTTCGTCGGCGAGGATGCCCCGCACGGCGCTGTCCTGGCTTTCGAAGATCTTCGCGTTGCCTTCGAACACATGGATCGACTCATCCACACCGGCGGTTTTCACCACGCAGCCATCCAGGGCGATGTTGCCGTACAACACGGCCAGGCCGCCTTCTTTCGAGTAGGCGTGCTCGACACTGCGGATGCAGCCGTTTTCACGGTCGTCGTCGAGGGTGTCCCAACGGGTCGACTGGCTGAACGCGGTTTGCGTCGGGATACCGGCCGGGCCAGCCTTGAAGAAGGTGTGCACGGCTTCATCGTCAGTCAGGGTGATGTCCCACTTGGCGATGCCTTCGGCCAGGGATTTGCTGTGCACGGTCGGCAGGTCGGTGTGCAGCAGGCCGCCACGGGCCAGGGAGCCTAAGATCGAGAAGATCCCGCCGGCGCGGTGCACGTCTTCCATGTGGTACTTCTGGATGTTCGGCGCGACCTTGCACAGTTGCGGCACGTGGCGGGACAGGCGGTCGATGTCGCGCAGGTCGAAATCGATCTCGGCTTCCTGGGCCGCGGCCAGCAAGTGCAGGATGGTGTTGGTGGAACCGCCCATGGCGATGTCCAGGGTCATGGCGTTTTCGAACGCCTTGAAGTTGGCGATATTGCGCGGCAACACCGACTCATCGTTCTCGCCGTAGTAACGCTTGCACAGCTCGACGATGGTGCGGCCGGCCTGGAGGAACAGCTGCTCGCGGTCGCTGTGGGTGGCCAGCGTCGAGCCGTTGCCCGGCAAGGCCAGGCCCAGGGCTTCCACCAGGCAGTTCATCGAGTTGGCGGTGAACATGCCGGAGCACGAGCCGCAGGTTGGGCAAGCGCTGCGCTCGTATTCCGCGACCTTCTCGTCAGAAGCGCTGGAATCGGCGGCGATGACCATGGCGTCGACCAGGTCCAGGCCATGGGAGGCGAGTTTGGTCTTGCCGGCTTCCATTGGGCCGCCGGAGACGAAGATCACCGGCACATTCAGGCGCAGGGCGGCCATCAGCATGCCAGGGGTGATCTTGTCGCAGTTCGAGATGCACACGATGGCGTCGGCGCAGTGGGCGTTGACCATGTACTCGACGGAATCGGCGATGATCTCGCGGCTCGGCAGCGAGTACAACATGCCGTCATGGCCCATGGCGATGCCGTCGTCCACGGCGATGGTGTTGAATTCCTTGGCCACGCCGCCAGCGCGTTCGATCTCGCGGGCGACCAGCTGGCCCAGGTCCTTGAGGTGCACGTGACCCGGTACGAACTGGGTGAACGAGTTGGCAATCGCGATGATCGGCTTCTTGAAGTCGTCATCTTTCATCCCCGTGGCACGCCACAGTGCGCGCGCGCCGGCCATGTTGCGGCCGTGGGTGGATGTTTTCGAGCGGTAATCTGGCATGGAGCACTCCGGGCGGCTAATCGGTATCAAAAGGGAGTGAGCTTCTATTGACGTCTGGAACACCCGAAAAATGGCCGTGTGTCCGGAAGTTGCCACTCGCGTCGCGGGATCGCCGCTTGCTTGGGCCTCGAGCTCATAAACCCGCCGGGGGATGACTGGCGATGAATAGGCCGATTCTACACCGCTGGCGGCGGGAGGGAATGACCGAAACCGTGAAGATAGCGGCTACGGGACGTGCGGGCGGGTCAGCGTCCGGTTCTGGCATTGGTCAGCCAGCCCCACAGGCTGAAGACGATGAAGCTCAGGGCGATGCTCATCAATAGGTTGGATCCGGTCTGCGCCAGGGCGGCACTGCTGATGGCGGCGGTCAGGAACATGATGCTGTTCCCCGCCGAGGCAGCAGTGCCCGCGCTGCTTGAGAACAGCAGCATCGCCGCAGAAATCGCCGCCGGGCGAACCAGCGTCACGGCCAGGGCGCTGATTAACATTGGGATGAGCAACGTCACAGTGGTGATGGCGTCCAGGCTGACGATCAGCGTCAACAGCACGCCAGCGACGAGTAGCAGCCCCAGGCCGATATTGATTTGCCGGGACATCACAATGCGCTTTTGCAGGTACGAGGCTGCAACGCCGCCCAGTAGATAGGCCACGCCGTACACCATCAGCACCAGCGCGTACTGGTATTCGGAGAGCTTCAGCGCATCCATGAAAATCAGCGGTGTCACGCTGATCAAGGCGAAATAACACGCGAATACCAATGCGGCGATCCACCAGTAGCGCAGGAAGTCGCGATTGCGGGCGACGGCTTTCAGCGTGCCGATGATCGACACCGGCGTGCGGCGCGGGCTGGCGGACTTGGACGGCAGGATGCAGAGGGCATGGATCAACATGCCCAGTGCCATCACGGCGAACCCATAAAAGCTGCCTTGCCAGTCGAAGGTGGTTTGCAGCCAGGAGCCGATCAACGGCGACAGCGCGACGAATGAACCGCTCAGGGTCATGTAGTAAAGGCGCACTCGAGCGCGGTCCTGCTCCTCGAACAGGTCTTCCACCAGTGCGTGGCCTAATACAAAAAAGCCGCAGCCCAGGGCCTGGACAGAGCGAAACAGCAGGAAGGTCAGGTAGTCCGTTGCCATCGCGCAACCGATCGCACCCAGGATCGACAACGTGATGCAGCCCAGCAGGACTTCCTTGCGGCCCCATTTGTCCGACAGTGGGCCGGCGATCAGTTGGGAGATGGAAAAGACCAGGGTGAACAGGCTGATGGACAGCGCAACCTCTGCGCTTGGCGTGTCGAATCGGGCCGCCAGGGCAGGGAATGAGGGCAGGAGAATATTGATCGGAAAGAAGCTGATCAATGAAATGCAGGTAATGAGGATGAAGCGGGAGAGGTAGGGCCCAGACATTGTTTTTGTTTTCCGGAATAAAACCAGAAACGAATACTAGTCTGCGAAAAGTGGAATTCAATCAAAAGCGTTGAGAGAAACTTCCTGAATTGACGTGGCTTGCTTGGGTAGGAAAAGCGTTTACGGCAACCACAAAACAAATGTGGGAGGGGGCTTGCCCCCGATTGCGTAGTGTCAGCCCCATATTAGCTGGCTGACACACGGCTATCGGGGGCAAGCCCCCTCCCACATTTTTATCTGTGCTTGGCTTTAGCTATTCGGCAACAACCGGCACGTAATGCTCTTGATATACCGCGTCTCGGCAATCGCCGGATGCACCGGATGATCCGGACCCTGGCCACCACGCTCCAGCATCTGGATATTGCGGTCCAGGTGACGGGCGCTGGTCAGCAGGATGTTTTGCAGGTCATCTTCCGGCAAGTGCATGGAGCACGACGCGCTGACCAGGATGCCGTCCTTGCTGAGCAGGCGCATGGCTTGCTCGTTGAGGCGGCGGTAGGCGCCTTCGCCGTTCTTCATGTCTTTTTTGCGTTTGATGAAGGCCGGTGGGTCGGCGACGATCACATCGAAGCGTTCTTCGCTGGCTTTCAGCTCTTTGAGGGCTTCGAACACGTCGCCTTCGATGCAGGTCATCTTCTCGGCAACGCCGTTCAGCGCGGCGTTGCGCTCCACGCCGTCGAGGGCGAAGGCGGAGGCGTCGACGCAGAACACTTCACTGGCGCCGAAGGCCGCGGCCTGCACGCCCCAGCCACCGATGTAGCTGTACAGGTCCAGCACGCGCTTGCCCTTGGCATACGGGGCCAGGCGGGCGCGGTTCATGCGGTGGTCGTAGAACCAGCCGGTTTTCTGGCCCTGGATTACCGGGGCTTCGAATTTCACGCCGTTTTCTTCCAGCGCCACCCACTCCGGCACCAGGCCGAACACGGTTTCGACGTAGCGGTTGAGGCCTTCGGCATCGCGCGCGGCGGAGTCGTTCTTGAACAGGATGCCGCTTGGCTTGAGCACCTGTGTCAAGGCAGCGATCACGTCTTCTTTATGGGCTTCCATGGTCGCCGAGGCGATCTGCACCACCAGGATGTCGCCGAAACGGTCGACGACCAGGCCTGGCAGCAGGTCGGAGTCGCCGTAGACCAGGCGGTAGAACGGCTTGTCGAACAGGCGGTCGCGCAGGGACAGGGCGACGTTGAGGCGGTGCACCAGCAGCGACTTGTCCAGCGGCAACTTGATGTCGCGCGACAGCAGGCGGGCGCAGATCAGGTTGTTCGGGCTCATGGCCACGATGCCCAGGGTCTTGCCGCCGGCCGCTTCGAGGATGGCCTGGTCACCCGCCTGGAAGCCGTGGAGTGGGGTGGCGGCCACGTCGATTTCGTTGCTGTAGACCCACAGGTGGCCGTTGCGCAAACGACGATCGGCGTTGGCTTTGAGACGCAGGCTTGGCAGGGACATGACGTCGCTCCGGAAAAAAGAGCGGAAGTATACCTGTTGCGGCGCGCTTCATGTGGGCATGGGCTTGCCCGCGATGCAGGCGGCGCGGTGTATCTGACGTACGGCGGTGATGCCATCGGCAGCAAGCCCACTCCCACATTTAGTCCGGTTTCAATCGGGCATTTGGGTGTCGGTCAGGTTTGCTTAGAGGTTAGAATCCCCGTCTAGCCCAGAGTATGTACTTATGTCCCAAGAGCTTTCCGCCGAACAGATCCAACAGGCCCTGCAGGGCATCAGCGTGCCGCCCCAGCCGCAAATCATGGTGGATTTGCAGATGGAGCAATACATGCCCGATCCGGACCTGGAAGTGATCGCGCGGCTGATCTCCCAGGACCCGGGCCTGTCGGGCGCACTGCTGAAGATCGTCAACTCGTCTTATTACGGCCTGAGCAACAAGATCGCGTCGATCCAGCGCGCAGTGAACCTGTTGGGCAGCCGTTCGATCATCAATCTGATCAACGCGTTGTCGATCAAGGGCGAGATGAGCGACGACACCATCGTCACCCTCAACCGCTTCTGGGACACCGCCCAGGATGTGGCCATGACCTGCCTCACCCTGGCCAAGCGCACCGGCGCCCAGGCGGTGGACGAGGCCTATGCCCTGGGCCTGTTCCATGACTGTGGCGTGCCGCTGATGCTCAAGCGCTTCCCCAACTACATGGCGGTGCTGGAGCAGGCGTATGCCAATGCCGGCCCCGATTGCCGCGTGGTCGACACCGAGAACAACGCGTTCAACACCAACCATGCGGTGGTCGGCTACTACACCGCCAAATCCTGGCGCCTGCCGCAGCATGTGACCGACGCCATCGCCAACCACCACAACGCCTTGGCGATCTTCAGCGATGAGTCGTCGCGCACTCCGCAGCTCAAGAACCTGCTGGCGATCCTGAAAATGGCCGAGCATATCTGCTCGTCCTACCGTGTACTGGGCAGCCAGACGGTGGACCATGAATGGAATGCCATCGGCCACCTGGTGCTGGATTACGTGGGACTGTCGGACTACGACTTCGAGAGTATGAAATTGTCGATCCGCGAACTGGGCGCCCACTGATCCTTCCTTAAAGAGGCACCTATGCCCGAGTTACCAGAAGTCGAAACCACCCGGCGCGGGATTGCGCCCCACCTGGAAGGCCAGCGGGTCAGCCGCGTGGTGGTGCGTGAACGGCGCCTGCGCTGGCCGATCCCGGAAGACCTCGATGTGCGCCTGTCCGGGCAGCGCATCGTGCTGGTGGAGCGGCGGGCCAAGTACCTGTTGATCAATGCCGAAGTGGGCACCTTGATCAGCCACCTCGGCATGTCGGGCAACCTGCGTCTGGTAGAGGCTGGCATGCCGGCGGCCAAGCATGAACATGTGGATATCGAGCTCGAATCCGGCCTGGCCCTGCGTTACACCGATCCTCGGCGTTTTGGCGCGATGCTCTGGAGCCAGGACCCGCACAACCATGAACTGCTGATCCGACTGGGGCCGGAGCCGCTGACCGACCTGTTTGACGGCGAGCGTCTGTTCCAGCTGTCCCGTGGGCGGTCGATGGCGGTGAAGCCGTTCATCATGGACAACGCGGTGGTGGTGGGTGTGGGCAATATCTACGCGACGGAAGCGCTGTTTGCGGCGGGGATCGATCCGCGTCGTGAGGCGGGTGGTATTTCGCGAGCGCGTTATTTGAAGCTGGCGATCGAGATCAAGCGCGTGTTGGCGGCGGCCATCGAGCGTGGCGGCACCACGTTGCGCGACTTTATCGGCGGCGACGGGCAGCCGGGGTATTTCCAGCAGGAACTGTTCGTCTATGGCCGGGGCGGCGAGGCGTGCAAGGTCTGCGGCAGCGAATTGCGCAATGTGGTGCTGGGACAGCGCGCAAGTGTGTTTTGCCCTAAGTGCCAGAGCTGATTGATGGGTGATTGCTGATATTGCCATCGGGGGCAAGCCCCCTCCCACAGTGAAAGTGTTCGCAATCCAAATGTGGGAGGGGGCTTGCCCCCGATGAGGTCATGACAGGCGCTAAAGGTGGGTCAGGCCTTACCGGTAATCTTGCGGTACTTCTCCATCAGTTGCTCTTGCGTCTCTGGATGGGCTTCATCCAGCGGGATGCAATCCACCGGGCACACTTGCTGGCACTGAGGCTCGTCGTAGTGGCCGACGCACTGGGTGCACAGGTTGGGGTCGATCACGTAGATCTCTTCGCCCTGGGAAATTGCGGCGTTCGGGCACTCGGGTTCGCAGACGTCGCAGTTGATGCAATCGTCGGTGATGATCAGGGACATGGAAACTCCTGCCAGGGCCGTCCGCCAAGGCATCTGAAAACTAATGCGCGCAATTGTGCCGCATTGGCGCCCGCAGTGCGAGCAGGCGCCGATTGGGGGCTTATTTCTTGAAGCGCAGGGTCAGTGCATCCGCCACGGCCGGGTGCACGAACTTGGTGATATCTCCGCCCAAAGCGGCAATTTCACGGACCAACGTCGAGGAAATGAACGAATAGCGTTCCGACGGTGTGAGGAACAGGCTTTCCACGTCCGGCGCCAGTTGGCGGTTCATGTTGGCCAACTGGAACTCGTACTCGAAGTCCGACACCGCACGCAGGCCGCGCAGGAACACATTGGCGTTCTGCTCTTTGGCGAAATGCGCCAACAGTGTGGAAAAGCCCACGACTTCCACATTGGGCAGGTGTTTGGTGACCTCACGCGCCAACTCCACGCGCTGTTCCAGGGGAAACAGCGGGTTTTTCTTGGGGCTGGCCGCGACCGCGATGATCACATGGTCGAACAAGCGTGAGGCACGTTCGACCAGATCGCCATGGCCTTTGGTAATCGGGTCGAAGGTACCTGGGTACAACACTCGGTTCATCGCGTCGTCCTGGCGGAGTCCGTTGGGGAACCGGATGGTATCGCAGCCGTCCCGGTCGGGAAAGTCAACTTATGCAGAAGAAAGCACTATAGACACGGCGAATACCGTGTTTTTTCACGCTGTTTTCAGACGTTCGGCCAAGGCTGTCGCCAGTTGGGCGGTCAAACCGTACACCGATAATTGTGGGTTGGCCCCAATGCTGGTGGGGAATAGAGAGCCATCGTGGATCGACAGGTTGCGCAACTGATGATGGCGACCCAGGCTGTCGGCCACTGCATTTTTCGGGTCTTCGCCCATGGCGCAACCGCCCATCACATGGGCGCTGCCCAGGCAGGTGCGATGCAGTTCCAGATTGAGGCCTTCAATCAGCGTGCGCGCTTCGCCCAGGGTTTTTACGTAGCGGGCATCGTGATGCAGCGGCTTGACCGACTTGGCGCCCGCCGCGAACTGGATCTCGGCCATGCTGTGGAAGGCACGACGCAAGCCATTCCAGGCGTAGTCCGACACCTGGTAGTCGAGCACCGGCGTGCCATCGCCACGTAGCTCCACGCTGCCGCCCGGGCTGTCGGGGTGGAAGCCGTCGCGCAGCAGCGCCAGCATCGCGTGGGTGTTGGGCAATTGGCTCATGTCCAGGGCGTTCTGGGTGCCGTAACCGCCGAGCAGGGTGCTGGCCAGCGCCGGGTGCAAGGGCGGCGCCTCCAGCTTGTACGACATTTTCCCCGTGGTGCCGTCCTGCCACTGGAAATGGTCGGAATAGATCGACTGCGGCGCGCCGTAGAACGGGTTGATCACCTCGTCGAACAGCCCGGCGGAGAAGTTCACCAAGTGCAGGAACGTGCGTTTGCCCAGCCGCGAGTGCGGGTCGGGCGCGTCCGAGCGCATCAGCAGCGCGGGGCTGTTGATGCCGCCGCCCGAGAGCACGTAATGTTTGGCCTTCACAGTGATCTTGCGTCCGGTAGGCGCCACGCAACGCTCGTCCATTGCCATACATTCCAGGCTACTGATGGTGTCGCCGCTGTATTTGAGGCGCTCGGCGCGGGCCAGGTACAACAGCTCGCCGCCTTTTTCCAGGGTGGACGGGATGGTGGTCACCAGCATCGATTGCTTGGCGTTGACCGGGCAGCCCATCCCGCAATAGCCCAGGTTGAAGCAGCCGCGCACATTGCGCGGGATCACATGCCAGCTGTAACCGAGCTTTTCGCAGCCTTTGCGGATCACATCGTTGTTGGGGTTGGGGGGCAGGGCCCAGGGCGCGATGCCCAGGCGTTGTTCCATTTTTTCGAACCAGGGCGCCATTTCGGCGCTGCTGTGGCCCTTTACGGCGTACTCGCTGGCCCAGTGAGCGAGGGTGGCGTCCGGGGTGCGGAAGCTGGACGTCCAGTTGATCAGCGTAGTGCCGCCCACGGCTCGGCCCTGCAGGATGGTGATAGCGCCGTCCTTGCTCATGCGACCGATGCCCTCCTGGTACAGGCTGGTGTAGGCCTCGTCCTCCAGTAGCTTGAAGTCGCTGCTGGTCTTGAGCGGGCCTTCTTCGATCAGCAGCACCTTGTAGCCGGCGGCACTGAGGATTTCGGCAGTGGTGCCGCCGCCGGCACCGCTGCCGATGATCACCACATCGGCTTCCAGGGTCAGGTCGTTATCGAGGGTGGCGCCATTGTGGGTTTTCCAGCCACGGGCCATGCCGTCGCGGAACAGGTCGGGTACGGGCATCAGGGTCGTCTCTTGTTTTTATGGGAGGGCGGCGAATCAAATCTTCGGCGGGCCGGGGTAACCGCAATGCGCCCAGGACGCCGGCTGGAAATACCAGGCCATGATCACCAGCTTGAGCAGCGAGCCCTGGCCCATGCGCAGCAGGTTCAGGTAGCTGTTTTCCCAACGGTGCAGGAAGTTGCGGATCTGCTCGCCGCTGGCGTTTTCCCAACTGCCCCAGATTCCGGTCAACGGTCCACGGGTGACGCCCATGCCCAATACGTCGAACAGTTGCTGGGTAAGCTTGAACATCTCCGGCGACAGGTGTTGCAGGCTGAAGTCGAGCTTCTTGAGGGTGTCTTCAATCCCGCTGGCAACTTCCTGGGCGCTGGCCACGCCTTCGAGCAGCACCGGGATGACCGCGCGCAGGAACGGCAAGTCACTGCTGCGCAGCATGGCAAAACCGCTGGCCGGCGTGCTGCTGGAGCAACCGCTGAGGCTGGCGCCCAACCCGGCGGTAGCCAGGAAGGCGCTGGCGCACAGGCCAATCTTCAAGACGCCGCGCCGCGACAACGCGGGTGAATCAGTCAGGCTAGGGTTCATTGTTATTGTTATCCCGTGGGTGGCGGTTTCAGCGAACGAACAGCTTCTGGATCAACGTCTGGATGGCTTTGCCGTAGGGCGGGTAGATCAGCTTCGCCGCGTTAAGGCGCTGTTTCACCAGCACCCCCTTGGCTTTGCTGAACGTCAGGAAGCCTTCATGCCCGTGATAGTGGCCCATACCCGACGGGCCGATGCCGCCAAAGGGCATGTCGTCCTGGGCCACATGCAGCAGCGTGTCGTTCAGGCATACGCCGCCGGAATGGGTTTCGTGGAGCACGCGGTCCTGTTCGCGCTTGTTGTAACCGAAGTAGTACAGGGCAAGTGGGCGAGGACGTTGGTTGATGTAGGCAAAGGCCTGGTCGATACCGCGATACGGCACGATCGGCAGCACCGGGCCGAAGATCTCGTCCTGCATCACGGTCATGTTATCGCTGACATTCAGCAACAGGCTGTGGGCCATGCGCCGCGCCTGGCCCTGGTCATACAGCGGGATCAGGGTGGCGCCCTTGTCGGTGGCGTCCTTGACGTAGGCATTCAGCCGGGCCAGCTGTCGTTCGTTGATGATGGCGGTGTAGTCCGGGTTGTCGGCCAGGGTCGGATAAAATCCGCGAACGGCCTGGGTGTAGGCCTCGACGAAGCCGTCGACGCGGTCTTCCGGCACCAATACATAGTCGGGCGCGACACAGGTTTGGCCGGCGTTCAACGCCTTGCCGAAGGCGATGCGTTCGGCGGCGTCCTTGAGTGGTACATCCGCAGACACGATGGCCGGCGACTTGCCGCCCAACTCCAGGGTGACCGGTGTGAGGTGTTCGGCCGCCGCACGCATCACATGCTTGCCGATGCTGGTGGCGCCGGTGAACAGCAGGTGGTCGAAGGGCAGCTTGGAAAACGCCATGCCCACCTCGGCTTCGCCAAGCACTACGCACACCAGGTCTTCGGGGAAGATTTTCGTCAGCAGCACCTTGAGCAACTCGCCAGTGGCGGGGGTGGACTCACTGAGCTTGAGCATCACCCGGTTGCCCGCCGCCAACGCGCCGACCAGCGGACCCATGGCCAGGTACAGCGGGTAATTCCAGGGCACGATCACGCCAACTACGCCCAACGGTTGATAGATGACTTTGGCCGAGGCCGGTTGGAAGGCAATGCCTACAGCGCGCCGGGATGGTTTCATCCAACCCTTGAGGTGTTTGCTGGCATAGTGAATGCCATGCAGGCTGGGCATCAGTTCGGCGAACAGGGTTTCGTCGGCACTGCGGTGGCTGAAGTCCTGGCTGATCGCGTTGATCAGTGCCTGGCGCTCGTCGCTGAGCAGGTCGCGCAGAGCCTTGAGCCATTGCTGGCGCTGCGCGGCCGATGGCATCGGGTTGGCGGCGTAGGCACGACGCTGGGTGTCGAACAGGCGCTGGAGTGAGTCCAGTGCCTGGGATTCTTGCAGGTAGGCAACGTTGGCAGACATGGCGGCGTTCCCGATTGTTATAGGTCTGCCTGAATTTTTAGAGTCATTACTCTAAATTGTCAAATAACATTGCAGCAACATCCGGTTTTATCCGTGCAAGGATAGGCCGTAAGATGCCTTATCACGTGTACAGAAGCTGATCCCCTATGGCACCACGAGTAAAGACCAGCGAGCGCATTGTGCAAACCAGCCTGGAGCTTTTTAACCAGCAGGGCGAGCGCAGTGTGAGCACCAACCACATTGCCGCCCACATGGAAATTTCGCCGGGCAACCTGTACTACCACTTCCCCAACAAGCAGGCGATCATCGCCGTGCTGTTTCGTGAATACGAAGCCCTGGTGGACAGTTTCCTGCGCCCACCCCAAGGCCGCGCCGTCACCGTCGAAGACAAGCGCTTCTACCTGCAGGCCGTGCTGGCCGGTATGTGGCGCTACCGTTTCCTGCACCGCGACCTCGAACATCTGCTGGAAAGCGACCCGGAACTGGCCACCGGCTACCGGCGCTTTTCCCAGCGCTGCCTGACCCAGGGCGGCGCCATTTACCAAGGGTTTGTCGACGCTGGCATCCTCAATATGGACCCGGTGCAAACCGAAGCCCTGACCCTCAATGCCTGGATCATCCTCACCTCCTGGGTGCGCTTTCTGTGCACCACCAATGAAAACTCCGCCCACCTGAGCGCCGAGGCGATCAAGCGCGGGGTGTATCAGGTGCTGGTGCTGGAGGCGGGGTTTGTCACGCCCCAGGCGAAGGAGGCCGTGGATGCGTTGTTCAAAGAATTTTACGTGCCGTTGAATCAGGCATTGGAAGAAGTGAAGTAGGACCTTTCCCGAATCTGTTCATAGGAGTCCGTCATGCCGCTTGCCCAACTGATCAGCCCCCAGCAATTGGCCGAGCGCCAGAAGGCCGGCGGGTTGGTGATCCTCGATTGCCGTTTTGCCCTGGAAGACCCTGACTACGGGCTCTGCAGCTATGCCGAAGGGCATATCGAGGGCGCGCAGTACGCTGACCTGGAACGCCACCTCAGTGGGCCGGTGATAAAGGGCGTGACCGGTCGCCATCCGTTGCCGGCCGCAGATACCTTCGCCGAGCAATTGCGTGCCTGGGGGATCAACGCCGACACCGATATCGTGCTGTATGACGACGGCCCCGGTGCCTATGCCGCACGGGCCTGGTGGTTGTTGGCGTGGCTGGGCAAGCGCGATGGCGTGTTTATTCTGGATGGTGGCCTCAAAGCCTGGCATGCGGCGGGTTTCCCGCTGAGCCTGGACGCGCCGGTGGTTGAGCCGGGCGCCTTCGTTGGTACGCCAGATAATCGCCTGGTGCTGGATGCCGAACACCTGCAAAAACGTCTGGGCCAACCCGGCCTGACCTTGCTCGACGCCCGTGCACAGCCGCGCTTTCGCGGTGAAGTCGAGCCGATCGACCCGGTGGCCGGGCACATCCCTGGGGCGCAGTGCGCGGTGTTCAACGAAAACCTGGGTGCTGATGGCCGCTTCCTGCCGGCAGACCAACTCAAGCAACGCTTCGCCGCCCAACTGCAAGGTCGCTCGCCGGATGAACTGGTGGCGTACTGCGGTTCAGGGGTGACGGCGTGCCACAATCTGTTTGCCCTGAGTCTGGCCGGTTACCCGTTGGGCAAGTTGTATGCAGGGTCGTGGAGCGAGTGGATCACCGATCCGGCGCGGGCCATCGCTACCGGCGACTGAGCAACCAGGCCGGAATACGGCGCTCCAGGTAATAACCGGGGCGCTTCAGTGTTCCATCGACAAAACCGACATGCCCGCCCTTGGCCAGCAATTCGAATTCGGTGCAGTCCGACAGCTCACTGGCCTCGGGCAGGCTGTGGGCAAACACAAATGGGTCATCGGCGGCCTGGATGATCAGGGTCGGCGTGCGGATATTGCCCAGGTAATAGCGACTGGAGGCGCGGCGGTAATAGTCCTCGGCGTTCAGGAAACCGTGCAGCGGCGCGGTGACCCGGCCGTCGAAGTCCCAGAACGTGCGCATCTTTTCCAATGAACCCAGGGCCTCAAGCGTCTTCAACCCCTCCGCACGACCATCCTCTAGAAAGCGCCGTTGCTTGACGCGGATATAGGCCAGCATTTCCCGCATGAAATGCTTCTGATAAACCCGCGAGAATCCCAGGCCGATGCGATCCGCGCACTGGTCCAGGCGAAACGGCACCGATACCGCCGCCGCGCCTTGCAGCCCTGATGCTTCGCCGGTTTCGCCCAAATGCTTGAGCAGCACATTGCCGCCCAGTGAATAACCCACCGCATACAGCGGCGCCAGCGGTCGCTTGGCGCGCAGATGGGCAATCGCCGCGGCCAGGTCTTCGCTGGCGCCGGAGTGATAGCTGCGCGCCAACAGGTTTGGTTCGCCCGAGCAGCCACGCCAATTCAGCGCCGCGCTGGCCCAGCCTTGCGCAGCCAGGGCTTTTTGCAGACCGGCCACGTAGGGCGAATTGGAGGAACCGGTCAACCCATGCAGTACCAGCACCAACGGTGCTTGCGCGTCATGGGGGCCATGCCAATCGAGGTCGAGGAAGTCGCCGTCTTCCAGCCACAGGCGTTCGCGTTGGCGTTCGATGTGGGTGGTAGGGCGCCACAGCGGCCCCCACAGTGTTTGCAGGTGGGGGTTGCCGAGGCCGAAGGCGGGGGTGAACAGGTCGGAAGAAGGGGTCATGACACGCTCTGCTGCGGATGCATTTAACTGTGGCGAGCGGGCTTGCCCCGCGTTGGGCTGCGAAGCGGCCCCAAAACCAGTAATGATGTTCTAACTGAGCAATCGCGGTGTTCTTGGTGGGGCTGCTGCGCAGCCCAACGCGGGGCAAGCCCGCTCGCCACAAACAGAGGTCAGGCGGCGCTGCGTTGCCACAACGCGTAATACACCCGTCCGGACTTCTGTTCCCGGTGCAGGCGCCAGGTGGCCGGCAAGCCCAGGGTAGAAGGGGCGGTCTCGCTTTCAGTGTAGATCCACGAATCCGCTGCCAGCCATTGGCGATCTTCCAGCAATGCGCACACGGTTGGCAGCAAGTTCTGGTTGAACGGCGGGTCGAGGAACACCACGTCGAACTCGCTGGCCGGCTGGGTTTCCAGGTAGCGCAGGGCGTCGGCGGTTTGCACCTGGCCGGTGGTGCAGCGCAGGGTGCCCAGGTGTTCCTTGAGGCTGGACACCGCCACATTGCTGGCGTCCAGCGCCTGGCCCAGGGCGGCGCCACGGGACAGCGCCTCCAGGAACAGCGCGCCACTGCCAGCGAACGGGTCCAATACTTTGGCGCCTGCAATGTATGGAGCCAGCCAGTTGAACAGGGTTTCACGCACGCGGTCAGGCGTCGGGCGCAGGCCTACGACGTCGGGGAAGCTCAGCTTGCGGCTGCGCCATTCGCCGCCAATGATGCGCAGCTGGCCCACACCGTTATGCACGTTGTGGACAGGTTTTTTCGGGCGAGATGAACTGGCCATTAATGCTCCGGAACCCCGAGCGGCTGCTCGGCGGGTTTATCAGTGGGGGGCGGTAGTGGCTTTTGCGCAATCGTCGGGCCGGCGGTCACGATGACCATCTTGTCGGCGCTCAAGTGTTTATTCATTGCAGCCTTGACCTGCTCTACGGTCAGGGCCTGGGATTGTTTCATGAAATCTGCCAGATAGGTCAGCGGCAGGTTGTAGAAACCCATCGCGCCCAACTGCCCGACGATATCGGCGTTGCTGGCGGTCGACAGCGGGAAACTGCCGGCCAGCTCGCGCTTGGCGTCATCCAGTTCTTTTTGCGTCGGGCCGGTCTTGAGGTAGTCGGCCACCACGTCCTCGACCAGGCGCAGGGTGCCGCCGCTCATTTCGGCGCGGGTCTGCAGATTGATCATGAACGGGCCACGCACCTGCATCGGCGAGAAACCGGAGTACACGCCGTAGGTCAAACCACGTTTTTCACGCACTTCGCTCATCAAGCGAGTGCCGAAACCGCCACCGCCGAGGATCTGGTTACCCAGGGACAAGGCTGCGTAGTCCGGGTCGGCACGGTCGATGCCCAGTTGCGCGAACAGCAAGTGAGTCTGTTTGGACGGGAACTCGATACGAGTCAGGCCCGGTTTGGGTTCGGTCGGCTGAGCAATTTTTGGCAGCGCCGGGCCCTTGGGCAGCGATGCAGAAACCTTGGCCGTCATGGCTTCGGCTTCGGCGCGGGTCAGATCGCCCACTACCGCAATCACCGCGTTGCCTGCTGCGTAAGCCTTGGCGTGGAACGCCTGCAACTGCGCGATGGTGATCTTTGGCACGCTCTCGGGCGTGCCTTCGCTCGGGTGCGCGTAAGGGTGGTCGCCGTACAGGCGCTTGAACAGTTCAAGGCTGGCCAGCTTGCCGGGGTTCTGCTTCTGGTACTCGAAGCCAGCGAGGATCTGGTTCTTGATCCGGGCCAGGGAGTCGGCCGGGAAGGTTGGTTTGCCGATCACCTGGTCAAACAGGCTCAGAGCGGCGTCGCGTTTGCTACTGTCGCTGAGGCTGCGCAGGGACACCAGCGCCATGTCGCGGTATGCACCATTGCCAAAGTCCGCGCCCAGACCTTCGAAATCACGGGCGATCTGGCTCACATCCTTGCCCGGTACGCCTTCGTTGAGCATGGCGTTGGTCATCAGCGCCAGGCCGGGTACGTTGCCGTCCTGGCTGCTGCCGGCGGCGAACAGGATGCGCATGTCAAACATCGGCAGTTCATGGGCTTCGACGAACAGCACCTTGGTGCCTTCGGCGGTGGTCCAGGTCTGTACGTCGAGCTTGCGGTTGGTCGGCGCCTTGTCGTCCAGTTCCGCCAGGGATTGCAGCTTGCTGCTCGATTGGGCTTTTTCCAGTGCCTGGCTGGCGACGGACTCGCTCGGACGCAGGAAATACACGGCGCTCGCCGCAATCAGGGTGACGACGATCAGGCCGGGGAAGATCAGGCGGCTGCTTTTGCGATCACTCATGAGCGGTCTCCTCAGGCAAAACATGGGCGACGCTCAGACGTTCGCGGGTGAAGTAGGTGCGCGCGGCTTTCTGGATATCTTCCGGGGTCACGCTTTGCAGGTCGGCGAGCTCCGTGTCCATCAGTTTCCAGGACAGGCCGACGGTCTCCAGGGAGCCGATGGCCGTGGCCTGGCTGGTGATGGAGTCACGCTGGTAGACCAGGCCGGCAATGACCTGGGCGCGGATGCGTTCCAGTTCTTCGGCGGTCGGCGGCTTGGCCTTCAACTCTTCCAGCAGGCGCCACAGGCCGGCTTCTGCCTGGGCGACGGTTTTCTTCTTCTGCTGATTCGGCGTGGCGCTCAGCATGAACAGGGTATCGCCACGGGTGTAGGCGTCGTAGTTGGTGGACGCAGCGGAAACCAGCTCTTCACCACGCTCCAACTGTTCGGAGATGCGGGCGCTGTAGCCGCCGTCCAGCAAGGCCGAGATCAGGCGCAGGGCCTGCACCGAACGCTTGTCTTCGGCTGTGGCCAGGCCTGGCACGTTGAAGCCCAGCATTACGCTCGGTAGTTGGGTTTTCACATGCAGCGTCAGCAGGCGCTCGCCGGGCTCGGCCAGTTCCATCGGGATCTTGGCCGGTGGTACGTCGCGCTTGGGGATCGGGCCGAAGTAGCGCTGGGCCAGGTTTTTGACCTCGTCCGGGGTGACGTCGCCGACCACCACCAGGGTGGCATTGTTCGGGACGTACCAGGATTGGTACCAGTGGCGCAGCTCTTCGACTTTCATGCGGTCCAGGTCGGCCATCCAGCCGATGGTCGGCGTGTGGTAGCCGCTGGCCGGGAATGCCATGGCCTTGAAGCGCTCGTAGGCCTTGGACATCGGGTTGTCGTCGGTGCGCAGGCGGCGCTCTTCCTTGATCACCTCGATCTCGCGGCTGAACTCGTCGGCCGGCAGGCGCAGGCTGGCCATGCGGTCGGCTTCCAGCTCGAAGGCGACGCCCAGGCGGTCGCGGGCCAGCACCTGGTAATAAGCGGTGTAGTCATCGCTGGTGAAGGCGTTCTCTTCGGCGCCCAGGTCGCGCAGGATCAGCGAGGCTTCGCCGGGGCCGACCTTGGCGCTGCCCTTGAACATCATGTGTTCCAGGGCGTGGGACAAACCGGTCTGGCCCGGGGTTTCGTAGCTCGAACCGACCTTGTACCAGACCTGGGAAACCACCACCGGGGCGCGATGATCTTCGCGCACGACCACCTTGAGGCCGTTGTCCAGGGTGAATTCATGGGTGGGTTGTGGGTCGGCAGCCAAGGCTGAAAGAGGCAGACAAACTGTGCTGAACAGCAGGCCTGCGGCGCGGCGGGCTAGAGCATTCATTCGTTTTTAAACCTGTTGGGCTGCCCGCTTGGTCTTAGCGTCGGCGGGCGAGGAGGTGCTAGGATACTGATCCGACTGAGGGACGGCCACTGCGGCCGTCTTGTTGAGGCCCTATTTTGGCCTTCAAAATGTTGCGCATGAACGAGCTGGCTAAAAAACAGTCTGTTACGCATCGAATTTTATTTACCGGCGCGCCCCTTGGCGCGTCGCTACCTTGAGATAGCCGTCTCCATGTTTGGTTCCAACGACGACAAGAAGACCCCAGCCGCGGCTGGCGAGAAGAAAGGCCTGTTCGGATGGCTGCGCAAAAAACCGCAGGAAACCGTCGACGAACACCCGCCGGTTCAACCTGAACCTATCCCTGAGCCAACAGTAGAAGCCGAACCGGTTGCCGAAACCCCGGCGCCGGTGGTATTGCCGATGGCCGAGCCGGTGTTGCAGCCGGTCGTCGAGGCTGTCCCGGAACCCGAGCCGGAACCCGAGCACAAACCGTGGCTGGAACTGCCGGTGGCTGAAGAGCCCGTGGCGCTGGTCGAAGATGTGCAGGCTGAGCACATCGCCCCGCCGATTCCGGCTGTGGCCGAGGTGGCAGTGCCTGCTGTTGTCGAGCCGGAGCCCGTCGTCGCACCTGTCGAAACCAGCAAGACCGGCTTCTTCGCCCGTCTCAAGCAAGGCCTTAGCAAGACCAGCGCCAGCATTGGCGAAGGCATGGCCAGCCTGTTCCTGGGCAAGAAGGTCATCGATGACGAACTGCTGGAAGACATCGAAACCCGCCTGCTCACCGCCGACGTGGGCGTCGAAGCCACTGCCGTGATCATCCAGAGCCTCACCCAGAAGGTCGCGCGCAAACAGCTGACCGACGCCGACGCGTTGTACAAATCCCTGCAGGCCGAGCTGGCCGCGATGCTCAAGCCGGTGGAAGCGCCGCTGGTGATCACCCCGAAAAAACCTTTCGTGATCCTGGTGGTGGGCGTCAACGGCGCCGGCAAGACCACCACTATCGGCAAGCTGGCCAAGAAGCTGCAGTCCGAAGGCAAGAAAGTCATGCTGGCAGCCGGCGATACCTTCCGTGCCGCCGCGGTTGAACAACTGCAGGTGTGGGGCGAGCGCAACAAGATCCCGGTCATCGCCCAGCACACCGGCGCCGATTCCGCCTCGGTGATCTTCGATGCCGTGCAAGCCGCCAAGGCCCGTAACATCGACGTGCTGATCGCCGATACCGCCGGTCGCCTGCACACCAAAGACAATTTGATGGAAGAGCTGAAAAAGGTTCGCCGTGTGATCGGCAAGCTCGACGCAGACGCGCCGCACGAGGTTCTGCTGGTACTGGACGCTGGCACCGGCCAGAACGCCATCAGCCAGGCCAAGCAATTCAACCAGACGGTACAACTGACCGGCCTGGCATTGACTAAGCTCGACGGCACGGCCAAGGGCGGCGTGATCTTCGCCCTGGCCAAGCAGTTCGGGTTGCCGATTCGTTATATCGGCGTCGGTGAAGGCATCGACGACCTGCGCACCTTTGAAGCCGAACCCTTTGTACAGGCACTGTTTGCCGAGCGGGAGCGTTCATGATTCGATTCGAACAGGTCGGTAAACGCTATGCGAACGGGCATGTCGGCTTGCATGAGCTGAGCTTTCGAGTGCGTCGCGGCGAGTTTCTATTTGTAACCGGTCACTCCGGCGCAGGTAAAAGTACGTTGTTGCGCCTGCTGCTGGCCATGGAGCGTCCGACCACCGGTAAGTTGCTGTTGGCGGGCCAGGACCTGGCCACCATCAGTAATGCGCAGATTCCGTTCCTGCGCCGCCAGATCGGCGTTGTGTTCCAGAATCACCAGTTGCTGTTCGATCGCACCGTGTTCAACAACGTGGCGTTGCCGTTGCAGATCCTCGGGCTGTCCAAGGCCGAGATCGTCAAGCGCGTGGACTCGGCCCTGGAGCGCGTGGCGCTGTCGGACAAGACCGATCTCTACCCTGGCGACCTGTCCACCGGCCAGCAACAGCGCGTCGGTATCGCCCGCGCTATCGTCCACCGCCCGGCCCTGCTGCTGGCGGACGAACCCACCGGCAACCTCGACCCGCGCCTGGCGGCCGAGATCATGGGCGTATTCGAAGACATCAACCGCCTGGGCACCAGCGTGCTGATCGCCAGTCACGACCTGGCACTGATCGCGCGCATGCGTCATCGCATGCTCACTCTGCAACGTGGCCGCCTGATCGGTGACGGGGAGGCCGGCGTATGAGTGCAACACGCAGCCCTAAAGTCTCCGAACGCGTGGCGCCGAAACCGGCCGACCCGCAACCGCCGAAGAAAAAACACGACCACGATGACGATGGTCCGGACTTCAGCACCTTGCTGCGCGCCTGGATCGAAAGCCATCGCGCCAGCCTGGTCGACAGCCTGCGCCGCCTGGGCAAGCAGCCGATCGGCAGCTTTTTCACCTGCCTGGTGATGGCAGTGGCCCTGAGCCTGCCGATGGGCCTGTCGCTCCTGCTTAATAATGTGGAGCGCCTGGGCGGTTCCTGGCAGCGCGCAGCGCAGATTTCGCTGTACCTGAATATCGACGCCAGTGCCAAAGATGGCGAAGCGTTACGCGACGACATCAAGAACATCCCCGGCGTGGCGGATGCCGAGTACATCAGTCGCGATCAGGCACTGGAAGAGTTCCAGCAACAATCCGGCCTGGGCGAGGCGCTCAAGGAGCTGCCACAGAACCCGCTGCCGGGCGTGGTCCTGGTGACGCCGAACGAGGTGGACAAGCCGGCGCTGGAAGCCCTGCGACAAAAACTCGCAGAGATGCCCAAGGTGCAACAGGCGCAACTTGATCTAGTCTGGGTAGAGCGCCTGGCCGCGATCCTCAAGCTGGGCGACCGCTTTGTGTTCGGTCTGACAGTGCTGTTGGTGTCTGCATTACTTTTGGTGATAGGTAATACCATTCGTCTTCATATTGAAAACCGTCGCACCGAGATAGAAGTGATTAAACTGGTCGGCGGCACGGACAGCTATGTGCGTCGGCCTTTTCTGTACATGGGCGCGCTTTATGGCTTTGGTGCCGGGATTTTGTCCTGGGGCGTGCTGGCTTTTGGCCTGGACTGGCTGAACGACGCGGTTGTCGGGCTTGCCGGACTCTACGGCAGTGATTTCGCCCTGGCTGGCGTGCCGGTAGCCGATGGTCTGAGTCTCTTGCTTGGCGCGGTATTGTTGGGGTATATCGGTGCTTGGATTGCGGTCGCTCGTCATTTACGTGAGCTGGCACCGAAGTAGTTAATGTCAGATTAATGTGGTTTCGTTTGTATTGACCGTATTGGTGGTTTAGGGAACTTGTCCTACGGTTCCCGGTCAATTTTCGCAGTGCTTCACTGCACGAGTTATGTGAGTCGGAGGTTTTTTCGTATGACCACTTCTTTGCAACCTGCTTATGCCTTGGTCCCGGGTGCGAACCTGGAAGCCTATGTGCACACGGTCAACAGCATTCCGCTGCTGACGCCTGAGCAGGAGCGTGAACTGGCCGAGAGTCTCTACTATGAGCAGGATTTGGGGGCGGCTCGGCAGATGGTGCTCGCCCACCTGCGTTTTGTCGTACATATCGCCCGTAGCTATAGCGGCTACGGCCTGGCTCAGGCTGACCTGATCCAGGAAGGCAACGTCGGCCTGATGAAGGCTGTAAAGCGCTTCAACCCCGAGATGGGTGTGCGCCTGGTATCGTTTGCCGTGCACTGGATCAAGGCGGAAATCCACGAGTTCATCCTGCGCAACTGGCGCATCGTGAAAGTCGCGACCACCAAGGCCCAGCGCAAACTGTTCTTCAACCTGCGCAGCCAGAAAAAACGCCTGGCGTGGCTGAACAACGAGGAAGTCCACCGCGTGGCCGAAAGCCTTGGTGTGGAACCGCGTGAAGTGCGCGAGATGGAAAGCCGCCTGACCGGCCACGACATGGCCTTCGACCCCGCTGCTGAAGCGGACGACGACAGTGCCTTCCAATCGCCGGCCAACTACCTGGAAGACCACCGTTACGACCCGGCGCGTCAGCTGGAGGATGCGGATTGGAGCGACAACTCCAACCACAACCTGCACGAAGCGCTGGAAGTGCTGGACGACCGCAGCCGTGACATCCTCTACCAGCGCTGGCTGGCAGAAGAAAAAGCCACGCTGCACGACCTGGCGCAGAAGTACAACGTGTCGGCCGAGCGGATTCGTCAGCTTGAGAAAAGCGCGATGAACAAGCTGAAACTGTCCATCGCAGCCTAAAAATATGGGAGGGGGCTTGCCCCCGATAGCAGAGTGTCAGTCAACATCAAGGTGACTGGTCCATCGCTATCGGGGGCAAGCCCCCTCCCACATTTGTTTTTGTTGTGTCAGTCGGACCAGGGCGCCTTGCGGGAGTTGTTCAGTTCGACCAGGTAACCGTCTCCACCCAACTGACTCATCTGCTGACGAATCCAAGCCGCGCGCCTTGCCACATACGCCGTCGGATGGCTGGCACTCCACACCCGTGGATTGGGCAAAACAGCCGCCAGATAGCTGGCCTGCTGCCGCGATAACCCCTTGGCACTCACCCCAAAGTGATGCCGCGCCGCCGCTTCCGCGCCAAACACGCCTTCGTCCCACTCCACGCTATTGAGGTACACCTCAAGAATCCGCTGCTTGGGCCACAACACCTCGATCAACCCGGTAAACCAGGCTTCCAGGCCTTTGCGCAAATAGCTGCGGCCGGCCCACAGGAACAGGTTCTTCGACACCTGCTGGCTCAACGTACTGGCACCGCGAATCGAGCCGCCGCGCTCGTTGTGCAGGATCGCCGCCTGGATCGCACCGAAATCAAAGCCCCAATGCTGCGGGAAGCGCTGGTCTTCACCGGCCATCACCGCCACTTTGAGGTCATCGGAGATCTCGTCCCACGGTACCCAGGTGCGCTGCAGGTCAATGGGTTCGCCGTCGAACCAGGATTCGACCTTGCGCTCCACCATCAGCGCGGTGAAGGGCGGCGGGACGACACGAAACAGCAGCACCAGCAGCACACTGCCGATGGCAAACCATTTGACGACGTTGAGAAAGCGTTTGAAGAGGAGACGCAGCATAGAGATGGCTTGGCCGAACCCGTTGAGCGGGCCATTATACAGACCCGGCCCTTTGAGTCTGACTGGAGTTCCTCATGCTGCGTGGCTTTCTGATGTTGGCTGCCTTTTTCGGCTTCACCGGTGTCGCCCTTGGGGCCTTCGCCGCCCACGGCCTGAAAAACCGCCTGAGCGCCGAGTACCTCGCAATTTTCCACACCGGCGTGACCTACCAACTGGTGCACACCCTGGCGCTGTTCGGCGTGGCGCTGCTGGCGGCGCATATCCCTGGCCGGTTGGTCAGCTGGGCGGGCATCTCGTTTACCGTTGGCATCCTGCTGTTCTCCGGCAGCCTGTATGTGCTGACCCTGACCGGCATCAGCAAGCTTGGGATCATCACGCCGTTTGGCGGCCTGGCCTTCCTGCTTGGCTGGTTCTTCCTGGGCCTGGCGGCGTGGCGCTTGCAGGCAGCCTGACCAAGGGACTTGGGCCGGCAACCTCAATCGGGCTAGAATGCCGACCCCTAAAAACGATGGCGGCCCGTGGCATGCGCATTCAGTTGAACGGCGAATCCTTTGAACTGCCCGACGGTGAAACCGTTGCGGCCCTGCTGACCCGACTGGACCTGACCGGGCGGCGCGTCGCAGTGGAACTCAACCTGGATATCGTCCCGCGTAGCCTGCACGCCGAGACCGCACTCGCCGAAGGCGACCAGGTCGAAGTGGTCCACGCCATCGGCGGCGGCTGATCGCGCAGTTTCCTGAATTCTGCAGAACCTCACCCCATTCCGAGGATTTCCCATGAGCATCGTTCGTAGCGACAAGCCTTTCGTCCTGGCCGGGCGTACCTACCAGTCCCGCCTGCTGGTCGGCACCGGCAAGTACCGCGACATGGAAGAAACCCGCCTGGCCATCGAAGCCTCGGGTGCCGAGATCGTCACCTTCGCCGTGCGCCGCACCAACCTCGGCCAGATCGAAGGCGAGCCGAACCTGCTTGAAGTGCTGTCGCCGGACCGCTACACCTTCCTGCCGAACACCGCCGGTTGCTACGATGCCATCGAGGCCGTGCGCACCTGCCGCCTGGCCCGTGAGCTGCTCGACGGCCACAACCTGGTGAAGCTGGAAGTGCTGGCCGACCAGAAAACCCTGTTCCCCAACGTGATCGAAACCCTCAAGGCCGCCGAAACCCTGGTCAAGGAAGGTTTCGACGTGATGGTCTACACCAGCGATGACCCGATCATTGCGCGCCAACTGGCGGAAATCGGCTGCATCGCGGTGATGCCACTGGCCGGCCTGATCGGTTCCGGCCTGGGGATCTGCAATCCGTACAACCTGCAGATCATCCTCGAAGAAGCCAAGATCCCGGTGTTGGTGGATGCAGGCGTGGGCACGGCCTCCGACGCAACCATCGCCATGGAACTGGGCTGTGACGCGGTGCTGATGAACTCGGCCATCGCTCACGCCCAGCAACCGATCCTGATGGCCGAAGCCATGAACCACGCCATCGTCGCGGGCCGCCTGGCCTACCTCGCCGGCCGCATGCCGAAAAAACTCTACGCCAGCGCCTCCTCGCCGCTGGATGGTCTGATCAAGTAAGAGCCATTGATGACTGAATCAAACGAAACGCCGAACACCCTGGAAGCAGGCGACGAGTCCAAGCACCGCCGCATCAAGAGTTTTGTGATGCGCGCCGGTCGCATGACCGAAGGCCAGCAAAAGGGCCTGGAGCAAGGCACGCCGCTGTTCGTGTTGCCATTGGCCGACGCGCCGGTGGACTACGACCAGGTGTTCGGCCGTTCGGCCCCGCGTTCCCTGGAAATCGGCTTCGGCATGGGCCACTCCCTGCTGGAAATGGCCGCCGCTGCGCCGGACCAGGACTTCATTGGCGTGGAAGTCCACCGCCCAGGTGTCGGCGCGCTGCTCAACGGCGTGTTGACCCAAGGCCTGACGAACCTACGGGTCTATGACTGCGACGCGATCGAAGTGCTCAACCGCTGCATCGCCGACAACAGCCTCGATCGCCTGATGCTGTTCTTCCCGGACCCATGGCACAAAGCCCGTCACCACAAGCGCCGCATCGTCCAGGCCTCCTTTGCGGAGCTGGTGCGCAGCAAGCTGAAAGTGGGCGGCATCCTGCACATGGCCACCGACTGGGAACCCTACGCGGAATACATGCTGGAAGTGATGAACGTCGCCCCCGGCTACCGCAACCTGGCTGAAGACGGCAAATGCGTGCCACGCCCGGCCGAGCGGCCGATCACCAAGTTCGAGCGTCGCGGTGAGCGGTTGGGGCATGGCGTTTGGGATCTGAAGTTCGAGAAGCTGGCGTAACTCCCCATTAGCTTGAAATGCAATTCAATGTGGGAGGGGGCTTGCCCCCGATAGCGGTGGATCAGTCAGCTTATCTGTAGCTGACCCAAAGCAATCGGGGGCAAGCCCCCTCCCACATTTGTTTTTGCAGTGTGCTATGAATCAGCGGCGGTCTGCGACTACGCCGATCAGTACCAGTACCACGATCAACACCGGCGCCAGGCTGTAGTTATTGAACTGGCTCAACCCCCGCACAATCCACGGCGTGGCATAGATCAGCGCCGCGCCGCTGCCGATCATGCACACCAGCGCCATCAACGGCACGCGCAACGCACCCGCGATGCTGCCCAGGCGTGCTTCGATCCAGCCCTTGATATCGGCGCCGAACAGCACCAGCAGGCAGCCCACGAGGGCCAGGGAGATTTCCGACAGGTTGCTGCGGCTCCAGCGGGATACGGTGGCGAGCAGGTCGAGTACCAAATCCATTCGATTTCCTTAAGAGCGTCAGCTCAAAAACTTCTGCAACAGATCATTGAGAAAGAGTTGCCCGCGGTCGGTCGCCGCCAGGCGTGACGGTTCGACCTGCATTAAGCCACTTTGTTCTGCCTCGCGGCGGCCTTCATCGAGGCTCGCCAGATCCAGACCGGTACGCTCGGCGTAGAGCCTGGCATCGACCCCTTCGGTGAGGCGCAGGGCGTTCATCAGGAACTCGAATGGCAACTCTTCGTTGGTCAGCTCCTTCGCGCCGGCCTGGAAGCTTTTGGCCGGGTTTAGGTAGTCCTTCGGTGCACGGGTCTTCCAGGTGCGTACGATGCGCCCGTCCGGATGGCTGAGCTTGCCGTGGGCGCCGGCACCGATGCCGATGAAGTCACCGAAGCTCCAGTAATTGAGGTTATGCCGCGCCGGGCGACCTGGTTGGGCATAGGCCGATACTTCATATTGCGCGTAGCCGTGTTCGGCAAGCAACGCCTGGCCGGCTTCCTGGATGTCCCACAGGGTGTCGTCTTCCGGCAGTGCAGGCGGCTGGTTCCAGAACACGGTGTTGGGTTCCAGGGTCAGCTGGTACCAGGACAAGTGCGTCGGCTTCAGCGCGATGGCCTGGCGCAAGTCGCTCAAGGCATCGTCCAGGGACTGATCGGGCAGCCCGTGCATCAAGTCCAGATTGAAGTTATCGAACCCGGCCTGGCGCGCCATGCCAGCGGCACGTACGGCTTCGTCGCCATTGTGGATACGGCCCAGGGCCTCAAGCTTTTCCTGCTGGAAGCTCTGGATACCGATGGACAAGCGATTGATCCCCAGCTTGCGATAGGCCACGAACTTTTCTTGCTCGAACGTCCCGGGGTTGGCTTCCAGGGTGATCTCGATATCGCCGGCAAACGGGATGCGGGCTTCCACGCCCTTGAGCAACCGCCCCAACGCTGCGGCACTGAACAGACTGGGCGTGCCGCCGCCGAAGAAGATCGAACTGAGTTCGCGGCCATGCACTGCGTGCAGGTCCTGATCGAGGTCGGCCAACAGGGCGTCCACATACTCCTCTTCCGGCAGCACTTTACTGGCGGTGTGGGAGTTGAAGTCGCAATAAGGACATTTGCGCACGCACCACGGGATATGGATGTACAGCGCCAGGGGCGGCAGCACAGGCAAGGCCGCCCGAGGTGTTTGCGCGCCGCCGTGGATCAGCGGCTGCGCAGAGGTGTTCAGGGTCATTTCAGGCTCAGGCGTTGGCGCAGCAAATCCATTGCGCGGGCACGGTGGCTGATCTGGTTCTTGTCGGCCGGGCTCAGTTCGGCACTGGAAACGTTACGTTCCGGCACCCAGAACAAAGGGTCATAGCCAAACCCATGCTCGCCGCTGGCCGCATGCAGGATGCGCCCGTGCCACAGGCCTTCGCACAGGATCGGCAGCGGGTCATCGGCATGCCGTACCAGGGCCAGCACGCAGACGAACTGTGCGCCGCGCTCGGCGTCCGGTACGTCCTTGAGCGCGTCCAGCAGCTTGGCGTTGTTGGCGGCATCGCCCTTGCCGTCGGCGTAGCGCGCCGAATAAATGCCCGGTGCGCCGCCGAGGAAATCGACGGCCAGCCCCGAGTCATCCGCCAGCGCCGGCAGGCCGGAGATGCGTGCGGCGTTGCGTGCCTTGAGGATAGCGTTCTCGACGAACGACAGGCCGGTCTCTTCCGGTTCCACCTGGCTGAACTCGCCAATCGAGCGCAACTGCACGGAGTCGCCGAGCATGGCTTGCAGTTCTTTGAGTTTGCCGGCGTTATGGCTGGCCAGTACGAGTTGGGTGAGGTTCATTTTCCCGCCGGAAACAGTTCCTGGTTGAACTGGAAGCTATGGGCTTTGCCGCCGGTTTCAACGTTGATGGTAAACGTCTTGTATTCGCGCTGCGTCACGGAGTAGGGCGCCAGGTAATTGATGCCGCCTTTCTCGTTGATCTGCTTGAACGTCAGGACTTCGCTCTTGCCGCCCAAGTCCTTGATGGTGCCGGTCACTTGCGCGGCCACCGGGGTCACGCCCTTGATCACCGTCACGTTGATCAAGCCCTTTTCCTTGCTGCGCACCACGCCGACGGCCTGGGCGGTTTCCGGTTGCAGGAAGCTGGAGGTGAACGTGTTGTAGTGGACGGTGATATCGCCGAAGTCTTTCTTGCGATTGGCATCGATAGCGTCGGCGGCCAGGGCGCTGGCGCCCAGGCACGCGGTCAATAGAAATACAGCCAGGCGTTTCATGAGCGTCCCTCTTGAAAATGATTAGACGGCAATCTTGTGGTCCGTCAGGCCAGGACTGCTGACCCGGTAAATACCGATTTCGCCCAACAGATTGGGCCATAGTTTACTTGCCCAGCCGTGACGATGCTGTTGATCGACGGCAAGGCGGTTGATCACCTTGGCTTCACGCTCACTGCACAGGGCTTCGAAGTCTTCGAAGGTGCAGAAGTGGATGTTCGGCGTGTTGTACCAGGTGTACGGCAGGAAGTCCGACACCGGCATGCGGCCCTTGGTGGCCAGGTACCAGCGGCAGCGCCAGTGCCCGAAGTTGGGGAAGGTGATGATGCACTGGCGGCCTACGCGCAGCATTTCGTCGAGGATGCGGTCCGGGTAGTGCACCGCCTGGAGGGCTTGGGTCATCACCACGATGTCGAAGCTGTTGCTGGCAAAGTTGCCCAGGCCCTTGTCCAGGTCCTGCTCGATCACGTTGATGCCTTTGGCCACGCACTGGGCGATGTTGTCCGGGTCGTTTTCCAGGCCGTAGCCAGTGACTTGCTTGTTGTCGCGCAGCCAGCTCAGCAGTTCGCCATCGCCGCAGCCCAGGTCGAGCACGCGGCTGCCGGCGGGGATCCAGTCTTGGATGATTTCCAGGTCGGCTCTCATGGCGTTCTCACACAGTAATCCGGTTCATGTAATTGCCGAACGCCTGCAAGTAACGCGGGATCGGGATCAGGAAGGCGTCGTGGCCTTGCGGTGCATCGATCTCCAGGTAGCAGACGTCCTTGCGTGCAGCCATCAGCGCGTCCACCAGCTCGCGGGAGCGGGCCGGCGAGAAGCGCCAGTCGGTGGTGAAGGACATCACGCAGAACTTGGCCGTGGCGCCTTCGAAGGTTTTCGCCAGGTCGTCGTCGTGGTTGGCGGCCGGGTCGAAGTAGTCCAGCGCCTTGGTCATCAGCAGGTAGGTGTTGGCGTCGAAACGCCCCGAGAACTCCTCGCCCTGGTAGCGCAGGTAGCTTTCCACCTGGAACTCGACGCTGTGGAAGTCGTAGTTGAGCTTCTCGCTCTTGAGGCCACGGCCGAATTTCTCGCCCATGGAGTCATCGGACAGGTAGGTGATATGCCCGACCATCCGCGCCAGCATCAGGCCGCGCTTGGGAATCACGCCGGCTTCCTGGAACGAACCACCGTGGAACTCCGGGTCGGTAAGGATGGCCTGGCGTGCCACTTCGTTGAAGGCGATGTTCTGCGCCGACAGCTTGGGGGCCGAGGCGATTGCCAGGCAATGGCGCACGCGGTCCGGGTAGGTGATGGTCCATTGCAGCGCCTGCATGCCGCCCAGGCTGCCGCCGATTACTGCCGCCCACTGGTTGATACCCAGCAGGTCGGCGAGGCGCGCTTGGCTGTGCACCCAGTCTTCCACGGTGAGCACCGGGAAGTCGGCGCCGAACGGTTTGCCGGTTTCCGGATTGAGGCTGCTGGGGCCGGTGGAACCGTTGCAGCCGCCCAGGTTGTTCAGGCTGACCACAAAGAACTTGTTGGTGTCGATGGGCTTGCCGGGGCCGATGCAACTGTCCCACCAGCCGGGCTTGCGATCCTCGGCAGAGTGGAAACCGGCCGCGTGATGATGGCCGGACAAGGCGTGGCAGATCAGCACGGCGTTGCTCGCCGTGGCGTTCAGTTGGCCATAGGTTTCATAGATCAGGTCGTAGGCGGGCAGCGAACGGCCGCAGGCCAGGGCCAGCGGTTCGCTGAAGTGCGCCACTTGGGGCACGACCAGTCCAACAGAATCGGGGGGAAAGGCAGCTGGCATCGACCCTGCTCTCGTTTAAATGAGGCGTAAGTCTAAAGACCGCTGCACCTAGCGGCAAGCAATGGCCTGAGCGGTTTGAAATGTGGGAGGGGGCTTGCCCCTCTCACATTTGCTTTGCGTCAGATCAGCAGACGCAAAATCTCCGGCATCCCGGTCATGGCCGCCAGGTTGTTGATCACCAGCATGTCCAGCAACTTGAGCACCATGAACGCCAGGATCGGCGAGATATCCAGGCCGCCGAGGTTCGGCAGCAAGCGGCGGAATGGCGCCAGGGCCGGCTCGCAGATCTGGTTCACCAGCTCGGCGCCAGGGTTGTGGCTACCGGGGGCGACCCAGGACAGGATCACGCTGATGATCAGGGCGAAGAAGAAGATCTTCAGGAACAGCGCGGTCACGCCGATGATGGCCCAGATCAGCAACTGTACGAAATTGCCGGTGGTGCCGTAGGTCAGCAGCAGGGTCAGCGCCATCAAGGCCAACTGCACCAGGATTGCCAGCACCAGCGACGACATGTCCAGGCCGAACAGGCTCGGGATGATCCGGCGCAATGGCTTGAGCAGCGGTTGGGTGGCCTTGACGATGAACTGGCAGAGCGGGTTGTAGAAATTCGCACGTACCAGTTGCAGCACGAAGCGCATCAGGACGATCAGCAGGTACAGGCTGCCGAGGGTTTGCAGCACGTAGACGGCTGCGGTGTTCAAACCAATCATGTTGGCTCCTTATTTGCCCAGTTGTTCGGCGAGTTCCGCCGAGCGGTGCGCAGCGGCACCCAGTGCTTTTTCCACCAGGGCTTCAAAGCCCCCGGCCTGGAACGACTCGATGGCCGCCTGTGTGGTGCCGCCCGGCGAGGTCACGCGGCGGCGCAGCTCGGCGGCGTCCACATCGCTGGACACCGCCATGCGCGCAGCCCCCAGGGCGGTCTGCTCGGCCAGTTGTTCGGCAACGTCCTTGGACAGGCCCAGCTTCACGCCGGCGGCGGTCATGGCTTCGATCAGCAGGAAGAAATACGCCGGGCCGCTGCCGGATACGGCGGTGACCGCGTCCAGTTGCTGCTCCTGTTCCAGCCACAGCGCGAGGCCCACGGCGGACAGCAGTTCTTGCGCCTGGTCGCGTTGTTCGGCGCTCACTTCGGTGGTGGCGTACAAGCCGCTCACGCCTTGGCTGACCAGGGCTGGCGTGTTGGGCATGCAGCGCACGATCGGCTGGGCGCCGAGCCAGGTGTTCATGCTGGCGCAGGTGATGCCGGCGGCGATGGACACCACCAGTTGGTTCGGCTGCAGGCTTGGGCGCAGGCTTTCGCACACCGCCTTCATGGCCTGCGGCTTCACTGCCAGCACGATCACGTCGACGCCCTGGATGGCCTCGGCGTTGTCGGCAAAGGTTTCAATACCGTGCTCGGCGCTGACGCGGGCACGGGTGTCTGCGCCCGGGTCGCTGGCGCGGATCTGCGCGGCATCCAGGCCCTTGGCCCGCAGGCCACCGATCAGGCTGGCCGCCATGTTACCGGCGCCGATAAAGGCTATACGCGTGTCTTTCATGACAGGTCCTTAGCTAAATGGAAGTCAGCCATTTCATGGCTGGCCGTAGTCGCGGGCGCCAAACAGGGCGGTACCGATCCGCACCCAGGTGGCGCCTTGGGCAATAGCCGACTCAAGGTCGTGGCTCATGCCCATGGAAAGTGTGTCCAGCGGCAGGTTCAAGCTGGCTTGCAGCTCGCGCACGGTGGCGAAGGCTGCATCTTGCGCGGCGCGCTCTTCGGTCGGCTCGGGGATTGCCATCAGGCCACGCAGCTTCAGGCGCGGCAGGGCGCTGATAGCGTTGGCCAGGGCTGGCAGGTCAGCGGGTGTACAGCCGGACTTGCTGGCTTCGCCGCTGACGTTGACCTGGATGCAGATGTTCAGCGGTGGCAGGTCGGCCGGGCGTTGTTCGGACAAGCGTTGAGCGATTTTCAAGCGGTCCACGGAATGCACCCAAGCGAAGTTCTCGGCGATAGCGCGCGTCTTGTTCGATTGAATGGGGCCGATGAAGTGCCAACTCAAGGGCAGGTCGGTTAATTCGGCCTGTTTGCCCAGGGCTTCCTGCAGATAGTTCTCGCCAAAATCGTGCATCCCGGCGGCATAGGCTTCGCGCACGGCTTGCGCGGGTTTGGTCTTGCTCACGGCCAGCAGGTGGATGCTGCTTGCGTCACGTTGCACGGCGTCGGCTGCGGCGCGGATGCGCTGGCTAACCTGGCCGATGTTGTCTGCTATCGTCGACATTCAAGATGCGCCCGTGGATATGGAGTCCGCGGCATTCTACTGGAAATGGAAAGCCCTATGGATATCACTGAATTACTCACGGCCAGCGTGCGCCGTGGCGCCTCCGACCTGCATTTGTCCGCCGGACTGGCGCCGATGCTGCGGGTGGATGGGGAGGTCTGGCCGCTTGATGGGCGGGTGCTTTCACCCCCGCAAGTGGCCGACTTGTTGAGCCCATTGCTCAATCAGCACCAACAAAAGGATTTCGAAACATCTCTTGAAACGGATTTTGCCTTCGAACTGCCCGGTGTGGCGCGGTTCCGCGCCAATGTGTTCCGGCAGGAGCGGGGCATGGGCGCGGTGTTTCGCGCTGTACCGTCCGAGATCCAGAGCCTGGAGCGCCTCGGCCTGGGGGAAGTATTCCAGCGTATCGCCCAGCTGCCGCGCGGCCTGGTGCTGGTGACCGGCCCTACCGGCTCGGGCAAGTCCACTACCCTGGCGGCGATGATCGACTTTCTCAATCAGCATCGACGCCAGCACATCCTCACCCTTGAAGACCCCATCGAGTTTATCCACACGCCGAACATGGCATTGATCAACCAACGCCAGGTGCACCGCGACACCCATAGTTTTTCGGTTGCCCTGCGCTCGGCGCTCAGGGAAGACCCGGACGTGATCCTGGTGGGTGAACTGCGCGACCTGGAAACCATCCGCCTGGCCCTGACGGCGGCTGAGACCGGGCACCTGGTATTCGGCACCTTGCATACCTCGTCGGCGGCAAAGACCGTGGATCGGCTGGTGGATGTGTTTCCGGCGGGGGAAAAGGCCATGGTCCGCTCGATGCTGTCGGAGTCGTTGCAGGCAGTGGTGTCCCAGGTGCTGGTGAAGAAGATCGGCGGGGGGCGGGTGGCGGCCCATGAAATCATGTTGGGTACGCCGGCTATTCGCAATCTGATCCGTGAGGACAAGGTGGCGCAGATGGTCTCGGCGATCCAGACGGGTGGGGCGCTGGGGATGAAGACGCTGGATATGAGCTTGAAGGCGTTGGTCGGGGAGGGGGTGATCAGTCGGGAAGAGGCGCAGCAGAAGGCGAGGGTGCCTGGGGAAATATGAAGGTCCAAATGTGGCAGGGGCTTGCCCCCGATAGCAGTGGATCAGTTAGCTTATTTGTAGCTGATCCACGGTAATCGGGGGCAAGCCCCCTCCCACATTGTTCACCCACCGCACTCCAGCCTGGAATCAGCGCTGGACCACCCGCAGGTTGTTCTGCTCTTTGGGCAATACCCGCTTGGCAATCACGTAGTTCTTGTCCCAGAACGGTTTCTTCAGCGTGTCGATGCTGACCGCTTTGCCACGGCGTGGTGCGTGGATGAAACGGTCGTTGCCCAGGTAGATGGCAACGTGGTTCACCTGGCGGCTCTTCAATTTGAAGAACAGCAGGTCACCCGGTTTCAAGTCCTTGCGATCAACCTTCTGCCCGTGGCCGGCGGCCATGGCGTTGGAGGTGCGTGGCAAATCCACGGCGGCTACGTCGTTAAACGCATATTTCACCAAGCCGCTGCAGTCGAACCCTTTACTTGGGCTGCTGCCGCCCCAACGATAAGGAGTACCGAGCACGTTGACGGCACGGCTGAGCACGGTGCTGCTCTGCCTGGTGTTGACGCCTACCAGGCCGGCCGTTGCCTTGCCGTGGGCCTTGCTCAGTTGAGTCGGGCGGTTGACGGTCAGCTTGACCGACTTGGCGGTGCTTGGCGTGCTGTGGACTTTAGGGGTGAAACCGTTAACGTTGGGAAGTCGTTGCTCACGATTGGTGGCGTGGGCGGCCAGTGGCATTAATAGGCAAATGGTTAGCCATGTCTTGAAAAATGGTCGCATTAGGCGTGGCTCTTATGGGTTTGCGCGCAACTTTATAACAGCTTTTTGTGTCGTTCTCAGGCCGTTTGTCGACTGAACTTTGACGTCAAAATCAGGAAAAACGCGACGATTCGCCGCAATTGTCCTACACAAGTCAGGTGGCATAAGGCTTTCAGGGCAGGGAAGATACCATTTGCCGTACGTCGGGCGCCCGTAAAAAAGTCACAAAGAAAATGAAAAAATTTATCTATCGAGGCAAAAGAGGTACGCGATGAACACCTATCAGCAGATTGGCGAGCAGCAAGACACCCACAGCAAGGTCATCGGTTACCTGCTGTGGATTTTCGGTTTTACCGGGGCGCATCGCTTCTACTACGGCAAGCCGGTGACCGGAACGATCTGGTTTTTCACCTTTGGCTTGCTGGGTATCGGCTGGCTGATCGACCTGTTCCTGATCCCGTCCATGGACCGTGAAGCGGACCTGAGGTTTACCGCCGGGCCCATCGAATACAACGTGGCCTGGATCCTGTTGGCGTTTCTCGGGGTATTTGGCGTGCACCGCATGTACCAGGGCAAATGGATCACCGGCCTGATCTACCTGCTGACCGGCGGTTTGTTCCTGGTTGGGGTGCTGTATGACTTCTGGACGTTGAATACGCAGATATCGATCCGCAATGCCGAGCGCAACAGCGGCCGCTGATCTTTACTTCTGGTGGAGATCAACATGTGGGAGGGGGCTTGAACCCGATAGCGGTGGATCAGTCAGCTTATCTGTAGCTGACCCACTGCAATCGGGGGCAAGCCCCCTCCCACATTGATCATGCCCACATTAGAGGTGGAATTTTTCAGGCCGGGTAGCTGATGCGGCCATCCACCAGGGTGTAACGCACCGTCGCCGGCAGGCTATGGCCGATGAACGGGCAGTTTTCACCTTTGGATAGCCATTGCTCCCCCGCAATCGTGGAACTGGCCGGATCAAAAAGCACCAGGTCCGCCGCCGAACCCACCGCCAACTTGCCCGCTGGCAGGCGCAAGGCCTCGGCCGGGCCGCTGCTCAGGCGTGCCAACAATGTCGGCAAGTCCAGCAACCCATCCTCTACCAACGTCATCGCCAGAGGCAGCAACAGTTCGACACTGCTGATGCCCGGCTCTGTCGCGCCAAACGGTGCCAGCTTGGCATCCCTCTCATGGGGCTGGTGATGGCTGGAAATCGCCGAGACCACACCGGACTTCACTGCTGCGCGCAAACCGTCGCGGTCAGCCAGGGTACGCAGTGGCGGTTGCACGTGGTACAGGCTGGAGAAGTCGATCAGCGCTTCGTCCGTCAGGATCAGCTGATAAAGCGCCACATCCGCTGTCACCGGCAAGCCACGGGCCTGGGCCTGGGCGATCAGGGCCACGCCCCGCGCACTGGTCAACTGGCTGAAGTGCGCACGCACGCCGCTTTGTTCCACCAGCAGCAGGTCACGGGCCAGGGCCACGGTCTCGGCGGTTTCCGGGATGCCCGGCAGGCCGAGGAAGCTGGCCACGGCGCCTTCATGGGCCAGGCCGCCTTCGGCCAGGTCACGGTCCTGGGAATGGAAGATCACGGTAAGGTCGAAAGTCGCCGCGTATTCCAGGGCACGTAACAGCGTGCGGGTACTGCGAAAGCTATCCAGGCCGTTGCCGAAGGCCACGCAACCGGCGTCGCGCAGTGCGATCAGTTCGGCGAGTTGTTCGCCTTCCAGGCCTTTGCTCAAGGCGCCGATAGGGAACACTTTGCAGTTGCCGGCTTCACGGGCGCGGTCGAGGATCAGCTCGGTCACGGCCGAGGTGTCCAGCACCGGCCTGGTGTGCGGTGGGCAGCACAGGCTGGTTACCCCACCGGCTGCGGCAGCGCGGGTTTCGCTGGTGATATTGCCCTTGCGGCTGTAGCCCGGCTCGCGCAGGGCGACGTTCAGGTCAACCAGGCCAGGCGCGGCCACAAGGCCTTTGGCCTCGATCGTCTCGCTGGCGCTGAAGCCTGCGGGCGCGGCGCCAATGGCGATGAGCTTGCCGGCGTCCAGATGCAGATCGGTAACTTGATCCAGGCCACTGGCCGGATCGATGACGCGGGCGCCGAGGATGCTGAGCTTCACTGGGCGTTCTCCTGCTCGAATTGACGTTGCGCGGTTTGCCCGCTCATGGCCATGGACAGCACGGCCATGCGTACGGCGATGCCGTAGGTCACCTGGTTGAGGATCACCGACTGCGGACCGTCGGCCACCGCCGACTCAATCTCCACGCCACGGTTGATCGGGCCCGGGTGCATCACGATGGCATCCGGCTTGGCGCCGGCCAGGCGTGCGGTGGTCAGGCCGAACAAGCGGTAGAACTCGCCTTCGCTCGGTAGCAGGCCACCGGCCATGCGCTCGCGTTGCAGGCGCAGCATGATCACCACGTCCACGTCCTTGAGGCCTGCGGCCATGTCGGTGTAGACCTTCACGCCGTACTGTTCGATACCGATGGGCAACAGGGTTTTCGGCGCAATCACGCGGATATCCGGGCAACCCAGGGCTTTGAGGGCCAGCATGTTCGAGCGCGCGACCCGCGAATGCAGGATGTCGCCGACGATGGCCACCGAGAGATTCTCAAAGCTGCCTTTGTGCCGACGAATGGTGAGCATGTCGAGCATGCCCTGGGTCGGGTGGGCGTGGCGGCCGTCACCGCCGTTGATGATCGCCACCTGCGGGCACACGTGTTCGGCGATGAAGTGCGCGGCGCCGGAGTCGCCGTGGCGTACCACGAACATGTCGGCGGCCATCGCTTCCAGGTTGCGCAGGGTGTCGAGCAGGGTCTCGCCCTTGCTTGCCGACGAGGTGGACACGTTCAGGGTGATCACATCGGCCGACAGCCGCTGGGCGGCCAGTTCAAAGGTGGTGCGGGTGCGGGTGGAGTTCTCGAAGAACACGTTGCAGATGGTTTTGCCGCGCAACAGCGGGACCTTCTTCACCGCCCGGCCACCGACTTCGAGGAACGAGTCGGCGGTGTCGAGGATTTCGGTGAGCAGTTCGCGGGGCAAACCGTCGAGCGACAAGAAGTGTCGCAACTGGCCCTGAGCATTGAGCTGCAGCGGGCGCTTGGCATCTAGAGGCGTCATCGCGGGGACTCTTTACAAGGCGGTTTAAAGGGCGAGGTCTTGCAGTTCGAGTACGAGCGGCGTGGGACCGAGCAATTTTACCCGTTGATGGGCTTCTAGCGACAGGGTGGCGCCGACCACATCCGGGCTGATCGGCAATTCGCCGGCGTCCAGGTCCAGCAGGCACACCAGGGTCACGCTGGCCGGGCGGCCATAGTCGAACAGTTCGTTCATGGCGGCACGGATGGTGCGACCGCTCATCAGCACGTCGTCGATCAGCACCAGGTGCTGGCCTTCGATCTCGAAAGGCAGGGCCGACGGACGCACTTGTGGGTGCAGGCCGTTCTGGCTGAAATCGTCGCGGTAAAAGGAGACGTCCAGGGTGCCCAGGGGCGAATCGCTGCCCAGTGCTTCCAACAACGCCTGGGCCACCCACACACCGCCGGTGCGAATACCGATGAAGCGCGGCTCGCTGATGTTGCGGTGTTGCAGATGGGCCGTGAGGCTGGTGGCCATCTGGCTGATCAGTTCGGCGGGGTTCGGCAGGCTCATGCAGGCTCCTTCAGGACCTTGGCGCAGGCAAGGTCCGGGCTCAAACGTAAAAAGACGCGGCAAGCCGCGTCTGTCAGGATTCAAATAAAGCGGTGTTTTCATCCAGCCAACCCTGCAACAGCAGGGCGGCGGCGATGGCGTCTACCGGGTTGTCGCGGTAGCTGCCTTTCTGCCCGCCACGGTCGCGTCGCTCGCCTTTGGCTTCAAAGGTGGTGAGGCGTTCGTCGTGGGTATAGAAGGGCAGGTTGTAGCGGCCATTGAGGCGACGGGCGAATTTTTCGGCACGCAGGCACATGTCGCTGGGGGTGCCGTCCATGTTCAGGGGCAGGCCGACCACGACCGCGTCGGGCTTCCACTCTTTGATGAGGGCTTCAACCTGGTTCCAGTCCGGCACGCCGTTCTGGGCTTTCAAGGTGCACAGCTCACGGGCCTGGCCGGTGATCACCTGGCCTACGGCTACGCCGATCTGTTTGGTGCCGTAGTCAAACCCGAGGATCAGACGCAAAGCCATCAGGCGTGTCCCGCCTGGCTGGTCAGCAGGTTGAGGTTGATCCCCAGCGTCGCCGCAGCTGCGTCCAGGCGCAGTTCACTGGCGGTGTTGAACAGGATGTCGGCGTCGAACGGGCAGGTCAGCCAGGCATTGCTGGCCAGTTCGGCTTCCAATTGGCCGGCTTCCCACCCCGCGTAACCGAGGGTGATCACGCTTTGCTCAGGCCCCACGCCGTCGGCGATGGCGAACAACACGTCCTGGGAAGTGGACAGCGATACGCCGTCCAGATCGACCGTGGCCTGGAACTTCGGCCCGGTCGGGTGCAGCACAAACCCACGATCAGTCTGCACCGGCCCGCCGATGTAAATCGGCACGCCCTGGCACCGGGCCGGCGGGTCAAGCTCGGGGCGCAGTTGCTCAAGGATATCCGCCAGGTTCAGCTCTTGCGGGCGGTTGACCACCAACCCCATGGCACCATTGGCCGTGTGCTCGACGATGTAGGTCAAGGTCTGCGCAAAGTTCGGGTCGGCCATATGGGGCATGGCGATCAGGAATTGATGCTTGAGGTAGGTCGGGCTGACGTTTTTCATGTTCGATAGTGTGGCGGTGGAGGGGCGAACTGACAAGCTGGTGATGTGCCACAGCTGGTAATTGTCATCAATTGCTCGACAGCCGATCGCCCTTGGCAAACTTCCAGGTGCGGATGATTTCCAGGCGGTCGACGTCGTTCAAATCGCCGCTGAACGGCGCAAAGGGCGCGGCCAGGCGCACGATGCGCTGGGCGGCCTGGTCCAGCAACGGCTGGCCGGACGACTCGAGCACCTGCACTTCATAGAGCGTGCCGTCGCGGTTGATTGACACCAATAGTCGCAAATTTCCGTAAATCTGCTGGCGTCGGGCTTCCTCCGGGTAATTGAGGTTACCGATACGCTCGACCTTCTTGCGCCACTCGTCTTTGTACCAGGCGCCTTTGTCGCGCATGGTCGATGCGGCGTTCAGCCGATAGATGCGCGGGCGCTTGGCGTACAGCTGCTGTTCGTTGGCCAGTTCGGCTTCGAGGCTGGAAATTTCGTCGGACAGGGTCGAACTGTCGAAAGTCGGTGCCGGTTTTACAGGCTCGGGCGTGGGTTCGGTCTTGGTTTTTTCGCGCTGGGCCGGGGCTTTCTGCGGTTTGGGTGCGATGGTGGTCACGGCGGGCTTGGGCGCTGCCTGCTTGACCTCCGGCTTGGGCGCCGGTGGTGGGGTGACTTTGTTGACCTTGTTGTCCTGGAACGGCGCCACTTCGGTGGTCTTCGGCACGGCTTTCTTGTCGAGGGTGCCGCTGCCTTGCTGGTTGTCCTGGGCGAGAAAGTCAGCCTTCTCGGGCTTCTTTTCGCTCTTGAACGTGGCGAGGGTGATTTCCAGGGTCTGGGTGATTTGCTTGGGTTCGACCATGGTGAAACCCACGCCGAGGATCAGGGCCAAGTGAATCAACGCTGCCAGGAACAGGGTAAATCCGAGCCGATCAGCCGGGCGCACGCCGCTGTGGGAGAGTTCGGGGGGTAGCTCGGACGGGAGTGTCATGACAAAAAAACCAACATCGCGCGTTTCACAGGTGGGGCATGATAGCGCAATGTTGGTGCGTGTCCGGCTGTTCTATATCACTTGGCTTGCAGCTTGCGCTCAATGGCGGCCATCAACATTTCGCCGATGTTCGTGCCAAATGCGTTGTCGATCTCGCGAATGCAGGTGGGGCTGGTAACGTTGATTTCGGTGAGGTTCTCGCCGATGACGTCCAGTCCCACGAACAGCAGGCCTTTTTCGCGCAGGGTCGGGCCAACCTGGGCGGCAATCCAGCGGTCCTTGTCCGATAGAGGGCGGGCTTCGCCACGACCACCGGCCGCCAGGTTGCCACGGGTCTCGCCGGCGGCCGGGATGCGCGCCAGGCAGTAGTCCACCGGCTCGCCGTCAATCATCAGGATGCGTTTGTCGCCGTCCTTGATCGCCGGCAGGTAGGCCTGGCCCATGATCTGCTGGGTGCCCAGGGCGGTCAGGGTTTCCAGGATCACCGACAGGTTCGGGTCGCCGGCGCGGTGGCGGAAGATCGAGGTGCCACCCATGCCGTCCAGCGGCTTGAGGATCACATCGCCATGCTTGGCAGCGAACTCGCGCAGCACATCGGCGCGGCGGCTGACCACGGTCGGTGGTGTGCACTGTGGGAACAGGGTGGCGAACAGCTTTTCGTTGCAGTCGCGCAGGCTCTGCGGCTTGTTGACGATCAGCACGCCGGCGCGCTCGGCCTGCTCCAGCAGGTAGGTGGAGTAGACGAATTCCATGTCGAACGGCGGGTCCTTGCGCATCAGGATCACGTCCAGGTCGCTCAGCGGGCTGTCGATTTCGTCTTGCAGCTCGAACCACTTCTCAGGGTTGGCAAACACCTGCAGCGGGCGCATGCGTGCGCGGGCCTCGCCGTCACCCTGGTAAAGATCGCGCTGCTCCATATAGAACAAGGTCCAGCCGCGGGCCTGGGCGGCCAGGAGCATGGCCAGCGAGCTGTCCTTTTTATAGGAAATGCTGGCGATAGGGTCCATGACAATGCCGACGCGAACGCTCATGGGGGATTTCCTCTAGCAAATTAGGGCGCATAAAAGTGGCGTCAGAGTGGCGCTGCGGCTGTTGTGGGTCAAGGAAAAACCACCTGGCCGGTTGCTCGATAGATTGCGCCCGGAGACTGTGCTAAAAAGACTGCCACGGCGCAGCAGCCCTTGAATTCCAAGGCTTGCGGCGCTCATCCTGTGCAACATCAGGCAGTACACACCGAAAACCGATTCGCTGTGGCGATGGCAGAGCAGATATGGAACAGCATTCCAACGCCTTGAGAGTGATGGTGATCGACGATTCGAAGACGATCCGCCGCACCGCCGAGACCTTGTTGAAGAACACGGGGTGCGATGTCATCACGGCCATCGACGGTTTCGATGCCCTGGCCCGGATTGTGGATCATCACCCGCACATTATTTTTGTCGACATCATGATGCCGCGCCTGGATGGCTATCAGACCTGCGCGCTGGTGAAGAACAACCCGGCGTTCAAGTCGATCCCGGTGATCATGCTGTCGTCCAAGGACGGCTTGTTCGACAAGGCCAAGGGGCGCATCGTGGGTGTCGATCAGTTTTTGACCAAGCCTTTCAGCAAGGAAGAACTGCTGGGCGCGATCAAGGCCTACGTGCCAGGGTTCGCCGTAGTAGAACAAGCACACTGACGCCGCCTCACAAGGGCCGGCGTCCACCTATGTAGTGGGGAAAACCATGGCACGTGTTCTGATCGTCGACGATTCGCCGACCGAAATGTACAAACTGACCGGCATGCTGGAAAAGCACGGCCACCAGGTCCTCAAGGCTGAAAACGGTGCGGATGGCGTGGCCCTGGCCCGCCAGGAAAAACCCGACGCCGTCCTGATGGACATCGTGATGCCGGGCCTCAATGGCTTCCAGGCCACCCGCCAGCTGTCCAAGGAGCCGGAAACCAACGGCATCCCGATCATCATCATCACCACCAAGGACCAGGAAACCGACAAGATCTGGGGCGCACGCCAGGGCGCCAAGGACTACCTGACCAAGCCGGTGGATGAAGAAACCCTGATCGCCACCCTGAACAAGGTGCTGGCCGGCTGACGGTTCGCCATCATGACCGAGTCGCAAACCGCCTTTGAGCTGCTGCTGGACATCGACCGCCGCTGTCGCCTGTTGGCCGCCGACCTGCCGTCCCAGGAAACCCGCCTGCAACGCTGGAGCGGGATCGGCTTTCGCCTGGGGCAGCACTGGTACGTGGCGCCCATGGGCGAAGTTGCCGAAGTCCTGCATGAACCGCGCTGCACGCTGATGCCCGGGGTCAAGGCCTGGGTCAAGGGTGTGGCTAACCTGCGTGGGCGCTTGTTGCCGGTGATGGATCTGGGCGGGTTCCTCGGCCTTGAGCTGTCCAAGGCACGCAAACAGCGGCGCGTACTGGTGGTGGAATTCAACGATTTGTTTGTCGGGCTGCTGGTGGACGAGGTGGTGGGAATGCAGCATTTCGCACAAGACGCACTGCTGGCGAGTGCCGCCCCCGGCGCGCCGTTTATCCAGGGACGTTTCGAGGGCCCCCCGCAGTGGCAGGTCTTCAGCCCCTTCGCCCTGGCCCAGGCTCCAGGCTTCATGGATGTTGCCGCATGACCACCGTTACCCCGCCAAAACCCCAGGCCGCGTCGCGCAGTCGTTCCCAGATCATTGTGCTGTTCATTGCACTGATCGTGTTCATCATGTTGCTGTTTGCCAACTTTGCGTACCTCAACACCCAGTCCACCTATGACAAGCAGTACATTGGCCACGCCGGTGAGTTGCGCGTGCTGTCCCAGCGCATTGCCAAGAACGCCACCGAAGCCGCCGCCGGCAAGGCTGCTGCGTTCAAGTTGCTGGGCGATGCGCGCAACGACTTCGCCCAGCGCTGGGGCTACCTGAAAAAAGGTGATCCGGAAACCGGCCTGCCGGCTGCGCCCAGTGCGGTACGCGCCGAAATGCGTGCGGTGCAGACCGACTGGGAAGCGCTGCTGAAAAACACCGACGCGATTCTCGCCAGTGAGCAGACCGTGCTGTCCTTGCACCAGGTCGCGGCGACCCTGGCGGAAACCGTTCCGCAGTTGCAGGTGGAGTCGGAAAAGGTCGTCGACATCCTCCTGCAACGCGGTGCCCCGGCCAGCCAGGTCGCCCTGGCCCAGCGCCAGTCGTTGCTGGCCGAGCGGATCCTGGGGGCGGTGAACACCGTACTGGCCGGCGACGAAACCGCCGTGCAGGCCGCCGACGCCTTTGGCCGCGATGCCAACCGTTTCGGCCAGGTGCTCAACGGCATGCTCCAGGGCAACCCCGGCCTGCGCATCACCCAGGTCGAAGACCGCGATGCCCGCGCGCGGCTGGCGGAAATCGCCGAGCTGTTCGAGTTTGTCTCCGGCTCGGTGGATGAAATTCTCGAAACCTCGCCGCAACTGTTCCAGGTGCGCGCTTCGGCGAGCAACATCTTCAACCTGTCACAAACCCTGCTCGATGAAGCCTCGCACCTGGCCACCGGTTTCGAAAACCTGGCCAGTGGCCGCAGTTTCGACACCATCGGCGGCTATGTACTGGGTCTGCTGGCGCTGACCTCGATCATCCTGATCGGCCTGGTGATGGTGCGCGAGACCAACCGCCAACTGCATGAAACCGCCGAGAAGAACGAGCGCAACCAGAACGCGATCATGCGCCTGCTGGATGAAATCGAAGACCTGGCCGACGGCGACCTCACCGTGACGGCCTCGGTGACCGAAGACTTCACCGGCACCATCGCCGACTCCATCAACTATTCCGTCGACCAGCTGCGCGACCTGGTTGCCACCATCAACCTCACCGCCGGGCAAGTCGCCGGTGCGGTGCAGGACACCCAGGCCACTGCCATGCACCTGGCCCAGGCCTCGGAGCACCAGGCCCAGCAGATCGCCGAAGCGTCCACGGCGATCAACCAGATGGCCCAGTCCATCGACCAGGTGTCAGCCAACGCCGCCGAATCGTCGGCGGTGGCGGAGCGCTCGGTGGAAATTGCCAACAAGGGCAACGAGGTGGTGCACAACACCATCCACGGCATGGACAACATTCGCGAACAGATCCAGGACACCGCCAAGCGCATCAAGCGCCTGGGCGAGTCGTCCCAGGAAATTGGCGATATCGTCAGCCTGATCGACGATATTGCCGAGCAGACCAACATCCTCGCCCTCAACGCAGCGATCCAGGCGAGCATGGCCGGGGACGCCGGGCGCGGCTTTGCAGTGGTGGCCGATGAAGTGCAACGCCTGGCCGAGCGTTCGTCGGCGGCGACGCGGCAGATTGAAACCCTGGTGCGGGCGATCCAGGCCGACACCAACGAAGCGGTCATTTCCATGGAGCAGACCACCACCGAAGTGGTGCGCGGCGCACGGTTGGCCCAGGATGCCGGGGTGGCGCTGGAAGAGATCGAAGGCGTGTCGAAAACCCTCGCAGCTTTGATCCAGAGCATCTCCAACGCGGCGCAGCAGCAGACGAGTTCGGCGGGGCAGATCTCCCTGACCATGAACGTGATCCAGCAGATCACCACCCAGACCTCTTCGGGCTCCACGGCCACCGCGGAAAGCATCGGCAACCTGGCGAAAATGGCCAGCCAGCTGCGCCGGTCGGTGTCGGGGTTCACCTTGCCAGCGGCTAAACAGGCTGATGATTGAAATGCAGTACACATGTGGGAGGGGGCTTGCCCCCGATAGCAGTGGGTCAGTCACCCAATCTTTGACTGATGCACCGCCATCGGAGGCAAGCCCCCTCCCACATGTGATCTCTATCTGTCTTGATATCTCGCACCACCAGCAACCCATGAATTCCAAGCGGAGCAGTTATGGTTGATCGGCACGACTACGTGGCCCTCGAATGGGTCAAGGGCGACATTGCCGAAACCCTGAAACAGGCCCGTTCGGCGCTCGATGCGTACGTCGAAACCTCAGACGGCGATGCCATCGGCGAGTGCCTGGCGTGTGTCCATCAAGTGCATGGCGCGCTGCAAATGGTCGAGTTCTATGGCGCAGCCCTGCTGGCCGAGGAAATCGAAGAGCTGGCGCAGGCCCTGCAAGCCGACCGCGTGAGCCAGCGCGACGAAAGCATCCGCCTGCTGCAACAGGCCCTCAACCAATTGCCGCTGTACCTGGACCGTGTGCACAGCGCCCGCCGCGACTTGCCGCTGGTGGTGTTGCCATTGCTCAATGACCTGCGCAGCGCGCGTGGTGAAAGCCTGCTGTCGGAGACCAGCCTGTTCAGTCCGCAACTGCTGAGCATCGCGCCGCTGCCTGATGAGGCCCTGGCCCAACGTGCCGTGCCCGACCTGAAAGAACAACTGCGCCAGTGGCACCAACTGCTGCAACAGGCCTTGGCCGGGTTGCTGCGCGAAGACCATGGCCCCAGCAACCTGGAAGACATGGCGCGGGTGTTCGCGCGCCTCGAAGCCTTGTGCCAGGGCGCGCCGTTGTTGCCATTGTGGCAAGTCACCTCGGCGCTGGTCGAAGGCATGCTCACCGGCGTGATCGCCAACAGTCCGGCGCTGCGCAGCCTGCTCAAGGCCAGCGACAGACAGCTCAAGCGCCTGCTGGCCCAGGGCATCGTCGGGATCAATCAGGCAGCGCCGGATGAACTGCTCAAAAGCCTGTTGTTTTACGTCGCCAAGGTCACTCGGCCGACGCCGCGCATGCAAAGCCTCAAGGAACGCTACGGCCTGGATGAGGCCTTGCCCGACAGCGCGGTGGTCGACGCCGAGCGCGCGCGCCTGGCCGGGCCGGACCGCAACGCCATGGGCTCGGTGCTGGGCGCGTTGTGCGAAGAGCTGGTGCGGGTCAAGGAGCGCCTCGACTTGTTCGTACGCAGCGACCGCCAGCACACCAGCGACCTGGATGCGCTGCTCGCACCACTGCGGCAGATCGCCGACACCCTGGCGGTGCTGGGTTTCGGCCAGCCGCGCAAGGTCATCATCGATCAACTCGCCGTGGTACTGAGCCTGGCCCAAGGCCAGCGCGAGCCTAACGACGCCGTGCTGATGGACGTCGCCGGCGCCTTGCTCTACGTCGAAGCCACACTGGCCGGCATGGTCGGCACCGTCGAGCCGGAAAGCCGCGAAGAAAGCCGCCTGCCCACCACCGATCTGACCCAGATCCACCAATTGGTGATCCGCGAATCCTGCCAGTGCCTCAAGCAAGCCAAGGAACTGGTGATCGACTGCATTGAAGCCGACTGGGACCGCCAGCGCCTGGAGTCCCTGCCCGAGCTGCTGAGCCAGGTGCGTGGCGCCCTGGCGATGATCCCTTTGCCCCGTGCGGCGAGCCTGATGCGCGGGTGCACGGATTACGTCGACGAACAGTTGATGGGCAGCGATGCGCCACCGTCCGAGATGCAATTGGCGCATTTCGCCGACGTGATCAGCAGCCTGGAGTATTACCTCGAGCGCATGCTCCAGGACCCCGATGCCGCAGGTGAGCGCGTGCTGGAGTTGGCCACTCAAGGCTTGGCGGCGCTGGGTTACCTGCCCGTCGAGAAACCCTGGCGCCAGGCGTTGGTTGCACCGGATGGCACACTGCCGGCCGAGCTTGCGCCGAGCCAATCGCAGTACGACGCCCTGGCCAGTCCGACGTCGCGCCTCAACCCGCCGGCCCTGCAACGCCCCGGCAGCCTGTTGCCGCCGCCCGCCGACGAGGAGCCCATCGACGACGAACTGCGCGAAGTCTTCCTCGAAGAGACCGACGAAGTCCTCGAGGTGCTGCACCGTCATCTGCCCAACAGCGCGGACAAAACCGCCCAGGGCGAAATGCGCCGCGCTTTCCACACCCTCAAGGGCAGCGGCCGCATGGTGCGCGCCCTGGTCTTGGCCGAGCTGGCCTGGGCCGTGGAAAACCTGCTCAACCGTGTGCTGGAGCGCAGCGTGGTGCTCGGCCCCGAGGTGCAACAGGTGCTGGATGAAGTGGTGGACCTGTTGCCGGAATTGATTGCTGACTTTGCGATCGACGACCAGCGCCAACGTGATGAAGTCGACGCCCTGGCCGCCCGCGCGCACGCCTTGGCCAGCGGTACACAAGTAGCGACTGCCGAAGCCCATGACCCGATGTTGCTGGAGATCTTCCGCAACGAGGCCCAGAGCCACCTGGACAGCCTCAACCACTTCCTGCAACAGGCCGCCGAGCATGTGCCGCTGCAAGTCAGCGATGAGCTGCAACGCGCCCTGCACACCCTCAAGGGCAGCGCCTACATGGCCGGCGTGCTGCCTATCGCCGAACTGGCGCGCCCGCTGGACCACCTGACCCGCGAGTACAAGGCCCACCGCCTGCCGCTGGACCTGGATGAAGTGGAGTTGCTGCTGGAAGCCGAAGGCCTGTTCCAGCGTGGGCTGCGCGACCTGGACAGTGATCCCTTGGCGCCGATCAACGGTGCAGAGGGCCTGATCAAGCGCACCCAAAGCCTGTTGGATCAGCAGCTTGAAGCGCTGCTCGACGTGCGCATCAAGCGCGATCCGCAGCTGATCGCCAACTTTCTGGCCCAAGGCATGGACATCCTGCTTGACGCCGAAAGCCTGCTGCGCCGCTGGCAGCAGCACCCCGGCGAGCGCCAGGAGCTGACTGCGCTGCTGGATGAACTGACCACCCTGGGCGAGGGAGCGCATGTTGCGGATCTGCACGCCATCGACGAACTCTGTGAAGCCCTTCTCGACCTCTATGGCGCGGTGGAGGAGAGCAGCCTGGCGGTGAGCGAGCGGTTTTTCCACGAGGCCGAGCAGGCCCATGAAGCGCTGATCAGCATGCTCGACCAACTGGCCGCCGGCCAGGAAATCAGCCCGGCGCCGGCCCGTGTCGAGGCCTTGCGCGAGCTGCTCGATGAAGCCCTCGACCCGTCCGCCACCGGCTTGATCAAACGCGATGGCAGTCAAGTGCTGAGCATTGCCGAACTGGGCGCCGCTACCCAGCAGTTGGATCACGAAATCACGATGGACGACGAGATCGTCGAGATCTTTCTCGAAGAAGCCGTGGACATCCTCGACAGCGCCGGCCAGTCGCTCAAGCGCTGGTTGCTGGAACCTGACAACGCCGCGCCTTTGTCGTCGTTGCAGCGCGACCTGCACACCCTCAAGGGCGGTGCACGCATGGCCGAGATCGGCCCGATTGGCGACCTGGCCCATGAGTTGGAATGCCTGTACGAGGGGTTGGTGGACCGTCGCTACAGTTACTCCACCGAGCTCTCCCAGGTGCTGATGGCCAGCCATGAGCATCTGGCCTTGCAGCTTGAAGAGCTCCAGCATCACCAACCCTTGAGTGACAACGCCGAGTTGATCGCCAAGGTGCGGGCGTTGCGCCAAGGCAACGCGCCTGCCGCATCGGCCGCTGCGCCAGCAGCGTCGGGCGCCGACCCGGAATTGCTGGATATCTTCCTCGAAGAGGCGGCCGACATTCTCGACAGTTCCAGTGCGGCGCTGTCGCGCTGGCAGGCCGAGCCCGGCAACCGCCAGGAAGTGGAAACCCTGTTGCGCGACCTGCACACCCTCAAGGGCGGCGCGCGCATGGTCGAGATCACCCCCATTGGCGACCTGGCTCACGAACTGGAATTCCTCTACGAAGGCCTGTCTGCCGGCTTGCTCGCGCCATCGCCTGAGCTGTTCGCGTTGCTGCAGGGCTGCCACGACCGCCTGGCGCAGATGATCGATGCCGTGGCGGACGGCTTGCCGGTCGGCTCGGTGGCCAAGCTCATCGAGCGCATCAAAAGCCTGGTGCACCCAAACCAGGAGCCGGTGACGCCGGTAGCGTTGCCCGCAGGCAAGGCGGAGGCCGTGGTGGACCCGGCTGCCGACATGGTGAAGATCTCCGCCGAGCTGCTGGATGATCTGGTCAATCTGGCCGGTGAAACGTCGATTTTCCGCGGCCGTATCGAGCAGCAGGTCAACGACGCACGCATTGTCCTCACGGAAGTGGAAACCACTCTCTCACGCATGCGCGACCAACTGCGTCGTCTCGACACCGAAACCCAGGGCCGCATCCTCAGCCGCCAGCAGGCCGAGGCCGAGCGTCTGGGCTACGAAGAATTCGACCCGCTGGAGATGGACCGCCATTCGCAGTTGCAGCAACTGTCCCGTGCGCTGTCCGAATCGGCCTCCGACCTGCTCGACCTCAAGGACACCCTTGAACGCCGCAACGAGGACGCCCATGGCCTGTTGCAACAACAGGCACGCATCAATACCGAATTGCAGGAAGGCCTGATGCGCACGCGCATGGTGCCGTTCGAACGCATGCTGCCACGCCTCAAGCGCATCGTTCGGCAGGTGGCGGGCGAGTTGGGCAAGGACGTGGAATTCATCGTCGGCAACGCCGAAGGCGAGATGGACCGCAATGTGCTGGAACGCATGGCGGCGCCCCTGGAACATATGTTGCGCAATGCCGTCGACCACGGCCTGGAGTCCCGCGATGCGCGACTGCTGGCCGGCAAGCCGGAGAAAGGCCGCATCACCCTGGACCTGACCCACGAAGGCGGCGATATCGTCTTCGACATGCGCGACGACGGCGCCGGCGTGCCGCTGGAAGCCGTGCGACGCAAGGCGATCAAGCGTGGCCTGCTCGGGGCGCATCAAGAGATGAGCGATCGCGACGTGTTGCAGTTCATCCTGCAGCCGGGGTTCTCCACGGCCGAAAAGATCACGCAGATTTCCGGGCGCGGCGTGGGCATGGACGTGGTGCATGAAGAGGTTCGCCAGCTCGGCGGCTCGATGGTCATTGACTCGACCCCGGGCGAGGGTGTGCATTTCCGCATTCGTTTGCCGTTCACCGTGTCGGTCAACCGTGCACTCATGGTGCAGTGCGCGGACGATCAATACGCGATCCCGCTCAACACCATCGAGGGCCTGGTGCGGGTGCTGCCCCATGAACTGGCCGGGCATTACCAGCAAGACCCGCCGTATTATGAATACGCCGGCCAGCGTTACGAACTGTTCTACCTGGGCGACCTGCTGCACACCGTCAGCCGCCCCAAACTGCTGGGCCAGTATCAACCGGTGCCGGTACTGCTGGTGCAGTGCAATGAACGGCACGTGGCCATCCATGTGGACGCCATGGCCGGCACGCGGGAGATTGTGGTCAAGGGCCTGGGGCCGCAGTTTGCCGGTGTGCAGGGCTTGTCCGGCGCGACAATCCTGGGCGATGGTCGCGTGGTGCTGATCATTGACCTGCTGGCGCATATCCGTGCGCGGCAACCCGCGCTGCCGGCCCAGCCGGTCGACGCGCCACTGATCCTCAACGACCCGCTGAAAAAGCGCCCGTTGCTGGTGCTGGTGGTGGACGACTCGGTTACCGTGCGCAAAGTCACCAGCCGCCTGCTGGAGCGCAACGGCATGAACGTGCTCACCGCGAAAGACGGCATCGACGCGCTGGCAGTGCTGGAAGAACATACACCGGACCTGATGCTGCTCGACATCGAAATGCCGCGCATGGACGGCTTCGAAGTCGCCACCCAAGTGCGCAACGACCCCCGGCTGATGCGCCTGCCGATCATCATGATCACCTCGCGCACCGGCCAGAAACACCGCGACCGCGCCATGGCCATCGGCGTCAACGACTATCTGGGCAAGCCGTACCAGGAATCGGTGCTGCTCGAAAGCATCGCCTACTGGAGCAAGTCCCATGCTTGACCACCGCACCAGCCAACTCACTGGCCTGCTGCTGCCCCTGGCCGATCGCCACCTGGTGCTGCCCAACGTCGCCATCGCCGAGCTGATCGACTTCCAGCGCGGCGAACCGGCCAGCGATGCACCGCCGTGGTACCTGCGGCAAGTGACCTGGCGCGACCGGCAGATCCCGCTGATCAGCTTTGAAGCGGTGTGCGGCGAAGCGAGCGTGATCGGCGAACGCTCGCGCATCGTGGTGTTGAATGCATTGGGTGGGCGGCCGACGTTGAAGTTTATTGCGCTGGTGATCCAGGGGATTCCACGGTCGTACAAGCTCGACAGTGAGTTGAGTTATGTGGACGTGCCGCTGTGCCCGCTGGAACTGGCGGCGGTGCAGGTGGGCGAACATGTGGCTAAGGTGCCGGATTTGCTTGGGCTGGAGGCACTGCTGGTAGAGTCCGGCCTGGCCTGAGCCCTCATTCTCAATCCCAGTGAATATCAAAATGTGGGAGGGGGCTTGCCCCCGATGGCTGACTGTCAGTTGATACTTCTATACCTGACCCACCGCAATCGGGGGCAAGCTCTGTCTTACATTTGATCCTCTGTGTTTGACAGGCCGTCGCGACCCAAACCGCCCAAAAATGTCGGAACTGAATGTTATTTGTGTAAGTAATTTCTTTAACTGGATTGGGCCGGTTTTCTGGCCTGAGTGGGATGCTAGGTTCGGCGCTTCCCTTTGCCAGTAAGGACACGCAAATGGCTGTGCCGTTAATGCCTCCCGGTGTTTCAATGTTTGAAAATATGGCGATTGCCAAGTGCAAGCGCATCCATCTCAGGCCGGGTTCGGCGTTTGCCTATTCTTGGTTTTATTCGCAGGTCAGAGCTGCAGGGCCGTGGAACTACAAGAAGCAAGGGCGTCAATACGAGGCTTTTGGTAATTTCAATTACGGTGCCACGGGCACGGTGTTAGGCATTCCCGATCATGTGTTACTGCGGGCTGCAGGAGTTGCTCAAACCATCGCCAAAACCACCCTGCCGGATTTTGGCTCATGGTGGGGAGATGATCCTTTTGGTGATGACCCGCGAGATCAATATTGGATAAGGAGAGGTATCGAGTATGCGATTTCACAAGGCTACTGAAGGCCTCATACCGATCCTGCGTAACTGCCTGCTGGTGGGCTGCCTGATTTATATCGCAGGCAGTTGGTTACTATCACCCGGAACACCGGATTTGGACGAAGTGGTGTTGAAGCATTCCTTGGGCAACGGCTCCTCGATCTATGGCGCGCGGGATGGCCAAGGCGGTGCAACGGTGGGCTTTTCATACCGCTACTACGTGCATAGGAACTTGAGTAACGATCGGGAAATACTCACCACATTGGTGTCGGCGCATCCTTTTCTGAAAACCAAGGAACCCAATGTTCAAGTGAGTGAGCATGAGGGCGTGCTTACATTGGATATTCAGGGGCGAGTGTACGAGTACAACAGCTATGCCCTCGAAGGTCTTGGCCCGATCAAGGTGGTGATGGGGCTGTGATGGACTGGGCTTCGGATTTTTCCTGCAAGATTTTGGGCTGTGCATGAACTTGTCGGGCGCGGACAGCGCGCCTAGTCTTCGTCCCGTCATCGCAAAAAACGGTGACACGGACGTGCAAGTCCGACGAAACTGTTTAGGCGTACAAACGCCCAGCCATCCAACGGGCGTTTTTTGTGCTCGCTGCTTTATGGCGGCTGCGCGCAGGAGGTCTTCGGACCTGCTGGGTGTCCTAAACAGGCCCGGTCTTGCACACCTGCGCACGGTCGCCACCCTTATTCGCGTGCAAGCGAAAGGTGGCGCTCCTTACTCACTGTTTAGGAGTTTCATCATGATCAAACCAACCCCCAATCCGCCCCTCTTCACCGTAAACCCTCACCAAGACACCGAAGCCCTGCTGGTCAACGCCAGCGAAACCCTGTCCTCCCTCAACGCACTCACTTGCAACCTCGCCTTCGACCTGGACACCTCCCAGCGCGCGATCATGCTCGGCATCCAGCAAATGGCTGAGTTGGGGCAATTGCTGGTAGATCGGGCCTTGGAGCAAGTCAGCCCGGCGCCGGCCTCTTGAAACGGTCCCAAATAGGGACTGATCGTTCCCTATTTGGGACCGCTACTTAAGGCACCTCTGAACACGTGTGGCGAGCGGGGCAAGCCCGCTGGCCACAGAGGCATACCTTGCCGCGTCGCAATTGCTCGCTCCATCGTAAAGATCCCCACCCCACTGCCGATAGCCAAGGGAGTTTTTCGACAGAAGTATCGACGCAATGTGGCTTTTGGATGGGTTTGCCTGGCTGTACGACCTCAACCGTTTTACCGGCACGCTTCTGATGTGGTTTGGCGTGCTGGTGCTCACGGCAGCGGTGACCATGAACGTGCAGTCCAATCGTGGGAAGCTGTGGGGGTTCATGATTACCACCGCAGGCGCGGTGTTTATCCTGGTGTACCTGGAAAGCCTGAAGCTGGTCGGTGCCGATAAGGCAATCAGGGGCGTCGTGAGTAATTTTGTGGTCATGACCCTGGGCGGTCTTGGCTCGGGTCTGCTGGCGGTGGCGATATCCAAGGGGCCGACCCCGGAAGAAGACAAACAGGCCCGAGGGTTTATCCGTGATCGTCTGCTGGATGCGCTTGAATACGCCTTCGTGTACGTCGCGATTTGCGCGTTCACCGTGTTCGCGGTGTGCTTGCCACTCAACCTGCTGGGCTGGCCTCCCGTCGACGAGCACGACTTGCTGAGCCTGCTGATGGTGTGCCTGGGTGCCCTGCTGGGTTACGCGATAACCTCCCGTCCCAATCGCTTGAGCAACTGGGAGCAACTGGGCGGCTGCGCGCTGGTGGCGCTGCTCTTGCTGCTGTCGCCGGTTTACGCCCAGGCGCTGTCGGGCCTGTGGGAGTGGAGTTGGGCGGGTGTGTTGGGGCTGCACGGTTTTGCCGCGTTGGCATTGTTAAGAACCATATGGTTCCACCGCAGCGAATGGCACAGCACCTGAACGCCCGTGTTCATTGAGCCATCATTAATCCAGGCGTAACAGTCCAGCGCTCAGCTTGATTGATGGCCCCCTCAATCACTCCTAAGGTAAGCCCCACGACAGCAAACCCGTGGAGCGACCATGACAACAACAATCACCCCCGACTCACGCTGGACGCGGCGGCGCGACGAGAAGCAGCGGCGGCTCGGGCTGGTCAGGCAATACGCAGACGGTGCGGTGCTGCCCAGCGACAGGATCGTCGAGGCGCTTGAGGCGCTGATCCTCCCCGGCGACCGCGTGGTGCTGGAAGGCAACAACCAGAAACAGGCTGATTTCCTCTCGCGCTCCCTGGCCAAGGCCGACCCGGCCAAGCTCCACGATTTGCACATGATCATGCCCAGTGTCGGCCGCTCCGAGCACCTGGACCTGTTTGAAAAAGGCATCGCCCGCAAGCTGGACTTTTCCTTCGCCGGCACCCAATCCCTGCGCATCAGCCAGTTGCTCGAAGACGGCTTGCTGGAAATCGGCGCGATCCACACCTACATCGAACTCTATGCGCGGCTGGTGGTGGACCTGATCCCCAACGTGGTGCTTTCCGCCGGCTTCATGGCCGACCGCGCCGGCAACATCTACACCGGCGCCAGCACCGAAGACACTCCGGCGCTGATCGAGCCAGCTGCGTTCAGCGATGGCATCGTCATCGTGCAAGTCAACCAGCTGGTGGACGACGTCACCGACTTGCCCCGCGTCGACATCCCCGCGAGCTGGGTGGACTTTGTGGTGGTGGCCGACAAGCCGTTCTATATCGAGCCGCTGTTTACCCGCGATCCCCGCCACATCAAGCCGGTGCATGTGTTGATGGCGATGATGGCGATCCGTGGCATCTACGAAAAACACAACGTGCAATCCCTCAACCACGGCATCGGTTTCAACACGGCCGCCATCGAGCTGATCCTGCCGACCTACGGCGAATCCCTCGGCCTCAAGGGCAAGATCTGCCGCAACTGGACCCTCAACCCGCACCCCACGCTGATCCCCGCCATCGAAAGCGGCTGGGTGGAGAGCGTGCATTGCTTCGGCACCGAACTGGGCATGGAAAATTACATCGCCGCCCGCCCGGATGTGTTCTTCACCGGTCGCGACGGCTCGATGCGCTCCAACCGCATGTTCTGCCAGCTCGCCGGCCAATACGCGGTGGACCTGTTTATCGGTGCCACCCTGCAAGTCGACGGCGACGGCCATTCCTCCACCGTGACCCGTGGCCGACTCGCCGGTTTTGGTGGCGCGCCGAACATGGGCCATGACCCACGCGGTCGCCGCCATGGCACACCCGCATGGCTGGACATGCGCCACGACGATGCGCCCGAAGCCTTGCTGGAGCGCGGCAAAAAACTCGTGGTGCAAATGGTCGAGACCTTCCAGGAAGGCGGCAAACCCACCTTCGTCGACATCCTCGACGCCGTGGAAGTCGCACGCAAAAGCGGCATGCCCCTGGCGCCGATCATGATCTACGGCGATGACGTCACCCACCTGCTCACCGAAGAAGGCATCGCGTACCTGTACAAGGCGCGCTCCCTCGAAGAGCGCCAGGCGATGATCGCCGCTGTCGCGGGCGTCACGGCCATCGGCATGCGCCACAACCCAAAGGACAGCGCACGCATGCGCCGCGAAGGCCTGATCGCCTTGCCCGAAGACCTGGGGATTCGCCGCACCGACGCCACCCGCGAGTTGTTGGCCGCCAAGAGCGTAGCCGACCTGGTGGACTGGTCTGGCGGCCTGTACAACCCGCCCGCCAAATTCAGGAGCTGGTAAATGCGCGCCCTCAAACTGCGTGAACTCAGCCTTGCGGATCGCCTGGCTGACATGGCCGTCGATGCGCTGATCGATGAAGCCGACCTGTCGCCCAAACCCGCCCTGGTGGATAGGCGTGGCAACGGCGCCCATAGCGATTTGCACTTGGGCCTGATGCACGCTTCGGCGTTGTCGCTGTGGCCGATGTTCAAGGAAATGGCCGAGGCCGCGATTGAGATCGGTGAAGTCGGTTTGCCCCTGCGTGAAGCCCTCGGGCGTCTTGGCCGTGACGGTGAGCAGGCAATGCTGACCACCACCAACGGCGTGAACACCCATCGTGGCGCGATCTGGGCACTCGGGCTGCTCACCGCCGCCGCCGCGCTGCAACCACGCGCCGTGACGCTGACTGCCGCCAGACTGGCCCTGCTCCACGACCGCTTCGCCCCACAACCCATGAGCCATGGCGCCCAGGTTGCCCAACGCTACGGCGCACGCGGTGCCCGTGAAGAAGCGCAGCTCGGCTTCCCGTCCGTGGTGCAACGTGGCCTGCCGCAACTGCGTAAAAGCCGCCTGCACCATGCCGGCGAACAGAACGCTCGCCTGGACGCCTTGCTCGCGATCATGACCGAGCTGGCCGACACTTGCGTGCTCTACCGCGCCGGCACCGAAGGCCTTCAAGCCATGCAGCACGGTGCCCAAGCCGTGCTGGACGCTGGCGGCAGCGCAACCCTGGCCGGTCGGCGCCAACTGCATGAGCTGGACCAGCAACTCCTGGCCCTGAATGCCTCCCCCGGCGGCGCCGCCGACCTGTTGGCCGCCTGCCTGTTTATCGACCGCCTCGACGGAGCGTTGTGATGGAAACCTTATCCTTTGAATTCCCCGCCGGGCAGCCGCCAAAAGGCCGTGCGCTGGTGGGTTGCGTCGGCTCGGGCGACCTGGAAGTGCTGCTGGAACCGGGCACGCCGGGCACCCTGACCATCCAGGTGCAGACTTCGGTGAACGGCGCCGAACAACGCTGGCAACATCTGTTCGAGAGGATGTTCCAGGAGCAGACGCTACCGGCCTTGAACATCGATATTCACGACTTCGGTGCCACCCCTGGCGTGGTGCGCTTGCGCCTGGAGCAGGGTTTCGAGGAGGTCGGCCATGACTGACTTGCTCGCCAGACACAGCTTCGTCGAGCTGGGCGCTCGGCAGCGCGCCAAGGCTTTGCTGGACGTTGGCTCTTACCGCGAATTGATCGACCCGTTCCAGCGTGTCATGTCGCCGTGGCTCAGCCGCCAGGGTGTGGTGCCCCAGGCCGATGACGGTGTGGTGATCGCCAAGGGCAGCCTCGGCGGGAAACCGGTGGTGATTGCCGCCATCGAAGGCAACTTCCAGGGCGGCAGCCTCGGCGAAGTGGGCGGTGCGAAAATCGCCGGCGCATTGGAACTGGCGGCCGAAGACAATCGCAAGGGCATCCCGACCCGCGCTGTGTTGTTGCTGGAGACTGGTGGCGTGCGCTTGCAGGAGGCCAACCTGGGCCTGGCGGCGATTGCGGATATCCATGCGGCGATTGTCGACCTGCGTCAGTACCAGCCGGTGATCGGCGTGGTGGCGGGCAGTGTCGGTTGCTTTGGCGGCATGTCTATCGCGGCCGGATTGTGCAGTTACCTGGTGGTCACTCGCGAAGCACGCCTTGGCTTGAATGGCCCGCAAGTGATCGAACAGGAAGCGGGGCTTGAAGAGTACGACTCCCGCGACCGGCCCTTCATCTGGAGCCTTACCGGCGGCGAGCAACGCTTCAACAGTGGCTTGGTCGACCGTTACGTGGCGGACGATGTGGCCGAGATTCAACAGACTGTGAGTGCGCTGCTGCAACAAGGCCTGCCCGCCCGACAACGCAGCCGCCAGTCCGAATATTACCTGGCGCGCCTGGCCGAACTGGACGCTACGCCGCAGATCGACCCGGCGACGGTGCGCGCGCTGTATCAAGGAGAACGCTCATGAGAGGTTTGCAGTGGTTCAACGCATTGAGCGCCGGCGCCACGCCTGTCGAGGGTTTGCCGAACTCCGTGAAAGTGGCCGACGGCCTGCTGGACGAACGAGCCGTACGCTTTATCGCCGTGGTCACCGACCCCCAAAACCGTTTCCCCCGCGCACGCAATGGCGAAGTCGGTTTGCTGGAAGGTTGGGGTTTGGCGAAGGCTGTCGATGAAGCCATCGCCCGTGGCGACAAGCGCCCCATCATCGCCATCGTCGACGTGCCCAGCCAAGCCTATGGCCGTCGCGAAGAAGCCCTCGGCATCCACCAGGCGCTGGCGGCCGCCGCCGACAGCTACGCTCGCGCACGGCTGGCCGGGCACCCGGTGATCGCGCTGCTGGTGGGCAAGGCCATGTCCGGCGCGTTCCTCGCCCACGGTTACCAGGCCAACCGCCTGATCGCCCTGCGCGACCCCGGCGTGATGGTGCACGCCATGGGCAAGGCTTCGGCGGCGCGGGTGACCCTGCGCAGCGTCGAAGAGCTGGAAGCCCTGGCCGCCAACGTGCCGCCGATGGCCTATGACATCGATAGCTATGCCAGCCTCGGTCTGCTCTGGGAGACGCTCTCGGTCAGCCAGATCGAACAGCCCACTGCGGACGACGTGGCGCGGGTCGGCGATTGCCTGATGCATGCGATCAAGGATATCGGCAACACCGACTTGAGCAGCCGCCTCGGCGCTACCAACCGCGCCGCCTCCAGCCACGTGCGCCAACTGCTGCGGGAGCAATGGTGAACGCCCACGACCTGCTCTGGGGCATGACCCCGGCGCACCTGCCCGCTGACGCGCCGGCGTGGGCGAAGGATGCGGTTGGCACGGTAGTCGTGCGTCGCGCCATCGTCGCGCCGGGCTTTGTCGCGGTGGGCGTGCGTGGGCGTTTGCGCGAGCAGCGGTTTGCCGCGTTGATGCCGATGGCAGCCGTACAGCGGCGGGTCGCGCCGGAAGCGTTGCGCGATGTGGTGTCGACAAGGGATCTACCGGCATTGCAGGCCCTCGATCAACTGCGGCCCGTGCTGGCGCCATTGAGTTGGGGCGTCACGGGCAGCGCAGGGTTTGAGTTGGCAACGGGCATTGAAGCCCTGCATGCCCAGAGCGACCTGGACCTGATTCTGCGCACGCCCGAGCCGCTGGATCGCAACGATGCACGCGACCTGCTGGCCACTTTGGATGAAGTTACGTGTGCCGTGGACCTGCAACTGCAGACACCTTTCGGCGCCGTCGCCTTGCGCGAATGGGCCGGTCCATCACGGCGGGTGCTGTTGAAAACCGCCAACGGTGCGCATTTGGTCACTGATCCCTGGCAGGCCGTGGCATGAGCAGCCTTCTGGTGTTCCCAGGGCAGGGCGCCCAGCGCCCGGGCATGCTCCAGGCGGTGCCGGCCGACGTGCTGGAGCAGGCCAGCGATGCCTTGGGTGAAGACGTTCGCACCTTGGATTCGGCCGAGGCCCTGGCCAATACCCGCGCTGTACAACTCTGCCTGCTGATCGCCGGCGTGGCCAACGCCCGCCTGCTGCAACACACGCCGGACTACGTCGCAGGCCTGTCCATTGGTGCCTATGCGGCGGCGGTGATTGCCGGCGCGATGGACTTCAACGAGGCAATCAAGCTGGTCAGCCTGCGCGGTGAGCTGATGCAAAACGCTTATCCACAGGGCTACGGCATGACCGCGATCATCGGCCCCGAGTTATCCACCGTCGAAAACCTGCTGGCCGAAATCCACAGCCCTGAAACCCCGGTGTATCTGGCCAATATCAATGCCGATAATCAGACCGTCATCGCCGGCAGCGACCAGGCCATGAAATGCGTCGCCGACCGCGTCAAGGGCAATGGCATCGCCAAGCGCCTGGCTGTCAGCGTGCCCTCCCATTGCGCATTGTTGGACCAACCGGCACAGGCCCTGGCCCAAGCCTTCGGTACGCTCAAGACGCCGCGCATCACCTACCTGAGCAGCACCCGCGCACGGCCCATTCACACCCCCGAGCAACTGCGCGACGACCTGGCCTTCAACATGTGCCGCGTCGTCGACTGGCGCGGCACCGTGCAAAGCGCCTACGAGCGCGGCGTGCGCCTGCAAATCGAACTGCCACCGGGCGCCGTGCTCACCGGCCTGTCACGCCGGGTGTTTGAACAAGGCACGGTGATCGCCTTTGAGGGCGCACGCCTGGACACCTTGCAGGCCCTGCTGCAAGAGGAGGAGCGCCGCCACCGATAGAGCACTACCCAAGGCTTTCGAAGCACAACAACAACAATTTCGATCGAGCACTTTGAGGACAACAACAATGATTATCTACGGTGTGGCATTACTGGCGATCTGCACGCTCGCGGGCGTGATTATGGGCGACATGCTCGGCGTGTTGCTGGGTGTCAAATCCAACGTCGGCGGGGTGGGGATCGCGATGATCCTGTTGATCTGCGCCCGCCTGTGGATGCAAAAGCGTGGCGGCATGACCAAGGACTGCGAAATGGGCGTGGGATTCTGGGGTGCCATGTACATCCCGGTGGTCGTGGCGATGGCTGCGCAACAGAACGTCGTCACCGCCTTGCACGGCGGCCCGGTAGCGGTGCTGGCGGCGATCGGTTCGGTGGTGGTGTGTGGTTGCACGATTGCCCTGATCAGCCGCACGCACAAGGGCGAGCCGTTGCCCGATGAAGAGCGGCTGATTGCTCCAGTGGGAGGTCGCTGATATGTGGGATCTCATCGAAAAAGGCCTGGAACACAACGGCCTGATCACCGCGTTTGCCTTCGTGGGTGTGGTCATGTGGCTCTCCGTGGTGCTGTCCAGGCGCCTGACCTTCGGGCGCATTCATGGCTCGGCGATTGCCATCGTTATCGGCCTGGTATTGGCCTGGGTCGGTGGCACGATTACCGGCGGTCAGAAAGGCCTGGCGGACCTGGCGCTGTTCTCCGGCATCGGCCTGATGGGCGGCGCGATGCTGCGCGACTTTGCCATCGTCGCCACGGCTTTCGAGGTGCAAGCCACCGAGGCGCGCAAGGCCGGGATGATTGGCGTGATCGCGCTGCTGCTGGGGACGATCCTGCCGTTCATCGTAGGCGCGAGCATGGCTTGGGCGTTTGGTTATCGCGATGCGATCAGCATGACCACCATTGGCGCAGGGGCTGTGACCTACATCGTCGGCCCGGTGACCGGCGCGGCGATTGGCGCGACCTCGGATGTGATGGCGCTGTCGATTGCCACCGGCTTGATCAAGGCGATCCTGGTCATGGTCGGTACGCCGGTCGCGGCGCGCTGGATGGGCTTGGACAACCCGCGTTCGGCGATGGTGTTTGGTGGGTTGGCCGGCACCGTCAGCGGTGTGACGGCGGGGCTGGCGGCGACGGATCGGCGGTTGGTGCCGTATGGCGCGTTGACGGCGACGTTCCACACCGGGCTGGGCTGCCTGCTTGGGCCTTCGTTGCTGTATTTCATTGCGCGCGGCCTGGTTGGGTAAGGGGTCTATCAGGGCCTCATCGGGGGCAAGCCCCCTCCCACATTTGAACTGCGAACACATTCAAGTGTGGGAGGGGGCTTGCCCCCGATAGCGGTGTGTCAGGCCGGCACCTGGCGGTTGGCATACATCCGACACTCTGCCAGCAACGCCAGCAGGTTCGGGTCCCTTTCCTTGGCCTTCAGGAACACCACCCCGATATGCTGCTGCAACCGATACCTGGGTTGCAGCGGTATCAGCTTCACGCGGTTCTCATACACCGCCGCAATCCGCCCCGGCAGCAGCGCATAACCCACGCCCGAGCTGACCATGCTCAGCAGCGTGAAGATATCATTGACCTGCATCGCCACCTTCGGCTCGAACCCCGCCTGCTTGAACACACGGTTGCCATCCTGGTGCGTGGCGAAGCCTTGGGTGAGGGTGATGAAGGTCGCGTCGCGCACGTCGGCGAGGTCGATTTCCCGCTCGCGGTCGAAGGGTGAGTCGGCCGGGGTGGCGAGGAAGATATCGTCGGAAAACAGCGCGATCTGTTCGCAGTCGGGGTCGTTGGCGTGCTCATCCAGGGAGATGAGGATCGCGTCTACTTCCATGTTCTTGAGCTTGTAGAGCAGGTCGAAGTTTGAACCCAGGATCAGGTCGATATTGAGCTCGCTGCGGCGGATCTTCAGGCCCATGATCAATTGCGGCACGGTCTTCACCGTCAGCGAATACAGCGAGCCCAGTTTGAAGCGTTCGGCGGAGAACCCGGCGGCTTCGCGGGTCAGGCGTACGCTGTCGACCACGTCGGCCACCAGTTTCTGTGCACGCTCTTCCAATACGTAGGCGCTTTCCAGCGGCGTGAGGTTGCGCCCTTCGTGTTTGAACAGCGGGCAGCGCAGGGCGTTTTCCAGGGAGTGGATGGCGCGGTGTACGCTCACATTGCTGGTTTGCAGCTCGGCGGCGGCGCGGGTCAGGTTGCCGGTGCGCATGAACGCCAGGAAGATTTCCAGTTTCTTGAGGGTGAATTCTTCGTCGATCAGCATGGCCGTGGCTCTTGTTCGAATGCCGTCGATTGTGCCCGCAAAACCGTTCGGCGTCGCCGGAACGTCATAAGCCGCTTGCACTCTTATGCGCAAGGCTGGACGCTTGCCAGCCAGTCCTAACGGTTACAGGAGGCCAGTGACAGATGTACCACGGGGAACGATTCAACGCCTGGAGCCATTTGCTCGGTGCAGTCGCGGCGTGTATTGGCGCCGTGTGGATGTTGGTGGTGGCGAGCCTGGACGGCAGCCCCTGGAAGATCGTCAGCGTGGCGATCTATGGCTTTACCTTGATGGTGCTGTACAGCGCGTCCACCGTGTACCACAGCGTGCAGGGGCGGCGAAAAGAGATTATGCAGAAGGTCGATCACTTTTCGATCTACCTGTTGATCGCCGGCAGCTACACGCCATTTTGCCTGGTGACCCTGCGCGGGCCGTGGGGCTGGACGCTGTTCGGGATTGTGTGGGGGTTGGCGGTGATCGGGATTTTGCAGGAGATCAAGCCGCGCTCGGAGGCGCGCATCCTGTCGATCGTGATCTATGCGGTGATGGGCTGGATCGTGCTGGTGGCGGTCAAGCCGTTGCTGGCAGCATTGGGGACGGCCGGGTTTATCTGGCTGGCCTCGGGCGGGGTGTTGTACACCGTCGGCATTATCTTTTTTGCCTTGGAGGATCGCCTGCGGCATTCCCATGGCATCTGGCATTTGTTTGTGATCGGCGGCAGCCTCCTGCATTTTGTGGCGATCATGCATTACGTCTTATAGCCGCTCCAGAAGCTCCCTGGCACGGTGGCCAAAAATCTCCAGCAGATTGGCCAACATATGCGGCGGCGCCTCGTCGGCGCGGGTCAGGGCGTACAGGGTGACTGGCAGCGGCGGGGTCAGGGGGCGGATGCAGGTCGTGGTTGTCGACGCGCCCAGCGCGGTGAAGGGGTCGATCACCGTCAGACCCGCGCCGGATTCCACCATGGCGCGAGCCAGGGAATAGGTTTGCACCGAGATCGTCACCCTGGGCGGTGGGTCGACGTTTTCGAGGTAGCTGTCGAGCTTCGCCGCCAATGGGTCGGCGCTGGAGAGGCCGATCAGCGGTGCGCCTGCCAGGTCAGCCAACGGCAAGGGCTGGCTCAGTTCGGCTGGCGGCCAATAGCCTTTGGACGCCAATGCCACCAGCACACCGCCCGCCAGCACCTGCGTGATCAACCCCGGATGGCCGGAAAAGTTGAGCGTCAGCGCCAGGTCAATCTCACGCATCAGCAGCTTCTGCACCAGCTCGCGGCTATGGTCGCTGGACAGCTCGCAGGTCATGTCCGGGTAATCGTTTTTCCACTGCAGAATCGCCGGCGGCAGCAGCGACAGCGCCAGCGCAGGGATCGCGCCGATGCGCACACTCTGGCCCGGTTCTCGGCGCAAGGCCTTGGCCAGGCGCCGCACACCTTGCAGGCTATCGGTGACTTTCTCCACTTCGCTTTCCAGCGCCAGGGCTTCCGGGGTGGGCAGCAACTTGCCGCGTACCCGCAGGAACAGGGGGAAACCCAACTGCAATTCGGCGTGTTGCAACACTTTGGTCACCGCCGGTTGCGAGACATGCAGCAACTGCGCGGCGGCGCTGACCGAACCGGTCTGGCGAATGGCCTGGAAGATTTCGATATGACGCAAGCGCATGGCAAGTCCATAACCTTTGTTTATAGGTGACCCATCTTTATTCATTGTCGGTGGCCTGTCACCTGCTCTTAGGCTTGAGGCCTCTTGATTCAATGACGGGCGGCGGGAATGGTGTGCATTATTGGCGGTGGGGTGATTGGACTGGCCAGCGCATACGCGTTGGTGCGTGCAGGTCATGAGGTAACGGTGATCGATGCACGCGAGACCCTGGGCAGTGAAACCAGCTTCGCCAACGGCGGGCAATTGTCCTATCGCTACGTGGCGCCCCTGGCCGATGCTGGCGTGCCGCTGCAAGCCATTGGCTGGTTACTGCGCGGTGACTCGCCGCTGAAGCTGCGCCCGCGCCTCGACCCCCGGCAATGGCGCTGGATGGCGGCGTTCCTCGGCGCCTGCCGTGGTTCGGTGAACAAGCGCAATGCCGCGCACCTGTTGCGCCTGGCCTGCCTGAGCCAGGACACCTTGCAGCAGTGGCGCGAGCACGACCACCTGGACGGTTTCGACTGGCGGCGCAACGGCAAGCTGGTGACCTTTCGCAACGCCAGCTCCTTTGAGCATGCCCGCGGCAAGGTCACCGATATCCTGCAACAGCAGGTGCTGTCGGCCGCTGATTGCGCTCGCCTGGAGCCGGCGCTGGCGGGCGGTGGATTTGTCGGCGGGATCTATACACCCAATGAAGAGGTCGCCGATTGTCATGCCTTCTGCCAGCGATTGGCGGCGCGGCTGGAGGCATCGGGGCGTTGCATCTTCTTGTTGGGGCGCAAGGTCACCGGGATCCGCCATGCCGAGGGCGCGGTGCAGGCCATCGAGATCGGTGATGAAGTGATGCCGGTCGAACACCTGGTGCTGGCGGCGGGGTATCGCAGCGCCGAGTTGGGCGTGTCGCTGCCGCTGTACCCGCTCAAGGGCTACAGCCTCAGCGTGCCGATTGGCGCTCGGCACCAGGCGCCGAACGTGAGCATCACCGACTATGACCGCAAGATGGTCTACGCACGTATCGGCGAACAACTGCGGGTCGCCGCCATGGTCGATATCGTCGGTTTCGACGCCCGCCTCGAACCCAAGCGCCTGGCGCTGATGAAACGCCAGGCCGTGCAGACGTTTCCGCTGGCGGGGGATTACGCCCACGCAGTGGAATGGGCCGGCATGCGCCCGGCCACCCCGACCGGTGTGCCGCTGATTGGCGCGGGTGTCTACCGCAACCTGTGGCTGAACCTGGGTCACGGCGCACTCGGCTTCACCCTGGCCTGTGGCAGCGGCCAGTTACTGGCCGAGTTGATCGGCCGGCGAACGCCTTCCATTGATATGCAGGGCCTTACGCCCCGCGCTGCGTAAAGACTCACAAACCGAAAACCAACGGAGAATAACAATGAAAAAGATCCTGTTGACCGGCTGCACCCTGGGGCTTTTGCTGGGCGCGCAGGCCCATGCCAATCAAACGCCGCTGGACGGTACGCTGGGCAAGATTGCCGACGCCAAGTCCATCACCTTGGGCTATCGCGATGCGTCGGTACCGTTTTCCTACGTGGGGGATAACAGTGGCAAACCCATGGGCTATTCGGTGGAGTTGGCGAACAAGATCGTCGAGCGCATCCAACAGAAAACCGGGGTGGCCAAGCTCACTGTGAAGTACAACCTGGTGACGTCTCAGACCCGTATCCCGCTGGTGCAGAACGGTACCGTCGACCTGGAGTGTGGCTCCACCGGGGTGACCGCCGAGCGCCAGAAGCAAGTAGCGTTCTCCTACGGGTTTATCTATGTGAAGGGGCAGTTGCTCACGGCAAAAGACAGTGGCATCCAAGGCTTTGCGGACCTTGCAGGCAAGAATGTGGTGACCACGGCCGGCACCACCAACGAGCGTTTCCTCAAAAGCTACAACGCCGAGCACAAGGCCAATATGTTCGTGATCAGCGCCAAGGACCATGGCGAAGCCTTCAAGATGCTTGAGACTGGCCGCGCGGCGGCGTTCTACATGGACGACGCGTTGCTCTACGGCGAACGCGCCAAGGCAAAGGACCCGCACAACTGGGTGGTGGTGGGCGAGGAGCAATCCCGGGAAATCTACAGCTGCATGGTGCGCAAGGACGACCCGCAGTTCCTGGCGGTGGTCAACGAGACGCTCGCAGACCTCTACCGCAGCGGCGAGATCAATGGGATTTACCAGCGCTGGTTCGAACAGCCGATTCCACCCAAGGGCCTGAACCTGGAATTCCCGATGACCAGCGAGTTGAAGGCGATCATTGCCCAGCCGATCAGCGATCCGGTGGAGTAACCCTAGAAGTCGCCCCACAACTGCTGGGCGACGGCCAGCGCCACTACCGGCGCCGTCTCGGTACGCAACACCCGCGGGCCGAGGCGGGCGGCGTGGTAGCCGGCGCCTTGGGCGGTTTCGACTTCATGGTCGGTCAAGCCGCCCTCGGGGCCGATCAGAAAGGCCAGGCTGGCAGGCTTGGCATGGCTGATCATCGGCTCAGCCACCGGGTGCAGCACCAGCTTCAACTGCGCCTCGGTCTGCTTCAACCAGTCTGCCAGCAGCAGCGGCGGGTGGATCGCCGGCACCGTCGAACGCCCGCATTGTTCACAGGCGCTGATCGCCACCTGGCGCCAGTGCAGCAAGCGTTTGTCGGCACGCTCGTCCTTGAGGCGCACTTCGCAACGCTCGCTGAAAATCGGCGTAATCGCGTTGACGCCCAGTTCGGTGGCTTTCTGGATCGCCCAGTCCATACGCTCGCCCCGGGACAAGCCCTGTCCGAGGTGGATATGCAGCGGTGATTCGGCCTGGCCTGCGAAGCACTCTGTCAGTTGCACAGTGACGCGTTTCTTGCCGACTTCCAGCAGCGTGCCCAGGAATTCCTGGCCGGAGCCGTCGAACAATTGCACGGCATCGCCTTCGCCCATGCGCAGCACGCGACTGATGTAGTGCGCCTGGGCTTCGGGCAGTTCGTGGTCGCCGATGCTCAGCGGGGTGTCGGTGAAAAAGCGGGACAGTCTCATTTCTGTTCTCTGGAAAAGGAGTGCGGGCAATCAGCCCGGATCACGGAAGCCTGGGTGGAAGTCTTTTGGCACCGCCACACTGACTGTGCTGTTGGTGGCGATATCGATGCCTTCGCTGGCGACCTCGGCGAGGAAGTCGATCTGCTCCGGGGTAATCACATAGGGCGGCAGGAAGTACACCACACTGCCCAGCGGCCGCAACAGCGCACCGCGCTCCAGGGCATGCTCGAATACCTTCAAGCCACGGCGTTCCTGCCACGGGTAGGCGGTCTTGGTGGCTTTGTCCTGGACCATCTCGATGGCCAGCACCATGCCGGTCTGGCGTACTTCCGAGACGTGAGGGTGGTCCACCAGGTGCGCAGTGGCAGTGGCCATGCGCTGGGCCAGGGCCTTGTTGTTCTCGATGACGTTGTCTTCTTCAAAGATATCCAGGGTCGCCAGTGCCGCCGCACACGCCAGCGGGTTGCCGGTGTAGCTGTGAGAGTGCAGGAAGGCGCGCAGGGTGGGGTAGTCGTCGTAGAACGCGCTGTACACGTCTTCGGTGGTGACCACGGCTGCCAGCGGCAGGTAGCCGCCGGTGAGCGCCTTGGACAGGCACAGGAAGTCCGGGCGGATACCGGCTTGCTCGCAGGCGAACATACTGCCGGTACGGCCGAAGCCAACAGCGATTTCGTCGTGGATCAAGTGCACGCCGTAACGGTCGCAGGCTTCGCGCAATAGCTTGAGGTAAACCGGGTGGTACATGCGCATGCCGCCAGCGCCCTGGATCAACGGTTCGATAATCACAGCGGCCACGGTGTCGTGGTGCTCGGCGAGGGTCTGTTCCATCACCCGGGCCATCGTGCGCGAGTGGTCTTCCCAGCTCACGCCTTCGGGGCGCAGGTAACAGTCCGGGCTCGGCACCTTGATGGTGTCGAGCAACAGCGCCTTGTAGGTCTCGGTAAACAGCGGCACATCGCCCACCGACATCGCGGCGATGGTTTCGCCGTGGTAGCTGTTGGTCAGGGTGACGAAGCGCTTCTTGTTCGGCAGGCCGCGGTTGAGCCAATAGTGGAAGCTCATTTTCAGCGCGACTTCGATGCACGACGAGCCGTTGTCGGCATAGAAGCACCGGGTCAGGCCTTCGGGCGTCATCGCCACCAGACGCTCGGACAGCTCGATCACCGGCTGGTGGCTGAAACCGGCGAGGATCACGTGTTCCAGTTGATCGACCTGGTCCTTGATGCGCTGGTTGATACGCGGGTTGGCGTGGCCGAACACGTTGACCCACCACGAGCTGACGGCGTCGAGGTAACGCTTGCCTTCGAAGTCTTCCAGCCATACGCCTTCACCGCGCTTGATCGGGATCAGCGGCAGTTGCTGGTGGTCTTTCATCTGGGTGCAGGGATGCCACAGCACGGCAAGGTCGCGTTGCATCCACTGGTTGTTCAAGCCCATCGGTGATCTCCTCGAAGCGGTCCTGCGGCCGGCGCAGGTGAAACAATCGCGCAAGCCTATGCAATGGGCGGCTGTGTCACAAGCCATTACCGGTGAATTCGCAGTAAACGCGAGACGGTCTGTCACGTTTCTTAGGAATAGTCCTTAATCCATTGTTAACGTACTGTGCATAACCTCTTGATCGTATTTCTCGATATTTCAAAGCGAAATTTTCCGCTTTAATTCGATAGGTAAATCGCTAGTCTTGGGCACAGTTCTTACGGGATTAAGTACATGCAGCTACGCAATTCACCGGCCCGCTATGGTTGGGTCAGCATGGTTTTGCACTGGGGCGTGGCCCTGGTGGTGTTTGGCTTGTTCGCCCTGGGCCTGTGGATGGTCGGTCTCGACTACTACAGCGCCTGGCGCAAAGAAGCGCCGGACCTGCACAAGAGCATAGGCATCACGCTGTTCGCCATCATGCTGGTGCGTATCGTCTGGCGCCTGGTGAGCCCGCCGCCGCCACCGCTGGCCAGTTACAGCCGCATGACCCGTATCGGCGCGGCCTTTGGTCACGCCTTCCTTTATCTCGGGCTGTTTGCCGTGATGATCGCCGGTTACCTGATTTCCACCGCAGACGGTGTCGGTATCCCGGTGTTTGGTCTGTTTGAGATTCCTGCCGTGGTTTCCGGGCTACCGGACCAGGCAGATACCGCCGGCCTTGTGCACCTGTACCTGGCCTGGGTGTTGGTGGTCTTCGCTGGCTTGCACGGCGTGGCTGCATTGAAACACCACTTTATCGATCGTGATGCGACCCTCACGCGAATGCTGGGGCGCAAAGCCTGATGTTCAACCTCGACTCACAAGGAATAGAAAGCATGTTGAAAAAGACCCTCGCTGCTCTGGCAATCGGTACTGCCCTGCTGTCCGCAGGCCAGGTGATGGCTGCTGACTACAAGATCGACAAAGAAGGCCAGCACGCCTTCATCGACTGGAAAATCAGCCACCTGGGCTACAGCTACATTCACGGTACCTTCAAGGACTGGGACGGCACCTTCAGCTGGGATGCCGCCAAGCCAGAGGCCAGCAAAATCGCGGTCGATGTGAAGACCGCCAGCCTGTGGTCCAACCACGCAGAGCGTGACAAGCACATCGCCAGCAAAGACTTCCTGGACGTTGCCAAGTTTGCCGACGCCAAGTTTGTGTCCACCGCAGTCAAGCCCACTGGCGAAAAAACCGCTGACGTAACCGGCGACCTGACCTTCCACGGCGTGACCAAGCCTGTGACCTTCAAGGCCACTTTCAACGGTGAAGGCAAGGATCCATGGGGCGGCGAACGTGCCGGCTTCAATGCCAAGACCACCGTCAACCTGAACGACTTCGGTATCAAAGGCCCAGGCCCTTCCTCGCAGACAGTGGACCTGGACATCTCGCTGGAAGGTGTTAAGCAGAAGTAATTTCTGCCCGCACAAAAAAGCCCCGCATCGAAAGATGCGGGGCTTTTTCATGGGGCTATAAAACTCAGCGATTGCGTGTCAGCAGCGCTGGCTTTTCACCACGAGGACGGCCTGGCAACTGATCCAGTTGCTCCGGTGTCGGGAAGCGATCTACTTTCGACTCCTTGTGGATGATCTTCGGCGCCGGGCCACCGCGCGGGTTCTGCACAGCCGGTTCGGACAAGCGAGGCTGGTCGTCACGGGCCGGGCGGCGGTTGTTGTTGCGCGAGTCTTCGCGACGGGCCTGGCCGTCACGGGGTGCGCCATTGCGCGGGCCATTGCGCTTGGCAGGCGGCGTACCGGTGGTACCGCCGCTGCTGTTGCGAGGGCCATTCTGACGGCCGCCCTGTGGCTGGCCTCCACGTGGAGCGCCTGCACCCGCGCCTTGCGCCGGAGCACCAGGGCGACGGCCACGGCCTTGGGCCGGTTTGGCCTGGGGCACGTAGTCAACGCGGTTACCGAAGTTATCCACATCGTCGTCGAGGAACTCGTCCGGAGCACGGTCGGCAGCAGCGCGTGGCGGCTGGCTCGGCTGGCGCTGTTCGCGGGCCGGGGTGCCTTCGCGGGGCTTCTGCTCACGGGCCGGGCGTTCGCCACGGCCGCTGGTGGCGGATTTTTCCTTGCCCTTGTCCTTGCCCTTGTCGCGACGACCACCGCCACCCCCGCCGCCGTTCGGGCCATCGCCCTTCGGACCGCGTGGGTTGCGTGGGTTGCGCACGTCCGGGCGCTCGCGCGCTTCTGGCTTTTCGGCCTCCACGGCGCTGGCATCGAAGCCCATCAGGTCGCCATCGGCGATTTTCTGCTTGGTCATGCGCTCGATGCTTTTCAGCAGTTTTTCTTCGTCCGGCGCGACCAGGGAGATGGCCTCGCCCGAACGACCGGCACGGCCGGTACGGCCGATACGGTGTACGTAGTCTTCATCGACGTTCGGCAGCTCGAAGTTGACCACGTGCGGCAGTTGGTCGATATCCAGGCCGCGAGCGGCGATATCGGTGGCCACCAGGATGCGCACCGAGCCGGCCTTGAAATCAGCCAGGGCCTTGGTGCGCGCGTTCTGGCTCTTGTTGCCGTGGATGGCGACGGCGGTGAGGCCGTGCTTGTCCAGGTACTCGGCCAGGCGGTTGGCGCCGTGCTTGGTGCGGGTGAACACCAGCACCTGTTCCCAGGCGCCTGCGGTGATCAGGTGCGCCAGCAGCGCACGCTTGTGGCTGGCGGCCAGGCGGAAGACGCGTTGCTCGATACGCTCGACCGTGGTATTCGGCGGCGTGACTTCGATGCGCTCCGGGTTGTGCAACAGCTTGCCGGCCAGGGCGGTGATGTCCTGGGAGAACGTGGCCGAGAACAGCAGGTTCTGGCGTTTGGCCGGCAGGCGGGCGAGGACCTTTTTCACGTCATGGACAAAGCCCATGTCGAGCATGCGATCGGCTTCGTCCAGCACGAGGATTTCCACGTGGGACAAGTCGACGCTGCCTTGGCCGCACAGGTCGAGCAAACGACCGGGGCAGGCCACCAGCACGTCGACGCCACGGGACATGGCCTGAACCTGTGGGTTCATGCCGACGCCGCCGAAGATGCAGGCGCTGACGAACTTCAGATCGCGGGCATACAGCTTGAAGCTGTCATGCACCTGGGCGGCGAGTTCGCGGGTTGGGGTCAGGACCAGTACACGCGGTTGGCGTGGGCCGTGACGCTGGGATTTGTCCGGATGACCGTTGGGGAACAACCGCTCCAGAATCGGGAGGGCGAAACCGCCGGTTTTACCCGTACCTGTCTGAGCCGCAACCATCAGGTCGCGGCCTTGCAACACGGCGGGAATGGCCCGCTGTTGCACCGGAGTAGGCTCGGTATAGCCCGCTGCCTCGATGGCGCGGACTAAAGCCTCGGAGAGACCGAGGGAAGCAAAGGACATGAGTAATCCTGTTTTAGTTAGGGCTTGGCCCAAAGGGATAATCTTGCCGGGCGTGAATGGCGCTTAGAGGAGCGCAACCCCGTCCGGTCCTGCTGCGTCTGGCGGGCACTCCACCGGCTCGCGCGGGCTGAAAGCTGCGCTGTAGCGGGGTTGGCTGCCTTTTTCAAGACCTCAGCGGCCGGGCGTGAGCCTGGCGGAAAGGCCGGAGTATAACAGAGCAATCACGGCGCGCTGCTTTCCTGCTGCTCAACGGTGTGTTCAGAGGCCGTAATGGCCTGGATTCCACCATATTTGGCACTCAAGGCGCTATAGGCCGGCTCCTGCTTGAAACGTTTGAGCTCGGCGGCAAAGCGCTGTACCAGGAGGTCCATGCCTGCACCACGGCGTACCGCGAGGAATTGCTGCTGGCGGCTGACCACGGCCGGTGCCTGGCTGACCTTGCCTTCCAGGCCTAGCGCCTTGATCACATGCTGGCCCACTCGACGGTCGGTGATCACCAGGTCGATGCGTCCCAGCATCAATTTGCCAAAGTTGGCCTCATGGCTCGGTGCCGGTTCGCGGTTGAACAGACTGGAGTCGCTGAACGCCGCGCCGTACAGGTAGCCCGGCGACGTGCCGACGGTCAGGCCGCTCAGGTCTTCGAGGCTTTGCACTGGGTGGGGTCGCTCATTGGCGTAGAACAGCGTGAACTGCACTTCGGACAACGGCTCACTGGGGTATAGCAGCAAGGCGTCGCGCTCATGGCTGTGGAAAATATCCAAAGCGCCATCGGCATGGCCTTGGTCCAGCATGGCCAGGCAGCGCTTCCAGGGCAGGAACTGCCATTCCACATCTACGCCCAGGCGCTGGAACACAATCACTGTGGTTTCATAATCCAGCCCCCGCATGCTGCCCTGGTCCTCATACACGTAGGGCGCCCAGGGCTCGGTGACAATGCGCAGTTTCTCGCCATAAGCGGCGAGGCTCAAGCAAGTGAAGAGGGCAGCAGTCAACAACTTCAGAATGACGGGCATGCCCTGAGGTTACGACGCTCCCGCACTAAAGAGAAGCTCTGGCACGCGCATCTGCGGGCAGTGCTATTTTCCCTCTGAGGTCATGAGGTGTTCGTAGATGGCTGCGCGCCGTTCGCCCAGAATCAGGCGCACCAGGGGGTTGGCGAACCAGTGTTCCAGTTGATGGGCGTCGACGGGGCATTTCTGGCGCTCTTCCTGGTTCTGCCGCGCCTTGTCCCACCAAACCTGGCCACAGGCCTGGTCGAATTCGTTTTCGTGCTCGTAGCAACCGTAGAGAATCTCGCGGATGAACTGCTGCTTGCGTTTGGGCAGCGCGAGGGTAATCAGCTTGTACATGAGGCGTTGCAGGCGCGGCGGGCGCGGTAGGTGCGCGGAAACCTTGCGGGTATCGGCCAGTGCCTGCGGGCTGATCGGGTCGGTAGCATGTTTGCTGATCCACGCCCTGACCTTGGCGCGAAACAGCTGCTTGCGGCTCCAATAGTGGTGGATCAGGTCGGGACACTGGCGCACGTTGACCTTGCGGTACGCGGCAACCGACAGGCAGAACTCTTCCAGGGTGTAGGCACCGTGAGCCATTGGGAACAGCTCGTCCATCAGTTCTATCGAATGATCCAGCAGGTGCGCATCCTGCCGGGCCAGGCCCATGACGCCGGAGTTGAGCAGGTACATATCGTTGTCGGCCAGGCCTTTTTGCTCCAAGTGCGGGGCCAGGGCTTCATACAGCACGCTCTCACGGTTATCGCCGTATTTGGCGTGGAAGGCATTGCACAGCAAGGTGCCGGGGGCAACGCGCTCGAACAGCGCCATGGGCGAGTCGTGGAAAAACGTGTCGGTGTCGATGAGCAGCGCCCGTTCTGCGGTTTCCAGCACTTGGCGCAACAGCACATGCTTGGTGCGGAAATGGTAGCCGTGGGGTTCGCTCCAGTGCTTGCGGGTGGCTTCGTCAAGTGTGTGGACCTGCACCGGCAGGTCAACGTAGGGCGTCGGGTTGTCGCTGAACACCTGGATGTCCAGGGGCATGTCCTGCGTGCCGCCCAGATGCGCGAGTGCGCTGGCGATACTGAATACGGCTTCCTGATGGTAGGTCTCGGCGCCGAAGACCAGGTAGACCAGTTGCGGGCGAGGTGTCGGGGACGCTGTATTCATGTACTGCTGGCTTCCATTCCGGGAATGTATGGACAAAAAAAGCCCTCGTGTAAACGAGGGCCTGGATGCTGCTTGAACGACCTCAGCGCGGCAGCTTGAGGTTGTTCCAGATGGCCAGGCTCGGCTCAGCCTGGTTAAGGGTATAGAAGTGCAACCCTGGCGCGCCACCTTGCAACAATTCTTCACACATTGTGCTGATGACCTGTTCGCCGAACGCCTGGATGCTCTTGACGTCGTCGCCATAGGCTTCCAGCTGTTTGCGCACCCAGCGTGGGATCTCGGCACCGCAAGCATCGGAGAAACGCGCCAGCTTGCTGTAGTTGGTGATCGGCATGATGCCCGGCACGATCGGGATGTTCACGCCCATGGCCCGTACACGCTCGACGAAGTAGAAGTAGCTGTCGGCGTTAAAGAAGTACTGGGTGATCGCACTGTCGGCGCCAGCGTTGGCCTTGCGCACGAAGTTCTGCAGGTCGTCGTCGAAATTGCGTGCTTGTGGATGCATCTCCGGGTAAGCCGCGACTTCGATATGAAAGTGGTCGCCGGTTTCTTCACGAATGAAACTCACCAGTTCATTGGCGTAGCGCAGCTCGCCGCTGGCCATGCCCATGCCGGACGGCAGGTCGCCACGCAGGGCGACGATGCGCTTGATACCAGCAGCTTTGTACTGGGTCAGCAGGCCGCGCAGGTCGGCCTTGCTGTCGCCCACGCATGACAAATGCGGAGCGGCGGGAACTTTGACTTGGCTTTCCAGCTGCAACACGGTGTTGATCGTGCGGTCACGGGTCGAGCCGCCAGCGCCGTAGGTGCAGGAGAAGAAGTCCGGGTTGTAGCTGGCCAACTGCGTGGCAGTCGCCATCAGTTTTTCATGCCCAGCATCGGTCTTGGTCGGGAAGAACTCGAAGCTGTAGCGACGGTCTTGGGACATGGTAATAACCCTTTGAAACTCAGATACCGGAAGTCATGCACCGATTTAATGTTGGAGGGGACTTGCCCCCGATGAGGGTGTGTCAGTCGACATATCTGTTAACTGGCATTTCGTTATCGGGGGCAAGTCGAATCGTCGCACCGCCCCTCCCACATTAAAGGCCCGCCCTCACAAGGAGAGCGGGTGGTAAGCAAATCAGTAGCGGTAAGCGTGCGGCTTGAACGGACCTTCAACGGTCACGCCGATGTAGTCGGCCTGGGTCTTGGTCAGTCGAGTTACCACGCCGCCGAAGCCGCGGACCATTTCCAGGGCCACTTCTTCGTCGAGTTTCTTCGGCAGTACTTCCACGGTCAGGCGCTCGGCTTTCTGGGCAGGCGACAGGTCGGCGTACTTCTGGCCGAACAGGAAGATCTGGGCCAGTACCTGGTTGGCGAACGAGCCATCCATGATGCGGCTTGGGTGGCCGGTAGCGTTGCCCAGGTTAACCAGGCGGCCTTCAGCCAGCAGGATCAGGTAGTCGTCGTTCTGTGGGTCGAAATCACCCGCGCCGGTACGGTGAACCTTGTGCACCTGAGGCTTCACTTCTTCCCATGCCCAGTTCTTGCGCATGAAAGCGGTGTCGATCTCATTGTCGAAGTGACCGATGTTGCAGACCACGGCACGCTTCTTCAGGGCTTTGAGCATGTTCGCGTCGCACACATTCACGTTGCCGGTGGTGGTCACGATCAGGTCGATCTTGCCCAGCAGGGCTTTGTCGATGCTCGCTTCGGTACCGTCGTTCTGACCGTTGATGAACGGCGAAACCACTTCGAAACCGTCCATGCAGGCTTGCATGGCGCAGATCGGGTCGACTTCGGAAACCTTGACGATCATGCCTTCCTGACGCAGGGACTGGGACGAACCCTTGCCCACGTCGCCGTAGCCGATCACCAGGGCTTGCTTGCCCGACAGCAGGTGGTCGGTGCCGCGCTTGATGGCATCGTTCAGGCTGTGACGGCAGCCGTACTTGTTGTCGTTCTTGCTCTTGGTCACCGAATCGTTGACGTTGATGGCCGGGATTTTCAGCTCGCCCTTGGCCAGCATGTCCAGCAGGCGGTGTACGCCGGTGGTGGTTTCTTCGGTCACACCGTGGACGCGGTCGAGGACCTGCGGGTACTTCTTGTGCAGCAGCTCGGTCAGGTCGCCGCCGTCGTCGAGGATCATGTTGGCATCCCAAGGCGCGCCATCTTTGAGGATGGTTTGCTCCAGGCACCACTCGTACTCTTCTTCGGTCTCGCCTTTCCAGGCGAACACCGGGATACCGGCGGCAGCAATTGCGGCAGCGGCCTGGTCTTGAGTCGAGAAGATGTTGCAGGACGACCAGCGCACTTCGGCACCCAGGGCAACCAGGGTTTCGATCAGCACGGCAGTCTGGATAGTCATGTGGATGCAGCCGAGGATCTTCGCGCCCTTGAGCGGCTGCTCAGCGGCGTACTTGCGACGCAGGCCCATCAGGGCAGGCATTTCGGATTCGGCGATAAAGGTTTCGCGACGGCCCCAGGCAGCGAGGGACATGTCGGCGACTTTGTAGTCGTTGAAATCTGCAGGCGTGTTGACAGCGCTCATGAAGAGCCTCCATTCGTAGTGTGCGAATGGGCGCCGTTGTGCGTTTAGTATCAGGCCAGGTAGACCAGGCCGGACAACGCCCCATCCGAGCCTGACAGGTTGAACCTGCTGCAGCGCCCCTCGGACAGGTGGCGGGAGAACGGTATCAACCGAAGATAACCGTTTTGAAGCGGGGGCGATTATAGCCGTGTGCGCCAGACTTCCCAAGCCTTTCTGTCGGCCATATGAAGATCGCTCATGGGGTTGATAGGCAATGGCGCGTAGAGCTTGGGGCGGGCGTCTGCCATGATGCTGCCCATCATTGGGCAACACGCTTTGGAGTGAACATGAACTTCCACACCCGCAAATGGGTAAAACCCGAAGACCTCAACCCCAACGGCACCCTGTTCGGCGGCAGCCTGCTGCGCTGGATCGACGAAGAAGCGGCCATCTACGCCATTGTTCAACTGGGCAACCAACGCGTCGTCACCAAGTACATCTCCGAAATCAACTTCGTCAGCGCCTCGCGCCAGGGCGACATCATCGAACTGGGCATCACCGCCACTGCGTTCGGTCGCACCTCCATCACCCTGACCTGTGAAGTGCGCAACAAGATCACCCGCAGTAGCATTCTCACCGTGGAAAAAATGGTCTTCGTCAACCTTGGTGAAGATGGCCTGCCAGCGCCTCATGGCCGCACTGAGATCAGGTATGTGAAGGACCAGTTCAAGGACGACATTCCTCCACAGTAATCGCGGACCGGGTCGATTTGCTTTACCAAATCATTCCGGATGGACCTGTCCAGGCTCTCGCGTCACTCAGGATGACATCCTGTAGAGAATGGCGCGTATGAATATGAAAGTGTCCAGCTCGCATTCCACTGCTCAGTCTCAGCCGCCGGAGAATGTAGAAAAGAATGTAAAGGCATCGCTGGTCAAAGACGTGGGCGAGCGCAAATTGAGCCTTGAGCGATTCAGCGATGGCCAGGTGGAAGTGGTTTTGTCACCGCCGCCGCTTACGCATCTTGTATTGAGTGGGGGTGGGGCCAAGGGCATTGCTTTCCCGGGCATGGCCCAGGCACTTGAAAACCACAAGGCACTGGTGGGCGTCAAAGTGATCTCCGCGTCCTCCGCGGGCGCGATTTCTGCTGCGTTGCTGGCCAGTGGCCTGGATGCCAAGACCTTTGAAAACCTGTCGAACAGACTCAACCTGGCTGAATTGCTGAACAGCAAGAATCCTTTTATTGCAAAGCTACAGAATGCCAGTACTGAAATTGGAAAATTGGCAGGGCGCTTGTCAGGTACGGCGGGAAATATCGCGCAGTTATTGTTCACCCTGATACCGCGCCTGCAAACCGAAGCGCAGCCCCTGAAAGACCTGATCGGCAATGAGGCGCGCAAGTCGCTGCTGGCGAAGATCGCCGGGACCCGGCGGGTAGACCGGCCCGCCGGCGTCATGAAGATTGCAGACCGGCTCAGTGCCGGGAAAGGACCGACTTTTCGCGACATTGAGGTGTTGAGTCGTCACATTCCTGCAGTCAAGCAGCTCAACATCACGGGAACCGGCCTGTTCGATGGCCGAGCGCAGTTGGTGGTGTTCAATGCGAGCACCACACCGGACATGGACATTGCCCGGGCGGCTCTTATATCTGGCTCATTACCTGGGTTGTTCAAAAGCCCGATAGAGCAGGGCCATGCCTTTCAGGAGCACGCTGAGCAAACGGCATTTCTGGATGGTGGACTGCTGGTCAACACGCCGTCTTCTGCGGTGATTGATCCGCCTTTTCCAGAAAGCCCTCTGAGCAAGACCGAGTCACTGGTCGTCAGGTTCGAGTCGGAAACCCCGGAGCCTGCCAAGGCAGGCAGCGTTGTGAGCGGCTTGCTCGATAGGATCATTGGTGTCCCGCATGCGGCTGCCTGGAGGTATCAGGAAGACAAGCTCAAGGCACAAGCGGATCAGACTGTCGTATTACCGCTGAAATCAGAAAAGGGCGACTTCCGTGGCGTGTTCGGTGGCACGGTCAATTTCACCATGACCGACGATCAGAAGAAGCATCTGCAAGCGTCGGCGCGTACGGCGGTAAGCGCGCACCTGGAAAAGCGTGCCGCGTTGCGTGAGCGTTACCAATTCCAGTCATTGGACGACGCTGTGTTGGCCATGGACGACAAAATGCTGGCGAGCGTTGAGAGTTATCTGGAGAAGGATCCCGCCGCCAAGGATGTGTTGATGTTTCGCAAGAGCGCACAGCAAGCAATGCAGGAACTGGATGCCGCCATTACCGAAGCCAATCAGGCCAGTGACAAGCTGACGCTGACTCCCAGGTTGGCGGCGGCGTTGCGTAACCTGGATGCGCTGGCACGTCGTCCCGAGCGTGTCGAGTGGTTGGGACGGCGTCTCAACGCAGCCGGCAGGCCTAATTTTCAGCAGCTTCTGCAAGTGATGAACGGGCAGCCTTCTGGTAACGAAGTGGCGATGTCGAAGGTCATGACGAACGCGGTTGTGCAGATGAACAGGCGTGATGTGGCGGTAAAGGCCGAAAATTTCACGCGGGAAGTCATTTACCCGTCGCTCTATCGGCCTGGCCAGCCGCAGGCCAATATCGAACTGTTGCGGCGTGCCGCCCGTGACTTGGCGGATGCCACCAAGTGATCGACGATATCGTCAAGCACTACAAGTGCGCGCAATAACCCCTGGAGTACTCCGATCCGCTCTACCACTGTGGAAGCCGCCATAGCCTGGCGCATACCAGTTAAATCGTCAGGCCACTGAACAGCCATCGTCGGGGCATGTCGTAGCTACAGGCACCCCTCGGACTCTGGTAAATCATGGCCACCCAAACAGACGGCAAGACCCCCAATCTCTCGCAGGAAGAGCAGCAGGACGTGGACAAGAACCAGCCGCCCCGTGCGGCGGTGCTGCACGAAATCATCCGCACCCAGGGCGACCAGGAGCTCGAGCGCAGCGTCGCCGCCCTATGGTGGTCGGCGCTGGCGGCCGGCCTGACCATGGGCCTGTCGCTGATGGCCATGGGGCTGCTCAACTCGCGTCTGCCGGAGGGCGAAGCCTTCAAGGTGATCGCCAGCTTCGGTTACTGCGCGGGCTTCCTGGCGGTGATCCTCGCTCGCCAGCAGTTGTTCACCGAAAACACGCTGACCGCCGTGTTGCCGGTGATGAGCAAGCCCACCCTGAGCAACGCCGGGCGCCTGCTGCGGTTATGGTCGGTGGTGCTGGTGGGTAACCTGTGCGGCACCTTGCTAGTGGCGTACGTGATGCTGCACCTGCCGATCTTCGATACCAAGACCGACATGGCCTTCCTTGAGATCGGGCGCAAGATCATGGAGAACGACCCCGGCCAGATGTTCGCCAAGGGCATCGTTTCCGGCTGGATGATCGCCACCATGGTATGGATGATCCCGTCCATGGAGAGTGCCAAGATGTGGATCATTATCTTGATCACCTACCTCATGGCATTGGGCGACTTCACTCATATCGTTGTCGGCTCGGCGGAGGTGTCGTACCTGGTGTTTGCCGGCGAGTTGCCGTGGAAGGACTTCTGGCTGGTGTTCGCCGGGCCGACTCTGGCGGGCAATATCATTGGCGGCAGCTTTATCTTTGCACTGATCAGTCATGCACAGATTCGCAGCGAAAGCAGCCTGCCGGGCAAAAAAGCTGCGGACCCGAGGCATCCGCAGCGGATCAACAAGGATCAGTGAGTGTCAGGCGCGGCCTGGGGCTCGTCCCGGGTTACGCGCTTGACCAGCTTGCCGATGCTCAACCCCTGCAACAGGATCGACGACAGCACCACGATATAGGTGATGCTCAGCAGCAAATCGCGCTCCGGGCCCAGTGGCAAGGCCAATGCCAGCGCCACTGAAACCCCGCCGCGCAAACCACCCCAGGTCAGGATGCGGATGGTCCCGCGTGGCACCGTGCGCCAGCGGCGCAACAACAGAATGGCCGGAGCAACCGTCAGCAGGCGCGACAGCAGAATCGCCACGGCCAGGAGGCTGGCGGCGAACACGTGCAGCCAGTTGAACGGCAACAGCAACAGTTCCATGCCGATCAGTGCAAACAGCAGGGCGTTGAGCATGTCATCGAGCAGTTCCCAGAAGCCGTCCAGGTAGCGACGGGTCATATCGTTCATGGCCAGCTTGCGCCCCAGGTTGCCGATGATCAGGCCGGCGACCACCATCGCGATCGGTGCCGAGACGTGCAGTTCGGTGGCCATTGCCGAGCCGCCGATGACCAGAGCCAGAGTCAGCATCACTTCGATCTGGTGCTGCTCGATACTCTTGATCATCAGGTAAACGAGGTAGCCGATCAGGCCACCGAACACCACGCCGCCGATGGCCTCATGGGCAAACAGCATGGCGGTAGCGCCCACGGTGGGCGTCTCGCCCAGCTGTGCGATCCCCAGCAGTACGGTAAACACCACGACTGCCGTGCCGTCATTGAACAGCGACTCGCCGACGATGGTGGTTTTCAGGGGTTTGGAGGCATTGGCGGTACGCAGTACGCCCAGCACCGCAATCGGGTCGGTGGGGGAAATCAGTGCACCGAACAGCAGGCAGTAGAGGAAACTCACATGCCAGCCAAACAAGGCAAAGATGTAATACGCCAGGCTGCCAATCACCACGGTGGCGATCAGCACGCCGAAGGTCGCCAGCAGGCCGATGGGCCAGCGGTAGCTGCGCAGGTCGTTCAGGTTGACGTGCAAGGCGCCGGCGAACAGCAGGAACGAGAGCATCCAGTTCATCAACAAATCGCCGAAGTCGATCTGGCCGATCAGTTGCTGGATGCGTTCCTCAAGACCGGGGTAGCCGAGAAAACTCAAGCCTTGCAGGATCAGTGAAAACACCAGCGCCGTGACCATCACGCCGATGGTAGGTGGCAGGCCGATAAAGCGAAAGTTCACGTAGGTGAGCAGGGTGGTGAGGCAAATGAAGGCGGCGACAAGTTCAAGCATCCGGGGTCCTTGGAAGGTGGGGGAGAGCGTTGATGGGGGATGGACCGCAACAGCGGCACGATGTTGCAGGGGGGGGACAAATCACCGATAGAACCTTTCCGGACGTGGCGGTTCATAGCGGTGGGTGCGGTTTTACAGGTTTAGTGCTAAAACTCTAATTTCTGTTTAAAACTTAAAACAAAATTAAAAAAGGAATCAGTGATGACGGTGGCCTTCTGGTGTGTGTTGATCGCAATTTTCCTGCCTTATCTGTGTACAGGTGTGGCCAAGTTCAGTGGTGGCAAGTTCGGGCCACGGCAGAACCACGACCCCCGGGCGTTCCTGGACACCCTCGAAGGGTTTGCCAAGCGTGCGCATAGTGCGCAGCTCAATAGCTTTGAAGTCACGCCGGCGTTTGCGGCTGCAGTGATCATCGCGCACCTGGCCGGTACGGCCGAATTGGTGACCATCAATGTGCTGGCTGTGCTGTTTATCACCAGCCGCCTGCTGTACATCATCTGTTACCTGGCGGACTGGGCGATGCTGCGTTCGCTGGTGTGGTTTGTGGGGATGGCGTTGATTGCGAGTTTCTTCTTTGTCTCGATCTGACGGTTAAATATGGGCTTTTTGGTGAGCGCGCGTCTTGTGGTGAGCGCGCTTGTCCATCCCAATGAACCGATTTTGGCAAAGCGTTTTCAGGTCCCGCTAGGTGCATCCGGTACATGCGGCAGTGCTGCGCCCTTGGGCCACAGCATCCAGATCTGCCCCTGCTGTTTCATGTTGCCCGCCAATTCTCCCGCTGCGTCGCCGGTGCCCCAGAACAGGTCAGCGCGCACTTCGCCCGTGATCGCACCGCCGGTGTCCTGGGCGGCGACGGGCCTTGTGATGGGTGAACCGTCCGGTTTGGAAGTCGATAGCCACAGCAGGCTGCCCAGTGGAATCACCTTGCGATCCACCGCCACACTGTAGCCTGCGGTCAACGGCACGTTCAACGAACCGCGCGGGCCTTCGTTACTGTCGGGGCGGGCGCTGAAGAAGACGTAGCTGGGGTTGCTCGCCAGCAGTTCCGGGATGCGCTGCGGGTTGGCCTTGGCCCAGGCGCTGATGGCGCTCATGGTCACATCTTCTTTCTTCAACTGCCCTTGCTCCACCAACCAGCGGCCGATGGGGCGATAGGGGTAGCCATTCTGGTCACCATAACCGACGCGCAGTTGGCGCCCTCCGGCCAGTTGGATCCGGCCTGAGCCCTGGATTTGCAGGAATTGCAGGTCCATCGGGTCAGTCAGCCAGGCAATCGGTTTGGCCGTGGAACCTTGGCCATTGATGGCACTGGCGTCGTCGTAGGGCTTGAGTACGCGACCTTCCAGGCGACCGCGCAGGCGTTTGCCCTTGAGTTCGGGGTAGATGCTTTCCAGGTTAACGATGATCAGGTCGTCCGGTACGCCATACACCGGCACGTTGGCTTTGGCGGTTTTGGTCAGGCTGCCGGGGTAGACCGGTTCGTAGTAACCGGTGATCAAGCCGTTCGGGGTGTTGTCGGCCGAACGCAGGCCGAACACATCCAGGCGCTCCTTGAGAAACCCGCGCACGGCCACGGCATTGGCGGGCACCGTAGCGGCGGCTGCGCAGGTCGCGCCCCAGACCGGGTCGGCCTTGAGGCGTTGGCAGGCGCTGCGCCAGGATTCAAAACCGGCCAGCAAATCGTTGTCGGATACTGCGGGTAGCGCTTCCCACGGCGCGCTGACATAGGTCGCGACGGCGTGAGGCTTGGAAGTTTCATCTTTGGCTGCTTCTTTACCCGCATCGCAGCCGGCCAGCAGCACGATCATCGGCAGAGCCCACGCCAGGCGGTGGCTCCAGCGTTTCGACATGACATACATACAAACACTTCCTGAAGCGATTGCCCGCGCTGTAACACCTTCGGGCAACCCTTATTATTAATAGGGCTATTGGTCTTTGTGGGTGGGGCGAGGATACTGGCCGCCGTTTCCCGTGACCTCGAAGCCACCATGACTTTTAAACGACTGACTGTTGTACTGCTGGCCTGCCTGGCCCTGTCCGCCTGCGGCGGTGTTGATCCGAATTCGCCGCTGGGCCAGCGCAAGGCAATCTTCAAACAGATGCTCAAGACCGGCGAAGACCTGGGCGGCATGTTGCGCGGGCGCATCCCGTTTGACGGCGCCAAGTTTGCCGAGGGTGCGGTCAAGCTCGACGCCTTGTCCCATGAGCCTTGGAAACATTTCCCAAGCGTGCGCGAAGAAGATAACACCAGCGCCAAGGACGATGTCTGGCAGAAACAGGCGCAATTCCAGCAACTGGCCCGCAACCTTGAAGCGGCCACCGGCGAATTGGTGACCGCCAGCCAGGTGCAGCCCTACAAGGCCAGTAACCTGGGGCCGGCCGTGCAGAAAGTCGAAGATGCCTGCAGCGCCTGCCATAAACAGTTCCGGGACCACTGACCGGTTTTACTGGTCGAGTTCTTCCACCGCGTCCTGCAGTTCCTTGCGGGACTCGGCGAGCTTGTCCTTACGCTTGTTGATCTTGTCCGCGTCGCCTTTTTTCATGGCCTTGTCGAGGTCGGCCTGACGGCGGCTGACTTCGTGCTTGGCGTCGAGTACCTTGTTTTCACGCTCTTTCTTCAGGGATGCGTCGGTGCAGTTGGCGGTGACTTCACTCAGGGCTTTTTCCAGGCCGGCTTGTTGCGCGCTGTTGCCGTGGGCCTTGGCTTGTTCGATCTGGGTGCTGATGGCTTGGCGTTTGGCGGCGCAGCCGGTGAGGGGGGCGGCTTGTTCAGCGGCCAGCAACGGTGTGGTCATGAAGCTTGCGACGGTCAGCAAGGCAAAAGGGGCTAGAAATTTCATGTGGGGCTCCAAAGTCGCAATCTGATGGCGGGGGGCAGCGGGGTTCAAAACCCGTCTATCCCCGCCATGCGTAATGTTTCAGCCAAGGCCTGTACATGCGGGTCGCGAAAAAAAGCGCTCAGTTGCGCTGCGCGGCCCGGGCCGATGCCATCAATGTTCAGCCAGGCCTGGGTGTCTCTGGCGACCAGCGTCTGCCAGTCGCCCTCCAGGTTGTTACGTGCCGCAGGCGGTACACCCAGGGCCTTGAGCCATTGTGCAAAGGGCCGCTGCCGAGCGCTGTGAAGGCTTTCGAGTAGGCGTTCGCGGCTGCGATCACCGAAGCCATCAATGTTAGCAAGCTCTGCCGCGTCCAGGGTTAACCAATCGAGAAAGCCTGCGATTAGACCGGCCTGGATCAATACGTTCCAGGTTTCGCGACCTACGTGTGGCAACGCGAGGCCCTGGTTGCCGCTGAGCCAGGTAAGGCGTGCCAGTAATTGTTCCTCGCAATCGGGGTCCAGTTGCCAGCAGCTCAGCGCATGGAATTTGGCAGGGTTGGGCACTGGCAGGTCCACCCTGGTGGTATTGCGCAAAATGACCGCGTCCAACCCAGGAATAACCTGGCCCGCCAGGCTGACCGCGACCTGGTCGCCAGGTCGGATATCCAACGCTTGCCAGCGTACCAATGAGCCGACACTTACCCGGCTGATTTTCCGGTCGTCCAAGCGTACCGGCTCCAGTTCCAGCATGGGGGTGATGCGTCCGGTGCGTCCGACCTTGAACTCAACGTTGCGCACCAGTGCCAACGCCTTGGCCGCTGGGTACTTCCAGGCGACTGCCCAATACGGCGCATTAACCTGCCAGCGTTCGGCGGGTGCGTGCTGCGCCTGGTGCAGCACCACGCCATCGCTGGCGAACGGCAATGGATGGTTGTACCAATAGGTGCGCCAATGCGAGGCTTCGGTGATGTTTCGAATGGGATGGCTGTAGCGTCGGCTATCGGTGAAGCCCCAGCGTGCCAGTGTGGCGAGGCGTTCGGTAAATGTCGCCGGCCCTTTCGGCCAAGCCCAGACGAACAAGCCAATGCCTGCGGCGTCGGTGTCGCTCAATTGCTTACGGTTCATCAACCCGGCCACCTTGCTGCGGGCATTGAGCCCGCCATTTGCCGACTGCACATGGTCGCCGAGGCGCCAATAGAGTTCGCCTTGCAATACGAGATCAATGGGCTCGGGCAACTGCTGGACTATGCCGGGGATTTTGCGCGCCGAGGCAGACCAGTCGTGACCCCTTGCTCCATCGCCGCGGCTGATGACTTGGCTCAGGCGCCCCTTGCGATACACCAGGGTCACCGCCACACCGTCCACCTTCGGTTGAATCCAGACATCCTCGCGGTTGACCAGCCAGGCAGCGACTGCCTGTTCATCCAGCAGTTTCTCCAGGCCGGTATGGGCAACGGGATGCGGCCGGGTACCGCGTGCGCTCGCCAGTGGGTTGTCGGGCGTCAAAGGGGTGTCGGGGAAGCACTGGCGCCAGTGGGCCAGTCGCTGGCGGGCCTGGTCGTAGAGCTCATCGCTCACAGGGGATTGGCCAAGCCGGTGGTAGCTGTCATCCCACTGGCGGAGTTGTTCGGCCAGGGTGCTGACCTGAGCCCGAGCATCGTCGGGGCAATCTTCGGCCCACAGGCTGAACGGTAAAATACTGAGTAAAAGGGCTATCGGTAGACGCATCATGAGCATCCTTGCTCGAAAAGGGTGCCCAGCCTAATGGAACCCTGCGGCTACAAAAAAGCCCCGACAGCGCGGGGCTTTTTACCGGGTGTTTCTGTTTACTTGAACAGGCCGCCCAGGGCTTTCACCGCGTCAGGTTTATCAGCCTTGGCTTCCTGTGTTTGTTGCTTGGCATCGGCTTTGGCCTGCGCTTGGGAAAGTTTGTCACAGCCTTTGTTGATCTGGTCTTGAGCGGCTTTGAAAGCCTTCACTTTCAAGGTGTCCTTCTGGGCTTCGGCTGCATCGATCTTGGTTTGCAGGTCTGCGGCTTGCTTCTGGCAGTCGCCGGAATTGCCGCCACCGAGCTGCGAGCTCAGGGCACCGCTCAGTGCGCTCAGGTCGGCGGCGTGGGCCGGCACGGCGAACAGGCTGAGCAGAAGGGCGGCAGGGGCGAGCGTGGAGATGCGCATGAAAAACCTCAATGTTCGATTGCCTGCGCGCTTGGGAATCCCGGGCTGGCGCAGGGCAATATCCAAATAAGGTGAGAGGCCCGAGAGGGCGCGGATTCTAGAGGGCCATCATTGGGCCTGCAAGCTTTGGATCCAAAAAGTGTGAGGGGTGTCGCGCAAAGTGCAATGCAATAAAAAGCCCCGCCAGGCGAACCTGGCGGGGCTTTTGTGCACCTTGAGCGTTTACAGGCCGGCGGCGGTACGCAGGTCGTTGGCGCGGTCGGTTTTTTCCCAGGTGAAGGTGGTGAAGGTGTCGTCGCCGACAGTCTTCTGCGCAGGGGTACGGCCGAAGTGACCGTACGCTGCGGTTTCCTGGTACATCGGGTGCAGCAGGTCGAGCATGGTGGTGATCGCGTAAGGGCGCAGGTCGAAGACCTCACGCACCAGCTTGACGATCTTGTCGTCGCTGATCTTGCCGGTGCCGAAGGTATTCAGCGAGATCGACGTAGGCTGGGCCACGCCGATAGCGTAGGAAACCTGGATCTCGCAGCGCTCGGCCAGGCCGGCCGCGACGATATTCTTTGCCACGTAACGACCCGCGTAGGCTGCCGAGCGGTCAACCTTGGACGGGTCTTTACCCGAGAACGCGCCGCCGCCGTGACGGGCCATGCCGCCGTAGCTGTCGACGATGATCTTGCGACCGGTCAGGCCGCAGTCGCCTACCGGGCCACCGATGATGAACTGGCCTGTCGGGTTGATGTGGAACTGGGTGTCCTTGCTCAGCAGTTCGGCCGGCAGCACGTGCTTGACGATCAGCTCCATCACGCCTTCGCGCAGGTCGGCGTAGGACACGTCTGGGTTGTGCTGGGTCGACAGTACAACCGCGTCGATACCCACGACCTTGCCGCCTTCGTAACGGCAGGTCACCTGGGACTTGGCGTCAGGGCGCAGCCACGGCAGCAGACCGGATTTGCGGGCTTCTGCCTGACGCTGCACAAGCTGGTGCGAGAAGGTGATCGGTGCTGGCATCAACACGTCGGTTTCGTTGCTGGCGTAGCCGAACATCAGGCCCTGGTCGCCGGCGCCCTGGTCTTCCGGCTTGGCGCGGTCTACACCCTGGTTGATGTCCGGGGACTGCTTGCCGATGATGTTCATCACGCCGCAGGTCGCACCGTCGAAGCCGACGTCGGAACTGTTGTAGCCGATGTCGGTGATCACATCACGAACCAGCTGCTCCAGGTCAACCCAGGCGGTGGTGGTCACTTCGCCAGCGATGATCGCTACACCGGTTTTCACCAGGGTCTCGCACGCCACACGGGCGAACTTGTCTTCAGCAATGATGGCGTCCAGCACCGCATCAGAAATCTGGTCGGCGATTTTGTCCGGATGCCCTTCAGACACGGACTCGGAGGTGAAAAGGGAGTATTCGCTCATCTCGATGTTTTCCTGATATTTACCGATGGTGAGTGTCGCCAGCCGGCCGCTGAAAATGGCGGACCTGGATCTGGAAACCATTGCGTAAACCTACATAGAGGCTATCCCCGGGAACGAGTCCCGCAGCGGTGGCCCAACGGGCCAGGTCATCCTGTTCAAAACCCAACCAGAGATCACCGCAGGCCTCCCTGGCCCAATTCTGGTTGTGGCTGCATAAATCCGTAACCAACAGGCTACCGCCGGGGTGCAGCAGCCCGGCCATTTGCCTGAGGGCCTCGGCGGGGGCGGCGAAATGGTGCAAGACCATATTCAGCACCACGCAGTCCGCCTTGATTGTCGTGCTGCTCAGTGCGTCGGCCAGTTGCAGGCGGACATTGCCCAGCGACTCGCGCTCGCAGAGCTGGCGTGCCAGGTCGAGCATCGCCGGGCTGTTGTCCAGTGCCGTGACCTGGTGAAAGCGCCGCGCCAGTTCCGGCAGGAAACCGCCGTCACCCGGGCCGACTTCCAGGGCCGTGGCCTCATCACTGAAGCTCAGCTTGTCCAGCAGCGCCAGTACGCTGTCGCGGTATTGAGCCAGACCTGCGATCAGGTCCTGCTGGGCGCGAAACTTCTCTGCTACCCGCGCGAAAAAGTCCTGGCTGGCGGCGGCGCGCTGCCCGTGGACCTGGCCGATGCGCGATTGCACGTCGACCGGCAGGTTCAGGCTGTCCACTTCTTCGAGCAGCGCGGCGTGCAGCTTGCCGCCCAGCAGCTCGGTGTGGGGCAGGGCGCGCCGATAGAAAATCGCATTGCCTTCACGGCGGGTCGCCACCAGCTCGGCCTGGGCCAATACCTTCAGGTGGTGGCTCATGCCGGACTGACCGATGGCGAAGATCTGCGCCAGCTCCAGTACGCCAAAGGAATCGTTGGCCAATGCGCGCAACACGTTCAAACGCAACGGGTCGCCAGCGGCCTTGCACAAGGCTGCCAGTTCATCGCCGTCGTCGGGGCGCAGTGAGGGCATGGGTATATTCATAAGGCCAGCAGTCTAGTGACGGGTGGGCGTCCCCGCAAGGCCAATATCAAAAAGTTTTGATATTGGTCGATAAGTGGCGGTTATAAGCAGTCGCTATAACCTTTAGACGAACCGCTTAAAGGGTTCTGCAAGGTATTGACGCCCAAAGCACAGGAAAAACCTCCTCAAGTGACTATCTGTCATTGCCCGCAGGCGGTGGCTGAGGGAAAATGCCGGTCCTTTTTTCCGTTTCTTTTATATTCAAACCTCAGGAGATCAGCGATGCCCAGCCGTCGTGAGCGTGCCAACGCCATTCGTGCCCTCAGCATGGATGCCGTGCAAAAAGCCAACAGCGGCCATCCCGGTGCCCCGATGGGCATGGCGGATATCGCCGAAGTACTTTGGCGTGACTACCTGAAACACAACCCGAGCAACCCGTCGTTCGCCGACCGTGACCGCTTCGTGCTGTCCAACGGCCATGGCTCGATGCTGATCTACTCGCTGCTGCACCTGACCGGCTACGACGTCACCATCGACGACCTCAAGAGCTTCCGCCAGCTGCACAGTCGCACCCCGGGCCACCCGGAATTCGGCTACACCCCAGGCGTCGAGACCACCACCGGTCCCCTGGGCCAAGGCCTGGCCAACGCCGTAGGCTTCGCGCTGGCTGAAAAAGTCCTGGGCGCGCAGTTCAACCGTCCTGGCCACGACATCGTCGACCACCACACCTATGTATTCCTGGGTGATGGCTGCATGATGGAAGGCATTTCCCATGAAGTCGCGTCCCTGGCCGGCACCCTGGGCCTGGGCAAGTTGATTGCCTTCTACGACGACAACGGCATCTCCATCGACGGCGAAGTCGAAGGCTGGTTCACCGACGACACCCCGAAGCGTTTCGAAGCCTATAACTGGCAGGTGATCCGCAACGTCGACGGTCACGATCCGGAAGAGATCAAGACCGCCATCGACACCGCCCGCAAGAGCGCGCAGCCGACCCTGATCTGCTGCAAGACCACCATTGGCTTCGGTTCGCCGAACAAGCAGGGTAAAGAAGACTGCCACGGCGCCCCACTGGGTGACGCGGAAATCGCCCTGACCCGTGAGGCCCTGAAGTGGAACCACGGCCCGTTCGAAATCCCGGCTGACATCTACGCTGAGTGGAGCGCCAAGGAAAAAGGCCTGGCCACCGAAGCCGAGTGGGACCAGCGCTTCGCGGCCTACTCCGCCGAATTCCCTGAGCTGGCCAACGAGCTGGTGCGTCGCCTGGCCGGCGACCTGCCTGCCGACTTCTCGGAAAAAGCCTCGGCCTACATCGCCGAAGTCGCGGCCAAGGGCGAGACCATCGCCAGCCGTAAAGCCAGCCAGAACACCCTGAACGCCTTCGGTCCGTTGCTGCCAGAGATCCTCGGCGGTTCGGCTGACCTGGCCGGTTCCAACCTGACCCTGTGGAAAGGCTGCAAAGGTGTCTCGGCGGAAGACGCCAGCGGCAACTACATGTACTACGGCGTGCGTGAGTTCGGCATGAGCGCCATCATGAACGGCGTGTCACTGCACGGCGGCCTGGTGCCTTACGGCGCGACCTTCCTGATGTTCATGGAATACGCCCGCAACGCCGTACGCATGGCTGCGCTGATGAAGAAACGCGTGATCCACGTGTACACCCACGACTCCATCGGCCTGGGCGAAGACGGCCCGACGCACCAGCCGGTCGAGCAACTGACCAGCCTGCGCACCACGCCGAACCTGGATTGCTGGCGCCCAGCCGACGCGGTGGAATCCGCCGTGGCCTGGAAGCACGCCATCGAGCGCAAGGACGGCCCATCGGCGCTGATCTTCTCGCGTCAGAACCTGCAGCACCAGGTGCGTACCGACGCGCAGATCGCCGACATCAGCCGTGGCGGCTACGTGCTCAAGGATTGCATCGGCGAGCCGGAACTGATCCTGATCTCCACCGGTTCCGAAGTGGGCCTGACCGTGCAGGCGTACGACAAGCTGACCGCCCAGGGCCGCAACGTGCGCGTGGTGTCGATGCCGTGCACCAGCGTGTTCGAAGCCCAGGACGCCGGCTACAAGCAGTCGGTATTGCCGTTGCAGGTCAGCGCGCGTATCGCCATCGAAGCGGCTCACGCCGACTACTGGTACAAGTACGTGGGCCTGGAAGGCCGCGTGATCGGCATGACCACCTACGGTGAGTCGGCGCCGGCGCCAGCGTTGTTCGAAGAGTTCGGCTTCACCCTGGAAAACATCCTGGGCCAGGCTGAAGAGCTGCTGGAAGACTAAGTCAGTCTGCGTTGTCTGTACTGGCGCCATCGCGGGCAAGCCCGCTCCCACATTTGGATCGCGGTCTAATGTGGGAGCGGGCTTGCCCGCGATGGCGATGGTGCTTTCAACACCGAACTCACCTTGATCGAGAACCCCATGCCTCAACCGCGTCCCTACAAAGTTGCACTCAACGGCTACGGCCGCATTGGTCGTTGCGTCTTGCGTGCTCTGTTCGAGCGAGGGACGACGGCCGGGTTTGAAATTGTTGCAATCAACGACCTGGCTGACATGGCCAGCATCGAATACCTGACACGCTTTGACTCCACCCACGGCCGCTTCCCCGGCGAAGTGCGGGTCGAGGGCGATTGTCTGCATATTAATGGCACTTGCGTGCAGGTCTTGCGCAGTGCCACCCCCGAAGCCATCGACTGGAAAGCACTGGGCGTCGACCTGGTGCTGGAATGTTCCGGTGTCTACCACACCCGTGCCGATGGCCAGCGTTTCCTCGACGCCGGCGCACCGCGTGTGCTGTTTTCCCAGCCGATGGCCAGCGAGGCAGATGTCGACGCCACCATCGTCTACGGCATCAACCAGGATTGCCTGACCGGCGATGAGCGGCTGGTGTCCAACGCCTCCTGTACCACCAACTGCAGCGTGCCGCTGTTGCGCTTGCTGGATCAGGCGATCGGCCTGGACTATGTGTCGATCACCACGATTCACTCGGCGATGAACGATCAGCCGGTAATCGACGCCTATCACCACGAGGACCTACGCCGTACGCGCTCTGCGTTTCAGTCTGTGATTCCGGTGTCTACCGGCCTGGCCCGGGGTATCGAGCGACTGCTGCCGGAACTTGCCGGGCGAATCCAGGCCAAAGCCGTACGGGTGCCGACGGTGAACGTGTCCTGCCTGGACATCACCATGCAGACCGTCAGCGATACTGACGCGACGGAGGTCAACCGGATCCTGCGCGATGCCGCCACCAGCGGCCCGCTCAAAGGCTTGCTGGCCTACACCGAGTTGCCCCACGCCAGCTGTGATTTCAACCATGACCCGCATTCGGCGATTGTCGATGCCAGCCAGACCCGCGTTTCCGGCCCGAGGCTGGTGAACATCCTGGCCTGGTTCGACAACGAATGGGGGTTTGCCAACCGAATGCTGGATGTTGCGGAACATTATCTGCACATCGCCTCTAAACAACCTCATCAACAGTAATTCAGGAACTGCGACCCATGACCGTGTTGAAGATGACCGACCTCGATCTGCAAGGTAAGCGCGTACTGATCCGCGAAGACCTCAACGTCCCAGTCAAGGACGGTGTAGTCACCAGCGATGCGCGAATCCTGGCTTCGCTGCCGACCATCAAGCTGGCCCTGGAAAAAGGCGCGGCCGTGATGGTCTGCTCCCACCTGGGTCGCCCGACCGAAGGTGAGTTCTCCGCCGAAAACAGCCTCAAGCCTGTGGCCGACTACCTGAGCAAAGCCCTGGGCCGCGACGTGCCGCTGGTGGCTGACTACCTGGGTGGTGTGGACGTGAAGGCCGGCGACATCGTGCTGTTCGAAAACGTGCGCTTCAACAAGGGCGAGAAAAAGAACAGCGATGAACTGGCCCAGCAATATGCGGCACTGTGCGACGTGTTCGTGATGGACGCCTTCGGCACCGCCCACCGCGCCGAAGGTTCCACCCACGGCGTAGCCAAATACGCCAAGGTCGCTGCGGCTGGCCCACTGTTGGCCGCTGAGCTGGAGGCACTGGGCAAGGCCCTGGGCGCGCCGGCCCAACCGATGGCGGCCATCGTCGCTGGTTCCAAGGTGTCGACCAAGCTGGACGTGCTCAACAGCCTGAGCCAGATCTGCAACCAGCTGATCGTCGGCGGCGGCATTGCCAACACCTTCCTGGCGGCCGCCGGTCACCCGGTAGGCAAGTCCCTGTACGAGCCAGACCTGCTCGACACGGCCCGTGCCATCGCCGCCAAAGTCAGCGTACCGCTGCCGGTGGACGTGGTAGTGGCCAAGGAATTCGCCGAAAGCGCCGAAGCCACCGTCAAGCTGATCGCTGACGTGGCCGCCGACGACATGATCCTGGATATCGGCCCGCAAACAGCGGCCAACTTCGCTCAATTGCTGAAAGCTTCGCAGACCATCCTGTGGAACGGCCCGGTCGGTGTGTTTGAATTCGACCAGTTCGGCAACGGCACCAAAGTGCTGGCCAACGCCATTGCCGAAAGCTCGGCCTTCTCCATCGCTGGTGGCGGCGACACGTTGGCGGCGATCGATAAATATGGCGTTGCTGAGCAGATCTCCTACATTTCTACCGGTGGCGGTGCGTTCCTCGAATTCGTCGAGGGCAAGGTACTGCCGGCCGTTGAAGTGCTGGAAACCCGAGCCAAAGGCTGAGGCTCGTGATCTGGAAAAGGAGTATTCCCATGATCAAGTCGTTGGCATTGGTGATCGCAGCGGGCCTGTTGGCCGGTTGCGGCAGCACGCCGAACGCGAAGTCTGCGGCAGATGAACCTGCCTCCGGGCAGAAAAAGAGCTGCTACCAGGCCGACTGGCAAGCCGAAACCATGCCGGTGATCAACAAGCGCATCGGCAACGAACGGCTGGAGAAATACGACTCCGCGCCCAACGGTCAGGAACAGGGTTGCCCTTGACGGGTCTGATCAACTAACCGACAGCAGCGGCGGCCATGGTCGCCCTGTGAGGATTGGCAATGAAAGGCGTTTTCGCCCTGGCAGCCCTGGCCTTGTTGGCCGGCTGCAGCAGCATGAACATGTTCAACGGCAAGGCCGAAACGGCCGACAAGTGGACCACCTGGACCTGCGACAGCAAGGCCGAGGTCAACTGGCGCTTTGCCAACCCGGCTAAATCCGAGGTGGATGTACGCCTCGGCGGTTCCGACCAGGTCTACCGCCTCAAACAGGACGTTGCTGCCTCGGGCGTACTGTATGCCAACGACCAATTGGCGTTTCACACAAAAGGTGAGGAAGGCCTGGTTTACTGGGTCGCCACCGATGATTTGATTGGGCGCGGCTGCAAAGCGCAGTAAGCGTGACAGCAATAACGATTCAGCAGGCCAGGCATGCAAACCCTGACCTGCAATAACTTGAATAGCAGCCGCCGCTACGGCAGGCTTGCACGATTAACGACCCTCGACCGGGAGAGACAACACAATGGCACTTATCAGCATGCGTCAAATGCTGGACCACGCAGCCGAGTTCGGCTACGGCGTCCCAGCCTTTAACGTCAACAACCTTGAGCAGATGCGCGCCATCATGGAAGCCGCTGACAAGACCGACTCCCCCGTGATCGTCCAGGCTTCGGCCGGTGCCCGCAAATACGCCGGCGCGCCGTTCCTGCGTCACCTGATCCTCGCCGCAATCGAAGAATTCCCGCATATCCCGGTGTGCATGCACCAGGACCACGGTACCAGCCCTGACGTGTGCCAGCGCTCCATCCAACTGGGCTTCAGCTCGGTGATGATGGACGGTTCCCTCGGCGAAGACGGCAAGACTCCGACCGACTACGAATACAACGTGCGCGTCACCCAGCAAACCGTAGCCATGGCCCACGCCTGCGGCGTGTCTGTTGAAGGCGAGCTGGGCTGCCTGGGTTCCCTGGAAACCGGCATGGCCGGCGAAGAAGACGGCATCGGTGCCGAAGGCGTGCTGGATCACAGCCAAATGCTGACCGATCCGGAAGAAGCCGCCGACTTCGTGAAAAAGACCCAAGTCGACGCCCTGGCCATCGCCATCGGCACCAGCCACGGCGCCTACAAGTTCACCAAGCCACCTACTGGCGACGTGCTTGCCATCGACCGAATCAAGGAAATCCACAAGCGCATCCCCAACACTCACCTGGTGATGCACGGTTCTTCCTCGGTGCCGCAAGAGTGGCTGGCGATCATCAACCAGTACGGCGGCGATATTAAAGAAACCTACGGCGTGCCGGTTGAAGAAATCGTCGAAGGCATCAAGTACGGCGTGCGCAAGGTCAACATCGATACCGACCTGCGTCTGGCGTCCACCGGTGCGATGCGTCGCCTGATGGCCACCAACCCGAGCGAGTTCGACCCACGTAAGTTCTTCGGTGCGACCGTGACCGCGATGCGTGATGTGTGTATCGCTCGCTACGAGGCCTTCGGTACTGCCGGCAATGCTTCGAAGATCAAGCCGATCTCGTTGGAAGCGATGTATCAGCGGTATTTGAAAGGTGAGTTGAACGCTAAGGTGAACTAAGCCAATAGCGCCAAAAAAACCCGCAGAAATGCGGGTTTCTTATAGGTATGAAGTATTTTTCTAAGGACAGTGAACAGTTTTTCATCGTGGGTAACGCAATAGTTTTTCAGGTGTTGGATAAGCCATCTTAGTAATTACTATAGTTATACAACTGTAAATCTCAGGTTCTGTCCTATCTCCGTATATGTTTGAGATGCATTTTCAAGCTCCCAGTAAACGTCATAGACTCCTGGGTTTGGAAGGTAGCAGGGTATTTCCTTCTCAAAATATTCGCGTTTATTGTTGATGTAAATTTGTAGCAGCGCGGCAGTAAGAGTTATTTGTTCCAGAAACATCGTAGGAAGACCTGCGGACGGCACAGGGTAGCAATAATAAGTCAGCACATCGCCTATCCTGGTGTTGTTGCTCAATAAGTGTGACAAGACGAGATACCTGAAAGGCCTGGTGACAACTGGCATGTTTTGGGGCGGCGTCGCAAAAGAACCAGGTGGGGTGGCATTGTATATTTTTGGTTGCGACCCGGCGCCAAACCCCGACGGCAGGTTGGTTAAAGGTGGCTATCGTTGGCATGTGTTTAACTCCTGAATGGGTACAGGAGTCGGACGCACATGATTTTATAAGATGTGCCCTAGGGTGCGCACTGCAAGAAATACTATTTTTATGCTGTTTTGCTATAGGGGTAAGACGATCGTCGGAGTTCGTTATATCCAAGTAATCATTCCCCCGCCGTAGCGGGGGATGATTGAAATAATCTTACTCGTGATCAATATCCAACTTGGCGAACGTCACCCGCGCCCCTTCCTTGCTGTCGCCACTGTTGTCCTGCACATACGCTCCCGCCTTGAAGTACAACGGCTTGGCGCCCCACGCCGCGCCGATGCGTTCGTTCCACTCGCCGTCCGCGGCATACACACTGAGAAGCCCCGCCTTGTTGAGGTTGATCACATAGGTGAAGGTTTTTTCCAGCGGCACATTCGATGCCACGGTGATCACCCGGCCTTCATCCTCATCCGGGCGCATGCGCACCTTGGCGACGATGTTGCCGGTCTGGGTTTTCTCCTTGAATTGATACTCCAGCTTGATCAGTGGTTTCTGGCTGTCATAGGCGTGAATCTGCCCGATCACGATTTTGCCGGAGGACGGCACTTGATTGACGGCCAGAGTGGCACGCAGGAAGTTGTCCGCATCCGGATAGGTCCAGTTGCGCAGGCGGCCATCGGCGTAGGTCTCGCGCAATTCACTGCGCGGGTAAATGGCGTTTTCGGTACGGGTGCCGGTGACCGGGGTCCAGAATTGGACGTTGCTGCCTTCGGCCTGGAAATATTGGTCGTTGAAGCCGCTCATCAATCTGGGGGTTTCGATGGTCGCGGGTGGAGAGCCGACAGGGATGCTGAGGTTCCAGGTGGATAGGTCGATCATGGCGTAGGCCTTTTTACAGAGGGGTGTAGGCTATGGCCCTTGGGCCAGACAGGTTCTTTATAGGTGGTGTTAACCGTCTTGTTAAATCATTGCTGGCAACTTATTGGCGCCAACGGAATGCCAAAAAGCCATGTTTCCCGTGGTTCGTGGCTTGTAGCGGTTGACCGTTAGTCGGCTTCCTGAACTTTGGCGCAATGATGGCACTGAGGTTACTTCTGCTTTTTCTGAACCGGGGCTAGAGTGAGGCCTCAGTGTTTGTCCGGGTTTTCTGTCAGAAATGACCGGAGTAGTCCTAAGGAAGAGACGTAGCATGGAATGCGCTCCACACCACGGCGATGGTCATTCGGTTCTTCTTGTGGTCGATGACTACCCAGAGAACCTGCTTAGCATGCGAGCGCTGTTACAGCGTGAAGACTGGCATGTGGTGACCGCTGCGTCCGGTGTGGAAGCCCTCGAGAAGTTGCTCAAGCACGAAGTCGACCTGGTGCTGCTGGATGTGAAGATGCCCGGCATGGACGGCTTCGAGGTGGCGCGCCTGATGCGTGGCAGCCAGCGCACGCGCATGACCCCGATCATTTTCCTCACCGCCAATGCCCAGTCGCCCGCCGCAGTACTCGAAGGCTATGCCAGTGGCGCCATCGATTACCTGTTCAAACCGTTCGACCCGCATATCCTCAAACCCAAGGTCCAGGCGTTGCTGGAGCATCAGCGCAATCGCCGGGCCTTGCAGCGTCTGACTCATGAGCTGGAGTCCGCACGGGCGTTCAATGCCTCGGTGTTGGACAACGCCGCCGAAGGCATTCTGGTGGTGGGCGAGGGCAGTGTGATCGAGTATGCCAACCCGGCCATTTCGCGACTGCTGAACGCTACCATGGCCGAGTTGCGAGGCGAGAGTTTCCTGAGCTTCCTGCAAAAACCCCATGTGCCGGCCTGGCTGGGGTTCGAGATGTACCTCGCTTATCGCCAGGGCCAGACCTGGCGCTTGCACGATGCGATCCTGCGTACCAGCCGCGGCCAGCAGGTGCCGGTGGCGTTGTCGTGTGCGCCGCTGCCGGCTGAACAGAAGGCCATGGTGGTGACCGTGCTGGACATGTCCGAAGTGCGTCACCTGCATCAACAATTGGAGTTCCAGGCAGTCACCGACCCGCTGACCGGGCTGTTGAACCGGCGCGGGTTTTACCAGGCGGCGGAGAACATTTTGCTGCGCAGCGAGCGCAACGAGCAGTCTCTGGTGCTGCTGTACCTGGACCTTGATGGCTTCAAGCGGGTCAATGATTCTCTCGGTCATGACGCCGGCGACCGGGTGCTGCGCTGGGTGTCGGAGCAGTTGCAGGGTTGCCTGCGTTCCTACGACATTCTCGGGCGCATGGGCGGCGATGAGTTCACCGCGCTGCTGGAGCTGGAGTTCCCCGAGCAGGCGGCGAAGATTGCGGAAAAACTGATCGAACGGGTGTCTATCTGTCAGCAGGTTGACGGTTTGGATGTGATGCTCGGTGTCAGTATCGGTATCGCCACGTTCCCGGATTGCGGCTCGGACGTTAACGGCCTGTTGCGCGCGGCGGACATCGCCATGTACGAAGCCAAGCGCGCAGGTCGTCAGCAATATCGCTATTACGACCAGGAAATGAACGGCCGCGCCCGTTCGCGCCTGATGCTGGAAGACGGCGTGCGCACGGCGATTCAAAACAAGGAGTTCACCCTGGTGTACCAGCCCCAGGTGGCGTTGGCGGACGGACGTGTGCGCGGCGTGGAAGCGCTACTGCGCTGGCAGCACCCCAGTGTCGGTGATGTGCCACCCGGTCTGTTTTTGCCGTTGCTGGAAGAAGCCCGGCTGATCAGCCAACTCAGCACCTGGATTTACCAGCAGGTCGGTGGCCAGCTCCAGGCCTGGCACGCCGGCTTGGATGATGAACTGGTGTTGAGCGTGAGCCTGAGCAGCAGTCAGTTCAACATGCCCAACCTGGCGAGCCAACTGCAGCAGGTGCTTGAGCGACATGAGCTGCAGGGGCGGCAACTGGAGGTGGAAATCAGTGAAGACTGCCTGATGAGCAACCTTGAAGAGTCGATCAAGCAGCTCAAGTTGCTGCGCCAGATCGGCGTGCGCACCGCCCTGGATGACTTTGGCCTGGGCAACTGTTCCCTGGCGCATCTGCGCGACCTGGCCTTCGACACCCTCAAGCTCGACCCGCAATTGGTCGCTCGCCTGCCAGGCTCAGCGCGGGATGAGGTGATGGCGCGCAGCATTATCGAGCTGTGCGGGCATTTTGATGTAGTGGTGGTGGCTGAGGGGGTGGAAACCCAGGAGCAGGCCCAATGGCTGAAGGCTAATGGCTGCCCTTTCATTCAGGGGCCGATGGCGGCACAGCCGTTGGTGGCTGAGGAAGTGGCACACTGGTGCCACGCTCGCCTGCGCTGAATTCGTTACACTGGCGCCTATCCGAATCTGTTGCAGACCCCATGACCGCGCTGAAATACCTCCAGGCCTATCCCGCCGCCCTTCAGGAACAAGTGCGCCAACTGATCGCCAAGGACCAGTTGGGTGCCTACCTGGAGCAACGTTACCCCGAACGCCACGCGGTGCAGAGCGACAAGGCCCTGTACGCCTACGCCCTGGCCTTGAAGCAGGAACATCTGCGCAATGCGCCGGCCATTGACAAGGTGCTGTTCGATAATCGCCTGGACCTGACTCATCGCGCCCTCGGCCTGCACACCACCATCTCGCGGGTACAGGGCGGCAATCTGAAATCGAAGAAAGAGATCCGCATTGCTGCGCTGTTCAAGGAGGCCGCGCCGCAGTTCCTGCGCATGATCGTGGTGCACGAACTGGCACACTTCAAGGAGTCGGACCACAACAAGGCGTTCTATAAACTCTGCGAGTACATGATGCCGGGCTACCATCAGGTGGAATTCGACCTGCGGGTGTACCTCACGTACCGCGACCTGCTGGGCAAACCCTGACCGCACAAGGCAACCGACCATGGATGTGAGCAAGACCAAGAGCAGCTTCTACCGTCGCCTGTACGTGGCCTACCTGATCGACAGCGGCCAGGCCAGCAGCGTCCCGGCCCTGACCGACGCCACCGGCATGCCTCGGCGTACGGCGCAGGACACCATTGCGGCGTTGGCCGACCTGGATATTGTGTGTGAGTTCGAGCAGGAAGACGGTGCCCGCAACCATGCCGGGCACTATCGGATTCGCAGCTGGGGCGCGATTGATCGGCGCTGGATCGAGGCGAACCTCGGCCAGATCAAGCAAGTGCTGGGTTATCCCTAGTCCTTTCGCATGCCGATGTGTGGAATATCATCCTCAAGGTACTCCTCGCCTGCCACGACAAAACCATACCGCCCGTAGTACCCCTGCAAATGCGCCTGGGCTGACAGGAATATCGGTGTCTCGGGCCACGTATCGGCAATCTGCTTGAGCGTCTCTTCCATCATCCGATGGCCCAGCCCGGTGCCGCGCGCCACTGGCGCTACGATCACGCGGCCGATCACCACGTCGCCGCCCTGGGATTCCGGGTCCAGCAGGCGCAGGTACGCCACCAGTTGGTCGTCTTGCCACGCCATCAGGTGGTGGGTATCGCCCGATAAATCCTGCCCATCGAGATCCTGGTACACACATTTTTGCTCGACAACAAACACCTCGTTGCGCAAGCGCAGGATCGCGTAAAGCTGCTCCTTGCCCAGGTCATCGTGGTGTTTGCACACCCATTCAACGGTCATGGCCAGTTCTCTTATCAATGTCTGTTGCGGATAGTAAGCGCAGCGGGCAACGCTGTCTAAATCAACTATTTTTGTGAGTGAAATCAATTTGCCATCATTGAGTGCGTTCGGTGCCGGTTTCTTTGTGTAATCTGAGCTACTGTTAGAACCTCGGGCCGCGCCTGAGCCAAGGCCACCGCCTGCCTGCCAAGGACTTTGAGCATGCCGCGATTCTCTCGTGCCGTTGCTTTGATTGGAGTGTTGCTGCTGGCCCAGCCGGCATTCGCGCAGCGTCTGCGTCTGGTGGCAGATGCCTGGCCGCCTTTTACCGATTCCACCTTGATCAACGGCGGGCTGGCCACCGATATCGTCAGTACCGCCCTGGCCCGTGCGGGTTATGCCAGTGACTTCGAGCAAGTGCCCTGGGCCCGTGCGCTGATGGGGGTGGGCGACGGCCGTTATGACGTGCTGATCAACGCCTGGTACGACGATGCCCGTACGAAACTGGGCCAGTTCTCAGGTGAATACCTGCTCAACCGTGTGCGCTTTATCAAGCGCCGCGACGATCCCATCGAATTCCAGAACCTTGCGCAATTGCACGACTATCCCATCGCCGTGGTGCGTGGCTATGCCTATTCGGCGGCGTTCGATGGGGATGCGCAGTTGCAGAAAGTCCCGGTGCACAACTTCGCCATGGCGGTGCGCATGCTCGCGGCGCAGCGGGTGCGGCTGACGCTGGAGGATGAGTATGTGGCGCGCTATTACCTGTCGCGCGAGTCGGCGCGGGTGCGCAACGCAGTGGAGTTTTTGCCCCAGCCGCTGAGTGAAAACAGCCTGCATATCCTGGTCAGCCTGAAGAACCCGGAGCATGAGCAGATCGTGGCCGGGTTTGATCGGGAGATTGCCAAGATGAAGGCTGACGGTAGCTATGAGCGGTTGATGAAGCAGCACGGTATGTAGCGGGTGCCTCTTGTGGCAAGCCCGCTCGCCACAGGTCAGGCCGCGCTGGTGTCCTTGATCAAATGCGTCGCCAAGGTGCGCAACGGCCCCAGTTGCCGGCAAATCAACGCCAACTGCGTCTGTACCAACCGCTGCCCTTCATCGATCTCATCCGGCATCTGCTCCAGGTCCGCCGCCAGCGCTTCCTCGGCATCGCTCTGGATCGCGATCGGCTGCTTGTTGGCCAACCCCGTGGCGATCTCATCGATGCTCGCCGCCAGGGTCTTGCCGGCGCCATCGATCAGATGCTCACGCACCTCGGCCGGCAATTGGGTTTCACGGTGCGCGCCCAGCCCTGACAAATAACTGAGCAAAGTGTGCGACAACACCAGGAACCGAAAACCCACGTCCGCTTCCTTACGGAAGTGCCCCGGTTCCATCAGCATGTTCGCCAGGGTGGTGGACAGCGCGGCATCGGCGTTGTGTGCGTTGCGTCGGGCCAGGCGGTAGGCCAGGTCGTCGCTCTTGCCGGCGGCGTACTGCTGCATGATCTGGCGCAGGTAGATGCTGTTGCAGGTCAGGGTATTGGCCAGCACTTTGTTCAAGCGGCGACCTTGCCAGTCCGGCAGGAACAGGAACACCGCGAGGCCGGCGATCAGGCTGCCGAGCAAGGTATCGAACAGGCGTGGCAGGAATAGTCCGTAGCCATCGCCGACCTGGTTGAAGCAGAACAACACCATCAAGGTGATGGCGGCGGTGGCCAGGGTGTAGCGGGTGGTGCGGTTGATAAAGAACACCAGGCCGGCGGCGATGGCGAACATCGATTGCACCAGGGGGCTCGGAAACAGGTCGAACAGTGCCCAGGCCACGGTCAGGCCGATGGCCGTACCGATGATCCGCTGGCCGAGCTTGCGCCGCGTGGCGCCATAGTTCGGCTGGCACACAAACAGCGTGGTGAGGATGATCCAGTAGCCCTGGGACGCGTGGATCGCATGCAGCATGCCGTAGCCGACGGTCAGCGCCAACGACAGGCGCAACGCGTGACGGAACAGCAGTGACGTCGGCGTCATCTGCGTGCGCAGGCGCGTCCACATTTCCTTGAGGTTGCGCGGGGCGCGGTCCAGCAGGTTGCTGTCGGTGGCGTCCGCCAGGCTGTCGGGGTTGCTGGCGTCGCCGAGCAGGCGGTCCAGGGTCGACAGGTTGGCCGCCAGGGCGCGCAACGAACGCAGCAGGCCGCGCCAGGCTGGGTTGCTCTGGATGCGCAGGTGTTCCAGGGACGCGTTGAGGTCGCCCAGGGCTTCGGCGAAGCTGTCGTCATAGATGAACGGTTGGCGCATCTGGATCGATTCGGCCAGGGTCTGGCAGGCCTTGCCTTGCTGGCGTAGCAGGCGCTGGCAACGGAAGAGTACGTCGCTGTGGAAGAAGGCCTCGGCCAGGGCGTTGTACGGGTAGTGCGACGAGCTGGCGCGTTCGTGGATGTCCTGGGCTAGGAAGTACAGCTTCAGGTAACGGCTGACTTTCGAACCGGGTCGACCATTGCCCACGCGATGCAGGATGATTTCCTTCGCCGCATTCAACGCCGCCACCACGCGACCGTTCTGCTGGGCCAGTTCCAGGCGCCGCGCTTCCACGTCCAACTGGCGGATTGGCTCGAACAACGATGACTTGAGCTTGAGGTACCGTCCAAGCTCACGGAACAACCGCGCCAGGCTCTGTTGCACCGGCTGGTTGGAAAACAGCGCCTGCCACAGCACCGACAGCGCGCCATACCAGGCTGCACCGGCCACCAACAACAGCGGCTCATGCCAGAAATCGCTGACGGCGCCGCCGCGCTGGTCCACGCCGATCATGGTGTATACCGACAGAATCAACGTTGCCGAAGCAATCGCCCCATAGCGCTCGCCCAAGGCGCCGAGCATGGTCAGGCAGAAGGTGGCCAGGGCCAGTGAGACCGCGAAGATCAAGGGATAAGGGAACAGCAACTCTACCGACAGCGCGGCGATGCTGAAACACACCAGCGTCACCGCCAGGGCGTTGAGGCGGCCCTGCCAACTGTCATCGGTCTCGGCCAGTGCGCTGGCGATGATCCCCAGGAACAACGGGATCAGCAGTGCCATTTCATCCTGATACCAGCACAGCGCCATGCTGCCGGTGAGGGCAATGAATACCCGAATGCTGTAGCTGAATTTATCCAGTGCCCACAGGCGCCGCAGGGACTGCTTGAACGAGGTCGATGACATGAAGTCTGGAGTCTTCCGGGACGATGCCGCTAAATTGAGCTATCAAGGACGCCACGGCAAGCGTGGCGATCACATCCAACAGCAAAATTTATTCCATGTGGGAGGGGGCTTGCCCCCGATAGCGGTAGATCAGTCACAGTCGTACTGATTGACACACTGCCATCGGGGGCAAGCCCCCTCCCACATTTGACCGATTACACTCTTCAGGCGTACTGCGCCGCCGCGTAACCCGAAGCCCAGGCCCACTGGAAGTTGAAGCCGCCCAGGTGACCGGTCACATCCAGCACTTCACCGATAAAGTACAGGCCGGGGCTTTTCAGCGATTCCATGGTCTTGGACGACACTTCCCGTGTGTCCACGCCACCCAATGTGACTTCCGCCGTGCGATAACCCTCGGTGCCCGCCGGCACCCATTGCCAGTTGCCGAGTTTTTGCGCGATGTCGGCAATTTCGGCATGGGTGTACTGCTTCATCGGCTTGGACACGAACCATGTCTCGGCCAACAGGTTGGCCATCTTCTTGGTGAAGATCTCGCCCAGCAGGGTTTTCAACTCGCTGTTGGGGCGCTCGACTTGTTGCTGTTGCAGCCAGGCGTGAGCGTCGTGGTCGGGCAGCAGGTTGATTTCAACCGTGTCGCCGGATTCCCAGTAAGAAGAAATCTGCAGAATCGCCGGCCCGCTGAGGCCACGGTGGGTAAACAGGATGTTCTCGCGAAAGCTCTGGCCGTTGCAGCTGACCAGGCAATCCACCGACGTCCCCGACAACTCGCCACACAAATCCTTGAGCTGGTCGGTGATGGTGAACGGCACCAGCCCGGCGCGGGTCGGCAGCAATTCGTGGCCGAACTGTCTGGCCACCTGGTAACCAAAACCGGTCGCGCCCAGGGTCGGGATCGACAGGCCGCCGGTGGCGATCACCAGGGATTCACAGCGCAACTCGCCCAAGGTGGTCTGCAACTGGTAGCCGCTGTCCAGCTTGGCAATCTCCTGGACCGACGTGTCCAGGTGCAGGCTCACGCCGACCTGGATGCACTCATCGAGCAGCATGCCGAGGATGTCGCTGGATTTGTTATCGCAGAACAACTGGCCGAGTTTTTTCTCGTGGTACGGCACGCCGTGCTTGGCCACCAGCCCGATGAAGTCCCACTGGGTGTAGCGGGCCAGGGCGGACTTGCAGAAGTGTTCGTTGTGCGACAGGAAGTTGGCCGGCTCGGTGTACAGGTTGGTGAAGTTGCAGCGGCCACCACCGGACATCAGGATCTTCTTGCCGGCCTTGTTCGCATGGTCGATCAACATCACCTTGCGCCCACGCCCGGCGGCGGTCAGCGCGCACATCAAGCCTGCGGCGCCGGCGCCAATGATCACAACTTCGGTCGAGCGCAAAACGGTGTCCTCATACAGGTTCTGATTTGGAATACAGTCAAATGTGGGAGGGGGCTTGCCCCCGATAGCAGTGTGTCAGCCAGTGCATCGGTAACTGATAGATTGCTATCGGGGGCAAGCCCCCTCCCACATTGGATCTCCATTGAAGCGGAGATCGTGTTACAGGATACGCACGCGCAACGAACGGCCTTTGATCTTGCCGTCATTCAAGCGCTGCAAGGCCTGCTTGGCGATCCCGCGTTCCACGGCCACGAAGGCCTGGAAGTCAAAGATCGCGATCTTGCCGACCTGGGCACCCGGGATGCCAGCTTCACCGGTCAACGCGCCGAGGATGTCGCCTGGGCGAACCTTGTCTTTACGGCCTGCAGCGATGCACAAGGTGCTCATCTGCGGCAGCAACGGACCACCGCTTTGCGGCTTGAGGTTGTCCAGTTGGTCCCAGTTCAGCGGCGATTTCTGCAACTGCTCGATGGCCTGGGCGCGGTGCGCTTCGGACGGAGCGACCAGGCTGATGGCGATGCCGGTCTCACCGGCACGACCGGTACGGCCGACGCGGTGGATGTGGATTTCCGAATCGCGGGCCAGTTCGACGTTGATCACCATGTCCAGCGAGTCGATGTCCAGGCCACGGGCTGCAACGTCAGTGGCAACCAGCACCGAGGTGCTGCGGTTGGCGAACATCGCCAGCACCTGGTCGCGGTCGCGCTGTTCCAGGTCGCCATGCAGGCCAACGGCGGAAATGCCCTTGGAGGTCAGGTGATCCACGGTTTCCTGTACTTGCTGCTTGGTGAAGCAGAAGGCCACGCAGGAGGCAGGGCGGAAATGCGCCAGCACCTTGGTCACGGCGTCCATGCGCTCTTCCGGCGAGATCTCGTAGAAACGCTGCTCGATCTGGTCATCGGAGTGGAACGCTTCGGCTTTGACTTGCTGCGGCGCGCGCATGAACTTTGAGGCCAGCTGCTTGATGCTCACCGGGTAGGTGGCGGAGAACAGCAGGGTCTGGCGGCGCGGCGGGGTCTTGCTGATGATGTCTTCGATGGCGTCGTAGAAGCCCATGTCGAGCATGCGGTCGGCTTCATCGAGGATCAGCGTGTTGAGGCCGTCCAGTACCAGCGAACCTTTGCGCAAGTGCTGCTGGATGCGACCCGGTGTGCCGACGATGACGTGGGCGCCGTGCTCCAGGGAAGCGATCTGCGGGCCGAGGGACACGCCGCCGCACAGGGTCAGCACCTTGATGTTGTCTTCGGCACGGGCCAGGCGGCGGATTTCCTTGGCGACCTGGTCGGCCAGCTCACGGGTCGGGCACATGACCAGGGCCTGGCAGCCGAAGTAGCGCGGGTTGATCGGGTTCAACAGGCCGATGCCGAAGGCGGCGGTCTTGCCGCTGCCGGTCTTGGCCTGGGCAATCAGGTCCAGCCCCTTGAGGATCACCGGCAAGCTTTGCGCCTGGATCTGCGTCATCTCGACATAACCCAGCGAGTCGAGGTTAGCCAGCATGGCGGCGGACAGGGGCAAAGTATTAAAAGCGGTGGCGATGGTAGTCACGGGACTGGCTCTGCAAAACAAAATGTCGCGCAGTGTACCAGTCCCGTGGGAATTTCCCTGCAAGTTCTAGACGAGAAGCCTGTTAATGCTCGATGTCGTGCTCGCGGCTGACTACTCGTTTGCCATCGGTTGGCGACAATTGCAGGAAGATCGCCGCCGCCAGCATCGCCATGATGCCCACTGTCAGAAAGGTCAGTTGGAACGCGCCGAGTACGCTTTCCACCCCATCATTACCGGTTTCGGCGGTGAACCCGCCGAGCAGCGCACCCGCGCAGGCCACGCCGAGGCTGAGGGACAACTGCGCCACCACTGACAGCAAACTGTTGCCGCTGCTGGCCTGGGCGTCGTCGAGGTCGATCAGGGTGACGGTGTTCATCGCGGTAAATTGCAGGGAATTGATCGCCCCGAGTACCGCCAGCATGCACAACAGCAGCGGGTAGGGCGTGTGCTCGCTGACCAGGCCCATGCTCGCCAGCATGATGCCCAGCGCCAGCGTGTTGCCGGTGAGCACGATGCGGTAGCCGAGGCGTTCGATCAGGGTGCGGGCGATGGATTTGGCAAACATCGCCGCCGCCGCCAGGGGCAGCATGCTCATACCGGCTTCGGACGGTGAGTAACCCAGCGCGACCTGCAACAGCAACGGCACCAGAAACGGCAACGCACCGCTGCCCAGCCGCGCAAACAGGTTGCCGAGGATGCCGATGGCAAAGGTGCGGGTCTTGAACAGCACCGGCGAAAACAGTGGGTTGTCGATATGCCCGGCGCGCAGCCAATACGCCGCCAGGCACGCCAGCCCGCCGAACAGCAGCAACATCACCCGCAGGTGCGGCAGGTGCAGTTCGCCCAGGCCTTCCATGGCGATGGTGATCAACACCATTGCCGCGCCAAACAAGAGAAACCCGACGCCATCAAAGCGCGTGCGTTCGCTGCCGCGCAGATCGGGGATGAGTTTCCACACGGCGTAACAGCCGACCATACCCACCGGCAGGTTGATCAGGAAGATCCAGTGCCAGGTCAGGTATTGCACCATCCAGCCACCCATGGTCGGGCCGAGTAGCGGGCCGAGCAGGCCGGGAATCGTAATGAAGCCCATGATGCGCACCAGTTCGGAGCGGGGGTAAGCGCGCAGCACCACCAAGCGGCCGACCGGCAACATCAGCGCGCCGCCCAGGCCCTGGATCACCCGGGCGCCCACCAGCATGGTCAGGCTGCTGGACAAGGCGCACAGCAGCGAACCGATGCTGAACAGCATGATCGCGCCAAAGAAGATTTTCTTGGTGCCGAAGCGGTCGGCGATCCAGCCCGAAGCCGGGATCAGCAAGGCAACGGTGAGCATGTAGGCGATCACCACCCCTTGCATGCGCAGCGGGTTTTCAGCGAGGTCCCGGGCCATGGCCGGCAACGCCGTGTTGAGGATCGTCCCGTCCAGCGACTGCATGAAGAAGGCAATCGCGACCACCCAGGGGAGCCAGCGGGCGGTCTTGGCATCGAGCGGGACGCGATTGGGCATAGAGAACCTTTTTGTTAGCTGGCTATGTGTCGGCGATTATGCGCCAACCGGGGTGCTTTTTCCCACCAGGAAATCCAGCAGTTCACGGTGTACCGCTGCGGCGGCTTCGTTGGATTCGAGGTCGAGCAAGTGGCCAGTGTGTTCGGCCACGGCAAAGCTGCTGCGCCCTACGTACTGCTTGAACAATTGCGCTTCGGCGGCGGGGGTGTATTCGTCGAGTGCGCCGTTGAGGAAGTGCACCGGTGTTTCAATCTGCTTGAGTGTCGGCAGGTAGTTGCCGTCGCCCAAGGCCAATACCTGATGGATGTGAAAACGCGCCTGGCGGTATTCGGTGGTGGCCATGCTCGACAAGTGCCGGTGGTTGTTGCGCTTGAGGCGGGGCGACAGGTACTTGCCCACGGTCTCGTTGAGCAAGTGGCCGACCGCGGACTTGTCATCGGCCTCGATCAGCACGCGCACGCGCTCCACATAATCGAGCATGGCCTGGTTGAGGCTGGGCGCCAGGGCCATCACCACCGAGCTTTCGATGGACGGCGGGTTATGGGCCAGGGTCAGCAACGTCGAGATGCCGCCCCAGGAGGCCGACACCAGGTGGTTGACCTGGAAGCGCTCGACCAGGGCGCGCAGCATCTGCACCTCGTCGTCCTTGGTGACCAGGTCCAGTTCGGCGTTGTGTTCCCGGGAATAGCCGGAGAACGGCAGGTCGAACAGCAGTACATTGAAATGCCCGGCCAGGCATTTGCTGGTGCGGGCGAAGGAACGCGTGGTGGACAGCGCGCCGTTGACCATCAGGACGGTCTTTTTTTCCGAATCGTTTCCTAGCTGCTCAACATGAACGTTGTAGTGCTTGAACAGCTTCTCTATGACAAAACTTCCATGGTTCATGTCAACGCTCCAGCTTGCCCTTCCCGGGCAAGGCCATGCTCTCGTGGGTGGGGTGGCGGGGTGCCACTAACCCTTATAACGAGGAATCTGGAGGTGAACAACAGGCCGAATGGCCAAAGTGTGGAGAAGGGAAGCTTCGCTACGGCGCAGGTAAATCCCCTGTAGGAGCCGGCAAGCCGGCGCCCACGAAGGATGGGGTTTACAGGGTGAGGGTCAGGCGTTTGACCAGGGCTCCCGGCAACAGGTTGGAAGCGGTGTTGCGCTGGCTGTAGGTGCTGGCCGAGAGCAGCAATTCCCGCTCAGCGGTCAGGGCTTCCAGCTGCGAGCCGAGCAGGTTGTACACGCTGTCATCAAAGCGCATGGTGCTGACCGGTGCCTTGATCTCGCCGTCTTCCACCCAGAACGTGGCGAAGCGTGTCATGCCGGTCAGGCGCGCCGCCGGCAGGTCCGAGTAGTTCAAATACCACAGGTTGCTGATGTACAGCCCGGTGCCCAATTGCTTGAGGATATCGGCCTGGGCCAGGTTGCCGGCGGCCATCTGCAAGGCGCTGGGGGATTCGTCGCTGCTGGCGCCGTTGGTGCTCAGGCCGTATTCGGCGGCGCTGCGCGAGTTGATCAACTGGCCTTCGCCTTTGCCCGCACTGATCAGTGTCACGTCACTGCGCGGATAGCCTTCGGTGGAAAACGCCTGGCTCAGGGAGCCGCTGATCTGTTCGTCCACGGTCACCAGCGGGCTCAGGGATTGTTCACCGGCATACAGCTTTTGCAGCGAACTGCCTTTACTGGCAATGGCCTGGGCGGAAAAACCACCCCAGGTGATGAGGCTGATGATTTCTTCCAGCGCCGCCGGGGCGAGGTAGGCGCGGTACTGCCCGGGTGCCAGCGTGTGCAGCGGGCGGCCAAGGAATTCCAGTTGCTCGCGGGCTTGCTGGAAGCGCGCGGCGAACTCGGCGCTGTTCCAGGTGTGCCCGGCATAGCTGGCCTTGACCGCTTCACCATTGGCGTGGAACAGGCTGAAGTCGAAGTTGAAGCTGTTGGCGCGGTGCCAGCCGAACGCGCCGTCCGAGCTGGCAAAGCCACGGCTGATCGGGCCGGCAGCGTAGAAACCGACCAGATCAATACCTTCAGCAGCCTGGCTGATGTCTTCCAACACCCGGGCCAGGTCCGGCAGCGGTCGCGTTTGTTCGTTGCTGCTTTGCCAGGCATTGTGGTTGAGCAGCAGGTACGGGTCCTTGGGTAGCAACGGCAAGGTGTCGCGCAGTTGTTGCAGGCCGTCGGCCAGGCGTTGGCGGTCCAGCCCCGCTTCGCCGGACAAGGTGATGCCCAGGTCGGCATGGCGGCCATCGTTGATCAGTTTCAGGGAGAGGCTGGCTTGTTGCACCTGGCCGGCCTGGCGCACCTTCGCGTGGTTGAAGCGTACGAATTCGGAGGCTTCATCCGCATAGCCGAGGTGGAATTGTTCGTTGTCGGTGATGGCCTGCTTGAGCCACTCCACCAGTGCCTTGAAATTGTTCATCAGGCATCTCCCCCAAATACGTCGACATCACTGAATACGCAGGCCGGCGACGCATGGCCGACGCGAATCACCTGGTTGGGTTCGCCTTTGCCGCAGTTCGGTGTACCCAGCACCTTGAACGTACTGGCATCGCCGACGGCGCTGAGATTGCGCCAGAAGTTCGCGGAAATGGCCCGGTAGTTGGGGTTTTTCACCACGCCTTTCAACTCGCCATTTTCGATCAGTTGGCCCCATTCGCAGCCGAACTGGAATTTATTGCGCGCATCGTCGATGGACCACGAGCGGTTGGTCGACATCAGGATGCCGTTTTCGATGCCGCCGATCAGTTGCGCGAGGCTCTTGTCGCCTGCTTCGATATTCAAGTTGGCCATGCGATCGATGGGCGCGCGGTTCCAACTGCTGGCCCGGCTGTTGGCCACGCCTTGCATACCCGCGCGAAATTGCGACAGCGCTCCACCGAGGGGTTTGAGCAGCAGCCCCTCACGGATCAGGAATTGCTTGCTGGCTTTGGTGCCTTCGTCATCGTGGCCGTAGCTGGCCAGTTGCTCGGGAATGTCCGGGTCGAAGGTCACGTTCAGCAGCGGGGAGCCGTATTGCAGGTGGCCGAAGTCGCTGGCCTTCACAAAGCTGGTGCCGGCGTAATTGCGCTCGTCGCCGAGGATGCGGTCCAGTTCCAGGGGGTGGCCGATGGATTCGTGGATCTGCAGGATCATCTGGTCGGGCATCAACAGCAGGTCACGCGGACCGTTGGGCGTGTTCGGCGCGGCCAGCAGTTGCAGGGCCTCATCGGCGATGCGAGGCGCGGCGCCGACCAGGCCGAAGCGGCTGATCACGTCGAACCCGCCTTGCTGGCCGAAGTTGCTGCCGCCGAGGGTGCGGGTCTGGCTGTCATCACCGTCGTAGGCGGTGACGTTGACGCCGGGGAATACAAAGCGCTGGGCCTGGCGCAACTGGGCACCGGCATTGTTCAGGTAGATCTGCTCGACGTGGGTCAGGCCCAGGCTGACTTCCCAGCTCACCAGGCGCTCGTCCTTGGGCACGGAGGCCGATTCGCTGCCGAGCAACTGGTAGCAATCGCTCAGGGACGGGAAGGGCTGTTGAAGCTCGGGCGACAGGTAATCGGCGACGTCACTGGAGACGTGTTGCGCGCGCAGGTCGAGCAAGGCGTGGGGGCTGATCAGGCGGGCTTGTTGTTCGGCACGCTCAAGGGCGGCTTGCAGACCGGCGAGGGAAATGTCGTTGGTCGCGGCGTAGGCTTCCACACCGTTGAGACGCACGGTGAGCATGGCGCCCTCGTCGTGGCTCAGGTGGGGCGGTTCGGCGACGTTCTTGCGTACGGCCAGGTATTGGCCGGATTCGCGTACGTAGCGCAGCGAGAAGAATTCGGCGCGGGTGCGCAGGGCACTGAAATGCTGTTTGAGTGTAGCGTGGTGGTCGAACATGGGGCCTTCCTTGTGGGCGGCTCGTCGCGGGCAGGCAGACAGAGTAGCTGATCAAGGAGGGGTTTTGCAGTGACTGGTCGGGCCTCTTCGGGGGCAAGCCCCCTCCCACACTTGATCGGGTTCACACGGTCAAAAATGTGGGAGGGGGCTTGCCCCCGATGGGAACACCGCGGTGTATCCGTTACTGCGCGGTAGGGCCCACTTCACGCAGCGGCTTGCCACGTACCGGCGCGTCGCCTGCCACGTAGTAGTCGGCGGTGCTGCGTGGCAATGGCTTGCGGCCACGGATCTTGTCGGCGATTTTCTCGGCGATCATGATTGTTGGCGCGTTCAGGTTGCCGGTGGTGATGATCGGCATGATCGACGCATCGACTACACGCAGACCCTGCATGCCATGCACGCGGCCTTCGCCATCGACTACTGCCATTTCGTCGGTGCCCATCTTGCACGAGCAGGACGGGTGGAACGCCGTTTCGGCGTGCTCACGGATGAACTTGTCCAGTTGCTCATCGGTTTGCACATCGATACCCGGGCTGATTTCGCGGCCACGGTAGGGGTCCAGCGCCGGCTGCTGCATGATTTCACGGGTCAGGCGGATGCCGTCGCGAAATTCCTGCCAGTCCTGCTCGGTGGCCATGTAGTTGAAGAGGATGCTCGGGTAGTCCCGTGGGTTCTTCGACTTCAACTGGATGCGGCCACGGCTCGGCGAGCGCATGGAGCCCATGTGCGCCTGGAAGCCGTGCTCTTTCACACCGTTGCTGCCGTTGTAGTTAATCGCCACCGGCAGGAAGTGGTACTGGATGTTCGGCCATTCGAACTCTTCACGGGTGCGGATGAACCCGCCCGCTTCGAACTGGTTGCTGGCGCCGATGCCGGTACCGTTGAACAGCCACTCGGCACCAATGGCCGGCTGGTTGTACCAGAGCAGCGACGGGTACAGCGACACGGGCTGGGTGCAGGCGTATTGCAGGTACAGCTCAAGGTGGTCCTGCAGGTTTTCACCGACGCCTGGCAGGTCGTGGACCACCGGGATGTCGAGGCTTTCCAGCAGTTTGGCCGGGCCGACACCGGAGCGTTGCAGCAATTGCGGCGAAGCGATGGCGCCGCTGCACACCAGCACTTCCTTACGGGCGCGGGCTTCGACGCGCTCTTCGGCGGCGCCGATCAGGTAACGCACGCCAACCGCACGTTTGCCTTCGAACAACACTTTGTCGGTGAGGGCGTGGGTGACGATGGTCAGGGTGGAACGCTTCTTGGCGGTGTCCAGGTAACCGCGTGCGGTGCTGGCGCGACGGCCTTTAGGCGTGACGGTACGGTCCATCGGGCCGAAGCCTTCCTGCTGGTAGCCGTTCAAGTCTTCGGTACGTGGGTAACCGGCCTGCACGCCGGCTTCGACCATCGCGTGGAACAGTGGGTTGTTGCCAGGCTTGGGCGTGGTCACGCTGACCGGGCCATCGCCGCCGTGCCAGTCGTTGGGGCCGATATCGCGGGTTTCGGCCTTGCGGAAGTACGGCAGGCAGTCGAGGTAGGTCCAGTCTTCCAGGCCCGGCAGCTTCGCCCAGTTGTCGTAGTCCATGGCGTTGCCACGGATGTAGCACATGCCGTTGATCAGCGAGGAACCACCCAGGCCCTTGCCGCGCCCGCATTCCATCCGGCGGCCGTCCATGTGCGGCTCTGGATCGGTTTCGTAGGCCCAGTTGTAGCGGCGGCCTTGCAGTGGGAATGCCAGGGCGGCTGGCATTTGCGTGCGGAAGTCGAAACGGTAGTCGGGGCCACCGGCTTCCAGCAGCAGGACGGTGACGCCTTCGTCTTCGGTCAGACGGGTCGCCAGGGTGTTACCGGCGGAGCCGGCACCCACAATGATGTAGTCGTATTCTTGGGACATTGGATGCACCCTCTTTGATGTGTGGTCAGGTCGGGCCTCATCGGGGGCAAGCCCCCTCCCACATTTTTGAATGTATTCGCAAATCAAAGTGTGGGAGGAGGCTTGCCTCCGATGGCGGCCTCAGGCAATACATGGCCCGGGTCTTAGAACACCGAGGCGTAGTCGCCCAGCTCAACCTGTACCGATTTGATGCGGGTGAAGTTGTTCAGCGAGCTGATGCCGTTCTCACGGCCCACACCCGATTGCTTGTAGCCACCGACCGGCATCTTCGCGTCGGATTCGCCCCAGGCGTTGATCCAGCAGATACCCGCTTCCAATTGGTGAATCACGCGGTGAGCGCGGTTCAGGTCTTTGGTCACCAGGCCAGCGGCCAGGCCGAAGTCGGTGTCGTTGGCGCGGCGGATCACTTCTTCTTCGGTCTCGTAGGTGAGGATGCTCATCACTGGGCCGAAGATTTCTTCACGGACGATGGTCATTTCGTCGGTGCAGTCGGTGAACACGGTCGGGGCCACGTAGGCGCCTTTGGCGAAGTCGCCGTCGGTCAGGCGGTCGCCGCCGCACAGTACGCGCGCGCCTTCTTCCTTGCCTTTGGCGATGTAGCTCAGCACGCTTTCCATGTGGGCGAAGCTGACCAGCGGGCCGAAGTTGGTGTTGTCGTCCTGCGGGTCGCCGACGCGGATGCGCGCAACACGCTCGACGATCTTGGCTTCGAATGCCGCTTGCAGGTGCTTGGGTACGAACACGCGAGTGCCGTTGGTGCAGACCTGGCCGGAGCTGTAGAAGTTGGCCATCATCGCGATGTCGGCGGCGCGATCCAGGTCGGCGTCTTCGAACACGATCAACGGCGACTTGCCGCCCAGTTCCATGGTCACTTCCTTGAGCGAGGAGCTCGACGCGCTCGCCATGACTTTCTTGCCGGTGTCGGTGCCGCCGGTGAACGAGACTTTCTCGATGCGAGGGTGCTCGGTCAGCCAGGTGCCGACTTCACGGCCGCTGCCGGTCAGCACGTTGAACACGCCCGCCGGAACGCCGGCTTCGGTGTAGATCTCGGCCAGTTTCAGCGTGGTCAGCGAGGTGACTTCGCTTGGCTTGAAGATCATCGCGTTGCCGGCGGCCAGGGCCGGTGCGGATTTCCACAGGGCGATCTGGATCGGGTAGTTCCACGCGCCGATACCGGCGACCACGCCCAGCGGCTCGCGGCGGGTGTAGACGAACGAGGTGTCGCGCAGCGGGATCTGCTCGCCTTCGATGGCCGGCACCAGGCCTGCGTAGTATTCCAGCACGTCGGCGCCGGTAACGATGTCGACGTATTTGGTTTCGGAGAAGGCTTTACCGGTGTCCAGGGTTTCCAGGGCGGCCAGCTCGTCGTTGCGCTCGCGCAGGATGTCGACGGCACGACGCAGGATGCGCGAGCGCTCCATGGCGGTCATCGCAGCCCAGATTTTCTGGCCTTTCTCGGCGCTGACCACGGCACGTTCAACGTCTTCTTTCGTCGCGCGTTGCACTTGGGCGAGAACTTCACCGTTAGCCGGGTTGATGGCTTCGAAGGTGGCATCGCTGCCAGCGTCGCTGTAGCCGCCGTCAATGTAGAGTTTTTGCAGTTCGAAACGGGCCATAAAGTCCTCGCAAGTGCATAAGTGGTTGGCGTTGACTGCCGTACCGTAAGCCGGTGCGGCAGCGTTCAGGGGTTGAGCGTTTATGTGTGCTCTAACTCACCTGCTTGGCCAATTGGAAATCCATGTATTCGTAAGCGATCCGTTGCGCCTGCGCCGTGTCGAAAGCGTCTCCCGACAGGGCGCCGCGCAACCACAAACCGTCGATCAGGGCCGCCAGGCCGCGGGCTGCTTTGCGTGCGTGCGGCAGCGGCAGCACTCGGCGGAACTGGCAGCACAGGTTGGAATACAGACGTTGATCGTTGATCCGCTGCAACCTGTGCAATGACGGGTGGTGCATGCTGGTGGCCCAGAAGGCCAGCCAGGTTTTCATTGCCGGTCCGTTGACCTGGCTGGCGTCGAAGTTGCCCTCGATGATCACCTGAAGGTGCGCCCGTGGGCTGTCGTCCGTCAGCGCCTGCCGGCGTTCATGGACGTTGTCGATCAGTGCGTTCATCAAGTAGCGCATCGTCGCTGCAATAAGGCCGTTCTTGTCCTTGAAGTAGTGACTGATGATGCCGTTCGAGACACCGGCCAAACGGGCGATCAGCGCAATGCTGGCATCTCCCATTCCGACCTGATCGATGGCCGTCAACGTGGCTTCGATCAACTGCTGGCGGCGTATGGGTTGCATACCGACCTTGGGCATGTAGCACCTCTCCTTAGGCCTGCGGCGGGCGATAAACGTCCGTCGGCTTGATGGCCAGTCTATTTTGTTTTGATTGAACGTTCAATCAACAAAGAATAAGATCTGCGACAAATGGTCGCGTCCTACAGGTATTTCCCACCTGCAGGCGCGACATCCGGCACCTGGTTAAACCCCTGAAACGTCCCTGGGCACTGCGCCCGTGGGGGACAGGGATTTAAGGGGTGTCTTTATAACACCCGTCCGTCGACTGCCGAAAAATCGATGTCCCGGGATAACCGTTGCCTTGTGTTTCTCTCTCGCACTGCCCGGAGCATCTGCGCCATGAGTTCTGCCTCTCTTATAAAAACCCCACCGGAAAAGGTGCGGGTCAACGGTTGGGTGTTCTACACCTCCACCGCGCTGATTCTGTTGTTGACTGCCATTCTGATCATCGCCCCGCAGGAGGCCGGGCGCATGCTCGGTGTTGCCCAGGCGTGGCTTTCGAAAAGCTTCGGCTGGTACTACATGGTGGTCATCGCCGCCTACCTGGTGTTTGTGGTGGGCCTGGCGTTTTCGTCCTACGGCAAGTTGAAACTGGGCAGCAAGGACGACACCCCGGACTTCAGCTACGGCGCCTGGGCCGGCATGTTGTTCTCCTCGGGCATCGGCATCTCGCTGCTGTACTTTGGCGCCTCGGAGCCGCTGGACCATTACTTCAACCCGCCCGAAGGCGCAGCCGCCAGCAATGGCGCCGCACGCCAGGCGCTGCAACTGACCTTCCTGCACTGGGGCCTGCATGGCTGGGCGATCTATGCCCTGGTCGGCCTGGCCGTGGCGTACTTCGCGTATCGCCATAACCAGCCGCTGGCCCTGCGTTCGGCGCTGTACCCGCTGGTGGGCGAGCGTTGGGTGAAAGGCGCGGCCGGCCACGCGGTGGATGGTTTCGGCATGTTCGTGACCCTGCTGGGCCTGGTGACGAACCTGGGGATTGGTTCGATGCAGGTGTCGTCCGGGTTGGAAAACCTGTTCGGCATGCAGCACAGCAACACCAACCTGTTGATCGTGATCATCGTGATGAGCACCGTGGCGACCATTGCTGCCGTGTCGGGCGTGGAGAACGGCATCCGCCGCCTGTCCAACCTCAACATCGTGCTGTTCAGCGGCCTGTTGATCTTTGTGCTGTTGTTCGGCCCGACCCTGCATTTGCTCAACGGCCTGGTGCAGAACACCGGGGACTACCTCAACGGCATCATCCTGAAAACCTTCGACCTCTACGTGTACGAAGGCGACGCCGACAAGACCGAACGCTGGATGGGCCTGTGGACCCTGTTCTACTGGGCGTGGTGGATTTCCTGGGCGCCCTTCGTGGGCATGTTCATCGCGCGGATTTCCCGTGGTCGCACGGTGCGTGAACTGGTGGCCGGCGTGCTGCTGATTCCGCTGGGCTTTACCCTGGCGTGGTTGTCGATCTTCGGTAACTCGGCCCTGGACCTGGTGCTGAACCACGGTGCGGTGGAGTTGGGCAAGACGGCGCTGGAGCAGCCTTCCATGGCCATCTACCAGTTGCTGGAGCATTACCCTGCGTCGAAAATTGTTATCGGCGTGTCGATCTTCGTAGGCTTCGTGCTGTTCCTCACCCCGGCGGATTCCGGCGCGGTGATGATGGCCAACCTGTCGTGCAAAGGTGGCAACGTGGATGAAGATGCGCCGCACTGGCTGCGGATCTTCTGGTCGGCGGTGATCACCCTGGTGACTATCGGCCTGCTGTTTGCCGGCAACTTCGAAGCCATGCAAACCATGGTGGTGCTGGCGGGGCTGCCGTTCTCGGTGGTGCTGATCTTCTTTATGTTCGGCTTGCACAAGGCGATGCGCCAGGACGTGGCCATCGAACAGGAGCAGGCGCAATTGGCCGAGCGTGGTCGCCGTGGTTTCAGCGAGCGTCTGACGGCGCTGGACCTGCAACCGAGCCAAGGCACCGTGCAGCGTTTCATGGACAAGCATGTGACGCCGGCGTTGGAAGAGGCGGCGACGGCGTTGCGTAATCAGGGCTTGGAAGTGCAGACCCTGCTCGGTAAGTCCAAGCGTTGCATCGGTGTGCGCATCGAGATGGAAGAGGGCAACCCGTTTGTCTATGAAGTGAGCCTGGATGCCTACTCGTCGGCGCCGAGCGACCTGCCCGAGGAAGAGCGCACTCGCTACTACCGTGCCGAGGTATACCTGCACAACGGACCTCAGGAATACGACCTGATGGGCTTCACCCAGGAACAGATCACCCGGGATGTGCTCGATCAGTTTGAAAGCCATCGGCAACTCCTTGGCCGGGTCTATAGCTGATAGTTGAAGACGGGTGGTGTCCTCACTGACACCACCTGTTTGCACAGTGAGATGTGCAGTGTTAGCCCAGGTTCTTGCCCAAGAGGGCGTGGTACAGCTCACTGTCTCCCAGAATCCCCACCACCTGGTTGTTGTCATGCAACACCAGCTTGTTGCCGGTGTGGTAACGAATCTGCAACGCATCGCGCATGCCGATGTTCGAGTCCACCAGTGTCGGCAACCGACCCAAACCTTCCACCGCTTGCCCCGGCGCCCAGTTCTGCAGGTTCATCACCGCGCCGTTCTGGCGGGCGCCCTTGATGGTGTTGCCTTCGGCCAGGTCCAGCCACGAGTCGCCGCCCGGATCCAGGCATACCGAACCGTTCACGCGCTTGCAGTTGTCCAGGGTGCGCATCAGGCTGCGACCGCACAGCACGTTCAGCGGGTTGGTGTGGGCGACGAAGGTACGCACATAGTCGTCCGCCGGGTTCAGCACGATCTCTTCCGGCACGCTGTACTGGATGATCTTGCCGTCTTTCATGATTGCGATACGGCTGCCCAGCTTGAGCGCTTCGTCGAGGTCGTGGCTCACGAACACGATGGTTTTGCTCAGCTTGCGTTGCAGTTCCAGCAACTCGTCCTGCAGGCCTTGCCGGATCAGCGGGTCGAGGGCGGAGAAGGGTTCGTCCATCAGCAGGATATCGGCGTCCATCGCCAACGCTCGAGCCAGGCCGACGCGCTGCTGCATGCCGCCGGAGAGTTCGTCCGGCTTCTTGTTGCGCCACTGGGTCAGGCCCACCAGTTCAAGCTTTTCGTCCACCAGCTTGCGCCGGTCTTTCTCTGGGCGGCCCTGCATCTCCAGGCCGAAGCTGATGTTTTCGCGCACCGTCAGCCAAGGCATCAGGGCGAACTTCTGGAACACCATGGCGATGCGCTTGGTGCGCATCATTTTCAGCTCGGCGGGCGTGCAGGACGCGATGTCGATCTGGCGACCTTCATGCTCCACGAACAGCTGGCCACGGCTCACGGTGTTGAGACCGTTGATGCAGCGCAGCAGGCTCGATTTGCCGGAGCCCGACAGGCCCATCAGCACGCAGATCTCACCTTTCTCGATATCCAGGCTGGCTTTTTCCACGCCGACAATCTGCCCGGTCTTTTTCAGGATCTCGTTACGGCTCATGCCCTGGTCCAGCAGCTTGAGCGCTTCGCGTGGGTCTTTGGAGAAGATCACGTCGACTTTGTCGAATCGGATAATGCTCATGCATCACCCCCTACTTTGGCGTCGGGTTGTTTGCAGATGCGGTCGAGCATGATGGCCAGCAGGACGATCGCCAGGCCCGCTTCAAAGCCCAGGGCGATGTCAGCGGTGTTGAGCGCGTTGACCACCGGCTTGCCGAGGCCGTCGGCGCCCACCAGGGCCGCGATCACCACCATCGACAACGACAGCATGATGCATTGGGTAATGCCGGCTGCAATGCTCGGCATGGCGTGGGGCAGTTCAATGCGCGAGAGCAACTGACGACGCGAGCAGCCAAAGGCCTTGCCGGCGTCCATCAACTCTTGCGGTACATCACGGATACCCAGGTAGGTCAGGCGGATCGGCGCGGCAATCGCGAACACCACCGTGGAAATCAGCCCGGGCACCACACCCAGCCCGAAGAGGGTCAGGGTAGGGATGAGGTAGACGAAGGTCGGTACGGTCTGCATCAGATCGAGCACCGGCCGCATCATGGTGTAGAACAACGGTTTGTGCGCGGCAACAATGCCCAGCGGCACACCGATGACCACGCAGACCAGGGTGGCGAACAGCACCTGCGCCAGGGTCTCCATGGTTTCCTGCCAGTAACCCAGGTTGAGGATCAGCAGGAAGGAGGCGATGACAAAAACAGTCAGTCCCCATTTACGTTGGATAAAGTGAGCCAGCAGCGCAATCAGACCGATCAATGCCAGCGGATTGAACCAGGTCAGCGCAAACGTCACGCCGTGGATCATCGTTTCCAGTGTCGATGCGATCGCGTCGAAATAGTTGGCGCCGTGTTGGGTCAACCATTCGACGAAGGCAGCGATGTACTGGCCTAGTGGGATTTTCTGTTCAGTCAGCATGGTAGTGAATGTCCACATGCGAAGAGGGAAAACATCCCGGGGCAGCGCACCGCCCCGGGGTCAGCGGCATTACTTGGAGAGGTAAGCTTTCACGGCCTCCAGGCCAGGTTTGCCATCAACGGTGGTGACACCGGCGAGCCAGGTGTCGAGTACTTGAGGGTTCTTCTTCAGCCAGGCTTTCGCCGCGGCGTCGGGTTTCATCTTGTCGTCCAGGACATTACCCATCAGGGTGCTTTCCATGTTGAGGGTGAACACCAGGTTCTTCAGCAACTGACCCACGTTGCTGCATTCCTGGGTGTAGCCCTTGCGGGTGTTGGTGTAGATGGTGGCCTGGCCGTAGTTGGGGCCGAAGGAATCATCACCCCCCGTCAGGTACTTCATCTTGAAGCGGGTGTTCATCGGGTGCGGTTCCCAGCCGAGGAACACGATGGCCTGGTCGCGCTTGGTGGCGCGTTCGACCTGGGAGAGCATGCCGGCTTCGCTGGACTCGACGACTTTGAAACCGGCGGTTTTCAGGCCGAAGGCGTCTTTGTCGATCAGCGTCTGGATGGTGCGGTTGCCGTCGTTGCCCGGCTCGATGCCGTAGATCTTGCCGCCCAGCTCATCCTTGAATTTGGCGATATCGGCGAAGTCCTTCAGGCCTTTGTTGTACAGCGCTTCCGGGACCGCCAGGGTGTACTTGGCGTTCTCCAGGTTGGCGCGCACGGTTTCCACGGTGCCGGCATCGCGGTACTGCTTGATGTCGTTTTCCATGGTCGGCATCCAGTTGCCGAGGAAGATGTCCATGTTCTTGCCGTCGGCCAGGGACTTGTAGGTCACGGGTACCGAAATCATCGTGGTGCGTGGCTTGTAGCCCAAGCCCTTGAGGATTTCGCTGGTGGTGGCGGTGGTGACGGTGATATCGGTCCAGCCGACATCGGAGAAGTTGACGGTCTGGCATTGTGCCGGTTCTGCAGCGTGCGCCACGACTGGCAGACTCAGCATGGCGGCCAACAACAACGAGGGTGAAGCTTTCATGGGGCTAGACTCCTGTGTTTTTTCTGGCGGCGTTCGCCGCGCTTTATAAGTGTTGCGGTTGGAGCGTGCGACAACAGCTCTGGCACGGTGCCTTGCAAACGAGTCGAGACTGATCATGTACCAGTGAAAATCTGACGCCTACAGGGGGCGTCGTATCCAGTACAGGGAGGGTCGTATCCAGTGTCGGTGACGTCGCTTACAGGTTTTTCCCAAGGCAAAACTGCAGTTTTTGCCCATCTGCACCGCTAAAAACGGCCAAAACCGGTGATCGCACAGGCGCGACGCTGGTGAGCATGGGTGCGTCGGTGTGAGACGCCGTGACGGCAAGTAAAAGCTTGATGATGCCGCCATCTGGGCGATCTGAGCGTAGCAGCTCGTTGGTGTCCGGCCTGTTCACCTGCGGAGTTCCACGTTAATGGCTATCAGTGTTTTCGACCTGTTCAAGATCGGCATCGGGCCTTCGAGTTCTCATACCGTCGGCCCCATGCGCGCCGCGGCGTTGTTCGTTCAAGGGTTGCGTGAACGTGATCTGTTGGAACAAGTGCGGCGCGTCGAAGTTCAGCTGTATGGCTCGCTGTCGGCCACCGGCATCGGCCATGGCAGCGACACCGCGACCATCATGGGCCTGATGGGCGAATGGCCGGACGCCATCGACCCTTCGCAGATCGGCCAACGCATCCACACCCTGCGCGAGACCGACACCCTGCTGCTCGACGGGCGCTTGCCGGTGCCCTTTGTCTGGGCCCGGGACATGCGCCTGCTCGACGAAAACCTGCCGTTCCATCCCAACGCCATGACCCTGGTGGTGTCGGGTGACAACGGCGAGCTGCACCGCGACACCTACTATTCGGTGGGTGGCGGTTTCGTGGTGGATGAAGCCCAGGCGCAAAGCGGCGTGGCCGATATGGACCGCACCGAATTGCCTTACGACTTTTCCAGCGCGGTGGAGCTGTTGCAGCTGTGCAAGACCCACAACCTGCGCGTGGCCGAGTTGATGATGGCCAACGAGAAGGTCTGGCGCTCTGAAGATGAAATCCGCAGCGGCCTGATGAAACTCTGGCGCGCCATGCAGGATTGCGTGGAACAGGGTCTCAAGCACGAAGGCATCCTTCCCGGCGGCCTCAACGTGCGCCGGCGTGCCGCCAAGTTGCACCGCAGCCTGCAGGAGTTGAACAAGCCCAATGTGATTGGTTCGACCCTGAGTGCCATGGAATGGGTCAACCTGTTCGCCCTGGCGGTGAACGAAGAAAACGCCGCCGGTGGACGCATGGTCACGGCGCCCACCAACGGCGCTGCCGGGATCATCCCGGCGGTGCTGCATTACTTCATGAAATTCAGCGAAGAAGTCACCGAGGCCAATGTGGTCGACTACCTGCTCGGTGCGGCGGCGGTGGGCATTCTGTGCAAGAAGAACGCCTCGATCTCCGGCGCCGAAGTCGGCTGCCAGGGCGAAGTGGGCTCTGCCTGCGCCATGGCCGCCGCCGGGCTGGCCGAGATCCTCGGCGCCACGCCGGAGCAACTGTGCAATGCTGCCGAAATCGGCCTGGAACACAACCTGGGGCTGACCTGCGACCCGGTGGGCGGCTTGGTGCAGGTGCCGTGCATCGAGCGCAACGCAATCGCGGCGGTGAAGGCGATCAACGCGGCGCAAATGGCGCTGCGCGGCGACGGCCAGCACTTTATCTCCCTGGACCGGGTGATCCGCACCATGCGCGATACCGGGGCGGACATGCATGACAAGTACAAAGAGACATCGCGCGGTGGGTTGGCGGTCAGCGCGGTGGAGTGCTGAGACCGAGTTGCCTGCATCGGGGGCAAGCCCCCTCCCACATTTGGATTGGTGAACACAGTCAAAGGTGGGAGGGGGCTCGCCCCCGATAGCAATCATCCAGGCGCCGCTGCGCAAAAAGTGAACACCCCAACCAAAAGCGCCACCTTTTAGCGCGTCGCAAATAGATAAGTAGCTTGCGAACGATTTTCGACCTGACCACTGACCTCCCGCGCTTTGGGTGACAGACTTCTCCCACACCCGCAAAGCGCCTTCCCACAAGTGCTACCGATCTGCTCACACACCTTGCCCGGGCGTGTTCCTACGGCCAATTCCAGCCATAACCGTACGTGCGGCGCGGGCTTATTTAGACGCGTCATGAGGTCGTTTTTAGGAGTTATTGGACGGCCATTCAAATTTAGGCATGGCATTTGCTCTATCAATTCAAAGCCTCTCTCCTCGCCGGATGAAGAGCGCAATAACAAGAGCCTCGCCTGAGGCCATCACCCGCTTTGTGTGAGGAGATACCGCGATGACGTCGTTCAACTCCGGGGCCCAACCCCAGAACCGTGCGCCTCAATCCATCGGCTTTTTGCTGCTGGACAATTTCACGCTGATTTCCCTGGCCTCCGCAGTCGAACCGCTGCGCATGGCCAACCAGCTCTCCGGCCGCGAGCTGTATCGCTGGACGACCTTGAGCGTCGATGGAAACCAGGTGTGGGCCAGCGACGGTCTGCAAATCACTCCCGATGCTTCCATGCACAAAGCGCCCGCCCTGGACACCGTGATCGTGTGCGGGGGTGTGGGTATCCAGCGTACCGTGACCCGTGAACATGTGTCGTGGCTGCAAAGCCAGGCACGCCAATCGCGCCGCTTGGGCGCGGTATGCACCGGCAGTTGGGCCTTGGCTTGCGCCGGTCTGCTCGATGGTTTTGATTGCAGTGTGCATTGGGAATGCCTGGCTTCGATGCAGGAAGCCTTCCCCCGCGTGGCCATGAGCACACGCCTGTTTACCCTCGACCGCAACCGCTTCACCAGCTCGGGCGGCACCGCGCCGCTGGACATGATGCTGCACCTGATCAGCCGAGATCACGGTCGCGAACTGTCGGCCGCCATCTCCGAGATGTTTGTGTACGAACGCATCCGCAACGAGCAAGACCACCAGCGCGTGCCGCTCAAGCACATGCTCGGCACCAACCAGCCGAAGCTTCAGGAAATCGTCGCGCTGATGGAAGCCAATCTGGAAGAACCGATCGACCTGGATGAACTGGCGGTATACGTCGCCGTCTCACGTCGCCAGTTGGAGCGGTTGTTTCAGAAGTACCTGCATTGCTCGCCGTCGCGTTACTACCTCAAGCTGCGCCTGATCCGTGCACGGCAGTTGCTCAAGCAAACGCCGATGTCGATCATCGAAGTGGCGTCGGTGTGCGGGTTTGTGTCCACGCCACACTTCTCCAAATGCTACCGCGAATATTTCGGCATTCCGCCACGGGATGAACGCGTCGGCTCCAACACCACCCAACAGGTGGCGATGATGCCAATTCCACAGGCGCTGGTGTTGTCGCCGTTGTCGGGGCCGATGTCGGCGTTGAGTCAGGCGCGCAATGAGTCGACGTTTGCCAGCGTAAGGCTCTAGACCGAGGTTTCTGCATCGGGGGCAAGCCCCCTCCCACATTTGGATGGGTGAACACAGTCAAAGGTGGAAGGGGGCTTGCCCCCGATAGCAATCTATCAGGCGCCAGAGTTCTGCTTGAACTGCACCAGTGCCGGCAACAACTGCTTGTCGATTGCCTGGCGCACGGCCGGCAGAATCGTCGCACTGCCGGTGTACATCTGCTCCACCATGCCCTTGAGCGCCTTGGCCCGTGCCTCGCTCAAGCCGCGTACCGCGCACTCGCAGGCCTGCTCGGCAGTGGCGCCGCTGGACACTTCGAAACCCAGCGAGCGCAGTTGGCCCAGCAGGTCATCCTGGTCAATCAAATCCGCGTGCATCATGACGTTTATCCTGGTGAGGTGAACGGGTGTCTGACTGGGATTCTGGTAGCCACCCAAGGGGGCGGCAAGCGCAGATTGCACGAATGCCTCAGATGGCTATGAGCATGTCGTTTTCGGGCCATTTAACGAAGGCGGTAATGGGCACACTGACTATCAGCAAACAGCTTGAAGGTTTGGTCACCCTCGGGATGTCACGCTCACACAAGGCCCTCTGCCTCGATCCAGTCACGGCTGGATCGGGGCTTTTTTGTGGGGCGGGCTTGCTCGCGAAGGGCGCGCCACGGTCTACCGTTGCAACACCAAAATGCGCGAGAGCAACTCATCCCTATCGATATAACACCCTTGAAAATGCCGAGCCCCGGAAGCCGGGTCAAAAGCATGACGCGCATGCAACGTGCGGCGGTTATCGAAGCACCACAGCTCACCGGGGTTCAGGCGCTGCACCACACGAAAGCGATCTTCCCGCGTCATCGCGATAAAGCGCCGATAGGCGCGATACAGCAACGGCATCTGTTCCACACTCGTCTCAAACGGCCCGCGTAGAAAATTGGCCATGCGGATCTCCGCGATATCGCCCAAGGCATCCAGCGCAATGATCGGCGCCAACTGGCGGTAGTCGCTGTGACGGTCCTTGTTGCGAAACTCCACCGGGATGTCGCACAGCGCCAGGAACGCTTCGGGGTCTTCGGTACGCAGGGCGCAGGCGATGGCAAACCCATCGACAAAAATACTTTCGCCACCGTCGGCATCGTTCACCAGGCAATGCAAAAACTGCAGGCCCGGTTGCAGCTCCCGCGTGGGCAAATCACTGTGCAACGGCAGGTTGAAGGCGGTGTACGCATTGCTGTCGGCATCGGCCTTGGATTGCACGTTGAACAGCACGCCGAAGTTGCTCTCGCGGATGAATGAAATGCGCTTGGCGACCAGCGCCAGGGCGCCGGGCTCGGTGGGCACGCCGCGGATTTGCGTGAGGCCGCAGTCACGTAGCGCCAGCAGCCACTGCAACAATGCGTGGGGGTCTTGCATGACCGCTGAATAGTCGAACACCGGCAGTTGGAAGCGGCTGTCCCACAGCTGGGGTTTGGGCTTCGCCGCCCAGCGTTCGGCGCGGGACTCATCGTCGTAGGCATGCGCCCGCAGCCAGCCGGGGTCGTACTGGCTGCGGTGGCCGCCGCTCCATTGCACGCTCAACAAGCCTTGATCGATGCGTGCGTCGACAGCGCTGAGGTGCTCGTCCACATCGACAATCTCCAGCACCTGCTCGCGGGTCACGCTGTACACGCATTCCGCGCAGGGGCAGTTGTCCCGCAGCCACTGATGATGAAACGGGCTGACCCGCCCATCGGCCCATTGCACACGAATCTGATCATTTAGCACCCGCACCTGCGCAAGGTCGCAGATCTTCGGGTAGGTACGGAAATCGGCAACAGCGGCAGCGGTTTGCATGGTGGCTCCTTATGGTTTTCTGGGCGGCAGTCCAATCACTCGGCCGAGCAGGGCGGGGCGCGGCAGGTCGGCCTGTTGTGCGCTGATGGTCGTGAGTCTTTCCAGGGTGGCCTCGGTGAATGGCGCGGCGTGTGGACCGGCCAGGTCAACGTGCAACAGCATCTGTTCGTTGCCCGCCAGTTCCTTCTCATCCCCCACCAAGTGCAGGCTGTGATAGAGGTGCAGGCGCTTGGCGTCATGGGCGATCAGTTGGGTATGCACCTCCACGTCGGCGCCGAGTTTCACTTCGTGCAGGTAGTTCAGGTGCAGCTCCAGGGTGAACAGCGAATGGCCGCTGGCTTCGCGGTTTTCACTGTCCAGCCCGAGGATGTCCATCAGCGCGTCGGTGGCGTAGCTGAAGATCAGCAGGTAGAACGCGTCGCGCAGATGGCCGTTGTAGTCCACCCAGTCGGGGTGGACCTGGGTGGTGTAAGTGGTGAGTGCGGGCATGTCAGGGGTTCCGTTATTCAGCGAAGGTCATGCCGTGCTTGGCCTTGGTGGTTTTCACCGCTTCCAGCACCGCCAGCAGGCAATCATCACGATAGCGCTCCAGCGCTGAAATGCTGTGCTTGCCCAACTGGTCGCTGGTGCCGTCGACCACATCATCAATGAGCTTGTCGGTCAGTTCCGGCGCCGGCAGGTAGGTCCACGGCAATTGCAGTGCCGGGCCGAACTGCGCCATGAAGTGCCGCATGCCGGCATCGCCGCCCGCCAGGGTGTAGGTGAGGAACGTGCCCATGAACGACCAGCGCAGGCCGGCGCCAAAACGGATTGCGTCATCGATCTCGCCGGTGGTCGCCACGCCATCATTGACCAGGTGCAATGCTTCACGCCACAACGCTTCGAGCAGGCGATCGGCGATGAACCCCGGGACTTCCTTGCGCACATGCAGCGGGCGCATGCCGAGGGATTCATACACCTTGATCGCGGCCTGGATGGCTTCTGGCGCGGTGTTCTTGCCGCCAACGACTTCCACCAGCGGCAACAGGTAAACCGGGTTGAACGGGTGGCCGACCACACAGCGTTCCGGGTGGGTCGAACCTTCGTAGAACTCACTCGGCAACAGGCCCGAGGTGCTTGAACCGATCAACGCATTCGGCTTGGCTGCCGCACTGATCTTGCTGTGCAGGTCCAGCTTCAGCTCCAGGCGTTCCGGGGCGCTTTCCTGGATGAAGTCGGCGTCTTTCACGCATTCTTCAATGGTGTCGACAAAGCGCAGGCGCTCTTGCGACGCACCCGGCGCCAGCCCTTGTTTCTCCAGGGCGCCCCAGGCGTTGGCGACGCGCTTGCGCAGCGCAGCTTCGGCACCGGGTGCCGGGTCCCAGGCGACCACATCCAGGCCATGGGCCAGCGCGCGGGACACCCAGCCGCTGCCGATGACACCGCTGCCGAGGGCGGCGAAGGTTTTGATTTCGGTGATAAAGCTCATGGCAAATTCCTAGAAAAGTGGTAGCCGCAATTAACCGCGCTTGGTCAAGCCCATCTTGATTCGGCCTTCGGCCGGGGTCATGACCCGTGCACCCAGGCGGCTGAGGATTTCGCTCGCCCGTTCCACCAACTGGCCGTTGGTCGCAAGCACACCCTTGTCCAGCCACAGGTTGTCTTCCAGACCGACCCGCACGTTGCCGCCCAGCAGCACCGCTTGCGCCGCCATCGGCATTTGCATGCGGCCAATCCCAAAGCCGGCCCACACGGCGTCGGCGGGCAGGTTGTCGACCATGGCTTTCATGGTGGTAGTGTCGGCCGGTGCGCCCCACGGGATGCCCAGGCACAGCTGGAACAGCGGGTTGTCGAGCAGGCCTTCCTTGATCATCTGTTTGGCGAACCACAGGTGACCGGTGTCGAAGATCTCCAGCTCGGCCTTTACGCCCAGCTCCTGGATGCGTTTGGCACCCGCCCGCAGTTGGGCCGGGGTGGACACGTAAATGGTGTCGCCATCGCCGAAGTTCAGGGTGCCGCAGTCCAGGGTGCAGATTTCCGGCAGCAGTTCTTCGACGTGGGCCAGGCGGGTCAGCGGGCCGACCAGGTCGGTGTTGGGGCCGAATTCCATCGGGTTCTCGCCGCCACCGATCTCCAGGTCGCCGCCCATGCCGGCAGTGAGGTTGACGATGATGTCGATGTCGGCCTCGCGGATGCGCTCCATCACTTCGCGATACAGCGCCACGTCACGGCTGAACTTGCCGGTGTGCGGGTCGCGCACGTGGCAGTGCACAACGGTCGCGCCCGCTTTGGCGGCTTCCACGGCGGCGGCGGCGATTTGTTTGGGGGTGACCGGCACGTGTGGGCTTTTGCTGGTCGTGTCGCCAGCACCGGTGAGTGCGCAGGTGATGATGACGTCGTGGTTCATGAGGCAGGTTCCTTACAAGCGGGCGTAGGGGGGCCGTGCGCAGCCGGGAGTGGCTGCGACACGGTGATTCGAATCAGGTTATTTGCTGGTCAATTGCAGGTTGGCCGCCGCCGGTTTGCCGTCGAAGGTGGTCACACCTTCCAGCCAGCGGGCCTGGTCTTGCGGGTGATCCTTGAGCCATTGCTTGGCGGACTCGATAGGGTCTTTGTGATCCAGCAGCGGCTGCATCATCCGGCTCTCGTCGGCGGCGGTGAAGGTCAGGTTGGTCAGCAGTTTGTGCACGTTGGGGCATTGTTCGGCGTAGTTCGGTGCGGTGACGCTCCACACGGTGGCCATGCCTTCGTTCGGCCCCAGGGCGTCGTCGCTGCCGGTGAGGTAGGTCATGGCGACGTTGACGTTCATCGGGTGCGGCGCCCAGCCGAAGAACACTACGGCTTCCTTGCGGCGCACGGCGCGGTCGACGGCGGCGAGCATGCCGGCTTCACTGGACTCGACCAGCTGGAATTTGCCCAGGCCGAACTGGTTCTTGGCGATCATCGCCTTGATCTGGGTGTTGGCGCCCGAGCCTGGCTCGATGCCGTAGATCTTGCCGCCCAGTTCTTTCTCGAACCTGGCGATGTCGGCAAAGGTTTTCAGGCCTTTGTCTGCCAGGTAGGTAGGCACGGCGAGGGTGGCACGGGCGTCTTCCAGGCTGGGCTTGTCGAGCACCTTGACTTGCTTGGCGTCGACGAACGGCGTGATGGTCTGGGTCATCAGTGGGTTCCAGTAGCCCAGGAACAGGTCCAGGCGCTGGTCGCGGATACCGGCGAAGATGATTTGCTGGGAGGCGCTGGTCTGTTTGGTCTTGTAGCCGAGGCCGTCGAGCAACACTTGGGTCATGGCGCTGGTGGCGATTACGTCGGTCCAGTTCACCACGCCCATGCGCACGTTCTGGCAGGATGCCGCGTCGGCAGCCAGTACGTTCGTGCTCAAGATGGCGCTGGCGCTGAGTGCGAGCACGCAGCGGCTGATCAGTCGGTTCATGGTGGATCCCTCGGCAGGTCGTTATTGTGGGGTCCGGCGTCTTTGTGCGCCGTGGGATCAAATTACGCAGCTTGAGGGCCGACAAAACGCACGGCGGCGACCAGCTCTTGCACTGCAGCGACCTGTGCTCTTGAATGGCTCGTTGAACTGGCGTATCACAGTGAGCACGCTGCCCGTCCTACGAGAGCGCACCATGTCCCAGGATTTCTACTTTCTGCTGATGCCGGGCTTCTCGGCCATCGGCTTTATCTCTGCGCTGGAACCGTTGCGGGTGGCCAACCGCTTTCGTGGCGAGCTGTACCGCTGGCATGTATTGAGTGCCGATGGCGGCGCGGTATTGGCGAGCAATGGCATGTCGGTCAACGCTGACGCCGCGCTGGAACCGTTGAAAAAGGGCGCGACGTTATTGGTGGTGGCGGGCTTCGAGCCGCTGCAGTTCGCCACGCCTGCGCTGGAGCACTGGCTACGGCGCCTTGACCATGATGGCGTGACCCTCGGCGCCATCGACACCGGCGCTTGCGTGCTCGCCGAAGCCGGGCTGCTCGACGGCCACCGCCTCACCCTGCACTGGGAAGCCATCGACGCGTTCAAGGAATCCTATCCGCACCTGACGGTCACCCAGGAACTGTTCGAAATCGACCGCCGCCGCATCACCTGCGCTGGCGGCACCGCTTCCATCGACCTGATGCTCGACTTGATTGCCCAGGCCCACGGACCCGAACTGGCGATCCAGGTCTCCGAACAATTCGTGCTCGGCCGCATCCGCCCACGCAAAGACCACCAGCGCATGCAGATCGCCACGCGCTACGGCATCAACAACAAGAAACTGGTGCAGGTGATCGGCGAAATGGAGCAACACACCGAGCCGCCGCTGAGCACCTTGGCCCTGGCCGAGGCGATCAAAGTCACCCGGCGCCAGTTGGAGCGGCTGTTCCGCCTGCACTTGAACGACACCCCGAGCAACTTCTACTTAGGCCTGCGCCTGGAAAAAGCCCGACAGCTCTTACGCCAAAGCGGTATGAGCGTGTTGGAGGTAGGTATTGCGTGCGGGTTCGAGTCGCCGTCGTACTTCACCCGCAGTTATCGGGCGCGGTTTGCGAAGTGTCCGAGGGAGGATCGGCGACGGGAGGTGGTGTAATGGCCAATTATAGTCAATTATACTCGCGACTATAATTTATAGTCCTTTCCATAATTGAGTATAAAACCATGTCCAAGCACAGCGGCTTTGTATTCCGCCGCCCCACCCTGGCCAGCAGTATTGCTGACGGCCTAGTGGGCGCCGGCATTCAGGATTTCACCTCTGGCCTGTTTCTCGCGGCGCCGCGTCGTACGGGCAAAAGTACTTTTTTGCGTGAGGATCTGATCCCGGAGTGCCAGCTTCGGGGTTGGCTTACCGTGTATGTCGATCTGTGGGCCGACAAAGAGAAAGATCCCGCGGAGTTGATTGCCAGTGCTATTGCTGCCGCGCTGGTGCCCTATGAAAAGGGCATTCGCAAGCTGGCCAAGCACATTGGAATCGAGAAACTGAGCTTTCTGCGTACCCTGTCCTGGGACTTCAGCAAGCCTCAATTGCCGGTTGGCGCGACGTTGACCCAGGCCTTGGAGTTGCTCCACCGCGCAGCGGAAAAACCTGTCGTCCTGGTGATTGACGAGGCTCAGCACGCTTTGACCAGCGATTCAGGCATCAATGCGATGTTCGCGCTCAAGGCTGCCCGGGATCAGCTCAACCAAGGCCGTGACGAGGACGGCAGCGGTTTGCATCTGGTATTCACCGGCTCCAATCGCGACAAGCTGGCTCACTTGGTACTGGGTAAAAGCCAGCCGTTCTTCGGCTCCAGCATCACGCCGTTCCCGCTGCTGGGTAAAGAGTTCACCCAGGCCTACACCGCGCACCTCAACGCGCACCTGGCCAAGACCAACCAATTCAACGCCGCCGATATTGATGAAGCCTTTGAGCTGGTAGGCCGGCGCCCCGAGATGTTGCGCACGATCATCGGTGAAGTGGCGCTGGAGTTGGGCGAAGCCAGCAACCTCGGCCAGTTGCTGCACAGTCGTGCCGAACTGCTGCGTGCCGGTGTGTGGACCGAATTCGAAAGCGCCTGGAACAACCTCACCATCCCCCAGCGCGCCGTACTGCAAGTGATGGTGGAGCGCTCGCAAAACAACGAACCCTTCGCGCCGTTCACCGACAGCACCGTAACGGCGGTCAGCAAGGCGCTGGAGGACATGGGCAGCGACGTGGTGCCGGGCACCCAGACGATTCAGGCCTGTATCGATGCCCTGCGCGACAAGGAACTGGTGTGGAAGTCGAGCCGGGGAGGGTATGCCCTGGAGGACAAAACCTTCGGCGACTGGCTGCGCAACAAGCGCTGACATGTGGGAGGGGGCTTGCGCCCGATGACAGGCTGTCAGTTGATACAACTTCGGCTGACCCACCGCTATCGGGGGCAAGCCCCCTCCCACAGTAGATTAATGATGTGGCCTATTTCTTCAGCAGCGCCGAACACGCTGCTTTGTACGCTTCATGCTGGTATTTGTTCAGCGTCGCCGGCAGTTCGAAGTTGTGCTTCTTGTTCTGCGCATTAAGGGTCTGCGGCGACAGCAAGGTCACCTCAACCCCGTCCAGCAGCTGGAACACCCCTTCAATCTTGAACGTGGTCGGGCCACCGGCGAACTCGCCTTTCTTGCTGCGCTTCTTGATCGCGATACGCTCGATGGCGTTTTCCTGCACAAATGCCTTTACCTGTGCGGCGAAGGCTTTGACGTTGGCGGCCTCGTCATCGTCTTCCAGGGCAATTTTCTTGGTCGCCAGGGTGACGTGGGCAAGTGCCTGATTGTCCAGGGAGGCGACGGCGATGATGGCTTCGCTGCCTTTGATTTCGATGCCGCAAGTCTTCATGAATAGCCTTGGTTCAGAGTAAAAGTGGCGGAGATTGTCGCTTATTCCTGCCCAATCGACTCCAAAAACTCCGACCGCTCATCACTCATCCGCGCCAGGCAGTCGTTCTGTGCGATCGCGTAGGCCTTGGTGCCGGTCACCGCCGGAAAGGTGTCCACCGCGCAATCAGCGTCACGCAATTTTTCCCACTTTTGCTGGGCATCCTTCAGACGAGCGGTAATGTCCGCCAGCTTGGTCTTGTCGCTGCCGTAGGTCGACGCCATGCGTTCGAGCAGGCCCTGGTAGTTATCCTTGAGCAGCTGTTCAGCAGTGGTTTTGTTATAGGTGGCGCATTCCAGGGTTTGCTTGTCGTTTTCGATGCCGTCGCACGGCGTGCTGTCGGTGTCTTCAGCCGCGTGAACGCCGGTTGCGATGAGTGCCAAAGCCAGGAAAATCGATTTCATTGCGCCGTCTCATATCAGTTGATGCCCGAATTCTGGCTCAAGCGTAAGACAAAGAACAGCCGCGAGTCAGACCTCTCTTGGTAGCCTTTGTCGCGGATTGACGCTTTCGGCAATTCCCCTGTCGTTTTTGCACCCGGCTCTGTCGGCCCCTGGGCATATGCTGGCCCCAAAGCGCCGGCAGACGATTCGGCGCATGAATCGCCAATAAGGGGACGCCTGATGAGCCCAGCCGAATTGCACGCCGACAGCATCGTTATCGACGGGCTGATTATTGCCAAGTGGAACCGCGACCTGTTCGAGGACATGCGCAAAGGGGGACTCACCGCCGCCAACTGCACGGTGTCGGTGTGGGAAGGGTTCCAGGCCACCATCAACAATATCGTGGCCAGCCAGACCCTGATCCGTGAGAACAGCGACCTGGTGATCCCGGTGAAAACCACTGCGGACATCCGCAAAGCCAAGGAACAGGGCAAGACCGGCATCATCTTCGGCTTCCAGAACGCCCATGCCTTCGAAGACCAACTCGGCTACGTCGAGATCTTCAAGCAGCTCGGCGTCGGTGTGGTGCAGATGTGCTACAACACCCAGAACCTGGTCGGCACCGGTTGCTACGAGCGCGACGGCGGCCTGTCGGGCTTCGGTCGCGAGATCGTCGCCGAGATGAACCGTGTCGGCATCATGTGCGACCTGTCCCACGTGGGCTCCAAGACGTCCGAAGAAGTCATCCTCGAATCGAAAAAGCCGGTGTGCTACTCCCACTGTCTACCGTCGGGCCTTAAAGAACACCCGCGCAACAAGTCCGATGAAGAGCTGAAGTTCATCGCCGACCACGGGGGGTTTGTCGGTGTGACCATGTTCGCGCCGTTCCTGGCCAAGGGCATCGATTCGACCATCGACGACTACGCCGAAGCCATCGAATACACCATGAACATCGTCGGTGAAGACGCCATCGGCATTGGCACCGACTTCACCCAGGGCCATGGCCAGGATTTCTTCGAAATGCTGACCCATGACAAGGGCTACGCCCGCCGTCTGACCAGCTTCGGCAAGATCATCAACCCGCTGGGCATCCGCACCGTGGGCGAGTTCCCCAACCTCACCGAGACCCTGCTCAAGCGCGGCCACCCTGAGCGCGTGGTACGCAAGATCATGGGCGAGAACTGGGTCAACGTCCTCAAGGACGTCTGGGGCGAATAAGCCACCGCTAACGCATTCTCTCCCCGGCCATCCGCGCTGGGGCACTACACAAGAATTTTCTGGAGTTAAGTTTCCATGGCCAAGATCGCCCCGCAATTGCCTATCGAAGTCGACAGCGAAACCGGTGTCTGGACCTCCGACGCCCTGCCGATGCTGTACGTGCCACGCCATTTCTTCGTCAACAACCACATGGGCATCGAAGAAGTGCTGGGCGCCGAGGCCTATGCCGAGATCCTCTACAAGGCCGGCTACAAATCCGCCTGGCACTGGTGCGAGAAAGAAGCCGAATGCCACGGCCTGGAAGGCGTCGCGGTGTTCGAGCATTACATGAAGCGCCTGTCGCAACGCGGCTGGGGCCTGTTCAAGATCCAGGACATCGACCTCGACAAAGGCACCGCCAGCGTCAAGCTCGAACACTCGGCGTTTGTCTACGTGTACGGCAAGGTCGGGCGCAAGGTCGACTACATGTTCACCGGCTGGTTTGCCGGTGCCATGGACCAGATCCTTGAGGCCCGAGGCAGCAAGGTTCGCACTGTGGCCGAACAAGTCTACGGAGGCTCCGAAGAGGGCCACGATGACGGCCTGTTCACCGTCAAGCCGTTGTAAGCCGAGGACCGTGCCATGGCTTTCGAAGCAATGTTCCAGCCGATCCAGATCGGCAAGCTGACCATCCGCAACCGCGTGCTCAGTACCGCCCACGCCGAGGTGTATGCCACCGATGGCGGGATGACCACTGACCGCTATGTGAAGTATTACGAAGAAAAAGCCAAGGGCGGTATCGGCCTGGCAATCTGCGGCGGTTCCTCGGTGGTGGCCATCGACAGCCCGCAGGAATGGTGGAGCTCGGTGAACCTGTCCACCGACCGCATCATCCCGCACTTCCAGAACCTGGCCGACGCCATGCACAAGCATGGCGCCAAGATCATGATCCAGATTACCCACATGGGCCGCCGCTCGCGTTGGGACGGCTTCAACTGGCCGACGCTGATGTCGCCGTCTGGCGTGCGTGAGCCGGTGCACCGCGCCACCTGCAAGACTATCGAGCCGGAAGAAATCTGGCGCGTGATCGGCAACTACGCCCAGGCCGCGCGCCGGGCCAAGGCCGGTGGCCTGGACGGCGTGGAACTGTCCGCCGTGCACCAGCACATGATCGACCAGTTCTGGAGCCCGCGGGTCAACAAGCGGACCGACGAGTGGGGCGGCACGTTTGAAGGGCGCATGAAGTTCGGCCTGGAAGTGCTGAAGGCCGTGCGTGCCGAGGTGGGTGATGACTTCTGCGTGGGCATGCGCCTGTGCGGTGACGAGTTCCACCCGGATGGTTTGTCCCACGAGGACATGAAGCAGATCGCCAAGTATTACGACGACACCGGCATGCTCGATTTCATCGGCGTGGTGGGTTCGGGTTGCGATACCCACAACACCCTGGCCAACGTTATCCCCAATATGAGTTATCCACCGGAGCCGTTTTTGCACCTGGCCGCCGGTATCAAGGAAGTGGTCAAGGTCCCGGTGTTGCACGCGCAGAACATCAAGGACCCGAACCAGGCCACGCGCATCCTGGAAGGCGGCTACGTGGACATGGTCGGCATGACCCGTGCACACATCGCCGATCCGCACTTGATCGCCAAGATCAAGATGGGCCAGATCGACCAGATCAAGCAGTGCGTCGGCGCCAACTACTGCATCGACCGCCAGTACCAGGGCCTGGATGTGTTGTGCATCCAGAACGCCGCGACGTCCCGTGAATACATGGGCGTGCCGCATATCATCGAGAAGTCCACCGGGCCGAAACGCAAAGTGGTGGTGGTGGGTGCCGGCCCGGCCGGGATGGAAGCTGCACGCGTGGCCGCCGAACGTGGCCATGATGTGACGCTGCTGGAGAAGAAAGAATTTATCGGTGGGCAGATCACCACCGCTTCGAAAGCGCCGCAGCGTGACCAGATTGCGGGTATCACCCGCTGGTTCCAACTGGAGCTGGCACGCTTGAAAGTCGACCTGCGCCTTGGCGTGGCGGCGGATGCCGACACCATCCTGGACCTGCGTCCGGACGTGGTGGTGCTGGCGGTGGGCGGGCATCCGAATGTGGAGCAGAACGAACACTGGGGCGCCGCCGAAGGTTTGGTGGTGAGCAGTTGGGATGTGCTCGACGGCAAGGTAGCACCGGGCAAGAACGTGCTGGTGTACGACACCATCTGCGAATTCACCGGCATGTCGGTGGCGGATTTCCTCGCGGACAAAGGCAGCCAGGTCGAGATCGTCACCGACGACATCAAGCCGGGCGTGGCCATCGGCGGTACGTCGTTCCCGACCTACTACCGCAGCATGTACCCCAAGGAAGTGATCATGACCGGCGACATGATGCTGGAAAAGGTCTACCGCGAGGGCGACAAGCTGGTGGCGGTGCTGGAGAACGAATACACCGGCGCCAAAGAGGAGCGGGTGGTCGACCAGGTAGTGGTAGAGAACGGCGTGCGGCCGGACGAAGCCATCTACTACGCGCTCAAGGAAGGCTCGCGCAACAAGGGCCAGATCGACGTCGAAGCCTTGTTCGCGATCAAGCCGCAGCCGTGCCTGAGCGAGACGGGTGATGGGTACTTGCTGTTCCGCATCGGTGACTGTGTGGCGCAGCGTAATACCCACGCTGCGATCTATGACGCTCTGCGCCTGTGCAAAGATTTCTGAGCGAGCCTTGAACCAATGTGTACTCGGTCCAAATGTGGGAGGGGGCTTGCCCCCGATGGCGGAGTGTCAGTTGATAAAGCTGTAGCTGACCCACTGCTATCGGGGGCAAGCCCCCTCCCACATTCAGCGCCAGTTTCACAGTAGACCTGTGCGGTCTGTGGGAGCTTCACCATGTTGAACACCTTGCTGCCTATTCTCTTGTTTACCGCCCTGGGCCTCGCCGTCCTCGGCGCCCTGCGCCGGGTGAACATGTGGCGCCGTGGCCGCGCGTCCAAAGTCGACCTGCTGGGCGGCCTGCTGGCCATGCCCAAGCGCTACATGGTCGACCTGCACCACGTGGTCGCCCGCGATAAATACATCGCCAATACCCACGTCGCCACCGCGTTGGGCTTCGTGCTGTCGGCCTTGCTGGCGATCCTGGTCCACGGTTTCGGCCTGCAAAGCCGTATCCTCGGCTACGCCTTACTGTTGGCCTCGGTGCTGATGTTTGTCGGGGCCACCTTCGTCTATCTGCGTCGGCGCAACCCGCCGTCGCGCCTGTCGAAAGGCCCGTGGATGCGCCTGCCGAAAAGCCTGATGGCGTTCTCGGTGAGCTTCTTCCTGGTGACGCTGCCGGTGGCCGGGATCCTGCCGGCGGACTTCGGCGGCTGGCTGCTGGCCGCATTGCTCAGCGTCGGTGTGTTGTGGGGCGTGTCCGAAATGTTCTTCGGCATGACCTGGGGCGGCCCGATGAAACACGCCTTCGCCGGTGCCCTGCACCTGGCCTGGCACCGCCGCGCCGAGCGTTTTGGCGGTGGCCGTTCCACCGGTTTGAAACCGCTGGACCTCAGTGACAAGACTGCGCCCCTGGGTGTGGAGAAACCCAAGGATTTCACCTGGAACCAACTGCTCGGTTTCGACGCCTGCGTGCAGTGCGGCAAGTGTGAAGCCGCGTGCCCGGCGTTCGCCGCCGGCCAGCCGCTGAACCCGAAAAAGCTGATCCAGGACATGGTCGTCGGCCTGGCCGGCGGCACCGATGCCAAGTTCGCCGGCAGCCCGTATCCGGGCAAAGCGGTGGGCGAGCACAGCGGCAACCCGCACCAGCCGATCGTCAACGGCCTGGTCGACGCCGAGACCCTGTGGTCGTGCACCACCTGCCGTGCCTGCGTGGAAGAGTGCCCGATGATGATCGAGCACGTGGACGCCATCGTCGACATGCGTCGCCACCTCACGTTGGAAAAAGGCGCCACGCCGAACAAGGGTGCCGAAGTCCTGGAAAACCTGATCGCCACCGACAACCCCGGTGGTTTCGCACCGGGCGGTCGCCTGAACTGGGCGGCGGACCTGAACCTGCCGCTGCTCAGCGAAAAAGGCAGTGCCGAGGTGCTGTTCTGGGTCGGCGACGGTGCCTTCGACATGCGTAACCAACGGACTTTGCGTGCCTTCGTCAAAGTGCTGAAAGCGGCCAAGGTCGACTTCGCCGTGCTCGGCCTGGAAGAACGCGACAGCGGTGATGTCGCCCGGCGCCTGGGTGATGAAGCGACCTTCCAACTGCTGGCTTCGCGCAATATCCAGACCCTGGCCAAGTACAGCTTCAAGCGGATCGTCACCTGCGACCCCCACAGTTTCCATGTGCTGAAAAATGAATACGGCGCTTTCAACGGCAACTACCGGGTACAGCATCACAGCACCTTCATGGCCGAGTTGATCGGTGAGGGAGCGCTGAACCTGGGCCAGCACAAAGGCAACAGCGTGACCTATCACGACCCTTGTTATCTCGGCCGCTACAACGGCGAGTACGAGGCGCCGCGCCAAGTGCTGCGTGCATTGGGGATTGAGGTCAAGGAAATGCAACGCTCGGGGTTCCGTTCACGCTGCTGCGGTGGCGGCGGCGGTGCGCCAATCACTGACATCCCCGGTAAGCAACGTATCCCGGACATGCGCATGGAAGACATCCGCGAAACCGGTGCCGAGCTGGTGGCGGTGGGTTGTCCACAGTGCACGGCGATGCTTGAGGGCGTTGTAGAACCAAGACCCTTGATCAAGGACATTGCCGAGCTGGTGGCCGACGCGCTGCTCGAAGACGCCGCGCCTGCCAAAGCCCCATTGAAGCGTGAACCTGCGGAGGTGCACTGATGAGCGACATTATCCGCCGCGACCCCCGGGCCGAGTGGATCGCCCGCAACCGTCTGCACCCGCTGCATGCGGCGATGCAACCGGTGCAGCACAGTTGGATGGGCCCCAGTGGCGTCATCCGCAAGAACGTGCACGGCGTCGGTTTTATCGGCCCCAATGGCATCAAGCGTATTGACCGCAGCGGCGCGCAGCAGGGCGGCTCGGCCAAGCGTACGGCGGCGGTAGAAGTGCAATTGCCGCTGCATCAGATTGCCGCCCCCGCGTTCTACATCAACGTGGTACCGGACATGGTTGGCGGCCGCTTGAGCAGCCACGATCGCGACCTGCTTGGCCTGGCGCGACAACTGGCCGGCAGCGACGGCGCGGTGCTGGCGGTGGTGTTTGGTGATCACAAGGAAAGTGCGTTTGCCACGGCGGGTGTCGACCGTTTGCTGGTGCTGGAAGGCCAAGCATTCGACGGTTATTCACCGGAGCAACGCGTCCAGGGCCTGCGGGCTGTGGACAACCAGTTCAACCCGCGACACTGGCTGCTGCCGGACAGCCGCAGCGGCGGTGGCGAGTTGGGTCGGCGCTTTGCCGCCAGCCTCAAGGAGCGCCCGGCCACGCGGGTGTGGCAGATCAAGGGCAACGAGTGCATCGGCCGCGCCGGTGCCGGCCAGGAAGACTTGGCCCGGCCACTGCCGCGCCTGGTCCTGGCGGCTGCCGAATGTGCCGATCCGGTCAGCGAAACCCGTCACGAAGTGCTGCCAGTGGAGTTATCCACAGCCCTGGCGCGCAGCCTGCCACGCATCGAAGACCTCGGCGCGGTGGCGGTGGACCCGGCGGCGATTCCCATGGCCGAAGCGGAATTCATTTTCTCCGGCGGCAACGGCGTGAAGGATTGGGCGCTGTTCCACCAGACCGCCGCCGCCCTGGGCGCCACCGAAGGCGCCTCGCGGGTGGCGGTGGACGATGGCTTCATGGCGCGTGATCGCCAGGTCGGTGCCAGCGGCACCTGGGTCACGGCGCGGGTCTACGTGGCCGTGGGTATTTCCGGGGCGATCCAGCACCTGCAAGGTATCGGCGCCTGCGACAAAGTGGTGGCGATCAACCTCGACCCGGGCTGCGACATGATCAAGCGGGCCGACCTGTCGGTGATTGGCGAAAGCGCCGCAATACTGCAAGCCTTGATCGCGGCGGTCGAGGCCTACCGCAACGGCGCCAAGCGCGATGCAGCATGAGGATACGACCATGACGACGAATGTAATCAGCCTGGTGTCCATCGGCGCCCACCCGACTTCCGGGCGCCCGCGCCGTGCCGAGCAGGATGCCCGTGCTGTGGAACTGGGCCTGCAAATGGCTGGGGATAAGTTGCAGGTGCTGCACGCCGGCAACATCGCCGAACCGACCCTGCGCAGCTACCTGGGCATGGGCCTGCCGCAATTGCATGTGCTGGAGCAACCGGCGGGTAGCGATGCGTTGCCGGTGCTCAGTGAGTACCTGCGCGATGCGGGTGCCCAAGTGGTGCTCGCCGGCAGCCAGGCCGAAACCGGTGAAGGCTCGGGCATGCTGCCGTTCCTGCTGGCCGAGCAACTGGGTTGGCCGCTGATCGTGGGGCTGGCGCAGGTGGAGTCCATCGACGGCGGTGTGGCCCATGTGCTGCAAGCCTTGCCCCGTGGTCAGCGGCGGCGCTTGAAGGTGCGCCTGCCGTTCCTGGCGACGGTGGATAACGCTGCGCCCAAGCCACGGCAAAGCGCCTACGGCCCGGCGCAACGCGGTGAGTTGGCGGCCCATGAAGTCCGGATTGAAGAGGATGAGCTGTTCCATGCGGCGGTGTTGCAGCCGGCCAAGCCACGGCCCAAGCGTCTCAAGGTGATCAAGGCCAAGAGCGGCGCTGACCGGATGAAAGCCGCCACGGCCAAGGCCAGTGGTGGCGGTGGGCAAGTGCTCAAGGGTGTGAGCCCGGAAGAGGGCGCCCAGGCGATCCTCAAGCTATTGGTTGAGGAAGGTGTGGTTCGCTGAACATGAACAGGGACTGTGGTTTACCCACAATCCCTGTTGACCTGTCTGTGGATAACCTGTTCGCGGTTGTCCACACCCCTGATGAATCAAGCGCTAGAGTCCCATGTACGAAAAATAACCAAGCTAACTGAAGGTTTTTGATGGGGTTTTTCGCTGCATCGGTGTATTTCTCTGAACCGACTTGCCCCCATAGTCTGTTGGTGCTTCTGTGGATAACGTGTTCGCTCTCGGCTGAGGGCCTTATTAATAAAGGCCTGCATGGAGTTGATCAAAATCTGATCGATGTAAGCGGTTTCTCAGCTGAGACGCCTGAAAGCCTAGATTCATGAAGCTTTGAGGTGGTTTTCCACAGCGTGATCGGAGTTGCCCCCAAAGTCTGTTGGTGCATCTGTGGATAAGATGTTCGTGTACTGCTACAAGCCACGTCAATCATGGCTTTCATTAGGTTGTTCAAAAAACGAACAAAGCCGGCCCAGACTCACTGGTTTGAATAAGTCACGGATTTTATTCACTTAATTTCAGGCTGGTGCGGCGCTTGTCCACAATTGCTGTGGGTGGCTCTGTGGATAAGTTGTTGGGCAAAGGCTGGAGGGCAGGGGAAACAAGGGGAAGCAGGGGGTTGAATGTTTTTTGTACAATTCAGCCCCCCGGACCAACGTGTCATTCGTGAGCGGCAACACCCTTGAGGTAGGGCGCCGGAGCGGCCCCAAGGTTGTGCAGCATGCGCTCGCTATACCAGTCCACGAAGTTCACCACGCCGAACTCATAGGTCTTGGAGTACGGGCCAGGCTGGTAAGCGGTGGAGTTGATCCCGCGCTGGTTCTCTTCGGCCAGGCGACGATCCTGGTCGTTGGTGGCGTCCCACACTTCGCGCATGCGTGCCACATCGTAGTCCACACCTTCCACGGCGTCCTTGTGCACCAGCCACTTGGTGGTGACCATGGTTTCCTGGGCGCTGATCGGCCACACAGTGAACACGATGATGTGGTCGCCCATGCAGTGGTTCCAGGAGTGGGGCAGGTGCAGGATGCGCATCGAGCCCAGGTCCGGGTTCTTGATGCGGCCCATGAGTTTGGCGCAGCCCTGTTTACCGTCCATGGTCATCGACACGGTGCCTTTGAGCAGCGGCATGCGCACGATACGGTTACGCAAGCCGAAGCTGGCGTGGGCGTAAGGGATCTTCTCGGCATCCCAGGCGGCGGCGGAGGCGGCTACATGGTCCTTGAACGCCTGGTCGGCGCGCGGATCGGTGACGTCGTCCCATTCCAGCAGGGTTTTCAGCAGTTCCGGGTGCGAAGCGTTGCAGTGGTAGCACTCGCGGTTGTTTTCCAGCACCAGCTTCCAGTTGGCTTTTTCCATCAAGGTGGTTTGCACCGCCACCTTGGTGTTCTCCATGTCGTAGGGTTCCATGTAGTGGTTCAGCGTCGACAGGAAGTCATCGATGGCTGGCGGGTTCTCCGCCAGGCTGATGAAGATGTAGCCGCCGGCGGTCTTCACGTTCACTGGCTTGAGGCCGTACTGCTTCATGTCAAAGTCGGCGCCCATCTCGGTGCCGGCGAACAGCAGGCGGCCGTCCAGCTCGTAGGTCCACTGGTGGTAGTGGCACACGAGTTTGGCGACCTTGCCCTTGTCGCTGGTGCACAAGCGCGAGCCACGGTGGCGGCACACGTTGTGGAACGCGTGCACCACGCCTTCGGCGCCACGGATCACGATGATCGGGTTCTTGCCCACTTGCAGGGTCAGGTAGTTGCCCTTGGTGGGGATCTCGCAGGTCATGCCGGCGATCAACCACTCTTTCTGGAAGATCTCCTGCATGTCGATATCAAACAGCCGCTCATCAGAGTAGAACGGCTGTGGCAGCGAGAAAGTGCGCTCGCGCTCTTGCAGCATCTGCGCGGTGGCCTTGCGTGCGGGTTCCAGCGGATCGCCCAAGCTTAAGGTTGCGGTGACGTCCATCGTGTGTGTCCTCATGGCCATTCTGTGTGGCCGGCGAATAGTGGCTACGGTTGTACTACGCAAGGCATAAAGAAAGCGTCGTTGTTGGGAGCGAGTGTGGGGCCGCGCAACGTCAGAACCTTATCCGTGGGCGACATGGCCCAATCTGTTCCCGACGCGCAACCCTAGGTCGTTCGGGGCTGGTCGCGATAAGTATGTGAATGTCGCAGATAGGTAAATGGGCGGTTCCGGCGTTACGCAGAATCGCCACCATAAGGCCGACGTCGGCGGTGGAGAACAACATGTCCAATAATTTCCTGAATCCGGTAACCACCCAGACCTGGGCCAATGGTCGGCACATTGTCCGGTGCGTCAAAGTCATCCAGGAAACCTGGGACGTACGCACCTTCTGCTTCATGGCTGATCAGCCGATCCTGTTCTTCTTCAAGCCAGGGCAATTCGTCACCCTGGAACTGGAGATCGAAGGCCAGCCGATCATGCGTTCCTACACCATTTCCAGCTCGCCGTCGGTGCCGTACAGCTTCTCGGTGACCATCAAGCGCGTGCCGGGCGGCAAGGTTTCCAACTGGCTGCACGACACGTTGCACGAGGGCCAGGAACTGGCGGTGCACGGGCCGGTAGGCCTGTTCAATGCCATCGACTATCCGAGCCCGAAGGTGCTGTACCTCAGCGGCGGCGTCGGCATCACGCCGGTGATGTCCATGGCCCGTTGGTTCTACGATACCAACGCCAATGTCGACATGACCTTTATTCACAGCGCCCGCTCGCCCAAGGACATCATCTACCACCGCGAGCTGGAGCACATGGCGTCGCGAATCGACAACTTCAGCCTGCACCTGATTTGCGAGAAGCACGGGTTGGGCGAGCCATGGGCCGGTTATCGCGGTTACCTGAACCACAAGATGCTCGAACTGATGGTGCCGGACTTCCTCGAGCGCGAAGTGTTCTGTTGCGGGCCTACGCCTTACATGAACGCAGTGAAGCGCTTGCTGGAAGTGGCCGGTTTCGACATGACGCGGTATCACGAGGAGTCCTTCGGCGCCACGCCGCCGGAAGCCCGTGCCGATGCGGTGGAACAAGCCGAACAGGCCGCCGAAGCGCCGGAAATCGACTTGGCGGATCTGCATCAGGTGGAGTTCATTGCGTCGGGCAAAAGTATTCGCGTGGCCCCTGGCGAAACTGTCCACGCCGCTGCTGCGAAGCTTGGATTGCTGATCCCGAAAGCCTGCGGCATGGGCATCTGTGGTACGTGCAAGGTGATGAAGCTGGGTGGCGAGGTCGAGATGGACCACAACGGCGGGATTACCGAGGAAGATGAAGCCGAGGGTTACATCCTGTCGTGCTGCAGCGTGCCGAAGGGTGATGTGCGTATCGAGTTCTGACTAACGAAGCCGTTCTAAATGTGGGAGGGGGCAAGCCTCCTCCCACAGTCAGTGCTTAACGCACAAACAGGTTGATGATGTACGAGCCCGATGCTGTCATTTCGAACTCTTTTCCGGTGACGGTAAAGGTGCGGGATGGCTCGACGATGGTGTCGCCGACGTTCGCCAGCTTCCTCAGGTCATCCAGGCTGACGAGCGTGGCATTGACGTCGCCGCGCAGTTGAGAGTCAGTGGTGTAGCATTGAATTTCCATGATGTTGCCCTCGATAGGATTTCCATTTCCAGCCGATTATTCGGCAGGCAGTCAGCCCGAAAAAACGCGTCCGTTGTTTCGGGGTGACGGGATCTTATCCAGGGCAGGGGCTAGATAGATACTGTCGGAAACACGTACAAACAGTCTCTGAGAATGGGCTGAGAGGCCCGTCTTTTCAGGCTTCCATCACTTTCCGAATGTCCGCAGCCAATTCTCTTACACGCTCTTCCTCGGTATCCCACGCACACATAAAGCGCGCGCCGCCCTTGCCGATGAAGGTGTAGAAACGCCAGCCCTTGGCCGTCAACGCTGCGATGGCCGGCTCCGAGAGTTGCAGGAACACGCCGTTGGCCTGCACCGGGAACATCAACTCCACACCGGGAATATCCGCCACCAGGCTGCTCAGCAGCTGCGCGCAGTGGTTGGCATGGCGTGCGTGTTTGAGCCAGGCGTCGTTTTCCAACAGACCTACCCACGGGGCCGAAAGAAAGCGCATTTTCGATGCCAGCTGCCCGGCCTGTTTGCAGCGGTAGTCGAAGTCTTCGGCCAGCTTGTGGTTGAAGAACAGGATCGCTTCACCCACGGCCATGCCGTTCTTCGTGCCGCCAAAGCACAGCACGTCCACACCGGCTTTCCAGGTCAGGTCGGCGGGCGAGCAGCCGAGGAACGCGCAGGCGTTGGAGAAGCGTGCGCCGTCCATATGCAGGTTCAGGCCCAGCTCTTTGCAGGTGGCGCTGATGGCGCGGATTTCTTCCGGGGTGTACACGCTGCCGACTTCCGTGGCTTGGGTCAGGGTGACCACGCGTGGCTTGGGGTAGTGGATGTCCTGGCGCTTGAGGGCGATCTCGCGGATCGACTCCGGGGTCAGCTTGCCGTTTTCGGTGCGGGCGGTGAGCAGCTTGGAGCCGTTGGAGAAAAACTCCGGCGCGCCGCATTCGTCGGTTTCGACGTGGGCGGTTTCCGAGCAAATCACGCTATGGTAGCTCTGGCACAGCGAAGACAGCGCGAGCGAGTTGGCGGCGGTACCGTTGAAGGCGAAGAACACTTCGCAGTCGGTTTCGAACAAGTTGCGGAAACCGTCGGCGGCGCGGTGGGTCCATTCATCATCGCCGTAGGCGCGTTGATGGCCCTGGTTGGCTTGTTCCATGGCGGCCCAGGCTTCCGGGCAGATGCCGGAATAGTTGTCACTGGCGAATTGTTGGCTCTTGTCGGTCATGGCCCATTCCTGTGGTCGATGTTGGTGCGCACTGTAACCAAGATTGTCGCGGGTGCGCACGCACTGTAAATGCAAAGTCACTGGGGAATTATGCACGGTACTGGAACGATGCCTGTCGGACGTGTCCGCGATGGGGCTCTGGATCTGCTCAAGTGGCTGGCGCTGTTGAGTATGGTGCTGGACCACCTGCGCTATGTCGGTTTAAGCCTGGATGGCCTGTATGTGCCGGGGCGCCTGGCGTTTCCGTGGTTTTGCCTGGCAATTGCGGCCAACCTTCATCGGGTCGCAGGCACGCCAGTGACGCGCCAATGGCATTACGTGGGGTGGCTGTTGCTGTTCAGTGTGATCAGCGAAGTGCCATACCGGATGTTTATCGAGGATGCCGATACGCTGAACGTATTGCCGACGTTGGCGCTGGGTTTGCTGGTTGCCAGAGGATGGCATCAGAAGGCGCTTCTTGATCGAGGATTGGCGCTGATTGCTGTCATGATCGCAGCCGTGTTTTCCACGCAGCTGATGTTTGGCTTTTTTGGCGTATTACTGCCACTGGCGATGGTGCTGGTGTTTTGTCGTCCCTGGTATTTCAGCATATTACCGGGCGCGGTCTGCGTCGTAGCCAATCAATGGCAGGCCCTGCTCAACAGCGGTACGTTTTTGGCGCTGTCGGGACTGACGGTGTGCATGGTCGCGCCACTGCTCGGCTTGGTCCTGCTGCGACATGCCAAAAACGCCGCGCCACCCGCCATGCGGCGCTGGGCGTATAGCCTTTACCCCGCGCATTTTATAGTGTTGCTTGCCGTGCGACAGGTGATTGCTTGACCGCGCAAGGGCCGTATTGGCTATGGCTTTTCAAGCCAGGGAGGAGGGAACGGATGGGCACGATACAGTTCACGCATTCTTTTTACATCGCTCTCGAACCAGTCCCGTATCCATCGTTGGTACTGCAGGGAAATAACCTGTTGATTCGTTGGGTTGTCACATCCTTCGATGACAGCCTGGGCGGCCATCATTCCTGACATTAGTGCTTTAAGAACCCCATGAGAGGCGCCCGGATCTATCACCGTGCTGGCGTCTCCCGCGATGAAGTAGCCATTGCCTGCCGATTGCTCGCAGATTCTCCAAGTAACATCGGCACCCTGCATTTTCCCCACGTGGGTCAGGTGTTCGAAGGAGGATGGAACAGCAGATGCCTTGCAGATCTGAGCGTGCTCAAAATAGAGGCGTGTCCAGTGATACAGCTTTCGTCCTACCTGTGCGGTCCAATACCACCCCAGCCGATCGGCGAAAATACCCAGTGCACTTTCGTCGACCGTTCCGCTCGTATAACCATACAGGGCCGTAAGTGGCGGTGAGTAGCAACGTGATCCCAGCCCGAGCTGACGTGTGAGCCAGCCATGAGCGCCGCTGGCATCCACAAGCTGGCGGCAAGACAGAGCCCCGGTAAGGGTTTGCACGCCCGTGACGCGACCGTTGTCCAGGAGTACCTTTTTTGCATGGCAAGGCTGCAGGGCCTGGACCCCCAGCGCGATTGCCTTCGCCAATAAAAAACCATCCAATGTGGACCTGGGTATTTGAAACCCTGACCAAGCGCCATCGGCATCATTTCCGAAGGGAGTAAAGTTTCGTTCCTTATCCCACGTTACCCAGTTTCCAAAAGGCCTGATGAATTTGCCCGCCTGCACTTGGTTCATCACACCTAGCTGTTTAAGAAGAGGCTCTATGCCAGGATGCAGTGTTTCGCCAGGACGTTCGCGAGGAAATGAAAGGCGCTCAACAATGGCCACCCTCAAGCCATGTTGAGCGCAAGCAATAGCCGTCGCGCATCCTGCTGGGCCGGCGCCTATTATGACGACATCGTAGTCAGTCATCGTGTCGGACTTTAGTTGTGGTTAAACGGGTTGCCATGGACGCGTGCCTGATTGGTGAAAAATGACATGTGGCCAGACGAGATAATTTGAAGTTTCTATGACTTTGATTAAGGTTTTATTGAAGTGTGGAGAGGCGCTTGGTTCATAGCGATAGAGTTCGAATCGATAAGCGGCGGCATCAAGTTTGACGTTTGAATTTAGAGGGGCGTCGAGCTCTCTTAAATCGTCGGACGTTATAGTTTTGAACGAGCGTATAAACCATTTTTCATGCAGGGAGCCGAGTGCAAGTTTGACACGTCGGAATGCATCAATACGTCTTTGGTATTCCAAGGTATCAATCTTGCCGGTCAAGGCGAGTGAGAACTTACCTTCCAGAGCGCTTTCCGTATAATCACCATAGTGATAACTGTGATAAGCAATTTGTGTCACGTTGTTGGCAATAATACTGTGTGGTGCGGGGATGCCGTCCCAAGAAAAACCGGCGGTGATGCCTATTTCCTGATCGAGCATCGGTTTAATCGTCGGGCCCGCTCCGGCGTCGGGTTCAAAGGATTGAGCGGCGTCAGGAGCGACTGCCGGCCAAAATGAACTCAGCGCGGCACACAGTTTTGCGTCCTCTGGAAAAGGGCTGCCTAGCCTGTACGCTGCGAGGTGCGGCACGGCGCCCGAGCTACTCTCGTATTCGACCGCACCGACATCCCAGCCAGGAGCAAAGACTCCCGCTGCGGCATCTGGAAGGCATGAGGCACGTTTTGCCGACGCTGTATCAGGTTTGGCCGCAGTCGACTGTCCAACAGTTGACCCATGGTGACCCACAATCGCAGTTATGCTGACATCAGTGCTGGAAAAGAGGGTGGGAAAAGACTGGATATTGGCCGCATAGCGAGAATCGGACAGGCATTCAGGGGCTGTCCGAAACACGGTTTTTTGAATGTCCGGACTCAGGGTCTCCAGCCACTCGCTCAGATGCCGCTGATTACACAGAGGGTAGAAGTCGGGAGCGCACAGCAAAGAGTAGGCGGGTATGCGATTTGGAAAAGCGGTGTCCAGCGCTGGGCACTGAGCTTGAATCCAGCCGTCTGCGGTAAAGTCCAGGTAATGCAGGGCTTGGAAGTCGCCTTTTTCCAGCTCACTGAGGATGCCTGGCTGTTGGTTGAAGTTAACAAGGTTGCCGGCGTCGTCAACTTTATGGCGAATGTGCACATATTCCGGAGCGTTTTCGGGCCCGATCAGGGTGGATGCTAACAGCCTTGGCGATTTTGGTACGTTGAAGGTCAAGGGCTTACCTTTGTATTGCGCCGCTTCAACCAGAAATCTGCGTGGCGAGGCTGCCATGAGTCCCGCGCCGAATTCCAGTTCGCAAAGCCAGTTGCCGAGCCCTTCGGTTATGACAAAAGGTGGTTGACTGATGTCTGGTTCTTCCCAGCCCGACCCGGCGCCCAACATCAAGTGTAGGCGGCGTATTTTCTCGTTTTTGTGCATCGCTGTCAGTTGGACGTCAAGGTTCAGACCCTCAATGCACTCGGTGCCGTGGAACAGTTTGTGCAGGGGTACCCAAAAATCGTGGGTTTCGTCCTTTTCGCGCACGCGCATAGGACCGAAAGTTGTGGCGTCTCCTTTGCGTTGGATGGCGATGTAGGCGGCGTATCGAGCAGGCAAGACACGAATGGCGTGGTTGTCATCTGCAACAAAAGGTAGGAACCCTCTACTTTGTGCATCGTACAAAGGTTCAGCGGTGCCAACGCGTGATATGCCGGTTCGTGAAAAACACATATCGGCCTGTTCTTTGTGAACTGTATCAGGTGCCGGTCGGTACTCATTAGCAAAGACGACCACTGCCATGGGCGCACCATTGGCGAGTTCTTTTAATTGCTGGAGGCTGGGTGGTTGGCTGCCGTAAACATAGTTCATGACTGTTTCCAGCTCGGCAGCCGTGGGGTAAATCTGAAGGGGATTACCTTTCGCATCCACTGTTACGTTAGCGTTGGCCAGTGCGTGAAACAGCAAACTGAGTGCGGGCTTGCCTGGTTCAATGCCGCGTACACCGCTTGACGCGAAGTCTTCAAAGCCGGCGAGTGTTCGATCCACCTTTAAGATGTTACGCAGTTCATCTTGCAAGGAAGGTGCAAGGATGTTGAGGCCGTGATGAAGCAGTAAGTTATGCCAGCCACCAGGGGCCAGTCGGGTGCAAATATCTTTGACTTGATCAATTAAAGCCATGTTTGTTCTCCTGCGGTTTAAAAGTCAGTTTCAAGATAGCGTTGCCGGATTGTTGCGCGAGTCGAGGTATTGCTCGGGGAGCAATTAAGTTCTGATGTAGGGTGAAATGCAAAAGACGTTTTGTAAGTGGTTATTTGGTTGGATGTTTTCAAAGTTTATTTTAATGTTTGCCTATTAGTGGTTTTTGTAAGAAGCCTCTTTCAGTAGGTTTGTTTGTATATAAAACTTTCTGCCGGGCAGGTGCCTGCCTCTTCGTGTACGTTGAAAACGAGGTCGACCAGCAACCCATGTCGTAAACGCACCTTTGCATGGCGTGCGCAGGCATTTGACCTGTCTGCGCCAGCCCTACCATCGCATCAAAGGGCCCTGCACGGGCCTCAACAATACGAAAGGCTGGGAGAGACGCGATGTTCAGCAAACAAGACCAGATCCAGGGATATGACGACGCACTGCTGGCGGTCATGAATGCCGAGGAGCAGCGCCAGGAAGATCATATCGAGTTGATCGCGTCAGAGAACTACACCAGCAAACGCGTGATGCAAGCCCAAGGCAGCGGCCTCACCAACAAATACGCCGAAGGCTACCCAGGCAAGCGCTACTACGGTGGCTGCGAGCATGTGGACAAAGTTGAAGCCCTGGCCATCGAGCGCGCCAAGCAGCTGTTCGGCGCCGATTACGCCAACGTGCAGCCACACTCCGGCTCGTCCGCCAACAGCGCTGTGTACCTGGCCCTGCTGAACGCCGGCGACACCATCCTGGGCATGAGCCTGGCCCACGGCGGTCACCTGACCCACGGCGCCAAGGTGTCGTCCTCGGGCAAGCTGTACAACGCGGTGCAATACGGGATCAACACCGACACCGGCCTGATCGATTACGACGAAGTCGAGCGCCTGGCGGTGGAGCACAAGCCGAAAATGGTCGTGGCCGGTTTCTCCGCCTACTCCAAGACCCTGGATTTCCCACGCTTCCGTCAGATCGCGGACAAAGTGGGGGCGCTGCTGTTCGTCGACATGGCCCACGTCGCCGGCCTGGTTGCCGCCGGCCTGTACCCGAACCCGCTGCCCTACGCCGATGTGGTCACCACCACCACCCACAAGACCCTGCGCGGTCCTCGTGGCGGCCTGATCCTGGCCAGGTCCAATGAAGAGATCGAAAAGAAACTCAACGCCGCCGTATTCCCCGGCGCCCAGGGCGGCCCGCTGATGCACGTCATCGCCGGCAAGGCCGTGTGCTTCAAGGAAGCGCTGGAGCCAGGCTTCAAGGCTTACCAGCAGCAAGTGATCGACAACGCCCAGGCGATGGCCAGCGTATTTATCAAACGCGGCTACGATGTAGTGTCCGGCGGCACCGATAACCACCTGTTCCTGGTCAGCCTGATCCGTCAGGGCCTTACCGGCAAAGAGGCGGACGCCGCCCTCGGTCGCGCCCACATCACCGTCAACAAGAACGCCGTGCCGAATGACCCGCAGTCGCCGTTCGTGACCTCGGGCCTGCGCATCGGCACCCCGGCGGTGACCACGCGTGGTTTCAAAGTGCCGCAGTGCATCGAACTGGCCGGCTGGATCTGCGACATCCTCGACAACCTCGGCGATGCCGACGTCGAGGCCAACGTGGCCAAGCACGTGTCTGCCCTGTGCGCTGATTTCCCGGTTTATCGCTGAGCGCGGTTTTGGAGTAATGACTATGCAACGCTACTCGGGCTTCGGCCTCTTCAAGCACTCCCTCAGCCACCATGAAAACTGGCAGAAGATGTGGCGCACGCCGACCCCCAAGAAAGTCTACGACGTGGTCATCGTCGGCGGCGGCGGGCATGGTCTGGCGACCGCCTACTACCTGGCCAAAGAGCACGGCATCACCAACGTGGCCGTGGTCGAGAAAGGCTGGCTGGGCGGCGGTAACACCGCGCGCAACACCACCATCGTGCGTTCCAACTACCTGTGGGACGAGTCGGCGCACCTGTACGAACACGCGATGAAGCTGTGGGAAGGCCTGTCCCAGGACCTCAACTACAACGTGATGTTCTCCCAGCGTGGCGTGTACAACCTGTGCCACACCTTGCAGGACATCCGTGATTCCGAGCGCCGTGTGAGCGCCAACCGCCTCAATGGCGTGGACGGCGAATTGCTCAATGCCAAGCAAGTGGCCGACGAGATCCCATACCTCGACTGCTCGAAAAACACCCGCTACCCGGTGCTCGGCGCCACCGTGCAACGGCGCGGCGGCGTGGCCCGTCACGATGCCGTGGCCTGGGGCTTTGCCCGTGCCGCCGACGCCCTTGGCGTGGACCTGATCCAGCAGACCGAAGTGATCGGCTTTCGCAAGGAAAACGGCGTGTGCATCGGCGTGGAAACCAACAAGGGCTTCATCGGCGCCAAGCGCGTCGGTGTAGTCACTGCCGGTAATTCCGGGCACATGGCCTCGCTCGCCGGGTTCCGCCTGCCCATCGAATCCCACCCGCTGCAAGCGCTGGTGTCGGAGCCGATCAAGCCGATTATCGACAGCGTGATCATGTCCAACGCCGTACACGGCTACATCAGCCAGTCCGACAAGGGCGACCTGGTGATCGGCGCCGGTATCGACGGCTACAACGGCTACGGCCAGCGCGGCTCGTACCCGGTGATCGAACACACCATCCAGGCCATCGTCGAGATGTTCCCGGTGCTGTCCCGCGTGCGCATGAACCGTCAGTGGGGCGGCATCGTCGACACCACGCCGGATGCGTGCCCGATCATCTCCAAGACTCCGGTGCCGAACATGTTCTTCAACTGCGGTTGGGGCACCGGGGGCTTCAAGGCCACGCCGGGCTCAGGCAACGTGTTTGCCGCCAGCCTGGCCAAGGGTGAAATGCACCCATTGGCGGCACCTTTCTCCATCGACCGTTTCCACAACGGTGCGTTGATCGACGAACACGGCGCTGCGGCCGTCGCCCACTAACAGGAGAAATTCCCTATGTTGCATATCTTCTGTCCTCACTGTGGCGAACTGCGCTCCGAAGAGGAATTCCACGCATCCGGCCAAGCGCATATTCCGCGCCCGCTGGACCCGAATGCCTGCACCGATGAAGAGTGGGGCGACTATATGTTCTTCCGCGACAACCCGCGCGGCCTGCACCACGAACTGTGGATCCACGCTGCCGGTTGCCGCCAGTACTTCAACGCGACCCGCGACACCCTGACCTACGAAATTCTTGAAACCTACAAGATCGGTGAGAAGCCACAATTCACCGCCAAGGCCTCTGGAGAGAAGGTATGAGCCAGACCAATCGCCTGTCCAACGGTGGCCGGATCGACCGTAATAAAGTCCTGACGTTTACCTTCAACGGCCAGAGCTACAAAGGCTTTGAAGGCGACACACTGGCCGCAGCCCTGCTGGCCAACGGCGTCGACATCATCGGCCGCAGCTTCAAGTACTCGCGCCCTCGCGGCATCTTTGCCGCTGGCGCCGAAGAGCCGAACGCGGTGCTGCAGATCGGTGCCACCGAAGCCACCCAGATTCCCAACGTGCGCGCCACGCAACAGGCGCTGTACCAAGGCCTGGTCGCCACCAGCACCAACGGCTGGCCGAACGTCAACAATGACGTGATGGGCATCCTCGGCAAGGTCGGCGGCAAGCTGATGCCGCCGGGGTTCTACTACAAAACCTTCATGTACCCGCAATCGTTCTGGATGACCTACGAGAAGTACATTCGTAAGGCCGCCGGCCTCGGCCGCTCGCCGACCGAGAACGATCCGGACACCTACGACAACTTCAACCGTCACTGTGACGTGCTGGTCGTCGGCGCCGGTCCTGCGGGCCTGGCTGCCGCACTGGCCGCCGCCCGCAGCGGTGCCCGCGTGATCCTCGCCGACGAGCAGGAAGAGTTCGGTGGTTCGCTGCTGGACTCGCGTGAAAGCCTCGACGGCAAGCCGGCTGTGGAATGGGTTGCCAGCGTCATCGCTGAACTCAAGGCCCTGCCGGACGTGGTGCTGTTGCCCCGCGCCACCGTCAACGGCTACCACGACCATAACTTCCTGACCATTCACGAGCGCCTCACCGATCACCTCGGTGACCGTGCGCCGATTGGCGTGGTGCGTCAGCGTATCCACCGTGTGCGTGCCAAGCGCGTGGTGCTGGCGACCGGCGCGTGCGAGCGTCCGCTGGTGTACGGCAACAACGACGTGCCGGGCAACATGCTGGCCGGTGCGGTCTCCACCTACGTGCGTCGCTACGGCGTGGCACCGGGCAAGAAGCTGGTGCTGTCGACCAACAACGACCACGCCTACCGCGTTGCCCTGGACTGGCTCGATGCCGGCCTGCACGTGGTGGCCGTGGCCGATGTACGCCACAACCCACGCGGCGCGCTGGTGGAAGAAGCCCGCGCCAAAGGCATTCGTATCCTCACCGGCAGCGCCGTGATCGAAGCCCGTGGCAGCAAGCACGTGACCGCCGCCCGCGTGGCTGCGATCGATGTGAAAGCGCATAAAGTCACCAGCCCAGGCGAATGGCTGGAGTGCGACCTGGTAGCCAGCTCCGGCGGCTACAGCCCGGTAGTTCACCTGGCTTCGCACCTGGGCGGCAAGCCGACCTGGCGTGAAGATATCCTCGGTTTTGTACCGGGCGAAGCGCCGCAGAAACGCGTGTGTGTCGGTGGGATCAACGGGGTCTACGGCCTTGGCGACTCCCTGGCGGATGGTTTTGAAGGCGGCGTGCGCGCGGCCAGCGAAGCCGGTTTCGCGCCGGTGGAAGGCACCTTGCCCAAAGCGCTGAGCCGCCTGGAAGAGTCGACTTTGGCGGTTTACCAAGTACCGCACGACAAGCCGACTGCACGGGCGCCGAAGCAATTCGTCGACCTGCAGAACGACGTGACCGCCGCCGCCATCGAACTCGCCACTCGCGAAGGTTTCGAGTCGGTCGAGCACGTCAAGCGCTACACCGCGCTGGGCTTCGGCACCGACCAGGGCAAGCTGGGCAACGTCAACGGCCTGGCCATTGCCGCCCGCTCGCTGAACGTGACCATCCCGCAGATGGGCACCACCATGTTCCGTCCCAACTACACGCCGGTGACTTTCGGCGCCGTAGCGGGCCGTCACTGTGGGCACATCTTCGAACCGGTGCGCTACACCGCGTTGCACGCCTGGCACGTGAAGAACGGTGCCGAGTTTGAAGACGTCGGCCAGTGGAAGCGCCCTTGGTACTTCCCGCGCAACGGTGAAGACCTGCACGCCGCCGTCAAACGCGAATGCCTGGCCGTGCGTGACAGCGTCGGCCTGCTGGATGCGTCCACCCTCGGCAAGATCGACATCCAGGGCCCCGACGCGCGGGAGTTCCTCAACCGCATCTACACCAACGCTTGGACCAAGCTCGACGTGGGCAAGGCGCGCTATGGCCTGATGTGCAAGGAAGATGGCATGGTCTTCGACGACGGCGTGACTGCCTGCCTCGCCGACAACCACTTCCTGATGACCACCACCACCGGCGGCGCTGCCCGTGTGCTGCAATGGCTGGAAATCTACCAACAGACCGAATGGCCAGACCTCAAAGTGTATTTCACCTCGGTCACCGACCACTGGGCGACCATGACCCTGTCCGGTCCCAACAGCCGCAAGCTGCTGGCGGAAGTCACCGACATCGACCTGGACAAGGACGGGTTCCCGTTCATGACCTGGAAAGAAGGTCTGGTCGGCGGCGTACCGGCGCGGGTGTTCCGCATTTCGTTTACCGGTGAGCTGTCATACGAAGTCAACGTGCAGGCCGACTACGCCATGGGTGTGTTGGAAAAAATCGTCGACGCCGGCAAAAAGTACAACCTGACCCCGTACGGCACCGAGACCATGCACGTATTGCGGGCCGAGAAGGGCTTCATCATTGTCGGCCAGGACACTGACGGCTCGATGACCCCGGATGACCTCAACATGGGTTGGTGCGTGGGCCGTACCAAGCCGTTCTCGTGGATCGGCTGGCGTGGCATGAACCGTGAAGACTGTGTGCGTGAAGAACGCAAGCAACTGGTGGGCTTGAAGCCGGTCGATCCGAAGGTGTGGCTGCCGGAAGGCGCGCAACTGGTGTTTGATCCGAAGCAATCGATCCCGATGAAGATGGTCGGTCACGTCACCTCCAGCTACGCCCACAACTCCCTCGGCTATTCGTTTGCGCTGGGTGTGGTCAAGGGCGGCTTGAAGCGTATCGGCGAGCGGGTGTTCTCACCGCAGGCCGATGGCAGCGTGATCGAGGCGGAGATTGTTTCTTCGGTGTTCTTCGACCCCAAAGGCGATCGCCAGAACATCTGACAGGCCAAGCCCCTCCCTCAAGTTGAAATGCATTCCCCTGTGGGAGGGGGCTTGCCCCCGATGAGGTCAGCAGCCTCACAATAGAATTCAGAACAGGTGCTTTATGACAGCAGCCAATGTTTACCAACAACGCCCCACCTCCGGCGCCAAGGCCGAGTCGTCGCTGCACCACGCCGACCTCGCCAGCCTGGTCGGCAAGGGCCGCAAGAACGCCGGCGTGACCGTGCGTGAAAAGAAACTCCTGGGCCATCTGACGATTCGTGGCGACGGCCATGACGCAGCTTTCGCCGCCGGCGTGCACAAAGCCATCGGCATCGAGTTGCCCGGCGCGCTGCAAGTGATCGTCAAGGGCGAAACCAGCCTGCAATGGCTCGGCCCGGATGAGTGGTTGCTGATCGTGCCGAGCGGTGAAGAATTCGCCGCCGAGCAAAACCTGCGCGCCGCCCTGGGCGACCTGCATATCCAGGTCGTCAATGTCAGCGGCGGCCAGCAGATCCTCGAACTCAGCGGCCCGAACGTGCGCGATGTGCTGATGAAGTCCACCAGCTACGACGTACACCCCAACAACTTCCCGGTGGGCAAGGCAGTGGGCACGGTGTTCGCCAAGTCGCAACTGGTGATCCGCCACACGGCTGAAGACACCTGGGAGCTGGTGATCCGTCGCAGCTTCTCGGATTACTGGTGGTTGTGGTTGCAGGATGCATCGGCCGAGTTCGGCCTGAGCGTCCAAGCCTGAGGAATGAGCCATGAGCCGCGCACCCGATACATGGATTTTGACCGCCGACTGCCCCAGCGTGCTCGGCACGGTGGACGCGGTCACCCGCTACCTGTTCGAACAGGGTTGCTACGTCACCGAGCACCACTCGTTCGATGACCGGCTTTCGGGCCGGTTCTTTATCCGCGTGGAATTCCGCCAGCCCGATGGTTTTGACGAACAGGCGTTCCGCGATGGCCTGGCCACCCGTGGTGAAGCCTTCGGCATGATCTTCGAGCTGACGGCGCCGAACTACCGGCCAAAAGTGGTGATCATGGTCTCCAAGGCCGATCACTGTCTCAACGACCTGCTGTATCGCCAGCGCATCGGCCAACTGTCGATGGACGTGGTCGCGGTGGTGTCCAACCACCCCGATCTGAAACCCTTGGCCGACTGGCACCAGATTCCCTACTACCATTTCCCCCTCGACCCCAACGACAAACCGTCCCAGGAGCGTCAGGTGTGGCAGGTGGTGGAAGATACTGGCGCCGAATTGGTGATCCTTGCGCGCTACATGCAAGTGCTGTCGCCGGAGCTGTGCCGCAAGCTCGATGGCAAGGCCATCAACATTCACCACTCGTTGCTGCCGGGGTTCAAGGGCGCCAAGCCGTATCACCAGGCGTACAACAAGGGCGTGAAGCTGGTAGGCGCCACGGCGCATTACATCAACAACGACCTGGACGAAGGCCCGATCATCGCCCAGGGCGTGGAGGTGGTGGATCATAGCCACTATCCCGAGGACTTGATTGCCAAGGGGCGTGATATCGAAGGGCTGACGTTGGCCCGGGCGGTGGGGTATCACATTGAGCGGCGGGTGTTTTTAAACGCCAATCGGACGGTGGTGCTCTGACTGACGCCATCGGGGGCAAGCCCCCTCCCACCTTTGGAATGCGGTCGAATGTGGGAGGGGGCTTGCCCCCGATGAGGCCCTCACTAACAACGCAATAACAGCATCTGTACCCGAGCACTTAAACGCGCTGCCCACCCCATGGGCAACGCAGTTCCATAAAAACAACAGCGAGGTGAAAGCATGTCTGGTAATCGTGGTGTCGTGTATCTCGGCAACGGCAAGGTCGAAGTACAGAAAATCGACTATCCCAAAATGCAGGACCCCCGTGGCAGGAAGATCGAGCATGGCGTCATCCTGCGCGTGGTCTCCACCAACATCTGCGGCTCCGACCAGCACATGGTGCGTGGCCGCACCACTGCCCAGACCGGCCTGGTGCTCGGTCATGAAATTACCGGTGAAGTGATCGAGAAGGGCAGCGACGTCGAGAACCTGAAAATCGGCGACCTGGTTTCCGTGCCCTTCAACGTAGCCTGTGGCCGCTGCCGCTCGTGCAAAGAGCAGCACACTGGCGTGTGCCTGACCGTCAACCCGGCCCGTGCCGGTGGTGCCTACGGCTACGTCGACATGGGCGACTGGACCGGCGGCCAGGCTGAATACGTGCTGGTGCCGTATGCCGACTTCAACCTGCTCAAACTGCCGGATCGCGACAAGGCCATGGAGAAGATCCGCGACCTGACCTGCCTCTCCGACATTCTCCCGACGGGCTACCACGGGGCCGTCACTGCCGGCGTTGGTCCGGGCAGCACTGTGTACATCGCGGGTGCCGGTCCTGTGGGCCTGGCGGCTGCCGCCTCCGCCCGCCTGCTGGGCGCCGCAGTGGTGATCATCGGCGACGTCAACCCGGTCCGCCTGGCTCACGCCAAGGCTCAGGGCTTCGAGATTGCTGACCTGTCCAAGGACACCCCGTTGCACGAACAGATCGCCGCACTGCTGGGCGAGCCGGAAGTGGACTGCGCCGTCGATGCCGTGGGCTTTGAAGCCCGTGGTCATGGTCATGAAGGCGTCAAGGCGGAAGCGCCGGCCACTGTGCTCAACTCGCTGATGGGCGTGGTGCGCGTGGCGGGCAAGATCGGTATCCCTGGCCTCTACGTCACCGAAGACCCGGGTGCTGTGGACGCTGCGGCAAAAATGGGCAGCCTGAGCATCCGCTTCGGCCTGGGCTGGGCTAAATCCCACAGCTTCCACACCGGGCAGACGCCGGTGATGAAGTACAACCGCCAACTGATGCAGGCGATCATGTGGGACCGCATTAACATTGCCGAAATCGTGGGCGTGCAGGTGATCAGCCTGGATGACGCACCGCGCGGTTATGGTGAGTTCGATGCGGGCGTGCCGAAGAAGTTTGTGATTGATCCGCATAAGTTGTTCAGTGCGGCGTAAGGCAAACAGCTGAAAAAATGGCGACCGTGGAGGTCGCCATTTTTTATGGGTTATTTGAGGGTTGAGAGTCGCAGGTAGGGATCGGCGACCTCACCGTTCTTGATCAGCCGCTGGCCGCCGTAGTCGCAATGAAACTTGCCGTCTCGTTCATTGATCTCCTCGGCTTTGAGTTCATACTCCGGGCCCAGATAGTCGTCTTTGGTTGCGGCCGTTTGTCCTGTCCACGTCTTGCCTTTGGCCGTGGCGGTGTATTGATAGCCCTCGCCATAGGGTGGTGGGAGGTCGGGGTCTGTGTAGGGCTTTGATTGAATATCACCGACGGCGGGGCATTGGTCGATCCCGGTGGCCTCGGGCCGTGAAGCCTGGTCTTGCCCGCGTGCTTGCAAATGGTTGATTGCGCTGAAGGCAGCATAAAAATTAGGTATCAATCCGATCATGATCGTTACAGCTCCTTGTTCAATTGGGCTGTCTTCCCAGTGTGTATTACCGAGAGGACTGCCCTGAGTGGCTGTCACGGTGTTTGAGTTCCGGAAAATCCTATACTGCCGTTTGCGCTCATCGCGGTCATCAGCTTCAACGTGTTGCAAGGGCGCCCTGATAGACAGTTGGCCCCGTCGGCTGCTTGCTCAGCGACCCACCCTTGGTCTCCGAACTCACCATCAACTCCACCGGCTTGCGGATGCTTTTCTGCTGGCGTGGGTTGAGTCCGATAATGCCTTTGCCATCTTCCGGTAACAGCCCCAGGGAAACCGGCGCGCTGCCTTCTGGAATGGCCCAGAGTTCCAGGCTGCGGTCCGGCTCCGGGGCCGCCGTGGCGATCGGTTCAACTTCGAGGTAATCCTTGTGCGCAATGATTTGAGCGGCCGGCTGCTGGGCCGTGGTCACCAGGGTGGCGGCGGACTTGACGTTATCCTGGGTGTAGAGCGCGCCACCGAGGCCGGCGACGATGGCCATGCAGGCGCCGATAAACACACGTGGGCGGCTCCAGAATGGGGACGTTGGCTCAATCACTTGGGGGCGTGTGGCGCTCATATGGCTATTCCTGGCTGTGTTGAAGTCATTTCATGGACTCTGGTATTCCCCTTGGGTTCCTCGGCCCGCCCGGAACAATGCGTCGGATACCCAGTCAAACGCCTGCTTTCACCCCTACACCCAGAGGTTGTTTCGATGAAGATTTCACGCGGTTTCGCCCTTTCCTGCCTGATGACCCTGGCAGCCGGCCCGGTGCTTGCCGCAGGGTTCAGCCTTGGCGACGCGGCCAATGCCATTTCCGGCATGCAGGGTGGTAACAACAAGGCAGCGGCAGCAGCGCCGTCGTCCGAGACGGCCGGGTTGCTGAGCGCCCTGACCTCGCAACTGAACATCACCCCCGAGCAAGCGGTCGGCGGCACGGGCGCCATGCTGGGGCTGGCCAAGAACAAATTGAGCGGCAACGACTATTCGCAACTGGGTAATAGCGTGCCTGGCCTCGACCAACTGTCGGGCAATAATGCGTTGGGCAGCCTCGGGGCCTTGAGCGGGATGCTCGGCCAGGCTGGCGGTAGTAAGACCAGCGGCCTGGATGGCCTGCTGGGTAACGTGAAGAACACCAACGACCTGAATACTGCGTTCAGCGCCTTGGGCATGGACAGTGGCATGGTCGGCCAGTTTGCCCCGGTGATCCTGCAATACCTGGGTGGCCAGGGTGCCAGCAGCTCGGTGCTGGGCAAGCTGGCCCAGGCCTGGGGCACCGGCAGTTAAAGGCGCTCCGCGCGCAGTTGTTCGATGCGTGCGTCCTTCTCCGTCCAGAGCTGGTTCACCCAGTCCTGGACGGTCTGGCGAAATGCCGGATCATTCTCGTAATCTCCTTGCCACAGCGCCGGGTCTAGCTCACGGGTGCGGATATCGATGATCACCTTCGGTACCGATCCGCAAATCAAATCCCAGAACCCTGGAATCCTGTCTTGCGGGTAGACCACCGTCACATCGAGCACAGCATCCAGTTGTTCACCCATCGCCGCCAGCACGAATGCCACACCGCCCGCCTTGGGCTTGAGCAAGCGGGTGAAAGGTGAGCCCTGCTGTTTGCGCTTGGCCTCGCTGAACCGCGTACCTTCCAGATAATTGACCACCGTCACCGGCTGGCGCTTGAACAGCTCGCAGGCCTCTTTGGTGATCTTCAGATCCTGCCCCGCCAGTTCCGGATGCTTGGCCAGGAATGCCTTGGTGTAGCGCTTCATGAACGGGTAATCCAGCGCCCACCAGGCCAGGCCCAGGAAGGGCACCCAGATCAGCTCTTTTTTCAGGAAGAATTTGAAGAACGGCGTACGCCGGTTGAGGGCCTGGATCAAGGCCGGGATGTCAACCCAGGATTGGTGGTTGCTGATCACCAGGTAACTGGTGTCACCCCGCAGATCGTCGCCGCCGCGAATGTCCCACTGGGTCGGGATGCACAGCGAGAAAATCAGCTTGTCGATCTCGGCCCAGGTCTCGGCGATCCACATCACCGCCCATGACATGTAGTCACGCAAGCGCCCCGGGGCTACCAGCTTGAGCAGGGCAAACACCATCAACGGACCGAACAGCACGAGGGTGTTGAGCAAGAGCAGCAGGGTGACGAAACAGCCGGTGAGCAGGCGGCGCATAAGTAACTCTTGGAATCTTGTGGGCGGGCCATCATAAGCAAGGTGAGTCTAGAGGCCAAATCGCAAATCACCGTACGAATGTTTCACAATGTGCCGGGTATGGTGGGGTTAGCTAACTAACCGGCGCTTTTGCGGTCTAGAATCCGCCTACTTCTTTCCGAGGACATCACTTCGTGAAACTGCTTCTTGCCTCCCTCGCCCTGGTTGCCGTGCCGGTCATGGCCGCCGAACCGACCCTCTACGGTCGCTACGAATATATCCAGTTGCCGGAGATCGGCGAAACCTTCAAGGCCAAGATGGACACTGGCGCGCTGACCGCCTCGCTGTCGGCCCGCGACATCCAGACCTTCACCCGTGACGGTGACGATTGGGTGCGTTTCCGCCTCGGCGGCAAGGACGCGTCCGATAAGGTCTACGAGCACAAAGTCTCGCGCATCAGCAAGATCAAGAGCCGCGCCGACGAAGATGAGGACAAGGACGAAGCCACCGTGGCCAAGCGCCCGGTGATCGACCTGGAAATGTGCCTGGGCGACGTCAAGCGCACCGTTGAGGTCAACCTCACCGACCGCAGCAGCTTCAACTACCCGCTGCTGATCGGCGCCAAGGCTCTGCGCGAGTTCGGCGCTGCGGTCAACCCGGCGCGTCGCTACACTGCTGACAAACCGGACTGCTGACGGACCACCATGCCCCACATCCTGATTGTCGAAGACGAAGCGGCGATAGCCGACACGCTGATATTCGCCCTGCAAGGCGAGGGCTTCACCACCACCTGGCTGACACTCGGCCAGGCGGCGTTGGAGCATCAACGCCAGACGCCGGCCGACCTGATCATCCTCGACATCGGCCTGCCGGACATCACCGGGTTTGAAACCTGCAAGCAACTGCGCCGGTTCAGCGAAGTGCCGGTGATGTTCCTCAGCGCACGGGATGGCGAGATCGACCGGGTGGTGGGGCTGGAAATCGGCGCCGACGATTATGTGGTCAAGCCCTTCAGCCCTCGGGAAGTGACGGCGCGGGTCAGGGCGATCCTCAAGCGCATTGGCCCAGGAGCTGCGCCGGTGGTGTTCCAGGTAGACCTGGAGCGCATGCAGATCATGTATCGCGGCCAGCCGTTGAGCCTCACGCGTCACGAATTCCGCCTGCTGCAAAGCCTGCTGGAACAGCCTGAACGTGTATTCAGCCGCGAGCAGCTGTTGGACGCGGTCGGCGTGGCGGCGGATGCCGGTTACGAACGCAACATCGACAGCCATATCAAAAGCCTGCGCAGCAAGTTACGCAACGTGGCTGCCGACGCCGAGCCGATCCAGACCCATCGCGGCCTCGGCTACAGCTACAGCCCGGGCAACAGCTGATGCGCCTGGGGCTGCGGATCTTCCTGGTGTACGCGCTGTTTATCGGCCTGACCGGCTACTTCGTGCTCAGCACCGTGATGAAGGAAATCCGCCCTGGCGTGCGCCAGTCCACCGAAGAAACCCTGGTGGACACCGCCAACCTGCTGGCCGAAATCCTGCGCGACGACGTGAAGAACGGCACCCTCGGCCAAAGCCACTGGCCCGAACTGCTCAAGGCCTATGGCAATCGCCAGCCGGGCGCGACCATCTGGGGATTGCCGAAAAACCAGGTCAACCACCGCATCTACGTGACCGACGCCAAGGGCATTGTGTTGCTCGACTCCACGGGCGAAGCGGTGGGGCAGGACTATTCCAAATGGAACGACGTGTACCTGACCCTGCGCGGCGAGTACGGTGCGCGCTCCACCCGCAGCGAGCTGGATGACCCCACTTCCTCGGTGATGCACGTGGGCGCGCCGATCCGTGACAACGGCCAGATCATCGGCGTGGTCACCGTGGCCAAGCCGAACAGCTCGTTGCAGCCCTACGTCGACCGCACCGAGCGGCGCCTGCTGTGGTACGGCGCGGGCCTGGTGATTCTCGGCCTGTTGCTCGGCGCGCTGCTGTCGTGGTGGCTGAGCGTTGCGCTGCGTCGCTTGACGGCTTACGCCGAGGCGGTCAGCGAGGGCCGGCGCGCCGAGTTGCCGCACTACCGTGGCGGTGAACTCAAGCAGTTGTCCACCGCCGTCGAGCACATGCGCACGCAGTTGGAAGGCAAGGCTTACGTCGAACACTACGTGCACACCCTGACCCACGAATTGAAGAGCCCGCTGGCCGCGATACGCGGCGCGGCAGAGTTGTTGCAGGGCGACATGACCCGTGAGCAACAGCAGCGTTTCGTCGGCAATATCGACAGTGAAAGCGCGCGCCTGCAGCAGTTGATCGAACGCCTGCTGAACCTGGCGCAGGTCGAGCAACGCCAGGGCCTGGAAGAGCAGGTGAGCATCCCGCTGGCAGCCATGGTCGATGATGTGCTCAAGGCGCAATGTGCGCGGATCGAAGGCGCCGGGTTGCACGTTGAACAGACGATTGCGGCGGATGTGAAGGTGTACGGCGAACCCTTCCTGCTGCGCCAGGCCCTGGGCAACTTGCTGGATAACGCCCTGGATTTCACACCGCCTGGCGGCACCTTGAGATTCAGCGCGCAGACCCGGCACAACGACGTACAGGTGAGCCTGTTCAACCAGGCTGCGCCGATTCCCGACTACGCCCTGCCGCGCCTGAGCGAACGGTTCTACTCGCTGCCACGCCCGGCCAGTGGCCGCAAAAGCACCGGCCTGGGCCTCAACTTTGTCGAGGAAGTGATGAAGCTGCACGGCGGCGCGTTGCAGATCGGCAACGTGCAAGGCGGCGTGCAAGTGGTGCTGCATCTCCACACAGTCTCCACATTGCCCACATAAATCTCCCACACAGGCTGCCCAGACTCTCCTCCATCCAAACAGGGAGAGACCCATGAACCGCAGCCTGCTTTTCAAACTTGGCGCGATTGCGCTGCTGATCCTGCTGTTGCTGATTCCGTTGCTGATGATCAACGGGATCATCAGCGACCGCCAGCAACTGCGCGACGGCGTCCTGATGGACATCGCCCGCAGCTCCAGCTACGCCCAGCGCCTCACCGGCCCGGTGATGGTGGTGCCGTATCGCAAGACCGTCCGCGAGTGGAAGCTCAACGAAAAACTCAACAAACGCTACGAAGTCACCCGTGAAGAGCGCGGCCGGCTGTATTTCCTGCCGGACCGTTTTGAACTCGACGGCAAGGTGCAGACCGAACTGCGCGCACGGGGCATCTACCAGGCGCGACTGTTCCATGCTGACAACCGCATCAGCGGGCGTTTCGAATTGCCCGCGCAGTTGGGTATCACCGAAGACTTCGCCGATTACCGCTTTGAACCGGCGTTTCTCGCGGTGGGCATCAGCGATATTCGCGGCATCGAAAATGCGTTGAAGCTGGAGCTGGGCAGCCAGCAGCTGGAGTTCGAACCGGGCTCCCAGGTGGACTGGCTGGGTGAAGGCGTGCACGTGGCGCTGCCGGAGCAGGACAGCAAAAAGCCCTATGTCGTGGACTTTGCCTTCGACCTGCGCCTGCAAGGCACCGAACAATTGCAAGTGGTGCCGGTGGGCAAGACCAGCCAGGTATCACTCGCCTCCAACTGGCCGCACCCCAGCTTTATCGGCAACTTCCTGCCGGCGCAGCGTGAGGTTACCGACAAGGGGTTTACCGCCAACTGGCAGACCTCATTTTTTTCCACCAACCTCGAACAGGCCCTGCAAACCTGCCTGGACGGGCAGGGCTGCAATGACTTCAACAACCGCAGCTTCGGCGTGAACTTCATCGACCCGGTGGACCAGTACCTCAAGAGCGACCGTGCGATCAAATATGCGCTGCTGTTCATCGCCCTGACCTTTGCCGGTTTCTTCCTGTTCGAAGTGCTCAAGAGCCTGGCAGTGCACCCGGTGCAGTACGCGTTGGTGGGCTTTGCGCTGGCGTTCTTCTACCTGCTGTTGTTGTCGTTGTCCGAGCACATAGGCTTTGCCCTGGCCTACCTGATCTCGGCCAGTGCCTGTGTGCTGTTGATCGGCTTCTATGTGTGCCATGTGCTGCGCAGCGTGGCGCACGGGCTGGGCTTCTCGGCGGGGTTGGCGGCGTTGTATGGCTTGCTGTACGGGTTATTGAGTGCCGAGGACTACGCGCTGCTGATGGGTTCGTTGCTGCTGTTCGGCCTGCTGGGCACGGTGATGGTGTTGACGCGCAAGTTGGACTGGTATGGCGTGGGCAAGCGCAAGGCGGCCGAGCCGTTGATGTTTGACCTGGAGGCGGTGCAATGATCGGGTTACGCGAGGATCAGCAAGTGGGGGCGCAATTAGCCGCAAGGATCGCTACATTCCTCAATACCACCGCCGTTCAATGTGGGAGTGGGCTTGCCCGCGATAGCGGTGGTTCAGAAACAGCTGTGCTGAATGACATACCGCGATCGCGGGCAAGCCCGCTCCCACATGGGGTCGGTGTGAACATCAGGTCGGTGGCTGGGTTTCCAGCATCGAAGGCCGCTGGCTGACCTCGGCGTACCAGGCGGCAAGCTGCGGGTTGTCCAGGCGCCATTGCATATCCGGGTGACGGAAATCGAGGTAACCCAGGGCACAAGCCACGCTGATGGCGGCGATATCGAAATGGCTGGCCAGTTCGGCAATCGCATCGGCTTCCAGCTCGGCGAGGGTGCGACGGATCTTGTTGCGCTGTTCGTCGAGCCACTGGTCCCAGTGTTTTTCTGCCGGGCGCAGGGCGGTTTCGTAGCGCACCAGCACGGCGGCATCCATGATGCCATCGGCCATCGAGGCCAGGGTCAGGCGGCGCCAGCGGGCCGAGCCGTCGCGGGGGATCAGCGGGGTGCCGGCGTGCTGGTGGTCGACGTAATCGAGGATCACCCGGCTGTCGTGCAGTACTGAACCGTCGGCCAGGCGCAGGGCCGGGATCTTGCCCACGGGGTTGCCTTCTACCACCTGCGCATCCGGGTTGACCGGGGTCGGCATGCAGCCGTACAGGGCGACGCGATCCTGCTGGCCGGTTTCAGCCAGCAGCACGCGAACCTTACGAACGAACGGTGACGCGGGGTTGTGGAACAAGGTCATGCTGGGAGCGGACATGGGCATTCCTCTGAATGGGCTGCGCTAATCTATCTCACCGTTTGATCAAGGCCCAAGTACCAATTGCAGCGGGGATGCCCAGCCCGAGCCAACTGAGCGAATCCCACAGCCCATCCCCGAGCAGCGCCGCAAACAACCCGGCGGCGCTGAGCAGGCCGATCCCCAGAGGGATCCCGAAGACCTTCCAGAAACTCGACTGACGTGGCTTCATGTTCGGCGCCTTACGATCCACAGGTAGATCCCGCTCACCAGCACGATGATGGTCAGCCCATCCAACACCGCCCACAGGATCTTCATCGGCATGCCGCCGTAATCGCCAAAGTGCAGCGGCTGGGACATGCCCATGGCGTCCATGTACCACGGCCGTTCGGCGACGGCGGTGACAGCCAGGGTGCTGGCGTCGATCAGTACCGGCGTGAGCAAATGCGAGGTGAGGTGGGTGCTGCCTTTCATGAACACCGCGTAATGGTGTTCGCTGGAAAAGCGTGTGCCGGGGAAGGCGATGAAGTCCGGCTCCATGCCGGGGGCGGCCTTGGCGGCAATCGCCAGCAGTTCGGTGGCCGGGGCGCGTTGAGTCAGGGGCGGGGCGTTTTTGTAAGGCTCGATCATGGCGCTGAGGCTGTCCTGGCGCCAGGCGGCGATGATCAGGTCGGCGCAGGCGCTGATCACGCCGGTCACGCCCACCACCAGCGCCCAGGTCAGGGTGACCACGCCGATCAGGTTGTGCAGGTCGAGCCAGCGCAGGCGGGTGGATTTGTCCTGACGCACGGTGGCGAACTTCAGGCGGCGCATGAACGGCAGGTACAGCACCGTGCCGGAGATGATCGCCAGCACAAACAGAACCCCCATGAACGCCAGCAGCAACTTGCCCGGCAGGCCAGCGAACATATCCACATGCAAGCGCAGCAGGAACATCGTGAACCCGCCGTTGGCCGCCGGGGTTTCCATGGCTTGGCCGGTGCGCGCGTCGAGCAGGAAGGTGTGCGACGAGTTGGGCTCGGTGCCGGCGTTGGCGGCCATGATCGCGATCACGCCGTTCTTGTCGTCTTCGTCCCAGGCCAGGTACTGCATGGCGTCGCCGGGGCGATGGGCCTGCGCGGCGCTGACCAGTTGCTCCAGGTTGAGCTGCGGCGTGTCGGCGGGCATCTGCGCCAGCTCGGGCTCGTTGCCCAGCAGGTGGTCGATCTCGTGGTGAAACACCAGCGGCAGGCCGGTGAGGGCGAGCAGCAGCAGGAATACCGTGCAGATCAGGCTGGTCCAGGTGTGGATGAAGGACCAGCGGCGGATGGTTTTGCTTTTCATGTTTTCAACCTTCAGACACACCAAAGCCGCCCATTGGGGCGGCCCGGTGGTTAACTCAGCCGATTACCACTGGTAGGTGGCACTGGCGACGACGCTGCGTTGGTCGCCGAAGTAGCAGTAGGAACCGTCACAGGTGGAGATGTAGTCCTTGTTGAACAGGTTAGTGGCATTGAGTTTGACCGAGGCGCCTTTGAGGCTGTTGTCCAGGCGACCCAAGTCGTAATGCACCGCACCGTCGAAAACGGTGTAGGCGTTGGCTTTGCCGAGCCAGGTGTTGCCCTGGTCGCCGTAGGTGTTGCCGGTGTAGCGCGCGCCGAAGCCGATACCGAAGCCGTCCAGTACACCGGTGTGCCAGGTGTAGTCGGTCCAGAGCGACGCTTGCTGATTTGGCATCAGTTGCAGGCGGTTACCTTTGAAGTCGCCTTTTTGGACTTCGGATTTGGCCAGTGTGTAGGCGGCGATCACCTTGAGGTTTTCGGTCACGTCAGACACGGCTTCCAACTCCAGGCCTTTGACTTTCACTTCGCCGGTCTGGTCGGTGACCGCCTGGCCGCCTGCACCTGTGCTGGTGACCAGCACGTTTTTCTGGGTCAGGTCATACACCGCCGCACTCAACAGGGTATTGGAACCGGGTGGCTGGTACTTGATCCCGAGTTCCCACTGCTTGCCTTCGGTTGGCTTGTACGATTTGAGTGGGTCTACGCTGGCGTTGCTCGCTGGCTGGAAAGATTCAGCGTAGGACAAGTACGGCACAAAGCCCGAGTCGAACACATAGCTCAACGCTGCGTTGCCACTGAAGTTCTTGCTGCGGTCGGTGTTGGTGACGTCGTTCTTATTGAAGTAGGTCGTGCCCTGATGGACCCAGTCTTCACGACCGCCCAGGGTCAGGCGCCAATTGTCCAAGGCCATCTGGTCTTGTACGTAGAGGCCGGTCTGGATGGTTTTTTGGTTGTAATCGTAAAACGCATCGGAGCGTGGAGGACGTACGACCGGCGTGGTGTTTACAGGATTGAAGATGTTGACGGTGCCTGCTCCGCCGTAGATCGACAGGTATGACGTATCGGTACGCTGGTAATCCAGGCCCAGCAGCAGGGTATGCGTGACATCGCCGGTGGCGAAGTCTGCCTGGAAGTTGTTGTCGACTGCGAACTGGCCGATGTTCTCGTCGACGTTGGTCGAGGTGCGGCCGATGTTACCGGCAGCGTCAACCGGGTAATAGGCATAAGCGCCCACGGTCAGTTGCTGGAACGACAGCTCCGACTTGGTGTAGCGCAGGTTCTGTTTGAACTGCCAGGTGTCGTTGAAGCGGTGCTCGAACGCATAGCCCAACGCGTAATAGGTGCGGTCGTAAAACTCGTAGTCCGGGTCGCCCAGGTTCTTGTGATGGGACACATCGCCCAATGGCGATTTGATCTTGGTGCCCACGATAGGCAGGAACTGACTGGTGGCGCCCGTATCGTCGCGAGTGAACTGCGACAGGAAGGTCAGCTTGGTGTCCGGGTCGATGTTCCAGGTCAGGCTGGGCGCAATGTTGTAGCGCTTGTTATCGATGTGGTCGACCTGGGTGCCGGCATCCCGCACCACGCCGCTGAGGCCATAGAGGAACTGGCCTTCGTCATCGATCTTGCCGGTGCTGGCGAAGTTGATCTGGCGGTAGTTGTCGCTGCCGTATTGCACCTGTACGGCATTGCTCGATTCAGCACTGGGGCGGCGGCTGACCATGTCCAGCAAACCGCCCGGCGGGGTCTGGCCGTAGATCGACGAGGCCGGGCCGCGCAGCAGGGCGAGGCGGTCGAGGTTCCAGGTTTCGGCTTTCGGGTTGGCGTACACACCGCGTGGCAGCGGCAGGCCGTCGAGGAACTGGGTTGGTTCGAAGCCGCGCACGCGCATCCAGTCGTAGCGGGTGTCGCTGCCGTAGCTGGCGGACACGATGCCGGGCATGTATTTGACCGCATCGTCCAGGTTCTGCACGTTGCGGTCCTGCATCTGCTGGCGCGTGGCAACCGAGATCGAACGCGGCGCCTCGACCAACGCGGTGTCGGTCTTGGTGCCGGCGGCAGTGCGCTTGGCCAGGTAGCCGTCGACCGGGCCCCAGGCGCTTTCATAGCTGTCCTGGCCGGTGATATTGGTGGTCGGCAACGCTACGACGCCTTCCGGAATTGCCACCAGGGTGTAGGTTCCCGCACTGCTTTGTTCCAACTGCAGTCCCGTCCCTCGCAACGCCTCACGCAGCGCTCCGGGTGCGTCGAACTGGCCCTGGACCGGCGCCGAGGTCTTGCCCGATGCCAGTGCCGGGCTGAGAGTCAGTGCCAGGCCGCCCTGGCTGGCAATCTGGTTCAGGGTGCTGGCCAGTGGCGCCGCCGGCAGGTTGTAGGCGCGCACGCTGGACGCCTGTTCGGCGGCGATCAGCGACGTGCTGGCCAGCGGGGCGCCGAGGGCAATGGCCACGGCTAACAGGCTGGGGCGCAACAAGGTGTCTAGCGTGCGGGACATAGGGCGGCTCCTGAATGGAAGTAATTCGCAATTGCCTATGTGCCGAACGAGAATCAGAAAGTGATAGGGCGGGGGGAAATATTTTTTATTTGGCGGCAGGTGCCTTGCCAGTCACCGTCACCCACCACGGCGTGTGCTGCTCGATCTGCACCGGCAGGGTCGGCAGCAGCGCATTAAGCGCCAGCGTGGTGTCGCGCAATGGGAAGCTGCCAGTGATGCGCAGGTCGGCCACGTTTTTATCCACACCCAGGTAACCGGTGCGGTAGCGGCTCAATTCCTCGATCACATCGCCCAGGCGGGCGTTGTCCACCACCAGCATGCCGCGGGTCCACGCGTCGGTGGCGGGGGTAACGGCCAGCAGTGGGCCGAGGCCGTCGCTGCGCATCAGCACTTGCTGGCCGGCCTTGAAGATTTGCTCCTGATGCAGCGCCTCGGGCTGGGCGGCCACCGCCGATTGCAGCACGCTCAAGCGCGTGGCGTCGTCTTCGCGCTTGACGATGAACCGCGTGCCCAACGCCCGCAGGCTGCCGTCGCGGGTTTGCACATAGAACGGGCGGGCATCGTTATGGCCGGTCTCGACCAGGATCTCGCCTTCCTGCAATACGATCAGGCGACGTTTTTCATCAAAACGCACGTCGATGGCGCTGTGGGTATTGAGGTTGATCAGCGTACCGTCCGCCAGCTTCAGCGTGCGCTGTTCACCCGTGGCGGTACGTTGGTCGGCCAGCCAATAGTGGATCGGCACATAGCGCTCGCCTGCAAACAACGCCAGGCCGATCACCAGTGCAATGCTCGCCAGCCCACTGCCCAGCTTGCGCACGCGTTGGCGAATGCCTTCGCGCGATTGCAACAACGCCACCCGCGCCGGGCCCGAGGCCATGCTGAAACGCTGGTCGAGCATGCCCAGTTGGCGCCAGGCGCGGGCGTGCTCTTCATCGCTGGCCAGCCATTTATCGAACTCTTCGCGCTCAATGGCGCTGCCGTCGCCTGAATCAAGGGACAGCTGCCAGGCAATCGCCGCATCCAGCACGCGGGCCGACACGGGTTTGGAGCTGATCACCGTCACAGCGGCTCGCCATACAGCGCGATGTAGCACTGGCGAATGCCCTGGGCCAGGTACTGGCGCACCCGGGGTACGGATACGCCCAGGCGATGGGCGATTTCCGCGTGGCCCAGCCCGTCGAGGCGGTTATAGAGGAAGGCGGCGCGGGCCTTGCTCGACAGCTTGCCGAGCAGACGGTCGATGGCCTTGAGGTCTTCGAGGATCAGTTGCTGTTCTTCCGGCGAGGGATGTTCGCTTTCCGGGATCAGCATCAGTTCGGTGAGATACGCCTGCTCCAGGGCGGCGCGGCGGAAGTAGTCGAACAACAGGCCCTTGGCGATCGCCACCAGAAAGGCCCGTGGCTCGCGGGGTTCGCGCAGCTCATCACGGCCGAGCAGACGTGTGAAGGTGTCCTGGCTCAAATCCTCGGCACGGCTCGGGCAGGCGACGTTGCGTCGAAGCCAGGCCAACAGCCAGCCACGATGGTCGCGATACAACGCACCAACAAGCTCACTGCGTGGGTTCTGGATCGACGACAAGGCATCACCTGGTAAACGCGATGTTTAAACTAACGAGAATTATTCGCGATTGTGTCAGAGCCGTGGGGTGGGCGCAATTGGCGTCTGTCGGTTTGTACCGGGGCAAGCCTGCTCACCACAAGGATCGGCGGCCTTAGAAAGAGGGCGCGTGTTTACGCCGTTTCCATTGGCTCAAACGCTCTAGCAGCGCCTGTGGCGTGTCGATGTGCTGCGCCCGTGCGCGGCTGAACAGGATCAGCATCAGCTCTGCCGTGGCCAGGGCATCGGCGCTGGCGTGATGGCGCTCGCCCACGTGCAGGTTGAAATGGTTGATCCAGTCGTCCAGCCCGGCCTCGCGGATATGCGCGTCGGGGCACAGCAAAGGGGCGATGTCGGCCACGTCCAGGAACGGGTGGGCCAGGCGGTAACCCAGGCTGTCCTTGAGCGCCCGGCACAGCATGTGTTGATCGAATGGCGCATGGAAGGCCAGTAAAGGGCTGTCGCCGACGAACTCCATGAAATCCAGCAGTGCCTCGGCCGGGTCGCTGCCGGCGGCAATGGCACTGGGGCCGAGGCCGTGGATCAGTACGCTGGGGCTGAGTCTGGTCTCGGCGCGTTGCAGGGTGCGTTCGAACATCTGGGAGAAGTCCACCGCGCCGTCCTCGATCACCACCGCGCCGATGGACAGTACCTGGTCGCGATTGAGGTTCAGGCCACTGGTTTCCAGGTCCACCACCACCCAGCGCTGGCTGCGCAAAGGTTCGTTGCCTAGAGGCGAAGGCTTGCACAGTTGCTCCAGGCGCTGTTGTTGCGTGCTGTCGAGCCCCGGTTTTTTCGTACGCAGCCAGTTGAACAAGCTCACAGCTGATACCGTAACGTCAGGCTGCTTTGCAGGCGTTGGGCCTGGCGCAGGGATTCCCGCAGGATGCGCCGGTCCAGATGGTTGAGGCTGTCGGGGTCGACGCGGTTGGAATACGGCTGGTTCTCGCGGGTCTGCAACTGGTGCTGCTGCATGCGGGTTTGCTGGATAAAGTGGTAGGCCTCTTCGTAGGCGGCGCCGTCCAGGGGCTCGATCACTTCCTTGACCACCAGTTGGCGCAGGCGCTCCAGGGTGTTGTTGGCGTGGATGCCATTGGCCAGGGCCAGCAGGCGCGCGCCGTCCACAAATGGCGTAAGGCCCTGCACCTTGAGGTCGAGGGTGGCTTTCTCGCCCCCTTTACGGGTCAGCACAAACTCGCGGAAGCGTCCTACAGGTGGGCGCTGGCGCAACGCGTTCTCGGCCAGCATGCGTTGGAACAATCGGTTGTCCGCGACCTGATCCAGAATGCCCTGGCGCAGTTGCTCGCAGCCACGCTCGTCGCCCCACACCACCCGCAGATCGAAATAGATACTGGAACCCAGCAGATTCTCCGGCGTGGCCTCGCGGATAAACGCTGCGAAACGGCGCGCCCACTCAGCCCGCGACAGGCACAACTCCGGGTTGCCGGCCATGATATTGCCCTTGCACAAGCTGAACCCGCAGAGCGCCAGGCTCTGGTTGATCTGCTGCGCCAGCGGCAGCAGCCGGCCACGCATCTCGGCCGCTTCGGCGGCGTCCTTGGCATCGAACAGGATGCCATTGTCCTGGTCGGTATACAGCGTCTGCTCGCGGCGGCCTTCGCTGCCAAAGCACAGCCAGCTGAACGGCACGCCGGGGTCGCCTTTCTCGGCCAGGGTCAGTTCGATCACCCGGCACACGGTGTGGTCGTTGAGCAGCGTAATGATGTGGGTGATCTGGGTGGACGACGCACCATGTGCCAGCATGCGCTCCACCAATTGGCCGATTTCGCCGCGAATCGCTACCAGGTTGTCTACCCGCGGTGCGTTGCGGATGGTGCGCGCCAGGTGCACCAGGTCCACCCGTTGCAGGGAAAACAGGTCGCGTTCGGACACCACGCCGCACAGGCGCTGCTCCTTGACCAGGCACACATGGGCGATATGCCGCTCGGTCATGGCGATGGCCGCGTCGAAGGCGCTGTGGTCCGGGGTCAGGAAAAACGGTGCCTGGGTCATATGGCCTTCAATGGCCCGGCTGAAATCGCTGGTGCCATCGGCCACCACCTGGCGCAGGTCGCGCAGGGTGAAAATCCCCAGGGGCGCTTTGTGTTCATCGACGATCACGATACTGCCCACCTGCTGCTCATGCATCAGCGTAACGGCCTCGCGCAGCGGTGTGGTGGGGCTGCACGTTACCGGGTGGCGCATGGCCAATTCACCCAGGCGAGTGTTCAGGGAGTATTGAGTGCCGAGGGTTTCCACCGCCTTTTGCTGCACTTGCTGGTTGACCTGGTCCAACAGGCTGCTGACGCCGCGCAGGGCAAAGTCGCGAAACGGGCTGGACAGCGCGAACAGCTTGATAAACGCCGGTTTGTTCAGTTGCAGGCAGAAGGTGTCTTCGGCGGCCTTGTGCTCGGTGCGGGTGGCCCGTTCGCCGAGCAGGGCTGCCAGGGGGAAGCATTCGCCCGTGGTGATTTCAAAAGTGGTTTCGGCGCTGTCCGGCCGCTCGCCCACGACGCGACCCTGCTTGACGATATAAAAATGCTCTACCGGGCCGCCCGACGGTTTGAGGATGCTGTCGCCGGGGCTGTAGAAGCGTAACTGGCACTGTTCCACCAAAAACGCCAGGTGCGCGTTTTCCATCTGGTTGAACGGCGGGAAACGTTGCAGGAATTGCAGGGTGCCGTGGATATTTTGCAGTACAGCAGTTTTCCCCGCCTGGGCGTAGGCATCAGCTTTACTCATAACAGTGACCGCAGTTTTTTTGTCGTTATCGTCCCTCATGGTCGACTCCTGCGCAGCGGGTGCCCATTGGACGTAAGTCTAGGTCGCTGAAAACACCATAGAACTAGGGAAAAACCTTACATGACTATCGTCCAAACCCCGTAGAACACCCACTAGTCAAACTTTCCGACGAAGTGCACATTGATCGCCCTTCCACAGATGTCTGACGAGTGTGCTGGGAGCTAGATGAGAATTGCTGAGAACCGTATGTCCGACCACGATATTTTGAGCGATGCCGAGCGTGAGGCGCTGAGCGCCGTGATGCTGGAGCCTGATTTACCGCCACAACGCGTGTTGATTGTTGACGATGACAAGGACGCGCGTGAACTGCTGGCGGAAATCCTGGGGCTGGACGGTATTCGCTGCATGACCGCCGACAGTGGTGAGGCGGCGTGGGATTTGTTGAAGTCCAGCAGCTCTATCGGTTTGTTGATCACCGACCTGCGCATGGCGCCCAGCAATGGCCTGGAACTGATCCGACAAGTGCGTGAATCCACCCGGGCGGCGTTGCCGATCATCATCATGTCGGGAGACGCCGAAGCGCCGGACGTGATCGATGCGATGCACTTGAGCGTAGTGGACTTTTTGCTCAAGCCGATTGATAGCGTGAAATTGGCAAAGATGGTGAAGCGGGAGTTGGGGATGGCGTCCTGATTCTGCGGTGTCTATAACGGCCTTATCGGGGGCAAGCCCCCTCCCACATGTTCTATGAGTTGGGGGAGGGGGCTTGCCCCCGATAGCGCCAGTTCAGCCACCACAACCCCAAAGAAAAAGCCCCGATCTCTCGATCAGGGCTTTTTCATTTACAGGCCGTTTTTAGCCTTGAACTCCCGACGCCGACGGTGCAACACCGGCTCGGTGTACCCGTTCGGCTGCTTGGTCCCTTCAATCACCAACTCCACCGCTGCCTGGAACGCGATGTTGCTGTCGAAATCCGGCGCCAGCGGACGATACAACTTGTCCCCGGCATTCTGACGGTCCACCACCGGCGCCATGCGCTTGAGGCTTTCCATCACCTGGGCTTCGTCGACGATGCCGTGGCGCAGCCAGTTGGCGATGTGCTGGCTGGAGATACGCAGGGTGGCGCGGTCTTCCATCAGGCCCACATCGTTGATGTCCGGCACTTTCGAGCAGCCGACGCCCTGGTCGATCCAGCGGACGACATAACCCAGGATGCCCTGGGCGTTGTTGTCCAGCTCGTTGCGGATCTCTTCGTCAGACCAATCGGTGTTGCTGGCCAGGGGAATGGTCAGGATGTCGTCCACCGACGCGCGCTCGCGCTTGGCCAACTCGGCCTGGCGGGCGAACACGTCGACCTTGTGGTAGTGCAACACGTGCAGCGCCGCCGCCGTAGGCGATGGCACCCACGCGGTATTGGCACCGGCCAGTGGGTGGGCGATTTTCTGTTCGAGCATCGCCGCCATCAGGTCGGGCATCGCCCACATGCCTTTACCGATCTGCGCACGGCCTTGCAGCCCGGTGCTCAAACCGATATCGACGTTCCAGTTTTCGTAGGCGCCGATCCATTTTTCCGCCTTCATCGCCGCCTTGCGCACCATCGCGCCGGCTTCCATGGAGGTGTGGATCTCGTCGCCCGTACGGTCGAGGAAGCCGGTGTTGATAAACACCACGCGCTCGCTGGCGGCCTTGATGCAGGCCTTGAGGTTGACCGTGGTGCGGCGTTCCTCGTCCATGATCCCGACTTTCAGCGTATTGCGTGGCAGCTTCAGCACGTCTTCGATACGGCCGAACAGCTCGTTGGTGAACGCGGCTTCTTCCGGGCCGTGCATCTTTGGTTTCACGATGTACACGGAACCGGTGCGGCTGTTCTTGCGGCTGCTGTTGCCGTTGAGGCTATGGATCGCGGCCAGGCTGGTGATCAGCCCGTCGAGAATGCCTTCCGGCACTTCGTTGCCGTCTTTGTCGAGGATCGCGTCGATAGTCATCAGATGACCCACGTTGCGTACGAACAGCAGCGAACGGCCATGCAGCGTCACGTCCTGGCCATTTACGCCGGTGTACACGCGGTCGGCGTTCATGGTCCGGGTGAAGGTCTTGCCGCCCTTGGACACTTCTTCGGCCAGGTCGCCCTTCATCAGGCCGAGCCAGTTGCGGTAGATCACCACTTTATCGTCGGCATCCACGGCGGCGACGGAGTCTTCGCAGTCCATGATGGTGGTCAGCGCGGCTTCCACCAGCACGTCTTTGACGCCGGCGGCGTCGGTCTGGCCGACCGGGGTGTTGGCGTCGATCTGGATTTCGAAGTGCAGGCCGTTGTGTTTCAACAGGATCGCAATCGGCTGGGCGCTGTCACCCTGGAAGCCGATCAGTTGTGAGTCGTCGCGCAGGCCGCTGTTGCTGCCGCCCTTGAGGCTGACGATCAGCGTGCCATCGACGATCTTGTAGCCGGTCGAATCCACATGGCTGCCGGCGCTGAGCGGTGCGGCTTCATCGAGGAAGGCGCGGGCGAAGGCGATCACCTTGTCGCCACGGACTTTGTTGTAGCCCTGGCCCTTCTCGGCGCCGTCGGCTTCGCTGATGGCGTCGGTGCCGTACAGGGCGTCATACAACGAGCCCCAACGCGCATTCGAGGCGTTGAGGGCAAAGCGCGCGTTCATCACGGGCACCACCAGCTGCGGGCCGGCCATGCGGGCGATCTCGTCATCGACGTTTTGGGTCGTGGCCTGGAAATCCGCGGCTTCTGGCAGCAGGTATCCAATGTCTTGCAGGAAGGCTTTGTAAGCCACGGGGTTGTGCGCTTTACCTGCGTGAGTCTGGTGCCAGGTATCGATCCGCGCTTGGAAATCGTCGCGTTTGGCGAGTAGGGCTTTGTTCTTCGGTGCCAGGTCGTGGATGACCTTGTCGGCACCGGCCCAGAACTGGTCGGCAGTGATGCCGGTACCGGGAATGGCTTCGTTGTTCACGAAGTCGAACAGGACTTTGGCGACCTGCAGGCCACCGACTTGAACGTGTTCAGTCATTGCTTGCCTCACTCTGCGGAGCTTATGCGCTTTTTCAGATTTTCATTATGTAGTGCACGGTTGGGCATACTACATGATGACTTGCGGTTGTGAAAATTAGACTAAATACGTCGTTTAGCGACCCACTTTGGTCGTACGGTCACAGCGGAGAACCGGATGTTCTCAAAAAACTATTGGATTGTTCCAGATAAATATAAAAATGGTACACGATTTGTTTTCGAGGGCTTCCGAGTCCACCTTGTAGATTGAATTCAGAGGGCTTCGCCATGGACCATCTTGTACTCACAATTATCGCCGCCGACAAACCCGGCCTGGTTGAACGCATCGCGCAGAATATTGCCACCCACGGTGGCAATTGGCTGGAAAGCCGCATGGCGCACATGGCCGGGCAATTTGCCGGGATCCTGCGGGTCAGCGTTCCAACAGAGAACCGTCAGGCGCTGGTCGGCGCGCTGGAGGACTTATCCACACACGGCATTCGCGTGCTGGTGGGCGAAGGCAGCAGCGGGCAGGCCTCGGCCTCCAAGTCGATCATGATGACGCTGGTGGGCAATGACCGTGCGGGCATTGTGCGCGAGATTACGGCGCTGCTGAGCAAGCAGGGCGTGAACCTGGAGAGCCTGAGCACGGACGTGCGCCCGGCGCCCATGAGCGGTGATCCGTTGTTTACTGCTGAAGCGCTGCTGCAGGTGCCGGCAGCGTTATCCCTGGATACCTTGCAGTTGTCCCTGGAAACCCTGGCGGACGACCTGATGGTGGAACTGCATCACGAGGAATAATTGGCCCACAGGGTTATGCATGGAAATCTTGCATGGGCCTGTGGATAACCTGTAGAGACCCGGCGCCAGGCCACGCCGTGCGGGGTTCTTCGCTACTTGAGCAAAAAACGAGCAGTTTCAAGGGCTTGTGCACAAATGGCGGGGATCAGGTTGTGGATAACCTTGGGGTGGATGTCTGCAAGCCACGTAGATTATGGCTTGCAGAGGTTTGTACGTTATTTGATCAGCGTTTGCGTGCGCTGAGCCAGATATCCACGCTGTACACCACCAGGCCCGCCCAGATGAACGCGAAGGCGGTCAAAGTGCTTGGTGCCAGATGCTCGCCGAACAGCAGCACGGCTTCCAGCAATACCAGGGTCGGCGCGACGTACTGCAAAAAGCCCAGGGCGGTATAGGGCAAATGCCGTGCGGCGGCGTTGAAACACACCAGCGGGATCAGTGTCACCGGGCCGGCGGCTACCAGCCACCAGGCTTCGGAGGTGCCCCAGAATTCCATCTGCGCACTGTGGGCGGTCGGGTTGAACAGCAGCCATGCAACCGCAATCGGCACCAGCATCCAGGTTTCCACCACCAGCCCCGGCAGGGCTTTCACCGGTGCCTGCTTGCGAATCAGCCCGTAGAAACCAAAGGTCAACGCCAGTACCAGCGATACCCACGGCAGGCTGCCCACTTGCCACACCTGCTGCGCCACACCCACCGCAGCCAGCCCAACGGCGACCCACTGCAAACGGCGCAGGCGTTCACCCAGGATCAACATGCCCAGTACCACATTCACCAACGGGTTGATGTAGTAACCCAGGCTCGCCTCCAGCATGCGCCCGGTGTTGACCGACCACACGTATGTCAGCCAGTTACCCGCGATCAACGAACCACTGAGTGCCAGGATCGCCAGGCGCTTGGGGTTGTCGCGCAGTTCGCGGAACCAGCCGGGATGTTTCCACACCATCAACAGCAAACCGCCGAACAGCGCCGACCACAGCACGCGGTGCACGATGATCTCTGCGGCGGGCACGCTGGCGATGGCTTTGAAGTAGAGCGGGAACAGGCCCCAGATGACATAGGCGCTCAGGCCCAGGATGTACCCCTTGCGGGGGTTGGCGGCGTGCATTGCAGAATCCTTGCTTAGGCAGCTAACAAAGGCGTGATTGTAAGTACATTTGGCGGGCAATGTGATCTGCTTTGCTTTGGGTGGGAGGGGGCTTGCCCCCGATTGCTGTGTGTCAGTCACAGATGCATCAACTGGCAGACTGCAATCGGGGGCAAGCCCCCTCCCACATTTAACTCGACAGGTCAGAAGAGTTTCAGGGGTTCTTCGTTGAGGGCCGCCAATTGCTCGCGCAGCGCCAGCACCTGATCGCCCCAATACCGCTCGCTGCCGAACCACGGGAAGCTATGGGGGAACGCCGGGTCATCCCAGCGGCGTGCCAGCCAGGCGCTGTAATGCATCAGGCGCAGGGCACGCAGGGGTTCGATCAGCGCCAGTTCACGCGGGTCGAAGTCGTGGAACTCCTGATAGCCGTCCATCAATTCCGACAGCTGCCCCAGACATTCCTGGCGATCGCCGGCGAGCATCATCCACAGGTCCTGCACCGCCGGGCCCATGCGGCAGTCATCCAGGTCGACGATGTGGAACATCTCGTCGCGGCACATCATGTTGCCGGGATGGCAATCGCCGTGCATGCGGATGTTCTTGTGCGGCGTGGCCTTGTACACCTCTTCCACACGCTTGAGCAGGTCGCGGGCCACGGACTCGTAGGCCGGCAACAGGCTCTTGGGGATGAAATTGCCTTCGAGCAGGGTGGTGAGGGAGTCGTGCCCGAAATTCTTCACGCCCAGGGCTTCACGGTGTTCGAACGGGCGGGTAGAGCCCACCGCATGCAAACGGCCGAGCAGCTGCCCGAGGCGATAGAGTTGGTCGAGGTTGCCTGGTTCCGGCGCGCGGCCGCCACGGCGCGGGAACAGGGTGAAGCGGAATCCGGCATGTTCGAACAGGCTTTCGCCGTTGTGAATCAGTGGCGCGACCACCGGCACTTCGCATTCGGCCAGTTCGAAGGTGAAGCGGTGTTCTTCGAGGATCGCCTCGTTGGTCCAGCGCTGCGGGCGGTAGAACTTGGCGATCAGTGGCTCGGCGCCTTCGATGCCCACTTGGTAGACGCGGTTTTCGTAGCTGTTGAGTGCCAGGACGCGAGCGTCGCTGAGGAAACCGATGCTTTCGACGGCGTCGAGGACCAGGTCGGGGGTGAGTGTTTCAAACGGGTGGGCCATGCGAACTCCTGCGCGCAGCAGGGCGCCGCGTCCGGCCGGGTATGGTAACGCACCGGGGCTGAGATAGGTGGTGGCTGTGCCATTGCTATCGGGGGCAAGTCGAATCGTCGCACCGCCCCTCCCACATTGACTGCATTCACATATTTTGACTGTGAACACAGTCAGTGTTGGAGGGGGCTTGCCCCCGATGAGGCTTTGTCAGGCGCCGACGATACCGCCGTCATCCCGCCGAATTGCCATCACTGACGAGCGCGGCTTGCCATTTGGCAGATGTTCCGGCCAGGTCGAACCGCCGGTTTCGCCTGGGTGCTGAATCCCCACAAACAACGTCTTCTGATCCGGCGAGAAGCTGATGCCCGTCACTTCACACGCTACCGGGCCGACCATGAAACGGCGGATTTCCCCGGTGGAGGGGTCGGCGCAGAGCATCTGGTTGTTGCCCATGCCCGCGAAGTCACCCGCGTTGCTGTAGTCGCCATCGGTGAGAATCCACAGGCGTCCAGCCTTGTCGAAACCCAGGCCGTCCGGGCTGTTGAACATGTTCTGCGGGTTGATATTCGACGAGCCACCCTTTGGCGTGCCAGCGTGCACGCCCGGGTTGCCGGCCACCACAAACAGGTCCCAGCTGAATTCGGTGGAACCGTGGTTATCCGCGTCGGCCTTCCAGCGCAGGATCTGGCCGTAGACGTTTTTTTCACGCGGGTTGGGGCCACCCACCGGCTGGCCGTCTTCACCACGTTTGGCGTTGTTGGTGAGGGTGCAATAGACCTGGCCATCGGTGGGGCTGACCACAATCCATTCCGGGCGGTCCATGCGCGTGGCCTTCACCACGCTGGCGGCCAGGCGCGCGTGGATCAGCACTTCGGCCTGGCTGGCGAAACCGGTGCTGGCGTCGATGCCGTTCTTGCCGTGGGTGAGTTCGACCCATTGGCCCTTGCCCTTGGGGTGATCGGCGTTGCCGTCGCCCGCGTCGAAGATCGCCACGTACAAGGTGCCGTGGTCGAGCAGGTCCTTGTTGGCCTTGGGGTTGTGGTGGTTGATCGGGTCGCGGCTGACGAACTTGTAGATGAACTCGCCGCGTTCGTCGTCGCCCATGTACACCACGGCGCGGCCGTCACGGGTTTCGGCCAGGGCGGCGTTTTCGTGCTTGAAGCGGCCCAGGGCCGTGCGCTTGACCGGCGTGGACTTGGGGTCGAACGGGTCGATTTCCACCACCCAACCGTGGCGGTTGAGTTCGTTGGGGTTCTTGGCGATGTCGAAGCGCGGGTCGTGCGGGTGCCAGTTGATGTCTTTGCTGGCGGCCACCACACCGTAGCGTTTCTGCCCGGCGTCGAAGGTTTGTTGCGGGTTGCTGCTGCCAAAGCAGTCGGTAAAGTTCTCTTCGCACGTCAGGTAAGTACCCCACGGCGTCTTGCCGTTGGCGCAGTTCTGGAAGGTGCCGAGGGCTTTCTTGCCGGTTTTGTCGGCGCTGGTTTTCAGCCAGGCGTGGCCAGCGGCGGGGCCGCTGAGGTTGATCGGCGAGTTGCCGTGGATGCGCCGGTTGTAGCGCGAGTCCTGCACGAACTGCCAGGTGTCGCCCTTGCGCCGTACTTCGATCACCGACACGCCTTCGCTGGCCTGGGCCTTGCGCACGTCTTCGGCCGATTGCGGCGCGCCGCCGTGGGCGAAGAGGTAGCGGTAATTGGTGTATTCGTTGTTGATCGCCATCAGCGCACGGTTGTCGTCGCCCGGGAAGGCGAACAGGCTCATGCCGTCGTTGTTGTCACCGAACTGCTGCTCCTGGGCCTTGGCCGTGCCGTTGCCGGACGGGTCGAAGGCGGGTGCGCTCTTGCTCAGCGGTTGGCCCCAACTGATCAGCACCGAGGCGCTGTAGCCTGGCGGCAAGGTGATGGCGTCACTGGTGGCGGCGGCGATGCTGGTAAAGCCCAGCAGCGGGCTGCTGGCGCTGGCGGCGTTGACGGCCAGGGCGCTGCGGCTCAGCAGGTTGCCACCGAGGAACATTGCGGCACCGCACAGGGCGCCAGCGCCGATAAAGCGGCGGCGGGTGAGGCCGACCATCTGTTCAAGGTCGGTGGCTTGGTTTTCTTCTAGTAGGCTCATCTCAGGCTCCCTGCGGTTTTTGCAGACACCATAAGGAGCGGGCGTGACGAAATGGTTGCAGTTTGAAGGCGGGCTGCGGCTACACCGGCGTACCGAGCAGCACATTGCTCGGCGCGAACTGCACGGTGATGGTTTTACCTACGACGGCGCCCACGTCCTTGAGTGCGTCGGGCCGCGCCAGGGCGCATAAAACCTGGCCATTGGGCAGGGCGATGCGCACTTCGCCGGGGCCGTCGTCGGCGTCGAGAATGGCGTCGACGGTGCCGCTCATGCAATTGTGTCCAGGTGTTGCAGATTGCTTGGATGGGAGCAATTCCAGCCATCCGGCCTTGATCAATGCGACCACTTCCACACCGGTTTCCAGCTCCAGGCGCTGCGTGCTGTCGTGGGTGATCTGCGCGTCCAGGCTCAGGCCGCCGGCCAGTTGCAGGCGGATCAGATCGTTACGGCCCTGCTGCTCGATGGCGATGACCTGGCCATGCAATTGGTTGCGCGCGCTGGTGCGCAGCATCAAGCGGCCGAGCAGGTTGAAGTCGCTGGCGGCTTCATCGGAGCCCAGCACCTCGGCTTGCAGCGCTTGCAGACGCTGGTACAGACGCAACACGCGCTCACCTTCGGTCGTCAACTTGGCACCGCCGCCGCCCTTGCCGCCCACGCTGCGTTCTACCAACGGCTTTTGTGCGAGGTTGTTCAACTCGTCGATGGCATCCCACGCCGCCTTGTAACTCAAGCCTGCGCTTTTGGCCGCGCGGGTGATGGAACCCTGCTCGGCGATATGCGCCAGCAAGGCAATGCGCTGGGGGCGGCGAATGATGTGTTGGCTGAGGGAGGCTGGCAGAGACATGGGATACGCTTCGATGGGATTGGCCGAACGTTGCGGGCACGGTGGGCTGGAGTCAAGTCAACTGCCCGGTTTGGGCGTGCGGGCCAGGCAATACACATCGACCTGCTTCGCACCGGCGTTCATCAATAACCGCGCCAGGCTGTGGGCCGTGGCGCCGGTCGTCAGCACGTCGTCGACCAGGGCGAAATGCCGGCCCTGCACCTGGGCGTCGGGCGCCAGGGCGAAGGCGCCGAGCAGGTTGCGTTTACGGTTCTTGGCGTCAAGGGCCTGTTGGGCCACGGTTTCATGGGGGCGTAACAACAGCTGTTCATCGTGGGGGATGTTCAAGTCGCTGCCGAGCCAGCGCGCCAGCATCAACGCCTGGTTGTAGCCGCGTTCGCGCAGACGCTTGCGCGCCATGGGCACCGGTAGCAGGCACTCGGGGCGTACGAGTTCGGTATTGTCAAAGCGATGTTGCAGGTGTTGCGCCAGGAGCCGCGCCAGCATCTGCCCGAGGGGCCAGCGTGCCTGATGCTTGAAGCGGCTGATCAGGCTGTCGATGGGAAAGCTGTAGGACCAGGGGGCGATGACCTGTTTAAACGCGGGGGGATTTTTTTGGCATTGCCCGCAAATCAAACCCTCCATCGGCAGGGGCAGGGCACACACATCGCAGTGCTCCATGAGCCAGGGCAGCTCGGTTTCGCAGACGTTGCACACACACTGGGTGGATTGTGTCGCTTCATCACAGATTAAACAGGTCTGTATGTTATTTAACCAGATGTAAACCTGGTGTTTGTATATCGGTTGACAGTGCATGAATCTTCCTTAAATATGCCGAGCATCCGTGTCGTGCCTGTGGGTATTGCCCTTCCCGCAGCGCTTGCCAAAGCATAATCAAGGAATCGCCCATGAGCGCCAGCACCACCGCCACCTTGCGTCACGATTGGTCCCTCGCCGAAGTCAAAGCGCTGTTCGTGCAGCCGTTCAATGACCTGCTGTTCCAGGCGCAGACCGTGCACCGCGCGCATTTCGACGCCAACCGTGTGCAAGTGTCGACGCTGCTCTCGATCAAGACCGGCGCCTGCCCGGAAGATTGCAAATATTGTCCGCAGTCGGGCCACTACAACACCGGCCTGGAAAAAGAAAAGCTGATGGAGGTGCAGAAGGTCCTCGAAGAGGCCGCCCGCGCCAAGGCCATCGGCTCGACCCGCTTCTGCATGGGCGCCGCCTGGAAACACCCGTCGGCCAAAGACATGCCTTACGTGTTGCAAATGGTCAAAGGCGTGAAGGCCATGGGCCTGGAAACCTGCATGACCCTCGGCCGCCTTGACCAGGACCAGACCGAAGCCCTGGCCCAGGCCGGCCTGGACTACTACAACCACAACCTCGACACCTCGCCGGAGTTCTACGGCAGCATCATCACCACCCGCACCTACAGCGAGCGTCTGCAAACCCTGGCCTATGTGCGTGATTCGGGGATGAAGATCTGCTCCGGCGGCATCCTCGGCATGGGCGAGTCCCTCGACGACCGCGCCAATTTGCTGATCCAGCTGGCCAACCTGCCGGAGCATCCGGAGTCGGTGCCGATCAACATGCTGGTGAAGGTGGCGGGGACACCGCTGGAAAACGCCGAAGACATCGACCCATTCGACTTCATCCGCATGCTCGCCGTGGCGCGCATCCTGATGCCGAAGTCCCACGTGCGCCTGTCGGCCGGCCGTGAGGCGATGAACGAGCAGATGCAGGCGTTGGCGTTCTTTGCCGGTGCCAACTCCATCTTCTACGGCGACAAGTTGCTGACCACCGCCAACCCGCAGGCTGACAAGGACATGCAACTGTTCGCGCGCCTGGGCATCCTGCCGGAAGCCCGTGAAGAACATGCCGATGAAGTGCATCAGGCGGCAATCGAGCAGGCGTTGGTGGAGCAGAAGAGCAGCGAGCAGTTCTACAACGCTGTTGTTTGATTGAAATGCCAGCCAACTGTGGGAAAGGACTGGTGTGGGAGGGGGCTTGCCCCCTCCCACACTGGATCCCCTTCACATTCTTTAGCGCGTACATCCTGTTTAATCGAGGCCAGCATGTCTTTCGATCTCGCCGCGCGCCTCGCTGCCCGTCGTGCCGAACACCTTTACCGCCAACGCCCGCTACTCGACAGCCCCCAAGGCCCGGAAGTGGTGGTGGACGGCCAGCCGCTGCTGGCGTTCTGCAATAACGATTACCTGGGCCTGGCCAATCACCCGCAAGTGATCGAGGCCTGGCGCGCCGGTGCCTCCCGTTGGGGTGTGGGCGGCGGCGCTTCGCACCTGGTGGTCGGGCATGCCACGCCGCACCATGAACTGGAAGAGGCCCTGGCCGACCTCACCGGTCGCCCGCGTGCGCTGCTGTTTACCACCGGTTACATGGCCAACCTCGGCGCGGTCACGGCGTTGGTGGGGCAGGGCGATACGGTGCTGGAAGACCGTCTCAACCATGCGTCGCTGCTGGACGCGGGCTTGCTCTCGGGGGCGCGTTTCAATCGTTACCTGCATAACGATGCGCAGAGCCTGGCCAAGCGCCTGGAAAAAGCTACCGGCAATACCCTGGTGGTCACCGATGGTGTGTTCAGCATGGACGGCGACCTGGCCGACCTGCCCGCGCTGGCCCGCGAAACCAAGGCCAAAGGCGCCTGGTTGATGGTGGATGACGCCCATGGTTTTGGCCCCCTGGGCGCCAACGGCGGCGGGATCGTCGAGCATTTCGGCCTGAGCCAGGAGGACGTGCCGGTGCTGGTCGGCACCCTCGGCAAGGCGTTCGGCACGGCCGGGGCGTTTGTGGCCGGCAGTGAAGAGCTGATCGAAAGCCTGATCCAGTTCGCCCGCCCTTACATCTACACCACCAGCCAACCGCCCGCCCTGGCCTGCGCCACCTTGAAAAGCCTGGAACTGTTGCGCACTGAGCATTGGCGGCGCGAGCACCTCAACCGCCTGATCAGCCAGTTCCGCCAGGGCGCCGAGCAGCTTGGGCTGGACCTGATGGACAGCTTCACGCCGATCCAACCCATCCTGATCGGCGACAGCGCCAAGGCCATGCGGCTGTCGCAGATGCTGCGCGAACGCGGCCTGATGGTCACAGCTATTCGCCCACCGACCGTGCCCGCCGGCAGTGCGCGTCTGCGCGTGACATTGACGGCGGCCCACAGCGCGGCGCAGGTGCAGCTATTGTTAAACGCACTGGAAGCGTGTTTCCGCTTGTTAGGCAGTTCGGAGCCCAACCATGCGTGATCGACTGATATTGCTGCCCGGCTGGGGCCTCGGTGTATCGCCGCTGGAGCCGTTGGCCGCCGCATTGCAAGGTTTGGACGAGCACCTGCAGGTGCAGATCGAACCGTTGCCCGCACTGGATTCCAGCGACCTGAATGAGTGGCTCGACGAACTCGACGCCACGCTGCCGGACAACGCCTGGCTGGGCGGCTGGTCCCTGGGCGGCATGCTGGCTTCGGAGCTGGCGGCGCGGCGTGGCGAACGTTGCTGTGGCCTGCTGACCCTGGCGAGTAACCCGTGTTTCGTCGCCCGCGCTGGCTGGCCAAGCGCGATGCCCGCCGAGACCTTCGACGCGTTCCTCGCTGGCTGCCATGCCGACTCCCAGGTCACCCTCAAGCGCTTCGGCCTGTTGTGCGCCAAGGGCGCCGAAGACCCGCGCGGACTGTCGCGCCTGCTGGTCAGTGGTGCGCCGAACACGCCCTCCAGTGTGTTGATGCCCGGCCTTGAGCTACTCGCCCAGTTGGATACCCGTGAAGCCTTATTGGCCTATCGCGGCCCGCAGTTGCACCTGTTCGCCGGCTTGGACGGGTTGGTACCCGCCGAAGCCGCCAGCGACCTGCTGGCCCTGCTGCCGGATGTTGAAATCGGCCTGATTGAACAGGCCGGCCACGCTTTTCTTCTGGAAGACCCTCACGGTGTAGCGGGGGCCATCCAGGCTTTTTTGCATGAGTGCGTCGATGACTGATTTATCCCACGCCCCGCTGCCGGGCGCGTTGCCGGACAAGCGCCAGGTGGCGGCGTCCTTTTCCCGTGCCGCCGCCAGTTACGACAGTGTTGCCGAATTGCAGCGGGCGGTGGGCAGCCAATTGCTGGCGCGCCTGCCGGCCAATACCGCGCCGCAACGCTGGTTGGACATGGGCTGCGGCACCGGGTATTTCAGTCGCGTGCTGGGTGAACAGTGGCCCGCCAGCGAAGGCATCGCGCTGGATATCGCCGAAGGCATGCTCAACCACGCACGCCCCCTGGGTGGCGCCGAGCACTTCATCGCCGGCGACGCCGAACGCTTGCCGCTCAAAGCTGAGAGCGTGCAGCTGCTGTTTTCCTCCCTCGCGGTGCAGTGGTGTGCGAATTTCGAGGCGGTGCTCAGCGAAGCCTATCGGGTGTTGCAACCGGGCGGAGTGCTGGCCTTCGCCAGTCTCTGCGTGGGCACCCTGGAAGAACTGCGCGAAAGCTGGCGTGCGGCGGATGGCCTGGTGCACGTCAATCGCTTCCGCACCTTCGAGGCGTATCAACACTTGTGTGCGGCCAGCGGCCTGCGGGTGGTGAGCCTGGAGCGCCGTCCTCATGTGTTGCATTACCCGGATGTACGCAGCCTGACCCACGAATTGAAGGCCCTGGGCGCGCATAACCTCAACCCCGGTCGCCCCGGTGGGTTGACGGGGCGCGCGCGGATTGTTGCACTGGTGCACGCGTATGAGCGGTTCCGCCAGGCCCAAGGCCTGCCGGCGACTTACCAAGTGGTGTATGCCGTACTGGAGAAACCTCTATGAGCGCCGCCTACTTCATCACCGGTACCGACACCGATGTCGGCAAGACCACCATCGCCGCCGGCCTGTTGCACGCGGCGCGGCAAGCCGGTAGAAGCACCGCGGCTGGCAAGCCGGTGGCCTCCGGTTGCCAGGTCACGCCCAAGGGCTTGCGCAACGCCGATGCACTGGCGTTGCTGGCTGAATGCTCGTTGCCGTTGAGTTATGCCGAGGTCAACCCGGTGGCCTTCGAACCGGCCATCGCTCCCCACCTGGCGGCGCGGGAGGCAGGTTTCTCGCTCACCGTGCAATCGTTGTTGAAGCCCATGCAGCAGATTCTGGCACGGCAAGCGGATTTCACCCTGATCGAAGGCGCCGGCGGCTGGCGGGTGCCATTGGCCGATCAGGCGAACCTGTCGGACCTGGCCATGGCGCTGAAGTTGCCGGTGATCCTGGTGGTGGGCGTGCGCCTGGGTTGCATCAGCCATGCCTTGCTGACCGCCGAAGCCATCGCCCGGGACGGCCTGCAGTTGGCCGGGTGGGTGGCCAATATCATCGAGCCCAAGACCTCCCGTCTGGAAGAAAACCTCGCCACCCTGGCCGAGCGCCTGCCTGCGCCATGCCTGGGGCGTGTGCCGAAACTCAAGCACGCCGGGGCTGAAGCGGTTGCCGAGTACTTACAGTTGGACCTGCTTGACTGATTTTGGCTATCGACAAGGCATTATGCCATTAGTGTTTTTGACGAGCCCTTTGACGGGATATCTGCTTCAATTCAACTTCACGATTCTCTAAAGGCAGGCTTACGCCATGGAAATCTCTGGAAGCAGCGCGTTTTATTCGGGCCTGAGCAGTATTCAGTCTGGACAGAACCGTGTCGATCAGGCCGCCGGCAGAATTGCCAGCGCCGCGACTACCCAGCCATCGGATGCGCAAAGCGACCGTCTGCAAGCCAACGACCGCGCCCAGCCGTCCAACTCCGCCAGCAATATGGTTGAAATGGCCCAGGGCAAATTCCAAGTGGAGCTCGGCGCCAAAGTCGCCAAGGCTTCGGATGAAATGCTCGGCACCTTGATCGACACCTACGCCTGATCTGCTGGCGCTAAAAAATGTGGGAGGGGGCTTGCCCCCGATAGTGATGGATCAGCCAATGTGTGTATGGCTGACATGGCGCTATCGGGGGCAAGCCCCCTCCCACATTTTTACTGTGCCGTCCTTCTGAACTTCTACACTCCCGCAGTCATGTGGCGTCTTGCCGCAAGCGTTGCCGTGCGCGCCATTGATTCGCGTCATGACAAACGGCATCGGGACGACGCTTGACATCCCCAAGTGGTAAACGTATGTTTCAAACACCTGTTTGACCGCCCCAACACTTCCACGCGGTTGTTCATTCCAGATACATCAGCAGAGGTTTATCGCTATGCCTGACTACAAGGCCCCCTTGCGTGATATTCGCTTCGTTCGTGACGAACTGCTTGGCTATGAAGCGCACTATCAGAGCCTGCCGGCTTGCCAGGACGCTACCCCGGACATGGTTGACGCCATCCTTGAAGAAGGCGCCAAGTTCTGTGAGCAAGTGCTGGCACCGCTGAACCGCGTGGGCGACATCGAAGGCTGCACCTGGAGTGAGTCGGGCGTCAAAACCCCTACCGGTTTCAAAGAAGCCTACAAACAATTCGTCGAAGGCGGCTGGCCAAGCCTGGCCCACGACGTGGCGCACGGCGGCCAAGGCCTGCCGGAATCCCTGGGCCTGGCCGTGAGCGAAATGGTCGGCACCGCCAACTGGTCGTGGGGCATGTACCCGGGCCTGTCCCACGGTGCGATGAACACCATCTCCGAGCACGGCACCCCCGAGCAGCAAGAGGCCTACCTGACCAAACTGGTGTCGGGCGAATGGACCGGCACCATGTGCCTGACCGAGCCACACTGCGGCACCGACCTGGGCATGCTGCGCACCAAGGCCGAGCCTCAGGCTGATGGTTCCTATAAGGTCTCCGGCACCAAGATCTTCATCTCGGCCGGTGAACACGACATGGCCGACAACATCGTCCATATCGTACTGGCCCGCCTGCCGGACGCACCGGCCGGCACCAAAGGCATCTCGCTGTTTATCGTGCCGAAGTTCCTGCCGAACGCCGATGGCTCGATTGGCGCGCGCAACGCCGTGAGCTGTGGTTCCCTGGAACACAAGATGGGCATCCACGGCAACGCCACCTGCGTGATGAACTTCGACGCGGCCACCGGTTTCCTGATCGGCCCGGCGAACAAAGGCCTGAACTGCATGTTCACCTTCATGAACACCGCTCGCCTGGGTACCGCGCTGCAAGGCCTGTCCCATGCCGAGATCGGTTTCCAGGGCGGCCTGAAATATGCCCGCGACCGTCTGCAAATGCGCTCCCTGACCGGCCCGAAAGCACCGGACAAAGCCGCCGACCCGATCATCGTGCACCCTGATGTGCGCCGCATGTTGCTGACCATGAAGGCCTTCGCCGAAGGCAACCGTGCGATGGTGTACTTCACTGCCAAGCAAGTGGACATCGTCAAATACGGCACCGACGACGAAGCCAAGAAACAGGCGGACGGCCTGCTGGCCTTCATGACCCCGATCGCCAAGGCCTTCATGACCGAAGTCGGCTTTGAATCGGCCAACCACGGTGTGCAGATCTATGGCGGCCACGGTTTCATCGCCGAGTGGGGCATGGAGCAGAACGTTCGCGACAGCCGCATTTCGATGCTGTACGAAGGCACCACCGGCATCCAGGCCCTCGACCTGCTGGGCCGTAAAGTGCTGATGACCCAAGGCGAAGCGCTCAAGGGCTTCACCAAGATCGTGCACAAGTTCTGCCAGGCCAACGAAGGCAACGAAGCGGTCAAAGAATTCGTTGCACCGCTGGCTGCGCTGAACAAAGAGTGGGGCGAGTTGACCATGAAGGTCGGCATGGCCGCGATGAAAGACCGTGAAGAAGTGGGGGCCGCCTCGGTGGACTACCTGATGTACTCCGGTTACGCCTGCCTGGCTTACTTCTGGGCCGACATGGCGCGCCTGGCGGCCGAGAAACTGGCTGCCGGCACCACCGAAGAAGCGTTCTACACCGCCAAGCTGCAGACCGCGCGCTTCTACTTCCAGCGCATCCTGCCGCGTACCCGTACGCACGTAGCCACCATGCTGTCGGGCGCCAACAACCTCATGGACATGAAAGAAGAAGACTTCGGCCTGGCTTACTAAGCCTTACCGGGGTTCACTTGCAGAGCCGCCGCTCCCTTGCGGGAGCGGCGGCTTTTTTGTACCCGATAAAAAACCACAGCGCAGCACTCAGGGATTACTGTCGGCTGCCGTTACAGTGATGGCAATGTGATACATGTTCGACGGGTTGTGTTTAACTGTCTGCATAAAGGCACAGTGCCATCATTTTTTGCGGGTCGGAGTTTTACCCTTGTCACGCGTGTCCGCTGTACGTTTCAGTCACTTTCTCCCTTCGTTGCTGCTCTTGCTGGCCGGGCTCTCGGCTGCGTACGTCAAGGACCTCAACGTCTTCTTCACCTCGCTGTTCAATGTATTGCCGACCCTGGTGCTGTTGCTCGGTGGTTCGTACTGCGCGGTTTACCGCCGCCAGCGTGAACTGTTCCTGATGATCACGGTGTACATCGTCTACTTCCTGCTCGATACGCAGACCGACTTCTACCGCGACAATGGCCGCGTGCGCGAAGACGCCGCGGTGGTGTTTCACCTGTGCTGCCTGCTGCTGCCGTTGTTGTTCAGCATCTACGCACTGTGGCAGGAGAAGACCCACCTGTTTCGTGACTTCGTTGCCCGTGGCGCGGTGTTGCTGGCGGTCGGCAGCGTGGCGCTGGCGCTGGAGCAGAGTTATCCCCAGGCGGTGCTGAACTGGCTGGCGGAGATCCGCTGGCCGGCGCTGCATGGTACTTGGATGAGCCTGATCCAGTTGTCTTACCCGATGTTCCTGATCGGCTTCCTGACCCTGGCAGCGCAATACTGGTACCAGCCGCGCCCGCTGCATGCGGCGCAACTGGTGGGGTTGCTCGGCCTGTTCTGGATGTTGCCGCAGACGTTCATCCTGCCCTTCACCCTGAATATCATGTGCAGCCAGGTGATGCTGATGATCGCCGCCGGTGTGGCCCACGAGGCTTATCAAATGGCCTTCCGCGATGAGCTGACCGGCCTGCCGGGGCGTCGTGCGCTGAACGAGCGCATGCAGCGGCTGGGGCGCAACTATGTGCTGGCGATGAGCGACGTCGACCACTTCAAGCGCTTCAACGATACCCATGGTCATGACGTGGGCGACCAGGTATTGCGGCTGGTGGCGAGCAAGCTGTCAAAGGTCAACGGCGGCGGGCGTGCGTACCGCTACGGCGGTGAAGAATTCGCCGTGGTGTTCGCCGGCAAGACCCTGGATGAATGCATGCCGCACCTGGAGGAGATCCGCGAGATCATCGCCGACTACGACATCAAGCTGCGTCATTCGGACCGCCCCCAGGACGATCAGCAGGGTCGCCAGCGCCGTTCAGGCAGCGGCGCCTCCAGTGTCTCAGTGACCATCAGCATCGGCGTGGCCGAACGCCAGGCCGAGCAGCGCACGCCCGAGGAAGTGCTCAAGTCCGCCGACCAGGCGCTGTACGCCGCCAAGGGCGCGGGGCGCAACTGCGTGGTGGCGTCCGGGCAGACCCGGCGTGGCGCGGTGCGCATGGAGAGCGCTGCCGGTTGAGTGATGGCGCTGTATTCAGCGGTTCTACAGTGATTGTTCCGGGCGTTGGCCGGCGGTAGGTTGAAACCATCTGCTGACGGAGACATTGCCATGCCTGAGTACAAAGCTCCCCTTCGCGACATGCGCTTTCTGATCGACAACGTGTTTGATTTCCACGGCCACTACGCCGCATTGGGCGCTACCGATGCCAGCCCGGACATGGTCGCTGCGATCCTCGAAGAAGGCGCAAAATTCTGCGAGAACGTGCTCGCGCCGCTCAACCGCAGTGGCGACGAAGAAGGCTGCCATTTCGACAATGGCGTGGTCACCACGCCCAAGGGCTTCAAGGAAGCCTTCGCCCAGTACGTTGAGGGCGGCTGGCACGGCGTGGCAGCGGACCCGGCCTACGGTGGCCAGGGCTTGCCGCAGTCGCTCGGCCTGGTGCTGAGCGAGATGATCGGCTCCAGCAACACCTCCTGGGGCATGTACCCGGGGCTGACCCACGGCGCGATGTCGGCGATCCACGCCCACGGCACCGCCGAGCAGAAAGACACGTTCCTGACCAAACTCACTGCGGGCGAATGGACTGGCACCATGTGCCTCACCGAAGCCCACTGCGGCACCGACCTGGGCCTGATCAAGACCCGTGCCGTGCCCCAGGCGGACGGCAGCTATGCGGTCACCGGCAGCAAGATCTTCATCTCGGCCGGCGAGCACGACATGAGCGCCAATATCATTCACCTGGTGCTGGCCAAGCTGCCGGATGCGCCGGCGGGCACCAAGGGCATCTCGCTGTTCATCGTGCCCAAGTTCCATGCCGACACAGGCGAGCGCAATGCGGTGCACTGTGGTTCCATCGAACACAAGATGGGCATCAAGGCGTCCGCTACCTGTGTGTTGAACTTCGATGGCGCCAAGGGTTTCCTGATCGGTGAGCCGAACAAGGGCCTCAACTGTATGTTCACCATGATGAACCATGCGCGCCTGGGCACCGGCATGCAGGGCCTGTGCAATGGCGAGGCGAGCTTCCAGGGCGCGATCACCTACGCCAACGACCGTCTGCAAATGCGCTCGCTGACTGGCGCCAAGGCCCCGGACAAAGCCGCCGACCCGATCATCGTGCACCCTGATGTGCGCCGCATGCTGCTGACCATGAAGGCCTTCAACGAAGGCAACCGTGCGCTGACCTACTTCACCGCACAATTGCTCGACACCGCGCACCTGAGCAAGGACGCGGCGCAGCGTCAGGAGGCCGAAGACCTGCTGGCGTTCCTCACGCCCATCTGCAAAGCCTTTATGACCGACACTGGCCTTGAGGTGACCAACCACGGCATGCAGATCTTCGGTGGCCACGGTTACATCCGCGAATGGGGCATGGAGCAACTGGCCCGCGATGCGCGGATTGCGCCGATCTATGAAGGCACCAACGGCATCCAGGCCCTCGACCTGCTGGGGCGCAAGGTACTGGGCAGCCAGGGCAAGTTGCTGCGTGGGTTTACCAAAATCGTGCATAAGTTCTGTACCGCGAATGCCGAGCATCCGCAGCTCAAGGGCTATGTGGCGCAACTCAATCAGTTGAACGGGGAATGGGGTGAGCTGACCACGAAGGTCGGCATGGCCGCGATGAAGAACCCCGATGAAGTGGGCGCGGCGGCGGTGGATTACTTGATGTACAGCGGTTACGTGGTGCTCGCGTACCTGTGGCTGCGCATGGCGATCGCTGCCCTTGAACAGCCAGATGGCGATTTTGCCAAGGCCAAGTTGGCCACGTGCGAGTTCTACTTCAAGCGTCTACTGCCGCGTACGGCTACCCATCGCGCGGCCGTGGAAGCGGGCAGCGAATGCCTGATGAGTCTGCCTGCGGAGGCGTTTGCGTGGTGATGACTTAAAAATACCAATCAGTCACAAGTGGACCCTATGTGTCTGAAAAGTTGTTCGGGTACACTCTGAGCCTGTAAAACCGACTCTTACCGAATTACTTTTCACGTTCTCACGAGGTTTGCCATGGCTGATTACAAAGCGCCGCTGCGTGATATGCGCTTCGTCCTCAACGAAGTCTTTGAGGTCGCCACCACTTGGGCCCAGTTGCCGGCATTGGCAGACACCGTTGACGCCGAAACCGTAGAGGCCATCCTCGAAGAAGCCGGCAAGGTCACCGCCAAATCCATCGCCCCGCTCAGCCGTGGTGGCGATGAACAAGGTTGCCGTTGGGATAACACAGCGGTATTTACGCCGGACGGTTTCCCGCAAGCCTACAAAACCTACGCTGAAGGCGGTTGGGTGGGTGTAGGCGGCGACCCTGCGTTCGGCGGCATGGGCATGCCCAAGGCCGTGTCGGCCCAGGTCGAAGAGATGATCAACTCGTCGAGCCTGGCGTTCGGTCTGTACCCGATGCTGACCTCCGGCGCCTGCGTGTCGATCAACACCCACGCCAGCGAATCGCTCAAGGCCGCTTACCTGCCGAAGATGTATTCCGGTGAGTGGGCCGGTTCCATGTGCCTGACCGAGGCCCACGCCGGGACCGACCTGGGGATGATCCGCACCAAGGCTGAGCCGCAGGCGGACGGCTCCTACACAGTCAGCGGCACCAAGATCTTCATCACCGGCGGTGAACACGACCTCACCGATAACATCATCCACCTGGTACTGGCCAAGCTGCCGGACGCGCCGGCGGGGCCCAAGGGGATTTCGCTGTTCCTGGTGCCGAAGTTCATGGTGAACACCGACGGCAGCCTGGGCGCACGCAATGCCGTGAGCTGTGGTTCCATCGAGCACAAGATGGGGATCCAGGCGTCGGCGACCTGCGTGATGAACTTCGACGAGGCCGTGGGTTACCTGGTCGGTGAGCCGAACCGTGGTCTGGCGGCGATGTTCACCATGATGAACTACGAGCGCCTGGGTGTCGGTATCCAGGGCCTGGCGTCCGGCGAGCGTTCCTATCAGAACGCTATCGAGTACGCCCGCGACCGCCTGCAAAGCCGTGCACCGACCGGCGCCCAGGCCAAAGACAAAATGGCCGACCCGATCATCGTGCACCCGGACGTACGGCGCATGCTGCTCACCATGAAGGCCGCCAACGAAGGTGGCCGTGCGTTCTCCACCTACGTGGCGACGCAACTGGACATCGCCAAGTTCAGCGACGACGCCGCTGCCCGCGAGCGTGCGGATAACCTGGTGGCACTGCTGACGCCGGTGGCCAAGGCGTTCCTGAGCGACCTGGGCCTGGAAACCACTGTGCTGGGCCAACAGGTATTTGGCGGCCACGGTTACATTCGTGAGTGGGGCCAGGAGCAACTGGTGCGCGATGTGCGCATCACCCAGATTTACGAAGGCACCAACGGCATCCAGGCCCTGGACCTGATGGGGCGCAAGATCGTCGGCAGTGGCGGGGTGTTCTACACCCTGTTTGCCGATGAGATCCGCGCGTTCATTGCCTCGGCGGGTGCCGAGCTGGCCGAATTCACCAAGCCGCTGGGCGCGGCGGTGGATAACCTGGATGAGCTGACCGCCTGGGTGCTGGACCGCGCCAAGGCCAACCCGAATGAAATCGGCGCGGCGTCGGTGGAGTACCTGCATGCCTTTGGCTACATGGCGTATGCCTATATGTGGGCTCGCATGGCCAAGGCCGCGTTGGGCAAGGAGTCGCAAGAAGACTTCTACGCCAGCAAACTGGGAACTGCGCGTTTCTACTTTGCGCGCCTGTTGCCACGCATCCACTCGCTGAGTGCGTCGGTAAAGGCCGGTAGCGAATCACTGTTTTTGCTGGATGAAGCCTTGTTCTAAGGGCTTGGAGGGCGTGTAAGCATTCTCTTACATGACGTGCTGCTATTCGTCCTCTATCGCCATATTGGATCCACGGATAATCTACTTCACATGGACGTCGCGCAGGAAGCGCAAAGCAACAACACGGACACGTAGGATTCTGCCAGGACGGCGGAGTGAAATGGATGTCAGGGAAACAGTCTGCAAAGCCCCGCTTCGGCGGGGTTTTCTTTTGCCCGCGAAAAAGTCAGGCTGGCGCCTGCGGGGCATTCATCACGTCTTCCAGCAAGGTGCGCAGCAACGCCACCGTCGCCTGCTGGCGCTGCACATCGCGGCACACCAGACCGACTTTCAGCGGCACCCTGGGTTCACTCAAGGGCTTCCAAAGCAGCGCCTGGCTGTTGTGTTCATCCTGGGAGCGCCCCGGCAGCACCGTCGCCAGTTTGGTGTGAGGCAGGCTGTCGAGGATCCCCACCATGGTGTTGAGTTCCGCCTGGACTTGCGGGCGTCGCCCGAGGTTGGACAGCTGGCCCTGCCAGATCTGCCGCACCTGAAACTCTTCCCCCAACAGCAACATCGGCAACTCCGCGGCCTGCTTCAGTGAGACTTTCTTGAATTCCCGCAAGGGATGGTCTTCGGGGATGACCACCTTCAACTCATCTTCGTACAGCAACACGCCGTGCAACCCCGGCTGGCGTGGCGGCAGGTAACTGATGCCGATATCCAGCGAGCCGTTGAGTAGCCGCCGCTCAATTTCGAGCCCGGTCAATTCGTAGATCTGCACCACCAAATGCGGCTGGGCCTTGCGCACGCGCTCGAGCATCTGCGGGACCAGGCTGGTGTGCACGGTTTGCAGCACGCCGATGGCCAGCGTGCGCATCGCCTGGCCCTTGAAGTTGCGCAGGGCCTCAACTGCCTGTTGCATGCCATCGATCAGCGGCAAGGCGTGGTTGTACAGCGTATGCGCCGCCAGTGTCGGTAGCAGGCGCTTGCTGCTGCGTTCGAACAGGCTCACATCCAGGTTCTGCTCCAACTGGCGAATCTGCTGGGACAGCGCCGGCTGGGAGATCGACAGACGCTCCGCAGCACGGCCTACATGGCCCTCCTCATACACCGCGACGAAATAACGCAGTTGCTTGAAATCCATAAGGCTTACTTATCGAAAAAGCTGGAAAATCGAAATGGCCGCTGGCCCCCGAGACGCCTAGTCTAGCGCCTATTCGCAGGGCTTACAGGGCCGTATCGGGCAATGAACAGCGTTTATATTGATGGCGTTTACATAGGCAAGGCAAAAAACCTCAAGGCAATGTTGGCACCTCGCACCGACCAAGGCCCAGTTGCTATTGGGGGCGAGCCATGAATCTATTCCGTCGCCCCGCGCCGAGCCTGGACGATTTAGTTCTGGAGACACCCAGCGATAATCCTCCCAACGAATCCCTGATGCCCTCCGTCGCACGGCCGCCGCAAGTGTTCGTGCGCGGCCAGGGTTCCTGGCTCTGGGACAGTGACGACCGGGCCTACCTGGATTTCAGCCAGGGCAACGCAGCCAACAGCCTCGGCCACAGCCCACAGGTGTTGATCAAGGCGCTGGCCGACCAGACTCAGGCGCTGATCAACCCAGGCAACGGCTTGCATAACCGCGCTCAACTCAACCTCGCCGAGCGCCTGTGCCATCGCACCGGCAGTGACCAGGCCTACCTGCTCAACAGCGGCGCGGAAGCCGTTGAAGCCGCGATCAAGTTGGCGCGCAAATGGGGCCAACTGCATCGTGGTGGCGCTTACCGCATCATCAGCGCGAGCGGTGGTTGCCATGGTCGCAGTTTTGCGGCGATGTCGGCGTCGGCGGGCGAGAGTACCAATCGCTTCGAACCGCAACTGCCGGGCTTCAGCCATGTGCCCTTCAACGACCTGCCGGCCCTGCATGCCGCGGTCGACGCGCAAACCGTCGCCATCCTGCTGGAGCCGATCCAGGGCGAGGCCGGAGTGATCCCCGCGACGGAGCACTATCTCAAAGGGGTCGAGCGGCTGTGCCGTGAACTGGGGATCCTGCTGATACTCGACGAGGTGCAAACCGGCATAGGCCGCTGCGGCACCTTGCTCGCCGAACAGCAATACGGCGTACGTGCGGACATCATCACCCTGGGCAAAGGCCTGGGCGGCGGTGTGCCCCTTGCGGCGCTGCTGGCGCGTGGTAAAGCCTGCTGTTTTGAAGTGGGCGAGCTGGAAGGCACCCATCACGGCAATGCGCTGATGGCATCGGCCGGGCTGGCGGTATTCGATACGGTGCTGGAGCACGGCTTTCTGGAACAGGTGCGTGAGTCCGGCCTTTACCTCGGCGAAGGCCTTGCCCGCCTGGCCTATCGCTACGACCACGGCCCGCTGCGCGGCCACGGCCTGATGTGGGGCCTGGCGCTGTCGGATGATTCTGCGGATGCGGTGGTAAAAGCGGCCCTGCACGAAGGCCTGATCCTCAACGCCCCACAGCCCGGCTGCCTGCGCTTCACCCCGGCCCTCACGGTGAGCAAAAGCAACATCGACGAAATGCTCCTGCGCCTGGCCCGTGCCTTCTCCCGCGTGCGCACCGCACAACTGCAATGCCGCAAGGGCATTGCTGTTTAACCCCTATTCCTGAACCGTCTCGCGGTCTACGCGACGCCTCCGGCCTGATTCTTTTGGCTGGGGGCGTTTTTTTGCCTGGATGGCCCAACGCCAGATCCCACTGAACCCTCACGAACGCCCAAGGTCGATTAGCTACACGGCTCACACGAGCCGATTTTCTGGAGCTGATCCCATGGATTTCATTCGTATCATCATCGCCATTCTGTTGCCGCCACTGGGTGTGTTCCTGCAAGTGGGTTTCGGCGGCGCGTTCTGGCTGAATATCCTGCTGACCCTGTGCGGCTACATCCCGGGCATCGTGCACGCGGTGTACATCATCGCCAAGCGCTGAGGCCGTCAGCCTTTGGCGATGAGCCGTGAGTTGCGCTCATTGCGAAAGGCCAGTTGCTCGATGGTCTGGGTGGCGTGCTCGGCCTCTTCCCGCGCTTGCAGGATGATGCCGTGCTGCTCGGACTTGCTGCACACCGGGTCGGCATTGCTCGCGTCCCCGGTGAGCATGAAGGCCTGGCAACGGCAGCCGCCGAAGTCCTTTTCTTTTTCATCGCACGAACGGCACGGCTCGGGCATCCAGTCGTAGCCACGGAAGCGGTTGAAGCCGAACGAGTCGTACCAGATGTGCTGCATGCTGTGGTCGCGCACGTTGGGAAATTGCACCGGCATTTGTCGGGCGCCGTGACACGGCAGGGCGGTGCCGTCTGGCGTCACAGTCAGAAAGATACTGCCCCAGCCGTTCATGCAGGCCTTCGGGCGTTCTTCGTAGTAGTCCGGTGTGACGAAGATCAGCTTGCACGGGTGACCTTCCGCTTCCAGCCGGGCGCGATATTCGTTGGTGACGCGTTCGGCGCGCACCAGCTGCTCCCGGGTCGGCAACAACCCCACCCGATTGAGCTGTGCCCAGCCGTAGAACTGGCAGGTGGCGAGCTCCACGAAGTCGGCCTCCAGCGCAATGCACAGTTCGATGATGCGGTCGATCTTGTCGATATTGTGCCGATGGGTCACGAAGTTCAGCACCATCGGGTAGCCGTGGGCCTTCACGGCCCTGGCCATTTCCAGTTTCTGTGCGAAGGCTTTTTTCGAGCCGGCCAGCAGGTTGTTCACCTGTTCGTCGCTGGCCTGGAAGCTGATCTGGATATGGTCCAGGCCGGCTTTCTTGAAGTCGCTGATCTTCTGCTCGGTAAGGCCGATGCCCGAGGTGATCAGGTTGGTGTAGAACCCCAGTTTGCGCGCTTCAGCGATCAGCTCGGCCAGGTCCTGGCGCACCAGCGGTTCACCGCCGGAAAACCCCAGCTGCGCGGCCCCCATCTCGCGGGCTTCGCGGAACACCTTGAACCACTGCTCGGTCGTCAGCTCCTTGCCCTGCTCGGCAAAGTCCAACGGGTTGGAGCAGTACGGGCACTGCAACGGGCAGCGGTAGGTCAGCTCGGCCAGCAACCACAGCGGCAGGCCGATGGCCGGCTTTTCAGGCAAGGGTGATCCAGTGCTCAGCACGGGCGACCTCCATGAACTGCTCGATGTCTTCACCGAGCTCAGGCACACCAGGAAATTGTTTCTCCAGCTCGGCGATGATGGCCGCCACGTCGCGCTCGCCGTCGATCAAGCCACCAATCAATGCGGCGCTGTCGTTGAGCTTGATCATGCCTTCGGGGTAGAGCAACACGTGGCCTTTTTGCGCCGGCTCGTACTGGTAACGGTAGCCTGGGCGCCAGGTCGGTTTCTTGCTGCGGTCAAAGCTCATAGGGTGATCCCTTTATGCCACACCCGCTGCTCGGTCACGCTGTGATATGGCGGGCGCTTGAGTTCATAGGCCATGCTCATGGCATCTAGCATGCTCCACAGGATGTCGAGTTTGAACTGGAGAATCTCCAGCATGCGCTCCTGGCCTTCACGAGTGGTGTAGTGCTGCAGGGTAATTGCCAACCCGTGTTCCACATCGCGGCGGGCCTGGCCCAGGCGGGTGCGGAAATATTCATAGCCGGCCGGGTCGATCCAGGGGTAATGCTGCGGCCAGCTATCGAGGCGCGACTGGTGGATCTGCGGCGCGAACAGCTCGGTCAGCGAGCTGCTCGCGGCTTCCTGCCAACTGGCGCGACGGGCGAAGTTGACGTAGGCGTCTACCGCGAATCGTACGCCAGGCAGTACCAACTCCTGCGAGCGTAGTTGGTCGGGGTCGAGGCCCACCGCCTGGCCCAGGCGCAGCCAGGCTTCGATGCCGCCGTCCTCACCGGGGGCGCCATCGTGGTCGAGCAGGCGCTGGATCCACTCGCGACGGATCTCACGGTCCGGGCAGTTGGCCAGGATCGCGGCGTCTTTGAGCGGGATATTCACCTGATAATAGAAACGGTTGGCGACCCAGCCCTGGATCTGCTCGCGGGTGGCGCGGCCTTCGTACATCGCCACGTGATACGGGTGATGGATATGGTAGAAGGCGCCCTTGGCCCGCAGGGCGGCTTCGAATTCGGCGGTGGTCAATGGCGTGTCAGTCATCTCGTCAGCTCCTACAATTCAATGCTCATGCCGTCGTAAGCCACTTCGACATTGCGCCGCACCAGCTCCGCTCGCTCGGGGGAGTCTTCATCGAGGATCGGGTTGGTGTTGTTGATGTGGATAAGCACCTTGCGCTGCTCGGGCAACTGTTCCAGCACTTCAAGCATGCCGCCGGGGCCGTTTTGCGCCAGGTGGCCCATCTCGCGGCCGGTGCGGGTGCCAACGCCACGGCGCTGCATTTCATCGTCATCCCACATGGTGCCGTCCACCAGAAGACAGTCGCTGCCGGCCATGATCTCCAGCAATGGCGCGTCGACCTTGCCCAGGCCCGGGGCGTAGAACAGCTTGCCGCCGGTGCGCAGGTCTTCGACGATCAGGCCGATGTTGTCGCCGGGGTGCGGGTCGAAGCGGTGTGGCGAGTAGGGTGGGGCTGCGCTGCGCAGGGGCAGCGGGGTGAAGCGCAGATTGGGGCAGGCCGGGATGGTGAAGCTGGCGTCCAGCTCGATGCGGTTCCAGGCCAGGCCGCCGTTCCAGTGGGTGAGCATGCTGAACAGCGGGAAACCGGTGCTGAGGTCTTCATGGACCATGTCGGTGCACCACACCTGGTGCGGGCAGCCTTCGCGCAGGCTCAGCAGGCCGGTGGTGTGGTCGATCTGGCTGTCCATCAGGATGATCGCGCTGATGCCGGTATCGCGCAGGGCGCGGCCGGGTTGCATCGGTGCAAAGCCCTGGAGTTGCGCGCGGATATCCGGCGAGGCATTGCACAGCACCCAATTCACGCCATCGTCGGAGATCGCGATGGACGACTGGGTACGCGCCTGGGCCCGCAGGCTGCCATCACGAAAACCCGCGCAGTTCACGCAGTTGCAGTTCCACTGCGGGAAACCACCGCCGGCGGCGGAACCTAGAATCTGGACAAACATGGTCGCTCCATCAAGCTCAAAACAAAAACGCCCCGGGCGAACCGAGGCGTTGTAGTACCCAGCGGATTAACGGCTGGCGAAGTACATGGTGACTTCGAAACCGATGCGCAGATCAGTGTAAGCAGGTTTGGACCAGGTCATATTCTTACTCCTACGAAGGGATGGGACGTTTACTACCAAGTAATACATATAGTCCACCTCCAGTCGGAGATGTTCAGATGTGTGCGTGGGAATATTACTCAATTCTTTTCAAGTTAGCGCTGTCTTGAGGGAGAAAGCCTTTTGCAGGGGCGGCAATGATCACCCTGCCGCTTGCCACGCAGTCGAGATGCGCGGGCCGTTGGCGATGCAGCGCCAGCCGCCTGCGGCGTCGTTTAATTGTTGCGCGGCATGCTGCAATGTTTCGCGGGTACAGGTTTGGATCCGGGCTTGAAGTTGAACCAGGTAGTCCGACGGATGGCCCGCCAGATGGGCATGCCACAGCAGTTCGGCGGCTTGGGCGTTGGGCAGCGTCCGTGCGCAGAACTGCTCGGCCAACGCCAGGTTGCCCAGGTCGTCGCTGCGGTCGATCAGCGCCGGCAGTTGCTTGAGGAAGGTGTTCAGGTGATCGACGATGCCCGACAGGGACAGGCCAGGGGATTGCACACCGAACAGCAGGCCGGTCTGGCCGTTTATCTGTCGGATGCTGCTGAACACGGCGTAGCCGATTTGCAGCTCTACCCGCAGGCGTTGGTAGAACGGCGCCTGGAGCAGATGGCCGAGTAGTCGCCATGCGGCTTCGTCCGCCAAGGATTGGCTTGGCGTTGGACAAAACAGCAGCAACGCGGCTTCGTTTGAGTCGGTTTGCACCTCATGCCAGATACGTTGGCCGCTCAGGGATGGCGCGACGTGATTGAGGCTCGCGGGTTGCCCCGGCAGGCGGGCCGCAGCAGTTTTGATCAAGGCTTCATGGGAGGTAGAGAAACCCAGCCCCAGGCCGTGCCAACGTGCGGAGTCCCACGAGGCTGGTTCGGACGTGGTCGAGGTGCAGCAAGCGGGCAGCGTCTTGAGCAATTCGCGGATAGCGATCATGGGCGGCGCGGCGGCTTGTGCCTCTTGCGGATCGCCCAGGCGTTGCGCCAGCACTTCCAGAACTGCTGGGATCGGCTCCTGTAGCCCGACCATTTTCACCAGCCAGTGACTGCCCAGGTTTTCGAACGACACTTCGACACCCGCCTGGCGGGCATCGTCGCGCAACGACTGCAACGCGTTTTCCGGGTGTGGCGGAGCTGATTGCCATTGCAGATACAATGCTCCTTCGTTGCTGTCGTCCGCCAATGCCTGGCTGAAGGTCAACGCCGATGCATCACGACGCCCTCTGGAGCGATCCTGGGCAAACGTGCGCAAGCCTCGGTGGGCGCTGGTCTGGCCGCGGATCAGGCCGGCGCGTTCTTCCTTGACCGGCGGACGCAGGAAGGGGTTGTTCGGCGGCAACTGCCAAGTGAGTGTAGAGGGCGGCAGGTGCAGCGAATCCAGCATGGCCTTGAGGGCGGCGACATCCAGTTCCGACAGGCCTTGGTTGTCGTTTCGGGCCAAGGCCAGAGCGCCTTGGGTCTGTTGTTGGCGAACGGCCAGCAGTGCGAATTCTTCGCGCAACGCCGTCCAGTCGCTATGTGCGAAAAAGGCCAGCCAGTCGTACAGCAACGCCTCGACGTGTGTCGCCGATTCAGCGGGACCACTGAGTGTAAAGTCGATAGCCAGCACCGCTTGCCCAGCGAAGTGATACAGCACCGACGCCTGCAGTGCGCTCGCCAGTTGCTGCGCTTTCAGCTCCGCCAGCAAGCCACCGGGTGCCGAAGCGTTAAGCCAGGTGCAGAGGAATGCCAGTGCTTCCCGGGGGGCATTGCACGTGATGACCTGATGCAGGTGATCATTGGCGATGTGCCGATAGCGCTGGGCTTGCCCCTGCATCAAGGCCGGTGGCGCGGATTGCACACGTGGAAGTCCTGAGATCAGGTGCTCACTGAACCGCTGTGCCAAGCCTTCCAGTGCCTCCAGCGATTGTGGGCCGGCCAGGCTCAAGGTCATCTGCCCACTCTGATAGAACTGCGTATGAAATTCCCGCAGGGCTTGCTGAAATGTCTCATGCTCTACTGGCAGGCTGTCGCGGTTGCCCGCATGGAAACCCCGCAGCGGATGATCCGACGCCAGGCCTTCCAGTAGTGCCACTTGCTGTTGTGCCGTTGCATCCTGGGACCAGGCGATAAACTCCGCGTGCAGCACCTCGCGCTCACGCAGTTGGTCCTCCAGCGCCAGGCGCGGATGGGTCAGCATGTCGGCCAAGCGCTCCAGGCCCCCGGCAAACGTGGCAGCCGGCAGTTCAAAGAAAAAGTCCGTAGTGCGCTCGCGGGTGCTGGCATTGACCTGGCCTCCATGGCGTTGCACGTAGGCCATCAACCCTTCGCTTGTGGGAAAACGCTCGGTCCCGAGGAACAGCAAATGCTCCAGGAAATGCGCCAGTCCCGGCCATGCCAATGGCACGTCGTGGCTGCCGGCCGCCACCCTCAGCACGGCCGCGCAACGCTTTAACCGTGGGGCGTGACGCAAGGAAACCCGCAAGCCATTGGCCAGGGTCAGGTGAAGGTAATGAGGGTGGGCCGGCGCAGGCATGGGCACTTCCGAAACAGAGAATGCGCCTATGCTAGCAAACCGGCTGGATCAGGGCTTGTGCAGCGCGCCGTACAACTCGGGGCGGCGATCTTGCAGGTAGTGATTGGCACTGCGGGCGTCGAGGAGCGATTGGCGCTCCAACTCCCCGACGATCAGCGCTTCGTCCAGGCCGGCCTGGGCAATACGCTGGCCATTCGGTGCAGCAATGCTGCTCTGCCCGCAGTACTGGATCTCGCCTTCATGCCCGCAGTAATTGGCGTAGGCCACATAACACTGGTTTTCAAAGGCCCGCGCCCGCACGGTGACATCGGCGACAAAATCGAACGGCACCATGTTGGCAGTGGGCACCAGGATCAGCTCAGCGCCAGCCAGGGCCAGGCGCCGGGTGTTTTCCGGGAACTCCAGGTCATAGCAGATCAGGAAACCGAGCTTCCAGCCGTTGAGTTCTACCAGTGGGAAATCATCCTCACCGGCGCTGAACATCGAATGGTCCAGATCACCAAACAGATGGGTCTTGCGGTAGTTGCACAGGCGCTGGCCGTGGGCGTCGATCAACTGCACGGCGTTGTAGATCTGGCCATCTGCGGCCCGCTCAGGGTAGCCGTACAGAATCGCCAGCCCGGCGCTTTTGGCCAGTTCGGCAATGGCCTGCGCCGACGGCCCGTCCTGCGTCTCGGCCAAGGCGCCAACGGCCTCGGCACCGATGTTGTAGCCGCTCAGGAACATCTCCGGCAGCACCAGTACATCGGCATCGGATGCCTCGTGCGCCAGTTGGTGCAGGCGCTTGAGGTTGCCGGCCACATCCAGCGGCAGCGGCGGGCATTGGTACAGGGCGACGCGCATGTTCAACTCCTTAATCCGCCAGGGCAATCGGCCCGATTTCATCGAACACATCACCCGGCCCCGGATTCTCGGGGTGAGTGCTGCCGCCGAAGTGGGTCATGATGCCCCACACCGCGTTCAGTGAGGTTTGCACCGCGCCCTCCACCCAGGCCGGCGTCCAGGACACATCATCACCAGCGATAAAAATCCCACGTTGTTCGGCGGGCATGTCCTTCTGCATGAAGTGTGCATACATGCGCTGGTTATAGCGATAGTGACCCGGCAACGCGCCCTTGAAAGCCCCGAGGAAGTGCGGGTCGGCTTCCCAGGACACGGTGATTGGATCGCCGATAATGCGTGCCTTGATATCGACTTTCGGGTAGATCTTTTTCAGCGCGTCGAGGGCAAGTTTCACCCGCTTGTCGATGGGCTGCGGCAGCATTTTCAGGGCGTCGCTCATCCACGAGTACGACAGGCAGATCACCCCCGGCTTGTCGTCGCCGTTATCGAACAGGTAGGTGCCACGGGTCAGGCGGTCGGTGAGGGTCATGCTCATCAGGTCACGGCCGGTTTCCGGGTCTTTGTCCTTCCAGAACGGGCGGTCGACCATCACAAAGGTTTTCGATGATTGCATGTAGCGTGTGCGGTCCAGGGCCATCCACATTTTTTGCGAGAACAGGCTTTCGTCGCATTCGATCTGGGTGGTCAGCAGCCAGCTCTGGCAGGTGGTCAGCACGGCGGCGTATTCGCGGGTGTCGCCATAGTTGTCGGTGACGGCAAAACGGCCATCGGCGGCATGGGCGATACGTTTGACGCCCGCGCGTGGCGCGCCGCGATGCAGTGAACTCAGGCTGGTGCCGGCCGGCCAATGGGCGCAGCGCTCCGGTACATGGCGCCAGATGCCCATCGGCACCTGGGCTACGCCGCCGACCACCAGGTGTTGGTGGTCGTCGCAGTTGGTCATCACCACGCGGAAGATTTCCAGCATCGAATTGGGGAAGTCAGAGTCCCAGCCGCCGGTGCCGAAACCCACCTGGCCGAAGACTTCACGGTGCAGGAACGACAACTTGGCGAACGCCTTGGAGGTGGCGACGAAGTCGTAGAAGGTGCGGTCGTCCCATAGCGGCACCAGCTTGTTCCACAGCTCCTTGAGGCGCGGCACGTCGCGGTCGCGGATGGCCTGCTGGATATCACCGAACTGCGAACCGGCTTCCAGCGCATCGGCCCAGGCGTCCGCGACTTCCTGGAACAGTACCGGCAAGTCGGAGAGCTTTTGCGCGTAGTGGGTCTGGCCTTCAAGGTCGATGACCGTGCTGCCGGAGGCCGGGGTCAGCGGGTTGGGGAAAGGTTTGGTTTCCAGGCCGAGCTTGTCCACATAGTGGTAGAACGCCGTCGACGACACCGGAAAGCGCATGCCGCCCAACTCGGCGATGATACCTTCGGCGCCTTCAAAGGCCTGAGAGCGCAGGCGGCCGCCCATTTTCGAGGCTTCGTACACCACCGGCTTGAGGCCCAGCTTCATCAGTTCGTAGGCGGCCACCAGACCCGCGATGCCGGCGCCGACGATCGCCACTTCGGCGCCGTGGTGGGCGGCGGGGATGCTGCCCAGGCCCGCGGGATGTTCGATCCAGTCATCGAAGGCGAACGGAAAGTCCGGGCCAAAGATAGTGATGGGTTTCTTGCCGTCGGCGGGGTGGCGATTGGTCTTGCTGATGGTGCTGGACGGAATGCTCATGGCTGACCCTTACTGGCGACCTGGCGGGCGTGACCCGCTGAGTATAGGAAAAGATGGCAGCCAGTTTAGGGAGCGTAGCGTTCGTTAATAAGACGCAATGTGTCGTCGGATTGATCTGTTTTTAGTCGAAATGACGAACCTTTTGATCAGATTGGTTGACCGCGATCCAATTTGTTACTCAGGATGATCGACGTAGTGGTTTTCTCCACCCCGTCCACACTGCCGATCTGGTCCAGCAATTGGTCCAACTGTTCGGGCGAATCCGTGCGCAGCCAAGCCACGTAATCGAACTCTCCACTCACCGCGCACAACTGCTGCACCTGGGCCATGGCACTCAACCGGCGCAACACTTCCTTGCCCGAGCGCGCTTGTACGGTGATCCCGACGTAAGCCTGCAAACCACCATCAACCACGCGTTGCCCAAGGCGCACGCCATAACCGGTGATCACCTGGGTTTTCTCCAGGCGTGCCAGGCGCGACGTCACCGTGGTGCGCGCGATGCCCAACTGCCGGGCTAGCATGGCCACGCTTTCGCGGGCGTTGATCTGCAGGGCGGCGATCAGTTGGCGGTCGATTTCATCTAGGGCGGGCAAGGCGAGGGCTCCGATAGGCGGGCAATGGGTTGGCATCTTACAGGTTGGCGTCGGCGAGCAGGCAGCGCGTGAACAGTTGCGGTACGGGCAGGTGGCGTTGACTGTAGCGGCTCAGCAGGATGATTTCGCGGTAAAAGGTCCGGCTGCCCAATGGGATGATTCGCACGTTGGGCGAGCGTTCCAGCCACAACCCGGCCTGAGGAATCAGCGATACACCCAGGCCGCACTCGACCATCTTGACGATGGCCTCCAGCTCATCCAGCTCCAATGCTACCTGCACGTCAAGTTTATGTTCCTTGAGGAATCGGCTGACCAGGCGACCGCCAAATGAAGTGCGGTCATAGCGCACATGGGGCTGCGTCGCCAGCAACTGCAACGGGTCATCACCCGCCAACGTGTGAGGCACGATCAGCGCGAACGGCTCCTTGCGCAGCACCTGCACGTGCAGTTCCTTGGGCAGGTCGAAGGGCGGGCGGATGATGATCGCCGAGTCCAGCTCACCGGCGTCCACCTGGCTCAACAACTCCAGGGACACGCCCGGTATCAACTTGCACTCCACCGTCGGTGCCGCCTGACGCAAACGCACCAGTGCCTGGGGCAACAAACCGGTTTGTGCAGTGGTGATGGCGCCCACCTTCAACTCACCCCGGTACTCATTGGCATCCACCGGCACCGCCATGCGGTTGAAGGTCTCCAGGATCTCTCTCGCCAGTGGCAAGGCGCGCAGTCCCGCCGCATTCAACGTGGCCTGGCGCCCGGTACGGTCGAACAGCGGCACACCGAGCGCCTGCTCCAACTGACGAATCTGCGCACTCACCGCCGACTGCGTCAGCCCGATATGCATACCGGCCGCCGCGAATGTGCCGTGACGGGTTACTGCGATAAAGGTCTTCAGTTCACGCAGCATGGGCGTCTCGATTGATCGAAATAATTTGAGCTCGGCGCAAAAACTATCGTCTTTTCATCGTTGGCAGCAAGGCTAAAATCGAGGCACTTAACGCCCATAGAGGTTTGACCTGATGACACTTGCACCTTTCCACCTGGCAATCCCGGTATACGACCTCGCCGCTGCGCGGAACTTCTACGGTGACGTCTTTGGCCTCGAAGAAGGACGCTCAAGCGATCATTGGGTCGACTTCAACTTCTTCGGCCACCAACTGGTGATCCACGAACACCCCAAGACCGCCTCCCAGGAATCAGCCCACACCAACGCAGTCGACGGCCACAACGTACCCGTGCCGCATTTTGGCGTGGTGCTGGGTTGGGAAGATTGGCACGCCTTGGCGCAGCGGCTGCAGGCCAGGGAAACTCGGTTTGTGCTGGAACCACATATTCGGTTCAAGGGGCAGGTGGGGGAGCAGGCGACGTTGTTTCTGTTTGATCCGTGTGGGAACGCGCTGGAGTTCAAGGCGTTCAAGGATATTGGGCAGTTGTTTGCGAAGTGAGGCGGCCAGACACACGAAAGCCGCGCAATGCGCGGCTTTCGAATTGGTGGGCCCAGTAGGACTTGAACCTACGACCAATGGATTATGAGTCCACTGCTCTAACCAACTGAGCTATAGGCCCTGTAACAGGTCGCGGATTATAACGATGGTTTCCCCGCTGTGCCATCCGAAAAATCCTCAATGCTTATACGAAGAAACGTAGCAGCAAAAAGCTCCGGCGGTAGCGGCAGGCTGACGATGTAGCCTTGCATCTGTTCGCAGCCTTCCGCAGCGAGGAAGGCCTGCTGTGCGGGGTTCTCCACGCCTTCGGCGATGATGGTGAATTGCATGCTGTGGCCCAGGGCGATGATGGCGCGCACGATGGCGGCGTCGTGGGGGTCGTCGGGCAGGCCGCGGACGAAGGATTGGTCGATCTTCAGGTAATCCAGGGGCAGGCGCTTGAGGTAGCTGAGGGAGGAGTAGCCGGTACCGAAGTCATCGATTGCCAGTTGTACGCCGAGGTCTTTGAGTTGGTGCAGCACCTCCAGCGCTTCTTCGGCCTGGCTCATGATGAAGTTTTCGGTGATCTCCAGTTGCAGGCAGCCCGGGTCGAGTTGGTAGTCGCGCAATAGCTGTTCGATGCGCGCCAGCAAGCCGGGGTGACGCAGTTGGGCGCCGGCCAGGTTCACCGACAGTGGGCCGAACTCGTCGAAGGTGCCTTGCCAGGCGTGCAGTTGTCGGCAGGCCTGTTCCAGCACCCAATCACCGATCTGCAGGATCATGCCGTTCTCTTCGGCGAGGGCGATGAAGTGTTCGGGCGGTACGTCGCCAAACGTGGGGTGATGCCAGCGGATCAATGCTTCGGCACCGATCAGTTCCTGGGTGATCAGGCTCCGTTTCGGCTGGTAGTACAGGGTCAGTTCGTTGCGCTCGATGGCGCGGCGCAGTTCATGTTCCAGCGCCACGCGCTCGTTGGCCTGGGCGGTGAGGTCGCGGGTGTAGCTTTCGACCCGGTTGCGCCCCTTGGCCTTGGAGCGATACATCGCGGCGTCGGCATTCTTGACCAGGGTGGCGACGTCGGTGCCGTCCTGCGGGTACAGGCTGGTGCCGATGCTGGCGCTGATAAAGAACTCGTGCTCGCCGGCCTGGAACGGCGGTGTAAAGCAGGCCAACAGCTTATTCGCCAGGTATTCGGCGTCACTCGCGTGTTGCAGGCCTGGGAGCAGGATGATGAATTCGTCGCCGCCGAGGCGTGCCACGGTGTCGATGTCGCGCAGTTGTTCCTTGAGGCGGACGGCGATGTCTTTGAGCAGCAGGTCGCCGATCGGATGGCCGAGGCTGTCGTTGATGTGTTTGAAGCGGTCCAGGTCAAGAAACAGCACGGCGCCCTGTTTGCCGGTTTCCTGGTGACCGTTGAGGGCGGCCTGCAGTCGGCTTTCGAACAGCGTGCGGTTGGGCAGGCCGGTCAATGGGTCGTGATGCGCCTGGTAGTCGAGGCGGGCCTGGGCCAGTTTGAGGCTGGAGATGTCGGCGAACACCGCGACGAAGTGCGTGATCAACTGGTCGCGGTTGCGCACGGCACTGATGGTCAGCCAACTGGGGTACAACTCGCCGTTCTTGCGACGGTTGGAAATCTCGCCTTGCCAATGTCCGTGGGCGGTCAATTGATGCCACATCGCCGCATAAAACGCGCTGTCATGCAGCCCGGAAGCGAGTAGGCGCGGGGTATTGCCGAGGGCTTCGGCCTCGCTGTAGCCGGTGATTTCACTGAAGGCACGGTTGACGGCGCTGATGTTCTGCCGGGTGTCGGTGATCAACACACCTTCGGCTGTGCTCTCGAACACGGTGGCAGCTTGTTGCAGTTTTTCCTGCATCAGTTGGCGTTCGGTGATGTCTCGGGCGATGGTCAGCATGCAGTCGTCATCGCCAATCGGCAGTGGGCGGCTGGATAGCTCGCACAAGCGAATCTGACCATCGCTGCGGCGTATGTGGCAGATGAAGTCGCGCACAAAGCCATCGCGCTGCATCAGTTCGAGCATGTGTTTGCGTTCGTTGAGGTCGACCCAGATGCCCAGGTCCAAGGTGGACTGATCGACGGAGGCGGCGCTGTTGAAACCTGTGATCCGGCTGAAACCATCGTTCACTTCTATCAGCAGGCCATCGCGCTGGCGGCTCAACAGCAAGCCGTCGGGGGAGGCGTGGAAGGCCTTGGCGAATTTCTCCTCGGAGGTTTGCAGCTGTTGCTGGGTTTCCTTGAGTTGGGTGATGTCGCGCACCACCACCACGATGGCCTCTGTAGTGTCGAGTTGAAACGGTTCGGCGGAAATCAGACCGGTGAAGGCCTGGCCATTGCTGCGCAGGAAGGGCATTTCCAGGTTGCGGATGCTGGTGGTCTGCAACCGCTGCAGCAGATCGGGGCCTGCGCCCTGGATGCCCCAGATGTTCAGCTCGGTAGCGGTTTTACCCACGACATGTTCGGCTGTCAGCCCGACCTGGTCCTCGAACGCTTTGTTCACCTCCAGCAGGCAGCCGTCGGACAGCCGTGCAATCACCAGGATGTCCGGGCATTGCTGGAACACCGAGGCGAACTTCTGCTCAGACAGTTGCAGGGCCTCTTCGGTGCGCTTTGCCTCACTGATGTCGATCATCAAGCCGCGCAGCACGGGCTCATGGCCGTGCTCGATCAGGCTGACGATATCACGCACCCACAAGCAACGGTTGTCAGCGGTGATGACCCGGTAATCAACGCTGTGGTCACGGTTGGCGCGGGTTTCGCGTTGGCAGTAGGATTCGGTGCGAATCAGGTCGGCGGGGTGAATGATGTTGCGCCAGAAGCCCGGAATCAGCCAGTGGGCCCGTGGGTAACCCAACAGTTCCTCAGCGTGGGGTGATACATAGCTGTAGGTGAAGTCGGTGACGCTGGCTTCCCAGGCAATCGCGGACAAGCTCTCCACCAGGCCGCGATAGTGGTACTCGCTGCTGCGCAGTTCCTGTTCGAGGGCTACGCGGCGGGAGATTTCCGAACTGAGCCGGCGATTGATCCGGATTACCACGGCCAGTACGGTGCTCAGCAGCAACACGGCGGGCAGGCCGTAAGTCAGCAAGTCGGTCCAGAAGGTGCGATGGTCGGTAAAGCTGCCGACCCAATGTTGCTGGATCGCGTCGGTTTCCTGCGGGCCAAGGTCGGCCAGTACCTTGTCGAGGATGCCCACCAGCATTTTGTTGTCGCGTGGTACGCCCATCGCCAACTGATAGCGGTAGGGCGTTTCGCCGCTGACGTACAAACCGTCGAGCTTGAGTTGGCGCAGGCTCCAGACGCTTGAGGCGAGGTCGCCGACGACCGCATCCACTTCGTCCGTGGCCAAGGCTTGCAGCGTCGAACTCACATTCGGCATGGCCACCAGGTTGAGGTCGGGATGGTGCGTGCGCAGCAGTTCATGGGGCGCGTAGTTTTCCACCACGGCAATCTTCAGCCCGTAGAGATCCTTCAGGTTGCGCGGTCTGGCCCCGCCTTCGTGGGCCAGGATGACGATGGGGAAATCCAGGTACGGGCGAGTGAACGCCATGTAGCCCTGGCGTTCGGGTGTGGACATGATGCCGGGCAGCAGGTCGAGCTGGTTGTTGCGGGCCAGCTCCAGCACCGCGCTCCAGTTCACCGGTTCGATCAGCTTGACCCGTATGCCCAGGCGATCCTGGATCAGGCGCACGTAATCCGCCGCCAAACCTTGGTAGCGACCTTCTTCGTCACGGTACTCAAAGGGTGGCCATGACGCGTCCACCCCCAGGCGCAGCTCCTGATGGTCCGCCAACCAGCCACGCTCATCATCAGTGAGAGTCAACGCGCCAGCCGTTGCGGTCCAGGTCAGCAGCGACAGCAGTAACACAGTCGGCAATCTGGGCATAACGGTCTCGTTATGGCACGGGGAATGTTTCGAGTGTAGACGGGCATTGCGGGGGAGGGGCGTTGCGAGGGATTTTATCTATACAAAACAAAACCCCCGGCCTGGGCCGGGGGTTCTGGTGTCACTCGTCGAGGAAGGAGCGCAGATGCTCGCTTCGCGTCGGGTGGCGCAACTTGCGCAGCGCCTTGGCTTCGATCTGACGGATCCGCTCGCGGGTCACGTCAAACTGCTTACCGACTTCCTCAAGGGTGTGGTCGGTATTCATGTCGATGCCGAAACGCATGCGCAGTACCTTGGCTTCACGGGCAGTGAGGCCGGACAGTACGTCGCGAGTCGCTTCTTTAAGACTCTCAACGGTGGCGACATCGATTGGCGACTGCATGGTCGAGTCTTCGATGAAGTCACCCAAGTGGGAGTCTTCGTCATCACCGATCGGGGTTTCCATGGAGATCGGCTCTTTAGCGATCTTCAATACCTTACGGATTTTATCCTCAGGCATTTCCATGCGTTCGCCCAGCTCTTCCGGGGTCGGTTCGCGACCCATTTCCTGCAACATCTGCCGGGAAATACGGTTGAGCTTGTTGATCGTCTCGATCATGTGCACCGGAATACGGATGGTGCGGGCCTGGTCGGCGATCGAGCGAGTGATCGCCTGACGGATCCACCAGGTGGCATAAGTCGAGAACTTGTAGCCGCGACGGTATTCGAACTTGTCCACAGCCTTCATCAAGCCGATGTTGCCTTCCTGGATCAGGTCGAGGAATTGCAGGCCACGGTTGGTGTACTTCTTCGCGATGGAGATCACCAGACGCAGGTTGGCTTCAACCATCTCTTTCTTCGCGCGGCGGGCCTTGGCCTCGCCGATCGACATGCGACGGTTGATGTCCTTGATCTCGGCTATCGTCAGACCGGTTTCGGTCTCAAGCGCAGTCAGCTTCTGCTGGCAACGGATGATGTCCGGCTGCAGGCGACCGATGGCTTCAGCGTATTTCGCCTTGCCTTTGGCCAGTGCGTCGGTCCAGCTTTCGTCTACTTCGTTGCCCGGGAACTGGCGCAGGAAGTCGGCACGCGGCATGCGGGCATCACGCACGCACAGTTGCATGATTGCGCGCTCTTGGGCACGCAGACGCTCCAGGGCACTTCGAACACGCTCAACCAGGCCTTCGAATTGCTTCGGCACCAGCTTGATCGGCATGAACAGCTCTGCCAGGGCCACCAACTCGGCAATTGCCTGCTTGTTGGCGCGACCGTGCTTTTTCAGGGCCTTGCGGGTGATTTCCATTTGATCGGAAACCGCACCGAAACGCTGGGCAGCGATGATCGGGTCCGGACCGCTTTCGACTTCGTCTTCATCGTCGCCGCTGGCTTCAGCGTCGTCGTCTTCGGAATCGTCGTCCGCTTTCGCAGCCTTGGCATCGACAGGCGGCGGTACTTCGGCGGCAGGCGGCGCAATGCCGTCATCCGGGTCGATATAACCGCTCAGGACGTCGGACAGGCGACCACCTTCGGTGGTGACGCGGGTGTACTCGGAGAGAATGTGGTCAACCGTGCCTGGGAAGTGCGCGATTGCGCCCATCACTTCACGGATACCCTCTTCGATACGCTTGGCGATTTCGATTTCGCCTTCGCGTGTCAGCAGCTCGACGGTACCCATTTCACGCATATACATGCGCACAGGGTCGGTGGTACGACCGATATCGGTCTCCACAGCAGCCAGCGCGGCAGCCGCTTCTTCTGCGGCAGCCTCGTCGGTATCGGCGTCCGCCAGCATAAGGGAATCCTTATCTGGCGCAGCTTCGAATACGTTGATCCCCATGTCGTTAATCATGCGGATGATGTCTTCCACCTGCTCTGGATCTGAAATATCCTCAGGCAGGTGGTCGTTGACCTCCGCGTAAGTCAGGTAACCCTGCTCACGACCGAGAACGATCAACTCTTTGATACGTGACTGCTGTTGCGCTTTTCCGGACATAACACCCTATCCACTGAAGGTCTTGGCGGGCAAAAAACAAGCCGAGGATTATACCCGAGCTATGACCTCACACGCCAGCTGAGGTCGGGTTTGATGCGGAAACATTCTGTTTTAAGAGGTCGCGCATCTGTTTTGCTATCTGAATTTGCTCTTCAGCCGACAATCCCGGCTGCCTTGCTCTCTTGATGAGTTCATCGAGGGTCTGCGTGTGCTGACCCGCAGATAACCTAGTAATGGTGTCTAAAAACTGTTGTTCAAGGTTGTCACCGTCAATTAGCCACTCCTTTTCCGCGAGCGCTTTGAGCAAGCGGCCTTGTTCGGTGCCATGCCAGCGAGCCATCAATTGAATTGAGTTTAGCTTAGGATTTTTCTGTACCGCCTCGATCAGGGCGATCAGTACCTGGGCGTAGGTGTTGCTCTCGTTGGCAAAGTGATCGGCGCTCTCGACCTTCTCCGCCAGATGCGGGTGGTGGATGAGCGTGCGCAGGGCAATCAGCGTCGGCGCTTCCACGGCAACCGGGGTGCGCGGGGCGTAGGCCTCATCGCCGTCACCGCGCTTGCCGTTCTTGCTCCAGGGTTTCTTGTCCCATTTCTTGCCGCCGGCACCGGGTTTCTTCGGCGTCCATTCCTGTTGGGGCGCGTAGGCCTCCTGGGGTTGGTGGAAGTCGGAGTAGTCCGGCATGGCGTCGTAATCCATGCCTGGGTCGTAGGCCGGTGGCGCTGCGTCATGCGGTGCGTTATGCACCAGCTGGCTGACGGCTTCGCCACTGAGCCCAGTGATTTCCAGCAGGCGCATGCGCATCAGGGACTTCAGGTTGGCGCCTGGGACCTTATCAATCAACGGTGCCGCGAGGGTAGCCATGTGGGCCTTGCCTTCGAGGGAGCGTGGATCTGCTTCTTCGGTCAGTTGCTGGAAGAAGTAGTCGGCCAACGGCTGCGCATGTTGATTGATGCGCGCGCGAAATGCGTCGGTGCCTTCGGAGCGCACCAGGGTGTCCGGGTCTTCGCCTTCGGGCAGGAACAGGAAGCGCGCACGGCGTCCATCCTGCAGGCTCGACAGCGTGGCTTCGAGCGCGCGCCATGCGGCATTGCGGCCAGCCTGGTCGCCGTCGAAGCAGAACAGCACGCTGGGCACCACGCGAAACAGGCGTTTCATGTGTTCTTCGCTGGTGGCGGTGCCCAGGGTGGCGACCGCGTTGCGCAAGCCTTGTTGGGCGAGCGCAATCACGTCCATATAGCCTTCAACCACGATGATCTCGTCGAGGTTGCGGTTGTTCTTGCGCGCCTCGAACAGGCCGTAGAGTTCCTGGCCTTTGTGGAACACCGGGGTTTCCGGGGAGTTCAGGTACTTGGGCTTGTCGTCTCCCAGCACCCGGCCACCAAAGGCGATGATGCGGCCGCGGCTGTCGCGGATCGGGAACATCACGCGGTCGCGGAAGCGGTCATAGCGTTTGCCGGTCTCGGCGTTCTCCACCAGCAGGCCGGCGTCGATCATGGCTTTTTGCTGGAGGGTGTCACTGCTCAGGTGCTTGTACAGGTTGTCCCAGCCGGGCGGGGCGAACCCCAGGCCGAAGTCGCGGGCGATTTCGCCGGTGAGGCCGCGTCCCTTGAGGTAGTCGACGGCGGCCTTGCGCTGCGGATGGCTTTTAAGCGCCTGACGGTAGAAGTCGGCAGCGGCGGTCAGCAGCGGGTACAGCGGCGAATCGGTGGGTTGCCGCGGTTTGTGCGGGCGGCCGCTTTCTTCGCGAGGGATTTCCATGCCGGCGGCTTTTGCCAGTTCCTCGACGGCCTGGGGGAAGTCCAGGTTGTCGTGGTCCATGATGAAGCCGAGGGCATTGCCGCCCGCGCCGCAGCCAAAGCAGTAGTAGAACTGCTTGTCCGGGCTGACGCTGAACGACGGAGTCTTTTCCTTATGGAACGGGCAGCAAGCGGTGTAGTTCTTGCCGGCCTTCTTCATTTGCACGCGCGAGCTGACCACATCGACGATGTCGGTGCGGTTCAGAAGGTCGTCAATAAAGCTCTGGGGAATCAGCCCGGCCATGGCGTTCTCGTCATCACTGCGTGTAAATGAGGGCCCGTGAGGTGTTCAAGCGCACGTATCGAGTGCTCGAGCATCCAGCGACTGCATGGGGTGTACGGAAGTGTATCTGCCGAATATTCACTGACGTTAGTTTCTGATCAGTCTTCGGTGTGGAAATGTTGCCCCGGCGCCCGGTCTTGGCCGGTGACGGGCCTCGGAAACGCCTCGTTGGGCGCAGTCGACACGGTTGGTCGGCTGTTTACAGAATGAGTGTGCTCGTCAGTAGCCTTGATAGGCTCGTCAGAAGAGACGTGCACCGCTGGCAAAAGAGCCAGTCCTGACGTGTGAAGCAGTTGTCTCGGTCGCATGTGCGGCGTCAACGGTGAAGCATCAAGCGATATCCGCAAATGCCATTAGCCCGGCTGAGGGCCGGGCTTGGCAGAAGCTTGCTACGAACGTCTGTGTATTAGTACAGACGAACGGCGCGGCGCTGTTCGCGCTGAACTTTCTTGGCGTGACGCTTAACAGCGGCTGCTGCTTTACGCTTACGCTCAGAAGTTGGCTTCTCGTAAAATTCGCGGCTACGAACTTCAGCCAGTACACCGGCTTTTTCGCAGGAGCGCTTGAAACGACGCAGAGCTACGTCGAAGGGTTCGTTCTCTTTAACTTTGACGGCTGGCATCCAGAGCTACCTTCTTTCATTACCGGGATCAACGTTCTCGTCGCAAAAAATTCGCGGCTGAGGTCGTCGGTTTTTAAGGGTTGCGGATGTTAACCCCTCATTGCCCGGAATGCAAAGCCTCTGATCGAAAACCGCTAGTCGGGAGGGGGAGTGGCGACTATTATGCGCGCCTTCGAATTCAGCCTCTACAAGGCGCAAACCCATGCTAGTACTGGGACTTGAAACCTCCTGCGACGAAACCGGTGTCGCACTTTACGACAGTGAACGCGGGCTCCTGGCCGATGCGCTGTTCAGCCAGATCGACCTGCACCGTGCCTATGGCGGCGTGGTGCCGGAGCTGGCCAGCCGTGATCACGTCAAGCGCATGCTGCCCCTGATCCGCCAGGTGCTGGACGAGGCCGGCTGCGTGCCGACCGAGATCGACGCTATCGCCTACACGGCCGGCCCCGGATTGGTCGGGGCCCTGCTGGTTGGGGCCTCTTGCGCCCAGGCGCTGGCGTTTGCCTGGGGCATTCCGGCGCTCGGCGTGCACCATATGGAAGGCCATTTGTTGGCTCCGATGCTGGAGAAAACCCCGCCACAGTTCCCGTTCGTCGCTTTGTTGGTTTCGGGCGGCCATACGCAGTTGGTTCAGGTGGATGGCATTGGCCAATACACCCTTTTGGGTGAATCCCTGGATGACGCCGCCGGTGAGGCGTTCGACAAGACCGCGAAGATGATGGGCCTCAATTATCCGGGTGGCCCGGAAATCGCACGCCTCGCCGAAAAGGGTGTTGCATGTCGCTACACCTTCCCGCGCCCGATGTGTGATCGCCCAGGCCTGATGTTCAGCTTCAGCGGCTTGAAAACCTCCGCGCTGAACACCTGGCAGCAGAGCGTCAGCGCCGGGGACGACAGTGAGCAAGCCCGTTGCGACATCGCGCTGGCGTTCCAGCAGGCCGTGGTGGAGACTTTGACCATCAAGTGCAAGCGCGCCCTGAAACAGGCGGGCATGAAGCGCCTGGTGATTGCCGGCGGCGTCAGTGCCAACAAGGCTTTGCGCACTTCGCTGGAAAAAATGCTCAGCGATATGAAGGGCGATGTGTTCTACGCACGTCCGGAGTTCTGCACCGACAACGGCGCGATGATCGCCTACGCCGGTTGCCAGCGCCTGCAGGCCGGGCAGCATGAAAACCTGGCGATCAGTGTGCAGGCGCGTTGGCCGATGGAGCAGTTGTCGCCGCTGTAACACCGCAACCTGAATTGACGGTATTTAAAAATGCCGTTCGCGCCCGGCAAACAGGTCGCGTAAATTGCCACGGTGGCGCCAGACGATCAGCAGTGTCAGCACGCTCATCGGCAGCAGCGCCGCCGGTTCTTGCCAAGCCAGTAGCGGCAGGGTGAGCGGGGTGGCGATCAGTGCGGCGAGTGAGCTGGTGCGGGTCAGGTAGAACGTCAACAGCCAGGCAAGTACAGCCAGTAATGCTGCCGGTGGGTAGATCCCCAGCAACATGCCGGCCGCCGTGGCGACGCCTTTGCCGCCACGAAAGCGGAAGTACAGCGGAAACAGATGGCCCAGGACCGCGCAGACGCCGATCCAGGCCTGTTGTTGCAGGGGCAGGCCGGCGAGGCTGGCGATCAGCACGGGCAACAAGCCCTTGCACAGATCGCCCAGTAGCGTCAGTACGGCGAGTTTCTTGCCGGCCAGGCGCAACATATTGGTGGCGCCGGCATTGCCTGAGCCACTCATTCGCGGATCGGGATTTCCCGTCAGGCGGCTGAGCAAAATGGCGAAGGACAGCGAGCCGAGCAGGTAGGCGAAGATCGCCAGTGACCAAAACATGCTAACTATTCCGGGCGAGGACGCCCTGATTCTAACGGGGCATCGCGCCCTTGTCGTGCTGCGGAGAAGAGTGCTTGGACAGAGTGTTTATCGAAGGCCTGGAAGTCGACACCGTCATCGGGGCCTACGACTGGGAGCGCGGAATCCGCCAATGCCTGCGCCTGGACCTGAGCTTTGCCTGGGACAACCGCCCGGCTGCGGCCGGTGACGACCTGACCCTTGCGCTGGATTACGCCAGCGTGTCCGCGCGCATCCAGGCCTTTGCCGAGCAATCCCAGTACCAACTGGTGGAAACCTTTGCCGAACGCCTCGCGCAAGTGTTGATGAATGAATTCCAGATTCCCTGGCTGCACCTCAAGCTGACCAAGCCTGGTGCCGTGCCGGCTGCCAAAGGCGTGGGCGTGGAGATCGAGCGCGGATGTCGCTAACTCAGGTTTACCTTGGCCTAGGCAGCAATATCGAGCGCGAGTCTCACCTGTGCGCCGGCTTGGATGCGCTGGCGAGTTTCTTGACCGATATGCGTTGCTCGGCGGTGTTCGAAAGCCAGCCGGTGGGCATCAAGAGTGGGCCGTTCTTCAATCTGGTGGTGTCGGCGTATACCGATCTGCCGTTGATGGAACTGGATCGCCGGTTGAAATTCATCGAGGCCGACAACGGTCGTTATGCGCCGGACCGCAAAGGGCTGCCGTTGGATATCGACGTGTTGTTGTATGGCGATCTGGTGGGCAATTTCGATGGTTTGGTTTTGCCGCGTGCGGAAATCCTGAAAAACGCCTTTGTGTTGTGGCCGCTATCGCTGATGGCGCCGGAACGCGTGCATCCTGAGGTGGGCAAGACGCTGGCCGATTTGTGGCGCGATACGCAGATCGACCAAGTGCTGGCGCCTGTCGCGTTTGAATGGCAGGGCCGACAACTGACGCCGGGCGCTCTCCTGTAGGAGCCGGGCTTGCTCGCGAAAAACCGGAGAGCGCTGCGTTATCGTTGACGTTCTTCGCGAGCAAGCTCGCTCCTAAATGAGTGCGTGTTGTTCCTTGTAGGTTTTTAGTGCCTTGAGCCGTTCGCGCTTGAGCGCCTCACCCAGCTCCGGGCCTTTGAAGCCTTTCTCCAGCAGGGGGGCCACCGCAACCTCGCGAGCTGCTTTTGCCGCTCCGCGCAAATAATCCGCCTGTGGATAACTTCTTTGCTCCAGACCCTTGCGGCCTCGGGCGTCCATCTCGCAGGCGACCACGAACTCTTCAAAGCGCTGTGGCCGCCGGTACACGTCGAAGCTTTGCAGCAACTCCAGCAATGTCGAGGCCTTCAGCTCCAGAGCGCGATGGCCGTGGGTGTGATATTGGCCCACCAGCAGTGCTAATTCCTGGCAATCCCTCGGCACCTTGAAGCGTTCGTTGACCGCCTTGATCAGCTTCAAGCCCCGGTGTTCGTGGGCGATGTGCTGCGGCAACTTATCCACAGGCGTCGTACCCTTGCCCAAGTCGTGGAGCAGGCAGGCCCAGCGCACAGTCAGTGGCTGTTGATGCAAAGCGGCTTGTTCTAGCACGCTGAGGGTGTGCACGCCGGTGTCGATTTCCGGGTGATGGGCTTCGGGTTGTGGCACGCCGAACAGTGCATCGACTTCGGGCATCAAGGTTTTCAGGGCCTGGCAGTCACGCAGTACCTGAATAAACACCTGAGGTTGATCTTCCATCAGCGCCCGGGAGATTTCTTTCCAGCTGCGCTCCGGCGTCAGGGCTTCCAGTTCGCCGGATTCGCTGAGTTGGCGCATCAGCTCCAGTGTTTCCGGCGCGACGGTGAACCCCAGGGGCGCATAACGTGCAGCAAATCGTGCCACTCGCAGTACGCGCAGGGGATCTTCGGCGAACGCCGGGGAAACGTGGCGCAGAATGCGCGCTTGAAGATCGCGTTGGCCGTGATAAGGGTCGATCAAGTTACCGTCATCGTCTTGCGCCATGGCGTTGATGGTCAGGTCGCGACGGATCAGGTCTTCTTCCAGCGTCACTTCGGGGCTCGCGTGAAACACAAAGCCGCCGTAACCCCGGCCACTCTTGCGTTCGGTGCGGGCGAGGGCGTACTCGTCGCCGTTCGTTGGATCGAGGAACACTGGGAAGTCTGCGCCCACCGGCTTATAGCCCTTGGCGAGCATCTCTTCGGCAGTCGCGCCCACCACGACGCGGTCAATATCGGTGACCGGGATGCCCAAGAGGCGATCCCGTACCGCACCGCCGACTTTATAGGTTTTCATGAAAAAGCCTCCGTTAGCGGCACAGGATACCGCCTGTGCCTGACCAATGGAGGCTTTGCTGTTTCAGAGATGAACGACAGCCAGGTCCAGGCGCCCGTAGTCGTTGTCGTTGTGATCGCTGCGCGGTGGCACATGGTGGGTCTTCATCACCTGATCGCCTTGCAGGGTTTCCAGGTGAATATCGAAGCCCCACAGCCGATGCAGGTGCTTGAGTACTTCCTCGGTGGATTCTCCCAAAGGTTTGCGATCGTGCTGCTGGTGCCGCAGGGTCAGCGAGCGGTCGCCGCGCACGTCGATACTGTAGATCTGCACGTTGGGCTCGCGGTTGCCCAGGTTGTACTGCGCCGCCAGGGTTTCACGGATGGTGCGATAGCCAGGCTCGTCGTGGATGGCCGGCACCACCAGGTCATCCTTGAGGTCGTCGTCGAGGATGCTGAACAGCTTGAGGTCGCGGATCACCTGAGGTGACAGGTACTGCAGGATAAAACTCTCGTCCTTGAAGCTGCTCATGGCGAACTTGATGGTGGAGAGCCAGTCGCTGCCGGCGATTTCCGGGAACCAGCGGCGGTCTTCTTCGGTGGGGTGCTCGCACATGCGGCGGATATCGCGGTACATCGCAAAGCCCAGCGCATAAGGGTTGATGCCATTGTAGTAAGGGCTGTCGAAGCCGGGTTGGAAGACCACGCTGGTGTGGGAGGTGAGGAATTCCATCATGAAGCCGTCGGTGACCAGGCCTTCGTCGTACAGGTCATTCATCAGTGTGTAGTGCCAGAACGTGGCCCAGCCTTCGTTCATCACCTGGGTCTGGCGCTGTGGATAAAAATACTGCGCGATCTTGCGCACGATCCGCACGATTTCCCGCTGCCAGGGCTCCAGCAACGGTGCGTGTTTTTCCAGGAAATAGAGGATGTTTTCCTGAGGTTCGGCGGGGAAGCGTGCGTTGTCCTTGTCGCTGTTCTTGCCTGTTTTTTTAGGAATGGTGCGCCACAGGTCATTGATCTGCTTCTGCAGGTGTTCTTCGCGCTCCTTCTGGCGCAGGCGTTCTTCCTCGGCGGAAATCGGGTAGGGACGCTTGTAGCGGTCGACACCGTAGTTCATCAGCGCGTGGCAGGAGTCGAGCAGGTCCTCTACCGCATCGATGCCGTGGCGCTCCTCGCACTGCATGATGTACTGCTTGGCAAACACCAGGTAATCGATGATCGAACTGGCGTCGGTCCAGGTGCGGAACAGGTAGTTGCCCTTGAAGAAGCTGTTATGCCCGTAGCAGGCGTGGGCCACCACCAGTGCCTGCATGCAGATGGTGTTTTCTTCCATCAGGTAGGCGATGCACGGGTCAGAGTTGATCACGATCTCGTAGGCCAGGCCCATCTGGCCGCGGGTGTAGGACTTTTCGGTGCTGAGGAAGTGCTTGCCGTAGGACCAGTGGTGATAGCCCAGCGGCATGCCCACCGAGGCGTAGGCATCCATCATCTGTTCGGCGGTAATCACTTCGATCTGGTTGGGGTAGGTGTCCAGGGCATACCCCGCGGCGATGCGGCTGATTTCCCGGTCATAAGCCTGGATCAGTTCAAAGGTCCACTCTGACCCCGTGGAGATGGGTTGGCGTTTTTGCTCTTTTTTGGCGGTCATGTCACTAACCTGCGCTGGAAGAGTTCACGGAAGACCGGGTAGATATCGCCGGCCGAGACCAGTTGCTGCTGGGCGAACGTGTCGGCGAAGGCTTCGCCGATGCGCTCGTATTCGAACCACAGCGCCTGGTGCTCACGGGGGGTAATTTCGACATACGTGTAGTACTGCACGAACGGCATGATCTGGTTGATCAGGATGTCGCGGCAGATGGGTGAGTCGTCGTTCCAGTTGTCACCGTCCGAGGCTTGCGCGGCGTAGATGTTCCACTCATTGGCCGGGTAGCGCTCGGCCATGATCTCCTGCATCAGCTTCAAGGCGCTGGAGACGATGGTGCCGCCGGTTTCCCGTGAATAAAAGAACTCCTCTTCGTCGACTTCCCGGGCGCTGGTGTGATGGCGGATAAATACCACGTCGATCTTGTCGTAGTTCCGCTTGAGGAACAGATACAGCAGGATGAAGAAGCGCTTGGCGATGTCCTTGGTGGCCTGGGTCATGGAGCCGGACACGTCCATCAGGCAGAACATCACGGCTTTGGAGCTGGGGTTGGGTTGCTTGACCAGCAGGTTGTATTTCAAGTCAAAGGTATCGAGGAACGGCACGCGGTGAATGCGCGCGCTGAGCTTCTCGATTTCTGCCTCTATTTGCTGGATATCGCCGAAGTTGTCCGGTTCTTCACGCTTCAAGCGCGCCAACTCTGCCTTGGCCTCCTTCAGTTTGGCGCGGCTGCTGCCCGACAGTGCGATACGCCGGGCATGGGCCGAGCGCAGGGTACGGATGATGTTGATGCGCGAGGGGTTGCCCTCGTTGCTGATACCCGCGCGTACGGTCTTGAAGGTGTCGGTGCCGGTCAGGTTGCGCTTGACCAGGTTGGGCAGTTCCAGGTCCTCGAACATGAATTCGAGGAATTCTTCCTGGGTGATCTGGAACACGAACTCGTCCATGCCTTCGCCGGAGTTGCCCGCCTTGCCCGGACCTTTGCCGCCGCCACCCCCTTGGGGACGCTGGATATGCTCGCCGGTGGTGAACTCCTTGTTGCCGGGGTGCACGACGGTCTGTTTACCGCCCCGGCCGTGGTGCAGTACCGGTTCGTCAATGTCCCGTCCGGGAATGCTGATTTGTTCGCCATGCTCCATGTCCGTGATGGAGCGGCGACTGACGGCCTCTTCTACGGCCTTTTTGATGTGGTCACGGTAACGCCGCAGGAAACGCTGGCGGTTTACCGTGCTCTTGTTCTTGCCATTGAGGCGTCGGTCGATCACATAGCTCATGGGGAGCCCTCCGGGCAGCTTCACGTTACAAGCTTCAAGCGGCGAGCTGGAAGCTTAGAGACAAGCGGTCGGCTGCCAGGCCAGAAGCCCGGCAGCGCACGCCTGTCGCTGCCTTACTGCGATTTGCGCACCCGCAGGTACCACTCGGACAGCAGCCGTACCTGTTTGTCGGTGTAGCCGCGCTCGACCATTCGTGTGACGAAGTCGTTGTGTTTTTGCTGATCCTCCTTGCTGGCCTTGGCGTTGAAGCTGATGACCGGCAGCAAGTCCTCGGTGTTGGAGAACATTTTCTTCTCGATGACCACCCGCAGCTTCTCGTAGCTGAGCCAGGTCGGGTTCTTGCCATTGTTGTTGGCGCGGGCGCGCAGCACGAAGTTGACGATTTCGTTGCGGAAATCCTTCGGATTGCTGATGCCGGCGGGTTTTTCGATCTTTTCCAGTTCCTCGTTGAGGGCGACCCGGTTGAGGATCTCGCCGGTTTCCGGGTCGCGGTATTCCTGGTCCTGGATCCAGAAGTCGGCGTACAGCACGTAGCGGTCGAAGATGTTCTGGCCGTACTCGCTGTAGGACTCCAGGTACGCAGTCTGGATTTCCTTGCCGATGAACTCGATGTAGCGCGGCGCCAGGTATTCCTTGAGGAAGCGCAGATAGCGTTCGCGGGTTTCCGCCTGGAATTGCTCCTGTTCGATCTGCTGTTCCAGCACATAGAGCAAGTGCACTGGGTTGGCGGCAATTTCGTGGGGGTCGAAGTTGAAGACCTTGGACAGGATCTTGAACGCAAAGCGCGTCGACAGGCCGTTCATGCCCTCATCCACACCGGCCGTGTCGCGATACTCCTGTATCGACTTGGCCTTGGGGTCGGTGTCCTTGAGGTTTTCGCCGTCGTACACGCGCATCTTCGAGTAAATATTCGAGTTTTCCGGCTCCTTGAGGCGTGACAGCACGGTGAACTGGGCAAGCATCTTCAAGGTGTCGGGTGCGCAATGCGCCTTGGACAGGGAACTGTTGAACAGCAGCTTGTCGTAGATCTTGATTTCATCGCTGACCCGCAGGCAGTAAGGCACCTTGACGATATAGATCCGGTCGATGAAGGCTTCGTTGTTCTTGTTGTTGCGGAAGGTGTGCCACTCCGATTCGTTGGAGTGGGCCAGCAGGATCCCGGTAAACGGAATCGCACCGAGGCCTTCGGTACTGTTGTAGTTGCCTTCCTGGGTGGCGGTAAGCAGTGGGTGCAGCACCTTGATCGGTGCCTTGAACATCTCCACGAACTCCATCAGGCCCTGGTTGGCCCGGCACAATGCGCCAGAATAGCTGTAGGCGTCGGCGTCGTTCTGCGGGAATTCCTCGAGTTTGCGGATATCGACCTTACCCACGAGGGCCGAGATGTCCTGGTTGTTCTCATCGCCCGGTTCGGTCTTGGCCACGCCGATCTGATTGAGGATGGACGGGTAGAGCTTGACCACGCGGAACTGGCTGATGTCACCGCCGAACTCGGCCAGGCGCTTGGTGGCCCAGGGCGACATGATGGTGTTGAGGTAGCGGCGCGGGATGCCGAAGTCTTCTTCGAGGATCGCGCCATCTTCCGTGGCGTTGAACAGGCCCAGGGGCGACTCGAAGACCGGCGAGCCCTTGATGGCGTAGAAGGGCACCTTCTCGATCAGTTGTTTGAGCTTCTCGGCCAGGGACGACTTGCCGCCGCCGACGGGGCCGAGCAAGTAGAGGATCTGTTTCTTCTCTTCCAGGCCTTGGGCGGCATGGCGGAAGTAGGAGACGATCTGGTCGATGCATTCTTCCATCCCATGGAAGTCTTCAAAGGCCGGGTAGCGACGGATCACCTTGTTGGAGAATATTCGCGACAGCCGCGAATTGTTCGAGGTGTCTATCAGTTGCGGCTCGCCTATCGCCAGCAGCAAACGTTCGGCGGCAGACGCATAGGTGCTGCGATCCTGTTTGCACAGCTCGAGATACTCTTGCAGCGTGAGTTCTTCCTGCTGTGTGGATTCGAAGCGGTTTTTGAAGTGGCTAAAAATACTCATGACGTCGTCACCTCGCTCGATACGTGGAGCCGACGCCGGATCAATCAGTCGATGCTGGCAGACATTGGCAGACGCCAATGGCTGTTTTCCCCCCAGAACACCCTGAAACGCTACCGATGACCCGCACGCCGGTGTACCGGCTCTCCCCTGATTCGGATGGCCTGCGCTTAAGGATAGTTCGGAATCGGAGAGGTCAAGGCGCGATACGCAATTAGTTTGGCTGCGCCGTTCGTCAGAAACGGCGCAAGCCCAAGCGTCACGCGGGGTAGCGGGGTGTGAAAAAAATTATTGCGAATCGCCCGAGGAAATTTCCGCAGGATAGGTCGTACGCCACAGCTCAAAGCCGCCGTCCAGGCTGTAGACGTCGGAGAAGCCCTGGCTGATCAGGTAGGCCGCCGCGCTCTGGCTGGAGTTGCCGTGGTAGCAGGCCACGATTACCGGTGCGTCAAGGTCTGCGGCGCGGATGAAGTCGGCGATGTTGACGTTGTCCAGGTGCCTGGCACCGGTGATGTGCGCGGCGTTGTAGGTCGGCTGGTCGCGGATATCGACCACCACGGCACCTTGCTCGCGCAGGGCCTGGGCTTGTTCGGGAGGGATACGTTTGAATTCGCTCATGGATGGCTCCTAGGGCCTGGCGGTAGCCGGCAATGTAACGGGCGGGGGGGATTCGCACTGGCAGCTATAACGCTCGCCGGTGTCGACGTTCATCAGCGTCATGGCGCCGCCCCACACGCAACCGGTGTCGAGGGCGAATACGCCAGGCTCATCGCACTTGCCTTCAAGTGCAGCCCAGTGACCGAAAATGATCCTGGTGTCACGGGTCTTGCGTTCTTTGTGGGCGAACCAAGGCTTATAGCCGGGAAGCGCGGTGTCGGCGCCTTCCTTGCTCTTGAGGTCCAGCTTGCCCTCGGCGGTGCAGAAGCGCATGCGCGTGAAGTAGTTGGTGATAACTCGCAGGCGTGCGACGCCGGTCAGGTCGTTGTCCCACTTCACCGGCTCGTTGCCGTACATCCCGTCGAGGTAGGCGGTGTACAGATTGTCATCGGCCAGGGCGCTCTCGACTTCAGCGGCGCACTTGAGTGCTTTCTTCAATGACCATTGGGGCGGGATGCCTGCATGGACCAGGGCTACGTTACGGCCTTCGTCGTAATGCATGATTTTCTGGCGGCGCAACCAGTCGAGCAACGCGGCGCGATCGGGCGCTTCGAGGATTTCCCGCAAGGTATCGCCCTTTTTCAGGCGCTCGATGTTGTTGCCGGCCGCCAGCAGGTGCAGGTCGTGGTTGCCCAATACGCACACCAGGGAATCGCGCAGGCTATATAAGTAGCGCAGCGTCTCCAGGGACTGCGGGCCGCGATTGACCAGGTCACCGACCAACCACAGGCGGTCACTTGCCGGATCGAAGGCTACGCGCTCAAGCAGGCACTTGAGCGGCTCCAGGCAACCTTGCAGGTCGCCGACCGCATACGTCGTCATCAGTGCAGGGCTCCCGGCACGGCAAGACGGAACGGCGCGATGATGGCGTCGAACAGTTGGCCGTCGGTGGCCTTCATTTGATACGAGCCTTGCATGGTGCCGACCTTGGAGGTCATCACCGTGCCGCTGCTGTAGGTGTGGCTGGCGCCGCTTTCGATCAGTGGCTGCTGGCCGACCACGCCTGCGCCGCGCACTTCTTCGACCTGGCCGTCACCGTCGGTGATCACCCAGTGGCGTGACAGCAACTTGGCCGGTACCAGCCCGTTGTTTTTCACCGTGATGGTGTAGGCAAAGGCGAAGCGGTTCTGTTCAGGTTGCGATTGGTCCGCCAGGAAGCGGGTGACGACGCTGACGTCGATCTGGTAGCGAGGATCGGACATGCAAGAGGCCTTAAAAGCAGAGGACAGCAGATGCGGGTCAGTCTAGGCCAAGAGGTGGGCACTAGGCCAGACATGCTGTCTGGCCTATCCCCGGGATGCTCTATTGCGCTGCGGGCGCAGGCTGGATGGCCAACTGGTCGGCCAGGCGTACGAACGCGGCCAGGTCCAGTTGCTCGGGACGCAGGCTGCCATCGACGCCGGCAGCTTCGATCTCGGCATTGCTCAGCAAGGCCTTGAGCGTGTTGCGCAGGGTCTTGCGGCGCTGGTTGAACGCTTCGCGTACGACGCGTTCCAGCAGGCGATGGTCCTTGGCCGGGTGCGGCAGTACCGCGTGGGGCACCAGGCGCACAATCGCCGAATCGACCTTCGGCGGCGGGTTGAAGGCACCCGGACCGACGTTGAACAGGTGTTCGACGCGGCAGTGGTACTGAACCATGATCGACAGGCGACCCCAATCACCACCGCCAGGGCCTGCCGCGAGTCGTTCGACCACTTCCTTTTGCAGCATGAAGTGCATGTCGCGGATGATCCCGGCGTTGTTCAGCAGGTGGAAAATCAGCGGCGTGGAGATGTTGTACGGCAGGTTACCCACCACGCGCAGGCTGTTGGGCGCGGCATTGAGGGTGTTGAAGTCGAACTTCAGCGCATCACCCTGATGCAGGTTGAAGTTGGGCTTGCCGGCGAACTGTTGGTTGAGAATCGGGATCAGGTCCTTGTCCAGCTCCACCACATCCAGTTGGCCGCCGCTGGCCAGCAGGCCTTGGGTCAGCGCGCCCTGGCCTGGGCCGATTTCCAGCAGACGGTCTTCGGGCTTGGCATGGATGGAGCGCAGGATGCGGTCGATCACCCCAGCGTCGTGCAGGAAGTTTTGCCCGAAGCGCTTGCGCGCCCGGTGTTGGTAATGCTCAGTCATATACGGGTCTCGGCCATCTGATAGGCGGTTTCCAGGGCCACGTGCAGGCTACCGGTATCGATCCTGCCGCTGCCCGCCAGGTCCAGGGCGGTGCCATGGTCGACGGAGGTGCGGATGATCGGCAAGCCCAATGTCACGTTGACGGCGGCGCCGAAGCCTTTGTATTTAAGCACCGGCAGTCCCTGGTCGTGGTACATCGCCAGCACTGCATCGCAGTGCTCCAGATATTTGGGGGTAAACAGAGTGTCTGCAGGCAGCGGGCCGCGCAGGTCCATGCCTTCTTGGCGCAGACGCTCCAGAGTGGGTTCGATGATGTCGATTTCTTCGTGGCCCAAGTGGCCGCCTTCACCGGCGTGGGGGTTAAGCCCACAGACCAGGATGCGCGGTTGGGCGATGCCGAACTTCTGTTGCAGGTCGGCGTGCAGGATGCGTGTCACGCGCTCCAGTCGCTCGACGGTGATGGCATCGGCAATGTCGCGCAGTGGCAGGTGCGTGGTCACCAGGGCGACCCGCAGGCCGCGCGTGGCCAGCATCATCACCACTTGCTCAGTGTGGGTCAGTTCGGCAAGGAATTCGGTGTGGCCGGAAAAGGCGATGCCGGATTCGTTGATCACGCCCTTGTGCACGGGTGCGGTGATCATGCCGGCGAAGTCGCCGTCGATGCAGCCTTGCCCGGCGCGGGTCAGGGTTTCGAGTACGAACACCGCGTTGGCCTTGTCCAGTTGCCCGGCGACGACTTTGGCCTGCAGTGGGGTGTCCCACACATACAGGCTGCCGGCGGGGGAGGGCAGGTCCGGCCAGTTGCCCGGTGCCACGTCAAGCAAAGTGACTGCCACACCCAGTTGCGCGGCCCGCTCAAGGAGCAGGTCACGGCTGGTAATGGCGATCAGGGGGTGTGGCTGGGGTTGCGAGGCGAGCAGCAGGCACAGGTCAGGACCAATGCCGGCCGGCTCGCCGGGTGTCACCGCGAAACGCTGGGGTTTCACTGCTCGGTGCCTGCCGGGGCGCCTGGTAGCTTGATTTCAACGTAGGCTTCGTCACGGATCTGACGCAGCCAGGTCTGCAGTTCTTCATCGTATTTGCGGTTACGCAGTACGTTCAGCGCTTGTTGCTCGCGGGCCTGGCTGGTGTTGTCGGTGGCGCGACGGCCAAGGACTTCCAGCACATGCCAGCCATATTGGGTCTTGAACGGCTTGGACAACACGCCCTGCGGCGTATCGGCCATCACCTGCTGGAACTCCGGCACCAGGGCTTTCGGGTCGATCCAGTTCAGGTCGCCGCCGTTGAGGGCTGAGCCCGGGTCTTCCGAGAAACTCTTGGCCAGGGTGGCGAAGTCTTCACCGCTTTCGATGCGGTCGTAGATCTTCTGGGCCAGTTCCTTGGTTTGCGCTTCGGTGCGGATTTCGCTTGGTTTGACCAGGATATGACGAACATGCACTTCGTCTTTAAGCGAGGTCTCGCCACCGCGACGCTCCAGCAACTTCAGGATGATGAAACCACCTGGGGTGCGTGCTGGATTGGTGATATCACCCACGGCCATGGCGCTCAGTTCACGGTCGAACGGAGGTGGCAACTGAGCGGCTTTACGCCAGCCCATGTCGCCGCCCTCGAGGGCGTTGTCGCTACCGGATTGGGCAATGGCCATCTGGGCGAAATCAGCACCGGCCTTGAGGCGATCATAGATAGCCTGGGTCTTGGCGGCGGCGGCATTGAGCTGCTCGGAGTTGGCGCTGTCCGGTGTCGGGATCAGGATATTGGCCAGGTGCAGTTCTTCGGAGAGTTGCATCTTGCCAAGGTCCGATGCCAGGAAGTTCTTCACTTCCTGCTCGGACACCTGGACCCGCTCGGCAACACGGCGCTGACGCACACGGCTGATGATCATTTCACGACGGATCTGGTCACGGGCGTCTTCATACGAAAGGCCATCGTGGGCCAGCGCCGCGCGGAATTGATCGATACTCATGTTGTTGCGCTGGGCAATGGTGCCAACGGCCTGGTTCAGTTCTTCGTCCGAAATACGGATGCCGGAACGATCGCCGATCTGCAGTTGCAGGTTCTCGACGATCAGGCGTTCCAGTACCTGCTGGTCCAGGACACTGGTCGGCGGCACACCACCGCCACGCTTGGCGATGGTTTGCTGGACTTCCTTGACGCGCTGGTCCAGTTGGCTCTGCATGATCACGTCGTTATCGACGATGGCCACGACCTTATCCAGTTCTTGAACCGCAGCGTGCACAGATGCGGCACCCAGGAACAGCGCGCCCAGCACTAGCGGGCGCAGACAATCAGAAAGCTTGGTCTTCACGTTCACGATAACCTTCAATGCCTTTGTCGAGGAAGCTCTCTACCTTGGCGCCGGTCAGGCCGCCGAGTCCTTTGAGGACGATCTGGAAGAAGAGCCCGTGGTCACCCTTTTCGTTAAGCGGGGCGATCTGGCTGTATTCGTCGTTATCCACCCAATAACGGTTGATGACACGCAGTTTCCAGCAGCAGTTGTCGTACTCGAAACCACCGAAGGCTTCCAGGGTACGGTTGCGGGCATAGTCATACTGCCAGCGGGAGATCAGGTTCCACTGGGGAATGATCGGCCACATGATTGAGAAGTCGTGTTGCTGGATCTTGTAGTAATCCTTCACGAAGTTCGGATCACCTGGCTGCCCGTAGTCGCCGCCGAACTGCCATTTGCCGGTCAACTGGTTGTAGACGACCTGGTCGTTACGATAGCGATAACCGACGTTGATGATCTTGTTCGGGTTGTCTTCCGGCTGGTAGTGCAGCATCGCGCTACCGGAACGAGGGCTGTGTTCCTCTGTGTCCCAGTTGTAGTCGGCAGTGGCACGCCAGTCACGGTTGAAGCGGAATTCGTACTCCAAGGCGATGGGCGACACATCGGACTGTGCATCGGCGCGGTCAGCCGCCAGTACGCCCGGCAATTGAACTTCGCGGTCCTTAAAGTAAACGGCCTGGCCGACGCTGACACGTTGACGCTCGAAGCCGTTCTCTTCGATCCAGCGACTGGTTACACCCAGAGACAACTTGTTCTCGTCACCGATGCGGTCCGAGCCACTGAAACGGTTGTCCCGGAACAGGGACGCATAGCTGAACGAGTATTCGCTGGTGTCGAAGACCGGAATATCACTCTGGTCTTTATTCGGCACATACAGGTAGAACGCGCGCGGTTCGAGGGTCTGGCGATAGCCTTTGCCGAACCAGTTGGTGTCGCGATCAAAGAACAGGCCGCTATCGACGCTGGCAATCGGGACGGCGCGATCTTGGGAACTCTTGAACTCATCTCCCGCAGCCAGCGAGTTCTTACCGATGGTGTCGAGGTCGAGATCGTACTTGGTGTAAACATATTTGAGCTTCGGAGTGATGAAGCCATATGTCCAGTTAAGCGGCAGTTCAACGCTCGGCGCCAGGTTCAGGCGAGTACCGTTGGCACGGGTCAGGCCTCTGACGTTGGTGTCCAGACGAGGAGTGGTGGTGACCCCGTCCTTGTCAGTGAAAGTGCCGTTTTCAAGGTCACGATCAAAGCGTACGGCTTCCGTCTCGTAGGCAAATCTCAATCCGCCAGGATTGTAGGGCAGCGCGCCATTGAAGGTGATCTGCGGCAGGCGGTCATACGGCGTGATCTGCGAAATCGTTGCCAGTTGATAGGCCTGGACGTTCAAACGGGCCTGATAGGAATCACCGCGATAGGTGACCGAACCCTGTTGATTGAGGAAGTCCCGAGACTCCACGCCGATCTGGTTGCTCTTCAAGTCTTGGAAGTAATAAGGATCGCTGATCTTGGTGTAGTCAACTTGAGTGGCTACACGCGAATCCAACCCGCCCTGATGCTGCCAGTTGAGCATATACCGAGTCTTTTCGTAGTCGGTCTGCTTCTTGCGCTCGTCGCTGTCATCGTTCAGGTACGCCCCGCCGAACTGGCCTTCACTGGACTTGGTGAGGTAGCGGAATTCGCCTTCCATCAACAGGCCGCGCTTGGTCATGTATTGCGGGTACAACGTGGCGTCATAGTTCGGCGCCAGGTTGAAGTAGTACGGCGTGTTCAACGTAAAGCCAGTCTCGCTGCCTGTGCTGAAGCTTGGCGGCAGGAAGCCGGATTGACGACGATCGTCGATCGGGAAATAGATATAAGGGGTGTACAGGATCGGGATGTTCTTGATCCGCAACGTCGCGTTGGTGGCCGTACCGAAACCGGTGGCCGGGTTCAACGTGATGTTGTTGCCCTTGAGCTGCCAGGCGTTGCTGTCTGGCTCGCAGGTGGTGTACGTACCGTCCTTGAGACGGATGATCGCGTTCTCGGCACGCTTGGCGTACAGCGCGTTACCGCGGATACGCGATTTGTGCATCACATATTCGGCGTTGTCGATCTGGGCGGCGCCAGTGTCCAGCTGGACTTCGGCGTGATCGCCGACGATCAATGCGCCGTTGTCGCGTAAACGAACGTTGCCGTTCAGCTCGCCACGGTTCTCGGCCTGGTACAGGCTGGCTTCCTCGGATTCCAGTTGCATGCTGCCCTGGCGCATGACGACGTCACCGGCCAGGGTTGCCACCTGTTGTTCCTGCTCGTAACGAGAGGCCTTGGCACCGATGAAGGTGGGCGCATCGCTCTTGTTCGTCTTGTCGTTCATGCCAGGACGCGTCGGCTCGATGTACGCACCGCCGCAGTAAGGGCCGGTTTCGGCCAACTGTGCTGCGGTCAGCTTGTCGCGGGGCACCCAGTCCAGGTGGCTGTAGTCGGCGCTGCGCGAACGCAGGCCACGGCCCTTGGCCTCGGTGACCAGAGCGGTCTTGGGCTCGGCCTCGGCGTTGCCGCCAGCATCGGCCTGCGCCGTGCTGTTGGCGGAGCTGACGGCTGCACCGTCATGCACCGGGCGTGGTGGTAGTGGGGTTGCGGCGGTTTTTGGCGCGCAATCCCAGGCACCCGAAGCAGAGACTGAGCAGTCATACTGTTCCGCGGCGACCACGAATGAAGTGGCGAAGGGTTGCAGGGCCAGCAGACTGCCGGTTACCAGCAACGGAAATTTTCTACGAAACGCGGGGGATTTCAATGCCATCTTATTAGTCCGGGCTTCCTGCGTGCCATCTGCCCGCGGTTTGGGCCGCACGCCTCTCGATGGTCTGAAAAAGATGCGTGATAATAAAGCATGCCCCGCTTGACGGCTAGCGCCGTCGGAGACCCTTGTAATGCCCGAGCAAGATCTACGTTTACAACAGCTGGAAGCCTGGCTGGAAGAGCAGTTGCCGATCCTTTTCAACACTCAAGGCTGGGGCGCCGTCCCCCCGGCCACATTGACCGCGGCCAGCAGCGACGCGAGTTTCAGGCGCTACTTCCGTTGGGAAGGGGGGGGCCGGACCTTTGTCGTAATGGACGCTCCACCCCCCCAGGAAAACTGCAAACCTTTCGTCGATATCGCTCATTTGCTGGCGAAGTCGGGCATAAATGTTCCAAAAATTTATGCAGAAGATTTGCCGCGAGGCTTTCTTTTGCTCAATGACCTGGGCAAAAAAACCTACCTGGACGTGATTGACGACAAAAATGCCGATCACTTGTTTGCCGATGCCATCGACGCCTTGCTGGCTTTCCAGCAGTTGCCGATGGACGCGCCGCTGCCCAGCTATGACGTCGCCTTGCTGCGCCGCGAGCTGGAATTGTTTCCCGAGTGGTACGTCCGCCGGCACCTGGGTATCGAGTTGGATACACAGCAACAAGCGCTTTGGCAGCGCGTCAGTGACCACCTGATCGACAGCGCCCTGGCGCAGCCGAACGTGCTGGTGCACCGCGACTACATGCCGCGCAACCTGATGATCAGCGAGCCGAACCCGGGCGTGCTGGATTTCCAGGATGCGGTCTACGGGCCGGTCACCTATGACATCACGTGCCTGTTCAAGGACGCGTTCCTCAGTTGGCCCAAGGCCCGCGTGCGGGACTGGCAGCGCGGCTATTGGGAGCGTGCCGCGAAACTGGGCATCCCGGTGCAGGCGGACTTCGAAGACTTCCTGCGTGCCAGCGACCTGATGGGCGTGCAGCGCCACCTCAAGGTCATCGGCATCTTCGCGCGGATCTGCCATCGCGATGGCAAGCCACGTTACCTGGCCGATGTGCCGCGCTTCTTTGCGTATATAGAAGCGGTGCTCGCCGACCGCCCGGAGCTGAGCGAACTGGGTGAATTGCTCGCCAGCCTGCGCCAGCCCGCCGAGGCAAGCGTATGAAGGCGATGATCCTGGCGGCCGGCAAAGGTGAGCGGATGCGGCCGCTCACCTTGCATACGCCCAAGCCACTGGTGCAGGCCGGTGGCAAGCGCCTGATCGAGTATCACCTGGAGGCTCTGGCCAAGGCGGGCTTCACCGATATCGTGATCAATCACGCCTGGCTCGGCCAACAGATCGAGAGTTACCTGGGGGACGGTGCACAGTTTGGCGTGCGCATCCGTTACTCAGCCGAAGGCGAACCGCTGGAAACCGGCGGCGGTATTTTCCAGGCGCTGCCGTTGCTGGGCGACGAACCGTTCCTGGTGGTCAACGGCGACATCTGGACCGATTACGACTTCACCCGGCTCAAGCAACCGCTCAAGGGCCTGGCCCATCTGGTGATGGTCGATAACCCGGCGCATCACCCTTCGGGTGGCGATTTCTACCTGGATCAGGGTTTGCTTCATGATGCGGCGGCCGGTGCCGATAACCTGACCTTCAGTGGCATTTCCGTGCTCGACCCCAGGCTGTTCGCGGGGTGCAGCGCGGGTGCCTTCAAGCTGGCGCCGCTGTTGCGGGCAGCCATGGCCAAAGGTCTGGTAACGGGGGAACACATGGCGGGACGCTGGATTGATGTCGGCACGCTGGAGCGCCTGGCGCAGGTCGAAACCCTGCTGGCAGCGGGGCAGTAGCATGCTGTGGCCAGGGACGCTGATCGGCGCGTGGGCTGGCTTTGCCATTGCCAGTATTCCGGGGGCCATGTTGGGTGCACTGTTGGGGCAGGCGCTGGACCGCCGCCTGCAACTGCACAGTTGGGCCCAATTGCGCGAGCGCCTGGGCGGGCGCCCGGCGTTGCGCAATGACGAGTTGTTGTTTGTGTTGCTGGGGCGCCTGGCCAAGAGCAATGGGCGCGTGGTGGATGGGCATATCCAGCAGGCGCGCCAGGAGATGCGTTCGTTGGACATGACCGAGTCGGCCCAGCGCCGTGCGATAGCGGCGTTCAATCGCGGCAAGTCCGGCGCTGACCGGATGCGCAGCTACCTGCGTGTGCTCAAGGCCCAGCCCCACGCCGCCGAAGGTGTCTTGCGCGCGTGCTGGCGTATGGCGTGGGCCGATGGCAAGGCGGATGACGCCGAACGCGACCTGATCGACCTGTGGGGCAAATGGCTGGGCTGGACGCCACAACAGCTCCAGGCATTGGCCGCTGACTTCAAGCCTGAGCACAGGCCATTGGTCAGTCGCGGCGTCACTTATCAGGAGGCGTTGCGCTTGCTGGGGGTGACGGCCACCACCGAGCCATCGGCAATCAAGCGTGCTTATCGCCGCCTGCTCAGTCGCCATCACCCGGACAAGATTGCCGGCACGGGTGCCAGCCCCGCGCAGGTGCGTGAGGCGACCGAGCGTACCCGTGAATTGCACAACGCCTATACGTTGATTCGCGAGCGCCGGGATTTCCGCTAGGTTTCAGTCGACACTGGCCTGCGGGCTCAACCAGCCGCGAACCCTGCGATACAACTGCTCCTGCCCGGCATCACTGTTGCCGGGCAGGGCTTTCAACGACACCTGTTTATAGCCATCATTCTTCAAACGCTTGGCCGCCTGGGCACGGGCCAGTGCGTTTTTGCGTGATTGAGCGCTGTCTTGATAGAACACATCGGCGGTCGGCAACTTCAGGCCCGGGGCCAGTTGTTGCAAATCCGGGTGACGACCGGTGGGCGTCTGCGCTGCGACCATGACGAACTTCTGCACCTGGGACGGCTGCTTCTCGCTCAAATAACGTGCGGCCCACCAGGCGCCGGTGCCATGGCCGAGCAGCACCACGCTGCGTGCGCTCTGGGTCTGGGCGAAGGCCACGGCGGCGTCGATGCGCGCGAGAATGCGCGTAGCGTCGGTCTTGTCCTGTTCATCGGCGCCAGGCACCACGGCCGGGTCGGTGCCTTCGGCTTCGGCGCTGGCGGCTTGTTCGATAGGTTTGTCGGCGGTGCTCGCTTCCTTGCTGCTGGTGTCGACGGTAGCCTTGGGCGCTTCCATCACACGTGGTGGCAGCGTATCCACGCTCACATCCGGCAGCGACAGGCTGAGGGAGCCCCAATTGGCATCCGGCAATTTGTGCCGCAACGGGCTGATTGCTTGCGGCCAGTCAGCACTTTCGCCGGCGCCCGGTACGATAATCACCACACCTTCGGGCTCGGCGCTGTTGGCCGGTTTCCACAGGGCCAGGAATGAATCGCTGCCGGCCTGCAATTGTTGCTGTTCCTGTTGCGGGATTTTGCGCTCCAGTGCACTGGCTTCCTCCTGGCTACGCTCGGGTAAAGGCTGGCGCTCGACCGGTTTTTCGGCGGCAGGTGCGGGGGCGTCAGCGGCCTGCACGGAAAAGGCACTGGTAATAAGTAGCGACAGGCACAATGCTGGCAGTGCCGAACGGTGAACAAAGGGCATCGTAAATTCCCGGCCAGAAGTGATTCCGGCAGCCTAATGGGTTGGTCAGTATTTGTCAGTGATGTGAGACGTCAATCATGGTTTTTCGCTGTCTGCTGGTTATCGGCTGTTGCTGCCTTGCCTTGATCGCAAATGCCGCCCCTGCGCCCGCCACTCCCCAGGCGCAGCTCAATGTGCAGCAACGCGAGTGGCTGGCCCAGCACCCGGAACTGCGGGTGGGCCTGGTATTGCAGGCACCGTACGCGCAATACGACCGGCGTTTGCAGCGATTGTCCGGGGCGAATGTCGACTTGATGCAGTGGTTGGCCAAGGCGCTGAACATCGAGCTGACCTGGCGCAACTTCCCCAACCAGGAGCAACTGGAAGCCGCTGTGCGCGAGGGCGAGGTGGACATCGCCCCCGGCCTGCAACAAACCCCGGCCGGTTTACGCCTGTGGTTGTTCACCGACCCTTACATGCGTGTGCCGCAGCACATTGTCGGCATCCGCGAGGGCGGCGGCGCGGTGGAGTTGGAGAAACTCGATGAGCAATCCCGCGTTGCCGTGCGCATGCCCAGCGCCGTGGCGGATTACCTGCGCAGTACCTACCCCGGCCTCAACCTGCAAGGCGTGCCAATGGAGCGCCAGGCCCTGCAGCTACTGGTGAGCCAGCAGGCACGCTATGCGGTGGTGGACGAGGCGCAATTGAGTCGCTTGTCCGGCGAGGCGGAGTTCGCCGGGCTGGCGGTAGTGGGGGATATTGGCCTGCCACAGTTGTTGCGGGTGGCCACGCGCCGGGAGTGGCCGGAGCTGGCCGGCATCATGGAAAGCGCCTTGCGCGCCATCCCCGCCCGCGACCTGGACCAATTGCATAGCCACTGGCTGCAACCCAAGTATCCACGCCTGACGGAAACCCCAGGCCTGTGGCAAAACCTCAGCCTGTTGCTGGGCCTGTTTTTGCTCGCCAGCCTGGTTGTCGTGTTCTGGCAGCGCCGCCAGCAACGGGTGCTCGAGCAAGGGTTATTGGCCGCCCGCGAAGAAAGCGCCGCCCGCGCTGCGGGGGCCGAAGCCTTGCGGCTGACGCAGTTTTCCATTGATCAGAGCACCGTGGGCATCTTGTGGGTCAACTGGGACAGCCATGTGCGCTACGCCAACCGTGCCGCCGAAAGCATGCTCGGCTATAGCCCCGGTGCACTGATCGAGCGGCCATTGGCTGACCTGGATCCAAGCCTGGATATGGACCGCTGGCTCAACCTGTGGAAACGCGCGCGGGCCAGCGAAGACGGCCCGCAGAACTTTGCCACCGATTGCCGACGTGCCGATGGCAGCATCCTGCCGACCAACGTGTCCTTGAGTTTTCTGCGGTTTGCCGAGGCCGAGTACCTGGTGGTCTACCTCAACGACGTCACCGAGCTGCGCCGGACGTTGGCCGCGTTGCTGCAAAGTGAAGCGCAGTTGCGCGAACTCTCTGCCCACCTGGAAACCGTGCGCGAGGAAGAAAAGGCCCGTATCGCCCGTGAAGTGCACGACGAACTCGGGCAGATGCTCACAGTGCTCAAGCTTGAAACCTCGATGTGCGAGCTGGCTTATGCGCAACTCGACCCCGGTTTGCACGAGCGCTTGAACAGCATGAAGCGCCTGATCGCCCAGTTATTCCAATTGGTACGCGATGTGGCGACCGCGCTGCGCCCGCCGATTCTGGATGCCGGCATTGCCTCTGCCATCGAATGGCAGGCGCGGCGTTTTGAGGCGCGCACGCACATCCCTTGCCTGGTCCAGGTGCCGGATAACCTGCCGACCTTGAGCGATGCCAAGGCCATCGGCCTGTTCCGCATCCTGCAGGAGGCGCTGACCAATGTGATGCGCCATGCCCAGGCGCATACTGTCGAACTGACCCTGGCAGTGGAAGGCACGCATCTGCGGCTGACCATCAGTGATGACGGCGTCGGTTTCGTCCAGGCCCAGGGCCGTCCGGTATCGTTCGGTCTGGTAGGCATGCGCGAGCGAGTGCTGATCATGGGCGGGCAATTGAGTCTGGACAGCGAGTTGGGGGAGGGCACCACCCTGAGCGTCACGGTGCCGTTGGATGCATAACACCAAGAGGAAGCCCCTGTGATCCGTGTACTGGTAGCCGAAGACCACACCATTGTTCGTGAAGGCATCAAGCAGTTGATCGGCCTGGCCAAGGATTTGCTGGTGGTGGGTGAGGCCGGCAATGGCGAGCAGTTGCTGGAGACCTTGCGTCACGTGCCTTGCGAGGTGGTGTTGCTGGACATCTCGATGCCCGGCGTCAATGGCCTGGAAGCGATTGCGCGCATCCGTGCGCTGAACAATCCGCCGGCGATCCTGGTGTTGTCGATGCACGACGAAGCGCAAATGGCCGCCCGCGCCTTGAAGGTTGGCGCCGCCGGGTATGCCACCAAGGACAGTGACCCGGCGCTGTTGCTCACGGCGATCCGCAAGGTGGCGGCCGGTGGGCGCTACATCGACCCGGACCTGGCCGACCGCATGGTCTTCGAAGTCGGCCTCACCGATACCCGGCCGCTGCATTCGTTGCTTTCCGAGCGCGAATTCTCGGTGTTCGAACGCCTGGCCCAGGGTGCCAACGTCAATGACATCGCCCAGCAACTGGCGCTGAGCAGCAAGACCATCAGCACGCACAAGGCGCGGTTGATGCAAAAGCTCAATATCACCTCCCTGGCTGAGCTGGTGAAATACGCCATGGAGCACAAGCTCCTCTAGCGACGTATCTAATAACGACACCCCCAAAACACCGTCAAACCCATTCTTGCCGCTTGCAGCTCGCCCCTTGCGGCTGTGCTGTCCCGTACGCGCCATCCCTGTAGGGCAATCCCTACCCCCAACCTTCCATCCGGCCGATGCAATTCTCTCCTGGCCCCCGATTTCCGGGGGCTGGCGCCTGGACTACGCTTGTTCCACAGCAGTCCAAAACAAAAAGGTGCGGGTATGAGCGAGGTGGATTCAAATGATGTGCTGGTCAGCTTTCGTGGCGTGCAGAAGAGCTACGACGGCGAGAACCTGATCGTCAAAGACCTCAACCTGGAGATTCGCAAGGGCGAGTTCCTCACCCTGCTCGGGCCTTCCGGTTCGGGCAAGACCACCAGCCTGATGATGCTCGCCGGCTTCGAGACGCCGACCGCCGGTGAAATCCAGCTGGCCGGGCGGTCCATCAACAACGTGCCACCGCACAAGCGCGATATCGGCATGGTGTTCCAGAACTACGCCTTGTTCCCGCACATGACCGTCGCCGAGAACCTGGCGTTCCCGCTGTCGGTGCGGGGCTTGAGCAAGACCGATATCAGCGAGCGGGTCAAACGCGTGTTGAGCATGGTCCAGCTCGATGCCTTCGCCCAGCGTTACCCGGCACAACTCTCCGGCGGCCAGCAGCAGCGCGTAGCGCTGGCCCGGGCGCTGGTGTTCGAACCGCAATTGGTGCTGATGGACGAACCCCTCGGCGCCCTCGACAAGCAACTGCGCGAACACATGCAGATGGAGATCAAGCACCTGCACCAACGCCTCGGCGTGACTGTGGTGTACGTGACCCATGACCAGGGCGAAGCGCTGACCATGTCTGACCGCGTGGCGGTATTCCATCAAGGCGAGATCCAGCAGATCGCCGCGCCGCGCACCTTGTACGAAGAGCCGAAGAACACCTTTGTCGCCAACTTCATCGGTGAGAACAACCGCCTCAATGGTCGCCTGCACAGCCACACCGGCGAGCGCTGCGTGGTGGAGCTGGCACGGGGCGAGAAGGTCGAGGCACTGGCGGTGAATGTCGGCCAGGTCGGTGGCCCGGTGACCCTGTCGGTGCGCCCGGAGCGCGTCAGCCTCAACGGTTCCAGCGAGAGCTGCGTCAACCGTTTCTCGGGGCGGGTGGCGGAATTCATCTACCTGGGCGACCACGTGCGCGTGCGCCTGGAAGTCTGCGGCAAGACCGATTTTTTCGTGAAACAACCGATTGCCGAGCTGGACCCAGCCCTGGCGGTCGGCGACGTGGTACCGATTGGCTGGCAAGTCGAGCACGTTCGCGCACTCGACCCACTTCTAGAGGCGAATTGATCGCCCCCTGGCTTCACCAACCCTGCACGTGGAGAGAACAACAATGTTGAGATCCCTTAAGTATTCGGCGCTGGCCATTGGCTTGATCGGCGCAACCCAGGCCATGGCAGGCCCGGACCTGACGGTCGTGTCCTTCGGTGGCGCGAACAAGGCGGCCCAGGTCAAGGCGTTCTACGCACCTTGGGAAAGCGCGGGCAATGGCAAGATCGTCGCCGGTGAGTACAACGGTGAAATGGCCAAGGTGAAAGCCATGGTCGACACCAAGAGCGTGTCCTGGGACCTGGTGGAAGTGGAATCGCCGGAACTCTCCCGTGGCTGTGACGAAGACATGTTCGAGCCGCTGGACCCGAAACTGTTCGGCAACACCGCCGACTACGTGAAGGGCGCGATCCAGCCATGTGGCGTGGGCTTCTTCGTGTGGTCGACCGTGCTCGCCTACAACGCCGACAAACTCACCTCCGCCCCCACCAGTTGGGCAGATTTCTGGGACACCAAGAAATTCCCGGGCAAGCGCGGCCTGCGTAAAGGCGCCAAGTACACCTTGGAGTTCGCCCTGATGGCCGACGGTGTGGCGCCGAAAGACGTGTACAAAGTGCTGGCCGGCAAAGATGGCCAGGACCGTGCATTCAAGAAACTCGATGAACTCAAGCCGTCGATCCAGTGGTGGGAAGCCGGCGCACAGCCGCCGCAGTACCTCGCTTCCGGTGACGTCGTGATGAGCTCGGCCTACAACGGCCGCATCGCCGCCGTACAGAAAGAAAGCAACCTCAAAGTGGTGTGGAACGGCGGCATCTACGACTTCGACGCCTGGGCCATCCCTAAAGGCCTGGCCAAGGACCGTGCCGAAGCGGCGAAGAAATTCATCGCTTTCTCAGTACAGCCTCAGCAGCAGAAGACGTACTCGGAAAACATCGCCTACGGCCCGGCCAACACCCAAGCTGTGCCATTGCTGGCCAAGGACATCCTCAAGGACATGCCGACCACCCCGGAAAACATCGCCAACCAGGTGCAGATCGATGTGAGCTTCTGGGCGGATAACGGCGAGCAACTGGAGCAACGCTTCAATTCCTGGGCGGCCAAGTAACTCATGTGGGAGGGGGCTTGCCCCCTCCCACAGGGGGTCTGTATTTATCTTTAAGATTCGGAGTCAGCCATGGCCATCGCCGTTCCCTCGAACGAGGTCAACAGCCCCACCCTCAAGCAGCGCCTGGCGCGTGCCGAGCGGCTCAATCGCTGGAAGGCCCAGGCCTTGATTGCGCCGCTGGTGCTGTTCTTGCTGCTGGTGTTCCTGGTGCCGATCGTTGCTTTGCTGTTCAAGAGCGTCGGCAATCCGGAAGTGGTGGGCGGCTTGCCGCGTACCGTGGTCGCGGTGACGGCCTGGGACGGCCGTGGCTTGCCGGGTGAACCGGTGTACCAGGCCCTCAGCGAGGACCTGCGCGAAGCGCGCAAAAACCAGACCCTGGGCGATCTGTCCAAACGCTTGAACATGGAACTGGCCGGCTACCGTAGCCTGCTGACCAAAACCGCGCGGGCGCTGCCGTTCAGTGAAGCGCCCGGCTCTTATAAAGAAGCGTTGGAAAACCTCGACGAACGCTGGGGCGACCCGGCGTACTGGCAGGCGATCCGGCGCAATACCAGCAGCCTGACACCGTTCTACCTCCTGGCGGCCGTCGATCATCGCATCGACGACCTCGGCGAAATCGCGCCGGCCACACCTGACCAGGCAATCTACCTGGACATCTTCGCCCGTACCTTCTGGATGGGCCTGGTAATCACTGCCATCTGCTTGCTGCTGGCCTATCCCCTGGCCTATCTGCTGGCCAACCTGCCGGCACGCAAGAGTAACTTGCTGATGATTCTGGTGTTGCTGCCGTTCTGGACCTCGATCCTGGTGCGGGTGGCGGCGTGGATCGTGTTGCTGCAGTCCGGCGGCCTGATCAACAGCGCCTTGATGGGCATGGGCTTGATCGATAAACCCTTGGAGCTGGTGTTCAACCGCACCGGGGTCTACATCTCGATGGTGCACATCCTGCTGCCATTCATGATCCTGCCGATCTACAGCGTGATGAAGGGCATTTCGCCCACCTACATGCGTGCGGCGATTTCCCTGGGTTGCCACCCGTTCACCAGCTTCTGGCGCGTGTACTTCCCGCAGACCTATGCCGGCGTCGGCGCCGGTTGCCTGCTGGTGTTCATCCTGGCGATTGGTTACTACATCACCCCGGCGCTGCTGGGCAGCCCGAACGACCAGATGGTCAGCTACTTCGTGGCGTTCTACACCAACACCAGTATCAACTGGGGCATGGCGACGGCACTGGGTGGCTTGCTGCTGCTGGCCACCGTGGTGCTGTACCTGATCTACAACCGGCTGGTGGGCGCCAGTCGCCTGCGCCTGAGCTGAGGAGACCTTGCGATGCTGAGCCCTTACATGTCGCCCGTTGAACGGGTCTGGTTCTACAGCTTGCGGATCCTCTGCGGCTTGATCCTGTTGTTCTTGATCCTGCCGGTGCTGGTGATCATTCCGCTGTCGTTCAACAGCGGCAGTTTCCTGGTGTACCCGCTGCAAGGCTTTTCGCTGCACTGGTACCAGGACTTCTTTGCCTCGGCCGAGTGGATGCGTGCACTCAAGAACAGCATCATCGTCGCCCCGGCGGCCACGGTGCTGGCGATGGTGTTCGGCACCCTGGCGGCCATCGGCCTGACCCGTGGCAACTTCCCCGGCAAGGCGCTGGTGATGGCACTGGTGATTTCACCGATGGTGGTGCCGGTGGTGATCATCGGTGTGGCCAGCTACCTGTTCTTTGCACCGCTGGGACTGGGTAACAGCTTCTTCTCGTTGATCGTGGTGCATGCGGTGCTGGGCGTGCCGTTTGTGATCATCACGGTGTCGGCCACGTTGCAGGGGTTTAACCATAACCTGGTGCGGGCGGCGGCGAGCCTCGGGGCTTCGCCGTTGACGGCGTTTCGCCGAGTGACCTTGCCATTGATTGCGCCGGGGGTGATTTCCGGGGCGCTGTTTGCTTTCGCCACGTCGTTCGATGAAGTGGTGGTGACGCTGTTCCTCGCCGGCCCTGAGCAAGCGACGCTGCCGCGTCAGATGTTCAGCGGCATCCGTGAGAACCTCAGCCCGACGATTGCGGCGGCGGCAACCTTGTTGATTGCCTTCTCGGTATTGCTGTTGCTGACTCTGGAATGGCTGCGCGGGCGTAGCGAGAAACTGCGCACCGCGGCAGTCTAACGGCCTGCTGGAGATTCAAGTGTGGGAGGGGGCAAGCCCTCTCCCACATGGTTTTGTGTTGTGTTGGAAATCACCATTCAGCCTCTGAATGCTAGGCAACCCAGGTTTCCGAGCTACTCTTGTGCCAGCCCATCACTTAATAAGAGGCCGCGCACATGAGTACTTCCTCATTCAAGATCGCCCACAAACTGCTGACCGGCGCTGGCGCCATCGAACAACTGGCCTTTGAACTCACGCGCCTGGATGTGGACAACCCGCTGATCGTCACCGACGCCGCGCTGGTCAAGTCCGGCACCGTGGCGCTGGCCCTCGAACACTTGGGCGAGCGCGCCTACGAGATTTTCGACCGCGTACTGCCCGACCCGGAAATCGCCATCGTCGAGGACTGTATGCGCGTTTACCGCGAGGGCGGGCATGACGGCCTGATCGGTCTGGGCGGCGGCAGCGCCATCGATATCGCCAAAAGCGTAGCCGCCTATGCCGGTTACCACGGTGCGCTGGCGGACCTCTTTGGCGTCGACCAGGTGCCGCGCAAGGGCCCGCCGTTGATCGCCATCCCGACCACGGCCGGCACCGGTTCGGAGGTGACCAATGTGGCGATCCTCTCCGACAAGGCCGCACAGCTGAAAAAAGGCATCGTCAGCGACTACCTGCTGCCGGATGTGGCCTTGATCAGCCCGCAAATGACCCTCACCTGCCCGCGCAGCGTTACCGCCGCCAGTGGTGTGGATGCGCTGGTGCACGCCATCGAGTCCTACTTGTCGCTGAATGCCTCGCCGATCACTGATGCGCTGGCCATCGGCGCGATCAAGTTGATTGCCAAGGCGCTGCCCAAGGCCTACGCCAACCCGGCCAACCTGCAGGCACGTGACGACATGGCCACCGCCAGCCTGATGGCCGGCATGGCGTTCGGTAACGCCGGGGTCGGCGCGGTGCATGCGTTGGCGTACCCGTTGGGTGGGCGTTTCAACATTGCCCATGGGGTGAGCAACGCGCTGTTGCTGCCCTATGTGATGCACTGGAACAAATTGGCCTGTGTGGAACGCATGCAGGAGATTGCACAGGCCATGGGCGTGAATGTCACCGGCTTGAGCGTCAACGATGCGGCCGATCAGGCAGTGGACGCGATGACGCGACTGTGTGCCGCCGTCGAGATTCCGGCAGGCCTGCGCAGTTTCGGCGTGCCCGAGGACGCGATCCCGGCGATGGCGGTTGAGGCGGCAGGCATTGAGCGGCTGATGCGTAACAATCCGCGCAAGCTCAGCGCCGCCGATATCGAGAAAATCTACCGGGCGGCTTACTAGCCGTTGAGCCAGGTCACGGTGCGCGCGGCAAAGCATGAGGTATACAATGCGCGCCATCGTGATTTAGCTCAAAAAAGGTGCGTCATGCAGCCCTTCGTTATTGCTCCATCGATTCTCTCCGCCGATTTCGCCCGCCTGGGTGAGGAAGTGGACAAGGTGTTGGCCGCCGGTGCCGATTTCGTGCACTTCGACGTCATGGACAACCACTACGTGCCCAACCTGACCATCGGCCCGATGGTGTGTGCAGCGCTGCGCAAGTACGGCATCACCGCGCCGATCGATGCGCACCTGATGGTCAGCCCGGTAGATCGCATCATCGGCGACTTCGTGGAAGCCGGCGCGACCTACATCACCTTCCACCCGGAAGCCTCGCTGCACGTCGACCGCACCCTGCAACTGATCCGCGAAGGCGGCTGCAAGGCGGGCCTGGTGTTCAACCCGGCCACGCCGTTGAGTGTGCTTGAGTACGTGATGGACAAGGTCGACATGGTCCTGCTGATGAGCGTCAACCCAGGCTTCGGCGGCCAGAAGTTCATCCCGGGCACCCTGAACAAGCTGCGTGAAGCTCGCGCGCTGATCGATGCTTCCGGTCGCGACATCCGCCTCGAGATCGACGGCGGGGTCAACGTCAACAACATCCGCGAAATCGCCGCAGCGGGCGCCGACACCTTCGTGGCCGGCTCGGCGATCTTCAACGCGCCGGACTATCAGGAAGTCATCGACAAGATGCGTGCCGAACTGGCGCTGGCACGTCCATGAGCGGCTTTGAGCAGCTGTTCCCCGGCAAACTGCCACGGCTGGTGATGTTCGATCTGGACGGTACCTTGATCGACTCGGTGCCCGACCTGGCGGCGGCGGTGGACGAGATGCTGCTCAAGCTGGGGCGCAAACCGGCCGGGATCGAGTCGGTGCGTGAGTGGGTCGGCAACGGTGCGCAGATGCTGGTGCGCCGCGCCCTGGCTAATAATATCGACGCCGAAGGCGTGGATGACGTCGAGGCTGAACACGCCCTGGAGCTGTTCAACGCTGCCTATGAAGACGGCCATGAACTGACCGTGGTCTACCCCGGCGTACGTGACACCCTCAAATGGCTGAGCAAGCAGGGCGTGGAAATGGCCCTGATCACCAACAAGCCGGAACGCTTCGTCGCGCCGCTGCTGGACCAGATGAAAATCGGTCGGTATTTCCGCTGGATCATCGGTGGCGACACCCTGCCGCAGAAAAAACCCGACCCGGCGGCGCTGTTTTTCGTGATGAAAATGGCCAATATCCCGGCCTCCCAGTCGTTGTTTGTCGGCGATTCACGCAGTGATGTGCAGGCGGCGAAGGCCGCGGGCGTGCAGTGCGTGGCCCTCAGCTACGGCTATAACCATGGTCGGCCGATCGCCGAAGAGTCGCCGTCGATGGTGATTGATGACCTGCGCCTGTTAATCCCCGGTTGCTTGGGAGCGGGCGCTGAGATAACGTTGCCCGACACCGATCCGTCCCCTTCTGGAAATTCCATCGTGGTGGTCACTCGCAAACTCTGGATGAAAGTCATCAAGGCCCTGGCCCGCTGGCGTTGGCGCGCCTGACTGTTCCTGGCCGCGCCCTGCGGCACGTTTGCATACCTGACTGTTAGACCCTCAAGCCACGAGGCATATCATGACCCGCGAAGAATTCCTGCGTTTGGCCGCTGCCGGCTACAACCGCATTCCCCTGGCCTGCGAAACCCTGGCCGACTTCGACACGCCGCTGTCGATCTACCTGAAACTGGCCGATGAGCCTAACTCCTACCTGCTCGAGTCCGTACAGGGCGGCGAGAAGTGGGGGCGTTACTCGATCATCGGCCTGCCGTGCCGCACGGTGCTGCGGGTACATGACCATCATGTGAGCATTACCCATGATGGCGTCGAGATCGAAAACCATGATGTCGAAGACCCGTTGGCGTTCGTCGAAGCCTTCAAGGCGCGCTACAACGTGCCGACCATTGCCGGCCTGCCGCGCTTCAACGGCGGCCTGGTGGGTTACTTCGGTTATGACTGCGTGCGTTATGTGGAAAAACGTTTGGGCCAATGCCCGAACCCGGACCCGTTGGGCGTGCCGGACATTCTGCTGATGGTCTCCGATGCGGTCGTGGTGTTCGACAACCTCGCCGGCAAGATGCACGCGATCGTGCTGGCCGACCCGTCCCAGGCCGATGCGTTCGAGCAAGGCCGGGCCAGCCTCGAAGCCCTGCTGGAAAAACTGCGCCAGCCGATCACCCCGCGTCGCGGCCTGGACCTCAGCCGTCCGCCGGCGGCCGACCCGATCTTTCGTTCAAGCTTTACCCAGGATGACTACGAGCGGGCCGTCGATACCATCAAGGAATACATCCTCGCCGGCGACTGCATGCAGGTGGTGCCGTCGCAGCGTATGTCCATCGACTTCAAGGCCGCGCCGATCGATCTGTACCGGGCGCTGCGTTGCTTCAACCCGACGCCGTACATGTACTTCTTCAACTTTGGTGACTTCCACGTGGTGGGCAGTTCGCCGGAAGTGCTGGTGCGCGTCGAAGACAACCTGATCACCGTGCGCCCGATCGCCGGCACGCGCCCACGGGGTGCAACCGAAGAAGCTGACCTGGCGCTGGAAGAAGACCTGCTGAGCGACGACAAGGAAATCGCCGAGCACTTGATGCTCATCGACCTGGGTCGTAATGACACCGGGCGTGTCTCGGAAATCGGTTCGGTGAAGCTCACCGAGAAGATGGTGATCGAGCGTTATTCCAACGTGATGCATATCGTGTCCAACGTTACCGGCGAGCTGAAGGCTGGCCTGACGGCGATGGATGCGTTGCGCGCGATTCTGCCGGCGGGCACCTTGTCGGGTGCGCCGAAGATCCGCGCGATGGAAATCATCGACGAGCTGGAGCCGGTCAAGCGTGGGGTCTACGGTGGTGCCGTGGGTTATTTCGCCTGGAACGGCAACATGGACACGGCCATTGCGATCCGCACCGCCGTGATCAAGGACGGGGAGCTGCACGTGCAGGCCGGTGGCGGGATTGTCGCCGACTCGGTGCCGGCCCTCGAATGGGAAGAAACCCTGAACAAGCGCCGCGCGATGTTCCGCGCCGTTGCGCTGGCTGAACAGACCCCCAATTCCTGAGGTTCCCCCATGTTGCTGATGATTGATAACTACGATTCCTTTACCTACAACGTTGTGCAGTACCTGGGCGAGTTGGGTGCCGAGGTCAAGGTAGTGCGCAATGACGAACTGACCGTCGCCGAGATCGCCGCCCTGAACCCGGAGCGCATCGTGGTTTCGCCAGGCCCGTGCACGCCGACCGAGGCGGGTATTTCCCTGGAGGCGATCCAGTATTTCGCCGGCAAGCTGCCGATCCTGGGCGTATGCCTGGGCCACCAGTCCATCGGCCAGGCCTTTGGCGGTGACGTGGTGCGTGCACGCCAGGTGATGCACGGCAAGACCAGTCCGGTATTCCATCATGATCAGGGCGTGTTCCATGGGCTTAACTTGCCGGTGACCGTGACCCGCTACCATTCGTTGGTGGTCAAGCGCGAAACCCTTCCGGATTGCCTGGAACTGACCGCCTGGACCCAACTGGAGGACGGCTCGGTCGACGAGATCATGGGCCTGCGCCACAAGACACTGAATATCGAAGGGGTGCAATTTCACCCCGAATCGATCCTGACCGAGCAGGGCTACGAGCTGTTCGCCAATTTTCTCAAGCAGAGCGGCGGCACGCGCTAAGGACTTTCCATGGATATCAAGACTGCCCTGAGCCGTATCGTCGGCCACCTGGACCTGAGCACTGCTGAAATGAGCGATGTGATGCGCGAGATCATGACCGGCCAATGCACCGACGCGCAGATCGGCGCGTTCATGATGGCCATGCGCATGAAGAGCGAGAGCATCGACGAAATCGTCGGCGCCGTGTCGGTCATGCGCGAGCTGGCGGACAAGGTCGAGCTCAAGACCCTCGATGGTGTGGTCGACGTGGTCGGCACCGGCGGTGACGGTGCGAACATCTTCAACGTGTCGACGGCTTCTTCGTTTGTGGTGGCGGCGGCGGGTTGCACCGTGGCCAAGCACGGTAACCGCGCGGTCTCCGGCAAGAGTGGCAGCGCCGACTTGCTGGAAGCGGCGGGGATCTACCTGAACCTGACCCCGATCCAAGTGGCGCGCTGTATCGACAATGTCGGTATTGGGTTCATGTTTGCTCAATCCCACCACGGTGCGATGAAGCATGCCGCCGGCCCGCGCAAGGATCTCGGCCTTCGTACCCTGTTCAACATGCTCGGCCCGCTTACGAATCCGGCCGGTGTGAAACACCAGGTCGTGGGTGTGTTCAGCCAGGCGCTGTGCCGGCCATTGGCCGAAGTACTGCAACGCCTGGGCAGCAAGCATGTGCTGGTGGTGCATTCCAAGGACGGCCTGGACGAATTCAGCCTGGCGGCACCGACCTTCGTGGCGGAGCTGAAAAATGACCAGGTCACTGAGTATTGGGTCGAGCCGGAAGACCTGGGCATGAAGAGCCAGAGCCTGCACGGCCTGGCGGTGGAAAGCCCGGCGGCCTCCCTGGAACTGATTCGTGATGCCTTGGGCCGTCGCAAGACCGAGAACGGTCAGAAAGCCGCCGAGATGATTGTTTTGAATGCTGGCGCGGCACTTTATGCAGCCGACCACGCCTATAGTCTTAAGGAGGGTGTTGCCTTGGCCCACGATGCGCTGCACACCGGTCTGGCTCGTGAGAAGCTCGAAGAGCTGGGAGCATTCACCGCAGTATTCAAGATGGAGAATGAAGGATGAGTGTGCCGACCGTTCTGGAAAAAATCCTGGCCCGCAAGGCTGAAGAAGTTGCCGAGCGGCGCGCCCGCGTGAGCCTGGCCGAGCTGGAAGCCCAGGCAAAGATCGCCGATGCACCGCGCGGTTTCGCCAATGCACTGATCGCCCAGGCCAAGCAGAAGCAACCGGCCGTGATCGCCGAGGTCAAGAAAGCCTCGCCGAGCAAAGGCGTGATCCGCGAACACTTTGTGCCATCGGAAATCGCCGTCAGCTATGAGAAGGGAGGGGCGACTTGCCTGTCCGTGCTGACCGATATCGACTACTTCCAGGGTTCCGACCTGTTCCTGCAGCAGGCCCGCGCCGCGTGCAAGTTGCCGGTGATCCGCAAGGACTTCATGGTCGACCCGTATCAGATCGTCGAAGCCCGTGCCCTGGGCGCCGACTGCGTGCTGCTGATCGTTTCCGCGCTGGATGACGTGAAGATGGCCGAGTTGGCTGCCGTCGCCAAAAGCGTCGGCCTCGACGTGCTGGTGGAAGTGCATGACGGCGATGAGCTGGAACGCGCCTTGAAAACCCTCGACACACCGCTGGTGGGGGTCAACAACCGTAACCTGCACACCTTCGAAGTCAGCCTGGAAAACACCCTCGACCTGTTGCCGCGGATTCCGCGTGACCGTCTGGTGATCACCGAGAGTGGCATCGTCAACCGTGCCGATGTGGAGTTGATGGAGATCAGTGGCGTGTACTCGTTCCTGGTGGGCGAGACCTTCATGCGTGCCGAGAACCCGGGGGCTGAATTGCAGCGCCTGTTCTTCCCGGAGCGGGGCATGGCGGTCAGCGGTTCGACGCTGGATTGATGATGACGCAGCCGGTGGCGATGACCGTCGAAGCAGGACTTGCCGCCGAGCAAGACCTGCTGGCGGCTGTTTGCGCAGGTGAGCGGGAGTATGGGTTGTTGTTCTGGCAACCCAGCGATCAGGCTTTGGTCATGCCGCGTCGGTTGAGCCGCTTGCCGGCCTTTGAAACCGCCAGCCAGGTTTCAGCCGATGCGGGTTGGCCGGTGCTGCTGCGTGAGACCGGCGGTGAGCCGGTGCCGCAGTCGAGTGCCACAGTCAACATCGCCCTGGTCTACGCCCCGCCGCGCAGTGAGGGCGACCAGAATCGTATCGAAACCGGTTACCTGCGTTTATGTCAGCCGATCTGCGACTTGCTGATCGAGTTGGGCGGCGATGCGTCTGTCGGCGAGGTCGACGGCGCATTTTGCGACGGTCGCTACAACGTCAATCTCAATGGCCGGAAAATGGTTGGCACTGCCCAGCGCTGGCGTCAAAGCGGGGGGCGCCCGGTGGGCCTGGTGCACGGTGCACTGTTGCTGGAAAACGATCGCGAAGACCTGATCGCGGCGGTCAACCGCTTCAATGAAGCCTGCGGTCTTGAACAGCGGGTGCGTGCCGACAGCCATATCGCCCTGCACGAAGCCTTCCCGGCGCCCGATGCGATCAGCCGGCTGGACACCTTGTACCGCCAGATGTTGGCCAGCTTCCTGCCGGTTTAACGGGTACCGAACACCACCATCGTCTTGCCTTTGACGTGCACCAGGTTGCGTTCTTCCAGGTCTTTGAGCACGCGTCCGACCATCTCCCGTGAACAGCCGACAATGCGCCCGATTTCCTGGCGCGTGACCTTGATCTGCATGCCATCGGGGTGGGTCATGGCGTCCGGTTGCTTGCACAGGTCAAGCAGGCAGCGCGCAACACGGCCGGTGACGTCGAAGAATGCCAGGTCGCCGACTTTGCGCGTGGTGTCCCGCAGGCGTTGCGCAATCTGGCCGCTGAGGACATAAAGGATGTCGGGATCTTGTTGGGCCAGTTCGCGGAATTTGGCGTAGCTGATCTCGGCCACTTCGCACTCGACCTTGGCACGCACCCAGGCGCTGCGTTCCTGTTCCTTGCCGGCTTGTTCGAACAACCCCAACTCCCCAAAAAAATCCCCGGTGTTCAGGTAGGCGATGATCATTTCGCGGCCGTCTTCATCCTCGATCAGGATGGTGACCGAGCCTTTGATAATGAAGAACAGGGTTTCGGAGCGTTCGCCGGCGCAGATGATGTTGTGCTTGGCCGGGTAGCGGCGGCGCTGGCAATGCATCAACAGTTTGTCGAGATTCTTGATTTTGGGTATGGGAGTAAGGGCAACCATGGTTGTATCCCGAAAAGACTGCGCTAAATAGTTGGAGTTGTTGTATTCATCGGGTATCGGCATTGATACGCGCTGTATAAAGGGTGGCATTACGCCATCGATTTGGCGTCAGCTTAACAGACACATTCTGACTCGATTAGCCAATTTTCCGCGCAAAGCCTGCTTTTGATCGCTTTTGTTGCAAACGCTGACGCAGGTGGGCCCTGTGCTAAGCTGGCGACCCTTTTTTAGCAGTGGAGTCTGGGCGATGAAGGCACGCATCCAATGGGCGGGCGAAGCCATGTTCCTCGGTGAGTCGGGCAGTGGCCATGTGGTGGTCATGGATGGCCCGCCGGAAGCCGGTGGCCGTAACCTGGGCGTACGCCCGATGGAAATGCTCCTGCTGGGCGTAGGCGGTTGCAGCAATTTCGACGTGGTCAGCATCCTGAAGAAATCCCGCCAGGCCGTGGAAAGCTGCGAAGCTTTCCTGGAGGCCGAGCGTGCCACTGAAGACCCCAAGGTATTCACCAGGATCCACATGCATTTCGTGGTGAAGGGCCGGGCGCTGAAAGAGGCGCAGGTGAAGCGCGCTATCGAACTGTCGGCGGAGAAGTATTGCTCGGCGTCGATCATGCTGGGCGCGGCCGGGGTGGCCATTACCCATGATTACGAGATAATTGAGTTGGGTTGATCGCTCAATCGGCGGGCAAAAAGAAAGGGCGCTGTGATAGCGCCCTTCTTTTGGCTCAGATTCGGTACGTGCTTTTAGTCATGACCTTGGCCAATAGGCTCATGCCAAACCGCACTGGCGCCGGGAAGCGAAAACCACCGGCATCCAGCGCGCTTTCTGCGTGATGTTCTTCATCAATGCGCATCTGCTCAAGAATGGCACGGGACTTTTCGTCTTCGGCCGGCAGTTGTTCCAGATGTTCGTCCAGGTGTTTGCACACCTGATGTTCAGTCGCTGCGACAAAACCCAGGCTGACCTTGTCGCTGATCAGGCCGGCCGCGGCGCCGATCCCAAACGATAAACCGTAAAACAGCGGGTTCAACACGCTCGGGTGACTGCCCAACTGGCGGATGCGTTGCTCGCACCAGGCCAGGTGATCGATTTCTTCCTCGGCGGCATGCTCCATGGCTGCGCGCACCTGCGGCAGCTTGGCGGTCAGCGCCTGGCCCTGGTACAGCGCCTGGGCGCAGACTTCGCCGGTATGGTTGATGCGCATCAAGCCGGCGACGTGGCGGGTCTCGGTCTCGCTCATCTGCGCGTCGGGCTGCACGATGGCGGGCGAGGGGCGATACGGCTGGCCGCTGAAGGGCAGCAGCGTACGCATGGCCATGTCGGCTTGCAGCAACAGACGGTCAATCGGCGAGTAGTGACGTTGGGTAGTCATGCTGACCTCCGGGAAGAATCTCGGCGGCCAGTTTACCGCAAGAGAGGGGCAAGCGTTTGCGTTGCGTCAAGGGCATGGGGTCGCAGGCTGGGCTGCGACCTTTGCTGAAAGGCTGATCAGCCCGGCGGCCAGTTCATCTGGCGCTGACCCAGCACGTGCATATGGATGTGATAAACGGTCTGCCCGCCTTTCGGGTTGCAGTTCATCACCACCCGGAAACCTTCTTCACACCCTTGTTCTACAGCCAGGCGCTGGGCGGTGAACAGGATATGACCGGCCAGGGCTTTATCTTCTTCAGTCAGGTCATTGAGCGTGGGGATGTGTTTCTTGGGAATGACCAGGAAATGCACGGGCGCCGCCGGATAGATGTCCTTGAACGCCAGGACTTGATCATCTTCGTAGATGATATCCGCGGGTATTTCTCTGTTGATGATCTTGGTGAACAGAGTATCCACAGCTGTTTCTCCATTATGAAAGTGCAGGATGAGTGTACCCAGCCCGTCAGCGTGGGCAATAGGCCTTGTTGATGGCGCCGGCGATCTTGCGGGTCAGCCAGCGTGGGCTGAAACGCGGGCTGAAGGCGATCCAGCGGTTGCGACGGCCGGGGATGATGATGGCTTTGTTCTTTTCAAGTGCGCGTACGGTGTAGAGCGCCACTTCTTCGGGGCTCATCAGCTGTTGACTGCGGTCGAGCCTGGCGGTGTCCATCTGCGCGGTGCCGAAGAACGCGGTGCGTGTCGGGCCGGGGCAGAGCACCGAGACCTTGATGCCGCAGGTTTTCAGTTCTTCGCGCAAGCCTTCGGAGAAATGCAGCACATAGGCCTTGCTGGCGTAATAAGTGCTCATCCACGGGCCGGGCTGGAACGCCGCGATGGACGCCACATTGAGAATCTGCCCGCCGCCGTGCAGCGCCATGGCATTGCCGAGTGCGTGGCACATTCGGGTCAGGGCCAGGATGTTGACCTCCATCAGGTCCTGTTCGGTCATCCAGTCCTGGGCCAGGAACGGCCCGCTGGTGCCGATGCCGGCGCAGTTCACCAGCAGGTCGATCTGCCGCTCGCCTTCTTCAAGCTCCAGCAGGAACCCGGACAAGCGCAGTGGCTCGCCCAGGTCGCAGGCCCGGAACAGCACTTCGACGCCAAAGCGTTGGGTCAATTCGATTGCAATGCTTTCCAACTGATCACGCTGGCGAGCCACTAGAATCAAGCTGCGGCCGCGACGGGCGAGTGCTTCGGCCAGGGCCAGGCCGATGCCGCTGGAGGCGCCGGTGATCAGAGTGTAACGGGTCATGCCTTTCTCCATCGCAACGCCGCCGCGCCTGTGACAGAGGCATCACAGGCCGGGGGCGTTTCTTCACTGTTCTGGAGAGTCTACAGGTTCGCCCGCTTCGTCAGCACTCTGCGCTTCGTCTTCTTCGACGGTTGCCGCCTGGTCGGCGTCTTCGTCGGAGGTGATGGAGCTGCTTTCGTAGCTGCTGTCCACGTTGGCTTCGAGCTGATCCAGGTAACCGTTCATGCCCAAGGTCACCACGATGGCAAGCATGACTGGAATAAACGCCAACCACAGCGTGGCCAGGACTTTTACCGCGGTGGAGTTACGTGGCGGTGGCGCACCATACTGGTTGGCGCCTGCATTGCCCGGCAGTACCAGCAACAGGATCGGGAATACACTGTTCACCAATGGCACCAGGTTGAGTAGGTACAACCAGCCCGACCAACCCAGGTCATGCAGGCGCTGCACGCCGATTTGTACACTGACCCATACCAGCGCCACAAACAGCGCGATACCCAGCAGTACTCCGATGATGGTGCCCGCAATCGGCGAGGCGGTAGCCACGGCAAAGCTGACGGTGCTGATGATGCCACCCGCAACCAGCATCGCCAGGGTCAACACCAGGGTCCATGCCAGGTAGCGCAGGCGGCCGATCCGCCCATGGATAGTGAAGACTTTGAGGGTGGCGTACTCGGGCAAGTCATCACCCACCGCCGCGCGTGGAGGCGCATAAGGCGAGGCATCCGGACGCGCGAAACCAGAAGGGCCGGAATCCGTCTCGTGAGTTTCAGCCAGGCTGAAGGCCACAGGCTGTTCGGGCTCAATGCGCGCGTCGACACCGGCGTTTTTCAGCGCGGTGAGGTAGGTTTCCGCATCCGGGCGAGACAGGTCGCGCTTGAGCGCAACCGGGCGGCCGGTAAAGAGCTTTTCGATGGCTTCGACTTCACTTTTGAACAGCTCGGCCAGGTTCAGTTTGGCCGTGGTGCTTTCGACACCCGGGAGCAAGGCTCCATCAAACACAATCTTGAAACGGTTGTCGCTCATGCGGGCTTCCTTGTCACTTGTTCAGGGAGGTAGTGCAGGCCCGTCTAATCAGCAGGCCTGGCAGTTGGGTCAACGTGGCCAGCGCAGTTGTGCCGCCTGTTCGCGTGCCTTGCGGTATTCGGCATCCAGGCGCGCAACGAGTTCATCGACGCTGGGCAAATCATCAATCTCACCGACGCCTTGGCCAGCAGACCATACAGTCTTCCAGGCTTTGGCCTCGTCGCTCAACGGCTTGAGCTTGGAGCCGAAGTTGACCTCGCCTTTGCCTTGCAGGGCGGCGAGGTCGAAACCGGCGTTTTCCAGGCTCTGGCGCATAAAGCTGGCGGGCACGCCGGAGACAGCGGGAGTGTGCACGATGTCGGCGGCGCGCGATGTGAGCAGCATCTCTTTATACGCATCCGGTGCCTGGCTTTCGGTAGTGCCGATAAAGCGCGTGCCGAAATAGGCCAGGTCTGCACCGAGCAGTTGGGCGGCGAGAATCTCGTGCCCGTGATTGAGGCAGCCGGCTAGCAGCAGGGTTTTGTCGAAGAACTGGCGGATCTCGGCAATCAGTGAGAATGGGCTCCAGGTGCCGGCATGGCCACCGGCGCCGGCGGCTACGGCGATCAGGCCGTCCACACCGGCCTCGGCAGCCTTCTCGGCATGGCGACGGGTGGTGACATCGTGGAACACCAGGCCACCGTAGCTGTGCACCGCGTCCACCAGCTCTTTGACGGCACCCAGGCTGGTAATGACGATGGGCACTTTATGCTCAACGCAAATCGCCAGGTCTGCCTCCAGGCGGGGATTGCTGTTGTGCACGATCAGGTTGACGGCATAGGGCGCGGGGTTGTCCAGCAGCGCCAGGCCCGCTTCGATTTCCTCCAGCCAGGCCTTGAACCCGCTGCTATCGCGTTGGTTAAGCGCCGGGAAACTCCCGATCACCCCATTGCGGCAGCACGCCAGGACCAGTTGCGGGTTGGAAATCAGGAACATCGGCGCCGCCACGACGGGCAGGCGCAGACGTTGTTCAAGCAGAGCGGACAGCGGCATTGGAGGTACCCCAACTAATTGAAGTTAGAACGGTTTGACCACGACCAAAATTACGATAGCCAGCAATATCAGAACGGGCACTTCATTGAACCAGCGATAAAAGACATGGCTGCGGGTGTTTTCGCCACGGGCAAAGCGTTTTACCTGCGCGCCGCACATATGGTGGTAGCCAATGAGCAGTACGACGAGGGTCAGCTTGGCGTGAATCCACCCGCCCGAATGAAAGATGCCTGGGTTCAGATAGATCAGCCAGCCGCCGAAAATCAACGTGGCGATCATCGCCGGCCCCATGATGCCGCGATACAACTTGCGCTCCATGACGCTGAAACGCTCTTTGCTGACGGTGTCCTCGCTTTGGGCGTGGTAGACGAACAGGCGTGGCAGGTAGAACAGCCCGGCAAACCAGCAGACGACGCTGACGATGTGGAAGGCTTTGATCCATAGATAGAGCATTTCTAGTTATTCCCAGGTTCACGGTAACTGAGGATAGTAGTGGCTCATGCGCCCATACGTCACGTTGGCGGTTGTCGCAGGACGATACGACCCCTATTATCGACGGCTTTCCAGTGGGTTCGTTGAGGGCAGGTTTATGGTCAAGGTCGGTATCGTCGGCGGCACGGGTTACACCGGTGTCGAATTGCTGCGTCTGTTGGCTCAGCATCCGCAAGCTGAGGTGGTGGTCATTACTTCCCGATCCGAGGCCGGGCTGGCCGTGGCCGATATGTACCCGAACCTGCGCGGTCATTACGACGGCCTGGCGTTCAGTGTTCCGGACATCAAGACCCTGGGCGGCTGCGACGTGGTGTTCTTCGCCACCCCGCACGGTGTTGCCCACGCCCTGGCAGGCGAGTTGTTGGCCGCCGGCACCAAGGTGATCGACTTGTCGGCGGACTTCCGTCTGCAGGACGCTGATGAGTGGGCCAAGTGGTATGGCCAGCCGCACGGCGCGCCGCAGCTGTTGGAAGAGGCGGTGTACGGCCTGCCGGAAGTGAATCGTGAACAGATCAAGCAAGCGCGCCTGATTGCTGTACCGGGCTGCTATCCGACGGCTACACAGTTGGGCTTCCTGCCCTTGCTGGAAGCGGGGCTGGCGGACGCTTCGCGCTTGATCGCGGACTGCAAATCGGGCGTCAGCGGTGCCGGTCGTGGTGCGGCGGTTGGTTCGCTGTACTCCGAGACGTCGGAAAGCATGAAGGCCTATTCGGTGAAAGGTCACCGTCACTTGCCAGAAATTCGCCAGGGGCTGCGTCGCGCGGCTGGGAAGGACGTGGGCCTGACCTTCGTCCCACACTTGACCCCAATGATCCGCGGTATTCACTCCACGTTGTACGCCACCGTGGTCGATCGCTCGGTCGACCTGCAGGCGCTGTTCGAAAAGCGCTATGCCAACGAACCGTTCGTCGATGTGATGCCGGCCGGCAGCCACCCGGAAACCCGCAGCGTGCGCGGTGCCAATGTGTGCCGGATTGCTGTGCATCGCCCGCAGGACGGTGACCTGGTCGTGGTGTTGTCGGTGATCGATAACCTGGTCAAGGGCGCGTCCGGCCAGGCGGTGCAGAACATGAACATCCTGTTTGGCCTGGATGAGAAGTTGGGGCTGTCCCACGCGGGCATGCTGCCTTAAGGCGGTTGAGTCGCTAAGCAAAAGGCCCGTTGATCGGGCCTTTTGTGTTTTTAATGGCGACAGCGCAGATTGATATACCGTAACAATAGTTGACCGCTTTTCTAGGAGAAGCGGATAATGCCGACCATTACGCATATGGCGGCGCTACGCCGGGAGATTATCAGCATGAGCGTTGAATCCTTCACCCCCACGGCTTTGCAATTCACCCACGGTGCTGCGCACAAGGTGAAGAGCCTGGTCGATGAAGAGGGTAATGATCGCTTGAAGCTGCGCGTATTCGTTACGGGCGGCGGTTGTTCAGGGTTTCAGTACGGTTTTACCTTCGATGAAGATGTAGCCGATGATGACACCATCGTTGAACGCGAAGGCGTAAGCCTGGTTGTGGACCCGATGAGCTTCCAATACCTGGCCGGTGCCGAGGTGGATTACCAGGAAGGTCTGGAGGGTTCACGCTTTGTGATCAAGAACCCTAACGCTACCACCACCTGTGGTTGCGGGTCTTCGTTCTCGATCTGATCGGCAACGGATGCAAAAACGCCGCTTGGCTGTGATAGGCCAAGCGGCGTTTTGCTGTGCGGAGATTTTAGGTCGGGTAGATGGCGCCCAGTACCCGAAGTCCTCGTGCCCCGGTGACGCTTGGGCGGTTGGCGGCGATACCTTCGAGACAGCAATGGGCCAGCCATGCGAAGGCCATGGCCTCGACCCAGTCGGGGTCTACTCCGTAGGTGGCGGTGCTGCTGACTTGAGTCGATGGTAGCAGGGCGGCCAGGCGGTTCATCAGCGTGGTGTTGCGGGCGCCTCCGCCACACACCAGCAGTGTTTCGGTCTGGGGCTGGGCGGCTTGCAGGGATTCGATGATGGTCAGGGCGGTCAGCTCAAGTAGCGTGGCCTGAACATCCTGAGGCTCGAATGTTGGTAAGCGACCCAGGTGTTGGTGCAGCCATTCCAGATTGAACACTTCGCGGCCGGTGCTCTTGGGGCCCGTGGTCACGAAGAAAGGGTCGCTGAGCAGGGCGTTGAGTAGAGCTGGCTCGACCTTGCCGCTGGCCGCCCACTGGCCATCACGATCAAAGTGTTCACCGCGTTGCTGGTGAATCCACGCATCCAGCAGGACATTGCCTGGGCCGCAGTCGAAGCCGGCTACAGGTTTGCCGGTCTCAATCAGGCTGAGGTTGCTGAAACCTCCCACATTCAATACGGCACGGTTACCGCTGTGCTCGCCAAATAGCGCTTCATGGAACGCAGGGACCAGTGGGGCGCCCTGACCGCCGGCGGCGACGTCGCGGCTACGGAAATCGCTGACCACGGTGATGCCTGTAAGCTCGGTGAGCAAGGCCGGGTTGCCGATCTGTACGGTAAAGCCCCGTGCGGGTTCATGGCGGATGGTCTGGCCATGGCTGCCAATTGCGCGAATGTCCTGGGGCTTGAGGTTTTGTTGGTCGAGTAAAGCGTGAATACCTTGAGCGGCAAGCTTCACCCAGTTCTGCTGGGCGATGGCTGAGCGAGCGATCTCATCCGCCCCGCTGGCGCAAAGAGCAAGCAGCTCAGTGCGCAGGGTATCGGGCATGGGAATGTAGTGTGTAGCGATCAGCTTGATCGCCGGGGACTGCTCGATCAAGGCGATGTCCAGGCCATCAAGGCTGGTCCCGGACATCACACCAATATAGAGCGCCATACTTAACGCTTCGCCGAAGCCAGCAGGGTGGAGCGTTCTTGGTCCATGCGCGCCATCAACGGCTGGCTCTGTTGCATGAAACGGGCACGCTCGGCCTTGGCGATCGGGTCGGCCATAGGCAGCTTCTGGCCCAGTGGGTCGACGTGAACGCCATTGACCTGGAACTCATAGTGCAAGTGTGGGCCGGTGGACAGGCCGGTAGTACCGATATAGCCGATCACCTGGCCTTGTTTCACGGTGCCGCCGGTTTGCACGCCCTTGGCAAAGCCTTGCATGTGGCCATACAGGGTGCGGTAGGTATTGCCGTGCTGGATGATCACGGTATTGCCATAGCCGCCACGACGTCCTGCCAGCAGGACTTTACCGTCGCCGGCTGCCTTGATCGGCGTGCCGCGCGGGGCGGCGTAGTCGACGCCTTTATGGGCGCGGATTTTGTTCAGAATTGGATGCTTGCGACCCATGGAGAAACGCGAGCTAATACGAGCGAAGTCCACTGGGGTGCGGATGAAGGCCTTGCGCATGCTATTGCCATCGGCAGTGTAGTAGCTGCTGTTGCCTTGTTTGTTGGTGTAGCGCACGGCGGTGTAGGTCTTGCCGCGGTTGGTGAAGCGTGCGGAGAGAATGTTGCCGGTGCCCACGACTTTGCCGTTGGCGACTTTCTGCTCGTAGATCACGTCGAATTCGTCGCCCTGGCGGATGTCCTGGGCGAAGTCGATGTCGTAGCCGAACACGCTGGCCATGTCCATGGTCATGCTGTGGGACAGGCCTGCCCGGGCCGCCGACTGTGACAGGGAGCTGTTGATCACCCCGTGTACATAGGCCGAGCGCATGACCGGCTTGGTAGTGATCCGATTGAAGGCAAAGCCTTTGGCGCCCTTTGTCAGGGTAATGCTTTCGAGGTCGCTGACATTGCTGTGCAGGTTGTTCAGTTGTCCATCGGGGGTGAACTCGAATTCGAGCTTCTGGCCGTGCTTGAGC
>NZ_CP089519.1:2185000-5735000 GCF_024584605.1 Pseudomonas extremorientalis | reverse complement strand
GACTGCGTACCTTTTGTATAATGGGTCAGCGACTTATTTTCAGTGGCGAGCTTAACCGAATAGGGGAGGCGTAGCGAAAGCGAGTCTTAATAGGGCGTCTAGTCGCTGGGAATAGACCCGAAACCGGGCGATCTATCCATGGGCAGGTTGAAGGTTGGGTAACACTAACTGGAGGACCGAACCGACTACCGTTGAAAAGTTAGCGGATGACCTGTGGATCGGAGTGAAAGGCTAATCAAGCTCGGAGATAGCTGGTTCTCCTCGAAAGCTATTTAGGTAGCGCCTCATGTATCACTGTAGGGGGTAGAGCACTGTTTCGGCTAGGGGGTCATCCCGACTTACCAAACCGATGCAAACTCCGAATACCTACAAGTGCCGAGCATGGGAGACACACGGCGGGTGCTAACGTCCGTCGTGAAAAGGGAAACAACCCAGACCGTCAGCTAAGGTCCCAAAGTTATGGTTAAGTGGGAAACGATGTGGGAAGGCTTAGACAGCTAGGAGGTTGGCTTAGAAGCAGCCACCCTTTAAAGAAAGCGTAATAGCTCACTAGTCGAGTCGGCCTGCGCGGAAGATGTAACGGGGCTCAAACCATACACCGAAGCTACGGGTATCACGTAAGTGATGCGGTAGAGGAGCGTTCTGTAAGCCTGTGAAGGTGAGTTGAGAAGCTTGCTGGAGGTATCAGAAGTGCGAATGCTGACATGAGTAACGACAATGGGTGTGAAAAACACCCACGCCGAAAGACCAAGGTTTCCTGCGCAACGTTAATCGACGCAGGGTTAGTCGGTCCCTAAGGCGAGGCTGAAAAGCGTAGTCGATGGAAAACAGGTTAATATTCCTGTACTTCTGGTTATTGCGATGGAGGGACGGAGAAGGCTAGGCCAGCTTGGCGTTGGTTGTCCAAGTTTAAGGTGGTAGGCTGAGATCTTAGGTAAATCCGGGATCTTAAGGCCGAGAGCTGATGACGAGTTACCTTTTAGGTGACGAAGTGGTTGATGCCATGCTTCCAAGAAAAGCTTCTAAGCTTCAGGTAACCAGGAACCGTACCCCAAACCGACACAGGTGGTTGGGTAGAGAATACCAAGGCGCTTGAGAGAACTCGGGTGAAGGAACTAGGCAAAATGGCACCGTAACTTCGGGAGAAGGTGCGCCGGTGAGGGTGAAGGACTTGCTCCGTAAGCTCATGCCGGTCGAAGATACCAGGCCGCTGCGACTGTTTATTAAAAACACAGCACTCTGCAAACACGAAAGTGGACGTATAGGGTGTGACGCCTGCCCGGTGCCGGAAGGTTAATTGATGGGGTTAGCTAACGCGAAGCTCTTGATCGAAGCCCCGGTAAACGGCGGCCGTAACTATAACGGTCCTAAGGTAGCGAAATTCCTTGTCGGGTAAGTTCCGACCTGCACGAATGGCGTAACGATGGCGGCGCTGTCTCCACCCGAGACTCAGTGAAATTGAAATCGCTGTGAAGATGCAGTGTATCCGCGGCTAGACGGAAAGACCCCGTGAACCTTTACTATAGCTTTGCACTGGACTTTGAATTTGCTTGTGTAGGATAGGTGGGAGGCTTTGAAGCGTGGACGCCAGTTCGCGTGGAGCCATCCTTGAAATACCACCCTGGCAACTTTGAGGTTCTAACTCAGGTCCGTTATCCGGATCGAGGACAGTGTATGGTGGGTAGTTTGACTGGGGCGGTCTCCTCCTAAAGAGTAACGGAGGAGTACGAAGGTGCGCTCAGACCGGTCGGAAATCGGTCGTAGAGTATAAAGGCAAAAGCGCGCTTGACTGCGAGACAGACACGTCGAGCAGGTACGAAAGTAGGTCTTAGTGATCCGGTGGTTCTGTATGGAAGGGCCATCGCTCAACGGATAAAAGGTACTCCGGGGATAACAGGCTGATACCGCCCAAGAGTTCATATCGACGGCGGTGTTTGGCACCTCGATGTCGGCTCATCACATCCTGGGGCTGAAGCCGGTCCCAAGGGTATGGCTGTTCGCCATTTAAAGTGGTACGCGAGCTGGGTTTAGAACGTCGTGAGACAGTTCGGTCCCTATCTGCCGTGGACGTTTGAGATTTGAGAGGGGCTGCTCCTAGTACGAGAGGACCGGAGTGGACGAACCTCTGGTGTTCCGGTTGTCACGCCAGTGGCATTGCCGGGTAGCTATGTTCGGAATAGATAACCGCTGAAAGCATCTAAGCGGGAAACTAGCCTCAAGATGAGATCTCACTGGAACCTTGAGTTCCCTGAAGGGCCGTCGAAGACTACGACGTTGATAGGTTGGGTGTGTAAGCGCTGTGAGGCGTTGAGCTAACCAATACTAATTGCCCGTGAGGCTTGACCATATAACACCCAAGCAATTTGATTACTCTAACGAGCATCAGATTGCGGTGTGTGAAGACGAAATGAACCGAAAGTTCGACGCTCACAAAACACCGAAAGCTGTCACATACCCAATTTGCTGAAGCGAGGCCAAGGCCACGACTCAGTACCCGAATTTCTTGACGACCATAGAGCATTGGAACCACCTGATCCCATCCCGAACTCAGTAGTGAAACGATGCATCGCCGATGGTAGTGTGGGGTTTCCCCATGTGAGAGTAGGTCATCGTCAAGATTAAATTCCAGAACCCCTGATTGCTAACGCAGTCAGGGGTTTTGTTTTGGGCGGTCGGAAAGTGCGCTGGGTATGGCCTCCAGCGCTAAAGTCCGGCCTTTCTATGCAATGACCCTGCGCATGGCTATCATGCGTGCCTCATTGTAAGGCGATGCTTGCATGCTGACGTTGTTGAAACTTCTGAAAGATGGCCGATTCCATTCCGGAGAAGCACTGGGTGCCGCCCTTGGCGTCAGTCGCAGTGCTGTATGGAAGCAGCTGCAGCACCTGGAAGCAGAGTTGAATCTGCCAATTCATAAGGTGCGAGGCAAGGGGTATCAGCTGGCATCCCCATTGGTGTTCTTGAGTGCTGAAGAGATTTCGCGGAGTGCGCCATCGCTAAGATGGCCCGTTCATATCTCCGACTCCATTGACTCCACTAATGCTGAAGCTTTGCGGCTGGTAGACGCTGGATGCGCGGCGCCGTTCCTGGTGCTCGCGGAGCAGCAAACTGCGGGAAGAGGTAGGAGAGGGCGAAAGTGGGTCAGTCCGTTCGCGCAAAACGTTTATTACAGCCTCGTATTGCGTATTGAGGCGGGTCTGCGCCAACTGGAGGGACTAAGTCTGGTTGTGGGTTTGGCGGTTGTGCAGGCCTTGCGCGAGTCTGGTGTTCAGGGCCTGGCCTTGAAGTGGCCGAACGATGTTTTGGTAGGGCAGAAGAAAATTGCTGGAATTTTGCTGGAATTGGTAGGTGATCCCGCGGATATCTGCCACGTGGTCCTGGGAATAGGTATCAACGTGAATATGCAGAGGGCTGACGAGGTCGATCAACAATGGACCTCAGTGCAGCTTGAGACGGGGGTTCGGGTGGATCGCAACCTTCTGGTGTCGCAACTGGGGCGGCAGCTGCAAGGCTACCTTGAGCGGCATCGGGAAGGCGGTTTTGTCGCGCTTCAGGGAGAGTGGGAGCAAAATCACGCTTGGCAGGGGCGGCCGGTCTCCCTTATCGCGGGTGTCCACCAGGTCGATGGGGTTGTGTTGGGTGTAGATCGTCAAGGGGCATTGCGCTTGAGTGTTGATGGCGTTGAGAAAGTATACAGTGGTGGTGAGTTAAGCCTGAGGTTGCGTGATGATTCTTGAGCTCGACTGTGGGAATAGCTTTATCAAATGGCGTGTACTAGCTGATAGTCCCGGTGCCTCGTCGGAGGGGGTGGTTGGTTCGGACCTGGCATTGATTGAAAGCCTGTTAGCCCTTCCTGGATTGTTGCTGACGCGCTGTCGCTTGGTGAGCGTTCGTGCGCTGGAAGAAACCAGCAAGCTGGTCGCGGCTCTGCATGAGGCATTCGGTATTGCTGTTTCGTGCGCTGCTCCCGCGCGTGAAATGGGCGGAGTGCGCAACGGTTACGAAGATTTCGAGCGGCTCGGCCTTGACCGCTGGTTGGCGATGCTAGGTGGATTCAAGCTAGCGCGAGGCGCTTGCCTGGTGCTTGATTTTGGTACGGCAGCCACAGCGGATTTCATTGCGGCCGATGGCGAGCACTTGGGCGGGTTCATTTGCCCGGGTATGCCTCTCATGCGCAATCAACTGCGAACTCACACGCGTAAAATACGCTACGACGACGCAGCTGCTGAAAGGGCGCTTGAGCGCCTCTCCCCTGGCCGTACGACCGTCGAGGCAGTGGAGCGCGGATGCACACTGATGCTGAGAGGGTTTGTACTCACTCAGTTAGAGTTGGCGCGAAGCTACTGGGGTGATGACTTCATCGTGTTCCTGACTGGGGGGGATGCTGATTTAGTGGCTGATGCAGTGCCGCAGGCGCGGCTCGTGCCCGATCTGGTGTTTGTCGGTTTGGCGATGGCTTGTCCTTTGTCCTGAGGTGGTTATGCGTTGGTTGTTTTTGCTTTTACTTGTCCTCAACGCCTTCTATTACATTTGGCATCAGCAAGAAGCGCCGCTGCGCGCCAAGGATGTCACGCCTCTAAGCCTGTACAGGGGAGCGCAGCAGGATATTCGGCTTCTCAGCGAATCTTCTGATGCCGTGGTGCGCAGAGACCGCGTAAAAGCATCTGAAGCGCAAAATACTTGCTTGTACATCGGTGGTTTTGCGGATCAGCGTCAAGCACAGTCTGTTGAGCAGCGGCTCACAAGTCTGGATATAAAGGTCAAGCTTCTATTGCTCAATACTACGGACGCCTCCGGCTATTGGCTTCGAGTAGCCCCTGAAAGCCGACGCCTGGCTGACGATCTGCCCTTTGAAAACCTTGCTAAGGAATTCAATGAGTTAAAACATAAAATAATGTTGTGCGAAGGCGTTGCAACTCTCGAATAGTTTGCATAGAATGGCGCCCGCTTCGCAGTGAAGACCTTATAGGTCAGCAGTGTGAAGCGAAGGTCAATGCAGCTAACCTCATATTTTTAAATGAGAAAATGCTTGACAGAAGGTCGGCGTAATGTAAAATGCCGGCTCGCTTAGGAGGGGTTCCCGAGCGGCCAAAGGGATCAGACTGTAAATCTGACGTCTACGACTTCGAAGGTTCGAATCCTTCCCCCTCCACCATTTTTAGCGTGAGCTGCAAGCTCCGCGGGTATAGTTTAGTGGTAGAACCTCAGCCTTCCAAGCTGATGATGCGGGTTCGATTCCCGCTACCCGCTCCAAGTTTGCAGGTTGTGCAGGTGTTTTGCTCTTGTAGCTCAGTTGGTAGAGCACACCCTTGGTAAGGGTGAGGTCAGCGGTTCAAATCCGCTCAAGAGCTCCATATAACAAGGCAGATATGAAAATATCTGCCTTTGTTTTAACAGCTGCCTCGGCTTGAAGGTGTTGAGTCTGGCGTTATTGTCAGGTGATTTCAGGTCTAGTGGGGTTGGTTGTTGTAAAGTCTTTTTCAGGCCTGCATAATGGTCGGCCTGATTTTGTTTTAGGTCAGTAGCTCAATTGGCAGAGCGACGGTCTCCAAAACCGTAGGTTGGGGGTTCGATTCCCTCCTGACCTGCCAGATTCACGTGGTGTGTCTGGCTTTCTTTTCACAGGATCTTCATAGATGACTCCTAAGGCTGAAGCTCAAAGCTCTCGTTTCGATCTGGTCAAGTGGCTTGCTGTAGTCGCCTTGGTGGTCGTAGGCGTTGTTGGCAATCAGTACTACTCTGCTTCGCCGATCCTGTACCGCGTGCTCGCATTACTTGCCCTTGCTGCTGTAGCTGCCTTTGTGGGCCTGCAGACCGCCAAAGGCAAATCTTTCGCGATCCTGGTAAAGGAAGCTCGCACCGAAATTCGTAAAGTCGTTTGGCCGACTCGCCAAGAAACCACGCAGACCACGTTGATCGTTGTGGCTGTTGTTCTGGTTATGGCGTTGCTGTTGTGGGGGCTTGATTCCCTGCTCGGCTGGCTTGTTTCCTTGATTGTTGGCTAAGGGTGTCCCGTGGCTAAGCGTTGGTACGTTGTTCATGCTTACTCGGGTTACGAGAAGCATGTTATGCGCTCTTTGCTGGAGCGCGTAAAGCTGGCAGGCATGGAAGATGGCTTCGGCGAAATTCTGGTTCCCACTGAAGAAGTGGTTGAAATGCGGAATGGCCAGAAGCGCAAAAGCGAACGCAAGTTCTTCCCTGGCTATGTGCTGGTTCAGATGGACATGAATGAAGGTACTTGGCACTTGGTCAAGGATACCCCTCGTGTCATGGGTTTCATTGGCGGTACCGCTGATAAGCCTGCTCCTATCACCGACAAAGAGGCAGAAGCGATTCTGCGCCGCGTTGCTGATGGTAGCGACAAGCCTAAGCCGAAGACGCTTTTCGAGCCGGGTGAGGTTGTTCGTGTCACAGATGGTCCGTTTGCTGATTTCAACGGTACTGTCGAAGAAGTTAACTACGAAAAGAGCCGGATCCAAGTGGCAGTGCTCATTTTCGGTCGCTCTACTCCGGTAGAGCTGGAGTTCAGCCAGGTCGAGAAGGTCTAGCTGACCAAGCATCCCAACCCCGCAGCCTTAGGCTGTGGGGTTTTGTCGTCACTGGGATAAACGCGCAAGTAACCGGGGAGCCTTTCGAGGCGTTTGAACCCGTAATTGGAGTGCCTCATGGCCAAGAAGATTACCGCTTACATCAAGCTGCAAGTGAAGGCCGCTCAGGCCAACCCTAGCCCACCCGTCGGTCCAGCTCTGGGTCAGCACGGCGTGAACATCATGGAATTCTGCAAGGCCTTCAACGCCCGTACTCAGGGTCTTGAGCCAGGTCTGCCGACTCCAGTGATCATCACTGTATACAGCGACCGTAGCTTCACTTTCGAAACCAAGTCGACTCCGGCTTCGGTTCTGTTGAAGAAGGCTGCTGGTCTGACTAGCGGTTCCGCTCGTCCTAACACCGTTAAGGTTGGCACCGTAACTCGTGCTCAGCTGGAAGAAATCGCGAAAACCAAAAACGCGGATCTGACTGCAGCTGATATGGATGCAGCCGTGCGTACCATCGCCGGTTCTGCTCGTAGCATGGGCCTTAACGTGGAGGGTGTGTAATGGCTAAGCTGACCAAGCGCCAAAAGGCTATCGCCGGCAAAATCGAAGCAGGCAAGGCCTACAACTTTGTAGACGCCGCTGCCCTGCTGACCGAGCTGTCGACTGTCAAGTTCAGCGAGTCTGTTGACGTTGCTGTAAACCTGGGTGTTGACCCACGTAAATCCGACCAGGTCGTTCGTAGCGCTACTGTGCTGCCACACGGTACTGGCAAGACTGTACGTGTAGCTGTCTTCACCCAAGGCCCAGCAGCTGAAGCTGCTCTGGCCGCTGGCGCTGACCGCGTTGGCATGGACGACCTGGCTGCCGAAATGAAAGGCGGCGACCTGAATTACGACGTAGTTATTGCATCCCCGGATGCAATGCGCGTTGTAGGTCAGTTGGGTCAGATCCTGGGTCCACGTGGCCTGATGCCTAACCCTAAAGTCGGTACCGTAACGCCAGACGTAGCCACCGCGGTTAAAAACGCCAAGGCTGGTCAGGTTCGTTATCGCACCGACAAAAACGGCATCATTCACACCTCCGTTGGCAAAGTCGGCTTCGATGCCATCAAGCTGAAGGAAAACGTTGAAGCCCTGATCGCTGATCTGAAGCGTATCAAGCCAGCTTCTTCGAAAGGTATCTACGTCAAGCGCGTTACCCTGAGCACTACTATGGGCCCAGGTCTGGTCATCGACCAAGGCTCACTGGACGTATAAGACACAGATTGGTGCGAGCGATCGCGCCAATTGAAAAAAATTGGGGTCCCTGCCTGGCGGGGGCTATCCAAGACCGTAGGCGACGCAAGTCTTAAACCACAAGCCTACGCAGATGGTGCTCCCGGTTCCTTACCGAATCAGACACCAAAACGACATCCGGCTCCGGCCAGATGAAACGGTAACAAGCAGGAGTTAAACCCGTGGCAATTAATCTCGAAGACAAGAAGGCCATCGTCGCTGAAGTCAACGAGGCTGCCAAAGCTGCTCTGTCCGCTGTCGTGGCTGATGCCCGTGGTGTGACAGTAGGCGCTATGACCGGACTCCGTAAAGAGGCTCGTGAAGCTGGCGTATACGTACGTGTTGTACGTAACACCCTGCTCAAGCGCGCTGTTGCTGACACTGAATACAGTGTCCTCAACGACGTGTTCACCGGCCCGACTCTGATCGCGTTCTCCAAGGAACATCCAGGCGCTGCTGCCCGTTTGTTCAAGGAATTCGCCAAGAGTCAGGATAAGTTCGAGATCAAGGCAGCTGCGTTCGAGGGCAAGTTCCTCGCAGCTAACCAAATCGACGTACTGGCAACACTGCCGACCCGCGACGAAGCCATTTCGCAGCTGATGAGCGTGATTCAAGGCGCTACCAGCAAGCTGGCTCGTACTCTGGCCGCAGTTCGCGAGCAAAAAGAAGCTGCCGCAGCCTAAGGCTGAGCGACTTCTCTCGCGTATTTTTGTTTATTTCGATGGCCGAGTAGGCCGTCCCCCAATTCAGGAAATACAGCAATGTCTATCTCCCAAGACGATATCCTCAACGCCGTAGCTGAAATGTCGGTTCTGCAGGTTGTTGAGCTGATCAAAGCTTTCGAAGAAAAATTCGGCGTTTCCGCTGCCGCTGCTTCCGCTGGCCCAGCTGTTGCTGCTGTTGCTGCTGAAGAGCAAACCGAATTCAACGTCATGCTGGTAGAAGCTGGCGAGAAGAAAGTAAACGTGATCAAGGCAGTACGTGAACTGACCGGTCTGGGCCTGAAAGAAGCCAAGGCTGTAGTTGACGGCGCTCCTGCCCAGGTTCTGGAAGCAGTGTCGAAAGACGCCGCTGACAAAGCTAAAGCAGTGCTGGAAGAAGCAGGCGCTAAAGTCGAGCTGAAGTAAGCATCGACCTTGCGTCTCCAGCCCAAGCGTTAAGCTGAAGGCTGATGGCTGGTGGCTCTTGCCACCGGCCTTTTTCCGTTCTTGGCTGTCGACTCGGTCGCCGCCACTAACGCGCTGTAACCACCCGATGCGGTGGTGCAAACCATGGGGTTTGCAAGATTTTCTGGCTGCTCCCGTCGGAGGGGCCAAACAAGCAGGTGACCAAGCTGGGGAACGCTGATGGCTTACTCATATACTGAGAAAAAACGTATCCGCAAGGACTTTAGCAAGTTGCCGGACGTCATGGATGTCCCGTACCTTCTGGCTATCCAGCTGGATTCGTATCGTGAATTCTTGCAGGCGGGAGCGACCAAAGATCAGTTCCGCGACGTGGGCCTGCATGCGGCCTTCAAATCCGTTTTCCCGATCATCAGCTACTCCGGCAATGCTGCGCTGGAGTACGTCGGTTATCGCCTGGGCGAACCGGCATTTGATGTCAAAGAATGCGTGTTGCGCGGTGTTACTTACGCCGTACCTTTGCGGGTAAAAGTGCGCCTGATCATTTTCGACAAAGAATCGTCGAACAAAGCGATCAAGGACATCAAAGAGCAAGAAGTCTACATGGGCGAAATCCCATTGATGACCGAGAACGGTACCTTCGTTATCAATGGTACCGAGCGTGTGATCGTTTCCCAGCTGCACCGTTCCCCGGGCGTGTTCTTCGACCACGACCGCGGCAAGACGCACAGCTCCGGCAAGCTCCTGTACTCCGCGCGGATCATTCCGTACCGTGGTTCGTGGTTGGACTTCGAGTTCGACCCGAAAGACTGCGTGTTCGTGCGTATCGACCGTCGTCGCAAGCTGCCGGCCTCGGTACTGCTGCGCGCGCTCGGCTACACCACTGAGCAAGTGCTGGACGCTTTCTATACCACCAACGTGTTCAGCCTGAAGGATGAAACCCTCAAGCTGGAGCTGATCGCTTCGCGTCTGCGTGGTGAAATTGCCGTCCTGGACATCCAGGATGAAAAAGGCAAGGTCATTGTTGAAGCTGGCCGCCGTATCACTGCGCGCCACATCAACCAGATCGAAAAAGCCGGTATCAAAGAGCTGGAAGTGCCTCTGGACTACGTCCTGGGTCGTACTACCGCCAAGGTCATCGTTCACCCGGCTACAGGCGAAATCCTGGCTGAGTGCAACACCGAGCTGAACACCGAGATCCTGGCCAAAATTGCCAAGGCTCAGGTCGTTCGCATCGAGACCCTGTACACCAACGACATCGACTGCGGTCCGTTCATCTCCGACACACTGAAGATCGACTCCACCAGCAACCAATTGGAAGCGCTGGTCGAGATCTATCGCATGATGCGTCCTGGTGAGCCACCAACCAAAGACGCTGCCGAGACCCTGTTCAACAACCTGTTCTTCAGCCCTGAGCGCTATGACCTGTCTGCGGTCGGCCGGATGAAGTTCAACCGTCGTATCGGTCGTACCGAGATCGAAGGTTCGGGCGTGCTGTGCAAGGAAGACATCGTCGCGGTACTGAAGACCCTGGTCGACATCCGTAACGGCAAAGGCATCGTCGATGACATCGACCACCTGGGTAACCGTCGTGTTCGCTGTGTAGGCGAAATGGCCGAGAACCAGTTCCGCGTTGGCCTGGTACGTGTTGAGCGTGCGGTCAAAGAGCGTCTGTCGATGGCGGAAAGCGAAGGCCTGATGCCGCAAGACCTGATCAACGCCAAGCCAGTAGCTGCGGCGGTGAAAGAGTTCTTCGGTTCCAGCCAGCTGTCCCAGTTCATGGACCAGAACAACCCGCTCTCCGAGATCACCCACAAGCGCCGTGTCTCCGCACTGGGCCCGGGCGGTCTGACCCGTGAGCGTGCCGGCTTTGAAGTGCGTGACGTACACCCGACGCACTACGGTCGTGTTTGCCCGATCGAAACGCCGGAAGGTCCGAACATCGGTCTGATCAACTCCCTGGCCGCTTATGCGCGCACCAACCAATACGGCTTCCTCGAGAGCCCGTACCGCGTGGTGAAAGACGCCCTGGTCACCGACGAGATCGTGTTCCTGTCCGCCATCGAAGAAGCTGATCACGTGATCGCTCAGGCTTCGGCCACGATGAACGACAAGAAAGTCCTGATCGACGAGCTGGTAGCTGTTCGTCACTTGAACGAGTTCACCGTCAAGGCGCCGGAAGACGTCACCTTGATGGACGTTTCGCCGAAGCAGGTAGTTTCGGTAGCAGCGTCGCTGATCCCGTTCCTGGAGCACGATGACGCCAACCGTGCGTTGATGGGTTCCAACATGCAGCGTCAAGCTGTACCGACCCTGCGCGCTGACAAGCCGCTGGTAGGTACCGGCATGGAGCGTAACGTAGCCCGTGACTCCGGCGTTTGCGTCGTGGCTCGCCGTGGCGGCGTAATCGACTCCGTTGATGCCAGCCGTATCGTGGTTCGTGTTGCCGATGACGAAGTTGAAACTGGCGAAGCCGGTGTCGACATCTACAACCTGACCAAATACACCCGCTCGAACCAGAACACCTGCATCAACCAGCGTCCGCTGGTGAGCAAGGGTGATCGCGTTCAGCGTAGCGACATCATGGCCGACGGCCCGTCCACCGACATGGGTGAACTGGCGCTCGGTCAGAACATGCGCATCGCGTTCATGGCATGGAACGGCTTCAACTTCGAAGACTCCATCTGCCTGTCCGAGCGTGTTGTTCAAGAAGACCGTTTCACCACGATCCACATTCAGGAACTGACCTGTGTGGCCCGTGACACCAAGCTTGGCCCAGAGGAAATCACTGCAGACATCCCGAACGTGGGTGAAGCTGCACTGAACAAGCTGGACGAAGCCGGTATCGTCTACGTAGGTGCTGAAGTAGGCGCAGGTGACATCCTGGTCGGTAAGGTCACTCCGAAAGGCGAGACCCAGCTGACTCCGGAAGAGAAACTGTTGCGTGCCATCTTCGGTGAAAAAGCCAGCGACGTTAAAGACACCTCCCTGCGTGTACCTACCGGTACCAAAGGTACTGTCATCGACGTACAGGTCTTCACCCGTGACGGCGTCGAGCGTGATGCTCGTGCACTGTCCATCGAGAAGACCCAGCTCGACGAGATCCGCAAGGATCTGAACGAAGAGTTCCGTATCGTTGAAGGCGCGACTTTCGAACGTCTGCGTTCCGCCCTGGTAGGCCATAAGGCTGAAGGCGGCGCAGGTCTGAAGAAAGGTCAGGACATCACCGACGAAATCCTCGACGGTCTTGAGCACGGCCAGTGGTTCAAACTGCGCATGGCTGAAGACGCTCTGAACGAGCAGCTCGAGAAGGCCCAGGCCTACATCGTTGATCGCCGCCGTCTGCTGGACGACAAGTTCGAAGACAAGAAGCGCAAACTGCAGCAGGGCGATGACCTGGCTCCAGGCGTGCTGAAAATCGTCAAGGTTTACCTGGCAATCCGTCGCCGCATCCAGCCGGGCGACAAGATGGCCGGTCGTCACGGTAACAAAGGTGTGGTCTCCGTGATCATGCCGGTTGAAGACATGCCGCACGATGCCAATGGCACCCCGGTCGACGTCGTCCTCAACCCGTTGGGCGTACCTTCGCGTATGAACGTTGGTCAGATCCTTGAAACCCACCTGGGCCTCGCGGCCAAAGGTCTGGGCGAGAAGATCAACCGTATGATCGAAGAGCAGCGCAAGGTCGCCGACCTGCGTAAGTTCCTGCACGAGATCTACAACGAGATCGGCGGTCGCAACGAAGAGCTGGAAACCTTCTCCGACCAGGAAATCCTGGATCTGGCGAAGAACCTGCGCGGCGGTGTTCCAATGGCGACCCCGGTGTTCGACGGTGCCAAGGAAAGCGAAATCAAGGCCATGCTGAAACTGGCGGACCTGCCAGAAAGCGGCCAGATGCAGCTGTTCGACGGCCGTACCGGCAACAAGTTCGAGCGTCCGGTTACTGTTGGCTACATGTACATGCTGAAGCTGAACCACTTGGTAGACGACAAGATGCACGCTCGTTCTACCGGTTCGTACAGCCTGGTTACCCAGCAGCCGCTGGGTGGTAAGGCTCAGTTCGGTGGTCAACGTTTCGGGGAGATGGAGGTCTGGGCACTGGAAGCATACGGTGCTGCTTACACTCTGCAAGAAATGCTCACAGTGAAGTCGGACGATGTGAACGGTCGGACCAAGATGTACAAAAACATCGTGGACGGCGATCACCGTATGGAGCCGGGCATGCCCGAGTCCTTCAACGTGTTGATCAAAGAAATTCGTTCCCTCGGCATCGATATCGATCTGGAAACCGAATAACACGTGACGCGAATCGAGAGCGGGGCTGTTTAGCCCGCTCTCTGCTCCGCCAGGAGGAAAGGCCTTGAAAGACCTACTGAATTTGCTGAAAAACCAGGGTCAAGTCGAAGAGTTCGACGCCATCCGTATTGGGTTGGCATCGCCAGAGATGATCCGTTCGTGGTCGTTCGGTGAAGTTAAAAAACCGGAAACCATCAACTACCGTACGTTCAAACCTGAACGTGATGGCCTGTTCTGCGCCAAGATCTTTGGCCCGGTTAAGGATTACGAGTGCCTGTGCGGTAAGTACAAGCGCTTGAAGCATCGTGGTGTGATCTGCGAGAAGTGCGGCGTTGAAGTTGCACTGGCCAAGGTTCGTCGTGAGCGTATGGCGCACATCGAACTGGCTTCGCCGGTTGCTCACATCTGGTTCCTGAAATCGCTGCCGTCCCGTATCGGCTTGCTGATGGACATGACCCTGCGTGATATCGAACGCGTTCTCTACTTCGAGAGCTATGTCGTTATCGATCCAGGCATGACCACCCTTGAAAAAGGTCAGTTGCTGAACGACGAGCAGTACTTCGAAGCGCTGGAAGAATTCGGTGACGATTTCGATGCCCGCATGGGTGCCGAAGCTGTCCGCGAACTGCTGCACGCTATCGACCTGGAACACGAGATTGGCCGCCTGCGTGAAGAAATTCCGCAAACCAACTCCGAAACCAAGATCAAGAAACTGTCCAAGCGTCTGAAGTTGATGGAAGCCTTCCAGGGTTCCGGCAACTTGCCAGAGTGGATGGTGCTGACCGTTCTGCCGGTTCTGCCGCCAGACCTGCGTCCGCTGGTACCGTTGGACGGTGGTCGTTTCGCGACGTCCGACCTCAACGACCTGTACCGCCGCGTGATCAACCGTAACAACCGCTTGAAGCGCCTGCTTGATCTGTCCGCTCCAGACATCATCGTGCGCAACGAAAAGCGTATGTTGCAAGAAGCTGTCGATGCCTTGCTCGACAACGGTCGCCGTGGCCGCGCTATCACCGGTTCCAACAAGCGTCCTCTGAAATCCTTGGCTGACATGATCAAGGGTAAGCAAGGTCGTTTCCGTCAGAACTTGCTCGGTAAGCGTGTTGACTACTCTGGTCGTTCGGTAATTACCGTAGGCCCGACCCTGCGTCTGCACCAGTGCGGTCTGCCTAAGAAGATGGCACTTGAGCTGTTCAAGCCATTCATCTTCGGCAAGCTGGAAATGCGCGGTCTTGCGACCACCATCAAAGCGGCCAAGAAAATGGTCGAGCGCGAACTGCCAGAGGTTTGGGACGTTCTCGCTGAGGTGATCCGCGAACACCCGGTTCTCCTCAACCGTGCACCGACCCTTCACCGTCTGGGTATCCAGGCGTTTGAACCGGTACTGATCGAAGGTAAGGCTATCCAGCTGCACCCGTTGGTCTGTGCTGCGTACAACGCCGACTTCGACGGCGACCAAATGGCCGTGCACGTACCGCTGACACTGGAAGCCCAGTTGGAAGCACGTGCATTGATGATGTCGACCAACAACATTCTGTCGCCAGCCAACGGTGAGCCAATCATCGTTCCGTCGCAGGACGTTGTATTGGGTCTGTACTACATGACGCGTGAAGCGATCAACGCCAAGGGCGAAGGTCGTGTGTTCGCTGACCTGCAAGAAGTTGACCGTGTGTTCCGTGCCGGCGAAGCCGCATTGCACGCCAAGGTCAAAGTGCGGATCAACGAAACCGTCAACGACCGTGACGGCGGCAGCGTGACCAACACTCGTATCGTCGACACCACTGTCGGCCGTGCGCTGTTGTATCAAGTTGTGCCAAAAGGTCTGTCGTACGACGTCGTCAACCTGCCGATGAAGAAAAAGGCGATCTCCAAGTTGATCAACCAGTGCTACCGCGTGGTTGGTTTGAAAGAGACCGTGATCTTCGCTGACCAGTTGATGTATACCGGTTTTGCTTACTCGACCATTTCCGGCGTTTCCATCGGCGTTAACGACTTTGTTATCCCGGATGAAAAAGCCCGCATCATCGGTGCTGCCACCGAAGAAGTGAAAGAAATCGAAAGCCAGTACGCCTCCGGCCTGGTAACCCAGGGTGAGAAGTACAACAAGGTAATCGACCTTTGGTCCAAGGCGAACGATGAAGTTTCCAAGGCGATGATGGCCAACCTCTCGAAAGAGAAAGTCATCGACCGTCATGGCGACGAAGTTGACCAAGAGTCCTTCAACTCGATGTACATGATGGCCGACTCGGGCGCACGGGGTTCTGCTGCGCAGATCCGTCAGCTCGCCGGTATGCGTGGCCTGATGGCCAAGCCGGACGGTTCCATCATCGAAACGCCGATTACTGCGAACTTCCGTGAAGGTTTGAGCGTACTTCAGTACTTCATCTCGACTCACGGTGCTCGTAAGGGTCTTGCGGATACCGCGTTGAAAACTGCTAACTCCGGTTACCTGACTCGTCGTCTGGTAGACGTTGCACAAGATCTGGTTGTAACCGAGATTGATTGCGGCACCGAGCATGGCCTGCTGATGACGCCGCACATTGAAGGCGGTGACGTTGTAGAACCGCTGGGTGAGCGCGTATTGGGTCGTGTGATTGCCCGTGACGTGTTCAAGCCAGGTACCGAGGAAGTTATTGTTCCTGCCGGCACCCTGGTAGACGAGAAGTGGGTCGAGTTCATCGAACTCAACAGCATCGACGAAGTGATCGTTCGCTCGCCGATCAGCTGCGAAACCCGCTACGGCATCTGCGCCAAATGCTACGGCCGTGACTTGGCTCGTGGTCACCAGGTGAACATCGGTGAAGCGGTCGGCGTTATCGCTGCCCAGTCCATCGGTGAGCCGGGTACCCAGCTGACGATGCGTACGTTCCACATCGGTGGTGCGGCAAGCCGGACCTCCGCAGCCGACAGCGTTCAGGTGAAGAATGGCGGTACCGTCCGTCTGCATAACCTGAAACACGTTGAGCGAGTGGATGGCCACCTGGTTGCTGTGTCCCGTTCCGGTGAGCTGGCAATCGCTGATGACTACGGTCGTGAGCGCGAGCGTTACAAACTGCCGTACGGTGCTGTGATTTCGGTTAAAGAAGGTGACAAGGTCGACGCTGGCGCAATCGTGGCCAAGTGGGATCCGCACACTCACCCAATTGTTACCGAAATGAAAGGTACCGTGACCTACGTGGGCATGGAAGAAGGCATCACGATCAAGCGTCAGACTGACGAATTGACCGGTATGACCAACATTGAAGTACTCGACGCGAAAGATCGTCCAGCTGCCGGTAAAGACATCCGTCCTGCCGTGAAGATGGTCGATGACAACGGCAAGGACTTGTTGCTGCCAGGCACTGACGTAATCGCTCAGTACTTCCTGCCAGCCAACGCCCTGGTCGGTGTAGCGGATGGTGCGAAGATCGCGATCGGTGATGTTATCGCGCGTATCCCGCAAGAAACTTCGAAAACCCGTGACATCACCGGTGGTCTGCCGCGTGTTGCCGACTTGTTCGAAGCTCGTCGTCCGAAAGAAGCGTCGATTCTGGCTGAAGTCAGCGGCACCATCGCGTTCGGTAAAGAGACCAAGGGCAAGCGCCGTCTGGTCATTACGCCGAACGACGGTAGCGATCCGTATGAAGAGCTGATTCCGAAGTGGCGTCACCTGAACGTGTTCGAAGGCGAACAGGTAAACCGCGGCGAAGTTATCTCCGACGGCCCGAGCGATCCACACGACATCCTGCGTCTGCTGGGTGTGAGTGCGCTGGCCAAGTACATCGTTAACGAGATCCAGGACGTTTACCGCCTGCAAGGCGTGAAGATCAACGATAAGCACATCGAGACCATCCTGCGTCAGATGCTGCGTAAAGTTGAAATCGCTGAATCCGGCGATTCCAGTTTCATCAAGGGCGACCAGATGGAACTGACTCACGTGCTGGTGGAAAACGAGCGCTTGGCGACCGAAGACAAATTCGTGTCCAAGTTCACTCGCGTGCTGCTGGGTATCACCAAGGCGTCGTTGTCGACTGAATCGTTCATCTCGGCGGCCTCCTTCCAGGAGACCACTCGCGTACTGACCGAAGCAGCGGTAACCGGCAAGCGCGATTACCTGCGCGGCCTGAAAGAAAACGTGGTTGTGGGTCGTCTGATCCCAGCCGGTACCGGTTTGGCTTACCACAGCGAGCGTAAACGCCGCCGTGATGCTGACAAGCCGTTGCGCGTAAGCGCCAGTGAAGTGGAAGCTGCACTGACCGAAGCGCTGAACTCCAGCGGTAACTGAGTTCTGCGATAAATAAGTCCGGGCCCTGGTAGCCCCCATTCGTCGGATCGAGGCAGTTTTGTCCCGGTTCGATGAGAGGGGATGTCGGGGCCTTGCCTTGACTGGGGGCAAGATCCTCTTTAGACTCTTGTACCCCTAAATTTGGCGGGAATTCGTTCCTGCCATTTTGCTTTTCTTGCAAGACAATAGCGTCGCAAGACAACAGTGGAGCTAGTAGATGGCAACTATCAACCAGCTGGTACGTCAGCCGCGTAAGCGTATCGTCGAGAAATCCGACGTGCCTGCGCTGCAGAACTGCCCGCAACGTCGTGGCGTATGCACTCGCGTGTATACCACTACGCCGAAAAAACCTAACTCGGCACTGCGTAAAGTATGCCGTGTGCGCCTGACCAACGGTTTCGAGGTTTCCTCGTACATCGGTGGTGAAGGTCACAACCTGCAAGAGCACAGCGTGGTACTGATCCGCGGCGGTCGTGTAAAAGACTTGCCAGGTGTTCGTTATCACACCGTTCGCGGCTCCTTGGATACTTCCGGCGTTAAAGGTCGTAACCAGGGTCGTTCGAAGTACGGTACCAAGAAGCCTAAGTAGTAGCGGCTTTTTGTAACACTGAATCATCTTATTTTCTGAGTCGATAAGAGTAAGGTCGGAGGCGTCCCGAAAGGGCACCGATTCCGAGCGAACCTGAAGACCGTTTGAGGGCTTATCCATGCCAAGAAGACGCGTAGCAGCCAAGCGCGAAGTGCTTGACGATCCAAAATACGGAAGCCAAATTCTGGCCAAGTTCATGAACCACGTAATGGAGAGCGGCAAGAAAGCCGTTGCCGAGCGTATCGTTTATGGCGCGCTGGAAAAGGTTAAAGAACGCAAGAACAGCGACCCCCTGGAAATCTTCGAGAAAGCTCTCGACGCCATCGCTCCGCTGGTCGAAGTGAAGTCGCGCCGTGTAGGCGGTGCTACTTACCAGGTTCCGGTTGAAGTTCGTCCGTCCCGTCGTAACGCTCTGGCAATGCGCTGGTTGGTAGACTTCGCCCGTAAGCGCGGCGAGAAGTCTATGGCTCTGCGTTTGGCCGGCGAGCTGTTGGACGCTGCTGAAGGTAAAGGTGCTGCTGTTAAGAAGCGTGAAGACGTGCACCGTATGGCTGAAGCTAACAAAGCTTTCTCGCACTACCGCTTCTAATCTTAGCTTCACTAATTTTGCGAGGGCTTTATGGCTCGTACTACTCCGATTAGCCGCTACCGTAACATCGGTATCGTTGCTCACGTGGATGCTGGTAAAACCACCACCACCGAGCGCGTACTGTTTTACACCGGCAAAAGTCACAAAATGGGCGAGGTGCATGACGGCGCCGCGACCACAGACTGGATGGTTCAGGAGCAGGAGCGTGGTATTACCATTACTTCTGCTGCTATTACCGCCTTCTGGAAGGGTTCCGAGAAGCAGTACAAAGACGAGCATCGCTTCAACGTAATCGATACACCGGGCCACGTAGACTTCACCATTGAAGTTGAACGTTCCCTGCGCGTACTCGACGGCGCTGTCGTTGTGTTCTGCGGTACCTCGGGTGTTGAGCCTCAGTCGGAAACCGTATGGCGTCAAGCCAACAAATACGGCGTTCCACGTCTTGTTTACGTAAACAAGATGGACCGTGCTGGCGCCAACTTCCTGCGCGTGATCGGTCAGATCAAACAGCGTCTGGGTCACACCCCGGTGCCAATCCAATTGGCTATCGGTTCCGAAGACAACTTCCAGGGTCAGATCGATCTGATCAACATGGAAGCGGTTTACTGGAATGACTCCGACAAAGGCATGGTGCCTGTTCGCAAGCCTATCCCTGCAGAACTGCAGGAGCTGGCTGACGAGTGGCGCAACAACATGGTCGAGGCTGCGGCCGAAGCCAGCGAAGAGCTGATGAACAAGTACCTCGAGGGTGAAGAACTCACCAACGTGGAAATCAAGGCTGCTCTGCGTCAGCGTACTATCGCTGGTGAGATCGTCCTGGCTGTTTGTGGTTCTTCCTTCAAGAACAAGGGTGTTCCCCTGGTTCTCGACGCCGTTATCGACTACCTGCCGGCTCCAACCGACATTCCTGCTATCAAGGGTACCAACCCTGATAACGAGGAAGAAGAAATGGAGCGTCACGCCGATGACAGCGAGCCGTTCTCGGCTCTGGCGTTCAAGATCGCAACCGACCCATTCGTGGGTACTTTGACCTTCGTCCGCGTTTACTCGGGCGTGTTGGCCTCCGGCGACGGCGTGATCAACTCGGTTAAAGGCAAGAAAGAGCGCGTGGGTCGTATGGTGCAAATGCACGCAAACGCCCGTGAAGAGATCAAGGAAGTACGCGCTGGTGACATCGCGGCCCTGATCGGCATGAAGGACGTCACCACGGGTGAGACTTTGTGCGACGCTGCCAAGCCAATCATCCTGGTTCGCATGGACTTCCCGGAGCCGGTTATTTCGGTTGCCGTAGAGCCTAAGACCAAGGATGACCAGGAAAAAATGGGTATCGCTCTGGGCAAGCTTGCTCAGGAAGATCCATCTTTCCGCGTCAAGACTGATGAAGAGACTGGTCAAACGATCATCTCCGGCATGGGCGAGCTGCACCTGGACATCCTGGTTGACCGGATGCGCCGTGAGTTCAACGTCGAAGCCAACATCGGTAAGCCTCAGGTTTCCTATCGTGAGCGCATCACGAAGAACTGTGAAATCGAAGGCAAGTTCGTTCGTCAGTCCGGCGGTCGTGGTCAGTTCGGTCACTGCTGGATCCGTTTTGCTCCTGCTGACGAAGGTCAGGAAGGTCTGCAATTCGTGAACGAAGTGGTAGGTGGTGTGGTTCCTAAGGAATACATCCCTGCTATCCAGAAGGGTATCGAAGAGCAGATGAAGAACGGTGTTGTTGCCGGCTATCCGCTGATCGGCCTGAAAGCAACCGTTTTTGACGGTTCTTACCACGACGTCGACTCCAACGAGATGGCGTTTAAGGTGGCTGCTTCCATGGCAACCAAGCAACTGGCCCAGAAGGGCGGTGGTGAGTTGCTTGAGCCAATCATGGCGGTAGAAGTTGTTACACCTGAAGACTATATGGGTGATGTCATGGGCGACCTTAACCGTCGTCGCGGCATGATCTTGGGTATGGAAGACACGGTTTCCGGCAAAGTGATTCGCGCCGAGGTTCCGTTGGGTGAGATGTTCGGTTACGCGACCGACGTTCGCTCCATGTCCCAGGGTCGCGCAAGCTACTCTATGGAATTCAAAAAATACAACACAGCTCCGGCGCACATCGCTGAAACTGTATCCAAAAAACAAGGCTGATTCAGTCCTTTAGGCAAGGAGTTAATTGTCGTGGCTAAAGAAAAATTTGATCGTTCCCTACCGCACGTAAACGTTGGCACCATCGGCCACGTTGACCACGGTAAAACTACTCTGACCGCTGCTCTGACTCGCGTCTGCTCCGAAGTTTTCGGTTCGGCTCGTGTTGACTTCGACAAGATCGACAGCGCACCAGAAGAAAAAGCTCGTGGTATCACCATCAACACCGCTCACGTTGAGTACAACTCGACTATTCGTCACTACGCTCACGTTGACTGCCCAGGTCACGCTGACTACGTGAAGAACATGATCACTGGTGCTGCCCAGATGGACGGCGCGATCCTGGTTTGCTCGGCCGCTGATGGTCCGATGCCACAAACCCGTGAACACATCCTGCTGTCCCGTCAGGTAGGCGTTCCGTACATCGTGGTTTTCCTGAACAAGGCTGACCTGGTAGACGACGCTGAGCTGCTGGAACTGGTTGAGATGGAAGTGCGCGATCTGCTGAGCACTTACGACTTCCCAGGTGACGACACTCCGATCATCATCGGTTCTGCTCGTATGGCTCTGGAAGGCAAAGACGACAACGAAATGGGCACCACTGCCGTTCGTAAACTGGTTGAGACTCTGGACAGCTACATCCCAGAACCAGTTCGTCTGACCGACAAGCCGTTCCTGATGCCAATCGAAGACGTATTCTCGATCTCCGGTCGCGGTACTGTTGTGACTGGTCGTATCGAGCGCGGTATCGTTCGCGTTCAAGATCCACTGGAAATCGTTGGTCTGCGTGACACTACCGTCACCACCTGCACCGGTGTTGAAATGTTCCGTAAGCTGCTCGACGAAGGTCGTGCTGGCGAGAACTGCGGTGTTCTGCTGCGTGGTACCAAGCGTGACGACGTTGAGCGTGGCCAGGTTCTGGTTAAGCCAGGTTCGGTTAAGCCTCACACCAAGTTCACCGCAGAAGTTTACGTTCTGAGCAAGGAAGAAGGCGGTCGTCACACTCCGTTCTTCAAGGGCTACCGTCCACAGTTCTACTTCCGTACTACTGACGTGACCGGTAACTGCGAACTGCCAGAAGGCGTTGAAATGGTAATGCCAGGCGATAACATTCAAATGACTGTTACCCTGATCAAAACTATCGCAATGGAAGACGGTCTGCGCTTCGCTATCCGTGAAGGCGGCCGTACCGTTGGTGCTGGCGTTGTAGCTAAAATCATCGAGTAATTATCTCTTCTGAGATAGCTCGGTTTTTTTGAGAAGGCCCCCGCTTAGCGGGGGCCTTTTTTATTGGGTTGACACCCATCGGGGGCGTCTATAGAATTGCGCCTCCTTTTAACGGGCGCATTGCGCCCGGTGGGAATAGCAGCCGGAGTCTGAAATCCAATGCAAAATCAGCAAATCCGTATCAGGTTGAAGGCTTTTGACCATCGCCTGATCGACCAATCCACCCAGGAAATCGTGGAAACCGCGAAACGTACTGGTGCTCAAGTGCGTGGTCCAATTCCACTGCCTACCCGTAAAGAGCGGTTCACCGTTCTGGTCTCCCCGCACGTCAACAAAGACGCGCGTGACCAGTACGAGATCCGTACTCATAAGCGCGTACTGGACATCGTCCAGCCAACGGATAAAACCGTTGATGCACTTATGAAGCTCGATCTGGCGGCCGGTGTGGAAGTACAGATCAGCCTCGGCTAAGACTCGGGTCTTAGTCGTGTAACGCTCTGAAATGGGCGGCCATAGCGGGTGAAAGCCCCGTACACTCATGAGGTTTACAACATGACTATTGGTGTAGTCGGTCGTAAATGCGGTATGACCCGTATTTTCACCGAAGAAGGTGTCTCCATTCCGGTCACGGTCATTGAGATCGAGCCGAATCGCGTCACCCAGTTCAAAACTGAAGAAACCGATGGCTATCGTGCAGTGCAAGTCACTGTCGGCGAGCGTCGTGCTTCGCGTGTGACTGCTGCTCAAGCAGGCCACTTCGCTAAAGCAAACGTTGCAGCTGGTCGCACCGTTATGGAGTTCCGTCTTGAAGACGGCGACTACCAGGCTGGCGATCTGATCAACGCTGAAATCTTCGCTGCTGGTCAACTGGTTGATGTAACCGGTCAGTCCAAAGGTAAAGGCTTCCAGGGTACGATCAAGCGTTGGAATTTCCGTGGCCAAGACAACACTCACGGTAACTCCGTTTCCCACCGCGTCCCGGGCTCTATTGGCCAGTGCCAGACTCCTGGTCGTGTATTCAAGGGCAAAAAAATGTCCGGTCATATGGGCGCTGAGCGCGTGACCGTGCAGTCCCTCGAAGTAGTGCGCGTCGACGCTGAACGCAATCTGTTGTTGGTCAAGGGTGCTGTTCCTGGCGCTACTGGCGGCAACCTGGTTGTACGTCCAGCGGCCAAGGCTCGCGGTTAAGGGGAAGCTGACATGCAATTAAATGTAAATGACGCTCAAGCGATCGAAGTTTCCGAACTGACATTTGGCGGCGAATTCAACGAGACGCTGGTTCACCAAGCAGTCGTGGCCTACATGGCCGGCGGCCGTCAAGGTAGCAAGCAGCAAAAGACCCGTTCCGACGTACGTGGTGGCGGTAAGCGCCCTTGGCGTCAGAAAGGTACTGGCCGTGCTCGTGCCGGTACTATCCGTAGCCCAATCTGGCGTGGCGGCGGTACCACTTTCGCAGCTCGTCCGCAGGATCACTCGCAGAAGCTCAACAAGAAGATGTACCGCGCAGCTCTGCGCTCCATCCTTGCTGAACTCGTGCGTACTGACCGTCTGGTCGTGGTTCAGGACTTCGCTGTTGAAAGCCCGAAAACCAAAGATCTGCTGGGCAAACTGAACAACATGAGCCTGACCGACGTTTTGATCGTGTCGGAAGCTGTTGATCAGAACCTGTACCTGGCTGCTCGCAACCTGCCACACGTTGATGTACGTGACGTGCAAGGTTCCGATCCAGTTAGTCTGATCGCATACGACAAGGTGTTGATCACCGTGTCGGCCGTGAAGAAATTCGAGGAGCTGCTGGGATGAACCAGGAACGCGTATTTAAAGTTCTGCTTGGCCCGCACGTTTCCGAAAAGGCTACGGTTCTGGCTGACAAGAAAGGCCAGTTCGTTTTCAAGGTTGCAACTGACGCAACCAAGCTGGAAATCAAGAAGGCCGTCGAAAGCCTGTTCAGCGTGAAAGTAGAGCGTGTTACTACCCTGAATGTTCTGGGTAAGAGCAAGCGCACTGCTCGCGGTCTGGGCAAGCGTAATGACTGGAAGAAGGCAGTTATCTCCCTTCAGCCAGGCCAAGATCTCGATTTCAGCAGCAGTGCTGAGTAAGGAAGGGGTGCATCATGGCAATCGTTAAATGCAAACCGACTTCCCCTGGCCGCCGTTTTGTGGTCAAGGTGGTCAACCAGGAGCTGCATAAAGGCGCTCCTCACGCACCGCTGCTCGAGAAAAAATCGAAGTCTGGTGGTCGTAACAACAATGGTCGCATTACCACTCGTCACATCGGTGGTGGCCATAAGCAGCATTATCGTCTGGTCGACTTCCGTCGCAACGACAAAGATGGCATCGCTGCCACTGTCGAGCGCATCGAATACGATCCAAACCGTACTGCTCACATCGCTCTGCTGTTGTACGCAGATGGCGAGCGTCGCTACATCATCGCCCCTAAAGGCGTGAGCGCTGGCGACCAGCTGATCGCAGGTGCCCTGGCACCGATCAAGCCGGGCAACGCTCTGCAACTGCGCAACATTCCAGTTGGTAGCACCGTACACGGCATCGAATTGAAGCCAGGTAAAGGCGCGCAAATCGCTCGTTCCGCTGGTGCTTCGGCTCAGCTGATCGCTCGTGAAGGTGTCTACGTGACCCTGCGTCTGCGTTCTGGTGAGATGCGTAAAGTGCTGGCTGAATGCCGCGCGACCCTGGGCGAAGTCTCGAACTCCGAGCACAGCCTGCGTTCGCTGGGTAAAGCTGGTGCCAAACGCTGGCGTGGCGTTCGCCCAACCGTTCGTGGTGTTGCCATGAACCCGGTTGACCACCCACACGGTGGTGGTGAAGGTCGTACCTCTGGTGGTCGTCATCCGGTATCGCCATGGGGCTTCCCGACTAAGGGCGCGAAGACTCGTGGTAATAAGCGTACCGACAAAATGATCGTCCGTCGTCGCAAGTAAATAGAGGGATACGACAGTGCCACGTTCTCTGAAAAAAGGTCCTTTTATTGATCTTCACCTACTGAAGAAGATCGAAGTGGCGGCGGAAAAGAACGATCGCAAACCAGTTAAGACCTGGTCGCGTCGTTCGATGATCCTGCCACAAATGGTCGGTCTGACCATCGCTGTACACAACGGTCGCTTGCACGTCCCAGTTCTCGTGAACGAAGACATGGTCGGCCACAAACTAGGCGAGTTTGCCGGTACCCGCACTTATCGTGGGCACGTGGCAGACAAGAAAGCCAAGCGTTAAGGGGTAAGGAAATGGAAGTAGCCGCTAAGTTGTCGGGCGCTCGAATCTCCGCCCAGAAAGCCCGCTTGGTCGCCGACCAGATCCGCGGGAAGAAGGTGGGCGAAGCGCTCAACCTGTTGGCTTTCAGCAGTAAGAAAGCCGCCGAGATCATGAAGAAAGTGCTGGAGTCGGCCGTAGCCAACGCCGAGCATAACGAAGGCGCAGACGTTGATGACCTGAAGGTCAGCACCGTTTTCGTCAACGAAGGGCGTTCGCTGAAGCGCATCATGCCACGTGCCAAAGGCCGTGCTGATCGCATCGTCAAGCGGTCTTGCCATATCACTGTCAAGGTTGCTGACAAGTAACGGAGTCGAAGAGATGGGTCAGAAAGTACATCCCATTGGCATTCGCCTGGGAATCGTCAAGGAGCACACCTCCGTCTGGTACGCAGACGGTCGGACTTATGCGGACTACTTGTTCGCTGATCTGAAGGTGCGTGAGTATCTCCAAGACAAACTAAAAAGCGCGTCCGTAAGCCGTATCGATATCCATCGTCCGGCGCAAACTGCACGTATCACCATCCACACCGCTCGTCCAGGTATCGTTATCGGGAAGAAAGGTGAAGATGTTGAGAAACTGCGTCAGGACCTGACCAAGCAAATGGGTGTGCCTGTGCACATCAATATCGAAGAGATCCGCAAGCCGGAGCTCGACGGTATGCTGGTTGCGCAGAGCGTAGCTCAGCAGCTGGAGCGTCGCGTAATGTTCCGTCGCGCTATGAAGCGCGCTGTACAGAACGCCATGCGCATTGGTGCCAAAGGCATCAAAATCCAAGTGAGCGGTCGTCTCGGCGGTGCTGAAATCGCACGTACTGAATGGTATCGCGAAGGTCGTGTGCCACTGCACACCCTGCGTGCCGACATCGACTATGCCAACTACGAAGCTCACACCACTTACGGTGTGATCGGTGTAAAGGTTTGGATCTTCAAAGGCGAAGTAATTGGTGGTCGCCAAGAAGAACTGAAACCACAAGCACCAGCGCCTCGTAAAAAAGCTGCTAAGTAAGGGGTACGCCAAATGTTGCAACCTAAGCGTACGAAGTTCCGCAAGCAGATGACAGGCCACAACCGTGGTCTGGCTCAGCGCGGTAGCAAAGTCAGCTTCGGCGAGTTCGCGCTGAAGTCTGTAGCTCGTGGTCGTCTCACCGCTCGTCAGATCGAGTCAGCGCGTCGTGCTCTGACCCGTCACGTAAAACGTGGCGGCAAGATCTGGATCCGTGTATTCCCGGACAAGCCGATCTCCAAAAAACCTCTCGAGGTTCGGATGGGTAAAGGTAAGGGTAACGTGGAGTACTGGGTAGCCCAGATTCAGCCAGGCAAAGTCCTGTATGAAATCGAGGGTGTTTCTGAAGAGCTGGCGCGTGAGGCTTTCGCCCTGGCTGCTGCAAAGCTGCCGCTCGCCACCTCCTTTGTTAAACGGACGGTGATGTGATGAAAGCGAATGAACTTCGTGAAAAATCCGCACAGCAGCTGAACGAGCAACTGCTCGGCCTGCTGCGCGACCAGTTCAATCTGCGTATGCAGAAAGCAACTGGCCAGTTGGGGCAGTCTCATCTGCTCTCGCAAGTTAAGCGTGACATCGCTCGCGTGAAGACTGTGCTCAACCAGCAGGCAGGTAAGTGATCATGGCTGAAGCCGAAAAGACTGTCCGTACGCTGACTGGCCGTGTTGTCAGCGACAAGATGGACAAAACCATCACCGTTCTGATCGAGCGTCGCGTTAAGCACCCGATCTACGGTAAATATGTTAAGCGTTCGACTAAGCTGCACGCGCACGACGAAACCAATCAGTGCCACATCGGCGACAAAGTCACTATTCGTGAAACTCGTCCGCTGGCCAAGACCAAGTCTTGGGCACTGGTTGATGTTCTCGAACGCGCTGTGGAAGTCTAAGGACTAGGGGTCGGAGAAATTATATGATTCAGACTCAATCCATGCTCGATGTGGCCGATAACAGCGGCGCTCGCCGTGTTATGTGCATCAAGGTGCTGGGTGGCTCCCATCGTCGTTACGCTGGTATCGGTGACATCATCAAAGTTACCGTGAAGGAAGCAATTCCTCGCGGTAAAGTGAAAAAAGGCCAAGTGATGACTGCTGTTGTAGTCCGCACTCGTCACGGCGTACGTCGTGCTGATGGCTCCATTATCCGCTTTGATGGCAACGCTGCTGTTCTTCTGAACAACAAGCAAGAGCCGATCGGCACCCGTATCTTTGGGCCAGTGACCCGTGAGCTTCGTACTGAGAAGTTCATGAAGATCGTCTCGCTCGCCCCAGAAGTGCTGTAAGGAGATCCGACATGCAAAAGATTCGTCGTGACGACGAGATCATCGTGATCGCCGGCAAAGACAAAGGTAAGCGCGGTAAGGTGCTTAAGGTTCTCGCTAATAACCGTCTGGTTATCGGTGGTCTGAACCTGGTCAAGCGTCATACCAAGCCTAACCCGATGTCGGGCGTGCAGGGCGGTATCGTCGAGAAAGAAGCTCCGCTGGACGCTTCTAACGTCGCCATCTTCAACGGCGAAACCAACAAGGCTGACCGCGTTGGTTTCAAAGTAGAAGACGGTAAGAAAATTCGTGTCTTCAAGTCGACCCAAAAAGCGGTTGATGCTTGAACACTGCTAGGTAGATTAGACCATGGCACGACTACAAGAGATTTACCGGAAGGAAATCGCCCCTAAGCTTAAGGAAGAACTTAAGCTTGGGAACGTGATGGAAGTTCCGCGCGTTACCAAAATCACCCTGAACATGGGTTTGGGCGAAGCGATCGGTGACAAAAAAGTCATCGAGCACGCTGTTGCTGACCTGGAAAAGATCACCGGCCAGAAAGTCGTTGTGACTTACGCTCGGAAATCCATCGCTGGCTTTAAAGTCCGTGAAGGTTGGCCGATCGGCGTCAAAGTGACCCTGCGCCGTGAGCGTATGTACGAATTCCTGGATCGTCTGCTGTCGATCTCCCTGCCTCGGGTTCGCGACTTCCGCGGCCTGAATGCCAAGTCCTTCGATGGTCGTGGTAACTACAGCATGGGCGTGAAAGAGCAGATCATCTTCCCGGAAATCGACTACGACAAGATCGATGCTCTCCGCGGTCTGGACATCACCCTGACCACCACTGCCAAGAACGATGATGAAGGTCGCGCCCTGTTGCGTGCTTTCAAATTCCCGTTCCGCAACTGATTGGAGTAGGACCATGGCCAAGATGAGCATGAAAAACCGCGAGCTGAAACGTCAGCTCACGGTTGCCAAGTACGCCAAGAAGCGTGCAGCACTGAAAGCAATCATCGTTGATCTGAACGCAAGTCCAGAAGCGCGTTGGGAAGCTACAGTTGCTCTGCAGAAGCAGCCACGTGATGCAAGCGCTTCGCGCATGCGTAACCGCTGCCGCCTGACCGGTCGTCCACACGGCGTTTACCGCAAGTTCGGCCTCGGCCGTAACAAACTGCGTGAAGCGGCAATGCGTGGTGACGTACCTGGTCTGGTTAAAGCCAGCTGGTAAGTACTTTCAGCGTCCAGGTGGTCGATGTCGCAAGATACTGACCGCCGGTGACCTTGAATCTGGAACAAGCCCCTTTTGGGGCTTGTTTCATTTCTGGAGTGTGTCTAAAATACGCGGCTCGCCTGAGCCCGTGTGTTTTACCCGGAGATTCTCGGCGACATATGTAGCCGCAAGGCTAATTTTTTTGTATTAGGAGCGTCTAGCCCATGAGTATGCAGGACCCGTTAGCGGACATGCTAACTCGTATCCGTAATGCCCAGATGGCTGAAAAGTCCGTCGTAAGCATGCCATCTTCCAAGTTGAAGGTTGCTGTTGCCAAAGTCCTGAAAGACGAAGGCTACATTGCGGGTTATCAGATCAGCAGCGATGTAAAAGCACTGCTGTCCATCGAGCTGAAGTACTTCGAAGGCCGTTCGGTCATCGAGGAAGTGAAGCGCGTTAGCCGTCCAGGCCTGCGTCAGTACAAGTCCGCTGAAGATCTGCCGAAAGTTCGTGGCGGTCTGGGCGTGTCTATCGTCTCCACCAACAAAGGTGTGATGACGGATCGTGCTGCGCGCGCTGCCGGTGTCGGCGGCGAAGTTCTTTGCACTGTGTTCTAAGGGGGGATAAGCATGTCTCGCGTCGCTAAGAACCCCGTTAAGCTGCCAGCCGGTGTCGAAGTCAAATTCGCAGGCCAACAGCTTTCGGTGAAGGGTGCCAAGGGTACTCTTGAACTGAACATCCATTCGTCCGTTGAGATCGTTGAAGAAGCGGGTGAGCTGCGTTTTGCTGCTCGCAATGGCGATCAACAAACTCGCGCAATGGCCGGTACCACGCGTGCGTTGGTAAACAACATGGTCCAAGGCGTAAGCCAAGGCTTCGAGCGTAAGCTCCAGCTGGTCGGTGTTGGTTACAAAGCGCAAGCAAAAGGCACGGTTTTGAACCTGGCCCTTGGCTTCTCGCACCCTGTGGATTACGAACTGCCAGCGGGCATCACTGCTGAGACTCCTAGCCAGACCGATATCCTGATCAAGGGCATCGACAAGCAGCTGGTAGGTCAAGTGGCCGCTGAGATCCGCGACTTCCGTCCACCAGAGCCGTACAAAGGCAAAGGTGTGCGCTACGCGGACGAAGTCGTCCGTCGTAAAGAAGCCAAGAAGAAGTAGGGCATAGCAAATGACCGACAAAAAAGTTACTCGACTGCGTCGCGCTCGCAAAGCACGCCTGAAAATGCACGAACTCGAAGTCGTGCGTCTCTGCGTGTTCCGCTCGTCGCAGCACATCTACGCCCAGGTCATCTCGGCCGACGGCAACAAAGTCCTGGCAAGCGCCTCGACTTTGGATAAAGAACTGCGTGATGGTGCCACCGGCAACATCGACGCGGCCACAAAGGTTGGCCAGCTGGTCGCTACGCGTGCTAAGGCCGCTGGCGTCTCGCAAGTGGCTTTCGACCGCTCTGGCTTCAAGTACCACGGTCGCGTGAAAGCGCTGGCTGATGCTGCTCGTGAAGCTGGGCTGGAGTTCTAAGTTATGTCAAATAACGACCAAAAGCGCGACGAAGGCTACATTGAGAAGCTGGTTCAAGTTAACCGCGTAGCCAAAACCGTTAAAGGCGGCCGTATCTTCACTTTCACCGCGTTGACCGTGGTAGGTGATGGTAAAGGGCGTGTTGGCTTCGGCCGTGGCAAGTCACGTGAAGTGCCTGCTGCGATCCAGAAAGCAATGGAAGCTGCTCGTCGCAACATGATCCAAGTTGATCTGAACGGCACCACGCTGCAGTACGCAATGAAGTCCGCCCATGGCGCTTCGAAGGTGTACATGCAGCCTGCTTCTGAAGGTACCGGTATCATCGCTGGCGGCGCTATGCGTGCTGTCCTCGAAGTTGCTGGCGTTCAGAACGTTCTGGCCAAATGCTACGGCTCGACTAACCCGGTTAACGTGGTTCACGCCACTTTCAAAGGTTTGAAAGCTATGCAATCTCCTGAGTCCATCGCTGCCAAGCGTGGTCTGACTGTCAAGGAGATCTTCTGATCATGGCTACCGTTAAAGTAACGCTGATCAAAAGCATGACCGGCCGCATCCCTAACCACAAACTGTGCGTTAAAGGTCTGGGTCTGCGTCGCATCGGTCACACTGTAGAAGTCCAGGATACTCCCGAGAATCGCGGGATGATCAACAAGGCTTACTACATGCTGCGTGTAGAGGGTTAATCGATGAAACTCAATGATCTGAGTCCAGCGCCGGGTTCCCGTCGCGAAAAGCATCGTCCGGGCCGTGGTATCGGTAGCGGTTTGGGTAAGACTGGTGGCCGTGGCCACAAAGGTCAAACCTCCCGCTCCGGTGGCACCATTGCTCCAGGCTTTGAAGGCGGTCAACAGCCGCTGCATCGTCGCCTGCCTAAGTTCGGTTTCGTATCCCTGAAAGCCATGGATCGCGCAGAAGTGCGTCTGTCCGAGCTGGCTAAAGTGGAAGGCGACATCGTTACTGTGCAGACCCTGAAAGATGCCAACGTGATCAACGTCAACGTACAGCGTGTGAAAATCATGCTGTCCGGTGAAGTGACTCGCGCTGTCACTATCGGCAAGGGAATCGGCGCCACCAAGGGTGCGCGTTCGGCTATCGAAGCAGCTGGCGGCAAGTTCGAGGAATAAATGGCTAAGCAAGGTGCTCTCTCAGCGCTCGGCAAAGGCGGTATGTCTGAACTTTGGGCTCGTCTGCGTTTTCTGTTCCTGGCGATTATCGTCTACCGAATAGGCGCACACATCCCGGTTCCAGGTATCAACCCGGACCGACTCGCAGACCTGTTTCGACAGAATGAGGGGACCATTCTTAGCTTGTTCAACATGTTTTCCGGCGGCGCGCTGGAGCGGATGAGCATCTTTGCACTGGGGATCATGCCGTACATCTCGGCATCGATCATCATGCAACTGATGACCGCCGTCAGTCCGCAGCTGGAGCAGTTGAAGAAGGAAGGTGAAGCTGGCCGTCGCAAGATTAGCCAGTACACCCGCTACGGCACTGTCATCCTCGCCCTGGTTCAAGCTATCGGCATGTCCGTTGGCCTGGCCGGGCAGGGTGTTGCGTTCACTGGTGACTTTGGCTTCCATTTCGTCGCGGTATCCACGTTTGTGGCTGGTGCGATGTTCATGATGTGGCTGGGTGAGCAGATTACTGAGCGTGGTGTTGGCAACGGTATCTCGATGTTGATTTTCGCAGGTATCGTCGCCGGTCTTCCGAGAGCGATTGGGCAGTCTTTCGAGTCTGCACGTCAGGGTGATATCAATATCTTTGCCTTGGTTGCCATCGGTTTGCTGGCAGTAGCGATTATCGGTTTTGTGGTGTTCATTGAGCGTGGTCAGCGTCGTATTGCTGTTCACTACGCCAAGCGTCAGCAGGGCCGTAAGGTTTTTGCTGCGCAGACCAGCCACTTGCCGCTGAAAGTGAATATGGCCGGTGTTATTCCGGCAATTTTCGCGAGCAGCATTTTGCTGTTTCCGGCTTCGTTGGGTACCTGGTTTGGTCAGTCTGAAAATATGGGCTGGCTGCAGGACCTCTCTCAGTCGATCGCTCCTGGTCAGCCGTTGAATATTCTGCTGTTTAGTGCAGGGATTATTTTCTTCTGCTTCTTCTATACGGCGTTGATGTTCAATCCGAAAGACGTAGCGGAAAACCTGAAGAAGTCCGGTGCCTTTATTCCGGGCATCCGTCCAGGTGAGCAGTCTGCGCGCTACATTGATGGCGTTCTGACTCGTTTGACCCTGTTCGGTGCTCTATATATGACGGCCGTGTGCTTGTTGCCCCAGTTCCTGGTGGTTGCAGCAAACGTTCCGTTCTACCTTGGCGGGACCTCGTTGCTGATCGTGGTCGTGGTTGTGATGGACTTCATGTCCCAAGTACAATCGCACCTCGTTTCGCACCAGTACGAATCCCTGATGAAGAAAGCCAACCTGAAGGGCTACGGCAGCGGCATGTTGCGCTGAGTACCCCATAAGGTTCGAGGAGTTGGTGATGAAAGTTCGTGCATCGGTGAAAAAGCTGTGCCGTAACTGCAAGATTATTCGCCGCGAAGGTGTTGTTCGAGTAATTTGCAGCGCGGAACCGCGTCACAAACAGCGCCAAGGCTGAGTGTGATCCGCTTGAAGCCCGGCAGCTAGTGCGCTGCCGGGTTGATTATTTGTTATTACAGCGATATTATCTCGCGCCCTATTTCTTGGCTTCCGGGGCGTAGGTAGCTGTCAATTGGAGTCCCACTGAATGGCCCGTATTGCAGGCGTTAACATTCCAGATAACAAGCACACTGTTATCTCGCTGACCTACATCTATGGTGTTGGTCGCACTACTGCACAGAAAATTTGTGCAGTCGCTGGTGTAAATCCAGCCGCTAAGATCAAGGATCTGAGCGACGAGCAGATTGAACAGCTGCGTGGCGAAGTGGCGAAGTTCACCACTGAAGGTGACCTGCGTCGCGAAATCAACATGAAAATCAAGCGTTTGATGGACCTCGGTTGCTATCGCGGTCTGCGTCATCGTCGTGGTCTTCCAGTACGCGGTCAGCGTACCAAGACTAACGCGCGTACCCGTAAAGGTCCGCGTAAGCCGATCCGCAAGTAATCGCCCCAGCGAATCGACAGGAAAATTATCATGGCAAAACCTGCTGCTCGTCCTCGTAAAAAAGTTAAAAAGACAGTGGTTGATGGCATCGCCCACATCCATGCTTCTTTTAACAACACCATCGTGACCATCACCGACCGTCAAGGTAACGCGCTTTCTTGGGCTACCTCCGGTGGTTCGGGTTTCCGCGGTTCCCGCAAGTCCACCCCGTTTGCTGCTCAAGTAGCTGCTGAACGTGCTGGTCAAGCTGCGCTGGAATACGGCCTGAAAAACCTCGACGTTAACGTCAAAGGTCCAGGTCCAGGTCGTGAGTCTGCTGTCCGTGCTTTGAACGGCTGTGGCTATAAGATCGCCAGCATCACCGACGTGACGCCAATCCCGCACAACGGGTGCCGTCCGCCGAAGAAGCGCCGCGTGTAATCCAGGAGATTGTAAAGAATGGCTCGTTACATTGGTCCAAAATGCAAACTCGCTCGTCGCGAAGGCACCGATCTCTTTCTGAAGAGCGGCGTGCGCGCGATCGAATCGAAGTGCAACATCGAAGCAGCACCTGGTATCCACGGCCAACGCCGCGGTCGCCAGTCCGACTACGGCACCCAACTGCGTGAAAAGCAGAAGGTCCGTCGTATCTACGGCGTTCTCGAGCGTCAGTTCAGCGGCTACTACAAAGAAGCTGCTGGCAAGAAAGGTGCAACCGGTGAAAACCTGCTGCAACTGCTCGAATGCCGTCTGGACAACGTTGTATACCGTATGGGCTTTGGTTCGACTCGTGCCGAATCCCGTCAGCTGGTATCGCACAAGTCGATCAGCGTTAACGGTCAGACCGTAAACGTTCCGTCCTACCAGGTTCGTGCTGGTGACGTGGTCGCAGTTCGCGAGAAAGCAAAAAACCAACTTCGCATTGTCCAAGCTCTCGATCTGTGTGCCCAACGTGGCCGCGTAGAATGGGTAGAAGTAGACACTGAGAAGAAGTCGGGCGTTTTCAAGAACGTTCCTGCTCGCAGTGATCTGTCCGCCGACATCAACGAAAGCCTGATTGTCGAGCTCTACTCCAAGTAAGGGCTAGAAAATAGGTGCATCCATGCAGATTTCGGTAAATGAGTTCCTGACACCCCGCCACATTGATGTGCAGGTTGTCAGTCCAACCCGCGCTAAGATCACTCTCGAGCCTCTCGAGCGTGGTTTTGGCCACACCCTGGGCAACGCGCTGCGCCGCATCCTGTTGTCCTCAATGCCCGGCTGTGCAGTAGTCGAGGCCGAGATTGACGGTGTGCTCCACGAGTACAGCGCCATCGAAGGTGTACAGGAAGACGTAATTGAAATCCTGTTGAACCTTAAAGGTCTGGCTATCAAGCTGCACGGCCGTGACGAAGTTACGCTGACCTTGTCGAAGAAGGGTTCGGGGGTGGTTACCGCTGCCGATATTCAGCTGGATCATGATGTCGAGATCGTTAACCCCGATCACGTAATCGCTAACCTGGCGTCTAACGGCGCCCTGAACATGAAGCTCACCGTAGCTCGTGGTCGTGGTTATGAACCGGCCGACTCGCGTCAGAGCGATGAAGACGAAAGCCGCAGCATTGGTCGCTTGCAGCTTGACTCTTCGTTCAGCCCGGTTCGCCGCATCGCATACGTGGTGGAAAACGCCCGTGTCGAGCAGCGTACTAACCTGGACAAGCTGGTTATTGATCTGGAAACCAACGGTACTCTGGATCCTGAAGAGGCTATCCGTCGCGCTGCAACCATCCTGCAACAGCAGTTGGCTGCGTTCGTCGACCTCAAGGGTGACACCGAACCAGTGGTAATCGAGCAGGAAGACGAGATCGATCCGATCCTGCTTCGCCCGGTTGACGATCTGGAACTGACTGTACGTTCGGCTAACTGCCTTAAGGCGGAAAACATTTACTACATCGGCGACCTGATTCAGCGTACCGAAGTAGAACTGTTGAAGACTCCGAACCTGGGCAAGAAATCCTTGACTGAAATCAAGGACGTTCTGGCCTCCCGCGGTCTGTCCCTCGGCATGCGCCTCGACAACTGGCCGCCTGCAAGTCTTAAGAAGGACGACAAGGCGACTGCCTGATCGTCGTAATCACCGAACGTGAGTTTGGTAAGGAATGAACCATGCGTCATCGTAAAAGTGGTCGTCACCTGAGCCGTACCAGCTCGCACCGCAAGGCCATGTTCCAAAACATGGCGGTGTCGCTGTTCGAGCACGAGCTGATCAAAACTACACTGCCGAAAGCTAAAGAACTGCGTCGCGTTGCTGAGCCGCTGATTACTTTGGCCAAGACAGACAGCCTGGCTAACCGCCGTCTGGCTTTCGACCGTACTCGTTCGAAAGCTATCGTTGGTAAGCTCTTCAACGACCTGGGCAAGCGTTACGCTACCCGTGAGGGTGGCTACCTGCGCATCCTCAAGTGCGGTTTCCGCGCTGGCGACAACGCGCCTATGGCGTACGTCGAGTTGGTTGATCGTGCTACTGCTGGCGAAGCTGTAAGCGCCGAGTAAGACGACAAGCTGTAACGAAGAACCGGGCCTAGTGCCCGGTTTTTTGTGCGCGTTAGAAAAGCGCGATTTGTACAAGCTTCCGTCGATTGTGCTTGGCACTATGCACGAGGGGAGTTTGGTAGTTATTTTCTATCGAGGCCTACAATTTAATGAATTTGTAGGCGTCATGATGATGATCAATACTCCCTCCAAGCCGATTAGCCGGCAGTTTCAAGTCCGACCTGAGGGAAATTGAGCATGAGCCAGAATAAAATCCTTACGACCGCCAGCGGTGCTCCCGTTGCGGACAACCAGAATTCCCGTTCCGCAGGCCCGCGTGGCCCGTTGCTCCTCGACGATTTTCACCTGATTGAGAAGCTCGCTCACTTCAACCGTGAAAACATCCCTGAACGCCGCGTACACGCCAAAGGCTCGGGTGCCTATGGCACTTTCACGGTCACCAAAGACATTACCCAATACACCAGTGCTAAGTTGTTCGAGTCAGTCGGCAAGCAGACGCCGACTTTCCTGCGCTTTTCTACGGTAGGTGGTGAGCGCGGTTCGGCTGATACCGAGCGCGACCCACGCGGGTTCGCCCTTAAGTTCTACACCGAAGAAGGCAACTGGGACATCGTGGGTAACAACACCCCTGTGTTCTTCATTCGCGATCCGTTGAAGTTTCCTGACTTCATCCATACCCAGAAGCGCTTGCCGCAAAGCAACCTGAAAAGCGCGCAAATGATGTGGGACTTCTGGTCTCACTCCCCTGAGGCGTTGCACCAGGTCACCATTCTGTTTTCCGACCGTGGCATTCCCGATGGCTACCGCCATATGCACGGTTTTGGCAGCCACACCTATAGCCTGATCAACGCCAAGGGCGAGCGTCACTGGGTCAAGTGGCACTACAAAACCAAACAGGGCATCAAGAACCTGGCGCCGGCCGAAGCTGCACGTTTGGCCGGTACTGACCCTGATTACGCCCAGCGCGATCTCTTTGGCGCGATCGAGCGCGGTGACTTCCCGAAATGGCGCGTGTGCATCCAGATCATGACCGAGGCCCAGGCCAACGCTCATTACGAGAATCCTTTCGATGTGACCAAAACCTGGTCGCAGAAGGAATTCCCTTTGATCGAAGTCGGCGAACTGGAGTTGAACCGCAACCCGCAGAACTACTTTGCTGAAGTGGAGCAAGCCGCATTCGGTCCGAGCAATATGGTTCCAGGCGTAGGCCTGTCGCCAGACCGCATGCTGCAAGGTCGTGTATTCGCCTACGCAGATGCCCACCGCTACCGCGTTGGTACCAATCACCAGCAACTGCCGGTGAACGCCCCACGTAGCCCAGTAAACAGCTACCAGCGTGATGGCTCGATGGCATTCGGCAGTAACGGTGGTGCGGCGCCTAATTACGAGCCGAACAGCTACGCCGATGCACCGAAGCAAGCGCCACAGTATGCAGAGCCTGCACTGGCACTTAATGGCGCGGCTGACCGCTACGATCACAGAGAGGACACTGATTACTACAGTCACGCAGGTGCGCTGTTCCGCCTGATGAGCGATGAGCAGAAAGCGTTGCTCACCAACAACATTGCCGGCGCAATGGGTGGCGTTTCCAGCGACGTGGTTCAGCGCCAGCTGCAACACTTCTACAAGGCTGATCCTGCTTATGGAGAAGCAATCGCAAAGGCGTTGGGTGTATCGCTTAACTGACTCTAAACGATAAGCAGAACCGCCCTCATTTGGGCGGTTTTTGCGTTAAATCCGCTACTTTTCTCGGGAAATCTTCACTTTTCTGCCGTTGGTCCCGTGACCTTCGAGTCATCATGGTTCAAACTACAGACTTTCAAGCAGGGAGATGTAGGGCGATGCAAGGTCACCCCGACGTAATCGATTACCTCAACACGTTGCTGACGGGCGAACTGGCGGCTCGTGACCAATATTTCATCCATTCGCGCATGTACGAAGACTGGGGCTTTACCGAGCTCTACGAGCGTATCAACCACGAGATGGAAGAAGAAGCACAGCACGCCGACGCACTGATGCGCCGAATCCTCATGCTCGAAGGCACGCCGCGTATGCGTCCGGATGACCTGGATGTGGGTACTACGGTCCCTGAGATGCTCGCTGCCGACCTGCGCCTCGAATACAAGGTCCGTGCCGCGCTTTGCAAAGGCATCGAGCTCTGTGAACAGCACAGCGACTTTGTCACTCGGGAAATCCTGCGGGTGCAGTTGAATGATACCGAAGAAGATCACACCTACTGGCTGGAAAAGCAGCTGGGCCTGATCAAGTTGATTGGCCTGGAGAATTACCTGCAATCGCAGTTCTGATTCCCGGCAGCAAAAAGCCCCTGTCACTGCAAAGTGACAGGGGCTTTTCATTGGGCCCGAAAAAGTCAGGCCCGGTCGCGTTCCAACAGTGGTTTCAAGTAGTAACCAGTGTGTGACTGCGGCATTTCGGAAACCTGCTCCGGCGTGCCCACGGCGATAATCTGACCGCCCTTGGAACCACCTTCCGGCCCCAGGTCTACCAGCCAGTCGGCCGTCTTGATCACATCAAGGTTGTGCTCGATCACCACCACGGTATTGCCGTGGTCGCGAAGGCGGTGCAGCACGTCCAACAGTTGCTGGATATCCGCGAAGTGCAGGCCGGTGGTCGGCTCATCGAGGATATACAGGGTCTTGCCGGTGTCGCGCTTGGACAGCTCACGAGACAACTTCACCCGTTGTGCTTCACCACCAGACAGCGTCGTAGCTGACTGCCCCAGCTTGATATATGAAAGGCCTACATCCATCAGGGTCTGTAGCTTGCGCGCCAGCGCCGGAACCGCGTCAAAGAACTCACGCGCTTCCTCGATGGTCATCTCGAGGGTTTCATGGATGCTCTTGCCTTTGTATTTGATCTCCAGCGTCTCGCGGTTATAGCGCTTGCTCTTGCACACATCGCACGGTACGTAGATGTCCGGGAGGAAGTGCATCTCCACCTTGATCAAGCCATCGCCCTGGCACGCTTCACAGCGGCCGCCCTTGACGTTGAACGAGAACCGGCCCGGTCCGTAGCCCCTTGAGCGTGATTCCGGAACGCCCGCAAACAGCTCACGAATCGGTGTGAACAGTCCGGTGTAGGTCGCCGGGTTGGAGCGTGGTGTACGGCCAATCGGGCTTTGGTCGATATCGACCACCTTATCCAGGTGTTCCAGGCCCTTGATGCTGTCATGGGCCGCCGCTTCCAGGGTGGTCGCGCCATTCAGGGCGGTGGCACTCAGCGGGAACAGCGTGTTGTTGATCAGCGTCGACTTGCCCGAGCCGGAAACACCGGTCACGCAGGTCAGCAGGCCCAGTGGAATTTCCAGGTCGACATTGCGCAGGTTGTTGCCACGCGCGCCCTTGAGGTGCAGCGCCAGCTTTTTGTTGCGTGGCGTACGTTTGGCGGGTACTTCGATCTTCACGCGGCCGGACAGGTACTTGCCGGTCAGCGAGTCCGGGTGCGCCATGACTTCGGCAGGCGTGCCCTCGGCGACAATATGCCCACCATGCACACCCGCACCCGGGCCGATGTCGACCACGTAATCCGCCAGGCGAATCGCGTCTTCATCGTGCTCGACCACGATCACCGTGTTACCGATATCCCGCAGGTGTTTCAACGTACCCAGCAGGCGATCGTTGTCACGTTGATGCAAACCAATCGACGGTTCATCAAGGATGTACAGCACACCCACGAGGCCTGCACCAATCTGGCTGGCCAGGCGAATCCGTTGGGCTTCGCCGCCGGACAAGGTATCGGCGCTGCGATCCAGCGACAGGTAATCCAGGCCTACGTTGACCAGGAACTGCAGCCGCTCGCGAATCTCCTTGAGGATCTTGTCGGCGATCTCCCCACGGCGACCGGTCAGTTTGAGCACGCCAAAGTATTCGCAGGCATCGCCGATCGGCAGGCTGGTCACCGCCGGCAGGGTCTTTTCGCCCACCCATACATGCCGCGCCTCACGACGCAGGCGCGTGCCGCGGCAATCCGGGCAAGGCTGGGTGCTGAGGAATTTCGCCAGCTCTTCGCGCACGCTGGCCGATTCAGTCTCGCGGTAGCGACGCTCAAGGTTCGGCACAATGCCTTCGAACGGGTGGGAGCGCTTGACGATATCGCCACGGTCGTTCAGGTACTTGAAGTCGACGTTCTGCGAGCCGCTACCATGCAGGATGACCTTCTGCTGGTCCGCCGGCAGTTGGTTGAAAGGCACTTCCAGGCTGAATTTATAGTGCGACGCCAACGACCCCAGCATCTGGAAGTAATAGACGTTGCGCCTGTCCCAGCCGCGTATGGCCCCCTCCGCCAGCGTCAGGTCACCGTTGACCAGGCGCTTGATGTCGAAGAACTGCTTCACGCCCAGGCCATCACAGGTCGGGCAGGCGCCGGCCGGGTTGTTGAAGGAAAACAGCTTGGGTTCCAGCTCGCTGATGGCGTGGCCGCAGATCGGGCAGGCAAACCGGGCGGAGAAGATGATCTCTTCGCCTGGCTCGTCGTCCATCGGCGCCACCAGCGCAATACCGTCGGCCAGTTTCAATGCGGTTTCGAAGGATTCCGCCAGGCGCTGCTGCAGGTCGGCGCGCACCTTGAAGCGGTCGACCACGACATCGATCGAATGCTTCTTCTGCTTGTCGAGCTTCGGCGCTTCGTCCAGCTCATACAGCTTGCCGTTGATCCGCGCACGCACAAAACCTTGCGCACGCAGCTCTTCGAAAACGGAAAGATGTTCGCCCTTGCGCTCACGGATCACCGGTGCCAGCAGCATCAGCTTGGCACCTTCCGGCTGGGCCAGCACCAGGTCGACCATCTGGCTGACGGTCTGGGCTTCCAGGGGAATGTCGTGGTCCGGGCAACGAGGAATACCCACGCGTGCATACAGCAGGCGCAGGTAATCGTAGATTTCGGTAATGGTGCCCACGGTGGAACGCGGGTTATGGGAGGTCGACTTCTGCTCGATGGAAATGGCCGGCGACAGGCCTTCAATGGTGTCGACGTCGGGCTTCTCCATCATCGACAGGAACTGCCGGGCATAGGCCGACAGGGATTCCACATAGCGGCGCTGGCCTTCGGCATACAGCGTGTCGAACGCCAGCGAAGATTTGCCGGACCCGGACAAGCCGGTGATGACGATCAGTTTGTCCCGGGGCAGGGTCAGGTCGATGTTCTTCAGGTTGTGGGTTCTAGCCCCACGAATCAGGATCTTGTCCAAGATGGCCTCGCACGGCGGGCGTAAATAATGCCGGAGTATACGGCGAAAGACTGGATGAATATACACTGTCAAAAGGCCGCTTGCAGCCTTAGATGAAAGCTGCGCGGCAAAGCGCCGCATATACCCTCTCAATCGATGGGACTGGTAGAATCGCCGCCGGTTCACACGAGGTTTTTCCATGCACGATCCCCACAGCGAACGCATGAGTAGCGGCGAGACCCGAGCGGCAAGCGGTCTGGCCCTGGTGTTCGCCTTCCGTATGCTGGGCATGTTTATGGTGTTGCCGGTGCTGGCGACCTATGGAATGGATCTCGCAGGCGCAACCCCCGCGTTGATCGGCCTGGCGATTGGCGCCTATGGCCTGACCCAGGCGATTTTCCAGATTCCGTTCGGGATCATTTCCGACCGCATCGGTCGCCGCCCTGTGATCTACCTGGGGCTGATCGTGTTCGCCCTCGGCAGCGTGCTCGCGGCTCAATCCGATTCCATCTGGGGCGTGATCGCCGGGCGCATCCTGCAAGGCGCGGGCGCGATTTCCGCTGCGGTCATGGCGTTGCTGTCCGACCTGACCCGCGAACAACATCGCACCAAGGCCATGGCCATGATCGGCATGACCATCGGCCTGTCGTTTGCCGTGGCCATGGTGGTGGGGCCCTTGCTGACTCGCGCGTTTGGTTTGCACGGGCTGTTCCTGGCCACAGGCGGTATGGCACTGTTCGGCATCGTGATCGTGGCCTTCATGGTGCCGCGCTCCACTGGCACGTTGCAGCACCGTGAGTCAGGCGTTGCGCGCAAGGCCCTGTTGCCGACGCTCAAGCACCCGGACCTGCTGCGCCTGGATTTAGGTATCTTCGTATTACACGCCATGCTGATGTGCAGCTTTGTCGCCTTGCCTCTGGCCTTGGTAGAAAAAGCTGGCCTGCCCAAGGAGCAGCACTGGTGGGTCTACCTTACTGCGCTGCTGATTTCGTTCTTCGCCATGATTCCCTTCATCATCTACGGCGAAAAGAAACGCAAAATGAAACGAGTTTTGCTCGGCGCCGTCGCGACGCTGATGCTCACTGAGCTATTCTTCTGGCAGTTCGGCGACAGCCTGCGGGCGCTGGTAATCGGCACGGTGGTGTTCTTCACCGCGTTCAACCTGCTGGAGGCGTCGCTGCCTTCGCTGATCAGTAAAGTTTCACCGGCCGGCGGCAAAGGGACGGCGATGGGGGTGTATTCCACCAGCCAGTTCCTGGGTTCCGCACTGGGCGGCATCATGGGTGGCTGGATGTTCCAGCATGGCGGTTTGTCGGTTGTGTTCCTTGGATGCGCAGGTCTGGCTGCCCTCTGGCTGGCCTTTGCTGTTACCATGCGCGAACCTCCCTATGTGACGAGTCTGCGCTTGCCGTTATCGCCCGAAGCGATCCGCGAAGCCGGTCTGGTCGAGCGCCTTAAGGCCGTTACTGGGGTTACCGATGCCGTGGTTGTTGCTGAAGAAGCCGCCATCTACATCAAATTGGACACCGAATTATTGGATCGCGCGACGCTCGAGCAACTGGTCAACCCAGTGCCGACAGCGCGCCCAGCCTAGGAGAACGTTATGGCCCGTGGGGTTAACAAAGTCATATTGGTCGGTACGTGCGGCCAGGATCCCGAAGTTCGCTACTTGCCTAACGGTAACGCCGTGACCAACTTGAGTCTGGCGACCAGCGAACAGTGGACCGACAAGCAGACCGGCCAGAAGGTCGAGAAAACCGAATGGCACCGTGTGTCGATGTTCGGCAAGGTCGCAGAGATCGCCGGCGAGTACCTGCGCAAAGGTTCGCAGGTCTACATCGAAGGCAAGCTGCAGACCCGCGAGTGGGAAAAAGACGGCATCAAGCGTTACACCACTGAAATCGTGGTCGACATGCAAGGCACCATGCAACTGCTGGGCGGCCGTCCACAGGGCGACCAACAGGGCCAGGGCGGCATGTCCAACTCGGCTCCGCGTCCACAGCAGTCGCGCCCGCAGCCAAGTCAGCAGCCACAGCGTGAGTCGCGTCCAGCGCCACAACAGGCCGCGCCGCAACCGGCTCCGGATTTCGACAGCTTTGATGACGATATCCCGTTCTGAGGTTTAACACCCGGAACACACAGAACCCCCGCTGGCTCAGGCCTCGGGGGTTTTTTATCACCCGTGATCAGCTTCAGTCGAGGCGGCGGTGACAACCATCTCCTTGAACCGCTGCAGCATCGCCGAACCGTCATCGATCCGCGTCGCCAAATGCAACGGCGCCACCAGGCTGCGGCACTCCGTCAATTCCCGATAAACGATGCCATCCCCGCGCAAGCGCTGCATCGACGCTGGCACGATGGATACCCCAAGTCCAGCAGCCACCAGGCTTAGTGTGGCGGTCATGCGCGGAGCTTCCTGCACCACCTGCGGGCTGAACCCTGCTTCACGGCAGGCCACCAGAATTGCGTCGTACAAACCCAGCCCCACACGCCGGCGGTAGAGCACGAAGGACTCGGTCGCCAATGCCGACAAGGGCAGGGGAGATCCCGGATCGATTGCCAGAGGATGATCCGTGGGCAACGCCAGCAACATGGGCTCCACCAGAATCGGTTTGTCTTGCAGCGACTGGGTTGCGCTGAGGGGCGAGCGGATAAATGCTGCATCGAGCTTCTCATGGATCAACGCGTCCAGCAGTTCGCCGGTCCCGGCTTCCTCCAGCACCACTGTCACGCCGACAAAGGTTTCGCGAAACCGCCGCAATACACTCGGTACAAAGGGATGCAGCGCCGCCGAACTGGTAAACCCGATCGCCAGGCGCCCACGCTCGCCCCGTGCGGCGCGGCGCACCACCTCTGCAATCCTGTCTGCCTGGGCGAGAATCTCACGTGCTTCGTCCAGCAATGCGAGCCCGGCCGTCGTGGGCCGCACGCCACGGGGCAGGCGCTCCATCAAGACCACACCCAGTTCGGCCTCAAGGCTTTGCAGCATCCGCGTCAACGGCGGTTGCTGCATGCCCAGGCGTTCGGCGGCGCGGGTGATATAGCCTTCTTCGGCGATGGCCACAAAAGCCTTGAGTTGGCGAAGTTCCAGCATCGGGATACTTTTCAGGTATGGGAGTGCATCAATCCTGGCATTTGTTCTCATGGCTCACAAGATTTAGGCTGTGGACAACCTCAAGAAGAAGGAAAGCCGTGATGACCTGGTCAGCCAAGCAGTACACGATGTTCGAACAGCAGCGCACCCGCCCTGTCCGTGACCTGGTCGCGGCCATTCCGAACCTTGAAGTGCACAATGCCGTCGATTTGGGCTGCGGTCCCGGTAACTCGACTGAGGTGCTGGCCGAGCGTTTCCCGCAAGCGCACATCACCGGTATGGACAGTTCCGATGACATGCTGGTCGACGCCCGCAAACGGCTACCGACATTGAACTTCGAACTGGCGGATATCGGTGCCTGGAACCCTGTGTGCGCCTTCGATGTGATCCTGGCCAACGCGTCCCTGCAGTGGCTGCCGGACCACGCCACGCTGTACCCGCACCTGGTCCGCCAACTGACGCCCGGCGGTACGCTGGCGGTGCAAACCCCGGACAACCTCGACGAACCCGCCCACCACCTCGCCCGCGAAGTCGCGGCAGAGGGGCCATGGTCGGCAAAGATCGGTGCGGTCAAACACAACGAGCGCCACACGGCGAGCTACTACTACGAACTGCTGAGCAAACATTGCAGTACGGTCGATGTGTGGCGCACCACCTACCAGCACCCGTTGGCGAGCCACGCGGCAGTAGTGGAGTGGTTCAAGGCATCGGCGCTGAGGCCCTTCCTCGCGCCTTTGGCCGACAGCGAAAAAAACGCTTTCCTGCAGGAATACCAGGCGCGAATGACCCGTGCCTATCCAGCCCTGGCTGACGGCACTGTACTACTACCGTTTCCGCGCCTGTTCATCATCGCGACCCGCTGACGTCCAAAGGACAAGTGGCGGTCATGCCGCCGCTTGCGCCTTCAAATACTCATCCGCCGACACCACGCTCGCATACCCAAACGCCAGCGACGCCATGTAAGCCCCATGCACCTGCGCCGCCGGAATCACCTGCCCATTGAACTCCAGGTCCCGCGTGGCGCACGCGTCATGAACCACCGTGACCGTGTAGCCCAGGTCCGCCGCCGCCCGCACCACCGCGTCGATGCACATGTGGCTCATGCTGCCGACCACTACCAGGTCCGTGATGCTGCGCTGTTCCAACAGGGCACGCAGGTTGGTCTCGCGGAACGCATTCACGAAATGCTTGAGCACCACCGGCTCGTTGCCCTCGTTCAACACTTTGCCATGCAGGTGCGCACCCTCGGAGCCCGGCGTGAAGAACGGTGCGTCATCGGAGGTGAACTCATGGCGCACATGAATCACCGCATCGCCCGCCTGGCGAAACGCTTGCAGCACCTGCGCGGCTTTGTCCGCTGCGGCGTCCACGCCGTCAAGTGGCCACTTGCCCTGGGGGAAGTAGTCGTTCTGGATATCGATTAGGATGAGCGCTTGCTTGGCCATGTGTGTTGCCTCGTGATGGGTTGATGGGGCCAGTATCTTAGCTGGCGCCCACACCTGGGATTGGCTGCACCGACAATAACAGGGGGAAAACTGACAATGGTCGTGGTTGAGCTGGGCGTGTTGATCTACCAGGGGGCGCAACTGGCCGCCGTGCACGGTTTGACTGATCTGTTTGGCGTGGCCAATCGCATCGCCGCCGAGCATCAATCCGCGCAGTTGCCATTGCTGCGGGTCAGCCATTGGCAGGTGGATAGCGCCGGCACACCGGTGCGTGTTTTCAGCAGCTATCCCGGTCCCGAGCAGCCGATGATGGCGGTGCTGGTGCCGCCGTCGATCGGCGAGTTTACAGAAGACCAGGCACCCCCGGCGCTGCTGGAATGGATTCGCCAGCAACATGCGGCAGGCACGGTACTGGGCGGTGTGTGCATTGGCTCGATCATGTTGGCGCGCAGCGGGTTGCTCGACGGGCGCAGCGCCACCACCCATTGGTCCTCCGCCAAATCCTTCGCCAGCCGCTACCCGGCGGTGCGCCTGGAGGCCGACAAGCCGATCGTCGATGATGGCGACCTGATCACCACCGCCGGCTTGATGGCCTGGTCCGAACTCGGCCTGCGCCTGGTCGACCGCCTGATGGGCCCAAGCATCGCAGCCGATACCGCGCGTTTCCTGGTGATCGAGCACAGTGACAGCGCCAGCCAGTGCGGCAGCAACTTCGCGCCGATTCTTGGCCACGGTGACACAGCCATCCTCAAGGTTCAGCACTGGTTGCAGGCCAGCGGTGCGGTGGATGTTTCCCTGGCGGCAATGGCCCGGGAAGCCGGTTTGGAAGAGCGGACTTTCCTGCGGCGTTTTCGCAGCGCCACCGGTTTGAAACCCACCGAATACTGCCAGCACCTGCGTGTGGGCAAGGCGCGGCAGATGCTGGAATTCACCAACGGCACCATCGACCATATCGCCTGGACCGTGGGCTACCAGGACCCCAGCGCCTTTCGCGCCACCTTCAAGAAAATCACCGGCCTTGCGCCCAGCGATTACCGCAGCCGTTTTGGCGTGTGAATCGTGCAGAACGCCGCTGCGTTAACGCGGCGTCGTGCAGAATAAAACAGGCTAACTGCCATCGGTTTTTTCGTAACGCCTTGATTTGAAAAGCATCCTCCATAGAAGAGCCTTGGCCTGATCCCTGCAACCTTCTGCGTACACACATGGCGGGATGGCCAAGGGGGACGCATGACCCCGATTCAACGCAAGAAGCTGGTCGTTGCTCACTCCACGCGTGAGGGCGCGCCGCTGCATGAGGTCGAAACCAATCGTGCCTTGGCACGCTGGCTGGCGCAGATCCTCGGGCTGAAGTTCGGTGGAAGCTATGACGCTGATCTGCACGCGGGGAGGGCGTTATACCTGCTGCCCACACAAACCCTGGTCGGTCCCGGCCAGGCGCGGGCACTGAATATCCAAGGTCCGGAGGATTTGTGGGGCGGTTATGTCGACCACGACTTCATCTGCACCAAGGCGATCAGTCATGGCTTGCTCAGCCCTGAAGCCAAAGCGCCCGAAGGGTGGTCGGGGTTGTTTGGCGAACGTGTGCGAAAAGTCGTGCTGGAGGGCTTGAGCGTCTTTGCGCTGGAAGACGCGCGACCCGCCGCTGCACGCTTGCTGTCCAGCGGCCCCATTCGCCTGAAACCCGTGCACGCCTGCGCGGGCCGAGGCCAGGAAGTTATCCACAGTCTGGATGAATTCGAAGCGGTGCTGGCGCGACCGGATGCCGCACAACTCTTCAACCAGGGCGTGGTGCTGGAGCAAGACCTGCACAACGTGGTCACCCACAGTGTCGGCCAGAGTTTTATCGGCGATCACGTGTTCAGCTACTGCGGCGAGCAATACCTGACGAAAGATGGACAGGGCGAAGAGGTCTACGGCGGCTCCAACCTGTTGGTGGTGCCCGGTTACTACGAAGACCTGCTGCAACTCGAATTACCCGACGACGTTCGCGAGGCCATCGAGCAAGCCCAAGTCTTCGACGCGGCCGCCGATGAAGCCTATCCCGGCTTCTACGCATCACGGCGCAATTACGACATCGCCCAGGGTCTCGACAATAACGGCCAGCGTCGCAGCGGCGTGCTCGAACAATCCTGGCGCATGGGCGGGGCCAGCAGTGCCGAAGTCGCGGCCCTGCAAAGCTTTATCAACAATCCCGGCCTGCGTGCGATCCATGTGTCCTCCGTGGAAACCTACGTGGACCGACCCTTGCCGGCTGATGCCATCGAGGTGTATCGCGGCCCGGCGGAAAACAGCGAGTTCCTTCTCAAGTACGTGACGGTTGAAACTTATGACGGCTAGAAGCGAAAGCATTGCGATCGATATCGACGACGAACAGATGAGCGGCACCTTCCTGAGCCCCAAATCCAAAGTGCCTGGCGTGTTGTTTGTGCACGGTTGGGGTGGCAGCCAGGAGCGAGACCTTGAGCGCGCCAAAGGCATCGCCGGCTTGGGATGTGTATGCCTGACCTTCGACCTGCGCGGGCACGCTGGCACGGGTATTCCTTTGTCCCGCGTCACCCGCGAAGACAATCTGCGCGACCTGCTGGCGGCCTATGACCGGCTGCTGGCTCACCCGGCCATCGACACCTCGGCGGTGGCGGTAGTGGGCACCAGTTACGGCGGCTACCTCGCGGCGATCCTCACCTCGCTGCGCCCGGTACGCTGGCTGGCGCTGCGCGTGCCGGCGCTGTACCGCGACCAGGAATGGCTCAAGCCCAAGCGTGACTTGGATAAGGCCGACCTGATGGATTACCGCAGCACCTTGGTCCACGCCGAAACCAATCGCGCCTTGCATGCGTGTTCGGCATTTACCGGGGATGTATTGATCGTCGAATCGGAAACCGATGACCACGTGCCCCACGCGACCATCATGAGCTACCGTGCGGCGTGCCAGCAGACCCATTCCCTGACCCATCGCATCATCGATGGCGCCGACCATTCCCTCAGCGATCCGGTGTCCCAACAGGCGTACACCTCAATCCTGGTGGATTGGATCACCGAGATGGTGGTGGGCGAACGGTTGAGCATCATCCAGTCCCAGTAAGGGTTCAGGCGGGTGTTTTCTTCACCCGCAACGCCTTGGCCTTGGCCTCCACACCGAGGTACATCACCAGCGCGATCAGCAGCGGCAAGATGAAGTAAATCGCCCGATACGCGATCAATCCGGCGAGCAGACTGCCCCGCGACGCCTCATGCTGCAGCAGTGCAATAAACACCGCCTCCAGCACGCCCAGCCCGGCGGGAATATGGGTGAGCACCCCGGCAATCGCGCTGATCAGCAACACGCCCAACACCAGTGGATAGTCCAGCTTGGCCGGCAGCAGCGTGAAGATCACCGCCGCCATCAGCGACCAGTTCAACGCGCCGAGCAGCAACTGCAGGCACGCCATGCGCACTGACGGCAGGTTGATTTCCATGCCGCGAATCGTCCACGCGCGCTTCTTCGAAAACTGGCAGGCCACCAGATAGCCGAGGCTGGCCAGTACCAACAACGCGCCAATGCCCTGCAATGCCGTGGTGCTGACCTTCCACCCCGGCGGCATGGTCACCAGGCCGCTGCTGAACACCACCCCGGCAATCGCCATGTAGCCAAACCAATTGGTGGCCAGGCTCAGGCCGAGAATCTTGGCGATATTGCCGGTGCTCACGCCCAGGCGCGAATACAGGCGATAACGCATGGCGATGCCGCCCACCCACGCGCTCAGGTTGAGGTTGAAGGCGTAGCTGATGATGCCCACCGGCAGGATCTGCTTCCACACCAGGTTCTGGCGGATGTAGGTGCGGCCGATCAAGTCGAAGCTGGCGTACACCAGAAAGCTGCACAACGTCAGTGCCCCCGCGATCACCAGAGTGCGCACCTTGAAGTCACCCAGGGTCTGCAGCACTTCGCTCCAGTCGATACGCCGCGCCAGCAGAGTGAACAGCACGATCAGCACCAGGAAAAAGGCGATAGTCAGCGGTTTCTTCCAGCGTTTGAACCGGGATTCAGCGGTCATTGGCCTGGCTCTCGATGGGTTTCAATCGTGGCTTGTGCGCCGGCAGCCATCCCGTCAACGCTGGGAAGTGGCGCATCACATGAAATACCAGAAAGCCCACGGTCAATCGCCACAGCCACAAGCGCGGTTTGCGGTTTTCCGGCATGGTCTGGCAATGATTGTTGGCGAGTGTTTCCAGGCGTTCGTACAAGTGCTGGTTGAAGGCTCGGTCGCGTATCAACACGTTGGCTTCCAGGTTCAGCGACAGGCTCAACGGGTCCAGGTTGCTCGACCCAACGGTGCTCCATTCGTCATCCACCAACGCGACTTTGCCGTGCAGGGGGCGCTGGCAATACTCGTGGATCACCACCCCGTCCTTGAGCAGATAGTCGTAGAGCATCCGCGCCGCCAACTTGGCCAGCAGCACATCGGGCTGGCCCTGCATGATCAATTGCACCCTCACGCCACGGCGCGCGGCGTTGCGGATTTCCCGCAGCAAGCGGTAGCCGGGGAAGAAATAGGCGTTGGCAATCACCGCACGTTTTTGCGCCTTGCTCAGTGCGTGGATGTACGCCTCTTCAATATCATCGCGATGTTGCACGTTGTCGCGGTAAATCAGCCGCACCAGGCCATCGCCCTGGTCGGTGGACCACAACGAAGGCCGCTGCTGGCGCCGCCGCCAGCCACGTCGCGCGCGGACTTGGCGACCACTTTGCGCCAGGGCAAAATGATGCAGGTCCGCCACCGCCGGGCCCACCACCCGCACTGCATAATCCTGCTTGGCTTCTGGACCGAAATCTCCCAAATGATCGGCGGAGAAATTGATCCCGCCAATAAACGCCACCTGCGCATCCACCACCACAATCTTGCGGTGCAGGCGACGAAACCAGTTGGTGCGAAAGCCTAGTGTCTTGGACGCCGGGTCAAACATCTGCACCGTCACCCCGGCGTCCGCCAGCTCACCGAGAAACGAGGGCGTCAGCTCGCCGCAACCAAAACCGTCCAGGCTTGCCACCACTTTCACTCCACGCTGCGCGGCCTCGATCAGGATGCCGTGCAGCTCATGACCCACCTTGTCTTCGAAGAGAATGAAGGTCTCCAGCAGAATCTCACGCTGCGCCGCGCGCAGGGCTTCGAACACCTTGGGAAAATACGCCTCGCCATTTTCCAGCAACTCGATCTGGTTGCCACTCTGCCAGCCATAATCCAGGTCGCGGGCCTTGGTTTCGTCCGGCGGCTGGTCGGTGGAGATATGTTCCACGGCCACGTTCATAGCTCGATCTCCACCGATAGCGGCACATGGTCGGAGAGGTGGGACCATGGCCGCGTCGTCAGCACCCTGGGGTTATGCACCTTCAGGTTGCGTACATAAATCCGGTCCAGCGGCAGCAACGGCAAACGCGCCGGGAAGGTGCGCGCGGGTTTGCCCATGGACTCGATAAACACTTCCTTCAAACCCGCCTTGCTCAGATCGGCCTTCTGGCGCCAATCGTTGAAATCACCGGCCACCACTAACGGTGCATCGGCCGGGATTTCGCTGATGCGCTGCTCGATCAAGCGTAATTGCTGCTGGCGGTGCACTTCACGCAAACCCAGGTGGATGCAGATCGCATGGATCTCCTGGCCGGTGCCCGGCAAGCGCAGCACGCAATGCAGCAGGCCCCTGTTTTCATGGCCGCTTTGGGAGATATCGAGATTGTCGTAACGCACAATCTGGAACTTCGACAGCAATGCATTACCGTGGTCGCCATGGGGATAGACCGCGTTACGACCGTAGGCGAATTGCGGCCAGATACTGTCGGCGAGGAACTCGTACTGCGGCATGTTCGGCCAGTCACTGAAGCGCTGGGGGTGGCGCTCGTGGGTACCGTGGATTTCCTGCAGGAACACCATGTCGGCGCCCACGCTGCGCACGGCTTCACGCAATTCGGGCAGGATGAAGCGTCGATTCAGTGCGGTGAAGCCCTTGTGGATATTGACCGTCAACACCGTGAAGCGAGTGATGGCGACGCTGGGGGTGATGGGCACCCAGTCGGGAATCGCAGCCATAGTTGCTCCTGTGAAAAAGTGGTGGGGCCTGGCCCTCGTTTATGGCTGACTGTGATTTTTGACGGAAAGTTTCCAGCGTCCTACAGACGGCATAAAGATGCCGTTGAAGGGGAACGATCAACGCGCAAACCCGTCAGTTCCTTACAGACCCTTCTGAAGGAGCTCGGTGTTTTGCTGAATCTCAAGACTGCATTACTGCTCGGCGCGCTGCTGTTTTGCGGCAGCGGTGCGCTGCAAGCGGCGGCCACCGCGCCGGAACCTGAAGCGCCGGCCAAGCCGGAGTTGCTGGTGGAAGGCGGCCTTCTCGGTGCGATCAGTTCCAGCATTGATGATGTGCAGCAAAAACTGGACCTCAACCAGAACTTCATTGACGAATGGCGCCTGCGGGCCGACCGGGCTGCCAACGAAGTCGGTCGCCTGGTCAACCAGACCGCTGAGCGTTCGCCGTGGAGCGTGGCCGGGGACTTCCTGTTGCTGTCCGGTGCGTGGATCGGCGCCTTTACGCTGCTGACGTTACTGGGGCGCGTGATAGTGAGACGACTGGGGCAACGCAGGTTTTTCGAACGGCGCAAACGCCTCCTTGCGGTGCTGGGCTATGTGGTGCCTTACACGATCCCGGCGCTGATATGCCTGCCCCTGACCTTGTATGTCAGCCATTTCCTGCCCATCTCCGTGGGGCGGGCGCTGGCGCTGTGTTTTGCCTATGCCACCAGCAGTGGCATCTTCTCCACGTCAATGCTGCTGTGTGTGATCGTCATGTTCAATGTCGGCCACAAGCGCCCGGCGGTGCAGATCATTCGCGGCTACTGCCCCAAGCCGCTGTTCCTCATCGGCTTTCTCGCCGCCCTCAGCGACGCCTTGACCAGTCCGCAGATCGCACGCCAACTGGGCGGCAATATCACCAGCAGCATTGCGGTATTCACCGGCCTGCTTGCGACAGTAATCTTTGGCGTATTAGTGGTTCGCCTGCGCCGTCCGGTCGCCCACCTGATCCGCAACCGGCCGTTGGCGCAGCGCTTGAAACATCCGGCGCTCCAGCAATCTCTGCGGGTGTTTTCCGGGTTGTGGTACTGGCCGATCCTGTTGATGGTACTGGTCTCGGCAATCAACTTGATCGGTGCCGGCGACGATAATCAGAAGGCCCTGCGTTGCGCGTTGTTCACCACGATCCTGCTGATCGGCACGGTATTCCTCAGCACCGTATTGCAACACCTGTTCAAATCCCGCAGCCAGGTGGCGATCCAGCGCAGCAGCGCCTACAAGGAACGTTTTCTCAGCCTGTTGCACGCGATCCTGCGCATTGCCATGGCCATTGCCTTTATTGAAATCCTCGGGCGGATCTGGGGCGTGTCGCTGTTCGAGTTCGCCCAACGCAACTCGGTGGGCCGCGCGATCAGCGATTCGCTGAGCAGCATCGGCCTGATCCTGCTGATGACCTGGCTGTTCTGGGTGGTACTCGACACGGCGATCCAGGAAGCCTTGAAACCACCGGTCAACAAGCGCTCCAGTCGCCAACCGAGCACGCGGGTGAAAACCATCCTGCCGCTGCTGCGTAATGCGGTGAAGATCGTCCTGGTGGTGATCTGCGCGATCACCACCATGGCCAACCTCGGGATCAACGTAGCGCCGCTGCTGGCCGGTGCCGGGGTGGTCGGCCTGGCCATTGGTTTTGGTTCGCAACAACTGGTGCAGGATGTGATCACCGGCCTGTTCATCATTATCGAAGACACGCTGTCCATCGGCGACTGGGTGGTACTCGACTCCGGTCACGCCGGCACTGTCGAAGGCCTGACCATCCGTACCCTGCGCCTGCGCGACGGCAAGGGCTTTGTGCATTCGGTGCCGTTCGGGCAGATCAAGGCGGTCACCAACCAGTCGCGGCAATTTGCCTATGCGTTCTTTTCGGTACAGTTCACCTACGACACGGATGTGGACAAGGCGGTGGAACTGATCCGCGAGGCGGGGCAGTCGATCCGCGATGACGTGTTCCTCAAGTACAACCTGCAAGGCCCGCTGGAGGTGTTTGGCGTGGACAAGATGGACCTCAACGGCGTGGTGCTCACGGCACAGTTCCGCACGGTGTCGGGTGGGCAATATGCAGTGAGCCGCGCGTTCAACCAGCGCCTGAAAAAGCTTGTGGATAACTGTGACGAGGTGCATTTCGCGCAGACTTATCCACAGCAGGTGTTGCTGCCCAAACGTACGCCGCAGGTGGATGAGCCGGATGAAGACGTGCCCGCTTCGGTGGTGCTGACCGAGCAACCGCGAACGCAGTGACCCATGTGGTAAGCGGGCTTGGCCAACGCGGAACAAGCCTGCTCACCACAAAAGGTTCATCGTTTGATCAGTTTTTCTTGCAGCAGCGTGGTCTCGGGTGGACTCAGTTCCAGCAACATTTGTTGCGTGCCGCCGACCATTACCGCCGCCGGCAACCCATCCCGGTACACAATCCGATTACCGCTCACTGCCGGCACCTTGTTGCCGGGCAACAGTGTACCGACCAGGTTCAGCGGATCGGCCCCACACACTGCGATCAAACTCCCGTCATGGGGCCGCCGCCGTACTTCACGCAGCAACGGGATCGCCTCCGGCAGCGCAAACTGCTCACCTGCCAAACCACTGACAAACCGCCCGCCGCGAATTTCCCCGCGTGCTTCCAGCCGGTGAAACGTGCGCAGCAGCTCGCGCCAACTCGGCAGCCAATCTGCCTCACGCTCCAGCAAGCGCCAGAACACCACGCCATAGCGGCGCAGCAGGGTCATGGCGACATGCTCAAGTGCCTCGGCTGAATGGGGCCCGGCAGCCGTTGATGAACGTCGCACCAAGGCCCAGCGCCCGGCATCGTCCATGCCGCCGACAAACGCGCCGCGCCCGCGTCGGCTGCTGCGCGCCTGGCGTTTGCTGGCGGGGGTGGTCAGGGCGCGCAGGCCGGCGAAGCTGTCGGCGTTCACCAGCCCTGCGCCGACCAACTCCTGCAACGTGGTTTCCAGCTCGCTGCGCAACAGATGGGCTTCGTGGGACAGCTCATCGAAAAACAGCGCGCCGTAATCACACAGGGCCTGATGCACTTTCTGCGCCTTGGGCGACAGGGTGGTGACATCGGTAACTTCGGTCAATCCGCTCCATAACCCTACTTGGCTACGGGGCAGCAACACCACCGGCGTGCTGCGCAAGGCCATGGCGCTGGCCTTGTTGCTCAAGCGCAGCCACACCAGTTTGCCGCTGCGGCAGAGTTCGTCGAGCCATGTGGATGAATAATCCTTGAGGCGTGCGCTGAGCAGGTCGTTGTCCCAGGCGGACGTGGCGGCGGCATAGCCTTCAAACTGCCCGACGATTTGCGGCAGCATCGCGCTGCCCTGGCCACGGGTGCCGCCGGACAGGTGCTGCCAGTCGAACAGAAAACGCATGAAATCCTGTAATGCCACCGGTTCGATTTCCCGGCGCAGGCGCTTGACCGTGTAGCGATGAATGCGCGCCAGCAGGTGGCGTTCGCACCACTGCTCTTGTGTGGCCTCGGGGCTGAAATAGCCGCGTAACACGTAGCCTTCCTGTTCCAGGCGGGCCAGTGCTTGAGTGACCTGCGTGACCGACAACGCCAGGGGCGCGGCGATCTCGATCAGGCTCACCGGGCCGAACCCACCGAGGCGCGCGCGCAACACTTCCGTCACGGCATCCTCGTAGGTCCACGACTCATCGAAGCCGGGCAGCAACGGCAAGTTGCTCGGATAGATCGCCTGCAGGCAACCCAGGCGCTCAACGGCGACCCACAGGTTGGTGTGTAAGTGAGTGTACAGCTGATAGGCGCGGCCAGACTTGGCCAGGGCGTGCAGCCATTGCGCCCATTGCGGCGTGACTTCGTTGCCGGCGATACACGCCAGGCTCATCAGCGCCTCATGCATTTCATCCGGCCCGTTGGGCGCCGGCCAGGCTTCTTCGCGCACGGCGGCGATGGCATCGGCGTCCAGCGCACCGAGGTCGTCGGTGCTTTGCGGGTCGCTCCAGCGTCGTGTGAGCACGGCCTGGGTGCGGCGTTCCTCCAGCGGCGCATCGTCGAGAAAAGTGTACGGACGGGCGCTGAGAATCTCCGCCGCCATGGGCGAGGGTGCCGGCAGGTCGCGGCTGATCAGGCGCACGTCGCCGCGCTCCATGCGCCGCAGCAGGGCCAGCCAGGCGTCGCAGTCCATGGCTTCATGCAGGCAGTCGTCGAGGGTTTGTTCCACTAACGGGTGCTCGGGCACGTCGCGCTCACCGGCGAGGTTTTCCAGGCAGGCAATCTGGTCCGGGAACACGCTGGCGATCAGGTCTTCGCTTTTCATGCGCTGGATCTGCGGCGCGACCTTGCGCCCACCGGCATAACGCGGCAACGCCAAGGCCACACCGGCATTCCAGCGCCAGCGCACGCCGAACAGCGGCGCATCCAGCACGGCCTGGATCAGGATATGTTCGGCGCTTTGGCTGTTGAGGTAGCGCCACACCTCATCCAGCTCGAAGCTGTGGCTGGTGGACAGCGACAGCACGATCGCATTTTCGCTGGCCGCCGCCTGCAACTCGAAGTTGAACGTGCGGCAAAACCGCTTGCGCAGGGCCAGGCCCCAGGCACGGTTGACGCGGCTGCCGAACGGCGTGTGGATGATCAATTGGGTGCCACCGGACGCGTCGAAAAACCGCTCCATGATCAGCGTGTCCTGGGACGGCAATGCACTCAGGGCCAGGCGTGCGCGGGCGAGGTAGTCGAGGATCTGTTCGGCGCTGGCGCGGTTCAGGCCGAGTTCGCCGGTCAGCCAGGCCTGTGCGGCTTGCAGGTCGCCGGGTGTGGCGCCGAGCAGCGTGTCCAGTTGACCTTGCAAACGCGCCACCGCCGCCGACAGCTCGTGACTGCGCCCAGGCGCTTCGCCTAGCCAGAAGGGGATGGTCGGCGGTTGGCCATGGGCGTCCTCGACCCGCACTTTGCCGGCTTCGACCCGCAAGATCCGATAGGAGGAATTGCCAAGCTGGAAGATATCCCCGGCGATGCTTTCCACCGCGAAGTCTTCGTTGACGCTGCCGATGTTCAGGCTCTGGGGTTCGAGCAACACGCTGTAGTCGGCGTTGTCGGGGATGGTGCCGCCGCTGGTCACGGCGGTCAGCTTGGCGCCGCGCCGACCACGCAAGGTGCGGGTCAGGGCGTCGCGGTGCAGGTAGGCGCTGCGCATGCCCTGGCGACCGTTGTAGCCGTCGCAGAGCATCTGCAACAGTGCCTGGTAATGACGTTCGTCGAGTTCGGCGTAGGGCGCGGCGCGATGGATCATCTCTAGCAAGCCTTGCTCCGACCATTCACGGGCGCTGACTTCGGCGATGATTTGTTGGGCCAGCACGTCCAGTGGCGCCACCGGTATGTGCAGGGTGTCCAGTTCGCCTCGACGCACGCAGTCGAGCAGGGCGGCGCATTCGATCAGATCGTCGCGGGTGGTAGCGAACAGGCGCCCTTTGGGTGTGCCGCCAACCTGGTGACCGGAGCGGCCGACCCGTTGCAGAAAACCGTTGATGGAACCCGGCGAACCGATCTGGCACACCAGGTCCACATCGCCGATATCAATCCCCAGCTCCAGGGATGCCGTGGCGATCAGCACTTGCAGCTCGCCGCCCTTGAGGCGCTGCTCGGCATCCAGGCGCATCTCCTTGGCCAGGCTGCCGTGGTGGGCAGCCACCGCAGTTTTGCCCAGGCGCTCGCTCAAGTGCCGGGCCAGGCGTTCGGCCAGGCGTCGGGTGTTGACGAACACCAGAGTGGTGCGGTGCTCGCGCGCCAGTTCGGCGAGGCGGTCGTAGACCAGCTCCCACACGTCATTGGCCATCACCGCCGAGAGCGGCACGGGCGGCACCTCGATATCCAGATCACGTGGGCGGGCGTGGCCGATATCCACAATCGCGCAGTCCCGGCCAGTGCCCACCAGGAACCGCGACACCGCGTCGATGGGCTTTTGCGTGGCCGACAAGCCAATGCGCATCAGCGGCTCGGCGCACAAGCCTTGCAGGCGCTCCAGGCTCAGGGCGAGATGGCTGCCACGTTTGCCGGCGGCGATTGCGTGGATTTCATCGACGATCACCGTGCGTGTGCTGGCGAGCATCTGGCGACCGGAGTCCGAGCACAGCAGCACGTAGAGCGATTCCGGGGTGGTCACCAGGATATGCGGCGGGCGCTTGCGCATCTGGGCGCGGTCTTTTTGTGGGGTGTCGCCCGTGCGCACGGCGGTGCGGATGATCAGCGGCGGCAGACCCAGGCGCTGCAGGTGCTCGGTGATCCCGGTCAGCGGGTTTTGCAGGTTGATCTGTATATCATTGGACAGCGCCTTGAGCGGCGACACGTAGACCACCAGCGTCTCATCCGGCAGCTCACCGCCGTTGGCCAGGCCTCGGTGGACCAGGTCGTCCAGCACCGCCAGGAACGCGGTGAGGGTCTTGCCGGAGCCGGTGGGCGCGGCGATCAGGGTCGATTGACGCTGGCGGATCAGCGGCCAGGCCTGGGCCTGGGCGCCGGTCACCGAGGGGAACGTGCTGCGCAACCAGGCGCTGACGGCGGGGTGGAAGCCGGTCAATGCGGTATCAGTGGATTCAGGAAGGCTCATGCAATGATTGATAGCCCCAGTTCCAACAAGTTGCAATGGCACAGTTAATCCGTGACGGTTGCGCGATGAACCCGCAAAATGCAACGATTCTGACAAATACCTGAATAACCTTCGTTCCAACAGACCGGGCCTGCTCAATCTATGCGAATGCGCCTTATGTTACTGGGCGGCGGGAATGCCCTCGGGCAGGCGCTGATTCGCCTCGGTGCAGAGGAAGACATCGGTTTTCTCGCACCCAAACCGCCCCAAGACGGCTGGGATGCCGCAAGCCTCACCCAATTGCTCGACGACACCCGTCCCGACGCGTTGATCAACCTCGCCTACTACTTCGACTGGTTCCAGGCCGAAGCGGTCAGCGAGCCCCGTCTGGCTGCCCAGGAGTTCGCCATCGAGCGCCTGGCCGAGCTGTGCCAGCACCACAGCATCACCCTGTTGCAGCCATCCAGCTACCGCGTGTTCGATGGCTCCCGCGCCACCGCCTACAGCGAAAAAGACGAGCCGGTACCCCTGGGCCTGCGCGGCCAGGCGCTGTGGCGTATTGAACAGAGCGTGCGCGCCACCTGCCCGCAACATGTGTTATTGCGCTTTGGCTGGCTGCTGGATGACAGCGTCGACGGCACCCTCGGGCGCTTCCTGGCCCGGGCCGAGAAGCCGGATGAGTTGCTGATGGCGGACGACCGTCGCGGCAACCCGACACCGGTGGATGACGCGGCGCGGGTGATCATTTCGGTGCTCAAGCAACTCGATTGCGCGGCGCCGCTGTGGGGCACTTACCACTACGCCGGCCATGAGGCGACCACGCCGTTGGCGCTGGGCCAGGCGATCCTCACTGAAGCGCGCAACTACCACCCGCTGGCAATCGAATCCCCCACCGCCCAGGCCCACGCGGCCCGACCGGATGCGAGCGAAGAACCGCAACACGCGGTGCTCGCCTGCAAGAAAATCCTCCACACCTTCGGCATCAAGCCTCGGGCGTGGCGAGCGGGGTTACCGGCGTTGCTGGACCGGTTCTACCGCCATGGCTGACCCAACACAAAACCCAATGTGGGCATGAGCTAAATGTGGGAGGGGGCTTGCCCCCTCCCACATTGGTTTTTGTGTTGTTGGTCAGGTCGGTGTCAGAACTTGTAGCCGATACCCACCATGTAAACCATCGGGTCCACGTCCACATTGACCTTGGCGCGAGTGCCAGGGGCGACCGCGTTGTTTTCCACGGTGGCCTTGGTGCTGATGTCGATGTAGCGCGCCTGGGCGTTGATCATCCACTTGTCGTTGATCATGTAGTCGGCGCCGATCTGCGCGGCCCAGCCCCAGGAGTTCTCAGCCTTGAAGTTGCTGAAGCCTGCGCCTTGGGCACGGCTGCCGACGTGCTCGTCGTAGATCCAGGTGTAGTTGATACCGGCGCCCACGTACGGTTGGAAGGCCGACTTGTTGTCCAGCGGGTAGTACACGACGCTCAGGGTCGGCGGCAGGTGTTTCAGGGTGCCGAGCTTGCCGTTGGCGGCGCCGAGGGCGGTGCCCTTGATCTTCACGTCATGCTCGAACGGCGTGGCGGCCAGCAGTTCGATACCCACGTGATTGGTCAGCATGTAGGCGAAGTTCAGGCCCAACTGAGTGTCGCTGCTCATGGTCGCCTTGCCGCCCAGGTTGGCGCCGGCCAATGGGCCTTGGTCAACCTTGACGTGGCCGCTGTCGGCCTTCGGGTTCACGGTGATTGCACCGGCGCGAACCAGAATGTCGCCCGCTTCGTGAGCGTGTGCGACGGGGGCAACGAGGGCGAGCGCGAAGAGGGACGCGCCGAGCAGAGACTTGTTCATGGGAGCTCCAAAGGACGTTTAAAAGTTGTACGTCCAATGGTAAAGATCGTTCCGTTCGGTCTTTTGACTCAGCTCAATGAAAGGGCGATAAGCGTTATTCGGGCAATTCGTACATGTAAATCTTCTCGGCCTCCATCTGGTAACCGGCATCGGCCAGTTCGCTGGTGGACGGTTTGACCTGCATCGCGCCCTCGATCCAGTACGGCTGATACAGCTCATCGAGCTTCACGCCGATTTCGCTTTTGACATGCACGATCTGGTTCGACGGCGGCGGTGGCACATGGATGCACGCGCCGAAATACGGCACCAGCAAGAACTCGGTGGTGCGGCCGTTTTCGCTGACCTCCAGTGGCACGATGTAGCCGGGCAAGCGAATGTGCTGGCCATCAAGCGCTGGCACCACCGGTGCGTTGGGCAGGTCCTGCTTGGCTGCGGGTGCCGATTCCAGTGCATCCGCCATGCTGGAGAGATTGTGCAGTGGTCGCATGTTCGGCACTTCTGGCGGGGCATCCGGCGGTATCAGTTCCGACCACGTCAGTTCTCTGGGCTCGGCTGCCCAGGCGGGCAGGGCAAGCAGCAGCAACAGTGCAAACAGGACGCGACGCATCAAAGCCTTCCTCATAAACGTATGGACAGGCCATCGGCCAGGGATTGCCGATAGGCGCGCCACGCGGGCACGCTGCCCATCAACAGCGCGGCGCCCAGGATACCGGCGAGCAGCGTCCATTCATATTCGCTCGGCCACGACATCGGCAGGTCCAGGCCGTAGTTGGCCTGCAGATACCCGCGCGACGCGGCGATGCACACGTAGAGCAAACCAACGCCCGCCACCACGCCGGACAGCGCCAGGGCGAAGGCTTCGAAGATCAGCAGCGTCGCGATATGCCAGGGCCGTGCGCCCACCGAACGCAAGATCGCCATTTCGCGGCGGCGCTCGTTGAGACTGGTGAGGATCGCCGTGAGCATGCCGATCAGGCCGGTAAGCACCACGAACAGCGAGATCACGAACAGCGCTTTTTCGGCGGTGCCCATCATGCTCCACAACTCTTGCAGCGCCACGCCAGGCAGGATCGCCAGCATCGGCTCGCCACGGAATTCGTTGATCTCCCGTTGCAGGGCGAAGGTGGAAATCTTGTTGTTCAGGCCGAGCATGAACGCGGTGATGGCTTGGGGCGTGAGGTCCATATTGCGCGCCTGGTCGGCGCTGATGCGGCCTTTGCCCTGGGCCGGTACGCCGTTGTGCCAGTCGATATGGATCGCTTCCATGCCGCCGAGGCTGATGTGCAAGGTGCGGTCCACCGGGGTGCCGGTGCGCTTGAGAATGCCGACCACGGTGAAGGGCTTGTCGTCGTGCTTGACCAGGCTGACCACTGCCACGCCATGGGCCAGCACCAGTTTGTCGCCAAGTTTGTAGTGCAACGCGTCGGCGACTTCGGCGCCCAGCACCACTTCGAACGGGTCGGTGGCGAAGGCACGACCGCTGGCCAGTTCGAGGTTCTGCTTGCGCCCGTACTGGTAGTGCTCGAAGTAGGACTCGTTGGTGCCCATCACGCGGTAGCCGCGATGGGAGTCGCCGAGGGAAATCGGAATCGCCCATTTCACCTGCGGGCTGGCGGCGAAGTGTTCGAAGCTGTCCCAGCGGATGTTGTTGGTGGCGTTGCCGATGCGGAATACCGAGTACAGCAACAGGTTCACCGAACCGGAACGGGCGCCGACGATCAGGTCGGTGCCGCTGATGGTACTGGCGAAACTGTTGCGCGCTTCAACGCGTACGCGCTCCACCGCGAGCAGCAAGCAGACTGAAAGCGCGATGGCGAACGCGGTGAGGAGCGCGGTAAAGCGGCGGTTAGCCAGGCTGGCCATGGCTAGACGGAACAGATACATCTCAAACCTCTGCGGGCGTGGCGGCGCGATTGAGTTCGGCCAGCGACAGGTTGCGGTCGAACAGCGAGGCCAGGCTCTGGTCATGGCTGACAAACAACAGGCTGGCGCCCGCTTCGCGGCATTCGGCGAACAGCAGTTGCAGGAAAGCTTCGCGGGCGTCGTAGTCCAGGGCCGAGGTGGGCTCGTCGGCGATCACCAGCTCCGGTTGGCCGATCAGCGCCCGGGCGGCGGCGACACGTTGTTGCTGGCCGATGGACAGCGAGTCGGCGCGGCGTTCCAGCAGGTTTTTGTCTTTCAAACCCAGGTGCGCGAGCAGGGCGGCGGCGGCCTGATCCACGCTGCCGTGGCGCTGCTTGGCGCGTTGCGCCCGCAGTTTGGAGAAGTGGCAAGGCAACTCGACGTTCTCGCGCACCGACAGGAACGGCAGCAGGTTGAACTGCTGGAAGATATAGCCGGTGTGGTCGACGCGAAAACGGTCGCGAGCGCCGGCCGAGAGTTCGGTCAGCTCCTGGCCGAGCAGGCGGATGCTGCCCTGGCTGGGTTTCTGCACACCGCCGAGCAAGCCGAGCAGGGTGGTTTTGCCACTGCCGCTCGGGCCCTTGAGAAACAGGGTTTCCCCCGCTTCCAGGCGGAACGCGGGGATGTCCAGCAACTGCGGGTGGCCGGGCCAGTTGAAGCCCAGGCCGGACAGTTCGATCAATGCGTGGGTCATGTGAACTCAGAATTTCAGGGTGGCTGCGGTGGCCGTTGCTTCAACCCCTTGCTGGCCGCTCGGGCCGATCAGTTGTACCTGAATTTTCTGGGTGGCGGGGAAGGTCTTGAACACCTGGGTCAGGTCCAGGTTGCTCAGCGCAGTCGGCGTGGCGCAGGTGAACTGGTAGTGGGCGTGGATTTCGCTGTGGTCGTGATGATGCTCGTGGGCGCCGTCTTTGGCGTCATCATCATCGTCGTCATGGTCGGCTTCGGGCTTGTCGCCAAACAGCGGGCTGTTGAGTTCCTGGCTGCTGACCACACACCCGGCGGCCTTGGGCAGGTTGAACAACGCTTCGGGGTTTTCCAGTTGTTTGCGTGCGGCGGCGACCTTGGCTTTGTCGGCAGGCGTGGTGGCCTGGTGTTCAAAACCCACCAGGTTCATTGCCGGGCTGTCCAGTTCAAGCTCCAGGGCCTGGCCGTCGAGTACCGCGTTGAGGCGGCCGACGCCATGCTCGTGCGCGCCAAGGCTGCCATGTTCATGGTCGTGCTCGTCATGAGCATGGGCAACCGCCAATGGCAGCAGGGCGAACGGCAAAGCAAGCAACAGACGGCGCATGGGAAGACTCCAGAACATGAAGGTTTTGTTATGTGATCTTATAACAATAGCGTCAGAGTTTGACCGCCCGCTTGGCGTTGCGCAAGCCGCATGGGAGCATGCCCGTCAGAAAAAGTGCAGGAGTGAGGACGATGTTGCGAATTCGTGGAACCGTTGGCGACTTGCCGGTGGACTTGACCCTGGAGCTGGATGACGGCGACTGGGCCCGCCTGGGCGCGCAATTGCAGGCCACGCCCGTTGCCAGCGCGACCGCCGCGCCGGTGGCTCCGGTCAAACCCAATGACGACCTGTGGCAGGGCGCCCAGGACCTGTTGCGCAAGGCCGGCCAGCTCAGCGGTCTGGAGTTGCTCGATCAACTGGAAGGCTTGGCTGGCGACGCCTCGGCGGGCAAGCGCCTGCTGGTGCGCCTGCGTCATAGCGCCAAGGTGAAGGTCAGCAGCGGCGCGGATACGCCGCTGTACAGCTGGGTCGGTGACTAGTACAACGCGGCAAACAACTTGCGACGGTACACGCTCACCAGCGGGTGATCGTTGCCCAGCAATTCGAACACCTGCAGCAAGGTCTTGTGCGGCAGGCCTTCGCTGTAGCTGCGGTTGCGGATGAACAACTTGAGCAAACCTTCCAGTGCCGCGTCGTACTGCTGGCGCGCCAGTTGCTGGATCGTCAACTGGTAGGCCGCTTCATCGTCCTGCGGGTTTTGCGCCAGGCGGCTTTTCAGGTCGGCGGCGTCCGGCAGGTCGGCTGCCTGGCGCAGGAAGGTGATCTGCGCCTTGGCCCCGGCGAGGGCGGCCTTGTGATCGTCGCTTTTCACCGCGTCCAGCACGGTCTGGGCTTCGCCCAATTCACCGCGCTCGGCCAGGCAACGTGCGTACAGGATCAACGCGCCAGCGTTGGTGTTGTCTTCGCCCAGCAGCGCCACCAGCACTGCTTCGGCGTCGCTGATGCGACCTTCGGCAAACAGTGCTTGAGCCTGTTCCAGCGGATCGGCTGCAGCCGGCGGTGGCATCTGCACATGCGGCTCCAGCATCGCTCGCACCGCCGACTCCGGCTGCGCCCCCGCAAACCCGTCCACCGGCTGGCCATCCTTGAACAACACTACCGTCGGCAGGCTGCGAATGCCAAAACGTGCAACGATATCCTGCTCGGCCTCGCAGTCCACCTTGGCCAGCAGCAACTCCCCCTGATAACTCTCGGCAATCTGCGCCAGCAGTGGCATCAATGCTTTGCACGGCGCGCACCACTCGGCCCAGAAATCTACCAGTACGGGTTTTTCAAAAGAGTTCTGGATCACTGCCTGGTCAAAGTTGGCGGTAGTGACGTCGAAGATATACGGCGTGGGCTCACTCATGGGGCGTCTCGAATAAAGCGGGAATGGGGCAACTATAAGGGCTGGCGCCGCGAATGGTACAGGCTCACCTTGCGAAACTCCCAAGGCTCCGCCAGATCCGGCAACGTCAGCGCATCAAGGATCTCCAGCCTTTGATAATCCGGGTGCTGAAAGTCCCGCACCCGCGAATCCGCCACCAGCGCTTCGCGGCCACGGGTCAGGAACTGATCCAGCAGCGGCAGGTTCGCGCGGTCGTAGAGCACGTCGGCCACCAGGATCAGGTCGAAGCGATCGGCTTCGGCGAAGAAATCCGCCGAATAACCCAGCTCTACGCCATTGAGTTCGGCATTCGCCCGGCAGGACGCCAGCGCCAGTGGGTCCAGGTCGCAGGCCACCACTTCCAGGGCGCCTGCCTTGACGGCGGCAATCCCGGCGACACCGGAGCCGGCGCCAAAGTCCAGCACACGTTTACCGGCGACCCATTCAGGGTTCGCCGCCAGATAGCGCGCCAAGGCCAAGCCACTGGCCCAGCAAAAACTCCAGTACGGCGGTTCATGCAGGATGCGCCGGGTTTCTTCTGGGCTGAAGGCGCGGTCCATGTTGTCCGCATCCAGCAGCCATAACGACAACTCAGTGCCTGGCAGCGGGCAGGGCACCAATTGCGCGTCGCCGATCAGTGCGCTGAGGGCGGCTTGCAGACCAAGCGGTGGTGTCATGGGGCCTTGACGAGTTGCAGGGGGCCGGTGGTCTGGGTGATCGCCTGGGTGATGCGCACGGCGGGCAGGTGCAGGATCAACTGGCCGGACTGGCTGGCGCGACCGCGCAATTCAACCCGGGCACCAGCCGGGAACGCTTCAGGATTGAAGCGCAGGCGGAAGGCCAGGGGCTTGCCGTTGCCGGTCAGCACGCTGCTGGCCAGCAATTGTTGCGGGCGCGAGCGGTCGTCGATCACCAACAGCGCCATCTCCACTTCGGCACCGGCCGGAATGTTGGTCAGGCTGCCGCTGATTTCACGCTGATAGACGGGCAGGGGGCCGAGGTCTTCAATACCCGGGACTTTTTTCTCTTGCGCGGGCGTCGGTTGAGGCGTGGTCGGTTTGGGGGCTTCGCTGCTGCAGGCGACCAGGAAACTGAACAGGGTGAGCAAAACAAGTGGTCGTAACTGCATGTACGGCTCCAGAAAGGACAAAATCCGTGGCTTGAAAAATATGAAACATAATAGTCAGCCTATATACCGTAAAGGCTATGGCTTGTCTTGCCACGGGGATGCGCTACCATGGCCCTCCCTTTATTTGTTGCCTGCCTACCATGCACTGTCCCTTCTGCGGTGCCAACGACACCAAGGTCATTGACTCGCGTCTGGTCGCCGAGGGCGATCAAGTGCGTCGCCGGCGTGAATGCCTGGCCTGCGGTGAACGTTTCACCACCTTCGAAACCGCCGAACTGGTATTGCCGCGCCTGATCAAATCCGACGGCAGCCGCCAGCCTTTCGACGAAGAAAAACTGCGCGCCGGTATGCAGCGCGCCCTGGAAAAACGCCCGGTGAGTGTCGAGCGGCTGGAGGCGGCGCTGGTGCACATCAAGCACAAGCTGCGTGCGACCGGCGAGCGCGAGGTCAAGAGCCTGGTGGTAGGAGAGTTGGTGATGGGCGAGCTGCAAAAGCTCGACGAAGTCGCCTACATCCGTTTCGCCTCGGTGTATCGACGCTTCCAGGACCTCAATGAGTTCCGCGAAGAGATCGACCGCCTGGCCCGGGAGCCAGCCAAAGAATGAACCCACCGTCTGCCGAACAAGCGGTGCTCGACGCCCATTACATGGCCCGCGCCTTGGAACTCGCGCGCAAAGGCTTGTACACCACCCATCCCAACCCGCGTGTAGGTTGTGTGATCGTGCGCGATGGGCAGGTTGTCGGCGAAGGCTGGCATGAGCGCACCGGCGAACCCCATGCCGAACCCAACGCCCTGCGTGCCGCCGGTGACAAGGCCCGTGGCGCCACGGTGTACGTAACCCTCGAGCCGTGCAGCCACCATGGGCGCACACCGCCCTGCGCCGATGCCCTGGTTACGGCCGGTGTCGCCCGTGTCGTGGCCGGCATGCAGGACCCTAACCCCGAAGTGGCCGGGCGCGGCATGCAGCGTCTGGCGCAAGCCGGGATCGAGGTCTTGAGTGGCGTGCTGGAAGCCCAGGCCCGCGCGTTGAATCCGGGATTCCTCAAGCGCATGGAGCACGGCCTGCCCTTCGTGCGGGTCAAGCTGGCGATGAGCCTGGACGGCCGCACTGCCATGGCCAGCGGCGAAAGCCAATGGATCACCGGCCCTGCGGCCCGCGCCGCCGTGCAGCGCCTGCGCGCCGAGGCCAGTGTGGTGCTGACCGGCGCCGACACGGTGTTGGCCGACGGCGCCCGCCTGACCGTGCGCGCCGCCGAACTCGGCCTGGACGAAGCCACCACTGCGCTGGCCATGTCGCGCCCGCCGTTGCGCGTGCTGATCGATGGCCGTTTGCGCGTGCCGCTCAACGCACCGTTCTTCAAGGCCGGGCCGGCGCTGGTCATCACCTGCGTGACCCCGGAAAACCAGTTTCCCCGTGGCCCCGAGTGCCTGGTGGTGCCCGGCGTCGATGGCCAGGTCGACCTGCGTTCGGCGCTGGTCGCCTTGGCCGCCCGTGGCGTCAACGAAGTGTTGGTAGAGGCAGGCCCAAGCCTGGCGGGGGCCTTTGCCCAGCAAGGCCTCGTAGATGAGTACGTGATATTCGTCGCCGGCAAGTTCCTGGGCTCCGCCGCCCGACCTTTGCTGGACTGGCCGCTTGAGAAACTGGCCGATGCCCCCCAACTCAAGATCACTGAAATGCGCGCTGTAGGCGACGACTGGCGAGTCACTGCCATCCCGCTTCCACCCGCGAGCGTATAATTCTGACCGGGCGCTCAAGTGCCCGTCCCGTTTTCCAGGAGAAGGCCATGTTCACCGGCATTATCGAATCCATCGGCAGCATCCGCGCCATGACCCCCAAAGGCGGCGACGTGCGCCTGCTGGTTGAAACCGGCAAGCTGGACCTGGGCGACGTCAAGCTGGGCGACAGCATCGCCGTCAGCGGCGTGTGCCTCACCGTCATCGACCTGCCGGGCAACGGCTTTGCCGCCGATGTCAGCCGGGAAACCCTGGACTGCACCGCGATGAACGACCTCAAGGCCGGCAGCCCGGTGAACCTGGAAAAAGCCCTGACCCCGACCACCCGCCTCGGCGGTCACCTGGTCAGCGGCCACGTCGACGGCGTCGGCGAAGTGGTAGCGCGCAGCGAAAACGCGCGTGCCGTGGAATTCCGCATCCGCGCGCCCAAAGAGCTGGCCAAGTACATCGCCCACAAAGGCTCGATCACCGTCGATGGCACCAGCCTCACCGTGAACGCCGTGAACGGCGCCGAATTTGAACTGACCATCATTCCCCACACCCTCAGCGAAACCATCATGGCGTCTTACCAGCCAGGTCGCCGGGTGAACCTGGAAGTGGACTTGCTTGCCCGTTACCTGGAGCGCCTGTTGTTGGGCGAAAAGGCCGCAGAGCCTGCAACCGGGAACATCACCGAAAGTTTTCTGGCCGCTAACGGCTACCTGAAATCCTGACCAAGGGGGTGCCGCGTGGCGCTCAATAGCATCGAAGAACTGGTTGAAGACATCCGCCAAGGCAAGATGGTCATCCTGATGGATGACGAAGACCGCGAGAACGAAGGCGACATCATCATGGCCGCCGAGGCCTGCAAGCCTGAGCACATCAACTTCATGGCCAAGTACGCCCGTGGATTGATCTGCATGCCCATGAGCCGCGAGCGCTGCGAGTTGCTCAAGCTGCCGTTGATGGCGCCGCGCAATGGCTCGGGTTTTGGCACCAAGTTCACTGTATCGATCGAGGCCACTACCGGCGTCACCACCGGCATTTCCGCCGCCGACCGCGCCCGCACCGTGCAAGCCGCTGCTGCCAAGGACGCCAAGGCCGAAGACATCGTCAGTCCCGGCCACATCTTCCCGCTGATGGCCCAGCCGGGTGGCACCCTGGCCCGTGCCGGCCACACCGAAGCCGCCTGCGACCTGGCGCGCATGGCCGGTTTCGAGCCCTGCGGCGTGATCTGCGAAGTGATGAACGACGACGGCACCATGGCCCGTCGTGCTGAACTCGAAGCCTTTGCCGCCGAACACAACATCAAGGTGGGCACCATTGCCGACCTGATTCACTACCGCATGATCCACGAACGTACCGTTCAGCGGATTGCCGAGCAGCCACTGGACAGCGAACTGGGCCAATTCAATTTGGTGACCTACCGTGATTCCGTGGAAGGCGACGTGCACATGGCGCTGACCCTGGGCACCATTTGCGCCGAAGAGCCGACCCTGGTGCGTGTGCACAACATGGACCCATTGCGCGACCTGCTGATGGTCAAGCAACCGGGTCGCTGGAGCCTGCGCGCTGCCATGGCTGCCGTCTCCGAGGCCGGCAGCGGTGTGGTGCTGCTGCTCGGTCACCCGCTGGATGGCGATGTGCTGCTGGCGCATATCCGCGAAACGGCGGACCACACGCCGGTGAAAAAACCGACCACCTACAGCATCGTCGGGGCCGGTTCGCAGATCCTGCGTGACCTGGGCGTGCGCAAAATGCGCCTGATGAGCGCACCGATGAAATTTAATGCGATATCCGGTTTCGACCTGGAAGTAGTAGAATACGTGCCCTCCGAATAAAGGCCGGCGATTTTCGCCCCTTGTTCGCGGTTCAAATATCACTAAGGGACGCGTCATACACGCGTCCCGGCTCTTTAAGAGATTTGTCGAATGACCCTGAAGACCATCGAAGGTACCTTCATCGCCCCCAAAGGCCGCTATGCCCTGGTGGTTGGCCGCTTCAACAGCTTCGTGGTTGAAAGCCTGGTAAGCGGTGCCGTTGACGCCCTGGTTCGCCACGGTGTGAGCGAAAGCGACATCACCATCATCCGTGCCCCTGGCGCCTTCGAAATTCCACTGGTTGCGCAGAAAGTTGCTCAACAGGGTGAATACGCGGCGATCATCGCCCTGGGCGCGGTCATTCGTGGCGGCACGCCGCACTTCGAATACGTGGCTGGCGAATGCACCAAGGGCCTGGCCCAGGTGTCCATGGAGTTCGGCGTACCGGTTGCGTTCGGCGTGCTGACCGTGGATTCCATCGAGCAAGCCATCGAGCGTTCCGGCACCAAGGCCGGTAACAAAGGCGCTGAAGCGGCCCTGTCCGCCCTGGAAATGGTCAGCCTGCTGTCGCAGTTGGAGGCCAAGTGATTTCCGACGAGAGCGACAACTTCAACCCGCGCGAGCCACGTCCAGCCGATGCTGGCAAGCCTTCGAAGAACGAGAAGCGTCGCGCTGCTCGTCAGTTGGCGACCCAGGCGCTGTATCAGCGTCACCTGGCGGGCGCGTCGTTGAACGAGATCGAAGCACAGTTTCGCGTCGACAACGATTTCACCTTTGCCGACCTGCCGTATTTCCACGACATCCTGCACGGTGTGCACGCGCACCTGACCGAGATCGACACCGCCCTGGCGCCTTGCCTGGACCTGACCATCGAAGAGCTGGACCCGGTTGAGCTGTGCGTGATGCGCCTGTCGGCCTGGGAACTGCTGTATCGCGTCGACGTGCCGTACCGCGTGGTGATCAACGAAGGTATCGAACTGGCGAAAGTCTACGGTTCGACCGACGGCCACAAGTTCGTCAACGGCGTACTCGACAAGCTGGCGCCGCGCCTGCGTGAAGCCGAAGTGAAGGCGTACAAGCGCTGAATCGCGCTTGAAACCTGAATGGGCGAGTTTGAGCTGATCCGCAACTACTTCGCCGCCGCGCCTTGTGCGCAGGGCGGCGAAGGCATTGCTCTGGGGATCGGCGATGACTGCGCCTTGCTGGCGCTTCCCGCTGGGGAGCAATTGGCAATCTCCACCGATACCTTGGTCGCCGGGGTGCATTTTGCCGACCCCTGTGACCCGTTCCTGCTGGGGCAGCGCTCGTTGGCCGTGGCGGTGAGCGACCTGGCGGCCATGGGCGCCAACCCCCTCGCATTTACCCTTGCCCTGACCACACCAACCGTCGATGCCGATTGGCTGCAACGCTATGCCCAGGGGTTGAACCTCATGGCGCAAAACTGTGGCGTGGGTCTGGTGGGCGGCGATACCACCCGTGGCCCCCTGAGTTTGACGCTGACCGTGTTCGGCCGCGTGCCGGCCGGGCAAGCCTTGACCCGCAGCGGTGCACAGCCGGGTGACCTGCTGTGTGTCGGCGGCGAGCTGGGCAATGCCGCCGGCGCCTTGCCGTTGGTATTGGGCCAGCGCAGCGCCGACGCAGCCATCGCCGAGCCGTTGCTCGCTCATTACTGGTCGCCCCGACCGCAGTTGGCCCTGGGTCTGGCGCTGCGTGGCAAGGCTACGTCTGCGATGGATATTTCCGACGGGCTCCTGGCCGATTGCGGGCATATCGCGATGGCGTCAAAGGTCAGCCTGTTGATCGAACGCGAGCGGTTGCCAATGTCCCAGGCACTGTTGGCGTTTGTCGGCGATGATGACGCGCGCGTGGCAGCCCTGAGTGGGGGCGACGACTATGTGCTGGTGTTCACCCTGCCACCTGTCGAACTGGCGCCGTTGCTGGCCGATGGCTGGCCGATCCATGTGATCGGCCGGGTCGACGCGGGGCAGGGCGTCACGTTGCTCGATGGCCGCGGGCAGGACATCACCCCGGCCATCCGTGGTTATCAGCATTTTCGCGAGACACCCTGAATCGGCAAGCTGCGCTACCCTTCGTAGCGTTATCACGGATGCAAGGCCCTGTAGGAGGTCGTCACCATGGATGTGCGCCGTTGGCTGCTGATCGCGCTGTGTGTCTTCACAGCGGTGGTCCAGGCGCAGGACGTGCCCGGCAAGGTCATGCTGGCGAGTGAGGAATGGAGCGACTACACCAACAAAGACGGCACGGGCCTGGCCTGGGACGTACTGCGTCAGGTCTTCGAGCCGGCCGGCATCAACTTGCAGACCCGTTCCGTGCCCTACACGCGCTCGGTCGGCCTGGCCCAGCGCGGCGAGGTGGATGGTTGGGTCGGTTCCTACCGCAATGAAGCCGAAGGTGTGTTGTACCCCCACTGGAACTTCGATTCCGACCACATCTACGCCCTGGGGCTGGCCAGCCTACCGACGCCCACCGTAGCCACGCTGGGTAACTACCGCCTGGCCTGGGTGCGCGGCTACAAGTACGAGGAGTACTTGCCCAATGTGCGCCGTTTCAACCAGGTGGAGCGTCGCGATGGCATTTTGGCAATGCTGCTACACGGCCGTGCGGACTTCTACATTGATGCGTTGGCCGAGGCCAAGTACGTGCTCAGTCAGGCGGATGATCCCTCGAAGTTCACGCTGACGCCGATTGCCGAACTGCCGTTGTACATCGGGTTTGCCGATAACGAGCGGGGCCGGGGCTTGATGGCTGTCTTTGACCAGCGCATGGCGGCCCTGGTGAAAAGCGGTGAGTTAAAGCCGATATTCGAGCGCTGGAAACAACCCTATCCGTTCTGACGTGCATAGAACCAGGTCGAAGGCCAATCGAACCTATTGATCTTTATCAGCGATAATTCAGCTTAAGCGTCTGTAGGAACCTGCTGTTACAATGGCCGCCTCTGTAAAAACTGAAATCAGGAGCACACGGTGCCCGTCGTTTTCGTCGCCGCTTCCAAGCTGCCTACCCCTTTTGCCACGTTCACCATGAACGGCTTTCTCGAAGAAGCCACCGGGCGCGAGCACGTCGTGCTCAGCCTGGGCGATATCGCCGATGGCGCACCGGTGCTTGGCCGGGTGCACTCCGAATGCCTGACCGGTGATGCGTTGTTCAGCCAGCGTTGCGACTGTGGTTCGCAACTGGAGGCCGCCATGCGCGCGATCGCCCGTGAAGGCCGTGGTGTGCTGTTGTACCTGCGCCAGGAAGGCCGTGGCATTGGCCTGATGAACAAGATCCGCGCCTACGAGTTGCAAGATGGCGGTGCCGATACCGTCGAGGCCAACGAGCGCCTGGGCTTTGCCGCCGACCAGCGTGACTACGCGATCTGCCTGCCGATGCTCGAGCACCTGGGCGTCAAATCCCTGCGCCTGATGACCAATAACCCGCGCAAGGTCAAAGCCTTGACCGAGATGGGCATCACTGTGGCCGAGCGTGTGCCGCTGCACACCGGGCACAACCCGCACAACAAACTCTACCTGGCCACCAAGGCCAGCAAGCTCGACCACATGATGGGCAACGAGCACCAGGGCGAGGTCGACCGCGCGTGACCCGAGGCCAGGTGAAACGGCGACTGTCCTTCAATTGGTGGCAGTACCTGGCCCTGGCGCTGCTCCCCCTGTTTGTGCTCAACCTGGTGTTCGGCCAGGCCGAATCCCTGCTGCCGGTGCTGGCCATGCCGTTCTTCATTGCCGGCGTGGCCTCGATGTTCCTCAGCCTGCGCTACTTCAACGGCTATAAACACGCGTTGATTGCCACCTCCAAAGCCCTCGATACCCCCGAAGAACCGGCTGCCTGGATCACCCTGGCGGCGCGTCGGCGCACGGCATTGCTGGTTGCTGCCGTACCGGCCTGGATCGGGGCGTTGTCGGTCTTCGTCGGGTTGGAAGCGGTGCCACTGTTTCTGTTGGCGCTGTCGACCGTGGTGCTGTTCTACCTCTACCGCATTCCCCGTCAACTGGGATGATTCGCCACTGGCTGGCCGTGTTGCTGGTATTCAGTGCCCAGGCGCTGGCGGCCGAGCGAGTGGTGAGCCTGGCGCCGTCCCTGTCTGAAATCGTGGTCGAACTGGGCGCAGCCGATGTGCTGGTGGGCGTGCTCGACGGCGGCGAACGCCCGGCGGCCTTGGCGCAAGTGCCGTCAGTGGGGCATTACGGTCAGTTGGACATGGAGCGCCTGATCAGCCTCAAGCCCGACCTGATCCTGCTCTGGCCCGGCAGCGTCGGCCCGGCCCAGCGTGAGCAATTGCAGCGCCTGAATATCCCGGTGTACGTCGCCGAACCCCATAGTCTTGAACAGCTCACCACCCAGGTCCAGGCCATTGCCGAGCAATTGGGCCGCGCTGACGCGGGTCGAGAGTTGGCCGCGCAGTTGCGCCAACGCCTGGCCGAGCTGCGACAGCGCTATCAGCGCGCCGAGCCATTGCGCGTGTTTTACCAGGTATGGAATAAGCCGCTGTTCACCGTGGGTGGCGGGCAGATCATCAGCGATGCGTTAAGGGTGTGCGGCGCGCGCAATGTATTTGATGACCTCAAGCTGCCGGCGCCGCAGGTGAGCATCGAATCAGTGTTGCAGCGTGACCCCGAGATGATTCTGGTGGGCGACCAGGCGCAGAAGGAGGCCTGGAAGGTCTGGCCGACGATGGCTGAGCGGGTGCGACGGGTGCCGGATAAAGGCCTGGAGCGGCCCAGCGGGCAGATGCTGGAAGCCGTAGCCCGATTGTGTGAGGTAATCGCGCCCCGCTAGAGGTCCGGCGTCCAGGTCACGCCAACCATCAGCGCCCGGCCTTCTTCCCGGTAGCCATATTGCTGGCCTTGGTACTGATACAGCGCCCGGCTGTAGGCCTTGTCCAGCAAGTTATCGAGCTTCATGCTCAGCGTGACTTCACGGTTCAGCGTCCAACTGGCGCGCAGCCCGAGCAATCCATAGCCAGCCAACGGTTGCTGGTTCTTCGCGTCGTCGTAGCTGCTGCTGACCGCTTGCCAACTGGCGCCGACGCCGAATTGGTCGAATTGGCGATCCAGGTCCAGGCTCACGGTGCGCCTGGCGCGACGCGCCAGCGTACGTCCGGAATCGCGGTCTCGTGGATCAATCAATGCCAGTCCCAGGCTGCCTTGCCAGCCGAACAGCTCTTGCTTGAGCGCGGCTTCGAAGCCGTTGATGCGCGCCGAACTGACGTTTTGCGGGCCGTCGCTGCCGAACACGATCGCATCCTGGATATCGGTGCGGTACAGCGAAGCTTCCAGGCGGCTGGTGTCGCTGAGTTGGCTACGCCATTGCACTTCGTAGCTTTTCGAGGTTTCGGGCTTCAGGTTTGGGTTGCTGTTCTTGAAGCCGTATTCGTCCGGGTAATACAGGTCATTGAACGTCGGGGCGCGGAAGCCCTCGCTGTAGCTCAGCAGCAGGTCGTTGTCCGGGTTGACTGGCAACGTGAGCGTGCCGCTCCAGCTGTTCTGCCCGCCAAACTGCTGGTTCTGGTCACGCCGCAGGCCCAGCTCGGTGGAAAACCATTCGCCATGGAAGCGATGCTGCACAAAGGCCGCGCGGTTCCAGCGACTGTTTTCGGTGAGGGTGGTGGAGCCGTGGAAGCGGTCCTCGTACCAGTCACCGCCGAGAATCAGGCTGTTCTGCTCATTCAGTGTCAGGTCGTTCTGCCAGTTGACCGAGTCGCGGTAAGTGTTGAACACACTGAAGTCATCACTGAGGGTGTCGCGCTTGGTGTCGCGGTTCTCGCTATGGCCCAGCTCCAGGCGCGATTGCCAGCGCTCGTTGAGCGTGGCGTCGACATAGCCGCTGGCGCTACTCAGGGTGTAGTCGGTGTAGGGCTTTTGCCCCACCGTTTGCCCGGTGGCGACGTCGTAGCGGCCAAAGCTGTTGTCGTACTCCGACTTGCCGCGGTTATCTAACAGGTTGAACCCCGCCTCCAGCGCATCGCTGAAGGAATGGCTGAGGTTCAGGCTGAGGGACTGGTTGCGGTAGGCGTCATGATCGCCATCGCTGGGGAATGAGGTGTGCGTCGAGTTGATGCCGGCGGTCTCATCCAGGCTCGCGCCTAGGTTGAAGCGCGTGTATTCATCGCCACCGGACAGGCCGAGGCTGCGCTCCCAGGTCTTGTTGCTGCCAAACCCGAGCTTCAGACGCGGTTGCAGGCCTTGCCCGGCATTGCGCCGGGTAAACACCTGGATCACCCCGCCAATCGCATCGCTGCCGTAGATTACCGAACGTGAACCGCGCAGCACTTCCACCCGTTCGATCTGGTCGACGTTCAGGTATTGCAAGCCGCTGTCGCCGGAGGTGCTATTGGCAATGCGCTGGCCGTCCACCAACACCAGGCTTTGTGCGGATTTGGTGCCACGGATATAAATTCCCGGCAGGCTGCCGCGACCACCGGTAGGCGCTACCTGCACGCCGGGTACGCGGCTGATCAGGTCAGTGAGGCTGGTGGGTTGCAGGCGGTCGATGTCGTCGCGGGTGAACACGGTGTTGGCGGCGCTGCTGTCGTTGCGCGCCTGGACCTGGCGGTTGGCGCTGATGACCACGTTGGGAAGTTTCAGTGCGTCGTCGCGGGTGTCGGCGAGTAGTTCCGGGGAGGTCAGCAGTAACAGAGGCAAGGTGAGACTAAGATGTTTCATCGGCTGTCCATGGCATTTGAAGGTGCCGCAAATCAAATGTGGAAGGGGGCAAGCCCCCTCCCACATGTTGATCCGGTTTCTACAGGCCCAGCAGTGCCATGCGCTCGCGCACCGATGCCTCAATGCCGGCCTCATCCAACCCACACTCGGCCAGCATCTGCGCCGGCTTGGCGTGTTCGACATACACATCCGGCAAGCCCAGGTGCAGCACCGACTTGAGGATATTCTCCCGCGCCAGGAACTCGCTGACCGCCGCACCGGCGCCACCCATTATTGCGTTTTCTTCGACGGTCACCAGCAGCTCATGGTTGCCGGCAATCTCGTGTACCAAGGCTTCGTCCAACGGTTTGACGAAACGCATGTCGACCACGGTGGCGTCGATCTTCTCGGCGACTTTCAGCGCTTCGGCCAATTGCACGCCGAACACCAGGAAAGCGGTCTTGCTGCCTTGGCGACGCACGATGCCCTTGCCGATCTCGATAGGCTCCAGGTCCTTTTCGATCACCGCATTCGGGCCATTGCCGCGCGGGTAACGTACGGCGGCCGGGCCGTTATACAGGTGGCCGGTGCTGAGCATCTTGCGCAGTTCGTTTTCATCACTTGGCGTCATCACCAGCATGCCGGGGATGCAACGCAGGTAGGACAGGTCGAAGCTGCCGGCGTGGGTCGGGCCGTCTTCGCCCACCAGGCCAGCGCGGTCGATGGCGAACAGTACGTCGAGGTTCTGCACTGCCACGTCATGCACCAACTGGTCGTAGCCACGCTGCAGGAACGTGGAGTAGATCGCTACTACTGGCTTGGCGCCTTCGCAGGCCATGCCGGCGGCAAACGTGACCGCGTGCTGCTCGGCAATTGCCACGTCGAAGTAGCGCAGCGGGAAACGCTCGCTGAACGCCACCAGGTCGGAGCCTTCCTTCATCGCCGGGGTAATGCCCACCAAGCGCGGGTCGGCGGTGGCCATGTCGCACAGCCATTCGCCGAACACACCGGAGTACTTCGGCCCGCTGGCCTTTTTCGGCGCGGCGGCAGGAGCGTCCAGGGGTTCCAGCTTGGTGATGGCGTGATAGCCAATCGGGTCGACTTCCGCCGGGGCGAAGCCTTTGCCTTTCTTGGTGACGATATGCAGGAACTGCGGGCCCTTGAGGTCACGCATGTTGCGCAGCGTGGCGATCAGGGTCGGCAGGTCGTGACCATCGATGGGGCCGATGTAATTCCAGCCCAGCTCTTCGAACAGCGTGCCGGGCACCAGCATGCCCTTGGCATACTCTTCGGTGCGCCGGGCAATTTCCCACGCGCCGGGCAGGCGCGAGAGCACCTTCTTGCTGCCTTCACGCATGCTCGCATACGTGCGGCTGGAGAGGATCTTGGCCAGGTAATTGGACAGGCCACCGACGTTGCGCGAGATCGACATATCGTTGTCGTTGAGGATCACCAGCATATTGGCGTCCACTTCCGGTGCATGGTTGAGCGCTTCGAACGCCATGCCGGCGGTCAGCGCGCCATCACCGATCACCGCGATCGCCTTGCGGTCGCTGCCTTGCAGGCGGGCGGCAATCGCCATGCCCAGCGCGGCACTGATGGAGGTGCTGGAGTGGCCGACGCCGAAGGTGTCGTACTCGCTCTCGGCGCGGCGCGGGAAGGCGGCAATGCCGTCCTTCTGGCGCAGGGTGCCCATTTGCTCGCGGCGGCCCGTGAGGATTTTATGCGGGTACGCCTGATGGCCCACGTCCCACACCAGCCGGTCGTCCGGGGTGTCGAACACGTAATGCAGGGCGATGGTCAGCTCGATGACGCCCAGGCCGGCACCAAAATGCCCACCGGTCTGGCCGACCGTGTAGAGCAATTCCAGGCGCAACTCATCTGCCAGGGTTTCCAGCTCGGCTTCACCGAGTCGACGCAGGCCGGCCGGCGTGACAGCACGGTCGAGCAGGGGCGTGGACGGGCGCTTGCGGGGAATCTCTTGAAACGTCGTGGGCATCAGGCGAATCGTTATAGGTATAGAAGAGGCGGCAGTTTACCTCAAGCATCGCAAACTGCCCACGCGGAGCGCCGAACTTGGCCGATATGCGGCCGCAAAGGCCGCCGTTATCAGTGCCGACGTTCGACGATATACCGCGCCAGGTCACGCAGTGGCTCGGCCGCCGCGTCGAAAGGTCGCAGGGCATCCAGGGCCTGGTCGCGCAGTTCCAGGGCATAGGCCTTGGCGGCTTGCAGCCCGAGCAGCGCAGGATAAGTCGGTTTGTCCCGAGCGATATCGGCGCCTTGGCGTTTGCCCAGGGTGGCCGTGTCACTTTCTACGTCGAGAATGTCGTCCTGCACCTGGAATGCCAGGCCAATGGCCCGCGCGTAGGTCTTCAGCGAGGCCAACTGAGCGGCTTCGGCCCGCCCGCTGGCAAGTGCTCCCAGGTGTACGGCGGCCTCGATCAGGGCACCGGTCTTGTGGCGGTGCATGTATTCCAGCGCCTGTTGATCAAGCTTCTGGCCGACCGAGCCGAGGTCGATGGCCTGGCCGCCGACCATGCCGGCCGGGCCTGCCGCCATCGCCAGGGCGGTGACCATGCGCAAGCGGATCTCGGCATTCACGCTGCTCAATGCCGGGTCCAGCAGTGCGCTGAACGCCAGGCTTTGCAGGCCATCACCGGCGAGGATCGCGCAGGCTTCATCGAAGGCTTTGTGGGTGGTGGGCTGGCCGCGACGCAAATCGTCGTCGTCCATCGCCGGCAAATCGTCATGCACCAGGGAGTAGGCGTGGATCAACTCCACCGCACAGGCCGCGCCGTTGGCCTGTTCGGCGGCTGCGCCCAAGGCTTCGCACGCTGCATAGGCCAGCAACGGACGCACGCGCTTGCCGCCATTCATCACGCTGTAGCGCATGGCTTCATAAAGACGCTTGAGTTCGGGGCTTGGCGCAACAAACAAGGGTTCCAACGCCGCATTGACCCGGGCTTGGCTACTGGCCTGATACGCGTCGATCATTCGGGCTGTTCCGCATCGAAAGGTTCTTCGGCCAACTCCCCGTCCCGTTCCAGCAACACCTGCACCTTCTGCTCCGCCTGCGCCAACGCGCTCTGGCAGTCACGGGTCAGGCCGATGCCTTGCTCAAACGCCGTCAGCGAGTCTTCCAGCGACAACTCGCCGTTCTCCAGCCGCTCGACCAGGGTTTGCAGGTCGGCGAGGGATTGTTCGAAATCGAGTGCAACTTTTTTGCGGGCCATGGCGGCTATTCCGGTAGACGGTAAACCGGCGGGACACTAGCAGACATGGGGATTCTGGGCAAATAAGCGGGGGAGGGTGTTCAGGCGGTGAGCCGAATAAGCGCCCTATTCGGCTCATCAAATGAGCCGTATACCCATTTTATTCGGCTCACCGCCGGTCAGGATCTTTGCGCCATTGACGAGCATTGTTCTTGTGATGTTTTCAACTGTGCTTCAAATGTCTGCAATCCCACGTGCATTTCCTGTAGCGCGGCAATTTTCAGGGCTAGTTCCTGCTTCTTGTCTGCGATTGCCTGGTCCGCCCGCTCCCAGGGCAATACATCGCCTACGTGACCTGCAAGAATCTCCTGCAACTCCTTGAGCTTGAACCCCAATTGCTGCGCGCACTTGATAAACATCAGCAGCTCAACGTTCTGCGCCGAATAGACCCGGTATTGGCCCTGACGCCGCGGTTCTGGCAGCAGTCCGATCGCCTCATAGTGACGAATCGCCTTGATGGTCGTGCCCGACAACTGCGCGGCTTTGCCGATGTACATGAAAACTCCTTTTTTCCGTTAAAGCGCCGGCCTGTTTCAGCCATTTATCCCGCTGCGCCGCAGTGGAGCCCAGCACCGGCCCGAACAGCAGCGTGTTTGCAGTCTTGACACCACAAAGCCCCAGCGTGGTCTTGCGCATCTGGTGAATGCCCGGCATGCGATAGAACCAACGGTAATACCATGGCGGCGTGTCCAGGGTCACCAGTAGATGTGCCGTTCGGCCGTGGAGCAGTTTGTCAGGAAAAGCCTTGCCCGCTCGGTATTTAAAGGCAAAACCGGGTAGGAAGATTCGGTCGATAAAGCCCTTCATCAACGCCGGGATGCCACCCCACCAGATCGGGAAGACAAATGTCAGGTGAGTGGCCCAGAGGATGTCGGATTGCGCGCTGAGCAGGTCGGGCTCCAGCGGCTGAATCTGGGTGTAACCGTGATGAAGGACGGGGTCGAAAGCCAGGTCGCCCAAGCGTACGACACGTACTTCATGGCCGGCGGTTTTTGCCGCCTGGATGTAGGTATCGGCCAGGGCTGAACAAAAGCTGGAGGCGGAAGGATGGCCGAGGATCACCAGGGTACGCGGGGTCATGGGGAGGTCCTGAACAGGGTGTTCCAGGGTAAAGGCTGCTGTATAGGGGAGAGTCAAGTCAGTAGTCCGCAATGGCCAGCAGGACGTTTCTGTGGTTATTGAAGGGGCCTTCCTGGAACGACCTTCGCCCCTTGTGACCGTCAATGCGCCTGACTAGCCTGCCTCAAACCTCCAGAGTGACATGGCATGAGCGAACCCTGTATCGGCTTGACCGCACCACCAGCGGGCTACAGTGACTGGCTGACCGACCTGAAAGGCCGTATTCATGCGGCGCAACAGCGCGCAACACTGGCGGTGAATCGGGAATTGGTGCTGCTCTATTGGCAGATTGGCCACGACATTTTGACCCGCCAGGCGGAGCAGGGTTGGGGCAGCAAAGTCATTGATCGACTTGCCCAGGATTTGCGTGCGGCCTTTCCCCGAATGAAGGGTTTTTCGCCGCGAAATCTCAAGTACATGCGTGCTTTTGCCGAGGCGTGGCCAGATGCTGAATTTGTGCAAGAGGTGCTTGCACAATTGCCCTGGTATCACCATTTGGCATTACTGGACAAACTCCCCGGCCCCGAAACCCGCCGCTGGTACATAGCCCAGGCGATAGAGAACAACTGGTCGCGTAACTCGCTGGTGATGCACATCGAAAACCGCTTGTTGGAGCGCAGTGGCAAGGCGGTCAGCAACTTCGAGACCCACCTGCCCAAACCGCAATCCGACCTGGCGCGTGAGTCGCTGAAAGACCCTTACCGTTTTGACTTCCTCAGCCTGGCCCTGGACGCGCAGGAGCGCGACATAGAAAACGCCTTGATCAAGCACGTCACCGACTTTTTGTTGGAGTTGGGCGCCGGTTTCGCCTTTGTCGGCCAGCAAGTACTGCTGGATGTCGGAGGCGATGAGTTCTTTGTCGACCTGCTGTTCTATCACGTGAAGCTACGCTGCTACGTGGTCATCGAACTGAAAGCCGGCAAGTTCAAACCCGAGCATCTGGGGAAACTGAGCTTTTATCTGGCTGCCGTCGATGCCCAGCTTAAACATCCACAAGACGGGCCCACCATCGGCCTGCTGTTGTGCAAGAGCAAGAACGAAGTCGTCGCCGAATATGCGTTGCGCGATAACAATCGGCCGATTGGTGTAGCGGAATATCAACTGGTTGAGTCGTTGCCCGCAGAGCTACGAACCAGCCTGCCAAGCATCGAGCAGATCGAGCGGGAGCTGGCGGGTTAAAACCGACTGATAGCCTCAAAACCCCGGCGGAATGTACCCCGGCACAAATGGCACATTCAGGCACTTGCCATGCAGGATCCGGCCATCCTCAATCCTGAACAGCACGATCTTCTTCGTCTTATCCACCGTGGCTTCCAGCTTGCAATCCGAACTGTGCCCGACCTGCTGGTAATACTCGGTGTACACCATCCCGTTCCCGGTGTGATTCATTGAAGTCCCGGCGGCTTCAGTGGTCGTCCATGAAGAGGATTTGTGCCAGGTCATCACCACCTGCGTGTCGCCATTGGGCGCATTCTGCTTCTTCATCGAGTCGGGCTTGCCGAACAAATCCAACGCCTCTTGCACGTCCCGGCCTTCCCAGCGCGATTGTGCAATAAGGTGGCACCCGTTGATAAACAGCACGGCGGGCAACCAAAGCCCAGCCAGCAACAGCCTTGTCCATTTAGGCATGGTGAATCCTTCTTGTAGGTGAGTGTTGCTCAGCGCTTGTTGCCCAGCATGTCGTCGAGGTCATCGATCATCTGGCTCTTCTCCTGAGTCGGCCCCAATTGCTGGAACATGGCCTTGGTGGTCTGGATCATCTGCAGGTGGGTCATCTTGCCCATGGCGATGGTGTCCTTGCTCTTGCCCGGTTCGCAGACATACGCGAGCGTGCGGTCGAGCCAGAACTCCTTCGGCGTCTGCCACGTGTTGGAGACCTTCAAGTGCGTAAGGGTGTAGGAAAATGGCGCAACCGACTGCCCGTTAAGAAAGCGCAGCTTGCGCGTGGAGCACTGCACTTCGATGTTGTACACATCGATCATGGGCTTGCCCGGTTCTTCATACACCACCGTGACGGCCACCAGTTTTGCGCCCTTGTTGTGGTTCGACGGCACCACCGAAGTGCGATCGGCCACATACATCACGTTTTTATGGGCCCGACCGCTGCCGTAGATGATCGACCAGTCGCCGATCGGTGTTTCTTCATCGGCCAATACCGACGTTGTGCTGATCAGCAAGACGGGCAGCAGTGCCAGGCAGCGCCCGATTTTGGTTAAGGTATTCAATAGCGTCCTTCCTTGAGACTCGAAATAAGCGAAGGACTTTAGTGGTGAGGCGGTGCCGTCTCAATTAGGGCGAGTGTGCTAATGGCGCATTGCTAGTTAACCAAAAAAGCCTGCGTTTCAAGGCAGGCTTAGTGTGTGCAGCGGTTGAATTAGTCCTTACGCGCCGTCAATGCCGCATACCCATTCATCAAGTTGCGATAGTTGGGAATGCGCTGGGACAACAGGTTCCCCAGGCCCTCGATATCGTTGCGCCAGTCGCGGTGCAACTCACACGCCACCGAGAACCAGTTCATCAACTGCGCACCCGCCTGGGTCATCCGGCTCCACGCCGCCTGCTGCACCGTGGTATTGAACGTGCCCGACGCATCGGTCACCACAAACACCTCAAACCCTTCCGCCAGCGCCGGCAGGGTCGGGAACGCTACGCACACATCGGTGACCACGCCGGCAATGATGATCTGCTTGCGACCGGTGGCTTTGATCGCCTTGACGAAGTCTTCGTTATCCCACGCATTGATCTGGCCTGGGCGGGCGATATACGGCGCGTCCGGGAACATCTCTTTGAGCTCCGGCACCAACGGGCCATTAGGGCCTTGCTCGAAGCTGGTGGTGAGGATGGTCGGCAGGTTGAAGAACTTGGCCAGGTCAGCCAGGGCGAGCACGTTGTTCTTGAACTCGTTGGGCGAGAAGTCCTGTACCAGGGAAATCAGGCCGGTCTGGTGGTCGACCAGCAGGACTACGGCGTCGTCTTTGTTCAAGCGGTTGTAGGTTGCAGTGCTCATGGTTGAATCCTTTTTTGTTCAGGTTGGTTGGGCGTTGCGTTCAACATGGGCACAGATTAATGGGTGGGCTGTGGGGGATAAATCGGTTGGGATAGGTAATACCGTCAACTCAAAGGAGACGATTGTTTATCTGTGGTTTATCGCAGAAATGATCTCAAGGATGGTTTAGTATTTATGGAAAATATAAACTTATAGGTGCTTATTTATCATGAAAATAAACCGCCTGCTGGCTGGTTGGGCACCGGGTTCCGTTGCGACGCAAGCCTGGCTGCATAGCCATGGCGTCGGCCCCAGCCTGATCCAAAAGTATCAGCGCAGTGGTTGGGTAGAGCGGGTGGGCCATGGCGCGTGGAAACGCTGCGGCGATGACCTGGATTGGCAGGGCGGGGTATTCGCTTTGCAGCAAGATGCATCGGCACGTATTTGGCCGGGCGGCGCGACGGCGTTGAGTTTGCTCGGCTACAGCCATTACCTCGCCTTTGGAAAACAGACCGTCGATCTGTTCGGAACACCGGGCGCTGTGCTTGCGGGCTGGTTCCGCAAGTACCCTTGGGATGTCGACGTGAACTTCTATCCCGGTGGCCTCTTCGCGGAAATGGAAGATATGGGGTTACAAGTTTTCCAGGTCCCTTACAGCCGATTTGAGTTAAAAATCGCAACCCCGGAACGCGCCGTACTCGAGCTTATTCATCAAACCGCTGACGAGATGCTCTTCAGTCATGTCGCTGATGTGTTCACTGGTTTGGGCTCACTGAGCCCCAGGCGCCTGCAGAAGTTGCTTGACGCGTGCAACTCGATTCGCGTCAAACGTGTTTTCCTCCTGCTGGCGCGAAACGCGCGGCACGTGTGGTACGAGCGAATAGACCTTTCCAGCATTGATCTAGGTAAAGGCAAGCGCCAAATCATCCGGGGTGGTCGACTCGATAAAGAGTTCCTAATCACCGTGCCGGAGAGTTTTGCCAGTGGCGCTTGATGCCCGTTATGCCGCTCAGGTTCGATTGTTGGTCCAGGTCATCCCTCACGTAGCGGCAGAGCGGTGTTTTGCCCTGAAAGGGGGGACGGCCATCAATCTGTTCATACGTGATCTCCCTCGTCTGTCGGTGGACATAGACCTGGCGTACCTGCCCAGTTCTGATCGCCAACAGGCATTAGGCGATGTCCGTCTGGCGCTCCAACGCATCGCTGATGCGGTTGGGCAAGGCTTACCTCACGTCGGTGCGACGGTCCAGGCAAATCGAGACGATGAACTGCGAGTGCTGGTACGCAGCCCGTCTGCTCAAATCAAGATCGAAGTTTCGCCTGTGATGCGGGGCACTGTTCACGCGCCGCAAGAGCGTGACGTCGTGGCGTTGGTTGAAGATCAATTCGGGTTCGCTGCTATCCCGGTGGTCTCGTTGCCCGATTTGTACGGTGGCAAGATTTGCGCTGCGCTGGATCGACAGCACCCCAGGGATCTTTTTGACGTGATGCTGATGCTTCGCGAGGAGGGGCTGACGCGGGAAATATTCGAGGGTTTTCTGGTGTACCTGATCAGTCATCGAAGGCCGATGAGCGAGCTGCTCGCTCCACGGTGGAAACCGCTAGCGGGCATATTCCAAGCGGAGTTTGCCGGCATGACGCGTGAGCCTGTCACGCTTGAACAGTTGGAGAGTACCCGGCATGGGTTGCTTGAAGCGATACGGCAGCAGTTTTGTGCGCAAGATGCTGCTTTTTTGCTTTCACTCAAGCGTGCAAAGCCTGATTGGGCGCTGCTGGCCCTGGACGGTATTGATAAGCTGCCGGCGGTGCAATGGAAGCTACGCAATATTGCTGGAATGTCTGTTGAAAAGCGTGAAGAGGCATTTGCAGTGCTGGACCGTGTAGCCGGACAAATGTTGGTCGGGGCACCGTTTTAACAGTGGCCTGCGCACAGCAACAAAAGCCTGCTTTTCAGGGCAGGCTTGTTGCGAGGTTCGGTTGATTTACTTCTGATTGGCTGTCAACGCCGAGTAACCATTCATCAAGTTGCGATAGTTAGGGATGCGCTGGGACAACAGGTTCCCTAGGCCCTCGATATCGTTGCGCCAGTCGCGGTGCAACTCACACGCCACCGAGAACCAGTTCATCAACTGCGCACCCGCCTGGGTCATCCGGCTCCACGCCGCCTGCTGCACCGTGGTATTGAACGTGCCCGACGCATCGGTCACCACAAACACCTCAAACCCTTCCGCCAGCGCCGACAGGGTCGGGAACGCTACGCACACATCGGTGACCACGCCGGCAATGATGATCTGCTTGCGACCGGTGGCCTTGATTGCCTTGACGAAGTCTTCGTTATCCCACGCATTGATCTGACCAGGGCGGGCGATGTAGGGCGCGTCCGGGAACATCTCTTTCAGTTCCGGCACCAGCGGGCCATTGGGGCCTTGCTCGAAGCTGGTGGTGAGGATGGTCGGCAGGTTGAAGAACTTGGCCAGGTCAGCCAGGGCGAGCACGTTGTTCTTGAACTCGTTGGGCGAGAAGTCCTGTACCAGGGAAATCAGGCCGGTCTGGTGGTCGACCAGCAGGACTACGGCGTCGTCTTTGTTCAAGCGGTTGTAGGTTGCAGTGCTCATGGTTGAATCCTTTTTTGTTCAGGTTGGTTGGGCGTTGCGTTCAACATGGGCATAGATTAATAGGTGGGCTGTGGGGGATAAATCGGTTGGGATAGGTAATACCGTCAACTCATAGGGGACAATGGTAGCTACGTCGCGGGTGCTTGGGGAGCCACTGGGTACGCCGCAGAGGGCGGTGTTGTATTTGATGGAGATGGAGAAGAGGGTGGCGAATCGGACTGTAAGCCGCCCGCTTTTGGTCATTCAATTGTCCAGCAGCTTGCTGGACAATTGACTTGGGATTTTCACGGGCATTAAAAAGCCGGCTTGTGGCCGGCTTCTCGGGGACTGCCTCAGCTTGTTTTTGACAAACCTCACCAGCCTTCAAATCGCTCAGCCCACAACACGTCTGGCTGGATAGTAGGGGCATCCGCGGGAACTCCTCCGCTTCGCCAGGCAAGGTGGATAGCGTAAAGCCACCCCCTGCCGAATGTGCGGCGCATGATACCCATATTCACCTCAGTTGCCCACCTCCGGGTCCGATTTAGAGCCTTCCCAGCCCAACAGATGTTCATCCAGTGGCACAGGCGGGCGTCGGTTATTCAGGGTGGACCACCAGAATACCCACCCCACAATCTGGAAGTTCTGCTCAAAGCGTTGTTCGTAGGTGAGGTATTCGTCGGGATGCTCGCCGGCATTGTGACTGCGCATGCGCAAACCTCCGCCGGGCCTGTTGTAGAGGTATTTGATGCGCAGCATGCCATCGTGTTCTACCGCGTAGATCTCGCCGTCGATGATTTGCGTGCGGCCTCGGTCGATGGCGAGGGTGGCGCCTTGTTGGATGATGTCGATCATGCTGTTGTCGACCATGTAGGCGCCCAAAGCGCGGTCGGGGTTTACGTTCAGGGCCTGAAGGGTGTGCAGCGAGAGGCGGATGCGCTCGTTGGAGGTGAATGAAGGGTGGAGATCGATCTCCACGTCGGTTTTTTCCGGGAGGCAGGCGGGGCCTGTGAGGTATTTGCCGCTGGCTTCGCGGGTGGTGGGCAGTCCTTTTCGTGAGCTCGGGCCATCCAGCAGGAAGTTGGCCGGTGGGTGTTTGGGGCCTTCGCCGGTGCGCAGCCAACGGCTGGAGATGCACAGCAGTTCTGCGATCTCGTTGAGTCGGCCCATGGGTACACCGCGCTTGAACCAGTTGTTCACGTGCTGGGGCGTGACACCGCGGTTCTTGGCGAAGTCGGAGGCGGAAAGATGAACTTCCTGTAGTAGCGCTTTTAAACGATCACCTGATGTATTCATAAACGCAGAGTTTACTGGCCGGAATTACAGATCAAATAAACCATGCGTTGAGTTGCGCTTGTAGGGATTTACTTAGTTGTAGCCTGATACTTCGGATTTTGATTTAAACTAAACGTTGTTTATAAATCATTGAACTTTCCGTTTAATTTTTCCCACAAAAAAAGCCCCGAATAATCGGGGCTTTTTCAATTGCCGGGGCAATGAGGAGCGGGTATCAGCCTTTGTAGGCGGCAACCGACTTCAGGATCTCGGCGCGGGCGGCGTCTGCGTTGCCCCAACCGTCGATCTTCACCCATTTGCCTTTTTCGAGGTCTTTGTAGTTCTCGAAGAAGTGTTTGATCTGCTCCAGCAACAGTGGCGGCAGGTCGGTGTATTCCTTCACGTCCACGTACAGCTGGGACAGCTTGTCGTGTGGAACCGCGATCACTTTAGCGTCGCCGCCGCCGTCGTCGGTCATGTTCAGGATGCCGACTGGACGCGCACGGATAACCGAGCCTGGGGTAACCGGGTAAGGGGTTACCACCAGCACGTCGAGGGGGTCACCGTCGTCAGCCAGCGTGTTGGGGATAAAACCGTAGTTGGCCGGGTAGAACATCGGGGTGGCCATGAAACGGTCAACGAACAGGCAGTCGCTGTCTTTGTCGATTTCGTATTTGATCGGCGCGTGGTTGGCCGGAATCTCGATGGCGACGTAGATGTCGTTCGGCAGGTCTTTGCCAGCCGGAATCTTGCTGTAGCTCATTGGGCGTTGCCCCCGTTAATTGGCCATGAAACATGGCCGGATTGGCCTAAAAGTGGCGGCGATTATAGGCACATTCTGACGCCGATGCCATGCGCCAGACGTCGTACGGTCATTCGCCCGGTGGCTGATAGCGCGGGTCGCTGGCTTGCAGTTGAATGAGGCGGGCCAGGGGATCCTGGCGATAAAAGCGGCTGAGTTGGGCGTACACCTGTGGATAACTGCTGACCAGCAAATCCGGGGCGCTGAAAAAATATTCGCTGGTGACGGCAAAGAATTCAGCGGGGTTTTCGGCGGCGTAGGGGTCGATCTCGGTCTCGGCATCCGGGTTGGCATCGAGTTGGCGATTGAGATCGTCGTAGGCGCTCTGCATCACGTTGGCCCACTCCTGCACGCGCATGTCATGGTGCAGCGGCGGCAGGCCGTTGGCGTCGCCGTTGAGCATGTCGAGCTTGTGGGCTAGTTCGTGGATGACCAGGTTGTAGCCTTCCCACTGACCGCTGGCCAGCACGCCGGGCCAGGCGAGGATCACCGGACCTTGTTGCCAGGCTTCGCCGCTGTGTTCGCCGTCCCACTCGTGTTCGACGCCGCTGCTGTCGCGGTGACGCTGGGGGCTGAGGAAGTCGTCGGGGTACAGCACGATTTCGTGGAAGCCCTGGTACCAGTCGAGGTCGCCCAGGTTCATCAGCGGCAATTGCGCCTGGGCGGCGAGCAGCAGGCGTTGTTCCTGATGCAGTTCGACGCCGGGCAGGGCGGTCAGGTGTTTTTCGGCGAGGAACAGCACGCAGGCTTCGCGCAGCCACTGGTCCTGCTCGGTGCTGATGCCGTCGAGGAAGGTCAGGTGATGGCGCACCCGTTGCCAGGTGTCATCGGCAATCGGGTGTTTGGCCAGCAAGCGCCGGCGACGCCAGGCGCTGAGCGACCACATCGCAGGTTACTGCGGCTTGGCTTCGGAGGATGTGCGGCCAAACCGGCTGCGGAACACCCCAATGATCATCGGCACGAGCGACAGCAGGATGATGAACACCACCAGCAGCGACAGGTTTTTCTTGATGAACGGCACATTGCCGAAGAAATAGCCCAGGGTTACCAGGCCGCCGACCCAGAGGATGGTGCCGAATACGCTGAAGCCGAAGAAGCGCGGGTAGGGCATTTTCGCGATGCCGGCAACGAACGGCGCGAACGTGCGCAGGATCGGCAGGAAGCGCGCCAGGGTCACGGTTTTGCCGCCGTGTTTGTCGTAGAAGTCGTGGGTCTTTTGCAGGTAGTCGCGACGGAAAATCTTCGAGTTCGGGTTGCTGAACAAGCGCTCCCCGGCCGTTCGCCCGATCACATAGTTGGTGCTGTCGCCGAGGATTGCCGCCAGCATCAGCAGGCCGGCCAACAGCACCGGGTCCATGCCGCCACCCGCAGCGACTGCGCCGGCGATGAACAGCAATGAATCGCCTGGCAGGAACGGCATGACCACCAGGCCGGTTTCGCAAAAGATGACCAGGAACAGAATGGCGTAGATCCACGGACCGTAATTGGTTACCAGCAGGTCGAGGTAGACGTCGAGATGCAGGATAAGGTCGAGCGGGTTGAAATCCATGGATGGCACCTGTGTGAATGGCCCGGCTCAGCAGGCCTGTGCGGAAGCTCGGGTAATAAGGCTACAAGTGTATGCCGCATTTCTTACAACCCTGAAAGGTCCGCATTATACGGATTGAGAGGTGAAAAGCGTGTTGGTTTTGTAGCGAAGGATGTCGTGGTAGTTTCAGGCAAACATCCAGTCTGAACGTGGGAGGGGGCTTGCCCCCGATGGGGTAGTGTCAGTCAACACATCTGATACTGACCCACCGCAATCGGGGGCAAGCCCCCTCCCACAGGGGATTTATGGTGTTTTTGATAGCGTTGATCAATCCTCGCTGATCGGCAGCGTGTAGTTCTTGAACTCCGTGTCTTCGCGAAACCCAATGGACTCATAGGTCTTCTGCGCCACTTCGTTGTCGCTGCTGGTCGACACGCGCAGTCGCACCGCGTGGGTCTCCTTGGCCATTTTCTTCGCCGTGCGCATCAGGTTGTCCGCCACCAATTGCCGGCGGGCGTCTTCAGCCACATAGATGTCATTGAGGATCCACACCCGCTTGAGCGACAGCGACGAAAAGCTCGGGTACAGCTGGCAAAACCCCAGCAGCTTCTTGTCATCATCATCCGCCAGGGCCAGGTAGATCACCGACTCCTTGCGCCGCAGGCGCTTCTCCAGGAAGGCCCGCGACGAATCCGGGAACGGCAACGCCCCGTAGAACTCACGGTATTTGACGAACAGCGGGGTCAACAGGTCCAGGTGTTCCAGGGTCGCTTGAGTAATCCGCATGCCAGGCCTCAACTTCCAAATGGGGGATGACCACACAAGCGGCCGTGACTCGATGCTGCCTAATGGCGCGAAAAAGCGCAATCGTGCAGCGTTCAGTCATCCGGTGAACTGAGCAGGAAATTGCCTTTCATCAGGTCCGGATCATCCGACTCGAGGGTCTGCACCTGCGCCTCGTCCTTGAGATTGACCCCCGACAGCTGCCGGCGACACGCCTCTCGCATCAAGTAAAGCAGGCGGTGGGCGGCCATGCCGTAGCTCAGGCCTTCCAGGCGCACATTGGAGATGCAGTTGCGGTAGGCGTCGGTGAGGCCGACCTTGGGGTTGTAGGTGAAATACAGGCCCAGGCTGTCCGGCGAGCTGAGGCCGGGCCGTTCGCCGATCAGAATGACGGTCATCTTGGCCCCGAGCAACTGGCCCACTTCATCCGCCACCGCCACGCGGCCCTGTTCCACCAGAATGACCGGCGACAAGGACCAACCGTCTGCGCTGCTCTGTTCTTCCAGGCGCGTCAGAAACGGCAAAGTGTGTTTATGCACCGCCAGTGCCGACAGGCCATCAGCGACCACCACCGCCAAGTCCACGCCGCCGGGGTTGGCCGATGCATGATCGCGCAGCAACTGGGCTGACTCATCGCTCAGGCGCCGCCCCAGGTCCGGGCGTTGCAGGTAAAGGTGACGGTCAGTGGCAGCACTGTGCAGCAACAGGCTGTCACGCCCGCGTTCGGCCAACTGACCGCGCAGGCCTGCATGGTCGAAGGGCAAGTGCACAGCATCCCGTGCCTGGGCGTGGGCAAATTGGAAATCCAGCTGCGCGCTAGTGGGGATGCTGGTGCCGGTGCGGCCCAGGGCTATTCGGGCTGGCGTCAGGCGGCGCAGTTCCAGCCAAGGGTTGTCAGGCAGGTCGAGTTGCACAGGCGGCTCCTTCATCCCAATTGCGCCAAGGCTTGGCGAAACGCCGGTGGCAGGCTGTTGCCGAAGTGCACCTTGCCGTCGGCTTGCGTGAAGATGCCCATCTTCGCCAGCCACTGTTCAAACTCCGGCGCCGGCTTTAAACCCAATGTTTGGCGGGCGTACAGGGCGTCGTGGAACGAAGTGGTCTGGTAGTTGAGCATGATGTCGTCGGAGCCGGGAATGCCCATGATGAAGTTGATCCCGGCCACACCCAGCAGGGTCAGCAGGGTGTCCATGTCGTCCTGGTCGGCTTCGGCGTGGTTGGTGTAACAGATGTCGCAACCCATCGGCACGCCGAGCAGCTTGCCGCAGAAGTGGTCTTCGAGGCCGGCGCGGATGATCTGCTTGCCGTTGTACAGGTACTCGGGGCCGATAAAGCCTACGACGGTATTCACCAAAAACGGTTTGAAATGTCGCGCCACCGCGTAGGCGCGGGTTTCGCAGGTTTGCTGGTCGACGCCAAAGTGCGCGTTGGCCGACAGGGCGCTGCCCTGGCCGGTTTCGAAGTACATCAGGTTCTGGCCCAAGGTGCCGCGATTGAGGCTCAGGCCTGCTTCGTAACCTTCCTGCAGCACACTCAGGCTGATGCCGAAGCTGGCGTTGGCCGCCTCGGTGCCGGCAATCGACTGGAACACCAGGTCCAGCGGCACGCCACGGTTGATCGCCTCGATGGAGGTGGTGACGTGGGTGAGTACGCAGGCCTGGGTCGGGATCTCGTAGCGCTGGATGATCGCGTCGAGCATCTCCAGCATGGCGCAGATGGAGGCGATGCTGTCGGTAGCCGGGTTGATGCCGATCATGGCGTCACCGTTGCCGTACAACAGGCCATCGAGAATGCTCGCGGCGATGCCGGCCGGCTCATCTGTAGGATGGTTGGGCTGCAGCCGCGTGGACAAGCGCCCGCGCAGGCCCATGGTGCCGCGAAACTGCGTGACCACGCGGATCTTCTGCGCCACCAGCACCAGGTCCTGCACACGCATGATCTTCGACACGGCGGCGGCCATTTCCGGTGTCAGCCCTGGCGCCAAGGCGCGTAGGGAATGTTCGTCGGCCGCGTCGCTGAGCAGCCAGTCGCGCAAGCCGCCGACGGTCAGGTGGCTGACCACGCTAAACGCCTGTTTATCGTGGGTGTCGATGATCAGTCGGGTGACTTCATCGCTTTCATAGGGGATCAGCACTTCTTCTAAAAAGTGTTTGAGCGGGATATTCGCCAACGCCATCTGCGCCGCCACGCGTTCACCGTCGTTCTGTGCGGCGACGCCGGCGAGAAAGTCACCGGAGCGTGCGGGGCTGGCCTTGGCCATTACGTCCTTGAGGCTGTCGAAGCGGTAGGTCTGTGCGCCCACCGCGTGGGAAAAACTTGCCATACAGTGTCTCCTTGGCGACGCAGGCACGCGCCTGCGTCGAGGTTTACGGCTATCAGTGCAAGGCGGCCTCTGCGGCCTGGATCGCCGCGAATTCCTCTTCGGGCGTGCCCGCTACCAAGTGATGCCGGCTGTAGAAAGCAAAGTAAGCAATTAATACTCCATAGATGATCGCGGCGCCAATCACCACCCGTGGATCCACCAGAAAGCCCGCTACCACGGCCACGCAGGCCAGCACGAGGGCAACGCCGGAGGTGAAGACGCCGCCCGGCGTGCGGTACGGACGGTCCATTTTGGGGCGACGGATGCGCAGGGTGATGTGCGCGGCCATCATCAGCACGTAGGAAATGGTCGCGCCAAACACCGCCACCAGGATCAGCAGGTCACCCTGGCCGGTCAGCGATAGGCCAAAGCCGATGATGCCGGGGATCACCAACGCCAGCACGGGCGCCTTGCTTTTGTTGGTCTCGGACAGTTTGCGTGGCAGGTAGCCGGCACGCGACAGCGCGAAGATTTGTCGCGAATAGGCGTAGATGATCGAGAAAAAGCTGGCGATCAGGCCCGCCAGGCCTACCAGGTTGACGAAGCTGCCCATCCAGGTCGAGCCGCCATAGGACAAGGCCAGCGCCTCCACCAGCGGGTTGCCGGACTTGATCAACGCGTACGTGCCGGCGCCGCCCGGTGCTATTACCAGGATCAGCAGGGCAAAGCTGGTCAGCACCACAATGGCGCCGATCAGGCCGCGCGGCAGGTCGCGCTTGGGGTTCTTGGTTTCTTCGGCGGCCAGCGGCACGCCCTCGACGGCCAGGAAAAACCAGATGGCATAGGGGATTGCCGCCCACACACCCACATAGCCGAACGGCAGGAAGGTGCTGGCACCCTTGGCCTCGGTCACCGGGATGTCCAGCAGGTTGGCAACACTGAAGTGCGGCACCATCGCCACCAGGAACACGCCCAGGGCAATCGCAGCCACGGCGGTAATCACGAACATCAGCTTCAAGGCTTCGCCGACACCAAAGATGTGGATGCCGATAAAAATGATGTAGAACGCCAGGTAAATCATCCAGCCGCCAATGCCGAACAGCGACTCGCAATACGCGCCGATAAACACCGCGATGGCGGCGGGGGCGATGGCGTATTCGATCAGGATCGCGGTGCCGGTGAGAAACCCGCCCCAGGGACCAAAGGCGCTGCGGGCGAAGCCGTAGCCACCGCCGGCGGTGGGGATCATGGAAGACAGCTCGGCCAGGGAAAAACACATGCACAGGTACATGGTGGCCATCAGCAATGTGGCCAGGAACATCCCGCCCCAGCCACCTTGGGCCAGGCCGAAGTTCCAGCCGGCGTAGTCGCCGGAGATCACGTAGGCGACGCCAAGGCCGACCAGCAGTACCCAGCCGGCGGCGCCTTTTTTCAGTTCGCGTTGTTGGAAGTATTGGGAGTCGACTTTTTCGAAGTCGACAGAAGATCCAGTCGGTTCGCTAGGCATGGGAAAGTACCTTTCATTCTTATTGTTTTTAATTTGGCGTCTTTGTGTCGAACGCAAAATGTGGGAGGGGATAAGCCCCTCCCACATTTGATTGCCTTTCAAATGTGCGAGGGGGTAATTAGAAGAAGCCCAGCGGATTAATGTCGTAACTCACCAGCAAGTTCTTGGTCTGCTGGTAGTGATCCAACATCATCTTGTGGGTTTCACGGCCAACGCCGGACTTCTTGTAACCACCGAACGCGGCATGGGCCGGGTACAGGTGGTAGCAGTTGGTCCACACGCGGCCCGCCTTGATCGCGCGGCCCATGCGGTAGGCGCGGTTGATGTCGCGGGTCCATACGCCGGCGCCCAGGCCGAACTCGGTATCATTGGCAATCGCCAGGGCTTCGGCTTCGTCCTTAAAGGTGGTGATGCTCACCACCGGGCCGAAGATTTCTTCCTGGAACACGCGCATTCTGTTGGTGCCTTTGAGCAGGGTCGGTTGGATGTAATAGCCGCCAGCCATGTCTCCGGTAAGCTTCTCGACTTTGCCGCCGGTCAGCAGTTGCGCGCCTTCGCCCTTGGCGATTTCCAGGTAGGACAGGATCTTGTCGAACTGCTGCTCGGACGCCTGGGCGCCGACCATCGTGTCGGTATCCAGCGGGTCGCCGCGTTTGATCGACTCGATCTTCTTCATCACCACTTTCATGAAGTCGTCGTAGATCGATTCTTCCACCAGTGCACGGGAAGGGCAGGTGCACACTTCGCCCTGGTTGAAGAACGCCAGCACCAGGCCTTCGGCGGCCTTTTCGATGAACGAAGGTTCGGCTTTCATGATGTCAGCGAAGAAGATGTTCGGCGACTTGCCGCCCAGCTCAACGGTCGACGGAATAATGTTCTCGGCCGCCGCATGCATGATGTGCGAACCCACCGGGGTGGAGCCGGTGAAGGCAATCTTGGCGATGCGCTTGCTGGTGGCCAGGGCTTCGCCGGCTTCCTTGCCGAAACCGTGCACCACGTTCAGCACGCCCGGTGGCAGCAGGTCGCCGATCACTTCCAGCAGCACGTTGATGCCCAGCGGGGTTTGCTCGGCGGGCTTGAGCACCACGCAGTTACCGGCGGCCAGCGCCGGGGCGAGTTTCCACGCGGCCATCAGCAGCGGGAAGTTCCACGGGATGATCTGGCCAACCACGCCCAGCGGTTCGTGGAAGTGGTAGGAGGCGGTGTGTTCGTTGATCTCGGCGCTGGTGCCTTCCTGGGCGCGAATGCAGCCGGCGAAGTAGCGGAAGTGGTCGGCCGCCAGCGGGATGTCGGCGTTGAGGGTTTCACGCACGGCCTTGCCGTTGTCCCAGGTTTCGGTGATGGCCAGCAGTTCGAGGTTCTGTTCGATGCGGTCGGCGATCTTCAGCAGCACCAGCGAACGGTCCTGGGCCGAGGTCTTGCCCCAGGCGTCGGCGGCGGCGTGGGCGGCGTCCAGGGCTTTGTCGATGTCCTTGGCGGTGGAGCGCGGGAATTCGGCAATTGCCTTGCCGTTGACCGGCGAAGTGTTGGTGAAATAGTTGCCATCGACCGGCTCAACGAATTCGCCACCGATGTAGTTGCCGTACTTGGCCTTGAACGAAACGATGGCGCCTTCAGTACCGGGGTGTGCGTAACGCATGGTGGGTATCTCCTGGCTTTTATGTTTATTGGGAGCGCAGCGCAACGAGCGCTTGATAAGCGTAGAGCAAAGGTTGGGCCACCGCTGTGTGAGCCAGCTAAATCAAGGGGTTGGGCATTGTTGCAAGGCGTTGCTGTGGCAGGGTTGATACAGCCTGTGTGACAGTTTGTGCCGTAAACGGTACAGCCCGTGACCGGCGGGTCGGCACGGGATTGCATTGCCTGGATGGCTGGGGGATGCTGGGGGTTCTCACGCAGGGAGAATAATAAGAAATGCACAACGATCATTTCAGTCGCCATGCCCAGCAAGTGCTCACCGTGGCCCATGGTCGCGACCCGTCCAGCGATCCCTCCATCGCCCGCTCCTGGCTGCGCTGCCTGGAGGACTATCACCTCGACCCTGCGCAAACCATTGCCCCCACCGTGCTTGAACATGGCCGCCTGCTGGAAAGCCGCGAGCGCCTGCAACAAGTGCTGCATATCGCCGGCAGTGAGATGAACAGCCTGCACCAGCAGCTCTCGGGCGCCGGCCATGCGGTGTTGCTGACCGATGCGCGGGGCGTGATCCTCAACTGTGTCACCGCGCCATCCGAACGCAAGATCTTCGAGCGCGCCGGGCTGTGGCTCGGTGCCGATTGGAGCGAAGCGTGCGAAGGCACCAATGGCATCGGCACCTGCCTGGTGGAGCGCCAATCCCTGACCATTCACCGTGATGAGCATTTTCGTGGCCGGCACACCGGGCTGACCTGTTCGGCCAGCCCGGTGTTTGATCCCCATGGCGATCTGCTGGCGGTGCTGGATGTGTCCTCGGCGCGCGAAGCGGTGTCGCGCCAGAGCCAGTTCCACACCATGGCGCTGGTCAACCTGTCGGCGAAGATGATCGAGAGTTGCTATTTCCTGCGCCACTTTGAAAATCACTGGTTGCTGCGCTTTCACCTGCAGGCTGAGTCGGTGGGGTTGTTCAGTGAAGGATTGCTGGCGTTCGATGGCGATGGGCGCATCTGCGCGGTGAACCAAAGTGCGCTGAACCTGTTGGGGCAGTTGCGTGGCGGCCTGCTGGGCCAGCCGGTGGAGGCATTTTTCGAATGCACCCTCGATCAGTTGCTCGGCCGCGCCAGCGCCAATGCCACCGCCAGTTGGCCGTTGCGTACCCGCGATGGCCGGCATTTGTTCGCGGCGCTGCGCGGTCAGGCGCGCAGTATTCCCACACCCGTTGCCAAACCTGCGGTGGTGGAACGGCCGCGCCTGCCCGGCATCTGCCTGGGCGATCCGGCCCTGCAACAGGACTTCAGCAAGGCGTTGCGGGTTTTCGAGCGCGATGTGCCGTTGCTGATCAATGGCGAAACCGGTTCCGGCAAAGAGGCCTTTGCCAAGGCCGTGCATCAGGCCAGCCAGCGGGCCGACAAGGCATTTGTGGCACTCAACTGTGCCGCCATCCCGGAAAGCCTGATCGAGAGTGAATTGTTCGGCTATCGGGGAGGCAGCTTTACCGGTGCGCGCAAAGAAGGCATGCAAGGCAAGTTGCAGCAAGCCGATGGCGGCACCCTGTTTCTCGACGAAATCGGCGATATGCCCCTGGCGCTGCAAACCCGTCTGCTAAGAGTGCTGGAGGACCGGCTGGTGGTGCCGCTCGGCGGTGAGCCCCAGGCGGTAAACGTACGAATTATCAGCGCCACCCATCGGAATTTGTTGGCGCGTGTGCAGGACGGCACCTTTCGCGAAGACTTGTACTACCGGCTCAATGGTCTGGAAATTTCCCTGCCGGCACTGCGTGATCGCGCGGACAAATCCCAGTTGCTGGATTTTCTGCTGGGCCAGGAGGCGGGTGAGCAACCGGTCGCGCTGGATCCTGCTGCACGCCGAGTGTTGTTGGCGTTCGCCTGGCCGGGCAATGTGCGACAACTGCGCATGGTGCTGCGCACGTTGATTGCGTTATGTGCGGACGGCCTCGTTCGGCTTGAAGACGTGCCCGCCCGTGTCCGTGATTCGCAGACCGCACAGGTAAACGACACCCTGCCATCGGCTGATTCATCGCTTGATGTTGCCGAACGTGGCGCGTTGCTGGCCGCCTTGGCGCAGCAACACTGGCACATGAGCCAGACCGCAGTTTTATTGGGCATCAGTCGAAATACGTTATATAGAAAGTTGCGCAAGTACGGAATCGCTCGTCAATTGCGCCAGGAGTGTTAGTTGCCGGTTGCTTATTAACTGCGGTGTGTAAGTCACGGTTATTACTCACCGTCCGAGGGATCGGCTTTGTTTGCGCGGCATTGGTTTTCTGGAACTGGTGGCGGGTTTTTCAAGACGCAGAGGATAAGGCCAATGTGCAATTTGGCCTTGCCTGTCTCAACAACTATCCGTTTCAGAAGCTATTAGGGTGAAGGTTATGCGCATAACAGGTCAGACTCCGTCAATACCTATGCAAACTGAACAACCGTCCACTGAGTTATCAAAAGAGCCCACTGCACCGACCATTAATTATCCCAGTGATGAAGCCCAAAACGGGCAAGAGGTACACAGCCGTCGCAAGAGGGACTTGTTTTTCAACCCGTTCAGGCGGCGTCCGCCATCACCACCGACACGGGGATCCAGCGTTGGAGGCTCACCGCCACGCCTCAATCCCCCGCCTGCAAGCCCAGCGCCGCCGACGGGGTCTGTGGGAAGTGCCTTCAGGAGTATTTTGCCAAAGATCACTGGCCAGCCGGTGGCCAATGTGATTCCGTCCCAGAGCCATGCTGCTCCCAAGACCTTGGCCGAGGTGACGCAAAACCTGATCGTCGCGGACCGATTGCACAAGGCGGGTGTGTTTTCCACTTCCCCCCAACTCGGCACGGTGGCCCGTGATGCCTTTGTAAATGCGGGGATCAATGGGTTTGTCAGTGCGCCACTCAGTATTGCAACCTACGCAGGGTCCGCTTGGACAGGAGAGGCGATCAAAGGCCAGTACACCTCGCAGACCCCGATTCTGCCACCGGTGCACCAACCGGCCCCCAGCACTCAGGGAGCAACGTACGCGGGCAGTGTTTCGACGCAGAATGCCAATGTGGACACGCGACTGGCCCTGGCCGAACTGCGTATCGAGGTCGTGGCGAATAACATCATGGCAATACGGGAGGGGACGGATGCGAAGGCCCTCAAATTGGTTGAACGTGATTCACAGTCTCCGGGTGAGCGACTGGCCGCGCTTGAGGCCTTGTACGACGTCGCCGAAAATCAACTCAAGATGATCGGTGAGGAAAACGACATGATCTTGCGACCTTACAAAGGCGCTTCCGGCGCAACGGCTGGTACCGACGGCAGCCGGCTGGACAGCCTGGATAAGCGTTTTGAGGCGGTGAACAAGTTCATCGGCAAACTCATCGTGCTCAAGGCCACCGACCTACCCGCTGAACCAATGGCTGATACGCCGACTGTCTGAGTTCCTGGGCGGCCTTCCGGGGCCGCCACCTGACAGCTAAAGAGTGCGATTTTCGCCCCCCTGCGCTAACCTGCCTCGATGTTTTACGAGGTCGACTATGCACATTCATATTCTCGGTATTTGCGGCACATTCATGGGCTCGATGGCCGTTCTGGCCAAAGAACTGGGCCACCATGTCACCGGCTCCGACGCCAACGTCTACCCGCCCATGAGCACGCAACTCGAGGCCCAGGGCATCGAGCTGACCCAAGGCTACGACCCGGCGCAATTCGACCCGGTCCCTGACCTGGTGGTTATCGGCAATGCCATGTCTCGTGGCAACCCGGCGGTCGAATACGTCCTCAATAAAGGTTTGCCTTATATGTCCGGCCCGCAGTGGCTGGCGGATCATGTGCTGCAAGGTCGTTGGGTCTTGGCGGTCGCCGGCACCCACGGCAAGACCACCACCAGCAGCATGCTGGCCTGGGTACTGGAGCACGCGGGCATGAGCCCGGGCTTTTTGATCGGCGGTGTGCCGCAGAACTTTTCGGTGTCGGCACGCCTGGGCGACACGCCGTTCTTCGTGATCGAGGCGGATGAATACGACAGCGCCTTCTTCGACAAGCGCTCCAAGTTCGTTCACTACCGCCCGCGCACGGCAATCCTGAACAACCTGGAATTCGATCACGCTGACATCTTCCCCGACCTGGCGGCCATCGAGCGCCAGTTCCACCACTTGGTGCGGACCATTCCAAGCGAAGGCCTGGTGATCCACCCGACCACCGAGCCTGCCTTGCAGCGCGTGATCGAGATGGGCTGCTGGACCCCGGTACAAACCACCGGCGCGGGCGGGCAATGGCAGGTCAGGTTGCTCAGCGAAGACGGTTCCCGCTTTGAAGTGCTGTTCGAGGGCGAGGCCCAAGGCATCGTCGAGTGGGACATGACCGGCCAGCATAACGTCGCCAACGCTTTGGTGACCCTGGCGGCTGCGCGGCATGTAGGCGTAGTGCCGTCCATGGGTATCGCCGCGCTGAGTGCATTCAAGAGCGTGAAACGGCGTATGGAAAAGGTCGCCGACGTGAATGGGATTACCATCTACGACGACTTTGCCCACCACCCGACGGCGATTGCCACCACCCTGGATGGCCTGCGCAAGCGCGTTGGCGATGCGCCGATCATTGCGATTGTCGAGCCGCGCTCCAACTCCATGAAGCTTGGCGCGCACCGCGACGGCCTGCCGGAAAGCGTCAACGATGCCGACCAGGTGGTCTGGTACGCACCGGCCAATCTCGGCTGGGACCTGCCGGCGATTGCCGCCCTGTGCACGGTGCCGTCCAGCGTCTGCGACTCCATCGAAGGCATCATCGAACACGTCAAGCACCAGGCCAAGCCCGGCACTCACGTAGTGGTCATGAGCAACGGCGGCTTTGGCGGCCTGCATGGCAAGTTGGCCGAGGCGCTGAAATGAGCGGCCCGGAGCGCGTCACCCTGGCGATGACCGGTGCATCCGGCGCACCCTATGGTTTGCGTCTGCTCGATTGCCTGGTGCGTGAAGACCGCGAAGTGCATTTCCTGATCTCCAAGGCCGCGCAGCTGGTGATGGCCACCGAGACCGACGTGGCGCTGCCGCCCAAGGTGCAGACCATGCAGGCCTTCCTCACCGAATACACCGGTGCGGCGGCGGGGCAGATCAAGGTCTACGGCAAAGAGGACTGGATGTCGCCGGTGGCGTCCGGCTCGGGAGCGCCGGCGGCGATGGTGGTGGTGCCGTGTTCCACGGGCACCTTGTCGGCGATTGCCACGGGGGCCTGCAACAACCTGATCGAGCGGGCGGCGGACGTCACGCTGAAGGAGCGCCGCCAGTTGATCCTGGTGCCGCGAGAAGCGCCGTATTCGAGCATTCACCTGGAGCACATGCTCAAGTTGTCGAACATGGGCGTGACCATTCTGCCGGCCTCGCCGGGTTTCTATCACCAGCCGCAGACCATCGATGACCTGGTGGACTTTGTGGTGGCGCGCATTCTCAACCTGCTGAACATTCCCCAGGACATGCTGCCACGTTGGGGCGAGCACCATTTGAGCAGCGATGAATAAGGCGCTGCTGGTCCTGCTGGCGCTGCAACTGACGGGCTGCGCCACCGCGCGTACGTTGGACGCGGCGCAACCGGGTGCGCCGGTGGTGTATGCCGGCACGCGCTTGGATTTGTATGCAATGAATGGTGGCTGCTGCGCCAAGGACAGGTTTGGTGCCGAGGCGCCGAGTTATCCTGGGGTGGATCTGCCGGCGAGTGCGTTGCTCGATACCTTGTTGTTGCCGCTGTCGGTGTTGACGGTGTTGGGCGTTGGTTTCAACGCCACGGGCGGCCTGTAACCCTGTGGCGAGCCCGCTCGCCACAGCAAGCCCTTCAGTGGGAAGGGACCGGTTATTTGCCGAGTTTGCGCAACTCGTCCGACTCCACTACCCGCACCCCATCCTGCTCTTCCAGCGCCAGGCGCCACATGGCGCGGGCCAGTTCGCACACTTCAATGCCGTGGTATTTGCCCGGAATCAACCGCGACAGCGGCCCGGCCAATTGCTCCGCCAGGCGCGGTTGCAAGCGTTCCCCCAGCAACAACGACGGCCGCACGATGGTCAGCTGTGGCCAGTCCTGGGCCCTCAAGGCTTGTTCCATTTCCCCCTTGACGCGGTTGTAGAACACCGAGGATTTGGAGTCGGCGCCAATCGCGCTGATCACGATCAGGTGCCGCGCACCCATTTCCCGCGCACGCTTGGCGAAGGCCACGACCATATCCAGGTCAACCGCGCGAAAGGCGGCTTCGGAACCGGCTTGTTTGAGGGTGGTGCCCAGGCAGCAGAAGGCGATATCTACCCGGCCGCTCAGTTGTGGCAGGAGCACCGCCGGGTCGCCCACCGGGTTGTCCAAATGCGGGTGTTGGGCCAGCGGCTTGCGGCTGGGCGCAAGCACGCGGGTCACGGTGGGTTCGTTGAGCAGGCGGTCGAGCAGGTGTTCGCCGGTAAGGCCGGTGGCTCCGGCGAGCAAGATATGCTGAGGCGTCAGGTACATGGTGTTTCCCCCTTGTTACACGTTACAGCTTAGTTGCCTTTGGCTTCCTTGCTATTCATTGAGACGCTTTCCAGCGCCTTTCGTGCCTGCTGTTTGCGTAATAATTGCCAGTGGGCGATCACACCCTTGGGGGCCCAGATCTGCGGTTCGGAGGCTTCGAAGTTGTCCGCCTGTTCGCGTTCGGCCACATGCAGTTGCGCCAGCTTGAAGGCTTGCTGCAAGTCGTCGGTCTGGTTGAGGGCTTGGGCGAAGAGGGCGTCGCCGAAGTAGGTGAAGTCGGCTTCCTCGGAGCAGCCGAAGGACACGCGGTCGGCCCGGGACGCGGTCATGATCAGCGTGTGCTCATCCTTCAAGGCCGGGATGAAGCCGCCGGAGTAGCAGGCCGAAATCACCACGATCTTGTCGCGGTTCTTCAGCGGTGCCAGCACGGCCGCCAGCTCATCGGCTGGCAGGTCGGCCAGCTCCATACGCGGCTGGTCCAGCACCAATTCGTGTTCGTGGGTACCGTGGCTGGTCATGTAGATGAACACCAGGTCTTCCGGGCCGGTGCGCTCGGCCAGGGTTTGCACGGCGCGCCGCAGGCTTTCGCGGGTGGCCAGGGGGCGATCGGTGATGTGGTCGCGGTGATTGACCAGGCGAATCTGCCCGCGTGCTCCGAAGCGGGTGGCGAGCATATTGCTGACGTAATCGGCTTCGCGCAGGAACACGCTTTGTTTACCGTCGCCAGCCACGGCCAGGGTGTACAGCTCCACGGCGGGGGTGGAGGCGGGCACGGCGGCGAGGGCTGTATCCAGCAGGCGGCCTTGGGCCAGCACGCCGATTTCCAGGGGGTCGGGCAGCAGTTTGCCGTCGGCGTCACGCACGCGCATGCCATTGACCCAGGTACCGGCCTGCACGGTGCCGTCGGTGAGGACCAGGGTGCCTTTGCCTTGATAGTTGTCGCCGTCGAAACCGCCGATATAGAAGCTGCCATCGGTGAGGTTCAGGCGGCCTTCACCGGTAAAGCGCCAGTCGCTGAACTGGCCGACATAGTGGCTGCCATCCACACCGATCAATTCGCCCTTGCCGCTGAGCGCGCCTTCCTTGAATTGGCCGATCCACACGTCGCCGTCGGCGTTCTCGTAGCGGCCCTTGCCGTTGAGTTGGTTCTGCTTGAACTGGCCGACATAGATGTCGCCGTCGGCGCTGTTGAAGGTGCCGTTGCCTTCCAACTGGCCATCGACGAAATGGCCGCTGAACTGGTTGCCGCTGTCGTCGTTGCGCTGGCCTTCGCCATTGGGCTTGCCGTGGGCGAACTGGCCCTGGTACTGGCTGCCGTCCGCCAGCTCCAGGCGACCAAGGCCGGAATACTGGTCGTCCTTGAATTCGCCGCGATAGGTCATCTGCCCCTCTTTGAGGGTGCCTTCGCCATTGCGTCGTCCGTTCTTGAAGCCGCCCACGTAGTGGCTGCCCGCCGTGGTCAGGCTGCCCTGGCCGTCGAACAGGCCTTGCTGGAACCGGCCTTTATAGACTTCGCCGTTACTGCCATGCCATTCGCCCTGGCCGTGCCACTGGCCCTTGTCGAACTGCCCGGCGTACCAGCTGCCGTTGGGGTAGTCCACGCGGCCCTGGCCCTGCAGCAAGCCATCGACCACATCACCCCGGTAGCGGCCGCCATCAGGCAGGCGCGCATCGGGCGGCAACAGCGATTCGCCATCTCCGCAAGCGGTGAGCAACAGGGCAAGGGCGAGGGGAGCGAGTGGGCGCATAGCGGGATCCGGATAATTGAGCGCCGAGTATGCCGCAGCTGCGAGTTTCATACATAAATTTACATACGCTGTGGTGAGGTTTATTTCCCCACCACAGGCACGGCCTTATACAAAGCAGAGTGACAACGACTCGGCAATGTAAGCCGGTTTTTCCTGGCCTTCGATTTCCAGGGTGCAGGTTGCCTTGAGCAACCACTGGCCGGGCTTTTTCTCGGACACGTCGGTGAGGGTGACCGCCAGGCGCACGTTGGAGTTGACCTTCACCGGCTGGATGAAACGCACGCTGTCCAAACCATAATTGACTGCCATCTTCAGGCCTTCGGGCATGATCAGGATGTCTTCGATCAGCTTGGGAATCAGCGACAACGACAGGAAGCCGTGGGCGATGGTGCTGCCGAATGGCGTTTGCGCGGCCTTGACCGGGTCGACGTGGATGAACTGATGATCGCCCGTGGCCTCGGCGAACAGGTTGATGCGTGCCTGGTCGATGGTGAGCCATTCGGAACGTCCCAGTTCCTTGCCGACATAGTCTTTGAGCTGCGCTACGGGTACATGGGGCATTGCGTCTCTCCTTGGTTCATCGGTGCTGTTTTTATCGATTACAGAGAACCAATGTAGATCATCATGGCCAATCGGCTCGGTCAACCCACCATGCTTTTGGCGAATGCCGGTGCATAGGGCGGGCATGCTTATAATGCGGGCGAGTTTCGAGGGGGAAGAACGGATGCTGTTACGGGGCCTGACCTGGCTGGTGCTGTTTCAATTGATCGGCACCGCGATCAATCATTTGCTGTTGCCGGTACTGCCGGGGCCGATCATCGGGCTGCTGCTGATGCTGGGCTTCCTGGTCTGGCGTGGCGAAGTCGGCGAGCCATTGAGCCTGGCCGCCAGCAGCCTGTTGCGCTACTTGCCGTTGCTGCTGGTGCCGCCGGCGGTAGGCGTGATGGTGTATGCCAAGGACATCGCCGCGGACTTCTGGGCCATTGTCGGTGCGCTGGTGTTGTCACTGGTGATTGCCATGGGCTTTGTCGGCGTGTTGATGCAGCAGATGGTCAAGCGCAAGGAGAAGGATCAATGACTGTCGACTGGCAGGGCGCCTGGACGGCGGTGATCCATCACCCGCTGTTCGGCATCGGAATCACCCTGGGTGCCTATCAACTGGTACTGGCCGGTTTCGAGAAAACCCGCTGGATCTTCCTGCAGCCTGTACTGGTTTCCATGCTGCTGGTGATCGGCGTACTGATCAGCTGTGGCCTGAGCTACGCCGAGTACCGCAAGAGCACCGAGATCATGGGCATCCTGCTGGGCCCGGCGACGGTGGCCCTGGCGGTGCCGCTCTATTTGAACCTGCGGCGCATTCGCCAATTGTTCTGGCCGATTTTTACTACGCTGGTGATAGGCGGGGTGTTGGCCACCGGCCTGTGTGTACTGCTGGGCTGGTGGTTTGGCGCCGAACACAGGATGTTGATGACCATGGCGCCCAAGTCGGTGACCTCGCCGATCGCCATGCTGGTGGCCGAGCAGATTGGCGGTGTGGCGGCATTGGCGGCGGTGTTTGTGCTGATCACCGGGGTGATCGGCGCGATGATCGGCCCGGCATACCTGTCGCGCCTGGGCGTGCACAGCCCTGAGGCGCGGGGCATGGCCCTGGGCATGACCGCCCACGCGGTCGGCACCTCAGTGGCGTTGCAGGAAAGCGAAGAGTGCGGCGCCTTTGCGGCGCTGGCCATGAGTCTGATGGGCGTGGCCACGGCAGTGTTCCTGCCGCTGGCTGTGTCGGTGATCGTTTAAACCGGGTTTAAGGAAACCTTTATGAGTCTGGCGCTGTTCCCACTCAATACCGTGCTGTTCCCAGGCTGCACCCTCGACCTGCAATTGTTCGAGGCGCGCTATCTGGACATGGTCGCCCGCTGCATGAAAAAGGGCGAAAGCTTCGGCGTGGTGTGCATCCTCGACGGCAAGGAAGTGGGTCTGGCCCCGGACGGCTACGCGCTGATCGGCTGTGAAGCGCTGATCCGCGACTTCAAGCAGCAGGACAATGGCCTGCTGGGGATTCGTGTCGAAGGCGGTCGCCGGTTCCGGGTGCGTGACGCGGGCGTGCAGAAAGACCAACTGCTGGTGGCTGATGTGCAGTGGCTCGAAGAACTGCCGGATCAACCGCTGGAAGAAGAGGACGCCGACCTGCTGGCATTGCTCCAGGCGTTGGCCGAGCATCCGATGGTGGCCTCGCTGGACATGGACGCCCACGCCGACGGGCAGCAAGCCTTGGGCAATCAACTGGCGTATCTGCTGCCATTCACCGAGGCCGACAAGATCGACCTGCTGCAACTCGACGACCCGCAGCAGCGCCTGGATGCGATCCAGATGCTGCTCGATGAGTTGCAGGGTGAGTTGTTCACTTAATAGGCATAACGCAGCAGGGCGTGGGGCGTGCCGGTGAGGGCGATAAAGCTGAGCACCGCCACCAATGCTGGCAGCAACAGCCACCAGGCTTTTTGCGGCATCGCCGGCAGCGGGCTGCGGTACTGGCTGACCCCCAGGCTGAACGCACATACCGTCATCGCCAGCAGCGTGCCGGCCAGGATGTCTGTGGGCCAATGCGCGCCCAGGTAGACCCGCGACAATGCGATAAAGGCGGCGGGAATGCAGCCCAGCAGCATCCAGGTCAGGCGTAGTCGGATGGGTTGCCCGCGCCCGGCCAGGACCGCCAGGGCCAGGAAAAACGCAAACGCGCCGGATGCATGGCCGCTGGGCATACTGAAACTGGTCAGTGGGTCTGTGAGGATTTCCGGGCGGCCACGGGCGAAAAACAACTTGGTTCCGGTGTTGATCACCGCCGCACCGGCGAGGGTCGCGCCGACAAACACCGCATGGCGCCATTGCCGAGCCACTAGCAGCAAGCCGGTAAACACGGCGCTGGCGACGAACATCTTCTTGAATTCGCCCAGTTGGGTGATGCGCACCATCACTTCGTCCAGCCAGGGGCTGCGGTGCTCCTGTACCAGGGCGCTCAGGCCCTGGTCAAAGTCATTGAGGTGGGGGTAGCCGATAAACAAGGCGATCAACATCGTCAGGCTGGCGCAACCGATCCAAAGGGTGGCGCGACGATGGCCGCGCAGGCTGCTGTTCAAGCTCAGGCCCACCACCACCGCGATACAGGCTGCTACCACTCCCGCTTCAGGCCAGAAACCCTCCGGCAATGGCAGGCGGAACGCGGCGCCGGTCGCCCAGCCTGGCAGCAGGTACGCCACCGACCAGCCCGCCGCCGCCACGAGGCTGACAATCGCAAAACGCGGGAAGGGCATGTCGCACATCCCGGCCACCATCGGCAGCATGGGCCGCAGCGGGCCGATGAAGCGCCCGACCAGCAGGCTGGCAATGCCGTACTTGTGGAAGTAGGTTTCGGCGCCGTTCATCCATTCCGGGTGATGACGCAAGCCGGGCAAGCGCCGGATGTTCTGGTGGAAATGTCGCCCCAAGTAGTAGGAAACCCCGTCACCCAACAATCCGCCGAGGAAGCCCAGCAGCAGGGTCTCGCTCAGTGACAGCGCGCCGCTGCCGGCGAGGGCGGCAATGGCAAACAACAATACCGTGCCCGGCACGATCAGCCCGGCGATGGCCAGGCACTCCACGCAGGCGACAATAAACACCGCGACCGCCAGCCATTCGGGGTTCAGGGTCAACCAGCCGGTAATGCTATCGAGCCATTGGCCCATACAATCCACTCCATGCTCAAATCAAAAAATAATCGCGGCCTTCGACCTGGCCCCTGCGCAGCGGGTTCCGCGTGCAATAAGGCGCGTAGCCGGCATCGACGAAGCGGTACATCAGGTGTTCATCACGCCCGCTGGGGATCCCCAGGCGGGTGGTCTGGATGATCTGGGTCGGGGTCTGCCCCACATCCTCCACGTAGAGCCGTTCCTGATCGAAGCGCTTGGCATCCCACATCGGCACCTTCAGGCCCAAGGCCTTACACAGCAGGGTCTGGCCGGCGCACAGTTTTTGCGAGGCGCGGGGGCTGCCGTCGGGGTTCGGGTTGTTCAACAACATCTGTGCCAGGCTGGCCGGGCCTGATACGTCATCGACCCATGGATAGGCCGATTTGATCAACACGGCATTGCCTGGTCCATGGGCGCTGAAGTTCAGCGAATCGCCACCCCGGGCGTAGTACATGTAGATATGCCCGCCATCCAGAAACAAAGCCTTACGCTTTTCTGTGTAGCCCAATGAGGCGTGACTGCCTTTTTCCGCCACGTAATAGGCTTCGGTTTCAATAATCCGTGCTGAAAGCCAGGTTTCACCGACGCGATGGCGGATGACTTTGCCGAGCAATTCCTGCGCAAGCAGTTGCGCGTCACGGTCGAAGAAGCAGTCGGGCAGGGCGCTGGCGGGGAGTTGCGGCGATGAACTGGGCATGGCGGTCAGGGTAAATACGGCTAAATGTGACGGAATCATAACAACTCCCACCTTAATTACCGCTGAACCCCAGGTTTTTACAGTTCATTTCGACCATCCGCCCCTCACCGCTGTCAGTCGGGCGGCGGCACAGCTATAATCTGCCGCTTTCCTCCCTGCCAAGACTCCCTGACCATGACTGAGTCCGTTCTTGACTACATGACCCGCCTGGGTCGCGCTGCCCGTCAGGCCTCGCGGTTGATCGCCCGTGCGAGCACTGCGCAGAAGAACCGCGCCCTGCTGGCCGCCGCCGATGCCCTGGATGCTTCGCGCTCCGAGCTCAGCGCCGCCAACGAGCAAGACCTGGCCAACGGCCGCGCCAATGGCCTGGAGCCGGCCCTGCTGGACCGCCTGGCACTGACCCCGGCACGTATCGACGACATGATCGAAGGCCTGCGTCAGGTGGCCAAGCTGCCTGACCCCATCGGTGAAATCCGCGACATGCGTTACCTGCCGTCCGGCATTCAGGTCGGCAAGATGCGCGTGCCCCTGGGCGTGATCGGTATCATTTACGAGTCGCGTCCGAACGTGACCATCGACGCCGCGAGCCTGTGCCTGAAGTCTGGCAACGCCACCATCCTGCGCGGCGGTTCCGAGGCGATCAATTCCAACCGTGCCATCGCGGCCTGCATCCAGCAGGGCCTGGCCGTGGCCGAGTTGCCCGCCGAAGTGGTGCAAGTGGTGGAAACCACCGACCGCGCCGCCGTGGGTGCGCTGATCACCATGCCGGAATTCGTCGACGTGATCGTGCCGCGTGGCGGCAAGAGCCTGATCGAGCGCGTCAGCCGCGATGCCAAGGTGCCAGTGATCAAGCACCTGGACGGCGTGTGCCACGTGTACATCGACATCGCCGCCGACATCGACAAGGCGATCCGCATCGCCGACAACGCCAAGACCCACCGCTACGCCCCGTGCAACACCATGGAAACCCTGCTGGTGCACGTCGGCATTGCCGAGCGCGTGCTACCGCCGCTGGCTGCCATCTACCGCGACAAGGGCGTCGAGCTGCGCGGTTGCGGGCGTACCCGTGCGCTGCTGGGCGCGGACGTGATCGAGGCGACCGAGCTGGACTGGTACACCGAATACACCGCGCCGATCTTGTCGATCAAGATCGTCGATGACCTCGACGAAGCCATCGAACACATCAACACCTACGGCTCGAAGCACACCGACGCTATTGTTTCCGAGCATTTCAGCGATGCCCGGCGCTTCCTCAACGAAGTGGATTCCGCCTCGGTGATGATCAACGCTTCGACACGCTTTGCCGACGGCTTCGAATACGGCCTGGGCGCAGAGATCGGCATTTCCACCGACAAGCTCCACGCCCGTGGCCCGGTCGGGCTGGAAGGCCTGACCAGCGAGAAGTACGTGGTGTTCGGCGACGGTCATGTGCGCACTTGATGGGTAAACGCATCGGGCTGCTCGGCGGTACCTTCGACCCCGTGCACATCGGCCATTTGCGCAGTGCCCTGGAAGTTGCGGATGCCCTCGCGCTGGACGAGCTGCGCGTGATGCCCAATGCGCGGCCGCCCCATCGCGATACGCCGCAGGTATCGCCGCAGCAGCGCCTGGAAATGGTGCGCCTGGCGGTGGAAGGCATAACGCCGCTGGTGGTGGACGACCGCGAGCTCAAGCGCGATAAACCGTCCTACACTGTTGACACCCTGGAGCTGATGCGCGCCGAGTTGGCCGCGGATGACCAGTTGTTTTTGCTTCTGGGCTGGGACGCTTTTTGCGGCCTGCCCTCTTGGCATCGCTGGGAGGAACTCCTCCAGCATTGCCACATCCTGGTTCTGCAACGCCCGGATGCCGACAGCGAACCGCCGGATGCCTTGCGCAACCTGCTGGCCGCGCGGTCGGTAAGTGACCCCTTGGCCCTGACCGGGCCGAACGGGAATATTGCATTCGTCTGGCAGACCCCGCTTGCGGTGTCCGCCACCCAGATCCGTCAACTGCTGGCCAGCGGGAAGTCGGTACGTTTCCTGGTGCCTGACGCGGTCCTGGCCTACATCGATGCGCACGGGCTTTACCGTGCGTCGAACTGAAAAGGCGCGCTTGAACGCACGAAAAATCGTACGGCAGGCGCCCGAACATACGAGCAAAACGAGTTTTATATGACGAACAAAGACGTAAGCAAAGTTAAGCGCAAAGGCACTTTCAAAAGCGCGCCGTTGCCGGTTGAAGCCCACGTAGGCCCGGAACTGGCCGGCGAAGAGCTGGTAAAGGTTGCCGTGGCTGCCCTGGAGGACGTCAAGGCCCAGGATATCCAGGTGCTGGACGTGCGCGACAAGCAGAGCATCACCGACTTCATGATCATCGCCACCGGTACCTCGAACCGCCAGATCGGCGCGATGCTCGACAAGGTCCGCGAAGCCGTCAAAGCCCAAGGCGTGAAGCCGCTGGGTGAAGAAGGCAAGGGCGACAGCGACTGGGTGCTGCTGGACATGGACGATGTGATCGTTCACATGATGACCTCCAACGCCCGCCAGTTCTACGACCTGGAGCGTCTGTGGAAAGGCGCCGAGCAGAGCCGTGCCGCCGATGGCAAGCACCACAGCCCGGAAGTGGGCCACGCGCACTTCGACAAGCTGAACAAAGACCAGGAATAAGGAACGGCTGTGCGCCTGCGTCTGATTGCTGTCGGTTCACGCATGCCCAAGTGGGTGGAAGAAGGCTGGCACGAGTATGCCAAGCGTCTGCCCGCCGAGCTGTCGCTGGAACTGGTAGAGATACCGCTCAATACCCGGGGCAAGAATGCCGACGTGGCGCGCTTTATCCGTCAGGAAGGCGAAGCCATGCTGGCCAAGGTCGGCCCCAACGAGCGCATCGTCACCCTCGAAGTGCACGGCAAGCCCTGGAGCACCGAGCAGCTGGCGGTGGAACTGGATCGCTGGCGCCTGGACTCGCGTACGGTCAACTTCATGGTCGGCGGCCCCGAAGGGCTGGCGCCGGAAGTCTGTGCGCGGGCGGACCAGCGCTGGTCGCTGTCGGCGCTGACGCTGCCGCACCCGTTGGTAAGGATCCTGATCGGTGAACAGCTGTATCGCGCCTGGACAGTCCTGTCCGGGCACCCTTACCACAAATAATCTGCGCCCCTCCCGATGACCCAACCGATCCGCATCAAGGACCACGAGAAAGACGCACGTCTCGTACGCGCACGCGTGGTGTTTGGCGCGATCATGGTGGTGGCGTTGTTGGGCGTGCTGATCGCCCGTCTGTATTTCCTGCAGGTGATCCAGTACGACTATCACTCCACGCTGTCGGAAAACAACCGGGTGCATGTGCAGCCGATCCCGCCGACCCGTGGGCTGATTTTCGACCGTAATGGCGTGGTGGTGGCGGACAACCGGCCCAGCTTCAGCCTGAGCATGACCCGCGAGCGCTCTGGCGACTGGCAGCAGATCCTCGATGTGATCGTCGAGGTGCTGCAGCTGACGCCGGAAGACCGGGTGATCTTCGAGAAACGCATGAAGCAGGGGCGCCGGCCTTTCGAGCCGGTGCCGATCCTGTTCGAGCTGACCGAAGAGCAGATCGCGCGGATCGCGGTGAACCAGTTCCGCCTGCCGGGTGTGGAAGTGGTGGCGCAGTTGGTGCGGCATTACCCGCAGGGGCCGCACTTTGCTCACTCCGTCGGCTATATGGGGCGGATCAACGAGAAAGAGCTGAAAACCCTTGATCCGGTGAATTACAGCGGCACCCACCATATCGGCAAGACCGGCATCGAGCGTTTTTATGAGCCCGAGCTGCACGGCCAGGTGGGTTACGAGGAAGTCGAGACCAACGCCCGTGGCCGCGTGCTGCGGGTGCTCAAGCGCACCGACCCGGTACCGGGCAAGGACATCGTGCTGAGCCTGGACATCAAGTTGCAGGAAGCGGCGGAGATGGCCTTGGGCGGGCGTCGCGGCGCGGTGGTTGCCCTGGACCCGGCTACCGGTGAAGTCCTGGCGATGGTCAGCCAGCCGAGTTTCGACCCCAACCTGTTTGTGACCGGGATCAGCTTCAAGGCCTACGCCGAGTTGCGCGATTCCATTGATCGTCCGCTGTTCAATCGCGTGCTGCGCGGCCTGTACCCGCCGGGTTCGACCATCAAGCCGGCGGTGGCGATTGCCGGCCTGGACGCGGGTGTGGTTACCGCTTCCAGCCGCGTGTTCGACCCGGGCTACTACATGCTGCCCAACTACGATCACAAATACCGTAACTGGAACCGCACCGGCGACGGCTTTGTCGACCTGGACACCGCAATCATGCGCTCCAACGACACCTATTTTTACGACCTGGCCCATAAGCTCGGGATCGATCGCCTCTCTGCCTACATGGGCAAGTTCGGCCTCGGCCAGAAAGTCTCCCTGGACATGTTCGAAGAGTCCCCCGGCCTGATGCCGTCGCGGGAGTGGAAGCGCGCAACCCGCCGCCAGGCGTGGTTCCCGGGCGAAACTCTGATCCTCGGTATCGGCCAGGGCTACATGCAGGCCACGCCGCTGCAACTGGCCCAGGCCACGGCGTTGGTCGCCAACAAAGGCATCTGGAACCGTCCGCACCTGGCCAAGACCATCGAGGGCGAGAAGCCCCTGGATGAAAACCCGATCCCGAACATCGTGCTGCGCGATCCGTCCGACTGGACCAAGGTCAACCATGGCATGCAGCAAGTGATGCACGGTGCACGCGGCACCGCACGCAAGGCGGCCATTGGTGCGCAGTACCGCATTGCCGGCAAGAGCGGTACTGCCCAGGTGGTGGCGATCAAGCAGGGCGAAAAATACGACCGCTCCAAGGTTCAGGAACGCCACCGCGACCACGCCTTGTTTGTCGGCTTTGCCCCGGCGGACGACCCGAAAATCGTGGTCGCGGTGATGGTCGAGAACGGCGAGTCCGGCTCCGGCGTCGCGGCGCCCGTGGTGCGCCAGGTGATGGACGCCTGGCTGCTGGCCGACGACGGCAGGCTCAAGCCCGAATATGGCGGCCCCCCTTCAAGCACCGAGGTTACGGCCCGTGAAGAGTAATTTTGACCGCATCCTCTCCAGTGAGGATGTGATGCGTCGCCGTGCGACGTTGCTGCAACGCATGCACATTGATGGCCCGCTGCTGATCCTGCTGCTGACCCTGGCGGCCGGCAGCCTGTTCGTGCTGTATTCGGCCAGCGGCAAGAACTGGGACCTGCTGATCAAGCAGGCGTCGTCGTTCGGCCTGGGCTTGTTGTCGATGGTGGTGATCGCCCAGCTCGAGCCGCGTTTCATGGCGCGCTGGGTGCCGTTGGGCTACGTCGCCGGGGTGTTGTTGCTGGTGGTGGTCGACGTGATGGGCCACAACGCCATGGGTGCGACCCGCTGGATCAACATCCCGGGGGTGATTCGCTTCCAACCGTCGGAATTCATGAAGATCCTGATGCCCGCGACCATTGCCTGGTACCTGTCCAAGCGCACCTTGCCGCCGCAGCTCAAACATGTGGGCATCAGCCTGATCCTGATTGGCGTGCCGTTCATCCTGATCGTGCGCCAACCCGACCTCGGCACCTCGCTGCTGATCCTGGCGGGTGGCGCGTTCGTGCTGTTCATGGGCGGCTTGCGCTGGCGCTGGATCCTCAGCGTGCTTGCCGCTGCCGTGCCGGTGGCCGTGGCCATGTGGTTCTTCTTTATGCACGACTACCAGAAGCAGCGGATCCTCACGTTCCTCGACCCGGAAAGCGATCCGCTGGGTACCGGCTGGAACATCATCCAGTCGAAGGCCGCCATCGGCTCCGGCGGGGTATTTGGTAAGGGTTGGTTACTGGGCACCCAGTCGCACCTGGACTTTTTGCCCGAGAGCCACACCGACTTCATTATTGCGGTGATGGGCGAAGAGTTCGGCCTGGTGGGCATTTGCGCGCTGTTGCTGATCTATCTGCTGTTGATTGGTCGCGGCCTGGTGATCACCGCGCAGGCGCAGACGCTGTTCGGCAAATTGCTCGCCGGCGCCCTGACCATGACTTTTTTTGTTTACGTTTTCGTCAACATCGGTATGGTCAGTGGCCTGTTGCCGGTGGTTGGGGTGCCGTTGCCATTCATTAGCTACGGCGGAACTTCGCTGGTGACATTGCTGTCAGCGTTTGGGGTTTTGATGTCGATTCATACGCATCGCAAATGGATCGCACAGGTTTGAATAAGGTGAAGATGTCAATGCAAGTAATGCGCGGCTGGGCGACTCGGCACGCGTCCTGGATGGGCCTGATTGGGCTGCTGGGCGCAACGCAGGAGGCGCAGGCCGGTGACTATGATGGTTCACCCCAGGTCGCCGAATTTGTCGGTGAGATGACCCGCGACTATGGTTTCGCCGGTGAACAGCTGATGGGCGTGTTCCGCGAAGCCCAGAAAAAGCAGGCGATCCTCGACGCCATCTCGCGCCCCGCCGAACGTGTGAAGCAGTGGAAGGAATATCGCCCGATGTTCCTCACCGACGCCCGCGTGGCCCGTGGTGTGGACTTCTGGCGCCAGCACGAGGCCGTGCTGGCCCGCGCCGAGCAGGAGTACGGCGTGCCGGCCCAGGTCATCGTTGCGATCATTGGCATTGAAACCTTCTACGGGCGCAATACCGGCAGCTATCGGGTGATCGACGCCTTGTCGACCCTGGGCTTCGATTATCCGCCCCGCGCCGAGTTCTTCCGCAAGGAACTGCGCGAATTCCTGCTGCTGGCCCGCGAAGAGCAGGTCGACCCGCTGAGCCTCAAAGGTTCCTATGCCGGTGCGATGGGCTTGCCGCAGTTCATGCCGAGCAGCTTCCGCGCCTATGCAGTGGACTTCGACGGCGACGGGCATATCAATATCTGGAGCAACCCCGACGACGCCGTCGGCAGCGTGGCCAGCTACTTCAAGCGCCATGGCTGGGTCGCCGGCGAGCCGGTGGTGATCCGCGCCGATGTCAGTGGGGACCGCGTCGATGAAGGTCTGACTCAGGGCATCGAGCCGGCCAAGACGGTCGGGGAGTTGCGGGCGCTGGGCTGGTCGAGTCAGAATGCGCTGCCTGACGATATGCCGGTCACGGCATTCCGCCTTGAGGGCGAAAACGGCCCGGAATACTGGATGGGCCTGAAGAATTTCTACGCAATCACGCGTTATAACCGCAGTGTGATGTACGCCATGGCCGTGCATCAGCTGTCAGACATGCTGGTCCAAGCACGGGGCACTAAGTAATGCGGGCATCGCCGTTCAATCAACCGCTCAAGCTGGTGGCGTTCGTCGCGTTGTCCCTGCTGGTCGTCAGTTGCTCCACCAGCCGCGGTCCGGCGCAGAAGTCCGGGGGCACCGCAGTTCGTTCCCAGCCGGGCCTGGACATCAACCGTGCGCACAAAGACGGCGCGCCGTGGTGGGATGTCGATGTGTCGAAGATCCCGGACGCCACGCCCACCCTGCACACCGGTGCCTACAAGGCCAACCCGTACACCGTGCTGGGCAAGACCTATTTCCCGTTGCAGGACTCCAAGACCTACGTGCAATCGGGCACGGCGTCCTGGTACGGCACCAAGTTCCATGGCCAGAACACTGCCAACGGCGAAGTGTATGACCTGTATGGCATGAGTGCGGCGCACAAGACCCTGCCGCTGCCGAGCTATGTGCGGGTGACCAACCTGGACAACAACCGCACGGTGATCCTGCGCGTCAACGACCGTGGCCCGTTTTACTCGGACCGTATCATCGACCTGTCCTACGCCGCCGCCAAGAAACTCGGCTACGCCGAAACCGGCACTGCGCGGGTCAAGGTCGAAGGCATCGACCCGGCGCAGTACTGGGCCCAGCGCGGCAAGCCGGCGCCGTTGATGCTCAACGAGCCGCAGACACCACAACCGCAAATTACCGCATCGGCCGGCAAGGTCGAGCAGTGGACACCGCCGCCACAGCAGCACGCCCCGGACACCGTGGCTGTGCCGCAGGCTGCCCAGGGCGCGTCGCTGGCTGGCGGCCAATACTTGCAGGTGGGCGCTTTCGCCAACCCGGATGCGGCAGAACTGTTAAGGTCCAAGCTCAGCAGCATGGTCAACGCGCCGGTCTTCATCAGTTCCATCGTGCGTAACCAGCAGACATTGCACCGTGTGCGCATGGGCCCGATCGGCTCGCCGAGCGAAGTGGCGCAAGTGCAGAACAGCGTGCGCCTGGCCAACCTGGGGCAACCCAGCGTGGTCACCGCTGAATAAACAGAATTGATGGTTCTGGCCCGTGTGCGGGGCAGGGCTGTGGTTGTTGGCTCGTTGAACAATAAAAACCCGGGGGCAAGGGGTGAGCGGGCAACCGAACACGTGACAGTCTGGTAGCGGGCTGTCTGAATAAGTTTTGCCCGCGAGGGCAAGTTTCCATAAGCAATTTCGAGAGACGGATGAACATCACCACCTTAGCCAAACGCACGTGCCTGCTTCTTTCGCTGATCATCACCCCGGCCGCCTGGGCGGTTGAAATGGTGCCGGCTTCCCCGCAACTGGCTGCCAAGGCCTGGGTCCTCATGGATGCCGCCAGCGGCAACGTGCTGGTCGAGAACAACGGTGACCAGCGCCTGCCACCGGCCAGCCTGACCAAACTGATGACCGCCTACATCGCGACCCTGGAAATCCGTCGCGGCCAGATCGGCGAGAACGACCCGGTTACCGTCAGTGAAAACGCCTGGCGTACCGGCGGTTCGCGGATGTTCATCAAGGTGGGTTCGCAGGTGACTGTGAGCGACCTGCTGCACGGCATCATCATCCAGTCCGGTAACGACGCCAGCGTCGCCCTGGCCGAGCACATCGCCGGCAGCGAAGACGCGTTCGCCGACATGATGAACAAAACCGTGGCCGACCTGGGCATGACCAACAGCCACTTCATGAACCCGACCGGCCTGCCGAACCCGGAGCACTACTCGTCGGCGCACGACATGGCGATCCTGGCGCGCGCGATCATTCGTGTCGACCCGGTGCACTACGCGATCTACTCCCAGAAGGAGTTCTTCTGGAACAACATCAAGCAGCCTAACCGCAACCTGCTGCTGTGGCGCGACAAGACCGTCGACGGTCTGAAAACCGGCCACACCGAAGAAGCCGGCTACTGCATGGTGTCGTCCGCTGTGCGCGACGGCCAACGCCTGATCGCCGTAGTCTTCGGCACCAACAGCGAGCAGGCCCGTGCGGCCGAGACGCAGAAACTGCTGACCTACGGTTTCCGTTTCTTCGAAACCCAGACCTTCTACCAGAAGGGTACTGAGCTGGCGACCGCGCCGGTGTGGAAGGGCGCTACCTCCCAAGTCAAGGCTGGCCTGGCTGAAGACCTGACCCTGACCATGCCTAAAGGCCAGCTGAAGAAGCTGGCTGCCAGCATGACCATGAACCCGCAACTGGTTGCGCCCATCGCCAAGGGCGACGTGATCGGTAAAGTCGAAGTGAAGCTGGACGACAAGGTGGTGCACAGCGCCGACCTGATCGCCCTGGACGCCGTCGACGAAGGTGGTATCTTCCGCCGCGTGTGGGATAGCATCCGTCTATTCTTCTACAGCCTGTTCAACTGATTGTGTGCACCTGCAAAGCCCCGTGTTGATCCGACGCGGGGCTTTGCCCGTCGCCACGGCTTACGCTTACGAGGCCGTTACGCCATGACCGATAAAGAAGCAGAAGTAAAGGCGCCCAAGATCGAATTCCCAGTGACGGATTATCCCGTCAAGGTGATCAGCGATACCGGCGTGGGCCGTAAGGACACGATTCTCGCGATCGTTCGCAAATACGCGACGATCAATGACAACCGCGTGGACGAGCGTCAAAGCTCCACCGGCAAATACACCACGATCCAGTTGCACATCGTTGCGACGGATCAGGACCAGCTCTACAACATCAACAGCGAACTGCGGGCCACCGGCTTCGTGCACATGGTGCTGTGATGTCACAGGTTCTGGGCTTTCGCGAGCTCGGCCGGATGGACTACGAGCCCGTCTGGCACGCCATGCAGCGCTTCACTAATGAGCGCGGCACGTCGGCCCCCGATGAGATCTGGCTGGTGGAACACCCGCCCGTGTTCACCCAGGGCCAGGCCGGCAAGGCCGAACATCTGCTGCTGCCGGGGGAAATTCCGGTGGTGCAGGTCGACCGAGGTGGCCAAGTGACTTACCATGGGCCCGGCCAACTCGTGGCTTATTTGCTGCTGGATGTGCGCAAGCTGGGGTTTGGCGTGCGCGACCTGGTCAGCCGCATGGAGGCTTGCCTGATCGAGCTGCTGGCCAGTTACGGAGTGACTGCTGCGGCCAAGCCGGATGCGCCGGGTGTGTACGTTGATGGCGCGAAGATCGCCTCCCTGGGGCTGCGGATCCGCCACGGTTGCTCTTTTCATGGCCTGGCCCTGAACGTGGACATGGACCTGGCACCGTTCCGGCGGATCAACCCGTGTGGCTATGCCGGGTTGGCGATGACGCAACTGAGCGACCACGCCACACCGATTAAATTTGCCGAGGTAAGTGCCCGGCTGCGTGCGCAGCTCGTCAAACACCTCGACTATGCTGAGCAGACGACCCTTACGGGCGGAATCGACTGATTATGACTACTGATGCAGTGCAAACCATGATCCCGACGGTGGACGTTACCGAACGCCCAGCCCCGGTCCCGCGTGCCAAGGTAGAAGCCGGCGTCAAGCTGCGCGGCGCCGAGAAGGTTGCACGCATCCCGGTGAAGATCATTCCGACCACCGAACTGCCGAAGAAACCCGACTGGATCCGCGTGCGCATCCCGGTTTCGCCGGAAGTCGACCGTATCAAGGCGCTGCTGCGCAAACACAAGCTGCACAGCGTCTGCGAAGAGGCCTCCTGCCCGAACCTGGGCGAGTGCTTCTCCGGCGGCACCGCCACCTTCATGATCATGGGTGACATCTGCACCCGTCGTTGCCCGTTCTGCGACGTTGGCCACGGTCGTCCGAAGCCACTGGACGTCAACGAGCCGGAAAGCCTGGCCATCGCCATCGCCGACCTGCGCCTCAAGTACGTGGTGATCACCTCGGTAGACCGCGACGACCTGCGTGACGGCGGTGCCCAGCACTTTGCCGACTGCATCCGCGAAATCCGCAAGCTGTCGCCGAACGTGATGCTCGAAACCCTGGTGCCGGACTACCGCGGTCGCATGGACGTGGCGCTGGAAATCACCGCAGCCGAGCCGCCGGATGTGTTCAACCACAACCTGGAAACCGTGCCACGCCTGTACAAGGCCGCGCGTCCGGGTTCGGACTACCAGTGGTCGCTGACCCTGCTGCAGAAATTCAAGCAGATGATGCCGCACATCCCGACCAAGTCCGGCTTGATGCTGGGCCTGGGCGAGACCGACGAAGAAGTCATCGAAGTCATGAAGCGCATGCGCGAACACGACATCGACATGCTGACCCTCGGCCAGTACCTCCAACCGTCCCGCAGCCACTTGCCGGTGCAGCGTTTCGTGCACCCGGACACCTTCGCCTGGTTCGCCGAGGAAGGCTACAAGATGGGCTTCAAGAACGTGGCGTCTGGCCCGCTGGTGCGTTCTTCGTACCATGCGGACGAGCAGGCCAAGCTGGTCAAGGCAAGCCTGGTTTCCTGATAGCGCTGTGAGCGGCACCGCAGGTTAATGTGGGAGGGGGCTTGCCCCCGATAGCGGACTGTCAGTCAGCACTTCTGATACTGATACACCGCCATCGGGGACAAGCCCCCTCCCACAGTTGTTTCGCGTTAGCCAAGGAGAGTCGTGGATGACCGCTGCAGTACCTGCCCTCCGTAGCGAAGGCACCATCGCCCTGATCGCCCCCGCCGGCCCCGCGACCCTGGACGTTGAAAGAGCCGGCCAATGGATGCGCACCCGCGGCTACGACCTGCGCATCTTCCCGGGTGTCTATGAACGCGACGGCTACCTCGCCGGCAGCGATAAAACCCGCCTCAACGACCTGCACAAAGCTTTCGCCGACCCTGAAATCGACGCCATCTTCTGCCTGCGTGGCGGCTACGGCACGCCGCGCCTGCTCGATAGCCTGGACTTCGACCTGCTACGCGCCAATGCCAAACCCTTCGTGGGTTACAGCGACATCACCGCGCTGCACCTGGCAATCAGCCGTTACGCCGGCTTCGTGACCTTCCATGGGCCGATGCTCAACGCCGATCTCTTGGGCGACAAGCAACCACCTACCGAGTCTTCATTGTTCGGCATGCTGCGCGGCCAGTTGGGCGCTGGTAGCGAGTTGATGCACCCCGTGGCGTACCCGCTGACCACAATCGAGCCTGGCATTGCCTGTGGACGCTTGCTGGGTGGCAATCTGTCGATGATCGCGGCAGTCATGGGCACACCCTTTGAGATCGACGCAGATGGCATCATCCTGTTGATCGAGGACGTCAACGAGCCGATCTACCGTATCGACCGCCTGCTGACGCACCTGCGCCTGGCGGGCAAGCTGGAGCAGGTCGCCGGCGTGCTGGTAGGGGACGTGGCGGGTGTAGATCAGGGTGCGCTGGAGCGCTTGCTCAAGCAGACCTTCGAGCCATTGCGCATCCCGGTGTTGTCCGGTTGGCGCAGTGGGCATTGCGACCCGAACCTGACGTTGCCGATGGGCGCATTGGTGCGGTTGGATGCGGGGGAGCAGCGGGTGGTGTTGGAGCAGGATGTGGTGTTCAAAGCCTGAGCTTTTTAGTCTGTCAGTCCGTCATCGGGGGCAAGCCCCCTCCCACAATGGAGTGCTGTTGGAATGTGGGAGGGGGCTTGCCCCCGATAGCGATAGCCGCCATAGGCAGATCTATCGATTCTGCAACGACTCCAGCAGCTTCACCGTCGGATACCCATCCGCCGGCCAGCCCAAGGCCTGCTGCGCCGCACGAATCGCCTTGCGCGTATTGGCGCCGATAATCCCATCCGGGTTGCCCGCGTCATAGCCGTTGGCACTCAAGGCCGTCTGCAAGTCGATGCGCTGCGAGCGGCTCAATGGCAGCTCATCCTTCGGCCAATCGCCACGAATCACTCCACCGCCACCAAAGCGTTCCGACAACAAGCCAACCGCCAGTGCATAGGACGAAGAGTTGTTGTACTTGAGGATCGCACGGAAGTTATCCAGCACCAGGAACGCCGGGCCACGGTAGCCGGCCGGCAACAGCAGCGCAGCTGAGAGTTGGTCGACGTTGGGCGGCATGCTTGCGCCTGGCGGCAGTTGGATACCCAGTTTCAGCCATTCTGCGACCGTCTTGCGGATGCCGCCATCGGCCAGGGCGTAATCGAAGTTCGCCGGCAGTTGTTTCACTTCGAAACCCCACGGTTGGCCTTTCTGCCAGCCGGAGCTCTGCAGGTAGTGTGCGGTGGAGGCGAGGGCGTCTGACGGGCTGTTCCAGATATCGCGGCGACCGTCGCCATCGAAGTCGACGGCGTGGGTGTTGTAGGTGGTTGGGATAAATTGGGTCTGGCCCATGGCGCCGGCCCAGGAACCTTTCATCTGGTCGGCCTGGATATCGCCGTGCTGGATGATCTGCAGCGCCGCCAGCAATTGCGCCTGGGCAAATGCCGGGCGGCGGCCTTCGTAGGCCAGGGTCGCCAGCGAGCGGATCACCGAGTTGTTGCCCTGGAACTGGCCGAAGTTACTTTCCATGCCCCATACCGACACCAGCGCCTGGCGGTCGACGCCATAACGTTGTTCGATGCTTTGCAGGATGTCGGCGTACTTGACCAGCAACGCCTGGCCGTTGCGCACGCGCACGGGCGACAGGGCACCGTCGAGGTATTCCCACACCGGGCGGGAAAACTCCGGCTGGCTGCGGTCGGCGCGGATCACCGCCATGTCGGGGGTAACGTTGGCGAATGCGTTGTCGAACACGGCGGCGGTGATGCCGGCCTGCAGGGCTTGCACGCGGAAGGCCGCCTGCCATTCGGCGAAGGTCTGGGTCGGCTGGATATCAAGATTATCCACAGCCAGCGGGGCCACGACAGCGGGCGCAACCGCAGGGGCGGTCTGGAGCTTGGGCAGCGGTTGAGCGTCGGCGGCGGTGGGTTTCTCCGCACAGGCGACGAGCAGGATGAGGCTGGAGGCAGCGATCAGTTGGCGAAAGTGCCAACGACGGGAAAGACTAGAGGGCATGCACAGGTCCAGGGATTGCAAATCAGGTGCAGACCTTATCATGCCAGAGGGCTGCTTGCCTTCAGGCAGCCAGAAAGTAAGAAGCCTCCCAGCTTTTAGACTGGAAGGCTTCGCGGCGGTAGCTGCCTTTGCCCTTGCCGGCGCGTTCCTGACGGCTACGGAACAGTGGCTGGGCGATGATGGATTTGGCCTTGTTGGGGCCATGCTTGGATGGCTTTTTGCTCATGGTCGTTACTCTCGTTGGGTGGTTGAAACGGTGCAAATCATCTGCCGATGTTGCGCCGCTGTAAAGCCCTTCGAGAGGTAGGACTATTCTGCCGGCAATGTCAGGCGCTGGCCGGCCATCAACAATGATAAACGGCTCAGGCTCATCCACGGCGAACCCGCCGCCTGGCCCTTGATCTGCGCGTCGATGCGTTGCGCTTCCAGCAGCAATTGCGCCCAGCGTTGCGCCGAGTGCCGCTGCAGTGCTTTGCTCATCAAGGGTTTGCGCTTGTCCCACACCGGTGGCTTGGCCTGGCTGAAGCATTTGTCCAGCGGCGTACCCTGGCTATATTGCAGGGCAATATTGGCCAGCACCCGCAGTTCCCGGGCCAGGGCCCAGAGAATCACCGGCGGTTCCACACCTTCGCCGCGCAGGCCTTCGAGCATGCGCAGGGCGTGGGCGGGCTCACCGTTGAGGATCGCATCCACCAGCCCGAACACATCAAAGCGTGCACTGTCAGCCACGGCGCCCTGGACGGTCTCGACGGTAATCTGCCCGTCTTCGGCCATCAGCTTGAGCTTTTCGATCTCCTGGGCAGCGGCCAGCAAATTGCCTTCAACCCGGGCGGCGATCAACTCCACTGCGTCCTGGGTCGCCGACAGTCCCGACTGCGACAGCCGCTGGCGAATCCATTGCGGCAACTGGCTGCTGTCCACCGGCCAGATCTGGATGAACTGGGTCTGCGCCCCTTCCACCAGGGCCTTGCCCCACTTGGTTTTCTGCGCGCTGCCATCAAGCTTGGGCAGGCTGATCAACAGCACGGTGTCTTCAGCGGGGCGCGAGCAGTATTCCATCAGGGCGGCCGCGCCTTTGTCGCCAGGCTTGCCCGAAGGCAGGCGCAGTTCCAGCAGGCGCTTCTCGGCAAACAGCGACATGCTCGCACCGGCCTGCAGCAGCGTGCCCCAGTCGAAGCTGGCGTCGGCGCTGAAGACCTGGCGTTCGTCGAAACCTTGCTGGCGTGCCGCCGTGCGAATGGCATCGGCGGCTTCCTGACACAGCAGCGGATCATCACCGCTGACAATGTAGACAGGCGCAAGGCCACCTTGCAGGTGTTTGGCGAGTTGGGCGGGGGCGAGTTTCATAGGCGGGATAAACGGGGCGCTTGGGGCGCCCCGTCCGGCTTACTCGACAGGGACTTCAACAGGCGACTGTTTCGGTGTGTTGTCTTCGTACTCTTGGGCGGCTTTCAGCGCGTCGGCGTCAGCCTTGGCCTTGTTGTCAGCTTGTTGCTGCAAGGCTTCCAGCTGCTGTGGCGTCAGGAACTGCAGGCGAACCATCATGCGCTGGATCAGTTCCCGGCGCATTTCCTTGCGCACCTGGACAACTTCCGAGTCCGAACCCACCAAGTTGTTGCCGTCGTGGCTGACAACCTTCTGCACCTGAACCTTGTCGCCCATCAACGGCTGATTATTCAGGCCTTGCACTTCAAAATTGAGCACCGTGCTCAGCTCGATATCCGACGCACGGCCGGCGCTGGCGTAGCTCAGGCTGCGCTGGGTTTCTTTCTCATCCACCAGCACCAGTTTGTAGGTCGCGCCGGTGTAGACGTGCACGCCGCTGTTTTCCAGGACCTGACGCAGTTGCACCACAGTATCGCCGTAAGCATTGCGGGCGCTGACGTCCAGTTCCTTGATCGCCAGTTGATTGGTGCCGGTGCCGCGTAGTTGGAAGCCGCAAGCGCTCAGCAGCACGGCAAGGCCCATCACCAGCAAATTGCGTTTGATCATTTTGTTGCTCCCCTTGAAACCATGTGGGCCTTATAGAGGCCCTGAAGGCTTTATTCAGCGCAGAGCCCAAACCCTGCGCCCGATCCGATTAGCTAGCGACGATATTGACCAGTTTGCCAGGCACCACGATCACTTTGCGGATCGTCAGGCCTTCGGTAAAGCGCAGCACGTTTTCGTTGATGCGGGCAGCCGCCTCGACGTCTTCGCGGCTGGCCGTGGCCGGCATGTCGATCTGGCCACGCAGTTTACCGTTAACCTGGATGACCAGTTGCAGCGTGTCCTGTACCAGGGCGCTGTCATCCTGCACCGGCCAGCGCGCATCGATGACGGCGTCGCTGTGGCCCAGGCGGTTCCACAGGTCGTGGCTGATGTGCGGCGTGATCGGCGCCAGCAGCAGGGTGACCGTTTCCAGGCCTTCCTGTACCAGTGCACGATCCTGCTCAGTCACTTGTGGGGCTTTTTCCAGCACGTTCATCAGCGTCATCACCTGGGCGATAGCGGTGTTGAACTTGTGGTTCTGGCCCACATCCTGGCTGGCTTGCTTGATGGCCAGGTGGGTGCTGCGGCGAATGAGTTTCTGCTCGTCGCTCAAGGCGGCCACGTCCAGTTTGCCCGGCAGGCCCTGGCTGATGTGAGCGTGCGCCAGGCGCCAGACGCGCTTGAGGAAACGGTGCGAGCCTTCGACGCCGGAGTCGGACCATTCGGCGCTCATGTCAGGCGGCGAGGCGAACATCATGAACAGGCGGCAGGTGTCCGCGCCGAACTGATCGATCATCGACTGCGGGTCAACGCCATTGTTCTTGGACTTGGCCATCTTCTCGGTGCCGCCGATTTCCACCGGCAGGCCGTCGGCGATCAGCTTGGCGCTGACGACCTTGGCTTTGCTGTCGCGCTCAAGCTCGACGTCGGCCGGGTTGAACCAGGTATAAGCGCCGTTGGCTTCGCGGCGATAGTAAGTCTCGGCGACCACCATGCCTTGTGTCAGCAGGTTCTTGAACGGTTCATCGGAACTCACCAGGCCTTCGTCACGCATCAGCTTGTGGAAGAAGCGCGCGTACAACAGGTGAAGGATGGCGTGTTCGATACCGCCGATATACTGGTCAACCGGCAACCAGTGGTCGGCCGCGGATTTCTCTACCAGGCCGCCTTCATAGTGCGGCGAGGCGTAGCGGGCGTAGTACCACGAGGACTCCACGAAGGTGTCCATGGTGTCGGTTTCACGTTTGGCAGGCGCGCCGCATTTCGGGCAACTGCACTCGTAGAATTCGGGCATGCGCGCCAATGGCGAACCGGCGCCGTCCGGCACCACGTCTTCAGGCAGGACGACCGGCAGTTGGTCTTCCGGTACTGGCACGTCGCCACAGCTTTCGCAGTGGATGATCGGGATCGGGCAGCCCCAGTAGCGCTGGCGGCTGATGCCCCAGTCGCGCAGGCGGAACTGGGTGCGCGAGGCACCGAGGTTTTTCTTGATCAGGGCGACTTCAATGGCGTCGAAGGCGCCCTGGAAGTCCAGGCCATCAAACTCGCCGGAATTGATCAGCTCACCGTGCTCGCCGTAGGCGTCCTGCCACGGGGCCGGGTTGGTGTCGCCCGAGCTGGTACGCACCACGGACTTGATCGGCAGGCTGTACTTGGTGGCGAATTCGAAATCGCGCTCGTCGTGAGCCGGCACAGCCATGACAGCGCCATCGCCGTAGTGCATCAGCACGTAGTTGGCCACCCACACCGGCAGCTTTTCACCGGTAAGTGGGTGCTCGACGAACAGGCCGGTCGGCAGGCCTTTTTTCTCCTGGGTGGCGACGTCGGCCTCGGCCACGCTACCGCCTTTGCATTCGGCGATGAACGCCTGCAACTCAGGGTTGTTCTGTGCAGCCTGGGTGGCCAGCGGGTGTTCGGCGGCCACGGCGACGTAGGTCGCGCCCATCAGGGTATCCGGGCGGGTGGTGAAGACTTTCAGTGCGCCCGCTTCGCCGATCGAGTCGACGTTGTACGGGAACTGCACTTCCATGCCCTTGGATTTGCCGATCCAGTTGCGTTGCATGGTCTTGACCTGCTCCGGCCAGCCCGGCAGGTCGTCGAGGCTCGACAACAGTTCATCCGCGTAGGCGGTGATCTTGAAGTAGTACATCGGGATTTCGCGCTTTTCGATCAGCGCGCCGGAGCGCCAGCCGCGACCGTCGATCACTTGCTCGTTGGCAAGGACGGTCTGGTCGATCGGGTCCCAGTTCACAGTGCCGCTTTTTTTGTAGATCACACCTTTTTCGAACAGGCGCGTGAACAGCCATTGTTCCCAGCGGTAGTAATCCGGCTTGCAGGTGGTGACTTCGCGGGACCAGTCCACCGCCAGGCCCAGGCTGCGCAGCTGGGTCTTCATGTAGGCGATGTTTTCGTAGGTCCACTTGGCGGGGGCCACGTTGTTTTTCATCGCGGCGTTTTCCGCCGGCATGCCGAAGGCGTCCCAACCCATGGGTTGCAGGACGTTCTTGCCTTGCATGCGCTGGTAACGGGAAATCACGTCGCCGATGGTGTAGTTACGCACGTGCCCCATGTGTAGTTTGCCGCTGGGGTAAGGGAACATCGATAGGCAGTAGTAAGTCTCCTTGCCTGGCTGTTCACTGACTTCAAAGGACTTGTGCTCGTCCCAGAAGGTTTGGGCGGCATTTTCTATTTCACGGGGCTGATATTGTTCGTGCATGGCTACTTTTGAACTGAATAGGGGTGGCCTAATCCTCTTCGGTGCAACATTCAGGTTGATCGACACCAAAAAGCGGCGCGTCCGTGCCCAAACCCTGCGGGAAGTGGAGTTACAGGAAGCGCCGTAGCATACATGACCCCACTCTATCGAGGGAAACCCTGATTGCTCTGGCAGGGCCGTCTGTCGCGGCGCCGGGCAGGCGCAGCCACGGGGGCTACGCTGTTTATTGGGGAGCAAGTCTTTCTTCAATGAGGTGAGGGGATGGTTGAATCGCAGCGAATCGTAACGAAACCGGAAATCTACGAAGGACTGATCGACCGATTGGGTCGTGCATTGGATGCAGCGAGGACAGCGGGCCGATTGCGTGATGAACGGCCTGTGGAGTTGGAACTGCGCGGTTTGACCCGCGCGGAGCTGGAACTGATCAAGGCTTATCTGGAACGGAATGGGCGCGGTGCGCCTCCTCTGGTGGCAACCCCGCCACCCAAGGAGCCCACGCACTCTGCCAAGGTGGTGTGGCTCAAGGACTTGTCGGTCGGTCGCGGCCCGGAAAAACGCCGCTTCGTACGCTACAAGTAGTTCACTCCCCCAGAGCAACACCTTCGCGTCATGTCACGGTAAAGATTGTCGCTAAACCCCGTTACACCTTAGGCTTCGGGCATCTTTGGAGATGCCCGATGCCTATTCGTTACTTCATCAAACAACTGCTCCTGCCGCCCGGCATTCTTTTGCTGTTGCTGGCCCTTGCCTGGTGGTTTCGGCGCAGCCGGCCACGCTTGGCGGGTTGCTGCTTTGCGCTGGGGTTTGGCGGTATGTGGCTGATCAGCCTGCCGGTGATGGTGGAGTGGGGCGCGCGAGCCCTGGAGACCGAGCCGCCGTTGGCGCGGGAAGACTGGTCGACGCTGGCGCAGCGCGCCGATGCGATCGTGGTGTTGGGCTCCGGGCGGGAGCGCGGGGACCCGGCCTGGGGCACCGATCAGCCGACGGGGACCGGCCTGGAGCGCCAGCGCTATGCCGCACGATTGGCCAAGGCCTCCGGGCTGCCGGTGCTGACTACCGGCGGCCTGCATTACGGCACACCACCCAGCGAGGCGGAACTGATGGCGGTATCGATGCAGGATGACTTCGGCGTGACAGTGCGCTGGAAGGAAGAACGCAGCCGAACCACCTGGGAAAACGCGCAGATGAGTGCGGAAATTCTCTTGCCCGAAGGCATCAAGCGCGTGGTGGTGGTGACCCAGGCCTGGCACATGCCGCGTTCGGTGTGGAGCTTCGAGAAGGCCGGTTTCACCGTGGTGCCTGCGCCGGTGGGCTTCCTGGGCGTGGATAACGCCCGGCCACTGGGTGGCTGGATGCCCGAGTTCGTATCAGTGTGGCGCAGCGGGCAGTTGATCAACGAAGCGGTGGGGCAGCTGGGTTATCGGTTGTTCTATCGATAACACGGCAGATCAACATCTGGGAGGGGGGCAAGCCCCCTTCCACATTGGTTATGGGGTGTCTGTCAGACGGTTTTGGACATGCGGCCCGCCAGCAGCGCCCAACCGAACAGCCCCAGGCACAGGATAATCAACGGCCACGAACGCCATTGCAGGTACGGCGTGAGGTTGTGCATCGGCACCACTTCGCCGTAGAGAATGCCGCGTTCGAATTGCGGGATCTGCGCCGTGATCTGTCCAAACGGGTTGATCAGGCCGGTCACGCCATTGTTGGTGGCGCGGATCATCCAGCGCCCGGCTTCCAGCGCGCGCATCTGCGCCATTTGCAGGTGCTGCAACGGGCCGATGGAGCGGCCGAACCAGGTGTCGTTGCTGATGGTCAGCAGCAGATCGCTCTGGGCCGACAGGCCGGCGGCGAATTCCGGGTACACCACTTCGTAGCAAATGAACGGCGCAATCTGATAACCCTTGGCCTGCAGCATCGCCTGATCAGAGGGACCGCGGGCGAAGTCCGACATCGGTAGATCAAAAAAGGCAATCAGGCCACGCAACATGTCCTGCAGCGGCACGTATTCACCGAACGGCACCAGCTTCTGCTTGAGGTAGGTACCGTCGCCTTCGCCGACCACGGTGATGCCATTGAAGTAGCGCTTCTGGTGGTGCACTTCCTGGCGAATCGGTACCCCGGTGATCAGCGCGGTGTGCCGGTCGGCGGCGAACTTGCCCATCATGCCCAGGTAGCCTTCGACAGACTCCTTGAGCACCGGCACCGCCGTTTCCGGCCATACCAGCAAGTCGACACGCTTGGAGCTGAAGCTCATGTCGCGATACAGCGCCAGCTGCGCGTTGAGCTGCTCCGGGTCCCACTTCATGCTCTGTTCGACGTTGCCCTGGATGGCGGCCACGCTCAGCGGCGCGCCGGACGGACTGGTCCAGGCGTGATGCTTGAGTGCCAGGCCGATCGCCCAGGGTGCTACCAGCAATACCAGGCCGGCACCGATAAAGGCGTTGCGCTTGCCGGCCAGCAGGCGCGGCAGGTTGCACAGCAGCGCGGCGGTGAGTGCCAGGGCAAAGGAGATCAGCCACATCCCGCCCAGCGGCGCGAGGCCGGTGAGCGGGCCATCGAGTTGGCTGTACCCGGAATACAACCATGGGAAACCGGTGAGGAACCAGCCGCGAAATGCTTCCTGGCCCACCCACAACGCCGCGAAGGTCAGGGCATCGGCCAGCGGCGCTTCGTTGCGACGCAACCAGCGCGCCCACAGCCAGGCGGGCAGGGCGAAGAACCAGGCGATGGCAGCGGTGAACAGCAGCATCAGGAACCCCGCCAGCAACACCGAAGCGCCGCCGAAGTGGTGGATGCTGTAGTAGATCCAGCTGGTGCCGGCGCCGAACAGGCCGAAGCCGAAACACCAGCCACGGCCCAGGGCCTGGCGTGGGCTCAGTTCCCGCAGCCCGATATAGAACAGGCCGACCGCCACCAGCGCAAAAGGCCACAGGTCGAACGGCGCCAGCGCCAGGGTGGTGATGGCGCCGGCCACCACGGCCAGCAAATTACCGGGCCAGCCGGGGCGGGTTAGGCGCTGCATGTCATTCCTTAGCGGGCAATTGGTGTCAGGCGGATCAGATGGATGCGACGGCTGTCGGCATTCAGGATGCGGAAGCGATACGCGCCGATCTCGGTGGTTTCGTTACGCTTGGGCAGGTGCCCGAACGCACTCATCACCAGGCCGCCCACGGTGTCGAACTCGTCATCGGAGAATTCGCTGTCGAAGAACTCGTTGAAGTTCTCGATCGGCGTCAGCGCCTTGATCAGGAAGTCACCGCTGGGCAGTGGCTTGATGTAGCTGTCTTCTTCCACGTCGTGTTCGTCTTCGATATCGCCGACGATCTGTTCCAGCACGTCTTCAATCGTCACCAGGCCAGCGACGCCGCCGTATTCGTCGATCACAATGGCCATGTGATTGTGGTTGGCGCGGAATTCGCGCAGCAACACATTCAGGCGCTTGGATTCAGGCACGAAGGTGGCCGGACGCAGCAAGTCCTTGATATTGAAGCTGTCGCCGTTTTCCTTGAGGATCAGCGGCAGCAGGTCCTTGGCCAGCAGGACGCCCATGACATCGTCATGGCTTTCACCGATCACCGGGTAGCGCGAGTGCGCCGAGTCGATCACGGCCGGGAGGAACTCCCGTGGGGTCTGGGTCGCCTTGATGCTGATCATCTGCGAGCGCGGGACCATGATGTCCCGTACTTGCAGGTCAGCCACCTGGATGGCGCCCTCGACAATGGCCAGCGCTTCGCTGTCCAGCAACTTGTTCTGATGGGCCTCGCGCAGCAGCTCCAAGAGCTCCTGGCGGTTTTTCGGCTCGTGGGCAAAAGCCTGGGTCAGTTTACCCAGCCATGACTTCTGCCCGTTGCTCGATCGGTCTTCGCTCATAGCGATTACTCTGAATCCTTTATTGTTACAGTTGAGTGTTTTTAAGCTTCGTCGTCGGCATATGGGTCCGGATGACCCAATTCTGCAAGCAACGTTTGTTCCAGTGTTTCCATTTCCTCGGCTTCCTCATCGTCTATATGGTCGTAACCCAAGAGATGCAAGCAGCCGTGGATGACTAGATGGGCCCAGTGGGCTTCAAGTTCCTTGCCTTGTTCCTTTGCCTCGCGCTCCACCACGGCGACACAGATGACCAGATCGCCCAGCAACGGGATATCCAGCAGCTCATCCGGCACATCGGCGGGGAAGGACAGCACGTTGGTCGCGTAATCCTTCTGGCGCCAGGTGTGATTCAGTTCGCGGCCCTCGGGCTCGTCCACCAGGCGAATGGTCAGTTCCGAGTCGGCGGTGCGCTGGCGCAGGGCCAGGGCGCACCACTGACGGAACTGGGCTTCGCTGGGGGCGGGCGCTTCGGTGGCCAGCTGCAGGTCTAGCTCAAGCATCGCGGCGAATGTCCTTGGCCGGTGCTTCGTCGCGATGGTCGAAGCGCTCGTAGGCTTCGACGATGCGCTGCACCAGCGGGTGACGAACCACATCCTTGGGCATGAAGTGCGTGAAGCTGATGCCCGGCACGTCCTTGAGCACCTCGATCACCTGGGCCAGGCCCGACTTGGTGCCTTTGGGCAGGTCGACCTGGGTGACATCACCAGTGATCACGGCGGTGGAGCCGAAACCGATGCGGGTGAGGAACATCTTCATCTGCTCGACCGTGGTGTTCTGGCTTTCGTCGAGGATGATGAAGCTGTTGTTCAAGGTACGACCACGCATGTAGGCCAGCGGGGCGATCTCGATCACCTGGCGTTCGATCAGCTTGGCCACGTATTCGAAGCCGAGCATCTCGTACAGTGCGTCGTAGAGCGGGCGCAGGTACGGGTCGATCTTCTGGGCGAGGTCGCCGGGCAGGAAGCCGAGCTTCTCGCCAGCCTCGACCGCCGGGCGTACCAGCAGGATGCGGCGCACTTGCTCGCGCTCCAGCGCATCGACCGCACAGGCCACGGCCAGGTAAGTCTTGCCGGTACCGGCGGGGCCGATGCCGAAGTTGATGTCGTTGCCGAGGATTTCCTTGACGTACTTCTGCTGATTCAAGCCGCGCGGGCGAATCATGCCTTTTTTGGTACGCAGGGCCACGCTGGCTTCGGCCACGGGGTTATTGGCCAGGTCTTCGACAGCCGATTCCTGCAGGTACAGGTGCACGGTTTCCGGCGACAGCTCGCTACCCTTGGTTTCGCGGTAGAGGCGGCGCAGCAGGTTTTCTGCGGACGTGGTGTGTTGGGGTTCACCAATGAGCTCGAACTGATTGCCGCGATTGCGGATCTCGATGCTCAGGCGTTGTTCGATCAGGCGCAGGTGCTCGTCGAACTGTCCGCACAGATTGGCGAAACGGCGAGCCTCAAAGGGCTCGAGGAGAAAACGATGGGGTTCTGCTATGGGTGCGTTCAAGGTTGTTTTTAGCCGCCCTTTGGCTGTTGAGGTGAAAGAGAGAATAACGCCAGCTGCCCGTGCGCGAAAGCACTTACGTCATCGGAATGTTGTGCGGTCAGAATGTGGGAGGGCGCTTGCCCCCGATAGCGCCGGTTCAGATAAAACATCTGTATCTGACACGCCGTCAGCGGGGGCAAGCCCCCTCCCACCTAATCAGGCAATTATTGCCGCAATGACCCGCGCAACGAATGCGGCTGCGCCGCATCGATGTGCACATCGGCAAACTGGCCGATCAGGGTCGGATTATCGCAACGGAAGTTTACGATTCGGTTGTTCTCGGTACGCCCCTGCAATTCGCCCGGGTCTTTTTTCGAATAGTCGGTGACCAGGATGCGCTGGACAGACCCGACCATTTGTCGGCTGATCTCGAAACCCTGCTGGTTCAAGCGGTGTTGCAGCGCATTGAGGCGCTCTTTTTTCAGCGCTTCCGGGGTGTCGTCCGCCAGATCGGCCGCCGGGGTGCCGGGGCGTTGGCTGTAGACGAACGAATAGGAGAAGTCGAAACCGACGTCTTCGATCAGCTTCATGGTCTGCTCGAAGTCTTTCTCGGTCTCGCCGGGGAAGCCGACGATAAAGTCCGAACTGATGCAGATGCCCGGCACCGCTGCGCGCAATTTGCGCAGTTTGGATTTGTATTCCAGGGCGGTGTGGTTGCGCTTCATGGCCGCCAGGATGCGGTCCGAGCCCGATTGCACCGGCAAGTGCAGGTGCTTGACCAGTTCCGGCACTTCAGCGTGGGCCTGGATCAGGCTGTCGGAGAACTCCAGCGGGTGTGAGGTGGTGTAGCGGATGCGCTCGATACCGTCCACGGCAGCCACCACGCGGATCAGCTCCGCCAGGTCGGCCAGGCGGCCATCCTCGGTCAGGCCGCGGTAGCCATTGACGTTCTGGCCCAGCAGGGTCACTTCGCGCACGCCGTTTTCGGCCAGGTGGATGATTTCCGACAGCACATCGTCAAATGGCCGGCTGACTTCTTCACCGCGTGTGTAGGGCACCACGCAGAAGGTGCAGTACTTGCTGCAGCCTTCCATCACTGACACGTAGGCGCTTGGCCCATCGATACGGGGTTCGGGCAAATGGTCGAATTTTTCGATCTCCGGGAACGACACATCCACCTGCGGCAGCTTGGTAACGCGCGCGGCATCGATCATTTCCGGCAGGCGGTGCAGGGTCTGCGGACCGAAGACCACGTCGACATAAGGTGCGCGGTCGCGGATCGCGGCGCCTTCCTGGCTGGCCACGCAACCGCCGACGGCGATCACCATGTCCGGGTTGGCCAGCTTCAATTCGCGCCAGCGGCCCAGCTGCGAGTACACACGGTCCTGGGCCCGCTCGCGGATCGAGCAGGTATTGAGCAGGATCACGTCGGCATCTTCGGCGCGGGCGGTGACTTCCAGGGCCTGGTGTTCGCCCAGCAGATCGACCATGCGCGAGCTGTCGTACTCGTTCATCTGGCAACCGTGGGTTTCGATGTAAAGCTTCTTGGCCATGGGAATCGTCAACTGGTGGTAAAGAACCGCGCATTATAGGGGGCATGCCCATTGGTTCCTAGCGTTGTGCATCGGGTGCCATGCTATAGTTCGCGCCCTCTTTTATATCCCCGATGTGTTGTTCGCCCACCATGACCAAACGTGAAGCTCCAATCTACAAGGTGATTTTCCTCAACCAGGGCCAGGTGTTCGAAATGTACGCCAAGCAGATCTATCAAAGTGATCTGTGGGGTTTCCTGGAGGTGGAAGAGTTCGTCTTTGGCGAGCGCACCCAGTTGGTCGTCGACCCGGGCGAAGAGAAGCTCAAGGCGCAGTTCGAAGGCGTGGTGCGCAGCTTTGTGCCGATGCATTCGATTGTGCGCATCGATGAAGTCGAGCGCCTGGGCACGCCGAAGATCAGCGAGGCGCGGGGCACCAGCAATGTGATGCCATTTCCGATGCCAATGCCGGAGAAGTAAGGCGGCTGTCAGGGCAGCGGTGAGAAGGGCGAACGCCCATCGGCGCTCTGCAGTTCCAGAAGGTAGTTGCGGAAAATCTGGCCCAGCACCTGGGTCGCCACTTCCAGTTCATCGCGCTGCATGTGCTCGGCGACTTCGTCGGCGGTGTCCAGCGCGTCTTCAGCGCCGTTGACCGCGGCCATTTTCAGCACGATGTAGGCCTGGACGTTGTTGGCCGGCACGCCTTCGCCTTTGAAGAACATGTTGCCCAACTGGAATTGCGCTTGGGCATGGCCCTGCAACGACGCTTTCTCGAAGTAGCTCAAGGCCTTGTTGAGGTCGCGGGCAGGGTTCTTGCTGTCGTGGAAGTACTCGCCCAACTCGTATTGCGCCTGCGCATCCCCGCCGTCGGCCTGCTTCTGGCACGCGCTCAGGGCTTCGGCCTGGCTGTCTGGCTGGGTATTGAGGGTGCAACGACCCATCGCTGGGATTAACAACGAGTTGCCGCCTGCTTGTGCATGTGCCAGCAGCGGCTGAAGGAGCAACAGGCAGCCCAGAACCAGGGTGCGGCCGGTGCGTTTCATGGGAATCGACTTACCTCTGACGGGGCACGCGGACCCTCGGGGGATCCAATAAGCGCGCATTATGAAATAAGCAGGCCTCTGCTTACAAAGTCTTTACTCGTTTTTCTGCTGCTTGGCCAAGTTATCTGCCGGATTGCAGGTGAATTCTCGGAAAAACTCGGAAATATCTGTAAGCAAAGTAGCAAATCAGACACCGTTTGCGGGGTGCCTGATGGTTGCGGCCTATTACTTCAGTGCGGCGAAGGCGCGTTCGGCGGCGTCGAGGGTCAGTTTCAGCTCGGCTTCGCCGTGGGCGATCGAGGTGAAGCCGGCTTCGAAAGCGCTCGGTGCCAGGTATACGCCGCCTTCCAGCATCAGGTGGAAGAAGCGTTTGAACAGATCGGCATCGCTGCCCATTACGTCGTCAAAAGTGACGATATCGTCGGCACCGCTGAAGTACAGGCCGAACATACCGCCCGCCTGGGTGGTGACAAACGGAATGCCGGCGGCATCGGCGCGCTGTTGCAGGCCGTCGAGCAGGCGCGTGGTGTAGTCGGTCAGCTCGGCGTGGAAGCCCGGGCGGCTGATCAGGCGCAGGGTGGTCAGGCCGGCGGCCATGGCCAGTGGGTTACCCGACAAGGTGCCCGCCTGGTACACCGGGCCCAGCGGCGCGATGTGCTGCATGATCTCGCGCTTGCCGCCGAAGCAGCCCACCGGCATGCCGCCGCCGATGATCTTGCCGAAGGTGCTCAGGTCCGGCGTGACGCCGTAGTGCGCCTGGGCGCCGCCGAGGGCGACGCGGAAACCGGTCATCACTTCGTCGAAAATCAGCACCACGCCGTGTTTGTCGCACTGTTCGCGCAGGCCTTCGAGAAAGCCCGGCGCGGGCGGCACGCAGTTCATATTGCCGGCCACCGGCTCGACGATGATGCAGGCCACGTCCTGGCCCACTTCATTGAGCATCTGCTCGACGGCGGCGATGTCGTTGAACGGCAGGGTCAGGGTGTGCTTGGCAAACGCGGCTGGCACGCCCGCCGAGCTAGGGACACCTTGGGTCAGCGCGCCAGAACCGGCCTTGACCAACAGGCTGTCGGAATGGCCGTGATAGCAGCCTTCGAACTTGATGATGCTGTCGCGGCCGGTGAAACCACGGGCCAGGCGGATCGCGCTCATGGTGGCTTCGGTGCCGGAGCTGACCATACGCACCATTTCCATCGACGGCACGATCGAGCAGACCAGGTCCGCCATCTCGGTTTCCATGGCGGTCGGCGCGCCGTAGGACAGGCCGTGTTCCAGTTGCTTGCGCACCGCGTCCAGCACGTCCGGGTGGCTGTGGCCGAGGATCATCGGGCCCCAGGAGCCGACGTAGTCCACGTAGCGCTTGTCATCTTCGTCGGTGACGTAGGCGCCTTCGGCATGCTTGAAGAACAGCGGCGTGCCGCCCACGCTCTTGAACGCACGCACGGGGGAGTTCACACCGCCGGGGATGTGTTTCTGGGCATTGGCAAACAGCGTTTCGGAACGGGACATGATCGGGCTCTCTAAACTGAAATTTTAAGAAGGTCGTTGAACGCACGGGCGCGGCGCGTGACTTCCTGGGTGCTATCGGCGCCAAACAGGCCGTGCACCACCGCCAGCAGGTCGGCACCGTGGGCCACCAGGGGTTCGGCGTTCTCCAGGGTGATGCCGCCGATCACGCAGATCGGCAGCTGCAGGCGCGCACGGGCCTGGGCCAGCATTTCGAGGGTGGCGGCCGGGGCGCCGGGCTTGGTACTGGAATTGAAGAAGCGACCGAAGGCGACGTAGCTCGCACCTTCCTTGGCAGCCTGCTCGGCCAGTTCGATCTGGCTGTGGCAGGTGGAACCGATGATGGCCTTGGAGCCGAGCAGGGCACGGGCCGGGGTCAGCGGGCCGTCGGTCTGGCCCAGGTGCACGCCGACGCCGAGGCGCGCGGCCAGTTCGGCGTCGTCGTTGATAATGAGTTGGGTTTTGTAGCGCGAGCACAGCTCCCGCAGCTTTTCTGCTTCACGCAGGCGCCGGGCTTCGTCGCTGCTTTTGTCGCGGTATTGCAGCAGAGTCACGCCACCGTCCAGCGCCGCTTCGACGTAGGCGAGGAATTTGCCGGCCAACAGTTGGCTGTCGGTAATGGCGTAAAGGCCACGTAGTTTCATCAGGCAGGCCTCGTGCTGTTAAGAGCAGAAATCCAGCGGCAGACGGCGCGGCACGAACTGGCCCTGGCCGAGTTGTTCAGCGTCACGCAGGGTGCGCCAAGTGTAGTTGAGGGCCGATTGCACGGCGCTCACCAGGCCTTCGCCCTGGGCGATCCGGCCCGACAGGGCACTGGCCAGCGTGCAGCCCGAACCGTGATAGCTGCCAGGCAGGCGCTGGCAGGTAAAGGTCTGGCGCGTGCCGTCGCGGCTGTAGAGGCGGTTGTGTACTTCGTGCTCGTCGCCATGCCCGCCGGTGATCAGCAAATGCCTGATATACGGCAGCAGCTTCTCGGCGCATTCGTCTGCCGAGCCTTCCGGCAGCTCGGCGAGGATGCGCGCTTCGGGCAGGTTCGGCGTGGCGATCAGCGACAACGGCAACAGCCGCTCGCGCATCGCATAACCGACCTCGTCCTTGCCCAGGCTACCGCCGCCACCGGCGCGCAGTACCGGGTCGCACACCACCGGCAGGTGCGGATGCGCCTGCAGCAGTTCGACCACGGTGTCGACCATCGCGGTGGAACCGAGCATGCCGAGCTTGACCGCCGCCACTTCGGAGTCGCCGAGCACGGCATTGGCCTGGGCCAGTACCCATTCGCGGTCGAGCACGCGGAAGTCGCTGACGTTGACCGTGTTCTGCACGGTCAGCGCGGTGACGGCCGGAGCCGCGTGGCAACCCTGGGCGAGCAGGGCTTCGATATCTGCCTGCAAGCCGGCGCCACCACTGGGGTCATGGCCGGAGAGACAGAGGACAACAGGGCGAGAGCTGTAGATATTCATGGTGCGCGAGCTTACCACCAAACGCTTTTGGCGGGGCTGTTGCGCGAAAGAGGATTTTCACCGCGGGTGGAAGGTTTCAGCAATCCAGGTCAGTGCATGAATATTGCTGAAAGCACCGTTCTAGAGCCTTTCAAAAAATTATTTCAATGGTGTCCAATAGCCTTTAGTGGCTATGCTAGAGTGGATCCAAACTACTAACTGTATTGCCGGTGTACGTCTTCTCAAAAGGAATGGGGGGCTTTTTGACATAACCGGGCAGGCCACGCTGGGGCTCTATGCGCTATTTGCTGATTTTATTGTTGTGCGGGCTGCCGCTGCTCGCCAGCGCCATCGAGTTCAACCAGGACACGCGCAGCCTGCCGCTGGGTCGAGCCTTGCAAGTGCTCGAAGACCCGACCGATGCCCTCACGATCGCCGATGTCAGCGCACCCTCTGCCGTCACGCAGTTCAAGCCCCACGATAAAGACACGCTCAACGCCGGTTACTCACGTTCGGTGTTCTGGCTCAAGGTCAATCTGCACTACCTGCCTCAGAATCCTGAAGCCCAACGCACCTGGTTGCTGGAGCTGGCCTACCCGCCGCTCGACCATCTGGACCTGTACCTGCCCGACAGCACAGGCACCTATCGCCTCGCCGGGCGCACAGGGGATGCGCTGCCGTTTGCCGCCCGTGAGATTCGCCAGAACAACTACCTGTTCAAGCTCGACTTCACGCCGGGCGAAGCGAAAACCGTCTACCTGCGCCTGCAAAGCGAAGGCTCGATCCAGGCGCCCTTGACGCTGTGGTCCAGCACCGCCTACCTGGAACAACAGCCGCTGCGCCTGTATGTGTTGGGCCTGATCTACGGCGTGTTGCTGGGCATGCTGGTGTACAACCTGTTCATCTATCTCAGCGTGCGCGACACCAGCTACCTCTATTACATCCTGTATATCGCTTCATTCGGCATGTACCAGCTGTCGGTCAACGGCGCGGCAGTGGAGTACTTCTGGCCGGACAATCCCTGGTGGGCGAATGCCGCGACGCCGTTCCTGATTGGCTCGGCAGCGTTGTTCGGCAGCCTGTTTGCGCGCAGCTTTCTGCACACGGCCCAGCACAGCCGCTGGATCAACCGTCTATTGCTGGGGCTGGTGGCGTGTGGCGGTGTGGTGATGCTGCTGTCGTTGATGACCAGCTACGCCCTGGCGCTGCGCCTGGCCACCGGCTTGGCGCTGGTATTTACCGTGACCATCTTTGTCGCGGCCATCAAGGCCTGGTATTGCGGGCAGCGGGTGGCGCGCTATTTCATCATTGCCTGGTCGGCGTTCCTGCTCGGCGGGGTGGTCAATACCCTGATGGTGCTGGGCTACCTGCCGAATGTGTTCCTGACCATGTACGCCAGCCAGATCGGTTCGGCGATCGAAGTAGCGTTGTTGTCCCTGGCCCTGGCCGACCGCATCAACGCAATGCGTGAGCAACAGGCGCAGATCCTGTTCGATGCCAGCCAGAAGCTCGAAGTGCTCAACCTCCAATTAGCCCGCAGCAACCGTCTCAAGGATGAATTCCTCGCCACCCTGACTCACGAACTGCGCACCCCGATGAACGGCGTGATCGGCTCCCTCGAACTCATGCAAACCGTGCCGCTGGATGCGGACCTGGCGCAGTACCAGCAAACCGCCGCCGGCTCGGCGCGGGACATGATGCGCATGGTCAACGGCATCCTTACCCTCACCGAGTTGCAGGCCGGGCGCCTGGTTGCGCGGCCCGAGGTGTTCAGCCTGCGCGGTACGCTCGACACCTTGCGCCAGCAGTTCAGCGCCAGCGCCCAGAGCAAGGGCCTGGCGTTTTCCATCGATGTGGCGGACGAGCTGCCGGACCGCGTGCTGGGCGATGCCGACAAACTGCTGCAGTGCCTCGATTGCCTGCTGGATAACGCCTTCAAGTTCACCCACGAAGGTTCGGTGCGCCTGCGGGTGGTCGGTGTGCCCCACAGCGATGGTCGCCTTCGCCTGAGTTTTATCGTCACCGACACCGGGATCGGCTTTGCTTTCCTTGATGAAGCCACCCTGTACCAGCGCTTTTTCCAGCTGGATGGCTCCACCACTCGCGAGTACGGCGGCCTGGGCATCGGCCTGGCCATCTGCCGGCAACTGGTCGAACTGCTGGGCGGGCGCCTCACCCATCATTCCGAGCCGCGCAAAGGCAGCCGCTTTCAGCTGGAAGTGGAGGTCAGCCCGGTCCCGTCCGAGTCAAAGCCTGGACCGGACAAACAACGTGCGCCCCAGGAATGCTCGGTGCTGTTGGTGGATGACAACAGCGTCGGCCAATTGGCGGTGCGCGGTATGTTGCTCAAGCTCGGTTACCGGGTGAAAACCGTGGACAGCGGCCCGAGCGCGTTGGCGGCGTTGCAGGCAGCGGATTTCGATGCAGTGCTGTTGGATGTTCCAGAAGGCGGTTTCTCGTTGTGCTGTCAGATTCGTGCGTTGCCTGGCTGCGGCGAATTACCGGTGATCGCCTTGAGCTCGTCACCGAATGTGTCGGAGCGCGAGGGCTGCCATGGCATCGGGATTTCCGAGCGCCTGGCCAAGCCTGTACGTTTCGAGGCGTTGCAGGTGGTATTGGAGCGTCGGTTGTTGTGTCCGTTAGAGGGCAAAAGCGCCGGACAATCGGCGGGTATGTCACTTTTTTAAGCGGTATGACGGTGCTTAACTGAAATGCAGGCCTCAACTGAACGTGGCCTTTTTTCTTGGAGGCCCGTCATGAAACTGCATCAATTTGCCGAAACCCACGACGTCACCAACCAGCCGCCGTCCCTGGACGGCACCAACCTGTACCGTATCGATCTGCCCCTGCAGGAATGGTCGCGCCGCTTTGGCGCCGGCTGGGCGCAGGCGCGTATCGATGCCTACGGTGTGTTGGCGGGCGGGCCGTTGATGGAAGCCGGGTTCCTGGCCAACCAGAACAAGCCGGTGTTCAACAGCCATGACCGTTATGGTCGTCGCATCGACCTCGTGGAATTTCACCCGGCTTATCACGAGCTGATGCGCACCGCCGTCGAACACGGCCTGCCGTCACTGCCCTGGGCCCATCCGCAGTCCGGCGCCCACGTGGCCCGCGCCGCCATGACCTACCTGCACAGCCAGGCCGAAGCGGGCACCGGCTGTCCGCTGACCATGACCTTCGCCTGTGTGCCGACGCTGCGTTTGCAGCCTGACCTGGCCGATATCTGGCTGCCGAAAGTCCTCAGCACCCAATACGATTCGCGCAACGTTGGCATCGCCCACAAGGCCGGTGCCACCATCGGCATGGCCATGACCGAGAAGCAGGGCGGCACCGATGTGCGTGCCAACACCACCCGGGCATATCCGGTGGGCGCCGGCGGGCCAGGGCAGGCTTATGAACTGGTGGGCCACAAGTGGTTCTGTTCGGCACCGATGTGTGATGCGTTCTTGACCCTGGCGCAAACCGACAAGGGCCTCACCTGTTTCCTGCTGCCCCGGCACCGACCGGATGACACACGCAACGAGTTCTACATCCAGCGCCTGAAAAACAAACTCGGCAACTGCTCCAACGCTTCCAGCGAAGTGGAATTCCGTGGCGCCCTGGCCTGGATGATCGGCGAAGAAGGTCGTGGCGTGCCGACCATCATCGAGATGGTCGCCATGACTCGCTTCGATTGCATGGTCGGCTCCAGCGCCCTGATGCGCCAGGCGCTGACCCAGGCCAGCCATCATTGTGCCCATCGTTCGGTCGGCGGCCGCGTGCTCAGCGAGCAGCCGTTGATGCAGAACGTGCTGGCGGACCTGGCGCTGGAAAGCGAATCCGCACTGGCCCTGAGCCTGCGCATGGGCCGGGCGCTGGATCATCTGGACGATGAACAGGAAGCCAAGTTCGCCCGGCTGGTGACGGCGGTGGGCAAGTATTGGATCTGCAAACGTGCGCCAGCGATGATCAACGAGGCCGCTGAGTGCATGGGCGGCGCGGGGTATGTCGAAGACAGCATTCTGCCGCGCCTGTACCGCGAGGCACCGGTGAACTCGACGTGGGAAGGGTCCGGCAATGTGCAGTGCCTGGACGTGCTGCGGGCGTTGTCGAAAGAGCCGGGCGTGCTGGAGGCACTGTTTGTCGAACTGGGCGATGGGCACGGCGACCGGCAGCTGGCGCGGCATATCGAGCAGTTGAAGTCGGCATTCATGGACACCCAGGACATCCAGTACCGTGCGCGGCAACTCACCGAAGACATCGCCGTGGCATTGCAGGCCAAGTTGTTGCTGGAGGCGGGGAATGCGGCGGTGAGTGATGGGTTTATTGCCAGTCGGTTGGGTGGCTCGTCTGGCCGTGTGTATGGAACCTTGCCACGCGGCGTAGATGTGGAGGCTCTCATCGCCCGCTCCACCCCCAATCTATCGGACTAAAATGCGGTAAACATGTGGGAGGGGGCTTGCCCCCGATAGCGGTGTGTCAGCGATAGATGTGTTGGCTGACAGTCAGCTATCGGAGGCAAGCCCCCCCCACATGTTTACCGCATTCCAACTCTGGTGTTTCGGTGAGGCCGGGATACAGGCAAGATAAAGGCCTGCAAGTCAGAACACAGGATGCTTACCGTGACCGAAGCTTTTGTTGTCGTTCAAACCGCTGAAGAAGCCGTGGACCGGCTGGCGGCCCTGCATGAGCGTGCCACTGGCGCGCTCAATCAAGCCCTCAAGCAATACCTCAAAGATCGCGTCGAGCCCGACGCCGAACAACGTGCGCTGTTTCGCTACCCGGAACTGCGCCTGACCTACCACTGCCACGGTGAAGTCCCACAGACCACCCGGGCGTATGCCAAGGTCCAGTTGCCGGGAACCTACAGCGTCACCGTCACCCATCCTGCAGCGTTCCGTAAGTACCTGCTGGAGCAACTGGTGCCGTTGATGCACGACTTCACCGTGACCGTGGAAGTCGGCGTGAGCCAGCAGAACATTCCGTACCCGTACGTGGTGGAGCAGGGCGACGAACTGGCCGGTTCCGGCGTGACCGCCGCGACCCTGGCCCGTGTATTCCCCAGCACCGACCTGTCGGCCGCCACCGATGGCATCGCCGACGGCTTGTACGACTGGGAAAACACCGACCCACTGCCCCTGGCACTGTTCGATGCGGCCCGCGTGGACTTCTCCCTGCGCCGCCTGGTGCACTACACCGGCAGCGACTGGCGCCATGTGCAGCCGTGGATCCTGCTGACCAACTACCACCGGTATGTCGACCAGTTCATCCTGCATGGCCTGGAGCAACTGCGCAGCGACCCGCGCTTTATCCGCATGGTGCTGCCGGGCAACGTGGTGATCGACAAGAGCATGGATCACGGTGAGGCGTCGGCAATTGCCGCCGGTGTGGTGTGGCACCGTTACCAGATGCCGGCCTATCACCTGCAGGCCACTGATGGCCATGGCGTGACCCTGGTGAACATCGGCGTCGGCCCGTCCAACGCCAAGAACATCACCGACCATCTGGCCGTGCTGCGTCCGCATTGCTGGCTGATGATCGGCCACTGCGGCGGCCTGCGCCAATCCCAGACCATCGGCGACTACGTACTGGCGCACGCCTACATGCGCCGCGACGGTATTCTCGACCGCGTGGTGCCGCCGAACATCCCGATCCCGGCGCTGGCTGAAGTGCAGCTTGCGTTGCAGCAAGCGGCGGCTAACGTTACCGGCGAAAAAGGCGAAGAGCTGAAAAAACGCCTGCGTACCGGCACCGTGTTGACCTACGACGACCGTAACTGGGAACTGCGCTGGGCCCAGGAACGCCCACTGATCAACCTGTCCCGCGCCGTGGCCGTGGACATGGAGAGCGGCACCATCGCCGCGCAAGGCTATCGTTTGCGGGTGCCGTACGGCACCTTGTTGTGTGTATCGGACAAACCGCTGCATAGCGAAATCAAGCTGCCGGGTTCGGCCAACGCGTTCTATGAGCGTGCGGTCAGCCAGCACTTGAAGATCGGCATCGAGGCGGTGGACCTGTTGCGCACCGAACTCAACTCGCTGCACTCGCGCAAACTGCGCAGCTTCGACGAGCCGCCGTTCCGCTAAGCGGTTGGGATGGTCATTTAACGGTCAGGCCACTAGCATTGTCGGTCCTGACCGTTAGATGTTCCTTTGCCATGTCCCGTCCCACCCGTCCCGATTCGCGCCGCCCTGGCGTGAAACCCCCGTATTCCGCTGCGCGGCGTGTCGCCAAGGCGCCTCCGGCCGAACCGAAGTTGATCCTGTTCAATAAACCGTTCGATGTGCTGACTCAGTTCAGCGACGAAGGCGGCCGCGCGACGCTCAAGGATTTCATCGATATTCCCGGCATCTACCCGGCGGGCCGTTTGGACCGTGACAGCGAAGGCCTGCTGCTGCTGACCAATGACGGCCAGTTGCAGGCACGGATTGCCGATCCCAAACACAAGCTGGCGAAAACCTACTGGGTGCAGGTGGAAGGCGAACCCACCGAAGAACAGTTGCAACGCCTGCGCAAAGGCGTCGAACTGAACGACGGCATGACCTTGCCCGCCGAGGCTCGGCAGTTGGATGAGCCCGAGCTGTGGCCGCGCAACCCGCCCGTGCGCTTTCGCAAAAGCGTCCCGACGCACTGGCTGGAACTGGTCATTCGTGAGGGGCGCAACCGACAGGTACGGCGCATGACCGCTGCTGTCGGTTTGCCTACTTTGCGCCTGGTGCGCGTGCGGATTGGCGATTGGTCGATCGACGGCCTGGACCAAGGCCAGTGGAAGGAAGTGCCGGCGCGCTTATAACGCGCCGGACTCGATCAGGCCGATCACCACGCTCTTGATGATGAACGCGGCCACGCCCAGGCCCAGCACGAAGAACAGAATGAACGAGCCAAAGCGCCCGGCCTTGGACTTCTTCGCCAGGTCCCAGACGATAAAGCCCATGAAAATGATCAGGATCGTGACCAGGCCGGTCATCATCCATTCTTCGAAGAGGGCGGGGTCGATGTTGTTCATGGGGGATTTTTCCGACAGGGCAGGCGGGCAGTATACGGCAGCGTTACCGACGCAACATTGACCTGGATCGAAGTGCAATCCAAATGTGGGAGGGGGCTTGCCCCCGATAGCGGTGGGTCAGTTGATAAATAACTGACTGACACTCAGCCATCGGGGGCAAGCCCCCTCCCACATTTGACCTTCACCGATCTTAAGTGCGCAGGTGGGTCAGGGGCAGTTCGGTGCTGTTCAATACCTGATTGAGCACAAAGCTGGAGCGCACGCTGGTCACCCCTTCGATACGGGTCAAATGCCCCAGCAGCAATTTCTGGTAGTGGTCCATGTCCGGCACCACCACCTTCAACTGATAGTCCGCATCCATCCCCGTCACCAAACTGCACTCCAGCACCTGGGGCAGGGTGCGGATCGCCGCCTCGAAATTCTCGAAACGCTCGGGGGTATGGCGGTCCATGCCGATCAGCACGTAGGCGGTCAGGCTCAGGCCGAGCATCTTTCGGTCGAGCAACGCGACCTGGCGGGCGATGTAGCCGTCATCCTCCAGTTGCTTGACCCGGCGTGAGCAGGGCGACGGCGACAGGCCGATGCGTTCGGCCAACTCCTGGTTGGAGATCCTCGCGTCGCGCTGCAATTCCGCCAAAATACTCAGGTCGTATCGGTCAAGCTTGCTCATTGGGTTGGCCTTTGTCGTAACTATTGCGGCGAATTATCCATGAAGGGTTAAAAATTGCGCAAGCACTGTTTATTGACGCAATCTTCGCAATCATCCGTCGGGCGCCTACGGGTATCTTTATCAACAGAATCACCGCCTGGACAACAGTCCACAGCAGCCCGCCCAATCAGGCTCGCTGCGGCCGCTACCCCAGCAGGGTTGAGCCGGCCTCCAGGCTGCACACTGTCCACAAGACGGCGTGAGGTGAGCCAACGTCAAAAGCGTTGAGCCAGGACGAAGTTCTCAAGGGGTGGCCGACGGGTCGCCCCTTTTCTTTTGCCTGCTGATAACCTGTGCGAGAACCGGGCCTGGCTTTTCCAGTCTCATGGACAGGCCCTAATCCGCAGTGAGGAATAGCATGAAGCGCATCTGGCGTATGGCAGGTGTAGGTTTGCTGGTGGTCACCGTTGGCGCCCAGGCAGTGGCCGACGAACGTGACAACGGGCCGCGTGGTGAAGGCGGTGGTCAGCATGAAAGAGGGCCGGAGGGCGGACGGCCAGGGGGCAATGAACAGCCGCGCCCGCAGAGCAACCCGCCACGGCCGGAAAACAATCAGCCACGCCCGCAGAATCAGCACTTTGATCGCGGCGGCCAGAACGGTGGCGGCCAATGGCAGGGACGTCCCCAGGGCAATGAGCAGGGGCGGCCGGTGCAACCCCCACCGCCACAACCGTCGAACAACCTGCCGATCCAGGGCCGCCCCGACACCGTACGCCAGACCCAGGAGCCCCGTCAGGGCTACTACCGCGACATCCCGCGCCGCAATGACGGCAATCAACACTGGGAAGCCGGCGGGCCCGGCTCGCGTCCCGGCGACAACCGCTGGCCAGGGCGCCCCGACGGTCATGGCAATGGCTGGGGCCCCGGCCCTCAACATCGCCCAGGCTATGTGATCGACCGTTTCCCCGACCGCAACTACCGTGTGCCTTACCGTGGCCAGGATTATTTCTACTCCGGCGGCTATTGGTATCGCCCGCAAGGCCCGCGTTATGTGGTGGTGACGCCACCGTACGGCATCCGTGTGCATTACCTGCCGGACTACGCGCGTGAAGTGTGGGTGGGCGGCGCGCTGTTCTTCCTCGCCGCAGGTGCCTATTACACCTACGAAAGCAGCTCCCAGCAGTACGTGGTCGTGCAACCACCGACGCAGGTGCCGCCGCCGCCCGCGCCGCAAGGCAATGGCTATGACGTGGTGGCGTACCCCGTCAACGGCCAATCGCCGGCCCAGGTGCAGCAGGACGGTTATGACTGCTATCGCTGGGCGGTGCAGCAAAGCGGTTTCGACCCGCAGCAAGTGACCTACGCCCCCGACCCGGCAGTGGTGCAAACCTATCGCCAGGCCCAGGGCAACTGCCTGAGCAGTCGCGGCTATCAGGTGCAGTACTAGGGTTTATTGCCCGTGACCACTTCCCGTGGGTCGGCGTGCACCAGCACTTCGGCACGCGGGTAGGCTTTGTGAATGGCATCGGCGGCCTGGTCGCTGATGCCGTGGGCCACTGACAGCGTCAATTCCCCCGGCAATTCCAAGTGCAACTGTACGAACCAGTGGCTGCCGGAAATCCGCGTGCGCAAATCATGGGCGCCCAACACTCCGGGCACACCACGGGCCAGTTCCAGCATGTGCTGGCTGACCTCCGGCGGCAGCTCCTCGTCCATCAGTACCGCAAAACTTTCCCGGGCGATCTGGATCGCGCTCCACAAGATATAGGCGGCAATGCCCAGGCCGAACCAGGCGTCCACCTGATGGTAGCCAAACCCTGCCAGCACCAGCGCCACCAGGATGCTGCCGTTGAGCAGCAGGTCCGAGCGATAGTGCAGTGAGTCGGCGCGCACGGCGTTGGAGCCGGTTTCGCGGATCACCCGGTGTTGCAGCATCAACAAGGCCACGGTCAGGACCAGGGAAAACACAATCACGCCAATGCTCAGCCACGGTGCGCCGACCGGCTCCGGGTGTTGCAGGCGCTGGTAGGCCTGGAACGCGATCAACACCGCACTGACGCCGATGAATAGCGCCTGGGCCATGCCGGACAGCGACTCAGCCTTGCCATGCCCATAGCGGTGATCGTCATCGGCCGGGCGCAGGGCGTAGTGCACCGCGAGCAAATTCAACAGCGAGGTCACGCCGTCCAACAGCGAATCGGTCAAGCCGGCGAGCATGCTCACCGAGCCGCTGAGCCACCAGGCGATGGCCTTGGTGATAATCAGCGCACAGGCCACGCCCACCGAAGCGCGGGTGGCCAGGCGCAAGAGCCTGGCGTGTTCGGGACTGCTGGTCATGGACGGTCCTTATGCGGCGGGTTGCAGGCCCAGGGACGCGAGTTGCTGCACACTCCCTTTGAACTGGATCATGCGCGGGTCGTCCAGCGGCAGGCTGCGGCCGGTTTCCTTCTGGATGATGCTTTGCAGCTTGGCATTGTCGACCTTGCCGTCGGCGCCAATGGCGTCGTGGAGTTTGGCCGGGTCGACCTGGGCAGTCTTGCCCGGTTCGAAATAGATGGCGCCGGTGGCGAAGTCCACGCCGAACGCGATCAGGCCGGGGATCACATAGAACAGCAGGCCCACGGCGTCGAGCACGGCAATGGTCGGGTCGATCTTGCCGTCGATCTGGCCACGGCGGTCGGGGTAGAAAATCGACCCGCAGGCGGTGAGTTGGCTCAGCAGGGTGACGGCGAGGACACCGCCGATGACACGGGAAGCGATACGCATGGGGACTCTCCTGAACACGGTGGATACGCGACTATATAGCAACGGCCTTACAGCAATGGCCTTGAGACCATCGTCGGCATTCGGCAGTTCGCCGTTATACTCGCCGCTCTGCTTTGGAGCCAGTATGAATTCGTTGCCGATCGATGAAGTTTTACCCGCGCTGCGTGACGCCTTGGCGAATCGCCATGAAGCCGTGTTGGAAGCACCGCCCGGCGCCGGTAAAACCACCCGTGTGCCTTTGGCGTTGTTGAACGAGCCCTGGCTGGCCGGGCAGACCATTCTCATGCTCGAACCCCGCCGCCTGGCCGCCCGTGCCGCGGCCGAGCGCCTGGCCAGCGAGCTGGGTGAAAAGGTCGGCGAAACGGTCGGCTATCGCATCCGCCTGGACAGCAAAGTCGGCCCTGACACCCGTATCGAAGTGGTCACCGAAGGCATCCTCACCCGCCGTCTGCAGGACGACCCGGCGCTGGACGGTGTGGGCCTGTTGATCTTCGACGAGTTCCACGAGCGCAGCCTCGACGCCGACCTGGCGCTGGCCCTGAGCCTCAACGGCCGCGAACTGTTTCGCGATGAGCAACCGCTGAAGATCCTGCTGATGTCCGCCACTCTGGAAGGCGAGCGTCTGGCCAGCCTGCTGGATGACGCGCCGATCCTGCGCAGTGAAGGCCGCATGTTCCCGGTGCAGATGCGCTGGGGCCGCCCTTATCAGCCCGGTGAATTCATCGAACCGCGGGTGGTGCAAACCATCCTCGAAGCCCTGCACGACGAAACCGGCAGCGTGCTGGTCTTCCTGCCAGGGCAGGCAGAAATTCGTCGGGTCCACCAGCAACTGGTCGACGTCCTCGGCGGGCGCCCCGATGTGCTGTTGTGTCCGCTGCATGGCGAGTTGGACCTCAACGCTCAACGCGCCGCCATCGACCCGGCGCCCGCCGGTAAACGCAAAGTCGTGCTGGCGACCAACATTGCCGAGACCAGCCTCACCATTAACAGCGTGCGCGTGGTGATCGATGCCGGGCTGGCACGCGTACCGCGTTTCGACCCGGGCAGCGGCATGACTCGCCTCGACACCCAGCGCATCTCCCGCGCCAGCGCCACCCAGCGCGCCGGTCGGGCAGGGCGCCTTGAGCCGGGCGTGTGTTATCGCCTGTGGTCCGAAGACCAGCATGAAGGCCTGGCCGCCTACGGCAGTGCGGAAATCCTCGCCGCCGACCTGACCGGCCTGGCCCTGCAGCTGGCGCGCTGGGGCGTTACACCCAATCAATTGGTGTGGCTGGATGTGCCGCCGACCGCCGCGTATGCCCAGGCCCAGGATTTGCTGGTGCGCCTCGGTGCATTGAATGACGACGCACTCACCGCCCACGGCCAGAAAATGGCCGAACTGCCGGCCCACCCGCGTATCGCCCATCTGCTGTTGCGCGGGCAGGACCTGGGGCTGGCAAGCACCGCGTGCGATGTCGCCGCGCTGTTGGGCGAGCGCGATATCTTGCGCGGCGGCGGTGCGGACTTGCACAGTCGCCTGGCGCTGCTGTCCGGTGAAGAGCGCTCGCGCGGTACGCAAGGCGGCGTGCAACGGGCCAGGCAGTTGGCCCGGCAATACCGCGGCTATTTAAGAGCGCAGGCGACTCAAGCAGTGGCCGACCCCGATCATCCGCGCTGGCTCGGCGCCTTGCTGGCACTGGCCTACCCGGACCGTGTCGCCCAGCAACGTTGCCCAGGCGGTGCCGAGTACCGCCTGGCCAATGGACGCGCGGCGCTGTTCGCCGAGGCCGATAGCCTGATGAAACAACCCTGGCTGGTCATCGCCGACCTGGGCAGCCGCCAGGGCCAGCGTGAAGAGCGCATCTACCTGGCGGCGGATTTTGACCCGGCGCTGTTCGACACGGTGCTTGCCGAACAAGTGCGCAACGTCGATCAACTCGACTGGGATGAGCGCGAAGGCGTGCTGCGCGCCGAGCGCCAACGCAAAGTTGGTGAGTTAGTGCTCAGCCGCGAACCCCTCACCGGCCTCGATGAGTCCGCGCGCAGTCAGGCACTGGTCAACCTGGTGCGTCGCAAAGGCCTGGAACTGCTGCCGTGGACGCCGGAACTGCGCCAATGGCAGGCCCGCGTCATGCTGCTGCGCCACCTTGACGCCGGCAAAACCAGTGAATGGCCGGATATCAGCGACAGTGCCTTGCTCGCCAGCCTCGAACACTGGCTGATGCCCTACCTGGGCAAAGTGTCGCGCCTGAGTCATTTCGCCAACCTGGATATCTCCAGTTTCCTGCACAACCTGCTGCCGTGGCCGCTGCCCCAGCGTCTCGATGAACTGGCGCCGCAGCATGTGAAAGTGCCGTCGGGCTCGTCGGTGCGGCTGGACTACAGCGAACAGCCACCGATCCTCGCGGTGCGCTTGCAGGAGTTGTTCGGGCTGGCCGACACCCCGCGCATTGCCGGTGGGCGCCAGGTGGTGAAGCTGCACCTGCTGTCCCCAGCGCGACGGCCGGTGCAGGTCACCCAGGATCTGGCGAACTTCTGGCGCAGCACCTACGCCGAGGTGAAGAAGGATCTGAAGGGGCGCTACCCCAAGCATTACTGGCCGGATGATCCGTTGGTGGCCGAGGCAACGGCGCGGATCAAGCCCCGCAAGTCGTAACACCACAGGCTCCAAATGTGGGAGGGGGCTTGCCCCCGATAGCGGTCTGTCAGCTAGAGAGGTATTGGCTGGCACACTGTAATCGGGGGCAAGCCCCCTCCCACATGGGTTTGTGTTGTTGGTTATGGCGCGGGGGGTAGCAGGAACCGGGCGATCACCGGCAGGTGGTTGGAAATGCGCAAGGTATCTTCCTGCCGCACTTTCGCTTCGACCCGCTTGATCTGCGGGCTGTAGAACAGGTAATCCAGTGTTCGGTCCGGCCCTTCCACACTGGGGTCGTTGGGGAAGTGCGTCAGCCACTTCTCACGGTCGATGCCGCTGGATTGGCTGTTGCTCGGGACCATCGGGTATTTGTCCCACAGCAGATGCAGCTCGCTGTCCGGCGAATACTGCCCGCGCTTGCCGGCGTCCAGGCGCAGGAATTGGCCCAGGGGCAGCAGGTTGAAATCCCCGCCGATCAGCCAGGGCGTGCCGCGCCCTTCGAATTTATCCAGCAGCTTGACCGTGGTCTGTACTTGTTCCAATACCGCGCTGCGCCCTGGGGCGTCACCGTCCAGGCGTGTGTTGAGCACCGCCAGTTGGCCGCCGTCGCTCAGGGGCAGGTAAGTCAGCAGCAAGGCCGGCTTGGGCTGGAACTGGCGGCTGAGGATGTTGGCCTCGGACGCCGGCAATTGCAGGCGTTCGGCGTGTTCGATCTGATAGCGGCTGAGTGTCGCGAGCTTGCGGCCGACGCTGCCGAAGATATGCCAATCGGGCACGAAGTCGGCTTTCCAGTCGAAGGCCTGGGCGCTGCATGGGTACAGGTCGACCAGGCGTTCTTGCAGCAGGGCCAGTTGGTCCTGATAGTGGGAAGGCTTGGCGTTTTCGTCGAGCTCCTGCAAGAGCAGGATGTCGGGTTGTTCGTCGCGGATCACCCGCGCCACTTCGTCAAGGCTGGCGGCCATGTCTTCCACGGTAGGCCGATCATCCGGGCCGCTGCCATCGGCCGTGTCGTACCAGAACACGTAGTTCTTGCCGGCAAGGTATTGCACGTTCCAGGTCATGACCTTGAGCGCCTGCCCCGGCAGCAGCGTGGGCGCACGGGGCGCAACGCAACTCACCGGCAGGGTTTCCTTGGGCTCGGGACGCCAGGTCAGGCTGTAGACCATGGCTGCAAACAGCCCCGCGATGATCAGCAGGCTCAGCAAGGTGATGCGCAATAAACGGGTCATCGGCTCGGCTTATAGCGTTTCAGAAGTGGCACGGAGCATATCACCGCGCGTCGGCATCGCCACCGATCAGCATGAATAAACGGAACAGTACCACGCTGGTAAACAGCTGCAGGAAGCTGTGGGCGCTGTCCAGTAACAGGCCCAGCAGCGGCGCGGGCTCGGGGTAGGCCGCTACGCTGGCGCCCTTGAGCAGCCACAACGGCGTCATCACACACAGCAGGCACACCAGGATCCGCCAGAAATGCCCACGGCTCAGGCGGAAACTTTCCTTCATCGCCTCCAGCGCTGGCATGCCGCGCAGCACCAGCAGGTACTCGGCAAACGCCAGCACCACCATCAGCCACAGCCCCGGCAGGAAATACAGCGACAGCCCCAGCAGGATCAGCAGTGTGCTCATGGCCGTCAGCAGGGCAAAGCGCGGCCACAGGGTCAGGGCCATGGCCCAGACATCCTTGGTGCGCGGCGACTCGCCACGGGTGCGGGCATCCAGAAACAGGATCAAGGCCCCGGTGTACAGCGGGTACACCAGCAACCCCACCACCACGCTGTAGCCGGGGAATGCATCCTCGCCCACCACGTGATTCAGCACCTGTTGCAGCAGGGCTTCGAAAATCACCAACGGCAAGCACAACTGGACGATGGCGCCCAGGTTGCGTTGGGTGAAACGGAAGGAGTCGCGCAGCACGTCTAACGGATTCATCAAGTTCATCGCAGGCCTGAAAGCAAGGGCAACACTTTAACCGATCATCACCGGCGGTGAGCAAACGTAAACCTTGAGTAAAGACCATTGAAACAACTCGTAACACCCCCATAACTAGAGCGGCGCCTGATGACAGGCACACCACGATTTCTACCGGCAATCTAACGAGGTCGCCATGAACAGCGAAGAGCAAACCCTGATCGATGGACTGTTTTCACGGTTGCAACAAGCCGAAACGGACTCAGCCCCCCGCGACGCCCAGGCCGAAGCGCGGATCAAGGAGCACATGACGCGCCAACCGGCGGCCGGGTACTACATGACCCAGTCGATCCTGGTGCAGGAACATGCGCTCAAGAGCCTCGACGCGCAGAACAAGCAGCAGGCGCAGCAGATCCAGCAATTGCAGGATGAACTGCAGAGGGCCAAATCCGCGCAGCCTGCTCCGGCGAGCAGCGGCGGTTTCCTGTCGAGCATCTTTGGCGGCGGTGGTTCCCGTGATCAGCAGCCGGCTCAAAGTGCACCGCCTTCTTCTGGTGGCGGCTGGCGCGAACCGGCGCGGCCTGGGTTCAGCCAACCTGCCCCGCAGCAGAATTATCAACAGCCTGCTCCAGCCGCTCCGGTGGGCAGCGGCTTCCTTGGCGGCGCGATGAAAACCGCAGCCGGCGTGGCCGGTGGTGTATTGCTGGCCGAAGGCATCAGCAGCCTGTTCAACCACAATTCGCAACAGCCGCAAGTCGTGGAAGAAATCATTCGTGAGGAGCCAGCGCCTGCCAGTGACAACGGCAACTGGGGCAATGATGACCAGAAGTACGCCGGCAACGACAGCTGGGGCAGCAACAATTCGGACAGCTTTGCCGACAGCGATTATTCCGACGATTCTTCCTCCTTCGGCGACGACGATTCCTTCGTCTGACCTACCTTGGCCCGGGGCGCTGCGTCGCCCCGGTCTGATTTTTCCCGGCAACCCTCTCGCGGCTGGCATACTTGCACCCTTTCCGGGCCCTGGCGCCTGGCTGTCATGAGGAAGTGCGGTGAAGAAAATTGCAGTGTTCGCCGATGTGCAAAACCTCTACTACACCGTCCGCCAGGCCTATGGTTGCCACTTCAACTACGCCGCGCTGTGGGCTGACATCAGCGCGCGCGGGCAGATCGTCGAGGCGTACGCCTATGCCATCGACCGTGGCGACAGCAAGCAGCAGCAATTCCAGCAGATCCTGCGCAACCTGGGCTTCACGGTAAAACTCAAGCCCTACATCCAGCGCAGCGACGGCTCGGCCAAGGGCGACTGGGACGTGGGCATCACCCTCGACATCATGGACGCCGCCGACCACGTCGATGAAATTGTGCTGGCCTCCGGCGACGGTGATTTCGACATGCTGCTCGACCGGGTTATCCACAAGCATGGCGTCGAGGCCGTGGCCTATGGCGTACCGGGGCTGACGGCCAATTCATTGATACGCGCCGCCAGCCGCTACGTGCCGATCGAAGGCGCTTTGTTGCTTAAATAGATCTTCAGATGGAGTTGGAACAGGTTTGGAACGTATAGCGGTCATCGACTTTGAAACCACCGGCATCACCCCGAGCAGCCGTTGCCGTGCCACGGAAATCGCGGTGGTCATCCTTGAGCGTGGCCAGATCGTGGACCGCTACCAGAGCCTGATGAAAACCGGCGTGCACGTGCCGGCGTTCATCGAACAACTCACCGGCATCAGCAACGCCATGCTGCGCAGCGCGCCGCCGGCGGAGCGGGTGATGAACGAGGTCAATGAGTTCGTCGGGACTACGCCGCTGATGGCGCACAACGCTGCGTTCGACCAGAAGTTCTGGGATTACGAATTGGGCTTGATCCGCCGCACGCGTTTGCAGAAGTTTGCGTGTTCTCTGTTATTGGCGCGACGCCTGATGCCGTCGGCGCCAAACCATAAGCTCGGCACGTTGAACGCCTTCGCTCAACTGCCCCACACCGGCCAGGCTCACCGGGCGCTGGCGGATGCGGAGATGGCGGCCAACCTCACGGCGCACCTGGCTCAGGAGCTGCGCCGTACCCACGGCCTGCGCGAACTGTCCCACGACCTGCTGTGCACCTTGCAGAAAGTGCCGGCGGCGAAGATCAATGAACACTTGAAGAAACATCGCGGGTTCTGACCTCGCCACACGCTCCAGAACACTGGGCTCTGAATGTGAAACTCAACATGTGGGAGGGGGCTTGCCCCCGATAGCGGTCTGACAGCTACAGATGTATTGGCTGACACACTGCCATCGGGGCAAGCCCCCTCCCACATGGGTTCTGCGGTGTTTAGCGAGGCTGCACACAGGCCAATGCCCGATCCACTACACCCTTGGCCATCTCTACTAAATGCATCACGGCCCGCTGTTGCGCCTTCATCCGCCTGATAAAGCAGGCGTTGGATGGTAGGGCTTTTGCGCATTTTCCACTGATCGGACTTGCACGTCCGGTCACCGGATATTCGATGACATAGCGAGACTAGCCACATGGCTCAATGGAAACAAGGCTGTGGAATTCTCTAGGAAACTTCCCGCAAATGAAAGGGATCGGTCTTGCTGGTCATCCACAGCATCAGTGCTGTGTAATTAATCCTGCGGGTGAGTGAGAAAATCTCATACGCTGGTAGGGCCTTACACGTCATTCAGCCACGGGGCAGTATTAAGTGAAAAAGAAGCCAATCCATCTCTTGAGTCTGGCGATCACATCAAAGATACTCGGTATAAATTAGTCGCTGCTCGATTATAGAGAGCTATCATGCTTACCAAACTCGAAGCTCATGGTTTCAAAAATCTTTTAGATTTTTCTGTGTCACTTGGTCCATTTAACTGTATTGCTGGTCTGAATGGCGTAGGAAAATCAAATATATTTGATGCTATTAAGTTCCTCTCGCTGTTAAGTGACAAGTCTATCGTAGAGGCGGCATTGGCAGTTCGGGATTCCGAATCTACTGATCCGCTAGATATTTTTTGGACAAATGGTGAGTATCGAGTCGAAAGTTTAAAGTTGGCTGTGGAGATGATTGTTCCGCTGGATATAGTTGATGATTTTGGCCGTAAGGCTCAAGCAACTTCAACATTTTTGCGTTATGAGGTCGAAATTGCTAGGGATCCTCTAGAGGAGAAGTCTGGCTCCTTGGGGTTGTATCTTTCGCGTGAAACGCTTGTGCATATAAATAAGGGGGAGGCTACCAAGTCTTTGCATTTTCCGCTAAGTGTTTCACAGTTTCGTGATAATGTTGTTTTGAATAAAAGAAAAGGTGCAGGTTTCATTTCTACTCAAAAGGTAGATGATGGGATTGTGGAGATTCACCTTCATCAGGATGGTGGGAGTAGTGGCCAACCTCAGAAAATTCCCGCTAGGTACATTCCTAAAACGGTTGTCGCGAACACGAATAGTGCTGTTTGGCCAACGATTTTGGCAGCTAGAAGAGAAATGCAATCTTGGAGATTCCTTTCTCTAGAGCCGACAGCGATGCGACGTTCAAACAAAATGCACGAAGACGCAAGTGTCGGTGCTGATGGCGGTCGTTTGGCTGCCGCATTACATAAGTTATATCGTAAAGACGAGAATGTCTATTCGCGTATAGCGAGTAGACTTTCTGAAATTGTTCCTACATCTGATGTGCGAGTCGATGTAGATCAAGTTAGGCAATTGCTCACTGTTGAGGTCAAAGAGCGCTCTGGTGCGTTTTTACCAGCAAGAGCTCTTTCCGACGGAACTCTTAGATTCATGGCTCTATGTATTATGGCCGAGGATCCGGATTTCAAAGGACTTCTTTGTTTCGAAGAGCCCGAGAATGGTATCCATCCTGCAAAAATGGGAGCGATGTTAGCGTTGCTTAAGGAACTGGCTGTTGATACCAGCTATCCAGTAGGGGAAGATAATCCAATGAGGCAAATATTGATTGCTACTCACTCCCCAGTTTTAGTGAAGCTAGAGTCTCCAGATGATTTGATATATGCAGATGTCGTAAAGGTTTTGGGGCCGGATGGAACGCCGGCGTCTACGATTCGCTGTAAAAGCTTGCGCGAAAGCTGGCGTTTTAAATCTGGTTCTGAATGCATTGATAAAGGATCGATTATTGCTTATCTGGCTCTGCCGCCGGATAGTCAAATCTCTATGGAATTTGAAGAGTAAATCCTGGGGTTTTTGCATATGAAGATAAGGTTCGTTCTCACTGGGGAAGGCTCTTCGGATTTGAGGCTGGTAGAGCATATACAAACAATACTAATCGAAGAGGGGTTTTCAGAGGTCAGTGGTGAGGTTCCTGATTTGGGTATGTTTAGGCCCGCTATAGGACGCTCCGTTCGTGATAAGTTGGTGGCGCTGGCGAAATATTATCCTCATGCAGACGTAATATTTGTGCATCGTGATGCTGATAACGTCGGCGTGGCAGTTAGAGAACTTGAAGTTTCTCAAGCGAGCGTAGGTGTGTTGGAATTGGAGAGAGTTATATCGGTGGTTCCAGTTACCATGCTAGAAACTTGGCTGCTCGCAGACGTGAACGCAATAAAACGTGTGGCGGGAAACGCGTCTTACCGTGGAGCCATCGGCTGTATTCCGTCCGTTCGGAGACTTGAAGATGCACGTGATACAAAGCAGATATTGATGGATGCCCTCTGTGAGGCGAGTGGAACTCAAGGTGCGAGGTTGAGCAAGTTCAAAAAAAGATTTTCCGAGATGCGGGCTCGTCTGACAGTAGATCTGGATCCTGCCGGTCCGGTTCGAGACCTGCCCTCCTATCAGCTGTTTCGAGAGAAAGTCAGTAGCTATGCAAGAAATAAACTTGATGCTTAGTGAAAACTGGTTGTTGAGGTGAGTTTAAGGGGGGCGCATGCCCCCACTTGACTTACTTAGTACTCCCCTCCAACTGCCCCAACGGCACCCGTCGCTCTATCGCACTCGACAAAATAATCGAGGTCTTGCTGAACCCGAACTTCGCCACGCGGTTGATCAAGCTCTCCAACTCCGGCATCGACCCCACCGCCGCCTGCATGATCACGCACGGGTCGCCGGTCACCCGATGGCATTCTGTCAGCTCGGGAATTTCCGCCAGCGCGTCGTACACCTTCTGACTGCCATGATTGGTCAACCGCAGTTCAATCACGCACTGGATCGGCAACCCCACCTTGGATAAATCCACCTTGGCCTGATACCCGGTGATCACCCCGCTGGCCTCCAATTTGGCCACGCGTTCGGCGACGGCAGGGGCGGAGAGGTTTACCGTGCGGGCCAGTTGCGCGTAGGACGCGCGGCCGTCTTCGAGCAGGGCGCTGAGGAGCATGCGGTCGTATTTGTCCATGATAAGGCTCCGGTTGCACGTGACTTTCGAAAGCACGGTTTATAGCCTTCACAACCGTGCTTTGAAAAGTGTATTGGCGTTTTAAACAGGTTTTGTAACTTATGTTTAACGACCTGTCTTTTTAGAATAAGCCTCCCATCTCCTGCCATAGAGCTGCCCAATGCCTGGCCCACGTCGCTTTCCCTTACCGTTGATCGCCGCTTTTTTTGCGCTGTATGTGATTTGGGGGTCCACCTATCTGGTGATTCGCATCGGCGTTGAGTACTGGCCGCCGTTGTTGCTGGCGGGGATTCGGTTTTGCACGGCGGGGGCGTTGATGTATGGCTTCCTGCGCTGGCGTGGGGTGCCGGCGCCGACGTGGCCGCAGTGGAAAGCAGCCGGGATGATTGGTCTTTTGCTGCTCACCGTGGGCAACGGCGGTGTCAGCGTGGCGGAACACATGGGGGTGTCGTCCGGCGTGGCGGCGCTGGCCGTGGCGACGGTGCCGTTGTTCACCTTGCTGTGTGGATATTTCTGGGGCGCGCGCAACACTCGCTTGGAGTGGGCGGGGGTGATTCTGGGGATCATCGGCATCGCCATGCTCAATATGGGCAGCACGTTGCAGTCGAGCCCGATGGGTGCTGTGTTGCTGTTGGTGGCGGCGGCTTCCTGGGCGTTTGGTTCGGTGTGGAGCCGGCAATTGCCGTTGCCCCAGGGCGCGATGGCCAGTGCTGCGGAGATGCTGGTCGCCGGTGTGGCGCTGTTGTTCGTCAGCGCGCTATCCGGTGAACGCCTGCAGGCCGCGCCGCCGCTGGAAGGCTGGTTGGCCCTGGCCTATCTGACGGTATTCGGCTCGATCATCGCCTTCAATGCCTACATGTACCTGCTCAAGCACGTACGCCCGGCGGCGGCGACCAGCTATGCCTACGTCAACCCGGCGGTGGCGGTATTGCTGGGGATTGTGTTCGTGGGCGAGACCATCGGCCTGGAAGAAGCCCTGGCCATGCTGGTGATCATTAGCGCCGTCCTGCTGATCAGCCTGCCCCAGTGGCGCAAGCCCAAGCCGGAAATAAGGTAAACTGCGGCGCATTGCGACCTTGCGCTGAATTTTTCCTACGGTAAACACATGACTTTCGCCACCCTTGGCCTGATCGAACCCTTGCTGCGCGCCCTTGAGACGCTTGGCTACCAGACCCCGACGCCGGTGCAGGCGCAAGCCATTCCGGCAGTGCTGGCCGGTCGCGACCTGATGGCCGCGGCCCAGACCGGTACCGGCAAGACCGCCGGTTTCGCCCTGCCGCTCCTGCAACTGTTGACGATGGAAGGGCCGAAAGTCGCCGCCAACTCGGCGCGTGCGCTGATCCTGTGCCCGACCCGCGAGCTGGCCGAGCAGGTGCACGCCAGCGTCGCCGAGTACGCCCAACACCTGCCACTCACCACCTACGCGGTGTACGGCGGCGTGAGCATCAACCCGCAGATGATGAAGCTGCGCAAGGGCGTCGACATTCTGGTCGCCACGCCCGGTCGCCTGATCGACCTGTTCCGCCAGAACGCGCTGAAGCTCAACCAACTGCAAACCCTGGTGCTCGACGAAGCCGACCGCATGCTCGACCTGGGCTTCTCGGAAGAGCTGGCGAACATCTACCGCATGCTGCCGAAAAAGCGCCAGACCCTGCTGTTCTCCGCGACCTTCTCCGATGACATCCGCCTGCTGGCCGGGCAGATGCTCAACGACCCGCTGAGCATCGAAGTCAGCCCGCGCAATGTTGCTGCCAACACCGTGAAGCAGTGGATCGTGCCGGTGGACAAGAAGCGCAAGCCGGAGCTGTTTGTGCACCTGATGCGCAAAGGCCGCTGGAAGCAGGTGCTGGTGTTCGCCAAGACCCGTAACGGCGTGGATGCGCTGGTGGATAAGTTGCAGGGCCTGGGCATCAATGCCGACGGCATCCATGGCGACAAGCCTCAAGCGACCCGCCAACGTGCGCTGGACCGTTTCAAATCCAGTGAAGTGCAGATCCTGGTAGCCACTGATGTGGCTGCCCGTGGCCTGGACATCGAAGACTTGCCGCTGGTGGTCAACTTCGACTTGCCGATCGTGGCTGAAGACTACATCCACCGAATCGGCCGTACCGGGCGTGCGGGCAATACCGGTGAGGCGATTTCCCTGGTGTGTGCCGATGAAGTGAACATGCTGTCGGCCATCGAGATGCTCACGCGTCAGACCCTGACCCGCAAGATGGAGCCGGACTTCGAACCGGAGCACCGCGTGCCGGACACCGACGCCAGCGGGCAGGTGGTGAAGAAGCCGAAGAAACCGAAGAAGCCTAAAACGTCCGGTGGTGGCGGTAAGCGCAACCTGGGCAAGTGGGTGGACAGCGGTGAAGTGACGCCGGCGGAGCCTTCGATCAAGCCGGTGCGCAAGGTGCCCGTTTTTAATACCGGGCCACGCAAGAAGAAGTAAGTTCTTCAGCGCGGCTGATGGCCTCATCGGGGGCAAGCCCCCTCCCACACTTTGATTTGTGAATACAGTCAAATGTGGGAGGGGGCTTGCCCCGGTACAAACCGGGGACATCGTTTACATTTCTAACCGGGGACATGGTTTACAGGTTAATACGCATGATCAGGAGGTAACTGATCATGCCCTGGAACCAAGAGTCCCCCATGAACCAACGAATCAAGCTGGTTGCTGACTGGCTTTCGGGTAACTTCACGAAAAGCCAGCTGGCCCGCCGCTTCGGTGTCAGTCGACCTACCGTAGACAAATGGATTTCTCGGCATAACGGCGATTTGAAGTCGTTAGCCGAGGTTTCTCGGCGACCTCATAACAGCCCCAACAAGACCGACGATAAGATCCTGGCTCGCGTAGTGGCCATGAAGGAAGCCCACGATAAATGGGGGCCAAAGAAGCTCATTGAGCTATTGCGAATTGAAGATCCCTCTATCGATTGGCCGTCTCCCAGTACAGCCGGCCAATGGCTTGACCGACTTGGGCTGGTCAGCAAACGGCGGTTCAAGCGTCGGCACGGTACCTCCCATATTGAAATGCGAGAGGCCAATGACCCCAACAAAACCTGGTGCGTGGACTACAAAGGGCAATTCAAGATGCTCAACGCCCAGCTTTGCTTCCCGCTGACGGTTACAGACCATGCATCCCGTTTGATTCTGGCGTGCAGGGCTCATCCTAAAATCATGACCCAGCCTGTAAAACAAACCTTTGAGCGGCTTTTTCAGGATTACGGCATGCCGGAAGTCATTCGCTCTGACAACGGAGTCCCTTTCGCCTCTCCTGGCCTGGCGAGGATATCCACACTGGCCGTTTGGTGGATCCGTTTAGGTATCTATCCCGAGCGAACCATGCCGGGAAGACCTGCCCAGAATGGTCGACACGAACGAATGCATCGCAGCCTGAAACTTGAGCTACCGCTAGGGAGCAACTTGGTGGAGCAGCAGCTTTTGCTGGAGCATTTCCGGCATGAGTTCAATTACGTACGCCCTCATGAAGCGCTTGGTATGAAACGTCCGGGAGATGTGTACGTGCCATCTACCCGACTGTACCCAGGGTGCTTGCCCGATGTGGAGTATCCGGCAGAAATGCGGGTGCGAAGCGTCAGGCAGGATGGATCGATCAAGTGGAACGGCAAGTTGGTATTTGTCAGCGAGGCCCTATCCGGAGAAAGGATAGGTCTTAAAGAAGCTGAGGATGATGTCTGGGATTTGTACCTGTGTGATTATCCCTTGGGGAGGCTTGGACGAGGTATGACCCGCGTCCAAGCCTCAAATGTGTAAACGATGTCCCCGGTTTCAGATGTAAACGATGTCTACGGTTCTACACCCCGATGGCGGCTTTGAATTCACCGCAATATCAGCGATTGAGCCACTCCAACATCCCCCGCCCAGCCGCCCGGCCGCTGGCAAAACATCCCGTCAGCAAATACCCCCCGGTCGGCGCCTCCCAATCCAGCATTTCCCCCGCACAAAACACTCCCGGCAACTGCTTGAGCATCAAGCGCTCATCCAGCGCCTCAAATGGCACGCCGCCTGCGGTGCTGATGGCCTCATCCATCGGCCGTGTCTTCACCAACGTCAATGGCAGCGCCTTGATCGCCACCGCCAACTTCGCCGGATCGTTGAAGTGCTCAGCCGGCGCCAACTCGCGCAGCAGTGCCGCTTTGACCCCCTCCAACCCCAACTGACTGTGCAGGTGTTTGCTCATCGAGCGCGAACCACGCGGCTTGGCCAGGGCAGCCAGGACCTTGTCCAGCGGCTTGCTCGGCAACAGGTCGATATGCACGGTGGCCGCACCGTCGCGGTTGATCGCTTCGCGAATCGGCGCTGACAGCGCGTAGATCAAGCTGCCTTCGATGCCGGTAGCGGTGATCACGCATTCGCCCAGCCGAGGCTTGTCGTCCCCCAGCCCGATGGCGACGTTTTTCAACGGCGCGCCAGCGAATTTGCTGACCATCAATTCGCTCCAGGCTGACACCTCGAAACCGCAGTTGCTCGGTTGCAGCACGGCGCAGGGCACGCCGCGATCCGCCAGCAACGGGAGCCACGCACCGTCCGAGCCCAGGCGCGACCAACTGCCGCCGCCCAGCGCCAGCAGCACGGCATCGCTGCGGACCGTTTTTTCGCCTTCGGGGCTGTGGATAAGTAAGTCGCCCTCGGCATTCCAGCCTACCCAACGATGCCGGGTGTGGATAACCACGCCCTGGTCGCGCAGACGCTTGAGCCAGGCGCGCAGCAGCGGGGCGGCTTTCATATCTGTAGGAAACACTCTGCCCGAGCTGCCGACAAAGGTCTCGATCCCCAAGCCATGAATCCACTCGCACAACGCCTCGGCCCCAAAACTACGCAGCAGTGGCGCCATGTGCGGCGCACGTTCGGCATAGCGCGACAGAAACGCCGGGTACGCCTCGGAGTGGGTGATGTTCATGCCGCCCACGCCGGCCAGCAGGAACTTGCGCCCCACGGACGGCATGCCGTCGTACAGGTCCACCCTTACGCCTGCCTGGCTCAGGACTTCGGCGGCCGTCAATCCGGCAGGGCCGCCGCCGATGATGATGACGTGTGGGGGAGGGGTATCGGGCATGGGCTGCGCTCGCATAAATTAGCCGAGCATTCTACCCGACGAGAGTGAAAACGCCTGATCAAAAAACGTACAGCTTCCTACAGGCCTTATGATTAGTAGCTCTCACACGCTTACACTCAAGTTATCCACAGGTGGTTCCACAGGCATTGTGGGTAACGCCCACAGTTCAGTGACAACCTGATGACGTCCATACCCGTTGCGCACTGTGGTGCAGAATGCCGTGGCGGCGGGCCAGGGCCGGGCGGTCCTTGCTGTAGCCGCCGCCGATCACGCCCATCACCGGGATGTCGCGGCCCAGGCAATGGCGCATCACGCTTTCGTCGCGGGCGGCGACGCCTTGGTCTGTCAGCTTGAGGTAACCGAGGGCGTCGTCCTTGTGCACATCGACGCCGGCGTCGTACAGCACCAGGTCCGGCTGGTAGAGCGGCAGCAGGTAGTTGAGCGCGTCGTCCACCACCTTGAGGTAATCGGCGTCGCCCATGCCCATCGGCAGAGGGATGTCCCAGTCACTCTGGGCCTTGCGCGCGGGGAAGTTCTTTTCGCAGTGCAGCGATACGGTGATGGCGTCCGGCGTGTCGTGGAGGATGCGTGCCGTGCCATCGCCCTGGTGCACGTCGCAATCGAAGATCAGCACGCGGTTGACCCGGCCGCTGGCCAGCAGGTAATGGCTGATCACCGCCAGGTCATTGAAGATGCAGAAGCCCGCCGGGTAATCGTAGTGGGCGTGGTGGGTGCCGCCGGCCAGGTGGCAGGCCAGGCCGTGTTCCAATGCTTGCTCCGCTGCCAGGATGGAGCCACCGACCGCGCGCACGGTGCGCCGGGCCAGGGCTTCGTTCCAGGGCAGGCCGAGGCGACGTTGGTCCTCGCGGGACAACTCGCCGCCCATGTAGCGTTCGATATACCCAGCGTCATGGGCCAGGGCCAGAATCTCTGGCGGGCACAGCTGCGGGCGCAGCAGTTGGCTGTCCTCGGTCAGTCCGGTGGACACCAGGTGGTCGCGCAGCAGGCGGAACTTGTCCATGGGGAACCGGTGGTCCGCCGGGAACTCGGGGCTGTAGTCATCGTGGTAGATCAATGGCAGAGGCATGGGATTTTCTGACGGGAACCTGCGAGGCATCTTACCCGCGTTGTACACTCACGCACATGGCAAGGGAGGGGACCCATGGAGCCGATACTCGAATTGGAAAGCGCACGCCTTTTGTTGCGTCAATGGCGCGACAGCGACCTGCCGGACTTTGCGCGCATGTGCGCCGACCCGCAGGTGATGCGTTATTTCCCGGCCACACTGAGCCACCTGGAAAGCGCCGCGTTGATCGGCCGGATTCGCGGCCACTTCGCCGAATACGGCTTTGGCCTGTGGGCGTTGCAACGCAAGGACACGGGGGAATTCATCGGTCTCACCGGGTTGCTGAATGTCAGCTTCGATGCCGACTTTACCCCGGCGGTGGAAATCGGCTGGCGCCTGGCTCGCGAACACTGGGGCCTGGGCTATGCCAGCGAGGCCGCCTGGACCGCATTGCGCTGTGGTTTTGATCGTCTGAACCTGGACGAGATTGTCGCCTTCACCACCGAATCCAATCTGCCATCACAAAAAGTCATGCAGGCCATCGGTATGCATTACGATCCCCAGGCAGATTTTGAACACCCCAAGGTCGCAGCCGATGACCCGCTGCGCCATCATGTTTTGTACCGCATCACCCGCGCCCAATGGTTGGACACGCTGCACGGATAGGCAGCCCGGAATGCCCGATAGATTTTAGGAGTTGCTCTATGAGCCAAGTATTGGAAGATCTGGTGGACCTGCTGACCCTGGAGCCGATCGAGGAAAACCTCTTTCGCGGCCGCAGCCAGGACCTGGGTTTTCGCCAACTGTTCGGCGGCCAGGTGCTCGGCCAGTCGCTGTCGGCGGCCAGCCAGACCGTAGAAGAAGCGCGGCACGTGCATTCCCTGCACGGTTATTTCCTGCGCCCTGGCGACGCGAAGTTGCCGGTGGTGTACTCGGTGGACCGCGTGCGCGACGGCGGCAGTTTCAGCACGCGCCGGGTGACGGCGATCCAGAAGGGCCACCCGATCTTCACCTGCACCACCTCGTTCCAGTACGACGAACAAGGCTTCGATCACCAGACCACCATGCCCGTGGTGGTCGGCCCGGAAAACCTGCCGTCGGAGCTGGAACTGACCCAGCAACGCGCGCACCTGATCCCCGAGCACATGCGCGACAAGCTGCTGTGCCCCAAGCCGATCGAAGTGCGCCCGGTCACCGAGAAAGACCCGTTCAACCCGCAACCGTCCGACCCGGTCAAGTACGTGTGGTTCCGCGCCGACGGCGCCCTGGCCGATGCACCGGCGCTGCACAAATACCTGCTGGCCTACGCCTCGGACTTCGGCCTGCTGACCACTTCGCTGCTGCCCCACGGCAAGACCGTGTGGCAGAAAGACATGCAGGTCGCCAGCCTCGATCACGCGCTGTGGTTCCACGCCGACCTGCGTGCCGATGACTGGTTGCTCTACGCCATGGACAGCCCGTGGGCCGGCAATTCCCGGGGGTTCTCCCGAGGCAGCGTGTACAACCGCGCCGGGCAACTGGTGGCCTCGGTCACCCAGGAAGGCCTGATTCGCCATCGCAAGGATTGGGCATGAGCCTGACAGAGGTTAAACATTGGGTGTTCGACATGGACGGCACCCTGACGGTGGCCGTGCATGATTTCGCGGCCATTCGCGTGGCCCTGGAGATTCCACCCGAAGACGACATCCTCACGCACCTGGCGGCGTTGCCGAAGGAGGTTGCGGCGGCCAAGCATGCCTGGTTGCTGGAGCACGAGCGTGAGCTGGCGTTGGAGTCGGTGGCCGCCGAAGGCGCGGTAGAACTGGTGCGCGAACTGGCCGGGCGTGGCTATCGCCTGGGCATCCTGACGCGCAATGCGCGGGAGCTGGCGCATATCACCCTGGACGCGATTGGCCTGGCGGACTGTTTTGCCATGGAGGACGTGCTGGGGCGTGACGATGCGCAACCGAAGCCGGATCCGGACGGCCTGCTGAAACTCGCGGCGGCGTGGGATGTGTCGCCAAGCGAGATGGTGATGGTCGGTGATTACCGCTTTGACCTGGACTGCGGCCGGGCGGCGGGGACGCGAACGGTGTTGGTGAATCTGCCGGAGAACCCGTGGCCGGAGTTGGCGGATTGGCATGCATCGGACTGCGCGGTGCTGCACCAGATGATCCAGCCCAAACAATAGAGATCAACTGTGGGAGGGGGCTTGCCCCCGATAGCGGTGTATAAATCAGCACATGTGTAGTTGGCAGACCGCAATCGGGGGCCCCCTCCCACAGGTTATGGCGTGAACAGTACTTTCTGGCCCTCGGGCGACGTAAACATCCCGTCTCCGTCATGCCCCACCCCCGGCACTTCCACCAACTTATGACTCAGCTGCGGATGCCGCTGCTTGAGGTAGTCAAAGTAGTTGTGCCCACGAATCAGGCGGTACGCGCCCTGGGTCTCGGCGGCGCAGCTTTTGTCCAGCGCGGGGTGGTTCGGGTCGGTGTCCTGCTGGCCCAGCAGGTAGGTGATATTGCGTGACACGTAAGCCTGCTCGAGCTGTTGGGCGCTCTGGCCCTTGGCGTAGTCGGGCAGGTCTTGCAGGCCGTACTTCCAGTCGTTGAAGCCTGGGCAACGGGCGGTATCGAACTTCACCGGGCGTTGGGGGGTGAAGTAAGCGTAGGACGAAGGGTTGGCCACCACGTAACGCAGGCTGATGCCTTCGGTTTGCAGCAGCGGATGGTCGTGCCCGGTGAGGGCGAAGCGCTGCACCACCTGGCCGCCACCGGAGTGGCCGGCCACGACGATTTCCTTCAGCGCCGGGAACAGCGTGCGGTTGCCCAGGTGCTTGATGATCTGGTCGAGGGCGCCGTAGGAACTGATGTGTCCCGGACCGGTGGAGGGCTCGCCGGCCATCCAGTCATTGCCGTTCCAGCGCAGTACCTGATTGTCCAGGTGGTTGCGCTTGACGTCGGACGCATTCAGAAACTGCGGCGCAATCACCAGTGTGTTGGCGCTCTGGCCTGCGTGCTCGGCGGCGTCTTCGGCGCTTTGCAGGTAGGTTTGCGCATTGCGCAGGCGGCCGTGCACGATGATCAATGCGCGGGTGACCTGGGGCAGTGGCTGGCGCCAATCCTGGCTCAAACCGAGGCTGAGATCGCCGGCCTCCAGGTGGAAACGATGGGGGCTGACGTCCTTGACGCCGTGTTCGGCGGCCCAGGTTGAACACGTGACTAACAAGCCCAGCAGCAATCCCAAGCGTTTATTCATTCAAAGACTCTTGGCGGTAAACGTGTCGCATTGAGTGATCTGGCCCTGGGCGAAGCCGGTCTTGAACCAGCGAACCCGCTGTGCCGAGGTGCCGTGGGTAAACGAGTCCGGCACAACACGCCCCTGACCCTGTTGCTGCAAGCGGTCATCGCCAATGGCGTTGGCCGCGTTCAGTGCTTCTTCGATATCGCCGGGTTCCAGCCAGTTGAGGCGCTTTTGCGCACGGTTGGCCCACACCCCGGCGAAGCAGTCGGCCTGTAGTTCCTGGCGCACCAGCAGGCCGCCATCACCTTGCATCTGCCGACCCTGCTGGCGTGCGGCCTGGATTTTCGACGAGATGCCCAGCAAGGTCTGCACGTGGTGCCCGACTTCGTGGGCGATCACGTAGGCCTGGGCGAAATCACCGGCGGCCTGGAAGCGCTGCGACATTTCCCGGAAGAAATCCAGGTCCAGGTACACCTGCTGGTCAGCCGGGCAATAGAATGGGCCGCTGGCCGAGGTGGCACCCCCGCAGGCGGAATTGACCCGGCCACGGAACAGAATCAGTTTCGGATTCTTGTAGGCCAGGCCGTTTTCCTGGAACACCTGGCCCCAGGTGTCTTCGGTATCGCCCAGCACGGCGCGGACAAAGTCTGCTTGCTCGTCGTTGGCCGGCGGCGCCTGACGTGTCTGCGTACTCACCGAGGGTGCCTGCTCCATCTGGCCGGTCAGTTGGCCGAGGATCTGCAACGGGTCCTGGCCGGTCAACCAGCCGATGCCGACAATCAGCACGATGGCCGTGAGGCTCAGGCCCTTGCCGCCCCCAAAGCGCATACCGCCCCCACCACCGCCGCTGTCATCGCGGGCGTCGACCACGTTGTCGCTGCGTCGGCCTTTTTTCCATAGCATGGGGCAATCCTCTCGGTGAACGGTCCTACATTAATTGGGGAAGAGTATGGCCGTTAATCGCGGCAATAGCCTTCGCCGGTATCGACAATCAGGCAATCCTTTTTATCCGCCAACCATTTCAAACCGGTGGCTTCGCCGTCGCCGGCGCTCAATTGCTGGGGGCCGTCCGGGCGGGTAAAGGCGATGCCGTCTTCGTTGGCTTCACCTTTGAAGGTGCCGGAGTCGTCGTCATCAAGGCCATATTTCATGGTCAGAATGTAGTGACCACGGCCAATACTGTCGTCCTTGGCGATGGTCAGGTAGAGGCCTTCTACGCCGATCCACTTGCCGAGCCATTTGTCGGTGGGCGGCGTTGCCGGCACCAGGGTGGCCTGCACGGACGCCGGTGCCGGCTTGGGGGCTGGCTGCTCTTGCTGGTTGCACGCGGTGAGCAGGGCAAGGGCAGACAGGACAAAGAGGATTTTTTTCATAGCAGCAAGGCCTTGATTAAAAAGTGTGCAACACGGCGGTCAACGTGCAGCGTTGGACTCGAATCCCGTGATTTAGTGCGCTGTTCGCACGGTGTTTGGTTATGCTCTAGGGGCAGACGCAGGCCCGGCTGCTAGATTACCGGGTTGAGTGCCACGCGTTCAGCTCGCCACGCAAGAGAATTCCATGACTGTCAGCACCCCCCTTTCCGGCGTCAACCACCCCTTCAAAGGCATTTTGCTGATTGTACTGGCGACGTTCCTGTTCTCCAGCCATGACGCCTTGTCCAAATACCTGGCCGGGTTCTACCCGATCGTGATGGTGGTGTGGGCGCGTTACCTGGTGCACACCCTGTTGATGGCCGGCATCTTCCTGCCGCAATCGGGCTTGCGCGTGCTGCGCAGCAAACGGCCGGGTATGCAGGTGGTGCGGGCGCTGTGCCTGTTGGGCACCAGCCTGTTTTTCACCTCGGCGCTGCACTTCATCCCCCTGGCGGAAGCCACGGCGGTGAACTTCCTTGCACCGATCCTGGTAACGGCGCTCTCGGTGCCGCTGCTCGGCGAACATGTGACACGTGGCCAGTGGCTGGCGGTGATCTGCGGGTTTGTCGGGGTGCTGGTCATCATCCACCCGGGCGGCGAACTGTTCACCCCGGCGGTCTTGTTGCCCCTGTGTTCGGCGCTGTTCTTCTGCTTCTACCAACTGCTCACGCGCATTCTCAGCCAATACGACACGCCCACCACCAGCAACTTCTTCGCCGGCCTGTGCAATACCTTGGTGATGAGTGCGATGGTGCCGTTCTTCTGGCAAGTGCCGACGCTGTGGCACGGCGTGTTGATGCTGGCCCTGGGCACCTGCGGGATGACCGCGCACTTGATGCTGACCCAGGCGTTCCGCTTCGCGGCACCGGCCTTGCTGGCGCCGTTTGGCTATTGCCAGATCGTGTTTGCGGGGTTGTTGGGCTGGCTGGTGTTCAACCACACCCCGGACCTGACCACGGTGGTCGGTATCGGGGTGATCTGCATGAGCGGGCTGGCCGCTGCCTGGCAGCAGCGGCGCCGGTAGCTGAGACGGTAGATCAAACGTCCACGGTAGGGATCTTGCGCGGTGCCATGAAGTACATCCAGGTCAGCGCAATGAAGTACATCGCCGGGATCAGGGTGAACAACACGGTGTAGTTGTTGTTCGTGACCGTGAGGATGTGGCCGACGATCTGGGTCATGAACATGCCGCCGATGGCCGCGCACATGCCACCAAAACCGAACACCGTGCTCATCATGTGCTTGGGTGTGTAGTCCATCACCAGGCTCCAGATGTTGGCGGTCCAGGCCTGGTGTGCGCCAATCGCCAGGGAGATGGCAAACACCGCGACCCACAGCTGGCTGGAACCGGCGGCCATGATCACGCCGACGATGCAGCAGGCAAACAGCAGCATCGACAGCAGCCGCGCCTTGATCGAGTTCATGCCTCGGCCGATCAGGAACGACGACAGAATCCCACCCCCCACGCTGCCGAAGTCGGCGGTCAGGTAGATGATGATCAGCGGGATACCCATCTGGGTCACGTTGATGCCCAGGTTGTATTGCTGGTTCAGGAACGGCGGCAGCCAGTACAGGTAGAACCAGAACACCGGCGCGGTCATCGAGTAGGCGAGGGCGAAGGCCCAGGTGCCACGCATGCGCAGGATGCGGCTGAAGGGCACGCGGGGTTGTTCCGGTTCGACTTCCTGTTGCACGTAGTCCAGTTCGGATTGTTTGACGGTGGGGTGGTCTTCCGGGTTGAAGTACTTCAAGCCCCAGAACAGCAGCCAGATTCCGCCGAGCGCCGACATGCACAGGAACGCCGCCTGCCAGCCCCACACGTGCAGGATCAACGGCAGCAGCATCGGCGTCATCATCGCACCCACGTTGGTGCCGGCGTTGAAGATACCGGTGGCCACTGCCCGTTCACCAGCCGGGAACCACAGGCGCGTGGTCTTGACGCAGGCCGGGTAGTTGGCGGCTTCGGTCAGCCCGAGAATGAAACGACAGACCATGAAGCCCACCGCCGAGGTGGCCAGGCCATGGGCGCCGGTGGCCAGGCTCCACAATAGGACCGCGCAGAAGAACACGCGTTTCACACCGACCCGGTCGATCAAGCGGCCCTGCAGCACAAAGCCGATGGCATAGCCGACCTGGAACCAGAAGTTGATGTTGGCGTAGTCCATCGCCGTCCAGCTCATCTCCTTGGCGAGGATAGGCTGCATCACGCCCAATGCGGCGCGGTCGATGTAGTTGAGGGTGGTGGCGAAGAACACCAGGGCCAACATGCCCCAGCGCGTTTTACCCACGGCCAGGGCGCCGCGGATCTTGTCGCCGATGCCGGCGTGCGGTGTGCCCGGGCGGTCGGCCAGGACGGAGTTTTGCAAAGGCATGAGGTCGTACCCGTTTTTTGAAATTTTTATGGTGTGTTCTGGGTCTTGTTACTGAATCGATGGTGCGCAGCGGCTAAAAAATCGTCAATTCGCCAAAACGGCTTTGTGTTCGATAATCGCACCAAAAACTAACCGGTTCGTACATTTTAATTGCTGTGAACAGTTTAGCGGCCAATAATTTGCCGTAAACAAGACGCGCCTAAATGCCGGGAGTCGCCCATGCAACGCTCCATTGCCACCGTTTCCTTGAGCGGAACCCTGCCGGAGAAACTCGAAGCCATCGCGGCCGCCGGGTTCGACGGCGTAGAAATCTTCGAAAACGATCTGTTGTATTACGATGGCAGCCCCCGGGAAGTCAGGCAAATGTGTGCCGACCTTGGCATTGCCATCACCTTGTTCCAGCCGTTTCGCGATTTTGAAGGCTGCCGTCGAGACCGCCTTGCACGCAACCTGGAACGCGCCGAGCGCAAATTCGACTTGATGCAGGAACTGGGCACCGACCTGGTGCTGGTGTGCAGCAATGCCTCCGCCGATTGCGTGGGCGACGAGCGCATTCTGCTCGATGACCTCGGCCTGCTCGCCGAACACGCCGGCCGTCGTGGCTTGCGCATTGGCTATGAAGCGCTGGCCTGGGGCAAGCATGTAAATACCTGGCAACAGGTGTGGAACCTGGTGCGTCAGGTCGATCACCCGAGCCTTGGTGTATTGCTCGACAGCTTTCATACCCTGTCCCTCAAGGGCGACCCGAGCGCCATCGCCGAGATCCCCGGCGACAAGATCTTCTTCGTACAAATGGCCGACGCGCCGATCCTGGCCATGGACGTGCTGGAGTGGAGTCGGCACTTCCGCTGCTTCCCCGGCCAAGGCGAATTCGACCTGGCTGGGTTCCTCGGGCCGATCATCAAGAGCGGCTACACCGGGCCGCTGTCCCTGGAAATTTTCAACGACGGCTTCCGCGCCGCGCCCACCCGTGCGAACGCGGCGGATGGCCTGCGCTCCCTGCTGTACCTCGAAGAGAAAACCCGCGAACGCCTGAAACAGGAAGCGCCGGCGCAACCGGTCGAGATTCTGTTTGATACCCCGCCTGCCAGCGAATACGACGGCATCGAGTTCCTTGAATTTGCCGTGGACGAGAGCCTTGGCGCCAAGCTCACCCACTGGCTGGAACGCCTGGGGTTCGTCAAGGCCGGGCAGCATCGCTCCAAGAGCGTGAGCCTGTTGCGCCAGGGCGATATCAACCTGATCCTCAACTGCGAACCCTATTCGTTTGCCCACAACTTTTTCGAGGCCCATGGGCCGTCGCTGTGTGCCACCGCGATTCGGGTCAAGGACAGCGCCAAGGCCCTGGAACGGGCGGTGGCGTACAAAGGCCAGCCGTATCGCGGCCTGGTCGGGCCGAATGAGCTGGAGCTGGCGGCGGTACGTGCGCCGGATGGCAGCCTGATTTACCTGGTGGATCAGAGTGAAGGCGGGCTGTACGACACCGACTTCAACCTGCAGCCCGGCGTGTCATCCAGCGGCGGCTTGCTGCGTATCGACCATATGGCCATGGCCCTGCCAGCCGACAGCCTCGACAGCTGGGTGCTGTTCTACAAGAGCCTGCTGGATTTCGAAGCCGATGACGAAGTGGTACTGCCCGACCCTTACGGCCTGGTGAAAAGCCGCGCGCTGCGCAGCCGTTGCAGCTCGATCCGTCTGCCGCTGAACATCTCCGAGAACCGCAACACGGCGATTTCCCACGCGCTGTCGAGCTATCGCGGCTCGGGTGTGCACCATATTGCCTTCGACTGCGCGGATATCTTTGCCGAAGTGCGCCGCGCCAAGGAGGCCGGTGTGCCGCTGCTGGATATCCCGCTCAACTACTACGACGACCTGGCGGCGCGTTTCGATTTCGACGATGAGTTCCTCAGTGAGCTGGCGTACTACAACGTGCTGTACGACCGCGATGCCCAGGGCGGCGAGTTGTTTCACGTCTACACCGAACCCTTCGAAGGGCGGTTTTTCTTCGAGATCATCCAGCGCAAGAATGGTTATGCTGGCTACGGCGCAGCCAACGTGGCGGTGCGCCTGGCCGCCATGGCCAAATCGCGCAGCGGTGCGGTGCGCCAGGCGCGTTTATAACGGCGGTGCGGTGCTTTCTTTCGGGGAGCGTCGCGGCCCATAATCACGGCCTGCATAACACTGGCCGTGAGCGCACCATGACCACCGAGGCACCTCGCAAGAGTCGTAAGAACAATCCGGAAAAGACCCGCGAAAACATACTCCAGGAAGCCATCGTCGAGTTTGTCCAGCAGGGCCTTTCCGGCGCTCGCGTGGACGCGATCGCCGAGCGTATCCACACCTCCAAGCGCATGATCTATTACTACTTCGGCAGCAAGGAGCAGTTGTACGTCGAGGTGCTGGAGAAACTCTACGGCGACATCCGCAACACCGAGACCCGCATGAACCTCACGGCCCTGGAGCCGCGTGAAGCGATCCGGCGGCTGGTGGAGTTCACCTTTGATCACCATGACCAGAATGTGGATTTTGTGCGCATTGTCAGCATCGAAAATATCCACAATGCCGAGTACGTGAAGCGTACAGACACCATCAAGGCGATGAACAGCAAGATCCTTGAAGGGTTGGGGGAGACCTTGCGCCGTGGCGCCGAGCTGGGCTTGTTCCGGGAAGGGCTGGAACCGTTGGACGTGCACCTGCTGATCAACTCGTTCAGCTTTTACCGGGTGTCCAACCGCCATACCTTCAGTGAGATTTTTCAGATCGACCTGTCGGATGAGGCGGTTAAACAGCGGCATCGGGACATGATTTGTGATTCGGTGATGCGTTACCTCCAGGCCTGAAGTCTCAGGTTGGAATGCATTTAAAATGTGGGAGGGGGCTTGCCCCCGATGACAGTGGGTCAGCTACAGATAAGCTGGCTGATCCACCGCTATCGGGGGCAAGCCCCCTCCCACATTTGGATTTTTATTCCAACTCAGTCAGGTATTCATGCACTGGAAGTGCGCCAGCATGCGCTGCGCATCCGGCACTTCCCCACAGAACAGCTCAAACGCCTTCACCGCCTGAAACACCGCCATGTTGCCGCCATCCAGGGTGCGACAGCCCAATGCGCGGGCATCGCGCAGCAGTTCGGTTTCCAGCGGGAAATACACGATTTCCGCCACCCACAGGTCTGCTCTTAGCAAAGCGGCGGGCACCGGTGTGCCGGGCAGCTTGGCCATGCCCATCGGCGTGGTGTTCACCAGCCCATCGGCCTCGGCCACGGCGTTTTCTACGTGGTTGCCCACTTGGGCGCGCCCTGGGCCGAAACGTAGCGTGAGGTTCTCCACCAGGTCGCGGGCACGGGCGGGGTCCACGTCGAAAATACTCAACTGTTGCACTCCCTCGGCCAGCAGCGCATGGGCCACTGCGGCACCTGCACCGCCGGCGCCCATCTGCACCACGCGTTGGCGGGCGACATCACTCAAGTTGCGCCGGAACCCTTCGGCAAATCCCAGGCAATCGGTGTTGTGGCCGATGCGCTTGCCGTCCTTGAACACCACCGTGTTGACCGCGCCAATGCCATGGGCCTCGTCGGACAGTTCATCGAGCAGCGGTAGGATAGCCTGCTTGCACGGGTAGGTAATGTTCAGCCCGGTAAAGCCCATGAGCTCGGCGGCGCGCAGCAGATCGGGCAAGGCGTCGATGCCCAACTGCCGGGGCTCAAGGTCGATCAGGCGGTACAAGTAGCGCAAACCTTGGGCATCGCCTTCCTGTTCATGCAGCGCGGGCGTGCGGGAAGCCTGGATGCCAGCGCCGATCAGGCCGGCGAGGATGCGTGTTTTCATCGGGCCGATCCTTTGAGCAACTGGCTGAAGTGTTCCAGCGCCAGGTGGTAGCCGTGGCTGCCGAACCCCGCGAGCACGGCCTTGGCGATGGGTGACACAAAGGAGTGATGACGGAACGCTTCGCGGGCATGCACGTTGGAGAGATGCACTTCGATCACCGGCACTTCACTGGCCACCAGCGCATCACGGATCGCCACCGAGGTGTGGGTCCAGGCCGCCGGGTTGATCACGATCCCGGCGCAGCGGGCGCGGGCGCCGTGGATCCAGTCGAGCAGTTCGCCTTCATGATTGGTCTGGCGGAATTCGATTTTCAGGCCCAGCTGTTCAGCGCTGCGGCCGCACAAGGCCGCCACATCGGCCAGGGTTTCATGGCCGTAGGTAGCGGGCTCGCGGGTGCCGAGCAGGTTGAGATTGGGACCGTTGAGCACCAGCACGATAGGCGGCATGGGGTGTTCTCCACAATTCTTGTTAGTTGTGCAGATAAAATGTACTGAATGGTTAATTTGGTCAATTGATGGCGGCGTATGTGTTCGATTATCGAACCGTTAATCAGGCCGTTCATAAAGGCGGATCAGATTAGATATCAATTGAAAATCATTCTCGACAATGCTTAAGATGCCCGCCTGTTTCCTTAACATTCCAGGGAGTCGGTTTGTCGGACGTGGATCTCAAAGGCCTGTTTCTCAAGCATGCCGATGCCTTGCGCGGGTATCTGGCGCGCAAGGTACGGGACCCGCAGTTGGCCGCAGACCTGGTGCAGGAGAGCTTCCTGCGCCTGGCGGAAAAGCCGGCGGGCGAGCGCATCGACAACTCCCAGGGCTATCTCTATCGAACGGCAAGCAATCTGCTGATCGACCATATTCGCCAGGAAGCGCGGCGCAAGACTGACTCCGTGCCCCATGAGGCGCTGGCCGAGATTGAAGATGACGTGGCCGGGTTGGAGGTTCAGGCAATGGCGCAGCAACAGCGACAGGCATTGAAGCAGGCACTGGCGGAGTTGCCGGAGCGCACCCAGCAGATTTTCCGCCTCAACCGCATCGAAGGCATGACCCATGCCCAGGTCGCCCGGCACCTGGACATCTCTGACAGCTGCGTCCAAAAGCACCTGGCCAAAGCGTTGGCCTACGTGATGCAACGCTTGCAGGAAGGCGAGAGGGCGCCATCCGACGAATGAATTACCGAAAAACGCCCGTTCACTCGTCACAGCGTTATATAACGAAAAATTCGAGATTCACACGTGAATAGCCAGGGTCCGCAGCAGCACAGCATTACCGAGGCGGCCGCCGAGTGGGCGGTGCGCCTGCACGCCGGTGCCCTGACCGAACAGGAGCAGGCCGAATTGCGGCATTGGATCGCCTGCGACAGCCGCCACGAAGCGGCATTGCGTTTTGCCGAACAGACCTGGGCGGCACTGGGCGAGGTGTACAAGGAACCCCCGGTGAACCGCCAGCGCCCGTCGACGGCGACGCAGCCTGTGCGCGGGACCAGGCGGCGCCGGCCATGGCAACGTGCGGCGGCCGTCGCGCTGGTCGTGGTGGTAGCCGGTGTCGGCTGGGTGCGTGGTCCGGACTTGTTGCTGCACATGCAGGCCGACTACATCACCGAGAAAGGCGAAGTGCGCACCGTGCACCTGGCCGATGGCAGCAAGGTTGAACTGGATTCCGCCAGTGCCATCCGCCTGGATTACGACAGTGTGCAACGCCGCATCAGCCTGCTGCAGGGCTCGGCGATCTTTGATGTGGCACCGAAGGTGGGCGAGGAAACCCGACCGTTCGTGGTGCAGAGCGCTGGCGGGCAGACCCGGGCGCTGGGCACGAAGTTTGTGGTGGAGCGCGAGGGCGACAGCCAGGCGTGGACCGGGGTGTTGGAACACAGTGTCGAGGTCACGCTGCAAGCCATCCCGAAAAAAGGCCCGGCCGACAAAGTGGTCAAACAAGGCCAGGCCGTACGCTACAGCACTCAGGAAGGCATCGTGCCTTTGGATCAACTCGACGTCGCGCGCGCCACCAGTTGGCGACGCGGTGTGTTGATCTTTGATCGCCAGCCGTTGGCCAATGTCATCGAACAACTCAACCGCTACCGTCCCGGGCGCGTGGTGTTGACTGACTCGGCCCTCGGCGAGCGTGAAGTCAGCGGCGTGTTCCGCCTCGACATGCTCGACACCGCCCTTGCCACGCTGACCCAGGAACTGCAGGTGCAACGCCTGGACCTGGCTGGCCTCAGCCTGATCTATTGATGACCCGGTGGGGGCCAGCTCCCACCGCCTGAAATCCCCCTTCCTGAAAAACTTTCAAAAAACCTTACTGACTTCGTGCGCGTCGCACGTCTTGCTAGGTGAGAAGCATTCGCATAAACAAGAAAGCGCTCAGCGCAGGGAACAACAGAAATGTCAGCACTCAACAAGGGGCGTATCACCGCAAGCCGGTTAGCCCTGGCCATCCACCTGGGCCTGTTCGCCGCTGTGGCTCCGGTATTCGCTGCTCAGTCTCAGGCGAATGCTGCACAACCTGCGGTGCTGATGCTGGATATCCCCGCGCAGTCCCTGGGCAGTGCTGTGCTGGCATTCGCCGACCAGGCCGGCCTGCAAGTGCTGTTCGACAGCCAGCGCCTGGCCGGTTTGCAGAGCACGGCCGTGAAAGGGCAATACAGCGTGCAGGAAGGTTTGGCGCGTCTGTTGGGGAATGCGCCGGTGGAGTATCGCTTCAATGGCGAACGCCAAGTCACCCTGACCCGCGTCGAGCAGAGCGGCGCCGCATTGGCACTGGCGACCACCACGATCACCGGCCTGCACCCCAACGACTGGGTGTATTCATCGCCACGGTCGGTGAGTGTGGTCGGGCGTGAGCAACTGGATCGAAACCCACCACGGCATGCCGCCGAGATGCTCGAAGAGGCGCCGGGCGTCTACTCGGCGGTCAGCCAGCAAGACCCCGGTTTGTCGGTGAATATTCGCGGCATCCAGGACTATGGCCGGGTCAACATGTCGGTGGACGGCATGCGTCAGAACTACCAGCAAAGTGGCCACCAGCAACGCAATGGCACGCTGTATGTCGACCCGGAATTGCTGTCGGAGGTGGTGATCGAAAAGGGCGCCACGTCCACGATGGGCGGCGCCGGGGTGATCGGTGGTGTGGCCAATTTTCGCACCGTGGAAGCCGCCGACCTGCTCAAGGGCGGCAAGGAAATCGGTGGGCGCATCCGCTTGACCACCGGGCTGGGTGGGCGCAGCAACGGCACGCATTTTATCGGCAGTTCGGCGTTTGCCGTGGGCACCGATGTGTGGGACATGTTGGTGGCTGCCAGTGAACGTCATCTCGGCGACTACAAACCCGGCACCCGGGGCAGCATCGGCGAGTTGCGCACCGGCAGTTCTTTCCTGCCGGCCAGTGAAGACCGGATCAAAAACTCCACCGTCGAGTACACCGGCTCGGTGATGCGTTCACGCCTGCTCAAGCTGGGTCTGAACCTGCCGGTGGATCAGCGTCTGCAATTGAGCTACCTGACCACCGAGGTCGACTACGACGACGTCAACATGATGACCGCCGAAAAGGCCCAGCTCTGGGAGAAGCTCGGCAGCAGCAATGTCACGGCGCAGAACTTCGCACTGGACTACAGCTACACGCCGGACAACCCGCTGATCGATTTCAAGGCCAAGCTCTACTACGTCGACACCCGCAATGACCAGACCACACTGACCCGTGGCAGCAGCAAGGGCTACGACGTTACCTATCAGACCAACACCTATGGTTTGCAGGCGCAGAACATCTCGACCTTCGCCTTGAGCGAGCTGTCGGTGATCAAGGCCAACTACGGCCTGGAGTTTTTCTACGACAAGGTCCGGCCGGATTCCAATCAAATGGTGGCCGCCGATTCGGCGGTGACGGCCTCGGCGGCGGAAAGCATCACGCCCAGAGGTGACCGGGCGATGGGCAGCCTGTTCGCGCGCCTGGACTACGACTACGACAACTGGCTGAACCTCAATGCCGGGTTGCGTTACGACCGCTATCGGCTGCGCGGCGAGACCGGCCTGAACACCCGTACCTTCATCATCGGCACCACGCGACAGATCGGCTTGCCCATGACTTATGACGTGGATCGGGAAGAGGGGCACTTCTCGCCGACCTTCGGCCTGTCAGTCAAGCCCGGCGTGGATTGGCTGCAACTGTTCGCCACGTACGGCAAGGGCTGGCGCCCTCCGGCCGTCACCGAAACACTGGTCAGCGGCCGGCCCCACGGCGGCGGTTCGGAGTCGATTTTCCCCAACCCGTACTTGAAGCCCGAGACGTCCACGGCCTGGGAGGTCGGCTTCAACGTGCTCAAGGAAGACCTGCTGTTCGCCGAGGACCGCGTGGGCATGAAGGTGTCCTACTTCAACACCCGCGTGGATGACTTTTCCTATATGGCCCTGGGGGTGCAGCCGCCCGGTTATGGCATCGCCAATATCGGCAATGCGGCGTATGTGAACAACCTGGAAACCACCCGTTTTCGCGGCCTCGAGTACCAGTTGGATTACGACGCCGGGTTCGCCTACGGCCAGTTCAACTACACGCGGATGCTCGGCAGTAATACGTTCTGCAGCAAGACCGCGTGGCTGGGTGGTGTCACCAAGATCCAGAAGGGGCCGGGCAGCCGAGCGCCGGTAGACGCGATGGTGCCGGACGACGTGGCCAATGCGGGTCAGAGCTGCAGCGCGATCCTGGGTTCCTCCGAACACATGCCGATGGACCGCGGCACCGCGACGCTGGGCGCACGCTTGTTCGAGCGCAAGTTGGATGTGGGGGTTCGTGCGCGCTACAGCGGCGGTTACTACGTCAAAGGTGGCGCCGGCGTGACCACCTCGCAAACCGGCGTCTACCCGGCCGACTGGAAGCCCTACACCGTCTATGACCTCTACAGCAGCTACCGCGCTACCGAGCAGTTGACCCTGCGCCTGGCCATGGAAAACGTCACCGACCGCGCCTACCTGGTGCCGCTGGGCGACGTACTGGCCTTCACCCTCGGGCGTGGGCGCACCTTGCAGGGCACCGTTGAATATCAGTTCTGACCGATTTTGCCCAGTGACGGGCAAAACCACAGCAGGCACTGGCTTGCTGCGGAGATACCACCCCATGACTTGGAGTTTTGCATGAGCATTTCTATTTCATACAGCACCGCCTACGCCGCGAACACCGTTGCCGAGTACCTGAGCGACTGGTCGGCTTACTTTGGTGACCTGAACCACCGTGAAGGGTCGGTCAAAGAGGGTTCGAATACCGGTGGTTTCAATCCTGGCCCGTTCGACGGCACCCAATATGGCGTGTCGAGCACCGTCAGCAATGCCGCGGTGGTGGCCAACGGCGACCTGCATTACACCTTGTTCAACCCGCCGTCGCACACCTTGTGGGGTTCGATCGACTCGCTGGACCTGGGCACCATTCTGACGGGCGGCGCTGCCGGCGGTAGCTACGCCCTCGCTGAGCAGGAAGTCAGCTTCGCCAACCTGGGCCTGTCGAGCCTGCAGTCCGAAGGCCGCGACGGCCAGGTGCACAAAATCGTCTACGGCCTGATGAGCGGCGACAGCTCGGCACTGGCGTCGGCGATCGACTCCCTGCTCAAGGACATCGACCCAAGCCTGTCGATCAACTCGACGTTCGACCAACTGGCCGCTGCCGGTGTGGCGCATGTGGACTCGGCTGCTGTCGCCGCCTCCGACGTGGCGCTGGTGGGCGTACAAGACGTGCCTCAGGACTTCGCCCTGGCCGCTTAAGCAAAAAAGCGAATGGAAGATCGCTCTCCCATTCGCCGCATGACACACCGCCGTCGTCCAAGCCTTCTATCTCTTCAGCGACGGCGGTGCCGAATTCTGCGCAGCGTCGTACAGCCTGTCAACGCGACGGCGCTGCCCGCTCAACCCTTTGAGAATCCCCAGATGCGCCACGCCGGCAACGAAACCCTGGCTGCCCTCACGGCCTATAAAAGTGGCTTCTTCAACATCGGCCTGTTCTCGGCGGTGATCAACCTGCTGATGCTCGCCCCGGCGCTGTACATGCTGCAGGTGTACGACCGGGTGCTGGCTTCGGGCAACCAGATGACCCTGCTCATGCTGACGCTGATGATCCTTGGCCTGTTCGGCCTGATGGGCGCGTTGGAGTGGGTGCGCAGCCAGGTGGTGATCCGTCTCGGCACGCAGATGGACATGCGTTTGAACCAGCGGGTGTACGACGCCGCGTATGAGGCGCAACTCAAGGGCGGCACCCAGGCGGCCGGCCAGGCGTTGCATGACCTGACCACGCTGCGTCAGTTCGCCACCGGCCAGGCGTTGTTCGCGTTTTTCGATGCGCCTTGGTTTCCGGTGTACCTGTTGGTGATCTTCCTGTTCCACCCCTGGCTCGGGCTGTTGGCGCTGGTCGGCGCAGTGCTGTTGATCGTGCTGGCGTGGGTCAACCACAACGTCAGTCAGGCGCCGATGGCGCTGGCCAGCCAACTGTCGATCAGCGCCAGCCAGCAGGCCACGGCTAACCTGCGCAATGCCGACACCATCGAAGCCATGGGCATGCTCGCTACCTTGCGCGCGCGTTGGTTCGGCCAGCACCAGGCGTTCCTGGCGCAGCAGAACCTGGCCAGTGAAAAGACCGCGACGGTCACCGCCTGGTCCAAGGGCGTGCGCCTGGCATTGCAGTCGCTGGTGCTGGGCCTGGGCGCGTTGCTCGCGGTGCAGGGCGACATCACGCCGGGGATGATGATCGCCGGTTCGATCCTCATGGGCCGCGTGCTCAGCCCCATCGACCAGTTGATCGGCGTGTGGAAGCAGTGGGGCTCGGCGCGCCTGGCGTTTGATCGCCTGTCACAGATGCTGGAGGCCAACCCGGCCCGGCCCGAACGCATGAGCCTGCCGGTGCCCAAGGGCCAACTGAGCGTCGAGCAAATCAGCGCCTGCGCCCCCGGCAGCCGTCGACCGGCGCTGGCCAACCTGGGTTTCAGCCTGGCGGCGGGCGAGGTACTGGGGGTGATCGGGCCGTCAGGCTGCGGCAAATCCACCCTGGCCCGGATCCTGGTGGGCGCCTGGGCACCCTTGGCCGGCAAGGTGCGGCTGGACGGTGCCGACCTGGCCTTGTGGGACAAACAGCAACTGGGCCCGCACATTGGCTACCTGCCGCAGGACATCCAGCTGTTCGCTGGCAGCATCGCGCAAAACATCGCGCGGTTTGCCGAGGTCGACGCGGACGAGGTCCTCGCCGCCGCACAAATGGCCGGCGTGCATGAGCTGATCCTGCAACTGCCGCAAGGCTACGACACGCCGTTGGGCGAAGGCGGCGCCGGGCTGTCCGGTGGCCAGAAACAGCGGGTCGGCCTGGCGCGTGCGCTGTACGGCCTGCCTGCGCTGATCGTGCTGGACGAGCCCAACGCCAACCTCGACGAAGTGGGCGAACAGGCCCTGCTCCAGGCCATCGGCCAGCTCAAGCAACAGCGTCGCACGGTGATCCTGATCACCCACAAGCCCAACGTACTGACCCTGACGGACCAGTTGCTGATCCTCAAGGACGGCCAGTTGCAGGCCTTCGGGCCGACGGCCCGCGTGTTGGAGGCACGGCAGAAACCGGCAGCGAGCAAGCCAGTGTCGACCCTGAACATGAGTTACCGCCTTGGTGAAGGAAAACAGGCATGAGCCAGAGCAAACCCGTGCTGATCAGTGACGCGCCGAACAATGTGCTGGCGCTGGATGATAAAAAATATTCGCGCCTGGGTTGGCTGCTGGTGCTCGGCGGTTTTGCCGGGTTTCTCGGCTGGGCAGCGTTGGCGCCGTTGGACAAGGGTGTTGCGGTGCCGGGCAAGGTCATGGTCTCGGGCCATCGCAAGACGGTGCAGCACCCGGCCGGGGGGATCGTGGAGCGCATCGAGGTGCGCGACGGTGATGTGGTCAGCGCCGGCCAGGTCCTGCTGCGCTTGAAAGAAACGCCTTTGCGCGGGCAGATGCAGTCCCTGCGCAGCCAGTACCTGGCATCCCTGGCCAGTGAGGCGCGCTTGAGTGCCGAAAGCGAAGGGCTGGCGGCGATCAGCTTCGGCCCCGAGCTGCTCAACGATCCCGAGGCGGCGGGCACGCTGAGCCTGCAACGGCAACTGTTCCAGAGCCGGGCCCAGGCACTGGCCACCGAGCAACAAGGCCTGCGCGAAACCATCGCCGGCGCCGAGGCGCAGTTGCGTGGCACGCGGGATTCGCAAGCGAGCAAAGTCCGGCAGCGGGCGGCGTTGAATGAGCAACTGCAAGGCCTGCGCGAGTTGGCGCGTGACGGTTACATCCCGCGCAACCGCCTGCTCGACAGCGAGCGCCTGTATTCCCAGATCGACGGCGCCATCGCCGAAGACGACGGGCGCATCGGCCAATTGCAGCGCCAGGTGATGGAACTGCGCCTGCGCATCCGCCAGCTTGGCGAAGACTTCCAGAAAGACCTGCGCGGCCAATTGGCCGAGACCCGCACCCGCAGCGACGACCTGCGCAATCGCCTGGCCTCGGCCGAGTTCGAACTGGCCAACAGCCTGGTGCGAGCGCCGGCGTCGGGCGTGGTGGTGGGGTTGGACGTGTACACCGAAGGTGGCGTGATCAAGCCCGGCCAGGCGTTGATGGACATCGTGCCCCAGGGCGAGCCCTTGCTGGTGGAGGCGCGGGTGCCGGTGCAGATGGTCGACAAAGTGCATCCGGGCTTGCCGGTGGAGTTGATGTTCTCGGCGTTCAACCAATCCACCACGCCACGGGTGGCCGGTGAGGTGACCCTGGTTTCGGCGGACCGCCAGGTCGATGAGCGCACCGACGAGCCCTACTACACGCTGCGTGCCCAGGTCAGCGCGGCGGGAATGCAGCAACTGGACGGCGTGCAGATCCGTCCGGGCATGCCGGTGGAAACCTTCGTCAAGACCGGGGAGCGCTCGATGCTCAACTACCTGTTCAAACCGTTGATGGATCGCACCCACATGGCGCTGGTGGAAGAATGAAGGCGCTGCTGTTTACCTTGTGTTTGGGGTGTACCTCGGCGCACGCCTTGGGTTTGCTGGATGCCTACGACCTGGCCCTGCGCAATGACCCGACCTTTCAGGCCGCGATCCAGGCGCGTGAAGCCGGTGAAGAAAACCGCGTGATCGGCCGCGCGGCGCTGTTGCCGAACCTATCGTGGAGCTACAACAACTCGCGCAACGAATCCGAAGTGACGGCGGGTGATGTCACCAGTGACCGTGACTACCGCAGTTACGCGTCGACCCTGACCTTGCAACAACCGCTGCTGGATTACGAGGCCTACGCGCGCTTTCGCCAGGGCACCGCCCAGGCGTTGATGGCCGATGAACGCTTTCGCGGCAAGAGCCAGGAGTTGGCGGTGCGGGTGCTCAACGCCTACAGCCAGGCTTTATTGGCCCAGGAGCGAATCGAGCTGAGCCGCGCACAGAAACGTGCGTATGCCGAGCGCCTGCAACTCAATGACCGCCTGCTCAAAGGCGGCGAAGGCACGCGCACCGATGTGCTGGAAACCCAGGCGCGCCTGAGTCTGGCCCAGGCCGAAGAAATCGAATCGCAAGACGCCCAGGACAGTGCCCTGCGCGAGCTGGAAGCCATCGTCGGCCAATCGTTGCAGATCGAAGAACTGGCGCCACTGACGCGCCAATTCGAGATCCCGCCGCTGGAACCCAACCGTTTCGAAACCTGGCGCGAACTGGCCATGGCCAACAACCCTGAACTCCAATCCCAGCACCACGCCCTGGACGTGGCCGCCTATGAAGTGGAGCGCAAACGCGCCGGGCACCTGCCCAAGGTCAGCCTGTACGCCTCCAGCCGCCAGACCCACTCCGACTCGGAGAGCAGCTACAACCAGAAGTACGACACCAACACCGTCGGCATCCAGGTCAGCCTGCCGCTGTTTGCCGGTGGCGGCGTATCGGCCTCTACGCGCCAGGCGGCGAACCAGCTGTCTCAAGCCCAGTACGAGCTGGACGCGCAAACCTCGGCCACGCTGGTGGAGTTGCGCAAACAGTTCAACCTCAATACCAGCGGCGCGGCCAAAGTGCGTGCTTATGAAATGGCCGTCAGCTCTGCCACGGCTTTAGTCGCTGCGACGAAAAAGAGTGTGGCCGGCGGTGAACGGGTCAACCTCGACGTACTCGACGCCGAGCAGCAACTGTTCACTGCCCGCCGCGACCTGGCGAATGCGCGGCATGCGTATCTGCTGGCGAGGATTCAGTTGAAGTATTACGCGGGGTTGCTGAGAGAGCAGGACTTGCGGGCCTTGGCGGGGTATTTCCAGCCCTCGGCATGAGTGGTTACAACCCGGCATTCGCCGGGTTTTTTGTGCTTACTAATCTGTGAATCAGCTTCGGGAAATGGGGCCGGTTGTCGGGTGACAGGGGAAAATTGTTACCTGGCGGAAAATAACCTAACGGATGGGTTACGATGCGAGTAGGCAATTACAAAGGATATGTGATTTCGGTGTTTATCAGGGATGAGCATTGCCCGCCCCATGTGCATGTGCGGGGGAAGGAATGGGATGCGCGTTTTCGTTTCAGCTTTCTGGACGGGGACGTGGAGTTGTGGGACGTAGAGCCTGAGCGGCGGCGGCCACCCATGGCGGTTTTGAAAGAAATACGCTGGGCGATCATGCAGCGGCATTACTTGGCGCGTGCACCTAGGCTCTGGTGGGAATACCTGCAAACGGTCTGCCTCGAGAATCATTCCTGGGATTGGGAGGCCGGTGAGTGGGTGCCAGGGTTGGTTATTCGACGTGGAGTCCACGTCATCGCAAGTGCTCGGCACGATGTCGTAGCGCAGAGGACAATTTTGAATCTGGTACGAGCACCAGACTGCGTGGGGATTGATCTATGAAAATCGTAAAAGCCAAAGTTGTACCCTATAAACCGCTCACTGAGGCCGACGTCGAAAAGGCGATAGCCCGAGGGCGCAAGACACGGCACCTTTATGCCCGTGCCAGCGCTGTGCGTTATGAAGACAACTGCATTTCCATCGGCTTCAGCGACGGTAGTCGCGTTGTACTGCCGGTAGCGGGTCTGCCCGAGTTCGCAGGGTTTTCCCTGGAGGACTTTGAGCAACTGGAAGTCGGCTTTGGCGGAAAGGCGCTGTGCTGTGAGGCCCAAGACCTGGATGTTTCGATCACGGGCCTGATTGCCACCAGCAAACCCCTGATGGACCTGGCGATCAGCCTGGTTGCTTCGCGCAACGGTCGCAAAAGCAGCGCCGCCAAAGCCGCCGCCGCCCGCGCCAATGGCAAGAAGGGCGGGCGGCCGCGCAAGAAGGAACCGGAGGACGTCGAGTTACCGCCGAGTCAATAACACCCCGGATTCCATGTGGTGCGTCCACGGAAACTGGTCAAACATCGCGCATTTCGTAATCTTATGCGTGTCATGCAGTTGCGCGATGTTCGCCGCCAACGTCTCCGGGTTGCAGGAGATGTACAGGATGTTGTCGAAACGTCGGGTCAGTTCGCAGGTGTCCGGGTCCATGCCGGCGCGCGGTGGGTCGACGAACACGCTGCCGAATTCGTAGCTTTTCAGGTCGATGCCGTGCAGGCGGCGGAACGGGCGCACTTCGTTGAGGGCTTCGGTGAGTTCTTCGGCAGAGAGACGCACCAGCGTGACGTTACCCACCGCGTTTTCATCGAGGTTGCTCAGGGCCGCATTCACCGAGGTCTTGCTGATTTCGGTAGCCAGCACGTTGCGCACGCGCGTCGCCAGGGGCAGGGTGAAGTTGCCGTTGCCGCAGTACAGCTCCAGCAAATCATCCGGGCGATCGCCCAGGGCGTCGTAGGCCCAGTTGAGCATCTTCTGGTTCACCGTGCCGTTGGGCTGGGTGAAGGCACCTTCGGGCTGGCGGTAGCTGAAGGTACGGCCGCCGACTTCGAGCTTTTCCACCACGTAGTCATGGCCGATCACATCGCGCTTGCCCTTGGAGCGGCCGATGATGCTGACATTCAAGTCGGCAGCCAGCTGGTTGGCGGCGGTGTGCCAGTCCTCGTCCAGCGGGCGGTGATAGCACAGGGTGATCATCGCGTCGCCGGCCAGGGTGGTGAGGAACTCCACCTGGAACAGCTTGTGGCTCAGGGCGGCACTGGCTTGCCAGGCGGCCTTGAGCTGCGGCATCAACTGGTTGATGCGCTGGCTGGCGATGGGGAACGCTTCGATCAGGATCGGCGTGCGCTTGTCGTCCTGGGAGAACATCGCGTAGTGGCGTTCACCGCCTTCGCGCCACAGGCGGAACTCCGCGCGCAGGCGGAAGTGCTGCAGCGGCGAGTCGAAGACCTGCGGCTCGGGCGCGTCGAACGGTGCCAACAGGTCACGCAAGCGCGTGACCTTGTCTTGCAGTTGAGCGGTGTAGCGTGCGGCGTCAAAAGTCATGCGTTGAACCAGCCCAGCTTGATCACGAACAGAATCGACAGAATCACCAGCGCCGGGTTCAGCTCACGGTAGCGGCCCGAAAGCAGCTTGATGGCGGTCCAGGCGATGAAACCGAAGGCGATGCCGTTGGCGATGGAGTAGGTGAAAGGCATTGCCAGGGCGGTGATCACCACCGGCGCTGCTACGGTAATGTCGTCCCAGTCGATTTCGGCCAGGCCCTGGGTCATCAGCACCGCCACGAACAGCAAGGCCGGCGCGGTGGCGAAGGCTGGGACGCTGGCGGCCAGTGGCGAGAAGAACAACGCCAGCAGGAACAGGATCGCGACCACGATGGCGGTCAAGCCGGTGCGGCCGCCGGCGCTCACGCCCGCCGCCGACTCGATGTAGCTGGTGGTGGTCGAGGTGCCGAGCAGGGAACCGGCCATGGCGGCGGTGCTGTCGGCGATCAGCGCACGGCCCATTTTTGGCATGTGGCCATCCTTGCCCATCAGGCCGGCACGCTTTGCCACGCCGATCAGGGTGCCGGAGTTATCGAACAGGTCGACGAACAGGAAGGCGAAGATCACGCTGACCAGGCCGATATCCAGCGCGCCCTTGATATCCAGCTGCAGGAAGGTCGGGGCCAGGGACGGTGGCATCGACGTGACGCCGCCAAAAGGCGTGACGCCCAGCAGGATGGACACGAGGGTCACCGCCAGGATGCCGATCAGCACCGCGCCGCGCACGGCCAGGGCTTCCAGGGCCACGATCAGCACGAAGCCGAGGGTGGCGAGAATCGGTGCCGGTTGTTTCAAGTCGCCCAGGCCCACCATGGTGGCCGGGTTGCTGACCACGATGCCGGCGTTGTGCAGGGCGATCAAAGCCAGGAACAGGCCGATACCGGCGGCAATCGCCGAGCGCAGGGGCAGGGGGATGGCGTTGATGATCCACTCACGGATACGGAAGATCGACAACAGGAAGAACAACACCGCCGAAATGAACACCGCACCCAGCGCCACCTGCCAGGTGTGGCCCATGTGCAGCACCACGGTGTAGGTAAAGAAGGCGTTGAGGCCCATGCCCGGCGCGAGGGCGATCGGGTAGTTGGCGATCAGGCCCATCACGGTCGAGCCGATGGCGGCCGCCAGGCAGGTCGCGACGAACACCGCGCCCTTGTCCATGCCGGTCTCGCCGAGGATGCTCGGGTTCACGAACAGGATGTAGGCCATGGCCAGGAATGTCGTGATGCCCGCGAGGATCTCGGTGCGCACGTTGGTGTTGTGTGCCTTGAGTTGAAACAGCTTTTCCAGCATGCCTGCTCCCTGTGACGCTCTGTGGCGTCGTGATTTGTTGACCTCTAAGTCAAAGCACAAACTGCGCCAAGCGCCTTTGGTTTCAGAGAGGATCGGAAAAAGCGGCGCATCATACCAGCAGCCGAGGCCTTGAGGCATACTGCGCCGACGTTTAAACCAAGGTCATCTGCAACATGAAAAACGCCAGCCCGTGGAGTCTAGCCCTGATCCCCTGTATCAGCCTGTTGCTCGGCGCAGCACCGGCCTGGGGCGCGACTGCACCGCCGTTGAGCGAAGTGCGCGTGTTCAAGGTTGAATCGGCGGCGTGCACGGAAACCATCCCCGAGCGCGCACAAAGCACGCAGATGTGCACGCACCGTGGGCCCACCAAGGTGTCAGTCATGGAAGTCGGCCTGGGAAACAACCCCATGGGCCGCTTTGATGGCGCAGAGCTCAATGGGCAGCGCACGGCGGTCTGCCAGGTCGGCAACATCAGCGAAGCCTGCAACGGGGCCGGCACACTGATGGGCTACATCTATGTATTTGACCTGAACGTGGAGGCCCAGGGCTGGTTCCAATACAGCAATTCCTCGATCAACCCCCCGCAGAACACCCTGACGACGCTGCTCAATATCCGCTGATCAATCACCTTGAACGCTCATTACCCCGGGAAGTCGTACCCCTGAGACGGCGATTTCCCTGAACGCCGCGGATGTCCACCAACCCGTGAGGTGTTTATGAGCGCAACCCCCAATGGCGCGGCGGCCCAACCGTTCGTCAGCCACTCGATACGCCTGAGCCTCAACGGCCAGGACCGCCAACTGGATGTGTTGCCGTGGACCACACTGCTCGACCTTCTGCGCGAGCAACTTGACCTTGTCGGTAGCAAAAAAGGCTGCGACCACGGCCAATGCGGCGCCTGCACGGTATTGCGCGACGGCAAGCGGATCAATGCCTGCCTGACCCTGGCGGTGATGTGCGACGGCGCCGAGCTGACCACTATCGAAGGCCTGGCCGACGGCGACCAACTGCACCCGATGCAGCAGGCGTTTATCAAGCACGACGCCTTCCAGTGCGGCTACTGCACCCCCGGCCAGATCTGTTCCGCCGTGGGCCTGGCCAATGAAGGCCGTGCCCACGACACCGCGCAGATTCAGGAGCTGATGAGCGGCAACCTTTGCCGCTGTGGCGCCTACAGCAATATCCGTGATGCCATCGAGGAAGTCCTGGAGGGCAAACCATGAACCCCTTCCATTACAGCAGGCCGACCGGCGTGCAGGAGGCCGTGCACCTCAGCAGCGCCGCATCGCGCTTTATCGCCGGCGGCACCAACCTGCTAGACCTGATGAAAGAAAACATCAGCCGCCCCGAACACCTCATCGACATCACCGGCCTGCCGCTGCATGACATTCAGCAAACGTCCAGTGGCGGACTGTTGATCGGCGCCCTGGTGAGCAATGCCGACCTGGCCTGGCACCCGTTGATCGAACAGCGTTACCCGTTGCTCTCCCAAGCCATCCTCGCCGGTGCCTCGCCGCAGCTGCGCAATATGGCCAGTACCGGCGGCAACCTGTTGCAGCGCACCCGCTGCTACTACTTCTATGACGCCACGGTACCGTGCAACAAGCGCGAGCCCGGCAGTGGCTGCCCGGCGCGCACCGGCTTGAACCGCATCCATGCGATCCTCGGTGCCAGTGAGCAGTGTGTCGCTACCCATCCTTCGGACATGTGTGTCGCCCTGGCGGCATTGGCGGCGCGGGTGCATGTCGAGGGCCGTGGCGGTGCGCGGATCATCGAGTTCGCCGACTTCCACCGCCTGCCCGGTGATACGCCGCAACGGGACAACCTGCTGGCCGACGATGAGCTGATCACCGCCGTCGAACTGCCTGCCGACAACCTGGCAAGCCATAGCAACTACCTGAAGATTCGCGACCGCGCCTCTTACGCCTTCGCCTTGGTGTCTGTCGCTGCAGCCCTTGAGCTGGACGGCGACCGCATCATTGATGCGCGCCTGGCGCTCGGCGGCGTGGCCCACAAACCCTGGCGCGACCGCGCGGTGGAAGCCGGGCTGATCGGCCAGGTTGTCAGCCGCGAAACCTTCAGCCAAGCCGCCGACGCCCTGTTGCAAGACGCGGAACCCTTGGAACACAACGGCTTCAAGATCAAGTTGGCGCGCCGGGGCATCATTCGTGCCCTGAGTGACGCCGCTGTTGCAGGAGAACGCCCATGACTGCCATCGGCAAACCCTTGGACCGGGTCGACGGTCTGCTCAAGGTTACCGGCCAGGCGCGTTACGCCGGTGAGTTTCCCGAGGAGGGCCTGCTGCATGGCAGCGTGGTGTCCAGCACCGTCGCCAAGGGCCGCGTGCTGCGTATCGACGCTTCCAGGGCGTTGGCGCTGCCGGGGGTGGTGGCGGTAATTGATCACCTCAACCGGCCAAGAATCGCCAGCTACGACGACGCTTTCCAGGACGACGACGCGGCCGACGGCTCGCCGTTCCGCCCGCTGTACAACGACCGTGTGCTGTACAGCGGCCAACCCCTGGCCTTGGTGATCGCCGACAACCTTGAATTGGCGCGGCATGCCGGCTCCCTGGTGGAGATCGAGTACGCAACCGAAGCCTTCGAAACCAACCTGCTGGCCATGCAGGAACAGGCCTATGCCTCGCCGCAAACCCCGCCCAAGCCGCGCGGCAACTTCCAGGCCGAGTGGAGCGGCGCCGCCGTCAGCCTGGACCTGCACTACAGCACGCCCGTCGAACATCACAACCCGATGGAGCCCCACGCCAGCACCGTGCTGTATCAGCCGGACGGCACCCTGCATATCCATGACAAGACCCAGGGCCCGCAGAACTGCCAGGCCTATGTGCAAAAAGTCTTCGGCCTGGATAAAAGCCAGGTGCGCATCTTTGCCGCGTTCGTCGGCGGTGCGTTTGGCTCCGGTTTGCGCCCGCAGTACCAATTGCCGCTGGCGGTGATGGCGTCCCTGGCGCTCAAACGCTCGGTGCGCGTTACCCTGACTCGCCAACAGATGTTTACCTTCGGCTACCGCCCGCGCACCCTGCAGCGTTTGCAAATGGGCGCGGCCGCCGACGGTCGTTTGCTCGCGCTGGGCCACACCGCTATCGGCCAGACCTCGCGCTTCGAGGATTTCAGCGAACATGTGGTGGAGTGGAGCGGCATGCTCTATCACTGCGACAACGTGCAACTGACCTACAACCTGGTGCCCCTGGACGTGTTCACGCCCCTGGACATGCGCGCACCTGGCGCAGCGCTCGGGGTGATCGGCCTGGAGTGCGCCATGGATGAACTGGCCTGCGCCTTGGGAATCGACCCGGTGCAACTGCGGCTGATCAACTACGCCGAGCGCAACCAGAACGAAGACAAACCCTGGTCAAGCAAGGCCCTGCGCGAATGCTACAGCGAAGGTGCCGAGCGTTTCGGCTGGAGCCAGCGTAACCCGGAACCGCGCAGCATGCGCGACGGTCGCCAGTTGATCGGCTGGGGCATGGCCGGCGGGGTGTGGGAAGCCATGCAGATGAAGGCCAGCGCCAAGGCGCGGATCGACGCGCAGGGCAAGTTGACGGTCAGCAGCGCCACCACCGATATCGGCACCGGCACTTACACGGTGATGACCCAGATTGCCGCGCAGGCCAGTGGCGTGGCGGTCGAGGACGTGGTCTTTGTGTTGGGCGATTCCTCATTGCCTACCGCGCCACTGCAGGGCGGCTCGTTTACCGTGTCTTCGGTGGGCACGGCGGTGCAGCAGGCCTGCGAAGCGTTGACCGGCAAACTGCTGGCTATTGCTCGGCAGACTTACCCGGTCTTCACGCAGGCCGAATCCGTACGCTTTGAAGACGGCCAGTTGCACACCGGTGACGTGAGTGTGTCGTTGGCGCAATTGGTCAAGGACAGTGGCGAAGACGCGCTGGAGGTGCAGGTCGACAGCGAACCCGGCAAAAAACGCGAGGGCTACAGCACCGCCACCCATTCGGCCGTCTTCGTCGAGGTGCAGGTGGATGAGGACCTGGGCACCATCAAGGTCAGCCGCGTGGTCAGTGCGATTGCCGCCGGGCGCGTGGTCAACCCCAAGATGGCCCGCAGCCAGATTCTCGGCGGGGTGGTGTGGGGCATCGGTATGGCGCTGCATGAGGAAACCCAGACGGATCATCAGTTGGGGCGCTTCATGAACCACAGCCTGGCCGAGTACCACATCCCGGTGAACGCGGACATCGGCGAGATAGACGTGGTGTTTGTCGAGGAGCATGACGAGATCGTCAACGCCCTCGGGTCCAAGGGCGTGGGGGAGATCGGCATCGTCGGCGTCGCGGCGGCGGTGGCCAATGCGATTTATCACGCCACCGGCAAACGGGTGCGGGAGTTTCCCGTCACCCTGGACAAGGTGCTCTGACACGCTCTAGCCAGCACTGGTTATCCAAGTGTGGGAGGGGGCTTGCCCCCGATGGGGGGTGTCAGTCAACGATGCTGTGACTGACATGGCGCTATCGGGGGCAAGCCCCCTCCCACATGGGTTATACGCTGGTTTTTTGAATAGGCTCTTCCACCGGCACGTGCATGCGGTCACGGTTGGCCAGGGTCGGGAACAGCTTGATCCACACGCCCGTCACCACCAGGGTACCGAGCCCGCCCATGACCACGGCGGGCACGGTGCCGAACCAGTGGGCCGTGATCCCGGATTCGAATTCGCCCAACTGGTTCGACGCTCCGATAAACAGGCCATTGACCGCACTGACCCGACCGCGCATTTCATCTGGGGTTTCCAGCTGCACGAAGGACGCACGGATGACCATGCTGATCATGTCCGCCGCCCCCAGCACCACCAGCACCGCCAGGGAAAACCAGAAGGAGGTGGACAGGCCGAAGGCGATGGTCGCCACGCCGAACACACCGACAGCGGTGAACATCACGCGGCCCACATGGCGGTCCACCGAGAACCGCGCCAGCCACAGCGACATCAGCAACGCCCCCACCGCCGGCGCCGAGCGCAGCAGGCCCAGGCCCCAGGCGCCGGTCAGCAGGATGTCCTTGGCGAACACCGGCAACAGCGCGGTCGCACCGCCCAGCAGCACCGCAAACAGGTCGAGGGAAATGGCGCCGAGAATGTCCGGGCGGCTGCGGATAAACCGAATGCCGGCCAGCAGCGAATCCAGGGTGGCCTTGCCTTTATTCAACGGGGTCTGGCGGGCGGGCAGGTTGAGGGTCAGCACGCAGGCAATGAGGTACAGCACCACGGTAGGGCCATACACCCACACGCTGCCGAACGCGTAGAGCAAACCGCCGAGCGCCGGCGCGACAATGGTCGCCAGTTGCTGGGCTGACTGCGACGAGGCCACGGCGCGTGGGAACAGCGCGCTGGGCACGATGCTTGGCAGCAGTGCCTGAGTGGTGGGCATTTCGAACGAGCGCGCGGCACCCAGCAGGAAGGCGAGGATAAAGATCATCTCGCGGGTCACGTTGCCGGTCAGGCCGCCGATGGCCAGGCTCAGGGCAATCAGCGCCTGCACGGTCTGGCAGATGGCGGCCACCTTGCGTCGCTCATAGCGGTCGGCCACATGCCCGGTGTGCAGCATGAACAGTACGCGCGGTACGAACTCCACGAGGCCGACCAGCCCCAGGTCCAGCACATTGCCGGTCAGTTGGTAGAGGTTCCAGCCGATGGCCACGGTGAGCATCTGGAAGCCGCTGGCGGTGAAGATGCGCGCCAGCCAGAACGCGATGAAAGGGCGGTGGTGACGCAACAGCAACGCGGGTTCACTAGGCATCGGGGAATTCAGATCAGAGCCAAAGGAAGCGCCGAGATTATCATTAAGTTGTAACAGATAGTTGCAACAACTGAGCTGAGGCAGTCTGTCACGCGGCAAAAGACCACACAGTTCATTCCTGAAAATGGGACTACTCTTTCAGCAATGCTTGATCCAGATCAATGCCCGCCCGGGCATCGGCCTGGCGGCCTCCGGGCCAGATTCCCTACGTGGTTGGCTAAAAAAAGAAACGAATCGAAATTCGCCAGACTCCATATCCGTGGGGGCAGTGGGTGCAGGCTCCCGCCAGCAGCCGGTATTACCTGACAGAGGAAGACTTATGTTCGGTTTGGAGGCGCTCGATCTCGCCCGAATTCAATTTGCGTTCACCATCTCGTTCCACATCCTGTTCCCGGCGATCACCATCGGCCTGGCCAGTTACCTCGCGGTGCTGGAAGGCTTGTGGCTCAAGACCCACAACGACACCTACCGCGACCTCTACCACTTCTGGTCGAAGATCTTTGCGGTCAACTTCGGCATGGGTGTGGTGTCCGGCCTGGTCATGGCCTACCAGTTCGGCACCAACTGGAGCCGCTTCTCGGACTTTGCCGGCGCCGTCACCGGCCCGCTGCTTACGTACGAAGTGCTCACGGCGTTCTTCCTCGAGGCGGGTTTCCTCGGCGTGATGCTGTTCGGCTGGAACAAGGTCGGGCGCAACCTGCACTTCTTCTCCACCGTGATGGTGGCCGTGGGGACGTTGATTTCTACGTTCTGGATCCTTTCGTCCAACAGCTGGATGCAGACGCCCCAGGGGTTTGAAATCATCGATGGCCGCGTGATCCCGACCGACTGGTTCGCCGTGGTATTCAACCCGTCGTTCCCCTATCGCCTGGCGCACATGGCCACGGCGGCCTTTGTGGCCACGGCGTTCTTCGTCGGTTCTTCGGCAGCCTGGCACTTGCTGCGCGGCAAGGACAACCCGGCGATCCGCAAGATGCTCTCCATGGCAATGTGGATGGCCCTGATCGTTGCGCCCATCCAGGCGGTGATCGGTGATTTCCATGGCCTCAATACCTTGAAGCACCAACCGGCGAAAATCGCCGCGATTGAAGGCCACTGGGAAAACATCGGCAACGAACCAACGCCATTGATCCTGTTTGGCTGGCCCGACATGAAGGCCGAGAAAACCAAGTACGCGGTGGAGATCCCTTACCTGGGCAGCCTGATCCTCACTCACTCCCTGGATAAGCAAGTGCCGGCCCTCAAGGAGTTTCCACCGGAGGACCGCCCCAACTCGACCATCGTGTTCTGGTCGTTCCGGGTCATGGTCGGCCTGGGCTTCCTGATGATCTTCACCGGCCTGTTCAGCCTCTGGCTACGCCGGGGCGACAAGATGTACACGTCCAAACCGTTCCTGTACTTGGCGTTGTGGATGGGGCCGTCCGGCCTGATCGCCATACTTGCGGGTTGGTTCACCACCGAGATCGGCCGCCAGCCGTGGGTGGTCTACGGGCTGATGCGCACGGCGGACGCGTCCTCCGGGCATAGCCTGGCGCAGATGACCATCACCCTGGTGTTGTTCGTGGTGGTGTACTTCGCGCTGTTCGGCGCAGGCCTGGGCTACATGATGCGCCTGGTGCGCAAAGGGCCTCAGACCCACGAAGGCAGCGAGCCCACCCATGGTGGCCCGGGCCAGAAACGTACACCGGCCCGTCCGTTGTCCGCCGCCGATGATGGCAGCGACGACGATCACGCGCACATCCAGCACAAGGGGCATTGAGATGGGTATTGATCTTCCGCTGATCTGGGCCGTGATCATTATCTTCGGCATCATGATGTACGTGGTCATGGACGGCTTCGACCTGGGTATCGGCATCCTGTTTCCGTTTATCCCGGGCAAGACCGACCGTGACGTGATGATGAACACCGTGGCCCCGGTGTGGGACGGCAACGAAACCTGGCTGGTACTGGGCGGCGCAGCGTTGTTCGGTGCGTTCCCGCTGGCCTATTCGGTGGTGTTGTCGGCGCTGTACCTGCCGCTGATCCTGATGCTGATCGGGCTGATCTTCCGCGGTGTGGCCTTCGAGTTCCGCTTCAAGGCCAAGGACCACAAGCGTCATCTATGGGACAAGGCCTTTATCGGCGGTTCACTGGCGGCCACGTTCTTCCAGGGCGTGGCGCTGGGCGCATTCATCGATGGCATCCCGGTGGTGAATCGCCAGTTTGCCGGCGGTTCGCTGGACTGGCTCACGCCGTTCACGATGTTCTGCGGCGTGGCGCTGATCGTGGCCTACGCGTTGCTCGGCTGCACCTGGTTGATCATGAAGACCGAAGGCCCGCTTCAGGAAAAAATGCACAACCTGGCGCGACCGTTGGCCTTCGTGGTGCTGGCGGTGATCGGCATCGTGAGTATCTGGACGCCGCTGACGCACCCGGAAATCGCCTCGCGCTGGTTCACCCTGCCGAACCTGTTCTGGTTCCTGCCGGTGCCGATCCTGGTGCTGGTGACCCTGTACGGGTTGTTCCGTGCCGTGGCGCGTAATGCGCACTACACGCCGTTCCTGCTGACGCTGGTGCTGATCTTCCTGGGCTACAGCGGCTTGGGTATCAGCCTGTGGCCCAACATCATTCCGCCATCGGTGTCGATCTGGGACGCTGCCGCGCCGCCCCAGAGCCAGGGCTTCATGCTGGTGGGTACGCTATTCATTATCCCGTTCATCCTGGGCTATACCTTCTGGAGCTACTACGTGTTCCGCGGCAAGGTCACCCACGAAGACGGTTACCACTAGGAGGGGCGTTCCATGTCCGGCAAACCTTCGTTGCACGAGATTGAACAGGCCGAGAAGCAGCCGTTGTGGCGGCGCCTGGGGTGGCTGGCGATGATCTGGACGGGCAGTGTGCTGGCCCTGTTCGTCGTGGCGAGCCTGATGCGCATGTTTATGAGTGCGGCTGGCCTGACCACCCACTGACATCCCGATCCGGGCTTTGCGGCCCGGCTTTCCAGCCCTGCTTTTCGCCAGAGAAGCAGGGTTTTTTTATTTGCGCGCCTTGAGGATCACGAATTTTGGCGTGGTGGCGACTTGCTCGACACCCCGGAACAGGCGCGCCAGCTTGGTGTGATAACCGAGGTGGCGGTTGCCGACGATATAAAGGGCGCCGCCTACCACCAGGGCTTCCCGTGCCTGTTGGAACATGCGCCAGGCGAGGAAATCGCCGACCACCTGCTGCTGGTGGAACGGTGGATTGCACAGCACCACGTCCAGGGATTGCGGCTCTTGCCCTGCCAGGCCGTCGGCGGCACGCACGACCACATCACGCTCACCGAGGGCCGCTTGCCAGTTTTCGGCCGCCGATTGCACCGCCATGTAGGACTCGTCCACCAAGGTGTAATGCGCTTCGGGGTTTTGCAGGGCGCTGGCAATCGCCAGTACGCCGTTGCCGCAACCCAGGTCTGCCACGCGGGCGTTGCCCAGGTTTTTCGGCAGGTGGGGCAGGAAGGCGCGAGTGCCGATGTCCAGGCTTTCGCGGCAGAACACGTTGGCATGGTTCAGCAGTTCGATAGCCGGTGCGTCCAGGGTGTAGCGGGTGGGGTAGGGCGACACGGCAGCGGGGCGATCTTCAACGGTGGCGATCAGCAATCGCGCCTTTTTTACCGCGAGCGATGCGTGCATCGGGCCAATGTAACGCTCCAGCAACTCGCCCGCCGCCCGTGGCAAATGCTTGATCATCGCCCCGGCGATCACCTCGGCACCCGGGGCCAGTTGGCCTTGCAAGCGAATCAGTTGTTCTTCCAGCAATGCCAGGGTTTTGGGTACGCGGATCAGCACCCGGTCGAACGGCCCGGTGGGGATGTGGCTGGCCGGGATGAACGCAACGGCGTCAAACGCCTTGCCGTTGCGCACCAGGTTTTTTTCCAGGCCTTGCGCCGCCAGGAACGAATCGCCACTGGAGGTCAGTTGCACCTTGCCTTGAAGGCTGGCGGCAAGGGCGCCGAAGCTGTCGTTGAGCACCAGCACCCGGGTTTGCGCGCCCGGCTGCTGTTCGGCCAAGTGGCTGAGCAGGTACTCGTCGGCGGCATCGAAGGCTTGCAGCGGATCGTTGTGTTGCTCTGGCTGACGGATCAGATCGAGCTGGGCAAAGGGGCTTTCGAGCAGGGGCATGGCGGGGGAGACTCTGGGTAAACGATGGGTGTTCGACAGCGGTTGCCGAACCGTCTGAGTGAACCACGGGCGACTCCCCGGAAGGGGCTGCTCAGCACTCAGAATGCGCGGTAAATGTTACGTTTTTTTCAAGCGGATTACATGGCGTGTTTTAAATGATCCCGGCCCGAGCGGCGCGAAGCACGGCGGCGATTTTGTTGTTGACGCCCAGTTTCTTGAGGCAACTGCTGATATGAAAGCCTACCGTACGCTCGGACAAACAAAGGATGGCGGCGATATCTGCTGCGGTCTTGCCCATGCCAGACCACATAAGGACTTCCGTTTCCCGCTCAGTCAATTTGCTGGTTGGGGGGATACTGGGTTTTTCGTCAAACTTCTGCGCCAGCACGGCATGCATGGCGTGGCAGAGCCATAGCGCCATTCCTGCTTTTTCATACAATTCTTCCGGGCTGATGTCACCCTTGCCACGGCTCAACGTCAGCATGCTGAAGACCCCCCGGAAATCATGCACGCTGATGGTCAACGCCTTGTGTACCTCCAAGGTTGCGGCCAAAGACCAAAGGCTGGGCACGTCTTTGAATGTTTCCTCCTTCCAGACAAGGGGTAACACGCCCTCCCTACAATGTTTCACTACAGGGTCTACATCGGAGTAGTGCGCTTGGTTGTATAGATTTTTCCATTCAATTGGATAGTTTGTAAGCTCTACGGGTTTGATTTGACCCTTGGTGAGTTGAGAACTCATCTTGAAGGAACAGTATTGGAAGCCGAGTTCGTAGGCCTTGTTGATGGTCATTTCAAATACGCTGGTGACCTCGTCCTCACCTTCAAGCGAGTGGAGTCGTGTATTTCGCCAGTTAAGCATGGGTAAATCTCCATGGGATCTCCGTGACTTGAGGTACGTCCTTTATCCCCAACGTTGCACGAAAATCAGTGTAGGACACGTACTACATGGCGAGAGGAAAATTTCGTTCTTGCGCTGTAAGGTTTAAGAATTTTTTCACTGGAAGGTAGTTAGCCAAGCAATTGGCAAGTTTGAAACTCGCGATTTATTAGGGGGTTGAAGCCCCTGTAACAACCCACTAACAGCGGCTATATGAGGTAGTTTTTAAAACTAATAGCGAATTGATCGAGGGTGAAATTAATTTGCCATCATTGAGTAGTGGTGTGATGCCACTCCCTATCGTGGGTGTTTCCGCGCACGACTTTGAGCGACACTAGGGCACCTGTAGAACGGAGCCCCCCATGACGGCCAGTGCTGAGAAATTTACCCGCCAGATCTTGCTCGACGTGCAATCGCTGACCCCCAGCCTGTTTACCCTGCGCACCACCCGCGACCCGGGCTTTCGTTTTACTGCGGGCCAGTTTGTACGCCTGGGTGTCACCAAGGCGGATGGCAGCACGGTATGGCGTGCGTATTCCTTGGTGTCCTCGCCGTTTGATGAGCACCTGGATTTTTTCTCGATTGTCGTGCCGGACGGTGAGTTCACCAGCGAGCTGAGCCGTCTGCGAGTCGGCGATACCTTGATGGTGGAGCGCCAGGCCACGGGGTTCCTGACCTTGAACCGCTTCGTCGACGGTCGGGATTTGTGGATGCTTGGCACCGGCACCGGGGTGGCGCCGTTTTTGTCGATCCTGCAAGACTTCGAGGTCTGGGAGAAATTCGAGCGCATCATCCTGGTATACAGCGCACGGGAAGCCAAAGAGCTGGCTTACCAAGAGCTGATCAACGAGTTGGGCGAACGCGAATACCTGACCGAATACGCACACAAACTGACCTACATCCCCATTGTTACCCGCGAACAACACCCCGGCGCATTGAATGGACGCATCACCACGCTGATCGAAAATGGCGAACTGGAACGCGCGGCCGGCGTCGGACTGACCCCGGAACACTCCCGCGTTCTGATTTGCGGCAACCCGCAGATGGTCGATGACACGCGCCAACTGCTCAAGCTGCGCGATATGAACCTGAGCTTGAGCCGGCGACCCGGCCAGGTGGCGGTGGAGAACTACTGGTAATAAAAAAGGCGCCTCAAACAGGCGCCTTTTCATGCCGGCTCGATTAGAGCGGCTTGTCGTTCTGTGCCTTGAGCAGATCGCGGATCTCACCCAGCAGCACTTCTTCCTTGGTCGGTGTCGGCGGCAGGCTTGGCGCCACGGCCTCTTCACGTTTGAGGCGATTGATCGCCTTCACGCCCATAAAGATCGCAAACGCGATGATCACAAAGTCGATGACGCTCTGGATGAACTTGCCGTATGCCAGGACCACCGCAGGCACATCGCCTTGGGCAGCCTTTAGTGTTATCGCCAGGTCACCGAAGTCCACGCCACCGATCAACAGACCAATGGGCGGCATCACCACGTCGCCTACAAACGAGGAAACAATTTTGCCGAAGGCTGCGCCGATGATAATACCGACGGCCATGTCGACCACATTACCTTTGACCGCGAAGGCCTTGAACTCACTGATCACGCCCATAGGTTATTCCTTGTTACAGATGAGAAGGGTGGTACCCAGTGTAAGTCAGTCGTAGAGGGCTTGCCTGAAACAACCGCTCACACTGTTAGCTTTTATCGACACATTAAAACGCAATTAGTTTGCAAAGTGCCATCAATCGCGCGCGAAATACCCGCCAAATCAGCGACTTACCAGATTATTTTATCAATCGGGTTGTTATGGCTTTTCTATTTATCTTCTGACTCGCGGGTCACTAGCCTCTGGCAAGCACAACTGAATGTGCACTAAAAAAACCAGAGGAAACCTCGATGAACAATCCAATGAGCCGCGGGCCTGTTACCGCGCGATCCGCGCTGGTACTGGTGACCGCCAGCCTGCTTTCCCTGTCTGTACACGCCGCCAACCTGACCCGCGACAACGGTGCCGCCGTCGGTGACAACCAGAACTCGCAAACCGCCGGCGCCAATGGCCCGGTGCTACTCCAGGATGTGCAGCTTATTCAGAAATTGCAGCGCTTCGACCGCGAACGCATCCCCGAGCGCGTCGTACACGCCCGTGGTACCGGTGCCCACGGCACCTTTACCGTCACTGACAGCCTCAGCGACCTGACCAAGGCCAAGGTGTTTGCCGCCGGCGAGGCCACCCCGGTGTTCGTGCGCTTCTCCGCCGTGGTCCACGGCAACCACTCCCCGGAAACCCTGCGTGACCCACGCGGTTTCGCCACCAAGTTCTATACCGCCGAAGGCAATTGGGATTTGGTGGGCAACAACTTCCCGACGTTCTTCATCCGTGATGCCATCAAGTTCCCTGACATGGTCCACGCGTTCAAGCCAGACCCACGTACCAACCTGGATGACGATTCGCGGCGCTTCGACTTCTTCTCCCACGTTCCCGAAGCCACCCGTACGCTGACCGAGTTGTACTCCGACTCCGGCACCCCGGCCAGTTATCGGGAGATGGACGGCAACGGTGTGCACGCCTACAAGCTGATCAACGCCAAGGGTGAAGTGCACTACGTCAAGTTCCACTGGAAAAGCCTGCAAGGCATCAAGAACCTCGATCCCAAGCAGGTCACCGAAGTGCAGGGCCGCGACTACAGCCACATGACCAACGACCTGGTCACTCACATCAACAAGGGCGACTTCCCCAAGTGGGACCTGTACGTGCAGGTGCTCAAGCCTGAAGACCTGGCCAAGTTCGATTTCGACCCGCTGGACGCCACCAAGATCTGGCCGAACGTGCCTGAGCGCAAAGTCGGGCAAATGGTGTTGAACCGCAACCCGGCCAACGTGTTCCAGGAAACCGAGCAGGTAGCCATGGCTCCGGCCAACCTGGTGCCGGGCATCGAGCCGTCGGAAGATCGCCTGCTGCAAGGCCGGGTGTTCTCCTACGCCGACACCCAGATGTATCGCCTGGGCGCCAATGCCCTGCAACTGCCGATCAACGCGCCACGGGTGACCGTCAACAACGGCAACCAGGACGGCGCGATGAACTTCGGCAAGACCACCACCGGTGTGAACTACCAGCCAAGTCGCCTGTTGCCACGGGAAGAACCGCAAACCGCGCGCTACAGCCAGTCGGCGCTGTCAGGCAGCACCCAGCAGGCGAAGATCCAGCGTGAGCAGAACTTCAAGCAAGCGGGTGACTTGTACCGCTCCTACAGCAAGAAAGAGCGTCAGGACTTGATCGAAAACTTCGGCGGCTCGCTGGCCACCACCGATGACGAGAGCAAACACATCATCCTGTCGTTCCTCTACAAAGCCGACCCGGAGTACGGCACCGGTGTAGCCAAGGTGGCCAAAGGTGACCTGGCGCGCGTGAAGGCGCTGGCGGAAAAACTGACTGACTGATCCGTTGGTTACGGTCGACGCCCCGATACGGGCGTCGACCCCTGGCAGGAGAACAACCATGCGAATTTCTATCGGCTTGCTGATGGCCATGCTGGCCTTTGTCGCCAATGCCGAGACTCCCGACCCGGTGGCGCTCAAGGCCCAATTGCAGGACTACTATTTCGACGCCGCCCGCCGTGGCGACCTCGACATGCTCAATACCTTTATCGACTCCGGCTACAGCCTCAACACCCAGGACGACAAGGGCTACACCGCGCTGATCCTCGCTGCCTACCACGGCCAGGGGCCTTTCGTGGAGCGCCTGCTCAACGCCGGTGCCGACGCCTGCGTGCAGGACAAACGCGGCAACACCGCGCTGATGGGCGCGATCTTCAAGGGCGAGTTGAAAATCGCCCAGCGCCTGCTGGCCACCGACTGCAACCCCGACCAGCGCAACGGTGCCGGACAGACCGCGGCCATGTACGCCGGGCTGTTCAAGCGTGTCGAGCTGCTGGATGAACTCAAGGCCAAGGGGGCCGATCTCAATGCCGAAGACCCGGTCGGTAACACCGCTTCACGCTTGGCCAGTGGTGAAATCCGGACCCCTGCGTCGCGCTGAGCTATCATCGCGGTTTTTCGGTTGGAGGTTCTCAAATGGCAAAGGCCAAGCGCATGTACGGCTGCACGGAGTGCGGCGCGACCTTTCCCAAGTGGGCCGGCCAGTGCTCCGAGTGCGGTGCGTGGAACACCCTGACTGAAACCATGATTGAGAGTGGCGGTGCGGCGGCCCCCACCGGTCGCGCTGGCTGGACCGGGCAGCAGGCGCAGATCAAGACCCTGGCTGAAGTCAGCGTCGAAGAGATCCCGCGTTTTTCCACGGCATCCGGCGAATTGGACCGCGTGCTGGGCGGCGGCCTGGTGGACGGCTCGGTGGTGCTGATCGGCGGCGACCCGGGCATCGGAAAGTCGACGATTTTGCTGCAAACCCTGTGCAGCATCGCCAGCCGCATGCCGGCGCTGTACGTCACCGGCGAAGAATCCCAGCAACAAGTGGCCATGCGCGCCCGCCGCCTGGGGTTGCCCCAGGATCAGCTGCGGGTCATGACCGAGACCTGCATCGAAAGCATCATTGCCACGGCCCGTATCGAAAAGCCCAAGGTCATGGTGATCGACTCGATCCAGACCATTTTCACCGAGCAGTTGCAATCGGCGCCGGGCGGCGTGTCCCAGGTGCGCGAGAGTGCGGCGCTGCTGGTGCGGTATGCCAAGCAGAGCGGCACGGCGATCTTCCTGGTCGGCCACGTCACCAAGGAAGGCGCGCTGGCCGGGCCTCGGGTGCTCGAGCATATGGTCGACACGGTGCTGTATTTCGAGGGCGAGTCCGATGGTCGCCTGCGCTTGCTGCGGGCGGTGAAGAACCGCTTCGGGGCGGTGAACGAGTTGGGTGTATTCGCCATGACCGACCGGGGGCTGAAAGAAGTCTCCAACCCATCAGCGATTTTCCTGACGCGTGCCCAGGAAGAAGTCCCAGGCAGTGTGGTGATGGCAACGTGGGAAGGCACCCGGCCGATGCTGGTGGAAGTGCAGGCGTTGGTGGATGACAGCCACCTGGCCAACCCGCGCCGCGTGACCCTGGGCCTGGACCAGAACCGCCTGGCGATGCTGTTGGCGGTCCTGCACCGCCACGGTGGCATCCCGACCCATGACCAGGACGTGTTCCTCAACGTGGTCGGCGGGGTCAAGGTGCTGGAGACCGCCTCCGACCTGGCGTTGATGGCGGCAGTCATGTCCAGCCTGCGTAACCGGCCATTGCCCCATGACCTGCTGGTGTTTGGTGAAGTCGGTTTGTCCGGTGAAGTTCGCCCGGTGCCCAGCGGCCAGGAGCGCTTGAAGGAAGCGGCCAAGCATGGTTTCAAGCGCGCCATCGTGCCCAAGGGCAACGCACCGAAGGAATCGCCGCCCGGGATACAGATTATTGGGGTGACCCGCCTGGAGCAGGCACTGGATGCACTTTTCGAGTAAACAGGGATGGGCGCAATGCAACGAACGAATCGCTGGGGCGTGCTCGCCCTGTTCATGACCTTGGCCGGTCTGCCTGTCCTGGCGTGGGCCGACTTGCCGGCGGGATATCGCCTGGCGCAAAAGCTGGTCACGGAAGAAGGCAGCGTGCTGCAGGTGCTGGAAGACCAGCGCATCAGCGCTCAATTGCACAAGGACAGTTGGGGCAACGGGTTGGACGAAGACTCGTTCGACGAGCCCGGTGACCTGGTTGAAAACCCGTTGCTCGACGCCCAGGTGCGTCTGGTGTCGGCCGCCGGCGAGGTGATCGCGCGCAAGGACCTCGGCTACCCGCTGGCCAAGGTCAAGAAAGCCCCGCTCAAGGGACAGCCCGCGCCTGTGTATTTTTTGATCATTGATCAGACCGCGCCCATGGGCAGCTACAGTGGCCCGGCCACGCAACTGTTGCTGCCTGCCAAACAGCAACTGGAGCCGGTGAGCTACCAGGACACCGATGGCAAACTCAAACCACTGACCCTGGCCAGCACCGGCAAGGCGGCCTGGAAGGTTTCGACGCCCGTCGACGGTAGTGCGGATGAGCTGTTGCAAATCTCGTGCTTTATGGACGGCGACGGTGACGATGATTTTGCCACGCGTTACCAGACCTACCGTTGGGTGGACGGCCAGTGGCAGGCGGCATCGACGCAGAAAGCCGGTTACTGGGACACGGAAAGCGACTTCCCGGCGCGTACGGCATTTCCCTGAGCCGTCATACTTCCAGCAAGGCGGCCAACTCCCGGTGCAGCTCGTCCTCGTCACCCAGGTTCAACTCGATCAACCGCCGCAAGTGGCTGATCGAATCCAGGTCGATGTGCTGACACACAAACCCCAGTTGCTCAGGATCCTCATGGGTCAGTCGCACTTGCATCTTTATATGCGCTTTGGGATCCAGGCGTATATCGACGTCGAACGGCAGCGCCTTGTTGCCCTTCCAGTCTTCCGGCCGTTGCACCAGCAGGCCTTTTAGCGACAGATCCACCAATTGCACTGGCCATTCGCGGCCGTTTTGCCGAATTTCGGTCTTGGCATCAAAGGCGATGCGGCGGAAACGACGGCGGTCAGACGGTTGCTCGGTCATGGTGAAGCCCTCCGGGGATAGGGGGATTGTAGCCGTGCGCCACTATTGGCTCGGTTTTTCTGCTTTTTTTGTCCGCAGAAGGCTCTAGACCAACGTAGGGGGGTGGCCTTTAAGTCCAGTAGCGCTAAACTCCGGATGGCTGTCCTTTCTGTCCACCCTGGCTGGAATATAAAAATGAAAAATAATAATAGCCTGCTACGCCACCTACCCTGGCTGGTGCTGGCAATCGTAGGAGCGTGCGCCCTGGGCGTAGTGGCCTTGCGCCGCGGCGAGGCGATCAACGCCTTGTGGATTGTGGTCGCTGCTGTGGCCATCTACCTGGTTGCGTACCGTTACTACAGTCTGTTCATCGCTAACAATGTGATGCAACTCGACCCACGGCGGGCCACCCCCGCAGTGCTCAACAACGACGGTCTGGACTATGTGCCGACCAACAAACACATCCTTTTTGGTCACCACTTTGCGGCGATTGCCGGTGCAGGCCCGCTGGTCGGCCCGGTATTGGCGGCGCAAATGGGTTACCTGCCCGGCACGCTCTGGCTGATTGCCGGCGTGGTGCTGGCCGGTGCGGTGCAGGACTTCATGGTCCTGTTCCTGTCCACCCGTCGCAACGGCCGTTCCCTGGGCGACATGGTTCGCGAAGAGATGGGCCGCATCCCGGGGACCATCGCGCTGTTCGGCTGCTTCCTGATCATGATCATCATCCTCGCGGTGCTGGCGCTGATCGTGGTCAAGGCCCTGGCCGAGAGCCCATGGGGCATTTTCACGGTGATGGCGACCATCCCGATCGCGATGTTCATGGGCATCTACATGCGCTACATCCGCCCGGGCCGCATCGGTGAAATCTCGATCATCGGCGTGCTGTTGCTGCTGGGTTCGATCTGGCTGGGCGGGCAGATTGCCGCTGATCCGGTCTGGGCCAAGGCGTTCACCTTCACCGGTATCCAGATCACCTGGATGCTGATCGGCTACGGTTTCGTCGCCGCCGTTCTGCCGGTGTGGCTGATCCTGGCTCCGCGTGACTACCTTTCCACCTTCCTCAAAATCGGTACCATCATCGCCCTGGCGATCGGCATCCTGGTCACCATGCCAGAACTGAAAATGCCGGCCTTGACCCAGTTCATCGACGGTACCGGCCCGGTGTGGAAGGGCGGCCTGTTCCCGTTCCTGTTCATCACCATCGCCTGTGGCGCGGTCTCGGGTTTCCACGCGCTGATCTCCTCGGGCACCACGCCCAAGCTGCTGGATAACGAAACCAACGCCCGCTACATCGGTTACGGCGGCATGCTGATGGAGTCGTTCGTGGCCATCATGGCGATGGTCGCCGCTTCGGTGATCGAACCTGGCGTGTACTTCGCCATGAACAGCCCGGCCGCTGTGGTCGGTGGTGATGTGGTGGCCGTGGCGCAAACCGTCAGCAGTTGGGGCTTTGCGATCACGCCTGAGGCGCTGCAAGCCGTGGCCCATGATATCGGCGAAACCACCATTCTGGCCCGTGCCGGTGGTGCGCCGACATTGGCGGTGGGTATCGCACAGATCCTGCACAGCGTACTGCCGGGTGAAAACACCATGGCATTCTGGTACCACTTTGCGATCCTGTTCGAAGCCCTGTTCATCCTGACGGCGGTGGATGCGGGCACCCGTGCCGGCCGCTTCATGCTGCAGGACCTGCTGGGTTCCTTCGTGCCGGCGCTGAAACGCACCGAGTCGTGGACCGCCAACCTCATTGCAACCGCCGGTTGCGTGGCGATGTGGGGTTACCTGCTGTACCAGGGCGTGATCGACCCACTGGGCGGTATCAACACCTTGTGGCCACTGTTCGGTATCTCCAACCAGATGCTGGCAGGTATCGCGCTGATGCTGGCAACCGTTGTGCTGATCAAAATGAAACGCCAACGCTACATCTGGGTGACCATGCTGCCGGCCGTCTGGCTGCTGATCTGCACCACCACGGCGGGCTTCATCAAGCTGTTCGACGCGAACCCTGCGATTGGCTTCCTGTCGCTGGCCAAGAAGTACAGCGATGCATTGGCCAACGGCCAGATCCTCGCCCCCGCGAAGAGCATCGACCAGATGCAGCACGTAATCTACAACGCCTACACCAACGCAACGCTGACGGCGCTGTTCCTGTTCGTGGTGTTCAGCATCCTGTTCTATGCGCTCAAGGTCGGCGTCGCCGCCTGGGGCAACAAAGAACGTACGGATAAAGAAGCCCCGTTCCAGGCTGTACCGGACGCGTAATCGAGGGTTGCAACCATGTTCAATGACATCAGTCGCCTCGGTAAATACCTCGGTCAGGCCGCGCGCCTGATGGTCGGCATGCCCGACTACGACACCTACGTCGAGCATATGCAAACCAAACACCCGGACAAGCCGGTGATGGACTACAAGGCGTTCTTCCGGGAGCGCCAGGAAGCCCGTTACGGCGGCAAGGGTGGGCCCAAGTGCTGTTGAGTTAACGCAATATCCCTGTGGGAGGGGGCTTGCCCCCGATAGCGGTGTGTCAGTGACAGGTAAGTGCCTGACACGCTGCTATCGGGGGCGAGCCCCCTCCCACATTTGTTTCTGTGTTCCTTCAAGGAGAATTTCTTTTGTCCTCTCCCATTCCAGTCACGGTCCTCAGCGGCTTCCTCGGCGCCGGCAAGACCACCTTGCTGCGCCACCTGCTCAAAGCCGAGCACGGCCTGAAAATCGCCGTGATCGAAAACGAATTCAGTGACGCCGGTATCGACACCCAGCTGTTGGGCGCAGAACCGGTGCAAGTCATGACCCTGTCCAACGGCTGCGTGTGCTGCACCATCCACACCGACCTGACCAAGGCCCTGTACCTGCTGCTCGAGCGCCTGGACAGCGGCGAGATCGCCTTCGACCGCCTGGTGATCGAGTGCACCGGCCTGGCCGACCCGGCACCTGTGGCCCAGACCTTTTTCATCGACGAGGAACTGCGCGAGCGCTATATCCTCGACGGCATCATCACCCTGGTGGACGCGGCCCACGCCGAACACCACCTGACCCAGACCATTGCCCAGGCCCAGATCGGCTTTGCCGACCGCCTGTTGGTGAGCAAACGCGACCTGGTGGATGACGCTACCTTCGATGCGCTCAGTGAGCGCCTGACCCGCATCAATCGTCGTGCGCCGATCCGGGTGGTGGATCATGGCAAGATCGACCTGGCCGAGTTGCTCGATGTGCGCGGCTTCAACCTCAATGCCGGCATGAGCTTGCGTCCGGTGAGCAAGGCGCCGTCCATCGATCGTATCTCCAGCCTGGTATTGCGCACCGACCAGCCGCTGGATATCGACCGACTCAGTGAGTTCATGAACGAACTGCTGGAAGACCACGGCAAGCAACTGCTGCGCTACAAAGGCGTGCTGAACATTGCCGGGGAAGACCGGCGCATGGTGTTCCAGGGCGTGCTCAAGCTCTACGGTTTCGATTGGGATACCGAATGGGCCGAAGGCGAGGTGCGAGAGAGTGTGATCGTGTTCATTGCCGATGAGTTGCCCGAAGACAAGATTCGCGAAGGTTTCCGGCGCGTTTATCAGGAATAAAAAAGCCCGGCTCAAGAGCCGGGCTTTTTAGTCAAGCAACTGCAATCAAGCGCCGTACACCGGCAGCTTCTTGCAGATGGCCTTGACCTTCTCACGTACCGCGTCGATCACGGCTTCGTTGTTCAGGTCGGCCAGGATGTCGCAGATCCAGCCGGCCAGTTCCTTGCACTCTGCTTCCTTGAAGCCGCGAGTGGTCACAGCCGGGGTGCCGAAGCGCAGGCCGGAGGTGACGAACGGCGAACGTGGATCGTTCGGCACGGAGTTCTTGTTCACGGTGATGAAGGCTTTGCCCAGAGCCGCGTCAGCATCCTTACCGGAGATGTCTTGCTTGATCAGCGACAGCAGGAACAGGTGGTTTTCAGTACCGCCAGACACTACGTCAAAGCCGCGCTCGATGAACACGCTGGCCATGGCCTGGGCGTTCTTTACCACTTGTTGCTGGTAGGTCTTGAACTCAGGCTGCAGCGCTTCCTTGAAGCAGATCGCTTTGGCGGCGATCACGTGCTCCAGCGGGCCACCCTGGGCGCCTGGGAATACGGCGGAGTTCAGCTTCTTCTCGATGTCGGCGTTGGCACGAGCCAGGATCAGGCCGCCACGTGGACCGCGCAGGGTCTTGTGGGTGGTGGTGGTCACGACGTCAGCGAAAGGTACCGGGTTCGGGTAGACGCCAGCGGCGACCAGACCGGCCACGTGGGCCATGTCGACGAACAGGTACGCACCGACCTTGTCAGCGATGGCGCGGAAGCGTGGGAAGTCCAGGATCTGCGAGTAGGCAGAGAAACCGGCCACGATCATTTTTGGCTTGTGTTCAACCGCCAGGCGCTCGACTTCGTCGTAGTCGATCAGGCCGTTGGCATCGATACCGTATTGAACGGCGTTGTACAGCTTGCCGGAGGAGGAAACGCTGGCGCCGTGGGTCAGGTGACCGCCGTGGGCCAGGCTCATGCCCAGGATGGTGTCGCCGCCTTGCAGCAGGGCCAGGTACACGGCGCTGTTGGCTTGGGAACCGGCGTGCGGCTGGACGTTGGCGTAGTCGGCGCCGAACAGTTCCTTGGCACGGTCAATGGCCAGTTGCTCAACCACGTCGACGTACTCGCAACCACCGTAGTAGCGCTTGCCCGGGTAGCCTTCGGCGTACTTGTTGGTCAGAACCGAACCTTGAGCCTCCATCACCGCAGGGCTGGTGTAGTTTTCCGAAGCGATCAGCTCAATGTGCTCTTCCTGGCGCACGGCTTCTTGCTCCATGGCGGCGAAGAGATCGGCGTCGTACTTGGCAATAGTCAAATCACGGCTGAACATGGCGGTCCTCAAGGATCGGGGGCAGAAAAGGAGGGCATTCTAACCCAATGGGTTTTAGATGGCATATGAAAGGACATCATGTCGCGGACAAGTGGGGCTCATCTGGGGATAGGCGGTGGCTGTGAGTGCCTTATCGGGGGGCAAGCCCCTTCCACAGTTGAATGTGTTCGCAGATCAGAATGTGGGAGGGGGCTTGCCCCCGATGAGGCCAGTGGCTTCACCGCAGAATTTCAGTCGAACATGAACAGCGCATCATTGCTGAACTGCGCTTCGAACCGATTCGCCGGCATCGGCCGCCCGAACAGGTAGCCCTGCACCTCATCGCAGCCATGCTCACGCAGGAAATCCAGCTGTTCATGGGTTTCCACCCCCTCGGCGATCACCGCCAGGTTCAGGCTGTGGGCCATGGCGATAATGGCGCGGGCGATCTGGGCGTCCTGTTCGCCGGAGGGCAGGCCGTCGACGAAGGTGCGGTCGATCTTCAGCACGTCGATGGGGAACTGCTTGAGGTAGTTGAGCGACGAGTAACCGGTGCCAAAGTCGTCGACCGCAATGCTCAGGCCCAGGTTCTTCAGGCTGTCGAGGATCTGCATGGCCTCGTTGACCTCACGCATCAGGATGCTTTCGGTCAGCTCCAGCTCCAGGCACGCCGGCGGCAGGCCGGTGTCCTTGAGGATGGTGGCGATGCGCGTACCCAACTGGCCGTCGGAGAATTGTCGCGCCGAGATATTCACCGAGACTTTCGGCACCCGCACCTTGTTCTGGTGCCAGGTCTTGAGCTGGCGACAGGCTTCGCTGATCACCCAGTCGCCCACGTCCACCACCAGGCCCAACTCTTCCAGCACCGGGATGAAGTCTCCCGGCGGCACCAGCCCGCGTCGAGGGTGGCGCCAGCGCAGCAGGGCTTCGGCGCCGGTCAGGCGTTTACCGTCGCCGCTGAACTGCGGCTGGTAATAGAGCACGAATTCGTTCTGGTCCAGGGCGTGGCGCAGGTCGCTTTCCAGCTCCAGGCGTTCCAGGGCGCTGGCGTTCATGTCGGCCTGGTAGAACTGGAAGTTGTTCTTGCCGCGTTCCTTGGCGTGATACATCGCCGTGTCGGCGTTTTTCATCAACTGGCTCAGTTCGTTACCGTCCTGCGGGCTCAGGGCGATACCGATACTGGCGGTCACGAAGAACTCACGACCTTCCAGCACGAAAGGTTTCACCAGGCTGGCGAGGATCTGCTCGGCCACATGAATCGCACGGTTGAGTGCCATGTCACGGTTGACCCGTGGCTGCAGGAGCAAGGTGAACTCATCACCGCCCATGCGCGCCACAGTGTCGTCTTCGGCGACGCAGCCCAGCAGGCGGGTGGCCATTTCCTTGAGCATGCGGTCGCCGGCGGCGTGGCCCAGGGAGTCGTTGATCGGCTTGAAGCGGTCGAGGTCGAGGAACATCAGCACCACCCACGACTTCTGCCGTTCGGCGGACTGCAGCGCGGTGTGCAGGCGGTCCTGGAACAGTGTGCGGTTGGGCAGGTGGGTCAGGGCGTCGTAGTAGGCCAGGCGGTGGATGCGCTGCTCGCTGGCCTTGCGCTCGCTGATGTCACTGAAGAAGCATACATAGCTGGCCAGGTCGCCTTCATCGTCGAACACCGCAGTAATGCCGACCCACGCCGGGTAATGCTCGCCATTGCGGCGCTTGAGCCACACTTCGCCTTCCCAGGTGCTGTGCTGGTGCAATTGCTTGAGCACATAGCGCAGGTGGGCTTCCTGCTGTTCATCGACGGTGAGCATGTTCGGCAACTGGTCGAGTACATCGCTGACCGCATAGCCGCTGACCCGGCTGAACGCCTCGTTGGCCTGCACGATATAGCCGGCGGGGTCAGTGATCAGGATCGCCGAAGTGGAGTGCTCGAATACCGTGGCCGCCATGCGCAGGTCTTTCTCGGCGCGGCGTTGCTGGCTGATGTCGCGGCCCACCCCAAGGATGCCCTCGAAAGCGCCGTGTTCGTCCCACACCAGCACCAGGCGCAGTTCGATCGGCACCTTGCGACCGTCGGCGCGCAGGCAGTCGAACAGGAAGAGCTGGGTCTGGATCTCATCACGCAGCCTGTTCAGTGCATCAGGATCGCCCAGCGCGCGGCTGACCTGTTCCATCAGGCTGTAAATGCCGGTCAGTTGCTGCGGGTTGGCGATGATCGACTGCCAGCCGTTCTTGAACACCCAGTCCACGTCATAGCCGAGCACGGCGTTGACCGACGGGCTGACGTAGTTGAGGGCCAACTGACTGTCGGTGGAACAGATCACGTCGCTGATGCTTTCGGCCAGCATGCGGTAGCGTTGTTCGCTGTCACGCAGGGATTCGCTGGCTTCGATCTGGTCGGTGATGTCCTTGGCCACGCCGATGATGCGGGTGATCTGCGCGGTCTTGTCCCGCGCCAGGGCTTGTTCGCGGATATCGAAGCGCCGCCATTCATTATTGCGGTGACGGAAGCGCAACTGGCATTGCAGTTGGGTGGTATAGCCGACCTGGCGCTGTTGCTGGCGCAAGTCGTGGTAATGCTCGGCGTCTTCGGGGTGCAGCAGGATTTCCCAGAAGTACTCGCCCATTTGCTGCAATTCGGCCTTGTTATAGCCGAGGGTGTGGCCCAGATGGTGGTTGCTGAAAATCATGCGCTGGCTGATTACATCCTGCACATACAGGTGGTCGGGCACGGTGCGCACCACATCCGACCAGAAACTCTCGCGTTCCACCAGCGACAGTTCGATCAGCTTGCGGCTGGTGATATCGCTGATGCTGAGGATCACCGCCTTGAAATCGTCCTGCTGCTCGGGCAGGCGCATCACCAGCCACAGGTACTGCTCGTTGCCGACCACGTCCTTGAGCTGGATTTCCAGCTCCAACTGGCTTTGTCGGGTCAGCACGGCTTCGAGTATCTGGTAACCGATGGACGTGGCGTTGCGTGGGCAGTCATCGATCAGGCGTTCCCAGGCCTGCTCGCAGGAACCTACGTTCAACAGGCTGACCGCCACCTGGTTGACCTCGGTGACGCGCAGCTCCTTGAGCAGTTGCTGGCGCTCGCTGGGGTTGTGCTGCAGCCAGGCGTGCAGCTGCTCGCGGGTCTCCAGCCGCGTCTTGTCGAAGAACGCGTTCAGCCCCGACAGGTCCAGCACGCACAGGGCCACGCCGGTGCCTTCGAAAATATCCTGGTAGCGCCGCCGCCCCTCATGCACCTGGCGCTGACGGCGGCGCATGTTCAGCAGCACGATCACCGGGATCAACGAGAACGCCAGGCCCAGCAGGCATTTGCCGATGAAGGCCGGCAGCAGTTGCTCCAGCACCGCGCTGCGGTCGAACAGCCCGCGCAGTTGCCAGTCGCTTTTGCTCAACGGCGTGATCAGCACGCTTTTATTCAGTTCGTCCGGGGTCAATGCAGACGCCCACTGCGCGGGCATGCCGCTGTCGCGGCTGACCACGCGATGGTTGATGCGGTTCTCGATGGCCCACATCGGGCGCTGGCCCTGGCCGTCCTGGCGGGTGAGGTTGGTCAGGTAGTTGGGGGCCAGGCGCAGCGCCCAATACATCCGTGAGCCGCCACTGGGCTGATGCAACAGTAGATAGATGAGGGTGCCGTCGTTGCTGTTGCTCAGGTAATAAGACTGGCCGTGGCTGCGTTGCACCAGTTCTTCGAGCCAGGCGCTGTCCTGGCTGTCGCTGGCACTGTCGCTGATCATCGCGCCGCTGGGGGCAAGCAGGGCGATGCTGCGCAGTTCCGGCAGCGAACGTTGCAAGGTCCGCATCAAGGCCTGTTGCTGTTCGCTGTCACGCGGTGGCTCGACCATCGGCAGCAGGTTCAGGGCAATCTTTGCGCTGAGGGCCATGTTCAGGCTGATCTGTTCAGCCAGGTCGGCGCTGTAGTCGATGGTGTATTGCTGCTGGTTCTTCTGGTTTTGCTGCAACTGGTCCAGCAGTTGCCAGAACAATAACGCGAGCAGCATAAGGACAAGCGTCGCCAATGCGCCCTTGAGGGTGCCGTGCAGGGGCGCTCCCGGCGCTATATGAGCGGCGCGCAGGGGAGTTGGCGGCGTGACTTTGGACAAGCTGTGATCCTGCGGTTTGGCTGGACTGGCGCGCGACGTGCACTATAAGCCGGACGCCCGGAGGGCGGCTAGCATGCCTTGACTTGTGGCAAAGTGCCAGCCCTTGCCTGGCTGGACTGACCAAGCGCATTCAGGTAGCTTTGCCGGTTACGCGGGGGCGTTCCAGCCCCAGATATTCAGGCTTTATACCGCACGCTGGCATTGATGATAGTCAACGGCCCGCGCCGCGCATGGCCTGGCACGGGCTTCGCCCGCTTAATTCATCAGTCACTGACGCTAGGTTCACCATGGCTCAATACGTCTTCACCATGCATCGGCTGGGCAAAGTTGTCCCCCCGAAGCGGGAAATCCTGAAAAACATTTCGTTGTCCTTTTTCCCCGGCGCCAAGATCGGCGTACTCGGCCTCAACGGTTCGGGTAAATCCACGCTGCTGAAAATCATGGCCGGCGTCGACACCGAGTTCGAAGGCGAAGCCCGCCCGATGCCAGACCTGAACATCGGCTACCTGCCGCAAGAGCCGATCCTGGATCCGACCAAGACCGTGCGTGAAGTGGTCGAAGAAGCCGTCAGCGTGATCAAGGACGCCCAGGCGCGCCTGGACGAGGTCTACGCTGCCTACGCCGAACCGGACGCCGACTTCGACAAGCTCGCCGCCGAACAGGCCAAGCTCGAAGCCATCCTGCAGGCCGGCGACGGTCATAACCTGGAGCGCCAGCTGGAAGTCGCCGCCGACGCGCTGCGCCTGCCGGCATGGGACGCCAAGGTCGAACACCTGTCCGGTGGCGAGAAGCGCCGCGTGGCCCTGTGCCGCCTGCTGCTGTCGGCCCCCGACATGCTGCTGCTCGACGAACCGACCAACCACCTGGACGCCGATTCCGTCGCCTGGCTGGAACACTTCCTCCACGATTTCCCAGGCACCGTGGTTGCGATCACGCACGACCGCTACTTCCTGGACAACGTCGCCGGCTGGATCCTTGAGCTCGACCGTGGCGCCGGTATCCCTTACGAGGGCAACTACTCCGGTTGGCTGGAAGCCAAGTCCGACCGTCTGGCCGCCGAATCCAAGCAGCAATCGGCCCATGAAAAAGCCATGAAGGAAGAACTGGAGTGGGTGCGCAAAGGCGCCAAGGCCCGCCAGTCCAAGTCCAAGGCGCGTCTGCAACGCTTTGAAGAAATGCAATCGCAGGAATTCCAGAAGCGCTCGGAAACCAACGAGATCTACATCCCGGCCGGTCCGCGCCTGGGTGACAAGGTCATCGAGTTCAAGAACGTTACGAAAGGCTATGGCGACCGCGTACTGATCGACAACCTGTCGTTCTCCATGCCAAAAGGCGCGATCGTCGGCGTAATCGGCGGTAACGGTGCGGGTAAATCCACGCTGTTCCGCATGCTGATGGGCAAGGAAACCCCGGATTCGGGCACCATCGAAGTCGGCGAAACCGTGCAACTGGCCTGCGTGGACCAGAGCCGTGAAGACCTCGACGGCAGCAAGACCGTGTTCCAGCAGATTTCCGACGGCTCCGACCAGATCCGCATCGGCAACTATGAAATCCCGTCGCGTACCTATGTAGGCCGTTTCAACTTCAAGGGCGGCGACCAACAGAAGTTCGTCAAGGACCTGTCCGGTGGTGAGCGCGGTCGCTTGCACCTGGCCCTGACCCTGAAGGAGGGCGGCAACGTCCTGCTGCTCGACGAACCGTCCAACGACCTCGACGTTGAAACCCTGCGTTCCCTGGAAGAAGCCCTGCTGGACTTCCCGGGTGCTGCCATTGTGATCTCTCACGATCGGTGGTTCCTTGACCGCGTCGCGACGCACATCCTGGCGTACGAAGACGACTCGCAAGCGGTGTTTTTCGAAGGTAACTACACCGAGTACGAAGCGGACCGTAAAAAACGCTTGGGCGAAGCTGCTGCCCAGCCGCACCGTGTGCGTCACAAAAAGCTGGCCTGATCCGGGCTGGTGGTTTGAAAGAACGGAGCCTTCGGGCTCCGTTTTTTTGCCTGGAATTTGATGGTGCGTGCGGTTTGATTTGAATCCCTGAAAGGGTGCATAAAAGCCCCTGAAACTGGATACATTTATATAAAACGCACCATTTAAATTCACAAAGGCGACATTTTGCCCTGTCGCAGTGCGGAATGAATTGATAAAGTCCGGCTCAATCTCCGTTAACAACTAAAAATTTGCCGAGACTTTTCATGATTGAATCCGTCGAATCCTTCCTTGCCCGCCTCAAGAAACGCGACCCGGACCAGCCGGAATTCCACCAGGCCGTAGAAGAAGTCCTACGCAGTCTGTGGCCGTTTCTTGAAGCCAACCCCCACTACCTGACCTCGGGCATCCTGGAGCGCATCTGCGAGCCGGAACGCGCGATTACCTTCCGGGTGTCGTGGGTGGATGATCATGGCAGGGTCCAGGTCAATCGCGGTTTCCGTATCCAGATGAACAGCGCCATCGGCCCTTACAAAGGCGGCTTGCGCTTGCACCCGTCGGTCAACCTGGGCGTGCTGAAATTCCTCGCCTTCGAGCAGACCTTCAAGAATTCCCTGACGTCGCTGCCCATGGGCGGCGGCAAAGGCGGCTCGGACTTTGATCCAAAAGGTAAGAGCGACGCCGAAGTCATGCGCTTCTGCCAGGCTTTCATGAGCGAGTTGTATCGCCATATCGGCGCGGATGTGGACGTGCCGGCCGGTGACATCGGCGTAGGTGCCCGTGAGATCGGCTTCCTGTTCGGCCAGTACAAGCGCCTGAGCAACCAGTTCACCTCGGTGCTGACCGGCAAGGGCATGACCTACGGCGGCAGCCTGATTCGCCCGGAAGCCACCGGTTTTGGCTGCGTGTACTTCGCCGAAGAAATGCTCAAGCGCAACAACCAGCGGGTTGAAGGCAAGCGCGTGGCGGTGTCCGGTTCCGGCAACGTGGCGCAATACGCGGCGCGCAAGGTCATGGACCTGGGTGGCAAAGTGATTTCCCTGTCCGATTCCGAAGGCACCCTGTACGCCGAAAGCGGTTTGACCGAGGAGCAATGGTCGGCCCTGCTGGAGCTGAAAAACGTGCAGCGCGGGCGCATCAGTGAACTGGCTTCGCGTTATGGCCTGGAATTCCGCGCCGGTAAAACCCCCTGGGAACTGGCCTGCGATATTGCACTGCCCTGCGCTACGCAGAACGAACTCGATGCCGAGGCCGCCCGCACGCTACTGCGCAACGGCTGCATCTGCGTGGCCGAAGGCGCCAACATGCCGACCACCCTGGAGGCTGTGGATATCTTTATCGAGGCCGGCATTCTGTTCGCCCCGGGCAAGGCGTCCAATGCCGGTGGCGTGGCGGTGAGTGGCCTGGAAATGTCACAGAACGCCATGCGCCTGCTGTGGACCGCCGGTGAGGTGGACAGCAAGCTGCACAACATCATGCAGTCGATCCACCATGCCTGCGTGCACTACGGCGAAGAAAACGGCCGCATCAACTACGTCAAAGGCGCGAACATCGCAGGTTTTGTCAAAGTTGCCGACGCGATGCTGGCCCAAGGCATCGTCTAGGCCTCGGGCTCGACCCGCAGCACTTCGATCAACTGATCGCCGACGGGGCGTTGCCACAACACCTCGTCGCCGACCTGGGCGCCCAGCAAGGCGCGGCCCAGGGGCGAACCCCAGTTGATCAAGCCTGCGCCGGCATCGGCCTGGTCTTCCCCGACCAATTGGATGCGTTGCTGTTCGTCCAGCTCATTGGCGAAGGTCACCCAACTGCCGATCTGCACCTTGTCGGTGGACGTTGCGGGTGCCACCACTTGGGCGCTTTGCACCCGTTGGTTGAAGTAACGCAAATCCCGTTCAAGATCCGCCTGGCGCTGTTTATCGTCTTTGGCGGATTCCAGGCCATATTCGTGCTGCAACTGCGCAACCTTGGCCTGCAACTGCGCCAGCCCTCGCGCGGTGAGGCGGTTGGGTTGCTCGCTGACCTGACGCTCCACCGGCTGGTCGGCCTGGGCGGCGGCGTTGTCCTCGTTTACAAAAGCTCGGCTCATGACGTTCTCCCTCAATGGAGTTTGGGCCATGATCGCCGCGCATTAGTTTCGATGGATGTCTGAAAGCGACCTACTGCGAACGATAGGCCCTGGCGGCGTCGCGGTCCTTTTCGTGTTGCCACGCGCGTTCGCGGTCATCCCAGTGGTTGTCCTTGTAGTCGCGCAGCTCTTCGTTCTCGCGCATGGCCTTGCACTGGCGAAAGCCATCTTCCCAGCCCTCGGCGTATTCACGGACCTTGAGATAACGCGGCACGTTCTTGCGAAATTCCCCGCTGATCACCCCGGCCGCCTGGCGACCGCTGCTGCACCCGTCATCGAAACCATCGGCAAACGCCGGTGGGTAACCCTTGGCCAACAACTCTTGATGGGTCGACTGGCAACCCGCCAACACCACCACTGCACACAGCATTACCGCACACCGCCACATGGCGTACTCCCTGGCCGTTTCACGGCTGATAGGGGAAGTCTAGTCAGGGGTTTGTTGGCGCGGTGTGAAAGGGAGGTGAGAAAGGTGTTGGGTTAAAGGGCCATCACCGTAACCCTCGGCGAAACGAAAATTGCGTCTGTGGCGAGCGGGCTTGCCCCGCGTTGGGCTGCGCAGCAGCCCCAATAAAGAGCTGCGCGGTATGCCCGGTACTCCTTAGTTGAATGTTTGGGGGCTGCTGCGCAGCCCAACGCGGGGCAAGCCCGCTCGCCACAAAGTGATCTCGGTGCGACCTTTTAGTCGTGATAAACCACTGTTTTTTTCAGTTGAATGGACTCAGTGACATCAGGGCAGAGCTGTGTATTTGAGTCTATGAGAAACAAATGTGGGAGGAGGCAAGCCCCCTCCCACATATTGATCTCGGCCAGGCTTTAGTCAGTAGTGATACCACTTCACTTCAAGCATCACTTCATTCACCGGCGTCGACAGGTGGCTGTACTCGCGCTGTGCACTCAGGCGTAGCCCCAGGTTGCGCGACAATTCCCACTGTTGATTCAGGCTGATACTGCGGCGCACTTCGCCATTGGTGAAAAAGTCACCCTTGGCTTCCAGGCTCAGGTTGCCCAGTGGGTTCTTCCACAGCACGCCGGTGTTGAACCCGGCCGCCGGGGAGATGGCTTCGCTGAAGTCGTTGTTGTGCTCCACGCGCACGGTGCCGAGGGCGAAGCCGAGCATGTCGTCACTCAACTGCCAGGTGCCGCCGGCGCCGCCGTTGACGTGGGCGACCAGGGTTTCGTCGTCGTGTTTGCCGGGCACGCGTTCAAGGCCGCCAGTGACTTGCCAGGACCACGGCTGCAACAGGGCGTTGCGTGGGGTCAGGGAGCGGATGGTGGCCAGGTCCAGTTGCTGCAGCTGCCAGTGGTTGCCTTCGTACTGGCGCAGTTTCATTTGCAGGATTTCGATCTGTGCGCCGAGGGGGAAACCTTCAGCGTTGTCGTTGAGGTCGTGGTAGGCCATGCGCAGGCCGTATTCGCCGAAGGCCTTGTCGCCCCGGGTGCCGATGCCGGCTTGCCAGGTGCGCGATTCGTGGCCGTTTTCCGGCAGGCCGGGCGGTGTGATCTTGAGGTCGGGCGCCGGGTTCTGGTTGATCGCGCGCAGCAGTTCGAAGCTGCGTTGGGAGCGGACGGTGTCGCGTTCCAGGCCGTTGGCGCGGTAGCGGCCAAGGCGGTAGGCGGCGTCGATGATCAGGGCCTGGCGGTCGCGGGGCAGGGCTTTGAAGGCCGGCTCCTGCAATTGCTGCTGGTCATCGCTGACCTTCAACACCCATTGCTGTTCGTCGCTGTCCAGCGGCTTGGCGCGCTCCAACAGCTCGCGTTCGCGGGACGGGCGGTAGTCTATCCTTTCCACCAGGCCCGCATCTTTCACCGCCTTGACCGTGTCGGTCGGGATGGCGGTCAGTGGAAACTGTTCGGTCAGGCGCAGGCCGGGGCGGGCCACTTGCAGCAGTTCGAGCAGGCGATAGGAGCAGTTTTCGTCGAAAAAGAAGTAATCGAACTGGATCTGCTTGAGCTCCCACACGTGCTCGACCATGCGCTCGGTCTCCACCTGGGTGAGGTTGAGGCGGTATTCCCACAGGTCGCGGTTCTCAAGGCTACGGTATTCGGAGAGTTTTTCCTGGTAGGGCACCAGGGCGAACAGGCCGGGATAACCACCCATCAGGCCTTTCCAGGCATAGAGGATGCTGTTGTCGGAGCCTTCGATATAGGCACCGAAGTTGATCGCGTAGCTGAGCAGGGCGGTGTTGTTGCTTTGCACGTCGGCCTGGTCGATACGCAGCAGGGTGTGCCCGAACATCGACGACGGGCTGTTGAGGTAGGCCGCCGGGAAGATCATCACCGCGCTGTGAGGGGCGACGTCCTTGAACCATTGCTTGAATTCCGTGCAGTCCACGGCGGGCAGGTCAGTGAGGTGCAACTGATCCTTGAGCCAGCGGGTACGTGCGGGGTAAACGCATTGGGCATGTTTTTCACCCAGGCTGACCGGCGCGTAGAGCGCGTCAACGGTGGCCTTGAGTTCGGCGTCCGGGTGGTGGGCGCCATCGGCTGCGAGGAAGAATTTCTTGTCGCTGACATAACTGCGCCAGCCACTGATTTTGCCGGCTTCATAATGGCCGAGGGACAGCCAGAACGGATCGTTGGCCAATTGCTGCAAACGTTGATCATCAAGATGCGGTGCCGCGTACAGCGGGGCGCAGGCGAAGAGTGCCGTCCAGGCAAAGCGTTTGAGCATAGGGGCAACTTAAGTCGGAAATAAGAGAGACCCAAAGGGGAGGCGGGCCCAAAAATAAAACCCGCGCCTTAAGCAGGCGCGGGCTGGACGAGCTTAAGCCTGGGTAGCGTATTTCGCCAGACGGGCATCGCTTTTCAGTACAGCAATGGTGTTGTTGTGCACGTCGTCAGCGGTCACGTCAGCCTTGCTGAAGATCTGCTGGAAGTGCTCGTGGGTCACGGCCGCGAAGTGTTCGCGATCTTCCGGGGCCACGCCCAGTACCACGGCGTAGGTGGTCAGCGCTTCGCCATTACCCTTGGCCATGTCTTCGGACAGCTCGTTCATCATGCCATTCATGGCAATCCACGATTTGCCGCCGTAAGTCAGGGCGCTGTTGGTGCTGCAACCGTTGGTGCCCGAGGTCATGCCGAACGTGGCGTTACCCGATGTACCGTTGGTGGTGGAAGCCAGGAAGTGAGCTGGAGTGCCGCGCTGGCCTTCGAACAACATGTTGCCCCAACCGCAGTTCGGGCCACCTGGTGCTTCTGCCATTGCATTGAGGGAGACGACGGTGAAGAGAGTACCGAGAAGGATCCGTTTCATAGCTTTGTTCTCTTTGTGTGCAAACCAATGGACAAGGGTTCAGGCGCATCGCGGCGCCCTAGGGGCCAGTTATTAGTCCAACCCGCGCAGTTTGGAGTTTAGGCATGTTCCAAGGGTTCCGTGCATTTTTCTAAAACATTCGATGATGACGCGATATTTTTGCAGGGCGCGTCCCGTGCCTATGCTTTCCCACAGGCGCGCCTTGCCAGAGCGCGTAACCGGGAGCCAGAATGCCGTCATCTGCCCCGCCTGATGTAAGGAAGCCCGATGCCTGATCCTGTTGCTGCCAGCTTGCGTCTAGCGCCCGAAGCGCTGACTCGCCCTTTCTCCGCTGAACAGTTCAGCTTCTCGACCACCAATGATTTGGAGCCCTTTCGCGGTGTGCTTGGCCAGGAACGTGCGGTTGAAGCGTTGCAGTTCGGTGTGGCCATGCCACGCCCCGGTTACAACGTGTTTGTCATGGGCGAGCCCGGGACCGGTCGCTTTTCGTTCGTCAAACGCTACCTGAAGGCCGAAGGCAAGCGCCTGCAGACCCCGTCGGACTGGGTCTATGTAAATAATTTCGATGAGCCTCGCGAGCCGCGTGCCCTTGAATTACCGGGCGGCGGTGCGGCGGCGTTCATCAACGACATCAACGGTCTGGTCGACAACCTTGTCGCCATCTTCCCGGCAGTCTTCGAGCACCCGACTTATCAACAGCGCAAGAGTGCGATCGACCGCGCCTTCAACCAGCGCTACGACAAGGCCCTGGACGTAATCGAACGCCTGGCCCTGGAAAAGGACGTGGCGCTGTACCGCGACAGCTCCAACATTGCCTTCACGCCGATGCTCGACGGCAAGGCGCTGGACGAGGCCGAGTTCTCGCAGCTGCCGGAAGCTGATCGCGAGCGCTTCCACACGGATATTTCCGAGTTGGAAGAGCGCCTCAACGAAGAACTGGCGAGCCTGCCGCAGTGGAAGCGTGAGTCGAACAACCAACTGCGCCAGTTCAACGAAGAAACCATCACCCTGGCCCTGCAGCCTCTGCTTGCGCCATTGTCGGAAAAGTACGCAGAAAACGCAGGCGTCTGCGGCTACCTGCAAGCCATGCAGGTGTACTTGCTCAAGACCGTGGTCGAGCAATTGGTGGACGATGCCAAGACCGACGCCCAGGCGCGCAAGCTGCTTGAAGAGCAGTACTGCCCAAGCCTGGTGGTGGGCCATCCGGTCAACGGTGGCGCGCCGGTGGTGTTTGAGCCGCACCCGACCTACGACAATCTGTTCGGCCGCATCGAGTACAGCACCGACCAGGGCGCGCTCTACACCACCTATCGCCAGTTGCGCCCGGGCGCCTTGCACCGTGCCAACGGCGGCTTCCTGATTCTCGAAGCCGAAAAAATGCTCGGCGAGCCGTTCGTGTGGGACGCCCTCAAGCGCTCCCTGCAATCGCGCAAGCTGAAGATGGAATCGCCGCTGGGCGAACTGGGCCGCCTGGCCACCGTGACCCTCAACCCGCAGATGATCCCGTTGCAGGTCAAGGTGATCATCATTGGTTCGCGCCAGTTGTACTACGCGTTGCAGGACGCTGATCCGGACTTCCAGGAGATGTTCCGCGTACTGGTGGACTTCGACGAAGACATCCCGATGGTCGACGAAAGCCTGGAGCAGTTCGCCCAATTGCTGAAAACCCGCACGTCGGAAGAAGGCATGGCACCGCTGACCTCGGACGCCGTGGCGCGGTTGGCCACCTACAGTGCCCGGCTGGCGGAGCACCAGGGGCGCTTGTCGGCGCGTATCGGGGATTTGTTCCAGCTGGTCAGCGAGGCGGATTTCATTCGCCATCTCGCGGGCGACGAGATGACCGATGCCGGGCATATCGAACGCGCACTCAAAGCCAAGGCCACGCGTACCGGGCGGGTGTCGGCGCGGATTCTTGACGACATGCTCGCCGGGGTGATCCTGATCGACACCGCCGGTGCGGCGGTGGGCAAGTGCAACGGGCTGACGGTGCTGGAGGTGGGCGATTCGGCATTCGGTGTGCCGGCGCGGATTTCCGCCACGGTGTACCCGGGCGGCAGCGGTATTGTCGACATCGAGCGTGAGGTCAACCTCGGCCAGCCGATCCACTCCAAGGGCGTGATGATCCTCACCGGTTACCTGGGCAGCCGTTACGCCCAGGAATTCCCGCTGGCGATCTCGGCGAGTATCGCGCTGGAGCAGTCCTACGGTTATGTGGACGGCGACAGTGCCTCCCTGGGCGAAGCGTGCACCTTGATCTCGGCCTTGTCGAAAACCCCGCTCAAGCAGTGCTTCGCCATCACCGGCTCCATCAACCAGTTTGGTGAAGTGCAGGCGGTGGGCGGGGTCAACGAGAAGATCGAAGGGTTCTTCCGCCTCTGCGAAGCGCGTGGCCTGACCGGTGAACAGGGCGCGATCATTCCCCAGGCCAACGTCGCTACGCTGATGCTGGATGAGAAGGTGCTGCAGGCCGTGCGTGCCGGGCAGTTCCATATCTATGCGGTGCGCCAGGCGGACGAGGCGTTGAGCCTGTTGGTGGGCGAGGATGCCGGTGAGCCGGATGCCGAAGGGCAGTTTCCGGAAGGCACGGTGAATGCACGTGTGGTAGAGCGGTTGCGCGCGATTGCCGAGATGATCAGCGAGGATGACCTGAAGGAAGCGGAAAAGGAGTTGGCGCAGGAAGCGTTGGCGGAAGCCAAGCCCATCTGATGGCGACGTGAATTGTGGCGAGCGGGCTTGCCACAACTAGCACCATAGCCACAACAATCCCATCACCACATGACGGGTAAAACCGTCATGAATTTGGCGCGACTGTAAGACCAACGCCCGTTGGTCCCTACAACCTTGGTTTGTCGTGGTTTTCTTCTATTCTGTGCTCAAGGGATATCCACAGGAGTCGCGGGATAGAAACAGCCTCGCCCCAGGCGCAGGTTGAACACCGATCTACCGAGGGTCGCCGCCATGCCGCGCAACCTTTGCCTTACCCGCCAGTGCTTTGGCCTGGTCACCCGTATCGAATGTTCCATTCGCCCTCTTGCGGGGGATAACGGGATGTGGACCTTGTTGTTTGCCGCCGGAATGACCGGTGAACAGCCGTCCACCATCAAGTCTCAAGGCCCGTTCCCCGGGCCCTTCGTCGCGGAAAACATGCTGGAGTCCATCGTCGACAGCCTGACCCAGCACGGCTACGAGAAGGCGGGTGACCCGCAGATCTGGTGCCTGCACATGCAGGCCCATCTGCGACAGCTCAATGGTGACACCCAGCACTGACCGCTATTTGCTCTCGGGTTTGTCCAACTTGACCTCGAAGCCATATTGCACGGTGCTCAGGTCGGTGCGCTGGTAGCTTTCCAGGGTGGTCGGCCGGCCGTAAAAGTAATGCACGTCAAACAGTGCCGTGCCGTACTCCTCGGCGCGGTGGCTGACGCCGAGGATTTCCTTGAGGTAGTTGCCGCTGGCGTCCTTGGCGTAGAACCGCCAGCTGTCGGCGGGGAAGGCCTTCTGGTCGACGATCAGCGCGTTGTCTTTGAGCGACAGCCCCTTGGGCAGCTTGGCCACGTCGATCTCGGCTTTGTCGATGGTCGCCAGGAACAGCGGAATCGAGCCCACCACATACGCCGGGTTTTCCGGGAACAGGTTCAGGTCGTAGGTGAGGGTGCCGCGTGCCGGGTTCAGTTCAAACGCCTCGGTCGGCAGTTCGATCGGCTCGCCGCGTTCGCCTTTTTCGTCGGCGGTGAAGAAGGTCACCGGTGATTCGCTGCTGTTGCGCTCGCTGCCCACCAGGTCGTCATTGAAGGTGAAGGGGTGGTCGAACACGATGTGCGCAGCGCTGGCGTCTTCAACCGACTGGCTGATGGTGACGCTGTTTTTCAGCTGATCCTCGGTCATGCCCGCGTCTTTGAGCCAGCTGGCGGCGCCGTCGTCATACACGGTGACCGGCATCGGCAGGGCCTGGACGGTGTTCTGCAGGCTGTTCTTGTCGAAGCGCATCACGGGCAGGTCGAGGTCTTTGCGCGTGCGCGTGGCGGTGGAAAAATCCAGTACGTTGACCTGCAGGTTGTCGATCACGCCATTGAAATACACCTTGGCATAATGGCTGCTCTGTTTGTGTTCGAAAGCTTTTTGTTCCTCGGTGAGCTGTTTTTCGAACGCCTCCGACCAGGCTTTCTGCTTTTGCATCTCGGCCAGTTGTTTTTCGTAGAACGCCACCTGGGCGCTGCTTTCGTTGATCGAGCCCGACCGGGTGAGGAACTGCCCGGTGCTGTCCCGCGCCTGCACCAGCAGCGGGTTGGGCGACTCGTCACCGACTTCAGGCGCCAGCGGTTGGCTGTTGGTCAGCTCGATCTCGGCATAGTTTTTTTCCAGGAGCAACAGGTTGAGGGTGATGTTGCCCTCGGTGCGCTTGTGGCCTACGTCTTTTTTCGACAGATCAAAGGTCAACACCTTGCCCGGCGCGACCACTTCCACCGTGCCCTTGAGGCTGACGGGCTGTGGCTGGCTCTTGTTTTCCGTCTCGATGCCGTCGATGAACGGGTAGGTCACCGTCAGGTCGTCGGGGTTGGTCAGGTTGGAGCTGCTGGGGCTCAACTGGATGCCCGGATCGGTTTCCGACCATTCCGGCTGGAAGGGGATGACCTTGTTGTTGCTCAGGGTCACCGACTGCCATTCCAGGCCGTGGGGGAAGGGGAACTGGTCAGGCATGTTGAAGTTGAACGGGAACACCGGCTGCAAGTCGGTCAGGTAGTCGGAATGGGAGCTCTTGCGCAGCACGAACAGGCCATTGATGTAGGTGTCCACCAACGCCTGGGGCGTGGGGTAGTGCTTGAGCAGGGCGAGGGAGTCCTCGCCGTATTCGGCTTCGATGGGCTTGCTGGCGAGTTTGACCCGCGCCCGCTCCAGTAACAGCAGCGAACCGCCCAGGTCGGCGACGGCGTCACGCAGCTTGGGGTCCTGGATGCTGTCCAGGGAGTGTTCGAACTTTGCGGTTTTCTCTTCGAGGGTGGTCTGCTTCTGCTCGTCACTGGGGGAGCAGCCGCCAGCCAGCAGCAATGCCGCGCACAGGCCGATACTGGCCAAAGGGGATCGCACATCCATCATCTGAGTTTTTCCTGTCCGACGTCATCGAGCCGAGTTGTTATTGGGCTCGACACTAGCAGAAAAATTCTCTTACAGATGCCGCACAGGTCAGTTTTCTCGTGGTTACAGCTGTCTTGTAGCGGCTGGTATACTCGCCGCCATTTCTAGCCAAGCTGTGTGAGATCCAATGGAACGCTTTATCGAAAATACTATGTACGCCTCACGCTGGCTGCTGGCGCCTATCTATCTGGGGCTTTCCCTGGGCCTGCTGATCCTGGCGCTGAAGTTCTTCCAGGAAATCATCCACGTCCTGCCCAATGTGTTTTCCATGCTGGAAGCTGATGTGATCCTGCTGCTGCTGTCGTTGATCGACATGGCCCTGGTCGGCGGCTTGCTGGTGATGGTGATGATTTCCGGCTACGAGAACTTCGTCTCGCAGCTGGATATCGATGAAAACAAAGAGAAACTCAACTGGCTGGGCACCATGGACTCTTCGTCGCTGAAGATGAAAGTGGCGGCGTCCATCGTGGCGATTTCGTCCATCCACTTGCTGCGCATCTTTATGGACGCCAAGAACGTCGATCCGCAGCACCTGATGTGGTACGTGATCATCCACATGACCTTCGTGGTCTCGGCGTTTGCCATGGGTTACCTGGACAAGGTCACCAAACACTGATGCCCTGCGCCGGCCTTACTGCTCCACAAAGTAGTAAGGCTGGCGGTTGATCGACATCTGCTTGATCACCTTCACCGGGGTGGCCAGGTCGTTGGTATGGTCCAGCAACGCAATGTTGCCGGGCTTGGCGCCGAGGTAGTTGTGCAGCTCGGCCTCGGTCTTCAGGATCGGCAAGTAGGCCTGCAGATAGAACACGCTGGCCCCGGCGATGCGCTCGTTGGGCTGGAACAGCACCACCTCCCTGCTTTCATCTTTAAACGCCTGAACCTGGCTGATCACCGGGACGAACGACTGGCGCACATCGGCCTTGGGCGCAAACCAGAACGCTGCAATCAGATAGCAGCCCACGGCCAGGGTGAACACGCCGCCCACGAGGGTTCTGTGATGTGTGTAGAGCGCAGGTTTGCGGGTTTTCAGCCACGCCAGCAGCACCCGTGCATATTCCGCGGCCAGTACGGCGGCGGCCGGGGCCAGTGCCATCAGGTACACCGTGCGTTTGCTCGAGGCCAGGGTCAACAGGGTGAACTGCGCCACCAGCCAGACGCTGAAGAACAAGTGGTAGCGGTTGCGCACCAGGCTTTTGCGGAAATGCCACAGGCCCAGGTACACCAGGATATTCCACGGCAGGAACGCCTCGGGCAGCTTGGCGATGTAGTAGTAGAACGGCTCGTAATGCCCGGCCTCGACAAACGAGCCGCTGAAACGGCCGACGCTGTTGGTCAGCAGCACTTCGGCCACCGCTTGCATGCCGCCACGCTGGAACAGGAAGCCCAGCCAGATCACCAATGGCACCAGCGCCAGCAAGGTGAACAGCGCGGGCTTGAGCCAGTCGCCAAGGCGCAGGCGCTTGTCCATGAGGCTGGTGCTGACCAGATATACAAAAATCACAATGCCCGGCATCGCCAGGCCCAGCACGCCTTTGCTGAGGGTGGCAATCACCATCCCTGCGGTAAACAGTGCCCATGCGCCTGTGCTTGAGCCTTCACGATCGGGCCGCACGGCCTGGTAAAACCCCAGCAGTGCGGCGGTCACGCCGAGGGTGAGCAGCGAATCCTCACCCACACCGCGCGCATTGCTCCAGTAACTGGCCATGGTCGCCAGGATAAGCGCGGCGCTGAAGGCCAGCGTCTGCGGCCGGCCGAACCTGCGCAGCATTGTGTAAAGCAGCATTACGCTGAACAACCCAGCAAAGGCCGAAGCCAGGCGCACCGCCCAAGTGGTGCCGCCAAACAGGCGAATCGCCCCGGCATCGATCCACAGGCTCAAGGGTGGTTTTTCCAGGAACGGTTCACGAAACAACTGGGGCACCACCCAGTTATTGTCCAGGTGCATGGCCATGGCGATCCCGGCCACGCGGGCTTCGGTGGAGCCTTGCAGCTCGTGGTTACCCAGGGCAAAGAAGAACAACAGACCAGCAAGCAGGAACAGCAGGGGAGCGGGACGCGTCATGGAGTGTGGCTACCAGGGCAGGAGGACCGTCCGGGGGAACGGTCATTGCAATGGGCTAGTATCCGTCGGCGTTTCTGAATATTTCGTGAACGAATGTGGGTTTTTTGTAATGTCGCTCACGGCGCCTTCAGGCTGGGCAGTGCGGCTCTACCTTCCGGGCTCAGCACCGGCTCCAGTTGCTCCCAGGTAAAACTCAGTTCGTTATCACAGCCATCACCCTGGGCGGGCGTCGACAGTTGCAGGCCCTGGGTGTTGAAGCTCAAGTCGAACGAAGAATAACTGGTCACGGCCGGGCACCCTTCGTCGGTGGTGGTCTGCTTGGCCAGCCAGCTGCTGAAAGCGGCCGGCAACTTGACCTGGCCCGAGTAGGGCGTGTCCCATTGCTCATGGCCGCCCAACCACGTCCAGGGGTCGACCTTTTCACCGGTTTGCAGATTCCAACTGTGCAGGCCCCAACTGATGCCCCCGCGTCCGTAGCCCGCCGACCAGCGATAGAACCGCACGGTGATCCAGTGCGATGACCAGTAGAACGGCTCCACCGCGATCTCACTGGTGGTGGTGCCGCCGCTCTGGTCCAGTGAGTTGCGCCGCTCCCTGTAGAAATCGGCCTGGCCGTCCGGGTTGATGGCCATGCGCGCGAGCTCTCGGTTGATCTTGTCGATGGCCGCACCGTCGCCTTCAAGTTTCAGGATGACCTGGCCTCCTTGGGTCTTCACTTGATAGGCGTGTTCGGCGAAGGTTTTCCGTTCGACCTTTACCGCGGGTGGCACGGCTTCAAGCGCATTGTTATAGGCATCGCTGGCGCAACCGTCCGTGTCCCTGCGTTTCAGCACCAACGCCAGGCTTTTACCCTCAAGGGATTTGCTCCAGGTACCCGTCAACGTGTCGCCTTGGGGATCATCCAACTGCCAGAACCCGGTTTGCCCTTCTTCAACCCATGGCTCACTGGCGTTGACCTGAGTGAGCTGAATGGGCGTGAGAATCCTTTGATAGTAATAACTGCCATTGGCGCCGTGGGCACCGTTGAAACACACGGTGATCGCGGATTTACCCAATGTGCCTGTCCAGACACCGGCCAGGTCGGCGGCGGTGGCAAGCAGAGGAGCGCAGGCAAGGATGAGAACGGCGAGAGGCTTGAACACGGGTATCGGACTTCCAGATGTCTGATAGAGGAGAGCAGGGTAATCGCAAGTGTGGCGGGATTCCAGACGCACAACAAAAGGCCGAGTCGCTGAACGCGTCTCGGCCTTTTGGTTACTGGAATGTTTGTGTGTCTTGAGTGAGCACCAGCACGCGCTCAACCAACAACTCGCCCAGCACGATCAGTTGCTGGGTGGCCAGCAGCTTGTGACGGTGGACGCCTTCGAGTTCGAAAGCCAGGTCGGTGGGTCATGGCGTTGAGAGAGGCGAGGGTTTCGCTGGCTTGGATCAGCAGGGTTTCGGGGGAGATGTCTGGGGCGACTGTGCGCGGGTTAGCAGACCAGGCATCAAGGAACCCGGCGCATCCGAAAGTGCCCCACGCACAGCCGCCATAATACGTACCAGCGGATGCTGACAGCATCGCTGGAACGAATGATGGTTGCAGGCGACTGGGGGAGGCTAGGCGTGTTGGTTGGAGTGCGCTAGTTCATCAATAGCGCGGCATCTTGCAGGAAAATTCCGAGGCCCTGCCCTGTTGACCTCCCCGTCGTTAGGCTCTGTTAAAAGCTCCAGTCCTCAGCCCGAACCAACTGGCAGAACGGCCCGTTGAGCGTGGCATTGTGATGAGCCACGATGGCCTCGGCTTTCATCAAGGGCGTATCAGAACAGGCATGACCGTCGGCGATAAGCACCGCATCGAAGCCAAGATCACGCGCGGCACGGCAGGTGCTGTCGACGCAGTATTGCGTTTTCATCCCAGTGACGACCACGCCGGTGGCGCCGCTGGAGCGCAGACTGCTAGCCAGATCAGTCATTGCAAAAGCGTTAGGCCGACGCTTTTCGAAAACCACTTCTCCACCCAGCAACTTCAGTTCCTCTGCAACCAGCGTAAGCGGGCTGCCCGGCTCGATTGGCGAGCCAACGGGGCCGATGTGACGCGCGAGAAAAATCGGCGCGCCTGCGCTGCGGGCTTTGTGCATCAGGGTATTCAGCGTTTCCAACAGCTCGTCGCAGCGCCAGGGTTTCTCCGGGCCGTGAATGAGTCCGACTTGGATATCGAGTATCAACAGGGCGTACATGGGTGCATCTCCTTGCGTGTGAACCAGCGACACAAGGGCATAAAAAAGGCCCTGTCCATCGCTGGCGGGCCTTTGAAGTTCGTTGATTATTGGCTCACGACACCTGGCACGCTCCGCTTGATGCGGTCGTGGTGGTGGTTGTCGAGGTGAGGCAATGGGTTGTCATGGGGCGACACTAGCATTGTGGTTGCTGGAATGCCAGGTACAACAAAAGACGTCTGTGGATGTCTGTTTTCGTTGAGCCGGGGGGAAGCTGAAAAGCTTTCTCATCTTATTAATTTATATAAAGAATAATAATCTTAAATTGTTGCTGGAATACCAATTGGAATACCGCTCTACCGGGCGATGCTCACCACGATCGGCGGTATGAGTTCACCAGAGCGGAGCTGACGTTAAGCAAGGATGTAAATCTTAAACATCTTGTAAGAAACTTCCTCATTTTTGGTAGGCTTTTACCATCAGTCTAGAGGAAGTGGAATGCCCGCAGTCATCGTTGAAAACGACACATCGCAATGGAAAGACGAAACCGGTGCTGTCTATCACTTCCCCAAGCGTTACCAAGCCTGGCTTGTTGAAGGAACCGAAGTGATCTATTACAAAGGACGCATCAAGGACAAAGCCTTTGCTTCTGTCCGCCTCAGCGCCGATCCGCATTATTTTGGTATGGCACGCATCGGCAAGGTCTACGCAGACCGGAGGAGTGATAAGGGTGACCTTTTTGCTTTGATCGAAAACTTCACTCCGTTTGAAGGCGCTATCCCCTCGAAAATTAACGGAGTGTACCTAGAGACGATCCCCGCTACTCGAGTGAACAACTATTGGCGTGATGGGGTCCGGTCCATTTCCCAACCGGATTACGATGCAATCCTAACTCATGCGAAGCTCCTGTTTTCCCAGGCTGACCAAGTCGCACCAAATTCCGAAGGCGATCCATTGACCTTTGAGTCGGCCAATGAAGGCAGCAAATTAAGTTACTTTGGAGCCCGCTACGAGCGCCGGAAAGATCTGAGGGTGAAGGCCATTGCTATCCACGGCCTTGACTGCAAGGCATGTGGCTTTGATTTCGAACAGGCGTACGGCGAGCACGCGAAGGGGTTCATTCATGTTCACCATATAGTGCCGATTTCGGACTTTGGTGGTGAGAAAGTCGTGAATCCTGAGACTGACCTCGTTACGTTGTGCGCGAACTGTCATGCGGTGGTCCATCGCAAGCGGCATATGACTCTGAGCGTTGATGAGCTGAAAGGAATGTTGCGCGGGCGATGGGTAATCGAGCCTTAGTTTCCTACTGTGTTCAACCTACGTTTTTTTGTGAGGCTGAATCCTGGATAGTGAAATCCTACCGGCGGGCCCATCAGCCATTACTGTGCCTGGCAAGTCGGCTCTCAAAGTATTGCGCGGTCTCCTGATCAGTACAGTATAGGTAGCAACCTTTCATCCCACGAGTCATCAATGTTCGATACGTGTTTTTGATGATCAGGTCTGTATCATGCTGCGCCAGAGCAGGTTGCTCTTTCATCAACTTCTTCCAGCCACGAATCGACTTGTCGTTCTTATCTCGCTCATGCGGCGACGTTACCACCTGCCCATCACGCACGACTAGATCTGGTCCGATGATCACTCCAATATAATCAACTTCCAGCCCTTGGCAGGTGTGGATACAACCGACCTGTTCAATGGAATTCTCAGCGATGATCCACAAGCTGCCATCCTGATCCAGATTCCATTGGCGTGCGTAGTCATTGCCGATAACGATGTCAGTGGCCTTGGAGTCTTTCTTGCTGAGCCAAGGCCAGCAGTAGCCCGCGACCACACGAGCCTTGTTTCCATGGTTTTTCTCGTCAATGGCGTCATGCAGCGCCTGAGGTGAGTCGAATACCTTGAACTCGTACTCCGAGGTGTTGAGCGTCGGATTTGCCGTCGAACGAATGTCTAGCATGTCATCCAGCCATGCCAGGTAACCGTCAGAACCACTGCAGCGGAACTGTGAAGACAGCACATATTCCTCGACCACAGCACCCTTGGCTTTGGCAAAGGCGCGTATTGCCTGCTTGCTGCCTATGTCGCTTAGGGTCACACGCTGGTCTTCATCGATGAAGAAAATCGAGCATTTCGCTGATTCAATCAGCTCCTTGATCTGGTTTTCGCCAAGGTTCCCATAAAGCCCGCTTTTCTCATTCAGCCGGTGAGCTTCGTCCACGATAAGCGCATCGAATGTGTTGGGCTCAGTGTCGATGAACGCCCCAGAGCCTGAAAAGAAATTTGAGAAATGGCTGCGCTTGATGGTGCCAACCAGTTTGCTTTCGTAGACCTTGCGTGGGGCGGCATTCTTCGAGACATATTTGCTTAACAGCCTCAGTTCTGTGAGCCTCACCAGTAAATTGATAGCCAGAACAGTTTTCCCAGTGCCCGGCCCCCCCTCAATGATTAGCACCTTTGGTGCCTGGTCCGAGGCTTCGCTTGCTGCCGCAAGCGCTGATTCGAAAATTACTTTTTGATCGTCAATCAATACGAACTCTGGCTTGCCCGTCATCAGCCCTTCGAGGGCTTCGGCTAGCGCTTTGGACGGACGGATTTTTCCATCGGACAGTTCGTAGAGAACCTCTTTGTTGTCGCCGTGAGCGATATGCTTTTTCAGAAAGCTTCTGAGTTTGGTGAGCTCATCCGGCCCTTTCAGGAACAGTGGGGCTTTGCTGATGTGGGGCTCGTAGTGAGCTGAGTCGATGATGCCGTCGCTGACGTAGTTATGAAGGTAGGCACACGGACGGATCTCGATGCTTTTGTCATACACGGCCTCGTTGAAGCCCTCCAGCAGCGCGGCGTATGACCATACTTGATACGACGGGTGAATGGTCTCAACGAGGCCGCCACCCAATGCCGTTTTGACGATGGCATCCTTGGTAGTGGCGCTGGCCTTGCTCCATTGCTTCAATTCGATCAAGACGGCTTTTTTTGCCTGATTTTCGTCGCGACCGGTGAGCAGAAAATCGATTCGCTTCGACGACTGCGGAATGTGCAGCTCAATGGCCAGGCCCGCATCGCCCGGCAGCCCTTCATCCCTGAGTACCTTGGCCATATACGTTAGAGATCCTTGCCACGACCTGATTTCCGACCTGCCAACGGTCTTGCCGGTGGCTTCCTTGAAATGCCTGAGGATCACGTCCTCGATGTCATCGTTATCGTTGTCTTTTAGAAATTGCTGTTTGGTCGCAGCGTAAACGATCACGGGTTGTCCTTAGATTAGGGCTGATCAGAGTCGGTCGTACTTTTTGCTGCTGCTTTTGGCTTTATCCACGGGGTACTTCTGGCCGTTCGAGGCGAGTTTCCGTGTCACCGCCTCGTTGAGGTCGATGCCGAGCACGCTGCTCAGGCGAACCAGGTACATCAGTACGTCCGCCAATTCGTCTTTTACGGCGAGGCCTATTTCGGGATCTTTAACTACGGAGAGCGAATCGGCATCGCTCATCCATTGGAAAATCTCGCATAGCTCTCCTACCTCGCCAGTGAGCGCCAAGATGAGATTTTTCGGGGAGTGGAACTGCTGCCAGTCGCGGTCATCTGCGAAACGCTGAAGGGATGCGGCAAGCTTCACTACGTCAACCAGCGGCACGGATGAGGTGTCTGAGTCACTCACGGGGCAATCTCTTGAGTATCGGGGGGGCACAAAGAATGTGTAGGAAATCTGCGTGGGATTGTAAGAGTTTTCGCCGCTTGCGCAGCTTTTTTGTGTTTTTTCTTACACGCTCTCTGAGTTCCGCATTGCTTGCCAATATTCGATAGGTACTTTGAGCATCGCTAAGTAGGCCGCAACGACCCCCATGCCCACCGGCTAGCGGCTTTTCCCCTCTGTTCGTTAGTTTGAAAAATGGGCCGTTTCTGGGCTAGCAAGTGATGGCAGTCGGCACCAGACGGACGGATGTTGGCCGTGACGAAAATTATTGTTGGGGTTGGACGCAAAGCGCAGAAGACCGCGTATTTACTAGATCGCAGGCACAAAAAAAGACGTCCATAGACGTCTTTTTTCGTTGATTTGGTGGAGCCGGGGGGATTTGAACCCCCGTCCGCCAGTACTCCGCTGTCGGTACTACATGCGTAGCCGTTTCTATTAAGTTAACCCTCAGCGACCCGAAGGGCAGGATGCTTTGGGCGAGTTGTGTAAGTTTTAGCCGCTTCGTCCACAACGTACTGCACGGCGATTCTGTTCTATATGACAATCACTTTGGGTTTACAGACATCCCCTGGTGATTGCTGGACCCGAAGGTACCAGAAGCTCAGGGCTAAGGCTGCTTACGCAGCGAGAGCGAATTCCTGGCCGTAGTTTTCGTCATTGGCAACTATAAGAAGTTGCAACAGTGGATTTACGAGTTCTGTTACCAACTCGGCATGCACCTAAAGTTTCGCGACCGGCGTCGAATCCTAAACGGCCCCGTGCTTGTAACTCGTTGTTTCTTAGTGAGTGACAAGCCTATGCAGTGTACGCCAAACACTCGCGGAAGGCCAACCCGAAGGTTGGTCTTCCGCTACGGCGCTGCCTATTGGCCGCCTTTTTCGCTGTTCTGCAGGTCTTGCAGCGCCTTCGAGGTGATCTCGATGCATTTTTTGTCATCACCCGCAGCGTGGGCCGCCTTGGCCTGGGAGACGGCAGTGTCTATCTCGCCGCTTTTACCACTGGTGTCGGTGGCGAGCAGCGCTTTACCGTTGTTGATTTTGTCCAGATTGATTTTGCACAGATCGGGCTCGCCCGCCGCGAACACAGGGGAGGCCAGCATCGCAGCGGTAATGAACAAGCCAGCAAGAGCGGAACGCTTCATAGGGTATCTCCTTGCGCAAAAGGGCTCGACGCTGCTGGCGTTCAACCGCTGCCAGCGACATCACTGATAAACCTCGCTTGGCGAGGCCTATGCAGATGACTACGCCGGCGCGCAGGGGTTCTGTTTTTTTTGCAGGCTCAGTGAGCGCGGGCCTGGGTGACGCGGTCCACCAGGTAGACCAAGCCGTGATAATCGATGCCGCCATGCTGGCTCAGGCCGATCTCGCAGGTGCGGCTGGTGGAGATGCCTTCGCTGCAATATTGCACCGCATCCTTGAGGGTGCGCAGTGAGTGGGCGTTGAGTTCCGGCGTGGTGAAGCCCTTGTCGCCGGCGAACCCGCAGCAATGAATGCCTTCCGGGATCACCACGGTGTTGGAGCAGCGGCGAGCGAGGTCGATCAGGGCCTGGCTCTCGCCCAGGTGCTGGGTGCTGCAGGTGACATGCACTGCGATGGGGGCTTCCTGGGGGGTGAAGTCGAGGCGGTCCATCAGGTGCGTGCGGATAAATCGTACGGGGTCGTAAAGATCCAGGCGCGTTTCGCCCAGGTCCTGCACCAGGCGCAGGGTGCAGGGGCTGGTGTCGCAGTAGATCGGGTCGAGCCCGCCACGGCTGGCGTGGAGCAGTGCGCCGATCAGTTCCTGGCGCTTGTGTTCGGCCTGTTCGGCGTAGCCTTTGGAGGCGAACGGCTGGCCGCAGCACAGGCTGTCCTGATTGTCGGGGAACACGACTTGGTAACCGGCTTTTTCCAACAGGTTGCGGGTTTTGTCGTACAGCGACATCTGCTCTTTATCGCCCGCCGCCGGGCCCATGGCGCGTGAGACGCAGGCCGCCAGGTAGACCACCCGGGGTCGCTCGTCCGTCACCGCCGGGCTGAAGCGAATGGCTTTCTCCGGCTGCGGCATGGCGTTGGTCCACTGCGGAATCTGCCCCTTGGACAGCCTGGTCACGCCGGCCGATAGCTTCGCCAGGCGCGGGGCGCCCAGCAGCATGCGTGCGCCATTGGCCACATGCAGTGTAAAACGCGCGCCTTGCAGCGCGGTGGCGAAATGCGTGGCGAGCCATTCGGCGGTTTTCGTACGGTCAGCATCGCGGCTGCGCAGTTTTTTCACCAGGTCGCCGGTATTAATTCCTACAGGGCAACGCTGGGCGCACAGGCCGGTGGCGGCGCAGGTGTCGATGCCCTGGTATTGATAGGCGGCTTCCAGCTCAGCGGTGTCGATACCAGCGCGTTTTTTCGCCTGGATATCGCGCCAGATCACGATGCGCTGGCGGGGGCTCAGAGTCAGGCCTTTCGACGGGCACACCGGTTCGCAGAAACCGCATTCGATGCACTTATCCACAAGCTCGTCGGCGGCAGGCAGCGGCTTGAGGTGCTTGAGGTGGATTTGCGGGTCTTCGCTGAGCACCACGTCCGGGTTGAGAATGCCGTTGGGGTCGAGCAGGCGCTTGAGTTGCCACATCAGTTGATAGGCATCGCTGCCCCATTCCAGCTCGACGAACGGGGCCATATTGCGGCCGGTGCCGTGTTCGGCTTTCAGCGAACCACCGAATTCCACCGCTACCAGTTGTGCCACGTCGTCCATGAACGCTTGGTAGCGTGTGACTTCTTGCGCGCTGTTGAAGCCTTGGGTGAACACGAAGTGCAGATTGCCTTCCAGCGCGTGTCCGAAAAGTATCGCTTCGTCGTAGTGATGTTTGTCGAACAGCTCGATCAAGCGATTCACGCCGATTGCCAGTTGTTCGACCGGGAAGGTCACGTCCTCGATGATTACTGTGGTGCCGGTTTTGCGCACGGCGCCGACGGCGGGAAAGGTGTCCTTGCGGATCGCCCACAGGCGGGCGTTTTCCATGGGGTCTTCGGTGAAGTCGACCTGCTTCTCGACCGGAAACTGGGCCAGGGAAGCCATGATCAGCGCCAGCTGCTCGTGCAGTAACGACGAGGACGCTGCACGCGACTCGATCAATAGGGCGCAGGCATTTTCCGATAGGTGCTGTACGAAAGCGGGCATGCCCGGCTTGTTCTGTACCGAGCGCATGCTGCGACGGTCCAGCAGCTCAACGGCCGAAACGGGTTGGGTCTTGAGGACGGTGACTGCATTGCAGCAGGTTTCGACGTCTGGAAACACAATCAACGCCGACGCTTTGTTGGGGTGATCGATCACGGTGTCGTAGGTGACCGCGCTGATAAACCCGAGGGTCCCCTCGGAGCCCACCAGCAGATGGCTGAGGATATCGAGGGGCTCGTCGAAATCCACCAAGGCATTGAGTGACAGCCCGGTGGTATTTTTCAGACGATATTTGTGGCGGATCTTTGCCGCCAGTTCAGTATTTGCGCGGGTCTCGCGCCCCAGTGTCGCCAGACGCTCAAGCAGCGCGCCGTGCTGTTCGCGAAACGCCGCCACGCTGGCTGCGTCTTCGGTATCCAGGCGGCTGCCGTCAGCCAATACCAGGCGTATCCCGGCCAGGGTGTGGTAGGTGTTCTGCGCCGTGCCGCAGCACATGCCGCTGGCATTGTTGGCGACGATGCCGCCGATTTTGCAGGCGTTGATCGACGCTGGGTCCGGCCCGATCTTGCGCCCGAACGGCGCCAGCCACGCGTTGGCCTGGGCGCCGATCACGCCGGGCTGCAGGCGGATTTGTGTGCCTTGGCCGCGAATTTCGCGGCCATTCCAGTTGTCCCCCAGTACGATCAGCACCGAGTCGCTGATGGCTTGGCCGGACAGGCTGGTGCCAGCGGCACGGAAGGTCACTGGAACGTGGTCGCGTTGAGCCAGTTGCAGCAGCGCGACGACTTCGTCTTCCGACTCCACGCGGATCACCAGCTGTGGGATCAGTCGGTAAAAACTGGCGTCGGTGCCGAAGGCGAGGGTGGAAAGCGGGTCGTCGAAGCGTCGATCTTTCGGGATCAGTTGTGCGGCGTCGCGCAGGAAAGCAGCAGGCAGGCTCATCGGTCCTCCAGAAATAGCAGACGCCGGAACCGTTGTCCGGCGTCGATTCTTACCCTATTGCATGCAGGTCTCAGTGCACCAGCATACCGGTGAACCAGTAGGCCTGGGCCAGGGTGATCAGCCCGACGATGGTGGCAAAGAACAAGCTGTGCTTGAGGGTGAAGCGGAACAGGTCGGATTCCTTGCCCACCAGGCCGGTGGCGGCGCAGGCCACGGCGATGGATTGTGGCGAGATCATTTTGCCGGTGACGCCGCCGCTGGTGTTCGCGGCAACCAGCAGGGTGTCGTTCACACCGATCTGATGCGCAGTGGTGGCTTGCAGCGAGCTGAACAGGGCGTTGGACGACGTGTCGGAGCCTGTCAGGAAAACCCCCAGCCAGCCGAGGAAAGGCGAGAAGAACGGGAAGGCTGCACCGGTGCCAGCCAATACCAGCGCCATGGTCGACGACATGCCGGAGTAGTTGGTGACGAAAGCAAAGGCCAGCACCATGCCGATGGACAGGATCGGCCAGCGCAGTTCGTAGAAGGTCTCTTTTAAAGTGGTAAGACCAGTCTTGATGTCGATCTTCAGTACCAGCATCGAGATCAGCGCGGAGAAGAAAATCGCGGTGCCGGTCGCGGAAATCGGGTCCAGCTTGAACACGGCCGGAATCGCAGTGGGGTTGGTCACGATCGGTGCGACCTTGATCACCAGTTGATCCAGGTGCGGGATCGCAAAGTTGAACACCCAGCTGTACATCGAGCCACCGGCGGCGAACATCGCTTTGAACGGCTTGAGGGTCCAGATGGTGACCAGCACCGTGAGAATCAGGAACGGCGACCAGGCCTTGAAAATCTGCACCAGGCTGTAGGGCGAGACAATCGTGTTGCGCGGCAGGCCGAAACCGCCTGCACTTGCGGTGACCGCAGCGCTGGAGGTGGCGCCGGCAATCTGTGCGCCCGCAGTGCGCTTGGGTTGCCAGACTTTCAGGAACAGGGTCAGGGAAATCAGGCTGGCCAGGGCCGAGGTGATGTCCGGCAGTTCAGGGCCGATGAAGTTGGAGGTGAAGTACTGGGTGATGGCAAAGCTCAAGCCTGCCACCAGAGCGGCCGGCCAGGTTTCACGCACGCCGCGCAAGCCGTCCATCATGAACACCAGCCAGAAAGGCACGAACAGCGACAGTAGCGGCAATTGGCGGCCGGTCATGGCGCCGATCTTGAACGCGTCGATGCCAGTGACTTGCCCGGCCACGATGATCGGGATGCCCAAGGCGCCAAAGGCCACGGGAGCGGTGTTTGCGATCAGGCACAGGCCGGCGGCGTACAGCGGGTTGAAGCCCAGGCCGACCAACAACGCTGCGGTGATCGCCACGGGGGCGCCAAAACCGGCCGCACCTTCCAGGAAGGCGCCGAAGCAGAAGCCGATCAGCAGCACTTGCAGGCGTTGGTCATCGGTAATCGACAGGACCGAACTGCGGATGATCTCGAATTGGCCGCTTTTGACCGTGAGTTTGTAGAGGAACACGGCCGCGACGATGATCCACGCGATAGGCCATAGGCCGTAGGCAAAGCCGTAACCGGCGGCGGCCAGCGCCATGTCCACCGGCATCTGGAAGGCGAAGATCGCCACCAGGATCGACAGCGCCAGGGTGATGCTGCCGGCCACATGCCCTTTGAGGCGAAACACGGCCAGGGCCAGGAAGAAGAATACGATCGGGATGACGGCCGCCAGTGCGGACAGGCCGAGGCTGCCGAGCGGGCTGTAGAGCTGTTGCCAGGTTTGCATATGGGGTGGCCCCTGATTGTTGTTGTTTGGTCAGCCTGGATAATTGGTAATACCAATTTACAATCGCTGTTGGCTAGAGTAAAAGCCTTGCCAGGGCGTGTCAATTTGCCGCTTGCGAAACTTTGGTCGTAGGTCGGTGTGCAGGGGGGGCTGATCGGTTGAAAGGAAGGCGTTCTGATAGGTGCCGCAAGTGCTGCGATAGGCCAGAATAGAGCCCCGGCGAGTGGTCGGGATGGTGGAGAGTGAGTGATGGGGTTTGATCAGGTGCGTCAGCGCCGTTTGTCTGACGATATTGTCGAGCAGCTTGAGGGCATGATCCTCGAGGGCACGCTGAAGTCGGGTGAGCGCTTGCCGGCCGAGCGCGCTTTGGCTGAGCAGTTCGGGGTGTCGCGGCCTTCCTTGCGCGAGGCGATCCAGAAGTTGGCGGCCAAGGGGTTGCTCGTCAGCCGTCAAGGCGGTGGCAATTATGTGGCTGAGTCCCTGGGCTCCACGTTCAGTGATCCGTTGCTGCACCTGCTGGAGAACAATCCCGAGGCCCAGCGTGATCTGCTGGAGTTTCGTCAAACCCTCGAAGCGTCTTGCGCCTATTACGCCGCGCTGCGCGCCACGGAGGTTGATCGCGAGCGGCTGACGGCGGCGTTCGAGGTGCTACAGGATTGCTACACCCGCTGCGATGAAGTGAGTCGAGCGGAAGAGGGCGCGGCCGATGCGCGGTTTCACTTGGCGATCGCCGAAGCCAGTCATAACGCCGTGTTGCTGCACACCATTCGCGGTCTGTTCGACCTGCTGAAACGAAATGTGGTGACCAACATTGGTGGCATGTACCAGCAGCGTACGGAAACCCGCGACATGCTGATCAATCAGCATCGGGATCTGTACCTGGCGATTATCGAAGGTCGCGCCGAGCAGGCGCGCGAGGTTTCAACACGTCACCTGCTGTATGTGCAGGAAGTGCTGGAGGAAGTGCGTCAGGAAGTTCAGCGCGTGGCGCGTGCGGAGCGGCGCAAGGGGATGTAGCCGAGGGGGGCGCCCACGGCTGCATCGCAGCAAGGATTATTCTTCCTTGCCCTTGTTGCGCACGGCGCGATGCAGTTCGCGGTTGGAATCACGTTCGCGCTCGGAATCACGCTTGTCGTATTCCTTCTTGCCCTTGCCCAGTGCGATTTCGCACTTGACCAGGTGCTTGCTCCAATACCAGGACAGACAGACGCAGGCATAGCCCTTCTGCTGTACAGCGGCTGCGAGCTTTTCCAGTTCGCGGGCATTGAGCAGCAGCTTGCGCGTACGCACCGGGTCGGCGATCACGTGGGTGCTCGCGGTGGTCAGCGGGGTGATATGACTGCCGAGCAGCCATGCCTCGCCATCCTTGAGCAGCACATAACTGTCGACCAGTTGCAGCTTGCTGGCACGCAGACTCTTTACTTCCCAGCCGGCCAGGACCAGACCAGCCTCGAACCGATGTTCGATGAAGTAATCGTGTCGCGCCTTTTTGTTTTGCGCGATGGTCCCTGTGGGGTGTTTCTTTTGTTTAGCCATAGGGGCGGCATTATAGGGAGTTGCGAGCGTGTCGGCTACGGTCAACCTGCGTGCTTGAGCGTGTTGGATGAATCCCGGACAATGCAGGCAGTTCTCTGGATTTTTTCTTTCGCGGATCGGGCTGTTTTTTCGCGATGTTTGCCTCAGCTGTGGAAATAACGCACACATGACGACGCACATTCAACGTTCAGCGCTGTTGCCCTATCCGGCACAGGCGCTCTATGACCTGGTCAACGACGTGGCGCGTTACCCGGAATTCCTGCCGTGGTGCTCAACGGCCGAGGTGCTGGAAAGCAGTGATGACCACATGGTCGCCAGTGTCGGTGTCGCGAAGAGTGGCCTTAGTCAGCATTTTGTTACGCGTAATGTGCTGGTGCCCGGTAAGTCCATCGAAATGAATTTGCAGGAAGGGCCGTTTACCCAACTGCATGGCGTATGGGTGTTCAAGGCGCTGACGGATAAGGCCTGCAAAATCAGCCTGGATCTTTCTTTTGACTATGCCGGGCCTATTGTGCGGGCGACGTTGGGGCCGTTGTTCAACCAGGCCGCCAATACCCTGGTGGATGCTTTTTGTCAGCGAGCCAAGCAACTGCATGGTTGAGATCGAAGTGGTGTATGCCGCCGAGGATCGCCAGGTGTTGCTGGCGGTGTCGGTGCCGGTGGGCACTCATCTGCGTGCTGCGGTGCAGGCGTCCGGTATTGCAGCGCGATTTCCCGAGCTGGATCCAGCGAATTGCCCTTTGGGGATATTCGGCAAGGTGGTTGCGGATGCCGACGTGCGCGCAGTGCAGGCCGGTGACCGTATTGAGATTTACCGTCCGTTATTGGTGGATCCGAAAGAGGTGCGCCGGCTCCGCGCGGCCAAGGCGGCCCTGGCCAAGCAGCAGCACCCATAGGCCAGGCAAATGGCAGGCAACAAAAAGCCCGGCATGCCGGGCTTTTTGTTGAGCGCCGCACACTTACTGCGGGCTGGTGTCCAGAGGCTGCGGCGTCGGGACGGGTACTGTCTCCACCCCGTCGACGTCTTTCTGGATCTTGTCGAGCAAGGAGCCAGGCTTGGCCGGTACTTCGGACTTCGGCTTCTCGCCTTCCTGCGCAGGCGCAGTCACGTTGTTACCGTTATCCTTGCCAAGCAGGGCTTCATCACGGCTTACGCCGGGCATGAAGTCGCCGGACAGGCTGACAAGCTGGTCATTGCCATTGAAGATGACACTGACGCGCTCCTGCTGGCGTTCACCGCCACCTGGTTGCAGGCTGTAGAGATAATCCCAGCGATCGGCATGGAAAGTGTCGGTCAGCAGGGGATTACCCATGATAAACCGTACTTGCCGTCGGGTCATTCCGGGGCGTAACTGGTCTATCATGTCCTGCGTGACGACATTGCCCTGCTGGATGTCGATTTTGTAAACCCCGGGGAATGAACAACCGGCGAGTGCGAGCAGTCCCACAAAGGTGAAACTGGTTAGCAAGAGCTTGGTGTTTTGCATCGGTGGGCGACTTCCACTATCTTGGCTGGGACAACGTAAACGCCGATCATACCCGTATTAAGAGAAGCTGCGAAGCAGCATCCGCGAGAAAGCTAACCATGGTTGAAAATAGCGAACTACGCAAAGCCGGTCTCAAAGTGACTCTGCCACGAGTCAAGATTCTACAAATGCTCGATTCTGCTGAGCAGCGCCACATGAGTGCCGAGGATGTCTACAAGGCGCTGATGGAGTCTAATGAGGACGTTGGTCTGGCCACGGTTTACCGTGTGCTGACCCAGTTTGAAGCCGCTGGGCTGGTGGTTCGTCATAATTTCGACGGCGGTCATGCAGTGTTCGAATTGGCTGACGGTGGTCATCACGACCACATGGTTGACCTGGATACCAACGAGGTTATCGAGTTCACCAGCCCGGAAATCGAAGCGTTGCAGCATAAGATTGCTGAAGAGCATGGCTTCGATCTGGTTGACCATAATCTGGTCCTGTACATCCGTAAGAAAAAGTAACAAGCGCTGCAGATTTACGCTGCAAAACGATCGAAGGCGACCTCAGGGTCGCCTTCGTGCTTTCTATAAAGAAGGAATGTTGTTCGCTCAGGCCTTTGCTGCCACGACCATTTTCTTCGCGTGCGCCAACGACTCCTTGGTCAAATCAATACCGCCGAGCATGCGCGCCACTTCTTCCACACGTTCGGACTTGTTCAGCTTGGACACGGCCGTGTGCGTCGCATCACTGCCGCGTACCTTGTGCACAAACAAGTGTTGATGACCTTGGGCTGCCACTTGCGGTAAGTGGGTGACCGTCAGTACCTGGCCTCGATCCCCCAGGCGTCGCAACAGTTGGCCAACAATTTCTGCTGTCGGCCCGCCAATGCCCACGTCAACTTCGTCGAATACCAGTGTCGGTACCCGGGAGGTTTGCGCGGTAATCACCTGGATCGCCAGGCTGATCCGCGAGAGCTCGCCGCCGGATGCCACTTTTGCCAACGCCTTGAGCGGCTGTCCAGGGTTGGCGCTTACCAGTAGTTCAACCTGCTCCAGCCCGTGGGGTTGCAGCTCGTTGCTGGTGTTGGCGTGCAGTTCGATGGTGAAGCGCCCGCCCGGCATGCCCAGGCGTTGGATCTCCAGCTCTACTGCGCTGGCCAGGCCGGTCGCGGCTTGTTGGCGCAGGTCGCTCAGTTCGCGCGCTTTCTCCTGGTAATGACGAGCGAACGAGGCGAGTTCTTCGCCCAGTCGTTCGATGGACTCGTCATTCGCATTCAGGGTCTCGATTTCATCCAGCAGCTTTTGCTGCATTGTTGCCACTTCGGTGGGCTGGATTCGATGCTTGCGCGCCAGGGTATAGATGGTGTCCAGGCGTTCTTCTATTTCCTGCAGGCGTGCCGGGTCGGCATCGAAGTGATCCAGGAAGCGATTCAGTTCGCCGACCGCTTCCTCCACCTGGATCTGTGCACTGGTGAGCAGCGTCGTAGCTTCGCTCAGCGAGCCGGAGGCATTGTTCACGCTCGACAAGCGATTGAGGCTGGCAGTCAGTGCATTGAGCACGTTGCCTGAGTCGCTTTCACTGCATTGCTCAACCACCTGGCGACAAATACCCAGCAGTGTTTCTGCGTTGGTGAGGTTCTTGTGTTCCTGCTCGAGCTGCTCCAGTTCGTTCTCGCCCAGGCCCAGGCTCTCCAGTTCTTCGAGTTGATAGCTGAGCAGCTGATGGCGAGCACGTTGTTCATCGCCGGAGTTGGAGAGTCGCTCCAGTTCCTGGCGAGTCTGGCGCCAGCGCTGGGCGGCCAGTTGCACCTGGCGGGCAAGGTCTGTGGCGCCGGCGTATTCATCGAGCAGGCGGCGATGGGTGTCGGTCTTCAGGAGCGACTGGTGCTCATGCTGGCTGTGGATATCGATAAGCAGCTCGCCCAGGGCTTTCAGGTCGCCCAGTGGGCAGGGCGTACCGTTGATATAGCCGCGAGAGCGACCCTCCGCCGTGATAACCCGTCGCAGGATGCACGGGCCTTCATTATCAAGGTCGCGTTCGACCAGCCAGGTTTCGGCCTCGGGAATATCGGCCAGGTCGAAGGTGGCCAGGATATCAGCCTTGTCTGCGCCGGGGCGCACCACGCCGCTGTCGGCGCGATCACCCAGGGTGAGGCCCAGGGCATCGAGCATGATCGACTTGCCGGCGCCGGTTTCGCCTGTGATTACGCTCATCCCGCGGTCCAGTTCGAGATCCAGGTGTTCAACGATGGCGTAGTTATGTACGGACAGGTGCACGAGCATGACGGCCGCTCCCAGGCTTTAGATCTGGTTATTTATACAGTGTTTTGTTCGAGACTGACAATCCTGGCGTTTAGCTCGATTTGCTTGAATAGACGTGTTTTTTAGCGCGCTGAGGAATGAAGGGGCAGGAGTTGATCCCGGTCATGGGAAAGACTTTTGGTAACGCCTACGCCCTTGAACCTGGAAATTGTGGCCCCATATACCGGAACAGAAGCGCGAGTTGAGTTCGCGCATGATTTTGAAAGGAGAAAACTATGGCTGACGAACAGACGCAGGATACGCAAACTCCAGACGCCAATTCGGCTGTCGGCGACGAGCTGGCAACTCGCGTGCAAGTGCTCGAAGAGCAATTGGCCGCTGCGCAGGATCAGTCTTTGCGTGTTGCCGCCGATCTGCAGAACGTCCGCCGCCGTGCCGAGCAGGATGTAGAGAAGGCTCACAAGTTCGCACTGGAAAAATTCGCCGGTGACTTGCTGCCGATCATCGACAGCCTGGAGCGTGGTCTCGAGTTGTCCAATCCGGATGACGAAAACATCCGCCCAATGCGCGAAGGGATCGAGCTGACCCTGAAAATGTTCCAGGACACCCTGAAGCGTTATCAGCTGGAAGCCATCGATCCAACCGGCGGCGAACCGTTCAACGCTGAACATCATCAGGCCATGTCGATGCAGGAAAGCCATGACCTGGAGCCTAACAGCGTGCTGAAAGTGTTCCAGAAGGGCTACCAGCTCAACGGTCGCCTGCTGCGCCCGGCGATGGTCGTGGTGAGCAAGGCGCCTGCTCCGGTTGCGCCTTCTATTGATGAGCAGGCTTGAAATACGCTTTAAAGCCCCCATCTATAAGTCAAGCGTTTAAGTGCTACCGCAGTTAGCCACCACTGCTGCGGCAACCAAATTCAAGTTTCGGGAGAGTAAATCATGGGCAAAATTATCGGTATCGACCTGGGGACCACCAACTCGTGTGTGTCCGTCATGGAAAACGGCAAGGCCAAAGTCATTGAGAACGCCGAAGGCGCGCGTACCACTCCGTCGATCATTGCTTACGCAAATGACGGCGAGATCCTGGTCGGTCAGTCGGCCAAGCGCCAGGCTGTCACCAACCCGCACAACACTCTGTACGCAGTAAAGCGTCTGATCGGTCGTAAATTCGACGAAGAAGTCGTACAGAAAGACATCAAGATGGTGCCTTACAAAATCGCCAAGGCTGACAACGGTGACGCCTGGGTTGAAGTAAATGGCAACAAGATGTCTGCACCGCAGATTTCGGCTGAAGTCTTGAAAAAGATGAAGAAAACGGCCGAAGACTACCTCGGTGAAACAGTGACCGAAGCGGTAATTACCGTTCCGGCCTACTTCAACGACAGCCAGCGCCAGGCGACCAAAGACGCCGGCCGCATCGCGGGCCTGGACGTAAAACGTATCATCAACGAACCAACCGCAGCTGCTCTGGCTTACGGTATGGACAAGGCCAAGGGCGACCACACTGTGATCGTTTATGACCTGGGTGGTGGTACCTTCGACGTCTCGGTTATCGAGATCGCTGAAGTTGACGGCGAGCACCAGTTCGAAGTGTTGGCCACCAACGGCGACACCTTCCTGGGTGGTGAAGACTTCGACATTCGTCTGATCGACTACCTCGTTGACGAATTCAAGAAAGAAAGCGGCATGAACCTCAAGGGTGATCCGCTGGCCATGCAGCGCCTGAAAGAAGCTGCCGAGAAGGCCAAGATCGAACTGTCCTCGAGCATGTCGACCGACGTGAACCTGCCGTACATCACTGCAGATGCCACCGGTCCTAAGCACTTGAACGTGAAGATTTCTCGCGCCAAGTTGGAAGCACTGGTTGAAGACCTGGTTCAGCGCACCATCGAACCTTGCCGCATCGCGCTGAAAGACGCCGGTATCGACGTTGGTTCCATCAACGACGTGATCCTGGTCGGCGGTCAGACCCGTATGCCATTGGTTCAACAGAAAGTCACCGAGTTCTTCGGCAAGGAAGCACGTAAAGACGTGAACCCGGACGAAGCGGTTGCCATGGGTGCTGCCATCCAGGGTGCGGTACTGGCCGGCGACGTGAAAGACGTGCTGCTGCTGGACGTCAGCCCGCTGACCCTGGGTATCGAAACCATGGGCGGCGTGATGACTGCGCTGATCGAGAAAAACACCACGATTCCTACCAAGAAATCCCAGGTGTTCTCGACTGCCGACGACAACCAGGGCGCGGTGACCATTCACGTGCTGCAAGGTGAGCGTAAGCAGGCTGCTCAGAACAAGTCCCTGGGCAAGTTCGACCTGGCCGAGATTCCACCAGCTCCACGTGGCGTGCCACAAATCGAAGTGACCTTCGACATCGATGCCAACGGCATCCTGCACGTTGGCGCGAAAGACAAGGCGACTGGCAAAGAGCAGAAGATCACCATCAAGGCCAACTCCGGTCTGTCTGATGAAGAAATTCAACAGATGATTCGTGATGCTGAAGCAAACGCTGATGCGGATGCCAAGTTTGCCGAGCTGGCTGGTGCCCGTAACCAGGGTGATGCGCTGGTTCACTCGACGCGCAAAATGGTCGCTGATGCTGGCGATAAAGTGACTGCCGAAGAGAAGGCTGCCATCGAAGCTGCTGTCGTTGCCCTGGAAACCGCCGTGAAAGGCGATGACAAGGCAGCTATCGAAGCCAAGATCGAAGAACTGTCGAAAGTGTCTGCGCCAGTTGCTCAGAAAATGTACGCCGAACAAGGTCAGCCAGCTGACGGTGCTGCGCAACAGGCAGAGCCTGAAGCCAAGCACGACGACGTTGTCGATGCCGAGTTCGAAGAAGTCAAAGACCAGAAGTAAGTTGGTCGCCCGGTTGACCGCTATCAAGCGGTGACTGGTAGGATGTCGCCGCGCGGGAGCTTGCTCCCGCGTTGGCGTGTCTGGGGTATGCGAATTTTTACAGCATGCGACAGTCTTCGGATGCTGGCGGTGTGATCGGGAATGCTCCTGCTTTCCGAGCAGTAAATACCGCATTTTTGGCCGGGTCCCTGGCTAAAAGTAGTAATGACCAGGATCGTTGAATTGACGTGAGTTGGGTCCGGGCCTGTATTGGGGCTCAACGAGTTTGGCAAGGCTCAGGAGGGTCTGGCCGAACGTCCTTAAGAGTGCAAAGACTTATGGCAAAGCGTGACTATTACGAAGTATTGGGTGTGGAGCGCGGCTCCAGCGAGACGGACCTGAAGAAGGCCTACCGTCGCCTGGCGATGAAGCATCACCCGGACCGTAATCCGGATAGCAAAGAATCCGAGGAAATGTTCAAAGAGGCCAACGAGGCCTACGAATGCCTGTCCGATCCCAACAAACGGGCAGCGTACGACCAGTATGGCCACGCCGGTGTCGACCCGAGCATGGGCGGCGGCGGTGCCGGTTTTGGTGGCCAGAACTTCTCCGATATCTTCGGCGATGTATTCAGCGACTTCTTCGGTGGTGGCCGGGGTGGTCAGCGTGGCGGCGCCCAGCGTGGCAGCGACTTGCGCTACACCCTTGAGTTGAATCTGGAAGAAGCCGTACGCGGCACCAGCGTCAATATCCGTGTGCCGACGCTGGTCAACTGCAAGCCGTGCGACGGTTCGGGGGCCAAGAAAGGCTCTTCGCCGATCACCTGCCCAACGTGCGGCGGTATTGGTCAGGTCCGTATGCAGCAGGGCTTCTTCTCTGTGCAGCAGACCTGCCCGCGCTGCCATGGCCAGGGCAAGATCATTTCCGACCCGTGCGACTCCTGCCACGGCGAAGGTCGTGTCGAAGAGTACAAAACCCTTTCGGTGAAAGTGCCGGCGGGTGTGGATACCGGTGATCGCATTCGTCTGTCGGGTGAAGGCGAGGCGGGTACGCAGGGTGGCCCTACGGGGGACTTGTACGTGGTGATCAATGTGCGCGAGCACTCGATCTTCCAGCGTGACGGTAAGCACTTGTTCTGCGAAGTGCCGATCAGCTTTGTTGATGCGGCGCTGGGTGGCGAGCTTGAGATTCCAACGCTCGACGGTCGAGTCAAGCTCAAGATCCCTGAAGGCACCCAGACTGGCAAGCAATTCCGTATCCGTGGCAAGGGCGTTGCGCCGGTGCGTGGCGGCGGTGCTGGCGACCTGATGTGTCGTGTGGCGGTAGAGACTCCGGTCAACCTGAATCGCCGTCAGCGCGAACTGCTTGAGGAGTTCCGCAGCTCGATGGAGGGTGATGACTCTCACTCGCCGAAAACCGCGGGCTTTTTCGACGGTGTGAAGCGCTTCTTCGGCGATCTGTAAGGAATTGAATATGCGACGTATAGCCGTAATGGGCGCTGCCGGGCGCATGGGCAAGACGCTGGTCGAGGCGGTGCAGCAACGCTCGCCGGCCTCCGGGCTGACGGCGGCGATCGTCCGCCCGGGCAGCACGTTGATCGGTGCGGATGCCGGTGAGCTGGCTTCGCTGGGGCGCATCGGCGTTTCGTTGTCGGGCAACCTGGAGCAGGTGGCTGACGAGTTCGACGTACTGATCGACTTCACCCTGCCGGAAGTGATGCTGAAAAACCTGGCGTTCTGCCGCAAGGCGGGCAAGGCGATGGTGATCGGCACCACCGGTTTGACGGTTGAGCAGAAGCAGTTGCTGGTGGAGGCGGGCAAGGATATTCCTATCGTCTTCGCGGCCAACTTCAGCGTGGGCGTGAACCTGTCGCTCAAGTTGCTTGATCTGGCAGCGCGCGTGCTGGGGGATGAGGCGGATATCGAAATCATCGAGACCCATCATCGCCACAAGATCGATGCGCCGTCGGGCACTGCGCTGCGCATGGGCGAGGCGATCGCTGATGCGCTGGGTCGCGACCTGTCGAAAGTGGCGGTATACGGCCGCGAAGGCCATACCGGCGCGCGTGCGCGTGACACCATCGGCTTTGCAACGGTGCGCGGGGGGGATGTGGTGGGTGATCACACCGTCTTGTTCGCCACTGAGGGCGAGCGCCTGGAAATCACGCACAAAGCGTCCAGTCGCATGACGTTTGCCAAGGGTGCGGTGCGTGCAGCGCTCTGGTTGGAAGGTCGCGAAGCGGGTCTTTACGACATGCGCGATGTGCTGGATCTGCACTAAGCAGTAGCTAAAACGGGGCCTCAAGCTTATGCTTAGGCCCCGTTTTTACCCGCTGAGCGACGTCCTGTCGCATTCCCCTGCCTTTAAGGCTCATTAGCGGTGGACCAAAAAAGCCTTTTTCTGTAAGCTACAGCTTTAGTGTGTCCACTAAAAGCGCGCAGAATAATTCAGTGAAGAAGCGGGGTGACGTGTCCATACGTCACTCCGCTTTTTTACAACCTGCGATCGCCCTTTCAGGCTTTATTTACGGGAGGTCTTCTTGACTAAGCCAGCCATACTCGCCCTTGCTGATGGCAGCATTTTTCGCGGCGAAGCCATTGGAGCCGACGGTCAGACCGTTGGAGAGGTAGTGTTTAACACTGCCATGACCGGCTATCAGGAAATCCTTACCGATCCTTCCTACGCCCAACAGATCGTTACCTTGACCTATCCGCACATCGGCAACACCGGTACTACACCGGAAGACGTCGAGTCTGATCGTGTCTGGTCTGCCGGTCTGGTGATTCGTGACCTGCCCCTGGTTGCGAGCAACTGGCGTAACACGATGTCGCTGTCTGATTACCTGAAGGCCAACAATGTTGTGGCGATCGCGGGTATCGACACGCGCCGCCTTACGCGCATCCTGCGTGAGAAGGGGTCGCAGAACGGCTGCATCATGGTCGGTGACAATATTTCCGAAGAGGCGGCGATTGCCGCAGCCCAAGGTTTCCCTGGCCTGAAGGGCATGGACCTGGCGAAAGTCGTCAGCGTCAAAGAGAAGTACGAATGGCGCTCCACGGTCTGGGACTTGAAGACCGACAGCCACGCGACCATCGAAGCCGCAGACCTGCCTTACCACGTGGTCGCCTATGACTACGGCGTGAAGTACAACATCCTGCGCATGCTGGTCGAGCGCGGTTGCCGCGTGACCGTGGTGCCGGCGCAAACCCCGGCCAGCGACGTGCTCGCCCTGCAACCGGACGGCGTGTTCCTGTCCAATGGCCCGGGTGACCCTGAGCCATGCGACTACGCCATCCAGGCGATCAAGGAAGTGCTGGAAACCGAGATTCCGGTGTTCGGTATCTGCCTCGGTCACCAATTGCTGGCCCTGGCCTCCGGCGCCAAGACCCTGAAAATGGGTCATGGCCACCACGGCGCCAACCACCCGGTACAAGACCTGGATACCGGCGTTGTGATGATCACCAGCCAGAACCACGGTTTTGCGGTAGATGAAGCCACCCTGCCGAGCAACGTGCGCGCCATTCACAAGTCGCTGTTCGACGGTTCCCTGCAGGGTATCGAGCGCACCGACAAGAGCGCGTTCAGCTTCCAGGGCCACCCTGAAGCCAGCCCGGGCCCGAACGACGTAGCGCCGCTGTTCGACCGTTTCATCAATGAGATGGCCAAGCGACGCTGACTGAGCGGCCTGCGGGCGGCCCCGGATGTCGGTGGCCCCCGCAGGCTCTTCAAAGATTGTTCAAGACGGCTTGCCGACTGACCTGCGGATTTGAGTGACAAACCCATGCCAAAACGTACAGACATAAAAAGCATCCTGATTCTCGGCGCTGGCCCGATCGTGATCGGCCAGGCCTGTGAATTCGACTACTCCGGCGCCCAGGCCTGTAAGGCCCTGCGCGAGGAGGGCTACCGCGTCATCCTGGTGAACTCCAACCCGGCCACCATCATGACCGACCCGGCCATGGCCGACGCCACCTACATCGAGCCGATCAAGTGGCAGACCGTTGCCAAGATCATCGAGAAAGAGCGTCCGGACGCGCTGCTGCCGACCATGGGTGGCCAGACCGCACTGAACTGCGCCCTGGACCTTGAGCGCGAAGGCGTCCTGGAAAAGTTCGGCGTAGAGATGATCGGCGCCAATGCCGACACCATCGACAAGGCTGAGGACCGTTCGCGCTTCGACAAGGCCATGAAGTCCATCGGCCTGGCCTGCCCGCGCTCCGGTATCGCCCACAGCATGGAAGAAGCCAATGCGGTCCTCGAGACCCTGGGCTTCCCGTGCATCATTCGTCCGTCGTTCACCATGGGCGGCACCGGTGGCGGTATCGCTTACAACCGTGAAGAGTTCGAAGAAATCTGCGCCCGCGGCCTGGACCTGTCGCCGACCAAAGAGCTGCTGATCGACGAATCCCTGATCGGCTGGAAAGAATACGAGATGGAGGTTGTCCGCGATAAAAAGGACAACTGCATCATCGTCTGCTCCATCGAAAACTTCGACCCGATGGGCGTGCACACCGGTGACTCGATCACCGTGGCTCCGGCACAGACCCTGACCGACAAGGAATACCAGATCCTGCGTAACGCCTCCCTGGCGGTACTGCGCGAGATCGGCGTGGAAACCGGCGGCTCCAACGTTCAGTTCGGTATCTGCCCGAACACTGGCCGCATGGTCGTGATCGAGATGAACCCGCGTGTGTCCCGTTCGTCGGCCCTGGCTTCGAAAGCCACCGGCTTCCCGATCGCCAAGGTCGCGGCCAAGCTGGCCGTGGGTTACACCCTGGACGAGCTGTCGAACGACATCACTGGCGGCAAGACCCCGGCGTCCTTCGAGCCTTCCATCGACTACGTCGTCACCAAGCTGCCACGTTTTGCCTTCGAGAAATTCGCCAAGGCTGATGCGCGCCTGACCACCCAGATGAAGTCTGTCGGTGAGGTCATGGCCATCGGCCGTACCTTCCAGGAATCCCTGCAGAAAGCCCTGCGCGGCCTGGAAGTGGGCGTTTGCGGCCTGGACGAGAAACTCGACCTGAGCAACCCGGAAAGCATGAGCGTGCTCAAGCGCGAGCTGACCGTGCCGGGCGCCGAGCGCATCTGGTACGTGGCGGACGCGTTCCGTGCCGGCATGACCGTCGAAGACATCTTCGGCATGAACATGATCGACCCGTGGTTCCTGGTGCAGATCGAAGATCTGATCAAGGAAGAAGAGAAGGTCAAGACCCTGGGTCTGGCCAGCATCGACCGCGACATGATGTTCCGCCTCAAGCGCAAAGGTTTCTCTGATCAGCGTCTGGCCAAGCTGCTGGGTGTGACCGAGAAGAACCTGCGTACCCATCGCCACAAGCTGGAGATCTTCCCGGTCTACAAGCGTGTTGACACCTGCGCGGCCGAGTTCTCCACCGACACCGCGTACCTGTACTCCACCTATGAGGAGGAGTGCGAAGCCGCGCCGTCGGGTCGCGACAAGATCATGATCCTGGGCGGCGGTCCGAACCGCATCGGCCAGGGTATCGAGTTCGACTACTGCTGCGTCCACGCTGCCCTCGCCCTGCGCGAAGATGGCTACGAGACCATCATGGTCAACTGCAACCCGGAAACCGTTTCCACTGACTACGACACCTCCGATCGTCTGTACTTCGAGCCAGTGACCCTGGAAGACGTGCTGGAAATCGTGCGCGTCGAGAAGCCAAAAGGCGTGATCGTCCAGTACGGCGGGCAAACTCCGCTGAAACTGGCGCGTGCCCTGGAAGCGGCCGGCGTGCCGATCATCGGTACCAGCCCGGACGCCATCGACCGTGCAGAAGACCGCGAGCGCTTCCAGCAAATGGTTGAGCGCCTGAACCTGCGTCAGCCGCCAAACGCCACTGTGCGCAGCGAAGACGAAGCCATCCGTGCCGCCAGCAAGATCGGCTACCCGCTGGTGGTGCGTCCGTCCTACGTGCTGGGCGGTCGTGCGATGGAAATCGTCTACGAAGAAGAAGAGCTCAAGCGTTACCTGCGTGACGCGGTGAAAGTGTCCAACGACAGCCCGGTGCTGCTGGACCACTTCCTCAACTGTGCCATCGAGATGGACGTGGACGCGGTGTGCGACGGTACCGACGTGGTGATCGGCGCGATCATGCAGCACATCGAACAGGCGGGCGTTCACTCCGGTGACTCCGCTTGCTCGCTGCCGCCGTACTCGCTGCCGGCGCACATCCAGGACGAAATGCGCGAACAGGTCAAGAAAATGGCCCTGGAGCTGGGTGTTGTCGGCCTGATGAACGTGCAACTGGCGTTGCAAGGCGAAGACATCTACGTGATCGAGGTCAACCCGCGTGCTTCGCGTACCGTGCCGTTTGTTTCCAAGTGCATCGGTGTGTCCCTGGCCATGATCGCTGCCCGCGTGATGGCTGGTAAGACCCTGAAGGAAATCGGCTTTACCAAGGAAATCATTCCGAACTTCTACAGTGTGAAAGAGGCGGTGTTCCCATTCGCCAAATTCCCTGGCGTGGACCCGATCCTGGGCCCAGAGATGAAGTCGACCGGTGAAGTAATGGGCGTTGGCGATACCTTTGGTGAGGCGTTTGCCAAGGCCCAGATGGGCGCCAGCGAAGTGCTGCCGACCGGCGGTACTGCGTTTATCAGTGTGCGTGATGACGACAAGCCACTGGTTGCAGGCGTGGCCCGCGATCTGATCAACTTGGGCTTCGAAGTCGTGGCCACTGCCGGGACCGCCAAGCTGATCGAAGCTGCCGGCCTCAAAGTGCGTCGCGTGAACAAGGTGACGGAAGGCCGTCCGCACGTGGTCGACATGATCAAGAATGACGAAGTCACCCTGATCATCAACACCACCGAAGGTCGCCAGTCGATCGCGGATTCCTATTCCATTCGTCGTAACGCCTTGCAGCACAAGATCTACTGCACCACCACCATTGCTGCTGGCGAAGCCATCTGTGAAGCGCTCAAGTTCGGTCCGGAAAAGACCGTGCGTCGCTTGCAGGATCTACACGCAGGATTGAAGGCATGACCAAATACCCAATGACCGTCCAGGGCTTCAAGGCCCTGGAAGAGGAGCACGCCCACCTGACCAAGGTCGTCCGTCCGAAGCTGAGCCAGGACATCGGGACGGCCCGCGAACTGGGTGACCTGAAGGAAAACGCCGAATACCACGCTGCCCGCGAGCAGCAAGGTATGGTCGAAGCGCGGATCCGTGACATCGAAGGCCGTCTGCAGAACTCCGTGGTCATCGATGTGACCACCATTCCTCATACGGGCAAGGTGATCTTCGGTACGACCGTCGAAATCGCCAATGTCGAGACCGATGAAAGCGTGACCTACCACATCGTGGGAGAGGACGAGGCCGACATCAAGCAAGGCAAGATCTCTGTGGGGTCTCCGATTGCTCGCGCCTTGATCGCCAAGGAAGAGGGTGATGTGGTCGCTGTGAAAACGCCGAGCGGTGTGATCGAGTACGAGATTGTTGAAGTTCGTCACATCTGAAAGACGGCGCCCGCTTCGTGCGGGCGCCATGCTTTGGCAGCTCTCCCAGATGCTTTGGGTGGGCGGCCTGTGGTTGTTGCACATCGGTGTGTTGCCGGCGCTGGGCCTGATTGGCCTGGCACCGCTGCTGATCGACGAGATCGATGGACTACTCAGTGCGCTGCTGGTGGGTTTTGCGGCGGCGTGCGTGACACTCCAGGTATTGGTGCTGGTCAAGGCCGAGGGCTTGGGGAGTTTGTGGCGGGATATTCGCGGGCAACTGCTGTTGATGGCGCTGTATGCATGCGCAATGTTTTGCGTGGTGCATGTCTGGTTGCCGGAAGCGTTGCGCTGGCAGCTATTCAGCTATCTTGTGCTAGGGTTCTCCGGCCTGGTGCTGGTTTTACAGCCTGCACCGGGATGGAGTGGCGGGGCGCGCGAAGCACGCCCGTGACCCTTTTTATTACTTGAAGCGGTGTACGTTCGACAGTTGCTTGTTGACGCTGAAGTTTTTGCGATACAGCAGCGCCATCTTGCCGATGACCTGGACCAGGTCCGCTTTGCCTGCCTTGCATAGTTCTGCAATAGCAGCCAGGCGAGCTTCGCGATCAAGGATGTTGACCTTGATCTTGATCAGTTCATGATCGTTCAGTGCACGTTCGAATTCGGCTAACACACCTTCAGTCAAACCGTTATCTGCCACAATCAGAACTGGTTTCAGATGGTGGCCAATGGATTTGTACTGTTTCTTCTGCTCTTGAGTGAGCGGCATAATCTGACCCCTGCGTCTGATCTTGTAAAAAGCGGCGGCCAGTTTACCCGAGCGAGTCCGGGACCGCCCAGTTAATCACGACCCGTTTTATTTTTCGAGGTGGCCCGTGGCCCGTTCCAAAACCAGCCTTAAGTGGCTACAAGAACATTTCAACGATCCTTACGTCAAAAAGGCGCAAAAGGACGGTTACCGGTCCCGGGCCAGCTACAAGTTGCTGGAACTCCAGGACAAGGACAAATTGTTCCGCCCAGGCATGAGCGTGATCGACTTGGGTGCCGCCCCGGGTGGCTGGTCCCAGGTGGCCAGTCGTCTGATTGGTGGGCAAGGCCGGTTGATCGCTTCCGACATCCTGGAGATGGACAGCATCCCGGATGTGACGTTCGTGCACGGGGACTTTACCCAGGACGCGGTCCTGGCTGAAATCCTGGAAGCCGTCGGAAATTCGCAGGTGGACCTTGTGATTTCCGACATGGCCCCCAATATGAGTGGATTACCGGCTGTTGATATGCCGCGAGCCATGTTCCTGTGCGAATTGGCACTGGATCTGGCGGGTCGGGTATTGCGTCCGGGTGGTGATTTCCTGGTCAAAGTCTTCCAGGGTGAAGGCTTCGACGAGTACCACAAGAACATTCGCAAGCTGTTCGACAAGGTGCAGATGCGTAAGCCGGACTCCTCGCGTGACCGGTCTCGCGAGCAGTATCTGCTGGCGCGGGGGTTCCGTGGCATCGAAGGCGCCGCCAGTGATGAGCGTCTTTGAAGGTTTGAAGGGAGTCGATAGGTTTTTTTATATCGCTTTCGTCACGAAGCTTTACGAATATTGTGTAGTCAAAGTTTCACAAAGGGTTACAGACGGCGCCTGCCAGTGTTGTAGGTAATGTAGTAAGTTAGGCCGGTGAATATCATGCGAAGCGCGCGCCAGTAGCGGAGCTTGCTTCAGAGGGTAGTTAATTGAACGATATGGCAAAGAATCTGATCCTGTGGTTGATCATCGCGGCTGTCCTGGTGACGGTGATGAACAACTTCTCCAGCCCTAACGAGCCGCAGACCCTCAACTATTCCGACTTCATCCAGCAAGTTAAGGATGGCAAGGTCGAGCGCGTAGCGGTTGATGGCTACGTGATCACCGGCAAACGCAACGATGGCGACAGCTTCAAGACCATTCGTCCGGCCATCCAGGACAACGGTCTGATCGGTGATCTGGTGGATAACCACGTGGTCGTCGAAGGCAAGCAGCCTGAGCAGCAGAGCATCTGGACCCAGTTGCTGGTAGCCAGCTTCCCGATCCTGGTGATCATCGCGGTGTTCATGTTCTTCATGCGTCAGATGCAAGGCGGTGCGGGAGGCAAGGGCGGACCGATGAGTTTCGGCAAGAGCAAGGCACGCCTGCTCTCCGAAGACCAGGTGAAAACCACGCTGGCTGACGTTGCCGGTTGCGACGAAGCCAAGGAAGAAGTGGGCGAGCTGGTCGAGTTCCTGCGCGATCCGGGCAAGTTCCAGCGGTTGGGCGGCCGCATTCCTCGCGGTGTGCTGATGGTTGGCCCTCCGGGTACCGGTAAAACCTTGCTGGCCAAGGCGATTGCCGGCGAAGCCAAGGTGCCGTTCTTCACCATTTCCGGTTCCGACTTCGTCGAGATGTTCGTCGGTGTGGGCGCCAGCCGTGTTCGTGACATGTTCGAGCAGGCTAAGAAACATGCGCCTTGCATCATCTTCATCGATGAAATCGACGCCGTCGGTCGCCATCGTGGCGCCGGCATGGGCGGCGGTCATGATGAGCGTGAGCAGACCCTCAACCAGTTGCTGGTTGAGATGGACGGCTTTGAAATGAACGACGGCATCATCGTGATCGCTGCTACCAACCGTCCGGACGTGCTGGACCCTGCATTGCTGCGTCCAGGCCGCTTCGACCGTCAGGTTGTGGTGGGCTTGCCGGATATCCGTGGTCGCGAACAGATCCTGAAAGTACACATGCGCAAAGTGCCAATGGGTGACGATGTGGCTCCGGCCGTGATTGCCCGTGGTACTCCTGGCTTCTCCGGTGCCGACCTGGCCAACCTGGTCAACGAGGCCTCGTTGTTCGCTGCCCGTACCGGCAAGCGTATCGTGGAGATGAAAGAGTTCGAATTGGCCAAGGACAAGATCATGATGGGCGCCGAGCGCAAGTCCATGGTCATGTCCGAGAAAGAGAAGCAGAACACCGCTTATCACGAAGCCGGTCACGCCATTGTCGGTCGTGTTGTGCCTGAGCACGACCCGGTCTACAAAGTATCGATCATCCCGCGTGGTCGGGCGCTGGGTGTCACGATGTTCCTGCCGGAAGAGGACCGTTACAGCCTGTCCAAGCGCGCACTGATCAGTCAGATCTGTTCGCTGTACGGTGGGCGGATTGCCGAAGAGATGACCCTTGGCTTCGACGGCGTCACCACCGGCGCTTCCAACGACATCATGCGTGCCAGCCAGATTGCACGGAACATGGTGACCAAGTGGGGCTTGTCGGAAAAACTCGGTCCGCTGATGTATGCCGAAGAAGAAGGCGAAGTGTTCCTGGGGCGTGGCGGTGGTGGTCAAAACGCCAGCTTCTCCGGTGAGACAGCCAAGCTGATCGACTCCGAAGTGCGCAGCATCATTGACCAATGCTATGGCACGGCCAAGCAGATCCTCACGGATAACCGCGACAAGCTGGATGCCATGGCAGATGCGCTGATGAAGTACGAGACCATTGATGCCGACCAGATCGACGACATCATGGCCGGCCGCACGCCGCGTGAACCTCGCGATTGGGAAGGCGGTTCGGGCACCTCTGGCACTCCGCCCGTGGTCCAGAACGAACGCCCCGAAACCCCGATTGGCGGCCCGGCAGCTGACGTCTAAGGTTTGAAATGACTTCTGTGTTGTCCTCCACCCGGTTGCCTTGCGGCAACCGGGTTCTTGATTTGGCCCATACGCATGTCATGGGCATTCTCAATGTAACCCCCGACTCTTTCTCTGATGGCGGCCGCTTCAGTCAGCGCGATGCTGCATTGCGTCATGCAGAGGCCATGGTGGCGGCGGGAGCGACCCTGATTGATGTCGGCGGTGAGTCGACTAGGCCTGGTGCTCGACTGGTTTCTCCCTTGGAGGAGCTGGAGAGGGTCGCGCCAATAGTTGAACGCATTGCGCGTGAACTGGACGTGATCATCTCGGTTGATACATCAACCCCGGCGGTAATGCGCGAAACTGCGCGCCTGGGGGCGGGAATGATTAACGATGTCCGCTCCCTTCAGCGTGACGGTGCGCTTGATGCGGCAGCGGCCACCGGTTTGCCGGTGTGTCTGATGCATATGCTGGGTGAGCCGAGCAATATGCAGGACAGTCCTCACTATGATGATCTTGTTGGTGAGGTGAGTGGATTTCTTGCCGAGCGGGTTGCGCACTGCGTTGCCGCCGGGATTGCTGTGGAAAAGATCGTCCTCGATCCTGGTTTCGGCTTTGCCAAGACCCTGCAGCACAATCTAAGTCTGTTCAAACATATGGAGTCCTTGCATGCCCTTGGTCGGCCTCTTCTGGTCGGCGTTTCGCGCAAGAGCATGATAGGGCTTGCGCTGAATCGCCCGGTGGGTGAGCGATTGTACGGTGGTCTTGCACTGGCGGCGCTTGCAGTCACCAAGGGTGCGCGTATCTTGCGGGTGCATGATGTTGCCGAGACGGTGGATGTGGTGCGTATGATTGCCGCGGTAGAATCAGCCGAATAAGAATGATGGAGCACTTATGACTAAAAAATATTTTGGCACCGACGGTATTCGCGGTCGGGTCGGCGAGTTTCCGATTACTCCTGATTTCATGCTAAAGCTCGGCTGGGCCGCAGGTATGGCGTTCCGCAGCATGGGCGCGTGCCGCATCCTGGTGGGCAAGGACACCCGGATTTCGGGTTACATGTTCGAGTCGGCGCTGGAGGCGGGGCTGTCTGCCGCGGGTGCCGATGTGATGCTGCTGGGGCCGATGCCGACGCCGGCCATCGCTTACCTGACGCGAACCTTTCACGCTGAAGCCGGTATCGTGATCAGTGCCTCGCATAACCCTCATGATGACAACGGCATCAAGTTCTTCTCGGGCCAGGGCACCAAGCTGCCGGACGAGATCGAGCTGATGATCGAAGAGCTCCTGGATGCGCCGATGACGGTGGTTGAGTCCAGCAAGCTTGGCAAGGTGTCGCGTATCAACGACGCCTCCGGCCGATACATTGAATTCTGCAAAAGCAGTGTGCCGAGCAGCACCAGTTTTGCCGGCCTGAAGATTGTGGTCGATTGCGCCCATGGTGCGACCTACAAGGTGGCGCCGAGCGTATTCAAGGAGCTGGGCGCAGACGTGACAGTGCTGTCGGCCCAGCCTAACGGGTTGAACATCAACGAGAACTGCGGCTCCACCCATATGGAGCAGTTGCAGGCCGCCGTACTTGCCGGGCATGCCGACCTGGGTATTGCCTTTGATGGTGATGGTGATCGTGTACTGATGGTGGATCACACGGGTGTCATTGTTGATGGTGATGACCTCCTGTTCATCATTGCTCGCGACCTGCACGAGCGTAACAAGCTGCAGGGCGGTGTCGTCGGTACGCTGATGAGTAACCTGGGGCTTGAACTGGCCCTGGCGGATCTGGGTATTCCGTTCGTGCGTGCCAATGTCGGTGACCGTTATGTGATCGCGGAACTGCTTGAGCGCAACTGGCAGGTAGGTGGTGAGAATTCCGGACACGTAGTCTGCTTCCAGCACACCACGACAGGCGATGCGATCATTGCTGCGCTGCAGGTGCTTATGGCCATGAAGCGTCGTGAAGAAAGTCTGGCCCAGGCGCGCCAGGCCATGCGCAAGTGCCCGCAAGTATTGCTGAACGTGCGTTTTGCGGGCGGTGAAAATCCTATTGAGCATCCGGCTGTCAAAGAGGCATGTGAGCGTGTAACCCTGGCAATGGAGGGGCGTGGCCGTGTGTTGTTGCGCAAGTCCGGCACAGAGCCGTTGGTGCGTGTCATGGTCGAAGGTGATGACGAAACACAGGTTCGCGGCCATGCCGAAGACCTGGCAAAACTGGTAACTGAAGTTTGCGCCTGAATTCGGCTTGCCAGTGATGATGTGGTTGGGTAACATCTGCGCCCACTTTGACCGACGAGGTACAGCATGCGTCGCACTATGGTAGCTGGTAACTGGAAGATGCACGGTACCCGCGCCAGTGTCGCTGAGCTGATCAATGGCCTTCGTCACTTGGCCTTGCCGAGCGGTGTTGATATCGCGGTTTTCCCGCCTTGCTTGCATATCACCCAAGTGGTTGATGGCTTGAAAGGCAAGTCGATCCAGGTCGGCGCGCAGAATTCTGCGGTGGAAGCCATGCAAGGCGCATTGACCGGTGAGATTGCACCGAGCCAGTTGGTCGATGCGGGTTGTTCCTATGTGCTTGTCGGGCATTCCGAGCGCCGTCAGATGATGGGCGAGCGTGATGGAACACTCAATCGCAAGTTCGCAGCAGCACAGGCTTGTGGCTTGATTCCGGTGTTGTGCATAGGGGAAACCCTGGAGCAGCGCGAATCGGGCAAGACTCTTGAAGTTGTCTCGCGTCAGCTGGGCAGCATCATCGAGGAGTTGGGTGTTGGTGCGTTTGCAAAGGCAGTTATCGCTTACGAGCCGGTCTGGGCCATTGGTACCGGGCTGACTGCGACACCGCAACAGGCGCAGGATGTGCACGCAGCCATCCGCGCGCAGTTGGCGGCAGAGAATTCTGAAGTCGCACAAGGTGTGCGGCTTCTATACGGCGGCAGCGTGAAGGCGGCCAATGCGGTCGAACTGTTCGGCATGCCGGATATCGATGGGGGGCTCATTGGTGGAGCTTCCCTGAATGCAGATGAGTTCGGTGCGATCTGTCGCGCCGCGGGAAACTGAAAAAATGCTGGAAACAGTCGTAGTCGTTTTTCATCTGTTGGCTGCTCTGAGCGTAGTTGCTCTGGTTTTGCTGCAACAGGGTAAAGGTGCGGATGCTGGTGCGTCTTTCGGTGCAGGTGCTTCAAATACTGTGTTCGGAAGCCAAGGTTCCTCTACCTTTCTTAGTAAGTTTACTGCTATACTTGCCGCCGGTTTCTTCATAACCAGCTTGGGGTTAGGTTACTTTGCTAAAGAGAAAGCTCATGTGCTGACTCAAGTAGGTCTCCCAAACCCAGCAGTGTTGGAAGTACCAAAAGCAAAACCGGCTTCTGATGATGTCCCGGTGCTTCAAGAGCAAAAGTCGGCTACTCCAGCGACTGACGTGCCTCCAGCTCAAGAGCAGAAGTAAGAAGGGTTGTAAACGCTGTATTGCCGAGGTGGTGGAATTGGTAGACACGCAACCTTGAGGTGGTTGTGCCCATAGGGTGTAGGGGTTCGAGTCCCCTTCTCGGTACCAATTATCAGGAGAGCCCGCTGTTGCGGGCTTTCTTGTAGGTGGAAGGTTACATTGACCCTGTAAGGGATCGGTCGTATACTTCCGCCCCAGCTTTGTCGCGGGGTGGAGCAGTCTGGTAGCTCGTCGGGCTCATAACCCGAAGGTCGTCGGTTCAAATCCGGCCCCCGCAACCAGTTTTAGCGGAGCCCCTTTTAAGGGGCTTTTTGTTAGCTGGACACTTTCAACGCCGCTGTTCGACGGCGTTTCAAGGATGGGCGTTTCGCCCATTTTTTTATTTTGCACAGCATGCACATACATGCACGAGGGGGTTCAGGTGTCGAGCAAGCTAGAAGAGTTGCAGGCCTTGTTGGCCCCGGTGGTCGTGGCCCTAGGCTATGAATGCTGGGGTATTGAGTTTTCGGCTCAAGGTCGCCACTCAATGTTGCGCGTTTATATCGATAAAGAGGGCGGCGTGCTGGTGGACGATTGTGCCATTGTCAGCCGGCAGATCAGCGGTGTGCTGGATGTTGAAGATCCGATCTCCGTTGAATACACCCTCGAAGTTTCCTCGCCAGGCATGGAACGCCCACTGTTCACTATTGATCAGTTTGCAAAATTTGCCGGTGAACAAGTGAAGATCAAGCTGCGATCTCCCTTTGAAGGGCGACGCAACTTTCAGGGCCTTCTGCGCGGTGTAGAAGAACAGGATGTCGTGGTGCAGGTAGAAGACCATGAATTCCTGTTGCCGATCGATATGATCGACAAGGCCAACATTATTCCCAGTTTTGACTGAGACGCGGATCCCGCGGATCCAATGGCTTGCGAAAGGCGAGGCGTACGATGAGCAAAGAAGTACTGCTGGTTGTTGAGTCGGTATCCAATGAAAAGGGCGTACCGGCAAACGTGATTTTTGAAGCGCTGGAGCTGGCCCTGGCCACTGCTACCAAGAAGCGTTTTGAAGACGAAGTTGATCTGCGTGTGGAAATCAACCGCCACACCGGTGCCTATGAGACTTTCCGTCGCTGGACGGTCGTCGAAGAAGCCGATCTTGATGATCCGGCCATCGAAACCTGGCCAAGCAAGGTTGCCGAAACGCATCCTGGTGCCAAGGTCGGTGATGTCGTCGAAGAAAAGATCGAATCGATCGAATTCGGCCGTATCGCTGCACAGACCGCCAAACAGGTCATCGTGCAGAAGGTTCGCGAAGCCGAGCGCGCTCAAGTCGTTGACGCCTATCGCGAGCGCCTGGGTGAAATCATCTCCGGCACCGTGAAAAAAGTCACCCGCGATAACGTGATCGTCGACCTGGGCAACAACGCCGAAGCGTTGCTGGCTCGCGAAGACATCATTTCCCGCGAAACCTTCCGTGTCGGCGTGCGCCTGCGTGCGCTGCTCAAGGAAATCCGCACCGAGAACCGCGGCCCGCAGCTGATCCTGTCGCGTACCGCACCGGAAATGCTGATCGAGCTGTTCCGTATCGAAGTGCCGGAGATCGCCGAAGGCCTGATCGAAGTCATGGCTGCGTCCCGCGACCCGGGTTCGCGCGCCAAGATCGCGGTCCGCTCCAAGGACAAACGCATCGACCCGCAGGGCGCGTGCATTGGTATGCGCGGTTCGCGTGTTCAGGCAGTGTCGGGCGAGTTGGGTGGCGAGCGTGTGGACATCGTGCTGTGGGACGATAACCCGGCGCAGTTCGTCATCAACGCCATGTCGCCGGCTGAAGTGGCGGCAATTATCGTTGACGAGGATGCCCATGCCATGGACATCGCCGTTGGCGCAGACAATCTGGCTCAGGCCATTGGTCGTGGTGGTCAGAACGTGCGTCTGGCCAGCCAACTGACCGGTTGGACCCTGAACGTGATGACCGAATCGGACATCCAGGCTAAGCAGCAAGCTGAAACCGGTGACATCCTGCGCAACTTCATCGAAGAGCTCGAAGTCGATGAAGACCTGGCGCAGGTGCTGGTAGATGAAGGCTTCACCAGCCTGGAAGAGATTGCCTACGTACCGTTGGAAGAAATGCTCAACATCGACGGCTTTGACGAAGACACCGTCAACGAGCTTCGCGCTCGGGCCAAGGATCGTTTGTTGACTAAAGCCATCGCTACTGAGGAAAAGCTGGCAGACGCCCATCCGGCCGAAGACCTGCTCTCGCTTGAGGGTATGGACAAGGATTTGGCGATGGAACTGGCGGTGCGCGGCGTAATTACCCGCGAAGACCTGGCCGAGCAGTCTATTGACGATCTGCTCGACATCGACGGCATTGACGATGATCGTGCCGGCAAGTTGATCATGGCCGCCCGAGCCCATTGGTTCGAGTAACTAGGCGCGGCCTGAGGAGAGAAGTGCATGACGCAAGTCACGGTGAAACAACTGGCCGATGAGGTCAAAACACCGGTAGAGCGCCTGTTGCAGCAGATGCGTGAGGCAGGTCTGCCGCACACCGCCGCCGATGAAGGTGTGAGCGATAGTGAGAAGCAGTCTTTGCTGACTCACTTGAAGAGCAGCCACAAGGCGAAAGTGGAAGAACCGCGCAAGATTACATTGCAGCGCAAAACCACCAGCACCCTGCGTGTTGCTGGTAGCAAGAGCATCAGCGTTGAAGTACGCAAGAAGAAAGTCTTCGTACAGCGCAGCCCGGAAGAAATCGAAGCCGAGCGCAAACGCGAACTGGAAGAACGTCGCGCAGTAGAAAATGCTGCTCGTCAGAAGGCTGAAGAAGAAGCCAAGCGTCGCGCCGAAGAAGAAGCGCGTCGCCAGCCTGCTGCTGCGCAACCTGCTGCCACTGAAGCGGTCGCCGCGCCTAGCGCGCCAGTTGAAGCTGTGCGTGAGGCCGCTCCGGTTGCCGCTGCACCAGCACCGGCTGCTGACGCCCGTAAACGCGACGAACCTCGTCGTCCGGACAAACCACGTGCCGACGATAACAATCGTCGCGGTGGTGGTGGCGATGGCGAGCGCAAAAACGCTCCGCATCGTGCTTCGGTCAAAGAGAAAGCGCCTGCTCCACGCGTTGCCCCACGTACTACCGACGAGGAAAGCGATGGCTTCCGTCGTGGTGGTCGCGGCAAGGCCAAGCTGAAGAAACGCAACGCCCACGGTTTCCAGAGCCCAACCGGCCCTGTCGTGCGTGAAGTGAAGATCGGCGAGACCATCACTGTGGGCGACCTCGCCCAGCAGATGTCGGTCAAGGCTGCTGAAATCATCAAGTTCATGTTCAAGCTGGGCACACCGGCCACCATCAACCAGGTACTGGATCAGGAAACTGCCCAACTGGTTGCTGAAGAGCTGGGCCACAAAGTGACCCTGGTCAGCGACACCGCCCTGGAAGATTCCCTGGCCGAGTCCCTGAAGTTTGAAGGTGAGGCGGTTTCCCGTGCACCGGTTGTGACCGTAATGGGCCACGTTGACCACGGTAAAACCTCCCTGCTCGACTATATCCGTCGTGCCAAGGTAGCCGCAGGCGAAGCCGGGGGTATCACCCAGCACATCGGCGCGTACCACGTTGAAACCGACCGTGGCATGGTGACGTTCCTCGATACCCCTGGTCACGCTGCGTTTACCGCAATGCGTGCCCGTGGTGCCAAGGCGACCGACATCGTGATCCTGGTGGTTGCAGCCGACGACGGCGTGATGCCACAAACCATCGAAGCCGTTCAGCATGCCAAGGCAGCTGGCGTTCCGCTGGTAGTCGCTGTGAACAAAATCGACAAGCCGGGCGCCGATCTCGATCGCATCCGTAGCGAACTGTCGGTTCACGGTGTGACATCCGAAGAGTGGGGTGGCGACACTCCATTCGTACCGGTTTCCGCGAAGATGGGTACTGGTGTTGACGAACTGCTCGAAGCCGTTCTGCTGCAAGCCGAAGTTCTGGAACTGACTGCTACTCCATCGGCTCCTGGCCGTGGCGTTGTAGTTGAGTCCCGTCTGGACAAGGGCCGTGGCCCGGTTGCGACCGTTCTGGTCCAAGACGGTACCCTGCGCCAAGGCGACATGGTGCTGGTCGGTTCGAACTACGGCCGTGTACGTGCCATGCTCGACGAGAACGGCAAGCCAATCAAGGAAGCCGGCCCGGCTATCCCGGTCGAGATCCTCGGCCTGGACGGTACACCGGACGCTGGCGACGAGATGAGCGTGGTTGCCGACGAGAAGAAAGCCCGTGAAGTGGCTCTGTTCCGTCAAGGCAAGTTCCGTGAAGTCAAGCTGGCCCGTGCTCACGCCGGCAAGCTGGAAAACATCTTCGAGAACATGGGCCAGGAAGAGAAGAAGACGCTTAACATCGTCCTCAAATCTGACGTACGTGGTTCCCTCGAAGCGTTGAACGGCGCTTTGAACGGCCTGGGTAACGACGAAGTGCAAGTGCGCGTTGTCGGTGGCGGTGTCGGTGGTATCACCGAATCCGACGCCAACCTGGCACTGGCTTCCAACGCTGTACTGTTCGGCTTCAACGTGCGTGCCGATGCCGGCGCTCGCAAGATCGTCGAGCAGGAAGGCCTGGACATGCGTTACTACAACGTCATCTACGACATCATCGAAGACGTCAAGAAAGCCCTCACCGGCATGCTTGGCAGCGACGTCCGCGAGAACATCCTGGGTATTGCCGAAGTACGTGACGTGTTCCGCTCGCCGAAATTCGGCGCGATCGCCGGCTGCATGGTGGTTGAAGGCACTGTGTACCGTAACCGTCCTATCCGTGTACTGCGTGAAGACATCGTTATCTTCGAAGGCGAGCTGGAATCCCTGCGCCGCTTCAAGGATGACGCTTCCGAAGTACGTGCCGGCATGGAATGCGGTATCGGCGTCAAGAGCTACAACGACGTCAAGGCTGGCGACAAGATCGAAGTCTACGAGAAGGTTCAGGTTGCTCGCAGCCTCTAACTCGCGCACTTCAGGAGCCACGCAACGCGTGGGCATGCAATTGCCCCGCGCAGCGTACGGACTCTAAACGCAACGCCCGGTCTGGCTTTTGTCAGGCCGGGCGTTTGCCGCTTTCAGACCCCACGGGTTTCACCGTGTGGCAGTAACAGGTAACAAGACATGGCAAAAGAATACAGCCGTACCCAGCGTATCGGCGATCAGATGCAGCGCGAGCTGGCCCAATTGATCCGTCGCGAAGTCAAAGACCCACGCGTTGGCCTGGTCACCATCACCGCCGTTGAAGTGAGCCGTGACGTGGGTCACGCCAAGATCTTCATCACCGTGATGGGGCAGGACAACAGCGAAGAAATCGCGCAAAGCATCAAGGTGCTCAACTCGGCTGCAGGCTTCCTGCGCATGCAGTTGGCCCGTGAAATGAAGCTGCGCAGTGTTCCTCAGCTGCACTTTCACTACGATGAGAGCGTCGTGCGGGGTGCACATCTGTCGGCCCTGATCGAGCGCGCCGTGGCTGAAGACAGCCAGCACCCGTCCACACCTGAAGACGCCAAGGAGTAAGCGGTGGCTCAGGTCAAACGTATCCGTCGCAACGTCAGCGGCATCATTCTGCTCGACAAGCCCATTGGCTTTACCTCCAATGCGGCGTTGCAGAAGGTCCGCTGGCTGCTCAATGCCGAGAAGGCCGGGCACACCGGCAGCCTCGATCCACTGGCCACCGGCGTGTTGCCGTTGTGCTTTGGCGAGGCCACCAAGTTCTCCCAATACCTGCTCGACTCCGACAAGGGTTATGAAACCCTGATGCAACTGGGCAAGACCACCACCACGGCCGACGCCGAAGGTGATGTTTTGCAGGTTCGCGACGTGACCGTTGGTCGTGCTGATATTGAAGCTGCTTTACCCGCTTTTCGTGGGGAAATCAGTCAGATACCGCCGATGTACTCGGCGCTCAAGCGTGATGGCCAGCCTCTTTACAAGCTGGCACGTGCGGGCGAAGTAGTGGAGCGCGAACCGCGTTCTGTTACTATTGCGCGCTTGGAATTGCTCGCCTGTGAAGGCGACACCGCCCGGTTGGCCGTGGACTGCAGCAAAGGCACCTATATCCGTACCCTGGTGGAAGATATTGGTGAAAAGCTCGGTTGCGGCGCGTACGTTGCAGAACTGCGGCGCACCCAGGCCGGTCCTTTCAGCCTGGCCCAGACGGTCACGCTGGAAGAGTTGGAAGCGGTACACGCCGAAGGCGGCAATGAAGCAGTTGATCGCTTCCTGATGCCATCGGACAGCGGTTTGCTCGATTGGCCATTGCTGCACTTCTCGGAGCACAGCGCGTTCTACTGGCTCAACGGCCAGCCGGTACGTGCCCCGGATGCCCCGAAGTTCGGCATGGTGCGGGTACAGGATCATAACGGTCGCTTTATCGGTATCGGTGAAGTGAGCGAAGACGGGCGCATCGCGCCGCGTCGACTGATTCGGTCAGAATGACCGAACGAGTGTGGCTGTTAACAGGCACGGTCAACACTCATTTTTAGATACAGGGATTTGTCCCTGGCCTGTTGAAACTGCCCTTTGGGTGGTTTCCTGAAAAAAGGATTGCCTCATGGCTCTCGACGTTCAAGAAAAAGCACAAATCGTTGCTGACTATCAGCAAGCTGTTGGTGACACTGGTTCGCCAGAAGTGCAAGTTGCACTGCTGACCCACAACATCAACAAGCTGCAAGGTCACTTCAAGGCCAACGGTAAAGACCACCACTCGCGTCGTGGTCTGATCCGCATGGTAAACCAGCGCCGTAAGCTGCTGGACTACCTGAAAGGCAAGGATCTGGGTCGTTATCAGACTCTGATCGGTCGCCTGGGTCTGCGTCGCTAATAAGCGATTGCGCTAGAGGTTGGTTGTCTGCCGTGTGCCAGTGGGATTCCCGCTGGCCCATGGCAGGCTCCCAGCCTCAAGTTTTATCTGGACACACGTTTTACCCTGGACGAGCGTCGGGCCGATTCCCGGCATTGCCCAAGAATTTCGCAAGAAGACAAGTTCCCCAAGAGCCACAAAGAAGGTAGGACACCGTGAACCCGGTTATCAAAAAATTCCAGTTCGGTCAGTCGACCGTTACCCTCGAGACAGGCCGTATCGCCCGTCAAGCCTCCGGCGCAGTGCTGGTTACCGTTGATGACGACGTTACCGTACTGGTGACCGTTGTTGGCGCCAAGACCGCTGACCCGAGCAAAGGCTTCTTCCCTCTGTCCGTTCACTACCAGGAAAAGACTTACGCTGCCGGTAAGATCCCTGGCGGTTTCTTCAAGCGCGAAGGCCGTCCTTCCGAGAAAGAAACCCTGACTTCCCGACTGATCGACCGTCCGATCCGTCCGCTGTTCCCAGAAGGCTTCATGAACGAAGTGCAGGTTGTCTGCACCGTCGTTTCCACCAGCAAGAAGACCGACCCGGACATCGCTGCGATGATCGGTACCTCGGCGGCCCTGGCCATCTCCGGTATTCCTTTCGATGGCCCGATCGGCGCAGCCCGCGTTGCATTCCACGAAAGCACCGGCTACCTGCTGAACCCGACTTACGAGCAACTGAAAGCATCGAGCCTGGACATGGTCGTTGCCGGTACCTCGGAAGCCGTGCTGATGGTTGAATCGGAAGCCAAAGAGCTGACCGAAGACCAGATGCTGGGCGCCGTACTGTTCGCCCACGACGAGTTCCAGGCTGTCATCAAGGCTGTCACCGACCTGGCTGCCGAAGCTGCCAAGCCAACCTGGAGCTGGGCTCCACAGGCTGAAGCCACCGAACTGCTGGGCGCTATCCGCTCCGAGTTCGGCGCTGCCATCTCCGACGCCTACACCATCACCGTCAAGGCCGACCGTTATGCTCGCCTGGGCGAGTTGAAGGACCAGGTCGTGGCCAAGCTGTCCGGTGAAGAAGGCCAGCCTTCCGCCAGCGACGTCAAAGCGGCTTTCGGTGAGATCGAATACCGCACCGTCCGCGAAAACATCGTTAACGGCAAGCCACGTATCGACGGTCGCGACACCCGCACCGTGCGCCCGCTGAACATCGAAGTCGGCGTTCTGCCGAAGACTCACGGTTCGGCCCTGTTCACCCGTGGTGAAACCCAGGCGCTGGTCGTTGCGACCCTGGGTACCGCCCGTGACGCACAGTTGCTGGACACCCTGGAAGGCGAGAAAAAAGACCCGTTCATGCTGCACTACAACTTCCCTCCGTTCTCGGTGGGCGAGTGCGGTCGCATGGGGGGGGCTGGTCGTCGCGAAATCGGTCACGGCCGTCTGGCCCGCCGTTCGGTCCAGGCCATGCTGCCTGCCGCTGACGTGTTCCCGTACACCATCCGTGTCGTGTCGGAAATCACCGAGTCCAACGGTTCCAGCTCCATGGCTTCCGTTTGCGGTGCTTCCCTGGCACTGATGGACGCCGGTGTGCCGATGAAGGCGCCGGTTGCCGGTATCGCCATGGGCCTGGTTAAAGAAGGCGAGAAGTTCGCCGTCCTGACCGACATCCTGGGCGACGAAGACCACCTGGGCGACATGGACTTCAAGGTAGCCGGTACCGCCAAAGGTGTGACCGCGCTGCAGATGGACATCAAGATCAAGGGCATCACCGAAGAGATCATGGAAATCGCCCTGGGCCAAGCCCTGGAAGCGCGCCTGAACATCCTCGGCCAGATGAACCAGATCATTGGTCAGTCCCGCACCGAGCTGTCGGAAAATGCTCCGACCATGATCGCGATGAAAATCGACACCGACAAAATCCGTGATGTTATCGGTAAAGGCGGCGCGACCATTCGTGCGATCTGCGAAGAAACCAAGGCTTCGATCGATATCGAAGACGACGGCTCGATCAAGATCTTCGGCGAAACCAAGGAAGCGGCTGAAGCAGCACGTCAGCGCGTCCTGGGTATCACTGCCGAGGCCGAGATCGGCAAGATCTACGTCGGTAAGGTTGAGCGTATCGTCGACTTCGGCGCATTCGTCAACATCCTGCCTGGCAAGGACGGTCTGGTGCACATCTCCATGCTGAGCGACGCTCGCGTTGAGAAAGTCACCGACATTCTGAAGGAAGGCCAGGAAGTGGAAGTGCTGGTACTGGACGTGGACAACCGCGGCCGTATCAAGCTGTCCATCAAGGACGTAGCAGCAGCCAAGGCTTCGGGCGTTTAATCACCCCCCAGGCTTCACGCTGAAAAAAAGGACTCTTCGGAGTCCTTTTTTTTGGGATGCAGGAAAGTACCTAAAAATCAGACGCTTAAATGAGAGCAAAAGCCGCAACTTGCATGCAGGCACGGGCGGCATCATGCAAGTTGCACGAATCCGAAATTTTCTATTTTTTATAAGTTGTTGTTTATAAAGGATTTTATTGGTGGTTCGGACTTGGCACACTGCCTGCAATAACCCTGTTAACGCTGCAGCATCAAGGTTCACACACTGCAGACTTTCAATAAAACAGGAGTTACTCGTATGAAGAAGTTCGCTCTCGCTACTGCTACCGCTCTGACCCTGGCCATGGGTGCTAACGTTGCCTTTGCCCAGACTTCCCAAGCGCCAATGACCCTTGCAGCGGGTGAAGCCACCAAGGCGAAAGAAGCTACTTCCGACACTTGGATCACTACCAAAGTCAAAGCTGACCTGCTGACCGAAAAAGGTATTCCAGGTTCCGACATCAAGGTTGAAACCAATAAAGGCGTGGTTTCCCTTTCTTCTGACGTCGCTATCTCGGACTCGCAAAAAGCGACTGCCGTAGCCATCACCAAAAAAATCAAAGGTGTAACCGCTGTTTCGGCTGACGGCCTGCTGGCTGGCGGCGCGACCAAGGCGGACAACATCGACAAAACCAAAAGCGCAGCAGCAGGCGCTAAAGAGTCCACCTCCGATACCTGGATCACCACCAAAGTAAAAGCTGACCTGGTAACCGAGAAAGGCATTCCTGGTACCGACATCAAAGTCGAAACCAATAAAGGTGTAGTGTCCCTGTCTTCGACCACCCCGGTCACTGAAGCTCAGAAAACTACCGCGGTGAACATCACCAAGAAAATCAAAGGCGTTAAAGCTGTATCGGCCGACGGCCTGAAAGCAGAGTAACCCTTGGAGCTTCGTCTGAACGAGACGGCGGCGGCTTAGGGTGAGTTAGATATCCACCCGATGCACCTCTGGAGTTCATGCGACCGACCACACGGATGTGGTCATTACAGGCCCCGGCACTTGTGTCGGGGCCTGTTCTATTGTGGGCGGTTCCTACAGGGCTTATTCGGCATCCAGGTGCATTGGCGTAACGACGCGACCATCTTTCTCCGCCTGGCCCAGATTGGCATCAATGAAGTACACCCGGTCATCTTCCAATTGGCCTTTATCCACCAGGTAATCCTTGATGGTGCTGGCACGGTCCTGGCCAAGTTGGCGTAGCAGTACGTCGCTGCCACTCCAGAATTTGATCACGCCGTCGCGAAGCTTCGCGCTGCGCTCATCGCTGCTCAGATCCTTCCATTCGGCCGGCGGTTGTTGTTTCAGACGGGTGCGGTAGATGCCTTCCAGCAAGGGGGCTTTTTCCTTCTCGGGTACGACGAGCAACGACGCCTGGGCGGGTACTTTGTCACCGCGACGTTGAAGAATCTTGTAGTAGTTGTACTGGTATTCACGCTCTAGCCGCTGGGCCGCAAGGAATGGCCCATCGCTGCTGGCTGCGGCGGTGCCTTCAATTTCCAGGCGCAGGGTAGGACGCTCTTTCAGCGCTTTGGCCAGTGTGTTCAAGGCGCTTTCGGCATCCTTGTTCAACTCGCTGGAACCGGCGGCGAACGACACATTACCGAGATCTTCCGAGCCGCCACCGGTCACCAACCCACCGATAAACTTGAACGGCGCCGTTGCTGCGCGTACCACGAGGTTACGCAGGGTCTGCCATACGATCGGCATCACGCTGAATTGCGGGTTGTTCAAGTCACCGGTTACCGGCAATTCGATGGAGATCTTGCCATCACTGTCCTTGAGCAAAGCGACGGCCAGGCGAATCGGCAAGTCCACGGCATCGGCGCTGTCGACTTTCTCGCCCAATTGCAATTGCTCAACCACCACCTTGTTCTCGGCCTTCAACTGGCCTTTGGTGATGACGTAGTGCAGGTCGAGGTTCAGTCGTCCCTTGCGGATACGGAAGCCAGCGAACTTGCCGGAATAAGGCGTCAGGGTGGTCAGTTCGACACGCTTGAAGCTGGTCGCAATATCCAGCGCCGCCATCGGGTCGAACGGGTTCACGCTGCCCTTGATAGTCACTGGCGCATAGCGATCAACCTTGCCCTTGATATCGACGCTGGCCGGTTTGGCCTGGCGACTGTCGATAGTGCCGATCTGCCCGTTGAGCTGTTGAATCGCGGTGGCGAAGTTGGGGGTAAGGCTGAAATCGGCAAAATTGGCCGAGCCGTCATTGATCGCAATCTGCCCGATGCGGATGCCCAGGGGCTTGTCCTTGCTGGCGGTTTTGGAACCTTTGTCGGGCGCTTGTGGAATCAGCAGGTCATCCACGTTGGTGGTGCGGTCGTCGTTGATCATGAAGCGCGCATACGGCTGCAGCAGGTTGACCTTGTCGATCGACAGGCTGTCGCCGTGCTGGTAGTTCACGCCTTCGAGCACCAGGCGCTGCCATTTGAGAAAGTCGCGGGTCTTGAGGGTATCCAGGGTGTGCAATTGATCGACCTGAGCCCGGCCGGTGACCTGCAACTTCAGCGGATCGGTGCTTTTGAGGTTCACATCCAGATTGCTGCCGAGCATACCGCTGCGCAGTTCCAGGCGAATGAACGGGCTGATGTAGGACTGGGCCACCCGCAGGTCGATGTCCTGGGTGTTCACTTTCAGCCTGGCACTGACCGGGTTGAGGTTGACCTCGCCGGACGCCTGGAGCTTGCCTTGCTTGCCCACGCCGGAGTCGACCTTCACGGTAAACGGGCTCCGGTTGAGGCTGTCGAAATTCTGCATGTCGACGTTCAACGGGCCGAGTTCCAGCGCTACTGCTGGCTTGGCCTGTCGATCGGCCAGGTGCACCTGGTAGTTACGCAGTTGCACGTCCTTGAGCAGCACTTGCCACGGTTTGCTTGGCGCGGCGGGTTCGGCTTTTGGCGAGTCGGCGGTGGCGGGTGCGTTTTTCGCTTCGGTTGCCTTGGCCGGTTTGCTCGGCTGGCTGGCGAACAGTTTCTGCCAGTCCAGTTGCCCGTCAGCCTCAAGGGCCGCCCAGGTCTCCAGTTTGTTACTGCGGATCTTGCCGACCACCACTTGCTGCTTGGCCAGGTCCACCGTGGTCTCGCTGACGTCCAGGCGCTCCAGGCGCACCAATGGGCGGCCGTCCGGTGCCTTGATGGCAAAGGGCGCGATGCTGGCGGCGGTGTTGGTCAGGTTCAGCTCGGTCTCTTTGGCCAGGCTGAATTTGTACTCGGTGCTGAAGTTGAGCACGCCGTCTTCAAGCACCAGTGGCAGCGCGTCACGTACATAGGGCCACCAGGCTTTCATCTTGCCGTCGGTGACCTTCAACGTGCCTTCGGAGGTGATCGGCACCAGGCTGAAATTGCCTTTCCAGTCGATCTGTCCACCTGCGGGGCCGGCTGCGACCAGGGTCATGTCGGCATTGTCTTCGGGCAGGGTGCTGAGGTTCTTCAGCTCGAAGTCGAGTGTGTCGTAGAGGAATTCGATGGGCTCGCTGGGGCGCAAGTCTTCGAAATGCACATAGCCGCCGGCCAGCTTGATGCTGTCGATACGCAAAGGGAACGGTTTGGCATCCGGATTGGTCGGTGTTGGCTCGCTGGGCGGCAGTTTGAACAACTGCGCCAGGTTGAGTTGGCCGGACTTGTCAAACAGCAGCTCGGTCTTGGGCTTGTCCAGCTGTATATCGGCCAGGTGCAGGGCGCGGGTCCAGAGGCTGTCGATCTGCAGGTTGGCGTAGAGGCGTTCGAACCCGACTTGTTCCTTGCCGGGTTCACCGATCTTCAGGCCCCACAGGGTTAATTCCAGGCTGAACGGGTTGAGCTCGATTCGCTCGATCCGCGCCGGCACCGTGGCGTAATTGGCCAACTGCTGGTTGGCGATGCGAAGGGCGATGCCGGGGAGAATCAAAAAGCCCAGCAAGCTGTACAGGGCAAGGGCGGTCAACAAGGCGCCAGCGGCGCGAATCAATCCTTTGGGCATGGGGCGGCGCCATCTATGTCAAACAGGAGTGCCTTGGAGTATGGCACGGGTTTTCGGTTCCGAAGAGCAAGGGCCTTTGAGAAACGTCTTACAGTTGGAGTATCAGGGTTTTCAGGGGCGGTTGCTGATCCTGGGACGGGAAGTCCGCTCCAGGCGTCATGATTTTCCAGTCACGCACCGGGCGCCCGGCTTTTTCCGCGCAGCGCAGCACCTGTTCGCGCCAATCCTCCATGCTGACTTTCGCCAGGTTGTTGCAGCAGATCAGCACGCCATTGTCAGCGGTGGCCAGCAGGGCTGGCTTGAGCAGGCTCTGGTAGTCGCGCAGCAGGTCGACGGTGCCGAACGCGCTCTTGGCCCAGGCCGGTGGATCCAGCAGCACCAGGTCGTATTGACGTTGCTCCAGGCGCGGATAACTCGGCAGCTTTTGCCCACGGCGCTGGGTGATCGGCAGGCCTGCCAATTGGCGAATCGCCGGGAAGTAGTCGGACTGTACGAACTCCATGCTCGGCAATTGCGGGTTCAGCAAGCCGTTTTCGCGACCGACCGCCAGGTTGCCCTCGGCAAAGTCCAGGTTGCACACCTCGCGGGCGCCACCGGCGGCTGCGCTCAGGCCCACGCCGCAGGTGTAGGCGAACAGGTTGAGCACGCTTTTTCCGGCGCTGTTGGCCTTGACCCAGCCGCGGGTGTTACGCAGGTCGAGGAACAGCAGCGGGTCCTGCCCGGCATGCCGCCCACGCACGCGGTAACTGAGGCCCCACTCGTGGCCAACCAGGTCCTGCAGTGCGGCGGGTTCGGCGCGATACACCGTGTCTTCGCGGTCGATGCGCGAATTGCCACGGGCGCGATCGTTGTACACCAGCAGCAACTCCAGGCCCATGTACTGGTTGACCTGTTGATGCAGGTCCAGCAGGTCGGCGGTTTCCAGGGATTGGTGGAAACTCTGCACCAGCAACTGCGGGCCGTAGCGGTCGATGGTCAGGCCCCCGGCGCCTTCCTGGCTGCCATGGAACAGCCGGTAACAGTCGGTGCCTTGGGCGTGCAACTCGCTGATCAGGTCTTGGCGATGATCGAGGGCGGCGCGCAGCGCCTGATTCAAGGGAGACATGGAGCGCGCCTTGCTGGGGAATTGAGGGCGCGAAGTTTAACAGCTATGCGCCGTCGCCTACATCAACCCCATCCGGCGATGGGCGCGTTGCACAGAGCCATTGCGCATCGCCCAGCGCAACATCGGGGCACTGCGTTTGACGCCGGCACGGATCATCTGGCGTTGCAGCGGGCTCTGGTGCTGGTCGAGCATCGCGCTGGCCCAATCCGGCAGCAGGTCGATCCCGGCGCGCATCATCAAGCTGCCAAATGGCTTGGCCAGCAGGCTGGGGGAGGGAGCATTCAGCAGTAGCCGCAGCACTTCGCGGCTGCGATCGTCGCACAGCAATTGCGGGCGGATGCGAGCCAGATAATCCGAAACGTCCTGCCGAGAACGCGGAACATGCCGCGCACCCAGCTGTTCAGCGACCAAGGCAATTTCACTGTAGTAACGGTCCTCGTCGCGACCGGACAGGTGCGGGTTGCAATAACGCAAGTGAGCGGCCAGGAAGTGACTGACCTCCGCCACATGCACCCAGGTCAGCAATTCCGGGTCGCTGGCCGCATAAGGCCGGCCATCCGGGGCGTGGCCGACCACCTGCAAGTGAATGGTGCGGACTTTTTCGATCAGCCATTCGGCGTCTCTGCGCGAGCCGAACGTCGTGCCCGAAATGAACTGCGAGGTCCGCCGCAAGCGCCCGAGCATGTCCTGGCGAAAGTTGGAATGGTCCCACACGCCCGCCAGGGCCAGCGGATGCAAGGCTTGCAGCATCAAGGCGCTGATGCCGCCGATGAGCATGCTGCTGAAGTCGCCATGCACTTGCCAACTCACCGAGTCGGGCCCGAACAAGCCTGGGTCGCCCTTGGGGTTTTCCAGGTCCAGTTGGCCCAGCGACAGGCCGGTCAGGCTCATCAACTGGGTTTCGATACGGCTGCGGATAAATTCCATGGCGACGTGGGGTTTCCTATCGGTTCAGGCGTTTGTCGATCAAACCGTCGACCACGCTCGGATCGGCCAGGGTCGAGGTGTCACCCAGGCTGTCCAGTTCGTTGCAGGCAATTTTGCGCAAGATCCTGCGCATGATTTTGCCGGAACGGGTTTTCGGCAAGGCCGGGGCCCATTGGATCAGTTCCGGCTTGGCGAAGCTGCCAATTTCTTTGCTGACCAGATCCAGCAGGTGTTTTTTTAACGCATCGCTGGGTTCCACGCCATTCATGGGGGTGACAAAGGCATAGATGCCCTGGCCTTTGACATCATGGGGATAGCCCACCACGGCGGCCTCGGCCACCTGGTCGTGCAGCACCAGGGCGCTTTCTACCTCGGCAGTGCCGATGCGATGGCCTGACACGTTGATCACATCGTCGATGCGCCCGGTGATCCAATAATCGCCGTCTTCATCGCGGCGTGCGCCGTCACCGGTGAAGTAGTAGCCGGGGTAGGGTTTGAAGTAGGTGTCGACCATGCGCTGCGGATCGCCGTACACACTGCGGATCTGCCCCGGCCAGCTGGCTTTGATCGCCAGTACGCCACTGCCGGCGCCGCTGAATTCCTTGCCGTGTTCATCGAGGAGTACCGGCTGTACGCCGAACATTGGCTGGGTCGCGCACCCTGGCTTGATTCGCTGGGCGCTGGCCAGTGGGCTGAGCATGATGCCGCCGGTCTCGGTCTGCCACCAGGTATCCACAATCGGGCAGCGCTGTTCGCCCACGGCATTGAAGTACCAGTCCCAGGCCTCCGGGTTGATCGGTTCGCCGACGCTGCCCAGCAGGCGCAGGCTGGCGCGCGAGGTATTTTCCAGCGGGCCGTGGCCTTCGCGCATCAGCGCACGCAGGGCGGTGGGCGCGGTGTAGAAGATGTTGACCTGGTGCTTGTCGATCACCTGCCAGAAGCGCGAACTGTCCGGATAGCTCGGCACGCCTTCGAACATCAGCGAGGTCGCGCCATTGGCCAGCGGGCCGTACACGATGTAACTGTGGCCGGTGACCCAGCCCACATCGGCGGTGCACCAAAACACTTCGCCGTCGCGGTAGTCGAGTACGTACTTGAAGGTCATCGCCGCTTGCAGCAGGTAGCCGCCGGTGGTGTGCAGCACGCCCTTGGGTTTGCCGGTACTGCCGGAGGTGTAGAGGATGAAGAGCGGGTCTTCGGCGTCCATCGGCTCGGGCGGGCAGTCGCTGCTGGCCGCATCCAGGGCTTGTTGATACTTGAGGTCGCGACCTTCGCTCCAGTCAACGGCCGCTCCGGTGCGCTCCACTACCAGCACCGTGCTCACATTCGGACAACTGGCCAGGGCCTTGTCGACATTCTGCTTCAGTGCAACGGGCTTGCCGCCGCGCACGCCTTCGTCTGCGGTGATCACCGTGCGGCAGTCGGCATCGAGAATACGGTCACGCAAGGCATCCGGCGAGAAACCACCAAACACCACGGAGTGCACCGCGCCAATCCGTGTGCAGGCGAGCATGGCGTAGGCGGCCTCCGGGATCATCGGCATGTAGATGCATACCCGGTCGCCTTTCTTCACGCCACGGCTTTTCAGCACATTGGCCAGGCGGCTGACGTTCTGGTGCAGTTGGTGGTAGGTGATTTTTGAAGATTTTGTCGGATCATCGCCTTCCCAGATGAAGGCCGGCTGATCGGCGCGTTGCGCCAGGTGACGGTCGATGCAGTTGTAGCTGACGTTGAGTTGACCACCGGCAAACCATTGGGCGGTGCCGGTGTGGATGTCTGAGCGTTGAACGGTGTGCCAGGGGGTTATCCAGTCGAGAAAGCGCTCGGCCTGTTCAGCCCAGAAGGTATCCGGCTGTTCGATGGATTGGCGGTAGAGGCGCTGATAGTCCTCTTGACTGAGTTGCGCAGCCCGGCGGACGGCATCGGCGGTGGGGAACGTGCTGATATCGAACATGAGCGATCCTTATTCTTGTTTTTGCGACAAGTCATAAAGATGCACCCGGCAGGGGGAGGGTTCAAGGCCAACCTCCAAATGGACATTGGCCTTGCAAAACCCGGATCAGCCGCGGTGACGACCGCGGAAGTAATTGATCAGGCCCTGGGTCGAAGCGTCCTCGGCCGAGGTCTCTTCGGCGCCGGTCAGGCGGTTGTAGACGCCCTTGCCCAGCTCCTTGCCCAGTTCCACACCCCATTGGTCGAAGGCGTTGATACCCCAGATCACGCTCTGTACGAACACTTTGTGTTCGTACATGGCTACCAGGGCGCCCAGGCGACGCGGGCTGATGCGTTCGACCACGAGGGTGTTGCTCGGGCGGTTGCCCGGAATCACCTTGTGCGGTGCCAGCTTCTGCACTTCGTCTTCCGGGATACCTTTGTCGCGCAGCTCGGCTTCCGCTTCGGCGCGGGTCTTGCCGAGCATCAGCGCCTGGCTCTGGGACAGGCAGTTGGCGTACAGCCATTGATGGTGGTCGGACACTGGGTTGAAGCTGACGATCGGCACGATAAAGTCGGCCGGGATCAGTTGGGTCCCCTGGTGCAGCAACTGGTGGTAAGCGTGCTGGCCGTTGCAGCCAACGCCGCCCCAGATCACCGGGCCGGTATCGGTAGCGACGGGCGTACCGTCCTGGCGCACGCTCTTGCCGTTGGATTCCATGTCCAGCTGTTGCAAGTGTTTGGTGATGTTACGCAGGTAGTGGTCGTACGGCAGGATCGCGTGGCTCTGCGCGCCCCAGAAGTTGCCGTACCACACGCCCAGCAAGCCCAGCAGCACCGGCATGTTCTGTTCGAACGGGGCGTTCTGGAAATGCTGGTCCATGGTGTAGGCACCGGACAGCAGTTCCTTGAAGTTGGACATGCCGATGGCCAGGGCGATCGGCAAGCCGATGGCCGACCATAGCGAGTAACGGCCGCCGACCCAATCCCACATCGGGAAGATGTTTTCTTCGCGAATTCCGAAGGCCACGGCCGCCGCGTTGTTGCTCGACACGGCGATGAAGTGGCGATACAGCTCGGCTTCCGAGCCACCCTGGGCCAGGTACCAGGCACGGGCGGCCTGGGCGTTTTTCAGGGTTTCGAGGGTGTTGAAGGATTTCGACGAGACGATGAACAGCGTGGTCTCGGCGCGCAGCTTCAGGGTCAGCTCGTGGAACTCGCTGCCGTCGATGTTCGCCAGGTAGTGGCAGCGCACGCCTTTGTGGGCGTAGGACAGCAGCGCTTCGGAGACCAGCTCCGGGCCGAGGAACGAGCCACCGATACCGATGTTCACCACGTCGGTGATTGGCTTCTCGGTGTAGCCACGCCACAGGCCGTCGTGGATGCGGCCGACCAGGTCGGTGATCTGGTTCAGCACTTTGTGCACGTCCGGCATGATGTTCACGCCGTTGACCGACAGCTTGTCACCCACCGGACGGCGCAGTGCGGTGTGCAGCGCTGGGCGGCCTTCCGACGAGTTGACCGGTTCGCCTTTGTACAGCGCGTCAATGGCTTCCTTGAGGTGGACCTCTTTGGCGAGGTTTACCAGCAGGTCACGGGTTTCGCCGGTGATCAGGTTTTTCGAGTAATCGAGGAAAAGTCCGCAGCTGCTCAAGGTGAACTGGGAAAAACGCTGAGGATCGGCATTGAACGCTTCGCGCATGCTGAAATCCTGCATGGCTTGGCGATGTTGATTGAGCGCTTGCCAGGCGGGCAGAGCGGTAACGTCATGAGGGGTGCGGTAGTACGCCATCGCTGCGGGTTTCCTTTTATTACGGGGACTGCCTTTAGGACACTTATTTGCCTGGAACATCCAGTCTTTGATCAAGCAATGGGTTCCAGACAGCGCTAACCATAGCGCAGGGCGATTACATTAAACCTAGCGTGTCGATATGTCTTGGCTTTGTCTGCGCTAAGGCCGGTACTTTTTTATACCGGCACTTTTTATTTACGCAGTGAGGAGGGCAACTGGAAGGGTCAGTCGAGGATCAGATGCAGGTTATCGATGAGACGGGTGGCCCCCAAGTAGGCGGCGACCAGGATCACGATATCCCGATCTTCGGCCGTGGCCGGGCGCAAATGCACGCCTTGGCGCACTTCGAGGTAGTCCAGGCGCAGCCCGGCGGCTTCGATCTGGCGGACCTGTTCGGCGCGCAGCTTGGCGAAGTCATGGTCACCGGCCTTGATCGCAGCGCCTATCTGGCTGAGGCTGCGGTACAGCACCGGCGCAATGGCGCGCTGTTCGTCGCTGAGGTAACCGTTGCGCGACGACAGCGCCAGGCCGTCGTCGGCGCGCACGGTGGGCTCGCCGATGATCTGGATCGGCATGTTCAGGTCATGCACCATGGCGCGGATCACGGCCAGTTGCTGGTAATCCTTCTGCCCAAACACGGCCATGTCCGGCTGCACCATGTTGAACAGCTTGCTGACCACCGTCGCCACGCCTTCGAAATGCCCGGGACGGCTGGCGCCGCACAGGCCTTCGGACAGTTGCGGCACGCTGACACGGGTCTGGCCGGTCATGCCGCCGGGGTACATTTCCTCGACGGTAGGTGCGAAGAGCAGGTTGCAGCCGGCCTGCAGCAACTTTTCCTGATCGGCGGCCAGGGTGCGGGGGTATTTGTCCAGGTCTTCGCCGGCGCCAAATTGCAGCGGGTTGACGAAGATGCTGGCGACCACGAAATCCGCCTGCTGGGCGGCCTTGGTCACCAGGGTGGCGTGGCCGCTGTGCAGGTTGCCCATGGTCGGCACAAAGCCGATACGCTTGCCGGCGCTGCGGGCATGGGTTACGGCGGCCCGCAGTTCACGTACGGTTTTAACGGTGTTCATGCAGAGAACCCATGTTCGGCGGCCGGGAAAGTCACGCCTTTGACTTCGGCGACGTAGGCGCTCAAGGCGTCATGGATGCTGCTCTGGCCAGCCATGAAGTTCTTCACGAACTTCGGCACACGACCGCTGATCGACAGGCCGAGCATGTCGTGCAGCACCAGCACCTGGCCATCCGTGGCCGAACCTGCGCCGATACCGATTACTGGCACTTTCACGGCCTGGGTGATTTCTGCCGCCAACTCGCTCGGCACACATTCGAGCAGGATCATGGCCGCGCCGGCCTGTTCCAGGGCGATGGCGTCCGCACGCATCTGGCGCGCCTGGGCCTCATTCCGGCCCTGGACCTTATAGCCGCCAAGGATGTTCACCGACTGCGGCGTCAGGCCCATGTGCACACATACCGGCACGCCGCGTTCCGCGAGCAGGCGGATCGACTCGGCGAGCCATAACGCGCCTTCAATTTTGATCATGTGCGCGCCGGCTTGCATCAGCTTGCCGGCATTCTGGAAGGTCTGTTCGAGCGTCGCGTAACCCATGAACGGCAGGTCGGCGATGATGAAGGCGCCATCGTTACCGCGCTTGACGCTGGCGGTGTGGTACGCAAGTTCATCGGTGGTGACGGGCAGGGTGCTGTCATTCCCTTGAAGAACCATGCCCAGGGAGTCGCCCACCAGCAGCACTTCAACCCCGGCCTGGCAACTGGCGTGGGCGAACGTGGCGTCGTAGCAGGTCAGCATGGCGATTTTTTCACCTTTGAGCTTGAGGCTCTGCAAGGTGGTCAGGGTAATGTCTGGCATGAAAAGGGTCCTCGTTCAGGCGCTTGGAAACAGCGAGTAACGCGCGTGAGTCTTCGTTTATACAGGCGCACTTTCTTGAGAGCAGTGCTTATAAGGCCTGGATTGCGCCCTTCAGCGCCGGGTTGGCGGCAGCGGGACGCCTATAGTCGTGAGGAGGACACGGGAAGTCAATTGGATGTGTTACCGCATTGTTACGATGACGGTGTTACCGCTGTTACTGACGCGATTCAGCAACGGTGAGCCGTTCAAGACCGACAAACGGGCAGGCTTCAAGCAGTTCGTTGAGGGTTTGGCCATCGGGTAACGCCAGGCTGGCGGGCGCCAGTTCGGCCAACGGGTACAGCACAAAAGCCCTCAGGTGCATCTGGTAGTGCGGCACCTTGAGACGCGGTTCGTCGATCAGGCGATCGCCAAACAGCAGGATGTCCAGGTCAAGCGTGCGCGGGCCCCAGCGCTCGAGGCGTTCGCGGCCCTGGTCGTTCTCGATGGCTTGCAGCGCATCCAGCAGCTCAAGAGGGGCGAGGTTACTGTCAAGGGCGGCCACTGCATTGGTATAGCGCGGTTGGCCCGGGAGCAGGGAGTCACTTTGATAGAAGGCAGAGACACCGGTGACGTGCGTGCCGGGCAATTGCGCCAGTGCTTCGATAGCGCTGCGCAATTGCTGATCCGGGGCCGCCAGGTTGCTGCCCATGCCGATGTAGATGCGTTCCACGCTTATTCGCCCGAGGCGTCGGCCGCGCTGCGCTTGCGCTTGCTGCTGCTGCGGCGACGCTTCTTCGGCCCGGCGCCTTCGCCATCGCCTTTGCTGCCGAGGTCACGGATCATGTCGCGGCGTTCGCTGTCATTGGCGTCCTGGTAGTCGGTCCACCATTCGCCCAGGCCGTCGGTCTGCTCGCCGGCGCTCTCACGCAACAAAAGGAAGTCGTAGCCGGCGCGGAAACGCGGGTTGTCCAGCAACAGGTCGGCACGTTTGCCACTGCGACGTGGCAGGCGCTCCTGCATGTCCCAGATCTCACGGATCGGTATGGTGAACCGTTTGGGAATGGCGATGCGCTGGCACTGCTCGGCGATCAGCTCATGGGCGGCTTCCTGCATGGCCGGGATCGGCGGCATGCCACGCTCCTGCAGGCGCAGCACGCGCTTGGGCAGGGCCGGCCACAACAGGGCGGCAAACAGGAACGCCGGGGTGACCGGTTTGTTCTGCTTGATGCGCAGGTCGGTGTTGATCAGTGCTTCGCTGATCAGGGTGTGGGTGTACGTCGGGTTGTATTCCAGCGCCTCGGCGCTGGCCGGGAACAGTGGGTCGAATAACTGCAGGTCGACGAGCATTTCGAAGGTGTCGGCGGCGTAGCCCGAGAGGAACAGCTTCAACACTTCTTCGAACAGGCGCGCCGAAGGGATCTCCCGCAGCATCGGTGCCAGTTCGCGAATCGGCGCGGCGGTGTGTTTCTCGATGCCGAAGTTGAGCTTGGCGGCAAAACGCACTGCACGCAGCATGCGCACCGGGTCTTCCTGGTAGCGCTGGACCGGGTCACCGATCAGGCGGATCAGGTTGTTGCGGATATCGTGTACGCCATTGGCGTAATCGAGAATGCGCTCGCTGACCGGATCGTAATACAAGGCATTGATGGTGAAGTCGCGGCGCTGCGCGTCTTCCTCGAGGGTACCGTAGACGTTGTCACGCAGGATGCGCCCGCTTTCGTTGCGGGAAGACTGATTGGTGTCTTCCTCTTCATCGTTTTGCGGGTGGCCGGCGCGGAACGTCGCAACTTCGATGATTTCGCGACCGAAGTGGATATGCACCAGCTTGAAGCGCCGGCCGATGATCCGCGCATTGCGAAATTCGGCACGCACTTGCTCAGGCGTGGCGCTGGTGGCGACGTCGAAGTCCTTGGGCGTGATATTGAGCAGCATGTCGCGTACACAACCGCCCACCAGATAAGCCTGGTAGCCGGCGTTCTGCAAACGTTCGACGATATTCACGGCATAACGGCTGAATTGAGCGCGTTGCAGCGAATGCTGGCTGCTGTTGAGCACTTCAGGCGTGCTGCGTTTGTGTTGCGTACGACGCAAGGGAGAACGGAATGACTGGAACAACTTCTTCAGCATGGGATGCACTGTTTGAAGGAATGTTCGGCCATAACGAAGAATGACCGCATGATGGGCGGGGATTCTAGCATTTAGTCAGGGGATGGTGTAGGAACAAGCTGCAAGCCCCAAGCCAAAAGCTTCAAGAGGTTGCTGGGTGGTCAAATGGCGGAAACTACAAGGGGAGCCGAAGCTCCCCCAGAAGTAGTTGCGTGCTCTATTTTTATTATGGATTGCGGGCTTCTTGTTTTTGTTGATCGCCCTCGCCATGAAGCTTCACCTTCATGACACTCCCAATCGGGAGTCAAGAGCAAACGGATTGCTTTGGTCGCTGTGTTGCTGATCTACGATCCAACCAGTTCAGGCTCTGCCTTAGGGCAGTTTTTGTTGTTCTCGGCCTGGTTGCGGGGCAAGCCCCAAATGCAACGCCTCTCCAAAAGAATCAGTTAGCTGCGCCTCCGCCGTGTTGTTTTTGTTATGCGTGAGTCGATTCGTCTTATTTTTATTGTCTTGTACAAAGCTTGTTATTGTTTTTGTACTAAGCATATAGCAGGGTGCGTGCCAACTTTTGCACCGCCCAGCAAAACCGGGGGGTTGAGGTGGTATCGGGCTTTTGACGGCCCAAAAAAAGCCAGGGCTTCGTTACCGTAAGCCCCGGCTTTTGTTACGCGAAATATCCGCGGTAACAGTTTTTTCACATCTGCGGGTGTTACCTGTGGGGGCGCCCCCTCAACTCTCGCTGGCCACGCCGGTCTTGCGCCGTGGAATGCCCAGGCGCTGGCGACGTTCCCACAGGCATTTACGGCTCACGCCCAGCTTGCGCGCCAGTTCGGTCTCGGTCATATGGTCCTGGTGCTCAAGGACGAAATGCTGGAAGTAATCTTCCAGTGACAGATCTTCCGTCGGCTCGTGGCTGGTGTTGCTACCGCCGCCCTGTTGTGGGGCCAGGCCGATGAAGTCGTCGTCCTCCAGATCGCTCAGCTCAATGTCGATGCCCAGCAGCTCGGCGGAAATCTCCGGGCTCTCCGACAGGATCACCGCACGCTCGACCGCATTTTCCAGCTCCCGCACGTTACCCGGCCATGAGTAATGCCGAATCGCCTGCTCGGCGTCCGGGGCAAACTTCAGGTCGGTACGATTGATGCGCGCGCTCTGGCGCAGCAAGAAGGCGTTGGCGATCTCGTTGACGTCGGCGCCACGCTCACGCAGGGCCGGCAACTTGAGGGCGATCACGTGCAGGCGGTAATACAAGTCTTCACGGAACTGGCCGATCTTGGCCAGGCTCTTCAGGTCCCGGTGGGTCGCGGCGATCAGTCGAACATCGACCTTCTGCGATTGCACCGAGCCCACACGGCGAATCTCGCCTTCCTGCAACACGCGCAGTAACCGCGCCTGGGCTTCCAGAGGCAGTTCGCCGATTTCGTCGAGGAACAGCGTGCCGCCGTCCGCCGCTTCCACCAGGCCCGCACGCCCGGCGCTGGCGCCGGTAAACGCGCCTTTTTCGTGGCCGAACAGTTCGGACTCGATCAGGGATTCAGGGATCGCCGCGCAGTTCACCGAGATCATCGGCGCCTTGGCACGCTTGGACAGGTTGTGCAGGGCGCGGGCCACCAGTTCTTTACCGGTGCCAGACTCGCCCTGGATCAATACATTGGAGTCGGTGGGCGCGACTTTGCGGATCTTGCTGTACAGGTCCTGCATGGGTGGGCAGGAGCCGATGATGCCGATCTCGCCGTTGCTGTTGTCGACGCCTGGCTTGTCATTGGTTTTGCTCGCCGGTCGTTGCTCGGTCGGCGCGCTGCTGGCCGACTGGCGGTCGCGCAGGATACGGGCCACCGCCTGGAGCATCTCGTCATGGTCGAATGGCTTGGCGATGTAATCCACCGCGCCCATCTTCATGGAGTCCACCGCCGACCGCAGGCTGGCGTAGCTGGTCATGATCAGCACCGGAGTGCCCTGGCCCAGCTTGATCAACTCGGTACCAGGCGCGCCAGGCAGGCGCAGGTCGCTGACAATCAGGTCGAACGTGGGAATGCTGAACCGCTCCTGGGCTTCCTGCACCGAGCCGGCTTCGCTGACCTGGTACTGATTTCGTTCAAGCAGGCGACGCAAGGCAGAGCGGATAATGGTTTCGTCTTCGACGATCAAAATGTGCGGCATTGATTCAATTCTCTCGACGGTCTCAGTTCACAGCGGACGTCGCTTCGACATGACGCGGCAAGGTCACCCGAATACGGGTGCCGCGTTGGCTTTCGGTGTCAGCCGGGCTGTCGATGGTGATTTGTCCATAATGCTCTTCAACGATGGAATAGACCAGTGCAAGGCCCAGACCGGTACCTTCACCTGGGTCCTTGGTGGTGAAGAAGGGTTCGAACAATCGGTCCATGATGTTCTGTGGAATACCACTGCCTTCATCTTCGACGATCAGATCGACCGTATGTTCGAAAGCCTCGGTCTTGACGCGCACCGCACCGCCGGCCGGGGTGGCGTCACGGGCGTTGGACAGCAGGTTGATCAGCACCTGGGCGAGGCGTTGGGAGTCGCCGTCGACCCAATGGTCGGGGTCGCATAAATTGAAGAACTGTACTTCGAAATTGCGCCGGTTCAAGGCCAGCAGCCCAATGGCGTCCTGTGCCACCTCGGCCAGGCACACGGCTTCGTCGTGGTTCTGGTGGGCGCCTGCGTGGGCAAAGCTCATCAGCGACTGCACGATGCGCGAAACACGCTTGGTCTGTTCGAGGATCTGCCCGCTGATTTCGGTGATTTCGCCGTCGTCTTCACGCTCTTCCCGCAGGTTCTGCGCCAGGCAGGCAATACCGGTGATCGGATTGCCGATTTCATGGGCCACGCCCGCCGCCAACCGGCCGATACTGGCCAGGCGCTCGGAGTGCACCAGCTTGTCTTCGAGCATCTGGGTTTCGGTCAGGTCTTCCACCAGCAGCACCAGACCACTGTTACCGGGGGCCAGGGGTTCGTCGATGGCGGCTTTGTGCAGGTTGAGCCAGCGGGTCTGGCCGTCAAGGGCCAGGTGCTGCTTGTGCAGGTGTTCGTCGGGCAGGTTGATGAAGCCTTGCAACAGTTCTTTCCAAGGCTCGCCCAGTGTATTCAGGCGTGAGCCGACTACGCGTTGCGCCGCGATACCGGTGAGTTCTTCCATGGCCTTGTTCCACATCAGGATCTCTTGATCCTTGGCCAGGGAGCAGACGCCCATCGGGAGTTCCTGCAGGGTCTGGCGGTGGTAGCGACGCAGGGCATCGAGTTCGGCGGCCAGGCCTGTGAGGCGGGAGTGGTAGTCCTCCAGCCGGCTTTCGATGAAATGGATGTCTTCGGTCACGTAGTTTTCGCCGCCGGCCTTGTAGGGCAGGAAAGTTTCCACCATGTCCTGGGACACGCTCGGCCCCATCAATCCGGACAGGTTGGCTTCGATACGGTCACGCAGGCGGCGCAGGGCGTAGGGGCGGCGCTCATCGAACGGCAGGTAGAGATCGCGCAGCGCCTGCTCGACTTCCTTCTGTGCCGCCTTGGCACCCAACGGCTTGGCCAGTTGCGTGGCGAATTCCTGGGGTGAGGCGGCATGCAATTCACGTCGTTGCGGACGGCGTACGTTATCCACCGCGCAAGCTTCGGCGGCGCTGGTTTCTTCCGGGCTGGCGTTGGTAAACAGTGAGATCAGGGTGAACATCAAGACGTTGGCGGCCAGCGACGCAATCGCGGCCATGTGCCAACTGGTGTCATCCAGCACGTAGATCATGTTCAGCAACGGGATGTAGAAGCCCTGCAGGTTGCCGACCAGCGGCAGCAGCATGGTCACGACCCACACCAGGATCCCCGCCAGCAGCCCGGCGATGAAGCCACGCCGATTGGCGGTCGGCCAATACAGTACCGACAGCACGCCCGGCAGGAACTGCAACGTGGCGACAAATGCAACGATCCCCAGGTTGGCCAGGTCTTGACCCGCGCCCAGCAGCAGGTAGAAACCATAGCCGGCCATGATGATCGCGACGATCAGCGCGCGCCGTGTCCATTTCAGCCAGCGGTAGATATTGCCCTCGGCCGGTGGTTGGTACAGCGGTAACACCAGGTGGTTGAGTGCCATCCCCGAGAGGGCCAGGGTGGTCACGATGATCAACCCGCTGGCAGCCGATAGCCCCCCGACGTACGCCAATAGCGCCAAGGCCGGGCTATTCGCGGCTATGCCGATGCCCAGGGTGAAATACTCAGGATTGGTGGTGGCCCCCAGTTTCAGACCGGCCCACAGGATCAGCGGCACCGCCAGGCTCATCAACAGCAGGAACAACGGCAAACCCCAGCTGGCGCTGACCAGCGAGCGCGGGTTGAGGTTTTCGGTAAAGGTCATGTGGTACATGTGCGGCATCACGATTGCCGAGGCGAAGAACACCAGCAGCAGTGTGCGCCAGGGGCCTTCCTGCAATGGCGTATGCAGGGCGGCGAGGGCGGTCTGGTTCTGCAGCAGCCACAGTTCCAGCTGTTGCGGGCCGTCGAACACGCCGTAGAGCGCGTACAGGCCAACGCCGCCGATGGCGATCAGCTTGATCACCGACTCGAAGGCAATCGCGAACACCAGGCCCTCGTGCTTCTCGCGGGTGGCGATATGGCGTGAGCCGAAGAAAATCGTGAACAGCGTGATCAGCGCGCAGAAGGCCAGGGCCACCCGATGTTGCACCGGTTCGCGGGTCAGGATGCTGATGGAGTCCGCCACCGCCTGGATTTGCAGGGCCAGCAACGGCAGCACGCCGATCAGCATGAACATGGTGGTCAGCGCGCCGGCCCAGGTGCTGCGAAAGCGGAAGGCGAACAGGTCGGCCAGGGAGGACAGTTGGTAGGTGCGGGTGATCTTCAGGATCGGGTAAAGCAGCACCGGTGCCAGCAGAAAGGCACCGGACACCCCGAGGTAGCTGGAAAGAAAACCGTAACCGTATTGATAGGCCAGGCCTACGGTGCCATAGAACGCCCAGGCGCTGGCGTAAACGCCAAGGGACAAGGTGTAGGTCAGCGGATGGCGAATGATCGCCCGCGGAATCATTCCACGCTCACTGATCCAGGCCACCCCGAACAGCGCGGCCAGGTAGGCGGCGCTGATCAGCAGCATCTGGGTGAGGCTAAAGCTCATCGGCATCTTTTTGGCTCTGCAGGATGAAAGTCACGACGATCAGGATCAGCCACAGCAGATAAGGGCGATACCAGGCGCCCGTGGCGTCGATCCACCAATCCATGATGGCGGGGGAAAACAGGTAGATCCCGACGACCAGCAGCAGGACCAATCGATAGATGTACATGTTGGCCTCTGATTGAAAAACTGCGGCGATGGTAACGGATGCCGGCCAAGCTGCAAGCGCCTTCAGCTCAATTGCGCTTCTGCCAGCGTGAGTCTGTGCGGTATCCGCGTGGCGTCCCAGTGCTGGATGCCCCAATCCAGCAGTTCCCGTGGGCTGGCGTGGAGCAGCTCGTCACCGGGTTGCTGCCCGAGGGCGCGCAGGGCCCTTAATAGCAAAGGCGTGGCCTGGTCGGGTGTCAACGGCGGGGAACGATAGGATTTGCCCAATTTGTTACCGTCCGGCTGGACGATCAGTGGCACATGCAGGTAGCGCGGTTGGCGCAGGCCGAGCAGTTCCTGCAGGTAGAGCTGGCGCGGCGTGGAGTCGAGCAGGTCTGCACCGCGCACGATATCGGTAACACCTTGCCACGCATCGTCGAGGACGACTGCCAATTGATAAGCATAGAGGCCATCGCGGCGACGGATGACGAAATCGCCTACATCGCGACCCAGGTGCTGTCGGAATTCACCCTGGACGCGGTCGGTAAAGTGGTAAGCAAGCTCAGGAACACGCAAACGGATGGCGGCATCTTGCTGATCGTGGCCGGCATTGCGACACAGGCCCGGGTAGATGCCGTTGTAGGCCTCCAGTTGTTTACGTGAGCAAGTGCAGGCGTAGGCGAGGCCGTGGTTGAACATATCGTTCAGTACTTTGGCATAGGCTTCGTGCCGTTCGCTTTGTCGGACCAGTTCGCCGTCCCACTCAAACCCGTAGCTTTCCAGTGCATGCAGGATCGCTGCCTGGGCGCCGGGCTCTTCGCGGGGCGGGTCGAGGTCTTCCATGCGCATCAGCCAGCGGCCGTGGTTGGCGCGGGCGTCGAGGTAGGAGGCGAGGGCGGCGACCAGTGAGCCGAAATGCAAGTGGCCGCTGGGCGTTGGGGCAAAACGCCCGATATAGGTAGAGGCTGTCATGGGCCGGATACTACTGGAAATTCGGTAAACGCCAGCAACAAAAATGGGGCGTTCGCACGCCCCATTCGTTCAGCTCGGCTGGATTACTTGCCGACCTGTTTTTCCTTGATTTCGGCCAAGGTCTTGCAGTCTACGCAGAGGTCCGCGGTTGGGCGGGCTTCCAGGCGACGAATACCAATCTCGACACCGCAGGATTCGCACCAGCCGTATTCTTCGTCCTTGATCAACTGCAGCGTCTTGTCGATCTTCTTGATCAACTTGCGCTCGCGATCACGGGCGCGCAGTTCCAGGGCGAATTCTTCTTCCTGGCTCGCGCGGTCGGCCGGGTCAGGGAAGTTGGCTGCTTCGTCCTTCATATGGTCAACCGTGCGGTCGACTTCCTGCATCAAGTCCTGTTTCCACTTGTTCAGGATCTTGGTGAAGTGCTCGCGCATGGGCTCGCCCATGTACTCCTCACCTTTCGTCTCTACGTAAGGTTCGAAGCCGTTGAGGCCTTGAGTCTGCTGTTGCTTTGCTTGGGTGGACATGAATAGACCGCCTCTCACTCTTCTAATCCATTGCGCAGGATTGCAACGTCACCGACACCTGCCGGCCCTGCGGCTGCAAGCGGGCGAACTTACCAGATAGATTCGGGGTGCGCCACTCCCGGTTGTCGAGGCCCACGGCAAAGGGGTTGCAAACTGCGACTGCCCGCCATTGCTGGGTATGTGTTGCCTCGAATGTAGATTTTAGTCGGTTTGCAGGCGCTTGCTCGGACTGCACATGCCGCCGGGCAGGCAATAGAACATGTTTTACGGCGCGGGTTCGGTAGAATCCAGATTTTGTCCTCACCGTTAAGGAAGGCTAATGGCCCAGCCCTACAGTGCGCGCAGTCGCGCCATCGAACCTTTTCATGTCATGGCATTGCTGGCGCGGGCCAATGAGCTGCAGGCCGCCGGCCATGACGTGATTCACCTGGAAATCGGCGAACCGGATTTCACCACCGCCGAGCCGATCATCCAGGCCGGCCAGGCGGCATTGGCCAATGGTAAGACCCGTTACACTGCAGCCCGTGGCCTGCCAGAGTTGCGCGAAGCCATCAGCGGTTTTTATCAGCAGCGTTACGGCTTGAACGTGGATCCCGAGCGCATTCTGATCACTCCTGGCGGGTCCGGCGCGTTGCTGCTGGCCAGCAGCCTGCTGGTTGACCCGGGCAAGCATTGGCTGCTCGCAGACCCTGGTTACCCCTGCAATCGCCACTTCCTGCGCCTGGTAGAGGGCGCGGCGCAACTGGTGCCGGTAGGCCCGGAGGTGCGCTATCAGTTGACCGCCGACCTGGTGGCCAGGCACTGGGATCAGGACAGTGTGGGCGCGCTGGTGGCCTCGCCAGCCAACCCGACGGGGACGATCCTCACCCGTGACGAATTGGCCGGGCTTTCTGCGGCCATCAAGGCGCGCAACGGCCACCTTGTGGTGGATGAGATCTACCATGGCCTCACTTACGGCACCGACGCAGCCAGCGTGCTGGAAGTCGACGACGACGCCTTCGTCCTCAATAGTTTTTCCAAGTATTTCGGCATGACCGGCTGGCGTTTGGGGTGGCTGGTTGCACCCCCGGCGGCAGTGGGCGAGTTGGAGAAGTTGGCGCAAAACCTCTACATCAGTGCTCCTAGCATGGCCCAACACGCGGCGCTGGCGTGTTTCACCCCACAGACCCTGAGCATTCTCGAAGAGCGTCGTGCCGAATTCGGTCGCCGTCGCGACTTCCTGTTGCCCGCCCTGCGCGAGCTGGGGTTTGGCATCGCCGTTGAGCCGGAGGGGGCGTTCTATTTGTACGCCGATATCAGCGCATTTGGCGGTGATGCCTTCGCATTCTGCCGCCATTTTCTCGAAACCGAGCATGTCGCTTTTACGCCTGGCTTGGACTTTGGCCGCTACCAGGCCGGTCATCATGTGCGTTTTGCCTACACGCAGAACCTCGATCGGCTACAAGAAGCGGTCGAGCGGATCGCCCGTGGTCTGCGGAGCTGGCAAGGCTGATGCGCTTTAATCCTCCCCTTGAAGAAGCGCGACTGATTCGCCGCTACAAGCGTTTTCTCACCGATATCGAGACCGTTACCGGCGAGTTGCTGACCATTCATTGCCCCAACACGGGCTCAATGCTCAATTGCATGGTGGAAGGTGGGCAGCTCTGGTTCAGCCGCTCCAATGACCCCAAGCGCAAATTGCCCGGCACCTGGGAAATCGCCGAGACGCCCCAGGGCCGGTTGGCCTGTGTGAACACGGCGCGCGCCAATCAATTGGTCGAGGAGGCGCTGCATGCAGGGGTGATCACTGAGCTCAATGGCTTTACCGCGTTGAAACGCGAAGTGCCTTACGGCCAGGAGAAAAGCCGCATCGACTTTCGCCTGGATTATCCCGACGGCGCGGCCTATGTCGAAGTCAAAAGTGTGACCCTGGGCTATGACGGCTCTGCGGTTGCGGCGTTTCCCGACGCGGTGACCCAGCGCGGCGCCAAGCATTTGCGTGAGCTGGCGCACCTGGCGCGGGAGGGTGTGCGCGCGGTGCAGCTGTACTGCGTCAATCTCTCGGGGATTGAGGCTGTGCGACCGGCGGTGGAAATCGACGCCGGTTATGCTGCAGCCCTGCGTGAAGCCAAGGCGGCAGGGGTGGAAGTGCTGGCGTATGGCGTGCGTGTGACCTGCGAAGAAATCTGTGTAGACCGGCGCCTGGACGTGCTGCTCGACTAGAGTTCCACCCATAGGCCTTGAGCGTCTTCGCAGCCGCGCAGGGCGGTCAGGCTCTGCCCGGCGCAAGGGCCGGCGATGCATTCGCCATTCTCGATCAGGAACAGGGCGCCGTGGGTTGCACACTGGATCAGGCTGGCGCTGTCGTCGAGAAACTGGTCGGGTTGCCATTCCAGTGAAATGCCACGATGGGGGCAACGGTTGATGTAGAAGTACGCAACGCCGTCGCGGCGCACGGCCAGCAGCTTGCACCCGTCGATATCAAAACCGAGGCTGCTGTTGGGCGCGAGTGCGGTGGAGGGGCAGAGAAACTTCATTTCACTCCTTAAGTGCCTTGACGTTCAAATGCAAACAATTATCAAATGCCGGCTCGCCCGTCAGCTGACCGGGCGCTCAATACGATGCCAGACGGGCGTTTGCTGTCACATCGATGAGTGCTTGAGCGGCCCTGCCCTTGGAAGGAAACCCTGTTATGCGACTGAGTACCAGCGCTATTGCGCTCGTTGTCGGACTGCTGGTCAACCACGGGGCGCAAGCCTCTGAACTGCCACAACGCTGGGTGAGTGCCGGTGGGGCGCTGTCGGAATGGGTGACGGCCCTGGGCGGCGAGTCGAAACTGGTCGGGGTGGACACTACCAGCCAGCATCCCGAGTCCCTCAAGGCGTTACCGAGCATTGGTTATCAGCGGCAATTGTCGGCGGAAGGCATTTTAAGTCTGCGCCCGCAGGTGCTGGTCGGCACCGAAGAAATGGGGCCGCCGCCGGTGCTGGCGCAGATTCGCAGTGCAGGCGTGCAGGTGGAAATGTTCTCGGCGCAGCCGGACCTGCCGACGTTGAAAGGCAATCTTCAACACCTGGGTAAGTTGCTGGGCAGCGAGGCCAAGGCCACCGAATTGTTTACCGGATATGAGCAGGCGCTGGATCAGCAGAAACGCTGGGTGACCAAGGCTCAGTCCACGCAAAAGGCGCCAGGCGTGTTGTTGTTGCTCGGGCATGCAGGCGGCAAGCCGCTGATCGCGGGCAAAGACACAGCGGCCGACTGGATGTTGCAACAGGCGGGCGGGCGCAATCTGGCGGTCCATGAAGGTTACAAGCCGTTTTCGGTGGAGTCGTTGGCGGGCTTGAGCCCGGATGTACTGGTGTTTGCTGACCGTGCCCTGACCGGAGACGCAGCGCGTGCGGCACTGTTCAAGGAAAACCCGATCCTGGCGTCCACGCCGGCGGCCAAGAGCGGGCGAGTGTTTGAGGTCGATCCCACCCTGTTGGTCGGCGGACTTGGGCCGCGTATGCCGCAAAGCCTCGCGGACCTGTCTGCCGGGTTTTACCCGTCCCAGGCCAAACCAGCCCCATGACCACTCCGGTAAAACCGAAAACGCTGTTTGTTGGGTTGGCGTTGTTGTGTGTCTTGGCGATCTGGCTTTCGCTGGCGCTGGGGCCGGTCAGCTTGCCTCTGTTGGATACGCTCAAAGCCGCCTTGCGCTTGATGGGGCTGCCGATTGAGCCCCAAGGGCTGGAGCAGGCTGAGCTGATCCTGGGGCAGATCCGTTTGCCACGCACGCTGCTGGGCTTGGCTGTCGGCGGGGTATTGGCCTTGTCGGGGGTGGCGATGCAGGGGTTGTTCCGCAATCCTCTGGCAGATCCAGGTTTGGTCGGGGTCTCCAGCGGTGCTGCACTGGGGGCGGCGGTGGCGATTGTCGGTGGTTCGTTTTTCGGTGGTTTGCCGGATGCCGTTGGACCTTACCTGTTGTCACTTTGCGCATTCCTGGGAGGGCTGGGTGTGACGGCACTGGTATATCGCTTGGGGCGGCGCAACGGCCAGACCAACGTCGCGACAATGCTGCTCGCGGGCATTGCCCTTACGGCTCTCGCCGGTTCGGCGGTGGGCCTGTTCACCTACCTGGCCGACGACGCCACCTTGCGCACCCTGACATTTTGGAACCTGGGCAGTCTCAACGGCGCCAGCTATTCGCGGTTATGGCCGCTGTTGCTCGTGAGCGCGGGTGTGGCGCTGTGGTTGCCGCGCCGGGCCAAGGCGTTGAATGCCCTGTTGCTCGGTGAGTCGGAGGCCAGTCATCTCGGCATCGATGTGGAACGGCTCAAGCGCGAATTGGTGTTGTGCACGGCGCTGGGCGTGGGGGCGGCGGTTGCCGCAGCGGGCATGATCGGTTTCGTGGGGCTGGTGGTGCCGCATCTGGTGCGCTTGTTGGCGGGGCCGGATCATCGTGTGCTGTTACCGGCATCGGTCTTCGCGGGTGCGAGCCTTTTGTTGTTTGCCGATCTGGTCGCACGGCTTGCCTTGGCACCGGCTGAGTTGCCCATCGGTATCGTTACAGCGTTTATCGGTGCGCCGTTCTTTCTTTTCCTGTTGTTGCGGGGGCGTGCCTGATGCTTCGTGTGGAAGACCTGCACATCCGTCGCGGGCGCAAAACCGTATTGGCAGATATCACACTCGACCTGTTGCCGGGTGAAGTGCTCGGCGTGTTGGGGCCCAATGGTGCAGGCAAAAGTACGCTGCTCGGTGCGTTGTGCGGCGAGTTGCATCCCGACCAAGGCACAGTGTGCCTGGATCAACGTCCTTTGCAGGAGTGGAGTGGGGCACAACGAGCACAGCGCCTCGCGGTATTGCCGCAAAGCTCGACGTTGGACTTCGCTTTCCGTGTCGAAGAGGTTGTCGGCATGGGCCGCTTGCCTCATCAGACCGGGCGCGTGCGCGATGACGAGATCATCGAGGCGGCCTTGCAGGCGGCTGACGTCGGGCACTTGAGCGGTCGCAGCTACCTGGCGTTGTCCGGTGGCGAGCGCCAGCGGGTGCACCTGGCGCGCGTGCTTGCACAATTATGGCCAGGTGAAGCGGGGCAGACGTTGTTATTGGATGAGCCGACGTCAATGCTGGACCCTTTGCATCAACACATGACTTTGCAGGCCATTCGTACCTTCGCCGATCGTGGGGCGGCGGTGCTGGTGATCCTTCATGACTTGAACCTCGCAGCCCGTTACTGTGACCGTATTCTGTTGCTGGAGGCGGGGCGTCCGCATGCCTTGGATACGCCGGCGCAAGTGATGCAGCCTGAGCCCCTGAAAGCTGTTTTTGGTCTGGATGTGCTTGTGCAGGCTCATCCCGAGCGTGGGCATCCTCTGATCATTGCGCGCTGAATTCGACTTTTCCACAGGCAAAAAAAGACCCGGCAAAAGCCGGGTCAAATAACCGTGATTAGCCTGATGAGGAGATAATCTGAGAGTCCGAACCAATGGTCTTTCAGTTATCGGCTGATCTCGCGACCAGTTGTGATAATCATAACGATTCTCATTTGAGAGTCAACCTTTGTTTTCTCGGTGTCTTGGGGTTTTCTCAAACGCCCGTTCGGAATGTCTATAAACAGGGGGGCCTGATAGTCGATCTAATTCTTTTGGCGCGTTGAAATAGCGTCAAGTTGACGGTTCAACGCTTCCTTGCGCTCGGCAGGAATGTCATTCCAGTGCACGTCCATCAATGCCCCTTCGATGGCATACAGCAGCACTTTCGATGCACGAAACCCGCGCGTTCGCACGGCCCGGTAGGCATCAACCGCACCCAGGCGACGCAAGTCGGACGCACTGTGGATGCCCACCGCATGCAGCCACTGTGCTGATGTCTTGCCAAGGTTTTTCAGGTGTTGCAGCTCATCGTTCATCAAGCCTCCTTGCGACGGCCGAATGGTGCGGTGGGTATGTGACCAGGCAAGCCTGAACAGAAGTGTAGCGCTCAGTAGGAAAAGCGTAGTTCTTTAGTCGGAAACGGCCTAAAGACGTATAAGCATGACCAGGTCTGGCAGGCGGGAAGTCCCCGGCACGCCTGCGCGAAACCGGGGCGGAAGCAGAGGGTTTCAGCGAGTGCGATAGCGCAGGCGTGTGCCGAAATTGACCGACATGAGAATCTCGTCAGCGCTCAGTTCGGGCGGGAAGTACGTGCCTGAAATCTGCGCGTGGGCCAGGCTGGCGCCCTCCAGCGGGCAGTCGCGCAGGTCCAGCCCGCGTAAATCGGCAGATCGGAAATAGGCGTCGGTAAAGTCCACGCCTGCCGTGTTCAGTTCGCGCAGATCCAGCCCACGGAAGTCGCCACCGCGCATGTCGATGGCACCGTCTTTTGGACGTTCCCGGTTGAAGCCTCGCACATCGTCTTTATGCAGGAGCGAGTAAAGCGGCGTATCAAGAAGCTTGGGCTGACTCATGACGGCAACTCCCGTTGGATTTATGGCGCCATTATAGTGCCACTATTGCTTGGTCGCGTGGCCCAAGTAGGCGACACGACCAAGAAATTTTTCTTACAGGCCCGGCAGGCGCTTGCGGATATGCGCCACCAGTGCATCGAGGGTCCCGCTTTCATTGGTCTCGACCCGCTTGCTGAGGAGCAGTTCCTCGGCGGTGAGTGGCTCGCGATTGGCTTGCTGTTCTTCGATAACAGTCAGTGTCGCGTCGGAAGGGTCGTTGTTGTCCTCCTGACGTTGCGCCAGCCAACTGGCGATAACTGCTTGTGGGGCGTTGCAATCCAGAATCAGGAAAGGCGCGCCCGTGGCTTCGGCAACAGTGGCGGCCGCATCGCGTTGTTCACGTTTCAGGAAGGTCGCATCCAGCACGACCGGGTAGCCGGCGCGCAACACGGTATCGGCGATTTCATTCAGGCGTGCGTAGGTCGCAGCACTGGCGTCGGCCGCATAGATACCGGCCTGTGGTGTGTTTTCCACGTGTTGCTCGCCAAACAGGCGCTTGCGCTCCACGTCCGAGCGCAGGCGCACGGCACCCAGTGCTTCCACCAGGCGCATGGCCACATTGCTTTTACCGACAGCCGAAACGCCGTGGGTAATGGCCAGGAAACGCGATGGAATGGTGCTGTAGCTTTCCGCCAGGTTGGCATAGTTGCGGTATTGGCGCAGGGTCGTGGCGCGCTGCACCGGGCTGGCTTCGCTCGGCGTGCTGAACAGCGCGATCTTGGCGCGGACCAGGGCGCGATAGGCTTTATAGAAATTCAGCACTTCCAGGCCCTGATAGTCACCGGTCAATTCCAGATACTGGCTGATGAAGCGGCGTGCCAGGGACTTGAGTCCACGGTCTTCCAGGTCCATGGCCAGGAAGCCGGTATCGGCGTACACATCGGTGAAACGGAAGGGTTCGTTGAATTCGATGCAATCGAAGATCACCACGTGGCCGTCGATCAACGTTGCATTACCCAGGTGAATATCACCGTGGCATTCGCGGGTGAAGCCGTCCAGCTTGCGCTGGGAAAACAGTGGCTTGAGACGCTCGAAGCTGCTTTCGGCCCAGGCTTGCAGGGCTTCCAACTGGGTCAGGTCAGTCTTGTCGCTGAGGAATGGACGGATCTGGTCGAAGTTCTGGCGAACCGGCGCCATTACCTCATCCGGCGTGCCGGCCGGGTGTTCCTGCGGCACTTTCGGTGCGCAGAGGTGGAAGTGCGCAATCTGCTTGGCCATCTCATCGATGTGTGCGCTGGTCAATTCGCCGTTGGCTTGCAGGGTGCTGAGCAATTGGCTCTGCGGAAACTGGCGCATTTTCAGTGCGTATTCGATCACTGGGCCATCGCCACCCAACTGCGGGGCTTCGGCTGTGCCGGTGATCGGCAACACTTCAAGATACAAATCTTCGGTCAGGCGCTGATTGAGGCGCAGCTCTTCGTTACAGAAGTGGCCGCGCTTGTCCAGGTCGGTAAAATCCAGAAATCCGAAGTTCATCGGCTTTTTCAGCTTATAGGCGTAAGGACCGGTCAGTACGACCCAGGAAATATGGGTCTCGATGACTTGGAACGCTTCAACCGGATGGGGATATAAAGCCGGATTTTGCAGGGCAGCGATCAGGGACTGGCTCACGGGCGATCCTTCAGAGTCTGGGGAAAAACATGGCGGGCATTATGGCTGCTGCGACCGCTTGTGCAAACCGCTGTCCGGCTCATGTTGATCATCAATAAAGTGCGTATAATCCGCCGCCATGACTCGAACCCGATCTCCCCGTTCCCGTAAAAAACCTCCTTCCCGTGGCCTGCGCCCCTGGCTTGGCTGGGCGCTCAAGCTTGGCCTGGTAGGCCTTGTGGTGCTTGCCGGCTTTGCGGTCTACCTCGACGCTGTGGTGCAGGAGAAGTTCTCCGGCAAGCGCTGGACCATTCCGGCCAAGGTGTACGCGCGCCCGCTGGAATTGTTCGCAGGCCAGAAGCTGAGCAAGGATGACTTCCTGACCGAACTCGACGCCTTGGGCTATCGTCGTGAGCCCGTGAGCAACGGTCCGGGTGCAGCGGCTGTCAGCGGAAATACCGTCGACCTGAACACCCGTGGCTTTCAATTCTATGAAGGCCTGGAAAAAGCCCAGCCGGTGCGTGTGCGTTTCTCCGGCGATTACGTCGCCGAGTTGTCGTCCCTCAATGGCTCGAAGCTGCCTGTGGTTCGCCTGGAGCCGCTGATGATCGGCGGCATTTACCCGAAGAACCTTGAAGATCGCATCCTGATCAAACTTGATCAGGTGCCGCCTTACCTGCTGGAAACCCTGGTAGCCGTTGAAGACCGTGATTTTTACCATCACTGGGGGGTCTCGCCGAAGTCGATCGCCCGCGCAGTCTGGGTGAATACGTCCGGCGGCAAGATGACCCAGGGCGGCAGTACGCTGACGCAACAATTGGTCAAGAACTTCTACTTGACCAACGAACGCAGCCTGACCCGCAAGCTCACCGAAGCCATGATGGCGATGCTGTTGGAGTTGCATTACAGCAAGCAGGAAATCCTCGAGGCGTACCTCAACGAAGTATTCGTCGGCCAGGACGGCCAGCGCGCGGTGCATGGTTTCGGTCTGGCCAGCCAATTCTTCTTTGGCCAGCCGCTGTCCGAACTGAAGCTGCACCAGGTTGCGTTGCTGGTGGGCATGGTCAAGGGGCCTTCCTACTACAACCCGCGTCGCAACCCTGAGCGTGCGCTGGAGCGTCGCAACCTGGTGCTGGATGTTCTAGAGCAGCAAGGTGTTGCCACCGCCGAACAAGTTGCCGCCGCGAAGAAAATGCCACTGGGTGTCACCACCCGCGGCAAGTTGGCAGACAGCTCCTTCCCGGGCTTTATCGACCTGGTCAAGCGCCAGTTGCGTGAAGACTACCGTGACGAAGACTTGACCGAAGAAGGCCTGCGGATCTTCACCAGTTTCGATCCAATCCTGCAGATGAAAGCCGAAGCGTCGGTCAATGACACGTTCAAGCGAATGACCGGCCGCAAAGGCGCGGATGAAGTCGAAGCGGCCATGGTCGTGACCAACCCGGAAACCGGTGAGGTCCAGGCCCTGGTCGGCAGCCGCCTGGCCAGCTTCGCCGGTTTCAACCGCGCCCTGGATGCCGTGCGACCGATTGGTTCGTTGGTCAAGCCGGCGGTCTACCTCACGGCCCTGGAAAAACCGAGCAAGTACACCCTGACCAGTTGGCTGTCTGACGACCCGCTGTCAGTAAAAGGCGCTGACGGGCAGGTATGGACGCCACAGAACTTCGATCGCCGTTCTCATGGGACAGTGTTCCTGTACCAAGGGTTGGCGCACTCCTACAACATCTCCACTTCGCGTCTCGGCCTCGAAGTGGGCGTACCGAATGTCCTGAAGACCCTCGCGCGCCTGGGCATTACGCGTGAGTTCCCGGCATTTCCATCGATCCTGCTGGGTGCCGGCGCAATGACCCCAATGGAAGTCGCGACGATGTACCAGACCCTGGCCAACGGTGGTTTCAATACGCCGATGCGCGGGATCCGAAGCGTGCTGACGGCTGAAGGCGAGCCGCTCAAGCGTTATCCGTTCCAGATCCAGCAGCGTTTCGATGCGGGCTCCATCTACTTGATCCAGAACGCCATGCAGCGTGTGATGCGTGAGGGCACTGGTAGTTCGGTCTATAAGGTGCTGCCGTCCAACCTGACCCTGGCGGGTAAGACCGGTACCAGTAACGATTCGCGCGACAGTTGGTTTGCGGGTTTTGGCCAGGATGTGCTGGCGGTGGTTTGGATGGGGCGTGACGACAACGGCAAGACACCGTTCACCGGTGCCACCGGTGCGCTGCAGGTCTGGACCAGTTTCATGCGCAAGGCCGACCCGCTGCCGTTGAACATGCCGCAGCCGGACAACATCGTGCAGGCCTGGATCGATCCGCACACCGGGCAGGGGTCCGATGCCAACTGTCCGGGCGCGGTGCAGATGCCGTATATTCGCGGCAGCGAACCGCCACCCGGCGCCGCATGCGGTGGCAGTGCCCCTGCTGACGCGGAATCGGTGATGGATTGGGTCAAGGGCTGGATGAATTAAGCAAAGAGGGTTTCAAGTGAACAAGTGGTGGATTCCAGCTATTACAGCTCTGGCTTTGCTCAATGGTTGCGCCAGCGTGCAGCGCGGCTCCATTCCCGTGGTGGACTCGAGCACGACCGTGTCCAATAACGACCGGATCTCGGCCAACGGCGGGTTCCGCCAGACCGTGACCAACCGTCCCGCCCAGGCCAAGCCGCAAGCTGTGCCGCAGGATTCAGGTGTGGTGGTGATGGTGCCGGGTGGTGGCGCAGCGACGTCGGCGCCGATCAGCGCCGAGCCGTGGACCCCGGGGCCAAGCACCTCCGGTCCGATTGACGCGACCCCGGTTCAGACGGCCCCGATCAACCAGGGCACCTACAACATGCCATCCACCCCGAGCGGCATTCCATCGTCCTCCAGCGCCGGCGGCCTGTCGGCTGACGAGCAATTGGATGGCCCGGTACTGGCCTTGCTGACCACTGCACAGCAGCAGCAGGCGAGTGGCGACCTGAATGGTGCGTCGTCGAGTCTCGAGCGCGCCCAGCGCGTTGCGCCGCGTGAACCGCAAGTGCTGTATCGCCTGGCCCAGGTGCGCCTGGCCCAGGGCGATGCGCCGCAGGCCGAGCAATTCGCGCGTCGTGGCCTGACCTTGGCCAATGGTCGTCCCGACCTGCAAGCCAGCCTGTGGGCCTTGATTGGTGACGCGCGCGCCGCACAAGGCGACGCCGCCGGTGCCGCCCAGGCGCGCCAGAAAGCCAAGGTCAGTCTCTGATGGATGCACGGTTTCCCGCGATTGCCGAACAGTTATTGCTGATCGAGCGAGAGTTGCGTGTGCAGGGCTGGTGGGACGAGGTGTCCCCCAGCGTCGAGGCGCTCAGCAGTGTCGAACCCTTTTCGGTGGACACCCTGGACTTTCACCAGTGGCTGCAATGGATATTCCTGGTACGCATGAAGCAGATCCTCGAACAGGACCTGCCGCTGCCCAATGCGTCGGGCATTCTGGAAATGGCCGAGATGGTCTACGCCGATCGCCCGCTGGAAAGCCTTGGCTTACGCAATGCGCTGAAAAAGTTCGATCAACTGATCGTCGACGCTCGTTAATTGCCTGACTGCCGGCTTTTTCGGCAGTCTTGCGCATATTTCTACCGCTTGACGACATTCAGGCGAGTTTTATCCCTCCTCAAAGCCCTTTCTTCTACGTTCTCATGCGCTTAGTTGGAAAAAAGCGCAATTATTGCTTGACTTGAAGGGCCTGAAACAGAAGAATCCAAAGTCCGCTGTATCGGGACTGCCAGAAGCAGGCCCGCTCAGCAGATCATGAGGCGCACATCCGCGCCGACCTGTTACACCCGCAACGCGTTACCTCGCGCTGGGTGGGAAAAGCCCGCAACACTTGGGACGATCCCAATACTTGCTCAGTCAGTGCTGACGTAGTCGGCGACCACCGTCGCTCATGCTCTGTTGAGAAGTAAACCTATTAAGACCCGTCGGTTTTCAACGGACGGTATTCTGGCGTTTTAGAGGTGAACAACGTGGAGCTTTTATCTGGCGGTGAGATGCTCGTCCGCTTTTTGCGTGACGAAGGCGTCGACTATATCTACGGGTACCCAGGTGGTGCTCTGCTGCATGTTTACGACGCACTGTTCAAGGAACCGGCTGTTACCCACATCCTGGTTCGCCACGAACAGGCCGCGACCCATATGGCTGACGGTTATGCCCGTGCCACCGGTAAAGCCGGCGTGGTACTGGTAACGTCCGGCCCTGGCGCAACCAATGCCATCACCGGCATCGCGACTGCGTATATGGACTCTATCCCGATGGTGGTCATTTCCGGCCAGGTGCCCAGCACCATGGTGGGGACCGATGCATTCCAGGAAACCGACATGATCGGTATCTCCCGGCCGATCGTGAAACACAGCTTCATGATCAAGCATCCTTCGGAAATCCCGGAAGTCATGAAAAAGGCCTTCTACCTCGCACAGTCCGGTCGTCCGGGTCCTGTGGTGGTCGATATCCCCAAGGACATGACCAACCCGGCCGAAAAATTCGAATACATCTTCCCGAAGAAAGCCAAGCTGCGCTCCTACAGCCCGGCGGTCCGCGGGCACTCGGGGCAAATCCGCAAGGCGGCAGAAATGCTGTTGGCGGCCAAGCGCCCAGTGCTGTACTCGGGTGGTGGTGTGATCCTGGGCGGCGGTTCTGCACAGCTGACCGAACTGGCCAAGCTGCTCAACCTGCCGGTCACCAACACCCTGATGGGCCTCGGCGCCTTCCCGGGTACGGACCGTCAGTTCGTCGGGATGCTCGGCATGCACGGCAGCTACACCGCCAACCTGACCATGCACCATGCCGACGTGATCCTGGCCGTGGGTGCGCGGTTCGATGACCGTGTGATCAACGGTGCGAGCAAGTTCTGCCCGAATGCCAAGATCATCCATATCGACATCGACCCGGCGTCCATCTCCAAGACCATCAAGGCCGACGTGCCGATCGTAGGTCCTGTTGAAAGCGTGTTGACCGAAATGGTTGCCGCGCTCAAGGACATCGGCGAGGCGCCGAACAAGGAATCCGTTGCCAGCTGGTGGAAGCAGATCGACGAATGGCGCGGTGATCGCGGCCTGTTCCCTTACGACAAGGGTGACGGCAGCATCATCAAGCCACAAACCGTGATCGAGACCCTGTGCGAAGTGACCAAGGGCGACGCCTTTGTGACCTCCGACGTGGGCCAGCACCAGATGTTTGCCGCGCAGTACTACAAGTTCGACAAGCCTAACCGCTGGATCAACTCCGGTGGCCTGGGCACGATGGGCTTTGGTTTTCCTGCGGCCATGGGCGTGAAACTGAGCTTCCCCGACACCGACGTCGCGTGCGTCACCGGTGAAGGCAGCATCCAGATGAATATCCAGGAACTGTCGACGTGCCTGCAGTACGGCCTTCCCGTGAAGATCGTCTGCCTGAACAACGGCGTGCTGGGCATGGTTCGTCAATGGCAGGACATGAGCTACAACAGCCGTCACTCCCATTCCTACATGGAGTCGCTGCCGGATTTCGTAAAATTGGTTGAAGCCTATGGCCACGTCGGCATTCGCATCACTGATTTGAAAGATCTGAAGCCGAAGATGGAAGAGGCGTTCGCCATGAAGGACCGCCTGGTGTTCATCGATATTCAGGTGGATACCAGCGAGCACGTCTACCCGATGCAGATCAAGGACGGCTCTATGCGCGACATGTGGCTGAACAAGACGGAGCGTACTTAATCATGCGGCACATTATCTCCCTGCTTCTGGAGAACGAACCCGGCGCTCTGTCTCGTGTTGTCGGCCTGTTTTCGCAGCGTAACTACAACATCGAAAGCCTGACCGTGGCTCCGACCGAAGACCCGACCCTGTCGCGTCTGACGTTGACCACTGTGGGCCACGATGAGGTGATCGAGCAGATCACCAAGAACCTCAACAAGCTGATCGAAGTGGTCAAGCTGGTCGACCTGTCGGAGAGTGCCCACATCGAGCGCGAGCTGATGCTGGTTAAAGTCAAGGCTACGGGTGCCCAACGTGCCGAGATCAAGCGCACGACCGACATCTATCGCGGGCAGATCGTCGATGTGAGCGCCAGCGTTTATACCGTTCAACTGACCGGTACAAGCGACAAGCTGGACAGCTTCATCCAGTCGATCGGGACGGCCTCGATTCTGGAAACGGTACGCAGTGGTGTCACCGGGATTGCCCGTGGCGACAAAGTACTCAGCATCTAACCCAAATTAGCGAATGGCCTTACGGCCTGGATATATAGAGGAACCTCATGAAAGTTTATTACGATAAAGATTGTGACCTGTCGATCATCCAGGGCAAGAAAGTCGCCATCATCGGCTACGGTTCCCAGGGCCACGCTCAAGCGTGCAACCTGAAAGATTCCGGCGTTGACGTGACCGTTGGCCTTCGCAAAGGCTCGGCCACTGTTGCCAAGGCTGAAGCTCACGGCCTGAAAGTGACTGACGTCGCTTCCGCTGTTGCTGCTGCCGACCTGGTCATGATCCTGACCCCGGACGAGTTCCAATCCGCGCTGTACAAGAACGAAATCGAGCCGAACATCAAGAAGGGCGCCACCCTGGCCTTCTCCCACGGCTTCGCGATCCACTACAACCAGGTCGTGCCACGCGCCGACCTGGACGTGATCATGATCGCGCCAAAAGCGCCGGGTCACACTGTACGTTCCGAGTTCGTCAAGGGCGGCGGTATTCCTGACCTGATCGCGATCTACCAGGACGCATCGGGCAACGCCAAGAACGTGGCACTGTCCTACGCCGCTGGCGTGGGTGGTGGTCGTACCGGCATCATCGAAACCACCTTCAAGGACGAGACTGAAACCGACCTGTTCGGCGAACAAGCCGTACTGTGCGGCGGTACCGTCGAGTTGGTAAAAGCCGGTTTCGAAACCCTGGTTGAAGCTGGCTACGCGCCGGAAATGGCCTACTTCGAATGCCTGCATGAACTGAAGCTGATCGTTGACCTCATGTACGAAGGCGGTATCGCCAACATGAACTACTCGATCTCCAACAACGCCGAATACGGCGAGTACGTGACTGGCCCGGAAGTGATCAACGCCGAGTCCCGTCAGGCCATGCGCAACGCCCTGAAACGTATTCAGGACGGCGAATACGCCAAAATGTTCATCAGCGAAGGTGCTACCGGCTACCCTTCGATGACCGCCAAGCGTCGTAATAACGCCGCTCACGGTATCGAAGTCATCGGCGAGCAACTGCGCTCCATGATGCCGTGGATCGGTGCCAACAAGATCGTCGACAAAGCCAAGAACTAAGTCGTACGTATCAGGGGAAAACGCGGCCTAGGCCGCGTTTTTTCGTTTGGGCGGCGGGTTCTGGTATAAAGCTGCATCGTTTGCGGGCGAACACTCGCCGCAAGTATCTGTCGAACTTTTTTCACACCGTTGCAAGGTAAAGTCCATGAGCGAACGTCCCGAAGAGCCAAGCCAGGCTCCTGACGCCGAAAGCCTGCTGCCGATCGATGAACATGTCGAAGAAGGGCATGACGCGGAAGGTCGCAAGGTCCGGCATCGTGGCATCTATCTTCTGCCCAACCTGTTCACCACGGCGAACCTTTTTGCCGGGTTCTATTCCATCATCAATTCCATGAGCGCGCAGAGTGCTCTGGCGGCGGGTGATGCGGCGAGTGCCAGCAAGTATTTCGGTTTTGCTGCCATCGCAATCTTCGTGGCCATGGTGCTCGACGGCCTTGATGGCCGTGTGGCGCGCATGACCAACACACAAAGCGCCTTCGGTGCCGAGTACGACTCGCTGTCGGACATGGTTGCGTTTGGCGTCGCCCCCGCGTTGCTGGCGTTTGCCTGGGCGTTGGGTGATATGGGTAAGGTTGGCTGGATGGTTGCCTTCATCTATGTCGCCGGTGCTGCCTTGCGTCTGGCGCGCTTCAACACCCAGGTTGGAACTGCCGACAAGCGTTACTTCATCGGTCTGGCCAGCCCCGCTGCTGCGGGTGTGGTGGCAGGTATCGTCTGGGCCTTCAGTGATTACGGCATCCAGGGTTCGAAAATGTCGTTCCTGGTGGCCTTGATGGTGGCCGCTGCCGGCATGCTGATGGTCAGCAACATCAAGTACAACAGCTTCAAGGAACTGGACTTGAAGGGGCGTGTACCTTTCGTGGCAATTCTGGCGGTAGTGCTGGTATTTGCCGTGGTGTTCAGTGATCCACCGCGCATCCTGTTGCTGGCGTTCCTGGTGTATGCCGCTTCGGGGCCGGTTCAATACCTGCTGCATCTGCGCCGCGACAAAACATTGCCTTAATGTAATTTCCCCCATACTCCGCAGTCTATTGGTGCATCAGTCCTCCAATGCTGCGGAGTTGCCATGTTAATCAAATTACCCAAAGCGTCCGATTGCCATGAGTCGGATGTCACGCCTGAATCCTTCTATTTCTCTCGCCGTAGCTTGCTCGGTAGCGCGCTTGCCGGTATTGCAGCCAGTAGCTTGCCGCGTTGGGCCAGTGCTGACGAGGCCTCGCGTTATGCCGATGTTGAAGCGGGCAAGGCGCCTGGCTGGTTTACCGAGAAACTGCCAGGCACAAAATGGCAGGCCATCACGGTGAAGGACGAGGCGATCACGCCTTTCAAAGACGCTACGCACTACAACAACTTCTATGAGTTCGGTACAGGTAAGGGGGACCCGGCCACGAATGCCGGTTCACTCAAGACCGAGCCGTGGAGCGTTGTCATTGATGGTGAGGTTGCCAAGCCAGGCCGTTATGCCCTGGAAGACTTCATGAATCCCTATCAGTTGGAAGAGCGGATCTACCGTCTGCGCTGTGTAGAGGCCTGGTCGATGGTTATTCCATGGATCGGTTTTCCCATCTCGGCGCTGCTCAAGCAAGTTGAGCCGACTTCGAAGGCCAAATACATCCGTTTTGAAACCCTCCAGGATCCCAAGAGTATGCCGGGGCAGCGTTCGAGTTTTGGCTTGATCGATTGGCCTTATGTGGAGGGCTTGCGTCTGGATGAGGCGATGAATCCTCTGGCGATCCTGGCGGTGGGTATGTATGGACGTGAGTTGCCCAATCAGAATGGTGCGCCGCTGCGCCTGGTGGTGCCTTGGAAGTACGGCTTCAAGAGTGTGAAGTCGATTGTACGGATCAGTCTCGTGAGTGAGCAGCCGAAAACCACGTGGCAGAGCATTGCTGCTGACGAGTATGGCTTCTACGCGAACGTGAACCCTACGGTCGATCATCCACGTTGGACTCAGGCGCGGGAGCGTCGTCTGCCGAGTGGGCTGTTCAGCCCTAATGTACGTGAGACTCAGATGTTCAATGGGTACTCGGATGAGGTGGCTTCTCTTTATACCGGTCTCGATCTGCGGAAGAACTACTGATGCGTTACCCGATCTGGCGTGTTGGCGTCTTTATAGCAGCGGCGATTTGGCCGCTGTTCTGGCTCTATGAAGCGTGGAGTTCTGCCCTCGGGCCGGATCCGGGCAAGGTATTGGTGGATCGGCTGGGGCTCGGCACGTTGATTCTGTTACTGATTACCCTGGCAATGACGCCGCTGCAGAAGCTCAGCGGTTGGGCGGGGTGGATAGCGGTGCGTCGGCAACTGGGGTTGTGGTGCTTTGCCTACGTTGTGCTGCATCTGGCGGCTTATTGTGTATTTGTGCTTGGGCTGGATTGGTCGCAGCTGGGGGTGGAGTTGCGCAAGCGGCCCTACATTATTGTCGGAGCGCTGGGGTTTATTTCCCTGTTGGTTCTGGCGGTGACGTCGAATCGTTACAGTCAGCGTCGGTTGGGGGCGCGTTGGAAGAAGTTGCATCGCTTGGTGTATGTAGTTCTTGGGCTGGGTTTGCTGCATATGTTGTGGATCGTGCGAGCGGACCTCAAAGAGTGGGCTATCTATGCTTCTGTAGGTGCGTTGCTGTTGGTGCTGCGGATACCGCCCGTAATGCGGCGAATCCCAAGGCTTATTGCGAAAAAACCACTTTCTGCAACAAAAACGTAATTAAGGGTTGACGGCAGATTCTGGAAGTCTATAATTCGCCCCACTTCCGGCGCAGTCGAAACGGAAAACTCCTTGTTAAACAAAGAGTTACGCAGAATTCGACAGCAACTTGCTTCAGTTTATCGAAGCCCAGAAGGAGTTGGTAGAGCAGTGTTGTCTGGCTCTATTGACGTTTCGATCCTCTCGATCGAAAGTGGAGAAAAAGAGGTGTTGACAGCAGCGTGTAACGCTGTAGAATTCGCCTCCCGCTAACGAGAGATCGGAAGCGCAAGTGGTTGAAGTTGTTGAAGAAATCTTCGAAAACTTCTGAAAATAATCACTTGACAGCAAATGAGGCTGCTGTAGAATGCGCGCCTCGGTTGAGACGAAAGATCTTAACCAACCGCTCTTTAACAACTGAATCAAGCAATTCGTGTGGGTGCTTGTGGAGTCAGACTGGTAGTCAACAAGATTATCAGCATCACAAGTTACTCCGCGAGAAATCAAAGATGTAACCAACGATTGCTGAGCCAAGTTTAGGGTTTCTTAAAAACCCAAAGATGTTTGAACTGAAGAGTTTGATCATGGCTCAGATTGAACGCTGGCGGCAGGCCTAACACATGCAAGTCGAGCGGTAGAGAGAAGCTTGCTTCTCTTGAGAGCGGCGGACGGGTGAGTAATGCCTAGGAATCTGCCTGGTAGTGGGGGATAACGTTCGGAAACGAACGCTAATACCGCATACGTCCTACGGGAGAAAGCAGGGGACCTTCGGGCCTTGCGCTATCAGATGAGCCTAGGTCGGATTAGCTAGTTGGTGAGGTAATGGCTCACCAAGGCGACGATCCGTAACTGGTCTGAGAGGATGATCAGTCACACTGGAACTGAGACACGGTCCAGACTCCTACGGGAGGCAGCAGTGGGGAATATTGGACAATGGGCGAAAGCCTGATCCAGCCATGCCGCGTGTGTGAAGAAGGTCTTCGGATTGTAAAGCACTTTAAGTTGGGAGGAAGGGCAATTACCTAATACGTGATTGTTTTGACGTTACCGACAGAATAAGCACCGGCTAACTCTGTGCCAGCAGCCGCGGTAATACAGAGGGTGCAAGCGTTAATCGGAATTACTGGGCGTAAAGCGCGCGTAGGTGGTTTGTTAAGTTGGATGTGAAATCCCCGGGCTCAACCTGGGAACTGCATTCAAAACTGACTGACTAGAGTATGGTAGAGGGTGGTGGAATTTCCTGTGTAGCGGTGAAATGCGTAGATATAGGAAGGAACACCAGTGGCGAAGGCGACCACCTGGACTAATACTGACACTGAGGTGCGAAAGCGTGGGGAGCAAACAGGATTAGATACCCTGGTAGTCCACGCCGTAAACGATGTCAACTAGCCGTTGGAAGCCTTGAGCTTTTAGTGGCGCAGCTAACGCATTAAGTTGACCGCCTGGGGAGTACGGCCGCAAGGTTAAAACTCAAATGAATTGACGGGGGCCCGCACAAGCGGTGGAGCATGTGGTTTAATTCGAAGCAACGCGAAGAACCTTACCAGGCCTTGACATCCAATGAACTTTCCAGAGATGGATTGGTGCCTTCGGGAACATTGAGACAGGTGCTGCATGGCTGTCGTCAGCTCGTGTCGTGAGATGTTGGGTTAAGTCCCGTAACGAGCGCAACCCTTGTCCTTAGTTACCAGCACGTAATGGTGGGCACTCTAAGGAGACTGCCGGTGACAAACCGGAGGAAGGTGGGGATGACGTCAAGTCATCATGGCCCTTACGGCCTGGGCTACACACGTGCTACAATGGTCGGTACAGAGGGTTGCCAAGCCGCGAGGTGGAGCTAATCCCATAAAACCGATCGTAGTCCGGATCGCAGTCTGCAACTCGACTGCGTGAAGTCGGAATCGCTAGTAATCGCGAATCAGAATGTCGCGGTGAATACGTTCCCGGGCCTTGTACACACCGCCCGTCACACCATGGGAGTGGGTTGCACCAGAAGTAGCTAGTCTAACCTTCGGGAGGACGGTTACCACGGTGTGATTCATGACTGGGGTGAAGTCGTAACAAGGTAGCCGTAGGGGAACCTGCGGCTGGATCACCTCCTTAATCGACGACATCAGCTGCTCCATAAGTTCCCACACGAATTGCTTGATTCATTGAAGAAGACGATAAAGAAGCAGCCCGAAATTGGGTCTGTAGCTCAGTTGGTTAGAGCGCACCCCTGATAAGGGTGAGGTCGGCAGTTCGAATCTGCCCAGACCCACCAATTTTGTGTGGGAAACGCCTGTAGAAATACGGGGCCATAGCTCAGCTGGGAGAGCGCCTGCCTTGCACGCAGGAGGTCAACGGTTCGATCCCGTTTGGCTCCACCACTACTGCTTCTGACGTATGAAAGCTTAGAAATGAGCATTCCATCCAGGTGATGATGAATGTTGATTTCTAGTCTTTGATTAGATCGTTCTTTAAAAATTTGGGTATGTGATAGAAAGATAGACTGAACGTTACTTTCACTGGTAACGGATCAGGCTAAGGTAAAATTTGTGAGTTCTCTTAATTGAGAAATTCGAATTTTCGGCGAATGTCGTCTTCACAGTATAACCAGATTGCTTGGGGTTATATGGTCAAGTGAAGAAGCGCATACGGTGGATGCCTTGGCAGTCAGAGGCGATGAAAGACGTGGTAGCCTGCGAAAAGCTTCGGGGAGTCGGCAAACAGACTTTGATCCGGAGATGTCTGAATGGGGGAACCCAGCCATCATAAGATGGTTATCTTGTACTGAATACATAGGTGCAAGAGGCGAACCAGGGGAACTGAAACATCTAAGTACCCTGAGGAAAAGAAATCAACCGAGATTCCCTTAGTAGTGGCGAGCGAACGGGGACTAGCCCTTAAGTGGCTTTGAGATTAGCGGAACGCTCTGGAAAGTGCGGCCATAGTGGGTGATAGCCCTGTACGCGAAAATCTCTTAGTCATGAAATCGAGTAGGACGGAGCACGAGAAACTTTGTCTGAATATGGGGGGACCATCCTCCAAGGCTAAATACTACTGACTGACCGATAGTGAACTAGTACCGTGAGGGAAAGGCGAAAAGAACCCCGGAGAGGGGAGTGAAATAGATCCTGAAACCGTATGCGTACAAGCAGTGGGAGCCCACTTTGTTGGGTGACTGCGTACCTTTTGTATAATGGGTCAGCGACTTATTTTCAGTGGCGAGCTTAACCGAATAGGGGAGGCGTAGCGAAAGCGAGTCTTAATAGGGCGTCTAGTCGCTGGGAATAGACCCGAAACCGGGCGATCTATCCATGGGCAGGTTGAAGGTTGGGTAACACTAACTGGAGGACCGAACCGACTACCGTTGAAAAGTTAGCGGATGACCTGTGGATCGGAGTGAAAGGCTAATCAAGCTCGGAGATAGCTGGTTCTCCTCGAAAGCTATTTAGGTAGCGCCTCATGTATCACTGTAGGGGGTAGAGCACTGTTTCGGCTAGGGGGTCATCCCGACTTACCAAACCGATGCAAACTCCGAATACCTACAAGTGCCGAGCATGGGAGACACACGGCGGGTGCTAACGTCCGTCGTGAAAAGGGAAACAACCCAGACCGTCAGCTAAGGTCCCAAAGTTATGGTTAAGTGGGAAACGATGTGGGAAGGCTTAGACAGCTAGGAGGTTGGCTTAGAAGCAGCCACCCTTTAAAGAAAGCGTAATAGCTCACTAGTCGAGTCGGCCTGCGCGGAAGATGTAACGGGGCTCAAACCATACACCGAAGCTACGGGTATCACGTAAGTGATGCGGTAGAGGAGCGTTCTGTAAGCCTGTGAAGGTGAGTTGAGAAGCTTGCTGGAGGTATCAGAAGTGCGAATGCTGACATGAGTAACGACAATGGGTGTGAAAAACACCCACGCCGAAAGACCAAGGTTTCCTGCGCAACGTTAATCGACGCAGGGTTAGTCGGTCCCTAAGGCGAGGCTGAAAAGCGTAGTCGATGGAAAACAGGTTAATATTCCTGTACTTCTGGTTATTGCGATGGAGGGACGGAGAAGGCTAGGCCAGCTTGGCGTTGGTTGTCCAAGTTTAAGGTGGTAGGCTGAGATCTTAGGTAAATCCGGGATCTTAAGGCCGAGAGCTGATGACGAGTTACCTTTTAGGTGACGAAGTGGTTGATGCCATGCTTCCAAGAAAAGCTTCTAAGCTTCAGGTAACCAGGAACCGTACCCCAAACCGACACAGGTGGTTGGGTAGAGAATACCAAGGCGCTTGAGAGAACTCGGGTGAAGGAACTAGGCAAAATGGCACCGTAACTTCGGGAGAAGGTGCGCCGGTGAGGGTGAAGGACTTGCTCCGTAAGCTCATGCCGGTCGAAGATACCAGGCCGCTGCGACTGTTTATTAAAAACACAGCACTCTGCAAACACGAAAGTGGACGTATAGGGTGTGACGCCTGCCCGGTGCCGGAAGGTTAATTGATGGGGTTAGCTAACGCGAAGCTCTTGATCGAAGCCCCGGTAAACGGCGGCCGTAACTATAACGGTCCTAAGGTAGCGAAATTCCTTGTCGGGTAAGTTCCGACCTGCACGAATGGCGTAACGATGGCGGCGCTGTCTCCACCCGAGACTCAGTGAAATTGAAATCGCTGTGAAGATGCAGTGTATCCGCGGCTAGACGGAAAGACCCCGTGAACCTTTACTATAGCTTTGCACTGGACTTTGAATTTGCTTGTGTAGGATAGGTGGGAGGCTTTGAAGCGTGGACGCCAGTTCGCGTGGAGCCATCCTTGAAATACCACCCTGGCAACTTTGAGGTTCTAACTCAGGTCCGTTATCCGGATCGAGGACAGTGTATGGTGGGTAGTTTGACTGGGGCGGTCTCCTCCTAAAGAGTAACGGAGGAGTACGAAGGTGCGCTCAGACCGGTCGGAAATCGGTCGTAGAGTATAAAGGCAAAAGCGCGCTTGACTGCGAGACAGACACGTCGAGCAGGTACGAAAGTAGGTCTTAGTGATCCGGTGGTTCTGTATGGAAGGGCCATCGCTCAACGGATAAAAGGTACTCCGGGGATAACAGGCTGATACCGCCCAAGAGTTCATATCGACGGCGGTGTTTGGCACCTCGATGTCGGCTCATCACATCCTGGGGCTGAAGCCGGTCCCAAGGGTATGGCTGTTCGCCATTTAAAGTGGTACGCGAGCTGGGTTTAGAACGTCGTGAGACAGTTCGGTCCCTATCTGCCGTGGACGTTTGAGATTTGAGAGGGGCTGCTCCTAGTACGAGAGGACCGGAGTGGACGAACCTCTGGTGTTCCGGTTGTCACGCCAGTGGCATTGCCGGGTAGCTATGTTCGGAATAGATAACCGCTGAAAGCATCTAAGCGGGAAACTAGCCTCAAGATGAGATCTCACTGGAACCTTGAGTTCCCTGAAGGGCCGTCGAAGACTACGACGTTGATAGGTTGGGTGTGTAAGCGCTGTGAGGCGTTGAGCTAACCAATACTAATTGCCCGTGAGGCTTGACCATATAACACCCAAGCAATTTGACTACTCTAACGAGCATCAGATTGCGGTGTGTGAAGACGAAATGAACCGAAAGTTCGACGTTCACAAAACACCGAAAGCTGTCACATACCCAATTTGCTGAAGCGAGGCGCAGGCCACGACTCAGTACCCGAATTTCTTGACGACCATAGAGCATTGGAACCACCTGATCCCATCCCGAACTCAGTAGTGAAACGATGCATCGCCGATGGTAGTGTGGGGTTTCCCCATGTGAGAGTAGGTCATCGTCAAGATTAAATTCCAGAACCCCTGATTGCTAACGCAGTCAGGGGTTTTGTTTTGGGCGGTCGAAAAGACAGCTAACATCCCAATTCGGCCAACAACTGCCCACAGTGCTAAAGTCCCACCCTCGATTTTGCCTTTCCCAAGGAAGCCGTTATGCCGGATGCGACGTCCCTCAGTGCTGGATTCATGGTGGTTCACGGCAACCGCCTGGACGAACTTCGCAGCCTGGTGGTCAGTTGGATGCGCCGGTACCCCTTGGCACCCCTGGAAAACGAAATCGCCCTGGTACAAAGCAACGGTATCGCCCAGTGGCTCAAGTTGGCTCTGGCCGAAGACCCGGAAGACGACGACATGGGCGGTTGCGGCATCGCGGCGGCAATCGACGTGCAGCTCCCTGGCAGTTTCATGTGGCAGCTCTACCGTATGGTTCTGGGCCGTGACGAAATCCCGCCCAAATCCCTGCTCGATAAAGCCCCACTGACCTGGCGCCTGATGCGCCTGCTTCCGGAGCTTATCGATCAGCCGCACTTCGAACCGCTGCAGCGCTTCCTCACCCACGACACCGACTTGCGTAAACGCTACCAACTCGCCGAGCGCCTGGCTGACCTGTTCGACCAATACCAGGTCTACCGTGCCGACTGGCTGGAAGATTGGGCCGCCGGCCGCCACCAATTGCGTAACGGTCGAGGTGAATCCAAACCCCTTAACCCAGCCAACTGCTGGCAAGCCGAACTATGGCGCGCGCTGCTGTTGGATGTTGGTGAAGAAGGCATGGCCGAAAGCCGCGCCGGCGTTCACCAACGTTTTATCGAGCGCATCAATACACTGGAAAAAGCGCCCGAGGGCCTGCCATCCCGCGTCATCGTTTTTGGCATCTCCTCGTTGCCCGCCCAGGCGCTGGAGGCCCTCGCCGGCCTCGCGCGCTTCAGCCAAGTCCTGCTCTGTGTGCACAACCCTTGCCGCCACCATTGGTCCGACATCGTCGCCGACAAAGACCTGCTGCGTAACGAATATAAGCGTCAGGCGCGTAAAGCGGGCATGCCGGTCACCATCGACCCACAAACCCTGCACCAGCACGCCCACCCGTTACTGGCGGCCTGGGGCAAGCAAGGTCGTGACTACATCAGCTTGCTGGACAGCTACGACGACCCCAACAGCTACCGCGCCGCTTTCCGCGACGGTCGCATCGACCTGTTCAGCGACAGCGAGCCGGCAACACTGCTCAATCAACTCCAGGACGATATCCTCGAACTGCGCCCACTCAATGAAACCCGCGAACTATGGCCCGCTGTGGATCTGGAGCGTGATACCTCAATCCGCTTCCACATCGCCCACAGCGCCCAACGCGAAGTGGAAATCCTCCACGACCAACTGCTCCAACGCTTCAGCGCCGACCCCACGCTGCGCCCCCGGGATATCATCGTCATGGTCCCTGACGTCGACAGCTACGCGCCGCACATCCGCGCCGTGTTCGGGCAGCTCGAGCGCAATGACCCACGCTTCATCCCGTTCACCCTGACCGACCAAGGCCAACGCGGCCGCGACCCTCTGCTGATCGCTGTCGAACACCTGCTGAAACTCCCCGACAGCCGCTTTCCCGTCAGCGAAATTCTAGATCTGCTTGATGTTCCAGCCTTGCGCGAACGCTTTGCCATCAAGGAGCGCGACCTGCCCACGTTGCACCGCTGGATAGAAGGCGCCGGCATCCGCTGGGGGCTCAACGCCGAACAACGTGCAGACCTCGGCCTGCCAACCGGGCTGGAACAAAACAGTTGGCGTTTCGGCCTGCGCCGCATGTTGCTCGGTTACGCCGTAGGTACAGGTGCAGCGTGTGACGGTATCGAGCCCTATGACGAAATCGGTGGACTCGACGCTGTCCTGATCGGCCCCCTGGTCGCCGTGCTCGACGCACTCAACGATGCGCACCAAGCCCTGTCTCAACCCGCTCCCGCGAAGGAGTGGGGCGAACGCCTGCAACGCTTGATGCAATTGTTTTTCTTGCCGAGTAGCGAACACGACGACTACCTGCTGGGCCAACTCGAACAACTCAGAGAAGCGTGGCTGGAAACCTGCGAGTCCGTCGGCCTTAACGACGACTTACCCCTCACCGTAGTCCGTGAAGCCTGGCTAGCGGGTTTGGACCAAGGGCGCCTGTCCCAACGCTTCCTCGCCGGGGCTGTCAATTTCTGCACCCTGATGCCTATGCGTGCGATCCCTTTCAAGCTGGTGTGCCTGCTCGGTATGAACGATGGCGACTACCCGCGCGCGCAGCCCCCGTTGGACTTCGACCTGATGGGCAGTGACTACCGCCCCGGCGACCGTTCACGCCGCGAAGACGACCGCTACTTGCTGCTCGAGGCGCTGCTTTCAGCCCGCGACCAGCTCTATATCAGTTGGGTCGGCCGCAGCATCCGCGACAACAGCGATCGCCCGGCCTCGGTGTTAATCGGCCAACTGCGTGACCATCTGGCCAGTGGCTGGCACTGCGCTGACAGTGACGAGCCGCTGATCGAAGCCATGACCCAGGAGCATCCACTGCAACCGTTCAGCGCTCGCTACTTCCATGAGGGCGACTCGCTGTTCAGCTATGCGCGCGAATGGCAGTTGCTCCACGAAGCATCCGATACCACTCCGACAGAACACGGCCTGGCGCCCCATCAACAGGACGAGCCCCTGACCCTCGGCCAGCTACAAGACTTCCTGCGCAACCCCGTCAAACACTTCTTCAGCCAACGCCTGAAAGTATTCTTCGAGGCCGCCGAAGTACCGCTGGCCGACGAAGAACCCTTCGTGCTCGACGCGCTGCAACGCTACAGCCTGAGCGATAGTCTGCTCAGTGCAGCACTCACCGCGCCCGATCACTTCGACCAGGCGCTGAACGCCCAGGCTTTGCGCCTGCAAAGCAGTGGCCTGTTGCCGATGGTGGGTTTCGGCGAGTGCCTTCGCAACGAACTGATCGAGCCATTGCCCGATCTGCTGCGACGCTACCAACAATTATTGGCCCTCTGGCCCACCCCGCACCCCGGCGCCGAACCGATCAGTTTTGAGCATCGCGGCATTCAGTTGGAAGGCTGGATCAGCGGGCTGCATAGACGCAGTGATGGTGGGTTGCTCAGCGTCACCACCATCCCCAACAGCATCGGCTCGATCAAGACCCGCAAGTGGCATCGCCTGATTCGGCCCTGGGTCAATCACGTGGTTGCCTGCGCTTGCGGTCTGCCGTTAAGCACCGGCTTGGTGGCCAGTGATGACACCCTGCTGCTGCCACCGCTGGATCAAGCCAGTGCCCAGGAAATTCTCTGCAACTTGCTGCTCGCCTGGCACACCGGGATGAGCAAACCGTTGCCCATCGCCGTCAAGACCGCGTTTGCCTGGCTCGGCCAAACTGACCCGGCCAAGGCCGAAGCCGCCGCGGGTAAAGCCTACGAGGGTGACGGGCTCAATAACGAAGGCGAGCGCCGCGAAACCCCAGCGCTCACCCGGCAATTCCCGGACTACGCCACACTTATTGCCAGCGAAGAATTCGAAGGTTGGTGCGAAACCCTGTATCGCCCCCTGCTCAACGCCCCCTGGCGATCACTCACAAGCGAGGAGGCCGGCGCATGAACCACAAACCCTTGGCCCTGGCCTTCCCGCTCAACGGCAGCCAGCTGATTGAAGCCAGCGCCGGCACCGGCAAAACCTTCACTATCTCCGCCCTTTATCTGCGCCTTGTCCTCGGTCACGGTAGTGAAGGGTCTGGCTTTGGCCGCGAACTGCTACCGCCTCAAATCCTGGTGGTGACCTTTACCGACGCCGCCACCAAAGAGCTGCGTGAACGCATCCGTATCCGTCTGGCCGAAGCCGCACGCTTTTTCCGCACAGAAATTGAACAGCCCGACGCCCTTATCGCTGATCTGCGTGACGAATATCCCGTCGACCAATGGCCGGCCTGCGCCAATCGGCTGGACATCGCTGCGCAATGGATGGACGAAGCCGCCGTTTCGACCATCCACAGTTGGTGCCAGCGCATGCTGCGCGAGCACGCCTTCGACAGTGGCAGTTTGTTCACCCAGACTCTGGAAACCGACCACAGCGATCTGCTCGGCGAGGTGCTGCGCGACTACTGGCGGCTGTTCTGCTACCCGATGCATGACGATGCGCTCAACTGGGTGCGCAACAACTGGGTCGGGCCTGCCGCGTTGATGCCGCGAGTCCGTGCGCTGTTCGGCAGCGAACGGCCCGTCGGAGAGACCCGCGAGCCCGCCGAGCTGATCGACGCCTGCCTCCAAGAACGCCGTGAAGCGCTGATGCAACTCAAGGCACCGTGGCAGCAGTGGGCCGCCGAGCTACGTGATATCTGCCTGCAAGCCGTGGCGGCCAAGGCCGTCGATGGCCGCAAGATGCAAGCCCGCTACTTCGAGCCCTGGTTCGAGAAGATCAGCGCCTGGGCTGTTGACGACACCCTCGAACAACTCGATATCGGCACCGGTTTCACTCGCCTGACACCCGACGGCATGGCCGAAGCCTGGAAGGGCGAGCCGCCGCAGCATCCGGGTATCGATGCCATGGCCAGCCTCAAGGCTGCCCTGGATGCCTTGCCGACGCCCGACGCCGCCGTGTTGCAACACGCGGCCGGTTGGGTCGGCAAACGCTTCGAAGAGGAAAAGCGTCGACGCGCCGAAATGGGCTTCGACGACATGCTCATCCGCCTCAATGCCGCCCTGCAATCCGAGGGAGGCGAGCGTCTGGCGAGCGTGATCCGCGAGCAGTTCCCGGTGGCGTTGATCGACGAGTTCCAGGACACCGACCCGGTGCAATACAGCATCTTCGACAGCATCTACCGCATTGAAGAAAACCACCTCGACAGCGGCCTGTTCCTGATCGGCGACCCCAAGCAGGCGATCTACGCCTTCCGTGGCGCCGACATCTACACCTACTTGCGCGCCCGCCAGTCCACCACCGGCCGCCATCACACCCTGGGTACCAACTTCCGCTCCAGCCATGCGATGGTCGAGGCGGTGAACCATGTGTTCCAGCGTGCGGAAACGGGCCGGGGTGCGTTCCTGTTCCGCGAGCCGGATGGCAAAAACCCCGTACCGTTCCACTCGGTGCTGTCCCAAGGCCGCAAGGAACACTTGCAGGTCGATGGGCAAACGTTGCCGGCATTGAACCTCTGGCACTTGCCCACCGACCAGCCGATTTCCAACGTGCTGTATCGTCAGCAGCTGGCGGCGGCCTGTGCCACGCACATTGTTGAATTGCTCAACGGCGGCCAGCAGGGCAGTGCCGGTTTCCTGCAACCGGACGCGAGCTTCAAAGGCGTGCTGCCGTCAGATATTGCCATTCTGGTGCGCGACGGCAAGGAAGCCCAGGCGGTACGCGCAGAACTGGCCGCCCGTGGTGTGCGCAGCGTTTACCTGTCCGACAAGGACTCGGTGTTCGCCGCCCAGGAAGCCCACGACCTGCTGGCCTGGCTCAAGGCCTGCGCCGAACCGGACGTGGAGCGCCCTTTGCGTGCCGCCTTGGCCTGCGTCACCCTGAACCTGTCTTTACCGGAACTGGAGCGTCTGAACCAGGACGAACTCGCGTGGGAAAGCCGCGTCATGCAGTTCCGTGGCTACCGCGCAATCTGGCGCACCCAAGGCGTGCTGCCGATGCTGCGGCGCCTGCTGCACGACTTCAAACTGCCGCAAACCCTGATCGCGCGCAGTGATGGCGAGCGTGTGCTGACCAACCTGCTGCACCTCAGCGAACTGCTGCAACAAGCGGCCTCGGAACTGGACGGCGAACAGGCGCTGATCCGCCACCTGGCCGAACACCTGGCGCTCTCGGGCCAGGCGGGTGAAGAACAGATCCTGCGCCTGGAAAGTGATGAGCAACTGGTCAAGGTCGTGACCATCCACAAATCCAAAGGCCTGGAATACGACCTGGTTTTCCTGCCGTTCATCTGCTCGGCCAAACCGGTGGACGGCAGCCGCTTGCCGCTGCACTACCACGATGAACACGGCAAATCCCAGGTCAGCCTGCGCCCAACGCCCGAGTTGATCGCCCAGGCCGACAACGAGCGCCTCGCCGAAGACCTGCGCCTGTTCTACGTCGCCCTGACCCGTGCCAAACATGCGTGTTGGCTGGGCATTGCCGACCTCAAGCGCGGCAACAGCAACAGCTCCGTACTGCACCTTTCGGCACTGGGCTATTTGCTTGGCGCAGGCGCATCGCTGGGAGAGTCCGCCGGTTTGGCGCGCTGGCTCTTGGACCTTCAAGAAGGTTGCACGGCAATCAACTACGCCCAAGTGCCCGAAGCGCAAGACATCCTCTTCCACCCACCGCGCAACCAAGCCACGCTGCGCGCGCCCCTGCTGCCCAAGCGCAAGGCGGCGGAAAACTGGTGGATTGCCTCCTACAGCGCCTTGCGCATCGGCGACAGCATGAGCGCTGCCGCGCTCGAAGCGCCGGAAAGCCCACAGGCCCAAAAGCTGTTCGATGACGAACGCCTCGACCCCGACGCACCCCGCGAAGTGGCGGCGTCCGGCGGTGACATTCACCGCTTCCCACGTGGGCCCAACCCCGGAACCTTTCTCCACGGGCTGCTGGAGTGGGCCGGGGAGGAGGGCTTCAACGTCACACCCGAGGCGATCGAAAAAGCCGTGGGCGCCCGCTGCAATCGGCGCAACTGGGAGGGCTGGATCACCACCCTCGGCAGTTGGCTCGGCCACCTGCTGCAAACACCATTGCCGGTGGAAAACGGTCACGTTTCCCTCAGCCGGTTGCAGCAGTACCAGATTGAAATGGAGTTCTGGTTCGCCAGCCACAAAGTCGACGTACTCGCCCTCGACAAACTGGTGTGCCAATACACCCATAACGGCGTCTCCCGCGTCGCCGCCGAACCGGTGCTGCTCAACGGCATGTTCAAGGGCTTTATCGATTTGACCTTCGAACACGACGGACGCTATTACGTCGCCGATTACAAATCCAACTGGCTTGGCCCCGACGATTCGGCCTACACCCCGGACGCCATGGAACAGTCGATCCTCGAGCATCGGTACGACCTGCAATACGTACTTTACCTGCTGGCCCTGCACCGCCAACTCAAGGCGCGCCTGCCGGACTACGACTACGACCGCCATATCGGCGGTGCGCTGTACATTTTCCTGCGTGGTACGCAGTCCGCGAGCCAGGGGGCGTATTTCACCCGGCCGCCACGAGAGCTGATCGAAGGCCTGGACCTGCTGTTCCAGGGCAAGCCGATCCCGCCCAGGGTTGAGCCCGCCTGGGAACAAGGAGTGTTGTTATGAGCCTGTCGCCATTACCGCTGGAGGAGCTGACACCCCTCAGCCGCGCCGCCGACCTGGTGCAATTGCTGGCGCGTTGGGTGGAGCGTGGCTGGTTGCGTGCCCTGGACAAAGCCTTCGTCGGCTTCCTGCACGAGCTCGATCCACAGGCTGACCCGCTGGTGCTGCTAGCCGCCGCGCTGACCAGCCATCAATTGGGTCATGGTCACGTCTGCCTCGATTTGTTCGAAACCCTCAAGGCGCCCGATTTCGCCCTGTCACTGCCGCCTGAAGGCGACCTGCAAACCGGCGCCATGCTGCTGCCATCGCAGTTGCTCGACGGCCTCGACGGCGCCCACTGGTGCCACGCGCTCGCCGCCAGCCATCTGGTCGCCCTGGCCGTCGATGGCAGCGAGCCCGCCCAAAGCCGTCCGTTGGTCCTATCCGGCAAACGCCTGTATCTGCGCCGCTACTGGACCTACGAGCGGCGCATCGATACCGCCTTGCGTCTACGGCTCGCCACCCAGGAAAACGTCGCCGCAGATCTGCCGCAGCGCCTGAGCCGTTTGTTTGACCAACCGCCGCCCGACGGCGTGATCGACTGGCAAAAACTCGCCTGTGCCTTGGCCACTCGCGGCGCATTCAGCATCGTCACCGGCGGCCCTGGCACTGGCAAGACCACCACTGTGGTGCGCCTGCTCGCGCTGTTGCAGGCGCCTGCCGTGGAAGCCGGCAGTCCGTTGCGCATTCGCCTGGCCGCACCGACCGGCAAGGCTGCCGCACGCCTCACCGAGTCCATCAGTCAGCAAGTGCTGTCGCTGAAAGTGCCGGACAACGTGAAGGAAAAAATCCCGACCAAGGTCACCACTGTCCACCGCCTGCTGGGCAGTCGCCCGGGCACGCGGCACTTCCGGCATCACATTGGCAACCCATTGCCCCTGGATGTGTTGGTCGTGGACGAAGCCTCGATGATCGACCTGGAAATGATGGCCAACCTGCTCGACGCCTTGCCGCCCCATGCACGCCTGGTGCTGCTGGGCGACAAGGACCAACTCGCGTCGGTAGAGGCGGGTGCAGTGCTCGGTGACTTGTGTCGCGACGCCGAAGCCGGCTTCTACAGCACCGAGACCCGCCAATGGTTGCAAGCGGTCAGCGGCGAAGACCTCAGTGCCAGCGGCCTGCAGGAAGACCTCGACGCCAGCCACCCATTGGCCCAACAAGTGGTGATGCTGCGTTACTCGCGGCGTTTCGGCGAGGGCAGTGGCATCGGCCAACTGGCGCGTTGGGTCAACCAGCAAAATGCCGAAGAGGCGCGCAAGCTGCTGGCGGCGCGCAGTCACGATGATCTGTTCTGCGTCAGCCTAAAGGGCGAGCACGACCACGCCCTGGAGCGTCTGGTGCTGGACGGGCAGGGTGATGGCGCCCACGGTTATCGCTATTACCTCAACCTGCTGCACAGCGCCCGCCCGTCACTTGATACCCCGCGGGAAAGCGACGCCTGGACCCACTGGGCGCAACAACTGCTGCAGGCCTTCGATGCGTTCCAACTGCTCTGCGCGGTACGCAAAGGCCCCTGGGGCGTGGAAGGCCTGAACCTGCGCATCACTGCTGCCCTGCGCAAGGTACGTTTGATCGAAGGCGACGAGCAATGGTACGAAGGCCGCCCGGTGCTGATGACCCGCAACGATTACGGTCTTGGCCTGATGAACGGCGATATCGGCATCGCCCTCAAATTGCCCGAAAGCGACGGCGGTCCCCAGGTGTTGCGCGTGGCCTTCCCACGCAACGATGGCCAGGGCGGTGTGCGATTTGTGCTGCCTAGCCGTCTGAATGATGTGGAAACTGTTTACGCCATGACCGTGCATAAATCCCAGGGCTCCGAGTTCACCCACACCGCATTGATCCTGCCGGATGCGTTGAACCCCGTGCTCACCAAAGAATTGATCTATACCGGCATCACGCGGGCCAAGCGCTGGTTCAGCCTGATCGAGCCCCGAGGGGGTGTGTTTGAAGAGGCGGTCAGGCGCAAGGTCAAGCGCTTGAGTGGGCTGATGCTGGAATTGGGCCACGAACCGGAAAAAACTGACTGACAGGTCATGCCATTTTTCTGATTCAGTCGACTGATTTTTCTGGAAAAATAGCGGCCCCCGTGAAGACCTACTCTTCGCGGGGTTTTGCGCCGCTGTGCTATCGTTGCGGCATCATCTAAAAAACACCTGAGAGAATCGCTGCATGAACGTGGCTGTCTCGCCCACAGAGCGCAGTTTGAGCTGGAGACGCATGCTGCTGGTGGCGTTGCTGTGCGTACTCGCGCCGCGCGCCTTCGCCCAGGCGCCCGACCCCGCTGATCTTGCCGCCCAGCGCGCCCAAGCGGTCACTCAGGTGGTACTCGGTATCCTCAGTTATGCGCGCTGGCCGGTCGAGCCTGCGCAATTGCGCCTGTGCGTCGTCGGCCCGACCCAATACACCGACGACCTGATCAAAGGCACCACCCAGGCCACCGGTCGTCCGGTGGTGGTGCAGCGCCTGCTGGCCAACCATCCCGATATCGTCAACGCGTGCGATGCGGTGTACATCGGCAAACTGAGTGCCGATGAGCGTAGCCAGTTGTTCACCTCGTTGATCGGTCACCCGGTGCTGAGCATCAGCGAAGGCGGCGACCAGTGCACCGTGGGCAGCCTGTTCTGCCTGCGGGTGAGTGATGAGCAAGTGTCCTTCGAGGTCAACCTCGACTCCGTGGCGCGCAGCGGCGTGCGCATTCACCCCAGCGTGCTGCAGTTGTCCCGTCGGCGAGCGCCTGCGCCATGACTGTCACCAAAGTGCGACCTACCCTGCGCTCGGTCATCGGCAGGGGGCACCTGATCCTGGCTCTGGTGGCGGTGACCCTGGCCAGCATCTCGCTGACCCTGCTGGGTGTGCTGGCGCTGCGGGTGTATGCCGAACACAACCTGCACCTGATCGCGCGCTCTATCAACTACACCGTGGAAGCGGCAGTGGTGTTCAACGACAGCGCGGCAGCCACTGAAGCGCTCAGCCTGATCGCCTCCACCGAAGAAGTGGCCCAGGCCGAAGTCTTCGACGCCAATGGCAAGTTGCTGGCGCAGTGGATACGTCCGGATACCGGCATGCTCTCGCGAGTTGAACTGGAGCTGGCGCACACCCTGCTCGAACAACCCATCAGCCAGCCTATCCTCCACCAAGGGCGAGTCATCGGCAGCACTCACCTCACCGGTCACGGCGGTAGCCTGCTGCGTTTCCTGCTCAGTGGCCTGGCCGGGATCCTCATCTGCACCGCGCTCAGCGCGTGGATCGCTCTGCACCTGGCGCGACGCTTATTGCGCGGTATCACCGGCCCACTGCAAAGCCTCGCCGCCGTGGCCCACGCCGCCCGCAGCGAACGCGACTTCGATCGCCGTGTGCCGCCGGCGCGAATCGCCGAGTTGGACAGCCTGGGCAGCGACTTCAACGCTTTGCTCGGCGAGATGGAAGCCTGGCAAAACCATCTGCAAAGCGAAAACGAATCCCTCGCCCACCAGGCCAATCACGACAGCCTCACCGGCCTGCCTAACCGTGCGTACTTCGAAGGCCGTCTGATCCGTGCCCTGCGCAGTGCGGCCAAGGCCAAGGAACAACTGGCGGTGCTCTACCTCGACAGCGACCGTTTCAAAGAGATCAACGACAGCTTTGGCCACGCCGCCGGCGATGCCGTTCTCGTAGCGGTGGCCGAGCGCGTGCGTGCTCAACTGCGTGAGGATGACCTTGTCGCGCGCCTGGGCGGTGACGAGTTCGCCATCCTGCTGGCGCCGCTGCACAAGGTGGAAGACGCCGAGCGCATCGCCGACAAAATCATCGCCAGCATGGACCTGCCGATTCCGGTGCCCGGCAACACCCAGGTGTTGACCTCACTCAGTATCGGTATCGCCATCTACCCTGATCATGGCGCCACACCCGGCACCTTGCTCAATGCCGCCGACGCGGCGATGTACCAGGCCAAGCGTTTGTCCTCGGGCGGCCAGCAAACGGCGGAGTCGGAGAATTCCGTCGTCAACGTTCAACACAGGAGTTGACCCCTTGTTCACGACCGCGCGTTTCATGTTTATCACCTTGCTGGTGGCCCTGCTCGCCCTTGGCGGCTGCCAGACCGCTCCACCCAAAGGCCTTACCCCGGCACAAGTCGCGGTCCTCAAGCAGCAAGGCTTCGAACTGACCGACGAAGGCTGGGCCTTCGGCCTGTCCGGTAAAGTGCTGTTTGGCAGCGACGTCGAGACGCTCAACCAACCCAGCACCGACATCGTCCAACGCATCGGCAAGGCCCTGCTGGGCGTGGGCATCGAACGCGTGCGCGTCGACGGCCACACCGACGCTTCCGGCAAGGAAACCTACAACCAGCAACTGTCCCTGCGCCGCGCGAAAAGCGTGGCGGCGGTGTTGACCGGTGTGGGCATGAAAGAAGAAAACATCCAACTGCGCGGCTTGGGCAGCAGCGAGCCGGTGGCCTCCAACGATACGGCGGCAGGGCGCACGGAGAATCGGCGGGTGTCGATTGTGGTGATTGCGGACTGAGTCACTACCCCCATCTCAACTTGAAACCCAATCAACTGTGGGAGCTGGCTTGCCAGCGATGGCAGTGTGTCAGTCAGTACATCCGGTACTGAGACACCACTATCGCCGGCAAGCCAGCTCCCACAGTTGGTTTGGCGGTGCGCATGAAACAGCGTTTGCTAAGTAACTTCTACGTAGGAAAGCTCTGCCATGACGAATTTTGATGGCTAGGCTGACGAGGTTTCGCTTTTTCGCAAACGGTGGGCTTAGTTAAATGAACGCTCCAACTAACCACCGTAAAGGATTGCGATGAATATAAACGTCAGTGATTTCCGGCAAGCAGTTTCCAAAGTTAGACTTTCAAAATGTGCCTTCGATGAACTTTTGAGCGCAAGAGAGTTGCTAGCATCTGAAAGTCAGGGGGCTCGATTCGATACCAAGGCTGCCTACATCAATTCTCTACAATCATCCGTCTTGAGTGAGGAGCTAGATAGAATCCGAACCATGATCGACCATGAATGCCATGTCTTGATTCTTGATGGTTTTAAGGTCGAGAAACTTGAAAACTTTAAATCACTGATATGGACATTTGGTTCGCTACTTGGCGTACCTATGGTACAGAATCATCTGGGTCACAAGGTGATTGAGGTTTATGACAGAGGCGGTAAGAGTATTGAGGAGGGGGCTAGATACCATCAAACCCGTCAAGGTGCGTACGTACACAACGATGGAGTGAGCGATCCGCTACCTATCGATTACTTGATCCTGGCTTGCGGACAGCAAGCGCTTTTGGGCGGCGAGAGCATCCTGATTGATGCAAGCGCGGTATACGCGGAGCTGATGGCGTTTCCGGAAATATTGGAAGAGCTTAAATGCAACTTCTTTTTTGAAAACTGCGGTATGTCAGATGAAGAGCAGCTTTTCAAGGCGCCCATTCTGAGTTTTTCCAATGAAGGCATTCCACTGATCAGATACTTTCGGGTCTACATTGAATCCGCCCACATCAAAGCGGGAGTGCCGTTAACGGTGGCTCAATGTCAAGCGCTGGACTTTCTGGATACTGTTCTCGATCAGTCATCCGTTCAGCAGCGAGTGTTGCTGGAATCAGGGCAGGTACTTATTTCGGCCGATAATAAGTTTCTTCATACTCGCACGCACTTCATTGACAGGAATACGCCACGTTGTGTGATAGATGATGCTGAGTCTTTGAGCGATCTAAATCGCTACATGCTACGGATGTGGTTGCGTAAACAATGACACCTCGATGCCCATAGCGTACATCCTCTACTATCCGCCATAAGCCGAGCCCCATGGACAACTCCGATATCGCGATCACGCTGGTCTTGATCTCAGCCTTCATGCACGCCACTTGGAACGCTGTCGTCCGCGCCGGCAGCAGTCGCTTCATGACCTTGGCCATGGTGGATGGCACCGCCCTGGTGATATGCCTTTTGGCGTTGCCGTTTGTCAGCGTGCCGAGCCTGGAGGTGTGGGGCTACATCCTCGTCTCCGTGGGACTCAATACGGTCTATCGGCTATTTCTGATCAAAGCCTACGAAGCGGGAGATTTCGGGCAGGTGTACCCGGTGATGCGTGGGATACCGCCGGTACTGGTCGCTTTATTTTCCTACTTTCTGTTGCATGAGCAGTTGTCACGCGAGGTGCTGGCGGGTGTGGTGTTGATTTGTGTAGGCATTATCAGCCTGACCTTTGTGCGCAGGATGACGGCGCAGATGCTCAAGCCGATCCTGATGGCGGTGTGTGCCGGGGCGTTTATCGCGGCTTACACGGTGGTGGACGCCAAAGGCGTGAGAGCCAGTGAAACGGTGTTGCAATACATCATCTACCTGACGGTATTCCAGAGCATTCCGATCCCGGTTCTGGCGTTTTCCAGGGAGCGTTTGGCCTTGATGCGAGCGATACGTGGGCATTGGCGAGTCGGCCTGTTGGGCGGTGTTTTTTACCTGGCGTCTTACGGATTGGTGTTGTTTGCATTGTCGCTGGACGCGGTGGCCAAGGTCTCAGCGCTGCGGGAAACCAGTGTTATTATCGGCGCCATTATTGCCGCGCTGTTCTTTCACGAACAGTTTGGTTGGCGACGGATGCTGTCGGCATTCGTCATTGTTTGCGGGATCATCTTGATCAAAGTGAGCACCTGATGGCCCAGCGTCCGCCTCCCACTCCGATGCTTCAAGCGTTCGTCAGCGCTGCGCAAACCGGTAGCTTTGCGCGTGCGGCGTCGCAGCTTAACCTCACCGCCAGCGCCATCAGCCATCAAATTGCAGGCCTGGAGGAATGGTGGGGCGTGCAGTTGTTTGAGCGGCATTCGCGCGGCGTCAAGCTGACGTCCGCAGGGCAGGCTTTGTTGCCAGTCACCGACGGATTTTTCAAGGCGCTGGATGGGGTCTTGCATTCACTCAACCCCGCAAAGTCCCGTCCGCTGTACCTCTCATGCACGTCCTCGCTCTGTTCGACATGGCTGATCCCCAGGATGCACGGCTCTCACACTGAGGCTTCGTTCAACCTTGATCTGGTGTTGACCAGCGCCGACATCAACAGCACCAGTCTGGAAGCGCATCAATACGATGTCGCGGTGGTGATGGGGTATGGCGATTACCCGGATCATCATGTTGAACTGCTGATGCGTGACGCGGTGTTCCCCGTTTGCTCGCCGGAATTTCTAAGGCCGAAGGGGGATATTGCGCCGGAGGATGTCGCCCAATACCCGCTGATTCATAGGGTGGACGATCAGGTGTGTCCGGGGTGGGAAAGCTGGTTTGCGTTTCAGGGCCTGCCGACGCCGCCTTATCACCATGGGCCGCGCTTTCCGGATTCGAGCCTGGCGATCAGTCTGGCGGTAAAGGGCGCAGGGATTGCGCTGGGCAGGACTGCGTTGGTGTATGACCAATTGGAAAACGGTGCATTGGTTGCGTTGAAAAGCCCCGTGATGATGTCCCCTGCGGCCTACTACATCATTTGTCGAAATGGGCGGCAGTCAGAGCCGGATATTGCGCGTCTGATTGAATGGCTCAAAAACCGTGCGGGTGAGTTCCTGCGCGAAGTTCGGGCTCGGTATCCACAAATAGCCGGGACTACCGTCGTTTAAATGTTGGGAGGAGCAGGGCTCCTCCCGCATTCGAGCGGTGTTCGCTTAACGGCCCGGTGTCATCGCTTGCGTGAGGTCATCGACCACGGCTTTGCCCATCTCACACAGGTAATGCGCGGCCCACGCGTATTGCTCGCCGCGTACATCCATGGCGGCTTCCATCGCGAGTTTCTTGGAGTAGAACAGCAGGGTGGAGGCGTGCTCCAGCGCTTCCTCAATGGGCATGCCGGCGTTGACGCGGAACAGCGGTTTTTCGTTTTCGCCGTAGTCGCCGAAGGTGACTACGCCGAGGGTGGTGATGGAGGAAAGCGGTGGATCGGGGACGATTTTTGACATGATGTTTCCCAAATTTGCAGTAGGGGTCACCACGGCATGTCGCTAAACATGAAGAGGTGGCAGCTGTACACGGGTTAGCGAACCGGTAAATTTGGGAACCCGGCAGACCCGAAGGTCTCCCGCGTACAGCCGCCATAAAATGGTAGAGACAGGTAAAAAGCCTGGCAATACTTTGGCATCACATCCCAACTAATCCGAGTCGCTAAACCCGATCGCTGATGAGCAGCGAAGTCAGGAGGCTAGTGACCCAAACGGTAAGGCGCAATGGGGTAGAGAGTCTCTAGGAAACGTCCTGCAAATTAAAGCGAATCATCGTTGATGGCCCTTTAATCCGCGAACCTGATCTCCCTGGTCTCCCCCATCAACAGCCCCTGATTCTGCTCCGTCACCTCCCTGATGTAGTCCCACAACAACGTAATCCGCTTCAACTTCCTCAGATCCTCCCGGCAATACATCCAGAACTGGCGAGTGATGGAAATCTGCTCCCCCAGCACCGGTAACAACCGTGGATCCTGCGCCGCCAAAAAACACGGCAATATCGCCATCGACCGCCCTTGCTGCGCCGCCACGTACTGCGCAATCACGCTGGTACTGCGCAAACTGGCGCTGGCTCCGGGCACTACGTTTGCCAGGTACAGCAGCTCCGAGCTGAACGCCAAGTCATCCACATAGCTGATAAACGGATGCTCGGCCAAGTCCACTGGTTTGCGGATCGGCGGGTGTTGATCGAGGTATTCCTGGGTCGCGTACAGCTGCAATTTGTAGTCGCACAGTTTGCAGCACACATACGGCCCGTGTTCCGGGCGTTCCAGGGCGATGACGATGTCGGCTTCGCGCTTGGACAGGCTGATGAAGTGCGGCAGGGGCAGGATGTCTACCGAGATGGCCGGGTAGGTGTCGACGAAGTGGCTCAATTGCGGGGTGACGAAGAAGCTGCCGAACCCTTCGGTGCAGCCCATGCGCACGTGGCCGGACAACGCCACGCCGGAGCCGGAGACTTGTTCGCAGGCCATGTGCAGGGTGCTTTCGATGGACTCGGCATAGCCCAGCAAACGCTGGCCCTCGCTGGTGAGTACGAAGCCGTTGGTCCGGGATTTTTCGAACAGCAGGGTGCCGAGGGACACTTCCAGCGAACTGATGCGCCGCGACACGGTGGTGTAGTCCACCGCCAGGCGCTTGGCGGCCACGCTGGCCTTGCGGGTGCGGGCCACTTCGAGGAAAAACTTCAGGTCATCCCAGTTCAGGGAGCCCAGGGATGTGATGTTTTTTTGCATATTGGTCCGGCTTTTATGTGCGTTCTTATTAGAGATTTGCACATCTATACTCCAAAAACAGTCCGAACGCCTCATTTCCCAAGGCGGTTACGCGCCTTGTCTCTGCATAAATATAAGATTGGAGACCACATGAACGCATCTGCCGATATTTCCGTGCAACAGGTCAAGTTGCTGATCAACGGCGAGTGGGTCGAGTCCAAGACCACCGAGTGGCAAGACATCGTCAACCCGGCCACCCAAGAGGTGCTGGCCAAAGTCCCGTTCGCCACTGCCGATGAAGTCAACGCTGCCATCGATGCTGCCCACCGCGCCTTCCAGACCTGGAAGCTGACGCCGATCGGCGCGCGCATGCGCATCATGCTCAAGCTGCAAGCCTTGATCCGCGAACATTCCAAGCGCATCGCCGTGGTCCTCAGCAACGAGCAGGGCAAGACCATTGCCGATGCCGAAGGCGATATTTTCCGTGGCCTGGAAGTGGTGGAACACGCCTGCTCCATCGGCACCCTGCAAATGGGCGAGTTTGCTGAAAACGTCGCTGGTGGCGTTGACACCTACACCCTGCGCCAACCCATCGGCGTGTGCGCCGGTATCACCCCGTTCAACTTCCCGGCGATGATCCCGCTGTGGATGTTCCCGATGGCCATTGCCTGCGGTAACACCTTCGTCCTCAAGCCCTCCGAGCAGGACCCGCTGTCGACCATGCTGCTCGTCGAGCTGGCGCTGGAAGCTGGCGTGCCGGCTGGCGTGCTCAACGTGGTGCACGGCGGCAAGGATGTGGTGGATGCACTGTGCACCCACAAAGACATCAAGGCTGTGTCCTTCGTGGGCTCGACCGCCGTGGGCACTCACGTCTACGACTTGGCCGGCAAACACGGCAAGCGCGTGCAGTCGATGATGGGCGCCAAGAACCACGCCGTGGTGCTGCCGGATGCCAACCGTGAACACACCCTCAATGCCCTGGTCGGCGCCGGTTTCGGTGCGGCGGGCCAACGTTGCATGGCCACTTCGGTGGTGGTGCTGGTGGGCGCGTCCAAGCAATGGCTGCCGGACCTGAAAGCGCTGGCGCAAAAGCTCAAGGTCAATGCGGGTAGCGAAGCCGGCACCGATGTCGGCCCGGTGATTTCCAAGCGTGCCAAGGCACGCATTCTGGAGCTGATCGAAAGCGGTGTGAAAGAGTGCGCCAAGCTGGAGCTGGATGGCCGCGACATCAAGGTGCCGGGCTTCGAGCAAGGCAACTTTGTCGGCCCGACGCTGTTCTCGGGCGTGACCACCGACATGCAGATCTATACCCAGGAAATCTTCGGCCCGGTGCTGGTGGTGCTGGAAGTGGCGACCCTCGACGAGGCCATCGCCCTGGTCAACGCCAACCCGTTCGGCAACGGTACCGGCCTGTTCACCCAGAGCGGCGCGGCGGCGCGCAAGTTCCAGAGCGAAATCGACGTAGGCCAGGTCGGCATCAACATCCCGATCCCGGTGCCGGTGCCGTTCTTCAGCTTCACCGGTTCCCGTGGTTCCAAGCTTGGCGACCTCGGCCCATATGGCAAGCAAGTGGTGCAGTTCTACACCCAGACCAAGACCGTCACCAGCCGCTGGTTCGATGACGACACGGTCAACGATGGCGTCAACACCACCATCAACCTGCGCTGATCCGGGAGACGACCATGAAGATTGCATTTATCGGCTTGGGCAACATGGGCGCACCCATGGCTCGCAACCTGATCAAGGCCGGCCATGCGCTGAACCTGTTTGACCTGAACCAGGCGGTGCTCAAGGAACTGGCCGAGTTGGGTGGCACCATCAGCGATTCGCCGCGTGATGCGGCCACCGGCGCTGAGCTGGTGATCACCATGCTGCCCGCCGCCGCCCATGTGCGCAGCGTGTGGCTGAATGATGACGGTGTACTTGCCGGCATTGGCAAAGGCGTACCGGCGGTGGATTGCAGCACCATCGACCCACATACTGCCCGTGACGTCGCCGCTGCCGCCGCCAAACACGGTGTGGTGATGGCCGACGCGCCCGTTTCTGGCGGTACTGGCGGCGCCGCCGCAGGGACGCTGACCTTCATGGTCGGCGCCACCCCGGAACTGTTCGCCACCCTGCAACCGGTGCTGGCGCAGATGGGCCGTAACATCGTGCACTGCGGTGAGGTGGGCACCGGGCAGATCGCCAAGATCTGCAACAACTTGTTGTTGGGGATCAGCATGGTCGGCGTCAGCGAAGCCATGGCGCTGGGCGACGCGCTGGGCATCGACACCCAGGTGCTGGCCGGCATCATCAATAGCTCTACCGGGCGCTGCTGGAGTTCCGATACCTACAACCCGTGGCCGGGTGTGATTGAAACCGCGCCGTCGTCCCGTGGTTATACCGGTGGGTTTGGCGCCGACCTGATGCTCAAGGACCTGGGCCTGGCTACTGAGGCTGCACGTCAGGCCAAGCAACCCGTGATTCTGGGCGCTGTGGCCCAGCAGTTGTATCAATCGATGAGCCAGCGTGGGGAAGGGGGCAAGGACTTCTCGGCGATCATCAATAGCTATCGCAAACCCAAGTAGGGGCGGTTCCGGGAGCCTGCTAATAGTGGGCTCCCGGGTTTTTGCGGCTCAAGCAAACACAAAATATTTACGCACCGTCTCGACCACTTCCCACGTCCCCTTCATCCCCGGTTCCACCACGAAGATATCCCCAGCTCGCAAGTGAATCGGCTCCAGGCCTTCCGGCGTGATGATGCAGTAGCCTTCCTGGAAGTGGCAGTATTCCCACTTCACGTAGTCCACGTACCACTTGCCCGGGGTGCAGATCCAGGTGCCCATGATCTTGCTGCCGTCTTCGCTGGTGTAGGCGTTGAGGTTGACGGTGTGCGGGTCGCCTTCGAGTTTTTCCCATTTGCACGCGTCCAGGACCGGCAGGGGATGAGTGTCGCGCAGTACGGTGATGGGCTTGGACATGATGACTCCGAGGAAGGGAATGGAAGGATGCACCCTAAGGCCTAGGGCGTTGCGTCAGTGGTCTGAACTCGACATCGGAATGCCCAGAAGCGCAGCGGTGTGATGATCCGGAAATTACCGCGAACCCCTGTGGGAGCCGGGCTTGCCCGCGATAGCGGAGTGTCAGGCTATGAAGATGCAAGCAGTGCCACCGTCATCGCGGGCAAGCCCGGCTCCCACAGGGCACGGTGACGCATCCGGACGATATATTTGTGCGATTTCTCGTCCGTTCTTCGCAGTAAGTGCGAAAGATTTCCCGCTTCACGCCAGAATTCGCAAGAAAATTCGCAGCCGGCCCTCGTATCATTCACCCCAGTAACCGCCGAGAGCCTTGAAATGAACCCAATAAAAACGTGGTGGGATATCAGCCCGCCCTTGAGTACGGCGACCCCGACCTGGCCGGGGGATACGCCGTTCCAGGAAGAGCGCGTGTGGCAGTTCGGCCCGGAGTGTCCAGTGAATGTCGGGCGCATCACCTTGTCGCCGCACACCGGCGCCCACGTGGATGCGCCGCTGCATTACAGCGCGGACGGCGCGGCCATTGGTGAGGTGTCGTTGGATGTGTACATGGGGCCGTGCCGCGTGCTGCATTGCCTGGACAGCGGTGCGCTTATACAGCCGCACCAACTTCAAGGCCGTGTGGATAACTTGCCGGAGCGCGTGTTACTGCGTACTTATCCACAAGCGCCGCTGACCGAATGGGATTCGAATTTCACCGCCATCGCCCCGCAGACCATCGAGTTGCTCGCCAGCCTCGGAGTGCGCTTGATCGGCATCGATACGCCCTCGCTGGACCCGCAGCAGTCCAAGACCATGGATTCCCACAACGCCGTGGCGCGCCATGGCATGGCGATTCTCGAAGGCATCGTGCTCGATGACGTCCCAGAGGGCGATTACGAACTGATCGCCCTGCCGCTGCGCTTTGCCAACCTCGACGCGAGCCCCGTCCGCGCCATTCTCCGCCCGCTCAAGGAGCCCACGCGATGAGCCAATGTCCCTTCTCTGCTGACTATCAGCCGCCCGAAGAATGGCATAACGCCGAACTGAATTTTTCCGAGTCCATGAGCTACGGCGATTACCTGGACCTGGGCAAAGTCCTCAGCGCCCAGCACCCGCTGTCGCCGGACCACAACGAAATGCTCTTCATCATCCAGCACCAGACCTCGGAGCTGTGGATGAAGCTGATGCTCCACGAACTCAAGGCCGCCCGCGAACATGTACGCCTGGGCGAGCTGCCACCGGCGTTCAAGATGCTGGCGCGGGTGTCGCGGATCTTCGATCAACTGGTGCACGCCTGGGCGGTGCTGGCGACGATGACGCCCCCGGAGTACAAGGCGATTCGCCCGTTCCTGGGGCAGTCGTCGGGGTTCCAGTCATTCCAGTACCGCGAGATCGAATTTATCCTCGGCAATAAAAGCGCGGCGCTGTTGCGGCCCCATGCCCACCGGCCGGAGCTATTGAACGAGTTGAAAGTGGCGATTGCCACGCCGTCGCTGTATGACGAGGCGATCAACCTGATGATCAAGGCGGGCCTGGCGATTGATCCAAAGCGGGCCGAGCGCGACCCGACGGCGGCGACGGTTCACGATGAGTCCGTGGAGGCGGCGTGGCGTGAGGTGTACCGCGACCCGAAGCGTTACTGGGATTTGTATCAGTTGGCCGAGAAGTTTATCGACCTGGAGGATTCGTTCCGTCAGTGGCGTTTCCGCCATGTGACGACGGTGGAGCGGATTATCGGCTTCCAGCCCGGTACCGGCGGTACGGAGGGTGTGGGGTATCTGCGCAAGATGCTCGATACCGTGCTGTTCCCAGAACTGTGGCGAGTACGTTCCACGCTGTAAACAAAATGTGGGAGGGGGCTTGCCCCCGATGGCAGTGTCAGTCAGTACATCGGGTACTGATAGACCGCTATCGGGGGCAAGCCCCCTCCCACAGGCATCACTGCGCGTTGACTATCGCGTGACTTCTGCGAACCCGCAGCCGATAGGCAATGTAGATAATCCCCACCCACACCGGCATCGCATACACCGACTCACTGATGCCCGGAATCGCCAGCATCACGCTGATGATCATCACCATGAACGCCAGGCACAGGTAGTTGCTGAACGGGAACCAGAAGGTCTTGAACGACGGCGTCAGGCCCTGTTCGCCCATGGCCTTACGGAACTTGATGTGGGTGATGCTGATCAGCGCCCAGTTGATCATCAGCGAGGCAACCACCAGCGCGAACAGCAACTCCAGGGCGCTCTTCGGTGCGACGTAGTTGACCACCACGCACAGCATCGTCACCAGGGCCGAAATCGCCAGGGCGCGGATCGGCACGCCTTGCTTGTTCAACTTCATCAGCGACTTGGGCGCATCGCCTTGCTCGGCCAGGCCGAACAGCATGCGGCTGTTGCAGTACACGCCGCTGTTGTACACCGACAGCGCCGCGGTCAGCACCACGAAGTTGAGAATGTGGGCGGCGGTGTCGTTACCGATCAGCGAGAAGATCTGCACGAATGGGCTGCCGCTGTAGGCATCGCCCGACGCGCCGAGGGTTTGCAGCAGTTGGTCCCATGGGTAGAGCGACAACAGCACGGTCAATGCGCCGACGTAGAAAATCAGGATGCGGTACACCACCTGGTTGATCGCTTTCGGGATGACCTTGCGCGGTTCGCTGGCTTCGGCGGCGGTGATGCCCACCAACTCCAGGCCGCCGAAGGAGAACATGATGAACGCCATGGACATCAATAGCCCCATGCCGCCATTGGGGAAGAACCCGCCGTGGCTCCACAGGTTGCTCACCGACGCCTGCGGGCCGCCGGTGCCGCTGAACAGCAGGTAGCAACCGAGCACGATCATGCCGACAATCGCCACCACCTTGATGATCGCGAACCAGAACTCGGCTTCACCGAAGAACTTCACGTTGAGGGTGTTGATCAGGTTCACCGCCACGAAGAACACCAGCGCACTGACCCAGGTCGGGATCTGCGGCCACCAGAACTGGATGTACTTGCCCACCGCCGTCAGTTCGGCCATGCCTACCAGCACGTAGAGTACCCAGTAGTTCCAGCCGGCCAGGAAGCCCGCGTAGCCGCCCCAGTATTTGTGGGCGAAGTGGCTGAAGGAACCGGCCACCGGCTCTTCGACGATCATCTCGCCAAGCTGGCGCATGATCAGGAATGCGATAAAACCGGCAATCGCGTAGCCCAGGATCATCGACGGCCCCGCCGACTTGAGTACCCCGGCCGAGCCGAGGAACAACCCCGTGCCGATCGCCCCTCCCAAGGCGATCAACTGAATGTGCCGGTTCTTCAGGCCACGCTTGAGGCCCACCGGGTTAACCATGTCATCCGCCATTAACATTCCCTTCTACTTGTTTTTCTCAGGGTGGAGTGCACGCCGCATCTACCCCTCAGAAGTGCTGAGGGTCAGATATTACTCTGCGTGAACTTTTCGTAATACAGCTGAACGCCATCAAGTGCCTGATCCGCCAGCCATTGTTGGACGGATTCGACCATTGGAGGGGGGCCGCACAGGTACATATCCGCCGATCTGTCCCGCCATTCGGCCAGGTCGAAATGCTCGGTGAGGTAACCGCGCTTGCCGGGCCATTCGTCCGAGGGCGCGCTGAGCACTTCGGTGTAGCGAAAGTCCGGGATTTTCGCGGCGTAGGCCTGGATGCGCGCCGCTTCGCACAAGTCTTCTGCGCCACGCACGCCGTAGTACAGGTGCACGGGCTGGTCGCAGCCGTTGGCGGCCAGTTCATCGAGCATGCCCAGCAACGCCGATAACCCGGTGCCGCCCGCCACCAGCACCAAGGGTTTGGAGACGTGCCGCAGGTAGAAAGCGCCGAGTGGTGCTTCCATCACCAGTTCATCACCCACCTGGCAACGCTCGCGCAGGTAGTTGCTCATCACCCCATCGGGCAGCAGGCGCACCAGGAATTGCAATTGATTGCCCGGAAGGTTGGCGAAGGAATACGAGCGCCAACTGTCCGTGCCAGGCACCGACAGGCGTGCATATTGGCCCGGCAGGAATTCCAGTGCCTGATCCAACTGGACCTGCAGGATCGCCGTGCTGGCCGACACCTGCTCCACCGCGCTCACGGTGCCCTTGACCTGAACCGGCCCCGGCGCATTGCACAGGCTCGAATCAAAGTCGAAGTAGAACGTCGCATCGGACTTCACCCGCGTCTGGCAACTGAGCATCTTGCGCTGTTGCAGGTCGAGGTTGGACAGGGCCTCTTCGTCGACATAATCCTGGCTGTAGTCGCCGGATTCGCAACGGCCCTGGCAAGTGCCGCACACGCCTTCACGGCAATCCAGCGGGATCTTGATGCCGTTGCGCAGTGCTGCATCCAGCAGGATTTCATTGGCGCCGACGGGGAAGAACAGGGTCTTGCCGTCGGCAAAACTGAAGGCCACTTTGTGATTCATGTGTTGCTCTCCGCATATTTATAACGTGCGCTCGCCACAAGAAGCCCGGTTGCCACAAACCCCTGTGCCATAAAAGGTCGCTGCTAGAGGTGATAGAAATCCAGCACCGAGTTAATGGTGTCGTTGAGCAGCAGCGCATGCTTGCGGGTGATCAACCAGCTGTCGCCTTCCGGTTTCAGGGTATAGGTGGCGTGGCCGTAAAACTGCTCCGACGTGGCCAGGCGATAGAACAGCGTGTGCCAATTCAGTCGCACCTCCAGCGTGCCATCCGCCTGCTCGGCAACGCGCACGTTGTTGATCATGTGCAGCGTACGCGGCATCGGTGTGGCCGACGCCGCCTTGCCGGTGCGCAAACGGAACACGCGGTCTTCCAGGCCCGAACGGTTCGCGTAGTAGATCAGCGACATTTCGCGCTTGGGGTCGCGGGTGTAGACGTGTTCCGAGTCCCACTGCGGCAAGTGGAACTCACTCTGCGGGTCGAACAACTGCACATAGGCGTCCCAGTCCTGGGCGTCGCACAGCTCGGACTTGCGGTAGAAGAACTGTTCGATGCGGAACTGCAATGGGGCATTCATCATTTCACCTCCCGCAGTTTCAGCGCTTGTTGATCGAGGCCGTTGAGCAGGAACTGCTGCCAGTTGCGGTGCTGGTTCACGTAGAGGCCTTCATGGGTGAATTCTGTGCCGGTCATGGCCGGCTGGATGCCGATGGCTTCGCTGTTCGGCGTGGGCCCGGTTGCCCAGCGGTGGCTGCCGCGTGAGATGTCGCTCCAGCGTTCAAGCCGGCCTTGGAACCCGCGCTGGGCTTCGCGGAACTCCACCAGGTCATCCGGCGTGCCCATGCCCGACACGTTGAAGAAGTCTTCGAACTGGCGGATGCGGTTCTCGCGATCGGCGTCGGACTCGCCCTTCACCCCCAGGCATTGGCTGATGATCTCGGTCTTGTTCCACGCCACCGGGCGGATGATGCGCAGCTGCGAGCTGATCTGGTCGAGGAAGAACAGGCTCGGGTAGATATTCAGGTTGCGCAGGCGGTGCATCATCCACTCGGCCTTCTGCTGGCCGTGCTCCTGCACCAGGCGCGGCATGATGGTGGCGTAGCCGGAGCGCACGCTGGGGTTGGGCATGTCGCTGAACAGCACACTGTGGCCATTGTTGAAGGCGAACCAGCCGTCATCGGTATTGGCGTCGCCGGCGCCGAGTTTGCTGTAGTCCAGGGTGCTGCCGGCCCCTGTGCCGTTCTCGGTGTTCACCTGCTGGCGATGCTGCACGGTGGCCACGTAGTTGTAGTGCACGGTGCTGACGTGATAACCGTCCAGGCCGTTTTCGTTCTGCAGCTTCCAGTTGCCGTCGTAGGTGTAGGCGGATTTGCCCGGCAGTACCTCCAGTTCACCGGTGGCGGACTGCGCGACCATCATGTCGAAGAACACTTTGGCGTCGCCGAGGAAATCTTCCAGGCTGTCGCTGCCATTTACGTCCAGGCTGATAAACACAAAGCCCTTGTAGCTTTCGATGCGCGCCTTTTTCAGGCCGCGCGTGGCCTTGTCGAAACCGTCCGGGTATTCCCCCGGCGCCTTGACCTTCACCAGCCGGCCATCGCTCTTGTAGCACCAGGCATGGAACGGGCAGGTGAACGTGGATTGGTTGCCTTTGCCGACCCGCGTCAGCGTGGTGCCGCGATGCTGGCAGGCGTTGATCAACGCATTGAGGCGGCCTTCGCCATCGCGGGTGATGATCATCGGCTGGCGCCCGGCGCGCAGGGTCACGAAGTCGTGGTTGTTGGCCAGTTCGCTTTCGTGGCAGGCGTAGATCCAGTTCTTTTCGAAGATCAGTTCCATCTCCAGATCGAACAGTTCCGGCTCGGTGAACATGTCGCGGGCGATGCGGAATACTTCATCCACCGGGCGAAAGTCCAGGCAACCTTCGATAAACGTTTTCCACTGCTCGACGCTTCTTGCACCACTCATGGGAGGCACCTTTTTGATAGGGGCTGATCGGTGGTTTATTAGAGGCAGCGGGGCAGGGCGCGGGCTATCCGCTTAGTGGGGGAACCTGCGCCGGATAATTGGGCAGCAAATACCCAACCCGGTGCGCAGCGGTGACGGGATGCGCTACTGTCTTGCAGGGCAGTGGTCGCAAAAGCCGGGGTCTTATCCACTTAGTCGACCCTTGCTATCCACCCGCTGGCCATTGCGCCGGCGTGGCGCATTAATTGCTGTCGAACAACAACGACGCGCCGCCAGAGCGCGCAACAGCCTAACCGCCGTGGGTGCACCTGATGAGCAGCCAAACGATTCAACGCTTCGACCTGGAAGGCGCCCGCAGCTGGATGTCGGGCATTTGCGGGCCCCATCGCCTGGCCACCAATACGCCGGAGCGCCTGCGCTTTCACCACAGCGCCAACGTGTTCAAGTCCCGCGCCACCACCCTGGGCGTGATCGAATACGGCACCGACGTGACCATCGACATCGAAGACGCCGAGCATTTCAGCAGCTACAGCCTGAGCCTGCCGCTGGTGGGCGAACAGGAGTTGAGCAAGAACGGTGAGCGCCTGAGTTCCAACCGCGACCAGGGCGTGATCATCTCGCCCAATGAGCATCAGGTGCTGGCGATCTCCGGCGATTGCCGCAAGTTGCAGGTGGTGATCACGCGGGCGGCGATGAGTGAATCGCTGGAAGATTTGCTGCAACGGCCGATTGAGGCGCCGCTGCGCTTTGAGTCGGTGATGGACGCAGTGGACGGCGCTTCGGCGTCGTGGTGGCGCATGGCGCGCTACTTCATCGCCGAGCTTGAGCATGGCAGCGAGTTATACGAGCAGGCCGCTTTTACCCGCGACCTGGAAAGCTCGCTGATCAAGGGCCTGATCCTGGCGCAGCCGAACAACTACTCTGAAGAACTGCGCGATGTCCTGGGCGTGAAACTGCCGCATTATCTGATCCGTGCGCGGCAGTACATCCATGACAACGCTCGGGAAGCGGTGCACCTGGAGGACCTGGAGGCCGCTGCGGGGGTGTCGCGGTTCAAGCTGTTCGATGCCTTTCGCAAATACTTTGCGTTGTCGCCGATGGCCTATTTGAAGAAGTACCGGCTGGGCGTCGTGCGCCAGGAAATCCTTGAACACGGCTCTACCCGTACCATCTCTGAGATCGCCCTGGGCTGGGGCTTTACCCACCTGGGGCGGTTTTCGGCGGAGTATCGAAAATTGTTCGACGAGTCCCCTAGCCAAACCCTGCAGCGCAAGCGCCTGCGCAGCCTTTGAATACAATGAAGATCCAAATGTGGGAGCTGGCTTGCCTGCGATAGCGATGTGTCAGTCAGCTGATGTGCCAGCTGACCCACCGCTATGCAGGCAAGCCAGCTCCCACAGGGGTTTGTAGTGTTTGGGATAAATCAGATGAGCTCTTCCACCAGTTGCAGGCAATGACTGAGCCCTGGCGACTGGTCATTCACCCGTCGGCTAAGGATGATCGGCGAGGTCGCCGTGGCCTCCACGACGGGTGTATAGCCGATGTCCGCGCGGTGCAGCACCTGCACCGAGGCGGGCACCAGCGTCACGCCCATGCCGGCGCCGACCAGGCCAATGGCGGTCTGCAACTCGTTGGTCCACTGCGCCACCTTGAGGCTCAAGCCATGGGCGTCGAACAGCGCGATCACATGGTCGGCGTAGCTGGGGCGTGGGTTGCCGGGGTAGAGCACAAAAGGTTCGGCGGCCAGTTGGGCGAGGGTGGCGGGCGCATCGAGCAACGGGTGACCGGCAGGCAGCACGGCGACCAGCCGGTCCTCCACCAGCACGCGCTGGACGATGGCCGGGTCATCGATGCGAATTCGCCCGAACCCCACGTCGATGCGCCCGGCCTTGAGCGCTTCGACCTGCTGCAAAGTGGTCATCTCCGACAGCCCCAACTCCAGTTCCAGCGCCTCATGGGTACGCAATCGGCGGATCAATTCGGGCAGCACGCCGTACAGGGTCGACGGCGCAAAACCGATGCCCAGCCACGTCTTCTCGCCCTGGCCGATACGCCGGGTGTTGTCACAGACCTTGTTCAATTGCTCCAGCAGCACGTTGGCGTGTTCATAAAAAAACCGCCCGGCCTCGGTCAGCCGCAGCGGTCGGCCACGTTCAAGCAAAATGACGCCCAGTTCATCCTCCAATTGCTGGATCTGCCGACTCAATGGCGGCTGGGCGATGTGCAGGCGTTCGGCGGCGCGGGTGAAGTTGAGGGTCTCTCCCAGCACCTGGAAGTAGCGCAGGTGACGCAGTTCCATGACGGTTCCTTTCATACCTTCAGGGTATTGTGCGAGACCCATTCTATATTGGAAGCCTTGAAAAATACGGCACAGAATCGGCTAAAACCTATAAAGAACCCAACGGGTATAGCCATGCCGATTTGCCCCATCGAGTCGATCGACACGATCATCGTCGACCTCCCCACCATTCGCCCGCACAAGCTGGCGATGCACACCCTGCAAAACCAGACCCTGGTGATCATCCGCCTGCGCTGCGCCGACGGTATCGAAGGCATCGGCGAAGCCACTACCATTGGCGGCTTGAGCTATGGCAATGAAAGCCCCGACAGCATCAAGGTCAACATCGACCGCCACTTCGCGCCGCTGCTGATCGGCCAGGACGCCAGTAATATCAACGCTGCCATGTTGCGCCTGGAGCGCAGCATCCGTGGCAACACCTTTGCCAAGTCCGGTATCGAAAGCGCGTTGCTCGACGCTCTCGGCAAACGCCTGCACCTGCCGGTCAGCGAACTGCTCGGTGGGCGTGTGCGCGACGCGCTGCCGGTGGCCTGGACCCTGGCCAGCGGCAACACCGAGCAGGACATTGCCGAGGCCGAAAAGATGCTCGACCTGCGCCGCCACCGCCTCTTCAAGTTGAAGATCGGCGCTGGTGAAGTCAGCCACGACCTGGCCCATGTGATCGCGATCAAAAAGGCCTTGGGCGACCGCGCCAGTGTGCGCGTCGACGTCAACCAGGCCTGGGACGAAGCGGTGGCACTGCGGGCGTGCCAGGTGCTCGGCGACAACGGCATCGACCTGATCGAACAGCCCATCTCGCGCAATAACCGTGGCGGCATGGCGCGGCTCAACCTGTCGAGCCCGGCGCCGATCATGGCGGATGAATCCATCGAGTGCGTCGAGGACGCGTTCAACCTTGCCCGCGAAGGCGCGGCGTCGGTGTTCGCCCTCAAGATCGCCAAGAACGGCGGCCCACGTGCCGTGCTGCGCACCGCCGCGATTGCCGAAGCGGCGGGTATCGGCCTGTACGGCGGCACCATGCTCGAAGGCGGCATCGGCACCCTGGCGTCGGCGCATGCCTTCCTTACGCTGAACAAACTGGTGTGGGGCACCGAGCTGTTCGGCCCGTTGCTGCTTACCGAAGACATCCTCACCGAGCCGCCGGTGTACCGCGACTTCCAGCTGCATATCTCCACCGCACCGGGCCTGGGCCTGGCCATCGATGAAGAGCGCCTGGCGTTCTTGCGTCGTGACAAACACTAAGAGGCGCCTGCCATGTTGTTCCACGTAAAAATGACCGTGAACCTGCCGCTCGACATGAACCCCGAGCGCGCAGCCCGCCTCAAGGCCGATGAAAAGGCCCTGGCGCAGCGCCTGCAACAGGAAGGCAAATGGCGCCACCTGTGGCGCATCGCCGGGCACTACGCCAACTACAGCGTGTTCGATGTCGACAGCGTGCAGGCGCTGCATGACCTGCTGATGCAACTGCCGCTGTTCCCCTATATGGCCATCGAAGTGAACGCCCTGTGCCGGCACCCGTCGTCGATCCATGACGACGACCGCTAGGCCGGTTTCCAGACCAATAACTACAAGATGAGGAATGCACCATGTCCATCCGACTGTCCCAGACTGCCCATGCCCAACAGTTTCTCGAAGAAGCCAGCGGCAACCTCAACGACGCTGGCAACCCGCGCACCAAGGCGCTGATCTACCGGATCCTGCGCGACACCGTGAACATCATCGAAGACCTGGAAGTGACCCCGGAAGAGTTCTGGAAGGCGGTCAACTACCTCAACGAGCTGGGCAAGCACCAGGAAGCCGGATTGCTCGCCGCCGGGCTGGGCCTTGAGCATTACCTGGATTTGCTGATGGACGCTGCCGACGAGGAAGCCGGCAAATCCGGCGGCACGCCGCGCACCATTGAAGGCCCGCTGTATGTGGCCGGGGCGCCGTTGAGCAAGTACGAGGCGCGGCTGGATGATGGCAAGGACGATGCGGTGCCGCTGTTCATGCGCGGGCAGGTGCGCGATACCAACGGCAAACCGCTGGCCGGGGCGATTGTGGACGTGTGGCAGGCCAATACGGGGGGTACTTACTCGTGGTTCGACCCGACGCAATCGGAGTTCAACCTGCGCCGACGCATCGAGACCGATGCCCAGGGCAACTACCGGTTCCGCAGTATCGTGCCGTCGGGCTACGGTTGCCCACCGACCGGGCCGACCCAGCAACTGCTGGATCAGCTCGGGCGCCACGGGCAGCGGCCGGCGCATATCCACTTCTTCATTTCGGCGCCGGGGCATCGGCACCTGACCACGCAGATCAACCTGTCGGATGACCCGTACCTGCATGACGACTTTGCCTATGCGACGCGGGATGAGTTGATCGCCGAGATTCGCTTCTGCGACGACCCGCAACTGGCGCGGGAGTTTGGCGTGGAGGGGCGGTTTGCGCAGATTGATTTTGACTTTGCGTTGCAGGTAGCGGATGCGCCGGTGGAGCAGAAACGCATGCAACGAGTCCGCGCTCTGGAAGATTAAACGCGATTCAAAATGTGGGAGGGGGCTTGCCCCCGATGGCGGCGGTGAAGCCAATATATTAATTGGCTGAACCATTGCTATCGGGGGCAAGCCCCCTCCCACAGGGTATTGTGGTGGCGTGGTTATTTGCGTACCACCAAGTCCAGCACCTCATCCCGATCCTTGATCTTCTGCAACACAATCTCCGAACGGATATCCATCACCCCCGCCGTGCGGTTCAGATGGTTCACGATAAAGTCCGAAAAGTGCTTGAGGTTGCGCGCCTGCACCCGCAGCACATAGTTGCTGGCGCCGGTGATCACGTAGGCGCTGGCGACCTCCGGCCAGCCCTGCACCTTCTTGATGAACGTCTCGTGCCAATCCTCCACATCCTGGCGCAACGACAGGTGCACGATGGCCTCCAGCTCAATCCCCAACTGCTCCGCATTCAGCACCGCACGGTAACCGCTGATGATGCCCTCGCTCTCCAGCAGGCGCAGACGGCGCAGGCACGCAGACGGCGACAGCGCGACTTTTTCGGCCAGTTCCTGGTTGCTGATGCGGCCATCCTGCTGCAGGAAATGCAGGAGGCGCAGGTCGGTGGCGTCGAGAATCATGGTTAGAATAAATCCGCGTGTTTGGGGGTTAAATTCGAATTTCCTACAGCTTAATTAGCCTGTTACCCGCCACTTTGCACGAAAATTCTCTAAAAGTTCGTTCATTATTTGGTCCATTCTTACCTATAAAAACCAGGACAGCCCATGACCACGCGAAGCCACTGCCTAGCCCTCGACGAACAAGATCCGCTGGCGCCACTGCGCCGCCAGTTTGCGTTGCCGGAGGGCGTGATCTACCTCGACGGCAACTCCCTTGGCGCCCGCCCGGTGACGGCGTTGGCACGAGCCCAGGCAGTGATTGCCGAAGAATGGGGTAATGGCCTGATCCGTAGTTGGAACAGCGCCGGCTGGGCGGACCTGCCCCAGCGCCTGGGTAACCGCCTGGCGCCGTTGATCGGCGCGGGCGACGGTGAAGTGGTGATCACCGATACCACCTCGATCAACCTGTTCAAGGTGCTCAGCGCCGCGTTGACCGTGCAGCGTCAACGCCAACCGCACCGCAAGGTGATCGTCAGCGAGGCGAGCAACTTTCCGACCGACCTGTATATCGCCGAGGGCCTGGCCGAGCTGCTGCAACAGGGCTATGCCCTGCGCCTGGTGAACAGTCCGGACGAATTGCCCCAGGCCATCGACCAGGACGTGGCGGTGGTGATGCTCACCCACGTCAACTACAAGACCGGCTACATGTACGACATGCAGGCGCTGACTGCCCTGAGCCATGAGTGCGGCGCGCTGAGTATCTGGGACCTGGCGCACTCGGCGGGCGCGGTGCCCATCGACCTGCATCAGGCCGGTGCCGATTATGCGATTGGCTGCACCTACAAGTACCTCAACGGCGGCCCGGGCTCCCAGGCGTTTGTGTGGGTCAACCCGGCGTTGGTGGATGTGGTGCGCCAGCCGTTGTCGGGCTGGTTCGGCCACACCCGGCAGTTCGCCATGGAATCGAACTACGCGCCGAGTGCGGGTATCGCGCGTTACCTGTGCGGCACCCAACCGATCACCTCGTTGGCGATGGTGGAATGCGGGCTGGAGATTTTCGCCCAGACCGATATGGCGAGTCTGCGCAGCAAGTCCCTGGCGTTGACCGATCTGTTTATCACATTGGTCGAAGCACGTTGCGCTGCTCATGAACTGGTGCTGATCACCCCGCGTGAACACGCCCGGCGCGGCAGTCATGTGAGCTTTGAACACCCCGAAGGCTACGCGGTGATCCAGGCCTTGATCGCCCGTGGCGTGATCGGTGACTACCGCGAGCCGCGCATCATGCGCTTTGGGTTTACGCCGTTGTACACAAGCTTTACCGAGGTGTTTGATGCCGTGGAAATACTGGGCGAAATCCTCGACAACCGCACCTGGGACCAGGCGCAATTCAAAGTCCGCAACAGCGTCACCTGACCACAACGCAGATAAAAATGTGGGAGGGGGCTTGCCCCCGATTGCAGTGTGCCAGCCAATACAGCGTTGACTGATCCACCGCTATCGGGGGCAAGCCCCCTCCCACAGGGAATCTGTGACAACAGTTAATAAACAGTGCAATCACAATAATAAAGGGGCACACCACGTGACTACGCCAGACACCGGCTTTGCCGAGATCACCCACCGCGAACTGGGCCTGCGGCGCCAGCTCACTTCCGGCCAGATGAGCATGATTGCCATCGGTGGCGCCATTGGCACCGGGCTGTTCATGGGCAGCGCGTACGCTATCGGGTATGCCGGGCCCAGTGTGCTGGTGAGCTACGCCATCGGCGCGTTGATCACCCTGCTGTTGATGGGCTGCCTGGCGGAGATGACGGTGGCGCATTCCACCTCGGGCTCGTTCGGCGCCTATGCCGAGTTCTACATCAGCCCGCTGGCCGGTTTCCTGGTGCGCTACGCCTACTGGGCGGCGATTGTGCTGGCGGTGGGCGCCGAGGTCACGGCGGTGGCGATGTACATGAAGTACTGGTTCGCCAACGTGCCGGAATGGGTGTGGATCGTGTCGTTTTCCAGTGTGCTGATCCTGCTCAACGCCATCAGCGTGAAGACCTTCGGCAACTTCGAATACTGGTTCTCGACGATCAAGATCAGCGCCATCGTCGGCTTCATCATCCTCGCCGTGTACGTGGTGTTCGGCTCCGGCAACCCGGAGTACGGCGTGCAGAACTACACGGCCCACGACGGCTTTTTCCCCCATGGCCTGAGTGGCATGTGGGTCGCCGTGATCGTGTCGATCTTCAGCTACCTGAGCGTGGAGATGATCGCCGTGGCCGCCGGTGAAGCGGCCGATCCGGAACAGGCGGTGAAGAAAGCCTTCCGTGCGACCATCGTGCGCCTGGTGGTGTTTTACCTGCTGACCCTGGCGCTGATGCTGGCCATCGTGCCGTGGAACCAGGCCGGGCAGACCCAGAGCCCCTTCGTCACGGTGATGCAGACCATCGGCATTCCCGGCGCCACCGGGGTGATGAATTTCGTGATTTTGATCGCAGCGTTGTCGGCCATGAACAGCCAGCTCTACATCACCACCCGCATGATGTTCAGCCTGTCCCGTGCCGGCTTTGCGCCCAAGGCCATGGGCGCCTTGAGCAAGAGCGGCATCCCGCTGAACGCGTTGCTGCTGTCCAGTTCGGGCATCGCCCTGGCGACGTTGCTCAACGTGGTGTACCCGGAAAGTTCGTTCACCTTGATGATGGCAATCTCGATGTTCGGCGCGATCTTCACCTGGTTCATGATCTTCCTTACGCACCTGTTCTTCCGTCGCTACCGCCAGCGCCACGGTGGGCCGACGCTGTCGTTCCAACTGCGCTTGTTTCCCTACAGCACCTTGCTGGGCCTGGTGCTGATGGGCGCGGTGATGATCACCACGTATTTCACCGAGGCGTTCAAGATGACGCTGGTGTTTGGCGTGCCGTTCCTGCTGATTCTGTCAGTGGTGTATTACGGGTTTTTCCGCAAGGGCAGGGCCAAGGCGTCGAGCAAGGCCTTGGCGTAACCGGGCAGGAGTTCGAACGAGCGCGCACATAACATCAGCTTCCGGCAGGCCCATTCTTCTTGCAGGGGGTGGACCTTGAAACTGGATGCCAGCGGCCAGCGCTCCAGTGCCGCCCGGGGCACGATACCCAGGCCGGCGCCGCGGGCGACCATACGGATCACTCCGTCAAACCCCTCGGCGCGGATGCGTGTTTGCAGACGGAAACCTGCGTGCAATGCCTGTTCTTCGAGGTAAACCGTCAACGCGCTGTGGGCGGCGAGGCCCACAAAGTCGTGTTGCAGGCTATCGATAAAGCTCCCTGCGGTGAACGGATGATCCAGCGGTGTGATCAGCACCAGCGGGTCATTGCGAAACGGCAGGGTCTGCAAGCCGTGGGTGTCTACCGCGTCGGAAATGATCCCGAGGTCCGCCGTGCCCTGGCGCAAGGCCTGGGTGATGCGCAGGCTCGGCAGTTCCTGCAGGTCGATGTCGAGGTTGGGGTGTTCGCGCAAAAAGTCTGCCAGCAACTCCGGCAGGTATTCGCTGAGGGCCGTGGTGTTGCACAGCAGGCGCACCTGGCCCTTGATGCCGTTGGCGTATTCCGCGAGGTCCTGGCGCAGATGCTCGGCCTGTTGCAGCAACAGGCGGGCGTGGCGGGCCAGGGCCTTGCCTGCGGGCGTTGGGGTAACGCCACGGCGGCCACGTTCAAGAAACTCGATGCCCAGCGAAGCCTCCATCGCTCGGATGCGGGCGCTGGCAGCCGCGAGGGACAAGTGGCTGCGGGCTGCTCCAGCGGTGATATTGCCTGTGTCGAAGATATGCAGGTAAAGGCGCAGGTCTATCAGGTCAAAGTGCATGGCACCAGCCTCTGGCAAAACAAGAGTCTGCCTCAGTATATGGCGAATTTTCGACCTCATCGAAAAACCGCACTATCACCCTATGAATACATTCCTCGCGTTTTACCAAGATATCGGCCCAGCCCTGACACTGCTGGTGATCGGCACCTTCATGCTCGCCGGCACCGTCAAGGGTGTGATTGGCCTGGGCTTGCCGACAGTCTCCATGGGCTTGCTCGGTCTGGCTATGCTACCGACGCAGGCTGCGGCGTTGCTGATCATCCCTTCGACGATCACCAACCTGTGGCAACTGGCGTTCGGCGGTCATTTGAGTGCGTTGCTCAGGCGCTTGTGGCCGATGCTGCTGCTGATCTTTCTCGGTACCGGGCTTGGCACGCTGTGGCTGGGCCTGAGTGGAGGGCGATGGGTAGGCCATGCGTTGGGCGGGGCGTTGCTAGCGTATGCAGTGAGCGGGCTGTTCCTGCCCACGTTCAAGGTGAAGCCTCGAACCGAACGCTGGTTGGCGCCTTTGTGTGGTGTTATCACCGGCATCATCACCTCGGCGACCGGTGTGTTTGTGATCCCCGCCGTGCCCTATCTGCAAGCCCTGGGCTTGGACCGCAATCAGTTGGTGCAGGCGCTGGGGCTGTCCTTCACCGTGTCGACCCTGGCGCTCGCTGCCGGCATGGCGTTGGACGGCACGCTCGGAGGTGGGGAGATCAATGCTTCATTGTTGGCATTGGTGCCGGCGCTGCTGGGCATGTGGTTGGGCCAGGCGGTGCGTCAGCGCATCAGTGCGGTGTTGTTCAAGCGCGTATTTTTCATCGGCATGGCGTTGCTGGGCGCCCATCTGCTGATCAGCGGTTAACAATGCGCGGGTAATTCGTGCCTTTTGGTCAAATGTATTTTGCCGCATCACCGCTTATTCCGAGGGGCCGATGTCGATAGCCTGCCGGCAGACATTGTTAACCCCTTCTGGATACCCTCCCATGAAAAAAGTCCTCCTGCTCAACGGCGGCAAGAAATTCGCCCACTCCGATGGCCGCTACAACACCACCCTGCATGACACCGCCGTGGCGGCGTTGGACCGTGCGGGCATCGACGTCAAGGTCACCCACATCGACGAAGGCTACGACGTGGCCGAAGAAGTGGCCAAGTTCCTCTGGGCGGATGTGATCATCTACCAGATGCCCGGCTGGTGGATGGGCGCGCCGTGGATCGTCAAGAAGTACATCGACGAAGTCTTCACCGAAGGCCACGGCAGCCTGTACGCCAGCGACGGTCGCACCCGTTCCGATGCCTCGCAGAAGTACGGCAGCGGTGGCCTGATCCACGGCAAGCAGTACATGCTCTCGCTGACCTGGAACGCGCCGCAGCAAGCCTTCGATGACCCGACCGACTTCTTCGAAGCCAAGGGCGTGGACGCGGTGTACTTCCCGTTCCACAAGGCCAACGAGTTCCTCGGCATGACCGGCCTGCCGACGTTCCTGTGCGTGGACGTGATGAAACGCCCGGCCATCGACGCTGATGTAGCGCGCTACGAGCAGCATCTGGCGCAGGTGTTCAATTTCTCGGTGTAAGCTGCGCTGAACCGATAACGAGGAGCGCCTGTGAAAGCCCGGTCCGATGAGCTGCAGATCTTCGTCAGCGTGATTGAATGCGGTTCGATTTCCGCCGCCGCCGAGCAAGTCGGGCAGACACCCTCGGCTGTCAGCCGCACCTTGTCGCGCCTGGAAGCCAAGCTCGACACCACGCTGATCAACCGCACCACGCGACGCATGGACCTGACCGAAGAGGGCAAGTACTTCTTCGAGCAGGCCAAGGTGATCCTGGCGCAGATGGAAGAGTTGGAGGAGCGCCTGTCATCACGCCAGCAGAAACCGGCGGGGCGCCTGCGCATCAACGCTGCCGTGCCGTTCATGCTGCATGGGATCGTGCCCTACATCGCTGAATTTCGCGGCCTCTACCCGGACATCCAGCTGGAGCTGAACAGCGATGACTTGATCATCGACCTGCTGGAGCAGAGCACCGACATCGCCATCCGTATCGGCGTCCTGGCCGACTCCACCCTGCATGCGCGGTCTCTTGGCTGTACGCCGCTGCATATCCTCGCCAGCCCCGACTACCTCAAGCAATACGGCGTGCCCACCACGGTGGCCGAGCTGGCCGATCACACGCTGTTGGGGTTCACCCAGACCGAAACCCTCAACCACTGGCCGCTGCGCCATGTGGAGGGCGATCGCTGGCTGATCCAGCCCGGCGTGGCGGCGTCCAGCGGCGAAACCGTGCGCCAGTTGGCGCTGGAAGGGCAGGGCATCTGTTGCCTGTCGAACTTCATGACCATCGACGATATCGAGGCCGGGCGCCTGGTGCCGGTGCTGGAGGCGTTCAACAGCGGTTATCGACAGCCGATCCACGCAGTGTTCTACCGCAACTCGCAGCTGGCATTGCGTATCCAATGTTTCCTGGACTTTATCCAGGCCAAGCTGGCGCGGTATGCCTGCTGATTCGTGAGCTGCGCGCAAGAGTGAATTGGGCGGTAGGGGCTTATTCGTCAGGGATGAGTGCTTGATACTGGGTTCATCACTTACCCAGTCAGGAGAGTCCTCCATGAATGTATTCATTACCGGCGCAGCAGGTTTTATCGGCGGTTCCATTGCCACCGGCCTGGTCAAGGCCGGCCACACCGTTACCGGCCTGGTGCGCAGCGCCGAGCAGGCGGCCTTGATGACCGCGCTGGGCATCAACCCAGTGATCGGCACCCTGGATGACGCGGCTGTATTGATCGAGCAAGCACAAAAGGCCGACGCGGTGATCAACGCCGCCAGCAGCGACCACCGTGCCGCCGTGGAAACCCTGCTCGCGGCGTTGAAGGGCTCGAACAAGCCGTTCCTGCACACCAGTGGTTCGAGCATTGTCGGGGATGCGTCGGGCGGCAAGGCCAGCGATGTCATCTACTTCGAAGACAACCTGCCGGAACCGACGGTCGACAAGGCGGCTCGTGTGGCCATCGACAACCTGGTTCTGGCGGCTGCCAAAGACGGCGTGAACTCGGCGGTGATCTGCAACACCTTGATCTACGGCCACAGCCTGGGCGTGAAGCGCGACAGCGTGCAACTACCGCGTCTGCTCAAGCAGGCACGCAAGAGTGGTGTAGTACGCCATGTGGGTAGCGGGCAGAACATCTGGTCCAACGTGCACATTGAAGACGTGGTGGCGCTGTACCTGTTGGCGCTGACCAAGAATGTGCCCGGTACCTTCTACTTCGTGGAAAGTGGCGAGGCCGCGTTTATCGACATGACCACTGCCATTGCCGAAGCGCTGGACCTGGGCAAACCGCAGGATTGGCCATTGGCCGAGGCTGAAGCCGAGTGGGGCTATGAAATGGCCAACTATGGCCTGGGCTCCAATAGCCGGGTGCGCGGCAAGCATGCGCGTGAACTGCTGGGCTGGGCGCCGAAGCGTACGTCGGTGGTGGAGTGGATTCGCAACGAAATGGTGTGATGTTCACGTGATCTCCAGGTGTTGCTATCGGGGGCAAGCCCCCTCCCACACTAGACTGCACTCCACAGTTGGAACTCGGTCAACTGTGGGAGGGGGCTTGCCCCCGATTGGCACGACTCGGTCTCCGAGACTAGCCCCATCTCCCTCAATTCCGTACCATTCCCCGCCTTATCCCCCGCATTACCTGGTACTCCATGAACCTCACCCGTCTGCGCGCCGATGCCCTGGCCGGCCTCACCACGTCTTTTGCGTTGCTGCCCGAATGCATCGCCTTTGCCCTGGTGGCCCACCTCAACCCGTTGATGGGGCTCTACGGCGCTTTCATCATCTGCACCCTCACCGCGTTGTTCGGCGGCCGGCCCGGCATGGTGTCCGGTGCGGCCGGCTCGATGGCGGTGGTGATCGTCGCCCTGGTGGTGCAACACGGTGTGGAGTATCTGCTGGCCACGGTGGTACTGGGCGGGCTGATCATGGTCGCGTTCGGCGTGCTGCGCCTGGGCAAGCTGGTGCGCATGGTGCCGCACCCGGTGATGCTCGGCTTCGTCAACGGCCTGGCGATCATCATTGCCCTGGCGCAGTTGGAGCATTTCAAAAGCGGTGAAACCTGGCTCAGCGGCACGCCGCTGTACGTGATGACCGGCCTGGTGCTGGTGACGATGGCCATCGTCTACCTGCTGCCGCGCATCACCCGCGCCGTGCCGCCTGCGTTGGTGGCGATCCTCGGCGTTGGGCTGGCGGTATACCTGCTCGGCCTGCCTACCCGCACCCTCGGCGACATGGCGCATATCGCCGGCGGCCTGCCGACTTTCGCGCTGCCGCAGATTCCGTGGACACTGGACACCCTCGGCATCATCGCGCCGTACGCGTTCCTGATGGCGATGGTCGGCCTGCTGGAAACCCTGCTGACGCTGAACCTCACCGACGAAATCACCGAGACCCGTGGCTACCCCGACCGTGAAAGCGTGGCCCTTGGCGCGGCCAACATGGTCTCCGGCCTGTTCGGCGGCATGGGCGGCTGCGCGATGATCGGGCAGACCGTGATCAACCTCAGCTCCGGTGGGCGCGGGCGTTTGTCCGGGGTGTTTGCCGGGGTGATGATCCTGTTGTTCATCCTGTTCCTGTCGCCGTTCATCGAGCGCATTCCGCTGGCGGCGCTGGTGGGCGTGATGTTCGTGGTGTCCCAGCAGACCTTTGCCTGGGCCTCGCTGCGGGTGATCAACAAGGTGCCGTTCAATGACGTGCTGGTGATTCTTGCAGTGACGGTGATCACGGTGTTCACCGATCTGGCTACCGCCGTGCTGTGCGGGATCGTGATTGCGGCGTTGAATTTCGCCTGGCAGCAAGCGCGGGAGCTGTATGCCGATGAGCATCTGGAGGCCGATGGCAGCAAGCTCTACCGCCTGCACGGCACCTTGTTTTTCGCCTCGACCACGCCGTTTTTGAATCAATTCGACCCGGCCAACGACCCGGCCCAGGTGACACTGGATTGCCGTCACCTGAGCTTTGTCGATTACTCAGCGATTGCCGCGCTCATGACCCTGCGCGAGCGTTACAGCAAGGCTGGCAAGCACCTGCGGGTGCTGCATCTGTCGGAGCGTTGCAAGAAGCTGCTCAAGCGTGCGCGGGTCCATCATGAGTAAGTGATCAAGGCCCGACCAGGTCTTCCAGCTCCTGGGCACGGGTCTGGGTCATGTCGAGTATGCAGCCGGAACCGTTGACCTGGTCGATAGTGCCGCCGGTAGCGGAACCGGCGAAGGCGCAATTGGCGTCACGGTACTTTATCCACAGGCGTTGCACGTCTTGCAGTTGCTGCTTGCGCGGGCCCTCCTGGGCGGCGAGCGCGGTCTTGTAGGCGCGGTTCAGGCGGGTGTCCTGCACCTTGGCTTCCTTGGTATTGCACGTGACCATGTCGGCGGTCGTGTTGGCGCTGTCCATACACTTCTTCAGCGCTGGATTGCCGGCGGCAGAAGCGGTGCCGCTGAGGGCGAGGAGCAGGGCGCCGGCGGCGAGGGATGTGCGAATCATGGTCGGTTTCCTGGTCATGAAGGGTTGCGCATTCTATGACTCAACGGCAGCGTTCGAGTTTCCGGCATCCTCTGATCTTCATGTAAGAACACCCCGCGAATTTTCATTCATCCCTGTCGGGCATATCCCAACGCGACAGCGCTTATCTGTGGACGAAAGTTACTTTCATAAAAATTGAAAATAGTCCTCGGTAATGATTTATGAGTTTCACAACCAATTCGACGTGACCCTTTCCGAGGAGTACCGCATGGCCGCATCACCGGGCTTCGGGCTGTTGGCATACGCTGCCATCGCCATCATTGCTTTGATCGTGCTGATTGCACGTTACCGACTCAACCCGTTTATCGTCATCACCCTGGTGTCCATCGGCCTGGCGCTGATGGCCGGGATGCCGGCGGACACCATCATGGGTTCCTACGAGGCGGGTGTCGGCAAGACCCTGGGGCATATCGCCCTGGTGGTGGCGTTGGGCACCATGCTCGGCAAGATGATGGCCGAGTCCGGCGGTGCCGAGCAGGTCGCGCGCACACTGATCAACCGGTTTGGCGAGCGTAACGCGCATTGGGCGATGGTGTGCATCGCGTTCCTGGTCGGGCTGCCGCTGTTTTTCGAGGTGGGTTTTGTGTTGCTGGTGCCGATTGCCTTTACCGTGGCGCGGCGGGTGGGCGTGTCCATCCTGATGGTGGGTTTGCCGATGGTCGCCGGCCTGTCGGTGGTGCATGCCCTGGTGCCGCCGCACCCGGCGGCGATGATGGCGGTGCTGGCGTATAACGCGTCGGTGGGGCAGACCGTGCTCTACGCCATCCTGATCGGTATCCCGACGGCAATCATCGCAGGGCCCGTCTACGCCAAATTCATCGTGCCGCGTATTCACCTGCCGGCGGAAAATCCGCTGGAGCGCCAGTTCATCGAGCGTGAACCGCGTACCCGCTTGCCCAGCTTTACCCTGACCATGGGCACTATCCTGTTGCCGGTGGTGTTGATGATGATCGGTGGCTGGGCCAACGTGATTTCCACGCCAGGCACCGGTTTCAATCAGTTCCTGCTGTTTATCGGCAACTCGGTGATCGCGCTGCTGGTGGCGACATTGGTGAGCTTCTGGACCTTGGGTATCGCACAGGGCTTCAACCGCGAGTCGATCCTCAAGTTCACCAATGAATGCCTGGCGCCGACCGCCAGCATCACCTTGCTGGTGGGCGCGGGCGGCGGGTTGAACCGCATCCTGGTGGACGCAGGTGTGACCCACGAAATTCTCGGCCTGGCCCATGCCTTTCACCTGTCGCCGTTGGTGATGGGTTGGCTGTTCGCCGCGCTGATGCGAATTGCCACGGGCTCGGCCACCGTCGCCATGACCACCGCATCCGGTGTTGTAGCGCCGGTCGCCCTGGGCCTGGGTTATCCACACCCTGAACTACTGGTGCTGGCCACCGGTGCGGGTTCGGTGATCTTTTCCCATGTTAACGACGGCGGCTTCTGGCTGATCAAGGAATACTTCAATATGACGGTGATCCAGACCTTCAAGACCTGGACCGTGTTGGAGACTTTGATTTCCCTGGTCGCCTTCGGTCTGACCTATGGTCTGTCCTGCATCTTGTAACCCGGAGAGCCCATGGACATCCTCTACCAGATCCGCGCCCGCCAGGACGCCTTCAGCGCCGGCGAAGGGCGTATCGCCAAGCTGATGCTCGATGACGTGGGGTTTGCCGCATCGGCCAGCCTGGAAGCATTGTCGCAACGGGCCGAGGTCAGCACGGCCACCTTGTCGCGGTTTGCGCGCAGTGTGGGGTGCCGGGATTTACGTGACTTGCGCCTCCAGCTGGCCCAGGCCAGCGGCGTCGGCAGTCGCTTCCTCGACCCGGCGGGGTTGCCGGAACAGTCGGCGTTTCATCGGCAGATCCTGGGGGATATCGAGGCGACGTTGCGTCAGCATTTGTCGGGTTTCAACCAGGCGAGTTTTGTCGATGCGGTGAGCCTGCTGGGCAAGGCGCGGATGATCCATGCGTTTGGCATGGGCGGGCCGTCGAGCCTGTGCAGCGATGAGTTGCAGGTGCGCCTGGTGCGCCTGGGCTATCCGATTGCGGCCTGCCATGACCCGGTGATGATGCGGGTCACGGCGGCGACACTGGGGCCTGAGCATGCGTTGATTGTGTGTTCCTTGACTGGCCTCACCCCCGAACTGCTGGACGTGGTGGAGCTGGCGCGCAATTACGACGCGCGCATCGTCGCCATCACCCTGGCCGACTCGCCCTTGGCCCAATTGGCCGATGTGCTGCTGCCGCTGCAGCCGGCCGAAACCAGTTTTATCTATAAGCCCACCGCCGCCCGCTACGGCATGCTGCTGACCATCGACCTGCTCGCCACCGAGCTGGCCCTGGTCTCGCCGGACGACAACCAGGAACGCCTGCGCCGGATCAAGCTGGCCCTGGACGATTATCGCGGCGGCCCTGACAGCCTGCCGCTTGGAGACTGATATGAAGTACGACACGCTGATACGCCAGGCATTGATCATCGATGGCAGCAACACCCCAGGCTATGTGGCTGATGTGGGGGTGCGTGACGGGCGTATCGAGGCGATTGGCGATTTGTCGACGGCTGTGGCCGAACATGAAGTCGAAGCTGCGGGCCGTGTGCTGGCGCCGGGTTTTATCGACGTGCACACCCACGATGACACGGTGGTGATCCGCCATCCGCAGATGCTGCCCAAGCTTAGCCAGGGTGTAACGACGGTGATCGTCGGTAACTGTGGTATCAGCGCGTCGCCGGTGACGTTGCACGGTGATCCGCCCGATCCGATGAACCTGCTGGGCAGCGCTTCGGCGTTTGTGTACCCGCGTTTCAGTGACTATCGAGCGGCGGTCGAACAGGCTCACCCGGCGGTGAACGTTGCCGCACTGATCGGTCACACGGCACTGCGCAGCAATCATATGCAAGACCTGCATCGCAGCGCTTCAGCGGATGAAATCGCCGCCATGCGCGTGCAGTTGCAAGAAAGTCTCGAAGCCGGCGCCCTGGGGTTATCCACAGGCCTGGCCTACGCCAGCGCGTTCAGTGCCGAGACCGATGAGGTGCTGCAACTCAGTGAAGCACTGACGGCTTTCGGTGCGGTGTACACCACCCATTTGCGCAGCGAATTCGAACCGGTGCTGGAGGCGATGGATGAGGCGTTTCTGATTGGCCGGCACGCCCGGGCGCCGGTGATTATTTCCCATCTCAAATGTGCCGGCGCCGGGAATTGGGGGCGCAGTCCGCAACTGTTGGCATCGCTGGAGCGGGCGGCGAAAACGCACCCGGTAGGCTGTGATTGTTATCCCTATGCCGCGAGTTCTTCGACCCTGGATCTCAAGCAGGTGACTGACGCGTTTCGCATCACCATCACCTGGTCGACGCCGTACCCGGAGATGGGCGGGCGCGACCTGCAGGATATCGCCGCTGAGTGGGATGTTTCGCTGATGGACGCAGCGCGTCGCCTGCAACCGGCGGGGGCGGTGTATTACGGAATGGATGAAGCGGATGTGCGACGCATCCTGGCGCATCCGCTGTCGATGGTCGGTTCGGATGGACTGCCGGAAGATCCGTTCCCGCATCCGCGTTTGTGGGGCGCATTTCCACGGGTGCTGGGGCATTTCAGCCGGGATGTCGGGTTGTTCCCGTTGCACACCGCCGTGCACAAAATGACCGGCTTGTCGGCGGCGCGATTTGGTTTGGCCGAGCGCGGTGAAATCCGCGAAGGGCACTGGGCCGACCTGGTGCTGTTCGACCCGTTGCGCGTGCGCGATGTGGCGGACTTCAAGCAACCGCAGCGGGCGGCGGAAGGCATTGATGGGGTGTGGGTCAACGGTGTATTGAGCTACCGCGACGGGCAGGCGAATGGCCAGCGGTCGGGTCGGTTCCTGGCGCGTAATGGGGATTTGCGTCGGGGGTTTTCGTCTCTATAGTGGACGCTTATTTAGACGGAGCGGTTGCCATGCACTTAGGAAAAGTCACCCCCATCCTGCGGATTTTCGACGAGGCCAAGGCGTTGGAGTTCTACGTCGACTTTTTGGGGTTCAAGGTGGATTGGCAGCATCGTTTCGAGGCGAATTTTCCGTTGTATTTGCAGGTGTCGTTGGGTGAATGCGTGTTGCATTTGACTGAGCACCATGGCGATGCGTCGCCGGGCGCGGCGGTGCGGATTCAGGCACAAGGGGTGGACGCGTATCAGCAGCAGTTGGTTGGCAAGGATTACCGGTATGCCAAGCCAGGGGTTGAGGAAACGCCTTGGGGGGCGCGGGAGATGAGCATCAAGGATCCGTTTGGGAATCGGCTGGTGTTTGTTGAGGAAGGCGAGGGCTGAGGGGTAAATCGCGGGCAATAAAAAACCGCCTTGGTAGGGCGGTTTTTTTTGCAACACCAGTTAGTGGCTGGGGTTGCTCTCTCAAAGGACGCAACCGACTCGGTCCGAAGGCTCACGTGTTCCGGTAAGTGTGCTGGAGGTAAGGCCCAACTCACGGAGGGCCGAGTATGTCTAGGTTTGCCTGTGGCGAGGGAGCTTGCTCCCGTTGGGCTGCGTAGCAGCCCCAAGCATTCACTGCGCTCTCAACTTCAAATCTGCATCAACTTGATCAGGGCCGCTTCGCGCCCCAACGGGAGCAAGCTCCCTCGCCACAGGGACTGCGGTTCTTAAACCCGGAAGTGGCTGACCATCTGCTGCAACTGGCTGCCCAGCCGCGCCAGTTCCACACTGGACTTGGCCGTCTCGTCACTCGCCGTAGCGGTTTGCTCCGACACATCACGCACATTCACGATGCTACGGCTGATCTCTTCAGCCACGGCGCTTTGCTGCTCGGCGGCGGCGGCGATCTGCTGGTTCATCGACTGGATATTCGACACCGTACGGGTGATGTTTTCCAGCGACACTCCGGCCTTGCGGGTCAGCTCGACACTGCTGTCGGTGAGGCTGCGGCTGTTGTTCATCACGTTGGCCACTTGCTGGGTGCCGTTCTGCAAGCCGGCGACCAGGCCTTCGATTTCCTCGGTGGATTTTTGCGTGCGCTGGGCCAGGCCGCGCACTTCATCGGCCACCACGGCAAACCCACGCCCGGCTTCACCGGCACGCGCCGCTTCGATCGCCGCGTTGAGGGCCAGCAGGTTGGTCTGTTCGGCCACGGCCTTGATCACGTCCATCACACTGCCGATTTTGTTGCTCTCTTGTTGCAGATGGGTCATGGCGTCGGTGGAGCGCGCGACTTCGGCGGCCAGGCGTTCGATCTGGGCGATGGCCTCGGCGACCACCTTGTCGCCGGCACGGGCTTGACCATCGGCGTCGGCAGCGGCGAGGGAGGCTTGTTCGGCGTTACGCGCGACTTCCTGCACGGTGGCGGTCATTTCGTGCATCGCCGTGGCAACCTGGTCGGTCTCGATTTTCTGGCTGTTCACGCCAGCGCTGGTCTGCTCGGTCACGGCCGACAGCTCTTCGGCGGCGCTGGCGATCTGGGTCACGCCGTCGCGGATGCCGCTGATCAATTCGCGCAGGGTGGTGCCCATGCGCTGGATGCCTTGTTGCAGCACGCCCAGCTCATCGCGACGGGTAACCTGGATATTGTGGCTCAGGTCGCCGGAAGCGATACGTTCCACCACGGCCAGGGTTTCCTGGATCGGGCGAGTGATCTGGCGGGTGATAACCAGCGCGGCAATCACGCCGACCAGCAGGGCCAGCAAGGTGCTGATCAATTGCAGGCTGCGGGCCTGGGCGCTTTCGGCGTCGCGGCGGTTCAGCTGAATGTCGTACAGCTTGTCGCTGATGGTCACGATATCGGCGCCTTGGGTGGTCATTTCGGCCCGGGCGGTGACGATGTTGGCATTGGCCGCCTTGTAGTTCTGCACGGCAGTGCGGTAGGCGCCCAGAGCGGTTTCCAGCGAGGTCAGTGCGTTCTGTTGGCTGCTACCGAAAGCGGCGCTGAGGTCTTTCAAGCCGGCGATGGTTTTTTCAATCTGTGCGGCGGCACGGGCTTCGGTGTCCGGGTTGACGTTGCCGGTGTAACCGCGCACTTCGTAACGCGCCAATTGGAATTGCAGCTTGGCGTCGGCCACGGCCTGGAACTGGGCCAGGTGCTCCGCACTGTCAGGCATTTGCTTGACGCTGCTCTCCAGCGCATTGATCTGGGCGTTGGCGATGTCGGCTTTGTCGCCCATCACCTGGCGAGAGGCATTGCCGTTACGGTAGGCCTCGCGCATTTTGGTCAGCGACTGTTGGTAAGCGGTGATGATCGCTTTCTGCTCGTTGAGCAGCTTGAGGTTTTCCGGGCTCTTGAAGCTGTCGAGCAGTTTCTGTTGCTGGGCAGCAAAGGCATCCAGGTTGGTCTGTACGGTCTGGGCCACGGCCTCGTCGCCGTTGGCGAGCATGTATTGCAGGCGCACGATGCGCAGCTTGGTCAGGGACGCGTTGAGCTGGGTGATGTCGCTCATCCAGTTGCTGCGGTCGATCAGGCCGCCCAGGCTGGTCCAGCCGGTGAGGGCCAGGATCGAAGTGAGGACCAGCACCAGGCCGAAGCCCAGGCCGAGTTTGAGGTTGACGCTGATGTTACCGAACCAGCTGTTCATCGAATGCTCCGCAAAAGTGATGTCTGTCTGCTGGGCGGTGTTGTTGTTTGAGCCAGCCAAGATGTGTAGGGCTGTATCGGCGGACGAGTTGGAATCTGAAACTTTTTATTCATGCATCAATGGGTAACCCCCGCCTGACCGACCAACGAAGCCCGCAGGCATGAGGCGCGGGGTTCATCGTGCATGCCGGTTTTATGCTAGTCTGCGGGCCCTTTTAGTTTTGGATGGCGCAGGAAACTGTGTCGCCCTACAGCGGAGCCTCTTCATGTCCGAAGTTAATCTGTCCACCGACGAAACCCGCGTCAGCTACGGTATCGGCCGTCAGTTGGGCGACCAACTGCGCGACAACCCGCCACCGGGCGTAAGCCTGGATGCAATCCTGGCCGGCCTGACCGACGCTTTCGCCGGCAAGCCAAGCCGTGTTGACCAGGAGCAAATGGCTGCCAGCTTCAAGGTGATCCGCGAAATCATGCAGGCCGAAGCCGCTGCCAAGGCTGAAGCTGCGGCGGGTGCCGGCCTGGCGTTCCTGGCTGAAAACGCCAAGCGTGATGGCATCACCACCCTGGCTTCCGGTCTGCAATTCGAAGTGCTGACCGCCGGTGATGGCGCCAAGCCGACCCGTGAAGACCAAGTGCGTACTCACTACCACGGCACCCTGATCGACGGCACTGTGTTCGACAGTTCCTACGAGCGCGGCCAGCCTGCAGAATTCCCGGTGGGCGGCGTGATCGCCGGCTGGACCGAAGCCCTGCAACTGATGAATGCCGGCAGCAAATGGCGTCTGTACGTGCCGAGCGAACTGGCTTACGGCGCTCAAGGCGTTGGCAGCATCCCGCCGCACAGCGTTCTGGTGTTCGACGTCGAGCTGCTCGACGTTCTGTAAGGCCTGCTGATTACCTGTGGGAGCGAGCCTGCTCGTCCCCACAGTGTTTTGCGGTTGTGCTCATGGATGGAACTTGCCATTGAGCTCCGTGGCCGGGCGCAACGCTCGGGCATAGCAGAACAGAAACAGATTGCGCACCACCTCCTTCAACACCCCAGGTTCACTGGAACTCAGGCCATTGACGTCCAGGTCGCCCTGATCCTGCAGTTCACTCAACGCTTCTTCTTCCAGTACCGCACAGACTTCACCGGTTTCCCGATGCAGGATCCGCAGGTAAGGGTGTGGGCGGTCCAGCCAGGCATCTATCAAATAAGTCATGGGTCGCATCTCCTTGATGGGGTTTCAATGAGAATAATTCTTATTCGTAGAATAGCAAGTGCCTATTGGCGATTTCCGGGTTTTTCTGTGTGGATATTGCGAGAGGTCAACGCAGAGGGCGAAACGCCATCCCGCGGCGGGCGCGGGATGGATGCAGCGGGTTCAGACTTTACGCACGAACTCGGACTTGAGCTTCATCGGGCCGATGCCGTCGATCTTGCAGTCGATATCGTGGTCGCCGTCACACAGGCGGATGTTCTTGACCTTGGTACCGACCTTGACTACCAGGGAGGTGCCCTTGACCTTGAGGTCCTTGATCACGGTGATGGTGTCGCCGTCCTGCAGGACGTTGCCTACAGAATCTTTCTTCACGGTTTCATCGCCGGTCGCTTCGGCCTCGCCAGTGGCGGACCACTCATGGGCGCATTCCGGGCAGATCAGCTGGGCGCCATCTTCGTAGGTGTATTCGGAATTGCATTTCGGGCAGGGTGGCAACGTGCTCACTAAAGCTCCTTGAAAGTCAGGATGGCTAAAAGTCGCACATTATATAGGGATTTGTGGTCTTACAGGTTGTATGAAATCTAAATGTGGGAGGAGCGCCTCCCACATGGGCCCGCGTCAATGGGTACGGGCGACCGCAAACTCACTCAGTTCAACCAGGGCATCCCGGTATTCGCTGGCTGGCAGGGCTTCCAGGCACTGGATGGCTCGGGCCACGAAATCACGCGCCAGCTGCGCGGTGTAGTCCAGGGAACCCGATGCTTCGACAGCGGCGCGGATGGCTTCCAGATCTTCGATCCCGCCTTTCTGGATCGCCTTGCGCACCAGGGCGGCCTGTTCCGGCGTGCCTTCGCGCATGGTGTAGATCAGTGGCAGGGTCGGCTTGCCCTCGGCCAGGTCATCACCGACGTTCTTGCCCAGGGTTTCGGCGTCGCCACGGTAGTCGAGCAGGTCGTCCACCAATTGGAACGCCACGCCCAGGTGATCGCCAAAGGTGCGCAGCGCTTCGGCCTGTTCGGCGGTGGCGTTGCACAAGGCTGCGGCGCTGTGGGTGGAGGCTTCGAAGAGCATCGCGGTCTTGCCGCGAATCACTTCCATGTAGGTTTCTTCGGTGGTGCTGGCGTCGCGGACCTTCGACAGTTGCAATACTTCGCCTTCGGCGATGATGCGCGTGGCCTGTGAAAGAATCTTCATCACCGGCATCGAGCCGAGTTCAACCATCATTTCGAACGAGCGCGAGTACAGGAAGTCGCCCACCAATACGCTGGGGGCGTTGCCCCACATGGCATTGGCGGTCTCACGGCCACGGCGCATGCCGGACATGTCGACCACGTCGTCATGCAGCAGGGTGGCGGTGTGCAGGAACTCGATGGTGGCTGCCAGCAGGCGCAGGTCATCGCCTTCACGGCCCAGGGCCTTGCCGCACAGCAACACTAATAAAGGACGCAGGCGCTTACCGCCCGCCGACGTAATATAGTCGCCAATTTTGGAGACCAGCGGCACTTTAGAAGTCAGCTGCTTCTTGATGATGCCGTCGACGGCGCTAAAATCGTCCGCGACCGCGCGGTAGAAAGCTTGGGGTTGCATCAGCGACAGTCGCTCCAGAAGGGTTGCGCGGCATGCTAGGACCCAGGCCCCCGGGTGTCAAGGCGCGATGGACGGCCACTTGCAACACCCCTTTACCTTGCGTACAATCGCGCACCCTGAACTTCCTGGGCAGCACCTGCCTTACGCAATTGCATTCGGGACGTCCATCCCATGCAGCCATGCCAGCCAATACCTCTTCTTATAAAGCGCTGGGTGAGCAGGATTATCGGAGAAATACCATGTCGTACGCAGTAATTGTTACTGGTGGCAAGCAATACAAAGTCGCCCCAGGTGAATACCTGAAGATCGAAAAACTGGAAGTCGCTACCGGCGAATCCGTTACTTTTGATCGCGTTCTGTTGGTCGCCAATGGCGATGACGTGAACATCGGCGCTCCAGTTGTTGCTGGCGCTACCGTTGTGGCTGAAGTGATCTCCCAAGGTCGTCACGATAAAGTCCGCATCATCAAGTTCCGTCGTCGTAAGCACCACATGAAGCGTATGGGCCACCGCCAGTGGTACACCGAGATCAAAATCACCGGTATTCAGGCTTAATTTCAGCCTAATTCCTCACTAGGAGAATTGACTCATGGCACACAAAAAAGCTGGTGGTAGTACCCGTAACGGTCGCGACTCAGAAGCCAAACGCCTTGGCGTTAAGATGTATGGCGGCCAGAAAATCATTCCGGGCAACATCATCGTGCGTCAGCGCGGCACCCAATTCCACGCCGGTTACGGTGTAGGCATGGGTAAAGATCACACCCTCTTCGCGAAAATCGAAGGCGTGATCAAGTTTGAAGTAAAAGGCGCGTTCAACCGCCGTTACGTGAGCGTTGTCGCAGCTTAATTGCGAGATCGCTGGAAAAGCCCTGTCTTGCGACGGGGCTTTTTCGTTTGTGGGGTGAGTCTCTTGCAAAGCTGTTTGTAATGGGCTCAAGCGCTGGTTTTGCGGTCGCTGGTTGAGGTCGCTGCGCTCATTTTTGCAAGAGTCTTATGTCTTGGTTTCTTAAGCTCGTCCAAGCGGCGAGAGGCGTTTTGTTATGAAGTTCGTTGATGAAGTTTCCATCCGAGTAAAAGCAGGCGACGGCGGTAACGGTTGCATGAGTTTCCGTCGCGAAAAATTCATCGAAAATGGTGGCCCCAACGGCGGTGACGGCGGTGACGGCGGTTCCATCTACATGATGGCCGACGAAAACCTCAACACCCTGGTCGACTACCGTTACACCCGGCACTTCGATGCCGAGCGTGGCTCCAACGGCGGCAGCACCGACTGCACCGGTAAAAAAGGCGAAGACCTGGTACTGCGCGTACCGGTCGGCACCACGATCATCGACTCTGCGACCCAGGAAGTGATTGGCGACCTGACCAAGGCTGGCCAGAAGCTGATGGTAGTGCAGGGCGGCTGGCACGGTCTGGGTAACACCCGATTCAAGTCCAGTACCAACCGTGCACCGCGCCAGACCACGCCAGGCAAGCCGGGCGAGCAGCGTGACCTCAAGCTGGAAATGAAGGTGCTCGCCGACGTGGGCCTGCTGGGCCTGCCGAACGCCGGTAAAAGTACCTTCATCCGTTCGGTCTCGGCCGCCAAGCCGAAAGTCGCCGACTACCCGTTCACCACTCTGGTGCCGAACCTGGGCGTGGTCAGCGTCGACCGTTGGAAAAGCTTCGTGATCGCCGACATTCCCGGTCTGATCGAAGGTGCCTCCGATGGCGCAGGCCTGGGCATCCGCTTCCTCAAGCACTTGTCGCGTACCCGTTTGCTGTTGCACCTCGTGGACATGGCGCCGCTGGATGACACCAGTGCACCGGACGCCGCCGAAGTGATCGTCAGCGAACTGACCAAGTTCAGCCCGTCCCTGGCCGAGCGTGATCGTTGGCTGGTGCTGAACAAGTGCGACCAGATCCTCGAAGAAGAGCACGAAGAGCGCGTCAAGGAAATCGTCGATCGCCTGGAGTGGGAAGGCCCGGTCTACGTGATCTCGGCCATTGCCAAAGAAGGCACCGAGCGCCTGACTCGCGACATCATGCGCTATCTCGAAGACCGTGCCGACCGCCTGGCGGCCGACCCGGTATTCAAGGCAGAGCTGGCCGAACTCGACCAGCGCATCGAAGACGAGGCACGTGCTCAACTGCAGGCTCTGGACGACCAGCGCGCCCTGCGCCGCAGCGGCGTGAAGTCGGTCCATGACATCGGCGACGACGATTGGGACGAAGAAGACGTGGATGATGAAGACGGTCCTGAAATCATTTACGTGCGCGACTGAGTCGTTGCGATAAACTTGAACGCCGCTCCTTATAGAGCGGCGTTTTAGTATCCGGGTTTAACGTTATGGGCCGCGCTGGGTCGCGCAGCCCTCAATCTAAGGTTGAAGATGATGCGGAGCAAAGTGACAGGTGCGCAGCGCTGGGTCGTAAAGATCGGCAGTGCGTTGCTGACGGCGGATGGCAAGGGGCTGGATCGCGCGGCCATGAGCGTCTGGGTCGAGCAGATGGTGGCCTTGCATGAGGCCGGCGTAGAGTTGGTGCTGGTGTCGTCCGGGGCGGTTGCCGCCGGGATGAGCCGCCTCGGCTGGACCGCGCGACCCAGCGCGATGCACGAACTGCAAGCCGCCGCCGCCATCGGCCAGATGGGCCTGGTGCAAGCCTGGGAATCCAGCTTTGCCGAGCACGGTCGCCATACGGCGCAGATCCTGCTGACCCACGACGACCTGTCCGACCGCAAGCGCTACCTCAATGCCCGCAGCACCCTGCGCGCGCTGGTGGAGCTCAAGGTCATCCCGGTGATCAACGAGAACGACACGGTGGTCACCGACGAAATCCGCTTCGGCGACAACGACACCCTGGCCGCCCTGGTGGCCAACCTGGTGGAAGCCGACCTGTTGGTGATCCTCACCGACCGCGACGGCATGTTCGACGCCGACCCGCGTAACAACCCTGACGCCCAGTTGATCTACGAAGCCCGTGCCGATGACCCGGCGCTGGACGCCGTGGCCGGCAGCGTTGGCGGCGCCCTGGGACGCGGCGGCATGCAGACCAAGCTGCGGGCTGCACGCCTGGCGGCACGTTCCGGTGCGCACACCATCATCGTCGGTGGGCGCATCGAACGTGTGCTGGATCGCCTCAAGGCCGGTGAGCGCATCGGGACGCTGCTGTCGCCGGAACGCGGCATGCTCGCGGCGCGCAAACAGTGGCTGGCCGGTCATCTGCAAACCCGTGGCACCCTGGTGCTGGACGATGGCGCCGTTTCGGCGCTGTCCCAAGGCAACAAGAGCCTGCTGCCGGTGGGCGTCAAGTTGGTGCAGGGCAGCTTCCGCCGTGGCGAGATGGTGGTGTGCGTGGCGCCGGACGGTCGCGAGATCGCCCGGGGCCTGGCCAACTACAGCGCGCTGGAAGCCCAGAAAATTATTGGACAATCCTCCGATGCGATTGTCGGACTCTTGGGTTACATGGCCGAACCGGAACTGGTTCACCGCGATAACCTGATCCTGGTCTAACCAAAGGAATACACCATGCGTGTCATGAAGGGATTGCTCGGCCTGCTGCTGGCCATGCCGTTGCTGGCCTCGGCCGAGGAAATCGGCCAAGTGTCGACGGTGTTCAAGTTTGTCGGGCCCAACGACCGGATCGTCGTCGAAGCCTTTGACGACCCCAAGGTCGACGGTGTGACTTGCTACCTGTCCCGTGCCAAGACCGGCGGCGTGAAAGGCGGCCTGGGCCTGGCCGAAGACCGCGCCGAAGCCTCGATCGCCTGCCGCCAGGTGGGGCCGATCCGCTTCAAGGGCGAGCTCAAGGACGGCGACGAAGTGTTCAAGGAGCGCACTTCCCTGGTGTTCAAGACCATGCAGGTGGTGCGCTTCCTCGACAAGAAGCGCAACACTCTGGTGTACCTGGTCTACAGCGACCGCCTGATCGAAGGCAGCCCGCAGAACGCCGTGACGGCGATTCCGATTTTGCCCTGGCCGACCGCTCAGTAACCTGCAGGCGAGTTTTGCAATCGGCGTCTATGATTGCAGGCTTGCGGGCTGTAATCTCAAAGCGCCGCAATGTGAAGAACATGGGATATCTGGAGTTCGTCATGAGTGCTTTCCACGACCTGAAACTCAAAGCTTTGGACGGACAAGAGCTGCCGCTGGCGCCCTTCAAGGGGCAAGTGGTGCTGGTGGTCAACGTGGCCTCCAAATGTGGCTTGACCCCGCAATATGCGGCACTGGAAAACCTCTACCAGCAATACAAGGACCAAGGGTTTACCGTGCTTGGCCTGCCGTGCAATCAATTTGCTGGCCAGGAGCCAGGGACAGAAGAAGAGATCCAGGAGTTCTGCAGCCTGAACTACGGGGTGACCTTCCCGTTGGGCAGCAAACTTGAGGTCAACGGTCCTGACCGTCACCAGTTGTACCGCCTGCTGGCGGGCGAGGGCGCTGAGTTTCCTGGGGATATCACCTGGAACTTCGAAAAATTCCTGCTGGGCAAGGATGGGCGAGTGCTCGCGCGCTTCTCCCCACGCACTGCACCGGATGACCCGACAATTGTCCAGGCCATCGAAAAAGCCCTCAGCTAAGCGCTGCAGTTGTAATGAGCGGGCTTGTCCCGCGCTGGGCTGCGAAGCAGCCCCGACCGGCCATCACTTTTACCCCTTAATCACCCAGATCAATAGTGCTACCCAGCACCTTGCACTCCCCATATTATCCACATCATAAATCCCGTCTTCCGTGGAGTGCCCCCATGCCTGTCCAAGCCTTGTTCAAACCGTTCCAGCTCGGCGCATTGCAACTGTCGACCCGCGTCGTCATGGCGCCGATGACCCGCTCGTTCTCGCCGGGTGGCGTGCCCAACTCCAAAGTGATTGAGTACTACCGCCGCCGCGCCGCTGCCGGTGTGGGGCTGATCATCACCGAAGGCACCGTGGTCGGCCACCAGGCCTCCAACGGTTACCCCAATGTGCCGCACTTCTACGGTGAAGCCGCCCTGGCCGGTTGGAAGAAAGTGGTCGACGCGGTACACGCCGAAGGCGGCAAGATCGTCCCGCAACTGTGGCATGTAGGCAGCGTGCGCCGTATCGGCACTGAACCTGACGCCAGCGTACCGGCCTACGGCCCGATGGAGAAGCTCAAGGATGGCAACGTGGTCGTGCATGGCATGACCCAGCAAGACATCAAGGACGTGATCAACGCCTTCGCCCAAGCCGCCAAGGATGCCCAGAGCATCGGCATGGACGGCGTTGAGATCCACGGTGCCCACGGCTATCTGGTCGATCAGTTCTTCTGGGAAGGCAGCAACCAGCGCACCGACGAATACGGTGGCAGCCTGGCCAACCGCTCGCGCTTTGCCATCGAGCTGATCCAGGCTACCCGTGCTGCCGTCGGCCCGGAATTTCCGATCATCTTCCGTTTCTCCCAATGGAAGCAGCAGGACTACACCGCGCTTCTGGTGCAAACTCCCGAGGCGCTGGGCGAGTTTCTCAAGCCGTTGTCTGATGCGGGCGTAGACATTTTCCACTGCTCCACTCGGCGTTTCTGGGAGCCGGAATTCGAAGGGTCCGACCTCAACCTGGCCGGCTGGACCCGCCAGCTCACCGGCAAGCCGACCATCACCGTGGGCAGCGTGGGCCTGGATGGTGAGTTCCTTCAGTTCATGGTCAACACCGACAAAGTCGCGCAACCGGCCAGCCTGGAGAAGCTGCTGGAGCGCTTGAACAACGACGAGTTTGACCTGGTCGCCGTGGGCCGTGCCCTGTTGGTGGACCCGGATTGGGCGTTGAAGGTGCGCGAAGGTCGCGAGGGCGACATCCTGCCGTTCAGTCGTGAGGCGTTGATGACGCTGGTGTGAGTGGCTGGGCTCCCTGTGATTACACAGGGAGCTTTATGCCGTCGGGCGTTAGTACTGCGGCCCCTTGTACAGTTCTTTTGTGTGATCGGTTTTGTTCAGGTCTTTATGCCCCGGTTGGCCGTAGACAGGAGGTTCTGCCCGAGATTTATCCATCCATTGTTGCTGGCGCGCCCATTCGGCGTTTGGCATGTTGACGCCATTACGTACACCCATTCCGTAAGCTGACATGTACCTTACCTCCATTATTGAAAGCCCTGCTCAGATAGCAGGTATCAATAATTGGTATGCAGCATTAAGCAGTTCCTGATTTAAATATCAGGAAAGACATATTGATTCATCGCACATAAGGCTGTGTAGGAAGCGCAAGACTTTCATCACATGCACCGCGTAGCTGATGCTCAAACTGCTCGATAATCGCCGGCCAGCCCTGGCGGCTCGCATGCTGGCGCGCATTCAGACGCATGCGGCGCAGGCTTTCAGCGTCCTCCAGCAGCCAATTGGCGGCCTCGCAAAACGCGTTCTCGTCTCCGGGCATCGCCAGCACGCCGTTGTAGCCGTGGCGGATATGCTGGCTTGCAGCGGCCTGGTCATAAGCCACCACCCCCAATCCTGATGCCATGGCTTCCAACACCACGTTGCCGAAGGTTTCGGTGAGGCTGGGGAAGAGGAACACATCGCCCGATGCGTAATGCCGCGCCAGTTCCTCTCCGCGCAAGGTGCCGCAGAAAATCGCCTCCGGCAATTCCTTCTCCAGCGTCGCCCGCTGCGGGCCATCACCCACGATGATGAGTTTCATCTGGCGCAGTGGATAGGTGTCCTGCAAGGTCTCGAAGCAGCGCTTGAGCAACCCCAGGTTTTTCTCCTGCGCCAGTCTGCCCACATAGAGCACGGCGGTTTGCTCACTGTTCAACGCCCAACTTTCCCGCAGCGCATTGTCGCGTTTGGCGGGATGGAACAGTTGGCTGTCCACTCCGCGCGACAACATCCCCAGACGCTCGAAATGCCGGCGCTCCAGCTCCAGGCGCTGGCTGGCGCTGGGTACCAGGGTCAGCGTCGAACGGTTGTGGAACCAGCGCAGATAGTGCGTGACCATCCGGCTCAGCATGCTCAAGCCGTACTGGTTCGAGTACTGCTGGAAGTTGGTGTGAAAGCCGCTGACCACACTGATCCCCAGGCGCCGGGCCGCACGCAGGGCAGACAAGCCCAGGGGCCCTTCCGTGGCGATGTAGAGCACGTCCGGACGCTGACGGGTCCAGCGCCGCAGCAACTTGTGCATCGACGACTGCCCCCACTGCAGGCCAGGATATCCCGGCAGCGGCCAGCCACGGCATAGCAATAACGCGTCGTCGCTGGGACGGCTCTGGTCGACGCCCTGGCGCGGTCGCACCAGTTCGACTTGATGGCCACGCGCCCGCAAACCCTCGCACAGGCGACCAAGGGTATTGGCCACCCCGTTGATCTCTGGCGGGAAGGTTTCGGTGATGAGGGTGATGTGAAGCGAAGCTGTCGTCATGACCCACAGTGTCTCTGTGGGCCATGTCGTCATTGTGTCATCGAGATGATGGATTTATGACTGGGTCACTTTTTGCTGCGCCGCCATCGCCTCGGCCCCTTGTTCGCGTACCCAGAACAGCGTCGCCCCGGCTACTGCCGCCGGCATCATCAGCAGGTTGACCACCGGCACCAGCAACACCAGGTAAACGATGCCGCCGAAGCTCATGCTCTGCCAGCGCTTCTGGCGCAGCCAGGCGAGCATTTCGTTCCAGCCCAGCTTGTGGTTGTCGGCCGGGTAGTCGATGTACTGGATCGCCATCATCCACACGCCAAACAGCAACCACAGCGGTGCGGCGACCAGATTGACCACCGGAATAAACGACAGGATAAACAGGCCGATGGCCCGTGGCAGGAAGTAGCCCAGCTTGCGCATCTCCCGGGCGAGGGTGCGCGGTACCATCGCGATCAGCTCGCCCCAACTGAAGGCTGGGAAGTCATCGGTGCCGCGCACCACCACTTCCACCTTCTCCGAGAGAAAGCCGTTGAAGGGGGCGGCGATGATGTTGGCGAGCATGGTGAAGGTGAAAAACACCATCAACACCACCAGCACCACGAACAATGGCCAGAGCAGGTAGTTCAGGAAGCCCAGCCAGCTCGGCAGCGTCGGCATCAGGTGGTCGACCCACAGGCTGAACTGATGACCGGCAAAATAGATCAAGCTGACGAACAGCACCAGGTTGATCGCCAGTGGCAGCAGCACAAACAGGCGCAGGCCTGGGCTCAACACCAGTTTGAGGCCTTCGCGCAGGTATTGCGGGCCGGAAAGAGCAGGGGCGGGCATGGAGAACTCCGAGCAAAAGGGCGAACGCGCCGACCTTACCGGCTTTACATCGCAGGCGAAAGCCGCGACATCAGCCGTAACAAACCTGTCGATCAGTCGGGCCAACTACATAGTGACCGTCTATGAGCTGGATTGTTATTCCGTATTTCCTTAATCTTGCCCCCGTCGATACGCTGCACCCATTATTTTTCAGGGCCTGCGAGTTCAAGCCTTCCCCAAGTGCTTCGTGGTCCCTTTTTTATTCCAGCCGCCTTGTAGTCCGGGCGGTCGACAGGAGTGAGTCATGTCTGATACCCGTCATTCGCGAGTGATTATTCTCGGTTCCGGCCCTGCCGGTTACAGCGCCGCTGTCTACGCTGCCCGGGCCAACCTCAAGCCGCTGCTGATCACCGGCATGCAGGCGGGCGGTCAATTGACCACCACCACCGAAGTCGACAACTGGCCGGGCGACGTCCACGGCCTGACCGGCCCGGTGCTGATGGAGCGCATGAAAGAACACGCCGAACGCTTTGAAACCGAGATCGTGTTTGATCACATCAACAAGGTCGACTTTTCCAAGAAGCCTTACAGCCTGAACGGCGACAGCGGCGTATACACCTGTGACGCACTGATCATCGCTACTGGCGCCAGCGCTCGTTACCTGGGCCTGCCGTCGGAAGAAGCGTTCATGGGCAAGGGCGTTTCCGCCTGCGCGACCTGCGACGGTTTCTTCTACCGCAACAAACCGGTCGCCGTGGTCGGTGGTGGCAACACCGCCGTGGAAGAGGCGCTGTACCTGGCCAACATCGCCAGCACCGTGACCCTGGTCCACCGCCGCGAGACCTTCCGCGCCGAGAAGATCCTGATCGACAAGCTGCATGCCCGTGTCGCCGAAGGCAAGATCATCCTCAAGCTCAACGCCACCCTGGACGAAGTCCTGGGCGACAACATGGGCGTGACCGGTGCCCGCCTGAAGAACAACGATGGCAGCTTCGACGAGCTGAAAGTCGACGGCGTGTTCATCGCCATCGGCCACACCCCGAACACCTCGCTGTTCGAAGGTAAGCTGGAAGCCAAAGACGGCTACCTGGTGGTGCAGGGCGGCCGTGAAGGCAATGCCACCGCGACCAACATTGAAGGTATCTTCGCCGCCGGTGACGTGGCCGACCACGTCTACCGCCAGGCCATCACCTCGGCCGGCGCCGGTTGCATGGCGGCACTGGATGCCGAGCGTTACCTCGACGGCCTGCAGAACGCTTCGTTCTAACCAACGCCGCAAAACAACTGTGGGAGGGGGCAAGCCCCTCCCACATTTTGTTTCAGGTCTGGCTCAGGATTTTCGAGTCAGAGGTTGGGCGGTGAACTTCACACCGGCCAAGCCGTTTGCGATCAATGCACGGATATTGCCGTGGTCACTGCCCTCAGGCGTCGCCACTACCGAACGGTAATGCTCACCAAACGCCAGCAGCGCTTCCTGCTCGCTCAGCCCTTCCAGCACTGCCAGGCCCAGCGTCTTGCACGACCCTTCGTTCTGCCCGGCGGCATTCTCTACCGCGCCATTGGTGAACGCCTGTGGCTGGTACTCATAACCGGCAGCGACAAACGCCAGGGTATCGGCAAAAACGTGTTCGCCGCTGTTGAGGCTGGCGCGCAGGGTATTCAAATCATTCATGGGTTTTCCTTGGGCGAACGCCGCCTGTTGATCGGCGCTGGCTTCTTTCTGGTATTGGGTTTTCCACTCGGCGTACGGCATGCCGTAGACCACTTCACGGGCGTCATCCAGGCTCAGCTCGATCTGGCGCGTGTCGGCCTCGGCCTTGTACCACTTCGACAAGCAATTGCGGCAGAAACCGGCGAGGTTCATCAGGTCGATGTTCTGCACATCCTTGCGGCTGTCCAGATGCGCCACCAGCCGGCGGAAGGCGGCGGCTTCGAGTTCGAGGCGTTGTTGGTCGTTCATAAGGTTCACGCAAATCTCAGGGGTTAGCGGCTGGCCGCCAGGGTAATCGAAACCGACTCGGCAAAACGCAACGCATGGGGCTTGTCCACTTCCACTTCGGCGTACAGCACCGACTCATTGCTCATCACCAGGTCCAGCAACTCCTGGGTCAGACGCTCCAGCAGGGCAAAACGATTGCCTTCGACATGGGCGATGATCGCCTTGGTGATGGTGCGGTAGTTCAGCGCGTGGTCGATGTCGTTGTCGCGCACGGCTTCCTGGGCGGCGTACAGGATGGTCAGGTTGATCAGCACATCCTGCTTGTTGAGGATTTCGTCCTCGTTGATGCCGATGAAGGTGCGCAGGCACAGGTCCTTGACCCGGATGCGCGCCATGCCTGGTTGAAGTTGTGGCATTGCTACTTGCTCCGTCCGATCAGTTGCAGGAACTCCATGCGCGTGGTGTTCGACTCGCGGAACGCGCCGAGCATCACCGAGGTGTTCATGGTTGAATTCTGTTTTTCCACACCGCGCATCATCATGCACATGTGCTTGGCTTCGATGACCACGGCCACGCCGGCGGCCTGGGTCACTTCCTGGATGGCGTCGGCGATTTGCCGTGTGAGGTTTTCCTGGATCTGCAGGCGGCGGGCGAACATGTCGACGATGCGCGCCAGCTTCGACAGGCCCAGCACCTTGCCGGTCGGGATATAGGCGACGTGGGCCTTGCCGATAAAGGGCAGCAGGTGGTGCTCGCACAGCGAGTACAACTCGATGTCCTTGAGGATCACCATCTCGTCATTGTCAGAGGCAAACAGCGCGCCGTTGACGATTTCTTCCAGGTTCTGCTCGTAGCCATGACACAGGTATTGCATGGCCTTGGCGGCACGCTTGGGGGTATCGAGCAGGCCTTCGCGCTCGGGGTCTTCGCCCAAGCCCTTGAGGATCTCGCGGTAATGGTGGGGCAGGGATAAGGTCATACAACATCCTCAAAAGCGGCTTACTTGATATGCCGCCCGCCGTTGACGGTCAGGGTGGTACCGGTGACATAAGGGTTATCCAGCAGGTAACGCACGCTCTGGTAGATCACCTCGGGCCCGGGCTCGATGCCCAGTGCGGACTTGGCCAGTACCTTGGCGCGGTAGGCGTCGTCGTCGCCGTCGTTGAACATCACCATAGCCGGGGCGATGCCGTTGACCTTGATCAACGGCGCCAATTGCGCGGCAAACGACAACGTCAGGCTGTCGAGCCCGGCCTTGGTGGCGCAATAGGCGATGTGCTGGCGGCTGCCCTTGCGCACCACGTCGTCGCTGATGTGCACGATGTCGGCCGGTGTCGAGCGTTGCAGCAAGGGTGAACAATGCAGGTTGATCAGGTACGGCGCAAGCATGTGCACGCTGAACATGTCGGTAAACGCGCGACTTTCGTCGTCGGAGGATTCCGCTATCCAGGCCGAGGCGTTATGGATAACCGCACGCAGGCTCTGGGTATGGGTGTTCAGCTCAGCGATAAACGCCAGGATACCGGCCTCGCTGGAGAAGTCGGCAAACACCGCGATCGCCCCACGCTCGCGCAACGCCTGCACGCCGGGCCGTTCGCTGCGATAGCTGAAAATCACCGGGTGGCCGTCGTCCAGCAAACGCTGGGCGCAATGCAGGCCGACACGCTGGCCGGCGCCGGTGATCAGGATCGGGGCGTTCGTTGCAGTCATGGGAGGCTCGAGTCGCTGGCAGGTTGAAACTATACCAGCGACCGAGCACCCCTGTATTCACGCCGCGGCTTCGGTAGCCTTGCGCGGTGTAGGGGCAGGATGCAGCCAGTTTGCCAACAGGTGGGTCGACAGTGGGATGAACCAGTAGACCATCAGTGGCGTCAGCGCCATGGTACTGACCAGCACGCGCGGTGCCAGGTCCAGTTCGCTCAGCAGTGGGTTCAGGACAAAGTTGAACAGCAGCGACACCGGGAAAAACGCCAGCCAGATTGCTACAGCCTGCTTCCAGCGAGGTGGGCGCGCGCCCACGGTGCCGAACCAGCCATCGATGCCACGTACGCGATGCTCCGACGGGTCGGCAAACAAGTCGCTGCCACGGCTCAGCCACGCACTGCGCGACGCGGAAAACTCCCAGGCATGCAGGGTCTTCTCATCGGCAAAGCGGAAAATGATCTGGAATTCATCATCGTTGGGCGGCGGTGCCAGGACGCCTGAGCCCAGGTAGCCGGGAAAGTCCGTGGCCAATTGCTCGCCTTCGCGCAGCCAGGCCATCAGTTCTTCATAGCGACCCTTGGCCACGCGACGTGCAACCATCAGGGTGACGGGAGAGGTAGACATTGTGTATCTCCAAATAGTGGGCGCTCGTGACCGGGTAGGTACGACACCAGGTGCAGCTGCGGGGTGATGCGGCTGCGCCTTGAAAAAGCAGGCAAGGATTATTCCTGTTTTGCTGAAATACGCCAGACACTTCTGTCGGTTCGCCTCGTGGCTTGAATCGTTCAACCGAATAAGCGTTAAATAGGATCCAAATCGACACGGATGTTCTTGACCTCTGATGCCCGAAACTATTGCTCCGCAGCGCGAAACGACCCTTGACCGCGTCGCTGTTTCCGATGATCTATTGCCGATTCGAGAAGTCGCTCGGCTGACGGGCGTCAACCCGGTCACCCTGCGTGCCTGGGAAAGACGCTACGGCCTCATCCAGCCGATCCGCACCGAAAGTGGGCACCGGTTGTATTCGCGCACCGATATCGACACCGTGCACCGTATTCTCGACTGGATCGAACGTGGCGTCGCCGTGAGCAAAGTGGGCAGGCTGCTTGCGCGCGATGAGCGCATCGGCGAACCCGGCCTGGCTGGCGGGGACAGCGTGGAGCGGGCCCAATGGCACGGGCAACTGCGCAGTGCAATCAGCGCGTTCGATGATCGCCAACTGGATCGGCTGTATGGGCAGATATTTTCCGCCTACCCGCTCGCCGTGGCGTTCCAGGATATTCTCATGCCGCTCTGGCAGGAGCTGTTGCGTCATCAAGGCCGCTTCGGCGAGGCCAGCGAATGGCTGTTCTTCGATAATTTCCTGCGTTCGCGCACGGCGCAACGTCTGCAGGTGACAGCCGCTTCGCCGCTGCCACGGGTGCTGCTGGCGGCCATAGCCGGAGAATGTCGCGAGCTGGAATTGTTGGTCGCAGGCCTGCTGCTGACGGGGGAGAAATTCGCCGTGAAGCTACTGGGCGTAGGCCAGCCACTCGATGAGTTGACCCTGGTCTGTGAAAAGACCCAACCGCAAGCGCTGGTGCTGTTTTCCAACCGCGCCCCCGGCAGCGAACTGCCACTGCGGCTCAAACGCCTGGCGCTGACCCTGGATTGCCCGCTGCTGCTGGCCGGTGACGCCGCGGACTTCGCCCAGGAAAGCCTGCAAGGCTCTTCAATCGGCTGCCTGGGCAACGAAGCACGGTTGATGCAGCGCCGCTTGCTGCAATTCCTGAGCGGTAGCCTGGATACCTGATGTTTCAGGCGTGCACTTCGGGATGGACCAGGCGGTGCTGGTGCAGGATGAACTGGCGCAGGCGCTCGGTTTCATCGACGTCGTCCTGGCTGAGCCGGTAAGCGAACAGGCCGCGTGCGGTTTCCCGTTCGAACGTTCCGCGCAGCGCAATGCGCTCATAGCCGGAAGGGCTGAACCACAGCGAAAAGGTTTTCGGTGGCTTGAGCCGGCCACGGATCTCCACCAGCACCCCTTTGAACGACACTTCATGCACCCACAACGCGCCCGTGCCGCCCTTGATATTCTCCAGGGCCACCGGCGTTTCGAGCGCCAGGCGCCACGGCCGGATCATCGGCCCATCCTCGAAAATACTCGGCACGCCCAGGCGCAGGTGCACGGCATGAAACTCATCTTCCACCAGGTGCAGCGGGAAGGTGAGTTGCTGATTGTCGAACTGTGCCTGGATGGTGACGTGATCGTGGGCCGCCAGGCGCGTGAGAAGATCGCGAATCTGCGCACCGCCGTTGACTGTCAGGCTCGATGACGCATCCCGCAGGTTCAATTGCGGGTTGTGCTGCATAGTCTGGATAAAATCCAGCTCGTCCTGGGTCAGGAGTGCATCACGTTGCATGGGCTTGCTCAACGAATGTGGGAAGGCATTAAAACGCCATTATCCTCTTAATGACCGTTATTTCTAATCTTTGTTAGATCCACTGGTCGCCTTGAGTGCCGCCAGTTCGGCCTTGAGTTCGGCCACTTGCGCCTCCAGTTGAGCCACGCGCTGCTGGGCTTTGACCTGGACGCTCACATCTTTTTGCACGCCGACGCAATAAGTCTGTTTATCCGCCGGGTTGTAGACCGTCGACAGCGACAGCTCATTCCAGAAATGCGTGCCGTTCTTGCGGTAGTTGCGCAGGACTTCACGGCAGTGGGTGCCCGCGGCGAGGGCTTCGCGAATGGCGATCAGGGCGGGTTGGTCGCGGTCACCGGATTGCAGGAAGCGGCAATCCTGGTAGAGGATTTCATCGCGGGTGTAGCCGGTCAGGCGCTCGAAGGCGGGATTGACGTAGATCAGTGGCAAGTCCTTGCCTTCCCGTTCAGCGATGACGATACCGTCATTCGAGGCGTCGATGACCATTTGCATCAAGTGAGCATTAATCATGCGGGGGATCCATCCATTTGGGTGTTGCAAGTCTAAGGCACCGCGCTCCATTTTCCACCCGGTATGGCGATTTTTGTAGCGGCGTTCAAGCTGTTAATATCCCACGCTTTCGCTCAACTACAGGATCAGATTGATGAAAGTCGCCATCCTTTCCGGCTCGGTCTACGGCACCGCTGAAGAAGTCGCTCGTCACGCTGCCGATATCCTCAATGCGGCCGGTTTAGAGGCCTGGCACAACCCTCGCGCCAGTCTGGCCGACGTGCAGGCGTTTGCGCCGGATGCATTTCTGGCGGTGACGTCCACCACCGGCATGGGCGAATTGCCCGACAATCTCCAACCCCTGTACTCGACGATTCGCGACCAACTGCCCGCCGCCTGGCGCGGGCTGCCCGGCGCGGTGATCGGCCTGGGCGACGCCAGCTATGGCGACACCTTCTGCGGCGGCGGCGAGCAGATGCGCGAGCTGTTTGGCGAACTGGGCGTGCGTGAAGTGCTGCCGATGCTGCGCCTGGATGCCAGCGAAAGTGTGACCCCGGAAGCCGACGCCGAGCCGTGGCTGGCTGAACTGGTCACTGCACTGCGCGCTTGACCGGAAATTCACGCAGCAACGCCAGCCAGGCCTGGGCGGCTTTCGACAGGTAGGCGCCCTCACGCCAGATAAAGGCAATGTCCCAGCGCAGGTAGTCGGGCGCCTTGAGCGTCAGGCGCACCACCCCGGGTCGCACCAGCCCACGCGCGACCACGCTGGGCAGCAGCACCACCCCCTGGCCGGCGGCGACCAATGCGGCGAGGAAGTCCGCCTGGCCGCTGCGGCCGATTTCCTTCGGCGTAAAACCCAACTGTTCACACGCCTGCAGCAGACGGTCGTTGAGCACGAAGCTGCGCTGGTACATCAGGAACGGCGTGTCGGCCAGTTCCTCCAGGCGTACCTGGGCGTTTTCCGCCAGGGGATGATCAATCGGCAACAGCGCGTCCAGGGGCTCATCGCAGAACGCTTGCCAGGCAAACGCCGGGTCGCTGGGTCTGAGGCTGCCCCCCACTTCCAGTTCACCGCTCAGGATGGCTTGCTCGATATTGCGACTGCCGCCCTCCAGCAATTGGATGGTCACGTTCGGGTAACGCCGGCGGTATTCGGCGAACAGTCCGGCAAACAACGTATCCCCGGCCAACAACGGCAGGCCCAGGCGCAGTTCGCCTCGGGTCAACTGGTGCATATCGTCCAACTCGCTGAGCAACTCGTTTTGCAGGCGCAGCATGGCTTCGGCGCGTTGCAGGACGACTTGGCCGGCGGCGGTCAGGCGGATCTGCGAGCCGATTCGGTCGAGCAGTGGCGTGCCCAGGCTCTGCTCCAATTGCGCAACCTGTTTGCTGACGGCGGACTGGCTGATATGCAGGGTTTTGCCGGCCTGGGTAAAGCCACCCCGGTGAACCACTTCGACGAAGCTGCGCAGCTGTTTGAATTCCATGCGCGAAATTCCAGTTTGGAATAGCTGGCAGTCTAACAATTCGCTGTGGGGATGGGGCATGCCTCTTTAAAATGAAGGCCTGCGAGGACCCAAAGCCCATGAAACGTTTCACCCGTCTGTTGATTGAACTGGTCGTGCTACTGGCCATTTACCTGTTCGGCTGCCAACTGGCGATGTGGTTGACCTGGCCGATTCCCGGCGGTGTGGTGGGCCTGGGCCTGTTGTTGATGGCCTTCGCCAGCGGCCTGGTCAAACCGGCGGCCCTGCAATTGGGTGCCGGCGTGCTGATGGCTGAGATGCTGCTGTTCTTCATTCCGGCGCTTATGAGCCTGCTCGACTACGGCGGCCTGCTGCGCAATGAGGGATGGCGCATCCTGCTGGTCATCGGCTTGAGCACGTTGGCCGTGATGCTGGTGACCGCATTCACCGTGGAACTGGTGTGCCGCTGGAGGCTGCGCCATGAAGCTTGAACTGATGCCGGTGTTCTGGCTCGCCTTGACCTTGGGCACCTATATTTTCAGTCGCTGGATCTACCGTCGCACCGGGCGTTACCTGTTGTCGCCGCTGATCCTGGTGCCCGTGCTGTTGCTGGCGGTGGCCGTACCGATGAACACGGCCTACGCCGAATACTCTGCCGACACCCACTGGCTGATGCTGGTACTCGGCCCCGTCACCGTGGCGTTCGCCGTGCCGATCTGGCAACAGCGGCGGTTGCTGGCGCGTTACTGGTCGGCATTGTTGCTGGGGATGGTGGCCGGCAGCGTGGCGTCCATCGCCACCTCATTCGGCCTGGCCAAAGCGTTGGCCCTGGACAGCTCGGTGACGATGTCCCTGGTGCCACGCTCCATCACCACGCCGTTCGCCATGCCGGTGTCCTCTGACCTGGGTGGCGTGCCGGAATTGACGGCGGTGTTCGTAATGTTCACCGGCGTATTCGGTGCGATGCTCGGCGGCGTGTTGCTCAAGTGGTTGCCCCTGCGTACGCCGCTGGCGCGCGGTGCGCTGTTTGGCGTGGGCGCCCACGGTGCGGGCGTGAGCCGGGCCCATGAAGTGGGCGGCGAAGAGGGCTCGGTGGCAGGCCTGGTGATGGTCCTGACCGGCCTGCTCAACCTGTTTGCCGCGCCTTTATTGGCGGCACTTCTCTGACGTCGGTTGCGCGGATTTAAACTATTCTCAAAGCTGACCCGTACGGTCATCAAGCTGGCTGCCAAGGCAACTACGGCGGCCAGGGCGTCTGACTAGACTGGCCCATCACTCAAAAAATAATAAGAAAGTGCGCCAAGGAGGTCGTTGCCGTGAGCCTAGCCCCCGTTCCATCGCCACAGAATGTCAAAGATCAGGTCAGCGCTGCCGAGTGGCAGACCCGCGTCGACCTGGCAGCCTGCTACCGCCTGGTGGCGATGCACGGCTGGGATGACCTGATCTTCACCCATATCTCGGCCAAGGTGCCGGGCACCGATGATTTCCTGATCAACCCCTACGGGCTGATGTTTCACGAGATCACCGCGTCGAGCCTGGTCAAGGTCGACCAGGCCGGCAACAAGCTGATGGACAGCCCCTACGAGATCAACCCGGCGGGCTACACTATCCACAGCGCCATCCATGAAGTGCGCCACGACGTGACGTGCGTCCTGCACACCCACACTGCCGCGGGTGTGGCGGTGTCGGCGCAGAAGCAGGGTGTCTTGCCGATCAGCCAGCAATCGATCTTCGTGCTGTCGAGCCTGGCTTCTCACGCCTACGAAGGGGTGGCGCTGAACCACGAAGAGAAGGCCCGGTTGCAGGCCGATCTTGGCCAAAATAGTTTCCTGATGCTGCACAACCACGGTCTGTTGACCTGCGGCAGCACCATCGCCGATACGTTTCTGATGATGTTTACCTTCCAGCGTGCCTGCGATATCCAGGTGTTGGCGCAAAGTGGCGGCGCTGAATTGATCCCCATCGGGCCACAGATCCTCGCCGGTGCCAAGGCGATGGTGGCAGCTGTCACAAAGAGTGCTCAAGGTATGGGGGGCGCGCTGGCGTGGCCGGCGTTGCTGCGTAAATTGGACAGCCTCGATCCTGGGTATAAAACCTGATGCCTCTCGCCGAGATCCCGCTGAGTGTCTGGCGCAAACGCAGCCAGACGTTCGACTTCAACGGCCGCACTATCCGCTACTGGGTGGCGGGGCAGGGTGAGCCGTTGCTGTTGATCCATGGCTTTCCCACTGCCAGTTGGGACTGGCATTACCTGTGGCAGCCCCTGGCCCAACGCAACCTGGTGATCGCCTGCGACATGCTCGGTTTCGGCGATTCGGCCAAACCCCTCGACCACGGTTATTGCCTGCTGGAACAGGCGGATCTGCAACAGGCGTTGCTCGAGCACCTGCGCGTGGACCAGCCGGTGCACGTGCTCGCCCACGACTACGGCGACAGCGTCGCGCAGGAACTGCTGGCCCGGCACTACGAAGGTCGCTTTCACATGGCCAGCTGTGTGTTTCTCAACGGCGGGTTGTTTCCGGAAACCCACCGTCCGGCGCTGGTGCAAAAGCTGCTGCTCAGCCCGCTGGGCTGGATGATCGGTCGTGCCTTTGGGCGCAATGCCCTGGCGGACAGTTTCAACCAGATCTTCGGGCCCGACACTCGCCCCAGCGAGAGTGCCCTGGATGATTTCTGGAGCCTGATCGACTCTCATGAAGGCACGCGCATCCTGCACAAACTCATTGCCTACGTCCCCCAGCGACGGCGTCTGCGCGATCGCTGGGTCTATGCGATGCAACAGGCTGAAGTGCCGCTGCGGGTGATCGATGGCGAAATCGACCCGATCTCTGGCGCCCACATGGTGGCGCGTTACCGCGAGCTGGTGCCCCACGCCGACACAGTGCTGCTGGCCAATATCGGCCATTACCCGCAGATCGAGGCGCCGGTGCAGGTGCTCAAGCATTACCTGGCGTTTCGTGAGCGGATCGGGCGACCGACTTCGCGAATCGCCTATTCCTGAGCTGACGACTATCCCTGCGCCTTATCGAGCACCATTCAGCCCTGGCCGGCTTTATTGTGACCTGCGCCCCCGTGCCTGACACTCGACCCATTCCCATCGTCGCCATTGGAGTTTGGTATGAGTGAGTCAGTGCAGTTCCAGGATAAGGTCGTGATCGTCACCGGCGCCGGCGGCGGATTGGGCCGGGCCCATGCGCTGCTGTTCGCCAGACACGGTGCCAAAGTATTGGTCAACGATCTCGGCGGTTCCACCCAAGGTGAGGGCGCCAATGCGTCGGCGGCCGATCGGGTGGTGGCCGAGATTCGCGAAGCGGGCGGTATCGCCGAGGCCAACCACGACTCTGTCACCGACGGTGACAAGATCGTGCAGAACGCTCTCGATGCGTTCGGGCGTATCGATGTGGTGGTCAACAACGCCGGGATCCTGCGCGACAAGACGTTCCACAAAATGGAGGACAGCGACTGGGACCTGGTTTATCGGGTGCATGTCGAAGGCGCCTACAAAGTCACCCGCGCTGCCTGGCCCCATCTGCGCGAGCAAGGGTATGGCCGGGTGATCTTCACCGCATCCACCTCGGGTATCTACGGCAACTTCGGCCAGTCCAACTACGGCATGGCCAAGCTCGGCCTGTATGGGCTGACCCGCACCTTGGCGCTGGAAGGGCGCAAGAACAACATCCTGGTCAATGCCATCGCCCCCACCGGCGGTACCCGCATGACCGAAGGCCTGATCCCGCCGCAAGTGTTCGAGCGCCTCAAGCCGGAACTGGTCAGCCCGCTGGTGGTGTACCTGGGCAGCGAGGCATGCCAGGAAACCTCGGGGTTGTTTGAAGTGGGCGGCGGTTGGATCGGCAAGACCCGCTGGGAACGCAGCCTGGGCGTAGGCTTTGATCCGGAGGCGGGGTTTTCCCCCGAAGACGTGGCTGCGCACTGGCAGCAGATCTGTGACTTCGAAGGCGCCGTTCACCCCAAGGACAACATCGAGGCGTTGAAGGAAATGATGGCCAACTTGCAGAAATACAGCCTGTGATCGTTGCTTGAAAAAGCTTTAATGCTGCGGGGCGCTGATGGCGCCCCGTTTTATTCAGGGCAAAAAAAAGCCGCTGCAAACGCAGCGGCTGAAGTCAGACGTTGGATCAAGGAGCGACAAATCAACGTCAGTGAACACCGGTAACAGATTGAAAGCAGGCCTCAATCCATTTGAATCTGGCTTTTCTTCCGGTCGGGGAAGCGGGCCGTCTGCCCTGAAAGCCCGGTAAGAATAGTCGTTTGTAACAGGATGAGTAATGCCGGTTCGTGACAAGGACTGTTACTAAAACAGCAATAGTTGGACTGCGCGTCATCCATTCTCCTGATAACCCCTTATCCACCCGCTGCATGCCCGCGCCCAAACCCCGGCCAGAGCGCCTTGTCATCCTTTCGAGCGACAACACGAATACCTCCTTGGTGCGCTTATCGCTCCTGAGACGCGGCAGTAGGGTGGGGCCTTCTGTCACTCACCGGGGAAGACGCATGACAAGAACAACAATGCGCGCCATCTTCAGGCCACAGGCGCTGGCCGCTGCGGTTGCGTTGGGGTGCTGTGCCCAGGCACAGGCTGTTTCGTTCAACATTGGCGAGATCGAAGGGCAATTCGATTCTTCGCTGTCGGTTGGCGCGAGTTGGGGCATGCGCGACGCCGACAAGAAGCTGGTGAGCACCGTCAACGGCGGTACTGGCCAGGCGTCTACCGGCGATGACGGACGCCTGAACTTCAAGAAAGGCGAGACCTTTTCCAAGATCTTCAAGGGTATTCACGACCTGGAGCTCAAGTACGGTGACAGCGGCGTCTTCGTGCGCGGCAAGTACTGGTACGACTTCGAGTTGCAGGACGAGGACCGCGAGTTCAAACAGATCAGCAATCACCATCGTGACGAGGGCGCGCGTTCTTCGGGCTATGAATTGCTCGATGCCTTCGTTTATCACAACTACTCCATCGGCGATCAACCGGGCAACGTGCGCCTCGGCAAGCAAGTGGTCAGCTGGGGTGAGAGCACCTTTATCGGTAACTCTATCAACAGCATCAACCCCATCGACGTTTCGGCTTTCCGCCGCCCTGGTGCAGAGATCAAGGAAGGGCTGATCCCGGTGAACATGTTGTTCGCCTCCCAAAGCCTGACCAACCAACTGACAGTGGAAGGCTTCTACCAGCTCAACTGGGAAAACACCGTGCTGGATAACTGCGGCACCTTCTTTGGTGGGGATGTGGCGGCCCATGGCTGTAATGACAACTACACGGTGGGCAACCCGGCGATTGCGCCGTTGCAGCCCGTCGCCGCCGCGTTCGGGCAAGGCTTTCAAGTGACCCGTGAAGGGGTGATCGTGCAGCGTGCACAGGATCGTGACGCCCGTGACAGTGGCCAATTCGGTACGGCGTTGCGTTGGTTGGGGGATGACACCGAATACGGTCTGTACTTCATGAACTACCACAGCCGCACACCGACCGTGGGCACCATCACCAACAATACGAGCCTGGCCCGGCTCGGTGCGATCGCCGGTGCAGCCAATGGCATCGCGCCCGGCTCCGGCGCAGGCCTGGTCCAGAGCCTGATGCTCGGTCGTGGCCAGTACTACCTGGACTACCCGGAAGATATCCGCCTGTTCGGTGCGAGCTTCTCCACCACCTTGCCCACCGGCACGGCGTGGACCGGCGAGATCAGCTACCGCCCCAATGCCCCGGTGCAACTCAACACCACTGACCTGACCCTGGCCCTGATCAACCCGGTCGCCGGGCAACTGGCCTCGCCGATCCGCAGCAACTTCGGTGACGACAACAAAGGCTACCGGCGCAAGGAAATCACTCAGATCCAAAGCACCATGACCCAGTTCTTCGACCAAGTGCTGGGCGCCGAGCGCCTGACCCTGGTGGGCGAAGCGGCCTACGTGCACGTCGGCGGGCTGGAAGACAAATCCAAGCTGCGTTATGGCCGTGACTCGGTGTACGGCGCCTATGGCTTCCAGGGTGACACCGACGGTTTTGTCACGGCCAACTCCTGGGGTTACCGCGCCCGGGCGATCCTTGACTACAACAACGCCATTGCCGGGGTGAACCTCAAGCCCAACCTGTCCTGGTCCCATGACGTGGCGGGCTACGGCCCCAACGGCTTGTTCAACAAAGGCGCCAAGGCCATCAGCGTCGGCGTGGATGCGGATTACCGCAGCACCTACACCGCCAGCCTCAGCTACACCGACTTCTTCGGCGGCGACTACAACACCCTCACCGACCGCGACTTCATCGCCCTCAGCTTCGGCGCGAACTTCTGATCTGGCTTAAGGAAGGACAAGACTCTATGCGTAAGATAATTGCGGTAATGGCCCTCAGCCTGTTGGCGGCCCACGTCATGGCGGCGGTGTCGCCGGAAGAGGCGGCCAAGCTTGGCACCACCCTGACCCCGGTGGGCGCCGAAAAAGCCGGCAATGCCGATGGCTCGATCCCGGCCTGGACCGGCGGCATCCCGAAAAACGCCGGCGCAGTGGACAGCAAGGGCTTCCTGGCCGATCCGTTCGCCAGTGAAAAACCGTTGTTCGTGATCACCGCAGCCACCGTCGACAAATACAAGGACAAACTTTCCGACGGCCAGGTGGCGATGTTCAAGCGCTACCCCGAGACCTACAAGATCCCGGTGTACCCGACTCACCGCACGGTCAACCTGCCGCCGGAGATCTACGAGTCGATCAAGCGCAGCGCGTTGAACGTCAAGCCGATCAACGACGGCAATGGCCTCGAAGGGTTCACCGGCAACCGCTACTACGCGTTCCCGATTCCGAAGAACGGCGTGGAGGTGTTGTGGAACCACATCACCCGGTACCACGGCGGCAACCTGCGCCGCATCATCACCCAGGCCACCCCGCAGACCAACGGCAGCTACACGCCGATCCGCTTCGAGGAAGAGGTGGCGGTGCCGCAACTGATCCCCGACATGGACCCGGCGAAGGCGGCCAACGTACTGACCTTCTTCAAGCAGTCGGTGACGGCGCCTGCGCGCCTGGCGGGCAACGTACTGCTGGTGCATGAAACCCTCGACCAAGTGAAGGAACCACGCCTGGCGTGGATCTACAACGCCGGCCAGCGTCGCGTGCGCCGGGCGCCGCAAGTGGCGTACGACGGGCCGGGCACCGCCTCCGACGGCCTGCGCACCTCGGACAACTTCGACATGTTCTCCGGTGCGCCGGACCGCTACGACTGGAAGCTGGTGGGCAAGAAGGAGATGTACATCCCCTACAACAGCTACAAGCTGGACCAGCCGACGCTCAAGTACGACGACATTATCAAGGCCGGCCACATCAACCAGGACCTGACCCGTTATGAGCTGCACCGCGTGTGGGAAGTGGTCGGCACGGTCAAGCCGAGTGAGCGGCACATCTACGCCAAGCGCCACATGTACATCGACGAAGACAGCTGGCAGGTGGCGCTGGTGGATCACTACGACGGCCGTGGCCAACTGTGGCGGGTCGCCGAAGGCCATGCGCAGTTTTACTACGACCACCAGACCCCGGCCTACACCGTGGAAACCCTGTACGACATCATCGCCGGGCGCTACATCGCGCTGGGCATGAAGAACGAGGAGAAGAGCAGCTTCGTGTTCGGGTTCAATGCCAAGGCGGCGGATTACACCCCGGCTGCGCTGAGGGCCGAAGGCGTTCGCTGATCCCGATGTGAAATCAAAATGTGGGAGGGGGAAAGCCTCTCCCACATTGGGTTTTATGCATGGCTGGAAATCACCCCGCTGAATACTTCTTCAACAACCACCAACCACAGGACTAGGGTAGGCGTCACGTTGCATAACAATAAGAACGCAGGATGCAGCAATGACCGCCATGACACGCTGCCTGGACCGTCCTGGATTCATGCCTCGGCTGTCCGCCCACCATCTGTTGCGCCCACGCCTGGCCGAGCCTTTGCTCGCGGCGCCGGTCAGGGTCAAGTTGCTGTGCGCCCCCGGCGGCAGTGGCAAGAGTGCGTTGCTGGCCGAATGCGCGTTGCAGGCGCCCGCGGGATGCCAGGTGTACTGGTTGCCGCTCAATGGCGTCGCCCTGAGCCCCCTCGACCTTTGCCGGCGCCTGGCGCAAAACCTCGGCTTGGCGTTCACTGACGAAGCCACGCTGCTGTCGGATCTTGGCCGCTGGCCAACATCGGCCTGGGTGTTCCTCGATGATTTCTGCCGCTTGCCCACCCCCCAAACCGATGCCTTGCTCGACCGCCTGCTCACGGCAAGCAGCCCCTCGTTGACCTGGTGGCTGGGGGCGCGGCGCCGTCCAGCCTGCAACTGGCCGCGCCTGCTGCTCGACGATGAGTTGCTGGAGGGCGGCACTGAGTTGGCGTTCACCCTTGAAGAAATTCAGCAACTGCTCCCGCTGGGGCAGTCACCGGACAGCGTGTTGCAGTTCAGTGCCGGCTGGTGTGCCGGCGTGCGCATTGCGTTGCTGGGGGACGGCCATCCGCAGAAAACCTTGCTCGATTATTTGCAGCACGAACTGTTCAGCACCTTGCCGCCCGAGCTGACGGAAGCCTGGCGCGTGCTGGCACACATGCCACGCTTTAATCCGGGATTGTGCGAGCACTTGTTCGGCTTTGGCGACGGCGACCACTACCTGCGCGAGCTGCAGGCCCTCGGCGCCTTTATCCAGCCTTGGGACGATACCGAGTGGTTGCAGGTTTTCCCGCCGCTTGCCCGGCTGATACGCGATGACCCCTGGCCGGCCAAGCGTTCCTGGCATCGGCGTGCCTGCCAGTGGTTCACCGCCGAACAGGACTGGCAGGCCGCGTTCGAGCACGCGCTGCTGGCCGAAGAATACGAGGTGGCGGTCAGCCTGCTACAGCACTTCAGTTTCGAAGACCTGTTCCGCCAGCAGAACGCCGTATTGCTGCTGCGCTTGCATGAAGAGCATGGCGAAGAGTTGATGCTCGGCTCGGCGCAACTGGTGGGGCTGGTGACGGCGGCGTTGCTGTTCGCCGGGCGCTTCGACCAGGCCGCGCAATGCATCGACCAGTTGGCAAGGTTTGCGCCGCAACCGACGGCGGTGCAACAACGCTCCCTGCTGGCGCGCTGGCAGGCGCAGTGGGGTTGGCTGCTGCACTTGGGCGGCGATGCCGAGCGCTCCCGCGAACATTTCCTCGAAGCGCTGCAAGCCTTGCCCGACAGCGCTTGGACGTCGCGGCTGATGTGCCTGTCGGGCCTCACCCAGCAAGCGTTGCTGCGCGGCGAACTGGACGTGGCCCAGGCGCTGAGCCGCGAAGCGTTATGCCTGGCCCGCGCCCATGGATCGTTGCTGCTCGAGGCCTTGCTTGAGCTGGATCACGCGCAGTTGCTGGAGCAGCGCGGCGCCCCGTATCGCGCGCAGAGCCTGCTGGAGAATGTGCAGGCGATGTTGCTCAAGCAACGCCTGAAAGCCGGGCCGCTGGTGGGGCGTATCGCCCTGCGACGCGGGCACCTGGCGCTGCGTCAGGGCCAGGACAGCCTGGCTGCCGAGTGCTTCGAGAGCGGCATGAAGATGTGCCTGCACAGCCAGGACAAGCGCGTGCTCTACGGGTTTCTCGGCCTGGCCCTGCTGGCCGCCAACCGTGGTGACTACGCCGGGGCCTTTGTGCAACTGCGCGAGGCCGAACGCTTGATGCAACAGCGCCAGGTCCCCGACACGGTGTACCGCGCGGTGCTGCTGTTGGTCAGCGGGCATTTCTGGTTGCAGCAGGGGCGCGCCGAGTTGACGGTGGAAGCGATGCGTCGTGTGCTTCGCCACTTTCGTGGTCCCCAGGCCAAACAGGCACCGCCGGCCACCCTGGAACTGATCCCGCGCCTGGAATACTTGCTGGTGCTGGCGGAAGTGAAGCTGGGCTGCGCCGAGCAACCGGTGGCGCGTATGACGGCTTTGCTGGAGGCGGCCCATCAACGCGGCATGCTCTGCCTGGAAACCGAGCTGCACCTGGTACTGGGTGAGGTCGCCTGGCAAGTCGGCGACCCAGGTCAGGCGCGCCGCTCGCTGCAAACCGGGCTTGAGCTGGCGGCGCGCTGCCAGGTGCAGCAGGCGATTCGCGAACTGCGGTTGCGCTCGCCGGGGTTGCTCAGTGAGTTGGGCATGGAGCCCCAGGCCGCCGTGTCGGGCACGGCGGAGAATCCCCTGAGCCAACGCGAGCTGGAAGTGCTGCAGTTGATCGCCCTGGGCAACTCCAACCTGGAAATCGCCGACCGCCTGTTTATCTCCCTGCACACCGTCAAGACCCATGCGCGGCGCATCCACAGCAAGCTGGGGGTGGAACGGCGTACGCAAGCGGTGGCCAAGGCCAAGACCCTGGGGTTGATGACCTAGGCGCTGAAGGCCTGGCGATATTCGCCGGGGGTGGCCCCCATGGCCTGGCGGAAGCGATGGGTGAAGTGGCTGGCGCTGGAGAAACCGCAGATCAACGCGACTTCACTCAAGGGCAGGGCGCCGCTGCGCAGCAGCGCCTGGGCGCGGGTCAGGCGGCGCGCCAGCAGGTACTGATGGGGCGGCAGGCCGAAGCTCTGGCGGAACATCCGCGCGAAATGGTATTCCGAGAGTGCGCACAGGCCGGCCAGTTGGCCCAGGCTGATCGGGTCTTCCAGGTGCTGGTCGATGTACTCCACCAACAGCCGCCGCTGGTACGCCGCCAGCCCGCCTTTAAGGCGCAGCCCGTCGCGTGCGCCCACTTGGCTGAGCAGCGTGTGGCTGAGCATTTCATGGGCCAGGCTGCTGGTCAGCAGGCGCTCGGCGGGTTCGTGCCAGTTCAGCGCGATCAACTGGTGAAAGCGTCGCGCCTGGCCGGCGTCTTCCAGAAAGGTGCTTTCGCGCAATTGCAGGGCGCGCGGTTCGCGGTCGAGCAGGGTGACGCAACCGAGGGCGAATTGCTCCGGGCTGAAATACACGTGGGCCAGGCGGATCTCGCCGTTGATCACCCAGGCTGACTGGTGTTCGGCGGGCAGGATGCACAGTTTGTCGGGACCGCCCTTGGTGCCGGGTTGGTCGCGCCGAAACGTGCCGGTGCCGCCGCCGATGTAGCAGGATAACGTGTGATGGCTGGGGGCCTGGTAGTCCTGTGAGTCGTGATGGTTGCTCCACAGCGCCGCAGACAAGCCGTCACCGAGCTCGGCGCAGGCTTCGAGGCGTGCGTTGGGCGAACGGTTAAGCGCTTGGAAGACTTGCAGGGATTCCAGATCTGGCATGGTTCGTACTCTCCGACGCTTTGCATCCTACTCCGCACGGTTGTTGCTGTGATCCCATTGGCCGACAAAAGCGCAAGATTGTGCAAGAGCGCATCCCAGGCCGGGGGCCACACTGTGGCTCAACCGATGGAGCCCGCTATGAACCTTTCCCTGTATTTACTCACCGTGCTGATCTGGGGCACCACCTGGATCGCCCTCAAATGGCAGTTGGGCGTGGTGGCGATTCCTGTGTCCATCGTCTATCGCTTTGCCCTGGCGGCGCTGGTGCTGTTTGCGCTGTTGCTGGTGAGCCGCAGGTTGCAGGTGATGAACCGACGCGGGCACCTGATCTGTCTGGCCCAGGGGCTGTGCCTGTTTTGCGTGAACTTCATGTGCTTCCTCACGGCCAGCCAATGGATCCCCAGCGGGTTGGTGGCGGTGGTGTTTTCCACGGCCACGCTGTGGAACGCGCTGAATGCCCGGGTGTTTTTTGGCCAGCGGGTGGCGCGCAATGTGTTGATGGGCGGCGGCCTGGGCCTGGCGGGGTTGGGCCTGCTGTTCTGGCCGGAGCTGGTGGGGCACACCGCCAGCCCGCAGACTTTGCTTGGCCTGGGCTTGGCGTTGCTGGGGACGATGTGCTTCTCGGCCGGCAATATGCTGTCCAGCCTGCAGCAGAAGGCCGGGCTCAAGCCGCTGACCACCAATGCCTGGGGGATGGCCTATGGATCGGCGATGCTGGCGGCTTACTGCGCGGTGCGCGGGATTCCCTTCGAGATGGACTGGAGTGCGCGCTACATCGGCGCGCTGGGGTACCTGGTGATTCCAGGTTCGGTGATCGGCTTTACCGCGTACCTGACGCTGGTCGGGCGCATGGGGCCGGAGCGTGCGGCCTATTGCACCGTGCTATTCCCGGTGGTGGCGCTGAATGTGTCGGCGTTTGCCGAGGGGTATCAGTGGACCGCACCGGCGTTGGCGGGGTTGGTGCTGGTGATGCTGGGCAATGTGCTGGTGTTTCGTAAGCCCAAGCCAGCGAGCCCGGCCTTCAAGGCAAAGGCAATCTAAAAATGTGGGAGGTGCCTGGGTTATTTGAGGCCCAGGCGCTTGGCCATCCGCCCGAGGTTGGCACGGTCCAGGCCCAGTTCGCGGGCGGCACTGGCCCAGTTGTGCTGGTGGCGTTCCAGGCAGGCGCTGATGATCTGGCGCTGAAAGTGTTCGGTGGCCTGGCGCAGGTCGCCGGTCACCGGGGCGACCGCCTCGGAGGATTCTTCAACCAGCGGTGCGCTGACATCGGGCAGGTCCAGGTCCTGGGCGTTCAGGCTGAGAATCTTCGGACGCTCGCGACAGTTACCCAGCGCCTTGAGTGCGCTGCGTCCGATCAAGTGTTCCAGCTCCCGCACATTGCCCGGCCAGTTATAGGCCAACAGTGCCGCCTGGGCATCGCTGGTCAGGCGCAGGCTGCCCAGGCCCATGCGCGAGCGGTTCTGCTCCAGGAAGAAACCGGCCAGCAGCAACACATCGCGTCCGCGCTCACGCAGCGCCGGGACCTGCAGCGGGTACACACTGAGGCGGTGGTAGAAGTCGGCGCGGTAGCGACCGTTGCGTACCTCGTCGGCCAGGTCGCGGTTGGTGGCGGCGATCAGGCGCACATCGACCTGGTGTTCCTTGTCCGAGCCCAGGCGTTGCAGCTGGCCGCTTTGCAATACGCGCAGCAGCTTGGCCTGTACGGTCAGTGACAGTTCGCCCACTTCATCCAGGAACAGCGTGCCGCCGTTGGCCAGTTCGAACTTGCCACGGCGTTCGTTCAACGCGCCGGTAAAGGCGCCGCGTACGTGGCCGAACAACTCGCTCTCCACCAGGGTTTCCGGCAGGGCGGCGCAGTTGAGGCTGATCAGCGGTTTGTCGGCGCGGGTTGAGGCGGCGTGGATGGCCTGGGCCACCAGCTCCTTGCCCACGCCGGTTTCACCGGTGATCAGCACGGTGAGGTCGCTGCCGCCCACCAGCTTGATTTCCTCGACCAGGCGCTTGTGGGGTTTGCTCTGGCCGATCATTTCCTTGTGCTGTTGGCCGCTGGCCTCGCGGTAGATTTCGGCGCGCAGGACCAGGTGTTCGATACGTTCGGCGACGTTCACGGTGGCGGCAGCGAGACTGGCGAACGCCTGCAGGGCGTCCAGCTCCACGCGTTCGAAACGCTCGGTATCGAGGGCGTCCAGCGTCAGCAGGCCCCAGGGCTGGTCGTCGACGAACAGCGGGCAACCCATGCAATCGTGTACTTCCAGGTGCCCGTGCAAACCATCGACCAGACCGTCGTAGGGGTCGGGTAATTCGCTGTCGCTGTCAAAGCGCGTGGGGCCGGGGCTGCTGAGCAGCACGGCAAAGCGCGGGTGCTCGCTGACCTTGAAGCGCCGACCCAGGGTGTCGGCGCTGAGCCCGTCCACCGCCAGCGGCACCAGCCACTCGCCGTCCAGGCGCAACAGCGCGGCGGCGTCGCAGGGCAACAGGGCGCGCATGGCTTGCAGCAGGCGGCGGTAACGTTCGCCCTCGGGCAGTTCGCGGGACAGGTCGGCGACCAGGGGCAGCAGGGTGGTGAGCAGCGATTGCGCAGTCATAATGACTCCTTGTAGTCCTAATGACTATAAGCTGTAGGAGGTCATACTGACTACATGTTAATTAAGTCGTTGAAAATAAACGGATTATTGGTTGGCACGAATACTGAGTAGATAAAGACAATCAGTAAAGAAGCCCAGGAGGCTCCCATGCTTAGTGCCCAAGACCGTGCCATCGTCAAATCCACCGTGCCCCTGCTGGAAAGCGGCGGTGAAGCGTTGATCACCCATTTCTACCGCATGATGCTGTCCGAGTACCCGGAAGTCCGCCCGCTGTTCAACCAGGCTCACCAGGCCAGCGGCGACCAGCCCCGTGCCTTGGCCAATGGCGTGTTGATGTACGCGCGACATATCGACCAACTCGACCAATTGGGCGACCTGGTGGCCAAGATCATCAACAAGCACGTGGCCCTGCAGATCCTGCCGGAGCATTACCCGATCGTCGGTGCCTGCCTGCTGCGTGCGATTTGCGAAGTGCTGGGCAGCGAGATTGCCACCCCTGAAGTCATGAGTGCCTGGGGCGCGGCCTACGGCCAACTGGCGGATATCCTGATCGGCGCCGAAGCTGCGATCTACGCCGAAAAAGCCCAGGCACCCGGTGGCTGGCGGGGGGCGCGGCCGTTTATCGTGGTCAAGCGCGTGGTCGAGAGCGACGAGATCATCTCCTTCTACTTTGCCCCTGTGGACAATGGCCCGATCCTCGCGGCCGCGCCGGGCCAGTACATCGGCATGAAGCTGGTGCTCGACGGTGAAGAAGTGCGCCGCAACTACTCCCTGTCGGCGTTGACCGATAGCGGGATGTATCGCATCAGCGTCAAGCGCGAAGCGGGTGGCCGGGTGTCCAACTACCTGCACGACCAAGTGCATGTCGGTGCGACCATCGACCTGTTCACGCCGTCGGGCGAGTTCACCCTGGCGGCCAGCGATAAGCCGCTGGTACTGATCAGCGGCGGGGTAGGGATCACACCCACCCTGCCGATGCTCGAAGCCGCTCTGGCTACCGAGCGCCCGGTGCACTTTATCCACTGTGCACGTAACGGCGGCGTACATGCGTTTCGTGACTGGGTGGACGCCCTGGCGGCGAAGCATCCGCAACTCAAGCGCTTCTACTGCTACACCGAAGACGATGGGGTGAGCCCTGCGGCGGACAAGGTGGGTTTGCTCAGCCAGGAACAACTGGCCGCCTGGCTGCCCGAGCAGCGCGACCTGGACGCCTACTTCCTCGGCCCTAAAGGCTTCATGGTCGCGATCAAGCGCCACCTCAAGGCCCTGGGCGTGCCTGAGCAGCAAAGCCGCTACGAATTCTTTGGCCCGGCTGCGGCGCTGGAATAGGGTTTAGCCGATACACCGGGTCGGCATCATCGCGGGCAAGCCCGGCTCCCACAGGGGATCGCATTCCTCTGTGGGAGCCGGGCTTGCCCGCGATGGCGTCCGCCCCGTCACAACATTTCTCTGGATTAATCCGCTGTTAACCCCCCTCTGTTTAAACGGTGGCCTGTGTGTAAACTTGCGCCCATTGGCACAACCAAACAAAGGGATACGGGGATGAGTGACGAATTGCGTTTAGGCAGGGAGCGGCGCTTTCTGGTGTTGCTGGGCATCATCTGCCTGGCGTTGATCGGCGGTGCGTTGTACATGCAGGTGGTACTCGGCGAGGCGCCATGCCCGCTGTGCATCCTGCAACGCTATGCCTTGCTGTTGATCGCGATCTTCGCGTTCATCGGCGCGGCCATGCGTAAAAAAGGTGCGATCACGCTGTTCGAAGGCCTGGTAGTGCTCAGCGCCCTTGGCGGTGTCGCCGCCGCCGGTCATCACGTGTACACCCAGTTCTTCCCCCAGGTCAGTTGCGGCATCGATGTGCTGCAACCGATCGTCGATGACCTGCCGCTGGCCAAGGTGTTCCCCCTGGGCTTCCAGGTCGATGGCTTCTGCAGCACACCGTACCCACCCGTACTGGGGCTTTCCCTGGCGCAATGGGCATTGGTGGCCTTCGTGCTGACCGTGATCCTGGTACCGCTGGGCATCTATCGCAATCGCCAGCGCAAAGCCTGAATCATTCACTCAAACGCCCCGGCGCTTCTTCATGAAGGCCGGGGCGTTTTTGTGTGTGGGAATTTGTGAACGGAACGTGACGCCGGACAATTTTGGGTGCGCGCAGTGTGCGACATGTTGTCACACGGAAGCCGCCGCAGGACGATTCTGACCCGCCGAACACCCGCTTAAATTTGCATAAAACCGCCAAGATGTGCTGTCAGTTCGTGGTGCTGGGAAGGCCGCGCACCTCGCGCCGCGCCAGGGATTCGGTGATGTCCGAATGCCTTGTTTTATGGGGGGTTGCATCGGTTTGGCAGCCCCTTACACACGGTAAGGGGGGCGGCAGGCTGCCCTGTAACACGGCAATTTTTGTGGTTTTTGTGGAGAATCGAACACGATAAGATCGCGAACCGTTGCAATAATGGTGAAGGATTATTGCTGTAATCGATAAAAATTATTTCTTTATAAGACATGGTTTATACATCGCTAGCTAACTACAATCGCCCGCACTGAATGTCCGGTGCTGTTCAATATTTGAGCACTGGAGCGGTCGAGGGGCAGATGGACGGCTCTGTGCGACCCCAAGGTTCCGGCAGCCTTTCAACTATCCGCACCAAATGGAATTGGTCTGTAACAAGGCCTTTAACCACGAAATCGAATAAGAACTCACCGCAGGTCCGTGAAACGTTCCCTTATGACGTGATGGGCAGGCTCTTATTCAATCGAAGAGAAATGCCAACCCTTGGCAGGGTGAAGTGTTGGCGATCAAAACCCAACTGCATTGCGCAAGCTGCTTTAGAGGTCGTGAGATGAGTAAAAACAGGTACCCCCGATTACTAGGCTTTTTGCCGCTGCTTGGCATGATGTTAATGCTGGGAGGCTGCAAGTGGACCTTGATGGACCCGAAAGGACAGATCGGTCTGGATCAACGAAACCTGATCATCACCGCCACCCTGCTGATGCTGCTGGTCGTGGTTCCTGTGATCATCATGACCTTCGCCTTCGCCTGGAAATACCGCGCGTCGAACACCAGCGCGACCTACGCGCCGAAGTGGTCGCACTCCACCAAGATCGAAATCGCGGTGTGGCTGGTCCCGATCCTCATCATCATCGCCCTGGGTTACATCACCTATAAGTCGACCCACGAGCTGGACCCGTACCGTCCGCTGGAGTCCGACGTCAAGCCGATCAACATCGAAGTGGTCGCGCTGGACTGGAAGTGGCTGTTCATCTACCCGGACCTGGGTATCGCCACGGTCAACGAGATCAAGTTCCCCGAGCACACCCCGCTCAACTTCCGGATCACCTCCGACGCCGTGATGAACTCGTTCTTCATCCCTGCCCTGGGTGGCCAGATCTACGCGATGGCAGGCATGCAGACCCGCCTGCACCTGATCGCCAACGAAAAAGCTGAAATGGAAGGCATCTCCGCGAACTACAGCGGCGCTGGCTTCACCGGCATGAAATTCAAAGCGATCTCGACGAGCCAGGAAGATTTCAACGCCTGGGTAGCCGAAGTCAAGGCCGCACCTAAACAGCTTGATCAAGCTGAATACGATGCCCTGACCAAACCGAGCCAGAACAACCCAGTCGCCCTGTACTCCGCGTATGAGCCGAACCTGTTTCAGAAAATCGTCGACAAGTACGAAGGTATGAAGCCAGGCAAGCCGGTCAAGCACGAGAAGAAAGAAGTGGCCGTGGTTGAAGGTTCTGACACGGGCTCGCATTCAACTGCTGGGGCAGAGGAGTAAACGATGTTTGGTAAATTAAGTTGGGATGCGGTCCCGTTCCACGAGCCGATCGTGATGGTGACCATCGCCATGATCGCGCTGGGTGGTCTGGCACTGTTTGCAGCAATCACTTATTTCAAGAAGTGGACCTACCTGTGGACCGAGTGGCTGACGTCCGTCGACCACAAGAAAATCGGCGTCATGTACGTCATCGTGGCCATGGTCATGCTGCTGCGTGGTTTTGCCGACGCCATCATGATGCGTACCCAGTTGGCCATGGCCACCGAGGGTTCGCCTGGCTACCTGCCACCTGAACACTATGACCAGATCTTCACCGCCCACGGTGTGATCATGATCATCTTCATGGCGATGCCATTCTTCACCGGCCTGATGAACCTTGCCTTGCCGCTGCAGATCGGTGCCCGTGACGTTGCCTACCCGTTCCTGAACTCCCTGAGCTTCTGGCTGCTGGTTTCCGGTGTTGTGCTGATCAACGTGTCCCTGGGCGTCGGCGAATTCGCCAAGACCGGTTGGGTTGCGTATCCGCCATTGTCGGGGATCCAGTACAGCCCGGGCGTGGGTGTGGACTACTACATCTGGGCGCTACAGTTATCAGGGCTCGGGACGACATTGACGGGGGTCAACTTCCTGGCCACCGTCCTGAAAATGCGCGCCCCTGGCATGAAACTGATGGACATGCCGATCTTCACCTGGACCTGCACCTGGGCCAACGTCCTGATCGTGGCTTCGTTCCCGATCCTGGCCGCTACCATGGCGCTGCTGTCGCTTGACCGTTACCTGGATTTCCACATTTTCACCAACGAACTTGGTGGCAATCCAATGATGTACGTGAACCTGTTCTGGGCATGGGGTCACCCTGAGGTGTACATCCTGATCCTGCCAGCGTTCGGTATCTTCTCCGAAGTGATCTCGACCTTTACCGGCAAGCGCCTGTTCGGTCACCACTCGATGGTCTACGCATCGGGCGCGATCTCCGTACTGGGCTTCATGGTGTGGCTGCACCACTTCTTCACCATGGGTTCGGGCGCCAGCGTCAACGCCTTCTTCGGCCTGGCGACGATGCTGATCTCCATCCCGACGGGGGTGAAGCTATTCAACTGGCTGTTCACCATCTACCACGGCCGTCTGCGTATCACCAGCCAGGTTCTGTGGACCCTGGGCTTCATGGTGACTTTCGCCATCGGCGGCATGACCGGCGTACTGCTGGCCATCCCGGGTGCTGACTTCGTCCTGCACAACAGCCTGTTCGTGATCGCTCACTTCCACAACGTGATCATCGGCGGTGCGGTATTCGGTTACATCGCTGGTTTCAGCTTCTACTTCCCGAAAGCGTTCGGCTTCAAGCTGCACGAAGGTTGGGGCAAGGCTGCATTCTGGTTCTGGATCTCGGGCTTCTTCGTCGCGTTCATGCCGCTCTACGCCTTGGGCTTCATGGGCATGACCCGTCGTCTGAACGCCACTACCAACCCTGAGTGGGTGCCGTACCTGTACGTCGCCATGTTCGGTGCGGTGATGATCGCCGTGGGTATCGCCTGCCAGCTGATCCAGCTGTACGTGAGTATCCGTGACCGTAAGCAGAACGCTTGCGAATCCGGCGACCCATGGAATGGCCACACCCTGGAATGGTCGACTTCGTCGCCACCGCCGTTCTACAACTTCGCCGTGATCCCTACCGCGAACACCATTGATGCGTTCACCGAAGCCAAGGAAGACGGTACTGCGTACCAGCGTCCGAAGCACTACGAACCTATCCACATGCCAAACAACACCGCCACTGGCGTGGTGATGGGCGCGCTGTTGACCGTGTTCGGTTTCGCGATGATCTGGCACATCTGGTGGCTGGCAATCGTGAGCCTGGTGGGCACTATCGGTTACTTCATCATTCACGCTGCCCGTGATGATCAAGGCTACATGGTGCCGGTCGAGACGATCGAGCGCATCGAAGCCGAGCAGCACGCTCGCCTGGTAGCCGAGAAGAAGATCCCGGCCAACCGTGTTGAAACCTCGTTGGAACAGGCTTAAACCATGTCGAACTTAGTGACCAATGCTGGACACGCCCATGTCGATGACCATGGGCACGATGACCATCACCACGACTCGGGGCCGATGACCGTTTTCGGTTTCTGGCTCTACCTGATGACCGACTGCATCTTGTTTGCGTCGATCTTCGCGGTGTACGCGGTACTGGTAAACAACGTAGCGGGTGGCCCGTCGGGCCACGACATCTTTGAACTGCCTTACGTGCTCGGCGAAACCGCCTTGCTGTTGTTCAGTTCGATCACCTACGGCTTCGCCATGTTGGCCTTCTACAAGGGCAACAAGAAAGGCGTACTGAGCTGGCTGGCCCTGACCTTCCTGTTCGGCCTGGGCTTCATCGGCATGGAGATCAACGAGTTCCACCTGCTGATCTCCGAAGGCTACGGCCCGCACCGTTCCGGCTTCCTGTCCGCGTTCTTCACGCTGGTAGGCACCCACGGCCTGCACGTGTCTGCCGGCCTGCTGTGGATGGCGGTGATGATGTATCAGGTCAATAAGCACGGCCTGACCAACACCAACAAGACTCGCCTGACCTGCCTGAGCCTGTTCTGGCACTTCCTGGACGTGGTCTGGATCTGCGTCTTCACCGTTGTTTACCTGATGGGGACTCTGTAATGGCTAATGCACACTCCCATGACCATGACAGCCATGATGCAAGCCACGGCAGCGTCAAGTCGTACGCCATCGGCTTCATCCTGTCGGTAATCCTGACGCTCATCCCGTTCGGTCTGGTGATGTACCCGACCCTGCCGAAGTCGATCACCTTGATGATCGTGCTGGCATTCGCGGTGATTCAGGTTCTGGTGCACCTGGTGTACTTCCTGCACCTGGACCGTTCCAAGGAGCAGCGCGACAACGTGGTTGCGTTCGTGTTCGCAGGGATCGTAATCGTACTGCTGGTTGGCCTGTCGATATGGATCATGTTCAGCATCCATACGTTCATGATGGCGAAGTGAGGTAAGACCCGATGTCGCTTAAGCACTTTATCCAAATCACCAAACCGGGGATCATTTTCGGTAACGTGCTTTCTGTGGCGGGCGGTTTCTTCCTGGCCTCCAAGGGACATGTCGATCTGGCCATCTTCCTGGCTGCAATGATCGGTACGTCCCTGGTGGTAGCTTCCGGATGTGTGTTCAACAACTGCATCGACCGTGACATCGATATCAAGATGGAGCGCACCAAGAATCGTGTGCTGGTCCAGGGCCTCATCTCCCTGAAACTGGCACTGATCTACGCGACCGTCCTGGGTGTTGCCGGTGTGGCGTTGTTGTACAAGGTGGCCAACCCGCTGGCGGCGCTGTTTGCCGTGATCGGTTTTGTCATCTATGTCGGCCTCTACAGCCTGTACCTCAAGCGCAAGTCGGTTCACGGCACGCTGGTGGGCAGTCTGTCGGGGGCGATGCCGCCGGTGATTGGTTATGTGGCTGTGACCAATAGCTTCGACATGGCCGCGCTGACGCTACTGGTGATGTTCAGCCTGTGGCAGATGCCGCATTCCTACGCCATCGCGATTTTCCGCTTCAACGACTACCTGGCTGCTTCGATTCCGGTATTGCCGGTAAAACGGGGTATCCAGGTCGCCAAGAAACACATCCTGCTGTACATCCTGGCCTTCCTCGTGGCGACCTTGATGTTGACCTTCAGTGGCTACGCCGGCATGAGCTACCTTGCCGTTGCCGCCGCCATGGGCATGTACTGGTTGTACATGGCCTGGACCGGCTACAAGGCGGTGGATGACACCGTCTGGGCGCGCAAGCTGTTCGTGTTCTCGATCTTCACCATCACCGCGCTGAGCGTGATGATGTCCCTGGATTTCCAAGTGCCGAAAGAGCTGCTGCTGACCTACGCTCACTGAGTGGTCCCGCAGTGAAAAAGCCCCGCCTTCGAGAGAAGCGCGGGGCTTTTTCTTGGACGGGGTTTAAATCCCCGGCTGCGTTTATCGTCATACCCCTCAGTACGTGCTGTGCGAATCCATCACCCGCCTACAAGGAGTAGCCCTATGGTCAGCGTAAGTCGTCGGTCCCTTCTCGCCCTGGGCGCCGCCCTGCCTCTGCTGGGGTGCCTCGATTGGGCGGTTGCCAGCCCGCCGACCAAGATTGACAAGGTGCTGCTCAACTACAACGAAAGCCCCTATGGGCCCTCTCAGGTCGCCCGCGAAGCCATGCAGAAGGGAATCGCCACAGCCGGGCGTTATCCCTACAAACACATGTACGCCCTGGCCGGGCTGTTTGCCCAGCAGCAGGCGATTGCCGAAGAACAGGTGGCGGTATTTGCCGGCTCCATGGCTGCACTGCGCTATGCCGTTCTGGCATTCACCAGCGAGACCCGCGGTCTGGTGATGGCTACGCCATCCTACGAAGTGCCACGTCAGGCGGCGCAGGCGAACAAGGCCTCGGTCAAGGAAGTCAGCCTCAACGCCGACCACGCCCACGACATCCCGGCCATGCTCGCTGCCGACCCCCAGGCTGGCATGCTCTACCTGTGCAACCCCAACAACCCGACCGGCACCGTGACGCCCACCGACGCCATCCGCCAGGCCTTGGCACACAAACCCGAAGGCAGCGTGTTGGTGGTGGATGAGGCCTATATCGACTTCGCCAATACGCCCAGCGTGGTCAGTTGGGTCAAGGACCACGATGACCTGCTGGTGCTGCGCACCTTCTCGAAAATCTACGGCATGGCCGGTGCCCGCCTGGGCCTGGCGGTCGGTCATCCGGCGCTGCTGGAACGCCTGGCCGTGTTTGGCGGTGACAACGTCCCGGCGGGCAGCACGTTGCTGGGCGGCCTCGCCAGCCTGGAGGACGTGAAGCTGTTGCCGCAACGCAAAGCCCTCAACAATCAACTGCGTGATGAGACCGTGGCGTGGTTGAAAGGCCGGGGTTTCACCTGCACCGCGTCACAGGCCAACTGCTTCATGATCGACGTGAAGCAACCGGCGGAGCAGGTGATCGAAAAGCTGGCGGCGCAAGGTGTGATGATCGGCCGGGTGTTTAAAAGCTGGCCACAATGGGTACGGGTGACGGTGGGGGACAAGCAGGATATGGCGAGGTTTCGCGAGGTGTTTGCGCAGCAGGTCAGTTGACGCGACGCCGAACACATGTGGGAGCAACTGTCTTGATGACCATAACTTGGCATCCCTTTCAAGGTCTTTGAAAAACCGACCCTATCTGGCTGATACCACTCCATTAAGGGCGAACACTGCAACTGTGGCGAGCGGGCTTGCCCCGCGTTGGTTGCGAAGCGACCCTTGAAGGAGGAATGCGGTGAGTCAGGCATTCTTCGGCCGCGGGTTTCAGGGCTGCTTCGCAGCCCAACGCGGGACAAGCCCGCTCGCCACAGAGTACTTATCGCCTGTTCTACCTAAAGACCTTGAAAGGGTTGGGATTAAGGGTTACTGCTGCGCGATGCTGTACCCATCAAACGCCGTCTGCTGCTGCAACGCGGTAATCACGCTCTTGCGGTTCAAAGGCTGTTCGGCACCGGCGTTATCCACAAAGCTCTCGACTTCCAGCTCCGCTTCATCGCCTTCACCCACAAAGCTGAAGCCCAGGAACTCGAACGCCTCACGGTCAACGTTCAGTTTCGAGCGCGGCGTGCGCAGCGGCAGGGTGACGCTGATGCCATCCTTGCTGATCACAAACACTTCGGCTTCTTTCTTCGGGCGGGATGCCTTGCTCTTGCCGGCGCTCGGGTTGCTGATGGCCTGGTGGCTCTGGTTCAGCACTTTCAACGCCAGGCCGTAGACCAGCGCCTGGAACTCGGGGTCGTCCTTGAAGCAGGACAGGATGCGGCTGATGGAGAACTGGCTGCTCAAGTTTTCCAGGGCGGCATTGTCGGCGGCCTCGGCGTCCTTGAGCTGTTTGAGCTGACCCATCAGGTCGTAGGCCTTGTCGTCGTCGAAGGCATCGTGGGCCTGACGGATGGCCACGCGCAGTTCGCGGATCTGGTCGCTTTCCTTGGAGGTGTGGAACGCGTCCAGCACCATCTCGCTGATGATCTTGGCGGCGGGCAGATGCTGTGAAAGATTGATGGCGTTTTCGTATTCGGCTTTGGCGTGCAAGGCGACGACGGATTCTTCGGTGGCAGATTGTTCGGTGTAAGAATCGGACATTGAAATTTCACTACTTCAGTAAACGAGGACAAAAAAGCGTCGGGCATTTTCAGGGGGGAGGGAGGTCAGGTCAAGGCAGCACACTGCCTTTGAGGTTCCGCTGATCCATATCAAGTGGCTGCTTGGGGAATTTCGCGACAACAAGCCTGGGGCTTGGCTGGCCCTGGTGATCTGCCTGATCACGCATAAAAACAATTGCAGACCTGAACCGAGGAGACCACTCCAGGTCAGGTTTTAAAGGAGTATTGCGATGTTCTCGGGACAACCGCGCCCGGACTTCCCCGACAAGGTCAAGGACTAGCCGAACGGCGGCAGGCCCGTGGATGCGCGCTACTAGTCCAACTGCTTGAGGCAGGCCTCGAGGATATCCAGGCCTTCTTCCAGCACTACGGGTTCAATGGTCAGCGGCGCAAGCAAACGGATAATGTGCCGCGACTTGCCGCTGGGCATCAGCAACAACCCGGCGCCCCGCGCCAGGCCCAATAGTTGAGCGAGCTGTTGCGGTGCAGGGGTGCCGTCGGCGTTGGCCAGCTCGATGCCGCGCATGGCGCCGACGCCGGTCAGGCGGCCCAGGTACGGCAGGCCTTGCGCCCGCCAGCTTTCATAGCGGCTGACGATGGCGTGTTGCTGCTGTGCGCCCCAGGCGTGCAGGTGTTCGTCGGTCATCGCATCCAGCGTGGCCAAGGCCGCCGCACACGCGATGGGGTTGCCGGAATAGGTCCCGCCCAAACCGCCTTTGGGCAGGTTATCCATCAGCGCCTTGCGCCCGACCACGGCGCCCAGCGGCACTCCACCGGCGATGCTTTTGCCGAGCAGGATCAAGTCCGGTTCGATGCCCAGGCGCGAGAACGCAAAGCGCTGGCCGGTACGACCAAAGCCCGACTGGATTTCATCGGCAATCAGCAGGATGTCGTGTTCATCGCAAAAGCGTCGCAGCGCCTGGGCGAATTCGCTATCCAGTGCGAGAAACCCGCCTTCGCCCTGCACCGGCTCGATGATGAAACAGGCCACATCGTTGACATCGATTTCCACGCTGAACAGGCGCTCCATGGCCTTCAACGCTTCGGCGCAGGTCACGCCATTGTCGGCACTCGGATAGGGCAGGTGATACACCGGGCCCGGCAGCACACCGACTTTCTGTTTGTAGGGGGCCACCTTGCCGTTGAGGTTGAGGGTGGCCAGGGTACGACCGTGGAAGGCACCGTCAAAGGCGATCACTGCCGTGCGGCCAGTGGCGCCGCGCACGATCTTCAGGGCGTTTTCCGCCGCTTCCGCGCCGCTGTTGGTGAGCATGCCGCTGACTGGGTAAGTCACCGGGATGAATGCGGTCAGCCGCGCCATCAGTTCGATGTAGGGTGTGTGCGGGGCGGCGTTGAACGCGTAGTGCGTCAACCGGGTGGCTTGGTCACGAATCGCCTCGACCACGCCCGGGTGGCAATGACCGAGGTTGAGCACACCGATGCCGCCGACAAAATCGATGTAGCGTTTGCCCGTGGTGTCCCAGACTTCGGCGTTCTTACCGTGGCTGAGGCTGATGGGGTGCACGATGGAAATCGACTGGCTGATGGTTTCGTGGCTCATGAATCGCAGACTCGGCAGTGACGGGCGTCTTTTTATCTAAGCCGGGCACCCACCCTTGTCGCAAACGAAATAAAGTCGCCGGGTCATGACTGAAAATCGCGATGTGCGCCTACATAGTCGACCATCCAGCTCAGGAAAGCCTTCACCTTGGGAATCTCGCCGGCATGTTCGGCATGGGCGATAAAGTGCGCGCCGCTGCTGGGCATCGCATAGTCCCAGGGGATCATCAGGCTGCCCTGGGCCAGCTCCTCGGCCACCAGATACTGCGGCACCAACGCGACGCCATAGCCCGACTGCGCCGCGCGAATGCACATGTAGAACGTGTCGAAGCGCGGCCCGTGATAGCTGTTCTGCGAGTGCAGGCCCTGCTCCAGGAACCACTCATGCCAGGCCTCCGGGCGCGAGGTGCATTGCAGCAGGGTGTGACGTGACGAAGCATCACTGCCTTCGGCGACAAAACCCGGCGCACACACCGGCACCACTGCCTCACGGAACAGCTCGATGCAAGTTGCTCCCGGCCATGAACCCTGGCCGAAGAAAAACGCGATATCCGCCTTGGCCTGCAACACATCGAACGGCTCCAGCTCGTTGCGCACATCCAGGTGGATGTTCGGATGCTTCGCTGCAAAATCCTTGAGCTTGGGCACCAGCCAGCGGTCGCCGAAGGTCGGCTGGGTGGCGATGCGCAGCACTTCGGTCTCGCCGCCGTAGGTGAGGATGTAGCGGCTGGAGATGTCCACCTGTGTGAGGATCTTGTGCACTTCGGCCAGGTACAGCGACCCGGCCGGCGACAGGTACAAACGCTGGCGCACCCGGTCGAACAGGTTGTGGCAGAGCATCTCTTCCAACTGCGCGACCTGTTTGCTCACCGCACTCTGGGTCAGGTGCAGTTCTTCGGCGGCACGGGTAAAGCTCAAGTGGCGGGCGGCTGCCTCGAAGCATTGCAGGGCGGTCATCGAAGGGGTCAAGCGTTTTGAAATCATGCACTTCATTCCAAATCGGAAGGAGCCTTTGCCTAAAGGTCGTTTGTGGCAGCGGCGCAAAGCCGTTGATACTGCCCGGCAGCACTATAAACCGGCGCGGGCTGCACGACGCCGAATAATAAGGAATGACAGGGAGAGCCTTGCATGAACCCATTCAAAACCACCTTGGCCGTGATCGGCGCCACCGCTGCATTGGGCCTGGCGAGCAGCGCGCAGGCGGGCGTGACCCTGGACGCCATCCAGAAGAAAGGCTTCATCCAGTGCGGTGTCAGCGACGGCCTGCCGGGTTTTGGCGTACCGGACAGCACGGGCAAGATGACCGGTATCGATGTGGACGTGTGCCATGCGGTGGCGGCGGCGGTCTTCGGCGACGCATCGAAAGTGAAGTTCACCCAGTTGACCGCCAAGGAGCGCTTCACCGCACTGCAATCCGGTGAAATCGACCTGATCTCGCGCAACACCACCTGGACCAGCTCCCGCGATTCGGGCATGGGACTGGTGTTCACCGGCGTGACCTACTACGACGGCATCGGCTTTCTGGTGAACAACAAACTGGGCGTTACCGGCGCCAGGCAGCTGGACGGCGCGACCGTGTGTATCCAGGCCGGCACCACCACCGAGCTGAACGTCTCGGATTACTTCCGCACCCACGGCATGAAGTACACGCCGATCACCTTCGACACCGCCGACGAAAGCGCCAAGGGCCTGGAGGCCGGGCGCTGCGACGTGCTGACCACCGACCAGTCGGGCTTGTACGCCCAGCGCATCAAGATGGCCCACCCGGACGAGTTCGTGGTGTTGCCGGAAGTGATCTCCAAGGAACCTTTGGGGCCGCTGGTGCGTAAAGGCGATGATGAGTGGTTCAGCATCGTCAAGTGGACCTTGTTCGCCATGCTCAATGCCGAGGAAATGGGCATCACCTCGCAGAACGTCGAGGAGCAGGCCAAGAGCAGCAAGAACCCGGATGTTGCCCGGTTGCTGGGAGCTGATGGCGAATACGGCAAGGACCTCAAGCTGCGCAAGGATTGGGTGGTGCAGATCGTCAAGCAGGTGGGTAATTACGGCGAGGTGTTCGAGCGCAACATCGGCCAGGGCAGCGTGCTGAAGATCAAGCGCGGGCTCAATGCGCTATGGAACAACGGCGGCATCCAGTACGCACCGCCGGTTCGATAGCACGGTTATTCAGATACGCCATCCTTCCCCGCCGCCTTGGCGCGGTACAACGCCTGGTCGGCACGCGCCATCAGCGCGGCGGGGGACTCATCCTGCTCGCGCTCGGCTACACCCACGCTCAAGGTGACTCTGAAGTCGCCGCCTTGCGAGCTGTGTTTCAATTGCTGGCGGATGCTCTTTGCCAGTGCCTTCGCACTGTCCAGCGAGGTCTTGGGCAGGACCAGCACAAACTCGTCGCCGCCCCATCGGGCCAACAGATCACCAGGGCGAATACAGCGTTGCAGGCATTCCACTACCTGCACCAGCGTCTGATCGCCCACGCCATGACCGAAACGGTCATTGATCGGCTTGAAGTCATCGATATCCATCGCGATCAGCGTCAGCGGCAGGCGAAAGCGTTGGGCGCGGTCGCATTCTTCCAGCAGCACTTTCTCCAGGCGGTAGCGGTTGGCGACCAGGGTCAGGGCATCCCGTTCGGCCAGCGAGCGGTTTTCATCCAGCTGTAGCTGCAACTGCTGGTTGACCCGCGACAGCTCGCGTGTGCGCTCGGCCACCAGCGCCTCAAGGGATTGATTGCGTCTTTCCAACTGTTCGACGGAGCATTTTCGCAGATGAATGTTGCGATGGGCGCCTACCATCCTTGCGACCGAGCCGTCGGCGTTACGCGCAATCACGTAGCCACGGTCTTCGATCCACAAGTAGCTGCCGTCTTTTTTGCGGCAGCGGTACTCGGCCTGGTAGTGAGGGGCACGCCGGTGGATGTAATCGTCAAACAACTTCATTACTTGGGCATAGTCGTCCGGGTGAATCACGCTTTCCCAGGTGAATACACTGTTCTCCAGCGCGTGGCGGGGATAACCCAGCATTTCGTACCAGCCTGGGTTGCGGTAGACGAACCCTGTGTTGGCGTTCCAGTCCCAGATCCCGTCGCTGACCAACTCCAGCACGGTGTGCAGCATGTCGGCGTTGAAGTGAGAGAAGTCCTGTTCCAACGGGTTGTTGTCGGAGTTATCGACCATGTGCGCATTCCTTGCCTGAGCAGGCCTCAAGGCCTGCCGTTGTTGACGCCGATACTCCGTGGCTGGCGCTACTGTACAACGGGGCCTGGGTGCTTTGAATAGGGCAGATGTACGGCTAAAGGTTGATGGCTAATGGCTATTTACCAGGTGCCATCATCTCCGTCCGCCCCTTCCCATCCGCGTTGTGCTGGTAGATCGCCTCAGGCTGGCCTTGCTCGTTGAAAAACACCTGGCCGATCCCCGCCGAATTCCACAACCGCTCGCCGGCTTCGGCATGCTCGGGAATATGCGGCACCACCTGCATACTGCGACGGCGCGTGAACCCGTTGAGGGGCGAGCGGGGTGAGTAGAGCCAACGGTTGAGCCGGTCAAACCATTCCAGCAAGCGTGGGGGGAATTCATTCTTGATGCCGCTGCTGGTGATCTGCCAGATCCTGGGGCCGGCGTTGCGATGGCGGATCAGCACTTCGTAGACGAATGAATAGTGAACGTCACCTGAAAGGATCACGTAGTTACCCGGTGTACGCGAGTGGCGAAAGATATTGAGGATCACCTGGGCAGCGCCACGGTGGGCCATCCAGTTTTCCGCATCCACCAGCAACGGGTGGCCGCACCAGCTGAAAATCTTCTGGACCGTCTCGATCAACTTCACGCCAAAGATGGGGGCGGGGGAAACAATGATGGCCGAAGGATGGTCGAGCAGTTCCTGTTGCAGCTCACTTAACGCCTCCCAGTCCAGCAGGCCGGACGGTTGCTTGAGGGTGAACTCGCTGCGCCACCGGCGCGTGCGGGTGTCGAGCACCACCAGGGCCGGGGTAGTGGGTAGCACGTAGTGCCATTGCTGGAAGTTGAGCAGCGCTTGGATCAAATCATCCTGGGCGGCGGATTGCAGGTGGTTGGCCTGGGGCTGGCAGGTGAGCGCCTGGGTTTGGCTGACCAGTTCGTTGAACGCCTCCGGCTGGTTGCCCCAGCCCTGGCAGAGGAGGTAGGCCAGCAGAGCGTTACCGATGATGCGTTTGGAGAACGGGTGGCCGTAGGCGGTGGCTTCCCATTGGGCGCTGAGGTTCCAGTCGTCGGTGATGTCGTGATCGTCAAAGATCATCAAGGTGGACAGGTGCGCGAACACCCGGGCGACGGCTGGCAGGCCCTTGCGGAATCGGTCGAGCTGCACTTGTTCGCGGGTGTAGCGCTGCAGTTCTTCTGTACCCAGCTGAGGCGCTTCGGGCGCGATCAGTTCCCAGGACGTTGGCGACCATACCAGCAAGTACATCGCGATGACTTCAGCGAAGGTCACGAGGTGATTATCAGCAGTGCTGCTGGTGAAGATCGGTTTTTTCACACCGCCAAAGAAGCGTTCACGCAGGGTTTCGTTGCTGTCCAGTGCCGGCAGCAGGTCGGCGCGATGGTAGTAGCTGGCACGATGCCCGTAGAGGCTGGCGCTGTCATCGATCACGGCGCCCTCCAGGTATTCATCGAACAGGCCCAGGCGTGCGATCAATGCATGTATGGCGCGCAACATCGGCCCGGCCACATCGTCGGCGTACACCTGGTCACCGCTCATCATCAGCAGGGCCGGGCGCTCGGCGGCAGTGGTGGCATCGGCCAGCAGGCGGTCGACACACAGCAGGCCTTCATCGGCGCTGTGATGGGGTTTGCGGCATGAGCCGTGTACCAACTGGTGGATACGGCTGTGCAAAACGAAGCTTGGGTATTGGGCGTTGGCGTACAGCAGGTGTGGCGCCCAGTCGGCGATGCCGGTGTTGTCGAACAATAGGTCGTAATGGATCGTTATGTCCTGGGGCAGGGCATCGTCCAGCGGTACATCGATCAAGTGGATAAAAGCATGGTGCCCCACCGGAACGACCTGGCAATGATCCAGGTTGATCTCCAGGATTTGGGCGGGCAGATGCAACTGCAGGGTCAGTTGCAGGGCTCGACTGCCCACCAGCCACAACACCAGGCGCCGGGATTCGAGGCGGCGCAGCAGTGGGCCGGCTAATACGGCGGGCAGTGTATCGAGGTGCGGCATGCAGGTAATGGTTCCACGCTGGGCTTGACCGGCAAGGTTAACTCAGTAAGTGTCATGGTTTTGTTAAACAAGGATACGAAGGGCCGTGCACTGCCCTTCGTAATAGGACGGGTTAGAGCAATCTGCCTTGACCAATAGAGTCTAGCCCACCTCCCCTTTTGCGGCGGTCGTTGGCTGCCGTGCTCTCAAGATCGTCGTAGTTAAGTTGCGAGTGTGTGACGTCAATGCTGCGCTTCCTGCGCTGGGGCTCTGCATCATCCTGCTGCAGTGGCGAGTAAAAGCTGCCCAGTGTGTGATTGATAGCGCTTAGCATGGATGTTTCCTTCTATTGAGTAGAGGATTACTTCGCCAGTTGCAGCGAAGTGAGGCCAAACTTATAGGGAGCGAAATGAGTCAGCTATAAACACGTTGCTGCAAGTTATGACACGGCTGGCCAACGCTTTCAGGCGTCATTCGAGGTGCTGTTCGCGCAACTGTCCAGCCCGAGCGATGTCGCGCCTTCCTGGCCCTTGCCCATAAAAGCCGCCCGATTTTCCGCTTCCACAGTACGCAACGCAGTAATCTGGCAGTTGCTGCAGGCGCAATTACGCCACTTCATCCAAGACCGCACCCAACTGGACCTGGCGGCGTTGCTGCAAACCCTGATCGACGACTACCACGACCTGGCGACCGACATCACCTTTCGCGGCCCGCCACCTCTGGTGGGCTTCGGCCGGCCCCTGGGCCTCAAGCGGGTGATCACCAACCTCGTGGACAACGCGATCCACTATGGCATCGCGCCGGAGATCGAATTGCAGTACACACAGGACGAGGTCGTGATTCGCGTGCTGGATTGCGGGCCGGGCATTGCGGCCGAATATCGGGAGGAGGTGTGCCTGCCGTTCTATCGCCTGGAAGGCTCACGCAACAAAAGCACGGGCGGTGTCGGCTTGGGACTCTCGACCGCTCGGGCGATTGTGCTGGAACATGGCGGCACCCTGACCCTGGCTGAGCGCCAGGGCGGAGGGCTGGAAGCGGTGGTGGTGTTGCCCGTTTAAACATGGCTTGTGGCAAGCCCGCTCACCACAAAAGTCTCGACCTTCACAGTCGGGACGTTCAGTCAGGTATGCGAGTCGTCGATCACCTTCGGCACCGTAAACCGGAACTCACTTCCCCGACCCACTTCACTCTCGGCAACGATCTTGCCGCCATGGGCCTGGACGATGCCTTGGGTGATGTACAGCCCCAACCCGCTGCCGGTCGGGTTGTTTTCCGTCTGGGTCCAGTAGCGATCGAACACGTACGGCAGTTGTTCCGGCGCAATGCCTTCGCCGGAGTCGCGCACAGAGAACACAATCTCTTCGCCATTGCTCATGGCGCTGATGCCAATGTTGCCCTGGCGCGGAGTGAACTTGATCGCGTTGCCGATCAGGTTCGACAGCACCTGGAACAGACGCTCCGGGTCGGCATTGATCTGCAGGCCCGGCTCGGCGTTGAAAGACAGGTCGATGCCCTTATCCATCGCCAGTGGTGCCAGCAGGGAATACGCTTCCTCGAAGATCTGGGTCACGTCGAGTGCCACCGGCTTGACCACATACCGCCCGGCCTCGATTTTCGAGGTGTCGAGCAAGTCTTCCAACAGTACGTTCATGCGCCCGGCCGCCTGTTGCATGGTGTCGATGGCCGAGGAAATCCGTCGCGAGGTGTGTGGGCCATCGGAGCTGAAGGCCTTTTGCATCATGCCGCACAGCATCGAGATCACTGTCATCGGGTTACGCAGGTCGTGGGACACCACCGCCACCAGTTCATCACGCGCACGCACCGCTTGTTGCTCACGCAGCACCTGGCGCGCCAGGTCGTTTTCCAGGGCCGAGCGGCGCAGGTCGTTGGCGGCAAAGTGGTCGCCATGGCTCCACTTGGTGGAGATACCGGCCATCTCCACTTTCCAGATTTCAAACGAGGTACGTGGGCGAAGGCGCAGGCCAGCGTCGGAGTTTTCCAGGTCCAGCGGTTTTTTCGGGTCGCCACTCCAATTGATGTTCTCTTTCACTTCCGGACGGAACCACAGCACAGCGTTATCCACCGGCTTGGGCAGGCTCATGGCCAACACACCACTGGCCACCTGCTGGAACTCGGCGGCCGGCGGGTACACCGACACCAGGTTATGGCTGGAAAACACCGGCTCGCTGCGCTCTTGCAGCCACTTGTGCAAGGCGCGGATCTGCGCCGGCTCCGGGCAGTTGCCGTAGCGGTGCAACTGCTTGTCTTCGATGATCGCCACGCCGCCGGACAGGGTCAGGTCCATCAGTACCTGCGGTTGCTGGGCCAGGCCGTCGAATACGTTATCTTCCGAGCGTTTCATCGCCTGGTCGAGCAATGCCAGGGCCTCGACTTTTTCCTCGCGCTGACGGCTCAGGTCCAGGGCCTCCATGGCGCTGATCTGCAACGACAGCACCTGGCCGATGGTCTGGCAGGTGGTGCGCAGCTCGTTCGGCACCAGCAGCGGCTCGCGGTTGCCGCAACTGATCAGCCCCCAGAGTTTGTCGCCCTTCATCAGCGAAATGCTCATGGACGACAACACGCCCATGTTCTGCATGTACTGGCAGTGAATCGGCGACACGCTGCGCAGGGTGGCAAAGCTCAGGTCCAGCGGCTGGCCGGTGTCCGGGCGCAGCTTGGGCAACAGTGGAACCGGCTCGTAGGCCGCGTTCGGGATGATGCGTAGCCAGTTGGTGCGATACAGCTCGCGGGCTTGCTCCGGGATGTCGGACGCGGGGAAGAACAATCCGTTGAACAGCTCCATGGACGGCGCCGACGCTTCGGCGATCACCTGGCCATGGCCTTCCTCTTCGAAGCGGTAGATCAGCACGCGGTCGTAGCCGGTCATGGCCTGGATTTCAGTCACGCTGATTTCGTACAGCGCTTGCAGGGTTTTCGCCGCCTGCAAACGTTGCAGCATCTTGCCCAGGTCACTGATGCGCCCGTTCAGTGCCCGTGGGCGGAAGTCTTTGAGACGTGGCTCGAATTCCAGCACCAGCACATTCTGATGGCGGTGCAGCAGGCCTTCGAACTCTGCGCCGTTAAAGGAAACGTGCAGCGGTGGCGCGTCAAAAAACGTGTTGTTTTCGGCCATGGCGGCAACCGCCTGGGCGTGCTCGGCGCCCATCAGCGTGTGCAGTGGCTGGCCCAGCAGCGCCTCGGGCGCATGGCCGAACAGGCTGCCAACGTTGGCACTGACCTGGATGATAGTCAGCTCGGGCTCGGACAATGTCAGCAGCACGCCATGGGGCTGGATCGCCCCCGGGAAGCGAATCGGCTCGTCGGCACAGTTGGCAAGCAGCTCTTCAAAATCTTCGGGTTTCATAGCAGTACCTCCTGGCTGTCGAGCCATTGCTCAAAGCAGCGGAATGTCGAACGGGCTGCCTCTACTGCGCGCTGTTTGGCGGGGGCATCCAGCGGCAGGCGGCCCAGGTAATCGAGAAAGTCTTTCCAGCGTCGACCGGTCTCGGCGCCGTATACATTGAGAAACGCCCCACCGTTGTCGGCATTGACGTCCAGGCGCTGGGCCATTTCCCGGCGCAGCACTTGGCCGCCGAGGGTCGCGCCTTCCAGCACGTACAGGGCTCCGAGGCAGGCGGCGGAGGTGTCGAGGGTCGGAAGTTCGGCGCAGCGGGGCAGGGCGCCGATCGCCTGTTCATTCAGGCCCAGTGCATCGAGATCGTGCAGTAGCGTCGGCGTTTTCGTACGCGCCCCCTGATCAAAGCCCTCAGGGATCAACTCACATTCGTACAGCGCCGCTTCCATCGGTCCATAAAAACCGTAGTACGCCTCAAGCAAGCGCTGATACCAATCGGCATCCAGATGCTCAGAGAAAAACGGCAGGCGCTTCTCCAGCGCCACATGCAGCAGGGCCGTGCCTGTGCGCAACGTTTCCAGCAAAGAGGGCGCACCAACGTCATGGGCCTGTGAATGCATTCAGTGAGCTCGAACTGTGGGCCTCTCGGCCATGAATGACGCGTTAAACGGGCGACAATTCTACACAACTCATGGCGGGCAGCTGTACGCGCAAGGCGAAAAGGCTGACCAGCGGATCAGAAAAGTCGCTCCTTGCTTTCATAATGACTCTGGACGGCGCCATGAAGTTCGATCTGGATGATATCGTGACGCTATCAGTGCATTGACAAGCCTTGTTGGGTCAGCGCCGTTTGTACGCACTCAATCAAATGCTCAGTGCTCCACGGTTTGGGCAAAAACCGCACCGAGCCGCCCAACTGCGCCGCCAACTTGGTATTCCCCGAGGTCAACACCACCGGCACCTTCGGCCAACGATGGGCCACCACCTTGCTCAGGTCATAGCCATTGAGCAGGCCCGGCATCTGGATATCGCTGACAATCAGGTCGACCGGATCATCGGCCCGCTCAAGATAAATCATCCCCTCATCCGCCGAAGGAAACGACGTCACCAGCGCGCCGAAATCCTCCAGTACATCCACCATTAACGCCCGAATGATTTCGTCGTCTTCCAGCACCAAAATCGATGGCTGAGCCATGATCCTTACTCCACCATCAGGGATTCAGTAAGGTGGAGTGGGATGGGTTGGAATAGGTTCGATTGGATGTGTACCGGGCGATGGATGGTCGTTTCAGAGCGCTTCCCGGGCTGTTACCAGAAGCGGCGGAGTGAAATTGATACAGGCATAATCGGCCTACCGTTGCCGGCTGTGGAGCCTTTGATGAAATACGCCTTTTTCACCCTCGCCCTGATCCTTAACGCAAGCCCCGCTCTGGCGGCCGGCGACGCCGAGGCAGGCGGCAAGCTCTTCACCAAGACCTGCGGCGGCTGCCACAGCATCGGCGAAGGCGCGCGCGGCGGTTTCGGCCCGCAGCTCAACGGCATCATCGGCCGGCCCGCCGCGACGACCACGGATTATCAGTATTCCGACGCGATGAAAAACTCCGGTGTGGTCTGGACCCGTGACAAGCTCGCGGCCTATATCGAGGCGCCGAAGAAGGTGGTGAGTGGTACGCGGATGATCTTCTGGGGTATCAGCGACCAGGAGAAAATTGAAAACATCCTGGCGTATCTGGAAACCTTCCAGCCCAAGTGATTGGTGTCGATCGAAGCCTGCGGGCTTCACCTTAAAAAACCAGAGGCACGCTGATGGACCGGCAACTGCTCAAGCTCGCCCGCAACAAACAACTGGCACACCCCGCGATGCTCGACGAGTTCGACATCAACGATTGGATTGTGAAATACCAGGCGCTTTATCCTGGGCACAGTATCGAAAGAGGCTTCCTGGAAGGCGCACGCTGGCTGAACACCCAATTTAAACGGGTGAAGAGCAGCCGTCTGCACTATTCGTTCAGTACAGATGAGCCGCTGACGTATGACGCGCTGATCAGCGCACATATCGGGTCGGCCAATCACTTCTTCTGCGCAATGGCTGCCGAGGCCCTGCAGGCCGTCGAGGCCAACCCGACAGCATCCCTTGAAGAGCACCTTTCATTCCGTTCTTCATTGACCAACGGTGAGTCCGGCCTGCCACCGGATCACCTCAACATGCTGCGGCTGGATTCGCTTTGCGGGCCGATCTGGGATCTGTATCAAAACCGCCATGACCTGCGTGTGCTGTTCCCCGACAATTGCCCGCATATGCTCAGCGCTATCAACTTTTTTGCCTATGAAAGCGACCTGGTTCAACTGACCCATAGTTTCAAAAAAATCTGGCAAGAGTTGTTGTACGGCGGCATGGAGTTTTTTGCCGACTCCAAAGGCGTACTGCTCTCCTCTGCGTCGGAGCATCTGGATCTGGTCAAAGTGATTTATGAATACCGCCGTGATCGCCACAACGGTACCAACGGTCTGAGAATTTCCAACGACCTTCATCAGGGTCGCCTAACCCATGTGGCCCGGCTCGGGTGGCAGCGCTATATCCAATGCGTCGGCACCGACGTGTTGTCGATCGGCAACTGGTCTGAATTAAGCGACAGCGTCCAGACAGCCGCGCTTTATGCGTATCTGTCGCCGTATTACATGATCGACGAGTACCTGCATCCGTTGTTCGATGCCTCTCCCAACCCGGCTGTAAAAAGTACCGAGTGCCAAAACCTGCTGCATATCTGGCTGCACCTTGCGGTGATCGCGGCGCAACTCAAAGAGCGCTATGGGCAGATGCCTGCGCCTCGGCAGTGGGAAGACCTGCTCAAGCTGTGTCCGCGGTTTTCCCGCAACACTCTTGTCGAACGGCTTGCAGAGTCCACGGGGCTTGCAGTTGAACAGGTAAACGCGGCCATTGATCTGCTCCTTTACGAGGCCAAGAGCCTGCAGCACGACCTGTGGTCGCGACCGTTGGTGAAGGTGGATGAAGACGTACTGATTCCGATCAGTGCGCCGTTGACGGCCAGCATCTCCAGGAATTTTGATATCTGGCTCAGCATCATCGACCCCAAAGGGAAGCAACGCGGACGACTGTTTGAACGTTACCTGCTCGCGGTGTTGGAAGATTGTCGCAAAACCAACCCGATCATGGCGGGCTTGACATGGTTGGGGGCGGTGAAGTTCAGAGGACCGTCCAAGGTTGTCGAGGAGATCGACCTTGTGTTCTCGTTTGGCAGTCTGCTGGTGGTGTGTGAACTGCGCAGTCGTCGAGCACCGATAACTCCGCTGGATTACCACAACGATTTTTCCGACAACAATGGCATCATCCATAAAGCCCGCCAGGCGCGGCGAAAAGCCCAACATATTCAGCAAGGGCTGGGGGCATTTTGCAGCCAGTATTTTCCTCACCTCAGCGACGCGTCCGAAGTCACCGTGCTGCCGTTGGTGATCGTCAGTGGTCCTTATCACGCCGGTTTTGCATATGACGACGTGCCCATTCTGGATCCTCACTTGCTCAGGCATTTTCTCAAGGATGGCGAAGTCCGGTTTGGAGGACGCGCGGACTCCGATACCGCTCACGACTACGGCTATGCCTTATATAGCGATGTGGAAAGTGCGCAGCGTGAGTTCGCAGGTTATGCCGCGAACCCGGCTCTGATCAGGGTCTACCGAACCATGGCCCAGCCCCGGCTGCACAGGTATCCCCTGCGGGGCGAACAGGCTCAGCCAGTGCGGAGTCTGTTCTACGAGCTTTCGGGTTTCAGCTTCGAGGAACAATTGGCCGTGGCACAGTCGGTTTCAGGCGGCAAACTGCGCAAAATTGACAGGTGATAAGGTTTGGAACATTCCCTGTGAGCCCTAGTCTCTTCATCACCCTCATTCGATAAGGATATCCCCTGTGAAGCGAATCGCATTGCTCTCCCTCGCTCTGGCCCTGGGCGCCTGCCAATCCAACCAACGCGACTCATCATCCAGCCTGTTCAAGGACGGCATTCAGTTTCGCCAGAAAACCGTGGCTGTGGATGCGGAACACGCCAAAGTCATCATGAAGTCCAGTGGCGGTACCCCCGCCGTCGACTTCTCGATCAGTCGCGAAGGCGACCCTGACTCACGCATGGAAGCCCTCGGCACGGTGATGGACACCGGCGAAGGCAAGGTCTTCAACTGGATCGCCAAGCTCAACCAGACCGTGGCCAGTGCGGGCTTCAAGCGTTTCCCACAACTGGAAATCCAAGCCGACCCCGGCAAGAAACTCACTGTATCGGGTTACGCGAACGACACCCGTACTGGTTACTACTACACCTGCGGGCCGGAGATGAATACGTTTAGCCCAGAGAAGGCAAAAGTGTATCTGGTGGAATTCCAATTCAAGGGTTCGGGGTGTGAGCAGCATGTGTATGACGTGACGGACCCGGCAAATCGGGTACCGGTGGCTGAGGCGGGGAGTGGGGGTAAGTCGGGTTGAGGGTTAGCCGTGGTGTGGTAGACCCTGCGGGAATACCACACCGTTGAAGGTGTGGGTGCAGCAGTTGCAGAAGGGTTTCATCTGCTCGGGCGTCAGCTGTGGGTTGACCTTTTGCAGCAGGCCGCCTTCGTCGACCCACAAGCCGCTGTAGTAGCTGTTCTCATCCGTTCTCACGTAATCCTGCTTGTCGCTTTCATGTTGCGCGACCATCCAGAACATCGGCTCCGGACGATCCAGGCGGGCGTTGGCTTCGCTGAACACCTGATCCCAAGGGTGACCGACTTTGGAAAGTAGAAAGCGGAATAGCGGGGTGTAATCAAAGCCATGCCGTTGATGGCTATGCATCGAACCGCGGTTTGATTGTTTGTCTTTTTCGCTTTTGGTGTGCCGCTCATACCGGTAGGCGCGACAACTGCCGTGGCGCACGCCATGGGTTCGGGTGTTGACTGAGCGGTAGAGGAGGGGCTTTTGCGATGTGGGTTTCATTGCATCACGACGCCTTTTTGGATTGTTTTGGAGGCGGTGGCCAGGCGCCTTGGTAGCGGAAGGAGATTTGGTAGTCGAGGCGGTTGGGTTGGATCACGTGCTGGAAGTACGGCTGAATTAGCGTTATCCAATTGGGTTGGACGTTGAATACGTCGGCATATATCGCGGTCTCTTCGCTTAAGCCCAATGCTTCAAAAATACTGTCTGGGTCTGCGATATCCGCTGAGTATTCATCCGCTTTCAAGTCATTGCTGTGCTTTTCGTACCATCGCAGTCTGATTTTCATCACCATTTTCAGAATTCCTTTTTATCTGTAAATTCGACGTTTCGGGTCCGCCGGTCCTCGACGCTCGGCGGTATAAGGATCAAATGCACCGAGGTGTTCCAAGTCACTTTTTCGATAGACTTCCAGCTCGGCTTTCTTGGAATCCCATTCAAATATTCTTTTTCCTTTTGCGTCTATCCAACGTTCGCGTAAGCCAACGCCCCCTCTTCTTGGCGTCACAGGCCTTTGCGGAATCAGACCAGGGAAGCCTGTTATATCTTCGGCTTTGGGGGCTGGGAAGTAGTCATGGTCTGGGTTTCTGAGCCCTTTCCTTGGCTTGTTGAGCACCACATACAGCGGCCGTACCCCCGACTCCACCGGGAACACCAGAATAAAATCCCGATACTCCGGCGGATAAACCGGGTTCACCAGAATCTGCGCCGCTTTCTCCGTCGGCGGATAAATCCAGATCATCGGCGCTTGCGGCGCAGCCTCCAATGGCGGAATCCCCAGCGTGTCGCTGGGATCAACGGCGGGTGTCCAGATCAACTCCACACCCTCACCCAAATCCGCTACAAACTGATCGCTACGGTTTTGGAACTGCACCACATCAATCATCTGCCAATCGGCATGGTTGCCCGTGTAGAACCCATACCCCTTGAGCGTGCCGTCCTCGCGTTGCTCGATATGCAACCGCATCTGCGACCGCGCCCGTTGCATCGAACGCAACTGCTCCTCGCTGTAGAGCGCGCTATCACCCAGCTCTGACGGCCAGGCCAGCGCCACCAAGCCCGTCAGCAGGCCCCCGGCGACCGATCCAACGGCAGTTGCCGCCGACTCCCAAACCGCCGACCGCAACGCCAACTGGCCCAAACCTGCAGGCAATGTGCTGCCGCCGATCTTGCGCAAGGCAACCGCGCCCCTGCTGTCCACCTCACGCCCACCCAGCAGGCTTAAGTGGCCGTACTCCCTGATCAGTTCCAACGGCACATACCCTGCCGGGTTGAAGTAATGAGTGATGCCGTCAGGCAATTGGCAAGGCTTCATGAAGACGCAGCCGGGAGGTTTGGCTCGCGTAGGGGCTGGGGCAGGGGATGGCTCGAAAAAATCAACCGATGGCGAATACGGCGCACGCGATGGCTGTGGCGTCAGGATGCGTCGTTTGCGTAACTCTTCTTCGGTGGGTGGGTAAAAGCGTTCTGGCATGACGGGCTCACGTCCTTGTGCGAGGAGGTGAGCCTACGAGAGCGCGAGCAGAAGCTTATGTCGGCTTAATTCGATTGTACGTGTGGGAAAAGTGGACTGAGATCTGGTTGGAAAGGCACGTTTCGATTATCTCGTTTTCTGTTTTTTTCGTTTAGCATTGGACTCAATCAGGTTGCGTAATACCGGAGTTGTATCTCTCAAACGATCCGTCCGTGAGAAAAGGAGGTAAAAGTTGCCGCGCAACGCCAGCCGAAATGGGAACCTTGGTTGCGGAGCCAATTGAAAACTGACATTTATATCTTTGATAAAGAAGATAAAACTGCGCCCGCATATAGACATCCTTCGCATCGCGCCTGCGGTTTGATAGCCTCGGAAACTGGCCGTATGAAACGCCGGGGGTAAAGGTAATAAAGAGCGAACAGGAAACTATTTATGATTTATGACAACGTTGATCCAGCGCTGCTTGCCTTTTTGCATAATCCTATGGCGGTAATGACCACGGAGCCTCCAGTAGGGGAACGTCTCAAGTGGCACACTCGAGTGCTTTACCGTATCCCGTTACTGCGTAGCCTGATTCGCTCCGAGCAGATCCAATCGTTACTCTGGGAAAAGCTTAGCGTTAACTTGCGGCATGCCCGCGACACCCTGCCTGATTATTTATTTGAAGACTACACACCCCTTAATCAGGAAACCATGCATCGTTTTACTGATCAGTTAAGTCTGTATTTCAAGGTTGGAGTTTTATTGTCGGGAGAGGACATTAAGTCAGCGTCTCGACGCGAAATGATCGCTGGGTTTAATGCGTCTTATACGTGGGCAGCGCTCGAATATACTTGTAATAGGGTTGCCGAAAGCTTGAAGCTGCGTGCAGTTCATAATTTGGCCATCCTCATGAATGCTAATTTATGGACGAGTTACTACCTAAGTGAAGTTTATTTTCTGATGGCGCAAGGTCTGCTGACGGCTAGGCTGGCGGGAGACACTCTTCATATTACGCCTACTGTGAAGCTACAACGACGGGTTAAGGGTTTTTGGCTAGCGGAAATTACCGAGGCTAATTCAAAGATCAGTGACTTGATTTCTCGGCATGACGCTATACCTTTACTTCAAAGATATGGGCGGTTGCCAGAGGCGCTCCGAAAACTTTTGGTTGATCAGACCTTGGATAAATGTTTTTCCATACACGCCGACTATTTGTCAGAAGATATGGTCCGGCATCCGAAATATCAGTACCTGCGAGAAATCGTCGATTTTGCAGTTCACCTTGAGCTGCGTGTGATTTCAGGTCAAGTCACGACCGACGAAGCCTACTTGAGAAGTATTGTCAGCTCCGCAACAGTGGATATGATCAACAGTGCGCTGATTGGACGTTCACCCACGTTGGACTCAGCTAGCAGCTTTATTGAATACAAAGGCGGCGTATATATCAGGGGGGCGCTGAACTTTAAGTATGGGTTGAGAAAGTTTGTCAGGTTTTTATTGGGTGAGGCAAAAGGAAGTGAGAAAGGCCAAAATTTTGGTCATTTGCTAGGGGTGGGGTTCGAAAAAAATTATATCCTCAACTACATTCGGGATCTTAATGATCCGCGCTTCAAGGTCTATGATGAGTTTAAGCCGAGCAATAATTCGAAGGTTAAGGGGTATGATATAGATTTTATTCTTCAGGATGTAGAGGATGATATTTATTACTTTGTTCAGGTTAAGTATCAGTTGTCGGACATGCCGACCTACCTCGCGGAACAATGTCAGTTGTTTCTTAATGATAATTTCCGCGCCGGTTTTGTTCGCCAGTTAGCAGTGCTTAGAGATAGTCTGAGTGATGAGAGTATCCGCAAAAAGTTAAGTCGGCATGGTGTGGGCGGGGCTCATGAGCATAATAGTTATTTCGTGTTGTTGCACAATATCCCATTTTTGAATTTTTATGAGTTGGACGGGTTTTTCTTTTATGAGTGGAATTTGCTCCGTAATCTACTGCGAGACGGGCGCGTGCAGGTTCGCAAAAAACGAGACCTTACGGAGGAGCGAGTTCTGAATAAACCACGGTTGCACCGACCACAGGAGATGGTCGATGCTTACTTCAATCATACCCAGAGCGGCAGGCAGATGGCTGAGCACTATGATGTCTATTGTCGAGCTAACGCGCACTTTCTTTTTGATGACTTGAAGGTCATCTGCAAGCTGCTGTGAAATCACGCTCGCCGGTCACAGTGAGAAAACTGCATCGATCGTTTAAGCGGTGCAGGCTTTCACACTGTAGACTTTTCAAGGCCAGGAGTCAGAGCAGATGTTTGGAAATCAACCGCGAGATTTCCACAATTGAAGTCTTGCCGGTAAATTCGAATTTCACTTTGCCCAGCGACGAAAAATAAATCTCCAACTCCGAATCCAGATCAAACGTCCCGGACGTCTCCACCGAATACGCCACGATGTTTTTATACGGCAGCGACGTGAAGTCCTTCTTGCTGCCGGTAATCCCCTGCACGTTCACCGCGATGATGCGCTTGGTGGTGAACACCACGCCGTCGCGCATGGCCTTGTAGGCGTCGACCACTTCTTCGCCGTCCAGCAGCAGGGCGGCGACGCGTTCGGCGTATTCGTTGTTTTGCTTGAGCTTGAAGAAGCCTTTGTTGTTGAAGTCGATCATGTCCTGCCTCTTGGGTGTATGCCGTTTTACTCGCGGATCTGTATCTAACGCGCGCATTTTGAACGCCCTACCATGGCGGCCAAGCTGACAACCTTGGCCAAATGTTTCGCCGACAACCTAACACCCCAGGAGCCCAACAATGCCCGAACTGTCCAGTTGGCTGGCCTATGCGCTGATTTCACTCGGCATGGTGCTCACGCCCGGTCCGAACATGATTTACCTTATCTCCCGTTCGATTTGCCAAGGCCGCACGGCCGGGTTGATTTCCCTCGGCGGCGTGGCGTTGGGGTTTCTGGTTTATATGGTGTGCGCGGCTTTGGGGATCACGGCCCTGGTCATGGCGGTGCCGTTTGCCTATGACGCGCTGCGTTTCGGCGGCGCGCTGTACCTGGCGTACATGGCCTGGCAGGCGATCCGGCCGGGTGGGCGTTCGCCGTTCCAGGTGCGGGATCTGCCCAAGGACAGCCCGCGCAAGCTGTTCACCATGGGCCTGGTGACCAACCTGCTCAACCCCAAGGTGGCAGTGATGTATTTGTCGTTGCTGCCGCAGTTCATCGACCCGAACGGTCATGGCAGCGTGTTGACGCAATCCCTGGTGCTGGGCTTTACGCAGATTTTCATCAGCGTGAGTGTCAACGCGGTGATTGCCACAATGGCGGGGTCCATCGCGGTGTTTTTCGTTACCCGGCCGGGTTGGCAGGTGGTGCAGCGCTGGTTGATGGGCTCGGTATTGATGGGGCTGGCGGTGCGGATGGCGGTGGAGGGGCGGCGCTGAACCGTGCGTTACAGGATGGCTTTCAGGTAATCCTTGAGTGCGTTGAGCGGGTCATTGAGTTCATCCAGTGTCGACGCCTGGCGCACGCCCAGCGCCAAGCGCTGCAACTCGCGCCCCATCACCGTATCGGCCCCGCCCAGTGCTTCAAGCGCTTGATCCACAGATTCCGCGACTTTGGATTGAATGGCCGCCAAGTCTCCCTGCCGCACCAGCAGCCCGAATACCTCCCGCTCATACCCATCCATCACCGGATCGTCCCGCAAGACCGGGCTGCCGCCATCCGTCTCGTGCACCAGCTTCAGTGCAAAAAGCGCAACAGCTTCCAGCGTCAACTCCATGGTCTTGGTTCCTAGGGCTTGGGGGAGGGCGATGATCACTGTTCCAGGCAGGAAAAAAAAGACCCCAATACCGCGAACTGCCAGGCTCACCCTCCTGTGAAGTCATCTTCCCAAGGAACGATATTAATTAGCCATGTTCCAACTCGCCGTGCCAAATGCACCCGGCCACCAGACTGACAGTGTGCAAGGCTTAACCCATTACAAGGACGCAAACACTTATGCAGTCATCCCCTACCCAAGCACCTTCGGCCACCGGCGAGCTGATCGCGAGTTTCCGCCACGGCAAAGGCTTCCTGATTTTCAGTTTGATATTCGGGGTTGTGTTATTGGCCCTCGCCGGTTTTGTGATGTACCTGAGCACGATACTGCCACCGGGCAACGATGGCCCGGTCAACCTCCAGACATCACGTGGCATGGCCTTGAACTTTGCCAACCCACATACCCTGATCTACGCCACCAGCGCCTTGCTGGTCGTTCTTGCCGTGGGCGTGTTTGCAGCCTACGCCTGGCACAAAAAACTGCGCGCGCCACGCTACAACGTGTTTGAGTTCGGCATCGAACGCATCATCAACGAGCAACGCGAGTACACGGCGTTTGCCGATATCGAAGACCTGTACTTGTTCGGCTCCGGGCAAACCGTGATGACCGGCATGATCACCAACCTGGCCTATCGTCGAAACGCGTCCGAGCCGTTTCATCGGGTGATTGAAAGCCTCAAAGGCTTTTACGAATTCCAACAACTGGTGCGTGAATTGCACGTTCGCGCACGCATGCCGGCAGTGATCGCGACGCTGGAGATGGGCGGGGCTGTGACGTTCAACTGCATCAGCTCGGGGCAGGTCTGGGGCAAACGCGTGAGTGGCAACTTCCTGAAAATCACCACCTCGCCAATCGTCGTCAGCCGCGCATCCCTCGAGTACCAGGGCCACAAAGTGCCGATGTCGTCGCTGCGCAGCGTCGACCTCAACGCCTGGACCGAAAAAGTGGTGATCAAGGACGAGAGCGGCAAACCCGTGTTGTCGACCATCTCTACCGGCATTCTGAGTCACGACCTGTTCCTCAATACCCTCGATGCCGTGTTTGCGGCGCAACAACAAACACGCGAGCGGGCTTGAGCCAGCAGCGTCACAGCTGAGGATTAAATGATGATCTATCGCGGCGCAGGCTGGCTGACGTTGTTTACACCGGTGGCGATGGTGCTGCTATTGACGGGGCTGTGGCCCGACCCCAGCGTCAAACCCGGCAACACATCGCTGATGCAGGTGTTGCTCGGCTTCGGGGTGGGGTCAGCGATCAACACCCTGCTGGGCTTTGTGCTGAACCGACAACCGCACGCCGATGGCGTGCGCCACCACTTCTTTTTCATGCCGATGCAATGGCCGGCGTTGGCGATCACGGTGGTCTGCGCGCTGATTGCCTTGTTGAAATAACCCTACCGGCCGCCCGGCAAGGGCGGCCTCAAGGAATGCCTGCCTCAGGTCCACGGGTCATTAACATATCGGTCATAAACCAGACGGAAGGCACTCAACAGACCTAAAGTTGAGGCGCTAGGGGCGGATAAACACTATGTCGTTTATATCCGCAACACTGTTCAAGGACCGAACTCATGCCCCAGCGCCCATCCAGCCGCATGCCCCTTCCCGTTTATCCTCGTTTCCGTTGGTTCGCCTTGATCCCGGTCGTGCCGGCCGTTTTGTGGATACTCGTGCAATCAACCTCGCCGGCCAATCTGGTGGCCTGCGCGGTACTGGTGGTGGTCGGCCTCGGTGCCTGTGCCTGGAGCGCGGCTTCACAGCGCAACGCACTGCAGCGAGCGATTGCGCAGGCGCAGGCGGACCAATCGAGTGCGCACGCACATGACGGCTTGGCCTCGCGTGCACAGCTCGATGAGGTATTGCTGGGTGCCATGCCCATCTGGGCCAAGCAGGTGGAAAGCTCGCGCCATCAGACCGAGGAAGCGATCGTGAGCCTGGTGAACCGTTTCACCGGGATCGCCACTCGCTTGGAGGAAACGGTACAAGCGTCGCAGCACGCGGCCGGCGAGCTGGACGGGCAGGCCGCTGACGGCGCGCTTGAGGTGCTGGCGCGCAGTGACAGCGAGTTGAGCCAGGTGATCAATTCGCTCAAGGCCACTCAAACCAGCCGTGACCAGACCCTGGCGCAGGTGCGCAGCCTGACCGCCTACACGGGCGAGCTGCGTACCATGGCCGCTGATGTGGCAGCGATTGCTGCACAAACCAACCTGCTGGCCCTCAACGCGGCCATCGAAGCGGCGCGCGCCGGTGAGGCCGGTCGCGGCTTCGCGGTGGTGGCCGATGCGGTGCGCAGCCTGTCGAGCAAATCCAGTGAAACGGGCCAGCAGATGTCGGCCAAGGTCGACATCATCAACAACGCCATTACTCAATTGGTGCAGGCCGCGTCCAGCAGTGCCGACCAGGACAGCCATTCGGTGGCCGAGTCCGAAAACAGTATTCAAATGGTGCTCACACGCTTCCAGAACATCACTGGGCGCCTGGCCGAATCCGCCGACCTGCTCAAGCAGGAAAGCTACGGCATCCGCGATGAGATGACCGAGGTGTTGGTCAACCTGCAATTCCAGGACCGGGTCAGCCAGATCCTCAGTCACGTGCGCGACAACATGCACGCGCTGCATGACCATCTGCAACAGGCCAACCAGACCCCGGACCAGCCGCTGGCCATCGACGCCCGCCAATGGCTGGCGCGCATGGAAACCACCTATGCCACTGACGAGCAACGACGCCTCCATCGCGGCGAGGCGGCTGTGCAGTCGAATTCCCAAGACATCACTTTCTTTTAGGAGCACATCATGGCGAAGAATGTATTAGTGGTCGACGATTCCAGCAGCGTGCGCCAAGTGGTCGGCATCGCCTTGAAAAGCGCCGGTTACGACGTGATCGAGGCCAGCGACGGCAAGGACGCCCTGAACAAGCTGACCGGACAAAAAGTGCACCTGATCATCAGCGACGTGAACATGCCCAACATGGATGGCATCACCTTCGTCAAGGAGGTGAAGAAGCTGGCCAACTACAAGTTCACACCGATCATCATGCTGACCACCGAATCTCAGGAATCGAAGAAGGCCGAAGGCCAGGCCGCGGGCGCCAAGGCGTGGGTGGTCAAGCCGTTCCAGCCGGCGCAGATGCTGGCGGCGGTCTCCAAATTGATCCTGCCCTGACACCCGGCGCCAGGGAGGCCACCATGCCGATCACTCACGAAACAATCGACGACACCGCCCATGTGGGCATCGACGGCGAACTCACGATCTACACCGTCGCTGAACTGGCGGGCGCGTTGTTGTCGCAGATGGGCGCGGTCCCGCGCCTGGAACTGGACCTGTCCCAGGTGACGGAAATGGACGGTGCCGGCCTGCAGTTGCTGGCCGTCATCCAGCGTGAAGCCGGCGTTGCCGGCACCGCCTTGAGTGTGACAGGCCAGAGCCAGGCAGTCATGCAGGCGCTCCAACTGTGTCGCAGCGCCGCGCTTTAAGCGGCACTGTCCCGTTCATTGATCGACAAGGAAAGTCCAGGTGAGCATCAATCTCGATCAGGCACTGCAGACCTTCATCGTCGAGGCGCGCGAGCTGCTGCAGGCCATGGAGCAATCCCTGCTGCAGTTGGAAAGCGACCCCGGTGACCAGGATGCCATCGGCGCGATTTTCCGCGCCGCGCACACTATCAAGGGTTCCGCCGGGCTGTTCGGCCTCGCGTCGATCGTGGGGTTCACGCATATCGTCGAAGACGTTCTCGACCGCCTGCGCGATGGCAGTGTGGCGGTGGACGCGGCGTTGATCGCGCTGCTGCTCAAGTGCGGCGACCACATGCTTGAACTGATCGACGTGGTCGCCAGTCGCGGTGAGACGCCGACCCCGGCCACGCTGGAGCGCGGTGAGACCTTGCGCGAGGCGCTGAGCGACTACCAGCCGCTGCGCACCGCCACCGCCGACGTCGTACCCGCTGCGGTGCACGACGACACGGGGGCCGACGTGCTTTGGCATATTTCTCTGCGTTTCGGCGTGGACGTGTTCCGTAATGGCATGGACCCGCTGTCGTTCCTGCGCTACCTCGATACGCTGGGGCAAATGGTGCAGGTCACCACCCTGACCGACAGCATCCCCGCCCTGGAGCACTGGGACCCGGAAAGCTGCTACCTGGGCTTCGAGATCGACCTGCGTTCGACGGCCAGCCATGCCACGCTCAACGAAGTGTTCGACTTCGTGCGCGACGACTGTGACGTGCACATCAGCGTGGTCGACGAAACGCCCGAAAGCAGCGTCGCCATCGGCAGTGACCTGATCGCGCAAGCCGAGCCAGGCCTGGCCCCCGCGTCGCCTCAGCGCCAGCCAGCGAACAGCGAGGCGAAAACCCGCGACGGCAGTTATGTTCGGGTCAACGCCGACAAGCTCGACGAGTTGATCAACCTGGTCGGCGAATTGGTGATCGCCAGCGCCGGCGCCAGCCTGTTGGCGCGCTCCTGTAACAACGACCCGCTGCAAGAGGCCACCTCGACGGTGTCGGGGCTGGTGGAAGAGATTCTCGATGGTGCCCTGCACCTGCGCATGATCCCCATCGGCGACACGTTCAACCGCTTCCGTCGCGTGGTGCGCGATGTCAGCCAGGAACTGGGCAAGGACATCGAGCTGATCATCAGTGGCGCGGAGACCGAGCTGGACAAGACCGTGGTCGAGAAGATCGGCGACCCGCTGATGCACCTGCTGCGCAACGCCATGGACCACGGTATCGAAAGTGCCGATGCGCGACGTGCGGCGGGCAAGTCGAGCAAGGGCCATCTGAGCCTGAATGCCTACCACGACTCTGGAAGCATCGTTATCGAAATCGCCGACGACGGCGCCGGGCTCAACCGCGACCGCATTCTGGAAAAAGCCCAGGAACGCGGGCTGGTGGCCAGCGGCGCGGTGCTCACCGACCAGGAGGTCTACAACCTGATCTTCGAAGCGGGCTTCTCCACCGCCGAGGCCGTCACCAACCTCTCCGGGCGGGGCGTCGGCATGGACGTGGTCAAGCGCAATATCACGCTGTTGCGCGGCACCGTGGACCTCGACAGCCGCCCAGGCCAGGGCACGGTGGTGCGCATTCGCTTGCCGCTGACCCTGGCGATCATCAATGGCTTCCTGGTCGGCATCGACCAATCCACCTACGTGATTCCGCTGGACATGGTCCAGGAATGCGTCGAGCTGGATGAACGCCAGCGCCAGTCCAGCCGCGATCAGGGCTATCTGGACCTGCGTGGCGAGGTGCTGCCCCTGGTGGACCTGCGCGACCACTTCAGCCACGAAGGCCCGGCCGCGCGCCGTCAGAACGTGGTGGTGGTGCGCTATGCCGAGCACAAGGCCGGGCTGGTGGTCGATGACCTGCACGGCGAGTTCCAGACCGTGATCAAGCCCCTGGGCAAGCTGTTCGGCGCACTGCGCGGTATCAGTGGCTCGACCATTCTGGGCAGCGGCGCGGTGGCCTTGATCCTGGATGTACCGGCGCTACTCAATCAAATCGTACAACTGGAAGCCCGCACGGCCCAGGCGCCTCAGTCGCCACCGCTCGTCGCCCGCTGACGTCTTTGCAATTCCATGGAGGTTCCCCGATGAAATGGTTCTACGATCTTAAAATTTCCACCAAGCTGATCAGCTCGTTCCTGGTGGTCCTGGCCCTCACCGGGGCCATGGGCGCCTTCGCTATCCTTCAGCTCGGTGCCGTCAACCAGGCCGCCCAGGACATCAAGGGCAACTGGATGCCCTCCATGCGTGCAGCCGCAGGCATGCGTTTTTTTGCCGCCAACTATCGCTTGAAAGAAAACCGCCACATCGGTACCGAGATTCCCGAAGAAAAGGCCCAGGCCGAACGCGAAGCCGCCGAGGCGCGCCAGCAGTTCGAAACCCGCATGCAGACCTACGAGCAATTGCTGTCGAACGATGAAGATCGTCAACTCCTGCTTAGCGTGAAAAGCGCATGGGACGCCTACATTGCGAGCAGCAAGCAGGTCCTGGAGTTTTCCCGTCAGAACCAGGAAGCCCAGGCGCGCAGTTTGCTCCGGGGTGAATCCAAAGGGCATTTCGATGAGGTGACCAACCGCCTGCAGAAAATGGTCGAGCTCAATGACGCCGGCGCCACTGCCGCGGGTGACAAGGGCTCGGCGCTGTATGAAAGCTCACGCGTGTCGATCATCGCGGTACTGGCCGCATCCCTGCTGATCGGTCTGGGCCTGGCGATATTCATCGCGCGGATCATTTCCCGGCCGTTGCGCCAGGCGGCGAGCGCCGCCGAGCAATTGGCCGAAGGCAACCTTAATGCGCACATCGAGCCAGGTGGCAAAGATGAAACCGGCATGGTGCTCAACGCCATGCGCAACATGGTCGGCAAGCTGGCCCATATCATCGGCGAAGTGCGTAACGCCTCCGATAACCTTGCCAGCGCCTCCGAACAAGTCAGCGCCACCGCGCAATCGATGAGCCAGGCCACCAGTGAACAGGCCGCCAGTGTCGAGGAAACCAGTGCGTCGGTCGAACAGATGAGCGCCAGCATCAACCAGAACACCGAAAACGCCAAGGTCACGGATGGCATGGCCAGCAAAGCGGCCAAGGAAGCCACCGAGGGCGGCGAATCGGTACAGCAGACGGTGGTGGCGATGAAGAAAATCGCCCAGCGCATCAGCATCATCGATGACATCGCTTACCAGACCAATCTGCTCGCGCTCAATGCCGCCATCGAGGCCGCCCGGGCCGGCGAGCACGGCAAGGGTTTCGCCGTGGTGGCCGCCGAAGTGCGCAAGCTGGCCGAACGCAGCCAGGTCGCCGCCCAGGAAATCGGCGAACTGTCTTCCAGCAGCGTGGAGATGGCCGAGAAAGCCGGCAAGTTGCTCGACGAAATGGTGCCTTCCATCAACAAGACGTCCGACCTGGTGCAGGAAATCAGCGCGGCGTCCGAAGAACAGGCCGCCGGTGTCGCGCAGATCAACACGGCGATGACCCAGCTCAACCAAGTGACCCAGCAAAACGCCTCGAGCAGTGAGGAACTGGCGGCCACGGCCGAAGAAATGAGCAGCCAGGCCGAGCAACTGCAACAGGCCATGAGTTTCTTCGTGCTGGATTCCGCGTCCAAGGCTGCGGTGCAAAGCACCGGCGTGGACAGCTCCGGCAGCACGCCCAACCGTCAACCGCCGCGCACCAAACCAACGCCGCCGCGCAAGGCGTTCGCCTACACCATGGCCAGTGCCCCGGACGAATCGGATTTCACCCGCTTCTGATCGCACGATCGATGCGGGCCTACAAGGGAGAGTAGTGACATGGGCGCAGTAATGACGACTCGGCAGACCGCGGTGGCGGTCGATGAGGATGCGCAGTACCTGACCTTCATGCTGGGCGGCGAAATGTTCGCCATCGGCATCCTGGGGATCAAGGAAATTATCGAATACGGCAGCCTGACCGTGGTGCCGATGATGCCCGCTTTCGTGCGCGGGGTGATCAACCTTCGCGGCGCAGTGGTGCCGGTGGTGGACTTGTCGGCGCGCTTTGGGCGGGCCAACTCGGCGATCACCCGGCGTTCCTGCGTGATCATCATCGAGGCGAGTACCGAGGACGGTCAGCCACAGGACATCGGGCTGCTGGTCGATACGGTATCTGCCGTGCAGGAGATCCCGGCCACGCAGATCGAACCGCCACCGAGCTTCGGTGCGCGCATTCGCGCCGATTTCATCAGTGGCATGGCCAAGGTCGAGGGCAAATTCGTGATCGTGCTGGAAGTGGACAAGGTGCTGTCTATCGACGAGATGTCCAGCCTGGCCGAGGCTGGCCAGGCGCCGGCCCCTGACCTCGACCTGCGTTGAGGCTCGATCATGTCAGATACCGTCTCCATCGACGATCATGAATTCGGTCAGTTCCAGACCTGGCTGTACCGGGCGGCCGGCATCAACCTGTCGCCCGCCAAGAAAGCCCTGGTGGCCGGGCGCCTGTTCAAGCGCCTCAAGCACTATGAGCTGCAGAGCTATGGTGAGTATTTCAAGCTGATCATGAATGACCAGCGCAAGGGCGAACTGCAGGTTGCGCTGGATTTGCTGACCACCAACGAAACCTATTTTTTTCGCGAGCCCAAGCACTTCGACTTCCTGCGTCAGCACGTGCTGCCCCAGGCCGCGCCGGGCCGGATGTTTCGCGTGTGGAGCGCGGCCAGTTCCACCGGCGAAGAGCCCTATAGCCTGGCGATGACCCTGGCCGAAAGCCTCGGCACCACGCCCTGGGAAGTGATCGGCTCGGACATCAGCTCCCAGGTACTGGCCAAGGCGCGCACGGGGCATTACTCAATGGAACGCATCGAGACATTGCCCCAGCCGCTGCTGGTCAAGTACTGCCTCAAGGGCATGGGGCGTCAGGAGGGCACCGTCCTGATCGACAAGACCTTGCGCAACCGCGTCAATTTTATCCAGGTCAACCTTAACGAAGCGCTGCCGGCGCTGGGGGAGTTCGAGGTGATTTTCCTGCGCAACGTGATGATTTATTTCGATCAGCAGACCAAGAGCCAGGTGGTCGCGCGTCTGTTGCCGCTGCTTAAGCGTGGTGGTTATTTGATCATCAGTCACTCCGAAAGCCTCCACGGCGTCAATGACACCTTGAAGCTGGTGGCGCCGTCGATTTACCGCAAGCCATGAAAAAGCCTGTGGGTACGACCGAAGTGGTATTGGCGCCTGGCCAAGTCAGTTTTGCAACGCGGCCGACGCGCCTGCGGACCTTGCTCGGCTCCTGTGTGGCGATCACCTTTTGGCATCCGCAGCGGCTGATCGGCGGCATGTGTCACTTCATGCTGCCGGGGCGCCTGCGCAACCATCAGCCCCTCGATGGCCGGTATGCCGACGAAGCCTTGGAACTGCTGCTGCGTCACGCGCAAATCAATGGCACGCATGCACGGGATTACCAGGTCAAGTTGTTCGGCGGCGGCGAGATGTTTCCTGATCTGCAACGTCGTCTGCCGACGCAGGACGTCGCCAGCCTGAATATTCGCGCGGCGCTGGCCCTGGCCGAGCGTCATCACCTGCACCTGACCGCCCAGGACATGGGCAGTACCGGTTACCGCACGATCATGTTCGACCTGTGGAACGGCAACGTCTGGGTTCGGCACCAACCAATGGGAATACTTCAAGAAGATGCCTACCAAAAAAATCAGTGTGCTGCTGGTCGATGATTCGGCCGTGGTGCGCCAGGTACTGCTGGCGATTCTCAGCGATACGCCGGATATCCACGTCATGGGGGCGGCTTCCGACCCGATTTTCGCCATGGACAAACTGGCGCGGGAATGGCCGGACGTGATCGTGCTGGATGTCGAAATGCCGCGCATGGACGGCATCACGTTTCTCAAGAAAATCATGAGCGAGCGGCCGACGCCGGTGGTGATCTGCTCCTCGCTGACCCAGAAAGGCGCGGAAACCTCCCTGCAGGCGCTGTCGGCGGGCGCTGTGGAAATCATCACCAAGCCCTCAACCGGTTTGAAGAGTTTCCTGATTGAATCGGCGGCCGAGTTGGTGGCCGCGATCCGGGCCGCCGCAAACTCCAATGTCAGGAACCTGGGAAAACGCAGCGTCAGCCCGCCCTTGGTTCCAGCCAGCAAGCTCAGTGCCGATGCGATCCTGCCCGCCGCCAATGGGCATGCCATGGCCCAGACCACCGAGCGTATCGTCGCCATCGGCACCTCCACCGGCGGCACCCAAGCGCTGGAAGCCGTGCTGACGGCACTGCCGCGCGTGTGCCCGGGTATGGTGATCGTGCAGCACATGCCCGAGAAGTTCACCGCTTCGTTCGCCGAGCGCCTCAACAGCGTGTGCGAAATCGAAGTGCGCGAAGCGCGCAACAACGACCGTATCCTGCCTGGCCTGGCCCTGATCGCACCCGGCGGCAAGCACCTGATGGTCAACCGCAGCGGCGCCTATTACCACGCTCAGGTGATCGATGGACCGCTGGTCAACCGCCATCGACCCTCCGTGGATGTGCTATTTCGCTCGGTGGCTCGCTACGCCGGCAGGAATGCCACCGGCATCATCATGACCGGCATGGGCGACGACGGCGCACGCGGGCTCAAGGAAATGCTCGAGGCCGGGGCCGCGACAGTCGCCCAGGATGAAGCCAGTTGCGTGGTGTTCGGCATGCCCAAGGAAGCCATCAAACTCAACGCCGCTCAGCGCATCATGGCGCTGGAGGATATTTATCGGGCGATCTTGCATAAGTGAGGGGGAAGGGGCGGGTGAATAGTTAGTGCGTCGACGAGCCACTTTTCTGTAGGCGAAAAAAAGACCTTGAATTTCAAGGTCTTTTTTTAAGAGGGGCCGAGGGAGACTGGAGTCTTCTAGTAAACTCAAGGCCTCCAGAGAGGTTTGCTGTTTAGGGATACATGTAGGGATACACGATCTCTTTTGCTGGGCCTATTCTAATGTGCTTTCGCGGACCTCAGTAATCGGCTGAAGCTGGAAATTGCGAGGTGTATGTCATCTCGGGTATCTCCATCCCATTCCTCAACCGTTTCGAGCTCTGCTCGTAGCTTGGCAATACGGTGTTCGATCTCTTCGATTTCTGGGGCGCCACATTGCTGGGCGATTGCCTGCCAACGGTCATCAGAGATTTTTTCCTGTACAGATAAACCGGAGCGGGCATCTGCGATTAGCTTTTGGAGGTTACTCATCTGAGATCTCGGATCGGGTTACAGAAAAAGACGCCGGGGACCCTGACGATATCCTGATCATACGGGGTCAGAAACCCGCGGGATCGTGGTAGCGGCAGCCGTACCAGCTTACTGAAATTTCAACGTTGAAATTGAAAGGATCTTGAAGAGAAAAGTGCATCCTTACCGGATGTGTAACGGTCATGGGTTTCGTTCAGAATAGTGAACGATTGGCCTGGTCAACTCGGTCAACCAGTCAACTAACTTTGGAGCCCAGCCACTAACGAGATCCGGCGGGTTCTATGCCCCGTGTCTATCCGAAATGCCCAGGGTCCCCAGCGGCTTTCCGATTCATAGGGCAAATGCACTGGTGAACAGCTGTTCACCCGGTTCAACTGTTCACTAAGCTGGGCACCTTTCCGCTGCCACGATCACGCGGGTTTCCTACCCCGTGACAAACCAACATGCGCAGGGACCCCGCTGTCTAATCAAAGCCAAGAACATGATCGATCTCCTTTCGCTGGAGGAGCAATACTGATGGGGCTAGGGGGATACCCTAATAAAACCGTGTTACGGGTGTTACGGGTGTTACGATATTTATTAAGTATATGTTTTTAAATGATTTATTTTGCGTTACACAGCTGTGTTTCGTTTGCCGATAGACGTGTTACACGGCAAATAGGTGTTACATCAAGAACTGCTCTGCGAGGAGCGGCTTATGATGATTGGACTACAGTCTTTAACTTAGAAGGGCTGCTACCGGCCAAAAGCGGACTTTGATGGCGTGTTCGCTCAAGATAGCCTACGCAAGCTGGTACTGGCAGAATGCATCCACGTTTTGACAAGGACAGGTCCTATGCAAGTTACCAAGCAGTCGTCCCCCAGCTGGCACGCTTCACCCAGGTGCGAAACAATCCGCTTCGTCTGTCTTCACCGATAGTCCTGGCGATCGGGCCGTTTTCGCCGCGGAAGGCATCTGAATATGTAGCCAAGAGCTAGAAAACATTACAAGCAGCATGCTCTTGCATCACTACAGGACACCAAGCCAGCATCACCCGCTAACTGGAGGGAATCATCGATGAACAACCTAATTACAAAACCACAAATGCAGCTAGTTGATCCACAAGCACAGATGATCGTTGAGGTCCTGCAAAGCATTGGGCTCCCACATGACAATATTATTGCGTCCGCTGAAGACAGAGCCATTATTGGGCATAGCTTGCTGGCACTTATCGAGTCACTTCCTCCCGAAGCGAAGCAAGGAGCTAGATATCTCTCAAAATTTGTGGTGGGCGCAGGATTCGGTCTTTTCGATTACTCCCTCAATGCGATCTGGAATGAAGTAGTCCTAGACCTTCACAAAAAAGTCGTAGCTTACGGTCTTGATATATTCTACGACGCAGCTATTGGCGGGAAAAACAGAGAGTTTTATCAAACAGAGGAGGATCTTCGCTCCGTAAAAGATTCAACCCTACTTGATACCTGTCGTAAGCTTGAACTAATCAGCGAGACCACATCAAAAAAATTAAAGCATATGCTCGATATGCGAAATGACATAGGTATCTCGCACCCCACTAATTACACCATCAATGCTTACGAACTATTAGGCTGGCTAACAAACTGCATCAAAGACGTTCTGAAAGACCGACCTACAGAGTCTGCACTACAGGTTCAGGCATTTATTCAAAATTTACGCAGCTATACGCAACCATTAGACGCCGCCAATCTTGCAGGAATAATCGGAAAAATCAACGAGCTCGCTTCTCACCACTGCGGGAACGTACTGAGAACAATGTTTGGGATATACGTCGCTCAGGATACGGATCCACAGGTCCGAAAAAACATTTCACTTTTATCTGTATCTGTTTGGCAAGCGAGCAATGACGATTTCAAATACCGCTTAGGCTTAACATTAGAAGGATATAATACAAATCTTCACAAGGATAAATATGATCTCGGTGCTCAGTTTTTCCAAGTCGTCAACGGTAATGCCTTCCGCTCCAACGCAGAGCGGGCAATAATAGTTGATGGTTTGGTCGATACATTGCTAGAAAAACATCATGCTTGGGATAACTATCATCATGAAGCACCCGTAGCTGCCGAAATCATGTCGTATATCCACAACCAGCAAGATATCCTGCAAAACTTTGGCCCTAAACTCATAAAAACTTTTCTCATGTGCCGTATCGGGAATGGGCGAGCCTATTACAACGGAGTTTCACCAAGAGGTGCAGGGTATTACGACCAGCTTCTTGTTTTACTAGGCGACACGTGGGCTCCATCGGCACTGGTTGCTTTAACCTCCTACGAAATACAGCTTCAGCTAAGCCAAGAAGTTTGCAGAAAACAAGCATGCATCGCGCTAGAAAAGCTAAAATCAGGTGTAGTCAATCAGCGATTACTTGAATGCATCGACTTCCTCATCGCCAATCTGCCTGGTAATGGCAAAGCTCCACTTGATAGCCGGTTCAAGCAGCTGACTGCGGGATACCTAACTTGGTCATAATGCTGTGTCATAAAACCAGCGCACTCACCTAGATAAAGCAATTTCAAGCGTCTCAACACATCGATTGTGCTTTCGAGTCACCGGGAAAAGCCTCTCAATCCATTGAAAACTGGTGCGAGAGGCTTTTTTTTTTCCACCAGCACATGCGGGCTCCGATTTGGCATGGGTTGGTCTTGCCATAACTGTTTAACGACCGAATCTGTTCTACCATCTCTGATGGCCGAACATCGCAACACTGCGTCTGAAGTGATCATAAGTTCAGCGCCCGTTTTTGGCCGTGATCTGTCATTGTGCTAGGTGACTTTCTCGCCGCGAACATGGGGGGCTTGGACAAGATGACGGCCATTTACTACTGTCACCTCTTGAAAAGGTGATCTCTGCCAACGAACGCGTTCAAGGAGGGGCTAATGAAGTCAGCCATTGCGGCAGCTACGATCCTGCTTGCTGCCAGCGTGCAAGCACAAGACTGGGGAAGATTCTCGGAACCACTGAACGTGGAGCTTTTGAACGAAAAAAACCATGCCAGGCTCTTGATAGACTTCACATACAAGGGGCCGGGGCCGGAGGAACTTTTCTGGTTGGCGCCTAAGGACACTATCACTGACGGAGCTTCGATCCCTCGCGTTGCTTGGAGTGTAATAGGGGCGCCGTTCGAAGGTCAGTATCGAAAAGCCGCCATCATTCATGATGTCGCATGTGTGGAACGAACCAGGGATTGGCGAGCCACACATCGGGCGTTCTATACCGCCATGCGGGCTGCTGGTGTGGGTGAAACTCAGGCAAAGATCATGTACGCAGCGGTGTACCATTTCGGCCCTAGATGGGCAGAGCCGAAAAGCATAATGCTACCTCGCACTGAGGCGGCGTTGATTGCGCCGAAGCTGGAAAAGCTGAAAGCAGAACTTCCTGTTGGTATGGAGGCCGTTCTCGCAAGCGACGGAAGGCTCGTTTCGAGGACAATTTCAACTGGTTTGCTGAAGCGCGAGAAGGTGGAAGAAGTTGTAGGTGCGGTCTTCGAGGTACGCGTGGTCCAACCCTCATCATCAGAGGCAGAGTTCCAGCGGATGAAGGCTACGATTGAACAGAAGAACCTGAGTCTCGCAGAGATCGAAGATATCCAAGTCGCCGAACTGAGCGAAATCAGATAGCGTGGACCTGTGACGCTATGCACCGACGTTGTCCATTTATAGTTAGGCGCTAAATATGATCGAGTCCTATTACTGGCGCGCAGAGCTTAGAAATGATCTCATTTGGCTCCGCAAGAAACGTAAGTACAAACGCTGGTCTGAAAAACAGCATGTTCTCTATGAGAGAAAACTGATGATAGTTGCTTTCCAGGTTCGCTCGCTCCTGGAACGACCAAAAGTAAATGATCAAGCCCGCGGAACTTGCCTCCCAGTACTACGTTACAAAAAGATCGGAAATCGACCGTTTACTATCACGGGTGCGGGCTGGCCTGAAGAACGATTCGAAATGGAGCATCCGGAGCCTCATACCCTCTCTGCACTTGAGGTGTGCAACCAGCTAATTCATTACTACTGGATGCAAACAATTACTGAAGGTACATCCTTTGCATCGATGCTAGTTTTCTCAGACTATCAGCGGCATAAATGGGCATATGAGATTAGAATCGACGCTCTTTTGAGTTTCTTTGGTGTATTCTGTGAAGAGTCATCTGCGATAACTAGCGCCTCATTTAAGTGGTGCGACAAAAAGCAGGATTACTTACTGGTGGAAGCAAGCGGTCCTGGGTAACAACAGCCTAACAAATAGTTTAAACCGTTCGCTTCGCTTCGCTTCACTTAACGGGACAGCCTGGAGCCCGTTCCTAAACGATCTCGTCTTGGCAGGCGATAGTTATTTGCTTTGCGCTCGTTTTTGCCTCTGTTGACCGGCCGCTTCTGGCCGATTCTGTTGAAAAAGTCGGACGCGGTTCTTAGGGCAGAAAAGTAAGCGCGTGAGATTGAAATCTTAAATGGTCGTACAAGTATTCGGACAAAGATTTCACGTAGCCGCGCGAAAAACAGGCTCCTACAACATTCAGATTCCGGGCAATCCGGGAGAACCGACTTTTGCAACAGAATCGGCCGATTGCTGCCCGTCACAAACGGCAAAAATCGGCCAAAAGCTACCACTCTGTCTCTGATAATCGCGACGAGTTATTCGCCTATTTCGACCGGCATAAGTCGTTGGCAGCGAGTAGCTTTTTTTGCATTTCGGCTCCATCCGCATGGGGTCAGATATCCCTGAGAAGCCCTTGGGATTCATGTGCTGACTGGTTAGCCAAGTCTGTGGCTGATGCTGCCTTCTGTCGAAAAGCACGCGGTGGGCAATTGCACTCTTGGCTGTTCATCCATACAGTAGTATGTGTGACTCGAATGCAAGGCCGAAAACAATCAGCTTGAGGCAGATTGACATCATGAGGTAAATTCGGTGACTTAACGAGGTTATTTGTCGAAAACAAGGAAGTATATATGGACGTAAAGGTAAATTTCGCGGTTGTTCATGAATTAATCAAAGAACAATTTAAAGATATTCAAAAATCCGATATTCGTGAGGTAGTGCTCAAGAAAGATAAGCCGGCTGTAAATAAGCTGATAATTGGTGCGACGTCTATTTACGGCAAGAAGAACAATGCTACTCACTACGGGATATTTGCAAAAAAGACCGTTAGTGATTTTCCTAAAGATTTTGATGCCTATTCAAAGATCGAGATTTCGGAAAAATCTTTTTTGGAGATTACTGAGTCGGCAATGGTAGAGCTTTTCGCCGCAGCAAAAAAAACGACAGCGTCTTCTGGTGGTTATATTTTGTTTGTAGATTACGAGAATAGCCAAGGGCGGTTCTTGCTAATTGCAATGCTTAAAAAGCGTGATGGTTTAAGGCTGAACGAGCACCTCGAACCTGAAGAGTTAATTGAGTTAGATCTGAGCAGCCTGTATCACGCAGCTCGCATTAATTTCAACAAATATAATGAGCACGCTGCAGCCGATGATGAGGCTAAACAGGAGCTAAACTACCTTAGCTTTTTGAGTCAAAGCGCAGGTCGGTCTGCTGCTGGATATTTTGTAACGGCGCTTGGATGTGCAGTAGGCACCGCTTCAGCAGCAGCCACAAAAAATCTTATTCTGGAGAGTGTAAAGTTTTTCAGAGAGCGTCCCAATCTCCGTGACAAGCGTATTCAGTTCAAGGATGAGGTTCTGAGGTACTTGGAGCGCCAACGAGACTCTGGACAATCTGTGAAACTGTCGGAAGTGGAGGCCATCGCTCGTCAGTTCTTTCCTGCGGAGATGGAAGGTGAGGCTGATGATTTAGCAAGTGAGTTTATAGGGCATCTAAATAGTGAGGCAGTAGGGATTCCCGTCGAGTTTCCTATTAGTAAAGCCACACTTGATAAGTACACCCATGTGGTCTATAAGGCAGACAACTGGCAGCTAAAATTTGATCGTAACTCTTTAGGTGAGGGGATTGATGCTGAAATTCGCTTTGTTGAAAAAGATCGCAAGCTAATCATCAACAACCTTTCTGAAAACGCTATCGAAGTTATACGTCAAGCTATTGCAGATAAGCGAGACTCAGCCGAGATAGAGTAAACGATATGGTGGATGTGCTTATATTTGCCGAGGCGTACCGGTCACTTGGACGTCCTGTGCTTGCAACGGGCAACGCTTTTGATTTCAGAGCGTCTTGTTTTGATCCTAAAATAAACACTGCAATTGAAGCATTGGCAATTTCTAAGACTGGACGGTTTGATGAATTAGTTGTTGATGGGCACGACATCAGTTCATCTGTTATGGAACTCCCTAAGCAGTGGTCCTCAATTGAGCTAACGTTCGTGCTTGATACTTCAGGAATGGTGCCGATTTTCAAAAACTTTGATCAGCTTATGGCTCGTTCAAAAAGTTTTGTGCGCGCGCAACTCCCAGAAGTCTTCTACCTTCTGGAGGAAGATATTCTTTCCTCGGAAGAACCGTTTGATAAACGGATAATAACTCTCCAATCATTATGTAGGCTTATTGTTTACTTGGCCGACCTGGCGCACTTTCATGATGAAAAGGAGTCCAGCGATGAATACAAGCTAGTATTCGTTGCAGAAGATATCGCCAAAGGCGAACGCGCCATAACACTTTATCCTTATTTGGATCGTGAGCTTCTAACTTTTGAGGTTGGAACAGACCTAGTCGACAGTCTTCAAATGAATAGCTTGGATAAGAGTCCGCATCTCTTTAAGGAACGGTCGATTTTTCGTGCGACTTTGATTGAGTATTTATCTGGGTATCACGGAGGAAAAGAGCGATTTAAAGCTTTAGTTGCCACTTGGTCGCAATTTTTGAGTTTGTATGGGAATAATCTTTCTACTTATCTTAGCGGCTTCTCTTTTCACAAGGCAAAACAAGAAGTGGCAGCCGCACAACTAACTATCGCGGATCAAATGTCAAAAGTGGTAAGTGATATTAGTGGGAAAATACTTGGCGTCCCGATTTCTTTGATTGCTGTTATTGCAATTTCAAAAGCCGATAATGCTTTGGAGAGCTCGATTCTAGTTGTGGGGATTTTAATGGCCTCTGCCTTATTGGCGGAGACTCTAGCTGCTCAAAAACTACAATATGACAGGATCAAGCATTCGCGCCTAATTTTGTTCTCATCCCATCAACAGAAATTAATTCAATATCCGACAGATCTTCGTAACTATATACACGAGTCTGTGGTTGCTCTAGTTGCGAATGAGACAAAGCTCAAGCGCTCGCTACTGATACTGCGATGTCTATCATGGTTTCCCGCGATGACTGCAGCAAGCGTGCATGCATATATCTATCGAAAGGATTTGACTGAGGGTGTGATGATGATTGCTAATTTTGCGTGCGGGGTAATTCATCGCTTTTGCGCATAGCCTTAAGCGGTCATAAGTCTAGGTCTGTCGTAGACCAGAAGTCAAAAAAATTCTGAAATTTTGGTTTGTAAGGATAGTATCTAGCGAAGCGGAAGCTGTTTAGGCTTCCACCTCTTCATTACCCGTTCTTTCTTTTCAGCTGGAGGCCAATGAAATCAAGCTCCGCCTTAATTGCATTAATCGTGAGCGTCTCAACTTTGGTGTCTTTGTTTTCTCTAACGTTGCGCTTTTTCATGCCAGCCAGGACGACAATTATCCCGTTTAAATGAAGCTTTCGGGCCTTCAGGTAATCAGGCATCTGTGCGCTGTTTTGTGGTGGTTTGTTCATGATTGGACCGATGGTAGGCCCGAAGCCACCAGCTCTCGCCGGTTGCTTCGGGGTAGGCTGGTTTAGGCAGCCAGCAGGTCATGCAGGCTGTGTTGGCGCGAGCGATCTGCGAGTTCTCGCCAGGTCCAGCTTCCAAAGTGCTCGCCCAGTTCAGGGATATCCAGCTTCATTAGTGCAACTGGGTCACGACTAATCAAGTTGCGTGCGGCCCACAGCTTGCCGCCGGTCTCCAGCAGTGTTTTGGCGGCCTCATTCCACTGTTCTTCCAGCACAGTGTTCGCCAGGTGGGCCGCTTTATTCTCGATCTCGGTGCGTTCCTTTTGTGCCTCAGTGGTATGCAGATCAATCGTCACCAGCTCTTGCTCCAGTGCGGTTATGAGCAGTTGTTGGCGGCGGTGATGCTCAACCGCGGCCGTGAGGTTTTTTGCTGCCTTTTGCGCTTCGGCGTTGGCCGCTTTCTCGCCCTCCACATCGCCCCAGGCGACAGCCTGTGCATAAGCGGTGGCTGAGTCCGTTTCAGCTTGTCGAGCTTTTGCCATGTCCTCCTGATCGCTCTGGCGGACCTGCTGTAACCGAGTCTCGATACTGGTGCGCTTTTCGTTGAGTTCCATCTCGTCGGCTTTCCAGTTCGCCATGGCGCTAATGTAGTCCGCAGCCAAGCTCTCACGGTTCGCCAGTGCCTCGAGGCGATCAATCTTTTGATTCAGGTGATAGATCTCAAGACCTCGCGAGTCGATGCGCCTTTTGCGATCGTTGATTTCATCCTGCACGGCCCGTTGACGGCCCTGTTGGATGACCTCTGGGCTTTCCAGCGCCTCTTCGAAGGGAGCCAGGTCACCCTGAATGCTCTCCATTTCGAGGGTCAGTGTGTCGCGGCGGTCTTTCAGTTCTTGGATAGTGTTCATCTGTATTGTCTCTGGGTATTGCGGTTGATAGGGATGGTTGTCGAACGGCTGGCGAGGCCGGTAATGAGCCGGCGCTACCTCGATCAGTAGACATGCCGTCATGCGGCCTTGGCCTCGCCTTCATCCGTTCCTGGAACGGTCTTCACCACGTAGCAGCGTTGAGGCCCTAACCCGGGCAGGCGAATCAAGCTGTACGCCTTGCCGTCGCTTCCCGGCTCGAGCACGCCCCGTTGCAGCAGCTCCTTGTTCACCGCACTGATATTCATGCCCTTGAAGATTTCGGCCCTCCAGGCTTCCGGCAGTACGTAGTAGGTGTTGGTGGTGTGCAGGGCGTCGCCCATGCCGTGTTCCAGAGTCTTGCGAAAGCCCAACCGATCAATCGTGCGTGGGCCGTGCTCATCGATTTTGGCGGCGGCGGATTCCCATCGGGTGAAGCGGCTTTCTCCAAACCGCTCGATGACCTGGCGTAGGCGCGCCAAGATCGCATCACCCTCGAAGTTACCGGCGCCGCCACGTTCAGCCAGCCATGCATGCAGGCAAACCCGTGCAGCGGTTATGGCCGTACCATCGGGCCAGCCGGTGACGCCGAAGGCGGTGGCCAACTCTCCGGCCGCTGCGGCAAGGCCGAAGCGAAGGGCGGCACGTTGCGCCTGACCACTGGCCGACGCGGGCAGGTTTTGGGTGATGAACTGTTCCACCGTTCGGCGAACGATCACCGACCACCTGAGCATTTCTCCAGGCGCGCACAGTGCGTGCAGGAAGGCGGTGAGGGGTGTGCCGTAGTATTTGGCTACACGGGCCTTGAGCGCATCGGAGAGAGCAGCAGCATCCTCAAAACCATTCAGCACATCGAACATGCCGAGGCCTTTGCTCGCATCCGCAGGCACCGCAAGCATGCGCACCTCCATACCGGCTTTCAGCTCCTTGTTTGCATCCGCCATGTGCTGCGCCAACGTCTTCTCGCCGGTCGAGAGAAACAGCAAGCGCCACTCCTGCACCTGTCGGCCCGCTTGTCCTCGATCATTCGCCCGGGCTTTGCCGGTGCCATTGCCGAGCATGTACACCGTTTCCCCAATGATTCGTGGGTCACACATGCCGATTTCATCCAGCACCAGGAGACCGTCTGAGTGGGCGGCGGCGATGGACTCCAAGGCGTTATCCGTGGAACGCCACGAACGCACCAGGCGCGGCCCGCCATAAACCGATGCAGCAACTTGTAGATGGGTAGTCTTGCCCCCGGAACTGTCGCCGTAGAGATGAAAGCCACCCGACTCATGCCCGAGCAGGTTCAGCAGAGGCCCTGCAAAGGCCACAGAAACGACAAACGCCAAGCGATGATTACCAACGCACAGCGCGCCGATTTGCTGCTGCCATTGCTCCAGAGAGCCCGCTTCACTGATCGGTGGCAACTGCGCACCGGCCTCATAAAAATGCAGGTGTTCGGCGTGCGATCCGATTTGCTGTTCTGGCAAAAGGAAGGCATTGTCGTGCCAGCCCAGGCGCGTAACCAAGCGTGCGCGCTGGGCACTGTCGAAGCCGCCCAGATAGCTTTGTAGGTCATTGCGTGCGTTACGTCCGGATCGGCTTCCTGCAAGGCGCAAACCCATATCTACCAGTGGACCGAGTACGTCCTTGCCGAAGTCGCCGGTCATGGTTCGGGCCGGAATGTTCCAACGTTTTTTAGCGCCGTCCGGGTCATCGAACTCAACCAACAAGCCCCAGTTGTGGCCCTTGTCGTCGCGAGTGCGGGCGATGATTTCGAGAGGCGAACACACGGGGCGTGCCTCGCCATCATCACCGGAATAAAACACCCCCTCAGACGTCAGGCGAAAGCCGCCCGGTAACAGATCATTTTTCGACTTAGCAGGGCGTTTGGCGGGCGCCTTGGCCTTAGGTTGTTGAGGCTCAGTGGGCTCATTGGCACCGCCGAAAAACTCACCGCTGCGCACCAGCTCGGCGACGTGGTCTGCGGTCCAGCCTTTGGCTAATGCATCCGCTGCATCATCGCCATCCGCCCACTTTCCACCCTTGATGAGCGTCGGTTTGCCGCCTTTGCTGCTTGGCTTGAGCTTGAACACGTCGAGCGAGACTCGTTGTACCGAAGCGACGCCCAGCTCAATCAACTTGAGTTCGATGGCGTCCATGCAGGTCCTGCCGCTGGCATCGTTATCCGGCCATAGCACCACCGTGCGCCCTTTGAGTGGCGTCAAGTTGGCCTTGTGCCAAGAGTTGGAGCCGTTCGGCCAGCACGTGGCGACGTGTTCCGGCATCAGCTCAGCAGCGGCATCAGCTGCTTTCTCCCCCTCACACAACACCACAGGCGCATCCGCACGCAGCTCCAGTTCATCCAGGCGCAGCAAGGGCCGAGGCTCGGGCAATCCCTGCCAGCGCCATTGTGTGGTTTGCCCATCGGAGCGTTTGCACCAGGTCAACGGCGCAAAGACCTTTCGTGGCTTGCCATCTTCATCGGGGCTCAGGTCGAAGCGATACAGCGCCATGACCGGCTGGCCCTGGGCATCACGATAGATCCACACCTTGGAAGGAACACCGTGGTGCCGGTGCTTGGCTGGGCACTTGTTCATGGCCTCGGCCGGGATCGGTTGAATCGCAATCCACTCCGGCATAGCACTCTTGGGCTGTGCACTTTTGGCAGTCGCAGAACCAGCGGAAACACTGAGCAGATCTGCCAGTTTTTTACAGGCCTCAACGTCCGTGCCGCCGTCGATGTAACGCACCAGGTCGATCAGGTCGCCGCCCTTATCGCCGGTAGCAAAATCCGCCCAGGTGCCTTTGCTCAAATTGACCTTGAGTGAGCCCGCACGTTTGTCCGTGCGCGTGGGATTCGGTGCGGTGTATTCCTTGCCGCCATCAACACGTTTGCCGTTCGGCAGCCAGTGAGTAAGGACGCGGTCGATGTTCTTCAGGGCGGCGCTTTTTACGTCGGCAAAGCTGGGGCGTTTTGATGTGTTGCCGGTGTGCGGGGTCATGGCGCTGTACTCGCTGCGCACAGCGCATCGTTCACGTCATCAATCAGCGCTTTAGCCATCTCGCCCAGGTAGAACGCCGGCCAACTAAACCGCTCGCCTTCGTCACTCATGGCGGCATCGAGAGTCAGTTGATTGGCGTAGTGCTGAAACAGTGAAATTGCTTCCAGCGCATCCTCAAGCGGCACACCTGCGTTGACCCGAAAGAGCTTCTGATGAGTGCCGTTGGCACATGAGAATTCGGCACGCCCGAGAGTAGTGGCAGTGTTCACAAGGCACCGCCTTTCTGGCCCATTGGCACAGAGGAGGCATCACCGTACATGGTGAGTGTTTTGATCAAGCCCAATGTGCCGCGCACGTCCCAAATAACAGACGACAGCACGCGGTTGGAAAGCAGGGGTTTATCGCCGTCTAAGTGATCTTCCAACAGCATGAGAACGGAGTCGGCACGGTCGAGCGCACAGGTGATCGCGTCGATAGGCAGACCGGCTTCAGCGTCTTGGCTGACGCAGAGTAGATCCTCGGGCAGTGCAAAGCCTGGGAGCATGCTCATTGGGCACCTCCTGCGGCTTCCAGGGCTCTCGCTTTGGACATATGGACGTTGTAACGGGAAAGGCGTGTAGCGAGGCTGGAGTTGGCGTGTAAAGCGGCGAGAGCCATTGCTCGATGAGCGGCGGCGCGAATTTTGGACGGATTGAGGGCGTGCATGAGTGGAGCTCCTTCTTAAGTGGGAACTGCCACGATTCGTCGCCAAACGAATTAGGGTGGCAGCTGTGCGCAGGTTGGCGAACCGGGTAAGAAGGAACCCGGCAGACCCGAAGGTCTCCCGCGCACAGCCGCCATAAAGCAGGAATGCGGGCACAAAAAAAGCGCCAGCAATCGTAATGGGGGCGCCTGTGCGCCTTCTTAAGCTCGGGTCGCCAAACCCGGTCGCTGAATTTGCAGCGACGTTCAGAGAGTAACGCCCGTTTTTTGAAAGTGCAACTGTGCGGATCACTTGCAGATTTTTTCGATGCGGCATAAATTGCTCAGGCATGTAGATTTACCTCAACGCCTCCGGTTGCCGCCGGGGGCGTTTTCGTTTCAGGCATGGATATCCCAGCGCAGGGAGACAAAGGGCAAGAAGTCGCCTTCGAGGCAGGCGCGCGCGTCCTCGTAGGCGTCGATTTGTTGGCCTTCGTCGACGATGATTGCTTGCGGGGCTTGGCAGGGAACTGACAATGCGCACCAGATGCCATCTCTCCATCGCATCACCATCACGTCCCGGTTCAGGCGTTTTTGCTCTGTGCGGTAACGTTCAAAACGCTGCATACCGCGTGATGAGAACCCGACTTTTCTGAGCACAGAAAAGGGCTGCAAGATGGCCCTGTTGGCAGCACGATTTTTCATGCTGCCACCTGATCACGGGCAGCGATGCGTGCGCGTGTCCATGCCTGAACTTCCCCAATACCCACGCAACCGGAGCGCTTCGAGCATTGCTGTTACTCAGCTTTACCGGCAACGGGAATCCGCTTTCAGGTTGACGCATCAGCTTGTAGATAGTCGGGCGTGCGAGCCCTACGATTGAAATGACCTCTGGCATGCGGATGAGGGTCATTGAGGGATCATGCGAGGGAATTGCTTTTAATACGGTAGTCATAGCGAGCTAACCCTTTGTTAATTGAGACAACGGGTCATACGCTACGCAGGGGGGCGGGAGTGGACTGTGTCCGCTCCCTTTTTTATTTCAGAGGTCGAAGCTTCAAAGCTTCCAAATGGCGTCGGATGGTCTTTTCCGTACCGTGAACCTTTTGGTTGAAAAGAATATTGGTGAGTTCAGAGTCGGACAGACTTCGCATTTCAATTTTTCGGCCGTTAATGATTTGCTCGGCAGCAACCTTGATTTTTGCTCGTCTATCCATTGTGTCGGTCTGTATTTTTGAGCTGGGATCTCGGTTCCCCTTGCCGGCTTCCTGACCCCTTCTCGTCGCCTTTGTAGACAAGGCGTCGTCGAGAATTCGATGCATCAGGCTTGATGTGTTGAAGCCTTTTTTAAACACATCCATTTGCTCCACCTGGCGATAAAGACTCGCCATCAGCAGCGCCTGATTCGCCTCGCCTAGCAACGTCGCGAATTCTTCTCGTGCCCTGATCTCGTTTCCACTGCTACGGTCCCGCTCTTTTTCGATCAGGGCAAGGTACTGGCGGGGAGAGTCGTGTTTCAGTTGCTCTATCAGGTCTGCATCAATGTCGTAAGTGGTCAGCTCAAGGTCGAACAGCCAATTTGCAAGCGTCTCCACAGCCTGCGTTCCCATGACCAGGGCAAAGGTAGCCGTAAGCTGTGAATCTGCTGCGGAATGACTCACCCCAAGAAACCGTCGAATGACACTGGGCAATGAGCCTGCCTCTGCATAACTGGCATGCTCGCTAATGGGATCGCGAAGTCGATAAAGGGTTTTTGTTACCGACTCTGCACACGGAGCGTAGGAGCCCTCCTCAAGCCAGAACGAGGTGGCCGTGTTGATCAGATGGAACGCATCTTTGAAGTGGTTGTTGAACTGCGGAAACAGCGCAAGACTGCGAACGGCTGCCTCAACGTCGTCCTGATCCCATACCAGGCACGTTACATCGAAGCCTGCGATTTCGAGCTCAAGCTCTTCTGCATCGATGTCCTGCTCAAAGTCCATTTAGATCTCCCCGTCGCCCCGAAGGCGATAGGCCGTTACAGCGATTCGCAAACGAAAACGCCGATGCCAGCAGGGTTGCGGGTGTGGCTTTTCTGTAACACGACTGCTCGATGTAACACGTGGTGTTCAGAAGCTTTGCAGTGCGTGTAACGCTAAATATATTGAATAAATACAATGGGTTATTGGTTGGCGTAACACGCGTAACACCCGTAACACGATTTTTGAGGGCGTGTAGGGTTAACAACTTCATACAACCTTCCCAAATTGACCTTGCACTACATTTCCGGCCTCTAGGGAATCAAGGTGATCGGCGTACCATTGCATCATTTTTACGCGTTGCTCAAAGTATTGGGCCTTGTTGTATACCCCCGAGATGCCTTCCTCTTTGTGAGCCAACTGCGCTTCAACATGTTCCTTCGGCCAGCCATGTTCTCGAAGTAACGTGCTCGCGGTGTGTCGAGTACCGTGTCCTACTAGACGCCCTTTGTAGCCGATGGTAGCGAAGACTTTGTTGATTGTGTTTTCGCTGATGGTTGGGTTCTTTGCTCCGACGCCGGGGAAAAGCCAGCGACTCCGTCCCGTTAAACAGTGCAGGTCCCTCAGTGCTGTAACGGCTTGGTGGGGAAGGGGGCATACAAAATCCCGGCGCATCTTCATCTTGGCAGCAGGCGTCGTCCAAATGGCCTTCTCAAAGTCGAACTCTTTCCATTCAGCCAAGCGGACCATGCCTGGGCGGGATGCCGTCCAGATACAAAGCCATGCGGCGGTACGTGCCGTCAGTCTGCTCGGAGTGTTTTTGAGTGCTTGGAGAAACTCAGCGAGTTCAGGCTCCAGCAAGTGTGGATGCTGCTGAGTTTTGGGTACCTGGGCGGCAATGTCGCGAAGGCGGCTGCCCGGATCGTTTTCGGTGAGTCCTAAACCAATCGCTCGGCCGAAGATTTGGTTGATCCAGGTGCGGCACTTTTCTGCCACGTTGTGAGCGTCTCTAGCTTCGAGGGATGCCTGGAGATGTGCACAGTCAGTGCGGGTGATTTCGTCGAGGGGCTTATCTCCCAATGCGGGGAGTATGTCCTTGTCGAGGTAGGTACGGATTTTGTGAAGGGTAGAGGTTGCGAGGCCCTTTTCTTCTTTGGCCTTGAGCCAAGCTTCAGCAGCAGCTCGAAACGTTCGAGCCTTGGCCGCATCGATTGCAGCTTTAGCGGATCGTTTCTGCTCAATGGGATCGGCGCCGCTACTCACCACTTTGCGTAGATCGGCAGCTTTCTCTCTTGCCAGCGCACCACTGACCTCTGGGTAACCCCCGAGCCCCATCCAAGCCCAATTGCCCGCCGGACGTTTGTAGCGTAGCTGCCAGGATTTACCACCATCAGGTTTGACCCTGAAGTAGAGGCCGTTTCCGTCTAGCTCCCGGTATTCCTTTGACTCCGGCTCCAGCCCTGCAAGCGTCGTGTCTGCGAGAGGGCGGCGCTTGATATCTGCGCGCTTCATCCTTGTATCCCAAAGTTCGGTATTTTTCTCAGGATACAAGCAGGGATACAGGGATACAACGGATAAGGGGATACAGAGGTAGAAAGCCAGACACAAAAAAACCGGCTCAAGTGGCCGGTTTCTCTGGGTCTGAGAGCCTGGTAGAGACTTTCAGATACTGCTATATGGTGCCCCGAGGGAGACTCGAACTCCCACTCCTTTCGAAAACGGATTTTGAATCCGCCGCGTCTACCAATTCCGCCATCAGGGCTCAATGGCGGCGAAGTATAGAGAGGTGATTACCGTTGGTCAATCACGTTTCATGGTCAATTTTGACTATTTCCGCTAGACTTCCCGGCCCTGCTAGACGAACCCCATCATGCGCGTTGCTGACTTTACTTTTGAGCTCCCTGATTCGCTGATCGCTCGCCACCCTTTGGCCGAGCGTCGCGCCAGTCGACTGCTGACCCTGGACGGGGTGAGCGGTGCCCTCGCACACCGTCAATTCACTGATTTGCTTGAGCATTTGCGCCCAGGCGACTTGATGGTGTTCAACAATACCCGGGTGATTCCGGCGCGGCTGTTTGGCCAGAAAGCCTCTGGCGGCAAGCTGGAAATCCTGGTGGAGCGGGTGCTGGACAGCCATCGCGTGCTGGCCCATGTGCGCTCCAGCAAGTCGCCGAAACCGGGCTCTTCCATCCTCATTGATGGCGGTGGCGAAGCCGAGATGGTGGCGCGCCATGATGCGCTGTTCGAGCTCAAGTTCGCCGAAGAGGTGTTGCCGCTGCTGGAGCGTGTCGGCCATATGCCGTTGCCTCCTTATATAGACCGCCCCGACGAAGACTCGGACCGCGAGCGCTATCAGACGGTGTACTCCCAACGCCTGGGCGCCGTTGCCGCGCCGACGGCCGGGTTGCATTTCGACCAGCCGCTGCTGGATGCGATTGCGGCCAAGGGCGTCGAGACCGCCTATGTGACCCTGCACGTGGGGGCCGGGACGTTTCAGCCGGTGCGTGTGGATAACATCGAAGACCACCATATGCACAGCGAATGGCTGGAAGTCAGCCAGGACGTCGTGGATGCCGTGGCTGCGTGCAAAGCGCGTGGCGGGCGGGTGATCGCGGTCGGCACCACCAGCGTGCGCTCCCTGGAGAGTGCGGCGCGTGATGGCGTGCTCAAGCCGTTCAGCGGCGACACCGATATCTTTATCTACCCAGGCCGGCCGTTCCATGTGGTCGATTGCCTGGTCACCAACTTCCATTTGCCGGAATCCACGCTGTTGATGCTGGTGTCGGCATTTGCCGGTTACCCCGAGACCATGGCCGCTTATCAAGCCGCCATCGACAATGGGTACCGTTTTTTCAGCTACGGTGATGCGATGTTTATCACCCGTAACCCGGCGCCACGCGGCCCAGAGGAACAACTATGAGTCGTATGTCGTTTGAATTGCTCGCCACCGACGGTAAAGCCCGTCGTGGTCGCCTGACTTTCCCGCGCGGCACCGTCGAGACCCCGGCCTTCATGCCCGTGGGCACTTACGGCACCGTAAAAGGCATGCTGCCGCGTGACATCGTCGCCACCGGCGCCGAGATCATCCTCGGCAACACCTTCCACCTGTGGCTGCGCCCGGGCACGGAAGTGATCAAGAAGCACGGCGACCTGCATGACTTCATGAAGTGGCAGGGCCCGATCCTGACCGACTCGGGTGGTTTTCAGGTGTTCAGCCTGGGCGCCATGCGCAAGATCAAGGAAGAGGGCGTGACCTTCGCCTCGCCGGTGGACGGTTCCAAAGTGTTCATGGGCCCGGAAGAGTCGATGCAGGTGCAGCGCGACCTGGGTTCCGACATCGTGATGATTTTCGACGAGTGCACGCCGTACCCGGCAGACGAAGATGTCGCGCGGATTTCCATGGAGTTGTCGCTGCGTTGGGCCCAGCGCTCGAAGAACGCCCATGGCGACAATACGGCGGCGCTGTTCGGGATCGTCCAGGGCGGCATGCATGAAAGCCTGCGCAAGCGCTCGCTGGAAGGCCTCGACAAGATCGGCTTTGACGGCCTGGCCATCGGCGGTCTGTCGGTGGGCGAGCCCAAGCACGAGATGATCAAGGTGCTGGATTACCTGCCGGGCCTGATGCCCGCTGACAAACCTCGTTACCTTATGGGCGTTGGCAAACCGGAAGATCTCGTAGAGGGTGTGCGCCGCGGTGTGGACATGTTCGATTGCGTGATGCCAACCCGTAATGCCCGCAATGGGCATCTGTTCATCGATACAGGCGTGCTGAAGATCCGTAACGCGTTCCATCGCCATGATGATTCGCCGCTGGATCCCACCTGTGACTGCTACACCTGCCAGAACTTCTCCCGTGCTTATCTGCACCATCTGGACAAGTGCGGGGAAATGCTGGGTAGCATGTTGAATACCATCCACAATTTGCGTCACTACCAAGTCCTGATGGCTGGTTTGCGCGAGGCTATTCAACAGGGTACATTGGCCGCCTTCGTCGATGCCTTCTATGCCAAGCGCGGGCTCCCTGTGCCGCCCTTGGACTGAGTTTTCCGACCCTAAGATTCACTATTTGCAACTGGAGTGCTAAATGAGCTTTTTTATCTCTAACGCCATGGCTGATGCCGCTGCGCCTGCCGCTGCCGGTCCTATGGGCGGTGGTTTCGAGTGGATTTTCCTGGTCGGCTTCCTGGTCATTTTCTACCTGATGATCTGGCGTCCACAGGCCAAGCGCGCCAAAGAGCAGAAAAACCTGCTCGGCAGCCTGCAAAAAGGCGACGAAGTGGTGACCACTGGCGGCATCGCCGGCAAGATCACCAAGGTTTCCGATGCTTTCGTGGTCCTGGAAGTTTCCGACACCGTAGAAATGAAGTTCCAGAAGGGCGCCATCGCCGCCACGCTGCCAAAAGGCACGCTCAAAGCGATCTGAGTAACAACCTTTACCAATCGACGGGGCGCGCAAGGCGCCCCGCGTTATAAGCGGGCGGCGTGATGCTGAACAAATACCCTCTGTGGAAATACGTACTGATCCTGGCGGTGCTGGCGATCGGTTTTATTTATTCCGCTCCCAATCTCTATCCTGATGACCCGGCGATCCAGATCACTGGCGCCAGCACTACGCTGCAGGTCAATCAGGCTGATCTGGAACGCGCGAGCAAAGCGCTCAACGACGCGGGTATCCAGGTCAAGGCGGCAACGTTGGCAGCTGGTGCGAAAGGCGGTTTGCTGCGCCTGACCAAGGCAGAAGACCAATTGCCGGCCAAGGATGTCGTGCGCAAGGCCATGGGTGACGACTATGTGGTCGCGCTCAACCTGGCACAGACCACGCCACAATGGCTGCGCAGCATTGGCGCGCACCCGATGAAGCTGGGCCTGGACTTGTCCGGTGGCGTGCACTTCCTGCTGGAAGTCGACATGGACAAAGCCCTCGACGCGCGCCTGAAAGTCTACGAAGGCGATGTGAAGAGCCTGCTGCGCAAAGAGAAGTTGCGTTATCGCAGCCTGCCGCAGATCAACGGCGCCATCCAGCTGGGCTTCTCTGACGAAGCATCCCGCGAACAGGCCCGTGCGCTGGTGCGCAAGAACTTCAACGATTTCGACATCGTACCGGCCGACCTCAATGGTCAGCCTGTACTGCGCCTGGCGATGACGCCAGCCAAGATCGCGGAAATCCGTGAATACTCCATCAAGCAGAACTTGACCACGGTGCGTAACCGCGTCAACGAGCTGGGTGTGGCCGAGCCGATCGTCCAGCGCCAGGGCGCCAACCGCATCGTGGTTGAGCTGCCAGGTGTACAGGACACGGCTGAAGCCAAGCGTATCCTGGGCAAGACCGCCAACCTGGAATTCCGTCTGGCGGCTGAGCCGGGTGCTACCCGCGCCACGGCCGAAGAGTTCGAATTCCGCGAAGGCAACCGTCCTCCTGCATTGATCGAGCGTGGCTTGATCATCACCGGTGACCAGGTCACCGACGCCAAGGCCGGTTTCGATTCGCAGCACGGTACGCCTGAAGTGAACATCCGTCTGGATGGCCATGGCGGCGACCTGATGAGCCGCGCCACGCGCAGCAACGTCGGTCGCAGCATGGCGGTGATCTTCATCGAGCAGCGCCCGGTCACCACTTACACCAAGCAAATGGTCGACGGCGTCGAGAAAGACGTACCGGTCCAGACCTTCAAGGAAGAGAAGAAGATCATCAGCCTGGCGACCATCCAGTCGCCACTGGGGGCTCAATTCCGTATCACCGGCCTGAACGGCCAGGGTGAATCGTCTGAGCTGGCCCTGTTGCTGCGTGCCGGTGGCCTGGCGGCGCCGATGTATTTCGCTGAAGAGCGTACCATCGGCCCGAGCCTGGGTGCCGACAACATCACCAAGGGTATCGATGCAGCCTTGTGGGGCATGCTGTTCGTGTCGCTGTTCATCATCGCCATCTATCGCTTCTTCGGCATCATCGCCACCGTGGCCCTGGCGGGCAACATGGTGATGCTGCTGGCCCTGATGTCGCTGCTGGGCGCTACACTGACCCTGCCAGGTATCGCCGGTATCGTACTCACCATGGGTATGGCGGTAGACGCCAACGTACTGATCTTCTCGCGGATCCGTGAAGAGATCGCGGCAGGCATGACCGTACAGCGTGCAATCAACGAAGGCTTCGGCCGGGCATTTACCGCGATTCTCGACTCCAACCTGACCACGTTGCTGGTCGGCGGGATTCTCTTTGCCATGGGCACCGGCCCGGTCAAAGGTTTTGCGGTGACCATGTCCCTCGGTATCTTTACCTCGATGTTCACGGCCATCATGGTGACCCGCGCAATGGTCAACCTGATCTTTGGCGGGCGTGACTTCAAGAAGTTGTGGATTTAAGGGGCTGCCATGTTACGTACAATCAACTTCATGGGCGTTCGCAACGTTGCGTTCGGCGTCACCGTGCTCCTTACCGTTCTGGCGTTGTTCAGCTGGTTCCATAAGGGCCTGAACTACGGTCTGGACTTTACCGGCGGTACGCTCATCGAGCTGACCTACGAGAAGCCTGCCGACGTTACCCTGGTGCGCAACGAGCTGGTCAAGGCCGGCTATCACGAAGCTGTCGTGCAGAGCTTCGGTGCGACCACCGATCTGCTGGTGCGCATGCCGGGCGAAGACCCGCAACTGGGTCACCAGGTGGCGGAGGCCTTGCAGAAGGTCGGCGGCGACAACCCGGCATCGGTCAAGCGCGTCGAGTTCGTCGGCCCGCAAGTCGGTGAAGAACTGCGCGACCAGGGCGGCCTCGGCATGCTGATGGCGCTGGTCGGCATCATGATCTATCTGGCGTTCCGCTTTCAGTGGAAGTTCGGTGTCGGCGCGATTGTGTCGCTGATCCACGACGTGATCGTGACCGTGGGTATCCTGGCGTACTTCCAAGTGACCTTCGACCTGACCGTACTGGCGGCTGTGCTGGCGATCATCGGTTACTCGCTCAACGACACCATCGTGGTATTCGACCGGGTTCGTGAGAACTTCCGCGTACTGCGCAAGGCGTCGCTGATCGAGAACATCAACGTCTCCACCACCCAGACCCTGCTGCGCACCATGGCGACGTCGATCTCCACGCTGCTGGCGATTGCGGCGCTGATGATCTTCGGTGGCGACAACCTGTGGGGCTTCTCCCTGGCGCTGTTCATCGGCGTACTGGCGGGTACCTATTCCTCGATCTACATCGCCAACGTTGTGCTGATCTGGCTGAACCTCAACAGCGAAGACCTGATCCCTCCGGCCAGCACTGGCAAGGAGGTCGACGACCGTCCTTGATGGGCGCTTGTTGATCTGCTGTTACAAAGAAGGCACGAGTATTGAACTCGTGCCTTTTTTTTTGCTCCAAGGCTGGGTATAGCGCGGATCTTTCGATCCGTTTGTGATGGTCAGGAGGTTCACGTGAACAAGTCGTTACTGGTTGGTGCGGTATTGGGTGCTGTCGGTGTGACTGCCGGGGGTGCTGTTGCCACCTACAGCCTGGTAAAAAGCGGCCCTGAGTATGCGCAAGTGCTGGCAGTGCAGCCGGTGAAAACCCAGATCAAAACCCCGCGCGAGGTCTGCAAGGACGTCGCCGTGACCCGGCAGAAGCCGGTGCAGGATCAGCATCAGATCGTCGGCACTGTGGTAGGTGCACTGGCCGGTGGCCTGCTCGGCAACCAGGTCGGTGGCGGTAATGGCAAGAAGCTGGCTACGGTAGCCGGTGCGGTGGGTGGCGGTTACGCCGGTAACAAGGTTCAGGAAGGTATGCAGAACCGCGATACCTACACCACCACGCAAACCCGCTGTAACACCGTCAACGACATCAGCGACAAGGTTGTCGGTTATGACGTGCGTTACACCTTGGATGGCAAGGAAGGCTCGGTGCGTATGGACCGTGATCCAGGCGGCCAGATTCCGGTCGACAAGGAAGGCCGCTTGGTGCTGGGCCAGAACCAGCAGTAATCTCAAGCCTGGTATAGATGCAAAAAATTATGTGAGTTCAAAATGTGGGAGGGGGCTTGCCCCCGATAGCGGTGGATCAGTCAGCTTGTTAGGTGCTGACCCACTGCAATCGGGGGCAAGCCCCCTCCCACAATTGATTTGTGTTGTTGCTGGAGTCGCGGCAAACCTCAAATCCCAGGCATAAAAAAAGCACCCCTCGGGGTGCTTTTTTTGTGCTCGCTCGCTTAACGCTTCAGCGAAGCCGGTAGGTGCGGCTGGATCGCCGTCAGTACTGCCTTGAAGCATTTGGTGTTGCCGGCAACCACGTGGCCTTTTTCAAGGAAGTCGTGGCCACCGGTGAAGTCGCTCACCAAGCCGCCTGCTTCCTGGATCAGCAGAGCGCCTGCCGCCATGTCCCACTCGGACAGGCCCGACTCCCAGAACGCATCAAAACGACCGGCGGCCACATAAGCCAGGTCCAGGCTTGCTGCGCCAGCGCGGCGAATGCCGGCGGTCTGGCCAACCAGAGCGCGGAACATGCCCAGGTAGTTTTCCAGGTTGTCCATCTGGTCGTCACGGAACGGGAAGCCGGTACCCAGCAGGGCGCCGTCCAGGCTGGTGCGGCCGCTGACGCGCAGGCGACGACCGTTCAGTTGGGCGCCACGGCCACGGCTGGCGGTGAATTCTTCCTGGCGGACTGGGTCGAGTACAACGGCGTGTTCCAGGCGGCCACGGTATTTGCAAGCGATGCTCACGGCAAAGTGTGGGATGCCGCGCAGGAAGTTGGTGGTGCCATCCAGTGGGTCGATGATCCACAGGTAGTCTTCGCCTTCACCGCTGCCTTTGTGCAGGCCGGTTTCTTCACCGAGGATGCCGTGGGTAGGGTAGGCCTTGCGCAGGGCGTCGATGATTTTCTGTTCGGCGGCGCGATCAACCTCGGATACGTAATCCTTGGCGTCTTTTTCGTCGACCTTGATGGTATCCAGGCGCTCGATGGAGCGGAAGATCAATTCACTGGCGCTGCGGGCGGCGCGCAGCGCGATATTCAGCATGGGCTGCATGGATGTGTCACCTAAGGTTGTTAAAGAAAGCCGAGCATTCTAGCAGAAACTTTCTTCAGGTGAAGGACGACGTTAGCTTTCATGGCATAACCTTAGGCTGTTCTGTAAGATTTGCTCCCCTTTCCCGTGTCCGAGAGCGCCTCCCTTGCTGCAAAACATTCGTGTCGTCCTGGTCAATACCAGTCATCCCGGCAATATCGGTGGGGTGGCGCGAGCCATGAAAAACATGGGGCTGACGCGCCTGGTGCTGGTCGACCCGCGCGTGTTTCCGCATCACGAGGCCGATGCCCGTGCATCCGGCGCCAATGACCTGCTTGAAAAAGCCCAGGTCGTCGCCACCTTGGAAGACGCCTTGGTCGGCTGCAATCTGGTGCTTGGCACCAGCGCCCGTGACCGTCGCATCCCCTGGCCACTGCTGGATCCGCGTGAGTGCGGCACCAAGGTGGTGGAAGAGGCCGCTGGTGGTGCTGAAATCGCCTTGGTGTTTGGTCGTGAAGACTCCGGTCTGACCAATGAAGAGCTGCAGCGATGTCATTACCACGTGCACATCCCATCAGACCCCGAGTTCAGCTCGCTGAACCTCGGGGCTGCGGTGCAGGTGTTGACGTACGAAGTGCGCATGGCCTGGCTGGCCGCTGCTGGCCGGCCGAGCAAGGTAGAGAAGGACGAGGTTGCCTCGACCAAAAGTGGCGAACTGGCCACCATGGACGAGCTGGAACGGTTTTATGAGCACCTGGAGCAAACCCTGGTGGCCATCGAATTCCTCGATCCGGAAAAACCACGGCACTTGATGGCGCGCCTGCGTCGCCTTTACGGACGCAGCTCGGTCAGCCGGGCAGAAATGAATATATTGCGTGGCATCCTCACGGAAACCCAGAAAGCGGCCCGTGGCGAGCTTCTTAAGCGGAAGGATTAAAAATGTTCGAGCGTTTGCGAGAAGATATCCAGAGTGTTTTCCACCGTGACCCGGCGGCGCGCAACGCCTTTGAAGTGCTGACCTGCTACCCGGGGATGCACGCCATCTGGATTCACCGCTTGTCCGGTGCCCTGTGGGGCATGGGCTGGAAATGGCTGGCGCGGCTGGTGTCGAACTTCGGTCGTTGGTTGACCGGGATCGAGATTCACCCGGGCGCCAAAGTCGGGCGCCGTTTCTTTATCGACCATGGCATGGGCATCGTGATTGGCGAGACCGCCGAAATTGGTGATGACGTCACCCTTTATCAGGGCGTGACCCTGGGCGGCACCAGTTGGAACAAAGGCAAGCGCCACCCCACGCTAGGTGATGGCGTGGTGGTAGGGGCGGGCGCCAAGGTCCTCGGCCCTTTCACCGTCGGTGCGGGTGCCAAGGTCGGTTCCAATGCTGTCGTGACCAAGGCTGTGCCTCCGGGCGCGACCGTAGTCGGTATTCCAGGCCGGATCATCGTCAAGCCGGAAGCCGGCGACGAGCAGGAGGCCAAGCGCAAGGCCATGGCCGAGAAGATCGGTTTCGATGCTTATGGTGTCAGCGAGGACATGCCCGACCCGGTGGCACGCGCCATCGGCCAGTTGCTGGATCACCTGCAAGCGGTGGACGGCAAGCTGGAGGGAATGTGCGGTGCGTTGAAGGATCTGGGTAGCCCCTATTGCGCCAAGGATCTGCCTGAGTTGCGCGAAGAAGACTTCGCCGAGATCAAGGACGAGGCTGCGTCCAAGGCCGGCTGAGGCCGTTCTGTGGGAGGGGGGCTTGGCCCCGTAGCAATGTGTCAGTCACCACTTTCGTGGCTGGTACACCGCTATCGGGAGCAAGCTCCCTCCCACATTTTGGTCTCCGTTGATCCAGCGATCTCCATCCGCCCCTGTTCTCGCTGTTCGTCGTCGCCCCATCCTGCTATGATTCGCGCGCCCTTTTTACGGGTAATCCTGACTAAAGTACTAGGTCTTATAGTTGACTTAAATACTCGGGAATCGCATACTTGCTCCCATTCTGAAACACCTTGGTACTTGTCCATGAGACTGACTACAAAAGGCCGATACGCGGTGACCGCCATGCTCGACTTGGCTTTGCACGCGCAAACTGGGCCGGTGTCCCTGGCCGATATCTCTGAGCGCCAAGGCATTTCCCTGTCCTACCTAGAGCAACTGTTCGCCAAATTGCGTCGCAGCAACCTGGTTTCCAGTGTGCGTGGGCCGGGTGGTGGCTATCAGTTGTCCCGCGACATGCAGGGCATTCAGGTGGCCCAGGTGATCGACGCGGTCAACGAATCCGTCGACGCCACCAAATGCCAGGGGCTGGGTGATTGCCATGCCGGCGACACCTGCCTCACGCACCACTTGTGGTGTGACTTGAGCCTGCAGATCCATGAGTTTTTGAGTGGTATCAGCTTGGCTGATCTTGTGACTCGCCGTGAGGTGCAAGAAGTAGCCCAGCGTCAGGACCAGCGCCGTTGCAACACCAAGGCGCCGCGTCTGGACAAGATCGAAGCGTCCGCCGTCGAGTGACAGCCGAAGAGCTAACGGCGCGCCAGCCAGCCTGATTTAGGAGAAAGTCCATGAAATTGCCGATTTACCTTGATTACTCAGCGACCACCCCGGTTGATCCGCGTGTCGCGCAAAAGATGAGCGAATGCCTGCTGGTTGACGGAAACTTCGGCAACCCGGCCTCCCGTTCCCACGTGTTCGGCTGGAAGGCCGAGGAAGCGGTCGAGAACGCTCGTCGCCAGGTGGCTGACCTGGTGGGTGCAGACCCGCGTGAAATCGTCTGGACCTCCGGTGCCACCGAGTCCGACAACCTGGCTATCAAGGGCGCGGCGCATTTCTACGCGACCAAAGGCAAGCACCTGATCACCACCAAGATTGAGCACAAGGCTGTCCTCGACACCATGCGCCAACTGGAGCGTGAAGGTTTCGAGGTCACCTACCTCGAGCCGACTACCGACGGTATCGTCACCCCGGCCATGATCGAAGCCGCGCTGCGTGAAGACACCATCCTGGTTTCCGTGATTCACGTGAACAACGAAATCGGCACCATCAACGACATCGCGGCCATCGGCGAGCTGACCCGTTCCAAGGGCATCCTGCTGCATGTCGACGCTGCCCAGTCCACCGGCAAGGTCGACATCGACCTGTCGAAACTGAAAGTCGACCTGATGTCGTTCTCGGCCCACAAGACCTACGGCCCCAAAGGCATCGGCGCCCTGTACGTGAGCCGCAAGCCACGTGTGCGCATCGAAGCCACCATGCACGGCGGCGGTCACGAGCGCGGCATGCGTTCAGGCACCCTGGCGACCCACCAGATCGTGGGCATGGGCGAAGCCTTCCGCGTGGCCAAGGAAGACATGGCTGCCGAAAACGTGCGCATCAAAGCGCTGAGCGACCGCTTCTACAAGCAGGTCGAAGGACTTGAAGAGCTGTACATCAACGGCAGCATGACCGCCCGCGTACCGCACAACCTGAATTTGAGCTTCAACTACGTCGAAGGCGAGTCGCTGATCATGGCGCTCAAGGACCTGGCGGTTTCGTCCGGTTCGGCCTGCACCTCGGCGTCCCTTGAGCCTTCGTACGTACTGCGCGCCCTGGGCCGCAACGACGAACTGGCACACAGCTCGATCCGCTTTACGTTCGGCCGTTTCACCACCGAAGAGCAAGTCGATTACGCCGCGCAGAAAGTCTGCGAAGCCGTCAACAAGCTGCGCGTCCTGTCGCCGCTGTGGGACATGTACAAAGACGGTGTCGATATTTCCAAGATCGAGTGGGCGGCACACTAACTATAGAAGCCGCCACCCCAGCTCTGTAGGAACGTGGCGGAAAACGCAGGCGTTTCTACAGGGTTCCAGAGCGGCCCTGATGAGTGAGGATTCAGTACCATGGCTTACAGCGAAAAGGTCATCGACCACTACGAAAACCCGCGCAACGTCGGCAAGATGGACGCGGAAGATCCTGATGTCGGCACCGGCATGGTCGGCGCTCCGGCGTGCGGCGATGTGATGCGCCTGCAGATCAAGGTCAACGACGCTGGCGTTATCGAAGACGCCAAGTTCAAGACCTACGGTTGCGGTTCGGCTATCGCCTCCAGCTCCCTGGCGACCGAATGGATGAAAGGCAAGACCCTGGATGAGGCTGTCACTATCAGCAACACCCAGCTGGCCGAAGAACTGGCCCTGCCGCCCGTGAAAATCCACTGCTCGGTACTCGCAGAAGACGCCATCAAGGCGGCCGTTCGCGACTACAAGCAGAAGAAAGGCTTGATCTAAGCATTTGGCGACGAGTAAGGAGTCAACGATGGCTATCAGCATGACAGAAGCGGCTGCGCAGCACATTCGCCGCTCCCTGAATGGGCGCGGTAAAGGTGAGGGGATTCGTCTGGGTGTTCGCACCACGGGCTGTTCCGGCCTTGCCTACGTGCTGGAGTTTGTCGATGAGGTGGTTGCGGAAGACCAGGTGTTCGAAAGTCACGGCGAGAAAGTGATTATCGACCCCAAGAGCCTGACCTACCTGGACGGCACCGAACTCGATTTCGTCAAGGAAGGGTTGAACGAAGGCTTCAAGTTCAACAACCCCAACGTACGCGGTGAATGTGGCTGCGGCGAAAGCTTCAACATCTGAGGCTATTCGTGGGTACTCCTTGTCATTTCGCTTTATTCGAGCTGCAGCCGAGCTTTCGGCTGGACCTTGAGCAGCTTGCCACGCGCTACCGAGAACTGGCGCGTGGCGTGCACCCGGACCGCTTCGCTGACGCTTCCGAGCGTGAGCAACGCCTGGCGCTGGAGCAATCGGCCAGCCTCAACGAAGCCTATCAGACGCTCAAAAGCCCCCCGAAACGCGCGCGCTACCTGCTCGCGATGAACGGTGGCGAGTTGCCGCTGGAAGTGACCGTGCATGATCCGGACTTCCTGATGCAGCAGATGCAGTGGCGCGAAGAACTCGAAGACTTGCAGGACGAGGCCGATCTGGCCGGTGTTGCAGTCTTCAAGCGTCGTCTGAAAACCGCCCAGGATGAGCTCAACGAAAGCTTCGCAGCCTGTTGGGATGATGCAGCGCAACGTGAGCAGGCCGAACGCCTGATGCGGCGCATGCAGTTCCTCGACAAGCTCACCTACGAAGTGCGCCAGCTAGAAGAGCGCCTCGACGATTAACCCCGTGTGCTGCCCGTGATGCACGCCTGATAGACAGATAAGACCTGATTACCATGGCCCTACTGCAAATCGCCGAACCCGGCCAAAGCCCTCAACCGCACCAGCGTCGCCTGGCGGTCGGGATTGACCTGGGCACCACCAATTCCCTGGTTGCTGCCTTGCGCAGTGGCCTGTCCGAGCCGTTGCCCGACGCTGATGGCCAGGTGATCCTGCCCTCTGCCGTGCGCTATCACGTTGATCGTACCGAAGTGGGTGAGTCGGCCAAGCTGGCGGCGTCTTCCGACCCTTTGAATACCGTGCTGTCGGTCAAGCGCTTGATGGGTCGTGGTCTGTCCGACGTCAAGCAATTGGGCGACCAGTTGCCGTACCGCTTTGTCGGTGGCGAATCCCATATGCCGTTCATCGACACCGTCCAAGGCCCGAAAAGCCCTGTGGAAGTGTCGGCCGATATCCTCAAGGTACTGCGTCAGCGCGCGGAAAAGACCCTGGGCGGCGAACTGGTCGGCGCGGTGATCACCGTTCCGGCTTATTTCGATGATGCCCAGCGCCAAGCTACCAAGGATGCGGCCAAACTTGCTGGCCTGAACGTGCTGCGCCTGCTCAATGAGCCGACCGCTGCAGCCGTGGCCTATGGCCTGGACCAGCATGCCGAAGGCCTGGTTGCCATTTACGACCTGGGCGGTGGCACCTTTGATATATCGATTTTGCGCCTGACCGGGGGCGTCTTCGAAGTGCTGGCCACTGGTGGCGACAGCGCCCTGGGCGGCGACGACTTCGACCACGCCATTGCGGGTTGGATCATCGCCAGCGCCGGCTTGTCTGCCGACCTGGACCCGGGCGCGCAGCGCAACCTGCTGCAAACCGCTTGCGCCGCCAAAGAAGCGCTGACGGACTCCGCGTCTGTTGAAGTTTCCTACGGTAACTGGTCGGTCCAACTGACCCGCGAAGCCTTCGATGCGCTGATCGAGCCTATGGTCGCCCGCAGCCTGAAAGCCTGCCGCCGTGCCGTACGTGATTCCGGTATCGAACTGGAGGACGTGGGTGCAGTGGTCATGGTCGGTGGTTCCACCCGCGTACCACGCGTGCGTGAAGCCGTCGCCGAAGCCTTTGGCCGCCAGCCGCTGACTGAAATCGATCCGGACCAGGTGGTCGCCATCGGCGCCGCGATCCAGGCAGACACCCTGGCCGGTAACAAGCGCGATGGTGGCGAACTGCTGCTGCTCGACGTGATCCCGCTGTCCCTGGGGCTGGAAACCATGGGGGGGCTGATGGAGAAGGTGATACCACGCAACACCACCATCCCCGTCGCCCGTGCCCAGGATTTCACCACTTACAAAGATGGCCAGACGGCCATGATGATCCATGTGCTGCAAGGCGAGCGCGAGCTGATCAGTGACTGCCGCTCCCTGGCGCGCTTCGAATTGCGCGGCATTCCGGCGATGGTGGCTGGCGCGGCAAAGATTCGCGTGACCTTCCAGGTCGACGCCGACGGCCTGCTCAACGTCGCTGCGCGTGAGTTGGGTTCGGGGGTTGAAGCCAGTATCCAGGTCAAGCCGTCCTACGGCCTGACCGACGGCGAAATCGCCAAGATGCTCAAGGACTCGTTCCAGTATGCCGGTGACGACAAGGTCGCTCGCGTGCTGCGCGAGCAACAAGTGGATGCCCAGCGCCTGCTCGAAGCGGTGCAGGGTGCCCTTGATGCCGACGGCGAGCGCCTGCTGGATGCCGAAGAGCGCATGGTCATTGACCTGCAGATGCAGGAACTGGCCGAGCTGATGAAAGGCAACGATGGCTACGCCATCGAGCAACAGACCAAGCGCCTGTCGCAAGTGACAGATGCCTTTGCCGCCCGCCGCATGGATCAGACGGTGAAAGCCGCACTGGCCGGGCGCAACCTGAATGAAATCGAGGAATAATCAATGCCGCAGGTCATTTTTCTGCCACACGCCGAGCATTGCCCGGACGGTATGGTCGTGGAGGCTGAGACCGGCAAGTCCATCCTCGAAGTTGCCCATGACAACCACATCGAGATCGAAAGTGCCTGCGGCGGTGTCTGCGCTTGCACCACCTGTCACTGCATCATCCGCGAGGGTTTCAATTCCCTGGAAGAAGCAGACGAGCTGGAAGAAGACTTTCTTGACCGTGCCTGGGGCCTTGAAGCGACTTCTCGCCTAAGCTGTCAGGCAAAGGTCGGCACGGAAGACATCACCGTCGAAATCCCGAAATATTCCCTCAACCATGCAGCCGAAGCGCCGCATTGATTCAAGGAAGTGTCATGAGTCTTAAATGGGTTGATGTGCAAGAGATCGCTATCCTGTTGGCCGATGCCAACCCGGATCTGGATCCTTACTCCCTGAACTTTGTAGCTTTGCGTGACATGGTCATGGCGCTGCCAGGGTTCGAAGATGAGCGTGATCGCGGTGGTGAGAAGGTCCTGGAGGCTATCCAGACTGCCTGGAAAGAAGAACAGGACTAACGCCTCCCTTACGCAGTTAGGCAATACCCAATAACCCGCGTATAATTCGCGGGTTTAATTTTTCGTAAATTACCGTTTCTGGAGTTACACCATGGCTGTTCAACGTACTTTCTCCATCATCAAGCCTGACGCTGTTGCAAAAAACGTCATCGGCGAGATCACCACTCGTTTCGAAAAAGCCGGCCTGAAGGTTGTAGCTTCGAAACTCAAGCAACTGTCCAAGGCTGAAGCTGAAGGCTTCTACGCTGAGCACAGCGCTCGTGGCTTCTTCGGCGACCTGGTTGCCTTCATGATCTCCGGTCCTGTTGTTGTTCAGGTTCTGGAAGGCGAAAACGCTATCGCTCTGAACCGTGAGCTGATGGGTGCTACCAACCCTAAGGAAGCCGCTGCCGGCACCATCCGTGCTGACTTCGCCGAGTCCATCGACGCCAACGCTGTACACGGTTCGGACTCCGAAGCCGCTGCTGCTCGCGAAATCTCGTACTTCTTCGCCGCTACTGAAGTAACCGCTCGCTAAGCATCGGCTTAAAGAGTGAGGGTGAATCCATGACGACATCGACTGTAAAAACCAACCTGCTGGGGCTGACCCAGCCGGAAATGGAGAAATTCTTCGACTCAATCGGGGAGAAGCGTTTCCGTGCCGGTCAGGTAATGAAATGGATTCACCACTTTGGCGTCGATGATTTCGACGCCATGACGAACGTCAGCAAGGCCCTGCGCGACAAGCTCAAGGCCATTGCCGAGGTACGTGGTCCGGAAGTGGTCAGCGAGGACATCTCCAGCGACGGCACCCGTAAATGGGTGGTGCGCGTTGCGTCCGGCAGCTGTGTCGAGACCGTGTACATTCCCCAGGGCAAACGCGGCACCTTGTGCGTTTCGTCCCAGGCAGGCTGTGCCCTGGACTGCAGTTTCTGCTCCACCGGCAAGCAAGGCTTCAATAGCAACCTCACCGCCGCCGAAGTGATCGGCCAGGTGTGGATTGCCAACAAATCCTTTGGCAGCGTCCCGGCGACCGTCGACCGTGCCATCACCAACGTGGTGATGATGGGCATGGGTGAGCCGCTGCTGAACTTCGACAACGTGGTTTCGGCCATGCATCTGATGATGGACGACCTGGGCTACGGCATCTCCAAGCGCCGTGTAACCCTGTCCACCTCCGGCGTGGTGCCGATGATCGATGAGCTGTCCAAGCACATCGACGTCTCCCTGGCGTTGTCGCTGCACGCACCCAATGACGCATTGCGTAACCAATTGGTGCCAATCAACAAGAAGTATCCGCTTAAGATGCTGCTCGAATCTTGCCAGCGTTATATGTCGTCCCTGGGCGAAAAGCGCGTGCTGACCATCGAGTACACCTTGCTCAAGGACATCAATGACAAGGTTGAGCACGCGGTCGAGATGATCGAGTTGCTCAAGGACACCCCGTGCAAGATCAACCTGATTCCGTTCAACCCGTTTCCACATTCCGGCTACGAGCGGCCGAGCAACAACGCCATCCGTCGTTTCCAGGATCAACTGCACCAGGCCGGCTACAACGTCACCGTCCGCACCACCCGTGGTGAAGACATCGACGCCGCCTGTGGCCAATTGGTCGGGCAGGTGATGGACCGCACCCGCCGCAGCGAGCGCTATATCGCCGGACGCGAAGTGAACGCCGCCGACGATTTGCCGCTGATCGCTGTGAATCGAATCTGAGAGAGGATCTCTATGCCCTTGCGCCTTGCGCTGCTTTTGCTTTTTACCGGTCTTGCGGCCGGTTGTGTTTCATCGGGCCATGACAGCCCTTTGCAAACCGGTAAAGGCCGTGATGAGGCGCGAGTTGCCTATGTGCAACTGGGCTTGGGTTACCTGCAACAAGGCATGAGCGAGCAGGCCAAGGTGCCGTTGAAGAAGGCCCTTGAGCTGGACAGCGACGACGCCGATGCCAATGCCGCACTGGCCCTGGTGTTCCAGGCCCAGGCCGAGCCTGAACTGGCTGACCGCTATTTCCACAAGGCCCTGGCCGCACGCCCTGCCGATCCGCGGCTGCTGAACAACTACGGCAGTTTCCTGTTTGCGCAGGAACGTTATGACCAGGCCGCCCTTTATTTCCAGCAAGCCAGCGTCGATACCCTCTATCCTGAGCGTTCGCGGGTGTTCGAGAACCTTGGGGTCACCTCGATCCGCCTCGGCCAGCGCGACAATGCTCGCCGGCAACTGGAAAAAGCCCTGCATTTGAACGGTCGTCAGCCTCGGGCATTGCTCGAAATGGCTGAGATATCCTTTGATGACAGGCATTATGTGCCGGCACGTGACTATTACGAGCGTTTTAGCCTGCTCAGCGGGCAAAATGCACGTAGTCTATTGCTCGGTGTGCGGCTGGCGACGGTTCATGAAGAACGCGACAAGGCCGCACGTTTTGGCCAACAACTTGAACGACTCTATCCCGGTACGCCGGAATATCAGCAATACCTGTCGGAGCAATGATGAAAGCGGCGCACCCGGAAGTTGTAGCAGCTAATCGCGTAAACCCAGGCGACACCTTGCGTCAGGCCCGCGAAAGCAATGGTTGGTCGCTGGCGGAAGTGGCCCTCAAGCTCAATTTGACCACTACATCCCTGGGCAACCTGGAAGCTGGCGCGTTCGATAAGCTGCCTGGGCATACCTTCGCCCGCGGCTATATCCGTGCCTACGCCAAGCTGCTGGGGATCGACCAGGCAGTTTTGGTCCAGGAATTCGACCAGTTCACCGGCACCGACTCCCAGGGCAGCAATGTGCATGGCTTGGGTCGCATCGAAGAACCGGTGCGGGTTTCCCACACTATTTTGCGAATTGTCAGCCTGCTGCTGCTGATCGCTGTCATTGGTGGCGGTTTTGTCTGGTGGCAAGACCAGACCTCCCAGCGCACCAAGGACCTGACCAGCAACGCCATGGAGCACGTCGAAGTCGAAAGCGCCGACGGCACCACCCAGATTCATCCGCTGGACGAGCCGGAAGACCAGGCTGTAGCAGAAGGCCAGGCCGCGCCTGAAGCGCCGCTTGCCACTGAGCAGCCTGCACCGGAAACCCCGCCTGCCGCGACCGCTGCTGCGACCGCTGTCGCACCGGCTCCCGCAACGCCTGCAGCTCCGGCCCACACCCCGGCCGCTCCTGTACAGGCGCCAGCGACTCAGGCCCAGACCGCCCCGGCAGCGATTTCGCCACCTACCACCCCAGCGTTGATCGCCGGTGATGGCCGCGTACAGATTACCTTCGTCGCCGACTGCTGGACGCAAGTCACCGACGGCAATGGCAAAGTGCTGTTTAGCGGTCTGAAGCGTAAGGGAGATACGCTTGACCAGGGCGGCAAGCCTCCTTTGACGCTGCGTCTGGGCTTTGCCCGTGGCGCGCAAGTGGCCTACAACGGCCAGCCTGTGGACGTAGCGCCGTTCACCACCGGCGAGACCGCTCGCCTGAAGTTGGGACAATAGTCATGCACGGCGAATCTCCAATCAAACGTCGCGTATCGCGCAAAATCTGGGTCGGCTCGGTGCCGGTGGGTGGCGACGCCCCCATCGCCGTACAGAGCATGACCAACAGCGACACCAATGACGTGGCCGCCACCGTTGCCCAGATCAACCGCCTGGAAGCCGCTGGCGTGGACATCGTGCGCGTTTCCGTGCCGGACATGGACGCTGCCGAGGCCTTCGGTCGCATCAAGCAACAGGTCAAGGTGCCGTTGGTTGCCGACATTCACTTCGACCACAAGATCGCCTTGCGCGTGGCCGAGCTGGGCGTGGACTGCCTGCGTATCAACCCGGGCAACATCGGCAGCGAAGCCCGTGTGCGTGCGGTGGTGGATGCTGCTCGCGATCGCGGCATTCCGATCCGCATCGGCGTCAACGCCGGCTCCCTGGAAAAAGACCTGCAAAAGAAATACGGCGAGCCGACCCCGGCGGCGCTGGTTGAATCTGCGCTGCGCCACGTTGAACACCTTGAGCGCCTGAATTTCCAGGACTACAAGGTCAGCGTAAAGGCCTCCGACGTGTTCATGGCGGTAGAAGCCTACCGCCTGCTGGCCAAGGAGATCGTGCAGCCGTTGCACCTGGGTATCACTGAAGCCGGCGGTTTACGCTCAGGCACAGTGAAATCTGCGGTGGGTCTCGGTATGCTGCTCGCCGAAGGGATTGGCGATACTATCCGCATCTCCCTGGCGGCAGACCCCGTAGAGGAAGTGAAGGTCGGTTACGACATTCTCAAATCCCTGCGTTTGCGTTCCCGAGGCATCAACTTCATTGCCTGCCCGAGCTGCTCGCGGCAGAACTTCGACGTGGTGAAAACCATGAACGAACTGGAAGGACGCCTCGAAGACCTGCTGGTGCCGCTGGATGTTGCGGTGATCGGATGCGTGGTCAACGGTCCGGGTGAAGCCAAAGAGGCGCACATCGGCCTGACCGGCGGCTCACCGAACCTGATCTACATCGACGGCAAACCGTCGCATAAGTTGACGAATGACAATCTGGTGGATGATCTCGAAAGACTGATCCGCGAGAAAGCGGCCGAAAAGGTCGCGGCTGACGCAGCGCTGATCGCGCGCGGCTAAGAACGAATTTAAGGATTTGATGTGAGCAAGTCTCTGCAAGCCATTCGTGGCATGAACGACATCCTTCCGGAGCAGACGCCGCTGTGGCGCTACTTCGAGGGCACTGTTGCGCGCCTGCTGGATAACTACGGTTACAAGCAGATCCGCATGCCGATCGTCGAGTTCACCGAGCTGTTCAAGCGCTCCATCGGTGAAGTGACCGACATCGTCGAAAAAGAGATGTACACCTTTGAGGACCGTAACGGCGACTCCCTGACCCTGCGTCCGGAAGGCACTGCCGCGTGCGTGCGCGCCGTACTCGAACATGGCCTCACCGGTGGCGGCCAGCCACAGAAGCTGTGGTACATCGGCCCGATGTTCCGCCACGAGCGCCCGCAGAAAGGTCGCTATCGCCAGTTCCACCAGATCGGCCTGGAGGTGTTCAACCTCGACGGTCCGGACATCGACGCCGAGCTGATCGTGCTGACCTGGCGCCTGTGGGGCGTGCTGGGCATCCGCGACGCGGTCAAGCTTGAACTCAACAGCCTGGGCACCAGCGAGTCCCGGGGCCGCTATCGGGTGGCCCTGGTCGAGTACCTGTCCGCCCACCTGGACGAGTTGGACGAAGACAGCCAGCGCCGCCTGAAAACCAACCCGTTGCGCGTCCTCGATACCAAGAACGCCGACACCCAGGCCGTGCTGGTCAACGCGCCGAAAATGGCCGATTACCTGGACGACGAATCCCGCATTCACTTCGAGGGCCTCAAGGCTCGCCTGGAGGCAGCCGGTATTCCTTACGTCATCAATCCAAAGTTGGTGCGTGGCCTCGATTACTACAGCAAGACGGTCTTCGAGTGGGTCACCGACAAGCTTGGCGCCCAGGGCACCGTGTGTGCCGGTGGCCGCTACGACGGCCTGGTCGAGCAGATGGGCGGCAAGCCGACCACCGGCGTGGGTTTTGCCATGGGCATCGAGCGGCTGATCCTGCTGCTGGAAACCCTGGAGCAGGTCCCGGAAGAGATCTCCCGCCAGGTGGATGTGTACCTGTGCGCCTTTGGCGAGGCCGCTGAACTGGCTGCCCTGGCCCTGAGCGAACAAGTACGCGATCAACTGCCGAACCTGCGCCTGCAGGTCAACGCCGGCGCCGGCAGCTTCAAGAGCCAGTTCAAGAAGGCCGACAAGAGCGGTGCGCTGTATGCACTGATCCTCGGCGAAGACGAACTGGCCCAGCAAGTGATAGGTTTCAAACCCCTGCGTGGCCAGGGTGAGCAACAGAACATTGCCTTTGATGCGCTCGCTGCGCACTTGGCCACCTGCGTCGTGCAGGGTTGAAGCTGTCGAACAGCCGAATTTAGCGATTAAGGAGTATTGGGGTGTCGAGTACTGATGATGAGCAACTGGCCGAGTTCAAGGACTGGTGGCAGCGCAACGGCAAGCCCCTGGTTACTGGCGGTCTGCTGGCTTTAGTGGTGGTGTTCGGCTGGCAGGCCTGGACCAAGTATCAGGCCAACCAGTCCCAAGGCGCCTCGATCCTCTATCAGCAATTGCTGGAAACCACCCTGACGCCGGACGGCAAGCCCGATCCTGCGCAGGTTGCAGACCTGGCCGGTAAGCTGAAGAACGAATTCGGCGGTAGCACCTACGCCCAATACGGCAGCCTGTTCGTCGCGAAGGTCGCGGTCGACACCGGCAAGCTGGACGACGCCGCCGCTGAGTTGAAGGCCATCGCCGACAAGCCGACCAACCCGACCCTGGGTGAAATCGCACGTCAGCGCCTGGCCCAGGTACTGGCGGCACAGAACAAGGCTGACGAAGCACTCAAACTGCTCGACGGCGATGCTGACAAGGCATTTGTAGCCACTCGCGAAGAGCTCAAGGGCGACCTGTTGGTCCAATTGGGTCGTACCGACGAAGCCAATGCTGCGTACAAGAAAGCCAAGGCGGCGCTGTCTGATGAAGCGGCGGTCGGTGGCTTACAAATCAAGCTGGACGACTTGGCCAAAGGGGATGCGTGACGTGATCCGTTGGAAACATGCAGCATTGCTGGCTCTGGCCATTCTGGCCGCGGGTTGCAGCAGCAACAGTAAAAAAGAACTGCCGCCTGCGGAGCTGACCAGCTTCAAGGAAGAAGTGGTCCTGCAAAAGCAGTGGAGCCGCTCCATCGGTGACGGCCAGGGTGAAACCTACAACATGCTGGTACCGGCTATCGACGGTGAAAATATCGTCGCCGCCGACGTGACCGGCGTCGTCATTTCCATGGATCGCATGAACGGCGACGTGAAGTGGAAGAAAGACCTCGAAATTCCGGTATCCGGCGCCGTAGGCGTAGGTTACGGCATGGTCTTGCTCGGCACGCTCAAGGGCGAAGTCGTGGCGTTGGATTCCAGCACCGGTGAAGAGAAATGGCGCGCTCGCGTGACCAGTGAAGTGCTCGCACCGCCTGCCACCAACGGCGATATCGTCGTAGTGCAAACCCAGGACGACCGTGTGATCGGCCTCGACGCCAGCACCGGCGAACAGCGTTGGTTGTACGACAGCACCCCGGCGGTGCTGACGTTGCGTGGTACCAGTGGTCCGATTGTGACCAACAATCTGGCCGTTGCAGGCCTGTCGACCGGTAAAGTGGTCGCCCTGGATACCCAGAACGGCGTGCCGGCCTGGGAAACCCGTGTGGCCATCCCGCAAGGTCGTTCCGAACTGGACCGCGTGGTGGACATCGATGGCGGCCTGCTGCTGTCGGGTGAAACCCTCTACGTCGCCACTTACCAGGGCCGTGTTGCGGCACTGGACCTGCAGAGCGGCCGCGTCAACTGGCAGCGTGATGCTTCCAGCTACGCCGGTGTCGCCCAAGGGTTTGGCAGCGTCTACGTCAGCCTGGCGTCCGGCACCGTTGAAAGTGTCGACGAGCGTTCCACCACGGCACTGTGGAGCAACGATTCCCTGGCGCGCCGCCAGTTGTCGGCACCGGAAGTGTTCTCCAGTTATGTCGCGGTCGGCGACTTCGAAGGCTACCTGCACCTGTTGAGCCAGGTGGACGGTCGTTTCGTCGGTCGCGAGCGTATCGACAGCGACGGCCTGCGTGCGCGTCCGCTGGTGGTGGGTAACATGCTTTATGTGTATGGCAACAGCGGCAAGCTGGAAGCCCTGACCATCAAGTAAGAACTATGCTTGGGGTAATACCCAGGCGGCCCCGCTCAGGCGGGGCATGCGGCATTTGATTATGCTGCCCCGAGCACCAGCCGCTGCCCTGCAGCGGCTTTTGTATTTTCTGAAATAACGAAGTGGAGAGCCGCATGGTTCCCGTAATCGCCCTGGTGGGCCGACCTAACGTCGGCAAGTCCACCTTGTTCAACCGCCTGACCAGGACTCGCGACGCCATCGTCGGCGACTTGTCCGGTCTGACCCGTGATCGCCAATACGGTGAGGCAAAGTGGCAAGGGCGCTCCTACATTATCGTCGACACCGGTGGTATCTCCGGTGACGAGCATGGCATGGACGAAAAGATGGCCGAGCAGTCGCTGCTGGCCATTGAAGAAGCCGATGTCGTGTTGTTCCTGGTGGACGCCCGTGCGGGCTACACCGCTGCCGACCAGATGATTGGCGAGCACCTGCGCAAGCGCAACAAGCGTTCCTATCTGGTCGCGAACAAGATCGACAACATCGATCCTGAAGCTGCCCGTGCCGAATTCAGCCCGATGGGCCTGGGCGATGCGATCCCGGTCGCAGGTGCCCACGGTCGTGGTATCACCCAGATGCTGGAAATTGCCCTGCGCGATTTCCCCAAGGATGACGTCGAGGAGGAAGAGGGCGAAGAGGAAATCGTTGCCGAAGGTGAGGAAGCCAAGCGCATTCCTGGCCCGAGCGAAAAAGACGGTATCAAGATCGCTATCATCGGTCGTCCCAACGTCGGCAAGTCGACCCTGGTCAACCGCATGCTCGGTGAAGACCGGGTCATCGTCTATGACCAGCCCGGCACCACCCGCGACAGCATCTACATCCCGTTCGAACGTAACGAGGAAAAGTACACGCTGATCGATACCGCCGGTGTGCGCAAGCGCGGCAAGATCCACGAGGAAGTCGAAAAGTTCTCGGTGGTCAAAACCCTGCAGGCGATCAAAGACGCCAACGTGGTGATCTTCGTGATGGACGCCCGCGAGGGTGTGGTGGACCACGACCTCAACCTCCTGGGCTTTGCCCTGGAGGCCGGTCGTGCCCTGGTGATCGCGATCAACAAGTGGGACGGCATGACGCCGAGCGAGCGCGACTTCGTCAAGGTCGAGCTGCAACGTCGCCTGTTCTTCGTCGAGTTCGCCGACATCCACTTCATCTCGGCACTGCACGGCACCGGCGTGGGCAACCTGTACGCTTCCGTGCAGAACTCGTTCAAGTCTGCAGTGACCCGCTGGCCGACCAACCGCCTCACCCAGATCCTGGAAGATGCGGTTGGCGAGCACGCGCCGCCGATGGTCAACAACCGCCGGATCAAATTGCGTTACGCCCACTTGGGTGGTGCCAACCCGCCGATTATCGTGATTCACGGTAACCAGATCGAGAAGGTGCCGAAGTCCTATGTGCGTTACCTGGAAAACACCTACCGCCGTGTCTTGAAACTGGTCGGTACGCCGATCCGTATCGAGTTCAAGGGTGGCGAGAACCCATACGAAGGCAACAAGAACACACTGACTGACCGTCAGGTGAACAAGAAGCGTCGTTTGATGACTCACCACAAGAAGGCCGACAAGAAGCGCCGCGATAAGAAGTAACGACAGCTTCAAGTTGTTAGCTGCAAGAGAGGGCTCCTTTGGAGCCCTTTTTTGTGCCTGGTGGTTTGCCCCTTGACCTGCTTGCGGCTTGCAGCTTAAAACTTGTAGCTCACCCGAAGGGGGCTCCCATGATCACCAGCAAGCTGCCGAATGTCGGCACGACCATTTTCACCACCATGTCGCAACTCGCTGCCGAAACCGGTGCGCTGAACCTGTCCCAGGGCTTTCCGGACTTCAATGGCCCCCAGGGTCTGCTCGATGCGGTGGGCAAGCATATCGCTCTCGGGCACAACCAATACGCGCCCATGACCGGCCTGCCGGTGCTGCGCCAGCAGGTAGCCGCCAAGATCGCCCGTAGCTATGGCGCCACGGTCAATGCGGACACTGAAGTGACCATTACCCCTGGTGCTACCGAGGCGATCTTCTGTGCGATCCAGGCGGTGATTCGCCAGGGTGATGAAGTCATCGTGTTCGACCCCAGCTACGACAGCTACGAGCCTTCGGTGGAGCTGGCCGGCGGCCGTTGCGTGCACGTGCAACTGAGCCTGGATGGCTTCGCGCTGGACTTCGAGAAGATCAAGGCGGCGCTGTCACCGCGTACGCGGATGATCGTCCTCAATTCCCCACACAACCCGACCGGCGCGCTGATCAGCCGCGCCGAACTGGACCAGTTGGCCGAACTGATCCGCGACCGTGATATCTACCTGGTCAGCGATGAAGTCTACGAGCACCTGGTATTTGATGGTGTGTCCCACGTCAGTGTGCTGGCCCACGAGGAGCTGTATCAGCGTGCGTTCGTGGTCAGTTCCTTCGGCAAGACTTACCACGTCACCGGTTGGAAAACCGGCTACGTCGTCGCGCCGCCGGCCCTCACCGCTGAACTGCGCAAGGTGCATCAATACGTCAATTTCTGTGGTGTAACCCCGCTGCAGTACGCATTGGCCGATTTCATGGCAGAACACCCGGAGCATGTCGACGAGTTGCCGGCGTTCTATCAGGCCAAGCGCGATCTGTTCTGCGACCTGCTGGCGCCATCGCGCTTCAGCTTTACCCCAGTGACCGGCACCTACTTCCAACTGGTGGATTACTCACAGATCCGCCCGGACCTGGATGACGTCGCCATGTCACTGTGGATGACCCGCGAGCATGGCGTGGCGACGATTCCGGTCTCGGTGTTCTACCAGACCCCACCCCAAGGCCAGCGCCTGGTGCGCCTGTGCTTTGCCAAACGCGAGGAAACGCTGCAACAAGCGGCTGAAAAACTATGCGTGATCTGAGTGCACTGCCGAACCTGAACATCGCCCTGGTCCAGACCAGCCTGGCCTGGCACGACCGCCAAGCGAACCTTGAGCACTTCGAGTTATTGTTGGAACAGGCGCAAGGTGCCGACCTGATCGTATTACCGGAGATGTTCACCACCGGTTTCTCCATGGAATCCGCGACCCTCGCCGAAGCCGAGAACGGCCCGACCCACCGTTGGCTACAGGCCCAGGCCGCGAAGTACAACGCCGTCATCACCGGTAGCGTGATCATCCAGGCTGCCGACGGCAGCCACCGCAACCGCCTACTGTGGGCACGGCCGGATGGCGAGGTGTTGCATTACGACAAGCGCCACCTGTTCCGCATGGCCGGCGAGCACAACCACTACACCCCCGGTGAGCGCCAGGTGCAGTTCGAAGTGAAAGGCTGGCGTATTCGCCCGTTGATTTGCTACGACCTGCGCTTCCCGGTGTGGAGCCGTGATGCCCAGGACACCGACCTGCTGCTGTACACCGCCAACTGGCCGGGGGCACGGCGCTCGCACTGGAACCGACTGCTGCCGGCGCGGGCGATTGAAAACCTGTGCTATGTGGCGGCGGTGAATCGGGTGGGCACGGATGGGAAGGGCTTTGCCTACACCGGGGACAGCCAGGTGTTGGACTTCCAGGGCGAGACCCTGCTGAGTGCGGGGGAGGCGGATGGGGTGTTCCAGGTCAATCTGGATGCAGCAGAGCTGGCGGCGTACCGCACGCGGTTTCCGGCGAACCTGGATGCCGATACTTTCCAGTTTGTCTGACAGACCGCTATCGGGGGCAAGCCCCCTCCCACATTTTGAATGTATTCACAAATTAAAGTGTGGGAGGGGGCTTGCCCCCGATGAGGCCCTCACAGACCACAAAAAACCAAAAAAAAGGCCCCAGGACTCATATCCAGGGGCCTTTCACATTTTAAGCAGACGGCTTATGCCGCCTTCGCTGCCAACTGGCTCAACGAACGGTTCAGCGCGCTGAACAGCGCCTTGAAACTGGCCGTGGTGATGTTTTCATCAATGCCCACGCCATGTACCGGACGCTCACCGTTCACACGCAGTTCGATGTAGGCCGCCGCCTTGGCGTTGGTGCCCGCACCGATCGCATGTTCGTTGTAGTCCATGATCTCCACGCCAATCGGCAAGCCGGCCACCAACGCTTCCAGGGCGCCGTTGCCTTTGCCTTTCCAGTGCAGGTTGGTTTCGCCCTGGCCCTTGCCCGAGACTTCCACCTCGACAAAACTGTTGCCGTTTTCTTCCTGCAGGCGATGGCTGACCAGCGCATACGGGGTGTTGGCTTGCAGGTATTCGCGCTGCAGCAAGGCGTAGATCTGCGGTGCAGTCATCTCAAGGCCCACGCGGTCGGTTTCGGCCTGTACCACTTGGCTGAATTCGATCTGCATGCGACGTGGCAAGCTGATGTCGTATTCCTGTTCCAGCAGGTAGGCGATGCCACCTTTGCCCGACTGGCTGTTCACGCGAATCACAGCCTCGTAGCTGCGACCGATGTCGGCCGGGTCGATCGGCAGGTACGGCACTTCCCACAGCGCATCGTCTTTCTGCTGGGCGAAGCCCTTGCGGATCGCGTCCTGGTGAGAGCCGGAGAACGCGGTGTGCACCAGGTCGCCGACGTACGGGTGACGTGGGTGAACCTGAATCTGGTTGCACTCTTCGACGACTTTGCGCACGCCGTCGATGTCGGAGAAGTCCAGCTGCGGGTCGAGGCCCTGGGTGTACATGTTCAGTGCCACGGTGACCAGGTCGACGTTGCCGGTACGCTCGCCGTTGCCGAACAGGCAGCCTTCGACACGGTCGGCGCCGGCCATCAGGCCCAACTCGGTAGCCGCTACGCCGGTGCCACGGTCGTTGTGGGTGTGCAGGCTGATGATCACGCTGTCCCGACGGTTGATATGGCGACCGAACCACTCGATCTGGTCGGCATAGATGTTCGGCGTGGCGCACTCCACGGTGGCCGGCAGGTTGAGGATCATTTTGTGCTCAGGCGTCGGGTTCCACACCTCGATCACCGCGTCACAGACTTCCTTGGCGAATTCCAGCTCGGTGGCACTGAAAGTCTCCGGGGAGTATTCGAAGGTCCACTGGGTTTCCGGCTGCTGGGCGGCGTATTTGACGAACAGCTTGGCCGCGTTGACCGCGATGGCCTTGATGCCTTCCTTGTCCTGGTTGAACACGATGCGGCGGAAGGACGGCGACGTGGCGTTGTACAGGTGCACGATGGCCTTCTTGGCACCGCGCAGGGATTCGAAGGTGCGTGCGATCAAGTCTTCACGGCCCTGGGTCAGCACCTGAATGGTGGTGTCCTCGGGGATGTGGCCGTCTTCGATCAGGGTGCGCACGAAGTCGAAGTCGGTTTGCGAGGCAGCGGGGAACGAGGCTTCGATTTCTTTCACGCCGACGGCGACCAGGGTCTTCCAGAAACGCAGCTTTTTCACTGCGTCCATCGGCTCGATCAGCGACTGATTGCCATCACGCAGGTCGGAGCTGCACCAGATCGGCGCTTCGGTGATGGTCTTCGATGGCCAGGTGCGGTCCGGGATATCGATGGTCGGGAACGCGCGGTACTTCGAAGACGGGTCTTTGAGCATGCTCATCGGGAAATCCTTTGTTGTAGGGGCCGAGAAAAGGCGGCCTGCCGTAGAACTGTTTTTAGGGATAAAACGTAAAGACGAGGCAGATCGATTCAGCCTGGCAGTCGTGCGCTGACGAGGCACAGGCTGCGGTGCTGGCGGAGCTGAATGAGGGTGTGAGAGGTTTTCATAGGCTCAACCCTAACTGCCGGGGTGAAAGATGGCAAGCAGTGGCTAAAAATTGAGAGAACTTCTGTTATTGACCTGTGAAACGAGATTTATTGCCTGAAGATGGTCTGGTCGCTGGATTTAATTGCGCGCCCGTTATCGAGTGCGCAATCGAGCCTTTCAGGGTTGGAACGCGCCGATAAAGATCGCCGGATCAACCCGCGCATCATTCAGGCTGACGTTCCAATGCATGTGCGGCCCGGTCGCCCGACCAGTCGAGCCGACCTTGCCCACCACTGCGCCGCGTGTGAGCTGATCGCCCACTTTCACGTCGATCTTCGACATGTGGCAGAACATGCTGATAAAGCCCTGGCCATGGTCGACGAACACGGTGTTGCCGTTGAAGAAGTAGTTGCCCACCAGAATCACTTTGCCATTGGCCGGCGTTTTGATCGGCGTACCGGCCGGCACGGCAAAGTCCAGGCCAGAATGGGGATTGCGCTCTTCACCGTTGAAGAACCGCCGCACGCCAAACTTGCTCGACAGCGGCCCGTTCACCGGTTTGTCCAGCACCAGGTTGCTCGGCAGGTTAGGGCTGAAACTGCGGTAGGCCTTGAGCTGCACTGCCAATTCGCCTTCGATGCGCTTGAGCTGCGCCGGGTCAGGGTTTACCTGGCTTTTGTTTTTCAGGGTGATGCGCTGTTCCGGGTACTTTTTGTAGCCGACGATAAACGGCAGGTTGCGCCCGCCGCTGCTGATGCGCTCATTGCCAGGCTTGACCGTCAACGGAATACCGACAATCGCCAGCCAGGTGTCCGCTTCTTTCACCACCAGTACCGGCTTGCCCTGGTACGTGGCTTTGGGCGCGGCAGCGGAAGGACCGAGTTCGACCACGGCAACCCCGCCAGGCACGGGCTTGTTGAGGGTGCGGGAAATGTAGCTGTCGGCCTGCGCGTTAAAGGCAAGGCACAGCAGCATCAACACACTGAAGAGACGTGGCATCGATCAATCCAATAACGAAAGGGTGACGGGTGTCAGGTGGTTGTCTTCCACCCGCACCTGCAATTGGCCCTCACCGAGGCGCGCGGTCAGGCGCTGGCCGGTGTGGGTCTGCGCGGCATTGCGAATGGCCTGGCCGCGCTCATCCAGGAGGATGCTGTAGCCACGACCCAGTGTCGCCAACGGGCTGACCACATGCAGCGTCTGCATCTGGCTTTGCAGTTGCAGGCGCCGCGCCTTGAGGCCTTCGCGCATGGCGCGGGGCAGGCGTTCGGCGAGGCTGTCCAGGCGCTGGCGCAGCAGTGCCAGTTGGCGACCCGGGTGTTGGCCGGCAAGGCGCGTTTCCAGGCGGATCAGGCGTTCACGGCGGGTATTGAGGCTGCGCTCGAAGGCGCGGCGCAGGCGCATGTCAAGGTCGTCCAGGCGCTGGGCTTGCTGGCGCAGGCGTTCGCCGGGGTGACGCAGGCGCCGGGCCATGCCTTCCAGGCGCAGGCGGTCGTGGCTCAGGCGATTGCGCATCAGCAGCACCAGGCGGCGGTGCAGGTTTTCGACCTGGCGCACCAGGTGGCTGGCGTCTGGCGCGAGCAGTTCGGCTGCGGCGGAGGGTGTAGGAGCGCGCACGTCTGCCACGAAGTCGCTGATCGACACATCGGTCTCATGCCCGACGGCGCTGACGATCGGTGTGACGCAGGCGTCCACTGCACGGGCCACGGCTTCCTCGTTGAAGCACCAGAGGTCTTCCAGCGAGCCGCCGCCACGGGCCAGGATCAGCGCATCGAAGCCACGGGCATCCGCGAGTTTCAACGCGCGCACAATCTGCGGGATCGCTTCGCGGCCTTGCACGGCGGTGGGGATCAGGGTCAGTTCAATATTGGGCGCACGGCGACGGAACACACTGATGATGTCGCGGATCACCGCGCCGGTCGGCGAGCTGATAATGCCGATGCGTCGAGGGTGCGCCGGCAGCGGCACCTTGCGTTCGGCACTGAAAAGGCCTTCGGCGCTGAGCTTTTCCTTCAGCGCATCGAACGCCAGGCGCAACGCCCCATCACCGGCCGGCTCCACGGTATCGAGGATCAGTTGGTAATCGCCCCGTCCCTCGAACAGCGAGACCTTGCCGCGCACTTTCACCGCCAGGCCATCCTTCAGCGCCTGGCGCACCCGCGCAGCGTTGTTGCGAAACAACGCGCAACGCACCTGGGCACCGCTGTCCTTGAGGGTGAAATACACATGACCGGAAGCCGGACGGGCGAGGTTGGAGATCTCGCCTTCGACCCAGATATTGGTGAACACGTCTTCCAGCAACACCCGCGCACGGCCGTTGAGCTGGCTGACAGTCAGGACTTCGCGGTCCAGGCCCAGACGGGCAAAAGGATCTTTAATCATGGGCGGCAGTTTATAGGCATTCGTGCAAGGTTTGGCAGAATTGCTCCACTAGCGCGCTCGGCGCCTGTGCGCAGGCCAACGCCACGGTGCTGAGGCAGTCCGGGTCGGCCAGGGGCAAAAAGTGCACGTTGGCGGGGGCGATGTCCTGCATGGATTTTGGTAACAATGCAATACCGAAGCCGGCCTGGATCAGTTGCAGCTGGGTGGTCTTGCGCGACATCACTCGCGCGGCCTTGGGGAAAAATCCGGCACGCATGCACAACTCGGCTGACAGATAGCTCAAGCCGCCGCGCTGGGGATGGGGTATTGAAATAAACGCTTCGTCCTTCAATTGCCCTAGCTCGATGGGCGCCTGACTACGCGCTAACGCATGGTTGGGCGGTACGGCCAGCAACAGTTGCTCGCTATACAAAGGTAGTACCCGAACCCCCTCGCGCTGGCGCAGTACCGGCAAGCGCAGCACGCCCACCTCAAGGCGACCGTCGGCGATTTCTTCCAGCTGCGCTTCGGAGGACAGTTTGACGATATCCATCGACACCCCAGGGCAGCGTTCCAGCCAAGCGCTGATGCCCTGCAGCAAAGGGCCGCTCATCGGCACAGTGCTCGAATGGCTCAGTCGCAGCGTGCCCAGTTCGCCATTGCCCACTTGGGTCGCCAGTTCGCTGGCCTTGAGTAGTTCACTCAGCAGGTTGCGGGCACGCGGATAGAAGGCCTCACCCGCGGCCGTAAGCCGCGGTTGACGTGCGGTGCGTTCGAACAACGGGGTTTTCAGCTGGGTCTCCAGTTCCTTGATCTGTCGGCTCAAGGCTGACTGCGCCACAAACAGGCGCTCGGCGGCGGCACTGAAGCTGCCGCTGTCGGCGATTTCGACGAAGTACCGCAGTTGGCGGGTGGATATCACGCGTCATGCCTTTTCGAGATAGGTAGAGGGTTTCGAAGATATTAGTCGCATCCCTCACCGATGGCTAAAGTGATGGCCATCTCTTGCAAGGAATACCCCATGAGCCCGGTTGAGCTGATGAGTCAGTGGTCGTTTGGCGGGATGGATTGGCTGGTGATCGGCGTGGGCATCGTCGTGGCCTATATCGTGTTCGGTATCGCGGGATTTGGCACCGCGTTGGTGGCGGGGCCGCTGCTGATCCTGTTCATGCCGTTATCGAAGATCATCCCGCTGTTGGTGTTGCTGGATTTTGTCGCGGCGTTTGGCAACCTGCTGCAGTCGCGGCGCGATGTGAACAAGCCGGAGCTGCTGCGCTTGCTGCCGTGCATGGCGATTGGCTGCACACTTGGCGTGGTGTTTTTGCTCAACCTGCATTCGGACCTGTTGCTGTTGTTGATGGGCCTGTTTATCAGTGCCTATGCGATCTATAGCCTGGCGGTGAAGGCGCGGCCGACGCAGCTCGCTGCCGGGTGGTCAATACCCATGGGCACGGTGGGCGGATTGTTTGGTGCGTTGTTTGGCAGTGGCGGCTTTCTCTATGCGATCTATCTGAATAGCCGTCTCCCCAAAGACGCGGCGCGCGCCACCCAGAGTGCGTTGATCAGTTGCAGCACGGTGGTGCGCTTGAGCCTGTTCCTGATTGCCGGGGTGTACGCGGACCTGCCGCTGCTGATGTTGGCGCTGTGCCTGTTGCCGGCGATGGCCATGGGGCTGTGGTGTGGGCGCCGGTTGACGATGCGCATGTCGCGTGAGGCGTTTGTGCGGTTGGTGACGTGGTTGGTGCTGGCCAGCGGTATTGCATTGATCGGGCGGTATTTGAGTACTTGACCTGTTTTTTTCAGGGATTAAGCTGCCTGCCTTTACGGCCTCTTCGGGGGCAAGCCCTCACCCGCTCCAAAATGTGAGAGGGGGCTTGCCACCGATGACGCCAGACGCCACACCGCAGGACTCCCATGAATTCCCAAAGCATCCTTGTCCCGAAAATCTCCACCTTGCCCGTCCACGAGCCCCGCGCCCGGGCGATCGTGCGCTGGTTGGTGCGCAAGAACATCATCAAGGAAGAGCTGACCACCTGTGGCCGCACCGGCAACCGCATGGGCTACGCCCTGGCCGATGGCGCCCGCGCCGTGGTGCTTTACCCGCAGGCACTGCCGTTCAACGAGCCGATCAATGGCCTGGAGATCATCTACAAGCGCTGCATCTACACGCCGGCCAAGGGCTTTCTCGAAGAAGCCGGTTGCCCGCAATGCCGCAAGGAAGTCGGCGAAGCGCTGTTCGAAAGCCTGGAAGACTGGATGCCCGGCCACACTGACAACTTCACCTGCCCGCTGTGTGGGCATGAAGACGACATCAACGGGTTCCTGTTCCTGCAGGAGTGCGGGTTTTCCAACCTGGGATTTATCTTCAACAACTGGGCGGAGGCAGGGTTCAAGCAAAGTTTTATCGACGAATTCGCCGATTGGCTGGACCAGAAGATGAGTTGGGTCAAAGTCGAGTTGTAACCCTTCTATCAGTATTCCCAAGTTTGTCAGAGTTTTACATTGAGCCCGACAGGGTGCATGTATATAATGGCGCGCTTCCATTTTCCCGCTCGGGAGCCCCCGCGATGCTGCGTATCAGCCAAGAAGCTCTGACATTCGACGACATTCTCCTAGTGCCCGGTTATTCCGAGGTGCTTCCTAACGAAGTCAGTCTCAAGACCCGCCTAACCCGTGGCATCGAGCTGAATATTCCCCTGGTTTCCGCTGCCATGGACACCGTCACCGAAGCCCGTCTGGCCATCGCCATGGCTCAGGAAGGCGGCATCGGCATCATCCACAAGAACATGACCATCGAGCAGCAGGCTGCCGAAGTGCGCAAGGTCAAGCGTTACGAAGCCGGCGTGGTGAAAGATCCGATCACCATCGAAGCCGACGCCACCGTGCGCGACCTGTTCGACCTGACCCGCCTGCACAACATCTCCGGCGTTCCGGTACTGCACGATGGCGACCTGGTCGGCATCGTCACTTCCCGTGACGTACGTTTCGAGAACCGTCTTGAAGTCACCGTCCGTGAAGTGATGACGCCCAAAGAGCGTCTGGTCACTGTCAAGGAAGGCGCCGACAAGAACGATGTGCGCGAACTGCTGCACAAGCACCGCATCGAGCGCGTGCTGATCGTCGACGACAAATTCGCCCTCAAAGGCATGATGACCGTCAACGACATCGAAAAAGCCAAGGCTTACCCGCTGGCCAGCAAGGACGATCAAGGTCGTCTGCGCGTTGGCGCGGCGGTCGGCACCGGTAAAGACACCGGCGACCGTGTTTCGGCCCTGGTCGCTGCCGGCGTTGACGTGGTGGTGGTCGACACCGCCCACGGCCACTCCAAAGGCGTGATCGACCGCGTGCGTTGGGTCAAGCAGAACTTCCCTGAAGTTCAGGTGATCGGCGGCAACATCGCCACCGGCGCAGCCGCCAAGGCTCTGGCCGAAGCGGGCGCCGATGCGGTCAAGGTCGGTATCGGCCCTGGCTCGATCTGCACCACCCGTATCGTCGCCGGTGTCGGCGTGCCGCAAATCAGCGCCATCGCCAACGTCGCCGCAGCCCTTGAAGGCACCGGCGTTCCGTTGATCGCCGACGGCGGCATCCGTTTCTCCGGTGACCTGTCCAAGGCCATCGTAGCCGGTGCGTCCTGCGTGATGATGGGCTCGATGTTCGCCGGTACCGAAGAAGCGCCAGGCGAGATCGAACTGTTCCAGGGCCGTTCGTACAAGGCTTACCGTGGCATGGGTTCGCTGGGCGCCATGTCCCAGGCGCAAGGTTCTTCCGACCGTTACTTCCAGGACTCCTCGGCAGGCGCCGAGAAGCTCGTTCCGGAAGGCATCGAAGGCCGTGTGCCGTACAAGGGCACCCTGAGCGCGATCATCCATCAACTGATGGGCGGCCTGCGTTCCTCGATGGGCTACACCGGCAGCGCCGACATCGAAGAAATGCGCACCAAGCCAGAGTTCGTACGGATCACCGGCGCCGGCATGGCTGAATCCCATGTCCACGACGTGCAGATCACCAAGGAAGCGCCAAACTACCGCGTAGGTTGAGGCTTCCAGCAAAATGTTAAGTAACCGGGGCTGTTCTTCAGCCCCGAGTTGTTTCTGATTCATTAGACGAGACTGACTTCATGGCCCTCGACATTCACGCCCACCGCATCCTGATCCTCGACTTCGGTTCCCAGTACACCCAGCTGATCGCCCGCCGCGTGCGCGAAATCGGCGTGTACTGCGAACTGCATCCGTTCGACATGGATGACGAAGCGATCCGCGAATTCGCACCGAAAGGCGTCATCCTCGCCGGTGGCCCAGAGTCCGTGCACGAAGCCAACAGCCCGCGTTGCCCGCAAGCGGTATTCGACCTGGGCGTACCGGTCTTCGGTATTTGCTACGGCATGCAGACCATGGCCGAGCAACTGGGCGGCAAGGTTGAAGGTTCCGAGCTGCGTGAATTCGGTTATGCCCGTGTCGACGTGGTCGGCAAGAGCCGCCTGCTGGACGGCATCGAAGACCACGTCGACGCCGACGGCCTGTTCGGCCTCGACGTATGGATGAGCCATGGTGACAAGGTCACCAAAATGCCGCAGGACTTCCACATCCTGGCCAGCACCCCGAGCTGCCCGATCGCCGGCATGTTCAGCGACGAGCGCCGCTACTACGGCGTGCAGTTCCACCCGGAAGTGACCCACACCAAGCAAGGCGGCCGCATCCTGTCGCGCTTCATCCTCGACATCTGCGAGTGTGAGGCCCTGTGGACGCCGTCCAAGATTGCTGAAGATGCCATCGCCCAAGTGCGCGCCCAGGTCGGCACCGATAACGTCTTGCTCGGCCTGTCCGGCGGTGTTGACTCCTCCGTGGTCGCAGCCCTGCTGCACAAAGCCATCGGCGACCAGCTGACTTGCGTATTCGTCGACAACGGCCTGCTGCGCCTGCACGAAGGCGAGCAGGTGATGGCCATGTTCGCCGAGAACATGGGTGTCAAGGTGATCCGCGCCAACGCTGAAGAACAGTTCTTGAATAACCTGGCCGGCGAGTCCGACCCGGAGAAGAAGCGCAAGATCATCGGCCGCACCTTCATCGACGTGTTCGATGCCCAGTCCAGCAAATTGGACAACATCAAGTACCTCGCCCAGGGCACCATCTACCCCGACGTGATCGAGTCGGCCGGCGCCAAGAGCGGCAAAGCCCACGTGATCAAGTCCCACCACAACGTGGGTGGCCTGCCGGAGGAAATGAACCTCAAGCTGGTCGAACCGCTGCGCGAACTGTTCAAGGACGAAGTCCGCCGCTTGGGCCTGGAACTGGGCCTGCCGTACGACATGGTCTACCGCCACCCCTTCCCAGGCCCGGGCCTGGGCGTGCGGATCCTCGGTGAAGTGAAGAAGGAATACGCCGACCTGCTGCGTCGCGCCGACCACATCTTCATCGAAGAACTGCGCAAGGCCGACTGGTACCACAAAGTCAGCCAGGCGTTCGTGGTGTTCCAGCCGGTGAAATCGGTTGGCGTGGTCGGTGACGGCCGTCGTTACGCATGGGTCGTGGCCCTGCGTGCGGTGGAAACCATCGACTTCATGACCGCCCGCTGGGCACACCTGCCGTACGAACTGCTGGAGACTGTCAGCGGCCGTATCATCAATGAGATCGAAGGCATCTCGCGCGTGACGTATGACGTGTCGAGCAAGCCGCCGGCGACGATTGAGTGGGAATGATCCCGCAGCGCTGCATGAAAAAACCGGCTTAGGCCGGTTTTTTCATTTCAGGCGAAGACGTTGTCAGAAGTCGTAACGCACGTTCGCAGTGAAGGTGTCGGCGTCGAAACCGCTGCTGGTCAGGTAGTTGTACGTCCCGCCCACGCTCCATGCGCCCACGCGGTAGTTGGCGCCCAGTCCCAGCTCGTAGCTGTCGCGCGCCGGTGTGGCGCCTGTGGTGGTGAACGGGGTGCCGCCGAGCACAAAGGTGGAGGTGGTGCCGGCCTTGTCGCCGATGAAATCGTGCCAGGCCATCAGCTTGGCTTCCGGTTCAAAGCTGCCCACGCCTACGTCAAAAGCGGCCGCCAGGCGAGCGCCCAGGCCCATTTCGCCGATTTCATAGCGCTGGCTGCCGACGTTCAGGGCGGCTGAGCTGCCTTTTTCACGGTACGAATCAATCGATACGTTGGCATAGCGCGCACCGACTTGTGGTTCCAGTAGCCACTGTTTGTCGAGTTGGAACGTGTAGCCTGCCAGCGCGTTGACGCCGAAGATATCACTGTCGTAGTCGGCCTTGGCGCGGGTGCCAGCGATGTAGCGCTTGGATTCGTTGTCGTTCCAGCCGTACATCAGCGAGGTGTCGACAAAGAAGTTGTCACGGGCCCAGTTGCCGTACAGGGTCAGTGCATGGCCGCTGACGTCGGTTTTGTTGCCCCGGTCGGTTTTCACGTCGCTGGTCAGGTAGCTGTAAGCCAGGCCCACGGTGGTATCGGCATTGAGCTTGCCGTCGGCACCTACGGCGATGCCGTTGGTGTTGGCGTCATAGCCGTCGATACCGTGGCGGCTGTCCTGGTTGGCATCGCTGGACAGCGCTTGCAGCCATACGCCTTGTTCGGCCAGCACGTCACCGGAGGACAGGCCGCTACGCGCTTTGCTGGCGCGGCGGTTGATAGTACTTGCAACCAGGTTCTGGCTGCTGGTGGCTGCGTTGATCGCTCCACGGCTGACGTCGGGGGTCAGGCTTTCGGCCAGTTTGGCCAGTTCTTCGCTGGAGGAGGCGTTGGCGAATTGCTGGAATACCGGGTCGCTTTCGTCCAGTTGGCCCATGAGCGTGTTCTTGAATGGCTTGATGGCGCTCACCGCGTTGCGCGAACCACGGGCGCTCATCAGGTCTTGCGTGATCACCTCATCACTGCGGGTGGCAACCAGTGCTTTCACGTCCTGGCCTTCGATGCCGAAGCTCTTCACTTCAAGCAGCGCCGAGGACGACACCACGGACAGGTTCTGCGGGTCTTCCCAGGTGCCAGAGTTGATCAGGGTGTAGCGCGTGCCCTGGGCCGACGTGCGGAAATCATCGGAGCGCGCCTGCAGTTCGATCTGGCTGCCTGCAGAGAAGAAGGTATTACCGGTGACTTTCAGGATCGGCGTGTTGGGCTGCGTGTTGTTGTCCAGCAGCAGGCGCAGGCGCGCGGTGGCGCTGTCCAGGTCGAGGTCGCCCACAATCGTGGTCTGCGGGCGAAGCAGCGTCAGGCGGCCATCGCCGATATCGACGTAACTGGCGCGGATGGTCGAGCCATCGAACAGCGCGTCCCCTCGCACCAGCACACCACTCAGGCCCAGCAGGTCACCCTTGACCTGACCACCCTCCCAGTAGAAATACGAGCGTGGGGCATTGTCGTCCGCCAGAATGGCTGCGGTGCCGCCTTCGATCAGGCCACCTGTCTGCCTGATGGAGAGGGTGTCTGAACCGCCGGAGGTATCGAGACTGCGAAAGCGGATACCGATCCCGTCAGCGGAGATAGTCCCGCTGTTGTAAATACCACTCGTCATCTGACCCGTGAAGCGTGCGTTCTCGATGTCGATACCCACAGAGTCGATGCCACGTGCGGTGATAGTGCCCGAGTTATTGATGCGCGCCTGGGATGAGGTGATCAGCATGCCTTCGGCATTGGCGCCTGTCACAGTGGTGTTGCCGTTGTTGTTCACACCGCCAGCGATCTTTGCCAGATACAGGTCCAGCCCGACGCCGGCGTTGCCGCTCACCGTGATATCGCCATTATTTACCAAGTCGCCACCGACGTTGGAATTGAGGGTCATGGCGATACCGGACGGGAAGTCAGTGGGGGTCGCAGCCGTCAGGTTGATTTTGCCCTGGTTGACCAGATTGCCCGTCAGGGTCACGTTGGTCAGCTCTACACCTGCGTTTTGCGATGTCCCGGTGAAGGTGGCGTTATTGAATACGTCACCGGAGCTGCTGTATGCCCCTGTGCTCAGATCGTGGTTCAAGTTGGGGGCGGGTACGGCATATGCTGTCGCGGTAGCCGTCGCGACGGACAGCGCCAACAACGAGCGGCGCAGGTGGGAAATATTCAAGGCAGTATCCTTACAGGGCAGAAACTGACAGGGAACAACCCACGCGTCAGCGTCTGTTTTAGGCATCCCTGCCAGCTTGTCAGTGAATTGCTGATTCAAGCGCGTGGGAATTTACACGATGCGTGTAGGACAATTCATTACAAAAAGGATCGGTGAAGAAAAAAAGCATAAAAAATGCGACGTCGCCGTGATTTTTTGTAGTTGTACGGGGAGGTTCAGCGAGCCTGTTTACCCTCAATCTCAGGATATCCATGGGTTAATGGCGTTTTAACCCAGTGGCTCCAGGTCGCTTCCCACCCCTTATCATGGCTTGCTCCCCGTACATGGATGTATTCGCAGAGGGGCGAATCAAGCGCCTGTTGGTACCTATCAGCCAACCCACTTGGAATAATCAGGTCCGCTTCGCCGATGAGATGACGCTGGGGTAACAAGGCGAGTCGGCTACGATAGTCCAGCGGATCCAGTGAACCATCGAGTGGTGACAGGCCTTTCATCGTCGCCCACAGGCGTGGACTGAGATTGCCTGCAAGGGTTTGCACCTGGGTCACATCATTGCGCTGCGCCGCTAACAATAGGGCGAGAGCGGCGCCACCTGAGTACCCGACTAGTTCGAACTCACTATTGCCATAGCGCTGTTTTAATTGATCCAGCGCCTGGCTGAGGCTTGTGACCACTTCCTGAGAGAATCGTCGATGGGTCCAGAGTGCCGATTGACAGGCAGCGACCATGACGAACTGGCAGGGGCGTGCCAGGTACGCATTTGGTGTCGGATCATTGATCGCCAGCCGTGGTACCAACAGATTGTGCGGGCTCGGATCCAGGCTGGGTTGAGTGGCCGTCGCCCATGAATGGCCATCGCCTTCCAGGTACACACGCAGGCGAGTCATCTTTTCTGCAGTTTGCGGAGCAACTATGAAGAGAGGGAAGTGCTGTCCCGGCAGGACCTCCCATTGTCGGTAGTGCTCCTCAGCCAGTTGTTGCAGAGCCTCGCGCGGCGATTGGCAGGCGATGAGAAGAGCGCTGAGCATCACCACCCAGGCTTTGTATAAGCTGGCCAATGCCCGACGACAGGGAAAGTATCTACTCATCATGTTTCATAACGCGTCATTGGCAATGGAGTCGTCGGCATTGGCGGCGTAGTTCCAGGCTGAGTCAAGGCAGCTCTGGCCGCAGGTTTGTATTTCTGGTGCGCGAGCGCCCAACCAGCCGCGCGCGGATAAAGCACCATTCAAAATTCAGCGCATCGTATAGGATGCATTAATGCAGTATTACGCAATTTTGCATTGCATTGGATGCGTGTCGACATGAACGATTTAGGACTATTGATTAGGCAGCTCCGCAAAGCCGCAGGCCTTTCACAAAGCCAGCTCGCACAACGGCATGGCATGAGTCGCGCCACCATCTCGGGGATTGAGAACAATACCATCCCGGAAGTGGGGATTCGCAAGGTCGCAGCCATTCTTGAGGGCTTGGGATATGAGTTGACGGCCATCCCCAAGCGTCGGCGCAAGACCCTTGATGAGCTGAAATCGGAGAATATCCATGACCAGTCAACGTGAGCGGCTATATATCGGCGCAAGCGGCGTGCCTGAGGTCCAGCTCAGCCAACACGGGAAATTCCTGGTGGTGAAACGGTTCGACATCAGTGAAAGCGCCTACCTCGGATTTGAGGATATGTGCGTTCTATCGGGATGGGGAACCGCGAAGAAATATGACGGAAGCTACCAGGGATGCGCGAAGCTGATCAGGTCATTTGTCACGCCCAGCCGTGTCACCAGAACGCTGGAAGACTTCTTCTTGATGGTGGCACTTTCTGCTGGCATCCAGAACGGTGACGCTCACCTGAAAAACTTCGGCTTGCTGTATGAGAATTGCGCACAGGATGCTGACGTTTGGCTGGCACCAGCTTACGACCTGGTGACCACAACCGTGTACAACTGCAACGACATCATGGGTTTGTTGCTCGGTGGTTCGAAGGCCTGGCCCAAGCGCAAGATGCTGGTCCAGTTCGGGCGCAGTTCGTGCGGCTTGTCCGAGGCACGTTGCAACGAACTGCTGGCCAGAGTGCAAGACGGAATGGCTCAGGCGATGGCAGAGCTTTCCGAGTATCAAAGCACTCACCCAGAGTTTGCGGCGGTAGGAGAGAAGATGGCCGCTGCCTGGGCAGCAGGCCTGGCAAAAAGCATCGCAGTGCAATGATCTTCCCGACTCATGCTCAACGCCGCGCAATATCCGAAAAGTAAAACTTATCCAACGTATGCCGCGACTCGGTGTACTCGAACTGCCGCCCGTCCTGCAAAAACGTCTGGTTGCTTACCACGATCACATGGCTCTGACCTTCGAGGTCGAGGTGTGTCTGGTCGTCCTTGCCGCGCGGCAGGGCTTCGATGGTGCGTTGCGCGTAGGCAATTTGCAGTTGCAAGGTCTGCTCGATAAACGCGTAGATCGACTGCTCGGCAATCGAGCGGTCCAGGCCGGGGATCACGTCGGCCACGAAGTGGTTGATGTCGAGGATCACCCGTTTGCCACCGATGCGCCGTACCCGTTTGATGCGGGTGATCAGGGTGCCGGGTTCGGCTTCGATGTGTTGCAGCAGTGAGCCTTCCAGTGGGAACTGAGTGAATTCGACCACTTCGGTGCGTACGTCGTCGCCCAGGTCGGCGTGGGTTTCGTGGAAGCTGACGATGCCGCCCAATTGGAACTCGATCGGGTTGGGCGACAACACGAAGGTGCCCTTGCCGTGGATCTTTTGTGCAAACCCGCGCTCCTGCAACTGCTCGATGGCGCGACGCACGGTGCCTCGGCTGGCCTGGTAGCTGTCCATCAGTTCGGTTTCGGAGGGGAGGCGCGTGCCGCGTTGCAGGCGTTCAGTGGTGATGCTGGCAAGCAGATCCGTATAGATCTGGTTGTATTTGCTCATGGGGATGGCTCTTTGCCGGGGTTGCGGTCAAGGCAGGAACCTTAGTGGCAGAGAGGCGGTTTGTCCATTAGACCCTTGGTTCATGCGGCTTGCAGCGACGCGCTGTCCTACAAAAGATAAACAATATGTAACTCGTACAGACGAGTTGTTGCTTTAACTCGTACAGACGAGTACTTTTGCCCTCGGCGTGCTGCCAATGACTGCCCCCAATAAAAAAAACCAAAGTGGAACCCAAGCATGAGCCACGACTATTCCAATATCGCCCGCGAGATTCTCGAGAACCTCGGGGGCAGCGACAACCTTGAGCAAGCTGCCCACTGTGTGACCCGTCTGCGCCTGGCGCTCAAGGACCCGAGCCTGGTCAACGGCAGCGCGCTGAACCAGGTGGATCTGGTCAAGGGCTCGTTCTTTACCGGCGGTCTGTTCCAGGTGGTGATCGGCCCCGGCGAAGTGGAGAAGGTCTACGCCGCCCTGCGTGAACAGACCGGTCTCGCCGCCGCGACCATCGCCGACGTGAAGAAGAAGGGCGCCGACAAGACCAACGCCATGCAGCGCCTGGTGCGGGTGTTCTCCGATGTGTTCATGCCGATCCTGCCCGCGCTGATCATCGCCGGCCTGTTGATGGGCGTGAACAACCTGATGGGCGCCAAGGGCATGTTCATCGAGGGCAAGACGCTGCTGGAGGCTTATCCGGACCTGGATGGCCTGTGGAGCCTGATCAACCTGATGGCCAACACCTCGTTTGTGTTCCTGCCGGCCCTGGTGGGCTGGTCGGCGGCCAAGCGGTTTGGCGGCAGCGAAATCCTCGGCATCGTGCTCGGCCTGATGCTGGTGCACCCGGACCTGCTCAACGCCTGGAACTACGGCAAGGCGGTGGCTGGTCTCGACGGCCAGAGCCTGCCGTACTTCGATATCTTCGGTTGGTTCAAGATTGAAAAAGTCGGTTACCAGGGGCAGATCCTGCCGATCCTGATGGCGGCCTACGTGATGAGCGTCATCGAGAAATGGCTGCGGGCGCGGGTGCCCAACGCGATTCAACTGCTGGTCGTGCCGATCACCACCATCGTCGTGACCGGCGTGCTGGCCCTGGCCATCATCGGCCCGGTGACCCGTCACCTCGGCATCCTGATCACCGAAGGCGTGGTCACCCTGTTTGACCTGGCGCCTATGGTCGGCGGGGCGATTTTCGGCCTGCTGTATGCGCCGCTGGTGATCACCGGCATGCACCACATGTTCCTCGCCGTGGACCTGCAACTGATCTCCACCCAGGGCGGCACTTTCATCTGGCCGATGATCGTCATGTCCAACCTGGCCCAGGGCAGCGCCGCGCTCGCGGTGTTCTACACCACCCGTAATGCACGGGACAAAAGCATGGCCTCGACCTCGGCAATTTCCGCGTACTTCGGCATCACTGAACCTGCGATGTTCGGCGTGAACCTGCGCTTCAAGTTCCCGTTCTATGCGGCGCTGCTCGGCTCGGCGCTGGGCAGCATTTTCCTGTCGCTGAACAAGGTGCAGGCGTCGGCCATCGGCGTCGGTGGCTTGCCTGGATTCATTTCGATCATTCCGCAGTACATCCCCAGCTTTGTGATCGGGATGGTCATCGCGATCGTGGTGCCGTTTGTCCTGACCTGTGCGTTGAGCATGAAAATTGTTCGGCCTGGATATCGCGTCGCCTGAACCATCGCAATCGGGGGCAAGCCCCCTCCCACATTGAAACGCATTTCAAATGTGGGAGGGGGCTTGCCCCCGATGAGGCCCTAAAGGCCTGCACAACAATCAACTGAAGGAGCCCACCATGCAAGACTGGCAACACTCGGTGATCTACCAGATCTACCCCAAAAGCTTCCACAGCCACGCGGGTAACGCCACCGGTGACCTGCTGGGCATCGTGGACAAGCTCGACTACCTCAAGTGGCTGGGTGTGGACTGCCTGTGGATCACCCCATTCCTGCGCTCGCCGCAACGCGACAACGGTTACGACATCAGCGACTACTACGCCATCGACCCCAGCTACGGGACCATGGCCGACTGCGACTTGCTGATCAGCGAAGCGGCCAAGCGCGGCATCAAGCTGATGCTCGACATCGTGGTCAACCACACCTCCATCGAGCACGAATGGTTCCAGCAGGCACGCAGCAGCCTGGACAATCCGTACCGCGACTTCTACATCTGGCGCGACCAGCCGAACAACTGGGAGTCCAAGTTCGGCGGCTCGGCCTGGGAATACGAGGCGCAAACCGGCCAGTACTTCCTGCACCTGTTCGACCACACCCAGGCCGACCTGAATTGGGACAATCCCAAGGTGCGCGCCGAGGTGTTCAAGCTGATGCGCTTCTGGCGCGACAAAGGCGTGGGCGGTTTCCGCCTGGATGTGATCAACCTGATCTCCAAGCCCGCCGATTTTCCCGAGGACACCAGCGACGGCCGCCGTTTCTACACCGACGGCCCGAACGTGCATGAATACCTGCAGGAAATGCACCGCGAAGTCTTCGAGGGGCATGACCTGATCAATGTCGGCGAGATGTCGTCCACCAGCCTCGAGCACTGCATTCGCTACTCCAATCCCGCGTCGAAAGAGCTGTCGATGACCTTCAACTTTCATCACCTGAAAGTCGATTACCCGAACCTGCAGAAGTGGGTGAAGGCTGACTTCGACTTCCTGCAGCTCAAGCAGATCTTCTCTGACTGGCAGCTGGGCATGCAGGCCGGTGGCGGCTGGAACGCGCTGTTCTGGTGTAACCACGACCAGCCGCGGGTGGTCTCGCGTTTCGGCAATGACGGTGAACATCGCGTGGTCTCGGCCAAGATGCTCGCCACCGCGCTGCACTTTCTCCAGGGCACGCCGTATGTGTACCAGGGCGAAGAACTGGGCATGACCAATCCGGGCTTTGACCGGATCGAGCAGTACCGCGATGTGGAGACCCTGAACATCTTCCGACTCAAGCGTGATGCGGGGGAATCCGAGGCGTCGAGCATGGCGGCGATCATGCAGAAGTCCCGCGATAACGGCCGTACGCCGATGCAGTGGAATGCCGATAGGAATGCCGGTTTCAGCAGCGGTGAACCCTGGATCGGCATTCCGGCCAATGCCTCCATCATCAACGTCGAAAGCCAACGGGATGACCCCGAGTCCGTGCTGCATCACTACCGCGCGTTGATTGCGTTGCGCCGTCATGAACCGCTGATCCAGGAAGGTATTTATCGCGAGCTGCTGCAAGGCCACTCGCAAGTCTGGGCGTACCTGCGCGAAGGCCATGGCGAACGCCTGCTGGTGCTGAACAACTTCTACGGCACGCCCTGCGAAATCCAACTGCCGGACAACGTGATCAACCAGGCGACTGAACAACGCCTGCTGATCAGTAACTACCCCGACTGCCCGGCGCGAACGGGCACGGTTGCATTACGCCCTTACGAATCGTTCGTGCTGCACCTCAAGGACTGAGACCCGCTGTAACCCCGTGTGGGAGCACGGGGCGCTGCAAAAAACATAATAAAAATATCGGAGTGCTTTATGAAAACAACAATAAAGCTGGGCCTCGTTGCGTCTTGTCTAAGCCTGCCTCTTGGCGTTCAAGCCTTGGAATTTGCGGGTTACGTGCGCAGTGGCGCGGGGACGTCGACGGGCAGCGGCCCACAGCAGTGTTTCCAATTACCCGGGGCGCAAACCAAATACCGTCTGGGCAACGAGTGCGAGCAGTACGCCGAACTGGAGTTGCGCCAAGACCTGCTCACCCTCGACGACGGCTCGGTGCTCAGCGTCGATGCCATGGCATCGCTCTACAACAAGTACGACCGCGCGCTGAAGTTCCAGGGCGAAAACAACGGCACCGCGCGCATGCCGCAGATGTATGCGCAGTGGTCCAACCTGCCAGCCCTTAATGGCGGTTCGCTGTGGGCCGGCCGGCGTTACTACAAACGTAACGACATCCATATCTCCGACTTCTACTACTGGAACCAGAGCGCCACGGGCGGTGGTATCGAGGACGTGCTGATCGGCGACCTCAAGTACAGCTATGCCATTTCCCGCAAGGACAACCTGTACCAGAAGGAATACGCCACCCGTCACGACTTCAACGTCGCGGGCTTCAAGACCAACCCCGGCGGCGAGCTGGAACTGGGCCTGAGCTACATCGAAAAAGCCGGCGGGCGCGACACCAACAGCGGTTGGGCGCTCACCGCGCAGCACGTGCAAAAACCTTTCCTGGGCGGCAAGAACAAGTTCGCCTTGCAGTACGGCGAAGGCCCCGGCACCGGCCTGGGTTACACCGGCAATACCTTCCTGGACAACAGCAGCAAAAGTTACCGCGCCGTGGAGTTTTTCGATTGGCAGGTGACCCCGCGTTTCGGTGGGCAGATCGAAGCGGTGTACCAGAAGGATATTCGTCCGGGCAGCCAGGACCAGACCTGGATGTCCCTCGGTGTGCGTCCGGCGTACGCCATCAGCGAACAGTTCAAACTGGTCGCCGAGCTTGGGCATGATCAGGTCGAGGCTACGGGCGGGACGCGCAAACTGAGCAAATTCACCTTCGCTCCGACCTGGTCGCCCAAAGGCCCGGATTTCTGGGCGCGGCCGGAGGTGCGCTTGTACTACACCTATGCCACCTGGAACGAAGCGGCCAAACGTGCGGCGAATGAATTGGCGGCGGGGTCGGCGTTGTCCGATACCGGCTCGTATGGCACGGCGCGGCATGGGTCGAACGTTGGTGTGCAGGTTGAGTATTGGTGGAAGTGACCCTTCCTCCGCTCAATGATATCTACGGAACAAAACAACAGGTGAAGTCATGACCACAACTCAACCCCTGGAATTACTGGCGCCCTTGTCGGGTGTGCTGCTGGCGCTGGACAAGGTGCCCGACCCGGTCTTCTCCAGCCGCCTGATTGGCGATGGCCTGTGCATCGACCCCACGTCGCAGACCCTCTGCGCGCCATTGGCCGGGACGATCAGCAATATCCAGGACAGTGGTCATGCCGTCAGCATCACCGACGACAACGGCGTCCAGGTGCTCATGCACATTGGCCTGGACACCGTGAACCTGGCGGGCAAGGGCTTCACCCGGTTGGTGCAGGAAGGCCAGCGGGTGGAGGCCGGGCAGCCGTTGATCGAATTCGATGCCGACTACGTGGCGCTCCATGCGCGCAGTCTGCTGACCTTGATGCTGGTGGTCAGCGGCGAACCGTTCAGCGTGTTGGCCACCGATGGTGTGGAGGTCGGCCAGCCGTTGCTGCAGTTATCCCCCGGTGAAGCCGTTGGCGCAGTGGACGAGGAGGAGGGCGATGCGCTGTTCTCCAAGCCGTTGACCTTACCCAATGCCAACGGTTTGCACGCCCGGCCGGCGGCGGTGTTCGCCCAGGCGGCGAAGGGGTTCAAGGCGAGCATCTACCTGCACAAGCAAACCCAGAGCGCCAACGCCAAGTCGCTGGTGGCAATCATGGCGTTGCAAACGGTACGGGGCGACAGCTTGCAGGTGAGCGCAGCAGGGCAAGATGCCGAAGAGGCGATCAAGGCGCTGGTGGCCTTGTTGGCTGAAGGTTGTGGCGAGGTAATTGCGAGCGTTGCCGAGCCTGTCGAAATTCAGTCGTCGGCGACCGTGCTGCGGGGCGTGTGTGCATCGCCGGGTTCGGCGTTTGGCCAGGTTGTTCAAGTGACTGAGCCTGAACTGACCATCACTGAGCAAGGCACGGGGGAAGCCACCGAACGTGCTGCCTTGGCGCGTGGCCTGCTGGCTGCCACTGAGGCATTGCAGGCGTTACGGGACAAGGCTGCCGGCAGTGCCCAGGCCGAGATTTTCCGCGCTCACCAGGAATTGCTCGAAGACCCGACCTTGCTGGAACAAGCCCACCGTTTGTTGGCGGAGGGCAAGAGCGCCGCGTTTGCCTGGAACAGTGCCACGCTCGCGACCGCCAAGCTATTCCAGGGGCTGGGCAACGCGCTGATCGCCGAGCGCGCGGCAGACCTGGCCGATGTCGGCAAGCGTGTGCTGAAACTGATCCTGGGTATTCAGGACAACGCCTGGGACTTGCCGGAGTGCGCGATCCTGATCGCCGAGCAATTGACCCCTTCGCAGACGGCCAGCCTGGATACCCGCAAAGTGCTGGGGTTCGTCACCGTTGGCGGCGGCGCGACCAGCCATGTCGCCATCCTTGCCCGCGCCCTCGGCCTACCGGCCATTTGCGGTGTTCCAACCGAGGTGCTGGGGCTGGCCAATGGCAAACAGGTGTTGCTCGACGCCGACAAGGGCGAGCTGCACCTGGAGCCGGACCTGGCCGAAATCGAGCAACTGGACATTGCGCGCAAGCAACAGGCGCTCCGCCATCAGCGCGATGTGGCACAGGCGTCTTTGTCCGCCACCACCCGCGATGGCCATCACGTCGAAGTCACCGCCAACGTGGCCTCGTTGCAGGAGGTGGAGCAATCCCTGACCCTGGGTGGCGAAGGTGTCGGCCTTTTGCGCTCGGAATTCCTCTACCTGGATCGCAACCGCGCGCCAGGCCCCGATGAACAAGCGGCCACCTACACCGCCATCGCCCGTGCCCTGGGCACCGAGCGCAACCTGGTGGTGCGCACCCTGGACGTCGGCGGCGACAAGCCGTTGGCCTATGTGCCGATGGACGCCGAAACCAACCCGTTCCTCGGCCTGCGCGGTATCCGCCTGTGCCTGGAACGTCCTGAGCTGCTGCGCGAACAATTCCGTGCGATCCTCGCCAGCGCAGGCTTTGCGCGGCTGCACATCATGTTGCCGATGGTCAGCCTGCTATCGGAGCTGCACCTGGCCCGCAGGATTCTTGAAGAGGAAGCACTGGCGCTGGGGCTTACCGAGCTGCCGAAGCTGGGCATCATGATAGAAGTGCCGTCTGCCGCGCTGATGGCGGATGTGTTCGCGCCCCACGTGGACTTTTTCTCCATCGGCACCAACGACCTGACTCAATACACCCTGGCCATGGACCGCGACCACCCGCGCCTGGCCAACCAGGCCGATAGTTTCCACCCGGCGGTGCTGCGCCTGATCGCCACCACGGTCAAGGCCGCCCATGCCCATGGCAAGTGGGTGGGGGTGTGCGGTGCGCTGGCTTCCGAAGCGCTGGCCGTGCCGGTGCTGATCGGACTGGGCGTGGACGAGTTGTCGGTCAGCGTGCCGTTGATCCCCACCATCAAGGCCACCGTGCGCGAACTGGACCTGGCCGACTGCCAGATCATCGCCCGCCAGGTACTGGGCCTGGAAGAAGCCGCCCAGGTGCGTGAGGCCTTGCGCCAATATCACGCAGCCACCGTTGAAACCTCACCTGTCATGGAGCTTTGAGCATGTTCGAGAAATTGCAGCGGGCGTTCTGGAAAGCCCTGACGCCGGATTTGATTGCCGAGACCGTAGCAACACCGACGCAGAGTCTATTGCCGGCCGAAGTAATCAGCGCGTTGGGCGGCGCGGACAACCTCAAAACGCAGCAGCGTGTGGCGCTGACGCGGGTGCGGGTGCAGTTGCAGGATGCGGGGCGGTTGGATGAGGTGGCGTTGAAGGCGGCCGGTGTCGCAGGGGTGATGGTGTTAACAGGCGGCGTAGTCCATCTGCTCACCGGTCTCTAATCCAAATAGAGATCAAAATGTGGGAGGGGGCTTGCCCCCGATTGCAATGTATCTGTCAGCTTATTTGTAGCTGACACACCGCTATCGGGGGTAAGCCACCTCCCACCGGGTTTTGCTGTGTTCTTACAACTGCGGGTTATCTTCCGGCGGCTTGGTCTTGTCGATACCCGGCACATGCAAGTTGCCTTCGACCACCTGGTTGCCCTCCAGCTGCGGCTGGGTCACCCAGGTGAGGATGTCGTAGTAACGCCGGATGTTCGCCACAAAGTGCACCGGCTCACCGCCTCGCGCATAGCCGTAGCGGGTCTTGCTGTACCACTGCTTCTGTGACAGGCGCGGCAGCATCTTTTTCACATCCAGCCACTTGTTCGGGTTCAGGCCTTCGCGCTTGGCCAGCGTGCGCGCATCCTCCAGGTGGCCGGTGCCAACGTTGTAGGCGGCGAGGGCGAACCAGGTGCGATCCGGTTCGGCGATGCTGTCGTCCAGTTCATCCTTGATCTTGGCCAGGTATTTGGCGCCGCCCATGATGCTTTGCTTGGGATCCAGGCGGTTGGACACGCCCATGGCCTGGGCGGTGTTCTGGGTCAGCATCATCAGGCCACGCACGCCGGTCTTGGAGGTGACGGCCGGCTGCCACAGCGATTCCTGATAGCCGATGGCGGCCAGCAGGCGCCAATCGACCTTTTCTTCCTTGGCATAGGCGCGGAAGTGTTTCTCGTACTTGGGTAAACGCTGCTGCAGATGCTGGGCGAAGGTGTAGGCACCCACATAGCCGAGCACGTCGACGTGCCCGTAGTAGCGGTCTTTAAGACGCTGCAACGTGCCGTTCTTCTCGACTTTATCCAGGTAACTGTTGATCTCGTTGAGCAGGCTGTTGTCATCACCGGCAGCGACAGCCCAGCTCTGGTTGCTGGCGTCGCCCAGGTCGAACGCCACGCGTACGTTGGGGAAGTACACCTGGTTCATCGCCACTTCGTTGGAGTCCACCAGGGTCAGATCGATTTGCCCCTCGTCCACCATGCGCAGCAGGTCGACTACCTCAACGGCGTCGGATTCTTCGTATTCAATTGCAGGATTCTGCTTCTTCAGCGCCGCCAATTGTTCGGCGTGGGTGCTGCCCTTGAGCACCATGATCTTCTTGCCCACCAGGTCCGCCGCGTTCGTCGGGCGGGACTGGCCATTGCGGTAGATGATCTGCGGAGTGACTTCCAGGTAAGGGTGGGAGAAACGTACCTGCGCCTTGCGCTGTTCGCTGCTGACCAGGCCGGCGGCGGCGAGGACCGGGCCGTTGGGTTTGCCCAGCTGGCCGAACAGGTCGTCGAGGTTGTCGGCGGTCTCGATTTCCAGCTTCACGCCCAGGTCGTCGGCGAAGCGCTTGACCAGTTCGTACTCGAAACCGGTTTCACCGTTGCGGTCCTGGAAATAAGTCGCCGGGCTGTTCCGGGTGATCACCCGCAAGACGCCATCCTCCTTGATTCGCTCGAGCGTGCTGGGTTTATCAACACAGGCGCTGAGCATCAGGAAGAGTCCGGTGGCGATGAGCCATTTGGCGCATCGCGGTCGCAAAGCCGTTGGGGAGAACATCTGCGCAGTATACGCAAACGGCCCACGGCGCCATATCTCGACAGCGTGGACGTTGTCTGCTAGCGCCGGCAAAACTGTGCTGCAACCCGCAGAAACGCGGCTTGGCGAGGGATTGTGACGGTTAAAATAACTGCGCCGAATGCCCCTCATGACCCGGCGAAAGGGGTGTAATCCGGCCAACTGACGTTCGGCGGCAGCCACCGGTAGCGTTTCGGGTGCCGTTGGCGGCGGTTTACGCTAGAATGCACGGCCTCAAAGCACACCCCCTTCCCGAGGCTGTCCCGAAGATGTTGATCCTGCGCGGCGCTCCTGCCCTTTCTGCCTTTCGCCACAGCAAACTCCTTGAGCAACTGAGCCAGAAGGTTCCAGCTGTTACAGGCCTGTACGCTGAATTTGCTCACTTCGCCGACGTTACCGGCGTGTTGAACGCCGACGAACAGCAAGTGCTCGCACGCCTTCTGAAGTACGGCCCAAGCGTTCCGGTCCAAGAGCCTGATGGCCGCTTGTTCCTGGTGCTGCCACGGTTCGGCACCATCTCGCCCTGGTCGAGCAAGGCCAGCGATATCGCCCGTAACTGCGGCCTGGAGAAAATCCAGCGTCTGGAGCGTGGTATCGCTTTCTACGTCGCGGGCCAGTTCAGCGATGCCGACGCCGAGCTGATCGCCAGCAGCCTGCACGACCGCATGACCCAGATCATCGTCAGCCAGCTGGAACAGGCTGCCGGCCTGTTCAGCCATGCCGAGCCCAAGCCGCTGACCGCGATTGACGTGCTCGGCGGTGGCCGCGCCGCCCTCGAGAAGGCCAACACCGAGCTGGGCCTGGCCCTGGCCGAAGACGAGATCGACTACCTGGTCAACGCCTTCAACGGCTTGAAGCGCAACCCGCACGACATCGAACTGATGATGTTCGCCCAGGCCAACTCCGAGCACTGCCGTCACAAGATCTTCAACGCCAGTTGGGACATCGACGGCGAAAGCCAGGAAAAAAGCCTGTTCGGCATGATCAAGAACACCTACGTGATGCACAGCGAAGGAGTTCTTTCTGCTTATAAGGACAACGCCTCGGTGATCGTCGGCTCCGTCGCCGGCCGTTTCTTCCCGGACCCTGAGACCCGCCAGTACGGTGCGGTCCAGGAGCCGGTGCACATCCTGATGAAGGTCGAGACCCACAACCACCCGACCGCGATTGCCCCGTTCCCGGGCGCAGCCACCGGTTCCGGCGGCGAAATTCGCGACGAAGGCGCCACCGGCCGTGGCGCCAAGCCCAAGGCGGGCCTCACCGGTTTCACCGTGTCCAACCTGCAGATCCCGGGTTTCGAACAGCCGTGGGAAGTGCCGTACGGCAAACCCGAGCGCATCGTCACTGCGCTGGACATCATGATCGAAGGCCCGCTGGGCGGCGCTGCGTTCAACAACGAATTCGGGCGTCCGGCGCTGACCGGTTACTTCCGGACCTTCGAACAATCCATCACCACCCCGCGTGGCGATGAAGTGCGCGGCTACCACAAGCCGATCATGTTGGCCGGCGGCATGGGCAACATCCGTGAAGAACACGTCAAGAAAGGCGAGATCCTGGTCGGCTCCAAGCTGATCGTGCTCGGCGGCCCGGCGATGCTGATCGGCCTGGGCGGCGGCGCCGCTTCTTCCATGGCCACCGGCACCAGCTCGGCAGACCTGGACTTCGCTTCCGTACAGCGCGAAAACCCAGAGATGGAGCGTCGCTGCCAGGAAGTCATCGACCGTTGCTGGCAGTTGGGTGACAAGAACCCGATCAGCTTCATCCACGACGTCGGCGCCGGTGGTTTGTCCAACGCCTTCCCGGAACTGGTCAACGATGGCGACCGGGGTGGCCGTTTCGAACTGCGCAACATTCCAAACGACGAGCCGGGCATGGCCCCGCACGAAATCTGGAGCAACGAATCCCAGGAGCGCTACGTATTGGCGGTCGGCGCTGAAGACTTCGCGCGCTTCCAGGCCATCTGCGAACGCGAGCGTTGCCCGTTTGCCGTGGTCGGCGAAGCCACTGCCGAACCGCAGCTGACGGTTACCGACAGCCACTTCGGCAACAGCCCGGTGGACATGCCGCTTGAAGTGCTGCTGGGCAAAGCCCCGCGCATGCACCGTTCGGCGGTACGTGAAGCCGAGCTGGGCGATGACTTCGACCCAAGCCAACTTGAACTGGCCGACAGCATCGAACGCGTGCTGCACCACCCGGCCGTGGCGAGCAAGAGCTTCCTGATCACCATCGGCGACCGCACCATCACCGGCCTTGTGGCCCGTGACCAGATGGTCGGCCCGTGGCAAGTGCCGGTGGCTGACGTTGCCGTCACCGCTACCAGCTTCGACGTCTACACCGGTGAAGCCATGGCCATGGGCGAACGTACGCCGCTGGCCCTGCTGGATGCGCCGGCGTCAGGCCGCATGGCAATCGGTGAAACCCTCACCAACATCGCCGCGTCGCGCATCGGCAAGCTGTCCGATATCAAGCTGTCGGCCAACTGGATGTCCGCTGCCGGCCACCCGGGTGAAGATGCGCGCCTGTACGACACCGTCAAGGCGGTCGGCATGGAACTGTGCCCTGAGCTGGGCATCACCATTCCGGTGGGCAAGGACTCCATGTCCATGGCCACCCGTTGGAACGAAGACGGCGTCGACAAGACAGTCACCTCGCCGCTGTCGCTGATCGTCACCGGTTTTGCACCGGTCACTGACATCCGCCAGACCCTGACCCCGCAACTGCGCATGGACAAGGGCACCACCGACCTGATTCTGATCGACCTGGGCCGTGGCCAGAACCGCATGGGCGCGTCGATCCTGGCGCAGACCCATGGCAAGCTCGGCAAGCAGGCTCCGGACGTCGATGACGCCGAGGACCTCAAAGCCTTCTTTGCCGTGATCCAGGGCCTCAACGCCGACGGTCACCTGCTGGCTTACCACGACCGTTCCGATGGCGGCTTGCTGACCAGCGTTGTCGAGATGGCCTTCGCCGGTCACTGCGGCCTGAATATCGTGCTCGACAGCGTTGCCGAGGATGCGTCCGAGATCAACGGCATCCTGTTCAACGAAGAGCTGGGCGCAGTGATCCAGGTTCGCCAGGACGCGACCCCGGACGTACTCGCCCAATTCAGCGCCGCCGGCCTGGACGACTGCGTGGCCGTGATCGGCCAGCCGATCAACAATGGCGAGATCAACATCTCGTTCAATGGCGACACGGTGATTGCCGGCCAGCGCCGCTTGCTGCAACGCCAGTGGGCCGAGACCAGCTACCAGATCCAACGCCTGCGTGACAACGCCGACTGCGCCGAGCAGGAATTCGACGTGATCCTGGAAGAAGAGAATCCGGGCCTGAGCACCAAGCTCAGCTTCGACGTCAACCAGGACATCGCCGCGCCTTACATCAAGAAAGGCATTCGTCCACAGGTTGCCGTACTGCGTGAGCAGGGCGTCAACGGCCAGGTGGAAATGGCGGCGGCGTTCGATCGCGCCGGCTTCAATGCGATCGACGTGCACATGAGCGATATCCTCGCCGGTCGCGTTGACCTCAACGAGTTCAAAGGCCTGGTGGCCTGCGGCGGTTTCTCCTACGGCGACGTGCTGGGTGCCGGTGAAGGCTGGGCCAAGTCGGCCCTGTTCAACAGCCGTGCGCGCGATGCGTTCCAGGGCTTCTTCGAGCGCAACGACAGCTTTACCCTGGGTGTGTGCAACGGTTGCCAGATGATGTCCAACCTCAGCGAACTGATCCCGGGCAGCGAGTTCTGGCCGCACTTTGTGCGCAACCGTTCCGAGCAGTTCGAAGCCCGTGTTGCCATGGTGCAGGTGCAGGAGTCCAACTCGATCTTCCTGCAAGGCATGGCCGGTTCGCGCATGCCGATCGCCATTGCCCACGGTGAAGGCCATGCCGAGTTCGCCAGTGAAGAAGCCTTGCTTGAAGCTGACCTGTCCGGCACCGTCGCCCTGCGTTTCGTCGACAACCACGGCAAGGTCACCGAGACCTACCCGGCCAACCCGAACGGCTCGCCGCGCGGGATCACCGGCCTTACCAGCCGCGACGGTCGCGTGACCATCATGATGCCGCACCCGGAGCGTGTATTCCGCGCCGTGCAGAACTCGTGGCGTCCGGAAGAGTGGAACGAAGACGGCGCCTGGATGCGCATGTTCCGCAACGCCCGCGTGTGGGTGAACTGAGGCCGTGTACAAGCTCAGCTTCTTCGTGCCCGACAGCCACGTGGAGACGGTGAAAACCGCTGTCTTCGCCGCTGGCGGCGGGCGCATCGGCAACTACGACAGCTGCGCCTGGCAAGTGCTGGGCCAGGGCCAATTCCGCGCGTTGGACGGCAGTCAGCCGTTTATCGGGCAGGTGGGCCAGGTTGAAGTGGTTGAAGAGTGGAAGGTTGAGCTGGTGGTGGCGGATGAGTTGATTGTGGCTGTAGTGGCCGCGTTGAAGCTGAGCCATCCGTACGAGACGCCGGCTTATGAAGTGTGGCAGTTGGCGGATTTCTGATTCGTACGCTGCAAAAACAAGAAACCCGCTGGGCCAGTTTGGTCAGCGGGTTTTTTGTTGGCTGTGAGGGCCCATTCGCGAGCAAGCCCGCTCCCACATTCGGCCGTGGTTATCCTGAAAAAATGCAGTCGAATGTGGGAGCGGGCTTGCTCGCGAAGACGTCGGCACAGGCGCCTCAGATCTTTCCGACAAGCCTTTCAGGTTGTCCCTCGGAACTCGCCTCACTAACCTTCGCCAGTCGCTGCCAATTCAGCGATCGGGACTGCAAGCCCGCCGAAACATCACCAGTTACTCGTAAGCGCCTTTATAATTGCGGCGCTTTTTCATGGACGCCATTTATGGTGGCTGTGTGCGGGAGACCTCCGGGTCTACCGAGGTTTTCTGGTGACTCGGTCTTGCAGGCCCGCACACAGCTGCCACCCATCATCTGCAAGTGATGCTGGTAGTTCTTACTTCACACCAGAGGTTTACCATGATCAAAGACAGCCCAAATCCCCCAGCCAGCTATCAAACCACCGACCAACTCTTCAGCGTACGACTCAGCCTCGACAGCGAAACCCTACTCGCCAATGCCGCCCAGGATATTGCTTCAGTGCAGGCGCTGACGGGCCATTTGGCCTTTGAAGTCGACGGTGCCCAGCGAGACATCGCACTGGCAGTTCACCGGATGCTTGAAGGTATCCAATTGATGGTGGATCGGGTGTTGGACTTGAATGAGATTCCTGGTCTTAACACTCCAGTTGCCAGTTAAGGCCAATCGCAGGCAAGCCAGCTCCCACCGTTTTGAATGTATTCACAGATCAACAATGTGGGAGCGGGCTTGCCCGCGATGGCGTCAGTCCAGGCACCTCAATTATCAGCATTCAGGTCGCGAATGTAGTCAGTCAGAAACTCCTTCCAACTGATGGTGCTGTTACCGCCTGGGTTGACCTCACTCAACAACTTCTTGAGATCCTCCGGCGTGAAGTAAGGCTCCATCGCCGTTGGCGTCGTAGCGCTTGAAGTCCGCGCGCACGCGCTCCAATTGCTGCGGTGTCAGTTTTCTCTCAAGGGCTTTGCTCATGATTGCCTCGGTTTCTTCAAGTCGATGAAAAAACATCAGGGCGACCGCAACGTCCGTGTTCTGCCGTGTCGACTGACACTAGGGTGGAAATTTTTAGCCGTCTACTGTCAACTCTGACAGTTACGCAAAACGCCAGCGCCGTTTCTACTAAGTGCTCATTCATCGCAACGGAGAGCAATCATGGCACTTACTATCGATAAGGTGGTTGGAGGGGGGGTCGACATCCCCAATGGTGGTGATACACCGGCCGCACGGGTATTTGTCTACGGGAAAGCGCTGTTTCCTGACCAACCTTTGATTTTTCACAATGATCGTGAGCCAGAGGTGCGTATAACTGCAGATAATCAGGGCGACTGGAATCATGCTGTAGCTACACCGCAACAGCAGTCCTATACGTTCTATGTGACTACGCGAGATGGGCAGAACGCGTCCAACAGGTGGCAAGTCAATAAAGTTTGACGGCCATTAATGATCGTTCCTACTCTGTGGCGAGGGAGCAAGCTCCCTCGCCACAGGGGTCAGGCGTTGATCGGGCGAGCGACTAACTGCTCCAATGCTTCACCTAACCCCGAAGCCTTGTCACCAATCAGCAAGTGCCAAACACCGCTGTCCAGTTGGCTCACTCCTTGGCAACCGAGTGCCGTCAGATCCGCTTCGGACAATACCGAATCATCCCCCAATTCCACCCGCAACCGCGTCATCGCCACGGCTTCCAGCTGCCGCACATTGCCTCGGCCACCCAAGGCGTTCAGCCATTTTTCGGCCTCCTGCACATTCACCGCCACCGGCTTATCCACAGGCGCAACCATCACCGGCGCACTGGCAACAAATGAAGGCATCGCCAATCGAATCTCATCGGCAATGCTATCGGCCATCGGCCCAACCACCACCTGCAAGCTTCCGCCATTGCCCGGCCGCACCACGGCCATGGCGCCCAGCGCTTTCAAGTCCGCATCCACCGCCTTGTTGCGGTCGAGCATGTCCAGACGCAGACGCGTGGTGCAGGCACCGACACTCAGTAAATTCTCGGCACCGCCCAATGCCTGGATATACGCCAGGGCGCGCTGGTTATCCGTCATCACCTCCGCCTGCACGACCTGGATGTCTTCACGCCCCGGCGTTTTCAGGTTGAAGCGGCGAATGCAGTAGTTGAACACGCTGTAATAGACCAGTGCATAGGCCAGGCCAACCGGAAACACCAGCCAGCCATTGGTGGACTTGCCCCAACCCAGCACCATGTCGATAAACCCACCGGAGAAGGTGAACCCGAGGTGGATATTCAGCAGGTTGGTGACCGCCATCGACAGGCCGGTCAGCAGCGCATGCAACAAATAAAGGAACGGCGCGAGGAACATGAAGGCGAATTCAATCGGCTCGGTCACCCCGGTCAGAAACGACGTCAGCGCCATCGACAGGAAAATCCCTCCCATCACTTTGCGCCGTTCCGGCAGCGCATTGCGGTACATCGCCAGGCACGCAGCCGGCAGGCCGAACAACATCACCGGGAACATGCCGGTCATGAACTGGCCGCCTTTGGGGTCGCCAGCAAAATAACGGGTCAGGTCGCCGGTCACCACGGCACCGGTCACCGGGTCGGTGAAGGTGCCAAACACGAACCACGCCATATTGTTGAGGATGTGGTGCAGACCGGTGACGATCAGCAGGCGGTTGAACACGCCAAACACGAAGGCGCCCAGGCTGCCGCTCTCCATCAGCAATACGCCGAAGCTGTTGATGCCATGCTGGATCGGCGGCCAGATCAGGCCGAAGATCACACCCAGCGCGACCGCCGAGAACCCCGTGACAATCGGTACGAACCTTCGCCCACCAAAAAACGCGAGGTACTCCGGCAGCTTGATGTCCTTGAAGCGGTTATACAGCGCGCCTGCCATCAAACCACTGGCGATACCGGCGAGCATGCCCATGTTGATGGTCGAGTCCATCACCTTGAGCGTGGAAACCATCACCAGGTAACCAATCGCCCCGGCGAGACCCGCCGTGCCGTTGTTGTCGCGGGCAAAGCCCACGGCGATGCCGATGGCAAAGATCAGCGCCAGGTTGGCGAAGATCGCCTGCCCGGCGTCGTGCATCACCGCGATGTTCAAAAGATCGGTGTCGCCCAGGCGCAGCAACAGGCCGGCGATCGGCAGGATCGCGATCGGTAGCATCAGTGCACGGCCCAGGCGTTGCAGGCCTTCGATGAAATGTTGGTACATGGCGAGTCTCCTTTTTTCTTGTTGTTGTCAGCTCAGCGGCCAGTGGTATTGACAGGCTTGGCGAACGGCCTGGGCGCTGCTCAGGTCGAGCAGGCCCTGGCTCAGTTGCCGGCATTGCGCCGCGTCCAGGTGGCGGACGCGGTCCTTGATTTCTCCGATCTGCGGCGGGCTCACCGACAGCTCGCTGACCCCCAGGCCGACCAGTACCGGCGTGGCCAGCGGGTCGGAGGCGAGGGCGCCGCACACCCCGACCCAGCGCCCGTGTTGCGCCGCGCCTGCGCAGGTCTGGGCGATCAGCCGCAGCAGCGCCGGGTGCAGCGCATCAACGCGCGCGGCGAGGCCGGCGTGGTCGCGGTCCATGGCCAGGGTGTACTGGGACAGGTCATTGGTGCCGATGGACAGGAAGTCGGCATGTTTGGCCAACTGCTCGGCCATCAGCGCGGCGGCGGGCACTTCGATCATCACGCCCAGTTCGGGGCGCTGGGTCAGTTCCAACTCGGCGCACAACTCGTCCAGGCGCTGGCGAATCTGCAACAACTCATCCACCTCGCTGACCATCGGCAGCAGGATGCGGCAGCGCTCCAGCGGGCTGACTTGCAGCAGCGCCCGCAGTTGCTGGTCGAGCAGTTCCGGGCGTACCTGGGCCATGCGGATACCGCGCAGGCCCAGCACAGGGTTGGCCTCGACCGGCAGTGGCAGGTAGTCGAGTTGCTTGTCGCCGCCCACGTCGATGGTGCGGATGATCACCGACTTGTCGCCCATGGCATCGAGCACGGCCTGGTAGGCCTGGCGTTGTTCCTGTTCGTCCGGCGCGGTGCGGCGGTCGACGAAGAGAAACTCGGTGCGCAGCAGGCCGACGCCATCGGCGCCATTTTCAAACGCCACCAAGGCTTCGGCGCTGGAGGCGACATTCGCCGCGACTTCGATGCCCACGCCATCGCTGGTGCGCGCCGGCTGTTGAGCCTGGGCCTGTTGCTGCTGGCGACGCAGTTTCTGTGCGTCGCGAATCTGGTGCACTTCGGCGTGTCGCGCGTCGCTGGGGGCCAGTTCCAGGCGGCCGTTGGCGGCGTCGAGGACCACCCGTTGGCCCTGGGGCACATCGAGGACTTCGGCACCCAGCGCGACCACACAGGGCAAGCCTTTACCGCGGGCCAAAATAGCCACATGGGAGGTGGCACCGCCTTCGGCCATGCAGATGCCTGCGGCATTTTGCGCGCTCAGTTGCAGCAGGTCGGATGGGGTCAGTTCGTGGGCGCTGACAATCGCCCCGGCGGGCAATTCGAAATGCCAGGCTTCACCCAGCAGCGCGCGCAGTACCCGTTGTTGCAAATCCCGCAGATCATTGGCGCGTTCGGCAAACAGCGGTTTGCCCAGGGCCAGTAACACGGCGCATTGCGCCTGGATCGCGTCGCGCCAGGCATGAGTGGCGGCACTGCCGTGCTCGATGGCGCCGGTGGCGGCGCCCAGCAGGGTCGGGTCTTCCAGCAGGGCGAGGTGGGCGGCGAATATGTCTTCTTCCTCGACGTTCTTGCGTTGGCGCGCATGATCCAGGGTGCTGCGTATTTCGCTGCGCACCTGCTCCAGGGCGGCATCCAGGCGTTGCAGTTGCTCGTCGGCAGCATGCTTGCCGGTGTCTGCCGGCAGTTCGATACCGGTCAGGCGGAACAATGGCCCGCAGACCAGGCCCGGCGCGGCACACACGCCTTGCAACACACCCACTTCGGTATTGACCCGACGGGGCGCGGCGGCCACCGGGGTGTGGTGTTCTTCCTTGACGACGGCTGACAAGGCCGCGATCACTGCCTGCACCGCCGCTTCGGCATCCTTGCCGCGACAGCTCACACGCACCTCATCCCCTTCACCGATACCCAGGCCCAGCAAACCGATCAGGCTGTCACACGAGGCGGTTTTATCGCCAAGGTGCAGCGAGGCCTGGCTGCTGAAACCCTGCGCAGCCTTGCGCACCAACGCCGCCGGGCGGGCATGTAAACCACCGCGATGGGTGATGCGTACGCGGGCGCTGGCTTCATCCGCCGAGTTATCCACAGGCGTCGACACCGACGCTGCTGAACGCGCCACGATCTGCAACAACGGCTCGCCGACCTTGACCGTTCTAGCCGCCACCGAGCGCAACTCGAAGCGCTCGCCATTGGTCAGGATGATCAGGCTGACCAGGCTCTTGCACTGGCGTGCAATGCGGTCCAGATCAAACTGCACCAGCGCCTGGCCCTTGCTTACCCGCGCGCCATCCTTCACCAGCAAGGCGAAGCCTTCGCCGTTCAGTTCCACCGTATCGATGCCCACATGCATCAAAATTTCGGCACCGTTGTCAGCGCGGATTGTCAGCGCATGCCCGGTGCGGGCGACGTGGATGATCACGCCGTCACAGGGTGCATGCAGGCAGTCATTCAACGGGTCGATGGCAATGCCGTCGCCCATTGCGCCGCTGGCGAACACTTCGTCGGGAACGTTGCCCAGGGCCAGCACCGGTCCGCTGAGGGGGGCGCTGAGGGTCAGGTCATTATTGTTGTTGGACATGGGCACGGTACTCATCAGGAAAACGCCACTCAGTGAGTGCGGGTAACTTTGCTCAGGTGACGCGGCTGGTCCGGGTCCATGCCCCGGGCTTCGGCCAAACCTGCCGCCATCACGTAGAAACTCTGGATCGCCAGGATCGGGTCCAGGGTCGGATGTTCGGCGCGGCTCAGGGTCAGGTCACGCTCGGCGATATCGTCCGGCGCAGCCAGCAACACGCGGGCACCGCGTTGACGCATGTCGGCGGCCAGGCTCAACAGGCCGGCTTGCTCGGCGCCGCGCGGGGCGAACACCAGCAGGGGGTAGTTGTCGCCAATCAGTGCCATCGGCCCGTGACGTACCTCGGCGCTGCTGAAGGCTTCGGCCTGGATCGCCGAGGTTTCCTTGAGCTTGAGCGCCGCTTCCTGAGCGATGGCAAAACCGGCGCCTCGACCGATCACCATCAGTTGCTGGCAGTCGCGCAGGGCGTCGATGGCGACCGTCCAGTCCTGCCTGGCGGCGGCACGCAGTTCGTCCGGCAAGGCGCGGCAGGCTTGCAGCAAGTCGGCTTCCTGGTTCCAGTGGCCGATCAGCAGCGCGCTGGCACTCAGTGTGGCGATAAAACTTTTGGTGGCGGCGACGCTTTGCTCCGGCCCGGCGCAGAGCGGCACGTGGAATTCGCAGGCGGCTTCCAGCGGTGAGTCTTCAGCGTTGACCAGCGAAATGCTCAGGGCGCCGCGTTTGCGCAGCAGGCGCAAGCTGTTGACCAGGTCCGGGCTTTGCCCCGACTGCGAGAAACCGAACGCCACTTGGCCGCTGACTTTCAACGGGGCTTGCAGCAGGGTCACCACCGACATTGGCAACGACGCCACCGGGATGCCCACATGCTGCATGGCCAGGTAGGCGAAGTAGCTGGCGGCGTGATCCGAGCTGCCACGGGCGATGGTCATCGCCACTTGCGGCGGCTGGCGGCGCAGGCGGCCGGCGACTTCCTCCAGCAGCGGGTCCAGGCGTTGCAATTGCGCCGACACGGCGTCGCAGGAGGCCAGGGCCTCTTCAAGCATTTTTGAAGTCAATGGTTTCTCCTTCGACCATTACGTCGGTGAGTGTCAGGGAGCGGTCCAGGCGCACGCAGTCGGCAAAACTGCCGGGTTGCAGGCGGCCGCGCTCTTCCAGGCCCAGGTAGTCCGCAGGAAATTGCGACAGGCGTTGTGAGGCTTCGCTGACGGGCAGGCCGATCTTCACCAGGTTGCGCAGCGCCTGGTCCATGGTCAGCGTGCTGCCGGCCAGGGTGCCGTCGGCCAGGCGTACGCCGCCCAGGCATTTGGTCACGGTGTGGCTGCCCAGCTTGTATTCGCCATCGGGCATGCCGGCGGCGGCAGTGGAGTCGGTGACGCAGTAAAGGCATGGGATCGAACGCAGCGCCACGCGCATGGCGCCGGGGTGCACATGCAGCAAATCCGGGATCAATTCGGCGTACTTGGCGTGGGCCAACGCGGCGCCGACGATGCCGGGCTCGCGGTGATGCAACGGACTCATCGCGTTGTACAAATGGGTAAAGCTGGTGGCTCCGGCGGCGAGGGCGGCGACGCCTTCTTCGTAGCTGCCCAGGGTGTGGCCGATCTGCATGCGCACGCCGCGTTCGCTGAGGGCGCGGATCAGGCCATCATGCCCGGCGATCTCCGGGGCGATGGTGATCACGCGGATCGGCGCCAGACGCAGGTAGGCTTCCACTTCGGCCATCAAGGCGGTGTGGGCAAAGTTGGGTTGGGCGCCGAGTTTTCCCGGATTGATGTAAGGCCCTTCCAGGTGCACACCCAGTACGCGGGCGCTGCCCGTCGGACGCCGTTCGCAGAAGGTGCCGAGCTGGCCGAGTACGCTTGAGATTTCATCCACCGGCGCAGTCATGGTCGTAGCCAGCAGAGAAGTCGTACCGAAACGTACGTGGGTGCGGGTGATGGTCTCGAAGGCATCGCTGCCTTCCATGATGTCCTTGCCACCGCCGCCGTGGACGTGCAGGTCGATAAAACCCGGCAGCAGGTAGGGCAGGTCGTTGTCAGCCGGGTCGCAAGGGATGCCTTCGATGGCGATCACCTTGCCGTGCTCGTGCACCAGGCGGCCGCGAATCCAGCCGTTGGGCGTGAGGATGTTGTCTTCGGACATGGGCAGTTCTCTAGAGTCGCAGTTCAGCGGAGTAGTCATGGCGGCGCAGCTCTGCGACGAAGTCGTAGTAGTCGTTGCGGCAGTAGGTGTCGGTGATTTCAATGGGTGTGTTGTCGGCGGTGTAGCCGACCCGGGTCATCAGCAGCATCGCGGTGCCGGGGGCGATGCCCACCAGCGCGGCGAACTCGTCGGAAGCGTTGATCGCCTGCACATGCTGCAGGGCGCGCACGATGGGTTTGCCAATGCTTTCGAGGTATTCGTACAGCGAATTGCCAATGCCTTGCGGGTGCGGCAGTACCGAGGCGGGCAGGGTGCTCATTTCAATCGCCATCACCGTGTCATCCGCCTTACGCAAGCGTTTGAGGCGTGCCACTTTATCGGCGGGCGAAAGGCCCAGGCGGATCATCTCTTCGTGGGTCGGCTGGGTCAGTTCTCGTTCCAGCCATTGGGAGCTGGGCACGAAACCCTTGAGCCGCAGCATCTCGCTGAACCCGGAAAGGCGCGACAGCGGCTGTTCCAAGCGTGGCGATATATAGGTGCCGGAGCCTTGATTGCGGCGGATCAGCCCTTGGGCAAACAACACTTCCAGCGCCTTGCGAGCGGTGACTCGCGAGATGCTCAATTGCTCGCTGAGGACGCGCTCCGAGGGCAGGGCCTGTTCGGAGGTCCACTGGCCGGCATGGATCGCTGCTTCCAGTTTGCGCGCCAATTGCAGGTACAGCGGCGTGGATTGTTTATCGTCGGGGCGCAGGGCCAGGATGGGGTTCATCTGTCAGGTTTCCGATGCGGTTATTGGAGTGTTGTCGCCCGGTATTGGCCGGAAATTAATACCACTTAAATACCATGTCAATGCAGCTAAAACGGTGCGAGCAGCGGTTTAAAGGCTCCACAATGAGGCTTGGTATGAAGTGGTATTAGAGAGGTCTTTCTCGCGCACAGAACGGCGCAGCCCGCGGGGGTGAACTGGTATTCACCGGCGGGCGTAGAGGGGGGCGGGATTTTTTTTCGAATTATTTTACGAACGGTACGAGATTACGGACGAATCTCGATCAGGGTGCCGTCCTTGACCAGGTTCCAGACTTCGCGCATGTCCACGTTGCGCATGCCGATGCAGCCGTCGGTCCAGTCCAGGGTATGGAACCACTGCTCCGGGTACTCTTCGCTGTCGGGCGTGCCGTGGATCATGATCATGCTGCCGGGCTTCACGCCTTCGCGGCGGGCGCGGGCGGCGTCGCTGATATTGGGGTAGGAGATGTGCATGGCCAGATTGAAGCGGTCGCTGGTCTTGCGCCAGTCGATCCAGTACAGGCCCTCTGGCGTGCGGCGGTCACCCTCGATCAGCTTGTGGCCCTTGGGGTTCTTGCCCAGGGAAATGCGGTAGGTCTTGAGCGGCTTGCCGTCGTTGATCAACTGCAACTGATGGGCGGACTTGAGCACCAGGACCTTTTCGACGGTCTTGCCGCCCAGGGTTTCCACGGTCGAGGCTGATGACAGGGTCGCGAACGACAGGCAGATAAGGGCAAGCAACCAACGCATTGAAACGGTATCCCTAGTCATGGAGCGGGCAACACCCGCGGCTCTACAGCCTCGCTGCGCACCGGGAAGGCCTGCTGCCGACGGTCAGCAAAAAAGTATTCGAGGGTACGCCCGACCGTGCGGAACGCCAGCTCGGACCAAGGGACGTCGGCTTCGTCGAACAACTGCACTTCCAGGCTTTCGGGGCCGGCGGCGAAGTCCAGGTCAAGCAGGTCGGCGCGGTAGAAAATATGCACCTGATTGATATGCGGCACGTCGATCAGGGTGTAGATGCTCAGGTTGTGCACGCGGGCGCAGGCTTCTTCCAGGGTTTCGCGCATGGCGGCCTGTTCCACGGTCTCGCCGTTTTCCATGAAGCCGGCGGGCAGCGTCCAGTAGCCCAGGCGCGGCTCGATGGCGCGGCGGCACAGCAGCACTTTATCGCCCCATACCGGCACGGTGCCGGCGACGATATTGGGGTTCTGGTAGTGGATGGTCGAGCAGTGATCACACACAAAGCGCAGGCGGCCGTCGCCTTCGGGGATGCGTTGGGTAACCGGTTTACCGCACTGGCTGCAGAAATTCATGCTGGGGTTCCTGGAAAGTTCGTCTATCTTGGCGTGACGGGCAGGGCGCTGCAACAAGTTGTCGTTTAGCGACACCGGGCGGGTTTTGGGGTTGGGCACCCGCGAGCTTTGGTGCATGATGCAAGGTAGCCAACAGACCGAGATGACTCATGCTGGACGAGCTACTTCGCCGGGTAAGCAACCACACCCCCCACACGCTTGAAACCGACGGGCGTTTCCCCGAGGCTGCGGTGCTGGTGCCGATTACCCGCAGTGACGAACCTGAGCTGATCCTGACCCTGCGCGCCAGTGGCCTGTCGACCCATGGTGGCGAAGTGGCCTTTCCGGGCGGGCGCCGCGACCCCGAAGACCCGGACCTGATCTTCACCGCGCTGCGCGAGGCCGAAGAAGAAATCGGCCTGCCGCCCGGGCTGGTCGAAGTGATCGGCCCGCTGAGCCCCTTGATCTCCCTGCATGGCATTCGGGTCACGCCGTATGTCGGCGTGATCCCCGATTACGTCGAGTACTTGGCCAACGATGCCGAGATTGCCGCGGTTTTCAGCGTGCCCTTGGACTTCTTCCGACAAGACCCACGCGAACATACCCACCGGATCGATTACCAGGGCCGCAGTTGGTACGTGCCCAGCTATCGGTTTGGCGAATACAAGATCTGGGGGCTGACGGCCATCATGATCGTCGAGCTGATCAATCTGCTCTATGACGATGCCAAGATCAGCCTGCACCAGCCACCCAAGAGCTTCATCAATACTTGAGCCATCGCTTGAATGGCAACGCCGTGAGGAAAAACCATGAAATACCGCCTGGGCGACGCCCGCGTCGAGACTCATCCACAGAGCTGGGTGGCACCCAATGCCACGCTGGTGGGCAAGGTCAAGCTGGAGGAGGGCGCCAACGTGTGGTTCAACGCGGTGTTGCGCGGTGACAACGAACTGATCCTGATCGGCAAGAACAGCAACGTGCAGGACGGCAGCGTGATGCACACCGACATGGGCTACCCGTTGACCCTGGGCACCGGCGTGACCATTGGGCATAACGCCATGTTGCACGGCTGCACGGTGGACGATTACAGCCTGATCGGCATCAATGCGGTGATCCTCAACGGCGCCAAGATCGGCAAGCACTGCATCATCGGCGCCAATTCGCTGATCGGCGAAGGCAAGGAAATCCCCGATGGTTCGCTGGTGATGGGCTCGCCGGGCAAGGTGGTGCGTGAACTGACCGACGCGCAGAAACGCATGCTCGAAGCCAGCGCCGCGCACTATGTGCACAACGCACAGCGTTATGCGCGGGATTTGGTCGAGCAGGAAGAATGAATCCGATTGAACGCCCCGTTGCGTCGCCGTGCGTGAGCATTTGCGCGCTGGACGATGACGATATTTGCACCGGCTGCCAGCGTACGGTGGATGAGATTACGCGTTGGAGCCGCATGGATAACGCCGAGCGCCGGGTGGTGCTGGGGTTGTGTCATGAGCGGGCGGTGGCGAGTGGATTGGTGTTTATGGCCTCTAATAAATCCGGCGCCTGAACCAACGCTATCGGGGGCAAGCCCCCTCCCACAGTTGGCCGCGTTCAGTCTGTAGGAATGCAGTCAAAATGTGGGAGGGGGCTTGCCCCCGATAGGGCCATCCCAGACGACATATTTCAAAATGTGAAGTACCCTGTGCCCCTTGTTCACAGGTCCACTCCCATGCTCTTCCTGATCGCCTACATCAGCAGCGTCGTGCTGATCAACTTCGCCTTCTCCACCGCCCCGCACCTGGACGTCATCTGGTCCGCCTGGGGTGGCCTGGTCTTTATCCTGCGCGATATGGTGCAAACCCGCTTCGGCCATGGCGCAATCATCGCCATGCTGGCCGCGCTGGTGCTGTCGTATGTCACGTCCGACCCGGCCATCGCCCTGGCCAGCGCCACCGCGTTCGCGGTGTCCGAGTGCATCGACTGGCTGGTGTTCAGCATCACCAAGCGTCCGCTGCACGACCGCCTGTGGATCAGTTCGGCGCTGAGCATTCCCCTCGACACCTTTATCTTCTTCGGCCTGATCGGCGCGCTCACGCCGGCGGTAGTGGGTACTGCACTGGCGTCGAAGTTCGCCGGGGTCACGGTGGTGTGGCTGATCATGGCCTGGCGCATCCGCAAGCGGGCTGTCGCCAACTGAGGCCAATTCCTGCAGTTCATGTAAAATGCCGGCCTTTCTCCCAATGATCCGCTCCCCTGAGGACCTGAGATGACCCGAATCGGAACTCCATTGTCGCCAACCGCGACCCGCGTTTTGCTGTGTGGCTGCGGTGAGCTGGGCAAGGAAGTGGTAATCGAGCTGCAACGCCTGGGCGTTGAAGTGATTGCCGTGGATCGCTACGCCAACGCGCCGGCCATGCAGGTTGCGCACCGTAGCCACGTGATCAACATGCTCGACGGCGCCGCCTTGCGTGCGGTGATCGAGGCGGAAAAACCGCACTTCATCGTGCCGGAAATCGAAGCCATCGCGACCGCCACCCTGGTGGAGCTGGAAGCCGAAGGCTTCACCGTGATCCCGACCGCGCGCGCCACCTCGCTGACCATGAACCGCGAAGGCATCCGCCGCCTGGCCGCCGAAGAGTTGGACCTGCCAACCTCGCCGTACCACTTCGCCGATACCTTCGAAGACTACAGCAAGGCCGTGCAGGACCTGGGCTTCCCGTGCGTGGTCAAGCCGGTGATGAGTTCGTCGGGCAAGGGCCAGAGCCTGCTGCGCAGCGTCGATGACGTGCAGAAAGCCTGGGACTACGCCCAGGAAGGCGGTCGTGCAGGTAAAGGCCGTGTGATCATCGAAGGCTTTATCGACTTCGACTACGAAATCACCCTGCTGACCGTGCGTCACATCGGCGGCACCACCTTCTGCGCGCCTGTGGGCCATCGTCAGGAGAAGGGCGACTACCAGGAATCCTGGCAGCCACAGGCCATGAGCCCGATTGCCCTGGCGGAATCCGAGCGCGTTGCCAAGGCGGTGACCGAGGCCCTGGGTGGCCGTGGTCTGTTTGGCGTGGAGTTGTTCATCAAGGGGGATCAGGTGTGGTTCAGCGAAGTGTCGCCGCGCCCGCATGACACCGGTTTGGTGACCCTGATTTCCCAGGACCTGTCGCAGTTTGCGCTGCACGCGCGCGCCATCCTGGGCCTGCCGATCCCGTTGATCCGTCAGTTCGGGCCTTCGGCCTCGGCGGTGATCCTGGTGGAAGGGCAGTCGACCCAGACGGCGTTCGCCAACCTGGGCGCCGCGTTGAGCGAACCTGATACCGCGCTGCGCCTGTTCGGCAAGCCCGAAGTGAATGGCCAGCGCCGCATGGGCGTGGCGTTGGCGCGGGATGAGTCGATTGAAGCGGCCCGGGCCAAGGCGAACCGGGCTTCCCAGGCAGTGGTGGTAGAGCTCTAAAAGCATCGGGGGCAAGCCCCCTCCCACACTTGATCCTGTTCACAGAGTTAGATTTGTGAATACATTCAAATGTGGGAGGGGGCTTGCCCCCGATAGCGGTCTATCAGCCCACGCGATTCAAATCATTGTTCCGCGTCTCTTTCAGGCACAGCACCGCAATCAAGCTCAGCAACGCTCCCGCCGACACATACCCACCCACATAACTCAGCCCACCCATCGCCACCAGCTTGGTCGCGAAGAACGGCGCGGCAGATGCGCCCACAATCCCACCCAGGTTATACGCCGCCGAAGCGCCGGTATAACGCACGCGGGTCGGGAACAGTTCCGGCAGCAGCGCGCCCATCGGTGCGAACGTCACGCCCATCAGGAACAGCTCCAGCGCCAGGAACAGCGCCACCGCCCAGGTCGAACCGTGAGTCAGCAATGGCTCCATGGTAAAGCCCGACAGAATCGCCAGGATCGCGCCGACGATCAGCACCGGCTTGCGTCCGTAGCGGTCACTCGCCAGGGCCGCCAGCGGAGTCGCCAGCCCCATGAACAGCACCGCGAAGCACAGCAAGCCAAGGAAGGTCTCGCGGCTGTAGCCCAGGGTTGAAACGCCATAGCTCAGGGAAAACGCAGTGGTGATGTAAAACAGCGCATAGCACACCACCATCGACGCAGCGCCCAGCAACACCGGCAGCCAGTGCTGGCTGAACAGCTCCACCAACGGCACTTTGACCGGCGCTTGCTTGGCGACGGCGTTGGCGAACACCGGCGTTTCGTGCAGCTTCAGCCGCGCGTACAGGCCCACCATCACCAGCGCCGCGCTGAGGATGAACGGGATGCGCCAGCCCCAGCTGCGGAATTGCTCATCGCTGAGGCTCATGGCCAGGATCAGGAACAAGCCGTTGGCTGCCAGGAACCCGATCGAAGGGCCGAGCTGCGGGAACATGCCGAACCAGGCGCGTTTGCCCTTGGGCGCATTCTCGGTCGCCAACAGCGCCGCGCCGCCCCATTCGCCACCCAGGCCCAGGCCCTGGCCGAAACGCAGTACGCACAACAGGATCGGCGCCCAGGCGCCGATGCTGTCATAACCCGGCAGCAAGCCGATCAGCGTGGTGCACACGCCCATCAGCAGCAGCGAGGCCACCAGGGTCGATTTGCGCCCGATACGGTCGCCAAAGTGGCCGAACAGCGCCGAGCCCAGTGGGCGGGCGATGAAGGCGATACCGAAGGTCAGGAATGACGCCAGCATCTGCGCGGTGCCGGAGGTCTGCGGGAAGAACACCGGGCCGATCACCAGCGCAGCAGCCGTGGCGTAGATATAGAAGTCGTAGAACTCGATGGCGGTGCCGACGATGCTCGCCGTGGCGACCCGTGCGGTCGAGTTGGTCGGGGCGGCAGCAGGTGCGGCCTCGTTGTAGGTGGTGCTCATGGCGATATCCCTGACGGTCAGTGCGCGTTTGGACGCGGATTATTATTGGTCGAACACCCATGGATCAGGGTTGTGCGCGGGGCGGCTCGGGATGGGAGCGAACACCGGTCAGACACTGTAAAGCGGTGCCTGGACGCGTTCAGTGCGGGTAGCACGCGGTCGGGCGGGGCTCTGGTAAGCCGCCCCGATTATAGGAAGGGGTTTGAACACACAACAAGTCAAAATGTGGGAGGGGCAAGCCCCTCCCACATTATTGGGTTGTGTTTTGTCTGGGAACTAAGCGGCGACCGGCATCCGGCTGGTATGCCAGATCAGCACCTTGCTCACCCGGTTGTCCTCGGTCTCGAGGATTTCCAGGCGGTAGCGGCCTATTTTCAGGCACACCGCGCAGTCAGGGATGGTCTCCAGCGCCTCGGTGACCAGGCCGTTGAGCGTCTTGGGGCCGTCGCTGGGCAGGTGCCAGTTCAGGCTCTTGTTCAATTCGCGGATCGAGGCGGCGCCGTCGATGATGTAGCGGCCATCCGGTTGCGCTTCGATATGCGGGTTGTCCGCACTCTGTTCGCTTTCGAATTCACCGACGATTTCTTCGAGGATATCTTCCAGGGTCACTATGCCGAGTACTTCGCCGTATTCATCCACCACCATGCCCAGGCGGCGCTGCTGTTTGTGGAAATTCAGCAGTTGCAGTTGCAGCGGAGTGCTTTCCGGGACGAAGTAAGGCTCGTGGCAGGCTGCGAGCAACGCCTCTTTGGTCAGGCTCGCGTCGGGCAACAGGTGCTGGATCTGCCGCGTGTTGAGCACGGCTTCGACCTGGTTGATATCACTGTGGAACACCGGCAGGCGCGTGCGCTGGGAGGTGCGTAGCTGCTCGATGATCTCCTCGATCGAGTCATCCAGGTTGATGCCGTCCACTTCGCTGCGGGGCACCAGGATGTCGTTGACGGTGATGTTGTCCAGAGCGTGGATGCCCGGCATGCCGGGGGTGCGGCCTTCGGCGATCTCGGGCTCGGGTTCGTCATCATGGTCAGGCAGCGGTTCGTCGCTCTTCTTCACCACGCCGGTCTTGCGCGCGAACGGGCGCAGCAGCAACAGACTGATACCATTGAGCAGCCAGGCCAGGGGGTAGACAATTTTCAGTGGCACGCCCAGCAGCGTATTGCCGAAGCCCAGTACCGCTTGCGGATAGCGGGTGGCCAGGGCGCGGGGCAGGTAGTCGGCCAGGATCAACAGGATCGCGCAGGAGATCAGCCAGCCGAGCCACGGCCCGTTCTGCGCCCAGGCGTATATGGCCAGCAGCGTGCACAGGATGACCACGGCGGCGCGACACAGGCTGTTGCACAGGATCAGGCTGTTACGCGGAAAGCTCAGGCGGGTGGCCGCCTTGTCGCCCTGGCGTGTACCGGGGCGCAGGGCCAGCAAGTGTTGCTGGGCGGCTTCGATGGCAGTAAACAGCGCGGCCCATAACACCAGCAGGGCGATTACCGCGAGCATCGGCTCCAGGGGCAAGTTGTCCATGATCGCCGCCCGTCAGATATGCAGGATGTATTCGCGAACCAGCTTGCTGCCGAAATAGGCCAGCATCAGCAGGCAGAAACCGGCCAGGGTCCAGCGGATCGCCTTGTGCCCGCGCCAGCCGAGGCGGTTGCGGCCCCACAGCAGGACGCTGAACACGATCCAGGCCAGGCAGGCCAGCAGGGTCTTGTGCACCAGGTGCTGGGCGAACAGGTTTTCGAAGAACAGCCAGCCGGAGATCAGCGACAGCGAGAGCAAGGTCCAGCCGGCCCACAGGAAGCCGAACAGCAGGCTTTCCATGGTTTGCAGCGGCGGGAAGTTCTTGATCAGCCCGGACGGGTGCTTGTGCTTGAGCTGGTGGTCCTGCAGCAGCAGGAGCAAGGCCTGGAACACTGCGATGGTGAACATGCCATAGGCCAGGATCGACAGCAGGATGTGGGCAAGGATGCCCGGTTCTTCATCGATCACCGGCACCGTACCGGTAGGCGCGAATTGCGCCAGCAGCACCGTCAGCATGCCCAGCGGGAAGAGCAGTACCAGCAGGTTCTCGACCGGGATCCGGTAGCAGGCCATCAGTGTCAGCGCGATAACGGCTGCGGCGATCAGGCTGGCGGCGCTGAAAAAGTCCAGGGCCAGGCCGACCGGCGTCATCAAGTGCGTGAACAGGCTCGCGGCATGGGCGAGCAAGGCGAGGACACCAAGGCCTACCAACAGGCGTTTGTCCGCCTTGGTGCCCTGGGCCAGACGAGTGCCCTGATAGACGGTCGCAGCGGCGTACAAGATGGCGGCGGCGAGGCTGGGTAGCAAACTGGGTGACAAAGGGAGCATAAATCCTGTTAGGCAAGCCCGAAAGGCGCTGAGTTTGGCATACCCCCGCGCAACACGAAAGACTCCCGGGCCAGACAGCGGGTGTGCATGGACGCAGTCTTCGCTATAATCCGCGACCTGCCCACGCCGCAGGCTCGCCGAGCGCTGTTTTTAATAGCGATTTACCACAGCCTGGGCCGCCATTACCTCGGTCTATGAATAGGGCCTGAAAGGATCGCGCATGTTTGAAAATCTGACTGACCGTCTCTCGCAGACGCTGCGCCACGTTACCGGCAAGGCCAAGCTGACCGAGGACAATATTAAAGACACCCTGCGTGAAGTGCGCATGGCGTTGCTGGAAGCCGACGTGGCCTTGCCGGTGGTGAAAGACTTCGTCAACTCGGTCAAAGAGCGCGCGGTGGGCACCGAAGTGTCCCGCAGCCTGACCCCGGGCCAGGCGTTTGTGAAGATCGTCCAGGCCGAACTCGAAAGCCTGATGGGCGCGGCCAACGAAGACCTGAACCTCAGCGCCGTGCCGCCGGCCGTCGTCCTGATGGCGGGTCTGCAAGGTGCGGGCAAGACCACCACCGCCGGCAAGCTGGCGCGCTTCCTTAAAGAGCGCAAGAAGAAGTCTGTGATGGTGGTGTCGGCCGACGTGTACCGTCCGGCGGCCATCAAGCAGCTGGAAATGCTCGCAGGCGAAGTGGGCGTGACCTTCTTCCCGTCCGACCTGAGCCAGAAGCCGGTCGACATCGCCAACGCCGCCATTAAAGAAGCCAAGCTCAAGTTCATCGACGTGGTCATCGTCGATACCGCCGGTCGCCTGCACATCGATGAAGAGATGATGGGCGAGATCAAGGCGCTGCATGCCGCGATCAACCCGGTAGAGACCCTGTTCGTGGTCGACGCCATGACCGGCCAGGACGCGGCGAACACCGCCAAGGCCTTCGGCGACGCACTGCCGCTGACCGGCGTGATCCTCACCAAGGTCGACGGCGACGCCCGTGGCGGTGCCGCGCTGTCGGTACGTGCCATCACCGGTAAGCCGATCAAGTTCATCGGGATGGGCGAGAAGAGCGAAGCGCTCGAGCCGTTCCACCCGGAGCGTATCGCCTCGCGCATCCTCGGCATGGGCGACGTGCTCAGCCTGATCGAACAGGCCGAAGCCACCCTCGACAAGGACAAGGCCGACAAGCTGGCCAAGAAGCTGAAGAAGGGCAAGGGCTTCGACCTCGAAGACTTCCGCGATCAACTGCAACAGATGAAGAACATGGGCGGCCTCGGCGGCCTGATGGACAAGCTGCCGAACATCGGCGGTGTGAACCTGGCGCAGATGGGCAATGCCCAGGGCGCGGCAGAGAAGCAGTTCAAGCAGATGGAAGCCATCATCAACTCCATGACCCCGGCCGAGCGCCGCGACCCTGAGCTGATCAGCGGTTCGCGCAAGCGTCGGATCGCCATGGGTTCCGGCACCCAGGTGCAGGACATCGGTCGCTTGATCAAGCAGCACAAGCAGATGCAGAAGATGATGAAGAAATTCTCCGCCAAGGGCGGTATGGCCAAGATGATGCGCGGCATGGGCGGCATGTTGCCCGGCGGTGGCATGCCCAAGATGTAAAGAATTCGAGCGGGGGCCCAGCTCCTGCTCCGACCCACAGGGATGTGGGATCTCCAGCAAACCCGCCGTTGGCGGGCGCTGACTCGCCGTTTTAACCGACGGCTCTATAGCAAATCTGGATGGCACGCTGATAGGCGCCGGAAAAAGACATTTGCAAAAGTCCGGATATTCCTTAGAATATGCGGCCTTTCGGGCACCTATGCCCGCTGTGCATTTAGATTTGCAGCACCGACTACAGGAACGATGTTCACATGCTAACAATCCGTCTTGCCCTTGGCGGCTCCAAAAAGCGCCCGTTTTACCACTTGACCGTAACCGACAGCCGCAACCCGCGCGACGGTTCGCACAAGGAACAGGTTGGTTTCTTCAACCCTGTTGCTCGTGGTCAAGAAGTTCGTCTGTCCGTGAACCAAGAGCGCGTAGCCTACTGGCTGAGCGTGGGTGCACAGCCATCCGAGCGCGTTGCAAAACTGTTGAAGGACTCGGCTAAGGCCGCAGCCTGAGCAATATGAACGCGACGCCAGCTGTTGCTGATGATTTGATCGTTATCGGCAAGATTTACTCGGTTCATGGCGTTCGCGGCGAAGTGAAGGTGTATTCCTTTACTGATCCGACTGAAAACCTGTTGCAGTACAAAACCTGGACGCTCAAGCGCGAGGGTAGTGTGAAACAGGTCGAGCTGGTCAGTGGACGCGGGAGCGACAAGTTCCTGGTCGCAAAGCTCAAGGGTCTTGATGATCGTGAAGAAGCTCGTCTTCTGGCCGGTTATGAGATCTGCGTGCCGCGCAACCTGTTCCCTGAATTGACCGACGGCGAGTACTACTGGTACCAGCTGGAAGGTCTGAAGGTTATTGATCAACTCGGGCAACTGTTCGGGAAAATCGATCATCTTCTGGAAACCGGCGCCAATGATGTAATGGTGGTCAAGCCTTGCGCTGGCAGCCTGGATGATCGCGAACGCCTGTTGCCGTATACCGAGCAATGTGTGTTGGCCGTCGACCTGGCAGCGGGCGAGATGAAGGTGGAATGGGACGCGGACTTCTAAGCGTGGCTAATTTGCGCATTGAAGTGATCAGTTTGTTTCCCGAGATGTTTTCCGCCATCAGCGAGTACGGCATCACCAGTCGGGCGGTGAAACAGGGGCTGTTGCAGCTTACCTGTTGGAACCCGCGAGACTACACGACGGATCGACATCACACTGTGGACGATCGCCCATTTGGCGGTGGCCCGGGCATGGTGATGAAGATCAAGCCCCTGGAAGACGCGTTGGTTCAGGCCAAGGCCGCCGCCGGGGAGAAGGCGAAGGTGATTTACCTGTCCCCTCAAGGCCGTCAGCTGAAACAGGCTGGGGTCCGCGAACTGGCGAATGAGGAAGCACTGATCCTGATTGCCGGTCGCTATGAAGGCATTGACGAGCGTTTTATTGAAGCTCATGTCGATGAAGAGTGGTCGATTGGGGACTATGTCCTGTCTGGTGGCGAGCTGCCGGCGATGGTCCTGATAGATGCGGTTACACGACTGCTGCCTGGAGCTTTAGGGCATGTGGACTCCGCGGAGGAAGATTCCTTCACGGATGGTTTGCTGGATTGCCCGCACTACACCCGACCGGAGGTGTATGCGGATCAGCGTGTTCCCGACGTATTGCTAAGTGGCAATCACGCACACATCCGGCGTTGGCGTTTACAGCAGTCCCTTGGTCGGACCTATGAACGACGCGCCGATCTTCTGGAAAGCCGCTCGCTTTCTGGAGAAGAGAAGAAGCTGCTCGAGGAATACATCCTCGCGCGGGACGATAGTTAACAACGTATCGATGGTAGGTCCATTGACTTACCTTAGGAGCACAGCATGACTAACAAAATCATCCTTGCACTCGAAGCAGAGCAGATGACCAAAGAGATCCCTACCTTTGCCCCGGGCGACACCATTGTCGTTCAGGTGAAAGTGAAGGAAGGCGACCGTTCGCGTCTGCAAGCGTTCGAAGGCGTGGTAATCGCCAAGCGTAACCGTGGTGTGAACAGTGCTTTCACTGTTCGTAAAATCTCCAACGGTGTTGGCGTAGAGCGTACTTTCCAGACCTACAGCCCGCAAATCGACAGCATGGCCGTCAAGCGTCGCGGTGACGTACGTAAAGCCAAGCTGTACTACCTGCGTGACCTGTCCGGTAAAGCAGCTCGCATCAAGGAAAAACTGGCTTAAGTCCAGCTTTCCGATGCAGAAAAAAGCAGCCTACGGGCTGCTTTTTTGTGCCTGCGATTTGAGGTCCGAGATAGGATGCCAGCAGCCTCTCCCACTTTTCTGTTCGAGCCCCTATGCCTGCCATTGACCACCCCCTGATCGACCGTTTCCTCGACGCCCTGTGGCTGGAAAAAGGCCTGTCGGACAATACCCGCCAGGCCTACCGCAGCGACCTGGCGCTGTTCAATGGCTGGTTGCAGGAGAAAAATCTCGAACTGATCAACGCCGGCCGCGAGCTGATTCTCGACCACTTGGCCTGGCGCCTGGAGCAGAACTACAAGCCACGCTCCACTGCGCGATTCCTCTCCGGCGTACGTGGTTTTTATCGCTATCTGCTGCGAGAAAAGCTGATCGCCCTCGACCCCACCCTGCAAGTCGATATGCCACAACTTGGCAGGCCATTACCCAAGTCCCTGTCGGAAGCCGACGTGGAGGCGTTGCTCGCCGCCCCCGACCTCAGCGAAGCCATCGGTCAGCGTGACCGCGCCATGCTCGAAGTGCTCTACGCCTGCGGCCTGCGGGTGACCGAGCTGATCAGCCTGACCCTGGAGCAGGTCAACCTGCGCCAGGGCGTGTTGCGGGTGATGGGCAAGGGCAGCAAGGAACGGCTGGTGCCGATGGGCGAGGAGGCGATTGTGTGGGTCGAGCGCTACATGCGCGATGCCCGCAGTGAACTGCTCGGTGGACGCCCCAGCGATGTGCTGTTCCCCAGCCTGCGTGGCGAACAGATGACTCGCCAGACCTTCTGGCACCGCATCAAGCACCAGGCCAAGGTCGCCGGGATCGGCAAGGCGCTGTCGCCGCACACACTGCGCCATGCATTCGCCACGCATTTGCTCAACCACGGTGCGGATTTACGTGTGGTGCAGATGCTGCTCGGCCACAGCGACTTATCCACCACCCAGATCTACACCCACGTGGCGCGCGCGCGTTTGCAGGATATGCACGCCAAGCACCACCCGCGAGGCTGAAAACGTCCAATTTATCCGGCCGCGGGCTGCCCTGCGGCCCAACTGTGGTAGGCTTTGCCGGTTAGCAAAGGGGACGACCCAGGCCTGTGTTTCCAAGCAGTGTTACTGCGCGTCCCTGCATCTGCCTTCAGGAGTTCCCATGCGCTTGACCCAGATTATTGCCGCCGCAGCCATTGCGTTGGTTTCCACCTTTGCCTTCGCCGATGACGCCGCCGAGCAGACCATCCGCAAGAGCCTGGCCAACCTGCAACTCGACACCCCGATCGAGAGCATCAGCGCCAGCCCGATGGCCGGCCTGTACGAAGTCAAGCTCAAGGGCAGCCGCGTGCTGTATGCCAGTGCCGATGGTCAGTACATCGTCCAGGGCTACCTGTTCCAGTTGAAGGACGGCAAGCCGGTCAACCTGACTGAAAAAGCCGAACGCCTGGGTGTTTCCAAGCTGATCAATGGCATTCCAGTGGCCGAGACCGTGGTGTACCCGGCTATCGGTGAGACCAAGACCCACATCACCGTGTTCACCGACACCACCTGCCCGTATTGCCACAAGCTGCACGCCGAAGTGCCCGCGCTGAACAAGCTGGGCGTGGAAGTACGCTACGTAGCGTTCCCGCGCCAGGGCCTGGGTTCGCCGGGTGACGAGCAGTTGCAAGCCGTATGGTGCTCGGCCGACAAAAAAGCGGCCATGGACAAAATGGTCGACGGCAAGGAAATCAAGGCTGCCAAATGCGCCAACCCGGTCTCCAAGCAGTTTGCCCTGGGCCAGTCCATCGGCGTCAACGGTACACCGGCCATCGTTTTGGCTGACGGCCAAGTGATTCCGGGCTATCAGCCGGCACCACAAGTTGCGAAACTGGCGCTGAGTGCCAAATAAACCAGCATCGTCGAACCTTTGGCGATCATGGCCTGTGGATAAGCCGACAGGCCACTAATTGAAAGCCGCAGTCGTGCGGCTGTTTTCCACGGCCGACCTCGCGTCGGCCGTTTCATGGGGAGTTCTTCAGTGAAACCGGTCAAAGTAGGCATCTGTGGATTAGGGACCGTCGGTGGCGGCACCTTCAACGTACTTCAGCGTAACGCTGAAGAAATTTCCCGCCGTGCAGGGCGTGGAATTGAAGTGGCACAAATTGCCACGCGTTCGCCAAAGCCTCAGTTCGAAACGACCGGTATTGCGATGACCAACGATGTCTTCGCCGTGGCTACCAACCCTGAAATCGATATCGTGATCGAACTGGTGGGCGGCTACACCGTGGCCCGCGAGTTGGTGCTCAAGGCCATCGAAAACGGCAAGCATGTGGTCACTGCCAACAAGGCACTGATCGCGGTGCACGGCAACGAAATCTTCGCCAAGGCCCGTGAGAAGGGCGTGATCGTGGCGTTCGAGGCTGCGGTGGCTGGTGGCATTCCGGTGATCAAGGCGATTCGTGAAGGCCTGTCCGCCAACCGCATCAACTGGGTGGCCGGCATCATCAACGGTACCGGCAACTTCATCCTCACCGAAATGCGCGAGAAGGGCCGCACCTTCGAAGACGTCCTCGCCGAAGCCCAGGCCCTGGGTTACGCCGAAGCCGACCCGACCTTCGACGTGGAAGGTATCGACGCCGCGCACAAGCTGACCATCCTGGCGTCCATCGCCTTTGGTATTCCGCTGCAGTTCGACAAGGCCTACACCGAAGGCATCACCAAGCTGACCACCGCCGACGTGAACTACGCCGAAGCCCTGGGTTACCGCATCAAGCACCTGGGCGTGGCGCGCAGCACGCCGGCCGGTATCGAACTGCGGGTACACCCGACGCTGATCCCGGCCGACCGCCTGATCGCCAACGTCAATGGCGTGATGAACGCGGTGATGGTCAACGGTGATGCGGCCGGTTCGACCCTGTTCTACGGCGCCGGTGCCGGTATGGAGCCCACCGCTTCGTCGGTGATCGCCGACCTGGTGGACGTGGTCCGCGCCATGACCAGCGACCCGGAAAACCGTGTACCGCACCTGGCGTTCCAGCCGGATTCGCTGTCGGCCCACCCGATCCTGCCGATCGAAGCCTGCGAAAGCGCCTACTACCTGCGCATCCAGGCCCAGGACCACCCGGGCGTATTGGCCCAGGTGGCGAGCATCCTGTCTGAGCGCGGTATCAACATCGAGTCGATCATGCAGAAGGAAGTCGAGGAGCAAAACGGCCAGGTGCCGATGATCTTGCTCACCCATCGCGTGCTCGAACAGCATATCAACGATGCCATCGCCGCCCTGGAAGCCTTGCAAGGCGTGGTCGGGCCGGTGGTGCGGATCCGCGTCGAACACCTGAACTAATGGTTTTGCGGCAAGGGCCCCGCAGGTTCGGCGGCCCTTGTTCAAGAATGCTCTAGAGGAGCCAGTCATGCGTTATATCAGCACCCGCGGCCAGGCACCGGCCCTGAATTTCGAAGACGTCCTGCTGGCAGGCCTTGCCACGGACGGCGGCCTGTACGTGCCGGAAAACCTGCCACGTTTCACCCAAGAGGAAATCGCATCCTGGGCTGGCCTGCCATACCACGAACTGGCGTTCCGCGTGATGCGCCCGTTCGTCACCGGCAGCATTCCGGACGCCGATTTCAAGAAGATCCTCGAAGAAACCTACGGCGTGTTTTCCCACAACGCCATTGCACCGCTACGCCAACTGAACGGCAACGAATGGGTCCTGGAGTTGTTCCACGGCCCGACCCTGGCGTTCAAGGACTTCGCCCTGCAACTGCTGGGTCGTCTGCTGGATTATGTGCTGGAGAAGCGCGGCGAGCGCGTGGTGATCATCGGCGCCACCTCCGGTGATACCGGTTCGGCGGCCATCGAAGGCTGCAAGCACTGCGAAAATGTCGACATCTTCATCCTGCACCCGCACAAGCGCGTGTCGGAAGTGCAGCGGCGCCAGATGACCACCATCTTTGGCGAGAACATCCATAACATCGCCATCGAAGGCAACTTCGATGACTGCCAGGAAATGGTCAAGAACAGCTTCGCCGACCAGAGCTTCCTGAAAGGCACGCGCCTGGTGGCGGTGAACTCGATCAACTGGGCGCGGATCATGGCCCAGATCGTCTACTACTTCCACGCCTCGCTGCAGTTGGGCGGCCCTGCACGTTCAGTGTCTTTCTCGGTGCCGACCGGCAACTTCGGCGACATTTTCGCCGGCTACCTGGCGCGCAACATGGGCCTGCCGATCAACCAGTTGATCGTCGCTACCAACCGCAACGACATCCTGCACCGCTTCATGAGCGGCAACCAGTACGTCAAGGAAACCCTGCACGCGACCCTGTCGCCGTCCATGGACATCATGGTCTCGTCCAACTTCGAACGCCTGCTGTTCGATATGCACGGTCGCAACGGTGCGGCGATTGCTGGCTTGATGGACACCTTCAAGCGCGGCGGCGGTTTCAGTGTGGATGAAGAGCGCTGGACCGAAACCCGCAAGCTGTTCGACTCCCTGGCCGTGGACGACGCGCAGACCTGCGAAACCATTGCAGACGTCTATGCCCAGTCCGGCGAGCTGCTCGACCCGCACACCGCCATCGGCGTGAAGGCCGCCCGTGAATGCCGTCGCAGCCTGGATATCCCGATGGTCATCCTGGGCACTGCCCACCCGGTCAAATTCCCGGAAGCGGTGGAGAAGGCCGGTGTTGGCAAGGCGCTGGAGTTGCCGGCGCACCTGGCTGACCTGTTCGAGCGTGAAGAGCGTTGCACCGTGTTGGCCAATGACCTGAAGGCCGTGCAGGCGTTTGTGAGCCAGCATGGCAACCGGGGTAAGCCGTTGTAAGGCACACAGCGCAGACAAAAACGCCGCTTTCCCTTCCTTGGGTCAGCGGCGTTTTTCGTTTCTGGCAGGCCCCGTTTGGTACACGCAGCTACGTGAGTAGTTTCTGCACGATGGCCAAGACAGTGCTGAACGCCGTAAACATGGCCATGACGACACCCAATGGATACCAGAAATTCTCACGGGTTATCTTGTGGGTCTCGGCAGTGAGTTTGCGTTGCTCCGCATAAATGCGTGATATGTCGGCGTGAATCTTCTCTAGCGCCGCTTGCTCTTTGTCGTGTTCCAGCATCGTCTTTATCCTTCGCAGTAAGGGCCTTCTGACATGCGCTTTTATCTGCTTGGCAGCGTCACCAGCGCTCACCGAGTATAGGAACCACCTCTGATCTGACCCTTGGGCAAACCCCAAAACGACTTGCCATTGCGTAAGCAGTTATGTGCCGTCGTTTTTAGGTTGTCATGTTGCAAGCGCATGCTGGAATCCGTCACCCCCTGACGGCCCCATAAAGACGATAAAGCGAACTTTCCTACGTCACAAACAGTCACTTAGGATAGATGCAGCTCCCGTTGAAACGATTGTTCCCGAACTATTGAGTGGTGATCGAGATGGAAAGTATCAGCCTATTGCTCGAAGAAGCACTGAGCCCTTATCAGGTTACGCTGACCACCTCTGGTGTGCAGGACGAGTGCCTGGTAACCGTGAAGAATCCTGCTGGCGCCATCGTGGTCGAGCGTGACGTCGACCGCGCCCAATTGATGGACAAGCGCGTGCTGGTGGATGTGGTGGATTGCCTGCTGCGTGACATCAAAATTGCCGAAGGACGTCTGGAGCCTTCGGTCATCGCGGCCTTGCGCAACGCAGCCCTGACTCGCAACGCCACCGCCGCATGAAGAATTGTTTAACTATGGAAACTTCCTACAGCGCGACCGGTCAGACTTTGTAACAGCAAGAGCAAACATTGTGCTCCGGTGTTTGTGCCTTGCTGTACTGGTCTTTGTAGGCCACGTTTAACCCCAAAGTGTCTCCCCACGCTTTGGGGTTTCTTTTTGCCTGCGATTTGTCAGGCAAGTCATCTGGCACAGGGCATCTGGTGCCAAAGCCTGGCGGAATGGGACATCAGATCGCGCCTTCCTCGCGCAAGCGCACAATGGCGGCCGCGTCGTAGCCCAGGCCAGCGAGTACTACGCTGTTATGTTCACCCAGTTGCGGCCCCACCCATTCGCAACTGCCCGGCGTGTCCGACAGCTTGGGCACGATGCCCGGCATCTTGAATTCCTTGCCGCCGGGAAGCCGGGCCTTGAGGAACATCTCCCTGGCGAGGAATTGCGGGTCGCCCAACATGTCCTCGGCGCTGTAGATCCGGCTGGCAGGCACCTCGGCTTTGTTCAACAGGTCGACCACTTGGTCCAGCGGCAGCGAATTCACCCAACGATCTATCACCCCATACAGCTCGTCACGGCGGCCATCACGCCCGTCGTTGCTGGCCAGCACCGGATCGTTGGCCAAGTCCTCACGGCCAATGGCCGACATGAAGCGCTTGAAGATCGCATCACCGTTGGCGCCGATCTGTACATGCTTGCCGTCGGCGCTGGTGTGGATGGAGGAGGGCGTAATGCCGGGCATGATGTTGCCGGTGCGTTCGCGAATAAAGCCAAACACGTCGAACTCGGGGATCATGCTTTCCATCATGGCGAAGATGGCTTCGTACAGTGCCACATCCACCACCTGGCCCAAGCCACCGTTGACCTCGCGATGACGCAGCGCCATCAGCGCGCCGATGACTGCCCACAATGCGGCAATCGAATCGCCAATGGAAATGCCGGTGCGCACCGGCGGGCGGTCTTCGAAACCGGTGATGTAGCGCAGGCCGCCCATGGACTCGCCGACTGCACCAAACCCGGGTTGGTCTTTCATCGGTCCGGTCTGGCCGAAGCCGGAGAGACGCACCATCACCAGCTTGGGATTCAGCGCATGCAGGGTCTCCCAACTCAGGCCGAGTTTTTCCAGCACGCCGGGGCGGAAGTTTTCGATCAGGATGTCGGCGCCCGCCAACAGTTGCTTGAGAATGGCCAGGCCGTCCGGGTGCTTGAGGTTCAGCGTCAACGACTGCTTGTTGCGCGCCTGCACGAACCACCACAGCGACGTGCCCTCGTACAGCTTGCGCCATTTGCGCAGCGGGTCGCCGCCGTCCGGCGATTCGACCTTGATCACCTCGGCGCCGAACTCCGCGCAGATTCGTGAGGCGAACGGGCCGGCGATCAGGGTGCCGAGTTCGATGACTTTCAGGCCGGCAAGTGGTTTGGCATTGAACGACATGAGGATCCTTGTCTGCGCAGGGCGGTGGTGTGATGCCTTTTAACATAGGCGAGCAGCCCAGGGCAGCGCAGGATTCGTTGATTGGCCTCCTCATCGGTTAGACTGGCCGCCTTTCCCTGTCTCTAGAAGCCCGTTCATGGCCCAGCCGTCCACGACCTACAAATTCGAACTCAACCTCACTGACCTTGACCGCTCGGTGTATGAGAGCGTCAAACAGACCATCGCCCGCCACCCGTCGGAAACCGAAGAGCGCATGACCGTGCGTCTGCTGGCCTACGCACTCTGGTACAACGAGCAGTTGTCGTTCGGGCGTGGCCTGTCAGACGTAGACGAACCAGCTCTGTGGGAAAAAAGCCTGGATGACCGGGTGTTGCACTGGATCGAAGTCGGCCAGCCCGATGCCGACCGCCTCACCTGGTGCTCGCGCCGCACCGAACGCACCAGCCTGCTGGCCTATGGCAGTCTGCGTGTGTGGGAAGGCAAGGTGGTGCCGGTGGCAAACAACCTGAAAAACGTACACATCGCCGCTGTGCCGCAGGAAGTCCTGGAGACTCTGGCCAAGGACATGCCCCGCGTGATCAAGTGGGATGTAATGATCAGCGAAGGCACGATCTTCGTCACCGACGACCGCGGCCAGCACGAAGTGCAGTTGCAGTGGTTGGTCGGCGAACGCGGTTGATTGAGTCGCCGCCGGTCACCTGTTTTATTTCCGTATCAGAAGAGAAGTTTTCGTCACCCCATGCGTATCGATCCCCGCCCGTTGCCTGCCGTCCTGCCGTTTCTCGGTGAATTGCCACCGCTGTTGACCCGCCTCTATGCTGCGCGCGGCGTGCAATCCGAGGCCGAGCTGGATAAAAGCCTGGCGCGGTTGATTCCCTATCAGCAGCTCAAGGGTATCGACGCGGCGGTGGACCTGTTGGTGACGGCGTTGGAGCAACGCCAGCGCATCCTCATTGTCGGTGACTTCGACGCCGACGGCGCCACCGCCAGCACCGTGGGCACCTTGGGCCTGCGCTTGCTCGGTGCGGCCCATGTCGATTACCTGGTGCCCAACCGTTTCGAATACGGCTATGGCCTGACCCCGGAAATCGTCGCGGTGGCCCTGCAGCGCGAGCCGCAGTTGCTGATCACCGTGGACAACGGCATCTCCAGCGTTGAAGGTGTGGCAGCGGCGAAGGCGGCGGGGTTGCAGGTGCTGGTGACCGACCACCACTTGCCCGGCGACGAGTTGCCGGCGGCAGATGCCATCGTCAACCCGAACCAGCCCGGCTGTGAATTCCCGAGCAAGGCGCTGGCCGGCGTGGGGGTGATCTTCTACGTGTTGATGGCCTTGCGTGCGCGCCTGCGCAGCTTGGGTTGGTACGAGAACAAGCCACAGCCAAACATCGGCGAGTTGCTCGACCTGGTCGCCTTGGGCAGCGTCGCTGACGTGGTGCCCCTGGACGCCAACAACCGCATCCTGGTGCATCAGGGGCTGGAACGTATCCGCGCCGGTCGTGCACGGCCGGGGATCAAGGCGATCCTGGAAGTGGCCAAGCGCGACGCCGCGCGTATCACCTCCACCGACCTGGGGTTCATCCTCGGGCCGCGTTTGAACGCAGCCGGACGCTTGGATGACATGAGCCTGGGCATCGAGTGCCTGCTCACCACCGACGTGGCCGCGGCCCGTGAAATGGCCGCGCAACTGGACGGCATGAACCAGGACCGCAAATCCATCGAGCAAGGCATGCAGCGCGAGGCCCTGGCCCAGCTCAAGGACTTGCCGGTGGAGTCGATGCCCTACGGTTTGTGCCTGTTCGACCCGGAATGGCACCAAGGTGTGATCGGGATTCTGGCGTCGCGCATGAAAGAGCGCTATTTCCGCCCAACCATTGCCTTCGCCGACGCTGGCGACGGTTTGCTCAAGGGCTCTGGGCGCTCTGTGCAGGGTTTTCATATCCGTGACGCCCTGGCGGTGGTCGCCAGCCAGCATCCGAACCTGATCAGCAAATACGGCGGTCACGCCATGGCGGCAGGGCTGACATTGCCCGAGGAAAACTTCCCGTTGTTCGCCGAAGCCTTCGATGCCGAAGTGCGTCGGCAACTGCGCGAAGAAGACCTGACCGGGCGCCTGCTGTCTGATGGCACCCTTGCAGTGGAAGAGTTTCATCTGGAACTGGCCCGTGCGCTACGGCATGCCGGGCCGTGGGGGCAGCACTTCCCTGAGCCGTTGTTCCATGGCGTGTTTCAGTTGGTGGAGCAGCGCGTAGTGGGGGAGCGGCACCTGAAGGTCGTGCTCAAGAGCGAGTGCGGGTCGGTGAAGCTGGATGGCATTGCATTTGGCGTGGACCGTGAGGTCTGGCCGAACCCGACGGTGCGTTGGGTGGAATTGGCTTACAAGCTGGATGTGAACGAGTTTCGCGGGAATGAAACCGTGCAGTTGATGATCGCGCACATCGAGCCGCGTTAGATCTCACCAACACCACAAAACCAATGTGGGAGGGGGCAAACCCCCTCCCACATTTTGATTTGTGTAAGGCTCGGGCTTATTCGGTTTTGGTTTGGTGCTTGACGATGATATCCACCAACCGCTTGGCCAGCGCCGGGTAGTTCTCATCGAAGTGATGCCCGCCTGGCAACTTGATGGCTTCACCTACAGCCGTCTTGTCTGTGCAGCCACTCTCGTCGACTTCTTCGGCGCCGTAGATGCACACCACTTTGTCAGCCGGCAGTTTGGCCATTTCCGGGCCTGTGGCCGCTTCTTTGCCCGCGTTGCCCAGCCAGCCTTCGACTTCAATCTCGAAGCTGCCAGTCCGTGCGAATGCCAGCAGGATGATTGCGTCCACACGCTGCTGCTCGTTCTCCGGCAGGCGGTTGTAGATGGCCGGCAGTACATCGGCACCGAACGAATAGCCGGTCAGTACGAAGCGCTTGGTGCCCCACTTCTGACGGTAGTGCTGCATCAGCTCGGTGAGGTCCTTGGCGCTTTGTTCCGGGGTCTTGTGCTGCCAGTAATAGCGCAGGGTGTCGATGCCCACCACCGGATAACCGATCTTGGCCATTTCACCGGCCACGTCACGGTCGAGGTCGCGCCAGCCGCCGTCGCCGGACAGGAACAGGGTGACAGTGTCCTTGGCCTGGCCGGCCGGTACTTCAACCACCGGTATTGCCAGGCCGCCATTGTCCGAGCCCACCAGTTGCTTGCGCAGCTCGTTGTTCAGCACTTGCGGGTAATGAATGTCGTAGTCGCTGATGCTGGTGGTGGCGCGCGGTGTGTCGCGTACGAAACTGGCGCTTTCATCGTCAGGGTTGTCGTTCCACGCCACCAGCCAGTTGCCGTGGGCGGCTGTCTTCGGCAGTGGGTCCTTGCAGCCTTCCTGCACCAGGGCGAAGCCGACGGAGATGGCGTTGGCCTTGTCGTCGTTCTGGGTGGCCAGCCAGCGCCAGGCGAGGGCAGCGCCAGGGCCGATGCCGCTGACCAGTGTCGCCGGGCCCTTGAGCTGGGCCAGGGCGCCTTGCAGCGCTTGTTCCTGCAGCTTGCAGTCATCCTTGGGCAGGACCACCTGGACAATCTGCGCCTTGCCGCCTTGGCTCAGGGCAATCAACTGGCTGTCGGTCAGGGTTTCATCGGCCATTACGGCCACGGCCACGCGGGCTTTCGGCGTGCCGTTGGGGGTCACCCGGGTCATGACCGAACCGTCGGCCTGGGGCAGTTGCTCCAGCACCGGCTGAGGGGCAGGGCGGTTCCAGTACCAATAGCCGCCACCCAGGACCAGGGCGAGCAGCACTACAAAGGCCAATACATACCGCCAGGAGCGTCGAATCATCAGCGTTTCACCAATCCAGTCAAGCCGCCCGCGATCAGGGCGGCGGTATCGGCCAGTGCCACCAGCGGATCAAGTCCTGCGGGCACGGCCATGTAACGGGGTTCCCAGTCAGGCTGGAACTTGTCTTTGAAGCGGCGCAAACCTTGGAAGTTATACAGTTGCTCGCCACGGCGGAACACCATCGAGCCCAGGCGTTGGGTCAACGGGGCGCCGCGTCGTGGTTGCAGGCCCGACAACGGCACCATGCCGAGGCTGAAGCGGGCATAGCCGTGACTCTTATAATGTTGAATCAGGCCGACCATCATGAATTCCATGGTCAGCTTGGGCGCGTCCGGATGGGCGCGCATCAGGTCGAGACTGGCCAGGTCATGGTTGTAGGTCTCAAGCAGGTTGGCGAAGGCCACCGGGCGCCCTTCGAAGCGAATGATCGCGATGCGAAAGTGCTTGAGGTAGTCGTCGCTGAAGCGTCCCAGGGAAAAGCCTTTTTCCCGTACGTTCTTGCCGGTCAGCCAGGCATCGGAGATCACCTTGAGTTCGTCCATCGGCGCCGTGCCCGGTTCGCAGATCTCCAGGGACAGGCCATCCCGCGAGCCGCGGTTCCAGGTGTAGCGCAGGTCCTTCATCTCTTTGCCCTTGGCTTCCAGGTCAAAGCGTTTGAGGTCGACACGGGCTTCTTCGCCCAGTTTGATCGCGGTGAGGCCGATGTCCATGTAGTACGGCAGGTTCTCCGCACGCACCTGGTAGAACACCGGGCGGGCGTGGTGGATGTCGCACAGGTCACGGAACTGCCAGATCATCTCGGCCCGTGGCTGGGTGGGGCCAATCGGGTCGTACAAGGCTACCAGGCTGCGGCCGCGACGGGCGTACATGAGGAAAGCTTCATCATTGGGGTGGAACAGCAGCGCCTTGTCGCCGGTGAGCGCCAGGCCGCCGTCAGGCTGGGAAGAGGCCATCAGGATCTTGCTGGCGCGCTCCAGTTCATCGGGTGTCGGCAGATGGATCACCGGGCGCGCAGTACGCAGCAGCCAGGTCAGGGACACGATCACCAGCAACACGGCGGCGCCCAGCAGCGAGCGCAGGCCACGTGGGGCGTTGGCGTCCAGGGTGAACTGCCACCACAGCTGATGGCTGTACGGGACATCCTGGTAAGCAAACAGCAGCAGCCAGATCGACGCCCCGAGTACGCAGACACTGGCCACCAGGTACAGCGGCGAGAAGGGCAGCTCGGTGAGGCGGCTGGCGCGATAGAACGAGCGTCGGAAGATCGCCAGCAGGATCGCGGTCATGGTCATCAGGCTGGCTTCTTCCCAGTCGAAGCCTTTGAGCAGCGAGAGCAGGGCGCCCACCAGCAGCAGCACCATGGTCAGCATCCAGGCGGCCGACAGGCGTCGACGCAGGCCCTGGGCCAACAACAGGCACAACACGCCGATCAGGCTGGCGCCAAAGTGCGAGGCGTCAATCAGGCGGTGAGGAATCAGGAAGCCGATGTTTTCCAGGCGTGAGTCGATTTCGGGCGTGGCGCCAGAGAACAGCAGGACCACGCCGGACAAAAAAACCAGGACGGCCAGTACCGGCGCTGCCAGCCCCGAGGCGACCCGCAGGCTTTGCTGGGTCTGGAACAGGCGCTGGGCTTCGTTGACCAGCAGGAACACGCAGGCGATCAGCAGAGGCAGCACCACGTAGATCATGCGGTACAGCAGCAGGGCGGCGGCCAGTGGCGCGGCGCCCAGTTTGTCGGCGAACGCCGCCAGCAGGATCGCTTCGAATACACCCACACCACCCGGTACATGGCTGAGTACACCGGCGGCCAGCGCCAGCAGGTACACGAGCAGGAAGGGGCCGAAGGGTGGCGCCTCCGGCAGCAGCATATAAAGGACGGTAGCGGCAGCGGCAACGTCCAGTGCGGTAATGATCAGTTGCAGGAAGGTCAGGCGACGGCCCGGCAGGCGCAAGGTGCGGCGGCCGGCTTTTACCAGCAGGTTGTCCGGGTAGGGCTGTTCCGGCAGGCGGCGGCGATAAATGCCGATGCACAAGACCGCCGACAACAGCAGCACCGCGCCAGCAATACCGCCCAGCACCGCTTGTGGCAAATGCAGGTAGGTTGATGCGGCGGGCAGGTTACTCAGTGTTGCCAATGCAGCCAGTGGCGGCAGGGCAGTGCCCAGCGCCAGGCTGGCGAACACGGTCATATGGGCGACTTCGGATGCACCGATGCCATGGCGTGCATATAAACGGTAGCGCACCGATCCGCCGGAAAGCATCGACAGACCAATGGCATTGCCGATCGCGAAGGCGGTGAAACCACCGAGGGCCAGGGTCTTGGCGGGCAGGTTCACGCCGGCATAGCGGGCGCCGGAGAACTCATAGCCTAATAGAATGACAAAACCGGCGACGGCTGCGGCAAACGCACCGAGCAGGGCTGGCTTGGGCACTTCCAGGATCGAGTCGTGGAGCGCGTAGAGGTCCAGCTCCAGCAGCAGGTGGCGGCAGGCGATCAGGGCGATGGCAAACAGCAATAAGGTGACGGCCAGCCCGATAGGCTGCCGATACTTGCTCACCAGATCCAGCCAACGCAAGCGGGTGGGTGTGATCGGTTGTTCTGCTGTGACAGTGTCTTGTGTTTCAGACGAGTTGGCGCGCATCAATCACCTCGTGGATTGTGCGCGACAGGATGGAGGTATCCAGCCAAGTTACCAATCCCTATGGACAAAATAATTACAAATATTAACGCGTATCGCCGGGGGCGGCGACTGCGGCCATTGGTCGTAGAGGGCAGCGCTTGAGCATTGAGCATAGCTTGCAATGAGATGGACTCTACAAACCGCGCGCGGTTTCATGAAAGATGCCATGCCATTGTTTCAGAAGAACTTTTTCACCGGATACAAAAAAGGCCACTCTTTCGAGTAGCCTTTCTTGATGTTTGGTTGCGGGAGCCGGATTTGAACCGACGACCTTCGGGTTATGAGCCCGACGAGCTACCAGACTGCTCCATCCCGCGTCTGTGGGCGGCATTCTACAGTCCAACGCCGAGGTGTCAACCGTTATCGGGCCGATGGGTCAAATAAGTGTGAATTGGCCTCTGAATGTTGGTCATGCACCGTAAGTGCGCGATGGCAAAGATTTTTTTGTCTTACAATTTTCGTACATGACAAAACAGGCACGCACAAAAAAGGCCACTCTTTCGAGTAGCCTTTCTTGATGTTTGGTTGCGGGAGCCGGATTTGAACCGACGACCTTCGGGTTATGAGCCCGACGAGCTACCAGACTGCTCCATCCCGCGTCTGTGTGTCGGCATTCTACAGAGGAACGCCGGTGTGTCAACCTGTGAATTAAAGAAAAGCGCTTGTGGTTCAATCGCTTAGCTCTCTATAAAGGCCCCTTGATACCCCTCGGGCCCAGTCTGGCCGAGGCTTTCAGCTCTATCGTAAGGGCAAATCCGATTGAGAAAATAAATTCATCCTGGAATTTTCCTACCGCTCAAGCGGAAGATTCAAACTACTGGTGCTATATACAGGTGTGAGTGCGATACTGGCCACCCGTAGGTAAACACCCCGTTTATATGACGCAGCGCAAAATCATCCACGTCGACTGTGATTGCTTCTACGCCGCCATCGAGATGCGCGATGACCCGAGCCTGGCGCAAAAACCGCTGGCGGTGGGCGGCTCGGCGGACCGGCGCGGGGTGATCGCCACCTGCAACTACGAGGCACGCGCCTATGGCGTGCGCTCGGCCATGTCGTCGCGACATGCCTTGAAGCTGTGCCCGGACCTGACCATCGTCAAGCCGCGCATGGATGCCTATAAGGAAGCCTCCAAGGAAATCCAGACGATCTTTCGCGACTACACCGACCTGATCGAGCCGCTGTCGCTGGATGAGGCTTACCTGGATGTGTCCGACAGCCCGCACTTTGGCGGAAGCGCCACGCGCATCGCCCAGGACATTCGTCGCCGTGTCTCCAACCAACTGCATATCACCGTGTCCGCAGGCGTGGCGCCGAACAAGTTCCTGGCCAAGATCGCCAGCGACTGGAAGAAGCCCAACGGCCTGTTTGTGATTACCCCGGACCAGGTCGAAGATTTTGTCTCGCAGTTGCGGGTCAGCAAGTTGCACGGTGTGGGCAAGGTCACGGCCGATAAACTGGCACGCCTGGGCATTGAAGACTGCCTGCAACTGCGCGAGTGGAACAAGCTGGCGCTGGTGCGCGAATTCGGCAGTTTTGGCGAGCGGCTGTGGAGCCTGGCGCGTGGGATCGATGACCGTGTGGTGCAGAACGATAGTCGTCGGCAATCGATCAGTGTGGAAAATACCTACGATGTCGACCTGCCGGATCTCTCAAGCTGCCTGGCCAAACTCCCGGAGCTGATGGAAACCCTGGCCGGGCGCATGGCGCGCATCGACAGCAGTTACCGGGCCGGCAAGCCGTTCGTGAAGGTGAAGTTTCATGACTTTACCCAGACCACATTGGAGCAGGCGGGGGCAGGGCGGGACCTGGAGAGTTATCAACAGTTGCTGACGCAGGCGTTCAACCGGGGGGGGAAGCCGGTGCGCTTGTTGGGGATTGGGGTGCGCTTGCTGGATCTGAGTAACGGCAACGAGCAGCTCGAATTCTCCTGGTAAAAATGGGGAGCAAATTGTGGGAGGGGGGCTTGCCCCCGATAGCAGTGGATCAGCCAGCCTATCTATAGCTGACCCGCTGCAATCGGGGGCAAGCCCCCTCCCACATTTGACCGCCAACAATTTGAGGGGCTCAGCGTGCTCCAGGATCTGCGACTAGCCGCCCCGCATCCTTGGTCAGCGCCTGCAGAAACTCTTGCTGCAACTCGGGATCATTGCGGGTCAGTTCGATCAGGCTCTGTTCCAGTTCGCTGGCTTCTTCTTCCAGGCCCAGTTCCGACAAGCGCTTGACCCGGTGCACCCACTGGCTGACTTCGTCGTCTTCCAAGTCGTCGTAGATCAGGCCGTGGGCTTCCAGCAACTTGCCGCGCAGGGTGCTGCTGATCGCCAGGGTCGAGTCCGAATGCACATCGTCCTGGCCATCTTCCACACTGATCTTCAAGGTCGTGACGCGGTTCAGGTCCTGCTCGGCAAATGGGCTGTCCAACAGGTTCAGGCGCAGGACGCCGTTGCGGTCGGTGGTCAACTCATGGGTCTGCTTGCCGGCGGTGACCTGCACCGGGCGTTCGCTCCAGGGCAGGCTCGAATACTCCACGCGCTTGTCGCGCTGGACTTCATCGATACCCGCCAGGTTCTGTTGCGCACGGCCGTGGGATTGCACGTTCATGAACGGGTTGAGGCCGTCCACGCCATAGATCAGCCAGTCATGGGTCATGCTGGTCGGCAGGTGGCCGAGGGCGAAGATATTCGCCACGTTGGCGCCCGCGCCCGCCACCAGGGCGACTGCACCCAAGGGCATCTCGTAGAGCTTGCGCCAGGGCTGGTAAGGGGTATAGCGGTCGTAACGACGGGTGACTTCGAACTCGGTGACCTCGAAGGTCTTCTGCTCGTGAATGCGAACCCGGCGTTGCGGCAGCTCCAGCACTTTGGGCTCGCCGACATCGATCTGCAGGCTGTGGTCGAGCAACTTACGCTCGACCCGCTCCTCGTGCTCACTGCGCTGCGACATCTGGTTGGCGCAGCCGCTGACCAGCAGGGCGCCGCACAAGGCGGCGCCCCCCAGGGCTCTGGTGTTTCGCTTGAACATGACTTCTCTTGATCTGGTTTTCAGCGACGAATACGCGCCTGGAGGAAAGACAGCACGTCAGCCACCGGCAACGGTTGGGCTTCGGCTTCGGTCCGGCTCTTGTATTCCAGATTGCCATCGGCCAGGCCGCGGTCACTGACCACGATCCGGTGCGGGATGCCAATCAGTTCCATGTCGGCGAACTTGATGCCCGGGCTGGTTTTCTTGTCCCGGTCATCCAGCAGCACTTCAAAACCAACAGCCGTCAATTCGGCATAGAGCTTGTCGGTGGCTTCGCGCACTTGCTCGGTTTCATAACGCAGCGGCACCAGGGCGACCTGGAACGGCGCCAGGGCGTCACTCCAGATGATGCCTTTGTCATCGTTGTTCTGCTCGATGGCAGCGGCAACCACGCGGGATACGCCAATGCCGTAGCAGCCCATCTCCAGGGTGATCGGCTTGCCGTTCTCGCCCAGCACTTCGCACTTCATTGCCTTGCTGTACTTGTTGCCCAGCTGGAAGATGTGCCCGACTTCGATGCCGCGCTTGATTTCCAGGGTGCCCTTGCCGTCCGGGCTAGGGTCGCCGGCCACGACGTTACGCAGGTCGGCCACGGTCGGCACCGGCAGGTCACGTTCCCAGTTCACGCCGAAGTAGTGCTTGTCGTCGATGTTTGCGCCGATCCCGAAGTCGCTCATCAGCTCGACCGAACGGTCGATGATGATCGGCAGCGGCAGGTTCAGTGGGCCGAGCGAACCGGCACCGGCGCCAATGGCGTCGCGCAGTTCGGCGTCGGTGGCCATGACCAGCGGGCTGGCCACGCCAGGTTGGTTGGCGGCCTTGATTTCGTTGAGCTCGTGGTCGCCACGGATTACTAGGGCGATCAGCTTGCCTTCCTCCTCGGCGCGCACGATCAGGGTCTTGATGGTCTTTTCAATCGGCAGATTGAATTTCTCCACCAGGGCCGCGATGGTCTTGGTATCCGGCGTGTCCACCAGGCGCAGTTCTTCGGCCGGCGCCGGGCGGGATGTTTCCCGTGGCACGGCTTCGGCTTTCTCGATGTTCGCCGCGTAGTCGGAGCCGTTGCTGAACACGATGTCGTCTTCGCCGGACTCGGCCAGCACGTGGAATTCGTGGGAGCCGGCGCCGCCGATGGAGCCATTGTCGGCTTCAACTGGGCGGAACTTCAGGCCCAGGCGCGTGAACACGTTGCAGTAGGCCTGGTGCATGCGGTCGTAGGTGACCTGCAAGGACGCCTGGTCAGCGTGGAACGAATAGGCGTCCTTCATGATGAATTCGCGACCGCGCATCAAGCCGAAGCGTGGGCGGATTTCGTCACGGAACTTGGTCTGGATCTGATACAGGTTCAGCGGCAGCTGCTTGTAGCTGCTCAGCTCGTTGCGCATCAGGTCGGTGATCACTTCTTCGTGGGTCGGGCCGGCGCAGAAATCCCGGCCATGGCGATCCTTGAAGCGCAGCAACTCCGGGCCGTACTCTTCCCAGCGCCCGGATTCCTGCCACAGTTCAGCCGGTTGGGTGCTCGGCATCAACACTTCCAGAGAGCCGGCGGCGTTCATTTCTTCACGAACGATGGCTTCGACCTTGCGCATCACCTTCAAGCCCATGGGCAGCCAGGTGTACAGGCCGGAGGCCAGTTTGCGGATCATGCCGGCGCGCAGCATCAGCTGATGACTGATCACGACCGCGTCTGAAGGCGTTTCTTTCTGTGTGGCGAGCAAATATTGACTGGTACGCATGGTAGGCCGTTGTCGGTTGCTTGGACTTGAAATGACTTGGGATTGTACGGGCGCCGGCTGCTGGAGTACAGGCATCAGAACGCAGAGGGGTATGTGGGAGGGGGCTTGCCCCCGATAGCGGTGGATCAGTAACACATAAGCGCCTGACAACCTGCTATCGGGGGCAAGCCCCTCCCACATTGTCAGTCTTCGGTCGGCGGACTCAACCGCGCCCGCCGATTTTCCTGGAACCAGTGCAACGCGATCAGGAACAGCGTCGGCACGCCCAGCAGGCAGGTGATCAGGAAGAAATTGTGATACCCGAACTTCTCCACCATCACCCCCGAATACCCGCCGATCAGGCGTGGCAGCAACAGCATGATCGAGCTGAGCAGGGCATATTGGGTGGCGGAGAACTTGAGGTTGGTCAGGCTCGACAGGTACGCCACAAACGCCGAGGTCGCCAGCCCTGAGCTGAAGTTATCCAGGGAAATGGTGAAGATCAGCATCTGCAGGTCCGGGCCCATGTCGGCGAGCATCACGAACAGCAGGTTGGTGCCGGCCGACGCCACACCGCCGATGAACAGGATCGGCAGGATACCGAAGCGCACAATCAGCAGGCCGCCCATGCCTGCACCCAGCAGGGTCATGATCAGGCCGAAGATCTTGCTGACGCCGGCGATCTGGTCCTTGGTGAAGCCCTGGTCAATGTAGAACACGTTGGCCATCACGCCCATCACGGTGTCGGACATGCGATAGGTGGCGATCAGTCCCAACAACAGCAACGCTTGCCAGCGGTAACGCAGGATGAAGTCATTGACCGGTGTCAGCACCGGCGCCAGACCCCGGCGACCCATGGCCGACAGGCACAGCGACGTGAGGGTTATATAGAGGATGGCGCGCAGGAAGGCGCGGTCTTCCATCAGCAGATCCCACAGGCTCACGCCGTGGAATATCACGCTGCCGAAGTCCGTGTTGAACAACTGGGTAAACATTGCCGGTACCGATACCAGCAGCACGATCAGCACGAACACCGATGCCAGTTGGTGTACGAAGCTGTAGCGCCCGGCCTGCAACTGGGTGCGCAGTGGCACATCAGGTTCGCGCATGAACAGCGTGGTCAGCAGTGCCGGAATCATCAGCACGCCGAACAGTACGTAGGTGCCGGTCCAGGCCGAGTGCTTGTAGTTGAAACCGGTGGAGCCGAACCCTTCGGCAAAAAACAGTGCGCCTGCCGTGGCCAGCAGCGCGGCGATGCGATAACCGGACATGTAGCTGGCGGCCAGCGCAGCCTGGCGGCTGTCGTCGGCGATTTCCAGACGGTAGGCGTCGACCGCGATGTCCTGGGTGGCGGAGGCGAAAGCCACTATGACGGCGATAGCGATCAGCCAGGACAAGTGTTTCTGCGGGTCGCAGAAGCCCATGCCGATCAATCCGAGGATCACCAGCGACTGGGCCAGCACCAGCCAGGAACGGCGGCGTCCGAGTTTACCGAGCAGCGGCAGGCGCCATTGGTCGAGCAGCGGCGACCAGACCCATTTAAAGGCATACGCCAAACCGATCAGGCTCGCATAGCCGATGGTCTCGCGTGCCACACCGGCCTCGCGCAACCACACTGAAAGCGTCGAGAACACCAACATGTAAGGCAGGCCGGCGGCAAAGCCGAGCAACAACAGGACTAACGTCGAAGGGCTGGCATAGGCAGCGAGCGCGGCGCGCCAGGTTTTACGGGGCATGGGCTGGAGTCTGCCTCAGATTTGCGGAAACAAAGCGCGCACTCTAACCGCTGTGCTCTACCGGGCGCCAGCCATGGCGCTGAATATCCACGCGATTGTTGCGGACCATGACGCCTTCATCGCGCAAACGCGCCCGTTGTTCGTCACCCGAGGCACTGCCCACCGGCAGGCTTATCCGACCACCGGCACCCAGTACGCGGTGCCAGGGCAGCCGGGTGTCCTCGGGCAGTTGGCTCAACGTACGGCCCACCCAGCGTGCGGCACGGCCAAGGCCCGCCAGGTGAGCCAGCTCGCCGTAACTCACCACGCAGCCTTCGGGCACTTGCGCCAGGGTCAGGTACAGCGCGGTACGGCGCATCTCGGCGGGGCTTTGCGGCGACTCGGCAGGTTGATTCATTGAGCGGCTATCCGTTTAAATCGTCGGCATATTTGTAAGAAACGTCTGTAAACATCGCGATGAGCATTGAACTCGACCTCGATACTTGAGTCAGTCCTAGCTATCTAACACGATAATGCCTCCTTTTCGCCAACCTTGAGCCCCATACCCGCTTATGTTGTCCAGAACCCTGCTGTGCCTCGCTGTTTTCAGTGCTTCCACGCCCTTGTTGGCCGACACCGTCTGGTTGAAGAACGGTGACCGCCTGACTGGCAAGATCAAAGTCTTCGATGGCGGCAAATTGCTGATCCAGACTGACTACGCCGGTGCCATCCCCGTGGACTGGAAGCAGGTGAAAACCCTGGAGAGCGACCAGGAGTTGCTGGTCAAGCAGGACGCCTACACCGGCGAGAAAGCCAAATCCCTGAAAGCAGCGGAGGATGGCAAGGTGGTGCTGGCCAACGGTGAAGCGCCCAAGACGGTGGACTTGGCAAGCATCCAGCAGATCATCAAGCCCAAGCCTGTGATCGAAGACCTGGTGTGGAAGGGCAATGTGGACATGGCGCTGGACTATAAACGCGCCGACAAAGACACCAACGACTACGACATCGATTTCAAGACCACCGCACGCCATGGTCAATGGCGCCATACCGGACAGGGCGAGTACAACCGCGAATTCCAGGACGATGTCACCACCACCGACAACTGGGCACTGGAATACGATCTCGACCGCTTCCTGACCGAACACTGGTTCTGGCAGGGGCGCTTGACCTACAAGCGTGACAAGGTTGAAGACCTCTCGCGCCAGCGCACCGTCGGTACCGGCCCTGGCTACCAGTTCTGGGACGATGAGCTGGGGGCGTTCTCCCTGGGCTCGCTGGTCAACCGCACCGACTATGAATACGCCGACGGCGGCAAGGACAACTTCTATTCCCTGGCCATGAAGTGGAACTACAACCGCTACCTGGTGGGCAAGACCGTCGAATTCTTCACCAATGGTGAGGTGGGCAAGCCTATCGACGGTCCTGCTGAGTACTCGCTGGATGCGGAAATGGGCCTGCGCTACAAAGTCACCGAGTGGGCCTCCCTCAACCTCAAGGCCGAGCGCGACGTGATCAGCGGCGACTCCGACAGCAGCCTGAGCAAGACCCGCTACACCGCGGGCTTCGGCGTGGCCTGGTAACACGGTCGAACAAAACCTGCTTGGCAACCTTTGCCGATAATGATTACCTTGCGTTGAGATCCATTCCCATATGCCATGGGCGGCTGAATACCCGAGGAGTCATACGTTGAGCGCACAGGTTGCCAAGAACGCCCGAGAGCTGTTGCTCAAGGAATACCGTGGGGCTCTCTCCACTTTGTCCAAAGCCATGCCCGGCTTCCCGTTCGGCTCGGTCGTACCGTATTGCCTCGACGATCAGGGTCGCCCGTTGATCCTGATCAGTCGTATCGCCCAGCACACCCACAACCTGCAGAAAGATCCCAAATGCTCTTTGCTGGTGGGGGAGCGCGAGGCCGATGATGTGCAGGCCGTCGGGCGCCTGACCTACCTGGCCGAAGCGGAAAAACTGGAGGAGGGCGACGCCATCGAGGCGGCGGCCGAGCGTTATTACCGCTACTTCCCGGATTCTGCCAACTACCACAAGGCCCACGACTTTGATTTCTGGGTTCTCAAGCCCGTACGCCACCGGTACATCGGTGGCTTTGGCGCGATTCACTGGGTCGACCAGTTGACCCTGGCCAACCCGTTCGCCGGCAAGGCCGAGCGCAGCATGATCGAGCACATGAACAGCGATCACGCCAAGGCCATTGCCCATTACGTCGATCTCAGCGGTTTGCCCACCTCCGAGCCCGCCCAATTGGCCGGCATCGACAGCGAAGGCATGCACCTGCGTGTCGGCCAATCCTTATATTGGTTGCCGTTTGCGGAGCCTTGCAACACGCCGACACAAGTACGCGAAGCCCTGGTTTCATTGGCCCACGCCGAGGCCTGGCCGAAAAAAGCCAGCGCCGACGCTTGAATTCACGAAACGGCGACGTCATCTAAGGTGAACTGGCAAGGCATTCTTGCGTTGAGGAACCATTTGATGCGCCCTTTTTTATTGCTCTTTCTGCTGTTCCCGGTGTTGGAGCTGTTCGTATTCGTTCAAGTCAGCAGCGCGATCGGGTTTTTCCCGGCCCTGTTGCTGATCATTCTCGGCTCGATGCTCGGCGTCCTGGTGCTGCGCGTCGCCGGCCTGGCCACGGCGCTGCGTGCCCGTGAAAGCCTGAACCGTGGCGAGCTGCCCGCCCAGACCATGCTTGAAGGCCTGATGATGGCCCTGGCGGGTGGCCTGTTGATCCTGCCGGGCTTCATCAGCGATGTGGTCGGCCTGGTGATGCTGCTGCCGTTCACCCGCAAGTTGCTGGCCGGCAAGATGCGCCAGCGTGCCGAAGAGGCGGCGATTCGCCAGCGAGCTTTCGCCGACGACCTGCAACCCCGTGGCGGCCCCGCTCCGCGCCAGCCGCTGGGGCGTGAAGGGGATGTGATCGAAGGCGAGTTCGAACACCGCGACAGCAAATAACCGCTTCATTGGCACGGCACCTTCGGGTGCCGTGCTGCGTTTACCCGCAGGCAGACACAAAAAATTTCATCCCCGGCCCCTTGTAATAAGCATATGCGCCCTTATGTAACGGTCACCGCAAGGTTTCTGGTGGTGACACTGGACAGACTTCCGCGTTTCGCCCCGCGAACCGCGACCGGCACCGCCGGAATTTAACCCGCCGGAATTGATACCGGCCGATGAAAAACACAATTAGGAGAGATCGACAATGAAGCTTCGTCCTCTGCACGACCGCGTCGTAATCCGTCGCAGCGAAGAAGAAAAGAAAACCGCTGGCGGTATCGTTCTGCCAGGTTCGGCTGCTGAAAAAGCCAACCACGGTGTGATCGTCGCTGCGGGCCCAGGCAAGACCCTGGAGAACGGTGATGTACGCGCGCTGGCCGTGAAAGTGGGTGACAAGGTTGTTTTCGGCCCTTACTCCGGCAGCAACACAGTGAAAGTCGACGGCGAAGACCTGCTGGTTATGGCTGAGAACGAGATTCTCGCTGTTCTGGAAGACTGATTTCCCCGCTCATTTTCCCGTTACTCCAAAGTATTTAAGGAATATCGATCATGGCTGCTAAAGAAGTTAAATTCGGCGATTCCGCCCGCAAGAAAATGCTCACCGGTGTCAACGTCCTGGCTGACGCAGTAAAAGCGACCCTGGGCCCGAAAGGCCGTAACGTGATCATCGAGAAGAGCTTCGGCGCTCCGACCATCACCAAGGACGGCGTTTCCGTCGCCAAAGAAATCGAACTGGAAGACCGTTTCGAAAACATGGGCGCGCAGCTGGTCAAAGACGTTGCCTCCCGTGCCAACGATGACGCAGGCGACGGTACCACCACCGCGACCGTCCTGGCCCAGGCGATCGTCAACGAAGGCTACAAGGCCGTCGCTGCCGGCATGAACCCGATGGACCTCAAGCGCGGCATCGACAAGGCGACCATCGCCATCGTTGCCGAGCTGAAAAACCTGTCCAAGCCATGTGCGGACACCAAGGCTATCGCTCAAGTAGGCACTATCTCCGCCAACTCCGACAGCTCCATCGGTGACATCATTGCCCAAGCCATGGAAAAAGTCGGCAAGGAAGGCGTGATCACCGTGGAAGAAGGTTCGGGCCTGGAAAACGAACTGTCGGTTGTCGAAGGCATGCAGTTCGACCGTGGCTACCTGTCCCCGTACTTCGTCAACAAGCCGGAAACCATGGTTGCCGAGCTGGACAGCCCGCTGATCCTGCTGGTCGACAAGAAGATCTCCAACATCCGCGAACTGCTGCCAGTGCTGGAAGCCGTTGCCAAAGCCGGCCGCCCACTGCTGATCGTTTCCGAAGACGTTGAAGGCGAAGCCCTGGCGACGCTGGTTGTGAACAACATGCGTGGCATCGTTAAAGTCGCAGCCGTCAAGGCGCCAGGCTTTGGCGACCGTCGCAAGGCCATGCTGCAGGACATCGCCGTATTGACCGGCGGTACCGTTATCTCCGAAGAGATCGGTCTGAGCCTGGAAAGCGCCACCCTGGAACACCTCGGCAGTGCCAAGCGCGTGACCATTTCCAAAGAAAACACCACCATCGTTGACGGTGCTGGCGTTGAAGGCGACATCGAGTCCCGTATCGCTCAGATCCGTGCCCAGGTTGCCGAAACTTCCTCGGACTACGACCGTGAAAAACTGCAAGAGCGTCTGGCCAAGCTGTCCGGCGGCGTTGCAGTGATCAAGGTTGGCGCCGGTTCCGAAGTTGAAATGAAAGAGAAGAAGGCCCGCGTTGAAGACGCCCTGCACGCAACCCGCGCAGCCGTTGAAGAAGGCGTGGTACCTGGCGGTGGCGTTGCGCTGATCCGTGCTCTGGAAGCCCTGACCAACCTGACCGGCGACAACGCTGACCAGAACGTGGGTATCGCTGTGCTGCGTCGCGCTGTTGAAGCGCCGCTGCGTCAGATCGCTGCCAACTCCGGCGACGAGCCAAGCGTTGTAGTCAACGAAGTCAAGAACGGCAAAGGTAACTACGGTTACAACGCCGCGACTGGCGTCTATGGCGACATGATCGAAATGGGTATCCTGGATCCTACCAAGGTGACTCGTTCCGCACTGCAAGCAGCATCCTCCATCGGCGGCCTGATCCTGACCACCGAAGCGGCTGTCGCTGACGCTCCGAAGAAAGCCGAAGTAGGCGGTGGCGGCGGTATGCCAGACATGGGCGGCATGGGTGGCATGGGCGGCATGATGTAAGCCAGCCTTACCCGGCTCATAAAAAACCCCGCCTGCAGTGATGCAGGCGGGGTTTTTTTATGTCCGGTTGACCGCTCAACCCATGCCGCCGCGTCGCAACAGCTTCTTGAATGTCATCCCCCTGGCAAGCGCCGAGGGCACACGTGCAGCGGACCACGGTGCAGACGTGTGGCCGAGCGGGCCTTGGGCAGACAGAGTCGCGGCTTTAGTGCGTGGCCTGGGTATGGGCCGCCGCCAGCGGCTGGACATGGTCACCTCGCCCAGCAGTTTAAGGGTGTGGGCGTCGTAGCCGGGTGACTTGATCGAACCAGTGAAGTCAGGCGCTGCGCGGCTCACGGCAGCCGCCTGGCTGGCCAGTAGTGCGCTGGCGACGATACACAGCGATAGCATCAACGTGGATAAATGCTGTTTTGGGGGACGCATGAACGGGCTCTCCAACCGGGTCCAGAGGACGGGGACCCAGGGCGCAGGGGCAACCCTGGATCAGGTGGCGAGATTACGGAGAATGCCAACGGTTCACTGTCACAGGCTGTAACACGCAGGCTATTGCGGACGCAGCGGCAGGATCAGGGTCAGGCGTGCCCCGCCCAACGGGCTGCGCGCCACGGACAACTCACCGCGATGCCATTGGCTGGCGCGCCTGGCCAGTGCCAGCCCGAGGCCGAAGCCGCCGGGGTCATCGCCGCCCATGGCCAGTCGCACAAACGGCTCAAATATCTTTTCGCGGTTTTCGGCGAGTATGCCGGGGCCGTCGTCGTCCACATGCAGCACCAGGTGCTGGTCATCCTGGTGGGCAGCGCTGACGCTCACTTGGTCACGGGCGTAGGTGATGGCGTTGCTCAACAAGTTGCGCACGATCAAATGCAACAAGGCGCGGTCGCCGATCAATTGCAGGTCCGCCGGCTCGGTGTCCAGGCTCAGGCGCCGCTGGTGCCCGTCGAGCAAGGCAAACTCCTGATGCAGCCAGTCACGGATAGGGATGGGCTCATGCTGCAGGTCGGCGGGTGCGCCCGCCATCCGGGCAAAGGCCAGGCTGGCGCGCACCAGGGCTTCAAGCTCTTCCACATCGGTTTGCAGGCGTTCCTGCAAGCGTATGCGCGTGGACGGGTCGTCGCTTTTGCCCAGCAGGGTCAAGGCAAAACGCATGCGTGCCAGCGGCGTGCGCAACTCATGGGAGACGGCCTGGGAAACCTCTCGGTGACGTTCGCTCATGGCGTTGATGTCGTGTGCATGTTGCTGCAAGGTCTGCAGCACGGGCGCCCATTCCTTGCCCATGGCTGGCAGCATCGCATTGGGCGTACGGGCCAGGGTGCCCAGGCAAACATCGAGTGCTTGCAGGTCGGCGCTACGCTGGCGGCGTGCGCGCAGACCGAACCACATCCACAGCACCAGCGGCAGACCGGCCACGCACGCGGTGATCCCATACACCGGGAATTGCAGCAGGTCCTTGACCTCGGCGGTTCCCCAGATCGGGCCGAATTGGATCAGCGTTTTGTCGTCGAGCGGGAAATAGGTGATGTCTTCATCGCTGCTCTGCGCCGGTTGCTGGTGCTGAAGCATGATCAGCGCTTCGGGCGGCAGTTCGACCTCATCCAGGGTGACGAGCCGGATCGGGTACTGGAAGCGCGCGCGCAGTACCTCCATACGCGCTTCACGCTGGTCAGCCGGCAAGGCCTTGAGCTGCTCCGCCACCAGATAGCCCGGCCCGGCCATCAAGCGCAAAAAGCTGTATTCGCCGACAAACACCGAGGCATTGGCGCACAACCACAGCAAATACAGGGTCAACGCGCCCCAGCCGGTGCCCGCGAGAATCGCCATCCAGGGTCGCACTCTAGAGAACATGCCGGGCCTCTTGCGGTGTCTCGACAAACAGGTAGCCCTGGGCGGTGATAGTCTGGATCGTCACCGGGCAGCCCAGGCTCATCAGCTTTTTGCGCAGGCGCGACACGCGCATATCCACCGAGCGATTGAGCCCGTCGTACTCCAGGCCGCGCAGGCTTTGCAGGAGTTTTTCCCGGGTCAGCAACACCCCGCAGTGGCGGGCGAAGATCGCAAGCAATTCGAACTCGGCCACCGAGAACTGCAAGGGCACCTCATCGAGCCAGGCGAAATGGCAGTCGAGGTCCAATCGAAACGTGCCCCACTGGTAATACGCACGGGGTGCCTGGGGATGGCGACGTAGCAATGAGCGGATACGGGCCAGCAACAACAGCGGGTCGACCGGTTTGACCACGTAATCGTCCGCACCGACGTTGAACCCCGTCAGTTGCTCGGCGTTTTCGTCGAGTGCCGTCATCATCAGGATCAGGCCGGGGTACTGCTCGCGGATCTGTCGGCACAGGGTAAAACCGTCGATGCCGGGTAGCATCACATCCAGAATCAACAACGCCGGTTTTTCGTCGAGAATACGCTGGGCGGCACGGTCGCCACGGTGCTCCACCGCCACGCTGAAACCTTCGGCGCGCAGGAACTCCGCCGTCAGGGCGGCCAGTGGGCGGTCATCTTCGATCAGCAGCAGGGTGTCGGACATGAAAAGGCGTCGTCGCCGGAGAATGGGCGCAAGTCTTACGCCCTTGCCCCGCAGGAGGCAAGGGCCACGCGTGGCGATCAGCGGGCGCTGATGGCGGGTTCTGCGACCTTCGGCGCTTTCCAGCCCAGCAACTGCTGTTTGAAGCCATAGCTGGCGGCCTGGTAGTAGGTGATGGCGCGCAGGATCAGCGGGTCATCACTGCCCACCCGCAGCTCCTGGCTTTCACCCAGGGCCTGATCGTGGCGACGCAGGCCCTGGCGCGGGCTGAGGATCGCCAGGTCTTTACCGTCAAACAGCCCCAGGTGCTGGTAGTTGCCGACCACCACACGGGGTGGCAGTGGGTTGTCTTGCAGCAGGTTGCGACCGAAGAAGGTCGATTCGTAGCTCAGGTTGAGCAGGCCGAGCAAGGTGGGCGCCAGGTCGATCTGGCTGGCCAGTTGCGCGGTTTCCCGGGCGTCGACCAGCTTGGGGGCGTAGATGAATAGCGGTATCTGGTAGTTGCTGATGGGCAAGTCTTCTTTGCCCGCGCTGCCGGCAGTGTGGTCGGCGACAAACACGAAGATCGTGTTATCGAACCACGGCTTCTGGCGTGCCGCCTCCAGGAACTCACCGATGGCGTGGTCGGTGTACTTCACCGCACCGTCGCGGCCGTTACCGGATTTGATATCGATGCGCCCATCCGGGTACGTGTAGGGGCGATGGTTGGAGGTGGTCATCAGTTGCAGCAGGAACGGCTGCTGCTTGGCGTAGTCGGCATCGGCCAGTTTCAGGGTTTGTTTGTAGAGGTCTTCGTCGGCCATGCCCCAGGCGTTTTTAAATGAGATCTCCGATTCTGGCACGCTGCTCTGGTCGACGACCCGATAGCCGTTGCCGCTGAAGAACGCATTCATATTGTCGAAGTAGCCACGTCCGCCGTAGACGAACACGCTGTCGTAGCCGATGGCGGTGAGTTGCTGGCCCAGGCTGGCAAAGCCGCTTTCGCGGCCGATGCGCTTGACAATGGAGCGGCCCGGCGTGGGTGGGATCGCCAGGGTGATGGCCTCCAGGCCTCGGTCAGTGCGGGTGCCGGTGGCATAGAAATTATTGAAATACAGGCTTTGTTTGCGCAGCGCATCCAGGTTGGGCGTCAGGTTGCGCTCGTCGCCGTTGCTGCCCATGTATTTGGCGCTGAAGCTTTCGATGGTCACCAGCACGATATTGGGTGTGCGCAGCGTGCCGGGGTTATCGATGGCGCGGCGGATATCCAAGGGGTCCTTGTCGATGAAGCGAGCATTGGGCTCACTCAGTTCGGCGCGCAACTGTTTGGCGACAACGTCCGCGGGCAGGCTTTTATAGAACTGGGTGTAGTCCAGTTCGTTGTTACGGAACGCGGCGAAAAACTGATACGGGCCATTGCTCGCCAGTTCGTTCTCGTAGGCGTTGCCACCTTGGGCGCGTGGGCTGTCCTGGCTGATCAGTTGCAGGCTGAGGCCAGCAACCACCAACAGGCCCAGGGCATTGACCAGGCGACCCCGCATTGCCGGCAGCGGTGCATTCATCGCGGCGATGAACGGTCTGCGCAGAACCAGGCTCAACACAACGGCGAGCATCGCCAGCAGGCTGAGCAGCTTGCCGATCGGGTAGGACTCCAGCAGGTTGTTCAACACCTCATCGGAGTACACCAGGTAATCGACGGCGATAAAGTTGAAGCGCACGCCGAATTCATCCCAGAACAACCATTCGGCGACCGAGGTGAACAGCATGGCGAACAGGCTGACGGTCAGTACCGCCTGCAGGAACCAGCGGTGACCGCGACGGCGCCAGAGGGCAGGTGGGCACAGCAGCAGATACAACCCCAGTGGCAGGGCGGCATAGGCCAGAAAGCCCAGGTCGTACAGCAGGCCCACGCCAAACACCGGCAGCAGGTTGCCACCGACTTCGTCCAGGTGAGTGATGAGCAGCACGCTGCGCGTGAGCAGGAAAACCAACAGCCAGGCACCGGTGACCAGCAGCAAATAGCGCATAGGCGCTGTTTTGAGAAACCCCATGTCCAACTTCCTTATATCGATGGGCGCGATCTTCGCCCTGACACTGTAGTCAGTTTGTGAAGCTATAGTGAAAAACTCGTTCGACTAATTAATCGGTTGAAAACCTTTATCGACGGCGCTTGCGGGTCTATCCCTGAGCCACACTTGGCCTTAAGCTGCGCGAGCCAACACGGCCGTTACCGCGTACGGAGACACTGCCCATGCGAATTCTACTGGTTGAAGACAACCGCGATATTCTGGCCAACCTGGCCGACTACCTGGGGCTGAAGGGCTACACCGTGGACTGTGCGCAGGACGGTTTGTCGGGCCTGCACCTGGCCGCCACCGAGCATTACGACCTGATCGTGCTCGACATCATGCTGCCCGGCATTGATGGCTACACCCTGTGCAAACGCCTGCGTGAGGACGCCCGCCGCGATACGCCGGTGATCATGCTCACCGCCCGCGACCAACTCGATGACCGGCTGCAGGGCTTCAAGTCCGGCGCTGATGACTACCTGCTCAAGCCCTTTGCCCTGTCGGAACTGGCCGCACGTATCGAAGCCGTGCTGCGCCGTGCCCAGGGCGGCGGTCGCCGCGCCCTGCAGGTCGGTGACCTGAGCTACGACCTCGATACCCTGGAAGTCACCCGCGAAGGGCGCCTGCTCAAGCTCAACCCAGTCGGCCTGAAACTGCTGGCGGTGCTGATGCAGAAGAGCCCGCACGTGCTGCGCCGCGAAATTCTCGAAGAAGCCCTGTGGGGCGATGACTGCCCGGACAGTGACAGCCTGCGCAGCCACGTTCACCAATTGCGCCAAGTGATCGATAAACCTTTTGCCAAGCCGTTGCTGCAGACGGTGCACGGTGTGGGTTATCGCCTGGCCGAGGGTCGTGATGGAGTTTAAGCAAAGCCTTGCGCAACGGATCATCATCGCCTTTGCCTTGATGAGTGCGTTGGTGGCGGGGGCCTTCGCCATGGGTATCGTGGCGACGGTGCACCTGGTGGAAGAGAAGTTGATCTCGGCGGGCCTGGGCGGCGACTTGCAACGCCTGCTGCTGATGGACACCGTCGAGGACTGGCGGCACCGACCCGAGCCCGACCAGCTGTTTTATTTCAGTGGTGGCCCCGGCGACTTCGAGTTGCCCAAGGACCTGCGCCACCTTGAGCCCGGTTTCCATGAGGTATTCCGCGAGGCGCTGTCGTACCACGCCATGGTCGAAGTGGTCGACGGGCGGCGCTACGTACTGTTGCAGGACCAAAGCGATTTCGAAGAGCGCGAGCGCGTGTTGTTCGCCGTGGTGCTGGTGGGCTTTGTGCTCAGCCTGGCGCTGGCGGTGTTCCTCGGCTGGGTGTTGGCGCGCAAGGTAATGGCGCCGGTGGTGCGTCTGGCCCGTCAGGTGCGCCACCGTGACCAATTGCTCGGCCTGGCCCCGCCCTTGGCGCCGGATTACGCAGCGGATGAAGTGGGCGAGCTGGCGGTGGCGTTCGACGCCACATTGGGACGGCTGCGCCAGGCCCTGTCCCGTGAACAGCTGTTTACCAGCGACGTGAGCCATGAGCTGCGCACACCTTTGATGGTGTTGGCCAGCTCCTGCGAACTGCTGCTGGAAAACCCCGCCATCGATCAGCGCGGGCGCAACCAGGTGCTGCGCATTGCCCGGGCCTGCGAAGAAATGCGCGAACTGGTGCAGACCTTCCTGATGCTGGCCCGTGCCCAGCATGACGAAGCGGCAATGTCGCCCCAGGTCAGCCTGACGCAGGTGGCCGAAGATCTGCTCGGCATCTGGCGCGAGCCCATCGAGCACAAAGGCCTGGAACTGATCTACCAACCCGGCAACCCCTTGGATACACGCTATAACACCACCTTCCTGCATGCGGTGATGGGCAATCTGCTGCGCAATGCCCTGCACTACACCGAGCAGGGGTTTATCCGGCTGACCCTGGAACCGAGCGGATTTATCGTGGAAGACAGTGGTGTCGGTATCCCCGAGGACAAGCGCGAGGCAATGTTCGAGCCGTTCGTGCGCGGCAGCGAGAAGCGCGGTGAGGGCCTGGGGTTGGGGTTGTCGCTGGTGCAGCGCATCTGCGAGAACCAGGGCTGGAGCGTCAGCCTCAGTACCATGGAGCCCAACGGCTGCCGCTTTCATGTGCAATTGAGTCAGGTCAACGCCTGACGTTAGCCCCTGCCGCTATCCTGCCAGACATCCCCGCAATTCGGCGAAGATGGCCCCATGCTATTGCGTGAGTCTGTAAAGTCTTGAAATGTATGGGGCTGGACAGGACAAGTTTTTCACAACGGGTTGACCAGTTACTCACAGTGCGCTGCTTAAGGTTGTAGGCATCAGCTACTGGAGATCCGTTGATGCCTACCCCGATCAAGCTCGAATTTTCCGAAAAGTACGACGACGAACACGCTCAGGAATATTTGCTCAAGCATCAAGACAATCTGGCGCGCCGGTTGTCCCACAAACGCGACGAGCAATTGGCCCGTGGCGCGCTGGCGATGGCGGGTGAGCCTGGCCTGGTGCTGGACTTGCCCTGCGGCGCCGGTCGTTTCTGGCCCCTGCTGGCGGAAAAGCCCAACCGCGTGATCATCGGCGCCGACAACTCGGCGTCCATGTTGAAGGTGGCAACGGTCGCCCAGCCCGCCGATGTGGTGAAACGGGTACGACCCTTGCAGACATCGGCCTTTGATATTGCTTTGCCAGATAACGCGGTCGACAGCATTTTCTGCATGCGACTGTTGCACCACATTGGTGATCCGGCGCATCGCATGGCGATATTGCGCGAGTTTCAACGCGTTACCCGTGACAGCGTGATTGTTTCGTTGTGGGTCGATGGCAATTTCAAGGCCTGGAAACGCAAGCGGCTCGAGCAGCAGCGTCGCAAGAAAGGTGAGCAGGAAGGTTACCAAAACAGATTTGTGTTACCGGCTGCTACTGTTGAAGCAGAGTTTGAGGAAGCCGGCTTCCGTGTCCAGGAGTCCCTGGACTTCATACCGCTCTATGCCATGTGGCGAGTGTACGTATTACGCAAGAGGTAACAGGATGGCAGTTGAGTGCGTAGCAGGCAGTCACGTAGCTCCCGAGGAACGATTCGAATATTTCTGGCGCCAGCAAGGCGAGTGGGTCGAAGAGCCCAACCGTCGCCGTGGTGGTGAAAGCGGTGTGCAGCGTGTGATCAGCCCCAACGGACGCTTGCTCTACAGCAAGCGCCAGACCGGGCACATCTACCGCAGTTGGCTGCATCCGTTTGGTCGCCCGACGGTGCTGCGTGAGCGCGATGCCCTCAAGGGCCTGCGTTTGTTGGACGTGCGTGTGCCGGAAATGGTGTTTTGCGAAGCGCGCCGCGACCCCGAGCACCAGTGGAAAGCGCTGCTGGTCACTGCGGCCCTCGACGGTTTCGACGAAATAGAGAACTGGTACGCCGCCGGTGGCCGCGAGCATTACGGCGAGCGGGTGCACGAGCGTGTGCTCCAGGAACTGGCCGGCACCCTGGCGCGCATGCACAAGGGTCGTTGGCAGCATGGCTGCCTCTACATCAAGCATATCTTTGTGCGAGTGACGGGCGAGGGTGATTCGGCAAACGTCGAAGTGGCGCTGCTGGACTTCGAGAAATGCCGCCAGCGCCTGACCGCTTATCGGGCCGCCTCCCATGACATGCTGCAATTGCGCCGCCATTCGTCGTGGAACGATGCCGACTGGAAGAAACTCAGCTACTTTTACGAGACGGCGTTTGGCAGCGCTATCAAGGGTTTAACCAGATGAAGCTAGAAATAGCACGAGGTCTGTTCCTGGTCGGGGCGCTGGGCGTTGCAGCCCTGGCGCTGGCGGCGTGGGAACAGCCTCGCACCCAGGTGCTCAGTGCAACGCAGGGTGGCGCGCAATGCCTGTTGCCGCGCGTTGCCAAGGCGAGCACGGCGGCCAAGCCCGATCATGAGTTGTTGCTCTTCATGTTTGGCATGTCTCAAGGCATGAGGCCGCAGAGTTGAAACGATTCAAACCCCTGGGAAAGGGCCTTGCGAAGCGAGGCCCTTTTTTTGTGGTCGTGGAAATGTTCTGGCAAAGGGGGCGTCAGATCATGTGCAGATGGTTATCCCAAAGCCCTGCCGGCAATTCCAGCGGCGTTGCCACCAACTGTTTCTGGCGACAATCGTAGAACCGGCAACGGCCCTGGCCCGAGGTCACGACAAACCCATCCTCCACGGCACCGACACCGGCGCAGTCGGGCAGCGGTCCGTCCAGGCGCAGCTCGCCGCTGTCCATGTTCCAGATAAAGAAGCGGTTGCCCCGTGGGGCAGTCAACGCCACCAGGCGCAATTCGCTGTGCACTGCGACGCTGGCGGTGTAGTGCCCCATCGCCTGCAACTGCTCGTCCGCCACCGGAAACGCCACGAATGGCTGCCCCGGACGCTTGATCGCCAGCAACTCGGAACGCTCCTGTGACGCCCCCATGAACTGCTGCCCGGTGAGGATGGTGCCATCGCTGGCGATCCCCATGTGCCGCACGCTGTTCATCTGCTGGCCGAGGGTTTCCTTGCTGATCAAGGTACCGTCGCGCTGCATCAGCACCAGGCTCGGTTGCATGGCGTCGAGGTTCATCTCCACGCGGCTTTCGGCTTCGGTGCGAATGCCGCCGTTGGCCACCACCAGGGTCTCGCCGTCGGGCATCCACGACACCTGGTGCGGGCCGATGCCGTGGGTGGAGATCTCGCCGGTATGCACCAGCCGCTCGCCTTCGAAACGGTACACACCGAGCAGGCCACGGCCGGGGTCGGCTGTGTCGTTCTCGGTGGCGTACAGCCAGTCGCCGCTCTTGTGAATGACCGCGTGGCCATAGAAGTGGCGGTTGACCTGGGAGGTGATGGTTTGCAGCAGCGCGCCATCGCGCAGGTCGATCAGGTAACTCTCGGTGCCCGGGCGACGGGCGACAAACAGCGCAATCGGCAGCGTCGGGTGGTTGATGATGTCGTGGCAGCGCTGGCCGACCTGGGTGGCAAATACCTGCCTGCCGTCCAGGCGGTAACCCACGGCGTAGTGCTTGCCGTCCGCATCATCCCGCGCCGAGAGCAGCAGCGGGCCCTTGTCTTTGCTTTTGAACAGCGTCCAGCCACCCAGTGTGAGAGCACTGAGCAGCACGCTGCCGATGGCCAAAGCCTGTCGCCTGAGCATCATCAGTCACCGTCGTTGGCGTTAAAGCCCAGTTGGATGCCCAGCGCCTTGGCCAGCTCGCCTTCGTGCAGGCGGTGGACGACGTTGAGGCTGTCATAGATATCGTTGAGCTGCTGGCGCCCGGCGTCGTCGTTCAACAGTTCGTTGAGGGTGCGCTGGTTGCTGGCGAACAGTTTCAGCGACGCGGCATAGGCGGCGTCGATCTTGTCGGCCAACGGCTTCTGCTCGGACGGCAGCAGGCCACGCAGGCCTTTGTTGTCGACGCCGACCCATACGGTCTGGGCTGCCGCGAGGCTGGCTTCGAGGCTTTGCAGGGACGACTGGCTGCGCCATGCATCGGCCTGGAACGGCTGCGGGATACCCTTGGTCTGGCGACCCATCGGCGTGCCGAGTTTTTTCTTCAGGGTGTCCAGTGCGGTGACCTGCACGCGCAGCAAATCGGCAATGGCTTCGTGGGAATCGGCGTAGCGCTGGTTCGGAAACTTGGTCATCTGCGCCAGCATGCCGTCGGTGCTGTTCCAGCTGGCCAGGATCTCCTCGGCCAGGGCCTTCTGACGGTCACCGATGGCGACCAGCAGCGGGCAGTAACGGGCCTTTTGTGCGTCGTCGGCGATGTCGGTCTTGGCGTCGTAGAGGATGTATTCGTAGGCGGACAGGCCTTGCACCACCACGCTGGACTTGGCCAGGGCGGCGCCGTCGATCTGCGGCTGGCTGGCGACCAGTTGCTCGACCTGGCGGCCGACCAGGTTCTTCTTGTCCGGCCAGAACTGCACCTGCCACGAACGGTTGCCCTCGGCCAGCGGCCCGATCAGCAGCGGTTGCAGCTCGGCCCAAGCCTTTTGTGCATGCAGGAAATCGGCACGCGCGGTGTCCAGGCTCTCCTTGCCCTGGCAGTAGGCCAGCGCGCTGACGGCCAGTTGGCGGTCGGCTTCGACCCAGCGGCTGTAGGTCGGCAGGATCACTTGCTTGGCGATGGCCGCAGAGGTCACTGCTTGCGGGTCTTGCGGCGAGCAGGCGCCAAGGGCGAGGGCGGCCAGGCTGGTGAACAACAACTTGGGACGGAACATGTCGAGCTCCCTTCTATAAGTGGGGCGAAGCTTATAAAGAATTCAGGAACGCCAGCAACGCTGCGCGCTGCTCGGCATTGAAGGACAACACATGCTGCTGCGCCGCTTGGGCTTCACCGCCATGCCACAGCACGGCTTCGAGCAGGTTGCGGGCGCGGCCGTCATGCAAGAACTGGGTATGGCCACTCACGGTTTGCGTCAGGCCAATGCCCCACAACGGCGGCGTGCGCCAGTCGCGGCCACCGGCCTTGAATTCTGTGCGGTTGTCGGCGAGGCCCGGTCCCATGTCGTGCAACAGCAGGTCGCTGTAGGGGCGGATCACCTGGTTGGCCAGTTCAGGTTCGGCAGCATTGGCGGCCGTGGTGAATGCAGGCGTGTGACAACCCTGGCAGCCGGCTTGATAGAACAGGTTTTTACCGGCCAGCACCTGCGGCGTGTTGACGCCACGGCGCGCCGGCACCGCCAGGTTGCGCGTGTAGAACAGCACCAGGCGCAGGATGTTGTCGCTGACTTCCGGCTCGCCATCGGGGCCATTGCCGTTGGGGGCCTGTTTGCAGGCGACTTGGGCATCGGTGCAGTCATCAAAGGGTCTCAGGGATGTGGTGAGGCCCATATCACCAGAGAACGCGTGAACATTTTGTTGATTGAGGTTGGGTTGCCCGGCTTTCCAGCCAAAACGCCCGAGCACGGTTTTTTGCTGGGCGTCGTCCCAGACCCAGTTGGCACGGCCGACGATGGCTTGCTTGTCGGCGGTCTTCGGGTCGGTGTTGCGCAGGATGTCGGCGTCGCTGATGGCTTCGAGCAGGCCCAGGCCGATCATCGGCGGCGCGATGCGTGCGGAAAAGCGCGTGTCGGGGTGCATCGGGCCGTAGCCAAGCTGGGTGATCTGCAGGTCGGGTTTACGCAACTCGACCACCGTGCCGTCCTTGAACGTCACGTTGACCGGCGTGTAATCGACCCGCACCTTGCCTTCCGGCGGCACGCCGGGCACGGCCATGTCCTGCAATTGCCCACCGTAGACCGGCTCGGGCACCACGCCCATCTGTTCGATGGCCTTGGCATAGACGGGCGCATCCGGAATCGACAGGCGTACCAGCATCGACACCGCGTTGGGTGCATCGGGCAGCGGTGGGTGACCACGACCGTCTTTTATATGGCAGTTCTGGCAGGCGTTGGTGTTGAACAGCGGGCCGAGGCCATCCCGCGCCGTGGTGGTGGACGGTGCGATCACCCAGGGGCTGCGAAAGAAGCTGTTGCCGACGCTGAAATCCAGGCGGCGGGTGGGCGACAGGTTGGCCGAGGGCAGGGAAAACGCGTTCTGGTCGCGCTTGTTCACCGTCGCAGCACCGCCCGCCCGTGATTCACCCGGCTCGGCCTTGGTAAACCTGGGCGCGTCATCGCAGCCAGCCAGGCTCAAGGCCAGCAAGGCTGCGGACAGGCGAAAAAGCGAAGGGGACATCGAACTTCCTGAACCACGGCGGAAAATAAGGTCGCAAAGTCTAACAGGGCAGGGCGCAATGAATAAGAGCAATTATCGTTTGGTGGCATCCCGATTCATTCCCGCTAGAATGACCGCACATTTTTTTCTGGAGGTGGCCCATGCAGGCTCTCGACGCTTTGCTCAACCGTGTTTCCGTGCCGCGCCTGCTGGAACCGGCACCGACCCAGGAGCAGCGCGATGTGCTGTTTGCCGCCGCCATGCGTGCGCCCGACCACGGCCAACTGCGCCCTTGGCGTTTCCTCACGGTTGAAGGCGCTGCTCGCGAACAGATGGGCACCTTGTTGGCCGAAGCGGCCCGGCTGCAAGACGCCGATGCGCCACAGGCGGTGATCGACAAGGCCCAGAACGGCCCGTTGCGCGCGCCGTTGGTGGTGGTGGTGATTGCCCGTTTGCAGGAGCACTTCAAGGTGCCCAAGTCCGAGCAACTGCTGGCTGCTGCCTGTGCGGCTCATGGCATCCTGTTGGCGGCGTATGCCCAGGGGATTGGTGCGGTATGGCGCACCGGGGAATTGTCCTACTCGGCCCACGTGGCCAACGGCCTGGGGCTGACGGCGGATGAGGAAGTGATTGGCTTCCTGTACCTGGGCACACCGCAGAACCCGCCGCGTACCGCTGCTAAAGAAGACCTGACGCAGTTTGTCAGTGCCTGGACCGGTCTCTAAATCCCAAGTGATCAAACTGTGGGAGGGGCAAGCCCCCGCCCACATTGGTTTTTGGTGTTTCTTAAACCCTGAACTGATCCATCAACTTCATCTGCTGGCTGGCCAGTGCATTGAGTTGGCTGCTGATGGCCGCCGACTCGGTGGCCTGGCCGGTGAGGGTTTCGGTCACGGTACGGATCGCCGAGACGTTGCGGTTGACCTCTTCGGCCACGGCGCTCTGTTGTTCGGCGGCGCTGGCGATCTGCAGGTTCATGTCGCTGATCACGGTCACCGCATCGCTGATCTTGCCCAAGGCCTGCACCGCCTGATGGATCTGCCCGGCATTGCTCTGGGCCTGGCTCTGGCTGGAATGCATGGTCGCCACCACGCCACGGGTGCCGCTCTGGATGCGCTCGATCACCAGGCGGATTTCCTCCACCGAATCCTGGGTACGCTTGGCCAGGTTACGCACTTCGTCGGCTACCACCGCAAACCCTCGACCGCTTTCCCCGGCGCGTGCCGCTTCGATGGCGGCATTGAGGGCCAGCAGGTTGGTCTGCTCGGCAATGCTGCGGATCACTTCCAGCACTGAACCAATCTGTTCGCTGTTGACCGCCAGGGCTTCGACTTCGCCCACGGCCTTGCTGACTTCTTCGGCCAGGGTGGTGATGTCGCGGGTGCTCTGCTCGATGATCGACATGCCTTCACGCGCCGACTGGTCGGCACCGCGTGCCGCGCTGGCGGCATTGGACGCGCTGTTGGCGACGTCGTGGGCGGTGGCGCTCATTTCGTTGGACGCGGTGGCCACCTGGTCGATTTCGCGGAACTGCACCTGCATGCCTTCGCTGGTCTGGCGTGCGATGGCCGAAGACTGGTCTGCGGTGCCGCGTGCTTCGGTGATGCTTTGCTTGATCTGGGCGATGGTCGGTTGCAGCTTGTCGAGGAAGCGGTTGAACCAGTTCACCAGTTCGCCCAGTTCATCCTTCTTGGCGTAGGCCAGGCGTTGGGTAAGGTCGCCGTCGCCGCTGGCGATGTCCTTGAGCATGGCGGCCACGCTGTTGATCGGCCGGGTCACGCCGGTAGCGGTCAGCCAGATCAATAGCAAACCGAGCAGGCCGGCGGCGGCGGCCACCAGCAGTGCCTTCAGGGTGCCGGCGGATTGGGCGTCGTCAAGCACTCGCTGCAACTTGACGTTGTCGGCGAGCATCACGGCTTTTGGCAGCTTGATCACCACGCCCCAGGATTTGGCGTCGGCAATCGGCTTGACCGGGTACACGGCGCGGATGGTGTCGTCCTGTTCGCGGATCATGCGGTTGTCACTGGCCAGCAACTGTACGATTTCCTTGCCCTCGGCGCCGAGGGTGTCGATCAGGTTCTTGCCGACCTTGGCCGGCTCGCCGCTGTAGGCGGCAATCAGGCCGGTACTGGAGAGAATCTCCAGGTGCGCTGCGCCGTTGAACAGGTCCTTCTGTGCAGCGTCGGCGGTTGCTTGCAGGGCGGTGAGGGCGATGTCGACACCGACGACGCCGATGAGTTTACCCCCCACGATCAGTGGCGAGGCGATGGTGGTCATCAGTACCTTTTTGCCGGCCACCGTATCTTCATAGGGTTCAAGCAGGCAGGTATTGCGGGTGTCCCGTGGGCAGGTGTACCAGATGTTGTAGGGCGTACCATTGAGGGTGAGGGTGGTCTTGTTCAGGTCTTCTTCGACCATGATGGTGTTCAAGCCTTCACCGCCGGCACGGCTCCAATAGCTGGAGAAGCGCCCTATTTCGTTGGAGACGCGTGCCTTGTCATCGACGAACTCGCTGTCCTTGCCGTCGAGGCCGTTGGGTTCGAATGACAGCCAGAACCCCAGCACTTTGCTGTTGCGATCGAAGGTGGTTTTCAGGCTCTGGTTGATTTCTTCGCGCAGCGCGCCGGCTTCCAGGCCACGCTTGCTGGCCATGGTGCGCAAATCCTTGATCTGGTCGGCCAGCGCGGTCAGCGCCATCAGGCTGTCGCCGAAGGTTTTCTGCAACTGCACCGCTTGCTCGGCGGCCCTGGCTTGCAGCAGTTGTTCCACGCTGGCGGTGAGCATGCGCGAGCTGGAATCGCTGACCAACAGATCATTCTGGTTGGTGTTGTAGATATTGATGCCGACGACCAGTGCTATCACCCCCAACAGGCAAAGGCCGGACAGCAGCACGATTTTCAGGCGGATGGAGAGGGTGTTGAACATAGGCTCACTCGCGAATGGACTGGTGGGGATGCATGCAGCAGAGCCAAGTCCATTCAGCGCTATGTCTGAAACATCGGCGTCACAAATCAATTCATGAGAAAGAGGCGATGAGCGGTAGGAAAACACCTACACGCGACGTCAGACAGGCGCTGCAAGCCTTTCCGGGCGTGACCAGATCCACAGGTTGCCCAGGCTCATTCCGGCAATGGCCAGGTAGATCGGCCAGCCGTGGTCGAGCATCACCAGCATCAGCATGGCGCACAGCAGCATGCTTACAGTGGCGCTGACTTTGGCTCGGCGAGCGATGATCTTGCCGTTGCGCCAGTTGAACAGGATCGGCCCGAACAGCCGGTGGTTCTCCAGCCAGGCGCTGAGGCGTGGCGAGCTTTTAGTGGCGGCCCAGGCGGCCAGCAGGATGAATTCGGTGGTGGGCAAACCCGGCACGACAATCGCGATCAACCCAATGCCCAGGCTGACATAGGCCAGCAGGCCGAAGAGGATCCGGGCGATTTTCGAGGTGGGTTGGGTTTTGCGGGTCATGGTTTATTTGTAACGTCGCGAAGTGAGCGCCAACGTGGGAGGGGCTTGCCCCCGATGGGGATGTGTCAGCTAGAGAAGCGTTGACTGGCGCTCTGCTATCGGGGGCAAGCCCCCTCCCACAGTTGATGGCATTTCAATCTGGATGTCAGGCCAATTCAGGGGCGCTAGCGTACGCCTGTTCGAGCAAGACGGTGAAGCGTACAAACGCGTCGATCGCACCTTTTTCCACTGCGGCTTCCTCTTCGGCACTGAACTCCAGGGCGTCGAGGGTACGGGTGAAGCTTTTCCAGCCTTCGGCGCGACCACCGGCCGGCTCACCCAGGTGACGGGCACCGAAGGTTTCGCTCAGGCCCAGGCCCACGGCACGCTTGATCAGGAACGCAGCGCCCAGTTTGGAGCCTTCGGACACAAACAGCCAGCCCAGGGCTTCGGCCTTGCTCGGGTTTTTCACGGCGCCGGCGACCGGTGCAGGCACCTCGGTGTCCAGGTCGCCCAGGTCCAGTTTGGCGGCTTCGGCACGGCAACGCTCGGCCAGGTCCGGCACGATCTTGATCAGTTCGGCATCGTTGTACAGGGCCACCAGTTCCGATTGGAACAGGTACTGCGCCACCACGAAACGGGCGAAGTTGGCCCGGGTTTCAAACGGGGCGTGGGCCTTGACCAGTGCGTCGAGCTTGGTGTGCGGCTCGTTGGTGATCTGGTTCAGGCGTTGGGAGCGCAGGCTTGCGCGTTCTGCGGTAGGGGAAGCGGTCATGAAAAGTCCTTGAGAAGGGATGCGCCTGGGTGCCCGAAAGAGAGCTGTTATCAACTAGACGAACAAGAAGACGCGGCACAGTAAAAAATCCTCACCCCGTCGAAGAAATTTCAACGGGGTGAGTAGGGCGGTGCTAGATGTCCCAGATCACGTTGATCGCAAAGTTGCGGCCCGGCTGGGTCAGGCGGTCGAGGTTGGCCGGGCCGGTCACGGCGGCTTCGCCGACACTGTCGTAGCTGCGCACGTCATCCCAGTTCCAGTACTTCTTGTCGGTGAGGTTGTAGAGGCCGCCGTTGATGGTCACGTCGTGGGTGACTTTGTAGAAGGCGGTCAGGTCGACCACACCGAAGCCAGGGGTCTTGAAGGGGCCGCTGGTGTCGCCGTCCGGCGCGTGGAAGGTGGTGCTGTCGACGCGATCCTGCTTTTTCACCAGGGTCCAGCTCAACAGGCCACCGTAGTTGTCCTGGTCGTAGCCCAGGCCGAAGACCCCCTTGAGCGGGTTGACGCTGTTCAGCGGCTCGCCATTATCGTCGTTGCGGCCATAGGCATAGGACACCGAGCCCTGGGTGTAGAGACCTTGCGGCGCACCGAAGGCATCCAGGTTCAGGCGGCCCTTGGCTTCGGCGCCCTTGATGGTGGCGCGCTTGATGTTGATGGCCTGGAACTGTTCAAGACTGCCCCCGGCAACGGCGTTGTCTTCGTCGATAAAGTCGCGGTATTTGTTGTAAAACACGGCGATCTCGAAGGATCCTTCGTCGAACTTGCCGCGAATCCCGGTTTCGACGCCTTTGCTGGTTTCTGGCTTGAGGTCGGGGTTCGGCTCGACGGTGTAGCCCAGGTTCAGGTTTTCAAAGCGACCGTACAAGGCCTTGGCGGACGGCGTACGGAAACCTTCGGCGTACTGGCCGAACCAGGTGTATTGATCCGTCAGGGCGTACGTCAGGCCAAACTTGGGCGTCACACGGTGCCAGGTTTTTTCCTTGTCGCTTACCGGGTCCGCCCCTGTCGGGTTGACGGTGTTGAGAAATTCCTGGGTCAGCTTGGGTTTGAGCTGGGTGTAGTCGTAGCGCACGGCGGGCAGGAAGGTCCACTTGTCCCAGGTGATCTGGTCCTGTGCGAACAGCGAATACGTGTTGATGGTCGGGTCGGGGAAGTCGCTGGACTTCTTCACACTGTCGCTGGCCATCGGGCTGGGGGCACCGATGGCGGTGCACCCACTGCCGACGGCCACGCAGGTCGCGTTGCCCTCGCGCGAACCGGTGACTTTCTGCTGCTTGAGGGTGGTGCCGTAGGTCACCTGGTGGTCGGTTTCACCGAGGCTGAACGCCTTGTCGAGCTGGGCATCGAAAATCCACTGTTTTTCCTGGTAGAGCGTGTCGCGGGTGCGCAGGACACGACGGCCTGACTGATAGATCTCGGCGGTGGTCTGGTCGGTCTTGGCGATCTGGTAATTGAGGCTGGTCTTGATGCGGTCGGCAATCGGCGACTCGAGGGCGAAGCTGTTTTCCAGGCCGAAACGTTCACGGGTAATGGTGTCGTTGCCACGACGATCACGGTAGAGGTTGAAGCCTCGGCCGCCGATGAACGGGCCGCCTACCGCGTTCTTCAGGTTGACGTCGCGATCGTCTTTGTACTTCTCGTAGGTCAGGCCCAAGCGGTTGTCATCGCCATAGTTCCAGCCGAGCTTGGCCAGGATGTTGGTGGTGCGCGCGTCCTCCGGGTTGGCGCCGGTGCGGGCCAGGCCGGTGGCGTTGTTGCCGTCGTAGGATTCGGTCTCGTGGCCATTGCGCTGGCTCAGGTGCAGCAAGCCATCGAAGTCCTGCACGCGGCCGGCGACGGTGCCGGAGGTCAGCCAGCTTTCGTCGGCGGAGCTGTAGCCGGTCTTGAGGCGGGCGCCGAAATCCTGGCCTGGCTTGATGATGTCGTCCGGGTCGAGGGTGAAGTAGCTCACGGCGCCACCGATGGCGCTGCTGCCGTACAGGGCGGAGGCCGGGCCGCGCAGGATCTCCACACGCTTGACGATCTCCGGGTCGACGTAGTTGCGACGGGTCTTGGCGTAGGGGCCGTTGAAAAAGTTGTCCGGCACTTCCACGCCGTCCACCTGGGTGAGGATGCGGTCGCCGTCGATACCGCGGATGTTGAAGCCGGCGTTACCGGAGCGGGTGCCCGCGCCGCCGACCGAGACGCCGGGCTCGTAGCGCACCAGTTCGCGGATGTTGTTGACGTTCTGGCGGTCCAGTTCTTCGCGATCCTGCACGCTGACGGTGCTCGGTACGCTGGTCACATCCTGCTCGTTACGGGTGGCGCTGATGGTCACCTGTTGCAGGTTGAGGGTGCCGCCCGCTGCGCGTTTTTCCAGGACGATGTTGTTGCTGCCCAGCTTGCGGTAGCTCAGGTTGGTCCCCACCAACAGCCGGTCCAGGGCTTTTTCCGGCGACAACGGACCGCGTACGCCAGGGGATGACACACCCTGGGCCAGTTCCGCCGGCAGGCCGACCTGCCAGCCGGTCACGGCGGTAAAGGCGTTGAGTGCAGAGACCAGCGATTGCTGCTCGATGCTGAAGTTGTAGTTGCCGTGGCTGCGCGGAGCAGGCTCGGCGGCGGTGGCGTTCATCACTGGCGCACCGGCCAGCAGGATGGCCGCCGTCAGCAAGGACAGGACGGGCGAAGAGGACCGGCGGTTGAAGCAAGAGGACATCGAGAGCGCTCCGGGGTACGAATCTTATAGTTGCGAACCGAACCAAATAGGAATCAGTTGCATTGGCTAAGACGAGACGTACCAGTGCCAGCTATCGAGTAAAAATAATTCTCATTTAGTTGAGGATCACCAGCGCCGGGTATTCCGACAACTTGGCCGAGGTGATGTGGGCCAGCGAGCGCACCACATCCAGGGGCTGGTCGAGGCGGTAATTGCCGGTGACGGCGACGCTGGCGAGTTGGTCGTTGGTGTTGACGATCCAGCCAGGGTAATAGCGGCGCAGCTCGGCGAGCACTTCGCTCATGGGGCAGTTTTCGAAGATCAGCCGGCCTTGCACCCACGCCAGGTCCTTGTTGGCGTCCAGTCTGGCGGGCGAGCCGAAACCCTTGGGGCCGATGCGGATGCTTTCCCCGGCGCTCAGACGCACGCGGGCATCATTGAAGGTATTGCTCAGGTCGACATCGCCACGTTGCACTTGCACCTGTGCTTCGCCATTGAGGTAGCGCACGGCGAAGGCGGTATCGCGCACGCTGGCGCGCACGGGGCCGGCGTCGATTTCCAGGGGCAGGCCATGGTTGGGTTTGATTTCGAAAAACGCCTCGCCCTGGTACAGGCGAGCGATGCGCTGATGGTCCTTGATGCTGCTGGAAAACGCCGAATTGGTGTTGAGCAACACCTTTGAACCGTCGTCCAGTTGCAGGCGCTGGCGTTCGCCCACCACGGTGAGGTGATCGGCCTGCAGGCGCACCGGCAGGTTGCTGAAGCTGAATAGCCCGATCAGCAACACGGCGGCGGTGGCCAAAGGTTTCCAATGGGGTTTGATCCGCCGCCAGGCGCTGGGCTTGCGCGGTGCTGCCAGGGCGACGGCGGCGCTGTGCACTGGCGCGCCACCCCAGGCAGCCTGGGCCTTGGCGAAGGCGTGGACGTGGGCGGGATCGCTGGCCAGCCAGGCTTCGAATTCGGCCTGCTGCCCGGGCTGTGGGCACTGCAAGGCGATCAGCCAGTCGAGGGCTTGGTCCATGGCCGTGTCTTGCAACACCTCATGAGCCAGCTCGTGGGGGTGCAGTTTGTTCGGGTCCGTCACGGTGTTCCTCGGGTCTTCGCCACGTTCTATTCAACTTTCCTACAGCTTGAGTCGACGTTTCTGTCGGGTGAAGCTTAAGGCCGATCCAGCCGTTCGGCCACACCTACACAGATGGCCATGATCAACTTCAGTTCCTTTTGTACGGTGCTCAAGGACACTTCCAACTGATCGGCGATCTCCTGGTAACTGCAACCGTGCAGGCGGCTGAGGATGAAGATCTGCTGCTGGCGGGCGCTCAACTGGCCCAGGCTGACGCTCAAGGCCTCGAGCATTTGCTCGGCCTGGGTGGCATCTTCGGGCGTGCTGATGGGGGCGGCGACGCTTTGCAGGACGTCCAGCGGGACATCTTCCTGCAGCGTGCGTGCCTGGATCCTGCGCGCGCGCAGATGATCCAGCGCCAGGTTGCGCGCGGTCTGATAGACGAAGGGTTCAAGGTGATCGATCGGCCGCTCGCTGAGGGCCCGGGTGACGCGCAAGTAGGTTTCCTGCAACAGGTCCTCGGCGGTGCTGTGGTTATTGACCATCCGCTGCAAGGTGCGAAGCAGAATCACCCGTTGGGTGAGAAAGACGTGGTTGAAGCGAGATTGGCTCACAGTGCTACCAGACCGATTTGCAGTTAATGATAATGCTTATCATCAACTCAAATGGCAAGTGGCTATTTTCCTTATGCGCGACACAAACCAGTGTGGGAGGGGCAAGCCCCCTCCCACACAAGCCCCTTCACAAGGTCCCGCACAGCTCACATTACTCGGCGTTGCACAGCGCCAGGCAGTTATCCAGCATGCGGTTGGAGAAGCCCCACTCGTTGTCGTACCAGGCCAGCACTTTCAGCAATTTACCGCTGACCTTGGTGTGATTGGCATCGAAGATCGACGACAGCGGGTTGTGGTTGAAGTCACTGGAAACCAGCGGCAGGGTGTTATAGCCGAGGATCTTCGAGTGCTGGCTGGCTTCTTTGAGCAGCGCGTTGACTTCTTGCGCCGTGGCTTCTTTCTTCAGTTGTACGGTGAGGTCCACCAGCGACACGTTGATCACCGGCACCCGCACCGCCATGCCGGTCAGCTTGCCCGCCAGCTCCGGCAGCACCAGGCCTACCGCTTCGGCGGCGCCGGTCTTGCTCGGGATCATGTTCTGGGTGGCCGAACGCGCGCGGTACGGGTCGGTGTGGTAGACGTCGGTCAGGTTCTGGTCGTTGGTGTAGGCATGGATGGTGGTCATCAGGCCGCTCTCGATACCCAGCTCGCGGTGCAGTACTTGAGCCACAGGTGCCAGGCAGTTGGTGGTGCACGAGGCGTTGGAGATGATCTGGTGGGATTGACGCAGAATGTCATGGTTGACGCCGTAGACCACGGTGGCGTCCGCGCCCTTGGCCGGTGCCGAGATGATCACCTTGCGTGCGCCGGCGTTAATATGGGCGGCAGCCTTGTCACGGTCGGTGAACAGGCCGGTGCATTCGAACACCACGTCGATCTTGTGCGCGGCCCAGGGCAGGTCGGCCGGGTTGCGAATGGCACTGACGGCAATCCGGTCGCCATTGACGGTCAGGCTTTCCTGATCGTGGGCGACCTCTGCTTCGAAAGTGCCATGCACGGTGTCGTATTTGAGCAGGTGGGCATTGATCGAACTGTCGCCCAGATCATTGATGGCGACGATCTGCAAATCCTGGCGGTAGCCTTGGGTATACAGTGCGCGCAGGACATTACGGCCGATACGGCCAAAACCATTGATTGCGATACGAAGAGTCATTGGAAAGTGCCTGTCGTCGATTTGTTGTAAGAATTACAAGATTATTCGCATAAAAATAGAAAACAAGCCTTTTTAGTGGCAATATTTTGTTCAATCTACAACGAGTGACCTGAATCAACTGGTCCGATGATCCAAACGACTCCCTGCCATCCCATGCGCTGCGGGCGTTTGATCAGCATAGACACTCAGGTCGCCACATCCGTTAGCCTGGAGTTCTACACATGCATCCCCGCGTCCTTGAGGTCACCGAACGGCTTATCGCTCGCAGCCGCGCCACCCGCGAGGCTTACCTTGCGCTCATTCGCGGCGCAGCCAGCGACGGTCCGATGCGCGGCAAGCTGCAATGCGCCAACTTCGCCCACGGCGTCGCCGGTTGCGGCACTGAAGATAAAAATAGCCTGCGCATGATGAATGCCGCCAACGTGGCAATTGTTTCGTCATATAACGACATGCTCTCGGCGCACCAGCCGTACGAACATTTCCCTGAACAGATCAAGAAAGCCCTGCGTGAAGTCGGCTCGGTCGGCCAGTTCGCCGGCGGCACTCCCGCGATGTGCGACGGCGTGACCCAGGGCGAGCCCGGTATGGAGCTGAGCCTGCTCAGCCGTGAAGTCATCGCCATGTCCACGGCGGTAGCGCTGTCCCACAACATGTTCGACGCGGCCTTGATGCTGGGCATCTGCGACAAGATCGTCCCCGGCCTGATGATGGGCGCGCTGCGCTACGGCCACCTGCCGATGATCTTCGTACCGGGCGGGCCGATGCCGTCGGGCATTTCCAACAAGCAGAAGGCCGATGTGCGCCAGCGCTATGCCGAAGGCAAGGCCACCCGCGAAGAGCTGCTGGAATCGGAGATGAAGTCCTACCACAGCCCCGGCACCTGCACCTTCTACGGCACCGCCAACACCAACCAGTTGCTGATGGAAGTCATGGGCCTGCACCTGCCGGGCGCCTCGTTCGTCAACCCGTACACGCCGCTGCGTGATGCGCTGACCCGCGAAGCCGCGCACCAGGTCACGCGCCTCACCAAGGCCAACGGCAACTTCACGCCGATCGGCGAGATCGTCGACGAGAAATCCATCGTCAACTCCATCATCGCGCTCAACGCCACCGGCGGCTCCACCAACCACACCCTGCACATGCCGGCCATCGCCATGTCGGCGGGCATCATCCTCACCTGGGACGACATGGCCGACCTTTCCGAGGTGGTGCCGACCCTGTCCCACGTGTATCCCAACGGCAAGGCCGATATCAACCACTTCCAGGCGGCGGGCGGCATGTCGTTCCTGATCCGTGAACTGCTCGAAGCCGGCCTGCTCCACGAAGACGTCAACACCGTGGCCGGCAAGGGCCTGAGCCGCTACACCCAGGAACCGTTCCTGGTGGACGGCGAGCTGATCTGGCGCGACGGTCCCATTGAGAGTCTCGACGAAAGCATCCTGCGCCCGGTGGCCCGTGCGTTCTCGCCCGAGGGCGGCCTGCGCGTGATGGAAGGCAACCTGGGGCGTGGCGTGATGAAAGTCTCAGCCGTGGCCCTCGAGCACCAGATTGTCGAAGCACCCGCCGTGGTCTTCCAGGACCAGCAGGACCTGGCCGATGCGTTCAAGGCCGGCCAGTTGGAAAAAGACTTCGTCGCCGTGATGCGCTTCCAGGGCCCGCGTTCCAATGGCATGCCGGAATTGCACAAGATGACGCCGTTCCTCGGTGTGTTGCAGGACCGTGGCTTCAAGGTCGCGCTGGTAACAGACGGGCGTATGTCGGGCGCGTCGGGTAAGATCCCCGCCGCGATTCACGTCAACCCCGAAGCCCAGAGCGGCGGGCCACTGGCGCGGGTGCAGGATGGCGATATCATTCGTGTGGATGGCGTGAAGGGCACCCTGGAGCTTAAGGTGGACGCCGAAGAATTTGCAGCGCGTGCGCCTGCCACGGGCCTGTTGGGTAACAACGTGGGGGCCGGTCGCGAGCTGTTTGCATTTATGCGCTTGGCCGCAAGCTCCGCAGAGCAGGGCGCCAGCGCCTTTACCTCTGCCTTGGAGACGCTTAAGTGAAGTTAGCGCTGGTCGGTGACATCGGGGGCACCAATGCCCGTTTTGCGTTGTGGCGGGATCAGGAACTGCATTCGATCCGCGTGCATGCCACGGCGGATCATTCCAGCCCTGAGGCCGCTATCAAGGTTTACCTCAAGGAGGAAGGCCTGGAGATCGGGGACATCGGCGCGGTGTGTCTTTCCGTCGCTGGTCCGGTGAGCGGAGATGAATTTAAATTCACCAACAACCACTGGCGCCTGAGCAAGACTGCGTTTTGCAAGACATTGCAGGTGGATGATCTGCTGTTGGTCAATGATTTCTCGGCCATGGCCCTGGGCATGACCCGCCTCAAGCCCGACGAATTCCGCGTGGTCTGCGAGGGCACGCCGGAGCCGTTGCGGCCTGCGGTGGTGATCGGTCCGGGCACCGGGCTGGGTGTCGGTACTTTGCTGGACCTGGGCGGTGGCCGTTTTGCGGCGCTGCCGGGGGAGGGCGGGCACGTCGACCTGCCGCTGAGCAGCCCACGGGAAACCCAGCTGTGGCAGCACATCTACACCGAGATCGGGCATGTCAGCGCTGAAACGGCTTTGAGCGGTGGCGGGCTGCCACGTCTGTACCGGGCGATCTGTGCGGTCGACGGCCATGCGCCGGTCCTGGAAACCCCCGAAGCCATCACGGCCGCCGGCCTGGCCGGTGACCCGGTGGCGATGGAAGTGTTGGACCAGTTCAGCATCTGGCTGGGCCGCGTAGCCGGTAACAATGTGCTGACCACCGGCGGACGCGGTGGTGTGTACATCGTGGGCGGGGTGATACCGAGGTTTGCCGACTTCTTTATCCACAGCGGTTTTGCCAGGAGCTTTGCTGACAAAGGCTGCATGAGCGACTATTTCAAGGGTATTCCGGTGTGGTTGGTGACCGCGCCGTATTCCGGATTGACCGGGGCTGGCGTCGCGTTGGAGCAGGCTTTTGCATAGGGACTGATGGCCCTATCGGGGCAAACGCATTCCAATGTGGGAGGGGGCTTGCCCCCGATGAGGCCATCAATAACACCCCATAACAACAAGGAGGACCCCGTGAGCGTAATCAGTAAATCGATCCTCCTGGTCGATGACGACCAGGAAATCCGCGAATTGCTGCAGACCTACCTCAGTCGCGCCGGTTTCCAGGTGCGTGGGGTGCCGGATGGCGCGGGGTTCCGCCAGGCGATGAACGAGGCACCGTGCGACCTGGTCATCCTCGATGTGATGTTGCCGGACGAAGACGGTTTCAGCCTTTGCCGCTGGATCCGCCAGCACCCGCGCCAGGCGCAGGTGCCGATCATCATGCTCACCGCCAGTTCCGACGAGGCCGACCGTGTGATCGGCCTGGAGCTGGGCGCCGACGACTACATCGGCAAACCCTTCAGCCCTCGCGAGTTGCAAGCGCGGATCAAGGCCTTGTTGCGCCGTTGCCAGTTCGGCCAGGAGCGCAGCAGCGGCGGCGATGTGCTGGTATTCGATGAGTGGCGGCTGGATATGATCAGCCACCGTCTGTTCCATGTGGACGGCGAAGAAGTGATCCTCTCCGGCGCGGATTTTGCCCTGCTCAAATTGTTTCTCGACCACCCGCAGCAGATCCTCGACCGCGACACCATCGGCAACGCCACCCGGGGGCGTGATCTGATGCCGCTGGATCGCATCGTCGACATGGCTGTCAGCCGCCTGCGCCAACGCCTGCGCGACACCGAAAAGCCCCCTCGTCTGATCCGCACCGTGCGGGGCAGTGGTTATCAACTGGCAGCCAGCGTGGTTGCCGGCAATGTCCACTGAGCCGTTGACCGAACGCCGCCGGCGCTTCCCGGTACCGCGTTCGCTGCTGGGGCGCATGCTGCTGCTGACGCTGCTGGCGGTGCTGTTCGCCCAGGCGCTGTCCAGCGTGATCTGGGTCTCGCAATTGCGCGCCACCCAGCTCGAAGGCCTGGTCACCAGTGCCCGCAGCCTGGCGCATTCGATGACCGCCAGCGTGAGTTATTTTCGTTCGTTACCGGTGGCGTATCGGCCGCTGGTGCTCGATCAACTGCGCAGCATGGGTGGCACGCGTTTTGTGGTGACGCTCAATGATCGCCCGCTGGACATGGCCATCCTGCCGCAGACCCCGCGTAAACAGGCAGTGCTTGAAGCGGTGGATGAGGTGCTGAAGCAGACCCTGGGCGCCGATGTGCATATGTCGGTGGAGTTCGTCAGCGCCGAAGACCTGCGCATCTTCAATGCCGGCCTGAAACTCGATGAGCTGCCGCGTTCCTGGGCGCACTACGCGCTGACCCTGGAACCGGTGAACCCGCCGGTGCTGGTCACCCAGATCCAACTGGCCCAGGGCGAATGGCTGTACATCGCCTCGCTGTTGCCCGAGCCCTACACCAGCCTTGAAGAACAAGGCCTGCCGTCCCAGCAGGTGTGGTTTATCGTGCTGACCAGCGGTTTCCTGCTGCTGTTCATCGGCCTGCTGGTGCACTGGCAAAGCCGGCCGCTCAAGCGCTTGGCGCGGGCGGCGCGGGACATGTCCCTGGGCGCCGACGTGGAGCCGGTGGCCGAAGGTGGCGGCAGCGAAGTGGTGGAAGTGGGCCGTGCTTTCAACGCCATGCGTGAGCGCATCAGCCGCTACCTGACCGAGCGCAGTCAATTGTTCAGTGCGATTTCCCACGACTTGCGCACACCGATCACCCGCCTGCGCCTGCGCGTGGAACTGCTGGAAGACGAAAACCTGCAAACCAAGTTCGGCCGCGACCTGGATGAACTGGAGTTGCTGGTGAAGGGCGCGCTGCAATGCGTGAAGGACACGGATATCCACGAGAACATCGAGCCGGTGGACCTCAATCATGTGCTCGAATGCCTGGTGGAGCCTTACGTGGCACCCAACGGCAACGGCCGGGTCACGCTGGACGGTGCTGCCCTGGCGGCGTATCCGGGCAAGCCGCTGGCGCTCAAGCGCTGCATCGGCAACCTGATCGACAATGCCTTGAAGTATGGGCAGAACGCCCATCTGCACATCGAGGACGATGGCGCGGAGTTCGTCCTGCATGTGGACGACGAGGGGCCCGGCGTGCCGGAGCAGCGCCTGGAACAAGTCTTCGAGCCACACTTCCGCCTCGCCGGGCAGCAACAGGGTTACGGCTTGGGCCTGGGGATTGCGCGCAACATTGCGCACAGCCATGGCGGTGAAGTGAGTTTGCAGAATTTGCGTGAGGGTGGCTTGCGCGTGACCCTGCAGCTGCCGCGCGGATTAGACTGAACACAAGCGGTCCAGTGTGGGAGGGGGCACGCCCCTCCCACATGTTGATCGTCATTGGCTCAGATGCTCTGGCGCAACCGGGCCAGGTCACGCAACGGCGGTGCGCCAAACAATCGGCTGTATTCCCGGCTGAATTGCGATGGGCTTTCATACCCCACCCGATACCCTGCCGCCGACGCTTCCAACCCTTCGGCAATCATCAAGCGCCGTGCCTCCTGCAAGCGCAACTGCTTCTGGTATTGCAACGGGCTCATGGCGGTGATCGCCTTGAAACGGTGGTGCAAGGTCGAGACGCTCAGGTTCACTTCCTTGGCCAGGTCATCGATGCGCAGCGGTTGTTCGTAGTTGCCGTTCAACCACTTGATCGCCTGGCTGACCCGATGGCTCTGACTGTTGGCCACGGCGATTTCATACAGCCGATAGCCCTGCGGCCCACGCAATAGTCGGTAAAGAATTTCGCGGTTGATCAACGGCGCGAGCATGGTGATGTCTTTCGGCGTATCCAACAGGCGTGCCAGTCGCAGTACGGCGTCCAACAGTTGGCCATCAATGCGGTCGACGTACATGCCGCGAGAAGTCGGGCGCGATGGCACGCCCATCGGGCCAGCCTCGGCAATCAGCGCCGTGAGCTGCGCCGGATCGATATTGATGCGCACTGACAGGTTCGGGTCCTGCGGCGTGGCATCGATGATCCGCCCGGCCACCGGCATCGCTACCGAGAACACCAGGTAGTTGAGCGGGTCGTAGGCAAAGATTTCGTCGGCCAGGCGTACTTCCTTGCTGCCACTGGCGAGGATGCACAGGGCCGGTTCCACCAGCACCGGCATGAAGTCGCGCGGGGTGTTGTGGCGGTTCAGAAACAGGGTGGTGATGGCCGTACCGTAGGAACCGTCCTCCCAGGTATGCCGGTGCACGATGCTGGCCAGTTCGGCGCGCTGTTTTTCCATCTCGGCGTCGAGGGGAATGGCTGTATGTTCGGGCGACGACATGGAACGTCCTCTACTGGCTACTTCGATGGGTTCAGCTTAGCGGCGGCTTTTCAAACAGTGTTACGTCGATTCTGCACAATCCTTGCCTGATCCTGCGATACATCGTGAATCAGGCAATCGCGGCACCTGTCATCTCCCTGAAACAAGGCCTCGGGCCATGGAATAAACCTCTGTGCCAGACGTCCCTCCTACGCTTCTCGCAGGATTGTGCAATAAGCCGACAGGAATTGACTAACCGCGTGCCGACTCGCGCCGTTATCTTTGATCCTGTGGCAACACGCCCTCACAGTGCTTGCCGAGCATCACTTCTCAACGGGAGAGTCGAACATGTCCACCCCCATTCCCGCGAGCCATATGGCCTTTATCCGCGCCCGCACCGGGTGCAGCACCGAACTCGGTGCACGCTTGAGCAGTTTGATCGAACCGGGCCGCCAGGCTCAGGGTTGCCTGCAGTTCTCGTTGCAGCATTCCCAGGTTGATCCTGATGTGTGGTTGATCTCCGGTTTCTGGAGCAGCGAGCAGGCGATGAGCGCCTACTTCAACTCCCCGGCGCTGATGATCTTCACCGAGCTGTTGAACGACATGGTCGTGCGCAGCATGGACTTCCAGACCTTCACTGATGCATCCGCCGCACACGCCTACGGCGAGTACCTGCAACTCGCCGGCTGAAGGTCTAGAATGGCCGACTTTCCATTGGCCAGGACCTGCAACATGGCACGTAAACAATTTGCCCACCACGAAGCCGTATCCGCCGTAGTACCGGGTGAAGGGGGCTACAGCGCCGCCGTTGCCGTCAAGGCACTGGATGGCATGGGCGCCCCGCAGTTTCACAAGATCCTTGACGGACAGACGTTCAAGACGGCCTCCGATGCCGACGATGCAGCCACTGTGCAGCTTGAACGGCTGACGGGCGTGGACGAAGAGGGTCAACTGACCTGGGCGAGCGCCGCCAACTGAGCAACACCGACAGTCCAATGTGGGAGGGGGCTTGCCCCCGATAGCGGCGTGTCATTCAACAAAGACGTTGAATGTGCCGATTGCCATCGGGGGCAAGCCCCCTCCCATGTTTTATTGTCTTTCAGTCAGGGTTTGCTGGCGCCTGGGCGATACATCCTGAACAGGGCTTCTGGCCCCAACTGAAAGTAATCCGCCGGTCCGCCACCGCGCAGGATCGGCTCGGCGGCGGCGGTATCGTAGATGCCATCCTTGAGCAGCCACTTGGCAATGTGCACTGCGACCACCTCGCCGAGCACCAGCCAGCTCGGCACCAATGCCTTGTCGGCACGTTGCAGCTGAATGATCTGCGTCACCTTGCATTCGAACGAGACCGGGCTTTCGCCCACCCGCGGCACACCAACGATCTTCGAGGCCACCGGCGTCAGGCCGGCCAATTCAAACTCGTTCACCTCAGGTGAGACGGCAGCACAGCTCTGGTTCATCTGCTCGGCCAACGGGCGGGTGGCCAGGTTCCACACAAACTCGCCGGTCTGTTCGATGTTGTTCAGGCTGTCTTTGCGCCCGACGCTGGAAAATCCAATGATCGGCGGAATGTAGTTGAACGCATTGAAAAAACTGTAGGGCGCCAGGTTCAGGTGACCTTCGTTGTCATGGGACGAGATCCAGCCGATCGGCCGTGGACCGACGATGGCATTGAACGGGTCGTGGGGCAGACCGTGGCCGTTGGCGGGTTCGTAGAAGTGGATATCGTCAGGCATGGCCGGGGTTCCTGCAGTGGTCGTCGATGAAGTGGCCATACTATGGAATTTTCATTCATCGCCCACCTATTTTTCACAGCTCCACCGTCAGTCTGCGCCCACTGTCGACAACCCAATAAGTCGGCCTATTGAGAGACTGAGCTTTGGAGCCTTCCCCCTTATGAATAAACTTCCTCAGATCACCCTGGCGTTCTGGGTCATGAAAATCTGCGCGACCACCTTGGGCGAAACCGCCGGGGATTTGCTGTCGATGACCCTGGATGTCGGTTATGCCATCAGTTCGATGATGCTGATCAGCGTGTTCCTGATCACCTTGGTGACGCAACTGCGCTCGAAAACCTATAACCCGGTGCTGTACTGGATCGTGATTCTGTCCACTAGCACCGCAGGCACCACGATGTCGGATTTCATGGACCGCACCTTGGGGCTGGGTTATGCCACGGGCTCCATGATCCTGATCGCGATCCTGATGATCATCTTCGCGTTGTGGCACCTCAGCGGCGATTCGCTGAACGTGAACAAGGTGCAGACCTTCCGGGGTGAGTTGTTCTACTGGATGGCCATCCTGTTCTCCAACACCTTGGGCACCGCGTTGGGCGATTTCCTGGCAGATGACTCCGGGCTGGGCTTTGCTGGCGGCGCCTTGTTGATCGGCTCGGCGATTGCGGCGGTGGTGGCACTCAAATACTTCACCAGGATTTCTTCGGTGCTGTTGTTCTGGGTGGCGTTTGTACTGACCCGGCCGTTCGGCGCGACCTTGGGTGACTTCCTTACCAAGCCCCATGAAAAGGGCGGGTTGGACTTCGGCACCATCGGTTCGTCGGCAGTGTTGGCGGCGGTGTTGGTGGTGATGATTGCGGGGGCGTCGTACGCGCAGCGGCGGTACGGACGTAAGACGATAGCTGAGTTGTCCTGATTCAACCTGTGGGAGGGTTTGCCCTCTCCCACAGGGTTGACTGCAACTGACGTTTAGTCGGTGGTAATGCGCGAGTGCTTGCGGGTGTCCTTCATGGTCACGTAGACCACCAGCGACACCGCGATGCACGCCGTCACGTACCAGTAATAACCGGTTTCCATGCCGATGCTCTTGAACCACAGCGCGATATATTCAGCGGTGCCGCCGAAGATCGACACCGTCAGCGCATACGGCAGGCCCACGCCCAGGGCGCGGATTTCGGTGGGGAACAGTTCGGCTTTCACCACGGCGTTGATCGAGGTGTAGCCGCTGACGATGATCAGCGCCGCCATGATCAGGAAGAACGCGCCCCACCAGGTCTGGATGGTATGCAGGGTGGTGAGGATCGGCACGGTGAACAGCGTACCGAGTATGCCGAAGGCGATCAGGATCGGCCGCCGGCCGATTTTATCCGACAGCCCGCCGACGATGGGTTGCAGGCACATGAACAGGAACAGCGTCGCCGCCGAGATGGTGGTGGAGTCGGAAATGCTCATGCCGACGGTGTTCACCAGGTACTTCTGCATGTAGGTGGTGTAGGTGTAGAACGCCAGCGTACCGCCCATGGTCAGGCCGACCACGGTCAGCAGTTCCTTGGGGTGGCGCATCAAGGTGCGCATTGTGCTTTCCTTGGCCTTTTCCTTTTTGGTGAACGACTCGGTTTCTTCCATGCCGCGCCGCAGGTACAGCGCAACCACTGCGCAGAGTGCGCCGATGGCGAACGGGATACGCCAGCCCCAGGCATACAGTTGTTCGGTGGTCAGCAGTTGTTGCAACACGATCAGCACCGCCAGGGCGATGAGCTGGCCGGAGATCAGCGTCACGTACTGGAAGCTGGAGTAGAAACCACGACGTTGCTTGGTCGCCATCTCGCTGAGGTAAGTGGCGGAGGTGCCGTATTCGCCGCCGACCGACAGCCCCTGCAGCAAACGGGCAAATACCAGCAGGATCGGCGCACCGATACCGATGATTTCATAGCCCGGGCTCAGGGCAATCAGCAGCGAGCCGAAGCACATCAGGTAGACCGAGGCCATCAGGGCTTTTTTACGGCCGACCTTGTCGGCGTACAGGCCCATCAGCCAGCCACCGATCGGGCGCATCAGGAAGCCCACGGCGAAGATCGCGGCGGTGTTGAGCAGTTGGGCGGTGGTGTCGCCTTTGGGGAAGAAAGTCTTGGCGAAGTACAGCGAAAAAGCGGCGTAGACGTACCAGTCGTACCATTCGACCATGTTGCCGACAGAACCACTGAAAATCGATTTGATGCGGCTGGAGGTAGTGCGCTCTTTTGCCGGCGCGGCCGCCGACCCCAGAGGCAGGGCGTTGGAGTTATCCATTGAAGGATCCTTCATCTAGTTGTTTTTATGGAGCGGCGCGTGCGCAGCCTGGGTCGAGCTATAGCAGGAGCTGTGCCAGGTGTATGAAGGCCCGGAACAGAGGGGTTTGAGGATTTATTTGAGCGAAAAACCGCTGATGATTTGCAGGCGGTGGGCGGAAATCCGCTTATGGCTGTTGTTCTCATCGGGGGCAAGCCCCCTCCCACACTTGAATGTGTTCACAGATCAAAATGTGGGAGGGGGCTTGCCCCCGATAAGGCCTGGCAGTCAACGCAAAGGTTGGCCTAGAGAAACATCTCCCGCACCAACCCATGGCGCTGCATCTTCTCATTGAAGGTGCGCCGTGGCAGTTGCAGCTCGGCCAGTACCGCCTTGATATCGCCTTTGTGTCGGGTCAGCGCGGCTTTCAGGCAGTGGGCTTCGAAGGCCTCTTGCTGCGCGGCCAGGGACTGTCCGGCCTCGATGCCCTCCGGCTCCGGGTCGCCCAGGCCCAGCACCTGGCGTTCGGCGACGTTGGCCAACTCGCGCACGTTGCCCGGCCAGTCATGGCTGAGCAAGCGCCCCAACTGCGCGCCGCTCAATGGCTCGACGCTGCGGCCCAGGCGTTCGGCAGCACTTTGTGCAAAATGATCGAACAGCAACGGGATATCTTCGCGGCGCTCGCGCAGGGGCGGCAGGCGCAATTGCGCGACGTTCAATCGATACGCCAGGTCTTCGCGAAAGCGCCCGGCGCGGGCCTCTTCCAGCAGGTCCGGCTTGGTGGCGGCGATGATGCGCAGGTCCACGTGGATGCTCTGGTTGGAGCCCAGCCGCTCCAACTTCTGCTCCTGCAGCACACGCAGCAATTTCACCTGTTGGGCCAGCGGCATGCTTTCGATTTCATCGAGGAACAGCGTGCCGCCGTGGGCGTATTCCAGCTTGCCGATGCGCTTGCCCTGGGCGCCGGTGAACGCGCCGCTTTCGTGACCAAACAGCTCGGCCTCGAATAACTGTTCCGGGATCGCCGCGCAATTGAGCGCCACGAATGGCTTCTTCGCACGTGGACCAAAATCATGCAGGCAGCGCGCGACCATCTCCTTGCCACTGCCGGTCTCGCCACGGATCAGCACGTTGACCGGCAGGCTCGCCAGGTCCAGCACCTGGCGGCGCAAGGTCTGCAAACCCCGGGACACGCCCAGCAGCGTCGATTCCAATTGCGCCCGGTGGTCGGCCTGCTGATGCAGGCGACGGTTTTCCAGGATCAAGCCACGTTTGTCCAGTGCACGGCGCAGGCTGTTGAGCAGGGCGTCGGGGCTGAAGGGTTTTTCGAGGAAGTCATAGGCGCCGTCGCGCATGGCTTCGACCGCCATCGGTACATCGCCATGGCCGGTGAGCAGGATCACCGGTAAATCGGCATCACGGCGCCGCACTTCAGCCAGCAGTTCCAGACCGCTGAGACCCGGCATGCGCACGTCGCTGAGGATTACGCCGGGAAAATCCCTGGGCAGCTGCGCCAGGCATTCTTCGGCGCGGCCGAACAACTGCACTTCAAAGCCTGACAGGCTCAACCATTGCTCGACGGCCGTGCGGATGCTGGCTTCGTCATCGACCACAATCACCGCGTTCAACATAGGTCGGGCGTCTCCAGCGCGATGGGCAAGGTCAGGGTAAAGACTGCGCCGTCGCCCCGGTTACCGGCGATCAGGCGACCGCCCAATTCGTGCACGATAGCGTAGGACACCGCCAGCCCCAAGCCGAGGCCGTCTCCCACCGGCTTGGTGGTGAAGAACGGGTCGAACACGCTGCTCAGGTGTTCTTCGGCAATCCCGCCGCCGCTGTCGCTGACCGTGAGTTGCCAGAGTTGCTGGTCGGCGTGCAGGCGGATTTCCAGGCGTTTGCGCGGTTTGTCGGCCATGGCGTCGAGGGCGTTGCGTAACAGATTGATCAGCACCTGTTCCAGGCGGATCGCATCACCGCGTACCCAGGCGGGGCGGGCCAGGTCCAGCACCACGCCGATGGCCTCATCGCGCAGGCGTGCGTCGAGCAGGTGCAGGGATTGGTCGACCACCGTGGCCAAGTCCAGGCGTTCGCGCAGGCCACTCGGGCTTTTGCGCGCGAAGGTCTTGAGGTGGCCGGTGAGCGCGGCCATGCGTGTGAGCATATCGTCCAGCGGCGTTAGGGCCTGGTAAGCGTCGTCAATGCGGCCGTGATCGAGCAGCAGGCGCAAGGTGGCCAACTGCATGCGCTGGGCGGTCAGTGGCTGGTTGATTTCGTGGGCGAGGGCGGCGGACATCTGCCCCAGCGCCGCCAATTTGGCCGATTGCACCAGGCCATCCTGGGCGGTGCGCAACGCCTGGGTGCGTTCTTCCACCAGTTGCTCAAGCTCCTCGCGACTGCGCTGGCGCAAGCGGGCCAGGCGCCAGCGTTGGGTCAGGAACAGCACCAGGAACACCAGCGCCAGCCAGGAACCGGCGGCAGCGAGCCCGGCGTTGCGTTGGTCCTCAAAGGCGAATTGGGGTTTGCGCAGCAGGTGCAGGGTCCAGCCTTCGGCTTTCAGGGGCAGCGATTCCCAGATGTAGTTGGCATTGCCATCCGGGCCGTTGACGCGCATCAGGTGGCTGTTTTCGTCAAAGCGCTGCAGGGTCTGGGTTTCCAGCGCCTGCAGTTGTTTTTTGTCGTATTGGCGGGTGGCTTTCAGCTCGGCAAGGTCGTTGGCCGATAACGGTCGCAGGTTGCGATAACGCCAGCCGGGCTGGTTGGCGATAAACACGATGCCGCGCGCATCGCTGACCAGCAGCAGGTCATTGCCCTGGGCCCATTCGCGTTCGAGCTCGGGGAACTCCAGCTTGACCACCATGGCGCCGAGGAACTGCTCGTGTTCATCCAGCACGGCGCTGGAGAGGAAATACCCTGGGATGCCGGTCGTCACCCCTACCGCATAAAAACGCCCGGTGCCCTGGCTCAGGGTCTGGCTGAAGTACGGCCGGAACGCGTAGTTATGGCCCACGTAACTGCTCGGCAGGTTCCAGTTGCTGGCGGCGACCGCCAGGCCGGTGCGATCCATCAATTCCAGGGTGGAGGATTGCGCGGCCCCATTGATGCGTTCGAGCTTGCGGTTGAGCACGTCCTGGGTGGCGGCGTCCAGCGGGCCTTTCAACGCGCTGATCATTTCCGAGTCCAGCGCCAGCACGGCGGGTAGCGCACGGTAGCGTTCGATCAGGGTGTGCAACGAGCTGGCATAGAGTGCAAGTTGCTGATTGGCACGGGCGGCATCGTCCACCAGGGCCTGGCGTTCAGCGTGGCGGGTGGCCAGGGCTGCGGCCAGCAGTGCGCCAGCGATGATCAGCAGCGAGTAGAAGGTCAGGCGCAGGGCGCGCGGGATCACGATCATACGGTGATGGGTAGGCACGGTAAGGGGAGTGCACCATAGCATGCACGACGTTTATGTTGGGGCAAGCCCGCTCGCCACAACAAGCCCAGTGGTCACAGAAAGCCCAGAGGTCACAACCGCCGCGTTTTCCACAGGCCATAAAAAAGGCGACCGGGCCATGGGCCGCAGTCGCCTTTATGTTTGGAGGGGAAGCGCTTACTGCACTTCTACCGCCAGGCTTTCACTGATCTTTTTCTGCCAGATGGCAGGACCGGTGATGTGCACGGACTCGCCCTTGCTGTCGACAGCAACGGTGACCGGCATGTCTTTCACGTCGAACTCGTAGATCGCTTCCATGCCCAGTTCGGCAAACGCGACAACACGCGACTTCTTGATGGCTTGCGCCACCAGGTAAGCAGCGCCGCCGACGGCCATCAGGTACACGGCCTTGTGGTCCTTGATCGCTTCGATCGCAGTCGGGCCGCGTTCGGATTTGCCGATCATGCCCAGCAGGCCGGTTTGTTCGAGGATCTGGCGAGTGAACTTGTCCATCCGCGTAGCGGTGGTCGGGCCTGCCGGGCCAACCACTTCTTCGCGCACCGGATCAACCGGCCCGACGTAGTAGATGAAGCGACCTTTCAGGTCCACCGGCAGGCTTTCGCCCTTGTTCAGCATCTCGACCATGCGTTTGTGCGCGGCGTCGCGACCGGTGAGCATCTTGCCGTTGAGCAACACGGTTTCGCCTGGTTTCCAGCTCTGCACTTCTTCCGGGGTCAGGGTGTCGAGGTTGACGCGACGGGCCGACGGGCCGGCTTCCCAGACGATTTCCGGGTAGGCATCCAACGGTGGCGCTTCCAGCGACGCCGGGCCCGAACCGTCGAGCACGAAGTGTGCGTGGCGGGTGGCGGCGCAGTTGGGGATCATGCACACCGGCAGGGACGCGGCGTGGGTCGGGTAGTCCATGATCTTCACGTCGAGCACGGTGGTCAGGCCACCCAGGCCCTGGGCGCCGATGCCCAGTTGGTTGACCTTCTCGAACAGCTCCAGGCGCATTTCTTCGATACGGTTCTGCGGGCCGCGCTTTTTCAGCTCGTGGATGTCGATGGATTCCATCAACACTTCCTTGGCCATCACCGCAGCTTTCTCGGCGGTGCCGCCGATGCCGATACCCAGCATGCCCGGTGGGCACCAGCCGGCGCCCATGGTCGGAACGGTCTTGAGCACCCAGTCGACGATCGAGTCGGACGGGTTGAGCATGGCCATTTTCGACTTGTTCTCGGAGCCGCCGCCCTTGGCCGCCACGTCCACTTCCACGGTGTTACCCGGGACGATGGAGTAGTGGATGACCGCCGGGGTGTTGTCCTTGGTGTTTTTGCGCGCGCCTGCCGGGTCGGCGAGGATGGATGCACGCAGGACGTTTTCCGGCAGGTTGTAGGCGCGACGCACGCCTTCGTTGATCATGTCGTCCAGGCCCATGGTGGCGCCATCCCAACGCACGTCCATGCCCACGCGCACGAACACGGTGACGATACCGGTGTCCTGGCAGATCGGACGATGGCCGGTGGCGCACATGCGCGAGTTGATCAGGATCTGGGCGATGGAATCACGGGCTGCTGGCGATTCTTCGCGCAGGTAGGCTTCGTGCATGGCCTGGATGAAATCAACGGGGTGGTAGTAGGAAATGAATTGCAGGGCGTCGGCAACGCTCTGAATCAGGTCGTCTTGCTTGATCACGGTCATGAGTCGCGCTCCTCTATAAGGGAACATTCAATAAAGGTGGGCCCAGTGTTGCATCGGTCGGCTGGGGCCACCTTTCCAAGGCACGCCAAAGTGGTGCAGGCGCGACGCTAAAAAGGCGCGGCAGTATAACCCGGCGCGGTGGCCGATACACCCGACTATGGTCAAACTGTCGCAGGCATGATTCCCTGTGCGCGCCCCTTGTGATTGAGTCCTTATATGCCTGAACTGTACGTCGGCGAACACCATTGGTCGGTAGCCCCCGGCAGCAACCTGCTGGATGCCTTGAACCTGGCGGGTGTGGCCGTGCCCTACAGTTGCCGCGCCGGCAGTTGCCATGCTTGCCTGGTGCGGTGCCAGGGCGAGGTCGAAGACAAGCAGCCCGAGGCCCTGAGCCCGGCGCAGCGCCAGGACGGCTGGCGGTTGGCCTGCCAGTGTCAGGTCAGCGGCGACCTGCGGGTCGAAACGTTTGACCCGACGCGTGACGGCTTGCCGGCCCAGGTAGTGGGTGTCGATTGGCTGAACCCGAACGTGCTGCGCCTGCGCCTGCAACCAGAGCGAGGTTTGCGTTACCGGGCTGGGCAGCACCTGGTGTTGTGGGCCGGGCAAGTGGCGCGACCGTATTCCCTGGCGAGCTTGCCCCAGGAAGATCCATTCCTGGAGTTTCATCTCGATTGTCGCCTGCCCGGCGAATTCAGCGATCTTGCCCGGCAGTTGCAGGTGGGTGATCGACTGCGCCTGGGGGATTTGCGCGGCGGTGCGCTGCAATATGATCCGGACTGGCAAACACGGCCATTGTGGCTGCTGGCATCCGGCACTGGGTTGGGGCCCCTGTGGGGCGTGTTGCGTGAGGCGCTGCGCCAGGATCACCAGGGCGCCATCCGCGTCATTCACCTGGCCCATGATGCCGAAGGCCATTATCTGGCCGAGCCCTTGGCTGCGCTGGCTGCACAGCATCCCAACCTGTCGGTGGAACTGTGGACGGCGGCGCAGGTGGCCCAGGCATTGGCGCAACTGCGGCTTGTTTCGCGGCAAACGCTGGCCTTACTCTGCGGGCACCCGGCCAGCGTCGAGGCGTTTTCCAGGCGCCTGTTCCTGGCGGGATTGCCGCGTAATCAGCTGCTGGCCGATGTGTTCTTGCCCCGCGGTTGAGCGCTGAATGTTCCAGCCGCGAGATTTGCCATGACCGATGCCATCCAACAGTTGCGCGAACGCAGGGCGTTGATCCTGCAGTTCAATCGTCCCGACAAGAAGAACGCTCTGACCCGCGCCATGTACACGCAATTGGCCAATGCACTGGAGCACGCCGACGCGGATGCCGATATCCGCTGCGTGCTGATCCAGGGCAGCAGCGAGTGCTTCACGGCCGGCAACGACATCGGTGATTTTCTCGAACAGCCGCCCAGCGACCTCGACAGCCCACCGTTTCACTTCATGAAAAGCCTGCTCAACTGTCGAAAACCCGTAATTGCTGCGGTGGCGGGGTCTGCGGTGGGTATTGGTACAACCCTGCTACTGCATTGCGACCTGGTGTACATCAGCCGCGATGCGCGTTTGCGCATGCCGTTCGTCAACCTGGGGTTGTGCCCGGAGTTTGGCTCGAGCCTGATCTTGCCGAGGTTGCTGGGGCACGCAAAAGCCGCCGAACTGTTGCTGTTGGGTGAGGGATTTACCGGCGAACAGGCAGTGGCCTGGGGGCTTGCCACTGAAGCGCTGGGCAACGGCGAGGCGGCGCTGGCCAAGGCGCGGGAAGTGGCCGAACGGTTTGAGACCCTGGCGCCGGGTGCGGTGCAGGTGACCAAGCAGCTCATGAAAAGTGTGGATCGCGAGCAGTTGCGCCAGGTGATCGAGGAGGAGGGTGCCTTGTTCACCCAGCGGTTGAAGTCGCCGGAGGCGATTGCGGCGCTGTCCGCGTTTATCACCCGGCGATGAACGTGTGGTGGTTGATCGGGCTTCATCGGGGGCAAGCCCCCTCCCACCTTTGGTCGGCGGCGCGGTCAAGATGAGGTCCTTTGGCATCACACAACCGCTTCCCTGAAATGCAAAAAGCCCCGCCATTTTCATGGCGGGGCTTTTGTTTTTCAGCGTGTCACTCAGACCTGCGGGTCGCCCACGTGCAGGATCTTCATGCCATTGGTGCCACCGGTGGTGTGGTAGCTGTCGCCTTTGGTCAGGATGACCCAGTCGCCTTGCTCTACGACGCCGCGCTTGACCAACTCGTCGATTGCCTTCTGGCTGACTTCGTTCGGTGCCAGTGAAGCCGGATCAAACGGAACCGTGTACACGCCACGGAACAGCGCCGCGCGTGCCTGTGCTTCACGGTGCGGGGTGAACGCGTAGATCGGCACCGAGGAACGAATGCGCGACATGATCAACGGCGTGTAGCCACTTTCGGTCAAGGCGATGATCGCCTTTACACCGGGGAAGTGGTTGGCGGTGTACATGGCGGCCAGGGCGATGCTCTGGTCGCAGCTTTCGAACTCTTTGCCAATACGGTGGCTGGAGGTCTTGCTGGTCGGGTGCTTTTCAGCGCCGAGGCAGATACGCGCCATGGCTTGCACGGCTTCCAGCGGGTACGGGCCGGCGGCGCTTTCAGCCGAGAGCATCACGGCGTCGGTGTAGTCGAGCACGGCGTTGGCCACGTCGGACACTTCGGCACGGGTCGGCATAGGGTTCTGGATCATCGACTCCATCATCTGGGTTGCCACGATCACCGCTTTGTTGTGGCGGCGTGCGTGCAGGATGATCTTTTTCTGGATACCGATCAGCTCGGCGTCACCGATTTCCACGCCCAAGTCGCCACGGGCAACCATCACCGCGTCTGAAGCCTTGATCAGGCCGTCGAGGGTTTCGTCGTCGGCCACGGCTTCGGCGCGTTCGATCTTCGCCACCAGCCAGGCGGTACCGCCGGCTTCGTCGCGCAGTTTGCGAGCGTATTCCATGTCGGCGGCATCGCGCGGGAAGGACACGGCGAGGTAGTCCACTTCCATTTCGGCGGCGAGCTTGATGTCAGCCTTGTCTTTTTCCGTCAGGGCCGGTGCCGTCAAGCCACCGCCACGACGGTTAATGCCTTTGTGGTCGGACAGCGGGCCGCCGATGGTCACGGTGCAGATCAACTCGGTGCCGGTGGCGGTGTCGACGCGCATGACCACGCGGCCATCGTCCAGCAGCAGTTCGTCACCGACGCCGCAGTCCTTGACCAGGTCCGGGTAGTCAATACCCACGACTTGCTGGTTGCCTTCGGTCAGCGAGTGGCTGGTGGAGAAGGTGAAGGTGTCGCCGATTTTCAGCTCGATCCGCTTGTTGGCGAACTTGGCGATGCGGATTTTCGGACCTTGCAGGTCACCCAGCAGTGCCACGAAGCGGCCGTGCTTGGCAGCCAGGTCACGCACCAGCTTGGCGCGAGCCTTGTGCTCGTCCGGGGTGCCGTGGGAGAAGTTCAGACGGGCAACGTCCAAACCAGCCAGAATCAGCTGTTCGAGGACTTCCGGCGAGTTGCTGGCCGGGCCAAGGGTGGCGACGATTTTGGTACGACGGACGGACATGCACAGACTCCTGAGTTCAAGCGCTGAGGAAGGCTACTATGCTCTTTCGTTGTAGTCATTGTTCGTTTGCACTACTTATCGACGATTGCCTTGTTTTCGCTGCGGCTGGATACGAACATCCTTGAAGATTTTTAACGAGGGGTCGATACACTGCACAAGACAGGAGAACCCTCATGCGAATTTTGCTCATTGCTGCCCTGGCCGTCAGTGTTGTCGGCTGCACCCGTTGGTCGATGGACCACCATTTGAACAATGCCTACCGCGCCTACAAGGTCGGCGATTGCGAGCGTGTCACCCTGGAGTTGTCCCAGGTCGACCGTGAAAGCCGCACGCGCCGCTATGTGCAACCGGAGGTATCGATGTTGCGCGGGCAATGCCTTGAACGGCAGAAACTGTTCGTCGATGCGGTGCAGACCTATCAGTTCATCATCAATCAGTACCCGTCGAGTGAGTACGCCTATCGTGCTCGTGCGAGGCTCGATACCTTGCAGCAGTTGGGGCATTACCGCGGTGCAAGTGTCGCCCAGCCGCGTCCCGCTTCATTGTGATGATAATCGCCATTTCATAACTGGCCTGTTGCCAGTCTTGGGCTATCCTTTGAATGTTCGTTTGTACAAGTTTCTATGCAAACGAATGTGGGCCCGGACTCGGTAGCTGTTCTGGCGACGGACTATTGCCCGTTGTCTTACCGAGATCCATGGAGAGCGGGTTTTATTACTCGTTCCGAATCACTGGCACGGCCGCGTTATGGCCACTGGATGGCGATCTCACCATGTTTACCGACCGACGGATCGAGCGGCATCAGCTACCTTACTTCCTGCAAGTGTTTAACCGTCTCACCGACAAGCCCATCGGTTTTTTGGGCAATGTTTCGGAAGACGGGCTGATGTTGATCAGCCAATTGCCCATGATGGTCGACGTGGATTTCGAGCTGCGCTTGAAGATTCCGGAGGCTGACGGCACCTTTTATCCCATTGATCTCACGGCTACCTGCCTGTGGAGCCACGAAGATATCAACCCGCAGCATTACGATTCCGGGTTCAGTGTGCTGCAGGCCCCGGAGGAGTATGGGCAATTGATCAACGTCTTGTTGCATTACTTCAGTTTTGACCCCTTGCAGGCTTCGGCCTAGCTACAACGCACTGTCGACCCGGTTCAGAGGGATTTACCTCTACCGTGGTCGAGTGTGGTTTTTCAGAACGCTTTTCTCAGAAAGCGCCGGCTTTCTTCCAGCCCAGGTAGCGTGTCACCAGTGCGGGGCCCAGCTCGGATGGCAAGGTGTCCAGGACGGATAAGCCATGTGCGTTCAGGCGGTCATGCAGCTCGTCCCGTGTGTTGAGGTAGTCGATGGTGCCGCTGTAGGCCAGGGCTTCGGGCAAGGTTTGCACGGGGGTTTGACGCAGTTGGTCGAGTACCTCCTCGCGCAAGCTGGCCACCAGCACCTTATGTTGACGACTGATGCGTTTGACGGCCGTCAACAGGGCTTCATCGTCCTCGTCCCGCAGGTTACTCACCACAATGACCAAGGCTCGACGCTTCTGCCGGGCCAGCAGTTGGCTTGCCGCCGCCTGGTAATCGGCGGTCCGTCGGGTGGTGTCCAGGTCGTACACCGCATTGAGCAACAGGTTCAACTGGCTAATGCCCTTGACCGGCGCCAGGTAGCGCGATTGGTCACCGGCAAAGGTGCACAGCCCCACGGCATCGCCCTGGCGCAAGGCAACATAGCTGAGCAGCAGGCACGCATTGAGGGCGTGGTCAAAATGAGACAGTTCGTCATCCTGGCTTCGCATGCGCCGGCCGCAATCAAGCATGAACACGATTTGTTGGTCGCGCTCATCCTGGTATTCACGGGCGATGGGGGTGCGTTGTCGGGCGGTGGCTTTCCAGTCGATCTGTCGCAGGCTGTCGCCTTCGCGAAACTCACGTAGTTGATGAAATTCCAGCCCCAGACCGCGCCTTTGACGTTGACGAACGCCCAATTGGCTCAGCCAGTTGTCCACACCCAGCAGTTGGGCGCCGTAGAGCCGAGCGAAATCCGGGTAGACGCGGGTGGAATCGCTCACTTCGATAAGGCGTCGTGCCGCCCACAGCCCCATAGGGCTGGGCAGATGTATTTCGCAACGGCTGAAACTGAAATGCCCGCGCCGCAGGGGGCGAAGGCGGTAGCCCAGTTCGCTGCGTTCACCGGGATACAAGGTTATGGGTTGAGGCATGTTCTCCACGCTCAGCCCGTCGGGGGAATGATCGAATACCTGCACCGTCAGCGGCTGTGGGAAGTCGTGCTCCAGAGCCAGGCGGATTTCGCCCCAGCGTCCCAGCGCCAGGCTGCCGGGCATCTGCCGTTGTACATGCGGAGATGGACGGCGATGCAATCGTACGGCGTCCAGCATGGCCAACAGAAATAACGCCAGGAGTAATCCCCAGACGACTGAGTGCAAGGTGTCCGGTACTGTGAGCTGCAATGCTGCCGCAGTGCCCAGCAAAATGCCCATACCCAGCAATGCGCCAAGCCAGTTCAACAGCAGACGGGTCGGTTTCATGGGCGAGTCACTGCCGGGGTGCCGGAATCTGATCCAACAACTGCCGGAGCACCTGGTCGACCTCCAGCCCATCGATATCCAGCTCTGGGGCGATACGTACGCGATGACGCAGTACTGCCAGGGCGCATCCCTTGATATCGTCCGGTGTTACAAATTCACCACCGCGCAACAAGGCGCGGGCACGGGCGCCGCGGACCAGGTCGATTGAGGCGCGCGGTCCGGCACCGATCGCCAGCCCTGGCCAGCTGCGTGTAGCGCGTGCCAGGCGCACGGCATAGTCGAGCACCTGTTCATCCAGGGCAAGGTCACTGGCAACCTGCTGCAGTTGCAGCACATCTTCGGCCTGCAATACGGTGCGCAATGGGTGTACAGCCAGCATGTCGGCCCGCGACGAGCGGGTGACTTCGCGCACCATCTCCAGTTCCTGCTGCGCGTCGGGGTAATCCATGCGCACCTTGAGCATGAAGCGATCCAGTTCCGCCTCCGGCAGGGGGTATGTGCCTTCCTGTTCGATGGGATTCTGTGTCGCCAACACCATGAACGGTTGGCCGATGGGCAGCGCCTCGCCTTCGAGGGTCACCTGCCGTTCCTGCATGGCCTCGAGCAAGGCTGCCTGGGTCTTGGCTGGAGCACGGTTGATTTCATCGGCCAGCAACAAGTGGGTGAACACCGGCCCCTTGCGCAGCTTGAACTGTTCGGTATGCAGGTCATACACGGCGTGGCCTGTGACGTCGCTGGGCATCAGGTCCGGGGTGAACTGGATACGCGCGAAATCGCCCTCGAAGCAGCGTGCCAGGGCGCGCACCAGCAAGGTTTTGCCCAGCCCTGGCACGCCTTCGAGCAGCACGTGGCCACCGGCGATCAGTGCGGTCAGGACGTCTTCGATCACCGAATCCTGGCCAATCACTGCCTTGCGCAACTCAGTGCGCAGGGCTTGGGCTTGCCCACTGGCGCGTTGCAGGGCTTCACTGGTCAAGGCAGTGGTGCTTGGGAAATCACTCATAAGGCATTCCTGAGGGTTTGCAGGCACGCCACCTGTCGGCTGAAATCGGCGCTGGAAAGCCGTTTTGCCGGGAGTGGGCCAAGGGCCTGGTTGATGACGTGAGAGGGTTGGCGCGTCAGGTGTTCAAGCACGCGGCGCTGTTCTGCGTTGTCGAGGCGTTCAAAACCGGGGTGGCGGCGTCGGGCCGCACGCAAGATATCGCGTTGCAAGGCCTGCAGCAGGGTGCCCTGGCCGCTGCGCCGCAGCAGGAAATCGGCACTGGCTTTCAGGTGTTCCTGCAATTGGCGACGCGCGGGGGATGCAGGGGCCCGAATCGGGCCTTGACGCACGCCGGCCCGCCAAAGTCCCAAGGCGACGAGGGCAGTGAGTGCCACCAGGGCTTGGGGGAAATACCGCATCAGCAAGGTGAACAGGTCGTCGAAGTCGCTGTTGAACAGCAAAGTCACGGCGGTGCCCTGGTTCAGGTACCACAGCAGCCAGGCGTTGTCGTGCTTGCCGATGTTCGGGGTTTTCCACGGGTCGCTGTCCGTGATCACTGTGACGCTGCCTTCCCCAAGGTCGAGCTGCATCAGGTGGCTGGCCCTTGCGCTGTTGGCGGAGAATTGAGCCAGGTGCTTGGGGTCGGTCAGGTTGAAATCTGTGTCGAAACTGAAATAAGCCGGTGCGGTTTCATTGTCGACATAGAGTTTGGTCAGGTCCCGGGCTTTCTTGCTTGAGGGCTTTTTGAGGGAAGTGGCAGGTTCTTCAGGTTCGTCACTCAGTGTCTGGTGAATCTGCAGGCGATCGAGCAGCAGGTCACCGCTTTTGCCAGTCTCTTCATCCCACAGCGCCTCGGCGACCAGCAACAGATGGCCGCCTGACCTGGCCCACTCCAGCAACTGTTCTACCTGGCGTGGCGACATATTACTGCGCTCGCCGAGCAGCAGTAGGCTGTTGCCCTTGGAGGGCAAGGTGTCCAGCTGTTTCAGGTTATAGGCATGCTCTACGGTCAGGCCTTGTTGGCGCAGAAAGTGTTCGGCTGCCAGGTAAGGATTGGCCAGCGCCTCTGGCGAAGGACCACGATCTACCACTTCGTCATAGGGAGTCGCCTTGCTCCATACGTAGTAACCGCCCGCGCCAAGCAGGCACGCCAGTAATAACCCCACCCATCGTAATGGCCGATTCATGAATTGCTCCCTGGGCTGAACAGGGCGCGCCAATCACTGCATAGTTTCTGCTGGGCAGGCAGCGGAGGCAGGCGGTGACCATAAGCGAGGTTTTGCCAATGCCGGGTCAGTTCATCACTGAAGGCCAGCAGCTGTGGTTGCTGCAACTGGTGTACACGTGCCAGGACCTGGCCTTCGGTATCAGCGCTTTTCAATGGCAGGTTGAAATCATGCAATAACCGGCTGAGCAGGCCTCGATACAGCAGGGCGAGGGCTACCCTGGGTTGGGTGGCCCATAGCTGTTCGGCGGCGCCGGCAACGTCGTCGGGCAAGGTCTCGGTACCCAGTTCAAGACCGAACAATTGCGTGGGCAGCGGTTTGGCAACCTCTGTCTCACGCGGCCCGCGCCGGCTGACGAAGGTGTGCAACCAGTCTCGGTAACGCCACGCGAGCATGATCAGGCTGCCGATGAAAACGCCCCACAGTAGAACTTCCAAGCCTTGGGCGATGTGCTTGAAGGTATCGCTGTTGAGGTTGTCCAGCAGCGCCTTCAGCCAATCGGGAAGTCTGCCGTCACTGTGTGTTTTGTTTTTACCGGCTGGCTTTTCTTCGCCAAACCGATAACGGGTTACGGTTTCCGGGTTCTTGAAGGGCGGTTTGTCCAGCAGCGATTTGATGGATTGGCTCGCGCTCGGGGTACTCAGCGGTTTGGAGGGACTGGAAGCTTCGGCCATGACAGGAGGGCTGAGAGGCAGCAGCATCAGTCCGATCATCAATAACAACAGCGGGGCCACATTGCTCAGGCGCTGACGAAGGCGTCGGAAGACCAGCTCCAGGTCCCAGGCTTCCAATACGGTGCGACGATTAAGGTAGAGGCTGAAGCCGCATGCGACATAGATGGGTTCCCAAAATATCAGCAGCAAGACATAGAATGCGTTGCCCAGGTGCTCCAGCCATAACCCTTCCGAACTTGTCGCCAATAACAGGCGCTGCCAGTCCCAATCCATCTCGAGGTTTTGTGGGATGAACAGATAGAACAGTGCCATGCAGCCGAACCACAGGCCTATTTCCAGGTGCATTCCGATGATGGTGAGCCAGCGCGCGGCTCCGGCATTGCGTTGCTGCAACACGCCCAGGCGTTTCTGGCGTGCCGGGCCGTCCAGGCCTTCGAGTTGGCTCACCGGCATTACAAAGCTGCGGCTCAGGCTCAGCCGTCGCCAGGTCAGGCTGGCCAGCAGTTGACCCTTGAGGAGGAGCGGCCACTGGCGTACAGCGTGCTTGATAGTGGGCGTTTCACCAAACAGGGCCTTGGACAAAATGTACAGCGGCAAGCGGTCGAAGGCCGGCTTGAGCCACCAGAACAGAAATATGGCGGTGGACGGATACTGCCACAGCAGGGCTGTAAGCAAGGCGAACACAGGTACGGTGACCAATGCCCAACTGCCCATCAATAGCACGCGATGCTCCCGTGCCATCAAGGCGCCAAGATCCATGGCTTCCCAGGCAGTACGCGGCCGGATGACCACGCTGGCATCAGTCAGGCGCATGGCGATTCCTTCCCGCAAAGCCTAGGTAAGTGCCCACCAGCAGCCACAGAACAGCGCCCACCAGGTATTTGACCCACGGGGTTATCACGGTGGTGGATGACCAATAAGCCTCGATGAACGCTGCGATCAGCAGGAAAATCATGACACCGCAGAGCATTTGCACGCTCTTGCGTGCAGCCAGCCGCAATGATTCACCACGGGTCAATTGTCCCGGAGCGATCAGTGCCCACCCCAACTGCAAGCCTGCGGCCCCGGCGAGGGCGATCGCGGTCAGTTCGAATGCGCCATGGCCGATGACGAATGACCAGAAGGTCTGGCCATAGCCGATCTCGGTCAGGTGACCGGAGACCGCACCGATGATGAGGCCGTTGAAAATCAGAAAGAACACGCTGCCCAGGCCGAACACTAAACCGGCGGCAAACGTCTGGAACGCGATACCGATGTTGTGCATCACGTAGTAGCCGAACATCATCCAGTCTTCGCTCGATGCACGCTCGGCGGCGCGGCCCAGGCGGCTGGCATCAGGGTCGTACATGCCCTGCATCTCGGCCACCTGTTGCGGGCTGACGATGCTGTAGATCAGGTCGGGAAACAGGTAGACCAGCAGGGCAATACCCACCAGGCTGCCAAAGAACAGCAGGCTGGCGATCAGCACAAAACGCCACTGCTCCCGTACCAGCCGAGGAAAATCGGCGAGTACAAAGCTCAGCGCATTCGCCGCCAGTTGGCTGCGATGACGGTAGAGTTGTTGGTGGCCGCGCAGGGCCAGTTGTTGCAATGGGTCTACCAGATAGCTGCTGTAGCCGCGTTCCTGGGCCAGGGCCAAATGCTGGCACAGGCGTCGATATTGATGAGGGAAATCGGCCACGTCACCGGCCTTGGCCTGGCCTTGCTCCAGCTGTGTGAGCTGCTCGGCGAAGGCTCGCCATTGGCGCTGGTGACGGCTTTCGAAAAGGCTCTGTTTCATGCTGGCCCCAGCAGGCCACGGGCCACGCCATTGAGTTGTTCCGCAGCGCGGGCGGGGGATACCTGCAAGGGGGCGGCAAGAATCGAGGCCAATTCGTGAACGCGCTCGGTGGACAGTTCCCCCTGGCGTTCCGCGAAACCAAGGATCGCCCGTTGTTCGCTCAAATCCAGGGCGAAGGGCAGGCGCAGGGCCGTCGCTTGAGGAATCCGAGGGCGTACCAGCGGCTGTTCACGGTAGATCACCAGAGTCCCGGCGGCCAGGTCGCCCAGGCGCTTGAAATGGGGGTGCTGCAGGCAACTGATCGCGCCGAGGCAGTAGCCGAACGGCAGCATGTCGACAAACCGCAGCAGGTTGCGGATCAGTGATGCGGACCAGCCAATCGGAGTGCCGTCATCTTGTACGACACGCAACCCCATGACCTGCTTGCCGGGTGAGCAACCCTGGTTGAGCACATCGAACAGCACCATGTACCACCAACTGATCAGGAACAGCAGCAGCGCTCCCAGGCCGATACCGACGTTGCCAAGCAAGGCCAATGGCACCAGCAGAACGCCCATGACCACCGCGCGTACGCCCAGGTCGAAGGCAAAGGCGAGCATGCGCGGCACCAGGCCGGCCGGGCGCAGGGGCAGGTCGATGCCCTCCGGGGTCTCGATCTGGTAGCGGGTGTCCAATGGGGCTGACGGCATCGCGATCCTTGGCAGTGCAGAGTGGCTGGAAGACACGGATGCTAGCAGTGTCGGGGATGGAAGCAACCACTCAAGATTTTGCTGGATGTTTGTACAGTGTATTTGGTGCTGGTCGCGGACGCCTTCCAGCGCCTAGACTTTGTCGATCTTCAGTACAGGAACAGCCCGTGACCTCCATTTTCTGGTACGACTATGAAACCACCGGCATCAACCCGCGCAGCGATCGCCCTCTTCAGGTAGCCGGAATTCGTACCGACCTTGAACTCAACGAGATCGGCGCGCCGGTCAATCTCTATTGCCAGCCCAGCGACGATATCCTGCCGCACCCCATCGCCTGTGCGATCACTGGAATCACGCCCGCAATACTCGCGGAAAAAGGCTTGGCCGAGGCTGACTTCATGACTCGGGTGCACACTGAACTGGCCGTCCCGGGTACATGCGGCGCCGGTTACAACACGCTGCGGTTTGATGACGAGATGACGCGCTACAGCCTCTATCGAAATTTTTTCGACCCCTACGCACGAGAATGGCAGGGGGGTAACAGTCGCTGGGATTTGATCGACGTGGTTCGCACCGCCTACGCCCTGCGCCCGGAGGGCATCGAGTGGCCGCAGCAGGATGGGCGTGTCACGCTCAAGCTGGAGCGGCTGACCGAAGCCAATGGTATCGACCATGGCCAGGCACACGATGCGTTATCCGATGTGCGTGCCACGATTGCATTGGCTCGGCTGGTACGTGAGAAACAGCCCAAGTTGTATGAATGGCTGTTTCAACTGCGCAGCAAGCAACGGGTGATGGACCAGGTGCGTCTGCTGCAGCCGATGGTGCATATTTCCGGGCGTTTTTCTGCCGAACGTCATTACCTGGGGGTGGTGCTGCCGCTTGCATGGCACCCGCGTAATCGCAATGCATTGATTGTCTGTGACCTTGGACTCGACCCGCAGGGGCTGCTGGACCTTGATGCCGATACCTTGCGCCAGCGTCTCTACACCCGCCGTGACGATCTGGCCGACGGTGAACTGCCGGTCCCCCTCAAATTGGTGCATATCAATCGCTGCCCCGTGGTGGCGCCCATGAATGTGCTGCGCGCAGAAGATCGTGAGCGTCTGCACTTGGACATGAGTATTTATCAGGAGCGGGCGCTGCGGCTAACTGACGCACAGGAACTTTGGCGCGATAAGTTGGCGGCCATTTACGCGCACGAAGACTTCACGCCGAGTTCGGACCCTGAGCAACAGCTTTACGACGGTTTTATCGGAGACCGTGACCGGCGTTTATGTGAACAAGTCCGAACGGCTGAGCCTGCGCAATTAGCGCGCCAGCAGTGGCCTTTTGATGACGAGCGTTTGCCTGAATTATTGTTCCGCTACCGAGCGCGCAACTTCCCCGATACGTTGAACAGCGAGGAGCAACTGCGCTGGAAACTTTTCTGTCAGCAACGTTTGTCGAGCCCGGAATGGGGCGCACCGAATACCCTTGAGGCGTTTGAACAGGCTCGGCGTGAGTTCGCTATAAGTGCTACACCGTTGCAGTCCCAGGTGCTGGAGCAATGGCAGGAGTATGCGGACTCTCTAGCAACCAGAATGAATCTGTAGTCGGTTTTGCAGACTATGCAGACAATAAAAAACGCCAGCAAGCTGGCGTTTTTTATGTGTAACGGCTCAGGCGCAAGCCTGGTGAGGCTTAGCCCAGCAGGGTAGCCCAACCTTCAACTACGTCACCGCCCCACTTGGCTTTCCACTCTTTCAGCGTTTTGTGGTTGCCACCTTTTGTTTCAATCACTTCGCCGTTGTGCGGGTTTTTGTACTGTTTGACTTTGCGGGCACGCTTGGTACCGGTAGTTTTTACGGCGCCGCGTGGAGCCTTAACTTTCGACTCTGGATCCAGCAGCGCAATGATGTCACGCAGGGATTTGGAGTATTCACCCATCAGGGCGCGCAATTTACCTTCGAATTCCAGCTCGGTTTGCAGTTTGTCGTCTTGGGACAGGTTCTTCAAACGGGCTTGCAGCTCTTTGATAGCTTCTTCGGTGGCACGGTATTCGTTGATCAGAGACATGTGGACTACCTTATGTAGAGCGCTGATTGACAGGGATAGTGGCCCAATAATAGTCAGGCGGTTTGCCCAAGTAAACATTTAAGGTCGCATTTATGTGAATTACTTTGAATGTTTGTAGCAATGCTATGCATTCGAGTTAATTACCAGGGCGTAGACCCTAAGATAAATCTGCTTGAAAAGCGGGAGCAGCCCTGGCGTGGCGCAACAGCCTCATATATGGAGTGGTAAAACCATAGGCTATTAAGGGACAAGGCTGTGGGGCGATGATCAGAATAAACGTTAACGAGTACTGCAGTTTTCCTGCGCAATCGCTAGAATGGCGGCCTTTGCGAAGTTCTGGAGTTTTCCCCTAATGCGCACTTTTCGGCTGGTGATTGCTTGCCCGGACCGGGTCGGCATCGTTGCCAAAGTCAGTAACTTTCTGGCCTCCCACAACGGCTGGATCACCGAGGCGAGTCATCACTCGGACAATCTCAGCGGTTGGTTCTTCATGCGTCACGAGATTCGTGCCGATTCGCTGCCTTTTGGTCTTGATGCCTTCCGCGAAGCGTTTGCGCCGATCGCCGAAGAGTTTTCGATGACCTGGCACATCACCGACACCGAGCAGAAAAAACGCGTGGTGTTGATGGCCAGCCGCGAATCCCACTGCCTGGCCGATTTGCTGCACCGCTGGCACAGTGATGAACTGGACTGCGAGATCGCTTGCGTGATTTCCAACCACGACGACCTGCGCAGCATGGTCGAGTGGCATGGCATTCCGTATTACCACGTGCCGGTCAACCCGCAGGACAAGGAGCCGGCGTTCGCCGAGGTTTCCCGCCTGGTCAAGCAGCACGAGGCTGACGTTGTGGTGCTGGCGCGCTACATGCAGATCCTGCCGCCGGAACTGTGCCGCGAATACGCCGGCAAGGTGATCAACATTCACCACAGCTTCCTGCCGTCGTTCGTAGGGGCCAAGCCTTACCACCAGGCTTCCCTGCGGGGCGTGAAGTTGATCGGCGCGACTTGCCACTACGTCACCGAGGAGCTGGACGCCGGTCCGATCATCGAGCAGGACGTGGTGCGTGTCAGCCACAGCGACAGCATTGAAGACATGGTGCGTTTCGGTCGTGACGTCGAGAAGATGGTCCTGGCCCGAGGCCTGCGCTACCACCTGGAAGACCGCGTGCTGGTGCACGGCAACAAGACAGTGGTGTTCTGACCGACCTGTTGTGATTGAAGAATGAAGGGCCTGGGCGTTAAATCGTTCCAGGCCCTTTTTGTTTGCGCGCCTTTGAGGATTGAGCGATGAGTGATCCGTTGGACAAAGCCACGTCAAAAGCCCCCGCTACGTTGGGGGAGGGGTGTTTGAGTCGATATGACCCGGATGACCTGGACAGCGAGGACGGCACCGAATTTCCCGGTGCCGCCGAGTTGTGGGAGCAAGAGCAGGCCAGGTCCGAGCCTGAGGACTGCTGATCAAATCCGGAAACTACCGACCAATTGCTTCAACCGTGCCGCTTGTTGCTCAAGGTCGGCACATGCTCGCAGCGTGGATTGCAAGTTTTCCACCCCTTCCTGATTGAGGGTGTTGATCTCGGTAATGTCCATGTTGATCGACTCCACCACTGAAGTCTGTTCCTCAGTCGCGGTGGCGACCGACTGGTTCATGCCGTCGATCTCGCCGATGCGCTGGGTCACGCTGTTCAGGCGTTCGCCGGCCAGGTTGGCGATGTCCACGCTGTCGAGGCTATGGCGCTGACTATCACTCATGGTACTGACCGAATCCCGGGCGCCGACTTGCAGTTCCTCGATCATCTTCTGCACTTGCTGCGCAGATTCCTGCGTGCGATGCGCCAGGTTGCGCACTTCATCGGCAACCACCGCAAACCCACGGCCCGCTTCCCCGGCACGTGCCGCTTCAATGGCAGCGTTTAACGCCAGCAGGTTGGTTTGCTGGGAAATACTGGTAATGACTTCGAGAATCTGGCCAATATTCACCGTCTTGCTGTTAAGCGCTTCGATATTGCTGCTGGAAGCGCTGATCATCGCTGACAGCTGATTCATCGCCTTGATATTGCGCTCGACCACTTGCTGGCCGTCCTCAGCCAGATGCCGCGCATCGCTGGCCTGATGGGACGCTTGCGCGGCATTGCGCGCAATTTCCTGGGCGGCTGCGCCCAATTCATTGATGGCGGCGGCGACACTGTTGGTACGGTTGGCCTGCTCGTCGGAGTTGACCATCGACGAGTTGGACGCGCTGACCACCCGCAGTGCTACCTCATTCACAAGTTCGGTGGCTGAGGACACCTCGCGGATCGACGTATGAATACGCTCCACGAAGCGGTTGAACGCGTTACCCAGTGTGCCGAACTCATCATGATTCTGGATGGTCAGGCGACGGGTCAGATCGCCTTCGCCATCGGCAATATCCTGCATGGCGCGGGTCATCACATGCAGCGGTTGCATCAATACGCGGATAAGCATGCCGAGCAGGGCAATGATGATCACCACGGCGATAACCGTGGCTATTACCGCCGAAGTGCGGAATTCGCTGAGCATGGCGAAGGATTTGTCTTTATCTACTGAAATACCGACGTACCAGTTCACCGAGGGCAGGCCCTTGATCGGTGTAAAGGTCACGATGTTGTCCTTGCCGTTGGCCTCGACTTCGCTGAAGTCAGGGCTGATCTTCGGTGTATTTTTTGGATAAACGTCAGCCAGGGTTTTCATCACCAGGTTTTTGTCCGGGTGTACCAGTACCTTGCCATCGGCGCTGACCAGAAACGCGTAGCCCATGCCGCCGAAGTCCAGCGCGCCAATGTTATCCACCAGGGTTTGCAGGCTCAGGTCGCCACCCACTACGCCGATGCTCTGAGCGCCTCGAGTGCTGGGGGTAGCCACGGAGATGATCAATTTGCCGGTGGCCGCATCGATATAGGGTTCGGTCAGGGTTGAGCCGTTGCTGCTTTGGGCGCCCTTGTACCAGGGCCGCACACGCGGGTCGAAACCATCCGGCATCTTGGTGTCGGGGCGGATGGTAAAGGCGCCCTGACTGTCGCCGACGTAGGTCGCCATAAATGAGGACGTCAGGGTTTTCTGTTCCAACAGGCCGGCAACCGCAGACGGCTCGGGGTTGATGGCGATGTTTTGTGCGGCGTTTTCCACCAGCGCAATACGCCCGCTCAGCCAGGTTTGAATGTTGCTGGCGGTGACGTCGCCCATTTCATGCAGGTAGTTGTTGAGGTCGTCGCGAATGGCGTTGCGTTGCAGGTAGTCGTTGTAGAGGGTAAACAGCGCGAAAGCCGCGATGACGATAAGGGAGGCTGCAAGCAGGATTTTGTGGCTGAAGCGCAGATTTTTATTCATGGCTTGTAGGGTCCGCTAAGGTCTTAATATCCAAGGCGCGTCCTTGTGGGATGCGCAAAATGACAGCGTCAAAAAAGGTGTGATACTTCTTGTAGTAGCTCTGGTGGTCCAAGTAGGAACTATCTGACCTATTTTTAGACTTTGTGGGTCTCACATCTGCCTGTATCGACCTGGCGACACTAAAGATTAACCATGGGTGACGAAATGCCTGACTCCTCGCAACTGCTTATCGGTGCCGATCTTTCCGGCCAGCCCATCGCCCAGGCCATGCGGTTGGCCAATCGCCACGGGTTGATCGCCGGTGCCACCGGCACGGGCAAGACCGTTACATTGCAACGCCTGGCGGAAGCCTTCAGTGACGCCGGCGTGGCGGTGTTTGCCGCGGACATCAAAGGGGACCTTTGCGGCCTGGGCGCCGCAGCGAACCCGCAAGGCAAGGTCGCCGAGCGCATCGCCGGCATGCCTTTCCTGAACTACACGGCCAAGGCTTATCCGGTCACGCTGTGGGATATCCACGGGCAGTCCGGTCATCCATTGCGCACCACCATCAGCGAGATGGGCCCGTTGTTGCTCGGTAGTCTCCTGGAGCTCACTGACAGCCAACAGTCGGCGCTTTACGCAGCGTTCAAGGTGGCGGATCGTGAAGGCTTGCTGTTGCTGGACCTCAAGGACCTCAAGGCACTGCTTAATCACTTGCGCTATCACCCGGAATTACTGGGTGAAGACGCGGCGCTGATGACCACCGGATCCAGCCAGGCCCTCTTGCGGCGCCTGGCGGTGCTGGAGCAACAGGGCGCTGAAGCCTTGTTTGGCGAACCGGCCCTGCAGTTGGAAGACATCCTGCAACCCACCAGCGATGGGCGCGGGCGCATCCATCTGCTGGACGCCAGCCGCCTGGTGCACGAGGCGCCGAAGGTGTATGCGACGTTCCTGCTGTGGCTGTTGGCGGAGCTATTCGAGCAACTGCCCGAGCGTGGCGATGCAGACAAGCCGCTGCTTGCACTGTTTTTTGATGAAGCTCATTTGTTGTTCACCGATACGCCCAAGGCCTTGCAGGAGCGCCTGGAACAGGTGGTGCGGCTGATTCGCTCCAAAGGCGTCGGTGTGTATTTCGTCACTCAATCGCCAGGCGACCTGCCGGATAGCGTGTTGGCCCAACTCGGCCTGCGCATCCAGCATGGCTTGCGGGCGTTCACCACCAAGGAACAGAAATCCCTGCGCGCCGTAGCGGATGGGTTTCGGCCAAACCCTGCATTTGATGCCTTGTCGGTATTGACGGAACTGGGCACAGGTGAGGCCTTGGTGGGCACCTTGCAGGAAAAAGGCACGCCGGAAGTCGTCCAGCGCGTTTTGGTGGCACCGCCGCAATCACGGATAGGGCCGCTCAGCGAAGCCGAACGCGCCGCGTTGGTAGCCAGCTCGCCGCTGCAGGGGCGTTATGACAAGCCGATCGACCGGGAGTCCGCTTACGAAGTGCTGATGTCACGCAAGGCGCTTGGCCCGACCGAAGAAACCAGGCCGACCAACGACGAGCCGAGTTTCACCGACAGGGCCGGTGCATTTCTGGGCACCACGGCAGGCAAGGCGCTGAAATCGGCGATGCAGCAGGCCGCCAATCAGATGGGACGGCAACTGGTGCGTGGTTTGTTGGGATCGTTGCTAGGCGGCAGCAAGCGCAAATAGAGATTCAGGGTTTGGGCCTGGCGTGGGCTGCCAGCCGCTCAAGTGCAGCGCGCAAGGCGGGGTTACTGATCCCGTCGGCTGTTGCCTGAATGGTTTCGGCGGCATTCGTCGACAGGTCGTGAGTATGCTCCACCACGGCAGGCAGGGTGGTGGGCGGTTGTACCTTGAACTGGATGCGCGTCAGGCCGGCGAATTCATCAAAGGCCATCAATTGACGTTGCAGGCGTTTTTGCTGATAACGCAGACGTGTCGCCCAATGGCCATCTGTGACAATTAGCAGCAGGTTGCCTTCGCGCCAGGACGCTACGCGGCAGTGTTCGCGCGCGGCCGGTTGCAGCTGGCTTTCAAGCAGGCGTTGCAGGCGGCCCAGGCGTTGCGCATGGCCGAAGATGGCTTTCAGCGGCTTGGCATCACGAAGCAACACCGCAGGCGCGCGGGCTGGTGAGGGGCGAAATGCCATTATTGGACACCTTAAGTAACAGAGCTGCCATCTTAGCAGAAAGCCCCCGTACGCCCCAGGCGCTGCATCCATGGGTTTTGTTCGTGAAATCAATCGGTAACTTCTGCGCTCCATGGGTTGAAGTTCCGGTAAAAGCCCTTATTTTAAACAAGCCCTCTCACCGCCCCATGCCAGCATCGGGGAACAACGCCACTTTCCTCACCCACGATTCCGGGTAGAATGCGCGTTCGCATGCGGCCGTGAGGGCTGCTCGGGCCACTCACGGTGCGCCCTCCATCCCTATGTGTGGAAGAACCTGCCGATATGTTTGCGCCTTTGTTAAAGAAACTTTTTGGAAGCAAGAATGAGCGCGAAGTCAAACGCATGCTCAAGACGGTGCAGCTGGTCAATGCCCTCGAAGAGCAGATGGTTGCCCTTTCGGACGAGCAATTGCGCGCCAAGACCCAAGAGTTCAAGGCCCGCATAGCCAAAGGTGAAACCCTCGACAAACTGCTTCCCGAAGCCTTTGCGGTCGCCCGTGAAGCCGGTAAGCGTGTCATGGGCATGCGCCACTTCGACGTCCAGTTGATCGGCGGCATGACCTTGCATGAAGGCATGATTGCCGAAATGCGCACCGGTGAAGGCAAGACCCTGGTGGCGACCCTGGGCGTTTACCTCAACGCACTGTCCGGCAAGGGCGTGCACGTGGTGACGGTGAACGACTACCTGGCTCGCCGCGACGCCAACTGGATGCGCCCGCTCTATGAATTCCTCGGCCTGACCGTCGGCGTGGTAACGCCGTTCCAGCCGCCGGAAGAGAAGCGCGCTGCCTATGCCGCCGACATCACCTACGGCACCAACAACGAATTCGGTTTCGACTACCTGCGCGACAACATGGCGTTCAGCATGGAAGAAAAATTCCAGCGCGAACTCAACTTTGCCGTGATCGACGAAGTCGACTCCATCCTCATCGACGAAGCCCGTACCCCGCTGATCATCTCCGGCCAGGCCGAAGACAGCTCGCGCCTGTATACCGAGATCAACAAGTTGATCCCGCGCCTGGAGCAGCACATCGAGGAAGTGGAAGGCGTGGTGACCAAAGAAGGCCACTTCACCATCGACGAGAAGACCCGCCAGGTCGAACTCAACGAAGCCGGTCACCAGTTCGTCGAAGAAATGCTGACCCAGATCGGCGAGCTGGCCGAGGGTGAAAGCCTGTACTCGGCGCACAACCTGGGCCTGTTGACCCATGTGTATGCCGGCCTGCGTGCCCACAAGCTGTTCCATCGCAACGTCGAGTACATCGTGCAGGACGGCCAGGTCGTGCTGGTCGACGAGCACACCGGCCGTACCATGCCGGGTCGCCGTCTGTCCGAAGGCCTGCACCAGGCCATCGAAGCGAAGGAACACCTCAACATCCAGGCTGAAAGCCAGACGTTGGCGTCCACCACCTTCCAGAACTACTTCCGTCTTTACAACAAACTGTCCGGCATGACCGGTACGGCCGACACCGAAGCGTTCGAATTCCACCAGATCTACGGTCTGTCGGTGGTGGTTATCCCGCCGAACAAGCCACTGGCGCGTAAGGACTACAACGACCTGGTGTTCCTGACCGCCGAAGAGAAGTACGCGGCGATCATCAACGACATCAAGGACGGCATGGCCAAGGGCCGTCCGATCCTGGTGGGTACCGCCACCATCGAGACTTCCGAGCATGTGTCCAACCTGCTCAACAAGGAAGGCATCGAGCACAAGGTCCTCAACGCCAAGTTCCACGAAAAAGAAGCCGAGATCATCGCCCAGGCCGGTCGTCCGGGCGCACTGACCATCGCCACCAACATGGCGGGTCGTGGTACCGACATCCTGTTGGGCGGCAACTGGGAAGTGGAAGTCGCGGCCCTGGACAACCCGAGCCCCGAGCAGATCGCCCAGATCAAGGCCGACTGGCAGAAGCGCCACCAGGCCGTGCTGGAATCCGGCGGCCTGCAGGTGATCGCTTCCGAGCGTCACGAATCGCGCCGTATCGACAACCAACTGCGTGGCCGTGCCGGTCGCCAGGGTGACGCCGGTTCCAGCCGCTTCTACCTGTCCCTGGAAGACAGCCTGATGCGCATCTTCGCCTCGGACCGCGTGAAAAACTTCATGAAGGCCCTGGGCATGCAGTCCGGTGAAGCGATCGAGCACCGCATGGTGACCAACGCCATCGAGAAGGCGCAGCGCAAGGTTGAAGGCCGCAACTTCGATATTCGTAAGCAACTGCTCGAGTTCGATGACGTCAACAACGAACAGCGTAAAGTGATCTATCACATGCGTAACACGTTGCTGGCCGCCGACAACATTGGCGAGACCATCGCCGATTTCCGCCAGGACGTGCTCAACGCCACCGTCAGCGCACACATCCCGCCACAATCCCTGCCTGAGCAGTGGGATGTTGCCGGCCTGGAAGCAGCGTTGAAGAGCGACTTCGGTGTCGACTTGCCGGTCCAGCAGTGGTTGGACGAAGACGACCATCTTTACGAAGAAACCCTGCGCGAAAAACTGATGGCCGAATTGCTGGCCGCGTACAACGAGAAAGAAGAGCAGGCGAGTGCCGAAGCACTGCGCACCTTCGAGAAGCAAATCGTTCTGCGCGTGCTGGACGACCTGTGGAAAGACCACCTGTCGACCATGGACCACCTGCGTCACGGCATTCACCTGCGCGGTTACGCCCAGAAGAACCCGAAGCAGGAGTACAAGCGCGAGTCGTACACGCTGTTCTCCGAACTGCTGGATTCGATCAAGCGCGATTCCATCCGTGTGCTCTCCCACGTTCAGGTGCGTCGCGAAGACCCGATCGAGGAAGAAGCCCGCCTGCGTCAGGAAGCCGAGGCACTGGCTGCGCGCATGCAGTTCCAGCACGACGAAGCACCGGGCCTGGAAGCCCCTGAGGTATTGGGCGAAGAGATCGATGTGGCCCTGGCTCAAAGCCCGGTGCGCAACGAACAGAAGCTGGGTCGCAACGAGCTGTGCTGGTGCGGCTCGGGCAAGAAGTTCAAACACTGCCACGGCCAGATCGAATAAGATTTCCGCCTGACGCTGCAACACCCTGCGCCGCGACCGGCTCCTGCCGTCGCGGCGTTTTGCCATTAATTTCACCGTCGCTCACGACGGCACAGACATCACCCATTTTTAAGGAGCGCATTCATGGCTGTTGGTCTTGGTCCTTTGCCCACGTTGCACCCGGTTGCCGGTTTTGAACTCGGTATCGCTTCGGCCGGCATCAAGCGCCCGGGGCGCAAGGATGTGGTCGTGATGCGTTGCGCCGAAGGCTCGACCGTTGCTGGTGTGTTCACCCTCAACGCGTTCTGCGCCGCGCCGGTGATCCTGGCCAAGCAACGCGTGGCCGGTACCATCCGCTACCTGCTGACCAACACCGGTAATGCCAACGCTGGCACCGGCGAGCCAGGTCTGGTAGCGGCGGCGCGTACCTGCGCCAAGCTGGCCCAACTGACCGGCGTGGACGCCAGCCAAGTGCTGCCGTATTCCACCGGCGTGATCGGTGAGCCATTGCCCGTCGAAAAAATCGAAGGCGCGCTGCAAGCCGCATTGGACGACCTGTCTGTGGATAACTGGGCAGCCGCCGCCACCGGCATCATGACCACCGACACCCTGCCAAAAGGCGCCAGCCGCCAGTTCGTGCACGACGGCGTGACCGTCACCGTGACCGGCATCAGCAAGGGCGCGGGCATGATCCGTCCAAACATGGCCACCATGCTCGGCTACATCGCCACCGACGCCAAAGTCTCCCGCGACGTGCTGCACAGCCTGATCCTGGACGGCGCCAACAAGTCGTTCAACCGCATCACCATCGATGGCGACACTTCGACCAACGACTGCTGCATGCTGATCGCCACCGGCCAGGCCAACCTGCCGGAGATCACCGAGGCCAGCGGCCCGCTGTTCGCCGCGTTGAAGCAGGCGGTGTTTGAAGTGTGCATGGACGTGGCGCAGGCCATCGTGCGGGACGGCGAGGGCGCGACCAAGTTCGTGACGGTTGAAGTCAACGGCGGCGCTAACCACCAGGAATGCCTGGACGTGGGTTACACCGTGGCTCACTCGCCACTGATCAAGACCGCGCTGTTCGCCTCTGACCCGAACTGGGGCCGTATCCTGGCGGCCGTCGGCCGCGCCGGTGTGCCGGACCTGGACGTGAGCAAGATCGATGTGTTCCTGGGCGATGTGTGCATTGCCAGCCGTGGCGCCCGTGCTGAAACCTACACCGAAGCCCAGGGTTCGGCGGTGATGCAGCAGGAAGAAATCACCATCCGCATCGAGTTGGGTCGCGGCGAATGCAGCGAAACCATCTGGACCACCGACCTGTCCCACGAGTACGTGAAGATCAACGCGGAATACCGTACCTAAGAGGATAAGCGCGGTGAAACGAGTGCATGTAGCAGCAGCGGTGATCCGCGGTGTCGACGGCAAAATCCTGCTGGCGCGCCGCGCCGATACCCAGCATCAGGGCGGCCTCTGGGAGTTTCCCGGCGGCAAGGTGGAAGCCAATGAATCGGTAGCCGGCGCACTGTCCCGCGAATTGCAGGAAGAGCTGGGCATCCAGGTCACCACGGCGCGACCGCTGATCAAGGTGCAGCATGACTACCCGGACAAGCAGGTGTTACTGGATGTCTGGGAAGTCTCGGCTTTTACCGGTGAGCCCCATGGCGCCGAAGGGCAACCGCTGGAGTGGGTGGCGCCCCGGGATCTGCTCAACTACGAGTTCCCGGCGGCTAATGCACCGATCGTTGCGGCTGCGCGTTTACCTGCCGAGTACCTGATCACCCCGGGCGAACTGGAAACCCCGACGTTACTGCGGGGTATTCAGAAAGCCATTGCTGGCGGCATCAAGCTGGTGCAACTGCGCGCGCCCAACGGCTACGACCCCAAATACCGCGACCTTGCGGTGGATGCGGTGGGCCTGTGTGCGGGCAAGGCTCAGTTGATGCTCAAGGGGCCGTTTGAATGGCTGGGGGATTTTCCTGCGGCCGGTTGGCACATGACCTCGGCGCAATTGCGCAAATACGCCAGCAAGGGGCGCCCGTTGCCGAAGGATCGCTGGCTGGCTGCTTCCTGCCATAACGCTGAGGAATTGGCTCTGGCAGAAATGATGGACGTGGATTTTGTCACGCTGTCGCCGGTGCAACCGACCCAGACCCATCCTGATGCGCAGCCGTTGGGTTGGGAGCAGGCCGCAGAGCTGATCCGTGGGTTCAGCAAACCGGTGTTTCTGTTGGGCGGGGTTGGACCCGCCGAGCGGGAGAAGGCTTGGGAGGCCGGGGCCCAAGGTGTCGCAGGGATTCGCGCGTTCTGGCCTGAGATTTGAGGCTGTTCTGACCGGCCTTATCGGGGAGGCAAGCCCCCTCCCACATTCGACCGAGTTCTACCGTTGGAATGCGGTCAAATGTGGGAGCGGGCTTGCTTGCGAAGGCGTCAGATCAGGCGCTGGATAATCAGTGGGGTTTAGCGGCAGCCTGCCATAAAACCTCGGCCACGCCCTGGCGCCTTGCAATCACCCGCGCCGCCACAAACAGCAAATCCGACAATCGATTGATGTACGCCAACCCCACCCCTTCCAACGGCTCGATCGCATTCAACTGCTGACACCGCCGCTCCGCACTGCGCGCCAGGCTGCGGCACATATGGGCCTGGGCGATCAACGCCGAGCCTCCGGGCAGGATGAAGTTCTCCAGCGGTCCCACTTCTTCATTCCAGCGGTCAATCGCCGCTTCCAGCCGGTCCACTTCCGCCGCATTCAACGCCTTGTACACCGGCATCGCCAACTCGCCCCCCAAGTCGAACAAGCGATGCTGGCAAGGCGTAAGCACCTCGATCACATCCTTCAGTTCCGGATGTTTGCCACTCTGTTCTTCCAGGCTGGCCAGTAACAAGCCCAACTGGCTGTTCAACGTATCAACCTCGCCAATGGCCTCCACCCGTGGGTGATCCTTGGGCACGCGGCGGCCGTCGCCCAGGCCGGTTTCGCCCTTGTCGCCGGTGCGGGTGTAGATTTTCGACAGGCGAAAGCCCATGTTCATTGCTCCAGTTGGGTGAGTTCGTAAGGCGGCAGCTGGCTGCCGGCCAGGGGTAAGCGCAAGGTAAAGCAGGTGCCCTGACCGAGGGTGGAGTGCACTTCCATCTGACCTTTGTGGTTGTTGGTGATGATGAAATACGACACCGACAGTCCAAGCCCGGTGCCCTGGCCGATTTCCTTGGTGGTGAAGAACGGCTCGAAGGTGCGTTTGCGCACGTTTTCGCTCATGCCGATGCCATTGTCTTCCACCTGGATCTCCGCCCACGGCGGGTTGAGGCGGGTGCGCAGGATGATGCGCCCCGGTTCGCTGTCGTCTTCACGCAGGTGGATGGCCTGGGCTGCGTTTTTCAGCAGGTTGAGCAGGACCTGTTCGAGTTCGTTGGCGGTGCCGGGCACCGGACCCAATTGGGGATCGAACTGGCGGATGATCGCCTGGCCCTTGAAGTCAAAGCCGATGGCCAGGTCGAAATCGTTACCGGCGATCTCCACCGCCTGGTCGATCAATGCTGGCAAGTCGCAAGGCGCCATCTGCCGATTGCTGCGGCGACTGAAACTGAGCATATGGGTGACGATCTTCGCCGCCCGCGCCCCGGCCTGCTGGATGCCGTCGAGCAACTGCGGCACTTCGCGGCTTTGCAGGTAGCGGTTGACGGTCTCCAGCTCGATACCCACCTGTTCCGCGTGTTCCAGGTTCTTCGGCAAGTCGGGGGACAAGCGGCGGCGGATGTTCTGCACGTTATGCAGGATCGCGCCCAGCGGGTTGTTGATCTCGTGGGCCATGCCGGCGGCCAGGCCGCCGACGGAGAGCATTTTCTCTGACTGCACCATCATTTCTTCCAGAGACAGGCGCTGGGTGATGTCATCGATGCGGATCACCACGCCACGTCCGGCACCGCCCATCAGCGGGTAAAACGTGAGGGCATAGTGCTTGGCTTCGTCGTCCTTGAACCAGGTGACGCGTTCGATGCGCTCCACCGTGTGTTGCTCGACCGCCGCCCTGATCTGCGGCAAGTAAGGCTTGAGCGGCTGGAAGGCCAGGTAGATCGGCTGATTCAGGGCTTCATCCAGGCGCGTGCCGGAGAGGGCGCTGGCTTCCTGGTTCCATTGGGTGACGTAGAGCTGTTCATCCAGGGCGATCAAGGCCGAGGGCATCGAGTCGATGATGCTGTTCAGGTAATTCTGGAAACCGGTGAGCTTTTTCTCGATCTTGCTGCGGACCTGGACTTCCAGCTCCAGCTTGCGGTTGGTGTGGCGCGTCTCCTCGGCCAAGCCTTGGGCCTGGTCGTACGCCGCCTGGGAGTCGTCCCGTGCACGCTTGAGCTGCTGCTCTCGGGCTTCGATGCGCGACAGCATGGTGTTGAAGGCTTCGGCCAGGCTGCCGATTTCATCGCGGTTACCGCGACCGGCACGCAGGGCGTAGTTCTCTTCGCGGGTGACCTGGCGCGACAGTTCTTCCAGCTCGTGGATCGGCCGGGTGATCAGGCGTTTGATCTGGCGGGCGATGACCAGCCACAACAGTACGCTGAAAATCAGGATGCCCAGGCTGGCTGTCAGCGTGCCGGTGTAGAACGCCACTGGCAGCTCGCTGCTGGCCACCAGCAGCAAATGCCCGGACGGTTGGCCGGCGCGAGGCAGGGTGATGACTTGGTTGCTGCGAAACTCGGTGACACGCCAGGCCTCGATATGCCGGTAGTTATCGGGAAGGTGCAGGCGGTCACCGTGTTGCATCTGCGCTAAACGGTTGCCGTCGCCGTCATACAGGGCGGCGGCGCGCAGCGGCGAATAGCTGGTCAGTTCATTGAGCAATGCGTCGGCCTTGGCCGGCGATTCGAGGGCCTCGGCGGCGAGCGCCGGGTTGGACACCAGGCGGCCGATGGCCTGCAAGGCCTGGGGCGCCATGCTTTCCTGGGAAATCCAGTAGGCGGCGCTGATAAAGGTCAGGTTGGCCACCAGCAGTACGGTGGTCAATAGCACCAGCAGGGCGGCCAGCAGTTTCTGCCCGACCGGTAGGTTTTCAAGACGCTGGCGCAGCGGCATCAGGGTTTTCCCAGGTGATAGACAGGCGGGCAGGGTAGCGCGTGGTTCAGTCGCGGGGCAATCCGCGTGCAAGCAACTGCTCGACCAGGCGCACTTGCAACTGTTGAAGGTGCGGCAGGTTCAGTTGGTGACGGGCAGCCGCCTGGCAAGCATAGCCCAATAGGTAGCTGATTTCGGTGCGGCGGCCGGCGGCCACGTCCTGGTACATGGAGGAGTAGTTCGCGGCGGTGGCCTGGATCACCCGTTCCACCTCGTGTTGCAGGTCCAGCGCGGCGGCGGGCTGGCCGCAGCATTCCAGCAGTTCGCCGAGTTCGGCGCACAGGGTGGCGACTTCGCACTGGTGGGCCTGTAGCTCGCCATTGCGGCACTGATACAGCACGGTCAGCGGGTTGATGGCGCAATTGAGCGCCAGTTTGCTCCAGAGCCGCGTGAGGATGTCGGTGCTCCAATCGTGGGGGATGCCGGCGGCGTGCAAGTCGTCGAGCCACAGCGGCGGGGTAGGGTGGCCCGCATCGCCCAGCCAGGTGTAGCCATGGCCGGCGAACACCACGCGCCAGTCGCCGTCGCGAAACGCGCCTTCGGTGCTGGAGGCGAAGATGCAGCGGGCCTGGGGCAGTTGCGCGGCGACGGCATCCTGGCTGCCCAGGCCGTTCTGTAACAGGATTAGTTCGGCGTCCAGTGCAAGGCGGTGTTGCAACTGTGCGACGGCGGCTTGAGCGTCGTAGGCTTTGCATGCCACCAGCAGGCGATGAATCGGCCCCGGACTGTCAGCTGTTTCGCCGATCACCGGGTAGGTGTGTGCTACACCTTGTTCCACCAGGGTCAGCCCCTTGGCTGCCTGATAACTGGCCAAGCGCGCTTCATCGCGCAGGATCAACCGTACGGGCACGCCAGCGCGCGCCAGGCGAGTGGCCCAAAGGGTGCCCAGGCTGCCGGCGCCGAGAATATGCCAGGTGGTCGACATCAGTTTTTGCTCCGTAGGGTCGCCCGCAGCGAACGGGACGAAAGAACCGCTATAATGCCCCGGCATTTTAGCTTGGGCGCGCTCCATCTCTACTGAGCCCGCCCCTTATATTGGAGATATGACATGCCTTCGTTCGACGTGGTATCCGAACTGGACAAACACGAAGTCACCAACGCCGTCGAGAACGCCGTCAAGGAGCTGGATCGCCGCTATGACTTGAAAGGCAAGGGCAGCTTCGAATTCAAGGAAAAAGAGCTGACCGTCAACCTGACCGCTGAAGCCGATTTCCAGCTGGAAGCGATGATCGAGATCCTCAAGCTGTCGCTGGTCAAGCGCAAGATCGATGTGCAGTGCCTTGAAGTCAAGGACGCCTACGCCTCCGGCAAACTGATGAAGCAGGAAGCCGTGCTCAAGGAAGGCATCGACAAGGAGCTGGCGAAGAAGATCGTCGCCCACATCAAGGACGCCAAGCTGAAAGTCCAGGCCGCGATCCAGGGTGAACAGGTACGCGTTACCGGCAAGAAGCGTGACGACCTGCAAGAAGCCATCGCGGCCCTGCGCGCCAAGACCTTCGACATGCCGCTGCAGTTCAATAACTTCCGCGACTGATGGCACATTGGGGAACCTGTGGGCGTTTTTGACGTCCCACGCCCCACAACCTGCGCCTACTATTGAGCCCTCCTGGGCTCAATTGCATTTATGGCCACTCGATACGCCGAACATCCGGTAACCAGGAGAATGTAGATGGATTTCAATGCTGAAGTGGATCACCTGATCAAGACCTCAGAGTCGTGGCTGCCGATGATCATGGAATACGGCAGCCGGTTTTTGCTGGCGGTGGTCACCCTGGCCATCGGTTGGTGGCTGATCAACGTGTTGACCCACCGCGTGGGACGTTTGCTGGCAATGCGCAATGCCGACCTGGCCCTGCAACACTTCATTACCAGCCTGGCGAACATTGCGCTCAAAGTCATGCTGGTGGTCAACGTGGCCTCGATGATCGGCGTGGCAACCACCTCGTTCGTAGCCGCGATTGGTGCCGCCACCCTGGCCATCGGCCTGGCCTTGCAAGGCAGCCTGGCGAACTTTGCCGGCGGCGTGCTGATTCTGCTGTTCCGCCCGTTCCGCATTGGTGACTGGATCGAAGCCCAAGGCACCTCGGGTACCGTCGACAGCATCCAGATCTTCCACACCGTGCTGCGCACCGGCGACAACAAGACCGTGATCATCCCTAACGGCAGTCTGTCCAACGGCCTGATCACCAACACCAACCGCCAGCCGACCCGCAAGGTGGTGTTTGATGTGGGTGTGGACTATGAAGCCGACCTGCAGAAAGCCCGTGAAGTGCTGCTGGAGCTGGCGAAGGATCCGCGCGTACTGGCCGATCCGGCCGCCGTGGCGGTGGTTTCGACTTTGGGCGACAGTTCGATCACCGTGTCCCTGCGTTGCTGGACCAAGACGGCGGATTATTGGGATGTGATGTTCATGTTGAATGAACTGGCGCGTGACCGTTTGAAAGCGGCGGGGATTGATATTCCATTTCCGCAGCGGGTTATTCGTGTGATGCAGGAAACAGCTGCCAAGTAATGGCAGTTAGTAGTCTTGAACTTGGCTGTGAGGTCAAGTTTGAAGCGTTGAAATTGATCTAGTTAGTTAGCTTGCTAGTTATTTTTGCCGCTGAAACATTACAGCCATAAAAAAAGCCGCTTCCTTGTTAATTAAAGGAGCGGCTTTTTGCTTAAGGCCTAGGCCTTAATTCATCGTTGTAATCAAACCATCAATTACAAGATGCTCAGCGGATATTGTGCTATCAGACGCAGTTCGTCGAGAGACGGCGAGCCATAGACATTGTCGGACGAGCGATAGGTCGCTTGGCGTACACGCAGGCTCAGGTCCTTGGCTGGGCCGCTCTGAATCACGTACTTGGCTTCGATGTCGCGTTCCCACTCTTTGCCGTTGTTGGTGAGGTTGGTGTTAGCACCCTTACCCGTTACGTAGCGAGTCATGAAGCTCAGGCCAGGAATGCCAAAGGTCGCCATGTTGATGTCGTAGCGAGCCTGGTAGGACCTTTCGTCTTCAGCGTTGAAGTCGGAGCGGGCGATGGAGTTGGCCAGGAAAATCGTGCCGCCGCCGTCTACGCCGTAGCCGTAGTCACCGTCACCACTAACTTTCTGGGCTGCCAGCGTGAATGTGTGAGCACCGATGGTGTACGCACCTTGCAAGCTGAATGCGCGGTTGTCGAGCTTGGTGGTACCGTCTTTTGCTGCGCGTTGCAGGCCTGCGCCATCGCTTTTGGTGTCGTAAATGTTGAAGTCGACAGCCACAGACTGATCATCGCTAAGTGCATGGGTCCAGTTCACGTTGGCGTAGATTTTTTTCCAGTAGTCTTCCACTTTCGAGTAGTAGAGGCTGGTGGTGAACTCTGGAGACCAGGCGTAGACGCCGCCCACGAAATTGGCATCACGCAGGCCACGGCCCGTGTTTAGCTCCGAACTGGCGATACTGTCCCGGTAGGTATGGTCTTGGGCAACGATCGAGGTGAAGTGACCGGCTTCCAGTTTCAGGTCTTTGATTTCGTTGCTGGTGATGGAGATACCTTGCGGCAGTTCCGGGAGCAAACGGCTGTCATCGGAAGCAAACACTGGGGCAGTGGTGTATTGATCACCGACTTTTAGCACAGTGTTGGAAATACGGAATTTGACCGCAGCGCCACCCTTGGAGTAGTCGTCTTGTGCGCGGCCATCTGAGCCGTTAGGGAACAGGCCGGTGCCGGCACGGCCTTTGCCGCTGTCGAGTTTGACGCCCAACAGGCCAATTACATCAACACCGACCCCAATGGTGCCTTGGGTGTAGCCCGAACTGAACAGGCCATGGAAACCAAGACCGGTCTCTTCGCGGCGGCTCTGAGTGCCAGGCGCGTTGTTACGGAAGTCACGGCTGAAGTACAGGGTACGAGTCAGAATGCTGGCGGTACTGTCCTCGATAAAGCCCTTGGAATCGTCCTGGGCGGACGCCATTGCGAACTGCGAGGTGCCTGCTGAAACAGCCAGGGCGATCATGCTCCACTTCATCACGCGCATCGTGATTTGCTCCTTTGGTTTTAGGAAGAGTACTGCCGTCCCACCTGTATTTTTATCTGGGCGGCTCTTTCTTTTATGTGTCGGCGCAAAGTTATATCACGCAGACCCTATTGACGATACTTACCCATCTATCCTTTCAGCTTCTTTACGAGGCTGTCGTAAATTGCTAGCTCCATGTCGCAAATCCACAGTCCTGTTGTAACCGGACTGACAACTTCAATACTGTTTCCAAACCCTTTTCAAAGTTTGAACGCTTCCTTGATACGCATTGAAACGCTGCTGTTCTTTATCGCGAAACACCTGCTTCCAATCGGGTGTCGTTGCCGACGATGCAGGTGTCAATGCAACAAGCGTGCACAAAGCGGTAACCGAATGTCATTTTTTCGTGAAAACCGTTCCGCTCCTGTAAAAACCGCATAAGTACGGGCTTTTTACACCGTTTGGTTTGGGCTTGACGCGGCTGTGTTACCCCTGTTCGGTGGTACATAAAACCTGTGCGCGGGAAAAACGTTACCGGTTCACCCTCATGAGTGGGTAATTGGCGGATCCCTTTGAGGCACAAGTGGGTCATTTTGGTGCGTCCCGGTGAGGCCCGGTTTAGCGTAGCTCAAATATTCGACCGCCTCGAAAGAGTGCATGTTTTTTCATCACTGGCGCCGGCGCTTTCCTGCATTCGCCGTGAAGCCGTGCGCATTCGAAGGTATGCTGGGCGCCTGAACCTGACTTGCCGAACGGAGTGCCCGCGGTGTTCGCCCTAGATCAACGCCTGCAACAAGACACACTGGTCATCGGGGACTTCCCGCTGTGCCGCCTGCTGCTGTCCAATGACTCAAACTACCCGTGGTTCATCCTGGTGCCACGCATCAACGCTATCAGCGAAGTGTTTCAACTGGATGTCGCCGACCAGCAGCGTTTGTGGCAAGAGACGACTGCCCTGGCCCAGTTGCTGAATGAAGGCTTGGCCGCCGACAAGATGAACATCGGCGCCCTGGGCAATGTGGTCAGCCAATTGCACGTGCATGTGATCGTGCGCAAGCGCGACGATGCTGCCTGGCCGGCGCCGGTATGGGGCAAGCATCCGGCGCAGCCTTACACCGATGAGCAAGTCGCTGCCATCCGCGCCCGTCTGCGCGAGCTGTTGCCTGCCGACTTCATTTTCAACCAGGGCTGAATCATGGACCTGCAAGACCGCGTCACCGACCTGGAAAGCCGCCTGGCCTTCCAGGACGACACCATCGAGACCCTCAATGACATCCTCGTCACGCAGCAGCGTGCTGTAGAGCGCCTGCAATTGCAGATGACTGCGCTGCTCAAGCGCCAGGAAGAAATGGGCGGCCAATTCGAAACCTCCGAAGAAGAAGCGCCGCCGCCTCACTATTGATAGCCACGCATAAAAAAACCGCGACCCAGCCAGGCTGGATCGCGGTTTTTTTGCTGCGAACGCAGGTATCAGCGGCGCGGCAGTGCAGCGATCACGTCTTCGGCCTGCAGGCCTTTGTCGCGATTCATCACGGAGAACTCCACGCGCTGGCCTTCCACCAGGACGCGATGGCCTTCGCCGCGAATGGCCCGGAAGTGGACGAAAATATCGTCGCCCGAATCACGGGAAATAAAGCCGAAGCCTTTGGATGTGTTGAACCACTTGACGGTACCGGTATCCCGATTGGTCATGTCGTAGGTTTGCGACGAGGCCGCAGGGGACGAACGGTAGAAGCTGATGGCCAGGTGAAGAACGATGGCGACCACAGCGATCACCAGGCTGAGCAGGATGGCCGGGTGGCCGCCGACTTCAGGCATGGGTGCCAGGAGGGTGAGGGTTTGTACGACAACGGTCAGTACCAGCAGCGCGCTGACCAGGTTTTGCAGTTGATGTCGCGGGCCTTTGTTCCAGTAAGGGATCACCGGTGCCAGCGTCAGGTTAAGAAGGCCGAACATGGCCAGGTACAGAGCGTCGTGTTGTTCCAGATACGGCAGGCTTTCAGGCTGCAGGCTCGGGATAAAGGACAGCAGCAAAGCTGCAACGCCCGTTAGCAGGTGGACGATTTTCAACATTTTGATTAACTCACGTTAAGACGGATCACAAGGAAGAGCTGACTGGCACGGTTCGCTTCTGAACAATGGGAGGCGTTGGGCACGTGCGCGGGGTATCAGCCTATGTCGCTGCCGCAGAAAGTAACGGCGACGACACGCTGTCTATTTAACAGCAAAGGCTGTGCCTACTCAAATCAAGCATTTCGGGGTATTGCAAGGGCGATGGCATTTCTGCAGCAAACGCTTGTCCTAGACACGTGCAGGTTTTTCAAACGGCCAGCAGAGAAATTTCCTACCTGCCTCAAAGGCTTGGGCTGCCCCGGTCGGCAGGGCGCATCGTGGCGAATTGCCGCGCCGGGCTGCGCATCACCGGCACTCTTGCTAGAGTGGTCCTGCACCTGATCAATGAATGCTTGTCAATTGAAGGGGATAAACATGGCAATCGATATCGGTATCAGTGAAGAAGATCGTAAATCCATCGTCGACGGGCTTTCGCGACTGCTTTCCGATACCTATGTTCTGTATCTGAAAACCCACAACTTCCATTGGAACGTCACGGGCCCCATGTTCCGCACGCTGCACTTGATGTTCGAAGAGCAGTACAACGAACTGGCCCTGGCCGTGGACTCCATTGCCGAGCGTATCCGTGCCCTGGGGTTTGCTGCGCCGGGTGCCTACTCCATCTATGCCCGTCTTTCTTCCATCAAGGAGGAAGAGGGCGTGCCCAGTGCCGAAGAGATGATCAAGCAGTTGGTGGCTGGCCAGGAAGCGGTCACCCGCACCGCGCGCGGTATCTTTCCACTGCTCGACAAGGTCAGCGATGAGCCGACGGCCGACCTGCTGACCCAGCGTATGCAGGTGCATGAGAAAACCGCGTGGATGCTGCGGTCCCTGCTTGAAAATCAGTAAACGCTGACCTTGAGTGGCGCCGCCCTGGCGCCGCTCGCTTGTTTCCGCGCATTTCCTGGCGTTGTCCTACGTCGAACAACTCCGCGTCTTCTGGCTGCCTGCCGCTCCCTGCTGTTTTTATAGGGCATTGCCCAATGGGACGACCCATGGGCGGTTGTTTGGCAATGGAGTGTCAGGTGTATGTCACGCGGAGTCGGTAATGGAGTGATGGAAACCGGTGGTTTCCATAAGATAAAGATCGACCCTTTTGCAAAAGGGTTCGATATGGGACTGGCCAAGCCGCTGTCCCGGTCGGTGAGGCTCAATGGTTTTTCCACGTGCCTGCGGCTGGAGCAAATCTATTGGAATATCCTCACGGAAATCGCCAGGATCAATGCCTGTTCAGTCAGTGCGTTGCTGTCTTATGTCGATCGGGAAGTACACTTGCGTTATGGCGGTGTGAAGAACTTCAGTGGGTTGGTCAGGGTGGTGTGCGTGGTTCATGTCCTCAAAGGGCGTTTTGACCCTGCGTGCTCACCAGGATAGCCACCGGGCTTCGGGGCCGGCCCTCCATCATGGCGGGCAGGGCCCTGGGCAGAATGCCGGCTGCGCTGCCTCGATTTACCAGATATAATCCCGCGCTTTGCTACGCATGCTGCGGACCCGTAGGGCAGGCGTGGCGCAGTAACGAAATCGCCGAGACATCGCCATGCCCATGTACGACTACCAATGTGCTTCCTGCGGTCATCAGTTGGAAGCCATTCAGAAGATCAGCGCAGCGCCGTTGGTCGATTGCCCAGCCTGCCAGGCGCCTGAGCTCAAGAAGATGTTGTCCATGCCGGGCTTCCGCTTGAGCGGCAACGGCTGGTACGAGACCGACTTCAAGACCGGCTCGAAGAAGAACCTGGCCGGCGGCGACAAAGCAGACTGAGTTGAACTCTACGCGCAGGCTCCTGCATTATCCGTCCCCTGCTTTAATGTACGGTGACGAGGCAGGCCTCCACCGAATTTCGAATTACGAGAAGTGAAACCACTACCATGATGCGCAGCCACTATTGCGGCCAACTGAACGAGACCCTGGAAGGTCAGGAAATCACCCTTTGCGGATGGGTTCACCGTCGCCGCGACCACGGCGGGGTGATCTTCCTCGATATCCGTGATCGTGATGGTCTGGCCCAGGTGGTGTTCGACCCGGATCGCGCCGAAAGCTTCGCCGCCGCCGACCGCGTGCGCAGCGAATACGTCGTGAAGATCACCGGCAAGGTTCGCCTGCGTCCGGCGGGTGCCGTGAACAAGAACATGGCGTCCGGCGGCATCGAAGTGCTGGGCTATGAGCTGGAAGTACTGAACGAGTCGGAAACCCCGCCGTTCCCACTCAACGAATACTCTGACGTGGGCGAAGAAACCCGCCTGCGCTATCGCTTCCTGGACCTGCGTCGTCCGGAAATGGCCGAGAAGCTGCGTCTGCGTTCGCGCATGACCACCAGCATCCGTCGTTTCCTCGACGAAAACGGCTTCCTCGATGTCGAAACCCCGATCCTGACCCGGGCCACCCCCGAAGGCGCGCGTGACTACCTGGTGCCTAGCCGCACCCACGCCGGTTCCTTCTTCGCCCTGCCGCAGTCGCCTCAGCTGTTCAAGCAACTGCTGATGGTCGCCGGCTTCGACCGCTACTACCAGATCGCCAAGTGCTTCCGCGACGAAGACCTGCGCGCTGACCGCCAGCCTGAATTCACCCAGATCGACATCGAGACCAGCTTCCTCGATGAAAAAGAGATCATGGGCCTGACCGAACAGATGATCCGCAACCTGTTCAAGGAAGTGCTGGGCCTGGAGTTCGGCGACTTCCCGCACATGACCTTCGAAGAAGCCATGCGCCGCTACGGTTCCGACAAGCCAGACCTGCGTAACCCGCTGGAACTGGTGGACGTGGCCGACCAACTCAAAGAAGTCGACTTCAAGGTGTTCAGCGGTCCGGCCAACGACCCTAAATGCCGCATCGCCGCCCTGCGCGTGCCTGGCGGCGCGAGCATGCCGCGCAAGCAGATCGACGACTACACCAAGTTCGTTGGCATCTACGGTGCCAAGGGCCTGGCGTATATCAAGGTCAACGAGCGCGCCAATGGCGTTGACGGCCTGCAATCGCCGATCGTGAAGAACATTCCGCTGGACAACCTGAACGCGATCCTCGATCGCGTCGGCGCAGTCGACGGCGACATCGTGTTCTTCGGCGCCGACAAGGCCAAGATCGTCAGCGAAGCCCTGGGCGCGCTGCGCATCAAGCTGGGTCACGACTTGAACCTGCTGACCTGCGAATGGGCCCCGATGTGGGTCGTTGACTTCCCGATGTTCGAAGAAAACGACGACGGTAGCTTCAGCGCCTTGCACCACCCGTTCACCGCGCCGAAATGCTCGCCGGCCGAACTGGAAGCCAACCCGGCTGGCGCGCTGTCCCGCGCGTATGACATGGTATTGAACGGTACCGAGCTGGGTGGCGGTTCGATCCGTATCCACCGCAAGGAGATGCAGCAAGCGGTGTTCCGCCTGTTGGGCATCAACGAAGCGGAACAGGAAGAGAAGTTCGGCTTCCTGCTCGACGCCCTGAAATACGGTGCGCCGCCCCATGGTGGCCTGGCGTTCGGCCTGGACCGCCTGGTGATGCTGATGACCGGCGCCCAGTCGATCCGTGAAGTGATCGCCTTCCCGAAAACCCAGAGCGCTGCGGACGTCATGACCCAGGCGCCAGGTGTGGTGGATGCCAAGGCATTGCGCGAGCTGCACATCCGTCTGCGCGAGACGCCGAAGGCTGAGTAAGGCTGCTGCGTGAAAGCGCACTGAGGTTTACGCAGTCAAAAAAGGCGCATCTTCGGATGCGCCTTTGCGTTACAAGGGTTGCATTCCGCCTGGGGCGGAATTGATAAGGTTTCTAGAGAATTTTTGGAGTTGTGTTATGGCTGGCCATTCCAAGTGGGCGAACATCAAGCACCGCAAAGAGCGTCAGGATGCCAAGAAAGGCAAGATTTTCACTAAATGGATCCGCGAGCTGACCGTCGCGGCCCGCCAGGGTGGGGGTGATCCAGGCTCCAACCCGCGTCTGCGCTTGGCGCTGGACAAGGCCCTTGGCGCGAACATGAGTCGCGACATCATCGACCGCGCCGTGGCCCGCGGTGCCGGCGCTGCCGATACCGACGACATGGTCGAGCTGAGCTACGAAGGCTATGGCCCGGGTGGCGTGGCCGTGATGGTCGAGTGCATGACCGACAACCGCAACCGTACTGCCGCCGCTGTGCGTCATGCATTCAGCAAATGTGGTGGCAACCTCGGCACTGACGGTTCGGTGGCCTACCTGTTCGAGCGCAAGGGGCAGATTACCTTCGCGCCGGGCACCGATGAAGATGCGCTGATGGAAGCGGCGATGGAGGCGGATGCCGACGATGTGGTGACCAACGAAGACGGTTCCATCGACGTGTTCACTTCGTTCGCCAGCTTCTATGCGGTGCGCAATGCCCTGGAAGCGGCCGGTTTCAAAGGTACCGACGCGGAAATCGTGATGCTGCCGACCACCAGCGCCGAGCTGGACCTGGACGGTGCGCAGAAAGTGCTGAAGATGCTGGATATGCTCGAAGACCTGGATGATGTGCAGAACGTGTATTCCAACGCCGACATCCCTGAGTCTGTAGCCGAACAGCTAGGCTGAAGGACGATGTAGATCAAAAAGTGGGAGGGGGCTTGCCCCCGATGACAGTGTGTCAGTTACGTATAAATCGACTGATTCACCGCTATCGGGGGCAAGCCCCCTCCCACATAGGGTCTTCTCTGTGTCAAAAAATGTGTTTACCCAACCCGCAGGCGTTATGACTTTAATCCTAGGTATCGACCCCGGTTCGCGCATCACCGGTTTTGGCGTGGTGCAACAGACCCCGCGTGGCTGCGTGTACGTGGCTTCGGGCTGCATCCGCACCGGCGCGGGCGAGTTGGCCGAGCGCCTGCAGATCGTTTATCGCGGCGTGCGTGAGGTGATCCAGACCTACGGGCCGGTGACCATGGGTATCGAAAAGGTGTTCATGGCAAAGAATGCCGACTCCGCGTTGAAGCTTGGCCAGGCCCGTGGCGCCGCCATCGTTGCCGGCGCCGAGGAGGGCATGGAAATCGCCGAGTACACCGCCACCCAGGTCAAACAGGCCGTGGTCGGCACCGGCGCGGCGAACAAAGAGCAGGTGCAGATGATGGTCATGCACATGCTCAAGCTCACTTCAAAACCGCAGATCGACGCCTCGGACGCCCTGGCTATTGCCATTTGCCATGCGCACACTCGCTCAAGTTTACTGCCTCACGGCCTGGGCACGGCACGCAGTCGTGGCGGGCGCCTGCGTCTCTGATAGCATCAGCGCAATCGTTATTTCCGGTCGGGCCTTGCTCTGACCCTAGCTTTAAGGATCTGAACCGTGATTGGACGCTTGCGCGGCACTCTGGCTGAGAAACAGCCGCCGCACCTGATTCTGGATGTAAATGGGTTGGGGTATGAGCTGGAAGTGCCCATGACCACCTTGTATCGCCTCCCGTCGGTCGGTGAGCCGATTACGCTGCATACTCACTTGGTGGTGCGTGAAGATGCGCAATTGCTCTATGGTTTCATTGGCAAGCGTGACCGTGACTTCTTCCGTGAACTCATCCGCCTGAATGGCGTAGGGCCGAAACTGGCCCTGGCGTTGATGTCGAGCCTGGAAGTGGATGAGCTGGTGCGTGCCGTTTCGGCCCAGGACACCTCGGCGCTGACCAAGGTGCCAGGCGTCGGCAAGAAGACCGCCGAGCGCCTGCTGGTGGAACTCAAGGACCGCTTCAAGGCCTGGGAGGTCGTACCGAGCATGTTCGCCCTTGTACCGAACCAGCCGGACATGCCGGCCGGCCAGGTGGCGAGCGCCGAGAGCGATGCGGTCAGCGCGCTGATTTCCCTGGGTTACAAACCCCAGGAAGCCAGCAAGGCCGTATCGGCCATCAAGGACAAGAACCTGAGCAGTGAAGACATGATCCGCCGCGCCCTGAAGGGAATGATTTAAGTGATTGAAGCTGATCGTCTGATTGCAGCCACCGGCCCGCGCGACCGTGAAGAGGTCCAGGACCGCGCTATCCGCCCCCTGAGCCTGGCCGAATACATTGGCCAGCCCACCGTGCGCGAGCAGATGGAATTGTTCATCCAGGCTGCGCGTGGGCGCAGTGAGTCCCTGGACCACACGCTGATCTTCGGCCCACCGGGCCTGGGCAAGACCACCCTGGCCAACATCATTGCCCAGGAAATGGGCGTATCGATCAAGTCCACCTCCGGCCCGGTGCTGGAACGTCCGGGTGACCTGGCGGCGTTGCTGACCAACCTTGAACCGCACGATGTGCTGTTTATCGACGAGATCCATCGGTTATCCCCGATCGTCGAAGAAGTGTTGTACCCGGCCATGGAAGACTTCCAGCTCGACATCATGATCGGCGAAGGCCCGGCTGCCCGCTCGATCAAGCTCGACCTGCCGCCGTTCACGCTGGTCGGCGCTACAACCCGCGCAGGGATGCTGACCAACCCACTGCGAGACCGTTTCGGCATTGTTCAACGTCTAGAGTTCTATAGCACGGCTGATCTGGCGACCATTGTCAGCCGTTCGGCGAGCATTCTCGGCTTGCCGCTGGACCCGGAAGGCGCGTTTGAAATCGCCCGTCGGGCCCGCGGCACGCCGCGGATCGCCAACCGCCTGCTGCGACGCGTGCGAGACTTTGCCGAGGTGCGGGCCAAGGGGCACATCACCAAGGCCGTGGCCGACCTGGCCTTGAACCTGCTGGACGTGGATGAGCACGGCTTCGATCACCAGGATCGACGTCTGCTCCTGACCATGATCGAGAAGTTCGACGGTGGCCCGGTGGGCGTCGACAGCCTGGCGGCGGCCATCAGTGAAGAGCGCCACACCATTGAGGATGTGCTGGAACCGTACCTGATCCAGCAGGGCTACATCATGCGCACGCCAAGGGGCAGGGTGGTGACGCGTCACGCCTATCTGCACTTTGGGTTAAACATTCCGTCACGATTGGGCGAGATGCCCGTAGTAGACGAATTCCTCGATGCAGTGGACGATTAAAAACCTATAGCCAGTCGATTTATCCGAGGTTTGTGCTGTCCTAGTGGCTGGCGTCGTCATTCAGTCGTTAGAAATGTTTCAGACAATGAAAAAACAGTTGCCCAGCCGGATTGGCAACCTGAGGAGTAAGCACTAGAGTATGCGCGCGCAAAACGGGGATCAGTCGTTCGCACATCGCTGTCGCGTTTATTACGAGGACACCGATGCCGGCGGCATCGTGTATTACGTCAATTACCTCAAGTTCATGGAGCGGGCTCGAACCGAGCGGCTACGGGAGCTGGGCTTTGCCCAATCCGAGCTGGCAGGGGAGGACCTGTTATTCGTCGTGCACTCCAGCGAGGCGCGGTATCACGCGCCGGCGCGGCTGGACGACGAATTGTTGGTCAGCGCTGAAGTAATCGAATTGAACCGTGTCAGCCTGCGTTTCAAGCAGCAGGTCAGGCGGGCAACGGATGCAACGCTGCTCTGTGAGGGGCAGTTCCTGGTGGCCTGTGTGCGCACCAATAGCTTGAAACCCCGGGCCATTCCCGAAGCTCTACGTGCGGCCTTTGCCGACGTAAGCGGCGCGGGTAAACAATCAAAGCAGGAGATTTAGCGTGGAACCTACCGTCGTCGACCATTCCTCCATGTGGAGCCTGGTCAGCAATGCCAGTGTTGTGGTTCAACTGGTCATGCTGACCCTGGTAGCCGCATCGGTTACCTCTTGGGTCATGATTTTTCAGCGCAGCAACCTGCTGCGTGCCGGTCGACGTGCCCTGGAGAGCTTTGAAGAGCGCTTCTGGTCGGGTATCGACCTGTCCAAGCTGTACCGCCAGGCCGGCAGCAACCCGGACCCGGACTCGGGCGTCGAGCAGATCTTCCGCGCCGGCTTCAAGGAATTCTCCCGTCTGCGCCAGCAGCCAGGCGTTGACCCGGAAGCGGTGATGGAAGGTGTGGCACGTGCCATGCGCGTGGCCATTTCCCGCGAAGAAGAAAAGCTTGAGCAAAGCCTGCCGTTCCTCGCCACCGTCGGTTCCGTGAGCCCGTACATCGGTCTGTTCGGTACCGTGTGGGGGATCATGAACTCCTTCCGTGGCCTGGCCCAGGCTCAGCAAGCGACCCTGGCCACCGTGGCACCGGGTATCGCCGAGGCCCTGATCGCCACCGCGATCGGCCTGTTTGCCGCTATCCCCGCAGTAATCGCCTACAACCGCTTCGCTGCCACCAGCGAAACGTTGATCGGTCGTTACTACACCTTCGCCGACGAGTTCCAGGCGATCCTGCACCGTAAAGTGCACACCAGCGAAGAATAAGCAGGTAATTCCCAATGGCTTTAATCGCTCGAGCTCGCAAAAAGCGCAAGCCGGTCGCCGAGATGAACGTAGTGCCTTACATCGACGTGATGCTGGTGCTGCTGGTTATCTTCATGGTGACCGCGCCGATGCTCAACCAGGGCGTGAAGGTTGATTTGCCCAAGGTTTCCAGTGAAGCCTTGCCGCAAGACAACAACACTCAAGTCCTGACCATTTCGATCAAGGCTGACAAGACCTATTACTGGAATCTTGGCAGCGAAGTCGACACGCAGAAGCAGCAAGACAAGGCTCTCACTTTGCCTGCGATGACCGATGCGGTGACCAAGATCATTCGCTCCGGCAACGAAGGCGGCAAGCACACCCAGGTGTTCATCCGTGGCGACAAATCGGTCGACTACGGCTCCGTCATGGGCGCCATGGGCGGGCTGCAGAAGGCCGGCGTGGGTAACGTTGGCTTGATTACCGAGGCGCCCTGATGCAGCAACAGCGAGAGCCGTCCGCCTCGGAAAGCTACTTCTGGCCTAGCGTCTGGGCGATTGCGCTGCATGTCCTGGTGTTTGGCATGCTGTTCGTCAGCTTTGCCATGACCCCGGACCTGCCGCCAGCCAAGCCGATCGTGCAGGCGACCCTGTATCAGCTGAAATCGAAAAGTCAGGCCACCACCCAGACCAATCAGAAGATTGCGGGTGAGGCCCAGAAGTCGGCTGCGCGCCAGACTGAAGTCGAACAGATGGAACAGAAGAAGGTCGAGCAGGAAGCGGTGAAGGCGGCTGCGGAACAAAAGAAAGAAGAGGCGGCTCAAAAGGCCGAGGAATCGAAAAAGGCTGACGAAGCCAAGAAGGCTGACGAGGCGAAAAAGGCTGATGAAGCCAAGAAAGCCGAGAAAGCTGCCGAAGCGAAAAAGGCCGAAGAGAAACAATTGGCTGATATAGCCAAGAAGAAATCTGAAGAAGAAGCCAAGAAGGCTGCCGAAGAAGAGGCCAAGAAAAAGGCCGCTGAAGACGCCAAGAAGAAAATAGTCGAAGACGCGAAGAAAAAAGCCGCCGAAGACGCCAAGAAAAAAGCTGAAGCAGACGAGGCGAAGAAAAAAGTCGCCGACGACGCGAAGAAGAAAGCTGCCGCCGACGCCCAGAAGAAAAAGGCCCAGGAAGCAGCGCGCAAATCCGCCGAAGAGAAGAAGGCCCAGGCCTTGGCAGATTTGCTCTCCGACACGCCGCAGCGTCAGCAAGCCTTGGCCGATGAACGTGGTGATGAAGTCGCGGGCAGTTTCGACGATCTGATTCGGGCACGGGCAGCGGAAGGCTGGACACGTCCACCTTCGGCGCGCAAAGGCATGACAGTAGTGCTGCAGATCGGCATGTTGCCGGACGGTACGGTGACTTCGGTCAGCGTGGCCAAGTCCAGTGGTGACGGTTCGTTCGACAGTTCGGCGGTTGCCGCAGTCAAGAACATTGGCCGGTTGACCGAGATGCAGGGAATGAAACCAAGCGACTTCGCTCCCTATCGTTCATTCAAGATGACATTCACACCTGAGGATCTAGCCTTGTGAGAAACCTTCTTCGAGGAATGCTTGTCGTTATTTGCTGTATGGCAGGGATAGCGGCGGCGGATGAAAAGAACATCCTGGTTACCAGCGGTAGTGATCGGGCCACTCCGATCGCAGTAGTACCGTTCGGCTGGCAGGGCGGCAGCGTGCTGCCGGACGACATGGCCCAGATCGTCAGTGATGACCTGCGCAACTCCGGCTATTACGCACCGATTCCAAAAGGCAACATGATCAGCCAGCCTACCCAGGCCAGCGAAGTCATTTTCCGTGACTGGAAAGCAGTGGGCGCGCAGTACCTGATGGTCGGCAATATCACGCCGGCCGGTGGTCGTCTGCAAATCACCTACGCCTTGTTCAACGTGGCGACCGAGCAGCAGGTCTTGACCGGCAGCGTCTCGGGCACGGCCGAGCAGATCCGCGACATGGCCCACTACATCTCGGACCAGTCGTTCGAAAAACTCACCGGTATCAAGGGGGCTTTCTCGACGCGTCTGCTGTATGTAACGGCTGAGCGTTTCTCCGTAGACAACACTCGTTACACCTTGCAGCGTTCGGACTACGACGGTGCTCGCGCTGTGACCTTGCTGCAATCCCGTGAGCCAATCCTGTCGCCGCGCTTCGCGCCGGACGGCAAGCGTATTGCCTACGTGTCTTTCGAGCAGAAGCGTCCGCGTATCTTCGTCCAGCACATTGATACTGGCCGTCGTGAGCAGATCACCAACTTCGAAGGCCTCAACGGTGCGCCGGCTTGGTCACCGGATGGTTCGCGCCTGGCGTTCGTGCTGTCTAAAGACGGCAACCCGGACATCTACGTGATGAACATGGCTTCACGCCAGATCACTCGCGCAACCAGCGGCCCAGGTATCAATACCGAACCGTTCTGGGGCAAGGATGGTTCGACCATCTACTTCACCTCTGACCGTGGCGGCAAGCCACAGGTCTATAAGGCGAATGTGAATGGTGGTGGTGCAGAGCGCGTTACTTTTATCGGTAACTACAACGCCAACCCTAAGCTTTCGGCTGATGAAAAGACGTTGGTGATGATTCACCGTCAGGATGGTTTCACTAATTTCCGGGTTGCGGCCCAGGATTTGCAGCGCGGAACCGTAAAAATCCTTACAGATACCAACCTTGATGAGTCAGCCACTGTTGCGCCCAACGGCACCATGGTAATCTACGCCACCCGCCAGCAGGGCCGGGGAGTCTTGATGCTCGTGTCCATTAATGGACGCGTAAGGCTCCCGCTTCCTACCGCACAAGGCGAAGTCAGAGAACCATCCTGGTCCCCTTACCTGAACTGACGCGGCGCTACAAAAAGATTTGCTTAACACACTGGGGTTCATTAGGAGTTTCACGATGGAAATGCTGAAGTTTGGTAAGTTTGCTGCTCTGGCTCTGGCTCTGTCCGTAGCCGTTGGTTGCTCGTCTAAAGGCGGCGACAATGCCGGTGAAGGCGCAGCTGTTGATCCAAACGCTGGTTACGGCGCTAACACTGGTGCGGTTGACGGCTCCCTGAGCGAAGAAGCTGCTCTGCGCGCTATCACCACTTTCTACTTCGAATACGACAGTTCGGACCTGAAACCAGAAGCCATGCGCGCTCTGGACGTTCACGCGAAGGACCTGAAAGCTAACGGCGCTCGCGTTGTTCTGGAAGGTAACACTGACGAACGTGGTACTCGTGAGTACAACATGGCACTGGGCGAGCGTCGTGCGAAAGCCGTTCAGCGCTACCTGGTACTGCAAGGTGTTGCTCCAGGCCAACTGGAACTGGTTTCCTACGGTAAAGAGCGTCCAGTTGCTACTGGCCACGACGAGCAGTCCTGGGCTCAAAACCGTCGCGTCGAACTGCGTAAGTAATTCGTCATGCGAACGTGCCGTCGTGCTCTGACTGTATTGGCTCTCAGCCTCGCACCGCTTGCGGTGTGGGCTGCGGTTCCTGTGGAAGATAGCAACTCTGGCTATAACAATAGCGGGAGCAGTTATCCGCCAGCGGGTTATGGCACGAACGGCGCCTATGCGGGGGGAGCGGCTACGTCCGCTCCCTCGGCACAGGGCGAACTGTTCAACCAGCTGCAACGCATGCAGGATCAAATCGCGCAGCAGCAAGGCGCTATTGAGGTACTGCAAAACCAGGTGAACCAGCTCAAGCAAGAAGGCCTGGAGCGTTACAAGGATCTTGATCAACGTATTGGAGCCGGCGTTCAACCTGCCGCAACTCCTGATAATTCTTCTGCCGGTGGCGCGCCTAGCGCTGCTGCCGGTGCAGCAGCAGGGGCGGCTGCCAGCCAAGCCCCTGCCGCGAGCAGCGAACCGGGTGATCCGGCGAAGGAAAAGCTGTATTACGATGCAGCCTTCGACCTGATCAAAGCCAAGGATTTCGACAAGGCCAGCCAGGCCTTTACCGCTTTCCTGCGTAAATACCCGAACAGCCAATACGCGGGCAACGCCCAGTACTGGTTAGGTGAAGTCAACCTGGCAAAGGGTGATCTACAGGGCGCGGGCCAGGCATTTGCCAAGGTCAGCCAGCTGTACCCCAAGCACGCCAAGGTGCCGGACTCGCTGTACAAACTCGCTGACGTAGAACGCCGCCTGGGTCATACCGACAAGGTCAAAGGTATTCTGCAACAGGTGGTGGCCCAGTATCCGGGGACTTCCGCTGCCCAGTTGGCCCAACGGGACTTGCAGCGCTTGTAAGCGATGTTTTACCCGTTTAGAAGAAACCCGCGCCTTGCGCGGGTTTTTTCGTTAGAATCCACGCCCTTTCATGAAACACGCTTTTTGGGGTCTACGCGTTGGCGGGGTCCCTCAAAGTGCCTGACGGAGGCGGACAGCCTGTTTAGCTGTTACGCCCGTGGCGACTATGCAAGACACATTACGTATTACCGAAGTTTTTTACTCGTTGCAGGGTGAAACGCGGACGGCCGGCCTGCCCACAGTATTTGTGCGCCTGACCGGTTGCCCCTTGCGTTGCCAGTACTGCGACAGCGCCTACGCCTTCAGTGGTGGCACGGTGCGCACCCTCGATGACATCCTGGAGCAGGTTGCCGGCTACAAGCCGCGCTACGTTTGTGTGACCGGCGGTGAGCCGCTGGCCCAGCCAAATGCCATCCCATTGCTCAAGCAGCTGTGTGACGCCGGTTACGAGGTCTCCCTGGAAACCAGTGGCGCCTTGGATATCTCTGCAGTTGACCCCCGCGTAAGCCGGGTAGTCGACCTCAAGACCCCCGATTCCAAGGAATCGCATCGCAACCGCTACGAGAACATCGAGCTGTTGACGGCCAACGACCAGGTCAAGTTCGTCATCTGTTCGCGTGACGACTACGACTGGGCGAACTCCAAGCTGATTCAATACGGGCTGGACCGCCGTGCAGGCGAAGTGCTGTTCTCACCAAGCCACCATGACCTGAATGCACGTGACCTCGCCGATTGGGTGGTTGCGGACAATCTGCCGGTGCGCCTGCAATTGCAGTTGCATAAATACCTTTGGAACGACGAGCCAGGACGCTGATATGACTGAACACACCATGGATCAAAAACGCGCGGTAATCCTGCTGTCCGGCGGCCTTGACTCCGCCACGGTGGTTGCCATGGCGCAGGCGCAAGGCTACAGCTGCTACACCATGAGCTTCGACTACGGCCAGCGTCACCGTGCCGAGTTGAACGCTGCGGCCCGCGTCGCCCGCGACATGGGCGTGGTCGAACACAAGGTGATTGGCCTGAACCTCAACGGCATCGGTGGCTCAGCACTGACCGACAGCAGCATCGATGTGCCAGAAACCCCCGGTGAAGGCATCCCGGTGACCTACGTGCCGGCACGTAACACGGTGTTCCTGTCCCTGGCGCTTGGCTGGGCAGAGGTGCTTCACGCTCGCGACATTTTCATCGGCGTCAACGCGGTGGATTATTCAGGTTACCCTGACTGTCGTCCGGAGTTCGTCGAGTCGTTCGAACGCATGGCCAACCTGGCGACAAAGGCCGGCGTAGAAGGGCAGGGCTTCCGTATCCTGGCGCCGCTGCAAAACCTGAGCAAGGCTGACATCGTGAAGGCAGGCGTAGGACTTGGCGTCGATTATTCGCTGACTGTTTCCTGCTACCAGGCAGACGATGACGGCCGTGCTTGTGGGAAATGCGACAGCTGCAGACTGCGTGCAGAAGGCTTCCACGCCGCCGGAATTACTGACCCAACGCGTTATTTCTGATTTATTTCAAATAAGGTGTTGAATAATCCTTAGAAATCAGTATTATACGCGCCACCACACAGCGGGTCGTTAGCTCAGTTGGTAGAGCAGTTGGCTTTTAACCAATTGGTCGTAGGTTCGAATCCCACACGACCCACCATTTTTGGCGGTTTAGAAAATCCGGAAGGCCCACGCAAGTGAGGATTTCCGGGTTTTTTTTTTGCCTGCCTGAAAACCCGACAGCCCCAGGCCAACGAAAAGCCTGGGGCTTTTTTGCATCTGCGCGAGGTTGATGCTATCGCCGAAACCCATGGGTCACAATCGGGTTTCAAGGTCATTACTGGAAACGAAAAAACAGGCAAAGTCTTTGAAATGCATAGAATTGTCCGACAATCCTGCGCATGAAAAACTCTTCATAAACCGGCCGCTCGAACGTTGGTAGCTTCCTCATCGCTGCCCCACAATTCGAGTCCTAATAATGAATAACAAAACTCTTAAAGGCGCCTTGGCGCTCGCCGTTTCCCTTGCCTCAACCCCGTTGTTCGCCGGTGGTTTCGCGCTCAATGAACAAAGCATCAGTTCAATGGGCACGGGCTACGCAGGTCGTTCCTCCTCCGCTGAAGACGCCAGCACGGTGTTCGGCAACCCCGCCGGCATGTCGCGTCTGAAACAGAATGAAGTCAGCCTCGGCGCGACTTACCTCGATGCCAAATCCAACATCAGGGACGCCAGTTCCTCGCAGTTCGGTGCCAACAACCCAGGCACCAATAAGGGCGACATGGTGCCCGGCATTGCCGTGCCGATGGGCTACCTGGTCACGCCCATTGATGAGCACTGGGCGTTCGGCCTGGGTATCTACGCGCCGTTCGGCCTGGTGACCGACTATGAGCACAGCTTCCAGGGCAATGGCTTTGGCAACAAGAGCAAGGTCCAGGTCATCACCGTGCAGCCGACGGTCAGCTATGCCTTCAACGACAAAGTGTCGGTGGGCTTTGGCCCGACCTTCAATCGCATCAGTGGCGAGCTGGATTCCAATGTGCCGCTGGGTGGCGGAGCCGGCGAAAGCGTGAAGGTCAAAGGCGACGACAATGCCACCGGGTTCAATGCCGGTCTCCTGGTGCAGCCTCTTGAAAGCACGCGCATCGGTGTGACCTATCACTCGCAGGTGGTCTACCACCTCAGCGGCAAGACCCATGCGTCCGGTTTGATTTCCGATGCCTTCGACGGTGGGCCGCAAAAGTATGACGCCAGCCTGGATGTGACTACGCCCTCTTCGGTGGATTTCTCGGTAACCCATCAACTCAATGATGACTGGACCTTGTACCTCGGCAGCACCTACACCCGTTGGAGCCAGTTGAAGAAGATCACCATCAACAACGACGGGGTCTCCGACCTCACCGCTCAATTCGGTGGCCTGGGCTCGATCACCGAACAACAGCATTGGCATGACACCTGGTCCCATGCCATTGGTGCGGCTTATCGGGTCAACAAAGAACTCGTACTGCGGACCGGTTTCTCGGTGGACCAGACGCCTACCAACAACACCGACCGCTCCGTTCGAATTCCTACGGGGGACCGCACTGTTTTCAGCTTGGGTGCTGGCTGGACGCCCGTCGATAACCTGACCTTCGATGTGGCGTATTCCTACCTCAAGGAAGAACCGATCAAGGTGCGGCAGAACCTTTCCCAGGTTGGCCTGACTTACGATGCCAAATATGAAAACAGTGCCAACGGGTTTGGTGGCTCGGTGACTTACCGTTTTTGATAAAAAAACCGGCGGTAAATACGGGAAGCCCCATGTGGGGCTTCCCGTTTTTTTGCCCGACGCAGGCGCACGCGAACACCAGATTAGGCTTTTGAAACCATTCGATATTCTGTAGCCTTGCCGAGCTTCACCTTAACCCGTGCTTGATGAACACAATCACTTCGTCCGGCGGCGCCCGAAGGGCTCCAGAGCCGGTGGTACACTCGACTTTCGCGCAACTGCGCCTGCAGGTCTTGCGAACATGACGCAAATTTCCGAACGCCTTCTGGTTCAAGCCCACCTCGACGCCAAGCAGCCCAAGGCCCTCAGCGCCGATGAAGAGGCGAGCCTGCGCACTGCCATCGCCGCCGAGCTCAAGGCTCAGGATGCGGTGCTGGTTGCCCACTTCTACTGTGACCCGGTGATCCAGGCTTTGGCCGAAGAAACCGGTGGCTGTGTCTCAGACTCCCTGGAAATGGCGCGCTTCGGCGCCGCTCACCCGGCCAAGACCGTGTTGGTCGCCGGTGTGCGTTTCATGGGCGAGACCGCCAAGATCCTCACCCCTGAAAAACGTATCCTCATGCCCACCCTGGAAGCCACCTGCTCCCTGGACCTGGGCTGCCCCGTCGATGAGTTCTCGGCGTTCTGCGACCAGCATCCCGAACGCACCGTGGTGGTGTATGCCAACACCTCGGCGGCGGTCAAAGCCCGGGCGGATTGGGTGGTGACGTCAAGCTGCGCGCTGGAGATCGTCGAAAGCCTGATGGACAACGGCGAGACGATCATCTGGGGGCCGGACAAACACCTGGGCACTTACATCCAGCGCCAGACCGGTGCCGATATGCTGCTGTGGGACGGCGCCTGCATCGTCCACGAAGAATTCAAATCCAAGCAGTTGGAAGACATGAAGGCGCTGTACCCGGATGCGGCCATCCTGGTGCATCCGGAATCGCCGACATCGGTGATCGAGCTGGCGGATGCCGTAGGCTCGACCAGCCAGCTGATTGCCGCGGCCCAACGCCTGCCGAATAAAACCTTTATCGTCGCCACCGACCGCGGCATCTTCTACAAGATGCAGCAACTGTGCCCGGACAAGGTCTTCGTCGAGGCGCCTACCGCCGGCAATGGTGCGGCGTGCCGCAGTTGCGCGCATTGTCCGTGGATGGCAATGAACACGCTGGAGCGCACGTTGCAGTGCCTGCGTGAAGGCAGTAACGAGATATTCGTCGAGCCTTCGGTGATCCCGCAGGCTGTGCGTCCGCTCAAGCGCATGTTGGACTTTACCCAGGCCGCGCGCTTGAAGCTGGCGGGCAACGCCTGAGTCGCTACTTTTTCTGTTTGGGGATACGAACCAGCTGGCTGTCGGAATAGATGTCATGCCAGCTGCGTTTGCGTTTATCAAACAGCGACCAGATAAACCCCAGCCCTACGCACAACCACGACGCAATCGACACCACGAAGCGCAGCAACGCCTGCCACAGGCTGATCCGTGAGCCGTCAGCGTTCTGCACGCGTACGCCCCACACCTGCATGCCCAGGGTCTGGCCGGAATGAGTCCAGAACTTGGCGAAGAAGCCGAACAGCACAAATAAAAGGATCGTCGACAGCAACGGGTCGCCATCCAGCGCGCCGGATTCGGTGAGGGTGCGCATCCTGGCTTCACCAACAAACGCGATCCAGATCAGCTTGTAGATAAACGCGGTGACGATCAGCAGTGCGGTGCATAGCAGGAAATCATAGAACATCGCTGCCAGGCGACGGCCCAGGCCAACGGCGGGGAATTCGCCTTGCGGGCTCAGCAGGGGTTTCGACATGGCAGGGCTCTCTTATGAAAAAAAGCCATTTTACGAGCAAATGCACATAAAAAAGCCCCTGATGTCACCATCAGGGGCTTTTTGTCGCAGAAGAACTCAGTGGCTTTCTGCTTGTACTTCGTCAGCCTGCATGCCTTTCTGGCCTTGCACAGCAACGAATGTCACTTTCTGGCCTTCTTTCAGGCTCTTGAAGCCGTTGCCCTGAATAGCGCGGAAATGCACGAACAGATCCGGACCGCTTTCTGGAGTGATAAAACCAAACCCTTTCTCGTCGTTAAACCACTTGACGGTACCGCTCTGACGTTCAGCCATTTTCTTATTTCCTTGACGCTAAAAATTAATGACAGCCCCTTTCGCATGAAAGAGTACTGGGCTGGGTTGCAGGAAAGTAAGAGACGTCGAACGGGTTGTAGCGGACTTCTTCAGCTACTGCCCAGGTCCAGGTTCCAAGCGACCCATGCAAACACAGTGGGCAAACTCTACGCCAACTAATAGAGAAAAAACAAGCCCTGCCAAAAGCCCAGGTTTTGCTGGGGCTCATGACACTTTGTTGAACAGTGTGGAACTGACTTATTCGATAGAGTTGGTCACTTGTTATAGGTTGATCCCTCTATAAAAGACTATCGGAAGTGCACTGTTTTATGGCGGTTGCGTTACAGATTAGTGCACGTTAACGCAACCTCGTTACTTATAGAAACAGTCAATCAGCCACGATAGTAACGTTGTGGCACAAATGGCATTTTACTTACACGAAGTGGCACCTTTTTCCCACGCACCAGCGCGGAGACTTCGGTATCCAGTGCAATAAAAGCGCTGTCCAGGTAACCCATGGCGAGCGGGCCGCCGAGGGTCGGGCCGAAACCGCCGCTGCACACGCTGCCGATCACGGTGCCGTCTGCGTCGACAATTTCCGCGCCTTCACGCACGGGTGTGCGCTCCTGTGGCAGCAGGCCTACACGTTTGCGGCTCACGCCGGTTTGCTGCTGGGTGAAGATCTGGTCGGCGCCAGGGAAGCCACCGGCACGTGCACCGTCGGCACGGCGGGCCTTCGAGATAGCCCACAACAGGCTGGCCTCGATGGGGGTGGTGTCGGTGTTCATGTCGTGGCCGTAGAGGCACAAGCCGGCTTCCAGGCGCAACGAATCGCGGGCACCCAGGCCGATGGCCTGTACTTCGGTCTCGGCCAGCAGGCTGCGCGCCAGGCTTTCGGCATTGGCGGCAGGTACGGAGATTTCGAAGCCGTCTTCACCGGTGTAGCCCGAACGGCTGACATAGCAGTCCACGCCCAGCAGGCGCAGGGCGGCGAATTGCATGAAGGTCATCTTGGTGACTTCCGGTGCCAGGCGCGCCAGCACCTTGACCGCGGCCGGGCCCTGCAGCGCCAGCAACGCACGCTCTTCGAACAGCGGCTCGATGGTGCACCGGTCGCCGATGTGTTGGCGCAGGTGCGCGAGGTCCTGATCCTTGCAGGCGGCATTGACCACCAGGAACAGTTCGTCGTTACCCAGGTTCGCCACCATCAGGTCATCGAGAATGCCGCCCTGCTCATTGGTGAACATCGCGTAGCGCTGCATGCCCACCGGCAGGTCGATGATGTCGACCGGCACCAGGGTTTCCAGGGCCTTGGCAGCGTTGGCGCCGGTGAGGCGGATCTGGCCCATGTGGGACACGTCGAACAAACCGGCTTGATCACGGGTGTGCAGGTGCTCCTTCATCACGCCCAGCGGGTATTGCACTGGCATGTCGTAGCCGGCGAAGGGTACCATGCGTGCGCCCAGTTCGAGGTGCAGGGCGTGCAGAGGGGTTTTCAACAGGGTTTCGGTGGACATATTCAGCTCCTGAAAAACGTGCTGGCGCGCTGTTAGGCGTCAGCACTCGATAATGTTGACCGCCAAACCGCCACGGGCGGTTTCCTTGTATTTGCTTTTCATGTCGGCGCCGGTCTGGCGCATGGTGCGGATCACTTTATCGAGGGACACAAAGTGCTGCCCATCGCCGCGCAAGGCCATGCGCACTGCGTTGATCGCCTTGACCGAGCCCATGGCATTACGCTCGATGCAGGGCACCTGCACCAGTCCGCCAATCGGGTCGCAGGTCAGGCCGAGGTTGTGTTCCATGCCGATTTCGGCGGCGTTTTCCACCTGGGACACGCTGCCGCCCAACACTTCACACAACGCACCGGCGGCCATGGAACAGGCCACGCCGACCTCGCCCTGGCAGCCGACCTCGGCGCCGGAGATCGAGGCGTTTTCCTTGTACAGAATGCCGATGGCGGCCGCCGTGAGCAGGAAGCGCACTACGCCATCCTCATTCGCGCCGGGAATGAAGCGCATGTAGTAATGCAGCACCGCCGGCACAATCCCGGCCGCACCATTGGTGGGCGCCGTGACCACGCGCCCGCCGTTGGCGTTTTCTTCGTTGACCGCCAGGGCGTAGAGGTTGACCCAATCGAGCACCGACAACGGATCGCGCAACGCCGACTCCGGGTTCTTGCACAACTGGCGATGCAGGGCCGCCGCGCGACGCTTGACCTTCAATCCACCGGGCAGAATCCCTTCGTTGCGGCAACCGGCGTCCACGCAGTCCTGCATCACCTGCCAGATCTTCAGCAGGCCGGCGCGGGTTTCCGCTTCCGGGCGCCAGGCGCTTTCATTGGTCAGCATCACCTGGCTGATGGACAGCCCATAGGTGGTGCAATGGCTCAGCAGGTCCTTGGCGTGCTTGAACGGGAAGGTCAGGGGGGTGGCGTCTTCGACAATCCGGTCGGCACCGGCGGCGTCTTCGTCCACCACAAAACCGCCGCCGACCGAGTAGTACTCGCGGCTGCGGATCTGGATATGGGCGGCGTCGAAGGCACGGAAAATCATGCCGTTGGGATGGTAGGCGAGGGGTTTGCGAATCATCGCCAGGTGTTCTTTCTCGTTGAACGCAATGCGGTGTTCACCGAGCAGGTTCAGGTGGCCGTCCTTGCGCATCTGCGCCAGGCGTGTTGCCACGGTTTCGGTATTCACAGTGTCCGGGTGTTCGCCTTCCAGGCCCAGCAGTACGGCTTTGTCGCTGCCGTGGCCTTTGCCGGTGGCGCCCAGCGACCCATAGAGTTCCACCTTGACGCAGGTGGTGGCGCTCAGCAGGTTGTCACGCTTGAGACCCTCGACGAATCGAGCGGCCGCACGCATCGGGCCGACGGTGTGGGAGCTGGAGGGGCCAATGCCAATCTTGAACAGGTCGAACACGCTAAGGGACATGGTTGTTCTCCGGTTTCTTATTATTTTCTGAAAGTTGACTCGATCTAGTGTGGGAGGGGGCTTGCCCCCGATGACAGTGTGTCAGTCAGCTTATCTGTGGCTGATGCACCGCAATCGGGGGCAAGCCCCCTCCCACATTTGTACCCAATGTATCCTTTGGTTATGCGTAGCTCTCGATCGACGGGCACGCACACACCAGATTTCGGTCACCAAACACGTTGTCGACACGCCCCACCGGCGGCCAGTACTTGCCTTCGATCAACGATGGCACTGGATACACCGCCTGTTCGCGGGTGTAGGGGTGGGTCCACTCACTTACCAGTTCAGCTGCGGTGTGGGGTGCGTTTTTCAGCGGGTTGTCGTCCTTGTCCAGCGTGCCGTTCTCCACTGCGCGGATTTCTTCGCGGATGGCGATCATGGCGTTGCAGAAACGGTCCAGTTCCTCCTTGGATTCGCTTTCGGTCGGCTCGATCATCAAGGTGCCGGCCACTGGGAACGACATGGTCGGCGCATGGAAGCCGAAGTCGATCAGGCGCTTGGCCACGTCATCCACGCTGATGCCGCTGCTGTCCTTCAGCGGGCGCAGATCCAGGATGCATTCGTGCGCCACCAGGCCGTTGCTGCCGGTGTACAGCACCGGGTAGTGCTCTTCCAGGCGACGGGAAATGTAGTTGGCATTCAGGATCGCCAATTGCGAAGCGCGCTTGAGGCCTGCGCCGCCCATCATGCTGATGTACATCCAGGTGATCGGCAGGATGCTCGCGCTGCCGAACGGCGCGGCGCACACCGCGCCTTCCTTGCGTTCCATGGCCGCGTGGCCGGGCAGGAACGGCGTGAGGTGCGACTTGACGCCAATCGGGCCGACGCCCGGGCCGCCACCGCCGTGGGGGATGCAGAAGGTCTTGTGCAGGTTCAGGTGGGACACGTCGCCGCCGAACTTGCCCGGGGCGCACAGGCCGACCATGGCGTTCATGTTGGCACCATCGATGTACACCTGGCCGCCGTTGTCGTGAATGATGCCGCAGATTTCGCGGATGCCTTCTTCGAACACGCCGTGGGTGGACGGGTAGGTGATCATCAAGGCCGCAAGGTGCTCGCGGTGCTCGATGGCCTTGGCGCGCAGGTCTTCGATGTCGACGTTGCCACGTGCGTCGCACGCGGTGACGACCACGCGCATGCCGGCCATGTTGGCGGTCGCCGGGTTGGTGCCGTGGGCCGATGACGGGATCAGGCAGATGTCGCGACGTTCCTCGCCACGGCTCTGGTGGTAGGCGCGAATGGCCAGGAGGCCGGCGTACTCACCCTGGGAACCGGCGTTCGGTTGCAGCGAGATCGCGTCGTAGCCGGTGGCCGCGCACAGCATGGCTTCCAGCTCGGACGTCAATTGCAGGTAGCCGGCGCTTTGTTCGGCTGGGGCGAATGGGTGCAGGGCGCCGAATTCGGCCCAGGTCACCGGAATCATTTCGCTGGCGGCGTTGAGTTTCATGGTGCACGAGCCCAGCGGGATCATGGTGCGGTCCAGCGCCAGGTCCTTGTCGGCCAGTTTGCGCAGGTAGCGCATCAGCTCGGTTTCCGAGTGATAGCGGTTGAACACCGGGTGGCTGAGCACAGGCGACTGGCGCAGCAGGGCGGCAGGTAGGGTGCTGTCTACGCTGTCGTTGAAGGCCGGCAGGGACTTGCCGTCGGCGAAGATCGACCACAGGGCTTCGATATCGGCCTGGGTGGTGGTTTCGTCAACCGAAATACCCAGGCGCTCGGCGTCCACCACGCGCAGGTTGATGCTTTGTGCGCGGGCAGTGTCGTGCAGGGCGGCGGTCTTGGCGCCAGTGTTCAGGGTAATGGTATCGAAGAAGTTGGCTTGTTCGACGGTCAGGCCCAGGGCGGTCAAGCCCTTGGCCAGGATCGCCGTCAGCTGGTGCACGCGCCGGGCAATCTGGGTCAGGCCCTTAGGGCCGTGGTACACGGCGTACATGCTGGCGATGTTGGCCAGCAGCACCTGGGCGGTGCAGATGTTCGACGTGGCTTTCTCGCGACGGATATGTTGCTCACGGGTCTGCATGGCCAGGCGCAGGGCCGGCTTGCCGAAACGGTCGACGGACACGCCGACCAGACGGCCCGGCATGTCGCGCTTGAACGCATCCTTGGTGGAGAAGTACGCCGCATGCGGGCCACCAAAGCCCAGCGGCACGCCGAAGCGCTGCGCGCTGCCGATGGCCACGTCGGCGCCGAACTCACCCGGTGGGGTCAGCAGGGTCAGGGCCAGCAGGTCGGCGGCCACGGCCACCAGGGCATTGGCGGCGTGGAAGCGCTCGGTCAGTTCGCGGTAGTCGAACACGTCGCCGTTGCTGGCCGGGTATTGCAGCAGGGCGCCGAAGAATGGGCTGACGTCGGTCAGTTCACGCTCATCGCCGACGACCACGTCGATGCCCAGCGGTTCGGCACGGGTGCGCAGCACGTCGAGGGTTTGCGGGTGGCTGTGGATCGAGGCGAAGAAGGCGTTGCTGCTCTTGTTCTTGCTCAGGCGCTTGCAGAAGGTCATGGCTTCGGCGGCGGCGGTGGCTTCGTCGAGCAGGGAGGCGTTGGCGATCGGCAGGCCGGTGAGGTCGCTGATCAGGGTCTGAAAGTTCAGCAGCGCTTCCAGGCGGCCTTGGGAAATTTCGGGCTGGTACGGGGTGTAGGCGGTGTACCAGGCCGGGTTTTCCAGGAGGTTGCGCAGGATCGGCGACGGCGTGTGGCAGTTGTAGTAGCCCTGGCCGATGTAGGTCTTGAACAGTTGGTTCTTGCTGGCGATGGCCTTGATCTTGGCCAGGGCCTCGGCTTCGCTGAGGCCGTCTTCCAGGCCGAGCACGCTGGTGCCCTTGATGCTTTCCGGGATCACGCTGGCGCTCAGGGCTTCCAGGGAGTCAAAGCCCAGGCTGGCGAGCATCTGCTGCTCGTCTTCGTGGCGCGGGCCGATATGGCGGGCGATGAATTCGTTGGCGGTGGTGAGATTAACGGTCATGGCGCGCTCCTCAAGCTTCAGCGTTGGCTTTGATCAGGCGATCGTACGCGTCCTGATCCAACAGTTTAGCGACTGCCCCGGCATCGGCCGGTTTAAAGCGGAAGAACCAACCTTCGCCCATCGGGTCTTCGTTGACCAGTTCCGGGCTGCCGTCAAGCTTGTCGTTCACTTCGAGGACTTCCCCGTCCAGCGGCATGTACACGCCGCTGGCGGCCTTGACCGATTCCACGGTGGACGCTTCAGCGCCCTTGTCGTAGGCCTGCAACTCCGGCAGTTGCACGAAAACCACATCACCCAGCGCGTTCTGCGCAAAAGCGGTGATACCCACGGTGACGCTGCCGTCGGCTTCGGCGCGCAGCCATTCGTGATCTTCAGTGAAACGCAACTCGCTCATGGAAACTCCTCAGGGCCAGATTCGTCTGGTGGACGGGATTGGAATAATGGGGAGTTGCTTAGCAATATCGCGGCCAACGTGATTAAACCGTTGTAAATCAATAGCTTGATAAAATCGATTATGAGGATATGCATGTTGGCTGTAGCGATTTCGCTACAGTTGGGCCTGTGAAAAAAAGCCTATGTGGATCAAAGCCTTGCATGGCGCGTAAAAAACAGGGTTGTAGCGATATCGTTACGCTGTAGCGCTTTCAGTACAGCGGATGTCGTTCTCAGACCAAAATCTGTAATGCGGTCGACGTTTGGAATGCTGCCAATGCGGGAGGGGGCAAGCCCCCTCCCGCATTTGACCTCTAACGACCCAGCCAGTCAGGGCTTGCCGGTGGGAATGCCGTACTTGCGCAGACGATGGGCAATCGCCGTATGGGAAGTCTGCAAGCGGCTGGCCAGTTGGCGAGTCGAGGGGTAGCTGGTGTAGAGGGTTTCCAGCAGGTTGCGCTCGAAGTCTTCCACTGCCTGTTCCAGGCTGTCGATTTCGCCGTCGCTCTGGCGCGCCACCGAGGTGCCAGCGATGTCGAGGTCGCCGATGTCCACCAGGCTACTTTCGCAGATCGCTGCGGCGCGGAAGATCACGTTCTGCAACTGGCGTACGTTGCCCGGCCAGCGGTTGCCCAGCAGCGCCGGGTAAGTGCCGGGCGCCAGGCGGCAGACCGGGCGCTGGATCTGCGCACAGGCCTGCTGCATGAAATAGCGGGCCAGCAACAGGATGTCCTGGCCGCGTGCGCGCAGGGGCGGTACTTCGACGTTGAGCACGTTGAGGCGGTAGAACAGGTCTTCGCGGAAGGTGCCTTCGCTGACCATCTTCTCCAGGTCGCGGTGGGTGGCGCTGAGGATGCGCACATTGACCTTCACTTCACGGTCGCCACCGACACGCCGGAAGCTGCCGTCATTGAGAAAACGCAGCAGCTTGGCCTGCAAGTACGGCGACATCTCGCCGATCTCATCGAGGAACACCGTGCCCTGGTTGGCCAGTTCCATCAGCCCCGGCTTGCCACCGCGTTGCGCGCCGGTAAAGGCACCGGGCGCATAGCCGAACAGTTCACTCTCGGCGAGGTTTTCCGGTAGCGCCGCGCAGTTCAAGGCCAGGAACGGCGCACTGTGACGTGCACTGATGGCGTGACAGGCACGCGCCACCAATTCCTTGCCGGTGCCGGTCTCACCCTGGATCAACAGCGGCGCATCCAACGCCGCCACGCGCTGAGCGCGCGCCTTTAGGGTGCGGATCACCGGCGACTCGCCAAGCAGCGCGTCAAAGCCCTCCGCATGATCATGGTGCAGCGCCGACAGTTGTTCACCGATGCGGTTGGGTTGGTAGAGGGTGAGCAGGGCGCCCGCGTCAGTGATCGGCGTGGCGTCCAGCAGCAGGGTCTGACCGTTGACGCTGATCTCGCGCAGCGGCAAGCGAAAGCCCTGTTCCAGCAAGGTGTCCAGCAGCGTAGGGTCGTTGAACAGTTCGCTGATGCTTTCGCCGGCCGGTTCGCGGCCATACAGGGCAATCAGCGCCGGGTTCGCGAGCAGGATCTTGCCCGCGCTGTCCAGCGCCAGCACCGGGTCGGTCATGGCGGCCAGCAGGGCGTCGAGTTGCAGGTGACGGCGTTGGCCGGGGAGGATGTCCACCACGGTCACCGCCTGCACGCCGTGCACGCTGAACAGCGCGTCGCGCAGTTCTTCGAGCACATCGGCGCTGAGGGTCGGCGCGTCGATGTAGACGTTGGGCGGCACCATCTCCACCGCATCCAGATTGAGATTGCGCCCACCGAGCAGGGCCAGGACTTCCTGGGTAATGCCGACGCGGTCGATGAAGCTGACGTGGATACGCATGGGGCGCTAACGATTCTGGGGAGCTGGAGGCGGCAAGTATGCCTTGCAGATGTTGGAGATCAAAATGTGGGAGGGGGCAAGCCGCCTCCCACCGTTGAAGCTGAGTGACCTTTATTCCAGGTGTTCGGGTTTGATCGGGTCCCCGGCCTTCACATCCAATTGATGCCGCACATCCTCGAACATCAGGTCGTACTGCTTGTGCATCGAGCCGTTCAATACCGCAACCTTCGGCATCCCATACTTCTGCGCGATGTTCATCGCATGCCGCGCAAAGTCGAACGCCTGGTCCTTGGGCAGGAAGAACTCTTCCTTGAGGTCCTTGCCCTGCACCGAGCCATGCAGCTTGAACAGCATGCCCTTGCCCTCCTTTGGGTCCTGGCTGACTTCGTAGTCGATGCACAGGTTGTAGCTGTAGTCCTGGGCATTCAGTGCGTGACGTTCAACGTGCAAGTGACCGGGTTCAAAGGTGGCCATAGGCGTCTCTCCTCTACTTCACAGATAGGTGATGCCAGGTGTTGCCGTGCTGATGCGGGTGCCGGCGCTGCCCTGGACGATGGCTTCGATGTCCGAGAGTGAACCGATGACGGCGGTTTTGCCAGTCTTGCGGGCGAACTCGCAGGCCGCTTGCACCTTGGGCCCCATGGAACCGGCGGCGAAGCCGAGCTTTTCCATTTCGTCGGGATGGGCCTGGCCGATGGCTTTCTGGGTCGGCTTGCCGTAGTCGATGAAGGCCGCGTTGACGTCGGTGGCGATCACCAGCAAATCGGCGTCCAGTTGCGAGGCCAGCAGCGAAGAACACAGGTCTTTGTCGATCACGGCCTCAATCCCGCGCAGCTTGCCGTCTTCGCCATACATCGTCGGGATGCCGCCGCCGCCAGCGCAGATCACGATAGCGCTTTTTTCCAGCAGCCACTTGATCGGGCGGATTTCAAAAATGCGTTTGGGCCGTGGGCTGGCAACAACGCGACGGTACTTGTCACCATCCGGCGCAATGGCCCAGCCTTTTTCGGCGGCGAGTTTCTCCGCTTCGGCCTTGGAATACACCGGGCCGATGGGCTTGGTCGGGTTCTTGAAGGCAGGGTCCTTGGCGTCCACTTCCACTTGGGTGAGCAGGGTGGCGAAGGGCACCTCGAAGTCCAGCAGGTTGCCCAGTTCCTGTTCGATGATGTAGCCGATCATGCCTTCGGTCTCGGCGCCGAGCACGTCCAGCGGGTACGGTGACACCTGGGTGTAGGCCGCCGCCTGCAACGACAGCAGACCGACCTGCGGGCCATTGCCGTGGGCGATCACCAGCTCGTTGCCGGCATGGATCTTGGCGATCTGTTCGGTGGCGATGCGGATATTGGAGCGCTGGTTGTCCGCGGTCATGGGTTCACCACGGCGCAGGAGGGCGTTGCCGCCCAGGGCTACGACGATGCGCATACAAAATGTCCTTCTGAAAGTTCTGATGAAGGAACGCGGTCAATGTGGGAGCTGGCTTGCCTGCGATAGCATCACTGCAGCCTTCTTGAAAGACCGAGGTGCCTGCATCGCGGGCAAGCCCGGCTCCCACGTTTGTCCTCATTGCCAACTAGAGGTTTAGATATCTGCGAGTGCCGACACCAGAATCGCCTTGATGGTATGCATGCGGTTTTCCGCCTGCTCGAACGCGATGTTGGCCGGCGACTCGAACACCTCTTCAGTCACCTCCACGCCATTGGCCAGGTTCGGGTACCGCGCGGCGATGTCCTTGCCCACCTTGGTTTCGCTGTTGTGAAACGCCGGCAGACAGTGCATGAATTTCACCCGAGGGTTGCCCGAGGCTTTCATCATCTTGGCGTTGACCTGGTACGGCAGCAGTTGCTCGATGCGCTCGTCCCACGCTTCCACCGGCTCGCCCATGGAGACCCAGATATCGGTGTGGATGAAGTCCACGCCTTTCACTGCTTCCTTCGGGTCTTCAGTGATGGTGATGCGTGCGCCGCTTTCTTCGGCAAACGCCTGGCATTGCTTGATGAAGTCCGCGTGCGGCCACAGCGCTTTCGGTGCGCCGATGCGCACGTCCATGCCCAGCTTGGCGCCGATCATCAACAGCGAATTGCCCATGTTGTAGCGCGCGTCACCAAGGTAGGCGTAGCTGATGTCATGCAGCGGCTTGTCGCTGTGTTCGCGCATGGTCAGGGTGTCGGCGATCATTTGGGTCGGGTGGAATTCGGCGGTGAGGCCGTTGAACACCGGCACGCCGGCGAACTTGGCCAGCTCTTCGACGATTTCCTGCTCGAAGCCACGGTACTCGATCGCATCAAACATGCGGCCGAGCACGCGGGCGGTGTCTTTCATGCTTTCCTTGTGGCCGATCTGCGACGACACCGGGTCGATGTAGGTGACGTGGGCGCCCTGGTCATGGGCCGCGACTTCGAACGCGCAGCGGGTGCGGGTCGAGGTTTTTTCGAAGATCAGCGCGATGTTCTTGCCCTGCAGGTGCGGACGCTCGGTGCCGGTGTATTTGGCGCGCTTGAGGTCGCGTGAAAGGTCCAGCAGGTAGTGCAGTTCGCGGGTGGTGTGGTGCATCAGCGACAGCAGGCTGCGGTTGCGCATATTGAAAGCCATGATGGAATCTCCTTAATAGTCGATAGGGTCGCGGATGATCGGGCAGGTCATGCAGTGGCCGCCGCCACGCCCGCGGCCGAGTTCACCGGCGCTGATGGTGATGACTTCCACGCCGGCCTTGCGCAGCAGGGTGTTGGTGTAGGTATTACGGTCGTAACCGATCACCACGCCAGGCTCCACGGCCACCACGTTGTTACCGTCATCCCACTGTTCGCGCTCGGCGGCGAAGCTGTTGCCGCCGGTCTCGACCACGCGCAGTGCCTTGAGGTTGAGGGCTGCGGCCACGGTTTCGAGGAAGTTGGTTTTCTCGCGTTGGATGTCGATGCCGTGCGGCTTGCTCTCATCCGGGCGCAGGGTGAACGGCACGATCTGGTTGACCACTTCGGGGAAGACGGTCACCAGGTCGCGGTCGCAGAAGCTGAACACGGTGTCCAGGTGCATCGCCGCGCGGGATTTCGGCAGGCCGGCGACGATCACGCGCTCCACGGCCTTGTTCTTGAACAGGTTGCGCGCCAGTTGGCCGATGGCCTGGTGGGATGAGCGCTCGCCCATGCCGATCAGTACCACGCCGTTGCCGATCGGCATCACGTCGCCGCCTTCCAGGGTGGAGGCGCCGTGCTCCTGGTCGGGGTCGCCGTACCAGATCTGGAAGTCCGCGTTGGTGAACTCGGGGTGGAATTTATAGATGGCCGAGGCCAGCAGGGTTTCCTGGCGTCGCGCCGGCCAGTACATCGGGTTCAGCGTCACGCCGCCGTAGATCCAGCAGGTGGTATCGCGGGTGAACTGGGTGTTGGGCAGCGGCGGCAGGATGAAGCTCGAATGCCCGAGGAAGTCGCGGAACATCTCGATGGTCTTGCCGCCGAAGCTGCTCGGCAGGTCGTCGGCCGACACGCCGCCAATCAGGTACTCGCTGATTTTGCGCGGCTCCAGGCTGCGCAGCCAGGAGCCGACTTCATCGACCAGGCCGAGGCCAACCGTGTTGGCGGTGATCTTGCGCTCCAGAATCCAGTCCAATGCTTCGGGGATGGCGACGATGTCGGTGAGCAGGTTGTGCATTTCCAGCACATCAATATCCCGCTCGCGCATCTTGGTGACGAAGTCGAAGTGATCGCGCTTGGCCTGGGCCACCCACAGCACGTCATCGAACAGCAGTTCATCGCAGTTGTTGGGGGTCAGCCGCTGGTGGGCCAAACCTGGGGAGCACACCATGACTTTGCGCAGTTTGCCGGCTTCGGAATGTACGCCGTACTTCACTTTTTCCGTGGTCATTACAGATCCTCCAGTCAGAATTACAGAGTCAGGAAGCCGTCGTAGAGGCCATAGGCAGCCACCAAGGCGCCAATGACTACTGCGGCGAAAATCAGCTTCTCGACGTTGGTGAAAATCGGTTTGCCCAGTTCATGCTTGGCCTTGGCGAACAGGATCACGCCGGGGGCATACAGCAGGGCGGAAAGCAGCAGGTATTTGACGCCGCCGGCGTAGAGCAGCCAGACCGCATAGACCAGCGCGATAGCGCCGATGAACAGATCTTTCTTGCGCTCGGCAATGGCGTTTTCGTAAGTCTCGCCGCGTACCGCCAGCAGCAACGCGTAGGCCGCCGACCACAGGTAGGGCACCAGGATCATCGAGGTGGCGAGGTAGATCAGCGACAGGTAGGTGCTGGCGGAAAACAGCGTGATCACCAGGAATATCTGCACCATGGCGTTGGTCAGCCACAGGGCGTTGGCCGGTACGTGGTTGGCGTTCTCCTTGCGCAGGAACTCCGGCATGGTGTGGTCCTTGGCGGCGGCGAACATGATCTCCGCACACAGCAGCACCCACGACAGCAGTGCCCCCAGCAGCGAGATGATCAAACCGACGCTGATCAGCACCGCGCCCCAGTGGCCTACCACGTGCTCCAGCACGGCGGCCATCGACGGGTTCTGCAGCTTGGCCAGTTCCGGCTGGGTCATGATCCCCAGGGATAGCACGTTCACCAGCATCAGGAACAGCAGCACGGTGATAAAGCCGATCACGGTGGCCTTGCCCACGTCGGAGCGTTTTTCCGCACGGGACGAGAAGATGCTCGCGCCTTCGATGCCGATGAACACCCACACGGTGACCAGCATCATGTTGCGCACCTGGTTCATCACACTGCCCAGGTCGGGGTTTTTCACGCCCCAGATGTCGGCGGTGAAGATGTCCAGCTTGAATGCGAACAGCGCGATCAGCACGAACAGCACCAGCGGCACGACCTTGGCGACGGTGGTCACCAGGTTGATGAACGCCGCTTCCTTGATCCCGCGCAGCACCAGGAAATGCACGGCCCACAGCAGCACCGAGGCACCGATCACCGCAGCCGGCGTGTTGCCTTCGCCGAAAATGGGGAAGAAGTAACCCAGGGTGCTGAACAGCAACACGAAGTAACCCACGTTGCCCAGCCACGCGCTGATCCAGTAACCCCAGGCGGACGAGAAACCCATGTAATCGCCGAAACCCGCCTTGGCGTAGGCGTACACGCCACCGTCGAGGTCGGGCTTGCGGTTGGCGAGGGTCTGGAACACAAAAGCGAGGGTCAACATGCCGATGGCGGTAATTACCCAACCAATCAATACCGCGCCGACATCGGCACTGGCGGCCATGTTTTGCGGCAGTGAAAAGATCCCGCCGCCAATCATCGAGCCCACGACAAGTGCAACCAGTGCGCCGAGTCGTAGTTTTCCGGGAGATTCAGACATCGCATAACTCCAATGCAGGAGAAGAGAGACCACAGAATAAATCCGTGCGCTAATCAAACAGCTGACTCAGATCACTTCATTGGCACATTCCATTGTGAATTAATGACTTAGGGTAGAAGTTCGTGGGCGATGCAAATCCTCGGGAAAGCTTGGCGCAGAGCCATCTATCCCTTTTTGATTAATCATTTGGCCAAATCTATGGACGTTTGAAGCTAGTCCGTATTCCTGAATGTGCAAACTTTTTGAACGATGTTTTACGAAGTCTCAGCCCCGGGCGTATTTAAATTCTAAATACGCCTGAACGGGACGACCTGACATGCCATTGTGTTATGAGCTCGTCTGTTTTATCGCCTTCACTAATAACCGCTACACTCGCTGAGTTAATTAGCCGAGTGCACGGTTGTCAGCTCAAGTTGCTGTTCATTCAGGAGTGTTCATGTCTCAACCGGCCCAGAAACTGCGTCTTGGTGCCCTGATTGCCTTGGTGGTGGGGTCGATGATCGGCGGCGGGATTTTTTCCTTGCCGCAAAACATGGCCGCACGCGCCGAGGTGGGGGCCGTGTTGATCGGCTGGGCGATCACCGCGGTCGGCATGCTGACCCTGGCCTTCGTGTTCCAGACCCTGGCCAATCGCAAGCCCGAACTGGATTCGGGCGTGTATGCCTACGCCAAGGCCGGGTTTGGTGACTACATGGGGTTCTCCTCGGCCTGGGGCTACTGGATCAGCGCGTGGATGGGCAACGTCGGTTACTTCGTGTTGCTATTCAGTACCCTCGGCTACTTTTTCCCGGTGTTCGGCCAGGGCAACACGCCGGTGGCCATCGGCTGCGCATCATTGTTGCTGTGGGCCGTGCATTTCCTGGTGCTGCGCGGGATCAAGGAGGCAGCGTTCATCAACCAGATCACCACGGTGGCGAAGATCGTGCCGTTGCTGATGTTTATCGTGATCGCCGCCGTAGCGTTCAAGGCGGATATCTTCACTCGCGATATCTGGGGCCTGGGCAACCCGAATATGGGCAACGTGGTGGACCAGGTGCGCAACATGATGCTGGTCACCGTGTTTGTGTTTATCGGCATCGAGGGCGCCAGTGTGTACTCGGCGCGGGCCGAGAAACGCTCGGACGTGGGCCGCGCCACGGTGATCGGTTTTCTGGGCGTGCTGGCCCTGCTGGTGCTGGTGAATGTGTTGTCCCTGGGCATCATGAGCCAGCCGGAACTCGCGCAATTGCAAAACCCGTCCCTGGCCGGTGTGCTGGAGCATATCGTCGGCCCCTGGGGTGCGATGGCGATCAGCATCGGCCTGGCGGTGTCACTGCTCGGCGCCTTGTTGTCCTGGGCGCTGCTCTGTGCGGAAATCCTCTACGCCACGGCCCATGACAAGACCATGCCGGCGTTCCTGAAAAAGGAAAACGCCAACCAGGTGCCAGTCAACGCGCTGTGGCTGACCAATGTGATGATCCAGGTGTTCCTGGTGATCACGCTGTTTTCCCACAGCACCTACACCACCCTGATTTACCTGGCCTCGTCGATGATCCTGGTGCCCTACCTGTGGTCGGCGGCGTATGCCGTGTTATTGAGCGGGCGCGGCGAAACCTACGAAGATGCCCACGGCCAGCGCTTGAAGGACTTGCTGGTGGGCCTGATTGCACTTGGCTACGCCGTGTGGCTGCTCTACGCCGGGGGCTTGAAGTACCTGCTGCTGTCGGCGCTGTTGTATGCGCCGGGGGTGATCCTGTTTGCCCTCGCCAAGCGTGAGCAGCGCCAGCCCTTGTTTACCCACATGGAAAAAGGCATTTTCAGCTGTGTGATCACCGGCGCGGGGCTGGCGGCGTATGGGCTGTACAGCGGGGTATTGTCGTTGTGAGGCTGACGTATCAGCCGCCTTATGATTGGGCGGCGATGGTGGGTTTTCTGGCGGCGCGGGCGATTACGGGTATGGAGACCGTAGAGGCCGGCATTTACCGGCGCAGCATCAGCGTGGGTGGCCGGCATGGCTGGCTCAGCGTCGCGCCGGGCGCGGGTGACTGGTTGGACGTTGCGGTGGATTTTCCGGAGGCGGCGGCGCTGCCCGAGATCGAGCGGCGCGTGCGCAACATGTTTGATCTGGATGCCGAGCCTCAACGGCTCAACCCGCAATTGGCCACGGACCCCTTGATGGCGCAGTTGGTCGCGGCCCGTCCCGGCCTGCGTGTGCCGGGCACCTGGGACGGTCTGGAGTTGGCGATTCGTGCAGTGCTGGGCCAGCAGATTACGGTGGTGGCTGCGATTCGCCTGGCAGGCAAGTTGGTGGCGCAGTATGGCCAACTGCTGGAGACGCCGTACGCCGGTATCACCCATGTGTTCCCCGCGCCCGAGGTGCTGGCGGCGGCGGACCTGGCCACCTTGGGCATGCCGAAGGCGCGTGGGCGGACCTTGTCCGGTGTCGCGCAGGCGCTCCTGGATGACCCTGAGGTGTTCGAACCCAAGGCCAGCCTCAAGGAAGGTGTGGCGCGCTTGGTGGCGTTGCCGGGGATTGGCGACTGGACCGCGCAGTACATCGCCATGCGCCAGATGCGTGAGGCGGATGCATTTGCGTCGGGGGATATCGGGTTGATCAATGCGCTGGCGGCACTGGAAGGAGGGCCGGTGTCGGCGCGACAGTTGCTGGCGCGGGCCGAGGCGTGGCGGCCGTTGCGGGCGTATGCAGCGCAGCATCTCTGGACGTCGTTGCAGCGCTCAGATTGATGGTGCCTGTACTGGCCTCATCGCCGGCAAGCCAGCTCCCACACTTGACCGAATACAACCTTTGGAATGTGGTCAAGATGTGGGAGGGGGCTTGCCCCCGATGGCGATAGTCGAGTCACCACTGCGCTCGGTGTGAACCCAGTTCCCCAGCCGGCAGATCCCATTGCAACGGCGTGCCGCTGATAGTCACCGGCGGCAACAATCGATGCGCCTGGCCCCAGGCCGTCTGTTCCACTACCAGGCCTTGATCGCTCGGTTGCTCGGCCCGCAACGCCGGCTGCTCCGGCACTTGTCCGGCGTCCACCAGCAACTTCGCCGTACGCGCCAGCGACAACAGCGCCGACCCACCACGGCCGGATTTCAATCGCTCACTGAGTGCCTGAATCGCACTGGCCGCCATCAAATACCCGGTGGCGTGATCCAGCGCCTGCAATGGCAGCGGCACCGGTTTGTCCGCTTGTTTCCAGGCCATGCCCGCGGCGGCAATCCCGCTGCTCATCTGCACCAGGCTGTCGAAACCCCGGCGATTGCGCCACGGGCCGCTCCAGCCGTAGGCGTTGAGGCTCACGTCGATCAGGCCGGGGGCGAGGGTTTGCAAGTCACTGGCGCTGTAGTCCAGTTGTTCCAGGGCGTCGGCACGGTAACCGTGGAACACAATGTCAGCGTCCTTGAGCAGGCGTTCGAAAACCTCGCGGTCTTGGGCGCTTTTCAAGTCCAGGCGGGCGCAGCGTTTGCCCAGGGTCATTTCCGGCACCACGCCGGGTTCGTTCCAGGTCGGCGAGTCGATACGCAATACATCCGCACCCAACCCTGCGAGGAAGCGGCTGGCCACCGGGCCGGCCAGCACGCGGGTCAGGTCCAGCACCTTGAGGCCCGCCAGCGGCCGCGCCACCGAGCCGAGCCAGGGCTTTTTGACGGAGGTTGCAAAGGTCTGGCGCTGCACCAGGGCTTCGGCATTGACGGCCAGGCCCTGAGGGTGGGTTTGCCAGGCTTGCCAGGTACGCATCTGCGCGGCACAACCGCCTTCATCGACAATCGCCTGTTCCAGTTCGGCGGTATTCCAAGTGGCAACTTTGTTGGCCATCGCGATGCGATCAGCCACCTTGCCCAGTACCCGTTCGGCGGCGGCGCGGTGGTGGGGGGCGTTGGTGTGCAGGCGAATCCAGCCATCGGCGCTGGCGTAGTCACCGGCCACCGGGTCCCACAGCGGCGGGGTCTCCCAGCCTACCGGACGAATCGAAGACGAGAACCAGAAGGACGCGAGTCGCCGGTCTACGCTGACGCCGGGAAGGCGCCCGGTCTGTTGCTGGATCAACTGGGCCACGGCCTGGCCGGCCGCACCGATACTGGCAACGGCCAGGTCCGTGACGGCAAAGGCCGAGGGCAGGGCGCCGGCTTCGGTGCTGGTCAGCGGCGTGCGCGGTAGATCGAGTGCGGCTTGGATGGGAGTCAACAGGTCAGTCATCAATGGCCCTCCTTGAGAGAAGGGCCACTATAGAAGATCATCAGGCCGGTGTGGCAATCCCGGGTTCCAGCGGCAGGTCGATACTGGCGATAAAACCGCCTTGGGCGTGATTGGCCAGGAACAGGCTGCCACCATGGCGCTCGGCGGCGCGACGGGCAATCGCCAGGCCCAGGCCGTGACCTTGTGCGGTCTGGCCTGGGGCGCGGTAGAACGGTTCGCCCAATTGGCTCAGGTGTTCGGCGTCAACGCCGGGGCCGTGGTCGCGCACGCTGATCACAATATGCTCGCCGTGAAGGTGGGCGTGCAGCTCGATCGGCTGGCCCGGCGGGTTGAAGCGCTGGGCGTTGCGCAGCAGGTTGTCCACTGCCCGTTCGATCATGGTCGGCCACCCCTTGAGATGCAGTTCGGGATCGGTGGTGAGCTGCACCACCTGGTCGGGCGCGCTGAGTTGGGCGTCCTTTTGCAGGGTCTTGAGCAACGGGTTGAGGTCGATCTCTTCGGCGCTGGCGTTATCGGCATCGACGCGGGCCAGCACCAGGATCTCGCTGATCAGTGCCTCCAGGCGATCACATTCGCGGGTCAGGCGAGGCCAGAGTTTTTCCCGTTCTTCGGGGCTGGCGCGTTCGGCCAGGGCCAGGGCGATGCGCAGGCGGGCCAGCGGCGAACGCAGTTCATGGGACACGTCGCGCAGCAACTGGCGCTGGCTGCCGATCAGGCTTTGCAGGCGCGCGCCCATGCGGTTGAAGTCGGTGGCCAGCACGCCGAATTCATCGCGTCGGTTGGCCAGCTGCGCCAGGCTGTTTTGCTGGTAGGTGGCTTGCCCCAGGTCATGCACGGCGCCGCGCAGTCGGCTCAAGGGGCGCGTGATGGACAGCGTCACGAACAGGCTGAACAGGGTCAGCACCACCAAGGCGATGACCAATGCGCTCAACGGCCATGTCAGGCTGCTGCGATGCCATTCGTCCAGTTCCGGGTGCGGGATGCGGTAGATCAACAGGTAAGTGTCGCCGGTCTTCTCACTGGTGTATTCAGCGGTCAGGCGGCGCCAGGGCAGGTGGCTGTCCTTGCTATCGTTCTGGCGGGCTTCAAAGGCGGCGGCGCGGCGGGGAAAGGTGCCGCGCACCACCGGCTCGCCGCTTTCGTTGAGCACCTGCACGTCGATGTGGTACTGGCGTTTGCGCTGTTGCAGCAAATCCTGGGCAGCGTCCTCACCCTGGGTTTCGTAGAGTTGGGTCCACTCTTCGGCCAGGTTGTTGAGGCCTGGGTGACGGCTGAGAATCCAGGCATCTTGATTGAGCATATGCCCAAGCAGGATCGACAACCCGGCAACCAAGGCGATGGCCAGCCAGAAACTGGCCAGGATGCGCCAGAACAATGAACGCACAGGAAACCCTCAAGCAGGAAAAGCCCAGTGGCGGGGGCCACTGGGCTGGGAGCGTTAACGCGGGGGCATTATTGCGCTTTTTGCGGCTGTTGCGCTTTCCAGGCCTGGAATTCCTTCCATTCGGCGCGGCGCTGTTCCTGCTGCTTGATGATCTCGTCGAATTTCTTCTGCTGGTCAGGCTTGAGTACGGCGCGGATATCCGCCTGGGTTTTCTGCTTGCCGGCGGCGATTTCGTCCTGCATGGCCTTCTGGTCAGCAGCCGGGAGCTTGTCCAGGTACTTCCTGGTCAGGTCCTTGCGAGCGTGCCACTGGTCGCCCATCAATTTGCGGATCTGCTCGCGCTGTTCCTTGCTCAGGTCCAGTTGGCTGAAGGGCCCGCCTTTGCCACGCGGACCGTGTTCGCCGCCGTGACCCGGGCCACCCATCATATGGCCTTCAGGGCCGCCCATCGGGCCTGGGCCTTCGGGCATTGCCGCCATGGCAACGGTCGGCAGGGCGGCGGCGAACATCAAAGCGATAAGGGTCTTGCGCATGGTGATTCTCCTGTCTCTATTCCGGTGAGTCCGGATGTGAGTAGATTAAGGCGATCAAGGTCAGCGGCGGTCAGGTGTGGGTAAAGCTTGGGTAAAGAGGGTTTTGGGCTGAGTTGACAAAACTGCCGATAGCTATAGGAAAAGAGGGGCTCACTCAATTGCTACAGCATGCCTTAAGGGAGTTGGCGTGTGGTCGCGATGACTGTATAAATGAACAGTTTTTTCGATGGGGTCCTGAATGCTAAATATTTTTAACCTGTCAACTACAATTTGACGGGGTCTATCGACTTGTTCAGACTTCGATCTCATTTCTGACCCCGTCAAACTACCGTTCCAGCCATCTATAAGGAGGCCGCATGGAGTACCGAACTGCAGACGACGTCCTGCGTGCCCATTGGAATGGTCGGTTGCCGGTGAACCCGATAGCCATTGCCGAGGCAATGGCTATCGAGGTGAAGGCGCTTGCACCTTTTGAACCGGATACCTGGCGACCGAATGAAAGCGGCCATTACTCCTTCCGGGACGGCGCTCCGCTGATTACTTACAACTTCATGGATGCGCCGGTAAGGCAGCGTTTCACCATTGCGCACGAGATTGGTCACCATGTGCACGGAGACCTGGACGCACCTCGAGATACTTCCGAGCAGTTCAGTGCCAAGTCCAGGGACCCGAAAGAGATCGCAGCCAATCGATTTGCCGCTGCTCTGTTGATGCCTGCCGCGCTGGTGAAACATATGGTGCTTGAGCAGCGCGTCACAGACATCGTAAAGCTGGCCAATGCTTTTGGTGTGTCGACGGCAGCAATGGAATTCAGGCTGAAGGCGATTGGGCTTTTATGATGGACACCAGCGACGACCTGGCGGGAGGGGAGGCTGATAATCCTGGCCTGATCAGCGACTATCTGCGCAGAGAGTCCTGGCGCTTCAGGTGGGAGAAGCGACTGACGACCGTCACCGTGGTATTGATCTTGTTGTTTTACGTAGCGCTGTTGGGCTTTGTCTTTTTGGGGAACATTCGCGTCTCGGTAGGCGCCTGGTATTTTTTCAGCGCCGTGCGTCCGCACAGTACGGGTGATATTCCGATCATCGTGGCCCTCTCAACCGTCCCGACCCTGCTGTTGATCGCGCTGCTACGGTATTTCCACCACCGGCCCAAATCTGATCCAGATGATTTGCAGGCACCACTGCCCATCAGTGTCGAAGCGGCGAAAGCGATCATCAAGGCGACGACCGACGCGATGAAAACCCCTTGAACAACAAGCCCAGCCTGCCAGCTGGGCTTTTTGCATCAGCACGGAACCCGCGTGTTTTTACAGGCTGTAGTAGTAACCCCGACTGCGCAACGCCACGATGCGTGGCCGTCCGTCCGGGTGCGGGCCGATTTTTTTGCGCAGGTTGCTCACGTGCATGTCCAGGCTGCGATCGTAAAGGGTCAACTTGCGACCCAGGGCGATCTGCGCCAGTTCCTGTTTGTCCAGCGGCTCGCCGGGCTGGCGCAGCAAGGCTTCCAGCAGGCGGCTTTCGGAGACGGTGAGGGAAAATTCCTGTTCATCGATGCTGACCACGCCGCGCACCGGGCTGAAACACAGGTCGCCCAATTCGAGCTGGGTGGACACGGCGGCCGGGTGGCTGCGGCGCAGCACGGCGCGCAGCCGGGCGGTAAGCTCGCGTGGGTCGCAGGGCTTGGCCAGGTAATCGTCGGCGCCCAGTTCCAGGCCGAGGATGCGGTCCAGCGGTTCGCCGCGTGCCGAGAGCATCAGCACCGGCAGCTCCGGGTGGTCGTTGCGCAATTGCTTGAGCAGTTCCAGGCCGCTGCCGTCGGGCAGCATCACGTCGAGTACCACCGCGGCCGGGGCGCTGTCAGCCAAGGCTTTGCGGGCGCTCAAGCCGTCATGGCAGGCACGCACCTGGAAGCCTTCCTGGCTCAACCAACTGGTCAGCAGCTCGCAGAGCTCCTGGTCATCATCTATCAGTAACAGCTCGCTCATGACTCACTCAATTTAGCCATTGTCGACGGCGACGGTGCCCACCGCTGGCGAAGATCCCGCACAGCAAGGCGATCAGCGCGACGGCCCCACCGGTGACGAACCATTGTTGCTGCTCGGTCAGCCATCGGGTCAAGGCGCCGCCCTGTGTTTCTTTGAGTTGCTGGGCCAGGCGTTGGTTCTCTTGGCGAAGGCGACTCAGTTGGGCGCTTTCGCGGGTAGCCTCTACGTTTTGCAGTTGCTTGCTCAATTCTTCACGCTGGTGTTCGCTTTCTTTCAACCGCTGCTGCAACTCGGTGATCTGGGCGCCGGCACTCAAGGACAGAGGCGTGGAACTGCCGGTGTTCGAGGTTTCTTCAGCGTGGGCCGTAGCCCCGATCATTACCACTGCCAACAGACACAACTGACGTAAGCGCATCGGAACTCCTGATTCCACACGAATATTCAGAACGTTGTCGGCAGGTTACCGAGAATAATGAGCAATTAGGAGCGCGCCGAACCGATTAGATTCGGCGTGGCCGTTATCAAGGCAGGACTTGCTTGAACGGCTTGATCACGACGTCGGCGTAAACGCCGGCAGCTACGTAAGGATCAGCCTTGGCCCAGGCCTGGGCATCGGCCAGGGAGGCAAACTCGGCGACGATCAGGCTACCGGTGAAACCGGCGTCGCCTGGGTCGTTGCTGTCTACCGCAGGGTGTGGACCCGCCAGCACGATACGGCCTTCGGCCTGCAGCTGCTTGAGGCGTTCGACATGGGCCGGGCGCACGCTCAGGCGTTTTTCCAGCGAGTCGGCAACGTCGGTGGCAATGATGGCGTAGAGCATGTCAATCCTCGGTTTTCGGGGTGGTAGGGGCGACGTCATGCAGGTGGCGCGACAGGTAGATACCCTGGCCGACCAGGAACAGCACGGTCATGGCCAGGCTGCCGAAGACCTTGAAGTCGACCCAGTAGTCCTGGAAGGTAAAGGCCACGAACAGGTTGGCGGCGCCGCAGAACAGGAAAAACACGATCCACGCAACGTTCAAGCGTGTCCACACCGGATCCGGCAGGGTCAGCGCGTGTCCCATGATCCGCTTGATCAACAGGCGGTCACCGATGAAGTGGCTGCCGATAAAGACCAGGGCGAACAGCCAGTTCACCACCGGTGCTTTCCATTTGAGGAAGGTTTCGCTGTGGAACGCCAGGGTCAGGCCGCCGAATACCAGGCATGCGACCAGGGTGAGCCATTGGCTTTTTTCCAGCTTGCGCTGGGAGATGAAAATGGCGCCGTAGACGACGATAGAGCTGATGATCAGTACGGCGGTGGCGCTGTAGATGCCCCCGAACGAGAACGCATGACCGGCGATTTCGATGACCCTGGGGTCGAGCTTGGTAACGATGAAAAACAGCAACAGCGGGATGAAGTCGATGAATTGTTTCACAGTAAGAGCCAGAAGCTGGATGTGGCGGCATAATAACAAACATCCTTGGTAGCGAAAGCGCCAGCTGACTTGAGGTTACAGATCCCCGTGAATGTTGATTTGCACTGCCACAGCACGGCCTCCGACGGTGCCCTGGCGCCCGCGGTACTGGTTGCGCGTGCGTTTGAAAAAGGCGTGCGAGTCCTGGCGTTGACCGACCACGACACCCTCGAAGGCCTCGACGAAGCCCGGGAAGCCGCGCATGCCTTGGGCATGCAGTTGGTCAACGGTGTGGAATTGTCCTGCACCTGGGGCGGCGCCACCATTCATGTGCTCGGCTACGGTTTTGATCAAAAAGCCCCGCCTTTGGTTGAAGCCATCGCCCAACTGCACGATGGCCGCTGGCTGCGGTCCGAAGAAATAAGCCGCAAACTCGGCCTCAAAGGTATGTCCGGTGCCCTGGACGGCGCCCGCGCCATCCAGCAGGAACTGGGTGACAGCGGTAACGCACCGGCCCGGCCGCACTTTGCCGACTGGATGGTACGTGAAGGTTTTGTAAAGGACCGCGCCGAAGCGTTCCGCAAATGGCTGGGCGCCGGCAAGTTGGGGGATGTGAAGCAACACTGGCCGACCCTGGAAGACACCGTCGAGACCCTGCGGGCCTCCGGGGCCTGGGTCAGCCTGGCCCATCCCTGGCACTACGATTTCACCCGCAGCAAGCGCCGCAAGCTGATTGCCGACTATATTGGAGCGGGCGGCCACGCAATCGAAGTGGTCAACGGGCATCAACCCGCCGAACAGGTCGGCAGCCTGGCGATTCTTGCCCGCGAATTTGGTCTGCTGGTCAGCGCCGGCAGTGATTTTCATGGCCCAGGCGGCTGGTCCGAGATCGGCGAGTATCGCCCCGTCCCGGAAGATTTGCCGCTCTTGTGGGGGCGATTCAAGCATGACCCCATTATTGCCACCGTCTGAACAGGTAGAACACGTGAGTCAATTCTTCCAGATTCATCCGGAAAACCCCCAGGCGCGCCTGATCAAACAGGCCGTCGAGATCATCCGCGCCGGCGGCGTGGTGATCTACCCCACCGACTCGTCCTACGCCATCGGTTGCCAGATCGGCGACAAGGGTGCGGTCGAGCGGGTAAGACGCCTGCGTCAGCTGGACGACAAGCACAACTTCGCGCTGATCTGCAGCGACCTGTCCCAGTTGGGGCTGTTTGCCAAGGTCGACACCGGCACCTTTCGCCTGCTCAAGGCGCACACGCCGGGGCCCTACACCTTTATTCTCAACGCTACCCGCGAAGTGCCGCGCCTGCTGCTGCACCCCAAGAAGCGCACCATCGGCCTGCGGGTGCCAGAGCACCCCATTGCCCTGGCGCTCCTCGAAGAGCTGGGTGAGCCGTTGATGAGCGTGTCGTTGATCATGCCGGGTGAAGACGAGCCGCTGTACGATCCTTACGAAATGCGCCGGCTGTTGGAAAAGCACGTCGACCTGATCATCGACGGCGGCTACGGCGGCAACAAGGCCTCCACCGTGATCAACCTGGCCGACGGCGAACCCGAAGTGATCCGCGTAGGTTGCGGCGACCCGGCTCCGTTCATGGTCGAGGCCTGAATGTCGGCCGTGGAAACCGTCGACAGCCAGGCGGGGGCCCAGCAGGAACTGCCGTTTGCCATGGTGTATGGCCAGGCGGTCATGGAAATGCCCCTGGACCTGTACATTCCGCCGGACGCGCTGGAAGTCTTTCTTGAGGCGTTCGAAGGCCCGCTGGACTTGCTGCTGTACCTGATCCGCAAGCAGAACATCAACATCCTCGACATCCCGGTGGCAGAGATCACCCGCCAGTACATGGGCTATGTGGAGTTGATGCAGTCGGTGCGCCTGGAGCTGGCCGCCGAGTACCTGGTGATGGCTGCCATGCTCGCCGAGATCAAGTCGCGCATGCTGTTGCCGCGTTCGGAGACGGTGGAAGCCGAAGAAGACGACCCACGCGCGGAACTGATTCGCCGCCTGCAGGAGTACGAACGCTTCAAGGCCGCCGCCGAAGGCATCGATGGCTTGAGCCGGGTGGGCCGCGACGTGGTTGTGCCCAAGCTGGATGCCCCCGAGGCCCGTGCGCGCAAACTGTTGCCGGACGTGAGCCTGGAAGAATTGCTGATGTCCATGGCCGAGGTGCTGCGCCGTGGCGATATGTTTGAAAGTCACCAGGTCAGCCGTGAGGCGCTGTCCACCCGCGAGCGCATGAGCGACGTACTGGAGCGCCTCAAGGGCGGCGGTTTTGTGCCGTTTGTCGAGCTGTTCACCGCCGAAGAAGGGCGCCTGGGAGTGGTGGTGACGTTTATGGCGATCCTCGAACTGGTCAAGGAGTCCTTGGTCGAGCTGGTCCAGAATGAGCCTTTTGCGGCTATCCACGTGCGGGCGCGAGCCGAATAACGAGCTGAATCGATGAATCTGACTGAACCCCGCGAACTGGCACCGCTGCTGGAAGCTTTCCTACTGGCGTCGGGCAAACCGCAATCCCTGGAACGCTTGTTCGAACTCTTTGAAGAAGCCGAACGCCCCGAACCGCCGGTGTTCAAGAAGGCGCTGGAGATTCTGCGCAAGTCCTGCGACGGTCGTGCGTTCGAACTGCGCGAGGTGGCGTCGGGTTATCGCCTGCAGATTCGTGAGAAATTTTCCCCTTGGGTGGGCCGCCTGTGGGAAGAGCGCCCCCAGCGCTACTCGCGGGCGATGCTGGAGACCATGGCGCTGATCGCCTATCGCCAGCCCATCACCCGGGGCGAGATCGAGGACGTGCGGGGCGTGGCGGTCAACAGCCACATCGTCAAGACGCTGCTGGAGCGCGAGTGGATCCGCATCGTCGGTTACCGTGACGTGCCCGGCAAACCGGCGATGTTTGCCACCACCAAGGTGTTCCTCGACCATTTCAACCTGAAAAACCTCGACGACCTGCCGCCGCTGGCCGAATTGCGCGAGATGGAAGCCGAGCCGGTGCTCGACTTCGACGACGCCCCCGTCCCGGCCGGCCTGCAGGAACTGGCCGACGCCACCGCCGAGCCGGAAGAGCCGAAGGACGAAACCAGTTTCCATACCTTGCTGCTGGAACTGGACGACATGGAGCAGGGCATCAAGACCGACTTTGATGACTTGTTGCGTGACGGTGCGACTGAGGCAGAACCCCAGGAAACCGATCCCGAGCCAGAACCCGACCCTGAAGAAGACATCCTCGGCGTCGCTGAAGCCCGCGAAAAACTCCTGGCCGCCGTCGCCGCTCTCGAACAGCCGCCGTTGAGCGAGGAAGAAGACGAAGCCCGGGCCCTGGCCGAAGCCATCGAGGCCGAGCGTCGCCAGTTCGAAGATTGACACGGATCCCACATGGCTCACCGGTCGGCGGAAAAACCGACTGCCGGCCACTAATCGACTAGTCTCTGATGCGCAACGCGCGCCATGCGCGTATGATTCGCGACCCTTTGCCGAGCTATTCGGCCAAAGCCCCGCTTTCAACACTCTTCAGGCCATGCCTGAATCGACCCACCGGGAGGTGCTTAAGATGAACGACAAAGACCAGAACGACAGCCAGGAAATCGGCCCAGCAGGCGAAAAACTGCAAAAGGTGCTGGCGCGTATCGGCGTGGGCTCGCGCCGCGACGTCGAAGCCTGGATCACCCAGAAGCGCATCAAGGTCAACGGCGTCGAGGCTACCCTCGGCCAGCGCGTCGACCTGCACGACGCAATCACCATCGATGGCAAGGTCATCAAGCGTGAAGAGGCCGCCGAATCGGTGCGCCGCGTGATCATGTACAACAAACCCGATGGCGAGATCTGCACCCGTGACGACCCGGAAGGCCGTCCGACCGTGTTCGACAAGATGCCCAAGCCCAAAGAAGGCCGCTGGATCAACATCGGTCGTCTGGACATCAACACCACCGGCTTGCTGATGTTCACCACTGACGGTGAGCTGGCCAACCGCCTGATGCACCCGTCCTACGAGATGGACCGCGAGTACGCCGTGCGTGTACGCGGTGAAGTCGATGACGAGATGATCGAGCGCCTCAAGGCTGGCGTGGTGCTGGAAGACGGCCCGGCCAAGTTCACCGACATCAAGCAGGCACCGGGTGGCGAAGGTTTCAACCACTGGTACCACTGCGTGGTGATGGAAGGCCGTAACCGTGAAGTGCGTCGCCTGTGGGAATCCCAGGGCCTGGTGGTCAGCCGCCTGAAGCGCGTGCGTTTCGGTCCGGTGTTCCTCAACTCCGACCTGCCGATGGGCCGCTGGCGCGAAATGAGCCAGTACGAAGTCGACATCCTCAGCGCCGAAGTCGGCCTGACGCCGGTGGCGATGCCGCAGATGAACGCCAAGAGCAAAGACAAGCTTGAGCGGATGCAGCGTAAATCGTCGCGCCCGGTGGCGCGCACCGAGCGTGTTGCCCGCACCCTGCGACCTGCGTTGAATGCACCTGCGACTGGCGGTCGTATCTCCCGAGAGCCGCAGATCGAAGGTGAACGCCGCCCAACCGCGCCGTCGCGTCAGGAAGGCGAGCGTGCGCCGCGTGCACCGCGTCCGGCCCCGGCCGGTGGTCGCAGCAACCGAGGTGAAGCGGATCGCCCAGCCGACAACGCCAGCACCAAGCGTCCAGCCAAGCCGGCGGCGAACAAGCGCCCTGGCCCGAAACTGGTCGCGGACGAGCCGTCTGGTAAGCGCCGTGGCGCACCGGCCGGTTCCGGCCAGCGTCCTGGTTTTGGTCGCAAGAAGCCGCAGTGATTTGATCGCCGCATAAAAAACGCCAACCCTCGGGTTGGCGTTTTTTTTATCTGAATTTGAAATGCATTCAACTGTGGGAGGGGGCTTGCCCCCGATAGCGGTATGGCAGCCACCACATACATCAACTGACCGACTGCCATCGGGGGCAAGCCCCCTCCCACATTCAGATTTTCAGCGTTGGTTAACGCTTTGCTCAGAACGCAAAGGACCCGTCAAACACCGGCTTGTCATCCAGCGCCAACACCCCACTGGCAAAGATCAGATCCAGATGATGGCTGCCTTTCTGCCCACCTCCCAGTCCCAGGTGCAACCCGCAATGGCGCTCCTCGAACCCGGCGTTGCGCGCATACAGGTCCTTCACCCCTTCATTGGTACCAATCCCCAACTCTTCCACACGCCGGTTCGACGGATTGGCATTCAGGTACTTGTTGAAATCATCGGCCAACCCCGGCACTTCACTGGCCACGCTGCAGATGGTCGAGTTCTCGATCCACAGCTCCAGCGGTGACTCCAGCACGCCGTATTTGCGTGCGAACGGGATGGTGCTGAGAAAGGTGCCGACAAACCGCACCTGGCCATTGATCGCTTCGCTGTGGGTGGCGATCTCACCCGGCGCCAGGTCGTGGTTGCCGACGCCGTTGATATTGGTCCACTTCTTGATGCTGCTCATTGGCGCTTCCAGCCGCGAGCCATGTTTGTCGGTAAAGCTCAGCACGTTGGCCTGGGACATGCGCCGAATCAGCGTGGCGTTGAGGTCGGCGATGCGCTGCGGCTCGACGCTGAAGGTGTCGTAGAAATAGTCGCCGTAATCCTTGAACAGCAGGGATTTTTTCCAGTGTTCGGCCATCACGCCCTGCAGGGCACGGATGAAGTCCGGGCCTTCGGCGCGTGGGTTGGGCAGGGTAGAGGAATCGTAGAGAAACAGGTACAGGTCGCAGGCTTCGATGGCTGTGGCCAGGGTGTCGCTGGCGGCCAGGTCCAGGCGCTGCACCTGGAAGTTGAAACGCGCGGCGCTGCCCTGGGTGATCGCCTGGGCGATGGCGTCGTAGCGCTCGGTATGGCCCAGCAGCACGGTGGGGCGGCTCAGGCCACTGAGGGCCGGATGGTGCGCGAGGTAGTAGAGAAAGTGTTCGACGGCGCGGGCCTTGTCCATGACGTACATCCTTCTGTGCCTTGGGTAAGGGAGCAGGTGCCGTGCACGGCACCTGCCGGGAGCGTGCCGGCTTTTAGAAAGGCCACATCGCGGTGCCAAATGGCACAACGGCGTCAGCTTGCATCATTTCAACGGCGGCGTCATGGGTCGGTGCTTCAAACCAGTCGTCGAGTTGCAGTTCGGTTTCCAGGTCGTTTTCCAGTGCTTGCATGGTGTATCTCCTAGAGGACGGTGTTTGAGAACGGCTTGCCAACGGGCTTCGTGGGCAAGTGGAAAGAACCTAGGAGAGAGTGTTTCAAAATGCAAAATTTTTATTGACACGGTTTCATTTGGATTTTTTGTTCTGTTTTCCCGGTTTGATTTTTTCTTCAGGAAAAACAGACAGCTGGCGCTGCTGAATTGCGGGAAATTTCTGACCGCCATTTTTTATTCAGATCACAGCTGTAACGTGAATTTTCCATGCTGTAACGATTAATTTACGCGCAAATCACAACATTGTTGGCCGATTCTTTCCTGTAAGGATTACCTGACAGATCGTCGCACTCGCCTTGAGCAGGCGGCCCCAAGCTGTCGAGCGGTGTACAATGCGCCGCGTTTTACTGTGACCCCCTTGCGTATCCACGCAAAAGGCCAAGACCTCAGGGTTTACCCACCCTGATCACTCCGCCTGGCCACGAGCCGGACGGGTTCGATTTCGTCACAGATAAAAACAAACAGGTGACGCATGACCGTAAGAAAGACGCTGTACTCCTGGTGCCTGCGCTGGGGTTTGAGCGGCGCTGCTTGAGTCGTTGATTCAACGCAGCAACCTGCAATCAAAATTCTCAAACCTTGCGTGAGACCCTTTTCATGAGTGGACCCCATTCCTCTTCAGGCGAGCTGAAACGCGGCCTGAAAAACCGGCATATCCAGCTGATCGCCCTCGGTGGCGCCATCGGTACCGGCCTGTTCCTCGGCTCGGCCGGGGTGCTCAAATCCGCCGGGCCGTCGATGATCCTGGGTTATGCCATCTGCGGCTTCATTGCCTTCATGATCATGCGCCAGCTTGGCGAAATGATCGTCGAAGAGCCGGTCGCCGGTTCCTTCAGCCACTTTGCCCACAAGTACTGGGGCGGTTTCGCCGGCTTCCTGTCGGGGTGGAACTGCTGGATTTTGTACATCCTGGTGGGCATGTCGGAACTGACCGCCGTCGGCAAATACGTGCACTACTGGTGGCCGGAGATCCCGACCTGGGTCTCGGCCGCGGCGTTCTTCGTGCTGATCAACCTGATCAACCTGGCCAACGTCAAAGTGTTCGGTGAGGCCGAGTTCTGGTTCGCCATCATCAAGGTGGTGGCCATCGTCGGCATGATCGCCCTGGGCAGCTACCTGCTGGTCAGCGGCAGCGGCGGGCCACAGGCCTCGGTAACCAACCTGTGGGACCACGGCGGTTTCTTCCCCCACGGTGTCGGCGGATTGGTGATGGCCATGGCGATCATCATGTTCTCCTTTGGCGGCCTGGAAATGCTCGGTTTCACCGCTGCCGAGGCGGATAAGCCACGCACCGTGATCCCGAAGGCGATCAACCAGGTGATCTATCGCATCCTGATCTTCTACATCGGCGCCCTGGTGGTGCTGTTGTCGCTGACGCCGTGGGACAGCCTGCTGGAAACCCTCAACGCTTCCGGTGATGCCTACAGCGGCAGCCCGTTCGTGCAGGTGTTCTCGATGCTGGGCAGCAACACCGCCGCGCATATCCTTAACTTTGTGGTGCTGACGGCGGCGCTGTCGGTATACAACAGCGGCACCTACTGCAACAGCCGCATGTTGCTGGGCATGGCCGAGCAGGGCGATGCGCCCAAGGCATTGGCCAAGATCGACAAGCGCGGCGTGCCGGTGCGTTCCATCCTCGCCTCGGCGGCGATCACCCTGGTGGCGGTGTTGATGAACTACCTGATTCCGCAGCACGCGCTGGAACTGCTGATGTCCCTGGTGGTGGCCACGCTGGTGATCAACTGGGCGATGATCAGCTTCTCCCACTTCAAATTCCGCCAGCACATGAACCGCACCGGCCAGGTGCCGCTGTTCAAGGCTTTGTGGTACCCCTACGGCAACTTCGTTTGCCTGGCGTTCGTGGTGTTCATCCTGGTGATCATGCTGATGATTCCGGGCATCCAAGTGTCGGTGTATGCGATTCCAGTGTGGGTGGCGTTTATGGCGGTGTGTTATGGGATCAAGAACAAACGCAAGGCACGTGCGGCCGTGAGCACAACGGGGGCAGTTCTGGAGTAGGACCTTTCCTCAAACAGCAGACCCGGCGCCGTGCCGGGTTTTTTGTTTGGGTGAGCAGGTTAGAATCGCCCCTGGTTTTTTCGAGCGTGCCCGGAGGTCCCATGCAACACATCGATATCGACGGCGGCGCCTTTCAGCGTGATGAGTTGGAAGACCTGATTGACCAGCACTCCGGCCCCTTGCGCCTCACTGGCGTGGACTTGAGCGGCGCCGATCTGTCGCGCATGACCCTGGATCATTGGGTGTTCGAACGCTGCATCCTGGTCCAGACTTCTTTCTTGGGGGCTCGCCTGGAAGGCACGCTGTGGAAAAGCTGCCGTGCCAGCCTTGCCATTTTCGAAGCGGCCAACCTGCTGGAAGCGCAATTCCACAACTGCGACCTGAACAACACCCGCTGGCAGCGCAGCAAGCTTTCCCAGGCCAGTTTTGAACACTGCAAGTTGACCGGCGCCAACTTCACCCATTGCGCCTCGTTGGGCCTGAGTTTCAGCGAAACGCGGCTGAACAGCGCTTTTCTGTCTGGATTGTCGTTTGCGCGGACCGTACTGAATAACCTGGATTTTTCCGACAGCGATTTGTCTGATGCCGACTTTCGCAAGGCTGAGCTGATCGATTGCAGCCTCGCCCATGCTCGCATCAATGGCGCCAACTTTGCCGACGCCGACCTACGCGGTGCGGATTTGAGCGGGTTTCGCCTCAATGATGCCAAACTGTTCAAAGGCGCCGTGATTTCCAAAGCCCAGGCGTCGATGCTCTTGTCTGAGTTGGGCTTGTCCGTTGCCTAAGGTTTTTGATTGATGCTGGTAATTTCCAACAACGTGCACCTGCCGGATGCCGAGGTCGAGCTGACCGCTATCCGCGCCCAGGGCGCTGGTGGGCAGAACGTCAACAAGGTGTCGAGCGCCGTGCACCTGCGCTTTGATATTCCCGCATCGTCGCTGCCGGACTTCTACAAGGAACGGTTGCTGGCGCTGCGTGACAGTCGCATTACCAGCGAAGGCGTGCTGGTGCTCAAGGCGCAACAATACCGGACCCAGGAGCAGAACCGCGCGGATGCGCTGGAGCGCCTGGTGGAGTTGATCCTCAGCGCTACCAAGGTGGAGAAAAAGCGCCGCCCGACCAAGCCGACCCTGGGCTCGAAAAAGCGTCGCCTCGAATCCAAGACCAAGCGCGGCAGCATCAAGGCTGGGCGTGGCAAGGTCGATTTTTAGTCGCCGCGTGCCTCACGGGCTTTCGGCGCTTGTCGGTACAGGTAAACACTGAGCAGCAAGCCACCCAAGGCGGCGAGGGCGGCGAACAGGAAGATCGACGCAAAGCCAAACCCCGCCGCCACGGCACCGGCGAGCGGGCCGGTGATGCCCAACGACAGGTCGATAAACAGCGAGTAAGCCCCCACCGCCGAGCCTCGGCTGGACGCCGGTACCAAGTTGACGGCTTCGACGCCCAAGGCGGGAAACACCAGGGAGAAGCCAAACCCGCTCAACGCCGCGCCGGCCAGGGCCAGGCTGGCATCCGGGGCGAGCCATAGCAACAGCAGGCCGAGGATCTCCACCGACAGGCAGGCAATCGCCACGCGAAACCCGCCGATCCGGTTGATCAGGTTGCCGAACAGCAGCCGTGCACCGATAAAGCTGGCGCCGAACAGGCTCAATGCCCACACCGCGTTATCCCAGTGCTGGGTGGTGTAGTACAGGGTGATGAAGGTCGCGATGGTGCCAAATCCAATCGAGCCCAGCGCCAGCGCGCAGCCGTGGGGCAATACCCGGCCCAGCACATTCATGAAGGGCAGGCGCACGCCGGCCACGATCGGTGCGGCGACCTTGTTCCAGGCCAACAGCAGGCCGACGATGGCCAGCAGGATGATGCTGACCCCCATGCTCCACAACCCGAAACTCTTCACCAGCACGACGCCCAACGGTGCACCGACCGCCAGTGCGCCGTAGCTGGCGATGCCGTTCCAGGAAATGACCTTGGCGGTGTTCTGCGCGCCGACCCGGCCGATGCCCCAGCCGATGGCGCCCGAGCCCACCAGGCTTTCCGCGCTGCCCAGCACCAGGCGGCCGATCAACAGGCTGCCCAGGCTCAAGGCCGGCAGGCTGGAGAACCACGCAGCGAGCAGCATGAACACGCCGCTCAGGCCGCAGCCGGCCAGGCCGATCAGCACGGCGCGCTTGCTCCCCAGGTTGTCGATGATCTTGCCCGCGTACGGGCGGCTCAGCAGGGTAGCCAGGTATTGCACACTGATCACCAGGCCGGCAATCACCGCGCCGTAGCCCAGTTCACTGTGGACATAGCCCGGCAACACGGCCAGGGGGATGCCGATATTCAGGTAGCCGATGAAGGTGAACAGGACGATGGAAACAACTTGCAGCGTGACCGCCATGGGGCGCTGGGTATCGAGCATGGGAGGGGTCCACTGTCGCAGCAGGTAAAGATAGGTTGCTAATGATACCGGTGGTTTGCTTCGCGCAGGGCGCTAAAACACAAAAACCTCGGATCAAAAAGACCTCAGGCGCGCGCAGGGGCCAGCAGTTGGGTGGTGACCAGGGCGGCCAGCGCGTTTTCCTGGGTGCCGAAACGCTTGAGCAGTACGGCCTGTTTCTCCGCGCTGAGGCGGTTCCACACCTCGACCATCTGCAGGGCTGCGTCGAGTACAGCGGTGTCCGGGTTGTCGGGGAGGGTATCGGTCATGGCGGGGCCTCGATTCATTCAGGCAGTGTGGAAAGCGCTTAACGTTGCGCTTTCCACACGGTCTGGTACGGCGTCAGTCCTGGCTTTTGCTGTCGACTGGTTTGGCTTCTTTTTTGGCCTCAGGCTGTTTATCGCTGGCCTGCTGCGGTGTTGGCTGCTCTGTAGGGTGCAGGCTTGGGAAGGGGAGATTAGGTATCTCGTGCATCGTCGTCGCTCCTCGCAAGGTCTGTTTTTTCAATCGCAGGTGATTCCGCGCTCTCAAAAAGCCTTGGCAGGATACAGCACCGCAAATGACAAAAAGATTTTTATGTCGCCGGATGCAGGAACTTTCATCGTTTAAACGGTCGTTCGCCTAGAACGGCACCTTGCCCAGAATCATGTCGCGGTACATCACAAAGTCCCCCAACAAGCTGTAAAACGGGTGCTGAAAGGTCGCCGGGCGGTTCTTTTCGAAGAAGAAGTGGCCGACCCAGGCAAAGCTGTAGCCGGCAATCGGCAACGCGACCAGCAAGCCCAACGAACCCCGGCCGATGGCATACGCCAGAATGCCGATTACCAGCGTGGTACCGATGAAATGCAGGCGCCGGCAGGTACTGTTGGCGTGCTCGGCCAGGTAGTAGGGGTAGAACTCAGCAAAGCTATTGAATCGCTTGATGTTTTCCACAGTGGCTGGCCCTTTGATTGTTATGCCGCCCAACAGATGTTCGGCGGGGAGCTTATTTGAGTCTAGAGTGATCAGTAGTAACAGCCAGTGACAATAGATGCCACTTTAGTATCCTTGGCTTCCTGGCTGTCGTTTGAGCCTGCTTTATTAAGAAGACGCCATGAGCGAACGAACAACTTCTGCAAGCTGGGCGATGGGGATAGTCAAGGCACTGGAAATGGACGGCCTGGATTGCCGCGCCTTGTTCAGGCAACTGGGCCTGGACTACGCCGCCCTGAATGACCCCGATGCGCGGTTTCCACAGGATTGCATGACCCGCCTGTGGCAGCGCGCGGTGGAGCTGTCGGGCAATCCGGCGATCGGTCTGAACATGGGCAAAGTGGTGCGGCCGGCGTCGTTTCATGTGGCCGGCTATGCGCTGATGTCCAGCAACACCCTCGCCGAGGGTTTTATGCGCCTGGTGCGTTACCAGCGCATCATCGCTGAAAGTGCCGACCTGAGTTTCCGACTGATCCCCGAAGGGTATGCGCTGATTCTGACGGTGCATGGCGATCACCTGCCGCCGACGCGGCAAAGCGCCGAAGCCTCGCTGGCCAGTGCCCTGGCGTTGTGTGGCTGGCTCACCGGCCGCACCCTGCAGCCGCGCAAGGTGGTGCTGCAAGGTGATCAGCCGGCGGACCTTGGCCCGTACAAACAAGCCTTCCACGCACCCCTGGAGTTCAACGCGCCCTACGACGCGTTGATTTTCGAGCGGGCCGACATGGAAGCGCCGCTGCCCACGGCCAACGAGGCCATGGCGCTGTTGCATGATCGATTTGCCGGTGAATACCTGGCGCGTTTCTCGGAAAGCCGCGTGACCCACAAGGCGCGGCAAGTGCTGTGCCGGCTGTTGCCCCAGGGCGAGCCCAAGCGTGAAGTGGTGGCGCAGACGTTGCACCTGTCCCAGCGCACCTTGCAGCGGCGGCTACAAGAGGAGGGCACCAGCTTCCAGACCCTGCTCGACGACACCCGACGCGAACTCGCCGAGCAATACCTGGCACAGCCGAGCATGACCTTGCTGGAAATCGCCTACCTGTTGGGTTTTGCCGACCCGAGCAACTTCTTCCGTGCGTTTCGTCGCTGGTTCGATGCCACGCCCGGCGAATACCGGACGCGGTTGTTGGAAACCTCGGTTGTCAGTGACGCCAAAAAGCCGGAATACACAGAACAAAGACCGTAATGATCTCGAGTCGACCGAGCAGCATGCCCAATGACAGGATCCATTTGGCCGCATCCGGCAGGCTGGCGAAGTTGCCCGCCGGGCCGATGGTTTCCCCCAGGCCCGGGCCGACACCGGACACCGTGCTGGCGGCGCCGGTCAAGGCGGTCATCCAGTCCAGGCCCAGCAGCGACAACGCGAGGGCGATGGCGCAGATGGTGATGGCAAAGAAAAACGAAAACGTCAGGATCGAACGCACGATCTCTTCATCCAGGCGGTGGCCGTTGTACTTTTGCTTGATCACCGCGCGCGGGTGAATCAGCTGGTTCAAGTTGGCCTTGAGCAGGATGTAGGCGACCTGGAAACGGAAGATCTTGATCCCGCCGGCTGTCGAGCCCGAGCAACCACCGATAAACCCCAGGTAGAAGAACAGCATCAGTGAGAAGTTGCCCCACAGGCTGTAGTCCCCCAACGCGAAACCGGTGGTGGTGACCACCGAGGTCACGTTCAACGCCACATGGCGCAGGGCATCGAGCCAATGCAGGTTGGTGGTCCACCAGTACCAGGTACCGAGCACCAACCAGGTCACGATCAGCAAACCGAGCAAGCCTTGTACCTGCTGATCCTTGATCAGTGCCTTGCGGTTGCCGCGCAACGTGGCCACATACAGGGTGAACGGCAGGCTGCCGAGAATCATCACCACCACCGCCACCCAGTGCACCGCCGGTTGTTTCCAATGGGCCAGGGACTCATCCGAGGTGGAGAAGCCGCCGGTGGAAATCGCCGACATTGCGTGGTTGATTGCATCGAACAGGCCCATGCCCGCCCACCAGAACGCCAGGCTGCCAAGGATGGTGATACCCACGTAGGCCGCCACGATCAGCCGCGCCACCATGTGCGAGCGGGGCATGACTTTTTCCGAGCGGTCCGAGGACTCGGTCTGGAACAGGCGCATGCCACCGATGCGCAGCAGCGGCAGGATCGCTACCGCCATGCCGATAAAACCGATACCACCGAGCCAGTGCAGCAGCGAGCGCCACATCAGGATGCCAGGCGACAGGGTGTCCAGGCCGCTCAACACCGTGGAGCCGGTGGCGGTGATGCCGGACATGCTTTCGAAGAACGAGTCGGTGTAGCTGATGTGCTGGGTCAACAGAAAGGGCAGCGCGGCGAAGACACACACCACCACCCAGCTGCTGACGGTCAGCAGGTACATGTCCCGCGGGCGCAGGTGCACATGCTCGGGGCGACCGGGAATCACCAGGGCCAGGCCGGCGAGAAAGGTGATCATGCTGGCCCACAGGAACGAAGGCAGGTCGCTGGTGCGTTCGAAAATCACCAGGGTGGCCATGGGCACGACCATGGCGATCGCGAGGGTGATCAGGAAGATGCCGATGATGAAACCGATGATACGCAGGGTCGGCAACGCCATGAAATTCGCTCGAGGTAGGGCAGAGGCGCCATTCTACCTGGGGTGCAAGGCATGTAAACCGGGGTTTGAGGCAATGCAGTCAAATGTGGGAGGGGGCTTGCCCCGATGGCGGTGTGTCAGTAAACATGTGCTTCACTGACACACCGCTATCGGGAGCAGGCCCCCTCCCACCTGGATCAGAACTCGTGATCAGCGTTATCCGGGTTCAGGTCGCTGATACCCAGCTTGCCCGCTGCCGCTTCGATCGAGCCAGTCTGCTTGACCAGTGCGGCGATGGCGTCGCGCACGATCTGGTTGCCTGCGTCATTGCCGGCTGCGATCAACTGGTCGTAGTGCTCACCCTTGTTGGCGTGGTCCACCATGACCTGGATCTTCGCTTCGGTTGCCGCCAGGTCCGCTTTCAAGGCGGTGTCGGCAGCCGGGTCGGCCTTGGCCACCAGGGACGACAGGCTGGCGCCGGTCATTTTGGTGCCGTCGACGCGGGTGTACTCGCCCAGGTAGACGTTGCGGATGCCCTTGGCGTCGTAGAAGTGCGAGTTGTGCGTGTTGTCGCTGAAGCAGTCCTGTTCGTCTTCCGGCGAGTTGGCTTCCAGGGACACCTTCATGCGCTCACCGGCCAGCTCGCCCAGGGACAGGCTGCCCATGCCGAACAACATTTTGCGCAGGCCGTCGGTGGCAGGTTCCGCCTCCAGGGTGGCGCGGTAGTTGTCTTCGACGTTGGGTTTCCAGTTGCCGACCATTTCTTCCAGGTCGCTGACCAGCAGTTGGGTCACGGCACGCAGGTAAGTGCGGCGGCGCTCGTTGTGGCCACCGGTGGCACCGTCGCCCGTCAGGTAGTCCGACGCCGGACGGTTGCCGGCGCCTGGGCCGGTGCCGTTCAGGTCCTGGCCCCACAGCAGGAATTCGATGGCGTGGTAGCCGGTGGCGACGTTGGCTTCGGAACCGCCCAGCTCATTGAGGCTGGCGAGTTTTTCCGGCGTGATGTCCTTCACGTCGACCTTGTCTTCGCCGACCTGGATCTGGGTGTTGGCAATGATATTGGCGGTGGCGCCCGGGTTGCCCAGGGCGTGTTCGTAGGACTTGTCGACGTAGTCGATCAGGCCTTCGTCCAGCGGCCATGCGTTCACCTGGCCTTCCCAGTCGTCGATGATGGTGTTGCCGAAGCGGAACACTTCGCTCTGCAGGTACGGGACGCGGGCGGCGATCCAGGCGGTACGTGCGGCTTTCAGGGTTTCGTCGTTCGGCTTGGCGAGGAACGCGTCGATCGCGGTTTGCAGGGTTTTCGCGGTGGACTCGGCATCGCTGTAGACCGCAAATACCATGTCTGCGTAATGCGCGACCACGGCCTTGGCGGCCGCTTCGTCGACCTGGCCGGCAGGGGTGGCAGCCGCTGGAGCGGTAGTGCTGGCAGCCGGGGTCGGCGCCTGTGGCGCTGCGGCCTTGTCTTTACCTTCGCCACAGCCGGCGAGAGAAATGGCAATGGCCAGCAGACTGGCGGTGGCCAGGGGCATACGAATCATGGCGAACATCCTGCTTCGGTTGTTGATGGGGCGCGCGGGGGGAGCGCAAAAACTGCGACATAATGCGAAAGATTTGCATTTTGTGTAAAGGGTTATACGCGGGAAATATTCAGTATCGTTTTGGCCGGTCAAAGAATGACGGCGTTGTTACGCTCCGACTGCTTGAGAAATGCCGCCAGCTCCCTGGCCTGCAAGGGTTTGCTGTAGTAGTAACCCTGACCCTCATGGCAGCCCTCGGAGATGATGTAGGCCTCCTGCTCAGCGGTTTCCACGCCTTCGGCGATCACCTGCATGCCCAGGCTTTTGCCCAGTTGGATGATCGCGCGCACGATGGTGGCATCGTCGTCATCGTCCAGCAGGTCCTGGACGAAGCTCTTGTCGATCTTGATCTTGTCCAGGGGTAGGCTTTTCAAGTAGCTGAGGGATGAGTAACCGGTGCCAAAGTCATCAATGGCAATCAACGCCCCGGAACGACGCAGGCTCAGCAGATGCTGGGCCGCGGTGCTGATGTCTTCCATCAGGCCGGTTTCGGTGACTTCCAGTTCGAGGCTGCGCGGCGGCAGGCGGTAGATCTGCATCAGGTTATTGACCACCCGTGGCAGTTCGGTGTGGTGCAGTTGCACGGTGGACAAATTGACCGCCATGCGCAGGTCGGTGAAGCCCAGGTCGTGCCATTCGCGCAATTGCCGGCAGGCCTGGTCCAGTACCCATTCGCCAATCGGAATAATGGTGCCGTTCTGCTCGGCCAGCGGGATAAACAGGTCCGGCGGTACCAGGCCATGCTCTGGATGCTGCCAGCGGATCAGCGCCTCCACACCGACCACGCGGTGATCGCGGTAGCTGATCTGCGGTTGGTACACCAAATGGAATTGGTTGCGACTGAGCGCTTCGCGCAGGTCTTTTTCCAGCTCGCGGCGGCGGCGCATTTCGCTGTCGACGCTGGCGATATAGAACTGATAACGGTTGCGCGAACGGGTCTTGGCCAGGGTCATGGTCTGTTCGGCTTTTTGCAGCAGCTTTTCGGTGCTGTCGCCGTCTTCCGGGAACAGGGTGATGCCGATGGTGGCGCGCAGGCGGATGCCTTCGTGGTCGAGAGCGAACTCCGCCTCCAGGTCGTCCAGAATGCTTTGTGCCAGCTCGGCGGCCTCGTAAGGCTGGTCGATATCGGCCTGCACCAGGGCGAACTGGTCGCCGCCCAGTCGGGCGAGTGCGCCGAGGCGGCCGCTGTGGGCACGCAATCGGTCGGCCAAGGCCAGCAACAATTTGTCACCGGCCTGGTAGGTGAACTGTTCGTTGACGCTCTTGAAGTCATCCAGCCCCACGCACAATACCGCTACGCGCCGTTGTCGACGGCCGGCGTCGATGAGAATCTTGTCCAGTTGCTCCTGCAGTTTCTGGCGGTTCGGCAGGCCGGTCAGGAAGTCGTACTGGGCCATGCGCAACAGGCTGCTTTCGGCCTCATGACGCAAATGGGTGTTACGTTCGATGGATTCGAGCAATTGGTTGGCGGTGTTGATCCACAGCCCCAACTCGTTGCGCTCGTGGCCCTTGAGCTGCGGGATCTTGTGTTCGCTGGGCCGGTCCGGGTTGATCGACGTCAGGTGCTCGATGATCCGTGACAGCGGCTTGGTCAGCAGCCAGTGATAGACCAGGTACAGCACCAGGCCCATGGCCAGGGCGCGCAACACCCCGGAAATGAAGATGATCACCGAGTTGACGATAAAGCCCTGGCCATAAGTCGCGGTGTCGAGGGTGATGCTCAGGTCGCCGTAATACTCGCTGTAGGGGCCTTTGCCCACCAGCGCCGTGGTGAAGGTGCGTTCCCGGCCAAGAATCAGGTCAGTCAACCAGCGGCTGGGCGCTTGCTGCAAGGCACGGCTTTTTTCTGCCAGCATGGTTTCGTTGGGGTGGCCGATGGACGCCATGCGCACGGCGTCATCCTGGAACAGGCCCTCAATCACTTGCATGCCCATCTCGCGGTCCAGGCTGTAGACGGCCTGGGTCGAGGGGTCGCGAAACATGTCGAGGATGCGCTGGGCATCGCCGGCTACGGCTTGGCGTGTCTTGTAGGCATCAAAGACGATCTGCGCCACGCTCAGCACGACGCCCACGATCAATGCCGACAGCAGCACAACCCGTAGCAACTTCACCGACAAGCTGTTCTTGAGTTCCAGCTTCAAAGGGTCATTCCTTGTTCCATGCGGGTAGCCTCAATATGCCATGAGTATTGGCAATCTGGTGAGGGCAGTCAAAGGAACATTGGGGTTAACCGGGTTTGAAGGAGGGGAGCGAGGCGGATTGCTGTCCGCCCGCCCGTTACGAGCCGCGGCGGCGGGTCGTTTAAAACTTCAGCGTGCGGTTTCCTAATTCCAGTGTGTTCGAATAATCAACCGATTTTTTGGTGGGTTCGAAAGCCTGGTCAAGCATTTTCCCCAAAGTCTTGGCTGCCACGTCAGCAAAGGGTTGGGCAAGCGGTAAGAGGGACTTGGTGATGTCGCCAGCGGTTTTAACAACGTCGCCAACGATAGGCAGAGCTGCGAGTGCGCCAATGGTCATTGTGATTTCTCCGACAGATAAGAGAGGCTGATTCCTCCAGAGACTGCGTGGCAAAGGCCTGTCACTCAGTTCCATCACGCACAAAAAAGCCCGGCATTCGCCGGGCTCTTTTTTTACTGCAAGCAGTGCTTAGGCAGTGAAGGTCTTGCCTTCGAACTGCTCAGCCACGAACTTCCAGTTGACCAGGTTCCAGAACGCTTCCACATACTTTGGACGCACGTTGCGGTAGTCGATGTAGTAGGCGTGTTCCCACACGTCGCAGGTCAGCAGCGGGGTGTCGCCGCTGGTCAGCGGGTTGCCGGCGCCGATGGTGCTGGCCAGGGCCAGGGAACCGTCAGCCTTTTTCACCAGCCAGCCCCAACCGGAGCCGAAGGTGCCGACGGAGGTCTTGGTGAACTCTTCCTTGAACTTGTCGAACGAACCGAACGCCGCGTTGATGGCTTCAGCCAGCGCGCCGGTAGGTTGGCCGCCGGCGTTTGGCGCCAGGCAGTTCCAGTAGAAGGTGTGGTTCCAGACCTGGGCAGCGTTGTTGAAGATACCGCCCGAAGAGGATTTGACGATCTCTTCCAGGGTCTTGCCTTCGAACTCGGTGCCTGGCACCAGGTTGTTCAGGTTCACGACATAGGTGTTGTGGTGCTTGTCGTGGTGGTATTCCAAGGTTTCCTTGGAGATGTGCGGCTGCAGGGCATCGTGTGCGTAGGGCAGCGGCGGCAATTCGAAAGCCATGATAAATCTCCTAATCAGGTCAGTTGCGGTGAGCGCAAGGCCGATCACGGGCGGCCAAACAAGCGCCGGGGAGTTTGTACTCTTTGCGGCGCAGGGTCAGGATCATAGCACCGGGGTTGTGGCAAAACCACGCAACAACTGTGTGGGATAGAGGTTCCAGAGCGTTTTGGAATATTCCTCAGGCACTGATCAATTGATAGGCCACGCTGAACATCATCACCGCCACCAACAGGTCCAGCAGGCGCCAGGTGGCCGGGCGTGCCAGCCAGGGTGCCAGCCACGCCGCGCCGAGCGCGAGGGTTGCGAACCACAGCAGCGACGCACTGGCCGCGCCGGCGACGTAGGCGCCCGGTTCGGTTTGTTGGGCGCCGAGCGAGCCGATCAGCAACACGGTGTCCAGGTACACGTGAGGGTTGAGCAGGGTGACGGCCAGCGCGCTCAGCAGCACCGCGCGCAGCGAGCGCACCTGCAGGTTGCCGCCCTGGTCCAGGCTCTGTTTCGAACAGGCCCGGCGGAGTGCGCAGGCCCCGTACCAGATCAGGAAAGCCGCGCCGCCCCAGCGTGCGATCGCCAGCAGTATCGGGCTCTGCGCCAGCACTGTCGCCAGGCCGAATACCCCGGCGGCCACCAGCAGCGCATCGCACACCACACACAGCGCTGCCACGGGTAAATGATGTTCACGGCGCAGGCTTTGCGCCAAGACAAAGGCATTCTGGGTGCCGATGGCCATGATCAGGCCGAGGGCGACCAGCAAACCATTCAGGTAGCTTTGCCACATAGGGTCTACTCCGCGTTTGCCGCCAGTTGCTGCAACACGTGCATGGCACGCTGGGCATCGGCACGGCCGACGAACAGGTGGTCGTGGTAATAGCCGGCAATCACGTTGCAACTGATGCCGGCCTTGCCCAAGGCACTGGCGAAGGCGGCGGTCAGGCCCACGGCCTCCAGGGCCGAGTGCACATTCAAGGTGATCCACGCGGCGACGTAGTCGAAGGCCAGCCCTGCCTGTTCCGCTTGTTGGCGTTCGACGATCAGGGTCAGGCCTTCTTGTTCGCGGAAGCTGCCGATCACCTCGCAACCGGCAGGGATACGCTGATCAGGCAGGGTGCAGAATACGTAGTCGCCGTCATTCAGATGAGGGCTCATGCTGCGCAGCAGGGTAGCCAGGGCGGTTTCGCCAGCCATGGGAGGTTCCTTATAAAGAGAGAAGCGATGCTGGCTATTCTCATCGCGCAGGCTGTATAAGAAAAACCAATATTGCTGATCGCTCATTAGAGAAACTGATGTTCGACTATAAATTGCTTTCCGCTCTGGCGGCGGTGGTGGAGCAGGCGGGCTTCGAGCGCGCCGCCCAGGTGCTGGGGTTGTCGCAGTCGGCGATCTCCCAGCGCATCAAGTTGCTGGAGGCGCGTATCGGCCAGCCGGTACTGGTGCGGGCCACGCCGCCGACACCCACCGATATCGGCCGTCGCCTGCTCAACCATGTGCAACAGGTGCGCCTGCTGGAGCGCGACCTGCAAAGCCAGGTGCCGTCCCTGGATGAGGAAGGCATGCCCGAGCGCCTGCGTATCGCGTTGAACGCCGACAGCCTCGCCACCTGGTGGGCCGAGGCCGTCAGTGGTTTTTGCGCCGAGCAGCATCTGCTGTTGGATCTGGTGGTGGAGGACCAGACCGTAGGCCTCAAGCGCATGCGCGCCGGTGAAGTGGCTGCCTGTATCTGCGCCAGCGAGCGCCCGGTGGCCGGGGCACGTAGCCTGCTGCTGGGGGCCATGCGTTATCGCGCGTTGGCCAGCCCGGCCTTTATTGCCCGGCACTTTCCCGACGGCGTGCGCGCCGACCAACTGGCACGCACCCCGGCATTGGTTTTTGGCCCGGATGATTTCCTGCAACACCGCTACCTGGCATCCCTCGGCGTGGATGGCGGCTTCGAGCACCATTTATGCCCATCGTCCGAAGGCTTTATTCGCCTGACCGAAGCGGGCCTGGGTTGGGGGCTGGTGCCGGAATTGCAGGTGCGCGACCAACTGCAAAAAGGCCTCTTGGTCGAGTTATTGCCAGATAAGCCCATCGATGTGCCGTTGTACTGGCATCATTGGCGCAGTGGCGGGCAACTGCTGGGCTTGTTGACCGACCATCTGGCCCAGGCATGCGGGCAGTGGTTGGTGCCGTTGGAGTGATGGCGTGCGTCAAGGCAACAGCGATGAAAAACGAAAGCACACGGGGTAATACATGAAGATTCTGGTCACCGGCGCAAGCGGCTTCATCGGCGGGCGCTTTGCGCGTTTCGCCCTGGAGCAGGGCCTGGACGTGCGGGTCAACGGGCGACGTGCCGAAGGTGTGGAACACCTGGTCAGGCGCGGCGCCGAGTTTATCCAGGGTGATTTGAATGACGCCGACCTGGTACGCGATCTCTGCCGCGATGTCGAAGCCGTGGTGCATTGCGCCGGCGCCGTCGGGCTGTGGGGCAAGTATCAGGACTTTCATCAGGGCAATGTGCTGGTCACCGAAAATGTCGTCGAGGCCTGCCTCAAGGAGCGCGTGGGCCGTCTGGTGCACCTGTCGTCGCCGTCGATCTATTTCGATGGGCGCGATCACCTGGGGCTGACTGAAGAGCAAGTGCCCAAGCGCTTCAAGCACCCCTATGCCGCCACCAAGTACCTGGCCGAACAGAAGGTGTTCGGTGCCCAGGAGTTCGGCCTCGAAGTAGTGGCCCTGCGTCCGCGCTTCGTCACGGGCGCCGGTGACATGAGTATCTTCCCGCGCCTGCTGAAAATGCAGCGCAAGAATCGCCTGGCCATCGTCGGCGATGGTCTGAACAAGGTCGACTTCACCAGCGTGCACAACCTCAACGAAGCGCTGCTCAGCAGTTTGCTCGCCACGGGCTCGGCGCTGGGCAGGGCCTACAACATCAGCAACGGTACGCCAGTGCCGGTGTGGGATGTGGTGAACTACGTGATGCGCCAAATGGAGTTGCCGCAGGTGACGCGGTATCGGTCCTACGGTTTGTCCTACAGCGTGGCGGCACTCAACGAAGCGTTTTGCGCGATGTGGCCCGGTCGTCCCGAGCCGGCGTTGTCGCGCCTGGGCATGCAAGTGATGAACAAAGATTTCACCCTCGACATCAGCCGCGCCAGGCATTATCTGGACTACGAGCCCAAGGTCAGCCTGTGGACCGCCCTCGACGAGTTTTGCAGTTGGTGGAAGGCCCAGGACCCTGGGTTGAAGTAAGCACACAACAGGCAACACTTCGGGAACCGAATTCGGCGTTCCGGGTCGATCAGGGCGTCGGGAACGCGGTTTATACTCCCGTCGCTCGCCACCTCACCGATTCAGGGTTGATACATGCGCAACGATGCTAAAGACGATTTCGACAACGTTCCCAGCCTGCGGGCGGATGTCGGGGATGACGATGACTTCGAACCTACCCCGGCCACCTCAGTGCGTTCGCGTAACACCAAGGTGGTCAAGGTCAAGAGCGCCAGCACCGGCCCGTTGTGGGCCTTGATCGGCGCGCTGCTGATCGCCTTTGCGGGTCTGGCCTGGTGGAGCTTCCAGCAGATCTCCCTGATGGGCCAGCAGTTGGTGGCCACCCAGGAGAGCTTTGCGCGCATCAGCGAAGAAGCGGCGGGGCGCCTGCAGGATATTTCCGGCAAGGTGGTGGCCAGCGAGGCCAGCGTCAACAACGGCAGCGAAGCGCTGAAACTGCAGATCAAGCAGCTTGAAAGCCAGTTGCTTGAGCAGGGTAAACAGCAGATCGGCGTGGCCGGCCAGGCCACCGAGCTGGACAAGCGCCTGACGCAAATGACCGCCAGCACCACCGACCTATCCAACGCCAACAGCAAGCTGCAAGGCCAGGTCCAGGCGTTGACCGACGCCGTGGCGACCCTAAAGGCGGCGCAGGTTGACGCCGGCAAGCGCGATACCGAGATCAAGGAACTGGCCGCTGATGTGGCCGCCTTGAAGAAACAGGGCAACCCCAGCGCCGCCATCGCCCGGATCGAACAGGACCTCGTGGTGCTCAAGAGCGCCCAGGACAACGCGTCGGCCAACAGTGATGCGCCTACCAACAAGGAGTTCGACGTGTTCCGCATCCAGACCACGCGTAATATCACCACCTTGCAGAGCCAGGTGCAGAACCTCAACCAACAACTTAACGCGCCGGCGAGAGTTACCCCGCTCGGGCAATGAGGTCTCTTGTAGAAATGTCACCACTCGGTGACATTTCCCATCCCCTTCGTTACTTGCTCCCAGTGCGCCCTTGTTTAGACTCCGGTCATCCCACAAACAATAATAAGGGCCACCCATGACCACCCAACCACTGCCTGCCAGCAGTTGGCTGAACGCGCCTGCCCATCACGCCTGGCTCGCTGCCGAAGGCCAGCGCCTGCTGGCGTTTGCCAAGGCGTCTCGACTGCCCGATGGCTTTGGCAACCTGGACGACAAAGGCCGGCTGCCGGCCGATGCCCGCGCTGAAACCATGAACACCGCCCGCATGACTCACAGTTTCGCCATGGCCCACGCCATGGGGTTGCCTGGCTATGCCGAACTGATTGAACACGGGGTTGCCTCCCTCAACGGCCCGTTGCGCGACAGTGAGCATGGCGGCTGGTTCGCCGCACCCCACGCCGTCGACGGCAACCGTGGCAAGGCCGCGTACCTGCACGCCTTCGTGGCCCTGGCCGCCAGCTCTGCAGGGGTGGCGGGCGCTCCCGGCGCGCAACACTTGCTGAATGACGCCATCCATATCATCGACCAGTTCTTCTGGAGCGAAGAGGAGAGCGTGATGCTCGAGTCCTTTGCCCAGGACTGGAGCGGCGTCGAAGCCTATCGCGGCGCCAACAGCAACATGCACGCCACCGAAGCCTTCCTCGCCCTGGCCGATGTGACCGGCGATACACGTTGGTTGGACCGTGCGCTGCGGATCGTCGAGCGCGTGATCCATACCCATGCCGCCGGCAACCAGTTCATGGTGATCGAGCATTTCGATACAGGCTGGCAACCCTTGCTCGGTTACAACGAAGACAATCCCGCCGATGGCTTCCGCCCCTACGGCATTACCCCCGGCCATGGCTTCGAGTGGGCGCGGCTGGTGCTGCACCTTGAGGCCGCGCGCCTGCAAGCCGGGCTCGCCACCCCCGAGTGGCTGGTGACCGACGCCAAAGGCCTGTTCGCCAGTGCCTGCGAGTACGCCTGGGCGGTGGATGGTGCCCCCGGCATCGTCTACACCCTCGACTGGAACCACCGCCCGGTGGTACGCGAGCGCCTGCACTGGACCCATGCCGAAGCCAGCGCCGCTGCCCAGGCCTTGCTCAAACGCACCGGCGAATCGCATTACGAAACCTGGTACCGGCGCTTCTGGGAATTCTGCGAAACCCACTTCATCGACCGCATCAACGGCAGCTGGCATCACGAACTCAGCCCGCATAACCAACCCAGCAGCAAAATATGGGGCGGCAAGCCGGACCTGTACCATGCCTGGCAAGCGGTAGTGCTGCCTGCACTGCCCTTGGCACCCAGCATGGCCAGTGCCATCGGGGCTGGGCGCTATGTCACCAACTGGTGACATTTGTGCATCCCTTTGTTACCTGCGCCTCAAAAAACCCTGTTTAAACTCCGTGCAGCGCAAGCCTAAGACTTGCATGCATAACAACAAGAAAAGGTACTCAGATGAACGCGATTAATCGCCTCGCCGTCGCTATTTCCATTGCCTCGTTGTTTCCCCTCAGTGCATTTGCCGCCGACTCGAAAGGGACGGTTGAAGTTGTGCATTGGTGGACCTCGGGTGGTGAGAAGGCGGCTGTAGATGTCCTGAAGGCCCAAGTTGAGAAAGACGGCTTCACCTGGAAAGACGGTGCCGTCGCAGGTGGCGGTGGCGCCACGGCCATGACCGTGCTGAAAAGCCGCGCAGTCGCCGGCAACCCGCCAGGCGTTGCCCAGATCAAAGGCCCCGACATCCAGGAATGGGCGTCCACCGGCCTGCTCGACACCGACGTGCTCAAGGACGTCGCCAAAGAAGAAAAGTGGGACTCCCTGCTCGACAAGAAAGTCTCCGATACCGTGAAGTACGACGGTGACTACGTTGCCGTACCGGTCAACATCCACCGCGTGAACTGGCTGTGGATCAACCCGGAAGTCTTCAAGAAAGCCGGTATCACCAAGAACCCGACCACCCTCGAAGAATTCTACGCCGCTGGCGACAAGCTGAAGAAAGCCGGCTTCATTCCGCTCGCCCATGGTGGCCAGCCTTGGCAGGACAGTACCGTGTTCGAGGCGGTGGTGCTTTCTGTGATGGGCGCCGATGGCTACAAGAAAGCCCTGGTCGACCTGGATAACGCTGCACTGACCGGCCCGGAAATGGTCAAGGCCCTGACCGAGCTGAAAAAAGTCGCGACCTACATGGACGCCGACGGCAAAGGCCAGGACTGGAACCTCGAAGCAGGCAAGGTCATCAACGGCAAGGCCGGCATGCAGATCATGGGTGACTGGGCCAAGTCCGAATGGACCGCCGCCAAGAAGGTCGCCGGCAAAGACTATGAGTGCGTAGCCTTCCCGGGTACCGACAAAGCCTTCACCTACAACATCGACTCCCTGGCGGTGTTCAAGCAGAAAGACAAAGGCACTGCGGCGGGTCAGCAGGACATTGCCAGAGTCGTGCTGGGTGAAAACTTCCAGAAAGTGTTCAGCATCAACAAGGGTTCGATCCCTGTGCGTAACGACATGCTGAGCAAAATGGACTCGTACGGCTTCGACTCCTGCGCCCAGACCGCTGCCAAGGACTTCCTGGCAGACGCCAAGACCGGCGGCCTGCAGCCAAGCATGGCGCACAACATGGCCACGACCCTGGCGGTGCAAGGTGCATTCTTTGACGTCGTGACCAACTACATCAACGACCCGAAAGCCGACCCGGCCGACACCGCCAAGAAACTCGGCGCTGCGATCAAGTCCGCCAAGTAACGGTTGACCTTATGGGGGGACTCCCTTGCCCCCCATAAGGCGTGTTCCTGTAGTCCTTTTTCCCTGTACTGGATTTTCCCATGAGTTCTGTTGCTGTGTTCAGCAAAGCCTCGCCGTTCGATGCACTGCAGCGCTGGCTACCCAAACTGGTGCTGGCGCCCAGCATGTTCATCGTGTTGGTGGGCTTCTACGGCTACATCCTGTGGACGTTTGTACTCTCGTTCACCAATTCCACGTTCCTGCCAAGCTACAAATGGGCGGGCCTTGCGCAATACGCGCGGTTGTTCGACAACGACCGCTGGTGGGTGGCGAGCAAGAACCTGGCGGTGTTTGGCGGGATGTTCATCGGCATCACCCTGGTGATCGGGGTGACCCTGGCGATCTTCCTCGACCAGAAAATCCGTCGTGAAGGCTTTATCCGCACCATTTACCTGTACCCGATGGCACTCTCGATGATCGTCACCGGTACGGCCTGGAAATGGCTGCTCAACCCAGGCATGGGCCTGGACAAACTCCTGCGTGACTGGGGCTGGGAAGGCTTCCGTCTCGACTGGCTGATCGACCCGGACCGCGTGGTCTACTGCCTGGTGATCGCCGCTGTATGGCAAGCCTCGGGCTTTATCATGGCGATGTTCCTCGCCGGCCTGCGTGGCGTCGATCAGTCGATTATCCGTGCCGCCCAGATCGACGGCGCGAGCCTGCCACGCATCTACTGGAGCGTGGTGCTGCCCAGCCTGCGTCCGGTGTTCTTCAGTGCGGTGATGATCCTGGCGCACATTGCGATCAAGAGCTTCGACCTGGTGGCGGCAATGACCGCCGGCGGCCCGGGCTACTCGTCCGACCTGCCTGCCATGTTCATGTACTCGTTCACCTTCAGCCGTGGCCAGATGGGCATGGGTTCGGCCAGTGCGATCCTGATGCTCGGTGCGATCCTGGCGATCATCGTGCCTTACCTCTACTCCGAGCTGAGGACCAAACGTCATGACTAGTCTCGCCTCCAAATCACCTGTCAGCCTGAGTCGCATCGCGATCTACGCGGTGCTGATCCTCGCCGTGCTGCTGTACCTGGTGCCGCTGGTGGTGATGCTGCTGACCAGCTTCAAAACCCCGGAAGACATCAGCACCGGCAACCTGCTGAGCTGGCCGACCGTGGTCACGGGCATCGGCTGGGTCAAGGCCTGGGCCACTGTGGACGGTTACTTCTGGAACTCGATCAAGATCACCGTTCCGGCCGTACTGATCTCCACCGCCATCGGTGCGTTGAACGGCTATGTGCTGTCGTTCTGGCGCTTCAAAGGCTCGCAGTTGTTTTTCGGCCTGCTGTTGTTCGGCTGCTTCCTGCCGTTCCAGACCGTGCTGCTGCCAGCGTCGTTCACCCTCGGCAAGATGGGCCTGGCCAGCACCACCACCGGCCTGGTGTTTGTGCACGTGGTCTATGGCCTGGCGTTCACCACACTGTTCTTCCGTAACTACTACGTGAGCATCCCGGACGCGCTGATCAAGGCGGCACGCCTGGACGGTGCGGGTTTCTTTACCATCTTCCGTCAGATCATCCTGCCGATGTCGACGCCGATCATCATGGTCTGCCTGATCTGGCAGTTCACCCAGATCTGGAACGACTTCCTGTTCGGCGTGGTGTTCTCCAGCGGCGACTCCCAGCCCATCACGGTGGCGCTGAACAACCTGGTCAACACCAGCACCGGGGCCAAGGAATATAACGTGGATATGGCGGCGGCGATGATCGCCGGGCTGCCGACCCTGCTGGTCTATGTGATCGCAGGCAAGTATTTCGTGCGCGGCCTCACGGCCGGCGCGGTCAAGGGGTAATCATGGCTACGCTTGAACTTCGCAATGTAAACAAGACCTATGGCGCCGGCCTGCCCGACACCTTGAAGAACATCGAACTGTCGATCAAGGAAGGCGAGTTCCTGATCCTGGTCGGCCCTTCAGGGTGCGGCAAATCCACGCTGATGAACTGCATCGCCGGCCTTGAGACCATCACCGGCGGCGCGATCATGATCGGCGACCAGGACGTGAGCGGCATGAGCCCCAAGGACCGGGACATCGCCATGGTGTTCCAGTCCTACGCGCTGTACCCGACCATGAGCGTGCGCGAGAACATCGAGTTCGGCCTCAAGATCCGCAAGATGGCCCAGGCGGATATCGACGCCGAAGTGGCACGCGTGGCCAAGCTGCTGCAGATCGAACACCTGCTCAACCGCAAGCCGGGCCAGCTCTCCGGCGGCCAGCAACAGCGCGTGGCCATGGGCCGTGCCCTGGCGCGTCGGCCGAAGATCTACCTGTTTGACGAGCCGCTGTCCAACCTCGACGCCAAGCTGCGCGTCGAGATGCGTACCGAAATGAAGCTGATGCACCAGCGCCTCAAGACCACCACGGTCTACGTGACCCACGACCAGATCGAAGCGATGACCCTGGGCGACAAAGTGGCGGTGATGAAGGACGGCATCATCCAACAATTTGGTACGCCGAAAGAAATTTACAACGACCCGGCCAACCTGTTTGTGGCAAGCTTTATCGGTTCACCTCCCATGAACTTCGTTCCTATGCGCCTAAAACGCAAGGAAGGTCGTTTGGTCGCGCTGCTCGACAGCGGCCAGGCCCGTTGCGAATTGCCATTAGGCATGAACGACGCAGGTCTGGAGGACCGTGATGTGATTCTGGGCCTGCGCCCGGAGCAGATCGTGTTGGCGGCGGGTGAGGGCAATGGCTCGTCGAGCATTCGTGCTGAAGTCCAGGTCACCGAACCGACCGGTCCGGACACCCTGGTGTTCGTGCAGCTCAATGACACCAAGGTCTGCTGCCGTTTGGCGCCGGATGTGGCGCCCCAGGTCGGCGAGACCCTGACCCTGCAATTTGATCCGGCCAAGGTATTGCTGTTCGACGCCAACACTGGCGAACGCCTAGGCACTGCTTCTTCATTGCCCGCACAGGGGCATGCCGACAACGTGGCCCAATTCAAAGGCCGCTGAAGCAGCTAAGTTGTTGTTTCAAATAAAAAAGTAACCCGCGTTAGATAAAAACAGTTTAATAACAATAAAGACGAGGATGTAGGGATGAAAAAGCAACACAACAACACTCGGCTGATCTGCCAAATGTCAGCTGCAGCAGCCCTGGTTTTGTCCGCCAATGCGATGGCGGCCGATGCATTCAGTGCTGATTCGAAGTGGATGACCGGCGATTGGGGTGGTGAGCGTACCAAGCTGATCGAGCAAGGTATCGACATCAAGGCTGACTACGTTGGGGAGATGGGCTACAACGCCAAGGGCGGTTACAACCACGACAAGACCGGTCGCTACTCTGACCAGTTCGGTCTCGGCGTGGCACTCGACCTGCAAAAACTGTGGGGCTGGGATAACACCCAGGCCAAGATCCAGTTGACCAACCGTAATGGCCAGAACATCTCCAACGACCGCATCGGCGATCCGCGTGCCGGCACCTTGAGCTCGTCTCAAGAAGTGTACGGCCGTGGCCATATGGTGCGTCTGACCCAGTTCTGGATCCAGCACCAGATGTTCGACAACAAGTTGGACGTGAAGCTTGGTTACTTCGGCGAAGGCGAAGACTTCAACACCTTCCCGTGCGACTTCCAGAACCTGTCGTTCTGCGGTTCGCAAGTGGGTAACTACGTCAACACCTGGTACAACTGGCCGGTCAGTCAGGCCGCGATCCGTGTGAAGTACAACATCACGCCTGAGCTGTATGCGCAGATTGGTGCGTACAACCAGAACCCCTCGCAGCTCGAGCACGGTAATGGCTTCAAGCTCAGCGGCAGCGGTACCAAGGGCACCGTGATCCCGGTGGAATTGGTTTGGTCGCCGAAGGTCAACAACCTGCCGGGCGAATACCGTGTGGGTTACTACAAGAGCGCGGCTGATGCCTCTGACGTCCGTGAAGACATCAACGGCAATGATGCTGCGACCACCGGCGCCGCCTACCGTACCCGCAGCAGCAAGAAAGGCTACTGGTTCGTTGCTCAACAGCAACTCACCACCCATAACGGCGATGCCTCCCGCGGCCTGAACATCGCGGCCAACGCCACCTTCCACGATAAGGAAACCAACCTGGTCGACAACTATCAGTCGCTCATGCTGGTGTACAAGGGCCCATTCGACGCGCGTCCGAAAGATGACGTCGGCATTGGTGTCGCGCGCCTGCACGTCAACGATGACGTGAAGAAAAACTCTGAACTGCTCAACGCCGCCAATGGTGTGAGCGACTATGACAATCCTCTCTTCACGCCGATCCGTGAGACCGAGTACAACGTTGAACTCAACTACGGCTTCCACGTCACCAACTGGCTGACCGTGCGTCCTAACCTGCAATACGTTGTCCAGCCTGGCGGCGTGGACAAAGTCGACAACGCGTTGGTGGCGGGCCTGAAAATTCAGTCTACGTTCTAACGCTGTTGCGATAAGCTCCTTCTCTCTGTGCGCATTTTGCGGGTAGCCATGGCTACCCGCTTTTTTTGGGTCGCACTGTGAAGACAATCAGGACCGTGGCACATGCATGAGCAACCGCTGCAACGCTTTTTCAAATCCCTGCGCGAGCGTCCGGTGTTCGCCTGGGAGCGTTTTCAGATGCGTGATGTGTTGGTGATCGATCATCCGCTGTGCCAGGCGGTGTTCAGTCGCCAGGGCGCGCAATTGCTGCACTTTCAGCCTACCGGCCAGAAACCATGGTTGTGGTGTGCCGCCAAGTGGCCGCAAGTCGGCGCCATCCGTGGAGGCGTGCCGGTGTGCTGGCCGTGGTATGGCCGCCACCCGAGTGAAAATGCCTGGCCATCCCATGGCTGGGCGCGCTTGATCGACTGGAAATTGCTCGACAGCAGCACTGACGACGACGGTGTGCGCCTGCACTGGCAATTGCAGCTGTGCGACTGGCAGGTCGACCTGCACGCGCACCTGGGTGAAACCTTGGAGCTGCGCCTGAGCACCGAGCATCAGGATGAGTTGCCGTGCCAACTGAGCCATGCATTGCACGCTTACTGGCGTATTGGTCATGTTGATGAGATAGCGCTGTCTGGGCTCGACGGTGCGCAAGGTTACGACCAGCTCAACCGGCAGGTCTGCCAGCAGGAGGGTGAGTTGCGGGTAGAAGGCGGTTGCCAGCGGGTGTTCCAGCACGAAGGCGAATTGCAACTCAAGGACCACGCCTGGCAGCGCGAACTGTGCATCGACACCGGCGACAGCGCCGACACGGTGGTGTGGCATCCGGGCAGCCGCCCGCTGTTGGGCGTGAGCTTCAACGAGGCGTCGGGGTTTGTGTGCGTGGAGTCGGCGATGGCCGGGGCGAGCCTGGCGCCGGGGGAGAGGGCGCATTTGAGTTTGCAGGCCAGGGCTGGGGTTTAGCGGGGTGGTTGATGGCCTCATCGGGGTGCAAGCCCCCTCCCACATTTTGAATGTATTCACAGGTCGAAGTGTGGGAGGGGGCTTGCCCCCGATGAGGCCAGTACAGCCAACACAAAGGCCGGCTCAGTTGAATTCATCCCCCACCGGATACCGGCTGTCATTCAAGCTCTCTTTGATCTTGCGCAAATGCGGCTGGAAATCCACCCCGCGACGCAAGGTCATGCCGGTGGCCAATACGTCCAGCACCGTCAACTGGATGATCCGCGAGGTCATCGGCATGTAGATGTCGGTGTCTTCGGGCAGTGGAATGTTCAGGCTCACCGTGCTGGCCTTGGCCAGCGGCGAGTTTTCGGCGGTCACGCCCAACACTGAAGCGCCGTTTCCACGGGCGATGCGCGCCACTTCCACCAGCTCACGGGTACGCCCGGTGTAGGAAATGATCACGAACAACTCGCCGGTGTGTGCCACCGAGGCGATCATGCGCTGCATCAGCACGTCGGCATGGGCGGTGACCGCCAGGTTGAAGCGGAAGAACTTGTGCAGCGCATCCATCGCCACCGGGGCCGAAGCGCCCAGGCCGAAGAAGTGGATCTGCCGCGCCTGGATCAACAGGTCCACGGCCTTGCTGATCAGGGCCGGGTCCAGGGCCTGGCAGGCGCTGTCGAGCGACGCGATGGCGCTGCCAAAGATCTTCTGGGTGTAGGCCTCGGGGTTATCATCGGCTTCCACTGCGCGGCTGACATATGCCGCGCCGCTGGCCAGGCTTTGCGCCAGCTGCAATTTCAGTTCAGGGTAACCGCTCACGCCGAACGAACGGCAGAAACGGTTGACCGTCGGTTCACTGACCGAGGCGGCCTGGGCAAGGGCGGCGATGGAGAAGCGGGTCGCCTGCTGCGGGTTGAGCAGGATGACCTCGGCAACTTTTTTCTCGGCCTTGTTCAATTCTTCGAGGCGGTTCTGGATCTGTTCCAGAAGATTTCGCACGCGGTCCATTCAGTCTTTCCTTCGGGCGACGATGCAAATTAGGGTGGCAACCAATCGACGAGTGGCCTTTTGCGGTGGCCTATCCTACTGAGGGTAGCTGAACACCACCACTCGGAATGCGTATTTCGGGAAAATGTTGTGGTTATTACTACATTTTTCCTTGAGTGATGCCTTGAAAAAAGGTATTTGTAGCTTAACTTGATAAAAGAACAAACATCATGCCTTCGATAACCGTAGAACCCTGCACCTTTGCCCTGTTTGGCGCCTTGGGTGATCTGGCGCTGCGCAAGTTATTTCCTGCCCTCTATCAACTCGATGGCGCCGCGCTCCTGCACGACGACACGCGCATCCTGGCCCTGGCCCGCGAAGCCGGTTCCGAGCAACAGCACCTGGCGCACATTGAAAAAGAACTGCGTAAATACGTCGGCAAGGAACTGGACGAAACTATCGCCCAGCGTTTCCTGGCGCGCCTGACCTATGTTCACGTCGACTTCATGAAAGCCGATGACTACGTGGCCCTGGCGGAAATCGCCGGCACCGAACAACGCTTGATCGCCTACTTCGCCACACCGGCGGCGGTGTACGGCGCTATCTGCGAGAACCTGTCCAAGGTCGGCCTGGCGGACAACACCCGCGTGGTGCTGGAGAAACCGATTGGTTCGGACCTGGAGTCCTCGCGCAAGGTCAACGACGCCGTGGCCCAGTTCTTCCCGGAGAACCGCACCTACCGCATCGACCACTACCTGGGCAAAGAGACCGTCCAGAACCTGATCGCCCTGCGTTTCGCCAACAGCCTGTTCGAAACCCAGTGGAACCAGAATTACATCTCCCACGTGGAAATCACCGTGGCCGAGCAGGTCGGTATCGAAGGCCGTTGGGGCTACTTCGACAAGGCCGGCCAGCTGCGCGACATGATCCAGAACCACTTGCTGCAGCTGCTGTGCCTGATCGCCATGGACCCGCCGGCGGACCTGTCCGCCGACAGCATCCGTGACGAGAAGGTCAAGGTGCTCAAGGCCCTGGCGCCGATCAGCCCGGACGGCCTGACCACCCAGGTGGTGCGCGGCCAGTACATTGCCGGCTACAGCGCCGGCAAGCCGGTGCCGGGGTACCTGGAAGAAGAGAACTCCAACACCCAGAGCGACACCGAGACCTTCGTTGCCCTGCGTGCCGATATCCGCAACTGGCGTTGGGCCGGGGTGCCGTTCTACTTGCGCACCGGCAAGCGCATGCCGCAGAAGCTGTCGCAGATCGTCATCCACTTCAAGGAACCGTCCCACTACATCTTTGCCCCCGAGCAGCGCCTGCAGATCAGCAACAAACTGATCATCCGCCTGCAACCGGACGAGGGCATTTCCTTGCGCGTGATGACCAAGGAGCAGGGCCTGGACAAGGGCATGCAACTGCGCAGCGGCCCGTTGCAATTGAATTTTTCCGACACCTACCGCAGCGCCCGTATCCCGGATGCCTACGAGCGGTTGTTGCTGGAAGTGATGCGCGGCAATCAGAACCTGTTTGTTCGCAAAGATGAAATCGAAGCCGCGTGGAAGTGGTGTGACCAGCTGATCGCCGGGTGGAAAAAATCCGGTGATGCGCCCAAGCCGTACGCGGCCGGGTCCTGGGGGCCGATGAGCTCGATTGCACTGATCACGCGGGATGGGAGGTCGTGGTATGGCGATATCTGATTTGAAACTGCCCCAGGGCGTAACCCCTCACGAGTACCGCACCCCGGTGCTGTTGGCCGAAGGCCTGGCCAATGACGTCGCCGAGCAACTGCGCACGGCCATCAGTGCCCGTGGCGAAGCGACCCTGGTGGTATCCGGTGGCCGCAGCCCCGTGGCGTTTTTCCAGCACCTGGCCAAGCAGGGCCTGGACTGGTCCAAGGTCACCATCACCCTGGCCGACGAGCGCTGGGTGCCGGTGGAACATGCTGACAGCAATGCCGGCCTGTTGAAGCAGCACCTGCTGCAAGGCCCGGCGGCCAAGGCCAGGTTCTTGAGCCTGTACAGCGCCGCGGCCAATCTTGAAGACGCAGCCGAGCAGGCCGATCGCCTGCTGGCCGAATTGCCAGCCATTGACGTGCTGGTGCTGGGCATGGGCGATGACGGCCACACCGCATCGCTGTTCCCCGACAGTCCCAATCTGGGCGAAGCGTTGAAGGCCGACGGTACCCGCCGTTGCTGGCCGATGCTGGCGCCGACCGTGCCGCACCAGCGCCTGACCATGAGTCGCGCGCTGCTGGCCACGGCGAACTACACCGTACTGTCGATTTCCGGCAGTTCGAAATTGACCACCTTGAGCGCCGCGCTGGCCAGCGATGACGTCGCTGCCATGCCGATTCGCGCGTTTCTGCAACCTACATTAGAGATTTACTGGTGCCCATGAGCCAAGGATCAGCCGCTATGAAAAGCCCTCAACCGACCGTGTCCATGGCGGATAAAGTTGCCCTGATCGACAGCCTCTGCGCCAAGGCGCGGATCCTGCCGGTGATCACCATCGCCCGCGAACAGGACATCCTGCCGCTGGCCGATGCCCTGGCAGCCGGCGGTTTGACCGCACTGGAAGTGACCCTGCGTTCGGAGTTCGGCCTCAAGGCCATTCAGGTACTGCGCGAACAACGCCCTGAACTGTGCACCGGTGCCGGCACCGTGCTGGACCGTCACATGCTCGAAGCAGCCGAAGTGGCCGGCTCGCAATTCATCGTCACCCCCGGCATCACCCGCGACTTGCTGGAAGCTTCGGTACACAGCCCGATCCCGCTGCTGCCGGGCATCAGCAATGCCTCCGGCATCATGGAAGGCTATGGCCTGGGTTATCGCCGCTTCAAGCTGTTCCCGGCGGAAGTCAGCGGCGGCGTGGCGGCGATCAAGGCCTTGGGCGGCCCGTTCGGCGAAGTGAAATTCTGCCCGACCGGCGGCGTGGGCCCGGCCAACATCAAAAACTACATGGCGTTGAAAAACGTGATGTGCGTGGGCGGTAGCTGGATGCTCGACCCGGAATGGGTCAAGAACGGCGACTGGGCCCGTATCCAGGAAGTTACCGCGCAGGCGCTGGCCCTGCTGGATTGATCTGCTTTTACTGAATCGTTGTTGCTGTGCTTGACGGCATTTTTGCGGTGCACTTGGTCGGTGTACCGCTTTTTTTTGTCTGTAGAAAAGGCGCTTAGCCGACGCTCAACTCGGTGATGGCTTTGATCAGCACGGCGATCTCGGTTGCCGACGTCACCAGCCCCGGTGTCACCCGGATACAGGTGCCGAACGACGCACCGGTTCGGGTAGTGACAAACAGGTTGTAGTCCTTGAGCAGTCTATCGACCATCGCCTGCTGATCCCGCCCGCTGAACTTGAACGCCGTAATCCCGCAATACACCCTCGGATCATCCGGCGTCAGCACCTCGATCCCCGGCAATGCCCGCACTTGGCTGACCCACAGGTCCCGCAGGTAATTCACCCGTGCGCCTTTTGCCGCCGAGCCACCTAATTGGCGATGCTCTTCAAACACCAGCGGCAAGGTCATCAGCGCCGGAAAGTTCGGCGTGCTGTAGGACGTACGCGCACGCACATCGGTGGCGGGGTAGTGAAACTCACCCATGTCCGGGTCGATATCGGCCAGGCGCTCCGGGGCGATGTACAGGAAGCCCAGGGTCAGTGGCGCGCCGATCCATTTGTGCAGGTTGAAGCCGGCAAACTGAATGCCCAGCTCGGCCAGGTTGAACTCGATCTGGCCCAGGGCATGGGCACCATCGAGGATCACGTCCACGCCATGCTCACGCGCCGCCCTGGCGACCGCTTCGACGGGCATCACCAGGCCGGTGCGGTGGGTGACGTGGGTCAGCGCCATCAGCTTCAGACGTGGGTACTGGACGAACGCATCAAGATACGTCTGCACCAGGCTGTCGAAACTGGCCGGGTGTACGTGGGACAGTTCGATCACCTCCACCCCGCGAACGCCGGCCAGCCAACGCATGGCACCCTTGACCGTGTCGTACTCCAGGTCACTGATCAGCACCTGGTCGCCCGGTTGCAGGCGGTTGTAGTTGCGGATCAGTGATTGCAAGGCTTCGGTGGCGTTGCGGGTAAAGGCCACCGACTCCGGGGCCACATCAATCAGCTCGGCCAGTTGCCGACGAATCTCGACGTTCTCGCCTCGCTCGAAGCGCTGGCGCACATGCAGCGAATTGCTCTGGTTGATAAACGCAACCTGATCCAGGTAATGGGATTGCACCGTTCGGCTCATACGCCCGAAGTAACCGTTTTCCAGGTTGATCGGGCCGGGTTCCAGGGCGTAGCGCTCGGAAACAGCCTGCCAATGTTGTTCGTTGTCAGCATTGCGTGGCATTGGGGGCTCTCAATGGCGCGGGGCGGGTTTGCCGTGTTTGGCGCGTAGCGGTTCGAGCAATTCAGACAACCCGTTGCTGTCGATTTCCTGCATCAACGCCAGCAGACCACCCAGTTCGCCGTGGGGGAAACCTTCACGGGCGAACCAGTTGAGGTAGGGGCCGGGCAGGTCGGCGATGATCCGTCCCTTGTATTTGCCGAAGGGCATTTCGCGGGTGATCAGCAGTTCGAGTTTTTCGGGATTCATGAAGGCTCGGAGGGTTGAGTCGAGACCTTGGAAAATACAGGCATTCTGCATGAAGGCCAAATGACAGATCATGCAAATAACATACATACAGATGGTTCAATTAATCTTAAGTTATTGAAATATATATTGATTTTGTTTTTTGGAAACCTGGCACGGGCGCTGCAATCACTAAGACAACCTTCTAACCCGTACAAGGAATTGAAAAATGACTGACATCAATAAAGAATCGATCTCCGTACTGAACGACCTGATCGAAACCAGCATCGACGGCCAAAAGGGTTTCAAGGAGTGCGCTGAAGACATCAAGCACCCAGAGCTCAAAGCCCTGTTCGCCAAGCGTTCCGCTGACTGCGCCACCGCTGCCGCCGAGCTGAAAACCGCCGTGCGTGCCCTGGGTGGCGATCCGGAAGATTCCGGCAGCGTTGCCGGCGCTTTGCACCGTGGTTGGGTCGACGTGAAGTCGATGCTCACCGGTAAAGATGAAGAAGCGGTGCTGAACGAAGCCGAGCGCGGTGAAGACCACGCACTGAAGGCTTACAAGGAAGCGATCGAGAAGATCAACAAGCACAACCTGCTGGGCATTCGTGACTTGGTTGAGCGTCAGTACCACGGCGTGCAACGCAACCACGACCAGGTGAAAGCCCTGCGTAACCAGGCTCGCGCTCAGTCGTAAGCCCTGCGCTGTAAAAGAATGTGGGAGGGGCTTGCCCCTCCCACATTTTTTTTTGCGCAGACTTTAGCCAATGCTGATCGGCGGCAACTCGGTCAGCGTCACCACCTGCTGCTTGCGCGGCGCCAGGATTTCCGCCTCGCCATCCACTACCAACTCATCGCGCTGGTTGAACACGCGTGTGGCGATGCGCACGCGGAACTTCGGCAGCTTCTCGAGGATTTCCAGGCGCACGGTCAGGGTGTCGCCGATTTTCACTGGCTTCTGGAAGCTCATCTGCTGGCCGATGTAGATCGTGCCCGGCCCAGGCAGCTCGCAGGCAACGGCCGCGCTGATCAGGGCACCGCTGAACATGCCGTGGGCGATACGCTCCTTGAACATGGTCGCCTTGGCGTACTCGGCATCCAGGTGCACCGGGTTGTGGTCGCCGGACATGGCGGCGAACAGCTGGATATCACGCTCTTCCACCAACTTGCTGTAACTGGCGGTCTGGCCGACTTCGAGGGCTTCGTACGGGGTGTTGGTTACCTGGGTCATCTAAACGTGCATCCTGTGGCTAATCGGTAATTTAACTGACTGATTTTAATCGAAAATTTATTCGCATCGCGTCGGTCTGCGCAAGATCAGGGCCTGGTCGAGCCAGCTCAGTACATCCGCCGTGACTTCATCACGGTTGGTTTCGTTGAACACTTCATGGCGCGCCTGCGGGTAGATATTCAGTTGCAGGTGCTGGCAGCCCGCTTCACGCAGGGCGTCGGCCAGGCTGTTGAGACGCTTGCCTTCGCTCACCGGATCACATTCGCCGCCCATCACCAGGATGGGCAGGCCCGGGTCGATCTGCGCGAGATTGGACGCTTTGCTGATTTGCTGCAAGCCGCCGAGCAAGTCGATCCACAGCTGGTTGGTGCAGCGGAACCCGCACAGCGGGTCGTTGATGTACTTGTCCACCTCCGCCGGGTCGCGACTGAGCCAATCGAAAGCGGTGCGATTGGGTTTGAACGCCTTGTTGAACGATCCAAACGACAGGAAATCGATCAGCGCACTGCGCCCGCGCAATCCCTGGCGCAGTCGTTCGATCCGTGCGATCAATCGCGCCGCGCGGTACAGCGCCACCGGCTGGAAATTCGAACCGCTGAGAATCGCCCCATCCAGGCTGGCACTGTGGTGCAGCAGATAGGCCTGGGCGATATAGCTGCCCATGCTGTGCCCTAGCAGGATGATCGGCAACCCCGGCTGCTGCTGGCCGATGTGCTGGTTGAGGCTGGCGAGGTCGCCCACCACCTTGTTCCAGCCGTCGTGCTCGGCGTACAGGCCCAGGGTGCCTTCGTCGGCGGTGCGGCCGTGACCCCGTTGGTCCGGCGCATATAAACCGTAGCCAGCGTCGCACAGGGCCTGCGCCAGGCGCGCATAGCGCCCGCTGTGCTCGGCCATGCCATGGGACAGCATCACCAGCGCCCTGGGCGGACCGTCGGGCATCCATTGATTGACGTACAGGCGGCTGCGGTCATTCGCGGTCAGCCAGAAGGAGGTGTGGTTCATGGCGGTTCCTTTGCTCAAGGTCTGCTCAAGGTCTGCTCAAGGTCTGCTCAAGGTCTGCTCAGCGTCGTTGCAGTGTATAGCTCATCCGCACGGCTGCGTCTGATCAGTGCGAAGCCTTGTAGGAAGATTCACGCAATTAATGACGCTCTTTCCTGTATTTGCCTGGTTGGCCATAGCTGCTAACGTCCCCAAAGCTCCGCTTTTCATAGCAGTCAGAAAGCGGCCGGACACACTCAGGTAAGAGGACAAGAATAATGCAACCTGATTTCTGGAATGACAAACGCGCAGCGGGCGTTCCCAACGACATTGACCTCTCTGCCTACAAGTCGGTGATCGAAGTCTTCGAGCGCTCCTGCAAGGCCTTCGCCGACCGTCCGGCATTCAGCAACATGGGCATCACCCTGACCTACGCCGAACTGGAACGCCAGAGCGCCGCGTTCGCCGGCTACCTGCAGCAGCACACCGACCTCAAGCCGGGCGAGCGCATCGCGGTGCAGATGCCCAACGTGCTGCATTACCCGATTGCGGTGTTCGGCGCCTTGCGCGCCGGGCTGATCGTGGTCAACACCAACCCGCTTTACACCCCGCGCGAGATGCGTCACCAGTTCAAGGACGCCGGCGTGCGTGCGCTGGTCTACCTCAACCTGTTCGGTTCGCGGGTACAGGAGGTGTGCAGCGACACCGAGATCGACTACCTGATCGAAGCCAAGATGGGCGACTTCATGCCCGCCGCCAAAGGCTGGCTGATCAACACGGTGGTCGACAAGGTCAAGAAGATGGTGCCGGCCTACGACCTGCCGCGCGCGGTGTCATTCAAGCGCGCCCTGCATATGGGCGCGGGCCTGGGCGTGACCCGCCACCCCGTCACACTGGACGACATCGCGGTGCTGCAATACACCGGCGGCACCACCGGCCTGGCCAAGGGCGCGATGCTCACCCATGGCAACCTGGTGGCGAACATGCAACAGGTGCGCGCCTGTATGTCCCAGACCGGCGATGACGGTCATCCGCTGATCAAGGAAGGGCAGGAGGTGATGATCGCGCCGCTGCCGCTTTACCATATCTATGCCTTCACGGCGAATTGCATGTGCATGATGGTCTCGGGCAATCACAACGTGCTGATCACCAATCCGCGAGACATCGGCGGCTTCATCAAGGAACTGAAAAAGTGGCGGTTCACCGGGCTGCTGGGGCTCAACACGCTATTTGTGGCGTTGATGGACCACCCGGACTTCAAGACCCTGGACTTCTCCCACCTCAAGCTCACCAATTCCGGCGGCACTGCGCTGATCAAGGCCACGGCTGAACGCTGGCAGCAGATTACCGGTTGCGCGATTGGCGAGGGTTATGGCCTGACAGAAACCTCACCGGTGGCCAGCACCAACCCCTACGGCAGCAAATCCCGCCTGGGGACGGTGGGCATTCCGGTGCCGGGCACGGCGATGAAAGTGATCGATGATCAGGGTGTCGAGCTGCCATTGGGCGAGCGCGGTGAACTGTGTATCAAGGGCCCGCAGGTGATGAAGGGCTACTGGCAGCAGCCGGCCGCCACCTCCGAGGCGCTGGACGCCGAAGGCTGGCTCAAGACCGGTGATATCGCGGTGATCGATGACGATGGCTTTGTGCGCATCGTTGACCGTAAGAAAGACTTGATCATCGTCTCGGGCTTCAACGTGTATCCCAACGAAATCGAGGATGTCGTGATGGCCCACCCGGCGGTGGCCAACTGCGCGGTGATCGGCGTGCCGGATGAACGCACGGGGGAGGCGGTGAAGCTGTTCGTGGTGGCGCGTGCCCAAGGGGTGAGCCTTGAAGAGTTGAAGGCATACTGCAAGACCAACTTCACGGGGTACAAGGTGCCCAAGCACATCGTGTTGCGCGACTCGTTACCGATGACGCCGGTGGGCAAGATCTTGCGGCGTGAGTTGCGCGATATCGCTTGAGCTGAAATATGCTGAAAAAAAAGTGGGAGGGGGCTTGCCCCCGATGGCGGTGGGGCAGTCACCAGATGCGTAGACTGAACCACTGCCATCGGGGGCAAGCCCCTTCCCACATTTGTACTGTGTTGTTCTGAAAGCCCCGTTCCAGAGCCATCTATGCCGCTATTTCAGCTTGGTTTAAAGTGTGACCAAATATTGTAGGACAGTCGTGTTTATGACCGTGACCCCCTCTTTTGGCTCTAGGCGGCCTTTGGCAAAGCTGCTACTCTCGGCGCGCTTTGTGACGTCTCGGCCTGCTTGAAAGCGCCAGATTCACCTAAAAAAACATACACCAATAATAATCGCATCAAATGCGATGATGAATTCGCGTCGCTGACGTCGCTGAGGAGTGGGCTTCCATGAACGAAGACTTTTGGAAGGATAAGTACCCCGCCGGGATTGCCGCAGAAATCAATCCAGACGAGTATCCGAATATTCAGGCGGTACTGAAGCAGTCCTGCCAGCGCTTCGCCAACAAACCGGCTTTCAGCAACCTGGGCAAGACCATCACCTACGGTGAATTGTACGAACTGTCCGGCGCCTTCGCCGCGTACCTGCAACAGCACACCGACTTGAAGCCCGGCGACCGAATCGCGGTGCAACTGCCCAACGTCCTGCAATACCCGGTCGCCGTGTTCGGCGCCATCCGCGCCGGCCTGATCGTGGTCAACACCAACCCGCTGTACACCGCGCGGGAAATGGAACACCAATTCAACGACTCTGGCGCCAAGGCCCTGGTGTGCCTTGCCAACATGGCGCACCTGGCGGAAAAGGTCGTGCCCAAGACCGCCGTCAAGCATGTGATCGTCACCGAAGTCGCCGACCTGTTGCCGCCGCTCAAGCGCCTGCTGATCAACAGCGTTATCAAGTACGTGAAGAAAATGGTCCCGGCCTATCACCTGCCCAAGGCGATCAAGTTCAACGACGTGCTGGCCAAGGGGCACGGCCAACCGGTCAGCGATGCCAGCCCGGCCAGCAGCGATGTGGCCGTGCTGCAATACACCGGCGGCACCACCGGCGTCGCCAAGGGCGCGATGCTCACCCATCGCAACCTGGTCGCCAACATGTTGCAGTGCAAGGCGCTGATGGGCTCCAACCTAAATGAAGGCTGCGAGATCCTGATCACGCCGCTGCCGCTTTACCACATTTACGCGTTCACCTTTCATTGCATGGCGATGATGCTGATCGGCAACCACAACATCCTGATCAGCAACCCGCGCGACCTGCCGGCGATGGTCAAGGAACTTTCGAAGTGGAAGTTCAGCGGCTTTGTCGGCCTGAACACGCTGTTTGTGGCGCTGTGCAACAACGAGGCGTTCCGCAAGCTGGATTTCTCTGCGCTGAAAGTCACCCTGTCCGGCGGCATGGCCCTGCAACTGGCGGCGGCCGAGCGTTGGAAGGCCGTGACCGGCTGTGGCATCTGCGAAGGCTACGGCATGACCGAGACCAGCCCGGTGGCCACGGTCAATCCGATCCAGCATATCCAGATCGGCACCATCGGCATCCCGGTGCCGTCCACCGTCTGCAAAGTCATCGCCGACGACGGCACCGAACTCGCACTGGGTGAAACCGGCGAGCTGTGCGTCAAAGGTCCGCAAGTGATGAAGGGCTACTGGCAGCGCCAGGACGCCACCGACGAGATGCTCGACAGCGAAGGCTGGCTCAAGACCGGTGATATCGCGATCATCCAGCCGGACGGCTACATGCGCATCGTCGATCGCAAGAAAGACATGATCCTGGTCTCGGGCTTCAACGTGTACCCCAACGAGCTGGAAGACGTACTGGCGGGCCTGCCGGGCGTGCTGCAGTGCGCGGCCATTGGTGTGCCGGACGAGAAGTCCGGGGAGCACATCAAGCTTTTTATCGTGGTCAAGCCGGGTGCCACCCTGACCAAGGACCAAGTGATGGAGCATATGCGCGCCAATGTCACGGCCTATAAAGTGCCCAAGGCTGTCGAGTTCCGCGATGCCCTGCCGACCACCAACGTAGGCAAGATCCTGCGGCGTGAGCTGCGTGACGAAGAATTGAAAAAGCTGGGCGTTAAAAAGTAAAAAGTCACCCGTTTCATGCAAACCCGTACTTCAGTGAAGTACGGGTTTTTTATTGGCTGCTGTTTGTTCGAGTGCTTGTGTTGATTGGTTGCATAGGGCCACTACTGCGGCGAATAGATATACAAATCGGCCTTTTTTGCCCCTCTGTACATAAATGCAAAAGTTGCCGGTGTACCGACTTTCCGCCAGCCCTGTTGGACGTGCGCGCCTATTGAACCGATTTACACCCGTGGACCTACCAAATCTTGTAGTTGAGCGTAATCGCCATGTGCTCTAAAACTCTCAGGGCTGTTTTAGGGGCGACACAATGTCGCATTTGTTTATTGAATGCGTCAGCCCCCGAAAAGTGATAGCCGATAACGGCATTCAATTATTCGAGGAAATCACTATGAATAATGCAACTAACGAAACATTCGCACTTGATGCTTCTGCTGTAGATGCGTTTGCCGACATCCTGAACGATGAAGGTCAAATGCGTGCTGGCTTCGTTATTCACGAATCCAACAACAATATCTCCGCTGATATTGAAGACGCCGGTAAGTAACACGCTGCGTGCTATTCGATTGTTCGGATAGCACGCAACTAGCGATCAGTATTTCAACGGGCTTCTTTATGTATCGCATGACCTCAAGTTTGCGTAAGGCCTCATTGTCCGACACGTTGACCCACGCCAGGAAACTTGCCGTGGAGTTTGGTATCACGCGTGTCACCAATACCACGTGGCTGGACAAGATTGGTATTCCCGTATTTGCCAGTATTCGACCCGATGCGGTTGAGGGCTCGCTCTGTGTCAGTGCCGGGAAAGGCATGCGCATGGAAGAGGCACGCGTGGGTGCCTACATGGAGGCCATCGAGTTTGCCATCGCCGAATACCGCAATAGAAACATCGACGTATTTGTCTCCACGCCTCGCAAGGTCGCGGCACAAGCCGGCTTTGTCCACGATTTCGTTGATTTCTGCCCGATCCTCGGGGCGCCGATCGATCCCGACGGGCCCTTGGCGTGCGTCCATGCGCAGGACATCGCCACCGGACAGACCTTCGCCGTACCGGCCGAGCTGATTTTTTCACCGTTCAGCGAAAACCAGGGGCAGCGTATTTTCGGCACCAGCACCAACGGTCTGAGCTCTGGCAATACCGTGGACGAGGCCAGCGTGCATGGCATCGCCGAAATCGTCGAGCGCGACGTGCAAGCGTTCAATTTCATGAAAGACACCTCGCGCCTGATCTTGCGCGATTGTGCGGTGCAAACCCTGGACCCGTTGTTTACCAGGGTCGAGGCCGCCGGATTGAGCGCCGTCGTACGCTACACCCCCAGCGTGATCGGGCTGCCCTATGTCCAGGGGTTCATCATGGAACCGTCCGACGATGCGCCCATTGCCATCTCTTGCGGTTCGGGCTTGCACCTGTGTCGCGACATTGCTGCCGTTCGGGGACTCGCCGAGGCCGCGCAGTCACGGCTTTCCTACATACACGGTGGCCGGGACGATCTGATCGAGCGTTTCAAGTATTTCAGCGCGAGCGATCGCCAGGCAGAGCTTGACGCCGTTGCGCGCTTGCGCGGTCACGTCAACGACGCGCACCAGGCCATTGCCTACTCCGACATCGAGGATGCCAACGCGCAGATCCATAGCATTGATTCAGCGTTGGAATGCCTGCTCGATCGCCTGCGCAGCGCAGGGTTTGGCCAGGTGCTGCGGGTGGTGCTGAGTAAAAATGATTCACCGTTGGCGGTGGTCAAGATCGTTATCCCAGGCATGGAGTCGTTCCAGCCGGCACTCAAGCGCGCAGGTCCTCGCCTGTCCCGCTATATCGCACGCTAGGGTAGGAGCACGCATGAAGCTGCATTTATTCGTAGGGCCTACGGCATCCGGGATGGAGCAGGTCTTGGCCGGGCACGCTGACGTAGTGGTGCATGCGCCGGCCAGGCGCGGTGACATCCAGGCCCTGGTCGCACAGAACCCGCAGCCGGGCTGTATCGCCATCGTGGATGGTACGTTCCACAGCTTCCCTTCCGTAGGGCATATCGAAATTCGCCGTGCGATCCAGAATGGCTGGCAGGTATGGGGCCTGGCGTCCATGGGGGCGATCAGGGCCGGCGAAATGCGCTTTCTCGGCATGCAAGGCTATGGAGTTGTTTATGGTCATTACCGTGACGACCCGGAGTTCGACGACGATGAGGTCACGCTGGTGCATGAAATTGACGCACCCTATCGCGCGATGTCCGAGCCACTGATTCATCTGAGGGGGTTCGTCAGCGCCCTGCAGGACCAGCAGAAGATTTCCACGCATCATGCACAGGCCATCATTCAGGATCTCAAGGAACGCTGGTACGCCGAGCGAACCTTGTCGCGGTTGAAGAAACTGTTGTTGGCGACCGGTCAGATGACGCGCCAGGACGTGGATGAGGCCCTGGGTGGCTTCAACGGATACCGCGTCAAAAGCCAGGACTTGCAAGGCTTCCTGGCCTCTCGCTGCTGGCGCGCCGAAGAAGCGGTGGGTTGAGCGGCTTATGACCCCGGACACGTTTTTCCACACGATTGGCGGCCTGCCTTTTATCAATGAAGGTGTGCGGCCGGCGACCTTGCTGACCGCTGTTGCCTGTAGCCGTCGTAACGCGGCGCCGCAGGCCCATGACGCGTTGACCGATTACCTGGAGCCGGTCAATGCCCGTGCGCTGTTCAAGCGCTTGGCCGCCAGCCAGGTCGAGGAATTCGACTCGACAGCCTGTTCGGCCGTGGAGCAACAGAGCATCCAGTCCGCCACGGCCAACATCTGCCAGGTGAGCCCCGCCTGGCGCAGCTTTTTCAACATTCCCATTCGCTACTGCAAGTTGTTGCAACCCATGAGCAGCTCCACCAGTGCGTTGATCCCCCAGACCATTTACCTGGGCGAACAAGCCTTCGACTCGGCCATTCCCCTGGAAGAAACCCTGGTGCATGAGCACGCGCATATCTGGCTGAACTTCGTGATGGAGGTTTATGACCTGCAAACGTCGCAGGCGCCCAGGGACTATGTGCTGCCATCGGGCACCCGTGGCAAGACGTTGCGTGGCGTGATGGCGGCCGCGCACTTTGCCGCCGCGGCCTTGAGGTATTACCGCGATGTGTCCGGCGCGGCGGCAGGCACCCCGCGCCAGGTGTACCTGCAACGCTATCTGGCCGGTTGCCTGGAGATTGCCGCCGAACGCCCGTATTTCACGCCGATGGGCCGCTTGGTGTTCAACGCACTGAGTGACTGCCATCACGACCTGATTGTGTCCTCGCAAGGAAACCCGACATGCCCCAAATCGTTATTGCCAGCCAGTTCGCCGACCTGACCAATGGTCGGAAAACCTGGACGCTGCCCTGTGCAAACGCTCTGCAACTGATGGAAGGCCTGCGCGCTGACGAGCCCCTGCTGTATAGCGCCATCGTCGAAGGCGAATACCGCCTCAAGCCTTTTATCAGCCTGGTGATCGATGACATCCCTTACGCCGATGAAGAACAGTGGAGTGAAATCCCCCTGAGCGCGCATTCCACTGCCCTGATCATCAGCGCTGTGGCGGGAGGCTGATATGAGCGACGAACGCTTCAGCGGCGACGAACAGGCCCACTACGCGCGGCATTTTCTGGTCAAGGGCTTTGGCCCCGAAGGCCAGGCCCGTCTCAAGGCTGGCAAGGTGCTGGTGGTGGGCGCTGGAGGGCTTGGCTGCCCCGCGCTGATGTACCTGGCGGCGGCCGGTGTCGGTCACATCGGCATTGTCGAGGATGACACCGTCGACGTCAGCAACCTGCATCGGCAGTTATTGTTCGGCGTTGGGGACATCGGCGCGCCCAAGGGAGCCGTGGCTCGGCAGAAGCTGCTCGATAACAACCCGCACATAGACATCCGGCATTTCGCCGAACGGCTCAGCCAAAGCAACGTACTGGCCTATGTGCAAGGCTATGACGTGATTGTCGATGCCACGGACAACTTCACCACCAAGTATCTGCTCAACGATGCGTGCTACCTCGGTGGCAAACCCCTAGTGTATGCCTCGATCAGCCAGTTCGAGGGGCAGGTGGGTGTATTCAACCTGACGGATGCCGAGGGGCGGCGCTCGACCAACCTGCGCGATATCTTCCCTGAACCACCCCCGGCCGGCCTGGCGCAAAATTGCGGCGAGGCCGGTGTGCTGGGTGTGTTGCCGGGGATTGTCGGCTCGATCCAGGCGCTGGAGGCGATCAAGATCCTGGCCGGAGTGGGCGAGCCGGCGGCCAACCGCTTGATGTTGTTCGATGCCTTGAGCCTGCACCTGCGCCAGGTGTCTGTGCGTCACCGGGCGAGCAACCCCTTGAGCGGCGAGCGGCCTTCGATCCTCCAGCCCCGTGAAATTGAAGCGAGCTGTGCGGTGGCCGTCGGCGAGCGGTATGCCATTTCCCCACTGGCGCTGGAGCGACGGTTGCGCAGTGATGTTCCCGTGCAATTGATCGATGTACGGGATGAGCACGAGCATCTGGCGATTTCCTTGGGCGGGATCAACATGCCCTTGAACCAGTTGCCACAGCGCCTGGCCCAGGCGGCGCCCGCCGTCGACACGGTGATCTACTGCAAAAGTGGTGTGCGCAGCTTGAAAGCCCTGAGCGCGATCAACGCCATAGTCGGTGACGGGCAATGCCGCAGCCTGACCGGAGGGCTGGATGCCTACCTGGCCGCCGGTTGCCTGGCGCGGTTGAGCCGTGATGGGGTGCCGCAATGAGTGGCTCGTCCCTCAATGGCCTGGGGCGCGATTTCTACCTCATCCAATGGGCGGCCTTCCTCAACGCCGTGGGCACGCGCTGTGGGCAGTTTGCGATCGCCTGGTGGGTGCTGGGCAAGACCGCGAATCCGCTGACCTTTGCGGGCTTTGTTGCGGTTGCGACCCTGGCGGATGTGCTGTCGCGTGCCCTGTTTGGCTGGTTGGGCGACCACTATGATCGCCATCGCCTGCTGGTGGGCTGTTACGTCCTCAGCGCAGCGACCACGCTGGTCCTGGCGGGCCTTGGCACACTGGACCTGTACCTGCCCTGGCTGATCGCCGGTTGCCTGGCCGTGTCGGGCGTTGCCATCGGCATCCGCGATCCGCTCCAGATGAGCCTGACGCCGGCCCTGGTCGCTACCCACAGGGTCAGCGATGCGGTGCGGCTGAGGAGCATCGTCGGTTCTTCGTCGGCGTTAATGGGACCATTGGCCGCCGGCATTCTACTGGGGCCGCTGGGGGTCTTGGGCACGCTCTGGCTCAACGCAGCGGCAGTGCTGGTGGCGTTGGTGCTGATCGGCATGGTCAGGACGCCTGCCGCCAACCCTGTGGGGGGCGCGCGACAGCTTTCCTATCTGACGGCCTGGTACACACGCACCCGTGAAGGCTTCACCGCTCTCTACCGGGTCAAGCCTGAATGGAACCTGAGCCTGCTGGCGTTCATCGTCAACTTTTCGTTGTACCCGCTGTTCGCCGTGCTGTTTCCGGTGTTGATCAACCGCTATTTTCCGCAGGACCTGTGGTTGATCGCCGTGACGGAAGGCGCTTTTGCAGTGGGGTTGCTGCTCGGCAGCCTGTTTCTGGTCAAGCGGGCCAACGGGCGCTGGGGCAGGCCCGGCGTCGTATTTGCCGGTTTCCTGCTGGTCGGGTTGGCGATGCTGGGCTGTGGACTTTTCAGTCAGTTTTTCCACGCCCGGCCCGGTTGGTTCGCCAGCGTCACCGTACCCCTGTTGTTCATCGGCGGGGTTGGCCTGGTCATGGTCACGGTCAACACATCGACGGTGCGCATGCTGGCCACGCCCGACAATTACCGCAACCGGATCGGTTCGGCGACCTCGTTTGTTTCCGGCATGGTCATTCCGTTTGGCGCGCTGGTAGGAGGGGCATTTTCCGGCGCGCTGGGCGTGAGCTACGCAATGGCCGCGTTGGGTTTGCTCATTGTCCTGGCCGTTGTCCCGTGCATGTTCAGTGCTGCCCTGGTGCGTGTCTTGGGCATGAGCGATGACCAGATCAAAAACGTCTACAAGGATTTTTACCCAGATGCTTTCCCGGACTGAAGGTGACGAACGATGACTGCCACGATCCGCGCACGTGTGTGCAACGCTAACAATACGCCGACGGTGCCGGCGGTTTTCTGGGAGCGTTTCGTCAGTCTCTCCCAGGACAAGTCCCTACCGGTGGTGATGGGGCAGGACGTACTGAGCGAGCCGCTCATGAACCTTGAGGACGTTTTTGAACTGGCGCGCAACGTGGTCGAGTCAGGCGACATGACCGTCAATGCGGACGGCCAGATGCTCAAGCAACCGGCAGTGCCCGGGTTTCCCCAGGCATTTGACGGGTTCGAGCAGTTTGTCCGGGACTTTGCCGCCCTCAATAACGCTGAGGGCATCACGTTCACCCGCGACTACTGCCTGAAGCATTCCAGTACCGTGGCCACCCGGTTGCGCGCATTCACTCACGGTTACATTGAGCGCTACGGCATGCCTTATCCGGGGGCCAACGCGGTCTTTATCGGTGGGCGCTACCGTTCCACATGGATCGGCCTGCATAACGATTCGTGCGATACCTTTTTGTTTCCGTTGTATGGCCGCAAACGCATGATGATCTGGCCGCCGGCGTATTTCGATGAAATGGCCCTGGAGAAAAAGTCTGCGTTGAATGGTGTGTGCTTCGGCCATATCGACGTCAGCCCCTATGTCGGCGATGCCACGATTTATGAGGTCGAGGCCGGTGAGATTTTATTCATTCCCGCCGGTTGGTGGCACTACAACAAATTGGAGACGTTGGAAACGACTCTCACCGTGTCGGTGGGCATGTTCAGTCACGGTACGGCGCAGGGCTTCTGTGAAAACCCGATCAAGGCAGCCATTGCCTCGAGCGCCGGTAGTGCCCAGACCGGCGCTATCACCCCTGTGCCCGGTGGCGTGTTCGACTCGTTGGCCGATGTAGAACTGCCGGTGCAGGTTGCCAGGTTTGTCGACACAATCCGGGATAACAGCAAAATCCAGATGCTGCTCAAGTTGTCTGCCAACGGGATTATTCGTGATCGCGCCGTGGGGCGCTCGGCCGTGGTGGATTGGTCGCAGGCCAGGTTCCAGGCAAGAGCCGATAGCCCGTTGTACCTGCTGGCACTGAATGAACAGGCAGGATTGCTGTTTGCGGCCGGGGCGATGTTGCGAGTGCAGGAGTTGAGTGCCGTGCGTGACTTGATCGGCGTATTGCAGGGGGCGGGGCCGGTGCGGGTGCAGGCCGATGGGGATGAGGTGCAAAACGTGGTGCGCTGGCTGTATGAGCAGGCTGCCATTGATACGTTTGCGTGACAGGCGGCTGGCGTAGCTGCTGACTTCAGCTACGCCGCTATAGCCTATATGTGGCCTTGGGCTACTGCATAGGTGACCGCCTGAACTCGATTGCAGGCCCCCATTTTCTTTTGAATGTTGCGCAGGTGGAAGTTCACCGCATCGGCGGTCACATTTAATATGCGGCCTATTTCTTCCGATGTTTTTCCATCAGCGGTCCAGCGCAGCACTTCTTTCTCTTTTTGTCCAAGTTCGATATCCAACGTATTGGCCAGCGCATCTTCCAGTTCGAAGATGCGGTAGCCAACGGTTTCGGAGAAAGCTTTGATTAACGGTTTGAGCGCTTCCCACTCGGGGTCTTGAATAGAGGTGTTTTTTCTGGCCAGGGAAAGTAACGCGATATAGCCACGGGCATTGAAAGAGGGTTGGGTGATGCCAAAGTTTAGTTCGAAGGCTTTGGCATCTGTCCACAGTTGCGGACACGTCTCAAACAAGGCACTGCACCAGCGCACAGGCTCAGACGAGACTTTGCAATGGCGTATGGTCGGGTCAATGACCGTATAGTTCTGTTCTTTATATCGATGCAGCCATTGACCGGGGTAGTTGCCAAATACATGGATCTTCGGACGCGTGAAGGGCGTGGTTTCACACACGGAGTAGGAGAAGAATTCGAAGCCTAGTGTGTGGCTGAATAACGAGGCTGATTCAATAAATTCCTCAAGGGTTTGAGGTGTTTCAGCGCGCTGATTGAGTTGTCGTATCCATGACAAATACCGCTCCATATACCGAACTCTCCATTTTCGAAAAATGCAGGCCAGTATAGTTACATTTTGAAATATATGTAAGCAAGAAGGTCTCGCGACGGCGTCAATACAGTCGCGAGATCACTTCAGGCATTCATTAGTTGGGCAGGGTTTGCGGCACAGGCAATTAAAGGGCGAACTGCGCGAAGCTCACGCCAGCCCCGGCAGGGCGCACATCTTTCAAGAACGAGTCCTTGTCCGCGCTCAGCTCCAGGGTGATCTCAGGCTTGCGCTTGCCCGCATTGCGCACCACCAGGCCTTCGAGCTTTTCACGCAGGAACACTGTCGGCACCTTCAGGTGCAGCAACTGGTCGGTCTCGGCGTTGTGCATCAACAGGTGGATCCACTCGTACTGGCCCACGGCAATCCGGCCCACCGGCAGGTCGAACCACCAGATGTTGCGCTTGCGGTCCAGGTCGGTGAAGTGGCAGTTGTTGACGCCGAGTACGGCACCGCCCAGTTCGGTGTTTCTGCGGGCGATGGCCTGTGCTTTATTGAGTTTCATAACCTTCCTACGGGATCTGTGCTTCAGCGTTACAGCCTGAATGTGCCGGGCATTCTCGTGGGTTGGCCGCAAAACATAAAGCCAAACCTGCGGTCGGCGATGAAATGCCTGACGAAAATAATTGAAACTCTGCCGAACGGCCCCGGGTCAATCTTTAGGTAATGACCAAAACCCTTTGATTGTTCTTTCGGAGAAATACCATGGGCAGCACAGCGGATAAGGCAAAAGGCTTGAAAGACCAGGCCGTCGGCAATATCAAGCAAGGCGTCGGCAAAGTCACCGGTAATGACAAACTGCGCGCTGAAGGCGTGGTGCAGGAAAAGAAAGGCCAGGTGGAAAAAGCCGTCGGCGATACCAAGGACGCGGTAAAAAAAGCGACCAAATAGGCCTGCTTTTGCGCAACCTGACGGCCATCCACGGATGGCCGTTTTTATGTCACATGGCGTGATTAAAGTTTCGAAATTGTTTCAAGGTCGCCAAATAGGCTACCTTGATGTAGAAAACGGCCCCTGAGTCGCCCACAAACTCAACCTTTATGCGGCGAAAGGAGACGCTATGATTTTTCCGGTTCTCGATGGTCTGAAGCTGCATAAAGTGCTGTTGCGTACCGTCAAGGAATTCGTCGATGACGAAATGCCCACCTACGCTTCGGCACTGGCCTACCAGATGCTGTTCTCGCTGTTCCCCTTCCTGCTGTTCCTGATTGCCCTGATCGGTTTCCTGCACCTGCCGGATTTCTTCACCTGGCTGCGCCTGCAATCGGAGTTGGTGTTGCCGCCCCAGGCCCTCGAGCAGGTCAACCCGGTGATCGACCAGTTGCAGCAATCCAAGGGTGGCCTGCTGTCGGTGGGTATCGTGATTGCGCTGTGGACCGCCTCGGCCGGTGTGCGCCTGATGATGAGCGCGATGAACGCCGCCTACGACGTGGTGGAAGGTCGGCCGATCTGGAAGCGCTTCCCGCTATCGATTTTCTACACCGTCGGCATCGCCGGTATGTTGCTGGCCGCGGCCGCGCTGATGGTACTGGGCCCGCAAGTGATGGAGTGGCTGGCCGGGCAGATCGGCATGCAGGAATTCGTTGTGACCCTGTGGACCATCCTGCGTTGGCCGTTGATCGTGATTTTGCTGATGTTCGCCGTGGCCCTCATGTACTACGTGATGCCGGACGTCGAGCAGAAATTCCGCTTCATCACCCCAGGCTCCGTGCTGGCGGTGGTGGTGTGGATCGTCGCGTCCCTGGGCTTTGGCTACTACGTCAAAACCTTCGCCGACTACAACGCAATGTATGGCAGTATCGGTGCGATCATCGTGCTGCTCCTGTATTTCTATATTTCCGCCGCCGTGTTGCTGCTGGGGGCGGAAATGAACGCGGTGATCGAACACATGTCCGCCGAAGGCAAGGACCCGGGTGAGAAGGAATTCGATCAGTCCGCGCCGCCTGTCGGCGAAAAACAGCACGTCTCCGGCCTCGGCCGGGACCACTCCAAGCCCACCCCTGACGAAGTCTGATCGATGATCCGTGAAATCCTGAAAATGGGCGACGAGCGCTTGCTGCGTATCGCGCCTCCGGTTCCGCCGGAAATGTTCGACAGCCCCGAGCTGTGGCAATTGATCGATGACATGTTCCAGACCATGGAACACGTGGGCGGCGTAGGCCTGGCCGCACCGCAGATCGGCGTAGACCTGCAATTGGTGATCTTCGGCTTCGAGGCCAGCGAACGTTACCCGGACGCGCCACCGGTGCCGCAGACGATCCTGATCAACCCGTTGATTACCCCCCTCAGCCCGGTGTTGGAAGAGGGGTACGAAGGTTGCCTGTCCGTACCCGGTATGCGTGGTGCGGTGGACCGCTATCAGCAGATTCGCTATGAAGGGTTTGATCCCAAAGGCGAGCCGATTGTGCGGTTTGCCGACGGTTTTCATGCGCGGGTGGTGCAGCATGAGTGCGATCACCTGATCGGCCGGTTGTACCCGTCGCGGATCACCGACTTCAGCAAGTTCGGGTTTATCGAGGTGATGTTCCCGGACATGGACCCCACCGCCGACGACTAACTCTCAGACATACTGAGATCACCCTGTGGGAGGGGGCAAGCCCCACAGGGTGACTGTATTTCAAGGCGGGTTATTGGGTCGGTTTGACGAACCGCAACGTCATCCGATCCGACTCGCCAATCGCCACATACTTCGCCTTGTCCTGCTCCCCCAATTTCAACGTCGGCGGCAACGTCCACACGCCTGCCGGGTAATCCTTGGTGTCCTTCGGGTTGGCATTCACCTCGCTCTGTCCCGCCAGCTTGAACCCGGCATCGGTCGCCAGCTTCACCACCTGGGCGGTGGTCAGGTAGCCGCTGTCCTTGATTGCCTGCAGATCCGCCCCGTCCTTGGCCCGGTGATCTTCCACACCCAGCACACCGCCCGGTTTCAGTACCCGGTAGAACGCACTGAACGTCGCCGGCGCGGTGCCTGCCGCTACCCAGTTATGCACATTGCGAAACGTCAGCACCGCATCCGCCGAAGCGGGTTTGCCGAATACCGGCGCCTTGGGATCGAACTCCACCACCGAGGCCTTGCCGTAGCGCGTAGGGTCGGCCGCGAATTTCTTCTTCAGGTTCTCTTCCGACGTGCGCGCGTAAGCGCTGCTGCTCGCGGCCTGCACGGCGGCGATGTACTGCCCGTGATCCTTTAGCAGCGGCGCCAGTACTTCGCTGTACCAGCCGCCGCCCGGGGTGATCTCGATCACGGTTTGCCTGGCGCCCAGGCCAAAAAACTCCAGGGTCTGTTGCGGGTGGCGATAGCCGTCGCGGGCACTGTTGGCCGGGTCGCGCCAACTGCCGGCCAGCACGCTTTGGTACTGCCGGGCGCTGATCGGTGCGTCGGCGGCCTGGCTCAAGGCCGGGGTGAGCAGGGCGGTGAGGGAGAGAGCTGCGAGCGTCGTTTTCATGATCATCCTGGAAAGGGCCATTGTGCCGCCGAGGCTAGCATGGGCCCTGTACATGCTGATCACACATTATCGGTGGTCGACCTCACCAAACGATCTAAGCCCATCGCGATCATCGGTTTGTTGCGCTTGTAGCGCACCAGCCGTTCGTTGAGCGACTGCGGCAGCAGCGTGTCCTGGGTGAAGCCCATGCGCCGGTACATCCCTTCCAGTTCCGGATGGCACAGCAACCACAACGTACCGTTCACATCGGCCGCAGCCGCCGTGATCAGCCGCGCCGCCAAGCCTTGGCCGCGATAGGCCGGGTCAACGAACACCCCGGTCAACCACTGCCCGCCAACCACGGGCGTGAGGCACAGGCCGGCGACAATCTCGCTGTCGCGCGCCACCCACAAGCGCCCGCCCTTGAGCGCTTTCATCGACGAATTGTGGCTGCGGTAAAACTTGTTCAGCAGGGGCCACAAGGGCTCGGCCAGCGGTTCGATGTGCAATGGGGGCATGGTCTTCAGGCAGCGTGATCAAGGGCCGGGGATTATAAACGCCTTGTGCGAGGCAATAGGTGGTATACCCATGACTGCATCCCCTTAAAGTGGAGTACGCATCATGGCCAAAGGTATGGATTCAAAGAAAGCCGCGAAGAAAAAACCGGCGAAGACCGCGGATGAAAAACGCGCCGACAAGAAAGCCAAGAAAACCGAGACAGGCCTGTTCGGTCACTGAGTTACAAGCTTATAGCCAAACGTTCTGCAAGATTTTCCCGCGCCATTGCACAGAGCAGGAAACACCTGCTCTGAGCTGCCGATGGCCCACTACCTTGATCCTGCCCAACGCCGGGAAATCGAAACCCTGGCCCAATGCTTTACCGCCAGAACCGAATGGCCGACCTGGCTGCTGTTGATCGGCGTATACGCCGGCTGGTTTGCCGTGATCCTTGGCAGTCACTGGCTGGGCCCGTGGTTGAGCACACTGCTGTTGATCCCGCTCGTGACGCTGTGGTTGTCGGTCCAACACGAACTGCTCCACGGCCATCCCACCCGTTCGCTGCTGCTCAATAAACTTCTCGGCTATGCACCCTTTGCCGTGTGGTACCCCTACACGTTGTACCGCGACAGCCACCTGCTGCACCACAACGACGAAGACTTGACCCTGCCGGGCATCGATCCGGAAAGCCGCTACCTCACCCAGCAGCAATGGGACCACAGCTCGCTGTTCGAACGCGGCGTGCATGGGGTGACCAAGACCGTGCTCGGTCGCTTCCTGCTTTCTGCCCCTTTGGCGATTGGCCGCCTGATCCGCCACGAATGCCAGCGCCTGCCCCAGGTATGGCCGATGTGGCTGGCCCACGGTGCCGTCACCATGCTGATGTTGATATTCATCGCCCACTACAGCGCGCTGTCGGTGGGGCATTACCTGCTGCTGGTCAGCGTGCCGGCCTTGTCCCTGGCCTCGATCCGTTCCTACTATGAACACCGCCCGCACCCCCGGCCCGAGCAACGCAGCGTGCTCAACGAAGCGTCCTGGCCGTGGACCTGGCTGTTCCTCAATAACAACCTGCACCTGGTGCACCACGATTTGCCGAAACTGCCCTGGTACTTGCTGCCCACGGTCTACCGTGCCCGGCGTGAACAATGGATCGCGCGCAGCGGCGGCTTCCTGGTGCAAGGCTACGGCCACTTGATCGGCCGCCACGGGCTCAAGGCCATCGACAGCCCCCGGCACCCCTTTGCGTGAGAGACGAGCATGAGTGAGCACTACGCCGAACTGCTGATGTATGTCGCGCCCGAGCCGATCCGGCAGGCCAACCAACAGTGGCTGGAGCGCATCCTTGAACACCTCGGACTGTGCCGTCTCAATGCCGATCATCTGGACTTGCCGGGCCTGTGGCTCGCCCCCGAATTGCTGGTGACCCAAACCTGCGGTTATCCACTGATGACCCAATTGCGCGGCCAGGTCCGCGTGATCGGTCGACCGCGCTATGAGCTGCCCCACAGCAGCCGGGGCGAACATTTCAGCCTGTTGCTGACCCGCGACGACAACCCGCGCCACCCTCTGGCGGACTTCTACAACAGCCGTGGCGTGATCAACGGCCACGACTCCAACAGCGGCATGAACCTGTTGCGCGAACGCCTGGCGCCGCTGCAGCGCGACGGGCGTTTCTTCGCCAGTGTCGGCATCAGCGGCGCCCATCGCGAAAGCCTGCGCTGGCTGCGCGAAGACCGTGCCGACCTCGCCGCTATCGACAGCGTGACCTACGACTACCTCGCCCGCTTCGCGCCGCAAGAGGTGGCGGGGCTGCGCATCGTCACCCACAGTGCGCCGAGCCCGACCTTGCCCTACATCGGCCCGCCGGGCTTGAGTGATGAACAGGTGGTTCAGATCCGCCGGGCGATGAACCAGGCGTTGCAGGACTTACCCGAGGTGGCCGAGACACTGGGCTTGCATGAAGTATTCCCCGCCAGCGAAGACGACTACGCGGTGCTCTTGACCTACCAGGATCAGGCCGTCAACGTCGGCTATCCTGTACTTCAATAGAGTTATATAAAAATACCTTTTAAATATTATTAAAGAATAAGCAGCCTTGCTAGGATCGCTCCACCGGAACACCGGACATAACGTGCAACCCTCTCAAATGGAGCCACTATGTCCGGCGCCGACACTTCTCACAGCGATTACGTGGGCGGATTGTTCCGCAGTCATTACGACTGGCTGTGCAGCCGTTTGCACCGCCATCTCGATTCCCGCGCCCACGCCGAAGACATTGCCGCCGACACCTTCGTCCAGCTCCTGAGTGCGCCGGGTGTGGTGCCGATCCGCCAGCCCCGCGCCTTGCTCACCACCATCGCCCAGCGCCTGATGTACCAGTTGTGGCGCCGTCGTGATTTGGAGCGCGCCTACCTCGAAGCGCTCGACCATGACGAGACGTGCACCGCACCGTCTGCGGAGGCGCTGGCACAAATGCTCGAAGCCCTGCACGCCATCGACCAGCTGCTCGACGGCTTGCCGGCCAAGGTCAAGGCGACCTTTTTGCTTTCGCAACTCAATGGCCTGACCTACCCGGAAATCGCCGCCGAGCTGGGGATTTCCCAGCGTTCGGTCAGCGACTACATGACCCGCGCCTTCAACCGTTGCCTGCGGCTGTGCCTGGAATGAACGACGACCTGATCAACGACGCCACGCGCTGGTACGTGCTGCTGCGTTCCGGCCAGGCCACGGCGGGCGACTGGCAGCGCTACCAACTCTGGCGTGCCGCCGACCCACGCCATGACGCGTTGTGCCGGCAGTTGGAAACGCGCCTCGGCGTGTTCCAGATTCCCCAGGCACAAGGGGTCAGCGGCCAGCTGTTGCAGCAGGCATTGGACGCACCGTCCAGCCGTCGCCAGGTGTTACAGGTCGCGCTGGTCGGTGCTGGTGTGGCTGCCGGCGCGACTTGGTTGGCCAAGCCGCTGGGTGTGCCGTTGGCGGACCTCACGGCGGATATCCGCACCGGCACCGGCGAGCGCCGCACCGTCACGTTGGACGACGGCAGCGAGCTGTCGCTCAACGCGCAAAGCGCGGCGGATATTCAGTTCGACCCACAACGGCGCCTGGTGCGCCTGCGCGAAGGCGAGTTGCTGGCCAGGGTGGCTGGCGATCGCATTCGGCCTTTTATGATCCAGACCGACCAGGCGCGTTTGCGTGCCTATGGCAACCGCCTCCTGGTGCGCGAGCGGGCAGGGCAGGGCCAGGTCGTGGCGCTGAACGGCGCGGTGGAAATCGACAGCCAGAACGGCGAGCGCCTGCAACTTGCCGCCGGCCATGAGGTGCACTACGACCGTGCCGGTTTCGGCCCGGTGCAGGCCAGCTCCTCCGGAGCCACGGCCTGGGTCGACGGCTTCCTGCAAGTGCGCGACCGCCCGCTGTCTGAAGTCATCGAGGCGCTGCGGCCTTACCACAATGGCGTGTTGCGCCTGGACCCCTCCGTGGCGGGCCTGCGTGTCAGCGGCCTGTACCGCTTGGACAACCCTCAGCAAATCCTCGATACCCTGGCGCGCACCCTGCCGATCCACATCACTCGCCGCACCGGTTTGTGGGTGAACGTCAATGCCGCGTGACCTTGGTTCTATCGACATAACCAAACGATCTGCAAGTTTCCCCCCGGCCGTGCCACATCACTCCCGTAAGCGCTGCGGGGAGCAGCGTTCTCGAGTTTCCTTGGGGGGAGCCAAAGTGAGTCAGTTCAACCGTTTGCCGCGTCGAACCTTTGCCCTGGTGCCGTTGGCCAGTCTGTTTTTCACGTTCGCCGCCAGTGCCGAAGAGGCGCGCCAGGTCTACCATATTGCCCCTGGCCCGTTGGATGAAGTACTGCTCGATATCAGCCGGCAAAGCGGCCAAGTGATCTCGTTCACGCCACAGTTGGCAAACTATTCTTCGTCCAGCGTAGACGGTTCGCTGTCGGCGCAACAGGCCGTCGACGCCGCACTGAAGGGCACCGGCCTGCACGTCCAGGTCAGCCCGGACGGCGCGTTCATCATCAAGGAAAGCGCGAGCAACAACGCCATCCGCAACGTCAAGGCCCAGACCAGCGCCGCCCAGGCCCCGACCCTGGACCGCGTGGTCGCCATCGGCACCCGGCGCAGTGACGCCACGGCCCTCACCAGCGCCGCGCCGGTGGATGTGATCAACGCCGAAGAACTCAAGCAGACCGGCGCCACCAGCCTCAACCAGGCTTTGTTCCAATTGCTGCCGTCGTTCAACTTTCCGCAGAACCAGAGCGCCACCCGTGGCCAGAACCCCAAGGGCGCATCCCTGCGCGGGCTGGCCCCGGACCAGACGCTGGTGCTGATCAACGGCAAGCGCCGCCATGCTTCGGCGGTGGTGAACATCTCCGGTGGCGTGCCGTTCATTGGCGCGCAGCCGGTGGACCTGGACATGATCCCCATCAGCAGCATCGACCACGTCGAAGTGCTGCGCGATGGCGCCTCGGCGCAATACGGTTCGGATGCGGTGGCGGGCGTGGTCAACATCGTGCTCAAGGAGCGTGACAGCGGCGGCCAGGTCAACACCCAGCTGGGCAAATACGCCCAGGGCGACGGCTTCAGCAAGACCACCGATGGCTGGTACGGCCTGGGCTTGCCGGGGGATGGTTTCCTCACGCTGAGCTTCAACACCCTCAACAACAAACCCACCGACATTGGCGACAAATATGTCGCCGACGGCCAACTGCAAGACCCCCGCTGGGGCGGTGCCGGGCGCGATAAATTCAACCTGGCGGCGAATGCCGAAATCGGCCTGAACGACCAGTGGCGGCTCTACAGTTTCGCCACCTTCGGCCAGGACAAGTCGGTGAACAACACGCCGCCGCTGCTGGCCAACAACCCGAACAACGTGCCGGGCATCTACCCCAACGGCACCATTCCCAAGTACCGCTACCGCTATGAGGACGGTGCGCTGACCGTCGGCACCCGCTACGAAGACGAGACCCTCGGCCGCTTCGACCTCAGTGCCACCTACGGACGCGACCAGCACGATGAACTGGCCTTCAACACGGTCAACCCCAGCTACGGCTTGAACAGCCCGACCAAGTTCGACGTGGCCACCCTGGTCAACGAGCAGACCAACCTCGGCCTGGATTACGCCAAGGATCTGGACGTCAACTGGTCGAGCCATCCGCTGACCGTCTCGGCGGGCATTGCCTACCGCCATGAGCAATATCGGCTGGAAGAGGGCGACTACGAGTCTTACTCCTTTGGCGGCATCAACGGCGTGCAGGTCGGAGCGGTGCAAGCCTCCGGGCTCACGCCGGATGACGCCGGCACCTACAAGCGTGATGTCGGCGGTGTGTACTTCGGCCTCGAACATCAGCTCACCGATAAATTCCAGATCGGCCTGGCCGGGCGTACCGAGCACTACTCGGACTTCGGTTCGGCCACCACCGGCAAGCTCTCGGCGCGTTATGACTTCACCCCGCAGGTGGGCCTGCGCGCCACGGTGAACAACTCCTTCCGCGCACCGACCCTGGGCCAGATCGGCACGTCGTGGACCACCACCACCAACGTCGACATCAACGGCAACCCGGTGTTGACGCGCATGCTGCCCGCCGACAACCCGGCCGCCCGTGCCCTGGGCGCCGAGCCGCTCAAGCCCGAGAAGTCCACCAACTACTCCCTGGGCCTGGTGCTGCGGCCGGTCGAAAACGCGTCCCTGACCATTGACGCTTACCAGATTTCGATCCGTGACCGCCTGCTCTACAGCGGCGGCATTTCCGGGCCGCGCGCCGAACAGATCCTGCAGCAGGCCGGGTTTGGCCAGTACACCTGGGCGCAGTTCATGACCAATGCGGCCAATACGCGCACGCGGGGTGTCGACATCGTCGGCAAGTACAACCTGGACCTGGCGCAGTACGGCGCATTGAGCCTGTCGGCCGGTTACACCAAGGCGCGCACCACGATTGAGAAGGTCCACGAGAACCCCAACGGGTTCGACATCCTCACCCGCGAAGCCCGTGGTTTCCTCGAACACGGTTACCCCGAAGACAAGCTGGTGCTCGGCGCCACCCACCGCATCGGCGCCTGGACCATCGCCCTCAGCGAAACCCGCTACGGCGAGTACCGCAAATACGCCGCCAGCGCAGCCAACGCCCAGTACGACCAGACCTTCGCCGCGCAATGGAACACCGACCTGGACGTGAACTACGCGTTCACCCAGCAACTGCGCCTGTCGATCGGCGCCAACAACCTGTTCGACAGCAAACCCGACGACTTCAACACCCGCCTGCGCCAGACCCCGGGCCAGCAGTACAGCTACCTGTCGCCGTCGGCGCCGGAAGGGGCGTTCTACTACACGCGGCTCAGTTATGACTTTTAACGAACATCACCGCACAACTATGAGGTTGCCGATGAAGCATCTGAAGAAACTCCTGGGCGGCGGCCTGCTGGCTCTGAGCCTGCTGTCCCCAACCGTCCACGCCGCCGAAGCCGTCAAACCCATCCACTTCGGTGACATCACCTGGGAAAGCGGCAGCCTGATCACCGAGGTGCTGCGCCTGATCGTCGAGAAGGGCTACGGCTTGCCCACCGACACCCTGCCCGGCAGCACCGTGAGCCTGGAAGCCGCCCTGGCCAAGGACGATATCCAGGTGATCGGCGAAGAGTGGGCCGGGCGCAGTCCGGCGTGGGTCAAGGCGGAAAACGAGGGCAAGGTGTTCGGCCTGGGCGACACGGTCAAAGGCGCTACCGAAGGCTGGTGGGTGCCGGAGTTCGTGATCAAGGGCGATACGGCACGCGGTATCAAGCCCCTGGCGCCGGACCTGAAGTCGGTGGCCGACCTGCCGCGCTACAAGGATGTGTTCCGCGACCCCGAAGATCCGAGTCGTGGGCGCTTCCTCAACAGCCCCACCGGCTGGACCTCGGAGATCGTCAACAGCCAGAAACTCAAGGCCTACAAACTCACTGACAGCTTCGTCAACTTCCGCACCGGCTCCGGCGCGGCGCTGGATGCCGAAGTGGCGTCGTCGATCCGCCGTGGCAAGCCGGTGTTGTTCTACTACTGGTCGCCGACGCCGCTGCTGGGCCGGTTCAAGCTGGTCAAGCTGGAAGAGCCGCCGTTCAACGCTGATGCCTGGAAGACCCTGTCCGACGCGAAAAACCCCAACCCCATCGGCACCCGCTCGATGCCGGCACGCCTGGCGATTGGTGTGTCGGCGCCGTTCAAGGCGCAGTACCCGCAACTGGTGAGTGTGTTTGAAAAGGTCGACCTGCCGATTGATCTGCTCAACGGCATTCTCGGCGACATGAGCGAGAAACGCACGCCGCCCCGCCAGGTGGCTGAAGCGTTCCTCAAGGACCATCCAGACGTCTGGCAACAATGGGTGCCGGCGGATGTCGCGGCCAAGGTCAAGGGAGCGCTCTGATGCTTAAAGTCTTCGCTGCAGCTGTACTTTCGTTGATCACCAGTCACGTGCTGGCGGCCGAGCCCTCCACCTTGCGCATCGGTTACCAGAAAAGCTCGGTGAGCATGGTGTTGGCCCGTGAGCACAAACTCTTCGAAGCGGCGCTGCCCGGCACCCAGGTGCAGTGGATCGAATTCCTCGGTGGCCCGCCGCTGATCGAAGCGCTGAATGGCGGCAGCCTGGACATCGGCAATATCGGCGACATCCCGCCGATCTTTGCCCAGGCCGCCGGCATCGACTTGCAATACTTTGCCGTCGAGCCCAACGAGGGCAAGACCGAAGCGGTGCTGGTGCCCAAGGCCAGTCCGGTGCAGAGCGTGGCTGAACTGAAGGGCAAGCGCGTGGCGCTGCTCAAGGGCTCCAGCGCGCACAACCTGTTCCTCAAAAGCCTGCTGCGCGCCGGCCTGCAATGGAAGGACGTGAACGTGGTGTACCTGTCGCCGTCCGATGGTCGTGCTGCGTTCGAGCAAGGCAAAGTCGATGCCTGGGTGGTGTGGGACCCGTACTACTCCGCCGCCGTGGTCGACGGCTCCGCCCGTGTGCTGGGTGACGGCCAGGGCCTCAACCCGGCCGGCAGTTTCTTTGTGGTCAGCAGCCCGTTTGCCAAGCAGTACCCGCAGTCCATCGGCACGATCATCCAGACCCTGGGCAAGGCGCAGCGCCTGTCCCTCGACAAGCCCGAAGAAAGCATCGCACTGATGGCCAAGACCCTGGGCCTGCAACCGGCGGTGGTGAAAAGCTACTTCGAACACCGCTCGCCCGCGCCGATCCGGCCGCTGCAAACCTCGGACGTCGCGACCCAGCAACGCACGGCGGACCTGTTCTTCGCCAACGGCCTGATCCCGAAAAAGGTCGACGTGCAGCAAGCCGTCTTCAAAGCGCCATGAATGTGTGGTGAGCGGGCTTGCCACAACCACAAAAGCCCTTAATCAGTGAGCAGACCATGCAACCGATCTACATCGATTTTCTCAACGGCCTCGACATCGACGAACTGGGTCTCTCCAACGATGAAATCCTTAGCGCCATCGAAGCCAGCCTGGCGATCCAGGGCCGTGGCGAGGCGGTGATCGAGCCGCGTACCCACCTGATTCCCGGTGGCGAGATCAACGGCCACTTCAACGTGCTGCGCGGTGTGCTTGGCGGCGCTATCGGTTATGCCGGGGTCAAGGTGGTAGGGGATTTTGTCGACAACTATCGCAAGGGCCTGCCCTCGGAACTGGCGATTCTCAACCTGCTGGACCCGGCCACCGGCATTCCCAGGGCCATCCTGGATGCCTCGGCGATCACCGATATGCGCACCGGCGCGGTCACGGCCATCGGCGCCAAATACCTGGCCCGGCCCGACAGTAAGGTGCTGGCGCATATCGGCGCGCGCGGCACGGCCTACTGGAACGTGCGCCTGCTGGATCACCTGTTCGACTTCGACGAAATCCGCGTGCACTCGCGCCGCAGTGAAAGCCGCGAGGCCTTTGCCGAAGGCCTGCGCCGGGACCTGGGTAAACCGGTGATCGTCACCGACGATTGGGAGTCCGCCGTGCGTGGCGCCGACATCGTCGTCGAGGCCTCGCGCCTGGACCAGCCCGAACCGCTGCTGCGCACCGAGTGGATCAAACTCGGCGCCTTCGTGGTGCCCTACGGCACCATGAGCGCGGTGGAGCTGTCGCTCACCGACATCATGAGCAAGTTGGTGGTGGATGATTGGGGCCAGTGCAAGGGCGGTCTGTTCGGTTCGTTGCGTGCCCATGTCGATGCAGGAAAACTCAGCGCCGAGACCCTGCATGCCGAGTTGGGCCAGATCGTGGCCGGCTTGAAGAATGGCCGGGAAACCCCCGAGGAAACCATCCTGTTCTGGCATCGCGGGCTGAGCCTCAGTGATATCGCATTGGGCCATGCGCTGCTGGAGAAATCCAGGCGCCTGGGCATCGGCCAGCGGTTGCGCTGGGCATGATTCACTTCGACCCCCAAGGCTTGGTACTGGCGGATTTGCTGGCGATTGCGCGGCAGGATATACCGGCGGATTTCAGTCAATCGGCACGTCAACGTATCGACGAAGGCCATCGGCTGCTGGTGAAACTGGCGGCTGACGGCACGCCGATCTATGGCGTCAACACCGGCCTTGGCGCGGCGTTGGATACGCCGGTGGCGCCGGTGCAGGCGAGCATTCCGTTGGGGCGTGCGGTGGGGGTGGGGCGCCTTGCCAATCGCCAGGAGTTGCGCGCCATCACCGCCACGCGCCTGGCCGGGTTGGCCCAGGGTCGCTCGGGGATTTCACCGGCAGCGGCGCAGGCATTGCTGGACCTGCTCAACTCAAGCGTCGAGCCCGAGGTGCCGTTGCTGGGTTCCCTGGGCGAAAGCGACCTGGCGCCGTTGTCGCACCTGAGCCTGGCGCTGACGGTGCCTTTGACCGGTAAGGATGGCTTGGCGCTGGTCTCGGCGAATGCCGCCAGCGTTGGGCTCGGTGCGTTGCTGGTGGCTGAGGCGCAGCAGGCGTTGGAGGCTGTGCTCGCGGCGCTGGCGTTGTCGTGTGAAGGCTACCGCGCCAATCTCAGTGCGTTCCAGCCATGGGCCTCACGCCTGCGCCCGGCCCCGGGGCAAACCGAGCAATCGGCGGCGCTGTTGCGCTTGCTGGCGGGGGGCGAGTTGGCGGACAGCCCACGTCGCCTGCAAGACCCACTGAGCTTTCGCTGCGCCACGGTGGTCCAGGGCGCGGCGCAGCAGGCGTTGCACCAGTTGCATGAGCTGATCGAACTGGAACTGCGCAGCGGCGCGGACAATCCGGCATTGATCAGCGAGGAAGCGCTGGTGTTGGCCACAGCGAATTTCGACAGCACGCATCTGGCGCTCGCCGCAGAAGGGCTGGGCCTGGCGCTGAATCGAGTGGCGGCGTGCGGTGCAGAACGCATCGCCAAGTTGCTCTCGCCTGGCTCCAGTGACTTGCCGCGCTTCCTGATCACTCAACCGGGTCATGTCGGCATGGCCGCGTTGCAGCGCACCAGTTCGGCGCTGGTCGCGGAAATCGGGCACTTGGCCAATCCGCTGCCGGCGGTGAGCGTGCCGGTGGCGGATCGTGTCGAAGACTATGCGGGGCAGGCCTTGGCGGTGGTCGACAAGACCCGGCGGTTGGTCGAGCGGGTCGTGTGGCTGGCCAGCATCGAGCTGATCGTCGCGGCGCAGGCGGTGGACCTGCGGGGTGCGTTGCGATTGGGGCAGGGCTCCGGGCAGATCCATGCCGCGGTGCGCAGCCAGGTGGCGCACCTGGATCAGGATCGCTCGGGCTCGGTGGATGTGTTGGCGCTGAGCCGCTTCATCTCAACTCATGGGTTTTCAGCGGCCAATGCGGCAACCACCGCAGGTCGCTCACCCACCCGTTGCTGAAACGCCGCCAGCGCCGGCCACCGGCCCAGGTCAATTGCGTGAAACGCGGCCCAGCGCAGCACCACGAACAGGTAGGCATCCGCCACCGAGTAGTGCGACCCCAGCAGGTAATCCTGGCGCTCCAGCGTTTGCACCAGCACCGCGAAACGCTTGAAGAGTGTGGCCTCGAACAGCGCACGCACGTCGCCCTGGATCGCGTCGTTGAAGAACACCGCCAGGCCGCCATGAATCTCGGTGGCGATAAAATTCAGCCATTCCTGCAAACGCACCCGCTCCCAGCTGCCATTGGCAGGGGCCAGGCCGGCGGCGGGTTTCAGGTCGGCGAGGTATTGCAGGATCGCGCTGGCTTCGGTCAGTACCTGGCCGTTGTCCAGTTTCAGGGCGGCGACGTAGCCCTTGGGGTTGATCTGCAGGAAGTCCTCACCCTCGGCGGTGGTCTTGGCCTGGTTATCGACCAGCACCAGGTCGAACGGCAACGCCAATTCGCGCAACACGATATGCGGGGCGAGGGAACAGGCGTGAGGGAAGAAATACAGTTTCATCTGGGGCAGCTCCGTTGAATTTGCGCCAGTCTCGCGGGCGTGGCACCGTGCGTAAAATTAAACCTTCAGACCCCTGCCATAAGGACAGCTACTGCCATGATGAACCTGATGCACTGGCGCCTGCTGGTGGCCGTGGCCGATCACGGCAGCATCACCGCCGCCGCCGAGCGGGTAGGCATGACCCAGTCCGCTGCCAGCCAGGCCATGGCCGGCATGGAGGCGACGTTGGGCGCGCAACTGTTCACCCGTGAACCGCGCAAGACCTTGCCTACGGCGTTGGGCTTGAGTGTGATCGAACAGGCGCGGGTGATGCTCGGTGCCTTGCAGGCGATCCGCAGCACTGTGGACGAAGCCAGGCCCATGCTGCGGGGGACGATTCGCATCGCCAGTTTCCCGAGGGTGCTGGCGACGTTTCTGACACCTGCGTTGCAGCGTTTTGCGCAGCTCTATCCCGGCATCGAGGTCACCACCCTGGATGTCACCGACAACGAAGTACTCACCCTGCTCGACACCGGCCTCATCGACCTGGGCGTGGTGCTCAACCCCGCGCCCGAGCGCAATGCCACCGTGTTGGGCCGTGACTTATGGATGGCCGTGCTGCCAGCGAACCATGCCCTGGCGCAACGCCCGGCTGATGCGTGTGTGTCGCTTGAGGAGTTACTGGAGCAGCCTTTCGTGCTGGCCACCGGTGGCTGTACCGCCAATGCGCGCAGCCTGGGGGCCGCAGCGGGGCTGACCCTGCGGGATATCCGCGTGGAAGTGCGCGAATGGAACAGTGCCTTCAGCCTGGTGCGCGAGGGGGTTGGTGTCACGCTGGTGCCGGAAATGGCCCTGCCTATCCAGCGTAAGGGGCTGCGGGTGATGGCACTGAAGATGCCGCTGCACCGTGAATTTGCCTTGGTCGGTACGCCAAATCGTCCACCTTCAGCCGCCGCCCGTGCATTGTTAGAAATGCTGGCTGAATAGTGGCTTGCAGAGTGCCAAGCCCTGTCTATGCTCATCCATAACCGTTGATGACGCTTGGTATATAAAGCGATTTGGATGGTTTGCGACTGTATTCGATCCGTGAATGGAATGCGCCCCGCCAGGCGCTGGTAATTGAAGGGTGATCCGAACATGTTCAACCTCCACCACAAATCCGACCTGCAGCAAATCGAACGTTTCTCCTGCGCCCTGTCCGAATCCAACGCCAAGCTCGCCGCCATCAGCCGTTCCATGGCCATGATCGAATTCGACCCTGGCGGCGTGATCCTCGACGCCAATGACAACTTCTGCAAAACCATGGGCTACAGCGTTGAAGACATCCGCGGCAAACACCACCGCATCTTTTGCGACGAGGCTTACACCCACACCGACGCCTACGCCAAGCTATGGCACGACCTGGCGCGGGGCGAGGCGCTCAGCGGCACCTTCATGCGCTTGAACAAGCACGGTCAGGAAGTGTGGCTCGAAGCCAGCTACATGCCGGTGCTGGACAAGGACAATCACGTGCAGAGCGTGATCAAGGTCGCTTCGGATATTTCCGCGCGGGTTCACCATGAACATGAAAACCAGAGCCTGATCGATGCCATTAGCCGTTCCATGGCGGTGATCGAGTTCACTCCCCAGGGCCAGATCCTCAACGCCAACGAAAACTTCCTGAAAACCGTGCAGTACTCCCTGGATGAAATCGTCGGCCAGCACCACAGCCTGTTCTGCCATCGCTGTGACGTCGAGTCGCCAGCCTACAAGGCGTTCTGGGCGTCCCTGAACCGCGGCGAGTACCACTCGCACCGTTTCGAGCGCAAAGACAAATACGGCAAGACATTGTTCCTGGAGGCGTCCTACAACCCGATCTTCGACGCCAGCGGGCGCCTGTACAAAGTGGTGAAGTTCGCCAGCGACATTACCGACCAGGTCACCACCCTGCGCAACGCCGCCGACTCGGCTCACGCGACGTCAGTGCAAAACGATGTCTGCGCGCGCAAGGGCTCGGAGGTGGTGCAGCAGACCGTGCAGATCATTGAAGAAATTTCCAACGACCTGAACCAGGCGGCGCAGAGCATTGATGCGGTGAACAAGCAATCGGACATCATCGGCAGCATTGTGCAGACCATCCGCAGTATTGCCGAACAGACCAATATGCTCGCGCTCAATGCGGCGATTGAAGCGGCGCGGGCGGGCGAGCATGGGCGCGGCTTTGCGGTGGTGGCCGATGAAGTACGCAGCCTCGCGGCACGGACCAGCCAGGCGACGGTGGAGATTGTCGATGTGGTGCGCAAGAACCACGACCTGTCGCTGAGCGCGGTGTCGAGCATGCAGTCGAGCTTGAGCCGCACGGGGCTGGGGGTGGAACTGGCGAATGAGGCGGGGCAGGTGATCCTGGAAATCCAGGAAGGGTCACGGCATGTGGTGGATGCGATCGGGCAGTTCAACTCGACGTTGCAACTGCAATAGCCTGCAGGAGCGCGTTCGCTCCCGCAGGGGCGGATGGCGTCAGATCGCAGCCAGGGTTTCTTTGACTGTCTGCGCCTGCGGCTCAGCGGTTTTCGCCGCTACTTGCTGTTCTTGCTGCTGCTTCAGGCGTTCAGCCACCTGTTTGGAAATAGCGTCCTGCTTTTCCTGGGACATGTTCTGCACATCCGCCTCGGTCAAACCCTGCTCCTTGAGCAATTGCTCGCGGATACGCTCGGCCGGGGATTTGCTCATGTAGTCCGTGAACTCGGCACGTGCGCCGGAGGTGGCGCTGGTAGCCGGCACATCCGAGGTCGCCGCGCTGGTCTGCAACTGCACACGGGTCTTGGCGAAGGCTTCGTCGATGCGGTCAGCGGCCTTGTCCAGTTCCTTCTGCGCGGCCGGCACGGTCACGCTTTGCTGCGCGGCCTGCAGGGCACCGCTGTACAGCGCGCTGGCGGCGGCGTTGGCGGGGTCCATGTCGGGCCGTTTGATCTGTTGAACGGTCGACACGGCTTGGGTGTTGTTGTTAACCAGCATGATCGGTCACCTGTGGAAATGTGCGGTGCCACAGGTGGAGCAAATAGCGTGCCGATGATAGAAGGGGCGATATCAAAGGGCTTGGTGAGTTTAAAGCGGCAATTGATGGCCCTGGACAGGCCACCTTTTGCCGCCGGCAATGCGGTTGTTGATTGCCTCATACCCAACGGATGTCGAACGAGCCCTTGAACGTATGTACTACCCCGTCGACGAGGGCTAGAAAGTCGAACGATCCCGTTGCGTGAGCCTGGGGTTCATCAAAGGTCAAGTCGAGAGTGCCGCTTTGTGAAGGATAAGAAGTTCTTAGGCCGCCACTCGTCTGGCGAAAATATCGGACTTCCACGGTATTGGGCCATGGCAGTGGCAGGCTGATCGGACTTGAGGGCGGCGAAGCTGGAAACAGGATTTGAATGCCCATGAAGCCGCCGCCAGGCGCGGGCTGCAGACCGTCGAGCGTAACGTCTCTCGATTGACGATAAGTGACGGTGTGAGTGTCGATGCTACCTTCGAAAGTTGAGGATTTAAGCCATCCCTCCGAGGCCCTTTCGTTGCTATCGATAGTGCTGCCCTGTGTCATGTCCCGCTCCTTATTAACTATTCAATGACAGTCCGTGATGGCTGCCTACTGAGCAGTAGAGCGTGGGGGAGGCGGAACGGTCTACTGTCATACTTGACAGTTTTCCCCTTTGTGCAGACAAACGGTCGCTTGCCTTCGCGACATATTCAGTGAGCAATGTTTTCCAGCGCCAGGTTCCGCGTACGCGGCCCGAACCAACTGATGGTGATCATCACGATCAGCATGCTGCTGGCAATGAATGCCAGTACCCCAGGCGTGCCCAGATGCTCGAGGATAAAACCGATCAACAAGCTGCTGAACACCGTGGACAAACGGCTGAACGAGTAACAGAAACCCACCGCCCGTGCGCGGATGTTGGTGGGGAACAGCTCACTCTGATAGGAGTGGTAGCTGAAGCTCAGCCAGGCGTTGCAGAAGGTGATCATCACCCCGCAGATCACCAGACCCACCGCCGTGGTTTGCAGGGCGAACAGGCTGCCGAAGATCATCGCGCCCAGCGCCGATCCGACGATTTGCCATTTGTTTTCAAAGCGATTGGCCACCTTCACGAATAGCAGCGGCCCCAACGGGTAGGCGAGGGTGATGATGAAGGCGTAGAGCAAACTGTGGGTCACGCTGACGCCCTGGCCGGACAGCAACGCCGGCAACCAATTGCCGAAGCCGAAGAAGCCGATGGCCTGGAACACATGAAACACGATCAGCATCAACGCGCGGCGGCGATACGGCGGTTGCCAGATATCGGCAAAGCGGCCACTGCCTTGCACGCTGACGGCTTGCGGCTCGGGTTCGTCCAGCGGTTTGCCGTGGTCTTTCTGGCAGCGTGCTTCCAGGTTGCCCATGATCGTCCCCGCTTCTGCGAAGCGGCCCTTTTGCGCAAGCCAGCGCGGTGACTCTGGCAGGCGCTTGCGCAGTTGCCAGATAAACAGCGCAAACACCGCACTGCTCAGCACCACCCAGCGCCAGCCCGACACGCCGAACGGCGCTTGCGGCACCAACCACCACGACATCAATGCCACCGCCGGCACCGACAGAAACTGGATGAAAAACGCAAAGGCAAACGCCGAGCTGCGCATGCGCTTGGGCACCAGTTCCGAGAGGTAGGCGTCGATGGTCACCAGTTCAATACCCAGGCCGATCCCCACCAGGAAACGCATGCCGATGATGCCCAGCGCTGACGTTTGAAGCCCCATCAACACGGTAGCGACGGTGTACCAGATCAACGCAAAGGTGAAGATCGCCCGGCGCCCGAAGCGGTCGGCGATGGGGCTTAGCAGGCTGGCGCCAAGGAACAGACCGAGAAAGGTCGCCGAGGCGAAGGCGGCCTGATCCGAGAAGCCGAACACACCCTCGCTGCCGGTGTGGAAAATCCCGTCGCTGATCAGGCCGGGGCTGATGTAGGCGGTCTGGAACAGGTCATACAGCTCGAAAAAACCACCGATGGACAGCAGCGCGACCAGGCGCCAGACGGTGGCGACGGCGGGCAGGCGGTCAATGCGTGCGCTGATGTGGGCGGCGCGGATCGGGTCGATGCCGTCGGTGCTAGAGAGTACGGGCATGGGAAAACTCAATAAGTGATCGGAATCTCGACTGTTTGAAACGCGCCATCCTGGGGATGCTTTCTCTCGCAGCGTGCTCAGTTATGGCCGTCGAGGGCAAAGGTTTTGAAGCCGGAGCGCTGGCTGAGGCGCTGGTAATACGCTTGCACCGCAGGATAGTCGGGATGCGCCAGTGGGGCGTTGTGCCAGCGGTGCACCGAGAGGCCGATGAGGATGTCGGCCAGGGTGAACTCATCGCCCGCGACGTAGGCGTCGGTCTTGAGCAACTGCTGTTCGAGCAGGCCCATCTTGTCATTCCACGCTTGCACGCCAGCCTGGATGCGCTGCGGGTCCTGGTAGTCCGGGTTCTGGCGCACCAGCGCATGGAACGCATAGCCCCACGACGGATTGAGTTCGGTGGCTTGCCAGTCCATCCATTGCTCGACGCGCGCCCGTGGCGCGGGTTCGGCTGGGAGCAGGTCGTGGCGTTGGTAGAGGCCGACGAGGTAGCGGCAGATGGTGTTGGACTCCCACAGCACGCCGTGGTCGTCGATCAGCACCGGCACCTGGGCGTTGGGGTTCAGGGCGAGGAACTCAGCGGATTGAGTGGGCTTGAAGCCGATGCCCCAGTCTTCGCGCTGGTAGTCAATGCCCAGTTCCTGGCAGGTCCAGAGTACTTTGCGCACGTTGATGGAAGAGGTGCGGCCCAAGATTTTCAGTGAGTGTCCCATGGTGCTTCCCTGGCGGTCGAGAACGGCCAATTTAGCAGGGGGCGAGAGTTGGATGATAGCGTCAGTATCAGGGCAGCGCTGTGCTTAATGAAACAGCGTCCCTGCGGCGCAAGTAATAAAAGTCGTGTAAGACGCAGGAGAACATGAAGCAGCAACCTTGGATGGGCAGCAGGAGTTTTTAGTGGCTGCGCGCTCCCGCTGGCCCAGATATTACTTGGTGGCTAGTGCATCATTTTTTAGGGCCGGTAGAAATGAAGCTGCCATTTTTTACTTCACCAGTCACTGAATCTTCTAATTTGAAATGGAAGTTCGCGTTTACTTCACTGTTAGCGAGATCGATACTTAGCACGTTTATCTCTCCAGTCTGGGCCGAATAAAAATACTCAGTGCCAGCAATTTCGCCGCTAACAGTAGCGTAAATCTGAAGCGATGGTGCTCCGATTGGGTATCTTCCGACGGTAGTATTGTGAGGGAGGTAGAGTGATACGTGGTGGTACTCCTCGTTCGAAATGATCTGCGTGCCCGAGAAAACTATGTGGCTACCTAGGTCGTGAGTATCGCAATCACGCGTATCAATATGATAGTTAACACCATCGATGATTCCATCGGCGGTGAGTTGCCCATCGACGTCACCGTTCCAGCGTTTAGTTGAGGTTCTCATTGTATGATCCCTGTTCAATGGAGTGTGTAGGCGTGCGCAATGCACATTTACGCGTCCAGTTATAGGTCTCGAGTTTATGGTCGTCTACTGTCAATGTTGACAGGTCGGGAGAGGAAACGCCGGATTCTCGAAGAGACCAGCATTGCCAGCCTGGACCTTCCAGAGCGGGCCGCAATTTGCCACCCGCAGACCTTGGCGCTCCTTTCCGGACGTCCTAGGTGCTTTCCCGCACCTGAAGTTCAAACCCCATATCCACCACCGGCTTGGCGATTTTGCTGCCCGCCATGATCGTCAGCAAATGCTCCGCCGCCCGCCGACCAATCGCTTCCCTTGGTGTACTGATACTGCTCAGGCGCGGCACCATGAACGACGACGCCGGTAAATCGTTGAAGCCCAGCACAGCCACGCGCTCCGGCACCTTGATGCCATGGCGCATGGCCTCCAGCAGGGCGCCCTGGGCCAGGTCGTCGTTGCCGAAAAAGATCGCATCCACGTCCGGATGGGTTGCCAGCAACTGCAGGAACAATTCACCTCCCAGGCCGACTGAGGAAGGGCGCGGCGTCAGTAGTTCCAGCGCCGGGTCGTACAGGCCGGCCTGTTGCAGCGCCCGGCGGAAACCTTCACCGCGCAGCAGCGTGCGTTGGTCCAGTTGCGCGCCGATATACGCCAGGCGCTTGCGCCCACGGGACAGCAAGTGCGCCGCCGCTGTCTCACCCGCCGCCAGTTGCGAGAAACCCACGCAGTTCACCCCGGCGTTGGGGTCCAGGTCCATCATGTACACGCAAGGCACGTTGCTGGCCTCGACCATTCGTCGGGCGCTTTCGGTGCGATCAAAGCCGGTCAGCAACAAACCCCGTGGCTGATAGGCCATGTAGTTGCGCAACAGGTTTTCTTCTTCGTCGCGGGAATAGTGGGAATTGCCGATCAGCACTTCGAAGCCCTTGGGCCGCAGAACCTGGTGGATGGCTTCGAGGGTTTCGATAAACAGCAGGTTGGACAACGACGGCACCAACACCACCACCGAGTGGCTCTGGGCCGAGGCCAGGGCGCGGGCGGCGGGGTTGACCACATAGTTCAGTTCGGCGGCGGCCTGCTGTACTTTCTCCACCAGTTCGGTGGCGACGGTACTGATGCCGCGCAGGGCGCGGGAGGCGGTAATCGGGCTGACGCCGGCCAGGCGGGCGACTTCGTTAAGGGTCGGGCGACCCGTGGTGCGCATTTTTTTATCGTTCTTGGAGGTCATCAGGCGGCTTGCCAAACAAAAATCGAGGCACTAAGGTAGCGCTGTCTCCAAGTAGCTGCAAATGCTTGAACGCTGGGTTGCCTGATCCGGTTCAAATGATTGGAGAGGATGCACGCGTCACTCCATAAAAATGACAAGACGGCGCGGGAAAGCCTGTTTTTGCACTAGCCTTACAGCGTGCAAAGGTAGCGCTATCTGCGTCCTGAGGTGTTTCATGAGTCAACCTGTTACCGCCCTGGTCATCATGGGTGTCGCCGGCTGTGGCAAGACCAGTGTCAGCGAGGCCCTGTGCCGCTTGAACGGCGCCACCGCGATCGAAGGCGACAGCTTTCACCCCGCCGCCAACATCGAAAAGATGAGTGCCGGCCACCCCCTCAACGACGACGACCGCGCCGGCTGGCTCGACATCCTGTGCGATGAACTGCGCCGTTCGCTCAAGGCGGGCGAGCATCCTGTGCTCACCTGTTCCGCCCTCAAGAAGAAATACCGCGACCACTTGCGCGAAGCCGCCCCAGGTCTGGGTTTTGTGTTCCTGGAACTGACCCGTGAAGTGGCGGCCGACCGAGTGTCCCATCGCCCCGGGCATTTCATGCCGGCCAGCCTCATAGACAGCCAGTTCGCCACCCTTGAATCGCCCAAGGGCGAGCCGCTGACCCTGGCCCTCAATGCCAGCGAAGACAGCGTCGAGCAGTTGGCCGAGCAGACCAATGCCTGGTGGCTGCAACACGGCTTTGAACCAACCCATTGATTTTTTGCCGGAAAAGATAGCGCTGTCCCCGGCAGGAAATTCAACACCCGCTTTAATAACAACAACAAACAGGAGAGACCCCCCCATGTTTGGCATGTCCCACGAGTCCTACCTGCTGCTAGACGCAGTGGTTACCATCATCGGGTTGATCGTTCTGATCACCAAGTTCAAGGTGCACCCGTTCATTGCACTGATCATCGCGGCCGGCTTCCTCGGCCTGACCTCGGGCATGCCCGTGGACAAGATCATCAAGGCGTTCCAGGACGGCTTCGGCGGAGTGCTCGGCTTTGTCGGCATCATCCTCGCGCTGGGTACGATGCTCGGCAAGATGATGGCCGAATCCGGCGGTGCCGATCAGATCGCCCAGACCCTGATCCGTGCCTTCGGCAAAGAGAAGGTCCAGTGGGCCATGATGTTCGCTGCGTTCCTGGTGGGCATCCCGCTGTTCTTCGAGATCGGCTTTGTGCTGCTGATCCCGCTGGTGTTCATCGTCGCGCGCCGTACCGGTGTGTCGCTGATCAAGATCGGCATTCCGTTGCTGGCCGGCCTGTCGGCGGTACACGGCCTGGTGCCTCCGCACCCGGGCCCGCTGCTGGCTATCGGCGTGTTTGGCGCGGACATCGGCAAGACCATTCTCTACGGCCTGATCGTCGCACTGCCGACAGCCATCATTGCCGGCCCGATCTTCGGTACGTTCATCGCCAAGTACATCCCGGGCAACCCGTCCCAGGAACTGGTCGATCAACTGGCCCGCGAGCCTGAGAACAAAGACCTGCCGAGCTTCGGCATTACCCTGGTCACCGTGCTGCTGCCGGTGTTCCTGATGCTGCTGAAAACCTTCGCCGACATCGCGTTTGCCGAAGGCAACGTGGTACGCAACTGGATGGACATGATCGGTCACCCGATCACCGCCTTGCTGCTGGCGTTGCTGCTGTCGCTGTACACCTTTGGCCATCGCCAGGGCATCCACTCCAAGCAGATCCTCAAGCTGCTCGACGCCAGCCTCGCGCCGACCGCCGCGATCATCCTGATCATCGGCGCCGGTGGTGGCTTCAAGCAGATGCTGGTGACCAGCGGCGTGGGCGATGTGATCGGCCACATGGCGGTGAACGCGCAGATCAACCCGATCCTGCTGGCGTGGCTGGTGGCGGCGGTGATCCGTGTGGCGACCGGTTCGGCTACCGTCGCGACCATTACCGGCGCGGGTATCGTGGTGCCGGTGGTGGGGATGATTCCGGGGGTTAACCGTGAGCTGCTGGTGCTGGCGACGGGGGCGGGCTCGTTGATCCTGTCTCACGTCAACGATGCGGGGTTCTGGCTGGTGAAGCAGTACTTCAACATGACCGTGGCCGAGACGTTCAAGACGTGGACGGCGATGGAGACCATTCTGTCGGTGGTGGCGTTGATTTTCATCATGCTGCTGTCGCTGGTGGTCTAAGCCACACCGCGGAACAAATGTGGGAGGGGGCTTGCCCCCGATAGCAGAGTGTCAGTCACCGCATCTGGTGACTGATCTACCGCCATCGGGGGCAAGCCCCCTCCCACAGTTTTGACCACATTCCTACCGGTAGATTGGGTCAGGCTTTAGTGACCAACCCATCCGCGCGAAACATCCCGCGAATCCCGCGCACCGCCTGGCGAATCCGATCCTGGTTCTCGATCAGCGCAAAGCGCACGTGATCATCGCCATACTCGCCAAATCCAATCCCGGGCGACACACATACCTTCGCCTCCAGCAGCAATTTCTTGGCAAATTCCAGCGAGCCCAGGGCGGCATACTGCTCGGGAATCTTGGCCCAGACGTACATCGACGCCTTGGGGGTCTCCACCATCCAGCCCAGCTCATGCAGGCCCTTGACCAGCACATTGCGGCGCTGGCGGTACTGCTCGGCGATGTCCTTCACGCACTGCTGGTCGCCTTCCAATGCAGCAATCGCGGCGACTTGCAGCGGGGTAAAGGTGCCGTAGTCGTGGTAGCTCTTGATCCGCGCCAGGGCGTTGACCAGTTCCGGGTTACCCACCATGAATCCGATGCGCCAGCCGGCCATGTTGTAGCTCTTGGACAGGGTGAAAAACTCCACCGCAATGTCCTTGGCGCCCGGCACTTGCATGATCGACGGGGCTTTCCAGCCGTCGTAGACGATGTCGGCGTAGGCCAGGTCATGCACCACCAGCACGTCGTACTGCTTGGCCAGGGCGATCACGCGTTCGAAGAAGTCCAGCTCCACGCACTGCGCGGTAGGGTTGGACGGGAAGCCCAGGATCATCATTTTCGGCTTGGGGATCGAGCCGCGAATCGCCCGTTCCAGCTCAGCGAAGAAGTCCACGCCAGGCACCAGCGGCACTGAACGCACCTGGGCACCGGCAATCACCGCACCGTAGATGTGGATCGGATAGCTCGGGTTGGGCACCAGCACCGTGTCGCCCTGGTCCAGGGTGGCGAGCATCAAGTGCGCCAGGCCTTCCTTGGAACCGATGGTGACGATGGCTTCCGACTCGGGGTCGATGTCCACTTCATAGCGGTCCTTGTACCAGCGCGAAATCGCCCGGCGCAGACGCGGAATGCCTTTGGAGGTGGAGTAGCCGTGGGTGTCTTCACGCTGGGCGACGGTGACCATTTTCTCCACGATGTGGGCAGGCGTGGCGCCGTCAGGGTTACCCATGCTCAAGTCGATGATGTCTTCGCCGCGCCGACGCGCAGCCATCTTCAGCTCGGCAGTGATATTGAAAACATACGGGGGGAGTCGATCTATGCGCGCAAAGCGGCGCGGCGAACCTTGGTCGGCCATTGTTGCCTCGAGAGTACGTAAGCGCCCGGAACCGTCCGAGCGACGTCGGCCACTGCGGTGGCCTGCGGGGCAGACAATACGGTCGATGATGGCCAGTTGTCCAGATGCGTAGGAAAATTTTCTGCATGGAGTAGCGCATGGATATGCCCCTATACTCGATACGGGTTTGTTCCCTCATAAGAAGGAGACTGTTCGTATGGATCAGCAGACAAAACAACCGTTGGAGCCACGCATGGAAGCAGGCAAGGCCCTGGTGATTGCCGGTGTACAGGGGCGTTATTCGAAGGCCACCGTGGGCGATATTCCCAAATTGTGGGAGTTGTTCGACACCTGCATCAAGGACATCAAGAAGCGCGTCGGCGGTGTGACCTATGGCGTTTGCCATAACCCCAACCATGGCGAATTCGACTACATGGCGGGTGTCGAAGTCCCCAACAAGGGCGACGTGCCGAGCAACTTTGAATACATCGAAATTCCGCCGCTCAACTATGCCGTGTTCCCGCATTACGGGCCGGTGCAGGCGCTGGAACAGACGTACGAACGCATCATGTTCGAGTGGCTGCCGCACTCGGGCTACAAGGTGATGGGTGCGGATTTCGAACGCTACAGCGAGGATTTTGATGCGCGTAAGGGCACCGGGACGGTGGAGATCTGGTTGCCGGTGGGCGAAAGAGGCTGAAGCACTCGCCGATGTCACGTAAACAGGACATTAACGTCTGAAAGTCATGTTTACGTGACATCAAAGGGCTGGGTTAAACACCCTCTTCAATCTGCGCTCATACCCGATCCGCCCTTTATACGCCTCCCCGCTATCGACCCAACCAGCCGACAGATACAACCCCATCGCCGCCACATTGTCCGCGTCCACCGACAACTCCAGGCCCCTGATCTGCGGCCACGCAGCCAATGCCGCCGCCGGCAGCGCCTGCAAGCACGCCTTCCCAAACCCGCGCCCTTGTTGATGCCGATCGACCTGCAACGCATGCAGGGTCGCGCTGTGCTCATCGGCCCAATGGGGCAGGCACGGTGGGCGTTTGAGCAGCAGGAAGGCCACCGGGATTTCATCGGCGAGCAGGGCGAAGCCTTTGATGGCACCGGTGCTGGGATTGACCAGCAGGCTGTTCAGCGCACAGTAGATATCGCCGGAGTACGGCAGTTGCTCGGGATGCACTTGCAGGGTGTCGAGTTGCTGTTTCTGCACAAGGCTCAGCGTCTCATAGGTGACGAGGCGGGTTTCCATCGGTGGCGCATCCGAAATCCTACAAAGAGGCGTGGATTCTAGCGGGTTTGCCGAAGGCGAAATTATTTTTAAGCGGGGTGTCGATTTGTCGGCGGGCCATTCGACCAAGGGTGTCTTCCGTGATGTTTTCCAACCCGAGGAGTATCGCCATGAGCACTGCCATCAACACCCTGATCGAACAATGGAAGCAAGCTGTCACCGCCAAGGATGTCGACAAGATTGTCAGCTTTTATGCCGAGGATATCGTCGCGTTCGACGCCGTTGGCGCCCTGCAATTCAAAGGCAAGGCCGCTTACCAGGCGCACTGGAAGGCCTGCATGGAGTTCTGCCCCGGCCCCGGCGTTTTCGACTTTCATGAGCTGCATATCGTAACCGGAGAAGACAGCGCCTTTGCCCACTGGCTCGCCCACTGTGGTGGCGCCGGGCCGGATGGCGTGCTCAAGACGTGCTGGATGCGGGTCAGCGCCGGTTACCAGCGCATCAACGGGCAGTGGAAGGTGGTGCATGAGCACTGGTCCGCGCCTTTTGACATGGAAACCGGCGCCGGTCTGTTCGACCTGAAACCTTGACCTGCGCGATCTATAGTCAGTAGTCCGAAAACGGAGAACGCCATGAAATACCTGTGCCTGATCTACAGCAACGAACAGGTGCTGCACACCTCGCCGGACAGCCCCGCCGACCCGGAGTGCTTCGCCTACGCGCAGTCCGTGCAGGCCAGCGGTCGCATGCTGGCCGCCGAGCCGTTGGAGTCGGTGAGCACCGCCACCACCGTGCGCATGCGCAATGGCAAGCTGTCGATCACCGACGGGCCGTTTGCCGAAACCAAGGAACAGCTCGCCGGCTTCTACCTGATCGAGGCCCGTGACTTGAACGAAGCGATCCAGGTGGCTGGCGGTATTCCGGCCGCCCGGGTCGGCAGTGTAGAAGTGCGTCCCGTGCGTGAATTGAATCTGTGACTGCAACAACCTCGGTCGATACCCTTTACCGCAGTGAATCACGTCGGGTTCTCGCAACGCTGATTCGCTTGCTGGGCGACTTCGACCTGGCCGAAGAAGCCCTGCACGACGCGTTTTTCGTCGCCGTGCAGCGCTGGCCCCTGGACGGTGTGCCGGCCAACCCAAGGGCATGGCTGGTGTCGACCGGGCGCTTCAAGGCCATCGACCGTCTGCGCCGCCAGGCGCGGTTTACCCCGTTGTTGCAGGAGCAGGCCGACACGCTGGAAGCGGCTGACTGGAGCGATCAAGACGTGGAAGACGACCGCCTGCGCCTTATTTTCACCTGCTGCCACCCAGCACTGGCGGCAGATGCCCAGGCGGCGCTGACCCTGCGTGAGATCTGCGACCTCACCACCGAGCAAATCGCCCGGGCGTTCCTGGCCACGCCGGCGACCATCGCCCAGCGCATCGTGCGCGCCAAGGGCAAGATCCGCGAGGCGAAAATCCCTTATCAAGTGCCGTCCAGGGAGGCGCTGCCGGAGCGTTTGGATGCGGTGCTGCGGGTGATTTACCTGGTGTTCAACGAGGGGTATTCGGCGTCCATCGGTGCCGACCTGACCCGCGAGGAGTTGACCCGCGAAGCGATTCGCCTGGGGCGCCTGCTGATGGAGTTGTTGCCCGAACCGGAAGTCATGGGCCTGCTGGCCTTGATGCTGCTGCACGAGTCCCGCTGCCCGGCGCGCACCTCGGCCGAGGGTGAGTTGGTGCTGCTGGCTGAGCAGGATCGCTCGCTGTGGGACGCCTCGTTGATTGCCGAAGGTTGTGCCCTGGTCGAGCGCGCGCTGGGCACACGGCGCTTTGGTCCGTATTGCCTGCAGGCCGCCATCGCCGCGGTGCATGCCGAAGCGGCGCGTGCCGATGAGACGGACTGGCCGCAGATCGTCGGGCTCTACGATGTATTGCTCAGGGCCGTGCCGTCACCGGTGATCGAACTGAACCGCGCCGTAGCCCTGGCCATGCGCGATGGGCCGTTGGCGGGGTTGCAGCAGGTGGAGGGCATTCTGGCACGCGGCGAGTTGCTGGATTACCACTGGGTGCATTCGGCGCGGGGGGAATTCTGCCGGCAACTGGGGCGCGTCGAAGAGGCGCGCGCCGCCTACGCAAAAGCCCTGTCGCTGACCCAGCAGGGCCCGGAACGACGTTTCCTCGAACAACGTTTGCAAAACCTGTAGGCGGTGTCATTCGAGCATTTGACTGAGCATCCAACTGCCCGCCGGCCCGGGTGGGTGTTGTCGCGACCACAACGCATCCACCGCCACCGAGCGTGGCCAACCCCGAACGTTGAGTTCAACCAGCTCGGCATTGCCAAAGCGCTCCACCAACCAGCGTGGTAACTCCGCCCAGCCGAAACCGAGTTGAGCCATCTCCATCAGCATCAGAAAACTCGGCGCCGACCACACCCGGCCCATGGGGCGTGTCTCGTTGGGGCTGATGATGCTTGCCAGGCGCAGTTCCCGGTGTTGTTGCAGGGCTTGCGAGTCGATGTTTTCTACGCGCGCCAATGGGTGAGTGGGGGCGACGAACAGTGCGATTTCCGTGCGTTCGGCCACGGGCGAGTGGGTCAGGTCGGGCGGGTAGATGTGCTGGGCTTCGATCAAGGCAATCTGTGCACGGCCGCTCTGCACCAGGGCGATCAGGTCTTCACACTCGGCGATCAGCCATTCCAGTTCAAGGTCCGGGTAGCGATGTTCAAAGGCCTTGAGGGCGATCTCGAAGCGTTCCGACTGATACGTATCGGACATGGCGATCGTGACCTTCGGCTCCAACCCCTGGGACAACTGGCTCGCCGCCAGTTCCAGGCGACTGCTGGCCTCCAGCACCTGTTCGGCGCGTTGCAGCAGCACATGGCCGGCCGGGGTCAGCGTCGGCTTGCGGCTGCTGCGGTCGAACAGCACCACATCCAGGTCAATCTCCAGGCTCGCCACGGCCGCACTGACGGTGGACTGGCTCTTGCCCAGCTTGCGTGCCGCCGCCGAAAACGAGCCTTGGGTGGCGGCCTGGACAAACGCTTGCAGCACTTCGTGGGAGGCCATGACTATCGCCTTGATCGATGGTTATTAGTTATGAAGTATCGATTCAAAGGGTAATCATGGCAACCATCGTCCGTCACAGAGCACAGGTTATGAGCCCTACCAAGTCGATTACTGAACGCGTTTGCCAGGCCCTGGGTTTTGAAGGCCTGGCGTTGTTGATCTGTACGCCGCTGCTGGTCTGGATCACCGGCAGGCCGGCCCTGGAAATGGGCGCAGTGACCCTGGGCCTGAGCCTGTTGGCGCTGACCTGGAACGTCATCTTCAACAGCCTGTTCGACCGCCTCAAGGTGCGCCTGCAACTGTCCAACGGCGGTTGGACGCGGGTGTTGCATGCGCTGATGTTCGAAGGCGGGCTGATCATCGTCGCCGTGCCGCTGATCGCGGCGTGGCTGAACATCAGCCTGATGCAGGCGTTCATGCTCGACATCGGCGTGTTGCTGTTTTTCCTGCCGTACACCTATGTGTATCACTGGGGGTATGACGTGATCCGGGAAAAAATCATCAACAGAAACGCGCCTGCAGGTTATGTGTGAAATCAGAGGAACATGCCGCCTGAGGCTTCGATGCGTTGCCCGGTGATCCAGTGGCTGCCATCGGCCAGCAGGGTCGAGATCGCCCCGCCAATGTCGTCGGGCAAACCGGCGCGACCCAGGGCGGTGTTGTTGGCCACCATCGCATTCACATCCGGGTTGTCGCGCACGGCGCCGCCGCTGAAATCCGTGGCAATGGCGCCAGGGGCCAGGGTGTTCACGCTGATCCCGCGCGGGCCCAGTTCCTTGGCCTGGTAGCGCGACAGCACTTCCACCGCACCTTTCATCGACGCATAAGCCGCATACCCCGGCAGGCTGAACCGCGCCAGGCCGCTGGAAATATTGAGGATGCGCCCACCATCGCAGATCAGCGGCAGCAATTTTTGCGTGAGGAAAAACGGCGCCTTGAAGTGGATCGCTACCAATTGGTCGAACTGCGCTTCGGTGGTCTCGGCAAAACTGGCGTGGGCGCCGATACCGGCGTTGTTGATCAGAAAGTTGAAGTGATCCTGTGCGAACACATCCTTTAGCAGGGTGCCGACTTCGCCGACAAAGGCATCGAAGCGGTCGCTCTGGCTCACATCCAGTTGCAGCATGGCGGCGCGGCCACCCAGGGCCTGGACCTGCTCGACCACCGTCTGGGCTTCAGCCGCCGCGCTGTGGTAGGTGCCGATGATGTCGACGCCCTGGGCCGCCAGGTGCAGCGCGGCGCTTTTGCCCAGGCCACGGCTGGCGCCGGTGATCAGTGCGATTTTACGGGGCATGGTGCAGTCCTCTCAGGTGATTAGTGGGACTGAGTGTATTTATTCGTCCGTAACGTGATAAACAGCGCCATACCGGAATCACTGGCCGGATAAGGCGAACAATCCCATGAATAAACTTGAGCTGTTGCGCACCTTCGTGCGCGTCACCGAACTGTCGAGTTTTACCCAGGCCGGCGAGAGCCTCGGCCTGCCGCGCTCGACCGTGTCCGAGCATGTGCAAGCCCTGGAAGAACTGCTCGGCGCGCGCCTGTTGCAACGCACCACGCGTAAGGTGCAGGCGACCCAGGACGGCCGGGTTTTGTATGAGCGCAGCAAGGACCTGCTGTCGCATATGGAGGAGTTGGAGGGGTTGTTTCGCCAGGCTGAGGCGCAACTGAGCGGGCGCATCCGGGTGGACATGCCCACCGTGATGGCGAGGGAGTTGATCCTGCCGCGCTTGCCCGAATTCATGGACGCGCATCCGCTGATCGAGCTGGAGATCAGCAGTTCCGACCGCCAGGTGGACCTGATCGCCGAAGGCTTTGATTGCGTGTTGCGTGTCGGTGCCCAGCCGGATCAAACGGTGGTCGCACGAAAAGTCTGCAGCATGCCGATGGTCAACTGCGTAAGCCCGGTCTACCTGCAACGCTATGGCTCGCCGATGACCCTGGCGGACCTGGCGCAGCATCAACTGGTGCATTACGTGCGGCCGCTGGGGTCACGTTCGGCGGGCTTCGAGTACCAGCAGGGCAACAAGGTGCACCGCGTGCCGATGGCCGGGCGGGTCACGGTCAACAGCACAGATGCCTATCAGGCTGCCTGCCTGGGTGGTTTCGGGATTACCCAGGTGCCGTTGCTCGGTATCCGCGAGTTGCTGGAGCGTGGCGAACTGGTCAGCGTCCTGCCGGATTACCCGGCTCCCCCGTTGGACGTGTCGCTGCTCTATGCCGGGCAACGGCATTTGCCGCAACGTGTGCGGGTATTCATGGAGTGGCTGGCTGCGACGTTGCAAGCCCAGCTCTAACGCCGTGCCGACAATTGCTGCGGTGCCAGGAACGCGTCGTGGAAGTAATCGCGCACCGCCTGCATCGCCGGGGTGAACGCGCGTTCGCGGTGCCAGGCCAGACCCACGCTCATCGGCGTGACGGGGTCGGTGACGGTGAGGGTTTCGATGCGCTTGCCTTCCAGGGACCAGGGCCGATGCACCAGGTCGGACAGGATCGCCACGCCGCTGCCATTGGCGACCATGCTGCGCACCGCTTCCACCGAACTGGTGCGCAGCCGCACCTGGGGCGTTTGCCCGGCCTGTTCCCAATAGCGCATAGCGCTGTGTTCGGCCTCGTCGACGGTGAGCAGGATGTAGGGTTCCCGGGCCACATCGGCCAGGCTCACGGCGCCGCGCTCGCACAGCGGGTGGTGGCTGGGCAGCCACAGGCGGCGTTCCGAGTTGAACAAGATCTCCGAGACGATAGCCGGGTGGGTAAGGTTGGCGGTGAGCACCACCGCCATGTCGAACTGGCCGTCGAGCAAACCCTGTTCGATGGCCTGGCGTTCCTGCTCGAAGACCTCGATGGTCACGTCCGGGTGCCAGTGCTCCATGCGCTGCAAGTGGTGCGGCAGGAAGTAGCCGAGCACCGTGTAGCTGGCCGCCAGGCGCAGCACGCCGCTGGCGCGGTAGTCGGGCAGCGGGCTGTTCAGCGCGTCATCGACACTGCGCAGGATCACATAGGCGCGGTTGAGAAAATGCCGCCCGGCGTCGGTCAGGTTCATGCCCTGGGCCGAACGCACGAACAGTTGCACACCGAGCATGCCCTCCAGCTCCTTGATCGCCGTGGTCACCGCCGACTGGGAGATGTTCAGGTGGATGGCCGCCTGGGAAATCTGGCCGATCTCGGCGGTGGCGACAAAGTAGCGGACTTGGCGCAAGGTCAGGGACATCGGCCTCTCCAAAACGTAGGATTATCTGATTTTCAGAAGATGGGTCATCTGATAATAGATCTTCCCAAGGGGTCAAGGGGCAGCCTACTTTTCCTGCATCACTTAGGCGGAGCGACTTCGATGCAGGCAGTGGATTTCAATTCGGACATGGGCGAAGGCTTCGGCCCCTGGACCATCGGCGATGGCGTCGACGCTGAGCTGATGGCCTACATCAGCTCGGCCAATATCGCCACCGGCTTCCACGCCGGCGACCCCGGCACCATGCGCCGCACCGTCGAGCGGGCCAAGCAATTGGGCGTGGGCATCGGCGCGCATCCTGGCTTCCGGGACCTGGTCGGCTTTGGCCGCCGCCATATCAACGCTCCGGCCCAGGAGCTGGTGGACGACATGCTCTACCAGCTTGGTGCTCTGCGGGAAATTGCCCGCGCCCAGGGCATGACCCTGCAACACATCAAACCCCACGGCGCGCTGTACATGCATCTGGCCCGCGACGAAGAAGCCGCGCGCCTGCTGGTGCAGAACCTGCGCATCATCGAGCCGACGCTGCTGCTGTACTGCATGCCCAACTCGGTGATCTGGCGTGTCGCGCAGGAGCTGGGACAGCCGGTGGTCCGGGAGTTTTATGCCGACCGTGAGTACGATCTGACCGGCTCCATCGTGTTTACCCGCAATGTGCGGGCGCTGGACCCGGCGACGGTGGCGGCGCGCGTCCTGCGGGCCTGTCAGACGGGACTTGTGCGAACCGTGGAAGGCGAAGACCTGTTTATCGAATTCGACTCCATCTGCCTGCACAGCGACACCCCCGGTGCGCTGGAGCTGGTGGAAGCCACCCGCGAAGCGCTGGACCAAGCGGGCATCACGGTCAAGACACCACAATAAAAATCATCGCCTTATTTTTTCGCCTGCCTTTCTACAATGATTCCAAGAGGAACAGACATGGCTGAAACGTCCCCCATCCGCTACAGCTTCGGCGGTGATGAACACCTGTTTGCCGAGGTCAGCGACAGCATGTCCCTGGAGGCTTTTTTCAAGGGCATGGCGGTGACCCGCGCGGTGGAGCGCCTGGCGCTGGAAGGCGTGCTGGATGTGTGCCTGGCCAACGCATCGTTCCAGATCCGCTTCGACCCCGACCGCATCGCGCCCCACGTATTGCTCGACGCGGTGCAGACCGCCGAAGCCCAGGCCGTGGCCGAACGCACGCTGCACACGCGCATCATCGAAATCCCGGTGCTGTACAACGACCCGTGGACCCATGAAACCCTCATGCGTTTTCGCGACCGCCACCAGGACCCCAGCGGCACCGACCTGGAATATGCTGCGCGCATCAATGGCCTGGCCGATGTCGACGCGTTTATCGCTGCCCACAGCGGTGCGCCGTGGTTTGTGTCGATGGTCGGGTTTGTCGCGGGCTTGCCGTTCATGTTCCAGATGGTCGAGCGCGAGCGGCAGTTGCAGGTGCCCAAGTACCTGCGCCCGCGCACCGACACGCCGAAACTCACCCTCGGCCATGGCGGCTGTTTTGGTTGCATCTACTCGGTGCGCGGTGCCGGCGGTTACCAGATGTTCGGCGTGACCCCGGCGCCGATCTATGACCCGGCGCAGCAGTTGGCCTACCTCAAGGAGCACATGGTGTTCTTCCGGCCTGGCGATATCGTGCAGTTCAAACCCATGGACCGTGACGCCTACGACCGAGCGGTGGCCGAGGTGGACGCAGGACGTTTCGACCTGCGTATCCGCCCGGTGGAATTTTCCCTCGACGCTTTTCTCGCCGACCCCATTGGCTACCCGAAAACCCTGCAGGAGGCGCTGGCATGATCAAGGTCCTCAAACCCGGCCTCGCCACCTCCGTGCAAGACCTTGGCCGCGAAGGTTACTACCACCTGGGCATCCCGCCGTCGGGTGCGTTGGATCAATACGCGTTGAGCGCGGCCAACCACCTGGTGGGCAACCCGGTGGGCGCGGCGGGTCTGGAATGCACATTGATCGGCCCTGAACTGCAGTTCCAACAGGATGCGCTGGTGGCCCTCAGCGGCGCCTTGATGTCGCCGCGCCTTGACGGTGAAGTGGTGCACCAGGACACCGCGTTCCAGGTGCGCGCCGGGCAGGTGTTGCGCTTTGAATTTCCCAAGGCGGGGGCGCGGACTTACCTCGCGGTGGCCGGTGGCATTGATGTGCCGCTGGTGCTCGGTAGCCGCTCGACCTACACCCTCGGCGCGCTTGGCGGCTTTCAGGGTCGGCGCTTGCAGGAAGGCGATGAATTGCCCATCGGTGAAGTCAGTGGCACGGGGCGCCCGGGCAACAGTCTGCCGATGGCGTTGCGTCGCTCAGTGGGTGGGGATATCACCCTGCGCGTGGTGCCGGGGCTGTATTACGAGCGCCTCACGGATGCGGCAAAAAGCAGCTTTTTCGCCGAGCCCTGGACCGTGGGTTCCGAAGCCGACCGCATCGGCTATCGCTTCAAGGGCGGCAGTGCGTTGAGCTTCCAGCCACGGGAGCAGCCGTTTGGCGCGGGGTCGGACCCTTCGAACATCGTCGACAGTTGCTACCCGATCGGTTCGATCCAGGTGCCGGCTGGCTTGGAGCCGATTGTATTGCACCGGGATGCGGTGTCGGGCGGTGGCTACGCGATGATCGGCACGGTGATCAGCGCCGACCTGGATTTGATCGGGCAGATGCAACCGAACCAGCGGGCCGGGTTTGTGGCGGTGACGCTGGAGCAGGCGTTGGAGGCGCGGCGTGTCTACAAGAAGCGGTTGAAGATAATGTCCGGGCTGTTCGCAGGATAAAACTGCGGGAGGGGGCTTGCCCCCGATAGCGGTGGACCAGCCAGCTTATCTATAGCTGACCCCCTGCAATCGGGGGCAAGCCCCCTCCCACATTTGGTTCTCTGTTCACTTTTGCTTTGGTTTTGTGTCAGAAAAGTTGGGTGAACAGCCAGTAGAGGCTGCCGGAAAGCAGAATCGCCGCCGGCAACGTCAGCACCCACGCCATCGCCAAGTTGCGGATCGTGCGCATCTGCAACCCACCCCCGTTCGCCACCATGGTTCCCGCCACACCCGACGACAGCACATGGGTGGTCGACACCGGCAACCCATACATGTCTGCCGCGCCGATGGTCAGCATCGCTACCATCTCCGCCGAGGCGCCCTGTGCGTAAGTCAGGTGGGTCTTGCCGATCTTCTCGCCCACGGTCACCACGATGCGCTTCCAGCCAACCATGGTGCCCAGGCCCAGGGCGATGGCCACGGCGATTTTCACCCACAACGGAATAAAGCGCGTGGAATTGTCGATCTGTTGCTTGAACAGTTGCAGCTTGCCCTGGGTGTCGGCGTCGAAGCTGCCAACCTTGCCCTTGTCCATCAGGCGAATGGTTTCGCTGGTCAGGTACATGTCGTTACGCACGTTGCCGACGGCTTCGGCAGGCACCTTGGCCAGGGAGCCATAACCTTTGACTTCATCACCGATCTGCCCGGCGAGGGCGGCGAGGGCGGGGACCAGTTCCGGGGTGGCTTCCTTGGTGCGCACGTAGGTGGAGAGGATCGGGCGCGGGTCACCGGTCAGCGCTTGTGGGGCACTTTTCACCAGGGCGACCTGGGTGACTTCGGCCACTGCCGCGAACTGCAGCGACTGCTCGGCCGGCATGGTGCGGTTCAGCGCGTAGGCCATCGGCAAGGTGCCCACCAGGATCAGCATGATCAGGCCCATGCCTTTTTGCCCATCGTTGGAGCCGTGGGCAAAGGACACGCCGGTGCAGGTGGCGATCAGCATGCCGCGGATCCACCACGGTGGCGGGGTGTCGCCCTTGGGCGCCTTGTACAGCGCGCGGTTCTTGACGAAGGCGCGCAGGGCCAGCAACAGCATCGCCGCAAACGCGAAGCCGATCAGCGGCGACAGCAGCAAGGCGTAACCGATCTTGATCGCCTGGCTCCAGTCCACACCGCTGGTACCGTCACGCCCGTGCATCAAGGCATTCGCCACGCCCACGCCGATGATCGAACCGATCAGCGTGTGGGACGACGACGCCGGCAAGCCCAGCCACCAGGTGCCGAGGTTCCACAGGATCGCGGCGATCAGCAGGGCGAAGATCATCGCAAAGCCGGCGGAAGAACCCACCTGCAGAATCAGCTCGACCGGCAGCAACGCAATAATCCCGAACGCCACCGCGCCGCTCGAAAGCAGCACGCCGAGGAAGTTGAAAAAGCCCGACCACACCACCGCAAAATGCGGCGGCAGCGAGTTGGTGTAGATCACCGTCGCCACGGCGTTGGCGGTGTCGTGGAAGCCGTTGACGAACTCGAAACCCAAGGCGATCAACAGCGCCACACCCAGCAGCAGAAACGGCGTCCAGGTGGTGAGCTGGGCGCCCATTTCATGCATGTCGTGCATCAGGCTGTAGGCGGTGAACAACAGGCCCATGGCGAGTACGGCGAAGAAGATGATCACCGTCACCAGGCCGGGTTTCTTGTCCAGCCTGGGCTTGGGCGCAGCGGGTGAGGCGTGGGTGGAGGCAGTCAGGGAAGGGGTGGCCATGCCGGGGCATCCAGTGTGGGGAGGATGTCGTTCATAGTCATTGCAGAATGTTACAGAGATGCTGCCATAGGTCAGTGTTTGATGGAATTGGGATAGCCGCTGATCCTGTATACGCCGCAGAAACTATGTGGGAGGGGGCTTGCCCCCGATTGCAGTGGGTCAGCTGAAGACAACCTGCCTGATCTACCGCTATCGGGGGCAAGCCCCCTCTCACATGTCAACTGCGTTCCAGTTCAGTAGTCTTTGCGCTTCCTGAAGGCCCACCGCCCGGCAATCAAGGTAAAGGTCGCCACCAACGCCACCAGGATCCAGAAGCCTTCCGGGTCCTGCGAAAGCGGCACACCCCCCACGTTCATGCCGAAAAAACCGGCGATGATGTTGATCGGCAACGCCAGCACCGTCACCACGGTGAGGGTGAACAGTGTGCGGTTGCTCTGCTCGTTGAGGTTGGCGGCGATCTCTTCCTGTAACAGCTTGATGCGTTCGCCCAGGGCCATCAGGTCGTTGATGATCAGCGCAAACTCCTCGGTGGATTTGCGCAGTTCTTTCACGTCCTCTTTTTGCAGCCATTGCGGCGGGCGGTTGAGCAGGCGCAGCAGCGAACCCGGTTCCAGCGCCAGCAGGCGTTGCAGGCGCACCAGCACCCGGCGTGCCGCCCCCAGTTCAGCGCGGTTGGTGGACAGCCGTGACGAGAGCAATTGGTCCTCGATATGGTCGACGCTGATGCTGGTCTTGCGCACGATCTGCGTCAGCACTTCACCCTGGTCACGCAGCAAGTGCACGAGCAAGGCCAGCGGTGAGCGGAAGCTTTCACCGGCTTTCACTGACGAGCGCAGCTTGTCCACCGAGTGCAGCGGTTGCAGGCGTGCGCTGATCAACAGGCGGCTGCGGGCGCACACCCACAGCGTGGAAATGTCCGACGAGACCATGCTGCTGAAGTTGAACACCACGTCGTTGACCACCGCCAGCAAGGCCGAGTCAACATGTTCGATGCGGGTTGAGCGCGAACCTTCATGCAGGGCTTCGAAGAACTCTTCCGGCAGGTCCAGATGCGCCTGCATCCAGCGCTCGCATGCGGCGTGGGCCAGGTTCAGGTGCAGCCACAAAAACTCGTCCGGGTCGGCCGGCTGGCGCAAGGCCTGGAGGGCCGTGGCCGAATCGATCTGCTCGCCCTTTTCACCGGGGCGAAAACGGAAACCGTAAAGCAAGCCGAACAGGTCGGAATCCTGGTGGCTGTGGTCGATGCTGTGGTTCATGAGGGCTCGCAGGAAAAGCGCCTGTAGGAGATTTCACAGGTTCGCATGCGCGAATCATTGCAAGGGGATTTGACAGTTTTGTGACGGTTTTGGATTTATTTCGTTGCGGTGACATTTATTTGACCGCCTGTCAGGAACTGTTCAAGAGGCCTCTGGCCCGGCCGATTCAAGGTGTTAAGAACCGCTGTGGATCGGCGGTGCTTTTGATGACAGGGAAGTCGCCGTGTGTATGCACCACTTCCTTGTATCGAGGCTTTTCCCCGATGAATGTTTTGCGAACCTCATTGAGAGCACAAATCCTGTCGCTGCTCGGTGGCAGCCTGTTGGCGATGCTGTTGATCGCCCTGGCCTGTTTCAACTTCCTGTCCAATGGGGTGCAGAGCTATCGAAGTTTGATCGATGGGCCGTTGCTGACCTCACAGTTGATTGACGAGGCCAACCTGCAATTCAAGGTGCAGGTGCAGGAATGGAAAAACGTCCTGTTGCGCGGCAAGCAGCCCCAGGACATGGAGAAATACTGGGGCCAGTTCCAGGAGCGCCAGCGCGATGTGCAGGGCATTCTCACTCGGCTGGTCACCCAGACCGGCAGCGACCCGAGCCTGAGCCGACGCATCGAAACCCTGCGTCAGACGCACGAGCAACTCGGTGTGGCTTACCAGAAAGGCCGCGATGCCTACGTGGCGGCGGGGGGCGATGCCACTGCGGGCGACACGGCGGTAAAGGGCGTGGACCGCGCCGCCAGCGAGCAGATGAGTGCGCTGGTCGGTGACCTGCGCGAACAAGGCAGCCAGCAATCCAAGGCCATCAGCGCCTACGCCGAGCGCACCGTGCTGGGGGGGTTGGCGATCATGTTGCTGTCCGGTGTGCTGATCGGCTTGTTCAGCCTGTGGTTGATCAACCGCAACCTGATCCTGCCGATCCGCAGCCTGATCGACTACGTGACGCAACTGAGCCACGGTCGGTTCGCCGAGCGCGTAGCCAGCCGTCGCCAGGATGAGTTGGGGCACTTGGCCGCCGCCGCAAATACCTTGCGCGACTTTCTTGCCGAAACCTTCAGCCGCTTGCAGCGCAGCGCCAGCGACCTGGTCGGCGCCAGCGGCGAGTTGAACGCCATCGCCGGGCAGATGGCCACGGGCACCCACGATCAATTCAACCGCACCGACCAAGTGGCCACGGCCATGACCGAAATGTCCGCCACCGCCCAGGAAGTCGCGCGCCATGCCGCCAGTGCTTCCCGTGCGGCCGACGAGGCGGACCATTCGGCGCGGGAAGGCGGTGAGGTGATGAGAGTCACCATTGCCACCATCGGCCAGATGCGCAACGAAATCCTCAATACCGGCACCATCATCCGCCGCCTCGAAACCGACAGCGTACGCATCGGCAAAGTGCTGGAAGTGATTCGTGGCATCGCCGAGCAGACCAATTTGCTGGCGCTCAACGCGGCGATTGAAGCTGCGCGCGCAGGCGAAGCCGGTCGTGGTTTTGCCGTGGTGGCTGATGAGGTGCGCAGCCTGGCGCAACGCACGGCGGCGTCGATCATCGAGATCAACGGGATTATCGAGGCGGTGCAGACCGGTGCGGTGGACGCGGCTGAAGCGATTGTGAGCGGCCAGTCATGCAGTGATGAGAGTGTGGAGAAGGTCACGCAAGCCGGCGCCATGCTGGCTCACATCACCCAGGCGGTGGAGGCGATTCGCGACATGAACCGTCAGATTGCCACGGCAGCGGAGGAGCAGACGTCGGTGGCCGAGGACATCTCGCGCAACATCACGCAGATCACCACGGTGGCGACGGCCAACCTCGACAATGTGAAGCGCACCGAAGCGGCGAGCCATGACCTGCGTGGGTTATCGAGTGAGTTGAATGAGGTGACGGCGCGTCTGAGCGCCTGATCAGGCACAAAAAAAGCCACCCGAGGGTGGCTTTTTTTTAGTTCAAATCAAGTATCGAGCTTGTCTTCCAGCACGGCGCCGGTCTTGGCGTCGAGCTTCACTTCAAACTTCTTGCCGGCGGTGTCGGTCAGTTCGACTTCGTAGACCAGCACGCCACTGTTGTTATGGTCCAGCTCGGTGTCGTTGAGGGTGGCGCCTGGGTGTTTGGCCAAGGCAGCCGCGTTGAGTTTTTCGAAAGGCATCACGGCGCCAGACTTGAGCAGGCCTTCAATGTGGTCGGGGCGAACATCCGCCTGGGCCAGGCTGGCGGTCAGGGTCAGGGCGGTAGCGGCGAACAGAGCGGTCAAGGTTTTCATGGTGTGTGTCCTTCTTCGGTGAGCTGTTTAAGTGGCGCCAGATTAACCAGCGCAACTTAATTCACCCTTAATTAATTCAAACAGTTGCGCAGTTTGTTCAATCCACCAGACGCGGGGGATTTCATGCTGGAGGCTCACTTGAGGGGAGACTCGGCATGAAACGGTTAGTGAGTTGCATCTACGCGCCTGTATTTCTGTTCGGCTTTATCGGCTGCGGGTTTTGGCAGCCGCACGCGCTGATTCTGCTGTTCGTGATCGCGGTTGCAGTGTCATTCCTGGCAGAGCAGTGGCTGCCCTATGAACCGCAGTGGAATTGCAGCCTGGGCGATCGGCGCCGCGACACCGTGCACGCGCTGGTCAACGAAAGCCTGAATGCCCTGGGGTTGTTGATCCTGCCGGGGCTTACTGCGCTGTTCGCGTTTGAAGGTCTCTGGCCGCGCGGTTGGCCGCTGTGGCAGCAACTGCTGATGGCCATTGTGCTGGCTGATGCCGGTATCACCTTGATGCATTACGCCAGCCACCGCATTGCGCCGCTGTGGCGTTTGCATTCGTTGCATCACAGTGTGCAGCGCCTTTACGGTTTCAACGGTTTGATGAAGCACCCCTTGCACCAGATGCTGGAAGCCACGGCCGGGTTGCTGCCGTTGATCCTGCTGGGCATTCCCCTGGACGTGGCGCAGTTGCTGGCACTCGCGATTGCCCTGCAGTTGCTGTTGCAGCATTCCAATGTGGACATGCGCCTGGGGCCTTTGCGCTGGGTGTTCGCCTGGGCGCCGGTGCATCGGTTTCACCATATGAAATATGGGCACGCCGGGGATGTGAATTTCGGGCTGTTCTTTAATCTGTGGGACTGGTTGCTGGGTACTGCGTTTTACCGCGAGGGGTATCGCATGGGGGCGGGTGATCTGGGGATTGGCAGTCGGCCGGATTTCCCGGTGGGCTACGGGGCGCAGTTGCGTGATCCGTTCAGGCCGGTTGCCTTGAGCAAGGAGCCGTCCCTGCCGGACGAATTACGTTAACAGTTCAACGTCCAGCTGGCGCAATGACGCAGCTGCCGTGACCCCAAACAACTGCTTCATGGTCCGTGAGAAATGTGCTGAGTCGGCAAAGCCGGCACCGTGAGCGGCATCGGTCAGCGTGCCACCGGCGAGGGCCAGTTGCAGGGCGATGCGCAGCCGTCGCCACAGCACCAGGCGACGCACGGGCAGACCGAGTTGATGGGCGAACAGCCGCTCCAGTTGGCTCAAGGACAGGTGCGCGGCCTGGGCCAGGGCCTGGGCTGAGACCTTGCCGATGAGTTGTTGATCCAGTGCGGCCAGCGCCCGTTCCAGGCGTGAGTCCTCCAAGCTGCGTCGGGGGAGTTGATGCAGTGCATCCAGGGACAGGTCTGTATCCAGCAACGGGGCGATATCAAACACCGCCGGTTCGGCGTACAGCACCGTGACTTCACCTTGAGCGTCAAGAATGGCGTGGGTTTGACGCGAAGGGATAAACAGGCGATGGGCCGTGGTGATTTGGCCATCGAGGCTGACCGTGAACGGTGAGCCTTTGGAGACCATCAACTGATGGGCGTAGTGCGCATGGGGCGCTATGCGCCCCAGCTCGCCGACGATCAGGCCATAGTCACGCCCCAACCACAGGCGGCCTGACCATTCGGCCGTCACTCAGTACTTATAGTCGTTCAGCAGGTCTTGCACGCTGGACGACGGCCAGCGCTTGTAGAACTTCAGCAGTTCGGCGGCGCGGTTGGTGAAGATGCCATCGACGCCGGCCTTCATCACTTTGTCGAAGTCCACCGGCTCATCGACGGTGTAGACGTGCACCAGCAGGCCTTTGTCGTGGGTCAGCTTGTTCATCTCCGGTTTGACCAGGTCCGAATAGCTCTGGTCGCCGTGGTTGGTCAGCTCGGCCGATGGGCCGGTGCCGATGGCGCCGAGGCTCTTGGCTTCGTCGACCCATTTTTCGAACTCGGCGGCATCTTTCGGTTCCTGCTTGGCGTAGTAGGCGGCCTTGGTGGTTTCGCCGGACTCAGCGAACGTCTGCTTGTTTTTCGGCTCGATGCTGCCTTCACCCACCCACAACAGCAGGATCTTCGGGGTGTTGGGCATTTCTTTCTGCAGCTCTTTGAGGCTGGCAACCTCGAAGGTTTGCAGCACCACGCGGCCCTTGCCCTGGCCGACGCCGGTGTTGCTCTTGCCCAGCTTGGAGCCGGCGGAGCTCAGCCAGCCTTTATCCTGCAGCTTGTTCTTCAGGTCGGCTTCGATGCCCGGGAATTGCTTGGGCTCCTTGGTCTCGATGTACAGGCCGGGTTTGTGCGACGGGTTGCCTTCGGCGATCTTGATGATGTCGTCCAGGCTCTGGATTTTCAGGCCGACGAAGCCTGGACGCGCGCGGTCCGGGTAGGCGGCGTTGAACCAGCTGCCGGCGTCGAGGGTTTGCAGTTCTTTCCAGGTGAACTCGTTGGCCGGGGCGTCCTTGCGGTCGGGGAACTTGGTGGCCACGTCGGTGGTGCGCTGCAGGTTGTTGTCGTGCAGGGCGAACAGCACGCCGTCCTTGCTGCGCTGCAGGTCCATTTCCAGATAGTCGGCACCCAGGTCGCGGGCAATCTTGTAGGCCGCGGCGGTGGATTCGGGGGCGTCGTAGGACGCGCCACGGTGGGCGATCACGGCTGGGTACGGAATGCCTTCGTTGGTTGCCAATTCAGCCGGGCTGATCGGGTCGGCAGCCTGTGCCTGGCCAAGGCCGAGCATCAGGGCGAGCAGCAAGGCACTCTTGGTAAACGTGACAGGCATATGCGAAGTCCTTTCGTGGAGGTAGCTTTGAGAAGGCCTCCTTTTTAACAATTGATTGCGAAAGGCGCTATCACCAAACCGACATTAACGTGTGCACGCCTCGATTTTCTGCGTTTTTTTTGCAGGCATTGCAGTACTCTTGCCCGAAGCTGCCCCGTTAGAGGGCGGTACTTTGTGCCACGCGTGTAAACCATCTTTCCAGTCCCTGTGGGACTTTTCAGTGAGGTTTACCATGCGCATCACCTCCGAGCTTATCTGCCAGGCCGCCGACCAACTCCGTGGTTTTGTTGGCCTCAACCGCAAGACCGGCCAGTACATCGTGCGTTTCAGCGAAGACGCCTTCGGCATGGACGTGGCCGATGACGGCATCATTCCCACCGCCGAATTCGTCTGGCTGCCGGCCCCGGAGCAGACCATGACCCTGTCCCGCGAGCGCATCCAGTTGCTGCTGGATCAGAACATCGACGACCGTATCAACATCACTGAACCGTTGCGGGTGTATATGCGGCGGGTGGAGGTTCCGCAGATCAGTGCGTTGCGCAGTCTTGTAAGCTGATCCTGTGGTGAGCAGGCTTGCATGTGGTGAGCAGGCTCGTCCTGCGTTGGGCTGCGCAGCAGCCCCATCAAGACCGCAATGTCCTTTCAGGAAAACCGCAGCGGCTGGTTTGAGGGCCGCTTCGCGCCCCAACGCAGGGCAAGCCTGCTCACCACAACGAGCCTCTTGATCATGCTTGCTGGCAAGCCTTGAGCAGGGCAATCGCCAGGGGCGGGGTGATGCCTTTCAGCGCGGCGCGTTCGGGTTGGAACAGGGTGGCGACGAAGAACGGGTGGTCGAGCAGCTCCACGGCTCGCAGATCACCTGCCGAGTCATGGCCGCTGGGGATCAGGTCGCCTTCCAGCAGTGCGTCGAGAAACTCAGGGTTCACGCCGTAGCGGCAACGATAGCCTTCCTGCACATCAAGAGTGCCGTAGGCTTCTGCAATACGCGTGTAGGACACCAGGCGCACAGTGTCGGTGGCCTCCACCAGCGCACAACTCAGTGGCGCGATCACGGCGCGCCTGGCGTGCGGCGCCAGTTCGCCGTGCTCGGCATCCTTCCAGCCCAGTACGTTGCGCGCATATTCCAGCACCGTGTGCTGAAAACCGCCGCAGGTGCCGAGGAACGGCCGGCGTTGCTCGCGGGCAAAACGGATCGCCCGCAGTGCGCCATCGGTGTCGCGGTAGGGGCTGGCGGGGACGCACCAGAAACCATCGAAAGCGTGCAGTGACTGGGGCAGGGCATCGGTGTCGAGCCAGTGGACATGCACGCTCAGCCCCAGGGTCTCGGATGCCTGTTGCAAGGCCACGGGAATGGCTTGGTGGGCGATGACATCGGGGTTGTAATCGCCGATCAGGGCAAGGTGCAGAGGTGTGGTTTTCATCGTGTACATCCCATGGCTTGTGGTGTCCTGGAGCGCACTATAGATTGGCGTTCACGCAATCAATATTGGCGTTTGCCCATATGTTCAATGCAGCTACGCACTATTCACTCGATTACCCTGATTTGTCGCTGATCCTCGCGCTGGTGCGTGGCGGTACGCTCGCACGGGCGGCCGCGTTGTTGCGGGTGGACGTGTCCACGGTGTTCCGCGCGGTGCGGCGCCTGGAGGCGGCGCTGGGCCAGACATTGTTTGAAAAAAGCCGCACCGGCTACCTGCCCACCAGCCTGGCGAGCAACCTGGCGCAGCAGGCCGAGCGTGCCGAACAAGCGCTGGAGGCGGCGCGCATTGGCGTGGAGCAGGGCGGTGAGGTGATCAGCGGCACGGTGCGCCTGACCTGTACCGACTCCGTACTGCAAGGTCTGCTGTTGCCGGCCCTGGCGCAGTTCATGCCGCACTACCCGGCATTGACCCTGGAACTGAGCACCTCGAATGACTTCGCCAACCTCAGCCGCCGTGACGCGGATATCGCCCTGCGCCTGACCCGCACGCCGCCGGAACATCTGGTCGGCCGACGCCTGGGCAACGTGGCTTATCAGGTGTGCGCCAGCGCGGATTTTGCTCGTCAGCATGCCGGCCGCGAGTTGGCTGACCTGCCATGGATCGCCCCGGATGACTTCCTGCCCGACCACCCCACGGTCGCCTGGCGTCGCGAGCATCTGCCCGGTGTGCGTCCCAGTTATCGCTGCAACAGCATGTTGTCGGTCACCGAGCTGGTACGGGCAGGGTTGGGGGTGGCAGCCTTGCCGGACTTTCTATTGGGGGACGGCCTGCAATCGCTCGGCCCCGCGTTGGCAGGGCATGACACCGCGTTGTGGCTGCTCACGCGCCCGGACTGCCGAGCGTTGCGCTCGGTGGTGACCCTGTTCGATGAGCTGGGACGGCAGGTGCGATTGCCTTAGGTTTTTCGCACAAAATGCTCATGCATTTCGCAGGTCAGGCTTTCAATGTGCTCAGTCAGTTGTTTGGTCATTTCCGTGAGCCGGGTGTTTTGCTCCAGCAGTTCCAGTAACTGTTTGGTGGTCTGCGCCGCCTGGGCCTGGCGCTCGGTATTGGCGATCGCCAGGGCTTCACGGTGCTGCGCATCTGCATCGGACTGCGCCTTGTCGCGTGCGGCCTGGCGGGTCTGGGCCAGCAGGATCAGCGGCGCGGCGTAGGCCGATTGCAGGCTGAACGCCAGGTTGAGCAGGATGAACGGGTACACATCGAAATGCGTGATGCCGGTCATGTTCAGTACCACCCACAACACCACGATGGCGGTTTGTGCGCCAAGGAAGGTCGGCGTACCGAAGAAGCGCGCGAAGGCTTCGGCCTTGAGGGCAAAGGTGTCGTTGCCGAAGGTCGGCGCCAGGTGGGCGTGTGGGCGGTGGAAGCGCAGGTGGTCGACGGGGGTGGCTTCGGGCTTTTCTGGGGTCATGGCGGGCTCGGATCTCATGCTTGAAGAACAACCAGCACTATAGACCGAGCCCCCGGCACTCCGTATGAAGATCGGGTCAGTTGCCGCCACGCTCGTTGGCGAATGCACTCACCGCCTGCACCGCTTCGCTGGTGCCTTGGCGAATCTGCAGGATAACTGTGCCAGCCTGGTTGGCCATTTCAACGCCTTGGGCGGCGCGGTCGCGGGTGGCGTCCATGCTGTCGATGGCTTGTCGAGTTTCAGCCTGAATCATCGCGATCATGCTGGAAATTTCCGTGGTGGAGCCGCTGGTGCGCGCCGCCAGTTGCCGGACTTCGTCGGCTACCACGGCGAAACCACGGCCTTGTTCACCCGCACGCGCGGCCTCGATGGCGGCGTTGAGAGCCAGCAGGTTGGTCTGGTCGGCGATACCGCGAATGGTGTTGACGATGGCAGTGATCTGTTGCGAGCGATCACCGAGCTTGGCGATCAGTTGTGAGGAACCGTCGATGTCGGCAGAAATTTCGCGCATGCCGTTGGCTGTTTTCTGAATCACCTCGGCACCTTTTTCTGCCATGTCCTGAGTGCTCAAGGACAGGTGATAGGCCTGCGCCGCACTCTGCGCATCTGCCGCATGCTGTTGCACGCGGGCGGTGATGTCCGAGGCGAACTTCACCACTTTGCACAGCCGCCCGCTGGCGTCGTACACCGGGTTGTAGTTGGCTTCGAGCCACACGACCTGGCCGTTTTTATCCACCCGCTCGAACTGGCCGCTGAACATTTCCCCCTGGTTCAGGCGTTTCCAGAAGTCGCTGTAGGTTGAGCTGCTGGCCAGTGCCGCGCTGCAGAACATCCGGTGATGCTGGCCCTGGATCTGCGCCAGGGTGTAACCCATGCGCTGCAGGAAGTTGGCGTTGGCGGTGATGATGGTGCCGTCGAGGTTGAACTCGATCACCGCCATGGCGCGGCCAATGGCATCCAGTTTGGCATTGGCTTCGCTTTCGGCCTGCAGGCGCGGGGTGACGTCCATCGCGTACTTCACCACTTTGGTCACCTGGCCCGTGTCATCACGCACCGGGTTGTAGCTGGCTTCCAGCCACACCGACTGGCCATCCCCGGCCACCCGTTCAAAGGTGCCGGACTGGAATTGGCCATTCCGCAGGTTTGACCACAGTTGGCTGTACTCGGGGCTACGGGCGAAGGCCGGGGTACAGAACATTCGATGGGACTGGCCCTCTACCTGCTCGGCGCGGTAGCCCATGGTCTGCAGGAAATTGGCATTGGCGCGCAGCACATTGCCGGACAGGTCGAATTCGATCACCGCCATGGAGCGCTCGATAGCGTCCAGCAGGCTGGCCTGTTGGGCGATGGTGTGTTGCTGGGTGCTGATGGTTCTTTTATGTGTGTTGAATAGCATGTGCGGTGCTCGGGCAAGCAGACTCTGGGGGTTCCTTGGATATGCGCCTGCCCCCGTAAGGCGTACGCCACACGGTTGACTTGCTCATTGCCAGCTTCCTTGTGCTGACAGAGGGGGGGGGACAACGGGTTCAGAGTGATCAGCCTGACAAGAAGTTCGCCCGTGTGGGAGGACCTTTTTTGGGTAGGCGACCAGTGGTGGCATTATGCTTTCTTGTCGGGTGCTTTCTGGTCTTTTCAGACGAGGAGTCGTAGGACGACTTCAGGCGGAATGGGCGATCACTTCGTCGCTGACATTGACCCGGTTGCGCCCGGTGTCCTTGGCGGCGTACAGCGCGCGATCCGCTGCATTCAGCCACATCGCGGCATCGCTGAAGAAGGGTTGGAAATCGGCCAGGCCGATGCTCAGGCTGACCCGCAATTCGGGGATCTGCGGGTTGCGGTAATTGCTGAAAGTTTCGCGCATGCGTTCCATGATCTCCGCAGCCTGTTCCAGCGGCATTTGCGGAAGAATCACACAGAACTCATCGCCCCCGTAACGACCGGCCAGGTCGTTTTCCCGCAGATTGCGCCGCAACTCCAGGCTCAACTGCCGCAGTACCGCATCGCCGACGATATGGCCGTGGGTGTCGTTGATCTGCTTGAAGTGGTCGATGTCGATCAAGGCAATGGTGGCGTGGCTCCGCTGCTGCCGGCACTTGTGGAACTTGAGGTGCAGCAGGTCTTTCCAGGAACCGTGATTGAGCAGCCCGGTGAGGCTGTCGGTGCGGCTCAGGGCGCTGAGGGCGCGCTTGTGTTCGGACAGTTTGATTGCCAGTTGATAACAGACCATGCCGATGGCCATGGGGTAGAGCGTCAGCATCGGCAGGCAGGTGTAGACCTGCAGCAGGCTGACATCGGGGTTGAACCGGATGCCGAACAACGCGCCGGCCACGCCGATTCCAAGCCCCTGTGCGCACAGGCCACGCAGGAACAGGCGCTTGCCGCCGGCGGCGACGTTATTCATGGTCATCATCGACAGAATGGTCACGGCCGTCAGTGGCGTGAACTGCGTGGCGGCGGCCCAGAAGCCGCCGAGCAGCGAGTCATATAGCAGGTTGCGTTGTTCTGCCTGGTAGGGGTACTGCGAGCGGGCCGACAGTTGATACGCCACATGCGCCCAGGCAAACCCGTTGAACAGCAGGAGTGCCCACACCCAGCCCGGCATGGCGAGAGTGTAAAGGGCGCCGCTGACGCTGATACAGCCGATAGAAAGGCCGATGATCCTTGGCTTGTAGATACGCTTGGCAAATGAAAGCCCTTTGCCTTGTCTGTTTTCCATAAATTCCTGGGGCAGCTGTTTTTTGCAGATACGGTGGCGCGCGTTCGCTGGATCAACCGTTGATCGGATAATGCCTGTGAATATTGTCAGTTATTCGCGTGGGAATAATCAGTGTCCTTCCAGGCCATTTGCGCAAAACAGAGGGCGAATGCGTCAAAAGCGACCTGGAATGTCGCTCACACAACAGGTTTTTATGGCTGGCGGGGCAGGGTGACTTCGTAGCCGGCGAGGAACAGGTCGATGGCCGACTCGATCACGCTGGCCTGGTGGGCGGCATCCAGGGTGGGTTGGCCGAGGGTAATCTGTGGCCAGAAGGCGAAGGCCTTGAGCAGGCTCTGAATCTGGTGGGCGGCGAAGGCCGGGTCGGTGCAGTTGAGCCGGCCGTCTGCCTGGGCGGCGCGAACCCACTGGGTGAAGCCTTCTTCGCGCTGGCTCAGGCGGGTGACCATGTCTTGCGCACGTTCCGGCGAATGGATGGTGGCGGCGATGGCGACCCGGGCCAGGTCGAGGAAATTGGTGTCCGACATCATCTTCATCTTCGCCTCCAGCAACCCGCGCAGTTGTTCGCGCAATGGGCGGTCGCTGGCGTAACTGACGTCAAGTTGGGCAACGCTGCTGGCCCAGAGTTGATGAAGAATTTCTGCGAACAGTTCTTCCTTGCTGGGGAAGTGGTTGTACACGGTGCGCTTGGATACGCCGGCGGTGGCGGCGATCTTGTCCATGCTGGTGACCTCGAAACCGTTTGCGCGAAATTCGGCGATGGCCGCAGCCACAATGGCTTCGCGTTTACGGTCGGTGAGGCGTTGAGGGGCAGTCATGGGTGGGGCTCGGCTCTTGGAGGAAAATTACACTCGGTAGTTTACTTGCTCCGGGTTTTGTTGCAATCTTGAAACTACACTGTGCAGTGTAATTTATAAGCGATCCGTAGGAGTCACCCGGTAATGGCCACGATCTCGTCCCGTGTCGATTCTTCGCCAGCAGCGCCCAAGCAAGGCCAAGGGCACTTCAGCAACGATGCCCCCGTGCAGCACGGTGGCTTCGGCAAGACCTTGCGCATTTTCTGGAACATGCTGTTCAACAAACCCCGCAGCACGCGGCCGGTGGGGCCGATTCCGGTACAACCGCTGACGCGCGAGCAATTGCTGGCGGCCCCGGATCACAGCGTATTCCGCCTTGGACATTCCACCGTGTTGCTGAAAATGCGCGGTAAATTCTGGGTAACCGACCCGGTATTTGCCGAGCGCGCCTCACCGTTCAGTTGGGCCGGCCCCAAGCGCTTCCATCAGCCGCCCATCAGCCTTGAAGAGTTGCCGCCCCTGGAGGCAGTGATTCTTTCCCACAACCACTATGACCACCTTGACCGCAAGGCTGTCGTCCAATTGGCCGACAAGGCCCGTTATTTTCTTGCGCCGCTGGGCGTGGGCGACATCCTGGTCAAGTGGGGCGTGGATGGCAGCAAGGTGCGCCAGCTGGATTGGTGGCAGGGCACCGAGGTGGATGGCGTTCGGTTTGTCGCCACCCCTGCGCAACATTTTTCCGGGCGCGGTCTGTTTGATGCCAACCAGACCCTGTGGTGTTCCTGGGTGATGATCGATGGACCTCGGCGGATTTTCTTCAGCGGTGACACGGGTTACTTCGACGGTTTCAAACGCATCGGCGAACAGTACGGTCCATTTGACCTGACGCTGATGGAAACAGGTGCTTACAACGTCGACTGGCCCCATGTGCACATGCAGCCAGAGCAAACCCTGCAAGCGCATATCGACCTCAAGGGCCGCTGGTTGCTGCCGATTCACAACGGCACTTTCGACCTGGCGTTCCATGCCTGGCATGAGCCGTTCGACCGCATCATGGCCCTGGCCTGGGAGCGCAACGTGTCGATCACTACGCCGCAGATGGGGCAGGCGTTCAGCTTGAATCAGCCAGAGCGTGGAGGTGCGTGGTGGCTGGAGGTGGAAACCCAGGGGGCACAGGAACACCTCGCAGGCTGACGGAGGAGGCTATGGAAAAAGGAGTTTTCAAGCTGTTTCAGAGCTGCGACAGTTGCCAGGCAACGGTGCCATGATCCCCGGAAATTTATGTGTCGGGGGACGTATTTTATGGAGTGCAAGTGTAAGAAATATTGGCAGGCGGGGTTGCCCTGTCCGACGGGGCAACCGGTGTCTGCGCTTACTGACGCGTCAGCCCAGACAACGACAGCCCAAGAGCATACAAGTCCGCATGGTATCGTTTTCGGTGTCGATCCCCAGGCTCATGGCACCCGAGGGGGCGTCCCGATCCCGGGGTATGACGCCCCGGGACTTGCCCTCAAACCCCCGCGCGACCCGTCGCTGTCATTGATCGCATTGAGTGGTATTGACCCCTCGGGGCCGCTGATGGCTGAAGTCCCTCCCGTGCTGAACAACAGCCCCTTCACCCGCACTCAGGTATTGGTTGGCTGGCGCATAGGGTTTGCCAACCGTTACGTTGGACCAGGTGCAAGCGAGGCCGTCGACCACAGTCCTGCTTTCCTACAGGCCCTGGATACCTTGCGCTCGGCGGGCGCGCAACTGGTGGCGCTGGATGCCTTGCGAGGTGACAGGGCCAACCCATTCGTTGCGTGTACTCGCAATGAGATCGATGAGCGCGTCGGTGAGCATAGTCTTGATGCCCTTGTGTCCGAAAGTAAAAGCGCAGCGTTTCATGGCGCGTGCGCCAGCGGATATCCCGGAGTATACGAGCTGCTTGAGGGCGGGACGAAACTGTGGTTTTACGGTGCCCGTTGGGCCGGTGACCGCTTACTGGTACTGGTTCGGTTCTATCGTCGGTTACTGAAAGATTCCGTGTGGATGCCTACATCGAGTAGTGAATAATCGGACCCCGGAGCAGGATTAGCCTCAACGGTTGTACACGGGGGACTTCTTAGACTGATGTCGGGTTATCAACCGATAGCCTGACATTCAGTCAAGTAGTGAGGCAGTTTATGATCGGACCGATTATCGCAGGCGGATTAACAGACGGTGTGCTGCAGGCATTTTTGAATCAGCCGCAAGGCTTCAAGAGTGCCTTTCAAATGTCAGAGGAAATGGCAAAAGGCCAAGCCACTTCAGAATCGCTGGTGAACGACTCGCTGAAACAAATCGCCAATATTGATCGCGGGTTGCAAGGTGGCAACGCGTTTATAGAAATCAATCCCGATGCCCGCAAGCAGGCGCAAATGCGCGATCAGGAGCGTGCCAGAGGCGTCTCTTGTGGATATCTATACGGTGTTCCGGTTGCGCTGAAAGACGTTTTTGAAACCAAGGACCGTATGCAGACAAGTGCAGGTTCCAAGGCATTGGTGGGGGCTCCGGCTACAGCAAATGCCAAGGTCGTGGACAAATTGCTGAAGGCTGGCTCGGTGGTTGTGGGTAAAACCAACATGAGTGAATTTTCCAACTTCCGCTCTGAATTCCCCGTTGATGGGTGGAGTTCCCGAGGTGGCCAGACGCTCAACCCACATCGGTTGGGAGGCCAGGTGGCTGGGTCGAGTTCCGGTTCTGCTGTTGCGGTTGCCCAAGGGCATGTTCCTCTGGCGTTAGGGGTGGAAACCAGTGGTTCGATCATTACCCCGGCTGCCTACAATGGTGTTTTCGGTCTGAAAACCACGGTTGGACTGGTCAGTACTGAAGGTGTCATGACCAGTTCACGTATGGATACGATAGGCACCTTCACACGTAATGTCCGTGATGCGGCAGAGGCACTCAACGCAATGACCGAAAGCAGGCGCTACTCTGAAGGCCTGGGGTCTGACGCCTTGAAAGGCAAGAGAATTGGCTACACACCGCTGCCTAAACTATCTGAAGAGGATGCCAAAGACCCAGCGAAACGGGCAGACCAAAAGCACTATGAGGCTGCAATCGAAGTGTTGAAGGATACGGGCGCTATCTTGGTTCAGGTCGGACAATTGGATTCAGACATTACTGAACAAACCTACAAGGACTATGATCAAGCGTTGTTTGGAGACGTCAAACAACAACTGGAAAATTACCTGGCAGGTCGGGAGAGGTTGCCGGTCAAGTCGATCTCGGAACTGATAGCTTTCAACAAACGTCACTCGCAGTCAGGAGAGCCTGACCAGAGGTTTCTGGAAATGATCAACGATCTGAACGTGACCCAGGAGAGGCGCGATCAGTTGTGGCAGGATATCGTGCCGATTTTCCAGAAAAGCATCGATGATCCCATCAAGAAACACAAACTCGATGCCATGGTGTCGAACTTTCTTTCTCACAACTATTATTACGCTGCCGCCGCGGGCTACCCGGGCATGTCCATCCCGTCCGGGATGGATGATGAAGGTATGCCGACAGCGCTCTATTTATATGGCACAGCTAACAGTGAAGCGACCTTACTCTCGGCTGCTTATGTCTATGAACAAGCTTCCCCGTCGATCAAGGAACCCGCCTTTCTTCCGGGGACGCCCTTCTCGCGAGTACCCGTTGATACAGGCGCCACTATAGGGGAACCTACAAACCTCGCATAAGGTTGATTCAACCTCTGCTGGCAGATGCACAGCAGAGGTCCGCCTCCCTTGATCAACTCGAACCGTAGCGTAAGGCGGGTTTGCGATGTGACAGGTTTGGCCCCAGGGCCAGGGGCCCAAATTGATGCGCCGGGCACTGCAACTGCAGGCCTGAAGCGCTACACACCATTAGGTTGTGGCGTTGGTGAGTCAAGGGATGACGAAGTTGCGCCGATCAACCGAGAGATGATCCCTTGCGCCGCGTGTTCGGTTGTGGCGGTGTCAAAGCGGCGCGCACTCATCCCCCACCCCGGCGCAAACCCCGGGAAGAACACCAGCCCTTCAGCTTCCAACCGAAACGCCAATGCCAGGCGGGTTTCATCCCCCACGTCGTATTGATTTTCAAACTGTTGAACCGCTTCGACCGCCACGCCAGCCTGAATAGCCAGGTGTTCCCTGCTCCAGCCCAGCATCGCGCGCGCTTGCACGCTGTGTTTGGCGGTGAATTGATGCAGGACGATCTGCTGTTCTACGAAAGAGCTCATTGCCAGAGAGGACATGGGTTTTCTCCAGGATTCGACGGGGGAGGGCAAACTATACTGTGTTTTTGTACAGTTGTTTTGACCGCTCATCAACTGGATGTTCAACGACCCGTTATTCCACCCCTGGCGCCTCGCGAATGATCAGGTGATCCAGGTTCTCGATATTCGCGCTGAACACCCCGAACGTCTGCTCGGGGTTTTTCTTGCTCGGCACCTGTTTCAGCTCCGGCGTCACCCCATAGAAGAAGCAGTACAACGCCCGCTCACTGTCCACCGCCGCCTTGATCTGCTCCAGGAAAGCCTTGCGCTTGCGGTAATTCTCGATGAGTTTCTTGCTCAGGTAGACGTTGACCGAGTAGGGCTTCTTGTCGAGCCACGCCTTCTTTTCGAAATCGATGCGAAAGCTGCTGGTGTAGTCCTTGATTTCCTTGATCTTGCCCCAGTAGATCAGGCCCTTGTTGTCCTGCAGGTATTCGATCTTCTTGAAGAACGTCCAGTAGGTGGCGGTGTGGTCGCCGATCTTCAACGGCATGGACTTGAGCTTGTCCTTGTCGTCGATGTTGGACACATAGCATTCCACCGGGTGGGCGAACACGCTGGTTTTGTCTGGTGTGGTGTCGCTGGCGCCGTGGGAAACGGAGCTGCGGTCTGAGGGTGTCTTCGTTGGTTCTAGTGGCATGCTTCCTTCGGTGCCCGCCAACGGGGGCTTGCGCTCGTACTGGCGGCGTGTGAGGACAAATTCCGATGGGAAATTATCCTCACGCTCGTCATCACTTTCGCCGGCGGTGGTCTTGTGCGTGCTGGCGTAGCGGCAGCCATCGATGTGTTGGGTGCCGGTCTTGTTCTTGAAGTGCGGCGTGCGCAGGTAATTGACGTTTTTGGCGTTGAAGGTGCTCAGGGTATTGCTGGTATCAAACGCTGCCCGGCATTCGTCGTTGGGGCACAGGAAGCGATCCTTGTCGGAATCGAAGTCGGCGGTTTCGTCGAAATTCAGGTCTCGTACGTCGTAGATCGACAGCTTGTCATCGAGACTCAGGCTGTAGGCCGTATCGAATTTCATGGGGCTCGGGTCCGTGAGAGGTTTCGCTATTAATAGCGGGATCCTGGGTAAATATCAGCAAGAACCTGCTACCCGTCGTCCACTCAAGAAACACAAGGTGCCACCTACCGCAGTCAGTGCCCCCAACGCATAGAACATGCTGGCCGGCGTGGCATTGATCAGCAGATAGCCGCAAATCACCGGGCTCATTGCCCCGCCAAATGCCGCCAGGTTCTGCGCACCGTAGTAACTGCCGCGCAGCGCATCAGGTGCGATAGTGTCGATAAACAGGAACTCGGAGGGGTAGATGATCATCTCGCCCAGGGTGAACACGAACATTGCCAGACACCAGGTGACCAGGCTGTTTGCGAAACTGAAACCGATAAGCCCGGCAATGAACAGCAACGTACCTAGCACGATCCAATAGCGCAGTTGCTCACGCTTGAGGAAACGGCCGATCTGGTACTGCATCAAAATCACAGTGATGGCATTGCAGGCCAGTACCGCAGACAGAATCTTCAGCGCCTCGGCGGGTTTGTAGGCTACGAGCAAAAACTGTGACAGATACAACGTGTAGCGCCCATGGACAATAGTGCTCAGCAGGCTGCCGCTGGTAAATAGAATCAGCGTGCGGTCGTTGCGCAAGGTGCGCAGGGTGGTCAGGAAACTCAAGGGCTTGTTGCTGTCATCCCGTTGGGTGGGCGGGATGCCAATCATCAGGAACACGCTGCCAAAGGCGATCGCGCTGGCGATCAGGAACGGTGCCAGTTGCATATGGCCGGCAATCACGACGCCGACCATCGGGCCTGTGGCGTAGCCGACGTTGGTCAGTGTGTAGCGCAGGGAAAACACCTTGGCACGCTCGCCCACCGGCAGGTTCTCGCTGATGATGGCTTTTGAGCCAATCAGGAACAGCGCCGACGCCGCTTCGGTGATGACCAGGGTCAGGGTGGTGAGGTAGAGGTTGCTGGCAAAGGTCAGCAATAGAAAACCGATGGAGCTGGAGAGCATGGCCAGGATCAGCAGCTTGCGCTTTTCCAGGCGGTCGATGATGTAGCCACCGTACAGGCCCAGCAATGTCGCGATAAACACCGCGATGCCCATCAGCAAGCCGATGTCCTGCTGGTTCAGGCCCAGGCGGGTACTCAGCAACAGGGCCAGCAACGGGCTGGTCATGGCGCGGCTGACCACGATGGTCACCGAGCAAATCATCAGGCGGCGGATTACCAGGGAGTAGGTGGCCACGGTGGGGCGGGTGTCCTTGTTATCTTTGTGGACAACGAAAATCCAGGGTGGGAGGGGGCTTGCCCCCGATGGCGGTGGCTCAGTCACCAGATGCTTGGCTGATAAACCGCTATCGGGAGCAAGCCCCTCCCACATTGTTCAGATCGAGTTATTGGCCGGAGTTGATGGTGATTTTTTCGACCGCACCTTGCTCCAGGTCCCACTTCTTCAGGATCTTGCCGTAGGTGCCATCATCGATCATGCCCTGCAACGCTTCACTGATCGCCGTGACCAACGCCGTATTGCTCTTCTCAATACCCAGCCCTGTGAACTGCTTGGAAATCGCCAGGCCCACCGGCTTGTACTTGCCTATATCCAGCGACATCAGATAAGGAATGGTCTCGCTGCCTTGCATCGCCGCGTCCAGGCGGTTCTGTTGCAACTGCGCCCGTGCATCCGCCGAGCCCTCAGTGCCGATCACCACGATCGCCGGCTTACCCGCCACTTCGCAGTTTTCTTTGCTCCATGCGGCAATTTCCGACGGCCAGGTGGTACGGCGGCTGGTGCCGACTTTTTTACCGCACAGGTCAGTCAATTCCTTGAGGTCTTCGCGCTTGGCCAGGGTGTAGAACTGCGGGCCGCTGGTGAAGTAGTCGATGAAGGTCACGGCCTTCTGGCGTTCGGCGGTGTCGCTCATGCCCGACAACACGATGTCCACGCGCTTGGTGGTCAGGCCGCTGAGCATCTGCTCGAAGCCGGTTTCCTGCCACTTGATCTTCACGCCCAGGCGCTCGGCGAGGGCGTTGCCCAGGTCGAAATCCAGGCCGGTGATCTTGTTGGTGGCCGGGTCCTTGAAGTCCATCGGCGGGTAGTTCGGCACGATGGCCGCGCTGATCTCACCCTTGTCCTTGATTGCCGCCGGCAATGCCGCGAAAACAACGGAAGAGGCCATCAGGCCTGCGAGCAACGTGGGGATAACTATTTTCTTCATGGAGGCGTTCTCGTTTGTTTTTTAGTTAAGTGCGAACGGCAGAAATAAAGCTTTGGGTACGCGGGTTTTGTGGGCTTATTAGAATTTCTTCGGGGCTGCCGGCTTCCACAATCTGGCCGGCATCCATAAACACCATGCGGTTGGAGACCTCGCGGGCGAAGCCCAACTCATGGGTGACCACAATCATGGTCATGCCAGTGGTGGCCAGGTCGCGCATCACCGACAGCACTTCTCCTACCAGCTCCGGGTCGAGGGCTGACGTCGGTTCGTCAAACAGCATCAGCTTGGGGCGCATCGCCAGCGCACGGGCAATCGCCACACGCTGTTGTTGCCCGCCGGACAACTCCACCGGATAGGCATTGCGTTTGTCCGCCAGGCCGACGCGGGCCAGCAACTCCAGGGCGTCCTCGATGGCTTCCTTGGGCGAACGCTTGAGCACCTGGCACGGGCCTTCGATGATGTTTTGCAGCACGGTCATGTGCGGGAACAAATTGAAACGCTGGAACACCATGCCGGTGGCCAGGCGCTGGCGGGCAATCTGCGATTCATTCATCTCATGCAGCTTGTTGCCGACCACGCGGTAACCCACCAGTTCGCCGTCGACCCACAGGCCGCCCTTGTCGATTTTTTCCAACTGGTTGACGCAGCGCAGCAGGGTGCTTTTACCCGAGCCGGACGGGCCGATGATGCACATCACTTCGCCTTGCTCGACCTCGATATTGATGTCGCGCAGCGCGTGATACTGGTCGTAGTACTTGTTCAGGTTGACGGCCTTGACGATGCTTCTCATGGGGCAATTCTCCTCAACCCAGACTTACGAACGCTTGCCGGCGCCGCGGGCAAAGCGGCGCTCGAGGCGGCTTTGGCCAAATGAAAGAACAGTCACCACCGCCAGGTACCAGATGCCGGCCACAATCAGCAGTTCCATGACCCGGGCGTTGGCGTAATAGATGTTTTGCGCGTTGTGCAGCAGTTCCGAATACTGGATCACGCTGGCCAGGCTGGTCATTTTCACCATGCTGATGAACTCGTTGCCTACAGGCGGAATGATCACCCGCATGGCCTGCGGCAGAATGATCCTACGCAGTGCTTGCAGGCTCGGCATGCCGATGGACTTGGCGGCTTCATACTGGCCGGTGTCGACCGAGAGCAAACCGGCACGCACCACTTCGGCGGTGTACGCACCCTGGTTGATACTCAGGCCCAGCAGGGCAGCCACGAACGGCGTCATCAGGTCGACGGTGTCGATGCTGAACACGCCGGGAATCGCGATCACCGGGAAGATCAACGCCAGGTTGAACCACAGCAGCAGTTGCAGGATCAGCGGCGTACCCCGGAACAGCCAGGTGTAGGTGATGGCCACATAGCGCAGGATCGGGTTGGCCGACATACGCATGATCGCCGTGATCACCCCGATCACCACGCCCAGCACCATGGCCAGGATCGACATGACGATGGTGTTGACCAGGCCCCAGAGGATGGCCTCAGACGTGAGGAACTGCCCGATGTAGGACCATTCGATCTGGCCGTTGGCGAAGGCACGCAGCAATGCAGCCAACACGATCACGATCAAGGTGGCAAAAAACATCCGCCCGTAATAACGACGCGGCACGTGTTCGTACTGCGTGATATCGAACTGGTTCTCGGACAATTTGCGCTCGGCTGCCAAGCGCTCGGCCGGGGTTTGGTTCATGGTGAATCTCCAAAACTTACAACGCTCTAACTACTGTACGCGGTCCAAATGTGGGAGCTGGCTTGCCTGCGAAGACGCCAGCCCAAACACCGCAGATTTAAATCCGGAACCCCTGATAACTCTCTGCCCACTGCTGTTGAGTCGCTAATGCGGACTTCAACCGCCCAATCTGCTCCCGAACCCGCTCCGGCGCTGTTCCACCCCACCCACTGCGCGCCGCAATCGCCGCTTCCAGGGTCAGGCAGTCGCGCACTCCTGGTGTGAGTCGTGCATCCACCTCCGCCAACATCGCCGGCGAGGCTTCCCACAACTCAATCTCATGCTTCTCACAGGCCTGCACCAACGCGCCGGTAATCTCGTGGGCCTCTTTAAACGGCACACCACGGGTGGCCAACCAATCCGCCACCTCAGTCGCCAAGGTGAAGCCCATCGGCGCCTGACGCCGCAGCTCTTGTACCTGCACCTTCATGGTCGCGACCATTCCGGCCATCGCCGGCAACACCAGCAGCAATGTATCCACGCTGTCCAACACGCTGTGCTTGTCTTCACTCAAATCGCGGTTGTACGACAGCGGCAATGACTTGAGCGTCGACATCAAGCCGGTAAGGTTGCCAATCAACCGCCCAGCCTTGCCGCGCGCCAATTCGGCAATATCCGGGTTCTTTTTCTGCGGCATGATCGAGCTGCCGGTAGCGTAGGCATCGTCCAGCACCACCCAGCGAAATTGCCGCGAGGACCACAGGCAAAACTCTTCGGACAGGCGCGAAATATTCACCCCGAGCATGCCCGCCACAAACAGGAACTCCGCCACATGGTCACGGCTGGCCACCGCGTCGATGGAGTTTTCGCACGGCCCGGTGTAGCCCATTTCCTTGGCAGAATGCTCCGGTTGCCGCGCAATCGCCGAACCGGCCATTGCCGCTGCGCCCAGTGGCGACAACGCCGTACGCGCATCCCAATCCACCAGGCGTTGCACATCGCGCAACATCGACTGGGCATGCGCCAGCAAGTGGTGGGCGAACACAATGGGTTGCGCCTGCTGCAAATGGGTAAAACCAGGGCAGATGCTCTCCACATGCTGCTCAGCCTGCTCCACCAACGCCTGCTGCAAACCCAGCACCTCGGTGGTGATGGTGCGCGCATGGTCGCGTAGGAAAAGGCGCAGGTCATTGGCCGTCTGGTCGTTGCGCGAACGCCCGGCACGCAACTTGCCACCCAGGGCGCCGAGGCGTTCGGTCAGTACGCGTTCGATGAAGGTGTGCACGTCCTCGTCATCCAGGGTCGGATGCAGCGTGCCGGCGGCGAAATCTGCGCCAATACCGTCCAGCGCATCGAGGGTGCGCAGGGTTTCCGATTCATCCAGCAAGCCCGCGCGCTGCAACTCACGGGCATGGGCACGGGAGCCGGCCAGGTCGTAGGGTGTCAGGCGGAAATAGCGCTCAGGGCAACGCGACAACGCGGCCAATGCAGCAGACGGGCCGGTCTTGAAACGAGCGCCCCAAAGGCGGTCGGTGGGCTGGGACATGGTTGTTCCTCACGCTTGTTTTTAGAAGAGTCGGAGGCAGTAAAAATAAGTTTTCAACTAGACTGAACCAGCGTCTGACGCGCCGTATTCAAGGTTGCCAAGGGCGGATGTTTATGTTCATTATCGCCGCCTGGCTATGTTCAAGGATTGGGTTGAAGCCTGTTGAATATGGCACTTGAGGTCAACGCGTATTATGGAAACCCCACTTTCCACTTCTGGAAACCTGCCACCCAAACCCGGCACAAGACCGCCCCTGCAGTTGAGCGGGCTGGACTTCAAACTGCTGCGCGTGTTCATGGCCGTGGTCGAAGCCGGCGGCTTCAGCGCCGCGCAAAACGAGCTGAACGTGGGCCTGGCGGCGATCAGCAAACAGATCTCCGACCTTGAGATTCGCATCGGCATGCGCCTGTGCACCCGGGGTCGCGAAGGGTTTGGGCTGACCGAAGAAGGCAAGTTGGTGTATCAGGCGTCCATCGAGTTATTTACCTCGGTGGACAGTTTTCGCGACAAGCTTAGTTCGGCGCAGAACGAGCTTATTGGTGACCTTAGTGTGGGGGTTATTGATAACACGGCGTCCGACGTTAATTCCCCGCTCATTGCCGCGTTGGGGAAATTACATAGCGAATCGCCAAAGATTAGATTGCGCCTACATGCCTCACAATTGGACGAAGTTGAACGCGGCGTGGTGGAAGGGCGCTTGATCGTCGGCATCGTGCCGGTGTACCAGCGCCGTGAAGAATTCGACTATTTCCCGCTGTATGAGGAAAAGGCCCACGCTTACTGTGCCGTAGGACACCCACTCTTCGACGCAAACGACCTCACGCCCGATGTCTTGCGCCAATACGAAGTGGTGAACCATCGGTATGCGATCCACCGCGACAAGGCCAACTTCGTCAACTATGACAGCCAGTCCGCGTCGGCCTCACAAGTCGAAGCCGTCGCGATCCTGATCCTTACTGGCCGTTTCCTCGGCTTCTTGCCCGAACACTACGCCACGCCCTTGGTAAGAGAAGGGCGCCTACGGGCATTGTGCCCGGAGCAAGTGCACTTGAGCACCGCCTTCAACCTGATCCTGCGCCACAACGCCCCGCGCAGCCCGATGGTAAAAGCCTTTGCGACGGCGTTGGGCGTGGACCTCAAAGCCACGGCATAGACCTTCTGCCAAACAAGGATCTGGGCTCGGCGAAGATCAAATGTGGGAGCTGTCGAGCTTCGGCGAGGCTGCGAAGGGATCGAATCGGTTTCCCTGGCGAACCTGCCATTCGCATCGATACATTTTCCGCCTAGGCAACAAACAAGCTGGCTTGTATTGTCTTCAGCCAACCCAAAGGAGGGATGCTCATGACTCAAACAAAAAACAGCCCCCCAGCGGAAAGCACCTGGGACAGCTATTTTCTCCATGGCGAATCAGTGTCTGACGACTTTATGTCTGAGGATGATCGATTGGAGGTTCTGAAGTTGAATCAGATTGTTCAGGAGCGACTCGACGTCAGCGAAACACCCATTGGTGTGTCCCTCGAAGAACGAGATTTCGGGGCAACGTAATTCAATCTTTCAACCCCTAGCACCCCTTGCTAGTGCGCGACTACCGCAGCTGCTTGCGCTTCTTCTTCGCATGAAAATGCCGAAAATGCGCATCCTGCGCCGCCGCCAGCAACTCCCGATCCCCACGCGTATCGCCCCAGGCCCGCAGCCGATACTCGCCCAAATCCCCGTACACCGCCTCAAGCCGCAACACCTTGTTCTCACACCGGCAGTTATTCCCGGTGAGCTTGCCAGTCAACACCCCGTCGACCACCTCAAGCTCCGTGCCGATCAACTTGATCCCCAGCCGATTGGCAAACGGCTGCAACACCAATGCCGGCGACGCCGAACACAGCGTGACCTCCGCCCCGGAGCCCAACTCCTGCTCCACCGATAACACCCCTGTCGGCCGCATCAGCCGCGCCCAGGTCTTCTGGCAATACTCCTCGGCTTTCTGTTGCACCCATGCCTTCTCCACCCCGGTCATAAAGGTGCGGATCAACTGTGCCTTCAACTCATCCCGGCTGATCTGCCGCACCAGAAAGCGCAGCCCCGGCACCGCCAGCTTGACCATCCGGCCGTAGAACTCGCCGGGGCCAAAGGCAAACTTGAGGAAGGGCACGAAACTGTCGTGGTGGGTCAGGGTGCCGTCGAAGTCAAAGACGGAAAGTACTTTGGCGTCAGCGGGGCCGGCTTCGAGCATGTCTGGGTTCACGGGTTGGCCTCGGTCCTATCGGGTATTTTTTGAGTGTGCATCAGCTGTGACAGCGGGAGTCTACTCCCGTGCCAATCTTCCGACTTTGGCGTAAAGCCCTTCGGTGACAACGCTGATGGCAATTGGGGCACAAGGCTACAGCATTGGTGATGCGATCCGAACCCTTCTGGGCGAGGTGGTCAGCCTGATGTGCTTCAAGAAGTGGCAATTCACCGCGCACAAAAAAGCCCTGAACACGTCAGGGCTTCATGGGGTTGCTTGGCTCAGGAATCAATCCCAGCTCAGCGCGCCGCCAGTCTGGTACTCGATCACACGGGTCTCGAAGAAGTTTTTCTCTTTCTTCAAGTCCATGATCTCGCTCATCCACGGGAATGGGTTGGTGGTACCTGGGTACTCTTCCTTCAACCCAATCTGCGACAGACGACGGTTAGCAATGAACTTGAGGTAATCCTCCATCATCGCTGCGTTCATGCCCAATACACCGCGAGGCATGGTGTCACGAGCGTATTCAATCTCCAGCTGCGTCCCCTGCAGGATCATCTGGGTCGCTTCTTCCTTCATCTCGGCATCCCACAAATGCGGGTTTTCGATTTTGATCTGGTTGATCACATCGATACCGAAGTTCAGGTGCATCGACTCGTCACGCAGGATGTACTGGAACTGCTCGGCGACGCCGGTCATTTTGTTGCGACGGCCCATGGACAGGATCTGGGTGAAGCCGCAGTAGAAGAAGATGCCTTCCAGGACGCAGTAGTAGGCGACCAGGTTGCGCAGCAGCTCTTTGTCGGTTTCGACGGTGCCGGTTTCGAACTTCGGATCGGAGATCGAGCGGGTGTACTTCAGGCCCCAGGCGGCCTTTTTGGCGACCGATGGGATCTCGTGGTACATGTTGAAGATCTCGCCTTCATCCATGGCCAGCGATTCGATGCAGTACTGGTAGGCGTGGGTGTGGATCGCTTCTTCGAAGGCCTGGCGCAGGATGTACTGGCGGCACTCCGGGTTGGTGATCAGGCGGTACACGGCCAGCACCAAGTTGTTGGCGACCAGGGAGTCGGCGGTGGAAAAGAAGCCGAGGTTGCGCATGACGATGCGGCGTTCGTCGTCGGTCAGGCCTTCGGGGTTTTTCCACAGGGCGATGTCGGCGGTCATGTTGACCTCTTGCGGCATCCAGTGGTTGGCGCAGCCGTCGAGGTACTTCTGCCAGGCCCAGTCGTACTTGAACGGCACGAGTTGGTTGAGGTCGGCGCGGCAGTTGATCATGCGCTTTTCGTCAACGGCGACGCGGGCGGAGGCGCCTTCGAGTTCGGCGAGGCCTTCGGCGACGTCGAGTTTGTCGAGGGCGGCCTTGGCGCGGACGATGGCGGCGGAGTCACTGGCGGTGACGGCGCGGGCTTCGATGGCCGCGGCAGCGCCGGCACCGTCGAGGCGGTCCATGTTGGCTTCGGTGGCGTGGCCGGCGTTGGCGCCTTTGGTGGCTACTTCGCCTTCTTCTTCTTTGTCGAATTCGTCCCAGCTCAGCATGACGTGTCGTCTCCTGCGTGAGGGCTCAAAGGTGCCCGTGTGAAACCGGATGGTTGGGTGTTCACACGGCCCTGAGGCCGCGGTGGATCTTAAGGAATCGTTTGTTGCAGCTAGCGCACGCATTAAACGGAATAGGCTTACGGGTGCTCTGCGTGAGGCTTGAGGTGCGGAGCGGTGGTTGCTTGCTCCTGCGGGATGCCTCAGGTCTGGCTCTTCATCCCTGTGTAAAGGGATATTGCAGGCCCGATTTACCCGCGCATTGTAGGGGAAAAAAACCGGTTTGTGTTGAGGCGGATGGTCACGGAGAGCGGCCAGAATGACGTGTTTTTCGGCCAGAGTGCGGGTTTACAAGGCTTTGCTGGGGTTGGATTTTTTTGACGGGCGGTGGGATGTTTTTTGTGAGGGGAGGAGCGGCGTGGTGCGTCAGGCTTTTATAGGTGCGGTGTGGCAGCTAGCGCTATCGGGGGCAAGCCCCCTCCCACATTTAGGCGGGGTCGTTGCTTTGCCGCAAGAACGATTTCTTGCGGCGAATACGTTCAAACTAACAAGTGATTAGCCGTTAGAACAACCATTGCCCATCACGTGGTAATTAAGAATATGCCGCTGGCCCTGCGAGTCTTCATATTCCATCTTCACCGGTACCACTTCGCATACTTCCGGAATACTGCTCATGGACAGTACTTTTGCCACGTCCAGATGGGTGCTGTAAGTGTAGTCTTCAACGATTGGAGGGTTGCTGCCAGCTACGTCAGTCGGGGCTTCGTCGGCCAGGGCGGCGGTGGCGCACAAGCTGCTGAGGGCCATAACTACTAAAGCTTTCATTTCTCTATTTACCTTCTTCAGGGCGAAAGGGGTCACGGGGCCCTTGTGAGGCCACGTGTGTAACTCAAGAGTTGGGAAGTTCGGATTAACGTTGCCTTCGTGGGGGCTGTTGCGTTGTTAATCACTGCTGTATTTAACTAAAGTGCCGTGTTGGCGGAAGTGATTTTAGGCTCCCGGGTTATATTCATATACCCGTGCTTTTGATAAACACTATTGGCGGTTTTTGTAACAATCCGGTGGTAAAGCTTTTTTCACAAAGCCGCAAAGCGCCACAGCCCGCGGGCCAGAGCCGCAAACGGAGATATCAGGGCAATTTGTAGGGGCTTGTTACTACCATCGTCGAATGGTTCTATAGGGCTGCCCCGGCTACAACAGGGCCATACAAAAACAACTATGTCACCGAGGTAAGAAAGATGAGTGCGGCTTCCCTGTACCCCGTTCGCCCCGAAGTAGCAGCCAACACGCTGACCGACGAGGCGACCTACAAGGCCATGTACCAGCAGTCGGTGGTCAACCCCGATGGTTTCTGGCGCGAGCAAGCCAAGCGTCTTGACTGGATCAAGCCTTTCACCACGGTGAAGCAGACCTCTTTCGACGATCACCACGTCGACATCAAGTGGTTCGCCGATGGCACCCTGAACGTTTCCTACAACTGCCTGGACCGTCACCTCGCCGAGCGTGGCGACCAGATCGCGATCATCTGGGAGGGCGACGACCCTGCCGAGAGCCGCAACATCACTTACCGCGAGCTGCACGAAGAAGTCTGCAAGTTCGCCAACGCCCTACGTGGCCAGGATGTGCACCGTGGCGACGTGGTGACTATCTATATGCCGATGATCCCCGAAGCCGTGGTGGCCATGCTGGCCTGTACCCGCATCGGTGCGATTCACTCCGTGGTGTTTGGCGGTTTCTCGCCGGAGGCCCTGGCCGGTCGCATCATCGACTGTAAGTCGAAGGTGGTGATCACTGCTGACGAGGGCATCCGTGCCGGTAAGAAGATTCCGCTGAAGGCCAACGTCGACGACGCCCTGACCAACCCGGAAACCAGCAGCATCCAGAAAGTCATCGTGTGCAAGCGCACCAACGGCCAGATCAAGTGGAACCAGCACCGCGACATCTGGTACGAAGACCTGATGAAAGTGGCGGGCACAGTGTGTGCGCCCAAAGAGATGGGCGCTGAAGAAGCGCTGTTCATCCTCTACACCTCCGGTTCCACCGGCAAGCCCAAGGGCGTGCAGCACACCACCGGCGGCTACCTGTTGTACGCCGGCCTGACCCACGAGCGCGTGTTCGACTACCGCCCGGGCGAAATCTACTGGTGCACCGCCGACGTCGGCTGGGTCACCGGCCACACTTATATTGTCTACGGACCGCTGTCCAACGGCGCGACCACCGTGCTGTTCGAGGGCGTGCCGAACTACCCGGACATTACCCGGGTGGCGAAGATCGTCGACAAGCACAAGGTCAACATCCTCTACACCGCCCCAACCGCGATCCGCGCCATGATGGCCTCCGGCACCGCTGCCGTGGAAGGCGCCGATGGCAGCAGCCTGCGCCTGCTCGGTTCGGTGGGCGAGCCAATCAACCCGGAGGCCTGGGACTGGTACTACAAGAACGTCGGCCAATCCCGTTGCCCGATTGTTGATACCTGGTGGCAGACCGAAACCGGCGGCAACATGATGAGCCCGCTGCCGGGGGCTCATGCGCTCAAGCCGGGTTCGGCGGCACGGCCGTTCTTCGGCGTGGTGCCGGCATTGGTGGACAACCTCGGCAACCTGATCGAAGGCGCGGCCGAAGGCAACCTGGTGATCCTCGATTCGTGGCCAGGCCAGGCGCGTACCCTGTACGGCGACCATGACCGCTTTGTCGACACCTATTTCAAGACCTTCCGTGGCATGTACTTCACCGGTGACGGTGCGCGCCGTGACGAGGACGGTTACTACTGGATTACCGGCCGCGTGGACGACGTGCTGAACGTGTCCGGCCACCGCATGGGCACCGCCGAGATCGAAAGCGCCATGGTTGCCCACCCCAAAGTCGCCGAAGCGGCGGTGGTGGGGGTTCCGCACGACATCAAGGGGCAGGGCATCTATGTGTATGTCACCCTCAAAAATGGCGAAGAGCCCAACGAAGCGCTGCGCCTGGAGCTGAAAAACTGGGTGCGCAAGGAAATCGGGCCGATTGCTTCGCCGGATGTGATCCAGTGGGCGCCGGGCTTGCCGAAGACCCGTTCGGGGAAAATCATGCGGCGCATCCTGCGCAAGATTGCCACGGCTGAGTACGACGGGCTGGGGGATATCTCCACGCTGGCGGACCCGGGTGTGGTGGCGCATCTGATCGAGACGCACAAGACCATGAACGTCGCGTAAGGCGGGATAGTCGGATAAAGCCCCACCCGGTATAAGCCGGGTGGGGCTTTTTCGTGGGATCTTGAAACCAATGGAGATCAAATGTGGGAGGGGGCTTGCCCCCGATGGCAGTGTGTCAGTAGACATATTTGGCGCTGATCCACCGCTATCGGGGGCAAGCCCCCTCCCACATGGGATCTGCGGCAGATCAATAAATATCGGTTTTTCGTGTAGGGCGTTTCTGAATGTTACCGCGAGCGCTGAATGTGTAACCTCGCGCCCAAACCTGAGGCAATGCGCTACGCCTCTGCTCCGAAAAACCCCATTCCAGACACCCCTGGAAATAAGATTAAACGCCAGACTTGCCGTGCCAGAAGGGTTTGCGAATAATAGGCCCGCAATTTGCAGCGTCTACAGGTTTAATGTCTTTTGTCTCTGCATAAAATCCAGAGGCTGTCAATGAGCTGGAACCGCTTTCTCGGTGCTTCTGTAAATTGTTGTCGCATTGAGGAAATATCGGCTTCCAGCCTGTCGTTAGAATGCCGATCACTCGCTCGTCGTCTCCGGTGTTGAATCGGTGTCGGACGCAGCACCGCTATTCGGTTTCCCTTACGCCGCATCGTGGGCCATGGCTCATACTGCTGTTTTGCCCTATACCGATGGAGTCCCAAGATGAAGAAACTCGTGCTGTTGGGCGCCCTGGCGCTGTCCGTGCTGTCCATGCAGGCTTTCGCTGATGAAAAGCCCCTGAAGATTGGTATCGAAGCGGCTTACCCTCCGTTTGCCTCGAAGGCGCCGGATGGCAGTATCGTCGGTTTTGACTACGACATCGGCAACGCCCTGTGCGCAGAGATGAAGGTCAAGTGCACCTGGGTCGAGCAGGAGTTCGACGGCCTGATCCCGGCGCTGAAAGTGCGCAAGATCGACGCGATCCTGTCGTCCATGTCCATCACGGAGGACCGCAAGAAGTCCGTGGACTTCACCACCCGCTACTACCTGACCCCGGCGCGCCTGGTGTTGAAGGAAGGCACTACCGTCAGCGACAGCCTGGATGAATTGAAGGGCAAGAAAATCGGTGTGCAGCGCGGTTCGATCCACGATCGTTTCGCCAAGGAAGTCCTGGCTCCGAAAGGCGCCACCGTGGTGCCTTACAGCTCGCAGAACGAAATCTACCTGGACGTGGAAGCCGGTCGCCTCGATGGCACCGTGGCTGACGCTACCCTGCTGCAGGACGGTTTCCTGAAAACCCCTGCTGGCAAAGGCTACGCGTTCGTGGGCCCGGCGTTCACCGACGTCAAGTACTTCGGCGACGGCGTCGGTATCGCGGTACGCAAGGGCGACAAGGAAAACCTGGACCGCATCAACGCAGCTATTGCCGCGATCCGTGCCAACGGTGAGTACAAGAAAATCCAGGACAAGTACTTCGACTTCGATATCTACGGCGCTGACGCCAAGTAACTCGTCGCAGCGGTCTGTCCCAAATGGCGCAAGCAACAGAATTCCTGCGGTTTGCGCCATTTTTTCATCCCCCCTTTTCGAGGACCTGAATCATGTTGAAAGGCTACGGGGCCGTCATCCTCGATGGCGCATGGTTGACGCTTCAGCTCGCCTTGTCGTCCATGGCCTTGGCCATTGTTCTGGGTCTGATCGGGGTCGCGTTACGCCTGTCGCCGGTGCGCTGGTTGGCCTGGCTGGGTGACTTGTACTCCACGGTGATCCGCGGGATCCCCGACCTGGTGCTGATCCTGCTGATTTTCTACGGCGGCCAGGACCTGCTCAACCGCGTCGCGCCGATGCTGGGCTACGACGACTATATCGACTTGAACCCCTTGGCCGCCGGTATCGGCACCCTGGGTTTCATCTTTGGCGCCTACCTCTCGGAAACCTTCCGTGGCGCCTTCATGGCCATTCCCAAGGGCCAGGCCGAGGCCGGCCTGGCGTATGGCATGAGCAGCTTCCAGGTGTTCTTCCGGGTGATGGTGCCGCAGATGATCCGGCTGGCAATCCCCGGGTTCACCAACAACTGGCTGGTTCTCACCAAGGCCACTGCGCTGATTTCGGTGGTGGGCCTGCAAGACATGATGTTCAAGGCCAAACAGGCGGCAGACGCCACCCGCGAGCCTTTTACCTTCTTCCTCGCGGTGGCGGCGATGTACCTGGTGATCACCAGCGTGTCGTTGCTGGCCCTGCGTCATCTTGAGAAGCGCTACTCGGTAGGCGTAAGGGCGGCTGATCTATGATCTTCGACTACAACGTCATCTGGGAGGCCATGCCGCTGTACCTCGGCGGCCTGGTGACCACCCTCAAACTGCTCGCCATCTCGCTGTTCTTCGGCCTGCTCGCGGCCTTGCCCCTGGGCCTGATGCGCGTGTCCAAGCAGCCGATCGTCAATGGTGCGGCCTGGCTCTATACCTACGTGATTCGCGGCACGCCGATGCTGGTGCAGCTGTTCTTGATCTACTACGGCCTGGCCCAGTTTGACGCCGTGCGCGAAAGCTTCCTGTGGCCGCTGCTGTCCAGCGCCACCTTCTGCGCGTGCCTGGCGTTTGCGATCAACACCAGCGCCTACACCGCCGAGATCATTGCCGGCAGCCTCAAGGCCACGCCCAATGGCGAGATCGAGGCGGCCAAGGCCATGGGTATGTCGCGCTACAAGCTGTATCGCCGCATCCTGCTGCCGTCGGCCCTGCGCCGTGCGCTGCCGCAGTACAGCAACGAAGTGATCATGATGCTGCAGACCACCAGCCTGGCCTCCATCGTCACCCTCATCGACATCACCGGTGCCGCACGCACGGTGAACGCGCAGTTCTACCTGCCGTTCGAAGCCTATATCACCGCCGGCGTGTTCTACCTGTGCCTGACCTTCATCCTGGTGCGCCTGTTCAAGTTGGCCGAGCGCCGCTGGCTGAGCTACCTGGCGCCACGGAAGCACTGATATGGAACGTATCGATCACCGGTTGCCCTGGGGTCACCTGGGCTGCGAGCGCCAACTGAGCGTGTTCCGTTTCGGCAAGGGCGAGCGCAAGGCCTATATCCAGGCTAGCCTGCACGCCGACGAATTGCCCGGCATGCGCGCCGCGTGGGAGCTGAAAAAGCGTCTCGTCGAACTGGAACAGCAAGGTGCGCTCAATGGCGTGATCGAGCTGGTGCCAGTCGCCAATCCGATGGGCCTGGGCCAACTGCTGCAAGGCAGCCACCAGGGGCGTTTCGAGGTGGGCAGTGGCAAGAACTTCAACCGTGATTTTGTCGAGTTGAGCGAGCCGGTTGCCGCGTTGCTCAGCGGCAGGTTGGGTGATGACCCCCACGCCAATGTGCGTTTGATCCGTCAGGCGATGAGCGATGTGCTCCGCGCGTTGCCCGAGCCAAGCAGCCAGTTGCAAGGCATGCAGCGCATCTTGCTGAGCCACGCCTGCACCGCCGATGTGGTGCTCGACCTGCATTGCGACGCCGAAGCCGCACTGCACATGTATGCACTGCCGCAGCACTGGCCGCAGTGGCGTTCGCTGTCGGCGCATTTGAATGTGAAGGTCGGCCTGCTGGCGGAAGACTCCGGCGGCAGTTCGTTTGATGAAGCCTGCTCGCTGCCGTGGCTGCGCTTGTCCCAGGCGTTTCCCGCGGCACAGGTCCCGCTGGCCTGCCTGGCAACGACACTGGAGTTGGGTGGCCAGGCTGACACGGGCCGCGACGAAGCGATCTTCCACGCCGAAGGCATCCTCGCGTTCCTGGCCGAGCAGGGCCTGATCAAGGGCGAATGGCCGGCGCCACTGTACGAGCCGTGCGAAGGCCTGCCGTTTGAAGGCACCGAATTGTTGTTCGCGCCCCATGCCGGGGTGATCAGTTACCTGCGTAAAGCCGGTGATGTGGTCGAAAAAGGCGAGCCGATTTTTGAAGTGATTGACCCCCTGGAAGACCGCGTCAGCACGATCTGCGCGGGCACCTCGGGGGTGCTGTTTGCCGTTGAACGGCTACGTTATGCCCAAGCGGGTTTCTGGCTGGCCAAGGTGGCGGGGCGCGAAGCGCTGCGTCACGGGCGCTTGCTCAACGACTGACCACCTGTTTTTGTGAGAACCGACCGCATGTACAAACTTGAAGTCCAAGACCTGCATAAACGCTATGGCAGTCATGAAGTGCTCAAAGGCGTGTCCCTGGCCGCTGCGGCCGGTGATGTGATCAGCATCATCGGTTCCAGTGGTTCGGGCAAAAGTACCTTTTTGCGCTGCATCAACCTGCTGGAGCAACCCCACGCCGGCAAGATCCTGCTCAACAACGAAGAGTTGAAGCTGGTGGCCAACAAGGACGGCGCCATGAAGGCTGCCGATCCTAAACAGTTGCAGCGCATGCGCTCGCGCCTGTCCATGGTGTTCCAGCATTTCAACCTGTGGTCGCACATGACCGCGCTTGAAAACGTGATGGAAGCGCCGGTGCACGTGCTGGGCATGTCGAAGAAAGACGCCCGTGAAAAAGCCGAACACTACCTGGCCAAGGTCGGCGTGGGCCATCGCAAGGATGCGTTCCCCGGCCACATGTCCGGCGGCGAGCAGCAACGCGTGGCCATCGCCCGCGCCCTGGCGATGGAGCCGGAGGTGATGCTGTTCGACGAACCCACCTCGGCGCTGGACCCGGAACTGGTCGGCGAAGTGCTCAAAGTGATGCAGGACCTGGCCCAGGAAGGCCGCACCATGGTGGTGGTGACCCACGAAATGGGCTTTGCCCGTGAGGTGTCGAACCAGTTGGTGTTCTTGCACAAAGGCATCGTCGAAGAGCGTGGCAACCCGCGGGAAGTGCTGGTGAACCCGCAGTCCGAGCGCCTTCAACAGTTCCTGTCCGGCAGCCTGAAATAATGACCTCCTGTGAATAGGTAACCCCTGTGGGAGGGGGCAAGCCCCCTCCCACATTGGATATGCATCGTTTTTGAGATTTGTACTCGATTACGGGCTAGCATTGGCCCTTGTCTTCATTACTGTTACTGGCTTCGGATAGCACTCCCATGACCGCCCACAAAATTGGTTTCCTGATTTGGCCCAGCACAAAAGCCTTGACGCTTGCGCTGGCTGAGGAGGCCTTGCGCGTTGCCCAGCGGGTGCATCCGGAGGTGGTCTACGAGCTGTCGTTCCTGCAGGCCGAACCTCCCACTGACAATGCCTGGCAACTGCCGGGCGAGCCGTGGGCCGGCAAGCTCGAAGGTTTCCAGAAGCTGTTCCTGCTGGCGGATGAACCACCCACCGTCATTGCCTCGCAACTGAGCACGGCGCTCAAGCAGCTGGTTCGCGCCGGATGTGTGATCGGTGGTCTGTCGGCCGGTGTCTATCCGCTTGCCCAGCTCGGCCTGCTCGACGGCTACCGCGCCGCCGTGCACTGGCGTTGGCAGGATGATTTTGCCGAGCGTTTCCCCAAGGTCATCGCCACCAGCCATCTGTTCGACTGGGACCGCGACCGTCTCACCGCCTGCGGGGGCATGTCAGTGCTCGACCTGCTGCTGGCGGTGCTGGCCCGTGACCACGGCGCCGAACTGGCCGGCGCGGTCTCCGAAGAACTGGTGGTGGAGCGCATCCGCGAAGGCGGCGAGCGCCAACGCATCCCGCTGCAAAACCGCCTGGGCTCCAGCCATCCGAAGCTGACCCAGGCGGTGTTGCTGATGGAAGCCAACATCGAGGAACCGCTGACCACCGACGAAATTGCCCAGCACGTGTGCGTGTCGCGACGACAACTCGAGCGCATCTTCAAGCAATACCTCAACCGCGTCCCCAGCCAGTACTACCTGGAACTGCGCCTGAACAAGGCCCGCCAGATGCTCATGCAAACCAGCAAGTCGATCATCCAGATCGGCCTGTCGTGCGGCTTCTCCTCGGGGCCGCATTTCTCCAGCGCCTACCGCAACTTCTTCGGCGCCACCCCCCGTGAAGACCGCAACCAGCGGCGCAGCAGCAGCCCGTTCGAACTGTCGTCGGTGCCGTCGGAACGCGGCTGAATACAGGCTTCACTCTTCTTCCCGACCCAAGGGTGGGATCAGTGGGTTGCCCTCGGCGTCCTGCCTGGCGGCCTCGACATGGAAAGCAAAGCCTGTACGCCGGTAATACTCCCTGAGCAACGCCAGGCTGTGTGGCGACAACGGGTTGCCGCGCAGGTCTGAATCGCTGTCGAGGGTGTATGAAATTTCCAGGAGAGACGCCGGCAACTGTTCGATGTGGTTGTTGCTCAGGTCCAGGGTGTGCAACACCGACGACTCCTGGAACACCCCTTCGGGGACGTGATGCAGTTGAGCATTGCGCAGGTGCAGTGAGCTCAATTGACGAAGCTGGCTCACATCCGGTGCGTGGCCGAGGGGGTTGTTGCTCAGGTCGATGAACTCGATGTCTTTCAAGTCCTCGAGTGCGCGGGCACTTTGCGGTGAAAGCGCAATGTTGCATTCGGACAGGTCCAGGGAGGACAGCTTGGGCATGTTGAATATCGAGGTGGGCAGGGTTTGCAGTGAGCACTTGTTGAGGGTCAGTGTCTCCAGCTGGGGGAAGCTGCCGAGTGTGCCATCGACCTGGGTCGTGATGCCGTCGCCGATCAGTTCGAAAGTGGACACGTGATTAAAGCGCGCGCGCAGTTGCGGCAGGGCCCCGAGTATTGGGGTATCGAGTATCAAACTGTGGGTCACCTCTTCGTCCAGGCTCTCTTCGTCTTCGATGCTCTCAAAACGCCAGGCTTGCTCGAGCAGGGTCTTGAAATCCTGCCGGATCAACTGTTGTTCGGCGCGTGCCTGTTCATCCATCAGCGTGCCGAGAATCGGGTGATGGGTCGGGACATCCAACACCCATTCGTTGAGGTCGGTGCCCAATTGCCGGTATTCCTCTTCGAGCAGGCTGATTTGGTTGGTAACGGCGTCCATGTCGCCAGGCAGTTTGAAGATGAACCGATGGATTTCGCTGTCGACGAAGGTGGGGTAAAGCTGTTGGATACGTTCGCGCTCGCCAGGGTTGGCTTCTGCCTTGAAGAACTCGCCGGTGCGTTGGCAATAGGTCTTGACCTGTTCCAGCGTCGGCTTGGACAACGGATTTCCCGACAGATCAATGCCTCGCACCGCAGTGTTGGGCAATGTGAAGGCGGCAGGGGGCAGGTTTTCGATCGCATTGTTGCTCAGGTCCACCGTGACGTGCTGATCGCTGCGCAGCAGACCCGCCGGCACCTCGCGCAGACCGGTATTGCGCAACAGCACCCGGCGCAGGCTGGGCAATTGGCTGAAGTCGGGTGTGTGCGCCAAGGGGTTATGGTTCAGGTCCAGGAACGTCAGCTCCTTCATGCCTTCCAGGCCGTGCGCGGATGAGGCCGACAACATGATCGAACATCCGGGCAGGCTCAGGAATTCCAGGTGTTGCAGGCTGAGCAACGAGGCCGGCAGGTCCCCCAACGGTGCGTCCTGTATGGAGAGCGCGTGAACATTGGGAAAGCTGCGCAGGAACTGATCCAGGTGCAGGGGCCGTTGGTTGCCCTGTATGCGAAGCCCGCCGATGTGGTCGAACGTGATGCTCAGTTGCGGCAGTTCGCCTGCCAGGGTGGCGGGAATTTCCAGGGAGCCTACCTGGGTCTGCTGCGGGGTTTCGCGCCGCCAGCTTCGTTCCAGCAGGTCTTTGAGCGCCGCCCTGCGAGCCGTTTCCAGCTCGGGAAGCGCCGGTGCCTGGGCCCAGGCCTGCAACTTGTCCGTCAGTGTCTGGTAGTCGCCTGCCAGCCGTGCCAGCTCACGTCGTCCCGCTTCGATATCGCCGGGCAGGTTGAAGATGAATCGGTTGATCTGCTCTTCGCTGAATTTCGGAAACAACAGCTTGGCGTCGCGCCGGTCGGCCTGCAAGGCGCTGGCCTCGAAGCGGGTGCCGTGCCGCTGGTGATAGGCCTTGATCCTTTCAAGGGTTTCGCGGTTCAACGGGTTGCGCGAGAGGTCGAAGCGCAAGCTGGATTCAGGCGCAAGCTGGAAAATGCCATCTGGCAAGTGGCTGATCCGGTTGTTGCTCAACAGGGCGACTTGCAGCTCCGGATGGCTGAGCACGCCGGCCGGCAGGCGGTCGATATTGGTGCGCGACAAGTCCAGGGCGACCAGGTCAGGCATTGTTTCGACGCTGGGGACAAGACCCAACGGATTGCCGTGCAGGTCCAGCGAGCGCATCTGGTGCATGGCGGCCAACTGCGCCTGGCTTTGCGGGGTGAGGACGATCTGGCAGGTGTTCAGTTGCAGGGCGTTCAGGTCCGGCATCGACGTGATCTCCTGAGGCAGGCCCCGTAGAGGCGTGTTGATGACACTGAGTTGGCGCAGTTTGGGAAAGTGGCCCAGGAACGAGGACACCCCGCGCAAGTTGGCTGATCCGTTGAGGGACAGCAGAGAGACATGATCGAAATTGGCTTGCAGTCGTGGCATCTCGCCCAGGATGTTGCCATTGAGCTTGAGCGTGTGGCCGTCCCGCGCCGGGTCTTCGTAGTAGTTGTCGATCACTGTTTCACGCCGCCAGGCCGCTTTGAGCCGATGAGTCATCGCGGTGCGATTCTGTTTTTCCAGCTGGAGCTCCCACCGGTACAAGGCGTGTCCCGTCACCGGGTGATGGTGAGGGACATCGGCTTGCCAGGCCTGCAAGCCGCTGTCCAGTTGCGCATATTCCTCGGCCAGTTGCGCGAGCTTGGCTGCCGCTCCGCCGGGGTGTGCCTGCCAGTCTTGGATGAGCGCGTGCAACTGGCTGTCGTCCAGGCTTGGGTACAGGCTGCGTGCGCGCTGATGCAGACTCGCCGGACCACCCTCGATGGCGGGTTGGTGGGCGTAGCCGGCATCGTGACCGAGCAGTTGCAGGGTCTCGGTGGCCGGTTCGGGAGTGTCGCCCCCCAGCAGCACGCGCATTTCGTCGCGCGGCGGCGGGCGTTGGCGCAGGCGCTCGCGCAGTTCGTGGCCTTGATGAATGTCGATGTTCAGCTGCTCACGCTGGGCGTCAGGCAGGGCATGGAGAATGGCCGAGTACAGGTCGGTCTCGCCGCACAGGGGGCCTTTTTCGTCGTAGGCCACGTAGCGACCGCTGTCCAGGCGCACCAGGCTGCGGCGGATCGGTGCGTCGTCAGAGCCGACGCTGTGCCAGGCCTCGCCGTCGATGGACTGGTGCAGGGCTTGCAGGTTGATCTCCGTGGACCAGCCTGGCAGCACCCGCAATGCGCTCAAGGCCAGCAGGTCGGTGTCGAGGTTGACCTGTGAGTCCAGGTGCTGCCCTTCGTAGGCGCGGTTCAGGCGGACTTCGGTGAGCGCCGCCTGGGCCAACTGCGCCAGGCGTGGCGGTGTGCGCTGGGCGTGTAGCTCAAGCAGCTCTTCACCGGTGGCCTGGCCCAGCAATCGCTCGGCGACGGTGGCCGGCAAGCCGGGGGCTTCATCGGCCAACTGCCGGGCTTGGGGGTGTTCAGCGTGCTGCAAGGGCCCGTAGCGTGAGTCGAAAAGTGCGACGCGATGCTTGCGGGCGATCCCGGCAAGGGTTTTTCTCAGGTTGCGCGTGCGGGTTTCCAGGCTCAGTTGCGGGTCGCTGGCACGCTCGCCGAATTGTGCGCGGATCTCTTCCGGGGTCAGTGTCTGCAACACGGTCTTGAGCAGATCGCCGTTGCTCAGTTGCGCTTCGTGTATTTGTACCAGCGGCTTGGTCTGGTCGCCAAAGGTCCAGACCACGCGGCCCTGATCATCCAGAAAGCGCAAGCCCCGGGTGTGCGGCCAGGCGCCATTGGCGGTGAGCAATTGCAGCAGTTCCTGGGCGGCGATGCGGTTGTAGAGTGCCGGGTCATCGCTGCTCAGGCGTTCGATCAAGGTGTCCAGTTCCCGCTCGATCCTGAGTCGCGCCAGGGCATCATCCAACAGCGGCGGCAGCGGTTCGCTGTTGTGGTGCATCTTGCGCAGGATGGCTTCGTCGGTACCGCTCAGGGTCATGGCCAGTTGCCGGTCGGCGTCACTGAGGCCTTGCGCACGGTGGCCGAGACGGCCGAGCAAATCCGGGCCTTGCCATTGCAACGGCTGGTCGAGTTCGGTACGCCAGGTGCCCGCCTGGTTATGGATCAGCAGCGGTTGATAGGCGTCGGCCCGGCTCGGGTGCTTGAGCCGGTACTGTCCGTCTCCAGGAGACTTCTGCACGGCGTAAAACGAGCCTTCCAGCGGCAGGATCGATTCCTTGCGCACCGTATGCAGGCCCAGTTCGTCGATGCCCAGGTTCGGCGGCAACTGCAGGTTTTGCGCATAGGGGGCCAGGTCGGGTTTCCAGTAACGGCGGGCACCGCTGGCGAGGGTGACTGGTTTGAAGCGATCGATGAAGGCCAGTGTCTGTGGCGACATCAGCTTGCGCAACTCGGGTACGCCGATCTGCCCACCCGCCGTGAACAATCCCAGTTGAACCGCACTCTCCAGCAGGTTCATCAGGTGTGCGAAGGCCTCGCGGTCAAGTCCTTCAGCCCAGTCGACAATGCCTTCGAACACGTCGTCGAGCAGTTGATAGGCCATGTACGCGAGCATCAATTCCCCCAGCCCCGGAATAAACGGTGCGACCACCAGCAACGCTGCATTCACGATGGATGAAGCGACGTTGACGAAGCTGTCCCACAAGGCCCATCGCGCATTGCGATCCACGGTCGCGGTGGAGACGGCGAGGGTGCGGGCGTCGTTGAGCAACTGGTTGAGCCTGGACTGGTAGAGGTAGTCCCAGGGGGCGATGAGAATCGGGCTGGCGGTGAACTGCAATAACGGATCGTCGGTGGGGTCGGCGCGCCAGGGCGCCAGGCCGCTGCCGTATTCACTGGGATGCCAGGTGATTTTTTCCAGGCGTTGGCCCAGGTCGGCGAAAAACGCGCCGCGGTGCTCGTGGGCGACGAATCGGCTGAAGAACACCTGGTAATCGGCGGCGCGCAGTTGTCGGGTCAGCTCCTGCTTGAAGGCCAGGGGGGAGGGGTACTCCTTGAGCGGATGTTCCGGGTCGTCCGGCACATAGGCCACCATTCGTTGCACCGTGCGGGTGTTTTCGAGGTCCGGAGCGAAGAGCAGGATGCCGGTGAGGGGGGCCTCCATCATGCTGAAGTCATGTATATGCACGGCGCTTGAGCCAAGACGCATGCCGGAAAGCCCGTCGATCAGGCCTTCGATCAACCGTGCATAGTCTTCCTGGATGTCGCCCCGGATCCGCGCCAATTGTACCGCCGCACGCAGAGCGGCTTTTTGGCTGGCGTCGACCTTGGCTTGCAGCACCGCGCCGGCGACCGGGTGGTCGACGCCGAGTTGCTCGCGCAGGTAGCCCATGTAGCGCGCGCCGAGGTCGAGGTCACGACACAGTTGGGCGAACGCCGCGATGGGCAGGCGGCGCTTGATGGCGGGCAATGTGTCGAACTGGCCGTTGGCATCGGGTTGAGTGATGTAGGTGGAGTCCGGCTCATAGGCATCCGCCAGGGTCTCTTTGTGTTCGAAGTTATGCAGTGCGGCGTCCAGCAGGGACACGGTCCAGGCGCGCGCCCCGCCGGAACGTACCGTAAACCAGGGGATGGTCTGGGGGATGTAGAGGCGGATAAACGTGGTTTCCACATCCAGTTCAAGGCCGGATTGACGTTTCAAGGCGTCTTTGAGCAAGGGGATGGAGTAGGTCCTGGCGTCCTGGAGGTCCTTGAGGGCCAGGTCGACGCGGTTCTGTGCGTGCCAGTGGGCACCATTGAGCTGCCTGAGGGTTGCCTGTTGCGCAGCGTCGGTGGCGGGCAGGGGCAGGGGCGTGGCGTTTTTGAGGGCGGAGCGCTTGCTGGCGGACGCGTTGCCGAGCCAGGCCGGCAGTGCGCGGGTCAAGGGTTCGTAGTGGCGATCGGGATGGCTGCTTTGGGTGATTGCGGGTGCAGGGGGCGTTGGGGTCGTCATGCTCACATCCATGGAGGGCTTGAAAACCACGAGTTAATCAGTCACCTGCGCGCACCGGCCTTTAGATAGTTATGCCGAGCGTGCGCGCAGGTCTCACGTAATTGTGCGACAGCGTTTAAACTGCGCCATTGCGATGCTATTTGTCGCATTGGCGTAAACCCACGTAAAACGCGGGTTGGCGCTATAAGAAGTTGTCGCTTGGCGACAAGGCCCTACTGAAAACTGTCCTTACAATCCCTGCATCGCCCGCCAGTTCCAGGCAGGCGTTCCTCTTCAGGAGACTCCGATGTCCGTTGAGCAAGCCCCGGTGCAACGTGCCGATTTCGACCAGGTCATGGTTCCCAACTACGCACCTGCCGCCTTCATCCCCGTGCGTGGCGCAGGTTCCCGCGTGTGGGACCAGGCCGGTCGTGAGCTGATCGACTTTGCCGGCGGCATCGCGGTCAACGTATTGGGCCATGCCCATCCGGCGCTGGTTGGCGCGCTGACCGAACAGGCCAACAAGCTGTGGCACGTATCCAACGTGTTCACCAATGAGCCGGCGCTGCGCCTGGCGCATAAGCTGATCGACGCCACCTTTGCCGAGCGCGTGTTCTTCTGCAACTCCGGCGCCGAAGCCAACGAGGCCGCGTTCAAGCTGGCCCGTCGCGTCGCGTTCGACCGTTTCGGCACCGAGAAGTACGAGATCATCGCCGCGCTGAACAGCTTCCACGGCCGCACCCTGTTCACCGTCAACGTCGGTGGCCAGTCCAAGTACTCCGATGGCTTCGGGCCTAAAATCACCGGCATCACCCACGTTCCTTATAACGACCTGGCTGCGCTGAAAGCCGCCGTGTCGGACAAGACCTGCGCTGTGGTGCTGGAGCCGATCCAGGGCGAAGGCGGCGTACTGCCGGCCGAACTGGCCTACCTGCAAGGCGCCCGCGAGCTGTGCGACGCGAATAACGCCTTGCTGGTCTTTGACGAAGTACAGACCGGCATGGGCCGCAGCGGTCACCTGTTCGCCTACCAGCACTACGGCGTGACGCCGGACATCCTCACCAGCGCCAAGAGCCTGGGCGGCGGTTTCCCGATTGCGGCCATGCTCACCCGTGAAGACCTGGCCAAGCACCTGGTGGTCGGTACCCACGGCACCACCTACGGCGGCAACCCGCTGGCGTGCGCGGTGGCCGAGGCGGTGATCGACGTGATCAACACCCCTGAAGTGCTGGCTGGCGTGAACGCCAAGCACGACCTGTTCAAGGCGCGCCTGGAGCAGATCGGCAAGCAATACGGGATCTTCACCGAAGTGCGCGGCATGGGCCTGTTGCTCGGTTGCGTGTTGAGCGATGCGTTCAAAGGCAAGGCCAAGGACGTGTTCAACGCGGCCGAGAAGGAAAACCTGATGATCCTGCAAGCCGGCCCGGACGTGGTGCGTTTTGCGCCGAGCCTGGTGGTGGAAGACGCGGATATCCAGGAAGGCCTGGACCGTTTTGAACGTGCAGTGAAAACGCTGACTCAAGCCTGATACACACTTATTTGCCGGACCGTGTCATGTGGGAGGGGGCTTGCCCCCGATAGCGATGGGTCAGCCACCTGATTTATCAACTGACAGACTGCTATCGGGGGCAAGCCCCCTCCCACATTTGACCTGTGTTGAATCAGGAACTGTCCGGTATTTTTTCCTATGAGTTTTTCGAGTTAAGGAGTGACACCATGCTGGTGATGCGCCCCGCGCAAATGGCTGATCTGGGCGAGGTACAGCGTCTGGCTGCGGACAGCCCGATTGGTGTCACCTCCTTGCCGGACGACGTGGAACGCCTGAGCGACAAGATCGCCGCGAGCGAAGCGTCCTTCGCCGCCGAGGTGAGCTTCAACGGTGAAGAAAGCTATTTCTTCGTGCTCGAAGACACCGAGACCGGCAAGCTCGCCGGTTGCTCGGCCATTGTCGCGTCGGCCGGTTACTCCGAGCCGTTCTACAGCTTCCGTAACGAGACCTTCGTGCACGCCTCCCGCGAGCTGAAGATCCACAACAAGATCCACGTGCTTTCCCAGTGCCACGACCTTACCGGCAACAGCCTGCTCACCAGTTTCTACGTGGTGCCCGAGCTGGTCGGTTCGCCGTGGTCGGAACTCAATTCCCGTGGCCGCCTGCTGTTCGTCGCCAGCCACCCCGAGCGCTTTGCCGACTCGGTGGTGACCGAGATCGTCGGCTACAGCGACGAGAACGGTGACTCGCCGTTCTGGGACGCCATCGGCCGCAACTTCTTCGACCTCAATTACGCCGCCGCCGAGCGTCTGTGCGGGCTGAAAAGCCGCACTTTCCTCGCCGAGCTGATGCCGCATTACCCGATCTACGTGCCGCTGCTGCCGGACGAAGCCCAGGAAGCCATGGGCCAGGTGCACCCGCGTGCGCAGATCACCTTCGACATCCTGATGCGCGAAGGCTTCGAGACCGACCACTACATCGACATCTTCGACGGCGGCCCGACGCTGCACGCACGGGTATCGGGCATTCGCTCGATCGCCCAGAGCCGCGTGGTGCCGGTGAAGATCGGCGAGATGGTCAAGGGCGTCGGCCGCCAGTACCTGGTGAGCAACGCGCAATTGCAGGACTACCGTGCGGTGATGCTGGAGCTGGACTACGCGCCGGGTAAACCGGTGACGTTGGACCTGGCAGCGGCCGAGGCCTTGGGTGTTGGCGAAGGCGCGAGCGTGCGCCTGGTTGCGGTTTAAAAAGAGAGTTTCGCGGGTGGCTGACAACAGCGGCCCGTTCGAGGAGATAGCATGATCGTTCGTCCCGTACGCAGCAGCGATTTACCGGCCCTGATTGATCTGGCGCGCAGCACCGGCACCGGCCTCACCACCTTGCCGGCCAACGAAGAGCGCCTGACCCACCGCGTGGGCTGGGCGGAAAAAACCTTTCGCGGCGACGCCGGGCGGGGCGATGCCGACTACCTGTTCGTGCTGGAAAACGACGAAGGCCGTGTGGTGGGCATTTCCGCCATTGCCGGTGCCGTCGGCCTGCGTGAGCCCTGGTACAACTTCCGGGTCGGGCTGACCGTCAGCGCTTCCCAGGAGCTGAACATCTATCGCGAAATTCCGACGCTGTTCCTGGCCAACGACCTCACCGGCAATTCCGAACTGTGCTCGTTGTTCCTGCACGCCGATTACCGCAGCGGCCTCAACGGTCGCATGTTGGCCAAGGCGCGCCTGCTGTTCATCGCGGAATTCCCGCAGCTGTTCGGCAACAAGATCATCGCCGAGATGCGCGGGGTGTCCAACGACGCCGGGCGTTCGCCATTCTGGGAAAGCCTGGGTCGCCACTTCTTCAAGATGGAGTTCAGCCAGGCCGACTACCTGACCGGCGTGGGCAACAAGGCATTCATCGCCGAGCTGATGCCGAAGTTTCCGCTGTACAGCTGCTTCCTCTCCGAAGATGCGCGCAACGTGATCGGCAAGGTCCACCCGGACACCGAACCGGCGCTGAGCATGCTCAAGAGCGAAGGCTTCAGCTACCAGGGCTATGTCGACATCTTCGACGCGGGACCTGCGGTGGAGTGTGAGACCCAGAAGATCCGTGCCGTTCGCGACAGCCAGACACTGGTCTTGGCGATCGGCACCCCAGGTGACGACGCCACGCCGTTCCTGATCCATAACCGCAAACGCGAAGATTGCCGCATCACCGCTGCCCCGGCCCGCATGGCAGCCGGAACCCTGGTGGTCGACCCACAGACCGCCAAGCGTCTGCGCTTGGTGGTGGGTGATCAAGTGCGTGCCGTACCGTTGTCCGCTGCTCGGGAGTTGAAATAATGAATTCGCTGTATATCGCAGGTAGCTGGCTGGCTGGCCAGGGTGAGCTGTTTGAGTCGCGCAACCCGGTGACCCAACAGGTGCTGTGGGCCGGCAATGGCGCCACCGCCGAGCAGGTCGAATCCGCCGTACAGGCCGCGCGCCAGGCATTCCCGGCCTGGGCCAGGCGCCCGCTGGAAGAGCGCATCCACGTGCTGGAAACCTTCGCCGCCACCCTGAAACGTCGCGCCGACGAAATCGCCCGCTGCATCGGCGAGGAAACCGGCAAGCCGCTGTGGGAGTCGGCCACCGAAGTCACCAGCATGGCCAACAAGATCGCCATCTCGGTACAAAGCTACCGCGAGCGCACCGGCGAGAAGAGCGGCCCGCTGGGCGATGCCACCGCCGTATTGCGTCACAAACCCCACGGTGTGGTGGCGGTGTTCGGGCCTTACAACTTCCCTGGTCACCTGCCGAACGGGCATATCGTCCCGGCCTTGCTGGCGGGTAACACCGTGCTGTTCAAACCGAGCGAGCTGACCCCTAAAGTCGCTGAGCTGACCGTGCAGTGCTGGATCGAAGCCGGCCTGCCGGCGGGCGTGCTGAACCTGCTGCAAGGCGCGCGGGAAACCGGCATCGCCCTGGCGGCCAACCCCGGCATCGACGGGTTGTTCTTCACCGGCTCCAGCCGCACCGGCAATCATCTGCACCAGCAGTTCTCCGGGCGCCCGGACAAAATCCTGGCCCTGGAAATGGGCGGCAATAACCCGCTGGTGGTCGACGAAGTGGCCGACGTGGATGCGGCGGTCTACACCATCATCCAGTCAGCGTTTATCTCGGCTGGCCAGCGTTGCACCTGTGCCCGTCGCCTGTTGGTGCCGGAAGGCGCCTGGGGCGATACGTTGCTGGCGCGTCTGGTGGCGGTCAGCGCGACGATCGAAGTCGGTGCGTTCGACCAGCAACCGGCGCCGTTCATGGGCTCGGTGATTTCCCTTGGCGCCGCCAAAGCCTTGATGGACGCCCAGGAATTGATGTTGGCCAATGGCGCCGTAGCGCTGCTGGAGATGACCCAGCCACAGGACCAGGCCGCGTTGCTCACGCCGGGCATCATCGACGTGACCGGTGTGACCGAGCGCGAAGACGAGGAGCTGTTCGGCCCCTTGTTGCAGGTGATCCGCTACGCTGACTTCGAAGCGGCGATTGCCGAGGCCAACAACACCCAATACGGCCTGGCCGCGGGCTTGTTGTCGGATTCCGAAGCGCGTTACCAGCAGTTCTGGCTGGAAAGCCGCGCCGGTATCGTCAACTGGAACAAACAGCTGACCGGCGCCGCGAGCACCGCACCGTTCGGCGGGGTAGGGGCGTCGGGTAATCATCGTGCCAGTGCCTACTACGCGGCGGATTATTGTGCGTACCCGGTGGCCTCGCTTGAGACCCCGAGCCTGGTGGTGCCTGCCACGCTGACCCCCGGCATCACACTGATCTGAATGTGGGAGGGGGCTTGCCCCCCATTTTGATCTCTGTAGTACTGAAGATTGCCTATAAAAACAGATGTTCGTGGAGCCTCGCCGATGAAATCCTATGAAGTCAATTTTGACGGTCTAGTGGGGCCGACCCATAACTACGGCGGTTTGTCCTTCGGCAACGTCGCGTCCCAGAGCAACAGCCAGCAGCATTCCAACCCGAAGGAAGCGGCATTGCAGGGCCTGCAGAAAATGAAAGCCCTGATGGACATGGGCTTTGTACAAGGTGTGTTGGCGCCCCAGGAACGTCCTGACGTGGCCGCCTTGCGCAACCTGGGTTTTAGCGGCACCGACGCGCAAGTGATCCAGCAGGCGGCCAAAGACGCTATGCCGTTGCTGGTCGCGAGTTGCTCCGCGTCGAGCATGTGGGTGGCCAACGCCGCCACCGTCAGCCCGAGTGCCGATACGGCGGATGGTCGCGTGCATTTCACTGCCGCCAACCTCAATTGCAAGTACCACCGCAGCATCGAACACCCGACCACCAGTCGTGTGCTGGGGGCGATGTTTGCCGATCAGAAGCACTTCGCCCACCACGCCGCGTTGCCTGCCGTGGCGCAGTTTGGCGATGAAGGTGCGGCTAACCACACGCGTTTCTGCCGTGAGTACGCAGAGGCGGGCGTCGAGTTTTTCGTGTTTGGTCGCAGCGCGTTCGACCCTCGCTACCCGGCGCCCCAGAAGTACCCGGCGCGCCAGACCCTCGAAGCCTCCCAGGCCGTCGCGCGCTTGCACGGTTTGAAGGATGACGGCGTGGTCTACGCCCAGCAGAACCCGGCGGTGATCGATGCCGGCGTGTTCCACAACGACGTGATCGCGGTGGGTAACGGCGAAGTGCTGTTCTACCACGAGGACGCATTCCTCAATACCGAACAGATGCTCGGCGAGCTGCAAGGCAAACTGGCCAGGCTGGGCGGCAACTTCCAGTCGGTGTGCGTGCCCCGCGCCCAGGTCAGTGTCGAGGACGCGGTGCGTTCCTACCTGTTCAACAGCCAGCTGCTGAGCCGCGCCGATGGTTCGATGCTGCTGATCGTGCCGGAAGAATGCCGCGCCAACGAACGCGTCTGGCAGTACCTGCAAAACCTGACCGCTGCCGGCGGCCTGATCCGCGAAGTGAAGGTGTTCGACCTCAAGCAAAGCATGCAGAACGGCGGTGGCCCGGCGTGCCTGCGGTTGCGCGTGGCCTTGAACGAAACGGAGCTGGCGGCGGTGAATCCAGGCGTTATCATGACCGCGCCGTTGTACGACACCCTGACCCAGTGGGTCGGCAAGCACTACCGTGACAGCCTGCGCGAAAGCGACCTGGCTGATCCACAATTGCTGCTTGAGTGCCGGACGGCACTGGATGAACTGACGCAAATCCTTAAACTGGGCGCGGTTTATCCTTTCCAGATCAATTAACGCCGTACGGCTGAGAACTATCTATTATGACCACCGACACCCTGAAACTGATTCTTGAAGACACCGACGGCACCCAGCTGGAAACTTCCTGCACCCGCGTCGCCGTGGTCTGGCAGGGCAAGGAAATCTGGATCCAGCACGACGGCCGTGGCCAATTGCTGATCGGCGTGGACGTGGAAGAGGGCGACGCCGAATACGCCAACCTGCTGATGCGCCCGCTGGCCACCAACCTGATGAGCCTGCAACTGGAAATGGAACCGGCCGATGTTGAAGGTGATGACGACGATCACGTCCATGGCCCAGGCTGCAACCACTAAGGAAGCTGCGTATGCTCGCCCTTGGCAAACTGCTTGAACTGACCCTCGCCGGTCGTGAACCGGCGCAAAAAATTCAACTGACTGTCGACGGCGTGCAGATGCGCTGGCTCAGCGAGGGCGCACTTGAAGTGCGCCCGCCTGAAGCGAAGGACAACGGCAGCGACCTGCTGCTGTCGTCCGGCATCCATGGCAACGAAACCGCGCCGATCGAACTGCTCGACCGCCTGTTGCATGGCATTGCCCGTGGGGAGATCAAGCCCCGTACCCGTATTCTGTTCCTGTTCGGCAACCCCGAGGCCATGCGCCGCGGCGAGCGTTACCTCGAACTGGACGTCAACCGGCTGTTCAACGGCCGGCATGAAAAAAACATCGGCCCGGAGGCCATGCGCGCCGCCGAGCTGGAGCAACTGGCCCGCAGCTTTTTCAGCCTGCCGGGCCGCTCACGCCTGCATTACGACCTGCACACGGCTATTCGTGGTTCGAAGATCGAGCAGTTTGCCCTGTACCCGTGGAAAGAAGGTCGCCAGCATTCACGCCATGAGCTGGCGCGCCTGAACGCTGCCGGCATGCAAGCAGTGTTGCTGCAGAACAAGACGTCGATTACCTTCACCGCGTTTACCTACGAACAACTCGATGCCGAGGCGTTCACCCTGGAATTGGGCAAGGCGCGGCCGTTCGGGCAAAACCAGGGCGTGGACGTGTCCCGCCTGGAAACACGCCTCAAGCAAATCATCGAAGGCACCGAGCCGACGACTGACAGCCTCGACGGCCTGCAGTTGTTTGCCGTCTCCCGTGAAGTCATCAAGCACAGCGACGCCTTCCTGCTGCACCTGCCAGCAGACGTGGAAAACTTCTCGCCGTTGGCCCAGGGCTACCTGCTGGCCGAAGACGTGGCCAAGACCCGCTGGGTGATCGAGGAGGAGGGCGCGCGCATTATCTTCCCCAACCCGAAGGTGAAGAATGGTCTGCGGGCGGGGATATTGATTGTGCCGACGACGGACGTCGGCTTGGCCTGAAGCTCAAACCCTCATCCGATCCAAATGTGGGAGGGGGCTTGCCCCCGATGAGGATGTCTCAGTCACTGTATGTGTTTCTGATCCGCCGCCATCGGGGGCAAGCCCCCTCCCACATTTTGCTTTGCCGTGCTGCTTAGACTGCTACCGCGCGTGGCTCGCTACGGCGAATCGCGCGGACCTTGTGCAAAGTGTCGGCGCACGTACGTGCAGCTTCCTGGCCCTTGTGCACGAAGTGCTCGTAGAAGAAGGTCTGGTGTTCGCTGCCGGCGTGGAAGTGATGCGGGGTCAGGGACACCGAGAACACCGGCACTTCGGTTTCCAGCTGCACCTGCATCAGGCCGCTGACCACCGATTGGGCGACGAATTCGTGGCGGTAGATGCCACCGTCCACCACCAGCGCGGCGGCGACGATACCGGCGTAACGGCCGGTCTTGGCCAGCAGCTTGGCGTGCAGCGGCATTTCAAAGGCGCCGCCGACTTCGAAGAAGTCGATATCCGATTCCTGGTAGCCCTGGGCGATGATCTCGGCGAGGAAGCCTTTACGGCTCTGGTCGACAATTTCCTTGTGCCAGCAAGCCTGGATAAACGCGATACGTTCGCCGTGATGGTGCTTGGCTTTGCTGTCGATTGCGGTGGGTTGCATGTTCTGACTCCTGTTTAAGAAAAAAACAGGGCGTTATGAATCGAATGGGATTTAAGGGTACGCAAGCACACATCGTGCGCGGCCCTCAGGTGCCAATCCCGTTCTCTCTTCATCCGGACTATGACCGTCGGCCCCGGGATCACACCGGGTCTGCTGACCTTGTCGCCGTCCTGCGTGAGCAGTTCGAGGCGCCAAGCGCTCGCGGGCTATACACATTGCGTGTAATTACCGCCGGTGGGGAATTGCACCCCGCCCTGAGAACGTTGCCGCCAGAACCCTGGCGGCGGAGAGTTTTTAACACGGTTTTTCGAAAACTGCACGACCGCGATATCGATAAGCTATATCGGTTTGTTTGGTTGGTATTCGATTGAATTCAGTTGGGGCTTGATATTGTGTGGCGTTGCCCGCAGTAATCACTCACAAAAGGACCTTACTGAACCCTCAAGAGGCTTGTTTCATGTCTGTGATCGACCTGCGCAGCGACACCGTGACCCAACCTACCCCCGGCATGCTCGATGCGATGGCCACCGCCGCCAGCGGTGACGACGTGTATGGCGAAGACCCCAGCGTCAACCGGCTGGAGGCCGAACTGGCCAAGCGCCTGGGCTTCGCCGCTGCGTTGTTCGTGCCCACCGGCACCATGAGCAATCTGCTGGCGTTGATGGCCCACTGTGAGCGCGGCGAGGAATACATCGTCGGCCAACAGGCCCACACCTACAAATACGAAGGTGGCGGCGCAGCCGTGCTTGGTTCGATCCAGCCGCAGCCACTGGACGTGCAGGCGGACGGCTCTCTGGACCTGGACCAGGTGCTGGCGGCAATCAAGCCTGACGACTTCCACTTTGCTCGTACCCGTCTGTTGGCGCTGGAAAACACCATGCAGGGCAAGGTGCTGCCGCTGGAGTACCTGGCCAAAGCCCGCGCGTTTACCCGGGAGCATGGCCTGGCCCTGCATTTGGATGGCGCACGGCTCTACAACGCAGCGGTGAAGCAGGGGGTGGACGCACGGGAGATCGCCCGGCATTTCGATTCTGTGTCGGTGTGCCTGTCCAAGGGCCTCGGCGCGCCGGTCGGCTCGGTGCTGTGCGGTTCCACGGCGCTGATCGCCAAGGCCCGGCGTTTGCGCAAGATGGTCGGCGGCGGCATGCGCCAGGCCGGATCCCTGGCAGCAGCGGGGCTGTACGCTCTGGATCACCAGGTGCAGCGCCTGGCCGACGACCACGCCAATGCGCAATGGCTGGGGGATGAATTGCGCAAGGTGGGTTACGAGGTGGAGCCGGTGCAGACCAACATGGTCTATGTGCAGATCGGCGACCAGGCCCAGGCCTTGAAGGCGTTTGCCGCCGAACGCGGGATCAAGCTGAGCGCCGCGCCACGCTTGCGCATGGTCACTCATTTGGATGTGAGCCGGGCGCAGGTCGAGCAAGTGCTCGCGACATTCGTCGAATTTTCGCGCAAATGACTGTGCAGACCGTCTAATTGAGCCTCTCTATCGCATAAACACGCTGTACCACCGGCAAAGGGCCGATATAATGCGGCCCTTTGCCGTCGCTCCGTCTGATGATGTTGCGCACTGGCCTTTGGCCGCAGCCTCCGTGGAAGAACCTAATGAAAAGCGCAGAAATCCGTGAAGCCTTCCTTCGCTTCTTCGAAGAGCAAGGTCACACCCGTGTCTCCTCCAGCTCCTTGATCCCAGGCAATGACCCTACCCTGCTGTTCACTAACGCGGGGATGAACCAGTTCAAGGACTGCTTCCTGGGCCAGGAAAAGCGCGCCTACACTCGCGCCGTCAGCAGCCAGAAATGCGTACGCGCCGGTGGCAAGCACAACGACCTGGAAAACGTCGGCTACACCGCTCGTCACCACACCTTTTTCGAAATGCTCGGCAACTTCAGCTTTGGCGATTATTTCAAGCAAGACGCGATCAACTTCGCCTGGACCTTCCTGACGGGCGTGCTGAAGCTGCCGAAGGAAAAACTCTGGGTCACCGTCTACGCCAGCGATGACGAAGCGTATGACATCTGGACCAAGGAAGTCGGCGTGCCGCCTGAGCGCATGGTGCGCATCGGCGACAACAAAGGCGCGCCGTACGCCTCCGACAACTTCTGGACCATGGGCGATACCGGCCCGTGCGGCCCTTGCACCGAGATCTTCTACGACCACGGCGCTGACATCTGGGGCGGCCCACCGGGCTCGCCGGAAGAAGACGGCGACCGTTACATCGAGATCTGGAACAACGTGTTCATGCAGTTCAACCGCACCGCCGATGGCGTGTTGCATCCGTTGCCAGCGCCGTCGGTGGACACCGGCATGGGCCTGGAGCGGATCAGTGCGGTGATGCAGCACGTGCACTCGAACTACGAGATCGACCTGTTCCAGAGCCTGCTGGCCGCTGCGGCCAAGGCCATTGGTTGTACCAATGAAGACCAGGCCTCGCTCAAGGTAGTGGCTGACCACATCCGTTCCTGTGGCTTCCTGATTGCCGACGGCGTGCTGCCGTCCAACGAAGGCCGTGGCTACGTGCTGCGTCGCATCATCCGTCGTGCCTGCCGTCACGGTAACAAGCTGGGCGCCAACGGCAGTTTCTTCTATCAGATCGTCGCGGCGCTGGTCGCCGAGATGGGCGAGGCCTTCCCGGAACTCAAGCAGAACCAGGCGCATATCGAGCGCGTGCTCAAGGCTGAAGAAGAGCAGTTCGCCAAGACCCTGGAGCAGGGCCTGAAGATCCTCGAGCAAGACCTCGCCAACCTGCAAGGCTCCGTGGTGCCGGGCGACGTGGTGTTCAAGCTCTACGATACCTACGGTTTCCCGATGGACCTGACCGGTGACATCGCCCGTGAGCGCAACCTGACCCTCGACGAGGAAGGTTTCGAGCGTGAGATGGAAGCCCAGCGCGTGCGCGCACGGTCGGCCAGCTCGTTCGGCATGGACTACAACAGCCTGGTCAAGGTTGACGTAGCCACTGAATTCACCGGCTACAAGGCTACCAGCGGTTCGGCCAAAGTGGTTGCCCTTTATAAGGATGGCCAGTCGGTTGATGTACTGAATGAAGGCGATGACGGTGTTGTGGTTCTGGACCAGACCCCGTTCTACGCCGAATCCGGTGGCCAGATTGGCGACTGCGGTTTCCTCAAGGCGACTTCGGGTCGTTTTGATGTGCGTGATACCACCAAGACCGGCGGTGCGTTCCTACACCACGGTGTGTTGGCGTCGGGCAGCCTGACTATCGGTTCGTCGGTCGAAACCCAGGTGGACGCCGACGTGCGCCACGCCACATCGCTGAACCACTCGGCCACGCACTTGTTGCACGCCGCGCTGCGTCAGGTTCTGGGCGAGCACGTGCAGCAGAAGGGGTCGTTGGTGGACAGCCAGCGCCTGCGTTTCGACTTCAGCCACTTTGAAGCGATCAAGCCTGAGCAGATCAAGGCCCTGGAAGACATCGTCAACGCCGAGATTCGCAAGAACACGGCGGTAGAAACCGAAGAAACCGATATCGAGACCGCCAAGGCCAAGGGCGCCATGGCGCTGTTCGGCGAGAAGTACGGCGACAGCGTGCGCGTACTGAGCATGGGCGGCGACTTCTCGGTGGAACTGTGTGGCGGTATCCACGCCAACCGGACCGGTGACATCGCCCTGCTGAAAATCATCAGCGAAGGCGGCGTAGCCTCCGGCGTGCGTCGTATCGAAGCGGTGACCGGCGCTGCGGCCCTGGCCTACCTGAATGCGGCGGAAGAACAACTCAAGGAAGCGGCCAGCCTGGTCAAGGGCAGCCGCGACAATCTGATCGACAAGCTGTCCGCTGTGCTGGAGCGCAACCGCGCCCTGGAGAAACAGCTGGAGCAGTTGCAGGCCAAGGCGGCCAGCGCGGCCGGCGACGACCTGTCGGCTTCGGCGGTGGACGTCAAGGATGTGAAAGTCCTGGCTGCACGCCTGGACGGCCAGGACGGCAAGGCGCTGTTGGCCTTGGTCGATCAGTTGAAGAACAAGCTCGGCCGCGCAGTGATCCTGCTCGGCGGTGTCCATGAGGATAAGGTCGTTCTGGTTGCGGGTGTGACCAAGGACCTGACTGGCCAACTCAAAGCCGGTGATTTGATGAAGCAAGCCGCCGCGGCAGTGGGCGGGAAGGGTGGTGGTCGTCCGGACATGGCGCAAGGCGGTGGTGTAGACGCCGGCGCCCTGGACGCGGCCCTGGCCCTGACCGTGCCGTTTGTCGAGGCAGGTATTTAAGGCACTGTTAACCGGCCCGTGGTCTAGTCACGGGCCGGTGTGGTGCTGGTTGATTGGATATTAGGCGCCCCTTTACGGGCTGAGGCGGCTTAGAAATGGCTTTGATCGTACAGAAATTTGGAGGCACCTCGGTCGGCTCTGTCGAAAGAATCGAGCAGGTGGCCGACAAGGTTAAGAAGTTCCGCGATGCCGGCGACGACCTGGTGGTGGTGCTGTCGGCCATGAGCGGCGAGACCAATCGCCTGATCGATCTGGCCAAGGCAATCAGCGGTGACCAACAGCCGCTGCCGCGTGAGCTGGATGTGATCGTGTCCACCGGCGAGCAGGTGACCATCGCGTTGCTGGCCATGGCGTTGAATAAGCGCGGTGTGCCGGCGGTGTCCTACACTGGCAGCCAGGTGCGCATCCTCACCGACAGCGCGCATACCAAGGCGCGTATCCTGCAGATTGACGATCAGAAAATCCGTACGGACCTGAAAGCCGGGCGCGTGGTAGTTGTAGCAGGCTTCCAGGGTGTGGACGAGCAGGGCAACATCACCACCCTCGGGCGTGGCGGTTCGGACACCACCGGCGTGGCGCTGGCAGCGGCCCTCAAGGCTGATGAATGCCAGATCTACACCGATGTGGATGGCGTCTACACCACCGACCCGCGTGTGGTGTCCGTGGCCCAGCGCCTGGACAAGATCACCTTTGAAGAGATGCTGGAAATGGCCAGCCTTGGTTCCAAGGTGTTGCAGATCCGTGCGGTGGAATTCGCCGGCAAGTACAACGTTCCGCTGCGCGTATTGCACAGCTTCAAAGAGGGTCCGGGCACCCTCATTACTATTGATGAAGAGGAATCCATGGAACAGCCGATCATTTCCGGTATCGCTTTCAACCGTGATGAAGCCAAGCTGACTATCCGTGGCGTGCCGGATACCCCGGGCGTGGCGTTCAAGATCCTGGGTCCTATCAGCGGTGCGAACATCGAAGTCGACATGATCGTGCAGAACGTTTCGCACGATAACACCACCGATTTCACCTTCACTGTGCACCGCAACGAGTACGATGCGGCCGAGCGGATCTTGCAGAACACTGCCAAGGAAATCGGCGCCCGTGAAGTGGTCGGCGATACCAAGATTGCCAAGGTGTCGATCGTGGGCGTGGGCATGCGTTCCCATGCCGGCGTTGCCAGCCGCATGTTCGAGGCACTGGCCAAGGAAAGCATCAACATCCAGATGATCTCCACCTCGGAAATCAAAGTCTCGGTGGTGATCGAAGAGAAGTACCTGGAGCTGGCTGTACGCGCTCTGCATACCGCTTTTGAGCTGGACGCTCCGGCCCGACAGGGCGAGTGACGCAGTGCCTGAAAGGCGCGGTTTACCGCGCCTTTCCTTTTTTTGTCGGGCGCATGTTCTTTTGCGCGCGCTCGACAATACTTAGGCGGTAGGGCTATGGCCTTTGGGTTGTAGGCCGAAGGCCTTTTTTTTGCAGACTGTTGTTCCTGAACTGAAATGCGTGAGGAGAAAGGTATGCTGATTCTGACTCGTCGTTGCGCAGAAAGCCTGATTATCGGTGATGGCGAAATCACCGTGACCGTGCTCGGCGTCAAAGGCAATCAAGTACGTATCGGGGTTAACGCTCCGAAAGAGGTAGCGGTGCACCGCGAGGAAATTTACCTGCGGATCAAGAAAGAGAAGGACGAAGAACCAAGCCTTTAATTTTTATCGTTTTTTATGTTTGCAAACGGGGATGAACGTGGTTAATATACGCCCCGTGTTGCGGAGAGCTGGCCGAGTGGCCGAAGGCGCTCCCCTGCTAAGGGAGTACACCTCAAAAGGGTGTCGGGGGTTCGAATCCCCCGTTCTCCGCCATTATTTGCTTAGTACGTTGCAATCTGGTTTTTTCGGTAAGTTGTTGAAATTACTCGAAAAAATAGCTTTACATAGAGATTGAACGGCCTATAATGCGCGGCAACAAATGCACTCGTAGCTCAGCTGGATAGAGTACTCGGCTACGAACCGAGCGGTCACAGGTTCGAATCCTGTCGAGTGCACCATTTAAGAGTCAGTTGCAGGAATGCAGGTGATTCGGTTACAGCCAGTTGTGATCTGGTCTAAAAACACAATCTGCACTCGTAGCTCAGCTGGATAGAGTACTCGGCTACGAACCGAGCGGTCACAGGTTCGAATCCTGTCGAGTGCACCATACAAACAAAAAGCCCGCCTAGTGCGGGCTTTTTGCCGTCTGGGGTTTGTGTAGGATTTCTTCTTTTTCCCTCGCCTTCATGTGTTTTCCTCATCCGCTGCGTCGTCGCAGTTCATAGATGCGGCCTTTGCTCAGCTTTGGCTCGCAAGCGCTTGTTCTTTCCAGTTTTTTGACGTTTAAAGTGGCCGGGCGGTGTATCATTGCGCCCGTCAGCCCCGCCGGGGCTTGTGGAATACCTCCATGGACTTACCCAGTAGTTACTCAGTACCCCGTTTTACCAATCATGAATTGACTGATTGATCCTTCCGGCGTGCCCCGCTGCTGGGAGTGGAGTTCGCCTATGACCGAAGTAGAAGTAAAGAAAACACAAGAAAGCCTGCAGGATCGCCTGGCTCAAGTCATCGAGCTACTGCAGCGCCAGCGCGTGGTCGAAGACCTTACGCACCGCCAGGATGGCCCGAATAACAACCTGGTTGAAAACCTGGTTCACCGGCAAAACCTCGTCGAGTTGCAGCGCAAGCTTGACGACCTGCACTCCGCCGACGTCGCCTATATTCTCGAAGCCTTGCCGCTGGATGATCGACTGACCCTATGGCAGTTGGTCAAGGCCGACCGCGACGGCGACATCCTCCTCGAAGTATCCGACTCGGTTCGTGAAACCCTGATCGCCGACATGGACGATCATGAGCTCCTGGCTGCAGCCAAGGAGATGGACGCCGACGAACTGGCTGACCTTGCCCCTGAGCTGCCTCGTGATGTTGTCCATGAGCTCATGGAAGCGTTGGATACTCAGCAGCGTGAGCGTGTGCGCTCCGCGCTTTCCTATGACGAGGACCAGGTCGGCGCCCTGATGGACTTCGAGATGGTCACCATCCGCGAAGACGTCAGCCTGGAAGTGGTCCTGCGTTACCTGCGCCGACTCAAAGAGCTGCCAGGTCACACCGACAAATTGTTCGTGGTGGATTACGAAGGCATTCTCAAGGGTGTGCTGCCGATCAAGCGCCTGCTGGTGAATGATCCGGAGAAGAAAGTTGCCGACCTGATGGCCAGTGATACCGTGAGCTTTCATCCGGACGAGGATGCCTATGACGCAGCCCAGGCATTCGAGCGCTATGACCTGATCTCGGCGCCGGTCGTCGACAAGAACGGCAAGCTGATCGGTCGTCTGACCATCGATGAAATCGTCGACTTGATTCGTGAAGAAAGCGAGACCGAAGTCCTCAACATGGCGGGTTTGCGTGAAGAGGAAGACATCTTTGCCTCGGTTTGGCGCTCGCTGCATAACCGTTGGGCGTGGTTGGCCATTAACCTGATCACAGCCTTTATCGCGTCGCGGGTTATTGGCTTGTTCGAAGGGTCGATCGAGAAGTTGGTGGCGCTTGCAGCGCTGATGCCGATTGTGGCCGGGATCGGCGGAAACTCGGGTAACCAGACGATTACCATGATTGTGCGCGCCATGGCGCTGGATCAGGTCAGTACGGCCAACTCGTCGCGCCTGCTGCGCAAAGAGTTGGCGGTGGGCCTGATCAATGGCCTGGTGTGGGGTGGGGTGATCGGTGTGGTGGCTTACTTGCTGTATGGCAGTTGGTCGCTCGGTGTGGTGATGACGGCTGCGATGACCCTCAACCTCTTACTGGCGGCGTTGATGGGGGTATTGATCCCGATGACCCTGGCTCGCCTTGGGCGCGACCCTGCCATGGGTGCCAGCGTGATGATCACGGCCATGACCGACAGCGGCGGTTTCTTCATCTTCCTGGGCTTGGCAACGATTTTCCTGCTCTGACTCCATTCTGCGGGGGGCAAATCTGCCCCCCGCTTTGCATTAACTTCCCAAATCCCAGGCAAAAAAAAGCCAGCACTTGGCTGGCTTCGGCTTTCAGTTGCGGATCAATTGGCTTCTGCGGCCGCCTCAACGTCGTGCGCGATAAGCGAGACGAGAGCATTTTGCTGGCGGTGGGAGAGTTGACGAAAACGCTGCAGCAGTTCGCGTTCGTGCAACGACAGCTCTGGGCTGTCCAGGCGCATGCTCAACTCGTCGCCCAGCGCACCTTCCTGAATGAGGCTTTGTTCCAGGCGAGCGATGATTTCGGAGTTCATGCTGCGGTGATGATTGCGAGCCACCTCGGCAATGCGTTCCCGCATTCCGTCTGGCAGACGTACGACGAACTTGTCAGCCGTACGGCTGGAATAAATTGCCTGTTTCAATGGGCGCATATATTTAACCGGTTAGTTCAGGGGAGCGGTTTTTGGAATTGGCCGCAAGATGAGTGTTAAGACAAGGCTCACGACCAAAGTTCAACCTGAATTGCAAAGAGGCCGCATCATGCCTCAGATTTGACAGTTCCTTGGCGTCAATTCTGTGACAAATATTGAACTGCCTAAAGGCTTTATGCCAGCACTCATTTACATTTTTGCGGACTGGTTGGAAAATTTTTCACCGTGTGAATTCGCGAGGGAACTTCCCACAAGCCCGGGCCACCACAGGGTTTCAGGCCGCACATCCTATAGCAAAGTGGCCCTTTGCCCTTAGCTTTAAGACTAGTGGCAATTTGCCGATATGCGAGGACCAGGCGACATAAGGTCGGGCGCGGGGGGATCAGCGCAGGACGGGGTCGAATTTGATACGACGACCCACGATGAGCGTCAGCAACAAGAGAGTGGCGAATACACCACAGGCGATGAAAGCGGTGGTGGTGCCGTCTTGAGATTCTTCACCCAAGCCTAGAACCGCTGTGACAACGGTCAGGCAAAGGAATAGCCAGGCATATTTGGTCATCAGGGGCTTCCTCAGAATACCCAGTGTTCAGCGGCAGGCGCCACTTGGGTGTCCTGGGTCAGACGTATGGGCGATTGCACGTTCGGTGCCATCACTGCCAGTTGCGGACGTTGTTGCAAGTGATGAGGGACGGCCTGGGTGATCTGCGCGGGGTCGTGACTGTCGCTCGATTGAAAATGGAACATGAGCAGTGCCGCCAGGGCTACGGTGTTGAGGGCTAACAGAAGGGCACTGTTCATGATTATGTTCTCCGCTTAACGCCGTGGTTTGTTAGGGTTTGTAGGAGAAGTATTGCAGGTGTCATGCCAATCTATTATTTCAATAAAATCATAGGCTTAAGTCTGATTTTAAAGGCTGTCAGATTGCAATTTGCAATGATGGCATTTCGCGGGAGTGCATTTTGCACGATACGGTTCTTGCGCCTGTATCGACGGGGTCAAGACACGGTCCACCCGGCAAGTATCGGCCTACACTCAAAAAGCCTACGGACGACATGACAAAACCTAACCTGGCCGTTAACATGCACGCCGTCCGTCGCCGCTTGCCAGGCGCGGCGCCTGTCATTTGTCCCAGTAGCTCAATTGGATAGAGCATCCCCCTCCTAAGGGGAAGGTTGGCCGTTCGAACCGGCCCTGGGACACCAGATTCGAGGCCTCGTACAGATTCGTCTGGCGGGGCTTTTTTGTGGGCGTTTTCCGAAGATGGGTCGAACCTTGCCAGGGTTCTAGGTTCACACCACTGGCATCGTGTATTTATAGCGATTCGTGTATCCCACGAGCAGCCGGACTGCGTCTGAGTCTTGTAGCAAATAATCCCCCGGAAACAGCGCATACCGCCTGTCCGGACCCGGCCACCCCGGACTATCATGCCGATAGCCCTGTCTCTCACTGCAAGGAGCCGCTCGGAACGCCGATGCGCCAGATCTGGAAATCTTTTCGAGCCCTTTATTTCGCCTCCTTGATGATGCTGATCGGCTCCGGCCTGCTCAGTACCTACCTGGCCTTGCGCCTGGCGGCCGACCAGGTGGACAGCCTGTGGGTCGGTGCGCTGATGGCGGCCAACTATTTCGGCCTGGTGCTGGGCGGCAAGATCGGCCACCGCCTGATCGCCCGGGTCGGGCATATACGTGCTTATGCAACCTGCGCCGGCATTGTCGGCGCGGCGGTGCTGGGCCATGGCCTGGTCGACTGGCTGCCAGCCTGGATCGTGCTGCGGATCATCGTGGGCCTGGGGATGATGTGCCAGTACATGGTCATCGAGAGCTGGCTCAATGAACAGGCCGACGCCAAGCAGCGCGGCGTGGTGTTCAGCGGCTATATGATCGCGTCCTACCTGGGGCTGGTGCTCGGCCAGTTGATCCTGGTCATGCACCCTCAGCTCGGCCTCGAATTGCTGATGCTGGTCGCGCTGTGCTTCGCGCTGTGCCTGGTGCCGGTGGCCATGACTCGCCGTATTCACCCGGCGCCCCTGCATCCGGCGCCGATGGAGCCACGCTTCTTCATAAAGCGCGTGCCGCAGTCGTTGAGTACCGTGCTGGGCGCGGGGGTGATCGTGGGCTCGTTCTACGGCCTGGCGCCGCTTTATGCCTCCCAGCAGGGCCTGACTACCGAGCAGGTGGGTCTTTTCATGGGGAGCTGCATTTTTGCCGGCCTGTTGGTGCAGTGGCCGTTGGGCTGGTTGTCGGACCGCTATGATCGCGCGCTGCTGATTCGTTGCTTTGCCCTGTGCCTGGCGGTGGCGGCGCTACCGCTGGCGATACTGACCAAAGTGCCACTTGAAGTGCTGTTCGTGGCGGGCTTCTTGTGTTCCCTGGTGCAATTCTGTTTGTACCCGCTGGCGGTGGCGTTCTCCAACGATCATGTGGAAGGCGACCGTCGTGTCTCGCTCACCGCCATGCTGCTGGTGACCTACGGTGTCGGCGCGAGTATCGGGCCGTTGCTGGCCGGTGTGGTGATGAAGATGTTTGGCAGTCACATGCTGTATGCGTTTTTCAGTCTGTGTGCGCTGATCCTGGTGTGGCGAATTCGGCCGAAAGCCGTGACTAACCTGCATCAGGTGGATGACGCGCCGTTGCACCACGTGGCGATGCCCGACAGCATGTCCAGCTCGCCGTTGGTCGCCTGCCTCGATCCGCGGGTGGACGAGGCGGTGGTGCAGGAGCAGATGCAAACCGCCACGCCGGAACCCGAGCCGGAAACGGTCACGCCGGTCGACGAGCCGCTCTTTGAGGGGCCGCCTGAGCCGCCGGGCCCGGACGAGCATCCTCACGACTTGAGCAGGGCGCGCCCCTGAATGCAAAAACGGGCAGATCCCATCAGGGGCTGCCCGTTTTTTTTGCTGCGATCTTTGAGTTTAAAAATCGTCGTCTTTGTCGAAACGCCGTGCTTCGCGTTGCAGTTGGTACACAAAGCGCTCGACCTGGCGCTGCACCAAACCACTCATATTGTGGAAGCGCACGCCGGCAAACGTGGTGTTGATCTTTTCTTCGAAATGCAGGTAACGCAGTTCGACCGATGTGGTCATGCTGCCGAAGGGCAGGGCGGCGATAAAACGGTCGTAGACCTGGCCCAGTTGCAGGCGCTCGGAGATGTCTCCTTCGAAGCGCAATTTGCAACCTGTGGCGGAAATATCCAGCAGCTTGCCGCTGACCGGAGCCTTGAGCTTCTCGCCACCCAGCTCGATGTTCACCAGTTGCGCCAGTTTCAAGGCCGCGCGAAAGGCATTGCGACGCTGGTGGTAGACCACTTCGCTGGGCAGGCTACCGGTGTAGATGCGGTGGCCGTCCTTTTCGCTGATGCTCAGGTTGCCATTGCTTTCCCATGCGACACGCACGCCGTCGTGGAACCCTTCGATACGGAAGGGTTCGCCGTTTTCGAGGTGGCGTTCGCCATCGCGAGGAATCATTTCATCCAGGGCCAACGTGCCGCTGTCCCGATTGACGTCTACCAAGTAGCTCTGAAAGCGCTGGCTGCGTTCATGGAAGGTGATGATCAGCGGGTCATGGCTTTCTTGCAGCATGCGCAAGGTACTGGCGATTTCCAGAGGCGTGGTGAGGACCTTGGGTGGCTGCGGGGCATCTTCCGCATTAAGGGCGTTGAACACGGTTCTTCCATCTCCAGACAAAATACGACTACACGCAAGAGCAGGCATTCTGCCAGTATGTGGCGCGCCTTGGATAGGCCGCGCTGTAAACCGGCGTCAGGCTTGGCTGCGGGTGCTTGGCTTGACCAGGCGCGAGGTGGAACCCTGAGCGTTGTAAAGCGCTGGAGGCTCTCCGCCGTGAAGTATACGCAACTGGTTGGCGGTCGTGGCTTGCTGAAGCTGGATCGACTGACCGTTGAGCTGGTTGGCTTCCTGGCACTGGGTGAGCAATTGGTTGAGTGCTTTGCTCTGGGCCAGTAGTTGATCGCCGACCGAGGAGTGGCTGGCCAGCTGCGCGAGCCCATCATGGTCGGCCGGCAGGCCCAGGCTGACGAGGATCTCGCTGCGTTTTTTGCCGTGCTGTTCCAGCAGGACAATCAGCGATTGCTTGCGCGCCAGAATTTCTTCCAGCAAGGGCATGTCCCGGCCGTAAAGGGCCAGGGATTCTTCCCTGAGCAGCTCGAGCAGCAATTGCGTCGGTGCTAGATCATCAATGATCAGTTGAAGCAGGGTTTCGTCGTGATGCATGGCTGGCCTTGGGGTTTAAGCGTCCAAAAGCCCGGCGCAGGCCTTTGCCTAGCGCTCGGCTTCGAAATTAAGCAGCTTGCTGGCTACACGGTTGCTGTCGACTTTATAGCTGCCATCGGCGATTGCCTGTTTCAATTCGGCCACACGGGCTTTATTGACCACCGGTTGATCGCGCAGCGAGTCAGTGACCTTCTGCAACTGTTGAGCCTCATTGCTCAGGTGTACGGATTCCCCGCTCTGGCTGGCGCTGGCCTGTTCTGCCTTGACGGGCACTGGCTGAGCCTTGGCTTCTACGCTGTCCTTGGTGCCGGCAGTGCGCGTAGGGGCCGACGTCGTCGGGGTGTTATTCAAACGGCTGAAATCGATGACCATGATCAAAAAACCTCTGGGTATTTGGACGCTTGCCATGTTTTCGGCCATATCTGGACAAACTTTAGGCTCGAATGACAATAAACTGCACAGGCCGGCATCCAACCGACAGTGTAGGAAAAGCTGGCGTCTGATACCAGTGGTCTATAAAGCCACCTCCACTTGGCCGGGGGCCGTGACCCGCGCCTTGATCACCCGGTTGGAGTTGAGATTCTTCACGCGGATCTGTTCGCTCATACCGCCGTTGGACAAGGCTTCCCCCGGCATTTTGACCTGCAGCGCGCCACTGCTGGCGGAAATCACCACCTGGTCACCTTTGCGAATCACCTCGGCCTGCTCCAGATGCACCAGGGTGATGACCTGATCGGTGACCACTGGTCGGGTCAGTTTCTGCCCGACGGCCTGGTCGAGGGAGGTCAGGTAGCCCTGGCTGATCATGCTGATGTCGCGCTCGCGCAACACCACGTCCTCGAAACCGATAATCCCCGTGCGTTTAAGTGGACGGGCAACCACCACCACATCGCGGAATAATTTGACCTGAGCGGGCACGAACACCGTCCAGGGCGAGGCGCCGTCGCAACGCACCTTGACCGTTACACGCCCGATGGGCTGGGCGGGGCTTTCCAGGGTGGCTGTCAATTCCTTGTCGCACATTGGCATGCGCAGGCGCGGGTCCAACTGGTTGACCTGGATTTCGTAACGCCCCGGCGTCTGTGTGGTCGCCAGATAATCTTCTACAGTGAACTCAAGAAAGCCCTGGGTGACGCCGATAAGTAGATCAGGCAAGGTGACGTTATCTGCGCGGGCCGTGGCGCCCAGGCCCAAGGCAAGCAGTGCCAGCGGCGCGCAGAGCAGTCTGCAATACCGTGTCAGGTGGAGGCGTCGGGAAACTGTCGTTTTAATATCCATGACCAATAAATAGCAAAGCTCGTGCCGTTTAGTGTTGGGTGCGCGTCACTGCCCTTATAGGTATGGCCGAAGGTTTTAGCGTGGGAGTCAAGGCATGGCAGGAGTAATGGATTCAGTAAACCAGCGCACACAGCTGGTGGGGCAGAATCGCCTGGAGTTGTTGCTTTTTCGCCTGGACGGCAAGCAGTTGTATGGCATCAACGTGTTCAAGGTGCGGGAAGTGCTTCAATGCCCCAAGCTGACGATCATGCCCAAGTCCAGCCCGGTGGTGTGTGGCGTTGCCAACATACGTGGCGCGACGATCCCGATTCTTGATCTGGCCCTGGCCACCGGTTCCGCCGGGCTGCAGGACCGCGAAAACCCGTTCGTGATCATTACCGAGTACAACACCAAGACCCAGGGTTTCCTGGTGCGCTCGGTGGAGCGCATCGTCAACATGAACTGGGAAGAGATCCATCCGCCACCCAAGGGCACCGGTCGCGATCACTACCTTACGGCGGTGACGCGGGTCGACAACCAGCTGGTGGAAATCATCGACGTCGAGAAAATCCTCGCCGAAGTGGCGCCTACTTCTGAGTCGATCTCCGTGGGTGTGGTGGACGCCGAAACCGCGCACAAGGCAGTCTCACTGCGCGTGCTTACGGTGGACGACTCGTCCGTGGCGCGCAAGCAGGTGACCCGTTGCCTGCAAACCGTCGGGGTTGAAGTGGTCGCCCTCAATGATGGTCGCCAGGCGTTGGACTACCTGCGCAAGCTGGTGGACGACGGCAAGAAGCCGGAGGAAGAATTCTTGATGATGATCTCCGACATCGAGATGCCGGAAATGGACGGCTATACCCTCACGGCCGAGATCCGCAACGATCCACGCATGCAAAAATTGCATATCATCCTGCATACTTCGTTGTCGGGTGTATTCAACCAGGCGATGGTCAAGAAGGTCGGTGCCGATGACTTTTTGGCCAAATTCCGTCCTGATGACCTGGCATCCCGGGTTGTCGACCGGATCAAGGCAGCAGATCACAGCTAAGGTGTTTCCCTTGGCGGTCATACGATTTTAGAGGCGGTATCAGTGTCTACAGGTAATTTGGATTTTGAACAGTTCCGGGTCTTCCTGGAAAAAGCCTGTGGCATATTGCTCGGTGAAAACAAGCAGTACCTGGTATCCAGCCGTCTCAACAAACTGATGGAGCAGCAGGGTATCAAGTCGTTGGGTGAGCTGGTCCAGCGCATCCAGGGCCAGCCGCGCAGCGGGCTCAAGGAGATGGTGGTCGATGCCATGACCACCAACGAAACCCTGTGGTTTCGCGATACCTACCCGTTTGAAGTGCTCAAGAGCAAAGTGCTGCCGGAGGCCATCAAGGCCAGCCCGGGCCAGCGCCTGCGCATCTGGTCGGCCGCCTGTTCCTCGGGGCAGGAGCCGTACTCTATTTCGATGTCCATCGATGAGTTCGAGCGGACCAACATGGGCCAGTTGAAGGCCGGGGCGCAAATCGTGGCCACCGACCTGTCCGGCACCATGCTCACCAACTGCAAGACCGGCGAGTACGACAGCCTGGCCCTGGGGCGTGGTTTGTCCCAGGAACGCCTGCAGCGTTACTTCGACCCGAAAGGGGCGGGACGCTGGGCGGTCAAGGCGCCGATCAAGAACCGTGTGGAGTTCCGCTCCTTCAACCTGCTAGACAGCTATGCCAGCCTGGGCAAGTTCGACATGGTGTTCTGCCGCAACGTGCTGATCTACTTCTCGGCCGAAGTGAAGAAAGACATCCTGTTGCGCATCCACGGCACGCTCAAGCGCGGTGGTTATCTGTTCCTTGGCGCTTCTGAGGCGCTGAACGGTCTGCCGGACCATTTCCAGATGGTGCAGTGCAGCCCGGGGATCATCTACCAGGCCAAGTAAGGCTGAGGCGGTCAAAAATGTGGGAGGGGGCTTGCCCCCGATGCCGGTGTGTCAGTGATCGATGTATCAACTGAACCGCTGCCATCGGGGCAAGCCCCCTCCCACATTTGTTTTGCGGCAAACCGAAGTAAAGCGGCAACCCTCATTGCCGCTTTACTGGCGCCACGCGGAAACCGCTTGCCGCTTTTCTGGCATTGCCGCTGGCAACCTCCTCCAGAACCCTTGATCTACGGGCCTTCGTCAGATTGGCATGCACCTTGCTATAACCCTGGTAACGAAAAGCAGGTCAGCCCTTGAAGGTTTCCGCCATGAGCATCAGCTTCGATAAAGCGCTCGGTATCCACGAACAAGCCCTGGGCTTCCGCGCCCAGCGTGCCGAAGTCCTGGCCAACAACATTGCCAACGCCGACACCCCGAACTACAAGGCTCGGGACCTGGACTTCTCCGCCGTGCTCGCCGCACAGCAAGACAAGACCAAGAACGGCACCTTCGCCTTGAACATGACCAACAGCCGTCATATCGAAGCGCAAGGCTTGAGCAATGGCGACGAGTCGTTGCTGTATCGCACGCCGATGCAGCCGTCGATCGACCAGAACACCGTCGACGCCCAGTTGGAGCAATCGGCCTACGCCGAGAACTCGGTGAACTTCCAAGCCAGCTTTACCCTGCTCAACAGCAAATTCAAAGGGCTGATGTCAGCCCTGCGTGGAGAGTAAGCCATGTCCCTGTCCAGTGTTTTCAATATTGCCGGCAGTGGCATGAGCGCGCAGACCACGCGTTTGAACACCGTCGCCAGTAACATCGCCAACGCCGAGACCGTGTCTTCGAGCATTGACCAGACCTACCGCGCCCGTCACCCGGTGTTCGCCACCATGTTCCAGGCCGGCCAGAACGGTGGCAGTGATTCGCTGTTCCAGGACCAGGGTGCCGCCGGCTCCGGCGTGCAGGTACTCGGTGTGGTTGAAGATCAGAGCAACCTTGAAGCGCGCTACGAACCCAACCATCCCGCCGCGAACGAAAAGGGTTATGTCTACTACCCCAACGTCAACGTGGTCGAGGAAATGGCTGACATGATTTCCGCCAGCCGCTCGTTCCAGACCAATGCGGAAATGATGAACACCGCCAAAACCATGATGCAGAAGGTCCTGACCCTGGGTCAGTGATAAGGGGCGCCAAATAATGGCCATCGTTGATACATCAAACAACACGCCGGTCCAGGACCTGTTCAACTCCAAGGTCAAGAACGCCCAGGACAACAGCAGCGTCAGCGACGCCGCCAATAAGGCGACGGGCAAGCAGGCGTTGGGCAAGGATGCGTTCCTGCAACTGCTGGTAACCCAGCTGAAAAACCAGAACCCGCTGTCGCCGCAAGACAACGGCGCGTTCGTGGCGCAACTGGCGCAGTTCAGCAGCCTGGAAGGCATCAACACCCTGAACGACTCGGTGAATGCGATCTCCACCAACTTCAGCTCGTCGCAGGCGTTGCAGGCCTCGTCGCTGGTCGGGCGCTCGATCATCATCCAGACCGACAAGGCCATGGTTGATACGAGCAAGAGCATGACCGGTTCGGTGGCGGTGACCTCGGCGGTGGGCAACGTCTCCGTCAAGATCACCGACAAAGACGGCAACGTGGTGCGCACCATCGACATGGGTGCCCAGAGCGCCGGCACCCAGAACTTCATCTGGGATGGCAAGAACGACAAGGGCGAGGTTGCCCCGGCGGGCACCTACACCTTCAACGCCACCACCAAGAACGACAAGGGCGACTCCGTGGCCCTGGCCACTTCGCTGCCCGCGACGGTAACGAGCGTGACCCTGAGCAAGACCGGCGGCGAAATGCTGCTGAACCTGGCGGGCGGCATGGGCAGCGTCAAGCTGTCGCAAATTCAGACTATCGGTACATAGAGCCGGCTAAATACGGCAGAGGGAGAGAAACATGTCTTTTAACATCGGCCTTAGCGGCCTCTATGCGGCCAACAAACAACTGGACGTGACCGGCAACAACATCGCCAACGTCGCGACCACTGGCTTCAAGTCGTCCCGTGCGGAATTCGCCGACATCTACGCCGCGTCTAAGCTGGGCACCGGCCAGAACAGCATCGGCAACGGTGTGAACCTGGCGGCCGTGTCGCAGCAATTCACCCAGGGTGACGTCAACGGCAGCGGCGGTATCCTGGACATGGCGATCCAGGGTGGCGGCTTCTTCGTGCAGAAGGGCAGCGACGGTTCGCTGGAGTACACCCGCAGCGGTGCCTTCCGTGCCGACAAAGACGGCTACATCACCAACAATACCGGCACTTCGCGCCTGCAAGGCTACGCGGCAGATGCCGATGGCAAGATCATCAAGGGCGGCCTGACCGACCTGCAACTGAATCTGTCGAACCTGCCGCCCAAGGCCTCCACCAAAGTGGACTCCACCAGTAACCTGAACTCCTCGGAGCCGGTGATCGACCAGGTGGCCAAGCCGTTCAACCCGAACGACACCAGCACCTTTACCACCCAGTACAGCACCACCTTGTACGATTCCCAGGGCAACGCGCACCCGATGGTGCAGTACCTGGTGAAAACCGACGGTAACAAGTGGAATGCCTATACCCTGATCGATGGTCGCAACCCCAACGGTTCGGCGCCAACCGGCACCCCATCGACTCCACCTGTGCCATCGACCTTGACCTTTGACGGCGCCGGCAAGCTCACCAGTGTGGTCACCGGTGGTGTCTCTGATAAGACCCTGACCATTAGCGGTTGGGTTCCTGGCACCGTGACCAACGGTGTGTGGAAGGCCAACGGTGCAGATGCGAACCCAGCAGGTATCGCCGTCAACATGGCCAACATCACCCAGTACAACTCGGCCACCTACCGCAACCCACCGGTCACCGATGGCTACGCCACCGGCCAGATCACCGGCCTGAAAATCGACGGCAGCGGCGTGCTGTTCGCCACGTTCAGCAACCAGCAGAGCAAGGCCATCGGCCAGATCTCGCTGGCCAGCTTCAACAACGAACAGGGTCTGCAGCCTGCCGGTAGTACTACCTGGAAAGAAACCTTCGCCTCGGGCCAGCCGGGTTATGACACCCCGCAAGCCGGTACCCTGGGTTCGATCGTGGCCAACTCCCTGGAGAACTCCAACGTCAACCTGACCAACGAGCTGGTAGACCTGATCAAGGCCCAGAGCAACTACCAGGCGAACGCCAAGACCATCTCCACCCAGAGCACCATCATGCAGACCATCATCCAGATGACCTGATATGCGGTAGCGCTGCACAAAAAAGCCCTTCGTAAGAAGGGCTTTTTTGTGGGCGTAAGAAAAAGTGCCGATGACATATCAGGTTACGTGCTTTGAAGCTTGGGAAGGAACGCGCTTGACCTGTTCTGCCACTGATTGAACCAGAGCCTGGGTGGCTCACCAATCAAAGGGGGGCGGGGAATGTGGCATTCAGGAGTGTCCGGGCAAGGCGCTCGGCGTGTCGGGTATATGCCTGGCCAGGCAGGCGGCGATACACCTGCGGTTGCGCCGGTGGCTGAAGTGTCTGCGGTGAAGCAGTTGCTCGGCGAGCTGTTCGATGCGCAACAGACCGGCAAGAATCAGGTGGTTCAGGATACGCGCGACAAGTTGAATGCGTTACGTGAGAAATTGGGGAGTGAGAAGTTCAAGGAAATCCTCAACACAATGATTGAGGCCGCTGATGCACAGTTTCGTGAGTTTCTCAGGCAGCTGTTGAAACAGTGGTTTCCCGAAGACGAGGATTCACAGCCACCTGCGCCCCCTGCGCCCCCTGTGTCGCCAGGCGGTCGTCGCGGTCCCAGCGTTCCCCGAAGTGATTTCGGGCCCTCTGAGTCCATGAGCAACAAGCCGGTTACTGAAGGGGCAAGGCACTTCAACTACAGGCCGGATAACAGCAACCCCGGAAAAAAGCCTGACAATATCTGGAGCGGATTCAGTCAGGGCCCCGATGGTAATTGCATCACGGTTTCCGCCATCAAAGCCGCCATGATGCAGTATGGCCAGAAGCCTACCGATGTCTTCAAGGACGTGAAGGAGACTGCAAACGGTTACGACGTGACAATGCGCGATGGCTTCAAGCTGTCATTGACCAAAGACGAAGTGAAGCAAGCGGCCAGGCATGCTCAATTCAAGGGGGATGACCCGGCAATGATGACGGACGCCAACTTCATGTATGCCGCCAGCGCCAAGCGGGCGCAGATGGAAAATAACGACGGCACGGCTGGGAGAAGTTTCCGGGCAGCGATGGATAGCCTCAATGATGGCGAGGATTCGCGTGAGGGCTTGGATCGACTGGGGTTGAAGGGGCGCTACCGGCCTGCGAGCGACGCCGATTTGAGAAACAGCAAGGTGGGCACCGTGGAGTACGACGGACACTCGATGGCGGTCATCAATGGCCGGGTTGAGTTGTGGGGAGGGCGAGGCGGTGTGCCTAAATCGGGTGTTGCGACCATCTTGTTCTAGTCAGCGTACTTGCCTGTAGCCCGACAAAAAAAGCCCCCGATACACCATGGATATATCGGGGGCTTTTCAGTCTTGGGTGGTTAAACCCAAGGCAGGCTCAGCTTATTGGCAAGCTTCGCAATCCGGCTCGTCAATCGCGCAGGCTTTTGGCACTGGCGCCGGGCCAGCTGGCGCAGCAAGCACCGAATCATCACCGTGGTTGCCGCCGCTGGAAACAGCGTTCAGCTTACCGGTGTTGATGGTCGACTTCTCGGTGCTGGTCGCGGCCAGGGCACGGAGGTAGTAAGTGGTTTTCAGGCCACGGTACCAGGCCATGCGGTAGGTCACGTCCAGCTTCTTGCCCGAAGCGCCGGCGATATACAGGTTCAGGGACTGCGCCTGGTCGATCCACTTCTGGCGACGGCTGGCGGCGTCAACGATCCACTTGGTGTCTACTTCGAAGGCGGTCGCGTAGAGCTCTTTGAGTTCTTGCGGGATGCGCTCGATCTGTTGCACGGAACCGTCGTAGTACTTCAGGTCGTTGATCATGACCGAGTCCCACAGGCCGCGAGCCTTGAGGTCGCGAACCAGGTACGGGTTGATCACGGTGAATTCGCCCGAGAGGTTCGATTTCACATACAGGTTCTGGTAGGTCGGTTCGATCGACTGCGATACGCCGGTGATGTTGGCGATGGTGGCGGTCGGTGCGATAGCCATGATGTTGGAGTTACGAATGCCTTTCTGCACACGGGCACGTACCGGCGCCCAGTCCAGGGATTCGTTCAGGTCGACGTCGATGTACTTCTGGCCACGGGCTTCGATGAGGATCTGTTGCGAATCCAGCGGCAGGATGCCCTTGGACCACAGCGAACCCTGGAACGTCTCGTAGGCGCCGCGCTCGTCGGCCAGGTCGCAGGACGCCTGGATCGCGTAGTAGCTCACCGCTTCCATGGACTTGTCGGCGAACTCGACCGCAGCATCCGAACCGTAAGGAATGTGCTGCAGGTACAGCGCGTCCTGGAAGCCCATGATGCCGAGGCCGACCGGGCGGTGCTTGAAGTTGGAGTTCTGCGCCTGTGGCACCGAGTAGTAGTTGATGTCGATGACGTTATCGAGCATGCGAACAGCGGTGTTGACGGTGCGTTCCAGCTTGGCGGTGTCCAGCTTGCCGTTGACGATGTGGTTCGGCAGGTTGATCGAGCCCAGGTTGCAAACGGCGATCTCGTCCTTGTTGGTGTTCAAGGTGATCTCGGTGCACAGGTTCGAGCTGTGGACCACGCCCACGTGCTGCTGCGGGCTGCGCAGGTTGCACGGGTCTTTGAAGGTCAGCCATGGGTGGCCGGTTTCAAACAGCATGGACAGCATTTTGCGCCACAGGTCTTTGGCCTGGATGGTCTTGAACAGCTTGACCTTGCCTGGGTACTCGGTGAGGGCTTCGTAGTACTCGTAGCGCTCTTCGAAGGCTTTACCCGTCAGGTCGTGCAGGTCCGGCACTTCGGATGGCGAGAACAGGGTCCATTTGCCGTCATCGAAGACACGCTTCATGAACAGGTCAGGGATCCAGTTGGCGGTGTTCATGTCGTGGGTACGACGACGGTCATCACCGGTGTTCTTGCGCAGCTCGATGAACTCTTCAATGTCCATGTGCCAGGTTTCCAGGTAGGCACACACCGCGCCTTTGCGCTTGCCACCCTGGTTTACGGCCACGGCAGTGTCGTTCACCACTTTCAGGAACGGCACGACGCCCTGGGACTTGCCGTTGGTGCCCTTGATGTACGAACCCAATGCACGCACCGGGGTCCAGTCGTTGCCCAAGCCGCCGGCGAATTTGGACAGCATGGCGTTGTCGTGGATCGCGTGGTAGATGCCCGACAGGTCATCCGGCACGGTGGTCAGGTAGCAGCTCGACAGCTGTGGACGCAGGGTGCCGGCGTTGAACAGGGTCGGGGTCGACGACATGTAGTCGAAGGACGACAGCAGGTTGTAGAACTCGATGGCACGGTCTTCTTTCTGCTTCTCTTCGATCGCCAGGCCCATGGCCACGCGCATGAAGAACACTTGCGGCAGTTCGAAGCGGATACCGTCCTTGTGGATGAAGTAACGGTCGTACAGGGTCTGCAGGCCCAGGTAGGTGAACTGCTGGTCACGCTCGTGGTTGATCGCCTTGCCGAGTTTTTCCAGGTCGAAGGTGGCCAGGACCGGGTTCAGCAATTCGAATTCGATACCCTTGGCGATGTAGGCCGGCAGGGCCTTGGCGTACAGGTCAGCCATCTCGTGGTGGGTGGCGCTGTCGGCGACTTTCAGGAAGCCCAGGCCTTCGGCACGCAGGGTGTCCATCAGCAGGCGCGCGGTCACGAACGAGTAGTTCGGCTCGCGTTCAACCAGGGTACGGGCGGTCATCACCAGGGCGGTGTTGACGTCGGTCAGGGCCACGCCGTCGTACAGGTTCTTCAGGGTTTCGCGCTGGATCAGGTCACCGTCGACTTCTTCCAGGCCTTCGCAGGCCTCGGTGATGATGGTGTTCAGGCGGCCCAGGTCCAGCGGTGCAAAGCTGCCGTCGGCCAGGGTGATACGGATCGACGGATGCGCTTGCACGGCGGCTTCTTCGGCCGGGGAGCGTACGGCACGTTCCTTGGCACGCGAATCACGGTAGATCACGTAGTCGCGGGCGACTTTCTGCTCGCCGGCACGCATCAGGGCCAGTTCGACCTGGTCCTGGATTTCTTCGATGTGGATGGTGCCGCCCGACGGCATGCGACGCTTGAAGGTCGCGGTGACCTGTTCGGTCAGGCGGGCAACGGTGTCGTGGATGCGCGACGAAGCGGCAGCGGTGCCGCCTTCAACTGCAAGAAACGCTTTGGTGATGGCGACGGTGATTTTGTCATCGGTGTAAGGAACGACAGTGCCGTTACGCTTGATCACACGCAGTTGGCCAGGTGCGGTGGCGGACAGATCCAGGTTCGAATCAGCGGCCTGCGGCACGGAGCCTTGCGGGTTCTCGCGAGTTGTGTCGGTTTGCATGGGGGGTTGTCTCCACGTTCTATATTTGATTGCGAGTGCCAGGCTCTTCCTGCAACACCCGTACCGTTTTCCATATCGGGGATGGGAAACAGCTGCCATCCGCGTGAGCGGTTTGGTCTACTGAAAATCGGTTGGTTCCATGCTGCGCTAGCAATAAAACGCTTGAATTTCGAGCCACTTGTGTGGTTGGGCGATTTCTTCGAAAACCCCACATGTAGGGTCTTCTGTAGTGCCGAGGTACAAGATAATGCGTTTTCGAGGGGTTAGCAACGCAGTAACCTGTGGATAACGCTGTGAGTAAAATGTGTAAGAAAGGTAGAACAGCCGTGTAGGCCGCATTGCTGCTGGATTACGCCGTTTGTCATTAAATGTTTCGGCCTGAAAACAAGCGGCCCATTTTCGAAGGGCGCGAACCCTATCACAAAAAAACCTGATCACCGAATGGATTTCCTGGCTTGTGTTTGAGGGCTGGCCCATGGCTACAATCGCCTGCCTCGGGCTAAGAAGTGACCCACATCATGCCCGCCTTTTATGACAGACATTGAGGTCACCCGTGGAGCAAGAAGCCTGGCAGGTATTGATAGTCGAAGATGACCAGCGACTGGCCGAATTGACCCGTGAGTACCTGGAGAGCAACGGCCTGCGGGTCTCGGTGGAGAGCGATGGTGGCCGGGCGGCGGCGCGGATCATCGCCGAACAGCCCGACCTGGTGATCCTCGACCTGATGCTGCCCGGCGAAGACGGCCTGAGCATCTGCCGCAAGGTGCGTGAGTGCTATGACGGCGTGATCCTGATGCTCACCGCGCGCACCGACGATATGGACCAGGTGCAGGGCCTGGACATGGGCGCCGACGATTATGTGTGCAAGCCCGTGCGTCCGCGCCTGTTGCTGGCGCGCATCCAGGCCCTGCTGCGGCGCAGCGAAGCGACGGAGCCAACCGCCGTGGAGAACCAGCGCCGCCTGCAATTCGGCCCTCTGGTTGTGGACAACGCCCTGCGCGAGGCCTGGCTGAATAATGAGGGCATCGAACTGACCAGCGCCGAGTTCGACCTGCTGTGGCTGCTGGTGGCGAATGCCGGGCGCATTCTGTCCCGCGAAGAAATCTTCATTGCCCTGCGCGGCATCGGCTACGACGGCCAGGATCGCTCCATCGACGTGCGTATTTCTCGCATACGCCCCAAGATAGGTGACGACCCCATCCACCCGCGCCTGATCAAGACCATTCGCAGCAAAGGCTACCTGTTCGTCCCCGAAGCCGCCGCCGACATGCCGCTGTGAACTCGATCTTCCTGCGCATATACGGCGGCATGTGCGCGGCGCTGATCCTGGTGGCGCTGCTCGGCGTGCTGGCCTTGCACCTGCTCAACGAGGTGCGCAGCGGCCAGTACCGCGAGCGCCTGGCCCATGGCACCTTCGCCTTGATGGGTGACAACCTGCAACCCATGAGCGCCATCGAGCGCCAGCGCGCCCTGGCGGTGTGGGAGCGTTTGCTGGGGATCCCGCTGGAGTTGCGCCCGCTGGCCGATGCGCAACTGGACTTGAGCCAGCGCAATCGCCTGCAACGCGGCCAGGTGCTGGTGGAGCAGACCGGGCCGCATGCCGCGCGGGTGCTGCGTTTGGTCAGCGAACAGGAGCAGCTTGTTCTTACAGGCGAGGTTCAGCAGATCAGCGAACAACTGGCCCGCGCGACTATCTACCTGCTGGCCGATGAGCTGGTGCGCTTCCCGGTGGCCGAACAGCCGCAGCGCCTGGCAGATATAAAGGAAACCAAGGGCTTTGGCTTTGATATGCACCTGATGACCCTCGACCAGGCCGATATGGATGAAGACCAGCGTCGTCGGGTTTCGGAAGGCGACACGGTGATGGCCCTGGGCAAGGGCGGCGATTCGATCCGCGTGTTTGCCGGCATGGTCGGTACGCCGTGGGTGCTGGAGATCGGCCCGTTGTATCAGATGAACCCTTACCCGGCGCAATGGCTGATCCTGATCGCCTTGATCGGCCTGACCCTGATCGGGCTGATCGTCTATCTGTTGGTGCGCCAGCTTGAGCGTCGGCTGCGCGGCCTGGAGGCCGCCGCCACCCGCATCGCCAAGGGCAACCTGGAAGTCCGCGTGCCGGCCCGTGGCGCCGATTCGGTGGGGCGGCTGGCGGCAGCGTTCAATGGCATGGCCGAGCATTTGCAACAGCTGCTTGCTATCCAGCGTGAACTGGTGCGCGCTGTATCCCACGAGCTGCGCACGCCGGTGGCACGCCTGCGTTTCGGCCTGGAGATGGTTGGCGACGCCACTACCGTCGAGGCTCGGCGTAAATACCTGGAAGGCATGGACAACGACATCCAGGACCTCGATGGCCTGGTGGATGAAATGCTCACTTATGCGCGCCTGGAACAAGGCTCGCCGGAGCTGAATTTCCAGCGCGTCGACCTCGATGCGCTGCTCGACCAGGTGATCGGCGAATTATCGCCACTGCGTCCGCAAGTGACCGTGGCCCGAGGGATCTGCTTGTCTTCGACGCATTGGGACGACGCCTGGGTCGACGCCGAACCGCGTTACCTGCACCGTGCCCTGCAGAACCTGGTGAGCAATGCCATGCGCCATGCCCAGGGGCAGGTGTTGATCAGTTATCAGGTGGGCCAGGTACGCTGCCGCATCGACGTGGAAGACGACGGCCCCGGTGTGCCGGAAAGTGCCTGGGAGCGCATCTTCACGCCGTTCCTGCGCCTGGACGACAGTCGCACCCGTGCCTCGGGCGGGCATGGCCTGGGGCTGTCGATCGTGCGGCGGATTATCTACTGGCACGGTGGGCGGGCGTTGATCAGCAAGAGCAATAATCTGGGCGGCGCATGTTTCAGCTTGAGTTGGCCCAGGGATCAAGAGAAACCCTGATGGATCAGGCGCTGATTGCGACCAGGCTCAACAACTGCCCATCATCCACCGCGAACTGCCCCGCCAATTCCTTGCCGTGGCACCATTCTTCGGACAGGTCCGTCAGCAGTCGCAACCGCAGATGCCCGGCCTCTGACCATTCCAGCAACTCGGCATGCTCAAAGTAGAAACGCTTTTGCACAATGGGGTAGAGCGCCTTGAACAGGCTCTCCTTGGCGGAGAACGTCAGCGTCACCAACAGGGCGATCCTTTCTCTTGGCAAGGCGGACATGCGCAGTAATTCATCAGCCGTCAGGATTTCCCCCGCCAACCGCTCGGCCCGCTCGAGGCTCAGCACATTCTCCAGGTCCATCCCCAGCCCGCGCCATTGCGCCTTGTGCCCGACAATCGCGGCGGCATGCCCGGTGCTATGGGTGATGGAGCCGCTGATAGGCGCGGGCCACACCGGTGCGCGGTCTTCGCCGATCGCGGGGATGCAGTCCAGGTGATCTAGCTGTTGCAGGGCGGCACGGGCGCACAAGCGGCCGGCGAGGAACTCGGCCTGACGCTTGGCTACCGAGCGCTGGATGCTCGCCGGTGGCGGCACGGCACAGCGCTGGAAATCGCCGGCCGTGAGCAGGGCCGGGTCAAAGCGCGTGCTGAGAAACACCGTGCCGGGCAACGGTTCGGGCAGCGGCCAATGGGCGTCGAGTGGAGTGCAGCAAGCGGGCAAGGGATTCATGGTCGGTATTTTGCCGAGTTGAGGGGCGTGAGGATAGCCCACTGCGGTTCAGGTGAGGTTCAGAGCCTGTTCAGGGGGAGTTCAGGGGGGGCTGCGTAGTCTGGGGCATACAGCCAAACGCATAGAGGTAACACCATGACTGCGATCAAACAGCTGATGTTGGCGTTAACCATGCTCAGTGCAACCGCTGGGGTCCAGGCATCCGATGGCGCCTTCGCCGCATTCGGCGGTGAGAAAACCAAGAAATCCAGTACCTTGATCCAGCGTGTCAGCTTCGAAGAAATGGGCAGCCAACCCACGCCCTGGGGCCAGTCCCTGGGCCTTGCAACACCGCAGCCGGCCTACCGCGCCGGCTATGAACACCTGACCGGCCAGTTCAATGGCATTAAACTGCGCCCGCAAGACCTGCAGGGCCGCTATGATATCCCTCTGTCGGACAGTTGAATTGCTTTGGAGAGCCTTATGAAATTGCTGGTGGTGGAAGATGAGGCGCTGCTGCGTCATCACCTGTTTACCCGCCTGACCGACAGCGGGCATGTGGTCGAGGCCGTGGCCAATGCCGAAGAGGCGCTGTACCAGACTGGCCAGTTCAATCATGACCTGGCGATTATCGACCTGGGCCTGCCCGGCATGGGCGGCCTGGACCTGATCCGCCAACTGCGTACCCAGGCCAAGACCTTTCCGATCCTGATCCTCACCGCCCGCGGTAACTGGCAGGACAAGGTCGAAGGCCTGGCTGCGGGTGCCGACGACTACGTGGTCAAACCGTTCCAGTTCGAAGAGCTGGAGGCGCGGATGAACGCTTTGCTGCGCCGCTCCAGTGGCTTTACCCAGTCGACCATTGTTGCTGGTCCCTTGTTGCTGGACCTCAATCGCAAGCAGGCGTCGCTCGAAGAGCAGCCGCTGGCGTTGACCGCCTACGAATATCGGATCCTTGAATACCTGATGCGCCATCACCAACAAGTGGTCGCCAAAGACCGCTTGATGGAACAGCTCTACCCCGATGACGACGAGCGTGATCCGAATGTCATCGAGGTGCTGGTCGGTCGCCTGCGTCGCAAGCTGGAAGGCCCGGCCGGGTTCAAGCCGATCGACACGGTGCGTGGCCTGGGCTATCTGTTCAATGAGCGCTGCCGTTGATTCGCTCGCTACGCGTACGCTTGATGCTGGCGGCCGCCACCCTGGCCGTGCTGTTCATGCTCGGCCTGTTGCCGGCCATGCAAGGGGCGTTCAGCCTGGCGTTGCAGGACTCCATCGAGCAGCGCCTGGCGTCGGACGTCACCACCTTGATCTCTGCCGCGCGGGTCGAAAACAACCGTCTGCTGATGCCGGCGCAGTTGCCCGACGAACGCTTCAACCTCACTGACAGCCGCCTGCTCGGCTATATCTACGACCGCGAAGGCCACCTGGTGTGGCGTTCGCGGGCGACCAAAGAAGAAAACATCAACTACAAGCCGCGCTACGACGGGCGCGGTAACGAGTTTGCGCGGATTCGCGAGGCCAACGGCCAGGAATTCTTCGTGTATGACGTCGAGGTCAGGCTGCTGGGCGGCAAGAGCGCCGCCTTCAGTATCGTGGCCCTGCAACCGGTGCGCGAATACCAGTTGACCCTGGAAGGCCTGCGCGAAAATCTCTACCTGGGCTTCGGCGCAGCCTTGCTGGTGTTGTTGACCTTACTGTGGCTGGGCCTGACCTGGGGCCTGCAAGCCCTGCGCCGGCTGAGTCAGGAGCTCGACCAGATCGAAGGCGGCACCCGCGAGAGCCTCTCCGAACAACACCCCCGCGAATTGCTGCGCCTGACCGGCTCCCTCAACCGCTTGCTGCACAGCGAGCGTGAGCAACGTGCGCGCTACCGCGATTCCCTCGACGATTTGGCCCACAGCCTGAAAACCCCGCTCGCGGTGTTGCAGGGAGTGAGCGAAGAAATGGCCCAGCGTCCGGAAGATCGCGAGCAGGCCCGGGTGCTGCAATCGCAGATCGAGCGCATGAGCCAGCAGATCAGCTACCAGTTGCAGCGCGCCAGCCTGCGCAAAAGCGGCCTGGTGCGCCACCAGGTGCGCCTGGAGCCGGTACTGCAAAGCCTGTGCGATACGCTGGGCAAGGTCTATCGCGACAAGCGCGTCAGTGTGTCCTTCGACCTGCCGGAAGAATGTGACGTGCCAATCGAGAAAGGCGCCTTGTTGGAGCTGCTCGGCAACCTGCTGGAAAACGCCTACCGCCTGTGCGTGAGCGAAGTGCGCATCAGCCTGGTGGAAAGCCTGGAAGGCACCGAGCTGTGTATTGAGGATGATGGGCCTGGCGTGCCGCCGGATCAGCGTGCCAGGATTCTGCAGCGGGGTGAACGGCTGGACCGTCAGCACCCGGGGCAGGGGATTGGGTTGGCGGTGGTCAAGGACATCATCGAGAGCTACGGTGCGCGTTTGACCCTGGGCGATTCACCGTTGGGTGGCGCCGCCTTCAGGATTCACTTCCCGGCTTTGTGATCTTTATCGGTTGTACAGGCCTCATCGGGGGCAAGCCCCCTCCCACCTTTGAATGTGTTCAAACATCAAAATGTGGGAGGGGGCTTGCCCCGATAGCGTCAGTCCAGGCGCTACATCTTTAGCTCTCTTGGGCTCGGTAAGCCCCCGGCGTCAACCCCGTCCACTTCTTGAACGCTCGATGAAACGCCGACGGTTCGGAAAACCCCAACTGCTCGGCAATCTCCTGCAACGACAAATCCGCCCGCCCCAAATGATAGATGGCGATGTCCCGCCGCAGCTCATCCTTGAGTGCCTGAAAGCTGGTGCCTTCTTCGCGCAAATGCCTGCGCAGGGTCTGCGGGCTGATGTGCAACTGCTGGGCGACGGCTTCCAGGTCTGGCCAGGGTGTACGGTCGCCGCTGAGCAAGCGGCGGAGCTGGCTGCTCAAGCTGTCGCCTTCATCCGGCCGTGACAACAGGTCAGCGGGGGAGCGCTCGAGGAAGTGCTTGAGCGTGCGTTCGTCCTGCAACAGCGGCAGGCTCAGGTAGCGGCCGTGAAATACCAGGCTGCTGTTCGGTGCGCCGAATACCTGGGTGCAGGGAAACAGCAGGTCGTATTCGCTGGCGTGAGCCGGCATCGGGTAGCTGAAGGTGGCCTGGTGCAGGCGGATGCGTTGGCCGATCAGCCAACTGCCGAGTCGATGCCAGATCACCAGCAGGCATTCGCTGAGGAAGTGATCCGGGTCCCACAATTGCGAGTCGTCCAGGCTCAAACGGGCCATTTCGCCTTCACGTGTCAGCTGCCAGCGTGGTCCCTGCGGGAATAGGCTATAAAACAATAAGCCGCGTTCCAGGGCTTTCTCCAGGGTGCGGCAGTGGATCAATGCGTGGCACATCATGGCAAAGGTGCCGCGTTTGCTGGGGCCGTCGGCAAACCCCAGGTATTCATCGTCCAGCGCCAGCCAGAGCATTTGCAGCAACCGGGTAAATTGTTCCGGCGCGATGCGGGCGCGGGGTTCGGTCAGCAGTTCCGGGGTGATACCTGCTTGCAGCAGCAGGCCCGAGTAGTCGTAACCGACCCGACGCGCACCGCCGAGGGCTGCCCGGGCGTAATGGCTGGCGATGGTACGTTCACGCATGCGAAGGCCTCTTCCATGGACGGGCGGATGGTAGCCACCCTCGGATGGGGTCACAAGGCGGATATCCGCCAAATTGTAGGACGGGATCAGGTTGGTGGGCGGAAATCCGCCACTCGACTCGGTGACTGGGAGGGCACTTGTAAAGCGCAAACCCTGATGTCTAAAGGTCTTCAGGGTTTTTCAGCAAAGTGGCACGGCGTTTGCGATAAGGATGACAGCGCAGGCTGCACCTACAGACCTCGCAAACAACAAATCCCTCCAGTGCAGGAGGGTTCGCAATTCAAGTGTCGTGGGCAATGGCGGATATTTGCCACACGGGACGATTGAGGAACTTTGCAATGACGACTCGTCAGCCTATCTACAAATCCCTGTACTTCCAGGTGATCGTTGCAATCGTTATCGGTATTTTGCTCGGTCACTTCTACCCACAGACCGGTGTAGCCCTCAAGCCACTGGGTGACGGGTTCATCAAACTGATCAAAATGGTCATCGCCCCGATCATCTTCTGCACCGTTGTCAGCGGCATCGCTGGCATGCAAAGCATGAAATCGGTCGGCAAGACCGGCGGCTATGCACTGCTGTACTTCGAGATCGTTTCCACCATCGCGCTGCTGATCGGCCTGATCGTGGTGAACGTGGTGCAACCGGGCAACGGCATGCACATCGACGTCGCCACCCTGGACGCTTCCAAAGTGGCAGCCTACGTCACTGCCGGTAAGGACCAGAGCATCGTCGGCTTTATCCTCAATGTGATCCCTAACACTATCGTCGGCGCGTTCGCCAACGGCGACATCCTGCAAGTGCTGATGTTCTCGGTGATCTTCGGTTTCGCCCTGCACCGCCTGGGTGCCTACGGCAAGCCGGTACTGGATTTCATCGATCGCTTCGCCCACGTGATGTTCAACATCATCAACATGATCATGAAGCTCGCGCCAATCGGTGCCCTGGGCGCCATGGCGTTCACCATCGGTGCCTACGGTGTGGGTTCGCTGGTGCAACTGGGCCAGTTGATGATCTGCTTCTACATCACCTGCCTGCTGTTCGTGCTGGTGGTGCTGGGTGGTATCTGCCGCGCTCACGGTTTCAGCGTGTTGAAACTGGTTCGCTACATCCGTGAAGAGCTGCTGATCGTTCTGGGTACTTCGTCTTCCGAGTCCGCACTGCCACGCATGCTGATCAAGATGGAGCGTCTGGGCGCCAAGAAGTCCGTAGTAGGCCTGGTCATCCCGACTGGCTACTCGTTCAACCTCGACGGTACGTCGATCTACCTGACCATGGCGGCCGTGTTCATCGCCCAGGCGACTGACACTCACATGGACATCACCCACCAGATCACTCTGCTGCTGGTGCTGCTGCTGTCCTCCAAAGGCGCTGCAGGCGTGACCGGTTCGGGCTTCATCGTACTGGCGGCCACCCTGTCGGCCGTAGGTCACCTGCCGGTTGCCGGTCTGGCGCTGATCCTGGGTATCGACCGCTTCATGTCCGAAGCCCGTGCGCTGACCAACCTGGTGGGTAACGCCGTTGCCACCATCGTTGTGGCCAAGTGGGTCAAGGAACTGGACACCGACAAGCTGCAAAGCGAGCTGGCGTCCGGCGGTACCGGCATCTCGGAAACCCGTGAGCTGGATGACCTGGGCGTGGCCGAAGGCCCTGCACCTGTGGTCAAGTAAATCGCCGATGGCGTGAACTAACGCCGACAGCAACGCACAAACGCCCCGACTGGTTCGGGGCGTTTGCGTTTCTGGCGCGTCACTTCGGCAACTTTTGTTTTACAGTGAATGTCTCGGTTGTAACGCTTGCAGGAGGTTATGTGGACAGTGTGGATCTGAATGTCCTGCGCAGCGTGCTCGAATGGCGCCGTGCCGGACAGCGAGTGGTGTTGTACAGCGTGGTCCAGACCTGGGGCAGCGCGCCGCGCCCGCCGGGCGCCATGCTGGCGTTGCGGGGCGATGGGGTAGTGATCGGCTCGGTATCGGGCGGGTGCATCGAGGATGACTTGATTGCACGCCTGCAGGACGGCCGGCTGCCTGAAGACGGGCCGCCGGTGCAGTTGGTGACCTACGGCGTTACCCGCGATGAAGCGGCGCGTTTTGGCCTGCCGTGCGGCGGCACCTTGCGCCTGACCGAGGAGCGGGTAGACGAGTGGGAATGGGTGGCTGAGCTGCTTGCACGGTGCGAGGCTCATCAGATCGTCGCCCGGGAGTTGGACCTGGCCACTGGCAAGGTGACGTTGAGTGGCGCGAGCAAGACCGACGTCGTCACCTTCGACGGTGAACGCCTGCGAGCCATCTATGGCCCACGCTGGCGCCTGCTGTTGATCGGTGCCGGGCAGTTGTCGCGGTATGTGGCGGAAATGGCGCGCCTGCTGGATTTCGAAGTACTGATCTGCGACCCGCGCGATGAGTTTGTCTATGGCTGGGAAGACCAGCACGGTCGCTTCGTGCCGGGTATGCCCGATGAGGCGGTGCTGAATATCCAGACCGACGAGCGCACGGCCATTGTCTGCCTCACCCATGATCCGCGCCTGGATGACATGGCGCTGCTGACGGCACTGAATTCCTCGGCGTTCTACATTGGTGCCCTCGGTTCACGGGTCAACAGCCAGAAACGCCGGGAAAACCTCGCGGCGCTGGGCTTGTCGACGGAAGCGATTGCGCGTCTGCATGGGCCGATCGGTTTGCATATCGGCAGTCATACACCGGCGGAAATCGCGTTGTCGTTGATGGCGGAAATTGTTGCGATCAAGAATGGTGTGGCGCCGATGCAGAAGAAGCCGTTGCCAGTGGTGGTTGAGTGAGCATCACCGCGATTGTGCTGGCGGCGGGGCAGGGCAGCCGTTTCCGCGCCGAGGCAGGGGCTGACCAGGACAAGTTGCTGGCTGATTGTGTGGGCCTGGATGGCGTCGTTCGGCCAGTGATCGAGCAGGTGCTGAAGAATCTGCCGAGTGCCGTGGCTGATCGTTGGGTGGTGACTTCAGCCGATCGTCCCGAAGTAATTCGCTTGGCAGAGATCTACGGTTGCAAGGTGTTGCTGCTGCGCTCGGCCGGCATGGGCGACAGTATTGCCGCTGCGGTTGCAGCCAGTGCTTCGGCGAATGGCTGGCTGGTGGTGTTGGGGGATATGCCGTTTATTCAGTCATCGAGCATTGAGCGAGTGATTGCGGGGGTGGAGGAGGGTGGCATCAGTGTGCCGGTGCAGGACGGGCAGTACGGGCATCCTGTGGCATTTGGCCGGGCATTTGGGCCCGGGTTGATGGCTTTGACCGGTGATCGTGGAGCCAAGCCGTTGTTTGCCCAGGCGGCGGTGTGTGAGGTGGCGGTAGATGACCCTGGTGTGTCATGGGATGTGGACGTGCCTGCGTTGTTGCATTACCTCTAGCCGGACGAACATAAAAAAGCCCCGCCTGATCACTCAGGCGGGGCTTTTCAGTGGCTGCGGGAATCAGGCGAGAGGTTTGCTCTCGTGTTCTGCTTCCTGTGCCGCGGCAGCAGCAGCGGCAGCGGCTTCAGCTTCCTTGCGACGACGACGCACTTCACGTGGGTCGTTCGGCGCACGGCCGTTTTCGGTCAGGGCGCTGACCGGTGCAGCTTCAACCACGGGGGCAGCCACTTCGGCAGCCGCCGGCGTTTCAACCACTGGCGCTGGTTCAACGACCGGAGCAGGCTCAACCACTGGGGCTGGCTCGGCTACCACAACTTCGGCAACCGGTGCCGGCGCTTCTTCTACCGCCGGGGCAGGTGCTGGCTCTTCAACCGAAGCGGCAGGCTCGGCAGTCCATTGGAAGGCGGTCTGTTCTTCACGAACTTCACGAACTTCCGGGGCCGCTTCGACAACCGGTGCTTCAATCACTGCTTCAGCCACAGGTTGAGGCTCGACTACCGGTACTTGTTCAGCCACCGCTTCAACTTCTGGCAGGGCTTCTTGAACCGGAGCAACTTCCACTTCCGGAACAACCGGTGCTTCGATTGGGGTAGTCGCTTCAACAACCGGTGCTTCTACGACTGGGGTTTCGGCAGCAGGTGCTTGAACGACCGGCGCTTCAACCACTGGGGCCTCGGCGGCAGGCACTTCCACAACGACGGCTTCTTCAACAGTCGCGCTAGCGCGCTCAGCCTGCTCGTGCGCCTGGGCTTCAGCCGGAGCGCTGATCACCGAGCTGGCAACGGCAGCGGTAACGGCCAGGCCGGCAGCCAGTTCGGCGCCAGTCGGCTCGCTGGTAGCGGCTTCTGCGTTTTCGCCGGTCTCTTCCGAGCCTTCGATCACGTTGCCGTTGGCATCGCGTTGACGCTCACGACGGTTGCTGCGACGACGCTGGCCACGGGAGCGGCGGCGTGGACGATCGCCTTCGGCGCCTTCCTGACCGTCTTCCTGCAGTTGCTCTTCGCCGGTCAGCACTTCTTCTTCGCTGGCGGCAGCCGCTTGTTCGGCACGTGGTTGACGCTCTTCACGCGGAGCGCGAGGCTGGCGTTCTTCACGTGGCGCACGTTCTTCGCGCGGCTGGCGAGCCGGGCGTTCTTCGGCAACAACAGCTGCACCGGCAACGGCTGGCGCAGCGTCCAGCGGCTCGCGCAGTTCGCGCACACGCTCTTCGCGCTCGCCACGTGGCTTGCGGTCTTCGCGTGGGGCGCGTGGAGTACGCGGTGCGCGCTCTTCACGCGGTGCCCGTTCTACGGTCGGGGTTTCTTCACGGGCTTCGCGAGGCGCACGCTCTTCACGTGGGGCGCGTTCCTCACGCGGCGCACGCTCTTCGCGCGGCTTGCGCTCTTCGTCACGACGGACGTTGCGGTTACGGCTCTGCTGGCGACCGTTGCGACGCTCTTCGTTGCGTGCAGGGCGCTCGGTCGCTGGTTTCTCAACCACAACCGGTGCAGCAGGCTCTTCCTTGGTGGCGAACAGGCTTACCAGCGACTTCACCAGGCCTTTGAACAGGCTTGGCTCAGGCATTACGGCCGGAGCGGCAACCGGAGCGGCAGCTTCAACCGGAACCGGTGCGTTGGCACGGGCCGGAGCGGTTTTCACGGCGGCTTCCTGGCGAACCAGGGTGCGGGTCGCGGCGGCTGGCTGGACTTCTTCCACTTCGGCGGCGGCAGCGGCGATTTCGTAGCTGGACTGGCCGCTGTGGGCTTCCGGGCTGTCATCACGCAGGCGCTGCACTTCGAAGTGCGGCGTTTCGAGGTGATCGTTCGGCAGGATGACGATACGGGCACGGGTGCGCAGTTCGATCTTGGTGATCGAGTTGCGTTTTTCGTTGAGCAGGAAGGCTGCAACCGGAATCGGCACTTGTGCGCGGACTTCGGCGGTGCGGTCTTTCAGGGCTTCTTCTTCGATCAGGCGCAGGATCGCCAGGGACAGCGATTCAACGTCACGGATGATGCCGGTGCCGTTGCAACGCGGGCAGACTATGCCGCTGCTCTCGCCCAGGGACGGACGCAGGCGCTGACGGGACATTTCCAGCAGGCCGAAGCGCGAGATGCGGCCGACCTGTACGCGGGCACGGTCAGCTTCCAGGCATTCGCGGACTTTCTCTTCCACGGCGCGCTGGTTCTTGGCCGGGGTCATGTCGATGAAGTCGATCACGATCAGGCCGCCGATGTCACGCAGGCGCAGCTGGCGGGCGATTTCTTCGGCCGCTTCCAGGTTGGTCTGCAGGGCGGTTTCTTCGATGTCGCTGCCTTTGGTCGCACGCGCCGAGTTGATGTCGATGGACACCAGGGCTTCGGTCGGGTCGATCACGATGGAGCCACCGGAAGGCAGTTCGACCACGCGCTGGAAGGCGGTCTCGATCTGGCTTTCGATCTGGAAACGGTTGAACAGCGGAACGCTGTCTTCGTACAGCTTGATCTTGCTGGCGTACTGCGGCATCACCTGGCGGATGAAGGTCAGGGCTTCGTCCTGGGCTTCAACGCTGTCGATCAGCACTTCGCCGATGTCCTGGCGCAGGTAATCGCGGATGGCGCGGATGATCACGTTGCTTTCCTGGTAGATCAGGAACGGCGCGGAACGATCCAGGGAGGCTTCCTTGATGGCGGTCCAGAGTTGCAGCAGGTAGTCGAGGTCCCACTGCATTTCTTCGCTGCTGCGGCCCAGGCCGGCAGTGCGCACGATCAGGCCCATGTCGGCCGGTGCGATCAGGCCGTTCAGCGCTTCACGCAGTTCGTTGCGCTCTTCGCCTTCGATGCGACGGGAAATGCCGCCGGCACGCGGGTTGTTCGGCATCAGGACCAGGTAACGGCCAGCCAGGCTGATGAAGGTGGTCAGGGCGGCGCCCTTGTTGCCACGTTCTTCTTTTTCGACCTGGACGATGACTTCCTGGCCTTCGCTCAGGACGTCCTTGATGTTCACGCGGCCTTCGGGGGCTTTCTTGAAGTATTCGCGGGAGATTTCTTTGAGGGGCAGGAAGCCGTGGCGCTCGGAGCCGAAATCGACAAAGGCAGCCTCGAGGCTTGGTTCGATGCGAGTAATACGGCCTTTATAGATGTTGGCCTTCTTTTGCTCGCGTGCACCGGATTCGATGTCCAGGTCGTAGAGGCGTTGGCCATCTACCAGTGCAACACGCAACTCTTCGGGTTGAGTTGCGTTAATCAGCATTCTTTTCATGTTGTACCGTCGGTTTCCGGGCTGCCGGAAACGGCGTTCGGCACACACGACTTCTCACGGTCGGTGTCAGGTGCGTCAAGAGTGGTTGGCCACTCCAGTGTCCAGCAATAACAGGCCAATTGGGCCGGTACCGCGACGGACGCGTCCTGCTTGTTAGCGGTGGTGACAAAGGCACCACTTCAACAAAAGCTAAGGTCAGGAGGAGGAATCAACCGGCGACTGTGGACGAGATGAAGCGTCTAAATATAAGCCTAGTGCTACACGGTCCGACGGTTGTGCATCTCCACCCTACACGTATCCCTGATAATTCGGGTGCTGCCGCGCGCAGAATCCGCAGCGGGTTGGCATTTACCGTGTTCTCCAATGGGGAGTCCACGCTCATGGCTAAACAAGACTAGGTGTGGGCGGTTGCGCTCTCACTCAGCTCTTAACAGGCGTTGTTTCCGAAGCATTCGCCGTGGTCTGGTCCAAGACTGACTGCACTTTGTGAACTGGCCGTAAATATCGGCGCAGAACGCGAGTATTCACTCTGCTTTCTGCACTCGCTTCAGGCCTCATGTCACCTGCGCTTGTTACAATCTTGAACCTTCCAGGGTGGCGAAAGCCCCGTAGGACGGCCTCGCGTCCTGATGAATTGCGATGGTCAGGGCCGGCAGTTTGCCGCATGTCCTCTGTCCAGGCCGCTTTTGGCGGCGTTCGCGACTATAGCAGCAATGATTAAGTGCTTCAATTCCATAAAAAATTGTTATCATCGCCGCCATGACGACTACCGCCCCCCAGACCCCCAGCGTCCAGATGCTCGAGGTCTCGCCGGAATATGCCGGCCAACGCATCGACAATTTTCTCCTGGCCAGGCTCAAAGGCGTGCCCAAGACCTTGATTTACCGCATCTTGCGTAAAGGTGAAGTGCGGGTGAACAAGGGCCGGATCAAGCCCGAGTACAAGTTGCAGGCGGGCGATATCGTGCGCGTGCCACCGGTGCGCGTGCCTGAGCGTGACGAGCCTGTACCGTTGGCCCAGGGCTTGTTGCAGCGCCTGGAAGCCTCGATTGTCTTCGAAGACAGCAAGCTGATTGTGATCAACAAGCCCTGCGGCATTGCGGTGCATGGTGGCAGCGGCCTGAATTTCGGTGTGATCGAAGCCTTTCGTCAGTTGCGCCCGGATGCCAAGGAGCTGGAACTGGTCCACCGTCTGGACCGCGACACGTCCGGCCTGCTGATGATCGCCAAGAAACGCAGCATGTTGCGCCACCTGCACACCGCCTTGCGCGGCGATGGCGTTGACAAGCGCTACATGGCGCTGGTGCGCGGCAACTGGGCCAGTTCCATCAAGAGCGTCCGTGCGCCGTTGCAGAAGAGCAACCTGCGCTCCGGCGAGCGCATGGTCGAAGTGGATGAGGAGGGCAAAGAAGCCCTGACCCTGTTCAAGGTGCTGCGCCGTTTCGGCGACTTCGCCACGATGGTCGAGGCCAAGCCGGTCACCGGGCGCACCCATCAGATTCGTGTGCACACCCTGCACGCGGGTCACTGCATCGCGGGCGATACCAAGTACGGCGACGAAGATTTCTCCAGGGAAATCCGCGATCTGGGCGGCAAGCGCCTGTTCCTGCACGCCTACATGCTCACCGTGCCGCTGCCAGATGGTGGCGAGTTGAAGCTGCAGGCACCGGTCGATGAGATGTGGGCCAAGACCGTGGAGCGCTTGAGTGTCGCGCCTTGACTACAAACTGCTGATATTCGATTGGGATGGCACCCTGGCCGACTCCATTGGCCGGATTGTCGAGTCGATGCACGCTGCGTCGACCCGCTCGGGGTATACGCTGTGCAGTGATCTGGCGGTCAAGGGCATTATCGGCCTCGGCTTGCCTGAGGCGATTCGCACCTTGTACCCCGAGATCAGCGACGCCGAACTGGTCGCGTTTCGCGAGCACTACGCCGATCACTACATTGCATTGGAGGCCACCCCTTCGCCGCTGTTCGACGGTGTGGTGCAGTCCCTGGAGGCATTCCGTGCCCAGGGCTATCACCTGGCAGTCGCCACTGGCAAGGCACGACGTGGCCTGGATCGGGTGCTCAAGGCCCACGGCTGGGAAGATTATTTCGATATCACCCGCGCCGCCGATGAAACTGCCAGCAAGCCTCATCCTCTGATGCTGGAGCAGATCCTGGCCCATTGCGGCGTGTCGCCACGCCAGGCCTTGATGGTGGGCGATGCCTCCTTCGACCTGATGATGGCGCGCAATGCGGGCATGGACAGTGTGGCGGTCAGCTATGGCGCCCAGGCTGCCGAGGCGTTGCAGCAATATGAGCCGCGTCTGACGATTGATCATTTTTCCGAATTGCAGGCCTGGCTCAGTCGGGCCCAATAAGTCTTTGCTGGGGTTGATGGCATGAGTGATGAGTGGAAAGCGCCCGAAAAGGCTGAAAGCAGTGATGACAAAAGCTGGAAGCTGCTGGAGAAAACCCTTCTGGCCAGCGTTCAGGAGCAGCGTCGCGCGCGGCGTTGGGGGATTTTCTTCAAGCTGCTGACCTTTGTCTGGCTCATCGGCATGCTGGCGCTGTTCAGTCCACTGGTGGACATGGAAAAAAGCGCAACCCGGGGTGCCAATTACACTGCCCTGATCGAAGTGCGCGGAGTGATTGCCGACAAGGAGTCCGCCAGTGCCGACAACATTGTTAGCAGTCTGCGCGCCGCGTTCGAAGACCCTAAGGTCAAAGGTGTGATCCTGCGCATCAACAGTCCGGGCGGCAGCCCGGTGCAATCGGGTTATGTGTATGACGAGATCCGTCGTCTGCGTGGTCTGCACCCGGATACCAAGCTGTATGCGGTGATTTCCGACCTGGGCGCCTCGGGTGCCTATTACATTGCCAGTGCCGCTGACCAGATCTACGCCGACAAGGCCAGTCTGGTGGGTTCCATTGGCGTGACGGCGGCCGGTTATGGTTTCGTCGGCACCATGGAGAAGCTCGGGGTGGAGCGTCGCACGTACACTTCGGGTGAACACAAATCCTTCCTCGATCCCTTCCAGCCGCAAAAGGCCGATGAGACCCAGTTCTGGCAGGGTGTGCTCGATACCACCCATCGCCAATTCATCACCAGCGTGAAACAGGGGCGTGGTGATCGTCTGAAGGACAAAGACCATCCGGAGCTGTTCTCCGGCCTGGTGTGGTCCGGCGAGCAGGCGTTGCCGCTGGGCTTGATCGACGGCCTGGGCAGTGCCAGTTCGGTGGCGCGGGATGTGATTGGCGAGAAGGAGTTGGTGGATTTTACGGTTGAGGAATCGCCGTTTGATCGTTTCTCCAAGCGGCTCGGTGCCAGTGTGGCGGAGAAGCTGGCCTTTTACATGGGCTTTCAAGGCCCAAGCCTGCGCTGAGCCCCAGGCTACATATAGATCAAAATGTGGGAGGGGGCTCGCCCCCGATTGCGGTGGGTCAGCTGCGGGTTAGTTGGCTGATCCTCTGCTATCGGGGGCAAGCCCCCTCCCACATTTGCTTGTGGTGTTCTCAGGGGATTTGCACGCCTTCGGCCAGCAGCATATCCACCAGGCGAATGAGGGGAAGGCCGATGAGGCTGGTGGCGTCCGACCCTTCGGTACTTTGAAACAGGCTCACGCCCAACCCCTCGGCCTTGAAGCTTCCCGCACAGTCATACGGCTGCTCGACTCGCAAATAGCGCTCGATGCGCTCTGCATCGAGTTCGCGCATATGTACGGTAAAAGGCACGCAGTCGACCTGGCAGCTGCCTGTCTCGCTGTTCAGCAGCGCCAACCCAGTGAGGAAACTGACGCGCTTGCCGCTGGCGGTCAGCAGTTGCTCGCGGGCATTCTCGAAGGTGTGCGGCTTGCCGATGATCCGGCCATCGAGTGCGGCCACCTGGTCGGAGCCGATAATCAAATACCCCGGATGGCTGGCGGCAAGGGCACGGGCTTTCTGTTCGGCCAGGCGCTTGACCAGTTCCTCGGCGGATTCATTTTCGTGGTGACTTTCATCGATATCCGGTGAGCTGCAGATAAACGGCAGGTGCAGGCGGCTCAGCAATTCCCGGCGATACACCGAGCTGGATGCGAGTAATAAAGGCAGCATGGGCGTCTCCTCAGGTCGGCAGCGGATTCTAGCGGGGCGACCGGCTGACGCACAGGGCTGAATTTCCTTTGACATGGCTGGGTGCATCCCTATAATGCTGCGCCTATGTTGAATGACCCGATTCCACCTCACGTTGACCCGCGCAAATTGGCTGATCGTGGCACTTCCCTTCAAGGTGAGTTGCTGCTGGCCGATTTGGAGAGACTCTGCGACCCGCTTTCCGACACTGTCGGTACGGTGCAGGCCAAATTCGTTTTTGAACGAGATGAACGTAAATCTGTGGTAATCCACAGTTTTATCGACACCGAAGTCAAAATGGTTTGCCAGCGTTGTCTTGAGCTGGTCACCCTGCCGATCCACAGCGAGTGCAGTTATGCTGTGGTGAAGGAGGGTGCGAATACCCAGTCGTTGCCGAAAGGTTATGACGTGCTGGAACTGGGCGAAGATCCTTTGGATCTGCATGCACTGATCGAGGAGGAGCTTCTGCTCGCCTTGCCCATTGTGCCTGCTCATCATCCGGAAGAATGCCAGCAGCCGGCGGGCCTCGATGACGAGCCCGAACCGAGCGAGGACGAGGTAACGCGGTCCAACCCGTTCAGTGTATTGGCGCAGTTAAAGCGTGACCCAAACGTTTAGGAGTTAATCAATTATGGCTGTTCAGCAGAACAAAAAATCCCGCTCCGCCCGTGACATGCGCCGTTCGCACGACGCTCTCGAGGCTAGCACCCTGTCCGTGGAAAAGACCACCGGTGAAGTTCACCTGCGTCACCACGTATCGCCAGAAGGCGTATACCGTGGCCGTAAAGTGATCGACAAGGGCGCTGACGAGTAATCACTTGTCTGCTCTAGTCATCGCGATAGACGCAATGGGCGGGGACTTCGGTCCCCGCAGCATTGTTCAGGCCTGCATTGCCAGCCTGTCTGCAACACCCTCGCTGCACCTGGCCCTCGTCGGCCAACCCTCCTTACTTGAAGAACTGATTGCCAGCCATCCGGCGGTGGATCGCGCGCGCCTGACGATTACGCCAGCCAGCGAATCCATCACCATGGATGAAAAGCCAGCGGCAGCCCTGCGTGGCAAGCCTGACTCTTCGATGCGGGTGGCCCTGGAACTGCTGCGTGATGGCAAGGTGCAAGCCTGTGTCAGCGCCGGCAATACCGGGGCGCTGATGGCGTTGTCGCGGTTTGTGCTCAAGACCCTGCCCGGCATTGATCGACCGGCTATGGTGGCGGCGATTCCGACGCAAAAAGGCTATTGCCAGTTGCTGGACCTGGGCGCAAACGTCGATTGCAGTGCCGAGCATCTGCTCCAGTTCGCCGTGATGGGCTCGGTGGCCGCCGAGGCGCTTGGCGTGGCCCGCCCGCGCGTTGCCTTGCTGAATATCGGCACCGAAGACATCAAGGGCAACCAGCAGGTCAAGCTGGCCGCCACGTTGCTGCAGGGCGCGCGGGGTTTGAATTACGTCGGGTTTGTCGAAGGTGACGGCTTGTACCGTGGCGAAGCGGACGTGGTGGTGTGTGACGGGTTTGTCGGCAATATCCTGCTCAAATCCAGCGAAGGCCTGGCGACCATGATCGCCACGCGTATCGAGGCGCTGTTCAAGCAGAACCTGGCATCGCGCGTTGTCGGCGCCCTGGCGCTGCCGTTGATGCGCCGCCTGCAGGCTGACCTGGCTCCGGCGCGGCATAATGGCGCGAGTTTTCTGGGGTTGCAGGGCATTGTGGTGAAAAGCCACGGCTCGGCCGGTGTCGAGGGTTTTCAAAGTGCGATCGCTCGGGCAGTGATCGAGATCCAGGAAAACCTGCCGCAACGCTTGCACGGCCGTCTTGAGGACCTGTTGCCTTAGGCGAATCGGCCCGGGAGTGCTTAAATGTGACCGGCCAGTTCAATTGACCATCCAATCTGTCAGTTTCGTGCGCTCCCACCGTAGGAGTGCGCATTTTTGACGACCAGATCATTAGGGGCTTGTTACATGTCTACATCCCTCGCATTCGTCTTTCCAGGGCAGGGTTCGCAGTCCCTCGGCATGTTGGCCGAGCTGGGCGCGCAATACCCGCTGATCCTGGACACCTTCAAGGAAGCTTCCGACGCCCTGGGTTACGACCTGTGGGTACTGACCCAGCAGGGGCCGGAAGAGCAACTCAATCAAACCGATAAAACCCAGCCGGCCATCCTGACCGCCTCGATCGCCCTGTGGCGGCTGTGGCTGGCAGAAGGCGGCGCACGCCCTGCATTCGTCGCCGGCCACAGCCTGGGCGAATACAGCGCCCTGGTTGCCGCGGGCAGCCTGACCCTGGGTGAGGCGGTCAAGCTGGTCGAGCGTCGTGGCCAGCTGATGCAAGAAGCCGTTCCGGCCGGGCAGGGCGGCATGGCCGCGATCCTGGGCCTGGACGACGCCGTGGTGATCGAAGCCTGCGCCGAAGCGGCCCAGGGCGAAGTCGTCAGTGCAGTGAATTTCAATTCCCCGGGCCAGGTGGTGATCGCCGGTGCCAAGGCTGCCGTTGAGCGTGCCATCGAAGGCTGCAAGGCCCGTGGCGCCAAGCGTGCGTTGCCGTTGCCGGTGAGCGTGCCGTCGCACTGCGAGCTGATGCGCCCGGCGGCCGAGCGTTTTGCCGAGTCCATCGCCGCCATCAACTGGCAAGCGCCGCAGATCCCGTTGGTGCAGAACGTCAGCGCCGCCGTGGCTGCCGACCTCGAAACCCTCAAGCGCGATCTGCTGGAGCAGCTCTACAAGCCGGTACGCTGGGTTGAATCGGTCCAGACCCTGGCCGCCAATGGTGCGACTGAACTGGTTGAGTGTGGTCCGGGCAAAGTCCTGGCCGGCCTGAACAAGCGCTGCGCCGACGGCGTGTCGACTGCCAACCTCAATACCCCTGACGCCTTTGCTGCCGCTCGCGCGGCACTGGCCTGAATCCCTGAACTTAGGAGAAGCCTGCATGAGTCTGCAAGGTAAAGTTGCACTGGTCACCGGCGCAAGCCGTGGCATTGGCCAGGCGATCGCCCTGGAGCTGGGCCGTCAGGGCGCCGTTGTGATCGGCACCGCTACTTCAGCCTCGGGCGCCGAGCGTATCGCCGCGACCCTGAAGGAAAACGGCGTGCAAGGCACCGGCCTGGAACTGAACGTGACCAGCGATGAGTCCGTGGCTGCCGTTTTGGCCGAGATCACCGCACAGTTCGGCGCGCCGGCGATTCTGGTGAATAACGCCGGCATCACCCGCGACAACCTGATGATGCGCATGAAAGACGACGAGTGGTACGACGTGGTCGACACCAACTTGAACAGTCTGTTTCGCCTGTCCAAGGGCGTTTTGCGCGGTATGACCAAGGCGCGTTGGGGCCGAATTATCAATATTGGCTCCGTAGTGGGTGCCATGGGCAACGCAGGCCAAGTAAACTACGCAGCCGCCAAGGCCGGTCTGGAAGGTTTCAGCCGTGCATTGGCACGTGAAGTCGGCTCGCGGTCGATTACGGTCAACTCGGTGGCTCCAGGGTTCATCGACACCGATATGACCCGCGAATTGCCGGAAGCACAGCGTGAAGCGTTGCTGACGCAGATTCCGCTGGGCCGTCTGGGCCAGGCTCAAGAGATCGCGAATGTGGTCACTTTCCTGGCATCCGACGGTGCGGCATACGTGACTGGGGCTACAATCCCGGTGAACGGCGGGATGTACATGAGTTAAATTGTGACGGATCGCTTCAAAAATATGTCATACGAGCTGTCTAAAATCCGTTATAAAGCTGCAACTTAATTTATAGGCAGGTGGCCGACCGGGTACAGGGTGAAGCTTTCAGTTGAAAAGCTGAAAAGGCTTTCTATACACTTACCCACTGGCCAGCTGCCTGAATTTGTCCATTAGGAGTTAAACAAGGTATGAGCACCATCGAAGAGCGCGTCAAGAAAATCGTCGCCGAGCAACTGGGCGTTAAAGAAGAAGAAGTGGTCAACACTGCTTCCTTCGTAGAAGACCTGGGTGCCGATTCCCTTGACACCGTTGAGCTGGTGATGGCTCTGGAAGAGGAATTCGAGACCGAAATCCCGGACGAAGAAGCTGAAAAAATCACTACTGTTCAAGCTGCTATCGACTACGTTACTAGCCACCAGGCGTAATAGTTTGTAGTCGTCGCTTGCTGTCAGGGAAAAACCGCACTGCTGTAACGGCGTGCGGTTTTTTCTTTAGCCCTGATGAAAAGTACGCGCTGAAGCAAAAGTGTCGTCATTAGAAAAAGGAGAGTGCTGTGTCGCGTAGACGCGTCGTAGTCACCGGTATGGGTATGTTGTCGCCACTGGGCACGGATGTGCCAAGCAGTTGGCAGGGCATTCTGGCTGGCCGCAGTGGTATTGGTCTGATCGAACACACGGACCTTTCTGCCTATTCCACCCGTTTTGGCGGCTCGGTAAAGGGTTTCAATGTCGAGGAATATCTCTCGATCAAGGAATCCCGCAAACTCGACCTGTTCATTCAATACGGCCTGGCAGCCGGTTTTCAGGCGGTGCGTAATGCAGGCCTGGAAGTCACCGACGCCAACCGTGACCGCATCGGCGTGGCCATGGGGTCGGGTATTGGCGGTTTGACCAATATCGAAGAAACCAGCCGCACGTTGCACGATTCCGGCCCCCGTCGAATTTCGCCGTTCTTCGTCCCGGGCTCGATCATCAATATGATTTCCGGTTTCCTGTCCATCCACCTGGGCGCACAGGGACCTAACTACGCCATCGCCACGGCGTGCACCACCGGCACGCACTGCATTGGCATGGCGGCGCGCAATATCGCCTATGACGAAGCCGACGTGATGATCGCCGGTGGCGCCGAAATGGCGGCCTGCGGCCTCGGCATGGGCGGCTTCGGCGCGTCCCGTGCGCTGTCGACGCGCAACGACGAGCCGACCCGCGCCAGCCGTCCATGGGACAAAGGCCGTGACGGTTTCGTGCTGTCCGACGGTGCCGGCGCCCTGGTGCTGGAAGAGTTGGAACACGCCAAGGCGCGTGGTGCCACCATCTACGCCGAGCTGATTGGCTTTGGCATGAGCGGTGACGCCTACCACATGACCTCGCCACCGTCCGACGGTGCCGGTGCCGCACGTTGCATCACCAACGCCCTGCGCGATGCCAAGGTGAATGCGGACCAGGTGCAGTACATCAACGCCCACGGGACTTCGACTCCGACGGGCGACCTGGCGGAAGCCGAGGCCATCAAGTCGGTGTTCGGTGAGCACGCCTATAAGCTGGCGGTCAGCTCCACCAAGTCCATGACCGGTCACCTCTTGGGTGCGGCGGGCGCGGTCGAGGCGATCTTCAGTGTGATGGCCATCAAGGATCAGGTCGCGCCGCCGACCATCAACCTGGATGAGCCTGACGAAGGCTGCGACCTGAACTTCGTGCCTCACGAAGCGCAGCCGATGCCGATCGACGTGGCGATCTCCAACTCGTTCGGGTTTGGCGGCACCAACGGTTCCCTGGTGTTCCGCCGGTTCGCCGAGTGATGCACAGCTGGGTCGACGGTCAGCCAGCGGACAGCGTGCCCCTGAAAGATCGTGGCCTGGCGTATGGCGATGGGCTGTTCGAGACCATCGCCGTCAAGGCCGGGCAGCCGGTGCTGCTCGACCGTCACCTGCAACGCCTCGACGAGGGTTGCAGGCGCCTCGCCTTGGTTGCGGATCCGATGGTGATCCGCAGCGAAGTGCTGGCCTACGCCACCGCCCTTGGCGAGGGTGTCCTCAAATTGATCCTGACCCGTGGCGACAGCCTGCGCGGTTATGGCATCAACCCTGGCGCACCGGTGCGCCGTATCTTGCAGGGCAGCCCGCCTGCTACTTATCCCAGCGCTCATGGAACCGATGGCATCCGCCTGTTTCCCTGTGCCACCCGCTTGGCCGAACAGCCGTTGCTGGCTGGTCTCAAGCACCTCAACCGTCTGGAACAGGTGATCGCCCGCGCCGAGTGGCACGACACCAAGCACGCTGAAGGCTTGATGCTGGATGTGTCCGGTCGCGTGATCGAAGGCGTGTTCAGCAACCTGTTCCTGGTGTGCAACGGCTTGTTACTAACCGCTGATCTGACGCGTTGCGGCGTGGCCGGGGTGATGCGCGCCGAGATTCTGGCCCAGGCACAGACCCTGGGCATCCCGGTGGCCGTGGCCGACATCAGTGTCGAGCAGTTGCAGCAAGCCGACGAAGTCTTCGTGTGTAACAGCGTTTATGGCATTTGGCCGGTGCGCGAGTGCGCTGCGATGAGCTGGTCGGTTGGCCCGCTCACCCGTAAACTGCAGGGCATTGTTCGCGCGCTATTGGAAATTTGAGTTGATACGAAAACTGGTTGTACTGCTGCTGATCGGTCTGTTCTCGGCGGCTTTGCTGTTGGGTTATGGCGCCTGGAAATACGACGCGGCCCTGAAGCAGCCCTTGAAGCTGACCCAGGAGCAATTGCTCGACGTACCGGCAGGGGCGACCCCCACCGGCACCTTCAATCGCCTGGAAGCTGACGGCGTACTGGACGGTGCCTTCTGGTTGCGCCTGTACTGGCGCTTCAACCTGGACGGCCAGCCATTGCACAGCGGCGAATACCGCATGACGCCCGGCATGACGGCGCAAGGCTTGATCGGCTTGTGGCAGCGTGGCGAAGTGGTGCAATACAGCCTGACGCTGGTCGAAGGTTGGAACTTCCGCCAGGTACGCTCGGCCCTGGCCAAGCATGAAAAGATCGTGCAGACGCTGTCGGGCCTGAGCGACAGCGACGTCATGGACAAGCTCGGTCACCCAGGCGTGTTTCCAGAAGGGCGGTTCTTCCCCGATACCTACCGTTTCGTGCGTGGCATGACCGACGTCGAATTCCTGAAGAAAGCCTACAACCGCCTGGACGACGTACTCGCCCAGGAATGGAGCAAGCGCGCTGCCGACGCGCCTTACACAGACCCTTACCAAGCGCTGATCATGGCCTCCCTGGTGGAGAAAGAGACGGGTGTGCCTGAGGAGCGTGGGCAGATTGCCGGGGTATTTGTGCGGCGCCTGAAGGTCGGCATGCTGCTGCAGACCGACCCGACGGTGATCTACGGCCTGGGTGAACGCTACAACGGCAAGTTGACCCGCGCGCACCTCAAGGAAGCCAATCCCTACAACACCTACATGGTCGCCGGCCTGCCGCCGACGCCCATTGCCATGGTCGGCCGCGAGGCGATCCATGCCGCGCTGAACCCGGTGCCGGGCAGCAGCCTGTATTTCGTTGCCCGTGGCGATGGCAGCCACATTTTCTCGGATAACCTGGATGCGCATAATGCCGCCGTGCGTGAGTTCCAACTCAAGCGACGCGCCGATTACCGCTCCAGCCCGGCGCCGGTGGTGAAGCCTGCCGAAGACGCAACGCCACCGGCGGATGTGCCTGCCGAGGCGCCGGTAGAAAAGCCGGCTGACCCTGCTCCGGACGCTACCGCGCCGCAAAGCCCGCAATAATTCTGACTAAGGACTGCCTGTGACTGGCTTGTTTATTACCCTGGAAGGCCCCGAAGGCGCCGGCAAAAGCACCAACCGCGATTACCTGGCCGAGCGCTTGCGCAGCGAAGGCATCGAGGTGGTGTTGACCCGTGAGCCCGGTGGCACGCCGCTGGCCGAGCGTATCCGCGAAGTGCTGCTGGCGCCGGGTGACGAGCAGATGAACCCGGACACCGAGCTGCTGCTGGTGTTCGCCGCCCGTGCCCAGCACCTGGCCGAGGTGATCCGTCCGGCCCTTGCCCGTGGTGCCGTGGTGATTTGTGACCGTTTCACCGATTCCACCTACGCCTACCAGGGCGGCGGTCGGGGCTTGTCCGTGGAGCGCATCGCCACCCTGGAAACCTTTGTCCAAGGCGACTTGCGCCCTGACCTGACCTTGCTGTTCGATCTGCCGGTGGAAGTCGGCATGGCCCGTGCCAGCGCCCGTGGCCGCCTGGACCGCTTCGAGCTGGAAGGCGATGGGTTCTTCAACGCGGTACGCAGTGCATTCCTCACACTTGCCAAGGCGGAGCCCGCGCGGTACTCCCTGCTGGATGCAGCCCAGCCGCTGGCGCAGGTGCAGCAGGCCATCGACGCGCTGCTACCGAAACTGCTGGAGCGCGCCCGTGGCTGAAGCCTACCCGTGGCAGGACAGCCTGTGGCAACAACTGGCCGGCCGTGCCCAGCACGCCCACGCCTACCTGTTGCATGGGCCGGTGGGGATCGGCAAGCGAGCGTTGGCCGAGCGCCTGATGGCAAGCCTGCTGTGCCAGCGCCCGGTCAAGCTTGAGGCCTGCGGCGAGTGCAAATCCTGCCTGCTGCTCAAGGCCGGCAGCCACCCGGATAACTACCTGCTGGAACCCGAGGAAGCCGACAAGGCAATCAAGGTCGACCAGGTGCGCGACCTGGTCAGCTTCGTGGTGCAGACCGCACAGATGGGCGGACGCAAGGTGGTGCTGATCGAGCCGGTGGAGGCGATGAACATCAATGCTGCCAACGCCTTGCTCAAAAGCCTGGAGGAGCCGTCCGGCGATACGGTGTTGTTGCTGGTGAGTCACCAGTCCAGCCGTTTGCTGCCGACCATCCGCAGCCGCTGCGTGCAGCAGGCGTGCCCGCTGCCAAGCGAGGCCATGAGTCTTGCGTGGCTGGCACAGGCGTTGCCGGAGTGCTCCCAGGACGAACGGGTCGAGTTGCTGACCCTGGCCGCCGGTTCGCCGTTGGCGGCGGTGAAGCTGCAGGTCCAGGGCGTGCGTGAACAACGTGCGCTGGTGGTGGAGGGGGTCAAGAAACTGATCAAGCAGGAAGTGTCCGCCACCCAGCTGGCAGAAAGCGCCTGGAAGGACATCCCCCTGCTGTTGCTGTTCGACTGGTTCTGCGACTGGTCAAGCCTGATCCTGCGCTACCAGCTGACCCAGGATGAAAACGGTCTGGGCCTGCCGGATATGCGCAAGGTGGTGCAGTACCTGGCGCAGAAAAGTGCCCAGGACAAGGTGCTGGCGATCCAGGACTGGATCCTCGCCCAGCGCCAGAAGGTGCTCGGCAAGGCCAATCTCAACCGCGTGCTGCTGCTTGAAGCGTTGCTGGTGCAATGGGTCGGTTTGCTCGGACGCCGTTAATTTCCGTGGCCGGCGGGTGTATCGTCGGCCAGACACTTTTCGTGACTGAAGTTGTAGACTCCTATGATTGTAGATTCCCACTGCCACCTTGACCGCCTCGACCTGGCCCAGCACGGCGGTTCCCTTGACGCTGCCCTCGACGCCGCACGCCAGCGTGGGGTAGGGCACTTCCTGTGCATCGGCGTCAGCGCGGAGAATGCAGCGGACGTCAAATCCCTGGCCGAGCGTTATGCCGATGTGGATTGCTCGGTGGGCATCCACCCGCTGGACCTCAAGCCCGGTGAAGCCCCGGCACTCGACTGGCTGCTGGGTGAACTCAATCACCCGCGCGTGGTGGCCATTGGCGAAACCGGCCTGGATTACCACTACGAACCCGAAGCCGCCGAGTTGCAGCAGGCTTCGTTCCGCCTGCACCTGCAAGCCGCCCGGCAGACCGGCAAACCGGTGATCGTCCACACCCGTGGCGCCCGTGCCGACACCCTGACCCTGCTGCGCGAAGCGGCATTGCCCCAGGCTGGCGTGTTGCATTGCTTTACCGAAGACTGGGACATGGCCAAGGCGGCGCTGGACCTGGGGTTCTATATTTCGCTGTCGGGCATCGTCACCTTCCGCAACGCCGACGCCCTGCGTGATGTCGCACGCCAGGTGCCCGCCGACCGCCTGCTGGTGGAAACCGATTCCCCGTACCTGGCTCCCATCCCCCATCGCGGCAAGCCGAACCTGCCGGAGTATGTGCGCGACGTGGCGGATTACCTGGCGATGCTGCGCGGTGAGTCCTACGAGCGTTTTGCCGAGCAGACCACTGAAAACTTCAAGCGCCTTTTCCCACTGGCCCATGTCGCTTCTTGATGCGAGGGTCAAATCGCAGGCAAAAAAAACCCGGGTTCTGGGGGGGTGAATCCGGGTTAAGACCATTAGGAGTAAAACAAGGGTACGCGGTCCGTTGGTACCCAGGTCGGCGCTTCACTTGGGGGAGATGTCACGCCGACAGTTCAAGTATTGATCAGTATCCGATTCAGTCCAGTCGCGGCTGATCGTTTTTTAAACAGATTTGGAATACGCGCGCTTCGCTTGAGTTCTCATCAGGTCGGTGCACGTGTGCAGTTGTTGCGTATTATTTCTGACTGATATCAATGAAAACGTTGGTGTGCTGAAAGTAAAGTGCATTCCGGGTTCACATAGACATTGCCCAACGACCGTTCAGTCGGGATAATCCCTCGCACCGGGTAAATCGTATCGCCACGTATCCGTGGCCCTGCGCAACCCTCCCTAATCCGACCTTTGCAGACCTCTTCCTCATGCACAAAGAACCCCGTAAGGTCCGTGAGTTTCGCCGCCGTGAGCAGGAAATTCTCGACACCGCACTCAAGCTGTTCCTTGAACAAGGTGAAGACAGCGTTACCGTCGAGATGATCGCGGATGCCGTGGGTATCGGCAAAGGCACGATCTACAAGCACTTCAAGTCCAAGGCCGAGATCTACCTGCGCCTGATGCTCGACTATGAGCGCGACTTGAACGAGCTGCTGCATTCGGCCGATGTCGACAAGGACAAGGAAGCCCTGTCCCGTGCCTACTTCGAGTTCCGCATGCGTGACCCGCAGCGCTATCGCCTGTTCGACCGGCTGGAAGAGAAGGTGGTCAAGGGCCACCAGGTGCCGGAGATGGTCGAGGAACTGCACAAGATCCGCGCCTCGAACTTCGAACGTCTGACTCTGCTGATCAAGGGGCGCATCAGCGAAGGCAAGCTCGAAGATGTGCCGCCGTATTTCCACTACTGCGCCGCCTGGGCCTTGGTCCACGGTGCCGTGGCGCTGTACCACTCGCCGTTCTGGAGCAACGTGCTCGAGGACCAGGAAGGTTTCTTCCAGTTTTTGATGGATATCGGCGTGCGCATGGGCAACAAGCGCAAGCACAGCAGTGAGCAGCCACCGGCAGAAACGCCTGCCACGTAATGATTTGCTGCCACGCGTAGTACCCCAGGAATATACTCAGGCATGGACTCTTGCTAAAAGCTGATTTATCAGTCAGCTTTTAGCGCGCCCGAATCATCCTCTGCCGGAGTGATCCATGATCGTTGATCGTCAAGGCAGGCGTTTTCGCAATTTGCGGATCAGCCTGACCTCAGCCTGCAATTACGCGTGTACCTACTGCGTGCCTAACGGCAAGCGGCTGGTGGCTGCCCAGGACGAACTCTCCGCCGAGGCCATGGCCCGTGGTGTGGAATACCTGATCGAAGCGGCGGGCATCGACCGCCTGCGCATAACCGGCGGCGAGCCGCTGGTCAGCCCCAAGCTGGAAGCGTTCATGGGCGCCGTGGGGGGGATGGGGCTCAGCGATATCAGCCTGACGACCAATGGCCAATTGCTCGCGCGCAAGCTGCCGTTGCTGGTGGAGGCCGGGATCAAGCGCATCAACGTGTCCCTCGATACCCTCGACGCAGATGCCTTCCGCAGCATTGCCCGTGGTGGCGACCTGGCCACTGTGCTCGACGGTATGGACCAGGCCCGCGCTGCAGGCATCAAGATCAAGGTCAATATGGTGCCGTTACGCGGCCAGAACCTCGACCAGGTCATGCCGCTGCTCGACTATTGCCTGGAGCGTGGCTACGAGCTGCGCTTTATCGAGTTGATGCGCATGGGCCACCTGGCCAAGGACTCCAACGCGTTCCTGCAGCAGTTTGTCAGCCTGCAACAACTGCTGGGTTTGATCGGTGAGCAGCATGAATACCTGCAAGCCAATGCGCCTGTGGATGCCACTGCCGTACGCTACGAAATCCCCGGTAAAGGCTTCTTTGGTGTGATCGCCAACGAAAGCGTACCGTTCTGCCGCACCTGCTCACGGTTGCGCTTGTCGTCCACGGGTTGGTTGCATGGCTGCCTGTCGTCGAGTAACCGTCACTACGTCGGCGACCTGCTGGACAAGCCGCGCCATCAAGCACTCCCGGCCTTGCAGGGGCTGTTGATGAAGGCGTTGGGTGACAAGCAGGAGGTGGCTTTTTCTGGCGGCGCCACCATCATGAAAATCATCGGCGGCTAACCAACCCGCCAAGCCAGCACACAACCAACTGTGGGAAGGGGCAAGCTCCTCCCACATTTGTCATAGGTTGCTGCCAAATGGCGCAAAACCTGCATCACACGCCCATTCGCCGGTTTTCCGTCACCGGCTTCTGGAGGATTAGGATGCGTAGTGTGGTTTTGTTGCTGGCGTCGTTGACGCTGAGTGGCTGCATGACCGTCAGCGATATGGCCGAAGGTACCCGCTATCAGATGAGCGACGCCGGTTTGCTGGACCACAGCGATACCCGCCGTACCGCCTCGGTACGCATACAGCCGGACTCCTTTGTCTTTATCGCCCAGGGCGCCTTTGTGCCGCCGGGCAGTGCCTACCCGCGGCCGAACGTGGTGGCCGAAGAAGCCTTCAATGGCTTTGTCGAGTACTTCCCCATGGTGCGCCGCGCCCGTCAGCCTGAAGGCCTGGAGCAGGCCATGGCCGAAGCCCGCGCGGCGGGCGCTCACTACCTGCTGTACTGCCGTTTCGCCAAGGCGGATGACCGCATCGGCAACGCGGATGAATGGGCCGACCAGGAAGCCCTCGACCGCGTCGGCCTGGACAGCGGCGTCATCCAGATCATGTTGATCGAGACCAGCACCCAGTATTTGATTGATACTGCACGTATACGCAGTCGTGGCGGTTTACTGACGTTTCACGACAACAAGCCAGAAGACCTGATTGCCCGCCCCCTGGCGCAGTACGCCCGCGGCCTGTTGGGGATGAGCAATCCATAAGCCCCAGGAGAACCCCATGACCGATTCCGCCAAGGCCAACGACCTGTTGGCCCAGTTGCCCAAGGGCAAGGGTCCGGCCCCGGTGCACCTGTGGAACCCGGACTTCTGCGGCCATATCGACATGCGTATCGCCCGTGATGGCACCTGGTTCTATCAAGGCACGCCGATCGGGCGCAAGCCGATGGTCAAGCTGTTCTCCAACATCATCCGTCGCGATGGCGATGATTACTTTCTGATTACCCCCGTGGAAAAAGTCGGCATCACCGTCGATGATGCTCCGTTTGTCGCCATTACCCTGGAAGTCGAAGGGCAGGGCGAAAGCCAGGTGCTGCGCTTCACCACCAACGTCGATGACCAGGTCGAAGCCGGCCTCGAACACCCGCTGCGGGTCGTGATCGATCCTGTGACCCAGGAGCCTGCACCCTATCTGCGAGTGCGCAGCAACCTCGAAGCCCTGGTGCACCGCAATGCGTTCTACCAGTTGGTGGAGTTGGCAGTGAGCCGTCCGATCAACGGTCAGAACTGGCTGGGCGTCTGGAGCGCAGGGGAGTTTTTCCCTATTGGCCTGGAGCCCTGACGCCGGTTTTATCATCTCCCTGAAATAATTCGCTTGCTGCACATGGGCGCTTTGCGTTATCAATTTGTACATGATTAGACATGTTCGATTTGATAAGAAAAAACGCGTCGTCGACGAGCTCATCCGCCGTATCGAGGGTGGGGTGATGGCCGACGGTTTCCTGCTGCCGGGCGAGCATCAATTGGCCGAGGAGTTCGCGGTGAGCCGCGGCACCCTGCGCGAGGCCCTGGCCGAACTCAAGCGGCGCAACTACATCGCGACCCAGAGCGGCGTCGGCTCCATCGTGACCTTTGACGGCATGGTGCTCGACCAGCGCAGTGGCTGGGCCCAAGCCCTGGCGGACACCGGTGCGAAGGTCAACACCGATATCCTGCGCCTGGAAGCGGTGACCCGCCCGGACCTGCTCAGCCGTTTCGGCAGCGACCAATTCATTGCCCTCGACCGCCGCCGTCGCACTACCGATGGCACTGCCGTGTCCTTGGAACGCTCGCTGATGCCCGCTTCCGGAGGCCTGGAGGGCCTGCCAAGAGTAGGCCTGATCGATAATTCCCTGACCATCACCCTGGCCGCCTACGGATATGTCGGCGCCGAAGGGGACCAATGGATCGGTGCCGAGCCCCTCAGCGATGAAGATGCCGAGTTGCTTGGCCGCCCAGCCGGCACGGTGTTCCTCAAGGCTTCGCGTACCACCTACGACCGTCGCGAACGTTTCATGGAGTATGTCGAAAGCTTGCTCGACCCTCTGCACTTTCGCCTGCACCTGCAATTTGGAAACTCGAAATGACCCCGCTCAATCGCGCCCTCGGCGCGTTCTACGGCCTGGCCTTGGGCGATGCCCTGGGCATGCCGACCCAGTCCTTGAGCCGCGAGCAGGTGCGTGCGCGTTTCGGTGCCATCACCGGCCTGGAAAACGCCGATGCCGACCAGCCCATCGCACCGAACATGCCCGCCGGCTCCATCACCGATGACACCGAACAGGCCATCCTGGTGGGCGAGTTGCTGGTGGAAGGCCGAGGCAAGATCGAACCCACTGTGCTTGCCCAGCGCCTGATCGACTGGGAAGCGGTGATGCGTGCCAAGGGCTCGCAGGATTTGCTCGGCCCCTCCACCAAGCGTGCGATCGACATGATCCTCGCCGGCCACACCCCGGAAGAGTCCGGCCGCTACGGCACCACCAACGGCGCCGCGATGCGCATCACGCCAGTGGGGATTGCCGCCGATGTCAGCGACCCGGCGCAGTTTATCCAGGCGGTGATCCAGGCCTGCCAGGTCACCCACAACACCACCCTGGGTATTTCCAGCGCGGCGGCGGTGGCGGCGGTGGTTTCGGCCGGCATCAACGGCGTGGACCTGGGCGAAGCGTTGAACATCGGCACCCAGGTTGCCCAGCAGGCCGAAGGCCATGGTCACTGGATCGCTGGTGGGCGGATTTCCACGCGCATCAGTTGGGCGCGGACCTTGAGCGTCGGCAGCGGTGACAAGGCCCTGTTCGCGGACCTGTTGTACGAATTGATCGGCACCTCCGTCGCGTCCCAGGAGTCGGTGGTGGTGTCGTTCGCCCTGGCCCAGCAAGTGGCGGTGGGCGAAATGAATGCCTTCGAGGCGTTGTGCCTGGCGGCCAGCCTTGGCGGCGACACTGACACCATCGCGGCGATTCTCGGCGCCATGCTCGGCGCGTGCCTGGGCATGCAGTGCTGGCCCGAGGCGATGATCGAACAGGTCAAGCAGGTCAATGGCCTGGATCTGCAATCGCTGGTTCAAGAGCTGTTGAAAATGCGCTGAGTCAGGACGACCGGAAGATTCGCTTTGTATACCTGCCACAACCACAACAATACAGGCACTTGGAGCACCCCCTCATGAGCAGTACATCTTCCGGTCAAAGCGCCGGGCAATTGGAAACACGCGGCATCGAACCGGTCCCGGAAGGCGAGTGCAACGGCCACCCGCTGCAACTGTTCTGGGTGTGGTTCGCGGCCAATATCAGCATCCTCGGCTTGCCGCTCGGCGCCACGCTGGTCGCGTTTCGCGGCCTGGCGATCTGGCAGGCCATCATCGTGGCGATCCTCGGCGCCGCCGGCTCCTTTGCGGTGGTCGGCGTCATCTCCATCGCCGGCCGTCGCGGCCGTGCGCCCAGCCTGACGCTGTCCCGCGCCATCTTCGGTGTGCGCGGCAATATCGGCCCGACCCTTGTGTCGCTGATGTCGCGCCTGGGCTGGGAAACCGTCAACACCACCACGGCGGCCTTTGTGCTGCTGTCGTTGTGCTCGATCCTGTTCGGCTCACCGGTCGAAGCCAAAAGCGCACCGGTGCTCACCCTGGTCTTCATCGCCATCTTCGTGCTGCTGACCTTATCGGTATCCGGGCTGGGCCACGCCACCTTGCTGGTGATCCAGAAGTGGGCTACCTACGTGTTCGGCGCGTTGAACATCCTGGTCGGCGGCTTCCTCTGCGCCACGATCGACTGGAGCGCGGTGTTCAACGCTACCCCGGCACCCTTGAGCGCGATGATCATCGGCATCGGCACCATGGCCGCTGGCACGGGTATCGGCTGGGCCAACGCCGGCGCGGACATGTCGCGCTACCAGCACCGCAGCGTCAAGGCGGTGCGCCTGGTGGCGTCGGCGGCGTTCGGTGCGGGCATTCCGCTGGTGCTGTTGATCACCCTCGGCGGCCTGTTGTCGGTGGGCAACAATGACCTGGCTTCGGCCACCGACCCGATCGTCGCGATCCGCGACATGCTGCCGACCTGGATGGCCGTGCCGTACCTGATCACCGCGTTCGGTGGGTTGCTGCTGTCCAACAACCTGTCGGTGTACTCGGCGGGCCTCACCACGCTGACCCTCGGTTTGAAGGTCAAGCGCGTGCATGCGGTGATCGTCGATATCGTGGCGATCTTCGCCGGCTCCATCTACTTCATGCTGATCGCCGACAGTTTCTACGGCCCGTTCATCACGTTCATCTCTTTGCTGGCGGTGCCGATCACGGCATGGGTCGGCATCTTTGTGGTCGACCTGATCCACCGCCACTACTACAGCGCCAAGGACCTGCTGGACGTGAGCCCAAGCAGCGCCTACTGGTATCGCGGCGGTGTGGAGTGGCGTGCCTTCGGTGCCTGGGCCGTGGCGATCGTGCTGGGCTTCAGCTTCACCACCATCGGCACCACCGCCGAGAACATCTGGTTCGCCGGGCCTTTGTCCGACTCCTGGCTGGGCCACAACGGTCTGGGCTGGATCGTCACCTTCCTGGTGGCCGGCGGGATTTATGCGGTGCTGGGCGGTGCGGCTGACCGTCGCCCGGCTTTAGTCGAGAGCCCTAATGTCTAGATTGCTGCACACCGGCCAGGTCATCGTCGACCTGGTCATGGCCCTCGATACCTTGCCCGCAACCGGCGGCGACGTGCTGGCGCAATCGGCCAGTTTCGAAGCCGGCGGTGGCTTCAACGTGATGGCGGCTGCGCGGCGCAATGGGTTGGCGGTGGTCTACCTGGGCCGTCACGGCAACGGGCGCTTCGGCGACCTGGCACGCGCGGCGATGCAGGCGGAAGGTGTCGAAATCGCCCAAGCCGCCAGCACGGATAAAGATACCGGTTTGTGTGTATCGCTGACCGAGGCCACCACCGAGCGCACGTTCATTTCCCATATCGGTGCTGAAGGCGAGTTGAGCACCGACGAACTGGCGCGGGTGGTTCCACAGGCGGACGATTATGTGTATGTGAGTGGCTACAGCCTGTTGCTGGAAGGCAAGGCGCAGGCTCTGCTCGACTGGTTACTGACCCTGCCTCGCGATATCCAGGTGGTGTTCGACCCGGGTCCGTTGGTGAAGGCACCGGATTCGGCGCTGATGGTGGCGCTGTTGCCGCGTATCGATATCTGGACCAGTAACGGCCCTGAAGCACTGGCGTTTACCGGGGCGGAAACGGTTGCAGAGGCGCTGGTCGACCTGAGCCGTCATCTGCCCGGCGATGCCTTACTGGTGGTGCGGGATGGGCCGAATGGCTGCTGGGTGAGCCGCAATGGCCAGGCGGAGCATGTGCCGGGGTTCAAGGTGACGGCGGTGGACAGCAATGGCGCAGGGGATGCCCATGCCGGGGTGTTTATTGCAGGGTTGGCCGATGGCTTGGCACCTGCCCGGGCAGCGCGTCGGGCGAACGCAGCAGCAGCGCTGGCCGTGACACGCTGGGGGCCAGCTACATCGCCTGGCAGCGCAGAAGTCGACGCCTTGCTGCGGGAATAGGGTAGGGTCAAAAAATGTGGAGGGGGCAAGCCCCCTCCAACATTTGAGGCTACTGGCTCGTTTCAGACTCCAGCTTGCGCGCCTCATCCACACCCGACGCCGTCAGCTTGATCGGCAGGTTCAACGCATACTCACCGGCGGCGTCAGTGGTCACATGCCCATCCTTGATCAGGCCGCGATCCTGCAGGAACGCCAACGCACTGGCGACGACTTTTTCTCCGCGGTAGTTATCCAACACCTCCTTGCCCAGCCCTTGAGGGTGAGCGTGCAGCAGGCGGGTCAGGACTTCTTTTTCAAGGTCTTTGTCGACGTTCATGCGTACCTCTTCACTGGGAAATGATCGGGTGTTCGTCAGGCGTTGGTTGGATCAGGGCGCAGGTTGTTTCGGAGCGCCGGGCAGGTTCGAGTCATCGCCCTTATTGATCTTGGGTTCATTGATCGATGGACCCATTTTGCCGTTGCCGACGGCGGCTGGCGCCTGGCGTTGAGTGTCATGACCCTGGGTGTGCGGGTCGGCGGCATTGGTATTGTCAATGACTGCTCCACCATTGGTGTCCAGGCCGGTGCCCATGGATTTCTGGGACTCGGTGGTGGCGTCCGGATTGGTCGGGCCGGTAGAGGAGGTGGCTGCAAAACCGCTCAGCGAAACCGAAGACAACAGGCCAGCCAGGGCGAGGGCAGCAAACTTGGAATGCTTCATGAGGGTGTCTCCATATGATGAATGTCCTTACCCTCTATTGGTCCGCCGGTATTCTGCGTTCGTGCCTTGATGGCGACGAACGGTCTTGTGTCACCTGTAAGATTTTGTGTGCCATTGACCACGAAAATGCGCTGCAACTCGTCACGAAAGCGCCTTAGTATGTGTGCTTTGAAATTGCCAAGGCTCACCCATGACCATCGAGATTCGCCCCGCCGTGCCCAGCGATGCTGCGCAGATCCTGACTTTCATTACCGAGCTTGCCGAGTATGAGAAGGCCCGGCATGAAGTGATCGCCAGTGTGGTGGACATCGAGCGCAGCCTGTTCAGCGAAGGGGCGACCGCCCATGGCCTGATCTGTTTGCGCGATGGCTTGCCGATTGGTTTTGCGGTGTTCTTTTTCAGCTATTCCACATGGCTGGGCAGCAACTGCCTGTACCTGGAAGACCTGTACATCAACCCGGAGCAACGCGGTGGTGGCGCAGGCAAGAAGCTCTTGCGCCACCTGGCGAAGATCGCGTTCGACAACGGTTGCGGTCGCTTTGAGTGGAGCGTGCTGGACTGGAACGAACCGGCGATTGCCTTCTATAAATCCATCGGCGCCCAGCCGCAGGAAGAGTGGGTGCGTTACCGCATGGAAGGCGATGCGCTGCGTGATTTCGCCTTGGGCTAGCTGAAAATCAAAATGTGGGAGGGGCTTGCCTACTCCCACATTTTTTTGTGCTTTGCTCACTATATGGGATGCAAATTTATATATTGAGATGTTTCAAAAGATGGGTTTATAGTCGGCTGCATCAGCACTCACTACCAAAAATAAAACAGGTGAAGCGATGCAGGCACAACCGTTGTCACTCCCCGCCGTGCCCGAGCCCACCTACGGCGAGCGGCTCAAAGGCAAAGTGGTGATCATCACCGGTGCGGCCCAGGGCATTGGCGAGGCGATCGTCGCGTGTTTCCAGGCGCAGCAGGCGAAGCTGGTCATCGCCGATATCCAGGGCGAAAAGGTCGAGAACGTCGCGGCCCACTGGCGTGAACGCGGCGCCGAGATCTACGCGCAACCCGTCGATATCACGTCCAGGGAGCAATGGCTGGCGCTGGTCAATGTGGCCATCGAGCGCTTCGGCCGGGTGGATGTGCTGGTCAATTGCGCCGGGGTCAATGTGTTCCGCGACCCGCTGGAGATGACCGACGAAGACTGGCGCCGCTGCTTCGCCATCGACCTCGACGGCGCCTGGTACGGCTGCCGCACGGTGCTGCCGCACATGATCGAGCAGGGCATCGGCAACATCATCAACATTGCCTCCACCCATTCCAGCCACATCATCCCCGGCTGCTTCCCCTATCCCGTGGCCAAGCATGGCCTGCTTGGCCTGACCCGCGCCCTCGGCATCGAATACGCGCCCAAGGGCATCCGTGTGAATGCCATCGCGCCGGGCTACATCGAAACCCAACTCAATGTCGACTACTGGAACGGTTTCCCCGACCCCCACGCCGAGCGCCAGCGTGCGTTCGACCTGCACCCGCCCAAGCGCATCGGCCAGCCGATCGAGGTGGCGATGACCGCGCTGTTTCTGGCGACCGACGAGGCGCCTTTTATCAACGCCACCTGCCTGATGATCGATGGCGGGCGGTCTGTGATGTACCACGACTAACGCGTTTTCCAATAACAAGAAAGAGGTGGTTCATGTTCAAGAAGACTCTAGGCACCCTCGCGCTCGCCCTTGCCTTCAGTGGCTTTGCATCGGCCGAAGAAGTGAAGATCGGCTTCCTGGTCAAGCAGGCCGAAGAACCCTGGTTCCAGACCGAATGGGCCTTCGCCGAAAAAGCCGGCAAAGAACACGGCTTTACCGTGATCAAGATCGCCGTGCCCGATGGTGAAAAAACGCTCTCGGCCATCGACAGCCTGGCCGCCAACGGTGCCAAGGGCTTTGTGATCTGCCCGCCGGACGTGTCCCTCGGCCCGGCCATCGTGGCCAAGGCCAAGGTCAATGGCTTGAAAGTCATGGCTGTGGATGACCGCTTTGTCGACGCCAAGGGCAACTTCATGGAAGACGTGCCGTACCTGGGCATGGCGGCCTTTGAAGTGGGCCAGAAGCAGGGCACCGCGATGGCGGAGGAGGCGAAAAAACGCGGCTGGGATTGGAAGGACACCTACGCGGTGATCAACACCTATAACGAACTCGACACCGGCAAGAAGCGCACCGATGGTTCGATCAAATCCCTGGAAGACGCCGGCCTACCCAAAGACCATATCCTGACCGCCGCACTCAAGACCCTCGACGTTCCCGGCAGCATGGACGCGACCAACTCGGCCTTGGTCAAACTGCCTGCAGGCGCGAAAAACCTGATCATCGGCGGCATGAACGACAACACCGTGCTCGGCGGCGTACGCGCCACCGAAAGCGCCGGCTTCAAGGCGGCCAACGTGATCGGCATCGGCATCAATGGCACCGACGCCATCGGCGAGTTGAAAAAGGCTGAAAGCGGTTTCTTCGGCTCCATGCTGCCCAGCCCGCATATCGAGGGTTACAACACCGCGTTGGCGATGTACGAGTGGGTCACCACCGGCAAGGAGCCTGCGAAATACACGGCGATGGACGAAGTGACGCTGATCACCCGCGCCAACTTCCAGGCAGAGCTGACCAAGATCGGGCTGTGGAAATGACCGGCGCGGCCTTGCGTTTCAACGGCATCGGCAAGGAGTTTCCCGGTGTGAAAGCCCTGGCGCAGATCAGCTTTGAAGCGCGGCCGCGCGAGGTGCATGCGTTGATGGGCGAGAACGGTGCGGGCAAGTCGACGCTGCTGAAAATCCTTGGCGGCGCCTACCTGCCCAGCAGCGGCTCACTGCAGATCGGCGCGCAGACCATGGCCTTCCGAAACGCCGCCGACAGCATTGCCAGCGGCGTGGCGGTGATCCACCAGGAGCTGCACCTGGTGCCGGAAATGACGGTGGCCGAGAACCTGTTCCTCGGCCACTTGCCGACGCGCTTCGGGGTGGTCAACCGCAGCCAGTTGCGCAAGCAAGCGTTGGCCTGCCTCAAGGGGCTGGCGGATGAAATCGATCCGGATGAGAAGCTCGGTCGGCTTTCCCTTGGGCAACGCCAACTGGTGGAAATCGCCAAGGCGCTGTCCCGTGGCGCCCATGTGATTGCCTTTGACGAACCCACCAGCAGCCTGTCGGCGCGGGAGATCGACCGCCTGATGGCGATCATCACCCGCCTGCGCGATGAGGGCAAAGTGGTGCTCTACGTGTCCCACCGCATGGAAGAAGTGTTCCGCATCTGCAACGCCGTCACGGTGTTCAAGGACGGCCGCTACGTGCGCACCTTCGAGGACATGAGCGCGCTGACCCACGACCAACTGGTGACGTGCATGGTGGGTCGCGATATCCAGGACATTTACGACTACCGCCCGCGTGAACAGGGCGAGGTGGCGCTGAAGGTCGAGGGCTTGCTTGGCCCGGGCCTGCGTGAGCCGGTCAGCCTTCAGGTACACAAGGGCGAGATTCTCGGCCTGTTCGGCTTGGTCGGGGCAGGGCGCACGGAGCTGTTTCGGCTGCTGAGTGGTTTGACCCGCAGCGCCGCAGGACGCCTGGAGCTCTGCGGGCAACCACTGCAGCTGCATTCACCCCGCGATGCCATCGCCGCCGGCGTGCTGCTGTGCCCGGAGGACCGCAAGAAGGAAGGCATCATCCCGCTGTCCAGCGTCGCCGAGAACATCAATATCAGTGCGCGTGGCGCCCACTCTGCGTTCGGCTGGCTGCTGCGCGACGGTTGGGAAAAGGCCAACGCCGACCGGCAAATCAAAAGCATGAAGGTCAAGACGCCGAACGCCGAACAGAAAATCATGTACCTGTCCGGTGGCAATCAGCAGAAGGCCATTCTTGGCCGATGGCTGTCGATGCCGATGAAAGTGCTGCTGCTGGATGAGCCAACGCGAGGCATCGATATCGGCGCCAAGTCGGAGATCTACCAGATTATCCATAACCTGGCGGCCAGCGGCATTGCGGTGATTGTGGTGTCCAGCGACCTGATGGAAGTGATGGGGATTTCCGACCGTATCCTGGTGATGAGCGAAGGCGCCCTGACCGGCGAACTCACCCGCGACCAGGCGGATGAAGCACGGCTGTTGCAACTGGCTCTCCCGCGTTCGCGGGCTTGAAGAATTCGAGGTGAATGATGTCCGAGGTAAAAACTGCAAAGGGCTTCTGGCCGGGTTTCAACCAGCGCAAATTCCTCGATGACTGGGTGATGCTACTCGCCGCGTTGAGCATCTTTGTGCTCAGCGCGTTGTTTATCGATAACTTCCTTTCACCGCTGAACATGCGCGGGCTGGGCCTGGCGATTTCCACCGTGGGCATTGCCGCGTGCACCATGTTGTTCTGCCTGGCCTCCGGGCATTTCGACTTGTCGGTGGGCTCGGTGATTGCGTGTGCCGGCGTGGTCGCGGGCATCGTGATCCGCGACACTGACAGCGTGGTGCTCGGTGTGTCGGCAGCGTTGGCCATGGGCCTGGTGGTGGGGCTGATCAACGGCATCGTCATCGCCAAGCTGCGCATCAATGCATTGATCGCGACGTTGGCGACCATGCAGATCGTGCGCGGCCTGGCCTACATCTTCTCCAACGGCAAAGCGGTGGGGGTGATGGATGAGGGCTTCTTCGTGTTCGGCAACGGCCAGCTGATGGGCGTGCCGGTGCCGATTATCATCACCGTGCTGTGCTTTGTGTTTTTCGGCTGGCTGCTCAACTACACCACCTACGGGCGCAACACCATGGCCATCGGTGGTAACCAGGAAGCGGCATTGCTGGCCGGGGTGAACGTCGATCGCACCAAGATCATCATCTTTGCCGTGCACGGCTTGATCGGCGCCCTGGCCGGGGTGATTCTCGCCTCGCGCATGACCTCGGGCCAGCCGATGATTGGGCAGGGGTTCGAGCTGACCGTGATCTCGGCGTGTGTATTGGGCGGGGTGTCGTTGAGTGGCGGCATCGGCATGATCCGTCATGTGATTGCCGGGGTGTTGATTTTGGCGATCATCGAGAATGCGATGAACCTGAAGAACATCGATACCTTCTACCAGTACGTCATCCGTGGTTCGATCCTGTTGCTGGCGGTCATCATCGACCGCATGAAACAGCGTTGATCCCGAGCCCTATGAAGATTCGAATGTGGGAGGGGGCTTGCCCCCGACAGCGGTGGGTCAGTGGATACCTGTTTTTCTGATGTGCCGCCATCGGGGGCAAGCCCCCTCCCACATTTGGATCGCCACTGTATTGAGGGTCGGTATTTGCCATAATGCCCCCGCTTTCACACTAATAGGCCCGATATGCAGGAAAACGCCCACATCCCCGTCAAAGATACCGCCCCCACTGGCACCCAGACCCTGTTGCGCGGCCTGGGCGTGGTGCAGGCCGTGGCGGCGGGTGCGCGGGATCTGAAAGAGATCGCCAAGCGCATCGGCACCACTCGCAGCACCACCCACCGCCTGGCCAGTTGCCTGGTGGAGGAGCGTTACCTGCGCGTGGTGCCGCAAGTGGGTTACCTGTTGGGGCCGAAATTGATCGAACTGGGGTTCCAGGCGCGCGAAGAGCTGCCACTGGTGACCCTGGCCATTCCGTATCTGGATGAGCTGTCGGCGCTGACCGGTGACACCATCCACCTGGCCATCCGTGAATACGACGATGTGCTCTACCTGCACAAGAACCCCGGCCGCAATGGCCCGGAAATGCGCTCGCGGGTCGGCCACCGCATGCCGCTGGCGCGGACCGGGATCGGCAAGGCATTGCTGCTGGATGACACGGTGGAGGAGTGGCAGCGCCTGTACGACGTCAGCCTGCCGGCGGGTGGGAAAAGCCTGCAATGGCCGCAGCACCCGGAACAATCCTGGGCGCAGTTCGAGCAGCGCATGCGTGAATACGTCGTGGGTGGGTATGCGTTCGACCTGGAAGACAACGAACCGTCGATCCGCTGCGTAGCAGCACCGGTGCGCGATGCCAGCCGGCGCATCGTCGCCGGCATCAGCATCGCCAGTACCGTGCCCTACATGCCGCTGGAGAAGATGGCCGAGCTGATCCCCGTGGTCAAACAGGTCGCAGCCCGGCTGTCGGCGGAGTTGGGCGCGAAGGCCTGATCAGGCCTTCAAGGTCGCCATGTCGATGACAAAGCGGTACTTCACATCGCCGGCAATCATGCGGCTGTAGGCTTCGTTGATATGGCGGATGTCGAGCATTTCGATATCACAGGTGATGTTGTGCTCGGCGCAGAAATCCAGGACTTCCTGGGTTTCGGCAATGCCACCGATCAAGGAACCGGCCAGCACTTTACGGCCCAGCACCAGCTTGGCGGCGTTGACGGGCGGGTCGACCGGTTCGATCAGGCCCACCAGGATATGCACGCCGTCAAAGCGCAGCACGTCGAGGTAGGGGTTCAGGTCGTGCTGCACCGGGATGGTGTCCAGCAGGAAGTCGAAACTGCCGGCGGCGGCGTTCATCTGCTCGGTATCGGTGGACACGATCACATGGTCGGCACCCTGGCGACGACCTTCCTCAGCCTTGCTTGCCGAGCGGGTGAACAACGTCACTTCCGCACCCATCGCCTTGGCGAACTTGATGCCCATATGGCCCAGGCCACCCATGCCCAGCACGCCGACCTTATCGCCGGCCTTCACGCCGTAGTGCTTGAGCGGCGAGTAAGTGGTGATGCCGGCGCACAGGATCGGTGCCGCGCTGGCCAGGTCGAGCTTGGCCGGGATCTTCACCACGAAGTGTTCGCTGACCACGATGCTGTCCGAGTAACCACCCATGGTGTTGCTGCCGTCTACGCGGTCCGGGGTGGCGTAGGTCATGGTCGGGCCTTCGAGGCAGTATTGCTCAAGGTCCGATTTGCAGGCGTCGCAGTGACGGCACGAGTCGACCATGCAGCCGACGCCGACCAGGTCGCCGACTTGGTGCGCGGTGACATTGGCACCAACGGCAGTGACCTTGCCGACAATCTCGTGGCCCGGCATCAGCGGGTATACGGCGATGCCCCATTCGTTGCGAGCCTGGTGGATGTCGGAGTGGCAGACGCCGCAGTAGAGGATCTCGATGGCCACGTCATCGGCGCGCGGGCTGCGGCGCTGGAAGGACATGGGGGCGAGGGGAGTGGTGGCCGACTGGGCGGCATAACCGATGGCGGTGTACATGGGGAAACCTCGCAAAAGCCTGGACTGTAGAGGTGGCGCATTCTGCGCGCGGACCCTGGGAGCGAACATGGCAAATGCTCCGAGTCTCATGCCTATTCGTCCGGGAGTGCCCCTGGTTTGGATCCGTTGGCCGCCAGACCTGCGATGATGTTCTCATCCCTTATTCGCGAAGTTTTTTGCCATGTTGTTGACCCGCCATCTCGATGCCAACGCCACCCTGGTTGCCTTGATTGAGGGGCTTACGCCCTGCGACGGTTTCTCCCCGACCCACCTGCCCGGTGTGCAAGTGCTGCGCGCCAGTTGTGACGTGGCACGCGGGCCGCAGATTTATGAGCCAAGCCTGATGTTCGTGGCCCAAGGCAGCAAAGTCGCCTACCTGGGGCCGCGCACGCTGGAGTATGGCGCCGGGCACTACCTGATCCAGGCCATGCCGGTGCCCTTTGAGTGCGAGACGTTTGCCATGGGTTCCGATGCGCCGTTGTATGGCGTCACGGTGGGCATTGACCGCGTGGTCTTGGGCGAATTGGTGATGGCCATGGGCATTCAGGCCGGGCCGCCGCCCACGGCGCAGACGCTGGAGTCGATGAGTTCGGTGATGCTCGATGATGCGATGCGCGGTGCCGTCGAACGGCTATTGGAGTGTCTGCACGATCCGCTGGAAAGCCGGATCATGGGGCCGGCGCGGGTCCGGGAAGTGTTGTTCACCGCTTTACGAGGTCCGCAGGCGGATGTGTTGCGGGCGCTGGTGGAACAGCAGGGGCAGTTTTCGCGCATCGCCACGTCGTTGAATCACCTGCATGCCCATTACGCCGAGCCGCTGAATATCGAGACGCTGGCGGGGTATGCGCACATGAGTGCGTCGACCTTTCATGAGCACTTCAAGCGCTGCACGTTGTTGTCGCCGGTGCAGTACCTGAAGCGTTTGCGTCTGCTCAAGGCCCAGCAGTTGCTGCTGGTGGACGGCATGGGCGTGGCGCAGGCGGCGCATAGCGTGGGGTATCAGAGTACGTCGCAGTTCAGTCGGGAATATAAACGCTATTTCCTGCGTAATCCCGGCGAAGAGCGCGCAGCATAAAAAAGGCTCCCATTTGGGAGCCTTTTTGTCCTAGCCGCGAGCTTACATATTCGGGTAAGTCGGCCCACCCGCGCCTTCCGGCGTAACCCAGGTGATGTTCTGCGAAGGGTCCTTGATGTCACAGGTCTTGCAGTGCACGCAGTTCTGGGCGTTGATCTGGAAGCGCTTCTCGCCGTCTTCCTGGGTGATCACTTCATACACGCCAGCCGGGCAGTAGCGCTGCGCCGGTTCATCGTAGAGCGGCAGGTTGGTGCCGATCGGGATGCTTGCGTCTTTCAACTTCAAGTGGCACGGCTGTTCTTCTTCATGGTTGGTACCGGAGATGAACACCGAGCTCAGCTTGTCGAAGCTCAGCTTGCCGTCGGGTTTCGGGTAGTCGATCTTCTTGCTGTCCTTGGCCAGCTTGAGGCAGGCGTAGTCCGGCTTGGTGTCGTGCAGGGTGAACGGCATCTTGCCGCCCAGGATGTTCTGGTCGAACCAGTTGAAACCGGCACCGATGATCGGGCCGAACTTGTGCATCGCCGGGCCGAAGTTGCGGCTGGCGAACAGTTCTTCGTAGAGCCAGCTGGACTTGAAGCTGTCGACGTAAGCGGTCAATTCATCACCGCCTTCGGATTCGGCAAACAGGCGGTCGGCCACGGCGTCGGCGGCAAGCATGCCGGACTTCATCGCGGTGTGGCTGCCCTTGATCTTGGCGAAGTTCAGGGTGCCGAGGTCGCAACCGATCAGCGCGCCGCCCTTGAAGACCATCTTCGGCAGCGAGTTCAGGCCGCCTTTGCAGATGGCACGGGCGCCGTAGCTGATGCGCTTGCCGCCTTCGAGGTACTGGGCCAGCACCGGGTGGTGCTTGAGGCGCTGGAACTCATCGAACGGCGACAGGAAGGTGTTGCTGTAGGACAGGTCGACGATCAGGCCGACCACCACCTGGTTGTTTTCCAGGTGATAGAGGAACGAGCCGCCGGTGTTCTCGGCGCTCATGATGTCCAGCGGCCAGCCGGCGGTGTGCACCACCAGGCCAGGCTGGTGCCTGGCCGGGTCGATTTCCCAGATTTCCTTGAGGCCGATGCCGTAGTGCTGGGCGTCGGCGTCGCTGTCCAGGTTGAAGCGCTGGATCAGTTGCTTGCCGATGTGGCCACGGCAACCTTCGGCGAACAGCGTGTACTTGCCACGCAGCTCCATGCCTGGGGTGTAGACGCCTTCCTTTGGGTTGCCCTCGCGGTCGACGCCGAGGTCACCGGTGATGATGCCGCGCACCACGCCGTTTTCGTCGAACAGCGCTTCCTGGGCGGCGAAGCCTGGGTAGACTTCCACGCCCAGGTTCTCGGCCTGCTGGGCCAGCCAGCGGCACAGGTTGCCCAGGGAAATGATGTAGTTGCCTTCGTTGTGCATGGTCTTGGGCACAAAGAAGTCAGGGACCTTGGTGGAGGCTTCGGGGCTGCGCAGTACATAGATGTCATCGCGCACCACCGGAGTGTTGAGCGGCGCACCGAGTGCTTTCCAGTCCGGGAACAGTTCGTTCAGGGCGCGGGGTTCGAACACGGCACCGGAGAGGATATGCGCGCCGACTTCGGAGCCTTTCTCGACCACGCAGACGCTGATTTCCTTACCGGCTTCGGCGGCCTTCTGCTTCAGGCGGCAGGCGGCAGACAGTCCCGCCGGGCCAGCGCCGACGATGACCACGTCGAATTCCATGTATTCGCGTTCCACAGGCTATCTCCTACTCAAGGCTCAACAGGCTTTTTTTTCTAATGGGTGGAGGTTCGGTGTTGTCTTGCGGCAACGGCAAGAACCACCTTTCTCTCTAGGTGGCGCATTATATCTACACCACTGGCAGCGTCCAATACAAACGTTTGTTTGAATTGCCCGCAGGCTAGATAAATCACAGTGGTGCGGCTTATGACTGGCTATTTTGCCGTATTGACCAGAATAGGCGTTCCGGTCAATATACGGTCGGTTTTGCGCTTACCGTAGGCAGACAGCAGGTTTCAAGAGCACGTCCAAAAGCAAGACAGGTGACGCGTGCCAACCATTGGCGCGCAGTTTACACGCTGCGATAAAGAATGACCTCTCAGTCACCCCCGACGAACGGTCATCATTTCCCGTGAGCAAGGTCGCCGCCTGCGTTTTTGGAGGTGCCCTTGTGTGCCGATGAGCATCAACCGCCAGGTTCGCCTAGGCGACTTTCTTTTCACCGGAGAGTAACGAGGAATCCATGAAGGTTCTTGTAGCTGTCAAACGCGTTGTCGATTACAACGTGAAAGTTCGCGTCAAGGCGGACAATTCCGGCGTCGACCTCGCTAACGTCAAGATGTCGATGAACCCGTTCTGCGAAATCGCCGTGGAAGAAGCCGTACGCCTGAAAGAGAAAGGCGTGGCGACTGAAATCGTCGTGGTTTCCATCGGTCCTGCCACTGCTCAAGAGCAGCTGCGTACCGCCCTGGCACTGGGCGCCGACCGCGCCATCCTGGTCGAGTCCGCTGAAGAGCTGACCTCCCTCGCCGTGGCCAAGCTGCTCAAAGCCGTTGTCGACAAGGAACAGCCTCAGCTGGTTATCCTCGGCAAACAGGCCATCGACAGCGACAACAACCAGACTGGCCAGATGCTGGCTGCGCTGACCGGTTACGGCCAGGGCACCTTCGCCTCCAAAGTCGAAGTAAGCGGCGACAGCGTGGCTGTCACCCGTGAAATCGACGGCGGCGCGCAGACCGTTTCTTTGAAACTGCCGGCCATCGTCACCACCGACCTGCGTTTGAACGAGCCGCGCTACGCGTCCCTGCCAAACATCATGAAAGCCAAGAAGAAGCCGCTTGAGTCGCTGACTCCGGAAGCTTTGGGCGTTTCCACCGCCTCCACCAACAAGACCGTCAAAGTTGAAGCACCGGCTGCACGCAGCGCGGGCATCAAGGTCAAGTCGGTGGCTGAACTGGTCGAGAAACTGAAAAACGAAGCGAAGGTAATCTAACCATGACTATCTTGGTAATCGCAGAACACGACAACAAAGTGCTGGCCCCGGCCACCCTGAACACCGTGGCTGCCGCTGCGAAAATCGGTGGTGATATCCACGTATTGGTTGCAGGCCAGGGCGCTGGCGCGGTGGCTGAAGCCGCTGCGAAAGTCGCTGGCGTGAGCAAAGTACTGGTCGCCGACAACGCGGCCTATGCTCACCAACTGCCGGAAAACGTTGCGCCCCTGGTTGCAGAGCTGGGCGCTGGCTACAGCCACATCCTGGCTGCCGCCACCTCCAACGGCAAAAACATCCTGCCACGCGTTGCCGCGCAGCTGGACGTTGACCAGATCTCCGAGATCATCTCGGTCGAAAGCGCAGACACCTTCAAGCGCCCGATCTATGCCGGTAACGCTATCGCTACCGTACAGTCCAACGCTTCGGTCAAAGTCATCACCGTGCGTGCCACCGGTTTCGACCCGGTTGCCGCTGAAGGTGGTTCGGCTGCCGTTGAAGCCGTCGCCGCTGCCCACGACGCTGGCACCTCCAGCTTTGTAGGCGAAGAGCTGGCCAAGTCGGACCGTCCTGAGCTGACCGCTGCCAAGATCGTCGTTTCCGGCGGCCGTGGCATGCAGAACGGTGACAACTTCAAGCACCTGTACGCCCTGGCCGACAAGCTGGGCGCTGCGGTCGGCGCTTCCCGCGCGGCCGTCGACGCAGGTTTCGTACCCAACGACATGCAGGTCGGCCAGACCGGCAAGATCGTTGCGCCACAGCTGTACATCGCCGTCGGTATCTCTGGCGCGATCCAGCACTTGGCCGGTATGAAGGACTCCAAAGTGATCGTTGCGATCAACAAGGACGAAGAAGCACCGATCTTCCAAGTGGCTGATTACGGCCTGGTGGCGGACTTGTTCGAAGCCGTCCCTGAGTTGGAGAAGCTGGTCTAATCCAGTCGCTTCACTTATAAAGAGCCCGGTCCTAGTGACCGGGCTTTTTTTTGACTTGCTGGAGACACACGCCATGGAATTGCGCCCCTGGGCTGTACTGCTGGGCCTCACACTGCTGCCGAGCCTGGCGCTGGCCGCCGGCAAATGCGACCGCCTGGTGATCACCGGCAGCCCGGACGCGCCGCCCTTGCTCTGGCGTGACCCGCAAGACCCCACGCACCTGATCGGCGCCACCGCCGACGTGCTGCAACAGGTGGGCAAGGACCTCGGGTTGAAAATCGACCTGCTCTATGGCGGCAAACGCTCGCTGGCCCTGGATGAGGTGCGCAGCGGGCGCATGGATATCCTCGCCGATGCGCCGCTGAACCTGGGCGAGCTGGAAACCCTCGACTACATCCACCCGGCCCTGGTGCAGCTCGACTATCTGGTGTGGACGCGCAAGGATTCAGCGCTGGTCTACACCACGGCGGCCGACCTGCACGGGCACAAAGGCGCGGTGTCGGAACGTGCGCGCTTGAGTGCCGCCTTCGAGACCTTCGCCGGCCAGCAATTGAGCCTGCAACGCCTGGCGTCCCTGACGCCGGCGTTCCAGAAGCTGCTGCTGGGAGAGGTCGACTATGTCCTCGCGGGACGCTATTCCGGCATGGCGATGGCGCAGACCCTGGGCATGAGCAACGACCTGATCGCCCGCGACGTGCCCGTCGATCAGCCGGGCCTGTACCTGGCGATTTCCCACAACTCGGCCTGCAACGATCCGTGGTTGCGCGGACAGCTCGCCAAAAAGATGACAGAATTGCCCGGGTCTGGTGTGACGGAAGCCGCGTTGCAGCGCAATCTGGAACGTTGGAAAGCGCAATTGCAACAACCCGTCGGCACCCCAACAAAGTAGGGATTTTCAGTGACTCTTCGACCTCTTTTCGCGGCCCTCGCCGTTGTCGCTCTGGCGGGATGTGCAGCTGATCCTGCGCCGAATGAACAAATTCGCCTCACTCAGCAAGCCCTGGAGCAAGCCAGCGCCGTTGGCGCCAACCCCGATGAATCGCCCGAACTGAAACTGGCCGAAGAGAAATTCGCCCGGGCCAAGTCGAGCATGGCTGACCAGTCCTACAAAAATGCACGCATGCGCTTTGAGCAAGCCGAGTTGGACGCGCGGCTGGCAGAAGCCAAAGTGTTGACCCGCAAGAGCCAGGAGCAGTTGAACGTGCTCAACACCCGCATCACTCGCCTGCGCAAGCAACTGCAGTTGGGGGAAGCCCAATGAGTCCGATGATCCGTGGTTTGAGCTGTGCGCTGCTGTTGGGCACTGCTGTATTGGGCGGTTGTGCCAGCCATCCCGACAGCGAACAGGCCCTGCAACAGGCCGGGAATGATTTCCAGAAGGTCAAGGAAGACGCCAATGTGTTGCGCTTTGCGCCCAAGGACGTGATCCGCGCCGGTGAGTCCCTGGCCCGTGCCGACCGCTTGTCCAGCTACTGGGGCAGCGGTGCCGACGTGGTGCATTACGCCTATTTGAGCCAGCGCTATAGCGCCATTGCCCGCGAACACACCGAACAGGCGCTCAACCAGGAGCGCGGCGCCAAGCTCGAACTGGAGCGCCAGCGCCTGCAACTGGCCTTGCGCGAAAGCAAGCTGAGCAGCGTACAGCAGCAGGGCAAATGGCTTGAAGAACAGATCGCCAGCCTGACCACCACCCAGACCGATCGTGGCCTGGTGATGACCCTGGGCGATGTGCTGTTCGACACCGGTGACGCCGAGCTGAAGAACTCGGCCAACCGTACAGTGCTCAAGATCGTGCAGTTCTTGCAACTGAACCCCAAGCGTGTGGTGCGTATCGAGGGCTACGCCGATAACACCGGCGGCGAGCAGGAAAACCTCAAGCTGTCCCGCGACCGCGCGCAGTCGGTGGCTGATGTGCTGGTCGACCTGGGCATCGACGAAAAACGCATCCAGGTGGAAGGGTATGGCGACCAGTACCCGGTGGAGGCCAATGCCTCCGAGCGGGGCAGGGCACAGAACCGTCGCGTTGAAATCGTTTTCTCCGACGAAAAAGGCCAACTCGGCGCCGCCCGTTAGGCGCCAGGCACAAATCAAAAGTGTGGGAGGGGCTTGCCCCCTCCCACATTTTTTTGGTGTGCACCTTCACAGTTTTACTGTCACTACAACGCGCGCTCGACTATTGTGGCAACTGTCCCCGTACACTTCTAAACTGTGCCGGTATGTTTCACACAAAAATAAAATACCCGTGAAATCGAGTGCTGCGTCATGACCAATCTGTTGCTTTACCAACGTATCGCCCAGCAGCTGGCTGAGGATATCCGGCGCGGTGTCTATCAACCGGGCGAGCGCGTGCCGTCGGTGCGCAAGATGAGTTCGCAGTTGAACGTCAGCCACGCGACGGTGTTGCAGGCCTATGCCAACCTGGAAGACCAGGGGCTGATCCGGGCGCGGCCACAGTCCGGCTATTACGTGCACCAGACGCCAGCACTCACGGCGCCGACGCCGGATATTGCACGGGTCGAGCGCCCTGGGTTGGTCACCCGCAGCAGCATCATTCAACAGGTATTGGGCGAGTCGCGTCGCGAGGGAGTGTTTCCGTTGGGCGCCGCGGTGCCGAGCGTGGACTACCTGCCTGTACGCGCCCTGCACCAGCAACTGGCCAAGGTCACGCGCTTCCAGAGCCCACGGGCGTTCAGCTACATGTTCAGCCCCGGTTTCGAACCGCTGCGCCGCCAAGTGGCGATCCGCATGCGCGATGCGGGTGTGGTGGTGGACCCGTCCGAAGTGGTGATCACCCACGGTTGTGTCGACGCGTTGCAGATGTCCCTGCGGGTGCTGACGCGGCCGGGCGACCTGATAGCCGCTGAATCGCCGACCTATTACGGGTTGCTGCAACTGGCCGATCTGTTGGGCCTCAAGGTCATCGAGATTCCCAGCGACCCGTCCACCGGCATGAGCCTGGAGGCCCTGCAGCTGGCGGCCAACCAATGGTCGATCAAGGCCCTGGTGCTGACCACGCGCCTGAGCAACCCGCTGGGCGGCACGATGCCCGAGGAACGGCAGAAACAGTTACTGCGCCTGGCCTCGGACTTCGACATCCAGATTGTCGAGGACGATATCTACGGCGAGCTGATGTTCGAACTGGGCCGCACCAAGGCGCTGAAAGCCTATGACCGCCTGGATCGGGTCATCTATTGCTCGAGCTTTTCCAAGACGCTGTCCCCCGGTGTGCGCATTGGCTGGATGATCGCCGGCAAGTATCAGCAGGAGATCCAGCGCCTGCAGATGTTCAGCACCCACTCCGCGTGCAGTGTCACGCAGATGGGCGTTGCGGCTTACCTGGAAAATGGCGGCTACGACCGGCATCTGCGTTACATCCGCCAGGAGTACCGCAAGAACCTCAGCGCCTTTCAACTGGCCGTGCAGCAGTATTTCCCGGAAGGCACTCAGATGACCCGTCCGACGGGCGGCTTCATCCTGTGGGTCAGTTTGCCTGGAAGGGTCAATACCCAGGAACTGCACGTGCGCGCACTGCAACAGGGCATCAGTATTGCGCCGGGTCTGATCTTCAGTAACACGGAGCAGTTCAATCACTGTATTCGCCTCAACTGCGGCACCCCGTGGAACCGCGAGGCAGAGCGGGCGCTGATGACGTTGGGGATGCTGGCCAGCCAGTTATGCCAGGAAACGGCAGCAGGACTGTGACGCTCGGAAAGGGGACAAATCCTATAGCGCGCTGATCACCGTGCTTGTCATGCCGCGCACAACAAGCGAGCATATGGCCCTCTGCCGTTAATGCTGTAGGCGATATGACCTGTATTTTTCGCGCTGTTCTGGTAATTGGCCTGTTAAGCCTGTGCAACGTCGGCACAGTGCTGGCGGCAGCCCCTGTGAGCGAAACCAAGCCAGCCGCCAGTAACGAGCAGAAGACCCCCGCGAAAAAACCGGCTCCCGTAAAAAAAGCGCCAGCGGTGAAGAAACCCACCGCCGCCGCCAAAAAACGTGCAGCCAGCAAGTCCAAGGCATCTCGCGAGGTGACGCAGACACAATTGCCACCGGCACAGTTGGACCTGTCCTTGCCGTCGGATATGGTCAGGCACTTGCAGCCTATCGGCACCATGCCCAAACCCAAAAGTGTGCCCTTGCTGCCGCCGATGTTCGGTGAGAAGCCCGCCGACAACAGCGCCTTCCAGATCAACGGCCGTCTGCTCAGCAACGAAATGAAGCTGCAACTGCGCAACGAAGAACGACGCGAAGTGGAAGGCGCCGCGCTGGAGTTCGAGTTCAAGCAGTAAACTTTTCCCGCAAACGTGACGCGTGCCCTCGACCATCTGTCGCAGACTGGTCAGTCACTTTTGTTTTCTGCGAAAAACCCCTGTTAACCCATTTTAAAACGGCTGTTTTAGGGCGTACTCTAGCCCCGCCATCCACATTGAGTCGTCGAGGACTTGCTGGTCATGAATTGCCGTGAAGGCTGTGGCGCTTGCTGCATCGCCCCCTCCATCAGTTCGCCATTACCGGGCATGCCACAAGGCAAGCCCGCCGGCGAACGCTGCTTGCACCTGTCGGTCGAACAACTATGCCTGCTGTTCGGCCAGCCGGAGCGACCGGCGGTGTGCAGTGATTTCAAGGCAGATCTCGAGGTCTGCGGCACCGACCAGGCCGATGCGATCCGCTTGATCGGCTGGTGGGAGCAGATGACGGCGGCTTGATGGGCTTTACTATCGGAACTTCAACAATAAGGAATACAACAATGGGTTCGCTGAAACGAATGGCTGTGTTGTGCGGTTTTACAGTGTTGTTTGCTGCCACTGCCCAGGCTGAGGATTGGCAAGTCGCCAAGGACGAAGACGGTATCAAGGTGTCCCTGAGCGAAATTGCCGGCTCCAAGTACAAGGCGTATCGCGGGGTCACCACGATCAAGGCGCCGGTGGCCAAGATTGTCGCGCTGCAGGAAGACGTTGCCGGTGCGTGCGCCTGGATCCACGAATGCAAGTCCCAGAAACTGGTCGACAAGAAGGGCGACGAGAGCTGGACCTACACCCAATTCAAAGCGCCGTTCCCTGTGACGGATCGTGACTCTTACCTGCATATCACCACGACCAAGGCCGCCGATGGCACGTTGACTCGTAAACTTGAAGGTGTCCCCACCTACAAGCCTGAAGAAAAAGGCTACGTGCGCGTCGCCCAGGTCGACGGCTTCTGGAAACTGGTGCCCAAAGGCGACAACCTGACCGAAGTCACCTACCAGGTGCACACCGAGCCTGGCGGCAGCGTGCCCTCGTGGTTGGCCAACAAGTTTGTGGTGGACGCCCCGTTCAACACCTTGAAAGCCTTGAAACAACACGCAGAAAAATAACTGCAGCTGATCCGGTGCCTCCGGCCTTGAGTGGAACGTTTGTCCAGCGCTCAAGGTCCAGATACGTGTAAGCCCACATATGGGTTTTATCGAGGAGGCACCGATGCAAACGTGGCAAATTACCTTCGTTGATGATCACGGCGTGCAGTCCGTGGAGCAGTTCACCTGCGAACACAAGCCCAGCCTCGAAGACGCTGCGCGCATGATTCGCAACAAGCTGGTGCCCGTCGCCGCCGAACTGGACCTCAATGACCTGGAGGGCCGCAAGCCCGAGCCGACGGTCAAGATCCTCAAAGACCAGAACAGTATCCAGATCCTCGACATCTCTCCCGCCGCCTGAACATTCCCTGTAAGCCATCCAAGCGCCTCTGGTGGAGGTGATAGCTTCGCGCTACTCTGCAAACGAGATCAGCGAATGAATCGCTAGTTCTGGTCTTGTCAGCTACATGCTTGTTTTCCAGCGGTGATGTTGTTGCCGTAGTCCCCACGCCATTGCGGCGTGGGCTTCGGGAAGCACGGAAAGTCTATCCATCAATTCGAGGAGCACTTTTCATGAGCACAGCCTATCAAGAAGACATCAGCACCAACGTTCTGCGCCGCATGAAAGAAGGCGGCTTCGACTTTTCGCGTTTTCACCCCATCGAGTTCTACGCCATTTTCCCGGATGAGGAACGGGCGCGCAGGGCTGCGGGTGAGTTTCGCGGGGAATCCCTGAATGCCCAGGTGAGTGCGCGCGACGATGGCGCCTGGTACCTGGAACTGAGCAAAGTCATGTTTGCGACCTACGACGGCATAGGAGACTTCGAGCAAGACTTCGGGGCGGTGGTCGAGCCGCTGGGTGGGATCATCGAAGGATGGGGCGTGAAGCAGGAGGTGCGTGGGTTACCCATGTAGCGACTTGAAGTATGAGAAACACAGCGTATCGGCTGACCTTTGGGTCGGCCGATTTTGTTTGTGAGGTGGGAAAATTACTCGGAACTTGCGCGCTATTTTTATGCACCAAAAAAAAGGCCACCCATGAGGGTGGCTTAAAGGGAAGAGCGGAGCGCTGAAGGCAGTTCAGCAGATGGGGCCGATTATCCGCAGCCTGCGCCGGGCAGTGAAATCAACTCTGACTATGCTGTTGATAGTCAAAGCCCGCATTGCGATGAAGCGTCGGGCAGTGCACCGGGCATTCTGCGCACCAGGACGGTGCGAGCAGATTGCGTGGTTAATTCAACTCACTGATTTCTAAGTGTTTATGCCGCTGGCACGGGCCTTGCGACGGTTCTTTCGCCCGGGTGACAAGGAGTTCGGCATGATCCGCACTTATTACGATGAAATGTACGATGGGGCAGGCCAGGTCCGACCGCATTACCGCGAGTTCGCCCGCTGGCTGGCCGAAACCCCGCCTGAACTGCTGGCCCAGCGCCGGCGCGAAGCCGATTTGCTGTTTCACCGCGCCGGGATCACCTTCACCCTCTACGGGGACGAGCAGGGCACCGAGCGCCTGATTCCCTTCGACACCATCCCGCGCAGCATTCCCGCCAGCGAATGGCGGATTGTCGAGCGCGGCTGCATCCAGCGGGTCAAGGCGCTGAACATGTTTCTCGCCGACCTGTATCACGAGCAACGCATCATCAAGGCCGGGATCATTCCTGCCGAACAGGTGCTGGCCAACGAGCAATACCAGCTGGCAATGCAGGGCCTGGACCTGCACCGCGACCTGTATTCCCACATCTCCGGCGTCGACCTCGTACGCGATGGAGACGGTACGTACTACGTGCTCGAAGACAACCTGCGTACGCCCAGCGGCGTCAGCTATATGCTCGAAGACCGCAAGATGATGATGCGCCTGTTCCCCGAACTGTTCGCTGCCCAGCGCATCGCGCCTATCGATCACTACCCCAACCTGTTGCTCGACACCCTGAAAAGCTCAAGCCCCCTGGATAACCCCAGCGTGGTGGTATTGACGCCGGGTCGCTTTAACAGCGCGTTCTTTGAGCATGCCTTTCTCGCCCGTGAGATGGGGGTGGAACTGGTGGAAGGCGCCGACCTGTTCGTGCGTGATGATCGCGTCTTCATGCGCACGACCGATGGGCCAAAGGCCGTGGATGTGATCTACCGTCGCCTCGACGATGCGTTTCTCGACCCCCTGGCCTTCGACCCGGACTCCATGCTCGGCGTGCCCGGCCTGCTCGCGGCTTATCGCTGCGGGAATGTGGTGCTGGCCAATGCCATCGGCACCGGGGTGGCGGATGACAAGTCGGTGTACCCCTTCGTCACCGAGATGATCCGTTTTTACCTGGATGAAGAACCGATCCTGAAGAATGTTCCGACCTTCCAGTGCCGTAAGCCCGACGAACTGTCCCACGTGCTCGCCAACCTGCCGGACCTGGTGGTGAAGGAAACCCAGGGCTCCGGCGGCTACGGCATGCTGGTAGGCCCGGCGTCCACGGCAGCGGAAATCGAAGCCTTCCGTGCGCGTATCAAGGCCAAGCCCCACGCCTATATCGCCCAGCCGACCCTGTGTTTATCCACCTGCCCGACCTTTGTCGAAAACGGCATTGCGCCGCGCCATATCGACCTGCGCCCATTTGTGTTGTCCGGCAAGGAGACCCGTGTAGTCCCCGGTGGCCTGACCCGCGTGGCCTTGCGCGAAGGCTCGCTGGTGGTCAACTCGTCCCAGGGCGGCGGCACCAAAGACACTTGGGTGGTCGAGGAATGATGCCATGTTGAGTAGAACTGCCTCGGATCTGTACTGGATGTCGCGCTACCTGGAGCGTGCCGAAAACCTCGCACGCATGCTCGACGTCAGCTACTCGCTGTCACTCATGCCCCAGGATGGGCGCGGCGATGGCCTGCATGAACTGGCCATGCCGTTGTTGATTACCGGCACCCTGGAGGATTACCACGAGCGTCACGGCCAGTTGCACGCCGAACGCCTGTTGCACTTTTTTGCGCTGGACGCGGCCAACCCGGCCAGCATCTACAGTTGTCTCGGTGCGGCGCGGGCCAGCGCCCATGCCGTGCGTGGGCGAATTACCGCGGATATGTGGGAAAACATCAACGCCACCTGGCTGGATATTCGCGATATCGCCCAGCAGGGCCTCAGCCGTTATGGCATGAGCCGGTTCTGTGAGTGGGTCAAGGAACGCTCCCATCTGTTCCGTGGCGCCACCTACGGCACCATCATGCGCAACGACGCCTTCCGGTTTATCCGCCTGGGCACTTTTATCGAGCGCGCCGACAACACGCTGCGCCTGTTGGACGCCCGCTATGAAATGGCCGGTGACCGCGCCGAGCCTGTCACCGATGGCACGGCCCACGCCTACTATCAATGGAGTGCCTTGCTGCGCGCCTTGTCGTCGTTCGAGGCCTACACCGAGATTTATCGCGATGCGCCTGGCGCCCGGCAAGTCGCCGAGTTGCTGCTGTTGCGCGCCGATGTGCCACGCTCGTTGCGTGCCTGCAGTGAAGAGATCGACCAGATCCTCGCCAGCCTGCCCGGCATCAACGGCCGCCCGGCCCAGCGCCTGGCTGCCGAGATGGATGCGCGCCTGCGCTTTACCGCCATCGATGAAATCCTTGAGGAAGGCCTGCACGCCTGGCTGACCGACTTTATCCCTTTGGTCCGCCAGTTGGGCGACGCCATCTACACTTCCTACCTGGAGGCGGCATGAGACTCTCCATCAGCCACGAAACCACCTACCATTATGAAGACCAGGTGCGCGCCAGCATCCAGTACCTGCGCCTCACGCCCCATGACAGCGAGCGCCAGCACGTGCTCAGTTGGCAACTCGACCTGCCGCGCCCGGTGCGTGCCCAGGTGGACCCGTTCGGCAACATCCTGCATGTGTTGACCCTGGATGAGCCCCACGACGCCATCATCATTGGCGCGCGTGGTCAGGTGGATATTGACGAGCTGCGTGAGGCCGAGCACGAGAGCCAATCGGCGTTCCCGTTCCTGCGGTGCACCCGCCTGACCGAACCTGATGACGCCTTGCGTGGTTTTGCCGAACAGCACTGCCATCAACGGCGCGACCGCACGGCGTTGATCGACTTGATGCACGCGCTGAACCAGGCGATGGCCTACACACCTGGCGCGACCGAAGTCGACACCTGCGCCGCCCAGGCCTTCGCCGGCCGGGCGGGCGTGTGCCAGGACCACACCCACGCGTTCCTGGCCTGTGCGCGTAGCCTGGGCATTCCTGCGCGGTATGTGTCGGGGTATTTATACACCGAGGACAGCACGCACCTGGCCAGCCACGCCTGGGCCGAAGCCTGGCTGGATGACGCCTGGTACAGTTTTGACGTGACCAACCAACTGGCCCGCCCGGAGCGGCATTTGAAGCTGGCGGTGGGGCTGGATTACCTCGATGCTTGCCCGGTGCGCGGCATGCGCCGGGGCGGTGGGCATGAGCAGATGCATGCCAAGGTGTTCGTGGCGCCGACGCCGGTGATTTCCGTCCAGCAGCAATGATAGGGTCGCGGCGAGCGGGGTGTCGTGGCGTTCACCACCGGATGTTTAAGGTTGCTGTTTACGCCCGGCCATATGCTTCAAATACCCCACCAACAGATCCAGCTCACCGTCCGGCAACACGCTGGCCGCGAACGCCGGCATCTTCGCCTGCGGCCAATGCCGCAAACTCTGTGGGTCGCGGATATAGCGCTTGAGGAAATCACCGCCAAAATACTCGGTGGGGTTGTAGGGGATATTCAGGTCCGGTCCCACCTGGGCGTCTCCGGCGCCATTGAGGCGGTGGCATGCCAGACAGTTTTTCTGGAACAGGGCAAAACCCTGGTTGATCGGGTCGTTGGCCGCCAGCTTCGGATCCGGCAACAACGCCGGAAAACGCACCGCCACTGTCTTCAACTGCTTGATCGCGGAAATCTGGAATGGCCACTGCTCAGGGCTGATAGCCCCGGCTTGCGGGTTGGTCCACACCAAGTAGAACGGCCCTGCACCGGGTTTGCCATCTGCCAACGCCGGCCATGGTTGAGCAGGATCCTCCACCGCCAGCCAGGCGCGTGCACCCTGGTGTTCCAGCAACGGCGCGGCGGTGAGTTCGGCGGCGAACCCATCCAGGGCCACCGCTTGCACGTGGCTCTCGGGTTTCAAGCCAGGTAGGAGTACGGCTAGCGGCACTGCGCGATAACTCATGCTGCGCTTGTAGGAGACGTCATCGGCGATCTGCACCGTCTGCGCTTGCGGGTGCTTGAGCAAGTCGGCGGTCTGCCAGGTCTTGCGGGAGTGGTCGAGTTCGATGGTCAATTGGGCCGCCGCAGTGGGGAGGCTGATGAGCAAGGCGAGGAGGGCAAGGATGGCTTTCAAGAAAGGGCCCGGTGTCGAGTGGCGATGCTGCTCACGATACCGCAAATCTGCACGCAAAAAGACAGCCCCTGCAGGACCGCTATGCGCAATGTCCTTGCAGGCGCTGCCAAAAACTGCAGACCCGGTGCTGTGAATGCACGGCATGTGGGCGTGGAGGTGTCACCCAATAACCTTGGTTAAATTGGGCAAGATCAGAATCAGTGTGGTGGCGAACAGAATGAGTCCCGCCTGACGTACTTTCGAATGTTTGAACATGGCTGACTGCCTTTTGTTGTTATTCCTGAGCGTCAAATGCGTGCCGGTTTTATTTCAGTATGGCGAGATGACGTGTCGCTTTTCTTACAGTTGCTCCAGCAAAACCCGGCAGCAACTTCCTACTGATTCAACCTTAGAGGCCTTGTTCTTCGCGGCTTAGACTCATTTCGTATCAGCTAATCAGCATTTCTGCTTAAAAAGGCATGAGGCATATCGCCATCTTGGCGCCAATGCCTTGGCTAGACAGCTAAAACGATTAATCAGGGGATTACCTTAGGTACCTACCGTTCGTCCGAGCGAGGGGGTCAAAAGCAATGAGCGCATCCGTCATTGAAACCGTGTCAATCGGGCCTAAGGTAGGGCACACATGCACACTGGTTCGAGGACGTCATGACCCAAGCGTTGATCTTTGATGCAATACGCACCCCACGTGGCAAAGGCAAGCCGGACGGTGCCTTGCACAGCGTCAAGCCGGTGAACCTGGTGGCCGGCCTGCTCACCGCGCTGGCCCGACGCAGTGACCTCGACACTCATCAAGTGCACGACATCGTGCTCGGCTGCGTGACCCCGGTAGGCGACCAGGGCGCCGACATCGCCAAGACCGCGGCGCTGGTGGCGGACTGGGACATCAGCGTCGCCGGCGTGCAGGTCAACCGCTTCTGCGCGTCGGGCCTGGAGGCGGTGAACCTGGGGGCGATGAAAGTCCGCTCCGGCTTCGAGGACCTGGTGGTGGTCGGCGGTGTCGAGTCCATGTCCCGCGTGCCCATGGGCAGTGACGGCGGCGCCTGGGTGCTCGACCCGCAGACCAATATGCACAGTCACTTCACCCCACAGGGCATTGGCGCGGACCTGATCGCCACCCTGGAAGGTTTCACCCGCGAGGACGTCGACGCCTTTGCCCTGCATTCGCAGCAGAAAGCGGCGAGGGCGCGTGCAGACGGTGCCTTCAACAAGTCGCTGATCGCGGTTCAGGACCAGAACGGCATCGTGCTGCTGGACCATGACGAATTCATTCGCGGCGACTCCACCCTTGAAGGCCTCGGCAAGCTCAAGCCGAGTTTCGAAATGATGGGGCAGATGGGCTTCGATGCCACCGCGTTGCGGGTCTACAGCCATGTAGAGCGCATCCATCACGTACACACCCCCGGCAACAGTTCCGGCATCGTCGACGGGGCGGCGCTGATGTTGATCGGCTCCGAAGCCAAGGGGCGTGAACTGGGCCTGCAACCCAGGGCACGTATCGTTGCCACGGCGGTCACCAGTACCGATCCGACCATCATGCTCACCGGTCCTGCGCCCGCCACGCGCAAGGCCCTGGCCAAGGCCGGCCTGCGCGTCGAAGACATCGACCTGTTCGAGGTCAACGAAGCGTTTGCCTCGGTGGTGCTCAAGTTCATCAAGGACATGGGCATCGACGCCGCACGTGTGAACGTCAACGGCGGCTCGATTGCCATGGGGCACCCGTTGGGAGCGACCGGCTGCGCGATCCTCGGCACCCTGCTCGACGAACTCGAAGTACGCCAGCAGCGCTATGGCCTGGCCACCCTGTGTGTTGGCGGTGGCATGGGCATCGCCACCATTATCGAACGCCTCTGAGCCAAGGAATTTGTCATGACCCAAGCCATTCGTTACGAAAAAGGCCAGGACGGCATCGTGGTGCTGACCCTCGACATGCCCGGCCAAAGCGCCAACACCATGAACGGCGTATACCGCGCGGCCATGGCGGCCACGGTCGAACGCCTGGAGACGGAAAGGGACAGCATCGCCGGCGTCGTCATCACCTCGGCGAAGAAAACGTTTTTTGCCGGTGGCGATCTCAATGAACTGATCAAGGTCGACAAGGCCCACGCCAAGGATTTCTATGACGGTGTGCGGGTGTTGAAAGCGCAACTGCGGCGCCTGGAAACCCTCGGTAAGCCCGTGGTGGCCGCCATCAACGGTGCGGCACTCGGGGGCGGCTGGGAGATTTGCCTGGCATGCCATTACCGCGTCGCGCTGGACGACAAGTCGGTGCAGTTGGGCTTGCCGGAAGTCACCCTGGGCCTGCTGCCGGGGGGCGGCGGGGTGGTGCGCATGGTGCGTATGCTGGGGCTGGAAAAGGCCTTGCCGTATTTGCTCGAAGGCAAGAAAGTGCGGCCGCAACAGGCGCTGCAAGCCGGCTTGATCAACGAACTGGCGGCGGATCGCGATGAGTTGCTGGCCAAGTCCCGCGCCTGGATTCTGGCCAATCCGGACGCCAGGCAACCGTGGGACAACAAGGCCTACCAGATTCCAGGCGGCACCCCTTCGAACCCAAAAGTTGCACAGATGCTGGCAATTGCGCCGTCGATTTTGCGCAGTAAAACCAACGGCTGTTTCCCCGCCCCGGAGAAAATTCTCTGTGCGGCCGTCGAAGGCGCCCAGGTAGACTTCGACACCGCGCACCTGATCGAAACCCGTTACTTCACCGAGTTGGTGACGGGGCAGGTGGCAAAAAACATGATCGGCACCTTCTGGTTCCAGCTTAACGAGATCAACGCCGGCAGCTCGAGGCCGCAAGGGTTTGCGCCGTATATCACGCGTAAAGTCGGCGTGCTCGGTGCGGGGATGATGGGGGCGGGTATTGCCTATGTCAGCGCCAGTGCAGGCATCGAGGTGGTGCTCAAGGACATCAACCTGGCGGCCGCCGAGAAGGGCAAGGTGCATTCGGCGGTGCTGCTGGACAAGAAGGTCAGCCGTGGGCAGTTGACCGCCGAGCAGCGGGAAACCATTTTGGCGCGGATTCTTCCTACGGCCTCTGATACTGACCTGGCAGGCTGTGACCTGATCATCGAGGCGGTGTTCGAAGACCGCGAACTCAAGGCCAGGGTCTCGGCCGCTGCGCAAAGCGTGGTCGGCGCCGAGGCCGTAATCGCCTCCAACACCTCCACCTTGCCCATCAGCGGCCTGGCCACGGCGGTGCCGGATCAGGCCAGCTTCATTGGCCTGCACTTCTTCAGCCCGGTGGACAAGATGCCGCTGGTGGAAATCATCAAGGGCGCACGCACCAGCGACGAAACCCTGGCCCGGGGTTTCGATTTCGTCCTGCAAATCAAGAAAACCCCGATCGTGGTCAATGACAGCCGTGGCTTCTTCACTTCACGGGTGTTCGGCACCTTTACTAACGAAGGCATTGCCATGCTCGGTGAGGGCGTGGCCGCGCCGATGATCGAGACCGAAGCGCGCAAGGCCGGCATGCCGGTGGGGCCGTTGGCGGTGTCTGACGAAGTGTCCCTCAGCCTGATGAGCCATATCCGGCAGCAGACGGCCAAGGACTTGCAGGCGGAGGGCAAGGCGCTGCCTGCGCACCCGGCGACGGCGGTGATCGATCTGTTGGTCAATGAATACAAGCGGCTGGGCAAGGCGGCGGGAGGCGGTTTCTATGAGTACCCCAGCGGCGGGCAAAAGTACCTGTGGCCAGAGTTGAAAAGCCGCTTTGAGCGACCCGACCAACGCATCTCTGCGCAGGATGTACGCGACCGCCTGCTGTTTATCCAGGCCATCGAGACGGTGCGCTGTGTGGAGGAGGGGGTGTTGATGTCCACGGCGGACGCGAACGTGGGGTCTGTTTTCGGCATTGGTTTCGCGGCCTGGAGCGGTGGCGCGCTGCAGTTCATCAACCAATACGGCTTGAACGACTTTGTTGCCCGCGCCCGCTATCTGGCGCAGCAGTATGGCGAACGTTTCACGCCGCCGGCGCTGTTGCTGGAGAAAGCGGCGCAGGGTGAAGTGTTCCGGTGAAGCTGGGGGGCTTGCCTTGAAGGGGTATTTCAAGGCAGGCTCTGGGGGTGTGCAATATTCCCATCACCGTGTCAGGTATTTTTTATGTCGCTACGCGTCTGTATCCTGGAAACCGATATCCTGCGTCCAGGCTTGATCGATCAATACCAAGGGTACGGGCAGATGTTCAAGCGCCTGTTCGCCAAGCAGCCGATTCCCGCCGAGTTCGTGGTGTACAACGTGGTGAACGGTGAATACCCCTCGGACGACGAAGTCTTCGACGCGTACCTGGTCACCGGCAGCAAAGCCGACTCCTTCGGCACTGACCCATGGATCCAGACCCTCAAGACCTACCTGCTCGACCGTTACGAGCGTGGCGACAAGCTGCTCGGCATCTGCTTCGGTCATCAGTTGCTGGCACTGTTGCTGGGCGGCAAGACCGAGCGCGCCGGCCAGGGCTGGGGCATGGGCATTCACGACTACCAACTGGATGCCAAGGCCCCGTGGATGAGCCCTGAAGTACCGGAATTGACCCTATTGATCAGCCATCAGGACCAGGTCACCACGTTGCCGGAGAATGCCACGGTCATCGCCTCCAGCGCTTTTTGCCCGTTCGCGGCGTACCACATCGGTGACCAGGTGCTGTGTTTCCAGGGCCACCCGGAATTTGTCCATGATTATTCTCGCGAGTTGCTGGAGATTCTCCAGACAACCCTGGGCGAAAAAGTCTATACGAACGGCGTGGCCAGCCTCGAGCGCGACCACCACGGTGCAACCGTGGCGGAATGGATGATGCGGTTTGTGGCGCACAAATCCTAAAGCCAACCCGACCGTTTGAAACTGGCCCACAATGCCGTGCAACCCGTCGCAATAAACCCGAGTACCGCAAAGTAGCCGTAGTGCCATTGCAGCTCGGGCATGTTCTGGAAGTTCATCCCGTAAATCCCCGCCACTGCGGTGGGGAACGCCAGGATCGCCGCCCATGCGGCAAACTTGCGCTGCACCACGCTCTGGCGCGAAGCCTCCAATAACACACCGATTTCGATGGTCTGGCTGGCGATATCGCGCAGGGTGGTCAGGTCTTCCATCTGCCGCGTCACGTGAATCTGCACGTCACGGAAATACGGGCGCATGTTCTTGTCGATGAACGGGAAGCTGAGCTTCTGCAACTCCTGGCTGATCTCCACCATCGGCGCCACATAACGCTTGAGTCGCAACACGTCGCGGCGCAGGCCATGGATCTTCTGGATATCCCGCTCGCTCAGCGAACTGCACAACACGTTGCGCTCCAGCTCATCGATCTCGGCATGGATCGCTTCGCTCACCGGCTGGTAGTTTTCGGTGACGAAATCCAGCAGCGCATACAGTACGAAATCTTCCCCATGCTCCAGCAACAGCGGCCGCGCCTCACAACGCTGGCGCACAAAGCCGTAGGACGCCGAGTGCCCATTGCGCGCGGTGATGATGTAGCCGTTGCCGGCAAAGATATGCGTCTCGATAAACTCCAGCTTGCCGTTCTCGCGCACCGGCGAGTAGGTGACGATAAACAGCGCATCGCCAAAGGTTTCCAGCTTGGGGCGGCTGTGTTTTTCCAGGGCGTCTTCGATGGCCAGTTCATGCAGGTTGAACTGGCGTTGCAGGTTGGCCAGCTCCCGGGCGTCGGGTTCTTCCAGGCCTATCCATACAAAGTGATCGGGTTTGGCGGCCCAGGCCGCGCCTTCATCGAGAGTGATATCCGTGACTTTCTTACCGGCGCTGTAGACGGCGGCCGCAACAACTCTACCCATGGTGCTGATCGCTTCTTATTGGGAGGACAAGTGTTGGGCAGCTTAGCCTGAATGGCGTTCCGTCGTTGCGTCGAGCTTTTTGTAGTGTGCGAGCTTGCTCGCGCTGGGGGGCGAAGCGCCTCCAAGCGGTGTTCAGGCTGCCCGCAACTCGCGGTCCATCTCGTCAATACAGGCTTGCATCTGCGCATGACACGCCTGCATCAACGCCGGGATGTCATCCGAGGTCAGGCCAACGGTAGGAATTGGCGGCAGCGACCGTATGAGCACATCCCCACTGTTCCAGCGATTGAGCTGCATTTGCGTGACGTAATTGCTGACACACACCTGCACAATCGGCACACCCGCCGCAATCGCCATATGGAACGCACCTTTCTTGAACGGCAGCAATCCTTTGCCCAGGTTGCGCGTGCCTTCCGGGAACACCCAGATCGAGGTGTCTTCATGCTGCAACGTGTGGGTGGTGGTGAGCATCGCGCGGCGTGCCTTGTGCGCATTGCCCCGGTCAATCAACACATTGCCCGCCAGCCAGAACAACTGGCCGAACAGCGGCACCCACTTCAGGCTTTTCTTGGCGATGCACACCGTGCGGTGGGGCACCACGGTGCCGAACACAAACAGGTCATAGTTGGATTGGTGGTTGGCGATGATCACGCAGGTGCCGGGCTTGTTGCGCAGCGAGTCCACATCGGCCTTCACCTTGAGCCGCAGGATCCACATGGCCGGCAGCGCGTACAGGCGTGCGCACAGGCGACTGTTGTCCGGGTTGAACGGCCGGCACACACCAACCAGCACGCCGAGCACGCCGGCAAGCATAAAGTGCAGGCTCATCAACAACATACGCAACAGGAAAAGCATCGACACGGCCTACCGGGACAAAAGTTGGCGCAGTGTACGGTTGTGCACTGTATTCGGCAATTATCCCGGTAGAGGTAGGAGATAGCCGATGTTTAAGCGCATGTTTCAACATCTGTCGATACAGGCAAGCTAGAGCGGCTGAAGATGATTCGGAATTGGTTGTAAGAAAAAGCCCGACGCAAGGTCGGGCTTCGGTGTATCAGGCGTAGGGCTTAACTCAGTATATGCCCCTGGTCCTGGATGATGGCGTCGTCCAAGGCTTCCAACAGTTCTTTACGGACTTTCAACTTGGTGTGCTTGTGGGCGTTCATGTTGAGCTTCTTCAACTGACGCGCCGCTTCCAGCGCCGCCGCGTGCAGCTCTTCCGGTGCCACCACCTTGTCGAGGAAGCCCGCTTGCAACGCGCCCTGCGGGTCAAACATCTCGGCATTGATCACCGAACGATGGAACGCCGACTTGCGCAGGCGATCCCGCGCCAACTCGATACCGGCGTGGTGCATGGTCATGCCAATCGCCACCTCGTTCAGGCCAATGCTGAACGGGCCTTCCACGCCAATCCGATAATCCGCCGACAACAGCAGGAAGGCACCCTTGGCCACCGCATGGCCAGGGCACGCCACAATCACCGGGAACGGGTGCGACAACAGGCGACGCGCCAACGTCGAACCGGACGTCACCAGGCTGATCGCCTCTTTAGGGCCGGCGGTCATCACCTTCAAATCATAACCACCCGACAAAATCCCCGGCGTACCGGTGATCACCACCACCGCCCGGTCCTTCTCCGCCTGGTCCAGCGCTTCATTAAACGCACTGACCACCGCCGGAGAAATGGCATTCACCTTGCCGTTGCTCAAGGTCAGGGTCACGATACCGTCTTCGAGGTGGTAGGCAATCAACTCACTCATGACGCGGTTCCTTGTAGGACTTGTTATAGAAGAATGCAGCAGACGTTACCCACCACGCCCGCCCCGGTAAAGCGCTGTGACTGACTGGCCAGTCAGGGTTTTCCCCTGCACAGCGCATCGGAATGCCTGGGGCAGGGCACAATCGCCACCCCAGACACCTACCGCCAATGCCTGAGAATGGCACAATCAACGCCCCTTGCCGGGCGGTGAGCGGCATAACCGGCTAAGCGCATGAATATTCTGAAAAAAACCTTTGCCATCAGAAAGGCTTTCGACTACATTAGCGCGCCTCGACAGACTGAACTGGTTTGACGAGATACGGTGAAGTGTCCGAGTGGCTTAAGGAGCACGCCTGGAAAGTGTGTATACAAGAAATTGTATCGAGAGTTCGAATCTCTCCTTCACCGCCACATTCTTGAAGAAATCCCGCGAGTTAGACGCTCAGCGGGATTTTTTTTGCCCGCGATTTCGCAGCCTACCCCCATCTGTGCCCCGGTCGAGTGGTGCCTTTTGGGCATTGCCTATTCTCATACCCGAATTTCATCAAAAGTTGCTGAAAAGGGCTTGCTGCCTCACCTGGCATGACGCTGCGAACGAACCGTTGCGCTTTCGATCACGTCTGTGCGAATGGCTGACGGTTGCCCAACACTGTTGCGTGCATAGCTGCATAAGGTGACCGGCAGCTCTGCTATTTCCAGGAAAATGCCATCCATGGCCAGGGTGTAGCGTTCATCGTCAATATCGCCACAGGTGGTCCTGCTCGCCGAATGCACGCTGTAGTAGTAATGCTGGCTAAAACCGCTGTGCTGGTTTTCCCAGGCGATGTGATAGCGGTGCTTGATCTGCGGTGCCGGTGCGGGGTTGGTCAGGAAGACCGAATGGGTGAATACATTGCGCAGGAGTGCTTCGGTCAGCGGTTGCTCGGCCTTTTGCACGCCGAGTATGCACAGCACATGCGGCCCCAGCACTGGGCCGATGGACTGGTTGATGTACGCCTCGTCAGAGGCGGCGGCGACTTGGTAGCCGTGGGTGCGTGCGCAATCGTTGATGTCATTTACGGCCTTGAATCGGTAGAACGGTTCCTGGATCGAGAATCTCAGGTTCCAGGTTGGACGGATTATTTGGCCGGCGGCATCACGTTGTAAATGCACATACGGCTTCAGGTTCCATGGTTCGTCCAGCGTGATTTCAACGGTCTTGAGCTGGCAGGTCGGGGTGTCATTACGGAACACACCGTCTACAAAGCAGTAGTACAAGTGGTTGGCAGGATAGCTGTAGTTGAATTTGGCGGCTTCACACACCGAGTTGTTCTGACAGCTATTGAGAATGTCCTTCTGAATGGCGGACGCGACCTTGCTGATGATACTGGTGATTTCATTGGTATTCCGGTCCAGCATCGGACTGCCGGAGCTGCCTGGGCGCAGACCGTTGCAGCGGTTGCGCAAGGCGTTGGGGAACACACCGGGTTGTTCGGCAAAACTGTTGATAGTCGACTCCACGCAGGCGCTCATGCGTAGTCCCTTTTTCAGGAACCCGGTCGGCGCTCCCACATTGATCACTTCTCGATCCGACGTGTGACGTTGAGATGCCAGCCTGAGTGGCATGATCCCGTTGGCCACCAGCGCGGCCAGTGACGTATCCAGTTCGAGCACGGCTAAATCGGTGCCCGCCATGCTGCTCCAATGTGCTGTTTTGACGGCGTAGGTGACATGCCGTTCAGGTGTGTCATGAAAGTAATTGAAGGTGACATCGGCGGTGAACGCCCGGCTCAGGAGCGCCGTACCGTAGCTGAAGAACACGCAGTGCCCGCTGGTCAGCACATAAGCCGGGCCGGTGGCCTTGCCCCGGCGATCATGAGTGTCAAGCAGAACGGCATTGCAGGTCTGGCCTAAGGCGTTTTTCAGTGAACCGATGCCGGTCCATTGCGGGTAACGGTGGTGTTTATTCTCAAGTGCCATGGACGGTGACTGTTCGGTAAGTCCTTCGGCCAGGTCTCTGGCGTGGCTGGGCCAGACGATGCTGAGCAACAGGAGATACAGGAAAACGCAAGCGCTGTGAGTACGTGACATAAGGGGGCCCGACAAGGAAGTCATTGATTGGCTGAAACTACCCAATCAGGCCATGGCAAACGCCATACAGGACTATTGCGTGAGCCCTTGAGAGAAGGTGCTGATCCCAGTGATCATGGCGTCACCACCTTTTGACTGCATCGTCTCAGATATGCAGCCACGCCAGGCTGCCCAGCACCACCGCGACACCCGCCGCTGTATACGACAGGCGCTTCAACCATTCCCGCCTGGTCAGCAAGGTGATCGCCGCCAATGAAATCGCGATCTGAATCGCGGTCATCGCCTGGGCCCAGCGATGGTGCTGGTGCAGCGCCTGTTCCGACTTTTCATCCCATTGCTTTGACCTGGCCTCAAGCTTTTCGGCCTGTTTGCGCACGTCTTCCTTCTGGCTTCTGTAGCGCTCTATCTCTTCCTTGTAATGCACCGCGTCCACGCCGGGAATGTGGGTTGCCAGTTCTGCCAGGTTTTGCCGGCTGGATTTGGCCTGGTAGTAGTTCCACTGGTTGGCGGCTTCGGTCTTGAAGATGGCGGCGTTGTTCTTGTCCATTGCCGCTTCGCTTTCGGTGGAGCCGGCCTGGTAGCTGAGCATGGCGCCGAGGGTGGCCATGAGGGCGGTCATCACGGCGATGCGGCTGGCGAAGGTGTCACCACGGCCGTGGGCATGTTCGGTGGTGTGTTCGATGTGTTTTTCGTGGGGGCTGGGGACTTCGAAGGCTTCGGACATAGGGGCGTCTGTGAATGGACTGAGGGAGTCTGATTCTTCACCAGTGAAGCTGTCTCAATCCTGTACGTAACGCTGCAAACCTTCCACCAGGGCGTCGAACATCACGCGGCAGCGCGGGCTGTTGCGCAGGTCTTCGTGCATGGTCACCCAGGTGTCCAGCTTGAGTGCAAAGCCTTCTGGCAGGACCCGGCGCAGGCAGGGATCGCGCTTGGCCAGTTGGACCTGGCAGCCGCCGATACCGGCACCGGCGCGGATCAGTGCCAACTGTGCCAGGTCGCTGTCGCTGCTGAGGGCGAAGGCGCTACGCTCGAAGCCCTTGATGGCCAGGCTGCGGATAAATGCGTTTTCCTGGTCGAAACCGATCACTGAGTGGCCGGCCAGGTCCTGCATCAACAGGGGCGTGCCGTGTTGCTGCAGGTACTCGTCGCGGGCATGCAGGCCGACTTCGATCAAGCCGATGCGTCGCGCCAGCAGTTGCTCCTGGCTGGGGCGGACCATGCGCACGGCGATGTCGGCTTCCAGTTGCAACAGGTCGCTCAGGCGGTTGGTCAGCACCAGTTCGACCTTGAGGTGCGGGTGTGCCTGGCGCACTTGCGTGAGGATCGGCGGCAGCACTTCCACGCCGATCACTTCGCTGGCGGACACGCGCACCACGCCGCGCACTTCATCACCCTGGGCAGACGCTGCACGCTCAAGTGCCGCCGCTGTGCGTTCCATGGTTTCGGCGTGGGCGCGCAGGGTCCGGGCTACCGCCGTGGGCAACAAGCCGCTCGGTGAACGGGTAAACAGCACCACGCCCAGCGCCGTTTCCAGCGCGGCAATGTGCCGGCCGACCGTGGGCTGTGTAATGCCGAGTTGCCGTGCGGCTCCCGACAACGATCCTTCTCGGAATACGCCGAGGAACGACCGGTAAAGCTCCCAACCAATATTCGTTGCCATGCATAAATGTATAGCGCCTTGGCGATCTTCGACAATTCCTCTATAGCGCCGGCACGCAGAAAATGTCCCCATCAACCCCTGTGGGAGAGTGTGATGAACAAAGTATTGGTGTTGGGTGCAACCGGTGGCATTGGTGGCGAAGTTGCACGGCAGCTGCTGGCGGCGGGTTGGCAGGTGCGCGCGTTGACCCGTGATGCCGACAAGGCCCGTGGCCAGAACGCCGCATTTGACTGGCTTGAGGGTGATGCACTCAACCGCGATGACGTACTTGCTGCAGCCCGAGGCTGTGAAGTGATCGTGCACGCGGTCAACCCGCCGGGCTATCGGCACTGGGCCGAGCGGGTGCTGCCGATGATCGACAACACCATCGCGGCGGCCGTTGCGGAAGGCGCCACCATTGTGTTGCCCGGTACCGTCTACAACTTTGGGCCGGACGCGTTTCCCGTACTGCACGAAGACTCCCCTCAACACCCGCAAACCCGCAAGGGCGCGATCCGTGTGCAACTGGAGCAGCGTTTATACGAAGCTTCAGGCAACGGGGCGAGGGTGCTGATCGTGCGCGCCGGTGACTTTTTCGGCGCGCAGGCGGCCAACAGCTGGTTTTCCCAGGGCTTGGTCAAACCTGGCAACATTGTGCGCAGCATCAATTATCCGGGGGCGCCAGGTGTTGCCCATCAATGGGCGTACCTGCCCGATGTGGCGCGTACGATGGTTGAACTGCTGGAGCGCCGTGAAACCCTGCAGGCGTTCGCGCGTTTTCATATGGCGGGGCAGGTGGACACGGATGGCACACAGCTGAGCCGGGCAATCCAGCGCGTGGTGCTGCGTAGGACGGGGCAACAGCCTGTCGTCAGGATGTTCCCCTGGTGGCTGCTCAAAATAGCTTCGCCCTTTGTCGCCACCTTCCGTGAAATGCTGGAGATGCGTTACCTGTGGCAAACCCCTGTGCTGCTCGATAACACGCGGCTGGTTGCGGTATTGGGTGCTGAACCTTGCACGCCGCTGGATGAGGCGGTGGAGACGACTCTGGCCGGCATGGGGTGCCTGCGTCGGGCAGTGTGAAGTTTGGCTCGAAGGGGCCTGTAGCATCGCCCTCTACGGCACTGGCCCATGCGCGGATCCAGGTGGAAGCCTTGAGCAAGGGCTGCAATGGGTGGGCTGAGGGCGCGGATTTTCCAGAGTTACGCTTTATAGCTCCAGTTGACTGGCGTTGATGCCGAAGGCCTTGGCAATTTTTTCCCGCGTTGCACGGCGAGGTTTGTTCACCGACTCTTGTTGGGCAAATGCGGATTGGGAAATGCCCAGGCGTTTGGCAACCTCTTCCTGGGTCAGGTTCAGGTGTTCGCGCCATGCACGGATAGGGGTTGCCCCATCCACCAGGCGGCTTACCACCGCATGGGGAATCAGATTTGGATCGTTCTGCCGGGCCAGATAATGTTCATAGGGAATCACCACAAAGGCTGGCTTGCCCTCCGTATTGTGGATGATCTGTACGGCAGTAGGTTCGCTCGTCACGCTTCTTGACCTCTTCAATGCTGACCACATGGATATCGCGATCCCAATCGAAAAGGACTCGGTAATTACCCACGCGCAAGCGATAACCATGGGGGTAATTGACCAATGCCTTGACGTTGGCTGCCTCGGGCATGCGCTCAAGCGCTGACACCGCATCGCGTACCTGTTGCTGATGATACGTATGCAACCGAAGCAGTTGCTTTACGGATTTTCTAGTCCAGTGGATGGAGTTCATTGGAAGATTAATAAGTCTTTTATAAGGTTATCAAGCGATATTTTCAGACGCCGGCCAGTGGCGGTTCGCGCTGCCCTCACAAACCGTAGACGGTCGCCGCACACACCGACCGGTATAGCTGTTGCCAGTTATGAGGCACTGATATGAAGGGCCATCAACTCGGGAATCGAATCGATACAAAGTCATGGCGGTTGCCTGCATGGGACCCGCACCGCTATTGTGCTGAATCCTTTTAGTCTTTCCCTTGGGTTGTCGTGATGAATGCACCGCGTACCGCAGTCGGTCCGATCAAGGCCGTGATTTTCGATATGGACGGGTTGTTGCTGGACACGGAAGGCATCTACACAGAAGTCACGCAAATCATCGCCGAACGCTACGGTCGCATCTACGATTGGGGCATCAAGCAGCACATCATCGGGCGTGGTGCCCAGGACCTGGCGGACTACGTGGTGAAGGCGCTGGACCTGCCGATCACACCGGCTCAATTCCTGGAGATCCGCGAACCGCTGATGAGCGAGCGTTTCCCCAAGGCCTTGGGCATGCCCGGCGCCGAAGCCTTGGTGCGGCACTTGAAGGCGCACAATATCCCGATTGCCGTGGGCACCAGTTCGTCGCGCAATTCGTTTGGTCACAAGACCACCCTGCACCGCGAATGGTTTGGCCTGTTCGACACCATCGTCACCGCTGACGACCCGGAAGTGGGCGCCGCCAAACCCGCGCCAGACATCTTCCTCACCGCCGCCCGCCGCCTGGGCGTTGCGCCCGAGGATTGCCTGGTGTTCGAAGACTCACCCTTCGGCGTCACTGCTGCCAAAGCTGCCCATATGACCGCCATCGCTGTGCCGGATGAAGCCATGGCCGACAGCAAGTACCACCACGCCGACCAGATCATCCGCAAGCTCGCGGACTTTGACCTGGCGGCCTACGGCCTGCCACCTCGAACCTGATTGATCGCGGTTGAAAATGTGGGAGGGGCGGTGCGACGATTCGACTTGCCCCCTCCCACATTTGATTGGCAGTGTTCAGGAAGCCCTAGGCGCTGAAGCCTCCATCGATGGTCAAGCTTGCACCGGTGATATAGCCCGCTTCCGGTCCTGCGAGGTAAGCCACAAAACTGGCAATCTCCTCCACATGCCCATACCGCCCCACCGCCATCAACCCAATCAGACTCTCGGCAAAATCACTGTTGGCCGGGTTCATATCGGTGTCCACCGGCCCAGGTTGTACGTTGTTGATGGTGATCCCCCGTGGCCCCAGATCCCGCGCCAAGCCTTTGGTCAACCCCACCAGCGCCGCCTTGCTCATCGCATACGGGCCACCGCCACCAAACGGCATGCGTTCGGCATTGGTGCTGCCGATATTGATCACGCGGCCGCCTTCACCCATATGCCTGGCCGCTTCCTGGGTTGCGATAAAAACGCTGCGCACGTTGATCGCCAGGGTCTGGTCAAAGTCTTCCAGCTTGAAATCCTCCAGCGGCGCGATGGCCAGTACGCCGGCGTTGTTCACCAGGATATCCAGGCGCCCAAAGGCTTCGACGGTGGCGTTGACCGCATTGCGTATCGCATCGGCACTGGCGCTGTCGGCATGGATCGCCAGGGCTTTGCCGCCTTCGCTGATCACGCTGTTCTGCAGTTCTTCGGCCTTGGCGGCCGAGCTGACGTAGGTAAAGGCAACGGCTGCGCCCTGTGCGGTAAGACGTTTGACGATGGCGGCGCCGATGCCGCGAGAACCGCCTTGAATCAAGGCGACTTTGCCGCTGAGGTTTTGTGTGGTCATGTCGATCTCCAAGCTGTTCAAGGCGGGATGCCTTGTTGTTGGAACCGAGTATCGACCTCGCCAGCCCCTCCCGGTAGACCAGGATTGCTATAGTCTGTGTAAACCAAAAGTTTAGAGTGGTCGATATGGAAAGCTTTGGCAGTATCGAATGTTTCGTGCGCAGCGCCGAAGGTGGCAGCTTTGCCGAAGCGGCGCGGCACCTGAGCCTGACACCGGCGGCGGTGGGCAAAAGTGTCGCCAAGCTCGAAGCGCGTTTGGGCGTACGCCTGTTCCAGCGCAGCACTCGGCGCCTCACCCTCACTGAAGCCGGCAAGCTGTTCCTCGAAGAGGTCAGCGGCAGCCTTACCACCATCCAGAACGCCGTGGCCAACCTGGCCAGCGCTGAAGGGCGGCCGGTGGGCACGTTGAAAGTGAGCATGGGTACGGTGTTTGGCAATCGCTACGTGGTGCCGCTATTGGGCGTGTTCACGCGCCGCTTCCCGGACATCAGCCCGGACTGGCATTTCGATAACCGCCAGGTCGACTTGATCGGCCAGGGTTTCGATGCTGCCATCGGTGGTGGCTTCGAGCTGCCCCAGGGGGTGGTGGCGCGCAAGTTGACCCCGGCCCATCGCGTGCTGGTGGCGTCACCGGACTACCTGGCGCAGCGTCCCCCGGTGCGGGCGCCCGAAGACCTGGCGCATTGCCACGGGATTCTCATCCGTTCACCGCAGACCGGACGCGTGCGCTCCTGGCAATTGACCAGTACCGAGCGTGAACACCGCCCGCTGGTGCTTAGACCGAGCATGACCATGAGCGATTCCGAAGCCGCCTGCTGCGCCAGCGCCCAAGGCCTGGGCGTCGCCTTGGTGAGCATGCCTATGGCCGTGCCATTCCTGGACAGCGGTGCGGTGGTGCGGGTGCTGCCCGACTGGTACGTCGACGACGGCAACATCTCCATCTACTACGCCGAACACAAACTGCTGCCCGGCAAGACCCGCGCGTTTGTGGATTTCATCATCGAGCAATTCGCCGAGCAGCAGTTGAACCAACGCTTCAGCGCGGCCAACCGATGACTTTTTTCGCCCTTGGCGTTGCGTAAGTCCTGATCTTCGACGTCGACAACCCCAGCCGCACCAGCGACTCGGCAATGGTCACCGCCGCTGTCACCCCATCCACCACCGGCACACCGGTGCGCTGGCGAATCTGCTCATCCAGCCCGGCCATGCCGCCACAGCCCAGGCAGATCACCTCGGCCTTGTCTTCGCTGATGGCCAGTTCCGCCTGGCGCACGATGGCCTCCATCGCTGCCAGCGGGTTTTCTTCCAACTCCAGCACCGCCATGCCACTGGCGCGCACCGAGGCGCAGCGCTGGTACAGGCCGGCCAGTTTCAGGCGGTCTTCGATCAGCGGCACCGTGCGGTCCAGGGTCGTCACTACCGAGTAGGCGTGACCCAGGAACATCGCCGTGCTGGCGGCGGCTTCGGTGATGTCCACCACCGGCACGTTGAGCAATTCCTGCAAGCCTTCACGACCATGCTCGCCGTACCCGGCCTGGATCACTGCATCAAACGGCTGGTCATAGGCCATCACCCGGTCCATCACCGCGATGGCCGCCAGATAGCTTTCAAAGTTGCCCTCCACCGATTCGGCGCCGAAGTACGGCGTGAGCCCGACAATCTCGGTGCCCGGCGCAGCCACGGCGCGCGCCTGCTGGGCGATGGTTTCAGTGATGGATTCGGTGGTGTTGACGTTGACCACGAGGATACGCATGGAAGGTCCTTGATTAATGACTGACGTTATCGACGGCAATGCTTTCGCCGCTGACATCGGCGTAGAACGGCTGGCGCTTGGCGATCAGCAAGTACAACAGCCCTGCAATACCGGCGCCAAACATCCAGGAAAACGGTGACACGTTGGCAAAACCCGGTAACAAGGCCAGGAGAATGGCGATCACCGCCGCAGGAATAAACGCTGCCACCGCACGCAAATTGACTCCACGGCTGTAGTAATAAACGCCGCGCGGGTCTTCGCTGTACAACTGCGGCACGTCCACCTGGCTTTTACGGATCAACCAGTAATCGACCATGATCACCCCATACAGTGGCCCCAACAGCGCGCCCAGGCCGGACAGGAAGTACACGATCACCAGGGGGCTGTTGTAGAGGTTCCACGGCAGGATCAGCACCGCCACGGTGGCGCTGATCAACCCGGCGCGGCGGAAGTTCAGGTACTTGGGCGCCAGGTTGCTCAGCACAAAGGCCGGCGCGACAAAGTTGGCCATGATGTTCACCGCCACGGTGACGATCAGGAACGCCAGGCAGCCCAGCACCAGGAAGAAGGTATTCGGGATGGCCGCGATGATCTCGGTCGGGCTTTCGATCACTCGGCCATTGAGCTGGAATTGCCCGCCGCACAGCAGCACGGTGATCGCGGCAAACACCAGGATATTCACCGGCAGGCCCCAGAAATTACCCACCTGAATGGTCTTGCGGCACGGCGAGGAGCGGGCGAAGTCACAGAAATTGAGGATCAGCGTGCCGTAGATCGCCAGCCACAGCGCGCCGCCGGCAAAGATATTGCGCCACATCTCGCCGCCGCTCAGCGGCTCGCGGATCGACCAGGCGATGGTCCCGCCGGTCTGGAAATACATCCAACCGGCCAACGACGCCACGGTGAGTAAAATCACCGGCCCGGCGAAGCCTTCGTAGCGGCGTACCATTTCCATGCCGTAGGCCAGGATCACCAATTGCACCAGCCAGATTGCCACGAAACACACCCAGCCGAGGGACGACAGGCCCAGGATCGAATTGTGGTCGTATTGGGCAAAGCCTGGATGAATCGCCGTCAGCAACACGCGGAAAACCACCGAGGCCAGGTAGGTCTGGATACCGAACCAGGCAATCGCAATCACCGCGCGGATCAACGCCGGAATCTGCGCGCCATGAATGCCGAAGCTGATACGGCTGATCACTGGAAACGGCACACCGGTCTTTTGCCCCATATAGCCCGACAAGTTCATGAAGAAGTACACCAGCGCGGCACCGATGCCGAGAGACAACAGAATCTGCCAGCCGCCCAGGCCCAGTGCATACAAGCCAATGGCAAACGAGTAGTTGGCGATGTTGTGTACGTCATTGGTCCACAGCGCAAAGATGCTATAGCGACCCCAGCGCCGGCCTTCAACCTTGGTGGGCGCCAGGTCCTTGTTGTGCAGGCGTGGGCTCGGCACCAGAGGGCCGGGCTCGATGGCTTCGGGCTTCAGGGAGGAGGGCAGATCCAGTGCGATATTATTCGAGAGGCTTGTACGCATTCCGGCAGGCTCCAGCACATCGGCAGCCAGGCCGCAGATGGCAAAGTGTATGTAGGTTTTGTATTTATTGTATACAAAGCTTGTTTTGCCTTAAGCCACTTGCGTGCCAGTTTTTGATCTATGAAAACCTGTGGTAATTTCGTTTTTATAGGTTTATTGAATAACTAGCTGAATTTAAAGCGATATAAATTGACCGTTTGAACAGTTATTTATTTTTTGGTAGGAACCGGGCTATTTGTAAAGACAAAAGGCAGGAGGGGAGAGGTGTTACGTAATGGTGCGCAACAAGATGGATTGCACACATAAATGGCACCGATGGTTACATATGTGTGTACACGTTCAGTGGCTAACATAACTCAAATGTGGGAGGGGGCTTGCCCCCGATTGCGGAGTGTCAGTCACTATTGACCTGGCTGACCTACCGCTATCGGGGGCAAGCCCCCTTCCACATTTTTTACAGCGCAACTTCAGGCCTTGCTGATGATATTCCCCGCATGCAGCCCGCATTCCTTCTGCGTGGCCTCTTCCCACCACCAGCGACCTTCGCGCTCATGCTGGTTCGGCAGCACCGGGCGGGTGCAGGGCTCGCAGCCGATGCTGATAAAGCCGCGCTCATGCAGGCTGTTGTAAGGCAACTCCAGCATGCGGATGTAACCCCAGACTTCCTCACTGGTCATCTGCGCCAGCGGGTTGAACTTGTACAGGGTGCGTTCCGGGGTAGAGAAGGCCGTGTCGATTTCCAGCGCCGCTACCTGGCTGCGGGTGCCGGGGCTCTGGTCGCGGCGCTGGCCGGTGGCCCAGGCAGTGACGCCGGCGAGTTTACGGCGCAGCGGTTCGATCTTGCGCACGCCGCAGCATTCGCCGTGGCCGTCCTTATAGAAGCTGAACAGGCCTTTCTCTTTGACGAAGGGTTCCAGCTTGCTCTGGTCCGGCGAGATCAACTCGATATCGATCTTGTAGAACTCGCGCACCTGCTCAATGAACCGATAGGTCTCCGGGTGCAAGCGCCCGGTGTCGAGGCTGAACACCTTGACGTTCTTGTTCAGCTTCCAGGCCATGTCTACCAGCACCACGTCCTCGGCGCCGCTGAAGGAAATCCACAGGTCATCACCGAACTGGTTGAAGGCCAGCTTGAGAATGTCCTGGGCGGATTTGTTGGCATAAGTCGCGGCGAGTTCAGCGACGTCGAAGGCTTGGTTCATCAGGACGGTTCCTACAGGTCAGTGGCGCTGAGCGCTCTATAGGGGAGCGATGGTATCAAAATCCGCCCTGCGTTGCGGCGGCGAGCATGAATCGCTAGAGTTCGGCAGTCCTTTTGCTCGCTCAACCAACAACATCTATAAGGGAGTGTCTTGTGGAAATTGCCTGTCTCGACCTGGAAGGGGTACTGGTTCCGGAAATCTGGATCGCCTTCGCCGAAAAAACCGGTATTGAATCCCTGCGCGCCACCACCCGGGACATTCCCGACTACGACGTTCTGATGAAGCAGCGCCTGCGCATCCTCGACGAGCACGGGCTCAAGCTTGGCGATATCCAGGCGGTGATCGCCACCCTCAAACCGCTGGATGGCGCCGTCGAGTTCGTCAACTGGCTGCGCGAGCGCTTCCAGGTGGTGATCCTGTCCGACACCTTCTACGAATTCTCCCAGCCGCTGATGCGTCAGCTGGGTTTCCCGACCCTGCTGTGCCACCGCCTGATCACCGACGAGAGCGATCGCGTAGTCAGTTACCAACTGCGCCAGAAAGATCCGAAGCGCCAGTCGGTATTGGCCTTCAAGAGCCTGTACTACCGCGTGATCGCCGCCGGCGACTCCTACAACGACACCACCATGCTCGGCGAAGCCGACCGTGGGATTCTGTTCCACGCGCCGGAAAACGTGATTCGCGAATTCCCGCAATTCTCGGCGGTGCATACCTTTGAGGATTTGAAGAAGGAATTCATCAAGGCCTCGAATCGGTCGTTGAGCCTGTAAGGCTTTCAGCGCGGCTGATGGCCTCTTCGCAGGCAAGCCAGCTCCCACACTTGACCGAGTTCCATCATGAGAATGCAGTCAAATGTGGGAGCGGGCTTGCCCGCGAAGAGGCCAGCCCAGTCACTACAAACCGTCCAGTGTCTCCAACAACACCCGCACCTTCGTCAGCGACTCCTGGTACTCCGCCTCCCATTCCGAGTCCGCGACAATCCCGCCGCCGCCCCAGCAACAAACCTGGCCATCCTTCACCAGCAAACTGCGAATGGCGATGGAACTGTCCATCTCGCCGCGCACATCCAGGTACACCAGCGAGCCGCAGTACAACCCACGGCGAGTCGGCTCCAGCTCGTCGATGATCTGCATCGCACGGATCTTCGGCGCGCCGGTGATGGAGCCGCCGGGGAAGCTGCCGGCGATCAGGTCGAGCGCGTCCTTGCCGTCGGCCAGCTCGCCGATGACGCTGCTCACCAGGTGGTGCACGTTGGGGTAGCTTTCCAGGCTGAACAGCTCCGGCACGCTGACCGAGCCGGTGCGGCAGGTGCGCCCCAGGTCGTTGCGCAGCAGGTCGACAATCATCAGGTTTTCGGCGCGGTCTTTGGGGCTGGCCAGCAGTTCGGCGGCGTTGGCGGCGTCTTCCTCAGGCGTCAGGCTGCGTGGGCGGGTGCCTTTGATGGGGCGGGTTTCGACCTGGCGTTTGCTGATGTGCACGAAACGCTCTGGCGACAGGCTCAGCACCGCGCCGTCGTCCGGCAGGCTCTGGAACCCGGAGAACGGCGTCGGGCAGGCTTCGCGCAGGGCGCAGTAAGCGACCCATGGATCGCCGATGCACGGGGCCCGGAAACGCTGGGCAAAGTTCACTTGGTAGCAGTCGCCGGCCTGGATGTAATCCTGGATGCGCACGATAGCCTGGCGGTAGGCCTCGGCGGTGAGGTCCGGCGCCATGGGACCGTTCAACTTGAAGATTGCCGCGCTGTCGGCGACCGGCTGGCCGAACAGAGCGATCAAGCGTTGCTGCTCGCTATCGGCCAGTGTCGGATGAAACACGAGCTGGCTGGTCTGCGCCTGATGATCACTGATCAATGCCCAGGCATACAGCCCGAAGCGCGCATCCGGCAGGTGCAGGTCATCCACGGCAAGGTGCGGCATGTGCTCCAGGTGTCGGCCAAAGTCATAGCTCAGGTAACCGATCAACCCACCGGCAAACGGCAGCTCATAACCAGCAGGCAGATCCGCCTCGCCCAACTGCGTAAGATTTGCACGCAAGCGTTGCAGGAAATCACTGCCGCTTTCGTCGTGCGATACCGTCAATGTCGTTTGTGGCCACGCGCTCAACAGGTCATACCGTCCGCGCTCGGCTGCCGGTCGGCCGCTGTCCAGCAGCACTGCGCCAGGCGCATGGCGAATCGCCGCGAAATACTCGGCGGGGTTGGCCCGGTAGGGCAGCGGGTGTACGGAGCAGGTCAACATGCGGGGTGGATCAGCCATTGGCGCGGGGGAGGGGATTGTAGTCCCCCGTAGGATTTGCTCCTAGGGGGGATGTCGGGGATAGACAGATTGAAGACCTGATCAGCCTTCGACGGGGGGAATATGTCCAAACATTTCCTGCACGAACTTCACCCGTTCTTCCGGGGTTTCTGTCACGCCAGCGGCGTTCAGCGCTTCCAACCGTGCTTCCACCGCATGGGTGCGCAGGGTCAGGCCGCAGTCATTGGCAATCTGGATATTCAGCCCAGGCCGCGCATTCAGTTCCAGGATCAACGGGCCTTTTTCCTGGTCCAGCACCATGTCCACGCCGATATAGCCCAGCCCGCACAGCTCATAGCAGCCGGCGGCGAGCTTCATGAAACCGTCCCAGTTGGGCAGCTGCACGCCATCCACCGCATTGGTGGTGTCGGGGTGTTTGGTAATGATGTTGTTCAGCCAGGTGCCGCGCAGGGTCAGGCCGGTGGCGAGGTCCACGCCGACGCCAATTGCACCCTGGTGCAGGTTGGCCTTGCCGCCCGACTGGCGGGTCGGCAAGCGCAGCATCGCCATCACCGGGTAGCCCATCAGCACGATGATACGAATGTCCGGCACGCCTTCATAGCTGATGCTCTTGAAGATCTGGTCGGGCACCACACGGTATTCGATCAACGCACGATCACGGTGGCCGCCCAGGGAATACAGGCCAGTGAGGATGCTGGAAATCTGATGCTCGATCTCTTCATGGCTGATGATCTTGCCCGACACCGTGCGATAGCGCCCTTCAAAGCGGTCGGCGACCACCAGGATGCCGTCCCCGCCGGCGCCCTGGGCCGGCTTGATCACGAAGTCGCTGCGCCCGCCGATGATCTCGTCGAGCTTGTCGATTTCTTTCTCGGTGCTGATCACCCCGTACATTTCCGGTACATGGATGCCGGCCGCCAGCGCGCGCTCCTTGGTGATGATCTTGTCATCCACGATCGGGTACAGGCTGCGCTTGTTGTACTTGAGCACGTAGTCGGCGTTACGCCGGTTGATGCCCATGATCCCGCGCGCTTCCAGGGCTTTCCAGGTCTTCCAGAAACCGAACATTACCGGTCAGCCTTCAAGAACGCCTTGAAACGCACCAGCTCGGTCAGGCGGTAACCGCGATAACGCCCCATGGCCAGCATGAACCCCACCAGGATCAGCAGGATCGCCGGGAAGGTGAACACGAAGTAGATCAGCTCCGGCACGCTCATGATCAGGTGCGCCAGGGACGCCGCGAACAGCGTACCAATCGCCACCTTCAGCGCATGGTTGGCGCCGCGTTCCTCCCAGGTGATGGACAGGCGTTCGATGGTCATGGTCAGGATCACCATGGGGAACAGCGCCACCGACAACCCGCGCTCCAGCCCCAGCTTATGGCTGAACAGGCTGATGGCCGCAATCAGCACCACGACGAAGGTCAGCACCACCGACAACCTTGGCAGCATCTGCAATTTCAGGTGTTCCAGGTACGACCTGAGGGACAGTCCCAGCGCCGTGATAATCGTAAACAGCACAATCCCGAAGCCCAGCTGCGTCTCGCGGAACGCCAGGGCGATCAGCACCGGGGTGAACGTGCCGAGTGTCTGCAGGCCGATCAGGTTGCGCAGGATAAGGATCACCAGCACGCCAATCGGGATCATCACCATGATCATGAAGGTCTGCTGGGTTTGCAGCGGCAGGCCGTACAGCGAGTATTCGAGGAAGTTGGCGTCGGTGTTCTCGTCGGTCAGCTTGGCCAGGCGAATCGCGTTCATCTCGCTGTTGTTCAGGCTGAAGGTCACCATGGCCTTCTTGCCGCCCTCGACGGTGATCAGGTTTTCATCACCGGTCCACCACAGCAGGCGGTCGGCGGGCAGGCCCTGTTCGCCGGTTTCCGGGTTGAAGTACAACCAGTCATTGCCGTTGAAGCTGCGCAACCACAGTTCCGGGGTTTGCGGCTGGTCGGCGACCAGGCGGATGGTGTGGACCTTTTCCACCGGCACGTGGGCGATGGACAGCAGCAGTTCGACGATCTTGGCCTTGTGTGGCGTCGAAGGGTCGCCCGCCAGCAGCAGTTTCACATTGTCGTCGTTGAGGTTGTTGGTGCGCTTGATCGCTTCGGTGATAAACGTCTCGACGTCGGCCGAGTGCTGGCGGATCGGCGCCAGCAGGGCTTCGGCGGCAATCTTTTCCGGGCCTTCCACGGCGATGCTGTCACGGAAGGTGGGGCCTTTGACCTTGACCTTCTCGCCGCTGTAGCGCTTGGTCAGCACCAGGCGGTAGTACAGGGTCTGGTTACCCTTGGCGCGGCGCGCCGACCAGGTGACCTTGCGGTTGCCGTCGATGCGGTTGACGCTCACCCCGTAGTTATTCGAGATGAAGCTTTCGTTGAGGCTGACGAAGTCGCGGCTCAGGGGCGGCACGAACATCTGGATCTTCACCGGGTCTTTCGGGTTGGCGACGAACTCGACCTTGGCGTCGATGTTCCACAAGTCGTCGGTGGCGTCCTCGGTGACGGGGATCCCCAGCACGAAGATCTGATAAGCGGTGACCGAAATACCCAAAACCACCAGGATGGTGATCAGGATCTTCAGGTGCAGGGTCAGAGAGCGCATTCGGTTTACTCGGCGGTATGAGCGTCGGCGGCGCAGGCGGGTTTGCCTGCTGCGTATTTAAGACTGGGGTCGACCAGCGCATCAAAGCGTTTCAGCGCTTCGGAGCCGATCAGCAGCGGGTATTGGAATGCGCTGCGGTCAGTCAAGTTCACTTCGATGCTGCGTAAAGCAGTGCCCATGCAGATATCCAGGGCAATCACCGGACGGGCGGTGTAGTTCTTGTCCTCATCGGGGTCGTAGTCACCGGCGCGGCGCTTGATCTTGCTGACGCGGGCCAGGGGACGCTCGATGGGATGGGAATGGGCGGTGTCGATGGCCAGGTAGAAGCGCACCCAGGATTCGCCGTTGCGCTTGAAGCGCTTGATATCACGGGCACTGAGCGAGGCGGTCTTGGCACCGGTATCCAGTTTGGCGGCGACTTCCAGGTCGATACCGGCCAACTGGGCGTATTCGTTGAGGCCATACACGGTCTTCTCGGCGGCAGCGCCGAGGCTGGGTGCGGTCAACAGGCACATCAATAGAAGGAAGGGTTTGAGTCTCATAGATCCCGAGGCGGCAGTGCGATGTTCAATTCAAGGCGACTGGCATTGCTGCGCAAACTCCCTCGTACGCCGTTTCATCCAATGATGTCAGGCAAAAGTGCCGGGCATTCTAACATGATGCTTTTTTGGCGCCAGCGCTGGCAGGCGGCCATGCCCTGCTAGGGTGCAACCCTGGTTATTAGACGATTGTCGACAATGTGTATTTATTCTTTGACTATCCTGGGCTGATTGGCTAGTTTTTGCGGCATAGCTTTAAAAGGTGTCGACAATATGCTGGATCAGCTGGAATCCCCAGTGGTGGCGCAAGACGATTCACAGACCATGTCCGAGAACGTCTTCCGGCGTATCCAGGCCGCCATCGTCAAGGGCGAGATCGCCCCGGGCAGCAAGATCTCCGAGCCGGAGCTGGCGCGCACCTACGGCATCAGCCGTGGCCCGCTGCGTGAGGCGATCCACCGCCTGGAAGGCCAGCGCCTGCTGGTGCGCGTGCCCCACGTCGGCGCGCGGGTGGTGTCGTTGAGCCACGACGAACTGATCGAACTCTATGAAATCCGCGAATCCCTCGAAGGCATGGCTTGTCGCCTGGCCGCCGAGCGCATGACCGACGCGGAAATCGAAGAATTGCGCCAAGTGCTGCACACCCACGAGCGCGACGAAGCCTTCCAGGCCGGCCTGGGCTATTACCAGCAGGAGGGCGACTTCGACTTCCATTACCGGATCATCCAGGGCGCCGGCAACCGCACCCTGACCCAGATGCTCTGCGGCGAGCTGTACCAATTGGTGCGTATGTACCGCATCCAGTTTTCCGCCACCCCCAATCGTCCGCGCCAGGCCTTTGCCGAGCACCACCGCATTCTCGACGCGATTGCCGATCGCGACGGTGAACTGGCCGAACTGTTGATGCGCCGGCATATCGGCGCATCCAAACGCAATATTGCCCGTCACTTCCCGGACGGCACTCCCCCATCACGAGGTGAATGATGAGTTCCAATAACAAGACGACTCCCGGCCAGCGTTTCCGTGACGCGGTCGCCAGTGAACACCCGCTGCAGGTGGTCGGTGCGATCAACGCCAACCACGCACTGCTGGCCAAGCGCGCCGGGTTCAAGGCGATCTACCTGTCGGGTGGCGGGGTGGCGGCTGGCTCCCTCGGTGTGCCGGACCTGGGCATCACCGGCCTGGACGATGTGCTGACCGACGTACGCCGCATCACCGACGTGTGCGACCTGCCGCTGCTGGTGGACGTGGACACCGGCTTCGGCTCCTCGGCATTCAATGTGGCGCGCACCGTCAAGTCGATGATCAAGTTCGGCGCGGCCGCCATCCATATCGAAGATCAGGTCGGCGCCAAGCGTTGCGGTCATCGCCCGAACAAGGAAATCGTGTCCCAGCAGGAAATGGTCGACCGTATCAAGGCCGCCGTGGATGCGCGCACCGATGACAGCTTCGTGATCATGGCGCGTACCGATGCGCTGGCGGTCGAAGGCCTGGAGTCCGCGCTGGAACGTGCCGCCGCCTGCATCGAGGCCGGCGCCGACATGGTGTTCCCGGAAGCCATCACCGAGCTGGAGATGTACAAACTGTTCGCCTCCCGCGTGAAAGCGCCGATCCTTGCCAACATCACCGAGTTCGGCGCCACGCCGCTGTACACCACCGAACAGTTGAAATCTGCCGATGTTTCCATCGTGCTGTACCCGCTTTCGGCCTTCCGCGCCATGAACAAGGCCGCCGAGAATGTCTATACCGCGATCCGTCGCGACGGTACCCAACAGAACGTGATCGACACCATGCAGACCCGCATGGAGCTTTACGATCGCATCGACTACCACACCTTCGAGCAGAAGCTCGACGCGCTGTTTGCCGCGAAAAAATAACCCGGCGCACTCCCAAATAAATTCAAGATTGGAGAACAGACATGGCTGAAGCAAAAGTATTGAGTGGTGCCGGCCTGCGTGGCCAGGTGGCTGGGCAGACCGCACTGTCCACCGTGGGCCAGGCGGGTGCCGGCCTGACCTATCGCGGCTACGACGTGCGCGAACTGGCCGCCGATGCGCAATTTGAAGAAGTCGCCTACCTGCTGCTGTACGGCGAGTTGCCGACCAAGACCGAGCTGGCCGCCTACAGCGCCAGGCTGGGCAAGCTGCGCGACCTGCCGCAAGCGCTGAAGGAAGTGTTGGAGCGTATCCCCGCCGACGCACACCCGATGGACGTGATGCGCACCGGTTGCTCGTTCCTGGGCAATATCGAGCCGGAAAAAGACTTCAGCGTGCAGCGCGACGTTACCGACCGCCTGCTCGCCGCGTTCCCGGCAATCATGTGCTACTGGTATCGCTTCAGCCACGACGGCAAGCGCATCGACTGCGTGACCGACGAGCCGAGCATCGGCGGCCACTTCCTGCACCTGCTGCACGGCAAGAAGCCCAGCGAGTTGCACGTCAAGGTGATGAACGTGTCGCTGATCCTCTACGCGGAACACGAATTCAACGCCTCGACGTTCACCGCCCGGGTGTGTGCCTCGACCCTGTCCGACCTGTATTCCTGCGTCACCGCCGCCATCGGCTCGCTGCGCGGCCCGCTGCACGGCGGCGCCAACGAAGCGGCGATGGAAATGATCGAGCGTTTCTCGTCCGCTGAAGAGGCGGTCGAAGGCACCCTCGGCATGCTGGCGCGCAAGGACAAGATCATGGGCTTTGGCCACGCGATCTACAAAGACAGCGACCCGCGTAATGAAGTGATCAAGGGCTGGTCGAAAAAACTTGCGGACGAGTTGGGCGACAAGGTGCTGTTCCCGGTCTCCGAAGCCATCGACAAGACCATGTGGGAACAGAAGAAGCTGTTCCCCAACGCTGACTTCTACCATGCCTCGGCGTACCACTTCATGGGCATCCCGACCAAGCTGTTCACCCCGATCTTCGTGTGCTCGCGCCTGACGGGCTGGGCGGCGCATGTGTTCGAACAGCGCGCCAACAACCGCATCATCCGTCCAAGCGCCGAATACACCGGCGTCGAGCAGCGCAAGTTCGTGCCAATCGAACGTCGCTGAATGGGAATGCCGACGATCCCGAATTGTTAACCGGATCAAATGTGGGAGGGGGCTTGCCCCCGATTGCTGTCTGTCAGTTGATGCAGCGGGCACTGACCCACCGCTATCGGGGCAAGCCCCCTCCCACATTGTGACCGCATTTCAATTCTGGATCGGTGCAGGTCCTCCCTTTGTTATCACCGTGACCGAGTCCTGACGATGAACACTGAATTCCGCAAACCGCTTCCCGGCAGCCGCCTGGATTTCTTCGACGCCCGTGCGGCTGTCGAGGCAATCACCCCTGGCGCCTACGCCACCTTGCCTTACACCTCCCGCGTCCTTGCGGAAAACCTGGTGCGCCGCTGCGACCCAGCCACCCTCAATGCTTCCTTGAGCCAACTGATCGAACGCAAGCGCGACCTCGACTTCCCATGGTTCCCGGCGCGTGTGGTGTGCCACGACATCCTCGGCCAGACCGCTCTGGTCGACCTCGCCGGCCTGCGTGACGCCATCGCCCTGCAAGGCGGTGACCCGGCCCAGGTCAACCCGGTAGTGCCGACCCAACTGATCGTCGACCACTCCCTGGCCGTCGAAGCCGGTGGTTTTGACCCGGACGCGTTCGAAAAAAACCGCGCCATCGAAGACCGTCGCAACGAAGACCGTTTCCACTTCATCGAGTGGACCAAGAAGGCCTTCAAGAACGTCGATGTAATCCCGCCCGGCAACGGCATCATGCACCAGATCAACCTGGAGAAAATGTCCCCGGTGATCCAGGTGCGCGACGGCGTGGCCTTCCCCGATACCTGCGTCGGCACCGACAGCCACACCCCGCACGTGGATGCCCTGGGCGTGATCGCCATCGGTGTCGGCGGCCTGGAAGCCGAGAGCGTGATGCTCGGTCGCGCCTCGTGGATGCGCCTGCCGGAAAGCGTCGGCGTCGAATTGACCGGCAAGCTGCAACCGGGCATCACCGCCACCGACATGGTGCTGGCGCTGACCGAGTTCCTGCGTAAACAGAAAGTGGTTGGCGCCTGGCTGGAGTTCTTCGGCGAAGGTGCTTCGGCACTCACGCTTGGCGACCGTGCAACCATCTCCAACATGGCCCCGGAATACGGCGCGACTGCGGCGATGTTCTACATCGACCAACAGACCATCGCCTACCTGAAGCTCACCGGCCGCGAAGACGAACAAGTCACGCTGGTGGAGCAGTACGCTCGCCACACCGGCCTGTGGGCCGATGACCTCAAGGGCGCGCAGTACGAGCGAGGGCTGACCTTCGATCTGTCCAGCGTCGTGCGCAACATGGCCGGCCCGAGCAACCCCCATGCTCGCGTTGCCACCAGCGATCTGGCGTCCAAGGGTATTTCCGGCCAGTGGGACGAAGTGCCAGGCCAAATGCCTGACGGCGCAGTGATCATCGCCGCCATCACCAGTTGCACCAACACCAGCAACCCGCGCAACGTGATCGCCGCCGGCCTGCTGGCACGCAACGCCAACAAGCTTGGGTTGACCCGCAAGCCGTGGGTCAAATCGTCCCTGGCACCCGGCTCGAAAACCGTGGCGATGTACCTGGAAGAAGCCGGCCTGGGCCATGAGCTGGAAAAACTCGGCTTCGGTGTGGTGGCGTTTGCCTGCACCACCTGCAACGGCATGTCCGGCGCACTCGATCCGGTGATCCAGCAGGAAATCATCGACCGCGACCTGTACGCCACCGCCGTGCTCTCGGGCAACCGTAACTTCGACGGGCGTATTCACCCCTACGCCAAGCAAGCGTTTCTCGCGTCGCCGCCGCTGGTGGTCGCGTATGCGATTGCCGGCACCATCCGCTTCGACATCGAGAAAGACGTGCTTGGCCTCGACGCGAATGGCAAGGAAATCCGCCTGCAAGATATTTGGCCGAGCGACGAAGAGATCGACGCAGTGGTCAAGGCCTCGGTCAAGCCGGAGCAGTTCCGCCAGGTCTACATCCCGATGTTCGCCCTCCACGAGGACACTGGCCCGAAAGTCGCGCCGCTGTACGAATGGCGTCCGCAAAGCACCTATATCCGCCGCCCACCTTACTGGGAAGGCGCGCTGGCCGGTGCCCGTCCGCTCAAGGGCATGCGCCCGCTGGCGGTGCTGCCGGACAACATCACCACCGACCACCTGTCGCCCTCCAACGCGATCATGCTCGACAGCGCCGCCGGCGAATACCTGGCGAAAATGGGCCTGCCGGAAGTCGACTTCAACTCCTACGCGACGCACCGGGGCGATCACTTGACCGCGCAGCGCGCCACCTTCGCCAACCCGAAACTGTTCAACGAAATGGTGGTGGAAAACGGCAAGGTCAAGCAGGGTTCCCTGGCGCGCATCGAGCCGGAAGGCCAGGTCACGCGGATGTGGGAGGCCATCGAAACGTACATGGAGCGCAAGCAACCGCTGATCATCATTGCCGGCGCGGACTACGGCCAGGGCTCGTCTCGCGACTGGGCGGCCAAGGGCGTGCGGCTGGCCGGTGTGGAGGCGATTGCCGCCGAAGGTTTCGAGCGCATCCACCGCACCAACCTGGTGGGCATGGGCGTGTTGCCGCTGGAGTTCCTGCCGGGCACCGACCGCCACACCCTGAAGATCGATGGCAGCGAGACCTATGATGTGGTCGGCGCGCGTACTCCGCGGGCGCAGTTGACCCTGGTGATCAACCGCAAGAATGGCGAACGTGTCGAGGTGCCGGTGACCTGCCGCCTCGACACCGCCGAAGAAGTGTCGATCTACGAGGCGGGCGGCGTGTTGCAACGCTTTGCCCAGGACTTCCTGGAATCGGCGGCGACGGCTTGAGGGGACACCATGGCACACGTAGCGCAAATCAAGATCCCCGCCACCTACATGCGTGGCGGCACCAGCAAGGGCGTGTTTTTCAGCCTCACAGACCTGCCCGAATCGGCGCAGGTGCCGGGCGCCGCACGCGATGCCTTGCTATTGCGGGTGATCGGCAGCCCCGACCCCTACGACAAGCAAATCGACGGCATGGGCGGCGCCACCTCGAGCACCAGCAAGACCGTGATCCTGGCCAAAAGCACCCGCGCCGATCACGACGTGGATTACCTGTTCGGCCAGGTCTCCATCGACAAACCCTTCGTTGATTGGAGCGGCAACTGCGGCAACCTGTCGGCGGCGGTCGGTTCCTTTGCCATCAGCGCCGGCCTGGTCGATCCGGCACGCCTGCCCCACAACGGCGTGGCTGTGGTGCGTATCTGGCAAGCCAACATCGGCAAGACCATCATTGCCCACGTGCCGATCACTGACGGCGCGGTGCAGGAAACTGGTGACTTCGAACTGGATGGCGTGACCTTTCCGGCCGCCGAAGTGCAGTTGGAGTTCATGGACCCGGCGGCGGAAGAAGAGGGCGGCGGTGGTTCGATGTTCCCCACCGGCAACCTGGTGGACGACCTGGAAGTGCCTGGCGTCGGCACCTTCAAGGCGACGCTGATCAACGCCGGTATCCCGACCATCTTCATCAACGCCGAAGACCTCGGCTACACCGGCACCGAGCTGCAAGGCGCGATCAACAGCGACCCGAAAGCCCTGGCAATGTTCGAGACCGTGCGGGCTTATGGCGCGTTGCGCATGGGCCTGATCCAGCACCTGGACGAAGCCGCCCAACGCCAACACACGCCGAAGGTGGCGTTTGTGGCCAAGCCGGCCGACTACGTGGCGTCCAGTGGCAAGGCGATCAAGGCGGGTGATGTGGACCTGCTGGTGCGTGCGCTGTCCATGGGCAAATTGCACCACGCGATGATGGGCACGGCGGCGGTGGCGATCGGCACGGCGGCGGCGATTTCCGGCACCCTGGTCAACCTCGCGGCCGGTGGTGTGGAGCGCAATGCCGTGCGCTTCGGGCACCCGTCCGGCACCTTGCGCGTCGGCGCAGAGGCCACCCAGGTGAACGGCGAATGGGTGGTGAAGAAAGCCATCATGAGCCGCAGCGCCCGAGTGTTGATGGAAGGTTTCGTACGCGTGCCCGGCGACGCTTTCTAACAACCCACACTGTCCCCAGTGTGGGAGGGGGCTTGCCCCCTCCCACATTGGATTTTCATACCCCCAAGCAGGCGGCCAGACCTGCGATGGAGCGATCAACCGTGATCCTGAGGACTAACCCAACCTTTTAGGAGTACTGCCATGAGCGCCAACGTCGACCAGAACAACCGTCCCGACTACGACCAGGTCCTGCAGGACATCGCCGATTATGTCCTCACTTACCGGATCGACTCTCAGGATGCATTGGACACCGCCCGCAACTGCCTGATGGACACCTTGGGTTGCGGCCTGCTGGCCCTGCGTTTCCCGGAGTGCACCAAGCACCTGGGGCCGATGGTCGAGGGCACGGTGGTGCCGTTTGGCGCTCGTGTACCGGGCACTTCGTTCCGGCTGGATCCGGTCAAGGCGGCGTGGGACATCGGCTGCATCGTACGTTGGCTCGACTACAACGACACCTGGCTCGCCGCCGAGTGGGGGCACCCCTCGGATAACCTCGGCGGCATCCTCGCTGTGGCCGACCACTTGTCGCAAAAGCGCATCGCCAACGGTGAGGCACCGCTGACCCTGCGCGCGGTGCTGGAAGCAATGATCATGGCCCACGAAATCCAGGGCGTGATTGCCCTGGAAAACTCGTTCAACCGCGTCGGCCTCGACCATGTGCTGTTGGTGAAAGTCGCTTCAACGGCGGTGACGGCCAAACTGATGGGGGCCAACCGTGAACAGCTGCTGGCGGCCCTGTCCCATGCGTTTGTCGATGGGCAGGCATTGCGCACGTATCGGCATGCACCGAATGCCGGTTCGCGCAAATCCTGGGCGGCGGGAGATGCCTCCAGCCGGGGCGTGCGTCTGGCGGATATCGCGATGCGCGGCGAGATGGGCATCCCTGGCGTGTTGAGCGCGCCGCAGTGGGGGTTCTATGACGTACTGTTCAGCCACACCAACAAGGACCTGGTGCTCAAGCCGCAGGACAAGCGCGGGTTCAGCCTGTCCCAGCCCTACGGCACCTATGTGATGGAAAACGTGCTGTTCAAGATCAGCTTCCCCGCCGAGTTCCATGCGCAAACGGCCTGCGAAGCGGCGGTGACCTTGCATCCGTTGGTCAAGGATCGCCTGCAGGAAATCGAGCGTATCGTGATCACCACCCATGAATCGGCGATTCGCATCATCTCCAAGGTCGGGCAACTGGCCAACGCCGCTGACCGTGACCACTGCCTGCAATACATGACCGCCGTGCCGCTGGCGTTCGGCAATCTGGTGGCCGAGCAGTACGAAGACGAATTCCACGCCGCCCATTCGATCATCGATGAGCTGCGGGATAAAATGGTCATCGTCGAGGATCCGCGCTATAGCCGCGAATACCTGGAGGCGGACAAGCGTTCCATCGCCAACGCGGTGCAGGTGTTCTTCAAGGACGGCAGCAGCACCGAGCAGGTGGCGGTGGAGTACCCGATCGGCCATCGCCGGCGCCGGGTGGAGGGCATCCCGTTGCTGGAGGACAAGTTCAAGGCCAACCTGGCCACACGGTTTACCGCGCAGCGCAGTGCCGAGATTTTTGCGCTGTGCAAGGATCAGGCGCGGCTAGAGGCGACACCGGTAAACCGGTTTGTGGATCTGTTCGTGATCTAGCAGACACCGCGTATTCACCGGTGCAAATCCAATGAATGTGGGAGGGGGCCTCCCACAGTTGACCGTGTTCATTCGAATCGCAGTATGACTCTGCGGTTGTGTTTGCTCTTCTTCTCGATCTTCTCGCAGAACACCCGGCCGATTTCTTCGGTGTTGAGCACATGGGTGCCGCCGCACGGTTGGATATCGATACCGGCGATTTCAATCACCCGCACCGCCCCCTGGACCACCGGTGGCGCCACCGCCTGGGTGCGGGTGATCTGCAGCAGGGTGGCGTACTCGGTGGCTGGCATCGACAGGGTTTTCACCGGGTGGGCCTGCTCGATCAGCGCGTTGAGGTCGCGGGTGATGCTGTCTTTGTCGAGGGTCATTTCCGGCAGGTCGAAGTCCAGGCGGCCTTTGTCTGCACTGATGCTGCATCCTGTGACCGGCGCGTCGATGATCGAGCACAACAGGTGCAGGCAGGTGTGCATCTTCATGTGCTGGTAGCGCCGGTCCCAGTCGAGGCCAGCGTCCACCTGCACCCCGGCGGTCAATTGTTCGGGGCGGTGTTCCACCTGGTGCCAGATGATCGAGCGCTGCACCGGGTCGCGCACTGTGCCGGTCACTTCGACCCGCGTACCGTCCGCCAGGGTGAGGTGCCCCGTGTCGCCTGGCTGCCCGCCCCCGGTGGGGTAGAACAACGTGTGCTCCAGGGCGACGCCGTGTTCGCTGACGGCAATCACTCGGGCGCTGAAGGCGTTCTGGTAGGGTGCGCTGTCGAACAGCGCCAGGGTTTCCATGGTGTGCACGGACATGTTCAACCTCCGACGATCAATGGGCTGGCTTGCAACAGGGAGCGCACCATCGCACTCAAGCCAGGCGGGGAAAGCAGGGTGATTTCAAATTCCGGGCCGCAGACCTTCAGGTTCAGCGGCAGGCGTGGCAGGTGGTTGCCCGATTCGATGCGATGCAGGCGAAATTGCAGGTGGTGACGTTCCTTCACCGTAGGCTCCAGCATCAGCCCGGGCAAGGGATGGAAGTCGGCGTCCAGCACTGTGACCTTGTGGCTGGTATTGATCTCGCCGACCACGTGCAGACGCTCATCCAGGGCGAAGGCGCCGAGGTAATTACTGTGGTCCGACTCGTCGTTTTTTTGCAGTTGGATCTGGTTCACCACCTTCACCTTGGTGCCGGCGGGCACGTCCTGGGTGATCACGCAGGACGGGCTGATAAACACGTTGTCGCCGATCAACACATAGCCGAGCACGCGGGCGCCGGAACCGACCTCGACGTTATTACCCAGGCGTGGATGGCGCTTGCCGTCGGGGTTGTTGGCGATGCCGCGGGCGCCCAGGGTCACGCCGCAGAGGATGTAGCAGTCGTTGCCGATCTCGCAGGTTTCACCGATCACGGTGCCGTAGCCGTGGTCCAGTACGAAGCGCCGACCGATACGCGCCGCCGGGTGGATCTCGGCGCCGGAAAGCACCTTGCCCTGGTTGCTCAGCTTGAGGGCGATACGGGAGAAGACGCCGTTGGTCTGGTCGGGGAAATGCCACACCAGGTGCGCCAGTCGGTAATACAGCACCGCCTTGAACGACGCGTAGGACTCCAGGATCAGCTCACCGCGCCCGCGTGATGCCGGGTCGCGGTAGGCGTAGGCGATCAAATCCTCGGCCACCGCCTGGGCGGCATTCTGGACCAGCGGCGCCAGATGCGGCTCCAGCTGTTTCATCTGCGCCGGCGTGAGGGTCTTGATGAGGTGAGTCAGCAACTCATCGTGCAACTGTTGCATGTCGATAAAGCCACCCATTGAGGCACCCCCTTAGTCTGATTGGTTGGAAGAGCGCTTATTCGAAACTGGGCAGGTAGCTGTCGGCATTGTCGTAGACCATGGTCAGCACCACCGTTTCGGGTGGCAGTTCCGGGGCGAGTTGGGCGACAGCCACCATGTTGGCGGCCGAGGACAAGCCCAGGCTGATGGCGTCGGTGCGCATGATGCGTTTCATCATGTCGATGCAGTCCTGGCGCGAGACCTTGAGCATGCCGTCGATCACGTCCAGGTTGAGGATGCTCGGGATCAGGCCGATCGACAGGCCCTGGATATGGTGCGGCGCATGCTGGTTTTTCAGCAGGTCGCATTCTTCCGGTTCCACCCCCATGACACGCAGCCCCGGCCAGGCGGCTTTGAGGGTTTCGCCGATGCCTGTGATATGCCCGCCTGTGCCGATCCCGCTGACAAAGTAGTCAGCGCGACGCTCGCCGAACGCACGCAGGATTTCCGGTGCGGTGGTGTCGCGATGGGTCTGCGGGTTGGCGCCGTTGCGCTGCTGATTGAGCATCACGTAGCTGGGGTTTTCCAACTGCAGCTCCATGCACTTTTCGCCATGGGAGTTGTTGCCCAGGCGGCTGTCCGACAGCACCACCTTGGCCCCGTACAGGCGCAGCAGCTTCTGTTTTTCGGGGCTGTAGTTGTCGGGGATCACCAGCACGACCTTGTAGCCCAGCACATTGCCGGCCATGACCAGGCCGATACCGGTATTGCCGCCGCTGGGCTCGATGATGGTTTGCCCGGAGTCACGGATCAGCACGCCCCGGCGTTCGGCGTCGAGGATCATGCCCAGGGCGATGCGCGCCTTGTGGCTGCCGCCCGGGTTGAGGGATTCGAGCTTGGCATAGACCTCGATGCCGAGGTCTTCAGAGAACTGCGCCAGGCGCACGATCGGCGTTTGGCCGATGACCTCGAGAATGGAGTTGTGCAACATCATTCAGTCCTCGGCTCAATACAAGGGCATGTCAGGTTCGACGTCGCGAACCCAATGCTTCATGCCGCCCTGAAGGACTTTGGTATTGGCGAAACCCGCCGCCAGCAAGGTGCTGGCGGCTTGCTCGGCGCGGGTGCCGGCGTAGCAGATCAGGTAGTGGGTGTTGTCCCGGCTGAGGCGGTCGAGCTGATTGTCCAGTTCGGCCAGGGGGATATGCACCACACCTGGCAATTTGCACACCTCCAGTTCGCTGGCATCACGCACGTCCAGCAACACATCGACGCTGCGCGGGTGTTCGAGCAATTGCTTGAGTACACGGGGCTTTATGTAGCGCTCTTCGGCCAGGGACGGCTGGCTGGGCACAGCGTCCGCACAGACAGCCGGCGCCACGCTTTCGCTATGGCGCAGTTCGGAGCAGCACGGGCAGTCGGCCCGCCGCTTGAAGCGGATCTCGCTGAACTTCATTGCCAGCGCATCGAAGCGCATCAAGCGGCCGGACAGCGGTTCACCGATGCCGATCAACAGCTTGATGGCCTCGGTGGCCTGGATCATCCCGACCACACCGGGCAACACGCCGATCACGCCACCGGCGCTGCAATTGGGCGCCAGTTCGGCGGGCGGCGCGCTGGGGAACAGGCAGCGGTAGCAGGGGCCACCTTTATAGTTGAGTACGCTGATCTGCCCGTCGAAACGGTAGATGGCGCCGTATACCAAAGGCTTGCCCAACTGCACGCAGGCGTCGTTGACCAGGTAGCGGGTGTCGAAATTGTCGGTGCCGTCGATCACCAGGTCATAGGCGCCCACCAGTTCCAGGGCGTTATCGGCGTTCAGGGCGGTGTCGTGGGCGTTGATCTGGATATGGCGGTTGAGGTCTTGCAGACGTTGCTTGGCGGACTCGACCTTGGGCATGCCGAGGGTGCTGTTGCCATGCACGACCTGGCGTTGCAGGTTGCTGCTTTCCACCACATCGAAGTCCACCAGCCCCAGGGTGCCGACGCCGGCTGCTGCCAGGTACAGGCTGATCGGTGAGCCAAGGCCACCGGTGCCGATGATCAGCACCTTGGCTTTCTTTAGGTTCAACTGGCCTTCGCGGCCGACGCCGGGCAGGGTGATATGGCGCACGTAGCGTTGCACTTCTTCATTGCTAAGGGCATCGACATCCATACCGCCCGAGGTGGCGAGCAGTACTTCGATCCGGGCTTTTTCCGGAAGCGGATCGTCGGCGCCGACCAGTTCTTCCTCGGCGGTAAACAGAAAGTGTTCCTTGAGCTGGTTGTTCTTCTCGTGGAACAGGTGCGCACGCAACTGCGGGTGGCTGGTGCAGAGGTTTTCAATGACTTCGCGCAATGTCGTTCCGGCGCCCTCGAGGGTCGATTCCGGCAGCTTGGCCACGCGAACCAGAATGTCGGGGAAAGAGACAGCGTTCATGGACAACTCCGTGTGCAGGTCGTTGAAAGGTTGAAGGGCGAAATGTTTGCCATCCCAGGCAAACAGCTTGGAACCCAGGGACTGGCCCTGGCGAACGTCCACCACCAGGTAGCTGACGGGGTAGATCGGTTCGCCCATGAACAGCGCCTTGTCCTCGTCTTCGTCGCTGAAATAGGCGCCGACATCCGGGTGGGAGTGGTAGATCACCACCACTGGGTTGTTGCTGCGAAACGCCTTGCTCAGCAGCAGGGTGTCGGCCACCGAGAAGGTGTAGCCATTGGCGGCGCTGCGGGGGTACATTTCGGGGTTCTTGCTGTGCAACTCGTTCTGGATATTGCTGCCCAGGTACACGCTGCCGTCGGCGAAGACAAAACCACAGCACTCCTCGGGGTAGCTGCGGCTGGCGTGGGCGTAGATCTGTTCCAGGGCTTCGGGGCGGAGGACGTCCATGTTTCTCTCGCATGGTGGTAGGAGGGTCAATTTTTCTTGGCCAGGAGTTTTTCAACCGGCAGCTTGGTGATCGCAAAGCCGGCCAGCAGGATGGCCGAGTACAGCATCAGGTCGCGGGAAATCGACACGCCTTCGTACCAGGCGCCGATGATCACCGCGAACACCGGGAAGATGATGAACACGAACGACAGGATGATCGGGCTCAAGCGCTTGAGCAGCATGAAGTACACGATGAACCCACCCACCGAGGCCACCAGTCCCAGGTAGAACAGCGCACCCCATGACCGCAGGGTGATGGCTTCGAAGGTCGGCGCTTCAAACCACAGCCCGGCGACGAACAGCATCAGCCCGGCAATACCGATGGGCAGCGTGTTGTAGGTGATTACGCTGATGGCGCTGCCTTTCTGCTTGGTGATGACGTAGCACAAGGCATGCATGATCGCGGCGGTCAGAATCGCCAGCACCCCGAAGAACTCGGCGTGGTCCAGGTGCAGGCCCTGGCTCTTGATGATCATGTAGAGGCTGCCGAAGCCGATACCGATGCCGACCACCTGGGAAAAGTAGATGCGTTCGCGCAGGAACAGCGCGGAGAAAATCAGGATGAACACCGGCATGCAACTGAACAGCAGTGCGGTAAGGCCGGACGAAACATGCATCTCGCCGTAGTTGAGCAGGTAGTAGGGCACGCTGAAGTAGGACAGGGTCACGAACACGAAGAACCAGCGGCTCTCGCGGGGAAACAGGACCGGCTCGCGGCGCACCATGGCAAAGCACAGGAACAGCGGGAAGGCGATGAGGAAGCGCAGGCCGGCGGAGGTGAGCGGCGGCACGCTCTCCACGGCAATCTTGATGCCCAGCCAGGTGGTGCCCCAGCTCAGGCATACGATCAGGAACATCACACTGGTGATCAGCCCGGCCAGCCACTGTTTTTGGGTTTTGGTCTTGGCGGTGTTTTCGAGAACGGCGGACATTGGCATCGTTTATTGCTTCCCTGAGCCGGAATTGAACTCTATATTGAGCTTGTAATGAGTTGTAAAATTCGGCGATTGAACCCGTAAAAGCACACTATTAGGGCGAAAGATGGCTGTCAAAACAAATATTGACATGGTGTCAATTATGCGTGAGGGGTTGTCCAACGGTCAGGGCGTGAAGTACAAGCGCCTGTCCGATGTCATGGAACGGGGCATCCTTGAAGGCTTGATTGAGCCAGGAAGAAAACTGCCGCCCCACCGGGTGCTTTCCGACAATCTTGGCGTCACGATCGGCACCATCAGCCGCGCCTATGGCGAACTGGAACGCCTGGGGCTGGTGGTGGCGCGGGTCGGTGACGGCACGTTCGTGCGCAAGCGTGGGATGGAGCGCCAGCGCGATGAAGGCTTTCGCAACTTCAGTGAAGAACCGCGCCAATACTTCGACATGAGCCGGAATATGCATATCCCGGGGCAGGAGACAGTCTTCCTGGCCCAGAGCTTCCAAACCCTGTCGACCAACGCCAAGTTCCTCCAGGACATCAGTGCCTACACACCGGATGCCGGCTTGCCGCGCTACCGTGAAGCGGGGGCGCAATGGCTGGTGCAGCGCGATTTTCATCCGATCCCCGAGCAGGTGATCTGCGTCAACGGCGGCCAGCATGGCTTGCTCTGCTCGATGATGGCGCTGTTACGGGCCGGCGATACCGTCGTGACTGAGCAACTCACATACCCCGGCCTGATCACTGCCGCCCGCATGCTCGGTATTCGCTTGATCGGGCTGGAGATGGACGAGGAAGGTGTGCTGCCGAGCGCGCTGGACGAAGTCTGTCGTAATCACCGGATTTCAGCGCTGTACTGCACGCCGACCATCCAGAACCCCACCACCGCTGTGCTCTCGGTGGCGCGTCGCGAAGCGTTGGTCAAAGTCTGTCGCGAACACAATCTGCTGATTCTTGAGGACGAAGCCCACGGCGTACTGGTGGAGGATCGGCCGCCGCCCCTCAGCCATTTCGCCCCTGAGCGAACGATTCTGATCAGCAGCCTGAGCAAGGCGGTATCCGCCGGGCTGCGTGTGGGCTATGTGCATGCGCCGCCCGCGCTGGTCAGCCGTATTTCGGCGGCCCTGCGTTCGACCTGCTGGATGGCTACCCCCGTCACCCTCGAGCTGGCGACCCAGTGGATCGAGAACGGCACGGCGGAATACCTGCTGCGCCAGCAGATCAACGAGATCAGCCGCCGCAAGGCCCTGGTCCGCGACCTGCTGACGGGCCTGGAGTACCGCACTCACCTCAACAGTCCGCACTTCTGGATAGAAGTGCCGGAGCCGTGGCGGGCGTCGGAGATCGAGGCCGAGCTCAAGCAGAACAATTACCTGATCGCCACCGCCGAGGCGTTTGCCGTAGGGCAGACGGCGGTGCCGCAGTTTATCCGGGCGAGTATCTGCAATACGTCGGGGGATGATCAGTTATTGCGGGCGGGGTTTGATGCGCTGGCCACGGCGCTGGGGCAGGGCGGGGGACGCTTCCAGTTGTAGCAGGGTTTGTTGTGGCGAGCCCGCTCGCCACGGTGCAACAGCGTCTCAAGGCGTTATTTGAAGCGCCGCTCCACGCCTTTCTCCACCAGAATCTTCGCCGAAATCTCTTCCACCGAAAAATGCGTGGAATTGATGTGCGCAATATTCTCGCGACGGAACAGATTTTCTACCTCGCGCACTTCGAACTCACACTGGGCATAGCTCGAATAGCGACTGTTGGGCTTGCGCTCATTGCGGATCGCCGTCAGCCGGTCCGGGTCGATGGTCAGCCCGAACAGCTTGTGCGAATGCGCGCGCAGGGCCGCCGGGAGCGTCAGGTGCTCCATGTCGTCTTCAGTCAGCGGGTAGTTGGCCGCACGGATGCCGAATTGCATGGCCATGTACAGACAGGTGGGCGTTTTGCCGCAGCGCGACACGCCCACCAGGATCAGGTCAGCCTTGTCGTAGTAATGGGTACGGGCGCCGTCGTCGTTGTCGAGGGCGAAGTTCACCGCCTCGATACGCTCCATGTAGTTGGAGTTATGCCCAATGGAATGGGACTTTCCGACCGAATACGAGGAGTGTTCGCTCAACTCCTGCTCCAATGGCGCCAGGAAGGTCGAGAAAATATCGATCATGAAACCATTCGACGTTGCGAGAATCTCACGGATGTCTTGATTGACGATGGTGTCGAAAATGATCGGCCGAAAACCGTCTTTTTCAGCCGCCAGATTGATTTGTTGTACCATGGCCCGCGCTTTATCCACGCTGTCGATGTACGGCCGCGTGAATTTGGCGAAGGTAATGTTTTCGAACTGCGCGAGCAGGCTCTGGCCCAGTGTTTCGGCTGTGATGCCGGTGCCGTCGGAGATAAAGAAAGCAGATCGTTTCATTTGAGCCCTGGGCCTTAAGCTGATGGCGAATCTTGGATATGATAGGCGCGATTTTGCCGTCCCGCGGTGGGCCGCATTCTCACTTATTTTCCAGGTCCAGGCCACAAGCGCGGGCGACAGCTCCTATTGAGCAGCCGGCGTCCTGAGCTTTTCCAACACAGAAAGTGGAGAGATCACCTTGGTAGAGTACGTAGTTTCCCTCGATAAGCTCGGCGTCCATGATGTAGAGCACGTAGGGGGCAAGAACGCATCCCTCGGCGAGATGATCAGTAATCTTGCAGGCGCTGGCGTGTCGGTGCCCGGTGGTTTCGCCACCACGGCCCAGGCTTACCGCGATTTCCTCGAACTGAGCGGCCTCAACGCTCAGATCCACGCCGCGCTGGACGCCCTGGATGTCGATGACGTCAACGCCCTGGCCAAGACCGGTGCCCAGATCCGCCAATGGATCATGGAAGCCGAGTTCCCCGAGAAGCTCAACGAAGAGATCCGTACCGCCTTCGCCACCCTGTCGGCCGGCAACCCGGACATGGCTGTCGCCGTGCGTTCCTCGGCTACCGCCGAAGACTTGCCAGACGCTTCCTTCGCCGGCCAGCAAGAGACCTTCCTGAACATCCGCGGCGTGGAAAACGTCATCCGCGCCGCCAAGGAAGTGTTCGCCTCGCTGTTCAACGATCGCGCCATTTCCTACCGTGTTCACCAGGGTTTCGACCACAAGCTGGTGGCCTTGTCTGCCGGTGTACAGCGCATGGTGCGTTCGGAAACCGGCACCGCCGGCGTAATGTTCACCCTCGATACCGAATCGGGCTTCCGTGATGTGGTGTTCATCACCGGCGCCTACGGCCTGGGTGAAACCGTCGTACAGGGCGCGGTCAACCCCGACGAATTCTACGTACACAAGGGCACCCTCGAAGCGGGTCGCCCGGCCATCCTGCGCCGTAACCTGGGCAGCAAGGCCATCAAGATGATCTACGGCGACGAGGCCAAGGCCGGTCGTTCCGTGAAAACCGTTGAAGTCGACAAGGCCGAACGTGCGCGTTTCTGCCTGACCGACGCTGAAGTCAGCGAGCTGGCCAAACAAGCGATGATCATCGAAAAGCACTACAAGTGCCCGATGGACATCGAGTGGGCCAAGGACGGTGACGACGGCAAGCTGTACATCGTGCAGGCCCGTCCGGAAACCGTGAAAAGCCGCACCTCGGCCAATGTCATGGAACGCTACCTGCTCAAAGAAACCGGCACCGTGCTGGTGGAAGGCCGTGCCATCGGCCAACGCATCGGCGCCGGCAAGGTGCGGATCATCAAGGACGTGTCCGAAATGGACAAAGTCCAGCCAGGCGATGTACTGGTCTCCGACATGACCGACCCGGACTGGGAACCGGTAATGAAGCGCGCCAGCGCCATCGTCACCAACCGTGGCGGGCGTACCTGCCACGCGGCGATCATCGCCCGTGAGCTGGGGATTCCTGCGGTAGTCGGTTGTGGCAACGCCACCCAGCTGCTCAAAGACGGCCAGGGCGTGACCGTGTCCTGCGCCGAAGGCGATACCGGCTTCATCTTCGAAGGTGAACTGGGCTTCGACATCAAGCAGAACTCCATCGACGCCATGCCGGACCTGCCGTTCAAGATCATGATGAACGTCGGCAATCCGGACCGTGCCTTCGACTTCGCACAGTTGCCGAACGCCGGTGTGGGCCTGGCCCGCCTGGAGTTCATCATCAACCGTATGATCGGCGTGCACCCCAAGGCCCTGTTGAACTACGACGGCCTGCCGCTGGAGATCAAGGAAAGCGTCGACAAGCGCATCGCCGGCTACAACGACCCTGTTGGCTTCTACGTCGAGAAGCTGGTGGAAGGCATCAGCACCCTGGCGGCGGCGTTCTACCCGAAAAAGGTCATCGTGCGCCTGTCGGACTTCAAGTCCAACGAATACGCCAACCTGATCGGCGGCAAGCTCTACGAACCGGAAGAAGAAAACCCGATGCTGGGCTTCCGTGGCGCCTCGCGTTATATCAGCGAAGCGTTCCGTGACTGCTTCGAGCTCGAATGCCGCGCCCTCAAGCGCGTGCGCAACGAAATGGGCCTGACCAACGTCGAGATCATGGTGCCGTTCGTGCGCACCTTGGGCGAAGCGAGCCAAGTGGTCGACCTGCTGGCAGAAAACGGCCTGTCCCGTGGCGAAAACGGCCTGCGCGTGATCATGATGTGCGAATTGCCGTCCAACGCCATCCTGGCCGAAGAGTTCCTCGAGTTCTTCGACGGTTTCTCCATCGGTTCCAACGACCTGACCCAGCTGACCCTGGGCCTGGACCGCGACTCCGGAATCATCGCCCATCTGTTCGACGAGCGAAATCCTGCGGTCAAGAAGCTGCTGGCCAACGCCATCCAGGCCTGTAACAAGGCTGGCAAGTACATCGGCATCTGCGGCCAAGGTCCTTCCGACCACCCTGACCTGGCCAAATGGCTGATGGAACAGGGCATCGAAAGCGTCTCGTTGAACCCCGATTCCGTGTTGGAAACCTGGTTCTTCCTGGCGGAAGGCCAGGCGTCCGCCTAAGATCGTCATGTCAAAAGTGCCGGTCACCCGATGAGGGTGACCGGCATTCTTATCTGTGCAGGGCGGAACTCCTTCCGGACGCCGCCCTTTTTTGTGCAAGAGCATTATGCAAAGCAGCAGCAACCTGTTTCCCGTCGCCCTGATCAGCGCTGAACGTCGTGGCGACCTGAGTGAAGACGTGTACCGCCTCAAGCCCGGTAACAGCCCCGACGGCACCGTCGAGCTGGCAGTTACCCGTTTGGGCCTGGCCGATGTCCCGGAAAACCGGGGCATTGCGGTTATTTTATTGCATGGCAGTTTTTCCAATCGCCGCTTCTGGTATTCGCCCAAAGGCATCGGCCTGGGCGCTTACCTGGCACGCCAGGGATTTGATGTGTGGATCCCGGAAATGCGTGGTCATGGTTTGTCCAAGCGCAATCATGACTACGCACGCAACCGCGTCGCTGACTATGCGCGCTACGACTTGCCGGCCATTGGCGCGTTCGTGCGCGAGCAAAGCGGGCAGGTTCCTCACTGGATCGGTCATTCCCTGGGTGGCACCAGTCTGGCGGCGGCGCTTGGCGGGCGGCACCTTGGCGCGCCAGCCGTGGCTTCGGTGGCATTGTTTGGCTGCCAGGTCAGCCGCAGCCACTGGCCGTTGAAGCTGCCACCGGTGGAATGGACGGGGCGCTTGCTCTTGAAACGCTTCGGCGAAGTCTCCGGCTCGCGCCTCAAGCGTGGCCCGGAGGACGAGCCGGCAGGCGTGATGATCGAAGCCATGCGCTGGAATGGCCTGTTTGGCCGCTTTGGCGAAGGCAAGAACGACTGGTGGAAAGGCCTGGCGGAGGTCGATGTGCCGTTGCTGTCGGTCAGTGCTGCCGGCGATCGTCAGGACCCCGACTGGGCCTGTCGCAAGCTGTTCGAGCAGGTCGGTTCCGAGCACCGTCAATACTTGTGCCTCGGCCGTCAGCAAGGGTTTACCGAGGATTTCGGGCACGTTGAAATGCTCGTCAGCAAAGCCGCACAGGCTGAAGTGTGGCCACTGGTGGCGCAATGGCTGAAGGACCCGCTCGCCCCATTGTTCGGCGTGCAGCCCGAGGTGTTGGCCACTGTTTGAGGGCAGGGCTCTGCCAAGGGCGTTTCACTCGTGTGTGGTTGCGGCTAAGATATGACGCATTAAACGCTTCTGGTCATATTCAGTCGCGCAGTGGCTATTGCGTTGCGACGAAGTGGATGGGATGTTTCGCACCTGCTTGGGCTGGCGCTTCTTTCGAAAGACACCTCTTTGACGGAAAGGAATTGTTCAATGAACCATTATGTGACCCCCGACCTGTGCGACGCCTACCCGGAGCTGGTGCAGGTGCTCGAACCGATGTTCAGCAACTTCGGCGGCCGAGACTCCTTCGGCGGTGAGATTGTCACCATCAAATGCTTCGAAGATAACTCCCTGGTCAAGGAACAAGCCGACCAGCCTGGTGGTGGCAAGGTGCTGGTGGTCGACGGTGGAGGATCCCTGCGCCGTGCGCTGCTGGGCGACATGATCGCCGAAAAGGCTGCCAAAAACGGCTGGGAAGGGCTGGTGATCTACGGCTGCATTCGTGATGTGGATGTCATCGCCCAGACCGACCTTGGCGTGCAGGCCCTGGCCAGTCACCCGATGAAGACCGACAAGCGTGGTATTGGCGATCTGAACGTGGTGGTCACCTTTGCAGGCGTGACGTTCCGCCCGGGTGAGTACATCTACGCCGACAATAACGGCGTGATTGTGTCGCCCAGCCCACTGAAAATGCCTGAATAAACTGCTGTAAGCGACGGGGTGAGGATGTTCGAGGAAGAAAACGCGCAATGGGGGCTGGTGCATGCCCTGGTGCTGGACGGTAAAGGCGGTGCGCGTTCGATTGCCCGGACAGAGCTCGACGACTTGCAACTGCAGTCCCAGGAAAGCGTGTGGCTGCATTGGGATCGCAGTCATCCACAGACCCAGACCTGGCTGCGCAAATCCAGTGGCTTGAGCGAGTTCGCCTGTGACCTCTTGCTGGAGGAGAACACCCGCCCGCGCCTGTTGCCGTTGCCGGACTCGCAATTGCTGCTGTTCTTGCGTGGGGTCAACCTCAACCCCGGTGCCGAGCCGGAGGACATGGTTTCGGTGCGGATTTTCGCCGCGGCCAACCGTGTGATTTCCCTGCGGTTGCGCCCGTTGCGCGCCACGGATGAGTTGCTGGTGCAGCTGGCGGATGGCAAGGGGCCGAAGACGGCCTCTGAACTCATCCTTTATATGGCTCAGTACCTGACTAATAAAGTGCAGGATCTGGTCAGTGACCTGTCTGAAATCGTCGACGTAGAGGAAGAAAAACTCGATACCGACGAACGGTATACCCCGGAGCATGGCAGCGTCTTGCAGATCCGTCGACGGGCAGCCGGGCTGAAGCGATTCCTCGCGCCGCAGCGGGATATTTTCGCCCAGCTCACGCGCATCAAACTGCCGTGGTTCTGTGACGACGATGCCGACTATTGGAACGAATTGAACAACAGCCTCACCCGTTATCTGGAAGAGCTTGAATTGACCCGAGAGCGCGTGGGGCTTGTGCTGGAGGCCGAAGACCGGCGTTTGAGCGTGCGCATGAACCGCACCATGTACCGCTTCGGGATCATCACCGGAATCTTCCTGCCGATGAGTTTTCTCACCGGCCTGCTGGGTATCAATGTGGGTGGGATTCCGTTCTCTGCCAGCCCCTATGGATTCATGATTGCGTGCCTGTTGATGGTCTCGGTGGCGCTTGGACAATGGTGGCTTTTTCGACGATTGCGCTGGGTTTGACCTGAATATGACCTGAACGTAGGAAGGGTCCTATGTGACCCCAAGAAATTTACCCTCGTCTTTTAAATCACTTGCGAGAGGTCCTTATGCACGATCCGTTCGAACAGTCTTTGCGTGACATGCTCAATGCCTCGCCGTCCAACCGCGACGACGATGCCTGCCTGGGCCGCGTGCTGAAAACCGCCAACCGTCAGGTGGGCGCGGGTGATCTGTTCGGTCTGCTCGGGCGCTGGGTGCCGGCGTTGATGATGGCCCTGAACAACGGTTCGGCCCATGTCTCACCGGTTTCCCGTGGTAAACCTCTTGCTCGCACTGCTGATAAGGCTGATTGAATATGGAACTTGATCTCTGGACCCAGAGCCTGGTCACCGCGATGACCGCATTGTGGACCAAGGTGGCGAATTTCATTCCCAACCTGTTTGGTGCCCTGGTGCTGGTGTTGCTGGGCTTTGTCGTGGCCAAGCTGCTCGACACCCTGCTGTCCAAACTGCTCGCGAAACTGGGCCTCGACCGCCTGATGGCAGGCACCGGTCTGACCAAACTGTTGGGGCGTGCCGGGCTGCAGGTACCGATCTCGACATTGATCGGCAAGATCGTTTATTGGTTTGTTTTGCTGATTTTCCTGGTTTCTGCGGCTCAATCCCTTGGACTTGAGCGAGTTTCAGCTACGCTCGACATGCTGGCGCTGTACTTGCCGAAGGTTTTCGGCGGCGCGCTGGTGCTGCTGGTAGGTGTTTTGCTGGCGCAACTGGCCAATGGGCTGGTGCGCGGCGCCGCCGAAGGCGTGGGTTTGGACTATGCTGCTGGCCTGGGGCGGATTGCCCAGGGCCTGGTGATTATCATCAGTATTTCGGTCGCGATCAGCCAGTTGGAGGTCAAGACTGACCTGCTCAACCACGTGATTGTGATCGTTTTGATTACCGTTGGTCTGGCCGTTGCGCTGGCCATGGGCTTGGGAAGCCGGGAAATTGCCGGTCAGATTCTTGCGGGAATCTATGTGCGTGAGTTGTACCAGGTGGGCCAACAGGTGCGTGTGGGCGAGGTTGAAGGGCAAATCGAGGAGATCGGCACGGTCAAGACGACGGTGCTGACCGATGACGGCGACCTGGTGTCGCTGTCCAACCGGATTCTCCTGGAGCAGCAGGTCAATAGCCGCTAACCCGGCAAACCCTGCTAATGTACGCCGCCGCGAGCCTGGGTGATCGGGCTGTGGCGGACATTGACCTGACTGTCGGCACGACTTGTTTTGAATAAAGCCCAAACGCTGTCCACGCGCTATGACCCCCGTGAGCTCTCTGATGAGGAGCTGGTCGCGCGTTCGCACACGGAGCTGTTTCACGTCACTCGCGCGTACGAAGAATTGATGCGCAGATATCAACGCACTTTGTTCAACGTTTGTTCAAGGTATTTGGGGAACGATAGAGATGCGGATGATGTCTGTCAGGAAGTGATGCTCAAGGTGTTGTACGGCCTGAAGAACTTCGAAGGCAAATCGAAGTTCAAGACATGGCTGTACAGCATCACGTACAACGAGTGCATCACGCAGTATCGGAAGGAACGGCGAAAGCGTCGCTTGATGGACGCCTTGAGTCTTGACCCCCTTGAGGAGGCGTCTGAAGAGAAGGCGCCGGCACCCGAGGAGAAGGGCGGACTTGATCGCTGGTTGGTGTATGTGAACCCGATTGACCGAGAAATTCTGGTGCTACGATTTGTCGCAGAGCTGGAGTTTCAGGAAATCGCTGACATCATGCACATGGGTTTGAGTGCTACAAAAATGCGTTACAAGCGTGCTCTTGATAAATTACGTGAGAAATTTGCGGGCGAGACTGAAACTTAGTGCGTGGCAAATATCTCTTACGTGTAGGCAAGTTCTGTTAGACTTGTCGCCGAGTTGTCCCCCGGTTTGTGGGACTGCTTTACAATCACCAGATGGGGATTTAACGGATGAAACTGAAAAACACCTTGGGCTTGGCCATTGGTTCTCTTATTGCCGCTACTTCTTTCGGCGTTCTGGCACAAGGCCAAGGCGCAGTTGAAGGCGAGCTGTTCTACAAGAAGCAGTACAACGATAGCGTCAAGCACATCGAAGACGGCTTCAATCCTGGCGCTCGCATCGGTTACTTCCTGACCGACGACCTGTCCTTGAACCTGTCCTACGACAAGACCAACCACACCCGTTCGAACGACGGTACTGGTAACCAGAAGATCAAAGGCGATACCGGCAGCCTGGTTGCCCAGTATCACTTCGGTCAAGCTGGCGTAGACAGCCTGCGTCCATACGTAGAAGGCGGTTTCGGTCACCAGAGCCGTACCAACGTTCAGGCTGACGGCCACAGCGGTCGCGACCAGACTACTTTCGCTACCGTTGGTACTGGCGTGAAGTACTACTTCACCAACAACCTGTACGCACGTGCCGGTGTTGAAGCTGACTACGGTCTGGACAACGGCAAGTGGGACTACTCCGCACTGGTCGGCCTGGGCGTAAACTTCGGCGGTAACGCTGGCGCAGTTGCTCCAGCTCCTACCCCAGCACCAGCTCCAGAGCCAACTCCAGAGCCAGAAGCTCCAGTTGCTCAGGTTGTTCGTGTTGAGCTGGACGTCAAGTTCGACTTCGACAAGTCGGTTGTTAAGCCTAACAGCTACGGCGACGTGAAAAACCTGGCCGACTTCATGGCTCAGTACCCAGCTACCAACGTAGAAGTTGCTGGTCACACTGACTCCGTAGGTCCAGACGCTTACAACCAGAAGCTGTCCCAGCGTCGTGCTGACGCTGTTAAGCAAGTCCTGGTTAAAGACGGCGTTGCTCCTAGCCGTATCACCGCAGTAGGTTACGGTGAATCCCGCCCAGTTGCTGACAACGCAACTGAAGCTGGTCGTGCCATCAACCGTCGTGTAGAAGCGTCGGTAGAAGCTACAGCTCAGTAATTACTGAGTGGTAGAAAAAAGCCCGGCTCAGGCCGGGCTTTTTTTCGCCTGGAATTTGCTTCAGGCGCTGGCGGCTTGTGTAAGGCAAGCGACTTGCCCAGGGGCTGCCACATGGCCAATCACCAGGATGGCCGGGCTCTTCAAGGCAAATGCCTGCGCATCTGCATACATTCGTGACAGCTCACTGCGGCATTCCCGTTGCTGGGGCAGCGATGCGTTTTCGATCATCGCCACCGGCATATCCGCCGCCATCCCGCCGTCCAGCAATTGCTGGCGAATCTCCTCAAGCTTTGCCACGCCCATGTACACCACCAAGGTCGTCCCGCCCTCGGCCAGGGCCCGCCAATTCAGGCGGCTGTCGTCCTGGGTATGCGCCGTCACCAGGGTCACGCCACGGCTCACCCCGCGCAGCGTCAGCGGAACCGCGCAATTTGTCGCGCCCGCCAGGCCCGCCGTGATCCCGTTGACCAACTCCACCTCGACGCCCCGTTCACGCAGCCACATGGCTTCCTCACCGCCACGCCCGAAAATGCACGGGTCGCCGCCCTTGAGCCGCACCACGCATTTGCCCTGGCGCGCATAGCGCAGCATCAGGCGATGGATAAAGTCCTGCGGTGTCGAGCGACAGCCACCGCGTTTACCCACGGTGATCACCCGTGCTTCAACGCAGTGTTCCAGTACCGCCGGGTTGACCAGGTCATCGATCAGCACCACATGCGCCTCACGCAGGGCGCGTACGGCCTTGAGGGTCAACAGTTCCGGGTCACCGGGACCCGCGCCCACCAACCAGACTTTTGCGTTCATGGATTTTTCCTCGTCCAGGGATGACGTCAGCGGTGAAAGAGTGAGTACAACAGCACTAGATTGATCAACATCGACAGCAGTCCCAGAGTGCGCCAGACCTTCAAGGGTTCACGCTCCAGCAAGGGCTTGGGGCGAATGCTCAGTTCCTGCCGGTCCGCCTGTTCCAGCACACGCAACCATTCTTCGGCGGTTTCGTAACGATGCGCAGGTTGGGCCGCCACTGCCCGGTCCAGGCTGAGGGGTAGCCAATCCGGCAGATCGGGGCGGTAGCGGCTGGCGCTGAAGGGCTGGTTGAACCGGGGCCGTTGGAAGGCTTCGATTTCACCGTAGGGGTAGTGCCCGGTCAGCAGGTAATACAGGCTGACACCGACACTGTATAAATCCTGTTGGGCCGTAGGCCGGTCGCCGTTGAACGCCTCGGGCGCGATAAAGCTTGGTGTGCCAGGCAATGCATGGACGCGGTCTTCCGACAGGCCCGGGCAGTACGCCAGGCCGAAATCCAATACACGCAGTTCGCCGTCATCCCCCAGCAGCAGGTTTTCCGGCTTGATATCGCGGTGCAGGATCTGCCGCCGGTGCAACATGCCCACCGCCCGCAGCAAGCGCTCGGCGATCGACTGCCATTGCGCCAGGGGCAATGGGCCGTGCTGCTGGAACAGTTCGGCCAGGGTCTGGCCGGGGTAGTCCCGCATCACGTAGTACAGATGCTGGCGTCCGCTGGCGGCATGGACTTCAGGAAACGCCCGGCCGGCGACGCGTCGTAGAAACCATTCTTCCGCGAGCAAGGCCTGGCCGGCATCGCTGTCATCATCGCGGCTCAGCGGCAGGGTTTTCAGCAGCCAGGGTTGCTGCTGGGCATCCCGCACCCGGTACAGTAACGACTGTCGGCTTTGCGCCAATACGCTTTGCACCTGCCAGCCTTCAAAGTGTTGCCCGGCTTTCAACGGCGGTGGCAGCGGCCATTGCTGCAACTGCACCAGGGCGTCGCCGAGGGTCGCCGCGCCGAGGGTGTCGATACGCACGAGCAGGGCGCTGGCATTGTCCTGGCTACCCGCCAGGTGCGCGGCGTTCACCAGGGTGTTGACCGCCAGATCCAGGTCGGTTTGCTCGCGCAGAATCGAACGGATGCTGTGATCACCCAGGGTTGCCCACACGCCGTCACTGAGCAGCAGGAAACATTCGCCTTCGCGCAACTGGCCGTCGAGAAAATCCACTACCAGGTGTTGATCCAGGCCGAGGGCACGCTTGAGCACATGCTGCATGCCCGGCTGCTCCCATACGTGATCCTCACTGAGGCGCTGCAATTCGCCATCCAACCAGCGATACGCCCGGCAATCGCCGACATGCGCGAGGGTGAAGCGCTGGCCGCGAAACACCAGGGCGCTCAGGGTGGTCAGCAACGGCTGCCCACCGCCATTGGCCTGCAGCCAGCGATTCTGGGCCGACAGCAAGCGTTCCAGGGCCTGGGCCACGCTCCAGGTCTGCGGCGTGGCGTAGTAATCCAGGGCCAGCGCCTGCAAGGTCGAGCGCGCGGCCAGGCCGCCGTCGGCGCACTGACTCACTCCATCGGCGATGGCGCACAAGTAGCCTTTGCTCGCCGCCAGTTCGGCCACGGGTGTCACCACCCGCAGTGCGTCCTGGTTTTGCGCCCGAGGGCCGATGGCACTGGCCTGAGCGATGCTCAGTTGCAGGCTCATCAGACCCGTGCAGCCGTCACGGCGGCCGAGCCCCAGGTGGTTCTCCAGCGACGTTTAACGCCATGCAGGCCGAACCAGGCCAGTACGCCCAGGCTCGCGAACAGCCACAGCGCCATCTGATAGCTGCCGGTGCTTTGCTTGATCGCGCCCATGCCAGCTGCCAGGGCGAAACCGCCAATGCCGCCAGCCATGCCGATCAGGCCGGTCATCACGCCGATCTCACGGCGGAAACGCTGCGGCACCAGTTGGAACACCGCACCGTTACCGGCGCCCAGGCCAAGCATGGTGCAGACGAACAGGGCCAGCGCCGCATAAGAGCTTGGCAGGTTGAAACCCACCGCCGCGATGCAGATTGCTGCCACGCTGTACATGCCCAGCAACGTACGAATCCCGCCGAAGCGGTCCGCCAGCGCACCGCCCAGTGGGCGCATCAGGCTGCCGCCGAACACGCAGGCGGCGGTGTAGTACCCAGCGGTCACCGGGCTCAGGCCGTACTGGTCGTTGAAGTAACCGGGCAGGGCGCTCGCCAGGCCGATAAAGCCGCCGAAGGTCACGCTGTAGAAAAACATGAACCACCAGCTGTCACGGTCGCCCAGGGCCTTTAAGTAGTCGGCCATGGATTTGGCTTTTGGCCGTTCAGGGGCATTGCGCGCCAGCCAGGCAAACACGATCAGCGTCAGCACCAGCGGAATCAGAGCGAAGCCGAACACGTTGCTCCAGCCAAACGCGGCCGCCAACACAGGCGCCAGCAACGCGGCGAACACCGTGCCTGAATTGCCCGCACCGGCGATGCCCATGGCCTTACCCTGGTGTTCGGCCGGGTACCATTGGGAGGCCAGCGGCAACGCGACAGCAAAGGATGCACCGGCCATACCGAGGAACAGTCCCAGCAGCAGCGCTTGTTCGTAGCTATGGATGCCCAGTTTCCAGGCGCCGAACAGGGCACAGATCACAATCACCTGGCCGATCAGCCCGGCGGTCTTGGGCGACAGCTTGTCCGCCAGCATGCCCATCAGGAAGCGCAGCACCGCGCCCGCCAGGATCGGTGTCGCCACCACCAGCCCGCGTTGTTGGGTGGTCAGGTGCAGGTCGGCGGCAATCTGTACCGCCAGTGGGCCTAGCAGGTACCAGACCATGAAGCTCAGGTCGAAATACAGGAACGCGGCAAACAGGGTCGGGGTGTGCCCGGATTTCCAGAAGCTTGATTTCATCACGCACCTCAACGGTTGGGAGTCTTGTAAGAAGGCCAAAACGAAAAAACGCCGCCACCGGGTTCGCGAGGGCAAACCGGGTGTGCGACGTCTTTGTCGTGGAGGGGCAACCGCCGTTGGCTACCTGTGCGGAATACTTAGCAAGAGCTGAGCCAAATCAGCCGAGCAGCTCGCTCATGGCGATAATCTGCTCCGCCACCTGGATCAGTTTCTGCTGGCGGCTCATGGCCTGGCGACGCATCAGGGTGTAGGCCTCTTCTTCGTTGCAGGCCTTCATTTTCATCAGCATGCCCTTGGCCAGCTCGATGCGCTTGCGCTCGGCCAATTGCTGGTCGCGCGCCTGGAGCTGGGCGCGCAAGGCCTGGTCGCTTTCGAAGCGCGCCATGGCCACATCGAGGATCGGCTGCAGGCGCTGGGCCTGGATGCCTTCGACGATGTAGGCGCTGACGCCGGACTTGATCGCCTGGCGCATTACGTTCGGGTCATGTTCGTCGGTAAACATCACGATGGGCCGGGGTTGGTCTCGGCTGACCAATACCACCTGCTCCATCACATCACGACCCGGTGACTCGGTATCGATCAGGATCACGTCCGGGCGCACCGTTTCGACGCGTGCGGGCAGGTCGATGGTCAGGCCGGACTCATCGATGACATCAAAACCGGCCTCGATCAGCGCCGACCTGAGGCGGCCGACCTTACGCGGGGTGTCATTGATCAACAGGATTCGCAGCATGGAGATTCTCCTGTCAGCGCCAGGCCTGGCAGTTGGAATCATTGGCCAGGGCATGCAGGCGGAAGCTGCGGGCGTATTCGGTTGGGTTGGAACCGTCCCAGATTTTGCCGTCGATCAGTTGGCTGCTGCGCATGTCCTGGGCCTTTACCGGGATCCCCAGCGCACCTGCCGCCTGGCGATACAACGCCAGTTGCTGCACCTGGCGGGCAACGCCCAGGTAGTCGGGGTCCTCGCGCAACAGGCCCCAACGCCGGAACTGGGTCATGAACCACATGCCGTCGGAGAGGTAAGGCAGGTTCACCTCGCCACCGGCGAAGAAACGCAGGGCGTGGGGATCCTGCCACTGGTTGCCCAAGCCATCGTCATAGGCGCCCAGCAGGCGCGGTTCGATGCAGTCGAGCGGGGCGTCGAGGTACTCGCGACCACTGAGCAATTGCGCGGTGGAACGGCGGTTTTCGGTGCTTTCTTCGATAAACCGGCTGGCCTCCAGGATCGCCATCACCAGCACGCGCGCAGTATTGGGGTACTGGTCGACGAACGTCCGGGTGCAACCGAGGACCTTTTCCGGGTGATCCGGCCAGATCGCCTGGCTTGTCGCCAAGGTAAACCCCTGGTTTTGCTTGACTGCGCTGGCGCACCAGGGCTCGCCGACACAAAACCCGTCGATGCGTCCGGCTTGCAGGTGCGCAACCATTTGCGGTGGCGGGACCACCACGCTGTCCACATCCTGCAAGGGGTGAATACCTTGGCTCGCCAGCCAGTAATACAGCCACATGGCGTGAGTACCTGTGGGAAAGGTCTGCGCGAAGGTCAGTTTTGTTCGGCTTTGGTGCACGTGGCGGTCAAGCGCCTCAGGAGTGATCACCCCTTGTTGCTGCAAGCCGTGGGACAGGTTGATGCTCTGGCCGTTCTGGTTGAGCCCCATCAGCACGGCCATGTCGGTGGGCGCGACTCCGCCGATGCCCAGGTGCACGGCATAGATCAGCCCGTAGAGGCTGTGGGCGGCGTCCAGTTCGCCGCTGACCAGTTTGTCGCGCAGGTTGGCCCAGGACGATTGGCGCTTGAGGTTCAGGGTCAGGCCGTAGGGTTGAGCGAAGCCCTGGGTGGCCGCTACGACCATCGAGGCGCAGTCGCTCAGGGCCATGAAACCCAGGTCAAGGCTGCTCTTTTCCGGGGCGTCACTGCCGTTGACCCAGGCCAGCGGGTCGTTCATCGGGCTGTTGCCGACCGAATCGTTCATCAACACCTACCTTTTCTTTCAAAAAAAAGCGTCGTTCCCTCAGATGGCGATGTAAGCCAATGCGGGTAACGACGCCTTTGTCCGTAGCGCGCTCCGCCGTTGGCGCGTGCTCTCATGCAGAGTTCATAGCAAGGCACATGCCACGGGCGGTGAGGCGCGGCTGGCCGTCAGCTTTCCATCAAGATTGAAACCGGGCGGGCTTTCAGTATGGCCGCTCTCTCACCGCCAGACTGCCCAGGAACCCTCACGGTGCACGCCGAATCCCTTGTAACGATGCTCCGTCTCCGGTTTTACCGTTGGCTGTGGTTTGCCGGCCTGTGGCTGGTAAGTGCGCTGGCTTGGGCCGAGCTTCACCAGGTTCGGGATGAAAGCCTGTATACCGTGTTCACTGCGCTGTCTGAGCCGCTGGGGGTGCCCATCGTTGTCAGCCAGGCGGTGGCGCGCAAACGTCTCAGCACCGCACTGGATTTCGATGCGCCGCAACAGGCGTTGGAGGCGCTTGCGCAAGAGCAGGGGTTGATCTGGTACAGCGACGGGCAAGCGCTGCATATCTACGATGCTGACGAGGCAAAGAGCTCTGCGGTGGCCTTGCGTTATATTACGGTCGATAAGTTGCGTGGCCTCATGCGCCGCTCGGGTATTGATGAGTCACGCCATCCCCTGCGTGAAAGTGGGGCACGCACATTTTATGTGTCCGGCCCACCTAACTACGTCGACCAGGTGATGCGCCTGGCCCAATTGATGGATCGGCAAAGAGCCGACTTGCGTGTGGGCGCGCAGGCCTTTGGTGTGGTTCAGGTGCTTAACACCGATGTGGCGGACCGTCAGTACGGCGCGCGCGACAACCCGGTTACCGTGCCGGGAATGGCGTCGATGATCGAGACCCTGCTGGCCAGCGAGCACAAGGGGTTGCTGGCCGACAAGAGCCTTGGTGTGATCGCCTACCCGGACAGCAACAGCCTGCTGATCAAGGGCAAGCCGGCCCAGGTGACCTTCATCCAGAAACTGGTGGCGGAACTCGACATACCCAAGCGATCGATCGAAGTGTCGTTATGGCTGGTGGATGTTGAGCGTGACGAGCTGGAAAAACTGGGCCTGGGCAGGGATGAAGACGCCCGGATGTCGACCACGCGAATCCTTGCGCCTCAGGATGACAATCGCGTGATGGCCAGGATCGGTGCATTGGAGCGTCGTCGACGGGCGAAGGTGGTGGCACTGCCCGTGATTCTCACTCAGGAGAACGTCCCGGCGGTGTTTCAGGATAGCCATACGTTTTATCTACCGCCCTCCGGAAACGACCGAACTGACTGGAAACCTGTGCGCTATGGCACTCAGGTCAGCGTACTGCCGCGTTTTTCAGAAGCTAACCAGATCGAAATGCGCCTTGAGATTGAGGAGGGGCGCCAGATAAGTGAGAAGGGGCGGCGTGAAAAAAATACCGCGGTGGGGCAGGTGGGGGTCAACAGTGTGGTGCGTGTGCCCCACGGCAGGCGTCTGTGGCTGGGCGCGTTTCAACGAGAGGCGGAACGGCGGGCGACTACTCGCCCGGATCAAGTGCGTCTGTTTGTGATTCAGGCCAGGGCCGTGGGCCTTGAGACGCTGGGGCCGGGAGGGGGGGCAGGGCCGCCGCCTTTGACGGCAGCGCAATACGAGCGTGTTCAACGTGCGTTTGTACGGCCTGAGCGCGATGTCTCACCGTGAGCAAGGTGTCAGCCCGATGCATCTGGAAATTCTTCTTCAGGAACAACTGATCAGCCGCCGGCGCCTGGCAAAGTTTGCGCCCGGGAAGGTGTTGCCTTTGATGCCAGAGATAATCCATTGCGTGGAGGTTCGGGTTAACGGGCAATTACTGGCCTTGGGTGAGTTGGTGCAGTTGGAAGACCGGTTGGGGGTTGAGTTGCACGAGGTTTACCACGCGTGGCTCCCTGAAGGTGACGGGTAGCGAAACGTCTTACAGCGTGGTTCCAAAATAATGCGCGATGTCTGCGCTTTTTCCTAACGTGAGCCTTGAGGCAGGTTTTTATAGTCGTGGCAGGGGCACTTGAACCCGTAATGCAAATGAGGACTTCAATGTCAGTAGTCGGATGCCGAGGTAATCATGGCTGTCATGGATGATGGAGGGACGACGACTTCCCTGGTTTTTGCGCGTTGGACCCTGCACGAAGATGGTCGCCTGACCGGTGAGGACGCAGATCTTCAGTTGCCGCCCAAGGAAGGGCTGGTGTTGCGGTTGTTGCTGATGTCCGGTGGCGTGTTGATGACCAAGGATCGCTTGCTGGAGCTGGCCTGGCCGCAGGGGGAAGTTGCCGAAGAGTCGCTGACACGCTGCATTTATTCACTGCGCAAGTACCTTGGCACCGACAAGGGGTTTATCAAGACGATTTACGGTCGGGGGTACCGTTTCATTTGCCCGGTGACGATCAAGGGCCCCGCGTCTGGCCGTATGGACCATGTGTGCTCGGCATGCGGCCATACCCGCAATGGAGTGGCAGGCCGTGGCTAGGTTCTGGAGCAAGGGCTTGGTGTTGGGTGTCATGATGACCGGCAATCAGGCGCTGGCCTATTGCTGGGAGGAGGCGGCCAGCCGCTACGACATCGAGCCCGAATTGCTGCAGGCGATCGCTGCGGTGGAGTCGGGCTTTCGTGCGCACGCGATAAACGATACGAACCGTAATGGCACTCGGGACATCGGCCTGATGCAGATCAACAGCAGCCATTTGCCGCGCCTGCTCGAGCGAGGTATTACCGAGGAGCGGTTGCTCAATGAGCCTTGCCTGTCGGTGGAGGTAGGGGCTTCGATTCTCGCCGAGTTCATCCAGCGCTTTGGCTACAACTGGACGGCGGTAGGCTCCTACAACGCAGGCCCGGGTTCCGGGCCTGCGCGTGAGGCGTTGCGCATGCAATATGCCCAGAAAATCTGGGCGTATTACGAGCAGTTGGTAGCGCACCGCTACTGACGATTGAGGTTCGCGCCTCGCGCGCAACCCGTGACCCCGGCTATAATCGCCGCCACCTTTCGCCGCCATCCGAGTCTAGCCCGCCCATGTATACCCTGGCCCGCCAGTTGTTGTTCAAACTCTCCCCGGAAACCTCCCACGATCTGTCCCTGGACCTGATCGGTGCCGGTGGCCGCCTGGGGCTCAATGGCCTGGTATGCAAGGCACCGGCAAAAATGCCGGTCTCGGTGATGGGGCTCGACTTCCCCAACCCGGTCGGCCTGGCGGCTGGCCTGGATAAGAACGGTGCGGCCATCGATGGTTTTGCACAGCTGGGTTTCGGTTTCGTTGAAATCGGCACCGTGACGCCACGTCCACAGCCGGGTAACCCCAAGCCACGTATCTTCCGCCTGCCGGAAGCCGAGGCGATCATCAATCGCATGGGTTTCAACAACCTGGGCGTTGATCACCTGCTGTCGCGGGTTCAGGCGGCGAAGTACAAGGGCATCCTGGGCATCAATATCGGCAAGAACTTCGATACGCCGGTCGAGCGTGCGGTGGATGATTACCTGATCTGCCTGGACAAGGTCTACGCCCACGCCAGCTATGTCACGGTCAACGTCAGCTCGCCCAATACCCCGGGCCTGCGCAGCCTGCAGTTCGGCGACTCCCTCAAGCAACTGCTCGAAGCCTTGCGCCAGCGCCAGGAAGACCTGGCCGTGCGTCATGGCAAGCGCGTGCCGCTGGCGATCAAGATCGCGCCGGACATGAGCGACGAAGAAACCGTGCTGGTGGCCCAGGCCCTGGTGGACTCGGGGATGGACGCAGTCATCGCGACCAACACCACCCTCAGCCGCGTAGGCGTCGAAGGCCTGGCACATGGCGACGAAGCGGGCGGCCTGTCGGGGGCGCCGGTGCGTGACAAGAGCACCCATATCGTCAAGGTGCTGGCTGCGGAGTTGGCCGGGCGCTTGCCGATCATCGCCGTCGGCGGTATTACCGAAGGCAAGCATGCGGCCGAGAAGATTGCCGCGGGCGCAAGCCTGGTGCAGTTGTATTCCGGCTTCATCTACAAAGGCCCGGCGCTGATTCGCCAGTCGGTAGATGCCATCGCGGCATTGCCAAAAGCCTGAAAACCATCCATTAAAAAGGGCTCCTGAAAAGGAGCCCCCTGGGCCGAAGCCCGCCGCCCGGATGGGGCGTGCATGGTAAGTCGTTATAAATCCAGAGGTGGTGTCGGAATTAATTGCCCTTGATTAGCCGACGGCGTGAAGTTCGTTGAGTCTGTGGATTCCCGCAGTGCCAGTCATACCGTCCCAGTTGTCGCCGCGTCCTTCTCGCCAGCCGTTGATCCAGGCTTGGCGTACCGACGGTAGAGTAAATGGGCAAAGCTCACGGGATTTGCCATGAACGCCGTATTGATATCCGCGTAAAAATGCTCTTTCCAACGGATCACGCTTAAGTCTTCTCATAGGGTGTTTCCCTCACTTGTTGACTGTCTTGATATCCTTCGGCCTCGTCCGAGACCGGGCAGAGTTTTTCTGCCGTTGGTGGGCTCGCTGCCGGCGTGGCGAGCCGATGTGTCGGCGTCGTTACGGCGCCAACCTGTGTTGAGTTCTAACCAATAGGTCACATGGATTCAATGATCGTTTTGTCATAAGCACGTAACGATAACGATGCTATAGCGATAAGCTGGGATGGTTTTTCGCCCCTTTTATCGGGCAAAGCCAGCTATGATGCACCCTGCATAGAGGATGGGTTTAATCCTTTAGTGAGAATGTCCGCCCGTTGCAGTCAGTTATTATTCGACGAAGGGTCGGAATATTTCTTTTTGTTACAGCCAATTGTTTCTCTGCCCCGTCATTACAGGCCCAAAGGCCCGGCAGCCGGGGTGGGACGGCACATTCGTGCCACGCGAGCACTCTTCAAGAAAAGTGCTTGATTGAAAACCGAGCCGGCGATGCGTCGCCCGTTCATTTATTGCTGAAAAGCCTGGAATGCCCCATGTCGGACCGTTTTGAACTCTTCCTCACCTGCCCCAAGGGCCTCGAAGGCCTGCTGATCGAGGAAGCCGTCGGGCTTGGCCTTGAGGACGCCCGCGAGCACACCTCGGCTGTGCGCGGCATGGCCGACATGGAAACCGCCTACCGCCTGTGCCTCTGGTCGCGCCTGGCCAACCGCGTGCTGCTGGTGCTCAAGCGCTTCCCGATGAAGGACGCCGAAGACCTCTACCACGGCGTGCTGGATATCGAGTGGGCCGACCACATGGTGCCGGATGGCAGCCTGGCGGTTGAATTCAGCGGCCACGGTTCGGGCATCGACAACACCCACTTCGGCGCGCTGAAGGTCAAGGATGCGATTGTCGACAAGCTGCGCACCCCGACTGGCGAGCGCCCGTCCATCGACAAGATCAACCCGGACCTGCGCATCCACCTGCGCCTGGACCGTGGCGAAGCGATCCTGTCCCTCGACCTGTCCGGCCACAGCCTGCACCAGCGCGGTTATCGCTTGCAGCAGGGGGCGGCACCGTTGAAGGAAAACCTGGCGGCCGCGATCCTGATCCGTGCCGGCTGGCCGCGCATCGCCGCTGAAGGCGGCGCGCTGAGTGACCCGATGTGCGGCGTGGGCACCTTCCTGGTGGAAGGCGCAATGATCGCTGCCGACATGGCCCCCAACCTGAACCGCGAGCTGTGGGGTTTCACCACCTGGCTCGGTCATGTCCCGGCGCTGTGGAAGAAGCTGCACGCCGAAGCCGCTGAACGCGCCGCCATCGGCATGAACAAGCCGCCGCTGTGGATCCGTGGCTACGAAGCCGATCCGCGCTTGATCCAGCCTGCGCGCAATAACATCGAGCGGGCCGGCCTGAGCCACTGGATCAAGGTGTACCAGGGCGAAGTCGGCACCTTCGAACCGCGCCCGGACCAGAACCAGAAAGGCCTGGTCATCTGCAACCCGCCGTACGGCGAGCGCCTGGGTGACGAAGCCAGCCTGTTGTACCTCTACCAGAACCTCGGCGAGCGTCTGCGCCAGGCGTGCATGGGCTGGGAAGCCGCAGTGTTCACCGGCGCGCCGGACCTGGGCAAGCGCATGGGCATCCGTAGCCACAAGCAGTATTCGTTCTGGAACGGCGCGTTGCCGTGCAAGTTGCTGCTGATCAAGGTCAACCCGGACCAGTTCGTCACCGGCGAGCGTCGTACCCCGGAACAGCGCCAGGCCGAGCGTGAGCAAGCTGCCTACGATCAGGCCCCGGCCGAGCCGCAAGAGCGCCAGTACAACAAGAACGGCAACCCGATCAAACCTGCTCCGGCCCCGGTGGTCGAGCAGGCGCGCCTGAGCGAAGGCGGGCAGATGTTTGCCAACCGCCTGCAAAAGAACCTCAAGCTGCTGGGCAAGTGGGCCAAACGCGAAGGCGTGGATTGCTACCGCGTGTACGATGCCGACATGCCGGAATACTCCATGGCCATCGACCTGTATCACGATTGGGTGCATGTACAGGAATACGCGGCCCCCAAGTCCATTGACCCGGAAAAAGCCTCCGCGCGTATGTTCGATGCGCTGGCGGCCATTCCCCAGGCGCTGAACATCGACAAGAGCCGCGTGGTGGTCAAGCGCCGTGAGCGTCAGAGCGGTACCAAGCAGTACGAGCGCCAGAGCGCCCAGGGCAAGTTCACCGAAGTCAGCGAAGGCGGCGTAAAGCTGCTGGTCAACCTCACCGACTACCTGGACACCGGCCTGTTCCTCGACCACCGCCCGATGCGCCTGCGCATCCAGAAAGAGGCGGCCGGCAAGCGTTTCCTCAATCTGTATTGCTACACCGCCACCGCCAGTGTGCATGCGGCCAAGGGCGGCGCGCGCAGCACCACCAGCGTCGACCTGTCCAAGACCTACCTGGACTGGGCACGCCGCAACTTGTCCCTCAACGGCTTCTCCGACAAGAACCGTCTGGAGCAGGGTGACGTGATGGCCTGGCTGGAGGCCAGCCGCGATGAGTTCGACCTGATCTTCATTGACCCGCCGACCTTCTCCAACTCCAAGCGCATGGAAGGTATCTTCGACGTGCAGCGCGACCACGTGCAGTTGCTCGACCTGGCCATGGCGCGCCTGGCGCCGGGCGGCGTGCTGTACTTCTCGAACAACTTCCGCAAGTTCGCACTGGAGGACAACCTGAGCGAACGCTACGCGGTCGAGGAAATCAGCGACAAGACCATCGACCCGGATTTCGCACGCAATGCGAAGATCCACCGGGCGTGGAAAATCACCGCGCGCTGAACACGGCTGTCAATCAGGCCGCAAGCCTGGATTATTCCGGGTTTGCGGCTTTTTTACGCTGGTCAAATTCAAGGCCGGTGGCTATAACTTAAGGCCAAGCCAAAGTGACACCCCCCGCACGCTGGCGCTGTGAGTGTTGCCTATGCCGTTGCAAGCCGTACGCCCGAAAATCCTAGGCTTTATCAGTGAGCAGGCGTCGGCTTGGCTGGTGGCATTGGTGGTGTTGCTGGCAGGGTTTGCCTTGACGGCTGTTGTGGCCTGGGCGGCCGCCGACCTCTATCAGCAGCAGGTGCGCCAACGCTTTCAGTTGTTGGTCAACGAACGCTACAGCCGCCTGCAGGAACGCTTCGACGACCAGGAACAACGCCTGAACAGCTTGCGGCGTTTCTTCGTCAACTCCGATGACGTGTCCCGCGAAGAGTTTGACGGTTTTGCCCAGCCCTTGTTGCTGCGCGCGCGCGCTTACTCCTGGGCGCCCCGGGTGTATCGCGAACAGCGCGGTCAGTTTGAAAAAGCCGTGTCCGCGCAGCGCGGCACACCTTTCGTGATCTGTGAGTTGAATTCCACGGGTGAGTTGGCCCCTGCGCCCGAGCGCGATGAATACGTACCGGTACTGTACAGCCAGACTCAAAGCCTGTTGGGGGCACCCCTCGGCTTTGACCTGCTGGCCCAGCCCCTGAGGCGTTCGGTGCTTGAGCGTGCGCAAAACACCGGCAAGCTGGCGGTGTCCCAGCCCATGCAACTGGTGGGTGTGGAACCGGACTATGCCACCGGGGTTTTATTGGTCGCGCCGGTCAGTCATTTGCCCACCTCCGACCAATCCCAGAATGAGCCCTACGGCTATGTCATGGCGGTGATCAGCATGCGCCAACTGGTGGCCGACGGTTTGCCCAAGCCGGACCGCGACAACCTGGTGATGCAGATCGTCGACACCTCCGACGTGCAAAAGCGCGTGCTTTTCGAGTCCGGCAATGCCGTGGCCAGCAGTGATCTGGTCGGGGCGCGCCGCCTCACGCTGGGTGACCATGTGTATGCCCTCACACTGCGTCCGAGCCAGGTGTTCGACCAGGCCAACCACTCCTCGTTGAGCACGATCCTGACCATGGGCGGCCTGCTCAGCCTGTTGCTCAGCGCGTTGCTCTATGTGCTGGTCAGCCAACGCCAGCGCGCGTTGAAACTGGTGGAGCAGCGCACGGCGCAGTTGCGCCTGCGCGAGCAGGAATTACGCGGCGCCCACGGCCAATTGCGCAGTGTGCTGAATGCCGCGACGCAGGTCGCGATCATTGCCACCGACCTGCGCGGTGTCATCAATACCTTCAATGCCGGTGCCGAGCAGATGCTGGGGTTCAAGGCCGAGCAGGTGGTGGGCACGCACACCCTGGAAAGCCTGCACCTGGCGTCGGAACTGGAAGCGCGTTCCGCCAGCCTCAGTGTAGCCTTGGGCAAACGCATCCCGGCAAGCCAGGCGATGCTGGTGGAAAGTCCCGACAACCTGCACCAAGCCCGCGAGTGGACCCTGGTTCGTGAGGATCGCAGCCAACTGACGGTGAACATGCTGGCCACCGTGTTGCTGGACGACCATGGTTTGTGGATCGGTCACCTGGCGATTTACCTGGACATTACCGAACAAAAGCGCGCCTACGAGGCATTGGCGGCCAGGGATCGGCTGCTCAAGAAACTCAGCGCCCATGTGCCCGGCGGCATCTTCCAGTTCACCCTGGAGCCTCAAGACAACTGGAAATTCATCTACGCCAGCGACGGCATGCGCGATATCTATGAAATCGAGACCGGCGTGCTGCAGCAGGATGCGAAGAAGGTCTTCGAGCGCATCCACCCGCTGGATGCGGAGCGGGTACGCGCATCGATCCGCTTGTCGGCGTTGCAGTTGAGCCATTGGCGGGAGGAGTACCGGGTGCTGTTGCCGCAACGCGGACTGCGCTGGATTCGCGGCGAAGCGACGCCGGAAGAGTTACCCGGAGGAGGGACGCTGTGGCATGGCTACGTGTCGGATATTTCCGATCTGAAGCGGGTGGAAGAAGAGCTGCGTGCACTCTCCATCACCGACTCCCTGACCGGGATCCACAACCGCCGCTATTTCCAGGACCGCCTCAAGGCCGAGATGGTCAGGCTCAACCGCACCTCGGGGGCCTTGTCGGTGATCATGCTCGATATCGATCACTTCAAGCGCATCAACGACCAGCATGGGCATGCCGTCGGCGATGGGGTATTGCAGGAGTTGTGCAAACGCATCAGCCAGCGCCTGCGCCGCACCGATGTGTTCTGCCGCCTGGGTGGCGAGGAGTTCATGGTGCTGTGCCCGCACACCGATGGTGCTCAGGCCTACAGCCTGGCGATGGAGTTGTGGGCGTCGTTGCGCAGCGTGCCGATGGAGCCGGTCGGTATTGTCACCGCGAGCTTCGGCGTGGCCAGTTGGCGGGTGGACGAAGGTATCGATGGGCTGCTGCTGCGCGCTGACTCGGCCGTGTACGTGGCCAAGCAGGCAGGCAGGGATCGGGTGGAAGCGCAGTCGGTTTGCTGACTGGCCCTGTCGTGGTGAGCGGGCTTCTGGGGTGAGCGGACAAGCCTGTTCACCCCAGTATGTTTCAGAGGGCCGGTGCTGCCGCAGCCACCTTCGGCTGGCGGTACAGGTCGAGCAACACCTGATCCAACACCGACGAAGCACCCCATGGCTTCGGGTCGTTGAGGATAGCCACCACGGCCCAGGTATTGCCGTTGTTGTCGCGGCTGAACCCGGCGATGGCGCGCACGGTGTTCAGGGTGCCGGTCTTGACGTGGGCTTCGCCGCGCATGGCGGTGGTCTTCAGGCGTTTGCGCATGGTGCCGTCGGTGCCGGCAATCGGCATCGAACTGATGTACTCGGCAGCGTAGGGGCTTTTCCACGCGGCTTGCAGCATGGCCGCCATCTCGCGGGCGCTGACCCGTTCGGCGCGGGACAGGCCTGAGCCGTTCTCCATCACCAGGTGCGGCGCGGTGATGCCTTTCTTCGCCAGCCACTGGCGCACCACGCGTTGCGCAGCCTTGGCATCGTCGCCATCGGCGTCGTTGCGGAACTGCGCGCCCAGGCTCAGGAACAACTGCTGGGCCATGGTGTTGTTACTGTATTTGTTGATGTCGCGGATGATTTCCGCCAGGTCCGGCGAAAAGGCCCGGGCCAATACCTTGGCATCCTTGGGCACCGGCGCCTGGATGTCACGGCCCTGGATGGTGCCGCCCAGTTCCTTCCAGATCGCCCGGACGGCGCCGGCGGTGTAGGTGGCGTGGTCCAGCAGCGACAGGTAGGTCTGCGAGCTGCAGCCATCGGCCAATTGGCCGCTGACCGTTACCGTCACGCTGCCGTCGGCGGCGGTGACCGGGTTATAGCGTACGTCGCCGGTGCACTGCTTGGCGTTGGACACCTTGACCTGGTTGTCGATACGGATGCTGGCAATCGGCGGCTCGACCGATACCAGTACCCGGCCCGAATCATTGCGGGTCACGAAGCGCAGGGCCTTGAGGTTGACCAGCAGCGCGTCCGGCTTGACCAGGAAGGGCTTGTTCTCGTCGTTGCCGTCGTCGTTGAATTCCGGCAACAGCGGCTGGTTGAAGAAGCTGCGGTCCAGCACCAGGTCCCCAGTGACTTGCTGCACGCCGTTGGCGCGCAGGTCGCGCATCAGCAGCCAGAGTTTTTCCATGTTCAGCTTGGGGTCGCCGCCGCCCTTGAGGTACAGGTTGCCGTGCAACACGCCACCGCTGAGGGTGCCATCGGTGTAGAACTCGGTTTTCCACTGGTGGTTGGGGCCGAGCATTTCCAGGGCCGCGTAAGTGGTGACCAGCTTCATGGTGGAGGCCGGGTTCACCGACACGTCGGCGTTGAACACGGTGGGCGTGCCCGGGCCGTTCAGTGGGATCATCACCAACGACAGCGCAGTGTTTTGCAGTTTGGCTTTGGCCAACGCCTGTTGAACATTGGGCGGCAGGGTATTGTTGACGGGGGCAGCGGAGACGGAAAAGGCCAGTGGCAGAATAAAACCGGCAAACAGAACGGAACGCAACGATTTGATCATAAGAAGTAAAACCCTACTGCTGAGGAGGGTGAAAAAGGCGAGGGGTAAGTAAGAAAAATCCCTCAATGGTCATGAAAGTGTCGGCATTATGCCCCAAGGTGGAGCCACTTGTAGCTGAACCATAGCTGGTATTAGGCGTTTTTTTTACAGGCATTGTGCCGCCTGTCCCAGAGAGTCGGGCAATCGCCGCCTTAAACTGCTAAAGTGCCGCCCGTTATTACTTATGAGGATTGTTCCAATGGCGACTAACCGTTCCCAGCGTCTGCGCAAAAAACTGTGCGTTGATGAATTTCAAGAGCTGGGTTTCGAACTGAACCTGGACTTCAAAGAAGGCCTGAGTGAAGAAGCTATCGACGCTTTCCTCGAAGCATTCATCAAAGAAGCCATGGAAGCCAATGGTCTGGGCTACGTCGGCGGCGACGACTACGGTCTGGTTTGCCTGCAGAAGCGTGGCTCGGTCTCCGAAGAGCAACGTGCTGCCGTTGAAGCCTGGCTGAAAACCCGTTCCGAGCTGACCAAGGCTGAAGTCAGCCCGCTGCTGGACGTGTGGTATCCGGAAAAGCCGATCAACGCGGCTAAGTGATACTGAAAAAACGGCGACCCCAGGGTCGCCGTTTTTTTATGCCTTGCGCCAATTCAGAATCAGCAGCGTCAACACCCCCGCCACAATCCCCCAGAATGCCGACCCGATGGAAAACAGCGTCAGGCCAGACGCCGTGACCATGAAGGTGATCAGCGCCGCTTCACGTTCCTTCGGCTCATTCATGGCGATGCTCAGGCCATTGATGATCGAGCCAAACAGCGCCAGCGCCGCGATCGACAGCACCAGTTCCTTGGGCAAGGCTGCGAACAGCGCCGCCAAGGTCGCGCCGAATACCCCGGCAATCCCGTAGAACACCCCGCACCACACGGCTGCGGTATAGCGCTTGTTGCGGTCTTCATGGGCATGGGGCCCGGTGCAGATCGCTGCGCTGATGGCGGCCAGGTTGATGCCGTGGGAGCCGAACGGCGACAACACCAGAGATGCCAGCCCGGTGGCGGTGATCAGCGGCGAGGCCGGCACGTTGTAGCCGTCGGCCCGCAGCACGGCGATGCCGGGCATGTTCTGCGAGGTCATCGCCACCACGAACAACGGGATGCCGATGCTGATGGTCGCCGCCAGCGAAAAGTGCGGCGTGGTCCATACCGGCGTCGCCACTTCCAGGTGGAAACCGCTGAAGTCCAGCAGCCCCATCAACCCCGACAGCGCGGTGCCGATCAGCAGCGCGGCCAGCACCGCATAACGCGGCGACAGGCGCTTGATCACCAGGTAGGTGAAGAACATTCCCAGCACCAGCCCGGTGCGATGCTGCGCGGCGACGAAGATTTCGCTGCCGATCTTGAACAGGATGCCCGCCAGCAGGGCCGCCGCCAATGACGCCGGGATACGCTTGACCAGTTTTTCAAAGCTGCCGGTCAAGCCGCAGATCGTCACCAGCACCGCGCAGGTGATGTACGCGCCGATGGCTTCGCCGTAGCTCACACCGCCCAGGCTGGTGATCAGCAGCGCGGCACCTGGCGTCGACCAGGCAATGGTGATGGGGGTGCGATAGCGCAGGGACAGGCCGATGCTGCACACCGCCATGCCGATGGAGATCGCCCAGATCCATGAAGAAATCTGCGCCGTGGTCAAACCGGCGGCTTGCCCGGCCTGGAACATCAGGACCAGGGAGCTGGTGTAGCCGGTCATCATGGCGATGAAGCCGGCGACGACGGCCGAGGGTGAAGTGTCGGCCAGCGGGCGCAGAGGCGCTTGGGCGGCATCGGTCATGGACAGGTGTTCCTTTTACCAGGGAAGTTGCGGATTCAAGCCTAAACTCAAACGCAGCGACCCATTGCAATACAGCCGACGCCGCAAACAGCCGTACAGTGTGTTGGCGCATTGGGTTGTGTACAATGTGCCCTGTTTTTAGGTGATACTTGCCAGCGACACGCTGTTGCCGTATTACCGTTAATTCGCCGCCGTTCTCCAAACCCGAGTGCCCATGAACGAACAGTTGCAACCTCTCAAGAAACAACCGCGTGCCGGCAAGGCCGGTCGCAGCGGAACCCAGGACGATATCGTCTACGCGCATATCTTCGAGGCGATCCTCGAACAACGCCTGGCACCCGGTACCAAGTTGAGCGAAGAGGCACTGGGCGAAATCTTCGGCGTCAGCCGCACCATCATTCGCCGCGCGTTGTCGCGCCTGGCCCATGAAGGCGTGGTGCTGCTGCGGCCCAATCGCGGTGCGGTAGTGGCCAGCCCAAGCGTCGAGGAGGCACGCCAGGTGTTCCTCGCGCGGCGTCTGGTGGAGCGGGCGATCACTGAGTTGGCGGTGCAACACGCCACGGCCGAGCAACTGGCCGAACTGCGCCAGATGGTCAATGACGAACGCGACAGCTTCTCCCGTGGCGATCGCGGCGCCGGTATCCGTCTCTCCGGCGAGTTCCACCTCAAGCTGGCCGAAGCGGCGAAGAACGCGCCGCTGATCAGCTTCCAGCGCAGCCTGGTGTCCCAGACTTCATTGATCATCGCGCAGTACGAAAGCGGCAACCGCTCGCACTGTTCCTACGATGAACACACCCAGCTGATCGACGCAATCGAGGCACGGGATGCGGCGTTGGCAGTGAACTTGATGATGCATCACATGGATCACATCGACAGCAAGCTCAACCTCGATGAAGAGAGCGCGTCGGATGATCTGCATGCGGTGTTTTCGCATTTGTTGCAGACCAAGAAGCCGGGGCGTTCGTCCATAAAGTTGTAAATACGACCAACAATGTGGGAGTGGGCAAGCCCCCTCCCACATTTGTTTTGGGGTGTTTATGGGATTAGCGCTGGTGCACCAATTGCCCCGCCGCATAAGTCTGCAACACCGTCCGATCATCCCCCAGTGTCATCAATACAAACAACGTCTCGGCAATGTTCTTCGCCTGCTTCAGGCGATAGCTCAGCAGTGGCGTGGCGTTGTAGTCCAGCACCAGGAAGTCCGCATCGGTGCCCGGTTGCAGCGTGCCGATCTTGTCTTCCAGCCGCAGCGCCCGCGCACCGCCCAGGGTCGCCAGGTACAGCGACTTGAACGGGCTCAAGCGTGCGCCCTGCAACTGCATGACTTTGTAGGCTTCGTTCAGGGTTTGCAGCAGCGAGAAACTGGTGCCGCCCCCCACATCGGTGCCCAGGCCCACATTCAGCTTGTGCTTCTCGGCCATCGGCAGGTTGAACAAACCGCTGCCGAGGAAGAAGTTCGAGGTCGGGCAAAATGCGACTGCTGAACCGGCCTCTGCCAGCCGCGCGCACTCGTCATCACACAGGTGCACGCCATGGGCAAACACCGAGCGCTCGCCCAGCAACTTGTAGTGGTCGTAGACATCCAGATAGCCACTGCGCTCCGGGAACAGCTCCTTCACCCACTCGACTTCCTGCTTGTTCTCGCTGATGTGGGTCTGCATGTACAGGTCCGGGTATTCCCCCAGCAGTTGCCCGGCCAGTGCCAGTTGCTCCGGCGTACTGGTCGGGGCAAAGCGTGGCGTCACCGCATAATGCAGGCGGCCCTTGCCGTGCCAGCGCTCGATCAGCGCCTTGCTTTCCTGGTAGCCGGATTCGGCGGTGTCGGTCAGGTAGTCCGGCGCGTTGCGGTCCATCATCACCTTGCCGGCGATCATGCGCAGGTCGAGTTTTTCTGCCGCTTCAAAGAATGCATTCACCGATTGCGGATGCACACTGCCGAACACCAGCGCGGTGGTGGTGCCGTTGCGCAGCAGTTCCTTGATGAAGATATCCGCGACTTCTTCGGCGTGAGCCTTATCGGCGAACTGGCTTTCGCACGGGAAAGTGTAGGTGTTGAGCCAGTCGAGCAACTGCTCGCCATAGGCGCCGACCATGCCGGTCTGCGGCAGGTGGATGTGGGTGTCGATCAGGCCCGGGGTGATCAACGCGTCCTGGTAATGGGTGATGTCGATGTCGGCGGGCAAGGTCGGCAGTAAATCGCTGGCATGGCCGATGGCGCTGATTTGACCGTTTTCGATCACCAGCAGGCCGTCTTCGAAGTACTCGTAGGAGGCGTCGATGCCCACTTCAGCGGGGTCGGCGAGGCTGTGCAGCAGGGCGGCACGGTAGGCTTTGCGAGTCAAAGGCATGGTGATCTCATTTCAAATGGCTTGGCTGCGACGCGAGGCCGGCAGCAGTTTGGCAATGGGTTCGGCGCTGGCGGTGTGCTGGCCGAAATTGGCGTTATAGGTGGCGATGATTTCGCCGGCGATGGAGATGGCGATCTCCACCGGCAACTTGCCCTTCACCTCGGTGAGGCCCATGGGGCAGCGCATGCGTTGCAGTTGCGCGGCGTCGAAGCCGCGATCCCGCAGGCGATGTTCGAACTTGACGCGCTTGGTCTTCGAGCCGATCAGGCCGAAGTAGGCAAAGTCGTTGCGCTTGAGCAGGGCGGCGGTGAGTTCCAGGTCCAGCGCGTGGTTATGGGTCATGACGATGCAATAACTGCCCACCGGCAGATCGGCAATTTCGTCGACCGGCTCTTCGCTGACGATTTTACGTACGCCCTGGGGGATATGTGCTGGAAACTCCTGGTCACGGGAATCGATCCAGCGCACCCGACACGGCAGGCTGGCCAGCAACGGCACCAGCGCCCGGCCGACATGGCCGGCGCCAAACACCGCAATCTGCGCCTGCACCTGGCCCATGGGCTCAAACAGCAATACGGTCACGCCGCCGCAGCACTGGCCCAGGCTCGCGCCGAGGCTGAAGCGTTCCAGATGGGTGTTCTGCTGGCCGCGCACGAGCATGTCGCGGGCGATCTGCATCGCCTTGAATTCCAAGTGCCCGCCACCGATGGTGTCGAAGGTCTGGGCGGCGCTGATGACCATCTTCGAACCGGCATTGCGCGGCGTGGAGCCGAGCTCTTCGATGATGGTCACCAGCACGCAGGGTTCACCTTGGTTTTGCAGGTCGGCGAGGGCGCTGATCCAGTTATTCATGGTCACCTCTTGTGGTGTCTGTCAGGCCGCTATCGGGGGCAAGCCCCCTCCCACATTTGAAGGTATTCACAGATCAAAGTGTGGGAGGGGGCTTGCCCCCGATGGCAGCGCCTCGGTCTAAAGCGAAGCCATCTCGGTATCCGCCTCAACCACCTTCGCCGCAGTCAACTGCCGCATCTGCTCACACCCCCACAACACCCGCTCCGGCGTGGCCGGTGCATCGATCCTGGGCTGATGGCGATAGTCAGCCAGGCTCGCCACGGCATCCTTGATCGCGCACCACGAAGCAATCCCGAGCATGAACGGCGGCTCGCCCACGGCCTTGGAGTGGAACACCGTGTCTTCGGGGTTCTTGCGGTTTTCCACCAGCTTCACCCGCAGGTCCAGCGGCATGTCGGCCACGGCCGGGATCTTGTAGCTGGCCGGGCCATTGGTCATCAGCTTGCCCTTGTCGTTCCACACCAGCTCTTCCATGGTCAGCCAGCCCATGCCTTGGATGAAGCCGCCCTCGACCTGACCGATGTCGATGGCCGGGTTCAGCGAGGCGCCCACGTCATGGAGGATGTCGGTGCGTAGCATCTTGTATTCGCCGGTCAGGGTGTCGACGATCACTTCGCAGCACGCGGCGCCGAACGCGTAGTAGTAGAACGGCCGACCCCGTGACTGGCTGCGGTCGTAGAAGATTTTCGGGGTCTTGTAGAAGCCCGTGCTCGACAGCGACACCTGGGCGAAATACGCCTGCTGGATCAACGCCTCAAACGTCAGGATCTGCTCGCGCACGCGCACATGGCCGTTGTGGAACTCCACGTCCGCTTCGCTCACGTCGTACTTGCGTGCGGCGAATTCCACCAAGCGCTGCTTGATGGTTTCGGCGGCGTTCTGTGCGGCCTTGCCATTCAGGTCGGCACCACTGGAGGCGGCGGTCGGTGAGGTGTTGGGCACCTTGTCGGTGTTGGTGGCGGTGATCTGTACGCGGTCGATGTCCACCTGGAACACCTCGGCCACCACCTGTGCGACCTTGGTGTTCAAGCCCTGGCCCATTTCGGTGCCGCCGTGGTTCAGGTGGATGCTGCCGTCGGTGTAGATATGGATCAGCGCACCGGCCTGGTTGAGGAAACTCGCGGTAAACGAGATACCGAATTTCACCGGGGTCAGCGCCAGGCCTTTTTTCAGGATCGGGCTGTGGGCGTTGTACAGGCGAATCGCTTCGCGGCGCTCGGCGTATTGGCTGCTGGCTTCCAGTTCGGCGGTCATCTCGTCGAGCATGTTGTGCTCGACGGTCTGGTAGTAGTGGGTGACGTTGCGCTCGGTCTTGCCGTAGTAATTGGCCTTGCGCACCGCCAGAGGGTCCAGCGCCAGGTGGCGAGCGATGGCGTCCATCACTTCCTCGATGGCCACCATGCCTTGCGGGCCGCCGAAGCCGCGATACGCGGTGTTGGACGCGGTATTGGTCTTGCAGCGGTGCCCGTTGACGGTGGCGTCGCCCAGGTAATACGCGTTGTCGGCGTGGAACATGGCGCGGTCGACAATCGAGTTGGACAGGTCCGGCGAACAGCCGCAGTTGCCCGCCAGTTCCAGGTTGATCCCGTGCAGGCGACCGCTGTCGTCGAAGCCGACGTCGTATTCGATATAGAAGGGGTGGCGCTTGCCGGTCATCAGCATGTCTTCGACACGCGGCAGGCGCATCTTGGTCGGCTGGCCGGTCAGGCGTGCGACCACCGCGCACAGGCACGCCGGGCTCGCCGCCTGGGTTTCCTTGCCGCCGAAACCACCGCCCATGCGGCGCATGTCCACCACGATCTTGTTCATCGACACGTCCAGCACTTCGGCCACCAGTTTCTGCACTTCGGTGGGGTTCTGCGTGGAGCAGTAGACGATCATGCCGCCGTCTTCGGTGGGCATCACCGAAGAGATCTGGGTTTCCAGGTAAAAGTGTTCCTGGCCGCCGATGTGCAGGGTGCCCTGGATGCGGTTTTTCGCAGTGGCCAGTGCGCCGGTCGAATCGCCGCGCTGGTGGGTGTGACTGTCGAGTACGAAATGTTTTTTACGGAACGCCTCGACCACATCCAGCACCGGTTCAAGGTCTTCGTACTCGATTACCGCCGCCATGGCGGCCTTGCGTGCGGTTTCCAGGTCACGTGCAGCAACGGCCAGCACCACTTGGCCGACGAACTGCACCGTATCGATCGCCAGCAAGGGGTCGCCGGGCATCAATGGGCCGATGTCTTTAAGGCCCGGCACGTCCTCATGGGTGATGACAATGCGCACGCCGTCAATGGCGTAACAGGGGGCCGTATCGATGCTGATGATGCGGGCGTGGGCGCGGTCGGACATGCGCGCATACAGGTGCAACTGGTTGGGGAATTCCAGGCGGTCATCGATGTACTGCGCTTCGCCGGATACGTGCTTGGCGGCGCTGTCATGCTTGACGCTGCGGCCGACCCCGGAAGTAAGGTCCTGGGCAAACAGTTCGGCGAGTTCGGCCTGGGTTTTAACGACGGCGTGATGGTTAGACATAAGCGGTCACCCGAGTCTCGATGTGCGGTGTTTGCAGCTCAATGAAGTACTTGCGCAGCAGGTTCTGTGCGCTGAGCAGGCGGTATTCCTTGCTGGCGCGGAAGTCCGACAGCGGGGTGAAGTCCTGGGCCAGGGCGGCGCAGGCTTTCTCCACGGTAGCGCCGTTCCAGGTGGCGCCGACCAATACGGCCTCGCAGCTTTTGGCGCGCTTGGGCGTGGCGGCCATGCCGCCGAACGCCACGCGGGCCTCGCGGATCACGCCGTTGTCGAGCTTGAGGTTGAACGCGGCGCAGACGGCGGAAATATCGTCGTCCAGGCGCTTGGAGACCTTGTAGGCGCGGAACAGCGTGTGGCCCTTGGGCACGATGATCTTCTCGATGAACTCGCTGTCCTGGCGGGCAGTGACGCGGTAATCGATGAAGTAGTCCTCGAGTGCCAGGGTGCGGCGTGTCGCGCCTTTGCACAGCACAATCTGCGCGCCGAGGGCGATCAGCAGTGGCGGCGAATCACCGATCGGCGACGCATTGCCGATATTGCCGCCGAGGGTGCCCTGGTTGCGGATCTGCAGGGAGGCGAAGCGGTGCAGCAGGTCGCCGAAGTCCAGGTATTCGTGGTGCAGCGCGGTGTAGCAGTCGGAGAGGGCGGTGGCAGCGCCGATTTCCAGACGGTCGTCGAAGTCGTCGATGCGCTTCATTTCTTCAATGTTGCCGACGTAGATCATCACCGGCAAGGTGCGATGGAACTGGGTCACTTCCAGCGCCAGGTCGGTGCCACCGGCCAGCAGGCGGGCCTGCGGGTAGGCGTCGTAGAGGTCGGCCAGGTCGGCGACGGTGAGCGGCACCAGGCAGCGTTTGTCGCCGCTGTTGAGTTCACCGGTCTGGGTCGGCGCAATGGCTTTGAGGCGGGCGATGGTCTGCGCCTCACGGCTGTCGAACTGATCCTGGGGCTTGTTGCAGCAGGCCTGTTCGGCTGCGGCGAGGATCGGGCGGTAGCCGGTGCAGCGGCACAGGTTGCCGGCCAGGGCTTCATGGGCTTTCTGGCTGTCGGGCGCATCACTGTTCTTTTGCAGGGCGAACAGCGACATCACGAAACCGGGGGTGCAAAAGCCGCATTGCGAACCGTGGCACTCGACCATCGCCTGTTGCACGCTGTGCAGTTGGCCCTGGTGCTTGAGGTCTTCGACGCTGATCAGTTGCTTGCCGTGCAGCGACGAGACAAAGGTCAGGCAGGAGTTGAGGCTGCGATAACGGATCCGCTCGGCGCCTTGATCGTCGGTGTGCAACTCGCCGACCACCACCGTGCACGCGCCGCAATCGCCGCTGGCGCAGCCTTCCTTGGTACCGGATTTGCCCAAATGCTCGCGTAAATAGTTGAGCACGGTCAGGTTGGGGTCCAGGGCGTGCTCGCTACGGAGTTCCTGGTTAAGTAAAAACTGGATCACGGAAGGCCTCGCAGACTCATTATTGTTGTTAACCGCTTTGCGCCGAATCTAGTCATCTCTGACTTTTCGGTCAACGATTTTCTGACCAGAAGGTCAAGAAATTGCGATCGCAACACTTTCAATTATGGTTCAGTCTTCTGAAACCGGCGTTTTTGGGGGCTTGTGGCTATTCATCGTTGCTTATTCCGTGCCAAATTCGCCACGGTGGGCGTAGCGCCATCAGCCAGCCAATGCGCTACACTGCCGCGCTTGTACCGATAGAAGATTTTGAAGGGAAAACATGACGTTCAAGGCGCCGGACAGTCTCGCCGAGCAAATTGCTCACCACCTCGCCGAACGCATCATTCGCGGCGATCTCAAGCCTGGGGAGCGGATCCAGGAACAGAAGGTCACGCTGGCGCTCAATGTCAGCCGTGGTTCCGTGCGCGAAGCCTTGCTGATCCTCGAACGCCGCCACCTGATCGCGATCCTGCCGCGCCGTGGCGCCCATGTCACCGAGTTGACCGCGCACAAGGTGCAGAGCCTGTGCACCTTGATGGGCGAGCTGTACATCCTGCTCGGCAATGCGGTCGCCCAGGGCTGGCAGGTGCAGGCCGACATGGCGCCGTTCCTGCAGATCCAGCAGCGCCTGGTGACCAGTTACGAGCGCGAGGACATCCGCGCTTTCGTTGAAGAAAGCTTCAACGTGATGCGCGCCGCGTACCCCTTCGCCAATAACCCGTACTTGCAGGAAACCGTCGAGAACCTGCAGCCGGCGATGAACCGCGCCTATTACCTGGCCCTGGATCAGCGCAAGGCGTCCATGAGCGAATACCTGGCGTTGTTCGAGCAACTGCTCGCCGCCGTACTTGCCCGTGACTTGCCGCAGATCCGCCAAGTGCTCTCGGCCTACGGCGAGCGCAGTTGCTCGCTGGTCATTGCTGCGTTGGCGGACGCCTAAACGTGCGGCTCAAGTGCATCAAACTGGCGGGGTTCAAATCCTTCGTCGACCCGACCACGGTGAACTTCCCCAGTAACATGGCGGCGGTGGTCGGGCCCAATGGTTGCGGCAAGTCGAACATCATCGACGCCGTCCGCTGGGTGATGGGCGAGAGCTCGGCCAAGAATCTGCGCGGCGAGTCGATGACCGACGTCATCTTCAACGGCTCCACCAGCCGCAAGCCGGTGAGTCAGGCCAGCATCGAACTGGTGTTCGACAACTCCGACGGCACCCTGATCGGCGAGTACGCAGCCTACGCGGAGATCTCCATTCGCCGCAAAGTGACCCGCGACAGCCAGAACAGCTACTTCCTCAACGGTACCAAGTGTCGCCGTCGCGACATCACCGATATTTTCCTCGGCACCGGCCTGGGCCCACGCAGCTACTCGATCATCGAGCAGGGCATGATCTCCAAGCTGATCGAAGCCAAGCCCGAAGACCTGCGTAACTTCATCGAAGAAGCGGCTGGCATTTCCAAGTACAAAGAGCGCCGCCGCGAGACCGAAAACCGTATCCGCCGCACCCACGAGAACCTCGCCCGCCTGACCGACCTGCGCGAAGAGCTGGAGCGCCAGTTGGAGCGCCTGCACCGCCAGGCCCAGGCCGCCGAGAAGTATCAGGAATACAAGGGCGAGGAGCGCCAGCTCAAGGCACAACTGTCGGCCCTGCGCTGGCAGGCGCTGAACGACCAGGTGGGCCAGCGCGAAGCGATCATCGGCACCCAGGAAATCAGCTTTGAAGCCCTGGTGGCCGAGCAGCGCAATGCCGACGCCAGTATCGAACGCCTGCGTGACGGTCACCATGACCTGTCCGAGCGCTTCAATCTGGTGCAGGGCCGCTTCTATTCGGTGGGTGGCGATATCGCCCGCGTCGAGCAGAGCATCCAGCACGGCCAGCAGCGCCTGCGCCAGTTGCAGGATGACCTCAAGGAAGCCGAGCGCGCGCGCCTGGAGACCGAATCCCACCTGGGCCACGACCGCACCTTGCTGCTGACCCTGGGCGAAGAGCTGGACATGCTCACCCCCGAGCAGGAAGTCACCAGCGCCGCCGCCGAAGAAGCCGCCGCCGCCCTGGAAGAAGCCGAAGCCACCATGCACGGCTGGCAGGAGCAGTGGGACACCTTCAACCTGAAGTCTGCCGAACCCCGGCGTCAGGCCGAAGTGCAGCAGTCACGCATCCAGCAACTGGAAACCAGCATGGAGCGCCTGGCCGAGCGCCAGCGCCGCATGCAGGAAGAGCGCGCGTTGCTGTCCGCCGACCCGGAAGACGCGGCGATCATGGAACTGAGCGAGCAACTGGCCGAAAGCGAAATGACGCTGGAAGAGCTGGAAGCCAGCGAAGAACAACAAGTGGAGCGCCTGGAGCAATTGCGTCAGCAGTTGCAGCAGGCGACCCAGGCACAGCAACAGGCCCAGGGTGATTTGCAGCGGCTCAATGGCCGGCTCGCCTCCCTTGAAGCGTTGCAGCAGGCTGCATTGGACCCGGGCACCGGCACCGCCGAGTGGCTGCGTGATCAACATCTGGCCGAACGCCCGCGCTTGGCCGAAGGTTTGAAGGTAGAAGCCGGTTGGGAACTGGCGGTGGAAACCGTCCTGGGTGCCGACCTGCAAGCGGTGTTGGTGGATGACTTTGGCGGCTTCGACCTGGCCGGTTTTGCCCAGGGCGACCTGCGTTTGCTCAGCCCTGCCGCCGATGGCACGCGGGTGCCGGGCAGTTTGCTGGATAAAGTTGAAGCGGCGATTGATCTGTCGCCGTGGCTGGGCCAGGTCAAGCCGGTGGATTCCCTGGAGCAGGCCCTGGCCCAGCGCGGTCAGTTGGGCGCCGGCGAAAGCCTGATCAGCCGTGACGGCTATTGGGTCGGCCGCCACTTCCTGCGCGTGCGCCGCGCCAGTGAAGCGGAAAGCGGCGTGTTGGCCCGTGGCCAGGAAATCGTCAACCTGATCGCCGAGCGCGAAGAGCGCGAAGCCAGCCTGGAAAGCCTGGAAACCGAACTGCAAACCCTGCGTGCCACCCAGCGCCAGCAGGAGACCGGCCGCGAGCACCTGCGCCGCCTGTTGCAGGACGAAGCGCGCCAGCAAGGCGAACTCAAGGCCCAGCTCTCCGCGAGCAAAGCCAAGGTCGAGCAACTGACCCTGCGCCGCACCCGCCTCGACGAAGAAGTCGCGGAAATGGGCGAGCAGCGCGCCCTGGAACACGAACAGATCGGCGAAGCGCGCCTGCAGTTGCAGGAAGCCCTCGACAGCATGGCCCTCGACACCGAGCAGCGCGAACTTTTGCTGGCCCAGCGCGACAGCCTGCGCGAACGCCTCGACCGTGTGCGCCAGGAGGCGCGCCAGCACAAGGACCACGCCCACCAGTTGGCCGTGCGCCTGGGGTCGCTCAAGGCCCAGCACGCGTCCACCGCCCAGGCCCTTGAGCGCCTGGAGATGCAGTCCGAACGCCTGACGGAAAAGCGCGAGCAACTGAGCCTCAACCTGGAGGAGGGCGAAGCCCCACTGGAAGAACTGCGCCTGAAGCTCGAAGAGTTGCTCGACAAGCGCATGACCGTCGACGAAGAGCTCAAGACCGCGCAGATCGCCCTCGAAGACGCCGACCGCGAACTGCGCGACGCCGAAAAACGCCGGACCCAGGCCGAGCAGCAATCCCAACTGATCCGTGGCCAGCTCGAACAGCAGCGCATGGAGTGGCAAGCCCTGACCGTGCGCCGCAAGACCCTGCAAGACCAATTGCTGGAGGACGGCTACGACCTGCACGGCGTACTCAACACCCTGACCGCCCAGGCCAACGAGAAAGAAGCCGAAGAAGAACTGGAGCGCATTGCCGCACGTATCCAGCGCCTGGGCGCGATCAACCTGGCGGCCATCGACGAGTACCAGCAGCAATCCGAACGTAAACGTTATCTGGATGCCCAGGACGCCGATCTGGTGGAAGCCTTGGACACCCTGGAAAACGTGATTCGCAAGATCGACAAGGAAACCCGTAACCGTTTCAAGGATACCTTTGATCAGATTAATGGCGGTTTACAGGCGTTATTCCCAAAAGTTTTCGGCGGTGGCAGCGCTTACTTGGAACTGACGGGCGAAGATCTACTCGATACTGGGGTGACGATCATGGCGCGGCCTCCGGGCAAGAAGAACAGCACCATCCATTTGTTGTCCGGCGGCGAGAAAGCCCTGACCGCATTGGCCCTGGTATTTGCCATCTTCAAGTTGAACCCGGCGCCGTTCTGCATGCTCGACGAAGTTGACGCGCCGCTGGATGACGCTAACGTTGGACGCTACGCGCGGTTGGTGAAAGAGATGTCCCAGACCGTGCAGTTCATCTATATCACCCACAACAAGATCGCCATGGAAATGGCGGATCAGTTGATGGGGGTCACGATGCACGAACCGGGCTGTTCGCGTTTGGTGGCGGTGGATGTCGAAGAAGCGATGGCAATGGTGGAGTCTTGACCCATGCCGGCAAAGAATTTTTGTAGCGTGCGGTAAGAGGCTTTAACGGCCTGGCGAAAGTGGCAAATGGACATATTTGTTCAAGGCATTTTGACAGACGGTGTAAAGTTATCTTTGGTCGTGCTAGTTTAATGTCAAATTTTCGTATGCGTGGGCAAAACGTCAGTCAGAACATAGAGTTGGCGCCACGTTTTAAAGCGGTTTGCACGTTGCTAAACCCCTTATTTTTCAGCATTTTTTATTAGAGGCACGGGATTACATGGAAATCGGTCTGCGCGAGTGGCTGATCGTCATCGGCATTATTGTCATTGCCGGTATTCTTTTTGATGGCTGGCGCCGGATGCGCGGTGGCAAGGGCAAGCTCAAATTCCGTCTGGACCGCAACCTGTCCAACTTGCCTGACGACGACGGCAGCGCCGAGCTGCTGGGGCCGCCCCGTGTGCTGGACACCCATAAAGAACCGCAATTGGACGAGCACGACTTGCCGTCGATGAGCGCGCCGGTGCGTGAAGCCCGCGAGCCGTCGCCCAAGCGTGGTAAGCGCACCGCTCCGGTGGTCGCGGAACCGCGCCAGGCCGACCTGGACCTGGACGTCAATGACGGCCCGAGCTTCAGCAGCCGCGATGATGATTTCCCGGACGAGAACGCCGGCAAGAACGCGCCGCGCCAATCCGTGAACGACCAGCCGGCCGCCGAAGAAGTGCTGGTGATCAGCGTGATCTGCCGCGACGCTGCTGGCTTCAAAGGCCCGGCCCTGTTGCAGAACATCCTCGAAAGCGGCCTGCGGTTTGGCGAGATGGATATCTTCCACCGTCACGAAAGCATGGCCGGCAACGGCGAAGTGCTGTTCTCCATGGCCAATGCGGTCAAGCCGGGCACCTTCGACCTGGACGATATCGACCTGTTCAGCACCCCGGCCGTGAGCTTCTTCCTCGGCCTGCCAGGCCCGCGTCACCCGAAACAGGCGTTCGACGTGATGGTGGCCGCGGCCCGCAAGCTTTCCCAGGAACTCAATGGCGAGCTCAAGGACGACCAGCGCAGCGTGCTGACCGCCCAGACCATCGAGCACTACCGCCAGCGCATCGTCGAGTTCGAGCGTCGCGCCCTGACACAGAAGCGCTGAGGTCCGATCTTAAGCGTTGCCTGTAGAATCCGTGCACTAACATATTGAGCAGCTTCGGCTGCTCTTTTGCTTTATGAGAGAACACCCATGACCGCCGCCCACACCCGCATCCTCGAACTGCGCGCTGAACTGGATCAGCACAACTACCGCTACCATGTCCTCGACGAGCCGAGCATTCCGGACGCCGAGTACGACCGCTTGTTCCACGAGCTCAAGGCCCTGGAGGCCGAGCACCCGGAACTGGTCACGCGGGATTCACCGACGCAGCGAGTCGGCAGTGCGGCGCTGTCGGCGTTCACCCAGGTCAAGCATGAGATCCCGATGCTCAGCCTGGGCAACGCGTTCGATGAAACCACCATGCTCGAGTTTGATCGCCGGGTCACCGAAGGCCTCGACCTGCCGGTGGGCGACCTGTTCGGCGGTGGCGCAGCGGTGGAATACAGCTGCGAACCGAAGCTGGACGGCCTGGCGGTCAGCCTGCTGTACCAGGATGGCGAGCTGGTTCGCGGCGCCACCCGGGGCGACGGCACCACCGGCGAGGACATCAGCGTCAACGTGCGCACCGTGCGCAATATCCCGCTGAAACTGCACGGCAGCGGCTGGCCGGCAACCCTGGAAGTGCGCGGCGAAGTGTTCATGTCCAAGGCCGGTTTCGAGCGACTCAACGCCGCGCAACTGGAAGTCGGCGGCAAGACCTTCGCCAACCCGCGCAACGCCGCCGCCGGCAGCCTGCGTCAGTTGGACTCGAAGATCACCGCCAGCCGCCCGCTGGAGTTCTGCTGCTACGGCGTGACCACCGACATCAGTGATACCCACATCGGCAACCTGCAACAGTTGAAGAAGTGGGGCATGCCCATCAGTCATGAGCTGAAGCTGGCCAAGGGCATTCAGGATTGCCTGGAGTACTATCGCGACATCGGTGAGCGGCGTAACAGCCTGCCCTATGAAATCGACGGCGTGGTGTTCAAGGTCAATAGCATCGCCTCCCAGCGTGAACTGGGCTTCCGCGCCCGCGAACCGCGCTGGGCCATCGCGCATAAATTCCCGGCCATGGAAGAGCTGACCGAACTGCTCGACGTGGAATTCCAGGTTGGCCGCACCGGCGCCGTGACGCCTGTGGCGCGCTTGAAGCCGGTCAAGGTTGCGGGCGTGACCGTGTCCAACGCCACCTTGCACAACATGGATGAAGTCGCGCGCCTGGGCCTGATGATCGGCGATACCGTGATCATCCGCCGCGCCGGTGATGTGATCCCGCAAGTGGTTTCGGTGGTCACCGAGCGCCGCCCGGAAAATGCACGCGCCGTGCAGATCCCCGAAAGCTGCCCGGTGTGCGGCTCCCATGTGGAGCGCACGCAACTGGTCAAGCGCAGCAAGGGCAAGGAAACCGTCAGCGAAGGCGCGGTGTACCGTTGCGTCGGGCGCCTGGCCTGTGGCGCGCAGCTCAAGCAGGCGATCATTCATTTCGTCTCGCGCCGCGCCATGGACATCGATGGCCTGGGTGACAAGACCATCGAGCAACTGGTGGATGAAAAACTGATTGGCTCACCGGCCGACCTCTACAAGCTCAAGTACGAGCAGATCATCGACCTCGAAGGCTTTGCCGATATTTCCAGCAAGAAGCTGATCACCGCTATCGAAAACAGCAAGACCCCGACCCTGGCGCGGTTTATCTATGCCCTGGGCATTCCCGACGTGGGCGAGGAGACCGCCAAGGTGTTGGCGCGTTCGCTGGCATCCCTGGAGCGCGTGCAGAAAGCCTTGCCGGCAGTGCTGACGTACCTGCCGGACGTGGGTCTGGAAGTGGCGCACGAGATCCACAGCTTCTTTGAAGACAGCCATAATCAGGACGTGATCGGTGCGCTGCTGTCGCCAGACGAATGCGGCCTGCAATTGCAGGACCAGGGCGACCTGAGTGCCGAATTCGCCGCCAGTACCACGCTGGGCGGCTTGCTCGACAAGTTGCATGTGCCAAGCGTCGGCCCCGGCGCCGCGCAGAAACTTGCGGACAAATTCGGCACCTTGGAAGGCGTGATCAAGGCCGACTGGCTGGATATGCGCCAGGCGCTGCCCGAAAAGCAGGCCAAGGCTGTGCGTGAGTTCTTCGATAACGCAGACAACGCCAACCATGCCCTGGCCATCGAGCAGCAGCTCAAGGACTTCGGCATGCACTGGTTGAGCGAGAAGAAGGTCGTCGAAGGCTTGCCCGAAGCGGGGCACACCTGGGTGCTCACCGGTTCCCTGGAACTGATGAGCCGCGACGTGGCCAAGGAAAAACTCGAAAGCCTCGGCGCCAAGGTAGCGGGTTCCGTCTCGGCGAAAACCCACTGCGTGGTGGCGGGGCCGGGCGCCGGTTCCAAGCTGGCGAAGGCGAGCGAGTTGGGCCTGAAGGTACTGGATGAAGAAGCCTTCGTCGCCTTCCTGGCCAAGCACAACATCACGGTCTGATCCGGGCTTTGTGGCGAGCGGGCTTGCCCCGCGTCGGGCTGCGCAGCAGCCCTCTCCCAACCATCACCAAAGTGGAACGATCCTGAACAGAAAGTGATCTAGTCTCAGTCACCCAGGGAGAGATCGCCATGTTCCGCTACTTCGAGCAACTCAGTTCTCGCATCGCTGCCCCCTTCGTAGCCGGCACATCCCGCGACAGCAAGGTGTGGCAGTGCCGCTGCGGCCAATCTCTGTTCTTTCGCAACAGCCAGTGCCTGGCCTGCCAGGCGCTGCTGGGCTACCAACCCCAGCAAGCCCGGCTGGACTCCCTGCAGCCCGGCCCGGTCGAAGGCACATGGCTGCAGGACGGCAACCTCGACGCCGGCGCCTTCCGTCGCTGCGCCAACCTCGACACTCCGGCCGCCTGCAACTGGCTGATTCCGGCCCACAGCACCGCGCCGCTGTGCGTGGCCTGTAGCCTGAACCGCACCATTCCTGATCTGTCGATCCCGGAAAACCATGAACGCTGGCGAAAAGTCGAAACCGCCAAGCGCCGGTTGGTCGCGCAATTGATCAGCCTGGGTTTGCAAGTGGTGCCCAAAAGCGTCGACGAAGACACCGGCCTGGCCTTCGATTTTGTCGGTATCGACCTGGAAGGCAACGCGCCCATGACCGGCCACGCGAACGGCCTGATCACCCTCGACATCAAGGAGGCCGACGACGCCCACCGTGAAAAGGTCCGCGTCCAGATGCGCGAACCCTACCGCACGCTGCTCGGTCACTTTCGCCATGAGGTCGGCCATTACTACTGGGATCGCCTGATCGCCAATACCCATTGGCTAGAACCGTTTCGCAACCTGTTCGGCGACGAACGTGCCAGTTATGCCGACGCCCTCGACCAGCACTACCAGCACGGTCCACGTGCCGACTGGCAGCAAACCTGCGTCAGCGCCTACGCCACCATGCACCCCTGGGAAGACTGGGCAGAAACCTGGGCGCACTACCTGCATATGATGGACGCCGTCGACACCGCCCTCGGCTTTGGCATGAGCGCCCGCGAGATGGACCTGGATTACCAGCCATTTCCCCTCAGCACGCTCTATGATCCCGAACACCCTGGCGGCGCGGCATTCCTGTCATTCGTCAACGCCTGGATCGAACTGGCCGGCATGCTCAACGAACTGTCGCGCAGCATGGGCCAGCCGGATTTCTACCCCTTCGTGCTGCCACCGGCGGTGATCGCCAAGCTGCATTTCATTCACCTGGTGATCCAGGAAGAAGGCGGCCGGGCAGATGAGGTGGTACTGGCACAATGATGAGCACTGTGGGAGGGGGCTTGCCCCCGATGGCGCTGGGTCAGTCACCTGTTTATTGGCTGATGTACCGTCATCGGGGGCAAGCCCCCTCCCACAGATGCTGTTGGCGGTGACAAGTACTTGAACCCCTTCATATTTTTAATCCGTCCCCAACGGTTGTAACTTCCGATGAGATCGGTACAATGGCCCCGCTTGCCGAGAGGCAGGCGTCGTTATGGTGACCCCATCGGTCCCCCCGCAACGATTACCCGTGAACCTGGTCAGAGCCGGAAGGCAGCAGCCACAGCGGGAACATTGTGTGCCGGGGTGTGGCTGGTGGGGTTGCCTCCATAACGCTCTTCCTTGCAGTACCTGTTCAAATTCAAATCAAAAATGCTTTCACGCCATCTGCCATCGGGCAGTCCATGGCGGCATACTCCAGTGCCTGGCATCCGGAGACAGCACACGTGGAAAAAGTCGACGACCTCACTCGCGAAAAACTGCGGGAATGGCAGATGCGCCGCCTGGAGATCAAGGACCGCATTCAATCCCACCCTGAGCAGACCCTGGAATTGTCGAGGGTGCTGGACCTCATGGACGACGAACATGCGGAAATCCTCAGCCAGGCGGAAATGATCCGCTCTGCGCAAGTGGCTGATGAGCCCGCGCAGCCACCGCTGGCGGGCGCTTGCACGCTGCAATTGAACGTGGTCGCGCAGAGCGCCGAAGACTTGCGTCGCTTGCTCGATATGGCTGTGTTCGAACTCCAGCAACAGATCAATGCGATGGCGTCTGCGGCTGGCGCAGGCCCTCATTGCGGCGGTATGTCGGGCTCGCTGGGCGAGTATCGGTTTGAACTGGGCGGTCAGGGCAATGCCTGACTCCCTGGCGGCGAGGCACTATGCAACCTGAACACTTCGATTTATCCAGCCCGGTCTTCCTGCCTGTCACGGAGCAAACCTGCACGGCCCTGCTAGGCTCGGACGGCGCCCAGGCCCTGGTCGGCCTGACGAATCCGGAGCTGGCCGCCGTACTGGTCATCCAGAACCTGGCCCAGGCCGCGGAAAAAGACCTGACCTGCGCGGGCGCCGAGCGCATCCTGTCCAAATTGCTCGACTGGTCGGTGGACACGCAGGCAGGGGGCGCCGCGACGCTGCTGTCCGAAGCCCAGCGACTGTTCGACCCGCGCAAGCTCTACTTCGGTTTCAACGCGCTGAAAAGTGTCAACCTGCGCCTGTTGTCGGCGGAAGAGGTCGCCGCGCGGGATTACCTGCTGCCTACGGGAAAATGGGATATCGGCTACAAGGTCCGCCACCTGCGCAGCAATGACCCCTTCAGCCAGCAGATGATCACGCCCCGCCAGCGTGAGCGCTGGCTCAGCCCGGCCCAGGACAAACTGGTGCGTACCTTCCGCGCCAACCTCAACGAAGATTTGCACGTCCAAGGCTACGCCGGCATCGGCAAGAGCCACTTGCTCGGCGCCTTGATGGAGTGCCTGCGCCCCGCTCAGACCCTGGTGCTGGCCCGCACGGGGGCAAAACTGGCGACCCTGCGTGAGCGCATGGGGCTGGGGAAGGACAGCAAGGCGGGTTCGACCTTCGCTGCGTTCGCCAAGGCGCTGCTGCAGGGGCCACGCCCTTCCGTGCAGGGCACGCCGGGCAGGTTGCCCGGCAAACATGAAGTGTCTGAGGCCCTGAATATCCACGGCTGGCGAGGGCACGAGGGCGTGGCGACGCTGGATATCTGTCTGAAGGTGCTCGAAAGCTATTGCCACTCCAGCCATCACAGCCTGTCGGCCAGGCACCTGCCGCATTTCAAGCACCCGTTGTCCAGCGTGGATACCCAGGCGTTGCTGGAGTATTCCAGCCGGTTGTGGACGTACCTGGAGGCCAACCCACAGTGGGCCGGCCAGACTGCTTTCGCGGCGCTATGGCTGATCAAGCGTGCGAGTCTCGAAGGCTGTGTGGTGCCGCCTCGCTATACCCATGTGTTGATCGATGAAAGCCAGGACATCCCGCCTTCGTTGCTGCAGATCATCGAGCGTGGCCGCCAAGTCTTGATCACCCTCGGCGATGAATACCAATTGGCCAGCGGTGTGATGGTGCGAAGAAAGCGCGAAGTCCGACACACCGACATCAATTATTCGGTGCGCTCGGGTCGCAACGTCGAGCGCCTGGTCAACCCATTGATCAGTGTGCACTCACAAAAGTGCAAGACCCCCTTCGAAGGCGCACGGGATGCGGACGTCGGCATCGAACATTACCCCCAGGGCTTCGTACCGCCGGAAGGCTGCGTGGTGTTGACCGCCTCCCATTGGGACACCATGAAATGGGCCATCCAGTTGCAGCAGGCCAACTGCCCGTTCGGGTTCTTCGACACTGCGGCGCAGCAGGATCTGCAGCGTTTCATGATCAGCGTCATTGCCTTGTTCAAGCCGGAGTTCTACAGCAACGAGCACAACGACAACGGCCCTCACGCCTATTTCAGTGATATGCAAGACTGGCAACAGGTGCGCGACGCCAGCCAGTTCGACGAGGCGTTTCTGTGGGTCGAGAGCGAGCTGGAAAAAGGCTTCAATGTCGCCGACATCACGCGCTTGAACCGGCTGGGCGGCGTGCCCGGCAAACGTTGCCTGCTGATGCTGGCGGCAGAGGCGGGCGGCATGGAGTTTGACCGGGTGCTACTGACGCCCGAGTTGCTGACCAACGTGAAGTTCAAGGACGCCTACGCGTTCGACCAACGGCTGTGCGAGGTGTATATCGCCATTTCCCGCGCGCGGATGCAGCTTTACCTGCCTTACGACGTGGTCGAGTGGATTGATTTCCACACGTATCAGAAAACCCGGGAGTTCCACGGTTACTGATTGATTTAATTCGGCTGTTTCACAACTTTTGCAGGTCGCTCTGGACAACCCAAAACCACCTTGCTAGTTTCCGCCAGCTACTTGTTTCAGAGTGTGACAAGTACGCGAGGTTGATATTGAAGTGCCATCACTTCTTTAACTAACAAGGATGTCTGTGATGAAAAGCCTGCAAGGGTTGCCCCGTCTTATCAGTGCTTCGGTAGGCGCGCCCGGCAAAGCCCGCAACTTGCCCGCCGATGTGCAGTGCGTCCAGTACTTATTCAATCTGATCATTCCGAAAATGGGTTTCCCGCTGGCCGAAAACGGCAAGTGCGATGGCCAATTGGTGCAATGCATCAGCCAGTACCAATTCCGTCATCTCAAATATGCCCACCCTGATGGCGTGATCGACCCGACTGGTAAGACCTTCAACAGCCTGATCGAAGAAGCGGTGAAAGTGCCGGTGAAGGCGTTCCCGAGTATGCGTATCCCGAGCTTTCTGAATGTGTTCGGCAACAATCAGGGCGACGCAGTGCAGGCCACGGTCAATGTGTACCTGGACCGCATGCGCGCGATGATCGAGGCCGAGAAGCGCAACCGCCAATTGATGCTGCAGGCCACGTGCGACGGGGGCATGACCCTCAGCGAGACGGATTTCCAGAATGCCGCTACGCAGTTGGGTGGCGGTATTTCGGTGAACATCATCAAGGCCTTCGCCACGGTGGAATCCGGCGGCCGTTCGGGTTTCGGCCCGGCCAAGTTGCCGGTAATCGCGTTCGAAGGGCACCTGTTTCGCAAGTACACCAAGCACATCTACGACCAGGCGCATCCGCTGCTGTCCTACCCCTACAAGAAAAAAGCCGGGCCGCAGTGGCAGACCAATAACAAGGACCAGACCAAGGCCTGGGAAACCATGGCCACCGCGTTTGCGCTGGATCAGGAAGCCGCGTTGATGTCGGCGTCCTGGGGCATGTTTCAGATCATGGGCTTCAACTACGCGTCCTGCGGCTACAAGACGGTGTTTGAATTCTCTGCGGCATTGAAAGTGAATGCCGGTAACCAACTAAAGGCCTTTCTCGGTTTTTGCAGCAAGAGCCCGGCGTTGATGAAAGCCATGAAAGCCAAGGATTTTACCGGCATGGCGCGTAACTATAATGGCGAGGACTATGGCAACTATGACGTCCTTATGCAGAAAGCCTACGAGAAACTTGAAGGGAAAAAATAAGATGATCCGTTTTCTAGCGATGGGCCTGTTGTCGTTGTGCGCCGTAGCTCCTGCGTTTGCCGGTTCGCCCGCGTTGCATTCGGGCAAGTACGAAGGGCTGATGCTGGCGGTGACGCCTGAGCATCAGGTGGAAGGTTACTACTCGGAGGAGATGGGCGAAGGCGTGACCCGCAGTTGCGCGTTCTACCTGCAGGGCAAACCCGCGGCGTTGACCACCTGGGCCGACGCCACCTACCCAGGCAGCGTGGCACCCTCGTCCGATGGCGTGACCCTGACCGTGGCAGAAGGCCGCCAGCATCCGGGTTGCCTCAATGTGCTGATGCCGGAGATCGCCACCGGCCTGGACCTGAGCCAGACCGCCAACACGAAATGGATCGGCCTGGTGAAGGTGTCCGCCGACAAGGCTTACCTGCTGAAAAACCCAAGCGCCAAGGCCGCCAAGCGTCCGTACATCGTCAAGAACGATGTGGTCGGGGTGCTGGCCTTCAAGGATGGCTGGGCCCAGGTCGAGTTCATCAATGCCGATGACCGTTCGTTTACCGGGTGGATCAGTCAGGATCAGTACAGCCGCCTGGCGGCACCCAAAAGCTGATCAGCCGAAGGTTTCGCGCAACAACCCGGCAAACGCATCCCGTGCCAGGTGCCGCTGGGTGTCCTTGTGCCAGAACAGCAGGTTGTCCACCGCCTGCAGTTCCTCGAATCGGTACGACGCCAATTGGTTGGCCTGTTCATAGCGGGCCAGGATGCCCTCCGGCGCCAGTGCCACGCCAATTCCCGCACTGACACAACCGATGATCGTGCCCCAGCTGGCATAGCTGGCAATGGCCGGCTTGAACGCGTGGGGCTTGACCCAGTTCTCCAGCGCTGCCCGATAAGGGCAGCCGGGCGGCCATACCAGCAGGGTGCGGCCGGCCAGGTCTTCGGCGCTGTGGATCGGTGCGCTGGAGGCGCTGGCGATCAGCACCAGGCGTTCACTGTAGACCACGCTGTGTTCGAGCTTTGCGCGTTTGTTGCCCGCGGCCACCAGCGCCACGTCCAGGCGGTGGTGTTGCAGGTCATCGAGCAGTTCGCCCCAGGCGCCGGTCACCAGCTCCAGGCTGACATCCGGGTAGCGCCGATGGTATTCGGCCAGCAACGGCGGCAGGCGTCCGCTGGCGCTGGACTCCACAGCACCGATACGCAGGGTGCCACGGGGGATGGCATTGGCATCGACGGCGCGTTTGGATTCGTCCACCAGGGCCAGGATCCGTTCGCAATATTCCAGGAAGATCTCACCGGCCGCACTGATCGCCAGCCCGCGTCCGGCACGGATAAACAGCGGTGTGCCCAACTCGCTTTCCAGCTGCTTGATGCGCGTGGTGATGTTGGACGGCACACAATGCAATTGCACGGCGGCCTGGGCCACGCTGCCGGTTTGTGCCACGGCGCGCACCATTTTCAGTTGGGCCAGTTCCATTGCTCAGTTCCAGTGATTTCAGAAGTCAGAAACGGTTAATTGTCCTGCGCGTTGCTCGGGCGAAGACTGACGGCATTCCTTCCCCGTTTTCGGATGCCGTCGATGAACACCCCGTCACCCCTGAAGCTTACGCTAGTCATCGCCAGCGTCATCCTCTGTTGGGCCTATTCGCCGATTGGCGTGCACATGGGCCTGCACAGCTACAGCCCTGGCCAGCTTGCGCTGTTGCGGTTTCTGATCGCCTCGCTGTTCATGGCCGGCGTGGCGCTGGTGCTCGGCATCGGTCGGCCACGCCTGCGGGATCTGCCGTGGCTGTTGGTGTTGAGTTTTTTCGGCGTGTTCCTGCACCACACCAGCCTCAATTATGGGCAGCAATTCGTGACGGCGGCGGCGTCCAGTGTGCTGGCACAATCGGCGCCGCTGTTCAGCGTGTTGATCGCGTTCTTCTGCTTGAAGGAGCGGGTCAGCCTCTGGCGCTGGAGCTGCGTGCTGCTGGGGTTGCTCGGCGTGCTGGTGGTGATCTGGGGCGATCACGGCGTGGGTGATATTGACCCGCGCGGCTTGCTGATTCTGCTGGCGGCAGTCTCATGGAGCCTGTACTTCGCCATCCAGAAGCATTACGCCCATCGCTACAGCCCGCTGACGATGGCGTGCTACATGGTCTGGGCCGGCACCTTGATGCTCTGCGTGAACCTGCCGGGCCTGCCGGCTGCGGTGGTACAGGCGCCGTTGCCCGAGAACCTCGCGGTGCTGGTGCTCGGGGTTTTCCCCAGCGCCCTGGCGTACCTGGCCTGGGGCTATGTGTTGAAACATGTCGAGGTCAGCCGCGCCTCGGTAGCGATGTACCTGATCCCCCCGGTGGCGATGACGATGGCGGCCACGCTGCTCGGTGAGCACATCGCCCTGCAAGTGGTGCTGGGCGGCGTGATCGTGCTGGCCAGCGTGGCCGCCATCAGCCTGGAGGGGCGCTGGCGGTCAGTCGCTCAGGCAAAACGCGCGCAGCCGGTGGCCATCGAGGTCCTGGGCGACGAAGGTGTAGCCGAAATCCAGGGTGGTCGGTGACTGGATGATGGTTGCGCCGCGCTCTACCCATTGATCATGCAGCGCGTCCACCGCGGCCTGGTCAGCCAGGGACAGGCCCACTTCGCCGCCACCCCCGGTGAGCCGGGCCGCCGGTTCCACGGTATGACGCGACCACAGCCCCAGCTTTACGCCATTGTCGAGAATGAACAGCGCGAAGGTCGGGTTGAGTTCCACGGGCGGCTTGTCCAGCAGGCGGCTATAGAAGTTGGCGCTGGTGGCCGGGCTGTCGACGTACAGCAGGAAGTAATGGGCGAGGGTGTTCATGCAGGCTCCTTGGGAATGCGTGTTCGATTCGATGGAGCCAAGTCTATAAGGCGGCATTGTCAGTTTCTGTCAGGAGTCTCACCGGTGTAGAGCCGGATGATCTGCTCGATCTCGCCCGACTGCTGCATGCGCAGCAAGGTGCGCAGGATCAGCTGCACCGGCACATTCGGGTCGTTGCGCACGATGCAGCCCAGGCGCTGCTCATCAATCACCGCAACCTTGTGCAGCCGCTTGCCGACCGGCATGCGTTGGTTGAACCGCTCGAGTATCCATTCGTTGCTCACCGCAAACTTGAAGCGCCCGGCCACCAGTTTGTGCAGCACCTGCTCTTCGCTGCGCGCGTCGTCGCGGCTGAGCTGGCCTTTGGCGAACAGAGGGTCGAGGGACGCGTAGCGGTAGTTGAGCACAGTGCCGATGGCCTGCGGTGCGAGTGTGTCCAGCTGTATCGGCTTCGGGGGGATGTGGGTGCTCACCAACAGGTTGCGCTGCACCATCAGCGGCACGCTCCAGACGTAATCGCCGGACGCTTCGTCGACCCAGGCCTGGGTGACATAACAGCGCACATCGATATCGCCATGCTCCATGGCGCTTGAGATACGCGCCCGTGCCAACACATGGAATTCGGCCGGCCGTCCGACCTGGGTAGCCAGGCTCAACATCAGGTCATACAAAATGCCCTGGGTGGGCCGGTCGTTGTCCAGTTGCACCATGGGCATCGCCCAGCTGTCGGAAACCGAGAAACGCAACGGTGCGGGCGCTGCCAGGCAAGCCGTGGTGATCATCCATAAAGCGCCCAGGACTACGCGCATACACACTCCGGGTTCAGGCCTTTTTGGGGCCAACCAGGCAAGCTTAGTCAGATTAGGCGAGCGTGCCGGATGCAATTTCCCCCTTGCTCCGCTAGCATTACCGGCTTCCGCTTCCCAGTTGCGACGGTTTTCGATGAGTTATCAGGTTCTTGCACGTAAATGGCGTCCGCGCTCGTTCCGCGAAATGGTCGGCCAGACCCATGTGCTCAAGGCTCTGATCAATGCCTTGGACAGCCAGCGGCTGCACCACGCCTACCTGTTCACCGGGACCCGGGGCGTGGGCAAGACCACCATTGCGCGCATCATCGCCAAATGCCTGAACTGTGAAACCGGTATCACGTCGACGCCCTGCGGCACCTGCTCGGTGTGCAGGGAAATCGACGAAGGGCGTTTCGTCGACCTGATCGAGATCGACGCCGCGAGCCGCACCAAGGTCGAAGACACCCGCGAGTTGCTCGACAACGTGCAGTACGCGCCCAGCCGTGGCCGCTTCAAGGTCTACCTGATCGACGAAGTGCACATGCTGTCCAGCCATTCCTTCAACGCCCTGTTGAAAACCCTGGAAGAGCCGCCGCCCTACGTCAAATTCATCCTGGCCACCACCGATCCGCAGAAACTTCCTGCAACGATTCTGTCGCGGTGCCTGCAGTTCTCCCTGAAAAACATGACCCCCGAGCGGGTGGTCGAGCATTTGACCCATGTGCTGGGCGTCGAGAACGTACCGTTCGAAGACGACGCGCTGTGGTTGCTCGGTCGCGCCGCCGATGGTTCGATGCGCGATGCCATGAGCCTCACCGACCAGGCCATCGCCTTTGGTGAAGGCAAGGTCATGGCCGCCGACGTGCGCGCCATGCTCGGCACCCTCGATCACGGCCAGGTCTTCGACGTGCTGCACGCGCTGATCGAAGGCGACGCCAAAGCGCTGCTCGAAGCCGTGCGCCACCTGTCGGAGCAAGGCCCGGACTGGAACGGCGTGCTCTCGGAAATTCTCAATGTGCTGCACCGTGTCGCCATCGCCCAGGCGCTGCCTGAAGGCGTCGACAACGGCCATGGCGACCGCGACCGTGTGCTGGCGCTGGCCCAGGCGCTGCCGGCTGAAGATGTGCAGTTCTACTACCAGATGGGCCTGATCGGCCGCCGCGACTTGCCCCTGGCGCCCGACCCGCGCGGCGGCTTTGAAATGGTGTTGCTGCGAATGCTGGCGTTCCGGCCCGCTGATTCGGCAGACGCGCCGAGACAGCCGCTAAAGCCAGTGGGGATCAGCCAGGCCACAGTTGATTCCGCCAAACCAGTGGCTGGCGCGGCGCAGGTCGCACCAGTGGTTGCTGCACCTGCACCTGCACCTGCACCGGTGCCTGAACCTGTGGCAGCTGCGCCAGTGGTCGAGCCGGCACCCGTTGTCGAGCCCGAGCCGGTCGTCGACCTGCCCTGGAATGATCCGGTCGAAGCAGACGCCGAGGCCGAGCAAGCGCCCGCCGTGGAGCCCGTGCTGGAAACCAGCGGCGAGCAGCCCGAACTGACACCGATGCCCACGCCGACTCCGGATAGCGTGGTGCCGGATGCCCCCGAATGGGTGTCTGCCCCCGTCCCCGAGCCGACCGTGGCCCAGGTGGAAGCCGCCACGCCGGGTATCGACCTCGACGACGAACCGCCGCTGGACGAAGACTACATCGAGCCGGACATGGATTCGGCCTACAGCTACCTGGACGACCTGGCCAGCGAGCACACCGCCGAACCGGCCCCCGAGCCCGAAGCGGAACCCGCTGCGGCCCCCGCCACCGGCCTGGCCCTGCAATGGCTGGAGCTGTTCCCGAAACTGCCGATCTCCGGCATGACCGGGAGCATCGCCGCCAACTGCACATTGATCTCCATCGAAGGCGACCACTGGCTGTTGCATCTGGACCCGGCCCACAGCGCCCTGTTCAACGCGACCCAGCAGCGCCGTCTCAACGATGCGCTGAACCAGTACCATGGGCGCACGCTGACCATCGCCATAGAGCTGATCAAGCCCGAGCAGGAAACCCCGGCCCAGGCCGCGACTCGTCGGCGCATCAACCGCCAGCGTGAGGCCGAGGATTCGATCCATGCCGATCCGCTCATCCAGCAAATGATGCAACAGTTCGGTGCGGTCGTGCGTCACGATACTATTGAACCTGTCGAAGCCCCGGTGCCCCAAGCGTCATAAAACCGGGCTACTTATTGATCCACGTACTTTTGAGGTGATTCCCATGATGAAAGGTGGCATGGCCGGCCTGATGAAGCAGGCGCAGCAGATGCAGGAAAAGATGGCCAAGATGCAGGAAGAACTGGCCAACGCCGAAGTCACCGGTAAAGCCGGTGGCGATATGGTCAGCGTGGTGATGACTGGTCGTCACGACATCAAGCGCGTGAGCATCGACCCGAGCCTGCTCGAAGGCGTCAGCGATGATGACCGCGAAGTGCTGGAAGACTTGTTCGCCGCGGCCGTCAACGACGCTGTGCGCAAGATCGAAGCCAACAGCCAGGACAAAATGTCCGGCGTGACTGCGGGCATGCAACTGCCTCCGGGCATGAAGCTGCCGTTCTGATCGGCGTGCTTTAGCTAGACTCCAATGCCAGGCCTTGTGCCTGGCATTTTTGTTTGTGCCAATTGGATCGAACCCGGGCACGCCACGCATGGTCTGCACCCTATACCGATGGATTCGATAAAGGAGCCCCTTCATGCCTCAAGAACCGACCCTGAACCAGCGCATCGTCCTGGTCTCACGCCCCCAGGGCGCACCCACCCCGGAAAATTTCCGCCTGGAACGGGTGAACCTGCCGGAGCTGGCAGACGGCCAGGTCCTGCTGAAAACCCTGTACCTGTCCCTCGACCCCTACATGCGCGGCCGCATGAGCGATGCACCGTCCTACGCGGCGCCGGTAGAAATCGACGAAGTGATGACCGGTGGCGCTGTCAGTCGTATCGAGCAGTCGCGTAATCCGAAATTCGAAGTGGGCGACCTGGTGGTGGGTGCTACCGGTTGGCAGAGTCACAGCATTTCCGATGGTCGCAACCTGATGCCGGTGCCCAAGGGCCTGGCCAGCCCGTCGATGGCACTGGGTGTGCTGGGTATGCCGGGCATGACGGCCTACATGGGCCTGATGGACATCGGTCAGCCCAAGGCCGGGGAAACCCTGGTGGTGGCGGCCGCGTCCGGCGCGGTGGGCTCGGTGGTGGGGCAGGTAGCCAAGCTCAAGGGCTTGCGTGTGGTCGGGATCGCGGGGGGCGCAGAAAAGTGCCGCTATGTAGTGGATGAGCTGGGCTTTGATGCCTGCGTCGATCACAAGAGCGCGACCTTTGCCGATGACCTGGCGCAGACGTGCTTCAAGGGCGTCGACATCTATTTTGAAAACGTCGGCGGCAAGGTGTTCGATGCGGTGGTGCCGTTGTTGAATCCGAAGGCTCGCATCCCGCTGTGCGGGCTGATCGCCGGCTACAACGCCCATGAAGCCCCCAGCGGGCCTGATCGTTTGCCGGCGCTGCAACGTACCTTGCTGACCAAGCGCGTGCGCATCCAGGGCTTTATCGTGTTCGATGACTACGGCGACCGCCAGCCTGAATTCCTCAGCGCCATGGCGCCGTGGGTGCGCGACGGCAAGATCAAGTTCCGCGAGGATGTGGTCGACGGTCTGGAGCGGGCGCCCGAAGCCTTTATCGGTTTGCTGGAAGGGCGCAATTTCGGCAAGTTGGTGGTACGCGTCGCGCAGGATTGAGTATTTGACGCTAATCCGGGGCGCGGGTATAAACCGCGTCTCGTTGTTTTGTCGGACCCATGCCCATGAGCTTCAGCCCCCTGATTCGCCAACTGATCGACGCCCTGCGCACATTGCCGGGTGTCGGCCAGAAAACCGCCCAGCGTATGGCGCTGCAACTGCTGGAGCGTGATCGCAGCGGCGGCACCCGATTGGCCCAGGCCTTGAGCCAGGCCATGACCGGCGTGGGTCACTGTCGCCAGTGTCGCACCCTCACCGAAGAAGAACTCTGCCCGCAATGCGCCGACCCGCGCCGCGACGACACGCTGCTGTGCGTGGTGGAAGGGCCGATGGATGTATACGCGGTGGAGCAGACCGGCTATCGCGGGCGCTACTTCGTGCTCAAGGGCCACCTGTCGCCCCTGGACGGCCTTGGCCCGGAAGCCATCGGCATTCCGCAACTGGTGGCGCGCATCGAAGAGCAGGGCACCTTTACCGAAGTGATCCTGGCCACCAACCCGACGGTGGAAGGCGAGGCAACCGCGCATTACATTGCCCAACTGCTCACCAACAAAGGCCTGATCACCTCGCGCATTGCCCATGGCGTGCCACTGGGTGGCGAGTTGGAATTGGTCGATGGCGGCACGCTGGCGCATTCATTCGCTGGCCGCAAACCTATCGCGCTCTGACTCCATGGGTTGATAACCAAGCAAGCGCTTGGTAATTTCGCTCCACCTTACCGTGGAGCTTGCCGATGTCTGCCTATCAGGACTACTTCGACCCCAGCCACCAATTGGTCCGCGACAGCGTGCGTCGCTTTGTCGAGCGCGAGATGCTGCCGGGTATCGAGCAATGGGAAGAGACGGAAAGCTTTCCCCGGGAGTTGTACCTCAAGGCCGGAGCGGCGGGCATCCTCGGTATCGGTTATCCCGAAGCTTTCGGCGGCAGCCACGAAGGTGATCTGTTTGCCAAGGTCGCGGCCAGCGAGGAACTGATGCGCTGTGGCTCCGGTGGCGTGGTGGCAGGCTTGGGGTCGCTCGATATCGGTTTGCCGCCGGTGGTCAAATGGGCCAGGCCCGAGGTCCGCGAACGGGTGGTGCCCCAGGTGCTGGCCGGCGAAAAGATCATCGCCCTGGCAGTCACCGAACCGGGTGGCGGTTCTGATGTGGCCAGCCTGCAAACCCGGGCCATTCGTGACGGCGACCATTACCGCGTCAGCGGCAGCAAGACCTTCATTACCAGCGGCATCCGCGCCGATTTCTACACCGTCGCCGTCCGCACTGGCGGGCCGGGCTTTGCCGGGATCAGCCTGCTGCTGATCGAAAAAGACACCTCCGGTTTTACCGTCGGCCAGCCCCTGAAGAAAATGGGCTGGTGGGCGTCGGACACGGCTGAATTGTTCTTCGACGATTGTCGGGTGCCCGTAGGCAACCTGATCGGCGCCGAAAACATGGGCTTTGCCTGCATCATGGGCAACTTCCAGAGCGAGCGCCTGGCCCTGGCGCTCATGGCCAACATGACCGCGCAACTGGCCCTGGAGGAAAGCCTCAAATGGGCCGCCGAGCGCGAAGCCTTCGGCAAACCCATCGGCAAATTCCAGGTGATCAAGCATCGCCTGGCGGAAATGGCCACCGCCGTGGAGGTCTCTCGGGAGTTCACTTATCGGCAGGCAGCAAAGATGGCCGCCGGTATCAGCGTGATCAAGGAGATATCCATGGCCAAGAACCTTGCCACCGACACCGCCGACCGCGTCACCTACGACGCGGTGCAGATCCTCGGGGGCCAGGGTTATATGCGTGGCAGCCTGGTGGAGCGGCTGTATCGCGACAACCGCATCCTCTCCATCGGTGGCGGTACCCGCGAGGTGATGAATGAAATCATCAGTAAGCAGATGGGCTTCTGATCTTTAGTGCCTTTCAGCGCCTCATCGGGGGCAAGCCCCCTCCCACACTTGACCGGTTCACAGATCAAAATGTGGGGGGGCTTGCCCCCGATGGCGTCAGCCCAGGCAACCGTTATTGTTCAGTCAGCGCAAACTGCGTCAGGCAGAACGTCGCAATCCCCATGTCCGCCAAACGTTGCGACCCCCCCAGCTCCGGCAAATCAATGATTGCCGCGGCCTCGAAGATCTTCGCGCCCATGCGGCGTACCAGGTTCGCCGCCGCGATCAAGGTGCCGCCGGTGGCGATCAGGTCATCGAACATCAACACCGAATCCCCTTCGCACAAGCTGTCGGCGTGCACTTCGAGGAAGGCCTCGCCGTACTCGGTCTGGTAACCCTCGGCCAGCACGTCAGCGGGCAGCTTGCCCTGCTTGCGGAACAGGATCAGCGGTTTGTTCAGTTGGTAGGCGATGATCGAACCGATCAGGAAACCCCGCGCATCCATGGCGCCGATATGGGTGAAATCGGTCTCGACGTAGCGGTGGGCAAAGGTGTCGGCCACCAGGCGCAGGGCTCGGGGCGATTGGAACAGCGGCGTGATGTCACGAAAGATCACCCCGGGCTTGGGGAAGTCGATGACGGGACGGATCAGGGATTTGATGTCGAACGAATCGAAGGTCATCGTCGAAGAGTCCTGGGGCTGGAAACGGACTCGAAGTATACCTGCGGCCTCGCCGGTTGGCGCGGCCGCAAGTGTCTGCGTCAACCGTCTAACGAACCACCGGCCAGCGCGCACAACTGGATCGGGTCGAGGATATGCACTTCCTTGCCTTCGGCGGCGATCAGCTCGTTCTGCTGGAAACGGGTAAATACGCGGGACACGGTTTCCACCGCCAGGCCCAGGTAGTTGCCGATTTCGTTGCGTGACATGCTCAGGCGGAACTGGTTGGCCGAGAAACCCCGGGCACGGAACCGCGCCGACAGGTTGACCAGGAAAGTCGCGATGCGCTCGTCGGCGGTTTTCTTCGACAACAGCAGCATCATTTGCTGGTCGTCACGAATCTCGCGGCTCATTACGCGCATCAACTGGCGGCGCAGTTGCGGCAATTGCAGGGCCAGCTCGTCAAGGCGCTCGAAGGGGATTTCGCACACCGAGGTTGTCTCCAGCGCCTGGGCCGACACCGGGTGGATCTCGGTGTCCATGCCCGACAAGCCCACCAGTTCGCTGGGCAGGTGGAAACCGGTGAGCTGTTCTTCGCCGCTGTCGCTCAGGCTGAATGTCTTCAACGCACCCGAGCGTACTGCATAAACGGAATCGAACTTATCGCCCTGGCGAAACAGGAACTCGCCTTTTTTCAGCGGGCGACCGCGTTTAACGATCTCGTCCAGCGCATCCATGTCTTCCAGATTCAACGAAAGTGGCAAGCAGAGGGGCGCCAGGCTGCAATCCTTGCAATGAGCCTGGCTGTGAGCGCGCAGTTTAACTGGCTCGGACATTTCTTAAATCCTTGTGGGAAAACACACATAAGACGTAAGGGTAACGCACTGTGGGCTGGTGAGGCCAGCGTGTACAAAAAACCAGCAACGGTATAAAGAGTTTTGTGTCGCCGCCGATACAAAGTCACGAACCCTTGAGCTTGGAGGCTCGATATCATGATTTCCATCGGTGCAACGAACGCTGCACGCACTCAGGTGCAGTCCTTTGCGGAGCCGAAAGACTTGGTGGCAGAAGCCAAGCTCACCAAGGCTGACAAAGCGCTCAAGGACGCTACTGAGGCGCCGCTGCGGGAAAAAAAGGACGAGGAGGGGGTGAAGGTGACCTTTTCCGGAGCTGCCTTGAAAGCCCTGACGGAGGCCAAGAAACCCAGCAACGACATCGAAGACAGCGGTCTGCCGGATAACGTCCAGCAGGTTCTCAAGATGATTCGCAAGCTCAAGGAGCAGATCGCCGAGAAGCAGGCCGAACTGCAAGCCGTGATGGCGGACAAGAGCCTCAGCCCCGACGAGGCACGGATCAAGGTCAGCAATCTGCAAGGGGCGCTTGCCCAGTTGCAAGCGAGCCTGATGACTGCACAAACCTCCCTGGCCAAGGCCATGAAAGGCCTCAGCGGGGAAGACGCGTTGAAGGCCGGCTCCCTCGCTATGGCGTAGGGTGTTTCAGATCACCCGCGAAAACCGCTGCCTGTTCTGGTGCTCCAGGTAGGCATCGAACACCATGCACACCGAACGCACCAGCAGGCGCCCAGCTGGCAAAACGCGAATGCCTTGAGTGTCGAGTTCGATCAGGCCATCCTCGGCCATCGCCGTCAGTTGCGGCCATATGTCGTCGAAATACCCGCGAAAATCAATAGTGAACGCCTGCTCGATCTCGTCGAAGGCCAGGCTGAAATTGCAGATCAACTGCTGAATCACCTCCCGGCGCAAGCGATCGTCCGTGGTGCAGACCAGACCCCGGCTGGTGGCCAGTTGCGCGCCGGCCAGGGTGTTCTGGTAGGCGTTGAGGTCACTGCTGTTCTGGCAGTACAGGTCGCCGATCTGGCTGATCGCTGACACCCCGAGCCCGATCAAGTCGCAATGACCGTGGGTGGTATAGCCCTGGAAATTGCGCTGCAGGGTGCCTTCTTCCTGGGCGATGGCCAACTCGTCGTCGGGCAGGGCGAAGTGGTCCATGCCGATGTAACGGTAGCCGGCCTGGGTCAGTTGCTCGATGGTGGTTTGCAGCATCAGCAGCTTTGACGCCGGGGACGGCAGTTCATCGGTGTTGATGCGCCGCTGGGGCATGAAACGTTCGGGCAGGTGAGCGTAGTTGAACACCGACAAGCGGTCGGGTTGCAGCCTGATCACCTCCTCCACGGTGCGCGCAAAATTGATCGGCGTTTGCTTGGGCAGGCCGTAGATCAGGTCGACATTGATCGAGCGAAATTGCAGGGTGCGTGCGGCATCGATCACCGCGCGGGTTTCTTCCAGGCTTTGCAGGCGGTTGACTGCCCGTTGTACCTCGGGGTCGAGGTCTTGCAGGCCGATACTCACGCGGTTGAAACCCAGTTCGCGCAGCAGGCCCATGGTGGCCCAATCCGCTTCGCGTGGGTCGATCTCGATGCCGTAGTCGCCCGAATCGTCATCCAGCAAATTGAAGTGCTGGCGCAGGCAGCTCATCACCTGGCGCAATTCGTCGTGGCTGAGAAAGGTCGGGGTGCCGCCGCCGAAGTGCAGCTGTTCCACCGGCTGTCTGGGGTCGAGGTGGCACGCCACCAGCTGGATTTCCTGCTCCAGGCGTTGCAGGTAGGCCTGGGCGCGGCCACGGTCCTTGGTGATGACCTTGTTGCAGGCGCAGTAGTAGCAGATGTTCGCGCAGAACGGCACATGCACATACAACGACAGCGGCCGCACCGCCTTGCGGCTGTCGCGCAGGGCATGGAGCAGGTCGAAGGTGCCGACCTGGCTGTCGAATTGTACGGCGGTAGGGTAGGACGTGTAGCGCGGTCCCGCCAGGTCGTAGCGGTGAATCAGATCGGTATCCCAACGAATGGCGTCGAGCATGCGGGCGTTCCCCCGGATAGGCTAGTGGGCCGAGTCTAGGGGCTGGCCGGGGAGGCCACCTTGATTTGCATCAACAGGGAGCGGCGCTATGCCACATGGCCTTTCAATGGCCCATTAGCCAGTGCTGATGCGGACCGGGCAACGTCCAAATGCCGAATAGAATTACCAGCAAGCCACCGGCCATCCTCACGCTGCGCTTGCGCAACAGTGCCGTCACCCGTTCCGCCGCCAGTCCAGTGGCCAACAGCACCGGCCAAGTCCCCAAGCCGAATGCCAGCATCAGCAACCCGCTGTCCAGGGCATTGCCCTGGCTCGCCGCCCACAGCAACGTGCTGTAGACCAATCCGCACGGCAACCATCCCCACAACGCGCCCAGCAGCAATGCACGCGGTACGTTGGACACGGGCAGCAAACGGTTGGCGACCGGCTGTATATAGCGCCATAGGCCGCGTCCGAGGCTTTCGATACGGGTGAGACCGCTCCACCAGCCCGCCAGGTACAGGCCCATGCTGATCAAAAGCAGGCCGGCGAGCACGCGCATGAACATCGCCGCGGGGCTGTTCGCCACCGCCCAGCCGGCGAGGCCGATCAACACGCCGGCCGCGGCATAGCTGAGGACGCGTCCCAGGTTGTAGGCCAGCAGCAGTTGAAACCGGCGACCGCGTTGCTCCTTGGGGATCGCCAGGGTCAGCGCGCCCATCAACCCGCCGCACATGCCCAGACAATGGCCTCCACCGAGCAGGCCGAGGATCAGTGCAGAGACCAGCAGCGGCGCCAGCTCAAGCATGAGGCGGGTCTTTTGGTGGTTGTTCGGGGTGGTTGGCCTCTTCGACGCCAGCCAGGTGGTTCGGGTCCTGGTCGTCGAACAGCACGCTATGGGCCGGGCCGTCGAGGTCGTCGTACTGGCCGCTGTCCACCGCCCAGAAGAAGATGTAGATGGCCACGCCCACTAACAGCAGCGCCGCCGGGATCATTACGTATAAAGCTGGCATCTGCACTCCATGCCCGCGCGGCTCACACTGGCAGCGGGCGGGTTACTGAGGGGGCTCGGTCGGCCGGCGCGCTCGGCAGGCGAGTCAGGCGCAGGGCATTGAGCACCACGGTCAACGAACTGAGGGACATGCCGATCGCCGCCCAGATGGGAGTGATCCAGCCCAGGGCGGCAAACGGCAGCATAAGGCCATTGTACAACCCGGCCCACAGCAGGTTTTCAATGATTACCCGGCGGGTGCGCCGCGCCAGAGTAAAGGCTTGCACCAGGGCGTCCAGGCGGTTGGACAGCAACACCGCATCGGCGCTGGTCTTGGCCAGGTCGGTGGCCGTGCCCATCGCCACGCTGATGTCCGCGGCGGCGAGTACCGGCACATCGTTGACACCGTCGCCAAGCATCAGCACTTTGCGGCCTTGCTTGTGCAGTTGCTGAAGGACTTGCAGCTTGTCATCCGGGCGCAGGCCGCCGTGGGCCTCGTCGATACCCAGCTCGGCGGCGACGCTGGCGACCATTGGCGAACTGTCCCCGGACAGCAATAGCGTGCGCCAACCCCGCGCCTTGCACGCGGCCAGCAATGCAGGCGCATCACTGCGCAGGCGGTCGTCGAGCACGAACCAGGCCAGGGCGCCGTCGCGGTCGCCGAGCAGCAGCCATTGGCCGCAAACCTCCGGCGCTGCCGGGATCGGGCAACCACTGAGTTCGCAGACAAAACCCGGCTGGCCAATGCGCAATACGCGCTCGCCGACGCGACCTTCAAGGCCCAGTCCTGGCGAACTGACGACCTCATCGGCGGCCACTGGTGCACGCCCAAAGGCGCGGGCAATCGGGTGTTCGGAGCGGTTTTCCAGGGCGGCGGCGAGGCTCAGGCACAGGTCGGTACTCAAGGTGCCCAGCGGGCGTATGGCTCTCAACGCCAGGCGTCCTTCGGTGAGGGTGCCGGTCTTGTCGAAGATCACCGTGTCGATCTGGTTGAGCCCTTCCAGCACATGGCCGCGCGTCAACAGCAGCCCGAGTTTGTGCAAGGTGCCGGTGGCGGCGGTGAGGGCGGTGGGAGTGGCCAGGGACAGCGCACAGGGGCAGGTTGCTACCAGCATCGCCAGCACAATCCAGAACGCCCGCGACGCATCCAGCTCCCACCACAGCAAGCCGATCAGCGCGGCGGCGATCAGCGAGCACAACAGGAACCACTGTGCGGCGCGGTCGGCGATCTGCGCCAGGCGTGGTTTATCGGCCTGGGCGCGCTCCAGCAGGCGCACGATGGCGGACAGGCGCGTGTCATGGCCCAGGGCACGTACTTCGACGGTCAATGCCCCCTCGACATTCAGCGTGCCCGCCGTGACCGCATCGCCGCTTTGGCGCGGTTGCGGCAGGTACTCACCGGTGAGCAGGGATTCATCGATGCTCGATTGCCCGTCGAGGATCACGCCGTCCGCCGGCAGCACGGCGCCGGGGTGCACCAGCACGCGGTCGCCCAGGGTCAGTTCGGGGAGCAGGATGCGCTCGCTCTGGCCGTCGGCCTTGAGTCGCAGGCACGAGGCGGGCAGCAGGTTCACCAATTGCGCCGTCGCGGCGGCCGTGCGCTCCCTGGCGCGGCGCTCCAGGTAACGGCCGGCCAGCAGGAACAACGCAAACATGCCCACCGCATCGAAGTACAACTCGCCCACGCCGGTGATTGCCGTCCAGATGCCCGCCAGGTAAGCCCCGCCGATGGCCAGGGACACCGAGACATCCATGGTCAGGTGGCGCGTGCGCAAGTCGCGCAAGGCGCCCTTGAAAAACGGTGCGCAGCTGTAGAACACGATGGGTGTTGTAAGAAACATCGCCACCCAGCGCAGGATCACATGCAGCTCGGGGCTCAGGTCGATGTTGAATTCCGGCCAGGTAGCCATGGTTGCCATCATTGCCTGGAACCACAGCAAGCCAGCCACGCCCAATTGGCGCAGGGCCAGGCGATTTTCGCCGGCCAGTTGCTCGGCAGCGCGATCGGCCTGATAGGGGTGAGCGGCGTAGCCGATGTGGCGCAGTTCACTGAGCAGTTGGCTCAATGGCAGTTGCCCATCGGTCCAACGAACGTGCAGGCGATGGTTGGACAGGTTCAACCGCGCCTCGGCTACGGCGGGCAGGCTGCGCAGGTGTTTCTCGATCAGCCAGCCGCAGGCGGCGCAGCTGATGCCCTCCATCAGCAGGGTGGTTTCGGCCAGCTCGCCCTCGTGGCGCACGAAGGGTTTCTGCACGTCGGCGCGGTCATACAGCGCCAATTCGTCCAGCAGTTGCACCGGCAACGCCTCAGGGTTGGCCGAGGCTTCGCTGCGGTGCTGGTAATAACTTTCCAGGCCGCCGGCCACGATGGCTTCGGCCACGGCCTGGCAGCCGGGGCAGCAGAGTTCGCGGCGCTCACCGAGGATGACCGTGGTGAAACGGCTACCGGAGGGGACGGGGAGGGCGCAGTGGTAGCAGGGGGTGGTCATGGCTTGGGAATCTATGGTGGCTGGTAGGGCCTCATCGGGGGCAAGCCCCCTCCCACATTTGACTGATTTCACCAATAGATATGTGTAAACCCAATCCAGTGTGGGAGGGGGCTTGCCCCCGATGCGCGAAGCGCAGGCTTTTTACTTTTTCAGGTCTTCGGCACCCTGCAACGGTTCATCACCCAGCAGCAAGTCCTTGTCGTGGCTGACTTGTTCTTCCTCGAACATGCGCCAGGTCCGGTCGCCTTCCACGCCGAGCAACTCGACGAACCGCCGGCCTTCGACCTTGTCGGTGACCTGGCCGATGTAGCGGCCGGGCTCGCTGTCGCTGCGGGCCAGGTTGATCTTGCGGTCTTTCTCCGGCTGGGTCGGGGAAATCAGGTTCAATTCCAGGGTTTTCGGGTTGCTGTAGCCGGTGAGGTTGACCTCGACTTCACCGGTCAGCTCATCCAAGTGCACCTTGGCGCGCAGTTGCAAGGTCTGGGCCAGCAGCTCGCGGTCCAGGGAGCGGTTGATGCCTTTGCCGGCCTCGTAGTAGTTGTCGTTGACCAGGTTGTCCGGGTTGTTCACCGCGATGGTCACCATGGACAGGGTCAAGGTCACCGAACAGGCCAGGATGCCGATGATGATCCACGGCCAGAGGTGCTTGTACCAAGGGCTTGCGGCGGTTGCTACGGACATTGTTCGGTTCCCTGTTAGCGGACTTGAGGGCCGATGAATCGGCTCTTGGCTTCAATATGGACGCTGGCGTCATCGGCATCGGTGAGGATGAATTTCACCTCGTTGGTGCTCGACGGCAATTGTTCCGGCGCACTCGACAGCTCCACCGGCATGCTGACGATATCGCCGGCCGCCACCTTGATCTCCCGGCGGCCTTGCAGCTTGAGGTCGGGCAGGCCGGCGGCATCGAGCACGTAGGTGTGGTCGCGTTGGTCCTTGTTCATGATCTTCAGGCTGTAGACGTTTTCGATGCGGCCTTCGGCGTTCTCGCGGTACAGCACGCGGTCCTTGCTCACGTCGAAACCCACCAGCGAGCGCATGAAGAATGCCGCCACCAGCAGGCTGATCATCGCCAGCAACACCAGGGCGTAGCCGATCAGGCGCGGGCGCAGCTTGTGGGTTTTCTGCCCGGACAGGTTGTGCTCGGTGGTGTAGCTGATCAGGCCGCGCGGGTACTCCATCTTGTCCATGATGTTGTCGCAGGCATCGATACAGGCGGCGCAGCCGATGCACTCGATCTGCAGGCCGTCGCGGATGTCGATACCGGTGGGGCACACCTGCACGCACATCGTGCAATCGATGCAATCGCCCAGGCCCTGTGCCTTGTAGTCGGTACCTTTTTTACGCGGGCCACGCAGTTCGCCGCGGCGTGGGTCGTAGGAAACGATCAGGGTGTCCTTGTCGAACATCACGCTCTGGAAGCGCGCGTACGGGCACATGTAGATGCACACCTGTTCGCGCAGCCAGCCGGCGTTGCCGTAGGTGGCAAGGGTGAAGAAACCCACCCAGAAATACGACCAGCCATCGGCCTGGCCGGTGAAAAAGTCGAACACCAGTTCGCGGATCGGCGAGAAGTAGCCGACAAAGGTCATGCCGGTGACAAAGCCGATCAACAGCCACAGGGTGTGCTTGCTGAATTTGCGCAGGAATTTGTTGGCGCCCATCGGTGCCTTGTCGAGCTTGATGCGCTGGTTGCGGTCGCCTTCGGTGACCTTCTCACACCACATGAAGATCCACGTCCACACGCTCTGCGGGCAGGTGTAGCCGCACCACACGCGACCGGCGTACACCGTGATGAAGAACAGGCCAAACGCGGCAACGATGAGAATGCCCGAGAGCAGGATGAAGTCCTGGGGCCAGAAAGTTGCCCCGAAAATGAAGAACTTGCGCTCGGGCAGGTTCCACCACACGGCCTGGTGGCCACCCCAGTTCAGCCACACCGTGCCGAAGTACAGCAGGAACAGACCGGCCCCGCCGAGCATGCGCAAGTTGCGGAACAGGCCGGTGAAGGCGCGCGTGTAGATTTTCTCTCGCGAGGCGTAGAGGTCGACGGTTTTGGCAGGCGGGGTAACGTCATGTACCGGTATCTGGTTACTCATCATTGCATCCCACGGCGGTGGAGATTTGCCTTGGCCAGTACGTGCCAGCCGGGGTCAAATTAGGGGTGTTGCAGTGGTGTAATGATACGCCCCCGGTGGTGCTGAAAGGGGGCGACCTAAGTGATCTGGATCAATTGATCTGGCAAGTATGGCCGGTTTTGGCTGGCCCGGTTCTATGAAACACCGCGGATCCAATGTAGGGGGGGCTTGCCCCCGATTGCAGTGTGTCAATCAGTGCATCTGTCACTGATCCACCGCTATCGGGGGCAAGCCCCCCTCCCACATTGGTATTGCAGCGGCTTTTATTGCTCTTCAGCCTTCTTATCTCCATGGGACAAGCTGTACACATACGCCGCCAGCAAGTGCACCTTGTCATTGCCTTGCAGCTGTTCCTGCGCCGGCATCTGGCCCTGGCGGCCCCAACGGATGGTCTGTTGCAGTTGGGCGAAGCTCGAGCCGTAGATGAAGGCGCCCGGGTGGGTCAGGTCGGGCGCGCCCATGGCAGGAGTGCCTTTACCGGCCGGGCCGTGGCAGGCCACGCAGTTGGCGGCGAAGAGTTTCTCGCCGTTGGCCACATCGGCTTTCACGCCTTCGGGCAGTTTTCGCCCGTCGAGGTTGGTGAGCACGAACGCAGCCACATCGCTGACGCCTTGCTCCTTGAGGATATCCAACCAGGCCGGCATCACCGCATGACGACCCTTCATGATGGTTTCCTTGATGGTGGCCGGTTCGCCGCCCCAGCGCCAGTCGGCGTCGGTCAGGTTGGGGAAGCCATAGGCGCCCTTGGCATCGGAACCGTGGCACACCGAGCAGTTGGAGGCGAACAGGCGCCCCCCCATCTTCAAGGCTTGCGGATCCTTGGCCACTTCTTCAATCGGCATCGACGCGAATTTGGCGAAGATCGGCCCGAACTTGGCGTCCGACCTGGCCATTTCCTTTTCCCATTCGTGCACGCCGGTCCAGCCAGTCTGGCCATTGGCGAAGGGGGTTTGCTTGTCGGTGTCTAGGTAGTTGTAGCCCGGCAGCAGGCCTTTCCAGTTGCCCAGGCCGGGGTACAGCGCCAGGTAGCCGAGGGCGAAGACGATGGTGCCGACGAACAGCATGAACCACCACTTGGGCAGCGGGTTGTCGTATTCCTCGATGCCGTCGAACGAGTGGCCGACGGTCTCGTCGGTTTGCTCGGCGCGCTGGCCCTTGCGGGTCGACAGCAGCAGCCAGGTCAGGGCGAAGATAGTACCCAGACTGAGGACTGTGACGTACAGACTCCAGAACGTAGTCATTCTTTGTTACTCCTAGAAGCTTGCTCGACGTGCTTGATGGCTTCGGGATCATCCGCAAAGGGCAGCAAGGTCGCGTCTTCAAACTCCGACTTGCGCTTGGGGCTGAACACCCACAACGCCAGGCCGATAAAGGCCACCATCACCACAACGGTGCCCAGGCCACGAATCATCCCGATATCCATAGGTCACCGTTTGCTTTTGATGATGGTGCCCAGGCCCTGCAGGTAGGCCACCAGTGCGTCCATTTCGGTCTTGCCCTTCACGGCGGCCGCTGCACCGGCGATGTCTTCGTCGGTGTAGGGCACGCCCAGGGTGCGCAAGACCTCCATCTTCTTCGCGGTGTCCTTGCCGTCGAGCTTGTTTTCCACGAGGAACGGGTACGCCGGCATTTTCGACTCAGGCACCACGTTGCGCGGGTTGTACAGGTGCGCACGCTGCCAGTCATCGGAGTAGCGCCCGCCGACACGGGCCAGGTCCGGGCCGGTACGCTTGGAACCCCACAGGAACGGGTGGTCCCACACGCTTTCACCGGCGACCGAGTAGTGGCCGTAGCGTTCGGTTTCGGCACGGAACGGGCGGATCATCTGCGAGTGGCAGCCGACACAGCCGTTGGCGATGTAGACGTCGCGGCCTTCCAGTTCAAGGGCGGTGCGCGGCTTCATGCCTTCCACCGGCTTGTTGGTCACGTCCTGGAAAAACAGCGGAACGATCTGGGTCAGGCCGCCGATACTCACGGCGATGACCATGAAGAAGGCCAGCAGGCCGATATTCTTCTCGACTACTTCATGCTTCATCAGTGAGCTCCCACAACGGCGATCTTGGCGGCGGCTTCGGCTTCTGCCGGGTCGGCGGCACGCACGGTGCGCCAGACGTTGTAGGCCATCAGGAACATGCCGGAGGCAAAGAATGCACCGCCCAGGGCGCGCACGATGTAACCCGGATGGCTGGCTTGCAGCGCTTCGACGAAGGAGTAGGTGAGGGTGCCGTCATCGTTGATGGCTCGCCACATCAGGCCCTGGGTGATGCCGTTGACCCACATCGAGGCGATGTAGAGCACGGTGCCGATGGTGGCCAGCCAGAAGTGCGCGTTGATCAGGCCAACGCTGTGCATCTGCGGACGGCCGAACAGTTTGGGGATCATGTGGTACAGCGCGCCGATGGAGATCATCGCCACCCAACCGAGGGCGCCGGCGTGTACGTGGCCGATGGTCCAGTCGGTGTAGTGGGACAGCGAGTTGACGGTCTTGATCGCCATCATCGGCCCTTCGAAGGTCGACATGCCGTAGAACGCCAGCGACACCACCAGGAAGCGCAGGATCGGGTCGGTGCGCAATTTATGCCAGGCGCCGGACAGGGTCATCATGCCGTTGATCATGCCGCCCCAGCTCGGGGCCAGCAGGATGATCGACATCGCCATGCCCAGGGACTGTGCCCAGTCCGGCAACGCGGTGTAGTGCAAGTGGTGCGGGCCGGCCCAGATGTACAGGGTGATCAGCGCCCAGAAATGCACGATGGACAGGCGGTACGAGTAAATGGGACGTTCGGCCTGTTTCGGCACGAAGTAGTACATCATCCCCAGGAAACCGGTGGTCAGGAAGAAACCCACGGCGTTGTGGCCGTACCACCACTGGATCATCGCGTCCGTGGCCCCGGCGTAGGCCGAGTAGGACTTGAACAGGCTCACCGGCAACGAGGCGTGGTTGACGATGTGCAGCATCGCCGTCACCAGGATGAACGCGCCGTAGAACCAGTTGCCCACGTAGATGTGCTTGGTCTTGCGCTTGACGATGGTGCCGAAGAACACCACGGCGTAGGTCACCCACACGATGGCGAGCAAAATGGCGATGGGCCATTCCAGCTCGGCGTATTCCTTGGTGGTGGTGTAGCCCAGTGGCAGGGTGACGATGGCGCCAACGATGACTGCTTGCCAACCCCAGAAGGTGAAGGCCGCAAGGCTGTCGGAGATCAGTCGCGTCTGGCAGGTTCGCTGCACGACATAGTAGGAGGTGGCAAACAATGCACATCCGCCGAAGGCGAAGATCACCAGGTTGGTGTGCAGCGGGCGCAGGCGGCCAAAGGTCGTCCATGGCAAACCGAAATTCAATTCCGGCCAGACCAGTTGCGAGGCGATGAACACCCCGAGCCCCATGCCAAGGATCCCCCAGACCACCGTCATGATGGCGAACTGGCGGACTACCTTATAGTTATAAGCAGTCGGACTGATTGCTGTGCTCATTCTAAGGTTCCACGGTTTAGGTTTTTTTATAGGTAAAATCGGCCGCAAGTATGTAGAAAGCGAGGGGTCATTGCAACGCAATGACTGACCTGTATCAATGCGTTCCACGCCAGATTCTGCGCCCTTTCCATGTTTGGTGTAAGGACAAAATCGGAAATCGAAAGCTGATCGAGTGGACAGGAAAATTCGAGGGTCGCAACGAATGTCGTTGCGTACGCCAGGATCGGTCCGCTGTGGGAACAAGCGTAGACCCGAAAGTGAGGAGGGGAAAGTTGTGCTTTGGAGGGGTGTGACACTTGGTCGCGTACAGCGCCAGGGTTGCCGCCCCAAAATGGGGCGGCGATCAGAGGTTATTGCGCCTGGCTTTCTGGCGTTGCGCCATCAGCGTTGTGGGACAGGCTATAAACGTAGGCGGCCAGCAGATGCACCTTGTCATTGCCTTGCAGCACTTCCTGCGCCGGCATCTGGCCCTGGCGGCCGTGGCGGATGGTCTGCTGCAACTGCGCGAGGCTGGTGCCGTAGATGTAGCCGGCCGGTTTGGTCAGGTCGGGCGCGCCCATGGCTTCCATGCCGTGGCCTTCCGGACCGTGGCAGGCGACACAGGTGGTGTTGAAGGCTGACTGGCCGGCAGCCACATCGGCGCTGCTGTCGGCGGGCAGGGGCAACTTGGCCAGGTCGTGGCGAACAAAGGCCGCAACGTTTTTCACACCCTCATCGCCGAGCATGTCACCCCAGGCCGGCATCGCCGCGTGGCGACCGTTGAGGATGGTGGTCTTGATCGCCTCGGCCGAACCGCCCCAGCGCCAGATGTTGTCCGCCAGGTTCGGGAAGCCAAACGCGCCCTTGGCGTCCGAGCCGTGGCACACCGCGCAGTTGGAGGCGAACAGGCGACCGCCCATTTTCAGCGCTTGCGGGTCTTTGGCCACTTCTTCCACGGGCATGGCCGAGAATTTGGCGAAGATCGGCCCGAACTTGGCGTCGGCCTTGGCCATTTCCTTGTCCCATTCCTTGGCCTGGGTCCAGCCGTCTTCATAGCCCGGCAACACGCCTTTCCAGTTGCCCAGGCCCGGGTAGAGGATCAGGTAGCCGACCGCGAACACCAGGGTGCCGGCGAACAGCATGAACCACCACTGGGGCAGCGGGTTGTCGTATTCCTCGATACCGTCGAAGGCGTGGCCCATGGTCTGGTCGACGCTGCCCTTGGTCTCGCCCTTGCGGGTGCCGACCAGCAGCCAGGTCAAGCCGATCAGGCTGCCGAGGGTCAGTACGCAGATCCATGTACTCCAGAATAGGGTCATGGCCGGGTGCTCCTTATTGCAGGCTCTTCTTGAGCGTCGGATGGAGAGGGTTCATCGGCGAAGGGCAGCAGGCGCGCCTGCTCGAATTCCGCATTGCGCCGGTTGTTGAACACCCACAGCGACAGGCCGATAAAGGCGATGGCAACCACCAGCGTGCCGAGGCCGCGGATGGTGCCTGCATCGAATTCAAATCCCATGGCTCACCTCTTGCTCTTGATGGCGGTGCCGAGCACTTGCAGGTACGAGACCAGCGCGTCCATCTCGGTCTTGCCCTTGAGGCTGGCCACGGCGCCACTGATGTCGTCGTCGGTGTACGGCACGCCGAGGGTGCGCATCACTTTCAACTTGGTCTCGGTGTGGCTGCTGTCGACGGCGGCGGTGACCAGCCATGGATAGGCCGGCATTTTCGACTCGGGCACCACGTTGCGCGGGTTATACAGGTGCGCGCGGTGCCAGTCGTCCGAGTAGCGTGCGCCGACGCGCGCCAGGTCCGGACCGGTGCGCTTGGAGCCCCACAGGAACGGGTGGTCCCACACACTTTCACCGGCGACCGAGTAATGGCCGTAGCGTTCGGTTTCGGCACGGAAGGGGCGGATCATCTGCGAGTGGCACTGTACGCAGCCTTCGCGGATGTAGATGTCGCGGCCTTCCAGTTGCAGCGCGGTGTAGGGTTTCATGCCCTCCACCGGCTTGTTGGTCACGTCCTGGAAGAACAGCGGGACGATCTGGGTCAGGCCGCCGATGCTCACGGCAAGCACCATGAGCAGCATCAGCAGGCCGACGTTCTTTTCAATCGTTTCGTGTTTCATCACAGACTCCTCAGGCCAACTGCGCAGTGGTGGCGGCTTCGACAGGCTGCGCCGAACGCACGGTGCGCCAGGTGTTGTAAGCCATCAGGAACATGCCGCTGAGGAAGATCGCACCGCCCACCAGCCGCACGATGAAGCCAGGGTGGCTGGCCACCAGGGTTTCGACGAAGGAGTAGGTCAAAGTGCCGTCTTCGTTGACCGCCCGCCACATCAGGCCCTGGGCGATACCGTTGACCCACATCGAAGCGATATAGAGCACGGTGCCGATGGTGGCCAGCCAGAAGTGCGCGTTGATCAGGCCGAGGCTGTACATCTGCTCGCGGCCGAAGACTTTCGGGATCATGTGGTACAACGCGCCGATGGAGATCATCGCCACCCAGCCGAGGGCGCCGGCGTGTACGTGGCCGATGGTCCAGTCGGTGTAGTGGGAGAGGGCGTTGACGGTCTTGATTGCCATCATCGGGCCTTCGAACGTCGACATGCCGTAGAACGCCAGGGACACCACGAGGAAGCGCAGGATCGGGTCGCTGCGCAACTTATGCCAGGCGCCCGACAGGGTCATCATGCCGTTGATCATGCCGCCCCAGCTCGGTGCCAGCAGCACCAGGGACATCACCATGCCCAGGGACTGTGCCCAGTCCGGCAGCGCGGTGTAGTGCAAGTGGTGCGGGCCGGCCCAGATGTATAGGGTGATCAGCGCCCAGAAGTGCACGATGGACAAGCGATAGGAATACACCGGACGCTCGGCCTGCTTGGGCACGAAGTAATACATCATGCCGAGGAAACCGGCGGTGAGGAAAAAGCCTACCGCGTTATGCCCATACCACCACTGCACCATGGCATCCGTCGCACCGCCATAGAGGGAGTAGGACTTGGTCAGGCTGACCGGGATTTCCAGGTTGTTGACGATATGCAGGATGGCCACGGTGATGATGAACGCACCGAAGAACCAGTTGCCGACGTAGATGTGCTTGGTGTTGCGCTTGGCCACGGTGCCAAAGAACACGATGGCATAGGCCACCCAGACAATGGTGATCAGGATGTCGATCGGCCATTCCAGCTCGGCGTATTCCTTGGAGCTGGTGTAGCCCAGCGGCAGGGAGATCGCTGCCAGCAGGATGACCAACTGCCAGCCCCAGAAGCAGAACGCGGCGATTTTAGGCGCGAACAGCTGCGTCTGGCAGGTACGCTGCACCGAGTAGAAGGAGCTGGCGAACAGCGCGCAGCCACCGAAGGCGAAGATCACCGCGTTGGTGTGCAGCGGGCGCAGGCGGCCGAAGCTGGTCCAGGGCAAGTCGAAGTTGAGTGCAGGCCACACCAATTGGGCCGCGAGAAAAACCCCGAGCCCCATGCCGACGATGCCCCACACCACCGTCATAATGGCGAATTGGCGGACCACCTTGTAGTTATAGGCGGTACTTAAAGTAGTGTTCATGGTTCCCCATCCACGGTTCAACCCAAGCAGATGCGGCACTTGGGCTGGAGTTATAGGCAGACTAAAAAGCGAGGCAAGCATGGGCAAAGAGCACAAGGCCAGTATTGACGGGGATCAATGGGCGCAGTGTGTGCGGGAACATGGGTGGTTGTGGGATGTCGCGGCGGGGGCGGCTGAGGCTGCACCCGTGACGCTGATCCTGGCCCACGGCGCCGGTGCACCGATGGACTCATCCTTCATGAACGATATGGCTGCACGCCTTGCCGGGCAGGGCGTCAACGTGTTGCGCTTCGAGTTTCCCTACATGGCCCAGCGCCGGGTTGACGGCGGTAAACGCCCGCCCAACCCGGCCCCGAAGCTACTCGAATCCTGGCGTGAGGTGTATGCCGAGGTGCGACGTCATGTCGCTGGAAAACTGGCCATTGGCGGCAAGTCCATGGGCGGGCGCATGGCCAGTTTATTGGCCGATGAATTGGGTGTTGGTGGGTTGGTGTGCCTGGGGTATCCGTTCTATGCGGTGGGCAAGCCGGAAAAGCCACGGGTCGAACATCTGGCCGGGCTGAAGACGCCAACCTTGATTGTGCAGGGCGAGCGCGATGCACTGGGCAATCGGGCGGCGGTGGAAGGGTATGAGCTGTCGCCGAGCATCGAGGTGATGTGGCTGGTGGCGGGGGATCATGACTTGAAGCCGTTGAAGGCGTCGGGATTCAGTCATGAGCAGCATCTGGAAGCCGCGGCAGTGGGGGTGGCTGGGTTTTTGGCTGGCCTATAGGGCCTCATCGGGGCGGTGCGACGCTTCGACAAGTCCACCCACACTTGACCGTGTTCTCACATTCCAAATTGTGAACACAGTCAAATGTGGAGGGGGCTTGCCCCCGATAGCGACCTACCGGTTAAACCGCTCCACCAGCGAGTACTGAGTATTGGCGGTATGCGTCAGCTCTTCACTCAACTGCGCCGAGTTCAGCGCCTGCTCCGAGGTCTGGTCCGCCAACAGCGCAATGGTGCTGATGTTGCGGCTGATCTCTTCGGCCACCGAGCTTTGCTCTTCGGTGGCAGCCGCGATCTGGGTAGTCATATCGGTGATATGCGCCACCGCTTCACTGATGCCCACCAACGCCTGGTCCGCTTCCATCACCCGCGCTACACCTTCTTCGGCCTGGCGATGCCCGGCGTCCATGGTTTGCACGGCGGCAGCGGCGGTCTGCTGCAGCTTGGCGATCAATGCATGGATCTGCCCGGTTGACTCGGCGGTACGCTGGGCCAGTTGGCGGACTTCATCAGCCACCACCGCAAAACCACGGCCCATCTCCCCGGCACGCGCCGCTTCGATGGCGGCGTTGAGCGCCAGCAGGTTGGTCTGGTCGGCAATGCCCTTGATCACGTCGACCACACCGCCGATTTCATCGCTGTCCTTGGCCAACTGGGTCACAGTCACACCGGTCTCACCCACAGCCACGGACAGACGCTGGATCGCCTCGCGGGTTTCCCCGGCGATATCGCGGCCACGGCCGGTGAGGCGGTTGGCCTCTTGGGTCGCATCGGCCGTGCGCTGCACATGGCTGGCGACTTCCTGGGTAGTCGCCGCCATCTGGTTGACCGCCGTGGCCACCTGTTCGGTCTCGACGCGCTGGCGTTCCAGGCCGCTGGAGCTGTTGTGCGCCAGGGTGTTGGACTGCGCGGCCTGGTCGTTGAGGTGCTCGGCAGTGTCCTGCAAGCGCGTAAGGCAGGTCTTCAGACGCGCCTCCTGGCTGAGGATCGACATTTCCAGGCGCGCCTGGGCGCCACGGCTGTCGGTGTACATCTGCGCGATCAGCGGGTCGGAGGTGGTCTGCTCGGCCAGGCGCAGCAAACGCTTGAGGCCGCGCTGCTGCCAGCTCAGGCCGAGCAGGCCCAGCGGCACCGACAACCCCGCCGCCAGGGCAAAGCCCCAGTGGGAGTTGAGCGAAGCGCCGATCATGAAGCTCAACTGGCTCACCAGGATAAACGGCAGCCAGTCCTGCAACACCGGCAACCACTTGTCCCGCTGAGGGATCGCCGACTTGCCCTGGTTGATGCGTTGGTAGAGCGCTTCGGCCCGGCGGATCTGCTCGGCGGTGGGCTTGATGCGCACCGATTCGTAGCCGACCACCTGGTTGCCTTCGAAAACCGGCGTCACATAGGCGTTAACCCAGTAGTGGTCACCGGTCTTGCAGCGATTCTTGACAATGCCCATCCATGGCAAGCCTTGTTTGAGCGTTGACCACATGTGCGCGAACACCGCCGCCGGAACGTCCGGGTGACGCACCAGGTTGTGCGGGGCACGCACCAGTTCGTCGCGAGAGAACCCACTGATTTCGACGAAGGCGTCGTTGCAGTAGGTGATCACGCCTTTGGCATCTGTGGTGGAGATCAACCGTTGCTGAGCGGGGAAGGTACGTTCGCGCTGGGTAACGGGTTGGTTATTACGCATGATTGTTCAATCCGCAAGGCTTTCAGGGGGTATCGGCAAGAACGGCGGTTTATTTAACTTATTTTTGCAACAATCGACGGGATGCACGTTCCCCAGCACGAGATCAACCGGCCAGCATCGGGTAGGTAAACAACCCGAAGTGAAGCAGATTCAAGCCAAAGTGCGTGGCCACCGCTGCGCCCAGGCCGCCAAATCGATAGGCCAGGCCATAACCCACCCCGGCGATGCTTGCCAGCAATACCCAATGCCAGCCTGCGCCGATGTGCACCAGGCCGAACAACAGCGAGGCCAGCAGCAGGGCGAGGTTTTCGCCATAGGGCAGGTGTTTGAAGCGACGGCTCAAACCGCCCTGCACATAACCGCGGAACAGGGCTTCTTCCACCAGCGTCACCAGCAGCAGGTTATTGAGTACCCACAGCCAGGCCTGTTCCGGCCACTTCGGCGCCCAACTGATCATGCCCAGCAAGGCCGCTCCGCCGAGGGCGGCGATGGCTGTGAGGGTCAACGCCAGGGCGGCCACGCAGATCGACAAACGCAACGAGCGCCGCGCCACAATCCACGGGCAGGCCAGCAACAGCCAGAAGCCAATCAGCGGTTTGTCCTGGTTCAGGTACATCGAGAAGGGCACGGCATCCTCGGTGAAACGCTGCGAGGCAATGCCGCGCCCGTTGTAGAAACCCGGCAACCAGTGCATCGCCAGGCTCAGGGCCAGCACCACAAACAGCCCGTGGCCCAGGTAACGCGCCCACGGCGTGCGTTGCTGGCGTACGGCGTAGCCGGCAATCAGCAGCAGGGCGACGGACACGCCCGCCAGCACGCCCAATTGCCCGTAGATCAAGGCCAGTAGATAGCCAATGGAAAGAAGCGCCAGGTACAGCCAGGGCAATGCGATCATGGGAAATCCTTGGGAAAAACTGGGCGGCATTATAGCGATCTGTCCTACGGGGCTTACATGAAACTCCTCCATTCAGAGTGATTGCAAAACCTATCACCGGCTGGTTATAGTCCGAGCCTCTCCATCCCTTCACACAAGATCAGCCCATGCCTGCTTCCCAGCGCACAGCGGTAGTCGATTCAGCGGTCAACGCTGCGGTCGTGCCGTGCGGGGACAAGCAGCCTGCGCAGATCAGTCACTACCCTCCACCTGTCAGCAGCACGTCGGTGTACGCAGTCGTATCACCGCCGGGTGTTGGTATTGCGGGTTGATCAGCTGATCGCTGTTCCCGTCTGCCCGCCTGAAAAAAACCTAATGCATTTCAGCGTCTGCTGAATCGGCTTTTTTTGCCTGATGACAGGTGGTAACCATGTCTGTTTTTTCGAAACAATCCGTGGCCGCGGCGGCCTCGACGAGCCTGTTTGTTCTGCTGTGGAGCAGTGGGGCGATCTTCTCCAAATGGGGCCTGGCCCACGCGTCACCCTTTGCGTTTCTGCTGATCCGCTTTGCCATTGCCCTCGGGGGCCTGGTGGTGCTGATACCGATCCTCAAGTTGAAACTGCCGCGCCCCGGCAAGCCACTGTTATACGCAGCGGCGACGGGGTTGGTGTTGTTGGGCGCCTATCAGATTTTCTATCTGTTGGCCCTGGACCTCAACGTCACCCCCGGCGTGATGGCAACCATCATGGGCGTACAGCCGATCCTCACCGTGGTGCTGATAGAGCGCCAGCGTTCTTTCAGCCGTGTGTTCGGCCTGGGCCTCGGGTTGGCGGGGCTGATCATGGTGGTGTATCAAGGCATCGGCCTTTCTGGCATGTCCCTGGCAGGCATGCTGTTCGGGTTGCTGGCCCTGGCCAGCATGACCTTCGGCTCGATCATGCAGAAACGCATCACCGACGAGCCCCTGGGCACGCTGCCGGTGCAGTACCTGGCGGGGTTGCTGCTGTGTTCCGTGTTTGTGCCGTTCCAGCCGTTCCATTTTGAACACAGCAGCAGCTTTTACCTGCCGGTGCTGTGGATGGGCTTGGTGGTGTCGTTGCTGGCCACGCTGTTGCTGTACCGCCTGATCGCCCGGGGCAACCTGGTGAATGTCACCAGTCTGTTCTATCTGGTGCCGGCGGTGACGGCGGTGATGGACTATCTGATCTTTGGCAACACGTTTGCGATGTTGAGCCTGTTGGGGATGGGGTTGATCATCATCGGTTTAGTGTTTGTCTTCCGTAAGCGTTGACACTGTACTGTAGGAGCCCGGCAAGCCGGGCTCCTACAATTTTCGCGGGCGCAACACCAACCACAACGCCCCCGCAATCAACACCCCGCCATACAGATGCGCCATGGACAATGGCTCATCCAGCAGCAACGCGCCCCACAACACCCCAAACGGCGGAATCATGAAGGTAACGGTCATCGACTTAACCGGCCCGATGGACGTCAGCAACCGGAAGTAAAGAATGTAGGCAAACGCCGTACACACCAGCCCCAACCCCAGCAACGACCCCCACACCTGCCATCCACCCCAACTCGCCGGCGGTTGGCTGATGGCGCTGTAGGCAAAGAACGGCAACAGGAACAACGTCGCGCCGAGCATGCTGCCCAGGGCCGACAGGCGGCTGTCCAAGCCACCACGCTGATCCAGCCAGCGCCTTGCCAGGAACCCGGCAAAGCCGTAACAGGTGGTCGCCAGCAAGCAGGCCAGCGCGCCCATCAATAATTCCAGGTCAAACGCCACCGGCCCTGCGCGGGTCAGTACCCCCACGCCCAGCAGGCCCAGGCACACCCCGGCGACTTTCGATGGGGTCAGGCGTTCGCTGAAGAACAGCCCGCCAATCAACACGCCCATCAACGGCGTGGTGGCGTTGAAGATCGCCGAGTAACCCGCCGGCAGTACTTGGGCAGCGACTGAATACATGGTCGCGGGAATGCCTGAGTTGATCACGCCGAGCAGCAGTACAGTCTTGAACTTGCCCTGGAAATCCCAGCTCACCCGCATCGCCGCCAGGATCACCAGCAACCCGGCGGCGGCGATCGACACGCGGAAAAACGCCGTCGGCAGCGTGCCGATCTCCGGCGCGATAATGCGCATGAACAGGAAGCTCGCGCCCCAGATGGCGGCGAGCCCCAGCAAGTACAAGGTGTCGACAGGTCTCACGGAACACTCCTACCTCAATAAGGCCGCGAGTGTTGCATGACATGTCTAATGATTACAGGACAAACCGCGTCACCAGCCCATTCAGGTCCACCGCCAGGCGTGACAGTTCCTGGCTGGCGGCCGAGGTCTGGGTGGCACCGGCGGCGGTCTGGGTGGACAGGTCGCGGATGTTCACCAGGCTGCGGTCCACGTCACGTGCCACCAGCGCCTGCTGCTCGGCGGCGCTGGCGATCACCAGGTTGCGCTGGCTGATCTGCGAGATGGCCGCGGTGATTTTTTCCAGGGCGCTACCGGCGCTGTTGGCCCGTTGCAGCGTCTGGCCGGCGTGCTCGGCGCTGCTGTTCAGCGCTTCGACCGTATCCTGGGTGCCGCGCTGGATGCCGGTGATCATCTGCTCGATTTCTTCGGTGGAGTCCTGGGTGCGTTGCGCCAGGGAGCGCACTTCATCGGCTACCACCGCAAAACCACGCCCGGCCTCGCCTGCGCGGGCTGCTTCGATGGCGGCGTTGAGCGCCAGCAGGTTGGTTTGCCCGGCGATGCCGCGGATCACTTCCAGCACCTTGCTGATGTCCTGGGCTTGCACGGCCAGGCCTTCGGCCTTGTTCGAGGCGCCGAGCACCTCGTCGACCAGGTTCTGGATCGAGCTGATGGTTTCGCTGATCTGGTAGTGGCCGTGCTTGCTGTCCTCGTCGGAGGCCTGGGACGCCTCGGCGCTGGACACCGCATTGCCCGCCACTTCGTCCACGGCCGCGCTCATTTCGGTGACGGCGGTGGCCGCCTGTTCGATCTCGTCGTTCTGCGCCTGCAGGCCACGGGTGCTTTGTTCCATCACCGAGCTCATCTCCTCGGCGGCGGAGGCCAACTGTTGCGCCGATTCGCTGATGCCACGGATGGTGCCTTGCAATTGCGCCTGCATGGTGGCCAGGGCGTTGAGCAATTGGGCCGGTTCGTCCTTGCCGCTGACGGCGATCGGCTGGCTCAGGTCGCCGCCGGCAATGGTGCGCGCCACGCTCAGCGCCTGGCCGAGCGGGGCGGTGATGCTGCGGGTCAGCAGCCAGGCGAGCAACAAGGTGGCGATCAAGGCGAATACGATGATCAGGCCGACGATCCACTGTGCACTGGAATAGGTCTGCGCGGCGGAATCCACGGCGGTTTCCACGCCGTTCTGGTTGAAGACGATCAGGTCCTCCAGGCTCTTGCTGAGGATCACGCCCTGGGGAGCGAGGCGGGTGTTGAGCAGGTCAATGGCGTCTTGCTGCTGATCCTTGTCCACCAGGGTGACGATCTGTTCGACGAGGGCCAGGTAAGCGTCCACGTTACCTTCGAGCTGTTTGAGCATCTGGCGCTCTTCGTCGCTGCTGAGCAGGGTTTTGTGATGGTCGAGCAGGGTTTGCAGCTCGCTGCGCTGGCGTGTGATCAGGGCTTTGCTGTTGTCGCGGATCCGCGATTCGTCGGTGGTCGCCAGGCGCAAGGCTTCCAGGCGGATGCTGGCGACAAAGGCTGCGCTGTCGTGGATGTTCTCGATGCTCGGCATCCACGATTGCTCGATGACCAGCGCGCTCTGGCGCAGCTTGGCCATCTGGCCCAGGCCGAACATGCCCACGATCACCAGCAAGCTGGCCAAAACCCCAAAACTCAGACTGGCACGCAGACCGATCCTCATGTTCCTCAATGACATCTCAATGCTCCTTGGGCGATTAGAACCTGTTCCCGGATCGGTCTTCGGACCTTGTTAGGGTGGGAGAGGGCGCGCTATATATCAAAGTGCCATCAAGGTGGTAATCAGGGTTTCCCTTAGCTGGATTCAACGGTCTATTTGGAGCAGAGCCCCGGGGGGAGTACGCGGGATTCCGGCGCTAAGCGGCAAGGCCGCGTCGTTGTGGGCGTATGGGGAAAACAATGTGCGACTTTTCAGTGCGTTTATTGACCAATTGGTCGAATTAAATAAATTGAAAATAAATGTACGAAATGAACGGAGTTGTACAAGGCTGCACAAAAAATGACTCTTCTCCTGTGTTCGTACACTGGCTAAGCTCAGGGCTTCCCGATGCCCGCTCGAGGTTTCCCGCATGTCGCAATCCGCCCTCGCCATTGCCCAGATGATCCTCGATGGCTTCGACGACTACCGAGAGCACTTCCGCCAGATCACCGACGGCGCCCGCGAGCGTTTCGAAAAGGCCCAGTGGCAACAGGGCCAGGCGGCGTCGGCGGCGCGCATCAATCTCTATGAGGAAAAGGTCTCCGAGGTGACTCAGCGGTTGCGTGAGCACTTCAATGACGCCGCGCTGCTCGACATCGATGTGTGGCCCGTGGTCAAAAGTGCCTACATCGGCCTGATCGACCTGCGCTTCGACGATGAACTCTCCGAGACCTGGTACAACTCGATCTTCTGCGGCCTGTTCAGCCACGACCTGATCAGCGACGGCTGCATGTTCATCCACACCACCCGGCCCAGCCTGCGCCGGGCACGGGCCGCGCAGACGCGCACCTACACGCCCGCCGGGCAAATCCCGCAAATGCTCGCGCAGATCTTTGCCGACTACCGCTTCAGCGAACCCTACGCCGACCTCGCAGCCGACCTTCATCGCCTCGAAACCCAGCTGCGCGAAAACCTGCCGGACTGGGTGTGCAAGGACCCGGACCTCAAGGTCGAGCTGTTTTCCTCGGTGCTCTACCGTAATAAAGGCGCCTACCTCGTCGGGCGCATCTACACGCGCGACGAACAATGGCCGCTGGTGATCCCGCTGCTGCACCGTGAAGGGCAGGGCATCCAGATCGATGCGCTGATCACCGACGAAGCCGATGTGTCGATCATCTTCTCGTTCACCCGCTCCTACTTCATGGTCGATGTACCGGTGCCGGCGGAATTCATCGGCTTTCTCAAACGCATCCTGCCGGGCAAGCACATCGCCGAGCTGTACACCTCCATCGGGTTCTACAAGCACGGCAAGTCGGAGTTCTACCGCGCGCTGATCAACCACCTGGCGACCACCGACGATCAGTTCATCATGGCCCCCGGCGTGCGCGGCATGGTCATGAGCGTGTTCACCCTGCCGGGCTTCAACACCGTGTTCAAGATCATCAAGGACCGTTTTTCACCGTCGAAAAACGTCAACCGCGCCACGGTGATCGAGAAGTACCGCCTGGTCAAAAGCGTCGACCGGGTCGGACGCATGGCCGATACCCAAGAGTTCGCCGACTTCCGTTTCCCCCTGAGCAAATTCGAACCTGAGTGCCTGGCCGAGCTATTGGAAGTGGCTGCGGGCACCGTCGAAGTCGAAGGCGATACCGTGCTGATCCGTCACTGCTGGACCGAACGGCGCATGACCCCGCTCAACCTCTACCTCGACAACGCCAACCCCGCCCAGGTGCGCGAAGCTTTGGAAGACTACGGCCTGGCGATCAAACAGCTGGCGGCCGCCAATATCTTCCCTGGCGATATGCTGCTGAAGAACTTCGGCGTTACCCGCCACGGTCGCGTGGTGTTCTACGACTACGACGAAATCTGTTTTCTCACCGAAGCCAACTTCCGTCACATCCCCGCACCGCGCACCCCGGAAGATGAGATGGCCTCAGAACCCTGGTACTCCATCGGCCCACTGGATGTGTTCCCCGAGGAATTCCCGCCGTTTCTGTTTGCGGATGCTGGTCAGCGCAAGTTGTTCGATGAGCTGCACGGGGAGCTGTACAACGCGGATTACTGGAAGGGGCTGCAGGAGGCGATTCGGGCCGGGAAGGTGATCGATGTCTTTCCGTATCGGCGCAAGGAGCGCGATCAACTGTAGCAGCGACTGTCTACAGGTGATCGCGCCGTGCGGCTTATATACGGCTGAGAAAGCCCATCAACATTCTTACGCCAAGCGTTGATGATCGATCCGCGGGTAGTTGTTGATCGATTTGAGGGGACGTCGTGTTCGAAGACCGGCCTGAACCGATCCGGTTTATCGAATCGGTATTGGTCAGCGTCGAATAGGCCGGCGGATACTCATACGAGGGTGGCGGCAACGTATCGGCGCTGCGTAGCTGCAGGCTCAATGCTTGCGCATAAGTGGGCAGTTGGGCGGTGGAACGGCTGGAATCAATTGGCATGGAAACTCCTGTATTGGGTCATACCGCTGCGGGCTGGGTAAGCACACGATTTGTGCTGGAGGGCCTTGCTGAGTGGGTGCCGATCAGCGAGGCGTTCCGATCATTGCCAGGCTGTTTTCTTCGGGTTGGTATCCCAGTCTCAGCGCCGTAAGGTTGATCGTCGGCTGCCATGTGGCTTGGCTGTTTGAAGTGGACGCTGGTTTTTCTGTATAGGCTGGGGGCGGCTTCGCGGCTTCGTAATAGGTTGGCGGCTCGGTAGCCTCGGCATAGCTGTGGGTATTGCCGCTGTACGCGTGGTTGTTGGAGTTGATGGGCATATACACCTCGTGCGATGAGCTTGGAGGGAATCTGTCGTTTCTAATAGGTCGAGTGGATCCAGGACCTTTGCGTCACAGGCCGCTCATGAAACCCATTCCTCGTAATGCCTGACTGGTCGTGTGAAAGCTCGAGATTCGATTTGCCGTCAAATTAGTGGGCGGTGTCGAGTAGGTCCGGGAGGATGCGTTGTGCGGTGGCTTCTCGGTGTACGCGGGCGGGAACTCATAGGGGGGTGGTGGTTCCGACGCTGCCGAGCGCGGTTGGGCTCGCATGGATTGCGCGTAGCTGGGTAGGTTAGGTTGGCTGTTTGTCGATTCGATAGGCATAAAAGCTCCGGTTTCATAAGCGATACAGTGATCTGCCAGAGATTTCTGGCGGGTTGATTTGATCCTGCGTACTTCACTTAAACCATCGGATTTCTACTGTGAAAGGGTCGGATGAGCGACTTGCTCGTGTATGAAATATGTTCATTCGGAGGCGCTACGCCGTCAGTCACTGACTGAGCGTCTCCAGAAATGCCGAAATCTGCGACAATCGCCCCTCGTTTTTTCGTCCGTAGCTATGCAGGCGTGTCCTGCCTCACTCAGAAGACCTTTGCCGCCCTGATGACCGACCAAGCGCCCACCATCGACCAACTGCTCAAAACCCTTGATCACGCCATGCTCGCCGACCGCCACCGTTTGCGTCGGCAGTTGCTTGAGTTGCGCAAAAAGCCCGACGAAGACAAGTTGGTGCAGTGGGTCGCGCGCATGCAGGCGTCCTGCGCCCAGGTCACGGCGCGGCGCGCCAGCCTGCCGGTGATTCGTTATGACGACAGCCTGCCGATTGCGGCCAAGCGCGATGAAATCAAAGAAGCGCTGAACAAGCATCAGGTGCTGATCATTGCCGGCGAAACCGGCTCGGGCAAGACCACCCAGTTGCCGAAGATCTGCCTGGAAATCGGTCGCGGCCAGTTCGGTCTCATTGGTCATACCCAGCCTCGCCGGATCGCCGCACGCAGCGTGGCCAGCCGGGTCGCCGAAGAGTTGGCCACGCCATTGGGCGCGCTGGTCGGCTATCAGGTGCGCTTTGAAGACCAGAGCGATTCCAACACCCTGATCAAGCTGATGACCGACGGCATTCTGCTGGCAGAAACCCAGAACGACCGCTACCTGGAACGCTACGACACCATCATCGTCGACGAAGCCCACGAACGCAGCCTGAACATCGACTTCCTGCTGGGCTACCTGAAAACCCTGTTGCCACGTCGCCCGGACCTGAAAGTCATCATCACCTCGGCGACCATCGACCTGGAGCGTTTCTCCAAGCATTTCGACGATGCGCCGATTGTCGAGGTGTCGGGCCGCACCTTCCCTGTGGACACCTGGTATCGCCCACTGACCCTGGAGCAGGACGAGGAGGGCAACCGCGTCGAGGACGACCTCACCGTCGACCAGGCGATCCTCGCCACCCTGGATGAAATTGCCGCCTATGAGCGCAGCGAGCGGCGCAGCCCGGGCGACGTGCTGGTGTTCCTGCCGGGCGAGCGCGAGATTCGTGACGCTGCCGACATGCTGCGCAAGGCCCAGCTCAAGCACACCGAGATCCTGCCGCTATACGCGCGCCTGTCGCCAGCCGAGCAGCAGCGCATCTTCCAGTCCCATCCGGGCCGACGTGTGGTGCTGGCAACCAACGTCGCGGAAACCTCGCTGACTGTGCCGGGCATTCGTTATGTGATCGACAGCGGCACCGCGCGCATCAGCCGCTACAGCTACCGCGCCAAGGTGCAACGCCTGCCGATCGAGGCGATTTCCCAGGCCAGCGCCAACCAGCGTAAAGGCCGTTGCGGCCGGGTCGAGCCGGGCATCTGCATTCGCTTGTACAGCGAAGAAGATTTTATCGGCCGCCCGGAATTTACCGACCCGGAAATTCTGCGCACCAACCTCGCCGCCGTGATCCTGCAGATGCTGCATTTGCGTCTCGGCGAAATCACCGACTTCCCGTTTATCGAACCGCCGGACGGCAAGGCGATCAGCGACGGTTTCAACCTGCTGCAAGAGCTCTCGGCGGTCGACCGCAACAGCCAGCTCACCCCGCTGGGCCGCCAGTTGGCGCGCCTGCCGGTGGATCCGCGCATGGGCCGCATGTTGCTGGAAGCCGCCAAGCTCGGCAGCTTGCAGGAAGTACTGATCGTCGCCAGCGCCATGTCGATCCAGGACCCGCGTGAGCGCCCGCCGGAGCGTCAGCAGGCCGCCGACCAGGCCCACGCACAGTGGAAGGACCCGGATTCGGACTTCGCCGGCCTGGTCAATTTGTGGCGCGGTTTTGAAGAGCAGCGCCAGGAGCTCACTGCCAGCCCGCTGCGTAACTGGTGCCGCAAGAACTTCCTCAATTACCTGCGCCTGCGCGAGTGGCGTGATTCCCATCGCCAGTTGAGCCTGATCTGCCGCGACATGCAGTTGAGCGTCAATAAAGAGCCGGCGGATTTCCCGAAACTGCACAAGGCGGTGCTGTCCGGTTTGCTCAGCCAGATCGGCCAGAAAACCGAGGACGGCGATTACCTGGGCGCGCGTCAGCGGCGTTTCTGGATCCACCCCTCGTCGGGCATCGGCAAGAAGCGCCCGCAATGGCTGATGACCGCCGAACTGGTGGAAACCACCAAGCTGTATGCGCGCATGGTCGCCAAGATTGACGCCGACTGGATCGAACCGCTGGCCGGGCACCTGATCAAGAAAAACCACTTCGAGCCGCACTGGGAGAAAAAACGCGGCCAGGTCGTGGCCTTCGAGCAGATCACTCTGTTCGGGCTGATTGTGGTCGGGCGCCGTCCGGTGCATTACGGGCCGGTCGACCCGGTGGTGTCTCGCGAACTGTTTATCCGTGAAGGCCTGGTGCGTGGCGAGATCCAGTCGCGGGCCAAGTGCCTGGCAGCCAACCAGCAATTGCTGGAGCAGCTCGACGAGCTGGAGGCCAAGGCGCGCCGGCGCGACATCCTGGCCGACGAGGAAACGCTGTTCGCCTTCTACGATGCGCGCCTGCCGGCGGAGATCCACCAGACCGCGACCTTCGACAGTTGGTACAAGGTCAACAGCCAGAAAGACCCGCAACTGCTGATCATGCGCGAAGAAGACGTACTGGCCCGCGAGGCCAGCGAAGTCACCGCCGCGCATTACCCGGACACCCTGCATTTGGGTGACCTGGAACTGGCCTTGAGTTACCACTTCGAACCTAACCACCCGCGTGACGGTGTGACCTTGCGCGTGCCGGCGCCGCTGTTGCCCGCCTTGCCGGCGGAGCGCCTGGAGTGGTTGGTGCCGGGGGTGATCGAGGCCAAGTGCATCGCCCTGGTGCGCAACTTGCCCAAGGCGCTGCGCAAGAACTTCGTGCCGGTGCCGGACTTCGTCAAGGCGGCCCTGCAACGCATCGAGTTCGGCCAGGGCTCGTTGCCCCAGGCCCTTGGCCGCGAATTGTTACGCATGACCGGGGCGCGGGTCAGCGATGAAGCCTGGGCCGAAGCCGCGCAGCAGGTAGAAAGCCACCTGAAGATGAACCTGGAAGTGGTGGACGGCCAGGGCAAGTTCCTCGGTGAAGGCCGGGATCTCGCCGAACTGACGGCGCGCTTTGCCGAGGCCAGCCAGGCCGCGCTGGCCGTACCGCAAACTGCAAAAAGCCAGCAGCCGGTGGAGGCCAAGGTGTTCGCGGCGGTAGCCGAGAAGACGCAACAGAAGATCGCCGGGTTGTCGATGACGGTGTATCCGGCGCTGGTGGAGGAAAACGGCACGGTCAAGGAAGGGCGTTTCTCCACGGCGGCCGAGGCTGAGTTCCAGCATCGCCGTGCCTTGCAACGCCTGCTGATGCAACAACTGGCGGAACCGGCGAAATTCCTGCGCGGCAAACTGCCGGGCCTGACCGAACTGGGCCTGATGTACCGTGAGTTGGGCCGGATCGATGCGCTGGTGGAAGACATCCTGCTGGCCAGCCTCGACACCTGCGTGCTCGAAGGCGAAGCCAGCCTGCCGCGTGATGGCGCAGGTTTGGCGGCCCTGGCCGAGCGCAAGCGCGGCAGTTGGACCGAACATGCCGAGCGCCTGGCGCGCCTGACCCTGGAGGTGCTGAAACTCTGGCATGGCCTGCAAAAGCGCTTCAAAGGCAAGATCGACCTGGCCCAGGCCGTGGCCTTGAACGACATCAAGCAGCAACTGAGCCACCTGGTGTACCCCGGTTTTGTACGGGAAACCCCGGCGCAGTGGTTCAAGGAATTGCCGCGTTACCTCAAGGCCATCGAGTTGCGCCTGGAAAAACTACCGAGCCAGGTGCAGAAGGATCGGGTGTGGAGCGGCGAGCTGGGCGGCCTGTGGACGCAGTACGAAAACCGCCTGAAAAAACATGCCCAGGAAGGCAAGCGCGATCCCCAGCTGGAGCTGTATCGCTGGTGGCTGGAGGAATACCGGGTGTCGTTGTTTGCCCAGCAACTGGGTACCAAAGTGCCGATTTCCGACAAGCGCCTGAGCAAGCAGTGGAGCCTGGTAGAAGCCTGATATTTGCACGGTTTCCAGGGCAATACAGGTCCAGTGTGGGAGGGGGCTTGCCCCCGATTGCGGTCTGTCAGTAAAGGATGTGTTGACTGGCCCACCGCTATCGGGGCAAGCCCCCTCCCACAGATAGCGCCAAATTCCGAGGGTTGTGGCAAACTTCGCGGTTATAAATGCCGGGATCGTCGCGAAAGGCTGCGGCGCGATGGAATAAAGCGATGCCAGTTTGGTGTCCGCGGAGCGGAATCGGACTACTTACAGTTTGGTACGACGGTACCAATATCTTCTGCCTGACAGATTTAGAGGAACGACCGTGCATAACGTCGTCATCAGCGGCACTGGCCTGTATACCCCGGCCAACAGCATCTCCAACGAAGAGCTGGTGCAGTCTTTCAATGCTTACGTGCAACAGTTCAACAGCGACAACGCCGCCGCCATCGAGCGCGGTGACGTGCAGCCGCTGACCGAATCCAGCGCCGCCTTCATCGAAAAGGCCTCCGGCATCAAGAGCCGCTTCGTGATGGACAAGGACGGCATTCTCGATCCGCAGCGCATGGCCCCGCGCCTGCCCGAGCGCAGCAACGACGAATGGTCGGTGCTCTGCCAGATGGCCGTCGGCGCCGCTGAACAAGCTCTACAGCGCGCGGGCAAAACCGCTGCCGACATCGACGGCGTGATCGTCGCCTGTTCCAACCTGCAGCGTGCCTACCCGGCCATCGCCATCGAAGTCCAGGAAGCCTTGGGCATCGAAGGGTTTGGTTTTGACATGAACGTGGCCTGTTCCTCGGCCACCTTCGGCATCCAGAACGCCGCCAACAGCATCCAGCTGGGCCAAGCGCGGGCGATCCTGATGGTCAATCCGGAGGTGTGCACCGGCCACCTGAACTTCCGCGACCGCGACAGCCACTTCATCTTTGGCGATGCGGCCACCGCCGTGGTCCTGGAGCGCGCCGACCTGGCAACCTCCGAACACCAGTTCGACGTGGTGAGCACCAAGTTGCTGACCAAGTTCTCCAATAACATCCGCAACAACTTCGGCTTCCTCAACCGCACCGCGGAAGAGGGCATCGGCGCGCCGGACAAACTGTTCGTACAGGAAGGCCGCAAGGTGTTCCGCGACGTATGCCCGATGGTCGCCGAGCTGATCGGCGTGCACCTGGAAGAGAACCAGTTGAACGTGACCGACGTGAAGCGCTTCTGGTTGCACCAGGCCAACCTGAGCATGAACCACCTGATCGTCAAGAAACTGCTGGGCCGCGAAGCCACCGTGGAAGAAGCCCCGGTGATCCTCGATACCTACGCCAATACCAGCTCGGCGGGTTCGGTGATTGCGTTCCACAAGAATCAGGATGATCTGCCCAAGGGCTCCGTGGCGGTGCTCAGCTCGTTTGGCGCGGGCTATTCGATCGGCAGCGTGATCCTGCGCAAACGCTAAGACAGTCGAGGTCTTGAATGGCAGCAGCGGACGACGCGCACCTGCTTGAACGCCTGCTCCAGGGTGAGCAGCGGGCCTACAAGGAATTGGTCACCACCTACCAGAGCGCCATGCGGGCGGTGGCCTATGCCATCGTCGGCCAGCGTCACGCCGACGAAGTCGTGCAGGACGCCTGGCTGTCAGTGGTGCGCAACCTGGCCAGGTTCGAAGGCCGTTCCAGCCTCAAGACCTGGCTGCTGACCATTACCGCCAACGCTGCCAAGGGGCGCTACAAGCAGAATCGTCGCGAAGTGTTGCTCGACGATCTGCCCTCGCCCCACGGCACTATCGGTGACGATCGCTTCACCCCCGACGATGGTCACTGGGCCGTCGCCCCGTATGCCTGGCACCAGGACACCCCGGAAGCCTTGCTCACCGAGGATGAACTGCGCAAATGCCTGGAGCATACGATCCTGAGCCTGTCGGAGTTGCAGAGCAGTGTGCTGGTACTGCGTGAGCGCCAGGGCCTGGAGTTGGAAGAGATCTGTAATCTTCTGACGTTGTCGCTCTCCAATGTCCGTGTGCTGTTGCATCGGGCACGGCTTAAAGTCTTCGCCACGGTGGAGCATTTTGAGGAAACGGGCGAATGTTGACCTGTAAAGAACAAGTGGCACGTTCCAGTGACTATCTCGATGGGCAGTTGACCTTTCGCGAGCGTCTGCTGGTGCGTCATCACTTGATGTTCTGCCCGAACTGCCGCCGGTTTATCCGCCAGATGCGCCTGATGCAGGCGACGCTGAGGATAATGCCGGACGAACCGGTAGGCGGTGTGGAGGCCTTGGCGCAGCGTCTGGCTGACGAGCGGCTCAAGGACCATAAAGGCGGGGAATAAACAGGCTCGCGTGGGTGGAGCGAACGGATGATGGGGACCGATCCACCTACGCAAGACTGGTACAGCCACCTCGGGCCGTCCTGGCCCAAGGCTTTCAACACTTACTGTTAGAACTTGGCTTCTGCATCCAGCTGCAGGGTGTTGGTGTTGGCATCACGCTGGGTGCGGCTGGCGTAGTCGGCCTTGGTCAGGAAGTACGTGGCACCGAGGGCGAAGTTCTTGTCGATGTCGTAGCTGACCTTCATCTTGTGACCGCGCGAACCGGTGGTGCCGTTGGCGAAGTCCGAATCGGTGAAGGCACCTACCACGGCATTACGCTGAATGTCGCGGTAGTTGTAGTCCAGGTTGAAACCGAACACTTTCGACTTGGCGCCGATCAGCCAGGCGGTGTCCTGGTCGGTCACGGCGTCGTTGTTTTTCACGTACTGGCCGTAGAACGCCAGCGGTACAGCCAGGCCGCCGATGTCGGCTTGGGCAAATCCTTCATACAGGCGGAACTGGTTGTCGGCCGAGTTACCGTTGACTGCCAGTGCGCAAGGCGTGGTGGTGGTTGTGCAACGGCTGTCCTTGTCATTCTGGTAGGCGTAGACGCTGCCGCCCAGGGTCATTTTCAGGTTGTCGGTGACCGAGAAGCGTGTGCCCAACTGGCCAGAGGTCAGGCGCAGGTCGTGACGGAACTGCACGCCGTCGCCGTCGACGTTGTCCTTGAGGTTGTAGTTGCCGAGGCTGCCGAACAGTTCGGCGCTGCTGCCCAATGGGTATTTGTAGGTCAGGGCCAGACCTTCAGGGTTGATGTCGCTATCCCAGATGACGTCGCCCATGTTCACCCACGGTTGCAGCATCTTGCCGCCGATCACGTGCAGGTTCTTGATCTGGTCCGGGTGGTAGTCGATGTAGCCAAGGTCCAGCCAGATCGACTTCTTGTCGAAATAGTTGTCCTGGTCCTGGTTGGTCGAGCGCGCATCGTCGCTGCTGCCGGTGGCAATACGGATACCGGTGTCGACCTGCGAGTTGATCTCGGTGTAGGCGCCCAGGCGGGCACGGATGCGCTGACGGTCCTTGTCGCGGCCGCCGTTGTTGGATTCGCCCTGGATTTTCACGGTTTCCTGACGGAAACGTACGTCACCCTTGAACTGAGTCTTGGCGGCCCAGGCCAGCTTCTGGTCAAAGCTGCTCAGCTCATTGGTTTTCTTCGCGGTGGCCGCGATCTGTTCGTTGGTCTCTTGTTGAGCTTGCCGTGCGATCTGCTGCTCTTTCTGGTCTTTGGCCAATTCGCTTTGCAGTTCGGTGTACTGCGCTGCGGTGATCTGGCCGTTGGCCTTGAGCATGTCGAGCAATTTAGCGTCGACTGCAGCGCTGGCCGGAACGCTCAGGGCCAGTAACAGGCCGCCGCACAGGACCGCCGCAGTTTTAGTGGAAGCAAGACGCATATCAATCTCCGAAAGTGAGGAGGGATGGCAAACCATCCAGGACACAACCGACCGATGACGGACGGAAAATAGCCGCCGGGTAGAACCAGGCGCTCTAAAAACAGGCGTCAGTATCGCGACCGTTTATGACGACGCAGTGGCGAAGTGATGTCATCTAGATGACAAATTATTTATATTCGGAACTATTGGTTTAGAGCCTTGTCGTGCGAATCGGGGATGTGCCAGGGCTGGCAATCGGCGATACTCGCCAGGCTTTCACGCCCCGAACCAGTGAGGATGCCGATGCCGCTGCAACGCCTGGACAGCCTGTCCGAAATCGCCCCGCAAGCCTGGGATGCGCTGGTGCCGCAGGGGCAGCCGTTCGTGCGGCATGCGTTCCTGAGTGCCTTGGAAGACAGCGCCAGCCTGGGCCCGCAATCTGGCTGGCAGCCGGAGCATTTGCTGCACTGGGAGGGTGAGCGGCTGGTGGCGGCGTTGCCCAGCTATCGCAAATGGCATTCGTACGGCGAGTACGTGTTCGATCACGGCTGGGCTGATGCCTGCGAGCGCGCCGGTATCGACTATTACCCCAAGTTGCTCACGGCGGTGCCCTTCAGCCCGGTCAGCGGTCCGCGCTTATTGGCCGCGAGTGCCGATGACGGTTTTGAGCTGCTCAAGAGCCTGCCGGGTTACCTCGAGATCGAGGGGCTTTCCAGCGCCCATATCAACTTCACGGATGATCTGGCCGATGCTGCACTGGCCCGGCAAGCGGGCTGGTTGCAACGCCTGGGCTGTCAGTATCACTGGCAGAACCGGAGCTACCGCGACTTCCAGGACTTCCTCGACGCCTTGAGTTCGCGCAAGCGCAAACAGATGCGCAAGGAGCGCGAACAAGTGGCGGGGCAGGGGATCGATTTCGAGTGGCTGCAAGGCCATGAACTGAGCGAGGCGCAGTGGGATTTTGTCTACGCCTGCTACGCCAACACCTATGCCGTGCGCCGCCAATCTCCCTACCTGACCCGCGCTTTCTTCAGCCTGCTGGCCGAGCGCATGCCCGAAGCGATCCGCGTGGTACTGGCCAAGCAAGGCTCGCGTCCGGTAGCCATGGCCTTCAGCCTGCTCGGCGGCGACAGTTTCTACGGCCGCTACTGGGGTTGCCTGGCAGAGTTTGATCGCCTGCACTTCGAAACCTGCTTCTACCAGGGCATGGACTACGCCATCGCCCACGGCCTGCAACGCTTCGACGCGGGCGCGCAGGGCGAGCACAAGTTGATCCGTGGGTTCGAGCCGGTGATCACGCGGTCGTGGCACTACCTGCGCCATCCGGGATTGAAGAATGCCGTGGAGGATTTTCTCGAGCGTGAACGGATGGGGATCGTGGCGTATGCACAGGAGGCAAGGGCAGCCCTGCCTTATCGGCAGGGCTGAGCCGCTGGTCTTGTGGCGCTTCCAGGCAAGGCTGAAATTGCTATCTGTATGTACAAAAGTACATACAGGTCGTGCCATGCTATTTGAGTGGGATGAATCCAAAAATAAAGCCAATATTGTTAAACACGGCATCGATTTCAATGACGTTCCAGATATCTTCAGGCACCCGATGCTGGCCTTACGCGATGATCGAGCGGATTATGGCGAAGAGCGTTGGATCAGTATTGGCTGGATCAAATTGTTAGTGGGTGTGGTCGTATATACCGAGCGGCATGGTGGTGTGATTCGCATCATTTCTGCCCGAAAAGCAACCAAGAAGGAGGCCAAATACTATGACGCAAACATCGAAAACTGACTGGGAGCGCTTGGCCAAAATGAATGATAACGAGATCGATACCAGCGATATTCCTGAGCTGGATGCCGATTTTTTCCGGCATGCCGATTTACGTGTTCCAGTGAAGCAGGCGGTCACTATCAGGCTGGACGCTGATGTACTGGAGTGGTTCAAAGATCAAGGATCTGGTTACCAGACGCGTATTAACCAGCTATTGCGTCAGTACATGCAGGCCCATCAAGGGTGAATGGCTGTCCGATAAGAGCAGCCCTGCCTTATCGGCAGGGCTGAACCCGTTTGCCTCAGCCCGGCGCCTCCTTGCCCAGCCATCGATAAGTGAACCCACCGATCACCGCACCCAGGATCGGCGCGAGCCAGAACATCCACAATTGCTGGATCGCCCACCCGCCGACGATCAGTGCCGGGCCGGTACTGCGGGCCGGGTTGACCGAGGTATTGGTCACGGGAATGGAGATCAAGTGGATCAGGGTCAGGGCCAGGCCGATGGCGCAGGGTGCCACGCCCTTGGGAACGCGGCGGTCGGTGGCGCCCAGAATGATCACCACAAACATGGCCGTCATCACCAGCTCACACACAAACCCCGCCGCCAGTGAATACCCGCCGGGCGAATGCTCGCCATAGCCGTTGGACGCCAGGCCCGTTGCCAGTTCGAACCCCGGCTTGACGCTGGCAATGAAGTACAGCAACGCAGCGGCGACCGTGCCACCGACTACCTGCGCGACGATGTACGCCGGTAACTCCCTGGCCGGAAACCTTCCGCCCACTACCAGCCCCACCGATACTGCCGGGTTGAGGTGACAACCGCTGATATGCCCGATGGCCACCGCCATGGTCAGCACCGTGAGCCCGAAGGCCAGGGACACGCCCAACAACCCGATCCCGACTGCGGGAAGCGCCGCGGCCAGCACCGCACTCCCGCACCCGCCCAACACCAGCCAAAACGTACCCAACCCCTCTGTGACTGAACGCTTGAACAAAGACATGCAACCCGTCCTTGATAGATCGCTCTACCCAATCAGTAAATCAGTGATGCTCCCTGCAGATTTACTTCAGCGCCCGTCTGGGCACTGCACTGAGTACAGCACGGCTATGACACAAATCCAGGGCTCTAATGTGGGATCAGTCGATGCCGACGAAGCCGCCGGTCTGGTGCTGCCACAACCGTGCATACAACCCACCATGGGCCAGCAGTTCGGCATGGCTGCCGCTTTCGGCAATCTGGCCTTTCTCCAGCACCACCAGGCGGTCCATCCGCGCAATGGTCGACAAGCGGTGGGCAATCGCGATCACGGTCTTGCCCTGCATCAGGGTTTCCAGGCTTTCCTGGATCGCGGCTTCCACTTCCGAGTCCAGCGCTGAGGTGGCTTCGTCCATGATCAGGATCGGCGCGTCCTTGAGCAGTACGCGGGCGATGGCGATACGTTGACGCTGCCCGCCGGAGAGTTTCACGCCGCGCTCACCGACATGCGCATCCAGCCCGGTGCGGCCTTCGGAGTCCGACAGCAATGGGATGAACTCATCCGCGCGCGCCTTGTGCACGGCGGCCCAGAGTTCTTCGTCGGTGGCATCGGGCTTGCCGTACAGCAGGTTGTCGCGGATCGAGCGGTGCAGCAACGACGTGTCCTGGGTGATCATGCCGATCTGTTCGCGCAAGCTTTCCTGGGCGACGTCGGCGATGTTCTGGCCGTCGATCAGGATACGCCCGCCTTGCAGGTCGTACAGGCGCAGCAGCAGGTTGACCAGGGTCGACTTGCCCGCACCGGACGGGCCGATCAGGCCGATCTTTTCACCGGCCTTGATCTCAAGGTTGAGGCCGCCAATGATCCCGCTCTTCTTGCCATAGTGGAAATCAACCTGCTCGAAACGCACTTCGCCATGGGGCACGCTCAGGCGCGGGGCTTTGTCGCGGTCGATCACGGCCAGCGGCTGGGCAATGGTCTTCAGGCCATCCTGCACCTGGCCGATGTTTTCGAAAATGCCGTTGACCACCCACATGATCCAGCCGGACATGTTGACGATACGGATCACCAGGCCGGTGGCCAGGGCGATCGCGCCAACGGAAATCAGCGACTGCGTCCACAGCCACAGCGCCAGGCCGGTGGTGGTCACGATCAGCAGGCCGTTCATGGTGGTGATCACGATGTCCATGCTGGTGACCACGCGGCTGGCCAGCTGGGTTTTTTCGGTCTGCTCGATGATCGCTTCCTTTGCATATTCCTGCTCATAGCGGGTATGGGCGAACAGCTTCAAGGTGGTGATGTTGGTGTAGCCATCGACGATGCGGCCCATCAATTTGGAGCGCGCCTCGGAGGAAATCACCGAGCGCTCCTTCACCCTTGGCACAAAGTAGCGCAGCGCCAGGCTGTAGCAGAGGATCCAGGTCACCAGCGGGATCATCAGGCGCCAGTCGGCCTCGGCAAACAGCACCAGGGAGCTGATGGCGTAGATCGCCACGTGCCAGATCGCATCCACCGCCGCCACGGCGGAGTCGCGCAGGGAGTTGCCGGTTTGCATGATGCGCTGGGCAATACGCCCGGCGAAGTCGTTCTGGAAGAAATTCAGGCTCTGCTTGAGCACGTAGCTGTGGTTCTGCCAGCGGATCAGGCTGGTCATGCCGGGGCTGATGGTCTGGTGCACCAGCAGGTCATGCAGGGCGCCGAAGATCGGGCGCAGCAACAGGGCGACCACGGCCATCCAGATCAGCTCGGTGCTGTGCACCTGAAAGAAGTCGGCGGGCGGCGTGCCTTGGGCGAGGTCGATGATGCGGCTCAGGTAGCTGAACAGCGCCACTTCGATCAGCGCGCCGATCAGGCCCACCACCAGCAAGGCGGCGAAATGCGGCCACACCTGGCGCAGGTAGTAGAGGTAGAAGGGCAGGACTTTATCAGGCGGGGCGGCGCTGGGGGCGTCGCGGAAGATGTCGATCAGTTGTTCAAAGCGACGATAGAGCATTAGGTATGACGCCCGGCGTGCGGGCTCTCCTTTCAAATGCGCACGCAGCCTTGTGGGCTGCGCGCGGAACTGCCTGCCAGGCTCAGTCGAGGCGCTTGGCCGACTTGATCACGACAGGATCGATTGGCACGTTCTGCATGCCTTGCTTGGTAGTGGTCTGGGAGTTGACGATGATGTCGACCACATCCATGCCCTTGACCACTTTGGCGAACACGGCGTAACCGGCATCGCGGCCTGGGTCGAGGAAGGCATTGTCGGCGACGTTGATGAAGAATTGGCTGGTGGCCGAATTCGGATCATTGGTGCGCGCCATCGACAAGGTGCCACGTACGTTATGCAGGCCGTTGCTGGCTTCGTTCTTGATTGGCGCGTCGGTCGGCTTCTGCGCCATCTGCGCGGTGAACCCGCCGCCCTGGACCATGAAACCCGGGATCACACGGTGGAAAATCGTGTTGGTGTAGAAGCCCTTGTCGACATAGGCCAGGAAGTTCTTGGTGCTGATTGGCGCCTTGACCGGGTCCAGTTCGATCTCGATATCGCCGTTGGTGGTGGTGATCAATACGTGGGGCGCCTTGGCGGGCTCGGCGGCCATCAGGTTGGCGGCGAACAGAACAGAACCGGCAAAGAAGGCGATTTTTTTCAGCATGGGTCAGTGATCCTGGGTAGTGGTTTCGACTGTCTTTAGAAATTCGAGCAAGGTTGCGTTAAAGACTTCGGGTTGATCCAAGGGCGTGGCATGGCGGGAATCTTCTATCACCACCAGTCGCGCATCGGGCAGCAGTTTTACATAGTTTTGTTTCTGCGCCACAGGGGTGTAGTCGTGGTCGGCGCTGATGACCAGCGTAGGACAGGCAATGCGCGAAAGATGTTCCTGCACCCCCCATCCCACAATCGCATCGAAGCTGGCGAGATAAGCACGTTTGTCGTTCTTTGCCCAGCGTTCGGCCATTTTGCGGCGCAGGTCGGCCTGGTGCGGTTTTGGGAAGAGCCGCTCGCCCAACGCCTTGCCGATCGTGGAAAGGCTCAGCAAGCGTGCCAGGCTCCAGCGCTTGGCCCACTGCCAGTAATCATCGGCACTGCGCACCTTGACCTCGGGGGCGCTGTTGACGATGCACAGGCTCTTGACCCACGCCGGTTCGTCCACGGCCAGTTGGAAAGCGATCATGCCACCCATGGACAAGCCCACCACGTGGGCCGGTGGCAGGTCCAGGTGTTCGAACAAGGCGATCAGGTCGTAGGTGAAACCCGGGATGCTGTAGCGTTCGCGCGGTTTGTCCGAGCGGCCGTGACCGCGCACGTCCACCACGATCAGGCGGTAATGCCGGGCCAGTACTGGAATCTGCAGTTCCCAATCCTGGCTGCTGGAGCCCAGGCCGTGGATCAGCACCAGCGGCGTGCCGTGGCCATATTCCTCGTAGTGCAGGCTGCATCCTTCATGGTCGAACCAGGCCATGGGCGAACTCCGTTTCAGGCTTGCCGGGGGGCGGCGAAAGGCGCGTCCAGCGGTGCGGTGTCAAAGGTGCGCAGCAGTTCCACGAGGATCTGCGTGGCAGGCCCCAGGGGTTTGTCCTTGTTTGAATACAGGTAGAACGTGGGGTGGCGGCTACCGCCCTGTTCCAGCGGCAGTTGCTTGAGAACGCCTTCGGCGAGTTCGCGCTCGATCATGTGCCGGGGCAACCAGGCAAAGCCCAGGCCGCTGCCGACAAAGGCGGCGGCGGTGGCAAGACTGCCGACGGTCCAGCGCTGTTCGGCGCCGAGCCAACCCACATCGCGCGGTTGCTGGCGGCCGGAGTCGCGGATCACCACCTGCATCTGGCTTTCCAGGTCCTGGAAGCTCAGTTCGCGGTTCATGCGGTGCAGCGTGTGCTCGGGATGGGCCACTGCGACAAACTCCACATCGCTCATTTCCGTGCCCAGGTAGCCGGGGATACTGAACCCGCAGATCGCCAGGTCGGCGACGCCTTCCATCAGCAACTCTTCAACGCCAGACAACACTTCTTCCCGCAGGCGCACGCGGCAGCCACGGCTCTGGGGCATGAAGGCGGAAAGAGCGCGCACCAGGCGCGCATTCGGATAGGCCGCGTCCACCACCAGGCGCACTTCGGCTTCCCAGCCCTGCTCCATATGGTGGGCAAGGTCCTCCAACTGGCTGGCGTTTTTCACCAGTTGCCGGGAGCGGCGCAACAGCACTTCACCAGCGTCGGTGAGTACCGCCTTGCGCCCGTCAATGCGTAACAGCGGTACGCCAAGCTGGTCCTGCATGCGGGCCACGGTGTAGCTCACCGAGGACTGCGAACGGTGCAGCGCTTCGGCCGCCTGGGCGAAGCCGCCATGGTCGACCACGGCCTGCAGCGTGCGCCATTGATCGAGGGTAACGCGGGGCGCTTTCAAGATGGGCTCCTCTTGTCCTAAGCTGGCTGTCCTTATTGGAGACTGCCGAATGAGAAAATTCTGTTGTGTGTTGCTGGCGCTGCTGCCGATGAGTGCGTTTGCCTACCCCATTGACGTGACCAAGAAGATCGACGGCGTGAGCATCGATTACACCGCCTCTGACGTGGACGGCGACATCAGCTCGATCCAACTCAATAACTACGGCACCCACGATGCCGTGTGCTCGGTAACCTTCACCAACGGCCCGGAATCGCCGCGTCGCCGCACGGTCACGGTGCCGGCGGGCAAAAGTACCAACACCACGGTCAAGTTCAACCGCGCCATTATCAAGATGCGTATTGCCCTGGCCTGCACGCCGAAATAAGCCGAGAGCGGAGCATGCTCCGCCTTTGAACAAATTTATAGATGGGTTATAGCAGTTTTTTGCGCTTTTTAATCGAATTGGCTCTGTTTAATCTTCACTCCATCGACTCACAGCAATTACAGATGGAGCCTACAACGCCATGTCCAACGTTCTGATCATCGAAAGCAGCGCTCGCCAGCAGGATTCGATTTCCCGCCAACTGACCCAGCAATTCATCAGCCAATGGCAGGCCGCTCACCCGACAGATCAGATCACCGTGCGTGACGTGGCGCTCAACCCGGTTCCACACCTGGATGCCAACCTGCTCGGCGGCTGGATGAAGCCGGCCGATCAGCGCAACGCCGACGAACAGGCGTCCCTGGATCGCTCCAACGCATTGACCGACGAATTGCTCGCCGCCGACGTCCTGGTGATGGCTGCGCCGATGTACAACTTCGCAATCCCCAGCACCCTCAAAGCCTGGCTGGACCACGTGTTGCGTGCGGGTGTGACCTTCAAGTACACCGCCACCGGCCCTCAGGGTCTGCTGACCGGCAAGCGCGCCATCGTGCTCACCGCTCGCGGCGGCATCCACACCGGCGCCAGCTCCGATCACCAGGAACCGTACCTGCGTCAGGTCATGGCCTTCATCGGGATTCATGACGTCACGTTCATTCATGCCGAAGGGGTGAACCTGAGCGGTGACTTCCAGGAAAAGGGCATCAACCACGCCAAGGCGCTGCTGGCCCAGGTGGCTTGATCCTTTAATCGTCACATAATCGCGCAGTGTTTATATCGCTCCACGCCAACCCTTCAAGTACGCGTAACGAACCTCCCTTTGCACTTTTGCTCCTGAGTGCTACCGCCCGACTGACGCTTTAGCGAGGTCGGGTTTTTTTTGCCCCGAGTTTCTTCAACCGTCGAAAACCTTTAATGTCCCGCCCATTCGAAACGAGGCGCGCATGGGCTACTTACTGGTTGTTACCCTGATTCAGGCATTTTCCTTCAGCTTGATCGGCGAATACCTCGCCGGTCACGTCGACAGCTACTTCGCCGTGCTGGTGCGTGTGCTGCTGGCCGGGCTGGTGTTCATCCCGCTGACCCGCTGGCGCTCGGTGGAGCCGGCCTTCATGCGCGGCATGCTGGTGATCGGCGCGCTGCAGTTCGGCGTGACCTACGTGTGCCTGTACTTGAGCTTTCGTGTGCTCACCGTGCCGGAAGTGCTGCTGTTCACCATTCTCACGCCGTTGCACGTGACCCTCATCGAGGACGCCCTCAACCGTCGCTTCAACCCCTGGGCACTGGTCGCCGCACTGGTGGCGGTAGCAGGCGCAGCGGTGATTCGCTTCGACCAGATCACCCCGCATTTCCTTGGCGGTTTCCTGCTGCTGCAATTGGCCAACTTCACCTACGCCGCCGGCCAGGTGATGTACAAGCACCTGGTGGCGCGCTACCCGAGCACTCTGCCGCACTACCGGCGCTTCGGCTACTTCTACCTCGGCGCGTTGCTGGTGGTATTGCCGGCGTTCCTGCTGTTCGGCAAGGCTGACTTCCTGCCGGAGGCGCCGCTGCAATGGGGCGTGCTGGTGTTCCTTGGCCTGGTCAGTACGGCGCTGGGCATGTACTGGTGGAACAAGGGCGCCTGCCTGGTGCAGGGTGGCACCTTGGCGGTAATGAATAACCTGCATGTGCCGGTGGGGTTGCTGCTGAATTTGCTGATCTGGAACCAGCATGAACCACTGGGGCGGTTGGCGTTGGGTGGGGTGGTGATTCTGGGGGCGGTGTGGATCAGTCGGTTGGGCGCGAAGGCGCCCAACCGCTCCCTGGTTTAGCCAGCGCGACTTTCAGGGGCCGGCAAATGACTGGTCCCCAATACCGCCGGCAACACCCCGGCACGCAAGTCATTGCCACTCGGCTGCTGATACAGACTCAAGCCAAATTCCGGCAACACCGCCAGCAGGTAATCAAAGATATCCCCCTGGATCCGCTCGTAATCGGCCCATGCCGTGGTGCGGGTGAAGCAGTAGATCTCCAGCGGCACGCCCTGGGCAGTGGTCTGCATCTGGCGCACCATGCAGGTCATGTTCGGCTGGATGTCCGGGTGGCTTTTCAGGTAGGCCAGGGCATAGGCGCGGAAGGTGCCGAGGTTGGTCATGCGGCGGCGGTTGGCCGACAGTTGCGCGCTGTGGCCCTGGGCTTCGTTCCAGGCCTTGAGTTCGGCCTGTTTTCGCCCGATGTAGTCGGTGAGCAGGTGCACCTGGGTCATGCGCAGTTCTTCGTCGTCGCGCAGGAAGCGCACGCCGCTGGCGTCGATGAACAGGCTGCGCTTGATGCGGCGCCCGCCGGAGGCCTGCATGCCGCGCCAGTTCTTGAACGACTCGGACATCAGGCGCCAGGTGGGGATGGAAACGATGGTCTTGTCGAAGTTCTGCACCTTGACCGTGTGCAACGTGATGTCCACCACATCACCATCAGCGCCCACCTGGGGCATTTCGATCCAGTCGCCGACCCGCAGCATGTCGTTGCTGGTCAACTGTACGCTGGCGACGAACGACAGCAACGTGTCCTTGTACACCAACAGGATCACCGCCGACATCGCACCCAGCCCCGACAGCAGCAACAGCGGCGAGCGGTCGATCAGGGTGGCGACGATGATGATCGCGCCAAACACGAACAGCACCATCTTCGCCAACTGCACATAGCCCTTGATCGAGCGGGTGCGCGCGTGTTCGGTGCGGGCGTAGATGTCCAGCAGGGCGTTGAGCAGGGCGCTGATGGCCAGCACCAGGAACAGGATGGTCAGCGCCAGGGCCACGTTGCCGATGAACAGGATGGCGGTCTTGCTCAGGTCCGGCACCAGGTACAGGCCGAACTGGATCACCAGTGACGGCGTCATCTGCGCCAGGCGATGGAAGACCTTGTTGTGCCGCAGGTCGTTGAGCCAGTGCAGGGACGGTTGCCGCCCAAGCAGTTTGACGGCGTGGAGGATGAGGTAGCGCGCCACCCGTCCGAGCACCAGGGCCACCACCAGCAACACCAGCAAGCCGAGGCTGGCGTGCAGCAGCGGGTGTTCATCGAGGGCGCCCCAGAGGTCCTGGGCGTTGAGCCAGAGCTGTTTGATATCCATGGGTGAAACCGATTCTTCTGTGGGACAAGACGGGGCGATTAGAGCATTTAAGTGCAACAAAGTTGACGCCATGGACAAATGTCCTGACAAAAAAGCGGCCGATTCACACCGTTCACGTAAAGAAACTCGGTTTGGGCGCCCGAAACCGGTAACCTATGCAGCTGATTTTTTGTATTTCTTCGAGGTAGCACCCGTGTTTTCCCAATTCGCCCTGCACGAACGCCTGCTCAAAGCCGTGGCCGAGCTTAAATTTGTCGAGCCTACGCCTGTGCAGGCAGCGGCCATCCCGCTCGCGCTCGAAGGGCGTGACCTGCGGGTGACAGCTCAAACCGGGAGTGGCAAGACCGCCGCTTTTGTCCTGCCTGTGCTGAACCGCCTGATCGGTCCGGCCAAAGTGCGCGTCAGCATCAAGACCCTGATCCTGCTGCCGACCCGCGAGCTGGCCCAGCAGACCTTGAAGGAAGTCGAGCGCTTCTCCCAGTTCACCTTCATCAAGTCCGGCATCATCACCGGCGGTGAAGACTTCAAGGTCCAGGCCGCCATGCTGCGCAAGGTGCCGGACATCCTGATCGGCACCCCGGGGCGCATGATCGAGCAGCTCAACGCCGGCAACCTCGACCTCAAGGAAGTCGAAGTGCTGGTGCTGGACGAAGCCGACCGCATGCTCGACATGGGCTTTGCCGACGATGTACAGCGCCTGGTGGGCGAGTGCGTCAACCGCCAGCAGACCATGCTGTTCTCCGCCACCACCGGCGGTTCCACCCTGCGCGAGATGGTCGCCAAGGTGCTGAACAATCCTGAGCACCTGCAGGTCAACAACGTCAGCGACCTGAACGCGACCACGCGCCAGCAGATCGTCACCGCCGACCACAACGTGCATAAAGAGCAGATCCTCAATTGGCTGCTGGCCAACGAGACCTATCAGAAAGCCATTGTGTTCACCAACACCCGCGCCGCCGCCGACCGCATCTACGGCCGCCTGGTGGCCCAGGAATACAAGGCGTTCGTGCTGCACGGCGAGAAAGACCAGAAGGACCGCAAGCTGGCCATCGACCGCCTCAAGGCCGGCGGCGTGAAGATCCTGGTGGCCACCGACGTTGCCGCACGCGGCCTGGACGTGGACGGCCTGGACCTGGTGATCAACTTCGACATGCCCCGCAGCGGCGACGAATACGTGCACCGTATCGGGCGTACCGGGCGTGCCGGCAACGATGGCCTGGCCATCTCGCTGATCTGCCACGGCGACTGGAACCTGATGTCGAGCATCGAGCGCTACCTCAAGCAGTCGTTCGAGCGCCGTACCATCAAGGAAGTCAAAGGCACCTACACCGGGCCGAAGAAGGTCAAGGCCTCGGGCAAGGCCGTTGGCGTGAAGAAGAAAAAGACCGACGCCAAGGGCGACAAGAAGAAAACCGGCGCCAAGTCGCCCACCAAGCGCAAGATCGCCAACCGGCCTAAGACCGACAACCTGTCGCTCGTCAGCAAGGACGGCATGGCACCGCTCAAGCGCCGCAAGCCGCAAGCCCCGGCTGCCGAATAAAGGCGCGGGTGATGTGAAAAAACCGGACGATTGTCCGGTTTTTTTATGCCCTCAGTCTTTGGCTTTGGCGGCGGCTTCCTTGAGTTCCTTGAGCCGGGCGTCGATCAACTGGCATTTGTCGGGGAACTCCGCGCTTTGCGTATCCAGGTCCATCTTCTGCAGTTCGTCGTTGATCTCCTTGGCCTTGGTCGGATTTTGTTCGGTCAGCCTGGTCACTTCCTGAGCCAATTGCTCGCGCTTGCTCGTGGCTTCGTCGGGCGTACAGGCCCAGGCGGGCAGGGCGCTCAACAGCGCGGCCGCGACGGCCAGGTTCATCAGGGTTTTCATGGGCACACCTCCTTGGCGGATATGAGCTGTTGAGGCCGCGAACGTCTGGAAAGTTCAGAGAAATGACGTCCGTCTATTCGGCTGAACGGTGACCGACAGGGCGTGTCACACCTTTAGACAGGCTATTTTCCACCCGCCTGCAGGAGGAATCAGGATGACGACTTACAACTGGGATCTGATCGAACGTCTGCTGCATGAAGTGCAGAACGGCGAGGGCAGCTTCGCCCCACGCAAATACGCCGAGCAGGAAGCGGCCGAGAAGGCCACCGCGGGCGAGCCCACCGGTAACCTGGACGCGCTCAAGAAGACCGCGGCAGATTATGAAGCGCTGTTGTTCAAGCGCGGCTTCATCGAGTCGCGCCCTGAAGAGGAGGGCGGCAATGGTGAGAATTTCATCCTGACTCCGCTCGGCGCGCAGCTGTTGGCGCTGATCGACAGTTCGATCCCGGGCAATGATCACCCGCGCCAGGTGCTGGACGAACAGGCGGATGCGCTGGACCCAACGACCTTTGCCGAAGTGGCCTCCAAGGCGCAGATCGCCTGACCCCCTACGCTCCGGCACCGAGTACGGTGCCGGGCGAAACTGTCAGATCGGTAATCTGCCGCTAAGCTGGCTGACAGCCGGCCCTGCCTAATCTGCTGCCATTCAACCCATGGAATTGAATCGGCATGCACTCCACCACTACCCGACGAACCTTCGTCAAAGGCCTGGCCGCCGGCGGCTTGCTCAGCGGGCTAGGGCTCTGGCGCAGCCCGGTCTGGGCGCTCACCAGTCCCGGCCAGCCCACCGTGCTGGCGGGTACCGAATTTGATTTGTTCATCGACCAGATGCCAGTCAACCTCACCGGTCGCAACCGTACCGCGCTGACTATCAACGGCAGCCTGCCTGGCCCCTTGCTGCGCTGGCGCGAAGGCGACACGGTCACCGTGCGCGTGAAGAACCGCCTGGCCGAGCCGACGTCGATCCACTGGCACGGCATTCTCCTGCCGTCGTCCATGGACGGTGTGCCGGGCTTGAGCTTCAAGGGCATCGAGCCGGGTGGGGTGTTTGTCTACCAGTTCACGCTCAAGCAGCACGGCACCTACTGGTACCACAGCCACTCGGGGTTTCAGGAGCAGCAGGGCGTGTATGGCCCGTTGGTGATCGATCCCATGGAGCCCGAGCCCTTCACTTACCAACGTGACTACGTGGTGATGCTGTCGGACTGGACCGATGAAGACCCGGTTGCGCTGATGAAAACCCTCAAGAAACAGTCCGACTACTACAACCTGCACAAACCCACCGTGGGCGATTTCGTGCGGGATGTGGGCAAGCAGGGCTGGTCGGCCACCGCCGCCGATCGCCTGATGTGGGCGCAGATGAAGATGAACCCCACCGACCTGGCCGACGTCAGCGGCGAGACCTACACCTACCTGCTCAACGGCCAGCCACCGGAACGCAACTGGACTGGCCTGTTCCGGGCGGGCGAGACCCTGCGCCTGCGCTTCATCAACGGCTCGGCGATGAGCTATTTCGATGTGCGCATCCCGGGGCTGAAAATGACGGTGATCGCCGCCGATGGCCAGCCGGTGCAGCCAGTGAGTGTCGATGAGTTCCGCATTGCCGTGGCGGAGACCTTTGATGTGCTGGTCGAACCTACCGCAGCCGCCTACACCCTGTTTGCGCAGTCGATGGACCGCAGTGGTTACGCCCGCGGCACGCTGGCCCTTCAAGCGGGAGCAATCGCGTCGGTGCCGGCGCTGGACCCGCGCCCCTGGATCACCATGGACGACATGGGCATGGGCGGCATGGACCACGGCGCCATGGCGGATATGCCGGACATGGCGGGCATGGATCACCGCGCCATGTCGATGCAGGCCCATCCGGCCAGCGAGCAAGGCAACCCGCTGGTGGACATGCAGGCCATGAACCCGGTGCCCAAGCTCGACGACCCCGGCATCGGCCTGCGCAACAACGGCCGGCGTGTCCTGACTTACGCCGACTTGCGCAGCACCTTTGAAGACCCTGACGGCCGCGACCCCAGCCGCACCCTTGAGCTGCACCTCACCGGGCACATGGAGAAGTTCGCCTGGTCGTTCAATGGCGTGAAGTTCTCCGACGCCGAACCCTTGCAATTGACCTATGGCGAGCGGGTCCGGCTGGTGCTGGTCAACGACACCATGATGAGCCATCCCATTCATCTGCATGGCTTGTGGAGTGATCTGGAGGATGAAAACGGCCAGTTCCAGGTGCGCAAGCACACCATCGACATGCCGCCGGGCTCGCGGCGCAGCTACCGGGTAACCGCCGATGCGCTGGGGCGCTGGGCCTATCACTGCCACCTGCTGTACCACATGGAAATGGGCATGTTCCGAGAGGTGCGCGTGCATGAGTAAGGACGCAAGCATGAGCCATCGTGTTTTACTCGCCTTTATCGGGCTGGCGTTCGCTCCGTTGGTGCAGGCCGACGAGTTCCAGGGCATGAGCCCGGCGACACCGGCGCTCACCGAGAGCCGGACACCGATCCCGGCGCTGACCGATGCTGATCGCGCGGCGGTGTACAACGCCCCCGGTGGGCACAGGGTTCATGACAGTGGCGTCAATTCGCTGCTGCTGATCAACCAGTTGGAATGGCAGGGCGGTGACGGTGCAGGCGCGCTGAACTGGGATATCAAAGGCTGGGTTGGCGGCGATATCGACCGTCTGTGGCTGCGCAGTGAAGGCGAGCGCAGTGCCGGCCGCACTGAAAGTGCCGAGGTCCAGGCCCTGTGGGGGCACGCCATCAGCCCGTGGTGGGACCTGGTGGGCGGCGTGCGCCATGACTTCAAACCGGGCGACGGCCAGACCTGGGCGGCGTTCGGCGCCCAGGGCATGGCGCTGTACAACTTCGAAGCCGAAGCCACGTTGTTTGTCGGTGAGGCGGGTCGTACCGCTGCTCGCCTGGAAGGCGACTACGACATCCTGCTGACCAACCGGCTGATCCTGCAGCCCACCGCTGAACTCAACTTATATGGACGCAACGATCCGCCGCGCGGCGTCGGTTCGGGCCTGTCGGACAGTGAGCTGGGTTTGAGGTTGCGTTACGAAGTACGCCGTGAGTTCGCGCCCTATGTGGGCGTCAGCTGGAACCGCAGCTACGGCCAGACCGCGCAATACGCCCGGGATGAGGGCGAAGACATCAGCCAATGGCGCTGGGTGGTCGGTGTGCGTCTGTGGTTCTGACGGTTTACCCATCCTATAACTCACTCGCCGCCATGAGCGGCCTGGAGCCTTGCATGTCATTGTTGAAAACTACTGTGCTGTGCGCCGGACTGATCACCAGCCTGGCGGTATCAGCTCATCCGAAGCTGCTGTCGTCCACACCATCGGATGGGGCCAAGGGGGCGCCACCCGCCGTGATTGAACTGCGTTTCTCGGAAAACCTGCTGACGCAGTTTTCTGGCGCCAAACTGACCATGACCGATATGCCCGGCATGTCTCACTCGCCGATGCCGGTGAAAGCCAGCGTCGCGGCCAGTACCGATCCCAAGGTGATGCTGATCAAGCCGGCGTCCGCGCTGACGGCGGGTACTTATCGGGTGGATTGGCGCGCGGTGTCGTCCGATACGCATCCGATCCTGGGGAATGTGATGTTCAGCGTCCAGCCATGAGTGAGGCGGTCTCGATATTCCTGCGTTTTGCGCTTTATCTGGATTTGATGCTGCTGTTCGGCCTGGGGTTGTTTGGCCTCTATGGCGACCGCCGCCTATTGAATCTGCAGCCGCTGTTGCGACTGGCGGCGTGCCTGGGCGTACTGCTGTCGGTGGCGTCGCTGCTGGTCATGACCCAGGCCATGAGCGGCGCTGAAGATTGGCAAACGCTGTGGCCGCACCTGCAGATGATGCTCTGGCAGACCGAGCTGGGCTGGACCTGGAGCTTGCGAATGGTGGCGTTGGTGCTGGTTGCGCTCAATACCGGACTGGCGCCGCTGTTCGGCGCGATTGCGCTGGTGACGCTGGCGTGGGCTGGACACGGCGTGATGCATGAGGGTACGCAGGGGTTGTGGCACGTCCTCAGCGACAGTGCGCACCTGCTGGCGGCGGCGGGTTGGGTCGGCGCGCTGGCTGCATTCGGGTTGGCGCTGAGGAGTACCTCGTTACCGGCGCTCCAAAGGCTGGCCCACGCGCTGGCGGCGTTCGAGCGGATGGGCATGCTGTTCGTAGCGGTGCTGATCGGCACGGGCGTGGCGAATTATCTGTTTGTGGTCGGGCCGAACCTCGATGGCATCACCGGGGGCACCTACGCGCTCCTGTTGTGCGTCAAGTTGGGCGTGTTCGGTGTGATGCTGGGGCTGGCGGCGCTCAATCGCTCGCACTTCACGCCGTTGCTGCAACGCGCCCTGGCGGCGGGCGCCACTACCGTGGCAGTCAAAGCACTGCGTCGCAGCATTGCGCTGGAGTCTGCCGCAGTGGTGTTGATCCTGGCGCTGGTGGCCTGGCTGGGGACGTTGGCGCCCGGTTAGGACTGCGCGCTCTTCAAGCATTTAAGTGCCTGGAAATCACTGCGGACCTTGTCGATTTTCTGCGTGAGTTTCTGCCGTTGTTGCAGCGTACTTTCGGCCATCACATCGACAATCAGGCTGCGCGCCGCCGCTTCCGTCCGGGCATAGGCCGTTCTGTACTCCGGGGTCCACAGGCTTTCGCGGTCAACCAGCAACTGCTGGATCTTCTGCGGGAAATCGGCACTGCGGCGTTGTTGCACGGCGTCGATAAATTGCGCCTGCCAGCGGGCGCGGTTGCCGATCCATTCCCGGTTCTGCTCGCCCAGGGCGATGGACCACGCGGTTACGCGGTTCTGCTGGCTGGCGCTGAGCGGGCCTATCCAGGCGTCCAGGCGTTTATTCATGCGTTCGGCGCGCTCCTTGATCTGCTGTGCCAGGGGCGGCTTGAGGTATTCGTCCTGGCGTTTGCGCAGGTCCTTGGCCAGCGCGTCGTTCATGTCCTTGACCTGCTGATCATCCAGGCCCTGTAGCAGTTGGATGGCGGAGGGGGTGATCTCGTGGGCGATTTCGTTGATGGCCTGCTTGGCCTCGACGGTACGGGCCTGCAAGGCAGCGTCGGTGACCTGATTGTCATCGGCCATCCGCTGCAGGCGGTCCAGCCAATCCAGGTAACCCGGCAATTGCGTGGTGCAGTGCCAGGCCAGGTGCTGCTTGAGGGTGTCGTTGAACCAGCTCTTCTGCCCGGCGTTCATGTCCAGGTAGTCGTTGAGGGTCCAGGGGATGATCACGTCCAGGTTGCGGTAGGCCAGGCCCACGCGATTGCAGCCGGCGAGCACCAGGCTCAGGCTCAGTAATAGCACCAGTAGTTTGAGCCGACGCAGCATGGGCGGGTCCTTCGCAGAGTGGGTTATCACATGTGAACCCGCGGCGGTTGCAACAGTTCAGCCCATCAATAAAACGACCGCGCAGCCTTCAGCGTCAACAGGCCATCGCATTGCGAATTGTGTCCGGAGTAGGCCGAGCAATCCCCGCCGCTGAGGCTGGAGTCGCTGTAGATCAGGTTCAAGTCAACGCCCATCCACTCCCGGGAGAATTGCACCGACCAGTCGCTGAAGCTGCGAATGGAGCCGCCGTCCACCGAAACCGGAGTGCCCAACTGATGGGTGGTGTATTTCATACTGACGCCGATGCCAAACGGCTGCGTGCCACCGAGGTCGGCGAACAGGGTGCTGTCCTGGCGGTCCGGGTCGTTGCTGAAGGACGCCCCGAAGCGGTTGCCCAACAGGTTCAGGCCGCCGTAGAACTCCTGGCTGTCGAGGGGGCTGAGCTTGGGGTAGCTGTAGTGGATCAGGCCCACTTCGTAACCCAGGGTCTGGTCGAAGGGGTGTTTGAAACCCATGTAGGAATCGACTTCGAGGTTGCTGGACGAAGACAAGCCCATGTTGGGTGAAAACTGACCGAAATACAGGCCACTGTCGTGGCTCAGGTCCAGCCCGCCATGGAACGAGTCGCTGCCGGGGGAGGTGGGCTTGACCAGGCCCTGGGCCATGCTTCGGCTGGGCGTGGTGCCCAATTTCAGGTCGAAATCGCCCAATTCACGCTGGAAGACCTGCGCTTCGGCGAGGGGGCTGGCAACCAGGGCAAAGACCAGGAAGATGCAGGATTTGAACATGCTTCACTCCATGAAAAGCGAGGAGCAGTGACGGATGAAATCGGGCAGATGCCCGTGCTAGACGTGTGCAAGCATACCGGCGAATGGCAGGCGGTGAGGCCCGTTCGTCGATTAGAGGTATAGCGGGGGGACTTGGGGCTCTAGTCCTAGCGCCTTGAGAGTCAAGACGCTTAGGGACCAGGGGTATTGCGCGGTATTACTTTTTACCCAGGCTGATCTGCTTGGACGGGCCGAAAGTCTGGCCGCTTACGCCTTTGGCAATTTGCTGGATTTCGCCGCCGGACTTGAGGAACGCCGCAATCTGGCTGTTGATCGACTCGCTGGTTTCAACGGCGGGAGCTGGCTTTGCTTTGCTGTTGGATGCTTTTACGCGCATGGCGGCCACTAACCTGTAGAAAATTAACTTGGCCAGGCATCGTACAGGAATGACTTGACAATTGCTTGGTAAATATCCCCCGGGAATAAGTGTCGGGTGTGGAAATAGCCAAAGTTTATCTTTGAGATAAGCCTCTAACTTACTGTTTTAACTCGAAACCACGGGGATGGAGGGCGTTCGGCAGCGTGGGAAAATTCAGTCCAGTGATCGGACGAGCGGGGCTGTGCCATTGGAAGGCCACGCCCGCCCGCGATTTTTCAGGCGCGCGCGCGTGGCGAGTGCAACTCGGGTAGAATGCCGCCCACGTAATGAGGGGTTTGGACATGGCTTTAGTCGGGCGCTACAACAGCTTGCAAGTGGTTAAACATACTAACTTCGGTTTGTACCTGGACGGTGCGCAAGATGGCGAAATCCTCTTGCCCAATCGGTATATCCCCAAAGATATTCCCAGTGAAGATGAAGACTGGCTCAACGTTTTCATTTATCTGGACAGCGATGACAAACTTATCGCCACGACTGAAAAACCCAAAGTTCAAGTCGGTGAATTCGCCAGTTTGAAAGTGGTGGAAGTCAACAGTATTGGCGTGTTCCTCGACTGGGGGTTGCCCAAGGATCTGCTGCTGCCGTATTCGGAAGAAAAGCGCCAGCTGACGGCCGGTGAATACTGCGTGGTGCATGTCTATCTCGACAAGCACACCAAGCGCATCACCGCCACCGCGCGCCTGGATCGCTATCTGGACAAGACTCCGGCCAACTACCAGGTGGGCCAGGAAGTCGACCTGCTGGTGGCCGAAGCCACGGACATGGGTTTCAAGGCGATCATCAACAACAAGCACTGGGGCCTGATCCACAAGAACGAAGTGTTCAAGTTCCTGCGCCCGGGCAAGGAAGAAAAAGGCTTTATCAAAGAGATCCGTGCCGACGGTAACATCAGCCTGAGCCTGCAACCGGTTGGCCAGGAAGCGGCCTCCAGCCTGAACTCGAAGATCCTTGCCAAGTTGCGTGAAAACAACGGCACGTTGCCGGTCAGCGACAAGAGCGACCCGGCGGTGATCAGCAACTTGTTCGGCGTGAGCAAGGGCAACTTCAAGAAGGCCATCGGTGCGCTGTATAAGCAGGGCCAGATTGTGATTCATGCCGATCGCATTGAACTAAGCTGAGTGCGTTCTGCTCTTCTGTAGGCGCCCATTGGCGTCTACAGAGGCCGCCTCAATGAATAAGAAAACGCTGTTCGCCTACCTCGGCACGTTGCTCGCCTTCCTGATCCTGGACGGCCTCTGGCTCGGCGTCATCATGGGGCCCACCTATAAGTCCCTGTTGGGTCCACTGATGCTGGATCAACCTCGGCTGTTGCCGGCAACGCTGTTCTATCTCCTTTATGTGCTCGGTTGCGTCGTGTTCGTGGTCTTGCCCAGCGCAAGCTGGCAACGCGCCGGCCGCCTGGGCGCCTTGCTCGGCCTGGTCGCCTACGGCACCTATGACCTGAGCAACTGGGCCACGCTGCAAGGTTGGTCCGCTCGATTGGCGATCATGGACATGGCCTGGGGGACGTTCCTGACCGCCGCATGCTGTACGGTGGGCTACCTGTGTGCACAACGAGTGCAACGCTGATTGTGTACAGGATATCTGTGCACCGTTGCTGAGCGTGGCGCCGCCCTATAGCCCGTTATCAGTCCCTTTGGAGCACCGTGCCAGAGGGATTGCGTTCAATTGGCACGCATTCTGCTGACTATCTCGTATACAAACCATGCCGCCTCCCGTATGCACCCCGTGACGGAAGCGCAGGCCGGTATTTCGAGGAGCCCAGCGATGACCGAACAATTGCCCAAAGGCTACAGCCCACGCCTGTACAACCAGGACTTGGGCCCGCTGCCGCAAAAGTGGAACTGGTACAACATCTTCGCCTTCTGGATGAGCGACGTGCACAGCGTCGGCGGCTACGTGTTCGCCGCCAGCTTGTTCGCCCTGGGGCTGGCCAGTTGGCAGGTGTTGATCGCCTTGCTCGTGGGGATCTGCATTGTGCAGTTGATCGCCAACCTGGTGGCCAAGCCAAGCCAGCAGGCTGCGGTGCCTTATCCGGTGATCTGCCGGCTGGCGTTTGGTGTGTTTGGCGCGAATATTCCGGCGGTGATTCGCGGCCTGATCGCCGTGGCCTGGTACGGGATTCAGACGTACCTGGCGTCGAGTGCCTTGATCATCGTGGTGCTGCGCTTCTTCCCACAGATGGCGGTGTATGCAGAGCCGCATTTTGCAGGCCTGTCCTACCTTGGCTGGTTTGGTTTCCTCAGCCTGTGGGTGTTGCAAGCGGCGGTGTTCTGGGCGGGCATGGAGTCCATCCGCCGTTTTATCGATTGGGCAGGGCCGGTGGTGTACGCGGTGATGTTTGCCCTGGCCGGTTGGATCGTGTGGAAGGCCGGTTGGTCGAACATCAGTTTTACCCTGGCGGAAAAATCCCTGTCGGGCTGGCAGGCGTTTGGCCAGGTCGTTGTGGCGACGGCGCTGGTGGTGTCGTACTTCTCCGGGCCAACATTGAACTTCGGTGACTTCAGCCGTTACTGCCGCAGCATGCAGGACGTACGACGCGGCAACTTCTGGGGGCTGCCGGTGAATTTCCTGGCGTTTTCCCTGGTGACCGTGGTGATTGTCTCGGGCACCTTGCCGGTGTTTGGTGAAATGCTGCATGACCCGATCGCCACCGTGTCGCGCATCGACAACAGCATGGCCGTATTGCTCGGGGCCTTTGCCTTCGTCACCGCGACCATCGGCATCAATATCGTCGCCAACTTCGTGTCCCCGGCGTTTGACTTCGCCAACGTCGCACCGAGCAAGATCAGCTGGCGCGCCGGCGGGATGATCGCTGCCGTGGCGTCGATCTTCATCACCCCGTGGAACCTGTTCAATAACCCGCTGATGATCCACTACACCCTGGACATCCTCGCGGCGTTTATCGGGCCGCTGTTCGGGATCCTGCTGGTGGATTTCTATTTGATCAAAAAACAGCAGATCGACGTGGATGCACTGTTCGATGACAGCCCCAGCGGGCGCTACTACTTCGACGGTGGCGTGAACTGGACGGCGGTCAAGGCATTGGTGCCCGCGACGCTGGTGGGCGTCGCGATCACCTTCACCCCGGCCTTGCAGGGCATGGCCAATTTTGCCTGGTTTACCGGGTGCTTCCTGGGTGGGCTGTTTTTCCTGGTACTGGCGCGGCGTGAACAGGTGCGTGTGCCTGCGCCGCTGGTTGTCGGCTGATCAACACCGAGCCCGCCACCAACAAGCCTGCCCCGGCGACCACCAACGCCGGTTGCAGGCCACCGCTCAGGTGGCTGCTGACCGACGCCAGCAACGGCCCGCTCAATTGGCCGATGGCAAAGCTGGCGGTCAACAGCCCGGTGCTGCGCTGGTAGCCATGGGGCGCGACGTCCCGCAACCGGGCCATCACCAACTGCATGCAGGCCAGGAACGGCCCGCCACACAGCAAGACCCCCAGTGCCAGGCCCCAGCCATTGCCCAGCAAGCAGGCAAACACCCCGGCCGCTTGCAGCCATAGCGTGGTCATCAGCCAGCGGCGTGTGGTGTTCGGGTCCTTGCGGCGCAGGGTCGCCACCACCACACCGATCGCGGCGGCCAGGCCGAAGCACGGCCAGAACAGGTCGGCCTGCCAGGCGCCTTTGAACTGCGCGTTGGCCATCTGTGACAGGAACGTCGCCGGGATGATGTAGCCCAGGCCGAACAGTACGTAGATCCAGCACAAATGCGCGATGCTGCCATTAATGCCTGCGTCGGAGTGGCCGCTAAGGGGGGCGGCGGCAGACGGCTTGGGCAGGAACGGCAGAATCGCCAGCAACATCACCAGCGCCACTGCGCCATACACCAGCCACAACGTTGCGGAGCTTTGCCCCAGCAGATTGGAGCCCAGCGCCAGCAAGCCCGTCAGCAAAATCCCCAGTCCCGGACCGGCAAACACCAAGGCACCCAGGCGCGGACGTCCGGCGGCAATCGCCAGTGGCTGGCTCAGGCTGGTGATCATCACCAATGCCCAGGCACTGGCGACGCCGGTGCCAAAGCGCAGCAACAGGTGTGGCCAAAAGCCATGGGCCCAGTACGACGCCAGGGTCAGCAGCACGCACAGCCATAAGCCGCCATACAACCGGCCACGGACGTGGTGATGGCTGCGCGCGAAGATCGAATCTACCGCGCCGACGAAGTAGCCCAGGTAATTGGCGGCGGCGATCAGGCCCGCACCGGTCAAGTCGATCTGCCCCTCGCTGAGCAGGTGCGGCATTTGCGGGGTGAGGGCGAAGCGGCCAATCCCCATCGCCATCATCAAGGCGACAAAGCTGGCAGTTAAGCGAATCAAGGGAGACATGGTCACATTTCCTGCGGCTAAGCGAATACCTTCAGGCTAAGGTGGATTGACTTTCTGTAGAATTGAATAATAGTGAGCAACTTGTTCAGTTTTGGAGAAAGTCATGGAGTTCAGTCAATTGCGCATTTTCCAGGCCGTGGCGGAAGAGGGCTCCATTACCCGTGCGGCTGATCGCTTGCACCGGGTGCCGTCGAACCTGTCGACGCGCCTCAAGCAAATGGAGGAGCAGCTCGGTGTAGAGCTGTTCGTGCGTGAACGCCAGCGCTTGCAGCTTTCTCCTGCGGGCAAGGTTCTGCTGGACTACAGCACCCGTCTACTGGCCCTGCATGATGAAGCCCATGGCGCCGTGCAAGGTGGGCAACCGGCTGGCGATTTCGTATTGGGCAGCATGTACAGCACGGCCGCGGTGCATTTGCCGAAGCTGTTGGCGGGCTATCACAAGGCTTATCCGATGGTGAACCTTCAGGTGCAATCGGCGCCCAGCGGGGAGTTGCTCGAAGGGTTGATCACCGGTCGCCTGGATGCGGCCTTTGTGGACGGCCCCATCACCATCGCCTCCCTGGACGGCATCGCCCTGTGCGAAGAACGTCTGGTGCTGATTTGCGAAGCCGATCATCCCCCCGTGCGTGGGCCTCAAGATGTAGCGGGGCGCTCGGTGTTCACCTTCCGTCGCAGTTGCGCCTACCGCACCCGCCTGGAGACCTGGTTCTCCCATGAGCGCGTGGCCATGGGCCGGGCGATTGAGATCGAGTCCTACCAAGGCATGCTCGCCTGTGTGATCGCCGGGTCGGGCGTGGCGCTAATGTCCGAATCGATGCTCGACAGCCTGCCTGGCAAGGACAGCGTGTCCGTTCATCCGCTGACAGGGCCTTTTGCCACTGCGACCACCTGGCTGATGTGGCGAAAGGGTATGCTCGGCGCTAACCTCAACGCATGGATCGACCTCCAGCAAGCCGGCAAGGCTGCGGTGGTGCAAGACACGCGCGCCATTGCTTGAGCGATCCGTCAGGATTTTGATGAATTCAGTAATAGTTCGTTGTGGTTTCGTTCAAGCAATACGTAGGACTTAGGGCTACTATCACTGTAGGAAAGGGCGACAGAATTTGCGCCTACTCGCATTACCCTCAAAGGGGGCAACCATGAAAGAGAAAATTCAAAACTGGCTCCATGACCTGGGTGTTGCACTGGGCTTGATCGAGCCTCCGCTGCAGCCGGTGCCGATTCGCACAGATGACGAGCAGCGTCGTCCACGTCGGCGATAAAACGCGACCTGTAAATCGCCTCAGAATCCATGTGGGAGCGGGCTTGCTCGCGAAGGCGGTGTGTCAGTCAACATTTTATGTACTGACACACCGCCTTCGCGAGCAAGCCCGCTCCCACAGTCGTTTTGTACCAGGCCAAAGAAATGTGCGACAGCTAACGTCGCCCCGTTTTAGGGTGAGCATCCGCCTCTCTTCAAGCGTTTTGACTAATGGTCAGAATCGGACTACCTGTCAGTCGGAATCAGCTGGCTTATCTAATTCTAGAAATACCCATAGCTTGAAATTCAAGCGCCTCTTCATAGCGCCCCAACGTTGTTGAGTGCCTCTTTTCGAGGTGTCAGTCAGAGTTGTTGGAGACAAAGCTATGTTGCTCTCTTCAGTTCCTCCGGTCGCCGCGTCACTCATCACCACAACCGATTGTGTTTTACAGGCTGCGCCTGTGTCGAAAAGCTGGAGGGCCGACGCGCCCAGAAACGTCGTGTTTCTTTCGCCGGCATTGACCAGGCAGGCGCTGCTGATACAGATCGCGCTCCTGCGTCCAACAACCATCATTGTTGGAGACCAACCCATCGATGCAGATGTCCTGGAGCAATGGCGTACCTCCCACCCCTTTGGAAACCTCTGTTTGATCCGCAGGGGTACGAGTTTGGACAAGATACGACAGGACCTGTGTGAATCCCACGCCATTCAAGTACTCAACACCCCAGGGGTGAATGCGCCGCATGTGGCCGCCTATATCCTGCGTTGGCTGAGACTGGCTGATGGTTCCATTCCCCGTGACGTGCGTGTACTGGGATACGGCAATGTGGGGAAAGAACTGGTCAACCTGTTGCTTGATCGAGATCCCGATGTTCGGATCAGAGTGCTGGTCCGGCCAGGTCGAGCGTCGGATACTCTCGGTAATGCCGCCTCCGACAGTCGAGTGTCATTTGTCGTGGACTGGTTCGAGGCCTTGGAGGGCGCCGCCGCTGTCGCTGTATGCGTATCCCTCAATGACGAGTCCGTTCATCGCCTCGATCGGGTCCTCATTCAGTGCCTGCACCGACAAGCCCGCCTGATCTGTGTCGCCAAGCCGGACGTCTTCAGCGACGGTGCGTTGCACGCCCTGGCCGAGGCTGAACATATTCAGCTGGTATTGGACTATGGGCCTGCGACACTGGATGAGTTCCGACAACGCACACAGAGGCTCGGCTGTGAGGTCTTCACTTGGTACCGGCCTGCGACGCTGACCACCCAGGCGTCAACTACCGAGGCCTGCCACCGCGACCTTGACTATGCCGTTTCAATACAACTGAGTTTGATGGCCTTGCGCGGTCTGGTGAGGCGTAAACTTGCACAGTCATTGACGCTCCCTTCTCTGCCCGCAGCGGCCAGTGCGCCGCGTGTTTCAATCATCGGCAGAGGCATTAATGGCCTGTTCCAGGCCGTGATGCTCCGGTTGGCGAATTATCAGGTCACGGTGTATGGGGGAAATCAGAAGAGCGATGGCGCCAGTCATAAGCCTGTAAACATGCGCCATATGTCGGCAACGGAGACGACTGCAAAGCCACTGCATAACGACTATCTACTTCCCGCCAATCAATATTTGGCTGTTGAGTGCAACCGTGCAGGTATCGAGCTGTTTGAAAAGTTTCTGGCTGACAACCCAACGCTGGCACCATTCGCGCGGGCTCGGGTAGTACGCGCTTATATGGACGACGCCAGCGGGGTAGAGACTGCGATACGCGAGCAACGCGATATAGAAAACAGACCTTGGCCGAGTGGCAAGCCAGGAGGTGAGCTCACAGAAATCAGTCAGCAGACGTTCTTGGAGACTTTTGGCGTTCCCGGGGTCGGTCGCGCTATTGAGGTGTCGGGCTACGATTTGGATTTTATCGATTTAAAGCATGAAATAGAGGTGCTGTTGCTGAACTCTGGAGTTCAGTTCATGCCCGGGCACCTGACTCCGATGCAAATTGGTGAGCTAAGCAGAGAACACTTCGTTGTTACTGCTATGGGGGTCGAGGAGTCAGAGATAATCGCCATCACTGGTTGGTTTTTCAAGCTGCGCGCAGTGGGTCATGAAGGCGCCGGGATACGCGGGCTCAAACTGCAGTACGATTTACCAATCGGGGTTATGAATTGCCGATTGGACGGAGACTGCATTCTTGTTTCCGGCGGGCAGGTTCCTCCTGATTCGGCGCCAGAACGCAAAGAGCAGATATTGGGGGCATGCTTGGCGGCTGTTTCTCGGCACTTTCCACAGTCCTACCGAAGGGCAATCGAACGTGGTGATTTACAAGTTATCGAATGTGCCAGGCCCGGCACCTCGGATGGGCTTTCGATAGTGCATTGGTCGGCCCACCACCACATCGCAGCCGGAGGAGCCTACGCCGCCGGCACAACGCAAGGACTGTTATGGGCCTCCCTGGTCCAGGAGATCATCCAGGCAAACCAGAACCTGGCGGTTGAATGAAAAAAACGGGCGCGACATCCGACGTCGCGCCCGCTGAAGAAACCCCTCTAAACCCCGCTGTCTCTCAAACCGCGCTGGCCGCCACGCCCTCTGGTCGACGCGACAACAAACTCACCACCACAAAGCTCACCAGCCCCACCGCCAGGCTGTAATAGATCGGCGTGTTCGAATCCAGCCCATCCTTGATCATGAATACCAGCGCGGTCACAAAGCCCAGCGTCATGGAAGTAATTGCCCCGGAGGTGGTGGCGCGCTTCCAGAAGATCGCGCCGATCAGCGGGATCAACATGCCGCCCACCAGCAGGTTATAGGCCAGGGTCAGGGCGCTGATCACATCGCTGACTACCAGTGCGATGCCGAGCACGGCAACACCGGTCAGCATCGTGAACAGGCGGTTGACGGCCAGGCTCGACTGTTTGCCGCCACGCAGGCGCGGCAGCAGGTCTTCGGTCAGTACGGTGGAGGCAGCGAGCAGGCCGGCGCTGGCGGTGGACATCATCGCCGCCAGTGCTGCGGCAATCACCAGGCCACGGATGCCATCTGGCAGCGAGGCTTTCACGATAGCGGCAAACGCATTGTTGACGTTGTCCAGGTCCGGGATCAGCACGTGCGCGGCCATACCGATCAGCGCACAGGCCAGGCCGTAGAGGATGCAGTAGAAACCGGCGAAGGTGCCGGCGTACTGGGCGACCTTTTCATCACGGGCGGTGAACACCCGCTGCCAGATGTCCTGGCCGATCAGGATGCCGAAGAAGTAGATCATGAAGTAGGTGATGATCGTGTCCCAGCCGATGGCGGTGAAGCTGAAGCTCGACGCCGGCAGCTTCGCGACCAACTCATCCCAGCCGCCGACGCGGTACAGGCAGATCGGTAGCAGGATAAACATCAGGCCGACGGTCTTGATCACGAACTGCACGATGTCGGTCAGGGTCAGCGACCACATGCCGCCGATGGTCGAGTACACCACCACCACGCCACCGCCGAGCAGCACCGAGATCCAGAACGGCAAGCCGAACAACACCTGCAACACAGTGCCGATGGCCAGGATCGACGTCACGCCGATCATCAGTGCATAAGCCAGCATAATCACAGCGCTGGCCTGGCGGGCCATGGGGTTGTAGCGTTTTTCCAGGACCTGGGTCACGGTGAAGATCTTCAGCTTCAACAGCGGCTTGGCCAGGAACAGGTTCAGCGCAATGATGCCCATGCCCAGCGCGGCACACAGCCAGAAGCCGGAAATGCCATGCACATAACCCAGGCGCACGGTGCCGACGGTGGATGCACCGCCCAATACCGTGGCGGCCATGGTGCCCATGTACAGCGACGGGCCCAGGTTGCGCCCGGCCACCAGGTAGTCTTCGTGGGTCTTGGCGCGGCGCATGCCGTAGTAGCCGAGCACGAGCATGCCGGCGGCGTAGATGAGTACGACGAATAAATCCAAAGCCATGACGGCGGTTCTCCGATTATCTTTTTTATGGGCGATCAGGCGGCGGGTTGCAGCGCCGGTTTAACGCGCGCATCCGTGCGCTTGCTGCGAGGGTCGGCGGGCCCGTAGACGGCCGCCGGTTCCGGGAACACACGCAGCAAGGTCAGGTACACCACCGAGGCCAGTCCCAGCGTCACCGGCAGGCTGATATCGATGCCGTCGGCCAGGTTGCCCAGCGGCCCGACAAACTGCCCCGGCAGGTTGACAAAGCACAGACCCACCAGCGCACTCGGAATCCACGCCCCCAGCCCGCGCCAGTTCCAGCCATGGCTGAACCAGTAGCGACCGCCGGTTTCTCCACGGGTAAACACCTGCAAGTCATCCGGGCAGTAAAAGCCGCGACGCACGATCAGTCCGATGATCATCATCACCATCCACGGCGTGGTGCAGGTGATGATCAGCACGGCGAAGGTCGACACGCTCTGCACCAGGTTGGCGGCGAAACGTCCGATAAAGATGAAGGCAATCGACATCACCCCAATCAGCAAGGTGGCCTTGACCCGTGACAGCAGGCGCGGGAACACACTGGACATGTCCAACCCGGTGCCATACAGCGAGGTGGTGCCGGTGGACATGCCGCCGATCACCGCGATCAGGCACACCGGCAGGAAAAACCAGGTCGGTGCCACTGCAAGCAAACCGCCGACGTAGTTATTCGCCGCGATGTAGTCCGGTGCCTTGATCGCCACGATGGTCGCGGTGGCCAGGCCAAACAGGAACGGGATCAACGTCGCGATTTGTGCCAGGACCACTGCCAGCATGATGCGCATTTTCGGCGTTTCACGCGGGATGTAGCGCGACCAGTCGCCGAGGAACGCGCCGAAGGAAATCGGGTTGCTCATGGCGACCAGCGCGGCGCCGATGAAGGCGGCCCAGAAGCCGGTCTGCCCCAGCGCGACGGTGCCTGCGAAGTGGCTGTCGAAAGCCGGCGCGAAGGCGAAGATACCCAGCAGGAACAACAGGCTCGCCGCCCACACCGCAATGCGGTTGACCCACAGCATGAAGCGAAAGCCGTAGATGCACACCGTCAGCACCAGAATGGCGAACACCCCGTAGGCCAGCCCCAGGGTCAGGTCGGTTTCCGGCAGGCCGATCAGACGTTTCGCACCGCCCACCAGCGCATCACCCGAACTCCACACCGACAGTGAGAAGAAGGCAATCGCCGTCAGCAGCGACAGAAACGAGCCGACGATCCGCCCGTGCACACCAAAGTGCGCACCGGAAGACACAGCGTTGTTGGTGCCATTGATCGGCCCGAACAGGCCCATGGGCGCCAGGATCAGCGCACCCACCAGCACGCCCAGCACAATCGCCCAGACGCCGGCCTGGAATGACAGGCCAAACAGCACGGGGAAGGAGCCCAGCACGGCGGTGGCAAAGGTATTGGCACCGCCGAAGATCAGTCGGAACAGATCCTTGGGGCCGGCGGTACGTTCGTGGTCCGGGATCTGCTCGACCCCGTTGGTTTCTATTTTTCGAATACTTTTATCGTTGTTTTTATTATTCATGATCAGCTCCGATCACATTGGCTAAGGGGGCGGCAGCCCTTCCGGCATAGCGGACAAATGTTCGTGACAGGCCAGCCACCGGCCTTGTTTTTGTTGTGCGCCAGATCCTTGCCGTGTGAAGACAATGGTCTCGCGTTCCTGGCTTTTGAATTGCTCCCCGTTCATGCGCAGCTCGGTGGCCACGTCATGGATAAATATCGCCACGTCGCCCTGCAGGCTGACCACGGCGTTGCTCGAGGTGCACGACAGCACCTCGAACCCCTCGTCCCGACGCCAGCTGTCCCACAACGCCTGGTAGGCATCGCGGCTGAGCAGCGGCTGGGGGAGGGTGTAGAACACAAAGCTGGCATCGGCCGTGAACGCGCCGAAGTAGGCGGCGCGGTCATTGCGGGCGAAGGCCGCCACCAACTCGGCGGCGGCTTGCAGCACCTCGTGCGTGCTCATCAGCGGTGCGCCACGCCCGGCAATACGCAGAGCATTTCGTACAGCAGGTTGGCGCCCAGCAACGAGGTGTTGCCGGTGGTGTCATAGGGCGGCGAAACTTCTACCAGATCACAACCAATCAGGTCGAGGCCCTGGCAGCCACGGATGATCTCGATGGCCTGGATGGTGGTCAGCCCGCCGATTTCCGGGGTGCCGGTGCCCGGTGCCCAGGCTGGGTCGATGCCGTCGATGTCGAAGCTCAGGTACACCGGGCCGCCGCCGACCTTTTCACGCACTTCGGCCATCAGCGGTGCGAGGGAGTGGTGCCAGCATTCTTCAGCCTGGACCACGCGGAAGCCTTGCTTGCGGCTCCAGTTGAAGTCTTCGGCGGTGTAGCCCTGGGCACGCAGGCCGATCTGTACCACACGGTCGCAGTCCAGCAAGCCTTCTTCCACGGCGCGGCGGAAGGTGGTGCCGTGGGCGATTTTCTCGCCGAACATATGGTCGTTCACATCGGCGTGGGCATCGATATGCACCAGCCCGACCTTGCCGTGTTTCTTGTGGATCGCCCGCAGGATCGGCAGGGTGATGGTGTGGTCGCCACCCAGGGTCATCGGGATCACGTCGTGTTCGAGGATCTCGTCGTAGGCTTCTTCGATGATGCGCACGGCGTCGAGCAGGTTGAAGGTGTTGATCGCCACGTCGCCGATGTCCGCCACCGACAGCGAGTCGAACGGTGCGGCGCCGGTGGCCATGTTGTACGGGCGGATCATCACCGATTCGGCGCGGATTTCACGCGGCCCGAAGCGGGTGCCGGCGCGCAGCGAGGTGCCGATGTCCAGGGGCACGCCGATGAAGGCAGCGTCCAGGCCCTTGGCGGTTTGCAGGTGGGGAAGTCGCATCATGGTGGCGATGCCGGCAAAGCGCGGCATTTCGTTGCCGCCCAGTGGTTGGTGGAAAATCTTGTCCACGGGAGTGCCTCATCGTTGTTTTGTTTATTAGGGGGCGATTCTGCGAAATACAGGGAAACGAAAGAATCGGCAGGGGCAAATACTTAGTTCAGATTTTTCTAAACTAATGCCTGGGGTAAACTGCGTTTAAATGTGGGAAGGGGCTTGCCCCCGATGGTGGTGGGTCAGTCAATGTTGTGCCGACTGACACGCCCTCATCGGGGGCAAGCCCCCTCCCACAGGATTTTGTGTGTGCCTCTGGAGCCGCCCATGGCCAACGCCTTGCCCGACCTGAAACTCCTGCGCATCTTCGTCAGCGTCGTGCGTCACCAGGGGTTCGCCAATGCCCAGCACGAACTCAACCTGTCCACCTCGGCCATCAGCACCTACATGAGCCAGCTGGAGTCGGCGTTGGGCCTGGTGCTGTGCCATCGCGGCCGCGGCGGGTTCAGCCTCACCAGCAAGGGCGAGCTGTTCCATCAGGAAACCCTGCGCCTGCTCGGTGAGCTGGAAGGCTTCGAGCAATATGCTGCCGCGTTGAAGGGCGAGTTGCGCGGCACCCTCAAGCTCGGCGTGCTCGATTCCACCGTCAGCGACAAGGCGCTGCCGTTCGCCGAGGTGATCGGCGCCTACAGCCTGGAGCACCCGGCGGTGCATTTGCACTTATCGGTGATGAGCCCCTACGAGCTGCAACTGGGCGTGCAGGACAACCGCCTGGACCTGGCCATCGGCGCCTTCTCCAACCGCATGAGCGGGCTGATCTACATGCCGCTGTACCGCGAACAGCACTGGCTGTATTGCAGCACCCGGCATCCTTTATTCAATGAACGACGTATCCCGGAACAAGTGATTACCCAGCAACGCATGGTCGGACGCGGCTACTGGAGCCAGGCCGAACTGGCGCGCCATGGCTTCAAGCACAGCGCGGCGACAGTGGAAAGTATGGAGGCGCAACTGATCCTGGTGTTGTCCGGTGCCTATATCGGGTACTTGCCCGAACACTATGCCCAGGCCTGGGCCGACAAGGGCGATTTGCGTGTGTTGCTGCCGGCGACCTTCGGCTACCAGGCGCCGTTTTCGATGATCATGCGCCGTGGTCGCAGCCGTGAACCGCTGATCCAGACCTTTCGCGACCTCCTCAAAGCCCAGCTCAACCAGGCCTGAAAATCATGTCCAGACCCCAATGCTCCCGTTGTCTCAGGCCTGCCACCCACTGCCTGTGCCCGTTGATCCCCAGCCTGGAAAGCCGCACCCGCGTCTTGCTGTTGCAGCATCCGAGTGAGGTCAACCACGCGCTGAATACCGCAAGGCTGGCCGCGCTGGGTTTGAACAACGCGCAGTTGGTGGTGGGGGAGGTGTTCGACGATCTGGCGACATTGTTGAACCCACCCGGTTATCAGGCGCGGCTGTTGTTTCCGTCGGACGATGCGCAACCCTTGCAACGCTATGCGCCGGACGAACAGCCGATGTTGCTCGTGGTTCCCGACGGCACCTGGCGCAAGGCGCGCAAATTGCTGCACCTCAACCCTTTGCTGGCGGCGTTGCCGCGAGTGACCTTGATGGGCGACGCCGTATCACGCTATCGATTGCGCAAGGCGCCCGGGCCCGGTGCGTTGTCCACCGTCGAAGCGATTGCGCAGGCCCTGCAAGTATTGGAAGCGCCTGCCTCCTTCGAGCCATTGCTGCGCCCGTTCGACGCACTGATCGAGCGGCAGATTGCAGCGATGGGCGCAGCGGTCTTCGAGAAGAACCATGGCTGAATCAACGCGCTACATAGTTACCGGAGCCGTCGACAAGTAGTGGATAGGCTGATCATTTCAAGGAGTGTGAAATGATCGAGCCGTTAGCGACACACCAGCAGGCAGACCCGTTGGCCACGTTCATGACGGAGCAGCGAGCGAGGCTGCCCCTGGTCTCAGGCGACGAGTGGGCGACCCTGCAAACCGTGGACGCCTTGCGTGAGAAGTTCGCGGCCTTCCTCGGTGGGCTCGAAGAAGGTGAGCGGCGTGAGTATGTGCGCGCGCAGCGGGCCTTGATCGAGATTCAGACGACGGTGTCGCGAGATGTAAGTCAACTGGTGGCGCAGTTTGAACGCCAAGGCCTGGAGCGTTTGCGCAAAGGCCTCAAAGACCTGGTCGGCAAGGATATCGACCCGAAGGCCGAGCATATCACCACGGTGTATTCCTTGCGGTCTGGTCGTTATCGTCGCGCGCCTTCGGGGCCTCCCTCTCACGGACAACTTCACCTGACACTCTGGGTGGCCGCGTGCATGAATTACGACGGCCTGACCAGTTGGGAGCGCCCAGGCGAGCCCGGGGTGGCGAAATCCAGCAGGCTGAGTGTTGATATCAGCCCTGAGGATTTCATTGCGTTGGTGCGTAAACTCAACCTCGGCGGTCAACTCCGCACTCTGCTCGACGACCGCCTGGGCAAGGATAAGCCGTTGGGTGTCGCGATTGCGAGCCTGGGGCGCCTGGAATTTGAGTTCGCCCTGATCGAGGCCCTGAGAGACTCGAAAACCACCCGGGTTGATCGGGAAAAATATCGGTATATCAAGCAAGCGTTGGAGCAAGAGGGACGCTGGGGGCACTGCGAAGAAATGCAACTGTTCATCCCCGATGGCAAAGATAAAGACGTCATCGGTTGGGTGCCTCAGTTTGTCGGGTATATCGGGCAGATCCTTAGCAGGCCACCCGGTGACACCCTGGAGATTTCTCACCTGGTATTTGCCGTTAACGGTTGCAAAGGCGCTTTCAGTTACTTCCCCGGAAGGCCAGGCGGAGGCGATTTGCGTCATTACGACAGTCACCGGGAAGCCTGCCAGGAGTTCTATGTCGTGTTCAGCGCTTTCTACAGGCAGGGTAAGGTGGCGTGGCTTTACACGGTCATGGCATACCCTGACCAAGAGCGCTTGACGAGACTCAGGCGAGGTTACGCTCGTGAAGAAGGCCTTTATGAATATGCCAGAATACTACAGGACTTTGTCCATCGCACGTTCGAGTCTCGGTTGGAGGACAGGACCGGGTATGACCGCAAGACTGTGACCCAAGCGCCCCCCGTCAGTCTGGGAGACCTCCACCTGACGCGTATCCGCACCAACCTGAAATGCCTGGCTAATGAGACTCCCGGGCTTCTGCAGACTATTACCGGTGTTGCTCGGGTGGTGTTGAGTGAGGTGCTGGAAATATTGCTGCTGCCGGTGCCTGGTGCGCTAAAAGGGCTGGCGCGCATACGGGTTGTTGCATTGTTTGCGGCACTCGGTGAAGGGCTGCTCAATGGTGTTTCCAGGATGTTGGAGGGGCACGCCGGCGAATTGGTCCTGGCCTTTGCCGACTTGGCCGACTTGCTTATCAGCGGGCGGCTGCACTCCCGACTGGCAATCAGTGTACGGCGGCGTCATCACGCGTTGTATAGACGCCTGTCGCAACTGCCTGAAGCCACCCGCGCTCAGGAAACCAAAGACCTGAGCGACTCCCAGTGGGTGGAGCGCATGCTGCTGCCCGCTCAGGCACCGGCGCGTGAAATACAGGCGCTGCTCGACACCAGCGGTACCTCACGGGCTGACCTTGAGCGTGTGTGGGCGGGTGAGAAACCGTCGGCTTCGCTGGTCGAGGCTACCGTACGGTTCAATGCCGACCGCCTGATTGACTGGGTTGCCGATCCCGCCGGCGCAGGCGGGCCGGCGCCTGTCGATAGTTTTGCCGTGGCGGGCCCGCTGCTCGTGCAGTTGCCCGCATGGCCGGTGGACACCACGCTGCGTATCGTGAATGCGCAGGGCCTGGAGCTGCGGCGCTACAGCAAGGATGCCGACCATCCGACGACCGCGGTGGTCACGGTGACAGCGCTGGAAAACTATCAGTTTGGCTACGCAATCCCTCAGCGCATCACGATGGACCTGACCCAGGCGGTCATGCGGCTATTACCCAATCGTTTTGCCGACGAGCACGCGGTTCGTCGGCAACTGTCAGCCCAGGCCCAGGCGTCGCGGTTCGATCTGTTCGAAGCCCTGACCCGGTTTGCCGATATCCATCGGTCGGCCGCTATCCGCGCGTCGGTGTCCGTGCGCAAGTGGTTGCCCGACAGCGTTGGGCATGACTACCCGGTACCCGAGGTGATCGAGGTGCTGCGCGCTTTGCATCCCGACGTCAGCCTGCCGAGATTGTTGGAGGTGCTGGATCAGCATCCGCTGTCGGCTGATCAGCAAGCCCGTCTGCTTGAGGTCCGACAACAACCCGAGGGACTGTACGATGGGCTCAAGGCCGCCGCGCAGATGGCGCGCGCCGACGCCCTCATTGACCGGATCTACCACCGCCGCAGGTTTGACCCGCAAACCCAGGCGTGGGTCCAGGCGTTCGCCCGCAGTGCCTTGGGCACTCTCGGCAAACGCCTGATTGTCGGCCCTCCAACCTATGTGCCCCTGGACCGTGACAGACATGCCGTGTTGGTCCTCGACCACGGCGAGGGAGAATTTTCGCCCTACGATCCGGATAGCCAGAGTGCCGGTGTGCAGCAGGGTGGCGCGGATGCGTTTTTCCGGGTGATGCTGAGCCAACTCTCCGAGCATGATCGCGCCAGGTTCGGCGCCGATATTCCGGCAGCCATCACCGGGTTTCGTCATCAGGTGGCGCAGGCCATGCTGCGCAATCGTGCACCGCAAGGCACGTTTTACCCCGTGCTGCGCGAGATCACCCAGTATGCGAGCCACGTCGACGCCACGCGTATGGCCTCCGAGCCTGATGCGATGGGTGTGTACCGTTTGGAGTCGGACCGCTATTTGTTTATCGACAGCCAATATTTCAAAGTGACCCAAGCGGATCAGACCCAACCCTGGCGTATCCGCCATCCTTCCCTGGACGACGCGTATGCGCCGGTATTGAGCCATAACGGTGCGGGCGCCTGGCGCCATGAATGGGAGAACCCGCTGACGTGGGATGGGCAGAAACCCTTTTACCGCCTAGGGCCCAGGTTTCGCGCATTGACCCCTGATGCCATCGACAAGGTTCAGCAGATCAGCGGCGTGACGCCGGACATGCTGCGCAAGGTGCATGTGCGCGGCGATCCGCCGCCGGTGCTGCTGGTGGAGACGTTCGAGCGGCTGAATATTTTTGAACGGGTCAAGCAAGGGCTGGAGGCTGGGTCGGAATTTATCGTCCAGGTGCTCGATGAAATAACGCCCGACAACGCTGATGTGTTGGTAGGCCTGCCTGGAGCTGCCCGTGAAGACCAGGTCACGGCGTTGGAAGCCAAGGTGAATATGGACAAACTGCAGATGCATGCACGGTTTTTCGATGTGCTGCGTCGCAAGAACCAGCGTTCCGACGACCCTTTGGTACAGGTGATATTGCGCCAGTATCCCGGCTTGACACTGGGTATCGCGCAAGACTGGGTGCAACACGCCTCTGCATCGGAGTTGGAGCGCCTCAGGGCGGGGCGTGTACCGAACTCTCTGGCGCAAGAGGCGCGTTGGTGGATCCGTTGGTTACGGGTCTGTGGCGCCCTGGAAGGCGTCTACCTGTCCCCGTTGGCGAATGACGACAGTTCACGGCTGATGCTCCATGAGCTGGCCGGTCTCGAGGGTTGGCCGACATCGCTGCGGGTTGAACTCTGGGACGCCCATCGCGTGATCGACAGTGTCGGTCCTGATGATGCGGATCTTCGGCGGGTCTTGAAACCAAGCGTCGGGCAGTACCTGGCTTACGTCCAACGGGCAGATGGCACCTTGCAGGCGGTGGGCGCGCGCGCGCCGTTCCTGGAGGCTTTGTTCGGCGCATTGCCCCCGGCCGAGCGCCAGTCGTTGGGCTATACCCACGCCGGCGCATTGGAGGAATTGCGCGCCGACATGGGCGCCCGCCTGGGGCAGGATTGGTCGGGAATCCAAGCGACACTCAACATGCGGCAAATGCCATTGAGGCTTGGGCCATTCCGGCTGATCAATGGTCGCAAAGGCTATCCATTCAGTGGTGGAACTGAGTTTGGGCCGACAGAGCGTGATCAGATCTCACGCATGCGCGAGCTGTACCCCTCTAAAACGGATGCCGAGGTTTGGGCGATGCTGGCGGAGGCGGGTGACACGGTCAGAGAGCGCGAAGACTTGATCAACTATCAGGTCAGGGAGCGTGATCGGCTGTACAGGGATTTGCAGGCGTGGCGGGATCAGGCGTCGACAGTCCAGCCGGACAGCGTATCGGCCCGTTCGCGGGCCTTGGCGGCCGAGCGGATTCAGCGTTGCTGGGCCAAGGAAGGGTTCACTCCGGGAGTGGCCGAGGAACTCAACCTGGACGATTTGGATTTGGCAAGTTTACCCACCCTGGGCGCGTACTTTGGTCATGTGACGATGTTGAGCGTGAGAAACAACCGATTGACGGCGTTGCCGGAGCGCTTTCTGTTCAACTTTCCGGCCCTGCGCATTCTTTATCTCAATGGTAACCAACTCACTCATCTTCCCAATCTGGATGTCCACGCTCACCTGGCAGTGCTCAATTTGTCGAACAACCACTTGCGGTTCAACTACATAGACGAGGAACGGTTGGCTGAGCTTACCCGACTCAGAAGCCTCGATTTGTCGGGAAACCCGCTTGGGCAGGGCCGACGCTTGAATGTCTATAAGTTGAAGAGCCTGCGGGAGCTGAACCTGCGCAATTGCGAGTTGAAGCAATTGCCGCGCGGTGCCGTGAGCCTCCCTACCTTGAGCAGCCTTGACCTGCGTGACAATCAACTACAGGAATTGGCCGAGACGGACTTGTTCATTTATCCCGATGTCCATCGAGGGATGAACCTGAGAGGTAATCCGCTTTCCGCCGAGGCACGGCAGTTGTTACGCCGAGTGGGCGAGCGTCGGGGACCACCCGGTATTGATTTCGGACTATGGGAACCGACGGTTCCTCTTGATCAGCGTCCCGACCGCTGGTTGGCGCTGCTCCCTCCTGGAGAAGTACAAGCGCGCCAACTCGATTGGGCGTACTTGCAAAACCAGCCAATGGCGGATTATTTCTTTGAGTTGCTGGCAAGCATTGCCGAATACCCGCAGTTCATTGACCCTCACCACCGTGTAATGAGAGAGATCATTTCACACCGAGTCTGGGGGGTGATTGACGATGCGATGTCCCATGAGGGCATAGAGCGAATTGCTTACTTACCGTGTTATCGCACCCTTCGCGGAGGGATTGATGGTTGCCTGTTGTGCTTGCATCAACTTGAGTTGCAAATAGTTCCTTTACGGATACTCGATGCCGGCGTCCAAACGGCAGGGCCAAATCTGTTGCATTACTACCGGGCACGGCGTCGCCTTGAATACATAGATCAGTATCTTTCCAGGCACTTTGAGTCCCAGGGCATGGCATTCGCTTGCACGCGGGTCCTGAGTTATCGCATCGCCCTGGCATCGAGCCTGAATTTGCCGCAAGTACTTCCCCAGCGTTTTGAGGCGGCTGTGCCGGATGCCCATTCAGTCAATACCGTGCGCACGGCTGTACTGAATAATGAGACGGGAACGAACTGGCCTGAGTTGTTACAGAATGAGCCTTTCTGGGTGCATTTTATTCAACATAAATATGCCGCAGATCTCGAATTCAAACTCCGCCGTTTCCAGAGGCTATTGGAGGTTGCTGATCAACAACTGGCGAGCGGCTTGATCAGTGAAGGGCAGTACGTGAATCGTCTCAATGGCGTGCGGGACGCAAGGGCATCAGCCGAAAACAAGCGGATTCGGGAACTTACCCGCCAGGAGTGGACGGCGTTCGTGGTCGGATGATTTTTCGTGCTTATATCCTAACGCAATAAGCACCACACTTTGCGTGATATGGCCCGCCGGCCTTTCCCGGTATGATGTGCGCCCCGCAGTCTGGATTGCGAATACGCCATGACCTTGCAGTACCCTACAATCGCCGATTGCGTCGGCAACACGCCCCTGGTCCGCTTGCAACGCATGGCGGGTGAAACCAGCAATACCCTGCTGCTCAAGCTCGAAGGGAACAACCCGGCCGGTTCCGTGAAGGACCGTCCGGCGCTGTCGATGATCACCCGCGCCGAGTTGCGCGGGCAGATCAAGCCCGGCGACACTCTGATCGAAGCCACCTCGGGTAACACCGGTATCGCCCTGGCCATGGCCGCCGCGATCAAGGGCTACAAGATGATCCTGATCATGCCCGACAACGGCAGTGCCGAGCGCAAGGCGGCGATGACTGCCTATGGCGCGCAGTTGGTGCTGGTTACCCAGGAAGAAGGCATGGAGGGCGCGCGCGACCTCGCCGAGCGCATGGCCGCCGAAGGCCGTGGCCTGGTGCTTGACCAGTTCGCCAATGGCGACAACCCCGAGGCGCACTACACCAGCACCGGCCCGGAAATCTGGCGCCAGACCCAGGGCACCATCACCCATTTCGTCAGCTCCATGGGCACCACCGGCACCATCATGGGCAACTCGCGCTACCTCAAGGAGCAGAACCCGGCGATCCAGATCGTTGGCCTGCAACCGATGGAAGGCGCGGCCATCCCGGGTATCCGCCGTTGGCCCGAAGAGTATCTGCCGAAGATCTACAACGCCACGCGCGTGGACCGCATCATCGACATGGCCCAGCGCGAGGCCGAAGACACCACTCGCCGCCTGGCCCGTGAAGAAGGCATCTTCTGCGGCGTATCCTCCGGCGGCGCCGTGGCCGGTATGTTGCGCCTGTCCAAGGAGGTGGAAAACGCGGTGATCGTCGCGATCATCTGTGACCGAGGCGACCGCTACCTGTCGACCGGCATCTTCGACGAACCCAACTGATGGCCAGGCACGAGAGAGGCCTGCGCTTCCAACCGACGGGCGGCAGCCGCGCCCCGCAGATTCCGGTGGGCAAGAAACAACGCCTGACCATCGAGCGCCTGGCCAATGACGGCCGTGGCATCGTGTTCTTCGAAGGGCGCACCTGGTTTGTGAACGGCGCGCTGGCCGGCGAAGAAGTCGAAGCGCGGGTGCTGGGTGCCCACGGCAAAATCGTCGAGGCGCGCACCGAGCGCGTCTTCAAGGCCAGCGAGCTGCGCCGCCCGGCGCCTTGTGCGCACGTCGGTCGTTGCGGCGGTTGCAGCGTGCAGCATTTGCCCCATGCCGAACAGCTTGCCCTGAAACAGCGCATGCTCGCCGAGCAACTGTCCCGCGTGGCGGGCGTGGAACCGCAAGAGTGGGCCGCACCGTTGAGCGGGCCGGAATTCGGCTACCGTCGCCGCGCCCGCGTGGCCGTGCGTTGGGATGCCAAGGCGAAACACCTGGACGTCGGTTTTCGCGCCGTGGCCAGCCAGGAGATCGTCGCCATCGATGATTGCCCGGTGCTGGTACAGGCCTTGCAACCGATCATGCAGCGCCTGCCGAACATGCTGCGCCGCCTGAGCAAACCGCAGGCCCTGGGGCATGTGGAATTGTTCAGCGGTACGTCCATTGCGGTGTTGCTGCGGCATATGGCGCCGCTGTCCGAAGCGGACCTGCAGGTATTGAACGAATTCTGCGCTTTCCACGAGGCCCAGTTGTGGCTGCAGGGCGAGGGCCAGCCGGCGCCGGTCGACACCGATGCTGTGTTGGGCTTTCCACTGGAACAGTGGAATCTGGAACTGGCTTACCGGCCAGGCGACTTTGTGCAGGTCAACGCCGGCGTCAATGCCGCGATGGTTGCCCAGGCCCTGGAATGGCTGGCGCCACAACCCGACGAACGGGTGTTGGACCTGTTTTGTGGCCTGGGCAATTTTGCCTTGCCACTGGCACGCCAGGTACGCGAAGTGGTGGCGGTGGAAGGTGTGCAGACCATGGTGGACCGGGCGGCCGTGAATGCTGTCAGCAACGATTTGCACAATGCGCAGTTTTTTCAAGCCGATTTGTCCCAGCCTTTGATTGACGCAGAATGGGCCAAACAGGGCTTTTCTGCGGTACTCTTGGACCCACCCCGTGACGGTGCCCTGGAGGTTGTGCGCAAGCTTGCGACCTTGGGTGCCAAGCGTCTGGTGTATGTGTCCTGCAACCCGGCCACGCTGGCGCGGGACACGGTTGAGTTGGTCAGGCAAGGCTACCGGCTAAAACGTGCCGGGATCCTCGACATGTTTCCGCAAACCGCGCATGTCGAGGCCATGGCGTTATTTGAAGCGGGCTAGGATGCCTGTTTAATCCGACTGGCCTGCGTTCTCCAGGGCCTCTGATCTGCCAGGGAGTCCGCAGTAAACGTCGGCGATGATTTTGGCGCATCGAAGGTGCGTCGTAGGGAAGGTAAGCAAGATGGTACAGGTGAGAGCACACCAGCCGATCAACACCGACGGCAGTATCAATCTCGAGGCATGGCTGGACCATGCCATCAGTGTCGATCCGGCACTGGACCGTGAAGCCTTGAAAGCAGCCTGCGAGTTCGCTCGTGAGTCTGAGCAGCAAGACAATGCGGCCAAGAACCTATGGGCCGAAGGCACTTCCAGCTTTCGCACCGGGTTGGAAATCGCTGAGATCCTCGCCGATCTCAAGCTGGACCAGGATTCGTTGATTGCCGCCGTGCTCTATCGCGGCGTGCGTGAAGGGCATATCCCGTTGCCCACCGTCAGCCAGCGTTTCGGCACCGTGGTGGCCAAGCTGATCGACGGCGTGCTGCGCATGGCGGCGATCAGTGCCAGCCTGAGCCCGCGCCAGTCCATGGTGCTGGGCACCCAGGGCCAGGTCGAGAACCTGCGCAAGATGCTGGTGGCGATGGTCGATGACGTGCGCGTCGCCCTGATCAAGCTGGCCGAGCGTACCTGCGCGATCCGTGCGGTGAAGACCGCCGACGACGAAAAACGCAACCGTGTTGCCCGCGAAGTCTTCGACATCTATGCGCCGTTGGCGCATCGCCTGGGCATCGGCCATATCAAGTGGGAGCTGGAGGACTTGTCCTTCCGCTACCTCGAACCCGATCAATACAAACAGATTGCCACGTTGCTGCATGAGCGGCGGCTGGACCGTGAGCGCTTCATTACCGATGTGATGAACCAGTTGCGCTCCGAGTTGCAGGCCACTGGCGTCGAAGCCGACATCAGCGGCCGCGCCAAACACATCTATTCCATCTGGCGCAAAATGCAGCGCAAGGGCCTGGCCTTCAGCCAGATCTACGACGTGCGTGCGGTGCGCGTGCTGGTGCCGGAAATGCGCGACTGCTACACCGCGCTGGGGATCGTCCACACCCTGTGGCGGCACATTCCCAAGGAGTTCGACGACTACATCGCCAACCCCAAGGAAAACGGCTATCGCTCGTTGCACACGGCGGTGATCGGCCCCGAGGGCAAGGTGCTGGAAGTGCAGATCCGCACCCACGCCATGCACGAAGAGGCGGAACTTGGGGTATGCGCGCACTGGCGCTACAAGGGCACCGACGTCAAGGCCGGGTCCAACCAGTACGAAGAGAAAATCTCCTGGCTGCGCCAGGTGTTGGAATGGCACGAAGAACTCGGCGACATCGGCGGCCTGGCCGAACAGCTGCGCGTGGATATCGAGCCGGACCGGGTCTACATCTTCACCCCAGACGGCCACGCCATCGACCTGCCCAAGGGTGCCACGCCGCTGGACTTCGCCTACCGCGTGCACACCGAGATCGGCCACAACTGCCGGGGCGCCAAGATCAACGGGCGCATTGTGCCGCTCAACTACAGCCTGCAGACCGGTGAACAGGTCGAGATCATCACCAGCAAGCACGGTACGCCGAGCCGCGACTGGCTGAACCCGAACCTGGGCTACATCACCACGTCGCGGGCGCGGGCGAAGATCGTCCACTGGTTCAAACTGCAGGCGCGCGACCAGAACGTCGCTGCCGGTAAAACCTTGCTCGAGCGCGAACTGGCACGCCTGGGCCTGCCTCAGGTGGACTTCGACAAGCTGGCCGAAAAGGCCAACATGAAGATCGCCGAAGACATGTTCGCCGCCCTCGGTGCCGGCGATCTGCGCCTCGCCCAACTGGTCAACCTGGCCCAGCAACTGGTCGAGCCGGAACGCGGCAGCGAACAGCTGGAACTGATCCCGCGCAAGGCCACCGGCTACAAGCCTGGCAAGCGTGGCGATATCCAGATCCAGGGCGTGGGCAACCTGATGACTCAAATCGCCGGCTGCTGCCAGCCGCTGCCGGGGGATGCCATCGTCGGCTATATCACCCAGGGCCGCGGTGTAAGCATTCACCGCCAGGATTGCGCCTCGGTGCTGCAACTGGGCGGGCGTGAGCCGGAGCGGATCATCCAGGTCAGCTGGGGGCCGGTGCCGGTGCTCACTTACCCGGTGGACATCGTCATCCGTGCCTACGACCGTTCCGGGTTGCTGCGTGATGTGTCGCAGGTGCTGCTCAATGAGCGGATCAACGTACTGGCGGTCAACACCCGCTCGAACAAAGAGGACAACACCGCGCTGATGTCCCTGACCATCGAGATTCCGGGGCTGGACGCACTGGGACGGTTGCTGGGGAGGATTTCCCAGTTGCCGAATATCATCGAGACGCGGCGTAACCGTACCCCATGATGTATACGCTCGAAGACCTGCTGCACCTGATGAGTCGCCTGCGGGACCCGCAATATGGGTGCCCGTGGGACATCAGGCAAACCTACGCCACCATCGTCCCGCACACGTTGGAAGAGGCCTACGAAGTCGCCGACGCCATCGAGCGCGGCGACTTCGATCATCTGCAAGGTGAGTTGGGCGACCTGCTGTTCCAGGTGGTGTACTACAGCCAGTTGGCCCGGGAAGAAGGGCGCTTCGAATTTGCCGGGGTGATCGACAGCATCACGCGCAAGCTGATCCGTCGCCATCCCCATGTGTTCCCCACCGGCGACCTGTATGCGCCGCTGGATATCCCGCAGTTGAGCGAAGAACAGGTCAAGGAACGCTGGGAGCAGATCAAGGCCGAGGAGCGCGCGCAGAAGTCCGACGCGCCGGAGCAGCTTTCCCTGCTGGACGATGTACCCACCGCGTTGCCGTCCCTTTCCCGTGCCGCCAAATTGCAGAAGCGCGCCAGCCAGGTCGGGTTCGACTGGCCCTGCGCCTTGCCGGTGGTGGATAACGTGCGCGAAGAGCTGGATGAAGTGCTCGAAGCCATGGCCGATAACGACCCGGCGGCGATTGCCGATGAGGTCGGCGACCTGCTGTTTGCGGCGGTCAACCTGGCCCGTCACCTCAAGGTCGACCCGGAAACCGCGCTACGGGGCGCCAATGCCAAGTTCGAACGACGCTTCCGATTTATCGAACAGGCATTGCGCGATACCCGCCGTCCCATAGAAGATTGCACCCTCGAAGAGTTGGACGCCCTGTGGGGCGAAGCCAAACGTCAGGAAAAGAATGTGTCCAGCTGCGGTTGAGCAGTTGCCTAAGTGAGTAAGCACCATGAGCCTTTCCCTTCGCGACCAGTTGCTCAAAGCAGGTCTGGTCAATCAAAAGCAGGCCAAGCAGGTCGGCAAAGAGAAACAGAAACAGCAGCGCCTGGTCCATAAAGGCCAGATCGAGGCCGACGACACCCAGGCCCGCCTGGCGGCCGAGGCGCACGCCGAGAAGGTCAAGCGCGACCAGGAGCTGAACCGCCAGCAGCAGGAAAAAGCCGAGGCCAAGGCCCGCACGGCCCAGGTCAAGCAACTGATCGAGACCTCGCGCCTGCCCAAGCTGACCACCGAGGACTACTACAACTTCGTGGACGACAAGAAGGTCAAGCGCCTGTCGGTCAACACGCTGATGCGCAACAAGCTGAGCAACGGCTCCCTGGCGATCGTGCACCACGGTGGCGGTTATGAGGTGATCCCGCGTGAAGCGGCGCTGAAGATCCAGGAGCGCGCACCGGAGCGTATCGTGCAGCTCAATATCCTTACCGAAAGCCAGGTGCCGGATGAAGATGATCCCTACGCCGCCTACCAGATCCCGGATGATCTGATGTGGTAAGGCTGCAAGCCTCAATTGTGGTGAGCAGGCTTGCCTGTGGTGAGCGGGCTTGCCCCGCATTGGGCCGCGAAGCGGCCCCAAAACACAAACCCCGCTCAAAAGGCGGGGTTTGTGCTTTCAGCGCCGCGTGTTACCAGTCCACGGCATAACTCACGCTGAAGGTCCGACCTTCGGCATTCGGGTACGGTGCTCGCGCGTTGGCCTGGGCAAACATGTTCTGGTAATTGCGGTTGCTGAGGTTGTAGATCGCCCCCTCCAGGCGACCCACAGGCAAGCGTACCGAACCCAGCAGGTCGACCAGGGTGTAGCCCTGGATATCGCGGCCGTTGTTGTCCTTGAACGCGGCGTCATAGTCGGCCAGGCGCATGGCTTGCAGGCGCAGGCTGTAGTCGTCGTGGTCATAGCCGACAAAGGCGGTGGTCTTGGCGGGGGAGATGCGCGTGGCCGGCAAGTCGATCCATTTGCCGTTTTGGCGGGTCTCGCCTTTGGCATACGCGTAAGTACCGCCGACCGACCACTGGTCAGTGACGTTGTACGTCAGGCTGGTTTCAATGCCGCGCACGCGTTCTTTCTGGTTGATCAGGCGCAGCACGCGATCATTGGCGTCATAGAACTGGGTGACATCCGAAGTGTTTTCATACGCCGTGACGTTGGCCAGCCATTTGTCCCAGTTGCCACGCCAGCCCAGCTCATAGCTGTCGACCTTGAGGGCTTGGGCATTGAGCTTCTGAATGTCGTACTGGCTGTTGACGTCCCGCAGGAAACGTTGGATGTCCGGCAGGGAAAAGCCCTGGCTGTAGTTGACGAATACATCCTGGTTTTCGCTCAGGTGATACACCGCCCCGAGGTTATAGAGGGTGTCGTCATATTTGAGGGTGCCGCCCGGCAGGGTAGCGCGGTTACCGGTCTGAACGATTTCGCCATAGGCAATGCTGTCGTCGATCCGGCTCTCGATCCACTCGCGGCGCACACCGCCACGCAAGGTCCAGTCGTCGATGTCGTAGGACAGTTGGCCAAAAATCGCCTTGGTGGTAGTGGTGATGTCCGGCCCCATCTCGAACGTGGTGCCGGTCTTGGTGTAGGTCAGGCCATTGACCCGGTACTGGTCGCCGCGCTGGCGTGAGGTTTCGTGATCATAGTCAGCGCCCCAGACCAGGTTGCCGGTCGCCGGGCCGATATCCGGCATTTGCGTGTCGATGGCTGCGCGCACGCCATAGACGTCCTGCACGCTGTTGTTGTCGGAAACCCCTGCGCGACCGCGGGAAAGGTCCGGGAAAAACAGCGCGTCGGCCCGGCGCCAGTAGCTTTCGACCTGCAAGCCCTGTCCGAAGAACGCTTTGTCGGAGTAGTTGAGGTTGACCGCCTGGTTGTGTGTGAACGGTTGATCGTCCAGGTCCAGGCCTTTGACCGCAACGGCGGTGGTGGTGATGCGTGGGTTCTTGGTGTAACGGGTGTCCTGTTCGTCTTTGTAATCTTGCAGGGACAGGCTGATCTTCTTGTCGTCATCCAGCGTGTAGCCGAAGCGACCTTGCAGGTCGTAGGTCTGGGTATCCATGTTGCTGCCCTGGGACGTGTCCTGGGGAATGCGCTTGCCGTTGCCGTCGAACTGGTCGTTGCGCTGCACGCCGTTCGCCGATACGTACCAGTCCACCGGGCCCTTGCGCCCAGTGGCGCTTTGGAACGCCTCGTAGGCAAAGCCCTTGTGACTGAAGTTATTGCCGCTGGTCATGCCGATCTTGCTGCTGAGGGCGAGGTCTTCACCTTGGTTACGCTTGGTGATGATATTGATGATGCCGCCTGAGGCGCCCGCGCCATAAACGCTGCTCGCTCCGGAGATCACTTCGATGCGCTCGATGCTTTCCGGCGCAACGCTGTTGAGCTGGCGGAAGTTGTCGCGTGTGGCGTTCTGGGACACGCCGTCGATCAGGATCAGCGTATTGCGTCCGCGCAGGGTCTGGCCGAAGTTGCTCATGCCACCGCTGGAAGGGGCAATGCCTGGCACCAATTGCCCGAGAATATCCGCAACCCGGCGCCCTGCGGCTGTTTGCTGGCGGATCTGGGTTTCGTCGATGACCTGTACGGAGCCTGGAATCGCGGCAATGCTGGTTTCACTGCGCGTGGCCGAGACGACGGTGGCCTGCAATTGCAGGTTGGTGGGCTCGGCCTCGGACTGATCGGCCCAGGTCGGTGCGCTTATCGATCCCATCAGTGGCAGCAGCGCTGCCCATTGCGACTTTCTCATGATCTTGCCTTTCAATTATTAGACGTATTGACAGAAAAAACAGGCATAGCGGGTGTTCGGGTGAACGAGCGGATGATGCGGATACCCAGGGCGGCCAAGGCGTACGTGAGTGCAACCAGCCAGAAGCTGTGTGCCAGGCCTACCATCCCCATGCCGATACCACCGAGCAAGGCACCCCCTAGCGCTCCCGCCTTGGCGGCGCTGTTGCCGATGCCCAGGGCAAACCCCTGTTGGGCGGGCGCAACGGTATTGGCGATCAACGTATAGGCGACCGGCAGCAAGGCGCCTTGCCACATGCCCCACAGCAGCCGGCTGGCGATGAAGCCCAGCCATTCGTTGGCCAGTGCTGTGCAGGCCAGGGTCAAGGCGCAGGCCCAGGTGACCCATTCGATGATGCGCAGCGTGTGTGCGGGCGAGTGTCGGTCGAACAGGCGACCCCAGAGCGGTGCGGACAGGGCCAGGGTCAGTGCGCTGGCGGCATAGCTGGCACCGATCAACCAGCCTGGCGCATGCAGGACGTCCGCGACGTATAGGGCGTAAAACGGCTGGGGCATCATTTTGGCAGCCTGGATCAGTACGATGATCCCCAACATTGCGCCGAGCCAGCCTTTGGGCAGGGCGGTGGGCGTGGTGGCATGAGTCTTTCGCAGGCGCTGGGTGTCGCTGGGCAAGAACAGGCTGACCAGCGCGCATACCAGGCAGACGGCGGTAGCGCTGTAGCACAGCAGGGCGAATCCGGAGATATCCATCAGCCAGCCACCCAACACCGGACCGGCCAGCGAACCCACGGCGGTGGCGGATTGCAGGCGGGCCATTATGTGTCCGCGCCCACTGTCGCCGCAGCACGCCAGCGCATAGGCTTGGGCGGCCGCGATAAAACCCGCCAGTGCACCTTGTGCCACGCGGATCGCGACCAGCAGCCAGGGATCGAAGGTCAGGGCGGCCAGCGCCTGACAGGCCGCCAGCGCCAGCAGCGCCCGAATGATCATCGGCTTGTGCCCGGTTCGGTCGCCCAGGCGACCCCACAGGGGCGTCAGGATCATCGCTGCCATCATCGGTCCGGCGTATACCAGCGACGACAGCAGGCCGGTGTAATGGGCGCCGGCATCGCCAAGCAGCCTCTGGATCTGCAAAGGCCAGAAGGGGCCGCTCATTTCCATGGCACCCATCGACACCAACTGGATGACCACCAACAAACGCAGTGCAGTGCTGTTAGCCGGCATGTGCGGCGCCGCTCAGCGGGTTCGGCAGGCGCCCGACGATATCGGCGTGACTGTCCAGCAGCCGCATCCGCATGAACGACTTGGCTGGCCACGGCTGCTCCAGCAGCGCTGCACGTTCGGTTTCCCAGCGTTGGGGAGCGACTTCGTTGCGCATGCGATCAAAGCACTGGCTGACTTGGGTCGCGAGTTCGTTCCACAGTTGCGCCTGGGGAATATCGAAGTAGCGGGCACTGAGCAGCACCAGTTCGCCCAGGTGGCACATGAATACCGTGTGCAGCAGCTTGTCACGGACAAAACCGGCATCGTCGTAAAGGGTCATCTTGGGGTCATGCAGTTCGATGTCCAGCCCGTGGGCATGCAAGGTCTGGCGGTCGATGCGAATATCGCCAAAATCACGCAACAGCAGGCGGCTCAACTGCCCGTCTGCGGCCATGACCATGAAGGCGTTCTGCTGATGGGCCTCGAACGCCACACCGTAGCGCAGGTACATCCCCAGCAGGGCCGGCACAGTGATCGCTGCATAGTCTCGAAAGAACGCGAGCATGGCCGGTGCATTGTCCTGGCCTTTACTCAAACGTACCCACTGTCTCAGCAAAGGCTGCCCGTGTTGGTCGATGGCAAACAGGCTACCTACCGGAACGGCCATTTCCCCCGGTTGTAGCAGGCTCTGGGGGTTGTCGCGGTAGAGCACGGCCAGGTGGCGGGCGTGTTCGTCATTTACCGGTTGGGGGTTGAAATGCACGCCGATGCGCTCGGGGACGATGTTCAGGAGTTTCTGGATCGCGGGTTCGCGCGCGAGGATCGTTTGCAGCAAGTGACTGATCCGCGGCCCCATGCGCGCCGAGCGTGGCGATACCGTGCGCTGTACGCTGGTCAGGCGCAGTGAGACCGGGAGCTTGACCATGGGCGCACCGCCCTGGCCATCAGGCAATACGGTCCGGAAGGACATGGTGGGGTGGGCGGTAAACGCGACGATGTCGGTCAGCACCAGCAGTCGGTCGCCGATTTCGTTGGCGAACAACCGGGGCAGTTCCTGTTGGGCTTGCCAAGGGTGCGCAGGCAGCGGCAGATACTCACTGGCTTCCAGGCCCTGGGCCGTCAGCGCTGCGGTCAATTGCTGTGCAGCACGTGGAAAGTGGGCTTGCCACCATTGCCAGTAATCAGCGGTATCGGCCAGCGTTTCCACGTGGGCGTACTGGTGGTGCAGCGCGCACAGCAACACCGGGAAGCGCGCTTCGAACTCCGGTGAGAAGTCGATGACCTGGTGGGTGTCCAGACCCAGTTTGGTTTTGTAGTTGGGGTGCCAGGGGTGGCCCAGCGTGCCCCACTGCTCAAGCACGGAAGTCGGGTTGGTAACGCTTGGCTCATCCTTGAGGTGACTCAGCAGGTTGTCCTGATGGGACGGGCCCATCGAGGCGTGCAGCCTTAGGCTCCATTGCTCGTGGAAGGCCAGGCAGAGCGTATCGTTGACAAAACTGTCGTCGATCTCGCTGTTCAGGCGGCTCAATACCTGCGGGGCGGCAGGTGTTTCGAGGGTGTCGTTGAGCAGCGTCAGCAACTGCGATGGGAATTGGATCTTCCGTGCGGCCTGTCCAGTTTGCACAAGCGTCACCGCGCCACGCAGGTCCCAGCTGGCCATGCGCCCGGCACGCAGGTGGTCGAAACGCAGGCAGGCGTGATCGGACAGCGGTAGGTGGTGGCGGCCTTGTTCGTCTTGGGTGAGTGTATCGGGTGCCAGCAGGCCTTCACGGAACAGGGCCTGGATCAGGCGTTGAAAGCTGCGTTCGGCGGCGGGTGCGAGGGTGTCGATCAGGGCTTCGAGGGTGACGTTGTGAGTCTGGAACTGGGGCGTAACCAGTGCTTCACCCCAGCGTTTGAGCAATTGTTGGTCTGGCGTATTGCTGCATCCGTTCGTCATGATGAATTCCGTTTTCATGGGCGTGCTGAAAGGTGGTGGATATTATCGAGAATCATTTCCAATTGTCTATTTGCTGATACAATTTTACTGAATCGTTTATGCCCGCCGTGCAGTTTGCCAAAACGAAAAACCCCGCTCGAAGGCGGGGTCGTCGGGGGTAGGCCCTCCAGCTGCGTGGGGCTGGGGCCTACGAGATTTCAGGTGTTCAGGAGCTTTGTGTCTGGCGTCTCATCTCAAGGGCTTCGAGCTCGTTCTTATAATTATGAGCGTCGCTCTCGTTGTGAAACATGCCGACCAACAGGTCTTGCTGGTGTACATCCCAGATGTGAATCCCATGGCCCAGTGCTTCGTGGGACATATGTTCGTCGTCGCGTTCAGTTACTTTTACAGTCATCTGCTTGCTCCAATCTCTGGTGGATCTGCGGCAAGTCGTCGCAGGCCTTTGTTATATGTTTTGTTAGCTTGCTAAGTAAACCGACTTTTCGCGCAACAAATCATTGCAGCAAACGCAACAGTGCTGCAGGCCGCGTAAACCGCGACATTACGCCGCAGGGTGCTGAGTTTTATGACGAAAGTTTCATGTTCAAGTCAGGCATTGAACCCTTTGTTGGCCCGGCTATCGCTATCGGGGGCAAGCCCCCTCCCACATTTTGATCGGTGAACACAACCAAGTGTGGGAGGGGGCTTGCCCCCGATAGCGGTAGAGGTTTGAACACCAAATCCATAGGCGAAAAAAAGCCCCGCATTCGCGAGGCTCGTTGTTCCAGCTACCGATCAGCTACCTTTGACAGCCTTACCGTCAACAGTACCGTCCTGCAGCATGATGTTGTATTCCTTGCCATCGGTTTCTACCTGGCGCAGGGCAACCAGAATACCGCCCTGATCCTTGGCGAACCACATCTGGGTGATGCGCTTGCTTTGCGTCGGGTCACGCACGCGCTCGACCTTGATCGCGTCGATGGAGCCGACCTTGGTCTGGACTTTTTCCGGGCCGATCACGCGGAAGTCGTAGGTGTCGACGTCGGTGCCTTCGACCACGTTGTAGCTCATGCTTTTCTTGCCGGCGGCCACATCGCGTTGCAAGGCCAACTGGTAGGTCGACTTGTCGAGCATGCCGCTTTGCAGGGACACGTTGACCGGGTCTTTGTTTTCAAAGCCGGTGACTTTCTTGGCGGTCTGGTCGAAGTCCAGATTGATTTTCTTCGCCTTGCCCAGGCCGCCGCGTTCGAAGGTGTAGCTCTTCGGTTGCAGGGTGTCCTTGTCAAACAGGATCACGCTGGTTTCGGTGAGGCTGGCGATCATCATGGAAGCCTTGAAATTCAAGGTCCAGGAGCCGTCGCCGTTCTTGGCCAGGCTGCGTTCGGCCGAACCACTCATGGGCAACTGTTTCCAGTCGGCGGTGTAGCTGACGGAGAAGGGGTGAAGGTCTGCTGCTTGCACGGCTGGCAAGGCGAACAGCGCAAAAGCGAAGAGCAAGGCGCGACGCATAAAATCTCCTAGGTTCGAATCAAGTGGCCGCTGGCCGCGAGTAACTGACCGTCCAATAATGCACCCTGGTCACCAAGAATCAACCGCCCCTCGGCAAACCAGCGAACGGCCAGCGGGTAAATCCTGTGTTCCTGGGCGTGAACCCGTTGCGCAAGCGTCTGCGCCGAGTCGTCAGACTCTACCGGAACCACTGCCTGTACGACCAGAGGCCCGCCATCGAGTTCCTCGGTGACAAAGTGCACACTGCAGCCATGCTCGCTGTCGCCGGCCTCGAGCGCACGCTGGTGCGTGTGCATGCCTTTGTACTTGGGCAGCAGGGAAGGGTGGATATTCAACAAGCGCCCGGCGTAATGCCGCACGAAGTCAGCGCTGAGGATGCGCATGAAGCCGGCGAGTACTACGAGCTTGGGGTTGAAGGCGTCGATCAGTTCGATCAAGGCGCGGTCGAAGGCCTCGCGACCGTCGAACGCCTTGTGATCCAGCGAGCGGGTGTCGATACCCGCGTCCCTGGCGCGTTGCAGGCCGTAGGCGTCGCTGCGGTTGGAGATCACCGCAGCAATGCGCACCGGGTTGTCGCCGGTGCGCATGCTGTCGATCAGGGCCTGCAAGTTACTGCCGGTGCCGGAGAGCAGCACCACGACATCACAGGTCTGAGACATTAATGAGCCTTGAGGTTCTTCAGCTCAACCTGAGCCGCGCCTTCGGCAGCGGTGGCGATCTGGCCGATGACCCAAGGCTGCTCGCCGGCTTCGCGCAGTACGTTCAGCGCGGTTTCAACGTGCTCCTGAGCCACGCAGATGACCATGCCGACGCCGCAGTTCAGCACGCGGTGCATCTCGGTTTCGTCGACGTTGCCTTTCTCTTGCAGCCAGTCGAATACTGCCGGACGCTGCCAGCTGGCCACGTCAACGATGGCCTGGGCGCCTTTTGGCAGCACGCGCGGGATGTTGTCCAGCAGGCCACCGCCGGTGATGTGGGCCATGGCCTTGACGGCGCCAGTGTCCTTGATCAGCTTGAGCAACGGCTTGACGTAGATGCGGGTCGGGGCCATCAGCAGGTCCGTCAGCGGCTTGCCGTCGAGCTGGGTGTTCTCGATCTCGGCGCCGGACACTTCGATGATCTTGCGGATCAGCGAGTAACCGTTGGAGTGCGGGCCGGAGGATGGAAGGGCGAGCAGGGCATCGCCGGCGGCAACCTTGGAGCCGTCGATGATCTCGGCTTTTTCCACGACGCCGACGCAGAAGCCGGCCAGGTCGTAGTCTTCACCTTCGTACATGCCTGGCATTTCAGCGGTTTCGCCGCCGACCAGTGAGCAACCCGACAGTTCGCAGCCGGCGCCGATGCCGGTGACCACTTGGGCCGCGGTGTCCACGTTCAGCTTGCCGGTGGCGTAGTAGTCGAGGAAGAACAACGGCTCGGCGCCGCACACCACCAGGTCATTGACGCACATGGCGACCAGGTCGATGCCGATGGTGTCGTGCTTGTTCAGGTTCAGCGCCAGGCGCAGCTTGGTGCCCACGCCGTCGGTGCCGGACACCAGTACAGGCTGCTTGTAGCCGGCCGGGATCTCGCAGAGGGCGCCAAAACCGCCCAGGCCGCCCATGACTTCAGGGCGCGCAGTGCGCTTGGCGACGCTCTTGATGCGTTCGACCAATGCTTCACCGGCGTCGATGTCTACACCGGCGTCCTTGTAGCTCAGGGAGGGTTGCTTGCTCATGATCCAGGCCTTTAGGGGGGATTTCTGGGTAACGACCGAGCGGGCGGGGGCTTTTATAAAGGCCACGCCGTTGACGGTCTGCGAAGGCGCGCGATTTTATCAGGCTTGAGGGGCAGCGGCCATCCTCGGGCCGACGGGCAGGGGCATATGGCGTTAAAAAAATGCTAATCGGGTCTGCTTTGGCGCGTATTAAGGTATAGCCTTTACTGCGCTAGCGTTGTGACAGTACGAAAACTTACCAAGACCCTGTGAATGTTTTATCGGTCGCCGTGGTCACAGCCTTGGCAAACCGAGTTCACGCGGTCTGTTCCAGCCGCTAAATTTGTCGTTCGGGAATCTTCCATGCGTCTGTGTAAATTCTTCTTTGTGGGCTGCTTGTCGTTGGTCAGCCTGGCGAGTCATGCCGAAACCCTTAATGGCCTTTATCAAGTACTCGAACCCGTCAGCAGTCAGTCGCCGCAAGAGCGTGACCAGGCGACCCAGCGCGCCGTGCAGACCCTGGTGATCCGCCTGACCGGCGACGCCAAGGCCGCCGAGGGGCCGGGTCTGGCGGCCGTTCGCAAGGATCCGCAACAAATCATCAGCCAGTACGGCTACGACGCCGGCCCGCCGGAAAGCCTGCAAGTGGATTTCGACCCGGTGAGCACCGATCGCGTGCTGCGTGAAGCCGGTCTGTCGATCTGGGGCAGCAATCGGCCGTCGATCCTTGGCTGGTGGCTGAACGACTCCACCGAAGGCAGCAGCCTGGTGGGTGATGGCCAGACCGTCGCCCAGGCGCTGCGCCGTGCCGCGCAACACCGTGGCTTGCCGCTGCGCCTGCCGCTGGGCGACCTGGATGAGCAGGTGGTCGCCACCGCACCGAACCTGGAAAGTGCTGACGCCACACCGTTGCGCGCCGCTTCCGAACGTTACGGCGCCGACGCTTTGCTGGCCGTGCATGCGCGTCAGGAAGGCAACCAATGGCAAGCCAAATGGCGCCTGTGGCTGGGCGACAAGAGCGAGCAGGGCACCGCGCAAGGGGCCGACACCGGCGCTGTAGCCGACGCGGTGATGCTGGCGGTCAGCCAAAAGCTCGCGCCACGCTTTGCGGTCAAACCCGGCGTGAGCACCGAACAATTGCTGGAAGTGCAGGGCATGACCCTTGAGCGTTATGCCGCGCTGGGTCACCTGCTGGAGCCTTTCGGTGGCCAGCCGCAGTTAGTGGATGGCAATCGCATCGTATACCGCGTCAATGGCAGTGCCGATCAGTTGCGTACCCAGTTGAGCCTGGCCAAGTTGCAGGAGATTCCTGCGGGTGAGGCACCGGTCCCGCAACCGGTGGCGGAGGGTGCGCAGCCGGCTGCTGCACCAGAACCTCAGGCGCAAATGCGTTTTCGCTGGTAGCAGTTTTCTTCTTTATATAGATGGAGTGGTTTATGGCGGATACGCGTCGTTGGGTGTGGCTTGGCGGGTTTGTCCTGCTGTGCGTTTTTGTGTTCCTGCTGCATTCGATCCTGACGCCATTCCTGGTCGCGTTGCTGCTGGCTTACCTGTTCGATCCGGTGGTGGATCGCCTGGAAAAAGCCGGGTTGTCGCGGACCTGGGGCGTGGTGACGGTGTTCGCCCTGTTTACCTTGATCATCACGGCGTTGGTGCTGGTGCTGGTGCCGATGCTGGCCAAGCAGTTGTTCCGCTTGTATGAGCTGGCGCCGCAGATGCTCGATTGGCTGCAGCACACGGCGATGCCGTGGGCCCAGGCCAAGTTGGGGTTGGCGGATGGTTTCTGGAAGTTCGACAAGGTCAAGGCGGCCATCAGCGAACATATGGGCCAGACCACCGATATTGTCGGGGTCATCCTCAGCCAGGCGACGGCGTCCAGCCTGGCGTTGATCGGCTGGCTGACCAACCTGGTGCTGATCCCGGTGGTGGCGTTCTACCTGCTGCGCGACTGGGACATCATGATGGCCAAGATCCGCAGCCTGCTGCCGCGCAACCGTGAGGAGCGCATTGTTTCGCTGGCTGAGGAATGCCATGAGGTGCTCGGCGCCTTCGTGCGCGGGCAGTTGCTGGTGATGCTGGCCCTGGGGATCATCTACGCGGCCGGCTTGATGGCTATCGGCCTGGAGCTGGGTCTGTTGATCGGCCTGATCGCCGGCCTGGCCGCAATCGTGCCTTATATGGGGTTTGTGATTGGGATCGGCGCGGCGCTGGTCGCGGGCTTGTTCCAGTTTGGCGGGGACTTGTACCCGATGCTGGGTATCGTGGCCGTCTTCATGGTCGGCCAGGCGTTGGAAGGCATGGTGCTCACGCCGTTGTTGGTCGGGGATCGGATTGGTCTGCATCCGGTGGCGGTGATCTTTGCGATTCTGGCGGGTGGTGAGTTGTTTGGCTTCACGGGCATCCTGCTGGCGTTGCCGGTGGCTGCAGTGATCATGGTGCTGGTGCGCCATGTGCACGATCTGTACAAGGATTCGGATGCTTATACGGGGGTTGAAGATCCCGACCTGTAACTCTATCTTCACAAACCCGGCCAAGGCCGGGTTTGTCTTTTCTGGGGGCGGTCCGTCAAACAATCTGCATAAATCCAACAAGTTAACGCAAACCTTTGATTTTGCTTGGGGTCTGTTGCATTGTGCGCCCGGCGTCACGGGTATAAACTTTGCAAACTTTACACAGAGGCCACTAACGGTTCGTTCGGAGCCGTTCAGTCAGCATGAAACCGATTCAGCTGCCCTTGGGTGTGCGTCTGCGTGACGACGCCACCTTCATCAACTACTACCCAGGCGCCAATGCCGCTGCACTCGGCTATGTCGAGCGGCTCTGCGAAGCCGACGCCGGGTGGACTGAAAGCCTGATCTATCTGTGGGGCAAGCACGGCGTAGGGCGTACCCACCTGTTGCAGGCTGCGTGCCTGCGGTTCGAGCAGATGGGCGAACCGGCGGTGTACCTGCCGTTGGCCGAGTTGATGGATCGCGGTATCGGCATCTTCGATCACCTTGAGCAATACGAACTGGTGTGCCTGGATGACTTGCAGGCGATCGCCGGCAAGGCGGATTGGGAAGAAGCGCTGTTTCACCTGTTCAATCGCTTGCGTGACAGCGGTCGGCGCCTGCTGATTGCCGCGTCGACTTCGCCACGCGAGTTGCCGATCAAGCTGGCCGACCTCAAGTCGCGCATGACCCTGGCGCTGATCTTCCAGATGCGCCCGCTGTCCGACGAAGACAAATTGCGTGCCCTGCAATTGCGGGCCTCCCGTCGCGGCCTGCACCTCACCGACGAAGTCGGGCACTTTATCCTTACTCGAGGCACCCGCAGCATGAGTGCGCTGTTCGATTTGCTCGAGCAGCTCGATCAGGCGTCCTTGCAGGCGCAAAGAAAATTGACGATCCCTTTTCTCAAGGAAACGTTGGGCTGGTAACTCATTGAATTTGCGTGGTTCGCCATTTTACGGGCGCCAGAAAACCTGCGTTTCTGCCGGCTGGGCTTCGCATTCGAACCGATAAATGGAATTACGGCTTAGATGTCATAGTCCAATCGCGAAGTCACATAGAGCACGATTGAATTTGCAAATCGATGTGATAGAAGGCATAGTCTCGACTTCTTTACATATCAGCCACGGTCGTGCCCATGCTAAATCGCTTCGCACCCCTCGTGCCCCTCGCACTCGTTACCCTGTTGTTTGGTTGCGCCTCCCACCCTCAGCAGGTGGCAGATCAGCAGAAACCACAGGTTCAAAATCAGGCAAAATTCGTTGCTGCACAATCTGCCTCTGTTTATGAGGAAGAAGTCGCAACGGAAAAGGAACTGGCCGACTTCGCCGGCAACAAGCCTTATCAGCTTCCAGTCCTGGCCGACAGCATCCTCGAACGCGGCATGTCCCTGATCGGTACCCGTTACCGTTTCGGTGGTACCTCTGAAGCCGGTTTCGACTGCAGCGGTTTCATCGGCTACCTGTTTCGTGAAGAGGCCGGCATGAATCTGCCGCGCTCCACCCGCGAAATGATCAACGTGAATGCACCGTTGGTCGCACGCAACAACCTCAAGCCTGGTGATCTGCTTTTCTTCAGTACGGCAGGCCGTGGTCGTGTGAGCCACGCCGGTATCTACCTGGGCGATAACCAGTTTATCCACTCCAGCAGCCGTCGCAGTGGCGGTGTCCGGGTCGATAACCTGGGTGACAGCTACTGGAGCAAAACCTTCATCGAAGCCAAGCGCGCACTCGCCATGGCCCCGACGACGGTTACCGCTAGCAAGTAAACTTAAAGTGATACTTGAAGTTTGACGTGTAAGCGCTAGAATCCCTGGACATTGTTGTAATCCGTTCGCGCGAGCTTTGCTTGCGCGTTCTGGTTTTCAGCGTTCGGCAGCGAAAGCCGCATCCAGACCAGGATTGTTCTGCACATGTCGACCTCGGCCCGCCTGATTCTCATTGTTTGCGCCGCGCTGCTCAGCGCCTGCGCAAGCCGCACACCGCCGCCCGCTCCCGTAGCGGTGAAGCCCAAGCCGGTGTTCAACTATTCCACCCAGAATTTCTCGCCCGCAGCTGAAGACGTACTCTTCCGCGCGCTGGGCCTGGTCGGCACGCCTTACCGTTGGGGCGGCAACACGCCGGACTCCGGGTTTGATTGCAGCGGCCTGATCGGGTTTGTCTTCCGCGATGCCGCCGGGATTTCCCTGCCGCGTACCACCCGCGAGTTGATCGTAATGCGCGCGCAGGACGTCAGCGAGCAGAACCTGCAGACCGGCGACCTGCTGTTCTTCGCCACCGGTGGCGGTTCCCAGGTCAGCCACGCCGGAATCTACGTGGGTGAAGGGCGCTTTGTGCATGCGCCACAAACCGGCGGTACGGTGAAGCTGGACACGTTGTCCAAGGCCTATTGGCAGAATGCCTATTTGAGCGCCAAGCGCGTGTTGCCGGGCAACCTGGCACGCAATCCTTAGCGCCAGACTCGAATCGAAATGTGGGAGGGGGCTTGCCCCCGATAGCGGTGTGTCAGCTAAAGATAACTGGGCTGATCCACCGCCATCGGGGGCAAGCCCCCTCCCACAGTTGTTTTGTGTCGACTTCAAGTTGCTTTAATTGACGCTCCACCCCCAACCTACTACCCTTCGCCGCTTGTTCCAGGTGCTCTGTGACCCACGGGTCGACAGAGTGAAACAGGGAAGCCGGTGAGTGAGCGCACTTCTACACAGTGCCGCCGCGATTCCGGCGCTGCCCCCGCAACGGTAAATGAGTCAAGACGCTGCCTTTTGCCACTGTATCGCCTGCGATATGGGAAGGCGCAGCGTTGGCCTGCCTTCAGCCAGCACGCCACTCATGAGCCCGGAGACCGGCCTGCAACATCCAACAGCATCACGGTGGGCGATGCTTGGCTGTCTGCTTTTCTTTTTTCCTGCCCGCCGTTTTTGTCCAGCCCCAACGGAGAGCTGCCATGACCGATTCCCCCGACCGCGACGAACGCCACCTGGCGCGCATGCTGCGCAAAAAAGCCGTGATCGACGAGCGCATCGCCAACTCCCCCAACGAATGCGGTCTGCTGCTGGTGCTGACCGGCAACGGCAAAGGTAAAAGCAGCTCCGCGTTCGGCATGTTGGCCCGTGCCATGGGCCACGGCATGCAGTGCGGTGTGGTGCAGTTCATCAAGGGGCGCAACAGCACTGGAGAAGAATTGTTCTTCCGTCGCTTCCCCGAGCAAGTGCGCTTCCATGTAATGGGCGAAGGCTTCACCTGGGAAACCCAGGACCGCCAGCGCGACATCGCCGCCGCCGAGGCCGCCTGGGCGGTCTCCCGCGAATTGCTGCAAGACCCCTCCATCGGCCTGGTGGTGCTGGACGAGCTGAACATCGCGCTCAAGCACGGCTACCTCGACCTGGACCAGGTCCTCAGCGACCTGCAAGCCCGTCCACCGATGCAACACGTGGTGGTCACCGGCCGCGGCGCCAAGCCCGAGTTGATCGAAATGGGCGACACCGTCACCGAAATGGGCATGCTCAAGCACGCGTTCCAGGCGGGTATCAAGGCACAGAAGGGCGTCGAACTTTGAATCAGCCCCGTCATTGCCCTGCCGTTTTGATCGCCGCTCCGGCGTCCGGCCAGGGCAAAACCACCGTCACCGCCGCGCTCGCCCGTTTGCACCGCAACCTGGGGCGCAAGGTGCGCGTGTTCAAATGCGGCCCGGACTTTCTCGACCCGATGATCCACGAACGCGCCAGCGGTGCGCCGGTGTATCAGTTGGATATGTGGATGGTGGGCGAGCAGGAAAGTCGTCGTTTGCTGTGGGAAGCGGCGGGGGAGGCAGACCTGATCCTGATCGAAGGCGTGATGGGCCTGTTCGACGGCACACCCTCCAGCGCCGACCTGGCGCGACACTTCGGCGTGCCGGTGCTGGGGGTGATCGACGGCACGGCCATGGCGCAGACCTTCGGCGCGTTGGCATTGGGCCTGGCGCGCTATCAGCCGGATCTGCCATTCGCCGGCGTATTGGCCAACCGTGTCGGCACCCTGCGTCATGCGCAACTGCTCGAAGGCAGCCTCACCGAGGGCCTGCGCTGGTATGGCGCATTGTCACGCGAGACCGGTATCGAACTGCCCAGTCGCCACCTCGGCCTGGTGCAAGCGAGCGAACTGAATGACCTCGATGTACGCCTGGACGCCGCCGCCCAAGCGTTGGGCAGCAGTTGCGAAGTCGCCTTGCCGCCGCCGGTGACGTTCGCTGCGCCCCAAGTGATCGAGGCTGAGCCGTTGCTCAAGGGCGTGCGCATTGCCGTGGCCCGCGATGAGGCCTTCGCCTTTACCTACGGCGCGAGTCTCGACCTGCTGCGCGCAATGGGCGCTGAGCTGAAGTTTTTTTCGCCGATTCACGATCGCCAATTGCCCGATGCCGACAGCCTCTACCTGCCCGGTGGTTACCCCGAATTGCACCACCAGGCGCTGTCGGAAAACATCCCGATGCTCGACGCCATTCGCGCTCACCACGCGGCCGGCAAACCCTTGCTTGCCGAATGCGGCGGCATGCTCTACCTGCTGGACTCGCTGACCGATGTCGACGGCATCCGCGCTGAACTGCTCGGCCTGTTGCAGGGCGACGCGGTGATGCAAAAGAAACTGGCGGCCCTGGCCCTGCAAAGCGTCGAATTGCCGGAAGGCACCCTGCGTGGCCATACCTATCACCATTCCCTGACCACCACTGAATGGCAACCGATTGCCCGTGGCCTGAGCCCCAATGGCGGGCGCGGTGCCGAGGCGGTGTATCGGCAGGGGCGGATGACGGCGTCCTACGTACACTTCTATTTCCCATCCAATCCCCAGGCGGTGGCCGCATTGTTCGCGCCCGATCCAGCACTATGAGCGACAACGCTTTTCCCCAGGCCGACCGCGACGCCGTCTACCGCGCCATCGCCGAACGCCGCGACATGCGCCACTTCAGCGGCGGCACTGTCGCCCCCGAGCTGCTCCACCGCTTGCTCCAGGCCGCACACCAGGCGCCCAGCGTCGGCCTGATGCAGCCCTGGCGCTTTATTCGCATCAGCGATCGCCAGTTGCGTGGGCAGATTCAACAGGTGGTGGAAGAAGAACGCTTACGCACCGCCGAAGCCCTGGGCGAGCGTTCCGATGAGTTCATGAAGCTCAAGGTCGAAGGCATTCACGACTGTGCCGAAGTGTTGGTGGCGGCGTTGATGGATGATCGCGAGCGGCACATCTTCGGGCGTCGCACCCTGCCGGAAATGGACATGGCGTCATTGTCCTGTGCTATCCAGAATTTGTGGCTGGCGGCGCGGGTCGAAGGCCTGGGCATGGGCTGGGTCTCGTTGTTCGAACCCCAGGCGCTGGCCGATCTGCTGGGTTTGCCGCCCGGTGCGAAACCCCTGGCCGTGTTGTGCCTGGGGCCGGTAGCCGAGTTCTACCCGGCACCGATGTTGCAGCTCGAAGGCTGGACCGAGCCTCGGCCCTTGAGTGACATGTTGTATGAAAATGCGTGGGGAGTGAGTCAATGAGTGTGGCCTTGCTGTGTGTCGCTGCAGTCGCGCTGGATGCGCTGCTGGGCGAACCCAGGCGCTGGCATCCGCTGGTGGCGTTCGGCGATTTTGCCGGGCGCATCGAGCAACGTTTCAATACCGGTGGCCGTGGCTGGCGCAGCCATGGCGTGACCGCGTGGTTTATCGCCGTGGTGCCGCTGACGCTGCTGGCTACGGCCTTGTCGTGGGCGCCTTACATTGGCTGGGTACTGGAGATCTTGGCGTTGTACTGCGCCCTTGGCATGCGCAGCCTTGGCGAGCATGTGATCCCGGTGGCCCAGGCCCTGCGCAGTGATGACTTGGAGGCGGCGCGCAAACGCGTGAGCTACCTGGTCAGCCGCCAGACCAGCGAGCTGGACCGCACCGAAGTCGCCCGTGCCGCCACCGAATCGGTGCTGGAGAACGGCAGCGATGCGGTGTTCGCTGCGATTTTCTGGTTTGTGGTGGCCGGTGTGCCGGGCGTGGTGCTTTACCGCCTGAGCAACACCCTCGACGCCATGTGGGGTTATCGCAACGAGCGTTTTGAGCGCTTCGGTTGGGCGGCGGCAAAAATCGACGATGTGCTGAACTACATTCCCGCACGCCTGGTGGCGTTGACCTACGCGTTGCTGGGCAAGACCCGGCTGGCGCTCAAATGCTGGCGCACCCAGGGCCCGACCTGGGACAGCCCCAACGCCGGCCCGGTCATGGCCGCTGGTGCGGGCGCCCTGGGCGTGGAGCTGGGCGGTGCCGCGATCTATCACGGCGAAGTGCACCATCGTCCGCAACTGGGCGAAGGCCCGGCGGCGGATGCCGATTCCATCGATCGGGGCTGGCAACTGGTGCAGCGCGGCGTATGGTTGTGGCTGTTGATCCTGTGCGCGGGGGCGCAATTCTATGCTTGAGCATGGTGGCCGGCTGCGCAAGGCAGCGATTCAGTACGGGATAGCCGAAGCCGACTGGCTCGACCTGTCCAGCGGGCTCGCGCCCTGGCCCTGGCCGATCCCCGAGATTCCCCTGCGTGCCTGGGCGCGCCTGCCGGAAACCGACGACGGCCTGGAGCAGGCCGCCAGCGAATACTACGGCGCTGCGCATCTATTGCCGGTGCCGGGTTCCCAGGCGGCGATCCAGTTGTTGCCGCGACTGCGTCGTGCCGGCAAGGTCGGCGTGCTGTCGCCGTGCTATGCCGAACACGCCGAAGCCTGGCGCCGTGCCGGTTACGTGGTGCGCGAAGTGCAGGAACAGGAAGTCGACTTCTTTCTTGATGGCCTCGACGTGCTGGTGGTGGTCAACCCCAATAACCCCACCGGCCTGAGCCTGAGCCCGCAACGCCTGCTGGATTGGCACTCGCGGCTGGCCCAGCGCGGCGGCTGGCTGGTGGTGGATGAAGCCTTCATGGACGTCACCCCGCAACTGAGCCTGGCCGGCCAGGCGCATCAGGTCGGTTTGATCGTGCTGCGTTCGTTCGGCAAGTTCTTCGGCCTGGCCGGCGTGCGGCTGGGCTTTGTGTTGGCCGAGCGCAAGTTGCTCAAGTTGCTCGCCGAGCAGGTCGGCCCCTGGGCGGTCAGCGGACCGACGCGGGTGCTGGGCCAAGGGTGCCTGCGCGACACCGCCGGGCATGCGCGGCAACGCACGCGTTGCATAGAGGCGGGCCAGCGCTTGTTCGCGTTGCTGGTGCGCCACGGCTTTCCACCTCAGGGCGGCTGTGCCTTGTTCCAATGGCTGATCACGCCCCATGCCGAACGTGTGCACGAATTCATGGCCCAGCGCGGCATTCTGCTGCGCCTGTTCGTCCACGACAGCAGCCTGCGTTTCGGCCTGCCCGACACTGAGGCCGACTGGCAGCGCCTCGACGACGCCCTGGCCGCCTATAAGGACGCAACATGAGTACGCTGATGGTGCAGGGCACCACCTCCGATGCCGGCAAAAGTACGTTAGTGACCGCGTTGTGCCGCTGGCTGGTGCGCCAGGGTGTGGCCGTGGCGCCGTTCAAGCCGCAGAACATGGCGCTCAACAGCGCCGTGACCGCCGAAGGTGGTGAAATCGGCCGCGCCCAGGCGGTGCAGGCCCAGGCCGCCAACCTGGCGCCTCATACCGACATGAACCCGGTGCTGCTCAAACCCAACAGCGACACCGGCTCCCAAGTGATCATCCACGGCCGTGCCGTGACCACCATGAACGCCGTGGCCTATCACGACTACAAAGCCATTGCGATGCAGGCGGTGCTGGCCTCCCACGCCCGGTTGAGCCAGGCCTATCCCGTGGTCATGGTGGAAGGCGCTGGCTCCCCGGCGGAAATCAACCTGCGCGCCAACGACATCGCCAACATGGGCTTCGCCGAGGCGGTGGATTGCCCGGTGTTGCTGATTGCCGATATCAATCGCGGCGGGGTATTCGCCCACCTGGTCGGCACCCTGGAGCTGCTGTCACCCACGGAACAGGCGCGGGTCAAAGGCTTCATCATCAACCGTTTTCGCGGTGACATCGCGCTGTTGCAACCCGGCCTGGACTGGCTGGAAACACGCACCGGCAAACCGGTGGTGGGCGTTCTGCCTTACGTGATGGACCTGCACCTGGAAGCCGAGGACGGCATCGACCAACGCCAGATCGACAAGGCGGCCCAGGTGCTCAAGGTGGTGGTCCCGGTGTTGCCGCGCATCAGCAACCATACGGATTTCGACCCGCTGCGCTTGCACCCCCAGGTGGATTTGCAATTCATCGGGCCAGGCCAGCCGATCCCGGCCGCCGACCTGATCATCCTGCCCGGCTCGAAAAGTGTGCGCAGCGACCTGGCCTATCTGCGTGCCAACGGTTGGGACGCCGCCGTGGCGCGTCACTTGCGTTATGGCGGCAAGGTGCTCGGCATTTGCGGCGGCTTGCAGATGCTCGGCGAGCAAGTGCACGACCCGTTGGGCCTGGAAGGGCCTGCCGGTTCCAGCGATGGCCTGGGGCTGCTGGCGTTCAGTACCACGCTGGAAGAAGAGAAGCAGTTGCGCAACGTGCGTGGGCGTTTGTTGTTGGAGAATGCCGAGGTCAGCGGTTATGAGATCCATGCGGGCGTGACCTGCGGTGATGCTTTGTCGAATGCCGCCGTGTTGCTGGAGGATGGCCGCAGCGATGGCGCACAAAGTGCCGATGGGCAGATCCTTGGCACCTACTTGCATGGCTTGTTCGAAAGCCCGGCCGCGTGCAGCGCCTTGTTGCGCTGGGCCGGTTTGCAGGACGTGCAGGAAGTGGATTACCACGCCCTGCGCGAGCGCGATATCGAGCGCCTGGCAGACTTGGTAGAGAACCACCTGGATACCGATTTGTTGCGCAGTTTGTGTGGAGTCACCCCATGCTCCAGCTGATCCTCGGTGGTGCCCGGTCCGGCAAAAGCCGCCTCGCCGAAAAGCTTGCCAGCGACAGTGGCTTGCCCGTCACGTACATCGCCACCAGCCAACCGCTGGATGGCGAGATGAGCGCGCGTGTCGCCCTGCATCGCCAGCGTCGCCCCGACCATTGGGGGCTGATCGAAGAACCCGTTGAACTGGCGCGGGTACTGCGCGACAACGCGGCAACCGAGCGCTGCCTGCTGGTGGATTGCCTGACCTTGTGGCTCACCAATCTGCTGATGCTTGAGGATTCGCATCGTCTGGCCGCCGAGCGCGATCAACTGCTGGAAACCCTGGCCGGGCTGCCGGGTGAAATCATTTTTGTCAGCAACGAGACCGGTCTGGGTGTCGTGCCGCTGGGCGAATTGACTCGCCGCTATGTGGATGAAGCCGGTTGGCTGCATCAAGCCTTGGCCGAGCGATGTCAGCGTGTTGTCCTGACCGTCGCCGGCCTGCCCCTGACTTTGAAAGGTACTGCGTTATGACTGACACCTGGTGGCTCAACCCGTGTAAGGCGATTGACACTCAAGCCTACGAACACGCTCTGGCACGCCAACAGCAACTGACCAAACCGGCCGGCTCCCTCGGCCAGTTGGAAGCGCTGGCGGTGCAATTGGCCGGCTTGCAGGGCCAGGTCAAACCGTCGGTGGACGCGCTGTGGATCGCCATCTTCGCCGGTGACCATGGCGTGGTCGCGGAAGGTGTGTCGGCGTTTCCCCAGGAGGTCACCGGGCAGATGCTGCACAACTTCGTCAGCGGGGGGGCGGCTATCAGCGTCTTGGCGCGGCAGCTGGAAGCACAGTTGGAAGTGGTCGACCTGGGCACGGTGACCCCGTCCCTGGACCTGCCCGGTGTGCGTCACCTGAACATCGGCGCGGGCACCGCCAATTTTGTCAACGGCCCGGCCATGACCGAGGCCCAGGGGCAACGTGCCCTGCAAGCCGGTCGCGACAGTGCGCGGCGTGCGCTGGCTAGCGGTGCACAGCTGTTTATCGGCGGCGAGATGGGCATTGGCAACACCACCGCCGCCAGTGCCCTGGCGTGTGCCTTGCTCGACTGCCAGGTCAGTGACCTGACGGGGCCGGGCACCGGCTTGAATGCCCAGGGCGTGAGCCACAAGGTGGCCGTGATCGAGCGCGCACTGGCGGTGCATGCCGCCCAACGCGGCGATGTCTTGCAGACCCTGTTCAATCTCGGCGGCTTCGAGATCGCCGCGCTGGTCGGTGCATACCTGGCGTGTGCCCAGGAAGGCATCGTGGTGTTGGTGGATGGGTTCATCTGCACCGTCGCGGCACTGGTCGCCACGCGCCTGAACCCGGCATGCCGCGAGTGGCTGGTGTTCGGCCATCGTGGCGCCGAGCCTGGCCATCGTCATGTGCTGCAACACCTCGACGCGCAGCCGTTGCTGGAACTGGGCCTGCGCCTGGGCGAAGGCAGTGGTGCGGCGCTGGCAGTGCCGTTGTTGCGCCTTGCCTGTGCATTGCACGGGCAAATGGCGACCTTCGCCGAAGCCGCCGTGGCGGACCGCCCGGCATGATCTTGCACCTCGACCTGCTGCGCCACGGCGAAACCGAGCTGGGTGGCGGCCTGCGCGGCAGCCTGGACGATGCACTCACCGCCAATGGCTGGGTGCAGATGCGCGAGGCTGTGGTGGCGCGGGGGCCGTGGGACCGCCTGATCAGTTCGCCGCTGCAACGCTGTGCGCGATTTGCCGAAGAATTGGGCGCCCGGCTCAAGCTGCCGGTGACGCTGGAGAAGGACCTGCAAGAGCTGCACTTCGGTGCGTGGGAAGGGCAGAGTGCGGCGACCTTGATGGAGACCGACGCCGGAGGGCTGGGGCTGTTCTGGGCCGATCCTTATAGCTTTACACCGCCGGACGGGGAGGCGGTCAGCGCCTTTTCCGAACGGGTTCTGGGGGCTGTCTCACGTTTGCATCAGGCATATGCCGGTGAACGAGTGTTGTTGATCAGTCACGGCGGCGTGATGCGCCTGTTACTGGCGCAGGCGCGTGGCTTGCCCCGGGAGCAGTTGTTGAACGTCGAGGTCGGTCATGGTGGGCTGTTCAGCCTGCAGGTTGCGGCTGACGGAACTCTGAAGGAAGGGGCGTAGACGTGCTGCCATTCTGGATCGCCCTGCAATTTCTCAGCAGCCTGCCGATTCGCCTGCCGGGCATGCCGCAGCCTCAGGAACTGGGGCGTTCGCTGCTGTTTTATCCGGTGGTAGGCCTGTTGTTCGGCGTGCTGTTGTGGGCGCTGAACAGCGTATTGATGGGCGCGCCATTGCTGCTGCATGCCGCACTGTTACTGACTGCCTGGGTATTGCTCAGCGGCGGCTTGCACCTGGATGGCCTGGCGGACAGCGCCGATGCCTGGCTGGGCGGCTTCGGTGACCGCGAGCGCACGCTCACGATCATGAAGGACCCGCGCAGCGGGCCGATTGCCGTGGTGACGCTGGGGTTGGTGCTGTTGCTCAAGTTCACTGCGCTGGTGGCTTTGATCGAGCAACACAATGGCGCCGCGCTGATCCTGGCGCCGCTGATCGGCCGCGCATCGATGCTGGCGCTGTTTCTCACCACGCGCTATGTGCGTGCAGGGGGACTGGGCCAGGCTCTGTCGGATCATTTACCGAGGATTGTCGGTCAACAGGTACTGATCCTCAGTGGTCTTGCCTGCATCCTGATTGGCGGCTTCAGCGGCGGGGTTGCGGTATTGCTCGCGGCGATCTGCTTTCTGGGGCTGCGCCAACTGATGGTCAATCGCCTGGGCGGCACCACCGGTGACACCGCAGGGGCCTTGCTGGAGCTGCTGGAAGTCGTGGTGTTGGTCGGCCTGGCGCTGTAACACTTTCTTGCATTTCCTTAATCGCGGGTATATACACGTTCCATGCTTGCCTCCCAATGTTTATGTACCAACCTGCGACGTGCCGCCCGTGGCGTCAGCAGGCATTACGACGGCGCTCTCGACGGCTTCGGGATCAACGTCGCCCAGTATTCTTTGCTGTGCAACCTGCAACGACTCGACCAGCCGAGCATTTCCAGCCTGGCGGACGCCATGGGCCTGGATCGCAGCACCTTGGGCCGCAACCTGCGGGTGCTGGAAGGCGAGGGCCTGGTGCAACTGGTGGAAGGCGACGACCTGCGCAATCGCCTGGTGATCTTGACCCGGGAGGGTGAGGCGCGACTCGCCGCCGCATTACCCGCCTGGGAAGCGGCGCAGCAGAAATTGATCGATCAACTCGGCGCGGAAAAACGCGAAACCTTGTTGGCCTTGCTGGACGAACTCGCCTGAATGGGAGTTTGTTCGAATACAAGCGGGTATATACCCGCGAGCGGAGAATAAGAAATGACCTCGATGTGGCGCACCAGTGGCTGGATTCTTGTGGGGAGTGCGCTGATCCTGGCGTTGTCGTTGGGCGTGCGCCACGGTTTCGGCCTGTTCCTGGCGCCGATGAGCAGCGAGTTTGGCTGGGGCCGCGAGACCTTCGCCTTCGCCATCGCCCTGCAGAACCTGATCTGGGGTCTGGCGCAGCCGTTCACCGGCGCCCTGGCCGACCGTTTTGGTGCCACCAAAGCGGTATTTGTCGGCGGTGTTCTGTACGCCGTTGGCCTGGTGTTGATGGGCATGTCCGATTCGGCGTGGTCGTTGTCCCTCAGTGCGGGCTTGTTGATTGGTATCGGCCTGTCCGGCACCTCGTTCTCAGTGATTCTGGGTGTGGTCGGCCGCGCGGTGGCGCCGGAAAAACGCAGCATGGCGATGGGGATCGCCAGTGCGGCCGGTTCGTTCGGCCAGTTTGCGATGGTACCGGGCACGCTGGGTTTGATCAGTTGGCTGGGCTGGTCGACGGCATTGCTCGCACTGGGCTTGATGGTGGCGCTGATCCTGCCGCTGGTCGCCATGCTCAAGGACCGGCCTCTACCAGCGCTGGCCGGCCAGCAGACCCTGCGTGAAGCCTTGAAGGAAGCCTGCTCCCATTCCGGCTTCTGGCTGCTGGCGTTCGGCTTTTTTGTCTGCGGTTTTCAAGTAGTGTTTATCGGCGTGCACCTGCCGGCTTACCTCGTAGACCAGCACTTGCCGGCCACGGTTGGCACCACGGTGCTGGCCCTGATTGGCCTGTTCAATATCTTCGGGACCTACACCGCCGGCTGGCTCGGCGGGCGCATGTCCAAACCGCGCTTGCTGACGGGCTTGTACCTGCTGCGTGCGGTGGTGATCGTGCTGTTTCTGTGGGCGCCGGTCACCGAGATCACGGCCTACCTGTTTGGCATGGCGATGGGCTTCCTGTGGCTATCCACGGTACCGTTGACCAACGGCACCGTGGCAACGCTGTTTGGTGTGCGAAACCTTTCCATGCTGGGTGGGATCGTATTCCTGTTCCACCAGTTGGGTTCGTTCCTGGGTGGCTGGTTGGGCGGGGTGGTCTATGATCGAACCGGCAACTACGATTTGATCTGGCAGGTGGCGATTCTGTTGAGCCTGCTCGCCGCCGCCCTGAACTGGCCGGTGCGTGAGCGGCCGGTGGCGCGCTTGCAGGCGCAGATGGAGGCGGCATGAGTGTAGCGTTACGCGGTCTGATCCTCGTCGCGGGACTGATCCTGGTGCTGCTGGCCTGGTGGGGCTGGCAGCATGGCGGGCTGGCGTTGATGCAACTGGGTATGGCGATCTGTTAAGTTCGTGGTCTGAATACTTTTAAGGACACACGACATGCAGATGCGTTGGCTCGCTGTACCCGTCCTGATGGCCATTGGCAGTGCCGCCCTGGCCGCCAGTTGCACGCCGCTGCTGGAGGGCCAGTTGCCCAAGCTGCGCGCCAAGGAATCCATCGACCTGTGCCAGCGTTTTGCTGGCAAGCCGCTGGTTATCGTCAACACTGCCAGCTTCTGCGGGTTCGCCCCGCAGTTCAAAGGCCTTGAGGCGTTGTACCAACGCTACAAGGGCCAAGGGCTGGAAGTGATCGGCGTGCCGTCCGATGACTTCAAGCAGGAAGCCAAGACTGGCGAAGAGACTGCCAAGGTCTGCTACGTGAATTACGGCGTGACCTTCACCATGACCGAGCCACAGAAGGTCAAGGGACCGGATGCGGTGCACCTGTTCAAGGTGCTGGCGCAGCAGACCGACACGCCGCCGAAGTGGAATTTCTACAAGTACGTGGTGGATCGGCAGGGCAAGGTGATTGCCAATTTCTCCAGTTTGACCAAGCCGGACAATCCGGATCTGATCAAGGCGGTGGAACAGGCGATCGCCTCCAAACCTTGAGGGCCAGCCATTAAAAAACCCCGCTTCCTTTGCAGGAGAGCGGGGCTTTTTCACACCCGTCTGGATCAGAAGGTGTAGGTCATGCCCAGGCCGAAACCGTTGGCGCTGTTTTCATACTTGGCGCGGTAGCTGGCGGTTGAAGGAGCGGCAGCGGTCTGGTTGACCTTGACGTCCTCTTCCTTCAGGTACGAGTAAGCCAGGTCGATCGTCATGTTATCCATGACTTTGTAACCAAGGCCCACACTGAAGATCGTGCGGTCGCCTGTAGGAATCCGCGGAGAACGATTGGTGTTGTTGGTGGGTGACTGGTCGAAGGTCAAACCGGTGCGCAACACCACTTGGTTGGTCAACTGGTAAGAAGTACCCACTGCGTAGGCCCAGGTATCGTGCCAGTTCTGTTCTTCGGTGATCGCGCTGAGTTGGCTCGGTGCCAATAAACCACCTGCCCCCGTTACACCTTTGTTGTTGACGGTGATCTCTTTCAGGCGACTCCAGCGCGTCCAGGTAGCACCGCCATACAGTTTCCAGGCGTCAGTCAGGTCTTGTGTAACCGACAGGTCGTAGGACTCTGGGGTATCGATTTTCAGCGACGCGTCATAACGGTTGTTACGCAGGAACGGTTGAGTGGCGGCGGGACCACTCACGGTGGTGTGGCCGTCCAGCTTGTACTTGACCTTGGAGTGGTAGGTCAGGCCAACACGTGTGGTATCAGTCGCTTGGACCAATACACCGACATTGAAGCCCAGTGCCGTATCATCGCCCTTGATTTTGACGTTGGTATCGCTGACGGCAGGGTTAAGGGTCTTGTCCGATTCCAGCACACCGGAGATCCGGTTGATGGTCGGGCCAAAGCCGACCGATACGCGGTCGTTGAATGCATAGCTGACAGTTGGCTGGAAGGTGATGACCTTCACTTCGCTCTTGCTGCCGAAACCACGGCCCTGAAAGCCGCTTTCGTAGTCAGTCACCAGGCCGAACGGTGCGTATACACCGAAGCCAACGGCCCACTGATCATTGAGTTTGTTGGTATAGAAACCAAATGGCACTGCGGTGAACGGAACCATGTCACCTTTGTTGGAGCCGCGAGAATTACCACCTGTGTTACTGATATCGGTCGACGCATCAATGGCAGCAACACCGCCCGTGATTTGCTGGCCATTCAAGCGGGACATACCGGCAGGGTTACCGTAAACCGTGCTTGCATCATCGGCAGAAGAAGAGCGACCTGCGAAACCCGTACCCATCCCGCTGACGCTCTGTTCGTTCAGTGCAAAACCGCTTGCAAACAGTTGGGAGGATGACATGGCAACGGCGAGGCTAAGTGTGGTCTTGAGCATTACTTTTTTCATTATTAGAACTCCGTGGTGATCACCGCTGCGGAAAGTAACAATAAATTTAACATCGCGCTATAGGCTGTAATGCAGGAGATAGAGCGGTTTTGTAGGACAATCCGACCAAATTTCAGGTTTTTTGGCGAATCTTGCAAATTGCCCGGTCAGCAAACCACCTGATTCATGGGTGAAACACAGGTTTGCCAGGCTTGAGTGAAATCGCGCAGCCTTCCTTGTGGATGAAAAATTTCTTTCCAGATACGTGCCATGCCCAGCACATCACCGGGCGGGGGCAGTGCAGGGGTGTGTTGTTCCACCAAAAGCCAGGCGATGGCCGTGGCATAACGCAGGTTGACCGTCAGCTCAAGTTGCGGTGCGCTGAGGAACGCGTGCTGGCTGGCGAGGCCGCGTACCAGGCTGGCGCGCTCGGGGTCCAGCGCCAGGTAGTCGTCCCACAACGCGCGGTGGCGCGGTTCGGTGATGCTGTACAGGCCGTGTCCACGCCGGTCGTGCAAGGCGGAACCGAGTTCCGACTGGCTGGCGGCAATGCCCAGCAGCAGTGACTCGGCCGTCGGGTTATGTCGGCCAAGGTACATCAACGTCGGCCTGATCACATAACGACACAATTCGCTGGCAGCGATACCCATACAAGCCTCAATCCGTGAAAGTGGACGACGAGGCCTGAGAAGGTGGGGGCTTGGCAGCAGTGGATCGGATCTCAGGCTCGCCGGAAGCGGATCATGCCGCTTGAGTTGAAGTGTAGTGTCATATTTGCGATGTAAAGGACTGTTTTTAAAACATCTTCTTCATTTAGTTATAACGTTTATATCTATTTGAACTTAGTGCAAAAGCTCGGTGGGCAAATTCCGGGCAATAAAAAACCCTGCTTTTTAAACAGGGTTTTTGTGTTTCAGCGACTCAGGTCGATCAGGCAGTCAGTGCCTGACGGGTACGCTCGATCACGGCCTGCAGCGGTTCTGCGCTGGAGTATTGATCGGGGTACAGGCGTTCGCTGTGACGAGCGATGCCGTGTTCGTTGACCAGGGTGAAGCTGAAGCAGCCTTTGCGAGCGGCCATGATCAGGCAGTTCATTGGAGCAAAAGCGTTGGTGAGGGTGCGAATGGCATCCTGAGTATGGATTTGAGCGTTCATAATTATTGGTGTTCCTACAAATGACACAGATAAGAACTGTGCCGTATTAAAACGTTCCAGTGACGTTGATCACCATTGATCGAACGAAGAACCCGACTGGAACAAAGCAGCCAGTTTGAAGCGCTATTAAGTTAGGCGCGCTTGGGCTGGCAGGTAGGTACTTAGGAGGGCAGGCGACACAACAGGGGCAAAGGTTCTGGGCCCAGGGTGAAGATCCTGATCAATTTGCAGGTTGGTTCGGTCAGAGTATGGAAACTTCGCGGCACCCTTTGCTTGTTCAAAGGCAGTGTCGTCGCAAGTAATACCTGGAAACCATCGAGGTGGTCGATCCCGTGTTGTACAAGGGAGTTGTTCGACCAGAATTGACTTTCAGCTTGGTACTAACGCCGCGGATAGTAACGGATTGAAACGGGTAAGGGAAGTGTGTTAGCGAAAAAACTTCAATCAGCCGCCCAGCAGGCCCCGATAAACCAGTACCGTGGCTGCCGCTGCCAGCGAGCAACCCAGGCCGTAGGCGGCAAGGGTCAAGCGCAGGGATTGGCCGGTCTCGACCACTTTCATCACGTCACCCATATCGTTGATCCGGCCTTCGCCGAGCTCAATGCACAAGCTCACGGCCGTGAACGCCGCCGACAGCAAAATGGCGATGGCGAACAGTGCCCCGTCCGGAGAGGGCAGCGCCGCATTGATTCCCAAGGAAATGGCACAGATGGCCAGGAGCAGCACCGCGAACAACAGAATTCCCTTCATCGACCCCTCCACCCATGCGCTGTAGGTCGGGGAGTGTGGCGAGCCCGGCAAGATTTGAAAAGTCCCTGGTTGGCCTTGGCGGTAACATCTTTGCAGCAAGTTGCTTCAAAAAACGCCGGTGATATAACCGTCGGATGGGTACTTGTGCACATTAGTTGCGGGGTGTGTAACCGCGTTGTCAACTGCTCTGAGGGGCTGCCATTTGCCTGCAATGGAAATTTAAGTCAATGAAAAATCTGGCTTTTTTTTATTGGTGAAAAAATCGTCAGTTTGACTGCGACCCCCATTCCATGGGGCTTTGCGCGAGTTAAAGGGGGGTTGTCCACTGAGTTATCCACAGCTTCTGTGGATTGTCCCAAGCGCTTGCTCTAGAACGGGCGTGCAGAGTTTTTTCAGCTTTACCTGTACGAAAAAAAGAGTAGAGTGGCGCGCCTTCCGATCTGTCCCACAGTGCTTTATGAAGTTTCGCTCAGTATCACCTTCTGTTACCGATACCCCTCAAACTGTTACCGCCCCCAAGCGCTTCTCCTTGAAAGTTGCCTTGTGGCTGCTCGACAGTCCGCGCCTGGGTCATAACACCAACGTCAAACACTTCGCCGGGCGCTTGCTCAAGCAGCCCGCCCGTGAAGGCGTGGTCGCTGCCCAAAGTCGCCTGGGCCAACTGATGTGCCGTGAATGTGGGAATGCCCGCGACCGCCGCATCGGCCACGACCTGTTGCGCCTGGCGGCCCGTGCCGGCGACCGTCGCGCCCAGCGTGAACTGGGCCAGGTCGAAGACTGAGCTGTCCTCAGGCCCTGGGCTCCGCTAACCTTGCTTTTTTTCGGTGATGGCAGACATGTCTATGGTTTTTGACTGGACCAGTATCGCCCTGGGCCTCGCAGGCGCTGCCGTGCCTTTATTGGCGGTGTGCTGGCAGCTTCAGCGGCGTCTGACCGCACGCATGACCGGCTGGGAACTGCTCGAAGAGCGCCTGGCCACCGCACAACTGGCCCAGGAGGGCCTCGCCGCGCAGTTGGATGCCAGCCGCGACGAGATCAGCGATCTGAGCCAGGCCAACGCCGCCAAGCAGGCCGACCTGGCTGCCTTACGCCGCGAAGTCGAGCTGCTGCAGATCGACCGCGACAATGCCCGCGACGCCGCCCACGCCTGGAACCTCGACCGCAGCGCCAAGGAGACTGAGCTGCGCCGCCTCGACGCTCTTTCAGCTGCCTTGCGCGCCGAATTGCGCGAACAACAGGACAGCCATCAACAACGCCTGACCGACCTGCAAGGCTCGCGGGATGAGCTGCGCGCGCAGTTTGCCGAGCTGGCCGGCAAGATCTTCGATGAGCGCGAACAGCGCTTTGCCGAAACCAGCCAGGAGCGCCTGGGCCAATTGCTCGACCCGCTGAAGGAGCGCATTCAGTCTTTCGAAAAGCGCGTGGAAGAAAGCTATCAGAACGAGGCGCGCGAGCGTTTTTCCCTGGCTAAAGAGCTGGAGCGCCTACAGCAACTGAACCTGCGTCTGTCGGATGAAGCCACCAACCTGACCCGTGCGTTGAAGGGCCAGAAAACCCAAGGCAACTGGGGTGAACTGATCCTCGAACGGGTATTGGAGCACGCGGGCCTGGAAAAAGGCCGTGAGTACCAGACCCAGGTCAGCCTCAAGGGCCCGGATGGCGAGCGCTTCCAGCCGGACGTGCTGATCATGTTGCCTGGTGACAAGCAGGTGGTGGTGGATTCCAAGGTCAGCCTCACCGCGTATCAACAATACGTGGCGGCGGATGATGAGGTCATCGGCCAGGCGGCCCTGAAACAGCACGTACTGTCGCTGCGTAATCACGTCAAGGGGCTGGCGAGCAAGGATTACAAGCGCCTGGAGGGCCTGCACAGCCTGGATTTCGTGTTGCTGTTCGTACCTATTGAAGCAGCGTTTTCCGCTGCGTTGCAGGCCGAGCCGAACCTGTTCCAGGAAGCCTTCGACCGCCATATCGTGATCGTCAGCCCGACCACGTTGCTGGCCACCCTGCGCGTGATCGACAGCCTGTGGAAGCAGGAACGTCAGAGCCAGAATGCCCGGGAAATCGCCGAGCGCGCCGGTTGGCTGTACGACAAGTTCGTATTGTTTATCCAGGACCTGGATGAAGTGGGTAACCGTTTGCAGCAGTTGGATAAGGCTTACAGCGCGGCGCGTAACAAGCTGACAGATGGGCGCGGAAATCTGGTCAGCCGGACTGAGCAATTGAGGTTGCTCGGTGCGCGGGCCAGCAAGAGTCTTCCTGCTGATTTGCTGGAACGGGCGATGACCGACTCAGATGGCGTGGCCCATCTGCCCGAGTAACGGTAGGCGTCGGCCTGCCGTCTCCTACAAAGGCAGATGCCGACTCAACAATGCTCGCAACGCTGCCGGTTTCACCGGCTTGGCCAGGTAATCCAACCCCGCCGCATGCACCTCGGCCACCATCTCCGGACGGCCGTCGGCGCTGATCACCACGCCGGGAATCGGCTCCGCCAATTGCGCACGCAGCCAACCCATCAATTCAGTCCCGGTTTCGCCATGGTCCAGATGGTAGTCCACCAGCGCCAGTTGCGGACGCACGCCATCGGCCAGCAATGCCGCGCATTGCGCCTGGTCGGTGGCGGTCCAGACTTCGCAGCCCCAGCGCGTCAGCAGGCTGCGCATGCCGAGCAGGATGCTTTCTTCGTTATCCACGCACAGCACCTGCGCACCGCTCAGCGGCAGGCCGGTTTCCTGCGGCGTCCTGACCTGCGGGCTGGTCTGGTTACGGGCCAGCGGCACGCGCACGCTGAATACGCTGCCCTTGCCGGGCCATGAACGCACACTCAGGCGGTGGCCCAGCACGCGGCACAGGCCGTCGGCGATCGCCAGGCCCAACCCCAGGCCTTTCTCGGCGCGGGTCTGGTGGCTGTCCAGGCGCTTGAATTCCTCGAAGATCACCTTTTGTTTATCCGGTGGGATTCCCGGGCCACGGTCCCACACTTCCAGGCACAGCGCGTCTTTACGTCGGCGTACGCCGAGTAGCACCGGGCCGTCGGCATAACGGAATGCGTTGGTAAGAAAGTTCTGCAAAATCCGGCGGAGCAACTTGATGTCGCTGTCCACGCGCAAACGACTGCCGCGCAGGCGGAAGCGCAGACCTTGCTCCTGGGCCAGCGCCTTGAACTCGGCGCCCAAGGTGTCGAACAGTTCGTTAAGCACAAAAGGCTGGCGCTGCGGATTGATCTTGCCGTTTTCCAGGCGTGAAATATCCAGCAGGTCGCTGATCAGGTCTTCGGCGGAACGCAGTGAGCTGTCCAGATGCTGCACCAATTGCCGGGCTTCGCTGGAGAGGCCGTCCTGCTGGTGGGAGAGGGCGGCGGAGAACAGGCGTGCGGCATTCAGGGGTTGCATCAGGTCATGGCTGACCGCCGCCAGGAAACGCGTCTTCGACTGGCTGGCGGACTCGGCCACGCCCTTGGCGTCGGTGAGCGCCACGTTCAACTGCGACAGTTCGTGGGTGCGCTCGGTGACCCGTTGTTCCAGGCCTTCGTTGGCCTCTGTAAGAGCTTGCTCGGCTTCACGGAACGCAGTGATGTCGGTGAAACTCATCACGAAGCCACCGCCGGGCATCGGGTTGCCGATCAGCTCGATCACGCGACCATTGGGAAACAAGCGTTCAGACGTGTGCGCACGGCCCTGGCGCATCCAGTGCAGGCGTCGCGCCACATGCACTTCGGCCTCACCTGGCCCGCACAAGCCACGTTCGGCGTTGTAGCGGATGATGTCGGCAATCGGCCGACCGACGCTGATCAGTCCATCCGGGTAGTTGAACAGCTCCAGGTAGCGCCGGTTCCAGGCCACCAGCTTGAGGGACTGGTCGACCACGCTGATACCCTGGGTGATGTTCTCGATAGCGCCTTGCAGCAAGGCGCGGTTGAACTGCAGCACTTCCGAGGCTTCGTCGGCGATGCGTACTACGTCCTCCAACTGCATTTCCCGCCCTTCAATGGCGGCTTTCACCACGGCGCGGGTCGAGGAGGCACCGAGTACACCGGCCAGCAACCGCTCTGTGTGCGCGATCCAGTCGTTGTCGGCATTCTGGTTGGGGTTGAAGCCTTTGCCCTGGCGATAGGCGAAGCGGATAAAACTCTGCTGGGCGCGTTCTTCACCCACAAAGCGCGCGGCCAGGCTGAGCAAATCACTGATCTGCACCGACAGCATCGAGCGGGCGCTGGCGCGTTGGCTGATTTCCTGGCCAATAAAACGCCCGGCTTGCCAGTGTTCGGAAACCCGTGTGCGCGACAGCATCGACACCCACACGAACAGCGTGAAGTTGCCCGCCAGCGAGAACACGGTGCCCAGGGTCAACGACGTCACGGACAGACCCAGTGGATGGGAATGCATCCACGTCAGTCCTGGGAAAAGGCTGAGGGACCAGCCCAGGCTTTTCGCCGTTACCGGTAGGACCAAGGTGTAGAACCATAGGAAAGTGCCCGCTGCCAGCCCGGCAAACACGCCGCGTCGGTTGGCCTGTTTCCAATACAGCGCACCGAGCATCGCCGGTGCCAGTTGAGTCACGGCGGCAAAGGCGATCTGGCCGATGGTCGCCAGGCTCGCGGTGGAGCCCAGCAGGCGGTAGCTGACGTAGGCCAGCAACAGGATGATGACGATGCTGACTCGGCGTACCGACAGCATCCAGTGGCGGAACACTTCGAACGGGCGCTCGGCACTGGAGCGGCGCAGCAGCCACGGCAGTAGCATGTCGTTGGAGACCATGGTCGACAGGGCGATGCTCGCCACAATCACCATGCCGGTGGCCGCCGAGGCGCCGCCGATAAAGGCCAGCACCGCCAGCGCCGGGTGGGCTTCGGCCATGGGCAGGCTGATCACGTAGGAGTCCGGCAGCACCGAGCCCGGCAACATCATCTTGCCGCCCAGGGCGATCGGTACTACAAACAGAGCGGCCAGGATCAGGTAGGCGGGGAACACCCATTTGGCCAGACGCAGGTCCTGAGGGTCGATATTTTCCACCACCGTGACATGAAACTGCCGCGGCAGGCAGATGATCGCCATCATTGCCACGCCGGTCTGCACCACCATCGACGGCCAGTTGACGGTCTCTTTCCAGTATTCCTCCAGCCGTGGCGCCAACATGGCCTGGCTGAACAGGTCGCCGAAACCGTCGTACAGGCCGTAGGTCACAAACGCGCCGACCGCCAGAAAGGCGAACAGCTTGACCAGGGATTCAAACGCGATCGCCAGCACCATGCCCCGGTGGTGCTCCGTCGCGTCGAGGTTGCGCGTACCAAACACGATGGTGAACAGCGCCAGCACCAGCGACACAATCAACGCGGTGTCCTGGGCGCGGGTGCCGGTGGTGTCCGCGCCCGCGCCGATCAACAGGTTCACCCCCAGCACGATGCCTTTGAGTTGCAGGGCGATGTAAGGCAATACGCCGACCAGGCAGATGAGTGCTACCACCACCGCCAGCGATTGGGATTTGCCGTAGCGTGCGGCAATAAAGTCGGCAATGGAGGTGATGTTTTCCTGCTTGCTGATCAGAATCATCTTCTGCAGCACCCAGGGTGCCAGCACCAGCAGCAGCACCGGCCCCAGGTAAATCGGTAAAAACGCCCACAGCTGTTCGGCGGCCTGGCCTACGGCGCCAAAGAAGGTCCAACTGGTGCAATAAACTGCCAGCGACAGGCTGTACACCCAGGCACGCATGCGCGGCGGCAGTGGCGCACGGCGACGGTCACCGTAGAAGGCGATGGCAAACATAATGGCCATATAGGCCAGGGCAACGGCGGCGATCAGCCCGCTGGACAGCGTCATGGTAACTCCGAGCATAGGAACGCCCGGGCATTCCAGGCCCGGTTGGACAGTCTCGCATGATGCCTGGGGTTAGTCAGTGTCGACCAAGGTCGTGTGGGATCGAATGTCGCAGGTCATTCAGCGCGGTGGCAGGGTTTTCTGGCGCAGGATGTAGATTGTCACCAGCACGGCGCTGGTCAGCATGAAGCCGCGCGCCCACGGTAGGGGCACTAAATAGCAGGACACGCCGATGCTCAGCCACATCAAGCCGATGGCGTAGACCTTGCCCTTGAGCGGGATGCCGTTGCCGTCCAGGTAATCACGGATCCACGGGCCAAGGCGCGGGTGTTGCACCAGCCAGTGGTAGAAACGCGGGGAGCTTCGGGCGAAGCAGGCGGCGGCGAGCAGCAGGAAGGGCGTGGTCGGCAATACCGGTAGGAAAATGCCGATGACCCCCAGCGCTACGCTCAGCCAACCAATGGCCAGCAGCAGGTAGCGCAGGAGCAGCGGACGGTTGCCCATGGGTGTCACGGGCAAACGACTCAGTGGTGACGTGGCTTGAGGATCGCCGGTTTTTCGTCAGGGGCGTTGCACAGCAGGTACAGCGCGGTGAGGGCTTCCGGGATCTGCACGATCATGTCGTCCATCAGGTTGGCGTCGGCGGCGATGTCGGAGAACTCCGGCTGGTCGTCGAACAGACCCGAACCGACCATGATCGGCAGCAGCATTTCGCTGACTTCTTCCTCGGCGGTTTCGAACCAGGCGGCTTCGCGCAGGAACACGCCTTCCATGAAGCCGATGCACCAGCCGCGCAGGTCGGAGTCATCCGGCTCTTCGCCCAGGTCCAGTTCGCACGGCAGCTCGAACTCTTCGTCGGAGGCCAACTGGCGACCGATGTGGGCCTTGAGGGCCAGCAGGGTGGCTTCGATTTCTTCGCGTTGGGCGGCGTCGGTGTAGTGCGGCTCTTCGGCGAACAGCGCGTCGATCCATTCACGGTCAGGCACGACCTCGGAGCAGATCGACAAGGCGGTCAGGTAGCCGTGGGCGGCCACGTAGTCCAGCGCCTCGTCATGCAGCTCATCGGCGTCGAGGAAGGCTTGCAGGCGGGTTAGTTGCTCAGCGAAGGACATTGAAGAGTTACCTTGGGAATAAACGATGCTGAATTCTAGGCTTTCTTGAGCGCCCAGGCCAGCCGCACGGCATTTTAGATCGTGGCGGCTATTCGTCAGTGATGCCCTTTGCCGCAGATCGCTCGGGTATACTGCCGCGTTTTGTGATGCCCTTGCAGGCCAAGCGCCAGCCCGCGAAAACTTCGCTTACGGATTATTTCCCGTGAAAGCGTGTTTTTTCGGCCAGCCTGTACAGAGGGATTTCGGCACCATTTTGGAGTTTTACATGCTCGAGCAGGCTCAACGCGTCCTCAAGGACATCTTCGGCTACGACAGTTTTCGTGGCCGCCAGGGTGCGATCATTGAGCGCGTGGCCAGTGGCGGTGATGCACTGGTCCTGATGCCTACCGGTGGCGGCAAGTCATTGTGCTTCCAGGTGCCGGCGCTGTTGCGCAATGGCTTGGCGGTGGTGGTATCGCCTTTGATTGCATTGATGGACGACCAGGTGGCAACCCTGGAAGAGCTGGGTGTCGCCGCCGCATCGTTGAATTCCACCCTCAGTGCCGAACAGCAGCGTGACCTGGCCGCTCGCATCAAGCGCGGTGAAGTGAAGATGCTCTATCTGGCGCCCGAGCGCCTGGTACAGCCGCGCATGCTGGCGTTTTTGCAGAGCCTGGAAATCGCCCTGTTCGCCATCGATGAAGCCCACTGCGTATCGCAATGGGGTCATGACTTCCGCCGCGAGTATTTGCAGCTCGGCCAATTGGCGGAGCTGTTTCCCGATGTGCCGCGCATTGCGCTGACCGCGACCGCCGACAAGCGCACCCGGGAAGAAATCGTCGAGCGCCTGCATTTGCAGAACGCCGAACGCTTCCTCTCAAGCTTCGACCGACCGAATATTTTCTATCGCATCGTGCCCAAGGAGCAGCCGCGCAAGCAGTTGCTGGCGTTCCTCTCCGAGCGGCGCAGCGACGCGGGCATCGTCTATTGCCTGTCGCGCAAGAAGGTCGATGAAGTGGCTGCGTTTCTCTGCGAGCAGGGCTACCCGGCGCTGCCGTACCACGCCGGCCTGCCCAACGAAACGCGTTCGGCGCACCAGAAGCGCTTTCTCAACGAGGAAGGCCTGATCATGGTGGCCACCATCGCGTTCGGCATGGGCATCGACAAATCCAACGTGCGCTTCGTGGCGCACATGGATTTGCCCAAATCCCTCGAGGCGTACTACCAGGAAACCGGGCGTGCCGGCCGTGACGGTTTGCCGGCGGATGCGTGGATGGTCTACGGCCTGCAAGACGTGGTGATGCTCAAGCAGATGTTGCAGAACTCCGAAGGCGACGAGCGACACAAGCGCCTGGAGCAGCACAAGCTCGACGCGATGCTCTCGCTGTGTGAGGAAACCCGCTGCCGGCGCCAGACCCTGCTGGCATATTTCGATGAAGACATGCCTGAACCCTGTGGTCATTGCGATAACTGCGTCGATGGCGTGCAGACCTGGGATGCCACCGAGCCGGCGCGTCAGGGCTTGTCCGCTATCTACCGCACCGGTCAGCGTTATGGCGTGGGCCACTTGGTGGATGTCTTGCTGGGTAAGGACAACGAGAAAGTGCGCAGCTTTGGTCATGAGAAACTCTCGGTCTTTGGCGTTGGCAAGGCCCGCGCCGAAGGCGAATGGCGTTCTCTGTTCCGGCAGATGGTCGCGCGTGGATTGGTAGACATCGACATCGAAGGATTCGGCGGCTTGCGTCTGAATGACAGTTGCCGGCCCTTGCTGAAAGGCGAGGTCAGCCTGGAATTACGCCGCGACCTCAAGCCGCAGACCACCGCCAAGACCAGCACCAGTCAGGCCAGCCAACTGGTGCGTGGCGAGGAACGCGAACAGTGGGAAGCCCTGCGCACCCTGCGCCGCAAACTGGCCCAGGAACACAGCGTGCCGCCGTACGTCATTTTCCCCGACTCGACGTTGTTGGAAATGTTGCGCGAACAGCCCACCACCATGGCCGAGATGGCGCGCGTCAGCGGCGTGGGTGCGCGAAAGCTGGAACGTTACGGCCAGGCGTTCCTCGAAGTGCTCGGCGGCCAGGCCGAAGCGCCAAAGGAGGTCGCCGATATCCGCCACGAACTGATCAGCCTGGCACGCGCCGGCATGACCCCGATCCAGATCGCCGGTCAGTTGCAATGTTCGGAAAAAAACGTCTACACCTTGCTTGCCGAATCCATCGGCAAGCAGCAGTTGTCGTTGGAGCAGGCCCTTGATTTGCCAGAGGATCTGCTCGGTGAGATCCAGGATGCGTTCCTCGACGGCGAGGGCGAATTACCACCTGTTGCGGAGATTGCGCCGCTGTTTACCGGGCGTGTTCCAGAGGGGGTTTTGTACTGCGTGCGCGCGGCTTTGCAGTCTGAGTTCGAAATTTAGTGTGGCAATTACGACAATGTAACGAATCAGTACATAGCAACTCTTGCCTATGGGCAAAGCTCATGCTTAGCTGACTAATAATTAGCCACACTTTATTTTCAGTCTAAACAATGAGTTTTTTATGTCTTTAACCGATCAACATCGTTTTGGCATGCAGCTGGCGCAAATGTCCCGTGGGTGGCGCGCCGAGCTGGACCGCCGTCTGGCGGGGCTTGGTTTATCCCAGGCGCGCTGGCTGGTTCTGCTGCACTTGGCTCGTTTTGAAGAGGCACCCACCCAGCGTGAGCTGGCGCAAAGCGTCGGCGTCGAAGGGCCTACACTGGCTCGCCTGCTGGACAGCCTTGAAGGCCAAGGCCTGGTGCAACGCCAGGCGGTGGTGGAAGACCGTCGTGCCAAGCGCATCGTGCTGTGTGATACCGCACGCCCCCTGATCGAACAAATCGAAACCATTGCCACCGCCCTGCGCCACGAGCTGTTTGTGGGGGTGGACGAAGCCGACCTGAGCGTGTGCATGCGCGTGCATGGGCACATCCTGGCGAATCTGGAAAAGTCCTGAAGAAACCACCGGGCGGGCTTGCTGTGGCCAGCGGTGCTGTGGTGGTGAGCAGATTTGTTGTGGCGAGCGGGCTTGTCCCGCGTTGGGCTGCGAAGCAGCCCCACTAAAGTCACCGCGTTTTTTCAGCTAGAAATCAGTCGTCTGTTTTTGGGGCCGCTTCGCAGCCCAACGCGGGACAAGCCCGCTCGCCACAATAGCGCCGCTCTCCACACGGGTTCTGTGCAAGACGCTAAAACGTCTGCCCCAGGTTCAGATACACCGCCTTCTGGTTGTCATCGTTGAATCCATAGCTGAAATTCAGCGGCCCCAACGGCGTATCGAACCCCAGGAAAATACTCGCCGCGTTGATATAGCCGCTGTCGAATTCGTTGTCGTTGTTCCACGCCCGGCCGCGTTCAAGTGAAGCGCCCAGGTACAACGGGAAATCCAGTGGCAAGTACGAACGGGGCGTAAGCCTGCGGTAGTACACCGCCCGCATCAGGCTGATGTTCTGCCCCGAGATCGCATCCTGGCGAAAGCCCGATAGCTGTCGCGCCCCGCCCAGCAGGAAGCTGGAAATCACCACATCCGAATCATCCAGGGTGCGCCCGTAGCGTCCACCCAGCACCAGGGTGTCCGGGCCGTGGCTCATGGCTTTGTCGAGCTTGAACTCCCATTGGCGGTAGCGCTGGTCCGAGCCCAGGCCAGGTTCGAACTCGCGGTAGGCCAGGCCGATGTCTTCGCCGGTGTGGGGGAAGTACACGTTGTCCAGGGAATCGAAGGAGTACTTCAGTTCATAGAAGCCTTCGCTGAAACTCACGCTGGGCAGGTCGCGGTCGCCGATGCGCACGTCCGCCTTGCCCCAGGCTTCGCCGACGCCGAAGCGGATCTCGCCGCTGTTGCCGATCTGGCGGCCGACGTTCAAGCCAAAACCGTAGCGTTCCAAGCGGTATTCGGAGATGGGGTCGTTGTCCAGGATCAGCTCGACGTTCTGCGCCTGGGCCCTGATGTACGGTGCGACAAAGTAGCGCGAGCCGGTGTCCATCGGCTGGTAGAACTCGCTGTACAGCTCCTGGCGATCCCCGATCTGCACCCGCGTGAGCCATTCCGCACCGAGCCGGTTGATGCCATTCATGCGGTAGCTGGCGCCGAGGTTGAAGGCGCTGTCGCCGCGCATGTCATCCGACAGGTTCAGGCCCAGGCGCAGGTAGTCGGTGCCGCTGCGCTTGCCCCGCGCGCTGATCACCAGCGTGTTGTCCTGGCCCTTCTTGACCACGCGGTATTGCACCTGCTCGAAATAATCCAGGCCGTACAGGGTGCCCATGTCCGTTTGCAGGCGTCCCAGGTTGAGCGGTTCGCCCAGGGGTTGGCGAATGTAGTAGCGGATCACGTCGTCGCTGACTTTCGAGTCGTTCTCCACGCTGATTGCGGTGATCACCGGGGTGCGTTCGCCCGGCGTGCGCGCGGCCACCAATTGCGGGTCGACCGGCTCGGCGGGGCGCAGGTGGGCCAGGCGCATGTCAAGGGCACGGGTGGCGCGGTAACCGGCGTCGATCATGTCCTTGGCGCGGCCGAAGTCGGTCACGCCATAGGCGGCGAGAGGCGGCTGGATCAGCACGTCCTTGGGGTGCAGGTCCTTGAGTTGTTCCTCGGAATTGCGCCGAGTCATCAAGGTGATGGACTGGTTGAGCACGTCCACCACCGTGGCCAGTTGCTTGCGCGAACGCAGCGGGGTGCCGATGTCCACGACTATGGCGATGTCTACGCCCATCTCTCGCGCCACATCCAGCGGGATATTGTCGGTCATGCCGCCGTCCACCAGCAGCCGACCGTCCAGTTCCACCGGTGCGAACACCGCCGGGATCGACATGCTGGCGCGGATCACCTGGGGCAGGTGGCCCTTGCGGAACACCACCTTCTCGCCGGTGGTGATGTCGGTCGCCACCGCCCGGAAGGGGATGGGCAACTTGTCGAAGTTACGCGTGTTGCTGGTGTGGGCGAACATGCTTTCCAGCAGCAGCGCCAGGTTCTGGCCCTGGATCACACCCAGTGGCAGGCCCAGGCTGCCGTCGTCGCGAAAGCTGAGTTTCTGCTTGACCAGGAAGTCCCGGTCATCCTGTTTGCGCCGGAACGGCACGTCTTCCCGCGGCGGTGCGTCGGACAGGGCCTGTTGCCAGTCGATACTCAGCGCCAGCTTTTCCAGTTCATCGATCTTGTAGCCAGAGGCATACAACCCACCGATCACCGCGCCCATGCTGGTGCCGGCAATCGCGTCGATCTGGATGCCTTGTTCTTCCAGCGCCTTGAGCACGCCGATATGGGCCAGGCCTCGGGCGGCGCCGCCAGACAGCACCAGGCCGATTTTCGGACGGGGCGGTTCAACGGCGTCGGCAAGCAGAGGGAACAGGCACAGCAACAGGCAGGACAGCAGGCGGCGCATCAGGAATCTCGGGGCTGGGCGATAAAGGCCGGTATTATAGCCACTCGATCCGTCGAGCCCGTCATGCCAGGAGCCTTTCAAATTATGTCCACAAGCAAACCCGAGATCGTCATCACCTATTGCACCCAGTGCCAGTGGCTGCTGCGTGCCGCGTGGCTGGCGCAGGAACTGTTGAGTACGTTTGCCGATGACCTGGGCAAGGTCTCACTGGAGCCGGCCACCGGCGGCGCGTTTCGCATCACCTGTGATGGCGTGCAGATCTGGGAGCGCAAGGCGGACGGGGGCTTTCCCGAAGCCAAGGTGCTCAAGCAGCGCGTACGCGACCGGATCGACCCGCAGCGTGACCTGGGGCACAACGACCGTACGCAGTGAACGTCACCGCCCTATCAAGGGCGGTGACCCTCTCGTGCGGCCCTATTTGGCGGCCATCTTTTGTTTGATGAAGCCAATCAGCCACGTCAGTATGAGGCCGCCTATACCACCCCCCACAATGTTGCTGCCAACTGCCGCCACATCCAGCGCTTCACCGCCCGAGGTGCCCGTGAATGCCGCGAAGACCTGGCCCAACACCAGTCCGCCGACACCCCCGATCAGTGTATTGAGCCCGGTCCCGAGGCTCTGTTTGGTCATGCCGGCGACGTTGCCGCCGACTGCCCCGCTGATGATCTGTACCAATAAGCTGATGAGCATTTCCATGGTAAAGCTCCCGCATCGCGTTGAGGTTGTGACCACTCGCTTGCAGCAACTTCAGAACACACCCAGGCTGTCATCGAGCTGTCGGATATCCGTTGAACGACTGCTGACTGTTGCGGATGTTTAAAGTATAGATCAGGCCGTTGCAGTGGGCTGTTTGGCCTGGCTGGCGCTGCCCATCAACCCCGACAGCACAATGGCGACGATGATCAGTGCGCCGCCCAGCAGCATGCGCAGCGTCGGCGTTTCGGCAAACAGCAACCAGGCAGCGGTGATGCCGTAGACCGGCTCCATGGCAAATACCACCGAAGCCGTGCGCGCCTTGATCACCGCGAGGCTGGCGACAAACAGGCTGTGGGCCAGGCCCGTGCAGAACACGCCGAGCAAACCGATCCATAGCCAGTCGATTGCCCGTACCTCGGTTAACCCCGGTGCCGCCACCGGCAACAGGCAAACCGCGACCACCACGTTCTGGCACAACGCCGCCTGCACTGCGGGGATGCGGCCGGAGCTGGCGCGGTTGTTCAGCGATAACAGTGAAAACAACAGCCCCGAGGCGATCCCCCAGAGCAAGCCGCCCGTGGCTTCACTGGCAAGGTTGAAGTCTGGGGTGACCAGCACCAGCCCGACGCTGACCAGCGCCACCAGTACAATTTCGTTGGTGCGGATCCGCTCGCGGAAAATCAGCCCTTCGAGGATTACGGTAAACGCCGGGAACGCGGTGAAGCCCAAGGTTGCGACGGCCACACCGGCTACCTTGACGGCAATAAAGAAGGTCACCCAGTGCGCCGCCAGCAACACACCGCTCACCAGCAGCCGGCGCCAGTCGCGCAGCTCCAGTATCTTCCACGCCGTGTTGCTGGCGAACCGGGCAAACACCGCCAGGGCCACCACGGCAAACGCCGCGCGACCAAACACGATGATGGCTGGCGAAGCGGCCGCGAGTTTGCCGAATACGCCGGTTAGGCCAAACATCAATGCGCCGATATGCAGGGCGCCGAGGGCTGAGCGGGGAGTCATTGCGATCCTTGAGACAAGCGGGTGGCAAGTGCGCAGTCTAGTGGGGCGCCGGTGCGGATGTCTGTCGTGCGGCTCGCGTTTTTTATCGCAGGACTCTTCCTACGCGTTGCGTCGCAAAGCCCCCGGCGACGCGCCAAACTCACGCAGCATCGCGGCAGCAAAGGCGCTTTGCGAGGTGTAGCCGACGCGATCGGCGATGTCGCCGATGGGCAACGGCGTTTGGCGCAGCAGGTCCAAGGCCATGTGCAGGCGCCGACTGCGGATGTAGTCCATCGGCGTTTGTCCGCATTCGGCGATGAAACGGGCATGCAAGCGTGCCACCGACAGGTCAGCGATGCGCGCCAGGTCCGCCACCTGCAGCGGGTGCGCAAGGTGGCGCTCGATGTGCGCATTGAACGCCGCGTACGGCAGACGCCGTGCCGAAAGGGGTTGGGCCTGGGGATGATTGAGACTGGCCAATAACAGCACGGCGCCTTGCTGGACGATCAGCGGGTCATCCACCGGGCTGTGCGCCAGCCATTGCACCAACTGGTTCTGCCGCGTATCCAGGGCCAGCCGCGCCGGTTGGTCGAGCAAGCGGCGGCTGGCGTCGGCATGTTCGCCCAGCGATTGCAGCAACCAATGCTCGGTGGGCACATCCAGCACCAGGCAGCGGCTGCCATCACGGCTGCCGCACGCATGGTGGGCGGAGAAGGGCAGCACCATCACGCTGCTTTCGCGGACCTGGCTGCCACGCCCATCGACTTCCAGGTCCAGGTGCCCGGACAGGCCGAACACCAACTGCGCATGGTCATGGCTGTGGGCGAGGGGCGCTTCGAGGTAATGGCGCAGGGTGAGGGCGGGTCCCATAGTGGTCTCCATGCTGGCAAGCCGGCAGTCTACAACGCTTTGCGGCCGGCAGGCGCTGTCATCAGACTGACGCACAGTTGTCATGGGCTATTAATCGCCAGGGCGCAAGCTCGCGAAAACACCGTCGAGGGATGCCCATGACCAGTGCCGAGTTCACCAAGCCCAGCCGCAAGCAACGGGTGCGTACCCTGTGGATTTCCGATGTGCACCTGGGCACGCGGGATTGCCAGGCTGAGCATCTGTCGCAGTTCCTCAAGGGCTATCACGCCGACAAGGTCTACCTGGTGGGCGATATCATCGACGGTTGGAAACTGCGTGGCGGCATGTATTGGCCCCAGGCTCACACCAACGTGATCCGTCGCCTGCTGACCATGGCCAAGCGCGGCACCGAGGTGATCTACGTCACCGGTAACCACGACGAATTCCTGCGCCGTTATTCCAAGCTGATCCTGGGCAATATCCAACTGGTAGACGAAGTCATTCATGTGACTGCCGATGGCCGCCATCTGTTGGTGATCCACGGCGACCAGTTCGACGTGATCACCCGCTATCACCGCTGGCTGGCATTCCTCGGCGATTCGGCCTACGAATTCACCCTCACGCTCAACCGCTGGCTGAACCATTGGCGGGCGCGCTATGGCTATGGCTACTGGTCGCTGTCGGCGTACCTCAAGCACAAGGTCAAGACGGCGGTGAATTTCATCAGCGATTTCGAAGAAGCCATCGCCCACGAAGTGACCAAGCGCGAGCTGCACGGGGTGGTCTGCGGGCATATTCATCATGCGGAGATCCGCAAGGTGGGCGAGGTGGACTACCTCAACTGCGGGGATTGGGTGGAGTCGTGCACGGCATTGATCGAGCACTGGGATGGGAGTATCGAGTTGTATCGGTTGGCGGATGCGCAGGCCAGGGAAGCGCAGCTCAAGGCCGAAATGGTCGCGGGCTGAAGTTGCACACAAGCCAGATGTGGGAGGGGCAAGCCCTCTCCCATATTCATTCCGGGTTTCGTCAGCGGGAAACGTCGGCGATGGCTTCGGCCAGCAGCGTCAACCGCGTGGCATCAATCCCTGCCACATTCGCCCGTCCAGAACTCACCATATACACGCTGTGTTTCTCCCGCAGTTGTTTAACCTGCTCGGCACTCAGGCCGGTATAGGAAAACATCCCACGCTGCGCCCCAATGTGCGCAAACCGCTCCGACAGACCATGGGGGGCCAACGCCTCCACCAGCCCGGAACGCAGGTGCGCGATCCGCGAGCGCATGGCCTCGACCTCGTCGCTCCACTGCTTTTTCAGCTCGGCATCACCCAGGATCGTCGCCACCACCGCCGCGCCATGGTCCGGCGGCGTTGACCACAGGTTGCGCGCCGTGTTCGCCAGTTGGCTGCGCACATCCGTCAGTTTCTCGGCATCCGCTGCGCACACGATCAGCGCGCCGACACGGTCGCTGTACAACCCGAAGTTTTTCGAGCAGGAGCTGGTGACCAGCACTTCCGGCAACTCGGCCGCGAACAGTCGCACCGCCCAGGCATCCTGCTCCAGGCCATCGCCAAAGCCCTGATAGGCGAAGTCGATCAGCGGCAGCAGTTGGCGCTCGCGCACGATCTGCAGCACCTGGCGCCAGTCATCCTGGGACAGGTCAAAACCGGTCGGGTTGTGGCAGCAGGCGTGCAGCAGCACGACATCGCCCTGGGGCACGCGGGACAAAGTGGCGAGCATCGCCGCCACGTCCAGGCGATTGTCAGCGCCCACGTAGGGGTAATGACTGACCGGGAGGCCGGCCTTGGCGAAGATGGTTTCGTGGATCGGCCAGGTCGGGTTGCTCAGCCACACGCCACGGCCCGGTAGGTTTTGCGCAATAAAGTCGGCGCTCAAACGCAGGGCACCGGTGCCGCCTGGGGTCTGGGTGGCGCCGGCACGACGGTCGCGCAGCAGCGGGGAGTCGGCGCCGAGCACCAGTTCGCTGATCAGCTTGCCGAATGCGGCATTGCCGTGGCCGCCGATGTAGGTCTTGGTGGTCTGTGTGTCAACCAGGCGCTGCTCGGCCAGTTTCACCGAGTGCGGAATCGGCGTCAGGCCCTGGTCGTCCTTGTAGACGCCCACGCCCAGGTCGAACTTGTTCGGGTTGGCGTCCTGGGCGTACAGGTCCATCAGTCCGAGGATCGGGTCGCCGGGTACGCGGCCAATGGCATCGAAGTGCATTACTTGCGGCCCTCGGCGTCCTTGGCCACTTCGTCGGTGCGAGCGGCCATGATGAAGTCGTTGCGATGCAGGCCCTTGATGGAGTGGCTCCACCAGGTCACGGTGACTTTGCCCCACTCGGTGAGCAGGCCAGGATGATGGCCTTCGGCTTCGGAGATTTCACCCATGGCGTTGGTGAACGCCAGGGCAAATTTGAAGTTCTTGAACAGGAAAACCTTTTCCAGTTGCATCACGCCGTCGCGGACTTCGATGTTCCAGTCAGGGATCTGCTTGAGCAGTACCGGCAGTTCTTCATCGCTGACTTGCGGGGCATCGGCGCGGCAGGCTTCGCAATGGGCTTGGTTCAAGGTGGTCATGATGGTGTCCTGAATTCGAGTGTTTGAAGATCAGTAGCGTCACCCTAAAGCAACGCGCGGCCAGGGAACAGACTCACCTGGCCTGAAGATGTAAGGTTCAAGCCGCTTTGGGTTTCGGTGGAAACTTCGGCGCGTGCAGACCCAACTGCATACCGCGCTCGACCATGCCCATGATGTCTTCCTGCGCCACTTCGAACAGGCGCTTCAGATCGGGCAACACGAAATACAACGGTTGCAGGATGTCGATGCGGTAAGGCGTGCGCATGGCTTCCAGCGGGTCGAACACCTGGTGTTCGGGCTCGGACGACAGGCTGTACACGGTCTCCTTGGGCGATGACAGAATGCCGCCGCCGTAGATGCGCCGACCTGCGGGCGTGTCCACCAGGCCGAATTCGATGGTCATCCAGTACAGGCGCGCCAGATACACCCGTTGCTCCTTGGTGGCCGCCAGGCCGAGCTTGCCGTAGGTGTGGGTGAATTCGGCGAACCAGGGGTTGGTCAGCAGCGGGCAGTGGCCGAAAATCTCGTGGAAAATATCCGGCTCTTGCAGGTAGTCCAGTTCTTCGCGGGTACGAATAAAGGTCGCCACTGGAAACTGCTTGCTGGCGAGCAATTCGAAGAAGGTCTGGAAGGGAATCAGCGCCGGCACACGGGCGACCTGCCAGCCGGTAGTCTCGGCCAGCACCTTGTTGATTTCACCCAGTTGCGGGATGCGATCGTGTGGCAGGCCGAGCTTGTCAATGCCGTCCAGGTATTCCTGGCAGGCGCGACCCTCGATCACCTTCAACTGGCGAGTGATCAGGGTGTTCCACACCGCGTGTTCTTCCGGCGGGTAGTGGATAAAACCTTGCGCGTCGGGCTCGCGGGCCACGTACTGCGTCTGCTTCATACGGCTCTCCTGCTAGGCATTCGTTCTTGTTATGTCCTGCGATGAGCCTATTGATAACCCGGGCGAGGCCGGATTCCATCTGTTTAAAACGCCTTGGCGTAGGAAAACTTACCATTTTCCGTAAAGTATTCGTTACGCTTGTGGGGCTGGCCGTTGCATTGGGCTGGGAAAGTCACTCCGCCTGTCACATAATCTTGACGACTATCTGCGCCCAGCGACAAAAAGACGCGGCGCTTCCCCATTTTTCGGGCCTCCTCATGCGTATCAAAGTGCATTGCCAGAACCGTATCGGCATCCTGCGGGACATCCTGAACCTGCTGGTGGAATACGGTGTCAACGTCGCCAAGGGCGAGGTCGGTGGGGAGCATGGCAACGCCATTTACCTGTACTGCCCGAACCTGGTGAACATGCAGTTTCAGGCCCTGCGCCCGCAATTCGAGGCGATTGCCGGGGTGTTTGGCGTCAAAAGAGTCGGGCTGATGCCCAGCGAGCGCCGGCATATGGAACTCAATGCACTGCTGGGCGCCCTGGAGTTTCCGGTGTTGTCCATCGACATGGGCGGCTCCATCGTCGCCGCCAACCGCGCGGCGGCGCAGTTGCTCGGGGTGCGGGTGGATGAAGTGCCGGGCATTCCGTTGTCGCGCTATGCCGAGGACTTCGACTTGCCGGAGCTGGTGCGCGCGAGCAAGTCGCGGATCAACGGCCTGCGGGTCAAGGTCAAGGGCGACGTGTTCCTGGCGGACATCGCGCCGCTGCAATCCTCCGAGCATGACGACAGCGAGGCCATGGCCGGTGCTGTATTGACCCTGCACCGCGCCGATCGCGTCGGTGAGCGCATCTACAACGTGCGCAAGCAGGAACTGCGTGGCTTCGACAGCATCTTCCAGAGCTCCAAAGTCATGGCCGCGGTGGTGCGCGAAGCCCGGCGCATGGCGCCGCTGGACGCGCCGCTATTAATAGAAGGCGAAACCGGCACCGGCAAGGAACTGCTGGCGCGGGCCTGTCACCTGGCCAGCCCGCGTGGGCAATCGCCGTTGATGGCGCTCAACTGCGCCGGCCTGCCTGAGTCGATGGCCGAAACCGAGCTGTTCGGCTACGGCCCTGGCGCGTTTGAGGGCGCGCGGGCCGAAGGCAAGCTCGGCCTGCTGGAGCTGACGGCGGGCGGTACCTTGTTTCTCGACGGTGTAGGGGAAATGAGCGCGCGCTTGCAGGTGAAACTGCTGCGCTTTTTGCAGGACGGTTGCTTCCGTCGCGTCGGCAGCGATGAAGAGGTGTACCTCGATGTGCGGGTGATCTGCGCCACCCAAGTGGATTTGTCCGAGCTGTGCGCCCGTGGCGAATTTCGCCAGGACCTCTATCACCGCCTCAATGTGCTGTCCCTGCATATCCCGCCGTTGCGCGAATGCCTGGACGGCCTGGCGCCGCTGGTCGAGCACTTTCTCGACCAGGCCAGCCGACAGATCGGTTGCCCGCTGCCCAGGTTGGCGCCCGCCGCAATGGAGCGCCTCAGTCATTACCACTGGCCAGGCAATGTGCGGCAGTTGGAAAACGTGCTGTTCCAGGCGGTGTCGTTGTGCGACGGCGGGACGGTCAAGGTCGAGCACATCCGGTTGCCGGACTATGGCGTGCGTCAGCCGCTTGGCGATTTTTCGCTGGAGGGTGGCCTGGAAGAAATTGTCGGGCGGTTCGAGAAGGCGGTGCTGGAAGCCTTGTACGCCGAGCATCCCAGCAGTCGGCAGATGGGCAAGCGCCTGGGGGTGTCGCACACCACCATCGCCAATAAGCTGCGCGACTACGAAATCCTCAAGACCGATAAATAACCCAATGTGGGAGGGGGCAAGCCCCCTCCCACATTTGATCTTTGTCGTTTTCAAGGACGGGGCTTGCCGCAGGCGGCAGTAGTCCGCCGTTTTTTCGACTCGTGCTCAATGCGGAATTCACCCCACCTCACGGCAAAGCCCCGCCCCGCCTGCACTTCTCGCTATTTTCAAAAGTTGGTTCGCAAATTGCTTAAGCCTCATCAGTACAGCGGTGGGCGGCAAGCGTCCGTCAGAAAGAGGAAGAAGCGTGGACAAGTACCTTTATGTGGCAATGACCGGCGCCAGCCAGAATGCTCTGGCGCAGAAGGCCCATGCCAACAATCTGGCGAACATTTCCACCAATGGTTTCCAACGTGACCTGGAGCAGGCGCGTTCGATGCCGGTGTTCGGTGACAGCTTTCCGGCGCGGGCGTTTGCCATGACCGAGCGTCCGGCCACCGACTTCACCCCTGGCGCCATGATCGAGACCGGCCGTGACCTGGACGTGGCCGTCAACGGTGACGGTTGGTTGGCCGTGCAGACCCCTGACGGCAGCGAGGCCTACGTGCGCAGCGCCAGCATGAACGTCGATGCGTTGGGCGTGCTGCGCGCTGGCAACGGCATGCCGATCATGGGCAACGGTGGCCCGATTGCCGTGCCGCCCCAGCAGAAAATCGAAGTGGGTGCCGACGGCACCATCAGCATCCGCGCCATGGGCGAAGGCCCGCGGGTGATGGCCGAAGTGGACCGCATCAAGCTGGTCCAGCCGGACCTGAAGAACATGAATAAAGGCCTCGACGGCACCATCCACACCAAGGATGGCCAGCCGGCCCAGGCCGACGCGAACGTCAAGCTGACCTCGGGCTTCCTGCAGGCGAGCAACGTCAATGCCGTGGAAGAGATGACTGCGGTGCTGGCGCTTTCCAAGCAGTTCGAGCTGCACATCAAGATGATGAACAGCGCTAAAGAAGACGATCAGGCCATGACACGCGTCATGCAGATGAGCTGATCCAACACACTAATTTTGCGGCGCAGCGCCAACAAACAGGCGCACGAAGGAGAACAGCATGCTTCCGGCTCTATGGGTTGCCAAAACAGGTCTGTCCGCCCAGGACACCAACCTGACCACCATTTCCAACAACCTGGCCAACGTGTCGACCACGGGTTTCAAACGTGACCGTGCCGAGTTCCAGGACTTGCTCTATCAGATCAAGAAGCAGCCAGGCGCCCAGTCGACCCAGGACAGCGAACTGCCGTCCGGCCTGCAATTGGGTACCGGTGTGCAGATCGTCGGCACCCAGAAGAACTTCAGCGCCGGTAACCTGCAGCAGACCGGCCAGCCGCTGGACATGGCCATCAACGGCCGTGGTTTCTTCCAGATCCTGCAACCGGACGGCACTACTTCCTACACCCGTGACGGTACTTTCCACCTGGACTCCAACGGCCAGATCGTGACCGCCAACGGTTTCGCCCTGGAGCCGGCCGTGATCGTTCCAGCCGACGCCAAGACCTTCACCGTCGGTAACGACGGTACCGTGTCGATCACCGTGGCCGGCAACCCCGCGTCGCAAGTGATCGGCAACCTGCAGACCGCCGACTTCATCAACCCGGCCGGCCTGCAGGCCATGGGTAACAACCTGTTCCTGGAAACCGCCTCCAGCGGCGCGCCGCAAATCGGCACCCCTGGCCTGAACGGTTTCGGCACCACGCTGCAAAGCACCCTGGAAACCTCCAACGTGAGCACCGTTGAGGAGATGGTCAACATGATCACCACCCAACGCGCCTACGAGATGAACTCCAAGGTGATCTCCACCGCCGACCAGATGCTTTCGTTCGTAACGCAGAATCTGTAATCAAGTCTATGGGGCGCTCTTGAGGGCGCCTGCAACACCGTGAGGTAAGGGTCATGAATCGCTATGTTTCTGTTCTGGCATTGAGTGGCATTGCCGTGCTTGCGGGCTGTGTCGCCCCGACGCCAAAACCCAATGACCCGTACTACGCGCCGGTGTTGCCACGCACGCCGTTGCCGGCGGCCGCCAACAATGGCTCGATCTACCAGGCCGGTTTCGAACAGAACCTGTACAGCGACCGCAAGGCGTTCCGGGTCGGTGACATCATCACCATCACCCTGAACGAGAAGACCCAGGCCAGCAAGAACGCCAACTCCCAGGTGGGCAAGACCAGCAAGACCGGTATCGGCCTGACCTCGTTGTTCGGTGCCGTGCCGAACACCAACAACCCGCTGGGCGATGGCGACCTGAGTCTGAGCGCCGGCTACAGCGGTGATCGCGCCACCAACGGTAAGAGTTCGGCGGGGCAGGGCAACAGCCTGACCGGTTCGATCACCGTTACCGTGGCCGATGTGCTGCCCAACGGCATCATCGCCGTGCGCGGTGAAAAGTGGATGACCCTCAACACCGGTGACGAGCTGGTGCGCATTGCCGGTATGGTCCGTGCCGATGACATCTCCACCGACAACACTGTGCCGTCCACACGGATTGCCGATGCACGCATTACCTACTCGGGTACGGGTTCGTTTGCTGATGCAAGCCAGCCGGGCTGGTTCGACCGTTTCTTCCTTAGCCCGCTGTTCCCTTTCTAGGTGGCCACTTTGAACTTCAAACAGCTGATGGCGGCCGCACTCCTGCTTTCCTTGAGCGCTGTCGCCCAGGCCGAGCGCCTGAAGGACATCGCCAGCATCTCCGGCGTGCGTTCCAACCAGTTGATCGGCTACGGCCTGGTGGTGGGGCTCAACGGTACGGGTGACCAGACCACCCAGACCCCGTTCACCCTGCAGACCTTCAACAACATGCTCTCGCAGTTCGGCATCAAGGTGCCGGCGGGGTCGGGCAACGTGCAGCTGAAAAACGTCGCGGCAGTGTCGATCAGCGCCGACCTGCCGGCGTTCTCCAAACCGGGTCAGGTGGTGGACATCACTGTGTCGTCCATTGGTAACTCGAAAAGCCTGCGCGGCGGCACCTTGCTGATGACGCCGCTCAAGGGTATCGATGGCAACGTCTACGCCATCGCCCAGGGCAACCTGGTGGTAGGCGGGTTTGACGCCGAAGGTCGCGACGGTTCGAAGATCACCGTCAACGTGCCGTCGGCCGGGCGTATCCCGGGCGGCGCCACGGTTGAACGTACCGTGCCAAGTGGTTTCAACCAGGGCAACAGCCTGACCCTGAACCTCAACCGCTCCGACTTCACCACCGCCAAGCGCGTGGTCGACAAGATCAACGACATGCTCGGCCCAGGCGTGGCTCAGGCCATCGACGGCGGCTCGATCCGCGTGACGGCGCCGCTGGACCCGAGCCAGCGCGTCGACTACCTGTCGATCCTGGAAAACCTTGAAGTCGACCCCGGCCAGGCCGTGGCCAAAGTCATCATCAACTCGCGCACCGGCACCATCGTGATCGGCCAGAACGTCAAGGTCTCGCCTGCGGCCGTGACCCACGGTAGCCTGACCGTGACCATCACCGAAGACCCGATCGTCAGCCAGCCTGGCCCGTTGTCCAACGGCCAGACGGCGGTGGTGCCGCGTTCGCGGGTGAATGCCCAGCAAGAAGCCAAGCCGATGTTCAAGTTCGGCCCTGGCACCACCCTGGATGAGATTGTCCGCGCGGTGAACCAGGTGGGCGCAGCGCCCGGCGACTTGATGGCGATCCTCGAAGCATTGAAACAGGCCGGCGCCTTGCAAGCCGACCTGATCGTGATCTGAGGCCATGGTCATGGATATGCGCAAGAGCGGGATCAGCAGCACGGCGGATTCGGGGTCTTACTCCGACCTGAACCGGCTTAACCAGCTCAAGGTCGGTGCCGACAAGAACAGCGAAGGCAACATGCGCAAGGTCGCGCAGGAGTTCGAATCGCTGTTCTTGAGCGAGATGCTCAAGTCCATGCGTTCGGCTACCGAGGCGCTGGGTAAAGACAACCCGATGAACACGCCGGCCGCCAAGCAATACCAGGAAATGTACGACCAGCAGCTGGCCGTCTCGATGTCCCGCGAGGGCGGTGGTATCGGCCTGGCCGACGTGCTGATGCGCCAGATGCAGAAAAACAAACCGGTGGAGGCCCAGGCCGCCACCCTGCAGGGGCCGGCAGGCGCTGAACCCGGGAAGAAGGTCGACGTGCCGACGGAAATCGCGGCAGGCACCCAGGCCGAAGGGCCGCTGGGCCGCTCCAATGGCCAGCGTCCGTTGTGGGCGTATCGCGTGGCTGAGCCACAGGCCGGCGCTGCGGCGTCCCACAGCAACGACATGGAGCTGATGAACCAGCGTCGCATCGCCTTGCCGAGCAAGCTGACCGATCGCCTGCTGGCCGGCATCGTGCCGAACGCGCCCGTTGCTATCGATGCCAAAAGCGCGCCGCTGCGTAACAGCGTGGCCGATGACAACGTGATCAACAGCAGCGCGCGCACCTTCGCCGTGCCGAGCGGGCGCATGCAGGTGTACGGTCGCGCCGTGGCCCAGCCACCCTTGGCGCCGGCGAAGAAAGCCTTCAGTTCGCAGGATGAATTTGTCGCCACCATGTTGCCGATGGCCAAGGCGGCCGCGGCGCGCATCGGCGTCGATCCGAAGTACCTGGTGGCCCAGGCTGCGCTGGAAACCGGTTGGGGTAAATCGGTGATGCGCGCCGAAGACGGCAGCAGCAGCCACAACCTGTTCGGCATCAAGGCCGGCCAGAGTTGGCAGGGCGGCCAGGCGCGTGCAATCACCAGCGAGTTCCGCGATGGGGCGATGGTCAAGGAAACGGCGCAGTTCCGTTCCTACAACTCCTACCAGGACAGCTTCCATGACCTGGTGACCTTGCTGCAAAGCAATGATCGCTATAAAGAAGTCATCAAATCGGCCGACAACCCGGAACAGTTTGTCCGCGAGTTGCAAAAAGCCGGTTACGCCACCGACCCGGCCTATGCCAGCAAGATTTCGCAGATCGCCAAAACGATGGACAGTTACCAGAATTACGCTGCCGCTGGCGCAACCACACATTTATAAGGTCTGAACCATGAGTTTGCTCAGTATCGGGATGTCAGGGCTCAATGCCTCTCAAGGATCGCTGTCGGTCTTGAGTAACAACATTGCCAACGCCAATACTCCGGGTTATTCGCGTCAGCAGACCACCCAGAATGCCAGTGCGGCCAACCAGTACGGTGGTGTGTACATCGGCAGCGGTACCACCCTGGCCGATGTGCGCCGGGTGTATAACGAGTTCCTCGACGCGGCGTACCAGAACAGCACCTCGCTCAACAGCGATGCCAAGGCTTACCTCGACCAGGTCAGCGCTGTCGACAAGACCCTGTCGGACAAGACCACCGGTATGTCGGCTGTGCTCAGTGAGTTCTTCTCGGCCGTGCAGACTGCCTCGGCCAACCCGAGCGATGTCTCGGCCCGCCAGGTATTGATCACCAAGGCGCAGACGCTGAGCAATCGCTTCAACTCGATCTCTACACAGTTGGGCCAGCAGAAAGAAACCATCAACAGCCAGCTGTCGTCGATGAGTGATCAGGTCAACAAGCTGACGTCGTCCATTGCCTCGCTCAACAAGCAGATCGCCCAGGTGCAGGGTTCGTCGAACACGGCCCCGGCCAACCTGCTGGACGCGCGTGCCGAAGCCGTGCGTTCGCTGAACGAGTTGGTCGGTGTGACCGCCACCGAGAAGAATGGCATCTTCAGCGTCAGCACCGGTTCCGGCCAGTCGCTGGTATTGGGTGACCAGTTCAACACCATCTCCGCCGTACCGAGCAAGAACGACACCAGCCAGTTCACCATCCAGCTCAACGTGGGCGGCGGTGAGTCGCTCGATCTGGGCAACGTGCTCAGCGGCGGTAGCATCGGCGGTCTGTTGCGTTATCGCAGCGATGTCCTGATGCCTGCCATCAATGACCTGGGGCGCATCGCCATCGCCACCGCAGACACCATCAACAACCAGTTGGGCCAGGGCCTGGACCTCAACGGCCAGTTCGGCAGCTCGCTGTTCAAAGACATCAACAGCGCCGCGGCCATTGCCCAGCGCAGCCAGGCTTCGGGTGGCAACAGCGCGGGTTCCGGCAACCTGAACGTGTCGATCAAGGACAGCAGCAAGCTGACCAATTTCGATTACAAGGTCACCTTCAACGACAGCGCCAACCCGAACAACGTCACCGTGGTGCGTTCCGATGGCAAGGCCATGGGGACCTTTGACGTCACCGCCACGCCACCGGCCGTGATCGATGGTTTCACGTTGGCGCTCGACGGCAAGGGGCCGATGGCTACCGGGGACAGCTTCAAGGTCAGCCCGACCGCCAATGGTGCCAAGGACATTGGCACCGTGATGACGGATCCGAACAAGATCGCTTTTGCCGCGCCACTATCCGGGCAGGCCAGTAAGACCAACGAAGGTACTGGCACGTTTACCCCGCCGACCCTGACGGTGCCTTTGGATATCCAGGGCGGCGCCGCCACTGCCCAGTTGCGCACGGGGATTGAGCATTCGATGCCGGTGAAGATGGTATTCGGCAAGCCGGCAGCCGACGGCACCCAGCCGTACACACTCAATGATGCCCAGGGCAACCCGATCGGCACCGGCAGCATTGTTCCGGGACAGGGCAACAAGGTCACGATCAACGTGCCGATGCGCGATGCCAACGGTGCCCTGGTGGTGCCGGCCAAGAGCTTCAGTTTCGACACCACGGTGGGCGGTTCGCCGGCCAACGGCGACAGCACGACGTTCTCGTTCAATGCCTCCGGCAAGTCCGATAACCGCAACGCCCTTGAGCTGCTCGGCCTGCAAACCAAGGCGACCATCGGCACGGCCGCCGATGGCACCGGCGGCACCAGCCTCGTAGGGGCCAACAGCAAGTTGGTATCTACCGTCGGCGCGAAAGCGGCGGCTGCCGGTACGGACAGCACGGCGACGAACGCATTGCTGACCGCCAACAAGAATGCGCGCAACTCGGTGTCCCAGGTCAACCTGGACGAAGAGGCGGGCGACATGATCAAGTTCCAGCAGTACTACACCGCATCGTCGCAGATCATCAAGGCTGCGCAAGAAACCTTCAGCACATTGATCAATAGTCTTTAAGGGAGCCTGGGACGATGCGTATTTCTACACAGCAGTATTTCGAGACCAGTTCCGCCAAGTATTCGGATAACTATTCGGGTGTGGTGAAGGCCCAGGACCAGGCCAGTTCCGGTGTGCGCGTACAGACCGCCGCGGATGATCCTGTGGCGGCGGCGCGGTTGTTGATGCTGCAGCAGCAGAAAGACATGGTGGCCCAGTCCACTGGCAACATCACCAGCTTGAAAAACTCGCTGACTAACGAAGAGAGTGTTTTAGGTGCGATCAGTGAAGCCATGCAGCGTGCCACGGAGCTGGCACTCAAGGCCGGTGGTGTCGGCAGTGATGCTGATCGTCGCTCGATTGCCAGTGAGGTCGGTGCGATTGAAGATCAGGTCCTGGGCCTGCTCAACAGCAAGGACTCGGCCGGCAACTACTTGTTTTCCGGCTCCAAGACCCAGACGCCGCCGTATGCGCGCAACAACGATGGCACCTACAGCTACCAGGGGGATGAAACCCCGCTGAGCCTGCAGATTTCCAATACGCTGAATGTCAGCGCGGGTGATACCGGCAAGACCATCCTTGAAGGCGCGGCCAACGCCGGTCGCACCCAGGCCCCCTGGGTTGCGCCGAACCCGCAGACCGTGCCGCCTACGGTCAATGACCACAAGGTGGCGCTTTCGGCCGGGCTGGTGACATCGAGCGGCGACTACGCCAACAAATTCGCCGACGGCCAGCCTTACAAGCTGACGTTTACCAGCAGCACGCAATACAAGGTGTCTGACAAGAACGGCAATGACGTGACTTCCGAGATACCGGGCAATGGCACGTTCGACGCCACCAAGGAAGGCAGCACCAGCGTTGCACTGCGGGGGGTGAAATTCGACATCACCATGAACCTCGGGGACGTGGCGCCGGGCGCCAACTCCGATGCGTTGGTCAAGGACCGTACCTTCAGCCTGGAGGCCAAGCCGGACACGTTCAGCGTGTCGCGCACGCCGAGCAATACGTCGAGCGCACAGCTGACCGGCGCGCAGGTCACCAACCAGGCGGACTATGCCAGCACGTTCCCGTCCAACAGCGGGGCGATCATCAAGTTCACCAGCGCAACGGCCTATGAGGTGTATGCCCAACCCTATTCGAGCGCCAGCAAGGCGATCGCCACTGGCGATACCGGTGGCGGTACCACGGTGACGGCGGCCGGCGTGACGTTTGACGTGAGCAGCGGCCCGCCGCAGCCAGGCGATCAGTTCTCGGTGGGTGCCAACACCCAGAAGACCCAGAATGCGCTGGATACGCTTGGCCAATTGCGCAAGGCGCTGGAGGCACCGGCCGACGGCAATCCGGCAGCGACGGTCAAGCTCAAGGATGCCATTGATTCGAGCATCGCCAACCTGGCCAATTCGATGTCCCAGATCGTCAATGTGCGGGGGTCCGTCGGGGCGCGGCAGAATGCCTTGGAGATCCAGGCCACTGAGAATTCGAGCATCAGCATTGCTACGACCAGCACGATGAGCGATCTGGCTAACATCGACATGGGTGAAGCGGCCATCAACCTGGCTCTGCAACAGACCATGCTGCAAGCCTCCCAGCTGGCGTTCGTGAAAATCTCGCAGTTGAGCCTGTTCAACAAGATGTAAGTGGCTTCATGTCAAGCGGCCCGCCCTGGAAACAGGGCGGGCCGTTGTCGTTTTTGGGACTTAATTGTTTGAAGGTTTTGCATAAAGCACACAAAATTGAGTGACCTGTGAGTCATAAAGCGCATCTTCACTGTATCGTGTGAAAAGGATAAGTCGTCACAGGGTCCTTGCGTGGCGGCTTTCAGCGGGATTTTTATGGGGTTATCCCCTTTATTGTCAGCACTCCGGGCGTAGTCCCTGGGGTGTTCTCCAGCTATTTAGTATTGGGAAGCCACAATGATTGGCATAAAAAGCATCGCCAGTTACGTGCCGGCAGACGGGATCGATAACTACGCCCAGGGTGCCAAATTCGCCAAGGATGAAGAATTCATCATTGGCAAGATCGGGTCGGCGTTCCTGCCGCGCAAGGAAGCCGCGCAGGAAACCTCCGATCTGTGTGTCGAGGCGGTCAACGCTTTGTTTGCCAACAACCCGGATCTGAAACGCGAGTCCATCGACGCGCTGATCGTCGTCACCCAGAACGGCGATGAAGAGGGCCTGCCGCACACGGCTGCCATCGTCCAGGACAAGCTCGGCCTGCCGACCCACGTTGCAGCCTTCGATATTTCCCTGGGCTGTTCCGGCTACGTCTACGGCATCTACGCGATGAAGGGTTTCATGGAAGCCGCTGGCCTGAAGAATGGCCTGCTGGTCACTGCCGACCCGTATTCGAAGATCGTCGACCCGGAAGACCGCAACACCACCATGCTGTTCGGCGATGCCGCCACCGCCACCTGGATGGGCGAAGATGCGCCGTGGTTGCTCGGCAAGTCCAAGTTCGGCACCGACGGTTCCGGCGCCCCGCACCTGAAGGTCAGCGACGGTGTGTTCTTCATGAACGGCCGCCAAGTGTTCAACTTCGCCTTGCTCAAGGTGCCGGCGCATTTGCATGAGCTGCTCGATGAGTCGGACCTAAAGGCCGACGACATCGATGCCTTCTGCATTCACCAGGGCAGTGCGGCGATTGTCGACGCCGTAGCGCGTCGTTTTGAAGATGCGCCGGTGGACAAGTTCATCAAGGACATGGTCGAGACCGGCAACACGGTGTCGTCGAGCATTCCGCTGCTGCTGGAAAAGCATGTGATGGACGCCACCTGGAAACGCGTGGCCATCAGCGGTTTTGGTGTGGGCCTGTCGTGGGGCTCGGCGATTCTCTATCGCCCGTGACACCTTGAACCGGTAGCACAAAAAAACGCCGATGCTTGAAAGAGCATCGGCGTTTTTTATTTGGCGCCAGAAAACCCAATGAAATCGGGCTTTTTTGCCTGCGTAAGCCCTTGAATTGCAAGGAGTGGCACGACGCCAGCAAAAAAATCGAAAAAAATCCTCAAGCAACCGGCTACCACGACGATAACTATTACGTAGGTTCTCAGGCCACACCCGGCGGTTGCCAGGGCCGGAAGCCGCAGTATCCATCCAACGAGGATTTCGTCATGGCTTTAACAGTAAACACCAACATTGCTTCGATCACTACTCAGGGCAACCTGAACAAAGCTGGCGGCGCCCTGGCCACTTCCATGCAGCGCCTGTCTTCCGGCCTGCGTATCAACAGCGCTAAAGACGACGCCGCCGGCCTGGGTATCGCCACCCGTATGACCAGCCAGATCAACGGCCTGGGTCAAGCTGTAAAGAACGCCAACGATGGTATCTCCATCGCGCAGACTGCTGAAGGCGCAATGCAGGCTTCGACCGACATTCTGCAAAAAATGCGTACCCTGGCTCTGTCCTCGGCGACCGGCTCCCTGAGCACCGACGACCGTAAGTCGAACAACGACGAATACCAGGCCCTGACTTCGGAACTGACCCGTATCGCCCAGACCACTACTTTCGGTGGCCAGAAGCTGCTGGACGGTTCGTACGGTACCAAGTCGATCCAGGTTGGCGCCAACGCTAACGAAACCATCAACCTGTCCCTGGACAACGTTGCTGCCAACAACATCGGTTCGCAGCAAATCAAGAGCATCGGTATCGCTCCAGGTGCTGGTGTAGCTGGCGGCGCAATCGCAGTAACCGGTAACGGCCAGACTGCCAACGTCACTGTAGCAGCTGCTGCTTCCGCTAAAACCATCGCCGCACAACTGAACGGCGCCATCGGTGGCCTGAACGCTACCGCCAGCACTGAAGCTCAGTTTGTAGTTGGCGCCGGTGCTGCTACCGCTCCAGCTTCGTTCACCATGACCGTTGGCGGCCAAGCCACCACGTTCGTCGGCGTCACCGACACTGCCAGCCTGGCTGATCAGTTGAAGTCCAACTCCGCCAAACTGGGCATCAGCGTTAACTACGACCAGTCCAAAGGCACTCTGTCGGTTAAATCCGACACCGGTGAAAACCTGGCCTTCAGCGCTTCGACCGCTGCCGGCACCATCACTGTTGCCACCAAAGACGGTTCGGGCACCTACGGCACTGCTACTGCCCTGGCTGACGGCATCATCGCTACCGGTGCTGTGAACATGGACTCCGCCAAGGGTTACTCCCTGGAAGGCGCTGGTGTGACCGGTATCTTCGGTGCCGCTACTTCGGCTGCTTCGACCAAGACCGCCGTTTCGCAAACCGACGTGACTGACGCCACCAAGGCCCAGAACGCTGTGTCCGTGATCGACCAGGCTATCGCTACCATCTCCAGCTCCCGTTCGGGCCTGGGTGCGGTACAGAACCGTCTGACCAGCACTGTAGACAACCTGTCCAACATCCAGAAAAACAGCACCGCTGCCCGCTCCACCGTTCAGGACGTCGACTTCGCTTCCGAAGCCGCTGAACTGACCAAGCAGCAAACCCTGCAGTCGGCTTCCACTGCGATCCTGTCGCAGGCTAACCAACTGCCATCCGCTGTACTGAAGCTGCTTCAGTAATAGCGGCACGTGGTGAATGACGGAAGGGCGCGTTTACGTGCCCTTTCGTCTTTTCCAATCAGAGGAGATTGGGCATGGACATGAGTGTAAAACTGAACTTGTCTTATCCGCCGCTGGCCCCTCAAGGCTCGCCGGCACCTGTGGTTGCGGATAAAGACAAGACTAAGGTTGAAGCGGCCGCGCCAACCGCAGGCAAGTCCCAAAAGGACAGCCTGGAAAAAGCGGTCACCGATATTAAAGAATTCGTACAAGCGGCCCAGCGCAACCTGGACTTTTCCATTGACGATTCCACCCATAGGGTTGTGGTCAAGGTCATTGCCACCGACACCGGTGAAGTGATCCGACAGATTCCTTCGGAAACGGCCTTGAAACTGGCACAGAGTCTGGCCAGCGCCAGTCATGTGTTGTTTGACGACAAGGCGTGAACTGGCATGAAACTTGTTGCTGTCACCGCTTGAAGCGCTAGTCGTCAAGATAACGGCAGCCACCGGAACAGGAGAAAGATGATGGCGGGTACAACGATTACCGGCGTGGGGTCGGGTTTCGACACTCAGGCGATTGTGAAATCCCTGGTGGATGCCGAGCGAGCGCCTAAGCAGGCTCAGATCAACATCCAGTCGCAAAAGGCAACCACCCAGCTGTCGTCGATCGGCAAGATCCAGGCAGCCCTGGATGCCTTCCGGGGTGCGCTGGCCAACATGGGCACCGATAACAGCTTCAGTGGCTTGACCGGTACGTCTTCGGACGAGAAGGTCGCCACCATGACGGCCAACCAGGGTGCGGCGAGCGGTAGCTTCTCGCTGGTCGTCAACCAGTTGGCGACGCCGTCGAAGCTGTCGACCAAGAGCTTCGCCGGTGGCCAGTCGACGGTCGTGAACAGTGGCACCACCCCAACGACGCTGACGATCAGCCAGTCGGGCAAGAACTTCGACCTGAAGGTGCCGGCCGGCGCGACCCTGCAACAGGTGCGTGACTCGATCAACTCGCAGTTCGGCACCGCAGGCCTGAGTGCCAACATCCTTACCGACTCCAACGGTTCGCGTCTTATCCTGACCTCCACCAACTCCGGTGTTGGTTCCGATCTGACGATGTCGGGCAACTCGGGGATTGATACCGGTTACACAGTGGTCAGCGAGCCGAAGAACGCCAAGTACACCATTGACGGTATTGCTGCAGAGTCCAAGACCAACAGCATCACGGATGCAGTGAGTGGTGTAAGTATCAAGTTGCTCTCTGTGTCGCCCTTGACCACGCCTTCGGATACCGCGTCTACGGCTCGCAATGCTTTGACCATTTCCGTCAGCACCAGCACCACCGCCCTCAAGTCCGGGGTCAAGGGCTTCGTCGACACCTACAACGCCCTGCTCAAGGCGATGAACGCCGAGACCAAGGTGACCAAGGATGCCGCCGGTAACTCCGTCGCCGCCACCTTGACCGGCGACTCGACCATGCGCACCTTGCAGGCGGCGATCCGCAACGAGTTCAACGCATTGTCCGGCAACGGCACCTTGAAATCCCTGGCCCAGTTCGGTGTTACCACCGACCAGGACACCGGCGCGCTGAGCATCGATGCCAAGCAGTGGGACAAGGCCGTACTGACCAACGCTGCCGACATCAACAGTATTTTCAGTGGCAAGAACGGTTTGCTTGCGCGCCTGACAGCGGCGACCGATGGTTATGCCAAGGCCAGTACGGGGATTCTGGCGACGCGTTCGGCATCCTTGTCGGACAGCCTCAAAGACCTGAACAAACAGCAGGTCGCCCTGGATGATCGCCTCACCACCATGCAAGACGCCTTGACCCGCAAGTACACCGCCATGGATACGCTGGTGGCGCAACTGCGCCAGCAGAGCAACAGTATCCTCGGTACGCTAAATGCCATCAGCAAATCACAAAGCAGTGATAGCTGATTGAATGCGGATTGAAAAAGCCCGGGTCCATTGACCTGGGCTTTGTTCTTCATAAGGCCGACGGGTTAAAGTTTTTTGCGATCCAGTCGACATAATGGTTACTGCAACCCATCTCGCTGTTGCCTGTCACGAGGTAGAAAAATGAATCCCATGAGAGCCCTTCGCCAATACCAGAAGGTCAATTCCCATGCCCAGATCTCCGAAGCCAGCCCGCACCGCCTGGTGCAAATGCTGATGGAGGGTGGGCTCGACCGTATGGCGCAGGCCAAAGGTGCGTTGGCGCGTGGTGATATCGCCGCGAAGGGCCTGATGCTGGGCAAGGCCGCCGACATCCTCATCGGGCTTCGTGATGGCCTGAGCGCGGAAAAAAGCGACAACAAGGAATACGTTCAGCAACTGGAAGGTCTGTACGTGTACATGACCAACCGTTTGATGGAGGCCAATCTGCACAACGACGCCGACATGATTGACGAAGTCGCCCGTTTGCTGATTACCGTGAAAGAAGGCTGGGATGCCATCGGCGCGCCACAAGGCGCTGCACAATAAGGCCAAGCGGCCTTGAGGAGCACGTCATGAGCCAAGCATTGCAACGCATTGATGAAACCCGTGAGGCGCTGATGGGCGCGCTGGCGGACCGCAACTGGGACGCCATCGGCGAACTGGACCTGGGCTGTCGTCATGTCATCGACGAGGTGCTCAGCGAAGCGCCGGTAGACGAGGATGCGTTGCGCGAAAAGCTTGAGGGGCTGCTGGCGGTTTACCAGCAATTGCTCGAGGTGACGACGGGCGAGCGGCAGGCGATTTTCGAGGAGATGTCGCAGATCAACCAAGCGAAAAATGCGTCAAAGGTTTACCATCTGTTCGGCTGAAGAGCCGCAGTTGGTCCGATGGGCGCGTCATATATTTGACTGTGCCAGCATTTTTGACTTAACTAGTGCTGTTTTCAGATTTCAGACGTCTAGTAAGGTACAAAGTCGTACAGGCGTCTCGATTGCCCTCACTTCGGGGCAGGAAGTTTTACTAGGGAAGTTGCTATTGCATGTGGCGTGAAACCAAAATTCTGCTGATTGATGACGATAGCGTCCGCCGCCGCGATTTAGCGGTGATTTTGAATTTTCTTGGCGAAGAAAATTTGCCCTGCGGCAGCCATGACTGGCAGCAGGCGGTCAGCTCATTGTCATCGAGCCGTGAAGTCATTTGTGTGCTGATCGGGACGGTAAACGCTCCTGGCGCTGTTTTGGGCTTGTTAAAGACACTGTCAACCTGGGATGAGTTCCTTCCCGTGTTGCTGATGGGCGATATTTCTTCTGTCGAACTGCCAGAAGACCAGCGCCGCCGGGTGCTTTCCACCCTTGAAATGCCGCCCAGCTACAGCAAATTGCTCGACTCCCTGCACCGTGCCCAGGTCTATCGCGAGATGTACGACCAGGCCCGCGAGCGCGGTCGCCATCGCGAACCCAACCTGTTCCGCAGCCTGGTCGGCACCAGCCGCGCCATCCAGCACGTGCGCCAGATGATGCAGCAAGTGGCCGATACCGACGCCAGCGTGTTGATCCTCGGCGAGTCGGGCACCGGCAAGGAAGTGGTTGCGCGCAACCTGCACTATCACTCCAAGCGCCGCGACGGGCCCTTTGTGCCGGTCAACTGCGGGGCGATTCCGGCAGAGCTGCTGGAAAGCGAATTGTTCGGCCACGAGAAGGGCGCCTTTACCGGGGCGATCACCAGCCGTGCCGGGCGTTTCGAGCTGGCCAACGGCGGCACCCTGTTCCTCGACGAGATCGGCGACATGCCGCTGCCGATGCAGGTCAAGCTGCTGCGCGTGTTGCAGGAGCGTACCTTCGAGCGCGTGGGCAGCAACAAGACCCAGAGCGTCGACGTGCGCATCATCGCGGCCACCCACAAGAACCTCGAAAGCATGATCGAGGTCGGCAGCTTCCGCGAAGACCTGTACTACCGCCTCAACGTATTCCCGATCGAGATGGCCCCGCTGCGCGAGCGCGTGGAGGACATCCCTTTGCTGATGAACGAACTGATCTCGCGCATGGAGCACGAAAAGCGCGGTTCGATCCGTTTCAATTCCGCCGCGATCATGTCCCTGTGCCGCCACGGTTGGCCGGGCAACGTGCGCGAGCTGGCCAACCTGGTGGAGCGCATGGCGATCATGCACCCCTACGGTGTGATCGGCGTGGTCGAGCTGCCGAAGAAATTCCGCTACGTCGACGACGAAGACGAGCAACTGGTCGACAGCCTGCGCAGCGACCTGGAAGAACGGGTGGCCATCAACGGTCATACCCCGGACTTCGGCTCTACCGCTATGCTGCCGCCCGAAGGCCTGGACCTGAAGGACTACCTCGGCAACCTGGAACAAGGCCTGATCCAGCAGGCTCTGGACGATGCCAACGGCATCGTCGCGCGTGCCGCCGAGCGCCTGCGCATCCGTCGCACTACCCTGGTGGAGAAGATGCGCAAGTACGGCATGAGCCGCAAAGAAGGTGACGAACAGGCGGATGATTGACGCCTGTTTTTTAAACCACTGAAACTTCAGTGGTTTTTTTTCGGCACGGGTATTGCTACAGCCCTCGCAACGTTCCGTTTAACTGACGGTCAGCCAAGCGAGAGAGCATGATGCCCCACGCCGCCCAACATTCTTCCAGTCCTGCCATTGCAGGCCTGGTTCCCTCTGTAGAACAGCAAAGCCGCCAGGGCCTGGAGCAGGCGTTTTCGCTGTTCAACCAGATGTCCAGCCAATTGACCGATTCCTACAGTCTGCTCGAAGCCCGTGTTTCGGAGCTCAAGGGCGAGTTGGCGGTGGTCAGTGCCCAGCGCATGGAAGAGTTGGCCGAGAAGGAGCGCCTGGCCAACCGCCTGCAAAACCTGCTGTCGCTGTTGCCCGGTGGCGTGATCGTCATCGACGAAGAAGGCCGCGTGCGTGAAGCCAACCCGGCGGCCTGTGACATGCTTGGCCTGCCTCTGGAAGGCGAGCTGTGGCGTCACGTAATCACCCGCTGCTTTGCGCCGCGTGAAGACGATGGCCATGAAATTTCGCTCAAGGACGGTCGCCGCTTGTCCATCGCCACGCGCGCCCTGGACGCGGAGCCGGGCCAGTTGGTGCTGCTCAACGACCTGACTGAAACCCGTCACCTGCAAGATCAATTGGCGCGCCACGAACGTTTGTCCTCGCTGGGGCGCATGGTCGCTTCCCTGGCGCATCAGATCCGCACGCCACTGTCGGCGGCGTTGATCTACGCCAGTCATTTGACTGACGAACAATTGCCCGCGGCCACTCACCAGCGTTTTGCCGGGCGCCTCAAGGAGCGCCTGCATGAGTTGGAGCACCAGGTGCGCGACATGCTGGTGTTTGCCCGTGGTGAATTGCCGCTGACCGACCGCATCACGCCTACCGAGTTGATGCAGGCGCTGCAAGCGGCGGCTGCCACCCACATTCAAGACGTGCAAGTGCGTTGGCAGTGCGACAGCCATCTCGGCGAGCTGCTGTGCAACCGCGACACCCTTGTCGGTTCGCTGCTCAACCTGATCGAAAACGCCACCCAGGCCAGCGGCCCTGGTGCGCGGCTCAAGGTGCACCTGTACAACCGCGAGCAAACCCTGCGCCTATGCATCAGCGACAGCGGCAGCGGTATCGAGCCTGCCGTATTGCAGCGCCTGGGCGAACCTTTTTTCACCACCAAGACCAACGGTACCGGGCTGGGCCTGACCGTGGTCAAGGCAGTGGCGCGTGCCCATCAGGGAGAATTGCAGCTGCATTCCCGTGTCGGGCGTGGCACCTGTGCATTGATGACCTTGCCGCTGTTTTCATGCGCGGCAAGCACGGAGTAAGAGGTTATGGCTATCAAGGTTCTGTTGGTGGAAGACGATCGCGCGCTGCGTGAAGCATTGGCTGACACGCTGCTGTTGGCGGGCCATGACTACCGGGCGGTCGGTTCTGCCGAGGACGCCTTGGAGGCGGTGGAGCAAGAGTCCTTCAGCCTGGTGGTGAGCGACGTGAACATGCCGGGCATGGACGGCCACCAGTTGCTCGGTGTGCTGCGCGCGCGTCAGCCACAGTTGCCGGTGTTGCTGATGACCGCCCACGGCGCTGTGGAACGTGCAGTCGACGCGATGCGCCAGGGTGCGGCGGATTACCTGGTCAAACCGTTCGAACCCAAAGCCTTGATCGAACTGGTCGCACGGCATGCCCTGGGCGTGGTCCCGGCCAGCGACGGCGAAGGTCCGATTGCCTTCGAACCGGCCAGCGCACAATTGCTGGAGCTGGCTGCCCGCGTGGCGCGCAGTGATTCCACCGTGCTGATTTCCGGCGAGTCCGGCACCGGCAAGGAGGTGCTGGCCCGCTACATCCACCAGCAATCGACCCGCGCCAAGCAGCCGTTTATCGCAATCAACTGCGCGGCGATCCCCGACAACATGCTCGAAGCCACGCTGTTCGGCCACGAAAAAGGCTCGTTCACCGGCGCTATTGCGGCTCAGGCGGGCAAGTTCGAGCAGGCGGATGGCGGCACGATTTTGCTCGATGAAATTTCCGAGATGCCCCTGGGCCTGCAAGCCAAGTTGCTGCGGGTGCTGCAAGAGCGCGAAGTAGAGCGCGTCGGCGCACGCAAGCCGATCCAGCTGGATATCCGCGTGGTCGCCACCACCAACCGTGACCTGGCGGGCGAAGTGGCGGCGGGGCGCTTCCGTGAAGACTTGTTCTACCGTCTCTCGGTCTTTCCCCTGGCCTGGCGCCCGTTGCGCGAGCGCCCGGCGGACATCATTCCACTGGCCGAGCGCCTGCTGGGCAACCACGTCAAAAAAATGAAGCATGCCCAGGCACGCCTGTCGGCCGAGGCCCAGGCTTGCCTGGTCGCCTATCCGTGGCCGGGAAACGTCCGGGAACTGGACAACGCCATCCAGCGTGCGTTGATCCTGCAGCAGGGCGGCCTGATCCAGCCCCAGGATTTCTGCCTGGCCATGGGCAGCGGGGTTGCGCCGCTGCCGACCCTGGCGCCTGCGCCCGTGATGGTCGAAACCGAAACCGCCGGTGCGTTGGGCGACGACCTGCGTCGTCGCGAATTCCAGATGATCATCGACACCCTGCGCGCCGAGCGCGGCCGCCGCAAAGAGGCCGCCGAGCGCCTGGGGATCAGCCCGCGGACCTTGCGCTACAAGCTGGCGCAGATGCGTGACGCCGGCATGGACGTCGAGGCGTATCTGTTCGCCACATAATCGGTAACAAGGCGGACAAGGTTTGTCGCCTTTTCTTACGAGTTGAACCAGAGCTGGCACCCTTGTTGCTACTTCACCTAGTAATTGCGGCGTAGCGTCAAAAAACATGCGGGTTGTCGGAGAGAGAAGTTCATGAGCCAGGGTATTGAGTTCAATCGGTTGATGTTGGATATGCGCTCCATGCAAATGGATGCCATGGCTCAACCGAAATCCGTCGCGCCTGCGCCGGAATTGGGCCAAAGCAGCTTCGCCGACATGCTCGGCCAGGCCATCAACAAAGTCAGTGATACCCAGCAAGCCTCCAGCCAATTGGCCAACGCGTTCGAGATCGGCAAAAGCGGCGTGGACCTCACCGATGTGATGGTCGCCTCGCAAAAGGCCAGTGTGTCGTTCCAGGCGTTGACCCAGGTGCGTAACAAGCTGGTTCAGGCTTACCAAGACATCATGCAGATGCCGGTTTAAGGACGAGATTTAAGTCATGGCAGAAGCAGTCGTGGACAACGCACCCGCCAAGGCAGACGGCAAGCCGCCGCTGTTTGGCCTGTCGTTCCTGGAAAACCTCTCCGAAATGACCATGTTGCGTCAGGTGGGCCTGATGGTCGGCCTGGCAGCGAGCGTGGCGATTGGTTTTGCCGTGGTGCTGTGGTCGCAGCAACCGGATTACCGGCCGCTGTACGGCAGCCTGGCGGGCATGGATTCCAAGCAGATCATGGAAACCCTGGCCGCCGCCGACATCGCCTACACCGTGGAGCCCAACTCCGGGGCGCTGCTGGTCAAGGCCGACGATGTGGCCCGTGCACGCATGAAACTCGCGGCGGCCGGCGTTACCCCGTCCGACGCCAATATCGGTTTCGAAATCCTCGACAAGGACCAGGGCCTGGGCACCAGCCAGTTCATGGAAGCCACCCGCTACCGTCGCGGTCTGGAAGGCGAACTGGCGCGCACCATCTCCAGCCTGAACAACGTCAAGGGTGCCCGCGTGCACCTGGCCATTCCGAAAAGCTCGGTGTTTGTGCGCGATGAACGCAAGCCCAGTGCCTCGGTATTGGTGGAACTGTTTGCCGGCCGCTCCCTGGAGCCAGGCCAGGTGCTCGCGATCGTCAACCTGGTCGCCACCAGCGTGCCTGAGCTGAGCAAGTCGCAAATCACCGTGGTCGACCAGAAGGGCAACCTGCTGTCCGACCAGGCGGAAAACTCCGCGCTGACCCAGGCCGGCAAGCAGTTCGACTACAGCCGCCGTGTGGAAAGCATGCTGACCCAGCGTGTGCACAACATCCTGCAGCCGGTGCTGGGCAACGACCGCTACAAGGCGGAAGTGTCCGCCGATGTGGACTTCAGCGCCGTCGAATCGACCTCCGAGCAGTTCAACCCGGACCAGCCGGCGTTGCGCAGCGAGCAGTCCACCAGCGAACAACGCACCGCTGCCAACGGCCCGCCACAAGGCGTACCGGGCGCCCTGAGCAACCAGCCGCCGGCCCCGGCCTCGGCTCCGCAAACCACCGGTGGCGCTACGGCCAGCGCTGGCGCCATCCAGCCAGGCCAGCCGCTGTTGGACGCCAATGGCCAACAGATCATGGACCCGGCCACCGGGCAGCCGATGCTCGCGCCGTACCCGGCGGACAAGCGTAACCAGTCGACCAAGAACTTCGAACTCGACCGTTCCATCAGCCATACCAAGCAGCAACAAGGCCGCGTCAATCGCCTGTCGGTATCGGTGGTAGTGGATGACCAGGTCAAGGTCAATGCCGCCGATGGCGCCGTTACCCGTGCCCCATGGAGCGCCGACGAATTGGCGCGCTTCACGCGCCTGGTGCAGGACGCCGTCGGTTTTGACGCCAGCCGGGGTGACAGCGTCAGCGTGATCAACATGCCGTTCTCTGCCGAGCGTGGCGAAGTGATCGCCGAGCCGGCGTTCTACTCGCAGCCGTGGTTCTGGGACATCGTCAAGCAGGTGCTGGGTGTGTTGTTCATCCTGGTGCTGGTGTTCGGCGTGCTGCGCCCGGTGCTCAACAACATCACCGGCAACGGCAAGAAACAACTGGCGGCCTATGGTGGCAGCGACGTCGAGTTGGGTGGCATGGGCGGCCTGGACGGCGAACTGGCCAACGACCGCGTCAGCCTCGGCGGCCCGCAAAGCATCCTGTTGCCAAGCCCGAGCGAGGGTTACGACGCTCAGCTGAACGCAATCAAGAGTCTGGTGGCAGAAGACCCGGGCCGTGTGGCCCAGGTCGTGAAAGAGTGGATCAACGCAGATGAGTGATAATCGAGCCGCTGTTGCCAAGCTCACCAAGGTCGACAAAGCCGCAGTCCTGCTGCTGTCCCTGGGTGAAACCGACGCCGCCCAAGTGCTGCGCCACATGGGGCCCAAAGAGGTTCAACGGGTGGGCGTGGCCATGGCGCAGATGCGCAATGTGCACCGTGAGCAGGTCGAGCAGGTGATGAGCGAGTTCGTCGAGATCGTCGGCGACCAGACCAGCCTGGGCGTCGGCTCCGACAGTTACATCCGCAAGATGCTCACCTCGGCCCTGGGCGAAGACAAGGCCAACGGCCTGATCGACCGCATCCTGCTCGGTGGCAACACCAGCGGCCTCGACAGCCTGAAATGGATGGAGCCGCGTGCCGTTGCCGACGTGATCCGCTACGAACACCCGCAGATCCAGGCGATCGTGGTGGCGTATCTCGACCCCGACCAGGCCGGTGAAGTGCTCGGCCACTTCGACCATAAAGTGCGCCTGGACATCATCCTGCGCGTGTCGTCGCTGAACACCGTGCAGCCGGCGGCGCTGAAAGAACTCAACACGATTCTGGAGAAGCAGTTCTCCGGCAACTCGAACGCCTCGCGCACCACCCTGGGTGGTATCAAGCGTGCGGCAGACATCATGAACTTCCTCGACAGCTCGGTCGAAGGCCAGTTGATGGACTCGATCCGCGAGATCGACGACACCCTGTCCGGCCAGATCGAAGACCTCATGTTCGTGTTCAACAACCTCTCCGATGTCGACGACCGCGGCATCCAGGCGTTGCTGCGCGAAGTGTCCTCGGACGTGCTGGTGCTGGCCCTCAAGGGTTCGGACGAAAACGTCAAAGAGAAGATCTTCAAGAACATGTCCAAGCGTGCCTCGGAACTGTTGCGCGACGACCTGGAAGCCAAGGGCCCGGTACGCGTCAGCGACGTGGAAACCGCGCAGAAAGAAATCCTCACCATTGCCCGCCGTATGGCCGAAGCCGGAGAAATCGTTCTCGGCGGGAAGGGCGGCGAAGAAATGATCTAAGGCGCTTCCCATGTCGAACAAAGATGAGGCGCCCAGCGATCTGATTCGCGCACGGGACGTCGGTGGGTTCGACATCTGGTCGTTGCCCAGCTTCGACCCGCATGTGCCCGAACTCGAGCCGGAACCGGTCGAAGAACCTCCGGTGGAAATGGAAGAAGTGCCACTGGATGAAGTCCAGCCACTGACCCTGGAAGAGCTGGAAGCCATCCGCCAGGAGGCCTACAACGAAGGCTTCGCGGCGGGTGAAAAAGACGGTTTTCGCAGCACCACCCTCAAGGTTCGCCAGGAGGCCGAAGAGGCCCTGAGCGTCAAGCTGGCCAGCCTGGAACGCTTGATGGGCACGCTGTTCGACCCCATCGCCGAGCAGGATTCGCAGATCGAAAAGGCCATGGTCGACCTGGTACAGCACATCGCCCGCCAGGTGATCCAGCGCGAATTGGCGCTGGATTCCAGTCATATCGAAAGCGTGATGCGCGAAGCCCTCAAGCTGCTGCCCCTGGGCGTCGGCAACGTGCGGCTGTACATCAACCCGCAGGATTTCGAACAGGTCAAGGCCCTGCGCGAGCGTCATGAAGAAACCTGGCGCATCGTCGAAGACGCGTCGTTGCAGCCCGGTGGTTGCCGCGTCGAAACCGAACACAGTCGCATCGATGCCACGGTGGAGACCCGCATCAGCCAGATCATGGCCAAGCTGTTTGATCAGCTCCACGAACAGGCCCTGCACCCGGCCGAGCCTGATCTGAGCGTGGACCTGGACGCCGTCGATGCGCCTTGACCGCACCAGCTTCGCCAAGCGCCTGGCCGGTTACGCCGAGGCCACGGAGTTGCCCGGCCAGCCGATCCTCGAAGGACGCCTGCTGCGCATGGTCGGCCTGACCCTTGAGGCCGAAGGCCTGCGCGCCGCCATGGGCAGCCGCTGCATGGTGATCAACGACGACAGCTACCACCCGGTGCAGGTCGAAGCCGAAGTGATGGGCTTTTCCGGTAGCAAGATTTTCCTGATGCCCGTGGGCAGCCTGGCGGGCATTGCCCCTGGTGCCCGCGTGGTGCCGTTGGCCGACACCGGCCGCCTGCCGATGGGCATGAGCATGCTCGGTCGCGTACTCGACGGCGCCGGTCGTGCGCTGGACGGCAAGGGCGGCATGAAGGCCGAGGACTGGGTGCCGATGGACGGTCCCACTATCAACCCGCTCAACCGCAACCCCATCAGCGTGCCGCTGGACGTTGGCATTCGCAGCATCAACGGATTATTGACGGTCGGTCGTGGCCAGCGTCTGGGCCTGTTCGCCGGTACCGGCGTGGGTAAATCGGTGTTGCTGGGCATGATGACGCGCTTTACCGAGGCCGACATCATCGTGGTCGGGCTGATCGGCGAACGGGGCCGCGAGGTGAAGGAATTCATCGAGCACAGTCTCGGCGAAGAAGGCCTCAAGCGCTCGGTGGTGGTTGCCTCCCCAGCCGACGATGCGCCGCTGATGCGGTTGCGCGCCGCCATGTACTGCACGCGCATCGCCGAATATTTCCGCGACAAGGGCAAGAACGTCCTGTTGCTGATGGATTCGCTCACGCGTTTCGCCCAGGCCCAGCGGGAAATCGCCCTGGCCATCGGCGAACCGCCGGCGACCAAGGGTTACCCGCCGTCGGTGTTCGCCAAACTGCCCAAGCTGGTGGAGCGCGCCGGTAACGCCGAGGCCGGTGGTGGCTCGATCACCGCGTTCTACACGGTATTGTCCGAAGGCGATGACCAGCAGGACCCGATTGCCGACTCGGCGCGGGGCGTGCTCGACGGCCACATTGTGCTGTCACGGCGCCTGGCGGAAGAAGGGCACTACCCGGCCATCGACATCGAAGCGTCCATCAGCCGGGTGATGCCAGCGGTGGTTACGCCGGAACACATGGCCCGGGCGCAACAGTTCAAGCAGCTGTGGTCGCGCTACCAGCAGAGCCGCGACTTGATCAGCGTCGGCGCCTACGTGGCGGGCGGTGATCGCGACACCGACCTGGCCATCGCCCTGCAACCGCAGTTGGTGACGTACCTGCGCCAGGGCCTCAACGACAAGATCAGCATGGGCGAAAGCGAAGCGCACCTGCAGTCGATCTTCGCCCCGGCACCGGGCGGCTAAGCCATGGCCAACAGCCGCGCCGCGCGCCTGGCTCCGGTGGTGGACATGGCCGAAAAGGCCGAGAAAACCGCCGTGCAGCGCCTGGGTTACTTCCAGGGGCAAGTCCGCCTGGCGGAAAGCAAGCTGGGCGACCTGGAGCGTTTTCGCGGCGAGTACCAGCAGCAATGGATCGAGCGCGGCAGCAAGGGCGTGTCCGGCCAATGGCTGATGGGTTACCAGGGCTTTCTCAACCAGTTGGAAACCGCCGTCGGCCAGCAGCGCCAAAGCCTGGCGTGGCACCAGAACAACCTCGACAAGGCGCGTGAGAGCTGGCAGGCCGCGTTTGCCCGGGTCGAAGGTCTGCGCAAGCTGGTGCAGCGCTATATCGACGAAGCGCGGGCGCTTGAAGACAAGCGCGAGCAGAAGCTGCTCGACGAGCTGTCCCAGCGCTTGCCGCGCAAAGACGTCTATTGAAGGTTGCCCACATCCCCTGCACCTGCTAAACCTTGTGTCATTGCCAATGACAAGGAAGCAGTCACATGTCAGTCGAGTCAGAAGTATCCCTGGATGGGAATAAGTTGACGATCGCGGTCAAGGGCCGGTTTGATTTCGGCAGCCATCAAGCGTTTCGTGACGCCTACGAGCGTTTCTACAAGGTGCCCACTACCTACGTCGTGGACTTGAAAGAGACGACCTACCTCGACAGCTCCGCCCTCGGCATGCTGTTGCTGCTGCGCGATCATGCCGGCGATGACGCCGATATCCGGGTGATCAACAGCAATTCGGATGTGCGCAAGATCCTTGGTATCTCCAACTTCGACAAACTGTTCGACATCAGTTGAGCGTCCTGGCCCCGGTCCTTGAGCCGCTGACGATCCTGATCGCCGAAGACAGCGCCGCCGACCTGCTGTTGCTGTCGACCATCATCCGACGCCAGGGCCACCAGGTGCTCACGGCCACCAACGGTGCTGAAGCGGTCGCGGTGTTTACCCGTGAGAGACCGCAGTTGGTGTTGATGGATGCGCTGATGCCGGTGATGGACGGTTTTGAGGCGGCGCGTCGGATCAAGCAATTGGCGGGTGAAGAGCTGGTGCCGCTGATTTTCCTCACCTCCCTGCGCGAGAGCGAAGCGCTGGCCCAGTGCCTGGATGCCGGTGGTGATGACTTCCTGCCCAAGCCCTACAACCAGCTGATTCTCGCGGCGAAGATCAATGCCATGGACCGCCTGCGTCGGTTGCAGGCAACGGTCTTGCAGCAACGCGACCTGATCGCCAAACACCACGATTACCTCCTGCATGAGCAGCGGGTGGCCAAGGCGGTGTTCGACAAGGTTGCCCATTCCGGTTGTATCAACGCCGCGCCGAATATTCGCTACCTGCAATCGCCCTACGCGTTGTTCAACGGCGATTTGCTGTTGGCTGCCTACACCCCGTCCGGCGACATGCACGTGCTGCTCGGTGACTTCACCGGCCATGGCCTGCCGGCGGCGGTGGGGGCCATGCCCCTGGCAGAAGTGTTCTACGGCATGACCGCCAAGGGCTACGGCCTGGCACAGACCCTGCGGGAGATGAACGCCAAGCTCAAGCGCATCCTGCCGGTGGACATGTTCTGCTGCGCCACCCTGTTGTGCCTGAGCACGCAGCGGCGGGTGGTGGAGGTGTGGAACGGCGGCATGCCCGAAGGCTATGTGCATGAAATCGCCACGGGTAAACGCACGCCACTGGAGTCGCGGCATTTGCCGTTGGGTGTGCTGTCGGCGCAAGCCTTTGATGATCGCACCGAGGTCTGGCCCATGGCCCTGGGTGACCGGGTGTTCCTGTTGTCCGATGGCGTGCTGGATACCGCTGACGCCAATGAGCAGCTGTTTGGCGCTGAACGTTTGCAGCAGGTGTTCGCCGCCAACCGCGAGCCTGATCGGCTGTTTGAAGATATCGAACAGGCGCTGGCGGCCTTCCGAGGCAAAGCGCGGGATGACGTGAGCATGGTGGAGATCACCCTGCAAGTCGACCAGCAACTGCGTGCGAGCGGACCGTTGTATGCCGACAGTGGGCAGTCTTGTCCGCTGGATTGGTCGGTGAGTTTCGAATTCCGTGCAGAGACCTTGAAGCGTTACAACCCATTGCCGTACCTGCTGCAACTGCTGCTGGAGATCCACGGCCTGCGCGAGCAGAGCGGGGCGCTGTACAGCGTGATGGCGGAGCTGTATTCCAATGCGCTGGAGCATGGCGTGCTGGGCCTGGATTCACGGCTCAAGCGTGACGCCCAGGGGTTTGCCGAGTATTACCGTCTGCGTAATGACCGCCTGGCACAACTCAACAGCGGCTATATACGGGTGCATGTGCAGGTGGTACCGACGGAGGCGGGTGGCAGGATGACCCTGCGCGTCGAGGACAGCGGCCCCGGTTTCGATGTGGAACAGGTGCTGGCGCGGCCGTTGGATATCGACCGTCTGTCCGGCCGGGGCTTGAGCCTGGTGCGCCAATTGAGCAGCGATGTACGCTGGTCGGATGGCGGGCGCAGTGTCTGCGTGGAGTTTTCCTGGGAGGCTCTGGCATAATCCGCCGATTCTTGATCAAGGAGCGAGCAAGTGGTTGATCTACATCTGGACCCGGAGGTGCTGTCGGGTTTGCAGGAAGTCATGGAAGGCGAGTATCCCAAGTTGCTTGATACCTTTCTTGATGATTCCCAGAAGCGCGTCGAAGCGCTGCGCAAGGCCAGGGATGATGCGAAGGCGTTGGGGCGGATTGCGCATAGTTTCAAGGGCAGCAGTGGGAACCTTGGGGCGGTGAGGTTGGCGCAGTTGTGTCAGCGGTTGGAGGTTGAGTCCGTTGGGCCTGTGGTTGGGGATCTGGGGGAGTTGGTGGATCAGATTGATCGGGAGTTTGCGTTGGTGAAGCCTTTGTATGAGTCGGAGCGGCAGCGGTTTCAGATGTGATTGAGTACATATCCGTTTTTTATGTAACGGCGGCTTAGGGTTCCGCCCTTACGGCGGGTCACTTTTGGAAAGGCCCAAAAGTAACCAAAAGGCCTTCGCCCCAACACTCGGCACCTCGCCTAGGCTCAGTGTTCCCTCAAGCCTGCGTTCGGCCAGCGTGTTTGACGGGGCGCCGAAGATCAAAAGCAAGAGCGACTCGCTGCGCATCGTAGATACGTTTTTTGTTCTGTGTAACCGACTTACTGTGGCGAGCGGGCTTGCCCCGCGTTGGGCTGCGAAGCAGCCCTAGAACCAGTGAGCGCGCCGCGTTTATCCTGGCTTCCCGCGTTATGGTTAACGACCTTCGCGGGCAAGCCCTGCTCCTACAGGGGAGCGCGTACGCTTCAACGATTCGGTCGGCTATTCGGCCGCCGCGCTTTGCTTTTGATTTTGATCTTAGGCGGCCCCCCAAATCACTGTCGGATTACGGGCACACCGAGCCTAGGCGAGGTGCCGAGTGTTGGGGCAAGAGCCCTTTGCTTACTTTGGGGCTTTTCCAAAGTGAGCCGCCGTAAGGGCGGAACCCTAAGTGGCCGTTACCTAAAAAACGGATATGTACTCAATAAAACCAACCGCCCCCAAACCTGGCCCAACTCTTGCTCTACCTCTCAATACTGCATCCCCGACCCCCATGCAGTGGAGACCTTTACCTATGCCAGTCGCCCCGAATTCGCTCCTTCAGGCTGCCCCCGCGGCCAAGCCTCAAGCGCCCTCTGCCAACCCATCGGCAGTGGCTGCGGACCCACGGGACAAGGGCCCTGGCTTCGCTCAAGTGTTTGCCAGCCAGGCGTCCAAGCCCACGGTCAAGACCGACGACAGCTCGGCCAAACCCACCGCAACCAAGTCGTCCGATGCCAGCGCCAAGCCTGCAGCGGGCAATGACAAGCCTGCCGCCAGCACGCCAGCCGTTGCCGATAGCGGCAATACCTTGCCTGCCACGCCGCCGGCCAAAACCGACGACAGCGCGAGCAAGGATGACGACGCGCCAGCCGACCCTGCCTTGGTGCAGCAACCTCCGGCTGACCCGGTGGTCGACCCGGCACTGATTGCCACCGTCACCCCGGTAGCCGTGCCGGTGCCGGTTGAAACACCTGCGCCCGCGACCACGACCAAGGATGACAAGGCTCAGCCGGTGGTTGCTGCGCCGGTCGCAGCGACCGAGGAAGCCAAGCCGGCTTTCGATCCTGAAGCAGATCCCCTGGATGCCATGCCCGCCGTGCGCCTGGCGATGGAGCAGGGCGGTCACGTATCGGCCAGCAGCCAGGCCCAGGCAAAAACCGCTCCGGCACCGACTCAGGATCAACCCACTGCCGCACAGAATTTCGCCGCCGGCCTGGCCAATATGGTCGACCAGCAAGCCACCAAGGACAGCACCGACCAGGGTGGCGACAAGGCCTTCAGCGGGTTGATCGAAGACGGTCTCAAGGACCTGAAGAACGCCAGCAGCGACACCCGTGTCGATGACTTCGCCAACCGCCTCGCCGCGTTGACCCAGGCGGCCACGCCGAAAACCGCCAACGCCTTGCCACCGGTGACCAATGCGCCATTGGCCATGCACCAGAGCGGCTGGACCGATGAAATCGTCAACCGGGTGATGTACCTGTCCAGCGCCAACCTCAAGTCGGCGGAGATCCAGTTGCAACCCGCTGAGCTTGGCCGCCTGGATATCAAGGTCAACATGACCGCCGACCAACAGGCCCAGGTCAACTTCATGAGCGCCCACCCGGTGGTACGTGAAGCGTTGGAAAGCCAGTCCGGGCGCTTGCGGGAGATGTTTGCCCAGCAGGGCATGGGCCAGGTGGACGTGAACGTGTCGGACCAGTCCCGTGGGCAGGAGCAACAACAGCAGCAGGCCCAGACCCGTGGTGTGAGCGGTAGCGGCGGGCGCGGTGGTGACAATGGCGACAGCGGCAACCACCTTGATGTGGCTGAAGCCGTGACGCCGGTCACCTCAACCGTAATCGGCTCCAGTGCGGTCGACTACTACGCGTGATCCGGACGAAATGTGGGAGGGGGCTTGCCCCCATGAGGGTGTTTCAGCTGAAACATGGGTGACTGATACACCGCTATCGGGGGCAAGCCCCCTCCCACAATTTGATTTGCTGCGCCCGTACCTCCTCGACTTCCAGACAACTCTGGCATAACACTTGCTCTTGCCTCTCCGTAGATCTATGAATCCCCGAATAGTGACGGATTATTGGCATGGCGAAGAGCGAAGACGCAGCAAAAGCACCCGCAGGCAAAGGCAAGCTCAAGCTTATCCTGTTGATAGTCCTGGGCCTGCTCCTGGCTATCGGCGCCTCGGTGGGTGGCACCTGGTACATCATGCACAGCAGTGCCAGCAAGCCGGCACCCGCCGCCGAAACCGCCACTAACGTCAAGCAACCGGCAATCTTCGAGCCGATGCTTCCGGCCTTTGTCGCCAACTTCAATCAGAACGGTCGTCAACGCTACCTGCAGGTGAGCATCACCTTGCTGGCGCGTAACGCTTCGGACCTGGACGCCCTCAAGGTGCACATGCCCGTGATCCGCAACAACCTCGTCATGCTGTTCTCCAGCCAGAGCTTCGACACACTCGCCACCCCGGTGGGCCAGGAAATGCTGCGCCAGAAAGTCACGGCCAGCGTGCAGGAAGTGGCCCAGAAGGAGCTCGGCAAAGTCGTGGTCGAGCAGGCGCTCTTCACTAACTTCGTATTGCAGTAGGATCACGACATGGCCGTGCAAGACCTGCTGTCCCAGGATGAAATCGACGCGCTGCTGCATGGCGTCGACGATGGTCTGGTACAGACCGAAATGGCTGCCGAGCCCGGCAGCGTCAAAAGTTATGACCTCACCAGCCAGGATCGCATCGTCCGTGGACGCATGCCGACCCTGGAGATGATCAACGAACGTTTTGCCCGCTATACCCGCATCAGCATGTTCAACATGCTGCGTCGTTCGGCGGACGTGGCGGTGGGCGGCGTGCAGGTGATGAAGTTCGGCGAGTACGTGCACTCGCTGTACGTGCCCACCAGCCTCAACCTGGTCAAGATCAAGCCACTGCGCGGCACCGCGCTGTTCATCCTCGACGCCAAGCTGGTGTTCAAGCTGGTGGACAACTTCTTCGGCGGCGACGGCCGCCATGCCAAGATCGAAGGCCGTGAGTTCACCCCCACCGAGTTGCGGGTGGTGCGCATGGTGCTGGAGCAGGCCTTCATCGATTTGAAGGAAGCCTGGCAGGCGATCATGGAAGTCAACTTCGAGTACATCAACTCCGAAGTGAACCCGGCCATGGCCAACATCGTCGGCCCCAGCGAAGCCATTGTGGTGTCGACCTTCCACATCGAACTCGATGGTGGTGGCGGCGACCTGCACGTGACCATGCCGTACTCGATGATCGAACCGGTGCGCGAGATGCTCGACGCCGGTTTCCAGTCCGACCTGGACGACCAGGACGAACGTTGGGTCAAGGCCTTGCGCGAGGACCTGCTGGACGTCGACGTACCGTTGAGCGCCACCGTGGCCCGTCGGCAACTGCGCCTGCGCGATATTTTGCACATGCAGCCGGGGGATATCATCCCCGTCGAACTGCCGGAAGAAATGATCATGCGCGCCAACGGCGTGCCGTCATTCAAGGTCAAGCTCGGTTCCCACAAGGGCAACCTGGCGCTGCAGGTGGTCGAGCCGATCACCCGTCGTTGATGCACCCCTATTTATGAATGTTTGCTCCGCCGAGGACATGTAATGGCTACCGAACACGAAAACACTTCCGCCGAAGACCAGGCCCTGGCTGACGAATGGGCGGCTGCCCTGGAAGAAACCGGCGATGTTGGCCAGGACGATATCGACGCGTTGCTGGCCGCTGACGCCGCCACCGCTCCGGCCGGCAACCGCCTGCCCATGGAAGAATTCGGCAGCGTGCCGAAAAACAACGAGCCGGTGTCCCTCGATGGCCCGAACCTGGATGTGATCCTCGACATTCCGGTGTCGATTTCCATGGAAGTCGGCAGCACCGAAATCAACATCCGCAACTTGCTGCAACTCAACCAGGGTTCGGTGATCGAGCTTGACCGCCTGGCCGGCGAGCCGCTGGACGTGCTGGTCAACGGCACCCTGATCGCCCACGGCGAAGTGGTGGTGGTCAACGAAAAGTTCGGCATCCGCCTGACCGACGTGATCAGCCCGAGCGAACGCATCAAGAAGTTGCGCTGATATGAAGTATTCGATGGCGGGACTGTTTCTGGCGCTGCCATTGAGCGCCCTCGCGGCTGAGCCGGCCGCGCAAGCGACGGCGGCGGCCGCACCGGTGGTGAGCAGCGGTATCGGCGGACAATTGACCCAGCTGGTGCTGGGCCTGTTGCTGGTGGTCGGGCTGATTTTCGTGCTGGCCTGGCTGATGCGCCGCGTGCAGCGCGTAGGGCCGGGCAACGGCCAGGTGATCGAGATGATCGGTTCGCGCGCCCTCGGCCCGCGTGATCGGCTGGTGCTGGTGCAGGTGGGCGAGGAACAGATCCTGCTGGGTATCACCCCCGGCCGCATCACCCCGTTGCACGTGCTCAAGACCCCGGTGAGCGTGGATCAGGGCCAGTCCGCCACGCCAGAATTCGCCCAGCGCCTGATGGAGTTGCTGGGCAAGGATCAGAAGGATAAGAAGTAATGCGCGTTTTATTGACGCTCATGCTGTTGCTGGCCGCGCCATTGGCGTTCGGCGCCGATCCGTTGTCGATCCCGGCCATTACGCTGGGGACCAACGCGGCGGGCGCGCAGGAGTATTCGGTCAGCCTGCAGATCCTGCTGATCATGACCGCGCTGAGCTTTATCCCGGCGTTTGTCATGCTGATGACCAGCTTCACGCGGATCATCATCGTGTTCTCGATCCTGCGCCAGGCACTGGGCCTGCAGCAGACGCCGTCGAACCAGATCCTCACCGGCATGGCCCTGTTCCTGACGCTGTTCATCATGGCGCCGGTGTTCGACAAGGTAAACCAGCAAGCCTTGCAACCCTACCTGGCGGAGAAAATGACCGCCCAGGATGCGATCGACAAGGCCCAGGGTCCGATCAAGGATTTCATGCTGTCGCAGACCCGCTCCAGCGACCTTGAGTTGTTCATGCGCCTGTCCAAGCGCACCGACATCGCCACCCCGGACCAGGCGCCGCTGACCATCCTGGTGCCGGCGTTCGTCACGTCGGAGTTGAAGACCGCGTTCCAGATCGGCTTCATGATCTTTATCCCGTTCCTGATCATCGACCTGGTGGTGGCGAGCGTACTGATGGCCATGGGTATGATGATGCTGTCGCCACTGATCATCTCGCTGCCGTTCAAGATCATGCTGTTTGTGCTGGTGGACGGCTGGGCGCTGATTATCGGCACCCTGGCCGGCAGTTTCGGCGGGGTATAGCGCGATGACGCCAGAAGTCGCCGTCGACCTGTTCCGTGAAGCATTGTGGCTGACCACCGTGATGGTCGCCGTGCTGGTGGTGCCGAGCCTGTTGGTCGGCCTGCTGGTGGCGATGTTCCAGGCGGCGACCCAGATCAACGAACAGACCTTGAGCTTCCTGCCGCGCCTGCTGGTGATGCTGGTCACCCTGATCGTGGCCGGCCCGTGGCTGGTGCAGACCTTCATGGAATATATCCTGCAGTTGTACGGCAGTATTCCGCAGTTGATCGGCTGACCCGATGCAGTCCTTGCTGGCGTTGACCGACACCCAGATCAGCACCTGGGTGGCGTCTTTCATCCTGCCGCTGTTCCGGGTCACGGCCATGCTCATGGCCATGCCGGTGTTCGGCACCACACTCGTCCCACGGCGCGTGCGCCTGTACTTTGCGGTGGCGATTACCGTGGTGATCGTGCCCGGGCTGCCGCCGATGCCGCCGGTCAATGCCATCGACCTCAGTGCGTTGCTGCTGATTGCCGAGCAGATCCTGATCGGCGCGCTGATGGGCTTTTCCCTGACGCTGTTCTTCCAGGCCTTTGTGATCGCCGGGCAAATCATCTCGATCCAGATGGGCATGGGCTTCGCCTCTATGGTCGACCCTACCAACGGTGTGTCGGCGGCGGTGATCGGGCAATTCCTGACCATGCTGGTGACCTTGCTGTTCCTGGCCATGAACGGCCACCTGGTGGCCTTTGAGGTGATGACCGAAAGCTTTATCACCTTGCCGGTGGGGTCTGGGCTGGTGGTCAATCACTTCTGGGAGGTGGTCGGGCGGCTCGGCTGGGTATTGGGGGCTTCGCTGTTGCTGGTGTTGCCGGCAATCACCGCGTTGCTGGTGGTCAACATCGCCTTTGGGGTGATGACCCGTGCGGCGCCGCAATTGAACATCTTCTCGATTGGTTTCCCGTTGACCCTGGTATTGGGCATGGGGATTTTCTGGATCGGCCTGGCCGACATTCTCAATCAGTATCAACCGCTGGCGACCGACGCCTTGCAGTTCTTACGTGATCTGGCACGGGCGCGCTGAGCCATGGCTGAGAGCGAGAGTGGTCAGGACAAAACAGAAGACCCCACGGAGAAACGTAAAAAGGACTCCCGGGAAAAGGGTGAGATTGCCCGCTCAAAAGAGCTCAATACCGTCGCCACCATGATGGCCGGTGCCGGCGCGTTGCTCATCTACGGCGGCGGCCTGGCGCTGGACCTGATGGAGTTGATGAAACACAACTTCGCCTTGCCTCGCGAGGTGCTGCTCAATCCCGACGCCATGGGCCGGTACCTGTTGCATTCGGGCAAGATCGCGATCCTGGCGGTGCAGCCGATTCTGATCACCTTGCTGCTCGCCGCACTGATCGGCCCGGTCGCCTTGGGCGGCTGGCTGTTCGCTGCCGGCAGCATGGCGCCCAAGTTCAGCCGCATGAACCCTGGCGCCGGGCTCAAGCGCATGTTCTCCACCAAGGCCCTGGTGGAGCTACTCAAGGCACTGGCCAAGTTCATCCTGATCCTGTTCGTGGCGCTGATGGTGCTGTCGTCCGACATTGATGACCTGCTGCTCATTGCCCATGAACCGCTGGAATCGGCGATCATCCACAGCGTGCAGGTGGTGGGCTGGAGTGCGCTGTGGATGGCGGCCGGGCTGATCATCATCGCGGCGGTGGATGCGCCGATCCAGTTGTGGGAAAGCCACAAGAAACTGTTGATGACCAAACAGGAAGTGCGCGACGAGCACAAGGACCAGGAAGGGCGCCCCGAGGTCAAGCAACGCATCCGCCAACTGCAGCGCGAGATGTCCCAGCGCAAGATGATGGCCTCGGTGCCCGACGCCGATGTGGTCATCACCAACCCGACCCACTATGCCGTCGCCCTCAAATACGACCCGGAGAAGGGCGGCGCGCCGATGCTGCTGGCCAAGGGCAGCGACTTTACCGCCTTGAAGATCCGCGAGATTGCGGTGGCCAACGACATCCTGTTGCTGGAGTCGCCGGAGCTGGCGCGGTCGATTTTCTACTCCACCGACCTCGACCAGGAGATTCCCGCCGGGTTGTACCTGGCGGTGGCTCAGGTGCTGGCGTATGTCTATCAGATTCGCCAATACCGCGCCGGCAAAGGCAAGCGCCCGGATCCGCTCAAGGATTTGCCGATTCCGCCGGATTTGCGCCGCGATTCCTGACGTACTCCCGCTCTGCCTACCACTCATCGATAACTGTCGTCTACCTGTCAGACTTCACAGTAGCCAAAGCGCGCTGCTCGCGGTTCTATTGCCCTATGCACTGCGCGCAGGCTGTAAACGAGATGCAGGGAGAGTGGTTTTGAATCGGGTTATCAGAGGCATCGTCAAATCCTATAACCGGAAAACTGGAAAGGGTTTGATTGTCGTGGATGGCGAGGCCGTTCCGGTGGATCTCATTGGTTCGCGGGACGTCCGGCTTGCGGTGGGGGTGCAGGTGGTCTTTCAGAAGATCCATCGACCTGACGGCGTTTTTGCGTCCGATGTCAGGGTCATCCAGCAAGTCCTTGAGTGAGATGTCAGGAGAACGGCAATGGCAACAGGTACGGTGAAGTGGTTTAACGCGGAGAAGGGGTTTGGGTTTATCAAGCCGGACGACAATAGCTCGGATGTTTTTGTCCATTTTTCGGCTATCCAGACAGAGGGTTTCAAAAGCCTGACAGAGAATCAAAAAGTCGAATACGGCATCACTCAAGGTCCAAAAGGTCCGCAGGCCGATAACGTCAAGCCCTTGTAGTTTCGTCCTCACTGATCGTTTCAAGGAGTTGCCCGAGAGCGATCTGCCCTCTAAAGCAAAAGTTGGAAGGCTTCTTGCAATACCGCCTCCAGGACGCCCAGCCGCGTCAAAACTTTGCTTCAAAGGACACGAGGAATACTGGTGGATCGCTCTCAAATGCTCGGCACGGCACGCAGCACCCTGACTGACCTCTCGCGGGGCAATCTGGGTGTGCCGTTGTTGTTGCTGGTGATGCTGGCAATGATGATGTTGCCGATGCCGCCGTTCCTGCTCGACGTGTTCTTTACCTTCAACATTGCCCTGTCCGTCGTGGTGCTGCTGGTCTGCGTGTATGCCTTGCGGCCGCTGGATTTCGCGGTGTTCCCGACCATCCTGCTGGTGGCGACCTTGTTGCGCCTGGCGCTCAACGTGGCGTCCACCCGCGTGGTGATGCTCCACGGTCAGGACGGCCATGCCGCCGCCGGCAAGGTGATCCAGGCCTTCGGCGAGGTGGTGATCGGCGGTAACTACGTGGTGGGTATCGTGGTGTTCGCGATCCTGATGATCATCAACTTCGTGGTGGTGACCAAGGGCGCCGGGCGGATTTCCGAGGTGAGCGCGCGGTTTACCCTCGACGCCATGCCCGGCAAACAAATGGCGATCGACGCCGACCTCAACGCCGGCCTGATCGACCAGAACCAGGCCAAGACACGCCGCCTGGAAGTGGCACAGGAAGCCGAGTTCTACGGCTCCATGGACGGTGCCAGCAAATTCGTGCGCGGTGACGCCATCGCCGGCCTGCTGATTCTGTTCATCAACCTCATCGGCGGCATGGCCGTCGGTATCTTCCAACACGGCATGACCTTCGGCGATGCGGGCAAGGTCTACGCCTTGCTGACCATCGGTGACGGTTTAGTGGCGCAATTGCCATCACTGTTGTTATCCACAGCAGCGGCGATCATGGTGACCCGTGCTTCGGGCTCCGAAGACATGGGCAAGCAGATCAGCCGGCAGATGTTCGCCTCGCCCAAGGCCCTGGCCGTGGCGGCGGGCATCATGGCGATCATGGGCATCGTGCCGGGCATGCCCCACGTATCGTTCCTGACCATGGCGGCCCTGGCCGGCGGTGCGGCCTACCTGTTCTGGAAAAAGCAGAATGCGGTCAAGGTCCAGGCCCAGCAGGAGATTGCACGCCAGCAGGAACTGCTGCCATCCCCGGCCCGCGCCCAGGAAACCAAGGAGCTGGGCTGGGATGACGTGACCCCGATCGACATGATCGGCCTGGAAGTCGGCTACCGCCTCATTCCGCTGGTGGACCGCAACCAGGGTGGTCAATTGCTCGCGCGGATCAAGGGCGTGCGCAAGAAGCTGTCCCAGGACCTGGGCTTCCTGATGCCCACCGTGCATATCCGCGACAACCTTGACCTGGCGCCCAGCGCCTACCGCCTGACCCTGATGGGCGTGATCCTGGCGGAAGCCGAGATCTACCCGGACCGCGAGCTGGCAATCAACCCGGGGCAGGTGTTCGGCAGCCTCAACGGCATTACCGCCAAAGATCCGGCTTTTGGCCTGGACGCGGTATGGATCGAAATCAGTCAGCGCAGCCAGGCGCAGTCCCTGGGTTACACCGTGGTGGACGCCAGCACCGTGGTCGCCACCCACCTCAACCAGATCCTGTACAAGCACTCCCACGAGCTGATCGGCCACGAAGAAGTCCAGCAATTGATGGGTTTGCTCGGCAAAGCCTCGCCAAAACTCGCCGAAGAGCTGGTGCCGGGCATTCTGTCGCTGTCCCAGTTGCTCAAGGTATTGCAGGCGTTGCTGGCCGAACAGGTGCCGGTGCGCGACATTCGCAGCATTGCCGAGGCTATCGCCAACAATGCCGCCAAGAGTCAAGATACTGCCGCGCTGGTGGCTGCGGTGCGCGTCGGATTGTCGCGTGCAATCGTGCAAAGCATTGTAGGGCTTGACTCCGAGCTGCCTGTGATCACCTTGGAACCCAGGTTGGAACAAATATTGCTCAATAGTATTCAGAAGGCAGGACAAGGCCAGGAAGAGGGCGTTCTGCTGGAGCCAAGCATGGCCGAGAAGCTGCAGCGTTCGTTGATCGACGCCGCGCAACGCCAGGAAATGCAAGGCCAACCGGTGATCCTGCTGGTGGCAGGCCCGGTCCGGGCGATGTTGTCGCGGTTTGGGCGCCTGGCAGTACCGAATTTGCACGTTTTGGCTTATCAGGAAATTCCTGACAACAAGCAAGTGACTATCGTCGCGACAGTAGGGCCCAACGGCTGAGGGTAGTGGGTTATGCAAGTGAAGCGTTTTTTCGCCGCCGATATGCGTCAGGCCATGAAACTGGTTCGTGATGAGCTGGGCGCCGACGCCGCGATTATCGGCAACCGTCGTATTGCCGGCGGTGTCGAGCTGACGGCTGCCCTGGATTACACCCCTTCGGCCCTGGCGCCGCGCGTGCCGAACATGGAGCTCGAAGACGAGCTGCGCAAGACCGCTTCGCGCATCGTCTCGGCCCAGGCTGAACTGAGCATGCGTGGCGACAGCGATGCCACCACCAATCGTCAGTTGTTCGCTGGCCTGCCGCTGACCGCCGCCGAGCCATTGGTTGAGCCGACCTTCAAAGAGCCGCCGCGTCCTGCTGCGCCAGCCCCGGCAGCGGCGGTTGACCAGCGCGTGTTCGATTCGATGCGCTTTGAACTCAACGGTTTGCGTGAACTGCTCGAAGTGCAGTTGGGCTCGCTGGCCTGGAACCAGTTGCAAGGCAGCAAACCGCAACAGGCCAACCTGTGGCGCCGCCTGCAACGCATCGGCCTGTCCGGCCCATTGTCCCGCGACCTGCTGGCCCTGACCACCGAGATCGAAGAGCCTCGCCAGGCCTGGCGCATGTTGCTGGCCCATCTGGCGCGGATGATTGCCACCCCGGAAATCGAACCTCTGGAAGAGGGCGGTGTGATCGCCATGGTCGGCCCTGCCGGCATGGGCAAGACCACCACCCTGGCCAAGCTGGCCGCCCGTTACGTGCTCAAGTACGGCGCTCAGAATATCGCGCTGGTGAGCATGGACAGCTACCGTATTGGTGCCCAGGAGCAGCTCAAGACCCTGGGCCGCATTCTCAATGTGCCGGTGACCCATGTCGACCCGGGCCAGTCCCTGGCCAACGCCCTCGACCCGCTGCTGCGCAAGCGCGTGGTGCTGATTGATACCGCCGGCCTGCAAGCCAGCGACCCGGCCTTGCGCATGCAGTTGGAAAGCCTGGCCGGGCGTGGCATCAAGTCGAAAAATTACCTGGTGCTTGCAACCACCAGCCAGAAACAGGTTCTTACCGCTGCGTATCATAGTTACAAGCGCTGCGGCCTGGCCGGTTGCATCCTCACCAAGCTCGACGAAACCGCGAGCCTGGGCGAGGTGCTGAGCCTGGCCATCAGTCATGAATTGCCGGTCGCCTACCTGACCGACGGGCCGCGGATTCCGGATGATCTGCATCTGCCGCGCCGTCATCAGTTGGTCAGCCGTGCAGTCAGCGTGCAAATGCAAGACGAGCCTAGCGAGGAAGCGATGGCCGATATGTTCGCCGACCTCTACCACAACCCGGCGAAGCGGGTAGGTTGAGGACGGTATGAACACCGTGAAAAGTATCTACATCGATGGTCTGCAAGCGATTCACGCGGCCAAGCCATGTAGCCTGCGTCTAAGCAAGACAAGGTAAAGAAATAAAATGGGCAGCATGCATCCCGTACAGGTGATCGCGGTGACCGGCGGCAAAGGTGGCGTCGGAAAAACTAACGTGTCAGTGAATTTGTCCCTGGCCCTGGCAGAGCTTGGCCGTCGCGTCATGCTGCTGGATGCTGACCTGGGGTTGGCGAACGTCGACGTTCTGCTGGGGCTGACGCCCAAGCACACCCTTGCCGATGTGATCGAGGGCCGTTGTGAGCTGCGCGATGTGCTGCTGCAAGGGCCCGGTGGCATCCGCATCGTCCCGGCCGCCTCCGGCACCCAGAGCATGGTGCACCTGAGCCCGGCGCAGCATGCCGGCCTGATCCAGGCCTTCAGTGACATCGGCGACAACCTCGACGTGCTGGTGATCGACACCGCCGCCGGGATCGGCGAATCCGTGGTCAGCTTCGTGCGCGCCGCGCAGGAAGTGTTGCTGGTGGTCTGCGATGAACCCACCTCGATCACCGACGCCTACGCCCTGATCAAACTGCTTAACCGTGATTACGGCATGAACCGCTTCCGCGTCCTGGCCAACATGGCCCAGAGTCCGCAGGAAGGGCGCAACCTGTTCGCCAAGTTGACCAAGGTCACGGATCGTTTCCTCGATGTCGCCTTACAATACGTCGGCGCAGTTCCCTACGACGAGTGTGTGCGCAAGGCTGTGCAAAAGCAGCGTGCAGTCTACGAAGCATTCCCTCGTTCCAAGTGTGCATTGGCGTTCAAGGCTATTGCCCAGAAGGTCGATACCTGGCCGTTGCCCGCCAACCCCCGGGGGCATCTGGAGTTTTTCGTCGAGCGATTGGTGCATCAGACGAGCGCAGGACCCGTGCTATGACAGCGACCGGCTACAACGCTTACAAGAAGTCTGCCCGTGACAGCCAGGGCGAGTTGATCGAGCGCTACGCGCCCCTGGTCAAGCGCATTGCCTATCACCTGCTGGCACGCCTGCCCGCCAGCGTGCAGGTCGAAGACCTGATCCAGGCGGGCATGATCGGCCTGCTCGAAGTGTCGACCAAATACGACGCGAGCAAGGGGGCGAGTTTCGAGACGTATGCGGGCATCCGCATCCGTGGCGCGATGCTCGATGAAGTGCGCAAAGGTGACTGGGCGCCGCGTTCGGTACACCGCAACACACGCATGGTCAGTGACGCAATTCGCGCAATTGAAGCAAAAACCGGTCGCGACGCTAAAGATCACGAAGTTGCGGCCGAACTCCAATTGAGTCTCGACGATTACTACGGGATTTTGAACGATACCTTGGGCAGCCGCCTGTTCAGTTTCGACGACCTGTTGCAGGACGGCGAACATGAAGGGCTGCACGAGGACGGCGCGAGTGCTCATATGGAGCCATCGCGTGACCTGGAAGATGAGCGTTTCCAGGGAGCGTTGGCGGACGCGATTGCCAATTTGCCGGAGCGTGAGCGGCTGGTGTTGGCGCTGTACTACGACGAAGAGCTGAACCTCAAGGAAATCGGTGAGGTCCTGGGTGTCAGCGAATCGCGGGTCAGCCAGTTGCACAGCCAGTGCGCAGCCCGCTTGCGGGGGCGTTTGGGAGAGTGGCGAGCGCGCTGAACAGGCAGTGTGGGGACACTGCAGACGATACCGCGAGGGCAACCGGCCTTCGCGGGTTCGACCCGTGGTGCCCCCGGCAGTCCTTTTTGTGTAATGCCTGTTGATTGAAATGGCGCGTCCAGGTGCTGGGCGCGTTTAAGACTGCTTGGAGGTCGAATTGGACAAGAACATGAAAATCCTCATCGTTGATGACTTCTCAACGATGCGGCGGATCATAAAAAACCTGTTGCGTGACCTTGGGTTCACAAACACGGTCGAGGCGGATGACGGCATTACGGCCATTCCGATCCTCAACAGCGGGAGCATCGACTTTCTGGTAACGGACTGGAACATGCCGGGCATGACCGGTATCGACTTGCTGCGCCACGTGCGCGCTGACGAAAAGCTGCGCAGCCTGCCTGTGCTGATGGTCACCGCCGAAGCCAAGCGTGAGCAGATCATCGAAGCCGCCCAGGCCGGGGTCAACGGTTACGTGGTCAAGCCATTCACGGCATTGGCCTTGAAAGAGAAGATCGAAAAAATCTTCGAACGCATCCACGGCTAATGCCATCGCGGGGGAGCTATGGAGCATAAAGAAACGTCACAGGGAGACTTCGAGTCGACCCTGAAAAAGCATGCTCACCAGTTGGTCGACAGCCTTGAAAGAGGCCAGTTCGGCGACGCGGTGCAGTTAATCCATGAGCTCAACCAGACCCGTGACCGCGGCCTGTACCAGGAAGTGGGCAAGCTCACACGCGAGCTGCACAGTGCGATCGTCAATTTCCAGATTGACCCGCACATGCCCCAGGCCGAAGAAATCTCGCAAATCACCGATGCCACCGAACGCCTGTCCTATGTGGTCAGGCTGACTGAGGCGGCGGCCAACCGCACCATGGACCTGGTGGAAAACGCCACGCCCCTGGTCAACGGCATGGCCACTGAGGCCCAGGCCCTGAGCCACGACTGGGGCCGCTTTATGCGCCGGGAAGTGGGGGCCGAGGAGTTTCGCGAGTTGGCGCGTCGGGTCGACGGTTTCCTGTCACGCAGCGAGCAGGAAAACCGTACGGTTTCCAGCAACCTCAACGACATTCTGCTGGCCCAGGATTACCAGGACCTCACCGGTCAGGTGATCAAGCGTGTGACCCAGTTGGTCACCGAAGTGGAAAGCAACTTGCTCAAATTGGTGCTTATGGCAGGCCAGGTTGACCGTTTCGCCGGCATCGAACATGACCGCGAAGCGATCCTCTCGGAAAAAGATCCACAAAAACATCTCGCCAAGGGTGAAGGTCCGCAGATTCATGCCGATAAACGTGAAGACGTTGTATCGGGTCAAGATGATGTCGATGACCTGTTATCCAGTTTAGGCTTCTAAGGAGCACCCACATGAGCTTCGGCGCCGATGAAGAAATCCTTCAGGATTTCCTTGTAGAGGCCGGCGAAATTTTAGAGCAGTTGTCCGAGCAACTGGTCGAGCTGGAAAGCCGACCGGATGATGCGAACCTGCTCAATGCAATTTTTCGCGGTTTTCACACTGTAAAAGGGGGCGCCGGCTTCCTCCAGCTCCATGAGCTGGTGGAGTGCTGCCACATCGCCGAGAACGTGTTCGACATCCTGCGCAAGGGTGAGCGTCACGTTGATTCGGAGTTGATGGACGTGATTCTCGAAGCACTGGATGCGGTCAACGGCATGTTCAGCGAGGTGCGTGAGCGTGCCCCGATCACGGCGGCGACCCCGGAACTGCTGGCCGCCCTGGCGCGCTATGCGGAGCCTGCCGACACGTCGGCCGCACCGGTGGTTGAAGCCGCGCCGGAGCCTGTGGTTGAGGCCGAACCGGATGTGACCGACAGCGAGTTCGAGCAGCTGCTCAACTCCCTCAGTGCCGTCAAGGCCGAGGCGCAAGCACCGGCCGCGCCGGTCGCCGCACCGACCAGCGAAGACATCACCGACGCTGAGTTCGAATCGCTGCTCGACCAGTTGCATGGCAAAGGCCAGTTTGCGGCTGACGCCGTGGCACCCGCCGCTGCGGCTGCGGATGCACCGGCGGCCAGCGCCAGCACCGATATTACCGACGATGAGTTCGAGGCATTGCTCGACCAACTGCATGGCAAGGGCACCTTCGCGGCCGACGCCTTGCCGGAAGTCGCCGCCACGGCTGCGGCACCGGCTGCTGCCAGTGCCGCTCCTGCGGGCGATGGGCTGATCTCCGATCACGAGTTCGAATCCCTGCTGGACGAATTGCACGGCAAGGGCAAGTTCAGTGAAGTGGCCCCGGCCGCTGCGGTTGCGACAGCTGCACCGGCCGCCGCCAAGGCCGCTGCGCCTGCTCCAGCCGCCAAGCCAGCACCGGCTCCGGCCGCCGCACCTGCTCCGGCGCGCGCCGCCCCGGCACCGGCAGCCGAGAAGCCTGCCAGTGAAGCCGAGACCACCGTGCGGGTGGATACCGCGCGCCTGGACGACATCATGAACATGGTCGGCGAACTGGTACTGGTGCGTAACCGCCTGGTGCGCCTGGGCCTGAGCAGCGGCGATGAAGCCATGCAAAAGGCCGTGTCGAACCTCGACGTGGTGACCGCCGACCTGCAGACCGCCGTGATGAAAACGCGGATGCAGCCGATCAAGAAAGTCTTCGGGCGCTTCCCGCGCCTGGTTCGCGACCTCGCGCGTCAGCTGAAGAAAGAAATCAACCTGGAACTGGTGGGCGAAGAAACCGACCTCGACAAGAACCTGGTCGAGGCCCTGGCCGACCCGCTGGTCCACTTGGTGCGCAACGCCGTGGACCACGGCGTGGAAACCCCGGAAGAGCGCGAAGCCTCGGGCAAGTCGCGCAACGGCAAGGTGATCCTGGCCGCCGAGCAAGAGGGCGACCACATCCTGCTGTCGATCACTGACGACGGCAAAGGCATGGACCCGACCATATTGCGCAACATCGCGGTCAAGCGCGGCGTGATGGACAAGGACGCCGCCGACCGCCTGACCGACACCGAGTGCTACAACCTGATCTTCGCCCCGGGCTTCTCGACCAAGACCGAGATTTCCGACGTGTCCGGCCGTGGCGTCGGCATGGACGTGGTGAAGACCAAGATCAGCCAGCTCAACGGCTCGATCAACATCTACTCGACCAAGGGCCAGGGCTCCAAGATCGTCATCAAGGTGCCGTTGACCCTGGCGATCATGCCGACCCTGATGGTGATGCTGGGCAACCAGGCGTTCGCCTTCCCGCTGGTCAACGTCAACGAAATCTTCCACCTCGACCTGTCGCGCACCAACGTGGTGGACGGCCAGGAAGTGGTGATCGTGCGCGACAAGGCATTGCCCCTGTTCTACCTCAAGCGCTGGCTGGTGGCATCGGCCAAGCATGAAGAGCAGCGCGAAGGCCATGTGGTGATTCTCTCCGTGGGCACCCAGCGCATCGGCTTTGTCGTCGACCAACTGGTTGGCCAGGAAGAAGTGGTCATCAAGCCTTTGGGCAAGATGCTGCAGGGAACCCCGGGCATGTCGGGTGCGACCATCACCGGTGACGGTCGGATCGCGCTGATTCTCGATGTTCCGAGCATGCTCAAGCGTTACGCCGCTCGGCGTATTTGATTCTGGTGGGGCAGGGCGGTAGTGCCCGCCCCGCCTAACGGAGTGTTTATGGCAGTCAAGGTCCTGGTGGTGGACGATTCGGGTTTCTTCCGCCGCCGCGTCTCGGAAATTCTTTCCGCCGATCCAACGATCCAGGTGGTCGGCACGGCCACCAACGGCAAAGAGGCGATTGATCAAGCCATTGCGTTGAAACCGGACGTGATCACCATGGACTACGAGATGCCGATGATGGATGGCATCACGGCAGTCCGGCACATCATGCAACGCTGCCCGACCCCGGTCCTGATGTTTTCCTCGCTGACGCACGAAGGCGCCCGGGTCACCCTGGATGCGCTGGACGCCGGCGCGGTGGACTTCCTGCCGAAGAATTTCGAAGACATCTCGCGCAACCCCGAGAAGGTCAAGCAGATGCTCTGCGAGAAAGTGCACAGCATTTCGCGCAGTAACCGTCGCAGCCTGTTCAGCGCGCCTGCGCCAACCGCTGCGCCAGCACCGGCTCCAGCGGCACCGACATCGTCGTTTGCGCGCCCTGCGCCTGCGCCGGTGGCACGGCCTGCGGTGGCACCCGCTCGCACGGCGGCGCCTGCGTCTTCGCATTCGCCCGCACCCAAGCGCAAGGCCTACAAGCTGGTCGCCATCGGCACCTCCACCGGCGGCCCGGTTGCGCTGCAACGCGTGTTGACCCAATTGCCGGCCAACTTCCCGGCGCCGATCGTATTGATCCAGCACATGCCGGCGGCGTTCACCAAGGCTTTCGCCGAGCGCCTGGACAAGCTGTGCCGCATCAGCGTCAAGGAAGCCGAGGATGGCGACATCCTGCGCCCTGGCCTGGCGCTGCTGGCCCCCGGTGGCAAGCAGATGATGGTCGACGGCCGTGGCGCGATCAAAATCCTGCCGGGCGACGAACGTCTGAATTACAAGCCGTGCGTGGACATCACCTTCGGTTCGGCAGCCAAGTCCTACGGTGACAAAGTTCTGGCGGTGGTGCTCACCGGCATGGGCGCCGACGGCCGTGAAGGTGCGCGCCTGCTCAAGCAGGGCGGCAGTGCCATCTGGGCCCAGGACGAAGCCAGCTGCGTGATCTATGGCATGCCCATGGCCATCGTCAAGGCGGACCTGGCCGACGCCGTCTACAGCCTGGACGACATCGGCAAGCATCTGGTGGAGGCCTGCCTCTGATGGATGTACTGAGCCTGATCGGCATCATCATGGCGTTTGTCGCGATCATCGGCGGCAACTACCTCGAGGGCGGGCACCTCGGCGCCCTGGCCAACGGCCCGGCGGCGCTGATCGTGATCGGCGGCACCGTGGGCGCGGCGTTGTTGCAATCGCCCATGAGCTCGTTCAAGCGCGCCATGCAGATTCTGATATGGATCATTTTCCCGCCACGCGTGGACCTGCCCGGTGGCATCGACCGCGTGGTCAACTGGAGCCTCACCGCGCGCAAGGAAGGTCTGCTGGGCCTGGAAGGCGTGGCCGATGCCGAGCCCGACAGCTACGCGCGCAAAGGCCTGCAATTGCTGGTGGACGGTGCCGAGCCGGAAGCGATCCGCAGCATTCTGGAAGTGGATTTCTACACCCAGGAAAGCCGCGATATCAACGCCGCCAAAGTCTACGAAAGCATGGGCGGCTACGCGCCGACCATCGGCATCATCGGTGCGGTGATGGGCCTGATCCACGTGATGGGCAACCTGGCCGACCCCTCGCAACTGGGCAGCGGCATTGCCGTGGCGTTTGTCGCCACCATCTACGGCGTGGCCAGTGCCAACCTGGTGCTGTTACCGGTGGCCAGCAAACTCAAGTCGATTGCCATGCGCCAGTCGCGTTATCGCGAGATGCTGCTCGAAGGCATTCTGTCGATCGCCGAGGGCGAGAACCCGCGTTCCATCGAATTGAAGCTCCAGGGCTTCATGGATTGATGACCATGAGTATCTACTTGTGGCGAGCGAGCTTGCTCGCGTTGGGGCGCGAAGCGGCCCTGATCCAGGCACCGTGTTTTTTCAGAAAGATTGCGGTGCCGGGTTTTGGGGCTGCTCCGCAGCCCAACGCGAGCAAGCTCGCTCGCCACAATGAACCGGTTGGCAGTGAGTACTGTGTGCAGGGAGGTAATTGCCTGTGAGCCGTCGCCGTCGCGAGCCTGAAGAACACGTCAACCACGAGCGGTGGCTGGTGTCCTATGCGGACTTCATCACCCTGCTGTTCGCGTTTTTCGTGGTGATGTACTCCATCTCGTCGATCAACGAAGGCAAGTACAAAGTCATTTCCCAGGCGCTGATCGGCGTGTTCAACGATGCCGACCGTGCGCTCAAGCCGATCCCTATTGGTGAAGAACGGCCCAAGACCGTGACCCCGGCCAAGCCGCTGGTCAACGACAGCGATGAAACCGCCGCCGGCGTGGGCGGCACCAGCGACCCGCTGAAAAGCATCGCCGACGACATCAGTGCCGCGTTTGGCGACTTGATCAGCTCCAACCAGATGACGGTGCGCGGCAACGAGTTGTGGGTGGAGATCGAGTTGAACTCCAGCCTGCTGTTCGCCAGCGCCGATGCGATGCCCAGCGACCAGGCATTCACCATCATCGACAAAGTGGCGGCGATCCTCAAACCGTTCGAGAACCCGATCCACGTCGAAGGCTTCACTGACAACGTTCCGATCAGCACCGCGCAGTACCCGACCAACTGGGAGCTGTCGTCGGCACGAGCGGCGAGCATCGTCAGGATGCTGGCGATGCAGGGCGTCAACCCTGGACGCCTGGCGTCGGTGGGCTACGGTGAGTTCCAGCCGGTGGCCAACAACGCCACGGCGCAAGGCCGCGCGCGTAACCGTCGGGTGGTGCTGGTGGTCTCGCGCAACCTGGATGTGCGCCGCAGCCTGACCGGCACCGGCACCGCCAATGCAACACCGGATGCGGCCTTGAAGCGGGCTGGCACACAAACTGCACCGGCCCCGGTAAAACCGCCGGTTCGACAGAGTGCCGTCAATTCTCCGTCGCTGGCTCAATAACCCCATGCAATGTCTCGGTCGCGCCTGTGCCTGCCGGGAGGAACCAACCGAATGAGAGTCTGGGCAGTTGCCAATCAAAAAGGTGGAGTCGGCAAGACCACCACCTCCATCGCCTTAGCCGGCTTGCTGGCCGAGGCGGGCAAGCGTGTGGTCGTGGTGGACCTGGACCCTCACGGCTCCATGACCAGCTATTTCGGCTACGACCCGGATGCGCTGGAACACAGCAACTACGACCTGTTCCTGCACAAAGGCAGTGTGCCGGCCGATCTGCCCGGGCAACTGTTGTTGCCCACCAGTAACGAAAGCATTTCGCTGCTGCCGTCCAGCACCGCGCTGGCCACCCTGGAGCGCCAGTCGCCGGGGCAGAGCGGCCTGGGCCTGGTGATCGCCAAGACCCTGGCGCAACTGTGGCAGGACTTCGACTACGCGATCATCGACAGCCCGCCGTTGCTCGGCGTGCTGATGGTCAACGCCCTGGCGGCCAGCCAGCAACTGGTGATCCCGGTGCAGACCGAGCATTTGGCCGTCAAAGGCCTGGAGCGCATGGTCAGCACCCTGGCGATGATCAACCGCTCGCGCAAACAGGCGCTGCCGTTCAGTATCGTGCCGACCCTGTTCGACCGCCGCACCCAGGCGTCCCTCGGCACCCTGCGCGTATTGCGCGATGCCTACCCTGACACCATCTGGAACGGCTATATCCCGGTGGACACGCGCCTGCGTGACGCCAGCCGCGCCGGCCTGGCGCCGTCGCAGTTCGACCCGAAAAGCCGTGGCGTACTGGCCTACCGCGCGTTGCTCAAACACCTGCTGTCCCAGCAGCTTGTGGCGCAGGTGGCGTGATGAACCGTCCCGTCGAACTCAAGACCCGGCCGCAACTGGCACTGGAATCCTACCTGGATGCCCTGCTGCAGGACGCGACCGAGGAAGCCATGCCGGAACCGATCCTGGTACTGGAGCCTGCTGTCGAGCCAGAAGCCGCGCTGGATGAATTCCAGTTGGCGGTGTTGGAAGAACAAGCCCGGGATGCGCAGGTCGTGGTGCCGATTATGCCGGCCGTGGCGATCCCGGCAGTGGTCGAGCCGGTGGTGGAAGTGCACCTGCCGCCGAGCATCACACCGCCGCCGGTCACCGGTGATGATCGCCCGAGCTGGGCCGCCGAGCCGTTCGAATGCCTGTTGTTCGACGTCGCCGGCTTGACGCTGGCGGTGCCGCTGGTGTGCCTGGGCTCGATCTATTCCCTGGAAGGTCAGGAACTGACGCCGCTGTTCGGGCAGCCGGAGTGGTTCCTCGGCATCCTGCCGAGCCAGGCCGGCAACCTGAAGGTGCTGGATACCGCGCGCTGGGTCATGCCCGACCGCTACCGCGACGACTTCCGCCAGGGCTTACAATACGTGATCTCGGTGCAGGGCTACGAGTGGGGGCTGGCGGTGCATCAAGTCAGCCGCTCGTTGCGCCTGGACCCGAACGAAATCAAATGGCGCAGCCACCGGGGCCAACGGCCTTGGCTGGCGGGCACCGTGATCGAACACATGTGCGCGTTGCTCGACGTCGCCGAACTGGCCGAGTTGATCGCCAGTGGTGCCGTCAAAACGATGCCGGTTACTAAACGCAGTTGATTGAACAATAAGGTCCACGCTGGTGCGTGGCCAATCTTGAAGGGGTCAGGGGTATGAACAAGTCAGCGTCCGCACAAGGTTTGGATGATCCGATCCTGCAATGGGTAACCTTCAAACTGGACAACGAGTCCTACGGCATTAACGTGATGCGCGTGCAGGAAGTGCTGCGCTACACCGAAATCGCCCCGGTACCGGGTGCGCCGAGCTACGTGCTGGGCATCATCAACCTGCGCGGCAACGTGGTGACGGTGATCGACACCCGCCAGCGTTTCGGCCTGGTACCGACCGAGGTCAACGACAACACGCGTATCGTCATCATCGAGGCCGACAAGCAAGTGGTCGGGATCATGGTCGACAGCGTGGCCGAAGTGGTCTACCTGCGCCAATCGGAAGTGGAAACTGCGCCGAACGTGGGTAACGAAGAGTCCGCCAAGTTCATCCAGGGCGTGTGCAACAAGAACGGCGAACTGCTGATTCTGGTTGAGCTGGACAAGATGATGAGCGAAGAAGAGTGGTCGGAACTGGAGAGTATCTGATTGTTCCTTGAGGCTGCGGTGATCGTCCTGGCCCTGTTGTGGGCCGGGACGTTGGCATTTCTGCTGCGCCATGTGAGCCAGCAGCGCGAACTGTTGTTGCAACAGGCCGAGCGTGATGCGGTGCGTGACCGCCGCATCCTGGAGTTGGTCAAGCGGGTCGATCATTACCAGCAGAGTGCGGTGAGGGTGGGGGATGAGGTGCACGAATTGCGCGCCATTCTTGCGCCGTTGCCGGACAAGCTGGCGCAGATCGAGCAACGCGACCCTTCGAGCCTTTCGTTTGCCCAGGCGGCGAAGCTGGTGGGCATGGGGGCTACGGTGGATGAATTGACGCAGTCTTGCGGCTTGACCCAGGCTGAGGCGCAGTTGATGAGCAAGCTGCACAAGAGCTGATGTCTGGTCGTACCGCCATCAACTTGCAGGGGGCTGAGCCCTTCTACAACAAAACAGTACAAAAACGAATTGTTGGCAAATTCGCTGAGATACCCTAAAAGCCTTGAAGTAGAGCCTTCAAGAAAAAAATGAAGGTGTCCAGGGCGGTCTTTTTTTGCGAAATGTGTCACAGGGCCATACACCCTGATGGCACTTTTATGTCTTTGTGGTGACCAACCTGCGCATGTAGGAAGTTTCACTCACAAGGATGCGAAATGTCTTTCGACGCTTTACCTAGAACAAAACCCTCTGTTTTGCTGCAGTCTTGCGTCGCCACCTGCTCCCTTGTCGGTTTGCTTGCCAGTGCAGCGACACTGGCCGCTGAGCCTCAAGCGCCCGCCCAGCAATTGCTCCTGCAACAACAACGTGAACGTGCCCAGCGCGAGCAGTTGGAACCGTCCCCCGACGTCCGTCTCGAAACTCCGCAAGACAGCTCCGGCACTCTGCGTCTGCCGCGCAATGAAACGCCGTGCTTCAAGATCGACCGTGTGGTCCTTGGCGGCGACCAGTCCGAAGATTTCCAGTGGGCCTTGCGTGCCGCCAACCCGAGCGACGATCCGGTGCAGGGGCAATGCGTCGGCTCCGCCGGGATCAACCTGACGATGAAGCGCATCCAGAACGCGATCATCGCCAAGGGCTTCATCACCACTCGCGTCCTCGCCCAGCCCCAGGACTTGAACCAGGGCACGCTGGCGCTGGTGCTGGTGCCCGGACGCATCAAGCACATCCGTTTTGCACAGGGCACCTCCACGCGCGCCAACTATTGGAACGCCATGCCCGCGTCGCCTGGCGATGTGCTCAACCTGCGCGACATCGAACAGGCGCTGGAAAACTTCAAACGCGTGCCCACCGCCGAAGCCGATGTGCAGATCACGCCAGCCGAGGGCGCGGATGCACAGCCGGGGGAGAGTGATGTCGTGATTGCCTGGAAGCAGGCGATTCCAGTACGCGTGAGCCTGTCGGTGGATGACTCCGGCAGCAAGCAGACCGGCAAGTATCAGGGCAACGTCGCTCTGTCGCTGGATAACCTGGCGACCCTCAATGACCTGTTCTACATCAGTTTCAACCACGACCTGGGCGGCGGTCAGAGCGGTGACCGTGGTTCGAAAGGCCACACCGTGCACTACTCGGTGCCCTACGACTATTGGCAACTGAGCCTGACGTCCAGCGAGTATGACTACCACCAGACGATTGCCGGGGTGAACCAGGCCTATTCCTACAGTGGCCGCAGCCGGACCAACGAGGTGCAGCTGTCACGGGTGATCTACCGCGACGCGGTGCGCAAGACCACTGTGTCGGTTGGTGGCTGGAGTCGTACGTCCAGCAACTACATCGAAGACACCGAAATCGAACTGCAACGTCGCCGCATGGCCGGTTGGCAGGCCGGGATCAATCACCGTGAATTCATCGGCGCCAACACCCTCGACCTCGGTGTCGGTTATCGCCGTGGCACCGGTGCCCGTGATGCGCTGCGTGCGCCTGAAGAGGAAAACGGCGAAGGCACCTCGCGTTCGCAGATCATCACCGCCAACGCGCAATTGCAGGTGCCGTTCACCCTGTCGGATCAACGTCTGCGTTACGTCGCTGGCTGGCGCGGGCAGTGGAACCGTACACCGTTGATCCCCCAGGACCGCTTTTCAATTGGCGGGCGCTACACCGTGCGCGGCTTCGACGGCGAGCAGATCCTGTCGGCCGAACGCGGCTGGACGTTCAGCAACGACCTGGGCCTGAGCCTGGCCAACACCGGCCAGGAACTGTACCTGGGCGTGGATTACGGCGAAGTCGGCGGGCATTCCACCCAGTACCTTTCGGGCCGGCGCCTGGCTGGTGCGGTGGTGGGCCTGCGCGGGGGCTACAAACAATTTTCCTATGACATTTACACCGGCAAACCCCTGGAAAAACCCAAGGGCTTCCAGACCGCCGACGTGACCAGTGGCTTCAGCGCCAACTGGTCGTTTTGAAGGAGCCCAGCATGCATCACGACACCTTGGAGGTGCTTGCTCCCGAGCGCGCCGACAGCGCCATCGACGAAGCCCAGGTGCTGGGCTCGGCGGTGTGGCTGTGGATGCACTCGGCGGCCCATCGCGATGCGCCGTTGCACAGCCTGTCGACCTTGTTGTTGCCGGCGATCAAGCGGCGCCAGTTCATCTTGATCAGTGAAGCCGGGCAGCCGGTGTTTTTCATGTCGTGGTTGAACCTCAGTGCCGAGGCCGAGGCGCGCTATCTGCGCGAACCTGCGGTGTGCCTGCCGGCGGCGGACTGGGACAGTGGCGACCGCCTGTGGATCAACGACTGGGTCGCGCCGTTTGGTCACACCCGGCGCGTCAGCAGTTTGCTGCGCCGTCGCCTGTGGCCTGGAAGGATCTTCCGTGCGCTGTACCACAAGGGCGAAGAACGCGGTTTGCGCGTCATCGATTTCCAGGGCATCGCCGTGCTCGACCTGGAGGCGCAAGCCTGGTTTGCCAGCCACCCGTTACCTCTTCACGCGCTCTGATCAGCCACCGCGCAAGGGATTTGCATGAATAAGCAGCTATATCGAATTGTGTTTAACAAGGCTCGCGGCCTGTTGATGGTCGTGGCGGAAAACGTCAAGAGTGCCAGCAAGGCACCCGGCACCACGGGTAGCGTTGGCCGGGCCGGCGGTGCCGTGGCCACACTCACGCCCTTGCGCTTTGCGCTGATGGTGGGCATGGGCTGGGTTGCGCTGGTCATGCCGGCCCAGGCCCAGGTTGTGGCTGACGGTTCGGCCCCCGCAGGCCAACGCCCGAGCATCGGCGCGGCGGGCAACGGGGCGCCTGTGGTCAACATCACCACGCCAAGCGGGGCAGGCGTATCGCGCAACACTTACCAGCAGTTCGACGTCGACAAGCGCGGCGTGATCCTCAATAACGCCGTCACCAACAGCCAGACCCAACTGGGCGGCTGGGTCGAAGGCAACCGCGCGCTGGCCAACGGCAGCGCACGGGTGATTCTCAACGAGGTCAATTCGAGCAACCCCAGCCAGTTGCGCGGTTTTGTCGAAGTGGCGGGTTCCAAGGCCCAGGTAGTGATTGCCAACCCCTCCGGAATCGCCTGCGATGGCTGCGGTTTTATCAACGCTGACCGCGCGACGCTGACTACCGGGCGGGCGCAGTTCGAGAACGGTTTGATTACCGGCTATCAAGTCTCTGGGGGAAAGGTCAGCATCGGCGGCGCGGGCCTTGACGCCACTCGCGCCGACTACACCGAGATCATCGCGCGCACGGTCGAAGTGAACGCGGGCATCTGGTCCAAAGACTTGACTATCAAGACCGGCGCAGCAGGCCAGAACCCGGCCGACGCCCCCGCCGTGGCCATCGACGTGGCACAGTTGGGGGGCATGTACGCCGGCAAGATCACCCTGGTAGGCACCGGCGCTGGTGTCGGTGTACGCAATGCCGGACAGATTGGTTCCAGTGCCGGTGAAGTGGTCATCGGCAGCGATGGGCGTATCGAGAACCAGGGCCAGATCAGCAGCGCCACGCACCTGACCGCTCAGGCCGACAAAGGCATCGATAACAACGGCACGCTGTTCGCCCAGGGTAACCTGGCCTTGGAGACGGCGGGCAATATCGACAACAAGGGCATCGTGTCTGCCCAGGGCGATACCCGCCTGAGCGCCAAAGGCGCGAATTCGGCGATTCGCAGCGATGCCGGCTCTGCACTCGCCGCAGGTGTAGACAGCACGGGTAAATTGGGCAGCAGCGGTTCGCTGACCCTGACGGCGGCCGGCACCCTCACGGCCAAGGGCCAGAACCTGGCGGCGCAAACCATGAAGGCCACTGCCGCCCAGGTCGACCTGAGTGACAGCCAGACATCGGCTGGCACGGTCGAACTGAACAGCACCGCTGGCCATCTGGACCTGCGCCGCAGCCACGTCACCGCCGCTCAATCGCTGACGGCCAATGCCAGTCAAACCTTGTTCAGCGATGCTGCACAGGTGGGCGCGGCGCAAATCGGCATCGTCGCCATGGATATGTCCAACGTCGCCGGTAAGTGGGTGCAGACCGGCAAGGCGGGCATGCGGGTGACCCTCGCGCGCAATCTGGACAACCATGGCGGCATCCTGTCCAGCGGTGGTCGCCTTGATGTGAGCGCCAAGACCCTGGGCAACGCGGATGGCCTGGTGCAGTCCGGTGATGGCGGTGACCTGTACATAACGGCACAGGATGCGCTGGATAACAGCAACGGCAAGCTGGTGACCGCCGCGAATCTATCCCTCAACGGCGGCAACCTCGATAACCAGCGCGGGCAGGTCACGGCGGGCGCTGTGCTGGATATCAACGCCGCACAATTGAACAACGCCAAGGGCACCGTCGCCGCCGTCCAAACCCTGACAGTCAGGGCCAACAGCCTGTTGAACCAGGGCGGCACCCTGGGCTCGGTGGCGGGCGACCTGATCCTCGACAGCGATGCTGCCGTGCTCGATAACCGTGGCGGCCGCCTTGAGGCCGCCAAAGCCTTGACCCTCAACGCACAAGGTTTGAACAACACAGGCGGCGTCATCACGGGGGCCCAACTGCTGCTGGATACGCAAGGCCAGCGACTGGACAACGCCCAGGGCACCCTCGACGCCAGCGATACGCTGACACTCGATAGTGGTGTACTGAACAACGACGGCGGCATCGTGCAAGCCAAGTCGAACCTGTGGGTGGATACCCATGGCCAGCAACTCAGCAACCGCAATTCCGGTAGCACCGGCGGCATTCTTGGGCAGCGTGACGTCACGGTGCGTACCGGCCAGTTGATCAATGACCAAGGGTTTATCGGTAGCGCCGGCAGTCTGGCTGTTGACGCCGGACAGGTGAGCAACCAGTCGGGTCTGTTGCGTGCCGATGGTCATCTGTTGCTGACTGCCGCCAGTGCGGATAACCGTTCGACCCAGGGCGCCAACCAGGGCATCAAGGGCCTGGGCGTCGAGATGAACGTCGATACCCTCGATAACCGAGGCGGCTCGCTGGTTGCCGATGCGGCGTTGAGCATCACGGGCAGCGGTGCGCTGGATAACGACCAGGGCATTATCTCGGCCGGCAGCGTGCTGAGCGTGACTGACCGCGACCTTGCGCAGAAGCGCCAGGCCTTGAATAACGGCACGGGCACGCTGATTGCGGGCCAGTCGCTGCAGGTCGACAGCGCCAGCTACAGTGGCAGCGGTAAAGCCCTGAGCCTGAGAGACCTGGCGTTCAAGCTGAGCCATGATTTCGTCAACACCGGCCTGTTCCAGGCCAATGGCAACCTGTCTGTAGAAACGGCTGGGCTTTTGACCAACCAGGGTAGTTTCCAGGCGGGCGATGGGTTGCTGCTCAACGCCAGCGCACTCGACAACACCGCCAGCGGTTCGATCAGTGCCCGCCGGGTCCGGGTCAATGCGCTCAATCAACTCGACAACCGTGGCCTGATCGACGGCGAGGCCACGCGCCTGAGCGCCGCGAACCTGAACAACCTCGGCACGGGGCGTATATACGGTGATCACTTGTCGATTGCCGCCACCAACGTCATGAACAGCGTGGAAGGTTCGACGGCAGCCACCATCGCCGCGCGCAACCGCCTGGATATCGCCAGCCAGACTCTCGATAACCGTGAGCACGGCTTGATCTTCAGTGCCGGCGACCTGGTGATCGGTAGCACACTGGATGTCGATGACCACGCCACCGGCCAGGCCCAGGCGCTGAGCAATGCCAGCGCCACGATTGAAGCGCTGGGCAGCCTGAGTGCCAATGCCCGGCTCATCAGCAACACCAATGAACATTTCGCCACCGAGCGGGTACTCGTCTCCAATGAGGCACTGCAGGAATACCAACTGTCGGGCTCGACCAACCGCTATACGCCTTCGCAGATCTCGACCTACAAGGATGAGGTGCAGTACCTGGTGACCCCGGAGGGGCGCAAGGATCGTTGGAACTTCTATAACTACGACCGCGCGGTGACCGAGACCCGGATCGTCAGTTCCGACCCTGGGCAAATGCTCGCGGGTGGCGCCATCAACCTGACTGCCGACCACCTGCTCAACGACAAAAGCCGGATCATCGCCGGCCAGGCCCTGACGGCCAGTGTGGGCCGTGTGGACAACACCGAAGTGACCGGCGAACGGATTACCACCGACAGTGGTACCCTGACCAACTTCTATCGCATCCAACGCAAGGGGCGTGATCGCCAGGGGACCAGCGTCACGGCTTATAAGCCTGCGCCCTTGATCGAGCAGATCGCCCTCAGACCGACGGTATTTACCGAATACGCGACCATCAATGGCAGCGGCACACAGGTGGGTGCGCGGGTAATGGCCAACGTCGGCGATACCACCCGCGGTACCGGTGAGCTTGCCGGTGCGGGCAGAACCCACACCGTCAGCCCGATCAGCCAGGTGCAGGCATTGACCCAACAGAACGGTGCAGGCGCGGTGGAGCAGATCCGTACCGGCGGGTTCAACCCCGACCTGCCGGACAGCAGCCTGTTCCGCACCAACCCCAACAGTACGGCTGGCTATCTGGTGGAGACGGATCCGCGTTTTACCAATTACGGTCGGTGGTTGTCGTCGGACTATATGCTCGACCGCCTGAACCTCGATCCGGCCGCCACCCAGCAACGGTTGGGCGACGGCTTCTACGAGCAGAAGCTGATCCGCGAACAAGTCGCGCAACTCACGGGGCGCCGGTTTGTCGATGGTTACGCCAGCGACGAAGCGCAATATCGCGGCATGATCGACAACGCCGTCACCCTGGCCGAGCAGTGGAAACTGATCCCGGGCGTGGCGCTGACCGCCGGGCAAATGGCGCAGTTGACCAGCGACATCGTGTGGCTGGTGTCCAGGGACGTCACCCTGGCCAGCGGCGAAGTGCGCCAGGTGCTTGTGCCGCAAGTGTATGTGCGGGTTCGCGAAGGCGATGTGGACGGCTCGGGCGCGTTGATGGCCGGGCGCACCTTGAATCTGGATGTGCGCGGTGACCTGGTCAACTCGGGCAGCCTGGCCGGGCGCGACGGTGTGACCATCAGCGTGCAGAACCTCAACAATCTCGGCGGCCGCATCCAGGGCAACGAGGTGTCGCTCAATGCCAGCCAGGACCTGAACAACATCGGCGGCCTGATCAGCGCCAACAGTCGCCTGGCGTTGAGCGCCGGCAATGACATCAACGTGCGCTCGATCACCACCGACAGCGCCAGCGAGCAGGGCACCCGCACCGCGTTGTCGCGGGTGGCCGGGCTGTACGTGTCGGCCCCGGCGGCGAACCTGATTGCCACGGCGGGCAATGACATCAACCTGCAAGCGGCTCAGGTCAGCAACACCGGCGTGGGCGGCAAGACCGCGCTGGTGGCGGGCAACGACGTCACCTTGAGCACCGTGAAAGAGTCCTACACCCAGGCCAACCAGTGGGACGGCGACAACTGGCGCAAGGAAGCCGGGCGCAATGAGGTCGGCAGTTCGGTGCAGGCCAACGGCGATATCCGCCTGGGCGCCGGGCGTGACGTGCAGGCACGCGGTGCGCTGGTCAACAGTGACGCGGGCGCGGTGTCGGTCAGCGCGGTGCGCGACATCAACGTCGAGGCCGGCGAGCGCTTCAACAGTGCGGACGAGGCGCACAAGGTCAAGGGCAGCAACGGCCTGTTCTCCAGCAAGACCACCACCACCCGCGATACGGTCGCCCAGACCACCGCGCAAGGCTCGACCTTCAGCGGCGAGCAAGCGGTGGTGCAGGCGGGCAACAACATCACCCTCACCGGCAGCAACGTGGTCTCGACCTCGGGCACGGCGCTGGTGGCGGGCAATGACATCAAGGTATTGGCGGGTACCGAGACGCTCGACGAGAAACACACCAAGGACGTGAAGACCAGCGGCATGTTCAGCGGCGGCGCGATTGCCGTCACCATCGGCTCGCAGCAGCAGACCAACAAGGACAGCAGCCAGCAGACCACGGCCGCCGCCAGCAACGTCGGGTCCACCGACGGCAATGTGCTGATCAGCGCGGGCGGCGAATACCGCCAGGTTGGCAGCAATGTGAGTGCGCCCAAGGGTGATGTGTCGATTGACGCATCCGAGGTCAATATCCTCGAAGCGCGCAACCTCGCCGCGCAGCAGCAGGAGCAGCGCTTCAAGCAGACCGGCGTGAGCCTGACCCTGACCAACCCGGTCGTGAACGCGGTGCAAACCGGCCAGCGCATGAACAAGGCCGCCGAGCGCACCGACGACAAGCGCATGAAAACCCTCGCCGCGCTGAACACCGCGTGGGCCGCCAGCGAAGCGCATACCCAGGTGATGGCCGACCCGGCAGCGGCGGGCGGGATCAACTTGAGCATCGCCCTGGGCATGAACAAGAGCGAGAACAAAAGCGAGCAGACTTCCAACACAGCGGCCGGCTCGACGGTGGCGGCGGGGCACGATGTGTCGATTGTGGCTACCGGCGGCAAGCGCAACAACGACCTGACCGTGCAGGGCAGCCAGATCACTGCCGGCAACGATGCGTTGCTCAAGGCCGACGGCAATATCCTGTTGGCGGGTGCGCAGAACACCATCGAGCAGCACAGCACCAATAAGAGCGTGAACGGCAGCCTGGGGATTGGTATCTCTTTCGGCAGCGAGAAAAACGGCCTGAGTTTCAACGCTTCAGCCTCCCAGAGCCGCGGCAATGCCGATGGCAACGACCTGGTGTGGAGCAACACCCACGTGACAGCAGGCAACCAGGCCAGCCTGATCTCCGGCAAGGACACCACCCTGCGCGGAGCGGTGGTCTCGGCCGACAAGGTCAAGGCCGATGTCGGCGGCGACCTGAACATCGAGAGCCTGCAAGACACCAGCACATTTGCCTCCAAACAGAAGAGCATGAGTGCCGGCATCAGCATCTGCATCCCGCCGGTGTGCGCGGGTGCGGCGACGGCCAGCTTCAGCTCCAGCAATACCCAGCAGAAGTCCAACTTCGCCAGCGTCATCGAGCAATCGGGCATCCGCGCCGGCGACGGTGGTTTCGACCTCAACGTGCGTGGCAACACCGACCTCAAGGGCGGCGTGATCGCCAGTTCCGACAAGGCCATTACCGACGGCAAGAACAACCTGACCACCGGCACATTGACCGTGGCCGACATCCATAACGTGTCCGAAGCCAGCGTCAAGACTTCCGGGGTGGAACTCAATTCGGACATGCTCGACGGCAAGCTCGGCACGGCCAAGGCGCTGCTCGCCAACAGCCTCGCCAACGGCTCGGACTCCGATTCCGACTCCAGCGACACCCGCAGCGCGATCAGCGCTGGCACCCTGGTCATCACCAATGCCGAGCGCCAGCGCGTGGTGGCGGGCATGAGCGTCGACCAGACGATTGCCAACCTCAACCGCAATACCGAGGCTGCCCATGCTGCCGTGGAGCGCCTGGACGTGGCGGAGATGGGGCGCAAGGTCGAGGCAGAGCAGGAGATCAAGCGTGAGTTCTACAACCAGGTGTCGCTGCTGGCGGATGAGGCGTATCGCAAGATCTTTATCGAGAAGGCGCGGGTGTATGAGGTCTTGAAGGACGAGAATGGCAAGGCACTGCTGCTCGATGGCAAGAAGGTTCAGTACCGCGAGTTGAGCGACGAAGAAAAGCAGCACCTCAAGCCTGGCCCGGACGGCAAGGTACATATCGCCAACAACGGCATTTTCAACGACGCCGACGGTGCCGCCAAATATGCCGAGCAACACAGTTCGGCCGACACTGGGCCGCAGTATCTGATCCATTTCGAGAAGGCCAACAACTTCACGTCGGAGTTGATGATCGCGGCGTATCAGAAGAACCTGGAAAACGATTTCTGGGGCCTGTCCAACGCGACGGTGCAGACCAAGGAATACATGGTCCAGTTCGGTCAGAGCGGGTTGCATATCGACGGGCATAGCCGTGGCACCATGACCACGGGCAATGCCATGGAGTCGTTGGTACGTGATCAAGCGAACGTTGGGCTGTTGGGTGATACATCGATGAACTTCTTCGGGGCGGCGTATGGGGTGAAAAAGGCCGATACGCTATTGGGGATATTGCAGGACCGTACAAAAATCACCTCGGCGGAACAGCGCGACGGGTTGATCTTGCAGTATCAGAACCATGATTTCGACCCCGTTGCCCGCACACCGGGCGTAGGGTTCAACCCGGGGACTGGCGGCAACATTCCCGATGGCAGTAATCGCTTGTGGGAGTGGTTGAAGGTATTTGGTGCTGAGAACACCGTGCATAACTGCTACGCCAATGGCGGAGAAGCGTGCCGCAAATACTGGAGCCACTCCCCCACGGGCAAGCCAGAGTTCGTCAAGGTCCCGCAATCATGAGGAATCCGAATATGTTCAAGATTACCGTTATGTTGAGTCTGTGCCTTTTGGCACTCGGCGCGTGTACGCCCTTCCAGCCTCCGCCTGGGTCCTACACCCAATGGAAAAAGAAGGGAGTCTCCCAGCAGGGCGTCGACGAAGCAATGCGTGCTTGCGGGTACACCAACCTTGATGGTGTGGGAGACAAGTCGCCAATTGATGTGGTGCTGACGCGCTTCTACTGCATGAAGGATGCAGGTTTTACCCGCAAGGACAATCTGGACCTGTGCAAGGAAGGCCGCATCGGCGAATCGCCGGTGTGCGAAGGCCGCCGCTAATCCATCACTAAAAGGAACCAAGGAATGATCGATCTACGCAAAGGACTGTACGGCGCCGCATTGGTGCTGGCGGCAACCACCCTGGGCGGTTGCGCCTCGTCGGCCGCCGTCACTGGCGAGCCGGGGGTGAATATGGGCGACAGCTACCAGCAGGTGCTCGCCGTGGTCAGCCGCAACAACACTGTGACCAAGCAGGTCGATGGCCAGGGCTTTCGCGCCGAGGGTTATTCGGCGATGTTCAAGGACTGCCGCGTCAAGTACTTCCTGTTCCAGGACGCTGATGGCTTGCAGCGCGTGAGCTACGAGCCGGCGCCGCACCTGTCGGTCAAGCAGAATTGCCGCCAGCCGTAAACACCCCCGATGCGAAAGGATGGCTGATGAAAAGGTTAATGGTGATACCTGTTGTGTTGCTGGCCCTGGGCGGTTGCGGCCAGGTGGCGAACATCCGTTCGCTGTCCACCGGCTACGTGCCGCCGCAAAGCGGTGAGACCGCCCGGGTGCGTGTCGTCACCGACGGCCTGGTACGCGCGGTGCCGGGGCGTGACTGCCTGGACTGGAACGTGCCGGGCGCCGGGGTGATGGCCTCGGTGAAAGCCGGTTTCCCCGATCACAACGGCGAAAATCTCGGCATGCCCGGGCCGATCTACTCGTGGGCCGGGGCGGTTACGTCCGAATTGGTGGTGCCAGCGGGCAAACCGATCGCGTTCCATTACCTGGGGCGGTTGCAATACTCCCGCCAGTGCGCCAAGACCATGACTTTTGTGCCCAAGCCCGGGCGCGACTACATGGTGCAGGCGTCGATGTCGGCGGATTGTTCGTTCCTGCTCGACGAGTTGCCGGCGGACGGCAGGCAATGGGTGCGGATCGAGCCGACGCCGGTGGGCAAAGTCTCGATGTGCAACGCGATGGACAATTTCTAGGGCGGCCAATTAATTTACGTTGCCCATGGCTTTTTTTCGGTTGCCAAAGGTCCACATCCTTCATGCACCTTTGAATCCAGGAGTAAGCCCGCTATGACCAGCCCCAAGGCACTGTTGATCCTCCACGGCAAGCAAGCCCTCAACGAGGACGTGCGCGCTGCCGTGAAGGCCCGGCGCGAGCAGGGTGGGGAGTTGGCAGTACGGGTCACCTGGGAAGGCGGCGACGCCCAGCGCCTGGTCAACGAAGCCCTGGCTGACGGCTACACCCACATTATCGCCGGTGGCGGCGATGGCACCCTGCGCGATGTAGCCGAAGCCATGGCCCAGGCCAAGACCGACGCCAGCCTGGTGCTGATGCCCCTGGGCACCGCCAACGATTTCGCCAAGGCTGCCGGCGTGCCGTTGGAGCCTGACCAGGCCCTGGCGCTGCTGGACGTGCCACCCAGGGCCATAGACCTGGGCCAGGTCGGTGGGCAGATCTTCCTCAATATGGCCACCGGCGGTTTCGGCAGCCAGGTCACCGCCAACACCTCCGAAGATTTGAAAAAAGTCCTGGGTGGCGCCGCCTACCTGTTCACCGGTTTGACGCGGTTCAGCGAGTTGAAGGCTGCCTACGCCGAGCTGGATGGCCCTGATTTTCATTGGAAAGGCGAGTTGCTCGCGCTGGGCATTGGCAACGGTCGCCAGGCAGGCGGTGGGCATGAGCTATGCCCAGGCGCCATGGCCGACGATGGCCTGCTGGACGTCAGCATCCTGCCGGCGCCCCAGGAAGTGGTTGGCACCTTGCGAGAGTTGATGAACAACGGCTGGGGCCTGGACACCATGTTCGTCCGGGCGCGCCTGCCGTGGGTGAACATCAAGGTTGCACAGGGCCTGTATATCAACCTGGATGGCGAGCCGCTGCAGGGCGATGACCTGCACTTCCAGGCCTTGCCCAAGGCCTTGCGCGTGCACTTGCCGGTGGGGTCGCCGCTAGTCGTCCAGGCTGATGATCTGCTCGCGCACCGCGAATAGCACCAGGCCGGCCACGTCGAAAATCTGCAGGCGCTTCATGATTTGCGAGCGGTGGGCTTCCACGGTCTTGATGCTCAGGCCCAGGCCGTGGGCGATTTCCCGGGTGGACTTGCCGCGCACGATCAGGCGCAGGATTTCCAACTGCCGCGCCGTGAGGTTGTGGCTGTGGCCGGCGGGAGTGGTGGGCCCCTGGCTGCGCACCAGCGCCTGGTTGATCACGGTGTGGGCGATCGCCGGGCTCAGGTAGCGCTCGTTGTTGCGCAAGGCCAGCAGCGCGTGTTCCAACTCGTTGGCGGTGGTGTCCTTGAGCAGGTAGCCATGGGCGCCGGACTCCAGCGCGCACATGATCAGTTCCGGGTCGGTGTGCATCGACAGGATCAGCACTTTGCTCTTGGGGTAGGCGCGCTTGAGCTGCTGCAAGGCGTCCAGGCCGCCGGTGTGCTTCATCGACAGGTCCAGCAGCACGATATCCGGCAGCAGGGCGCTGAACTGCTCCAGCAACTGCTCGCCATCGCTGGCTTCGCCGATCACCGTGTAGCCGGGAATGTCCTGGACCAGCGCGCGTACGCCGGCCCGGATCAGTGCATGGTCATCCACCAGGAGTAATTTGCAGCTCACTCGAGAACCTTAGGGGAACTGGCCCGTTCGAGGGCGCGGGGCGCCCAGGGGAAAAGCGCTTCGATCCGTGTCCCTTTGCCTGGCTGGCTGCTGACGGACAACGTACCGCCAAGCTGATCTATCCGCTCGGACATGCCGGCCATGCCCCGTTGGCCTTCCAGGCCGGGATTGACGGCCGGTGAAAAACCCTGGCCGTCATCGCGGATAGTCAGCGACAGGCCTTCGGGCAAACGTTGCAGGCGTACCAGCAGGTTCTGCGCCTGGGCGTGGCGCAGCATGTTGGTCACCGCTTCCTGGGTGATGCGGAAGGCCGCCACCGCCATTTCTTCCGGGATTCCGGTCAGCCGTTGCTGGCATTCCAGGCTCCAGTGAATCGGCGTGTTTTCCAGGGTCTTGAGCAGGTGCGCGCGCAGGCTGGCTTCCAGGCCCAGGCTGGCCAGCTGACGAGGGTTGAGGATGGCGGAAACGTCACGCACCTTGGCCAGGGTTTCGTTCAGGGTGTTGCACAGCACCGTGCATTGGCTTTGCAGGTCGTCGGGCAGGCGACGCTTGAGCCATTCGCTTTGCAGCTTGGCCGCGGTGAGCAGTTGGCCGATATCGTCGTGCAGTTCACGGCTGAGGCGATGGCGTTCGTTTTCCTGTACCTGCAACAGGCGATCGGCCAGTTCCTGGGGCTGGAACTTGATGGACTTGCGTGAACGCCATTGTTGCAGGCCGACCACTACGAGAGTGGCCAGGTTAAGCACAATCACCAGCAACGGCAGCGGTTCTGAACTGGCATAGGTCCACAGGCTCAGCAGCAGCGAGCCAAGGCACAGGGCGAGGATCAAGCGGCGTGCATTGCTGCGGGACGCGGACCTTGCGATGAGTGTCTTGAGGCTGGCGTACATAGCGGATGGAGCCAATGAGGGTGCGCTGCGGGAAGCCCGGTCACTGGGGCTGACGGGGCTCTGTTTGGGATGCGTTATCGAATCGTTTTTATGCATGATGAAGTTGAGTCACTTCGAGCGGGGCATAGTACCACCACTATTACCGTTGGTCGCCTGGTGCCGTGCCTTACCGGATTATTGACCGCGCAAATACTCCGGGCGGTATTCCCAGAGTTCATGAAGTGGGGAGTTATATTATTTCTGTTTGGTTGTATCGTTATTACCGTTAATAGCTAATTGATATCTTCGTGTGCGCGGTTCAATTCCAGCCAATTAATAGCCGTGTCGTTTTTGGATAACTTCAGGTTCGAATACGACTTGGTATCCGTTCAAGAGGCGTGGTGTACACGCTGCTGCGGTTTATAAGTGAAATCCTTCTGCGGGATCTGAAGCGTGACGGTTGCAATCAATGTCGCCTGCTCACTCTCGTCCATACTCAGTTCGCCGGTGCGCACATCGATCAATTCCAGTTGCCACGCGAGCAACGTCAGGCACGCGTGCAGTGCATCCAACGCCTGGTCATGCAGTTGCATCGGGCTTGCCGCATTGGCGATCACGTACTGGATATGCCGGGAGAATTCGCTGATCACCTGCAGGGCCAGGCTGTCGGCCTTTTCGGCGAGTGTGGCCAGGCTAGCCTTCATGCAGTCGATGGCATCGCTGTCGTCACGAATCAGATGCAGATGGTTTAGGCACTCTTGCGACTTGGCCAGCAGCGTTTCTGCTTCAAGCAGGAACTCGGGAAGTGTGGTCTGCCATTCATTTGCGCTGTTCATCATACAAGTCTCCACAACATGAGGTCGGGTGATGAGATGTCGCACCGGGTGAATGGCTTAAAAATAGCGCCGAAATATGACTGGGACCTGTAGGTGGCTTCTGAGTTTTTAGTAGGACGTTTATTAGAGTGACGGCAACGGCTGTGCGCTGCCCTCATGAGCGGGGTCAATTGCGTACCTTCGATTGCCGACATCTGTATGTCTGGAAGGCCCGTGGGCCGAGGGCTTGGGATGGCAAACAAAAGCCTGACTCCATTCATGCATTGAGAATGGCGTCACATTAATGGCTATTAGATATTGCGAATATCAGGTTGGGCCTGATTGCGTGTAGGGGAATCCCTTACATAGCGGAACCTTGCGTCGAATTGAATGTCGCGCAACGTCGCTTTATTGCCATACGGAGAGGCCAGCGCAGTAAAGCATGATGTCAGTGTGACATCAATGGATTTACGTGGCATTTTACAGGGGTCAAGGTCTGGCACTCGCCGCCGATAACCCACGTTATGTGAACCGCACAAATTCCTTAGCGCATCAGGAGCTTTTAATGGCCGGCATTCTCGACACGGTAGATCAACGCACGCAACTGGTGGGTGAGAATCGCCTGGAGATCCTCATGTTTCGCCTGGCGGGGCGCCAACTGTTCGCGATCAACGTGTTCAAGGTGCAGGAAGTGCTGCAACTGCCCAAGTTGACCCTGATGCCCCAGCGCCACCCGTTTGTATGCGGCGTGGTCAATCTGCGTGGCCAGACCCTGCCGGTGATCGACCTGTCCCAGGCCATCGGCATGCGCCCGCTGGTGCCGGGCCCCAACAGCACCATCATCGTCACTGAGTACAACCGCTCGGTGCAGGCCTTCCTGGTGGGCGGTGTGGACCGCATCGTCAACATGAACTGGGAGGCCATCCTGCCGCCACCGACCAGTGCCGGGCGCCAGCATTACCTCACCGCCATCAGCAAGGTCGACGACCAGTTGGTGGAAATCATCGATGTGGAAAAAGTCCTGGCCGAGATCGTGCCGTACAACGCCAAGGTTTCCCGCGAGAAACTCGAAGACCCGGTGCTGGAGCGTGCCCGTGGCCGCGAAGTGCTGCTGGTGGATGATTCCAACGTAGCCCTGTCTCAACTGCGCGACACCCTCGGCCAGCTGGGTGTGAAGATGCACATCGCCAGTGACGGCCTCAAGGCCTTGAACATGCTCAAGGCCTGGGCCGACGCTGGCCATGTGATGACCGACAAGTTGCTGATGATCTTTACCGACGCCGAAATGCCCGAGATGGACGGTTATCGTCTCACCACCGAGATCCGCAATGACCCGCGTCTGCGCAGTCTTTACGTGGTATTGCACACCTCGCTGTCGGGCAGCTTCAACGAGTCGATGGTGAAGAAGGTCGGCTGCGACAATTTCCTGTCCAAGTTCCAGCCCGACAAGCTGGTGGACGTGGTCCGTCAGCGTCTGATGCTGGACGAAGTGCCTGCTTGACCTTAGGGTTATGGCTTTGCCCCTCAGGAATGCAGGCCCATGCTTCGTCTCAGCGCGTTGTACCGTTACCCTTTGAAGTCCGGCAAGGCCGAGATATTGCAGCAGGTCGGCCTGGATAAGCTCGGGGTGGACGGGGATCGACGCTGGATGCTGGTGGATGAAGCCAGTGGGCGCTTCCTCACGCAACGCGCCGTGGCCAGGATGAGCCAATTGTCGGCATTGTGGAACAGCAAAGGCGGGCTCACCTTGAGTTCGCCCGGTTACCCGCCGCTGGATGTCGCACTGCCGGGCGGTAATGCCGAGTTGCGCGGTGTGACCATCTGGCGCGACACCCTGCGGGTGCCGGACGCGGGCGACGCGGCAGCGGCCTGGGTCAGTGACTTTATCGGCAAGCCGACGCGGCTGGTGCAGATCCCCCTCGAACGCGCCCGCACCACCGAAGCCGGTTATGGCAGGGACGATGATCAGGTCGCATTTGCCGATGGCTACCCGCTGCTGGTGATCGGCCAGGCTTCGCTGGACGACCTTTCGCAACGCATCGGCCGGCCTATGGAGATGCTGCGGTTTCGCCCCAACCTGGTGATCGAAGGCAGCGCCGCCTTCGCCGAAGATAACTGGAAGCGCCTGCGCATCGGCGATGTGGAATTCCGTGCGGTCAAGCCCTGCTCGCGCTGCATCCTCACCACCATCGACCCGCAGACCGGCGAACGCAGTGCCGACCGTGAACCCTTCGCGACGCTGGAGACCTATCGCAAGACTGAAAATGGCGCGATTTTCGGCCAGAACCTGGTCAACGATGGCATTGGCCGCCTGGAAGTCGGGATGCCGGTGACCATTCTCGAATAGTGTTCGACGCGAATAAAAATGCCCGTCTCTCAGGAAACGGGCATTTTTTGTTTCCGGGAAACCCTTAGCCGCGGTATTCGCACAGGTAAGCGGTGTCCACGGCGACCTTGAGTTGGAACTTGCTGTTGGCCGGCACGTTGAACTGGCTGCCGGCGGCGAAGGTTTCCCAGTCGCTGGCGTCAGGCAGCTTGACGGTCAGGGCGCCGGACACCACGTGCATGATTTCACGCTGGGCGGTGCCGAATTCGTATTCGCCCGGGGCCATGACGCCGATGGTCGCCGGACCTTCTGCGGTGCCGAAGGCGATCGACTTGACGGTGCCGTCGAAGTACTCGTTGACTTTGAACATGGGCGATTCCTCGGAAAAGGGTCTGGAAAGGTCGGCCAGTATGCCCAAGGGCAGGGAAGCTGCCTAGACCGGCAGAATCAGTGGCAGCAGGCGCGCGGTGTTGCGTGCATCTTCCAGCGCCCGATGCTGCTGTCCATGGAACTGCATCCCCGCCAATTGCAGGGCACCGTTGAGCCCCAGGGGCTTGTCCAGGCGCCGGGCCTTGGCGAAGCGCTGCTTGAGGTTCACATGGGGCGTGGTGGCGAGTGCGCTGGCCAGGCCATGGCGCTGCCATTCCAGCTCCAGCTGCCTGCGATCGTAATCGCCCCAACTGGCCCAGCCTTCCAGGCGCGCCTGGTGTTGGCCCAGCCAGCGCTCGAACAGCGGCCATACGTCGGTGATCGGCACCGCGCCGTCGATGTTGGCCTGGGTGATGTGGGTCAACTGACGGCAAAAAGGCGTCAGCAAGGGACGGCGCAGCGGCCGCACAAAACGCTGGAAGTGATCCAGCTCGCGGCCCTGGCGGTTGACCAGGCTTGCGCCGATCTCGATGACTTCCATCTCCGTCACGGGCCAGCCGCCTTCATCCGTTGTGGCTTCAAGGTCAATAATCAGCCAATGGGGCATCGCGCAGGTTCCCGTACTCTTCCCTTTCTGTTGGGGATAGAGCGTAGCCCGGCCCTGTAGTTCCGCCTAGGGGCTAGACGATCTCGAGTAACACCTGACGATTGTGCACCTGGTCACCGGCGCTCACCTGCACGCCTTTGATCACACCGTCGATGCCGGCGGTCAGCGGATGCTCCATTTTCATGGCTTCGAGCACCAGCAGCAGTTGGCCCTTGGTGACGCTGTCACCGGTGCTGACCCGCACATCGACGATGGCACCGTCCATCGGCGCCTTCACCGTGCCGCTGCTGGCATCGGCCTGGCGGCTGGCCACTTGCTGCGTGCGGTTGGTCACGCACAGGCCGGGCATCCATAGTTGGTCGCCGTCGAGGTGATAGGCCATGCGCCGGCGGATGCCGTTGAGCACCAGGGTGGCGTGGCGGCCGTCGGCGCAGAGCAGCAGGGGGGCGGTGCTGACGGTGTGGATTTCGCCATTGACCTCAAGCCGATAGGTGCAAGGGCTACTCGCGGTGTTGCGCCAGCCCGACAAACCGTGGGGATGTTGCTCGGCACCGTGGGTGTAGAACAGCGCAGCGGCCAGGGCTAGCTGTTCGCTCGATACAGGCTGGCGTGGGATCTCGCTGAAGTGCTCGGCGATAAACCCGGTGCTGAAATCGCCGTTGATAAACGCCGGATGCTTGAGTAAATCAGCCAACAGTTGCTGATTGGTGGCGACGCCCAGCAACAGCGTGTCTTCCACCGCCCGCAGCAGTTTGCGCCGCGCCTCTTCGCGGGTGGCGCCGTGGGCGATGAGTTTGCCCAGCATTGGGTCGTAGAACGGGCTGATACGTTGACCTTGTATCACGCCATGGTCGATGCGCACGCCGGTCGCCGGTTCCCAGCGCAGCACCTCGCCGGTTTGCGGCAGGAAACCCTGGGCCGGGTCTTCGGCGTACAGGCGCACTTCCATGGCATGGCCGCTCAGGGTCACGTCCGCCTGGGTCAGCGGCAGCGCCTGCCCGGCGGCGATCTGCAGTTGCCAATCCACCAGATCGAGGCCGGTGATCAGCTCGGTGACCGGGTGTTCCACCTGCAGGCGGGTGTTCATTTCCAGAAAGTAGAACCGGCCATTGCGGTCGAGCAGGAACTCTACGGTACCGGCGCCCACGTAATTCACCGCACGCCCGGCCTTCAATGCGGCTTCGCCCATGGCCTGGCGCAACTCGGGCGTCATGATGGGGCAGGGGGCTTCCTCGATGACTTTCTGGTGGCGGCGCTGGACCGAGCAGTCGCGTTCGCCGAGGTAGATCAAGTGGCCGTGGCTGTCGCCGAACAACTGGATCTCGACGTGGCGCGGCTCGATCAGCGCTTGCTCAAGAATCAGTTCATCGCTGCCAAAGGCATTTTTGGCTTCCGAGCGGGCGGTGTGCAGGTTGTCCAGCAGGGCTTCGGGTTGGTGCACCAGGCGCATGCCGCGACCGCCGCCGCCGGCGCTGGCCTTGATCATCAATGGGTAGCCGATGCGTTCAGCTTCCTGTTGCAGCGTGTTGTCGTCCTGGGCACTGCCCTGATAGCCGGCAATGCACGGCACGCCGGCGTCGAGCATGGCGAGTTTGGACAGGCGTTTGCTGCCCATCAGTTCGATGGCCTCGACGCTGGGCCCGATGAAGGTCAGGCCGGCGTGTTGGCAGGCGCGGGCGAAGCCGGGGTTTTCCGAGAGGAAACCGTAGCCGGGGTGGATCGCATCGGCGCCGGTGAGTCTGGCGGCGGCGAGGATCGCCTCGATATTGAGGTACGACTGTTGTACCGGGGCGGGGCCGATATTGACGGCTTCGTCGGCCATCTGCACATGCAGGGCCTGGGCGTCGGCATCGCTGTAGACGGCGACGGTGCGGTAGCCCAGGGCTTGGGCGGTGCGCTGGAGGCGGCAGGCGATTTCGCCGCGGTTGGCGATCAGGATTTTGTTGAAGGCGGGCATGGGTTTATCCCTTGGCTGATGGGGTGTTTGATCGGACCTCATCGGGGGCAAGCCCCCTCCCACAGTGTGGGAGAGGGCTTGCCCCCGATGGCGTTATTTGCACCACCGAGGCTTTCTTTTCTGCACAAACGCCTGCGTTCCTTCAAGCCCTTCGTCACTGCGCACCGCTTCGGCAAACCACTGCGCGCCCCGATCCAGCACCGCCTCCAGCGGCTCATCCACACTGGCCAGCAACAGCGCTTTAGTCCGCCCATTCGCCGCCGGCGCGCACGTGAGCACCTGCCCCAGCACCTCATCCAACCGCTGCGCCAACGCCTGCGGGTCGCGCTCGGTAAAGTGCACCACCCCCAGCCGCTCAGCCTCAAGCCCGTCAAACCGTGCCGCTGTCAGCGCCAGCCGCCGCGCCTGGGTCAGCCCGATGCGCTTGACCACGAACGGCGCAATCTGCGCGGGCAGCAAGCCCAGGCTGGTCTCCGGCAAGCCGAATTGCGCCTGGTGATCGGCGATGGCGATATCGCTCACGCACGCCAACCCAAATCCACCGCCCAGCACCGCGCCTTGCAGCACCACGATCACCACTTGCGACAGCGCTTGCACTTCCTGCAGCAAGGTGCCAAATGCGCGGTTCAGCGCCTGCAGTTGATGGCCTGCGGTGACCAGGTCCTTCACATCCGCCCCGGCGCAGAAATGTCCGCCCGCGCCGATGATCACTACCGCGCGCGTCTGGATGTCCAACTGCGATAGCACCGTGCGCAATTCATTGACCATTTCCAGGCTCATCGCATTGCGGCAGTCGGGCCGGTTGAGGGTGATGTGCAGCACGCCGTTGTGGGGTTCGAGCAACAAGGTGTTCATGGCTGTTTCCCCGGCAAGGTGCCCATCAACTTGCAGATGATGCCCAGCATGATTTCGTCGGCGCCGCCGCCGATCGACACCAGCCGCACGTCGCGATAGGCGCGGGCCACGGGGTTGTCCCACATGAAGCCCATGCCGCCCCAGTATTGCAGGCAACTGTCGCTGACTTCGCGGCCCAGGCGCCCGGCCTTGAGCTTGGCCATGGACGCCAGGCGGGTCACGTCCTGGCCTCTGATGTACTGCTCGGTGGCCTGGTAGACCAGCGCGCGCAGGCATTCGATTTCGGTGGCGAGCTCAGCGAGGCGAAAGTGGATGACCTGGTTGTCGATCAGCGCCTTGCCGAAGGTCTGGCGCTGCTTGCAGTACTCGATGGTGCTGTCGATGCAATGCTCCAGGCCCTTGATCATATTGGCCGCGCCAAACAGGCGTTCTTCCTGGAACTGCAGCATCTGCATCATGAACCCCGCACCTTCGTGGCCGATGCGGTTGCGTTGCGGCACGCGCACGCCGTCGAAGAACACCTGGGCGGTCTCGGAGCTGTGCATGCCGAGCTTTTCCAGGGGCGGGCTGACGCTGATGCCGGGGGTGTTCATCGGCACCATGATCAGCGACTTGTTGATGTGCGGCTTGTCGTCGGAGGTATTGGCCAGCAGGCAAATGAAGTCGGCGCTGGGTGAGTTGGTGATCCACATCTTGCTGCCGTTGATCACGTAGTCGTCGCCGTCCTTGCGCGCATGGGTCTTCAACCCGGCCACATCGGAGCCGGCGCCGGTTTCCGAGACGCCGATGCAGCCGACCTGCTCGCCGCTGATGGCCGGGCGCAGGAATTCGTCGCGCAGTTCATCGCTGCCGAAGCGGGCAAGGGCGGGGGTGCACATATCGGTCTGCACGCCGATAGACATGGGGATACCGCCGCAACGGATGGTGCCGAACTCCTCGGCGGCGACAATGGAATAGCTATAGTCCAGGCCCATGCCGCCGAATTTCTCCGGCTTGGAAATGCCCAGCAGGCCGAGGTCGCCGGCCTTGCGGAAAATGTCGTGGATGGGAAAGCGCCCGGCCTTTTCCCATTCGTCCACATGGGGGTTGATCTCGCGGTCGACGAAGGCGCGGACGGTGCGGCGCAGTTCCTGGTGTTCCTGGGTGAAGATCATTTTTATTGTTCTCCTGATTAGAAACGCGCCACACCAAAGGTGTTGGGCTGCAATGGCCGCACCTCAGCCTCATGACAGATATCCAGCAGAAAACCGAGCAAGGTCCGTGTATCCCGAGGGTCAATCAGCCCGTCATCCCACAGGTTCGCGCTGCCGTAGAGCGCGGTGGACTGGCTGTCGAGCTTCTGTGCGGTGACCTGTTCCAGCATGTCCAGCACCTTGGGATCCGGCAGCAGGCCATCCTTCATTTGCTTGGCCTCAGTGACAATTCGCAGGACTTTGCCCGCCTGGGCACCGCCCATCACTGCCGTGCGGCTGTTGGGCCAGGCGAAGATAAAGCGCGGGTCCAGGCCACGGCCGCACATCGCGTAGTTGCCCGCGCCGTAGGAGCCGCCGACCACAATGGTCAGTTTAGGCACCCGCGCGTTGGCCACGGCCTGGATCATCTTCGCACCGTGCTTGATCACGCCTTGTTGTTCCGACTCGGTGCCCACCATGAAACCGGTGGTGTTGTGCAGGAACAGCAGCGGTGTGCGGCTCTGGTCGCACAGTTGGATAAATTGCGCGGCCTTGCTCGCGCCCTTCGGTGTAATAGGACCGTTGTTGCCGATCACGCCCACGGCGCGGCCCTGGATGTGCACGTGGCCGCAGACGGTGTGGGCGTCGAATTCGCCCTTGAAGTCGAGAAAGCGCGAGCCGTCGGCCAGTCGCGCGAGGATTTCACGGACGTCGTAGGGCTTTTTCGGGTCGTCCGGGATCAGGCCCAGCAGCTCTTCGATGGGGTACAGCGGTTCTGCGTAGGCACGTTTCGGCGCCTGTGGAAGGCGATCATTCCACGGCAACAGGCTGACGATTTCGCGCGCGATGCGCACGCCGTCCGCATCGTTTTCCGCCAGGTACTCGGCGGTGCCGGCGGTTTCTGCGTGCATCTGGGCACCGCCCAGTTCTTCATCGGTCGCCACTTCGCCGGTCGCGGCTTTAAGCAGCGGCGGGCCGGCGAGGAACAGTTTGGCCCGACCGCGCACCACCACCACGTAATCCGACAGCCCCGGCTGATAGGCGCCGCCGGCCGTGGCCGAGCCATGCACCACGGTGATCTGCGGCAGGCCCATGGCCGACATGCGCGCCTGGTTGGCGAAGCTGCGCGCACCTTCGACGAATATCTCGGCGGCATAGTTGAGGTTGGCGCCGCCGCTTTCGGCGAGGGTCACCACCGGCAGTTTGTTCTCCAGGGCGATCTGTTGCAGGCGCAGGGATTTCTTCAGGCCGGTGGGGGAAATGGTGCCGCCCTTGATCGCGCTGTTATTGGCCACCACCAGCACGCGCACGCCGCTGACGTAGCCGATGCCGGCGATCAACCCGCCTCCGGCGGCGCTGCCGTCCTTGTCGTCGTGCAGCTTGTAGCCGGCCAGGCTGGCCAGTTCCAGGAACGGCGCGCCGGGGTCCAGCAGTAGGTTGAGGCGCTCGCGGGGCAGCAGTTGGCCGCGCTTGTCGAACTTGGGCTTGGCGTCCTGTGCCTTGCTCAACAGGGTGTCTTCCAACTGCCGCAGCTGGGCGATGGCGGCCAACATGGCCTCGCGGTTTTGCGCGAATGGGGCGCTGTGGGCGTCGATCAGGGATTCAATCACCGGCATGGTCTATTGCCCCGCCTTGAGCACATCGGGCAGGTAGGCGCGGTGGAAGCCATTGAAGGGTTCGCTCGGCGCCTGCGCCTTGTGCAACGGCCAGGCACGACTGCCCAGGCTGGCGGCACCGTCGATACGCAGTGTGCTGCCGCTGATAAAGGCAGCGGCCGGGCTGAGCAGGAACACGATGGCCGCGCTGACTTCCGATTCGGTGCCGATACGCTTGAGCGGCACATGTTCGCGCAGCGTGGGAATCACCGCCTTGAACGCGCCTTCGTAGGTGTCCATGCCGCTGGAGGCGATCCAGCCCGGCGCCACGGCGTTGACCCGGACGCCGGCATAGCCCCACTCGAAGGCGGCGGTCTTGGTGAAGTTGTCCATGCCCGAACGTGCTGCCCCCGAGTGACCCATGCCGGGCATGCCGCCCCACATGTCGGCGAGCATGTTGACGATGGCGCCGCCGTGCTTGCTCATGGATTGGTTGAACACTTCCCGCGCCATCAGGAAACCGCCGACCAGGTTGGTGCGCAGTACGGTTTCGAAACCTTTCTGGTTGATTGCGGCCAGTGGTGAGGGGTACTGGCCGCCTGCATTGTTGACCAGGCCATGGATAGCGCCGTGGTCATTCAGGACCTGGCCGACCAGTGCCTTCACCGCCTCTTCATCGCGAATATCGCAGGCCTGCCAATGGGCGAGGCCACCGTCTTCAGCGATTTCCGCCGCGACGTTCTGCAGCTTGTCCGGCTTGCGTCCCACCAGGATCACCTGGGCACCCAGCGCCGCCAATTCATGGGCGGTGCAGCGGCCAATGCCACTGCCGCCGCCGGTGACCATCACGGTTTGCCCCTGGAACAGGTCGGCTTTGAAGATCGAGTCGAAGGCCACGGCAATGCTCCTGTTAGGCGAGTTGATCGGCAATGTGTTGCGGCACGGCAATCGGGATCTCCAGCAGTTGCTGGGCGAAGGCTTTGCCCTGCGGGTCGATGCGCAGGCTGGCGATGCCACCGCCGCCCAGGGCGTTTTCCAGCAGGAAGTTGAGGCTGTGGCTGCCGGGCAGATACCAGCGCTCGACACGGCCGTGCACGGGGTCGAGCAGATGGCCCATCCAGTCGACGATCACCTGCGGGGTGAGTGCTTCGGCGATCCATGGCAGGTAATCGGGGTGGCGGGCGATCACGCCGATATTGCTGTGGTTGCCCTTGTCTCCGGAGCGCGCCACGGCCAGTTTCACCAACGGCACGCTGGCGTCGGCGCGGCCTTGGGGCTTGGGCGGATCGATGGACGCATCGGGCAGGCGCGGGGCGTCGGCAGGTGGCAGTGCGCAGGGGTGGCGTGCGCCCTGGAAGTCGATCACCCCGTCACAGGCCGTTTTATCGATCAGGAACGAAAACAGTCGGATCAACGGGTACACCGTCGGCCGCCCGCCGACGATGCCGGTCAGGCCCGGTGCCATGCCGGTCGCGGCCTGGGCAATCTCGCGGGCGAACAGCACCAGTGCTGGTTTGTTGGGGTGGCGCACCGCCAGTTTCACCACCACTTCGCGACAGTCCTGGCGCCTGGCGTGGGCGCCGTAGGTGGCTTCGCTGCCGAGCAGTTCGATATTCACTTCGGTGTAAGGCGCCCAGCCGCGCTGGCGGAACAGCTCCGAGGTCTTGTTGATGATCGCCTGGCTGACCCGCTCGGCCTTGGCGACCGCATCAATGCCGGCGATCAGGCAACTGGCGGTGCAGCGAAAACCTTCCGGGTAAGTGGCGCTGACCTTGTATTGATCGGTGGGCGGCAAGCCCTTGGCGCCGTGCAGGCGTACCTGGTGTTTGCCTTGCTGCTGCAATTTGACCTGGCTGAAGTCGCAGATCACATCGGGCAACAGGTAGGCATGCGGGTCGCCGATTTCATACAGCAGTTGCTCGGCGACGCTGAGTTCGCTGATCAGCCCGCCTGTGCCGTCGACCTTGTTGACAGTGAATTGGCCGTCGGCGCTGACGTCGACGATGGGAAAGCCGATGTGCTCGTAGTCCGGCACGTCGCGCCAATCGGTGAAGTTACCGCCGGTGCACTGCGCGCCGCATTCGATGATATGCCCGGCCAGTGCGGCCTGGGCGAGGCGGTCGTAATCCTGCCAGGACCAGTCGAATTCATGCACCAGCGCCGCGCTGACTACTGCGCTGTCCACCACGCGGCCGGTGATGACGATATCCGCGCCCAGCTTCAGCGCCTGGGTGATGCCCGGCGCGCCCAGGTAGGCGTTGGCGGACACGCACAGCGGCGGCAACGGCGCACCGTTGAACATGTCGGTGATGCCGTGCAGGTGTTTGAGCTGGGGTTGCAGGTCGTCGCCCAGCAGCACGGCGATTTTAAGGGGGATACCGGCCTTGTCGCAGGCGGCTTGCAGGGCGGCGGCGCAGGCCTGGGGGTTGATGCCACCGGCGTTGCTGATCACGCGAATGCCCTGGTGCTGGATATCCGCCAGCAGCGGCGTGAGCACGTCGACGAAATCCGTGGCGTAGCCGGCCTGGGGATCTTTCATCCGCGCACCGGCCAGGATCGACATCGTGACTTCCGCCAGGTAGTCGAACACCAGGTAATCCAGCTTGCCGCCTTGCACCAGTTGGGCGGCGGCGGTGCAGGTGTCGCCCCAGAAGGCGCTGGCACAGCCGATACGAACCGTCTTGCTCATGAGAAATCCTTCCTCGAATGGCTGGGGTCGAGACTACCAAGCAAGCGCTTGGTTTGTAAACTGCGGATACAAGTTTCAGCCAAGCGCTTGCTTGGGTGGCCGCCACGGCCTAAATTGCGGGCCAAGACGTCCGTGGAAGTAGAGGAGAGAGGCATGGATGAGCACAAAGCCCTGCGGGTCATGCGCACCATGGTCGATGGCGGCCAATTGACCGACCCCGACAGCGCCCGGGGCAAGCTGCTGCAAACTGCGGCCCATCTGTTTCGCAACAAGGGCTTCGAACGTACCACCGTGCGCGACCTGGCCAGCGCCGTGGGCATCCAGTCCGGCAGCATCTTTCATCACTTCAAGAGCAAGGACGAGATCCTGCGGGCAGTGATGGAAGAAACCATCCACTACAACACGGCGATGATGCGCGCTTCGCTGGAAGAGGCGAGCAACGTGCGCGAACGCGTGCTGGCGCTGATCCGCTGCGAATTGCAGTCGATCATGGGCGGCAGCGGCGAGGCCATGGCGGTGCTGGTGTACGAGTGGCGTTCGTTGTCGGCCGAAGGCCAGGCCCAGGTGCTGGCCCTGCGCGACGTGTACGAGGCGCTCTGGCTGCAAGTGCTGGGGGAGGCCAAGGACGCGGGCTACATTCGTGGTGATGTATTCATCACGCGGCGTTTCCTCACCGGCGCGCTGTCCTGGACCACCACTTGGTTTCGCGCCGAGGGCAGCCTGACGCTTGAGCAGTTGGCCGAAGAGGCCCTGTTGATGGTTTTGAAGGCCGATTGAGGCGCAAGCTATTAATTTACCGCTGGAAAGTTGTCTCTCCAGACAAAAACGCCTAGCTTATCGCCATGAGCGTTTTTGAACGGTGTGTGCCTTGATGTTTTCGCCATGGCGGCTGGCTGCAGGACTTACCTTTTGGGCACTGGGCACCGCGTGGTGGATGCCAGCTTCGGCTGCGCAGTTGGTACGCATCGGCGCGGCGCATTTCCCACCCTACACCGTACGGCCGGAGCAGGGCGCCGACACCGGTTTGCTGCCGCAACTGGTCGAAGCCCTGAACGCCGCGCAAACCGATTACCAGTTTGTGTTGGTGCCCACCTCCATCCCCCGACGCTTTCGTGATTTCGAGCAGGGCCGTGTGGATATGGCGATCTTCGAAAATCCCGATTGGGGCTGGCAGAACATTCCCCACACCAGCGTCGACATGGGCCTGGAAGATGCGGAAATCTTCGTCGCCCAGCGTGAGCCCGGTCGTGACCAAAGTTATTTCGCCGACCTCAACGGCAAACGCCTGGCCGTGTTCAGCGGTTATCACTACGCCTTCGCCAACTTCAACCCCGACCCCAAGTACATGGCTGAGCACTTCAACGCCACGTTGACTTACTCCCATGACAGCAACCTGCTGATGGTCGCGCGCGGGCGTGCCGATATTGCCTTGGTGACGCGCTCGTACCTGAGTGATTTCATGGTGCGCAATGCGCAAATGGCGGGGCAGTTCCTGGTCTCGGAGCGCATTGACCAGGTCTATCACCACTTCGCATTGCTGCGCCCGAAGGCGCCGATCACGGGGGACGCGTTTGCCGCGTTGCTCAAGCGCTTGCGCGACGATGGCGAGATGCTGAAGATTTTCGAGCCGTATCGCATTGATGTGATGGCGGTGCCCTGAGGCACCACCGGTGCGGCATCACACCCTGCGCGCAAACGTATCGCTATGGCTGCCCGACACCTTGCGGCAGTGCACCAGCGCATCACGGATCATGAAGTTCACCAGGGTCGGCGACACGCCCAGCTCCTTGGCGATGTCCTTTTGCGGCACGCCGTGCAGGCGGTACATCTCGAACGCATAGCGGGTGCGCTGGGGCAACTCGGTCAGGGCGTCGGCGATGTTTTCCAGGGTGTTGAAGTTGATGTGCGAGGTTTCCGGTGAAGCGCCGTGAATAACCACATTCAAGCCTTCCTCTTCCGTCCCGGAGTATTTGAGCTCCAGGGCCTGCTTGCGGTAGTGATCGATCGCCAGGTTGCGCACGATCTGGAACAGATAACTCAATTGAGCCTTGAACGAAGACGTGATTGTCGGCGCCGATTGCAGCCGGAAGTAGGCGTCCTGCACCACGTCCTCGGCGCGGGAGCGGCAGCCGGTAATGCGTGCCGCGATCTTCACCAGAATCAGCCGATTATCGACGAATGCCTGGAGAAGCGGTGAGTCGCACCTGCCTGTGGATACTTGTTCCGTCATGGAAATCACCTTACTGCCAATAGGTTAGGGGAGGGCGTCCGTGCCGGGGCCTCCTACACATCGGGCAACAAATTATGCTGAATGATAATGATTGTCAAATGAGAAGGCGAACTAATCTTATGCTTTCTCGTTTGGTGTGAACCACGTCTCGCCCATACCTGGCGACTAATTATTTGCCGGTGCCGTCCGTTCTTCTGGGTGACAGGTCCGTTAGTAAAACGACCAAGGAGGAGGACGACATGGGTTTCTATCGTGCAAGCGGCGTGTATCGGTCTGGAGTTGTCGCCTGATGAGTACGCCGACTCGACTGCGCCTGTTCTGCCTGCCTTATTCGGGCGCCAGTGCCATGGTTTATGCGCGTTGGCGCCGGGCCCTGCCTGAGTGGTTGCAGGTCTGCCCGCTGGAATTGCCCGGCCGTGGCATGCGCATGGACGAGCCGTTGCAACGCGATATCAAGGCCTTGGCTGCGCAGCTCGCCGATGAAATCAGCTGCGACTTGAACGGCCCCTATGCCCTGTTCGGCCACAGCCTTGGTGGTCTGCTCGCCTTTGAGCTGGCGCACGCCTTGAACGCTCGCGGTGTGCCCGCGCCGCTCGCCTTGTTCGCCTCCGGCACAGCCGGGCCAGCCCGGCGTGATGTCAGCGAATACGCCATCGAAAAGACCGACGAACAACTGATCGCCCGCCTGCGCGAACTGCAAGGCACCACCGAAGAAGCCCTGGCCAACCCCGAATTGATGCAGTTGATGCTGCCGATCCTGCGCGCCGATTTCCTGCTGTGCGGCAGTTTCACCTACGGCGAACGTGCACCGCTGGGCATGCCGATCCATGTGTTCGGCGGCAAGCAGGACAGTGTGCGCGCCGACCAGTTGCTCGACTGGCAACTTGACGCCGCCAGCGGCTTTTCCCTGGACATGTTCGACGGTCACCACTTCTTCCTCGTGCAACACGAAAGCGCGGTGCTGCGTTGCGTGCGGCGCTACGCCGACGAACACCTGGCCCGCTGGCGCAATGGCGCGGCGCGGCCACTCGCCGTCGGCTGAACAAACCCCCGAATTCTTGAATTTCCCGTAAGCCGATTTCAGGCAGGAACCCCATGATGGACGCCTTCGAACTTCCCCGCACCCTGGTCCAGTCCCTTCAACGTCGCGCCGCGCAGACCCCGGACCAGGTCGCCTTGCGCTTCCTCGCCGAATCCGCCGAGCACAGCGTTGTGCTCAGTTATCGCGACCTCGACCAGCGCGCCCGCACCATCGCCGCTGCCTTGCAGGCCAATGCCGAGCTGGGCGATCGTGCGGTGCTGTTGTTCCCCAGCGGCCCGGATTACGTCGCGGCGTTCTTTGGTTGCCTGTACGCGGGGGTGATCGCGGTGCCGGCTTATCCGCCGGAGTCCACCCGCCGCCATCACCAGGAGCGCCTGCTGTCGATCATCAGCGATGCCGAGCCGCGCCTGTTGCTGACCATCGCCAGTCTCGCCGATGGCCTGGCGCAGATCGAAAATGCGCCGCCGGTATTAAGCGTCGATAGCCTGGAAGGTGTCGGCAATTGGGTCGGCCCTGACCTGCACCCGGACGATATCGCCTTCCTGCAATACACCTCCGGCTCCACTGCGCTGCCCAAGGGCGTGCAAGTCAGCCACGGCAACCTGGTGGCGAACGAAGTGCTGATCCGGCGCGGTTTCGGCATCGACCTCAACCCCGACGACGTCATCGTCAGCTGGCTGCCGCTGTACCACGACATGGGCCTGATCGGCGGCCTGTTGCAACCGATCTTCAGTGGCGTACCGTGCGTGCTGATGTCGCCGGCCTACTTTCTCGGCCGGCCGTTACGCTGGCTGGAAGCGATCAGCGAATACGGCGGAACCATCAGTGGCGGGCCGGATTTCGCGTATCGCCTGTGCAGTGAGCGGGTCAGTGAATCGGCCCTGGACCGCCTGGACCTGAGCAAATGGCGCGTGGCGTATTCCGGGTCCGAACCGATCCGCCTCGACACGCTGGAACGCTTCGCCGAAAAGTTCGCCACCTGTGGTTTCACCCCGAACAATTTCTTCGCCTCCTACGGCCTGGCCGAGGCGACCCTGTTCGTCGCCGGCGGTAGCCGTGGCCATGGCATTCCCGCGCTGCGCGTCGACGAACAGGCCCTGGCCGCCAACCGTGCCGAGCCAGGGCACGGCAGTGCGATCATGAGTTGCGGCACCAGCCAGCCCGAACACGCGGTGCTGATCGCCGATCCGCACAGCCTCACCGAACTGCCCGATAACCACGTCGGTGAACTCTGGGCCAGCGGGCCGAGCATCGCCCACGGCTACTGGCGCAACCCCGAGGCCACCGCCAAGACCTTCGTGCAACATGCCGGCCGTACCTGGTTGCGCACCGGCGACCTGGGTTTTATCCGTGACGGCGAGGTGTACATCACCGGCCGCCTCAAGGACCTGCTGATCGTGCGCGGCCACAACCTGTACCCGCAGGACATCGAGCAGACCATCGAGCGCGAAGTGGAAGTGGTACGCAAAGGCCGGGTCGCCGCGTTCGCGGTGAATGATCAGGGCCTGGAAGGCATCGGCATTGCCGCCGAAATCAGCCGCAGCGTGCAGAAGATCCTGCCGCCCGATGCGCTGATCAAGGCGATCCGCCAGGCCGTCGCCGAGGCCTATCAAGAGGCGCCGAGCGTGGTGGTGTTGCTCAATCCCGGTGCCTTGCCGAAGACTTCCAGCGGCAAGGTGCAACGCGCGGCGTGTGCGCTTCGTCACAGGGACGGCAGCCTCGACAGCTATGCGCAGTTCCCCGATCTGCAAGCGCAGGTGAGCGCTGGAGCGCTGGAATCCGACCTGCAAAACCAGATCGCCGCGATCTGGTGCGAACAGTTGCAGGTCGCGACCGTTGCGGCCGATGACCACTTCTTCCTGCTCGGCGGCAACTCCATCACTGCCACCCAAGTGGTCGCGCGCCTGCGTGAAACCCTCGGCCTGGAGTTGAGCCTGCGCCTGCTGTTCGAAGCGCCGACCCTGCAAGGCTTTGCCGCGACTGTCGCGCAATTGCAGCAGGATGGCGGCGTCGCCCAAGGTGTAATCCACAAGCTGTCCCGTCAGAAGGAACTGCCCCAATCCCTGGCACAGAACCGCCTGTGGATCACCTGGCAACTGGACCCGCACAGCAGCGCCTACACCATCCCCGGTGCCCTGCGCCTGCGCGGCGAGTTGGACGAAGACGCGGTGCGCGCCAGCTTCCAGCAATTGATCCAGCGCCACGAAGCCCTGCGTACGCGCTTCTATGAGCGCGACGGCCAGGCTTTCCAGCGTGTCGACGCCAAAGCGGATTTCGAACTGCAAGTCATCGACCTCAGCGACCTGCCCGTTGCCGAGCGCGAAGCCCGTGCGCAACAGATCCGTGAAGACGAAGCGCGCACCCAGTTCGACCTGGAAAAAGGCCCGCTGCTGTGGGTGACCCTGGTGCGTCTGGATGACGAAGATCACCAACTGCTGGTGACCCTGCACCACATCATCGCCGACGGCTGGTCGCTCAATATTTTGATCGACGAATTCTCGCGCCTCTACGCCGCCGCCGCCCAAGGCCAGACCCTGGAACTGCCGCCCCTGGCCCTGCAATACGCCGACTACGGCAGTTGGCAGCGCCAATGGCTGGCCGAAGGTGAAGGCCAGCGCCAACTGGCGTACTGGAAAGCACAGTTGGGTGAAGAGCATCCCACCCTCAGCCTGGCGACCGACCACCCGCGCTCGGTACACCACTGTCACAGTGCCTCACGCCACACCGTGCGGCTTGGCGCCAGCCTCAGCAAAGCGATTCGCCACGCCGCCCAGGCCAACGAGTCCACCCCATTCATGCTGCTGTTGGCGGCATTCCAAAGCCTGCTGCATCGCTACAGCGGCCAGCGCGATATCCGCATCGGCGTGCCCAACGCCAACCGCCCGCGCCAGGAAACCCAAGGCCTGGTCGGCTTCTTCATCAACACCCTCGTGTTGCGTGCCGAGCTAGATGGGCGCCTGCCGTTCAACGAGCTATTGGCCGCGACACGCCAAACGGCATTGGGCGCCCAAGCCCATCAGGACCTGCCCTTCGAGCAACTGTTGGAAGCCTTCCCGCAAGCCCGCGAACAGGGCCTGTTCCAGGTCATGTTCAACCACCAGCAACGCGACCTCAGCGCCTTGCGCCGCCTGCCGGGCATGCTCGCCGACGAGCTGCCGTGGCATAGCCGCGAAGCCAAGTTCGACCTGCAATTGCACACCGAAGAAGACCGCAACGGGCGCCTGAGTCTGTCGTTCGACTACGCCGATGAACTGTTCGAAAACGCGACCATCCAGCGCCTGGCCGAGCACTACATCAACCTGCTGCATGCCGTCTGCGAACAGCCCCGGCAAGCCATCGGCGACCTCATGCTGATGCAGCACGACGAACAGGCGCCATACAGCCAAGCCCCTTGCGCGCCCGCCCAACAGTGGCTGCCCGATCTGCTCAACCAGCAGACCTCGGACAGCACCGCGCTGGTCTGGGACGGCGGCAGCCTGACCTTCGCTCAACTGCACACCCAGGCCAACCGCCTGGCCCACTACCTGCGCGATAAAGGCGTGGGTCCGGACGTGTGCGTGGCCATCGCCGCCGAGCGTTCGCCGCAACTGCTGATCGGCCTGCTGGCAATCATCAAGGCCGGTGGCGCCTACGTCCCCCTGGACCCGGACTACCCCGCCGAACGCCTGGCCTACATGCTCAAGGACAGCGGCGTCCACCTGCTGCTGACCCAGACTGCATTGCTGGAACGGGTGCCGAGCGCTGACGGCGTCTGCGTGATTGCGATGGACAGCCTGCACCTCGACAGCTGGCCCACCCAGCCGCCCGGCCTGCACCTGCACGGCGATAACCTCGCCTACGTGATCTACACCTCCGGTTCCACCGGTCAGCCCAAGGGTGTGGGCAATACCCATGCGGCGCTCGCCGAGCGCTTGCAGTGGATGCAGGCCACTTATCAACTCGACGCCACCGATGTACTGATGCAAAAGGCGCCGATCAGTTTCGACGTGTCAGTGTGGGAATGCTTCTGGCCGCTGATCAGCGGTTGCCGCCTGGTGCTGGCCGGCCCCGGTGAGCATCGCGATCCGCATCGCATCGCACAGTTGGTACAGGAGCATGGCGTGACCACGCTGCACTTTGTGCCGCCGCTGTTGCAGCTGTTTATCGATGAGCCGCAGGTGGCCGAATGCACCAGCCTGCGGCGTCTGTTCTCGGGTGGTGAAGCCTTGTCCGCCGAGCTGCGCGACCGCGTGCTGGCACAGTTGCCAGCGGTGCAATTGCACAACCGTTATGGCCCCACCGAAACCGCGATCAACGTGACCCACTGGCACTGCCACGCCGAAGACGGCGAGCGCTCGCCGATTGGCCGTCCGCTGGGCAATGTGATCTGTCGCGTGCTGGACGAGCAGCTCAACCCGGTGCCGCTGGGCGTGCCGGGTGAGCTGTGCATCGGCGGGATTGGCCTGGCGCGGGGTTACCTCGGTCGCCCTGGGTTGACCGCTGAACGCTTTGTTGCCGACCACCATGGCACGCGCCTGTATCGCACCGGCGACCGTGCCCGGTGGAACGCCGACGGTGTGCTCGAGTACCTAGGCCGTCTCGATCAGCAGGTCAAGCTGCGCGGTTTCCGCGTGGAGCCGGAGGAAATCGAAGCGCGCCTGCTCGCCCTGGATGGCATCGCCCAGGCCGTGGTGCTGGTGCGTGACGCCCAGTTGCTCGGCTACTACACCGCCCATGCCGAACTGGACGAACAGCAGGTCAGGACCGCCCTGGCCGCCGAACTGCCGGAGTACATGGTGCCCGCGCTGTTGATGCGCCTGGACGCCATGCCGTTGAGCCCCAGCGGCAAGTTGGACCGCCGCGCATTGCCGGAGCCGGTGTGGCAAACCCGTGAGCACGTCGAACCCGAAACGCCGTTGCAACAGCAGATCGCTGCAATCTGGCGCGAGGTCCTCGGGCTGCCGACAATCGGCCTGCACGATGACTTCTTCGCCCTGGGCGGTCACTCCCTGCTGGCTACGCAAATCATCTCCCGCACCCGCCAGGCCTGTGATGTCGAGCTGCCGTTGCGCACCTTGTTCGAAGCCAGCGAGTTGGGCGCTTTCGCCGAACAGGTCGGGCTGATCCAGGCCTCGGGCCAACGCAACCAACAAACCGCCATCGCCAAGGTCGACCGTAGCCGGCCGGTGCCGTTGTCCTATTCCCAGCAGCGCATGTGGTTCCTCTGGCAGATGGAACCGGACAGCCCGGCCTACAACGTCGGTGGCATGGCGCGCCTGCGTGGCGTGCTGGATGTCGGGCGTTTCGAGGCGGCGTTGCAAGCGCTGATCATGCGTCACGAAACCCTGCGCACCACCTTCCCGAGCGTCGACGGTGTGGCCTGTCAGAAGGTCTCGGCACAGACCGGCTTGCGCATGGACTGGCAGGACTTCTCCGCGCTGGCCGAACCCGAACGCCAGCAACGCTTGCAGCAACTGGCCGATCACGAGGCGCATACGCCGTTCAACCTGGAAACCGGGCCGTTGCTGCGCGCCTGCCTGGTCAAGGCCGCCGAGCGTGAGCATTACCTGGTGCTGACCCTGCACCATATCGTCACCGAAGGCTGGGCCATGGACATCTTTGCCCGTGAACTCAGCGCGTTGTACGAAGCCTTTATCGACGAACGCCTGTCGCCGCTGGCGCCGTTGCCGGTGCAATACCTGGACTACAGCGTGTGGCAGCGCCAGTGGATGGAAGCGGGTGAACGTCAGCGCCAGTTGGATTACTGGACTCGGCAACTGGGCACCGAACATCCGCTGCTCGAACTGCCTGGCGACCGCCCACGCCCACCGGTGCAAAGCCATCGGGGCGAGTTGTACCGCTTCGATTTGAGCGATGACCTCGCCGCCCGCGTGCGTGCCTTCAACGCCGAACACGGCCTGACCCTGTTCATGACCATGACCGCCACCCTGGCCGTGTTGCTCTACCGCTACAGCGGCCAGACCGACTTGCGCATCGGTGCGCCCGTGGCCAACCGTATTCGCCCGGAAAGCGAAGGGCTGATCGGCGCGTTCCTCAATACCCAGGTGCTGCGTTGCCAGCTCAACGGGCAGATGAACGTGGCTGAGCTGTTCGAACAGGTGCGCCACACCGTGATCGAAGGCCAGTCCCATCAGGACTTGCCCTTCGACCACTTGGTGGAAGCCCTGCAACCGCCGCGCAGCGCGGCCTACAACCCGCTGTTCCAGGTGATGTGCAACGTGCAGCGCTGGGAATTCCAGCAGAGCCGCCAACTGGCTGGCATGACCGTCGAGTACCTGGCCAACGATGCCCGCGCGACCAAGTTCGACCTCAACCTGGAAGTCACCGACCTCGACCATCGCCTGGGTTGCTGCCTGACCTACAGCACCGATTTGTTTGATGAGCCACGCATCGCCCGCATGGCCGAGCATTGGCGCAACCTGTTGGAAGCGTTGATCGCCAATCCCGAGCAGCGTCTGAGCGAATTGCCGTTGCTCAGCGCCACGGAACAGCGCGCGTTGCAGGACAGCCTGGGCATCGAAGCCGGTGAACATCGCCTTGATCAGTGCATTCACACGCTGTTCAGCCAGCAGGCGAAAGCCCGTGGCGATGCGCCCGCGCTGACCTTCGCCGGCGTTACCCTCAGCTACCGCGAACTGGACGCCCGCGCCAATCGCCTGGCCTGGATGCTGCGCGAGCGTGGCGTCGGCCCGCAGGTGCGGGTCGGCCTGGCGTTGCCGCGTTCGCTGGAAATGGTCATCGGCCTGCTGGCGATCCTCAAGGCCGGCGGCGCCTACGTGCCGCTGGACCCGGAATACCCGCTGGACCGCCTGCACTACATGATCGAAGACAGCGGCATCGGCCTGCTGCTCAGCGATGCGGCGATGTTCGATGCCCTTGGCGAATTGCCGGCGAGCGTGGCGTGCTGGTGCCTGGAAGATGATTTGCCGGTACTCGCCAACTACCCGACCGATGAGCTGCCGTTGATCAGCCTGCCGCAACACCAGGCGTACTTGATCTACACCTCCGGCTCCACCGGCAAGCCCAAGGGCGTGGTGGTGGCCCACGGTGAAATTGCTATGCATTGCGCGGCGGTGATCGAGCGGTTTGGCATGCGCCCGGACGATTGCGAGCTGCACTTCTATTCGATCAACTTTGACGCCGCCACTGAGCGCCTGCTGGTGCCGTTGCTCAGCGGTGCGCAGGTGGTGTTGCGTGCCCAGGGCCAGTGGGATGCCGAGGAAATCTGCGGATTGATCCGCACCCATGGCATCAACATCCTGGGCTTCACCCCGAGCTACGGCAGTCAGTTGGCGCAGTGGTTGGCGACTCAGCAGCAGACCTTGCCGGTGCGCATGTGCATCACCGGCGGCGAAGCCCTGACCGGCGAACACTTGCAGCGCATTCGCGCGGCGTTCCAGCCGCAGGTGTTCTTCAACGCCTATGGCCCGACTGAAACCGTGGTGATGCCGCTGGCCAGCCTTGCACCGGAGCAGTTGGAGGAGGGCGCCGCCAGCGTGCCGATCGGCAGCATCATCGGCGACCGTGTGGCGTACATTCTCGATGCCGACCTGGCCCTGGTGCCGCAAGGGGCGCCCGGCGAGTTGTATATCGGTGGTGCGGGCCTGGCGCAGGGTTATCACGAGCGTCCGGGCATGACCGCCGAGCGGTTCGTGGCCGATCCCTTTGCGCGTAACGGCGGGCGCCTTTACCGCACCGGCGACCTGGTGCGCCAACGCGCCGATGGCCTGGTGGAGTACCTGGGGCGGATCGACCATCAGGTGAAGGTTCGCGGTTTCCGTATCGAATTGGGCGAAATCGAAACCCGCCTGCTGGAGCACGAGTCCGTGCGTGAAGCAGTGGTGCTGGCGCTGGATTCGCCGAGTGGCAAACAGCTGGTGGCTTACCTGGTCAGCGATGCCGAGCACCACGCATTGCGCGATGCGCTCAAGGCGCACCTCAAGGCGCAACTGCCGGACTACATGGTGCCCGCGCACCTGATCGTGCTCGACAGCATGCCGTTGACCGCCAACGGCAAACTCGACCGTCGTGCGTTACCGCAGCCGGATCCCGAGGCGAATCGCCAGACCTATGTTGCGCCACGCAACGAGCTTGAACAGACGTTGGCAGCGATCTGGTGTGCCGTGCTGAATGTGCAGCAAGTCGGCCTGGACGATAACTTCTTTGAACTGGGCGGTGATTCGATCCTGTCGATCCAGGTGGTCAGCCGTGCGCGGCAGGCCGGGATTCATTTCAGCCCTCGCGACCTGTTCCAGCACCAGACCGTGCAAACCCTGGCTGCCGTGGCCACGCGCTCCGAGCGAATCACCGCCGAGCAAGGTGTGCTCACCGGCAGCTCGGGCCTTACGCCGATCCAGCACTGGTTCTTCGACACCGAGATCCCGAACCGTCAACACTGGAACCAGGCGCTGGTCCTCAAACCCTTGCAACTGCTGGACCCTCATCGCCTGGAGCAAGCGCTGCTGGCGGTGCTGGAACACCACGATGCGTTGCGCCTGAGCTTTTCCCAGCGCGATGCACAGTGGCACGCCGAGCATCTAGCCGTGCCGGAAGGTGGCGTGCTGATGCAGGCGCAAGTGCGTGATATGGCGCAGTGCACTGCGCTGTTCACCGACACCCAGCGCAGCCTCGACCTGCAACGCGGCCCGCTGCTGCGCGCCTTGCTGGTGGACGGCCCCCAAGGGCAACAACGCCTGCTGATCGCGATCCATCACCTGGTGGTGGATGGCGTGTCCTGGCGCATCCTGCTTGAAGACCTGCAAACGGTCTACCGCCAACTGAGCGACGGCCGCTCCGTCAGCCTGCCGGCCAAGACCAGCGCGCTGCGTGACTGGTCTGCGCGTTTGCAGGCGTATGCCGGCAACGAATCCCTGCGCGAAGAGTTGAGTGTCTGGCAAGACCAATTGGCTGGGCCGGAAACCGTATTGCCGGTGGCCCGTCCGCAAGGCTCGCTGCGTAATCGCGATGCCGACACCGTCAGCGTGCGCCTGGATGCCGAGCACACCCGCCAGTTGCTGCAACAGGCCCCGAGCGCCTATCGCACCCAGGTCAACGACCTGTTGCTGACCGCCCTGGCCCGTGTGCTGTGCCGTTGGACTGGCCATGCTTCGGCACTGATCCAACTGGAAGGCCACGGCCGTGAAACCCTGTTCGATGATATCGACCTGACCCGCAGCGTCGGCTGGTTCACCAGTGCCTACCCGCTGCGCCTGACCCCGCACGCCGGACAGGGCGATTCGATCAAGGCGATCAAGGAACAACTGCGCGGCGTGCCGCATAAGGGCCTGGGTTATGGCGTGTTGCGCTACCTGGCCGATGATCTGTGCAAACACAGCATGGCTGCCTTGCCCAGCGCGCAGATCACCTTCAACTACCTGGGTCAGTTCGACCAGAGCTTCGGCGCCGATGCGCTGTTCCACCCGCTGGACGAGTCCGCCGGCCTGGCCCATGACCCGGACGCGCCGCTGCCCAACGAGTTGAGCGTCGACAGCCAGGTGTACGGCGGTGAACTGGTGCTGCGCTGGACCTTCAGCCGCGAACGCCATGATCAACAGAGCATCCGTGAACTGGCAGATGCCTATCTCGCTGAGCTGCAAAGCCTGGTCGCACATTGCCTGCAGGACGACGCCGGTGGCCTCACGCCGTCCGACTTCCCGCTGGCCCACCTGACCCAATCGCAACTCGACAACTTGCCGGTGCCCGCCAGCGTCATCGAAGACGTCTACCCGCTGACGCCGATGCAGGAAGGCCTGTTGCTGCATACCCTGCTGGAGCCGGGCACCGGCCTCTACTACATGCAGGACCGCTACCGCATCAACAGCGCCCTCGACCCCGAGCGTTTCGCCCAGGCCTGGCAGGCGGTGATCGCCCGCCACGAAGCCCTGCGTGCGTCGTTCTGCTGGAACGTCGGCGAAGACATGCTGCAAGTGATCCACACACCGGGCAGCACGCCGATTGAGTACCTGGACTGGAGCAACGACCCGGAAAGCGAACAGGAACCGCGCCTGCAAGCGCTGCTCAAGCAGGAGCGCGAGGCCGGTTTCGATCTGCTCAACCAGGCGCCGTTCCACCTGCGGCTGATCCGCGTCGGCGCCGAGCGCTACTGGTTCATGATGAGCAACCACCACATCCTCATCGATGCGTGGTGCCGTTCGTTGCTGATGAATGATTTCTTCGAAATCTACATGGCCCTGGGCGAAGGCCGCGCCCCGCAATTGGCCACGCCGCCGCGTTATCGCGATTACATCGCCTGGCTGCAACGCCAGAACCTGAGCGAAGCACGCCAGTGGTGGCAGCGGAACCTGCAAGGCTTCGAGCGCACCACGCCGATCCCGAGCGACCGTCCGTTCCTGCGTGACCACGCCGGCCACGGTGGCATGGTGGTGGGCGACTGTTACACCCGCCTCGACGCTCGCGACGGTGCACAATTGCGTGAGCTGGCCCAGGCTCACCAACTGACGGTCAATACCTTCGCCCAGGCAGCGTGGGCGCTGGTATTGCGCCGTTTAAGTGGCGACCGTGACGTGCTGTTTGGCGTCACCGTGGCTGGGCGCCCGGTAGAGATGCCCGAGATGCAGCGCACCGTTGGCCTGTTCATCAACAGCATCGCGCTGCGGGTGAAGCTGCCCGAGGACGACCAGCGTTGCAGCGTGCGCCAGTGGCTGAGCGGTTTGCTCGACAGCAATATGCAACTGCGCGAGTACGAATACCTGCCGCTGGTGACGATCCAGAAACTCAGCGAACTGCCCAAGGGCCAGCCGCTGTTCGACAGCCTGTTCGTGTTCGAAAACGCCCCGGTGGAAGTCTCGGTGCTGGACCGTGCGCAAAGCCTGAATGCCACCTCGGACTCGGGCCGCACCCACACCAACTTCCCGCTGACCGCCGTGTGTTATCCGGGCGATGACCTGGGCTTGCACCTGTCCTACGACCAGCGCTACTTCGACGAAACCACCGTGCAAGGCATGCTCGGTGAGTTCAAGCGCCTGCTGCTGGCGCTGGTTCAGGGCTTCCATGGCGACATGGCCGACCTGCCGCTGATTGGCGAGCAGGAGCGTGAGTTCCTGGTGGAGGGTTGTAACCAGAGCGAGCATGCCTACCCGCTTGAGCGCAGCTATATCGAGTTATTCGAACAACAGGTGGCCGCGCATCCGCAGCGCATCGCCGCCAGTTGCCTCGACCTGCAATGGACTTATGAAGAGCTGAACCGGCGCAGTAACGGACTGGGTCATGCGCTGATTGAAGCCGGCGTGGGTCTGGATCAACCGGTGGCGTTGCTGGCCGAACGTAACCTTGACCTGCTGGGCATGATCATCGGCAGCTTCAAGGCCGGTGCCGGTTACTTGCCGCTGGACCCGGGTCTGCCGAGCCAGCGTTTGCGCAGCATCATCGACTTGAGCCGCACGCCGTTGCTGGTATGCACCGAGGCATGCCGCGAGCAGGCCATCGAGTTGCTGGACGGCTTCGACTGCCAACTGTTGGTGTGGGAAGAGATACCGGCACGTGGCGAAAACCCGGGGATCTACAGTGGCCCGGACAACCTCGCCTACGTCATCTACACCTCGGGCTCCACCGGCCTGCCCAAGGGCGTGATGGTGGAGCAGCGCGGCATGCTCAATAACCAGTTGAGCAAGGTACCGTACCTGGCCTTGAGTGACGGGGATGTGATTGCGCAGACCGCGTCGCAGAGCTTCGATATTTCCGTGTGGCAGTTCCTTGCCGCGCCGCTGTTTGGCGCGCGGGTGGATATCGTGCCGAACACTATCGCGCATGATCCCCAAGGTCTGCTGGAACACGTTCAGACCCAAGGAATCACCGTGCTGGAAAGCGTGCCATCACTGATCCAGGGCATGCTGGCCCAGGACCGTATCGGCCTGGATGGCCTGCGCTGGATGCTGCCAACCGGCGAAGCGATGCCACCGGAGCTGGCGCACCAGTGGTTGCTGCGTTATCCAGAGATTGGTTTGGTGAACGCCTATGGTCCGGCGGAATGTTCGGACGATGTGGCCTTCTACCGTGTCGACCTGGCGTCGACCCGTGGCACTTACCTGCCGATTGGTACACCGACCGACAACAACCGTTTGTACCTGTTGGATGGTGCGCTGGAGCTGGTGCCCCAGGGTGCTGTGGGTGAGTTGTGCGTCGCCGGCACCGGCGTAGGTCGCGGTTACGTCAGTGACCCGCTGCGCACCGCCCCGGTGTTTGTGCCGAACCCGTTCGGTGCGCCGGGCGAGCGCCTGTACCGCACCGGCGACCTGGCGCGTCGTCGCAGTGACGGCGTGCTGGAGTACGTCGGGCGTGTCGACCATCAAGTGAAGATTCGCGGCTATCGCATCGAATTGGGTGAAATCGAAGCGCGCCTGCACGAACAGCCGGAAGTGCGCGACGCGGCGGTGGGCGTGCAGGAGGGCGTCAACGGCAAGCACCTGGTTGGCTACCTGGTGGCGGCGGATGCAGTGCTTAACCCAGGCGAACGCCTGGACCGCATCAAGCAACGCCTGCGCGCCGAACTGCCGGAATACATGGTGCCGCTGCACTGGCTGTGGCTTGACCGCCTGCCGCTCAACGCCAACGGCAAACTCGACCGCAAGGCCCTGCCGGCCCTGGAGATCGGCCAGTTGCACAGCCAGGACTACCTGGCGCCGCGCAACGAACTGGAAACCACCTTGGCCGCGATCTGGGCCGAAGTGCTGAAGGTTGAGCGGGTAGGGGTGCAAGACAACTTCTTCGAGCTGGGCGGCCATTCGTTGCTGGCCACGCAGATTGCCTCGCGGGTGCAAAAGACCTTGCAGCGGGATGTGCCGCTGCGGGCGATGTTCGAGTGCAGCACGGTGGCGGAGTTGGCTGAGTATATCGAGGGGCTGGCGGCCAATGAGATCAGTGCCGAGAAGGTGGATCGGTTGAGTGATTTGATGGCGGAGTTGGAGGGGTTGTGAGGGGGCCGTTGGTCTGAACTGTCAATTTTGACAGTAGGCGAGAAACCGTCAAAAGAGCTCACTTGAGGGAGACCTTCGGCCTCAGATCTGGCTGAGGGTAATAAGTCCTGAACACGGAGTTCTTATCATGGTTAAAAAAACCGCAACGCCGAACGGTTCTACAACGACTGTCGAAGCTCCAAAACCTAAACTGCCAAAGCCCAAGGCGCTGGAGGTGAACAGCCCGTTGGTTTCTAGTGAAGTGAACGCAACGGTGGCTACTTCCAGAATGAAGGGTTCATACCTGAAATTCGACCCGCGGATGGACGAGGATCACCCCATTACCGTCACGTTCCGCACACGGGAAACGCCTGGGCCGGTGTTCAAGGATATTGTGTATCCAAGCCCTGAGCCAGGCGAAGGAAAGACTGAAATCCCTCTGCCTTACATGACGAAGGCTATGGAATACACGCTCGTAATCAGTTATACCGGGACAGTAAATGGGCAAGCAGCCACTTCTTTGGAGAAAGAAGTTTTAATGGAGTTTTACCCAGCGAGCGAAGGTAAAGAGCTCGCCCCTTACTTTCTCAAAGAAAAAATTTTTCAAAATACACCTACCTTAGATATGCACGATTTCAAAGGGGATGGGATTGTCAAAACGAAGGTTCCTTATCTTGCCCAAGTAGGCGATAAGTTTTACTGCACTCTCGTTACGCAGCAATTTAGTGGGGATCCCGTTTTCTACACAGGAGCTTACGGGTATGAGTTAACGGTTGAGGATATTGAGTCAGGCGAACTTACTCATGCTGTTAGCCGTGGTTGGTTGGCGCGGCAAATACCACTGTATGAAGCAATGACCTTGCAATGTGGCTATATAACGAGTGGCTTAGCGGCGCAGCCTCCAGCCGACGTTACTAACCCCGATGAGAAGACGCTTCTTCCAAGGAATGCCCTTCAAATTCAATATCGTCGTACGACTGCTTTCATTGGGGACCAACGCCTTGATCTTCTGCCTGCACATTTGCGGCAGTCCGCCTTTTTCAACAATGAATGGTGCCTTAACCCAGAACTCACCAAACAAGGTGGGAATGTGGACACTCCCGGTTTGGACACCTATGCAGACGACCAAGTCTGTTTTTATGTGAGTGGGCCGGGTTATGGGAGCAAGCCGCTTGGCTGCGTGACAATCCAAAACGACGGGGATCTGGCAACCATCGAGCTATCGCCCTGTGTCATTGCCTGCTTTTTTAACAAGCCGATGACGCTGACCTACACCGTTCAATTCCCTAACAATAATGAACCACAGCGATCACCTGAACGTGTGGTCAATGTATTACTGCCCCAATTTCCTCACGCTGAGATCGAACAAGCAACGGGCAATATCGTTGATCTCAATACATTTTCAACGGACGCGACTGCCTTTGTGTCTGTAGGGGACTATGCCGAATGTGCGAAATGTTGCTGGATGTGGATCACGGGTGAACGTGAAGACGGCAGTACTTACCGTTTTGATGTTCTGATGGATGCGCCTGTTAACGATGATTGGAAGGCCAACGGAGTCGATTCTCCGATCCTCAGGGCTGAGCTGCAAAAGCTGGCTGATTGCAGCGAATTCAAGCTGCATTTCGCGGTGAGTTTTTGTGATAAATGTGATCTGGCGAGCGCGCATGAATTCCCTGCTCAAACCTTCAAAATCGAACAGGAGCCCTTGGCTCTGATCAAGCCGGCCGTGAGGGAAGCGGTGGTTGACCAGTTGACCGCTTACAACGGACGCAACGGCGTACATGTAGAAGTGGATTACGTCGGCAATAACCTCAAGCACTCCATCTCTGTCTGCTGGAAGAGGCCGAACGGTTCTTACTGGCCATTGGCCCCTAAACCTGGTAGCCCAACGGGTGCGGTGGTTTGGATGTTGCCGCCGGAAGCCGTGATCGAGAGCATGGGTAAAGTGGTGGAGATCATTTACACGGTCACCACCGCATGCAAGGTGCAGACTTCACCACCTTTGAACTTGAACGTCAGTTTGCCGGTACGCCTGGAGGCACCAAACGTGCTGGAGGCGACGCCACCCAGGACTCAGAACGCCGTTCTGGACCTGAGGACATTTACTGGGAACGCCAATTCTCTCGAAGATACGATGTGGTTCCTGCAGGCAGGACAGAAGTGCTGGTTGCGGGCGGACGGGACGGACAAAAACGGCAATGCCTACTCGTTCAATGTGTATTCGGCCAGAACCATTACGGCGGCAGAGGAGACCGCGGGGGTGGCGGGGCCTGTACTGCGATCCGAGTTGGATAAGCTAATGGACAAAACCAACTTGACCTTAACTTTCAGCGTTGCAACTGACGGTAGCTCGACTGCGAACGTGGTGTGTCCACCACGGGACTTGACTGTACTAGCTCCACTGTATGACTTATCCCCATTCACGGGGGGTAATTGGAATGGCTGGGGCCCTGGTGCTGCGGCCTATCGTCCGGTGGACCTCCTTATGATGAACCTTGGAGGAAACTGGGTCTTGGTTCATGACGCAAGTGATACTAGAGCTGGGGAGTTGATGAAAAAGCGTTATGACGGGTTAAACATTGGTAGAACCTATGAATTTAGTATTAGGGTTAAGAATCGCAATGGGTACCTGCCTGTCCCTACGCTTTCCCTTCAGGCTACAGATGGCCTCACGGTGATTAGAGTCACTGCGCCTACGCAGTTTTATGCGCAGGCATTTGTTGAGCTAAAGGGCACGTTTCAAGCCACGGCGTCGACTATGTGGTTGAGTGTCATTACCTATCAATCGGTACCCCCCGGGGGGGATGGTGATGATTACGAACTTGACGACGCTCTGGTGCGTTCAATTTAGCGCCCCCCAAAGTCATGACTAGCTCAACTGTAGTCAAGCGTTTGCATCACTAAAACCTGGAATACAGCTTTGATGGAGTCGGGCCTCCAGTTTTTTGGAGGCCCTTTCCGGAGGAGGCAAATCGATTTATTTAGGCCCCAAAATCTTCCCCAATTTCTCCGGCGAAGGCGCCCCTTGTTGCTGCTGCAACCCACCTTTGTCATCCAGATAGAAAATCGCCGGCGTCGCCGACAATTCCAGCTCCTCCATCAACTTCATGTTGCTATCAAGCTTGGCCTCGATATCCGCCGGGATCTTGTCCAGTGCCTGCAACTTGCTGCCCTTGCCAGCGGCTTCGTGTTCCTCCAGGGCTTTTTGTGGGTCTTTGGCGGCGAACAACGCAGCCGATTTGCCCGGGCTGTCTTCGCGGATGATGCCGACCATGATGTGGCGCAATTGCACCTTGCCGGCCTTCACCCACGGGCGGGCCTGTTCCCAGAACATGTTGCAGTAAGGGCAGTTGGGGTCGCTGAACAGGTAGACGATGCGGGGGGCTTTAACGTCGCCGTCCTGGATCCAGCTGCTTTTTTCCATCTTGGCCCAGACTTCCTTGGCCATCGGCGCGTACACCAGCTTTTCCAGGGGCGCGCTGCTCAGGTCGTTGCCCTGGGCGTCGTACAGGTTGCCGGCGAGCACGCTTTTGCCGTCGGCGGTCAGGTAGAGGGCCATGCCGCGGTTCTGGTACTGGGCGGCGTAGCCGGTGAGGCCGCTGGGGGCGTCGAACTTGCCGAGGATCTTGGCGCCCTTGGCTTCGATCTGTTTGATCGGCGCCGGCCAGTCTTCGGCCTGGGCCAGGGTAGCGGCCAAGGTCAGTGGCAGCAGGGTCAGCAGGTGGCGGAGGCGAGGCATGTCGGTTTCCTTGTGGCGGCAGGGGCGTTGTCGAAGGGTTCCATGGCGCGGGCCAGGCTGGCCTGGGACAGTTCACCAAGGTGGCTGTTGATCAGGCGTCCATCGGCTTGGTAGAACAGGGTGGTCGGCAAGGCCATGGAACCTACGGCCTGGCCGAGGCGGCCGCTGGCGTCGAACAGCACGTTGTCGAGGGTCAGGCCCTGGGTGGCGAGGAAGGTGCTGACGCTTTGCATGCTTTCGGCCTGGTTGACGAACAGGAAGGTCACGTCGGGCCGCTGGTGTTGGGCGCGCTCCAGTACTGGCATCTCGCGGCGGCACGGCGGGCACCAGGTGGCCCACAGGTTGATCACCAGCGGGCCGCCCTTGTAGTCGGCCAATTGCACCACCTCGCCATTGGCATTGCGCAGGGTGATGTCCGGCAGTTGCGAGCCCTTGTCGTACAGGCTCAGGGACAGGCTGGTCATGCCCCAGAACACCAGGCCGGTGATCACCCCGGCACTCAGCGGCTTGCGCAGGGCCGGGCGCCGCCAGCCATAGGCCAGCGCACCAAGGACCAGGGCGATCACGCCGGGCCAGGCGAGGAAGCCACCGTCGCGCAGGTCGACCATCTGCACCCAGTCGTTGCGGTAGTCGCTCCAGTACATCAGCACAAAGCTGACGCGGGCAGCGAGCATGCCCAGCAGGAACAGGCTGAACAGCACTGATTCCGGGTTTTCACCACCACGCTTGGCCACGCGCCAACCCACCAGGGTGGCGAGAATCAGCGCACTGATCAGCAGGATATGATTCAGGGCAATGGCGAAGGTGCCGATGGTCAGGGTCAGCATCAGAGAGCGTCTCGGGTTTGCATCCAGCGTTGCAGGAAAGCGGCGGCATCCACTTCGCCGGTGATGCGTTGGGCGCGGCGTTCTTCACCGTCCGGGCCGATCCACACGAAGCTCGGTGGGCCAGGCACTTTGTAGCGGCCGAGCAGCGCGCGGCTGGCGGCGTTGTCGGCGGTGACGTCCAGGCGCAGCAGGCGTACGTCTTTGAGCGCCTGCATGACTTCGGGTTTGCCGAACACCTGCTTTTCCATGATCTTGCACGACACGCACCAGTCGGCGTAATAGTCGACCAACACCCATTGGCCTTGGGCCTTGGCGCTGTCGAGCTGGCTTTGCAGCACGGCCGGGTCGTTGATGGTCATGAAGGCATCGTGGGCGGAGGCTGCGCCAGCGACCCGTGAACCGCTGTAGACCTTCAGCGGTTGCCACAGGTCTTCGCTGCCCCCCGCTGCGCCCACCACCAGCACCGCGCCCCACAGGCCCAGTACCAGGGAGCCTGCGCCAAATACCTTGGCGGCCAGGCCGTATTCGCGGGCCAGGGTCCAGCCGCAGTAGGCCATGACCAGCGCGAGTACGCCCCACAGGCCGATCCACAGGTTTTCGCCGACCACCGGGCGGATCATCAGCACGGCGGTGCCGAGGAACAGGAAGCCGAAGATGCCCTTGAGCACGTTCATCCAGGTGCCTGGCTTGGGCAGGAAGCGGTTGCCCACGGTCACCAGCAGCAACAGCGGAATGCCGATGCCGATGCCCATGGCGAACAGGATCAGGCCGCCGTGCAGCGCATTGCCGCTCTGGGCGATGTACAGCAGGGCACCGGCCAGGGGCGCGGTCATGCACGGCCCCACCAGCAGGCCGGACAGCGCACCGAGAATCCCTGCGCCCACCAGGCTGCCACCGCTTTGCTGGCGGCTGACGTTATCCAGGCGATCACGCAGGAAGGCGGGCAGTTGCAGTTCAAAGAAACCGAACATCGGCAGGGCGAGGATCACGAACAGCGCGGCGAAACTGCCCAGGATCCACGGGGTTTGCAGGAGCGCGGCGAGGTTGGCGCCAAGCAAGGCAGCCAATACGCCGAGCGCGGCATACACCAGCGCCATGCACACCACATAGCTGCTGGCCAGGGCAAAACCGCGACGCGGGCTGGCACCACTGCCCACCACCAGGCCGGCGAGAATCGGCAGCATCGGCAATGAACACGGTGCAAAGGCCAACAGCAGTCCCAAGCCAAAGAATATCAACAGGCTCCAACCCAGGCTGCGTTGTTGCAAACCGCTGGCCAGGCTCTGGTCCTGGGCTTGTGCGGCGGTGGCGACGGCCGGGTTGCCACCCAGGTCCACGGTGATCGACTGCGGCGGGTAGCACAGGCCCGCATCCGCACAGCCCTGCCAGCCCAGCTTGACCTGGCCGGTGGCGCCGGCGGGAATCTTCACTTCCAGGCCTTGGCGATAGACCTCCTGGTCGCCGAAGAACTCATCGCTGTGATCCTCGCCTTTGGGCAGCACGGGTTTTTCGGCCAGGCCGTCGAACTTCATGCGCTGCTTGTACAGGTAGTAACCGTCGGCAATCTGCCAATACAGCTGCATCTCGCCACTTTCAAGACGTTCGGAGGTAAAGATGAAGGCCTTGCCCACCGGGAGGAAATCGGGTTTGGTCTCAAACGGGTTGCCCGGCACGGCCTGGGCCAGCCCCGCGAACAACACCAGCAGAAAGGTAAACAGATGCCGCATGGTCAAGCCTTAGTTCGATGCAAGTAGGCACACAATGTGTGGCGTTGATTAACCGATGATTAACCACGGCTATTCTAGATTGAGTGAGGGGTGTTTAGCGGCATAATCTGCGCTTAATCCGCTGCCCCTTTAATCTCCCCATCTTTCATGAAGGGTTCACCATGCACGTACTGGTCTGTGAAGACGACAAACTGATCGCCAGCGGCATTGTGGCCGGCCTCACCGCCCAGGGTTTCACCGTTGAACACGTGGCCACGGCGGGCGCCGCACGCGCGATGCTCAAGGCGGCGACGTTCGACATCATGGTGCTCGACCTGGGCCTGCCGGATGAAGACGGCCTGAAGTTGTTGCAGCAACAGCGCAGCCAGGGCCTGGAGATTCCGGTGCTGATCCTCACCGCGCGGGACTCGGTGACCAATCGCGTCGACGGCCTGCAAGCCGGCGCCGATGACTACCTGCTCAAACCCTTCGACCTGCGCGAACTCGCCGCGCGCCTGCAAACCCTGCTGCGACGGGTGGCAGGGCGCAGTGTCAACCTGATCGAGCATGGCCGCCTGGCCTACGACCCCAGCAGCCGCGAAACCTTCCTGGGCGGCGAGCCGGTTGACCTGTCGCGTCGCGAGCAGGCGCTGTTGCAAGCCCTGCTGCACAACAAAGGCCGGGTGCTGTCCAGCGAACAGCTCAAGGACAGCGTCTACGGCTTCAACGACGAACTGGAAAGCAACGCGCTCAACGTGCATATCCACCACCTGCGGCGCAAGTTGGGCAACGGCATTGTCGAGACCGTGCGCGGCCTCGGCTACCGCCTGGGCCCAGCCGATGGGGGCGAGGACGTATCGTGAAAAGCCTGCGCCTGCGCCTGACGTTCAAGCTCGGCGCCGCCTTTGTGCTGATCTGGGCCCTGGCGGCGGCCTGGATGCTCAACGACCTGCGCAACCAGATGATGTTCTCCCTCGACCAGCGCCTGGTGGCGTCGGCGCGCATGGTGGCGGGGCTGACCGAACAGATGCCCGGCCTGGCCAGCGTCAGCGGCGGCGCGCATTTCAGCGCTGAACAATTGAATGTGCCCGGCGGCATGGCCTGCCAGGTCAGTTCCCTGCGCGGGGAAATCCTGGCGCGCAGCCACACCACGCCGGATGAGGGGCTGGAGTCGCGCAAGAGCGGGTTTCGCGACCAGGTCGTCGATGGCGTGGGCTGGCGCAGTTTCACCCTGTCCCGTGGCGACCTGCTGATCACCACGGCCGACCGGCAAGTGGAGCGCGAGGCGCTGAACCTGTCGATCCTGCTGGCGGCGTCGGTGCCGGTGGGCGTGGCGATGCTCGGCTGCCTGTGCCTGTTGTGGCTGGGCATCGGCCAGAGCCTGCTGCCGCTCAACCGCATGCGTGACGCCTTGATGCGCCGCAGTGCCGATTCCCTTGAACCGTTGCAGATCCACCCGTTGCCCAGCGAACTCGAGCCACTGCTGGACACCCAGAACCAGCTGTTGCAACGCATTGCCAAGACCATCGAGCGCGAGCGCCGCCTCACCGGTGACGCGGCCCACGAACTGCGCAGCCCGCTCACCGCGATCAAGACCCACCTGCAAGTGGCGCGCATGACCGAAGGCGCGGCCCGCGACCAGTCCCTGGCCCATGCCGAGGAGGGCGCCGACCGCCTGCATCGGACCCTGGAGCAATTGCTGTTGCTGGCACGGGTCGAGGGTAACCTGTCGTTTGACGATGGCATGCACTCCAGCGCCGAAGAAGTAGCGCGCCTGGCGATCCAGGATGCCAATGCCGGTGACAATTCGCGCATCGACCTGATCCTGCCGGACGACCTTTCGGCCACCCCGGTGGACATGCCGGTGGGCCTGGCGGTCGCCGCCTTGCGTAACCTGCTGGACAACGCGTTGCGCCACACGCCGACCGATACCCGGGTGGAACTCAGCGTATTCACCGCCGCCGATAATGTGGTGTTCCGCGTGCGTGACCACGGCAAGCAGATTGCCCCCGAGGACTTGCAGTACCTGACCCAACGCTTCTGGCGCAACGGTAACAGCGAAGGCTGTGGCCTGGGCCTGGCGATCGTGCAAGCGATCGTGCAGCGCTGTTCCTGCTCGTTGAAGTTCGACAGCGGGCCGGACGGACTGCGCGTTGACCTGGGTATGCCACTGCGCTGCTGATCACTTTTCTTTCAAGTGCCAAATAGCTACCGCCCTCCTGAAGTTGAAGCCTTCAGGATGGCGGTAATTTTTTGCGCTTGAACGGGCTGAATGACTCGGCCTGTATTGAAAAAGGACGGTTCTCATGTTGGTCATCGATACCAGTTTCCCTGCCAGAGGCTTCAACGATCGCAACGGCGAGCCCGTGCGGCAGGTGATCCTGCATTACACCGCAGCGCCTTTTGGTGCCTCACTGCGCACCCTGACTCAGGATGGGGTGAGTGCACACTACTTGCTGCCCGACCCTGATGAGCCCGACTATCGCGCGGCTGGCTATGAAGAGCTGCGTGTCTTCCGGTTGGTGGAGGAAGACCAGCGCGCCTGGCACGCCGGGGTGAGCCATTGGGCGGGGCGCGACAACCTCAACAGCCGCTCGATTGGCATCGAGATCGTCAACCAGGCGCGGGATGACGGCGGTGTGTTCACCTTTGCGGCCTATGCGCCGGAACAGACCGACGTGTTGATTGCACTGGTTCGCGACATTCTTGAGCGATACCCGCAGATCGGGCCCACCGACATCCTCGGGCATGCGGACGTGGCGTTCGGTCGCAAGAGTGATCCTGGGCCGCGGCTGCCGTGGCGGTGTCTGCATGAAGCGGGAGTGGGGGCCTGGTTTGATGAGGCGACACGGGCGATGTATCAGCGCCGGTTTTGCCTGGGCCTGCCGCCGGAGGTCGAGGTGGAGCGGGCGTTTCAACGCTATGGCTATGCGCCGGCGAAGAACCGGCAAGGGTTTGAACAGAGGACGCGGGCGTTTCAGATGCACTTTCGGGCGCGGGATTACTGCGGGTTCCTGGATGCGGAGACCTGCGCGATTTTGTATGCACTGAACGAAAAATACCGCGGTCTTTGACGCCGAACGCAATTCCAATGTGGGAGGGGGCTTGCCTCCGATTGCGCTCTGTCAGTCCCGACACCAGTGACTGATCCATTGCTATCGGGGGCAAGCCCCCTCCCACATTTGGTTTTGTATTCACTGGCGAGTGATCAAAGGCCCTAAATCCCCTCGACGCTGGTGCGTTTCCAGAACAGGAAATCCGTGCGCATGCCCCTTGGGGCCAGACGCCAGCGGATCGGCAGTTTGGTCACCATCATCAGCGTATTGAGGGATCGAGAAATGTCAGTCGCTACCAGCCGTATCGAAGACGCCCAGGTGCATGAAACGCTTTACCAGTTCGACGAAACCCCGCTGCTGGCCCGTCAGCGCCAACAGGAATCCAATGCCCGCAGCTACCCGCGGCGCATTCCCCTGGCACTCAAGCGTGCCAAGGGGATTTACGTGGAGGACGTCGAAGGGCGCAGCTTCATCGACTGCCTGGCCGGCGCCGGCACCCTCGCGCTGGGGCATAACCACCCGGTCGTGATCGAGGCTATTCAACAGGTGCTGGCTGATGAATTGCCCCTGCACACGCTGGACCTGACCACCCCGGTCAAGGACCAGTTCGTGCAGGACCTGTTCGGTTTGTTGCCGCCGGCGCTGGCGCGGGAAGCGAAAATCCAGTTCTGCGGCCCCACCGGCACCGATGCGGTGGAAGCCGCATTGAAATTGGTGCGCACTGCCACCGGGCGCAGCACCGTATTGTCATTCCAGGGCGGTTATCACGGCATGAGTCAGGGCGCCTTGAGCCTGATGGGGAGTCTGGGGCCGAAGAAACCCCTGGGTGCCTTGCTCGGCAGTGGCGTGCAATTTCTGCCATACCCCTACGACTATCGTTGCCCGTTCGGCTTGGGCGGCGCGGAAGGCGTGCGGGTCAACCTGCACTACCTGGAAAACCTGCTGAATGATCCGGAGGCCGGTGTATTACTGCCGGCGGCGGTGATTGTCGAAGTGGTGCAGGGCGAGGGCGGTGTGATTCCGGCTGACCTGGACTGGCTGCGCGGCCTGCGCCGTATCACCGAGCAGGCGGGCGTGGCGTTGATCGTCGATGAGATCCAGAGTGGTTTCGGCCGTACCGGCAAGATGTTTGCCTTTGAGCACGCCGGGATCATCCCGGATGTGGTGGTGATGTCCAAGGCCATCGGCGGCAGCCTGCCGCTGGCGGTGGTGGTGTACCGCGACTGGCTCGACACCTGGCTGCCGGGCGCCCATGCCGGGACCTTCCGTGGGAACCAGATGGCCATGGCGGCGGGGTCGGCGGTGATGCGCTACCTCAAGGACCATGACCTGGCCGGTCATGCGGCGGCCATGGGCGAGCGCCTCGGTGAACACCTGCGCATCCTGCAGCGCGACTTCCCGCACCTGGGGGATATTCGTGGTCGCGGGCTGATGCTCGGCGTGGAACTGGTCGACCCGACTGGCACGCCGGACATTCAAGGTCATCCGCCGGTGCATCGCCAATTGGCGCCGCTGGTGCAGCGTGAATGCCTCAAGCGCGGGCTGATCCTCGAACTGGGCGGTCGGCATGGCAGCGTGGTGCGTTTCCTGCCGCCGCTGGTGATCACCGCCAGCGAAGTGGACCGGGTGGCGGACATCTTCGGACGTGCGTTGGCGGCGGCGGTCGCCAGCCTCTAATTTTTTGCCAGCCTGGTACGTTTCTACAGATATCGGTACTGCGCACGGTGCGCAGCCAGCCTTATAGCGATGGAGAACAGCAATGACCTCAGTATTTGACCGCGACGACATCCTGTTTCAGGTAGTGGTCAACCATGAAGAACAGTATTCCATCTGGCCCGACTACAAGGCCGTACCGGAAGGCTGGCGCACCGTGGGCAAGAGCGGCCTGAAGAAAGAGTGCCTGGCCTATATCGAAGAAGTCTGGACCGATATGCGTCCACTGAGCCTGCGCCAGAAGATGGATGGCGCCACGCTCGCTTAAGCACCGCAAATCAAATGTGGGAGCGGGCTTGCCCGCGATAGCGGTTTATCAGTCATCGAATACATCGCCTGACACACCGCCATCACGGGCAAGCCCGCTCCCACAGAAACGCTTTACAGTGCCTGGTTGGCGTACAGGTAATCCGTCGCCAACGCCGCCAACGTTCTCACCCCCACCACCAACGCTGATTCATCCACAAAGAACCCCGGGTTGTGGTTCGGCGCCGCCTTGCTCATATCCTGATCTCTCGGCGTCACCCCCAGGAACACAAACAGCCCCGGTGCTTCCTTGGCATAAAACGAGAAATCTTCGGCGCCGCCCACCAGCGGGCTGTGCACCACGTCATCCTTGGCCGCCCAGCGCAGGCTCGGCAGCATCTTCTCGGTCAATGCCGGGTTGTTGATGGTGGGGTCGTACTTCTCGATGATGGTGACTTCAGCCTTGGCGCCGCCGCTTTCGGCGATTTTTTCCACGGTCTGCCGCACATCCGCGTGCAGTTTCTGGCGGATGCCGTAGTCGTAGGAGCGAATGGTGCCGGTCATGTCCACCGACTCAGGGATGATGTTGTAGCGCGTGCCACCGTTGATGGTGCCAATGCTCACCACTGAGGGGAACGAGGAAATGTCGGTGCGGCGGCTGATCACGGTTTGCAGGCCGACGATGGTCTCTGCGCCCACGGTGATCGGGTCGATGCCGTCCCAGGGGCGACCGGCGTGGGTCTGTTTGCCGAGGATCTTGATGCGCAAGTCATCCGAGCTGGCCAGGGTCGGTCCCGGGCGGTAGGCAATCTGGCCGGCGGGTACACCCGCCCATACATGCAGGCCAAACACCGCGTCCGGCCTGGGCGCCTTCATCACGCCTTCTTGCACCATCATTTTGGCTCCCCAGGTATTTTTACCGTCGGGGATGAAATCACTCGGGCCTTCTTCGGCCGGTTGGAAGTAGAACACCACGGTGCCGGGCAGGCGCTCGCGCATGCCGGTCAGGATCTTCGCCGTGCTCAGCAGGATGGCGACATGGGCGTCGTGGCCGCAGGCGTGCATCACGTCGACATCCTTGCCCAAGTAGGTGCCCTTGGCTTTGGAGGCGAAAGGCAAGTCGGCGACTTCCTTCACCGGTAGTGCATCCATGTCGGCACGCAAGGCGACGGTCGGGCCGGGCAAGGCGCCTTTGAGTACGGCGACCACGCCCGTGCGCGCGACGCCGGTCTTGACCTCGAGGCCCAGGTCACGCAGTTGCTTGGCGACCAACTCGGCCGTGCGAGTCTCGGTGTTGCCCAGTTCAGGGTGGGCGTGAATGTCGCGTCGGGTTTCCAGCAGCGCCGGCTCGAGTGCTGTTGCCTGGGTGGCGATTGTCTCCCGGGCCCTGTCCTGGTCGCTGCTGGCGGCAATCACGACACTGCTGGCTACCGCGCACAGCATGCCGAAAGCCCATTGGTGTGTCAGACCGGTTAAACGCATAAGGACCTCTCCTGAGTTTATTGTTGTTGATCTTTCTCCTGCACCGTGCCGGCGGTCACCACCTGCACACTCAAACGCGGCGTAGCCAGATCCAGTCCTGCCTCATCCAGATGCCGTTTCAGCGACAGGTTGAACGCCCGCGACACTTCCCACTGTTTGATCGGCGCCGTCTTGAACCGTGCCCGCAGGATCGCGCTGCCCGACTCGAAACTCTCCACCCCCTGAATCTCCAGGGGCGACCAGATATTGCGGCGTTGCAGCGGGTCGTTGCGCATTTTATGGCCGACGTCGCGCATCAGCTTGATGGCGTCGTCGATTTCCATGTTGTACGGGATCGCCACCCGGAAGATCGCGTAGCCGAACTCCCGCGAGTAGTTTTTGATGCTCTTGATCTCGCTGAACGGGATGGTGTGCACAATGCCGTCGATATCCCGCAGGCGTACGGTACGGATGGTCAGGCCTTCCACGGTGCCCAGGTGGCCGCCCACATCCACGTAGTCGTCGATGGCCAGGGAGTCTTCGATGATGATGAACAGGCCGGTGATCAAGTCCGCCACCAGCGACTGCGCGCCAAAACCGATGGCCAGGCCGATCACACCGGCACCGGCCAGCAGCGGCGTGACGTTCATGCCCATGTTCGCCAGGGCGACAATGGCAGCAATGATAAAGATGGTCACGAACAGCACGTTGCGGATCAACGGCATCATGGTCTGCGCACGGGCATTGGCCAGGCCCTTGCGCGAGCGGGTGAGGGCATGATGGATCGCCGTGTCGCTGAGGATCCAGATCAGCCAGGCGAACAACAAGGTCCCGGCCAGGCCGAACAGCTTGACGCTGACTTCATGGCCATCGCCTTCGGTAAAGCGGATCAGCGACAGGCCCCACACCCGCAGGCCCAACTCGATAAACACCAGCCACACGATCAGGTGGGCCAGGGTGTAGACGAAGCTTTTCAGGCGTTCGGAATACAGCGCGTGGCGCTTGTGACCGCGTTGCGGCTTGAGCGCGTGGCGTCTCACCAATCCGTTGATCACCATGCACAGCACCAGCAGCACCGTACACAGCAGGGACTGGCGCAAGGCGGTGCTGGTATCGCCAGCCGAGACGAAGGTGGCGAACAGCGAGATACCCACCAGCAGCAAGGCCGGGATGTACCAGAAGGACCCGATGATTTCGATGGTGTCGCTGAGGGCGCGGCGCGTCAGGCGGCGCGACAGCGGCTGGTTGCGGATCAGGTGGGCGATGGGCCGGCGGAAACGCAGGATGAATACACCGGTCGACAGCGCCGCCATCACATTGGCGACTGTCGCGGCGGTGTGGGACAGGTGCTGGCCCAGGGCCTGGACCAGTCGCGGGTCGCTCAAGGCCTCGCCAAAGGCGGCAAAACTGCCGATCCACCACAGCGGGCGGAACGCCTGGTGGCGCAGGATATACAGCGCGCGATGACGGTGCGGGCCGTCGAGTACCGAAAAAGCGATCACGCAGATCGCCGAGAAACAGGTGCCCACCACCAGTGCGTAGGCCAGCACCATCGCCAGGGACTTGCCCAGGGACGAGGGCAGGGCGTAGCTCAGGTACACCGTGATCACCAGGGCGATCATCCACGGGCCGAGCTTGCGCAGGGCGAAGCGCACCATGTCCCAGGTGCGTGGATGTTGCGGCAATTCTTCAGGCAGGCCGAAACGTTCGCGCACTCGATGGCTGAGCCAGATCAGCGCGTACGCCAGCAGGCTCCACACCGCGAGGATCAGGGCAAAACCGAAAATGATCGGCAGCCATTCGTTGGCCGGCAGCATCAGCGCGCCGAGTTCTTCCTTGGCCAGGTCGACCTCGTTGGACCAGCGCCCCAGCGGGCTGTCGGCGCCCGAAAACTGTGCCTCGAGATTGGCCAGGGTGCCGCCGATCAAGCCCAGCACACCTTCCTCGGCGGCCGGCTGGGCCTTTTGCGTGGCGGCACGCAGCTTTTTCAGGTCGCTCAGCAACTGAGTGCGCTGCTGGTCGTTTTCCAGGGTCTTGATCACCTCGTCCAGCGACTGCCCCAGCGGCACTTCGGCCTGGGGTTGGGTCTTGTTGGTGGTGCCGAGCAGGCCGGGCAAACCCACGGCATGGGCAGGCGTGAGCGGCAGCAAGGTGAGCAGGGCGATCAAGCAGTAGCAGGGCAGGGCAAACAGACGGGAAAGCACGAGGCGGTCAACCTTGGAAACGACGGGTTGAGCGAGTGTACGAGTGCAAGCGTCATTCGGCCAGTTTGGCGAGGATCTTGTACACCACGGTGCCCAGGATCAGCAGCATGCCGAGCCACATGCCGAACACGCCAAGGGGCTTGTCGCGAAAGTTGAAACCCACGGCCAACATGATCATGCCGATCAGGATAGGGATAAGCATGGCGTGGAAGGAAGACATGGAGATCATGGTGCGACGGCCTTGTCGGAGTGGGAATACTGACAAGTCTAGGTCGGATTATGAGAAGTGCAGGTGATATAGATCAGGGGTACACAACACCAATGTGGGAGAGGGCAAGCCCCCTCCCACATTCAGATCAGGGCAGATCGTGGCTCGCGTAGAACGCCCCCAACACCTTGACCAGGTGCGCCAGGTCATGGCTGCCGCACAGTTCGCGGATCGAGTGCATGGCGAACGTCGGCAGGCCGATGTCCACGGTGCGCACGCCCAGGTGGCTGGCGGTGATCGGGCCGATGGTTGAGCCGCAGCCCATGTCGCTGCGCACCACGAAGCTCTGCACCGGTACTTCCTGGGCCATGCACAGGTGGCGGAAGAACCCGGCAGTTTCGCTGTTGGTGGCGTAGCGCTGGTTGCTGTTGACCTTGATCACCGGGCCGGCGTTGAGCTTGGGGCCGTGGTTGGCGTCGTGCTTGTCGGCATAGTTCGGGTGCACGCCATGGGCGTTATCGGCTGAGACCAACAGGGATTTCTGAATGGTGCGTACGAATTCATCACCTTCCGGCAGCAGGCGACGCAGGGTCTGCTCCAGCATCGGGCCATCGGCGCCGCACGCCGAGCAGGAGCCGACTTCTTCGTGGTCGTTGCACACCAGCACGCAGGTTTCTTCGCTGTCGCTGGTGAGCAGGGCTTGCAGGCCGGCGTAGCACGACAGCAGGTTGTCCAGGCGTGCGCCGGCGATGAAGTCACCGTTCAGGCCGATGACCGCAGCGCCTTGGGTGTCGTAGAAGCTCAACTCGTAGTCGAGCACCACGTCGGCGTTGAGTCCATGTTCGCGTGCCAGTTGATCGGTGAGCACGGCGCGGAAGTCCACGCGCTCGTCACCGGCAAATTGCGCGAGGATGGGCGGCAGCTCGGTCTGGGCATTGATCGCCCAACCCTGGTTGGCTTCACGGTTCAGGTGAATGGCCAGGTTGGGGATGATGGCAATCGGCAGCTTGAAGTCGATCAACTGGCTTTCGACCTTGCCGTCGCGGCGGAAGGTCACACGGCCGGCCAGGGACAGGTCGCGGTCGAACCACGGCGCCAGCAGCGCGCCGCCGTAGACTTCCACGCCCAGTTGCCAGAAACCCTGGCGTTGCAGCTCGGGCTGGGGCTTGACCCGCAGGCACGGGCTGTCGGTGTGGGCGCCAACCAGGCGGATACCGCCCTGCAGCGGCGAATGACGGCCAAGCTTGAAGGCGATGATCGAGGAGTCGTTACGGGTCACGTAATAGCGCCCGTTGGCCTCGGTGGCCCAGGTTTCGCGTTCGTCGAGACGCTGGTAGCCGGCCGCTTCCAGGCGCTGGGCCAGGGCGGCAGTGGCATGAAAAGGAGTAGGGGAGGCCTTGAGGAAGTCGATCAGGCCTTGATTCAACGCTTCGCGCATAAATAGCTCCAGACAGCAATGCGCGGAGTTTACCGTTCGATGGCAAGAAGTGCACAGCACAAATGTGGGAGGGGGCTTGCCCCCGATGGCAGTGGGTCAGCCAACCCATACAGTGATTGACACTCCGCCATCGCAGGCCAGTGGAATCATCGCACCGCCCCTCCCAGATTGACTGCGTTGACAGCTTTAGAACGGTGCGGGGCACTCGAAGCGCAACCGCTCGCCACTTTGCGGGTGAGTGAAGCTCAACATGCTCGCATGCAGGCACAGGCGTGGCCAGGCGGCCAGGGCTTGCTCATGGGCATACAGGCCGTCACCCAGCAGCGGGTGGCCGATGGAGAGCATGTGCACACGCAACTGGTGCGAGCGCCCGGTGATCGGCGTCAGTTCGACGCGGCACCAGTCCCCGCAACGCTCCAGCACCTTCCAGAACGTCAGCGCGTGCTTGCCGAACTCGTGGTCGACCACATGCCGCGGCTTGGTCGGTGGGTCGTAGCGCAGCGGCAAATCGATGCTGCCACTGTCCAGTTCCGGTTGGCCCCAGGCCAGGGCGGTGTAGGCCTTTTCGGTTTCACGGTCATGAAACTGGCGGGACAGCTCACGGTGCGTATCGGCATCCCGCGCCAGCAGGATAATGCCCGAGGTTTCCCAGTCCAGGCGATGGACGATACGGGCTTCGGGATAGCCGTTTTCCTGCAGGCGGGTGATCAGGCAGTCCTTGTTGTCGTCGGCGCGGCCAGGCACCGAGAGCAGCAGGGTGGGCTTGTTCACCACCAGGACGGCGGCGTCCTGATACAGGATGTGGATATTGGACAGCGGCATCAAACAGCCTCGTAACAAACGCCAACGGCGGCTCGCCCACCCGGTTCCCGAAAAGGGATCAAGGTGACCGAGCCGCCGTGGCGGCCGCCTGTTCGATCAACGATCAGGCAGGGTGATATTGAGTTCCAGAATCGAGCAGCTGCCGTCATTTTCCAGGGCGACATGCACGTCATCGTTGCCGATATTGACGTACTTGCGGATCACCTCGACCAGTTCCTTCTGCAAGGCTGGCAGGTAGTCCGGGGTGCTGCGTTGGCCGCGTTCGTGCGCCACGATGATCTGTAGACGCTCTTTCGCGACCGACGCGGTCGTAGGCTTTTTGTTGGCGCGAAAGAAGTCGAGAAATTTCATTGTTTAGTTGCCTCCAAAGATACGCTCGAAGAATCCCTTCTTCTTGACATCGAGGAAGCGGTGTTCCACGGTCTTGCCCAGCAAGCGATCGACGGCATCGCTGTACGCCTGGCCGGCGTCGCTCTGGTCATCAAGAATCACCGGCACACCCTGGTTGGAGGCTTTCAGCACCGCCTGGGATTCTGGAATCACGCCCAGCAGGGTCACTGCGAGGATTTCCTTTACGTCTTCAACGCCGAGCATCTCGCCGTTGCTGACACGCTCAGGGTTGTAGCGGGTGAGCAGCAGGTGCTCCTTGATCGGATCGCGGCCTTCTTCGGCGCGCTTGGACTTGCTGGCCAGCAGGCCGAGCATGCGGTCCGAGTCACGTACCGAGGAGACTTCCGGGTTGGTCACCACGATGGCTTCATCGGCGAAGTACATCGCCAGGTGAGCACCGGTCTCGATGCCGGCGGGGGAGTCGCACACCACGTATTCAAAGGTTTCTGCCAGTTCGGCGATGACTTTGCCCACGCCTTCTTTGGTCAGCGCATCTTTGTCACGGGTCTGGCTGGCGGCCAGCACGTACAGGTTTTCAAGGCGCTTGTCCTTGATCAGGGCCTGTTGCAGGTTGGCTTCACCGTTGACCACGTTGACGAAGTCATACACCACGCGGCGTTCGCAGCCCATGATCAGGTCGAGGTTACGCAAACCGACGTCGAAGTCGACGATAACTGTCTTGTGGCCGCGCAGAGCGAGGCCGGTACCGATAGCGGCGCTGGTGGTGGTCTTACCCACACCACCCTTGCCGGATGTAACCACGAGAATCTTGGCCAAGGTGTTTCACCCCTAAGGAAAAAGGACTTTTCAGTCCCTGAAAAACATCTCTTGGAACTCGCTGCAGGCGGACAGCCTTGTAGGAATAAAAAATTCCTACATAAGTAATGCCGGTTTCGCTGTGCTATCAGAGTCTAGAGATGCTTGGAAAATGCGGCAGTATCCGTTAAAGACGGATGATGTTCAACACATCGCCCGACAGGTTGACCTGCACCGAAGCCCCCCACAGCGGATCACGGCGCAAATCTTCTGAAACCTTGTACTGGCCTGCGATGGACACTAGCTCAGCGGTCAACTGCTGGCAAAAAATACGGGCCTTGGTATCACCCTTGATGCCGGCGAGGGCACGTCCGCGCATCGGGCCGTATACATGGATGTTGCCATCGGCGAGAAGTTCCGCCCCCGGGCTGACCGAGGAGACCACCACCAGGTCGCCCCCCTGGGCGTAAATCTGCTGCCCGCCGCGTACGGGCGAGGTGATGATCTTTGTAGGCTTGATCGCAGGCTCGGGTGGTTTTTCCGGTTTTTTCTTCTCTTCGCCGACCAATGGTTCCAGTGGACGCTCGCGCGCGCCGGACGGTGGCAGTACTGGCAGTTCAATGGCGATGGCCGCCGCGATGTCTTCGATACGGCTGGCGCGAATCGCCAGGGTGCGCAGGCCATGGGAGCGGCACACGCGCATCAGGCCGGGCAAATCGATACTGCCCTGGTCGGCGGGCAACTTGTCCAGGGCCAGCACCAGCGGGGCGTTGTTGAAGAAGTTCGGCGCCAGGGCGACCTTGGCCGCAAGTTGGCGGTCCAGGGCGTCGAGGTCGTTACGGGCGAGTTCCAGTACGGTGATGGCGAGCATGCTGCCTTTCAGCTGGAACACGGGATCTTGGTCTAGCGGTTCGGTTTGGCTCATGGTCGGCAAAAGCGGCTTGTCGCGAAAAGTGTCGAGACTTATAACGAGAACACTCACTGGCCGCAAGCCGGGTCGAACCGTTGTAGAATGCGCGGCCCTTGTCTTTACCGGAATCTGTAATGGATCGCCCGCGTTTTCGAGCTGTATTTTTTCACCCGCGTTTCTGGCTGTTATGGCTGGGGCTCGGCCTGTTGTGGCTGGTCACCCAACTGCCGTACCGCGCGCTGCTGACCATCGGTCGCCTGCTGGGCGCCGGCATGTACCGCGTGGCCGGCGAACGCCGCCGCATCGCCGCACGCAACCTGGAACTGTGCTTCCCGGAAAAATCCGCCAAAGAGCGTAAACAGTTGCTCAAGGAAAACTTTGCCTCCACCGGCATCGCGTTCTTTGAAATGGCCATGAGCTGGTGGTGGTCGCGCCAGCGCCTGGCGCGCCTGGCCCACGTCGAAGGCCTGGAACACCTCAAGCAGGCGCAGTTGGATGGCAAGGGTGTGATCCTCATGGCCCTGCACTTCACCACCCTGGAAATTGGCGCAGCGTTGTTGGGGCAGAAGCACACCATCGATGGTATGTACCGCGAGCACGGCAACCCGCTGTTCGACTATATCCAGCGCCGTGGCCGCGAACGTCACAACCTCGATTCCCTGGCCGTGGAGCGTGAAGACGTGCGCGGCATGCTCAAGCTGCTGCGCGCCGGCCGTGCCATCTGGTACGCACCGGACCAGGACTATGGCGCCAAGCAAAGTATCTTCGTGCCGTTGTTCGGCATCCAGGCCGCTACCGTGCCGGCCACCAGCAAGTTCGCCAAGCTGGGCAAGGCACTGGTGGTGCCGTTCACTCAACAGCGCATGGCCGATGGCAGCGGTTACCGTCTGGTGATCCACCCGCCGCTCACCGACTTCCCCGGCGAAAGCGATGAAGTCGACTGCCTGCGCATCAACCAATGGGTTGAAGCCTCCGTGCGTGAATGCCCCGAGCAATACCTGTGGACCCACCGCCGCTTCAAGAGCCGGCCACCGGGTGAACCCAAGCTGTACGAAAAACGCCGTCGATAAGACAGACATTTCCCCACATGGAGTGACGCAATGCGCCCAGCTGAACCGGTTACTGGCTTGATTCTTTCCGGCGGCGGGGCGCGAGCGGCGTATCAGGTGGGGGTATTGGCGGCGATTGCCGAGTTGCTGCCGCCGGGGGCGCCCAATCCTTTTCCGGTGATCGTCGGTACGTCGGCCGGTGCGATCAATGCGGTAAGCCTGGCCAGTGGCGCCATGGACTTCACCGCCGCGATCCAACGCCTTACCGCTTTCTGGCAGGGCTTCAGCAGCCATCTGGTGCTGCGCAGTGACTGGCCGGGGGTGATCCGCCAGGCGAGCCGTTTCCTGATCCACAGCCTGCTGGGCTTGGGCGCACAAGTACCGGTGGCACTGCTCGACAGCACGCCGCTGAAGGCGCTGCTCAAAGACAAGCTGCATCTGGACGGCATCGACGAAGCCATCCGCAACAAACACCTGCATGCGGTGGCGGTTACGGCTTTTGGTTATGAGTCCGGGCAGGCAGTGACCTTCTATCAGGGCGGCGGCACCATCGACGCCTGGTTGCGCCACCGCCGTATCGGCCTGCCGACTCAACTGACGGTCGAACACCTGCTGGCCAGTTCGGCGATCCCCTTGTTGTTCGCCCCGGTCAAACTCGACCAGGAATACTTCGGCGACGGCGCCGTGCGGCAGTCGGCGCCGATCAGTCCGGCGTTGCACCTGGGCGCCAGCCGCGTGCTGGTGGTCGGTGTCAGCGGCAACCCGCGGGGCAATGAGCCGGCGGTACAGCGCAGCTACACCGGCCAGGAGCCGACCCTGGCGCAGATCGGTGGGCATATGCTCAACAGCACGTTCATTGACAGCCTGGAAAGCGATATCGAATTGCTCGAACGCTTGAACCAGTTCAGCCATGTCGCGCCGGGGGTGGCGGCGGTGGAGGTGCTGGTGATCGCACCCAGCCAGCCGATCGACGAGATCGCGGCGCGGCATCGCCAGGAACTGCCGGCGGCGTTGCGCTTGTTTCTGCGCGGGCCGGGGGCGACCAAGACGAGCGGGGCGGGGGTGTTGAGTTACCTGCTGTTCGAGGCGGGGTATTGCAGTGAATTGATCGAGCTGGGGCGACGGGATGCGTTGGCCAAGCGCGAGGAATTGTCGAAATTCCTCGGCCTGGCCTGACGGTCAGAAGTGATACTTGACCAGGAAGCTCGCCGTGTCCTGGTTGGTCTTGAACGCGCCGGAATCTTCGATCCCGTACTTGTTCTTCCAGTAGTCGTATTCAAAACCCACGTACAACTGCTTGTCGCCCCAATGCAGCGCCTTGCCCAGGTCATATTTGACCTGCGGGTTGAAGTGCAGGTTGGCGTGGTAGGTGCCACGGGCGTTCTTGTCGTTGTCCGTCACCCAGTCCATGAAGCCGTCGATCAGCACGTCGGAATTGCCCACTGGGATGGTGTAGGACCAGACCGGCGTGATCTGCCAGACGCCGTCACCTGGGCGATTGCCTTCGGTCTGGCGTTGGTAGAAGTTCAGCTGGAAGTAATCGAAACCGGGGATGTTCAAGTCAAAGCCTGGCCCGAGCAGGTACGACTCGTTGTCGCCTTCGCCGAACTCGTAAGTGAACGCCAGCAATACATCCTTGATGGGGCCGAAGGACAGGTCTTTATCGAAGATTTTGCCGAATGACAGACGTGGGCTTATTTCGCCGTAATACGTACTGGGGCCGACGTTGCCGTCTTCCTTGCCGTTGTAAAAGATGCGGTCGACGAAGATAAAGTTATCACCGTACTTCCACGCATCGGCATGTTCGAACGTGACGGTTTGCTGAATCTGCGGGTTGACGGTAAAGCTCTTGCCCCACAAGTAAGTCAGGCTGTTGTTCTGCCACTGCAACAGGTCACCGGCCACGGCTTGGCCACCGGCCAGCAGGGATCCCGCCAGCATCAGGCCTTTGAACATAGGTTTCATTCGGTTGCTCCCGAGTTAAAGTTTTATGGTTTTTCTTCTACGCAGGCGCTCTGGTGTGGCGCCTTTTGGTTCGCTGCAAAAATCGTCTGTTCGGTCAGCTTTAGTGCTTTTAGCAAGAGCTGCGCCAAGGTGTTTAAAAAGCCAAAAAATCCCCGTCGGCTGCATGAGATGCAGTCGAATTCAGAGGACATTTGCGCACTTTGGCCGCAGACATTAGGCCGGGATAAGTTGGCCTTGCAGTCAGCTTTTACATTCGCTGTTTTTTTTTGAGTCGATTCGAGCGGGCGCGGAGAATACTGGCTCCCAGGCCTGGGCTCAAGTGCGCCGTTACAGCGCGCGCGGGGCGAGAATGGGGCACGGCTTGTGACCGGCCCCAGGTGAGCGGTGTGCATGTTGATGTTCCCTGTTTCGTTATTGTTTTTGTGCGAACGAAGGAATCAATGCGTAGGAGCAACGGCTGGTCGTTCAGAACCGCCGAGAATGTTGAACAGGATATTCAGCGACAACGCGCTGAGGGTGGCCATGGCGATACCGCTGTGGGTAATCGGGCTCATCCATAGCGGCAGCTGCGCGAAGAACTCCGGGCGCACCACCGGGATCAGGCCCATGCCGATGCTCACCGCCACCAGCAATTGGTTGCGCCGGTCGGCGATATCGGCTTCCTGCAGGATCTTGATCCCGGTCGCCGCCACCATGCCGAACATGGCAATCGCCGCGCCGCCCAGCACCGCCGGCGGGATCGACGCGACCAGGTACGCCGCCTTGGGCAGCAGGCTGAGCACGATCAGAAATGCGCCGGCCATCATCGTCACCGAACGGCAACGCACGCCGGTCATCTGCACCAGGCCGATGTTCTGCGCGAACGAAGAGTGGGTGAAGGTGTTGAAGAACCCGGCAAAGAACGATGCACCGGCATCACACAGCAGGCCGCGCCGCAGCATTTTCGGCGTGACGTCCTGGCCGGTGATCTTGCCCAGCGCGAGGAACATCCCGGTGGACTCGACAAAAATGATCACCACCACCAGGCACATCGACAGGATCGGCGCCAACTCGAATTTGGGCATGCCGAAGTGCAACGGCGTCACCACCTGCACCCACGGCGCCTGGGCCAGGCCACTGAGGTCGACCATGCCGATGGCGCCGCACAAGGCGTAGCCCAGGCCCATGCCGATCAGCACCGAGATGTTCACCCAGAAGCCACGCATGAAGCGGTTGATCAGCAGGATGGTGGCCAATACCAGCGCGGCAACCGCCAGGTAGACCGGTGAGCCGAAAGTCGCGGCGGCACTGCCACCGCCGGCCCAGTTCACCGCCACGGGAAACAGCGACAGGCCAATCGCGGTGATCACCGTGCCGGTCACCAACGGCGGGAAAAAACGCACGACCTTGGACATGAACGGTGCGATCAGCATGCCAAAGAACCCGGCAGCGATGGTCGCGCCGAAGATGCCCTGCAAGCCGATACCGGGCATGCCGGCCATGGCGACCATGCTGCCGACGGCGGCAAAACTGGCGCCCATCATCACCGGCATGCGAATGCCCACCGGGCCGATGCCGAACGACTGCACCAGGGTGGCGATGCCGGCGACCAGCAGATCAGCGTTGATCAGAAAGGCGATTTCTTCACGGCCGAGGCCTGCGGCCTGGCCAATGATCAAGGGCACGGCGACGGCGCCGCCGTACATCAGCAAGACGTGTTGCAGGCCTACCAGAATCAGTTGCAAGAGGGGCAGCCGCACCAGGGCGGGTGCGGCGGGAATCTGCGGTTCGGCTAACTCGGTCATGCAACACCTCGGATCTTTTTATTGTTGTGTTGTTCGGCATTCAATTGCCGGGTGGAACTCGATCTTCAAAACCCTGGAGACCCTTGTGGGAGGGGGCCTGCCCCCTCCCACCTTTGGATCTGCGCCAGCCTGTCAGTTGGTACGCGCCCCCTGGTTGATCCAGGTGCCAATCAAATCCCGCTCCTGCTGGGTCATCTGGGTGATGTTGCCCAGCGGCATGATCTGGCTCGCCACGGCCTGCGCCTGGATACGTGCGGCCTGCTGCTGGATCTGCGCCGGGGTGTCGAACATCACACCCGCTGGAGCCGTACTGAACAACGGACTGGTGGGCTTGGCCGAGTGACACACGGCGCAGCGCTCCTGGATCACCCCGTGGACCTTGTCGAAATCAATCGTCGCCTGGGCCGGAGCAGGTTCAGCGGCGGGGGCGGCAGGCGCTGCCGGTTTCAAGCCACCGCCCAGTGCGGTTTCCGGCAACGGTTGGTACTCGATGGCCGCCGGGGCCTTGGCCACTTCGGCCACCGGCTTGGGGCCGGTCACGTAGGCGAGGCAGATCATTGCCAGTGCACCCACCGGCAACGTCCACGCATACTTCTGGCTGTTATGCCGGGTGTTGAAGTAGTGGCGCACCAACACCGCCGCCACCGCGATGCCCGCCAGGATCAGCCAGTTGTATTGGCTGCCGTAGGTGCTCGGAAAGTGGTTGCTGATCATGATGAACAGCACCGGCAAGGTGAAGTAGTTGTTGTGACGCGAACGCAGCAGACCTTTGGCGGGCAGCGCCGGGTCCGGCGTGCGGTTTTCCGCGATCGCCGCCACCAGCGCGCGTTGTGCCGGCATGATGATGCGGAACACGTTGCCCACCATGATGGTGCCGATCACCGCACCCACGTGCAGGTACGCACCCCGCCCACTGAACACTTTGCTGAAGCCGTACGCGGCGGCAATCAACAGCACGAACAGGATGAAACCGAGCAGGGCAGGGCGCTTGCCCAGGGCCGAGTCGCAGAGGAAGGAGTAGATGAACCAGCCGGCGAACAGTGAGCCAATGCCCAGCAACACGCCTTCCGGGCCACTGAGACTGCTGCCCGGGGCCAGCAGGTACAGCGTCGGGTTCCAGTAGAACACCACGCACAGCAGCGCAATGCCCGACATCCAGGTGAAGTAGGCCTCCCATTTGAACCAGTGCAGGTTGTCCGGCATGGTCGGTGGGGCCAGTTTGTACTTTTCCAGGTGGTAGATACCGCCACCGTGGATCGCCCACAAGTCACCGGCCAGGCCGCTCTTGGGGTTGACGCGATTGAGGTTGTTTTCCAGCCAGACGAAGTAGAAAGAAGCGCCGATCCACGCGACGCCCGTGATCATGTGAACCCAGCGCACGCTCAGGTTCAGCCATTCCATCAAATGTGCTTCCACAGTCTTTACCTCTCGCCTGTCACCCTTGTTGTCGGGTGATCAGACCTTCTCTTATTGGTGGGGGGCGAGGATCAACCGCTCATCCTCTTTGAAAAAATGCTCATCGCAGTTATTGCCTGTGCCACTGCGATCAACCACCAGGAAGTCATCCCGCTTTTCGATCGTCAGCACCGGGTGGTGCCAGACGCCGCGATGGTAATTAATGCCCTGCCTGCCGTTGGTGACGAAGGCGCGGACCAAGCCCGATACAGGTTCATCGCCAAGTGGCGCGACCACGATCAGAAAGGGGTTGCCGAGCAGCGGAATGAAAGCCTGGCTGCCCAGCGGGTGTCGTTCCAGCATGCACACGGTCAGCGGCATGTCCTGCGCATCGGCGCGGAAGATGCTGATGATTGCGTGGTCTTCCGGCGTCGCGGTTTGCACCGTCGCCAGCTTGTGAAAGCGCATGGTCGACCCGTTGTTGATCATGAAGTGATCGCTGCCATCGGTTTCGATAACGTCTCCGAAAGGGGCGAAGGCTTCTTTGGTCAGGGGTTCGATCATCAGTGTGCGCATGGCTGTCTTCTTAAATTTTCGAGTGTGATGGTGTCTGGTCTACCGTTATCGCGGGCAAGCCCGGCTCCCACATTTGACCGCATACTCCTGTGGGAGCCGGGCTTGCCCGCGATGGGGTCCACCCTTATTTCGCTACCTTACCGAGGACCCGCAGGCGACTTACGCCCCCATCCGGGAACACATTCAGGCGGATGTGGGTAATCGGCCCCAGCGCCTTGATCTGCTCGGCGAAGGTGTGTTCGGCGTGCATTTCCAGCTTCTGCGCCGGCAGCAGTTCGCGCCAGAACAGCGACTGGGTTTCGATCTGGCTGTCGGTGCCGCCCTTCACGAACGCGCCCTGGATCGAGCAGGTGTCCGGGTAGTTGCCCTTGAAGTGCAGGGTGTCGACGATGATCTTCTCGATCTCGCCCGGGTGACCCAGCGCCACGATCACCCAGTCATTGCCCGGTGTGCGACGACGCGCGGTTTCCCAGCCGTCGCCCATGTTGATGCCACGGCCTGGATTGAGGATGTTGCTCATGCGACCGAAGTGTTCATCGGAGCAGGCCAGGGCACGGCCACCGTTGAGTGCTGCCGCCAGGTCGACCTGTTCGTTGTCGCCCACCGAGGACCAGTCGCGAAACGGCACGCCGTATACGCGCAGGCGCGCCACGCCGCCGTCCGGGTAGATGTTGAAACGCAGGTGGCTGAAGGCCTGGTCGTTGTGGATCTCGTGATAGTGGTGGCTGTTGCCTTGCAACTCGACGGCGGACAGCACTTCGACCCACTGGGTGTTGTCATCCGGCTCGCCCGAAGTCAGGAAGCAGGCTTCCAGGGAGGCCGATGGCGGGAAGTTGCCGGTAAAGAATGAAGTGTCGATGTCCACGCCTTTGATCGAGCCTGGCACACCCAGGCGGATCACAGCGCTGTCGTAGCCTTCGAAGCGTTTGCGGCGCGACTCCCAGCCGTCCATCCACTTGCCGTTGTCATCGAAAACGCCCTCCTTCCATACAGCCGGGGTCGGCTGGAACAGGCGGTTGGCGTCGGCGAACCAGTCATCGGTGACGGAGATGATCTTGGTGCCCAGGCGGGCGTCGGCCAGGTTGACGAACTTTTCGAAAGGTACGGCGTAAGCTTTCATTCTTCTTGTCTGCCTTAGATAAAGTGGCTGGGGATGGTCGTTTAGAGGGTCAGTAAGCGGAACAACGCGATCTTGTTGATCTCGGCCAGTGCACATTTGAACTCGGCCTCGACCGAGTTGTGAATGCGCGTTTCGAACGCGGCCAGGATCTGATGCCGGTTGCTGCCTTTTACCGCCATGATGAAGGGAAACTTGAACTTGGCCTTGTAGGCGTCGTTCAGCTCGGTGAAGCGCGAGAACTCTTCGGCCGTGCATTGGTGAATCCCCGCGCCAGCTTGCTCATCGGTGCTGGCTTGGGTCAGTTGGCCCTGGACGGCGGCTTTGCCGGCCAGGTCCGGGTGAGCGTTGATCAGCGCCAGCTGGCTGGCATGATCAGCGCTCAACAGGATGTCGCTCATGCGCTGGTGCAGGGTTTCGATCTGGTCGATCGAAGCATCCTGGCCCAGGTCGAAGGCCTTTTCGGCCACCCATGGCGAGTGTTCGTAGATATCGGCGAAGGCAGCGACAAACTCATCTCGGCTCAAGGTCGAGGGTTTCAGGCCGTGGAACGCAGTCATTTCGCCGCTCCCGTGTAGGGGTGGGTTTCCTGCCAGTGGCGGGCAATGTCGACGCGGCGGGTGAACCACACCTGCTCGTGACCTTTGACGTACTCGATAAAGCGCTTCAACGACGCCAGGCGCGCCGGGCGGCCGATCAGGCGGCAGTGCAGGCCGATGGAAAGCATCTTCGGTGCCTCGGCCCCTTCGGCGTAGAGCACGTCGAACGCGTCCTTGAGGTACTCGAAAAAATCATCGCCCTTGTTGAAACCCTGCACCTGGGTGAAGCGCATGTCGTTGGTGTCCAGGGTGTAGGGGATCACCAGGTGCGGCTTGCCGGTCGGGGTGTTGGGTTCCCAGTAGGGCAGGTCGTCGTCGTAGGTGTCGCAGTCATAGAGGAAGCCGCCTTCCTCCATGACCAGCCGCCGGGTATTGGGGCCGGTGCGCCCGGTGTACCAGCCCAGTGGGCGTTCGCCGGTGAGTTCGGTGAGGATGCGGATGGCTTCGAGCATGTGCTCGCGCTCCTGGGCCTCGTCCATGTATTGGTAGTCAATCCAGCGGTAGCCGTGGCTGCAGATCTCATGGCCGGCGTCGACCATGGCGCGGATCACATCCGGATGGCGCTGCGCGGCCATGGCCACGGCGAAGATGGTCAGCGGGATATCGAATTCTTTGAACAGCTTGAGGATACGCCACACGCCGGCACGGCTGCCGTATTCGTACAGCGACTCCATGCTCATGTTGCGCTCGCCCTGCAGGGGCTGGGCCGAAACCATTTCGGAGAGAAAGGCTTCGGATTCTTTGTCGCCGTGCAAGATATTGCGCTCGCCGCCTTCTTCGTAATTGAGTACGAAAGACAGCGCAATGCGCGCCTTGCCCGGCCAGTGGGGGTGAGGAGGGTTACTGCCGTAACCGATCAGGTCGCGTGGGTAGTCAGCGCTCACTGCAGTCTTCCTTCTTGTTCGTCGTAGTAGCGATGAGTGATTGTATACAACTTATCGCGCACTTTGTAAGCCTACATTTCTGCATTTTTTCGGCGTAGCGCTAGACCAGTGGTGTAGCAAGAAACTTGCCTGGTTGGTCAGCTAATGGACAAAAGGTCGTTTAAAAGCAAGGATAACGCGCAGATTGCCCTGTTGAGCAATGGCAGCAGGCGGATCTGAGAGTTTGTGATTTTTATTGTGTACAATTTTTTTAAAAAGTGTCTTAATCGATCATCGCCGGCTTTTTCGATGCCCTGAAAAAGTGCGGATCATTCTTCTATTGACCACAGGAGGCGCGTAGACGCCATGGGACGCTTGACCACACACGTATTGGACGCCGCACACGGCTGCCCCGGCAGCGCAATCAAGGTTGAGCTGTACCGCGTCGAAGGCGCGCAGCTGGCACTGGTCGCCACCGCGCAGACCAACAGCGACGGCCGCTGCGACGCACCGTTGCTGCAAGGCGATGACTACCGCAGCGGCGTGTACCAATTGCAATTCAGCGCTGGCGATTACTATCGCGCCCGTGGCGTGCAACTGCCGGAGCCGGCCTTCCTCGATGTGGTAGTGCTGCGTTTCGGCATCAGCGCCGAACAGGATCACTACCATGTCCCGCTACTGATTTCGCCCTACAGCTACTCCACCTATCGCGGTAGCTGAGCGTCAACTCGCTTCACACCCCCAAAGCCCTTCGTTGGTTTTTCGCCCGCCCACACTGCGGGCTTTTTTCGATTCTGGGCTTAACTATCTAGCTCCTTTCGCGTGTGCGCCCTATTTAGGCTGGGTTTTTCTCATTGATAGAAAACACCATGAGCCCGCCCCCCGATACCGATGATGCAGACATGGCCGCCCAAGCGGCGTCGCAGGAAATACGCAAAACACTGCGGTGGCGAATAAACGCCAGTACGCATCCCAGCCGCTTGATCAATAAGATTGCCTTTGCCGACCTTCGGTGCGTCGAGTCGACTCGGGCGCTTGCCCGCCTGATAGGACGTTCGCCCACAGTGTTGAAGGTCATCCGCGCCGAGCTGCACAAGGCGTTCGAGATTGACCCGGACACACTGTTGTTTACCGAGCCCAAACCGCCGCTTGTACCTGAGAAGGTCCAGACGCTGACCGAGCGGGCATTGTTGTTGCTGGTCAAGCCGGTGGTGGAAATCAACGTCAATGCCTTTACCGTCCTGAGCGTCAAGGGTGAGCCGAGTCGTCGATTGTCCTACACGCCGTTGGAGGTATTGCAGCGGGTAGTCGAGATGCGGCTGTCTGACCGGCTGGCGCGTGCGCATGACACCTATTGGAATACCCTGGCCGAGGGTTCCTGGCTGACGCGGCGTGAGCGCTGGATCGAGCTGCATGCAGGACTGTTCGCTGACCGGGCCTTTATCTCGTGGCAACTCAACGAACTGTCGAGTGCGGCAATGCTGATGGTCCAGGCCGTGATCGATGCCCCGACTGCTGAAGCACGCCAGCGGGCAGGTGGGCATTGGGCCAACGTGCACGTGAGCCAATTGATGTGGCCGGGCTCGCCGGCTGAAGCGATCCCCGGAGCGTTGCATATTTACCGTGAGGGTGAGTCTGCTGAAGCCCTCCACGTGACTTACCTTCCAGGTGTGGTACGCAACTTCTACGAGTACCCGAGCTTCAACGACCTTCAGTGCGGCCTGCTGGAGCTGGACAGAGAGCGCTTTCACCAGTTGTGGCAGTGTATGCCGTTGAAGCGGCGCAATGGATTGTGCTCACCGGCCGGCCTGTCGTCGGCAACTGGATTCGCGTGTGGTCCGAAGATTGTGGGGGATGCGCTGACGCAAGGCACGCAGATGTTGCTGGAGGGGCAATGGGCCAATGAAGTCGCTTGTGCCTTTACGATTAATCTGGCCCAGGTCTTCTCCGCAGAGCCCCCCCAGTCTCAATCGCTGGAGGTAGTGCCCTTTCTCAGGTTCATGGAGCGCACCAGAAAGCAGTTGATCGGCGGCGTTCGCCTGGGGGCCATCCGCGACTCGTTACTTGAATGGGATCATCAGCGACGACACGCAGAAATAATTTTTGCCAGCATGCCACCCGGCCTCGCATTCCTTACCGTAAAGCATCAGGTCAAGCGCTATGAAAAAGGCCTGGTCGCGCTGTTGGCTCCGAATGATCCCGCTGCTCAGACACCTGCGTACCAAGATCACCTGTCGCTGATGAGCCAATTGGAGATTCATACACAGGCGTTAAAGACGTTGATCAAGGAGGCACCGCAAAGGTCGCTTGATCTGGCTTTTTGGGCTGAACGACCCGGCGGGGCGGGTACTCCCAGGCGTGTTTCGCTGTTCATGAACGCCCAGGCCGAGGCTCTGCGCTGTGAGGTTCAATTGCAACACCGGCTCAAGCTCCTCAGCACGGCACATCGGGACTTGATGATTGAGGTGATAGATCAGCCTTTGGCAAGCAAGCGCCCCGGCAGTCAAACCCAGGTGATGTCAGTCGCCATTGGCAACGACCCAGACGCCTTCTATCCGCTCCATAACGTGTGGGTGATCACCACCGCAGCGGCGTTGAGCAGGCCGACACGCCAGCTTCCCGTGGTTCTGTACGCCTTTGGGGAAGAGGGGGGGGTATTGGCTTTTTCCGGGGTGGACGGGCTAACACGCAGTCTCAAGGCAAGCCTGGGCAGTCGGGACGACTCTGTGCTGTGGGGCTGTGTCGAGCACGATAAGCGTCGCGACTTACGTGCACATGCCGCCCGTGAAACCCTGAGCGTGCGCTATGTAGACATCCCGGGTAAGCCCGCGCTGGCCACTCTCAAGAAGTTGCTGGGGACTTACGACCGATTGCACAAAAGCAGCGAAGATATCACCCGCGTTTTCAGTGAGGTAAAGGATGCGCAGTTGAGCCGTGCACTGCTGCTGACTGAGCTGGAGCAACAACTGAAGGTGCCTGTCAACAGCGCCCTGAGCCGAGCGCAGGCGAATATTGAGCTGCTGCGCAAGGTTGCGCTTGAAGCGAAAAAACTGCCGACATGGTTGACGACGGCAACGCGTGCGCAGCGTAGGCACTGCAGGCGCGTGCAAAAGCACTACATGAGCAGCGCCTGGGCATTGTTAGCGCGGCAAGAACAGCGTCTGCCAGATTTACACACGTATGCCAGGCAGGCGTTGACCGCCCGCTTGTATAGCGAGGGGATCGCCCTGGAGATTGATATGGACGAGCCTTTTATCGCGATGTCTGGCGATATTCACGGCACCTATTGTGATTACGAAGAGGCCTGCCTACTGAAGGACCCGAAAACCCGATTGCCTCTGTCTTCTGCATGCAGGGCCTTCAGTCTGATGGAGGTGGCGCTGCAAAACCTGGATCCGCTGGCATCCTGGACCCAGTACAAATTAAACCGTGCCTGTCTTCTGCGAGTGCCGTGGCCAGGCTTTCATGTTAACCATCTGAGGCAAATAATCGCTTCGCTGGATATCGGCGGTCGGTACGGCGTGCTGATCAAAGACAGTTTTTATCCACCCGTTAGCCCTGACCAGTCGCTCAGCGAAGGCCGAATGCCTGAGTTACTGAATCGAGTGTTGCGCGCGGGCGTTGACTATCATCTGTTTTCAGCGGTTCAACAGGGGCTGTCGGCGCAAGCGCAGAGCGTATTCAGCACTGCAATGGCCGCGCGAACGCCGCAGGACCTGTTGAAAAACCAGCATGAATTACAACTGCACGTGGTTCATCTGGTTGGGCATACGCTGCAGCATGATCGCTATGTCACCGGGATAGTGGTCGTGCAAGACAAGCACTCGCAGCTTTGCGTGGTCTATTGGCCGCAGGCCCCGCACGCCTGGGTGCTCACTGAGTACAGTAGTCTTGAACAAGCCACGGCTGAATTGAATCGCTTCGGCGCATTGCCCGATAACGCCAAGACGCTGGCGCGGCAGGTCGCCGCCGGCTGGGCCTTTGAGGCAACGTTCGACGCTCTGTTTGAACGCAATGTCTTCAGCCTGGCTAAAGCGAAGGCTGGGATGTTTTTTGTGATCGGGAAATGGCTGTTGTCTCGTGTGACCCGCGCAAAGCATCTGGAGCCATCGCTGTCGCTTGATGAGATAGAAGCGCAGGTGTTCGAGCAGATTGCCAGCAACCCAAAGGATTGGCTGGCGATTGTCCCCCGGTCCAACAGCGATGCCCAGGCGTTGCTGTACCACGGCCATGTGCAGTGCCTGCAACGACAGACACAGGCCGCCAGCTATTCCAATAAGGCGCTGGAGGAATATCGAACCCGGCGCCTTCGCGACGATAGCGTATCTAAAATACGGATGATGTTAGGTGTCTTTTTTCCGATTGCCGGGGCGTTCAATGACATCGTTGAACTGTACCTGGCGGTGCGGCGCTATCAGCGTTCTGGCGATCCCCGTGATAAACGTGTGTTGGCCGATACGATAAAGCTTTCTATGGTTGGTCTTGTGATGACCTTCGTACCCGGCCCCAAGAGAGTCGGTAATGTGGCGAATGCTGCTATACGCTCTGCTTTGCCGCCGGCGTTGGGACGGATACGCCGTTGGCGTGGGGAACTGAGTGGCGTTCCCCGTCCGGTGTCATCGGTGAAGCAACTTCCGGCGCTGGAGCGTTTCAAAGTCAAATCGGTGCCCGAAGGGGCCGTGGCGCTCAAAGGGCTGGGCGAGGACGGTGTGTACGCGAAGGGGGGCACGCTTTTCATGGCGGATGGCACCCACCATTACCCTGTTTATCGGCGCAACAACGAACCGTTTCTTCGCCTGAAAAACCAGCAGGTCGCGGGCCAGGACGAACTGATCCTGAACATCCATGAGTCGGGCGAGTGGTTGCTCGGTGCGGACGCGCCCCAGCCCGTGGCGGGGACGAGTTCAGGAACGTTGAATCCATGGCGCTCGCCGGTGTCGCCCCCGCCTGATTGGTGGCCGCCCATTGTGCGCACGGCGACGGAAAATACGATTCTTCGATCAACTAGCACGACTGAACATTGGACAAGTTGGCGTATACCAGCCCCTGATCCTCGACAAGTGGTTTCTCCTGCACCTGGCGTTTTCCGCGTTCCCGGTGAGGCCCCCGGTTGTTCCTATAATGTTGCGCGAATCGCCCCGCCGAATGTTGCATTCGACCACCTGACAAGTGGTTTTTACAGGTTGCTACCTGAGGGACAGCAGGCGCCTTTGAACCGTATTGTGTTTATGACAAGGAATGAGCCTCTGGCTTCAAAGGCTGCCGTTGATATCGTGCGCTGGACAAGCACGGCGCGGCATGAACAACCCCTTCCAATGTCCTTCTCTGCCCAGGGCGAATGGATACCCCATGCTCCGCTGTTCGACAGACCGTTGGCTCAGTCTGTAGGTGAGGCCTTCCCCTCCATGACAATCAGGGATCGAGATCTCACTGTCATACGCATGATTGAGTTGTCTGGGCCAGAAGGTTCTGCAACGGCAACTCATTTGCTTAACATCCGCACAACGTTGGACAAATGGTTGCCGCCACTGCCTGCTCGGCCGGGGCAAACGGATGACTTGTTGAGAATGCTAAGGCCCGTTGAGAGGGGCACCGGGAACTTTTTTATTGGTTATCAGGGTGCTAGCCCTGGCTTCACGCGTGTTGACTTTCAGATGAGGGGATTAGACCCCTCATTGCGGATCGTTAAGTCTCGTATCTCCCCCGAGCGCCGCACTGTGATGATGACTGCCGTCGAGGGGGGGCTGCTGCAGCGGGGGTTCACGGTTCATCAACTAGACGTTAAGCGTCCCGGTTCCCCATCATGTGAGTTGGCGGCGACGCATCCCGGGTCGAATTCACTTTATTACGTGTCAGTTCACTGGGTAGAGGGAGGGAGTATCCACTTACAAAAAAGACTGACCGATGAATGGCTCAACATTACCATTCGCAGAAACTCAAAGAACCCAGCATTCTTGCCCGTCAAAACAGCTATGGAGGAAGGGCGGTTGGTCCGGATCGTGGCAGGCATTCAATGGCCCACCACGGGTACGGTTCCCCCGAGCATTTATTTTGTCAAAGTGAGTCCATCCTGACCTTCATCAGCGACATCACCCCCGCACCGCCAAACAACCCTGCGCTGACGCGGTTGAACCAGCCTTGACCTTTGCCGCTGCGTAGATACCGTGCGGCCCCCTGGGCGCTCAAGCCATAGGCAAGCTTGCAGAGCAGGTCGAGCAGCGTCCAGGTGGCGATCATCATTAGCAATTGCGGCAGAAATGGCCTTTCGGCGCTGAGAAACTGAGGCAGGAAGGCGGCGAAAAACAGAATGTCCTTGGGGTTGCTCGCGCCGAGCACAAATGCGCGGCCAAACAGGCTGCAAAAGCGCGGTGTGGCAGCCGACATCATGACCTCGGCGCCTAGGGCCGGTTGTCGCGATTGCTTCCAGCTCTGCCAGGCCAAATAGAACAAGTAGGCTGCGCCGACCACCTTGAGCGCACTGAATAGCTGTTCCGACGCCAGCAACAGCGCGCCCAAGCCGAGGGCCGAGGCGCTGAGCAGGCAGATCGAGGCGGTTACGCCGCCGAGGAAGGCAGGGTAGGAGCGGCGCAAGCCATAGTTGAGGCTGTTGCTGATCATCAACAACGACAGCGGCCCGGGGATCAGGATCACCACCAATGCCGCGCCACTGAACAACAACCAGGTTTCCAGACTCATGCCTTGCTCCTCTTTATAGAAATATGAATTTCGCGATGAAAATCGCGCACAGCACCCACAGGCTCACGGAGATCTCGCGGTACTTGCCGGTACCGGCCTTGAGGGCCACGTAGGTGATAAACCCCAGGGCAATCCCATCGGCGACCGAGAACGTCAGCGGCATCATGATCGCGGTGACAATCGCCGGAATGCTGTCGGTGGCCTCATCCCAATTGATATGGGCCATGCTCGCCATCATCAGCATTGCCACGTAAATCAGCGCACCTGCGGTGGCATAGGCCGGAATCATCCCGGCCAGCGGTGCGAAAAACATCGCGGCCACAAACAGCACGCCGACGGTGACGGCGGTCAACCCGGTACGGCCACCTGCGGCCACCCCGGCAGCACTTTCCACGTAGCTGGTCACCGGCGGCACACCGACCATGGCACCGAACACGCTGGAGGCACTGTCGGCCTTCAATGCACGGGACAGGTTGTCGATCTTGCCGTCGGCATTGACCAACCCGGCCCGTTGCGCGACGCCCATCAGTGTACCTGCGGTGTCGAACATGTGTACAAAAAGAAAGGCAAATACCACGCTGATCATGCTGACATTGAACACACCCGCTACGTCCATCGCCATCCAGGTCGGCGCCAGGCTCGGTGGGGTGGAGATGAAACCGTTGTAATGCACCAGGCCCAGGCCCCAGCCGGCGAGGGTCACGGCGATGATGCTGATCAGGATCGCGCCGAAAACCCGGTGGTAGCTGAGAATCGCGATCAGTAAAAAGCACACCGCCGCCAACAGCGGCGCAGGCTCATGCAAGGAGCCGAGCTTGATGAGGGTCGCCGGGCTGTCGACGATGATGCCGGCGGTCTTCAGGCCGATCACCCCGAGGAACAACCCCACGCCGGCACCCATGGCGTGGCGCAGGCTGACGGGGATGCTGTTGAGCAGCCATTCACGCACCCGGGACAGGGTCAGGAACATGAACAGCACACCGGAGATAAACACGGCGCCGAGGGCGGTCTGCCAGGTGTAGCCCATGGTACCAACCACGGTGTAGGTGAAAAACGCATTCAAACCCATGCCCGGCGCCAGGCCCACGGGCCAGTTGGCATACAGCCCCATCAACAGGCAACCGAGTGCGGCGGCGATGCAGGTGGCGACGAACGCCGCACCGTGATCGATGCCCGCGTCGGCCATGATGTTGGGATTGACGAAGATGATGTAGGCCATGGTGATGAAGGTGGTGAGGCCGGCGATCAGCTCGGTCTTCACTGTGGTGCCATGCAAGCGCAGTTTGAACAGGCGTTCCAGCCAGCCATTTGGTGAGGGGGCAAGGTCCAGCGTCGGGGCTTCGGATTTGCGGCTATCCACAGCGAGTACTCCTCAAGCATTTTATTGTTATGGCCAGCGCGGAAGCGCTGAGAGGTACTGGCGGGTTTGTTGACCAGTAGGTCAGGAACTCGCACCAAGCGAATTATGCTTTTGTATACAAATAAAGCAAATAATGTTTTCTATCTGCTGCGCCAAATAGATGAAAGGCAACCACAGGGTCAGGGCTGGTTGGCGAGCGCCTGATTCACCGCCAGCCACCCAACCACCGCGTCTTCACCGGCGTCATTGAAGGCACGTTGCAGCAACTTCACCTGTTCGCGGCGCAGTGACTGTTCGAAGCGCAGGCCTTCTTCGGTCAATTCCAGCAGGCGTTTGCGCTTGTCTGTCTCGGACGCGACGCTGTTGACCAGGTGCATCTCCTGCAATTGGCGCAGAGGGATGTTCAGTGCCTGCTTGCTCACACCGAGCAGTTCCAGCAGTTCCTTCACGCTCAGCGCCGGGTAGCGCGCGATGAAAAACACGATGCGCTGATGCACCCGGCTCAGCCCGCGGCGCTCGAGCATTTCGTCGGCCTTGGCGGTAAACGCCTGGTAGCCGAAGAAAAACGCTTCCATCGCGGCCTGCTGGGCGGTTGGGTTTTTAAGGTCAAGCATATTGACGTATCCGTGCGAGTCGTCGTAATTTCGGTCAACCAGTTTGACGTATTTCCCACAGTCTTCGCTACCGGTGACCCCATGGCCTTCTCTGAACGTGTTACGCGCCTCAAAAGCTCCCTGATCCGTGAAATCCTCGCGGCAGCCCAGCGCCCGGAAGTGATGTCGTTCGCCGGTGGCCTGCCGGCCGAAGCGATGCTGCCTGCCTTGAACTGGGACGACATGCCGCTGAACATCGGCCAGTACGGCATGAGCGAAGGCGAACCGCAGTTGCGCGAACTGCTCGCTGCCGAGGCGCGTGCCCTGGGCGTGCCGTGCCAGGCCAGCCAGGTGCTGGTGGTCAGCGGCTCCCAGCAGACCCTCGACCTGGCGGCCAAGCTGTACATCGACAAGGGCACCCGGATCCTGCTGGAAGGCCCGACCTACCTGGCCGCGTTGCAGATCTTTCAACTGTTCGGCGCCGATTGCCTCACCGTGCCACTGGACGCCGACGGCCCGGACCTGAACGCGTTGCGTGCCAACCTTGAACGCCATCGCCCGGCGTTCATCTACCTGATCCCGACCTTCCAGAACCCCTCGGCCGTGCGCTACAGCGAGGCCAAGCGCGAAGCCGTCGCCGCCTTGCTCGACGAATTCGGCGTGACCCTGATCGAAGACGAACCCTACCGCGAACTGACTTTCGACGGCGGCAGCGCCAGACCCATCGTCGGGCGCCTGAAAAAAGCCAGCTGGATCTACACCGGCACCGTGTCCAAGACCCTGTTGCCGGGCCTGCGCGTGGGCTATCTGATCGCCAGCCCGGACCTGTTCCCGCACCTGCTCAAGCTCAAGCAATCGGCGGACCTGCACACCAACCGCGTCGGCCAATGGCAGGCCATGCAGTGGATCGGCACGGAGCAATACCAGCAGCACCTGACTCAACTGCGCGGCTTTTATCGCGAGCGCCGCGATGCTTTCCAGTCGGCGCTGGAGCGTCACTTCGTCGAGCTGGCCGACTGGCAGGTGCCCCAGGGCGGTTTATTCTTCTGGCTGACCTTGAAACAGCCGCTCGACACCCGCACCTTGTTGGCTCAAGCGCTCGACCAGAACGTCGCGTTCATGCCCGGTGAACCGTTCTTTTCCGAGCCCGACCGACACCTGGGTTCGTTGCGGCTCAATTTCAGCCATATCGACCCGGCCCGTTTGGACGAAGGTCTCAAGCGCCTGGCCGCGGTGGTCCGTCAAGCACAGCACGCGCAAGCAGCATAAGGGGGAGCCCCATGTACAAGGTTTATGGCGATTACAAGTCGGGCAACTGCTACAAGGTCAAATTGATGCTCAGCCTGCTGGGCATCCCGTACCAATGGATCGATGTGGACATCCTCAAGGGTGACACCCAGACCGCCGAGTTCCTGGCGAAGAACCCCAACGGCAAGATCCCCGTGCTGGAGCTGGAAGACGGCACCTGCCTGTGGGAGTCCAACGCGATCCTCAACTTCCTTGCCGATGGCAGCGAGTTCCTGCCCACCGAACCGCGCCTGCGCACCCAAGTGTTGCAGTGGCAGTTCTTCGAGCAGTACAGCCATGAGCCGTACATTGCGGTGGCGCGGTTTATCCAGTTTTACCTGGGCCTGCCCGAGGACCGCCTGGAGGAATACAAGAAACTGCACAAAGGCGGTTACAAGGCACTCAAGGTCATGGAGCGCCAACTGCAACTGACGCCGTACCTGGTGGGCGAGCAGTTCTCCATCGCCGATGTGGCCTTGTATGCCTATACCCATGTGGCCCATGAGGGTGGTTTTGAGCTGGAGGCTTATCCGGCTGTGCAGGCGTGGTTGAAGAGGGTTGCCAGCCATCCCAAGCATGTGGCCATGCTCGGTTAAACCTGTGGGAGGGGGCTTGCTCCTCCCACATTCAGTTCTTCGTTCAGCAAGTCAAAGCAGCGTTGCGCCGCCGGGCTCAGGCCCATCCCGCTGCGACTGATCAGCCCGATCTCCCGGTTTACGCCGGGATGCTCGATGTGGATGCGCTTCAACCCCGCCAGGCTGTCCGCCGCCGATTCCGGCAGCACACTGATCCCCAACCCCTGGCGCACCAGTGCCAGCACCGTCGACATGTAGTTGGCCTCCATGCCCGCGTTCATCGTCAGGCGCGTCTCATCGAACAGCGCATCCACTTGCTCGCGCACGCTGCTGTCGCGGCCAGTGAGGATGATCGGTTGGTCCGCCAGTTGTGCCAGGGTCAGTTTGCGATGGCGGGTCAGCGGATGACCGACCGGTACAAACGCGCACAGGCGATCGTTCAGCACTGGCACGAATTCCAGGCCATGGCTGAGCCGTGCACGCACGCCAATGCCGAAATCCACCTCGCCCGACCGCACCTGGGCGTGTATGCGATGGGCCACCAGGTCATGCAGGCGCACTTCGATTCCGGCAAAGCGCTCGCGAAACAGGCGCAGTACCGGTGGCAGGCTGCCGGCACAGACCGAGGGCAGGGCGGCGATGGTCACCACGCCTCGGCGCAACGCCGCCAGGTCGCGGGACCCGCTGACGATGTTGTCCAGGTCCAGCAGCAGTTTTTCCATCGGCCCGCGGGCCTCCTGGCCGGCGGCGGTAATACTGACGTGACGCGGGCTGCGGTCGAGCAGGGCGACGCCGAGCCAATCTTCCAGTTGTTGCACCTGCACCGTCAGCGCAGAAGGCGACAGATGCAGCTCATTGGCCGCCTTGGTGAAACTGCCAGTACGGGCCACCGCAAGAAACGCCTGAATGTGTTGGATACTGTTCTTCATTTTGTTTTTCCGAACACTAGCGGGTGAATATTCCAATTTACAAAGACTAACCTGCTTCCAATACTCCAGGGAAAACAATAACCGACCAAAAAGGTCGCTCTGGAGTAACCCATGCTCGCTACCCTGGGTGTCATTACCATCCTGTGCCTGCTCGCTGCCGTCATGAGCAAACGCCTCTCGCCGCTGGTGGCCCTGATCGCCTTGCCGATCATCGCCGCACTGCTCGGTGGGTTCGGCCTGCAAACCAGCGCCTTCATCATCACCGGTATCAAGAACGTCGCCCCCGTGGTCGGCATGTTCGTCTTTGCGATCCTGTTTTTCGGGATCATGACCGATGCCGGCATGCTCGACCCCATCATTGATCGCATCCTGCGCACGGTAGGGACGCGTCCTACACGCATTGTTGTAGGCACCGCGACCCTGGCGCTGCTGGTACACCTGGACGGCTCCGGCGCGGTGACATTCCTGGTGACGGTGCCGGCGATGTTGCCGCTGTATACGCGGCTGGGTATCGATAAGCGCATCCTGGCCTGTGTCTGCGCGATGGCGGCCGGGGTCAACTTCCTGCCGTGGACGGGCCCGGTGCTGCGCTCGTCAGCGGCCCTGCACGTGCCGGTGGCGGACCTGTTCCAGCCGTTGATCCCGGTGCAGATCGTCGGCCTGATCTTTGTGTTTGCCTGTGCCTGGTGGCTGGGCCGTCGCGAAGAAAAACGCCTGGGCCTCGGCGCCGGCTCCACGGTGGATGCGGTGCCGCAACGGGTGCTCAGTGAAGACGATATCAAGCTGCGTCGCCCGCGCCTGTTCTGGGTCAACCTGATCCTGACCGTGCTGGTGATGGTGGTGATGATTGCCGGCTGGGTCGACCCGGTGGTGATGTTCATGCTCGGCACCGTAGTGGCGTTGTGCATCAACTATCCGAACGTAGATGCCCAGCGTGCCCGCATCGATGCCCATGCCAAGACCGCCCTGACCATGGCCAGTATCCTGCTGGCCGCCGGGGTGTTCACCGGCATCATGCAAGGCACCGGTATGCTCAAGGCTATCGCCGAAGTAGCGGTGGCGCAGATTCCGGCGGGTCACGGCAAGTTGATCCCGGCGGTGGTGGGGTTCATTTCCATGCCGTTGAGCATGCTGTTCGACCCCGATTCCTACTATTTCGGCGTGATGCCGGTGATCGCCGAAGTCGGCAAGGCCCTGGGCGTCGACCCGCTGCAAGTGGCCCAGGCCTCGTTGCTGGGGGTGCACACCACCGGCTTCCCGGTCAGCCCGCTGACCCCTGCGACCTTCCTGTTGGTGGGCCTGTGCAAGATCGAGTTGGCCGATCACCAGCGCTTCACCATTCCGTTTCTGTTTGCCGCGTCGGTGTTGATGACCCTGACCGCGTTGCTCCTGGGAGTGATTTGAGATGAAAACCTTACGCATCGGTTCTGGTGCCGGCTATTCCGGCGACCGTATCGAACCGGCGGTCGAGTTGGCCGAACACGGCGACCTGGATTACCTGGTATTCGAATGCCTGGCTGAACGCACCATCGCCTTGGCGCAACAGGCGCGGATCAGCGATCCGCAGGGCGGTTACGATCCACTGTTGAGTGAGCGCATGCGCCGGGTGCTGCCGTTTGTGGGTGTGCAGACCGGGCGCCGTCGCCTGCGGGTGATCACCAATATGGGCGCGGCCAATCCAGTGTCGGCGGCGGCCGAAGTGCGGCGAATTGCTGTTGAGTTGGGCCTGGATCTCAAGGTGCTCGCTGTGGTGGGCGACGACGTGTTGACGATGTTGCAGCCCGAGTTTCTGCTGGATAACGGCCAGAGCGTCGGCTCTTTGGGCGAACGGTTGATCTCTGCGAATGCCTACCTGGGCGTCGACGGCATTCTGCAGGCATTGCACGCCGATGCGGACGTGGTGATCACCGGGCGCGTGGCCGACCCCTCGCTGTTCCTGGCGCCGCAGATGGTTGAGTTCGGCTGGGCGGCGGACGATTGGCCGCGGCTGGGGCGCGGCACCTTGGTGGGTCATTTGCTCGAATGTGCCGGGCAAGTCAGCGGTGGGTATTTTGCCGACCCGGGTTTCAAGGATGTGGATGACCTGGCGCGCCTGGGTTTCCCGCTGGCCGAGATTGATGCTGACGGTCAGGCCGTGATCACCAAGGTCACCGGCTCCGGTGGGCGGGTCAGCCGTGCCACCTGCACCGAGCAACTGATCTACGAAGTGCATGACCCTGCGGCCTATCTGACGCCGGATGTAACCGCCGATTTTTCCCGGGTGTGCTTTGTCGAGGAGGGCGCTGATCGCGTTCGTGCCCAAGGTGCTGGTGGTCGCTCGCGTCCCGAACGGTTGAAGGTGAGTGTTGGCTATCTGGACGGCTGGATCGGCGAAGGGCAGATGTCCTACGGTGGGCCCGGTGCTGTCGCACGGGCGCAGCTGGCGCGGGATGTCGTGCTCAAGCGCCTTGAGTTGATAGGCGTGAAGATGCAGGACGTGCGTGCCGAACTGATCGGCATGGACTCGCTGCACGGCCCGCGCAGCACGTTGGAGCCCTGGGAAGTGCGCCTGCGCGTGGCGGCTCGCTGTGAAGAGCGCAGCGAAGCGGTGCGCGTGGGCAACGAAGTGGAAACCCTTTACACCAATGGCCCGTCCGGTGGCGGCGGCGCGAGCAAGAGCGTGCGGCAGGTGGTGGCGGTGGCGTCGTTGCTGCTGCCGCGTGATGCGGTCAACCCGAGGATCGAAGCATGAAGCTGCACACACTGGCCCATTCCCGCACGGGGGATAAGGGCGATACGTCGAACATTTCGATCATTGCCTATCGTGCCGAGGATTACCCCTGGCTCTGCGAACAACTGACCGTCGAGCGTGTGGCTGGGTTTTTTGCGGATCTACTGGAGCCAGGCGCCGCACCGGTGCGGCGCTATGAGCTGGCGAATGTGCAGGCACTGAACTTCGTGCTGCCGGGCATCCTGCGCGGCGGTGTGACCCGCTCGCTGGCGCTGGATGCCCATGGCAAGTGCCTGGGCTCTGCACTGCTGGACATTGATTTGCCAATAATGAACTAAGTGTGGGAGGGGGCTTGCCCCCGATAGCAGAGTGTCAGTCACACACTAAGTTGACTGATACACCGCCATCGGGAGCAAGCTCCCTCCCGCATGGGTCATCCAGTGTCTGTCAGACCGCAGCGAAACGCTTGTCGAGGTAATCGATGATCACCTTGGAGTCATACATCCAGGTGGTCTGGCCATTCTCTTCAATGCGCAGGCACGGCACCTTGATCTTGCCGCCTTGCTCCAGCAGGGTCTGGCGGTCCTGCTCGTTGTTCTTCGCGTCCTTCAACGCCACCGGCACATTCAGGCGGTGCAGGGTGCGACGGGTCTTCACGCAGAACGGGCAGGCGTGGAACTGATACAGGGTCAGTTCCTTGGCCGCTGCATTCACCTGCGCCTGCTGTTCGGCGGGGCGCTGTTTTTTACGGGGACGGGTCAGGAAGTCGCCCGCGATGATGATCTGGCCGAGGCCGACTCGAAGTGCTTTGACCAACATGGTTTAAACCTCTTGCCCATAACTGAGGGGCGGCAGCTTACCTGAATTCTGCGGGCGAAAAAAAAACCGGCGATGAACGCCGGTCTTTTCCTACGCAGCCCGTTACTTGATCAGGCTGAGGAATTCGCTGCGGGTCGCCGCGTTTTCGCGGAACTCACCCAGCATCACCGAAGTGATCATCGACGAATTCTGTTTCTCCACACCACGCATCATCATGCACATGTGCTTGGCCTCGATCACCACGGCCACGCCCAGGGCGCCGGTGACTTGCAACACCGCGTCGGCGATCTGGCGACTGAGGTTTTCCTGGATCTGCAGGCGGCGGGCATACATGTCGACAATCCGCGCGACCTTGGACAGGCCCAGCACTTTGCCGCTCGGGATGTAGGCAACGTGGGCCTTGCCGATAAACGGCAGCAGGTGGTGTTCGCACAGCGAGTACAACTCGATGTCCTTGACCAGCACCATTTCGCTGTTGTCGGAGCTGAACAAGGCACCGTTGGTGACTTCTTCCAGTGTCTGCTCATAGCCGCGGCAGAGGTACTGCATCGCCTTGGCGGCACGCTTTGGCGTGTCGAGCAGGCCCTCGCGGGAAACGTCCTCGCCGAGTTGGCCGAGGATCGCGGTGTAATTCTGTTCCAGGGACATGAAACTACCTGTGGGATTTTCGCAAAGCGCAAGGTTACGGTGGCGGGCACATCGCTGCAAGCCTGACGATGGCACTTGTTACTCGTCGCGCCCTTCCATCATGGTCCGCTTGAGCATCACATACACCGCCCCCGCGCCGCCGTGGCGGGCCTGGCACGAGGTAAAGCCGAGTACCTGGGCGTGCTGGCGCAGCCAGGTGTTGACGTGGCTCTTGATCATCGGCCGCTTGCCGTCCAGCCGCACGGCCTTGCCATGGGTGACGCGCACGCAGCGGATTTCGAATTTGGTGGCTTCGGCGAGGAAGGCCCACAGGGTTTCCCGGGCTTTTTCCACGGTCATGCCGTGCAGGTCGAGGCTGCCTTCGAACGGGATCTGGCCGATCTTGAGCTTGCGCATCTGGCTTTCCTGCACACCGTCGCGGGCCCACATCAGCTCGTCTTCGGGGCCGACGTCGATCACGAACTGGTCCGACAGGCCGTCCACGGTGGTGGCATCGGTGCGCACGGTCGCGGCCTGGCGCAGCTTGGCGATCTGCGCGCGGTCGGCCTTGGGTTTGCCGGTGTCGGCGCGGTCGTGCTTGATCGGCTTGACGCCGCGCAGCTCGTTTTTGAACAGGGAAAAATCGTCGTCTTGCATGTCAGCCTCCGCGAAGGGCGGCCAGTTTACCTAAATCGCGGCGGCCGGGGCGCAGGAAACGCTATCCAAGCGCCATCAGTCGTGTTTTTTCATCAGGTGCGAAGCGATATTAAGCGACAACGGCTGGCGCATTTTCCGACGGCTGCGCCGCCACAACCATACGCCCAACCACAGTACCAGCAGCCCGATCCCCAACAGGATAGCCGAGCCGCCAGGGCTGGCATTCAGCTCGCCAAGGGCCGGGGAGTGACCAGACAGACCAGCGCCACCAGCGCCGGCCAACAGCAGACCTACGATCGCCAGCAGCGCGGCGATGCCGGCAACCAGGCGCAGACGCCAGTTGCTCGGGCCCTTGGGGCGCAAGCGACGAGCATCAAAACCATCGGATATCTTCATTCCGACCTTTCCTCCAGGGTATCGGCCCTTCGACCGGACAATACACAGGTTGTTCCGGGGCGAGGGGTAAATGCGCCAAATGAAAAGGCTTTGCGGATGAGCGGGGCAATAAACATTGCCGCACCGCTCATCAGAAGGTCGATCAGATCAGGTCTTTGGTCAACGCCAGGGTGGCGAAGTTGTCGGCCATGATGGCCATTTCGGTCTGCTGTACGTGCTCGGCGCTCAGGATGCCGCCTTTGCAAGGCAGGTCGCGGGTGGCGCAGGCATCTTCCACCAGGGTGCAGCGAAAGCCCAGGTTCTTGGCGGCACGCACGGTGGTGCTGACGCTGGAGTGGCTCATGAAGCCGCAGACAATCAGGTCCAGGGAACCGAGGTCCTGCAGGTGTTTTTCCAGGCCGGTGCCGTGAAATGCGCTGGGCAGCAGTTTGCCGATGATGGTTTCGTCGCCTGCAGGCTCAAGGCCCGGGATGAACTCACCCCGTTCGCCTTGCGGGTCGAACAAGCCGCCAACGGTGCCCAGGTGACGCACATGCACGATCGGGCGCCCGGCGTTGCGCGCTGCGGCGACCAGTTGCTTGATGTTACCAACGGCCGCGTCCATGCCCGAGAGGGCGAGCGGGCCGCTGAGGTATTCCTTCTGGGCGTCGATGATCACGAGGGTCGCATGGCTGAGGTTCGCAGCTGCGTAACCACGACCGCTGAGTTGAAACATCGTCTTTGGAACGGACATTCTGGGGCTCCTGTGAGGGGGGCTTTTGCGACATTGTCCACTGGCTGAGCGGTTCTGTGAATCGCTACCATCGTAAGGTACGCCGTTGTTGACGTGTAGCCATGTCAAGAGGTGGGCCTGTTTGACACAATGATGGCAATTCGGATGAAATCCGACGGATGGGCGCTGGGTTTCGTACATCGTCGGTACAGGTGAACGCTGTTAGAATCACCAGTCGTTTTTTCCAGGAGCTTGCCCCCGTGATCACATCCCGCCTGCGCACGTTGCGCGACCACATCCGTTGGGCTGTCAGCCGTTTCCATGGGGAAGACCTGTTTTTCGGGCATGGCACTGACAATGCCTGGGACGAAGCCCGTCAATTGGTGCTCGGCGCGTTGAACTTGCCGTGGGAGATTGCCGACAGTTATCTGGACTGCAACCTGGAGGAAGAGGAAGTTTCCCATGTGCAACGTTTGCTGCACAGGCGCATCCATGAGCGCGTGCCCACCGCGTACCTGTTGAACGAGGCGTGGTTCTGCGGCATGTCGTTCATCGTCGACGAACGCGTGCTCATCCCCCGTTCACCGATCGGCGAGCTGATCGAAAACCGCTTCGAACCCTGGCTGGCGCAACCGCCGGCACGCATTCTCGACCTGTGCACCGGCTCCGGCTGTATCGGCATTGCCTGTGCCTACGAGTTCCAGGACGCCGAAGTGGTGCTGGGCGACCTGTCGTTCGAAGCCCTGGAAGTGGCCAACCAGAACATCGAGCGCCATGGCGTCGATGAGCGCGTGTACACCGTTCAGGGTGACGGTTTCGACGGTCTGCCGGGCCAGCGTTTTGACCTGATCGTGTCGAACCCGCCGTATGTGGATGCGGAAGATTTCGCCGACATGCCCGACGAATACCAGCACGAACCGGAACTGGGCCTGGCCTGTGGCGATGATGGCTTGAACCTGGTGCGGCGCATGCTGGCCGAAGCGGCGGACCACCTGACCGAGAAAGGTTTGCTGATCGTGGAGGTGGGCAACAGCCAGGTGCACGTCGAGGCGTTGTACCCGGAAGTGGACTTCGCCTGGCTGGACTTCCAGCGTGGTGGGCATGGGGTGTTCATGTTGACGGCGGAGCAGTGCCGCCAACATCAGGCGGTGTTTGCCGCCCGCGTTTAACCCACCTTACTGAACGAATAGGGCCAATGTGGGAGGGGGCTTGCCCCCGATGGCGGTGGATCAGTCAGCTACTCCAAATACTGACACTCAGCTATCGGGGGCAAGCCCCCTCCCACATTCAGACCTTATTTCAAGGCATAGACTCATTTCAGCGGTGGGTGGCAATCCAGATCAACAACCCCGCCTGAAACACCGTAAACGCCACCAGGCAGGTGATGGTAAAGCGCAACCCGCTGTCCTCACGCTTGAACTTGGTGACCTTTTCCTCTTCCTTGCGCAGCTTCACTTCCTGCTCCGCCAGGTTCTGCTCAGCCTGTTGCAGCATCTGCGCGGCTTCGAGAATCTCCACGAACTGCACCTTCTCGGTGTTCCAACTGTCCAGCACATCACCGACCTTGCCCGGCTGCACATTACCTTTGAGGTGTTGCACATCGGCGTAGGCCACATCAAAGCCCTGGATGCGCAGGAAGTGATCGCGGCGCAGGCGGGTGGCCTCGTTCAAGGCATCTTTGTTGGCCAGGTCGACGCCGTCGACGCGATAGTGTGACCACTTCTTCTTCGCCCACGCGGCGCCCTGGGCCACCAGGAAGCGACCGATACCCCGGTTGGCTGGTTCGATTTCGAGGCTGTTGCCCGGGCCGAAGTGCACACGGTGCTTGTCGTGGTCGACCCAGATATCCAGGTGGTTCTGCTCACGGCGCACGCGCTGCCCTGGCAGCTGGATGACCATGCGCAGCAGGCTGTGGTGTTTGTCATTGCGCTCGGCGTAGCCGAACTGCACGAACCGCAACGGTCGCACGCCAGTGGCACGGTCGGTGGCCAGGGGCGCCAGGCGCAGCATCTTGAAATGCTCGGCCTGGACATCCGCCCACGGCAGGGGCGCCGCGTCGACGGCCTCGGTTTTTTCAGCCGGGGTGTCGGCGGTGGATTCCGGTGTTGCTTCAGTGGTTGTCATGCGGCGCGATCCTGTCCAAGCCCAGCGAGCCGACAGTCTTTTTACTGTCGACCCAGGGCTTATCGGCCGGTTTTCCCAGGACTGGAGGCAAATAGTCGCTTAATGGGGTTGAAGTCCTTCGATAAAACGCACGACGCGGCTGCCCAGCTCGGCGGCGAGGGGTAGTTGCGGATCGTTGTAGGAGGCCAATTGTTGCTTCACATCGTTGGGCACGATGCGCATCACGTGGTTCATGCCTTCGATCACCGCCAACTGCGCGTCGGGCTTGGCCTTTTTCAATTGCTGGGCGTCGCTCACACCCACCTGGATATCGTGGGTGCCCTGGATGATCAGCGCGGGCATGCGCAACTGGGCGAAAGCGGCCGATGGGTCGGCACGGAACAGGCTGATCAGGTACGGCTGCACACTGGGGCGGAAAATACCTTCCAGCGGGCCAGGCACGTCGTTATCCACCTGGCCGGCCTTGAGGTGATCGAGGATCTCGTTGCTGCGCAGCAGCAGGGCGGGGGGCAGGTGATCGGCCAACTGCTGGCGGATCACCTGGTCTACCGGGCGTGCGCTGCCGGACAACGAAATGACGCCGGCCGGGTCCAATTGCGGCGCGGCGAGGGTCGCCACCAAAGCGCCTTCGCTATGACCCAGCACAATCAACGGCCCCAGGCGTGTGTCGGCCTTGAGCCGCTTGCCCCAGGCCACGGCATCGGCCACGTAGGCATCCAGGGTCAGGTTGCGCTCATCCGGCGTGGCCGCCAGGCTGGCCGCGACGCCGCGCTTGTCGTAGCGCACGCTGGCGATATTGTGCCGCGCCAGTACCCAGGCCAGACGCTTGAGGCTGTCGTTGCGCGCGCCGTCGGCACTGTTGCCGTTGCGGTCGGTGGGACCGGAGCCGGCGATGATCAGTACAACCGGGACTGGCCTATCGGATTTGGGCAACAAGAGTGAGCCAAACAACTCGCCACTGCCGGTGTCGAGGCTGATGGGCCTTTGCAGCACGACCGGGGAGGCGGCGAAGCCAACGCTGGAAAACAGGGTGAGGGTCAAAAGCAGAACTCGCAGCATCATCGCGCCATCATGGGGAAGGTGCCGGTTGGACCAAGGTCTACCGGGAAGGTTTCGAGGATGAACTACTCGGTTAGCCTGCGTATACTGGCCGCCTTAAGTTATTACGGTTGACTTGATTCAACTGATTTCACGGAGCGCCCTGCATGTCCGGCAATACCTTCGGCAAGCTGTTCACTGTCACCACCGCGGGCGAAAGCCATGGCCCGGCGTTGGTCGCCATTGTCGACGGCTGCCCGCCAGGCCTCGAACTGTCCCTGGAAGACCTGCAGCGTGACCTCGACCGCCGCAAGCCCGGCACCAGCCGCCACACCACCCAGCGCCAGGAGCCGGACGAAGTCGAGATCCTCTCCGGCGTGTTCGAAGGCCGCACCACCGGTTGCGCCATCGGCCTGCTGATCCGCAACACCGACCAGAAGTCCAAGGACTACTCGGCGATCAAAGACCTGTTCCGCCCGGCCCACGCCGACTACACCTACCACCACAAATACGGCGAGCGCGACTACCGTGGCGGCGGCCGCAGTTCGGCCCGCGAAACCGCCATGCGCGTGGCCGCCGGTGCCATTGCCAAGAAATACCTGGCCACCCAGGGCATCGTGATCCGGGGCTACATGAGCCAACTGGGTCCGATTGAAATCCCGTTCAAGACCTGGGACAGCGTCGAGGACAACGCCTTCTTCAGCCCGGACCCGGACAAGGTGCCGGAACTGGAAGCCTACATGGACCAGTTGCGCCGCGACCAGGATTCCGTCGGCGCGAGGATCACCGTGGTGGCCGAAGGCGTGAAGCCGGGACTGGGCGAGCCGATCTTCGACCGCCTCGATGCGGAACTGGCCCACGCGCTGATGAGCATCAACGCCGTCAAAGGCGTTGAAATCGGTGCCGGCTTTGCCTGTGTGTCCCAGCGTGGCACCGAGCACCGTGACGAGTTGACCCCGCAAGGCTTCCTCAGCAACAACGCCGGCGGCATCCTCGGCGGTATTTCCTCCGGCCAGCCGATCGTGGCGCACCTGGCGCTCAAGGCCACATCGAGCATCACCACGCCAGGGCGTTCGATCGACGTGCACGGCAACCCGGTGGACGTGATCACCAAGGGCCGCCACGACCCATGCGTCGGCATCCGTGCCACCCCGATCGCCGAAGCGATGATGGCCATCGTGTTGATGGACCACCTGCTGCGCAATCGTGGGCAAAACGCCGATGTGCGCGTGAGTACGCCGGTGCTGGCCCAGTTGTGACGGCGCTGCTGTGACAGCCCTCCCATACTGGCGCCTCTCCAGCTTCTACCTGTTCTACTTCGCCCTCCTGGGGGCGACCGCGCCGTTCCTGGCGCTGTACTTCGATCACCTCGGGTTCTCCAGTGCGCGCATCGGCGAGCTGGTGGCCATTCCCATGCTGATGCGTTGCGTGGCGCCCAACCTGTGGGGCTGGCTGGGCGACTACACCGGCCGGCGCCTGGCCATCGTGCGTTTTGGTGCGGTGTGCACCCTGGCGAGTTTTTCGCTGATCTTCGTCAGCCATACCTACGCCTGGCTGGCCCTGGTCATGGCGCTGCATGCATTCTTCTGGCATGCGGTACTGCCGCAATTTGAAGTGATCACCCTCGCGCACCTGCAAAAGCAGACGGCGCGCTACAGCCAGATCCGCCTGTGGGGCTCCATCGGGTTTATCCTCACCGTGGTGATCATGGGCCGCTTGTTCGACTGGTTGAGCCTGGACATCTACCCGGTGGTGGTCGTAGTCATCATGGCCGGCATCATCGGCGCCAGCCTGTGGGTGCCGAATGCGCAGCCCGCGACCCACGGCAATCGTCTGGCGGGCGATGGCTTCCTCAAGCAATTGCGCAGCCCCGGCGTACTGGCGTTTTATGCCTGCGTGGCATTGATGCAACTAAGCCACGGCCCGTATTACACCTTCCTCACGCTGCACCTCGAACACCTGGGTTACAGCCGGGGCGTGATCGGCATGCTCTGGGCGCTGGGGGTCGTGGCGGAAGTATTGATGTTCCTGGGCATGAGCCGCATCCTCATGCGCGTTTCGGTGCGTCGTGTACTGCTGGCGAGCTTCCTGTTGGCGGCATTGCGCTGGCTGCTGTTGGGGTCGTTTGCCGAGTATTTCTGGGTGTTGTTGCTGGCGCAGGTGATGCACGCTGCCACGTTCGGCAGCTTTCATGCAGCCTCGATTGCCTTTGTGCAACGCAGTTTTGGTGACCGGCAACAAGGCCAGGGCCAGGCGCTCTACGCCGCCCTGGCCGGCACCGGCGGTGCGCTGGGTGCGCTGTATGCCGGCTACAGCTGGAACCTGTTGGGGCCGACCCTGACCTTCAGTATCGCGAGCGTCGCGGCCCTGGCCGCCGCCCTTATCATCGGTCTTCGATTGCACGAGCAGAACCAAGGAACCCTTCAATGAGTTATGTCGCCGTCTACTGCGCTGCTTCACCGGACACCCCGAACAAGGTGCTGACCCACCCCGAGGATATTGCTGCGACCCTGGCCGCGCACGGCGTGCGTTTTGAGCGTTGGCAACCGGTTTCTATCGAGAAGGGGGCCACAGATGCGCAACTGATTGCGGCGTACAAGGCACAGATTCAAGCCTTGGGCTACGCGGATGCGCAGGTGCTCAGGGTGACGGAGGATCATCTCCAGAAGGCCGAGGTGCGTGCGGGCTTTCTTGCCGAGCGCCGCTGCAGCGAAGCTGCCGCACGTTTCATCATCGCTGGCCAGGGGCTGTTTTCCCTGCACATAGGCGATTATGTATACGCCGTGCGTTGCGAGAAAAACGACCTGCTTGTGATCCCGGCCGGTATGCCGCACTGGATTGACATGGGGGAGAACCCGCACTTTGTCACACTGCGGCTGTTCAATACGCTTGAAGAATGCATACCGGAGTTCATCGAGGACGATATTGCCAGTCGTTTCCCCGGCCTGGACGACTAATCCCCACCGATCAAAAACTACAACCCCTGAAGGTTGGAAGTTGCTGTGGGAAGAAACTTAAACTTCTGTAAGGCTTGGATGTTTATGCGCGGGCCTGCGCCTTAATACCATTCGTTATGTAACCCTCTGCGACATCAATGTTTATGTCACCTGTCAATAGGAGGAATCCGAAGAGGGGGCGGCATGAGCCAGAGAAAGGAGAGGAACTAATGAGTGGCCCCAAGGAATCGTTTCTACCGCCATATTCGGTACCCAATGCAATCAGGCGACGTTTGAACCTGGCTGGCAAGGCCCTGACTCCGGCGGAGTTGGAAATCCTGCGCTGGGCTTCGGAAGGCAAGACCGTCTGGGAGATCAGCCAGATACGCGCCACGTCCGAAGCAACCGTGAAATTCCACCTGCGTAATATCTATTGCAAGCTGCAAGTGACCAATCGGGTACAAGCCGTCAATGAAGCCAGCCGCCAGGGGCTGTGTTGAACCCATGAAAAAGGGCCGCGACGCTCAATGCGTCGCGGCCCTTTTGGGTATTTCAGGCTTAAGCCGAGTGGTAGGTCGGCAAGGCAAAGCGGTTCTGGCTTTGCAGCATCGAAATCTGCGGCAACTCGCTGGCCTGTTCAGCCAGGTCGCGGCGAATGGCGCTGATGACCCAGGTCAGCTGATCGGCAGTGTGCAACTGCTGATAGGAGATCGAACGCTTGACCTGTTTACCTTCGCTGTTGCGCAGGGTCAGCAGGATGCCGCCGTCTGGACGAGGCTGGGTGGTGACATCGTAGTTGGAGAATACTGAAGCGAATTTATCTTGGATCAGGCTCATGTCTATCAGCTCCGTTGGCTCAAGTGGGCAAGCATGGAGAGATAGGTGCAGTGATTGTGCCAGCTAGTGATTTAGATAAATATCGTTATAAATCAATGAGTTATAAAAATACAAAATTTCCGGATTCGTGCAATTTGCATGAATGGCCATCATGCATCCTGCATTTTGCGTTGCTGGGCGCGCTCGGGCAGGTGCCTCATTACTCATAATGACTCTCTCTGCCTGGCTTAATTCCTTTTTTCAGCGTTCGCTTATCGGGATACAAAACTTTTCAAATCCTGCGTGTACAGCCGAAGAGGGCCTGACGTACTTTTCTGCAAGGTTTACGAACAATAAGAAAAAGGACGTTCCCATGAGCCACCCGCAAAACGACATGATCACCTGGGGCATGATGCTGCGTAAGGTGCCGGCCATTGTTCGTGCTCTGCCTCGGGTGGTGCGCGGCATGCGGGCCGCCAATGTCACCGACCCCGCTCAGCCCTGTGGCCTGGGCTGGCAGTTTGAACAAGCCACCCTGCGCAACCCGGATGGCACCGCCTTGTTGTACGGCGAGCGCGTGCTCAGCTACAGCGAAGCCAACCAGCAGGCCAACCGTATTGCCCACCATCTGCAAGCCCAGGGCATCGGCAAGGGCGATGTGGTGGCGATCTTTATCGAAAACCGTCCCGAGTTGCTGCTCAGTGTGCTGGCCGTGGCCAAGCTGGGCGGCATCTGCGCGATGCTCAATACCGCGCAGACCCAGGCGGCGCTGCTGCACAGCCTCAACCTGGTGAACCCGGTGGCGATTGTGGCCGGTGCGGAATTGGTGGCTTCCTATGACGCGGTACGTGAGCAGGTGAGCATTCCCGCTGAACGCACCTGGTTTGTCGCGGACCAGCAAGCCACTGCGCTGCCCGATGGGTATTGTGACCTGATGGCTGCCAGCGCTGGTGGGCCGGTAGATAACCTGCCGAGTACCGCGCAGATTTTCTTCAACGACCCCTGCTTCTATATCTATACCTCCGGCACCACCGGGCTGCCCAAGGCCGGCATCATGAAACATGGCCGCTGGACCAAGACCGCGATCAGCTTCGGCAGCATTGCGCTGGACATGGGGCCGGAGGATGTTCTTTATTGCACCCTGCCGCTGTACCACGCCACCGGCCTCTGTGTGTGCTGGGGCTCGGCGATTGTCGGGGCGTCCGGTTTCGCTATCCGGCGCAAGTTCAGCGCCAGTCAGTTCTGGGAGGATGCGCGCAGATTCAAGGCGACCACCCTCGGCTACGTCGGCGAACTATGCCGCTACCTGCTCGACCAGCCAGCGGCCGAAAACGACCGTGATCACCGCGTGACCAAGATGGTCGGCAATGGCCTGCGCCCTGGCGTGTGGGCGCAATTCAAGGCGCGCTACGGCGTGGAGCATGTCTGCGAGTTGTACGCCGCCAGCGACGGCAATATCGGTTTTACCAACATATTGAATTTCGACAACACCGTCGGCTTTTGCCTGCAACACTGGGCGTTGGTGGACTACGCCCACGACACGGGTGAACCGATCCGTGGCGGCGATGGTTTCATGCACAAAGTGAAGACCGGCGGGCAGGGCTTGTTGCTGGCCAGGATCGATGAAAAGTCGCCCTATGACGGGTACACCGACCCGGAAAAAAACCGCAAGGTGATCCTCACGGATGTGTTCGAGAAGGGCGACCGCTACTTCAATACCGGCGATCTGGTGCGCAGTATCGGCTTCGGCCATGCACAGTTCGTCGACCGCCTGGGCGACACCTATCGCTGGAAGGGAGAAAACGTCTCCACCACCGAAGTGGAGAACATCCTGTTGCAACATCCGCAGATCGCTGAAGTCGTGGCCTATGGCGTGGAAATCGAAAACACCAACGGCCGTGCCGGCATGGTCGCCATCACCCCGAGCGAATCGCTGGCTGCCCTGGACATGCGTGAGTTGCTGCAGTTCGCCCACGGCCAGTTGCCGCACTATGCCGTGCCATTGTTCCTGCGGATCAAGGTGAAGATGGAAACCACCGGCACCTTCAAATATCAGAAGGTGCGGCTCAAGGAGGAAGCCTTCGACCCGGACAAGGCGGGCAATGACCCGGTCTACGCCTGGCTGCCGGGGTCGGACAGTTATGTGCCGGTCACCGGGCAATTGCTGGCGCAGATCCAGGGTGGGCATTTTCGTTATTAAAGTAGCGCCATTGATTCTGCCTATGGCCGCTTTTGACAAAAAAGCCATGACAGGGGGGAACTCCCTCGTGACACTGGGCGCCATATAAAGGACCAGACAAGGAGCCCCACATGTCAGACCAAGCCAAACAAATGACCGAAGACGAAGCCGCCGAATTTGCCGAGCAGGTCTTCGACGTTGCCCGCAAAGGCGACGCCGCCATGCTCGCTGCGCTGCTGGCCAAAGGCTTGCCGGCCAACTTGCGCAACCACAACGGCGACACCTTGCTGATGCTCGCGGCTTATCACGGCCATGCCGAGGCGGTAAAAGTGCTGCTGGAGTTCAAGGCCGATCCGCAGATCGCCAACGACAAGAACCAGCTGCCGATGGCCGGTGCAGCGTTCAAGGGCAACCTGGACGTGGTCAAGGCGCTGATCGACGGAGGCGCGCCGGTGGACGCCGCGTCTTCCGACGGCCGTACGGCGTTGATGATGGCGGCGATGTTCAACCGCGTGGAAATGGTCGATTACCTGCTGGGGCAGGGCGCCAACCCCAAGGCCACCGACGCTAATGGCGCCACCGCACTGGCTGCCGCGCAAACCATGGGCGCGGTGGATACGACGGCGCAGTTGCAGAAACTGGTGTAGGCTACGCGCCCTCAAAAGCCAGCCCGCTACAGGACCATTCCCATGAAAACCGCCCTCGTCGAACTCATCAGCAAAATCAGCGCCGGCGTCATGGGCGAGGACGAGGTGGCGCGCATCGCCGATGAGGCAGCCCAGGCCTACGCCGACCCGGCCGCGTTTCTGGCGGCCAACCCGGATATCAACTATGACGACACCTTCCCCATCCCACTGGGTGAGTGGGTGGTGGTCGGCAGCCTGCCGGACACCGTGCTGTTCCAGGCCGACACCTATGGTGACCTGTTCGCGCAGATCGTCGCGTCGTTCGGCCCGGGCGTTGCGTTCAACCTCAAGCCCAAGCAACTGGCCAAGACCGAAGACCTGACCGCACTCAACCGCATCCAGATCCAGATGAGCGCCCTCAGCCCGGAGGATGGCGGCTATGTGCTGCTCAACTTCAGCCAACTGCTGGATGACGAGATCCAGGCGGTACTGGTGTACGGCAACGACCTGCCGCGCGTGCTGGAGCTGTGCGCCGAAATCGGCATCAAGGGCGAACCGTCCCTGGAAGCGCTGAAAGTCGCGGTTCACGTCTGAAATAAAACGGAACCCCCGTGAGGGCTGACTATCCTACAAGGGCATGCCCTCACTTAGGAGCGACACCATGGGTTCCACGTTTAATAGCTTGATCGGGCTGATCATCCTCGCGCTGGATATCTGGGCGATCATCAACGTATTCAAAAGCGGCGCAAGCACGGGCGCCAAGGTGTTGTGGATCTTGTTGATCCTGCTGCTGCCGGTGCTGGGCCTGATCATCTGGGCGATTGCCGGACCACGGGGTAATGTGCGGATCTGATCTCGCACACCACCTGGCAGCTGTCGAACCCTGGCTCGGCCGCTGTCGGGCCACGGGTTTACCCTTCAATTCATTTTGTGTTTCGAAATATTCGCTGCACAAAATTTTCACATCCCTTCCAAGACAATTCGCCGGCTTTATCTTCCTGCCAAGGCCCTGTCCCAAGAGCCACTAAAGGCGGAGCGTCGGTGCACGTTCAGTAATTAATAGCCTTGCCGCCGTTGATCGGGCACCATTCGCGCCACTGCACTACTTCGTCACTTAAACTTCCAATGGGTCCTGAAACGACATGGCAAACCCGGACGCCCTGAGTCAGCAGCGAGCTTCTAATCGCCTGCTGCAACCGACCGTCAAATCCCATCTGGCGTACACGCTGCTCTGCGCACTGGTCATGATGGTGATGTTCTCCCTGCTGCGCCTGGCGCTGCTGGTCTACAACCGCGAAATGATCCTCGACACGCCGGCCTCGACCTTCCTCGAAGCGTTCGGCAATGGCCTGCGCCTGGACATTCGCCTGGTGATGTACCTGCTGGTCCCGCTGCTGCTGGCCTTGTTCAGCGTCCGCGCCATGGCTGCGCGTGGGTTCTTCCGTTTGTGGCTGACCGTCGCGTCCAGCATCGCCCTGTTCCTGGGCCTGATGGAAATGGACTTCTACCGCGAGTTCCACCAGCGCCTCAACGGCCTGGTCTTTCAATATGTGAAGGAAGACCCGAAGACCGTGATGAGCATGCTCTGGTACGGTTTCCCGGTGGTGCGCTACTTGCTGGCCTGGGCCGTGGGTACGTTGATCCTGAGCATGGCGTTCAAAGGCGCCGACCGCGCCACACGCCCGCGTGGCCCGTTCAGCGGTGGCAGCATCGGCACTCGCCAGGTCGCGCCGTGGTACACGCGCATCGCGGTGTTCGTGGTCTGCCTGCTGATCGCCGTGGTCGCCATCCGTGGCACCCTGCGCCAGGGGCCGCCGCTGCGTTGGGGGGATGTCTACACTACGGATTCGAACTTCGCCAACCAGTTGGGCCTCAACGGCACCTTGTCGCTGATCGCCGCGGCCAAGTCACGGTTCTCCGAAGATCGCTCCAATATCTGGAAGGCCACCCTCGACCAGCCGCTGGCCACCCAGACCGTGCGTGACATGCTGGTGCTGCCGCAAGAGAAACTGGTGGATACCGACATCGCCGCCGTGCGCCGCGACTACATGCCGCCGGCCGAGAAGACCCTGCCGATCAAGAACGTGGTCGTGATCCTCATGGAAAGCTTCGCCGGTCACTCGGTCGGCGCCTTGGGTCGTCCGGGCAACATCACGCCGTACTTCGACAAACTGTCCAAGGAAGGCCTGCTGTTCGACCGTTTCTTCTCCAACGGCACCCATACCCACCAGGGTATGTTCGCCACCATGGCGTGCTTCCCGAACCTGCCGGGCTTCGAATACCTGATGCAGACCCCGGAAGGCAGCCACAAGCTGTCGGGCCTGCCGCAGTTGCTCAGCGCGCGCAAGTTTGACGACGTGTATGTGTACAACGGCGATTTCGCCTGGGACAACCAGTCGGGCTTTTTCAGCAACCAGGGCATGACCAACTTCATCGGTCGCAATGACTTCGTCGACCCGGTGTTCTCCGACCCGACGTGGGGCGTGTCTGACCAGGATATGTTCAACCGTGGCCTGGAAGAGCTCAAGGCGCGTGAAGGCGGCAAGCCCTTCTATGCGTTGCTGCAAACCCTGTCCAACCACACGCCGTACGCGTTGCCGACGCCGTTGCCAGTTGAGAAAGTCACCGACCGTGGCAGCCTCAACGAGCATTTGACCGCCATGCGCTATTCCGACTGGGCCCTGGGCCAGTTCTTTGAGAAGGCCCGCAAGGAGCCTTACTTCAAGGAAACCCTGTTCGTCATCGTGGGTGACCATGGCTTCGGCAACGAGCAGCAGATCACCGAAATGGACCTGGGCCGTTTCAACGTGCCGATGCTGATGATCGCGCCAGGCATGCAGGAAAAGTTCGGCGAGCGTGACCACACCGTGGGCACCCAGATCGACATCGTGCCAACCATCATGGGCCGCCTGGGTGGCGATACCCTGCACCAGTGCTGGGGCCGTGACCTGTTGAACCTGCCGGAAGGCGATAAGGGTTTTGGTGTGATCAAGCCATCGGGCAGCGATCAAACCGTGGCATTGGTGACGGCAGATCGCATTCTGGTGCTGCCGAAGGAAATGCCACCGAAGTTGTGGGAATACGAACTGGGCGCCAACCCGACCGGTAAAGTGATTCCCGAGTCGCCGGACGAGGCGGCACTGAAGCAGAAACTTGAGTCGTTCCTGCAGACCGCTACCAAGAGCCTGTTGGATAACACCGCCGGTGTGGTCAACGGCAAGCCGGACTAATTAACCGGCCATAAAAAAGAGGCCCTTTAAAGGGCCTCTTTTTTTGCCTGGCGTTTATATACGCCCAAGCAACAACAGTACCAGCAGCACCACCAGGACAACGCCCAGGATACCTGACGGGCCATAGCCCCAGTTACGTGAGTGAGGGAACACTGGCAGACCGCCGACCAGCAGGAGGATCAAGATAATGATCAGAATGAGGCTCATGGTTTTTTTCCTTATTGGCCTTCTGCAAAGACCGGTTGTTTAACGATAGGCCCGCATATTAAAGACAGACGCCTTAACAACTCCGACTGTGGTTCTTCGCAGAAAATTCAGTATTTTTTTAAAGCATTTCGCACACAGGCTTATTTCTTTTAATGCGCTCGCAACTAAACCTATTAGTTGAAAAATATTGAACTTAGGCTATACGCGAACATCCGACCCGGCCCACGGTTTGCCAGGGGCATTCATCACTCTGATGGTGGATGGGGGCAGGAAAAACCTTCGCTACACTGCCGGTCACTTCTTCCGTGAACCACAAGGCAACTTCCTATGCAAAATCGCATGATGATCACTGGCGCCGGGTCCGGCCTGGGTCGTGAAATCGCTCTGCGCTGGGCCCGTGAGGGCTGGCAGTTGGCCTTGTCGGACGTGAGCGAGCCCGGCCTGCAGGAAACCCTCAGGCTGGTGCGCGAGGCCGGTGGCGAAGGTTTTATCCAGCGCTGCGACGTGCGCGACTACAGCCAGCTCACCGCGTTCGCCCAGGCCTGTGAGGTCAAGCTGGGCGGTATCGATGTGATCGTCAACAACGCAGGCGTGGCGTCAGGCGGTTTCTTTGCCGAGTTGTCCCTGGAGGACTGGGACTGGCAGATCGCAATCAACCTGATGGGCGTGGTCAAGGGCTGCAAGGCGTTCCTGCCGCTGTTGGAAAAGAGCAAGGGCCGCATCATCAACATCGCCTCCATGGCCGCGCTGATGCAGGGGCCGGCCATGAGCAACTACAACGTAGCCAAGGCGGGTGTGGTGGCGTTGTCGGAGAGTCTGCTGGTGGAGCTCAAGCAGCAGGAAATCGGTGTACATGTGGTGTGCCCATCGTTCTTCCAGACCAATCTGCTGGATTCCTTCCGTGGGCCGACCCCGGCCATGAAGGCCCAGGTGGGCAAGTTGCTGGAAAGCTCGCCGATTTCGGCGGCGGATATCGCCGATTACATCTATCAGCGGGTCGCGGAAGGTGAGTTCATGATCCTGCCCCACGAACAAGGGCGCATGGCATGGGCGTTGAAGCAGAAGAACCCGCAGTTGTTGTATGACGAAATGACCAGCATGGCCGACAAAATGCGCGCCAAGGCACAGGCCGCCAAAGGCTGACCGGGAAGTGGTCTGTCAGGCATTTTACCTACACATGTAAGTAGTGCCTGATTTCACGGCAAGCCATTGATGCACACCACAGCCTGCGCGCATGGTCGAGGTCCTTTCACTGTTAAAAGGACAACCGCCATGCTGGTTTTAAGCCGCGCCATAGGCGAAGTCATCTCCATTGGCGATGACATCGCCGTGCATATCCTCGAGTTGAACGGTACCCAGGTGAAGTTTGGCGTTGAAGCGCCGGCCGGGGTGCATGTACATCGCGCGGAGGTGCATCAGAAAATCCGCGAGCGCCAGGCCGCCAGCACCCATCCGGTGCAGGTGCCCAATCTCTGACGTCAGTCGAACAGATGCTTGGGCACGTCGTGCTTGAGCATCAACTGGCACTGCTCGCTTTCCGGGTCGAACACGATCAGCGCCTGGCCCTTGGTCAGTGCCTGGCGCACACGCAGTACGCGGGTTTCCAGCGGCGTGTCGTCGCCATTGTCGGTGCCGTCGCGGGTCACGAAGTCTTCGATCAGGCGTGTGAGCGTGTCGACTTCAAGTGCATCGTAGGGAATCAGCATACAAGCCTCGGGTGATGGATCCCGGCGATCCTACTGCGCCGGGACCGTAGTTGCCAGTCTCAGGACTTGTTGCCCACCAGGCTATCCACCGACGGCACTCGCGTGTCGCTTTCCATCTGCGTCTCGTGCTCGATCTGGTGACTGAACCGGTCCAGGGAACCCTGTGCCGGCTGTGCATCGCTGGCGAACACGGGCGGGCTGAGAATGTAGGCGCCCAATAGACGACTCAGCGCCGCCAGACTGTCGATATGCGTGCGCTCGTAGCCGTGGGTCGCATCGCACCCGAACGCCAGCAACGCGGTGCGGATGTCGTGGCCGGCGGTGACGGCCGAGTGCGCGTCGCTGAAGTAGTAGCGGAACAAATCGCGGCGCACTGGTAACTCATTGTCCGACGCCAGGCGCAGCAAATGCCGCGACAGGTGATAGTCGTACGGCCCGCCGGAATCCTGCATCGCGACGCTCACCGCATGCTCGCTGGAGTGCTGGCCGGGGGCGACCGGCGCAATGTCGATGCCGACAAACTCACTGACGTCCCAGGGCAGTGCGGCCGCTGCGCCACTGCCGGTTTCCTCGGTGATGGTGAACAGCGGATGGCAGTCGATCAGCAACGGCTCGCCACTGTCGACGATGGCCTTGAGCGCGGCCAGCAGCGCGGCAACGCCGGCTTTGTCGTCCAGGTGCCGGGCGCTGATGTGCCCGCTCTCGGTGAATTCCGGCAGCGGGTCGAAGGCGACATAGTCACCGATGCCAATGCCCAGGGAATCGCAGTCGGCACGGGTGGCGCAGTAGGCATCCAGGCGCAATTCCACATGGTCCCAGCTCACCGGCATTTCATCCACGGCAGTATTGAACGCATGCCCTGAGGCCATCAACGGCAACACGCTGCCACGGATCACGCCGTTATCGGTAAACAGGCTGACGCGGCTGCCTTCGGCAAAGCGGCTCGACCAGCAACCCACCGGCGCCAGGCTCAAGCGGCCATTGTCCTTGATGGCGCGCACGGCGGCGCCAATGGTGTCCAAGTGTGCTGATACCGCACGGTCGGGGCTGTTTTTCTGGCCCTTGAGGGTGGCGCGGATGGTGCCGCGCCGGGTCATTTCAAAGGGGATGCCCAGCTCTTCCAGGCGCTCGGCGACGTAGCGCACGATGGTGTCGGTAAATCCGGTGGGGCTGGGGATGGCGAGCATTTCCAGCAGCACTTTTTGCAGGTAGTTCAGATCCGGTTCGGGGATGTTTCGGCTCATAAAGACTCCTGATGAGGTGTGGCGAGCAGCCGTGTTGTGGCTAGCTGGCTCACCACAAGAGGTCCCCTGGTCACAGGGTTATTGAGTGGCAGGCTGGCTATGGGGAAACAACAAATCCACAAACTTCTCCGCGGTCGGTTGCGGCTCGTGATTGGCCAGGCCGGCCCGTTCGTTGGCTTCGATAAACACGTACTCGGGTTGGTCGGCGGCGGGCACCATCAGGTCCAGCCCCACCATGGGAATATCCAGGGCGCGGGCGGCGCGCACGGCGGCGTCCACCAGCGTGGGGTGCAGGATGGCGGTGACGTCTTCCAGGCAACCACCGGTATGCAGGTTGGCGGTGCGGCGCACGGCCAGGGTCTGGCCACGGGGCAGGATGCTGCTGTAGTCATAGCCAGCGGCTTTCAATGTGCGTTCGGTCTCACCATCCAGAGGGATTTTACTTTCACCGTCGGTGGCGGCCTGGCGACGGCGGCTCTGGGCTTCGATCAATGCGCCAATGGAGTGATGACCGTCACCGGTGACTTCCGCAGGACGGCGGATCGCGGCGGCCACCACCTCGAAACCGATGACCAGGATGCGCAGGTCCAGGCCTTCGTGAAAGCTTTCCAGCAACACGCGGCTGTCGAACTGCCGCGCCGCTTCAATGGCTTGCTGCACCTCTTCGATACTTTGCAGATCCACGGCGACGCCCTGACCCTGCTCGCCATCCAGCGGCTTGACCACGATGCGCTGGTGCTCATCGAGGAACTCCAGGTTGTCATCCGCGCTGCCCGCCAGTTGCTGCGAGGGTACTTTCAAACCGGCGGCCTTCAGCACCTTGTGCGTCAGGCTTTTGTCCTGGCACAAGGTCATGCTGATCGAGCTGGTCAGGTCGCTCAAGGACTCACGGCAACGCACACGGCGCCCGCCATGGCTCAGGGTGAACAGCCCGGCATCGGCGTCATCCACCTGTACATCGATACCGCGCCGATGGGCTTCCTCGACGATGATCCGCGCATAGGGGTTGAACCCCGCCTGCGGGCCAGGGCCGAGGAACAACGGTTGGTTGATCCCATTCTTGCGCTTGATCGCAAAGGTGGTCAGCGCGCGAAAACCGAGCTTGGCGTAGAGATTCTTGGCCTGGCGGTTATCGTGCAACACCGACAGGTCCAGGTAGCTCAGGCCACGACTCATGAAGTGTTCCACCAGATGGCGCACCAGTACTTCGCCCACGCCGGGGCGCGTACACAGCGGGTCGACCGCCAGGCACCACAGGCTGCAACCGTTTTCCGGGTCATGAAACGCCTTCTGGTGACTCAGCCCCATCACGCTGCCGATTACTGCGCCGCTGTCTTCATCTTCCGCCAGCCAGTACACCGGGCCGCCCTGATGGCGCGGCGTGAGGCGTTCAGCGTCGACCGGCAACATGCCGCGCCCCTGGTACAGTTGGTTCACCGCCAGCCAATCGGCCTCGGTCTGCACCCGCCGGATGCGGAAGCCGCGAAATACCCGGGTAGCCGGGCGATAGTCGCTGAACCACAGGCGCAGCGTGTCGGAGGGGTCGAGAAACAGCTGCTGGGGATCGATGCCCAGGATCTGCTGGGGCGCCGCCACGTACAGAGCAATGTCACGCTCACCCGGCTGCTCATGGAGCAGTTCCTGGGCCAGGCTGGCCGGGTCGGGAAAGGTATGCCCGATCAGCAACCGGCCCCAGCCGCAATGCACCGCAATCGGCTCGGCGGCCAATGGGCTGCCGTCTTCCGCCAGGCGCGCCTGCAGGCGCTCGTAGGTCGGCGCCTGGCCCTTGATCAAGCGTTGGCTGTAGGCCGCTGCGAGAGGTTTCATCAATCAGATTCCTTGTTCGCTGAGCCACAGGTTCAGCGCTGCCAGTTGCCACAGCTTGGAGCCACGCAACGGCGTCAATTGGCCCTGCGGGTCGGTCAACAAGCGGTCCAGCGCGGCGGGGTTGAACAGGCCGCGATCCTGGCTCGGGTCGAGCAGCAGTTCGCGTACCCAGTTCAAGGTATCGCCCTGCAAGTGCTTGAGGCCCGGCACCGGGAAGTAGCCCTTCTTGCGGTCGATGACTTCGCTCGGAATGACCCGGCGCGCGGCTTCTTTCAGCACTTGCTTGCCGCCATCGGGCAACTTGAATTTACCTGGCACGCGGGCCGACAGCTCCACCAGGCGGTAGTCCAGGAACGGCGTGCGCGCTTCCAGGCCCCAGGCCATGGTCATGTTGTCGACGCGTTTGACCGGGTCGTCCACCAGCATCACCGTGCTGTCCAGGCGCAGGGCCTTGTCCACCGCCGCATCGGCGCCGGGCATGGCGAAATGTTCGCGCACGAAATCGCCAGCCGCGTCGTTGGCGGTCAGCCATTTGGGCGCGACAGTGGCGGCATAGTCGTCGTAGCTGCGGTCAAAAAATGCATCGCGATAAGCCATATAGGGATCGGCGGCACCGTCGACCTGCGGGTACCAGTGGTAACCGGCGAACAACTCATCAGCGCCCTGGCCGCTTTGCACCACCTTGCAGTGCTTGGCCACTTCCCGCGACAGCAGGTAGAAGGCGATGCAGTCATGGCTGACCATCGGCTCGCTCATGGCGCGGAAGGCGGCAGGCAGTTGCTCGATGATCTCACTTTCGGCGATGCGCAATTGGTGGTGGCGCGTACCGTAGTGTCTGGCGATCAGGTCCGAGTACTGGAACTCATTGCCGGCCTCGCCACCGGCGTCTTCAAAACCGATGGAAAAGGTCGACAAATCCTGTACGCCGACTTCACGCAGCAGGCCGACGAGCATGCTCGAATCGACCCCACCGGAGAGCAGCACACCCACATCCACCGCAGCGCGTTGACGGATGGCCACGGCTTCGCGAGTGCTGTCGAGCACGCGGTCGGTCCAGTCTTCCAGGCTCAGGTTTTTTTCATCTTCGCGCGGGCCGTAGGGCAGGGTCCACCAGGTTTGCTGTTCAGCCTTGCCGCTGGCATCGATACGCATCCAGCTGGCCGGCGGCAGTTTTTCGATGCCCGCCAGCAAGGTGCGTGGTGCCGGCACCACCGCATGGAAATTCAGGTAGTGATTCAGGGCTACCGGATCGAGGATCGGGTTGATATCGCCGCCCTTGAGCAGCGCCGGCAAGGCCGAGGAAAAGCGCAGGCGCTGGCCGGTGCGCGACAGGTACAACGGCTTCACGCCGAGGCGGTCGCGGGCGATGAACAGGCGCTGGGCATCACGTTCCCAGATGGCGAAGGCAAACATGCCGTTGAGCTTGGGCAGCAGTGCCTCACCCCAGGCGTGGTAACCCTTGAGCAACACTTCGGTGTCGCCGCCGGAATAGAAGGCGTAGCCCAGGGCTTCCAGCTCTTCGCGCAATTCCGGGAAGTTATAGATCGCACCGTTGAAGGCCAGGCTCAGGCCCAGGTGCGAATCGACCATCGGTTGGGCCGAGCCGTCCGACAGGTCCATGATTTTCAGGCGCCGATGGCCCAGGGCTATCGGCCCCTGGGCATGAAAGCCCCAGGCGTCGGGGCCTCGCGGGGCCAGGTGATGGGTGATGCGTTCAATCGCCGCCAGGTCGGCAGGTTGGGCATCGAAACGTAATTCTCCAGCTAATCCGCACATAAATTCCTTACCGGTTTTTCCGTTGGGGAGCATAAAACTCAATACGCCCAAAAGGGCGCGTACCCAGAAACTGACACGGGGCTATTCGTGGAGTTTTAGATCAATCGGTTATAAGCGGAGTGGGCCTGTCGCAAGGCGGTATACAAATACCCGGTTTTGACCCAGGCCAGGCTTATCGTTTGGCGTCATGTTCAGCTGGCTGAGGAAACATGCCGATGACGCAAAACCGCGATTTGAGTGAGGTCGCCGCAGGGGCGACCCAGGATGAGCTGGACAGGGCATTGCTCGACATGACCGCCGACCTGGACAAGGCGCAGGTTTTGCGCAAAACCCTGCCGCACTGGTTGGTTGAGGCCGACGCTTCGATACTCACGGCCCTTGAGCAGGCGCATATCGACAGCAAGGCGATCCGTGAGAACGTCCGTTATCTAATACAGCGCCTGGAATCGCTGGATCAATACTGCGCAGAGCGCTTGACCAATTTTCTGCGGGCCAAAGGGGTTGAGTCGCCGGATGTCAGGCAAGACCTGCTGGAGTTGCCCAAACGTAAGCTCACCGGCGTCAGCCCTGACCTGGGCGGCGGCTTGCACCAGACCGTTACCTACACCAAGCAGAGCCTGCTGCACGCGGCGATGCAGAATTTCTCCGAAGAGCGCGCCGAACCGGGGGGCATGTCCGTCGCAGCGGTGGTGCGCTCTGCGGCCACCAGGCAGCCGATGGTCGGGATGACGGTGCCTGAATTTGTCGGTTATTGCCGGGAGCTGGACCTGGGGGCCCTCTATCAAAAACACATCGAAGAGGTCTTCGACCTGCCCGACCCGAAAAGCAAAGAGGAAGTCAGCTCCTACAACCAGGCTGCCGTCAGTATTGGCCTGGGCAAACTCATGGACATGCGCACGGATCTGCATATTGCCTTGTGCAAGGGGCATATCGAAGCCGGGACCTATGCCCGGTTGCTCAAGCTGATCGGTTTCGACCGTCCGGCCAGTGAGCTCAAGAGCAAGGTGCCGGGCAACGGTCTGACTACGTGGCAAGGCGTGAACATTGATGACACCTGTGTGTGGAGTGTATTGGTGTTTTCCGACAGCGTACCGGGCAGCCTGGATACCGGCCCCTTTATTGTCTACATGCCTAACGAACCCTCCAGGCCCTGGTACGAGTACCCGACGCTGGAAGACTTCAAGCTGTACTTGTCCTTGAAGCTGCAAATCAAGAGCTACCGGACGTTTTTCGAAGGGTACCTGGATGAGTCCAACCGCCTGGATTTTTTCGAATCGTTCGACATGACGCGCAAGGTTGGCCAGCTGCGCGCCTTACCCGTCACGACCAGCCTGACGGGGTTCTTCTTCCAGGCATTCGTCGGCAAGATTCAATTGGATGCGTTAGTGCTGGCGGTGCCCAAGGCCCAGGTCGACCAGCAAGCCAGTGAAGAGCGCACGCAGCGCTATCTGGACCTGGGGCTGGACCTGCTGAATGTGGCGGCGTTGGTGGTGCCGGTGTTGGGTCAGTTGATGCTCGGGGTAGCCATCGGACAGCTGTTGGGGGAAGTGTTCGAGGCCGTCGAGGACTGGCAGCACGATGAACATACCGAGGCCCTCAGGCATCTGGTGAATGTGGCCGAAAACGTCGCGGCCATGGCTTTGTTTGTGGCAGGGGGGCGGGTCGTGGGGACGTTGAAGCGCACCCTGACAACCTCTACGGAGTTCTTCGAGAAGTTCGAAACCGTCACCACTGCCGACCAGGGCCAGAAACTCTGGCGGCCACGGCTCAATGCCTATCGACAGCCTGAGCCGGTCGCACGCCAGACCGTGGCCAGTTCTCGCGGCGTCTACCAAGTCAACGGCCGCTCTTACATCCGGATGGGGGGAAACCACTATTCGGTTGCCTTCGATACCAAACTGCAGAAGTGGCGGGTTATTCATCCACAGCGCCCGCAGGCTTACCGCCCGACGCTGGAGCACAACTTCCGTGGTGGCTGGCAGCATGTCTACGAGCGCCCCTTGCAATGGGACGATCCCGTCTACAGCCTCAGGCGACTGGATCCAAGCCTTGAGGAATTGCCCGCTGAGCCGTTGTCGAACCTGGCAACCCTCACAGGAATGACCCTGCCACACTTGCGGGCATTGGGCAGTGCCTACGAGCCGTTACCCGAGCGTTTTCATGACAGCGTGCTGCGCTACAAGCAAAACGACAGGGTCCGTGAACTGATGGAGTACCTGGCGCGTGGTCAACGTCCGGATGCGAGTACCGCACGCGTCCAATTGTTTGCATTGCCGCTGGTGCCTGGCTGGCCCCAGGGACGTTTTTTCGAGGTGCTGGACGAGGAGGGCGAACTGCTGGAAAGGCATCCGGAAACAGCACCTTTCGATTATGAGGACCTGAGCATCCATATCACCCGCAAGGAGTTGAGGGATGGGCGGGTCATGGACACCTTGCTGGAGCATCTGAGCGACGAAGAGCGTGTCGACCTGTTGGGCAAGGGCGTGGCGGAAGACGACATGCGCAGCACACTGGAGCGGCGTCTGTTGGACACCCTGCGTAGCCGGCATCAAACCGTGCTTGATCGTTTGTGCACCTATTACGCCGGTGTTGCTCTGAACGAGTTGGTGCCGTTGTGCGAACGCTTCAAACAACTGCCGCCCCGTGTGGCGTGGGAGCTGTACTCACAGGCCACATTGTGGGAGCGCCGGTATTTGCGCACCACTGGCCGAGTACCACTGGTGCTTGCCCAGCGGGCACGCGAGGCGGTGGACCAGTTGGAGCAGGACCGCGCGCTGATGGGCCTGTACTGGCCGGAGTTGGCGGGGGACGGCACCCGACGCGTGGCCGTCGGTATGCTGGAGCGAATGCCCGGCTGGCCCCGAGACCTGGCATTGCAGGTACGCAGGCACACCCTGAGCGGGGAGGTGCTGGCCGAGACGGGCGCTTCAACAGCTGCGACGCAGAGGACCCTGGTCAGTACGCCCCAGGGGTATCAGGCATTCGATCAAAAAGGCAAGGCCCTGGGGCCGGTCGCGACAGGCGCGGACGGCTTGTACACGGCGCTTTTCGATAGCCTGCTGCCACGCCAGCGTATTGCATTGAAGCTCCAGGCCGAGAATGAGGCCGCCGACTTGCGGGGCCGCCTGCGTGCCACCACGGTGCATGAGCGTGAAAGCGTCGCCCGTTACCTGTGGCCGGAACGCGGGCTGCTGGAAGAAGAACCGCTGATCTGTACCCAGTCGGCGCGGGGCGAGGCAGAGCATTTTCCGGCGGCGTTGGTGCGTAAGGTCAACAAGCTTTATCCCTTGTTCAGTCCGTCGCAGGTCAACGATTTCTTGCGCGATGCGGGCCATGATCACCTGTCTCGTGCCAAGGCGGTCCAGGCACGTGAGCAGGAGTTTGAAGCGCTGCACACGGCACTCAAACGCTGGCGTGCCGAGAGGTCTGTCAATATCGTGCAGGCCGACCCCCTGTGGGACTATCGATTGAGTCGCCACCAGGCGGCGAAAAGCATCGAAAAATGCTGGCGACGGATGTCGACCCTGCCCGATGAGCGCGCCAGCCAGGTTCCAGGGCTGTTGCTCGATGATATGGTCATCGGCCCTCTGCCGACATTACCCGCACAGGTGCGCTTCGATCACGTCGAGCATTTGTCATTGCGCCGTTTGAACCTGACCGACGATGTGGCGTATTTCCTCAGCCACTTCAAGGGGCTGCGCACCCTTGAACTGGGCGAAAACCAGATTACCCGGCTACCTGAAGCCCTGTCGCACATGCCGGGCCTGGAGCGGTTGTACCTGAGCAACAACAAACTCCAGCTCACCGAATACACCCGTGCCAAGCTGGCCGATCTAACGCGCCTGAAGGTGTTGAGCCTGGCGGATAACCCGCTGCTGGACCCGCCGGATATCAGCCGTATGTTCGCGCTGCGCAGCCTGGTGTTACGCAACTGCCGGCTCAAGGAACTGCCCAGGGACCTGTGGCGTCTGCCTTATCTTGAACACATCAATTTGCGCGCCAATGACATCAGCGTGCTGCCGGAGTGGCTATTGCGCGTGCCGCGAAACGTTGCCCTGGGTGTCAACTTGCGGCACAACCCGTTATCGGCTCAAAGCCGACTGGCCCTGAAAAATTACCGGCAGGCGTACGGTCCGGGCATGGGGTTCCTGGAAGATGATATTGCGCGTTTGAACGAGCAGAGCGCACGCGAACTGTGGCTGGCGGACGAACGGATGGCGGGCTATGCGGCGAAGAAAGTCACGTGGACGGGCCTCAAGGACGATCACCGATCGGACGCCCTGTTCAAGTTGCTCGCGGAACTGGGCGGCACCAAAGACGCCGAGTTCGTGCGTGAGGACCTGCAGCGCCGCGTATGGCGGGTGCTGGAGGCTGCCGCAATGAACAGCGAACTGCGTGAGGAAGTATTCGAACGGGCCGCCACGCCGATCAATTGTGACGATGCCGCCGCCGTCAACTTCAGCAGCCTGGAAGTCCTGGTGGAAATCAGCGATGCCAAGGCCCTCATCCAGGGGCGTGCGCTGACGCCCAGGCCGCTGTTGAAACTGGGTCGTGGCCTGTTTCGCCTGGAGCAGTTGGAGGCGATTGCGCGCCGTCACAGTGGCCTGCATCCTGCCGCCGATCCATTGGAGGTCAGCCTGGCTTTCCGCACAGGGCTGGTCGGCGAATTCTATTTGCCCGGCCAGCCTCGGCACATGCGTTATTCGCGGCTGGGGGAGGTCACTCAGTTGGCGCTGGATGAAGCCAAGGCTGAAGTCACGCTGGCCGAGCTGTCCCCCGAGCTGATGACGTATCTCAAGAAGCTGCCGTTCTGGACCGACTACCTCAAGCGTGCCCATGCGGCTCGCTTCGAGGCCTTGAGCTCGCCCTATGACGAGCGCCTCAATGACATCTTCGAGCAAAGCCTGGTACTGAGCGATGCCGATTACCGTAGTCGCATGCACACCGTCCTCAGTGAACGGGAGCAGGCCGAAAGCGTGCTGATCGAGCGCTTGACCGAGGACGCCATCAAGGCCGAAGCGCTGGGCTCCGTGTGTGAGGTCCCAGCCGGTTGATCACTCGACCTTGCCGGTGGTGGCGCGGATCAGCGCCCGCACGGCAAACCGATTGGGGTGGCAGGCGTCAGCCACGGCGCGCGGCACCGGCAGCGGCTCGTTGTCCAGCCAGGCGGCGAGCAACTCCGCACTCAACGGGGCGGTGATCAGCCCCCTTGAGCCATGGCCGCTGTTGACGTACAGCCCGTCCAGCCAGGGGCAAGCGGTGCCTGGCACTTGCCGGGCGTCCTTGCGCAGGGCGGCGTAGGCCTGGTCGAACGCCTGGCGGTCAGCCAATGGTCCCACAATCGGCAGGTAATCCGGGCTGGTGCAGCGGAACGCGGCGCGACCTTCCAGGGTCGCCGGCTCCAGGGTGTCGGCGCCCAGGCGCTGGGCCAGGTCCTCGGAGATGCCCATGAGCAGCTCCAGGTTTTCGGCATGTTCAGCGGCGGTGGGCGTAAGGTCATCGCTTTTGAAGTCGAAACTGGCGCCCAGGGTGTGCTCGCCCAGGCGTGGCGGGGCGACGTAGCCTTCGGCACACACCACCGTGGCCAGGGCCTGGCTGTCGGCGGTCTGCGGCAAACGGGTGATCTGCCCGCGAATGCGCTTGAGGGGCAGGTCGGCGAACCGCTGGACTTCGGCGGCGCCGGCCAGCACCGCCACGCAGGCGCTGGCCAGCAGGTGTTCACCGTCCCAGGCTTGCCACTGGTCGTCGACATGACGCAGGTCGAGCACATCGTGGTGGGTTAGCACGGTCACGCCCGGTTGATGGGCTTGCCACTCGCACAATGCGGGTGGGTGCACCCAGCCGCCTTCGGGGAAAAACAGCCCACCGTGCGCCAGTGCGATACCGGCGCGGGCCTGGGCCTGGTCGCGGTCGAGCAGGTGCAGCAAGTCCGGCGCGAAGGCAGCGGCCAGTTGCGCCTGGCGCTGGGCCTCCTTGGCATCGAAGGCCAGTTGCAGCACGCCGCAACCGTCCCAGTCGACGCCGCGATGCAAGTGCTCCAGCACTCGACGGGTATAGCCGAACCCGGCCACGATCAACTGCGACAAGGCAGTGCCGTGGGCCGACAGTTTCAGGTATAGCACGCCCTGGGGATTGCCGGAGGCTTCCCGCGCCACGCCGTCATGGCGCTCCAGCAGGCTGACTTGCCAACCCCTGGCCGCCAGGCTGGCCGCCGTCGCACAGCCCGCCAGGCCGGCGCCGATCACCAGTGCGTGGCGGTCACCCGTAATGGCGGGCGGCCTGGCGAACCACGGCTTGGCCGCGGCCGGTACCGGCGTGTCGGTCGGCCAACCGAGAAACTCCCCACGGAGGATCTCCCACTTGTGGCCAATGCCCGGCGTACGTTTCATCTTGAACCCGGCGGCATTGATCAGCCGACGCACCCAGCCGGTGCTGGTAAAAGTGCTGATGGTCGAACCCGGTGCCGCCAGGCGTGCCAGTTCGGCAAACAGCTCGGCGGTCCACATATCCGGGTTTTTCGCCGGGGCGAAGCCGTCCAGGAACCAGGCGTCGATCTGCGCGTCCAGTTGGGGCAGTTGCTCCAGGGCGTCGCCGATCAGCAGGGTCAGGGTCACGCGGCCGTTATCCAGCACCAGGCGCTGGAAGCCCGGATGGATGGCAATGTATTGCGCCAGCAGTTGTTCGGCGAAGGGTTGCAGTTCCGGCCAGAGCAGCAGGGCGCGTTGCAGGTCGGCATGGCTGAGCGGGTACTTTTCCACGCTGACGAAATGCAGGCGCGCACCGGCCACGGCGTGTTGTTCGAACAGTTGCCAGGCGCAGAGGAAATTCAACCCCGTGCCGAACCCGGTCTCGCCAATCGCCAGCCGCCCACCGGCGGGCAGCGCGGCAAAGCGCTCCCGCAAACGGTTCTGTTCCAGGAACACGTAGCGGGTTTCTTCAAGGCCTGACTTATCGGAAAAGTACACATCGTCGAAGATCCGCGAGTGCGGGCGACCTTGGTCATCCCAGTCGAGTTGGGCGTGGGTGATGGGATTCATGGGCGGCTCGGTAAAGGCAAGGCCGCCATTCTAGCCGATCAACCGGCGTTGAATTGATCCATGGCAAGCGCCGGTGGAATTTCCTCCCGCGTGTTGCTGCCTAATCCGCTAGTCTTGAGCCATCTTGAAACGGAGCTGCCCATGTTCGAATCCGCCGAAATCGGTCACGCCATCGACAAAGACACCTTTGAGGCCGAGGTGCCGGCCCTGCGCGAGGCCCTGCTGGAAGTGCAGTACGAGCTGCAGCAGCAGAAGCGCTTCCCGGTGATTATCCTGATCAACGGTATCGAAGGCGCCGGCAAGGGCGAGACGGTCAAGCTGCTCAATGAATGGATGGACCCGCGCCTGATCGAAGTGCGCACCTTCGACCAGCAGACCGACGAAGAACTGGCGCGCCCGCCGGCCTGGCGCTATTGGCGCCAACTTCCTGCCAAGGGTCGCATGGGCATCTTCTTTGGCAACTGGTACAGCCAGATGCTGCAAAGCCGCGTACATGGGCAGATCAAGGACGCCCGCCTCGACCAGGCCATCGCCGGCGCCGAACGCCTGGAGAAAATGCTCTGCGATGAAGGCGCGCTGATCTTCAAGTTCTGGTTCCACCTCTCCAAGAAACAGATGAAGGCGCGGCTCAAGGCCCTGGCCGATGACCCCCTGCACAGTTGGCGCATCAGCCCGCTGGACTGGCAGCAATCCGAGACCTACGACAAATTCGTGCACTTCGGTGAGCGCGTGTTGCGCCGCACCAGTCGCGACTATGCGCCGTGGCATGTGATCGAAGGCGTGGACAGCAACTACCGCAGCCTCACCGTGGGCAAACTGCTGCTCGAAGGCCTGCAGAATGCGCTCAAGCTGTCCAAGGGCAAGGCCAGCGGCATGAACCCGGCGCCGTTGATCGCCTCGGTGGACAAGAAGAGCCTGCTGGACAGCCTCGACCTGTCCCAGCGCCTGGACAAGGACGATTACGAAGAACAACTGATCACCGAACAGGCGCGTTTCTCCGGACTGATGCGCGACAAGCGCATGCGCAAGCATGCCCTGGTCACGGTGTTCGAGGGCAACGATGCGGCGGGCAAGGGCGGGGCGATCCGTCGGGTGGCGGCAGCGCTGGACCCGCGTCAGTACCACATCGTGCCGATTGCCGCGCCCAGTGAAGACGAACGCGCCCAGCCTTACTTGTGGCGGTTCTGGCAGAAGATCCCGGCGCGCGGCATGTTCACCGTGTTCGACCGTTCCTGGTATGGCCGCGTGCTGGTGGAGCGCATTGAAGGCTTCTGCACCCCGGCGGACTGGATGCGCGCCTATGGCGAGATCAATGACTTCGAAGAGCAACTGCGCGATGCGGGTGTGATCGTGGTCAAGTTCTGGCTGGCCATCGACAAGGACACGCAACTGGAGCGCTTCCAGGCCCGCGAGGAAATCCCGTTCAAGCGCTTCAAGATCACCGAAGACGACTGGCGCAACCGTGACAAATGGGATGACTACCGCGCGGCCGTGGGCGATATGGTCGACCGTACCAGCACCGAGGTGTCGCCCTGGACATTGGTGGAGGCCAACGACAAGCGCTGGGCGCGGGTCAAGGTGTTGCGCACCATCAACCTGGCGCTGGAAGAAGCGTTCGCCAAGACCGACAAGCACGACAAAAAGAAAAAGAAAAAATGACGCAGTGAGCCGGCTCGCCATGGTTTTGTATCTATGGGGTGAATGATCGTCGCGGTGGCGCGGGGCGGGATCTATGCTCGATCCGACAACCACAAGATCGAGGTAGCCCATGCGTGAAGTAGTGATCGTCGACAGTGTGCGAACCGGCCTGGCCAAGTCCTTTCGCGGCAAGTTCAACCAGACCCGCCCCGATGACATGGCGGCCCATTGCGTCAACGCGCTGCTCGCCCGCAACGGCATCGACCCGGCGACGGTGGAGGATTGCATCGTCGGCGCCGGCTCCAACGAGGGCGCACAGGGCTACAACATCGGGCGCAATGTGGCGGTGCTCTCGCAACTGGGCACCGGCGTGGCCGGCATGACCCTCAACCGGTTCTGCTCCTCGAGCTTGCAGGCGATTGCCATTGCGGCCAACCAGATTGCGTCGGGTTGCAGCGATATCATCGTCGCCGGCGGTGTCGAGTCCATCAGCCTGACGATGAAAAGCGTCAATACCGACAACCTGATCAACCCGCTGCTCAAAGAGCAGGTGCCGGGTATCTATTTCCCCATGGGCCAGACCGCCGAGATCGTCGCGCGTCGCTACCACGTCAGCCGCGAAGAACAGGACCTGTACGCCCTGCAAAGCCAGCAGCGCACCGCCCAGGCCCAGGCCGATGGGCTTTTCAGCGATGAAATCGTGCCGATGGCGGTCAAGTACAAAATCGAAGACAAGAACAGCGGTGAGGTGCAGATCCTGGAAGGTGTGGTCGATCGTGACGACTGCAACCGCCCGAACACTACCCTGGCCAGTCTGCACGGTTTGAAGCCGGTGTTCGCCGAGGATGGTTCGGTGACGGCGGGCAACTCGTCGCAGCTCTCCGACGGCGCCTCGATGACGCTGGTGATGAGCCTGGAGAAAGCCCTGGCACTGGGGCTCCAGCCCAAGGCGTTTTTCCGTGGCTTCACCGTGGCCGGTTGCGAGCCGGACGAGATGGGCATCGGCCCGGTGTTCTCGGTGCCCAAGTTGCTCAAGGCCAAGGGGTTGCAGGTGGCGGACATCGACCTGTGGGAGCTTAACGAAGCGTTTGCCTCGCAATGCCTGTATGCGCGCAATCGCCTGGAAATCGACAATGCCAGGTACAACGTCAATGGCGGTTCGATCTCCATCGGGCATCCATTCGGCATGACCGGCTCGCGGCAGGTGGGGCACCTGGTGCGTGAGTTGCAGCGACGCAACCTGCGTTACGGCATCGTCACCATGTGCGTGGGCGGCGGCATGGGGGCCACCGGGTTGTTCGAAGCGGTGCGCTGATCGGCAAATTAAGTGTTCGCTACACAAAGTGCATCGGGTGCCCCTAGAATGCGGCTCCACTTCCTCCAGCTTCTGGGGTACTCATGCACATCTCTTCCGGCCGCTGTGTCTATGGTTTTCTCCTGACCCTGCTGACCGCGTTTCTGTGGGGCATTCTGCCGATCAAACTCAAGCAGGTGCTGCAGGTGATGGACCCGATCACCGTCACCTGGTTTCGCCTGATCGTGGCCGGCAGTTGCCTGTTCGTCTACCTGGCGCTGACCAAACGCTTGCCCAGCCGCAAGGTGCTTGGCCCCCGGGGTGGTTGGCTGGTGGCGATGGCGGTGTGCGGACTGGTGGGCAACTACGTGCTGTACCTGGTGGGCCTGAAATTGCTCAGCCCCGGCACCGCGCAGTTGGTGGTGCAGATGGGGCCGATCTTTTTGATGGTCGCCAGTGTGTTCGTCTTCAAGGAGCGCTTCAGCCTGGGACAGGGGGTGGGGCTGGTGGTGTTGATCATTGGTTTCGGCCTGTTTTTCAACCAGCGCCTGGAAGAACTGCTGACCTCGCTCGGCGCCTACACCGCCGGCGTGCTGACCATCCTGCTTGCCACCACGATCTGGGTGTTCTACGCCCTCGGCCAGAAACAACTGCTGACGGTGTGGAACTCGCTGCAGGTGATGATGGTGATCTACCTGTCCTGCGCCGTGTTGCTCACGCCTTGGGCACATCCCCTGGAGGCGTTGCACCTGAGCCCGCTGCAAGGCTGGCTATTGCTGGCGTGCTGCATGAATACCCTGGTGGCCTACGGCGCCTTTGCCGAAGCGCTGGCCCACTGGGAGGCCTCGCGGGTCAGTGCGACCCTGGCGCTCACGCCTTTGGTGACCTTTGTGGCGGTGGCCGTGGCGGCCTGGCTGTGGCCCGACTATGTGCAGGCCGAAGAGATCAACGCCCTGGGCTATGCCGGGGCGTTGGTGGTGGTGCTGGGTTCGGCAGCCGTGGCGCTGGCGCCGTCGTTGCTCGCCGGGCTCAGGGCCCGGCGGTTGCGCCTGGCGTCCTAGGCTAGGTGCCCAGCATGTCTTCGGGGCGAACCCACTGGTCGAACTCCCCATCGGTGAGGTAGCCCAGTTCCAGCGCGGCTTCCCGCAGCGTCAGCCCTTCGGCATAGGCCTTCTTGGCGATCTCGGCGGACTTGTCGTAGCCAATGTGCGGGTTGAGCGCGGTGACCAGCATCAAGCCACGCTCCAAGTGTTCCGCCATTTGCACAGGGTCAGGCTCCAGCCCGGCCACGCAGTGTTCCTGGAAGTTGTTGCAGCCGTCGGCCAGCAGGCGGATCGACTCCAGCAGGTTGTGGATGATTACCGGCTTGTACACATTCAACTGCAAGTGACCCTGGCTGGCGGCAATGCCGATGGTCACGTCATTGCCCAACACCTGGCAGGCCAGCATCGACAGTGCTTCACACTGGGTCGGGTTGACCTTGCCCGGCATGATCGAGCTGCCCGGTTCGTTGGCCGGCAATTTCACTTCGGCCAGCCCGGTGCGCGGCCCGGAGCCCAGCAGGCGCAGGTCATTGGCGATTTTCATCAGGGCCACGGCCAGGGTTTTCAGCGCGCCGTGCAGCGTCACGAGAGGCTCATGGCCGGAGAGGGCGGCGAATTTGTTCGGCGCGGTGACGAACGGCAAGCCCGATAGCGCCGCCAGCTCCGAGGCAATCGCCTCGCCGAAGCCATGGGGCGCATTGAGCCCGGTGCCCACGGCGGTGCCGCCCTGGGCCAGCTCGCACACGGCGGGCAGGGCGGCACGGATCGCACGTTCGGCATAGTCGAGTTGAGCGATGAATGCCGACAGCTCCTGGCCGAAGGTGATCGGGGTGGCATCCATCATGTGGGTGCGCCCGGTCTTCACCAGCTTCATATGTTTGGCGGCTTGCTCTGCCAGGCCGCCGGACAGGGTGGCAATCGCCGGCAGCAACCGTTGATGCACCGCCTGCACGGCGGCGATGCTCATGGCGGTAGGGAAGCAGTCATTGGAACTCTGGGAACGGTTGACGTGATCGTTGGGGTGCACCGGGCTCTTGCCGCCGCGCTTATTGCCCGCCAGTTCGTTGGCGCGACCGGCGATCACTTCGTTGGCGTTCATGTTGCTCTGGGTCCCGCTACCGGTCTGCCACACCACCAGGGGGAACTGGTCGTCATGTTGACCGGCCAGCACTTCGTCGGCGGCCTGTTCGATCAGGCGGGCGATGTCGGCGGGCAGGTCGCCATTGCGGTCGTTGACCCGTGCCGCCGCCTTCTTGACCAGGGCCAGGGCGTGCAACACCGCCAGGGGCATGCGCTGCTCGCCGATGGCGAAGTTCACCAGCGAACGTTGGGTCTGGGCGCCCCAGTAAGCGTCATCCGGGACATCGACTTCTCCCAGGCTGTCGGTTTCGATACGGCTCATCGGGCACACTCCTTCAGGTTCGTTTGCGCAGTTTAGGCTGTGAAGAGCCTCGGGGGTTCCCCTGAAAGACTTTTCATCGGGCAATCCCTGTCCGACAAGGCCCGGGGTTGAGCCCTAAGGTTTTTTAGGCGCAGAATGGGCGCCCTTGGGGTCTTACCTCGCCTGCTAGAAAAGGAAACTCGATGACTCGTCTTCGTGCCATCTGTACCGCGGTTGCTCTGGTTTGCGCCAGCGGCCAGGTTCTTGCCGATACCGCCAGCCACAACGCCAGTGCCGAAGCCTTCCTTACCCTGGCCCACGCCGACAAGCTGGGTACCCCGGTGTACATGCAAGTGCAACAAATGTTCGCCCAGCGTTTCGAACAGACCAAGGCGCCTGCCGCCAAGCAGTCCGTACTGGACAGCTACCAGGCCAAGGCCAACGCCGCCCTCGACCAGGCCATCGGCTGGCCGAAGCTGAAACCGGACATGGTCAAGCTCTACACCACCAACTTCAGCGAATCCGAGCTCAAGGACCTGGTTGCCTTCTACCAGTCGCCACTGGGCAAGAAAGTCCTGGAAAAAATGCCGCAACTGACCCAGCAATCGGCCCAGATGACCCAGGCGAAGCTGGAAAGCGCCGTGCCGGTGGTGAACAAGCTGTTGGAAGACATGACCAACGAGCTGACGCCTAAAGCCGCCGCCCCGGCCAAGAAGAAGTAAGCAGGAATGACCATGCAACAGCGTATCGAAACGGCGCTTGCCGCCCTGGGCACCGACCACCTGAGTGTGCTGGACGAAAGCCACATGCACAGCCGTGGGTTGCAGACCCACTTCAAGGCCGTGCTGGTCAGCCCGCAGTTCGAGGGGCTCAACCGCGTCAAGCGCCACCAGAAGGTCTACGCCACCCTGGGTGACCTGATGAGCGAGTTTCATGCGCTGGCGCTGCATACCTACACGCCTGAAGAGTGGGCGAAAATCGACGCAGCCCCGGCCTCGCCGACCTGCGCCGGCGGGCATGATTGATGATCGGGTGTCTCTGACACCGGGCATTTGTTAGAATCCGCGACGCGCCGCCTAGACGGCGCGTTTTTTTTGCATCCGGTTCACCCCTTACGAGGGTAGCCACCTGGAGAGAACACCCATGACTCAACCGATTGTCGTGGCGGCACTGTATAAGTTCGTCACCCTCGAAGATTACGTCGCCCTGCGCGAGCCACTGTTGCAGGCGATGCTCGACAACGGCATCAAAGGCACCTTGCTGATCGCCGAGGAAGGCATCAACGGCACCGTTTCCGGCAGCCGCGAAGGCATTGATGGCTTGATGGCCTGGCTGAAGAACGACCCGCGCATGGTCGACATCGACCACAAAGAATCCTACTGCGACGACCAGCCGTTCTACCGCACCAAGGTCAAGCTCAAGAAAGAGATCGTGACCCTGGGCGTCGAAGGCGTCGACCCGAACAAGAAGGTCGGCACCTACGTCGACCCGCAGGACTGGAACGCGCTGATCAGCGACCCGGAAGTGCTGTTGATCGACACCCGTAACGACTACGAAGTGTCCATCGGCACCTTTGAAGGCGCGATCGACCCGAAAACCACCAGCTTTCGCGAATTTCCCGACTATATCAAAGCCAACTTCGACCCGGCCAAGCACAAGAAAGTCGCCATGTTCTGCACCGGCGGCATTCGTTGCGAGAAGGCCTCGAGCTACATGCTCAGTGAGGGTTTCGATGAGGTCTACCACCTCAAGGGCGGCATCCTGAAGTACCTCGAAGAGGTGCCGCAGGCAGAAACCAAATGGCAGGGCGACTGCTTTGTTTTCGACAATCGCGTCACCGTGCGCCACGACTTGAGCGAAGGCGACTACGATCAATGTCATGCCTGCCGCACACCCGTGAGTGTTGAGGACCGCGCCTCCGAGCACTATGTGGCGGGCATCAGCTGCCCGCATTGCTGGGATAAGCTGCCGGAGAAAACCCGCCGCAGTGCGATCGACCGGCAGAAGCAGATCGAGCTGGCCAAGGCCCGTAACATGCCGCACCCGATTGGTTTCAACTACAAGCAAACTCCTTCCGAGGCCTGAGCCATGTCCGCGCGCCTGCTCTATGTAATGGACCCGATGTGTTCCTGGTGCTGGGGCTTTGCCCCGGTGGCCGAGGCGTTGGTGGAGCAGGCCCAGGCGGCCGGCGTGGAGCTGCACCTGGTGGTGGGCGGCTTGCGTACCGGCAGTGGCGCGGCGCTGGAGCCAACCACGCGGCGCTACATCCTGGAGCACTGGCAGGCGGTGACCGACGCCACCGGCCAGCCGTTCAAGCGTGACGGCGCATTGCCCGACGGTTTCGTGTATGACACGGAGCCGGCGTGCCGCGCCATCGTCACGGCGCGCAGCCTGGCGCCGGATTGTGCATGGAAGCTGCTGGGGCTGATCCAGCGCGCGTTTTATGTCGAGGGCCGCGACGTGACTCTCGCCAGTGTGCTGGTGGAACTGGCCGAACAGGCGGGCATCCCGCGCATCGAGTTTGCCGGCGAATTCGACCGCGCCGAACAGCACGCCGCCACCGCTGCCGATTTTACCTGGGTACAGGACCTGGGCATCGCCGGTTTCCCGACGCTGCTGGCCGAGCGCAATGGCCAGTTGGCGTTGCTGACCAACGGTTACCAGCCGCTGTCCGAGCTTTCGCCTTTGCTGGGCCGATGGCTGGAGCGAGCCACCTGTGCATGAGCAACCTCAACGCACCGACCGCCTGACCTGGGCGGAAATCCGCCGCCTGGCCCTGCGCCACAAGAAGTCCCTGTGGATCGCCAATGGCGTCGCCGTGCTGGCGACTCTGTGCAGCGTGCCCATCCCTCTGTTGTTGCCGTTGCTGGTGGATGAAGTGTTGCTGGGCCGTGGCGATGCCGCGCTCAAGGTGATGAACCACGCCTTGCCCCTGGGCTGGCAGAAAGCCGCCGGCTATATCGGCCTGATGTTGCTGGTGACGCTGTTCCTGCGCTGCGGCGCGCTGGTGTTCAATGTGGTACAGGCGCGGCTGTTTGCGCGGTTGGCCAAGGACATCGTGTACCGCATCCGCGTGCGCCTGATCGAGCGGCTCAAGCGTATTTCCCTCGGCGAATACGAAAGCCTGGGCAGTGGCACGGTCACCACCCACCTGGTCACCGACCTGGACACGCTGGACAAATTCGTCGGCGAAACCCTCAGCCGGTTCCTGGTGGCGATGCTTACGTTGGTGGGCACGTCGGCAATCCTGGTGTGGATGCATTGGCAACTGGCGCTGCTGATCCTGCTGTTCAACCCGTTGGTGATCTACGCCACGGTGCAGTTGGGCAAACGCGTCAAACACCTGAAGAAACTGGAGAACGACAGCACCTCGCGGTTTACCCAGGCCCTGACCGAAACCCTGGATGCCATCCAGGAAGTGCGCGCCGGCAACCGCCAGGGCTTCTTCCTCGGGCGCCTCGGCCAGCGGGCCCAGGAAGTGCGCGACTACGCGATCCATTCCCAGTGGAAAACCGACGCATCGAGCCGCGCCAGCGGGTTGTTGTTCCAGTTCGGTATCGACATCTTCCGTGCGGCGGCCATGCTCACGGTGCTGTTCTCCGACCTGTCCATCGGCCAGATGCTCGCGGTGTTCAGCTACCTGTGGTTCATGATCGGCCCGGTGGAGCAGTTGCTGAACCTGCAGTACGCCTATTACGCGGCGGGCGGGGCGCTGACGCGGATCAACGAACTGCTGGCGCGGGCCGATGAACCGCAATACGCGGGCGGCGAAGACCCGTTTACCGGGCGCGAAACCGTCGGCATCGAAGTACGTGGCCTGAATTTCGGTTATGGCGAAGACCTGGTCCTCGACCAGTTGAACCTGGCCATCGCGCCCGGCGAGAAGGTCGCAATCGTCGGCGCCAGCGGCGGTGGCAAAAGCACCCTGGTGCAACTGCTGCTGGGCCTGTACACGCCCCAGGCCGGGACGATCCGCTTTGGCGGTGCCACCCAGCAGGAAATCGGCCTGGAGACCATCCGCGAGCACGTCGCCGTGGTGCTGCAACACCCGGCGCTGTTCAACGACACCGTGCGCGCCAACTTGACCATGGGCCGCGAGCGCAGTGACCAGGCCTGCTGGCAGGCACTGGAAATCGCGCAGTTGGAGGCGACCGTCAAGGCGTTGCCCATGGGCCTGGACAGTGTGGTGGGGCGTTCCGGGGTGCGGTTTTCCGGCGGCCAGCGTCAGCGCCTGGCGATTGCGCGCATGGTGTTGGCCGAACCGAAAGTGGTGATCCTCGACGAAGCGACTTCCGCCCTGGACGCCGCCACCGAGTACAACCTGCACCAGGCGCTGGCGCGCTTCCTCAGCGGCCGTACTACACTGATCATCGCCCACCGCCTGTCGGCGGTTAAGCAGGCAGATCGAGTCTTAGTGTTCGACGGCGGTCACATTGCAGAGGATGGCGACCATCAGCAATTGATTGCTGACGGTGGTTTGTACGCCAAACTCTATGGGCACTTGCAACAAGTACGTTGATTTAGCCTAGGCTGAGCTATCGGAAGCGGTGTTTCGCGTGCGTATCCAGCAGTGCATGTGCAAGGGGCTTCATGAAGCAAAAGCGGACTCTCGGAACTCCACGGTTGTTGGGCATTGTCTGGCCCTTTATCGCCGTGGTGCTGTTCCAGGCATTGTTGGGTTGTGTCAGCCTCTACGTGCTCTCGGCGGTGCGCGGTTATGTGGCTGGCGAAAGCCTGTGGTCCAAGGGCCAGAAAGACGCGATCTACTACCTGACGCTGTATGCCGACAACCGCGACGAAACCACTTACCTCAAATACCAGCAGGCGATCGCCGTGCCCCAGGGTGGGCATGAACTGCGTGTCGCCCTGGACCGCTCCACCCCTGATCTTGCTGCCGCTCGGTTGGGTATCCTCAAGGGCGGCAACCACCCGGATGACGTCGCCAGTCTGATCTGGCTGTACCTCAACTTCCGCCATTTCAGCTACCTGGAAAAAGCCATCGAGCTTTGGACCGTGGGCGATGGCTACCTGGTGCAACTGGATGACCTGGCGCGAGAGATGCACGGTGCAATCACCCGTGACCAGGTCAGCGCCAACGATGTGCGCCAATGGAAGGCGCATATCATCGCCATCAACGAAGGTGTGACGCCCGCTGCCAAGGCGTTCAGCGATGCCTTGGGCGAAGGTTCGCGGATGATCCTGCGGCTGCTGGTGATCACCAACCTGGCCACGGCACTGGGCCTGATTGTGCTGGCGCTGTTGCGCACGCATAAACTGCTGGCCCAGCGCCATGCCTTCGCCGACGCCCTGCAGCAAGAGAAGGAGCGGGCGCAGATCACCCTGGAGTCGATTGGCGACGGGGTGATTACCACTGATGTCGATGGCGCCATCACGTACATGAACCCGGCGGCCGAGGCGCTGACCCACTGGAATTCTGCCCAGGCCCAGGGGCTGCCCCTGGCGGCGCTGTTCAATCTGCTGGATGACAATGCCCAGCCCGATGGCTTTACCCTGATCGAACATATCGTCAAGGGCCAGCTCGGCGGCGGCAGGGAGCATTCGAAAACCATCCAGCGCCTGGATGGCAGCACGGTCTCGGTGACCCTGGTAGGCGCGCCGATCCGCAGCGCCGGCAAGGTGACCGGGGCGGTGCTGGTGCTGCACGACATGACCCAGGAGCGTCAATACATCGCCAACCTGTCCTGGCAGGCGACCCATGACGCCCTGACCGGCCTGGCCAACCGCCGTGAGTTCGAGTACCGCCTGGAGCAGGTGCTCCACCCCATGGGGACGCAGCAGGGCGGGCGGCATGCGCTGATGTTCCTCGACCTGGACCAGTTCAAGTTGGTCAACGACACCTGTGGCCATGCGGCAGGCGACGAGTTGTTGCGGCATATCTGCGCGCTGTTGCAATCGGACCTGCGTGAAGGTGACACCCTGGCGCGCCTGGGCGGCGATGAATTCGGCATTCTGCTGGAGAACTGCCCGGCAGCCGCGGCTGAAAAAATCGCCGAGAGTCTGCGTCATACGGTGCAAAGCCTGCACTTCGTATGGAAGGGCCGGCCATTCATGACCACCGTCAGCATCGGCCTGGTGCACCTTGGGCACACCCCGACGACCCTGGAAACCTCACTGCGCGCCGCCGACATGGCGTGCTACATGGCCAAGGAAAAGGGCCGCAACCGCGTGCAGGTCTACCACGCCGACGACTCGGAATTGTCCGTGCGCTTCGGCGAAATGGCCTGGGTGCAGCGCCTGCACATGGCCCTGGAAGAAAACCGGTTCTGCCTCTATGCCCAGGAAATCTCACCCCTGGGGCACACTGACGGTGGCGATGGGCATATCGAGATCCTGCTGCGCCTGCATGACGAGGCTGGCCGCATCATCCTGCCGGACAGCTTTATCCCGGCCGCCGAACGCTATGGCTTGATGACGTCCCTGGACCGCTGGGTAGTAGAAAATGTGTTCAAGATCATCAGCCGATGTCTGCAGGAGCGCCCGGGGCGTCCCTTGGCGATGTGTGCGATCAACCTGTCAGGCATCACCATTGGCGATGATGACTTCCTCGGGTTTTTGCGTGAGAAGTTTCATACATACAATATTCCGCCGGGCATGATCTGTTTTGAAATTACTGAAACCAGCGCAATTGCAAATTTGGGCAGTGCGATCCGATTTATCAATGAACTCAAAGCCTTGGGTTGTCATTTTTCGCTGGATGACTTTTGTGCCGGAATGTCCTCGTTCGCATATCTCAAACATTTACCTGTAGACTTCCTGAAGATCGATGGAAGTTTCGTAAAGGATATGCTGGACGACCCGATTAACCGCGCGATGGTCGAAGTGATCAACCACATCGGCCATGTCATGGGTAAGCGCACAATTGCAGAGTTTGTCGAGACACCGCACATCGAACAGGCGTTACTCGAAATTGGTGTGGATTACGCTCAGGGCTACCTGATTGAACGACCGCAATTGTTTACCTTTGATAGCTTGCAGTGTCGACCTGTGCGGCCGCAGCCTCTGTTATTCAAGGCGCCCGGCACATTCCGCTGAAAACTTTGCTGGTCTGTACAATCACACTTAAAAAGGAGCCTTACAGTGATCGACACATTCAACAGAACCGGCCCGCTTATGGAAGCCTCGAGTTACCCCGCCTGGGCTCAGAAACTGATCCTGGACTGTAGCGAGAGCAAGCGCCGAGTTGTCGAACACGAACTGTACCAGCGCATGCGCGACAATACGCTCAGCGCCAGGACCATGCGCCACTACCTGATCGGTGGCTGGCCGGTGGTGGAGCAGTTTGCCTTGTACATGGCACAGAACCTCACCAAGACCAAATTTGCCCGCCATCCTGGGGAGGACATGGCGCGCCGCTGGCTGATGCGCAATATTCGCGTGGAGCTCAACCACGCCGATTACTGGGTCAATTGGGCCCGTGCCCACGGCGTGAGCCTGGACGAATTGCAAGCCCAGGACGTACCGCCGGAGTTGCATGCCCTCAGCCATTGGTGCTGGCACACCAGCTCGGCCGATTCGTTGATCGTGGCCATTGCCGCGACCAACTACGCGATTGAAGGCGCAACCGGCGAGTGGTCCGCCGTCGTGTGTTCCACCGGTGTCTACGCGGCGGCCTTCCCCGAGGAAGAACGCAAGCGTGCGATGAAGTGGCTGAAGATGCATGCCCAGTACGATGACGCCCACCCGTGGGAAGCGCTGGAAATCATCTGCACCCTGGCCGGGATGAACCCCACCAAGGCATTGCAGGCGGAACTGCGCCAAGCCGTGTGCAAGAGCTACGACTACATGTATTTGTTCCTGGAAAGCTGCATGCGTCTGGAGAAAGAAAAAGCCCCGGCGGTGATGCGTGAGCGTCAGGCGCGGGTTGCCAGCGAGGCTTGATGTAACCGTTGTGGCGAGCGGGCTTGCCCCGCGTTGGGCCGCGAAGCGGCCCGCTTTTTATTCAAAAAGCATGGGACTGCTGCGCAGTCCAACGCGGGGCAAGCCCGCTCGCCACAACATGCCCGATTACCCCAACAAGCCTTATTGCCCCAACAAGCCTTATTGCCACAGCAAGCCAGTTCGCTACAGCTGAAGGGGGTTACCCCGCCATCGCCAGGCGGTTGCGGCCTTCGCGCTTGGCCACGTACAACGCACTATCGGCCCGGCGCAGCAGGCTTTCGGCAGATTCGGCGGGCAGCAGGGTCGAGCAACCCAGGCTCACCGTCAATTCGATCCGCGTTCCGTCCGCCCAATAATCCTGGGCTTGTGTCGCCTGGCGCAGGCGTTCGCCAACCATCTTCGCCGCATCGCGGCCGGTGTTGGACAGCAGGATCAGAAACTCTTCCCCGCCATAACGAAACACCATGTCCACGTTACGCAGCTGGCTCTTGATCGATGCCGCCACAGTGCGCAGCACGTTGTCGCCGGCGGCATGGCCGTGGGTGTCGTTGATGGTCTTGAAGTGGTCGATGTCCAGCATCAGCAAGGACAGCGGGTTCAGGTGGCGGCGCGCCATGTCGATTTCCCGTTGCAGGGTCTGGTCCATGGCGATGCGGTTGCCGGTCTCGGTCAGTGGGTCACGCAGCGCGCTGCGGGTGGCGGCGCGGTAGAGCAGGGCGTTGCGCATCGGGTAGAGCAGGGTCGCCAGCAGCGATTCAAGTTGGCCGAGTTCTTCTTCCGCCAGGCGCTGGTTGCGCCGGAAGATCAGCTCGCCCAGGTGCTCGCCTTCATGGCTCAAGCTGTAGCTCATCGAGTGATGGCCGCGATGGCCGAACTCCAGGCGCAGGTCGCTGGCCTGGTGACGGTAGTGCAGGGCGTCCAGGGGCACCAGGCGTTGGATCTCACGGAAGAACAGCGCCAGAATGCGCTCCGGTTCCAGGCTGGTTTGCAGTTGCTGGCCCAGTTGCTGGCGAAGTTCGATAACGGTGGTGGGGCGGCGCGGCAGGAGGGCGGGTTGACCAAAGCCCAGGCGTTGCAATTTGGCACTGTCAAAGTCAATTGCATGGGTCTGGGTAGGTGTTTTCATAACCGTTCGGCCTCTAAGCGCTCAGCTGTCTTACAGGCTCGATGAGAGTGGCGAATGCCAGGCGTCTTACTGTTCCTTCAGTTCCGTAAAACATGAATTACAGTCTAGACCGCTTTACCGTGGGTTATAACCCCTGGGCACTGCCGCACGTCTTGTCATCGCTTAACCTGCTTGGAGAGGGTTAGAGCGAGTTTCATGCCACATTCGTTCAATTAAATAAAAAGCCTTACAAATCAAGCGACTGTTTTTATCTCTAAAAACAGTCGCCGAAGGATGACGCCAGTTATTTGGCAAGCGGGCGTCGCGCTTACTGTTTTTGCGGATCGAACTGTTTATCGCGAATAAACAACGCCGGGATGACGCCGCAGATGAAGTACGCGCCGCCCATTACCAGAAACCCCATGCCGATGGAGCCATGGGACGCCAGGAAACCAATGGCTGCCGGTGCCACTGCCGCACCAATGCGCCCGATGTTGTAGGCCCCGCCCACTGCCGAACCACGAAACTTCGCCTCGAAGCTTTCGGTCATGTAGGTGGCATTCACGCCATAGGGAATCCCGTACAGGAAACCGAACACCACCAGCATCCACAAGATGTTCTCCGGGCTCTGGAACAACACGATTACCGGCAGGAAGACCGCCGTGCCCAGGGCGCCAAACGCAAACACGGCGCGACGTCCCAGGCGATCCGCCGCCAACCCCGCAAGGATCTTGCCGAAGATCATCGCGGCGTAGGTGCCGACCATATAGCTGGTCATCGACTTGAAGTTCATCCCCAGTTCGCTTTCCAGGTAGGACGGCATCCAGTTGTTCACACCGTAGTAGCCGAACTGCAGGAAGCCTGCGGTCAAGGCCCAGAGCAGGAACATGCGGCTGGCTTTGGGGTCGCTGAAGATCAGCTTGAACATGCCGTCTGGCTTTTTCTGCTGGGCTTGCCGGGTGCCATTGGCTTTCTCCTGCGCGCGCTCGGCGCGTGCGGTCAGCCAGGCTTGAGGCTCTGGCACCAGGCGTTGCATCAACACGGCGAGGATCACCGGGATGATCGCCACGTAAAACAACCAGCGCCAGCCGTGTTCGGGCAGGATCCAGCCTGCCAGCAGCGTGGCGACGATGTACCCCACCGACCAGCCAGCCTGTAGGGTGCCGAGCACAGTGGTGCGGTAGCGGGTCGGCACGTATTCGGCCATCAGCGTATTGCACGCCACATACAGCGCACCCAGGCCGAGGGAGGCGAAAAACCGCGTGCTCGCGAACTGCCAATAGCTGTGGGTCATGCCCAGGATCGCCGTGCCCACGGAGAACAGCACGATGCTCCACACGACGGTTTTGACCCGGCCGAAGCGGTCACAGGCCCAGCCCCCGTAGATGCCACCAATGGCCATGCCGGCCAGGGTGAAACTGCCCAGGCTGCCGGCCTCGACGCTGGTCAGGCCGAACTCGGCCTTGAGGCTGCTGAGGCTGTAGGACAGCAACATGAGGTCTGCGCCATCGATCAACAGACCGAGGAAGCAGAAGATAAAGACAATGATCCACAGTTTGCTTTTTGCAGGCGACAACGCGCCCGCCGATGCGGCGACTTCCATAGCGATACCTTGTTGTAGTTGTTAGGGCATTGGGTATGGGTGGTGCTCAGCGTTGCGCCGCGCGAATCATGTTGCGGGCAATCACCAGTTGCTGGATCTGCGTGGTGCCTTCGTAGAGGCGGAACAGGCGAACATCCCGGTAGAAACGTTCAATGGCGTACTCGCTGATATAGCCGGCGCCGCCATGGATCTGCACACAGCGGTCAGCGACGCGACCGCACATCTCGGTGGCGAACATCTTCGAGCAAGAAGCTTCGGTGCCGATGTCCCGGCCTTCGTCACGCTTGCGGGCGGCGTCGAGCACCATGCAGCGCGCCGCATAGATTTCGGCCTTGCTGTCGGCGAGCATGGCCTGGATCAGCTGGAACTCGGCAATCGGCTGGCCGAATTGCTTGCGTTCGATCGCGTAGTTCAGCGCGTCACCCAGCATGCGCTCGGCGGCGCCCACGCTGACGGCGGCGATGTGCAGGCGGCCTTTGTCGAGGACCTTCATGGCGGTCTTGAAACCCACGCCTTCCACGCCACCGATCAACTGGCTGGCTGGCACGCGGACGTTGTCGAAGATCACGTCGCTGGTGTGCGCGCCGTGCTGGCCCATCTTGTGATCGCGCTTGCCCAGGGACAGGCCTGGCGTGTCACGTTCGATGATGAACGCGCTGATACCGCCCGAGCCGCGGATCGCCGGGTCGGTGCGCGCCATCACCGTGAAAATCCCGGCGTGGGGTGCGTTGGTGATAAAGCGCTTGGTGCCGTTGATCACGTAGTGGTCGCCATCGCGTACGGCGGTGGTTTTCAGCGAGGCGGCGTCGGAGCCGGAGTCGGGTTCGGTGAGGCAGAACGAGCTGAGCAGCGCACCGCTGGCCAGCAACGGCAGGTAATGTTCCTTCTGCGCATCGGTGCCGTCGAGCAGGATGCCGATGGAGCCGATGCCATTGTTGGTGCCGAAGTACGAGCGGAAGGCCGGGGAGGTGCGCCCCAGTTCAAAGGCGATGGTCACCTCTTCTTCCATGGTCAGGCCCAGGCCGCCGTAGGCTTCGGGAATGGTCAGGCCGAACAGGCCCATGTCCTGGAATTGGCTGATGATGTCCGCCGGGATTTCATCGGTTTCGGCGACTTCGTTTTCCCGTGGGATCAGCGCTTCATCGACGAACTGCGCAATGGCGTCCACCAGGATATGCAGGGTTTGTGCGTCTCGGATCATGTGCAGCCCTCAGCGGCCCGTTCGGCGGGCCTGTTATCGTCAATCTGCCGAGGCCATGCACCTGTCCAGCTAGCGGGTGGCGGCCTCGATATTGTTCACCATGTGCTTGAGGCGGGGGCCGATGTCGTCTTCGAGTTTCTCCCGGGAGAGGTGGAAACTCGGTCCGCCACAGTTGAACGCCAGCAAGCCGTGTTGTGCGTGTCGCAGCGGTACGGCGATGGCGTTGACATCGCGGTGCCACTCACCGATCGACATGCAATAGCCGAAATCGGTGTAGTCCCGGAAGGCGCGTTCCAGCCCCTTGCGGATGTTCGGCCAGTCCTCCAGATGGCGCTGGCGGATGTGGTCGAGAATGAACTCCCGCTCGTTTTCCGGCATCGCTGCCAGGCAGGCGCGGCCTGCTGAACTCAAGTGCAACGGCAACCGTGTACCGACCTGGCGGCGCATGGTCATGTTGGCTTCGCCCTGGACCACATCCAGGTACACCGCGTCGAGGCGGTCGCGGGTGGCCATCGCGACGGCCGCCTGGGCGTACTTGGCCATGGTCTCCATCAACGGGTGGGCCACGGCGCGGATCGACAGGTTCGACAACATGGCGTAACCGAAGGCCATCACGCCCACCTCCAACTGGTACCGGCCCGACTGCGGCAGGTGCCTGAGGTAACCCAAGCGGGTCAGGGTGTGGGTCATGCGGGTGATCGTCGGTTTCGGCAGCCCGGTCTTGCGCGCCAGTTCCTGGTTGCCCAGCACACTCTCGCTCGGCGTGAAACAGCGCAGCAGTTCCAGGCCACGGGCCAGGGCGGTGACGAACTGGCGGTCCTTGTCTTCCTCCTCATCGTTGTGCATCGGGTCAATCAACAAATGCTCGAAGGCGTTGTTGCCTGCTGGGACTTGGTTGTTGTCCGAGTCCGGGTTTCGACGGCGCATGTTAAGCCTCATTTTTTTATAAAATCAACAAAACAAAATAGTATTCCGCACAGCGAAACTAAGCAACTTTTTGCTTGGCGATTATTTGATGCGATAAATCCCGATAAAACAGCAGGTTAAAGACTGTATGTGCATGAGTTCGGGTTTTTACGTTTACACCTGTGGGGACGATACTTATGATTATCGATAAATACGGAATGTTATTTCGCATAGCGAAACAAGTGCAATCCAACTAACAAGAACTGTGCAGCAGGAGTCAATGTGACCAACGCTAACCCACCCGTGGTGACCCTCGACGTCCAGGACAATGGCGTGGCCGTGGTCCGTATCCATCGCCCCGAAGTCAAGAACGCCCTGAATACCCAGGTGCGTGAAGCGCTCGCCGAGCACTTTCGCGCTTTGGCTCGCCGTCAGGATGTGCGTGCCATTGTGCTGACGGGGGGCGAACAGTTCTTCGTCGCAGGTGCGGATATCAAGGAGTTCGCCGCTGCCGGGGCGATCGATATGTACCGCCGCCACACCGAATATCTGTGGGAAGCCATCAGTCGCTGCCCCAAGCCGGTGATCGCGGCCGTCAATGGTTTTGCCCTGGGCGGTGGCTGTGAGCTGGCGATGCATTGCGACCTGATCGTGGCGGGCGAGTCGGCGCGGTTTGCCCAGCCGGAGGTCAAGCTGGGCTTGATGCCGGGGGCGGGCGGCACCCAGCGGCTGGTGCGGGCGGTGGGTAAATTCCAGGCGATGCGCATTGCGCTCACCGGCTGCATGGTCAGCGCAAAGGAAGCCCTGGCCATGGGCATGCTCAGCGAGATGGTCAGCGACGATCAGACACTGCCCCGCGCCCTGGAACTGGCCGCGCAGATCGCCGCGCTGCCGCCGTTGGCGGTGGAGCAGATCAAGGAGGTGATGCTGGCCGGTGCCGACCTGCCGCTGGAGAGCGCCCTGGTGCTGGAGCGCAAGGCGTTCCAATTGTTGTTCGACTCCAAGGACCAGAAGGAGGGCGCTGCGGCGTTCTTCGAAAAACGCACGCCGCAGTACCGGGGGGAATAAGCATGAGCGACGCTATCAACACGATGGGCCTGGTGGGCACCGGTGTCATGGGCGCGGGCATTGCGCAAATCGCTGCTCAGGCCGGTGTTCGGGTATGCCTGTTCGATGCTCGCGACGGCGCTGCGCAAGCGGCCCGTGACAGCCTCGGTGGTACATTTGCGAAGTTGGTGGGCAAGGGCAAGATCAGCCAGGCGGCGGTGGACGCAGCGTTGGCCAACTTGCAGGTGATCGACCGCCTTGAGGACCTGCGCGATTGCGACCTGGTGGTCGAAGCCATCGTGGAAAACCTCGACGCCAAACGCGGCCTCTTGCAACAGCTTGAAGGTATTGTCAGCCCCACGTGCATCCTGGCGACCAACACGTCTTCACTCTCCGTCACGGCCATCGCCACTGGTTGCCGGCACCCCGGGCGTGTGGCGGGCCTGCACTTCTTCAACCCGGTGCCGTTGATGCGCGTGGTGGAGGTGATCGATGGCCTGGCCACCGCGCCCAAGGTCGGTGAGGCATTGCTGGCCCTGGTTGCACGCACCGGCCATCGCGGCGTGCGCGCCAAGGACACGCCTGGTTTCATCGTCAACCACGCCGGCCGGGCCTACGGCACCGAAGCCCTGAAGATGATGGAAGAAGGCATCGCCGAGCGCGGCGATATCGACCGTATCCTGCGCGACGGCGCCGGGTTTCGCATGGGGCCGCTGGAGCTGCTGGACCTCACCGGCCTGGACGTGTCGCACCCGGTGATGGAGTCGATCTACAACCAGTTCTACCAGGAGCCCCGCTACAAACCGTCGCCCCTGACCCGGCAGATGCTGGTGGGCGGCCGCCTGGGGCGCAAGACCGGGCACGGCTTCTATCAGTATGAACACGGCCAGCTCATCAACGGCCCGCAACCCCAGCCGGTGCCCACGGTGCAACCGCTGCCACCGGTGTGGATCGCCACGGAAAACAGTGAAGACTACGAGCGCTTGAGTGCCCTGGTGATCGACCTGGGCGCCCATCTGGAACACGCTGCGCAACCGTCGCCACAGGCGTTATGCCTATTGGCGCCTTACGGCCGCGATGCCACCAGCACGTGCGTGCACTTCGATACCGACCCGGCGCGCACGCTGTGCATCGATGTGCTGACGGACCTGTCGCGCCACCGCACGCTGATGCAAAACCCGCTGACGGCCCCGGCGATGCGCGATGCCGCTCACGCCTTGCTCGCAGCGGATGGCGTGGGCGTCACGGTGATCGGCGACAGCGTTGGTTTTGTGGCCCAACGCACCTTGGCGATGGTGGTCAACCTCGCCTGCGACATTGCCCAGCAGCGCATCGCCAGTGTCGAGGATATCGACCAGGCCGTGCAGCTCGGCCTGGGCTACCCCAACGGCCCGCTGGCCTGGGGCGATGCCCTCGGGCCACGACGCCTGCTCACGATTTTACAGCGCATGAGCGAGCTCACCCACGACCCGCGCTACCGCCCCAGCCCGTGGTTGCGGCGACGGGCGCTGCTGGGGATTTCCCTGCGCCATGAAGCGCCGAAAGCCGGCTGATTTCCCAACCTCACAGGATAAGAAAAATGGGTGCATTGACAGGTTTGCGGGTGCTGGATCTGAGCCGTGTGTTGGCCGGCCCCTGGTGTGGGCAAGTGTTGGCCGACCTTGGCGCGGAGGTGATCAAGATCGAACGCCCGAAAAGCGGCGACGACACCCGTGCTTGGGGCCCGCCGTGGATGAAGACCGACACCGGTGAGTCGTCCGGCGAGGCTTCGTATTACCAGTCGACCAACCGTGGCAAGTTATCCGTGGCCATCGACATCGCCAGCCCCGAAGGCCAGGAGTTGGTACGGGCGCTGGCGGCCAGTTCCGATGTGTTGATCGAGAACTATAAAGCCGGCTCCCTGGCCCGCTACGGCCTGGACTACGCGACCCTGGCCGAGCTCAACCCGCGCCTGGTGTATTGCTCTATTACCGGCTTCGGCCAGACCGGCCCGCGTGCCGAGGAGCCGGGCTACGACTTCATCATCCAGGGCATCGGCGGCCTGATGAGCATCACCGGCGAGCGCGATGACTTGCCCGGCGGCGGCCCGCAAAAGGTCGGCGTGGCGTTCTCCGACCTGATGACCGGCCTGTATTCCACCGTGGCGATCCAGGCCGCGCTGCTCAGCCGTGAGCGCACCGGCGTGGGCCAATACATTGATATGGCGTTGCTGGATGTGCAGGTCGCGACCTTGGCCAACCAAAGCATGAACTACCTGGCCTCGGGCAAGGTGCCGCAGCGTTATGGCAATGCCCACGCCAATATCGTGCCTTACCAGGTGTTCCGTGCCGCCGACCGCGACTTCATCATCGCCTGTGGCAACGACAGCCAGTTTGTCGCGCTGTGCCAGAGCATCGGCCTGGCGCATCTGCCGGACGACCCGCGCTTTCGCCGCAACGCCGACCGCGTGGCCCATCGCGAAGAGATTGTCGCGCTGCTCTCGGCGCACTTTCTGGGGCGCAGTGCCGATGAGTGGGTGGCGTGTATCCATGCCTCGAAGGTGCCGGTGGGGGCGATCAACTCCATCGCGCAATCCCTGGAAGAACCCCAGGTGATCGCGCGCAACCTGATGGTGAAGATCCCCCATCCGCAAAACCCGGAGTTCGCCATGGTCGGCAGCCCGATCAAAATGTCCGGCACCCCCGTGGAGTACCAGCGGCCGGCGCCGAGGCTGGGGCAGCACACCGACGACATCCTCGGCGAGCGGTTGGGCTTGTCACCGGAGCAACTGGCCCGACTCAAGGCCCGCGGGATCGTTGAACAGCAGGGTTAGACCAGGGTGGTGCGGTCGATCTGCGCGATGGACGTGACGCCAGTCAGGGTCATGGCCACGCGCATTTCCTTGGCAAAGATGTCCAGCAGGTTTTCCACGCCGTGCTGGCCATCGGCGGCCAGCGCGTAGGCGGTGGCGCGTCCCAGCAGGCACGCCTTGGCACCCAGGGCGAGCATGCGCACCACATCCAGCCCGGAACGGATGCCGGAATCCACCAATACGGTGAGGTCATCGCCCACTGCATCGGCAATCGGCGGCAAGGCTTTGGCGGTGGACAACACGCCGTCCAATTGGCGGCCGCCGTGATTGGAGACCACGATGCCATCGGCGCCGAAACTCACCGCGTCCTTGGCGTCCTGGGGGTCGAGGATGCCTTTGATGATCATCGGGCCTTTCCAGAACTCGCGGATCCACTCCAGGTCTTTCCAACTGATCGACGCGTCGAAATTGTTCGCCAGCCAGCCGATGTAGTCTTCCAGGTGGGTGGGTTTGCCCAGGTATTTGGAGATATTACCCAGGTCATGGGGACGGCCCATCAACCCCACATCGAAGGCCCATTGCGGCTTGGCGACGGCTTGCAGCATGCGTCGCTGTGCGGCGAACGGGCCGGACATGCCCGAATGGGCATCGCGATACCGTGCGCCGGGCGTGGGCATGTCCACGGTAAATACCAGCGTCGTCACACCGGCCGCTTGCGCGCGCTCCAGCGCGTTGCGCATGAAGCCGCGGTCCTTGAGCACATACAACTGGAACCAGATCGCTTGCGCGCTTTGCGACGCCACTTCTTCAATCGGGCACACCGACACCGTCGACAGGCAGAAGGGGATGCCCTTGTTCGCCGCCGCCTTGGCTGCCTGCACTTCACCGCGCCGCGCATACATGCCGGTCAGGCCGACCGGGCTGAGGATCACCGGCATGTCGAGTTCCTGGCCGAACACCGTGGTCTTCAGGCTCAGATTGTCTACATTGCGCAGGATGCGCTGGCGCAGGCTGATCTCGGCCAGGTCCGAACTGTTCGCACGCATCGTGTGCTCGGCGTAGGCGCCGCCGTCGATGTAGTCGAACAGGAAGCGCGGCAGCTTGCGCTTGGCGGCTGCGCGGTAGTCGGAGGCGGACGAGATGATCATTTTTAGAGGCTCCACGGGCAAGGTGGCTTCAGGATAGGCAATTCTCTGGCATGATAAAAACAACTTTTATCGCTGGCAGCCAGTCGCCAAAGGAATACTGATGAACCTGAGAACATTGCGTGCCTTTGTAGAAGTGGTACGCCAGGGTGGTTTTTCCCAGGCTGCCGAGGTGGTGTCCCTGACTCAATCCAGCGTGAGCAAGGCGGTCAAGACCCTGGAAGACGAACTGGGCACGCCGCTGCTCAATCGCCTGGGGCATCGCAACGAACTCACCGCCGCCGGCGAAATTGCCTACCGCCGCGCCCTGGTGCTGCTCGCCGAGCGCAATGACCTGGTGGCCGAGATCAACGATTTGTGCGGCCTCAAGCGCGGCGTACTGCGCATCGGCCTGCCGCCGGTGGGTTGCGGCGTGCTGTTCGCGACCATGTTCGCCACCTACCGCAGCCGCTACCCGGACATCGACATTGAACTCACCGAATACGGCAGCAAAAAACTGCGCGAGTGCCTGGAAGCGGGGGAGGTCGACCTGGCAGCGCTGCTGCTGCCGGTGGACGAAGACTTCGACTACCAGCCCGTGCGCAACGAACCGTTGATGGCCGTGCTGCCCATCAGCCATCCGCTGGCCGACCTTGAACGTATCGACTTTACTGACCTAGCCTATTCGCCGTTCATCTTGTTTGAAGCCGGCTTCGCCCTCAACGCCAAGATTCTCGCCGCCTGCGAGCGCAAGGGCGTCACCCCCAAGGTGACCGCCCGCAGCGGGCAGATCGACTTCATCATCGACCTGGTCGCCGCCGGCCTGGGCGTAGCCTTCGTGCCACGCATGCTGGCGCACAAACACCAACACCCCGGCATCGCCCTGATCCCCTTGGACGAACCCCACACCGACTGGCACATCGCCCTGGCCTGGCGCGCCAGCGCCCACCTGCCACCCGCCGCCCTGGCCTGGCTGGAACTGGCTAGGGAGCACGCCGTTTCAACCGGCCATCCGGTTTAATCACGCCGAGTGCCAGAGAAAGCTTGACTTCTCCTTTTCAATCAGTAACATACGGCGCATTCCGCGATAGCTCAGTTGGTAGAGCAAATGACTGTTAATCATTGGGTCCCTGGTTCGAGTCCAGGTCGTGGAGCCAGATAGCGACATAAAGAGAAGCCTGCAGAGATGCAGGCTTTTTTTTGCCTTGGATTTCTCTGAGGTTGATCAAAGCGCACAGCGTGACCAGCATGAAGCCGTCTCTAATCCTACGATTCAGAGGGAGCGGGGCGGGGAAAGGGGAGGATAACGTCAGTAAGGGGTCCAGTACGCTGAAGGCATTGGATGCCATGGGCCAGTTTATAAATGGCCCGACAGGCGATGCCAAATTTGGTAACAGCAAGCAGAGTTCCAGCGAGCAGGTTGTTGAGCAAACTAATCGTTCATCAACCCTCAAGGCGGGTAACGACGTCGATCTGTCGGCCGGTAACGATGTCACGATCAAGGGCAGCCAAGTGGGTGCGGGTCGCGACATCAACATCAAAGGTCGCGATGTCACACTCGATGTTGCTAAAGGCGGTGTCAGCCAGGAAAACACCCAAAGCCAGAGCTGGGGCGGAATTCATGGCGGCTCCAGCGGTGGTATCAAGGTGGGCGTGGGCGGCAGTCATGGCGTAGCCAATGAAGACCGTAATCGTGAGTCCGCTACTGCCACCAATCTGGATGCCGGTCGTGCGATCAATCTTGATGCCAGCAATGATCTGAACCTGATAGGGACGCAAGCCAAAGCTGGCCGCGATATCGACCTCAAGGCAGGAAATGACTTGAATATCCGTTCTGAACAGAACGGTGCTACCAACGACAGCAATCGAAGCAGCGGCGGGGGGGAAGTCGGCATTACAATTGGTTCCGAGGGCTTTGGCGTCTACGCTAGTGTCAGTCTCGGAAAGGGCAACCTGGAGCGTGATAGTAAGCGCCAACAAGATGCCTATCTCTATGCCGGTGATCGCCTAGGCTTCACCAGCGGCAAGGACACCAACATTGCGGGTGCCACTTTACGCGGTGATGAAGTCGTTGGCCGTGTTGGAGGTGACCTTAATGTCGCCTCGGTGGCAGACACGGGGAAGGTCAAAGGTAAAGAGTTCGACATCAATGCGACCGTTACCATTGGCCCGGGAGCCGGTGTCAGCGGTTCAGTCGGCTTTGGCCAGACCAGCGGCAAGACCAATTGGGTCGAAGACCAGACGCGGATTACTGCCAAGGACAAAGTGGACATCCGCACGGAGAATCACACTCAAATCGATGGAGCGCTGATTGCCTCGGATACCGGCAACCTAAAGCTGGACACCCGTACCCTCGGTTTCAGTGATATTGCGGGAGAAGACAAAGAACACGGCTACTATCTGAGCGTCGGCGGTACTTTCACGTCAGCTAACAGCAAGACAGCCACGACCCAGGATCCGACTCAGGTTGGTAAAGGCAAAGAAGGCGAGACCAGCGCAAGTATCAGCGGTTGGAAGTACGATAAAGAGCGAGAACAAGCTGTTCGTGCCACCGTGGGGGCGGGTGACATTGTCGTGCGCAATGATGCCGAGACAGGGGCTGACTCAACGGCCGGTCTGAATCGTGATGTCAGCAAAGCCTATGAGGTCACTCAAGACAAAGAGTCGCGTACAGATCTCTACGTCAGCAGTTCATCGGTCGAGGATGCACTCCATCCTGTCGATACGGCCAAGAAACTGGCCTTGGGCGTGTACAACTACGACAAGAAATCCAAGGAGAACTGGGACGCAGCCAGCACTGGCATGAACGCCATTATCAATAAGGTGGAGGCTGCTCTTGGTCGCAAGATGGATGCGGGCGCTCTTGCCATTGGCGGCAAGGACTTGGCGGAAAATACTCTTGAAGCGTTGATTCTTTCTGGCAAGAGCCGTGCCGATGCCATGGCAATGATGAGAGATCCGGGCTTTCAGCAGGGCGTGCTCGCGCAGCTCGACAACATCATGCACGTCAACGATGTTGTGCTGAAAAAGACGCAGGCAGACGTTGGGCCGATGGTGGATGAGTATATGTCGTCCGCTGCCGGGTCTTTGGTCATCAAGACACCAGTGGTCACTGAGGGTGAGCAAAACGCGCAACAAGCGACATTGTCACCCTTGATGTTGATAGTGCGGACGACCAGTACCTTACAGGTTTCAAGCCTGGAACGATAACCAGCTATCAGCAGTATCATGATAAGCAGGGAAGTCGGTTAAAATATGAAGCTGGGGAATGGAAAAACTGGGAGTGATGGTGAATGACTTTATTAGTTCCTGATCTTATGGCTGAGTTGAGTCCTGGCTTGAGTGCGGCTGGTTTTTATTTGGGCGAAGATTTTTCCTGTGTTCAGGAAAAAATTGGCGCTGTGGAGTGGTACGACTCAAACTCCGCTCTTAATAAAATTTTGCTCGAAAGTTCAGTTTGGATTGGCGTTCGAACGGCGGTGGGCTCCGCCATCGGTATAGGTGCAGTCGTGGAGTCTTTCAGCTATCGGAATGACTGGGTTTCATTGGATTTTGGGGAGGGCAATAAGCTATATAGGATAGTGGTTGGTAGAGGCTATCAAGGGAAGTTTAAAGTGGTTATGCCTGGCAGTGACCTACTGCTGCTTGAGGATTTTTACGAGTTGGATTTTAATGAAGTGGATGATGAGTTTCTGATTATTGAAAATGGTGAATATATAGAGGGGATTAGCTTTATTACCGACTATAGAGCACCCTTGGAGTATGAGTCTAATCAGAAGATCGAATTGATATCGGTGCATGACTGGTCGTTTCAATAGAAGTAAATTTGGAACCAAGTATGCTGGGGCGATCAAATAAAGAGTATAAACGCGGGCAGACCCCGCGCAGTAAGACCCCGCGCAGTAAATGGGGTCAGACCCTGAGGGATCCTTGATCACCGGTATCGATCTGAGCCGGATCACCGGGAAAGATCTGCTTGGCGCCAGCAGAATAATAGAGGCTTAAAAATGACCATTACCATGAGTGTTGAGATTGAGGAAGGCATTTCATTTGATGCGATTTCCGCGGTGATATCCAAGCTGGCGGGCGGGTATACAATTGAACAGGAATATTTGACTGGGAATTTTGATTGTTCAAATTGCTATTTTGCGTTTCGCCGTGTTTTTCCTCATGATGATGTTGCTGCCGAAGGCGTAGAGGCTAGCTGGAAAGTAAGTGTGCGAGGTGCGTTTCATGCGCCAATCAGATCTTTATCTGAGAGCTCAAAAGACATTCAGGATTTTCTTGTTGGGCTTTCAATAGAAACAGAACTGAGATTTGTACTCTCTTTTCAATATGAGAGCGTATATGCCGTTCGTGATGAGCAGGGTTTAAGGTTTGTAAATAGCATGGTTGTTGAACCCTGAGTGATCGCTGAGAATTTAAAGTCGCCACTTTGTCTTTGTTTTTTCTCAGGTTTTGTAGGTGAAGTGTGTTTGGGGAATATGAATTTTTGCTGGATTCAATAGGGTCAGAAGATTACTGGTCGGATGTAGGAATTGATGTCGCGGCCTCCAAGATCTCTCAGTTTGATAATTCAAGCTGGGACGAACTTGAATCTACTCTTCTGGCGAAGTCTGAAGTCTGGCGAGGTCGGTGCGCGGAGTCTCTCGGTGACTCGAATGATGAGCGGGCGTTGCGTGTTTTGCTAACGCTTCTAAAAGCTGGAGAGGAGTCGGTTGTCATTCATGCAATTGAATCAATTGAGTCAGTTTTTTTGGCTGGCTACATTCATGACAGGGCGCAGGTCTTACGCGCTCTAGATGAAGGATTTGAGGCAGAGAGCAGAACGTTGAAGCTAATGGCGGCTACGTTGGTCAGGAAGTTAAGTGAGGCATGAAGATTGCTCGGTAGCTGACAGAGGACGCCTCCTTTTCCTACAGGTCATTGTTTTGCCACGCTTTGACAAGCCAACCCAACCCGACTAACTTTCGTGGCGTGACGTATTCGCGTACTCACGCTATGCAGCGATTCTATTTCTCCAGCACGTTTTTCGTGGCCCAGTTGTGACTAGTCGGTAGCAAATGACTGTTAATCATTGGGTCCCTGGTTCGAGTCCAGGTCGTGGAGCCAGATAGCGACATAAAGAGAAGCCTGCAGAGATGCAGGCTTTTTTTTGCCTTGGATTTCTCTGGGGGGATCAAAGCGCACAGCGTGACCAGCATGAAGCCGTCTCTAATCCTACGATTCAGAGGGAAGCCCCATGAAAGTCGCTGCAGTGGTTTCAACCAAAGACGGCAGAGTCGGCGTAGCGAACGTCATGATTCAGCCCCTGGCGGATGACCGAAATACGCCTTGTAGGCGTGGTTGAAGTTGGCAGGGTTGGCGTACCCCAGGCGGTGGGCAATCTGCGCCACGTGCCATTTGCGCTGGCGCAGCAGGGTGCGCGCCAACTCCAGGCGCTGCTGGCGCACATAATCGAGCATCGATTGGCCGTACACCCGGCTGAAGGCACGTCTGAGGGTGGTTTCACCCACGCCCAGTTCCCGTGCCAGCGCCAGCGTGCCGGGTGGTTTCATCAGGTTTGCGTCGAGCTTGAAGCGTGCTTCATGTGCCAGGTCCGAATGGCTGCGCAACGGGGCCGTGGGCTTGGCCGGTTGTGGCGCCAGGTGCGTGGCCAGCTCGACCAGCACGGCCAGGCTCAGGCTTTCCTGGTTCAGCCGTTCCAACGCCCCCTGGTAGGGCGAGTGATAAAGGCGCTCGAACAAACGCCCGACGGCGCGACAGCCGTGCAGTTCTGAAAAGTGCATGCCATCGTCGAGCAGCCTGGCCAGCGATTGCAGTGACGGGTCTTCTTCGGCCAATTGGCGCAGGTAGTCGCCGCCGATGCGCAGCCCGGCCATGCGCGCACGGCTGCCGGCAGGCATCTGGTCCATGGCTTCCATGCTTTCGCTCAAGCCCAGCACATGGGGCGCGCCGGGGGTGTATTCATTTAGCCGGCCGTCTACCCGATGCTGCCATTGCCCACCCAGTACCTGCACGATGCACACGCTGTCGGGCAGCACCTTGTGGATGCGTAACGGTTCGGGGAACTGCAGATCGCAGTCGAAATACTGCAGGTGCGGCCGCACCGTCTGCGCACGGTAATGGCCGATCGCGCTGCCCATGACCTGCTGCGCGCTGTCATCGAATACACCGGCCTGGTCCAGGGCCTCTGGGTGATCGAAGCAGAAGTGGGTGTCCAGATAGGGGTTGCGGCGGTCCATTGGCAAAAGCGTCCGTCAGAGCGGGTGGGCAGCGTTGCATGATATCGACATCGGGCAGCCCGATCAGTTGTTGTGAGTCACGGCCTTATTGTTGTGCGCCACGGCCGTGCCGCTTGGCAGGCGTCGGCGCGTTGATTTCAATGGTCGGCTTTGAACTGTCGAGGAAACCGTAAATGTTGATATATCGCAAGTGGGCAGCGCTGCTGGGCCTGGTTCTGGCCGTGATCGTGGGGATCGCCCAGGCTGACAACCGCCCGGAAGTCGCGGAAAAAGTGCTGGCCTATGCCGGCGAAGGCGGCGTGAAAGTCTGGACCCTGCGCATCGGCACGCGCAGTGACAATCTGGCGCTGGTGCAGGTAGAGGGCGTGGACCACGACTGGAACATGAAGATCCAGAAAATGGCCGTGGAAAAGACCGGCAAGGACACCCGCTATTCCACCACCGTGGACGGCCAGAAGTTCGTCGTGCTGGTGCTGCGTCAAGGCTGGGGCGAGCTGTACTTGCCCGGCGAAGCTCAAGCGTTGAACGTTGGCTATGACGAGTTCCTGTCCAGCCAAGGCAATGCGCAGGCATTCCTGACCGATTATTTGCAGGCCAACTGAGCAGTGGGTCGATTCGCACGGTGGTCGTGGGCGCTGACGATACTGGTACTGCCGCTGGCCCTGATGGGGTGGGCCAGTCTGCAGAGCTGGCGCGCCGATGAAGTGCTGCGGGACGCGCAAAGTATCGACGGCGACTACGCCTGGCTGCGTGTGCGTCAGGCCCTGGCGGGGTTGGCGTACTGGCTGGCCATCGCCGCGTTGGTGGCCGGGCTCTCAACATGGCTCAAGATGCGGCTGGACGCATGGCGCGCGCGGCAATCCAAGGACTTTCTCTACGGCCGTCTGTTCCTCTGCTGGCGTGCTCTGGGCCACTGGTTGGTGGCCTACACCGGGCTGCTGGTCTGCGCGCTGGCGCTGTGCCTGCTGTATGAACTGAGCTGGGGCTGGAGCCACTTCAAGGCCGGCGGCTGGTTCATGCTGTTGGTGGCGGTGCCAGTGATTACCGTGCTCTGGACAGGCTGTCTGTTGATTGAGCGGTTGCGCCGGCAATGGCACGCCTTGGACCGGCCTTCCTCGGCGTTTCTGGGCCAAACCCTGGGGCGCGCCAAGGCACCGGCCTTATGGGCGTGGGTTGAGCAACTGGCCAATACGGCCGGTGCGCCGGTGCCCGACCATATCGTGGTGGGCATCGACCAGGCGTTTTTCGTCACCAGCGTCGATGTCGCGCTGCAGCCCGCCGGTGACGTGCTCAGCGGGCGCACCCTTTACTTGCCGCTGACCTACCTCTCGAGCCTGAGCCAGGCCGAAGCGGCGTCGATCATCGGCCATGAGCTGGGCCATTTCAGCAGTCGCGACACCGAACGGGGCAGCGAGATCGGGGCGCATTTCAGCCTGATGTGCCTGCACTTTTCGTATATCAGCGCTGGGGATGCCGACCCGGCGTGGGTCGAGCGCCCGGCAATCTGGATGACGCAGCGTTTCCTGCACCACTTTCAACTGGCGGTGCACCACTGGGGCCGCGCCCAGGAATTGGTCGCAGATAGGGTGGGCGGCAACATCGGCGGCGAGCGCTTATTCTGCCAGGCACTGTTACGGGTCATCGCGCTCGACGGTGAGATCCACACGCTGCTCACCGAGCGCCACCCGAACCTGATCCAGGCCCTTGCCGACCACCTGCTTCATACACCGCTGCGCTTGGACAAGGCAGCGCTGGACCATGCCATCGCGCACCCGTTCGATACGCACCCGCCGACATCACTGCGCATGCAGCAACTGGGCGTGCGACTGGATGACGACCTGCTGGCCCAGGCCACTCGCGTGCCTACCGAGCACGACCGCCACTGGTTCAGCCAACTCACCCATGCATCGTCCTCCGATGTCGGGCTGCCTGTATCACCGCCTATATCAATCGCTCAAGGAGAATGACCCATGACCCAACCCTCCGATCCGCTGTCGGATCTCGCCAGCACACTCAGTCAGGAATATGCCGACTCCCGCGAAGCTCAGCGCGAGCGTGCGATCGCCGAACTCGAGCAGGTCATCCATCGCGTGCCCGAGCAGACCGAATTCACCAATTCGCGCCGTTACAAGGTGCGCGGTCCGCTGTTTTTGCTGATTGCCCTGGGCTTGCTGGGCTTCGGGCTGCACCGAGGTTACAACGGCTTGGCCGTGTGTGCCGCGGTGATGGCCGTGGTGTTCGTACTGCTCACTTGGCAGCACCGCAACGCCGGGCAACATACCTTTATGCGCCTGACCCGCCGCCAGTTGTTTGTGGACACCTTGAGTGCGCCGGTCGATCTCGTCGAAATTGCCGACGTCAGCGTCAGTGAGGAAGGCTGGCTGACGGTACAGAAACTGATTTTGCGACCCGGTGCGCCCCTGCCTGTGCATCGCGCCACGCGACAGCTGTTCGGCAACCAGGCGCTGGCCCTGAACAAACCCCAGCCGCAGATCCTGATTCAATCCGCCGGCCTGATGCATGAGGGCCATACCCTGGATGACGACCAGATCGCAGGCATCCTCAACGCCTATTGCCAAGCCGCCCAGGCCCAACAACATCTTGATGCGCTGCGCCAGGGCACTCAGCGCGATTCCTGAGCGGTTGTACGGTAGAGCCGGTTCAGGGTTGTTGAAATTGCCTCGCTGCATTGACATCCAGATCCGCAAATCAACCTGTTGAGCATTCAGTTTATGACCGTGATCGCGCCAGTTGCGATGGCCGCGATCAACATCACCAGCACGGTGCCTAAGGTCCACTTCAGCGAGACCCGCTGGTTATCGCCATAGTCAATGTCCAGCAGCCCGCACAGTAGGTAAGTGGAGGCCACCAGCGGGCTGAGCAGGTGCACTGGCTGGCCGATCAACGAGGCGATGGCCATTTCGTGGGGGCCGATGCCGTAGTGGGCAGCGGTTTCGGCGAGGATGGGCAGCACTCCAAAATAGAACGCGTCGTTGGTCAGGACGTAGGTGAACGGCATGCTGAGCAGCGCGGTGATGACTGACATGCCGTGGCCAGCCTGCTCTGGCAGGATGGCGATCAGGTTATCGGAGATAGCCTTGATCATCCCGGTGCCGCCCATGATGCCGACGAAGATGCCCGCCGCAAAAATCAGCAGGGTCACGGCCAACACATTGTCGGCGTGCCGACCGATGACTTCCTTCTGCTGTTTGAGCGTCGGGTAGTTGATCAGGCAACCCAGGCCGAAGGCGACCATGAACAGGATCGGCAGCGGCATCAGGCTGAGCATCATCGAGCTGATGAGGGCGACCGTCAGGACCACATTGAACAGAAATTTCGGGTCGCTCAGGCGAACGTGTGCGTAGCCTTCGAGCACCTTGTCTTCGCTGACGCTGACAATACCCAAACGGCGGTATTCCATTCGACCTAGCCACCAGGCGGCAAAAATCACCCATACACCGCCAGCAATCATGATGGGAACCATCTGTAAAAACAGCTCGGTGATGTCGACGTGCATGGCACTGGCCGCTCGCGAAAACGGCCCGGCCCACGGCAGGATGTTCATCACCCCGATGGCCAGCAGTAGCACGGTGGCCATGACCTGCAAACGAATGCCGGTCAGACGATACAGCGGCAAAAAAGCTGCTGTGGCGATGATGTACGTGGTTGCGCCGTCGCCGTCCAGGCCAACGCACAACCCCAGCACGGCGGTGCCGACAACGATCTTGCGCGGATCGCCCTTGACCAGCCGCAACAGCACCTTGATCAGCGGGTTGAACAGACCGGCGTCGGTCATCATGCAGAAATACAGGATCGCGAAGGTCAACATGATGCCGGTGGGGGCGAGCATCTTCACGCCGTCGTACATCATGCCGCCCAGTTGCGTGGCGAAACCGCCGAGGCAACCGAAGAGGATCGGCACCAGCAGCAGCGCCACCAGCGGTGAAAGGCGCTTGCTCATGATCAGGTACATGAAGCAGACGATCATGGCGTAGCTCAGAAAGATCAACATGGGCATCCCTTTTATTGGTTTTGTAGGGGGCGAGCGCGGGACGGCTCGCGTTCTTCGGGCCGAACGAAGCCGGTGCAGCAGGCGCACAGGATTCAGCGTGTTGCGGGTTTAGTGGTGCGAGAACATCGGCTGGCCGCTGTGGGGCAGGTCGGCGACCAGGATGGAACCGGTAGAAGAGTCGGTGATGAACAATTGCCGATTGCCCTCGCCACCGAACGCCAGGTTGGTCAGGGTGCGGCCTTGGGTGCACGAGCGGATGCGGTACAGCGGCACGGCGTGAGGGTCGAACACCCAGACGCAGCCGTTACCGGCATCGCACACATACAGATTGCCTTCGCTGTCCAGCGCCATACCGTCGGCGCCACTGACGCCCCCGGCCATGGCGGTGAAAATGCCCGCCTTGCTGGTGCCGCCGTCGCGTTGGATCGGCAGGCGCCAGACAGCGTTGCCCCGAGTCATCGCCACGAAGAGCGCGTTCTGCGCGAGGTCCATGACAAGGCCGTTGGGGCTCGGGCCGTTGTCGATCAGACGCGTGAGGGTCTGCTTTTCCAGATCATAGGCGTAGACGCGACCGGTCGGGTCCTGCTGCCCGGTCTGGCCCTGATCGGTGAAGTACAGCTTGCCGCCGGCATCGAAGAATAGGTCGTTGACACCCTTGAAGCCTTCGCTGCGACTGTGAGTGAGGAACGGTGTCACCGCGCCGGTGTGCGGAACGAGCGTCAGGAGCCCTTGCTTGTAATCGGCGATGAAAATCCGCCCGTCGCGGTGGATTTTCAAACCGTTGGGCCAGCCATCGTACTCGGCGATCAACGTCCAGTGGCCTTGAGGGTCGATGCGCAGGATGCGGCCGTAGGGAATGTCGGTGACGTACAGGTTGCCGTCCCGGTCGAAGGACGGCCCTTCGAGAAAGCTTTTGACCTTCTGCCCTGGTTTGTTGGCGCGTACCCAGTCGGAGTCGCCGTCTTTCCAGAATTCTTCGGGCAGCGTGGTGAACACGCGGGTCGACAAATCGCGAGGCGGGGCATACAGGCTCACAGGATCAGCTCCTACGGGGGCGAACGGAAAGCACCGATCTTGCTGGTGACGAGACCTTTTCGCCTTATTGTTTTTGTTCTATCTGACAGAACGTTGTGTTTGCAGATAGAACAAGGTTCGACTTTATTTTTTCAGCTGTCAACCCACCGGGATTGTCTGTTTTTCATTTCGCCATTCATCACCAGGCACTCCCAACGCTCTCGGGAGCGCCCTGACGCATCGCTCGGGATGAGAGGCGTTGACAGTGGGATTTTGTCGGCTCATGATTATTTCAGAACAGTGTTCTGTCAGATAGAACTATTGCATTCCACCACCCGGAGACCCGGCGATGAACTCTAATAACAACCTGGACATCCTGATCAGCGAGGTCGGCCCCCGTGATGGCCTGCAAAGCATTAGCGCGACCATGCCCACTGCGCTCAAGCTTCAATGGCTGACGGCCCTGGCCGACGCGGGCTTGAAAGAGATCGAGGTCGGCTCGTTCGTGTCCCCCAGACTGCTGCCGCAAATGGCCGATGCCGCCGAGTTGGTGGCGCACATGCGTCAGCGTTCGGACGTGTTCGTTACCGCGCTGGTGCCGAACCTCAAGGGCGCCGAGGCAGCGTTCAACGCGGGCGTACAAAAGATCACCCTGCCCATTTCCGTCAGCGAGCCCCATTCACTGGCCAACATCCGCAAGACCCATCAACAGGTCTACGACGAAGTGCGCACGGTGATGGCCCTGCGCAACGAGCGCTTCCCGCACGTCGAGGTCGAGGCCGGGCTGTCGACGGTGTTCGGTTGCACGATTCAGGGCGAGGTGCCCGAGGACGACGTGCTGCGCATGGCCCTTACGATGGTCGAGCTGGGCGTCGATGAAGTCGGGCTCGCCGACACTGTGGGGTACGCCAATCCGGCGCAGGTGCGTCGCGTGTTCACCCGTCTGCGCAACGAGATCGGCAGCAAGGCCGGCAGCGCGCATTTTCACAATACCCGTGGGCAGGGCCTGGCCAATGTGGTCGCGGCGCTGGATGTTGGCGTCACCACCATCGATGCCTCTCAGGGCGGTATCGGCGGTTGCCCGTATGCGCCGGGGGCGTCGGGCAATATCGTGACCGAGGATCTGGTCTACCTGCTCGAGTCCATGGGCCTGCGCACCGGCGTGGACATCGACAAGCTGGTGGCCGCTCGCGCCTGGCTGAAACAGGGCCTGCCAGGAGAGCCGCTGTATGGCTTCATCCCTGACGCAGGCGTCGGCAAGAATTTCCATTACGCCGGAGGTGCGCGATGAGCCTGCTCAATCGGAACCTTCAGGCGCTGCCGCTGGCAGGCGTGCGCGTGGTCGAGTTCGTGCACATGGTCATGGGCCCGACCTGTGGGCTGGTGCTGGCTGACCTCGGCGCTGAAGTGATCAAGGTCGAGCCGACGCCCGAGGGTGACAACACGCGTCGCCTGACCGGCTCCGGCGCTGGCTACTGGATGACCTACAACCGCAACAAGAAAAGCTTCGCGGTCGACATCAAGACCGAGGAAGGCATGGCCGCGGTGCGCAAGCTGATCGAAAGCGCCGATGTGGTCACCGAGAACTTTCGTCCCGGCGCCATGGACAAGCTCGGCCTGGGCTACGAGCAGGTCAAGGCGATCAAGCCGGACATCATCTACAGCTCGATGAAAGGCTTTCTGCCGGGGCCGTATGAACATCGCACTGCGCTGGACGAGGTGGTGCAGATGATGACGGGCCTGGCCTACATGACGGGTCCCGAAGGCCGCCCGCTACGCGCCGGTGCCTCGGTCAATGACGTAATGGGCGGTATGTTCAGCGCCATCTCGATTCTGGCGGCGCTGTGGCAACGCAAAAACACCGGGGAAGGGCAGTTCGTGCAGACCGGGCTGTTCGAGAACTCAGCGTTTCTGGTGGGGCAACACATGATGCAGATGGCAACCACTGGCAAGCCTGCCGCGCCGATGCCCAGTCGTTTGTCAGCCTGGGCGATCTACGACGTGTTCAATACCCTGGGCGATGAGCAGGTGTTCATGGGCGTGGTGAGCGACAGCCAGTGGGTCAATTTCTGCCAGGGTTTTGGCTTTACAGAGCTGGGGCGCGACCCTGGACTGGCGAAAAACACCCAGCGCGTGCAGGCCCGGGCGAGGATTCTGCCGCAGGTCCGCGAGCGTCTGGCGCAAATGAGCAAGCAGGAGGTCATGGACCTGTGCGAGCAGACGGGCCTGCCGTTTTCGCCGATCCAGCGGCCGCAGGACCTGTTCGAGGACCGGCACCTGAACGAGTCGGGTGGGCTGGCCCATCTGACGCTGGAGAATGGCGACGCGGTCAAGGTGCCAATGCTGCCGTTCGAGATGAATGGTCGTCGCTTCAATACCCGCCTCAATGTGCCGCAAATGGGCAGTCACTCTGCCGAGCTGCTCGAAGAAATGGGCTACGCGTCGGGTGACATCGAAGCGTTGCGCGGGCGTGGCATCGTTCGCTGATACCGCTGGAAGGGATTCCTGATTCCTGTAGCTGACGGACATTCCCGCCGTCAGCCTTATAAAAATAAATGCTGAGGAAACCCGTCATGGCCATCGTCACGACACCCCCGCACAGCAGCGATATCAGCAGCGTGCGCTCCCTGGATGCCGAACAGACCCGCGTCCTGCACAAGGCCGCCTGGCGCTTGATCCCCTTGCTCGCGCTGGCGTATTTCTTCAATTACCTGGACCGCACCAGCGTCGGCTACGCCGCGTTGCAGATGACCGAGCAGTTGGGCCTGACCGCCACGCAGTTCGGCCTTGGCGCGGGCATCATGTTCTTCGGCTACTGCCTGTGCGAAGTGCCGAGCAATCTGGCGATGTACCGTTTCGGCGCCCGCCTGTGGATGGCGCGGATCATGATCACTTGGGGCCTGGCCGCTGCTGCCACCGCGATGATCGTCGGGCCGTACAGCTTTTATATTGTGCGCTTGATCCTCGGCATCGCTGAAGCCGGCTTCTTTCCCGGCGTGATTTTCTTCCTTACCCTGTGGTTCCCCGCGCAATACCGCACGCGGGTGTTGGCCTGGTTTACCGTGGCCACGCCGATCTCGTTTCTGGTGGGTGGGCCGCTGTCGATCTGGCTGTTGCAGATGCACGGTTTGCTCGGGCTTGCGGGTTGGCAATGGATGTTTCTCATCGAAGGGGTGCCAGCGTGCATCCTCGGTTTGATTACCTTGAAGGTGCTGACCAACCACCCGGCCGAGGCCAAATGGCTGACCGCCGAAGAACGCCATGTGCTGACCGGCATGCTCGCCGAAGAGCAGAGCAAGGGGCAGCACAGCCATGGCTTCAAGGCCGCACTCAAAGACCCACGCGTGTGGATTCTCAGCTCGATCACCTTCAGCTTCACCCTGGGCTCCTACGGCATCGGTATCTGGTTGCCGCAGATGCTCAAGGCCCATGGTGTCGAAGTCAGCATGATCGGCTGGGTTGCGGCCATTCCGTACTTCTTTGCCACTGTAGCGCTACTGATCTGGGCCAAACATGTGGACCGTACCGGCAAAGGCATTTTCAACCTGACCGTGGCCATGCTGCTGGCAGGCTTTGCGTTAATCCTGGCGCTGCGAATGGACGCGCTGGTTCCGGCACTGGCAGGGATTACTTTAGCGCTGATCGGCACGATCGCTGGCAAGACGATTTTCTACACTTTGCCGGGCAAGTTCCTGCGCGGGCAAGCCGCAGCGGGTGGAATCGCACTGATCAATTCCATTGGCGCGTTTGGCGGGTTTGTCGGGCCTTACCTGATGGGCTTTTTGAAGGACTACACCGGGTCGTTCACCGCAGGTCTGATGGTCATGGGCTGCATCATGTTCGTTGCCGCAGCAATGGTCGTCTCGCTTCGCTTCTTCCTGCGCGAGTAGTGAGCAGCGGCTGCACTTTTTTCAGAAGGGATCGGGCGGCTCTGATATTGTCTTGCGGGTTGGCGGGGTGGTTTGCGAATCATCCGCCGCCTGCGAGCGACGAATCGACAATGAGTGTCTATGACTACCGAATCTGAAAAAAACCTTTCCGACCAGGCCGCCAATGCCGAAGGCGGCGTGGCTGCCGTCGACCGCGCATTTGCCATTTTGTCGGCCTTCAGCATCGAGCAGGACTGTCTGGCCCTGGCCGAAATCGCGCGGCGGACGGGGTTGTACAAAAGCACCATCCTGCGCCTGATCGCCTCGCTGGAAAAAGCCGGGTTCGTCCGTCGCCTCACCGATGGTCGTTACTCGGTCGGCCCTGAGCCTCTGCGGTTGTCGCAGCTGTACCAGACCTCGTTCCGACTGCGCGACGTGATTCACCCCTTGCTGGAGTCGATCACTGAGGAAAGCGGTGAAACCTCTTCGTTCTACGTGCTGGAAAACGGCAGCCGCGTCGTGTTGTTTCGGGTCGAGCCCAAGCGTGCGGTGCGGGTTTCGGTGCTGGAAGGCGCGCGCTTTCCGTTGCAGGCCGGAGCGTCAGGCAAGATCCTTCGGGCCTTTTCCCGCGATGCGGAGCCTGCATTGACCGAGGTCCGCGAACGCTTCTGGGCCTGTTCCTTCGGCGAGCGGGACCCGGAAACTACCGCCGTATCAGTGCCGGTGTTTGCCATGGGCCATGAGTTGAAAGGGGCGCTGACCTTGTCCGGTCCGTCCGACCGTCTGCTCAAGGAACACATCGAACATGCGGCGTCGATCCTGTTGAGAAACGCAGCCATCGCCAGCAATGCGCTCGGAGGTAATGACCGAGAACTACGTGCAGCTCTGACACGTCTGGGCGAATCGATGGTCCGTCGTTAACCGGCGAGCGACCGCTTAGGGCCGATGTTGTGAGAGGCAGCAGTCGGCCCACCCAAGGCCGGCAATACCCATTCTCTTGGAGTCGGTAGTGGTACAAAGTTGTACATTTAATTGACGCCACTATATCGCCATCTTAAGATCGCCGCTCATTGATGGCACTACGCCATATAGAGGGATCTAGAAATGTGGCGTTTGGTACGCCGGACCAGGCTTGGCCTGCTGTCCGCTTGTTTTTGCCTGGGCTTCGCCGGGACGGCTCAAGGCGCGACCCCGCAGAGCACCCCGGGCGTCACTGATCTGATCCGTGATCGCCAGGATCGTCTGCTTCAAGAGCAACAACGCCGCCTCGACGAACTCAAGGACCTGCCCGGCAAAGCCGTCGCTCCTGCCAAACCGACGGCGCCTGCTGACACCCGCTGCTTCGCCATCAAGGCCATCGAACTCACCGGTGCCGACGCGCTGTCTGAACGCGAACGCAACGCGCTGATCCAGCCCTACATCGGGCAATGCCTGGGCGTACCGCAACTCAATGAGGTGCTTAAGCTCATCACCGACCACTACCTGGCCAAAGGACTGGTCACCAGCCGTGCCTACCTGCCGCAACAAGACCTCTCCAGCGGCGTGCTCAAGATCCAGGTAGTCGAAGGCAGGCTCGAAGGATTGAAGGGCGAGCAGGGCAGCGGCATCACCGACCGGCAACTCGCGATGAGTTTTCCAGGCAAAAAGGGTGAATTGCTCAACCTGCGTGAAATCGAGCAGATGGTGGATCAACTGAATCGTCTGCCCTCGAACCAGGCCCAGATGGAGTTGGCTCCCGGCAAAGAAGTAGGCGGCAGCGAAGTGCTGGTCAAAAATACCCCGCAGAAACCCTGGCGCGTCGGCCTGTCGCGTCACAACGGCGGCCAGCGCGCCACTGGCGAGCAGCAGTGGGGCGCCAGCCTGGATTGGGATAACCCTCTCGGTCTGGCTGACCAACTCTCCCTGCGCGGCGGCCACGATGCCGTCAGCGACCACCAGAAGACCTCGCGCAACTCGATGCTCAACTACAACCTGCCGTTTGGCTGGTGGAACCTCAATTACAGCTACAGCGAGACTGAATACCGCTCCCTCGCCCAGGCCAGCGGCTTCAACTTCAAGCAGTCCGGTGACAGCCAGAGCCACCAGTTGCGCTTGGAGCGGGTCGTCCACCGCGACGCCCTGAGCAAGACTTCTCTGAGCACCGGCGTGGCCTACCTGCGCACCAACAACTTCATCGAAGACAGCAAGCTCGCCCTGAGCAGCAACCGCCTCAGCGAAGCCCAGTTTGGCATCAACCACGGCCGGCGCATCGGCGGCTCGTTCCTCAATGTCGACCTGGGCATGCAGGACGGCATTGGCGCTTTCGACGCCCAGGCCAACCACAACCCACGACCCGGCCAGGCGGATGCGCGCTACCGCAAATACACCGCGACCCTGAGCTACCTGTACCCGTTCAAGTTGTGGGGCGAGTCATTCAGCTTCAGCAGCCTGATGACCGGCCAACGCAGCGAAGACGTGCTGTTCAGCCCGCAACGCATGAGCCTGGGTGGGCAGTCCTCGATTCGCGGCTACAAGGATCAAAGCCTGTCCGGCGACAGCGGCGGCTACTGGCGCAACGACCTGCGCTGGAGCCGCCCGGTGACCTGGGCCTGGATGCAGCCGGTGTTCAGCGAATACGGCACCAGCCTCGGCTACGACCAGGGCGTGATCAGCCATGGCCGCTACAACGCCGAACAGCACGGGCGCATGACCAGCAATTCCCTGGAACTGTTTGCACGCGGCAAGAACGTCGCGGCCACAGTGACCTTTGCACACTCTTTGGAACGACCGGGGCCAATCACTGAACGTGAAGCGCCGATCTACTTCCGTATGGATTTCTTCCTTTAATTTTTTATCGCCCTTTGGGCATCGGGACATGACATGGACGTTTGCCAGTTCGCCTTTCTTGCGCGCCAACCTTCTGCTGCCTTGAAAAGCCGTTCTACCTTCCTGGGCTTGCCCAAGCGCGGGTTGGCGTTGGTACTGGCGAACGCCATGTTCTGGCAGCCCCTGCTGGCTCAGGCGGACGGCATTGCCGTGAGCGGACCGGGTACGAGCCTTGGGCAGGCGGGTAACGGCGTTCCGATCGTCAACATCGCTGCGCCCAACGCTAACGGGCTATCGCACAACCAATTCCACGACTACAACGTCGGCGCCAACGGGGTCATTCTCAATAACGCGACCAGCCGGACCCAATCCACCCAATTGGGTGGCATCATCGTGGGTAACCCAAACTTCAATGGCAGCGCCGCCAGCGTCATCCTCAACGAGGTGAATGGCGGCAGCCCCAGCCAATTGCGTGGCTACACCGAAGTGGCGGGGCAGTCGGCCCATGTGATTGTGGCCAACCCCTATGGCATCAGTTGCAACGGTTGCGGCTTTATCAACACCCCTCAAGCCACCCTCACCACGGGCAAGGCGGTCATCGAAAACGGCCAGATCAGCCGCTACCAAGTGGATCAGGGCAACGTCGCCATCGAAGGCACCGGCCTGAACGCCAGCAACGTCGATCAGTTCGAAATCATCACCCGCGCCACCACCCTCAACGCGCAGCTCCAGGCGAAAAAGCTCACCATCGTAGCGGGTCGCAATGATGTGGATGCGCGCACGCTGAACGCCACGGCGCGTGCGGCGGACGGCAGCAAGGTACCGGACCTGGCGATTGACTCGTCGGCGCTGGGCGGCATGTATGTGGGTGCGGTCAAGTTGGTGGGGACCGAGGCCGGCGTAGGGGTGAAACTGTCCGGGGACATGGTCGCCGGTGGTGATATCCAGATTGATGCAGCGGGCAATGTGGTCATGGGCCAGACCTCGGCCGGTACGGCAGTGGCGGTCAAAGCAGCCAGCGTAGAGGCCAAGGGCGCCGTGTATGCCGGTACTGACTTGTCGGTGACCACCCAAGGCGCACTGACCAATCAGCAAACGCTGGCGGCCAGGGACAGCATCACACTGGACGCTGCTGGGCGGTTGACCAACAACGGGATCATCGAAGCGGGCGTCAATGCGGATAACAGCCGCAATGCCCAAGGCGATGTGCGCTTAAAAGCAAATAGCATCGACAACAGCGGCAAGACGGTGATCGCCAGCCGTGACTTGACCATCAACACGGGCAACCTGGCCAACCAGGGTGGCACCTTGAGCGCTCAACGCGATGCGCAACTGAACGCGTCGACTCTGGACAACCAGAACCAGGGCCGCATCCTCAGCGCGGGCAACCTGGGAATCGACGCCAATCAACTGCTTAACAGCCAAGGCGGATTGGTCACCAGCACGGGCAACTTGACGGCGGGCATCGGGCAACTGATCAACCGCAGTGGCGAGCTGTCGAGCCAGGCTCAAGTCGTGCTGCAATTGGCAGCGCTGGACAATGTGGCGGGCCTGGTGTCGGCAGGTCAATCGTTGAGCCTCAACGCATCAGGTCTGGTCAATAACCAGAGCGGTCGAATTGCAGCGCGTCAGTCGGTGCAGGTCAATACCGGCGCTCTAGACAACAGTCAAAAGGGCGCGCTCAACAGCCAAGACTCTCTGACGTTGAATCTCAACCAAGGGCACTGGGATAACCGCAACGGTCTGATCAACGCCAGCGGTCAATTGACCCTTAACAACCTCAAGACTGTCGATAACCGTCAAGGCGAAATCTCCAGCACGCAGTCATTCCTCCTGGCCGCCAATAGCCTCGACAACGACGCGGGTAAAGTGCTCAGCGACCAAGACTTGACCCTGCGTATCGCCGGAGCGATGAACACTGCTTTGGGCATGGTTTCGGCGTCGAACCTCTACATCAACGCCGCGAGCCTGAACAACCAGGGCGGCAAGCTCGGCGCACGTAATCATCTGACAACGAACATCACAGGTCTGCTGGATAACCGCACCGGCGAGCTTCTGGCAACCGACCTTGCGTCCACCACCGGTGAACTGAACAACGACCGCGGCCGCCTGCAAGGCGATCGCTCCCTGGTGCTCAACAGCGGCGTGGTGTCCAACCAGCGCGGGACATTGGCGGCAGGTGCAACCGCTACCCTCAATGCATCCCGCCTGGACAACAGCGTAGGCACGTTCACCAGCGACGGCGCGTTGGTCGCGGCGATCACCGGGCAATTGCTCAACCAGACCGGTCTGTTTGCCGCCAAAGGTGATGCACGCCTCAACCTGGGTCGCCTTGATAACCAACAAGGCACGCTTGTCGCCCATAACCTCACTGTGCAATCGAGCGGCCCGCTGAATAACCAGCGTGGCACCTTGCGCGGTGATGTCGCGTTCAACTTGAGCGCTGGCCAAGTGGATAACAGCGAGGGCGGCCGCATCAGCGCGGGCCAAATGCTGAATGCTGGCGTCAGTGGTCTGGATCAGCACAACGATGGCCGATTCTTCGGCCAGGGGGATGTGCGCCTCGATCTCAATAACGGTCATTTGAACAACCAGGGTGGCACGATCAACGCCCCAGGCCAATTACTGCTGAGCAACCTCGCCAGCGTCGATAACCAGGGCGGCGAAATTTCCAGCACCCAGGCGTTCACCCTGGCCGCGGACACCCTGAATAACCACCACGCCAAGCTCCTCAGCGAGCAGGGTTTGACCGTGCGCATCGCCCACGCACTCGATAACACGCAAGGCTTGATCTCGGCTAAAACCCTGGACGTGCGCGCCGCCAGCCTGACTAACCAAGGTGGCACGCTCAGCGCCGGCGATGGCTTGATCGCGCAGATCGACGGCGCACTGGATAACCGCAGTGGCAAGCTGTTGGCGCGCACGGCATCGGTCAACAGTACGTCGCTGGATAACCGCGAGGGCCTGCTGCAAGGCGACGCGATGCTCTCGCTCAACAGCGTGGGCCTGATCGACAATCGCCAGGGCACGCTGTTCGCCGGGCAGGCGATGGACATCACCTCGACGCGCTTGGACAACAGCGGCGGGAAGCTGACCAGCGACGGTCGCCTTACCGCGTTGCTCAGCGCGTATCTGCTGAACCAGGCTGGTCTGTTCAGCGCAACCGGCCCATTACGGGTGAGCACGGCAAGCCTGGACAATAGCGCCAAAGGCAATATCCACAGCCAGGCGGGTGTAGCCCTGGACCTGAACCACGGCCATCTGAACAACCAAGGCGGTTTGATTCATGCGCCGGGTGCGCTGCTACTGAGCAACTTAAGCAGTGTTGATAACCAGGGCGGGGAAATTTCCAGTGCCCAGGCCCTGGTGTTTACCGCAGGCAGCCTCGACAACCGGGGCGGCAAGTTGCTCAGCGAGCAAGGGCTTGTGGTGCGCGTTGCCAACGCGCTGGACAACACCAAAGGCCTGGTCGCCGCCACGGGGTTGGACCTGCACGCAAACAGCCTGGTTAACGCCGAAGGCCAGCTCAAAGTCCGCGATGATCTGACGCTGTCCGTCGACACGGCCCTTGACAATCGCCACGGTGAAATCGTCGGTGCTACCACCACCTTGAGCAGTATGAGCCTGGATAACAGCCAGGGGCTGTTGCAAGGGGATCGGTTACTTGACGTCACCACCCGTGGTATCGCGATCAACCGTGGCGGCCGTTTTGTCAGCGGTGAGCAGGCGGACCTGGCGATGGGTCAATTCGATAACCGTGGCGGCAGCGTAACGGCAGCCGGGCCGATGCAGGTAAGCGGCACGCAGCTGGATAACCGCGAGGGTGGCTTGCTCAATGCACGCCAGTCGCTGGTGATGAAGGTTGATAACCTGAACAACCAAGGCGGCGAAGTTTCCAGCCTCTCCGACCTGTCATTTAACGGCAGGCAGTTCGACAACAGCCACAAAGGTCGCCTTCTGGCGAACGGCGCACTGAGTCTGGAACTCGACCAACTGAACAACCAGCAAGGCACCGTGCGCAGTGACAAGCGCCTAACCCTGCAAACCACCACATTGAACAACGACAGCGGCCGCCTCAGCAGCGGCGCGGCGTTGAACCTGACCGCCAACGGCGTTCTGAGCAACCGCAGCGGCGAGCTGCTTAGCGCAATGGCGTTGACCGTGAGCAGCGCCAGCATCGACAACAGCGGCGGCAAAATGATCGGTGACGGCGCGGTGCGCATCACGACCGGCGCGTTGAATAACCAGAGCGGCGGGCGCCTCACCAGTGCCGATCTCCTGGACCTGACGGCAGGGCAGGTGGATAACCGTTTTGACGGCCATATCGCCAGTAACAAGGCACTGACCGCCAGCCTCACCGGCCTGGATCAGCGCAACGGTGGCCAGCTCTACAGCACCCGCGATTTAAGCCTGGACATGAACCTCGGCGTTCTCAACAACGCCGGTGGCCTGATCCACGCGCCAGGGCAATTGCTGTTGAAAAACCTCGCCTCCGTCGCCAACCAGCACGGCGAAATTTCCAGCGAGCGTAGCTTTGTCCTGGCTGCGAAAAGTCTGGATAACAGCGACGGCCATGTGCTCAGTGACCAGGCGCTGACCCTCAAAGTCGACCAAGCGCTGATCAACCTCAAGGGCGTCATTGCTGCCGCAGGCCTGACTGTGCAAGCAGAGCGACTGGATAACTCCAGCGGCGTATTCAGCAGTTCCAAAGACCTGGCGTTAACGTTGGGGGCCGACCTGCTTAACGATGACGGCGAAGTCTCCAGCAGCGGCGCCACAGTGGTCAACGCGATGACCCTGAACAACCGCAACGACGGTCATGTGATGGGCGACATCAGCCTCGACCTGACAACCACCGGCGCGCTGTCCAACCAAGGCGGCACCTTGGGTGCCGGCCAGCGTTTGAACGTGACCGCGGCCAGCCTGGATAACAGCCAGTCCGGCAGCCTGGCGACCGATGGCAGCCTGACGCTGAAGGTCGATGGCCTGCTTGATAACCAAGCCAAAGGTGCTGTGCTCGCCAAAGGCGTGATGGACATCCAGGCTGGGAGTGTGGACAACCGCACCGGTCGCCTGTCCGGACAGAACCTGCTGACCCTGCGCAGCAATAGCTTGGACAACCGTGGCGGAGCGGTGCGCGCCAATCAGGGCCTGAACCTGCATGTCGGCCAAGTCGACAACCGCGAAGGCGTGCTAAACAGCAAGCAGGCGCTGGTGCTTGCCGGCCAGTCCTTGAACAACCAGAACGGCCTGACCAGCGCGATTGGCCCGGTACGCCTGACCCTCGATACCGTCGAAAACGCCAAGGGACGCATTGCCAGCCAGGATGATCTGGACGCCACGGTTGGCGTGCTGAATCAGCAGGGCGGTCAGTGGGTCGCCCAGGGCAATCTGAGCCTCAACGCTGACACCTTGGATAACCAAGATGGCGGCCTGCTCGCCGCGACAAAAGTGCTGAAACTCAAGGTCGGCAGTACCGACAACCGCAGCGGGGAAATCTCCAGCCAGCAGAGCATCGACTTCAGCGGCACGCGTCTGAATAACAGCGGCGGCAAGTTGTTGGCCGGTACTGGGCTGGAATTGGTCATGGCCGAGGTGATCAATCAGGCCAAAGGTTTGATCTTTGCCCAGGACGCTCGGCTTACCGGCACTGCTGTCGATAACACCGATGGCACTGTTGGCGCTCAGCGTGCTTTGGCACTTCAACTGAAGGCAGGCCTGGACAACACCGGCGGCAAGCTCACCAGCGAAGGCTCCATGGAGCTGGCAGGCCAGCGCATCGACAACACCCGCGGCAAGATCTCCAGCGCAGGACCGCTGACCCTTGCGAGCGCAGCGGCGCTAATCAACCAAGGTGGCACCGTCGAAAGCGGCCAAAACCTCACACTGACCAGTGCCAGCCTGGAGAACACCAACGGCCTGCTCAAAAGCCAAGGCCTGGCGACGGTCAACACCGGACTGTTCACCAACGGCATCGACGGCCGCGTGATCAGCGCCGACAAGCTCGACCTCCGCGCCACCCAGCTCAACAACAGCGGGCATATCGGCAGCGTCGGCGCCATGAATGCCAGCCTTACCGGCCTGACGCAGCTGGGCGGCGCCGAACTGGTCAGCACCACGCAACTCAACCTTGACCTGCACAATGGCGAACTGGTGAACGCAGGGGTGATCAACGCACCCCTGCTGACACTCGACAAACTCGCCACTGTCAACAACCAGTACGGCGAAATCTCCAGCCAAAACGCCTTCACCCTGGTCGCAAAAAACCTGGATAACAGCAACGGCAAACTGATCAGCAACCAGGCACTGACCCTGCGTGTGGAGCAACTGCTGGCCAACCTCAAAGGCCATATCAACGCCGCCAGCCTCGATGCCCGCAGCACTCGCCTGGACAACACCGAAGGCCTGCTCAGTGGCCGTGGCGATGTCACCCTCAGCGCCAGCGAATGGTTCGATAACCAACGCGGTAGCGTGATCGCTGACGGCGCCTTGTTGCTGACCAGCGCAACGCTGGACAACCGCAACGGCGAGATCGCAGGCAAGGCGCTTGCGACGATCAACGCGAGCAAACTCGACAACCAGAACGGCAAGCTGATCAGCACCGACGCCCTCAACCTACGCGGCGCAAATCTCGATAACCGCAACGGTCTGGTAGGCGCCACAAAAGCGCTGAAACTCGACGTGGCGACTGTCGACAACCGCAGCGGCGAATTGACCGGCAACGCCGACGTCAGCGTCACCGGCCAACAACTCAACAACAGCGACAAGGGCGTGGTGTTCGCAGGCGGTACGTTGAACCTTGCCGTTGATCAACTCATCAACCGCACCCTCGGTGAACTCAACGGCCAACGCTTGATCCTGACCGGCACATCGCTGGATAACAACGGCGGCAAACTGCTCAGCCAGGAATCGCTAAAGCTGGATCTCGCAGGTGATTTCGACAACAGCCAAGGTGTGCTTAGCAGTGAAGATGCGTTGGCCGTCAAGGCCCGTAGCCTGAACAACAGCAAAGGCAGCCTGTCCAGCGCCAAGGGCTTGAGCGTCTCCGTCACCGACAGCCTCAACAACAGCGAAGGCAAACTGGTTACCGACGGCGGCCTGACCCTGCAAAGCGCCAATCTGGGTAACCAGCAAGGCATCATCAGCGGCAAAGGCCCGGTCACGGTTAGCACCGGAGGGCTGAACAACCAAAACGGCCGCCTCAACAGCGGCGATACCCTGGACTTGACCACCGCACAGTTGAACAACGGCGGCAGCATCGGCAGCGCCAAGGCGCTAACCGTCAGCGTCACCGGTTTGGATCAGCAGGGCGGCAAGCTGTTCAGCAACGCGGGTTTGAGTTTCGACCTGAACAACGCTCAACTGAACAACCAAGGCGGATTGATCAACGCTATTGGCCCACTGACGCTCAACCACCTCAGTAGCGTCAATAATCAGGGCGGTGAAATCTCCAGCGCCCAAGCCTTCACCTTGGCCGCGCAAAGTCTGGATAACAGCAACGGCAAGCTGCTGAGTAATCAGGACCTGACCCTGCGCGTCAATCAAACCCTGGCTAACCTGAAAGGCCTGATCGGCGGCGCCAGCCTCGACGCTCACGCAGGTTCCGTCGACAACCGTGGCGGCACGCTCAATAGCCGCAGCGACTTGCAACTGACCAGCGATGGCTTGTTGAGCAACCAGGACCAAGGCTTGATCAGTGCCAAGCAATCCTTGAACCTCAACGCTGCCAGCCTCAACACGGGCAATGGCGGTGAAGTCTCGGCCAAAGGCGCGTTGACCGCGAACCTCAACGCTCTGGCACTGGCGGGCGGCCGCGTGGTGGGCGAGCAGGGGATGACCCTGGACCTCAACAACAGCGACTTGGACAACCGCAACGGCCTGCTGCTGACTAACGGCCCGCTGACCCTGAAAAACCTGCGTGACCTGAATAACCAAGGCGGCGAAATCTCCAGCCAGCAAAGCTTCGCTCTGACGGCGCGCAGCCTGGACAACAGCGCCGGCAAGCTGATCAGCAGCCAAGTGCTGACTGTCAACGCGTCCACGATGAACAACACCGCAAGAGGCCTGCTGTCCGGCTGGCAAGGTCTGAACGTCAGGGGTGACAACCTCGACAACCGTGACAACGGCACGCTCTCCAGCCGCAGCGGTGCAATTGACGTGCGCCTGAGTGGCGCGTTGCAGAACAACAACGAAGGCGCGCTGGTTAGCCAAGGCCGTTTGGGCGTCAGTGCCGCCAGTCTGGATAACAGTGGCAAAGGCGTGCTGTCCAGTGGCGACGGGCAAACGCTCACCGTGGCCGGTGCGTTGACCAACGTCGATGGCGGTTTGATCGAAAGCGGCAACACGCTGGATCTGCAGGCGGCAACGCTGATCAACCAAGGCACGATCAATGCCCAACAAGCGATGACTGTCGTCGGCACCGACCTGAACAACAACGGCGGCACGTTGGCGACCAACGGCCGCCTGACCCTCAACCTGCTCGGCACCCTCAACAACAGCGGCGGCAGCATTGCCAGTTCCGGCCCCTTGTTGCTTCAACGGGCGATGCAGGTCAACAACGACGCCAAGGGTAAAATCATCAGCCAAAGTCTGTTGACGTTGTTCAGCGGTGGCCTGAACAACAGCGGCAGCGGCACCCTCGCTGGTAAAGACCGCGTAGCGATCACCAGCAGCGGTATCGTGCAGAACAACACCGACGGTCTGATCTACAGCCAGGACGCCGATGTGCAGTTGACCGCGGTGGGATTGAACAACGCCAAAGGCAAGGTGCAGGGTCAAACCGGCCTGGGCCTGAACATCAGCGGCGACCTCAATAACCAAGGCGGCACGCTCCAGGCCCATAGCCTGAACCTGAATGCCAACCGCCTCGACAACCAGAGCGGCTTCATCGCTGCGCAGACCGGCGATGCAGTGGTCAACGCCAACTACTTTGCCAATGCCAATGGTGGGATGTATGCCACCGGCTTGATGCGAGTCAGCGGTGTGCAACTGGACAACAGCGCCGGGCAGATTGCAGGTCGTGCGGTTGAGCTGAACGCCGGTGGCGCGCTGATCAACCGCAGCGGTGTGATTGAAAGCGACAGTACCCTGAGCGTGACGGGCGGCAGCGTCGACAACCAAAACGGGCAACTGCGCGCGCTGGGCCGCAGCGGCAAAACCAGCTTCCAGCTCGGCGGTGCATTCGATAACCGTAATGGTCGACTGGAAACCTCCAACGCTGACCTGACCCTGAATGCCGGCGGCTTCCTGAACCAGGGCGGGAGCCTGTTGCACGGCGGCACCGGCACTTTTGATATCGCCACCGCCAACCTGATCAATGCCGGCGGCAACCTGGTGACCCGTGGCGGCCTGACTCTGGCCGCAGACAGCTGGACCAACAGCAGCGTGATCCAGGCCGGACGCTTGACGGTCAACGTCAATACCCTGAACCAGACCGCCAGCGGCCAGTTACTCGCCTCCGACAGCCTGACGGGCAACGGCGGCAACTGGAACAACGACGGCCTGATCGCCAGTGACGGCACGGCCAATCTGACGCTGGCCGGCAGCTACGGCGGTAACGGGCGCTATAGCAGCCTGGGCAACCTGGGCCTGAGCGCTGCGCAGATAACCGTGAATGAAACCGCCAGCGTGGCTGGCAGTGGCACTTCCCAACTGACCACCGGGGGCCAACTGCTCAACCGTGGGCGTTTGACCTCCAGCGGCGACTTGCGCATCAACGCTGGCAGCATTGTGAACACCGGCACGTTTGGGGCTTCGCAAAACCTGGTGCTGACGGCCCAAAGCTTGCTCAACGATCACGCTGCAAGCGGTGTCGGCGCACGCGGATTCCTGTTCAGCGGCCAGGACTCGACCTTCAACCTGGGCAGCCTGACCAACAACTATTCGGACATCTACAGCCTGGGCAACCTCACGGTAGCGGGTGTAGCCGGTGGAACCCAGGCGCAGAGCGTGCGTAACGTTTCCGCCAGCATCGAGAGCATGGGCGACCTCCGAATCGCGGCCAACGACGTGGTCAACGAGCGCGAAAAATTCAAGCTCAACCAGCAGTTGACGTCCGTGGGCGTGGGCATTCGGTGCACCCAGCATTGCAGCGGCGGTTGGAGTGACCGACGCCCTGCGGTGACCTTGAGCCGTACCGTGTCGAGTGTGCTTGAGATCGACTCGCCTTCGGCCACCCTTAGCGCCGGGCGCAACATGGTGGTTACCGGGCAGAACTTCACCAACCGCTACAGCGTGGTGTCGGCCGCCAATGACCTATCGATTACTGGCGAAAACATCCTCAACCAGGCAGCTACCGGTGGTTCCGGTTCTCAGAGCCAGGAATACGGCGGTATTACCAAAATCTCCAAGGGCCAGTACAACCAGATGGTCGCCGCGGTGCAGGCCTATAACCGCGCGCACCCGCAGGGTTCGCCAGTGGATGAGGCGGCGTTTGCGGACTTGATGGCGCGGTTCAGTCCGTCGCTGTTTCCCGGTATCAACCAGCCCATCGCCGTACAAGGCGGCACCCAAGTGGTGGCCCCGGCGATTATTCAGGCCGGTGGCAATGCTGCGCTCACCGCCAGTAAAAGCATCAACAACATCAACGTGATCAAGACCGCGCAGGCGGTGGGTGGGCGTTCGCTGGACACCGGCGTAGGCGCCAATAAAACCCAGGTGGTTGTGCTCAATGCACAGTTGCCACCCGACCTTGCCCAACAGCAGGTCAACCCCCTGACCCTGCCGGGCTTCGGTTTGCCCAGCGGGCAGAACGGATTGTTTCGTTTAAGTGGCCAAAGCGGCACGACGGGGCAGGCGGGCACTGTTAATCAGAATTGGACGCTGGGCAGCGCCAGCCTCGATCCGAGCCAGCGCCAGCAAGCGCTGCCATCCACCCATGGCCGCGTGATTCAAGTCGGCGAAGCGGCGCAAGTAGCCACCAGCACGCGTCAGGTCGCCGTGGCTGCCCGTGAAGCGGGTTTGCTTAATGCGGTCGCCAGCGCCATCGATACCGGCGGTGTAGGCAGCGCCGATGTGCAAATCCGGCTGCCGGGACGCACCAACGGTGCCGACATCACCCGCGTTGACGGCATTGACGCGCGCAATCCCGCGGGTGTTTCCCAGCCTGCGGTCGATGGTTCGCGGCCGGGCATCGGCCTGCCTGCCGTCACGCCAGGCGATAGGGTTGTGCATACGTCGTCAGACGGGGCTCTCCCTGATCTGAGTGTGCCGGGCTTGTCGACCAATGCGCGCAGTACCGACGTTGCGGCGATCGCTGCGTCGGAGACCCAACTGCCGGGCCTTACCCCGGCTGTCCAGGACGTACTCGCTGGCGGTCACATACAACCACCCGTCGTCAGCCAGCCCACGGCATTGGCCGGCCAAACCATCAGCCGCGTCCAGGGCCTGCCGGACAGCCGTGCCGTATCGCAGCCGCACAAATACCTGATCGAAACCAACCCGGTACTCACCGACCTCAAGCAATTCATGAGCTCGGACTACCTGCTGCAAGGCCTGGGTTACAACCCAGACGAAAGCTGGAAGCGCCTGGGCGATGGCCTGTACGAACAGCGTCTGGTTCAGCAGGCCGTGCAAGCGCGCACCGGCCAACGCCTTATCGACGGTCAGACCACCGACGAAAAACTGTTCAAGTACTTGATGGACAACGCCATCAGCAGCAAGCAGCAGCTGAACCTGTCGATGGGCGTCAGCCTCACCTCACAACAGGTCGCAGCCCTGACGCATGACATCGTGTGGCTGGAAGAGCACGAAGTGAACGGTGAAAAAGTCCTGGTGCCGGTGCTGTACCTGGCCCAGGCCAATAACCGTCTTGCCCCCACCGGAGCCTTGATCGCCGGTAACGACCTGAACCTGATTGCCGGTGAAAACCTGGTCAACGCCGGCACCCTGCGCGCCACCAACAACCTGTCGGCCAAAGCCGCCAATGATGTGACCAACAGCGGGCTGATCGAAGCAGGCAACCGCCTGGACCTGCTGGCGGGCAACAACATCGTCAACAAAGCCGGAGGCATCATCAAAGGGCGAGATGTGACGCTGACCGCCATCAATGGCGATGTGATCAACGAGCGCAGCGTGACCGGTTGGGATGACAAAGGGGCAGGGTATTCGCAGCATCGCGATTATGTGGACAGCGCTGCGCGGGTTGAGGCGGCGAATGATCTGGACATCGGCGCCGGGCGAGACTTTGCCAGTGTCGGTGGTGCTCTGCAAAGCGGTCGCGACACGACCATTGTCGCTGGGCGCGATGCCAGCTTAGTCGCCGCCGAAGAACGCAATGCGATGGATATGGGCAAGCGCCTGCAATCCAGCAGCGCCACACAACACGGCTCCGATGTGGATGCCGGGCGCGATGTGAATGTCAAGGCGGGACGAGACATCGCAGCGATCGCCAGTCAGATCGATGCCAAGCGCGACATCAACATGCGTGCTGGCGGTGATTTGATTCTGGCTTCGGCTGCAGATGAGGAACATTCCTCCCGCAAAAGCAAAAAGGAGAAACGTCAGGAAGATCATGTCAGTCAGGTTTCGACCGCGCTGAGTGCGGGTGAGGATGTATCGCTGGGTGCGGGTAAGGATCTGGCGATGATTGCCAGCCGGATCACTGCGGGGGACGAGGCATACCTGGTTGCTGGCGGTAAATTGGCGCTGCTGTCGGCAGAAGACAGCGATTATTCGCTGTATGACATGAAGAAGAAGGGGAGTTGGGGCACCAAGAAAACCCAGCGTGACGAGGTGACTAAAGTCACCAACATCGGTAGTGAAATTAAAACCGGTGGCGATCTTACGATTCAGAGCCAGGGTGATCAGAAGTACCAGGCTGCCAAGTTGCAAAGTGGCAATGACCTGACCATTGCCAGTGGCGGTAGTGTGACGTTTGAAGGTGTTAAGGACCTTCATCAGGAAAGCCACGAGAAGTCCAATAACAATGCTTTTTGGGTGTCATCCAAAGGCAAAGGCAATACCGACGAAACCGTGCGTCAAACGCAAATGGCTGCCGCAGGCGCTATTGCGATCAAAGCGGTGGATGGTTTGAAAATTGATGTAACGCAGGTCAATCAGCAAACGGTTAGTCAGTCCATTGATGCAATGGTCAAAGCTGATCCGCAATTGGCATGGATAAAGGATGCAGAAAGGCGTGGCGATGTAGATTGGCATCAAGTTAAGGAAATTCACGAGAGTTTCAAATACAGCAACTCCGGACTTGGTCCTGCGTCGCAGATCATTATCGCGATCGTGATGGCTACTGTCGTAGGGCCTATGGCTGCGACTGCGGCGGGTGGTGGTGGTGTCACGGCGGCGGCGGTGGGGGCTGTTGCTTCAGGTGCCGCGACTAATGCAACCGTCAGCGTTATCAATAATCGGGGCAATCTGGGGGCAGTGTTCAAGGACGTCACCTCATCGGATGCGATTAAGGGCTACGTGATATCGGGCGTGACGGCAGGCCTGACGAAAGGGCTTTTCGATGGTTGGACAGGCACGCAGACCAATCCAAACACAGGGGCCGTTATCACTTCGCCAGCCCTCAACACCTGGACCGGCGTTGGCCAGTTTGCGGCGAACCAAGCCTTGCAGAACGGTACGTCGACTTTGCTGAGCAAAGCGCTCGGACAAGGTGGTGACTTTGGTGATGCACTCAAAGGCGCATTGTTCAATACATTGGCAGCCGCAAGCTTCAATGCTGTGGGGGATTACACCAAGGGCAAACTGACTGATGGCTACCCGCCGAAGATATTGGTGCATGCGATGGTCGGTGGATTACTTGCCCAGGCGACCGGTGGGGACTTCAAGACCGGCGCGTTGGCGGCGGGTATTAACGAAGCGGCTGTAGTTCAGTTGGATTCGTTGGTTCGCGGCGATAAGAATCTGCTCTCCATGAGTTCCCAGATAGTTGGGGTCTTGGCGGCGGCTTCCCAGACGGATGCGGATGCGAAGTCTATGGAGAAGGGCGGTTGGGTAGCGAAGAACGCCACACAATACAACTATCAGGGGCATACCGACGATTACAATAAGAAGCGTGGGGCATGTTCGATTAACCCTACCGCCAACGGATGTTCCACGATCTTGAAAATGGAGGGGACATCGTCAAGCGACCTGGGTGATGTCATTATTCATCAGGATGATAGCGGTAAGATTGTTAGTTATACATTGAAGGATGAAGTCAGCGGAAAGCCCTTTATAACGATGGAGCCGCTGGAATATAAAATATATATTACAGCGCCCGATGCTGTTCGGCAGGGATATAAAAGTGCATCTCAGTGGAATCTGGATATAGCCTCAGGGCTGGCTTACGGTTTTGAGGGTAACAGTTCAAAAGCTTCCGAGGGTTTGGTTTCGGTTGTTACCAATCCGGGGTACTGGGGTGAAGTGGGATTGGGCATGGCACTCTCGCTGGCTCCAGGTGGCGGGTTCGCCCGCTGGGGAGCTAGCAGTGAAGCAACAACAGTTTCCGTATTCCGTAAAATGTCGGTGGCAGAAGCGGATGCAACCTTGGGAGCTATGAAGCTGCAGCCTGCAATCCCTAAGACGAACTCCAGCAAATACTTGTCGGAATCGATGTCGAAAGTTGAAGCATTCCAGAATAATGGCGCTTTGGGCGTGGATCAAAAAATCGTGGAATTTGTTCTTGACAAGCGTGGCTATGATGCAATGATGTCGAAAGCGGTGGATCAAAGTGCTTCTAAAGGTATTGATGCGATAAAAATAAACTTAGAAGGTATTGACCCAGTTTCTAATTTTCGAAATATCGGGGTGCCTCCTTCGCTATTGGAATCATTCAATTCACTTGTTAAACACGTTAAAGTAGTTGGAGAGTAGCCGTGAACGAATCTGATTTTAATGATATTAAGAAACAATTGATTAGGTACCTCTCAACCGGGCTTGTCGAAAATGCAATTGAATATTTCAAAACCCGCTCGCATTCACTGTCTGAGTCTGCATGTGCTGAATGTTTAGGTGATATATGTTTCTATCAGCGTGACTTTGCCCAGGCTATTAAGCATTATGAAGTCGCTACCCAGTTGGCCCCAGATCAAGTCATAGCTCGATATCTTTTCCTTGCAGGCGTATCGAATGAGCGCGCGTCAAATGTTGTCGACGCATTCAAATATTATCAGGCCGCCATTGAAGCCGAACCCTCATTTGTCGATACGTATCTTGAACTCGGTGCGATGTTGGTTAAGGTGGGAGATCTTGAAGGCGCCTTGCAGTGTTATGAGGATGCTATGGAAATAGAACCTACAGACTTGGCCATTCATGAAAGTCTGGTGTCGATTTTGGGGGAACTTCACAAGCGTACTCCGGAAAAATATGCTGATAAGTATTTAGCGGTCAACGCGGAAATTGAAAAAATTAAGCATTCCGGAAAGTCGACACCCTCGAACCGTCAAGCTGCGTGGTGAGTAAAATTGATAAAGAGGATCCTTAAGGGGCGGATTTATTGAATTTGAGGTGGGTGACGAAACGAATTGAGTGATGATGCTGTATCTAATCGGGCCGACAATCGCCTCGCGCTGAATGGCGGGCTGATGGGGTAAACTGTGTTTGACCCTGAGGGATCCACTGTTCGTTTTGTTGATGAGGTTGAAAAAAATGCAGGGGTTGATATCGAACATAGAGGCCGTGGTAGTCCGAAGTTAGATGTGGGAAAAAATAGAAAAAATCTGTCCCCTTTTGTACTATCACTTCCAGGTGATACGTAATAGCAAGACTGGAGGAATAACAAATGCCTTTATCACTATGCCGCCGATGACAAACTGATGGCTAGTTTGGCTTGGCTTGAGAGCCTCAAGGAGTCGTTTGTTTCAACGGGTCTGGATTATGAAGACCTTTACGAATTGATAGAGGCTTCTATGGCGAGGGGGAAGATTAATTTTCCAGCGCTTATCTATAACGCCTCGCGGGGATTTGGCTTTTCTGTGAGTGAAGGATTTTTTTACTCTCTTGATCAGGACTGGGACGTTCCAGAAGATTTCAATGAGGTCAGTTTCTTTCTGGGTGAAGTGGGAACTTCAAGTATCCCAGTGCCTGACTACGTTTTCCTGATGAAAGTTGCAGCTGATGTTTACTCTGCATTCTTTCCTGATGATAGGGGCAGTATTCTAAGGTCTGCTGAAAGATTAGAAGAGCGCTACTCAAAGAAGTCTCCAGTCTAGTTTAGGACGTTTATTCAAGATAAAAATGGGCGGATTTATTTGTTATTCATTTGCTAGGCTGAATAGAAAATAAATCTGTCTCATTTTTCTGTTGGGGAAGTTTTAAAGTATTCAAAAAGTCTTAGTCCTGAAGATTTTATACCGAGGTAGATTTCATGAAGTTGAATTACAGTCAGTCTAATGGGCTCGAGAACTTCTTTTGCGGGCAAGGCAGAGAGGAGGTCAGGAAGGTTATAGGTTTGCCATATAAGGTTTTTCCTAAAACTGAATTGTCAGAAAATTCAATTGACGCCTTTGGTGACGCTGTCATGCAAGTTTGGTACAACTGCTCTAATGAGTTGTTGGGGGTGGAGGTCTATTTTCCTAATGCTTGTTTTTATTATGATGGCAAGCAGGTTTTAGGTCTGCCTATTGAGGCAGTTGAGAGTTTTTTTGTGGCTGAGGGCGTGTCTTTTGAAGTGGAGAAAGATAAAACCGGCATAAACGTTAACCAGAATTCGGTCAGGTTTTATGCTCCTGATATGGATGATTTAGGGGGCGAGCCACGGTAGAGGCTGTATACGTTGGCTTTAAGTAGGGGCGGGACTTTAATTTAAAAGTTAGCCTTGATTACTGCGGTGCAACAGGACTTGGAAGGGTTGCGTCGACATTCTTTTTTCTCAAGCAATGCAACATACTCTGTACGGTGGTAAGCAAAGCAGTGGGGGACATATGGGACCAGGACAGGAAGGAAAGACAGTCTTCACTGAAAGTTGAGAGGAAATAGGGGGCAGACCCTGAGGGATCCGCACAAATTTATTCCAGGCTCTGCGTCTGATGATGCACCTCATCACGCAGAGCATGCTCCAATGTTTTTAGGTGTTTTCGGTCACCGAAACCTGTGAAACTGCGCCCATACTCCAGGCCAAAACGCCACAATGGAAGTACTCGCTTCTCTTTGAGGATGTTGCTTTGATAGCGCTGTTCCAAATGGTTATCCCTTGCCTGCAATCCTGCTAGGAAGATGAGGTAGCTGGCTAAAGCGGCAATCAACAACACTTCGATGCGCTTTGGGCAATGGCTTCGATGCAGATTCAGGCCCAATCCCAGGTGCTCCCTTTTTACATCTCGGAAGCCCTCTTCGATCTGCATGCGGCGCTTATAAATCGCCACGATTTTTGCTGGGGTCCACTCTATTTGCGGCAAGTTACTTGCAAGCAACCACGGCTCGCACTCACGTCTGGCAGACTGCCGGCTTCGCTTGCTTCTGGCAACTGTGCTCGTAACACTTTGGCGTTTACGACCCTTCGCTGAGTGGCGAACGCAGTACAAATCGACGAAGTGAGGAGCGCTACGCGTCATCTCGACACGGCCTAAGCGGAAAGAGGGGGCAGTCCAGGGTTTTGTAAAGGTAATCAGCATTTCTCTTTGAAACATGTGAATGGTGGTCTGACCCCCTATTTACAGGGGCCGTTATCACTTCGCCAGCCCTCAACACCTGGACCGGCGTTGGCCAGTTTGCGGCGAACCAAGCCTTGCAGAACGGTACGTCGACTTTGCTGAGCAAAGCGCTCGGACAAGGTGGTGACTTTGGTGATGCACTCAAAGGCGCATTGTTCAATACATTGGCTGCAGCAAGTTTTAATGCCATTGGCGACTACACCCATGGGGTACTGACGGAAGGCTACCCTCCTAAAATTGTGGTTCATGCAATGGTGGGTGGCTTGCTCTCTAAGGCCACAGGCGGGGACTTCAGAACGGGGGCTTTGGCAGCCGGGATCAACGAAGCTCTAGTCGTTCATCTGGACTCTTTGGTTAAAGGCGATAAGACCCTTTTGTCCATGAGTTCACAGATTGTGGGAGTGCTGGCAGCGGCTTCGCAGAAGGATGCTGATGCTAAGTCGATCGAGAAGGGTGGCTGGGTTGCGAAGAATGCTACGCAATACAATTTCGGGGAGCATCTTCCGGCAGGATTGGCGCAGTGCGGGCAGGCGTCAACTACCCTCGCCGAATACATGCAGAAACAGGGGTATTCTGCTGAAGAAGCTGCGCAAGCGCAGTTGGCCCTTGCACAAGGTCAAGGTTTTGATGGGCCACAGCCTGCGAATGAGTTTGTGAAGGCGTGGGCCATGTTCATGGCCGGAGAGCTGACAGGTGTAGGCATTGCGGCAGTTTTAGGTAAGATGGGATTGTGGGGTGCAAAAGCAACGGCGATTGAGTTTTTGCCGAAGGCTACCCGAAATAGTGCAGGACAGATTGAGGCCAATGTTAGCCAAGGCAGCGCCATAAAGACCCTTGAGTCTAATGGTTATATAAAATCTATTTCCCAGGATGGCTCAGTTACTGTGTTAACTAACGGTGAGAAAACATATCGTTTCTATCCAGCTTCGACGTCCACTGGGCAACCCTCCGCCTCGTTGACTGTAGAAGGGCTGAAAAAACCCACCGCGAAAATCAGATTCACAGAGGAGTAGTGATGGCTATTTCTAGAGTTGAAGATTTAGAATTGACTTTTTTCCTTGATAGGTTGACAGGTATTATTGACTTTAATAAAGATCTGCCGATGAAAGTGTTTACTAGTGGAGGGCTTTCGTTTTGGTTCTTTGAGAGACCATTGTTGTGTTATGTTGATGTGTGTGTCGGGTTGATCTTGAAGAGTGTTTCCAGTTTTAAGTCAGATGTATTTATAAAGTTTTCAGGAGGTGAAGCATTGGAAAAAACTTGTTTTTCTGTCGATGGAAGTGATTTGGAGAGAGACGTTTTTTGGTTGAATAAACGGTTTGAAAGTTTTTTTGATGGCGCGGTTGGTTATCCAATTATTCTATGCGATAGCGCATGCGATTGGATCGTCTTTGAAAGTGCATATGAGGAATTTGGTGTAATTGCTGTAAGGGATTCAGCGCTAAATGAAGAATTTAATGAGTATTTGGATTTAAATTTTATTTCGAAGGATACGTTAGCTGAGTTGGCAGCGGGTTCCTCAGTAGAAGGTAAAACAGCAAAAGCTCTGATGTCTTCGTATTGTAGCTAGTTTCCTTTAATCGCTGAATGGGAGCGAAAAGGGGACGGATTTATTTTTTATCCATTTGCTAGGCTGTAATTTTTTAAGAAAGGAGGTTACCTATGCCCAGAATGGGACGCATCGTTTCGGCAGACTATCCGCATCACGTTGTACAGCGTGGTGTTTGCTGCTGAAGAAAATTGCCAGCGTTATGTGAGCGACCTCCGAGAGCTCAAGAACGCATTTGGAATAAAACTATATGTCTATTGTTTGACGATAAATCATGTCCATTTGTTAGTGGCACTAGGCAAATCAGTGGCGGGACTAGGGCAGTTAATCAAGGTGCTTGCCGCTCGGGCTACTCGATATCGAAAAAAGTTAGAGGGTCGTACAGGTACGTTATGGGAGAGTCGATATAAATCAAGTTTGGTACAAACAGCGAATTATTTGCTTGCGTGCTGTCGGTATATTGAACTGAATCCAGTACGTGCCTGCATGGTAGCTGATGCAGTAGATTATCCATGGTCAAGTTATAACGCCCGTGTGGGGCATGCGGTTAATGGGGTCTGACCCTGGGGAGTCAAGAATCCCGGATATAAAGTTTTATATGAGTTTTCGAATCAAAAAGTTGAGGTATAGGCTAAAGCGTTCATTCGGTCCAATGGTTTTGATAACATTGTTAGTACTAGGACAAGAATTCCATGAGTGCAGCAGATATAGAGTTATGGTTTTATGCGCGCCCTGATAAAGCTCAATCTATAAATCAGCGACATGCTGAAGTCATGGATAGAATGTCTCGGATTGGTGCTCCTTTAGGATTTGCAGGTCTTGAGCTTCCGGCTACCCCGAGTTGCGGCGACGGATTGGTTGCAACCTATACGATTAAACTTCCCATCAGAGGGCTCCGGTGTGTGGGGGACTATGCGTATCGTGGTGATCGATACATATATGAAGATAGAGCCTCCTTTGACGAGCACTTGCGGTTTGGATTTAAAATATCAAATAAGGCTATTGATTATACGCTTGTTGTGAATGAGTATTTGCCAAAAGTGATTGAGGCGTTCAAGGGGTATAGGGCTCATGTATCCTATGACCTGTATGGTCTGTATTATCAAGGAGGGCTGAGCGATGATAACGCGGTTTATAATCGGTTGCGTGAGGACAAAACTTTAGATGTTGATGGGCGCAATAATATCTATACGCTATATCCTGCCCAGTTCTGGGATGCAGAACTTTGTCAGAGTGCTCTAGGCTATGGGCCTGATGAAGTAATTGCACGATTGATAGGAAAGTGTCGTAAGGCGGTACGGCTGATGGGGGGGGTCTATTTAATTCTCAACGATGACCCGAGCATGTCCTATGAGACTTTTGTACAAATGAATGAACAGATCAAGCCGATATTGGGTCTGGTGTAGTGGGCATATCTTGAAGGAAAGGGAAGAGGGAAGGGGGGCGGATTTAAATTCTCTGAATAAATAAGTCTGGCCCATTTTCTCCCTTTTCTCCAGAAAGGTGGCCTGAATTATAATATGAAGCGATAGTTATTATGCTGGTAAATGAAACGTTAAATGATTTTAGGTTTCGTTCGTTTTTTATGAGTGGAGATTTAGTATGTGAGTTTTTGGTGTTGTTTTTTAACCTGTCTTCCACCGGATGGGTATCGTTGACAATTAGTGAGGGTGTTTCAAGTTTTGTGTCGTTAAGGTTGGAGCCGGAATTGCTCGGGCTGCCTGAGGTAAATGATGATTTTTCGTACCCTGTTAAAACTTTTAGTAGTTTGAAAAGTTTTTTTGGGTTGAGCGTTGTGGCGGTTTATGAATATAGGAAGGTTGGTGTTGACGGCGGCTGTGTCGGAGTGTATTTAGAGTTTGATGGTTGCGGACTTAGTGTGCTTGAATCTGATGATTGTCTGTCAGTTGTAGAAAGTAATATTGATTTTTCTAATGGCTGCATTTCGCTGTGTGAGATAAGTATTTAGGAGGTCTCGAAGTCAGGCCATATCTTTCCAAACAAAAAATTACAAAAAAGAGAGCGGATTTAAATTTTCTTAATATATGAATTTGACCCTTTTTCTCGCTGTGAATGTTGTCGAGGATCAGGGCGTCATGTTGCGTTCGCCTAGGAATACTCCGCGATGGAAGAAAGAGTGACTTACGCTGAAATTAGGGCTTGGTTTTTGGGCAGTTATTACAGCTACTGCAGAGTAAAGCTTAGGCATCGAAGCGCTTGGGTCGAAGGTGAAAGCGAGGTAGGCTTTGCCTATAGCGAACTCGAAAACTCCTTCGATCTGCCCGTTGAGAAATTGATGCTTGAAATTTTAGCCCTTGTTCTTTCAGCGGGTCGATCTTCCGAGAGTGTCAAGAAATATCATATGGATTCTGCCTTAAAGCTGATCGAGAAGATTGGCCTTTCCTCTGTGTTGAAAGAGTTGCCGCCGGAAGAGGCCGCAGATTTTATAGATGATCTTCGAGTATTAGGGGTTTGTTAAACTCTGTATAAAGGTGGTTTTAAGATCGTAAGAAACCGCAGGCTCGGCAAATGTGTATCGTATCAGTCATAATGGGATTGAGTAAAATATCGCTGTCGGAGTCAGCACTAATGGCCTTGTAGTGCGCGCGAATTAGGTAAGTACATGGAGGATTTTAGAATGATCAACTTAAGACTGGCGAATGAATATCTGGCAGGGCCGATATTTTGCCCTGATTCAGATCAAATGGGGCACGTTGACATCGGAGACTTACCTGTTTCGTAACCGATCCATCACCCACACATTCAAAGCCGCCCATTGAAGCCCGATGCTGCGCTCCCGATCTCTTTCTGGAGCCGGCACCTCATGATGCGTCCCGACGCCAAAGTCGAAAAAGTTTACCTTTACCCCAAGTCCGTGAACTTACGAAAATCCATCGACGGCCTAGCCGCCCTGGTCGAGCTGGATATCAAGGTGGCCGTCTTCGACCCGGTACTTTTCGTTTTTCTGAATCGCTCCCGCAACCGGGTGAAATCCTCTATTGGGAGCGCAACGGCTTCTGTCTTTGGCTCAAGCGCCTGGAATCCGAGCGTTTCAAAACCTCGCCCGACGTCACCGACGAAGCCATCGTATTGAGCGTCCAAGAACTGAACTGGTTGCTCGACGGTTTTGACCTTTGGCGCAATCGCCCTCATCAGGTTTTGACCCCACGCTACGTAGCCTGACCCGGTATAATCCGGGCCATGATTTCCCTGCCCGACGACCTTCCTGATGATCCTGTTTTGCTCAAGCAACTGCTGCTTGAGGCACTCAGTCGCCAGGAAGAAGTGGCCCAGGCTTATCAAACCCACATCGTCGACCTGAAAGAGCAGATCAAGTTGCTGCGCGACCGCTTGTTCGGGCGCAAGTCCGAACAGACTGTCGAGCCCAACACGCCGCAACTGGCGCTGTTCAACGAGCCCGAAAGCGAGCCGATGCCGCTCGTTGATGACCCTGACGAAGAAGCCGTTGCGCCGACGCCGCGCCGCGCCGTGGCAAGCGCAAGCCGTTGTCGGCCGATCTGCCGCGTATCGAAATCATCCACGAACTGCCCGAACACGAACTGACCTGTGCCTGCGGTTGCCGCAAACACGCCATCGGCGAAGAAACCAGCGAACAACTGGACATCGTGCCGATGCAGATCCGTGTCATCAGGCACATCCGCAAGGTCTACGGTTGCCGGGGGTGTGAAACTGCACCGGTCACGGCTGACAAGCCTGCTCAGTTGATCGAAAAGAGTATGGCCAGTCCCAGCGTGCTGGCGATGCTGCTGACTACCAAGTACGTCGATGGCTTGCCGTTGCACCGGTTTGAAACCGTGCTCAGCCGACATGGCGTCGAGATTGCGCGCCAGACGCTGGCGCGCTGGGTGATCCAGTGCAGCGAACACTTCCAGCCACTGCTGAATTTGATGCGCGACCGCTTGCTGGAAAGCCCGGTGATCCACTGCGATGAAACCCGCGTCCAGGTGTTGAAGGAGCCGGATCGTGACCCGACCAGTCAATCTTGGATGTGGGTGCAGGCCAGTGGCCCACCGGACAAGAAAGTCGTGCTGTTCGACTACACCTCCAGCCGAGCGCAGGATGTACCGTTGCGTTTGCTGGACAGCTATCGCGGCTATGTGATGACCGATGATTACGCCGGCTATAACGCCTTGGTGTTGCAGCCGGGCGTGGAGCGACTGGCATGCATGGCGCATGCACGCCGCAAGTTCGTGGATGCGCAAAAAGTGCAGCCTAAGGGTAAAACCGGGAGGGCTGATATCGCGCTGACGATGATTAACAAACTGTACAGCATCGAACGCGAATCCAAAGACGCCAGCGATGAGCAACGGTTTATCGCTCGTCAGGAAAGAAGCTCGCCGATCCTGGCCCAACTGAAAAGCTGGCTGGCTAAGACCCAATCCCAAGTGACGCCGCAAAGCGCATTAGGCAAGGCTGTGCACTATCTGGCAAATAACTGGAACCGACTGGAGCGCTATGTCGAAGCGGGTTATTTACCCATCGACAACAACGCCGCTGAAAGAGCGATCAAGCCGTTTGTGATCGGACGCAAAGCTTGGTTGTTCAGTGATACCGTCAACGGCGCCGCCGCCAGCGCAAAGATTTACAGCTTGGTCGAGACCGCCAAGGTCAACGGCCAGGAGCCCTATACGTGGCTGCGCCACGTACTGGAGCGGTTGCCATATGCCTCGACGGTCGAAGACTACGAAGCCTTGCTGCCGTGGAACTGCTCACCGGAGATGCCACGGTAAACCGTTGACTCACCTTGGGATAGGTGGGGTTTATGGATCGCTTACAATGCAACCGTCAGCGTTATCAATAATCGGGGCAATCTGGGGGCAGTGTTCAAGGACGTCACCTCATCGGATGCGATGAAGGGCTACGTGATATCGGGCGTGACGGCAGGCCTGACGAAAGGGCTTTTCGATGGTTGGACAGGCACGCAGACCAATCCAAACACAGGGGCCGTTATCACTTCGCCAGCCGCCCTCAACACCTGGACCGGCGTTGGCCAGTTTGCGGCGAACCAAGCCTTGCAGAACGGTACGTCGACTTTGCTGAGCAAAGCGCTCGGACAAGGTGGTGACTTTGGTGATGCACTCAAAGGCGCATTGTTCAATACATTGGCTGCAGCAAGTTTTAATGCCATTGGCGACTACACCCATGGGGTACTGACGGAAGGCTACCCTCCTAAAATTGTGGTTCATGCAATGGTGGGTGGCTTGCTCTCGAAGGCCACAGGTGGGGACTTCAGAACGGGGGCTTTGGCAGCCGGGATCAACGAAGCTCTAGTCGTTCATCTGGACTCTTTGGTTAAAGGCGATAAGACCTTGTTGTCCATGAGCTCACAGATTGTGGGAGTGCTGGCAGCGGCTTCGCAGAAGGATGCTGATGCGAAGTCGATCGAGAAGGGTGGCTGGGTAGCTAAAAATGCTACGGAGTATAACTACCTGGGCGATCATCAAAAGGCTCAGAGAGAGAAAGAGCTGGCAGAAAGCAGTGACTCGTTGGATCGGCTCAGGATCAATACGAAGTGGGAATTGATCGATGCTGGGCAGGACGCCAGCTTTGCGGGTGGGGCAGTGGTTGGGGTGCCGGAAGGGCTACTTGATACGGTCAAGGGCATCTTGGAAGCTGCCAGCAGCCCGATGGAGACGTTTCGGGCATTGAAATCCGTGGTTCAAAGCGGGGATGTGCTGGGTAACGTCTCGGACGCCATGAAGCAGTCCTATATCCAACGCATTGACAATCTAGAAGCGGAGTATGAGAGAGCCGGGGCGAGTGGATCGTTTAACGCAGGGCGTGAAACCGGGAAGCTGATAAGCGAAGTGGCGGCGCTTGCGACGGGAGTGGGAGGAGCCCTAAAAGGAGGGGCATTGCTCGTCGAAAAGGTCGCTGCTAAGGTTGTTAAGGTGGAGTTGAAGGGTGCAAAAGGACCAGTGCAGGTTATCCCTGATGCAATCAGCCCACCGAAGCTCAGCCCGGTTGAAGACCTGTTTGGGCAGACATTTGAAAGTATCCCGCTGTCGCACCTTCCCAATTGGAAGACCGGTTCGCTTGTAAATGATGGGGTGTTGGGCGAGCAACTGGCCCTTCAAACCCTCAATGGAAAAACCGGCCTCAATTTCAAGCCATTGCAGAACGGTAGCAACCACGGCTGTGATGGCTGCGCGGTGGCGATCAATGGCGATACGATTACCGTGGTAGTGATGGATGCGAAGTCTTCGGTGAATGGCGTGAGTAAGGCCGGTACGCCGCATGGGGACCCGAGGACGCGGTTGGAGGGGTGGCTGGGTAATAAATCAATTGCCGACTCTGATCCTGCCTTGCGTGATGCTTTGCAAGCGGCGTTGGATTCAGGAAAAGCCAAGGTTCAAGGTGTAACAGTCAAAGTCGGTGTTCCCGCCCCCGGTAAAACAGGTGTAGCAGAATTTAAGGTGGAACCATGGACCAAGAAGTAATTCAGTGCGAGCGCTCGGGCGTAAACCCAAAATGGCCCTCCTACAAAAGTGTGCTGGTGCGCATAGCCAAGGGACCACACGTCTCAGATGAATACGAGTTGAACGGCATCCGTGAATATGTTGAGCGCGGTGATGCATTTGCGAAGCCATCAATGCCTGTACCGAATAGTGACAACGTTACGCGTAGTAGCTCTGAATGGATGGCCGTTACACGAGCCCACAAGGTATTGGCAACCGCACCAGATAATCCGCAATGGCTTCTGGAATTGGCCCATTGGCTGCGCTATTACCAAGTAGGCATTTGGCAGTTGTTCTTCTGGGCGGGCCAGTTCGACATTATTGCCAAAGCGGCAGGCAATGATCGACGGCGCCAGAACTACAGCATCCAAACCGCCACTAATATGATGGCCGCTATGGCGATGTTAGGCTGGAAGGATGCCGTCATCCATCAGGGCTATCTCACCCATGCGGCTCTCAACCGTGGGCATCAATTAGTGATTGAGTACGAGGAGCAACACCGCCGCGCCCAAGCCTTTATGCTGCGTGTGTTTGCCGATTGGGTGGGCGATGTCTCGCATCAATGGCCTGCTTATGCTTACGACGAACCCATCTACGAAGCCTTGTTGGCCAAGTGGCGCACTCCCTGCCCCGACGACCTGATGCCCTGTCTGTTGGCCGCGTGTGACCGCCACACTTGGCAAACCGGCAAAGAGAGCCAGAAGAATTCCTACGACTTCAATCAGGATTGGCACTTGGAGCGCGTGCCCGTGGAAATTCTCTATATCTTGCGCCTGCGCCAGTGGGAAGGTTTAGCCAATCCGCAGAAGATTGATCATCCGCTGCTGACCGCGCCCTTTGACCAATTGCCGCCCGAGCAGCCAGTGCCTGAGTTGGACAAGTTGATGCAAGGTGTGCTCAAGCGCGCAAGGGAAGACTGGCCGCAGTACGATGAAGTGCTGTCTTTGCCAGCATTGAAGGGTTGAACAGGTGCAAAAGCCACAGCGGGTTCTGTAGACAAGCAAGCGATGCCTAGTTTTTCCAATCAATTCCCAGATCATCCAACCGTTGTTATAACGCTAATCTCAGATACAAAATTGACCCAAAGCGCAGAAAGATATAGCTAAGTCGTTCTTCAGGATGGTCAGTTAGTGAACGGGCGAAGGTTTAATGATGTAGGTGGTGGTCACATTGACCTAGCGAATGGCAAACCCGTTGTTGCTGCGGGATAAGTAAAATTGTGAGCGGAAAAGTTAAATGTATTGATAATGCATAAGCATACTATGACCCCTCTGGTCGGGCTGCTCAAGCCGCAGCAGAAGAAGCTTTTTCTAAAAAAGGGTTTGAAATGGGAGAGGAATATATAGAAAAGTCTGGGTGCCAGATTCTGGCAATTCCAGAAAAGGTGTTTGGGGGCCGAAATGAATGACGTCATTAAAGAGTTTGATGAGCTTTGTGATATAGCTATAGCCGCTTTTGGTGAAGAGCTAGACATTACCTATGAGGGGGGCTTGATAAATATTTTGGAGTTTGTAAAAAAAACATCCTGGCTGTAAAGAATGTTTCATAAATAGATTTAAATTGATTTTAGTGTCTCGGGGGGGCTCCATTTGAAGTTGTGGAATTTTGTATGCGTGAGCTTCAGTGGCCCGAAATTAAAGAATTTGTCATTTCAAACATGAATCCTTCTGAGGACCCTCGTAGTGAGGCCCTACAAAGTACATTAACCGCATACGACGAACGTTGGCCTGATGCGGATCTTTACAGTTACTATGGTGGGGATTAATGGGTCCAAAGCAACTGGTGGCGCTGCCAGAAAGTTAGATGATCTAGCTACTAGTGGCTTAAGTTCAGCGTCAAACCTGCTAAGTGGAACAGGTCTTGGTGGTTTCAAGGTCGACTCAAGTGCAGGCGACATCACTGCTATAAATTCACAGTTTGGCAGTTTGGTTTCATTCAGAGAAATTGATACGGCTATTGCAGATGCTGCCAATTATGATGGTTTTTATAAAGAAAGCGGGTTCAATGATCAGGGGTATTACTGGCGGGCATCTTTTTGGTAATGGAAATAAATGGACTGCTGTTGAAGTGGTTGAGCAGCTGAATGTAAAAACGGTGTGGATGGCCCGCCAAAGCAAATTATTTGGAATGTTGTGGATAAGGGGTAAATGGGGTCTGACCCCAATTAGTCCGTGGATAAGGGGTAAATGGGGTCTGACCCCAATTAGTCCCAGTAAATGGCGGCTGACCCTGAGCAGTCCCGTTAGAGTAGTTGGAGAGTAGCTGTGAACGAGTCTGATTTTAATGATGTTAAGAGACAACTGATTCGGTACCTCTCAACCGGGCTTGTCGAAAATGCAATTGAATATTTCAAGGCCTGCTCGCATTCACTGTCTGATTCTGCATGTGCTGAATGTTTAGGTGATATATGTTTCTATCAGCGTGACTTTGGCCAGGCTATTAAGCATTATGAAGTCGCTACCCAGTTGGCCCCTGATCAAGTCATAGCTCGATATCTTTTCCTTGCAGGCGTATCGAATGAGCGTGCGTCAAATGTTGTCGACGCATTCAAGTATTATCAGGCCGCCATTGAAGCCGAACCTTCATTTGTCGATACGTATCTTGAACTAGGTGCGATGTTGGTTAAGGTGGGAGATCTTGAAGGCGCCTTGCAGTGTTATGAGGATGCTATGGAAATAAAGCCTACAGACTTGGCTATTCATGAAAGTCTGGTGTCGATTTTGGGGGAGCTTCACAAGCGCACTCCGGAAAAATATGCTGATAAGTATTTAGGGGTCAACGCGGAAACTGAAAAAGTTAAGCATTCCGGAACGTCGACACCCTCGAACCGTCACGCTGCGTGGTAAGTAAAATTGATAAAGGGGATCCTAAACGGGGCGGATTTATTGAGTTTGAGGTAGGTGACGAAACGAATCGAGTGATGATGCTATATCTAATTCGGGCCGACAATCGCCTTGCGCTGAATGGCGGGTTGATGGGGTAAATGGTGTCTGACCCTGAGGGATCCCGACCAAGCCAAGTTCCATCAGATTACGTAATGATTGACGGGAAGAAAGTTATCGCAAACACTAGGAGTTCAACTGCTTTGATAGAGGCAGGCGTTCCTAAAAATCAATGGTATGGAACCAATAAGACAGGAATAAAGGCATATGATAACTTGACCTTTGATGATTTGGTAAGGCAACAGCTTAATAACAACTACGGCGGCTCTGTAGATAAGGCTAGAAAATGATTGAAAAAATTAAATTGTCAAATCCTAGGCAACTGCTTGATCTCGATCAGTTGTTGCCTGGTGGCGGTGAAAATAGATTTGAGATTTTTTATTCGGGAACAACTCTTGAATTGGATGTTTATTATGATGATGAGAATTCAAGTGCTGGAGAGATTAAAAAGAGTATTCGTTTCTTAAAGGTTTCATATTTTTTAAAGCAGCCATTTCCCGGTTATAGTTTTTTTAGTTGTAAGGATGATGGTGATATTTCAATGCTTGGATCTCTTGTTGAATATGGATATTCAGATATTATAGCCATGCAGCAGGGCAAAGAGCTTTCAAGTGGTGACAAGCATTACAGGCTATTTCTGCATTCTGTAGGTGTTGCGTTATATGTAGTTGCAAAATCAGTAGAGGTTTGAGTTTGTGAGGTGGTAAGTTGTTGAAGGTAGGGTGTGTTCACGTGATTTAAGCATGTATAAAAGGCCTGATTTCTTGGTGTTAGTGGTTAGGCTTTGTAAGTGTTAAGGGCTGTTTCTTGTTTGTTTTTGGGGTCTTGTACCGTTGTATGGGAGAGGAAAAGTTGTCGTTGGGGAATTCTGTCTATCTATTATCTTCGATAATAAAGTTACGCGGTACGTGATTGGTTGACCAAGTGTTGTTTTCGGCCCGAAAGAATTTGAAACTGCTTGGATCAATTCGTAGTCTAGAACTTGTCCCTCTTTAGCTGCCCCTCAATTAGTAAAGCAATTTTCGCCCAACCTTCTGTATCTAGCTTAATGCCGAAGGTTACTCGGTAACTGACAGAGGGCGCCTCCTTTTCCTACAGGTCATTGAAAAGTCCTGCTTTGACAAGCCCCTCCAACCCGACTAACTTTCCTAGCGTGACGCACTCATGCGACCCACGCTATGCAGCTAACCTATTTTCTGCGCCACATTTCGTCGTGGCCCCAGTGCGCCTAACAGCTAGCAAGTGACTGTTAATCATTGGCTCCCTGGTTCGAGTCCAGGTCGTGGAGCCAGATAGCGACATAAAGAGAAGCCTGCAGAGATGCAGGCTTTTTTTGCCTTGGTTTCTCCCTGGCGATCAACGCGTCCAGTCTGGCAAGCCGGTACTAGGGCTGTGAAACTGTGGCGGTGCCAGGCACGGCTGCTTGGCGAATCGTGTAGCGAATATGCAGGATGACGTCCGTCAGGCTTATCAGTAGCTCGCGTTGACGCGTCGTGGCGTTCGGAAATGACAGCACAAAGACGCCCTCATTGATCGGTATACCTTCGAACGGGAAATACTTGCCGTCATTGAAATCAAGTTGGAACTGGCCATTGTCATCAAACCCGCGGGACAACGCTACCGCCTTGCAGCCGTCAGCGAGTGGATGGGTGGAGGCATACTGAAGTACCGCCTGAACGTCTTGGTAAGGGCCGAGCACCGCCGGTAACGACACGCTCAGCGTCTTGATCTGGCGCAACGTGCCCAAGTTCAGTGCGCTGGGGTAATCATCGTTTATCTGCATGGTATTCAAGTTGAATTGGATCGCCAGCAGGTCGTTCGCCAGGCTTACCTCGATGACCTCGGGTTTGCTGGGCGGGGTAACGTCGTTGAGCAGGTCGCGCACCACCTGACTCAAGGTCTGCTTCGACAATTGCTGCAGGGAAACAGTGCGTTGTACCTCTAACGTGCGGCGGTCCCAGTCCAGGTATCTGTTTTCCATGTGCTGAAGGTTCTGCAGCAGGCCTTCACCTGCCAAAAGGCCCTGTTTGGCGTCGCTCCAATTGCCTGAGCGCAGATACGCCGTAATATCGCCTGTTTCCCATTGATAACTGCGCTGTGCGCGGGCGCAGAGACCGACGGTCAAATCATAGAGTTGGTAATACAGCGCCGCGAGGCGGCCGGCCTGCCAGTTGAACAGCGTCTGGCTGGTGAAGCGGGTGCTCAGCGTATCCAGGACCGCTTGGTTATAGGCCTGTTCCCGTTCTGTTTGCGCCGACTGTTTGCGCGCCATGGTGATCTGTTCCGTTGCTGAAAGGATCTGCTCGTCCAGTTGGGCAATGTCATGCGCGCTCTGGTCAAGCATGGCCTTCCACTCTTCGCGCCGGCGTGCATATTGCTCGGAAGCCTCGAGTTTGTTGGCTTTGCCGTTGTTGGATTGCGCATCCAGCTCCAGCACCTGTGCCGCCGCTTGGGCCAAGCCGCCAAACTCCTTGTAGCCGATGCCGAAGGCCATGCCAGCTGTGAAATGGGTTGGGATCTGGTTTAAGAAGCCCGCGGTGGTGGCCAGTGCGCCGGCGCTGAGTTGTTTGTCACTGGCGCTGGTGCGCAAATCCAAGGCGCGTTGTTCGTTGTCGGTGATATGCCGGTCATACAAATCCTTGTAATGCAGTTCACGCTGCTTAACGCCGGCCAGGTTCGCCTGCAACGAGGCCAGGTTATGCTCCAGTGACGCGATATTCGCCAGATGCACTTCGTTGGCCATGCCCAACAAGGCGCCCTGTTGAGTCTGTTGCAACACCCCCAACGCATCGGCGTCGCGCCGCTCCAGGATGCCCTGCAAGTTGCTGCCAAACTGGATCACCTGTTGCACGGCCGTGCGGGCGCGCTCGAGCAACAGCAGGAAGCGTTGGCTCCCAAGGCCTAGGCCGGCCATTGAGGGCGCCGGGTCGCTGCCATCGCCGGCTTGCCGGGCCTGCTGCAGGGCGGTGGGGGAGACGGGTTCTTCGAACAGCCGCATAATCAATGGCTGGCCGTTAATGGAGAGGTTGTTGCGCAGGTTGAACAGACGCTGCTCCACCCGCCGCCAGTACTCCAGCACAGCGCCATTGAAGGGCTTCTTGAACGGGCCGTTGGTCACTTGGATCTGCCCAACCAGGCCGGGTGCCAGCGCCGTGGGGTAGGCATCGAATAACTTTTCCAGCAGTTTCAGTGACACGCTGTTTTCGACACTCGCCTGACCCAACGTCGGATCAGCCCAGTTCAGCAGCAGCGGCATGGCCGGCCGCCGACCCAGCAGTTGCAGGGCTTGGACGTACCACATCTTTGCTTCGGTCAAACTGTCACGGTTTTGCTGGCGGTACAGATGGTCGCCCCGCGCGAGCAGCAGTTCCAGCCAACGCAGGTACACGGCCAGCTTATAGTGCATGGGGTCGTCGAGGGCGATCAGGTCTGGGTCATCGGTGTTTTCCAGCGAGGAAGGGTTCCAGGTGGTGTCCTGTTGCAATGTCCGGACGTTCCAGAAGCGCGGTGTGCTGCCGATCATGTCAAGGCTGCCGTCTGCCTTGCGATAGCCGGCGGGGTTGAAGATGCGCTTGAACCAGCGCTCGGCTTCGTCGAAACGCTGCTCGGCCAGCAGCCGATTGGCGATCAGGAAAGGCACGTGGAAAAACAGCTCCCAAGTATATTGGCCTATGCCGCCTTCGAAGCGTATGGGTGTATTAATGATGGTACCGCCCCAATCTGTTCCACTCGGGTCGACAGGGATGGCTTGGGTGTCCCACGAGAGCAGCACGTCGGTGCCTTCCTGCATCCGTTGTTCCAGTAGCGGCCCTGCAAGGGTCGTCATCACATGCTCGGCACCGGCGCTGCCTGCGTAGTATTGTAGGTAAAAGACTTGACTGTGTCCCAAGCGCTTGGGAGAAGTCACCATCCACCAGTTGACGTCCGGCGTGAAGTTTGTGATTTTTGCGGGTTGATCAAAAGTCGCTCGCACGAGAGGGACATCGTAAACAATAAGTTCACGGTATCCGCCGGAGGTTGTTATCAAAAATAACCTAATCGTTATGCCGTGATTCGACGCTATGACTTGCTGGCTATAACATGTTTGCAAACGCACTCTTTTATTTGCATTCGTGCGGAGCTCTTTATACGAATATAGAGGTTCAATGCCGCCGCCTTTTGTCAATGTAATAAAATACGCGTTGCCGTCTTGAGTCTTGGGGGTAGATGTAAAATACAATTCTCCTTCCCATATGGTGAAGTCAGTAACAGTGGTGGTGTAGTCCTCGGCTCTCGCTGATGCCGCTACCGTCACGGTATGAGTCGGGGGGGCCAAGCGAGGCTGGTATTTAAGTGGTTGAAAAACGGGATAGTTGGTAATCGTTGGGTAGAGTCCAATGTCGTAGTTGAAAGTGAAACTCCACGACTTACCGGGCGAGTCGATATGTTGTAGAAGTTTGCTGAAGCGACATAAGTAGCGCACTTTGACGTTTGCTTCTTGTTGAACGAAAAACACACCCAATGGCCGATCTGCTGGGCTCCCTTCCTCTCTTAGTTCTGCTGCAAACAAGCGTGTGGGGTTTACGAGATCCGTAGAAGGAATTAAATTTTCCAATGGATAGCTACGCTGCGCCCATTGACCATTTGCCTGCAACGAAGCGAGGTGCAGCTCCCACGAGACAACTTCCCGTGCCACCAAATCGTTTTCCGAGCTACCGGCTTTATCAATCTGTAATTTACGAATCTTTTTGTGTAACCACAGCACATGGACCCGGTGATTGAAATACACAATCGCTGGATCACCTTCTGCTTTGATAGGCACTTGGATCTTGGACCACTCACTCCAGGCCCCAGGATTACGCAATCGACCGTGGACTCCGCCCCTGCTGCCATCGACATAGCGCCAGTAGCAGGCGCCATCATGATCAAGGGAGCGACCTAGAAAATAGACAGGTGTATTGGCTACCTCCGGCTCGACCTGGTAGGCGCTGAACGATCTGATATCCAGCACAGCCCGCAACTCCCCCACATAATTGCGCATCGCCTGCTCAACCCGCTCTTCGGTCACCCGCCCCTGGTTGATGGTCAGCTCCAGGTTTTTGAACAGCGTGGTCTTGCGGTAACGCAGTGCCGGGTCCAGATAACTGGCCGGGTAGTGCAGCAAGCGTTGCAACCCAGCCCAGGTGGCGTAGCGCTTGTTGTACGCGTCCCACTGGGCCAGGTAGCGGTCGGGGCGCGAAGCCTCTGCCATGGCGGGTAGGCTGATGCCGGGTTCCAGCCACTGGCGACAGCGATGGATATACAGCTGAACGCTGGCAATCGCCTCGGCAATCCGGCTGGTCGTGACCTGGCCGCTCACCTGCGGGTCCAGCAGCAGGTACTCGTAAAGGTCGTCGGCCGTTTTGATGCTTGCGGCGAGAGTACCCAGCCCACGTTCAGGAATGACGTACGTCAGATAGTAGCTCAGCAGCGCATCGCGCTTGGCTTGGTTGAGCGAGATTTCCAATGCGCTATTCATGATGCCTCCGGTTCAGGCGTGGGCAGCGGCGAGGATATTGGAGGCGAATTGTTCAAGCGTATTCTGGTCGGGTATCGTTCCGGCCAACAGATCCAGGAGGCTCAGATCCGTCGGGGCCTGGCCAAGCTTCTGCCCCAGTTGCATGCGCGCGACGAGCGGGTACAGCTCACGAAAGCTCCTGGGCACGACGGCAAGTAATTTCATGCAGCCGAGTACCTGAATTTTGTCCCAGCCATGTAACAGCGCAAGCTCCTCCGCTATGTCTGCGGGCGCCGTCAACTCGCCGGCCGCAGCGCGCTGCAAATACCGCCGCCCTTCGGCCACCGGCAGTACCAGCAATTTCTGCCAGTGCCGGTAGCGTGACAGCAGCAACAGCAATGGCAGGTCGGGAAGCGGCGGCAATAATTCGCCGGTCAGCAGCGAACGGGAAGGGTGCGGCATGATGAGTGCCAGGTCCTGCTCGCTGAGTTGCGCCCAATGGCACAGCAGGGCGAACTGGGCAAGCAGGTTTGCGTATTGCACCAACTGTGGGAGGTCCGATTCCAGGGTCGATAACCCCCTCACCGGGCTACTGTAATAGGCTTGGATCTGCTCCCAGAAGGTCAGCACCGAGTAGCCGGTAAATGCCGGGTTCAAGCGAGCGGCAACGGCATCGATCCATTCGATCAGACGCAGGGACGTGCCCGGTTTCAAACCAAACTGTGCACCGACGTGCCGACACAGCAGTTCGAACAGCGCCTGATCGCTGCGAGTATCACCGGGTTGCCCACTGAGCGTGCTGTAGATGTTCTGGAAAAAGCTTTGCAGCTCCGGTGTCGCGACCTGGCGATAGTCGCGGGAGGTCATCACAATCAGACGGGCGGCATCCAGGCCTTCGCGCTGCATCCAGTCCGCCAGGTAACCCGTGCGCTCCAACGCCGCGAGCGCTGCCGCCACCGGCCGCTCTTGCCGGCTGAGACTCTGAGCGATCACGCCCCGTGCATCCAGCAGATCCCACAACTGCAATGCTTCGTCCGGAGCCAGCCCAAACAGGCGTGGGATCGCCACCAACCGATAGAGTGCGTCTACATGCTTTATATCCAGGGCGGGCAGGACATAGCCGTTGGCGGCCCCATCATCGATGACCCCAGGCAGAAAGCGGGCCAGTAGGATGAGCACATCGGCACTGATGCCCAACCCTTGGCACAATATGGCGCGTGCCGCCTGTGAAGGTGCATCGTCGCGCGGTGGCGACAGGAACAGGCGCGTATTGAGAAAATCGTCGTTTCCAAACAACTCCCGGAAAAACGACTGCTCGCCCGTGCGGTGGTAGGTGTTGATCGAGCCGATACACGCAACGAAGGCATTGACGGAAAAACCGTAGCGTTCACGCAGCGGCAGGTAGACGGCCAAGGCTTGGAGTGGCCGGGTCAACGGGTAATCGTAGAGGTTGACCGCCGCCGCCACGATCAACCAATCAAGCTCTTCGAAGGTCATCCCGACGCGCCGCTGAAGCCGGATCACGCGATTGAGCCGTTCCAGACTTTGACCGTGACGGTTGTACAGCCTGCTGGTCGCCGGGTTGTTGGCAGGCGGCGTCGCGGGGTGCCCTGCCCGTGTTCCTACGTACGCATACAGAGGGGGGTAGGGGTTGACGTCACTATCCCAGCCGTGAATGTAGCGGGCGCCGTACTTCTGCGGGGCAATCAACGGCCACTCCAGGGAGATTGGGCCGTTTGATACATATTGCCGAGGCCTGGGTCGGTAGGGGGGGGAATACCCAAGAACAAAGGTTAGAACAAAATCAGATCGGCTCAGCACTCCTGAGTCGATATCCAAGGTTATTCTCACTTCTCGCGTCACTCCTGCCGGCGTGCCGTTACTCCAATGGATCATGGGGTCGTCACTCGTGACCGATTCGTTTCCCCAGCGCATTTCAATATAGAGTGACGCATCTTCCATATATGCAGAGGTGACGGTATACCGGGCAGTTACCTGAGCCACCCAAGTAATCTGATCAGCCTCCCTATCTATTCTTATGTCGTAGATCGTGACTAAAGAATAGCCACCATCATCAGACGAGTGATCGATCCTTAGTTCTACCGGTTTACGGTATTCGAGTGTGCGATCGCCCACATCTCTCTGAATGGCACCCACACCCAGTGCCTGCATCAACGTCTCCTGGTCCAGCTGAGTACGTTCCAGCAAGGACCGATCCTTCTGAATCGCTGTAATAGTGGCCTCCGACCCCACATGCGTCATGTCCGCAATTCGGCTCAAACCGTAGTATCGCCCGACTGTGGCCTGGGTGTTCTGCATGCCCTGCGTCAGTATCCCGAACTCCTCAGGCGATAACGCCAGCCGATCGCGCACGCAGCCCGGGGTCAGTACTTCGGTGTTCCATGCATCAAAGGGGATAGATGAGAACGCGCGCGCTTCGTTATCGCCCAGCGTGGCCCATATTTCGGCTTGCGAACTCTTCAAGGCAGCCAAGCCCTGGCGGATCTGCTCGCTGGCATGGTTGTAAGGCAAGTTCGTCGGATAAACCTTGGTGCGCAGCTGTTCTTCGGCATCCCCCACCACGCCTTGCTCCAATACCTCCAGGATCAGGGTCAAGAGGGATATTTCTTTGTTCAGGTTGTTGTCACTCAACGGCAGGCGACTCAGGTCGGGACGCCGCTTATCCAACTGCAAACCATGGGTGGCGGGATGCAGCCCTTTGGCGACCTGGTACAGCGTCGTCAGGTATTTGCCAGGGGAAAACAGCGAGCCCATCGAATCGGGATTGGCATAGAGCAGGTTCTGGCCGAACCAATCTTGATAATTGCCGCGGGAGCCGAGGGCGCGATCCAGCCACTCGGCATCATAGGCAATGCCCAGCTTGGCGATGGCCTGGGCGATCGGCTCGCCGCGTGCGGTCAACCGGCGATGCAACCGGGTCAAGGCTGCGGCGTGGGCTTCGGCCTGTTCAAAAAACTGTTGCGCCGCAGCCCGCTCGCGCTTCGCAGTTTTCTTGCCCAGATAGCTGGATATCGTCTCGGCACGGCCCTTACGGACGACGTCGAACACTGACTCGTAGCCCCGCTCGGCCAGTTGCTGGCGAAACGCTTTGATCTGCGCCACATCACTGTCGGGGGGCGGGGTGACTGCCGGTGGCGGCTTGTCTGCTGTCTTGACTGTCTTGCGGGTGCGTACGGGCGCCTTGGCCGCAGTAGCGCTGGGTGCGCTTTTCTTCGCCATACGTTTCTCCTAACGTACAACATTGCGCACACTGCGGTGGACCGTGCATTGAGTGATGAATATGTAGTAATAGACGATTTTTTTAAGAGAGCAAGACGAGTCCGTTTCTGGTTCTTCACTTAGCAGTGAGTCTCACCTCCACCGGTAAAAACCGCCCCCTCAATGTGATAAACCTGTGGCTCATCCGCAAAGTATTGCTCCAGTCCCAGCATGAATACGCGATGGCTTCGACCACACCGGAAACGTCATGACTGGTGATGGCGGGGAGGGACACCAGGCCAGCGTAGTCGCCGCGTCGTACCTGGTAATCCAGCGGGTTGAGGGAAGTTGCGTGGACCCGCACCAGCACCTGACCCTTTTGCGGCACAGGCTTGGGTACCTCGCAGGGTTCGAATGAATCCGGGTCGCCAAATGATTCAAGCATCATCGCTTTCATTGCATTACTTCGTTTCAGTATCAGTGGGGTATCGGGATTTCTCGATATCCTGGGATAAAAAACTAAAGCTCCTTGCCTATGATCTTGGTAAGGGCGCTGATGGTTGCTTCGTTTCGCTTGTAATACGTCCACCGCCCGATGCGCCGTGTCTCGATCAACCCCGCCCGATGAGCCAGGTCTACCACCAGGCCGCGCGGCGCTGCGGCTTGCAACTCATCACTCCCGGCTTTGATTTCCAGGCGCTGGTGATGGAGGCGATCTACGGCGAACGGGGGATCAAGGCGGGGTTTACCGCTGGCGTGTGCCGTGAGCAGTTGCTGCTGGCGGCGGAGCATTTGTGTGAACAAGGGGCGAAGGTGTTGATTCTCGGGTGTACCGAGTTGCCGTTGGTGCTGGCGCATTGCGAGGCGTTCGAGATCGGCGCCCACCGGGTCGCCCTGGTTGACCCCACGACGGTCCTGGCGCGCCGTTGTGTCAGCCTTTCGTCGGGAGCTCATCGTGTCGGATAAAAAAATTTTGTGAGCGCCGCTTGAAAATTTCCAGCCTGAACCTACTTAGGTTTTACGCGATGCCGAATGCGGGTCGCGTATCAAATCACTTGGAGAAACCTCAGGAGATTTTGCAATGGCTACTACTCTTTCGTTGGCCCCACTGTTCCGTCACTCTGTCGGCTTTGACCGTTTCAACGACCTTTTCGAATCGGCGCTTCGCAGCGAGGCCGGCACCACCTACCCACCTCACAACGTCGAAAAGCACGGTGACGATCATTATCGGATCGTGATTGCGGCCGCAGGCCTGGTGGAGGATGACCTGGAAATCCAGGTGGAAAAAGGCGTGTTGACCGTCGCCGGCGGCAAGCGCGAACACGATGAGGGCATCACCTACCTGCACCAGGGCATCGCCCAGCGCGCGTTCCGCTTGTCGTTCCGCCTGGTCGACCACATCGAAGTGCAGGGCGCGCAGCTTTCCAACGGCCTGCTGAGCATCGACCTGCTCAGGGTGGTACCGGAGGAAGCCAAGCCAAAACGCATTGCGATTGGTGGCGCTGCCAAGGCGGATGTGAAATCCATCAGCGAGCAGTGAGTTGAAATGAATAAAGGCGCTCTTTGGAGCGCCTTTATTTTGCCCAATGATTAACAGTCATTTTCTATCTTATTTGCGCTCGTCGTTTGAGCCCGAGTCCACCCCTGCGCGGCCGGGCACGATGCCAAGGGCTCGGGATCGTCCGCTGCATATGGGGTCAGGCCTTTATGAAGAATTATTTAAGAATGACCTGGCACATCCTGTCGGCGTGAGTGCTTTCTGGGCGTACCGCGTTTTTGACTCCCTTCATTAACCCCTAATAATCAATTGCTTGAAAAAGAATAGTCAGTGTCGGATCGGGAAACCGTTCATAAGCTGGCTATCTTTTTATGCGCGTTTTATTCCAAAAAGGTCTTTTGTCGAAAAAGCGGCGACATGATTGATTCACGTTGAAGTGTAATAACTTGTTTCAGATTTTTTGCCGCTTTTGGGTACCGATCTGAGGGCTTTCTGTCGGATAACAGGGGGACATCCGTTCGTTGCGATGCGGTGGTTTCGGCCTGTGACATTGATGATTTTGCTTCCACCCACGCGGTGGAGTGCAAACAAGGGATCTGTATTAATTATCGAGGCTTGAACCGATGAACCTACAAGGGCCAGGACTACACACTTGGTAAAGCACCCGCCGACAGCCGGGGCGACCTGGCTGTCGGCGCGGTTGTGCGCCTTTCAAGAGGATCACAAGCATGGCATTCACCACCCTGATACTCGATGCACCCGGCCCGCCGTTGTTATTCGAGGAAGTCGACCGATTCCTCGCGTTGGGCCTGGTCGTCACCCTGAATCTCTACTATTTCACTGATAAGGATGGTATCCGCGAGCACTATGGCGAGCGCATTCACTACACCGAGATCAACGGTCACGACCGGCAGGCTTTCATGGGGGCCGTGATGTTGGCCGGAGGGTACAGCGTGTTCAAGACGCGCCTGAATATTCCCATTGAGGGCGAACTGATTCGCAACGCTGCGTCACCGGCTCTGCCAACGCCGCTGCGCGCTATTGCTCAAGCCGGTACGGGTGTCAACCATATCGACCGGCAAGCGGCCCAGCAGTGTGGCGTGACCCTGCTGAACACTCCAGGCGCCAACGCGATTGCGGTTGCTGAATATGTCCTGGCCCAGGCGTTGTATTTATCCCGGGACCTGGACCACTACAACGCTGAAACGCACAAGGGATGCTGGTCCAAGGGCACCTTGGCGCCAGGCCTGGAGTTCGGCGAACTCACGCTAGGGGTGGTCGGCACGGGCAGCATCGCTCAAGAGGTCGCACGCAAGGCGGGAGCGCTCGGTCTCAAGGTCATCGCCACCGGTTCGGAACGCTTTACCGACCAGGTCGCGCGCAGCCTTGGCCTTGAGCGCCGGCAAACCCTCGAAGCATTGCTGAGGGAGGCCGACGTGGTCTCGATCCACGTACCGTTGACCCCGCTGACCCGCGGCCTGTTTGGGCTGACCCAGTTCAGGCAGATGCGCCAAGGTTCGATACTGATCAACACCGCGCGCGGCGGCATCGTCGATGAAGCGCAGTTGGCGAGTTTCATGACGGCGTTTCCCAGGCATATAAAAGCAGTCGCCATCGATACCTTCGCCCTGGAAAAAGACTGCTTCCACTCGCCACTGGCAGGCGTCGGCAATGCCCAGCTCACACCGCATATTGCAGGCACCACAACGACGGCAATCCGCAAGGCTTCGCGGCAGATTGTCGACAAGATCCACGCGCTCAGCCTGGCGGCGAACGCAGGTTAACCCCTCGACACAAGGAAGCCTTCCTCATGCAACGCTCTATTCATCAACGCCTGGACGCCCTCAGTTGTACCGACCTCAAGCCGCTGGACCGGTCCTTCAGCCTTACGGGCAAAGCCTGGACCCTGCGCTACGGACCTGTTGGCCTGGAGGGGGGCTCGGTGGGCGACGGCCATCGACGCCGGTGTCCCATTGCGGCAAGCGCGCGCAGACTACGGGTACCACGCCTTGCAAACCCCGCGCGGCTGACAACCCTGATCGAGCCAACGGCGTAAGCAAGCAGTGGCACACTGGGCGAGGACGTGTTGCAATCCCCCGCAGCCGTAACCGGGTGGACCCAGTGTGAAACGCCATTTCGAAGACCTGCAGCTCGGCAGCATCGAGCTGTTTTGCCTCGCCGCCGAAGCCAACAGCTTCACCGCCGCCGCGCAGGTTGCCGGTGTCACGCCGGCGGCCGTGAGCCGCAGCATTTCACGCCTGGAAGAGCGCCTGGGCTCGCGGCTGTTTGTGCGCACCACGCGCAGCATCCGCCTCACTGACAGTGGCCGCACCTTCTTCGAACAATGCCGCCAGGCCCTGACCCAACTGGTGGAAGCGCAACAGGAGGTGATGGGCGCGCAAGCAGTGCCGTCCGGCCTGTTGCGCATCAGTATTCCCACCACCTACGCCCATCACCGTCTGCTGCCGCTACTGCCCAGGTTTCGTGCGCTGTACCCGCAGGTGACGGTGGATATCCACATCAGCAATCGCAATATCGACTTCGTCGCCGAAGGCTACGACCTGGCGGTCCGTGTGCGCGCCCAGCCCGACTCATCGCTGATTGCGCGCCTGCTGGAAGACGCCGAGTTGGTGGTGGTCGCGGCACCGTCCTATCTTGAACGCGCCGGCATCCCACAGACGCTGGAAGATCTGCCCGCCCATGAATGCATCCAGTACGAATTGCCCAGCAATGGCCGGCGTATCTCCTGGCTGTTTCAGGTGGATGGCAAGGCGCAAGAGTATGCGGGGCAGGCGGGGTACAGCTGCTCCGATGATGTGCTGGGCGGGGTGACCCTGGCCAGGCACGGCGCGGGGTTGTTTCAGACCTACAAGTTTATTGTCGAGCAGGAACTGGCTGACGGCAGCCTGGTAGAAGTCCTGCAGCCGTTCGGTGGGCGTTCACGGCCGTTTACCTTGTTGTATCCCCATGGTCGCTATGTGCCGCATCGGGTGCGGGCGTTTGTGGATTTCCTGATGCAATGCCGGGACGAATCGGCGGCGCCGTAGACGCGGCAATATCCCAGGTCAGCAGCAGTTGGCTGATCGCCGCGTCGATGCTGGCGTGGGGTACGTTGTCGCGCGCAAGGATCGAAATGCCCTGCAGGAAACTGTCAAATACCGTCGCCATCACCGCCGGGTCAATCGTGCCTGGCAATTGCCCTGCACGTATCGCACGCTGCACACAGGCCACAATCCCCGCCCGTGTGCGCAGCCGCGATTGCGTCAATCCATTCGCCACCCGCGCATTCTCGGGGCTCGGCGCACTCATCACGCCCAGCGCCACCATGCAACCCTTGGGATGCCCGTCTTCACACTGCATGCGTGCCGACTGGCGCAGCGCCGTTTCAACCGCCTGACGCGGCGACAGGCTTTCGTCCCACAGGCATTCGGTGACCTGTGCATAGGTCGTCAGGTAGCGCTGTACACATTCGTCGAACAGCGCCTCTTTGGAACCGAACGCCGCATAAAAACTCGGCGCGGAGATACCGCCACCCAGGCCAGCCTTGAGTTGGGCGAGTGAGGTGGCGTCGTAGCCGTGCTGCCAGAACAGGTGCAAGGCCTGGTCTACGGCGTGATCGCGGTCGAAGGTGCGGGGGCGGCCCATTTGTGCCATGGCGGATCTCCGGTGGGGGAAGCGAGATAAATACTAGTCGATACATATGTCGTTGACAACGCGCTATGTCCGGTCGCAACATTTGTATCGATCAGTATTTAAATCTCGCTCAAGGAGTTACCCGTGACACCTTCACTCACTTTATCGGAGTCATCCGACCGCCTGCCCATCGGCGCCTTGCTAGCCCTGGCCATGACCGGCTTTATCTGCATCGTCACCGAAACCCTGCCCGCCGGCCTGTTGCCGTTGATCAGTGACGGCCTGGCGATTTCCCCGTCGATGGCCGGGCAGATGGTCACCGCGTATGCCTTGGGCTCGGTGCTGGCGGTGATCCCCATGACCATCGCGACCCGTGGCTGGCGCCGGCGCAATGTGCTGTTGCTGACCATCGTCGGTTTCCTGCTGTTCAACTCCATCACCGCGCTGTCGTCCCACTACGGTGTGACCCTGGTGGCGCGTTTTTTTGCCGGTGTGGCAGCGGGGTTGGCCTGGAGCCTGCTGGCCGGTTACGCCCGGCGCATGGTCGCGCCGCACCAGCAGGGCAGGGCGCTGGCGTTGGCGATGGTCGGCACGCCGATTGCGCTGTCGTTGGGTGTACCGCTCGGCACTTGGCTGGGTGGGTTGGTGGGATGGCGCACCACGTTTGGCCTGATGTCGGCGGTGAGTCTGGTGTTGATTGCGTGGGTGTTGGTCAAAGTCCCGGACTACGCTCCCCAGCCCGCCCATCAACGTATGTCGCTGGGCCAGGTGCTGAGCACGCCGGGCGTACGGCCGGTGCTGGCGGTGGTGATCAGTTGGATGCTGGCGCACAACATTCTGTACACCTACATTGCACCCTTCGTGGCGCCGGCGGGGTTGGCCAAGCGGGTCGACCTGGTGCTGTTGGTGTTCGGGGTTGCCGCGCTGGCAGGGATCTGGCTCACGGCCAGGCTCGTTGAGTCGTTGTTGCGCAAGACCGTGCTCGTCAGCCTGGCGGTGTTCGCGGTCGTCTCGCTTGGGCTGGGTCTTTTTGGCAACCTGCCGGAAGTGGTCTACCTCGGCGTGGCCGTGTGGGGCCTGAGTTTCGGCGGCGCCGCGACCCTGCTGCAGACCGCCCTGGCCGATGCGGCGGGCGATGGCGCCGACGTGGCGCTGTCGCTGAATGTGGTGGCCTGGAACAGCGCTATCGCCGGCAGCGGTGTCGTCGGTGGGGTGTTGCTCGAGACCTGGGGCGTGGCCTCGTTTCCGTGGGCGATGTTGCTGTTGATCGGTGTGTCGCTGGCGATTGCCTGGAGCGCCCGTGCCCATGGTTTCAAACCCGGGCGGCGCATGGGGGCGCAGATAATGGCTCATTAAACCCTCGGACGAATGCCAGAGGGTGTACGCTGGGTATCAATTCATCGGATATCAGCCCTTCATGTCCACGCTAAGCGAAGAGAGCCGCCAGATCGTAGCTTCTCTGGCGCACCGTGTTGGTCCCTCCGTGGATATCGCAGGCATCGCCGAGGCGATCACGTCGATATTGCAGGACATGGACGCAGCACTCACGCCCATCATCGGGCAGCAAGGCTGTGTCGCCTTGCTGCGCCGCAGCCTGCACCTCAGTGCCTCGGCCCATGCGCGATTGGCCGGCATGCACGATCGTGTGCAAGCCACGCCTGACAGATCCGGGCTCAAAGCCGTACTGCTTGAGCAGACTGAGGCCGATGCGCTGTTTTTCGGTGAGGTGCTGCTGACCACTTTTTACACTTTGCTCACCACGCTGATCGGGCCTTCGCTGACCGCGCGTTTACTACGCGACGTGTGGGAACCTTCTTTGAGCGACACCCCTTCGCAGGAAAATTCGCCATGAGCACCAAAGTAACGATCAACCGCCTGGCTACCGGTGTGCCAGGGCTGGACGAGGTGCTGGGCGGAGGTTTGCCGGAGTTTTCGTTCAACCTTATCGCCGGTCCGCCTGGCTGTGGCAAGACCACCCTGGCGCATCAGATGATGTTTGCCCTGGCGACACCCGAGCGTCCGGCGCTGTTTTTCACCGTGCTGGGCGAGCCGCCGCTGAAGATGCTCCGTTATCAGCAGCAGTTCGACTTCTTCGACAGCGACGCGATCAACCAGTCGATCCGCTATATCAACCTGGCCGACGACACCCTGGCCGGCGACCTGGACGAAGTGCTGCGCCGGATTGTCAGCGAAGTGGAGGCGCATGCGCCGTCGTTGGTGTTTGTCGACTCCTTCCGTTCGGTGGTGCTGGCCAGCCAGACCCAGCACAACCCCAATAACAACCTGCCGCAGTTCGTACAACAATTGGGTATGTTGATGACCACGTGGCAAGCGACCACCTTCCTGATCGGCGAGTACTTCACCGAGACCGACACCAACCCGATCTTCACCGTGGCCGATGGATTGATCTGGTTGCGCCAGAGCGTCGAGCGCAATTCGATGGTGCGCAAGATGGAAATCATGAAGATGCGCGGCCAACCGACCTTGCCGGGGCTGCACACCTTTCGTATCGCCAGTTCAGGCATCAGGGTGTTCGCACCGGCCCCGCTCAACCCGGACGAGACGCCGAGATCGCTGCCCATGCAGCGCCTGAAAATGGGCGTGCCACGCCTTGATGAGATGCTCGGTGGCGGCCTGCCCCGTGGCTATTCGTTGCTGGTGGCGGGGCCTTCGGGGTCGGGTAAGAGCATCCTGGCAGCGACCTTCCTGGCCGAGGGCGCGCGCAATGGCGAAGCCGGTGTGATCGCGGTGTTCGAGCAACGGCCCAACCACTCGCAAAACGCAACGCTGGCCGACTTGATCCGCAGCGGCCAGGTCAGCCTGGTAGACAGCCGGGCGCCGGACCTGTCGATCGACGAAATTGTCCAACTGCTGCTCAGCGAAATCAGCCGCTTGAACGCCACGCGGGTGGTCATCGATTCGCTGTCGGGCTTTGAGCTGGCCCTGGCGCCGACCTTCCGCGCAGACTTCCGTGAGTCGTTGTCACGTATGGTCACCGCGTTGACCCGCGCCGGGGTCAGCGTGTTGATGACCTCAGAGCTGGAAGACCGCTACACCGACCTGCGCTTCAGCCCCTACGGCACCGCGTTCCTGACGGACGCGATCATCGTGCAGCGCTACATCGAAGTCCGCAGCCGCCTGCTGCGCATCCTGGCCGTGGTCAAAGTGCGCGCCAGTGCCCACTGCGACGAGCTGCGCCAATACCACATCAATGACGATGGCCTGCAGATCGGCGAGATGCTCGCTGACCAGGAGGGGCTGCTGGGTGGGCGTCCGACGACCCAGCGCACAGGAGACCACAATGATTGAACTGACCCATGAGTAATTCGGCGGGAGAGGACGCGCGTAAAGTGGCCAATGCGGCCCATGAGCTGTTCCTGCTCGGCCAGAAAATCGTTGAAGCCCGTGCCGTACTGGCTGTGCTGCAGCAACAACTGGAAGGCGCCAACACTCGCCTAGAGGATACCCAGCATGTCGAGCAACTGATCGAGGCCAACCAGCAGTTGGTGCTGGCACTGCTCCTGGCCCAATCCGACACTGTCGCGGCGCCGAAGGTAGAGGACCAACTGCTGTTCCAGAAGCTGCGCGAAGCCAATGCGCAACTGGTGTTCGCCGCACTCAGCGCCCAGGACCTGCAGGTCACCGCCGAACGTGCGTTAGGTCAGCAGAAACGCATCCTGGCGATGGTCGCCCATGAACTGCGCAACCCGCTGACGCCTATCAGTCTGATTGCCGAGCGCATGGTCCGGCTACCCAGCGACGAACTGCCGCGTATGCGTGAATTGATAGAGGGCCAGGTCCAGCATATTTCCCAACTGGTCGATGACTTGCTGGATGTCTCGCGTGCCAGCACCGGCAAGCTGCGCATCCACCGTCGCGAGGTGGACATGCTGCGTATCCTGAATGCCGCTGTCGAGGCCTATAGCCCAGTGATGATCGGTCGAAAGCAGCAATTCGATGTGGTGTTGCCGGATGTTATCCCGAGCCTGTACGGCGACCCCGTACGGCTTGCGCAGATCCTGCACAACCTGCTGGGCAACGCAGCCAAGTACACGCAAGCGGCTGGCCGTATCGCGATGGTGGTGAGCGTAGAGGCCGGGCAACTGAAGATCAGCATTGCCGACAACGGCATTGGCGTGACCGCCAAGGCCTTGCCGTTCATTTTTGATCCTTATGTGCAAGATGCCCACGCCATCGGTTTCAACAGCGCCGGCCTGGGTATTGGCTTGACCGTGGTGCGCGAACTGGTCGAAGCCCACGGCGGTACAGTGACGGGCATGAGTGAAGGACACGGCAGGGGCAGCGAGTTTGTGGTCGTGCTGCCGCTATCCAGTCAAGGGATCAGCCGTGCATCGCGCAACTGATCGAACACGTCGAAAAAGGCCTGGTCGCTGGCCTGGTAAGCGGTGAAACCCAGTTGGCGGCTCTTGGACATATCGGTGACCACCTCGATCGGCCGTCCCAGGTCGGCGTCGGTGTGCCATGGCGAAATGAGTCGGCTGATGTCGGCTTCTTTCAGCCCGTACTGCGCCGCGATCTGGTTCCAAGTGGCCTGGTCGTCGGCCATCTGGCGCTCGAGTGGGGCAGGCGCGGCTGGGAACGGTGCTGGTGCAAGGCCGAAGTAATCGGCAATCTGCCCCCACATCCATTGCCAGCGGAAAACATCGCCATTGGTGATGTTGAACGCCTGGTTGGCAGCCGCTGACGTGGTGGCTGCCCATAGCTGTTGCTGGGCCAATTGCCGCGCATCTGTCATGTCGGTGAGGCTGTCCCATTGCACGCGGGAGCCTGGGAACACGAATGGGCGCCCGGTGTATTTGCACACGCTGGCGTAGACGGCGAGGGTGGTCGCCATATTCATCGCATTGCCCACAGCGACACCCGTGACGGTGTGCGGGCGGTGCACGCTCCAGGTGAAACCATCTTTCTCGGCCGCAGCGAACACTTCGTCTTCCTGGGCGTAGTAGAAATTCTCCACGTCCAGGCGGCCTTGGTCTTCGCGGAACGGAGTTTGCGGCAGGCTGCCCTTGCCATAGTTTTCAAAGGGGCCGAGGTAGTGCTTCAGCCCGGTGACCAGCGCTACGTGTTGCACACTGCCGGTGGGGCGTAAGGCGTCCAGCACGTTGCGCACCATGGCGGCGTTGACGCGGATGTTCTCGACTTCCGTGGCCTGGCGCGACCAAGTGGTGATGAATACGTGGGTGGGTTTTAACGCGGTCAGTGCCTGCTGTACGGTGGCCGGGGATTGTAAGTCGGCGCTTATCGGGATCACGCCGGGCACCTGGGAGGGGCTGCGTGAGAGCGCGGCAACCTGCCATTGGTTGTCCAGCAGTAATTGGGTGATGGCGCTACCAACGATGCCGCTGGCGCCGACGACTAAGGCTGTCTGGGTCATAAAATTCCTCCGAGGATGTAGGGTTCTGAACCCTTGCATGTAGGAGAGGTTCAACCTTTACCGAAAGCCTGGCGGCACCAAACAGGTATCTGAGGGTCCATAGGCCCCGCACGAATATTCGCGCGTGTCCGTTTACCCTTACCATAAGATCTAACGCATGTACCTACGCAACGTTGCAGTCGGGCTGTCGGCCCTCGTTTTGCTCTCCACCGCTGTAGACGCACGCAGCCTCGCCAATCCCTATACCCCCACCCAGCAGCGCAGTTCGTTTGACGGTTGCGCCCAACTCTTTCCTGCCACCAGACCGATCAACACCGCCACCGTCCCGGCGTCGATGAAGCCTCTGGCCCTGTGTTCGGACACCTTTGCGGTGCTGTACTCGCAAACCAGCAAGACCCCGCTGGTGGTCGTCGAGCGCCTGAATGCCGCGCAATTGAAAGACGCCAAAGGCGAGGAGCGCACCAACCAGTTCTATGCGGACCCGCGCATTCCCCAGGGTGGCCGCGCGGAGCTGAGCGACTACCGCAGCCAGCACCCGGCCGTGGACCGTGGTCACCAGGCCCCGGCCGCCGATGCGCCTGACGCGCACGCCATGGCGCAGTCTTTTGCCCTGTCGAACATGGTGCCCCAGGACCCCACCAACAACCGCAAGGTCTGGAGCAAGGTCGAGGCCGACGTGCGCAAGTTTGCCGTGCGTGCCGGTGGCGACGTGTATGTGTTCACCGGCCCGTTGTTCGACCCGGGCTACGGCACCATCGGCCACAACAAGGTCTGGGTGCCGACGCGGTTGTTCAAGCTGGTGTATGACGCCTCCAGCAAGCGCGCCTGGGCCTATGTGCTGCCCAACGCCGAGACGCGCATCCAGAAACCGATGGACTACGCGACGTTTGTGAAGAGCACCGGGCTCAAGCTGCTGGGTGATCTTCCGGTGTCGGGGTCGGTGGGGCGGGGTTGACCCCCATCTTGCGGGCCAATCGTGGTGAGCAGGCATCTGTGGCAAGCCCGCTCGCCACAGATGCATGAACAGCTTTACCTGGCTTTTTTCAACGCCTTGAGGCGCTGTGTCGCACGCTGTACGGCCGCCATCTTCTCCGGGCGTTTCATGCGTTTCCATTTGCGGATGTCATCCTTGGTGCGTCCGCAACTGACGCAGAGGTCGCCGCTGAGCTGGCAGAGGGAAACGCACGGGTTCTCGATGTCTTTGGCCACGGGTTCACCGGCTGATGGAGGAAAGGGGCGACGTCAGGCCACACGCATCCCGGGATTATCTACACACAAGGGTATACTCGCCACCCTCGCAGCCTACTCCTTTCAAACAGACCGAGATTCCCCATGAGTACCTCTCTGCCTCTCACCCCCGCGCGCAAACCCGTCGCGCCGCTGGTGGCCTTTATCATCCTGGTGCTGGGCGCCCTGTTCCTGCAAAACAGCGTCGGTTCGCACCAGGTGTTGTTGCTGGTGGTCGGCGCGGCACTGGGCTTGACCCTCTACCACGCCGCCTTCGGTTTCACTTCGGCCTGGCGCGTGTTCATCAATGATCGCCGTGGCGCTGGCTTGCGCGCGCAGATGGTGATGCTGGCGCTGGCGGTGCTGCTGTTCTTCCCGGCGCTGGGGGCGGGCACGCTGTTCGGGCAGCCGGTGACCGGGCTGGTAGCGCCGGCCGGGGTGTCGGTGGTGTTCGGGGCATTTATTTTCGGCATTGGCATGCAGCTGGGCGGCGGTTGTGCGTCGGGCACGCTGTTCACCGTCGGCGGCGGCAATGCGCGCATGCTGGTCACGTTGCTGTTCTTTATCTGCGGTTCGTTGATCGCCACGCACCATGTTGACTGGTGGTTCGGGCTGCCGGCGTTCCCGGCGGTGTCCATCGTCAAGAGCTTCGGCGTGGTGCCGGCATTGGGCTTGAGCCTGGCGGTGTTCGCGATCATTGCGCTGGTGACCGTACGGCTGGAGAAGGGTCGCCATGGTCAATTGGAAGAGGGCGTGAAAAGTGAGCACCGAGGCCTGCGCCGCTTTCTGCGCGGGCCGTGGCCACTGGTGTGGGGCGCCATCGGCCTGGCCCTGCTCAACTACGCCACCCTGGCGCTGGCGGGACGGCCCTGGGGCATCACCTCGGCGTTCGCGCTGTGGGGCGCCAAAGTCGCCAGCGGCCTGGGTGTGGACGTGGCCAGCTGGGCGTTCTGGCAGATGCCGGGCAATGCCAAGGCCCTGGCCGCGCCGGTGTGGGAAGACATCACCAGCGTGATGGACATCGGCATCGTCCTCGGTGCGCTGCTGGCCGCCGGCCTGGCCGGGCGCTTTGCCCCCAGCCTCAAGATTCCGGCGCGCTCGCTGGTGGCGGCTGTGATCGGCGGCCTGCTGCTCGGCTACGGCTCGCGCCTGGCGTACGGTTGCAACATCGGCGCGTACTTCAGCGGCATCGCCTCGGGCAGCCTGCATGGCTGGGTATGGCTGGTGGCGGCGTTTATCGGCAACAGCGTGGGCGTGCGGTTGCGGCCGTTTTTCTTTGCGGGGGAGCGGCGGCAGGTGGCGTTGAGCGGTTGCTGAGTCAGCTTTCCGGGGAAAGGCTTGGGTCCTGGGCAGCTTCGGCCGCGAGCTTTTCCCGGTCTGCCTTGCTGATGTACTTGTCCTTCTTCTTCGGCGCCAATTTGGCGTTGGCCTTCCTGGCTTTTTCCTTGAAGAGCTGCTGGAGTTTTTTCTGGCGGTTCATGTGGTTCTCCCCGGGTTGTACAGGCCCGGGATGATACCAGCTAAAAATCGGCCGCCGCGCGCCGTGCCGCTGTCCGCCCCAAAAAACCGGTGATCAGATCCAGCACCTGTTGCTGAATCACCGCCCTTGGCCGAGCCCCCTCGCCATCACGGCAAATCATGCCATCGCCCGGCGAGTCTTCTTCGATCAACGCCATGCCACCCGGCTTGCAGATCGACATAAAGCTGAAGTGCGTAGCGTCGCTGATCTCCACATACTCGGTCGAGGCCTTTGGCATACGCCTGACCATATCGGCGGACTCCAGGTTGGGGTCCATATCTTCCGTTGGCACGCCCCCCGCAATCACCAGCGCTGGCACCGGCAGGGCGGCCAGGCTGGCGTCGGTGAAGCCGCGCGACAGGCCCAGGTCCAGGGTCACCACGGCGCCGACGCGTGGGTCGCGCAGGTCAGCGGCCAGTTGGGCCTTCGCCGCCGGTGTCGCGGCGGGTTTGATCTGCTGGTAGCCAATGCAGCCGCCCAATTTAGGGTGAGTGTTGCAGTCGCGGGCGAAGAGGTCCGGGTCGAAACGCGCGCCGGCGATTTCCATGGCAGTCCAGCCACCGATGGAGTGGCCGACCACGGCGATACGGTTGTTTGCCACGGTGCCGAACTGCGTCGGCTGGGCGATCACCGCATCGATGGCCCGGCTCAAGTCTTTGGGCCGTTGCCACAACTGCGCAGCGGCCTGGGGGCTGCGATCCTTGCTGGTGGTGCCGGGATGGTTGACCGCCGCCACGATGTAACCCTGATGGGCCAGGGCGCTGGCCAGCCACACCTGGTTGCCCCAGTTGCCGCCGTAGCCGTGGGAGAGCACCACCAGCGGATGTTCGCCGCTCGCTGCCGGCGCATCGGGCACTGCCAAGGCACCGAAAAACACGGCGTCATCGCGGATCAACTCAGGCGTAGCTGCGGTGGCGGCGGGGTACCAGACCACCATTTGCAGCGGGCGTTGTGCATCAGGGACGTTGATGCTCTTGAAGCCGATGGGCGTGGTGTCGGCGAATGCAGGCATCGCCAAGCCAATCAACAGCAGCGCGGTGAGGGTGGTTTTCACGGTTTTATCGTCCTTGATGTGAGGGCGGCATCATGCCTTGGAACAGGGGTTTTTAATAGAGGGGAGGCGGGACTAGGAAGTTACTGACAAAGTCCTACTTGTAAGTATTACAGATAAGGGCTTCATGTTTTTAGGAAGCGGGTGCCTTACTTGAATTGAAAAATCGTGCAAGGGTAGTGGTGTGATTCCTACTGCTGGAATGATTGGAACCTCAGGTATTAATTTGTGAACTAGGGTGAAGATTATGAAGAGCTCGAAAAGTATCAATAAGGTTTGGCTTGCTGTGGGTGTTGTTTTAACTATTTTTACAAAAAATTCCGTGTTGGCGGCGGAGGGCGTCTTTACTAAAACGGTGGCACCAACTCCCGTATTGGTACTGTCCAATTCTAATACTGTGCCGAGTCGTGAATTCGCAAACTTTAGCGTGCTGGCTGCGGATATTCCCTCAGGAACACTCCAAGACCCCAAGCAGATATCAGAAATTCGGTGGAGTACAACGTACTATCCTGGGACACTGAGTGAGAAGGTTGAGCTGTGTTACTTTCGCTCCTTCAGTGCTGAAAAAGATTGTCGTGATATCTTTCCGAGTTCTTCGGGTGTGCTGATGGATTTTAACAATCAGTCATTCGGTCATGGTTCAAAAGTTACGATTTTTCATACGGTATTGGGCGGCACTCCACCTTACGCTCGTCCTGCCGGCGTTGATTCTGTGACAATTAAATATAGCTATTAGTGTGGTGTGATGCCCGCAGCCAATTTGGCTACGGGTATTTGGATAGGTAAGAAACTTTTACATGACCATTCACATGCCTAACGCAAGGTGAATACTAATGATCACTATCAGCCCTAATACCTCCTCGTCAAACAATCGCGTGACGAATGATTCCGTCGGCATTGTTATTCCGTCCACAGTCTCGCCTGACAACGCCGAGGCTGATACACCCCTCTCTATGCGTAATGACGGCACCATGACCGTCTCAATCCTGGCGCGTCAATTGAGTGATGCGGCACAGCGTGCGGAAACGCCCATGGCCCAAAAGAACGCCGACTCCCTAGAACCCATCACCGACGAACAGTATTTCGCCAACAAGGCACAACACGACGCAGAGATTCCAACGGCCAATAATCCTGAACTCCTGGCCCGTGCGCGACAAGCGACAGGTTTCCTCAACGGCCATGACAGCAACCCCTTCAAGGGACTCGGGCGAGACCAACTCAACCTGATCGCCCGCGACAACGGCGGCGCCTTCACGGTTAACGAGCGAAGGGTGGCGTGGGAAACCGTCCAGTCGATGGCGCCTTCAGGTGTTTCTTATCCTGAGCCAGTCCCCATTAACGGTCGTGAGACCTTCATTTCGCGCATGTTTCACAATGGCGAACCACCCGTTGCCCTTCCACCCGCGACCTTTGAAAACGGCACTCAAAATCGCAACGACTTTCTCACCCTCGATGACCGTGCCTTGATCTCGGATATGTACGCTTATGCACATTCAGAAGGTGCGGATCTACGTCACGTCGACCGATTGGTTTATGCACTCGCTGACTATCGTTATTTCAGCGACGGTCGCCAACTCATTAGCAATAATGGCTATTACGTCGATGAGTATTGGACGACGTTCGATTTCAAGCCGGAGGACGCCACCATCGCTTCACGGATACTGTCCAGTTCAGCGCTCGGCAGCAGCCGTATTGACCCGGGTTTTGTGAAGCACATCCTGGATCCGGGCATTGGGGTGTACTCCCACTTTGGCGGCATACCGTTCCTGGAGCGTATGGTGAAAAAATTCTCCAGTGAAGGTGCGGATCAACCCCCCCTCTGCAGTGAGTACGTCACCTTCAACTACGCCAAGGCGGCGGACCATATCGTCACCACCACGCACAAGGACATAAAACTCCCCCCCTCCGAGGCTCTCTTCGAAGTCGTCAACGGGGTGTGGAACCTCACCGAATACGGCAAGGCCGCCGGCTATGTACTGGATGTGGCTAACCGCCGTGTCTATAAGCCAGAGGAACCAGCAAGCGTTCCAACTCACCCGGTTTCAAACGTGAACGGGCCTGACGGTGAAGCTTCCAACAAAACCTTTCTGGACGCTCTCGGTGAGACTCGCGAGCCGCCCCAAGCACGCTGGATCTGGCCCGGCCACCTGTTCAAATTGATGAAAAACTTCAAACCCTGAGCTCCCGGCGCACTGCGTAACAAACCGTGAATCTTGCTATTGGCCAACACGGCCCCATAACTAGGCAGGTATTCACTTATCGCAAGGGCAGACCATGACCAACTCAACCGAAACCGCCATCCTCGCCGGCGGTTGCTTCTGGGGCATGCAGGACCTGTTGCGCCGCTACCCCGGCGTGCTGCACACCCGCGTCGGCTACACCGGCGGCGATGTGCCGAATGCCACCTACCGCAACCATGGCAACCACGCCGAAGCGATTGAAATCGTGTTTGACCCGGCGGTGATCAGCTACCGGCAGATTCTGGAGTTCTTTTTCCAGATCCATGACCCGAGCACGCCGAATCGGCAGGGCAATGATTTGGGGACCAGTTATCGTTCGGCGATTTATTACCTGAGTGAGCAGCAGCGGGAGGTGGCCGAAGATACGGCGGCGGACGTGGATGCATCGAAGCTGTGGCCGGGGAAGGTGGTGACGGAGATCGAGCCGGCGGGGCCGTTTTGGGAGGCGGAGCCGGAGCATCAGGATTATCTGGAGCGGATTCCCAATGGCTATACCTGCCACTTTATTCGGCCGAATTGGAAGTTGCCCAAGCGTGGCTGAAAGCACTGCCTGGAAGCGCGAGTCGTTGTAAGGGGCAGCCCTTTCAAGGTCGTTAGGTAGAACTGACGATAAGTACCCTGTGGCGAGCGGGGCAAGCCCGCTCGCCACAGTTGCAGTGTTCGCCCTTATGGGACGGCATCAGCCGGATATGGCCGGTTTCTCAAAGACCTGGATCGGCTAGCGTAGCTTCGCGCTCCATCAGCTTATCCACCAACAAAACCCCCAACTCACTCAACTGGTGAATGGCCAGCACCACATCCCGCTGTTTACCCGTCAACGCCTCCGACAGGTCGAGCAGCAAGGCGCTGACCGAGGAAAAGGTTTCGTAGCTGTTGACGATCAATGTTTCGTTGCTGGCATCGCTGGCGATGCTGAAGAGTGGCGCAGGTGGTGCTTCGGCACCGGGGTTGAGGTAATGGTCAATCGCACGATTCGCCGCATGATTGAGCTTCAGGTCGGGACCGTTTGGAGGATTGGGCGTGACTTTGAACATGTGTGTTGTACCTGTTTTAGGGCCAACACCTTTTCGCTACTAAACGAGAGGGTGGCGGCTGTACGCAGGTTAGTAGACCGGGGAAACACACAAAGCCGGCGCGCCCGAGGGCGCCCTGCGCACAGCCACCATCAAGCACAGACAAGAACATCTGATCGATGAGGCTCATGCACTTTATGTTGTCACTCGGGCTACTAAACCCGATCACTGAGTGTTCAGCGACCGAGCCACCTTAGAGACGCTCACCCAAGCGCACAAGCCGGCGGATTCTGACGCAAGCTTAGGCAACCGGGCAAGGCTCGCGCCTTTCGTCCCGGCAGGATTAGGACTTGTCGTACGCCCTGTACGCGTTCTGCAGCACGATATGGTCCGCCACGTACTTCGCATCGTGCCAAACCCCATAGATAAATGAAGATGCGCGGTTGACCAGGTTCGGCAAACCCAGGAAGTAAATTCCGCTCTGTGCCGAGATCCCGCGTTTGTGGAACGGCTCGCCTTTCTCGTCGAACGCGTCCACCTTCAACCAGCTGAAATCGAACTTGAAGCCGGTGGCCCAAAGGATTGTGGTCACGCCCGCTTCAGCCAGGTCCAGGCTCAACATCGGGTTCACCAGGCACTCTGGATCGGGCAACAGTTCCCAGGCCTGTGGCTCCGGCGGGAACGGCAAGCCATTGGCCTCGATATACGCATCCGCATCGCGCAGTACGTCAAAGTAAGCGCGGTCGCCTTCAGCCACGTTCTCGGCCAACCCCGGTTGAAACCTCATCACGCCTTCCGCCCAGTCCTGGGTAACGCCCACCAATTGAATGCCTTGATGTGCCAGTCGGCGAAAGTCCACCGTCTTGCCGCCTTCGTAACCACTCACCGCAAACGCCACGTGCTTTTTCTTCGGCTGGATCTTGACTTCATCCCACAAGCCCAACGCGCCCAGCCACCAGCAATAGTCGCGGCCACGATAGGCGCGGGGCGGGCGGTAGTGTTCGCCCACCGAGAGGTACACGGTCTTGCCGGCCTTTTGCAGTTCTTCGGCGATCTGCGAGCCGGAGGCACCGGCGCCGACCACCAATACGGCGCCTTCGGGGAGTTGGCCGGGGTTCTTGTAGGCGCAGGAATGCAGTTGGTGCAACGGTGCGCTGGCGGGGACGATGTTCGGGATTGACGGGCGCTGGAACGGGCCGGTGGCAGCAACGACGTTGGCGGCTTCGATCACGCCCGCGGAGGTGGTGACCTTGAAGCCGGGGCGGCCTGCGTGGCGTTCCACCGACTGGACTTCCACGCCCGTGCGGACAGGGGCCTGCAACTTATCCGCGTAGGCCTCGAAGTAGTCGGCCATGCGCTCTTTCGGCGGGAAGGCTTCCGGCGAAATGCCTTCGAAGGTGAGACCGGGAAAGCGGTCATGCCACGCCGGCCCGTTGGCGACCAGAGAGTCCCAGCGTTCCGAGCGCCAGCGTTCGGCAATGCGGTGGCGTTCCAGCACGAGGTGGGGCACACCCATCAAGGACAGGTGCTCGCTCATGGCGACGCCGGCCTGGCCTGCGCCGACGACCAAGGTGTTGATTTTTTCGACGGACATAGGCGGTTCCTGAACAGTCATTAGGCGGTTTGGCCTAGCAATTCGGCCACAGCCGTGATTGCCAGTTGGTAACCCAGCGCCCCCAACCCGGCGATCACACCGGTGGCGGCCCTGGACACATAGGAGTGGTGCCGGAAGCTTTCGCGCTGCCAGATATTGCTCATGTGCGCTTCGATGATCGGGCCGTCGAACGCCAGCAACGCATCGAGGATCGGCACCGAGCTGTAGCTGAGCCCGGCGGCGTTGATCACGAGGGCGTCGGCGTGCAGGCGTGCTTCCTGAATCCAGTCCACCAGCACGCCTTCATGGTTGCTCTGGCGAAAGTCCAGCGTCAGGCCCAGGGCGGCGGCGTGGCGTTGGCAGCGGGCGTCGATGCTGGCGAAGCTTTCGCTGCCATAGGTGCCGTTTTCATCCAGCCCATACAGGTTGGCGTTAGGCCCGTTGAGGAAAAACACACGATGGGTCATGGGGCACTCCAGGCAATCAGCGCTTTCATACGGCCCAATCGTCCGGCACCACGGCGATCACATCGATCTCCATCAACCATTCCGGCTGGCCCAGCCCGGAGATCACCAACCCAGTGGAAATCGGGAACACACCTTTGAGCCACTTGCCCACCTCCTGGTACACCGGCTCGCGGTAGCGCGGGTCGATCAGATAGGTGGTGGTCTTCACGATGTGCGACAGGTCCGAACCTGCTTCTTCCAGCAGTAGCTTGACGTTCTTCATCGCCTGCTCGGCCTGGGCGCGCGGGTCGCCGAGGCCGACCAGGTTGCCGTCGAAATCGGTGCCGATCTGGCCGCGCACGTAAATGGTGTTGCCGGCGCGCACGGCCTGGCACAGGTCGTTGTCCAGCGCCTGGTTGGGGTAGGTCTGTTGGGTATTGAACATGCGGATGCGGGTGTGGGTCGGCATAACGGCAACTCGTGGGAAGCGGGATAGATCCAGCTTCACACCGCCCCGGCTGCGGCGAAACCAGCATTTGCGCGGGGTAGTGCTTAGGAAAAACCGAAGCCCGTGCAGGTCATCGGTTTGCGCCTGACCCGGCACGAACCCTGCAACACCACCGGTACAGTCATTGTTGAGGGGCAGGCGTCATGCTCAGTCGTATTACTCAGCGTCAACTGGAGTATTTCGTCGCGTCGGGAGAGGCGGGCAGCATCAGTGCGGCCGCCGAGCGCATTCATGTGTCGTCGCCGTCGATCTCGGCGGCGATCACCCATATGGAGGCGGAGCTGGGCATTCAGTTGTTCATCCGCCATCACGCCCAGGGCATTTCCCTCACGGCGGTGGGGCGCCTGGTGATGCAAGAAGCCAAGCTGATCCTGGAGCAGATGACCAACCTCTACACCATCGCCTCGGAGTCCTTGAACACGGTGCGCGGGCCGTTGCGCGTGGGTTGCCTGGAGTCGCTGGCGCCGATGATCACGCCAGAGCTGGTGTTCGGTTTCGGCCGTGCGTTTCCCGGCGTACGGCTGACGCAAGCCGAGGGCAACCATGAAGAGCTGCTGGAAAAACTGCGCAGCGGCGAGCTGGATATCGCCCTGACCTACGACCTGGTGACCAGCCCGGACATCGACTTCCAACCCCTGGCGCAACTGCCGCCCTACGTGATGGTGGGCGAGTACCACCCACTGGCGAACTCACCGGCCGTGAGCATGCAGGACCTGGAGGCCTTCCCGGTGGTGCTGCTCGACACGCCGTGGAGCCGTGACTATTTCCTCAGCCTGTTCATCCAGGCCGGCACCACACCGAACATCATCATGCGCTCCACCAACCTTGAAACGGTGCGCGCCATGGTGGGCAACGGTATCGGCTATTCCTTCGCGAATGCGCGGCCCAAATCGAACATGTCCCAGGACGGCAAGCGCGTGATCCGCCTGCGCCTGGCGGGTGCACACCGGCCGATGCGCCTGGGCTACGCCACGGCCAGCAACACCCAGCTGTCGCGGGTGGTGTCGGCGTTTGCCGAGCGGTGCCGCATGTTTGTGTCCGACCAGTACATCCCCGGCATGGCGCCGCCGAGCTTTTTTGACCCGCATGCGGTGCGGGTGTTGAGCGGTGTGGGCTGAGCTTGCACCAGTAAGTGGCATGCGCAATACGGCCGATTCAAGCCTGCACCAAAGGTGGGAGGGGGCCCCTCCCACATTGGATTTTGGTTGCTCTCAGGCTGCATAGGTTCTGCCTACCCAGTGCCCCGGCTTTTACGAATTGACCCCAACCGCCTCCCGCCACGACTCTGAACCCATCGATGTAGATCAACTTCTCAGGGCACAGCGACGATGACATTCGACTGGAACTACATGTTGGGTTTGCTGGGCGATGCCGAGTTCTGGCGCGCGACGTGGACGGTGATCAAGCTCAGCACCCTGACCTGGGTGTTGAGCATTGGCCTGGGCTTTCTGCTGGCCCTGGCCAAGCAATCCAGACATGGCCTGCTGAGCGTGCCGGCCCGCGGCTACATCTGGCTATTTCGCAGCCTGCCGTTGCTGGTGCTGCTGATCTTTATCTACAACCTGCCGCAAGCGTTGCCCGGTACCTCGGCGGTGCTGGCCGACCCGTTCTGGTCCGGCCTGTTGGCCCTGGTGATCTGCGAGACCGCCTACGTGGCTGAGATCCATCGCGGTGGCCTGCTGTCGATTCCCAAAGGGCAGGGCGAGGCGGCTCGGGCGCTGGGCCTGAAGTTCTTCGGCACCCAGTGGCGCGTGGTAATTCCCCAGGCGCTGCGGGTGGCGTTGCCGTCGCTGGCCAACGAATACATCTCCATCGTCAAGCTCACCTCCCTGGTGTCGGTGATCTCCCTGACCGAGATCCTGATGGTCGGCCAGCGCCTGTATTCGCAGAACTTCCTGGTGATCGAAACCATGGCGGCGGTGGCGTTCTTCTATGTGTTTATCGTCACGGTGTTCGACTTCCTGCTCAAGCGCCTGGAGCGCTTTCTCGACGTCAACCAGCGCAACGTGTCCCGTGTTCCCGATGCGGCGGTGCTGGCCCTGGCGACCCAGCAGCGCACTGCCTTGGCGCGCCCGGCCAATAATGGCGAGTCGGCGTTGCAGGCCACGCGGTTGCACAAGGCCTACAACGATATCGAGGTATTGGGCTCGGTGAATCTGCAGATCCAGCCCGGTGAAGTGGTGTCTGTGATCGGTCCGTCGGGCTCCGGCAAGACCACGCTGATCCGCCTGCTTAATGGTCTGGAGCAACTGGACAACGGCGAGATCAGGATCAATGGCCAACCCTTCATCCACTTGAACAAAGTCGGCGCGCAGAAACCCCAGTACATCGAGCACGCCGAGCATCGCCTGCACATCGGCATGGTGTTCCAGAGCTTCAACCTGTTCCCCCACTTGAGCGTGCTCGACAACCTGCTGATGGCGCCCAAGTACCACCGCCTGGGCGCGACCGCCGAACTCAAGCAACAGGCCTACGCGCTGCTGCACAAGGTCGGCATGCTCGACCACGCCTGGAAGTACCCGCACCAGTTGTCTGGCGGCCAACAGCAACGCGTAGCCATCGCCCGCGCCTTGATGATGCGCCCGCAGATCATGCTGTTCGATGAGCCTACCTCGGCGCTGGACCCGGAGAAGGTCAACGAGGTGCTGCAGGTGATCGAAGCCCTGGCCGAGGAGGGCATCACCATGGTCATCGTCACCCACGAGATGAACTTTGCCTTCAAGGTCTCCGACCGCATCGTGTTCATGGAGAAGGGCCGCGTGGTCTGCGACGACACGCCGGGCGTCTTGCGCAGCGGCCACAACCCACGCGTGGAGGCGTTCCTCAAGGACGTCTCGCTGGCGTGATCTCTTTAACGTTCAGGAAACACTAAAATGATCGAGCAATCGCAAATCGAACAATTCCAGCGCGACGGCTTCCTGGTGGTCGAAGGCGTGCTGTCGCAGGATGAAGTGGCCGCGTTGCAGAACGACTTCGACCAATGGGTGGAAGAAAGCCGCAGCCATGACCGGGGTTGGGGCGCCACTGTCGATGGCCGTGAGCGCTTTGACCTGGAGGGCGACCACCGCGCCGACCACCCGTCCCTGCGCCGGGTCAGCTCGCCCACGGAGATTTCGCCGGCCTATGAGCGCGTGGCGTTGCACTCGCGCATGGCGGCGATTTCCGCGCAACTGATCGGCGCCCAGGGCACGCGTTTTCACCACAGCAAGATCAACTCCAAGCTGCCCCACACCGCGACGCAGGTGAAGTGGCACCAGGACTTTCTGTTCACGCCCCACAGCAACGACGACATCGTCACCGCCTTGCTGATGGTCAGCGAAGTGACGCCGCAGAACGGCCCGCTGAACGTGATCCCCGGCAGCCACAAAGGCCCGCTGTGGTCGCACTGGCAGCATCAGCGTTTCACCGGTTCGGTGGACGACAGCGTGGTCGCGCAACACTGCCAGCAACCGGTGGCCTGCTACGGGCCGGCCGGCTCGGTGTGCTTCATGCACACCCGGCTTTTGCATGCTTCCAGCCCAAACGAGACCGAACTGCCGCGCACGCTGTTCATCAGTGTCTATGCCGCTGAAGACGCGCTGCCCTTCGGCGAAAACCCGTTGCCCAGCGCACATGCCGGCCTGTTGGTGGCCGGTGAAGAAAGTGGCTTGGTGCGTTCCACCGACAACCACATGCGCCTGCCGCAGAAGCCCCGTGGTGCCTCGTTCTTCGTGCAACAGGCGGGACAAGATTCAGCCACTGCCTAACCCCCCTAAACCCTTGCAGGTAATCACCATGACAGCGTTTCGTAAAAGTGTTCGTCCCCTTGCCGTGTGCCTGCTGGGCGCAGCCGTTGCACTGACCTCGTTGGCCGCTTCGGCGTTCCAGCAGGACGGCAAGATCATCGCCGGTTCCGACGTGACGTTCTTCCCCTATGAGTACATGGATAACAACAAGCCGGCGGGTTTTGATATCGAGTTCATGGACGGCCTGGGCAAGGTCATGGGCCGCCAGGTCGAGACCCTCGACACACGCTTCCCCAACCTGATCACTGGCCTGCAGGCCGGGCGTTTCGATGTGACCAACTCGTCGATGTACATCACCGCCGAGCGGGTCAAAGTGATCGACATGATCCCTTATCTGAAAAGCGGCGAGTCGATCCTCACCCTTAAGGACAGCGCCTTCCAGCCCAAGACCCCGGAAGAGTTCTGCGGCCACAAGATCGGCTCCATGGGGGCCACCTCGTGGCTGGCGCAGATGAACAAGCTGTCCACCGAATACTGCGTCGCCAAGGGCCTGAAGCCGATCCAGATCAGCGAATACAGCACTGACCCGCAAACCACCCAGGCGCTGCTGGCCCACGCCGTCGAAGCGCAGATCACCGATGCCGCCGTGGCCCGAGGCGTGATCGACAAGCTCGGCAGCCGCGTGGTGATCTCGTCCGACACCCTGATCTACCCGGTGCTCAACGGCTTCGGCGTGAAGAAAGGCAATGACACGGTGAAAAAAGCCCTGCTCGACGGCCTGGAAAAATACCGCGCCACGCCGGAGTACGCCGCCCTGCTCAAGAAGTACAACTTCCAAGCGCCGACCGATGCCGACATCGCCGCACTGATGCCGAAGTAAACCTACACGCGCGTGCCGCATTCGCCTGCGGCCGCGCCCTGCGGAGAGCGATCCATGGCGTTATCCCACGAAGAACAGACGCGCATCGACCTGGCGGCGACCTTTCGCATCATCGCCCATCTGGGCATGCATGAAGCGGTGGCCAACCACTTCAGTGCCGCCGTTTCGGCCGATGGCAAACAGTTTCTGCTCAACCCGAAGTGGAAGCACTTTTCGCGTATCCGCGCGAGCGATCTGTTGCTGTTGAATGCGCACGACACGGCCTGTGCCGATCACCCCAACGTGGACGCCACGGCCTGGTCGATCCACGGGCAGATCCACCGGCTGTTGCCACAGACCCGTGCGGTGCTGCACCTGCACCCGGTGTACACCACCGCGGTGGCGTGCCTGGCCAGGCCGCACATCCCGCCGATCGACCAGAACACCGCGCGTTACTTCAACCGCGTAGCCGTGGACGAGTTGTACGGCGGCATGGCCGACACCGAGGCCGAAGGCGCACGGCTGGCCGGGTTGCTCGACGGCAAGACGCGCTTGTTGATGGGTAACCACGGCGTAATGGTCACGGCCGGTTCCATCGGTGAAGCGTTCGACGACATCTGGACCCTGGAACGTTCCTGCCAGATCCTCGTCACGGCCTGGTCCACCGGACAGCCGTTGCGGGTGCTGTCCGATGAAGTGGCGGAAAAAACCGCGCGGGGCTGGGAAGGCATCGCGGACTTTTCGCGCCAGCATTTCGAAGAAATGAAGCAGCTGATGATCGACGCTGACCCTTCCGTGCTCGATTGAGGACACCTCCATGACGTTTTCGGTTGTCGCCCGCTGCGCCGAGACGGGCCAGTTGGGCATTGCGATCAGCTCATCGAGCATTGCCGTGGGCGCGCGTTGCCCATGGCTGCGTCCCGGCGTGGGCGCGGTGGCATCGCAGAACATTACCTTGCCGAGCCTGGGGCCTCAGGTGCTGGATTTACTGGAGCAGGGCCTGACACCGAGTGAAGCGCTGGCGACGTTGGCCGGTCAGGATCACAGCGAGTATCGCCAGGTCAGCGTGATTGATCACTTGGGCCGCACCGCGCATTTCAGCGGTGCGCAGACCCTGGGTATTCACCACGCAGTGAGTGGCGAGCAATGCGTGGCGGCAGGGAACATGTTGGCCAACCCCGGCGTAATCGAGGCCATGGTGGCGGCGTTCGAAGCGGCCCCGGGGCACCTGGCCGACCGCCTGCTGGCCGCGATGCACGCCGGTGTGGCAGGTGGTGGTGAAGCGGGGCCGGTGCATTCGGCGGCGCTGGTGATTGTCGATGACCTGCTGTGGCCAGTGGTCAATCTGCGTGTGGATTGGGCCGATGCGGACCCGATCAGCGCCCTCGACCAACTCTGGCAAGCCTATCGCGGGCAACTGCAGGATTACATCGACCGCGCCCTCAACCCGCAGATCGCACCGGGTTATGCGGTGCCGGGAGATGACCGATGAACAGCCGCGACCTGCTGGCGCAACTGGTGCGTTTCGACACCACCAGCCGCGAATCCAATCTGGCCTTGATCGACTTCGTGCGCACCTATTTGCAAGACCACGGCGTGGCCTGTGAGCTGGTGTACAACGCGCACAAGAGCAAGGCCAACCTGCTTGCGACCATTGGCCCGGCGCAGGTGCCCGGCATCGTGTTGTCCGGGCATACCGATGTGGTGCCGGTGGACGGGCAGCGCTGGCGCGTGGCGCCGTTCGAGCTGACCGAACAGGACGGCAAGTTGTACGGCCGTGGCACGGCGGACATGAAGGGCTACATCGCTTGTGTGCTGGCGTGCGTGCCGGCGTTGGTGCAGGCGCCGTTGCGCATGCCGGTGCATATCGCCCTGTCCTACGATGAGGAAGTCGGTTGCCTGGGCGTGCGCTCGCTGATCGAGCGGTTCCACGGGCAGCCGGTAAAGCCGCTGCTGTGTGTGATTGGCGAACCCACCGAACTCAAGCCGGTGCTGGGCCACAAAGGCAAGCTGGCGATGCGCTGCCAGGTGCATGGCGCGGCGTGCCATTCGGCGTACGCGCCGGCGGGCGTGAACGCCATTGAATACGCGGCGCGCCTGGTCAGCGAATGGGTGCGGCTCGGCGAAACGCTCAAGGCGCCAGAGCATCTGGATGCGCGTTTCGACCCGGCGTTTTCTACGGTGCAGACTGGTTTGATCAGTGGCGGCAAGGCGCTCAATATCGTGCCGCAGGACTGCAGTTTCGACTTTGAAGTGCGCTCGCTGCCGGCCCAGGATCCCTGGCAGGTGGTGCAGCAACTGCGTGACTACGCCGAGTACTCCCTGTTGCCGGCGATGCGGGCGGTGAGTGCGCAATCGGCGATCAGCATCAGTGAGTTGTCGAGCTATCCCGGGCTGGCCACATCGCCTGAAAGCCAGGCCGCCGAATGGGTGGCGCAGTTCTGTGGCTCGCAGGATTTTGGCACGGTGGCCTTTGGGACAGAGGGTGGTCTGTTCGACCAGGCCGGTATTCCTACGGTGGTGTGTGGGCCTGGCAGCATGGAGCAGGGCCACAAACCGGACGAGTTCATCAGCCTGGCGCAGTTGCAGGCCTGCGACCGGATGTTGGCGCGGGTGCTGAAGTTTGTGAGCGTGTAGGTTACCTGTGGGAGGGGGCTTGCCCCCGATGGCGATGGGTCAACTAACAATGCAGTGACTGGATGTCCGCAATCGGGGGCAAGCCCCCTCCCACCTTTGATCTTTGTTGTGCCCTCTAACTGTCAGTGCTTTTTGCCACACCCACCCGCCACTGCGCAGGCGGCAGGACTCCATTGACCAGGTAATTGCCTACGATCCGCGACTTGTACACCCGCGGGTTATGGTTCGCCAGGGTGCGCGCATTGCGCCACAGCCGGTCCAGCGCCTTGCTGCTGGCGGTGGCACTGGCGCCCAGGGCGTCGAACAAGGCGGTGGTCGCGGCCAGCGTCGCATCCACCACCGGGTTCACCGCCAGGCACACTTCCAGCTCGGCCAATGCAACCTGCGGATCATCGTCATGCAGTGGCTGGTCATGGGCAATCACAGACTGCGCGGTGTACTCCAGGCGTTGCGCCGCTTGCTGGGCAATCGCTTGAGCAGCGTAGGCTTGGCTCGCGACTTCGCCAATCACCTGTAGCAGTTGCACGTCCTCGCCTGCGGTGTCGGCATTGCCCGTGGTGAAGGTGCGGGCGCGCTGGCTGAGTTCTTCGGCACCGCTGAGGGCGGCGCGTCGGGCGATTCCGGCGAGGGTGCTGAGGTGGTAGAGCTGGAAGAACGACTGTCCATGGCCGAAGCGCTGTTGGGTGGGGCGCGCATCGTTGTCCATCACCGGTGCGTGATCGAAGATGCAGGTGCCGCTGGCGGTGAGGCGTTGGCCGAAGCCGTTCCAGTCGTCGACGATCTTCACGCCGGGGGCTTTCAGGTCGACGACAACCGTATACACGGTGCCGTTTTCACCGGTCGCGATGGTATTGATCAGGTCGCTGTAGAGCGCGCCGGTGGTGTAGAACTTCTTGCCGCTGATGCGCAATGCGCCGGCGGCATCGCGGTGCAGGCGGGTGTCGAAATCGCCACGGGCTCCGTTGCCGACTTCGGTGCTGCCGGGGGAGAGCAGGGCGCCTTGGCCGAGGCGGTCCAGCCACTTGGCGCGCCAGTCGAGGTCCTTGGCGCTGAGTACGTCTTCGCAAAAACCAAAGTGGCCGCGCAGGGCCTGGGTGATGTTGGAGTCGGCGGCGGACAGTTCCGCAAGCAGCGTGAGCAGCTCGACCAGGGTCGCATCCTGGCCGCCATAACTGGCCGGCAGGCGCCAGCGCGGCAGACCCAGGGCGTTCAGTTGCTGGATCACCGTGGCGAGGCTGGCGCGTGTCTGATCCGCCTCGGCGGCCTGCGCGAGAATGTGCGCAAACAGTGGGCGAAACGGCGCGGCCAGTTGTTCGTAGCGGGCAGTGGGCGGAGCGCCCCAGATATTCAAAGCGGGAATCGACATGCAATGGACCTTGCTGAAAGTGGTTCAGGTGCTGGGGTCCAGTGGTCTGGTGACGTCACCCTAACCCAGCGGCAGCGAAGGTTTTAATACGAAAAGCAACTAGCGACCTGTGGGACGGTTCTATCGATAGTGCCCAACAGTATTAAACCCCGCGCTTTTATTGCGTTAGTTTCTACCTGACGCGACCAGACTGCATGCCCACAGATGGTTAAACCAACCCTCTAACCCTGTGGGATTTTTCATGATCAACCGTCGAACACTGCTGTCCTTGCTGGGCGTGGCCTCCCTTGCGCTCTATGGTCCGTCGGCCAGCGCCGCCGAGCCGTTGACCCTCGTCGTGGGTGACCAGTTCTTTTCCAACCGCATCGTGCTGGAGCTGTCCGGCGAGCTGAAGGACCTGCCGTACAAAGTCGACTTCAAGCGCTTCAACACCGGTTCCCCGGTAGCCTCGGCCGTGGCCAGCGGCGCGCTGGATGTGGGCATCGTCGGCGACACCCCGGTGATCAGCCTGGCCGCCAACGGCGCACCGGTAAAAGTCGTCGCCAGCACCCAGACCAGCCTTGATGGCGTGGGCATTGTGGCGCGCAAGGGCATTCACTCGGTGGCCGACCTCAAAGGCAAGACCGTCGCCATCTGGAACGGCTCATGGAGCCAGCAACTGGCGTACAAGGCGCTGGATGAAGCGGGGGTGCCACGCAGCAGCGTCAACTTCAAATACCTGCTGCCGGCCGAGGCCAGCCTGGCGTTGACCCAGGGCGACATCGACGCCTTCGGTACCTGGGAACCCTACGTGTCGCTGCAGGAAAAAGAAGGCAGCACCCTGATCCGCAACGCCAAGGGCCTGATGAGTGCGCCGACCTACATCGTGGCGTACGAGCCGGCCCTGGCGCAGAAAAGCGCGATCATCAAAGACTTCATTGCCCGCCTGACTCGCGCCCGAGCCTGGAGCAACGCCCACGTCGATGAATACGCCGAAGCCTGGGCAAAGGCCAACCAGTCGGCGCCGGAAATCGCCAAGGTGTGGTTCAAGCGCGATGCAATCAAGGTGCTGCCGATCTCGCCGACGATTATCAGCGAGGCCCAGGCCACGGCGGACTTTTTGGTGGATGCACAGATGTTGAAGCAGCGGTATGACGTGGCGCCGTTGTTTGATCGGGTGCTTTAAACATTGGGGAAACAAGCGCTCATAGTATCCATCCGATGGTTGTGCAGGTGCTGAACCAGGGTTTTTTGTTCCGGCGCTCGCCGGAAATAAAAATCCATTGGCATCGACAGGGAGTAGCCGAGGATATGCCGATCCTCGATCTGGATACGTCCGGAACCAGCGTCTATGAGGCTTCGCGCTTTCTTGACAGCCCGGAGACCATCAGTGCGTATCTGGCGCAAAGTATGAAGGCTCAAGACATGCAGGTGCTGATGAAGGCGCTTGCCGAGATTGCCAAGGCCCAAGGTGTGAACAAAGTGGCCGAGGCGGCTGGGGTGAACCGGGCGAGTCTTTATAAAACGTTGAAAGGCGGCTCGAAGACCCGCTACGAGACGATCCAGAAGCTGATGCTGGCCTTGGGCGTCGAGCTGACGGTACAGCCAATTGCAGGAGCGGGCGTGCTCGCGAAGAAAACCTAGGCATTGCGTTTATCCGGAGAGGACGCGTTATCGTTGGCGATCTTCGCGAGCAAGCTCGCTCCTGCAGGAAGGGGTTATCGCACCAGGCAGGGTTGCTTGTTGTTGAAGCGCCACCCCGGAATCAAGAATTGCATCGCCACGCTGTCATCCCGCGCGCCGAGGCCCATGCCTTTGTAGACTTCGTGGGCCTGGGCCACGGCGTCCAGGTCGATCTCCACACCCAGGCCTGGTTTGCTTGGGACCTTCACGTAACCACCTTCGATCTTCAGCGGCGCTTTGGTCAGGCGCTGGCCGTCCTGCCAGATCCAGTGGGTGTCGATGGCGGTGATGTCGCCCGGTGCTGCGGCGGCCACCTGGGTGAACATCGCCAAGGAAATATCGAAGTGGTTATTGGAGTGCGAGCCCCAGGTGAGGCCCCACTCATGGCACATCTGTGCAACACGCACCGAGCCCTGCAGGGTCCAGAAGTGCGGGTCGGCGAGGGGGATGTCGACCGATTGCAGCTGGATCGCGTGGCCCATCTCGCGCCAGTCGGTGGCGATCATATTGGTGGCGGTCTTAAGGCCGGTGGCACGGCGGAATTCGGCCATGACCTCACGACCTGAGTAACCGTTTTCTGCACCGCAGGGGTCTTCGGCATAGGCGAGTACGTGGTGCTGGTCGCGGCACAGGCGGATAGCCTCTTTCAGTGACCAGGCGCCGTTCGGGTCGAGGGTGATGCGTGCATCCGGGAAGCGTTCGGCCAAGGCGGTGACCGCTTCGATTTCGGCGTCGCCGCTCAATACGCCGCCTTTGAGCTTGAAGTCGTTGAAGCCGTATTTGGCCTGGGCGGCTTCGGCCAGGCGCACCACGGCGTCGCTGGTCAGGGCCGTTTCATGGCGCAGGCGGAACCAGTCGTCGTCGCTGTCGGCTTCGTTGCGGTAGGCGAGCGTGGTGGCGTTGCGGTCGCCGACATAGAAAAGATAGCCGAGCATTTTTACCGCATCGCGCTGCTGTCCTTCGCCGAGCAAGGCCGCCACCGGCACTTCGAGAAACTGGCCCAGCAAATCGAGCAGCGCCGCTTCCATGGCGGTGACGGCATGGATGGTGATGCGCAGGTCAAAGGTCTGCAGGCCGCGACCGGCGGCATCGCGTGAAGCAAAGGCGCTGCGCATCTGGTTGAGGATGCGCTGGTACTGGCCGATGGGCTGGCCGATCACCAGGCTGCGGGCGTCTTCCAGGGTTTCGCGGATGCGCTCGCCGCCGGGCACTTCGCCGACGCCGGTGTTGCCCGAACTGTCCTTGAGGATGACGATATTGCGCGTGAAGTGTGGCCCATGGGCGCCGCTGAGGTTGAGCAACATGCTGTCGTGGCCGGCGACGGGTATGACCTGGAAGTGCGTAACGACGGGAGTATTCATGGCAGGTTCCTGACGGGTCTCAAAGTGGTTTGCCGAGGGCGGCGGTGGGCACGCCGCTCGGTGGCTTCAATGCGGCAGAGGGGGCCGTCCTGGCAAAAAACACCAGGATCGCGGCGAACACCGAGGTGCCGGCCAGGCCATAGAGGCCACCCTGGATCGAACCGGTGGTCTGCTCCAGAAAGCCGAAGGTGGTCGGCGCGACGAAGCCGCCCAGGTTACCGATGGAGTTGATCAGCGCGATCACCGCAGCGGCAATGCGCACATCCAGGTAGCCCTGGGGGATCGGCCAGAACAGTGACGACGCCGACTTGAAGCCGATGGCCGCAAAGCAGATCGCCACAAACGCGAAGATAGGCCCGCCGGTGGTCGACATGAACATCCCCGCCGCCGCAATCAGCAGTGCTGCCGCGACCCAGGCCTGCTGGAACTTGAACTTGCCGGACAACGACGCGAAGGCATACATGGCGATGATCGAGATCAGCCACGGGATCGAATTGAAGAAACCGACCTGAACATCACTCAAGTCGCCCATCTTCTTGATGATGCTCGGCAGCCAGAACGTGGCGGCATAGATCGTCAGCTGGATGCAGAAATACAACGCGCAGAACAGCAGGATCTGGCGGTCCTTGAGCAGCTTGCCTAGGGTCGGCTTGACGCGGGTGAGGGCTTCGCGGTCGCGTTGTTCCTGGTCGATGGCATTGACCAGTGCGTCCTGTTCCTCGCGGGTCATCCATTTGGCGTCGTGGGGTTTGGAGTCGAGCCAGAACCACACAAAGAACCCCAGCGCCACTGAGGCCAGGCCTTCAATGGCAAACATCCATTGCCAGCCGTGAAAGCCAAACCCTTCGATCTGCAACAGCGCGCCGGAAAGCGGACCGGAAATCAGTGACGCGACCGCCGAGCCACTGAGGAAAATCGCAATGGCTTTACCACGCTCCACACCGGGCAACCAGCGCGTGAAGTAGTAGATCACCCCCGGGAAAAAGCCGGCTTCAGCCACGCCCAGCAAGAAGCGCAGGATGTAGAAGTGGGTTTCGTTCTGAATGAACGCCATCAGCGTAGCGACGATGCCCCAGGTGAACATGATGCGGGTCAGCCAGATACGCGCGCCGACCTTTTGCAGCAGCATATTGGAGGGCACTTCGAAGAGGGCATAGCCGATGAAGAACAACCCGGCACCGAAGCCATACGCCGCTGCGCCGATGCCCAGGTCGTGTTCCATGTGCGTGCGCACAAAACCGATATTGACCCGGTCGATGTAGTTGAGGATGAACATGATCACGAACAGTGGGAGCACATGGCCCTTCACCTTGCTCACGGCGCGCGTGAGGACGGCATCATTTTCGGGTGTGGCAGATGCATGGCTTGAAGTGGTCACCATTCCAGACTCCCCCTGATTGTTTTTATGTGGGTTTGCGTGTCGAGTTGCCAGACATCATACAAGCTGTTTTATTTTTTCTGCAACATCCTTGGGTTTTCTTGGTTATAGAGAGCTTTACAAATTAGTTGTCATACAAGTTGGCGGTTTTTTGCGCATCAACCACCCAGTAGGCGCGAGGGCCAGGTGGGGATGTTAAGCTTGCGGCTGCTCAACCCTGTGGACGCGTAATATGCCCATCGATAATGGAAGCTCTGTCCGCAGACGCTCCACCAACCTGGCCCAAGGCGTGGTCGACGCGCTGACCCAGCGCATCCTGCTCGGCCAACTCAAACCCGGTGAAAAACTGCCCTCGGAATCCACCATCGTGCACGAGCACGGCGTGAGCCGAACGGTGGTGCGCGAGGCTATCTCCAAGTTGCAGGCGTCCGGCCTGGTCGAGACCCGCCACGGCATCGGCACCTTTGTGTTGGAGCAGCAGGCCCAGCAAGGTTTGCGCCTGCATGTGGACACGGTGGCCAGCGTGCGCAACATGCTGGAGTTGCGCCTGGGCCTTGAAGTACAAGCCGTCGCGCTGGCGGCCGTGCGCCGCACCGACGCCCAATTGGCCCACATGCGCCAGGCGCTGGACGACTACCAGGCTTCCCTGGCCAGTAACGACAGCTGCGTGGAGGAAGACAAACGCTTTCACCAACTGATCGCCGAGGCCACCGGCAACACCTTCTTCACCGAAATCATGCTGCACTTGGGCAATGCGATGATCCCGCGCACCCAGGTCAAGGGCGATGAGCGCGGCGGTGCCGACTTCGCCAGGCTGGGCCAGTTGGCGAACCTGGAACACGAGGCGATCTTCAACGCGATCAAACGCCAGGACCCGGACGCCGCCCGCGCCGCCATGGTGCTGCACCTGACCAACAGCCGCGATCGTTTTTCCGGGGAGCAGGGCCGTTGAACGAACACAGCTTATCCCTGCGCCTGGAGCGCGTGGCCGCTAACGTACCGGCGAGTACGCGGCTGGCCGATATCGGCTCCGATCACGGTTATTTGCCGGTGGCGTTGCTGCGTCGCGGCCTGATCACGGCGGCAGTGGCGGGGGAGGTGGCGACCACGCCATTCCATGCGGCGCGACGTACCGTGCGCGACAACGGCCTGGAACAGCAGGTCACCGTGCGCCTGGCCGATGGGCTGGCGGCCATCGAACCCCATGACGGCATCACCGCTATCAGCGTCTGCGGCATGGGCGGCGAGACGATCCGCGACATTCTTGAAAGCGGCAAACGGCACCTGAGCGGCCAGGAGCGCCTGATCCTGCAACCCAACGGTGGCGAACAACCGCTGCGCCAGTGGCTGATGGACAACGGCTACGCGATCCTCCATGAAGAGCTGCTGCGCGAGAACCGTTTCTACTACGAGATCATCGTGGCCGAGCGCACCGGACCGGTGGCCTACACCGCCGAACAGCTGTACTTCGGCCCCCTGCAAATGCAGGCGCGCAGCCCGGCGTTCCTGGCCAAGTGGCAGCGCCTGTTGCAGCAAAAGCACAAGACCCTGGCCAGCTTCGAGCAGGCGCGGCAGGCGGTGCCGCAGGAAAAGTGGCAGGAGATTTCCCAACAGGCCAGGTGGATCACCGCGCTGCTGGCTTGATCGACCCTCATTCAAACCTGATGACCAAGGAAAACCACCATGGCAGACGCCATCGACCCCACCTTCTACGACCGCGCCGACGCGCATATCGAGCTGTCGAACGCGCAGCTCCAGGCCCACGAAAACCTCGGCCAGGTCAGCGCCTCGATGATGTTTGGCACCACGCGCTTCAACGCCTGGGCGAGTGCGCGCAACTTCAAGTCCGGCGCGGAAATGGCCGATGCACGGGAGGCGATGTTGAAGTACTTCTGCGACCAGTACCGGATGATGCTTGAGGATAATCTGGATGATCACATCAATAACTTCAGCCGGTACATGGCCGGACAGACGCAAGGGTAAGCGAGGCTGTCGGGGAGTGAAAATGTAGGAGGGGGGCTTGGATTTGTGGCGTGGTTACAAATCTGCGCTCAGTGATGGGTGGTTTTGCCCCATTTCAGGGCGCTTTGCGTGCACCGTCAGGTGCCAACCCGTCTGTATCCGGCCTCTCTACCAACGGCCCACATCTTGCTAGTGCCTTCCCAATCAATGACATGGCATTTTGCTGTTAGTCATTTCAAGGCTTCACCCGGCGGTGCACCGCCTGGGTCGTTTTTGGGGAGTGGTCGCACATGCACAGCCTTTTATCACCGGGTATCCGCCTGCTGGGGCGGTTCGGCTTTGCGCGCAAGTTCCAGATTCTATTCTTCCTGTTCATGCTGCCCCTGGCGGGCAGCCTGTGGATGATCGGCTCGGACTACCGCGACAAACTGACCGTGATTTCCAGCGAGCAATCCGGCGTTCGCCAACTGCTGGCCCTGGATGGGCTGGACGGCCAGTTGACGGCGCAGCGCAACCTGGCCGCACGCTGGAAAGCCGCCGATATCCTGCACGCCCCGACCCCGGCGGCGAAGGCGGCGATGGACAAGGTCGATGCGAATTTCCCACTGATCCTGCAGAGCCTGCAAGCCCTGGGGGATTCACTCAAGGCCCGGAATGCCGGTGCCGACGTGCTGGCCCGCTTCGATGCGTTGCAGGCCACGGTCAAGGGCATGGACTCCCAGTCCCTGCGCACCGTGGGCTGGTGGCCGGACGGTTACGACCGTTTCACCTCGGCCCTGACCGCCATGCAAACCCTGCGCGAACAGATCACCCTGGACGCCGGCCTGATTCTCGACCCGTGGCTGGAAACCTACCTGTTGATGCAGATTTCCACCCAGTACACGCCGGACCTGATCGAGCGCATCGGGCGCATGGCCAGTGTCGGCCAGTCTTCCATCGCCTCGGGGCAATTCACCTTGCAAAGCCGTTTGCAGATGCGTGACCTGCGCGGCCGTATCGGCGATGCGCGGGACCAATTGGTCAAGGCGGCGGCCTCGCTCAAGGCCAAGCAATATGCCGGCCTGGAACCCTGGACCACCCAGTACGACACCAGCCTGCAACGCCTGGACAACGAACTCAAAGTGCTCGACGACGGCGTGTTCGGCGGCACCATCAAGCTTGATACCGCGGCCTTTGAAACCAGTGTCGACGGCATGCTCGACAGCCTGGGCGCGCTGCGTAACCAATCCCTCGACTCGCTGGATGCGCGCCTGGGTCACTACCGTGACCGTTCGTTGCAGAAATTTGTCCCCGTCGCGGCCCTATTCAGTCTGCTGGCCCTGGCCGCGCTGTACCTGTTCATGTGCCTGCAAGCCTCGATCCGCCGCAGCGCCAGCGGCATCACCACCCTGGCCGAGTCCCTGCGCGACGGCAACCTGTGCGTGGAGGTGGCGGTGGAAGGGCGCGACGAACTCGCGGCCATCAGCACCGCGCTGAACGTGGCGGTGGTGCAACTGCGCACCAGCCTGCTGGGGGTCAATCACGAGACGCAGCAACTCGGCTCGGCGGTGCTCACCCTCAATTCGCAATCGGGCAGCACCCTTACCGAAGTCGAAGACCAGCAACACCAAATCAGCCAGATTGCCGCCGCTGCGACCCAGCTGGCCGCCACTTCCCTGGGCGTCGCCAAAAGCTGCGAGCACGCCTCGGGCAGTGCCCAGCAGACCCGGCGTATTGCCGAAGACAGCAGCCGTGACAGCCAGCGCACCACGGCCAGCATCCAGCAACTCAACCAACGCCTGACTGATACCGCCGATGCGCTGGAGCAAGTCAGCCAGCAGGGCCAGCAGATTCAGTCGGTGGTCGACACCATTCGCGGCATCGCCGAACAGACCAACCTGCTGGCCCTCAACGCCGCCATCGAAGCCGCGCGCGCCGGCGAGCAGGGCCGTGGTTTTGCGGTGGTGGCCGATGAAGTGCGCAGTTTGTCGCAGCGCACCCAGGCCTCCACCGCACAGATCGCCGGTACCGTGGACAGCCTGCGCGCCACGGTCAGCCAGGCGGTCACCCTGATGGGCGCCGCGTGTGAACAAGCGCTGGCGGATGCGGAGTCCGTCACCGGGCTGGGCACCCGTCTGGGCGAGATCGCCGGGGCGGTGCAGCAGGTGACCGACACCCTGGCGCAGATTGCCACCGCCGTCGAGGAACAAGCGGCGACGGCGGATGAAGTGAGCGGCAACATCCAGCAAGTGGACCAGGCCGCCGGGCGCTTGCTCGACGGTGCGCGGGCAGTGAACCGCGCAGCCGACACCCTGAGCAAAGGCAGCCAGGCGTTGAGCGATAACACGGCGCGGTTCCGCCTGGGCTGAGCAATGGGATGAACCTTCGGCGGATATGGGGCTCACTTGTCAGGTAGCCCTGTGTTCTTGCCGAAAGGAATCCGCATGCCCGCCACGCCCCTCCCGCACGGCCCCGTGATTCGCGAACTGAGCCTGCGCGCCGTCATCACCGGCACCGTGCTCGGCATTCTGCTCACGCCCTCCAATGTGTACGCCGGGTTGAAGATCGGCTGGTCGTTCAACATGTCGATCATTGCCTTGCTGATCGGCTATGCCATCTTCCAGGGATTGGCCAAGCGTGCCACCGAACCACTGCCGTGGACCTTGCACGAAAGCAATATCAACCAGACCGTCGCATCGGCCGCCGCGTCGATCATTTCCGGCGGGTTAGTGGCGCCGATCCCGGCCTATACCTTGCTCACGGGCAACCAGTTGGACGCTGTGCCGATGATCGCGTGGGTGTTCTCGGTCAGTTTCCTGGGCATTTGGATCGCCTGGTATCTACGGCCGTCTCTGCTGAATGACCACGCGTTGAAATTCCCCGAAGGCATGGCCACCCTGGAAACCCTGTTGCACATTTACAACCACGGTCGCGAAGCCGCGACGCGTTTGAAGGTGCTGCTCAGCGCCGCGCTGCTCTCCGGTTTGGTCAAGTGGGTCGATACCTTTATGTGGGCGTTCCCGCGCTGGTCGCCCAGCGCGCACTTGGAGCGCCTGACGTTCACTGCCGACCCTTCGCTGTTGCTGGTGGGCTTTGGCGGCATCATCGGCATTCGCGTGGGCCTGACCCTGCTGCTCGGCGCCTTGCTCGCCTGGGGCGGGCTGGGCCCCTGGTTGTTGGCGCAACACCTGGTGACATTGCCTGCGGACAGCAGCGGCCCACAGTTTGCCGCGCTGGTGGAGTGGTTGCTGTGGCCGGGTGTGAGCCTGATGGTGTGTTCCACCCTGGCCTCGTTGACGATACGTTTGTGGGGTTTGTACCGATCGACCCAGTCCAGCGGCGGCTCGACGTGGACCCTGCCCAAGCCCGGGCCTGCCGCTGGGTTCGCGCTGTCGATCGGGCTGGTGGTGAGCCTGCAGGCGCTGCTGTTCGGCATCGACCTGGGGATGGCGTTGCTCACCATTCCGCTGGCGATCTGCCTGGCTGCCGTCGCCGCGCGCGTGGTGGGAGCCACCGGCATCCCGCCCATCGGTGCCATCGGCCAACTGTCCCAATTGAGCTTCGGCATCGTTGCGCCGGGGCAGGTGCCGATCAACCTGATGAGCGCCAATACCGCTGGCGGTTCAGCCGGGCAATGCACGGACCTGATGAACGATTTCAAGGTGGGCAAGGCCATTGGCGCCACACCGCACAAACAAGTGATCGCGCAGATCCTGGGGATTTTCATCGGCAGTATCGTCGGCGTATTCGCCTACCTGGCACTGATCCCCGATCCGCAGTCCATGTTGCTCACCGAAGAGTGGCCGGCACCGGCGGTCGCCACCTGGAAAGCGGTGGCACAAACCCTCACCCATGGGCTCGACTCGCTATCGACCAGCATCCGCTGGGCGATTGCCATCGGCGGCTTGGTTGGCGTGCTGCTCGGCGTGCTGGACAGCACCTTGCCTGCCCATCGCGCCCGCTTCCTCCCGAGTGCCGCGGCACTGGGCCTGGCCTTCGTGCTGCCGGCTTCGGTTTCGCTGATGATGGCCCTGGGCGCCATACTGACCTGGCTGGTGAGCTGCCGCTGGCCGAGCCTCACCGAGCGTTTTGCGATTACCGCCGCTGCCGGCTTGATCGCGGGGGAGAGCATCACCGGCGTCGGTGCTTCATTGTGGTCGATGGTGAGGTGACGCATGGCTCGGCAAACGCCGAGCCTGCCGTCCCGGCCTCAGGCGATCTTCACATTCATGGTGATCTTCGCCGTAAACACCTTCACCCCGCCCTCATCGAAAATATCCACCGGCACGATCTTGTCGCCAGCCGTTGACCAGTCAATGCCACTGCCATCCGCCACCGCACGGATGTTCGACTTGGCCTTCGCCAGGTACTCCACGGTCATGCCCTTGGGAATCCATCTGGCGCCTTGGGCAATCGACACATCCGTCATCGTGCCGCCGGCCAATTCCGCCGCGTTGCACAACGCAATCGCATGCACCGAGGCCAGGTGGTTGGTGATTTCCTTGCGAAACGGCACGTTGACCACCGCATGGCCTGGGCGCAGTTCGGCGATTTCAGGGTTGATGGTGCTGAAGTAGGGCGCCACCTGGCAGGCCATCTGGCTGAACGCGGCTGGGCCTACGCTGTTGAACATGCTGAGAAACTGACTCATGGATTTCCTCCTGATAGGTTTACAGAATAATATTCTGTGACGGAACAATATTCTGTGAACTCCAAGGGTGTCAAGCCATGCCTTCTCTAGCGGCTGCTGTACCTTTAGACTCCGCACATTTGGCGAGCGACTTCATGCACGCACCTGATCTGATCGAGCGCACCTTCCCGGGCCGACGCAGCGACCTCAAGCGCAGCATCCTGCGCGAGGCGCTGGCCTGCTTTAACGAAGTGGGTATTGAAGCCACGAACATCGAAACCATCCGCGCGCGGTGCGACACCAGCGTGGGTGCCATCTACCACCATTTCGGCAGCAAGGAAGGCATCGTCGCCGCGCTGTTTTTTGCCGCGCTGGAGGACCAGGCCGCCCTGCGTGAGCACTACCTGACGCAGGCGCAAACCGCCCAGGCAGGTGTGCAAGCGTTGGTGTGCAGCTATGTGGAGTGGGTGGACGCACAACCCGACTGGGCGCGCTTTGTGTTCCAGAGCCGTTTCGCCGTGGCCAACGGCCCGTTCAAGGATGAATTGCTCACCCGCAACAAACAGCGCAATCGGCAATTGACCGAGTGGATGAGCGAGGAGGGCCGCGCTGAAGCGTTCAGCCACATTCCCGCCGAGCTTTTGCTCTCGCTGATCATTGGCGCGGCAGAAAACTACGCCCGGGCGTGGTTGTCCGGGCGGGTCAAGAAAAGCCCGAATGCCTATGCGTCGTTGTTGGCCCAGGCGGCGTGGGCGTCGATCAGCCAAACGCCTCCTCAATAAACGCCTCGAGTGTCTTCTCTTCCAGGATCTCCATGGAGAAGTGCCCGAAGCGCTTGGGCAGCCAGATAATGCGCCCGCCAGAAGGTGACTGTAGGTTCTCGCGGGCCAGGGGCACGCCGTTTTCATTCTCGGGTTGCACACCGGCGGCGATCAGCTCGTCATAGGCGACCTCGATGTCCGGCGTGGTGTAGCAGTGGCGGTAAATCATGCCTTCGCCGTGGGCGTCCAACAGCTCGCGCAGATTCCCGACAATCGGCTGGACCAGCATGAACCGCTCTTGCCCCATCAGCACCACGGCATAGCGCACATGCAGACCGCCGCGTTCCCACACGAAAGTCTTTGAGATGCGTGCGTTGAGGATGTGCGCGTAATAGGCGCAAGCCTCCTCGAGGTTTTCAACCAGTATGTCGACGTGACTGAACTTCAGGTCCATGGAGGAACTCCTGTGAAATCGATCCCCATGGTAACCACGCGTGTTTGTCGCGTTGAAATTTAATTGTCGGCACTCCCGGACGCTGGCGTAGTCTGTTTCCAAGACATCCTTTCGCTCCGCGGAGTACTCAATGATCATCGTCCACCACCTCAACAACTCACGTTCGCAACGCATCCTGTGGCTGCTCGAAGAACTCGGCCTGCCTTACGAGATCAAGCGCTACCAGCGTGACCCAAAGACCAACCTGGCGCCGCCGGAACTCAAGGCCATCCACCCGCTGGGCAAATCCCCGGTGATCGAAGACGGTGGCCAGGTGTTGATCGAGTCCGCCGCGATCATCGACTACCTTATCCGCCATCACGGCCAGGGCCGCCTGCAACCGGACCCGGCCAGCGCTGCCTATGACACCTACGTGCAATGGCTGCACTTCGCCGAAGGCTCGGCCATGTTGCCGTTGATGCTCAACCTCTATGTTGGCCGCCTGGGTGAAGCCGGCGCGCCGTTGCATCCGCGTATTGAATCGGAAGTGGCCAACTACCTGGGTTATCTGAACGACGCACTGACAGATAACGCGTACTTGCTGGGCGACGAGCTGAGCGGTGCGGATATCCAGATGAGCTTTATCGGCGAAGTCGCCGGGGCCCAAGGCAAATTGCAGGCCTACCCGCACCTGGCGGCTTGGGTAGAAAAATTCCAGGCCCGACCTGCGTATCGCACGGCAGTGGAGCAGGGTGGGGAGTATGCGTTTGCCAAGTGACTAGCGCTGCGTCAGCCCTTTCTGTGTGCCGGTTTTGAGCGGATGCCCAGGTAGATCAGGTAAACCGCGCCCGCCCACTTCACCGCGTTGAATGCGTTAGCCAAGGTCATCAAAACGGGGCTCGACCGCCAGTTATCCCCAACTGAACGTCGTTTACAACTGTTAACGGATTCAACGGCGCAATCGCTATAGGCTTTGCGTGGTCCTTCAGGAGTCCTCGACCATGAACCTGCGAGCTGTCGTCGCCACGTTGTTTGCCTTTGCCCTTTTGCTGCCGTCACCGGCCGAAGCCTCGGCGCCTATCACCCGTGTCGCCATATATCGTGGCCTGGCAGGCTGCGATGACTGTTCGGAAAACGTGGCAAAGGCCCTGCAGCGCATCAACCCCAACTACCGTATCGACTTCGTGGGCGCCGACGAGCCTATCGACATCACGCCGCAAACCCTGGCGCGCTACGACCTCTACGTGCAACCCGGCGGCGGCCAGGACATCCCCGGCGCTTTGCGCAGCCTGGGCGATGCGCGCAGCGAAGCGATCCGCGATTACGTGGCCAACGGCGGGCGCTACCTGGGCTTGTGCATGGGTGCCTACCTGGCGGATGACAACAACCTCGGCCTGATCCCGGTGGACCTCGACGGCGAAGCCGGCCGCCCCGGTTTCGAAGTGCCCGACAGCGCCGACGCCGCCGTGCAGGTCACATGGGACGGCAAGCCCGACCAGGTGTTCTTCCAGGACGGCCCGTTCTTCCCCAAGGTAGCGCCCTACACGGCCATCGCGACCTACCGCAACGGCGACGTCGCGGCGGCGCGGTATACCTTCGAGAAGGGCGTGGTGATCCTGAGCGGCCCCCATCCTGAAGCCAGTGCGCAGTGGTTCGAGAACGCCGAAATCCCGTTGAGCCAAATGCCCCGGGGGGACCTGTTTGGTTCGCTCATACGGCACTTCTAACCGCCTCTTCATTCCTTGTGGTGAGCGGGCTCATTGTGGTGGACAGGCCCGTTCATCACACGTTGAGTACGACTGCGGCTAAAACACAATGGGCGATCAGCCGGCGCGTCGGTGTGTTCTTGCGTGGGGTGGAGCGCCTAATCAGCGCACCACATCCAGCGTCTGGATTTCATTCACATAGTGGGTCTGGCTCGACGTCGACTCCAGCGTCAGGGCCACCCCCAGGTCCTCGATAAACGCGCGCGACGACGTGTAGCCGTCCTGTTCGCAGGCCAGCCGGATGGCATCGCCTGTCAACGATGCAAACACCTGGCGCGCCGGGAAGCGCTCGCCGACCTTGCAGGTCAAGGTGGTCTCGGTCGGTTTGTCAGTGGGCTTGACCGGCACATTGGCCATCTTCAGGTGCGCACTCAGGGTCTGGCCCGCTGCCCAACTGGTCGGCAGTTTTACCTCGGCCTCGCGGGTCTGCAGCACCTGGCCTTCGCCTACACCGTTCATTTTCGATTTCAGCTGGATCAGGTCCGCCAACATCAGTCGGTCCACATTGAAGGCGCTGCCGTAGGCCTCATTCTTGACCAGCAAACCGCCCTCGGCCTTGAACCGGATGGTGATCGGCGCGTCCTTGCCCGCGGCATTCCTCGACAGGTAGGTGTAGCTCAACGTCTTGAACCTGGGCTGCAACAACGGTGCATCGAGGCTCTGGAGCACAGTGGGCGGTACCGGCACATCGGCGAGATTGGTGTCGGCCACTGTGCGCGGGTAATCGACCGGCGCGATGTCCGGCCGCAGCAGCGCGACCAGGCCGGGAGTCACACCGCCCTGCACCGAACAACTCACACGGGAATGCTGGCCCTCCGGTTCCACGATCAGCACCCGCTCCACATGGCGCAGCCCCGGTGCCTTGCCCGGCATCGGCTTGATCGCCTGCCAGCTGTTGCCCACCTTCAGCTCGCTGCGCGTGTATTGCCCTTCGCCTTTTTGCAGCGCTGCGGGTTGGTCCAGCAGTGCGGCAAAGCGCTGCGCGACCTCATCAATGTTGCCGTCCACCGTGAAACCCCAGAAGTAATACAGGCCCAACGGGCCGAGATCGCTGACCTCATCGTTGTAGGACAGCAACTTCAAACCGGCGATGGCCGGCGCGCTCACCGGCACGGCGGTGGCCTTGGGGTCGGTGCGATCGCGCACCGCGATCCAGCTGAAGTCCTTCTCTTGCTTGAGCGGCGCGTAGGCCTGCCAGGCGTCGCGGTGGGTGTTCAGGCTGCTGAAAAAACTCGCGTCGCAGCGGGTGAAGGCCTTGAGGGTGTCGACCAGGGCGGCGTCGTCGGCGTGGGCCATCGAAGGCGACAGTAGGGCAGACGCGAGCAGGGCAGCGGAAAGCGGCAACTTCATGGGGCGGGATTTCCTTTTCAGCGGGCGGAGAGCAGGGCGAGGCATTATCCAGCAGTTGGGCGCCAGGCTCTAGTTGGCTGAGCGGGTCAGGCGCAAACGCCAATTGCCGCCGTGCTGGGTTTGGCAGGCTTCTTCGGAGTCAAGTTGAACGCAGCGCGGCAACGGCACGGGTGGGATGTCGGCATCGTGCAGGGCCGCGGCTGTGAGTTCGCGGATGCGTGCGTCCAACCCGGTCGCCACCGCGTGGTCTTTATTGGCGCGGGTGTCGAAGACCCAGGTGATGCGCAGGCTTTGAGGGAAGTCGGCGTAGTTGACCGTGTGCGTCAGCCATTCAAACCCCGGGATTTCAGCCTTCGCTGTTTCGCAGGCGTCAGTCAGTGCTGCGACCAGTTGGCGTTCGATACCAACGGTTTCACGTTTGGACAGGGCCATGTATAGCTCCGAATGCAGATCAATTATAGGCGCTGTCGAGCTTCAGCGAGGCTGCTATGGGATCACCTCGGTGTCCAGATAGCGCGACGCGCCAGGGCTACGCCTGAGCTCTAAGCGCACTGATGATAAACCCATGCAGGCTGTTGACCGCCTTGGATCCGCGCGAAGCCCGACTACGTAGAATCGACACCTCCATCGGTTCGATAGCGCCCAAGCCGTGTTCGCTGCTCAAGACCTGCAAGGACGGCTGCACGGTGCACTCCGTAATCGCAGCAATCGCCAGCCCACCTTCCACGGCGGCGAGCTGGCCGGCCAGGCTGGAGCTGTTGTACACCACTTTGAACTGGCGGCCCTGTTGCGCCAGTGAATTCACCGCATACCGGCGCGCCAGGCTTTCGCTTTCGTAGACGGCGATAGGCACCGGGTCGCGGCGCCACAGCTCGAATTGCGCGGAGCCGACCCACACCATCGGCTCCTTGAACAGAAACGTCCCTGTGTGCGGCGAGTCCCTGGACACCAGCGCAAGATCAAGGTCGCCGCTGCGCAAACGCGGGATCAGGGCGGTCGACTGTTCACAGGTCAGCTCGATGTCGACCCCCGCATAACGCGGCGCAAAACGTTTGAGCAGCGGCGTGAGGTACTTGGCTGCGTAGTCCTCGGCCACCCCCAGGCGGATACGCCCGGTCAACGCCTCGCCGTGAAACGCTGCCTGGGTCTCGGCGTGCAGGGCGAGCATGCGACGGGCATAGCCCAGCAGTGTCTGGCCGTCATCGGTCAGTTGCAGGTGCCGCGGGCCACGGTTGAGCAAGGGCCGGCCCAGGGCAGCCTCGAGTTTTTTCATCTGCATGCTGACGGCGGACTGCGAGCGGTTCACCTCATGGGCCGCCCCCGACAGCGAACCGGCATCCACCACGGCGACGAAGCACTTGAGCCAATCGATCTGCAAATCGCTGGAAGACATGGCGATAACCTTTATTCGTTAATCGAATGGCTGCGACGTGAATTATGCGCTTTTCACGGCCGTTGTTCATTTGCAAGATAGCAGTCAAAACCACCCATTGCGGACTTGATCATGCCCTTCGAGACCTGGTTGCTCTACCTGATCACCTGCTGCGGGATATCCGTGGTGCCAGGTCCGAATGCGTTGCTGGCGCTGACCCATGGCGCGCTGCACGGCAGTCGCAGAACCCTGTTCACCATCAGCGGCGGCGTGCTCGGTTTTGCCTTGGTGCTTGCGCTGTGCGCGCTGGGCCTGGGCGCACTGATCCAGGCCTCGGCCACCGCGTTCACGGCTTTGAAGATTGCCGGCGGGCTCTACCTGATCTGGCTGGGCTACGGACTGTGGCGCGCCGCCCCCGTCAGCCTGGAAACAGCGGCCACTTCCAGCCTGCGACGCTGGTCGCTGTTCCGCCAAGGGTTGGTCTCGGCCCTCTCCAACCCCAAGGCGTTGCTGCTGTTTACCGCGTTTATCCCACCCTTCCTCGACCCCCACAGAAACATCATCACGCAGACCGCCATCATCGCGCTGACCTACGCCGTGGTGGAGTTCGTCGTCGAATACCTGGTGGCCAGCGCCGCGCACCGGGTGCGGCCATGGTTGGCCCGCACCGGGCGGCGGTTCAATAAAGTCTGTGGTGGGTTCTTTGTGTTGTTCGGGGTGGCGTTGCCGTTGCATAGCTGAGGGCGAGACGTGGCTCAGAAGTTATCGCCCCAATTGCACAACTTGCTCTCACCCAACGGCACCCGAGTGCCCTCAATCTTGCCGACCAACATGCGCTTGAGCGTCACCCCGCACTTATAGCGACCCGCTGCATCCAGCTCATAGTCCATCCCCGCCTCAGGCACGAAAGTGAACATGTTGTAGCAACGATTGCCGATGTAGTGAAACGCGATGGGCTGCCCGGCCGGCACCCGCAGTTCGCTCATCACCGTGCCATCCGAATACCGCTCCACGGGCGCCATGCCCAGGCTTTCGCCGTTGCGGTCTGCATAGCCCTCTCGATTGGCCACCATCACCCCCGCGCCGGGCAGGCGGAAGTTGATGCAGTTGGAATTGGGCACGGCGCGCACCATGCCATCGCTCATCACACGCAGGCGCACGGTTTCAGCGCTGGTGGGCGTGGCGTAGGGCGTGGAGAACGAGCGCACATCGGTCAATGCGCCGCAGCCGCTGAGGGCGGCGAGGAGGGTGAGGCAGATGAGTGGCTTGAACGGGCGCGGGGAGTTGAGCATGGTGTCGATTCCATTCGTAAGGGGGTCGATAAGCGGGGTCAGGCAACCGAAGCACGTAGCCGTTGCCACTCACTCCAGCAGTCTTCGGCGACGATATCTGGATAACCTCGCTCGGTTTCCATCGCCAGCGCGGTGCTGAACGGCAGCGCGATACAGGTGGCTGCATCGCGGATTTCACACACTTCGGCTTCGGTCAGCGGCGTGCCTTTTTTCGCCTCGGCGGCGGTGAGTACAGCCACAAGGGCGGGGACAAAAACCAGGCATAGCGGATCGGTGGACATCGAGTGCTTCCCTGCGTGAGCGGCGCAAAAGGCGCCAGTGTAAACGTGGGGCGGGTGCTTGGGGGAGGGCGTATTCAATATCTCGCCCGCGCTGTCGATAACCTCTGCTGATGTGATCAACAGGAACGCCGTGCGCAGGAAGCCAGATGATGATTTTCGATGTCAATCGCTACGCCCAGATCTACTACCAGAATATCCAGCCCTCACCGGGTAACGACTACCCCCGACTCAAGGCGTGGGAGTTTCTCTATGAATACATCTGGGACGAATCCCGCCCTCGCTGGGCTGACCTCATCAGCGAAGAACAGATCGACACCACCGCCCTGCATATCGGCTTCTACCTGGCGAACTGGGGGATGTTCCGTGGCTCCTCGGGCCTGCTGCAGAACAGCAACCTGGACCTGATGAAAGCCTTGGCCAAGCGCCTTTTTACCGGCCAGGGCCCGGAGTTGTTTGAACTGTCCCTGGATAATTTCGCACCCGGCGCACCGGACCTGGCGTACAACCAAGCCTTGTTGGACAGCGTATTGGCCTCCATGGAGACCTTGGCCACCAACGTCTCCTGGACCGACACCCTCAAGACCAAAATCCTGATGGGGGTCTGGGGAGAGTGCCCGGCGCTGGACCGTTTCTACATTGCCGCCTGCCGCGATCTGTTCCCACGTCGCGCGTTCATCACCACCGCCAGCGGGAAGGGGCTGACGGCGTTGGCGGGCGTGGTGGAGCAACTGAATCCTTCACCCCTGCCGTTGAAAACGGGGCGTCTGGAACTGCCGTATCCTACGGCGCGGGTGATGGATATGGCGTTGTTTCAGTATGGGCTTGGGTTGTAAGCCTTGTGTGGAAAACGCAGAAATAGGGGGCAGACCATCATTATTGAAAACGTGGTCTGACCCCCACGGAGAATGCGGTGGAGGTGTTGGGGGGAGGGAGGGGGAAGTTTTCTGCTGCGGAGGAGGGAGCGGATGACTGTGGGCTATCGGCCAAAAGTGGTCAGTCGGCCGATGAAATTTGGCTTGTACCAACCCACGATGTTGTATGTAATTCCACGCCAATTCAGTGCATAAAGCGGTTCGCAGGAATGGACACCAGCTCCCTCACATTTCAACAGTTGTTTCGTCCGGGAAGCGCCTCAAATGGCTGCACCGTGGCCGAACGACTCTCCATCGATTTTCAGATAAACGAACGTTCGTTGCTCAGTGCTCTCGTTATGGCAGCTGGTGATCATTCCGATTTCATGGGCTGTTTCGTCAAGGGCTTCCCGGAGCAAAACAAACAATCTAGTTCTCGTCTGCTATTACGCGAGCCAGCTGAAACAGAGAGCGGTCGGATACTCCTTTACATCTGCCCCGAGTGCGGCGACATCGGGTGTGGCGCCTACGCAGTATCTGTTTGCCAAAACGATGACTGTTTCACGTGGGATTCCTTTGCTTATGAGAACGGCTATGAAGAGCCTCAAATTATAGATGTCGTTGGCCCCTTCACATTTGAAAAGCATGCCTATGAGGCTGCTATCAACGACGCGGCTGCGTTCTAGAGGTAATTCAACCTGAATTGCTAAAGCGGGCCGATTGTGTCCGTCGACCGCCGCTTTTGGTAGATATCGGTCAGTTATGATAGGCAGAAATCGGCCAGATGCAGACGCCACTCAATTCAGCGCGCTGATTGTGATTGCTCTCGAAATCAGGGAACGAGCGACGAGTCCTCCTTTCAAAAGCGTAACGAATCCTTCGATACCGCTTTCCAGACACTTTAGCTTTTCCATCGCCTATTCCTTATTTGATTCGCATCAAACGGAATTGGGCTCAGACCACCATTATTGAAAACGTGGTCTGACCCCCAATTCTCCCGATTTTCTCCCGACGCCATGCCCGAAGGCGGGCGCCTCCTGCTCGAAACCAGCAACCACTGGTTCGACGCCCACACCGCCCGCGCCCATGACCTGCGCGAAGGCCCGTACCTGCGCCTGAGCGTCACCGACACCGGCACCGGCATGCCCGCCGACGTCGTGGCCCACGCCTTCGAACCCTTCTACACCGCCCAACCCCTCGGCTTGGGCACCGGCCTGGGCCTGTCGATGATCTACGGCTTCGCCCAACAATCCGGCGGCCAAGTGCACATCCACTCCACCGAAGGCGAAGGCACTTGCGTGTCCCTCTACCTCCCACGTCACCACGGCGCCGCGCCGGGTGATTAACTAACACCGGGGCAAGTGGCCATCGAAGTCGCCCAACACGGCGAAACCGTACTGCTGGTGGACGACGAATCCACCGTCCGCATGCTGTTCGCCGATGTACTGGGTGAATTGGGCTACACCGTGATCGAAGCAGCCGACAGCGCTGCGGGGCTGAAACTGCTGCGCCCGGATGTGCCGATTGATTTGCTGGTGACGGATGTGGGGCTGACGGGCGGGGTGAATGGGCGGCAGATGGCCGAGGCGGGGATGGCGCTGGGGCCGGGGTTGAAGACGTTGTTTATTACCGTGTACGCGGAGAACGCGGTGATGGGGTATGGGCAGTTGGGGGAGGGGATAGGGTTGTTAGTGAAAGGTTTATATACGGGATGTATGGTGAATATTTAATTAATTGCAAAGGGGGGCGGTGGCTGCTAGTTTCACGTTGGTTGCGTGCTTCGCTGTCGGGTGTGGGGAGTCCTCTTGCCTCCCCACACCTCCTATCTCGAGCTTAAGTCGCGCCGGGAACACTTAGGTGAATTAGTTTTTGCTCGTTTGGACTGATGCTCGAGCCGAAAAATAATTTATGCCCTGGAAAAGTCGAGATGAAGTCATATTTCTCCGTTTGGTAAAAGTTTCGTATTACAAACTCGATAAACTGCCGTGGAGTCAGGGGGCAACCAACCGGGATACGACAACCCTCTACATCACCCAAAGTAAGGTGACACGTGGGGTGGATAATATCTTTTGCTGCCAGTACGTCGTAGTCAAATCTTAAGGGGAACGGAATTAAGCGCCTTGAGACAATGTCTACGTATACCTCCTCCCGCATATATAGCTCAGGGTCATCTTGGAATGAACGTAGGCTCGGAGATGGATAATACGCCAAGCGATGTTTGATGAGTGAGTTGTCATCAAAAATATACGATAGCTGAAGTAATCCGCCATCGACCAGCTTGACATTAAAAGACCGTTTTTCTAGCAGTTCAGAATATATGATGTCATAGTCTATGTCTGACATGGCAATAGATATATGTTCTGCTCCTTGAAAAGAAACCTCCCATTTGTTGTTTCCGGTCTGTCGAAGAGCTGGGAAATTTTGATCGTCAGATAAACCATTTCCTATTAGCTCCGAAATTAAGTGCTCTAGGTCCTCGCGGATTTGATGAGATGGAGATGGGTTTTTTTTCATTTCTGCCCACTCAGTAACTTGAGTAGTTTCTGTCGAGTGTCATCATCAAGGTCTTCAGCAATAAGTTCGCCGGTTTCCAAAGCTTCAGTTAGCTCTTGGGCACTATATTTTTTCTGCTCTAAACGTTTTTTCTCATGAGTTGATAAGTCGCGATGGACAATTCGAATCTTTCCTAGCTGTTCATCGGTTGGATATTGCATATTTAATCGGAATGCATTTTTTTTGAGCTCTTCGAATTCTCGTAGTAGTCCATCCATTCCAGGGCCGTAGCCAACAACTCTAACCCAGCCCTTACTTCGCGTAATTGCTGTGAATAAGCGGTTTCGCAGTGTGGATAGGCCAGCACCATGACCATCACAGTCTTGAGCATTTATCACGTAAACCATGCCAGCTTCATTTCCCTTGGCTCGGAAAATCCCGGTAAATGTGACAGAGCCGATATCGGACCTAAAAAATACGTCAGCGTCCGTGTCTACCCCTGCTAGGTGGCTCTGGATTCCTCGACTAAACAAGGACTTTCTGATGGGGGCGCATCGCTCTCGCGCGCTTATGGGGTCCGGGTTTATGATAATGACGTCATCATGTCTCAGCTCGTCTTCATTTATATTTTTTTGAATTTGTTCAGCGATCCAATCGTTTTGTTCGGATTCGGTCGAAAATTTTATTATTTGTACTAAGTCATTAATTGCAGAGTGGGCTTCCAAAAATCTAGGGCTGGTCTCATCGGTGCGTTCCAGAGATACATTGTGCCCTTTCGATAGTTCTCCGTCGTGAACTCTATAGCCAATTTCTTCCCATAGGGCTGGTTGTTCAAACATTTGAACAAGGCCTGTGTCGGTACCTTTTAGTGGGGGGCGATAAACTCCAAAACCCAACGCGTGGGCTGTTGCAAGAATTGGGCGTGAGTTTCGGTAGCACTTTTGTAGAATTACGTCTTTACGAGGGTCTCTTTCCAATGAGACTAACGGATTGCCCCTATCATCTGCACCAAAAATATCTTCTGGTGGTGGAAGTGAAGTTCCAGATAGGTTTTGCAGTTCATCATATGCATAAACTAAGCGCTTTGGAGGCTTAAGCATCGAATAGCATAACTGCAAAAAGCTCGGAGAGAAGTCCTGTGCTTCATCAACAAGAATCGTATCGTAAATTTCAATCGGTGCCTGTATTTTGCTCAAAGCATCACGACAAGCACCGTCAAACGCTTTGTTGTTTCCTCCATGTTTCAGGCTTGCGCTACGAAAGTCGTAGAAGTCAACGCCACTTTGTCGACATGCTTCATAATAAATACCGTCCCGCTCGATTCCTCCGGGTGCACCCCAAGCATTGAGAATTCGAAGCTTAGTCCAGTCCGGCTCTTCGCCGCTCTGCTCAATACAAAAATTATTAATCAATCTCTTAAACTGTGCTTTCAAAGATCGAGTGTTGAAAGTTACTGCAATGCGCCAGTCCGGTTGCTGAGTATGAAGGTACGCAGCCTTAAGTGCGAGAACTATAGTCTTACCTGATCCTGCTAGCCCCCTAATTCGTTGAACACCCTCTACGGTTTCAACGACGGCGCGATTTTGTCTGTAATCCAGCGTTGCAATTGAATCTTCTAGTTTTTTTAGTTTTGCCCCGCGAGAGTCGGGCCTTATTACATCACGCTTAGACCTACTTTTTCTGATTGAAGATAGACTCTCAATGGCTGAGGTCGTTAAGCGATAGATTTCGTCATCAGAATTTTCCCAGGTTAGCTCTCGTACAATGTTAGCTAAGTTGCCTTCATTTGCTAGAGGGTAGCCATCTTCCGCAAGGGCTTGTACATCACCAATAGCTGGTGCAAATGTTACTACATGTAGTTGTGGGATCAAAGTTCGACCCTTCATAAGGTCTTTGTGTAGCTTTAGTTTTGACTCAATTTTATTCGCGAGGTCGTCTTGGCGTTCAGAGTAGTTTCCAATGTTTTGACCTTCTAATATGTCAAACAAGACTATCCCTTTGTCGGGACTTAGTAATGTCGCATCAACAAAGTATTTACCTTCTGGGGTGGCGATCAAAGGGTATCCAAAAAAACAGCTTCCATCTAAACCTACAATGTTTGCAAGGCACTCTTCCAGCGCGGTCGAAGCAACTGGTTTTCCGTTCGTGCCTCTGGTGAATTCAACTGTATTCATAATTAGTTTCCGGCGTTAGGTGTCTACCGTGATGGCTCGCCACATCTGGATGGAGCTAGGTGTGTAGTATACAGCGATGGCATGTGAGTGAGAGGAGGGATTGAAACGGTTCTTTGCTGCGTGCCACAGCTGTGCCATGAGTTTATGGGCTCTGAATCTGCTTCTCAATGTATGGGGATCTAAACCAGGTTTCCGCGAATCTGCAGGTCGAAGCTTTGTTGTTTCTAGCTAAATTGTGTGTTTTTCCATTCAGATGACTGTCAGTCAAACCACCTTCCTAAACAGGATTTCGAGCCTCATTTCCTAAAAATTTTAGGCTCAATTGCCATCAATGCCCTCGAAAATCGACCGAATAAGCGGCAGAGCTGAAAGCGTTGTGGTTGACCTTAGGTTCAAAAAACGATGGTGATCCCGCTGTAACGTCGTCGCACGTAGCATACGACGACGCAGAGCTTTGCGCCGAATATCTGGGTTTAACGTGTTAACGCTCAGTCTGTGGAAGGCACTTCGCGGTCCAGCAGTTTGGCAGTGAGGAGTACGCCTAGCTCACTTAATTGGTGGATAGCCAGTGCAATATCTCGATGTTTGCCGCTCAGATCGTCGGATAGATCGAGCAGAAGGGTACTGACAGAGGCGAAGGTTTCGTAGCTATTGGCAATGAGGGCTTCATTGCTTGCGTCTGGAGCAACGCGAAAGAGCACGGTTGAATCCTGCATGACGTGAGACATAAAGATATCCTGACTTGGGCCACCACCTCCCCGCTACTAAACGAGTGGGTGGCAGCTGTACGCAGGTTAGTAGACCGGTGGATATCTAAAGCCGGCGCGTCCGAGGACGCCCTGCGCACAGCCGCCATCAAGCACAGACGTTATGTCTGACTGATGAAGCTCATGCACATTCAGATAACCGATCCGGGCTACTAAACCCGATCACCGAGAAATTCAGCGACCGCGCCACCTTAGTTTCGACCACCCCAGCGCACAAGCCGGCGGATTCTGACCCACGCGTAGGCAATCGGGCAAGCCACTGCCCAGCTTTGGGAATTGTCCTAGGACACCGCCCTCACACCGTCACCACGATTTTCCCCACCTGCTGGTTCGCCTCCAAAAACCGATGCGCCTCCTGCACCTCATCCAACGCAAATGTCTTCGCAATCACGGGCGCCAATGCGCCAGACGCCAGCCCGTCCAGAATGAACGCCTTGGCCCGCGCCAACGCCGCCGGGTCGGCGACGATTTCGGCGTACAGATACCCTTTGAGCGTCAAGCATTTGCCCAACACGGTAAACAACGGAAACGGCGTCGGCTCCGAGCTCAGCGCGCCGTACTCCAGCAAGATGCCGCCTCGGGTCATGCTCTGGGTGAGGGCTTCGAAGCCCGGCCCGCCGATGGGGTCGAACACCACGCGGGCGCCTTGGTCGTGGGTGAGTTGCATCACGCGTTCGACCAGGTTTTCTTCGTCGCTGACGATGACGTGCGCTGCGCCGGCATCCAGCAGCGCCTGTTTTTTTGCACGGGTGCGGGTCACGCCGATGGCGGTGGCGCCGACGCTGCGGGCGATCTGGAAGGCGGCGAGGGCGACGCTGCTGGAGGCGGCGGTGACCAGCACGGTGTCGCCCTGGGTCAGTTTGGCCTGTTCCACCAGGGCGCCCCAGGCGGTGACGTATTGCATCCAGCACGCGGCGGCTTGCACAAAGCTGATGGTTTGCGGGTGTTTGACGGCGAGGTGGGCGGGCACGTTGGCGACTTCGCCATAGGTGCCCCAGCGGGCGATGTCCAGCGGTGGGATGACGCTGACGGCGTCGCCCACCTGCAGGTCGGTGACACCGGTGCCGACCGCTATCACCACACCGGCCGCTTCGTAGCCCAAGCGACTGGGGAATTCGGCTTCCTGCAGGTAGGCGTGGTTGCGGAACATCACTTCGGCGCGGTTGAGGCCGAAGGCTTTGACGTCGATTTGGACCTCATCGGCGGCGGGGGCGGGGACGTCTACGTCTTCGAGTTTCAAGACGCTGGCGTCGCCGTAGGCGTGAATCCGGACGATGCGTGCCATGGGGGCTGACCTCGGGGTTGATCGATAAGGCGTTCAATGTAGGCCGCAGGCGGATGGAGATAAAGCACAAACGCCTGCCCGTGCCTCAAGCCTTGGCCAACCTGCGCGCCTCAATCCGCTCAAACAGCCACATCCCCAGCGCCATCGCCAACACGAACACCCCCACCTGCCATTGCCCGGTCAGCAACAGCGCCACCGCAGGGCCGGGGCACAGCCCGGCGATCCCCCAGCCGACACCAAACACCACACTGCCGAGCACCAGCCGCCGGTCGAGGGTGCGCCTGGTCGGCATCTGTATCGGCGCGCCCAGCAACGCGGTGCGGCGCTGCCTGGCGACGTAGAAGAACACGCTGCTGACGGCGAGCGCGCCGAGCATGACCAGCGCCAGGGACGGGTCCCATTCGCCGGCCAGGTCGAGAAACCCGAGCACCTTGGCCGGGTTGGTCATGCCGCTGAGGTACAGCCCCAGGCCGAAGAGCAGGCCGGCGATCAAGGCGGTCAGTTTGCGCACGCTCAGGCTCCCATCAGATGGCGGATGATGTAGACAGTGGCAAACCCGCTGCCCATGAAGCACGCCACCGCCACCAGCGAGCGCAGCGACAGGCGTGACAGCCCACAGATCCCGTGCCCACTGGTGCAGCCGGCGCCGTAGCGGGTGCCGAGGCCTACCAGCAGCCCCGCCAGCACCAGCGCGGCGCCACCGGCCTGGATCGACGCGCCGGGCAAGGTGGCGAACAGTGACCACAGCCAGGGCGAGGCGAGCAGGCCTAGCAGGAACAGGGCTTTTTCGGCGCGGCCTTCAGCGTGTTTGGCCAGCAGGCTGCCGAGCAGGCCGCTGATACCGGCGATGCGCCCGTTGAGCAGGATGAACAGGCCGGCGCTGAGGCCGATCAGTGCGCCGCCGAGCAGGGAGGCCCAGGGGGTGAAGTCGGGGGAGAGCGTCATGGTGCTGGGCCTGCGGGGCGGGTGGGGGATCCAGCTTAGCGCTATCACGGTGTTGTGGGGCAGTGTCATGAAAAAGGCCGCCCGGTGAGCGCGATATGCGCAAAAGCCGCGCCTTTCTGTGCCAGCCGGTCTACCATGCCACCCCGGCAGTGGTTCCACGCGCTACCGAATTCTCTCTTTTAAGGTATCGCCCATGTCCATCGACCAGATCAGCCTGCCCAAGGGCGTCGGCCCCCACGCCACCAAGCTGTTCGACGCCATCACCGGCGCCGCCACCCCTGAGGAACTCAACCGCGCCGGCGGCAAGGCCGAGGGTTTTGTACTGGGCCTTGAGTCCACCAAGGCCATCAAGAGCCAGGTCGCCGAGTCGTTGTATGTGGTTTACGACGACGCGGCGGCGCATCGGGCTAGTGAGTTGAAGGGCTGAGATCAGAAGCCCTGGCTGACGCTGATCCCGCGTGAGATCGAAAAGCGCGGGTCGATCAACTGCAACCCTGGTTCACCCTTCACCCGGCCGACGGTCACGTGGTAGGTCTTTGGCGCTTCGGAGAGGTTTTCCGGGTGGCGCGTGAGTTTCTCAATCGCCGGGTTTTTCGCCCACGGGGCGACGGGCTTCTGGCGGATGTCCACGGTCACCTGCCAGGATTTTTCCACGGCCGGTCCCATCTGGTCAGTGTTGACCTCGGTGCTCTGGACCCTGGCGATTTCATAGCCCTGGGCGTAGCAGAACCCGGAGGCCTGGGGCACGTGGGCGGCTTTACCTGGTTCGGTGAGGGTGTAGGTCTGGTCGCTCTTGACCAACAGGCCTGCATCGACCAGCGCATCGAAGGCCGGTGCGTTGCCCTTGGACACGCTGCGGGTGAAGCTGTCGCCCAGAGTTACGGGGAAGTCTTTGAACATCGGCGCGCTGATGCAGGAAGCCCCTTCCAGGCGGGGTTGCAGGGCGGCTTGAATGTCGGTGTCGGAAGGGCTCTCGCTGCAGGCGGTTAGCAACAGGCTGCTGGTGGCAACGAGGGCCATGGTGGTGATTCGCATCGTTTTATCCTTGACGATTGGGGCCGGTTTTTAGCCCGCGGCAAAGTGTATAGAAATCCTGCTGTCACGAAACCCTCCACACCGTGGTGTAACCTCTGCCGTTCGAGCGCGTCACGGATAACGGAGAGCCCATGACATTGACTGTCGAAACCTTGCTCAACCTGGCCATGGCCAACCCCATCAACGCCGAAATCACCGCGCGCCTGCCCGACCTGGGTGTGGACCAGTGCTTTCTCACGGCGGGCTGCCTGTTCCAGGCGGTGTGGAATCATCAGTCGAATTTGCCGGCGGCCCAGGGCGTAAAGGACTACGACGTTTTCTACTTCGATACCGACCTGTCCTACGAGGCTGAAGACGCAGTGATCCGTGCGGCCGAGCGCTTGTTCCAGGACCTGGGCGTCAACGTCGAGGTGAAGAACCAGGCGCGGGTGCATCTGTGGTACGGCGAGCGCTTTGGCCGGCCTTACCCGCAGCTGCACTCGGCGAGGCAGGGGATTGACCGTTACCTGGTGGCGGGCACGTGCATCGGCCTGGAGATTGCCACGGGGGAGGTGTATGCGCCTTATGGCTTGGAAGATGTGGAGCAGGGCGTGTTGCGCATCAACCCACTGCATCCTGAGCGGGCGTTGTTTGTGCAGAAGGCCCGCAGTTATCAGGCGCGCTGGCCTTGGCTGAACATCGTGATGCCCTGAATCGCAGTGAACTTTTACCCGCGTCCTACGCGTCAAAGTTGAAATACCCAGCCAAGGACCGTCCATGACCTTCTTCATCTTCCTGCTCGCCTGCGCCGCCGCTGCCAGTACCGGCATTATCTTCAAGCCGGGAGCCTGGTACGAATCCCTGGTCAAACCCAGCTTCACCCCACCCAACTGGCTGTTCCCGGTGGCCTGGACGATCATCTATCTCTTACTGGCCTGGGCCGGTTACCGCCTCAGCCTCATCCCGGGCAGCCAAATGGTGCTGGCCTTGTGGGCCGCGCAGATTGCGTTGAACACCTTGTGGACGCCGGTGTTCTTCGGCGCCCATCGCATCCTGGCCGGGATGGTGATTATTGCGGTGCTGTGGCTGACCGTGGCGACCATGGTGGTACTGGCGGTGCAACTGGATTTGATCACCGGCTTGATCCTGTTCCCCTACCTGGCGTGGCTGTGCGTGGCAGCGGCGCTGAACTTTTCGATCCTGCGGAATAACCGCTGATGGCCCACAGAACCTGGCCCGCCAGTGACCCGGAACTGGCCGAGATGCGCCGCTTCAACCAGAAGCTGGCCTGGATGCCGCGCTTCAAGATCCGTAATCGCGTCACACCGCGCCTGATCCAGGCGCTGTTGCGCACCAGCCAAATGCTTAAGAAAGCGCCGGCTGCTGAATGCAAACTGGTCGACTCCGTACCCGTGCGCATCCTGCGGCCGAGCGGCAAGCCCAAGGGCGTGGTGCTGGATATCCACGGTGGCGGTTGGGTGATCGGCAATGCGCAGATGGATGACGACCTCAACCTGGGCATGGTCAACGCCTGCGAGGTGGCGGTGGTGTCGGTGGATTATCGGCTGGCGGTCGACACGCCGGTGCAAGGGCTGATGGACGACTGCCTGGCGGCGGCGCGTTGGTTGCTCACGGCCGATGAATTTGTCGGCCTGCCGGTGTTCGTGGTCGGCGAATCGGCCGGCGGGCACTTGGCGGCGGCGACATTGCTGGCGTTGAAGCAATGGCCGCAACTGCTCCAGCGCGTATGCGGGGCGGTGTTGTATTACGGCGTCTACGACCTTACCGGCACCCCAAGCGTGCGCGCGGCGGGGCCGGACACCTTGTTGCTGGACGGCCCGGGCATGGTCGAGGCGCTGCGCATGCTGACCCCGGGGTTGAGTGATGATGAGCGTCGGCAGCCGCCGTTGTCACCGTTGTATGGCGACTTCGAGGGCCTGCCGCCGGCGTTGATGTTTGTGGGGGAATTGGACCCGCTGAAGGATGACACGCTGTTGATCGCGGAGCGGTGGCCGGGGGCTGAGGCGCATTTGTTGCCGGAGGCGGCGCATGGGTTTATTCATTTTCCGGTGGTGATGGGGGGGAGCGTGCTTGCTTATAGCCGCCAGTGGATCAGTGCCCGACTGGGGAGATGATCATTCAAGCCGCCATGTAAGCGTGCGTACGTCTGGGATAAAGGGCAGTGGGGTGTGCGAGTTGCGCCTGTGAGTGCTGCCGGCAAGACGGTAAAGGCTGATCCATTGAACTTAAAAACTGATCGATGAGTCAGGTTAATCAGCTGCTCTTCTTCACCTCCCAGGACTTTTCCATGCGCGAATACACCCTCAGCTACCTGTTCAACGATGAATCCCGCACCCACGTGTTCGAACTTGAGCAATCCCGGTTGTCGATACATGAGGCGGCGTTGCACCTCCTGCAGCTGCATTTCGGCGATGCCGAGAATGGCTTGATCCTGCCCCCTGCGGATGCAAGCCCGGAAGAAATTCTGGAGCAGGCGCAGGTGTTGGGGATTACGCAGATAGCCATTGTATGAGCCCAAGGCTCAGCATTCAGGCGGTCGCGACGGCGGATATCCCTGAGGTATTGAGGTTCGTGCTGCAAGCTCGTTCCGAGCTTTTCCCCAAGCTCAATGCAGAGGGGATGCCGGCAGACTTGGCGCGTTTCGAGGCGGTCTATCTGCAGGGCCATGGGCAATTTCTGATCGCTTGCGCTGAGGGGCAGATTGTCGCTGCCATTGGCTACCTACCCTATGATGGACGTTTCCCGCAGTTGAATTACCAAGGCCGCAAGACGGTGGAGGTGGTGCGGTTGTTTGTGCTTCCCGCCTTCCGTCGTTTTGGCCTGGCGAGGCAGTTGTACCGCGCACTGGAAGCGCTGGCGCAGGCGGATGGGGTTGAGGTGATGTACCTGCATACCCACCCATTTTTGCCGGGGGCGATTGAGTTCTGGGTTCGGCAGGGGTTCGAGGTGGTGGATGTGGAAGCAGACCCGGTGTGGCGGACGACGCATATGCAGCGGTCCCTGTAGGCCTGTTGTGGCGAGCGGGCTTGCCCCGCGTTGGGCTGCGCAGCAGCCCTGAAACCCTGCGCCCCGGTTCGACCTGGAGGAATGCAGCGGCCTTATTGGGGCTGCTTCGCAGCCCAACGCGGGCAAGCCCGCTCGCCACGATAAACCGCTATTCCAGTATCAAGCGGAACGCAGCCGCAGGATCTGCGCCCCATCAAACGGGTCCGTCAGGTAATGCGCCTGCACGCCGAATGTCTCGTGCAACCGCTGCGGCGTCAGCACTTGCAGCGGTTTGCCCAGCGCCACCAACCGCCCGCGATCCAACACTGCCAGGCGGTCACAGGTCAGTGCCTGGTTAAGGTCATGCAGCGCAATCAAGGTCGTCACGGGCAGCGCCTGCACACCCTTCAAGATCGCCAGCTGATGCTGGATATCCAGGTGATTGGTCGGCTCATCCAGCAACAGAATCTGCGGCCGTTGCGCCAAGGCGCGGGCGATGTGCACGCGCTGGCGTTCACCGCCCGAGAGGCTGCGCCAGGCGCGGTGGCTCAGGTGGGTGGCGTCGACGTCGCGCAGGGCCTGGCGCACGATGGCATCGTCCTCGCTGGACCACGGGCTCAGCGCCGACAACCATGGCGTACGGCCCAGGGCCACGGCGTCGAATACGCGGATGGCGTCGTCGGTGTCGGCCTGTTGCTCCACCACGGCCAGTTGCTGCGCGATGGCGCGGCGGGACAGCGTGCCCAGGCGCTGGCCGCCCAGCAGCACTTCGCCGGACGCTGGTGCACGTAGCCCGGCCAACAGCTTGAGCAAGGTGGATTTGCCGGAGCCATTCGGGCCGACGATGCCGAGGGTTTCACCCAACTGCACGTCCAGATGAACATCCCGCAGCAACTCGGCCTCGCGCACCTTGAAGCCCAGCCCGCGGCAGCTCAATACGCTCATCGCGCATTCCTCCGGCCGATCAGGATCAGCGCAAACACCGGTGCACCGACCAGCGCGGTGACCACGCCGACCGGAATCACCTGGCCCTTGATCAGCGTGCGCGACAGCACATCCGCCGCAATCAGGAATAACGCGCCACCCAAGGCGCTGGCGGGCAACAGCCGCGAATGCCCGGTGCCAAGCAACAGGCGCACGGCATGGGGAATCACCAGCCCGACAAAACCGATAGAGCCGACAATCGACACCATCACTGCCGTCACCAGCGCCGCGCAGCCCACCAGCACAAATTGCACGCGGCGCACCGGAATACCGAGGGACGCCGCCGAGTCGCTGCCAAAGGTAAACGCATCCAGCGCCCGGCGGTGCCACAGGCACACGGCCAAGCCGGCGACCGCCACCGGCACCGCCAGCCACACCGAGGGCCAACGCACGCCGCTTAGATTGCCGAGCAGCCAGAACAGGATGCCGCGCGCCTGTTCGGAGCTGGCCGACTTGGTGATCAGGAACGCGGTGAGCGCATTGAACAATTGCGAGCCGGCAATACCGGCGAGGATGATCTGGCCGGTGCCACTGACCGAACCGCTGGCCCGCGCCAACAGGATCACCAGGGCAAACGCCGCCATCGCGCCGATAAACGCGCCCGCCGACAACGACACCAAGCCGCCGCCCACACCCATCAACGCCACCAGCACCGCACCGGTCGAAGCGCCGGCGCTGATGCCCAGCAAGTAGGGATCGGCCAGCGGGTTGCGCAACAGCGATTGCAAAATCACCCCGCAGGTGGCCAGCCCGGCACCGCAGGCGGCGGCGACCAGGGCGCGGGTGAGGCGGTAGTTCCACACCACGCCTTCATCGATGGGGTCGAGCACGTAGCCGGCGCCCCACAGTTTGTTGGCGAGTACCTGGAGCACCACCTGTGGCGAGATGGCGGTTTCACCAATGGCCACGCCGGCGAGGACGGCAACCAGGAGCAGGGCCAGGGCGAGCAGGGCGCGCATCATTTTGGCAGGTCGTAGCCGTCGATGGCCGTGGCCAGTTGTTCAAGGCCGTCGAACATACGGATGCTGGCCTGCAACGCCAGGGCGTCGAGGATGATGATGCGGTTGTTTTTCACCGCGTCCATGTTGCGCGTTACCGGGTCGCTGCGCAGGAAGGCGAGTTTCTTTTCATGGTCGTCGGCCGGGTAGCGGCGGCGGTCCATGCGCGCGATGACGAGGAAGGTCGGGTTGGCCTTGGCGATGGTTTCCCAACCCACGGCGGGCCACTCTTCATCGGACTGCACCACGTTGGAAAGGCCCAGGGTTTGCAGCATGAATTCGGGGATGCCCTTGTGGCCGGCCACGTATGGATCGCTGGCCATCTCGGCACTGGAGAACCACACCAGCGCGCTGGCCTGCTTGAGGCCTTTGCCCTGCACGGTGGCGACGGATTTGGCCAGGCGCGCCTTGAGTTCGTCGTTCAGCTGCTGGCCGCGCTCCTGCACGTCGAATATCTGCGCCAGTTGGCGGATGCTTTTATAGATAGTCTCGATGCGAAACGGCTCCAGCCGCGTGCCGTCGGCGCCCACCAGGTTGTCCTTGCCTTCGCAGTCGGAGGGCAGCAGGTAGGTGGGGATCTTCAGTTCATGGAACTGCTCGCGGGTGCCGACCACACCTTGCGCGCCGACCACCCATTCCAGCTCGGCGGCCACCAGTTGCGGGCGCTTGGCGATCACGGCTTCGAAGCTCGGTTCGTTGTTGGCCAGGCGCTCGATTTTATCGTTCTGTGCCTTGTACTGCGGCAACACACTGTTGAACCACAGCGAGGTGCCGACCACTTTATCGGCCACGCCCAGGGCATACAGCATCTCGGTGGCGGCCTGGCCGATGGTCACGCTGCGGGTGGGAGCTTGCGCAAAGGTGATCTGGCTGCCGCAGTTTTCCACCGTCAGCGGGTAGTGAGTGGGCGCGGCTTGGGCCAGGGCACAGAAGCCAACGCCTGTGAGCAGGGCGGTAACGCGTGGCAGCATGGGGCGATCTCCGAGTGAAGCGTACGTGCCATTCGGAAATTCACTCTCGGGCTCCGGGGGAGCGACAGGCAAGAATGTCCTTCCCGGACACCCCGCCGGTTAGTGATTGAGCTTGGGCCGGCAGGTCTCCTGACTGATGCGTCGTCGCCAGGCTCCAGCCTTCCCGGACGAGGTCCAGTGGCATCGAGGAGCAGGCTCGGCATCTACAGTTGCGGGGGCAGTTCCGGTTGGCGCGGGTGTACCGCGCCTCGGATTCCCTATTAGTCCCGTTTGGGAACCGGCGCGGTATGGTAGTTGATTAAGGCGGGGCGACATAGCCCACGGCGTGCCCGGTCAGAGACGAATGTCCTCGGGCCCCTGGATCAGCGCTTCGATGCGCGTGCCGGTGGCGCGTTCTTCGTTGCTGAAGCCGTCGTAGTCGGCCAGGTTGCCGAAGCGGATGCCGGTCAGGCGCTCGATCTGGATCACGCTGCGCTGGTAGGTGCGCAGTTGGCCGAACACCAGGTCCAATTGGCCCAGTTCGCGGCTCTGATCGATCATGTAGGCGCTGGCCGAAGGCTTGCCGTCATCGCTCAGGTAGGCGACCACCTTCCAGAACGCCTTGGGGATCTGCACGCCCCGGTAAATGCGGTCGTCGTCGGCGAACACCGGGCCGCTGAACACCGTGGCCCGGGCTTTCCAGCGTTGGGTGTTGTCGAGGATGTAGTCTTCGAGTTCCAGCCAGGTCTTCTGGTTGAACCCGCTCATCTGCGGCGAGCAGTTGGTGAAGTGGAAGGTGTCGAGGTTGGCGGTTTGCGCCACGTCGCCCCAATTGGGGTCCTGGCGGCGCACCAGGTGGCCGCGGTCCAGGCCATTGCCGGCGTAGAGCGCTTCGCCGACTTGGGCGTCGACCGGCAGGCGGCCATCGTAGGCCCAGGTGTCGTTGCTGCGGATGATGTCCACATGCTGGCCGCCGTCGATGTTGACGCCCACATACAGCGCGAGGCGCTTGGCGCGTGACATCGTTATGGAGAAGTGCGTGTAGTCCAGGCGCTTCTGGGCATCGCTCGCCAATGCTTCTTCCAGTGTGGGCCAGGGCACCCCGAAGCTGCCGAGAAAGTCTTCTGCGTAGCCACTTCGGTCCTTCAAGTCTTTGGCCGGTGTGACGCGGGGTGTCGCTGCCCTGGCCTCCAGCAGCGTGGGGCTCGGCGCGATCAACGGGCGCAGGTCGGCGAGCCGGGGGCGGTAGGCGAGGTCGATTTTGGTTTTACGTGCGGGCATCGGTCAGTCCTCCTTGGATAAACACGACTGCAACATAGATTAATGACAATTGATCATACGCACTAACCCCTGGGGGCTATCCTCAAACGGTCACCCGGACGTTCAGCACACGCCAACAAGGAGCCAGCCCATGTGTGATCGCCATTACCGTAACCCGATTTTCTGCCTGATCCCGCCCTATATGCTCGACCAGATCGCGCGTAACGGTGACAAAGCGCAACGGGATGTCGCGCTGCGTACCCGCGCCAAGGACAGCACCTTCCGCTCGCTGCGCATGGTCGCGGTGCCCGCCAAGGGCCCGGCGCACCTGGCGCTGGCCATGGGCGCCGACAAGCGACGCTCGATCTACAGCGCCGAGGGCAGCGACAGCCTGCCGGGCAAACTCATCCGTGGCGAAGGCCAGCCCGTCAGTGGCGACGCGGCGGTGGACGAGGCCTATGATGGGCTGGGTGCCACCTTCGACTTTTTCGATCAGGTCTTCGACCGCAACTCCATCGACGATGCCGGCATGGCCCTGGACGCTACCGTGCACTTTGGCCAGAACTACAACAATGCGTTCTGGAACTCGACCCAGATGGTGTTCGGGGATGGGGACGGCGAGCTGTTCAACCGCTTCACGGTCGCCCTCGACGTGATTGGCCATGAGCTGGCCCACGGTGTGACCGAGGATGAGGCCAAGCTGATGTATTTCAATCAGTCCGGCGCGTTGAACGAGTCGTTGTCGGACGTGTTCGGTTCGTTGATCAAGCAATATTCGTTGAAACAAAAGGCCGAGGACGCCGATTGGCTGATCGGCAAAGGGCTGTTTACCAAGAAGATCAAAGGCACCGCGCTGCGCTCGATGAAAGCCCCCGGCACCGCGTTTGACGACAAGCTGCTGGGCAAGGACCCTCAGCCCGGACACATGGATGATTTTGTGCAGACCTACGAGGACAATGGCGGGGTGCATATCAATTCCGGTATTCCCAACCATGCGTTTTACCAGGTGGCGACGAAAATCGGCGGGTTTGCCTGGGAACGTGCCGGGCGCATCTGGTACGACGCGTTGCGTGATGCGCGGTTGCGGCCGAACTCAGGGTTTTTGCGCTTTGCACGCATTACCTACGATGTTGCCGGTCGCCTCTACGGCGCGAACAAGGATGAGCAGAAGGCGGTCAAGGAGGGCTGGAAGGCGGTCGGTATTTCAGTCTGACGTGAGGAGCAACCATGCAAATTTCGCTGAAGGAAAACGGCGGGCCTGCTTTTTTTCCGGGCCTGGCCAAGCCGCGTACGGTTGAGCTGGACAGCCTGCCCGAGCAGGACCAGCAGGAGTTGCGGCAGTTGGTCGAGGCGTGCGACTTCTTTCAACTGCCGCAAAGCAGTGAACCCGCGCCCGGTAACCCGGGCCAGGTGCATTACACCCTGACGGTGAAGGAGGACCAGCGCGAACACACGGTCTGTGTGCTCGCGCCAGTGAAGTCGCAGGCGCTGGAGGGGTTGGTGCAGTGTGTGCGGCGGCATATTCGTGCATAAACAATTTCAGGCCACCGCATGCCTGTGGTGAGCCACAGGTCAGGCGCTGCTCTGATTTATGTGCGATCCAGCCACACGGTCTGCGCGTTGCAGAACTCGCGGACACCGAAGTGCGACAACTCGCGGCCGAACCCGCTTTTCTTGATCCCGCCAAACGCCACCCGAGGGTCGGAGACACTGAAGGCATTGACGAAGATGCCGCCGGTTTCCAGCTGATTGGCGATGTCCCGCGCCTTCGCCGGGTCGCGGGTGAAGATGCTCGCGGTGAGGCCGAACTCGCTGTCATTCGCCAGGGCCACGGCGTGGTCGGCGTCGCGGGCGGTGATGATCGAGGCCACGGGGCCGAACAGTTCCTGTTTGAACGAGGTCATCTGGTCGGTGACGTTGGCCAGTACGGTCGGCGCGTAGTAATTACCGGTGCCGGGTACTTTATGGCCGCCCAGCAGCAGGGTCGCACCTTCTTCCAGGGTGGCCTGGACCTGGCCATGCAGCTCGTCGCGCAGGTCGAAGCGGGCCATCGGGCCGATGTAGGTGGTGGCTGAAGTCGGGTCGCCCATCACCAGGGCGCGGCTGGCTTCGAGGAATTTGGCGGTGAAGGCTTGCACCACGCCTTCCTCGATGATCAGGCGCTTGGCGGCGGCGCAGACCTGGCCACTGTTCTGGAAACGGCCGATCAGGGCGGCTTGTACGGCGGCATCGAGGTCGGCGTCGTTGAGCACGATGAACGGGTCGGAGCCGCCCAGTTCCAGCACGCATTTTTTCAATGCGGCACCGGCTTGGGAGCCGATGGCGATACCGGCGCGCACGCTGCCGGTGAGGGTGACGGCGGCGATGCGTGGGTCGGCGATGGCTTGGGAGACACCGTCGTTGGTCACGTTGACCACTTCAAACAGGCCTTTGGCAAAACCGGCGGTGTGGAACGCCTGCTGGATCAGGTAAGCGCTGCCCATCACGTTGGGTGCGTGTTTGAGCACGTAGGTGTTGCCGGCCAGCATGGTCGGCACGGCGCCGCGCAGCACTTGCCACACCGGGAAGTTCCACGGCATCACCGCGAAGATCGGACCCAGTGGGCGGTATTCGATCTGGGCGCTGCCGTTGTCCACCTGCGTCGGTTCCGGGGCGAGCATGGCCGGGCCGTGGGCGGCATACCACTCGCTGAGCTGCGCGCATTTTTCGATTTCGGCACGGGCCTGGGCGATGGGTTTGCCCATTTCCAGGGTGATCATCTGCGCCATGTCTTCGGCTTGTTCGCGCAGGGCGCTGGCCAGGCTCAGCAGCAACTCGGCGCGCTGGCTGACCGGCTGGCGGCGCCAGGTGCGGAAGGCGAGGGTGGCGCGCTCAAGGGCGGCATCCAGTTGCTGCGTGGTTTCATACGGGTAGCTGCCGACCGTTTCGCCGTTGGCCGGGTTGATCGAGAGGGCGTGGGTAGTCGCGTTCATGGCACCGTCCTGCTGAATGATGAGGTTGGGTTCAGCCTACGGGGCTATATCTTTTCTGGAAACTGAATAATATTAAGCAATATATTCACGATTGGAGAATGACTTGGACCTGGTGCAGCTGGAAATCTTCAAGGCCGTTGCCGAGCAAGGCAGCATCAGCGCCGCCGCGCAGTTGATTCACCGCGTGCCGTCGAACCTGACCACGCGCATCAAGCAACTGGAGCAGGACCTGGGCGTGGAATTGTTTATCCGCGAGAAAAGCCGCTTGCGTCTATCGCCGGCGGGCTGGAACTTCCTCGGCTATGCGCGGCGCATCCTCGACTTGGTGCAGGAGGCCCGTGCGACAGTGGCGGGGGAGGAGCCCCAGGGTGCGTTTGCCCTCGGTTCGCTGGAGAGCACGGCGGCGGTGCGTATCCCGGCGTTGCTCGCGGCGTACAACCAGAAACACACCAAGGTCGAGCTGGACCTGAGCACCGGGCCGTCGGGCACGATGATCGAAGGCGTGTTATCGGGGCGGTTGGCGGCGGCGTTTGTCGACGGGCCGGTGCTGCATGCCACCTTGGAAGGCGTGGCGGTATTCGAGGAAGAGATGGTAGTGATCGCGCCGCTGCATCACGCGCCGATCACCCGGGGGCAGGATGTGAATGGCGAGAACATCTACACTTTCCGCTCCAACTGCTCGTATCGGCACCATTTTGAGCGCTGGTTCTCACAGGATGGCGCGGTGCCGGGCAAGATCTTCGAGATTGAGTCGTACCACGGCATGCTCGCCTGCGTCAGTGCCGGCGCCGGGCTGGCGCTGATGCCGCGCAGCATGCTCGAGAGCATGCCGGGGTCGGCGGCGGTGAGTGTGTGGCCGCTGACGGACAACTTCCGGATTTTGAATACCTGGCTGATCTGGCGGCGCGGGACGGTGTCACAGAGCCTCAACAGCTTTGTAAAGCTGTTGGAGGAACGCGATCTGGTTGCTTCCTAGATTGTGATTGGTATCAGCCGCCGAATTGCAGGGTGCCCATGGCCAGTTTTGCCATGATTGCAGTTGCGCCCAACTGCACCAGCCACAGCGCCAGGCCGCCAAGGAATACACCGAGCGCCACTTGCAGTACCAGGCTCTTCTGGCGCTTTGCTTGCGGTGCACGCGGGGGGAAGTGGTCCAGCTCGTCGCGGTCGGCACGCAGGTCCAGGTCGTCGTTTCTCATAAGGTACTCACAGCAAAGGGGCGGTCGAGGTTCAGTCTAGGGGCTGGAGACGAAAAAGGGGAAGCCATCGGCTTCCCCTTCTGGTGCAACGGCTACAGATTTACAGCACCTGAACGATTGCCTTTGTGACTGCATCAATGTTCGACTGGTTCAACGCCGCCACACAGATACGCCCGGTATCCAGTGCGTAGATGCCGAATTCGCTGCGCAGGCGGGTAACTTGCTCAACGGTCAGGCCGGAGTAGGAGAACATCCCGCGCTGGCGGCCGACGAAGCTGAAGTCGTGCTCCGGAGCAGCCTTGGCCAGGGTGGCGACCATCTGCTCACGCATGCCACGGATGCGCAGGCGCATTTCAGCCAGTTCGGTTTCCCACTGGGCGCGCAGCTCAGGGCTGTTCAGCACCGCTGCCACGATGGCCGCACCGTGGGTTGGCGGGTTGGAGTAGTTGGTGCGGATCACACGCTTGACCTGGGACAGGATGCGCGCGCTTTCTTCCTTGGACTCGCCGACGATGGACAGTGCGCCCACGCGTTCGCCGTACAGGGAGAACGACTTGGAGAACGAGCTGGACACAAAGAAGGTCAGGCCCGATTCAGCGAACAGGCGCACAGCGGCGGCGTCTTCGTGGATGCCGTCGCCAAAGCCCTGGTAGGCCATGTCGAGGAACGGCACCAGGTTCTTGGCCTTGACCACGTCCAGCACGTTCTGCCAGTCGGCCGGGCTCAGGTCGACGCCGGTCGGGTTGTGGCAGCAGGCGTGCAGCACCACGATGGATTGCGGCGGCAGGGCGTTGAGGTCTTCGAGCAGGCCGGCGCGGTTCACGTCATGGGTGGCGGCGTCGTAGTAGCGGTAGTTCTGCACCGGGAAGCCGGCGGTTTCGAACAGCGCGCGGTGGTTTTCCCAGCTCGGGTCGCTGATGGCGACGACGGCGTTGGGCAGCAGTTGCTTGAGGAAGTCAGCCCCCAGCTTCAGCGCGCCAGTGCCGCCGACCGCTTGTACGGTGGTGACGCGACCAGCGCTGAGCAGTGGCGATTCAGCGCCGAACAGCAGGGTTTGCACAGCCTTATCGTAGGCTGCGATGCCATCGATCGGCAGGTAGCCACGGGCGGCGTGTTGCGCCACGCGAATGGCTTCCGCTTCGGCAACGGCACGCAAGAGTGGAATCTTCCCCTCCTCGTTGCAGTAAACGCCCACGCCAAGGTTGACCTTGGTGGTTCGTGTATCGGCGTTGAATGCTTCGTTGAGGCCCAGGATAGGGTCGCGTGGTGCCATTTCGACAGCGGAGAACAGGCTCATTTTTGCGGCAGCTCTATGGGGGGTAGGAGGGACGTGTCGCGCTCCAGCCGAATGCACTAGAGCGGTGCACAAACGGGGAGCTAGTATAGAGGCCATCACCGTCGAGGGCGACAGCCGAAATGGCTTTTCGGCCAAGTTTTTCGGTTTATTTGCTGACCGTTAGTCTTATTGCAACATTGATCCGGCACGGCACGTAGGACGATGGTCTTGAAACCCGTCACATTCGGCACCACTTCTACAGCTATCATGGTTTTTTCCTGCAACCTGCGATGATCATTCGCGGGTTGCCGAGCTATTTCGTCCCTGGCGGTTTCGAGTCTGGGGTGACTTCACGAGGTACGTTATGTCGGATTTCCAACTCGTCACCCGTTTTGAACCCGCCGGCGATCAGCCGGAAGCCATTCGCCAGATGGTCGAAGGCATCGAGGCCGGCCTGGCCCACCAGACGCTGCTCGGGGTGACCGGTTCGGGCAAGACCTTCAGCATCGCCAACGTGATCGCGCAGATCAATCGTCCTACCCTGGTGCTGGCGCCGAACAAGACCCTGGCCGCGCAGCTCTATGGTGAGTTCAAGGCGTTCTTCCCGAACAACGCGGTGGAGTACTTCGTTTCCTACTACGACTACTACCAGCCCGAAGCCTACGTGCCGTCCTCCGATACCTTTATCGAGAAGGATGCGTCGATCAACGACCACATCGAGCAGATGCGATTGTCGGCGACCAAGGCGCTGCTGGAGCGCAAGGACGCGATCATCGTCACCACGGTGTCGTGCATCTACGGCCTGGGCAGCCCGGAAACCTATTTGAAGATGGTGCTGCACGTCGACCGCGGCGACAAACTCGACCAGCGCGAACTGTTGCGTCGCCTGGCCAGCCTGCAATACACGCGCAACGACATGGACTTTGCCCGCGCCACCTTCCGGGTGCGCGGCGATGTGATCGACATCTACCCGGCCGAATCCGACCTGGAAGCGATCCGCATCGAGCTGTTCGATGATGAAGTCGAGAGCCTGTCGGCCTTCGATCCGTTGACCGGCGAGGTGATCCGCAAGCTGCCGCGCTTCACGTTCTATCCGAAAAGCCACTACGTGACCCCGCGTGAAACCCTGATGGGCGCTATCGAAGGCATCAAGACCGAGTTGGCCGAGCGCCTGGAGTACCTGCGTTCCAACAACAAGCTGGTGGAAGCCCAGCGCCTGGAACAGCGCACCCGTTTCGACCTGGAGATGATCCTGGAGCTGGGCTACTGCAACGGCATCGAAAACTACTCGCGCTACCTGTCGGGACGCGAGTCCGGGGCGCCGCCGCCGACGCTCTACGATTACCTGCCGCCGGATGCATTGCTGGTGATCGACGAATCCCACGTCAGCGTGCCGCAGGTCGGCGCGATGTATAAGGGCGATCGGTCGCGTAAGGAAACCTTGGTGGAATACGGTTTCCGCCTGCCGTCGGCGCTGGATAACCGGCCGATGCGCTTTGATGAGTGGGAAGCCATCAGCCCGCAGACTATTTTTGTGTCCGCCACGCCGGGCAACTATGAGGCCGAGCATGCCGGCCGTGTGATCGAGCAATTGGTGCGGCCGACCGGCCTGGTCGACCCGGAAATCGAAATCCGCCCGGCGTTGACCCAGGTCGACGACTTGCTGTCGGAAATCACCAAGCGCGTGGCCCTGGATGAGCGGGTGCTGGTCACCACGCTGACCAAGCGCATGTCCGAAGACTTGACCGACTACCTGGCCGACCACGGCGTGCGCGTGCGCTACCTGCACTCGGACATCGACACCGTGGAACGCGTGGAAATCATCCGCGACCTGCGCCTGGGCACCTTCGATGTGCTGGTGGGGATCAACCTGCTGCGCGAAGGCCTGGACATGCCGGAAGTGTCGCTGGTGGCGATCCTCGATGCGGACAAGGAGGGCTTCCTGCGTTCGGAGCGCTCGCTGATCCAGACCATCGGCCGTGCCGCGCGTAACCTCAATGGCCGGGCGATCCTGTACGCGGACCGCATCACCGGTTCCATGGAGCGGGCGATTGGCGAGACCCAGCGCCGTCGCGACAAGCAGATCGCGTTCAATCTGGAAAATGGCATCACGCCCAAGGGCGTGTTCAAGGACGTCGCCGACATCATGGAAGGCGCCACTGTGCCAGGCTCGCGCAGCAAGAAGCGCAAGGGCATGGCCAAGGCTGCCGAGGAGAGCGCCAAGTACGAGAACGAACTGCGCTCGCCGAGTGAGATCACCAAGCGGATTCGGCAACTTGAAGAGAAGATGTACCAGCTGGCGCGTGACCTGGAGTTCGAGGCGGCGGCGCAGACGCGGGATGAGATTGGCAAGTTGCGCGAGCGCTTGCTGGCCGTTTGATTGGTGGTGGTTTCATCGGGGGCAAGCCCCCTCCCACATTTGACGGTGTTCACATATCGACTGTGGGAGGGGGCTTGCCCCCGATAGCCGCGCCTCGGTTTTCCAGAAATCCCCCAGGCTGTTACCATTCGCTCCTTGTTTCAATTTTCAGTTTTATCGCCCATTCGAGACCTGCCATGACCACCGTCCGCACGCGCATCGCGCCATCGCCTACTGGGGATCCCCACGTCGGCACTGCTTACATCGCCTTGTTCAACTACTGCTTTGCCAAGCAGCACGGCGGTGAATTCATCCTGCGGATCGAAGACACCGACCAACTGCGCTCCACCCGTGAGTCGGAACAGCAGATTTTCGATGCCTTGCGCTGGCTGGGCATTACCTGGGCGGAAGGTCCGGACGTTGGCGGACCGCATGGCCCGTATCGCCAGAGCGAGCGTAGCGATATCTACAAGCAATACACCCAGCAACTGGTCGACATGGGCCATGCGTTCCCGTGCTTCTGCACCGCAGAAGAACTGGACCAGATGCGCGCCGAGCAACAGGCCCGCGGCGAAACCCCGCGCTACGATGGCCGCGCGCTGCTGCTGTCGAAAGAAGAAGTGGCCCGTCGCCTGGCCGCTGGCGAGCCTCACGTGATCCGCATGAAGGTGCCGAGCGAAGGCGTGTGCGTGGTGCCGGACATGCTGCGCGGTGACGTCGAGATCCCGTGGGACCGCATGGACATGCAGGTGCTGATGAAGACCGACGGCCTGCCGACGTACTTCCTGGCCAACGTGGTCGATGACCACCTGATGGGCATCACCCACGTATTGCGCGGCGAAGAATGGCTGCCGTCGGCGCCGAAGCTGATCCTGCTCTACGAGTACTTCGGCTGGGAACAACCGCAGCTGTGCTACATGCCGCTGTTGCGTAACCCGGACAAAAGCAAGCTGTCCAAGCGCAAGAACCCGACCTCGGTGACCTTCTACGAGCGCATGGGCTTCATGCCGGAAGCGATGCTCAACTACCTGGGCCGCATGGGCTGGTCGATGCCGGACGAGCGCGAGAAGTTCTCGCTGCAGGAAATGGTCGATAATTTCGACCTGTCCCGCGTGTCACTGGGCGGGCCGATCTTCGACATCGAGAAGCTGTCGTGGCTCAACGGCCAGTGGCTGCGTGATCTGCCGGTGGAAGAGTTCGCCAGCCGTGTGCAGCAGTGGGCGTTGAACCCCGAGTACATGATGAAGATCGCGCCGCTGGTGCAGGGCAGGGTGGAGACGTTCAGCCAGGTCGCACCGTTGGCCAACTTCTTCTTTGCCGGAGGCGTGAACCCGGATGCCAAGCTGTTTGAATCCAAGAAACTCTCGGGCGACCAGGTTCGCCAACTGATGCAGTTGATCCTGTGGAAGCTCGAAAGCCTGCGCCAGTGGGAGAAGGATGCGATCACCGCGACGATCCAGGCGGTGGTGGAGTCCCTGGAATTGAAATTGCGTGATGCCATGCCGCTGATGTTTGCCGCGATCACCGGGCAGGCCAGTTCCGTGTCGGTGCTTGATGCGATGGAAATCCTCGGCCCGGACCTGACCCGTTTCCGCCTGCGCCAAGCCCTTGATTTGCTTGGTGGTGTATCGAAGAAAGAAAACAAAGAGTGGGAAAAGCTGCTGGGCGCCATCGCCTGAGCACACGGTTGAAACGACGAAACCCCGGTTTTCCGGGGTTTCGCTGGTAAGTGATTGTTATCCCGGCAAAAAATTTTGGAAATTGTTGAAAATAAATTTGACACGTTTCCAAACCGCCATTAAGATTCGCCCCGTCCTCACCGATGAGGGGCTATAGCTCAGCTGGGAGAGCGCTTGCATGGCATGCAAGAGGTCAACGGTTCGATCCCGTTTAGCTCCACCAATTTTCAGGTTCAAGGTCTGGCCACACCGTCCTTGAATCGATCAGTTCTCAGCGCTGATCAGATGTACAGAAGGTTTTGTCCCCTTCGTCTAGTGGCCTAGGACACCGCCCTTTCACGGCGGTAACAGGGGTTCGAGTCCCCTAGGGGACGCCAGTTTCACCAAGCAGTTCGAAAGGTCTGCTGCGTCGCGAGACGAAAAATCCGGGGCTATAGCTCAGCTGGGAGAGCGCTTGCATGGCATGCAAGAGGTCAACGGTTCGATCCCGTTTAGCTCCACCAATTTACAGTTCCAAGGTTCCGGCCACACCGTCCTTGGATCGATCAGTCTCAGCCTGATCAGTGTACAGAAGGTTTGTGTCCCCTTCGTCTAGTGGCCTAGGACACCGCCCTTTCACGGCGGTAACAGGGGTTCGAGTCCCCTAGGGGACGCCACGATTACCCGCTCTGCGGGATTTTTAAGGGTCATTCAATTATTGAATGGCCCTTTTGTTTGTCTGGCGTTTGGCCAATTCTTTTTCCTTTCCTACTTTTCTTCTGACCAGCGGTCATGCCCGTCGCTTGCCAAATATTATTATGGTAATAATATTCAACCCATGAACATCGGAGGCGATGATGAGCGATAAAAAAGCGCAAACCCGCGAACGCATTTTGCAGGCCGCCAGCGCCGCGCTGATCCAGCGTGGCCCGGCTGAACCGAGTGTGGGCGAAGTGATGGGCGCGGCGGGGCTGACCGTCGGTGGTTTCTACGCGCACTTCGAAAGCAAGGATGCGCTGATGCTGGAGGCCTTCACCCAGTTGCTGGCCAAGCGTCGAGCGTCGATTGATGACATGGACTCACAGCTGACCGGAGAGGAGCGCAGAAGCCTGGTGGCGGCGTTCTACCTGTCGCGCAAGCACCGCGACTCCACTGCCCAGGCTTGCCCGATTCCCGCCACGGTCGGCGAGATGAGCCGCCTGCCGGATGAGTTCCGCCAGGCGTTGAACGAGCACTGTGAGCTGATGGCTGCGCAGTTGGCTGCCAGCCCCGAAGACACCGACAAAGCCCTGGCTGACATGGCGCTGATGATCGGTGGTCTGGCCCTGGCCCGCGCCTTGGGGCCGGGTGAGTTGTCTGACCGTGTGCTGCGCGCCGCCAAGTCGGCCGTGCGCTAGAAGAGGGCTGCATGATGGGCACGCTTACCTGGGTTCGTCGCTTCAACAGCACGCTGGGCCACTTGGTACCGCAAACGGTGGCCAACCGCATGCGTCGCGCCTTCATGACGCCCCGCGACCTGCCGCCGCGTGACTGGGAACTGCCGCTGCTGGCGCAATCGGAGCGCATCACCCTGCGTTTCGGCTTGTCCGCGTTGCGCTGGGGCCAGGGGCCGGCGGTGTTGCTGATGCACGGTTGGGAAGGGCGTCCTACCCAATTTGCCAGCTTGATCAGCGCATTGGTCGACAACGGTTATTCCGTGATTGCCCTTGATGGTCCCGCCCATGGCCGTTCGCCGGGGCGTGAAGCCCATGTGCTGCTGTTTGCCCGCGCCATGCTTGAAGCTGCCGCCGAGTTGCCGCCGCTGCACGCCGTGATCGGCCATTCCATGGGCGGCGCCAGTGCGATGCTGGCGGTGCAGTTGGGGCTGCGCACCGAGGCGTTGGTGAGTATCGCCGCGCCGTCGCGCTTTCTGGATGTGCTGCGCGGCTTTACCAGGATGGTCGGTTTGCCAGCGCGGGCGCGTTCGGCGTTTATCCAGGAGGTCGAGTTGACTTTCGGAATGCCGCTCAAACACCTGGACGTGGCGCATTACCAGATGAATATTCCCGGCCTGATCGTGCACGCCGAAGATGACACCTTCGTTCCGGTCAAAGCCTCGCAAGCCATCCACGAAGCCTGGTTCGACAGCCGCTTGCTACGCCTGGAGCAGGGCGGTCACCAGAAAGTCCTGGCCGATCCGCGTGTGATCGACGCTGTACTGGCGTTGCTGGCCAGCTGTCGTCTACAGGAGCGGCAGAGCGCCTGATACACTCTCCTCGCCGACATTAATCGACTGGGAGCAAGGCATGGGCTGGGATTTGGCAACGCCATTCATCATCGATCTGCAGGTTGCGCCTGAAGACATCGACGGCCTGGGGCACGCCAATAACGCGGTGTACGTGTCCTGGCTGGAGCGCTGCGCCTGGCGCCACTCCCAGCGCCTGGGCCTGGACCTGACCGAATATCGGCGCCTGGACCGCGCCATGGCCGTGGTGCGTCATGAGATCGACTACCTGGCCGCCGGTTATGAAGGCGACGAGCTGCAACTGGCCACCTGGATCGTCGACTGGGACCAGCGCCTGAAAATGACCCGGCGCTTCCAACTGGTCCGCCCCCGTGACGGCGCGACCCTGCTACGTGCGCAAACCACCTTCGTCTGCATTGAACTGTCCACCGGCAAGCCCAAGCGCATGCCGGCTGAGTTCCTCGACGGTTATGGCCCCGCCCTGACAGGGGGTTAACGGTTGCTGTGGGAAACCCAGTAAACTGCGCCACAATTTTTGTTGAGTGTTTTCCATGCAAATTGCTTTGGCGCCCATGGAGGGGTTGGTCGACAACATCCTGCGGGACGTGCTGACCCGTGTCGGTGGTATCGACTGGTGCGTGACCGAGTTCATCCGCGTCAACGACCGCCTGCTCACCCCGGCGTATTTCCACAAACTCGCCCCGGAACTGCTGCACGGTGCCCACACCGCTGCCGGTGTGCCGCTGCGCGTGCAATTGCTCGGCTCTGATCCGGTGTGCCTGGCGGAAAACGCTGCGCTGGCGTGTGAGCTCGGTTCGCAGGTCATCGACCTCAACTTCGGCTGCCCGGCCAAGACCGTCAACAAGTCCCGTGGCGGTGCGGTGCTGCTCAAGGAGCCGGAGTTGCTCAACCAGATCGTCGAGCACGTGCGCCGTGCTGTGCCGGCGCACATCCCGGTGACTGCCAAGATGCGCCTGGGTTTCGACAGCCCGGACGGCGCCCTGGTGTGCGCTACGGCCCTGGCGGAAGGCGGCGCGGCGCATATCGTGGTGCATGCGCGTACCAAGACCGACGGCTACAAGCCACCGGCGCACTGGGAGTGGATCCCGCGTGTGCAGGATGTGGTCAAGGTGCCGGTGTTCGCCAATGGCGATATCTGGAGTGTCGAAGACTGGAAGCGTTGCCGTGAAATCACCGGTGCCGAAGACATCATGCTGGGTCGGGGCCTGGTGGCGCGCCCGGACCTGGCGCGGCAGATCGCTGCCGCGCGGGCGGGGGAGGAGGTGGTCGAAATGACTTGGGCGCAGATGCAGCCCCTGCTCCAGGACTTCTGGACCCAGTCGGTGGCGCAACTGACCGAGCGACAGGCGCCAGGTCGATTGAAGCAGTGGCTGGCGATGCTCACGCGCAACTACCCGGAAGCGGTGGAGCTGTTTACGGCGATGCGTCGGGAAACCGAGCTGGCCCAAGTGAGCCGTTTGCTCGGTATGGTGCCGGTAGACAGTCAGTGAGTGACGGCGCTGAAAAATAGCGTTGATATTTAATAAGTTTTCAAATACATCGATAAATGGGCGCCCTTGGCGCCCTTTTTTTGGGCTGTGTTTAAGTGAAAGTTCCGGGTTGTCAGGGGTGCAGCATTAATGTTTATCGAGGGTGATAGCGCGTTCTGAATGTATGCAGTTATTTGATTGATACCTTGATTTTCAGGAAGAATACAGTTTAATTAACTTCTGGTACGCGCTTGTGCGCAATTAACATAAGTGTGAAATCTTGCCGGAGTAAATGGTTTCATTATTTTAGATTTGGGCTTGGTTGTTACCTTGTTTGTCCATGGAATACTCGCTGGTGCAGTGGATTTAGAGCGGTTTCTTGAATAGTCATAGGCTAAAACCTGATTCTTGATTTTGTTTGCCTTTTGTGAAGTTGGATTGTTGGAACTTGATTGCGTTTCGGTCCACGAAAATAGGGACTGCGAGATGATGATTGTTTCCAGTTTTACATTAATTGCTGTCCGGATTTCCAAATGCTTCGAGGCAGCACATAACTAATCATGAGGTTACAAGATGTCTAATGTATCGCTTGGCACTCCTAAGGCTTTTATTCCGGAACTCCCGTCGGCGAGCAAAAGTTCGACCGGTCTTGTGAAAGATGTTGAGCGCGTCGGCACGCTCGCTACGGATCTCGGTATTAAAGGGGTTGCACGAGACGTTAATCAAACTGTGACGGAGGCAAAGGAGATTTCCGTTAACTCCGATGCGCTGGAAAAATTATTTGAGATGTTTGATCTGGTCTTCAAAGCCATGCGCAGCCTGTTGTCCGGCAGGGGATTCAGTTCTCATGCCACGACAGTAGTACCGCATGCAGCCAAGGCGGAGAGTGGTGTTGAAGTGTCTGTGGAGGGTGGTTCGAATTCCCAAGGGAAGTCGTCACCTTTTGCCAGGAAAGGTGAACGGGTCTCCGGCGGCATTGCGGGCGTGACTATCAATGCAGACGGCTCCACGCAAATGAAGACTGTTGACGATAGTAAGAAATCGACAGTCACTGCGGATAAGGAAGCTAAAGTCAATGTTGGTACTGACGGCTCTGTGCAAGTGAAGACTGCTGGTGATGCTACTAAATCGACAGTTACCGCAGATAAGGGCGCTAAAGTCAATGTTGGTGCTGACGGCTCTGTGCAAGTGAAGACTGCTGGTGATGGTACTAAATCGACAGTCACCGCAGATAAGGACGCTAAAGTCAATATTGGTGCTGACGGCTCCGTGCAAGTGAAGACTGCTGGTGATGGTACTAAATCGACAGTCACCGCAGATAAGGACGCTAAAGTCAATGTTGGTGCTGACGGCTCCGTGCAAGTGAAGACTGCTGGTGATGGTACTAAATCGACAGTCACCGCAGATAAGGAAGCTAAAGTCAATGTTGGTGCTGACGGCTCCGTGCAAGTGAAGACTGCTGGTGATGGTACTAAATCGACAGTCACCGCAGATAAGGACGCCAAAGTCAATGTTGGTGCTGACGGCTCCGTGCAAGTGAAGACTGCTGGTGATGGTACTAAATCGACAGTCACCGCAGATAAGGACGCTAAAGTCAATGTTGGTGCTGACGGCTCTGTACAAGTGAAGACTGCTGGTGATGGTACTAAATCGACAGTCACCGCAGATAAGGACGCCAAAGTCAATGTTGGTGCTGACGGCTCTGTGCAAGTGAAGACTGCTGGTGATGGTACTAAATCGACAGTCACCGCAGATAAGGACGCTAAAGTCAATGTTGGTGCTGACGGCTCCGTGCAAGTTAAAACCACAGGCGATAATAAAGCGGCGACAGTCACTGTGGGCAAGGACGGCAATGTAAGCGTTGGTGCTGATGCCTCCATGGGAGTGAAGACTGCCAGCGATCATACTCAATCGCCAACAGTCACTGCGGGTAATGACGCTCAAGTCAATGTTGATTCCAGCGGCGGTGCACACGTCAATACGGCGGGCGGTAAAAAATCGACCTCAGTGACTGCCGGCAAGGACGGTGATGTTAAAGCGAACGCGAGTGGCGGCAAGCAGATGAACATCACTGGTTTTAGCAATAGTTCGTCGGCGGAGACTGTCGGAAATAGCGTTCAGGGCAAAGTTGGCAGTGACGCGCAGGTGGGCACGTCGGGTAGTGATGCCCAAGTGCAGGTCATGCCAGATGGCAGTACGCAAGTGAGCCTTACACCTGAGGAAGGCAAACAATTCAGGGTGCGTGTGGAGGCCGGTGTCAACGTGCGGATCAGTTCGGAGGGTTGGGGGGAGAACCAACCAGTAAAAATCCGTGACATTACCCCGGGGCAGTCGACGCGTGTGTCGCTGGATACGCAGCCGGAGGCGGAAGTAAAGACCATTTCTCAGTTGAAGGCAGAGGCGAGAGTGGGGACTGAATCCAAGGTGAATGGCGAGTCGAACCCGGAGCAAAAGGTCGAGGTGAAGGTCGAGTCTGAACCCAAGGTACAGACGCCGCCTAATCCAGAGCAAAAACCTTCGGACAAGGTTGATGCAGGGCCAACTGTCGAAGTGAAAAACCCCACCGCCCCGCGCCGGGTCATGAATCCTCGACTGGAGGGGGTAAGGGCCTGATGTGCAGGCGAGCCTTGATAACACCCGGCTCGTCTTAAGGGTTTGATGAGGGATCCAGCCTCCCCGATCACAGGTGCGATTGGGGAGGGCTGGTTGGGGGGCAGCGTTTTTTTCACTCATTCAATTTGGTTTCGGAGGGTTTATGACCTTTGCTGTCTTTGCTCCTCCTGTCGGCTGGGGAAATTCACCGGACTACAGGCACGTTACCCACGCTACGGAGCAGGCGGTTGCCAAACCGACCGCAAAGGGCGTTGGCTTTGAGGCTTCTCGGCGGCATTTTGGCGAGAACTTTGATACCAGCACCCTTGCGGCGGTCATCAAGATGATGATGGCAACCTTTGGGCCAAGACCTGAAGACATGTTTGCCTGGTTCGCACCGGCTGCCGGGGGGTATGCCTTCACCATGAAGGATGAGTTCAAGGGAAAGATTTCCCACCACGAACTCGAACAGACAAGGCGCGCCTCCCGTTTCACCGGCGCAGACAGCGACGCAGTCGACAGCGCCAACGTCGCGCTCGCCGCCTATGTTAAACGTAAGCAGGTGATGGGCGGCTATCACCGCTTTGAGGACGCTCTGGCTGACACTCTGCAGGGTGAGACGACGCTGCGAGGGCTGCAGGGCATGGGTGTGTACGGGCTGTCGCAATATGTTCCGGCGCATCAGATGGTGGGTGATGGGGGGGCGGGTGTGCTCGAGACGCATAGCCGAGGCAGTGCGTTTGTTCTCGATGGCGTCAGGCACGACTGCAACGGTAGGCGCCGTGTTGACCGCGGGTACGGCTACCGGCTGTTCAACGACAAAGCCCAACCCGACACGGCTTCGCCGAATGGCAGAAACACGGTTGTTTCACAGATGCCGGTCGGCATGAAACCCAAGAATATATGGAGCGGCTTTTATCAAGGTGCCGAAGGTAATTGTGTCGCGGTGTCGGCGATCAAAGCCGCGATGATGAGGTTTGGCCAGAATCCCGCGGGCATTTACAAAAGTCTCAGCGCTGTACCCGGTGGTTTTGAGGTGATCATGCGTGATGGCTACAAGGTGTTTCTCAGCCATGAAGAGCGGCGCAAGGCCGAGCATGGGGCAAACCTGGACGGTTCTGACCAGGCGCTCAAGGACGACGCTATTTTTTTGTATGCCGTGAGCGCCAAGCGTGCGCAAATGGAGAACAATGACATGCGTGCTGGCCGCAGTTTCGAGGACGCCATGCATTCGTTGAACGACGGAGAAGCGCCGGGCCAGGTGTTGCGCAGGTTGGGGTTGTCTGCCTACGTGCGGCAGAGCAGTCCACAAGAGTTGGCCAGAGGCGCCATTGGCACCCTCGCAGACCACTGGCATTCGGTTGTGGCCATAGGCGGCTCGGTGGACAACTACGGCCAAAAGCTCGGCTTGATGGCATCGGGGTGGTCCGATAGAGCAATGTGGGCATTGAAGCTGGTGTGAGGGGCTACTTCAACAGTTGCCGGAATCCCTCGATCGGCAAGGGTCGGCTATGCAAATAACCCTGGAACAAATGGCAGCCCAGTTTTTGCAGGAATGCCAGTTGCTCCGGGGTTTCAACGCCTTCGGCGATCACTTCCAGGTTCAGGCTGCGGGCCATTGCCACAATCGCACGGATGATTTCAGCGTCGTTGGGGTCATGGGTCGCGTCGCGCACAAAGGACTGGTCGATCTTCAGCGCATCCACCGGCAGCCGCTTGAGGTAAGTGAGCGATGAATAGCCGGTGCCGAAGTCGTCCATGGCAAAACTAACGCCGAGTTTTTTCAGGCGGCGCATTTTGCTGATGGTGTCGTCCAGATTCTGGATCACGATGCCTTCGGTGATCTCCAGTTTCAAAAGGCTGAACGGCAACTGATGTTGCTTGAGGCTGCGCTCCACCCGCTCCACGAAGTCGTTCTGGCGAAACTGCCGGGGGCTGATGTTCACGCACAGGCTGAAATTCAGTGGGTCTACCAAGCCTTCGTGGATCAGTTGTTGAAAGGCCGCGCAGGCTTCATCCAGGATCCAAGTGCCCACCTCAAGGATCAGGCCGCTGTCTTCCAGCACCTTGATGAATTCGGAAGGTGACTGAGCGCCCAATTGCGGGTGTTGCCAGCGTACCAGGGCCTCGGCGCCGACGATCTTGTTGCCCCGCGCGTCCACCTGGGGTTGGTAATGCACGCTGAACTCGCCACGTGATAAGGCCAGGCGCAAGTCTGTCTCCATGCGCAGGCGTTCGCTGGCGGTTTTTTGCATGCTGTTGTGAAACATCTGCGTGGTGTTGCGCCCTGAATCCTTGGCGCGATACAGGGCGATGTCGGCACGCTTGAGCAAGTCCGCTGGCGTGGAGCCGTGATCGGGAATCAATGCCACGCCAATGCTTGGCGTGACCTGCAGGCGATGACCGTCCAGGAACATCGGCTCCGAGAGCAACTCACGCAGGGTGTCGGCCAACTCCTGCACCTGGCCGCTGACTTCCATGCGCGAGCCTTCCAAGCCGCTGAGCAGCACCACAAACTCATCTCCCCCCAGGCGCGCCACGGTGTCTTCCATGCGCACGCTGGCTTCCAGGCGCGCGGTGACAATCTTCAACACCGTGTCACCCACCGGGTGGCCGAGGGAATCATTGATGTGCTTGAAGTGGTCGAGGTCGAGGAACAGCAGTGCGCCGCGCAAATTGTGGCGCTTGAGCAAGGCGATCTGCTGGCTCAGGCGGTCCATCAGCAGGGCGCGGTTGGGCAGGTTGGTCAGCGGGTCGTGATAGGCCAGGTGGCGGATCTGCGCCTGGGCGTTTTTCAGCAGGCTCACATCGCGGGCGGTCAGCAACAGGCACGGGGTTTCATTCAGGGTGATGGGCTCCACCGAGACTTCCACCGCCAGCAACTCGCCGCGCTTGTTGTGCCAGAGCATTTCCAGGTGATGAATGCGGCCCTTGATCTGCAACTCGGCCAGCAGCGCGGCGCGCTGGTTTTCATCGGCCCAGATGCCGATCTGATACAGCGTCAGGCCAATGGCTTCCTCGGCGCGGTAGCCGGTCAGGCGGCAGAAGCCGTCGTTGACCTCCACATATCGACCGGTGTCGCGCTCAGTGATGGAAATGGCGTCGGGGCTGGAATGGAAGGCCTTGGCGAACTTCTCTTCGCTGGCCTTGAGCGCCGCTTCCGAGCGCTGCTGCTGGGTGATATCGCGCAGCGTGGTGACGATGCACGACTGGTCGCCCACCTTGATCAGACGGCTGGATATCACGCAGGTCAGGCTTTGGCCGCTCTTGTGATGCACCACGATCGCCACATTGTTCAATGCCTGCTCGCGGATCACCCGCTCGATACGCTGCAGGCGCTTGCTCGACTCGTCCCACAGGCCGATCTCTTCGGCGCTTTTGTCGATGACCTCGGCGGCCGTCCAGCCAAAGGTCTGGGTAAACGCGGGGTTGATCTCGATAAACGCGCCGCCCTCCAGACAGGTGACGCAGATCGGGTCCGGGCTGGCCTGGAACAGGCTGGCAAATTTTTCTTCGGAAGCGGTCAGGCGTTGTTCGCGTTCCACCTGGTCGGTGATATCCAGCAGAGTGCCGGCCATACGCAGGGGCGCCCCGTGCTCATCGCGGTACAGGCGGGCGCGGCTTTCGAGGTAGCGTGAGCTGCCGTCTTCCATGGGCACGCGATACGTCAGCTGATAGTTGCCGGCCGGGCCTTCGCGTAGGGTGCGGTAGGCGTTGCGCATGCTATCGCGCTCTTCATCGGGCATGCCCTCGAAGAAGGCGTCGAAGAACTCATGGAACGGCTCCGGCGGCAGGCCGTGCAATTGGGCGGCGCGGGCCGAGCCGTAGAGCATGCCGGTGGGGATGTGCCAGTCCCAGGTGCCCAGTTGCGCCGAGTCCAGGGCCAGGTCGAGGCGCTCCTGGCTGTCCTTGAGGGCCTGCTCGGCGTTTTTGCGCTCAGTGGTGTCGAGAAACGTACTGATCAGGTAGGCCTCGCCCTCCAGTTCGACTTTTTGTGCGCTGAGCGTGCCATCGTGGATTTGGCCGTTACTGGCGCAAAATTGCACCTCCATGGTGATGGGCTCGCCCTTGCGCTGGGTGGCCTTGACCAGCTGCGCGCGTTGCTCGGGGTGGCGCCACAGGCCCAGGTCCAGGGTGGTGCGGCCGATGGCATCGGCGACCGGCCAGCCGAAGAGCATCTCGAAATACTGGTTGGCTTCACTGATCAGTCCGTCGGACTGGCGCGTCAGCAAGACCATGTTGGGGCACAAGTGAAACAGCGTGGCGAAGCGCTTTTCGGAGTGGCTGAGGGCGCTTTCCCGCTCGCGTTGGTGGGTGATTTCGCGGATCACGCCGATCATGCGCCGGCGTCCGGCCTTGTCCGGTAACAGGCTGCCGTTGATTTCCAACCAGTGGAAGCTGCCGTCGGGCCATTGGATACGGTGGTGCATGGCCTGCTCGAACGGCTCGCCCGCCAGCACCGCGTGAAAGGCCCGTACCACCCTGGCGCGATCCGCCGGTGCCAGCAGGTCCAGATAGTCCAGGTCCTTGGGCAGTGGCTGGCGCGGGTCAAAGCCGAACAGCGCCTGGGTGCCCCGCGACCAGCTTATCCTGCCGGTGTCGATTTCCCAGCACCAGGCGCCCAGCCGGGCAGCGTTGAGCGCGGCCAGCAGTTGCGGGGCACTGTCCCAGCTTTGTTCCGCCTCTTGGGGGTCCAGGGCGTAAATGCGGGGCAGGGGTGGCACGGAGTCGACGGGGTTGCGCATTATCAAAGGGCCTTGGCTCGATGGGCGTATGGCGCGGTACAGTTCAGACCTTGAGGCCGCACGGTTTCATGCCGGTATCCCTGGCAGATCGACCTGTGCATCCAATAGGCTCATGAAAGCCCGCGCAGCATTCGACAGCGTCCTTTCGGTGTGCACGATATAGCCTAGCTGGCGACTGAGCTGTATGCCCGGCAAAGCGATACTTGCCACCTGATCATCGAGCATGGTGCGCGGCAACACGCTCCAGGCCAGGCCGATCGACACCATCATCTTGATCGTTTCCAGGTAGTTGGTGCTCATCGCGATATTCGGCGTGAGGCCCTGGGCTTCGAACAACCGGCTGACGATATGGTGGGTGAAGGTGTTGCCGCCGGGAAACACTGCCGGGTGGCCGGCAATATCGGCCAGGTTGACGTGGCCGTTGCTGATCAGGCTGTGCTCTGGCGCCACCACGAAATCCAGTGGGTCGTCCCACACCGGGGTGGCGCGCACCAGGTTGTGGGGATCGGGCGCCAGGGTGATCACCGCCACTTCGGCGCGGCCGTGGAGGATTTCTTCGTAGGCCACTTCCGAATCGAGAAACTGAATATCCAGCGCCACATTCGGGTACGCCCGGGTGAAGGCGCGCAGCACCGGCGGCAGGCGATGCAGGCCGATATGGTGGCTGGTGGCCAGGGTCAGGCGCCCGCTGACTTCGCCGGTGAGGTTGGTGAGGGCGCGGCGCGTGTCGTCCAGCACGTTGAGGATCTGATAGGCGCGTGGCAGCAAGGCCCGTCCGGCCTCCGTCAGACCGACTTCACGGCCCAGGCGATCGAACAGGCGCACCTTCAATTGTTGCTCCAGGCCGGCAATGCGCTTGCTGATGGCCGGCTGGGTCAGGTGCAGGCGCTCACCGGCACCTGAGAAGCTGCCGGTCTCGGCGATGGCGATAAAGGCATTGAGGTTGGCCAGGTCCATGGTGTATTCCAGTTGGTAATCCAAAGCATAAAAAATATGAATTTGAGTTATTTAATGTAGCGCCATACCATCAGCCTCACAAGCCAAAGGGTTATTGAAAAGCCCGGCATAGAGAAACACCGCTGATGAGGACCGACTGATGGCCGGCAAAACGCTTTACGACAAGCTTTGGGATTCCCATGAAGTGAAACGGCGCGACGATGGTTCGTCGCTGATCTATATCGACCGCCACATCATCCATGAAGTGACCTCGCCCCAAGCGTTCGAAGGCCTGCGGCTGGCCGGGCGCAAGCCTTGGCGCGTCGACTCCATCATCGCCACCCCGGACCACAACGTGCCGACCACCCCTGAGCGCAAGGGCGGCATCGAAGCCATTGCCGACCAGGTGTCGCGTTTGCAGGTGCAGACCCTCGATGACTACTGCGACGAATATGGCATCACTGAATTCAAGATGAATGACGTGCGTCAAGGCATCGTGCACGTGATCGGTCCGGAGCAGGGCGCCACCTTGCCGGGCATGACCGTGGTGTGCGGCGACTCCCATACGTCCACCCACGGTGCGTTCGGCGCCTTGGCCCACGGTATCGGCACCTCCGAGGTGGAACATGTGTTCGCCACCCAGTGCCTGGTCGCCAAAAAGATGAAGAACATGTTGGTTAAAGTCGAAGGCCAGTTGCCGTTCGGCGTGACCGCCAAGGACATCGTGCTCGCCGTGATCGGCAAGATCGGCACCGCCGGCGGTAACGGCCATGCCATCGAGTTCGCCGGCAGCGCGATTCGCGACCTGTCCATCGAAGGCCGCATGACCATCTGCAACATGTCCATCGAAGCCGGTGCCCGCGTGGGCATGGTGGCGGCGGACGAAAAGACCGTTGAATACGTCAAGGGCCGTCCATTTGCCCCACAAGGCAAAGATTGGGACGCCGCTGTCGAAGCCTGGAAAGACCTGGTCTCCGATGCCGATGCGGTGTTTGACACCGTGGTCGAGCTCGACGCTGCCCAGATCAAGCCGCAAGTCAGCTGGGGTACCTCGCCGGAGATGGTCCTGGCTGTCGACCAGAACGTGCCGGACCCCGCGCAGGAAGCCGACCTGGTCAAGCGCGGCTCCATTGAGCGCGCCTTGAAGTACATGGGCTTGAAGGCCAACCAGGCGATTACCGACATTCAGTTGGATCGCGTGTTCATCGGTTCCTGCACCAACTCGCGGATCGAAGACCTGCGCGCCGCGGCGGTGATCGCCAAGGGCCGCAAAGTGGCTTCGACTATCAAGCAAGCCATCGTGGTGCCGGGCTCGGGCCTGGTCAAGGCGCAGGCTGAAGCCGAAGGCTTGGACAAGATTTTCCTCGAGGCCGGTTTTGAATGGCGTGAGCCGGGCTGCTCCATGTGCCTGGCGATGAACCCGGACCGCCTGGAGTCGGGTGAGCACTGCGCGTCCACCTCCAACCGTAACTTCGAAGGGCGTCAGGGCGCCGGTGGGCGTACCCACCTGGTCAGCCCGGCCATGGCCGCCGCCGCTGCCGTCAACGGTCGTTTCATCGACGTTCGCGAATTGATCTGAGGAATACCCGATGCGTGCTTTTACCCAACACACCGGCCTTGTCGCCCCTTTGGATCGCGCCAACGTCGACACCGACCAGATCATTCCCAAGCAGTTCTTGAAGTCGATCAAGCGCACCGGCTTCGGCCCGAACCTGTTCGACGAGTGGCGCTACCTGGATGTGGGCTACGCCTACCAGGACAACTCCAAGCGCCCGCTGAACAAGGATTTTGTGCTCAACGCCGAGCGTTACCAGGGCGCCAGCGTCTTGCTGGCCCGGGAAAACTTCGGCTGCGGTTCCAGCCGTGAACACGCGCCATGGGCCCTGGAAGAGTATGGCTTTCGCAGCATCATCGCGCCGAGCTATGCCGACATCTTCTTCAACAACAGCTTCAAGAACGGCCTGCTGCCGATCATCTTGAGCGATGCCGAAGTGGACGAGCTGTTCAAGCAGGTCGAGGCCGAAGAGGGCTACCAACTGACCGTTGACCTGGCCGCGCAGACTGTGACCCGTCCAGACGGCAAGGTGTATCACTTTGAAGTGGATGCGTTCCGTAAGCACTGCCTGATCAACGGCCTGGACGATATCGGCCTGACCTTGCAGGACGGCGATGCGATTGCCGCGTTTGAAGCCAGGCACCGGGCGAGCCAGCCTTGGTTGTTTCGCGATGCCTGATTGGCGGTAACCGTGCGGGCCCCATCGCGGGCAAGCCCGACTCCTACATTGGAATGCATTCCAACTGTGGGAGCTGGCTTGCCTGCGATAGCGCCAGTACCAACACCCCAAAACCCAAGGAAACCACCATGACCACCACCGCCCACACCCAAGTTGTGCAAAAACAATTCGGCGAGCAAGCCTCCGCCTACCTGAGCAGTGCCGTGCACGCCCAGGGCACCGAATTCGCGCTGCTCCAGGCCGAACTGGCCGGGCAGGGCAGTGCGCGACTGCTGGACCTGGGCTGCGGTGCCGGTCATGTCAGCTTTCACGTCGCGCCGCTGGTCAATGAAGTGGTCGCCTACGACCTGTCCCAGCAGATGCTCGACGTGGTCGCCGCCGCTGCGACGGACCGTGGTCTGGACAATATCCGCACCGTGAACGGCGCCGCTGAGCGCCTGCCGTTCGCCGATGGCGAGTTCGACTTCGTGTTCAGCCGTTATTCGGCCCACCACTGGAGCGACCTCGGCCTGGCCCTGCGTGAAGTGCGCCGGGTGCTCAAGCCGGGTGGCGTGGCGGCCTTCGTCGATGTCTTGTCACCGGGCAGCCCGCTGTTGGACACTTACCTGCAAACCGTTGAAGTGCTGCGCGACACCAGCCACGTGCGCGATTACTCTGCCGCCGAGTGGATGCAGCAGCTCAGCGAATCCGGTCTGCATGTACGAACCAGCAGTCGCCAGCGCCTGCGCCTGGAATACACCTCGTGGGTCGAGCGCATGCGCACGCCGCAGGTGCTGCGCGCGGCGATCCTCGAGCTGCAACAGGCGATGGGTCAGGAAGTGCGCGATTATTACGAAATTCAGGCTGACGGCACCTTCAGCACCGACGTGCTGGTGGTCTTCGCCGAACGCTGATTGTTTTTTCCCGACCTGCCCACGGGCGGGTCGCTTGATGAAATGAGGAACGCATGAGCAAGCAGATTCTGATTCTCCCTGGCGACGGTATTGGTCCGGAAATCATGGCCGAAGCGGTCAAGGTGCTGGAACTCGCCAACAGCAAGTACAGCCTGGGTTTCGAGCTGAGCCACGATGTGATCGGCGGCGCGGCCATCGACTTGCATGGCGTACCGCTGGCCGATGAGACCCTGGAGCGCGCGCGTGCGGCCGACGCCGTACTGCTCGGCGCCGTGGGCGGCCCGAAATGGGACAAGATCGAACGTGACATCCGCCCTGAGCGCGGCCTGCTGAAAATCCGTGCGCAACTGGGCCTGTTCGGCAACCTGCGCCCGGCGATCCTCTACCCGCAACTGGCCGACGCCTCGAGCCTCAAGCCGGAAGTGGTCGCGGGCCTGGATATCCTGATCGTGCGTGAGTTGACCGGCGGTATCTACTTCGGCTCGCCACGCGGCGTGCGCGAGTTGGAAAATGGCGAGCGCCAGGCCTACGACACCCTGCCGTACAGCGAGAGTGAAATCCGCCGTATCGCCCGTGTCGGCTTCGACATGGCCCGCGTGCGTGGCAAGAAGGTCTGCTCGGTGGACAAGGCCAACGTACTGGCCTCCAGCCAACTGTGGCGCGAAATCGTCGAAGAAGTGGCCAAGGACTACCCGGACGTCGAACTGAGCCACATGTACGTCGACAACGCCGCCATGCAACTGGTGCGTGCGCCGAAGCAGTTCGACGTGATCGTCACCGACAACCTGTTCGGCGACATCCTGTCCGACCAGGCGTCGATGCTCACCGGTTCCATCGGCATGCTGCCGTCGGCGTCCCTGGACACCAACAACAAGGGCATGTACGAGCCTTGCCACGGTTCGGCGCCGGACATCGCGGGCCAGGGCATTGCCAACCCGCTGGCGACCATTTTGTCGGTGTCGATGATGCTGCGTTACAGCTTCAACCTGAGCGACGCGGCGGATGCCATCGAGAAAGCCGTGAGCCTGGTGCTGGATCAGGGGTTGCGCACCGGCGACATCTGGTCGCAGGGTTGCACCAAGGTCGGTACGCAAGAAATGGGCGACGCAGTAGTCGCCGCGCTGCGGAATCTGTAATCTCTCGGGCCCGCTTGCAGTTGTTGCTGCAAGGCGGCCCACTTTTTAACAAGGTGTAGTTGCGATGAAACGTGTAGGTCTGATCGGTTGGCGCGGTATGGTCGGTTCCGTGCTCATGCAGCGGATGCTGGAAGAGCAGGATTTCGATCTTATCGAGCCGGTGTTTTTCACCACTTCGAATGTGGGTGGCCAGGGGCCGTCCGTGGGCAAGGATATTGCTCCGCTCAAGGACGCCTACAACATTGAAGAGCTGAAAACCCTCGACGTGATTCTGACCTGTCAGGGTGGCGACTACACCAGCGAAGTCTTCCCCAAGCTGCGCGAAGCCGGCTGGCAGGGTTACTGGATCGACGCCGCCTCGAGCCTGCGCATGCAGGACGACGCGGTGATCATCCTCGACCCGGTGAACCGCAAGGTCATCGACCAGCAGTTGGATGCCGGCACCAAGAACTACGTCGGCGGCAACTGCACCGTCAGCCTGATGCTGATGGGCCTGGGCGGCTTGTTCGAAGCTGGCTTGGTCGAGTGGATGAGTGCCATGACCTATCAGGCGGCCTCTGGGGCCGGCGCGCAGAATATGCGTGAGCTGATCAAGCAGATGGGTGCGACCCACGCCGCGGTCGCCGATCAACTGGCCGACCCGGCCAGCGCGATCCTCGACATCGACCGCCGCGTGGCCGAAGCGATGCGCAGCGATGCTTACCCGACCGAAAACTTCGGCGTGCCGTTGGCCGGTAGCCTGATCCCATGGATCGACAAGGAACTGCCGAACGGCCAGAGCCGCGAAGAGTGGAAGGCCCAGGCCGAGACCAACAAGATCCTCGGCCGCTTCAAGAGCCCGATCCCGGTGGACGGCATCTGCGTGCGCATCGGCGCGATGCGCTGCCACAGCCAGGCGCTGACCATCAAGCTGAACAAAGACGTGCCGATCACCGATATCGAAGCGTTGATCAGCCAGCACAACCCGTGGGTCAAGCTGGTGCCGAACAACCGTGATATCAGCATGCAGGAACTGAGCCCGACCAAGGTCACCGGCACCCTGAATGTACCGGTGGGTCGTCTGCGCAAACTGAACATGGGCAGCCAGTTCCTCGGTGCGTTCACCGTGGGCGACCAGTTGCTGTGGGGCGCGGCCGAGCCGCTGCGCCGCATGTTGCGGATCTTGCTGGAGCGTTGATCGCGTGAGGCAATGATGGAAACCCGCGCTCTGGTGACAGGCGCGGGTTTTTTGTTGTTTGGTCGGGCCTCATCGGGGGCAAGCCCCCTCCCACATTTTGACCTGCGAACCCGTTCGAGTGTGGGAGGGGGCTTGCCCCCGATAAGGCCATCAGCCCTACCACAAATGCCAGCTTAATTGCCTCACCCCCCACCACCCGGTAAAGTGCCGCTCCCCCCGCAATGCCCGAGGCAGCCCCCATGACCCAGACTTTTGAAATCGCCGTGATCGGCGCCACCGGCACCGTCGGCGAAACCCTGGTGCAGATCCTGGAAGAGTTGGATTTTCCGGTGGGCACTCTGTATCTGCTGGCGGGCAACAACTCGGCCGGCGCCTCCGTGCCCTTTCGTGGCAAGAATGTGCGGGTCAAGGAGGTCGACGAATTCGACTTCAGCAAGGCGCAGTTGGCGTTCTTTGCGGCGGGGCCGGCGGTCACCCTGAGTTTTGCGCCGCGTGCCACGGCGGCTGGGTGCTCGGTGATCGACTTGTCCGGCGCCTTGCCGGCCACGCAGGCTCCGCACGTGGTGCCGGAGGCCAATGCCCACGTGTTGGAGGGGCTGAAGAAGCCGTTCCAGCTCGGCAGCCCCAGCCCGTCGGCGACCAACCTGGCGGTGGTGCTGGCGCCTCTGCGGGGCTTGCTGGATATCCAGCGGGTGAACGTCACCGCCAGCCTGGCGATGTCGGCCCAAGGGCGTGAAGCCGTCAGCGAACTGGCCCGGCAAACCGCCGAGCTGCTGAATATGCGCCCGCTGGAGCCGAAGTTCTTTGATCGGCAGGTCGCCTTCAACCTGTTGGCGCAGGTTGGCACGCCAGACGCCCAGGGGCATACGGCCCTGGAAAAACGCCTGGTCCATGAGTTGCGTGCAGTGCTGGAATTACCTTTGCTAAAGATTTCCGCAACCTGCGTTCAAGCGCCGGTGTTTTTTGGCGATAGCCTGACAGTGTCCTTGCAACTGGGGGCGGCGGTTGATCTGGCGACAGTGAGCCGTGCACTTGACGCTGCGCCGGGCATCGAGCTTGTGGATGAAGGGGATTTTCCTACAGCCGTCGGCGATGCAGTGGGCCAGGATGTGGTCTACGTCGGTCGCGTCAGGGCAGGTGTGGATGACCCGGCGGAACTAAATCTGTGGCTGACGTCAGATAACGTACGCAAAGGCGCCGCACTGAATGCCGTGCAGCTGGCGCAGTTGTTGATAAAAGGCCTTGCGTAAAAGATACTTGGCGGCAATTTGTAGATTGATTCTAGCCAGGCGCTATGCTTGGTCCCAGGCAGGAAAAGTTGCGCGTCGGTGACCTATCGGCTCGCCATGCCTTATGGCAGCGGTTACCAACCTTCTCGCAGGCCGGGGAGTGTTCAAACAAAGGATGAGGCTATGGTTCAAGTTCGCAAACTGGTGTTAGCAATAGCGGCCGCCTCGGCGCTGTCCTCCGGTATGGCGCAGGCGCTGCAGCTGGGGGAGATGACCCTCAAGTCGAAGTTGAACCAGCCGTTGGCGGTGGAAATCGAATTGCTCGATGTCGGTGGCCTCACGGCCTCCGAGATCACGCCAAGCCTGGCTTCGACCCAGGCATTTGTGGACGCGGGCGTTGATCGCCAGGCGTTTCTCGATGACCTGACGTTTACCCCGGTGGTCAATCCAAACGGCCGCAGCGTGGTGCGCGTCACCTCCAGCAAGCCGTTGCCTGATTCCTACGTGCGTTTCCTGTTGCAGGTGCAATGGCCTAATGGCCGTTTGATGCGTGACTACAGCGTGTTGCTCGACCCGGCCAAGTTCGAGCAGCCGGCACCCACCGCTGCCGCGCCTGCGCCGCGTCTGGCTGCGCCGACCAACGCCGCGCCCGCCGCGAGCAAACCGGCACAGCACACCACCACCTCCCGCGACACCCTGTGGGAAATCGCCGCGAAGCACCGTAATGGCGGCTCCGTGCAGCAGACCATGCTGGCGATCCAGGCGCTGAACCCGGATGCGTTCATAGACGGCAATATCAACCGGCTGAAAACCGGCCAGGTCCTGCGTCTGCCAGATGCCGTACAAAGCACTGCACTGCCGCAACCCCAGGCAATTGCTGAGGTGAGCGCGCAAAATGCCGCCTGGCGCCAGGGCCGACGCGCCGCCACCAACCCGGCAGCGGGCAAGCAGCAACTGGACGCCACCAAGCGCACCCAGGCCGGTAACGCGCCCGCAAGTACCAACACCAAAGACAACCTGAGCCTGGTGTCGGCCGAGGCCGCCAAGAAGGGCGCCAAGGGCAAGGCGGGCGACAGCGCGGCACTCAGCGACAAGCTGGCGATGACCCAGGAGCAACTGGACACCACCCGTCGCGACAACGAAGAGCTGAAAAGCCGCGCGGCAGACCTGCAAAGCCAGTTGGACAAGCTGCAAAAACTGATTCAACTGAAAAACGATCAGCTCGCCCGCTTGCAGGCTGAAAAGGGTGTTCCGGCTGCTCCGGCGACTGCCGCGATGCCCGCGCAGTTGGCAGGCGAGCCATCCACTGCACCTGCTACGCCCGAGGTCGCCACCCCTGCACCCGTCGCGCCAGCGCCTGAGCCGGTCAAGGCGGACGCGGCACCGGCCAGCGCCGACGGCAAATTCAATGAACTGCTGACCAACCCGATTGTTCTCGGTGTGATCGGGGGGGCGGCGGGCCTGCTGGTGCTGCTGCTCCTGCTGTTGTGGGCGCGCCATCGCAATGCGCGCCGCGAAGAGGAAAAACACCTGCGCATGGCGCGGGCCCTGGCTGAAGAGCCGGAGTTCACCTCGAACCTTCATGACGACCTGCCGCCGAGCAGCTTCGAAGGCCTGGAGACGCCGCCGCCCAGCGTAAAGCTGGCCGCCGCACCGGCCCCGGCTCCGGTGGTTGAACCGGCGGTTGTTGTGCCGACTGTTGCTTCCGTACTTGCGCCGCTGGCGGTTGCCGTGGCCCCGGTGAATTCAAACGATGCGCTGGCCCAGGCCCAGTCTCATATCGATCGTGGCCACCTGAACCAGGCTGCCGACGTGCTGGAGCAAGCGATCAAGCATGAGCCCAAGCGCAGCGACCTGCGCTTGAAGTTGATGGAAGTCTACGGCCTGCAAAACGACAAGGACGGCTTCGTGACCCAGGAGCGTCAACTGGTGGCCAATGGTGAAAACCACGCCCAGGTCGAGCAGCTCAAGACTCGCTTCCCGGCCATGGCCGTGTTGGCGGCGGGTGTCAGTGCCGCGGTGGCGGCTGCTGCCCTGGATGCTCAATACGTCAAGGATTTGCTCGAAGACAAACCGGCGCCTGCGCAGCCGGAGGCCTTTGACACTGATTTCGATCTCAGCCTGGACGATCTTGAAGAAGCTTCCCCGGCTCAGATCAAGGACGATCAGCAGACCTTTGAGTCGCTGTTGCAGCAGCAGACCGAAGCCAAGGCCGAGACGGACGACTTGTCGGACTTCGATCTCGACCTGCAACTGGATGCCCCGGCTTCGGCACAATCCGACGACGACTTCCTCTCGGGCCTGGAAGAGCAGATGAAGGACGTGCCGGCCGTGGAGCCGCCGACCCTCACGCCTGCGGCATTGGATGACTTCGATTTGCCGGAGGATTTCGACCTGTCCCTGGCTGATGAGCCGGAAGCGGCCGCCAAGCCCGATGCTTTCACGTCGGAACTGTATGATGTCAACGCCGAGCTGGATCGCCTGTCCCAGAGCCTGGAACATCCGTCCATCGAGCCGTCCTTTACCGCGGAAGACGCGGCGCTGGGCGATGATGAGCCGGAATTCGACTTCCTCTCCGGCACGGATGAGGTGGCTACCAAGCTCGATCTGGCCCAGGCCTATATCGACATGGGCGATGCGGACGGCGCGCGGGATATCCTTTCCGAAGTGTTGACCGAAGGCGATGAGGTTCAACGCGGCGAAGCCAAGGAAATGCTCGGTCGGTTGGCTTGACAGCCCGTTGTTCAAACAGCGGCGACCTTCGGGTCGCCGTTTTGCTTTTGTGGGCTCTCCTGCAAACCGGCATAATGGCCGCCTTCGCGCAACTCATCAGGCTCTCAGTTCTTGGCAAATATAGATAACCCGACCGCCGAAATGGCGGCCGCAGGCTTTTACCGCATCGCCTTGGGCGTGGAATACAAGGGCTCGCGCTATCGCGGCTGGCAGCGTCAGGCGTCCGGCGTGCTGACGGTGCAGGAGACCCTGGAGAACGCCCTGTCGAAAGTCGCCGATTCACCGGTATCGCTGATGTGCGCCGGGCGTACCGACGCCGGTGTGCATGCCTGTGGCCAAGTGGTGCATTTTGACACTCAGGCCGAGCGGTCAATGAAGGCCTGGGTGATGGGCGCAAATATCAATTTGCCCCATGACGTCAGCGTCAGTTGGGCCAAGGTCATGCCGGCGCATTTTCATGCGCGTTTCAAGGCCATCGCCCGGCGCTATCGCTATGTGATCTACAACGACCAGATCCGCCCGGCGCACCTCAACGAAGAAATTACCTGGAACCACCGCCCGCTGGATGCCGAGCGCATGGCCGAGGCTGCGCAGCACCTGGTGGGTGTGCATGATTTCAGCGCCTTCCGTGCTGGCCAGTGCCAGGCCAAGTCGCCGATCAAGGAGGTCCACCACCTGCGGGTGACTCGTCACGGCAAGATGATCGTGCTGGATATCCGTGCCGGGGCCTTCCTGCATCACATGGTGCGCAACATCGCCGGGGTGCTGATGACCATCGGCACTGGCGAGCGTCCGGTAGAGTGGGCCAGGGAAGTGCTGGAAAGCCGCGTTCGTCGCACGGGAGGGGTCACGGCACACCCGTTCGGCCTTTACCTGGTGGATGTGGAGTACCGCGACGAGTTCGAGTTGCCGGAGCGTTTCATCGGACCACACTTCCTCACAGGTTTCAGCGAACTTGGCGGCTGACGCCCGGAAAAGCTTTTGTTACCATCCGGGGCTTTCTCGGTCCAACCCTGGAGGTTTCCACGACATGTCAGCCGTTCGCAGCAAGATTTGCGGGATTACCCGCATAGAAGACGCGCTGGCGGCGGTCGAGGCAGGGGCGGATGCCATCGGTTTCGTGTTTTATGCCAAGAGCCCACGGGCGGTGAACGTGCTGCAGGCGCGAGCGATCATCGCCGCATTGCCGCCGTTCGTGACCACCGTGGGTCTGTTCGTCAATGCCAGTCGCTGCGAGCTCAACGAAACCCTGGATGCCGTAGCCTTGGACATGTTGCAGTTCCATGGCGACGAAACGCCTGAGGAATGTGAAAGTTACCAGCGGCCGTATATCAAGGCGCTGCGTGTCAAAGCCGGGGATGATATCGCGGCGGCGTGTTCCGCCTACGGCAGTGCCCGCGGGATTTTGCTGGACACCTATGTCGAAGGCGTACCCGGCGGTACTGGCGAAGCGTTCGACTGGTCGCTGATTCCCGCAGGCTTGAGCAAGCCGATCATCCTGGCCGGCGGGCTCAACCCCGCAAATGTCGGGGCGGCAATCGAACAGGTGCGACCGTATGCCGTGGATGTCAGCGGTGGGGTGGAGCAGGGCAAGGGCATCAAGGATCACAGCAAGATTCGCGCATTCATGCAGGCTGTGCGCAACAGCAGGGGTGCAATGTGACGGCTGGCAGTCTGCCGCCGTCCATAACTACCACTGTGTAAAACAGCCCGGCGCCGCCTGTGGTGGCCCGGAAACGAAGTGGCAACCCTGCGCTGGCAGGTTGTCTGGAAGGCTGAGGATACAGGCAGGAAAAGGCCGGTCGAACGTCTGACCCCGTCCAGCCTGTGTCATCGCCACATATGAATTTAGCTCAAGGGCATACGCGGGGCTGTGTTCAAGCCACCGGTACTGGAGAAAGAAAGCATGAGCAACTGGTTAGTAGACAAACTGATCCCTTCGATCATGCGTTCCGAGGTGAAGAAAAGCTCGGTTCCTGAAGGTCTGTGGCACAAGTGCCCATCCTGCGACGCGGTGCTGTACCGCCCGGAGCTGGAAAAGACCCTGGACGTTTGCCCCAAGTGCAACCACCACATGCGTATCGGCGCCCGCGCCCGCATCGACATCTTCCTCGACGCCGAAGGCCGTAACGAGTTGGGCGCCGACCTGGAGCCGGTTGACCGTCTGAAGTTCCGTGATGGCAAGAAGTACAAGGACCGCCTGACCGCTGCGCAAAAGCAGACCGGTGAGAAAGACGCCCTGATTTCCGTCAGCGGCAAGCTGCTGGGCATGCCGGTCGTGGTGTCGGCATTCGAGTTCTCCTTCATGGGTGGCTCCATGGGCGCCATCGTCGGTGAGCGCTTTGTCCGCGCCGCCAACTATGCCCTGGAAAACCGTTGCCCGATGATCTGCTTCGCGGCCTCCGGTGGTGCGCGCATGCAGGAAGCCCTGATCTCCCTGATGCAAATGGCCAAGACTTCTGCGGTCCTGGCACGCCTGCGTGAAGAAGGTATCCCGTTCATCTCCGTGCTGACCGACCCGGTCTACGGCGGCGTTTCCGCCAGCCTGGCGATGCTGGGTGACGTGATCGTCGGCGAGCCCAAGGCGCTGATCGGCTTTGCCGGCCCGCGCGTGATCGAGCAGACCGTGCGTGAAAAACTGCCGGAAGGTTTCCAGCGCAGCGAGTTTCTGCTGGAGCACGGTGCGATCGACCTGATCATCCCGCGCGGTGAGCTGCGCCCACGCCTGGGCAACCTGCTGGCGCAAATGATGGGCCTGCCGACTCCGGTGTACGTCGCGCCTAAAGTCGAGCCGATCGTCGTGCCGCCGGTGCCTGCAAACCTATGACCCAACGTACCCTGGGCGAGTGGCTCGCCTACCTTGAGCAGTTGCATCCGTCCGCCATCGACATGGGCCTGGAGCGCTCGCAACAGGTAGCGGCCCGCCTCGGGTTGGGCCGCCCGGCGCCGCGAGTGATCACGGTGACCGGCACCAATGGCAAAGGCTCTACCTGTGCCTTTGTCGCGGCGCTGCTGCAGGCCCAGGGGCTGAAAGTCGGCGTCTACAATTCCCCGCACCTGCTGCGTTATAACGAGCGGGTGCAGCTCAATGGTGTCGAAGCCACGGATGAGCAACTCTGCGAAGCCTTCGCCGCACTCGATGCGGGCCGGGGCGAGATCTCCCTGACTTACTTCGAGATGGGCACCCTGGCGGCGTTCTGGCTGTTCGAGCGTGCGCAACTGGATGTGGTCGTGCTGGAAGTCGGCTTGGGTGGGCGCCTGGATACGGTCAACGTGGTGGATGCCGATTTGGCGTTGATCACCAGTATTGGCGTGGACCACGCCGACTATCTTGGCAATACCCGTGAGTCCGTGGCCTATGAAAAGGCCGGGATCTTCCGCCAGGGCAAGCCGGCGTTATGTGGTGATATCGATCCTCCGCACACCTTGCTGGACAAGGTGCGTGAGCTGGATTGCCCATTTTTCCTGCGTGGCCGCGAATTCAATCTCCAGATCGGCGCCTTTGACTGGCAGTGGCGTGGGCGTGATGCCCGTGGCCAGGTCGTCGAGCTGAGCGGCCTGCCGCTGCTGAACCTACCGATGGAAAACGCCGCGCTCGCGCTGCAAGCCTATCTGCTGCTGGATCTGCCGTGGAATGCCGAACAGATCGCGGCCACCTTGCTGGCGACTCGCGTGGTAGGGCGTCTGGACCGACGTGAATTCGAATGGCAGGGCAAGCGCCTGAACCTGCTGCTGGACGTGGGGCATAACCCCCATGCGGCCGAGTACCTGGCGCAGCGTCTGTCGCGCACGCCGCCGGTCGGTCGTCGCTTGGCCGTGTTCGGCCTGCTGGCCGACAAGGACCTGGAGGGTGTGGTCGCGCCCTTGCTGGGCAGTGTCCAGGCCTGGGCCGTCGCGCCGCTGGATACACCGCGCAGCCGCCCGGCCGCCGAGCTGGAAGCGGCCTTGCAGAACCTTGCTGCGCCGGTGACGTCGTATGCAAGCGTGACCGATGCCCTTGAAGCGCAGTGCGCCATTGCCACGCCCAACGATGAGATTCTGTTGTTCGGGTCATTTTATTGTGTTGCCGAGGCGCTTGAGTGGTTAGCCCGGCGCTCCACGGAGGAAGCTGCACATGGCATTACTGGATAGCGCATACAAGCAGCGAATGGTCGGTGCCCTGGTGCTGGTGGCATTGGCGGTGATCTTCCTGCCAATGCTGTTTTCTCGCCAGGATGAAGAGCGTCAGGTCGTTGTCGAGGCGCCGGCCGCGCCCCAGGCGCCCGCAGTGCCTCAGGTGCAGGTTGAGCCAGTGGTGGTTCCAGAGCCTCAGGCCTTGCCGGAGGAGGAGCCGGTGCCGACTGATGCTCAGGTAGTCGCACAGCAAGCGCCGTCGATGCCGGTGCAGCCGAGCGTGCCGGTGGTCAAGCCGGCGCCTGCGCCGACCGTAGCGGCCAAGCCTGCTGCGCCGGCACCTGCGCCCAAGCCGGTAGCGCCGCAGCCCGCCGCGCCGGGCAAGCCGGATGTCGGCCAGAGCCGCATCGATCCGAATGGCTTGCCGATCAGTTGGTCGATCCAGGTGGCCAGCCTGGGCAGCCGCGAGGGCGCCGACGCGTTGCAGAAGAAGCTGCGTAGCCAAGGCTACAACGCCTATATCCGTAGTGCCGATGGCAAGAACCGGGTGTTTATCGGGCCGCTGATCGAGCGTGCCGAGGCAGACCGCCTGCGGGATTTGCTGGATCGCCAGCAGAACCTCAAGGGTTTCGTGACCCGGTTCCAGCCTGAGCGGGGTTGAAAGCGGATTTGCTCACCCCAAACTACTGATTTGCAAGGCAGCCACAATCACAGCTTACCGACAGCCCGACGCTCTGCTAAAATGCGCCGCCTCATCTGTCCGTAGGCTCCAACGTGCCATTTACCTGGGTTGATTGGGCGATTGTTGCAATCGTCGCCATCTCCGCTTTGATCAGTCTAAGCCGCGGCTTCGTCAAAGAAGCACTGTCGTTGCTGACCTGGATCATCGCAGGAGTCGTAGCCTGGATGTTCGGTGGTTCATTGTCGGTCTACCTGGCCGGATACATCGAGACACCTTCGGCTCGCGTCATCGCGGGCTGCGCCATCATGTTCATCGCCACGCTGCTGGTGGGGGCAATGGTCAATTATCTTATTGGCGAGTTGATACGTGTCACCGGCCTCTCCGGGACCGATCGATTTCTCGGCATGGCCTTCGGCGCCGCGCGTGGCGCGTTGCTGGTGGTCGTGGCGGTCGGGCTCTTGAGCCTGGGGCCGGTACAGCAGGATTCGTGGTGGCAGGAGTCGGTACTCGTGCCAAAATTTCTATTGGTTGCAGACTGGTCCAAGAACCTCATTCTGGGGTGGAGCAGTCAGTGGCTGGCCAGCGGAATCAGCGTACCCGCTGATCTTCCGTTCAAGGAACACCTCTTGCCGGCCAAAACGCCTCAGTAAGTTGTGTTCAGTCAAGATTCATTAAGTAGGGGTTGCGTCGCATGTGTGGCATCGTCGGTATCGTCGGTAAGTCGAACGTCAATCAGGCGCTGTATGACGCGCTAACCGTCCTCCAGCACCGCGGCCAGGACGCTGCCGGTATTGTGACCAGCCACGACGGCCGGTTATTCCTGCGCAAGGACAATGGTCTGGTACGTGACGTGTTCCATCAGCGTCATATGCAGCGCCTGGTCGGGCATATGGGCATTGGCCATGTGCGTTATCCGACTGCCGGTAGCTCGACGTCGGCCGAAGCTCAACCTTTCTACGTCAACTCGCCTTACGGCATCACCCTGGCGCACAACGGCAACCTGACCAACGTTGAACAACTGGCCAAGGAGATCTACGAATCTGACCTGCGCCACGTCAACACCAGTTCCGACTCGGAAGTGCTGCTCAACGTGTTCGCCCACGAGCTGGCCCAGCGTGGCAAGCTGCAGCCGACCGAAGAAGACGTCTTCGCCGCCGTTACTGACGTGCATAACCGTTGCGTCGGTGGTTACGCGGTAGTGGCCATGGTCACCGGCTATGGCATCGTCGGTTTCCGTGACCCGCACGGCATCCGCCCGATCGTGTTCGGCCAGCGTCACACCGACGAAGGCGTCGAGTACATGATCGCTTCCGAAAGCGTGTCCCTGGACGTGCTGGGCTTCACCCTGATTCGCGATCTCGCGCCAGGCGAAGCGGTGTACATCACTGAAGACGGCAAGCTGCACACCCGTCAGTGCGCCGTGGCGCCGAAGCTCACCCCGTGCATCTTCGAACACGTCTACCTGGCGCGTCCGGATTCGATCATCGACGGCGTTTCGGTCTACAAGGCGCGCCTGCGCATGGGCGAGAAGCTGGCCGAGAAGATCCTGCGCGAGCGCCCAGAGCACGACATCGACGTAGTGATCCCGATCCCGGACACCAGCCGCACCGCTGCGCTGGAACTGGCCAACCACCTGGGCGTCAAGTTTCGCGAAGGCTTCGTGAAGAACCGCTACATCGGCCGCACCTTCATCATGCCGGGCCAGGCAGCGCGCAAGAAGTCGGTACGCCAGAAGCTCAATGCCATCGAGCTGGAGTTCCGCGGCAAGAACGTGATGCTGGTGGATGACTCCATCGTGCGCGGCACCACCTGCAAGCAGATCATCCAGATGGCCCGCGAAGCCGGTGCGAAGAACGTGTACTTCTGTTCCGCAGCGCCTGCCGTGCGTTACCCGAACGTGTACGGCATCGACATGCCGAGCGCCCACGAGCTGATCGCGCACAACCGTTCGACACAGGACGTGGCCGACCTGATCGGCGCCGACTGGTTGATCTACCAGGACCTGCCAGACCTGATCGAGGCGGTCGGCGGTGGCAAGATCAAGATCGAGCAGTTCGACTGCGCGGTGTTCGACGGCAAGTACGTGACCGGCGACGTCGACGAGGCCTACCTGAACAAGATCGAGCAGGCGCGCAACGACTCGTCGAAGATCAAGACCCAGGCGGTCAGCGCGATCATCGACCTGTACAACAACTGAGTGACAACCGGCCCTGAGGGGCCGGTTTTGTATCTTAAATAAAGAATTGAGTAAGGAGTGGCAGCATGAGTCAGGAATGGGATGCCGGTCGGTTGGACAGCGACCTCGATGGCGTAGCTTTCGATACCCTGGCTGTGCGCGCCGGCCAGCACCGCACCCCGGAAGGTGAGCACGGTGATCCGATGTTCTTCACCTCCAGCTACGTGTTCCGTACTGCGGCCGATGCCGCTGCGCGCTTTGCCGGCGAAGTGCCGGGCAACGTGTATTCGCGTTACACCAACCCGACCGTGCGTGCGTTCGAAGAGCGTATCGCGGCGCTGGAAGGCGCTGAGCAGGCGGTTGCAACGGCGACCGGCATGGCCGCCATCCTGGCGGTGGTGATGAGCCTGTGCAGCGCTGGCGACCATGTGCTGGTGTCGCGCAGCGTGTTCGGGTCGACCATCAGCCTGTTCGAGAAGTATTTCAAGCGTTTCGGCATCGAAGTCGATTACGTGCCCCTGGCGGATCTGTCCGGCTGGGATGGGGCGATCAAGGCCAACACCAAGCTGCTGTTCGTCGAGTCGCCGTCCAACCCTCTGGCCGAACTAGTGGATATCGCTGCGTTGTCCGAAGTGGCGCACGCCAAGGGCGCAATGCTGGTGGTGGACAACTGCTTCTGCACTCCGGCGTTGCAACAACCGTTGAAGCTGGGCGCGGATATCGTTGTGCACTCGGCCACCAAGTTCATCGATGGCCAGGGCCGTTGCATGGGCGGTGTGGTGGCGGGTCGCAGCGAACAGATGAAGGAAGTCGTCGGCTTCCTGCGCACCGCTGGCCCGACCTTGAGCCCGTTCAACGCCTGGATCTTCCTCAAAGGCCTGGAAACCCTGAGCCTGCGCATGAAGGCCCATTGCGCCAACGCCCAGGCCCTGGCCGAATGGCTGGAGCAACAGGACGGCATCGAGAAGGTGCACTACGCCGGCCTCAAGAGCCACCCGCAACACGAATTGGCTCAGCGTCAGCAGCGCGGTTTCGGTGCTGTGGTGAGTTTCGAAGTGAAGGGCGGCAAAGAGGGCGCCTGGCGCTTTATCGATGCGACACGCCTGATCTCCATCACCGCCAACCTGGGTGACAGCAAAACCACCATTACCCACCCGAGCACCACGTCTCACGGCCGCCTGGCGCCGCAGGAGCGTGAGGCTGCGGGCATTCGTGACAGTCTGATCCGCATTGCGGTAGGCCTGGAAGACGTGACGGACTTGCAGGCTGACCTGGCTCGCGGGCTGGCAGCCTTGTGATCGAGTGGTCCATGGAAGCCGCAGTTGCCAGTAACGGCCGTGTTGCGCTGGTCACCGGCGCGGCACGGGGCATTGGCCTCGGGATTGCCGCATGGCTGATCAGCGAAGGCTGGCAGGTGGTATTGACCGACCTGGACCGTGAGCGCGGTTCCAAGGTGTCCAAGGTGCTGGGTGAGAATGCCTGGTTTATCAGCATGGACGTGGCCGACGAGAAGCAAGTCGCCCAGGGGGTCGCCGAGGTGTTGGGGCAGTTCGGGCGCCTGGACGCGTTGGTCTGCAACGCGGCGGTGGCCGACCCGCGCAACATCACGCTGGAAAGCCTGGACCTCGCGTACTGGAATCGGGTGCTGGCGGTGAACCTCAGTGGGCCGATGTTGCTGGCCAAGCACTGTGCGCCGTATCTGCGCGCCCACGGCGGCGCTATCGTCAACCTGGCGTCGACGCGGGCTCGCCAATCGGAGCCGGACACCGAGGCCTATGCTGCGAGCAAGGGCGGCTTGCTGGCCCTGACACACGCCCTGGCGATGAGCCTGGGGCCGGAAGTGCGGGTCAACGCGGTCAGCCCCGGCTGGATCGATGCGCGTGACCCGGCGGCCCGGCGTGCCGAGCCGTTGAGTGACGCCGATCACGCCCAGCACCCTGCGGGCAGGGTAGGTACGGTGGAAGACGTGGCGGCAATGGTGGCGTGGCTGTTGTCGCGCCAGGCGGGGTTTGTTACCGGGCAAGAGTTTGTCGTGGATGGCGGCATGAGCAAGAAGATGATTTACAGCGAGTAGGGTGGATAGCTGTCTTGAAGCAATTTTGTCTTTTTCAGAAAAACTTCAAGCAGGCTATTGACTTAGGTCCGCTACCTGCGTAAATTTCGCGGCCTCAACGAAGCAAAGGGTGATTAGCTCAGCCGGGAGAGCATCTGCCTTACAAGCAGAGGGTCGGCGGTTCGATCCCGTCATCACCCACCACTTCTTGAGAGTTTTGCTTCAGGGCAAGACGCAACGTTAAAGGTTGCACCGACGCGCAGCGGTAGTTCAGTCGGTTAGAATACCGGCCTGTCACGCCGGGGGTCGCGGGTTCGAGTCCCGTCCGCTGCGCCATATTTTCCAGGTTCGATGTGTCGGACTTGAGATTGAACAGCCAATGCTGATCGATCAGATGTTTAAAGACGGTTGAGTCCTTATGTTCAGCCGGTCAAGCGATACGCAGCGGTAGTTCAGTCGGTTAGAATACCTGCCTGTCACGCCGGGGGTCGCGGGTTCGAGTCCCGTCCGCTGCGCCATATCTGTCTCAAGGCCTACTGAACGCCTTGGAGCACAAAGCAAGCCTCTGGCTACTTTGATCCGATAGCAAAGACCCTGGTCGAAAGACCGGGGTTTTTTGTGCCTGTGATTTGATAAGTGCGACCTGTAGGAGCCTGCAAACGGGCTCCTACAGGTTCGAGTCAGAATCCCAATTTGTCGCGTAGCCCGTAGTACCAGGCACCCATTGCCGCAAATGGTGTGCGCAACAGTTGCCCACCCGGGAACGGGTAGTGCGGCAGGTCGGCAAACGCGTCAAAACGCTCTGCCTGGCCTCGCAGTGCCTCTGCCAGTACCTTGCCCGCCAGGTGCGTATACGTCACGCCATGGCCGCTGCAGCCCTGTGAGTAGTAGATGTTGTCGCCCAGGCGACCCACCTGCGGCAAACGCGACAGGGTCAGCAGGAAATTGCCGGTCCAGGCGTAGTCTATCTTCACGTCCTTGAGCTGCGGGAAGGCCTTGAGCATCTTCGGGCGGATGATCGCTTCGATATTCGCCGGGTCGCGCGCGCCATACACCACGCCGCCGCCGAAGATCAGGCGCTTGTCGCGGGTGAGGCGGTAGTAGTCGAGCAGGTAGTTGCAGTCTTCGACGCAGTAATCCTGCGGCAGCAACGTTCTCGCCAGCTCATCGCCCAAGGGGGCGGTGGTGATCACTTGTGTGCCGCACGGCATGGACTTGGCGGCCAACTCCGGCACCAGGTTGCCCAGGTAGGCATTCCCCGCGACGATGATGAACTTGGTCCTGACCTTGCCCTCGGCGGTATGCACCACCGGGTTGGCGCCGCGCTCGATACGCACGGCAGCGGATTGCTCGTAGATCGTGCCGCCCAGGGACTCCACGGCGGCCGCTTCGCCGAGTGCCAGGTTGAGTGGGTGGATGTGCCCCCCGCTCATGTCCAGCAAGCCGCCGACGTAGTTGTCACAGGCTACTACTTCGCGAATACGGCGTTCGTCCAGTAGCTCCAGTTGGGTGTGGCCGTAGCGCTCCCATAGACGCTTCTGTGACTCCAGATGGCCCATGTGCTTACTGTTGAGCGCGGCGAAAACACCACCATCCTTCAGGTCGCACTGAATCTGATACTTGGCCACCCGCTCACGAATGATCTTGCCGCCTTCAAACGCCATCTGCCCCAGCAGTTGCGCCTGCCTGGGGCCGACACTGCGCTCGATTACATCAATATCACGGCTGTAGCTGTTGACGATCTGCCCGCCATTGCGGCCCGAGGCGCCAAACCCCACCTTGGCGGCTTCCAGCACCGTCACGCGAAAACCGCTCTCCAGCAGGAACAGGGCGCTGGAGAGGCCGGTGTAGCCGGCGCCGATCACGCACACATCGGTTTCGACGTCGTCTTGCAGGACTGGGCGAGGTGGAGCTGCATTTGCGGAAGCGGCGTAATACGACTGGGGGTAGGGGGTGTTCGCCATCCTGGAACCTCTGTTTTATATTTTTTACGAGTGCGCCGATCCTACCTGAGTTGAAAATTGCCTGCCAGCCACCCGAAATCCGCAGGTGTACCCCACGCAAATAAAAAATTCGCATATTCATAGGGTTAGCTGCAAAAAAGATGTTGACACCCCTCCGGAATTCCGTAGAATGCCGCCTCACAGCAGGCACGTAGCTCAGTTGGTTAGAGCACCACCTTGACATGGTGGGGGTCGTTGGTTCGAGTCCAATCGCGCCTACCAAACAAAATCCGCTCTGCTGGGCGGTCTAGAAGGGCTCACCGAAAGGTGGGCCCTTTTTTGTTGCCTGCGATTTGAAAAACTTTTGCAAACCCTCTCTTCAGCCCGTATCTCCAAGAAAAATCTGCAGCAACACCAGTTCAACTACCGCCACCAGCAGTAAAAACATCACGAACCTGAGTGAGAACACGCGTTTTCGCCGTGGTGGGGTGTAGTCGCCTGCGAACTCAAGCAGCTTCCAGATGAATTCGAGAAACTCGCTCATGATGAGGGCTTACTTGGCCTTGGCGTTCTTGATATCGCTGATCATCTGTTTGGCAATCGCCTGCACCTGCTTCTGCGTCATGGCCGAGGCAATGCCTTCCCAGGCGGATGACGAGGTGTCGTAGGTACGCGAGCCAATCGGCGTGCCTGATTTCAGGTCGAAGTAATTCGCGCGGGAGAACACCCAGGCGTTGCCTACCAGCGCACCGGCTACATACCGTGAGCCCGGCTCGATGTAACGAAACTTGCTCACATTGATCTTGATGCCGACACCCTCTTCACCACTTGGTGCTACCGCCGTGCTTTCGGTGACGTTGAAGCCGGCCTGTCGGGCTTCGACCTGAAGCGCGTTGTTCCAGTCGCGCTTGAGCAGGTTCCAGTCCGGGTTTTGCTCGACTTGGCCTTCGCCCTTGATGCTCACCACGAGGTTGTGTTTCGCGGAGTCCGGGATCGCCAGCGCTGCGCTGCTGCCACTTTTTACCTTGGCGGCGCAACCACCCAGCATGGACAGCGCAACTGCGCAGGAGAGGGCGATCAGGGCCTTTTGGGTTTTCATTGAATTTCCGTATCCACAGCAGTTAGGAGGGAGAGGCGTGCGCAGGCCATTCGCGCAGGCCTGTTAAATAAGCGGCGCCAAGATGCGCGAATCCCTGCGGGTCTGTCCACATCTCGTTACATGCAGGCTGTGCAATCACCCACAAAATTTATTGGTTCGCAGCAACAATTTTTCTTGTTGGACACCTCCCGCCCCCAGGCAGCAAAGTTGCCGCCACTGACGCTCGACCTTCTGGGTCAACAATAAAAAAACCGAGCCGACTGCACGCCACTTCCTGCTGTGAACCCTTTGTTCACATCCTGCTGTAATGGCCCCGCAGCGCGCACTTAAGGACCTCACCGCCATGCAAACTGTTGTGAACTTATGGCCGTTGATCGGCGTACTGGTGATCGTGGTTGGCTTTGTATTGCGTATCAACCCTCTGTTGGTGGTCACCGCCGCCGCTATCGCCACCGGGCTTGCCGCCCATTTCCCCCTGGAAAAAATCCTCGCCACCATGGGCGATGGCTTCCTTCAGACCCGTGCCCTGCAATTGATTCTGTTGCTGCCCCTGGCGGTCATTGGACTGCTGGAGCGGCATGGGCTGCGCCTGCATGCGCAGAATTGGATTGCACGGTTCGAGCGCGCCACGGTCGGGCGCTTGTTGATCATCTATCTGTTTGTGCGTGAATCCACGGCCGCCATGGGCTTGACCAGCCTGGGCGGGCATCCGCAGATGGTGCGTCCGCTGCTGGCGCCGATGGCTGAAGGTGCAGCGGAAAAACGCTACGGCAAACTTCCCGACAAACTGCGTCATAAAGTGCTAGCGATGTGCGCGGCAACTGACAATGTCGGCCTGTTTTTTGGTGAGGATATCTTTGTCGCCTTCGGTGCAATCGCCTTGATGCACACCTTCCTGCTGGGCTCGGGGATTGATGTGGAGCCGCTGCATATTGCGGTATGGGGGATTCCTACGGCGATCTGCGCCTTCATCATTCACGCGATCCGCCTGCATCGGTTTGACCGAAGGCTCACCCGAGAGATGACGCCGGCCGCTGCGCTCGTGGAGGCCGCACAATGATTATTTCCATTCAATACCTGTATTGGCTGGCCGGGGTTCTGCTGCTGATCACGGCGGGCATGATCCTGATGGATCGCACCCATCCCAAACGCTGGACCAGTGCATTGTTCTGGCTGTTGTTCGCCATTCCATTCCTGATCGGTGAGCGTCTGCCGTCGGTGGCTATCGGGGTAGGCATAGTGGTCATGGCCTTGATAGCCGGCATGGGCGGCGTCGGCCGTGGCAAGCATGCCGAGCTGCACGACAAGGCATCCCGTGCCAGTGCTGGTCGCCTGGGGCACAAGCTGTTCATCCCGGCGTTGGCGATCCCGCTGACCACGGTGATCGGATCGGTGTTGCTCAAGCACACCGAGATCGGCGGAGTGCCGTTGCTGGACCCGAAAAACACGACCTTCGTTTCTCTCGGTATCGGCTGCCTGATCGCCCTTGGCCTGGCGTGCTGGTTGACCCGTGATACGCCGGTGCAGGCCTTGCGTGAATCCCGTCGCCTGACTGAAGCGCTGGGCTGGGCCATGGTGCTGCCGCAGATGCTGGCAATGCTGGGTTTACTGTTCAACGAAGCCGGGGTTGGTACGGCTGTCGCGCATGTCACCACTACCTATATCAACCTTGATTTCAAGTTGGTGGCGGTGATCGTCTATGTGCTGGGCATGGCGTTGTTTACGGTGATCATGGGGAATGGCTTTGCAGCTTTCCCTGTAATGACCGGCGGTGTCGGCGTGCCGGTGTTGGTGGGTATCTATGGCGGTAACCCCGCGGTGATGGCGGCGATCGGTATGTTCTCCGGCTACTGCGGTACCCTGATGACCCCGATGGCAGCCAACTTCAATATCGTCCCGGCGGCGTTGCTCGAGCTGCCGGACAAGAATGCGGTAATCAAGGCCCAGCTTCCGACCGCGTTGATGATGCTGGTGGTCAATATTGTGCTGCTTTATCTGTTGATGTGAGGCCGTGATGCAAATTGTACTGCTGACGGGTTTCGAGCCCTTTGATCAAGACCGGGTGAACCCCTCCTGGGAAGCCGTGCGCCAACTGGACGGCGTGCGACTGGGAAGCGATGTGCAGATTGTTGCGCGATTGCTGCCTTGCGCATTTGCCACGGCGGGCGCTTGCCTGACCGGGCTGATCGACGAGTTGCACCCGGCGATGGTGATTGCGACTGGCCTGGGGCCTGGGCGTAGCGATATCTCAGTCGAACGGGTGGCGATCAATATCAATGATGCACGCATCCCCGATAACCTCGGGGAGCAGCCTATCGATACGGCTGTCGTAGCCGGCGGCCCGGCGGCCTACTTCACGACCTTGCCGATCAAGGCGATGGTCAAGGCTGTGCGCGACGCGGGAGTCGCGGCCTCGGTATCGCAGACGGCTGGGACATTTGTGTGCAACCAGGTGTTTTATCTGTTGCAGCATGCGCTCGCAGGTTCTGGGGTACGCAGTGGGTTTATCCACGTACCTTTTCTGCCAGAGCAGGTGGCAGATTCACAGCGGCCCTCAATGGCGTTGGATACGTTGGTTGTGGGTCTGCAGTCAGCTGTGCTGGCGGCGTGGCAAACACCGGTGGATGTAGAGGAAGCGGGCGGGCAGGTCAGCTGATCGGCCCGACGCTCCTCAAATCGCAAACAGTCGAGTAAGCCCGAAGGTGATAGCGCAAGCCAGGCCTGTCATGGCGAATGCGGTTGCCACGTACCATTTGATAAGGTTCAGTTCAGTAGTTGCCAGGTCTGCCTTGGAAGCGAAGTGCTTGTCCATGGCGTCTGCCTTGCTCGAAACGGTGATCAGCTTCTCATTCATTTCAGCCAGCCCCTTTTCCAGTAAACCTAATCGCATTTCCATTTCAGGATCTCCATAATTTTACCGCTGCCGGCTCTCCCTTGAGCCCCTTGGGAAGCGAGACTAGTCTGGCTCGCGACCAGTGTTAAGAGACAAACCTTTGCAAAATAACACCGGGCGTTTGCGCTCAATCTTCCCGTCTAGGAAAGAACAGCTCAAAACACGTCACACCTGCCTCACTGCTTACGCTGTACCGCCCGTTATGCAGTTGCATGATGGTTGCCACAATCGATAATCCCAACCCGTTGGACTGTGCAGAACGTTCCCGTGACTCATCCACCCGGTAAAACCGTTCGAACAGCCGCGGCAGATGCTCGGCGGCGATGGTCTCGCCCTGATTGCTGACCCTCAGGTGAATGCCATCGGCGCTTGGCACGGCGCGGATCTCCAGCTCGGTACGTGGCGCACCATATTTGATGGCGTTGGCGCACAGGTTCGCCAGCGCCCTGCGCAGCAGCATCGGCTCCGCCCAGATCACGCCTTCACCTTCTGCGTGAATGCTGATATCCGCATCACCCGCCAAGCCCTCAAAGTACTCGGCGATGCGCTCCACCTCGTCCCAGGCACTGAGTTCCTGGCGTTGCCGCAAAGCACTGGCCGGGTCGGTGCGCGCGAGGAACAGCATGTTATCGAGCATCCGCGCCAGGCGTTCAAGCTCTTCCACATTGGACGCCAACAACTGCTGATAACTTTCAATGCTGCGGTGCTGTTGAAGGGCGACCTGTGTTTCCCCCAGCAAATTGTTGATGGGGGTGCGCAGCTCGTGGGCCATGTCGGTGGACACCTGACCCAGTTGGACAAAGCCCTTGGCCAGCCGCTCAAGCATGGTATTGAATGAATCAATCATCGGCAGCAGTTCTTTAGGCGCACCGTGGCTGTCGAGGCGTTCAGCGAGGTTGCCGACGCCAATGCCTTGAGCGTGCCGGGCCAGGCGTCGCAACGGTAACAGCCCGCGATGAACCAGCAGGTAGCCGACCAGGGCCAGGATGAGTGCGGCAATGCTCGCCAGGATATAAACGCTCAGGCGATAGCTGGCGAGTACGCTGGTGCGCTCGGTCATCAGGCGCCCCGTGGTGACTTGCAGGCTGCCCAGGTCGCCGGAGTCGATGGACGCGGCGACGGTGGCGAAGGGTACGCCGTTGATGCTGGGAAAATGGTGTACGTCGGCGAGCGTCAGTTCGTGGTTCTTGGGGACCGGGGGTATGGAAGGCAGGTCGATATTGCCGGGATTGACCGTCAGCAATGGCTTCTGTCCTGGCGCGGCGATGCTCAGTACCGATTCGCGGTTGCCGAGCATGTTCTGGAACAACTCCGGCTTGGTCTTGATCAGGTCCAGGGTGTTGCTGTCATTGAGCAGGTTGCGCAACTGATCGATGCGGTAGATCAAGGCCGCGTCGTCACGCATGATCAATTCCCGCTCCAGTTCGCGATACAGCGCCACACCGAGGGTCGCCAGCAGGGCGAAGGCGAGGAGGGCGAAGATCAACGCCAGGCGCAGGGTCAGGGAGTAATGACGGCGTGTGTTCATGGCTGGGTATCGAAACGGTAGCCGATGCCACGCACGCTGTGGATCAGCTTGAGCTGGAACGGGTCGTCGATTTTCAGGCGCAGGCGCCGTACGGCCACGTCGACCACGTTGGTGTCGCTGTCGAAATTCATGTCCCACACCCGCGAGGCGATCAGCGAGCGGGACAGCACCTGGTCCTGATGAGTGGCGAACAGGTGCAGCAAGGCGAACTCTTTGTTGGTCAGGGTGATGCGGGTGCCGGCGCGGGTGACACGGCGTTTGAGCACGTCGATTTGCAGGTCGGCGATCTGCAGTTGTTCCTCTTCCCGGCTTGGGCCGCGACGGGTCAGGGTTCGTAAGCGTGCCACCAGTTCAGCGAAGGAAAAAGGCTTGATCAGGTAATCATCGGCACCCAGCTCCAGGCCCTTGATGCGGTCGGCAATGTCGTCGCGAGCCGTCAGGAAAAGTACCGGCGTATCGGCTTCCTTTCGCAGGCGGCGCAGCACCTCCCAGCCGTCCATTTTCGGCATCATCACATCCAGCACGATCACGTCGAACGCTGTTTCCAGGGCCTGGTGCAAACCGTCCACGCCGTCACGGGCAAGGCTGACGGAGTAACCCAGTTCCTGCAGGCCGTTGAGCAGGTAATTGCCGGCCTTGGGTTCGTCTTCGACTACAAGAATGTTCATGGGAAGTGCCCTGTCTCAATGCGTGGCGCAAGTGTAGCCCGATCAATTGTCGCTGGCGCAACCGATGCCCTGGACCTGGTAGTCCAACACATGTTCGCGACCCTGGCTGTCCAGGTAGTCGAGGCGCGCCGGGACGATGCCGCATTGGCCGTAGGTGTCGGTGCTCGACAGCACTTTGGCCACATCCAGGTGCACGAAGAAGCCGGTTTTGTCATGGATCACAGGTTCTGCGGCAAGCACGGAACCGGTAGCGAGCAGAGCGGTAAAACCGAGGACAAACAGTTTCATGGTGGTATCTCTCTTAAAGGGTTGGCTGCCAGATCGTGACAGTGAGTTCACGGTAACCAGGCACCCCGAACAGCCAACCAACAGGATGATGACAAGTTTGTAATGCGCGGCTCAGGGCTGGCGGCCAGAGGCCTCGAGGATCAGGTCGGTGATTTCCTTGGCGTGGGACACCAGCGACAGGTGGCTCGAAGGCACCTCGATGGTGGTGGCGTTCATGCGCTTGGCGAGGAAGCGCTCCAGGTCCGGATTGATGGTCTGGTCATTCGCCGACACTGCATACCAGGAAGGCTTGGTGTGCCAGGCGGCGTTGACGGTGCGACCGCTGAACAGGGTCTTGGCGATGGGCTGCTGCACGGCGTACAGCTCCATGGCCTTGGCATGCGGCACATCGCCGGCAAAGTATTTGAGGAAGGCCCCCTGGCTCAGGGTGAGGTAGCCGTCGTGGTCTTCAACGCCGGCCCGCACCGGCATGCTCGGATACTTTGCCGAGAGTGCGACAAAGTCTTCATTGGCGTCCGGCGCGCGGGCGGCCACGTACACCAGGGCGCTGACCTTCGGGTTGGCCCCGGCGTCGCTGACCACGGTGCCGGCGTAGGAGTGGCCGACCAGCACGGTGGGGCCGTCTTGCTGGTCCAGTACACGGTTGGTGGCGGCCACGTCGTCGGCCACCGAGGTCAGCGGGTTCTGCACGGCAGTGACATGCAGACCGGCGGCCTGGAGGCGGGTGATCACCTCGGACCAGCTCGAGCCGTCAGCCCAGGAACCATGCACCAGCACCACGTTATCGGCTTTGACTGGCGCCACGTTGCCGGCCATGGCGGTGCCCGTGCCCAGCATCAGCAGGCTGGCGGCGATCAGGCAGAGTTTGCTTGCAGGTTTCATGGGGGGACCCTTTTCATCAGTAGGAAGTGGCGTCATCCGGTGTGGGTGACTGACAACTCCACTGTATGAAGTGAGGGTGCTGGTAAGACTTACCGCTCCATTACAAACCTGTAATGCAATCTACGGATCACCTCGGTAGCGTTTACAAGCACCGAGGTGATCCGTAGATTGCATCGGCCTATCATTTTTCCGCCCATGAGGAATTCGCTCAGTGTCTATCCGAGCTTCAGCCGTGTTCAACCGCCGTTACCGTGCCTTTTTGTTTGATATGGATGGGACCTTGCTCAACTCCATTGCCGCTGCCGAGCGGGTGTGGAGCATCTGGGCTGAACGTCATGGGCTGGATGTGGCGGCTTTTTTGACGACTATTCACGGCGCCCGCGCGATCGACACCATCACGCGCCAGGCATTGCCGGGCGTCGATCCCGAGGTTGAAGCGCAGTGGATCACCGAGGCTGAAATCAATGATGTCGAAGGTGTTGTGGCGATTTCCGGCGCCGTGGCATTTCTGAGCCGTCTGCCGGGTGATCAATGGGCGTTGGTCACTTCTGCCCCCAGGGAGTTGGCGTTGCGCCGACTGCAAGCAGCGGGCATTGCGCCGCCGGCGGTATTGGTGACGGCTGAAGACGTGGCCGTCGGCAAGCCGAATCCGGCTTGTTACGTTTTGGGGGCGCAACGCCTGGGTGTGCCGGTGCAGGAATGCCTGGTGTTTGAAGATGCGGCGGTGGGTATTCGTGCGGGAGAGGCCGCAGGCGCGGATGTGATGGTCGTGACGTCGACGCATCACACGCCTGTGGCCACTGACCACCCTTCGATAGACGGGTACCAGCAGTTGGACGTACAGCGTGACGCAGACGGCTTGTTGTACTTGCAGAGTCGGGCGGGCTGATACGAAAAGGCCAAACTCGTGCTGTGACGCTGTTGATAGCGGCGCCTGCTAGCGATGAGCGCGATATCACTGACGAGTTTGCCGGCACAACCTGCGTTGCACGGACTTCTGGATAGGTTTGAGACAAAACAGGAACAAGTACCCGCAAAGCAGCAGCGCCAAGTCCAGCCCCGAATGAGGAGCGGCGGAGCCGGAGCCTTCGATTGCATACTTCAAACCATAGGCCAGCCCTGCGAAGACCCATCCTATCGATAAGGCGATCATCCAAGACGTGTAGGCAAATGGCGGTGGGGGCCTGGGCCGCATCGACATGCTCCTGAATGCACACGGATGGCTGAGTGTCAGTCAGAAGATTCGGCTGAGAATGAAACAACAAGTTCCGGGCGTGAAGACAGTTTCATCTTTCCATGAAGATGAACGCATTGGTGGCGTCAGTCACGCAGCAATGACAAGAGCGGTGTGAAGAGGTTTTCGCCAGCCATTACAGTGCACGAAAGGGCTGGCTACTGAGGGCGCTTCAAGGCGTCTGGTTTTTGTCCGGGGCAGTCAAACCGGCCTGGATGCGCTGGTAGATCTCCTCGCGATGCACGGCAACATCCTTGGGTGCGTTGATGCCGATTCTTACTTGCTGGCCGCTGACGCCCAGGATGGTGATCGTGATGTCATCACCGATGTTTATGCTTTCACCAACTTTGCGGGTGAGTATCAGCATGGACTTCTCCTTGATTACTTTTAAGGACACATGTTTCAGACAGGGCAGGTGTCGGATGTGTGTAGCTTACTGCTAAGCGCTTCCCTGTGACTGCCTCTTTTTAGGACGCATAGAGGCGACATTAATTCCCATGGCGGCATCATACAGGTCTGCGATACATGATTCGCATTGTTTAAGCCAACGTTTATGACGGCCAGAATAGACAGTGAATGATAAAGTCGCCTCTTTATCTTTAAAGGAGCAGGGCAGTGCGTAAAGTAGCGATGGCAATGGCGGTGTTGGCATTGGCCGGTTGCGGTGAGGGCAAACGCGTGGAGGCCCCCAGGAGCAAGCCTGTCGTGACCGAAAACCAGCCTCGAACCGGCGCGATTGCTGCCCAGGAATGGGATGTGTGGGTCGGGCCGCCGGACCACAAGCTACAGGCCATCACCGACCTTACGGCCTGGTTGCTGGAACATGGTTTCAACTTTTACATCGTGAAGGTTGACGGCAAGGACGAAGTCTTGCTGGGGCCGTTCGCGACCAAGGCTGAAGCGGAGGCCAAGCAGGCACTGCTCAACGAGAAAATGGCGCGCGCCAAGAAAACCGATACCGAATCGCAGGTTATCGAGCACAAGGCGGCACAGTAACGCGCCGGGTGGGCGGGAGTTTCGCCCATTTTCAACTACAGGCTTTCAGATTCACCGGGCCGACAAACTCATTGCCGCGCCCCATCACACACGCCACTGTCTGGTTACGCTGGCGCTCCCAGGCCTGCACCGGGTAGGTCTTGTTCCAGGCTTCGTACAACTGGCGATCCTGTTTCGACAGTCGCAAGCCGTACTGTTTGCTCATATAAAAATAGGTGCGGGCGATCATTCCCCGGATGGAAGGGCGCGGCATGACCTTCTTGGCCTTGAAATCCACTTGAGTCAGGCAAGACCCATACTGCCCGCTTTGTACCGGCAGCCAGCCAAAACTGAAGTTATTTCGGTCACCGTTGACCTCACCGATGCTGGGTACCAGGTTGTGCAGGTCCGCTTCGGCACGCTTGAACACGTCATCATGGCGCGTGCAGTTCTTACGCCCACCGTCCTGCCAGCATTGGCGCTGATGCCCGATCTGCCAGGCGGGAACAATGTGCTCCCATTCGATGCGTGCGGCACGATTGGCGTTTTTGCGGGGGATGTAGCCACAGGCTTTCAAGTCCACGCGATTGCCCGTGTACTTGCAACCGCAATAGAACTCGGTGGATTGTGGAGCGTAGAGCTTCCAGGCGATTTTCTTGGCTTCACTGAACGTGCGTGGCGCCTGGGCGTGGGCGGTGACAGCAAAAAACAGGCAGCACACCGCGATAAAACGGACACTCATTGAATCAATCTTCCTTCGGTACAACCCAGAAAATCTGTACGCCACCGTCGTCACGATAGGCGAGGGTGACGTTGTCGTTCTCTGCTATTTCCTCCAGCAAGCGCGCCCATTCATCCTCGGGCTCGTCCGGCAAACGGAAGATCAACGCTGCCTTGGCTTTCTGGGCGTTGGTTGAATTGATGATCTTTTGCACGCGAATAGCCAGGCGTTCGTAGGCATCAGGTGCGGTTGGCACTGCGGAAGAGGACTTTGCCACGGAGTATTCCTTAATAGGCTGTACGCACATACAGTATTTAACTGTAGGCGATTTCGCAACTACTTAAAATTCAAGAAGTTCGTCTTACAGCAATTCAGGCAATTGGGTGTAGGGCGGGGCGGGATGGTGCAGGAGCGAGCATGCTCGCTCCTGCAGGGGGACAGTCAGGAATCAGTATTCCCAGAACATGCGCTGCAGCTCTTTGCTGTCTTGGGTCTTGGTCAAGGCGACCATGGCCAGGATGCGGGCTTTCTGCGGGTTCAGGTCGAGTGCAGCCACCCAGTCGTATTTGTCGTCAGGCTGTTCGGCGTTGCGCAGAACCATGCCACCGGCATTCACGTGGGAAGAGCGAATGATCTGTACACCCTGTTTGCGCAGTTCCACCAGGGCAGGTACGACTTTGGAGGACACGGAGCCGTTGCCAGTGCCGGCGTGGATGATGGCTTTGGCGCCTGCTTGAGCCAGGGCCTTGTAGGCAGTGTCGCTCACGTTGCCGTAGCCATAGGCGATCTCGACGTCCGGCAGGCTCTTGATGTTCTTGATATCGAATTCCGAATCCATGGTGTGACGCTTGGCCGGCAAGCGGAACCAGTAGGATTTTCCTTCAACCACCATGCCCAGTGGGCCCCATGGGCTCTTGAACGCTTCGGTCTTGATATTGATCATCTTGCTGACGTCGCGACCCGACTGGATCTCGTCGTTCATGGTGACCAGCACGCCTTTGCCGCGTGCATCCTTGCTGCCGGCCACGGCCACAGCGTTGTACAGGTTGAGCATGCCGTCCGCCGACATGGCGGTGCCTGGTCGCATGGAGCCGACCACCACGATTGGCTTGTCGGTTTTCTCCACCAGGTTCAGGAAGTAGGCGGTTTCTTCGAGGGTGTCGGTACCGTGGGTGATCACGATGCCGTCCACATCCTTGCTGTCGGCCAGTTCGGCGACGCGGCGACCCAGTTGCAGCAGGTTGTCATTGTTGATGCTTTCGGACGCAATTTGCATCACTTGCTCGCCACGCACATTGGCGATCTGGCTAAGCTCAGGAACACCAGCGATCAATTGCTCGATACCGACTTTCGCTGCCTGGTAGGTGGCGCTGTTGGCTGCGCTGGCACCGGCGCCGGCAATGGTACCGCCGGTGGCGAGGATCACCACGTTGGACAGTTTGGTCTTGGTTTCAACTTCCTTTGCCTGGGCGGCAACGGGGAACAACAGCAGGAGGGCTAACGCGCCCGGAACAAAAGTCTTCAGTGCAGATTTCATTATTTTTCTCTCTGGTTTTTGATGAGTGCTGTAGCAGGTTCATCTAGAACACCCGTGCGGTTCTGAATGCCACGAGGTGATGAGGTAGAGCAGGATCTATACCAGGCTCAGCGTAAACGCTAAAACAATTTAAATTATTGATTTATAACAGTTAATATTGATTTTTCGAGCTTGTTGATCATGTGGGTGTCCGGCTTTCCGAACATCGCACTGCATTGCGTTCGGTTGTCCGAAAAAGTTGATCGCCTGGCTCTGGGGGATGCATGAATGGTGCGTTCCAGCCTGTCGTTTCAGACAACGATAGGAAGTGTGTGATGTTTAGCTGCATCTATGCCCAAGCGTGAGGGACGGCCTGGATAAAAGGCTGTTTTCAACCGTTGACAAATCTCGACAAGGTTCTCATAGTTTGAACAACGCAAACGTTTGCGAGATGTTTCACGGAGTACTCATTGAGTATCGTGACAGCTCGTATCAGTCCCCCGGGTGGGAAGGCTGCCGAAGGGGTCTTCGGTGCAAGCGTTGCTCACAATAATCATAAGATCGGAGTGAACCCATGAAGCTGCCATTCGCTGGACGTCTTCTTGCTGTCGCTGTGCTTGCCGCCGCATCCGCTGCCCTGCCTCTCTCCTCTGCATTTGCCGATGACGCCGCCAAACCCAAGGTCGGCCTGGTCATGAAATCCCTCGCCAATGAATTCTTCGTCACCATGCAGGACGGTGCCAAGACGTATCAGAAAGAGCACGCCGCCGATTTCGACATGATCACCAACGGGATCAAGAACGAAACCGACACCAGCGCGCAGATTGATATCGTCAACCAGATGATCCTCGCCAAGGTCAACGCCATCGTGATCGCGCCTGCCGATTCGAAGGCACTGGTCACCGTGCTGAAGAAGGCCTCCGATGCCGGTATCAAGGTCGTCAACATCGATAACCGCCTCGACCCGGATGTGCTTAAAAGCAAGAACCTCGATATCCCGTTCGTAGGCCCGGACAACCGTAAAGGCTCGAAACTGGTGGGTGACTACCTGGCCAAGCAACTGGCCTCGGGTGACAAGGTCGGCATCATCGAAGGTGTGCCGACCACCACCAATGCCCAGCAACGTACCGCAGGCTACAAGGACGCGATGGACGCTGCCGGCATGAAGATTGTGTCCACTCAATCCGGCAACTGGGAAATCGACCAGGGCCAGAAAGTGGCGTCCGCCATGCTGAGCGAATACCCGGACCTCAAGGCCCTGCTGGCCGGTAACGACAACATGGCCCTGGGCGCGGTCTCCGCCGTGCGTGCGGCAGGCAAAGCCGGCAAGGTGCTGGTCGTAGGCTACGACAACATCGAAGCCATCAAGCCGATGCTGCAGGACGGTCGTGTGCTGGCGACCGCTGACCAGGCCGCTGCGCAGCAAGCCGTGTTCGGTATCCAGAATGCGCTCAAGCTGGTCAAGGGTGAGAAAGTCGATGCCAAGGACGGCGTGATCGAGACCCCGGTCGAACTCGTCCTCAAGAAGTAATTCCGGCAATACCCCAACAGCGCCCGCTCGTCCTGGGCGGGCGCCTGGAGATTTTCCTATGTCATCTTCCGCCCCGAACGCTGTCCTCTCGGTCAGCGGTATCGGCAAGACCTATGCCCAACCGGTTCTGTCCGACATCACCCTGACGCTCAATCGTGGGGAAGTGCTGGCGCTGACCGGTGAAAACGGCGCAGGCAAAAGTACCTTGTCGAAGATCATCGGCGGGCTGGTCACGCCGACCACCGGGCAGATGCAGTTCAACGGCCAGGATTATCGCCCTGGCAGCCGCACCCAGGCTGAAGAGCTGGGCGTGCGCATGGTCATGCAGGAACTCAACCTGCTGCCGACGCTGACCGTTGCCGAAAACCTGTTCCTGGATAACCTGCCCAGCCACTGCGGCTGGATCAGCCGCAAGCAACTGCGCAAGGCGGCGGTCGAGGCCATGGCCCAGGTCGGGCTGGACGCTATCGACCCTGACACTCTGGTTGGCAGCCTGGGCATTGGTCATCAGCAAATGGTCGAAATCGCACGCAACCTGATCGGCGATTGTCACGTACTGATCCTTGACGAACCCACGGCCATGCTCACGGCCCGTGAAGTCGAGATGCTGTTCGAACAGATCACCCGTCTGCAGGCCAGGGGCGTGGCGATCATCTATATTTCGCACCGGCTGGAAGAGCTGGCCCGTGTTGCCCAACGTATTGCGGTACTGCGCGACGGCAAGCTGGTCTGTGTCGAGCCGATGGCCAACTACAACAGCGAGCAACTGGTCACCTTGATGGTCGGTCGTGAGCTGGGCGAGCACATCGACCTGGGCCCGCGAACCATCGGGGGGCCGGCGCTGACCGTAAAAGGCCTGACCCGCTCGGACAAGGTCCGCGACGTGTCCTTTGAAGTGCGTGCGGGCGAGATCTATGGCATCTCCGGCCTGATCGGTGCCGGCCGTACTGAATTGTTGCGCCTGATCTTCGGCGCCGACCTGGCCGACAGCGGCACCGTGGCGCTCGGTTCGCCGGCCCAGGTGGTGAGCATCCGCTCGCCCGTGGACGCGGTAGGCCACGGCATTGCCCTGATCACCGAAGACCGCAAGGGTGAAGGGCTGCTGCTGACCCAGTCCATCAGCGCCAACATCGCTCTGGGCAATATGCCGGAAATCTCTGGCGGTGGGGTGGTCAACAGCCGCGACGAAACCGCCTTGGCCAAGCGTCAGATTGACGCCATGCGCATCCGCAGTTCCAGTCCGGCGCAGTTGGTCTCCGAACTGTCCGGCGGTAACCAGCAGAAGGTGGTGATTGGCCGCTGGCTGGAGCGCGACTGCTCGGTGATGCTGTTCGACGAGCCAACCCGAGGCATCGACGTGGGGGCCAAGTTCGATATTTATGCCTTGCTGGGCGAGTTGACCCGCCAGGGCAAAGCGCTGGTGGTGGTGTCCAGCGACCTGCGTGAGCTCATGCTGATCTGCGATCGCATCGGTGTATTGTCCGCCGGGCGCTTGATCGAGACGTTCGAGCGCGACAGCTGGACCCAGGATGAATTGCTCGCCGCCGCCTTCGCCGGCTATCAGAAACGTGATGCGCTGCTCAACGACGCAGTGCTTAGGGATACCCCATGAAAACCACAACTTCCCCTGGCAAGACCGGCGGCAACTTCTATGGCCTGGGTACCTACCTGGGTCTTGCGGGTGCCTTGCTGGCGATGATTGCGCTGTTCTCGGTGCTCAGCGATCACTTCCTGTCCTATGACACCTTCAGTACCCTGGCCAACCAGATTCCGGACCTCATGGTGCTGGCGGTGGGCATGACTTTCATCCTGATCATCGGCGGGATCGACCTGTCGGTGGGCTCGGTGCTGGCACTGGCTGCATCGGCCGTCAGCGTGGCGATCCTCGGCTGGGGCTGGAGCGTGTTGCCGGCTGCCGTACTGGGTATGGGTTGTGCGGCCTTGGCCGGCACCATCACCGGCTCGATCACCGTGGCCTGGCGCATTCCGTCGTTTATCGTCTCCCTCGGCGTGCTGGAAATGGCCCGGGGTGTCGCCTACCAGATGACCGGCTCGCGCACCGCCTACATCGGGGATTCGTTCGCCTGGCTGTCCAACCCGATTGCCTTTGGTATCTCGCCGTCGTTCATCATCGCGTTGCTGGTGATCATCGTCGCGCAGCTGGTGTTGACCCGTACTGTGTTTGGTCGTTACCTCATCGGTATCGGTACCAACGAAGAGGCCGTGCGCCTGGCGGGGATCAATCCAAAGCCCTACAAGATCCTGGTGTTCAGCCTCATGGGCCTGCTGGCCGGCGTGGCGGCGCTGTTCCAGATTTCGCGCCTGGAAGCGGCGGACCCGAACGCCGGCTCCGGCCTGGAGCTGCAAGTGATTGCGGCTGTGGTGATCGGCGGCACCAGCCTGATGGGCGGGCGCGGCTCGGTAATCAGTACTTTCTTTGGTGTGTTGATTATTTCGGTACTGGCGGCTGGCCTGGCGCAGATCGGTGCCACGGAACCGACCAAGCGCATCATCACCGGTGCCGTGATCGTGATTGCCGTGGTACTCGATACCTACCGCAGCCGGCGCGCCAGTCGGCGGGGTTGAACCATGGCAACCATCAAGGATGTGGCAGCGCTTGCGGGTATTTCCTACACCACGGTGTCCCATGTGGTGAACAAGACCCGCCCGGTCAGTGAGCCGGTGCGCATCAAGGTTGAAGCGGCGATCAAGCAGCTCGACTACGTGCCCAGTGCCGTCGCGCGCTCACTCAAGGCCAAGACCACGGCCACCATCGGTTTGCTGGTGCCCAACAGCCTCAACCCGTATTTTGCGGAGTTGGCTCGCGGCATCGAGGATTACTGCGAGCGTAACGGCTACTGCGTCATCCTGTGCAACTCCGACGACAACGCTGAAAAGCAGCGCAACTATTTGCGCGTGTTGCTGGAAAAGCGCATCGACGGCTTGATCGTCACATCGGTGGGCGGCGATGACAGTGGCCTCGCCGCCGGCTTGAGCGCAGTGCGCACGCCCATGGTGATCGTCGACCGGGCGCTGGATGGCATTGATGTGGACCTGGTGCGTATCGATCACGAGGAGGGCGCCTACCTGGCGACCCGGCACCTGCTCGAATTGGGCCATCGCGACATTGCTTGCGTTGGCGGCCCTGCCCATACCCGTGTCGCACAAATGCGTTTGGCGGGCTTTCACCGTGCGTTGCGCGAGGCTGGTGTCGAGGTGGCCGCCAACCGCACCCAGGAAAGCGATTTCACCAGCACGGGCGGTTATGCCGCCGCTGTGCAATTGCTGGCGCAAAACCCGCCCAGTGCGATTTTTGCCAGTAACGACATGATAGGTTTCGGCGTATTGCGTGCAGCGGCAGAGCGCAATATCCGCGTACCCGGCGAGCTGTCTGTGATCGGTTTCGATGACATTCAAATGAGCCGTTACGTCTACCCGGCGCTGACCACGGTCGGGCAGTCGATCGTGCAGCTGGGCGAGACGGCCGCCGAGCTTTTACTGCGAAGAATTGCAACACCCCAAATGCCATTCGATCAACGCATCGTGACGCCGAGCATCGTGTTGCGTGAGTCGACGGCACCTGTCTCCGGTACGTTCGCCCAATACCGCTGAACCGAATTGATGAGTACTGATGTATGCCAGCAAAAGTAGTGGTAATAGGCAGCTTGAACATGGACCTGGTCACCCGTGCCAGCCGTTTGCCCCGTGCCGGTGAAACCTTGATCGGCCAGACATTCTCAACCGTACCTGGCGGCAAGGGTGCGAACCAGGCGGTAGCCTCCGCACGCTTGGGGGCCGATGTGTCGATGATCGGCTGTGTCGGCAGCGATGCCTATGGCATCCAGTTGCGCGATGCGTTGGTGGTGGAAGGCATCGATTGCCAGGCCGTCAGCACCGTGGACGGTTCCAGTGGCGTGGCCTTGATCGTGGTCGACGACAGCAGTCAGAACGCGATTGTGATCGTGGCGGGCAGTAACGGCGAACTGACGCCAGCCTCATTGCAGGCGTTTGATGCGGTGCTGCAGACGGCTGAGGTGATCGTCTGCCAGCTGGAAGTGCCGATGAATACGGTAGGCTATGCCCTCAAGCGCGGTCGTGAGCTGGGCAAGACGGTGATCCTCAACCCTGCACCGGCCAGCGCGCCATTGCCGGCCGAGTGGTACGCCTCGATCGACTACCTGATCCCCAATGAAAGCGAAGCTGGCGCACTGAGTGGCGTGGCCGTCGACTCCATTGACAGTGCCAAGGCCGCGGCCACCCAACTGATCCAGGCGGGCGCCGGCAAAGTCATCGTCACCCTGGGTTCTCAGGGCGCACTGTTTACCGACGGCCAGAATTTCGAGCACCTGCATGCGCCCAAGGTCAAGGCGGTAGACACAACGGCAGCGGGTGATACGTTCGTCGGTGGCTTTGCTGCGGCGTTGGCCAACGGCAAGAGCGAGGCCGAGGCCATTCGTTTTGGCCAGGTCGCGGCGGCATTGTCGGTCACCCGCGCCGGTGCGCAGCCCTCTATTCCAACGCTGCATGACGTACAAGGTTTTGTGCCCTCATGAAAAAGACACCTCTGCTCAATATTGCCCTGTCGCGTGTGATCGCCTCCCTGGGGCACGGTGACATCCTCGTGATCGGTGACGCTGGCCTGCCAGTGCCGCCGGGTGTCGAGTTGATCGACCTGGCGTTGACCCAGGGCATCCCGGATTTCATCAGCACCTTGCGTATCGTGCTCAGCGAGATGCAGGTTGAACGCCATGTGCTGGCGGAAGAAATCCTGCTCAAGCAACCACCGGCGCTGGTCGAGCTCAATGCGCTCACAGAGCAGGCGGCCCTCGGTGAGCGGCGCCTGGTCAGCCATGACGAATTCAAGCAGCTCAGCCACAAGGCGCGCGCGGTGGTGCGCACTGGCGAATGCCAGCCTTACTGCAATATCGCGCTGGTGTCCGGCGTAACGTTCTAGCGTTCTCAACGACAAGGAGTGTTTTATGCAATATGGTCTTCCCACCCTGAAAAACCTGTTCCGGAGTGTTCTGCTTTTGTCTGCACTCACTGCTGCAAGCGCCCAGGCGGCGGAAAAAATCGACCTGATCATCGACACCGACCCAGGCGCCGATGATGTGGTGGCATTGTTGTTTGCCATGGCCTCCCAGGATGAGCTGAACATTCGCGCGCTCACCACCGTCGCCGGCAACGTGCGCCTGGACAAGACCTCCCGCAATGCACGCCTGGCCCGTGAATGGGCGGGGCGCGAGGACATCCCGGTGTACGCCGGTGCGCCCGCACCGCTGCTGCGCACGCCGATCTACGCCGAGAATATCCACGGTAAGGAAGGCATTTCCGGCGTCACCGTGCATGAGCCGAAAAAGGGCCTGGCGGACGGCAATGCCGTTGATTACCTGATCAATACCCTCAGCACTGCCAAGCCGCACAGCATCACCATCGCGATGCTCGGCCCGCAGACGAACCTGGCGCTGGCGCTGACCCAGGCACCGGAAATCACTCAGGGCATCAAGGAAGTCGTGGTAATGGGCGGCGCGCACTTCAACGGCGGCAATATCACGCCGGTGGCAGAGTTCAACCTGTTCGCCGACCCGGTCGCGGCTGAGATTGTGCTCAAGAGCGGTGTCAAGCTGACCTACCTGCCGCTGGACGTGACCCACAAGGTTCTGACCAGCGAAGCGCGCCTGAAAAAGATCGCCGACCTCAAGAACAACGCGAGCAAGGTGGTTGGCGATATTCTCAATGAATACGTCAAGGGCGACATGGAGCACTACGGTATTCCCGGCGGCCCGGTGCATGATGCAACCGTTATTGCCTACCTGCTCAAGCCTTCGCTGTTCAGCGGACGTGAGGTCAACGTGGTGGTGGACAGCCGTGAAGGCCCAACCTTCGGCCAGACCATCGTCGACTGGTACGACGGCCTGAAACAACCGAAGAACGCGTTCTGGGTGGAGAACGGTGATGCCCAGGGCTTCTTCGATCTGCTGACCGAGCGCCTGGCGCGTCTGAAGTAATGGGTTGACCGGTCCAGTCGGTTCTTATTCGCGCTCGGGGTCATGTGCCCCCATGTGATCGGCCGGGTATTTCTCGAATATCTGGCCGATGAACGCTTGGGCCGCCTGCGTACCCAGTTCCTTGACCAGCAGGTCGATGCCGATGATCGCCAATTCCTCTGGGCTGCCGGGGCTGTAGGAGCTTTGTCCTTGTGGCCACTTGGCTTTGATATCGGCTTGGAGCGTTACGGTGGTCATGTAGGTCTCACGGGGCTGAAAGTACTGGGCAATGCGCTGGAACGCGGTTCTTACCGGGCCAGTTAACCATTTTGCATCGCGTTTGGCACTGATACTTAGGCATGAGGCGATTCGGCATGACGCTGCTGCTGTGCGACACTGTCCGCCTGTTTAATTTCCGGGGACATCACGTGCAGATCGATTTGAACAACCCCGAGAACCTGACGCTGGCGAATGTGCGCCAGCTCCTCGCCAGTGCCAGTGACGATGAACATGCCCAGTTGCGGGTGACCAAGGCCGGAATTGCCTATATCTCTTCAGGGAGGGTTGTCGGTGGCGTGGATATCGATGGGCTGCTGTTCCGGCTGGAGACTTGGGCCAAGGGTTCCGGATACGTAGGGAATGTGGCCGCCAGTGATGAAGTCTGGGTGACACAGATCTTCAATGCACTGAAGGAAAACTGGCCGAAGCCTGCGTTCGACTACATCGATATCTATTGAGCACATTCATATCCGGTCACGATTGAGCGGGCGAATGCCTGTCCCGACTCAGGCAAACTTGCCCGGTGGCGGTTTACGTCTTGAAACCAATCCGCACAATCGCTGTCGCACGATCTCTGTCCATTTTTATCATAGGAGGCTTCATGCCTTGGAAGCTCGCATCATTCGGTACTTTGTTGGCGGCACTTGCGTTGGCGGGTTGCAGCACCCCGGGTGCCTCTGAGCCAGCCAAAGACGCCGCCGTGACCGACGCCGGTCATAGCCGCTGTGAGTCGAAGGCTGCCGAATTCACGATCGGCCAGAAAGCCTCGCCCCAGTTGCTGGAGCAGGCGCGTACCCGTGCCGGCGCGCAGAACGCGCGGATCCTCAAGCCGAATGACATGATCACCCTGGAATACCGCTCCGACCGCCTCAACCTGAACACCGATGACAACCTGGTGATCACGCGGGTCAATTGCGGCTAAGTCTCTCAAGGCTTTTGCAGTGCCCATAAAAAACCCCGTCACATGGACGGGGTTTTTTTAGCTCAGCGGAGAATTACTCGCCGCGAACCTGTGCAGCTTGCATACCCTTTTGGCCTTTCTCAGCCACGAAGGAAACGGTTTGGCCTTCTTTCAGGCTTTTGAAACCGTCGCTTTCGATAGCTTTGAAGTGTACGAACAGGTCGTCACCGCCACCTTGAGGAGTGATGAAGCCGAAGCCTTTTTCATCGTTGAACCATTTAACGGTGCCGGTTTGGCGATTAGACATGGTGTATCTCCAAGAAACATATATTTTCAGTAGTGCTGTGCTGCTCAGGCCAACTGGGCACACCGGGCTATCATAGTCGAAATGTTCGGCTTGGGAGCCCCCCCAAGGCATTGTTTGCTAATCAATAGCGTTGCGTTTAGTCCCTGTTCCGGCTGAAAGCCCCGATCTACGGGGCTTGCGCCCGAAATATCAACTGGTAAAAAAAGCCGTAAAAGCTGCGTAATTTGTGAGAAATGGCAGTTTTACAGCCGTTTTACCGGTAAAAAAACCGTCTGATCTGTGGCAGATATTACTTTTTCTTCACGACTTTGCAGGACGAAATAGCCGCGACTGCTTTGTTTTTAAGCTCCGGGCTGGCGTTCTGGTTGGTCATGAGCTCTTTGATTTCCGCAGTGCTCAATTCGGCGTTGATCTTGTCGGCGCCACATTCGCAGTGGGCTTTGGCAGTTTTGACGTCTACGTTCTGGCTGGCGGCTGCGCTGCAATCGCTGACGAAGCTGTCACGGGCACCGGCAGGCCAGTTGGACGGAGCGGCCGCCTGTGCACCGAGGGAAAGAAGGGTCAGGGAAGCGGCGAGAGCGAGGGTAGAGGTAAAACGCATCATGAGGATGCTCCTTTGGGTCGAGGACGAACGGCGATTCTCAGTGGGTTTGAGGCATTGCGTACAGCTCAAGTTCACTTTTGCAGCTATAAATGGTGGATTTTGTCGTAACGCAAGATAGCAGCGCCGCGATGACCGTTCATCTGTGCTAGCATCTTGCGCTTGGCTATTTCCAGGCGTGCCAATTGCCGCCTTGCCAGGTTCTTTTTAGCTCACTCCAGTCACTCTGGTTCGATTATCGGTTGGCCGAAAGGCTCCTGCCGCTGTAAGGCAGGCGTTCATCATTGAACGGCCTGGTGTTGGATCTTGTACTGGCTCATCCCAACCCACGTGACCTTTGGTAGGGGTCACCACTAGGAGAGGAGGCGCCATGCCAACTATTACTCTTCCCGACGGCAGTCAACGTTCATTCGATCATCCGGTTTCCGTAGCCGAGGTCGCCGCATCCATTGGTGCAGGCCTGGCCAAGGCCACTGTAGCCGGCAAGGTCGACGGCAAGCTGGTCGATGCCAGCGACCTGATCACCAGCGACGCCAGCCTGCAAATCATCACGCCCAAGGATCAAGAGGGGCTGGAGATCATTCGCCACTCTTGCGCGCACTTGATTGGCCATGCGGTCAAGCAGCTGTACCCCACCGCGAAGATGGTGATCGGCCCGGTCATTGAAGAAGGCTTCTATTACGACATTGCCTACGAGCGTCCTTTCACTCCGGACGACCTGGCTGCCATCGAACAACGCATGCACGCGCTGATCGAAAAAGACTACGACGTGATCAAGAAGGTCACGCCGCGCGCCGAAGTGATCGACGTGTTCACCGCCCGTGGCGAAGACTACAAACTGCGCCTGGTGGAAGACATGCCGGACGAGCAGGCCATGGGCCTGTACTACCACGAAGAATACGTCGACATGTGCCGTGGCCCGCACGTGCCGAACACACGCTTTCTCAAGTCCTTCAAGCTGACCAAGCTGTCCGGCGCCTACTGGCGTGGCGACGCGAAGAATGAGCAACTGCAGCGGATCTATGGCACTGCCTGGGCTGACAAGAAGCAACTGGCGGCCTACATCCAGCGCATCGAAGAAGCCGAGAAACGCGACCACCGCAAGATCGGCAAGCGCCTGAACCTGTTCCACCTCCAGGAAGAAGCGCCGGGCATGGTGTTCTGGCATCCGAACGGCTGGACCCTGTACCAGGTGCTCGAGCAATACATGCGCAAAGTTCAGCGCGAAAATGGCTACCTGGAGATCAAGACACCTCAGGTCGTTGACCGCAGCCTGTGGGAAAAGTCCGGGCACTGGGCCAACTACGCCGACAACATGTTCACCACCCAGTCGGAAAACCGCGACTACGCCATCAAGCCCATGAACTGCCCTTGCCACGTGCAGGTGTTCAACCAGGGCCTGAAGAGCTACCGCGAGTTGCCGATGCGCCTGGCCGAGTTCGGTGCCTGCCACCGTAACGAGCCATCGGGTGCGCTGCACGGCATCATGCGCGTGCGTGGTTTTACCCAGGACGACGCCCACATCTTCTGCACCGAGGAGCAGATGCAGGCCGAATCCGCCGCGTTCATCAAGCTGACCATGGACGTTTATCGTGATTTCGGCTTTACCGAAGTCGAGATGAAGCTGTCCACTCGTCCGGAAAAACGCGTCGGCTCCGACGAACTGTGGGACCGCGCCGAAGCGGCACTGGCCGCTGCGCTCGACAGTGCGGGCCTTGCGTACGACCTGCAACCGGGCGAGGGCGCTTTCTACGGTCCGAAGATCGAGTTCTCGCTGAAAGATTGCCTTGGCCGCGTCTGGCAGTGTGGTACCCTGCAGCTCGATTTTAACCTGCCGATCCGTCTGGGAGCCGAATACGTCTCCGAAGACAACAGCCGTAAGCACCCGGTTATGCTGCACCGGGCGATCCTTGGCTCGTTCGAACGGTTCGTCGGGATCCTGATCGAGCACTACGAGGGTGCATTCCCTGCGTGGCTGGCTCCGACCCAGGCAGTGATCATGAATATCACTGATAAACAGGCAGATTTTGCCGCTGAAGTTGAAAAAACACTCAACGAAAGCGGATTTCGTGCCAAGTCCGACTTGAGAAATGAAAAGATCGGCTTTAAAATCCGCGAGCATACTTTGCTCAAGGTTCCCTATCTTTTGGTTATCGGAGATCGGGAAGTCGAGATGCAGACTGTCGCTGTGCGTACTCGTGAAGGTGCTGACCTGGGCTCGATGCCCGTCGCCCAGTTCGCTGAGTTCCTCGCGCAAGCGGTTTCCCGGCGTGGTCGCCCAGATTCGGAGTAATTATTATTAAGCGTGAAATGAGACAAGATAAACGAGCTGCACCGAAAGCCCCGATCAACGAGAATATCTCGGCACGCGAGGTTCGGTTAATTGGCGCTGACGGCGAGCAGATTGGCATCGTCTCGATTGATGAAGCGCTTCGTATCGCTGAAGAGTCCAAACTGGACCTGGTGGAAATCTCCGCCGACGCAGTCCCGCCTGTTTGCCGGGTGATGGACTACGGCAAGTCGATCTTCGAAAAGAAGAAGCAGATTGCTGCGGCGAAGAAGAACCAGAAGCAGATTCAAGTAAAAGAAATCAAGTTTCGTCCAGGGACGGAGGAAGGGGATTACCAGGTAAAACTGCGCAACCTGGTACGTTTCCTGAGTGATGGGGACAGGGCCAAGGTATCCTTGCGATTCCGCGGCCGTGAGATGGCCCACCAGGAGCTGGGGATGGAGCTCCTCAAGCGGGTTGAAGCTGACCTGCTCGAGTACGGTTCGGTCGAACAGCATCCTAAGATGGAAGGACGCCAGCTGATCATGGTCATCGCCCCGAAAAAGAAGAAGTAATCAACAGGGCACGGCAGGCCTTCTGATTATGTTTATCAACTGAATGCGGAGTATCCGAACATGCCAAAGATGAAGACTAAAAGTGGTGCTGCTAAGCGGTTTCTGAAAACTGCTAACGGTATCAAGCACAAGCACGCTTTCAAGAGCCACATCCTGACCAAAATGTCGACCAAGCGTAAGCGTCAACTGCGCGGTAGCAGCTTGCTGCATCCGTCTGACGTGGCAAAAGTCGAGCGCATGCTGCGCCTTCGTTAATTTTTGGATCAAGAATAGAGGAAGTAACTCATGGCTCGTGTAAAGCGTGGCGTCATTGCCCGTAAGCGTCACAAAAAAATTCTGAAACTCGCTAAAGGCTACTACGGCGCGCGTTCACGCGTATTCCGTGTTGCCAAGCAAGCGGTAATCAAGGCAGGCCAATACGCCTACCGTGACCGTCGTCAGAAAAAACGTCAGTTCCGCGCTCTGTGGATCGCTCGTATCAACGCTGGTGCACGTGTTAACGGTCTGTCCTACAGCCGTTTCATCGCTGGCCTGAAAAAAGCGTCCATCGAGATCGACCGTAAGGTTCTGGCTGATCTGGCAGTGAACGAAAAAGCGGCGTTTGCTGCGATTGTCGAGAAAGCTAAAGCCACCTTGGCTTAAGTACCCCCGACAGTCACCCTGGGTTACGCTGTAGCCCAAGGTGTTAAACGTCATAAATAGGGGAAGAGCCTTCAAGCTCTTCCCCTATTTTGTATCTGGAGTCTGTACATGGAAAACCTGGACGCGCTCGTCGCTCAAGCCCTTGAGGCTGTGCAAAGCGCTGAAGATGTAAATGCCCTGGAGCAAATCCGGGTTCACTACCTTGGCAAGAAAGGTGAATTGACTCAGGTGATGAAGACCCTGGGGAATTTGCCGGCTGAAGAGCGCCCGCAAGTCGGTGCGCTGATCAACGTCGCCAAGGAGCGTGTCACAGAGGTGCTCAATGCGCGCAAGGCGTCGCTCGAGGAGGCCGATCTTGCGGCCAAGCTCGCCGCCGAGTCCATTGACGTAACCCTGCCTGGCCGTGGTCAGGCCTCGGGCGGTCTGCATCCGATCACCCGGACTCTGGAACGTATCGAACAGTTCTTCACCCATATCGGCTACGGCATCGCCGAAGGCCCTGAGGTCGAAGACGATTATCACAATTTCGAGGCACTCAACATCCCAGGCCACCACCCGGCCCGGTCGATGCACGACACCTTCTATTTCAACGCGAACATGTTGTTGCGCACCCATACCTCGCCGGTACAGGTCCGCACCATGGAAGCGAACAAGCCGCCGATCCGCATCGTCTGCCCAGGCCGTGTATACCGCAGCGACTCCGATATCACCCACTCGCCGATGTTTCACCAGGTCGAAGGCCTGCTGGTTGATCGCGATATCAACTTCGCCGACCTCAAGGGCACCATCGAAGAATTCCTGCGGGTGTTCTTCGAGAAGGAGCTGGCGGTACGTTTCCGTCCATCGTTCTTCCCGTTCACCGAGCCGTCCGCTGAAGTCGATATGGAATGCGTGATGTGCAGTGGTAAAGGCTGCCGCGTCTGCAAACAGACCGGCTGGCTGGAAGTGATGGGCTGCGGCATGGTTCACCCCAACGTGCTGCGCATGTCCGGCATCGATCCGGAAGAATTCTCGGGCTTTGCCTTCGGCATGGGTGTAGAGCGTCTGGCCATGCTGCGTTACGGCGTGAACGACTTGCGTCTGTTCTTCGACAACGACTTGCGGTTCCTCGCGCAATTTCGCTAGTCGTAACGAATCTTTAGGAGAGCAGGATGAAATTCAGTGAACAATGGCTGCGTGGCTGGGTAAGCCCGCAGGTTAATCGCGACGAGCTGGTTGCGCGTCTGTCGATGGCCGGTCTTGAGGTCGATAGCGTTACGCCGGCCGCCGGTGTTTTCAGTGGGGTGGTGGTAGGCGAGGTGCTGAGCACCGAGCAGCATCCCGACGCTGACAAGTTGCGCGTATGCCAGGTGAGCAATGGCGCGGAAACCTTCCAGGTCGTGTGCGGAGCGCCCAATGTGCGCCCGGGCCTGAAGATCCCGTTCGCCATGATCGGTGCCGAGTTGCCGGGCGACTTCAAGATCAAGAAGGCCAAGCTGCGTGGCGTTGAATCCAACGGCATGCTGTGTTCCCAGGCGGAGCTGCAGGTCGGCGAAGGCAATGATGGCCTGATGGAACTGCCGGCCGACGCGCCCGTGGGCCAGGACATCCGTGTTTACCTGGAACTGGAAGACGCCAGCATCGAGGTCGACCTGACCCCGAACCGTGGCGACTGCCTGTCCCTGGCTGGCCTGGCGCGTGAAGTGGGCGCTTTGTACAACGCCCCGGTCACTCGTCCGGTCGTTGCAGCTGTACTCGCTGTGCACGACGAAGTACGTCCGATCGACGTGCTGGCCCCCAACGCCTGCCCACGTTACCTGGGCCGGGTGATCCGCAACGTCGACCTGTCCAGGCCCACCCCGCTGTGGATGGTTGAACGCCTGCGCCGCGCTGACGTGCGCAGCATCGACGCTGCCGTCGACATCACCAACTACGTGATGCTGGAGCTGGGTCAACCGCTGCACGCGTTCGACCTTGCCGAAATCAACGGCGGCATCCGTGTGCGCATGGCGGAAGAAGGCGAGAAGCTGGTGCTGCTCGATGGTCAGGAAGTCAGCCTTCGCGCAGACACCCTGGTTATCGCCGACCACTCCCGCGCCCTGGCGATTGCCGGCGTGATGGGTGGCGAGCACAGCGGCGTATCCGCTACCACTCGCGACGTATTCCTCGAAAGCGCATTCTTCGACCAGATCGCTATCGCCGGCAAGGCCCGTTCCTATGGCCTGCACACCGACGCGTCGCACCGCTATGAGCGCGGCGTGGACTGGAACCTCGCCCGTGAAGCCATGGAGCGCGCCACTGGCCTGCTGCTGGAAATCACTGGCGGCGAAGCCGGCCCGATCACCGAAACCGTCAACAAGCAGTTCCTGCCATCGGTTGCGCCGATCACCCTGCGTGCCAAAAGTGTTGAGCAGATGCTTGGCCTAGTGATCGAACCGGCTGAAATCGAGCAACTGTTGTCCGCCCTCGGCCTGGGTATTTCCGCCGGTGGGGAAGGGCAGTGGAGCGTTGAAGTACCAAGCCATCGCTTCGATATCAGCCTGGAAGTCGACCTGATCGAAGAACTGGCCCGCCTCTACGGCTACAACCGCCTGCCGGTTCGTTACCCGCAAGCGCGCCTGGCGCCGCAACCCAAGGCCGAGGCGCGTGCGCACCTGCCTGAGCTGCGTCGCCTGCTGGTTGCCCGTGGCTACCAGGAAGCGGTGACCTACAGTTTCATCGATCCCAAGCAGTTCGAACTGTTCAACCCTGGCGTCGAGCCGCTGCTGTTGGCGAACCCGATCTCCAACGACATGGCGGCCATGCGTTCGTCCCTGTGGCCAGGCCTGGTGAAAGCACTTTCCCATAACCTGAACCGTCAGCAAGACCGCGTGCGCATGTTCGAGAGCGGCCTGCGTTTCGTTGGCCAGCTCGATGGCCTGAAGCAAGAGCCAATGCTGGCTGGCGTGGTGTGCGGTAGTCGCCTGCCGGAAGGCTGGGCACAGGGCCGCGATGCCGTGGACTTCTTCGACGTCAAGGCTGACGTGGAAGCGGTGCTGGGCTTTGCCGGTGCACTGGACGCCTTCACCTTCGTACCAGGCAGCCATCCGGCGTTGCACCCAGGCCAGACAGCACGCATCGAGCGCGAAGGGCGTTTGGTAGGTTTCGTCGGTGCCCTTCACCCTGAACTGTCGAAAACCCTCGGTCTTGATCGTCCGGTGTTTGTGTTCGAACTGGTCCTGGCTGAAGTGGCTTCGGGCAAAATGCCTAAATTCAGCGAACTGTCGCGCTTCCCTGAAGTGCGCCGTGACCTGGCGCTGATTGCCGACCGTGACGTGGCTGCCACTGCCGTTCTGGATGTAATCCGTGAAAATGCAGGGGAATGGCTGACAGACCTCAGGCTATTTGACGTCTATCAGGGTAAAGGTATTGATCCGCATAGAAAAAGCCTTGCAGTTGGCTTGACCTGGCAGCATCCATCGCGCACTCTTAATGACGATGAGGTGAATGCCACGACACAAAATATCCTCACCTCGCTCGAACAAAGGTTGAACGCCACGTTAAGGAAGTGACGTATGGGGGCTTTGACGAAAGCTGAGATGGCGGAACGTCTGTACGAAGAGTTGGGTCTGAACAAGCGCGAGGCCAAGGAATTGGTCGAGCTGTTTTTTGAAGAGATCAGACACGCTCTGGAAGACAACGAACAGGTCAAATTGTCCGGTTTCGGCAATTTTGACCTGCGGGACAAACGCCAGCGGCCTGGCCGCAATCCAAAAACGGGAGAAGAAATCCCGATCACGGCTCGCCGTGTGGTCACCTTTCGTCCAGGGCAGAAGTTGAAGGCCCGAGTTGAGGCTTATGCTGGAACCAAGTCATAACGACGAGCTACCCGTCATCCCAGGCAAACGCTACTTCACCATTGGTGAAGTCAGCGAGCTTTGTGCGGTAAAGCCGCACGTGCTGCGCTATTGGGAGCAGGAGTTTCCTCAGCTCAACCCCGTCAAACGCACCGGGAACCGTCGGTATTATCAGCGCCAGGATGTGCTGATGATCCGACAGATCCGAGCGTTGCTCTACGATCAGGGGTTCACCATCAGCGGCGCGCGCCAGCGTATGTCCGGTGATGAAGCCAAAGACGACACCACCCAATACAAACAAATGATCCGCCAGATGATCGCCGAACTCGAAGATGTGCTGGTGGTGCTGAAAAAGTAATTCCGGCTTTTAAAATACTTCCACATTTCAAAAGCTTGCGGTATATTCCGGTTCGCTTCGTCAAGAAGCAAACCCAGTAACACGCCTAGTCGGGGCGTAGCGCAGTCCGGTAGCGCACTAGCATGGGGTGCTAGGGGTCGAGTGTTCGAATCACTCCGTCCCGACCATATAAATCAAAGGGTTGCGAGATTTTATTTCGCGACCCTTTTTATTTGTGAACGATTTTACCCCCATAAAATCGCTGGCTCTGGGTGGAATTCTCACGGCTTTCACGTGGGTAGACGCAGGCGTTAGCGCTCACGCGTGGTCTCTTTATTGAATCGGCTGAAATCTTATTCTCGACGATTAGGAAAAAGTCGTGGCCGCGTCCGATAAGTTCTGTACGTGTGAGCTAAATCCATAAATGGACATGTCAAATCTATACAAATCAGTAGCTTATTTTTTGTCCATTGTCCATTTTTCTCAAATCGATGAACATGTCGGCTACCCCCACCCCCCACACAAAGCCCGCAATTCCATAACCCTCATTCCCCAAGTGCCGCGCACGACTCCTCCAGTTAGCCCTCCAGGCGCCCCGTCGGGTTCCCCAGCACGGCGCATTAAAGATAGTATTGTGCCATTACCTATGGACACTTAGATGCCCAGCCACCCCCGCCTAAGGGGAGAGTAGGGCGGTAGGAATTCGGCATGGATCAGCTACGCCACAGAAACGCAGACAGACGACCATCATATCCCGAGGCGGCTACTTGGGAGTCTTAGTCGTGCATGCGATTAGAAGAGCACCCGCTTGAAAGCCTGAAAGCCCAATAACTCAAGAACCCAGACGAATCCCCAGACGAACAATATGCCGACAACTAAGGAACTCATGCATGAGTGAGCAGGAACAGGAAAAGGGCCAGGAACAGAAGCAGGAATATGCTTTTCATCCTGCCGATCTAGTCGAATACGCGATGGACAAACCCATCGGCGCAGCCCGCGCGGCGCTGGCAATTGGACTGGAAGAAGCTGACGTTGACCCTGAAATCATTATTGCCGAACTGATGGGGAATATGGAGTTGAATCAGCGTTTCCTGAAGAAGCTCACGGGCGCCTTGCGGAAGAATCCAAATAAAATCCTTGGTGAGATGCCAGATCGTATCCAGACTCTACAGGTGGAGCGCGACCTCGGATTATGGTATGGGCTAATTACAACTCAGCAAGCAAAGTACCTTGTCGCAGAGGAGTAGCTAATGTCTTTTGGTGAAAATGCCATTAAGCTCCCTCCACCCCCGGAATTCGAGCTCACAGCACTGGATGTAGAAAAAGGTGAAACAGTTCATCCCCTGGATCGCCTGCAGATCATGTCTGCGGATACTTGGGAAATCTTTACGCTGGAGTTCGTCTCTTACTTAGGTAAAGACTACGAATCGGTCACTCGCTGTGCTGGTGCGGGAGACAAGGGGCGCGATGTCATCGCGCGGCATGCGACCGGGTGGGACAATTACCAATGCAAGCACTACAAAGATAAACTGAGCGTAGCAAACGTAGTTGGGGAGCTGGGTAAGCTGGTTTACTACACGTGGAGGGAGGATTACACCCTGCCGCGTGAGTACCGCTTTGTTTCCCCGAAAGGTTGCAGCTCTGATTGCATCGATATGCTGTCCAAGAAGTCTCGCATCAAGGCTGAGATCATTAAGCGTTGGGATAAGGTATGTAAGGATAAGATTACGAAGGCGGAGTCCATTCCTCTTGAGGGTGGTCTGTTGGATTATATAAATACCCTTGATTTTTCATTTGTTGATGAAATGTCTTCACAGGAGTTAATTGATAGGCACGCCCTGACGCCATATCACACGACGCGGTTTGGAAGCTATCATCTTAAGCGACCGCAGGTTCGGAAGCCTGAGCCCAGCGCTGTTGGTGATAATGAGAAAATTTATATTGATGCGCTTTTAGATGCGTTCTCTGATGCCGATGGTGCAGAGTATTCATTCAGTAGCGTCATGGACTCTGAGTATAAGGAAGATCTTGAGCGAGCGCGGATTAACTTTTTCAGCGCTGAGTCACTGGAGATATTTTCGCGCGATGCTTTTCCTACAGGATGCTATGAAAGCCTCAAAGGTGAGTGCCACGAAGGCTTGCACAGCGTGGTGCGTAAGAAATTCGATGATGGGTATCAACGTTTTCTCGAAGTAAGCACGCAGTCCGTTAATATTCCATATGACTCTCATCCACTTCGGCATTTCTTGCAGACCTCCGATCGAAAGGGGCTATGTCATCAACTGGTGAATGACCTAAAGTTTAAATGGATTAAGAAATAGATGACGAGCTCAAAGGATTTGTACAACAGCCCTGTGGAAGTTGGTGCACGCATTGTTCTGTTGCTTGCAGGCTTAGCCCGGCAGCTTGATCTCGATGAACTTATCTTCTTTGACTATGCCTCTATTTATAGTAGTGACTTTCAAGGGGATGCAAGCCTGCATCCAATCCTTTTGAATCGACTTGCCGAACTGGTGCGTAGGCGAGAAATTTTCCCCGGCGCCATAAAACTATTTACCGCTAAAGGTTTGATTACTTCCCAAGTTGATGAGAAAGGTGTTCGATACTCTATCACCAGTGCGGGTAGTGTGTTTGCCGCCAAGTTGAGTACTGAATATCATGTGGATTTCAGAAGACGTGTTTCTTGGGTCGAGGCTAATGTTGATTTTCTCGCTGCTCAACGCCGCACTATTTATAAAATTGACAGGGTGGTCTGATGTATATTGAAAGCGTTGTCGTGAGTGGCCCTGACCGTGCAGACGCCGCTGTTTATTTTGAGAAGGGTGCGAACGTTGTTCAAGGCGGCTCCAACACTGGTAAGTCCTACATTGTTCAGTGCCTGAAGTTTGCCCTTGGTGCAAATACGCCTCCAAAGCCTATCAACGAGTCGCAGGGCTACACCACTCTCAAGGTTAAGTTTGTGCACGATGATGGGCGCTCCTTCACTATTGAGAGGCACCTTTCAGAAAGCTCTAAGCCTACTTTTTACGATGAAGAGGGGAAGGTTCAAACCCTGGGGGTGAAACATAACCCTACAAAGATGAATTCGATCTCCAATCAATTCCTGGATAGGTTGGGGTTGAATGGAAAGCTGTTGTTGAAAGGTACAGCCTCTCTCAATAACGCTTCGTTCTCTCTTCGTGATTTCGAAAAAGTATTTTTGATGGATGAAACGCGAATCGTGGCTGAGTACTCTCCACTGGGTACGGGTCAGAAAGATGAGCGCACTATGGAGACATCCATTCTGAAGCTGTTGCTAACGGGGAAAGACGACACCGGGGTTAAAAAGGCTAAAAAGGAGTTGGCGTCAAAAGGGGCATTGAGGCACAGGGCAGCTGCTGTCGAAGACATTATCAAGCAATTCTATCCAGGTGACGACGCGGCTGAGGCGCTTGAACTCCAGAAGCTCAGTTCTTTTACGACCCAAGTTAAGCTTCGGCTCAAGGTGGCTGAAACTGAGCTGGAAGGCGCTTTTCATTCGAGTGAAGGGCTATTCACCCAAAAGGCCAGCCATATCTCCGAACTGGAAGTGGTCGAAGGAAAAATTGCTGAAGATAGGGCCCTACTGGGGCGGTTTGGCATGCTTGGCCAGAAATATGAATCAGACCGCCAGCGTCTACAGGGAATTGAGCAAGCGGCAGTCTTACTCGACGAGTCAGACGCGGTGCTTTGTCCAACCTGTGGCAATCATTTCGACTCCGAATCATGCACAACCGATGTCGATGACATCAAGAAGGGGGTTTCCTTCGAACTGGAGCGAATTTCGAAAAACCTCCATGAGCTTGGGGAGGCACAGGGATCCTTGGCGGCAGCGATTGAACGGAATACTTCCACCGCTGAGACTACCAAAACGTCCATCGCAGCACTGGAGAAGTTGATCTCCACAGAGATTCAGAGCTCAGTGCAGCTGGTGAGCGATCTGAAGGAGCTAGCCTCATGCCTCAACCAGGATCACTCGGCGCTGGATAAGTACGTTACGAATAAGGCCAAGTTAAGAGGGGAGCTGAAAAAGCTGGGTGTATTGCTGCTTGAGGAGCAAAACAAATACACCCCTGAAAGCTTTGAGGAGTCTGCCAAGCCTTTGGTTAAAGAGATTCAGGATATCTTGCAGCGCTGGAGTTTCCCGAATCACGCCCCGGTGGAATTCAACTTCAAAGCACGGGACATCACCATTGGTGGGAGTGCGAGAGGCAATTTTGGCAAGGGGTATCGAGCCATCGCGTCTTCTGCATTTGCTCTAGGGCTGATGAATCTACTAAAACTCTCTGGGCGCCACCCTGGCTTTGTGGTGCTTGATTCGCCACTGACGACATACAAAGAAGGGGATCCGGAGCCTGAGGAAGATGATGAGGAAGTGGCAGCGGACGTGATTTATGCGTTCTATCAGGATATTGCCGACAACTTCAAAGATTCTCAAGTGATTGTATTTGAGAACAAGGAGCCTGATATGGCGCTCATCCCTCATTTGAATTATCAGCACTTCACGAAAAGCAGAAAGAGTGGGAGATACGGCTTCTTCCCACTACGAGGCTGATCCGACTGTATAGTTTGTCGGTCACCCTTACATGGCGGGGTGATCGACTTACTAGCTTTCGGCTCTCTGTAAACACGAATGATTGGTTTGGGTGAAGGTACAGGCCAAAGCTTAAACCTTCCCGATCAGCGTCATGGGAGCCCTGAGTCTTGAGTCCCGAGTCATGGAGTCGTGGAGAGCTAATAACGCCCAAATATTAACTCGTGGGCTTGGCTTGGGCTATCCCCGTGCAGGTCAGCTAAAAAGTCTGTTTGCATGGCGGGCTGTTGAGGTCTTCTCCACAGCCCTGAGCGCATGAAATGATCAGTCGAGAAATTCTACGGTTGCATGCACGAATTGCTGGCCGTCCTCATTCCTCCAGAAGGTATGACTGCATTGCTTACACTGATGCTGAGTCATCGGTGGGTCAATTCTTTGCTGCTTGGTTTCGAGGTCATGACCATGGCATACGCTACAGAACAATTCCCAATCTAACCTGGCTGTTGCCCACTGAGATAAATTGATTTTGACGAGAGGGAGGGAGGCCTCGATGAGTGAGGCAAAGACCTGCGCCCATGCCTCGAACCGCGCCTGTTGGAATGTATGACCTTCCCACTCGCCTCGATCCAGGCCGGTGTTGTTCAGTTTCTCTTCGCTACCATGGATATACCCATTGAGCAGGCTGTAGGCATCGGAGATGGTAGTTTCCAGCTCTGTCGAAATGATCCCATCTTTTTTCAGGCGCGATAGAACTCCGTCCTTGCCACGTATCGAAGGCGCTTGGTACTCGTTAGATTTCCATTTCTTGAACAGCTCGGGCCGTCTGCAAAAATGGATTGGTAAAATGACGCTTTCGATGAATCCGCGCAGCACTTGCATGGACTGACGGTAGTACAGCGCGCCCGCCAGCTGTACAGAGCACATCAGATCAGACCGGGTTTCAAGCATGTGTGAAAGAGAAAAATATCCTGCTTCGGACAAGACGTTGCCGATGGTCTCTTGCCAAGCTATCAATGTCTTAGCTAACCGTCCGAACACAGGGTCATGCTCAAAGTCGACCATCACGGGTGCTTGGGTTCGTGCACCAGGCGCCGGCATTGAATGACTTGCGGTCTCTGCAAAGTGGTCTGCCAAAGCCAGGGCTTGGTTGATCGCTCCCTCCAGCCTTTCATCTGCCTGATCTTCATAACCCGTACCTTCAAGTAGTTTGTGAATGAAGGTATGCAGGTCGTTTCCTGACGCCCAGGCTGATATGGCCTCCGGAACGAATGGCAATATTGAGAGCGCGTTTTGCGGGAAGATTTCCTCTGGGCTCGCGTCAGTAGGGAAGGTACCTTCAAAAACACTGTCCATGAATTTCGATTTCCTTGGTAGATTTTGAAAATGTGAGCCTTCGGGGGGCGAGGGTGAGCATCCCAGCGTCTCGCTGAAATTCTATCGTGATGATCAGGTCTTCCACATGGTGCCATCTGTGGATTTGGAGGAGCAATGTGAATCCAGGAAGAGGCCGCAAGCATCGGCGTTGATCAATTACTTCGCGGAAAGTTTTTCAGCGCTCAGGCTAAGCGATCTTCGGCTTATGGGATCAGTGAATCACGGTGCCGGCAGCAATGAGTAACGTTCAAACAGCGAGCGATAGAATATTATCAGCACCTCCTCGGCATTAGGCTGCTGAAGCTCGTGAACACCGAAGCGATAGACCTCATACCCCACCAGCCTAAGAGCCCTGTCAGCTGCCATCATCTCGGCGTAGAGGCGGGGACTTGAGCGTCCGGTTGCATCGCAATAGTGGTGTTTGCCATCAATCTCGATGACAACCCGCACCCCGCCCGGCAATAGTAGAAGGAAGTCCATGCGCGACCTGAGCAATGCCTCCTTGCCGCGCCGTGAGACCGTCAGGGGATCCCAGTGAAACCAGACCTCGGGCAGTAAGACTGGAAGTTCAGGAATGTGTGTCGTGAAGGCCTTGAAAAAGCTGCTGAAGGCTAGCGCTTGAGGGGGCGATGATTTAGGCAGGCAGGCCTCCAGGCGCCGATATAGGCGATTTTTGGCCTGGCCTTCCTCGATGTCATAGGTTTGGGCATACCAAGCCTGTAGGTCGCGCCACAAGAGGCCGGTGCTTCCGATAGGTCGGTCATAGATCAGGATATCCGTTGGGTCGGACATCACCTCGATATCGTTGTCCAGGGCGTTGCCGAGTCGCAGATCTGGCTTCGTGGTGGAGGCGAAGATCAGGTTCTTGGGGGAGGACTGCTTGGCTGATCCTACGTAAGCCAAGGAGGCCGTCAGGAAGGCATCGTCCCCCACCCCGACGACAATGTGGACTCCACACGTTTTGAGGGTATCGTTGACGATCTCAATGAATTTTCGCTGAGCGGGTTCGCTGGGCAATACCCGCGAGGAAGCCAAGGCTTCGACGAATCGGCCAAATCGGGCATGCGAGGACTGAAACGCTCCGAGCTTGTCGAAGATCGTCACCGCATCCCAATCGGGATTTTCGATGTAGTGGCGGACAATTTCTTGGCGAAGTGTCGGGGTCGGTCGCAGCAAATTCACAAACGACATCGTGTCGATTTGCCAGAACTCACCGAGCACGTGTTCAAAAGCAGCCCTGTCTATGAATAGCTCGATGGGGTTGAGCCTTTCTGCCAGCTCTCTTCGGTAACGACCGGGGATGACAGGCGCTGTTCCATCGTCCCACACCAGCTCTTGAAGCTGGTCTCGCTCATGAGCCGCAAAGCCGATCAGTTCCAAGGCCGTCTGAGCGGCAGCCAACATTTGAGCATCACTCGAAGCTTCTACTGCTTTCTCAAGGTGTTGCCTTTTGGAGCTGTACTCAGTGCAATCATCCAGCCCTAGCCTGAAAAGCAATTCAGGGATCCGTGTATCCGTGTAGTGGTCTTTCTGGTTGCCCAAGATCTGACTGAAGGTATCTCGCAGGCTGGTGAGGTTTTGCTGGGTTCGAGGCATGCGCAGGGGGGGCTCCGATGTCGTTGAACGGATCGTGCTCACCCTAGTTCGATATTCGGCCCGTAGGTCAGAATATCTACCAGGCGCAGCGCTTTTCGAGCATCCGTCTTTAGGTTGGCGAATTCAGGGTCTCGCAGGGCAGTGATGAGCATTGAGCGGTCGCTGGCATCGGTCGCTGCTATGAGCAACTGGCGAGTCCAGTATTTCTTAGAATCTGGATTCTCGGACGCATACACCGCAGGAAAAGCCTGGCCGGCAGTGAATTCGCCGGCATATAACGCGGCTAGTGGCGGCATTGCTTCCAAAGATGCTTCACGAACAGTGCCTTCGTTGCGCTCCATCGAGTCGGGGATGCTTTCTCGTGCGGTTTCAGCCGCAGCAGATTGTGTGACGGTAAAGGTCGCAATTTCAGTAGCTGGCGGAAGTGTGCGCTCCTGTCTTTTGGCCTCAAGGGCTCTGATGGCTGCGGTACAGCGTTCTTTGAACTGTCCCTGAGCCGATACCGCCGAAGCCCTGCGAAGCTGGCCGATTAGCTGACCGATGTCGTCGACCATCGATACCAAGAACCAGTATGGGCGCTCTGTTCCTTGCTGGCTCAATGCAGTAGCCACGAAAGGCCACACCTCTTGACCGGTGAGCGTTTGCCGATCCAGAGTCTCGCGTAGCTGCTCAGGGCCTTGGAGGCACAAATCGAGCAAGAAGGACTCTGGGGGCAGATCCAGAATACCTTGATCGAGCCGTCCATTTGCATTTCCCACGTCTGCGCCAAACTGCTCACGCGCGTGGCCAAAGGCTTGGCGCATGTCCTGCAAGGCGATAGGTAACGCATTTGGGTCGTTTGGCCGGACAACTACTGGTAGTGCTTGGCCCCCTGCATTCATGCGACGGAACCTCATTGGTGCCGCGCGTTCAAGTGTTTCCAAAAGCAAAGTGATGTCAGCAGGGCGTGGCGAGACTACGGAGCGGTCAAACGCTTCAAGCCACTCCGGTGCTTCTGGGGGGACTTCGGGGAGGATCAGGAACAAAGATCGTAAGGCGTTGACCCGCTCGGTAATTGCATCGGTGCTTTGGAATTTTTGAATGAGGTCATCAATCAATACAGTCTGGTCGATGACTTCATCTGGTGGTATCGGCAACCGATCCATATAGGCGCGGATACGAGTTGACCTGGCTAGGAGCTCAAGGAAACTGTGAACCTTCACGGCTTGTTTCAGTGTCACTGTGCGAGACAAACCAAGGCCAGCATGGAGCCCGGTCGCCCGGTAGGTGAAAAGCACAGAAAATCCTTCTGACGCCTGCAGGATCGACTCGCGGTGTTGAGCGGGGTCGGCTACGCCTGCGGTCAGGAAAGAGCTAGCAGGAATGGGCGCGCGGAGTAAATCCCTCATGTCCGACAAAATCTGTCGCGCGCTTTTGTACTGGGTGGGGGACGCAGCCAGAGCCTCATCGCCCCGAACCTGAACGATAATTGCAGCCAAAGCCTGCTCAGCGGCGGCTCCGATCAATCCAATCGCGGGGGAGTATCGAGCTACCTCAACTCTCAGGCTTCCCCGATTTGGAGTGCCCAGGCAATGCAGCGCCAAGGCCAAAGATTCTTGGCTCGCTTCCAAAAGACGTATTGCGCTGTTACTGAGGTATCTGGGCATCGCGAATCCTTGCACTGCTCAATTGGTGGCTCAGCGGAGGATGGCCTGGAGAGGTCATCGTCTCTGGCTAGATCAAAGCGATCGTCACTGCTTACGACGAATCAGCTCCGATGGCATGCATGACGTCCACTGTACAGTGTGGACGCCATCGCTCAGACCGAAAAATTGCCGTGGTGCACTGTCGAATCGATGTTGCCGGGGCACTATCAGGTAAACCCCCACACGGGTGAATTTATAGAGACCAAAGGGGGAAATCACAAAGGTCTGAAGGCCTGGAAAGTACAGTATGGTGCGGAAACTGTTGAGTCGTGGCTCAATTGATCCATCAGCCGCGCTAGGAGTTTTCAGCCTAACGAGACCAGGCAACTCATGCTGCCTGTCCCAACGGACGCCACCGTCTGGCTCGCAGATCCGTAGCCCAGCAAGATTAGTGAGCCGTTGATTGGGCCCATCGAATTTGCCACTTCATTGCCTGAACTGCTGCTTGGTCTCTCTGTATTCGGCATGTCATGGCCGGCAAGCCGACTTTCAGCGGGTCATTCTAGTGATTAGCTTGCTTGGCCAGCACAAGCATCCCGAGCAATTCGGACGTATTGCCAGCGTGCTGCTTCAGCGCATCGTCCAGCAGAGTCTCCATATCCGTTTTCGCCAGCCGAAGCGAGCCTACGGCGATGGCAGCAGCGAACTCAAGGGCTGCGTCGCCGAAGTCCTTGTCCGAACGTGCAAACACCTTCACTAACAGCTCTTTCATCACCTTGCTGAGCTCAGGGCTGGATGAGTAGTCCAACTCCGCTGGGTGGCATGCCCTCAGCATGCACGCTTGCAGGATGGCCTCGTTGAATCTGAGGAAGCACTCTGGGGCCAATACGACCGACTCGTAGCCGTTGGGGCAGAGGCGCCTTTCGTGATCTTTGTGTTCCCGGGCGTTTTGGAGCACGGCTGCCATGGTGAGGTGCACCATGCTGGGCTCAACGTCAGCGTAGCGCCTGGCAATCTCGGTTTTGTTTCCGAAAAAGAGAAAACCTTCTGAGAGCCGCAGCGGGTTGCCTCGTGGCGAAAGCAAAAATCCTCGAAACGCACTTAAGGCTGCCTTTCCAGCTAGATCGAGGGACGGCAGGATGTTGGAGGTGTTGGGCAGGTGCTCAAGGCCTAGGTCATGGATGTTTTGTTCCGAATGAGCCTTGTGAGTTTCGATCAAGCGATGCCAAGAGTTGTCATTGGAGTCTTCACCAAGTGGGAGCTGTATCCAGTTGGAAAAGCCGTACTCCCTGGTCGTGGGGTTGCGAACCAAGAACATACGCAATTGGTTCCATGACGCGTTCGTCTGGGGGATACCGATCGGGGAAAGAAAATGCCTCGGAATGTACGCTTTGATGTACGAACGCAGATCGCGACTGATTTCGCGAAGCACGCCGCCATCTCGGGCGACGGTGGAAACGATCACTACGCCGGTGGCGTCTTTGCAGTTGTCCTTCTCCAGTTCGTGGTATGGAAGCACTGTAATCGACGAACCAGCAGCCAAGCGAGTGCGCAGGCGAGCCACGACGATCACTGCGAGAGCTTTGGAAGCCTCGTCATCGGCGTGGATAACGTGACTTACGGTCAGGGGGAATGACCAGTCAATTTCTGCGTCGAGCCATTTCTTAAACTCTGCGTGTTCCAGCAACTCGATGACATCAAGCTGCAGCAGCTTGCTCTTCGTTCCAACTCGGGTATTGAAAGGGTGTATCGAAAAGCCAAAAAACTGATGGAAATCGGTCAAGGCTTTCGGAGTATGTGGCTGTCCGAGAACGACTGGTCGAGGAGGCTTGGCTTTTGACGAGAAATTTTCGCCGATGATCTCGATCAGGGTGCCGTCGCTGACTTTCAAGTCAGGGAATGCGACCCCCATATTATCAAGCGCGACCATTACGTCGCCGGCTCGTCCCTGGGACGTCACATCGACGATGGTGGCGATTCGCTGAGGATCCCAAACGCTGCTTGCCATCTTCTTTGCCATGCTTCCGGACGTCGAGGCGGAGACAATGCAGAAATAGGGATCTGATGGAGGATTGATCTTCTCCAACTCATCATAGGAGTGGAAGCTGACTATCTCTGCCTCGGAGCGGCACAGGGCCAGGGCACATTTGACGTAAGCATAGATACCCATGGTATCGATGAAAACCTTGGTGCTCCCTTGCAGGGCCTGCCCGTGGCATAGCGTGATCAAGTATGCGACGACGTACAACTCTGCCTCGCCTGAGGCGATTTCCCTTGCTTGGATGAAGACCTTGTTCCGGCGTTGGGAAGGGTGCTTGAACACATGGCCAGAGGGGGCCTGGTGAATGGCACTGTTCTTCTCGATAAGGCTGTTTACGCCACGGGTTATGAGAAGCTTCAGATCCACGTTGTAAGGGCCCGTATGCGCTCCAAGGGCGTGTTGATTGAAGTTTGTGCCATCCCACTCAACGAAGGTGTATTGCTTCACGAAGTCAAAGCCAGCCTTCATGCCGCGCTTGATCATGGTTTGCAGGTGCAGATTGGCCGGATCCCAGGCTGCCTTGAACGTGTTGCATTGCTCGGTAGAGCCCACGATGTACACGCAATCGGGAAGATTGGCATCACTCTTGAGGGCGGTCTCTACATCGGTATACACATTGCCTTCGGTCAGTTGGCAGCGTTTATAGCAGAGCACTAGGGCTTCAATGCTGCCGTGCGTGGGGCAGTGTTTCAGGTGCCGCCAGGAATAAAAGCGTTCCATCACTGGGCCCTCAGCGGTACGAGAATAGAAATGACCGCACCTTGAACGGGCGAAAGGTTGGTTTCAGTCCAGTCATTGAAAGCAAAAAGGTCACGGTTATCGCCAGGCGTGAAGGCGTTGAACATCGACAGCCTTCCCGTGCGGATCCTCATCAGCCCGCCGATTTGCCTCAACTCTTGCAAGACCGAGGGCAAGCCTTCACCTGCTGCTGTCTGGGATTTCGACGTTGATTTGTGCTGCAGGCAACGGAGAAGCGCTCGTCGTTCATCTTCGAGTGACATCTCTTGCACGCGCTTGCCAGTGAAGCGGCTGACTAACCCTGGCCCTGAGTCAAAATAGCTGATCTCGAATGCCCGGAGGCTCTTGGCTCCGGTTTCGGTTCTAGCAGCTTCATCATTCCAGTATTTGTTCAGATCGGGGTGGCCAGAGAAATCGTCTTTGAAGGTCGACTCGTAAAACCGTGTCCAGCCCATCAGCACCCCCTCGACATGCGAGAGATACGGCCTGCCAGTATGGTCTGTGATCGCGTGCTCTTGGGTGTTTTGAATAAGCTCAGCAGAGAACAAAGCGAGCGCATCGACCAGGGACTCAGGTACTTTGGCCCTGCTTTGCTGCGTTGTACGATCCACTAGCGTGCGCATCACTGGGGCCATGCCGTCTTTCTCTTTAGCCTTGCCTCGCGAAGAAAACAGCGGCTTCAGATACTGGATTTTGGAACCTCCGACGCACAGGAGGTCTATACAGCGCCCCTTGACAAGGTCGTCAAACTCTTGAGCATCCATCGCTTGCATTCTTTTGGTCGCGAAGGTCAGAACGTCTCGGCGATCAATTTCCTTGCTACCAATCCGAATTCCCTTGGACAGCCGAACCCCTGCAATCCCAGGTGAGTAATCACAAACAGACTGCTGAGCATCCAGTTCTTGAGCGTTTGGATGAATGTCCAGATAGTCATCTTCGAGTTTTTGGCGAGCAAGCGTAACGACCATCTGCAGTCGCGATGCGTCATGCATCGGGCTATGTCGAGCGCCGAGGGTGTCTATAGGGAAGCGAAACACGGTATCGCTGTCGGAGTACTCGATCTGGGAGATGATTTCCTCAATCTCAACCAGGCTCCGGCACTTCCCCACGTGGTTAATTGCCAAGCTATCACCTCTGAAACGTGGGTTTACTTTTGGGCCGGGAGGCTTGCCAGGAGCTGCTTGATTTGGGGCTCGGGTTTCCAGTAATTGGGGCCCTTAAGGAATTTCCCATTCTCATCGTAGATAGGCTTGCCATCGGCACCTAGCTTGCTCTCGTTGCTGTCCATGATCAGCTCCAGTACGGCTTCAAGAGGGATGCCGTACTTCATTGCCTCGGAGCGGCAATACACGATGACGTCGCCGAGAAGGTCTGCAATGGCGACCTGAACATCGATGGCATCGTCTCCTCGACGAATCTGCTCAGTAATGTCATCGATCTCGGCGACTTCGTCGAGCAGCGTCCGCTTGAATTTCAGGAGGCGATCTTCTGCATCAGGGAAGAGGTGCGGAGCCTCATGGATGGGCAGCTTGTACATCGCATTCATTGTCTGGATGCGGTCACGAAAACTTTTGCTCATTGATCCATCTCCGTTGGTGAGGCGTTAGCAGCAGACACTACGCTTCTTTTTCATGGCAAAGCAATCCAAAACACCCTGGCCTGCCATAGCTTCGCAGACGCTCTCATGGCGCCTCTGTCTCGTAGTTTGCATTTCATCCGGCAGAGCAAACCCAGGCGTTAGAAGCTTGGCGTTACAATTATGGTGTTAACCTCTGACCTTTCTTCACAAAGGCGTGCCACGTCTGTCAGGCACGCTCTAGGACAGCAGGGAGCCTTCAGGTAGCGGATTCACCAACAACAGACCCTAATTCCCCATCACCTCTGGCCCAGGCCGAGGCAGAAGGAAAATCGCCCGTCCCTGACAGAAGCGTGATGCCGGTAAAGGGTGGCTTTTTCAGTGGTCTCGCCAGCCTCATTTTCGACGCCGTAGGTTTCAAGCAGCGCTCGGCTTGGAAAGCTGAGCACCTGGTCGGCGTAGGAGAGGGCTTCGAGTCGGGTAGAGACCATCGAGTGGAACTGGGCCGCGTTGAGGGGCGGACTGGGCGCCCGGAGGGTAAAACCGAAGGCTTGGCAGAGGGCTCTGCTCAAGGGCATAGCCAAGGCCTTGATGAAGGCAAGCTGATAGTTGAGCTGCGTCCAGGAACCACTGACCAGCCTGGTTCACCTCCATCAAGGAAGCGGCCCTCTTCAAGGACTGGAGGTTTGCAATCAGGGGGGAGATGTCGACCAGTTCAGTCGGATCACCCTCAACCAGTAACGCCCGCCAAGGTTGGCGCTTTCTAGCCTAGTTGAACAACTGGGTGAGGTCTGCGAAGAAGCTGATGGCCTGCCGGTGAGCGCCGCGGTTGACCACGGCCTGGATCAGCGCTCGGACATCATGTTCGGAGACGCTGCTCACTGCGGTCTTGCCGAGTGCTGGCATAAGGTCCTTGTTAAAGCGTCGTTGCAACTCGGCATTGCCGTCTTTACGCGCGACACCATCCAGCAGCCAGGCCTTGACCAGATCCTGGACGGTCAGTGTTTGCACCTTCGTTGTTTTTAAGTGTTCGGTCTCTACGTTAGCGGCGGCGTATGCCTGCACCTTCGCGGTTTTCTTGTGCTCGTTGGGATTGATCTGCTCATCAATAAGCGCACGGGCCTGGTTGCGCGCCTTGCGGATGTCCGTCAGGGATTTGCGCGGCCAGGATCCGCAGGAGTACTCTTTGTTCTGGTCGCCCCAGCGATACCGATAGAAAAAGCTGACCGACACACCGTCCTTACGCATTGAGATTCGACCGGCCAGATTGCCATCCTCCCGGAGGATTCGGCCGGCATCGTTGGCGGTCAGCGACTCGAGTTCTTTTATGGTGATTTTGGCCATAAAATCGGTTCCCCCTACTTTTCCCCCCACAAAAACGTCGGCTCTTGATGGACGTGACTGGACTCTCGTGGAGCAGAACTCCGCTGAAACTCAAGTAAATACTAGCTTTGAATATTCCAGAGTAAAATTTTGAAAGCTTTCAAGAAGTATGAAAAAGGAGATGGGGTGCTAGGGGTCGAGTGTTCGAATCACTCCGTCCCGACCATTATTCCTGAGTAAAATCAGACTCTTAAGCCGATCAGTTAGATCGGCTTTTTTGTGCCTGCACAAAACTTCTCGTTGATTTCGCTGATGTTCAGATCCGGAACTGCCTCGGACCAGATGATTTCCCCATGGGTCCCGCTGATAGTTCTTGGTCATGCCCTCAATTTGCGCCATGAGACGCCGATACGATAGGTATGACCCAAGAGGCGATGTCCTATGTTCAATGCAAGCCTTAAGAAACAGCTTCAATCTCAGACCAGTGAACTGTTAGAGCTTCGCCAACTGCGCGACGGTCTGAACCGTGAAATGCTGACGTTGAGTATCGACTCGTCGTTTAACATCACGGCCTGCAACGAAAACTTTGGAAATACGCTGGGCTACGCTCCGGATCAGCTTGTCGGTCGCGCCATGGCCGAGATTGTTCCCTCGTATGTCTCCAAACTGCCGTGCTTTCATAACTTTCGAGCGGCGGTGGCCGCGGGTAAGTCAATCAGCGACGATTACAGATACCTTCATGCCAATGGTTCGTTGGTGTGGATTCATGCACATTGGCAGCCAATCATGGACGCGAGCGGCCAGTTGAGTCATGTCACTTGCTACGCGACGAACATTACCTCCCGAGTGGAAAAAGCCTCGGAAAACGCGTCGTTCATTGAGGCGTTATTACGTTCTACTGCGGTGATCGAGTTTGATCTCTCCGGGCATGTACTGATGGCGAATGATCAGTTTCTACAAGCCATGGGCTACAACCTGGGACAGGCAAAAGGGAGCCATCACCGGGTTTTCTGTAAACCGGAGCTGACTTCGTCCCAGGTGTACAAGGACTTCTGGGCAAAGCTGAACAGAGGTGAATTTGTTGCCGGCCGGTTCGAACGTATAGACAGTCGCGGCCAAACGGTGTGGCTGGAAGCGACCTACAACCCGGTTTACGACACCGAAGGCAATCTTTGCAAAGTGGTGAAGTTCGCCACGGTAGTGACCGATCAGGTGGCCCGTGAGCAAGAAGTGAGCGGGGCCGCCCAGACGGCATTTGAAATTTCTCAGCAAACGGATGTCAGCGCTCAACGAGGCGCAGTCGTCGTCAACGATACGATGCATACCATGCGTAAGATTGCCGTTGATATGCAGGCGGCCTCCGGGGGAGTAGAAGCGCTGGGCAAACAGTCATTGTTGATCAGCTCAATTATTCAGACGATCAGCAGCATCGCGCAGCAAACCAATCTTCTTGCTTTGAATGCTGCGATTGAAGCGGCTCGCGCAGGTGAACAAGGTCGAGGATTTGCCGTTGTGGCTGATGAGGTTCGACAATTGGCGGGCAGAACCAGCACGGCGACTGAAGAAATCGCGTCGGTTGTCTTGCAGAATCAGAAGTTGGTCGATGAGACCGTCGCTGAGATGGCCAACAGCAAGTCCCAAGCCGAGCAAGGCCTGGAACTTGCCACTCAGGCAGGCCAGGTGATTGTTGAAATCCAGGACGGTGCCAAGCAAGTAGTCGACGCCGTGGGCAGGTTTGCGACCCAGTTGGCTTAGGGAGCGAAAGGGCGCGCCACAGCTGTCATCAAGGATGGGGCCTGGACACGGCCCTGCGCTGAAACGCCGGTCGGCTCAGCACAGGAACCATCCGCCCCTAAGTCATGTGTCGAGTGCCTGCTGTTTGGCTATTTCCTGGTTGCGCAAAATAAACCGCTGCAACTTTCCACTCGGTGTCTTGGGTAGTTGTTCGACGAATTCGATTTCCCGCGGGTAAGCATGTGCAGCCAGGCGCTCTCGCACGTGCAGGCGCAGGATTTCCGCCAATTCGGCGCTGGGCGAATACTGGCCATGCAATACGATAAACGCCTTGATCAGTTCAGTGCGCTGCGGGTCGGGTTTGCCGATCACCGCGGCCTCGACCACCGCCGGGTGTTCGATCAACGCGCTCTCGACATCGAAAGGCCCGACGCGATAGCCCGAGGTGGTGATCACATCGTCGTTACGGCCGACGAAGCTGATACTGCCGTCGTCATTCAACTCCACGATATCGCCGCTCAAGTAATAGCGGCTGACGAAGGCGTTGGTCGGCATCGCGAAGTAGCCGTTGAACCAGCACTGCGGCGAACGCTCGCGGTCCACCGCCAGCACGCCAGGCTGGCCAGTCGGCAATTCCCGGTGGGCGTCATCCAGCACGACAATCCGGTATCCCGGCACCGCATAGCCGGCCGAGCCCTCACGTACCGGGTGGCGTAGCCCATGATGATTGCACAGCACCATGCCGATTTCGGTCTGGCCGTAATGGTCGTGGATGACCACGCCGAGCTGTTCGGCAAACCAACGGATGACTTGCGGGTTGAGCGGCTCGCCGGCGCTGCTGACGATACGCAGGTGGCCGCGCACGGCGTCGGCGAACTCGGCTCCTGCCGCGATCAGCAGGCGATAGGCTGTCGGCGAGCCGGCCAGGTTGCGGATGCCGTATTTGGTGATGATCCGGCAGGTACTCTCCACCGAAAACGGCCCGTCATAAAACAATGTGGCATGGCCACATGCCAATGGGCCGGTCACCGCGTAGTACAGGCCATACGCCCAGCCAGGGTCGGCGAGGTTCCAGAATGGCTCGCCCTCACGCAGGTCGATTGCATCACGCATATAGCCCTTGAAGGCCAGGAGGGCGCTTAAAGGCACTTCCAGCGGTTTGGCCGGCCCGGTGGTGCCCGAGGTGCACATCAGCAGAAAAGGCGCACTGGCATCCAGCAACTCGGGTGCGCATTCGGTGTGTTGATGATCCAGTGCACTCCAGAAATCGTAATCGCCTGGGGCCCGTGCATGGTCGCCGGTCACCAGGATGCCTGGGCAGTCCGGGATGTCATCCAGCTTGGAACGGTTGTGCGCGTCGGTCACGATCCAGCGTGCCTTGGAGCAGCCCAATCGCTGCTCGATCGCCTTGGGACCGAATGCGGTAAAAAGCGGCTGGTAGACCGCGCCGATACGCCAGGTGCCCAAGATGGCGATCAACAGTTCAACCGTGCGTGGCATCAGACCCGCGATACGCTCTCCGGGCTTGACTCCCTGTTCCCGCAGAAAATTGCCGAAGCGCGCAGCATGGGCCTGCAGTTCGCTGAAGCGGTAATGCGTGGCACGGCCATCCCGCGTTTCGCAATACAACGCCACGGCATTTGCGTCAGCGTGGCGGTCGCAGCATTCGACGCAGGCATTCAAGGCATTCAGCTCGCCCTGCAAATCCTGCGCGGCCAGGCGTAAAAAATCGAAGGAGCTCACTGCTGAGTCGTAATCGCGCATAACGTACCTGATTGTTATTGTTGGATTAGGTGCTTTGCCCACGCCCATGGTGCGGGGGGGAGGTTGCCCCAGCCTGCAAGGCGGCCGACAGGGCCTGTGCGTCAAAGGCAGCCGCCCCCGGCAGGGCTCGCCAGGCCGACGGCCCGGCGGCGATTTCCTCGGCACTGAGCAGGCAGTGGTCGAGTTCACGCTGCAAAGCATGGGTGTCGAGATCCTGGCCGATGAACACCCACTCCTGCCGACAGTCACCGACGATGCTGTCCCACTTGGCCATGATGCTCTGCAACCGGTATTCATCCCGCGGCCACTGCGACTGCTCGATGAAGTTCCACCAGTGCCCGACGTAGTCCCACTGGAACTGCGCGCCGCTTTGCGCCAGCAGGCCGGTTTCCAAGTGTCGGCTGGCCAGCCAGAAATACCCTTTGCTGCGTAACAGGCGGCCGTTGCTCCAGGGCCGTTGGAGGAAATCGAGCAAGCGTTGTGGATGGAAGGGCGCGCGTTCGCGGTATACCCAGGACGTCACGCCATAGGTGTCCGACTCGGAGGCCGGAGCGTCTTCAACCTCCATTTTCCTCATCCAGCCCGGCGACGCCGCAAGGCTGGGCAAGTCAAACAGATGGGTGTCGAGGAGGCGGGTCAATTCGACCTGGCCGTGGGCCATCGGCATGATCCGGGCGGTCGGATTAAGGCTTGTGAGAATCGCCCGCACAGCCTGATAACCCGGCTCGTCGATCAGGTCCCGTTTGTTGACGAGAATGACGTTGGCGTATTCCACCTGCTCGATCAGCAGGTCCGCCAGAGGACGTGCAGGGGTGCTCTCCTGTGTGTCGTCGCGGGCCACGGTGTCCGGTGACCTGAGCAATGCCTGAAAACGGCTGCCATCGACCACCGTCACCAGGGTGTCGAGCCGTGCCAGTTCGCTGAGGCTGAAGCCTTCAGCGTCAAGGAAGGCGAACGTCTCGGCGACCGGCATTGGCTCCGAGATGCCCGTGGATTCGATGAGCAGGTAATCGAAACGCTGCTGACGCGCCAGGGCACTGATCTGTTCGAGCAGATCGGCGCGCAGCGTGCAGCAAATGCAGCCGTTGCTCATTTCGATGAGTTCATCGCGACCACGGTGCAGCGACACGTCGCGCTGCACCTCGGCGGCATCGATATTGACCTCGCTCATATCATTGACGATGACCGCCACCTTCAGGCCTTCGCGATTGCGCAGGATATGGTTGAGCAGGGTGGTCTTGCCGGCACCGAGGAAGCCGGAGAGCACCGTCACCGGCAGTCGGCCCGCCTGGGTACCGTCCCTCATACGTTCACCGCTCGAGGGGCATCGACGCGGTCCAGGTAGCTTTCGAACAGATCGACCACCACGAAGCCGTCGTCTGCCGCATCGCCCCACAGATCTTTCACGGCAAACTCCACATGGTAGGTCGGCTGATGCGCCGCGCTTGTATCGCCATGGCCGATCGCGTCCGGGAACGGCCATTTTTCCGACGTGCGATGCAACACCACGCCTTGCTTGCCGCGCACATAGGCCGGCATGCGGATATGCCCGGCCACGTACTCGTCGCGCACGACCACGCGGTCACCGACCTCAAACGGCGCTCGACCGGTGATCGCCGCACGACCTCCAGCCTGTGCCGGGTTTGCCAGCTTGAAGTGAGAACCCAAGGCCTGGTCGAGCTCCGCCTGGGTGATGACGCCCGTTTCGACCAGCAGGGTGGCGGTCGCGATGACGTAGCGTTCGTAGTACTGGGTGCCGACATGTTGGCGAACGTCCAGGCGTTCGACGGCATGACGCACTTCGTCCACGCTGAACTTCTTCAAATGATCGGCCCCGACGAACATCAAGCTGTAGGCCAGGTGCTCCCAGTCCTGCTTGAATACCTGTTTGTAGTCCAGGCTATTGATGGTGTGAGGGACTTTGCCAAAGCCTTGGAAACCGCCGAGATCGTGAAAGCCATCCATAATAGAAACTCCGGGAGTTGAACGATGATGCGTGGTTTTTCTCAGCCAACGCGGGGCAGGGCGACGCCGATCAGCACGTCTTTGGTCACGAGTGCCTGAAGCTGCTCCTCACTCATGTGCTCGGAACCTTCAGGCCTTACCGGCAACACCAGGTAGCGGGTCTCGGCGCTGGTATCCCAGACCTTGACCACCACGTCGGTTGGCAGCTCCGTCCCCAGTTCTTGCAGCACCGTGCGCCCCTCCCGGACCAGGCGTGCACGGAACTCGAAGCCCTTGTACCACTCGGGCGGCAGGCCGAGCACCGGCCAGTTGGTGCAGGAGCACAAGCTGCAGACAATGACGTTCTTCACCTGCGGCGTGTCTTCCAGCGCGACGATGTATTCGCCCTGCGGTCCGGTATAGCCGAACCGGGCACACGCAGCGGTGCCGTCCTTGAGCAACAGCGCCCGGAATTGCGGATCGACCCAGGCCTTGGCGACCACACGGGCGCCGTTCTCCGGGCTCCAGCCGTGCTCCATCAATTGCGTGAGCTGCTCGACGTAGCCCTCCGGGATAAGGTCCTTGCTCTTGAGGACTTGAAACAATGCCCAGGCCCGTTCACCTGGGGTTGAAGTGCCCGCAGGCGTGGAATTGGATGGACTCATGGGGTATCTCCTATCAGTCAACGCGGTTGTGGAGTGGTTGAAACGTGCCGGTGTTTCTTATTGTTTTCCAGGTTGGGCGCTCAGAGCGTGCGCCAGTCCACCGTGGCTTCGAACGCCGCCGCGGCCTGGTAGATCGTGCCTTCGCCGTAGTGCCTGGCGACCAGCATCAGCCCGACGGGCAGCCCGTCCACCAGGCCGCAGGGAATCGACATGGCCGGATGCCCGGTGATGTCTTGTGGCGCGGTATTGCCGATCATTTCCAGGGCGCGGGCCACGTATTCAGTGATCGAACAGCCCGCTGGCGGGTGGGGCTGGGCGGTGATGGGCGTGGTCGGCATCACCAGCAGGTCATAGCTCTGCAAGGCCTTGTCATAGCCTTGCCGGGCGAAGCGGGCGAGGTTCTGGGCCTTGGCGTAATACCGCCCGTTGTAGTGGGTCAGGCCGTACTGGCCGACGAACATGCACAGCTTGAGTGACGCGGATAATTGGTCCGCCTGTTCGCGCCAACCGGCCTGTTTGTCCAGCAGGCCGACGTCGTACAGGCCTTTCCAGTTAAAGCCCGCACCGTTGCCGTGCATCATCTGCATGGTCAAGCCTTCGCAACCGATGGGATGCCACAACGAACCTGCCAGGTTGTGTTCGGGAACGGACACCGGCTCGACATGGGCGCCCAACGCTTCGAGACGGGCGATAGCGTCGCGCACCTTGTCCGCCACGCGCGGGTCCTGATTGGCCAGCGCGAACCCCTCCTGCAACACGCCGATTCTGAGCCCGCTCACGCCCCGCGCCAGGTAACTGCAATAGTCATCGACCTGGGGCGCCGCCTGGCGTGGGTCGAGGCCATCGGAACCGGCCATGGCCTGCAGCATCAGCGCGTTGTCGTGCACGTTGGCGGAAATGGGGCCGACATGATCGATCGTCGCTTCAATCGCCATGATGCCGGTGTAGGGCACCAGGCCATGGGTGGGTTTCATGCCGTAGGTACCGCAGAAGGCCGACGGGATGCGGATGGAGCCGCCTTGATCGCCGCCCACGGCGATGTCGACTTCACCAGTGGCGACCAATGCCGCGCTGCCCGATGAAGACCCGCCGGCGGCATACCCGTGACGATGGGGGTTGTGTACCGGGGCTGGGTCAGAGGTATGGCTGCCGCCCGACAGACAGTAGTGCTCGCAAGTGGCTTTGCCGAGGATGGTCGCGCCGGCATCGAGCAAACGCGTGACCACGGTGGCATCGAAGCCCGGCACAAACCCTTCCAGCGGTGCGGCGCCGTTCATCATCGGGACGCCGGCCAGGGCGATGTTGTCTTTGAGCGCGACGGTTTTACCGGCCAGCAGGCCGCCACGGGCGCCATTTACTTCAGTCCGGTAGTACCAGGCGTTGAGCGGGTTTTCCTTGGCCGAGGGACGATAGCCTGAGCTGCGCTCGTAACGTATCGGCGGAACGAAATCACACAGTTCGTCGACCAGGTCGTATGCATCGAAACTCGGTTGCATCAGGTCCAGGTAGGACGCTGCCTGTTCGTGGGTCAGTTGCATGTTCAACTGGGCCGCAATGGCTAACAGCTGATCAAGCGTGGGACGAGTAATGGCCATGATTTTCCTGTCTTTTTATCGATTCAGTCCGGGTAGCAATGGACACCAAATTAGGCCTCTATCACTGTGTTCGCATGGTTGAGCAGGACACGCAGTTGGCTGAAAAGGACAGCGGCACTCAGAACACTTTCAAGACGCGCAGATTCAGGCGTGCACCTTCCCTGAAGCCTTGCTCCACCTCGATATCCCTGCCGAGCTGCGCCTGGACCTGCAAGGTTGGATCGATAAAGTGCGTGACCGTGAAACGTGCATAGGACGTCGATACGCCATCGTGCTGGTCAACGCCGTCGACGCTGGTTGCGGCCCCGGTGACATAGCCTCCGCCGAGGGCGAACGTGGTGCTTGGGGTCCAGTTGTAGCGCACGGCGGCCTGGTACTCGTAGCGCGTGTTTTCTTCGAGTTTTGCGCTGCTGGCGCCGTAGTCGTGATTGGTCGAAACCCAGGACACGTCTGCTACGGTGTCCAACGCCCACTGCGCTGAGAAGTGGTGGATGTAGGCTGCTTGTAGCGTCGCCCGCCAGCGATTCTCGCCCAGGTTCAAGGCATCGTTTTTGTCGTAGCTGCCCACGGGGATGTACAGGTAGGGGGCCAGGGCAAATACATCTTTGTTGGCGGTGGGCAGTGTCCACTTGAGCGGGGCGGTGAGAATCGGGTCGCCCACGCCGTGGGCATCGCCCAGTGCGCCGACATCGCCAGCGGCGTTCATGTAGCCGAACGGCAGCAATATCTGCGGTTCCCATGAAAGGTTTTCGCCGAGGCCTATGGCATGGATGTAACGCAGGATCCCTACGTCGGAGCTGAGCTTGGCGTTGTCCGAGGTTCGATGGCCGTTCTGATACAGCTCGGACCGGTCGGTGTGCTGGTAGTAAAACAGCACCGCATCGGCCCCGGCGGGCAGCGGCTCGAAATCCCCCGGCGCGACTTCAAGGGCCTGGCTTTTGGCAAATGGCAACATCCCCAGCACCAGCACGAGTCGACTCACGTTCATGGCCGTTCTCCTTGTGCGGCAGCGGCATCGCGCAGCATTCCGGTGTGCGGATGGCAGTTGATGTACTCGAAGATCTGGCTGTTGGCGTCTGACACTGACACTTCGTGGTACAGCCGCAACTTTTTCAAACCGGCGGCCACGCGGAAGAACGTCACGAAAATACGCAGGTGGGTCGGGTGGGATTCGGCCCAGCGCTCGAGTTTTTCCACCGAGCGCCAGTGGCCGATGTTGTAGCTGATGTCGAGAAAGTTGCCGTCCAGGTCGATATTGCGCACGAACCGATTGCTGTAGCAGCCCAGCGGCTGGCCGTTGTCACGCAGGAAGTCCATGCCGTCCTGCAAGGTTGGCAGAATTTCGTCGAGGTACAGCGCGCGCTCATCCGCCTCGGCGTCCGCCCAATCCTGGCCGGAACGAATCAGCGTGAGGTTGTCATGCCCCAGCACCACCACCCGTCCGCCCCTGGCAGGATCACCGCTGATCACTTGCAGCTCACTGGTAGGCTTCATCCAGTCGGTCTGGGAGATCGGAAAGCGGTCGCGCATCGAGCCCCAGTAACCGTGCTCTTCGATTTCGCCGCTGGTCTTGTCCATGACTGCGCCGACACCGGGCAGATTGTCCTGGAAGGCGTACAGCGTCTCGAACTGCTCCGCGCGCGGTGCGCTGATTTCACGAAAATAGCCCAGCCCGTCGTCGAGGCGATCCTGGGAGGCCCACCAGTCGTTGACCGGTGCGCAGCGTAACCAGCGGCAGTGAGCTGCCGGGTCTTTCCAGTAGCCGACCACCATCAGGTTATCGAAGCCGCTGTTGTCGGTGTGGTGGGTCACGTCATGGTTCTGCGGGCCATCGGCGAGGCTGAAGCTGCCGACGATGTGACGCATGGCCTGGAGCGCGGCTTCGCGCTGCGTCTCCCCTCGGTACTGCACGCCGAAGTAAGCCATCACCACCTGTTCCAATTGCTCGTCGGCGCGTGCAACCCACATGGCAAAGGGTGGCTGGTACTCTTCGGGCACACGGCGAGACAGGGTTCGTGGGCATTTGAGATGTGTGTCGATTGCAGATTCCATGTTGAGCTCCTCGTTATTTTCGTTCAGGCCTACGGGCGGGCATCAGTGCTGGGGCGACGGGTCGCGCTTGGCGGTCTGTCGTCGGCGCAGCAGCTTCATGGCCCCCCACTCAATCAACCAATAAGCCGACTCTTCAGGCACGAGGTCGCGCCTCTGCAAGAGCCAGGAGGCATCAGCCGAAGGGTGTGAACAGTTTCGATGCATGGCGTGCCTCATCAGCGGGGAGTTGAGCTGCTGTGAGGTGGAAATTAGGCGTGACGGCAAGGCGGCGCTTGGTTCGTCGAGACAACCGTTTGGCTGGAAGAGACAACGCCGGTGGGGACTCCCACGGGTGATCGGCGTTGGTGCGCCCGTGTCGAAAGCTCAGGCCTCTGTGCCTCTTATTGGGGACGACGAGGGCGTTGAAAGCCACGCTTGGGTGCAGGAAACCGATAGGCGTACGTGAGGGCGAGCGTCAATGTGCCTGGCCTGTTAATTGCTAGCGCTGAAAAGCCGGTAACACCTTTTCGAGCTCTTACTGCATCGCTGTACCGAGGTCAGTGCCATGAATCCAAGCACTCAGTATTCGACCCTTGCCGTTGCTGCACCACGTCGATTTGATTACTGGAAAGAAGTGGTCTGTCGCCATTGCTTGGCGGCCGATAGCAAACCCCTGTCCCAGAGCAGTTTCGATGGCGTTCTTGCGGTCAATTCCCTGGGCGCTCTCGATCTCTGTTCCCTGTCATCGCCCCTGCATTACTGGGAGCGTTCCGAGCAGCATCTGCGCAGCGGTCCGGCCGACGATCTATGGTTGGGGTTTGCCCGAAACGGTTATGGACAGATCGAACAGAGCGGAAGAAAAGCCAGCCTGGCAACGGGCAATTTGTTTCTTTATGACGCAACGCAACCGTTCCGATTCAGCCTTGGTGGTACCGAAAACCACCTGGTGCGTATTCCGCGGGCATTGCTGACCGAACGCCTGCCGCGTATTGCGGAGCACACCGCGATGGTCCTCGATGATCGGCGGCCTGGTGTGATTCCCTTGCGGGAAATGCTGCGCCAAGCAGCGATTACGCCGGCATCCTTACAGGATCAGGGCATCTCCAGTCGCTATTCAGGGGCGTTGCTCGACCTTCTGGTGATCAGCCTGGAACTCCAGGACCTGAAGGCCACTCACCAGGAACTGGACCTTTACGGCCGCATCATGCAGTACATCCAACGGCATCTGGCCGAGCCGGACCTGTCGATTGAGGTCATCGCCCAAGCCCACAATGTGTCGACCCGCACCGTCACGCGCGCCTTCGCGCGGCACCAGAAAACCCCCGCCGCAGAAATCTGGAGGGAACGCCTGAATGCCAGCCGTGAAGCGATCGAGCGCGGCCAGGTGCGCAGTATCTCGCAAGCCGCACTGGACTTCGGGTTTTCTGACTTCTCCCATTTCAGCCATGCGTTCCGCAAAGCGTTCGGCGTCGCGCCTAACACCCTGTTGCAGCGAAATTGAGAGGGCTTATCCAAGGAAATGAGCGGTCAATGCAATAGGGTCAAGCAGGGGGAGCGCTAGCCTGCGCTCCTGTTCCTGGACATATCAACCTCAAACGTTATCTCCTCTGCAAGCTGCTGTACGCTCGAGCTGTCTGCAAGCTTGGCCAGGTTGATACCCGTAGTGCAGAACATTGATTCAGTATCTGGCTGCCTGACAAAGACGGTAGCAGTCCAGCCATTGATCAGAACGCAATCGACCTTATGCCCCGGCAGACTCTGCTCCAGACCCTCGGTCAGCGATATTTTCTTCCAGCTGTGCATGATGACGTACTAACGTGGGTAGTGATGCACGGTTGACCTGCGCATCTTCAAGAAGTGCCACTAGGCCATCATTTTCAATCTGAACAACCTTTATACCTGATTGATCAAGACCCCGAATATTCCTGCTCGGCGCTTGCCAGCAGGTTGGCGCCAGTGCTCAGTGCCAGCACCGTGAACAACAGCACCAGGATCAGCGCTTTGTTCTTGAACAGCATGTTCGGATGACCTCACCTGAACCTGAAGGAAAGCGGCCGCAAGGGCCGCAATCGTCGACTTACCAGAGGGCAATGTCATAAGTGAGGTAAAGGCGGTTGCTGTCGCGGCCCCGGGAGAATTCAGAGCGATAGACATAGTTGCGCATGCGCACCCCCAGCCCCTTGAACGTGCCGGCCTGCACCACGTAGGCCAGCTCGGTATCACGCTCCCATTCCTTGACGGTGGTTGCGGACTTACCGTCATTGCCGCTCAGGTAGCGCGTTGAAAAGGTCAGGCCGGGCACGCCGACGGCGGCGAAGTTGTAGCCGTAGTTGAGCATCCAGGTCTTCTCGTCCTCCTCGATGAATTTGCCGATGCCAGCGTTGCTGAACGAGTAGACGGTGGCGCCGCTGATGTAGGGCAGACCGGCGTCTCCGCGAAGGGTCTGGTAGCCGCCGCCGACGGTATGGCCTGCGATCACGTAGGACAGCTGGCCGCTGAACATGTCGTTGTCGATTTTGCCTGCGTAGGCAGAGCCGCTATCGACACTGTTGAAGTAGCGCAGGTCGCTGGTCAGCACACCACCGGCCAGTGGCAGGTCGTGCTGGATACCGGCGAAATTCTGTCGGTAGAAGTTCTCGAGTTCTCCATAGAAATAACTCAAGCGAAGGTTTTTGCCCCATTTGTACTCAGCCCCGGCGTAGTTGAAATCCCCCGATTTTTCCCCGCTGTAGCCATCGGGCACGATCGGCACGCTGTTGGTGGAGTCGCGTAACTTGAAGCGGTCCAGGTGCCCGCCGGTGACGGTCAGGTTGTCGATGTCGGTGCTGCTGACCTGAGTGCCCTGGTAGGTCTGGGGCAACAAGCGTGCATCGTTGTAAATCAGTACCGGCGTCTTGGGCAGCAAGGTGCCGTACTTGACGGTGGTTTTGGCGAACCTGGCCTTTGCGGTTGCGCTGGCGCTGGCGAACTCGTCGGCCGCTCGCCCATCGTCATGCACCGGCATGAGCCCGGTGCCACTGCGACCGCGCCCCGAATCGAGCTTTACGCCATAGAGCCCCAGGGCGTCCACACCAAAGCCAAGGGTGCCCGGCGTGAATCCGGACTGATAGTCCAGCAGAAATCCCTGGGCCCACTCGGTACGCTCGCTTTTTGCCGTTCTGGCGGCTCGCGCACTCAAGCCGTGCTCGTCGCGAAAGTTCTCGTTGAAATACACATTGCGCAGTTGCAGCTTGAGTTTGCTGTCGTCAATAAAACCTTCGGCGTTCGCACTTGCGACCGGTACCAGGGCAAACGCGCAAAACAACGCCCGATGGGCATACACATGGTTCATGGCAAATGACTCTTTGTTGTTATTTGGGGTGCAGGGCGACACGCGCCCCGTGAGCGAGGCGCGCTGAAAGACAGCGGAGGTTGTGGGTGGATCAGGTGAACAGGCTGATGGCCCCGGTCAACAAGGCCAGCGCGGTGACGACCAGCGAGGTCAGCACTGCCCATTTGACGGTGGCCTTCTGGAAGTCGCCGATATCGCGATCGACCATGCCCACCAGCAACAGGGTCGAGGCCACCAGCGGGCTCATGAGGTGGACGGGCTGCCCCAGGATCGAGGCGCGCGCGATTTCAACCGGGTCGATGCCATACGCCGCGGCGGCATTGGCCAGGATCGGCACCACGCCAAAATAGTAGGCGTCATTGGACAGCACGAACGTCAGCGGCATGCTGGTGATCGCGACCACCAATGGAAACAGGTGGCCCCAGGACGGCGGGATCCAGTCGACGAGGGTCTGCGCCAGGGCGTCCACCATCTTTGTGCCGGAAAAAATCCCGGCAAAGATCCCGGCGGCGAATACTAGCAACACCACGGTCATGGCGTTACCCGAGTGCGCCAGGATGCGTTCTTTCTGAATATCCAATTGCGGGTAGTTGATCATCAGCGCGAGCACAAAGCCGATCAGGAACAGGATCGCGGAGTGCATCAACCCCATCACCAGGGCCGCCATCACCGCAATGACCAGCACCAGGTTGACGTAGGCCAGTTTCGGACGCTTGTGGGGGGTGTCCTCAAGAATCGCGTTGATGTAGCAATCGCCGCCACCGCTCTGCAGTTGGACGTTGCCGATCCGCTTGCGCTCGGCACGCCCCAGCAGGAAGGCGGTGAAGATCACCCACAGGGCGCCGCCGATCATGGTCGGCAGCAACGGCACGAAGTATTCGCCGGCATCCAGGCCCAACGCGGCAATAGCCCGTGTCGCGGGGCCGCCCCAGGGGGTCATGCCGCTCATGATGCTCAGCGACAGCATGGAAATGGTCGCCAGGATCATCGGGTTCATGCCGATGCGCTTATACAGCGGCAGCATTGCCGCACAGGTGATCATGTAGGTCGTGGTGCCGTCGCCGTCGAGTGCGACCAGCAAGGACAGCAGGGCAGTGCCGACGGCGATCTTCATCGGGTCGCCATTGACCCGCTTGAGGATCTTGCGGATCAGCGGGTCGAACAAGCCTGCGTCGATCATCAAGCCGAAGAACAGGATCGCAAACAACAGCAAGGCGGCAGACGGGGCGACCATTTTCAGGCCGTCGAGCATCATCTTGCCGGTGGTGCCGCCGAAACCGCCAAGCACCGCGAAGACGATAGGTACAACGGTGAGCGCGACGATTGGCGACAAACGCTTCGTCATGATGAGGACGGTGAATACGACCACCATGGCCAGGCCAAGGAAAGCGAGCATAGGACGATTCTCTTGTTGTTATCGTAATAGTGGCTGACGCCGAGGCGCACGCGCCCTGATCCGCCGGGCGGCCGAAGGCGCCTGGCGGAGGAGGGGTCAAGTCAGGGAGGGGCGTTGCCCGGTTATTGTTAAACGCGCTTGGGGACTTTCAAGTCTTCCCAGGCTTCTACCGGCGTCGCAGAGGGTTTTGCGTCGAGCATCCGGTGCAGCGTTTCGCGATGGCAGGCATTTTCCGATAGGGAAATCACTACCGTCGCGACGGCGTTGCTGGCCAGGCTGGTCAGGGCGCGCGCTTCGGACATGAAGCGGTCAACCCCGATCAGCAGCGCCAGGCCGGCCAGCGGGATGTCGTGAATGACAGTCAAGGTCGAGGCGAGCGCGACGAACCCGCTGCCCGTCACGCCGGCGGCACCTTTGGAGGACAGCAGCATGATCGCCAGCATGGTGATGATTTGCGTCAGGCTCAGGTCAATGTTGCAGGCCTGGGCAATGAAAATCGCCGCCAACGACAGGTAAATAGCCGTGCCGTCCAGGTTGAACGAGTAGCCGGTGGGGAGTACCAGGCCTACGACGCCTTTTTTGCAGCCCAGCGCTTCGAGTTTTTCCAGCATGCGTGGCATGACCGGTTCCGTGGAGGACGTGCCCAGCACCACCAGGAATTCTTCGCGAAAGTAGCGCAACAGTTTCCACAGGCTGAAGCCGTTGCTACGGCAAATGCTGCCCAGGACCACGAACACGAAGAAGCCGCAGGCGATGTACAACGTCATGATCAACTTCGCCAGCGAACCCAGCGAAGTGATGCCGTACTGACCCACGGTGAACGCCAGGGCGCCGAAGGCACCGACCGGGGCAAAACGCATCAGGTACGCGAAGATCTTGAAGACCATCTGTGAAGCAGCTTCGAGTACGTCGAGTACCGGCTTGCCACGCTCGCCCAGGGATGACAAGGCAAACCCGGACAACACTGCAATAAAGAGCACCGGCAGCACTTCCCCCTTGCTGAAGGCACCCACGAAGGTTTCGGGGATGATGTGCATGAAGAACTCCACAACCCCAAGCTTTGCCGCCGACTCGGTGTACTGGGCCAAGCCTTTGGTGCTCAGTTGGGTGGGATCAATGTTCATGCCGACGCCCGGCTGGAACACATACACCGCCACCAGGCCAATCACCAGGCTGATCACCGTAAGGCCAAAAAACAGCAGCATGGTCTTGCTGAGCAGGCGTCCAAGCGAGCGTTTGTCGCTCATTCCGGCAATGCCGGTGACGATGGTGCAGAACACCACGGGGGCAATCATCATCTTGATCAGCTTGATGAACGCATCACCCAGTGGTTTGAGCGCGATGGCCTGCTGAGCCCAGAAATGCCCGACCACAATGCCCAGCACCACGGCGCAGAGGATCTGGAAGTAGAGCGATTTAACAACTTTCATGGCATCACCCATTTTTAGAATTGTGCGGATGCAAAAATGCCAACGACCGCCGGAATTATCCGGCGAGGCGCTGTGACTCAGTGGCGTAGACGTAACCGGAGAAAAGCCTGCGCGCGGTGCGTACGACGGACGCTTGAATTGTCTCACCATTGCTGCCGGTGTAGGACAATACGACATCAATCCCGCCGCTTGGATGTTCGATACGCACCGCTTCACGACGCGGCGTGCTGACCCCGCCAAGCATCTGCGCGACGATGCTGCCTTCTATCACGCACGCGGTGGCCAGACCAATCGAGCCGGTAATGGCAAGCGCGCGGTGGCAGTTGTGTGGCATGAAATAGCGAACCTGAATCGTACCGCCAGCTTTCGCGGGCGAGACCAGCACCGGCTTGGGAATCACTTTGCCGCTGACATCGCCCAGACCCATGGCCAGGCCGGCCTGGAGCCGCAATGTCTCCAGGCGTCGCAGGAACTCCTTATCGGCGTCCAGTTCCGCTGGGCTCTCATCGCCTCGCTTGCCCAGTTGGCTGGCTTCGACGAGCACCATGGGCATCGCCATGTCGATACAGGTCACTGCAATGCCATCAAAGACGTCCTGCGTGTTGCCGGTGGGAAAGAGCTTGCCCGTCTTGCTGCCGGCTGCATCCAGGAAGGTCAGTTGCACCGGCGCCGCAGTACCGGGCACGCCATCAATGGCGGTATCGCCCTCATAACTGACTTTGCCATCCGGTGTGTACACCTGGGAATGGATGAAGGTCCCGGTGTTGACGTTGCGAATGCGCACGCGGGTGCGTCCGGGGGTGGCTTTGACCAGGCCCTGTTCGATGGCGAATGGGCCAACCGCACACAGCATGTTGCCGCAATTGGGTGCGCTGTCGACTCTGCGCTGAGACACCATCACTTGGACAAACAAGTAATCGACGTCCGCATCCGGGTGCAGCGAAGGGCTGACAATCGCAACCTTGCTGGTTTGCGGGCTGCCACCACCGATTCCGTCGATCTCCAGTTCATGACCGGAGCCCATCAGGTTGAGTAGCAGTTCGTCGCGGGCCTCGATGGACGACGGCAAATCCCAGTCGAGAAAAACCGGACCTTTGGAGGTACCACCGCGCATCAGCACACAGGGGATTCTTTGCATAATACTGACTCTTGTTGATCAATCGAGGTAATTGATGCTCTGTGAGCAAGAGTCTCAAGCTTTGAAAAATGTTTCCAATGCAAAAATTGACGTTATTATTGCGTTTGGCGAATGATGAATGTGCGCTAAACGACTTCCCAATTTCCTTGGCTGATGAGGCTGGACATGGACTATGAGCTGAATGACATACGATCTTTCGTGAAAATCGCCGAATTGGGGAGCTTTCACGAAGCGGCCGATGCTTTGCATCTGTCTCAACCTGCACTCAGCCGGCGGATAAAAAAACTCGAAGAGGGGCTGGGCACGGCGTTGCTGGATCGCACCACCCGCAAAGTCAGCCTTACCAGCGTCGGGCGTGACTTTCTTCCCAAGGCGCGCCGGTTGCTGGATGACTTCGACGAGTCGATTCTTAATATCCGTGAACTGGCCGAACGCCAGATCGGCCGTGTAACCCTGGCGTGTATCCCTACCGCCGCGTTCTATTTCCTGCCTTCAGTGATCCGTCTGTACAACGAGCGCTACCCGAAAATCCGCATCCGTCTGCTGGATTTGAGTGCGAATGAGGGGCTTGAAGCGGTGCTGCGCGGGGAAGCCGACTTCGGTATCAACATGATGAGTGGGCAGCACCCGGACATTGAGTTCGTGCCATTGGTCAGTGAGCCCTTTGTATTGGCGTGCCGGCGTGATCACGAGCTGGCAGGGCGCAGTTCGGTCACCTGGTCTGAATTGAGCGATTACCGCCTTATCGGGGTAGGGCGTTTGAGCGGCAACCGCATGCTGCTCGACCACGCTTTGTCGGGCTTGAGTTGGCGGCCGCAATGGTTCTATGAAGTCCAGCACCTTTCGACTTCACTGGGCCTGGTGGAGGCCGGCCTGGGGGTTTCGGCGATGCCAAGCCTGGCCATGCCGGCTGATGATCATCCCACCCTGGTCAGCGTTCCATTGATCGAGCCCGTGGTGAACCGCTCTTTGGGCCTGGTTTACCGCCGAGGGTCATCGCTTTCGCCGGCGGCGGAAAAATTCGTCTCGATACTGCTTGAGCAATGGCCACAGTGAACGGCCGCGTGTTGCCGTTCGCCAGTGGTCATCGTCATGAATGCGAGGTGGGCATGCTCTGAGTTGTTACTTCTGCCCACTGAGGGGGCGTTTTCTGAGCGGTCTGGTAGCAAGCTTGTGCACGATCCCTTCACGGTTTCCGCTGATGCAATGGGCCTATTTCATTTGAATCAAGCGCTTGGGTCATAGCGCCGTGATTTGGCATGCTTCCTGCTTTTTCGTATCCATGGATAATTGGATACAAAAATTCAAAAGGTGCTGCCGATGCAATTTGCCCCCGCTTACGTTGACCGCCAGCCCCTCACCGCCGAGGAGGAGGCCTACAACTTCCTGCTCGATGCCATTTGCGGCGGTCGCTACCGCAAAGGCGACCGTCTGATCGCCGAAGATATCGCCAGCGAAATCGGCATGAGCCGCATGCCGGTGCGCGAAGCCTTTCGCCGCCTGGACGCCCAGGGCCTGGTGACCTTGCGGCCCAATCGCGGCGCCATCGTCAGCGGCCTGGATATCGATGAACTGCACGAAGTGTTCGAAATGCGCAGCGCCCTCGAAGGCCTGGCGGTGCGCGTCGCGGTGGGGCGTATCGGCGAGCGCCAGTTGGCCGCGCTGGAGCGCTTGCTCGACGCGATGGACGACTACCGAGATGACAGTGCCGCCTGGGTCAGCCGGCACCGCGCTTTCCACGAATACCTGTGCAGCCTCAGTGGCCGCCCACGCCTGATGAAGCAGATTTCGGCGCTGTACTCACTGGTCGAAGCGCCCATGCGCCTGTGGTTGCAACACGGCGAAAAACCCCTCAGTGCCCGCCAGGAACACGCGGTGATCCTCGACGCGATCCGTGCCGGTGACGCCGCCCGCGCCGAGGCCGTGGTGCGCGAACACATCGAAGGCACCGTGCCTGCACTGATCCAGTTCCTGCAAACCGAACAACAATAAGAAACACCTGCTGTGTGTTGACGTTGAGTCCTGCCCCGTTAATCAACGAACTGGAGTGTCTGGTCATGCATAAACACCGCGCCTTGCTGGTGGCTGTCTCCCTCGGCCTCTGTACCCAATGGGCCGTTGCCGCGCCCCAGGTGCCGGAGCGCCTGAAGAACGTCGACAAACTCATCTACTGCTCGGGGATGGATTCACCGCCCCTGGTGTCCTTCGATGAAGCACAGAAACCCCGCGGGCTCACCATCGACCTGGGCCTGGAGATCGCCAGGCGCCTGGGCGACAAGCAGGTGCAGTGGCGAGTGATTCCGTTCTCTGGCCTGGTGCCGGCATTGCTCGCCCAGCAGTGCGACATGATCGTCGACCAACTGTTCGACAAGCCTGAGCGACGCCAGGTGATCGACATCGTCAACTACATGTATTCCAGCCAATCGGTGGTGGTGCCCAAGGGCAACCCCAAGGGCATCAAGACCCTGGATGACTTGTCCGGACACAAGGTCGCGGTGCTCAACGGCTCCACCATCAAGACCCTGCTGGACGCGCAGAACGACAGCCTGGCCAAGGCCGGCAAACCGCCGATGAAACTGGTGGTGTACAACACCGACACCGACGCCTTCCAGGCCCTGCGCATCAGCCAGGTCGACGCCTACGGTACCACCGTGGAAACGGCCGGCTATTACGCCGCCATGGCCCCGGACCTGTTCCAGGAAGGCGTGCCAGCGTTCAGCCGCATCCTTACCGGTTTGGGCATGCGCAAGGACGACCCGCAACTCACCGCCGCCGTGCAGCAGGTGATCAGTGATATGCGCAGCGACGGCAGCTACGTCCAGTTGCTGAACAAATGGCATGTCAGCAGCGACACACTCGACTGAGGCACACCGGCGATGAATTTCAATTGGGATGTGTTCTGGCAGTACCTGTTGCAGCCGAGCGGGGTGTACCTCACCGGGCTGTGGCTGACCTGCCTGATCGCGGTGTCGGCGATGCTGCTGGGCTGCGTGCTGGGGTTGGCGGCGGCGCTGCTGCGCTTGTCGAAGAACCCGCTGTTGCACTTGCCGGTACGCTTTTATGTGTGGCTGATGCGTGGTACGCCGCTGCTGGTGCAGATCGTATTCCTGTACACCGCGCTGGCGGCGGGCGGGATTTTCCGTTTCGAGGACATCGCGCTGTTCGGCCTGGTCATCCCCGGCAATATCCAGGCGGCGATCATTGCGCTGGGCTTGAACGAAGGCGCATACATGGCCGAGATCATCCGCGCCGGCATCGGCGCGGTGGACAAGGGCCAATACGAAGCCGGGCGTTCCCTGGGCATGGGCTTTGCCAAGCTGATGCGGCGCATCGTGCTGCCCCAGGCGTTTCGCGTGATCGTGCCGCCGCTGGGCAATGAGTTCAACGTGATGCTCAAGAACACCACCCTGGTCAGCGTGATCGGCGTGCAGGAATTGCTGCTGAGCACGCAGATGGTCACCTCGGCGACGTTCCGCGTGTTCGAGTTGTACCTGGTCGTGGCGATTTACTTCTTGATGCTTACCACGCTGTGGGGCTTTTTCCAGCGCTGGCTGGAGGCGCGCTTCGGCCAGTCCGACCGGCCATCCGCGCCGCCACCGGCGTCCAGCCGCATGTTCGGGCGCAGCACCTTGAAACTGCTGAGGGGACGATAACCATGGCGCACCAGAGTGAAGAACTGATCATCGAGGCGCTGGACATCCACAAGTCGTTCGGCACCCTGCAGATCCTCAAGGGCATCTCCCTGCAAGTGCGGCGCGGCGAAGTGGTGGTGCTGATCGGCGCCTCCGGCTCGGGCAAGACCACCTTTATCCGCTGCATCAACCTGCTGGAAGACATCCAGAGTGGGCGCATCCGCGTCAACGGTCGTGCCATGGGCTATCGCGAGCGCAGCGATGGCAGCCTGGTACGCGATTCGGAGCGCAACATCGCGCGCCAACGCCGCGACATCGGCATGGTGTTCCAGCGTTTCAACCTGTTCCCCCACATGACCGCGCTGGAAAACATCATCGAAGCGCCGATCCAGGTGCTCGGCACATCTCGCGCCGAAGCCTTGGAGCAAGCCCGTGGATTGCTGGCGCGGGTCGGCCTGGCGGACAAGGCCAGCCATTACCCGTCGATGCTTTCCGGCGGCCAGCAGCAGCGGGTGGCGATTGCCCGCGCCCTGGCGATGAAACCCCAGGCCATGCTGTTCGACGAACCCACCAGCGCCCTCGACCCAGAAACCGTCGGCGAGGTGCTGCAGGTGATGAAGGAGCTGGCCGAGGAGGGCATGACCATGGTGGTGGTCACCCACGAAATGGGCTTTGCCCGTGAAGTGGCCGACCGCGTGGTGGTGCTCGACCAGGGCGAACTCATCGAACAAGGGCCGCCGGAACAGATTTTCAGCCGCCCCAGCCATCCCCGTACCCGGGCCTTTCTCAGTCGTGTGTTGTGAGTCTTTCCATCACCCTGTGTTGACGAGTCTTAGCCATGTTGAAATTTTCTGCTCACGAGTACCCCTATCCCTCGCAGCGCCAAAGCGTATTTGCCCGTCGCGGCATGGTTGCGGCGTCCCAGCCCCTGGCGGCCCAGGCCGGTATCCAGATCATGCAACAGGGCGGTAACGCCATTGATGCGGCGATTGCCACGGCGGCCGCGCTCACGGTGGTGGAGCCCACCGGCTGTGGCCTGGGCGGCGACGCGTTCGCGCTGGTCTGGTGCAAGGGCCGGCTGCACGGCCTGAACGGCAATGGCCACGCGCCGGCGGCCTTGAGTATCGAGGCGGTCAAGGCGGCGGGGCACGACCGGATGCCGCTGTATGGCTGGACACCGGTCACCGTGCCCGGTTGCCCCTCGGCCTGGGCCGAGCTGTCCGAGCGCTTCGGCAAGTTGCCGTTTGCCGAGTTGCTGCAGCCCGCCATCAGCCTGGCGCGTGACGGCTTCCCGTTGTCGCCGGTGATCGCCCAGCTCTGGCAGGCCGCGCTGGATGAATTCGGCCCCCATCGTGACCCGGCCCTGGACGCCTGGTTCGACACGTTCCTGATCGACGGCCGTGCGCCCCGGGCGGGTGAGATATTCCGCAACCCGGCCCAGGCACGTACCTTGGAAGAACTCGCCGCTACCCGTTGCGAAAGCTTGTATCGCGGTGCCCTGGCCGAACGCCTGGATGTGCATTCCAGGGCCAGTGGCGGTTACCTGCGCGCCAGCGACCTCCAGGATTATCGCGCCCAATGGGTGGACCCTATCCACGTCAACTACCGAGGGGTGGACGTCTGGGAAATCCCGCCCAGCGGCCAGGGCCTGGTGGCGCTGATGGCGTTGAAAATCCTTGAAGGCTTCAGCTTCGATCACCGCGACAGCCAGCAGACCTGGCACCGCCAGTTGGAGGCGATGAAACTCGCCTACAGCGACGGCCTGCACCACATCACCGACCCGTTGCACATGCGCGTGGCCGTCGCCGACCTGCTCAGCGATGCCTACAGCACCCGCCGCCGTGGGCAGATCGGCGAACAGGCGCAGCCGCCCGCGCCCGGCGACCCCCATGCCAGCGGCACGGTGTACCTGGCCACGGCGGATGCCGAGGGCAATATGGTCTCGTTCATCCAGAGCAACTACCACGGCTTCGGCTCCGGCGTGGTGCTGCCCGACAGCGGCATCGCCCTGCAGAACCGTGGGCAGGAATTCAGCCTCGACCCAAGTCACGCCAACTGCCTGGCACCGGGCAAGAAAACCTTCCACACCATTATTCCCGGCTTCCTCACCAAGGACGGGCAGGCCCTCGGGCCATTCGGCGTGATGGGCGGCTACATGCAACCCCAGGGCCATGTGCAGATGGTGATGAACCTGGTGGACTTCGGCCTCAACCCGCAAGCGGCCCTGGACGCGCCGCGCTGGCAATGGCTGGGCGACATGAAGGTCGGCATCGAACACGGTGCCTCTAGTGACCTGGCCAATGCCCTGGCGCGACGCGGGCACCAGGTGCAGATCGCCAGCGACCTCACCGACTACGGGCGTGGCCAGATCATCCTGCGTGATCCGGTCAGTGGTGTATTGTGCGGTGGAACGGAGCCAAGGACGGATTCAACGATCGCAGTGTGGTAAGCGAAAAAAATTGGCTGAAGCCTGTCCCTTTTTTTCACCTCGCCTGTCATTCCAGGCAAGTGAACAATATCGAGAGCTTCCGCCAATGCCCGCAGTCCGCCCCTTGCTCAAACTGAGCCTGATGCTGAGCCTCAGCGCCAGCCCGTTTTTCGCCGCCGTCAGCTACGCCGAAGACACCGCCGCCCGGCGCAGCTACCAAGTGCCGGCGGGCAGCCTGAGTGCGGCGCTGACGCGTTTTGCCGGGCTGTCGGGGGTCAACCTGTCGGTGGACCCGGCGCTGGTCAGCGGGCGCAGCAGCACTGGCTTGTCCGGCGAATACGGCGTGGAGGAGGGCTTTGCCCGCCTGCTGCAAGGTTCCGGCCTGCAACTGCAAGCCATGGGCGAGCAGGCCTACATGCTGGTGCCGGTGCCGGAGGGCAGCAGCCTGGAACTGGCGCCCACGTCGATCCTCGGCACCACCGGCCTGTACGACGGCGACACCTACGGCGGTGGCCAGGTGGCGCGCCGCACGGCGCAGGGCATGCTGGGCACGCGGGATTTCATGGAGACTCCGTTCAGCATCACCACCTACACCCAGGAGGCGGTGAAAAACCAGCAGGCACGCACCCTCGGCGACCTGATCGCCGCCGACCCCTCGGTGCGCGCCACCAACCCGGCCGGTGGGCGCTACGAGCAATTCACCATTCGCGGGTTCAGCCTGTTCAACAGTGACGTGGCCTACAACGGCTTGTACGGCGTGCTGCCGACGTACACCATCGACATGGAAATGGCCGACCGCGTCGACATCCTCAAAGGCCCGAGCCAGTTGATCAACGGCATCTCGCCGCGTGGCAGCGTGGGCGGCGGGATCAACGTGGTGCCCAAGCGCGCCACCGACAAGGACATCAACTCGTTTACCGGCAACTGGGCGTCCGACAGCCAGGCCGGCGGTGCGGTCGACATTGGCCGACGCTTTGGCGAGGACAACCAGTACGGCATTCGCTTCAACGGCGTGAAGCAATCCGGCGACACTGCCTGGGACCACCAGAGCGTCGACCGCGAAATGGCCGTGCTGGGCCTGGATTTTCGCGGCGAGCGCCTGCGCCTTTCCACCGATATCGGCCACACCGAGCGCGACACCGATGCCCCCCAGGAGCGCGTGCAGGTGGCGGCCGCTGCGCCGGTGCCGAGTGCCAGCGATGTGCGCCGCAACTATGCGCAGTCGTGGAGCAAGGCTCGCACCAATGACACCTTTGGTACGGTCAACGCCGAGTACGACCTCAGTGACAACGTGATGCTCTACGGTGGCGTGGGCGCGCGCAAAAGCAACCACGACTTCCTGCGTCACGCGGTTTCGGTGACCAATGCGGCCGGCGATTTCAGCGTGCAGCCGCGGGATTTCACCCGCGATGAAAACGTGCGCACCTACACCGCTGGCGTGCGCAACTGGTTCCATACCGGGCCGGTGAGCCATGAGGTCAACCTGGCCGCCAGCTACTTCGACATGGACTTCACCAACGGCGGTGCGCGGTATACGGCGCCGTCGAGCAATCTCTACAACCCGGTGCAGTCGCCGACGCCGTCACGGCCGACGCGCTTCGATCCCAAGGTCTACACCGAAAACAAATTCAGCGGCGTGGCCTTGTCCGACACCCTGGGTTTTTTCGACGACCGTCTGTTGCTCACCCTCGGTGCGCGCTGGCAGCGGGTCAAGGTGACTGACTGGAGCGACGGGATCAAAGGCGACACCGCCTATGACGAAGAAAAGGTATCGCCGTCGGGCGGCATCCTGTTCAAGGCCACCGACAAGTTGTCGCTGTACGCCAACTACATGGAGGGCCTGAGCCAGGGCAAGATCGCGCCGTCGACCTCGAGAAACGAAGACGAGATCTTCCCGCCGTTCATCAGCCGCCAGGTGGAAGTGGGCGCCAAGTACGATGCCGGTGCCTTCGCGGTGACCGCCGCCGTGTTCCGCATCAAGCAACCGGCCTATGAAACCAATGCGACCACGCGGCTGTTTGGCCCCAACGGCAAGCGCGAGAATGCCGGTGTGGAATTGAGCGTGTTCGGCGAACCGCTCAAGGGCTTCCGCCTGCTGGGCGGGGTGATGTACATCGACAGCAAACTCAAAGACACCACCAATGGCACCTGGGACGGCAACCGTGCGCCGGCCACGCCCAAGTACAACGTCAACCTCGGCGCCGAATGGGACGTGCCGGGCCTGGAAGGCCTGACGTTGACCAGCCGTGGCATCTACTCCAGCTCGCAGTACCTGGACCAGTCCAATGTCAAGGAAATCGACGCCTGGAACCGCCTCGACGTCGGCGCACGCTATGGCTTCAAGGTGGATGACAAGCACATCACCCTGCGGGCGAATGTGGAGAACGTCGCCGATAAACGCTACTGGAGCTCGGCCGGTGCATCGGATGACAGCGAGCCGGGGCTGACCCTGTCGACACCGCGCACCTACCTGCTGTCGGCCACCGTCGACTTCTGACACTGGGCTGTGCAGGTTATAAATGAGAATGTTTTTTGATCACGCCGCGCCGATATGGAATAGTACCCGCCGTTTTCCCCGGCCTGCCTAGCCGGGGTGTTTTAACGCCGAGGTCCTTGTCATGCGAATGCTGCGTTCCATCCCCACCCTGGCCGCCTGTGTCCTGGCGTTCTCGTCCAGCCTGCTGAGCGCCGCCCCCATCGACCTCAACGACGGCCAGCACGCCGTGCATCTGCCCGATGCCCCCAAGCGCGTGGTGGTGCTGGAGTTTTCCTTTCTCGACAGCCTGGCCGCCGTTGACGTCACCCCGGTCGGCGCCGCCGATGATGGCGATGCCAACCGCGTGTTGCCCCGCGTACGCCAGGCCATCGGCCAATGGCAGTCGGTGGGCCTGCGCTCGCAGCCGAGCATCGAGGAGATCGCCCGGCTCAAGCCCGATCTGATCGTGGCCGACCTCAATCGCCACCAGGCGCTGTACAGCGACCTGGCGAGCATCGCGCCGACCTTGCTGCTGCCGTCCCGTGGCGAGGATTACCAGGGCAGCCTCAAATCCGCCGAACTGATTGGCAAGGCCCTCGGCAAGAGCGCGCAGATGGAGGCGCGCATCCAGAAGAACCGTGAAAACCTCAAGGCCATTGCGCAACAGATCCCGGCCGGCGCCAGCGTGTTGTTCGGTGTGGCGCGTGAGGACAGCTTCTCGGTGCATGGCCCGGACTCCTACGCCGGCAGCGTGCTTGAGGCCATCGGCCTGAAAGTCCCATCGGTACGCGCCAACGCCGCGCCCACCGAGTTCGTCAGCCTGGAACAGTTGCTGGCCCTCGACCCGGGTTGGTTGCTGGTCGGTCATTACCGTCGCCCCAGCATCGTCGACAGCTGGAGCAAGCAGCCGTTGTGGCAAGTGCTCGGCGCCGTGCGCAATAAGCATGTGGCCGAAGTGGATGGCGACAGCTGGGCGCGCAACCGTGGCGTGCTGGCGTCGGAGCAGATCGCCGAGGATGCGCTGGCGATTCTCAAGGGCGGTAAAGCCGTATTGAGCCAATAACCGTGCAACGCAGTTTCGCCGCCGTTGGCATTCTGCTGTCGGGTGCCGGGTTGTTCTGGCTGTCGCTGTACAGCTGGTCGCCATTTACCCTGACAGCGACGGATGCGTGGAATGGCCTGGTTCACCAGGGCCGCGTCGGCGGCAACATGGCCTATATCGTCGCCCAGTTGCGTGTGCCACGGGCCGTGTGTGCCGCGTTGGTCGGTGCCTGCCTGGGCCTCGCGGGGGCGCTGATGCAGGGCATTACGCGCAACCGCCTGGCCTCGCCGTCGCTGTTTGGCGTGACGGCGGGCGCCGCGCTGGGACTGGCCCTGTTTTCCACCGGCCTGGTCGCGCCGCCCTTTGCTGGCGGTGCGCTGCTGATGACCTGCCTGGGCGGAGCGCTGGCCTGGATCACCGTGTTCAGCCTGGGCGGTGCCTGGTCGCCGACCACGGCCCAGGGCCGTCTGGTTTTGGCTGGCGTGGCCGTGGCGGCGTTGTGCGCCGCGTTGACCCGGCTCACAGTGATCCTGGTCGAGGCCCAGGCGCAAAGCGTGCTCAACTGGCTGGCCGGTTCACTGGCCAATGTCGGCGCTGCGCAGGTGCAACTGCTCTGGCCATGCACCTTGATCGGCGGCCTGTGGGCACTCTGGTGTGCGCCGCGCCTGAACCTGATCAACCTTGGCGAAGACGCCGCACGCTCGCTGGGCGTCGGCATCGCCAGCCTGCGCCTGCAGGTGTTTGTCGCCAGTTTGCTGCTGGTGGGCGCCACCGTGTGTGCGGTGGGACCGATCGGGTTTGTCGGGCTGATCGCGCCGAATATCCTGCGTCAGTTCCTGGGCAATGACTACCGCTGGCTGATCCCGCTGAGCGCCACATTGGGCGCGGTGATCGTGCTGGGGGCCGACCTGCTCAGCCGCGCCGTTGCCTTCCCGGTGGAAACGCCGGCGGGAGTGGTCACCGCGCTGATCGGCGCGCCGTTTTTCCTCTTTCTTGCCAGGCGCGCCCTATGATCCGCCCACGACTGCGCTTGTGGCTGCTGCTCGGCCTGTTGCTGCTGGCAACCGGGGTCAGCCTCAGCGCCGGCACCCTGTGGCTCACGCCGCACACCGTTTTCGAACGCCTGCTGGCCCACGACGCCCTCGACTTTGAAGTGTGGAACCACCGTCTGCCACGCAGCCTGATCGCGATTCTCGCCGGTGCGGCCTTCGGCCTGGCCGGGGCGATTGTGCAGGGCGTGATCCGTAATCCGCTGGCCTCGCCGGAGATCCTCGGCGTAACCCAAGGCGCCGGGCTCGCGCTGACCGTGGCGATCATCAGTTGGCCACACCTGCCGATTGCGTGGCTGCCGCTGGTGGCTTGCCTGGGCGGGGCGGGTGGTGCGCTGTTGTTGGCGCTGTACAACACCGGCGTGATTTTTTCCGGGGTGCGCTTTGCGTTGTCCGGGGTGGCGATTGCGGTGACCTTGTCCAGTGTCACCGAGTTTCTGATCCTCTCTCACCCCTTGGATATCAACACCGCGCTGCTTGCGCTGACCGGCAGCCTGTGGAGTCGCAACTGGCACCATGTGGCGCTGGTGTTGCCGTTCCTCGTATTGATCCCCGTGGGCCTGTGCCTGGCCAAGCCGCTCAACCTGATCGCCTTGGGCGATGAGGCGGCCCACAGCCTGGGCACCGCGCTGAGCCGTACGCGTTGGTCGGCGATGGCCTGCGCGGTGTTGCTCACCAGCCTGGGCGTGGGGGTGATCGGTCCGATTGGCTTTATCGGCCTGGTCGCGCCGCACATGGCGCGCCGGCTGGTGGGCGGGCATCACCAGTACCTGCTGCCGGCGGCGATGCTGATCGGTGCGTTGCTGCTGGTGCTCGCCGATACGCTGGGGCGCACGCTGATCGCGCCCAGCGAAATCCCCGCCGGGGTGCTTACGGCGGTGATCGGCGCGCCGTATTTTCTTTGGTTGCTGGCACGGTTCAGGGGTTGATGACATGAGTATTCTCCAGGCACGTGAGCTGGACATCGGCTACGGCGCCACCCGTATCGTGCAAGGTCTGTCCTTTGCACCGCCCGCCGGCAAGGTCACCGCGTTGATCGGCCCCAATGGCTGCGGCAAGTCCACCTTGCTCAAGGCCTTCGCGCGCATCCTCAAGCCGACTCAGGGCGAGCTGACCCTGGATGGCCAGGCCTATGCCAGCCTGTCTGCCCGCCAGTTGGCCCGGCACATCGCATTCTTGCCGCAAGTGTTGCCGGTGCCGGAAGGCGTCAGCGTGCGCCAGTTGGTTGCCTATGGCCGCAGCCCGCATAACTCGCTGTGGGGACGCCTGAGCGGCAGTGATCAAGCTCACGTGAGTCAAGCCATGCAGCGCCTGGAACTGGACGTGCTGGCTGATCGCGCCCTCGCGGACCTGTCCGGCGGCCAGCGCCAGCGTGCCTGGCTGGCGATGGTGTTGGCGCAGAATGCGCCGGTGGTGCTGCTGGATGAACCCACCACTTACCTCGACATCAGCCATCAGGTCGAACTGCTCGACCTGATGGGCGAACTGGCTGCCGAGGGCAAGACCGTGATCACTGTGCTGCATGACATCAACCAGGCCTGCCGTTATGCCGATCACCTGGCGGTGATGCACGGCGGCAAACTGGTCGCTGATGGCACACCGGCGCAGGTGGTCAGTGCCGAGTTGATGCGGCGGGTATTTGAGGTGCAGGTACAGGTGATGCAAGAGCCGGTCGCCGGCACGCCGATGTGCCTGGTTGAAAAAAGCACTCGGGCCAAGGCCTGATCAAGATCAAGACCGACTCGCTTCGCATCGTGTGTACGGTTTTCGTTCTGTGTAGCCGGCCTGCTGTGGTGGGCCGGCCTGCTGTGGCGAGCGGGCTTGCCCCGCGTTGGGCTGCGAAGCAGCCCCAAAAACAGTCACGCAATCCAATCAGCGCGCTCCCACATTTCAACGCTCGATAATCCTGGTGAACGGCCACTCGAAAGTGCGAGTGTGCTCCGCGTCGCAGGTGAAGTAAGTCCTGTGAATTTATTGGGCTGCCGTTTAATTGTGGCAAAGCGCACAAGTGGCGAATTGCAACTAGCGAAGTAGTGGCTATTAGCTGCTAAGGCTCTGTCACGGGGTTCTTGGTCATTGTGTTTATTTTATTCCCCTCTTTCAGGAACTAGCGCTATAACTTCCAGTCGATAACCCCGGCTTGCTCTCGCTTGGGTTATGGCTAACTAATGGCATGTTTAAGTAGTTCTAAATAGCCATACTTTCTCGCAATACTAGATACCTCAACGTTATGTCGTCAGCGCCTATCGATGCCTGCCAGATGCAGATCCCGCACACCGACCAGGTGTGTGCGTGGTTGATGCAGCATGCTGGGCTGAAAACGGTAGACCTGGAGCGCGCCCGGCGCTTGCCGTCGGATGACCTGCTAAGCCTGCTGACCCGCCTGGGCCTGGTTTCCGATATCGAACTGGCCCGCGCCTGGGCGGCGTTGCTCGGTGCGCCGCTGTTGCTGGCGGACGCCGCGCCGCCGTTGCTCGATCCCTTGCCTGCCCTGACTGAACGCTTCATGCGCCATTACCAGGTCGCGCCCATGGGCTGGACCCAGGGTGGCCTGCGCGTGCTGGCCGCCAACCCGGCGCTGCGCTATCCGTTCCAGGCCCTGGCCTATGCATGCCAGGTGCCGGTGTGGCTGGCCATCGGTCCGCGCACTGAGGTCGACACACTGATCGAGCGCTACTACGGTCAGGGCCGTTCGGCCATGGGCACGCTGATCGAAAACCTCGATGAACAGGGCGGCGCCCAGGACGATATCGAACACCTCAAGGACCTGGCCTCCGAAGCGCCGGTGATCCGCCTGGTCAACCTGATCCTGCAACGCGCCGTGGAGCAACGTGCTTCGGACATCCACATCGAACCCTTCGAACACCAACTCAAGGTGCGCTACCGCATCGACGGTGTGCTGCATGACGCCGAAGCGCCGCCGGCCAGTTCCTCGGCGGCGGTGATTTCGCGGGTGAAGATCATGGCGCGGCTGGACATCGCCGAGCGCCGGTTGCCGCAGGACGGGCGCATCATGCTGCGTATCCAGGGCAAGGAACTGGACCTGCGGGTGTCCACGGTGCCCACCAGTTTCGGCGAGTCGGTGGTGCTGCGCCTGCTGGACCGGCAAACCGTGCAGTTCGACTTTCCCAGCCTGGGCTTCGACGGCCAGCGCCTGGCCGCCTTCCTCGACCTGCTGGAACGGCCCCACGGCATCCTGCTGGTCACCGGGCCCACCGGCTCCGGCAAGACCACCACGCTCTACACCGCGCTGTCGCGGCTCAACACCGCCGAGCGCAAGATTATCACCGTGGAAGACCCGGTGGAGTACCAGCTCGAAGGCATCAACCAGATCCAGGTCAAGCCCGCCATCGGCCTGGACTTCGCCGGGGCGTTGCGCTCCATCGTGCGCCAGGACCCGGACGTGATCATGATCGGCGAGATCCGCGACCTGGAAACCTGCCGCATCGCCATCCAATCTTCCCTCACCGGGCACCTGGTGCTCTCCACCCTGCACACCAACAGCGCCTCCGCGAGCATCACGCGGCTGCTGGACATGGGCGTGGAAAGCTACCTGATCGCCTCGACCGTCAGCGGCATCCTCGCCCAGCGCCTGGTGCGGCGCCTGGACCCGGCCACGCGTGTCGCTTTCGAAGCGCCGCCCGAACTGATCGCCGAACACGGCCTGGATCGCCTCACCGAACAACGCCCGATCCTGCTCTATCGCGGCGCCTATCACGGCCGCAGCGCCCTCACCGAACTGCTGGTGATGAACGACGAACTGCGCAGCCTGCTGATGCGCCACGCCGATGCCTCGACCCTGGAGCAGGCCGCGCGCCGCGCCGGTTTGCGTACCTTGTATGAAGAAGGTTTGCGCCAGGCACTGGCGGGGATTACTTCGCTGGAAGAAGTGCTGCGCGTGACCCGTGGAGAGGACGCGTGAGCCTGTTCAGATACCGCGCCCTGGACAGCCAGGGCACGCCGCAGAACGGTACGTTGGAGGCCACCGATCAAACCGCTGCGGTGGCGGCGCTGCACAAGCGCGGGTGGCTGCTGTTGCACATCGAACCGGCCGGCAGCCTTGGCCTGCGCACGGCACACAGGCCGTTGAAGGGCCAGGCGTTGGTGAGTTTTACCCAGCAATTGGCGACGCTGCTGGGAGCGGGCCAGCCGCTTGAGCGCTCGTTGAGCCTGCTGCTCAAGCAGCCCGGCCCACCCCAGGTACGTGCGCTGATCGAGCGCCTGCGCGACCGCGTCAAGGCCGGCAAGCCATTGTCCGCCGCGCTGGAGGAAGAGGGTGCGGCGTTCTCGCCGTTGTACCTGAGCATGGTGCGCGCCGGTGAGGCCGGTGGCGCGCTGGAAGGAACCCTGCGCCAACTCAGTGATTACCTGGAACGCAGCCAATTGCTGCGTGGCGAAGTGATCAATGCGCTGATCTATCCGGCGTTCCTGGTGGTGGGCGTGCTGGGATCCCTGGCGTTGCTGCTGGCGTATGTGGTGCCGCAGTTCGTGCCGATCTTCCAGGACCTGGGCGTGCCGATTCCACTGATCACCGAGGTGATCCTGGCCCTTGGAACGTATCTCGGCGCCTATGGCCTGGCGCTGTTGGTCGGGTTGATCGTGATCGTCTGGTTGGGGGCCGCGCGCTTGCGCGATCCGCTGTTTCGCGAGCATTGCGACCGGCGGCTGCTCGGTATTCGCGTGGTCGGCCCGTTGCTGCAACGCGTCGAGGCGGCGCGTCTGGCACGCACCCTCGGCACGCTGCTGAGCAATGGCGTGGCGTTGCTGCAGGCCTTGGTGATTGCGCGGCAAGTCTGCACCAACCACGCTTTACAGGCGCAGGTCGGGCGTGCGGCGGAATCGGTAAAAGGCGGCGGCACCCTCGCCAGCGCGTTCGGCAGCCAGCCGCTGTTGCCCGAACTGGCCCTGCAAATGATTGAAGTCGGCGAACAGGCCGGCGAACTCGACGGCATGTTGCTCAAGGTGGCCGACATCTTCGACGTCGAAGCCAAGCGCGGCATCGACCGCCTGCTGGCCGCGCTGGTGCCGTCCCTGACAGTGGTCATGGCGGTGCTGGTGGCGGTGATCATGCTGGCGATCATGCTGCCGCTGATGAGCCTGACCAGCAATCTATAAAGGAGCTGACCCCATGAGAAAACCACGCCGCCAAGGCGGTTTCACCCTGTTGGAAATGCTCGCGGTGATCGTGCTGCTGGGCATCGTCGCCACCATCGTCGTGCGCCAGGTCGGCGGCAATGTGGACAAGGGCAAGTACGGTGCGGGCAAGGCCCAGTTGGCCAGCCTGAGCATGAAGATCGACAGCTACGCCCTCGACGTCGGGGCACCGCCCACCAGCCTGCAACAGTTGGTGGACAGGCCCGGTGGCTATGCCAAGCCGTCGGACCTCAAGGACCCGTTCGGACACGCCTTCGGTTATCGCTTTCCCGGCGAACACGGCGCGTTCGATCTGATCTTCTATGGCCAGGACGGCCAGCCGGGCGGCGAAGGCTACAGCGCCGACCTGGGCAATTGGGAGTAGGGCCGCCATGTTGCAGCGCGGCTTCACTCTGCTGGAAATGCTGGTGGTGATCCTGCTGATCGGCCTGGCTGCCAGCGTGCTGGGGCTGGGCGTGCGCCAGGGCTTGCAGGTGGCGCAGGAACGCCGTGCGGTGGGGCAGATGGTGGAGGCGCTGCGTACCACGCGGGCGGGGGCGATTGTCAGCGGGCAGCCTGCGCGTACCGTATTCGATCTGAGCGACCGTACGTTCCAGGCGCCGGGGCGTGCGTTGCAACGGTGGCCGTCGCGGTTGCATGTCACGCTGCACACTGCCGAACAGGTCGGCCCTGGCGTCGAGTTCTACCCCGACGGCAGCTCCACCGGCGGCAATCTTCTGGTGGCCAGCGGCGCCCGGCGTTGGCGTATCGATATCGGCTGGCTCACCGGCAGCGTGCAATCCAAGGCGCTGCCATGAAGCGCCAGGCCGGTTTCACCCTGCTGGAAATGCTCGCCGCCCTCACGCTGATGGCGGTGTGCAGCACGGTGCTGCTGGTTGCGTTTGGCCAGAGTGCGCGCTCGTTGTCCCAAGTGGCCCACAGCGACCGGTTGACCCACGCGGCGCTGACGATTTTCGACCAGGAAGCGGCGGGGCGCTTGAGCAACGGTGTCAGTCAGGGCGAACTCGACGGCATCCACTGGCAGTTGACCAGCACCCGGCAGCAGGCACGGATTGTGCGCCTCGACCTGGTCCTCAGCGAAGGCTCGCACCAGGCCCGCTTCAGCACCTTGAAGGCGCGCCTGTGAAGCGCCGTGAACAGGGCTTCACCTTGCTGGAAATCCTTGTGGTGCTCAGCTTGCTCGGCGTGTTGCTGGTGCTGGTCGGCGGTGCATTGCTGGGGGCCAATCGTGCCGTGTCCAAGGCCCAGGCATACACAGTGAACCTTGATGAAGTGCGTGCCGCCCAACAGTTCTTGCGCACGGCGATCAGCGAAGCGTTGCCGCTGGCGGTGGGCGAGGGCGATGGTTTCTTTGTCGGCACGGCGCAGCGCCTGGAGTTCGTCTCGACCTTGCCCGGCGTGCTCGGTGGCGGGATCCATCGGTTCAGCCTGCAACGGGTCGAACAGGCGTTGCAGGTGCGGTTTTCTCAACGTGAACCCCAGGTGCTGCTGAACAACATCGAGGCGTTGCAGTTCAGCTATCGCGGTGAGTCGCCGCTGGGCCAACCCACCGGCTGGGTGAGTGAATGGCCCTGGCCCAGGCGCTTGCCTTCGGCCGTGCGTATCGCTGCCAGCGTGGAGGGGCCGGTGCCCTGGGTCACCCAGGTGATTGCCCTGCGCCTGAACCTGTCCAGCGGAAGCGTTGAAGAATGAGGCGCCAACGCGGTGCAGCGTTGCTGCTGGTGCTGTGGGTACTGGCGCTGCTCAGCGTGTTGCTCGGCGGCCTGGCTGGCTGGGTACAGCTGGAAAGCCGCCAGGCCCTGTGGCTGCGCCAGCACACCCAGACCGTATTGGCCGCCGAAGCCGGCATCGCGCTGGTCATGGCCGAGCGGCACTGGGTTGCCGATGGCCGCGATATCCCCCTGAGCTTTGACGACGCCATCTTGCACGTGAGCCTGCGCAGCGAGCGCGGCAAGCTCTACCTGATCAACGCTGATGCCCAGGACTTCACGCGCCTGGCCCTGGCCTGTGGCGCTACGCCGGCCCAGGCCAGGCAACTGGCCACGGCCCTCGAAGCACGACGCAACCAGGGCCTGGCGCCGTTGCGGGTGCTGGAAGAAGTACGCCAGTTGCCCGGCATGACGCAAACCCTCTACAGCCGCTTGCTGCCCGAAATCACCTTGTGGAGCGACCTGGACCGCCCTGATCCCGCCTTCGCCAGCCCGCTGATGCGCAAGGCGCTGAACCTGCCGCGCCAGGACGCCGAAGGCGTGGACCCCGGCGAAGTGCTGGTGGTGGACAGCCGCGCCGAGCGGCCCGGCGGTTATCAGGCGCGGCTTCAAGTCACCGTTTTATTGAGCCCATCGGAGGACAGCGCACAACCCTACCGGGTGTTGCGTTGGCAAGAATGAATCGACTGGAACCCATCGCCCGGCACTGGCGCGGCAGCCTGCTGCAACAGGGTTGGCAGGCATGGATCGCGGAGTTGCGCGCCTGTGTACCTGCGTGGCTGGCGTGGCAAGAGCCGCCCGAGCAGATCCATCACTGGCCATTGAGCGCGCCGGTCGCAGCAGCCAGCACGCGCCAGGTGCTGATGCTCGGCGCCGACGCTGTGCTGGTGCAAACCGTACAACTGCCCCTGGCGGCCGCGCGCAACCTCAGCGCCGTGGTCGGTTATGAGCTGGACCGCTACACGCCATTCGAGGCGGACCAGCTCTACTTTGTGGCGCGTCAGGAGCGGCGCACGCCCACCCACCTAGAGGTGACAGTGGTGGCGATCCTGCGCGAGCGCCTGGACCGGATCCTTGCCGACTGTGCCACCCTCGGCCTGCATCCCCACCGCGTGGATGCGGCCGACCTCGGCGTTGATCTGCTGCCCGCGCCACTGCGCCCGCAGCGGCCCACCGGCATGGGCCTGCAACGCAGCCTGCCGTGGCTGTGCGGGGCGTTGCTGATCGCGGCGATGCTGCTCTGGCTCAACGACCGCCAGCGCGTTATCGACGTGATGCACGCCAGCGTCCAACGGCAAAAAGCCGAGGTCGCCGAGGTGCACGCGCTGCGCCAGCAACTGCTCAATACCCGCGGCGCCGCGCAGTACCTCACCCGGCGCAAACTGGCGCAACCGCCACTGGCGGCGCTGCTCAACGACCTGACCACCTGCCTGCCCGCCGACACCTGGCTGGATCAACTGGACGTGAAGGATGGTGAAATTTCCATCTCCGGCCAGAGTGCCAAGGCCAGTGCGCTGATCACCCGCATCAAGGGCTGCCGCAGCCTGGAAAACGCCCAGTTCGAAGGGGTGATCCAGCCCGATGCGCGCACCGGCAAGGACCAGTTTGCCTTGCGCGCCCACCTACGCCAGGAGACCGCCGATGCGCCGACCCCTCACACCCCGTGAACGTCGCGGCGCGGCCTTGCTGCTACTGGCCGTGGTGGTCGGCGCGGCCTACTGGCTGTTGGTCGACAGCTGGTTTGCCGGCCCCTTGCGTGACATGGGCGAACAGGCCGAACAACTGCGCGAGCAACAGCAACGTTATGCCGGTGTATTGCGCCAACGCGATGCGTTACGCCAACAGCTTGAGCAAGCCCGCCAGGACCCCGCCAGCAGCACCAGCCTGCTGCCGGGGGACGACCCGGACGTGGTCGCCGCCGATCTGATGCAGCGCCTCGCTGACCTGATCAATAGCCACGCCAACCTCGGCGGCGGGTGCAGCCTGACCCAGCGCAAGCCCATCACCGCGGAGCAGGACGATGGCGAGCCTTATCGCCAGGTCAAGGTCAGCCTGACACTCGATTGCGCCATCGAACCCCTGGAAGCGCTGCTGCATGAGCTGGAGTACCAGCCGCCGTTCCTGTTTGTGGATGAGTTGCGCATCCGCCGCAGTCAGCAGGCGCCGGCCAGTGGTGGTGCGGGCAAGCTGGTGGTGCACCTGCTGGTGCGCGGCTACCTGCAACCGTCGCGGGTGACGCCATGATGAGCCGGTTGCGCCCCGTGGAGTGGGGCTTGCTCGGCCTGTCGGGGTTGCTGGGCGTGTTGATGGCGGTGATCCTCAGCAGCCTCGGTGATGAACCGCAATGGCTGCCCGAAGCGCCTGTGCGCGCCCATCCCACTCCTCGAGTACAAGGGCTGCCCAGTGTGCCGTTGGACAACCTGGCCGCGACGTGGCAAGCGCCGCTGTTCAGCCCGGATCGCAGCCCGGATCGTGTGGTGGGCAAGGCACAGGTCAGCAGCCTGGCCCATCTCACCCTCAGCGGCATCATGATCACCGGCAACCTGCAGATGGCCATGCTCAAGCAGGTCGACGGCCCGCTGCTGACCGTGCGCCTGGGCCAGACCCTGCCCAACGGCTGGCGCCTGGAACACCTCACTCCGCAATCCGCCCGTTTCAGCCTGGACGGCCGCACCCAGACCTTGAGCTTCTACGCCAAGCGCTTGCCGCCACCGTCCAAGCGCCCCCCCCTTACTTTGCCCCGCGAGCCCCTCCCTTGATCGACATGCGCACCTCCACGTTATGCCTGGCCACCGCCCTTGCCCTGGGCGGCTGTGGCAGCTTCCCCGACCGTCTCGAACCGGATGATGAGCTTCTGCATGAGGCCATGCAGGGCACTGGCTCGCAACGCCCGCCCGGCGAGGCGCCCCCAGTGGAAGTTGCCCAGCCCTTGGTCAAGCCCCCCGCGCAGCGCCAGTTGATGCGGGGCAACCAGCAGTTCGTGCGTCCGCCGGCGACCGCGCCGGGTGTGAAGGCAGAAGGCGGCGACATCGTGTTCAACTTCGCCGACCAACCCATCGAAGCGGTGATCAACAGCGTGATGGGCGACCTGCTGCACGAAAACTACAGCATCGCCCAGGGCGTGAAGGGCAACGTCAGCTTTTCCACCTCCAGGCCCGTGGACAAGCAGCAGGCCTTGTCGATTCTCGAAACCCTGCTGTCCTGGACCGACAACGCGATGATCAAGCAGGGTGACCGCTACGTGATCCTGCCGGCCAGCCAGGCGGTGGCGGGCAAGCTGGTGCCGCAGATGAGCGTGGCGCAACCTTCCAGCGGCTTGTCGGCGCGGCTGTTTCCGCTGCGCTACATCTCCGCCACCGAGATGCAGAAACTGCTCAAGCCCTTCGCCCGCGAGAATGCGTTTCTGCTGGTCGACCCGGCGCGCAATGTGCTGAGCCTGGCCGGTACGCCGGATGAACTGGCCAACTACCAGGACACCATCGACACCTTCGACGTGGACTGGCTCAAGGGCATGTCGGTGGGCGTGTTCGGCCTGCAACGCGCGTCGGTGGCCGAGCTGATGCCTCAGCTGCAAAGCCTGTTCGGCCCGGACAGCGGCATGCCCCTGGCGGGCATGCTGCGCTTTCTGCCGATTGAACGGACCAACTCGGTGGTAGCGATTTCTTCCCAGCCCCAGTACCTCAGCGAAGTCGGCGACTGGATCCGCACCATCGACGAAGGCGGCGGCAACGAGCCACAGATGTACGTCTACGACGTGCGCAACATGAAGGCCGCCGACCTGGCCAAGTACCTGCGGCAGATCTACGGCACCGGCGCGATCAAGGACGACACGCCGGCCAAGGTTGCGCCTGGCCTGCGCACGACAACCCTGTCGTCACTCAATACGGGTGGCTTGCAGAACAACCCGCCCGCTGCCGAAGAACCGGAGCCGGAGGAAAAGGTGATCGCGCCCACCAACGCGCTGGAGGCGGGTACCCGTATCACCGCACAAAAGAGCAGCAACCAACTGTTGGTGCGCACCCGTCCCGCGCAGTGGAAAGAGATCGAAGCGGCGATCAAGCGTCTCGACAATCCGCCCCTGCAAGTGCAGATCGAGACACGGATTCTTGAGGTCAAGCTCACCGGTGAACTGGACCTGGGTGTGCAGTGGTATCTAGGGCGGCTGGCGGGCAATTCCGGCAGCACCACGGTGGCCAATGCCTCCGGCAGCCAGGGTGCGCTGGGCGGTGGCGGGGCAGGGCTGGGGGCGACGGACTCGTTGTTCTACTCATTTGTCAGTTCGAATCTGCAGGTGGCGTTGCATGCGCTGGAAACCAATGGACGCACCCAGGTGCTCTCGGCGCCGTCGCTGGTGGTGATGAACAACCAGCCGGCGCAGATTCAGGTGGGGGACAACATTCCCATCAGCCAGACCACCGTCAACACCGGGGATGCCGATACCACGTTGAGCAGTGTCGAGTATGTGCAGACCGGGGTGATCCTGGATGTGGTGCCGCGGATCAATCCGGGGGGGTTGGTATACATGGATATCCAGCAGCAGGTCAGTGATGCCGAGAGTCAGAGTGGTACTAGCGATACGCCGGTGAATCCGCGTATCTCGACGCGTTCGGTGTCGACGCAGGTGGCGGTGCAGAGTGGGCAGACGGTGTTGCTGGGAGGGTTGATCAAGCAGGACAACGGGGAGAGTGTCAGTGCCGTACCGTATCTGGGAAAGATCCCGGGGTTGCGCTGGTTGTTTGGGAGTACCAGTAAGTCGAAAGATCGGACGGAGTTGATTGTGTTGATTACGCCCAGGGTGATTACCAGTAGTGGGCAGGCGCGGCAGGTGACGGATGATTATCGGCAGCAGATGCAGTTGTTGCGGCCGGGTAGGTAGGTGTACATATCCGTTTCTTCGGTAACGGCTACTTATGGTTCCGCTCTTACAGCGGCTCACTTTTGGAAAGGCCCAAAAGTAAGCAAAAGGCCTTCGCCCCAACACTCGGCACCTCGCTTAGGCTCGGTGTGCCCTCACTCCGGCTTGAATCCGTGGGCCGCCGCCACGCGCCATCCATGGCGCGGGGCGGCTAACCCGGCGTCCTGCCGGGTTACCCACGGATTCAAGCCTGCGTTCGGCCAGCGTGTTTGACGGGGCGCCCCAGATCAAGATCAAGAGCAAGAGCAAGAGCAAGAGCAAGAGCAAGAGCAAGAGCACGGCGGCCTGGTAGCCGACCTGAGTGGTGTAGATCAAAAGCAGAGCTGGTTGATTCCTCAGCCCAGAGTGGCCGGTATTTTACTGTCGATCTCGGTTAAATGTGGGAGGGAGCTTGCTCCCGATAGCGGTCTGTCAGTTGATGCATCTGTGCCTGCTTCACTGCTATCGGGAGCAAGCTCCCTCCCACAGTTTGATCTCCATACAGCAGTCAGATATCCGCCTGCTTTTGATCTGGCTTTTGATTTTGATCTTAGGCGGCCCCCCAAATCACTGTCGGATTACGGGCACACCGAGCCTAGGCGAGGTGCCGAGTGTTGGGGCAAGAGCCTTTTGGTTACTTTTGGGCTCTTTTCAAAAGTGACCCGCCGTAAGGGCGGAACCATAAGCCGCCGTGACTCAAGTAACGGATATGCCCCAATCCCCAAATCGCAAAAAACATTACTTATATGAATAACAAAATTCATAAATAATGAAATACAAGAATATTAGCTTATGCCCAAATAGCATTATATTTTCAAAACCCATTCCGTTATGTTTGAACTCAACAGCCTACCCCTGACCTCGGATGGTACCAATCTAGACTCGGATTCTGCGCTGCCACCCCGCAGCAGAACCGTTGGAAGGGAGTTCAACGTATGTTGCCAATTCAAACCTCGCCCCACACCTAGCCCCAAATCGCCCTGACACCCCAGAAAAAAACCGAGCACCGCGCCCACCCGCGTGACGGCCCGACTTCGCGATTTGGAAACGCAGGAACCCCTATGAAGCGAGTGCTACAACCCACCGCCGCATTCACCCTGGCCATCTTGGCCAACACCGCACACGCCCAGGATGACAGCACCCTGTCCACCGTGGTCGTCACCGGCAACCGCGGCGCCGAGCAGCGTACCGTCACCAGCAGCCCGGTGCCGATCGATGTGGTCAGCGCCAAGCAATTGCAGAACACCGGCAAGCCCGGCCTCATGGAGGCCCTGAGCGCAGTGATCCCCTCGCTGACCCTGCCGGAAAAAACCGGTTGGGACGCCAGCGGTATTGCCCGAGCCCCCAACCTGCGTGGCCTGAGTGCCGCCGAGGTGCTGGTACTGGTCAACGGCAAGCGCCGTCACACCGCCGCCACCTTGAACATCAACGGGATCAATATCGGTGCGGCCCCGGCCGACCTCGACCTGATCCCCATCAGCGCCATCGACCATGTGGAAGTCCTGCGCGACGGCGCCGCCGCCCAGTACGGTTCCGATGCCATCGCCGGGGTGATCAACGTGATCCTCAAGGCCGACACCAGCGGCACCGCGGTGACCAATATCGGCCAGGGCTATGACGGCAAGAAACAGACGGTGCAGCAAAGCCTCAACAAGGGTTTCGAGATCGGCGACGGCGGCATCGTGCAGCTCGCCCTCGACGCGCGCAGCCAGAACGATGACAACAAGGCCAGCGCGAACGGCTACACCTATGCCCAGGCCTACGAGCAGGCCGGGCGGTCGACCTACGGCGGTTATGGCACGCCCAAGACCAACCTGCTGACCCTGGGCTACAACGCCGAGTTGCCGCTCGACGACAGCCTCAGCCTGTATTCCTTCACCACCTATTCACGGCGCAAGGCCGAGCAGGGGCAGAACTTCCGCCTGCCGACCATCACCAACACCATCACCACCGGGCCCAACGGTTATCCCGGCGGCTACACGCCGACGTGGTTTATCGACGAGGATGATTTCCAGGCGGCATTCGGCGGCAAAGGCACGGTGGGCGAGTGGGACTGGGACCTGTCCACCACCTACGGGCGCAACGAGGCGGAGCAGGGCACCACCCATAATCAGAACCCGTCCCTGGGGGAGGCCACGCCGAATCACTTTACCTCCGGTACCTGGATCGCCACCGAGCTGACCACCAACCTCGACTTCAAGCGCGGCTTCGACATCGGCCTGCAAAAGCCTCTGGACCTGAGCGTCGGCTTCGAGCATCGGCGCGACACTTATGAGGTGCAGGCCGGTGACTATGAATCCTATGCCAACGGCGGCTACTGCGTGGCGCCGGGCAATTGCGCGTCGTCGGGCGCGCAGGTCACCAACGGCATTTCGCCTGACGAAGAAAGCAGCGCGTCGCGCAACAGCTTGGCCAGTTATGTCGATGTGGGCTTCAACCCGGTGCCGGACTGGTACGTCGGCACGGCGTTTCGTTACGAGCACTACAACCAGGGCGTCGGCGCCACGCGCAGCGGCAAGCTGACCACCCGCTATGACTTCACCCCTCAGTTCGCCGTGCGCGCCACTGTCAGCAACGGTTTCCGAGCGCCTTCCCTGGCCAACAGCCTGTTCAGCGCACGCTCCACCACCTATGGCGTGGTGGACGGCGTGTACCAGTCGATCAACTACGGCGTGTTGCCCGTGGGTTCCGCCGCGGCCCAAGCCCTCGGTGCCCAGCAATTGAAGCCGGAGCGTTCGACCAACTTCAGCCTGGGTTTCACCCTCACGCCCACCGACCGCCTGAGCTTCACCGCCGACGCCTACGTGATCAACCTGCGCGACCGCATCACCCTCACGGGCACCTTGCTCGGCCCCGAGATCACCCAGGTATTGCAGAACAATGGCATCCACTCCACCTCCGGCGGGCAGTACTTCATCAATGGCGCCGACACCCGTACCAAAGGCCTGGACCTGGTCAGCAACTACAGCCAGGACCTCGGCCGGTACGGTTCGGTGAAATGGACCGCAGCATTCAACTGGAACCAGACCAGAATCCTCAACTACAAGGAATCCACGGACATCCTCGGCACCTCCTACGAGCTGATGAACCGCGAGGCGCGCAACCTGATCACCGGCGTGCAGCCCAACACCAAGTTGATCCTGGGCGGCGACTGGAGCATCGATCGCTTCAACCTCAACCTGGCCCTGACGCGCTACGGCTCCTACAAGGAAGTGAACTCATCGGCCAATCGCGACCTGGACCGCATCTACAGCGCCAAGTGGATCACCGATCTCGACCTTGGCTACAACCTCACCAAAGACCTGAACATCGCCGTCGGCGCCAAGAACCTGTTCGACATCTACCCCAAGAAACAAGGGGTGCCGAGCAGCACCATGGTCAGCAGCTATGGCGTCTATTCGCCCTACGGTTTTACCGGCGGGTACTACTACACCCGCTTGACCTATGCCTTCTGAGGCCGAGGAATACACCATGCCTATCGTCGCCAAACCCTATGACCTGATCGACGCGCCCAGTCCGGTGCGCCAGGCCCGTGTCTCCACGCCGATCAAGGCCCTGCAGGTGGTGCCCGCCCGGCATCCCTGGCGCTGGGCCGGGTCGATCTTTGCGGCGCTGGTGCTGCTGGCCATCGTGCACTCGCTCGCCACCAACCCGCGCTGGGAGTGGGGCGTATTCGGCCAGTGGTTTTTTTCGCCGTCGGTGCTGCGTGGTCTTGGGCAGACGCTATTGCTGACCCTGCTGAGCACGCTGTTCAGCATTATCCTTGGTACCGCGCTGGCGTTGGCGCGGCTGTCGGGCTCGCCGCTGCTGGCGGCGTTGGCCTGGGGCTATATCTGGTTTTTCCGCTCGATGCCGGCGTTGCTGGTGCTGATCATCCTCTACAACTTTGCCTACCTGTATGACCACATCGTGCTCGGTGTGCCGTTCACCAGCCTGGTGTTCGCCGAGTGGTCGACGGTGGATGTGCTCAGCCAGTTCACCGTGGCCGTGCTGGGCTTGAGCCTGATGCAGGCGGCGTATGCGGCGGAGATCATCCGTGGCGGCCTGATCGGCGTCGACGCCGGCCAGCATGAAGCCGCCGCGGCCCTGGGGTTGCCGGCCTCGCGGCGCATCTTCCGGATTATCCTGCCCCAGGCGCTGCGCTCCATCCTGCCGTCGGGTTTCAACGAGATCATCGGCCTGGTCAAGGGCACGTCCATCGTCTATGTGCTGGCCCTGCCGGAGCTGTTCTACACCGTGCAGGTCATCTACAACCGCACCCAGGCGGTGATCCCGCTGCTGATCGTAGCGACGGTCTGGTACCTGATCATCACCACCGTGCTGACCAGCGCTCAGTACTACGTCGAACGCCACTTTGCGCGGGGCACCGCACGGGTGCTGCCACCCACGCCGCTGCAACGCATTCGCGGCTGGATCAAGGAGAAGACCCATGGCTGAAGCACGCGCCGGGCGCATCCAGATCCAGGGCGTGGGCAAGCGCTTTGGCAACCAGCAGGTGTTGAAAGACATCGACCTGACCATCGACCCGGGCAAGGTCACGGTGATCCTCGGGCCGTCCGGCTCGGGCAAGTCGACCTTGCTGCGCACCATCAACCACCTGGAAAAGATCGACAGCGGGCATATCACCATTGACGGTGAATACGTCGGTTACCATCGCAAGGGTGATCTGCTCTACGAACTCAAAGAACGGGAGATTCTCAAGCGCCGTATCGACGTCGGTTTCGTGTTCCAGAACTTCAACCTGTTCCCCCACCTCACCGCCTGGGAAAACGTCGCCGAAGCGCCCCTGGCCCACAAGCGCTGGAGCAAGGCCGAGGCCCAGGCCAAGGCGGCCGGGTTGCTGGCCAAGGTCGGCCTGGCGGACAAGGTCGATGCCTATCCACGCCAGCTCTCTGGCGGCCAACAACAGCGCGTGGCCATCGCCCGTGCCCTGGCGCTGGACCCCAAAGTGCTGCTGTTTGATGAACCCACCTCGGCCCTCGACCCGGAACTGGTGGGCGAAGTGCTCGACGTGATCAAGGGCCTGACCCAACTGGGCGTGACCCTGGTGATCGTCACCCACGAGATCGGCTTTGCCCGCGAGGTGGCCGACCACGTGGTGTTCCTCTGCGACGGCCAGTTGATTGAAGAAGGCCCGCCCGAACAGATTTTCCGCCAACCGCGACATCCCCGCACTGTGGCCTTTCTCGGCAAGGTGCTGTAGTTCAAGGAGTGACTGCCCATGTTTATCTCTACTGCCCGCGTGGCCCTGCTGGCGTTTGCCGTCAGCACCGCGCAACACGCATTCGCCGTGCAACAGGTCGACCTCAGCCCCGACCGCCCGCGCATCCATGTGCCGCGTAACGAGGCGGCCATCGCACAGATCCCGCCGGGCTTCAAGTTCGCCCAGCCGGGCAAGTTCACCGTGGCCGTCTCCGGCGTGGCCGGGCCGCCCCTGGCGCTGTTGGCCAGCGACGACAAGACCACCATCGGCAGCGAGGCTGACACCGCGCAGCTTGTTGCCGATAGCTTGGGCCTGCAACTCAATGTGGTGCAGACCAGTTGGGAGGACTGGCCCCTGGGTGTCAGTTCGGGCAAGTACGACGCGGTGATCAGCAACGTCACCGTGACCGAGGCGCGCAAGAAGCGCTTTGACTTCGCCACCTACCGCCAGGATGTGCTCGGCTTCTACGTGAAGAGCACCAGCAAGATCAGCGAGATCAAGCAGGCGGCGGACATCGCCGGGTTGAAGATCATCGTCGGTTCCGGCACCAACCAGGAAAAAGTCCTGCTGGCCTGGAACGAGGCCAACGAGAAGGAGGGGCGCAAGCCGGCGCTGTTGCAATACTTCGACGACCAGGCTGCCGCCCAGTTGGCCGTGCAGTCCGGGCGCAGCGATGCGCTGTTCGGGCCTAACTCGGTGTATGCCTATTCGGCGGCAGTCACTGGCGGTATCAAGCTCGTCGGCACGGTGAATGGTGGCTGGCCGTTGAAGGCCGATATCGCGGTGACCACGCGCAAGGACAACGGCCTGGTCAAGCCGATCCACACCGCCCTGGAAGGCGCGATTGCCGGCGGCCAATACGAGCAGGTGCTGCAACGCTGGGGCCTGGACATCGAGCGGGTCGACACGTCGCTGATCAACCCACCGGGCCTGCCGGATTAAGGAGCATCGAGCATGGGACTGACACGACGTGAAGCGCTGTCGAGCATCGCTGCGGTAGGGGGCGAGCTGGCGGTCAAGGACGCGCTGGCGGCATTGGGCCTGGGGCCGTCGTCACACCGCCGTCCGCAACCGTTGAAACTCAAGGAAGGCCTGGGGCAGGGCACGCGTGTGCTGGTGCTGGGCGCGGGGATTGCGGGGCTGGTCACAGCCCTGGAACTGACCCGCGCCGGCTTCGAGGTGCAAGTGCTGGAGGCCCGTGAGCGGGTGGGCGGCCGCACCTGGACGATCCGCAACGGTGACCGCGTGGACTACAAGGACGGCCGCACGCAAACCGCCGCGTTCGACCCGGGGCATTACTTCAACGCCGGGCCGGCACGGATTCCCAGCCAGCACCGCACGATTCTCGACTATTGCAATGAGCTGGGCGTGCCGCTGGAAGTGCTGGTCAACAGCAGTCATGGCGCCCAGGTACGGCCTGATGTGGGCAAGCCTGCATTCACGGTCGGCCAGGCCATCAACGATGCGCGCGGGCACCTGTCCGGCTTGCTCGCCAAGGCCGTGCAGCGCGATGCTCTCGATGATCTGTTGAGCGGTGAAGAGCGTACGCGCTTGCTGGCGTTCCTGCGGGTGTATGGCGACCTGTCCCAGGAGCTGGCTTTCGAGGGCACGATCCGTTCGGGGCACCTGGAATCGCCAGCCCACCCCGGCGCCTTGCCCGCCAGCCGCCGCCCGTTGGCGCTGGACCAACTGCTGCATCCGGAACTGTGGGGCGCGTTGCTGCACACCGAATTCCCGGAGTTCTCTGCCACCATGTTCCAACCGGTGGGCGGCATGGACCGCATCACCGACGCCTTCTACCAGCGCGTCAGCGGTCATGTACAACTGGGCGCCCAGGTGCGCCGTATCCGCCAGTTGGAAGACGGCGTGGCGGTGACCTATCACGACCAGCGCAGCGGCCGCGAGCAGGTCGTGCGCGCCGACTACCTGATCTCGACGTTGCCGCTGCCGTTGCTGGCCAGGCTCGACACCGACTTCAGCGACCCGATCAAGGCCGCCCTGCTCAGCACCCGCAGCGACCAGGCGACCAAAGTGGCGTGGCAGTCGCCGCGCTTCTGGGAGACCGACTACCGCACCTACGGCGGCCTGTCGTGGATCGAACACCCGGCGCGCCTGCTGTGGTACCCGAGCAATGACCTCAATACTCGCGAAGGCCTGCTGGTGGCGGGCTATGTGACCGGGGAGGGCGCCGATGTGTTTGGCGCGCAACCGTTCGACAAACAGTACGCCACCTCCAGGGAGGCCGTGGAACTGCTGCATCCCGGGTATTCCAAGCACCTGCGCAATCCGCTGGCGGTGTCCTGGGAGCAGATTCCCTACAGCGAAGGCCCGTGGCTGCAGCGCGAGCATTTCCCGGCCGACGCCAGCGCCTTGCTCGAAGCCGGGCATGGTCGGGTCTATTTCGCCGGCGACGGGCTGGTGCAAAGCGGCGTGGGTATCTGGCAGGAATCGGCGGCCAACTCGGCGCGCCATGTGGTGGGGCAACTGGCTGAACGGGTGACTCAACACCGTCATAGCGCGGCATTGGCCGCTTCATAAGGAGATTCATCATGAGCGACAGCATTCAACGTACCAGCGTCGGCGACTTCCCGATTTCCCAGACCGTCACGGTGCCGGCATCCGCCAGCCTGATCTTCATCAGCGGCACCTTGCCCGACCTGCACGATGCCAGCGCCCCGGCGGGCACACCGGCGGCCTATGGCAATACCGAAGTGCAGACGGTGTCGGTGTTCAACAAACTGCGCACGATCCTGCGCCGGCAGGACCTTGACCTGGGCGATATCGTGCAGTTGCGGGTGTTCCTGGTGGGGGCCGATGAGACGGGTGGCAAGCTGGATTTCGCCGGCTTGCAGGCGGGGTACACGCAGTTCTTCGGTACACCTGAGCAACCGAACAAGCCGGCACGTACGGCGCTGCAAGTGGTGGCGTTGCCATTGCCCGGTGCGTTGATTGAGGTCGAGGCGGTTGCTGCAAGAGCGGTGTGAGGCTCAACGAGTCTTGGCAATCACACCGCTCATGTATTGATTCAAATCGCGGAAGTCGCTAACCCTCCATGCGAACGGCGCTAGCTTCACGCCGTTCTCTCGCAACGTCCTTGGGATCAGGTCGCCATTGGGGCGAAGTATGATTGAAGAGACGATAACGCCTGGGTAGTCATTCAGGCGTTTTTTGAACGCGGCGGTGGTCAGGTCAGGGGTGGGGGGATTGCTCTTGTTGGCCAGGGGGCCTGTGCCTTTGATATCCGCGCCGTGACACATCGCACACCGCTGGGTGAAGAGGGTTTTCCCGTTGGTGTTATCCGCTGCAGAGAATGACGGTTGGAGGAGCGATAAAGCGCCGAGCGATGCGATAAGTACTCGTTTCATTTCCATATGGCCTTAGTGTGTCAATCAGATGTGAGCCGATGGCGTCAAGGACGGTGGGCCAGCCAAGGCTGATTACTCCTGCAGCTGCAAAGCCCGCTGCTTGAGCTTGCGCTTTTGCTCGAACGGCAGCTTCTCATCATCCCCATACGGCGCGCTGTACCAGTTGCCATAGGTCGGGTTGGGCAACAAGAACCAGCGTTGCCCCAACCAGTTCACATAGGGCTCCACCGCCTTGCGCTGATCCGCGAGGGTGTTGTGGTCGGCCTGCACGAAATCCCCCAGGGAATCCCCGGCCATCAATAACACGCGGGCATGGGCCGCGACCCATTGGCGGCGGCAGTTCTTGCCGTAGCCGGCGCTTTCGCAGTGGCCGGTGGGGGTGCTGGCGGCCAGGACCTGTTGGTCGCTTTCAACCGGGAAACCGCGCAGGCGCAGGTTCTTCACCGTGGCGGCGACCTGGCTGTGTTCGCGGTTGGTCAGGTAATACACCTTGATGCCTTTTTGCCGGGCTGCCTGCAGGAACGCCACGGCACCGGGCAAGGCCTGGGCCCTGGCCTGGTCGACCCAGGTGTTCCAACGGTCGTAGGAATAGACCTGGTTGTTGACCACATCGCGGGCGTTGAGCGGTACGTTGTCCAGCAGGGTTTCGTCGATATCGACCACCACCGCCGGCGGTAACCCGTTCAGGTTGCGTGGGGGAAAGGGCAGGGCATCCCAGGTGGGATCGGCCAACGCCACGTCAAGTTGACGGGTGGCATTGGCGAAGAGCTGGCGGTAAATCAACTCATGCTCGATGGAGGTCTGGGTCCAGAGCACGGCATCGAGTTGGTCATTGGCCGGCGGCGTTTGTTGGCAGCCCGCCAGCAGAAGCAGGCTGGCGAAGATCAGGTTGCGCATGGGCAGTCTCGCAAGTGAGGAGTGAATGGGCAGCACGTTAGCGTAATCACGGGCGCCATACAGGCATGATGTGTTCATCAATCGCCCAGTGGGGTTGGCGAGGTCGCAAGCATATGCCACCCACCCATCGCACATGGCTGGCGTGATCCAGCCAGTTGGCGTCACCGTTCAACACGGCCTGCCCCAGCGCAGTCAACGCCAGCACCTGGCGTGGCCAGTCCAGGTGCGTGTCGGTGGCGGTCAGTAAAGGGTTGTCGCCATCGATCAGCGGTCGCAACAGCGCATGAAACATCATGTCCCCCAGGAACGGCAGCGGTTCACGCTTGGCCATCAGTTCGGCGAACACTCGACCGAATGGCGTTGGCCCGTTCTCGGCGAGGTACGTCAGGGCCAGGCGCTCGGTCAGCGACAGGCCGTCGTGCAGGCCGGGCAATTCCTGTAATTGACGCAACAACGCCGGGGCAAGCAACGGCAAGGCGGTGTGGCTGTCGTGGGCTATTTGCGCCCATCTGACTGGCGAGCTGTCGCAGTACGCCGACCAGGCCTGTTTGGCCAGTTGCACGGCGTCCTCCTCGAGCAAGCGCCGTTGCGGCCATAGCCACGCCAATACATCCGGCGCCAGTTGGCCGATGCCGATAAAACGCTGCACGCCGGGAATGCGGTCCACCTCGATGAGCTCCAGTTTGTGCGGCACCTGTTCAAGACCGGCGAGTGCGCGGATCAGGAACAGCTGGTCATAGGCATCCGCTTCGCACCACAGCACACTGTGGTCGGCGCTGGCCAATGCGTCGAGGTGGTCATATTCAACGTCGACGCGACGAGCTGCATCGGCTTCATCGATGGCGAAGGCCTGGCTGATAAAGGCACTGCGCAGGGCGCGGAACGCCTGGCGGGGCAAATCGCGGACCGGGCCCATGCACAGCGGGTCGGCGAGCATCCGGAACTGCCCTTTGAACCCCGCCAGTTGCAGGCTGTGGGCAATGTCATTGCCGCAGCGCCAATGGGTGGTACGGGCTTCATCACTGGCGGCAAAATCGGGGTGGCGGGCGGCGAAGTCGATGGCATCGATATGGGCCTTGAGCTTTGGCCAACTGCTGAAACCCAGCTGCCTGGCGATTGCCCATTGGGCCAGGGACAGGGTAGCGTTCGGGTTTTCGGCTTTCAGGCGTGGCAGCAGTTCCTTGGCACGCTTGCGCTGTTGCTCAAGGTTGAGACGGCCATCGGTGTTGAGTGGTTGGGACATACGATCTCCTTGCACAAACCTTTTCCGCTTCAAGGTGGGGAGTCGTAGAAAAAGAGGGTGTTGCAGTGTCCTGGGCGCAGCCCTTTCCGCGGAAGGTGGCGTAGAGAGCGCCAGGCGGGAAATATAGGCAGTGCCGCGCTCGTTTGCAAATCAGTGTTGCGCGTCTGGCGTGTGATCAACCCAATGGGTCTTGATCCCCTTCGCCCACGCCACTGTGTAGAAACAGCTCAGCAATACAATCCCCCACTGTTCGGCATTGATGGATGACCAGAACCAGAACGGCTGGCCCGCCATGCCGAACAGGCAGGCGTAGCGGCGCACTTTCAAGCGTTTGCTTTGGCTGAACCAGATGGCAACGACGCCGAGGGCGGCGATCATGATTTGGGCAATCACGGGGGGCTCCTTGAATGGGAAAAGGCAGCCTTGGCGCAAGGCTGCCAAGGCATTACTTGTCCTTGCGCGCATCCATGGTCTTTTGATGCTCAGCCAAAAACGGCTGCTCTGCCGGATCAAAGCGGTCGATCCCGGCGGTAAAGCGATGCCAGTAGGGGTACAACGGCTGGCGACGCGTCACGGCTTCGATGCGTGAAGATTGTTCCTGGGTCAGTGTCAACTCAGTCGCAGCGAGGTTGTCGCGCAAGTGTTCTTCAGTGCGAGCGCCGACGATCAGCGAAGTGATCCCCGGTCGATCCTTGAGCCATGCCAGGCACGTGCGGGCTACCGAGACACCGTGTTCATCGCCGACCGCCGCAAGGGTTTCGATGATATCGAGCGCCCGCTCCTGATCATGCACATAGGGTTCCGGCCAACCGCTGCCCTGGCGGGTGTTGGCGGGCGGCTTGTGACCCCGACGGGTAGACCCGGTCAACAGGCCTTCGCCCATCGGGCCCCACACCAGTGTGCCCACCGACTGGTCCAGCGCCAGTGGCAGCAGTTCGTACTCGGCCTCGCGGGATTCCGGGGTGTAGTAGATCTGCTGGGTGACAGGTTTGAGCATGCCGTGCAGTTCGGCCTTGCCCAGGGTTTTCATCATCTGCCAGGCGGTGAAATTGCTGGTGCCGAAGTAGCGTATTTTCCCCGAACCTACCAACAGCCGCAGCGCTTCGAGGGTTTCCTCGATGGGGGTCATACCGTCCCAGTTGTGCAGTTGATAGAGGTCGATATGGTCGGTGCCCAAGCGTTTCAGGCTGGCTTCGCACGCGCGAATCAGATGGTAGCGCGAAGAACCGGAGTTGTTGGGGTTGTTGTCCACCGGGCTGCGGCCCTTGGTGGCCAGCAGGATATCGTTGCGTTTGGCGCCCAAGGCTTTGCCGACGACTTCCTCGGCCAGGCCGTGGGAATAGAGGTCGGCGGTGTCGACCATGTTCACACCCGCGTCGAACGCGATATCGAACATGCGTTTGGCCTGGGGGACATCCACCGATCCGCATTGCTCAAACTCGGCGCGACCGCCGAAGGGCACGGTGCCCAGGATGATTTCGGATACCAGCAGGCCGGAATGGCCCAGTTGTCGGTATTGCATGTCGCCTCCTCGGTAACGTTGAATCTAAAGCTCTGAGCCACACCGGATGCGATAGTTTGAATTTTTTGCATGAAATCCTGGCGAGTGTGCCTCACCATTGCATCATCCGGATTGAGAGGAACACCGCGTCCATGAGCGCACTGATTGAAACCCGCGCCCTCACGCGCCTGGACGAGCGTCGCCAGGTGCCGTTGCTCCAGCCCACCGATTTCAGCCTGCAGGCCGGCGACCGGGTGTCGATCACCGGCTCATCCGGCTCCGGCAAAAGCGTATTCCTGCGCGCACTGGCGCTGCTGGATGCGCCCACGTCCGGGCAGATCCTGTGGAACGGCGAGCCGATCGGCAACGCGCAGATTCCTCACTACCGCTGCCATATCAGCTACCTCTCCCAACGTCCGGCGCTGCTCGACGGTACGGTGGAAGACAACCTGCGTTTTCCCTACAGCCTCAAGACCTCGCGCAAGCGCAGCTTCGACCTGGCGACGGTGACCGCACTGCTGGGCCACGCCGGCAAGACGCCGGACTTTCTGGCCAAACACGCCGCCGACCTCTCAGGCGGTGAGTCCCAGGTGGTCTCGCTGATCCGCACCCTGCAACTCAACCCCGAAGTGCTGCTGCTGGACGAGCCCACCGCCGCCCTCGATCCCACCTCGTCCCGCGAAGTGGAAGCGCTGATCGACGCCTGGTTTGCCGAGGACAGTTCCCGTGCCTGCATCTGGGTCTCCCACGACCTGGACCAGGCCCGGCGCATGAGTGACATCCACTTGCAGATGAGCGCCGGTGTACTGAGCGGAGTGGCCCAGCCATGAATTACCAGAACCTCACCGCGCTGGACATGGGCATTGCCGCCTCACTGATCCTGATCAATGGCGCGCTGTCGCTGCTGTTGCGCCTGGGCCTGGGCCGCCAATTGCTGTGGGCGGCGGTGCGCACGGTGGTGCAACTGCTGGCCATCGGTTACCTGTTGGGCTGGGTCTTCGAGTTCGCCTATTGGTACGTGGTGCTGCCGCTGATGTGCGCCATGACCCTGATCGCCGGTCTCTCCGCCGCCGGGCGAGGACGGCGGACTTACCGGGGCCAGCGGGTCGACAGCATCCTGTCGGTATGGGGCAGCTCATGGCTGGTCACCGCCGTGGGGCTGTTTGCGGTGATCCGCATCCACCCCTGGTACGAGCCGCAGTACGCGATCCCGATCCTTGGCATGATCCTCGGCAACACCCTGACTGGGGTCTCCCTGGGTATCGAACGCATGACCCAGGAACTGACCTCGGGGCGCAACACCATCGAAATGATCCTGGCCCTCGGCGGCTCACGCTGGGAGGCCGCGCAGGACGCCATCCGCCAGGCGGTGCGCGCCGGCATGATCCCGACGCTGAACCAGATGACGGTGGTCGGCATCGTCAGCCTGCCCGGCATGATGACCGGGCAAGTGCTGGCGGGAGAAAGCCCGGTGGATGCGGTGCGCTATCAGATCGTGATCATGTTCCTGATTGCCGCGTCGTCGGCGTTGGGTACGGTGGGGGCGGTGTTGCTCACTTACCAGCGGTTGTTTTCTGCGAGCCATCGGTTTTTGCGCGACAGACTCGAGGAACGCTGAGCGGTATTGTTTCACTGGGTGAAATGCTCGATTGTAGAGCGTGGTGATTCCAACGTCAGGGGCCGGCGGTAGAGCATGTGCGGCGTTGCCATCCCATTCTCTTGGAGCCTTTCATGATCAAACTCTATGGTTTCCCGTTGTCCGGCCACTCTCATCGGGTCGAGCTGATGTTGTCCCTGCTGGGCTTGCCCACGGAATTTATTCTGGTGGACCTCAAGCAAGGCGCCCATAAGTCCTCGGACTATCTGGCCACGATCAACAGCTTCGGCCAGGTGCCGGCGATTGATGACAACGGCGTGGTGTTGGCCGACTCCAATGCGATCCTGGTCTACCTGGCCAACACCTACGGCAAAGGCCAGTGGCTGCCAAGCGATCCGGCAGGGCAGGCTCGCGTGCAGCGCTGGCTCTCGGCCGCCGCCGGTCAACTGCACGTCGGGCCCGCGTCGGCGCGGTTGGCCACGGTGTTTGGCGCGGACATCGATACCTGCGTCGCCATTGCCCGTTCCCACGCCTTGCTGAAACTGATGGAGACGCAACTGAGCCAAAATCGCTTCCTGGCCGGCGAGCAACCGACCATCGCCGATGTCGCTTTCTACACCTACACCGCCCATGCGCCGGAAGGCAATGTGTCCCTGGCCGACTACCCTCAGGTGCGTGCCTGGCTCGCCAGCATCGAAGCGCTGCCGGGATTTGTCGGCATGCCTCGCACAGCCGTGGGCTTGCAATCCCACTAACGCGAACCCTGGTTGTGGTCAGTGAGCCTGTTGTGGCGAGCGAGCTTGCCACAGGGGAATAGCGATATGCAGTTGCTTGAGAGGAGTGCCGATGGACCGATTTCATGAAATGCAGGTGTTCCTGGCGGTGGCCGAGGAGGAGGGTTTTGCCGCCGCCGCACGCCGCCTGAACACCTCGCCACCCAGCGTGACCCGGGCCATCGCCGCCATGGAGGAACGTATCGGCACCCAACTGCTGGCGCGCACCACCCGCAGCGTGCACCTGACCGAAGCCGGCCAGCGTTACCTGGAGGATTGCCGGCGTATCCTGGCAGACCTCGATGAAGCCGAAGAAGCGGCGGCCGGCAGTTACTCCATCCCCTGCGGCCACCTGACGGTCACGGCGCCAGTGCTGTTTGGCGAACTGTATGTGGCGCCGGTGTTGGGGGAGTACCTGGACCGCTTTCCGCTGGTGAACATCAATGCCTTGCTGGTCGACCGCGTGGTCAACCTGGTCGACGAAGGCGTCGATGTCGCAGTGCGTATCGGTCATCTGCACGAGCCGGGCCAGCAGGCGATCAAGGTCGGCGAAGTGCGCCGGGTCGTCTGTGCAGCGCCAGCCTATCTCGACCAGCACGGGCGACCCGAGCACCCGTCGCAGTTGCGTGAGGCCAAGATCGTCACGTCATCGTCGAGCCAGCTGGTGAGTAGCTGGGAGTTTGTCGACGCCGGCCAACCCTTGACCGTGCCCATCGAACCGCGCCTGGTCGTTACGGCAAACAATGCCGCGATCAACCTGGCGCGCCTGGGCTGGGGCATGACGCGGGTGCTGTCCTACCAGGTCGCAACGGCGGTGGCAGCGGGCGAGTTGGAGATCGTCCTTCAAGCGTATGAGGCCGAGCCGTTGCCGATCCAGGTGGTGTTCCAGAAAAGCGGCCGCGTGCCGGCCAAGATCAACACCTTTGTCGACTTTCTCAGCCATCGCCTGGGCCAGGACGCCGCCCTGAACCCTGCGATGAAACGGCGCGGTTGATGGAGCGCTATCGCGATATGCAGTTGTTCGCCGCACTGGCCGGACACTCGAGCCTGGCCGGCGCAGCGCGCAGTGCGCAGGTGTCCGGGCCGACCCTGGTCCGTGCGGTGGCCCGCCTGGAAGCGCGCCTGCGCGTGCCATTGCTTGAACGCAGCACGCAGGGCGTGAGCCTGACCGACGCCGGCAACGCGTACCTGGCCGATTGCGTGCGCCTGCTCGCCGCCGTGGACGCCGCCGAAGCCTCGGCCAAAGGCTTGCATGTGCAGGCCCAGGGCAACCTACGGGTGTTTTTGCCCTTTCTGTTCAGCGCTCATGTGATGGCGCCGGTCTTGGCCGACTACCTGGACCGTTATCCCGAGGTGAGCCTCGCGGCGCACTACCACGACTATTATCCCAACCTGCACGAAGAAGGGCTGGACGTGGCGATCCTCGTCGGTGAGTTGCCCGACTCGTCGTTGATCGCGCGGCCGGTGGGGCAGGTGCGGCATATCCTTTGCGCCAGCCCCGGTTATCTGGCGATTCACGGTGAGCCTCAACGCCCGGACGACCTCCAGCACCATCGGCTGATCGCCACTGCCGGCCAGGTGCATTGGGATTTCCAGGGCTACCCACTCAAGGCCCGTGCGCGCCTGGGCTGCGCCACGGTGCAGGGCGCGATCAATGCGGCGGTGCATGGGGCGGGGGTGATTCGCTGCCTGAGTTACCCGGTTCACGAGCATTTGCAGAGCGGGCAATTGCGTCGCCTGTTGCCGGGTTTTGAACAGCCACCATTGCCCGTGCACGTGGTGTACCGCGAAGGCCGCAACGCACCGATGCGCGTGCGCAGCTTTGTCGACCACTGCGTGGCGGCGCTGCGTGAACATCCGGCATTTCAACTGGCGTAACAGTGGATTGCCTGGCGTGGTGCTTCCCTGGGTGGCGAGCAGGGCGCAGCATCGGGCTATCCAACATGAGGTGCTTGCCATGAACCTGATCGAACCATCGCCCTGGCATGCCGGTGAACGGCACATGCAACAAGCAGTGGGTGTCGCCGAGCGCATGGCCGTGGTCGGGCCCAAGGTGATCCGTGATCATTTGCCCGAACAGCATCGGGATTTCTACCCTTTGTTGCCGTACCTGATGCTGGGTGTGGTGGACGAGCAAGGCATTCCCTGGGCGACGCTGCTTGAAGGCGCCCCGGGCTTTGCCCACTCGCCGGACCCGCAGACCTTGCAGGTCGACAGTCTGCCGTCGGCCAACGACCCGGCCCGCAACGCCTTGCGTGAAGGTGCATCCATCGGCCTGCTGGGCATCGACCTCAACACCCGCCGCCGCAACCGCATGAACGGGCATATCGGTGCGCTCGATCACGAAGGCTTTTCGGTCGACGTGGTGCACACGTTCGGCAACTGCCCCAAGTACATCCAATTGCGGCCGGTGGATGCCATCGCACGCAAGCCCGGCAGCGTGGCCGAACGTTCCAGCAGCCTGGATGACGCGGCCCTAGCGCTGATCCGCAATGCCGACACCTTCTTCGTCGCCAGCTACGTCGAGGTGGACGGCCAGCGCTCGGTCGACGTTTCCCACCGCGGCGGCAATACGGGTTTTGTGCGGGTCGAAGGCAACGTGCTGACCATCCCCGACTTTGCCGGCAACCTGTTCTTCAACACCCTGGGCAATCTGCAGGTGAACCCGGTGGCGGGGTTGTTATTCATCGATTTTGAATCGGGGGATGTGCTGCAGGTGGCCGGGCGCACTTCACTGATCCTCGACGGCCCGCAAGTGGCGCTGTTCGAGGGCGCCCAGCGCTTGTGGACCGTCACCGTGGAACATGTGGTGCGGCGCCCGGCGGCGTTGGCGTTGCGGTGGCAGTTCGCGGAGTTTTCGCCGTTCAGTCTGGCGATGGGAAGTTGGTAGCCAGCACCCCTCGATGATCCCCGATATGTTGCGGGATGTTGAACCGCCGGATTGAACGATTGCTTTGGGTTAGCCTTGTTTTCCTACCGACAACAAGGAAATGTCATGCAGAGAAAGGTCATTAATCCCACAACGGTATTCAACGCCCTGCAATACGGCTTCAGCCAGGCCATGGAAGTGCCGGAGGGTCGGCGCATCATGCTGTCCGGCCAGGTGGGTGTCGATGCCGACGAGCGCACCGTCGGCCCGGGTATTGCGGAACAGACCGCCGCCGCTTTGGACAACATCGAAAAGGTGTTGGCCGAGGCAGGCGGTGATTTGTCCCATGTGATCATGTTGCGGCTGTACATCGTCGAGTCCGCCCGTGACCAGCAGAAGCCGATCGCGCAAGCGCTGCGCGAACGCTTCCCGCACAACCCGCCGCCGTCTTCGTGGATTATCGTCAGCGGGTTGTCGTTGCCGGATTGGTTGATCGAAATCGAGGCGGAGGCGGTGATTGCGCAGGCGTAGATACAGTGAGGGCTAGGGGCACGTGAGCTTACTGTGGTGAGCTGATTTGTTGGGTGAGCAGGCCTAATGCAGCAGTCGGGCTTGCGCTGACGTCCCACGCGCCGCCCAGCGCTGTATACAACTTCACTTCCGCCACCAGTTGCGCCAGGCGGTCGACGATCAACGCCTGTTGCGAGCTGAACAACGTACGTTGCGCATCCAGGAAGGTGAGGTTGCTGTCGACGCCACTGCGGTAGCGATGCTCGGCCAGGTTGTAATACTGCTGGTTGGCCGCGACGAAATCCCGTTGCGCCTCCAACTGGTCGGTATAGGTCTGCCGCGCCGCCAGGCCATCGGCGACTTCCTGGAAGGCGGTCTGGATCGATTTTTCGTACTGCGCCACGCTGATGTCTTTTTGCAGTTTGGCGTAGTCGAGGCTGGCGCGCAGGCTGCCGGCGTTGAAGATCGGCAGGTTGATCTGCGGCTGGAACGTCCAGCTGCCCGAGCCGCCCTTGAACAGCCCCGACAGTTCGGTGCTGGCGCTGCCGGCGTTGGCGGTCAGGCTCACCGACGGGAAAAACGCTGCACGTGCCGCGCCGATATTGGCGTTGGCGGCGCGCAACTGGTACTCGGCCTGGAGGATATCCGGGCGGCGCTGCAGCAAGTCCGAGGGCAGGCCGGCCGGCACGCGGGCCACCAAGTCGGCGGCGAGTGGACGCGACGGCAATTGTTCGTCCACCGGGCCACCCACCAGCAGGGCGAGGTTGTTGAGGTCCTGGGCGACCTGGCGCTCATAGCGGGCCACGCTGGCGCGGGTGCTTTCGACGCTGGTGGTGGCTTGCACCACGTCCAGCGCCGAGGCTTTGCCGGCGGTTTTGCTGCGGCTGGTGAGGCGCAGGCTATGCTCGTTGGCCACCAGGGTTTGCCGGGCCAGGGCCAGCAATTCCTGGTCGGCACGCCAGGTCAGGTAGGCATTGGCGACGTTGGCGACCAGGCTCAATTGCGCACTGCGCCGCGCCTCTTCGGTGCCCAGGTAGGAGAGCATGGCCTGTTCGCTGAGGCTGCGGATGCGGCCGAACAGGTCCAGCTCATAGGCGCTGATGCCCAGGGTCGCGGAATAGCTGGAGGTGATGGCGGCCTTGCCGGTGCCGGTCACGTCCCCGGGCACACGCCGACGCTGGCCGGCGCCGGTAGCGGACACCGCCGGGAACAGGTCGGCACGCTGGATACGGTACTGCGCCTGGAACGCCTCGACGTTCAACGCAGCCACGCGCAAGTCGCGGTTATTGACCAGCGCATCGCCAATCAACCCTTGCAGCGCCGGGTCGTGGAACAGCTGCTGCCAGTCCGATGTGCCGGACTGCGCCAGCGCATACACGCCCGCCTGGGGATACTGCGCAGGCACGGGCGCCGCAGGCCGTTGGTAGTCCGGGATCAGCGAACAGCCGCCAAGCATCCAGGCCATCGCAAAGGTACTCAATTTATGCATCAGGCGCCCACCATCCACTTGGCCAGACCGTGCCTTCCACTCACGCCCAACTTGGCGGCGGCGCGCTTGAGGTAGGTTTCGATGGAGCTGTTCTTCACGCTGAGTTTCTCCGCGATCTGCGGCACGGTGCCGCCGGTCAGCAAGCCGAGGCACACCTCTTGCTCGCGCGCCGACAAGGTGATGTCGCCCAGGGACAGGCGCTTGTAGAACTCACGTTGCAATTGCGATTGCTCCAGCATCGTGTGGGCCGGTTCGACCTCGGTGTGCGGTGCCTGGCGCAGGCTCTGGGCGTGGCACTCGATCAGCGGCAGCAGGGTGTCCGACAGGCACTTGAGAAACGACAACTCGGCCAGGGAAAACCCGCGCTGGGTCGGCGGGCGATAAAACGAAATCACACAGCGCCGGTTGCCCTGGCGCGACACCAGGTTGCACTGGTGTGAGGTGTCACGCGGGTCTGCGCTGTTGGCCTTGGCTTTCAACTGGATCAGCAGCGGGTCCTGCATGCCGAGCATTTCGCGCAACAGCGGATGGTCGTCCATGGAATTCAGGGCCAGGGGCGGCAGGTCCTGCGTCTGGCCGGCGCTGCCCAGCAGCGTGATATCGAGCACACGGTCGCGTAGCTCGTCGAGGGTCCATTCGCTCAGATCCACCAGGTGGATCGGCACCCACTTGTCCACCAGGTGCAGCATGTGGGCGGCAAAGCCCGGGTGGCCACTGCTGGCAATCAACTCGCCCATTTCGGCGTAGAAATGGGGGCTTTGGGTGTTGGCAATACTGCTGGTCAAACTCATAGCCTTCTCATCCTTGATATCGAAAACCGTGTACAGACCCTCTGGGCCTCTGCGGGGCGATCCGTTGCTCACACACCAGAGTCGGTATTCGAAAGTGTATTTAGCCAGTGGATTTGTCCTACGTATGTAGCGGAAACGTGGGACATAACCTGCCATAAAAACCGCGTCATTAATTCGACGTTTCTGACAGGTAATTCCCACTACGAATAGCCAATGGAGATTTTTATGTTTAAGTAACTATTTGATATATAAGTAAAATATTGTTTTTAGAAAGCATTCGCATAAAAAAGCATCGGCCAGATATAGCCAATGTCCTACAACTCTTTAATCGTTTCAGCAATGAACCATCAGCCACGCCCGGTCTATCCATTCGGATGTCCGGGTTTAGGGTGACAGACAGCCCCTGGCCACCATGCTCCAATCCGGCCCATTCGTCGTAATGGGCACCCCTGCGCGGCCAGTGCCTGACCTCCATGAGAAGGATCTTATGAAGCATTCACCCAGCTTCCCCCTCACCGCCGCCCAGCAGGACATCTGGCTCGACCAACTGCGCGCAGGCGACTCGCCGTTGTACAACATCGGTGGTTATGTGGATTTTGCCGGTGCCATTGACCCCGGCCTGATGCAGCGCGCCGTTGAATGCCTGGTGGCCAGGCACGATGCGTTGCGCACGCAACTGCACAGCGACGCCGACGGCCTGCCTCGCCAGACCTTCGCTGCCACGTTGGCTGCGGACCTGGCGCTGCATGACGTTTCCAAGGCTTGCGATCCGCAGGCCGCGAGCCACGCCCTGATGCAGGCGCAAATGGCCCTGCCTTATGCGATGCAGGGTGCGCCGTTGTTCCGCTTTTTCCTGGTCAAGCTCGACGACGATCATTACCGCCTCGGCACCCAGGCGCATCACCTGATCCTCGATGGCTGGGGCTTCGGCCAGATGCTGCAATCCCTCGCGCAGCTGTACACGGCCCTGGCGCAAGACCGGCAACCGGACTTGCCGGCGCCGTCCTACATCGATTTTATCGACGCAGACCAGCACTACCACGCGTCAGCCCGTTATGCCCGCGACCGCGCCTATTGGCTGGACAAATACCGCTTGATTCCGGAGCCGCTGCTGACCCCACGGCACACGGCCAAGGCCGCGAGCAATACCTTGGTGCAGGCGTTTCCGGTGGCACTGCTCAACCGAATGGAACAGGTGGCCAACCGTTACCAGGCGTCGGCGTTTCATGTACTGCTGGCGGCGCTGTATGTGTATTTCACCCGCACCGCCCAACGCGAAGAATGGGTGGTGGGGGTGCCGATTCTCAACCGTTCCAATGCACGGTTCCGCTCCACCGTCGGGTTGTTCACCCAGGTCAGCGCCGTGCGCTTGCAGTTTGATGAGCAGTCGCCGTTCAGCGCGGTGGTGCGTGGGGTGCGCGACCAGCTCAAGCAGGACTTCCGCCACCAGCGTTTCCCCCTCAGCGAGATGAACCGTGAGTTGGGCCTGCGTCGCAGCGACCGCGGCCAGCTGTTCGACCTGTCGGTGTCCTTCGAGCAGGACGACCATGAACTGCGCTACGGCACGACAGTGGCCCGTGCGGTCAAGGTGTCCAATCATCACGAGCCGCTGCCCCTGGCCCTCCACCTGCGCAGCAACCGTTACCAGGACACCGCTTGCCTGCATTGCGTCTACAACGAGGCGTACTTCCAGCACGATGAAGTGGCGGCCCTGGCGCAGCGCTTGACCTGGCTGCTGGAACAGGGGCTGGAAGACACCGCGCTGACGATCAGCGATTTTTCCCTGGTGACACCCGCCGAGCAGGCGCGGTTGCAGCAATGGAACGCCACCGACCAGCCTGTCACCCAGCCACACACTCTGCACGCGCGCATCGAAGCCCAGGCCGCGCGCGCACCGGACGCCGTGGCGGCGGTGTACCAGGGGCGGCACCTGAGCTATGCCCAACTCAACCAGCAGGCCAACGCGCTGGCCCATCAACTGCTGGAGCGCGGCGTGCAGCCTGACGACCGGGTGGTGATCCTGGCACGGCGTGGTCTGGATACGCTGGTGGGCTTGCTGGCGATCCTCAAGTCCGGCGCCTGCTACGTGCCAGTGGACCCGGCCCATCCCGCCGAGCGCCTGAATTACCTGCTGCAAGACAGCGACCCGGTGGTGGTGCTGACCCAGCACGATTTGCTGCATCGTTTGCCTCAGTTGACGGTGCCGGTGATCCAGCTCGACCGCCCGACCTTCCACCTGGGCACCAACCCCCGCGTCGCGGTCAGCCCCTCTCACCTGGCCTACGTGATCTACACCTCCGGCTCCACCGGTTTGCCCAAGGGCGTGATGGTCGAGCACCACAGCGTCTCGAACCTGGTGGACTGGCACTGCCGGGCCTTCGACCTGCATGCCGGCAGCCACACCGCCAGCGTCGCCGGTTTCGGTTTTGATGCGATGGCCTGGGAGGTCTGGCCGGCGTTGTGCGTGGGCGCCACGCTGCACCTGCCGCCGGCCCATGATGGCGCCGAAGACATCGACGCGCTGCTCGGTTGGTGGCGGGCACAGCCGCTGGACGTCTGCTTCCTGCCGACGCCCGTGGCCGAATACGCCTTCAGCCAGGGCCTGCACCACCCGACCCTGCGCACCCTGCTGATCGGCGGCGACCGCCTGCGTTCTTTCACCCAGGCGCAGTCCTTCGCCGTGATCAACAACTACGGCCCTACCGAAGCCACGGTGGTCGCCACCTCCGGCCCCATGGCCGTCGGCCGGCCATTGCATATCGGCGCGCCTGTCGCTAATGCCAGGGTGTATGTGCTGGACGCGCAGCAACGGCCGCTGCCCATCGGGGTGGCAGGGGAACTGTACGTGGGCGGCAAGGGCATCGCGCGGGGTTACCTCAAGCGTCCCGAGCTCAGTGCCGAGCGATTCCTCGACGACCCCTTTACCCAGGGGCGCATGTACCGCACCGGCGACCTGGTGCGCTGGCTGCCGGACGGCAACCTTGAGTACCTGGGGCGCAATGACGACCAGGTGAAAATCCGTGGCGTGCGCATTGAGTTGGGCGAAATCGAAACGGCCCTGGCCACGCATTCGCATATTCAGGACGCCGTGGTGCAAGCCCGCGAAGGGCAGTTGCTGGCCTGGTTCGTCCCCCGTGAAGCCGTGCCGATAGAAGCCTTGCGCGCCCACCTGCAAGCATCGCTGCCCGACTACATGCTGCCGGCTGCCTACGTGCAGTTGGACGCGTTGCCCCTGACCGCCAACGGCAAGCTTGATCGCAAGGCGTTGCCCGCACCGACCCAAGAGGCGTTCGTCACCCGTTTGTATGAGGCGCCGCACCTCGGTGTGGAAAGCGTACTGGCGCAGATCTGGGCCGAGCTGTTGCAGGTGCAGCAGGTTGGGCGCCACGACCACTTCTTCGAACTGGGCGGGCATTCGTTGCTGGCCGTGCAATTGGTGCAACGCATGCGCCAGGTCGGGTTGCATGCCGATGTGCAGGTGCTGTTCGGCCAGCCGACCCTGGCGGCCCTGGCGGCGGCAAGTGAGCTCAGCGACGTGGACGCCCCCGACCTGGCCGAACTCGACCCTGCCAGCTTTGATCTGATCGTCGCGAGCATTCCCGGCGGCGTGGCCAATGTGCAGGACATCTACCCGCTGGCGCCGTTGCAGGAAGGTTTGCTCTACCACCACATCACCGATGAGCGCGATCCGTATCAGCAGCAGGCGCTGTTCAGCTTTTCGCAGCGCGAGCAGTTGGACGCGTTTGCCCAGGCCCTGCAACAAGTGATCAACCGCCACGATATCCTGCGCACCAGCCTGGTATGGGAGGCCCTGGAGCAACCGATGCAAGTGGTGTGGTGCCAGGCGCGATTGCGTGTTGAACCGTTGCGCGAGGACCCTGCGCCGCTGGATTTGCGCCAGGCGCCGCTGATGGCCCTGGACTATGCCGAAGAGCCGCAGCACTCGCGTTGGGTTGCGCGGCTGCGTTTCCATCACCTGGTCAATGACGCCACCTCGACCACCATCCTGATGCAGGAAATCCGCGCTCACTTGCTCGGCCAACAGGCGCAACTACCGGCGTCGGTGCCGTATCGCAATGTGGTGGTGCAAGCCCGTTCGCCGGCACGTCAAGCGGCGCACGAGGCGTTCTTTCGCGAGCAGTTGGGCGATGTCGACGAGCCGACCCTGGCCTTCGGTCTCCAGGAGCGCCAGGCGGATCGGGCGCACACCGAAGAAGCCGAACGTGGCTTGAGTGACAGCCTCAATCAACGTTTGCGTGCCCAGGCGCGTGGTATGGGAGTGAGCACCGCCAGTCTGTTCCACCTGGCCTGGGCCCAGGTGCTCAGCCGTATCGCCGGCCGCGATGACGTGGTCTTCGGCACCGTGCTGCTCGGCCGTTTGCAGGCGGGCGAGGGTGCCGATCGCGCCCTGGGCATGTTCATCAACACCCTGCCGCTGCGGGTGCGCCTGGCCGGGCGCACGGTGACCGAAGCCCTCACGCATACCCACGCACGCCTCAGTGCCTTGCTTGCCCATGAACAAGCCTCCCTGGCGCTGGCCCAGCGTTGCAGCGGTGCGTCGCCATTGTTCAACAGCCTGCTCAACTACCGCCACACCGACGCCGAGCGTGACCTGACCCTGGTGCCGGGCATTGCCTTGCTCAGCAGTGAGGACATCCTCAGCTACCCGCTGATGCTGACCGTGGACGACACGGCCAACGGTTTCCGGATCAAGGCCAAGGCGCCGCAGCAAATTGGCGCCTGTCGGCTGCTCGACTACCTCGAAACCACACTGATCAACTTGGCGGACACGCTGGACCAGGTGCCACAGACACCTTTGCGCGACGTTCAGGTACTGCCCGCCGGCGAGTTGAAAACCCTGCTGGTGGACTTCAACGCGACCGACACCGACTACCCCGACACCTTCACGGTGCAGGCGCTGTTCGAAGCCCACGCACGGCATATCCCCCATGCCATCGCCGTGCAGGCCGGCGAGTTGCAACTGACCTACCGCGAACTCAACGAACGCGCCAACCAACTGGCCTTCCACCTGCGTGAGCGCGGTGTGCAGCCGGACGCCCGCGTGGCGCTGTGCGTCGAGCGTGGATTGGAGCTGGTGGTGGGCCTGTTGGCCATCCTCAAGGCCGGTGGCGCCTATGTGCCGCTGGACCCGGGTTATCCGCGCGAGCGCCTGGCCTACATGCTCCACGACAGCCAACCGGTGGCGCTGCTGGTACACGCCGCTACCCGTGACGTGCCGGGTGACGTGTCGATCCCGGTGATCGACTTCGACCACTGCGCCTGGAGCCAGGCACCTGTCGGCAACCCGCTGGTGCCAGGGCTGAGCGTGGCCAACCTGGCCTACGTGATGTACACCTCGGGCTCCACCGGTACGCCCAAGGGCGTGATGATCGAACACCGTGGCCTCGGCAACCTGATGCACTGGGGCTCGCAGCTGTGCCCCAATGCCGAGGGCGGCGCGCTGTTGCAGCGGGCGCCGTTCAGCTTCGACGGTTCGGTGTGGGAGCTGTTCTGGCCGCTCTCCAACGGCATGCGCCTGGTGTTGGCACGGCCCGATGGTCATCGCGAACCGGCCTATCTGGCGCAGGTGATTCGCGAGCAGAAGATCACGGTGATCAAGTTCGTGCCGGCGATGTTGCAGCAGTTCCTTGAGCTGGAAGAGTCCGCGCTGTGTACCAGCCTCACTGATGTGCTGTGCGGCGGTGGCGAACTCACCGAAGCCCTGGCTCGTGGCGTGCAGGCGCGCTTGCCCAAGGTGCGCCTGCATAACGTCTACGGCCCCACCGAAGCCACGGTGGACAGCAGCGCCTGGACCCTGGAACCCGGCGCGCCGGTGCCGGCATTGCAGTTGCCGATCGGGCGGGCGATCAACAACACACGCCTGTATGTGCTGGATGAGCACGATGCGCCGGCGCCCATGGGCGTGAGCGGTCAGTTGCACATCGGTGGGGTCGGCGTGGCGCGGGGTTACCTGGGGCTGCAGCAGATGACCGCCGAGCGTTTTATCGACAGCCCGTTCGTGGCCGGAGATCGCCTGTATCGCACTGGCGACCTGGTGCGTTACCTGCCTGACGGCAATCTGGAGTTCCTCGGGCGTAACGACTTCCAGGTCAAACTGCGCGGTGTGCGCCTGGAACTGGGGGAGATCGAGTCACGGCTGCTGGTGCATCCGGCGTTGCGTGAAGTGGCGGTGTTGATTCGCGATGAACGCCTGGTGGCGTACTTCACCGTGCGTGCCGAGGCGCCGAGCCCGGATGCGTTGCGCGCCCATGTGCTGGAGCAATTGCCGGAATACATGGTGCCGGCGGCGTTTGTGCAGCTCGACGAATTACCGCTCAACCCAGCGGGCAAACTCGACCGCAAGGCCTTGCCGGAGCCGGGGTTGGGGGCGGTGGTGAGCCGAGCCTATGCCGCGCCGGTCGGAGCCGTGGAGAGCTTGATGGCCGGGATCTGGGCTGAGGTGCTGAAGTTGGAGCGGGTGGGGCGACACGATCATTTCTTTGAGCTGGGGGGGCATTCGTTGTTGGCGGTGAACCTGGTGGCGCGGATGCGCAAGGCGGGGGTGGAGGTGGATGCGCGGGCGTTGTTCAGTCATCCGACGGTGGCGCAACTGGCTGGGTGTGTGTTGACGCAGGTGCAGCGGGTGGAGGTGCCTCAGGCGGCTATTCCGCAGTTGGGGCGGCGGCGGCGGATTTGACGGGGCGCCTCAGATCAAAAGCAAGATCAAGAGCGACTCGCTTCGCATCGTAAATACGCTGCTTTTGTAGTCATTACATGAATGAGCGAAGCCGGCGTTAGCGTCGCGCAGAGAGCAGGTCTTTAGCATTATGCAGTGCCGTTTGTCGGGTTCTTTTTTTCACGTCTGTAGGAATAAGTTCCGTTTTGCAAGATATACCTGCGGTGGTGTTGGATTTTTCGATTATTTGGATAGTTTCTAAGGTGTTAAATTTACATGGATTGATTTTTTGAAGCACGGTTGGTGAGGGGCCTGATATTTTTGGCAATGGTTGATCTTCCGAAGTTCGTGAGTGAAATTTCCTAAATCTAGTAGTTATATTTCCCGCATAAGATTTTTATTGTTGTTGCGATATTCTCACGCTGGGCTAGATTTGGTTTTATTGCTTGATGAAGGGCAGCTCAAAGTCAATGTATGCACAAAGCTGGAGATTTGAGATGAACAGTGAAGTGTTCGGAGCGCTTGTTTATAGTTTCGAAAGTGAAGAAAGTTTCAACCCGTACGCCGGTAATGCAGGTGCGTCAGGCATTCAAGGCGGGTGCGGTGGTAATGGAGGATGTGGTGGGGCGGCAGGTATAATGGGGTAGGTGGGGCCTGCCATAACTCCATAATAGAGCCTTCATCGACAGAAAAGTAAATTCAGTATTCACAGAAGCTTGAGTCGTCGATGCTCAGCTCTAGACTAGGCATGATGGTCCCGTTTTCGTGAGGTCAATCATGGACTTTTATTTCGTATCGAGGCCGGCTTTGCTAGCGGCGTTATTCATAAAAGAACAACTCAGAGAACCTGTTGCATTATTTTGGACAGTGGTATCTCCAGTGGTTACCTATTATTTGCTTACCTACGCGCGTGCGCCACTGAGTGGTGAGGCCGTGGATTACCTGTCGAAGACTTCATGGTTTTACGCCTTTGTTTCCTCAAATGTTGCACTGTTCGGGCTTGCCTTTTACATAGTTGGTCGAAGGGAAAGTGGTTTTCTTCGGTCTTTTGTTTACACGGATCGTACGAAGGTTGTTTTTTTGATTGGGCAGTTTTCTGCATATTCAGTTGTTTCAATATTGTATTGCTCCGTATTTTATATGCTCACCCGAATTTTTTCAGGGGAGTTTGATGTCGCGGAGTATCTTGTGATCGTAGGGCGATTTTATGTTTGCTTTCTTCTTTTTTCTATACCCGCGCTGTTGCTGACGCTTGTCCCATTAGGCTTTCAAAATGCGAGTACCCTCTTTTCAATTTTGTCCCTTACGATGTTGGCTCTCGGGATCATCAGTATGGGTCCAGTGAGTCCCGCCTTAGCTATTGCCGGTTTTTTTAACCCGATGTGGTGGGCGAATAAGATTATGTTGGACGGCGTGGTTGAATGCGGTTTGGTTTTCTGGGTTGTTGTCATTTCACTTGTGTTTTTGTTTTTAGTGATGTGTCGTTATTTATTAATTAATCCTGTTTGGAGTCGTTATTGATGGCAAGGCTTCTCGTAGACTCTCTTGACGTCAGGTATGGAACTCATATCGTGTTTCATAAGGCTTCTCTGACAGTCACCGCCGGCTCCATATCAGGTCTTCTTGGCCCAAACGGCTCCGGCAAAACCACCTTTTTTGATGTGCTGTGCGGCCTGAAGAAAAGAGAGGGTGGTGAAATAAGCAGCGCCTTTTCCAAGCTGCTGTACCTGTCACAGATCATCAGCACACCCCCTGTATTTCGCATGTTCGACATCTTCAAAATGACCATGCTGTTTTGCTCCGACACCCGGGTCACCCAACAACATGCACTCGATAAAATCGAAAAATGGAGCCCCGGCATCGCCGATCGGTATTGCGAGATCTGGAACAAAAAATCTGCGCTCTGCAGCTATGGAGAGAAACGCTGGTTTTTTACGTTGTCGTTGCTCTGTGCCAACGCGGACCTGGTGATACTGGATGAGCCCACCGCGGGTGTGGATCCAGAGTTTCGTTATCACATTTGGCGCTGTCTGGAGGGGGCAGCGGCAGAGGGTGTCGCGGTCTTGGTTTCATCACATAACGTCGATGAGATCGTCGCCCATTGCGATGATTTTTATATGCTGAGCCAAAGGCGATTCAACCGGTTCACTGACGCGCAAGGCTTCATGGACGCGTACGACGCCCAAAGCCTGGATGAGGCATTTATCCATGCCGCCAGCAAAAAAATGTAAGACCGCCGTCTATTTGGGCACTGGAACGAACGCCACGCTGCCGTCCTGGCGTTTTTGAAACATTCGCTCGCCGTTGTCCGGCTGGGTGGTGATGACCTGGTGATCCGCGCCCAGGTAGGCCAACGGTGTCGGGTCGTCCTTGGAATACTGCGCGACGATGATCGTGCGCTGCGGGTCGAAGGCCTTGCCGCTGGTTTTCTGCAACCAGGCCATGAACGCTGCGCTGTCGCCCTGGCGCGGGAAGTCCTGGGACTCGGCCACGTAGTAGAACGGCTTGCCACCGTTTTGCAGGTACATCGGCACCTTGTTGTCCACTTCCACCAGCACCAGTTGCCACTCCTCCCACGGCGCGCTTTTGACGGCTTCAGTGCGCACGTCCTCGGCCAAGCGGGTGACGCCGCCATTGCCGTTGCTCCATGGATAGGCCACGCCAATGACCAGCAGCATCAACACCGCGGCGCAGGCGAACCCTTTGTACCAGCGCGGTCGGCTGGCGGGCCTGGCTTGCAGGCGTTCGCTGAGCCACCAGGCGCCGAGCAACTGGGCGAAGGGCACCAGTGGCAACACGTAGTAGCTGCGCCGGCTGCCACTGGCGGTGAAGAACACAAACAACAGGCCCAGGCCCCACACCAGCCATCGCACGTTGGGCGGGGTCTGGCGCCAGTGCCGCAGCGCCAGCCGCAGGCCGAGCAGCCAGCACGGCAGCCACGGCAGGGTGTAGGCGGGCAGGTAGATCAGGTAGGTGTAGATCGGCCCCATGTGGTCGAAGGGGTCGAAGAATCGCACCACGTTTTCGCGGAATACCAGGGCCAGGCCGCTTTGCCCATAGGTCGGCGCACCGTAGACATGCGACAGCACGAACGGCACGGCATACACCGCGGCGGCGATCAGCAGGGCGAGCACCAGGCGCAGGTTGAGATGCTGCTTGTAGCGCTGCTCGCCGAGCAGGTGCGGCAGCAGGACCAGGCCTGGCAGCACAAAGCCGATCAAGCCCTTGAACAGCGAGGTCACGGCGAGCAACAGGAAAAACACGGTATAGCGACCCAGCCGGGTGTCCTCTGGTCCACGCCAGTACCACCAGACCGCGGCCAGCACGCCACACACCGTCAGCACATCCGCCGTGGCCACCCGCGCCCAGAACAGAAAGTAGAAGGTGGTGGCGAGCATCCAGCCGGCGATCAGCCCGGTGCCTTTGCGCATCAGTTGCTCACCGAGCAGGTAGACCAGCCACACGCTCAGCCAGGCGCCGATCACCGAGGGCAAGCGCAGTGACCACGGCCCGAGGCCACCCATCAGGTGGGCCGTGGCGGTGATCAGCCAATAGGAAGGCAGGGGCTTGTCATAATAGGGCGCGCCCTTGAGGTAGGGGTCGAAGTAATTTCCGCTCTGCAGCATCTGCAAGGCGATGTTCGCCCAGCGGGTCTCCGGGCCCCACAGGTCGCGTGCGCCGAGGCCGGTGAGCAGCAGCAGCGCGGTAACGCCCAGCAATAGCAGCAGGGCGCCGCGCTCGGTCTTCCACAACGTCGTCATCAGGGCAGGCTCGGGTAGATGATCAGCTCGAGATAACCCTTGTAGTAACGTTTTCCGCCGGGCGGCAGTTGCCCGGCTTCGCGCATTTCACTGGTGCTGTTGACCCGCAGCAGCACGCCCACCGAGCCGTGCTGGCGCGCATCCTTGAGCCAGGCCTGGACTTCCTCCAATTCCACCTTGCGGTGCACCGAGCCTGCATACTGCAAGCCGTAGCGCAGCTCGCCCTCGGTGTCGTACAGCGACACTTGCGGGCGTTTCAGGCGCCAGGCCAGGGCGCTGGCACTGCCCAGGTCGTTGCTGAGCAGGGCTTGGGTCTGTTGCAATTCGTCCAGGTGTTCGAGCACAAATTGGTCGGGCATTTCGTTGTCCGCGATCCACGACGGCATGCTTGCCGGCAGCAGGATCACCAGAACGCCGATACCCATTGCAGGCATTGCCCACAGCGTCAACGGGCGAATCACTTGCAGCAGGTTGGCCAGAATCCACACCAGCAACACGATGAACGCCAGGGACAGGCTGAACATCTCGGCGTGACTGTTGCTGTACAGCGGCCGGGCGATTTGCAGGTAGATCAGGCCGATCATGGCCGCCATGCCGATCACGAAGTTGAACAGGCCATTGAAGCAGATGGTGCGGGCTTTGCCCTGCTTCACCAGGTCGGTCAGCGTATGACCCATCAGCAAAGCCAAGGGCAGCAGGCACGGCATGATGTAGGTCGGCAGCTTGCCTTTGCTCAAACTGAACAGGCCCAGGGGCAGCAGTAGCCATAACGCCAGGAAGGTAATCGCCGGCTGGCGTTTTTCCTGCCAGGTCTTGTGCAGGGCGGACGGCAGCAGCCCGGCCCACGGCAGGCTGGAAACGGCGATGATCGGCAGGAAGAACCACCATGGCCGCACATGCTGGGCGTTGTCGGCGCTGAAACGGCGAATGTGTTCATTCCAGAAAAAGAAGCGCCAGAAGTCGGGTTCCTGAAGATGGATGGCCAGCACCCACGGCAGGCCCACCAATACCGCGACCGCCATCGCCAGCGGGCCATAACGCAGCAGCTCTCCCAGGCGGCGTTGCCAGAGCATGTATGGCACGGCAATCAGCACCGGCAACACCAGGGCCAGGAAACCCTTGGTCATGAAACCCATGGCGCAGGCGAGGCCCACGATGACCCAGGCCCCGAGGCGGCCGCGCAGTGTGGTGCTGTCGAGCGCAAACCACAGGGCTACCAGACTCAGGTTGACCCAAAGCGTGAATTGCGGATCGAGGTTGGAGTACCCCGCCTGCCCGGCGACCAGGCCGAAGCTCAGGTAGAGCAGGGCACAGGCGAAGCTCTTGCGCGGGTCATTCCACAGTCGACGGGCGATCAGGTAGGCCAGCAGCACGCTCAAGCCCGTGGTCAGCGCCGAAGCGATGCGCACGCCGAACAGGTTCTGGCCGAAGACCGCCTGGCCCAGGGCAATCAACCAGTAGCCGCCTGCGGGTTTTTCGAAGTAGCGGATGCCCATGAAGTGCGGCGCCACCCAGTTACCGCTCTGGAGCATTTCCTGGCTGATCTGGGCGTAGCGGGTTTCGTCCGGGATCCACAAGCCATGCAGGCCCAGGGGCAGCAGGTAAAACGCAACGAAGGCCAGCAATAACACCGGCAGGGGTTTTAATCGGGTCATGCAAACGTCGCTCCCTGACGCTCAGTGATGTAGGTTTCAAGTTGTGAATTAATAGTTGGAAAAGTCACAGCGTTCACGCAATTGCAGAAAATATTCATGATGTCCTTATTTAAAAGGCGCAACTAAACATGCCAGAACAGGGCTGTCTTTTTGCTGAACAGGGCGAGGGGTAAGTTAGTGAGTCTGTTTTAGCGCGGCGGGCCAATCCGGGTTGTTGACGATGCCCAGGATCTTCAATTTGCCGTTGGGCAACGCCTGCACGAACAACGCGCTGCCATATTCGGGGAACGCGGCATGGGGGAAGCCCTGGGTTTTTTCGAAGTCGGCGATGCAACCACTGTGGGTGACGAACACCAGGTTGCGTCCGGGGGTCTTTTGACTGAGCAATTCCTCGCCCATGGCCGTGCCGCAGATGGCCTGTTGGCCCGAGGTCAGCTCGTTTTTGTCGAACATGAAACGCAGGGTCTGCGCCGTGCGGATAGCCGGGCTGGCAAGCACATCGCTGGTGTCCATCCCCATGGATTTAAAGGCATTGCCGAGCTTTTCGGCCTGTTGGCTGCCGTGCACTGTGAGGCCTTCCACCGGGCCCAGGCATGGGTTGGTGGAGCGGTCGCAGCGCTCTTCATGGCGCACCAGTACGATCAGGTCGCCGTCGCGCCACAGCGGCATCACTTGCGAGGTCAGCAGGCGGTTGCCGATGCCCAGGTCCCGTGGCGACGCCGGCCAGAACAGGCTGCAAACCAGCAGCAGGCCAACCACCGCAAGTCCCAGCCAGAGTCGTTGCAAACGCTTGAAAAAGTCCCGGGGCGAGCGCGGTTTGGTCAGGGTAAGGTCAACCACTTCATTCACCATGGGCATTGTTGGCAGTGTTGTATTAGTTAGGTGCAACGTTTTAGCGAATGTCCTTAGTGGGACCAGAGGCTGTCACACGACGGCTGTCTTTTCGCTGAACACCTTGCATGTAAAAAGTTGTGAAAAAGGGCAACTAACAAGTTGCCGACAAGTGATGCTTGGTGGGTAATTTAAAGAGGCGCGGGTGGGCAGCCGGTGAAATCCATGTGAAAAATTTGCGTGGCCTTGGGCGGTAGCCGTTATTCTCGATGGCCGCCCATCAAACGAGTGTTGTCATGTTGCAGGTGCAAGGTGTGACCAAAAGCTATGCCACCCCCCAGGGGCCTTTGGCAGTGTTGGCCGGTGTCGATCTGCACCTGGGCCGGCGCAGCAGCCTGGCGCTGATGGGCGAGTCGGGCAGCGGCAAGAGCACCTTGCTGCACCTGGTGGCCGGGCTCGACCGTGTGGATGGCGGCAGCATCCGGGTGGGCGAGCAGCGCCTTGACCAACTGAGCGAAGCGCAACTGGCCCATTGGCGACGTACCGAAATCGGTCTGGTGTTCCAGCAGTTCAACCTGATCGGCAGCTTGCCGGTCGAGGATAACCTGGCGTTCCAGGCGCGGCTGGCGGGGCGCTTTGACCCGCAGTGGCAGGCGCAATTGGTCGAGCGCCTGGGCCTGGGGGATTTGCTCAAGCGCTACCCGGAACAACTCTCCGGCGGCCAGCAGCAACGGGTGGCGGTGGGGCGCGCATTGGCGTCACGCCCGGGCCTGTTGTTGGCCGACGAGCCCACCGGCAACCTGGACGAGGCGACCAGCGACGAAGTGCTGCAACTGTTGCTGGACCTCTTGCGCGACAGCCCCACCAGCCTGTTGATGGTCACCCACAGCCCGCGCATCGCTGCACGACTGGACCGGCAGGTGGTGTTGCAGCGTGGGCGCGTCCTAGCCGCAGGCGCCGCCTGAGATGGCGGTATTTCAGTGGACTTTGCGCGCATTGCTCAGCCACTGGCGACGGCATCCCGTGCAGTTTTTCAGCGTGCTCACCGGCCTCTGGCTGGCCACCGCGCTGTTGATTGGCGTGCAAGCCCTCAACAGCCAGGCGCGAGACAGCTATGCCCGCGCCAGCCAATTGATCGGCGGCGAACCCCAGGCCAGCCTCGGTGCGCCGGACGGGGCGAGTTTCCCCCAGGCGGTCTTCGCTCAATTGCGCCGCGCTGGCTGGCCGGTGTCTCCGGTGGTACAGGGGCGGGTGCAGCTCAAGGGGCAGGAGGATGTACGCCTGCAGTTGATGGGCATCGATCCGTTGTCGTTGCCCGGCAGCGGCGCCGTGGCGGGGCAGCGCTTGAGCCAGGCGCAGATGCTCGCGTTTTTTGATCCGCCGGGGCGTACCTGGATCGCGCCGCAGACCTTGCAGGTCTTGGGGCTGCGCGAAGGCCAGCAACCGACCACTGTGGGCGGCCGCACACTGCCGCCATTGCAAGCCCAACCAGACATGGCGCCCGGCCTGTTGCTCACCGACATCGGTTTTGCCCAGCCTGTGCTGGATATGTCTGAGCGCCTGTCGCGGCTGCTGGTGGACAAGCCATTCGCCGCCAGCCAACCCACGCCGCCCGCCGGGTTGCAACTCAAGCAAGGCGAGGACAATAACCTCGCTCGCCTCACCGAAAGCTTTCACCTGAACCTCGACGCGTTGGGCTTCCTGTCCTTCGTGGTGGGGCTGTTCATCGTGCATGCCGCCATCGGCCTGGCCCTGGAGCAACGGCGCGGGCTGCTGCGCACGTTGCGCGCGTGTGGGGTCAGCGTGCGCCTGCTGATTGTGAGCTTGAGCGTGGAATTGGGCGTGCTCTCGCTGCTCGGTGGTGTGCTGGGCGTCGCCAGCGGCTACTTGTTGGCCAGTCTGCTATTGCCCGATGTGGCCGCCAGCCTGCGTGGCTTGTATGGCGCTGAAGTACCGGGACAGTTGAGCCTCAGCCCGTGGTGGTGGGGCGCGGGGCTGGGCTTGAGCCTGCTCGGTGCGGTGCTCGCCGGTGCCGGCAGCCTGTGGCGGGCGGCGCGCCTGCCCTTGCTGGCGCTGGCCAACGCACAGGCCTGGCATGAAGCTCACGGGCGCTGGTTGCGTCGTCAAGCGTGGGTGGCCGCGGCTGCGTTGCTGATCGCCGTGCTGGCGCTGTGGCTGGGTAACAGCCTGGCTGCCGGCTTTGTACTGATGGCGGCATTGCTGCTTGGCGCCGCCCTGGGGTTGCCGGTGCTGCTCAACGGCCTGCTCAAGGCCGTGTTGGGGCGTAGCCGTTCGGTGCTCGGCCAGTGGTTTCTCGCCGACTGCCGCCAGCAGTTGCCGGCCTTGAGCCTGGCCCTGATGGCGCTGCTCTTGGCCCTGGCCGCGAACATCGGCGCGGGCTCCATGACCTCGGGTTTTCGTCATACCTTCAACAACTGGCTGGAGCAGCGCCTGACTGCCGAGTTGTATCTCAACCCACAAAGCCCTGCCCAGGCCGAACAACTCGGCACCTGGCTGGCGCAACAGCCGTTAGTGCAGGCCGTGCTGCCCACCTGGCAGGTCGCCGTGCAAGTGCAGGGCTGGCCGGCGGACCTGTTTGGCGTGGTCGACGATCCCACCTACCGTCAGCATTGGCCGCTGCTGGAGGCCACGAGCGAACCCTGGGACCAGTTGCAGAAGGGCAACACCTTGATGCTCAGCGAGCAACTGGCGCGCCGGCTCGGGGTGAAACTGGGCGATGCCGTGAACATCCCCACGCCCCAGGGTGTGTGGTCGCCGAAGGTGGTGGGGATTTACGCCGATTACGGCAATCCCAAGGGGCATGTGCTGGTCAACTCACAACATCTGCTGGCGCACTGGCCGACGCTGTCACCGGCGCGTTTCAACCTGCGGGTGTCACCGTCGGACGTGGCGCCGCTGGTACGTGAGGTGCAGCGCGCCTTTGTCCTGGACGACAGCCGTATTGTCGATCAAGAACAACTCAAGGGCTGGTCGAGCCAGGTGTTCGAGCGCACCTTCGCCGCCACCGCTGCCCTGAACAGCCTGACCTTGGGCGTGGCCGGCGTGGCGTTGTTCATCAGCCTGTTGACCCAGAGCCAGAGCCGCCTGGGCCAGCTCGCACCGCTGTGGGCATTGGGCGTCACGCGTCGGCAATTGATGCTGCTCAACCTCGGCCAGACCTGGCTGCTGGCGGTGCTCACATTGGTGCTGGCCGTACCGCTCGGCCTGCTGTTGGCGTGGTGCCTGGATGCGGTGATCAACGTGCAGGCGTTTGGTTGGCGCCTGCCATTGCAGGTGTTCCCGTGGCAGCTGGCGCAATTGCTCGGGCTGGCGATGCTGGCGACCCTTCTGGCGTCGGCCTGGCCGTTGTGGCAGTTGTACCGCAGCCGTCCTGCGGATTTGTTGAGGACGTTTGCCCATGAAGATTAAGCCCCTGTTGGTGGCGTGCCTGTTACTGGCTGCTTGCGACAAAGTGCCTGCGCCACAGGAAAGCTTTGCCGGCCTGGGCAGCGACGCGGCGGACTTTGCCCAGGTGGTACCGGGCAAGGTGTTCAGCTTCCCCGAGGATCATGGCCCCCATGCGGACTTCCGTATCGAATGGTGGTACGTCACGGCCAATCTCAAGGACGCGCAGGGCAATGTATTTGGCGTGCAATGGACGTTGTTTCGCAATGCACTCAAGGCCGGTCCGGTGCAAGCAGGCTGGCATGACGCCACCGTGTGGCTCGGCCACGCGGCCGTCACGTCTGCCACCCACCATTACGCCGCCGAGCGTTACGCACGCGGTGGCGTCGGCCAGGCCGGGGCCCAGGCAGTGCCGTTCAACGCCTGGATCGATGATTGGAATTTCGCCACCCGCCCGGGTGCACTGGGCGCCTTGTCGGACATGCAACTCAAGGCCAGCGGTGCGCAATTCGCCTACGACCTGCACCTGACATCCAGCCGTCCATTGGTGCTGCAGGGCGACAGCGGTTACAGCCGCAAATCCGACCAGGGCCAGGCCTCGTACTACTACAGCCAACCGTTTTTCAGCGCCAGCGGCAGCGTCAGCCTTGATGGCCGGGTGTATCAAGTCAGCGGCCCGGCCTGGCTCGACCGCGAATGGAGCAGCCAACCGCTGACCGCCAGCCAGACCGGCTGGGACTGGTTTTCCCTGCACCTGGACCGGGGCGAGCAATTGATGTTGTTCCGAGTACGGCAAACCGATGGCGCGTCCTACCTGACCGGCACCTGGATTGATCGCGAGGGCCATACACAAACCCTGCACAACGCGGATATCCAACTGACGCCGCTGGAAACGACGGCCATAGAAGGGCGCAAGATCCCCACCCGCTGGTCGCTGAAAATCCCCGGCAAGCAGCTGGATATCACTACGCAAGCAGTCAACCCGAATGCCTGGATGAACCTGAGTATCCCGTACTGGGAAGGCCCGGTGCAGTTCGAGGGTGGGGTGGGTTACCTGGAAATGACCGGGTATTAGGATTGTTTCCGTAGGCTGTATTTCTTTGCTGCGTAGGCAGCTTCCCAAATGTAAATCGCCCCCCCTGGACGTGTGTCCGGGGCCTAGGCGCTTGCTTATATTTCGACGCCATCTTCATTGCTCACCGGATGTGAGGCATGGCGCAAAGCTTTATCAACGACCGCGCGACGGACTATCAGAGCTTGAAAAACCGACTGATGGGCGGTGCCCCGGGCCGCCAGCGTTCCGCTCATTTTGACGTGCTGAATAGACACCTGCGCCCCGGTTTGGTGGCGCCGGGACAACTGGTGATTATTCCCGACAGCCACAGCGTGAATTGCTCGGTCGAGGAGGCCTGGTTGATGCGGCATGCCGAGGAGGTAAGTCGTCACTTGCAGAGGCGTGCAGCGGTCGGTACGGAGGTGATCGACAACTATGACTTGCTGCAGAGTTTCATGGCGAAGGGCTCGGTAGGCATCGGCAGTGCGACGTCGGCCTGGGCGCGACATCTGGATGACGTGGCGCAGACGCTGGAGGAGATCGAGCGGTTGCATCAGCGCTTGAAGGACGGTGCGTTGGACAGGACGGCGTTTATCCAGCGGCGCCAGGCGTTGTTCCGGCGGTTGGAGGTGCAACTGCAAGGCGCGGCGCGGTTGGGGACGGGGTTGCAGGGTAATGAGTCGTTGAAAAAGGTGTTGGGCCTGTCGACCAAGAGCTATCTGCATAAAGGTGAGATTGCGGGGTATGCGAAGCGGATGCGGGAGATTGCGCAGATGTCGAAGTGGTTGGGTAAAGGGACTTATGTGGGGCTGGCGCTGGACGTGGGGGTGGCGGGGTTGGAGATCAGGGAGGCATGTGTGGCGGGGCGGGAGGCGCAGTGTAGAAGGGCGAAGTATGTGGAGGCGGGGAGGTTGGCAGGTGGAGTCTCAGGAGCTGCCTTTTTCGGAAGAATCGGTGCAGGAGCCGCTCGTAGGGCATGCACAATGTTCCTAGGCATTCGCATGAAGGGAACAGGTGAACTCGCCTGCGGAATTATCGGAGGCTCAGCGGGAGGGTATGTGGCAGGTGATAGGGTCGGTAGTGCTGGGGCGCTTTTGGGAGGAAAGATCATGGACGCCGATGGGGATTTGATATTCCTACCTGAGGGAACCTAACCATGGATTTTTTTCTCATCTACTCCATCGTGTTGTTTGTCGGGACGTTTGTTGTCTTGGGACTGATGATTTTTGCGGAATATGCAAAGCTCGATGAGGTGGAAAGTTATTTCCGTCAGAACGAAAGGGTCCTAGACAATAAGCGATTTTGGAAGCGAAACCAGTGGATCGACAGGCAATATCGCATGTTGCTTATTTCCGAGTTCTTCTCAGACTCAAAGCGCCATGTGGAGGCCGGTATTGTGACGGAGGCTGAATTAGCGTCAGTTCCTTTGGCGCTCAGGCGTTGGATGGTGTGGCCTTATAAAGTTGGCTATATCTGGGCCTTCGGTACAGCTATCTGGAGCTTCTGGCGCTGGTGGTGCGACATCCCCACTCCATAGAAATTGAAATTTCTTCAAAAAAATACTGTACATCCATCCAGTCATATCCTACATTCCATCCCAGGTGACCGGACGTCACCTGAGCTTCACTTTTTAACTATGGATGGATAAAAAATGAAATCGAAAAAAGCCTTTATGCTGGGCGCGGCCATGGCGGCCTCCTGCTTCGTTTCGGCCTTCGCCCTGGCCGAGCAATACCCTCACCTGGCTGCACAAGCCGTTCAAACTGACATCAAGCAAAGCCTCAAAGCCGCCGGTATAGTGCCGGCCACCAAGGCCCCAGCGACGCTCAAGCAGCAACTCAAAGCGGGTGCTCAACTGAAAAAACCGGCGTTCGCCGCCAAGGCCCAGGCCGATTCGGTGGTGGAAGATCATGCCGCTCCGGCGCCGGTAACCCAGGTCAAGAAAGCCGATGCCCAGGCAGCGGCCGCCGTGCAGGCGGCACTGGTCCAGGGCTGTGAAACCACGCTGGATGTGAACCAGTTGTACACCATCAATGGCGTACAGACCGGTGACCTGCTGTGCTACCACTTCAACCTGCCACAGAAGGCGCGCATCAACGCGTTGCTGGTGGGTCAGACCGCAGGCACCGACATGTCGTTGACCCTGTTCCAGGACGATGGTCAAGGCAATCCGCTCCCGCTGGGCACCTCCAATAATCCAGGCACGGGCGATGAAAGCCTGAGCGGGGTGGTGCCTGCCGGTGACTACTACTGGTTCATGGAAGCCAACGCAGCGGTGCAGGGCTCCAGCTTCCAGTTCGGTGTGGCGGTGGATGCCAACATCGATGCCTATGAACCTAATGACACGCCCGACACGGCGTTTCAACTGCCGGATACCCTGAACTACATCAAAGGCAACGCTGACAGCCTAGACGATGTCGACTACTTTGATTTCACGGCGGTCCGTGGCCAGAGCGTAGGCATAGCCCTGACGGCCGACGCGGCCAGTGGCAGCACCCGTAACAAGTGGATCCTTGAGCGTTTCGATGGCAGCCAGTGGGTCACCGTGGGTGCGAATGTCGTGTCGACGTCGATCCCGAACCCGGGTGTCGGTGGGGTAGTCAAGGTGCGTGTTCGTCCGAACCAACACCCGAATGAGCCTTGGAGCGCAACGGGCAAATACAACCTGTCCTTCGGTTCCAACCCTCGGGTCAACAGCCCTGATGTAAAAGGCGAAGGCAACGTGTTGCGCATCCCTTACTCCGCGTCCGACGTGGGGTATGGCTACATGACCACCCAGGCCTATCGCGACCTGACCTGGACCATGGGGCTGTCGGACAGCACCGGCGCACCGCTGGTGGGGCTGCACCCGATCGTCTACCTCGACCAGCACATCAACCCCGACACCGGTGCTATCGTCTACAAAGGGTATTCGGCGGCTACCAACAGTGCCGGTCAGGCGAGTGGCACGATCAACGTGGGCACCTGCTTCGGTGACTTCCAGACCACCTTTGTCGACTACGCCCAGGGCTACAAAAACACTTGGCGTACCGACTTCAACTACGGGGTATGGCGCATGGAAGTGCTGGAATACCCAGGTATCGGCGTCGGTGGTGATAACACTGAGTTCGTCAGCTTTGGCCATCTGTGCAAGCAGACCCTGCTCAGCAGCACCAAGAGCTAAGCGTGTTTAACCAGTAACCACCAGGGCATACAGGCCGCGCGCCTGTATGCCCTTTTTGCGTCAGGGCGCCAACGCCTGTGCCAACGGCAACCGCGCCATGCTCGTGCCCTTCAACGAGCCCAGGTACAACCACTCGCCATATTCCCGAGCGGTAGTAATGGGCGAGTAATTCCCCGCGCTGCCATCCTGCAAATTGGCAATCACCTTGCCTTGCGTATCCAACCCCAGCACAAAGGCTTTGCGCTCGATCGGCTTGGGCACCACCATCAACGCCCGCACCATCACTTTGCGCAGCAAGGGGTAGCCGGCGAAGCTGTCCAGCAACGGGTTACGCGGTGAATACAGTGCTACCCAGAAACGGTCCTGGCCGTTGAAACTGAGGTTGTCCGGCAGGCCGGGCAGGTTGTCGATAAACAGGTCATGGCTGCCGGCACGTTCGCCCTTGAGCCAATACCGGCTGATGCGATAGGCGCCGGTCTCATTGACCAGTACGTAATGTTCATCCGGGCCCAGGGCCACGCCATTGGCGAATTGCAGCTGGTCGAGCAGCACCTCGGTGGTGCCGTTGCTGAAGTCATAGCGCAGCAACCGGCCATCGCCACCATGCTCGATCACCGCTTCGCCGTCCTGGCCGTAACCCCAGCGGCTCGATGCATCACTGAAGTAGGCATAACGCCCGCTGGCGTCCACGGTGACGTCATTGGTGAAACCGAAGGGGACGTTATTGGCACCCGTGCTCAAGGTAGTGAGTTGGCGGTTTGCATCCAGGGCGAGCAGGCCCTTGATGCCATCGGCAATGATCAAGCGCCCATCCGGGTGCAGCGCCAGACCCAGGGGCCGCCCGCCGGTGTCGGCCAGCACCTCCAGGCTGCGGCTGTCGGGCGCGGTGCGGATGACGCGCCCGTCATGCAGGCCGCTGATCAGATAACCCTGTGCATCCAGCAGCAACGCCTCTGGCCCGGCGATGTCCTGGGCGCCGATCTTCTGCACGCCCTTGAGGCGCTGGTTTTCGGCGTAGGGGCCGTCCTTCATCGACGGTGGCTTGGGCGGTGTCCAGTTCACCGGTTGCACTTTGGTGGGCATCAGCAGCAAGAAGACGATCACCAGCAGAAACAGTACAAACAACAGATGACGCAGTTTTTTGGGACGGGTACTCATGACGATTCCTGGTTGTCGTGGGGGCCCGGCTCCCAGTACAGGGTGCCGAACAGGTAATCCATCAGCGGGAGGACGATATTGAAATTGCGCCCCTGCATCAGCTCACGGCGGTGATGCAGGGCGTGCAACTGGTGCATCTGGCGGATCCACGGCAGGCGTGCCACCGGGTGGTCGGCGGGCAGGTGCTCACAGGCGTGAAACAATTCGTAAAGCAAATACCCGAGGATCATGCACCCGGCGAACAGGCCGGCGACGTTGGGGCTCAGTTGCTTGATCAACCACCACGCGGGCAGTGTGATCGCCAGGCTGTGCAACACGATCAGCCAGGCCGGGAACAGGATGACGCGCCAGTCCCGGGGGCTGTCGTAGGTCATGTGGCCGGGGGTGAAAAAGCTGTGGTGATCGCCAGTATGGCGCGCATAAAACAGACGGGCCAAGGCGTGTTTGTGGTGGCCAAGGTGGCGGTGCACCAGGTAGATACACAGGTTGAAGAACACCAGCGTCGCCGGCACGGTCAGCCATTGCAGAGCAGTAATGTGATGTGTCGATGACCAGGCCAGGCTGATGCACACAATGCCGTAGCCGAACACGAAACCGGCGTGAAGCCAGGGGTTGTAGTGGGGCGCGACGTGGGCGCGGTAACGGGCGCGAAAGGTCTCGGTGGGATGGGCCATGGCGGGCAGCTCGGTATTTTTTATTGGAGGCTGAGCTTAGTTGGTACTCAAGATTGTGCGAGGTTTTGTGGTGCACACATGAACACGTGTGGGAGGGGGCTTGCCCCCGATGGTGGCGGGTCAGTCACTTACATCGCCAACTGACACTCCGCCATCGGGGGCAAGCCCCCTCCCACATTCCGACCGAAGCCGACCAGTGGCCCCTTGCGTCACGCGAATTTCCTTGTTAGCTTCTCGCAAAATGTTAACGATAACATTTGCTCTAACAATAAAAACAAAACAGAGAACCACGCCATGAAAATGCTCCCGAAAACCCTGTGTTTATTGGCTGTAAGCATCACCCTCGGCACCGCTGCCCCTGCTTTTGCCGACGCCGCCAAGCCGATCCGCATCGGCGCGTCCTTCCAGGAAATCAACAACCCCTATTTCGTCACCATGAAAAACGCCCTGGAAGAAGCCGGGGCGAGCATCGGTGCGAAACTGATCATCACCGACGCCCGCCACGACGTGTCCAAGCAGGTCAGCGACGTCGAAGACATGCTGCAAAAAGGCATCGATATCCTGCTGATCAACCCCACCGATTCGGTCGGCGTGCAATCGGCCGTCAAATCCGCCCATGCCGCCGGTGTGGTGGTTGTCGCGGTCGATGCCCAGGCGGATGGCCCGCTGGATTCCTTTGTCGGTTCGAAAAACTTCGACGCCGGCTTCCAGGCCTGTGAATACCTGGCCAAGAGCATCGGCGACAAAGGCAACATCGCCATCCTCGACGGCATCGCCGTGGTGCCGATCCTGGAGCGTGTGCGCGGTTGCAAGGAAGCCGTGGCCAAGCACCCGGCCATCAAGATTGTCAGCATCCAGAACGGCAAGCAGGAGCGCGACCAGGCGCTGACCGTCACCGAAAACATGCTGCAGGCGCAACCGACGCTCAACGGTATTTTCAGCGTGAATGACAACGGCTCCCTCGGCGCACTCTCGGCCATCGAAGCCAGCGGCCTGGACGTGAAACTGGTCAGCGTCGACGGCGCGCCGGAAGCGATCAAGGCGATCCAGAAGCCGGGCAGCAAGTTCATCGCCACCTCGGCGCAATACCCCCGCGACCAGATCCGCCTCGCCCTGGGCATTGCCCTGGCCAAGAAGTGGGGCTCGCAAGTGCCGGCCACCATCCCGGTGGACATCACCTTGATCGACCGGGACAAGGCCAAGGATTTCAGCTGGTAAATCACCCAGGCCCCACGCCGTCCGTGGGGCTTGCGGTCTCCTTCTGAATACGAGGTCGGCGGTATGAGCAGTCTTCTGAAGCTTGAAAATATCTGCAAGCGTTACCCGGGCGTACAGGCCCTAAAGTCCATCAACCTGCAGGTCGAGCGCGGCGAGATCCATGCCTTGCTCGGCGAAAATGGCGCGGGCAAATCGACCCTGATGAAGATCCTCGGCGGCGTCGAGCATCAGGACGAAGGCCAGATCCTGATCGATGGCCAGGCCCGGCAGTTCGCCACCTACCGCGATGCAATCGCCGCTGGCATCGGCATCGTGTTCCAGGAATTCAGCCTGATTCCCTACCTCACGGCAGTGGAAAACATCTTCCTCGGCCATGAGCTCAGCAACCGTTTCGGCCTGCTGCGCAAGCGCGAAATGGTCGAGGCCAGCGAGGCCTTGTTTAAGCGCCTGGGCGTGGCCATTGACCTGCAATGCGCAGTCAAGCACCTGAGCGTGGCCGAGCAGCAGTTTGTCGAAATCGCCAAGGCCCTGGCCCTGGATGCGCGCCTGCTGGTGCTCGACGAACCCACCGCCACCCTCACGCCCAGCGAAGCCGAGCTGCTGTTCGAGATCATGCGCGAGCTCAAGCGCCAGGACGTGGCAGTGATATTCATCTCCCATCACCTGGAGGAGATTTTCCAGGTGTGCGACCGCATCAGCGTGTTGCGCGACGGCGGCAATGTCGGCGTCACCGAGGTGGCCGACAGTGACATCGACCGCCTGGTCGAGATGATGGTCGGGCGGCGCCTGGAATGCAGTTTTCCGCCCAAACCGAGCGGCGCACGCGGCCCGCTGTTGCTGGAGGTCAGGGACATCCAGCTGGTGCGCAACGGGCCCCGCAACAGCTTCCAACTGCACAAGGGCGAGATCCTCGGTTTTGCCGGTCTGGTCGGCTCCGGTCGCACCGAACTGGCGCTGGGCATGATGGGTGCGCTGCCGTCGGTGAGCAAAGACGTGTGGCTGCGCGGTGAGAAAATCACCCTCGATGACCCGGCGCAAGCGCTCGCCCACGGCATCGGCCTGCTGCCGGAAAGCCGCAAGAGCGAAGGGCTGATCACCGATTTTAGCATTCGTGAAAACATCTCGCTGAACAACCTGCCCAAATACCAGAACGCTTCGGGCCTGATCGACAAGGCCAGGGAAAGCGCCAGCGTCGAAGACCTGATGCGTCAGCTGTCGATCAAGGCCCCCAGCGGCGAAAGCCGGGTGTTCAACCTCAGTGGCGGTAACCAGCAGAAGGTGGTGATCGCCCGCTGGATCAACCACCACTGCGACGTGCTGGTGTTCGACGAACCCACCCGTGGCATCGACGTGGGGGCCAAGGCGCAGATCTACGCGCTGATGCGCAGCCTCACCGAACAGGGCTACGCAATCATCATGATTTCCTCCGAGTTGCCGGAAGTCATCGGCCTGTGCGACCGCGTCGCCGTGTTTCACAAGGGCGCCATCGTCAAGGTACTCGAAGCGTCCGCCGTCAATCCTCAAGAGGTCATGCGCCATGCAACAGGGGGCTCAAGTGAATACGTCCATTAACACCGTCGACAGCAGTCGGCTGCGCCTGAACCTGGCGCGGCTGGTGCGCTCGCCGGCGTTCTACCCGTTCGTGGGGCTGGTGGTGGTGACCCTGGTGATGATCCTGGCCAGCGACACCTTCCTCACCGCCAGCAACCTGTCGAACATCGCCCGCCAGGTGTCGATCAACGCGATCATCGCGGTGGGCATGACCTGCGTGATCCTCACCGGCGGCATCGATCTGTCGGTGGGGCCGGTGATGGCGTTGTCCGGTACGCTCACCGCCGGGTTGATGGTCGCGGGCCTGCCGCCGGGCCTGGCGATTGGCGCGGGGATGTTGATCGGCGTGGCCTTCGGCGTCGGCAACGGCCTGTTCGTCGCCTACCTGCACATGCCGCCGATCATCGTGACCCTTGCGACCATGGGCATCGCCCGGGGCCTGGGCCTGATGTACACCGACGGCTACCCGATTTCCGGGCTGCCGGAGTGGTTCGGCTTCTTTGGTCGCCAGAGCCTGTTTGGCATCGAAGTGCCGATCCTGATCATGCTGGTCACCTACGCCGCCGCCTATGTGCTGCTGCAACACACGCGCATCGGCCGCTACATCTACGCCATCGGCGGCAATGAAGAAGCGGTGCGCTTGTCCGGCGTGCGCGCCGCGCGCTTCAAGTTGCTGGTGTATGGCATCAGCGGCCTGACGGCGGCGATTGCCGGGCTGGTACTCACCTCACGCCTGATGAGCGGCCAGCCGAATGCCGGCGTGTCGTTCGAGCTGGATGCGATTGCCGCCGTGGTACTCGGCGGCGCGTCGATTGCCGGCGGGCGCGGGGTGATCGTTGGCACTTTGCTCGGCGCCATGCTGCTCGGCGTGCTGAACAACGGCCTGAACATGCTTGGCGTTTCACCCTACGTCCAGAGCGTGATCAAGGGCGGGATCATTTTGCTGGCGATTTTCATCAGCCGTCAGCGCCACAAATAAACTCCTAACAAGCACAGGACTCCACACCATGGACAAGCACACCGACATGCAAGCCGTCGTCTGCCACGGCCCCAAGGACTATCGCCTGGAACGCATCGGCAAACCCCAGGCCCGCGTCAACGAACTGGTGATCCGCATCGCCGCCTGTGGCATCTGCGCCAGTGACTGCAAGTGCCACTCGGGCGCCGCGATGTTCTGGGGCGGCGACAACCCCTGGGTCAAGGCGCCGGTGGTACCGGGGCACGAATTTTTTGGTTATGTGGTGGAAGTGGGCGAGGGCGCCGCCGAGCACTTTGAGGTCGCGGTCGGCGACAAAGTGATCGCCGAGCAGATCGTGCCCTGTGGCAAGTGCCGCTTCTGCAAATCCGGCAAGTACTGGATGTGCGAAGTGCACAACATCTTCGGCTTCCAGCGTGAAGTGGCCGAAGGTGGCATGGCCCAGTACATGCGCATTCCCAAGACCGCCATCGTGCACAAGATTCCCGAGTCGGTGTCGCTGGAAGACTCGGCGCTGGTGGAGCCGATGGCCTGCTCGATCCACACCGTCAACCGTGGCGATATCCAGCTCGATGATGTGGTGGTGATCGCCGGTGCCGGCACCCTCGGCCTGTGCATGGTCCAGGTCGCCGCGTTGAAGACCCCGAAGAAACTGGTGGTGATCGACATGGTCGACGAGCGCCTGGAACTGGCGAAGCAATTTGGCGCCGACGTGGTGATCAACCCGGCCCGCGACAACGCCCGCGAGATCATCAATGGCCTCACCGACAACTACGGTTGCGACGTCTACATCGAAACCACCGGCGTACCGGCCGGTGTCACCCAGGGCCTGGACCTGATCCGCAAGCTCGGGCGTTTTGTCGAGTTCAGCGTGTTCGGCGCCGAGACCAGCGTCGACTGGTCGATCATCGGCGACCGCAAGGAACTGGACGTCCGCGGCGCGCACCTCGGCCCCTATTGCTACCCGATCGCCATCGACCTGTTCGAGCGCGGCCTGGTCACCTCCAAAGGCATCGTCACCCATGACTTCCCGCTGGACGACTGGGCCGAAGCCTTCGAGCTGGCCAACTCGACCAAGTCGATCAAGGTGCTGTTGAAGCCGGTGGTTTGAGGATGAATTACGTGATGGGGGTCGACATCGGAACCCAGAGCACCAAGGCGCTGCTGGTGGATGGTCACGGCACGATCATCGCCCAGCACAGCCAGGGGTATCGCGTGGATACCCCGAAAGTGCGCTGGGCCGAACAATGGCCGCAGGTCTGGCTGGACGCGGTCGAGATCTGTGTGGCGCAGTGCATGGCCAAGGCCGGCGTGGCGAAAGACCAGGTCAAGGCGTTGTGCATCAGCAGCCTGTACGGCGGCTCGGGGATTGCGGTGGATGCGCAGCTCACACCGGTGCACCCGTGCCTGATCTGGATGGACCGCCGCGCCGGCGAGCAGGTGGCCTGGGTGCGTGAGCATGTGGACCTGGAGCGCCTGTACGAGGTGACCGGCAACGCGGTGGACAGCTACTACGGTTTCACCAAGATGCTCTGGCTCAAGCAGCACCAGCCCGAGGTGTGGGCGAAAACCCGCTACCTGCTGCCACCGAACAGCTACCTCAACTGGTGCTTCACCGGTGAGTTGGCGGTGGACCACAGCAGTGCCGGCAACATCGGTGGCGTCTACGACGTGAAGACGCGTGGCTGGTCTGGCGAAATGCTCGATGCATTGGGCATACCGCCGGCGATGATGCCGGAGCGCCTGGTGTATTCCGGGGAGGTCGTCGGTGGGTTGCTGGAGGGGTGGGCTGCGCGTCTGGGCCTGCAGGCGGGGACACCGATCCTGGCCGGTGGCGTCGATGCGGCCATGGCAACCTTGGCGGCGGGAGTGACTCAACCAGGCAATCATGTGGCAATGATCGGCACCAGCATGTGCTGGGGGTACCTCAACCAGCAGGTGGATGCACACCATGGCCTGGTGAGCATGCCCCACGTCTACAACGGCCACCGCGACCTGTATATCTTTGGCGGTGCGATCACCGCCGGGGCTTCGGTGAGCTGGTTTCGCGAGCAGTTCTGCCAGGCCGAAGAGCAGCAGGCCAAGGCCAGCGGCCAGGACAGCCTGGCGTTGCTGGAACAGCGTGCGACGCATATCCCGGCGGGCAGCGAAGGGTTGTTGTTCCTGCCCTACCTGATGGGTGAGCGCAGCCCGGTGTGGGACGACCGCGCCAGTGGCAGTTTTGTCGGCTTGAACCTGTATCACAGCAGAATCCACCTGTACCGCGCAGTGCTGGAAGGGGTGAGTCTTGCCCTGCGGCACAACATCGAAGCGGGCACGCGCGGCGCGCATTCCCTGGACCCGCGCTTGATCGTGGTGGGCGGGGCGAGCCATTCGGACCTGTGGATGCAGATCATCGCGGACGTTACGCGGTATCCGGTGTACACCATCGTGCAGGAGGTTGAGGCGGCGTTGGGCGCGGCGTTGCTGGCGGCACATACGGTGGGGTTGGTGAGCGATGGGGAGATGGACAAGGGCTGGGTACAGCTGGAGTTGCGAGCCGAGCCCAAGGCGGAAAATGTCGAGGCGTACGACCGTGCGTTCGGCGAATACCTGGAGCTGTATCCGGCCCTGAAACCGATCATGCACAGCCTGCAGGATAACTGAATGAACGCAGCCTTCGACTTCACCCATCACCGCATCCTCGTCACCGGCGCCAGCAGTGGCATCGGCCGTGAAATCGCCTTGCAACTGATTGCCAGCGGCGCCGATGTGTTTGCCCTCGGCCGCGACGCCCAAGCCTTGGCCGAACTCGGCTGCCATAGCCTCTGCCTGGACATCGCCGACAGCGCCGCCCTCGACAATGCCCTGCAAGACCTGCCGCCGCTGCACGGCCTGGTCAACTGCGCGGGTATCTCGCGCCTGGAGCCCGCCGCTGCCATCAGCGCCGAGGCGTTCGACCAGGTGATGCAGGTCAACGCCCGCGCCGCCGCGCAGGTCGCCAGCCGCGTGGCGGCAAAAATGATCGAAGCGCAGATCGCCGGCAGCATCGTCAACGTCTCCAGCCAGGCGTCATTGGTGGCGCTGGACGATCACCTTGGCTACTGCGCCTCCAAGGCGGCGCTGGATGCGATCACCCGTGTGCAATGCGCCGAGTGGGGCCGCTTCGGCATTCGCGTCAACAGCGTCAACCCCACGGTCACACTCACGCCGATGGCAGCCATGGCGTGGTCCGCGCCGGCCAAGCGCGACCCGGCGCTGGCGGCAATTCCCTTGGGGCGGTTTGCTGAAACTGCGGAAGTGGCCCTGCCGGTGCTGTTCCTGCTGAGCCGCGCGGCCAGCATGATCAGCGGCGTCAGCCTGCCCATCGACGGCGGCTATACCAGCCGCTAGCCGTTTTCCAACTGGCCGGCGATGACCACCTTATCCCGGAGCTTGCCCGGGTCTTCGAGACGGTCAAGCAGCAGGCGTACCGCGCTGCTGCCGGCCAGGGACGCGTCGTGGGCCACGCAGGCGATGGGTACGCCGAAAATATCGGCGAAGGGCAGGCGGTCGATGCCGCAGATGGTCAGGCTGTCGTGGGGGATATTGTGCATGCGCAGCGCACGCAGGGCGCCGAGGGTGATCAACTGGTTGAACCCCATGATCGCGTCCGGCGCCGAGTGTTCGGCCAGGTAGTCGAGGGTGTGCAGGTAGGACGGCATCAGCGTGTAGTCGCCGGCCTGCACTTCGACCTGCACCTGCGGGTGTTCGGCCAGCACTTCACGCAGGCCTTTGAGGCGCTCCACAGTGATGCGTGAATGTTCGGGGCCGGTCAGCACCAGCAGGCGCCTGAGGTCGGGCGTCTGGCGCAGCAGGTAGTGCGCGGCCTGGATGCCGCTGTGGTAGTTGTCGAGCACCACGCGGCTGAACGGACTGTCGTGGATCGTGCGGTCGAGCAGCACCACCGGGGTCTTGCCGTTGGCCAGGCGTTCCAGGTAGTCGGGCTGGTAGCCCGGCTCATCCGAGACCGGCGACAGGATGATCCCCGCCACGCGGTAGCCCAACAGGGTGTCCACGGCCTTGCTTTCCAGTTCTTCCAGCTCATCGGTGTCCACCAGCATGATGGTGTAGCCGTGCTGCTTGGCCTCGCGGGAAATTGCCTTGATCATTTCGCTGTAGAACGGGTTGTCTACCGAGGCGGTGATCACGCCGATGATCAGGCTTTCGCTGCGCTTGAGGCCGCGGGCGAATGCGTTGGGCACATAGTCCAGCTCCCGCGCCACTTCGAGGATGCGCGCCAGGGTGGCCGGCTTGACCAGGTCAGGTTTGCTCAGCGCCCGGGACACCGTGATGGTGGTCATGCCGACCTGTTTGGCGATGTCGCTGATGGTGACGGACTTTTTCTTGTTCATCGGTAAGGCTGCAAAAGGAAACACCCGCAGGCTAGCATGCGCGGCGGATATTGTTGCTTCAAATCAGCGGGTCCCAGCGCTGCGACCAGTCGCTTTCGGCCTTGACCACCTCGCGCAGCAACGCCAGTGCCTGTTGCAACACCGCCGAATCCCGCGCCCGTGAATACACCAGGTACGTGGGGAAGCTGAACTCCGGCGCCTTGGGCACGCGTTGCATCACGCCGCTGTCCAGGTAGCTCTGCACCACGCGGGTGCGAAAATAACCGGCGCCGCCATTTTCCAGGATGTACTGCAACGCCAGCGGCCCCAGGTTGAAACTCAGTGCGGCGCGGGCCTTGTCGGGCAGGGCGGCGTCGTGTTGTTGACGAAAGCCGGGTCCCCAATCGATGTACACATAGGGCGCCGGGTTGCTCACCAGCTGCACCAGGATCAGTTTTTCCTCCAGCACCTGCTCCACCTGCAAGCCCGGCCAGTATTGCGGCTGGAACACCAGCGCGGCGTCCAGCACACCCAGCTCCAGTTGGCGCAGCAGGTATTCGCCTTCGCGGATTTCGGTGCGCAGGGCATGGCCGGGGATGTTCTGGCGCAGGGCCTGGGCCCAGCCGAGCATCAACGGGTTGCACAGGCTGACCTCGCCGCCGATGTGCAGCACGTTGCGATAGCCATCGGGCAACGGCAGGTCGCGTTTGGCCGCTTCCCAGGTTTGCAGCAACTGGTTGGCGTACACCACGAAGGCCTCGCCGTCGGCGGTCAGCCTGGCGCCGGCGCGGTTGCGGATGAACAGCGTGCTGCCCAATTGGCTTTCCAGGCTCTTGACCCGTGCGGTGATGGCGGTCTGGGTGACGTGCAGTTTCTCGGCCGCTGCGGCGAGGCTGCCGCAGCGGGTGATTTCGAGGAAGGTGCGTGCCAGTTCGATGTCCATGAAGCCCCCGGGGATGAATGGGGGGACAGTGTAATGGAATGGGGTTGAAACTGTGGGAGGGGGCTTGCTCCCAAGGTCTTCAGGTAGAACTGGCGAAAAGTACCCACAGTTGCAGTGTTCGTCCTCAGCCAGATAGGTCCAGGACCATCGGCGTGTACCCCGTCCCACATGGTGTCCTACGGTGTTCTGATGATTGGCGCTTGCAGGTGCTTGGTCGGGAATGCCTTTGCATACGCCTGGCACACCCGCAACACCTGCTCATCGGCAAACCGCGCCCCCACCACATGCAAGCCCACCGGCAAGCCATTCGCCGCCAGCCCGCACGGCACCGATGCCGCCGGTTGCTGGGTCAGGTTGAAAGGGTAGGTGAAGGGCGTCCACTGCGTCCATGCCTGCAAGCCGGAGCCGGGCGGTACGTCGTGCCCGGCTTCGAATGCGGTGATCGGCATCATCGGCGACACCAGCACATCGTAATGCTCATGGAACGCGGCCATGCGCGCCACCAATGCGGCGCGGGCTTCAAGGGCGGCGCTGAAGTCGTCCAGGCTCAACTGTTCGCCGCGTTGTGCAATCCTTGACAGTCCGGGGTCCAGCAGTTGTTTTTGTGTCTCGCTCATGGCGCCGGTCAGGCGTGCCGCGCCGGCTGCCCACAAGGTGCTGAAGACGTCCAGCGGGTCGCTGAAACCGGGGTCGATCTGCTCGACATGGGCGCCCAGTTGTTCCAGGCCTCGCACCGCCTCCGCGACCACCTTGGCCACTTGTGGGTCGACCTTCACGTAACCGAAGTTCGGACTGTAGGCCACACGCAACCCTTTCAAATCCGTACCCGGCGTCAGCCATGGTGTGGTGCGTGGAGCACCGATCAACCCATCCCGTGGGTCTGGCTGGGCGATGGTTTGCAGCATCAGCACACTGTCTTCCACCGTGCGGGTCATCGGCCCCAGGTGCGACAGAATGGTCATGGAGCTGGCCGGCCACTGCGGCACATAACCGAAGGTCGGCTTGATCCCGAAGGTGCCGGTAAAGGCGCAGGGAATGCGGATCGAGCCGCCGGCGTCGCTGCCCTGGTGCAACACGCCCAGGTTCAACGCCGCCGCTGCGCCCGCGCCGCCGGACGAGCCGCCCGCCGTGGTGCGGGTGTCCCACGGGTTGCGGGTGATGCCGTACAGTGGGTTGTCGGTGACGCCTTTCCAGCCGAATTCCGGGGTGGTGGTCTTGCCCAGCAGCACCGCGCCGGCCTTGCGCATAAAGGCTGTGAAGGGCGCGTCGACGTCCCACGGCCCTTCGGCGGATGAGGTGCGCGAGCCCTTGCGGGTCGGCATGCCGATGGTCAGCGTCAGGTCTTTGATCGACGCCGGCACACCGTCCAACGGCCCGCAGGGTTGGCCCTTGAGCCAGCGTTGTTCCGAGGCGCGTGCGGCGTTCAGCGCACCTTCCGGGTCGACGTGGCAATAGGCGTTCACCACCGGGTTGTAGCGCTCGATGCGCAACAAAGCGTCCTCGGTGACTTCCACCGGCGACAAGGTCTGGTCGCGAAAATGCTGCAGCAGTTGCACCGCTGTCAGTTGGCCGATGTCGCTCATGCCACGTCCCCCTGTGCCGCATTGACCATGGCGCGCAGCAATACCGCGCAGCCAGCTGCCAGGTCGTCCGGCGCGGCGTTTTCGATTTCGTTATGGCTGATGCCGCCTTCGCACGGCACAAAGATCATGCCGGCCGGGCCGAGTTCGGCGACAAAAATCGCGTCGTGCCCGGCCCCGCTGACGATGTCCATATGGCTCAGGCCCAAGGCTTCGGCGCCGTCACGCACCGCATTGACGCAGGCCGGGGCGAAGTCCAGCGGTGGAAAGTCGGCGGTAGGCGTCAGCTCAAAGGTCAGGCCGTGTCGCTGGGCAGTGGCTTCTATCACGCCGCGCACTTCATCGACCATGGCTTGCAGCTTGTCCGCGTGCAGGTGGCGCAGGTCGATGGTCATGTGCACCTGGCCGGGAATCACGTTGCGCGAGCCGGGGTGCAGGCTCAGGCAACCCACCGTGCCGCAGGCGTGGGGCTGCTGTTGATGGGCGATGCGGTTGACCGCGCTGACCACCTCGGCGGCGCCGACCAGGGCGTCCTTGCGCAGGTGCATCGGCGTCGGGCCGGCGTGGGCTTCGACGCCGGTCAAGGTCAGGTCGAACCATTTCTGCCCCAGGCACCCCATGACCACGCCAATGGTGGTGGTCTGGTCTTCCAGCACCGGGCCCTGTTCGATATGCGCCTCGAAATACGCGCCCACCGGGTGGCCGAGTACGGTGCGCGAGCCGGCATAGCCGATACGCTGCAATTCGGCGCCCACCGACAGGCCCTGGTCGTCGACTTTGTCGAGGGTGTCCTGCAAGTCGAACTTCCCGGCAAACACCCCGGAGCCCATCATGCACGGCGGAAAACGCGAGCCTTCTTCGTTGGTCCACACCACCACTTCAATCGGCGCTTGGGTTTCGATGTCCAGGTCATTGAGGGTGCGGATCACTTCCAGCCCGGCCATCACCCCGTAGCAGCCGTCGAACTTGCCGCCAGTGGGTTGGGTGTCGATATGGCTACCGGTCATCACCGGGGGCAGGGCGGGGTTGCGCCCGGCGCGGCGGGCAAAGATATTGCCGATGGCGTCGACACTGACGCTGCACCCGGCATCCTCGCACCATTGCACAAACAGGTCACGGGCCTGGCGGTCGAGGTCGGTGAGGGCGAGGCGGCACACGCCGCCCTTGGCGGTGGCGCCGAGTCGGGCCAGGTCCATCAGCGATTGCCACAGGCGGTCGCGGTTGATCAGAGGGGCGTTGCTCTGGAGCGGTTGCGTAAAACTGTTCATGTGCAATCTCCGGTCAGGCACTCAGGGCCAAATAACGGTTTTTGATCGTCGGGTCGGCGCGGAAGGCTTCGGCGCTGCCTGCGTATACGACGCGGCCCTGTTCAAGCACGTAATGGCGGTCGGCGAGCTTGTCGCAGACCATCAGGTTTTGTTCCACCAGCAGCACCGGCAGGCCGTCGTCCTTGACCTTGCGCAGGATTTTCACCAGTTCGTCGACGATCACCGGGGCCAGGCCTTCGGTGGGTTCATCGAGGATCAGCAGCTTGGGGTCGTTGAGCAGGGCGCGGGCGATGGCGAGCATCTGCTGCTCGCCGCCGGACAGCGCGTGGCCGGCGTTTTTGCGGCGCTCCTTGAGGCGCGGGAACATGGCGTACACGTCTTCGAGCTGCCAGCGACTGGTCTTGCGTGCGGCGATGCGCAGGTTTTCCTCAACGGTGAGCAAGCGGAAAATCCCACGGTTCTCCGGGACCAATGCCAAACCCTGACGGGCGATTTCGAAGATCTTCTGCCCGACCAGCGCCTGGCCGTTGAAGTGGATCTGGCCCTGGCGCGGGCAGATGATGCCGAGGATGCTGCGCAGGGTGGTGGTCTTGCCGGCGCCATTGCGCCCCAGCAGCGTTACCAGTTCGCCGGGGTTGACGGTCAGCGACACGCCTTCCAGCACGTGGCTCTTGTCGTAGTAGGAATGGATATTCTCGACGATCAGCATCAGGCAGCCTCCCCAAGGTATGCGGTGCGCACACGTTCATCGGCGCGCACGAATTCCGGCGTGCCTTCCACCAGGATCTGGCCGTGGCTCATCACCGTGATGCGTTGGCTGATGGACATGACAATGCTCATGTTGTGTTCGATCAGCAGTACTGTGTGATCGCGGCCAAGGTCGCTGATCAACTGAGTCATGATCGGGATATCGTCGATGCCCATGCCCGAGGTGGGCTCATCCAGCATCAACAGTTTCGGCTTGGAGCAGATCGACATGCCCACCTCCAGTACCCGTTGCTGGCCGTGGGACAACTCGCCGGCCAGGGTGTCGGCGCGGGCAGTGAGTTGCAGGCGTTCGAGCACCTGGTCGGCCATCTCCAGGTGTTCGCGCTGGCTGTCCACGCGACGCCAGAAGTTGAGGGCACGTGCGCCGTCACGGCCCTGAGCGGCCAGGCGCAGGTTCTCGCGCACGCTGAGGTTCTGGAACAGGCTGGTCAGCTGGAACGAGCGCGCCATGCCCAGGCCCACACGGCCGTGGGCGGGCTTGCGCATCAGGTTTTTACCGTCGAAATGAATTGCTCCAGCGGTGGCCTGGCGCTCGCCGGTGAGGCAGTGGAACAGGCTGGTCTTGCCGGCACCGTTGGGGCCGATGATGGTGTGGATGGTGCCGGCCTCGACCTTGAGGTTGACGCCATTCACTGCGTGGAACGCGCCGTAGGCCAGTTCCAGGTCCTGGGTTTCCAGCAGGATGCTCATAGCCCTTCCTCCTTGGCGATAACCACGTTCTTGCGGCTGCCGCGTACCTTCTCGAACAGCGACGCCAGGCCGCCCCACAAACCACCGCGCATGAAGATCACCACCAGGATCAGGATCACCCCCAGCAGCATCAGCCAGCGCGGCCACAGGTCGGAGAGGAAATCCCCGAGCAGCACGATGGAACCGGCGCCCAGCAACGAGCCAAACAGCGAGCCGGTGCCGCCGACGATGGTCATGATCAGGATGTTCTCGGACATCGCCAGGTCGATGTTCGACAGCGGCACAAAGTGCAGCAGCATGGCGTACAGCGCCCCGGCAATCCCGGTGACGGCGCCGGACAGCACGAACACCAGGATCTTGAAGTGCCGCGTGTCGTAGCCGATGGCCGAGGCGCGGGTTTCGTTTTCGCGGATAGCCATCAGCGTGCTGCCGAACGGCGAAGCGATGACCCGGCGCGCACCGATGAAGATCAGCAGGAACAGCACCGCGACAAAACCGTAGAACGCGCGGGCATCGGCCAGGGACAGCAGCACGGTGTCGCGGAGGCGGATTTCCGGGCGCGGCACGCTGAGCAGGCCGTTGTCGCCGCCGGTCCAGTCGCTGAGGGTGTAGGCGACAAAATACGCCATCTGGCTGAACGCCAGGGTCAGCATCACGAAATAGATACCGGTACGCCGGATCGCCAGGGCACCCACCAGCAAGGCCAGGAACCCACCCGCAATGGCGGCGCCGAGCAACGCGGTGAACAGGCCCAGTTGCAGGTGGATCATCAGTAGCGCCGCACAGTACGCGCCGGCCCCGAAGAAGATGCCTTGGCCGAACGACAGCAGCCCGGTGTAGCCCAGCAACAGGTTGCAGGCCAGGGCGGCCATGGCAAAGATCAGGATCTCGGTGGCCAGGGTCGCCGATGGCAAGATCAGCGGCAGGCCGATCAAGACTGCCAACACCCACAGCAGCATTGCGCGCGATTGCGTCTTGGCAAACGGCAGGGGATTTTTCTCGCTCATGTCAGGCTCTCCCGAACAGGCCGTAGGGACGGATCAGAATCACCACGGCCATCGCGCCGTAGATCATCAGGCTCGCACCCTGGGGCCAGAGTGTGGTCATCAGGCTTTGCACCACGCCCACCAGCAAACCGCCGACCAGCGCACCGCTGAACGAGCCCATGCCGCCGATCACCACTACCACGAAGGCCACGCCGAGGATCTCCGGGCCGACAAAGGGCTGCGCGCCGCGCAACGGTGCGAACAGCACACCGGCGACGCCGGCCAGGGCCACGCCGAGGGCGAAGGTCATGGAGAACAGGCGGAAAATATTGGTGCCCAGCAGCGACACGGTTTCGGTGCTTTCACTGCCGGCGCGCACCAGGGCACCGAAGCGCGTGCGTTCCAGCAGCAACCACAGGCCCAGGCCGACCAGCCCGGAAAACACAATGAGGAACAGGCGGTAGTAGGGGTACACGAAGTCACCCACCACCAGCACGCCGCGCAGCAGTTCCGGTACCGCGACGCTCTTGCCCACCGGACCCCAGATCATCACGCTGGCCTCCTGGATGATCAGTGCAATCCCCAGGGTCACCAGGATCTGGAACATGTGCGGCAAGTGGTAGATCCGCTGAATCAACAGGCGCTCGATCACCCAGGCCAGTGCAGCCACCACCAGTGGCGCGATCAGCAACGCCAGCCAGAAGTTGCCGGTGAGGCTCACGGCGGTGTAGCAGATGTAGGCACCCAGCAGAAAGAACGCGCCGTGGGCGAAGTTGACGAAGTTGAGCAGGCCGAAAATGATCGTCAGCCCGACCGCAATGAGGAAGTAGATCATCCCCAGCCCAAGGCCGTTGAGGATCTGGAACAGGTAAAGATTAAGCATGCAGGAACCCTCGGCAGGACGCCGCTTGCGCGGCCCTGCGCTACAAAATTCAGGGGATCAGCCGAGCGTGCAGCCCGTGGCGTCCACCGGCGGGAACGATTGGCCGGCGCTGAGCACCTTGGCCAGGTCGTCCTTGTCGGCCATCTCGCTGCTGGCCTTGCCGATCAGCAGGTAGTAGTCCTTGATCACCTGGTGGTCGCCGGCGCGGATCGATTCCTTGCCGGTGGGCCCTTCGAAACTCAGGCCCTGCATGGCCTTGGCCACGGTCGGCCCGTCGAAGCTGCCGGTGGCGATGATGGTTTCGAGCATGACCCTGGTGCTGATGTAGTCGGCGGCCAGCGGGTAGGTGGGGTTGATGCCGTACTTGGCCTGGGTCAGCTTGACCAGTTCACGGTTGAGCGGGGTGTCGACCTGGTGCCAGTACTGTGCGCCAAGGTACACGCCCTCGAGTACATCGCTGCCCAGTTCCTGGAATTGGTCGAGTCCGGCGGACCACACCAGCAGCACTTTCATGCGCTCCTTGATGCCGAAGTTGACCGCCTGGCGCAGGGTGTTGGACGACTGGCTGCCGAAGTTGAGCAGCACCAGCACGTCGGGTCTGGTCGAGATGGCGTTGGTCAGGTAGCCGGAAAATTCCTGTTCCTGCAGCGAGTGGTAGCTGTTGCCGACGTGTTCCAGGCCGTGTTCCTTGAGCACGTTTTTGGCGCCTTCGAGCAGGGCTTCGCCGAACACGTATTGCGGGGTGATGGTGTACCAGCGCTTGGCGTCGGGCAGCAGTTTGATCAGCGGCACCATGGTTTCGCGGATTGCGCCGTAGGTCGGCACGGACCAGCGGAACGTCGCCTTGTTGCAGTCCTTGCCGGTGACTTCATCGGCGCCCACCGGGGTCATGAACACGCCGCCGACCTTGTCGACTTCCTTGGCCACCGCCAGCGCCGACGAGGACAAGGTGCACCCCTGGAAGAACCGCGCGCCGTCCTGCTGGATGGCTTCCTGGACCTTGCGCACCGCCTTGCCGGCGTTGCCTTCGGTGTCGATAACCTTGTAGTTCAACGGGCGACCCAGCACCTCCGGGTGCTGCTCCACCGCCAGGCGCGAACCCATGTCGGCAAACTTGCCATAGCTGGCAAACGCGCCAGACATGGACTTGAGGCCGTAAAAGGTAAAGGGCTCGGCGGCGAATGCCGAGCGCACGCTCAGCGGGAGGCTGAGGGCGGCTGCGGCGGTGAGACTGGCTTTCAACAACGTACGACGCTGCATGGGGTGACTCCCTGGTTTAGTTATTGGCAGGAGTGGCAATGGCGATACGGTGGAGCAAGGGCCTGTGGGCAGGCCTGTTATTGGATGAAACGATGTGTGGTTGAAATGCTGCCCACATGGGGTCTGTGGTGTTCTTTAAGAGTGATCGAACTCCAGTAGAAAATGCGGGCTGACTTGGCCTTCAAGGGCGGTCATGTGGTGTTCGGCATCGCACATGTGTTCATGCATCAAGCTGCGTACCGCGCTTTCATCCCCGGCACGAAAGGCGATCAGCAACTGCTTGTGATAATCCAGGTTGGCCGCGTCGAACTGCTTGCGCTTGGGCTTGTAGGCTTTTTTCAGCACCACCAGGTCGCGCAGCAGGTCGTTGAGAAACTGCGCCATGAAACTCAGCAGCGGGTTGGGGCAGGCCTTGGCCAGCAGGTTGTGGAACTCCAGCTCCGCCAGGCGTTGTTCGCGCTGGCCGGCCTCGCTGTCTTCCGGGGCGCTGCAGAAATCCACGTTGTCTTGCAGGGCCTGGTAGTCGTCTTCGCTGAGGCGCCCGAGCACCGACACCGCCAGTTCCACTTCGATGACTTTGCGCAGTTGGTACACCTGTTCGCCATCCAGGTGCTGGAAGTGCAGGTAGTTGCGCAATGCGCGGCTGGCCGGTTCGGTGCCGGCCTGGTTCAGGTAGGCGCCACCGCTGGGGCCGGTGCGGGTGCTCACCAGGCCTTCCACTTCCAGGGCCTTGAGTGCTTCGCGGGCAGAGCCCTTGGAGCACTGGAAGCTTTCCATCAGCTCACGCTCGGTGGGCAGGCGGTCGCCGGGCTTCAAGGCGTCGGTGACGATTGAGCGCTTGACCGACTCGACAATCACATCGGACAGCTTCTGGCGTTTGCGTCGTAGCGGGCGGCTTAGCATGGGTTCGATTTATCGTATTAATGCGGATAAATAGCACTTAATAACGATCGACCCCCAACGTCAACGCCAGGTGTCGTTTTTGAGGACAACAGGTCGCAAACGAGGGTTACTGTCCTTCGGCGGAATCCAGGCAGCGGGTGGCCCGGGGTGGTTGCTTGCCGTAGATCAGGAAGTCGCCCACCCAGCGGTTGATGCAACGGCTGGCGTCCTGTGTGGACGAGTCTTTCAGGCGCAGTTGTTCAACGAAGGGTGCCGCCATTTCGCTCGCGTGCGCGTTGACCAGTACCATGCGCGTGACCCGTTCGGGAAACAGCGTGGCGTAGCGGTTGCCCAGGCGTGCGCTGTCGGCATTGCCCAGGTAGCGCAATTGAGCTTCACCGAGTTGGGTACGTACGAACTCCAGGTCCTGGGCCGCCTGCTCGATGCCATTGTCGGTACTGAGGTCGCGGGTGCTGAGCTCGATGACGTCATAACGGTCGACCAGCCGGCGATAGGCCGGGTGGGAGTGGGAGCCCCACAGGCTGGCCAGGTGGATGACGAAGGTGCCGACCTGAGTCTTCTTGGCCGCGTCGCCGGCCTGGGCAATGATCACGCCTTCACGGTTCAACGGGTCGCGGGCCCCGACGCGGGTTACGTACAAGCGCAACCTGCCCTGGCGGGGTGCGGCATGATTGCGCGGTACGCTCACGGTGCCGCATTGGGTCCGTTCCAGTACCGCAGGGTCCAGGCGTTCAACGGAGGGCAGGGGACAGTCCAGCAACCAGTCGATGGCAGTGGGGGGGATCAACGGCTGGGCTGTCGCAAGGTTTGCCATCAGCCAGAGGCAGGCGCCCGTCAGGTGTTTTGCAGCAGTCATCGAGAGGTCCCGGGCAACCGTGTGATAGCGGCTTTTTTACCAAGGACCTTGGGTCGAAGAATGTAGGCTGAAAGAACGTCTGTTGTATGAAATTGGAGTTTTGTTTATCGGATCTCTGTCTGCCAGCCACCACCCAGTGCTTTGTACAGGGCGATACTGGCCTGTAGGCGTGACAAGCGCAGTTGCACGTTCTGGTCCTGGGCCGCGTACAGGGTGCGCTGGGTTTCCAGCACGGTGAGCAGGTCTTCGGCGCCGGCCTGGTAGCGGCTTTCGGCAATCTGGAACGCCGTCTGCGCCTGTTGCAGTTCTTCACGCTGCCATTCGCGTTGCTGGTCGAGGCGGGTGATGCTGCTGAGGGCTTTTTCCACATCGGCAAAACCGTTGATGATTGCGCCGCGATAGGTTTGCAGCAGTTCATCCTGGCGGGCGCGGGCCTTGTCGCGTTCAGCGCTTAAACGGCCGTTGTTGAAGATCGGGCCGACCAGGCCGGCGGTCAGCGTGTAGTAGGGGCTGCGCAGGATATCCAGGGCCTTGTAGGCATCCGAGCCCAGGGTTGCGCCCAGGGTGATGGCAGGCAGCATGGCGGCGCGGGCCACGGTGACGTCGGCCTGTGCCGCCGCCAGTTGTGCTTCGGCCTTGGCGAGGTCGGGGCGGCGGCTGAGCAGTTGGCTGGGCATGCCCGCGCCGATGGTTGGCCAGGTCAGCGCCTGGAAGCTCTCGGAGCCCAGGTCCAGGCCTTGTACCGGCTGGCCGAGCAGGGCGGCCAGGGTGATCCGCGACTCTTCGCTCAGTTGCTGGATCAGCGGCAATTGGCGTTGCTGGCTGGCCACCAGGCTTTTTTGCTGGGCCAGTTCCAGCGCGGTGGCGGAGCCGGCGTCATAGCGGGTCTGCACCAGCGCGAGCACGTTGCGCGCATTGGCCAGGTTCAGCTCGGCAATCTGCTCGCGCTGCCGGGCGGCCAGGGTTTGCGCGTAGCGGTCGGCGACGCTGCTGAGCAGGGTCAGTTCCACCGTGGCCTGGTCGAACGCGCTGGCGCGCAGACTCTGTAAGGCGCTGTCGCGGGCGGCGGCGCGGCCACCCCAGAAGTCCACCTCGTAACTGGCGGTGAGGTTGGCGCTGTAGTTATCGACGGTATCATCGCTGCGTGTTGCGTCCAGGTCCGGGCCACCAGGGCCGCGCAGCAATTTCTGGCGGCTGGTGCCGAGGTTGAATTTCACCTCCGGCAGCAGCGGCGCGCCGGCGATCACTGCGCTGGCCTGGGCCTGGCGCACGCGGGCCGTGGCGGCGGCCACGTCGAAGCTGTCCCGGCGGGCCTGGTCGACCAGGCGATTGAGCTGCGGGCTGCCGAACTGGGTCCACCATTGCTGCTGGGTGGCCTGGGCGGCGCTGCGCTCGGTATATTGCCAGGCAGCCGGCGGTGCAATGCCGCTGTCGATGGCAGGCGGGTTGCCGGTGCAGGCGCTGAGCAATACGCAGAGGCCGGGCAGGTAAAGGGATCGTTTATTCACTGGTCAACGCCTTAACCGGATCGAGCCGGGCAGCTTTACGGGCCGGCATAAAGCCGAATACGACGCCGGTGACAAGGGCGCAACCGAATGCACCGAACACCGCCACCAGGGAAAACTGCACCGCCACCTTGGCCAGCACCAGCACGCCGCCCACCAACAGCGCGAGGGCGATGCCGCACAGGCCGCCGACCACCGAAAGCATCACCGCTTCGGTGAGGAACTGACGCAGGATGTCGCGCTGGCGTGCGCCGGTGGCCATGCGGATACCGATTTCACGGGTACGCTCGCGTACAGTCATCAACATGATGTTCATCACGCCGATGCCGCCCACCAACAGGGAAATCGCGGCAATCGAACCGAGCATCAGCGACAGTGTGTTCTGCGTGCGCGCCTCGGCCTGGATCATCGCGGCGTTGTTGGTCAGCTCATAGTCGCGCTTGCCGTTGTGCAGTTTTTGCATCAACTGGTCGATGGCCACCTCGGCCTCGCGGACCTTGCGCGCGTCCGCCGCGGCGATCACCACATACTCGGGGTTGTAGCTGCCGAACAGGCGCACGCTGGCGGCGGTGTAAGGGATGGCAACGCGATCGTCGCTGTCCTTGTTGCCGGAGCTGGCGCCTTTTTCCGCCAGCACGCCGATCACCTGGAATGGCACGTTTTCAATCAGGATGTACTGGCCGATGGGGTCGACCTCGCCCTTGAACAGCTTCTCACGCACACGATGACCAATCACCGCCACGGTGGCAGCGGCACGCTCGTCGGCGGCAGTGAAATAATTGCCCTCGACCACCGGCCAATTGAAAATCTCCGGGAAGTTGGTGTCGTTGCCGCCCACGTAAGCCATGTAGTCGACATTGCCGAAACGCACCCCGGCTTCGTTGCCGTTGACCGGCATGATGCGCTGCACCTGCGGCAGGGCCGCCAGCGCATGCACGTCATCGAGCGTCACGATCCCCAGCGGCGTGCGCGGATTCGGCGATGAACCGCTGAGGTAGATGATGTTGGAGCCGAACGCGCCCATCTGCGCCATGACCTGGCGCTTGCTGCCTTCGCCCACTGCCAGCATCACCACCACCGACGCCACGCCGATGATGATGCCCAGCAGGGTCAGCGCGGTACGGAAGCGGTTGATCCACATCACACGCCAGGCAGCTTGCACCGCGTCCACCAGTTCGGCTTTCCAGGCGCCGTTGTGCTCGGCGCCGTCGGCCAGGCGCTGGCGCAGGTCCACGGCTTGCAGGGCGCCGGTGGTGGCTACGGGCCTGGTGTCGCTGTCATTGGCCGAGTCACTGATGATCAAGCCATCGCGAATTTCGATGATGCGGTTGGCCCGCGCAGCCACTTCGCGGTCGTGGGTGATCAGGATCACTACGTGGCCCTGGCTGGCCAGTTCGTCCAGCAGGGTCATGACCTCGGCGCCGCTGTGGCTGTCGAGGGCGCCGGTGGGTTCGTCGGCGAGGATGATATGGCCGCCGTTCATCAACGCACGGGCGATGGACACTCGCTGCTGTTGGCCGCCGGACAGCTGGTGCGGACGGTTGCCGGTGCGCTCGGCCAGGCCCAGGCGGGTGAGCAGGGCGTTGGCGCGGGCATGGCGTTCGGCGGCGCTGATACCGGCGTAGATCGCCGGCATCTCGACGTTTTCCTGGGCCGTGCCCGAGGGGATCAGGTGGTAGCCCTGGAACACAAAACCAAAGGCTTCGCGGCGCAGCCAGGCCAGTTCGTCGCTGTCCAGGTGCGCGACGTTTTCCCCGGCGAACAGGTAGTCGCCGGTGCTGGGGCGGTCAAGGCAACCGAGGATGTTCATCAACGTGGACTTGCCGGAGCCGGAGGCACCGACGATGGCGACGAATTCCCCGGCATGGATCGCCAGGTCGATGCCGCGCAACACGTCGACCTGCGGGCTGTCGCCGCCGCCGTAGGACTTGCGGATGTCCTTGAGTTCGATCAGAGGCGTGTTCACCTCAACCCCCGTTGCCGTCGGCCGGGCCGACCAGCAGTTGATCACCTTCGTTCAGGCCGTCGAGTACCTGCACGCGCAGGCGGTCGCTGATGCCGACCTGCACCTGGCGCTGCTCGATACGGCCATTCTTGCCCACCACCCGGGCGATCTGCTGGTTGGCGTTGGTCGTGCCCTGTAGCGCAGCGATCGGCGCCGTCAGCGTATCCTGGGCCTGGCTGGCGACGAAAAATACCTGGGCGGTCATTTCCGCCATCAACGCGTTGTCGCTGTTGTCCACATCCAGCAACACGGTGTACAGCACCACGCGGCCGCTGCCGCTTTTATTCGAACTGTTGGGGCTGCCGCTGCCCTGGGTTTCGTTCAACGGCTTGGGCGGGATCGGCAGGATCTGCCGCACGGTGCTGGTCCAGCGCCGGTTGCCGCCGCTCAGGGTGGTGAAATAGGCGGTCATGCCCGGTTTGACGTGGCCGATATCCGCTTCCGAGACTTCCGCCCAGACGGTCATCGGCGACAGCTTGGCGATCCGCAGGATCAACGGTGTCTGCTGCTGTGCGTTGAGGGTCTGGCCGACCCGCGCGTCCACCGCGACCACGGTGCCGGTCATCGGCGCATAAATCCGCGTGTAGCCCAACTCGGCTTCATCACTGCGCAGGCTGGCCTGGGCTTGCAGGATCTGCGCCTGGAACATATCGACCCGGGCCTGGGTGGCGCTCAGTTCCGCCTTGGCGGTTTGTACGTCTTCCTCGCGGGTGGCGTTGCCGGCGACCAGGCGCTGCTGGCGCTGGTATTTCTGGCGCGCCAGTTCGTGCTGGGCCTTTTGCTCCTGCAACTGGGCCTTGAGGTTTTCGATGGCGTAGCGGCTGGCGTCGAGCTTGGCCTTCTGCGTGGACGGGTCGATCTCCACCAGCAGTTGGCCTTCCTGCACCTGGTCGCCGGCCTCGACGTGGATCTTGCGGATCTGCCCCGATGCCTGGGCGCCCACGTCCACATAACGACGCGGTTGCAGGGTGCCCAGGGCGGTCACGCTGTTTTCGATATTGCCGCGGGTGACGGTGACGGTGGTGAGGGTGTCACGCCCCGGCGGCAGCACCTGCCAGGCCGCGACGGCGATAATGGGGATCAGGCACGCGATAACGAGCAAGGCGCGTCGGGCAGGTCGAGGGCGTTTCATGCGTGGGTTTCCAGCCAGGAAAGTTCGGACCGCAGTTGCGGGGAGCTGACAAGTAAACGAGAGAATTGCGCGGGGATTTAGGCGGTTACATAAGCAGTTACAGCTCCCTTGAAGAAAAAAATCGTCCGTTGATGCGAGTCTGCTTTAAAAGTAGATGAGAATTACTATAAATTGCACACACTCAAACTGCCATCACCTGAACGCTGTCTTTTTTGCACCCGGGGACCTAATGCCGCCACCCCGCGGCCGGGAGTCATGTTGGAAAACTACTATCGCGAGCTGGTGTGTTTCCTCAACGCCAAGCTGGGCAACCGTCAGGTGGCCGAGGATGTGGTGCATGACGCGTATGTCCGGGTGCTGGAACGTTCCAGCGACACCCCCATCGAACAACCCCGTGCCTTTTTATACCGCACCGCGCTTAACCTGGTGATTGACGGCCACCGGCGCAACGCCCTGCGCCAGGTCGAACCGCTGGACGTACTCGATGCCGAAGAACGCTTTGCCAGCAGTTCGCCGCACACCACCCACGACCACGGCCAGCGCCTGGAACTGCTCGAACGCGCCCTGGCTGAGCTGCCGCCGGCCTGTCGCGACAGCTTCCTGCTGCGCAAGCTCGACGGCCTGACCCACCTGCAGATTGCCGAACGCCTGTGCATTTCCCGCGCGTTGGTGGAAAAACACATCGTCAACGCCATGAAGCACTGCCGGGTGCGCATGCGCGAGTGGGAAGCGCACTGATCACTGATCAGTTAAATTTTATTTCACTGTCCTCGTTTCCTATCAACACACGGCCTGATGTGCAGGCCTTGAAAGGTATTCCCGCCCCACCGCCAAGGGGCTTATCCAGAGGACACTGGAATGACACAGGCAATTGCTTCGCCCGCGGTTCACGACCTGATCGGTATCGGTTTCGGCCCTTCGAACCTGGCGCTGGCCATCGCCCTGCAGGAGCGCGAAAAGGCCCAGGGCAAACTGGACGTACTGTTCCTGGACAAACAGGCCGACTACCGCTGGCACGGCAATACCCTGGTCACCCAGAGCGAGCTGCAGATCTCGTTCCTCAAGGATCTGGTGACCCTGCGCAACCCCACCAGTCCGTACTCCTTCGTCAATTACCTGAAAGCCCACGACCGCCTGGTGGAGTTCATCAACCTGGGCACCTTCTACCCGTGCCGCATGGAGTACAACGATTACCTGCGCTGGGTCGCCGGCCAGTTCCAGGCCCAGGCGCGCTACGGCGAGGAGGTGCTGGCCATCGAGCCGATCCTGCACCAGCAGCAGGTCGAAGCCCTGCGCGTGATCTCCCGCGATGCACTGGGCGAGCAGCATGTGCGCACCACTCGTTCGGTGGTGGTCAGCGCCGGTGGCACGCCACGTATTCCTGAGGCGTTCAACGCGCTCAAAGGCGACAGCCGGGTGTTCCACCATTCCCAATACCTGGAGCGCATGGCCAGCCAGCCGTGTGTCGACGGCAAGGCCATGCGCATCGCCATCATCGGCGGCGGCCAGAGTGCGGCCGAAGCCTTTATCGACCTGAACGACAGCTTCCCGTCGGTGCAGGTCGACATGATCCTGCGCGGCTCGGCGCTCAAGCCGGCCGATGACAGCCCGTTCGTCAACGAAGTGTTCTCGCCGGCCTTTACCGACCTGGTGTTCCAGCAGGAGGGCGCCGAGCGCGAGCGCCTGGTGGCCGAGTACCAGAACACCAACTATTCGGTGGTGGATCTGGACCTGATCGAGCGCATCTACGGCATTTTCTACCGCCAGAAAGTTTCCGGCATCGCCCGCCAGGCGTTCCGCACCATGACCGTGGTCGAGAAGGCCACGCCGGGCCCGCTGGGCATCGAGTTGGCGCTGCGCAACAACGCCAACGGCGAAACCAGCCTCAACCATTACGACGCGGTGATCCTGGCCACCGGCTACGAGCGCCAGACGCACCGCGCCTTGCTCGCGCCGCTGGAAGACTACCTGGGCGACTTCGACGTGGCGCGCGACTACCGCATCGTCACCGACGAGCGTTGCAACGCCGGCATCTACATCCAGGGGTTCAGCCAGGCCAGCCACGGTTTGAGCGACACCTTGCTGTCGGTGCTGCCGATCCGCGCCGATGAAATTGCGGCGTCGTTGTATGCCCTGGACCGTGGGCGCGGCAAGGGGCGCTCGGTGCAGGACCGGTTGCTTGCCACCGCCAGCTGACCAACTGCGCTTGTGACCGGGAGGGCTGCCTGATACTGTACAAAAAACCAGTATCGGTAGCCCTCCATGCAGTTGATCGAAAAACTCAGCATTCTCGCCGACGCCGCCAAGTACGACGCGTCCTGCGCCAGCAGTGGCGCGCCCAAGCGCAGTTCCGAGGGCAAGACGGGGCTGGGTTCCACCGATGGCATGGGCATCTGCCACAGCTATACGCCGGACGGGCGTTGCGTGTCGTTGCTCAAGGTGCTGCTCACCAACTTCTGTCTCTACGACTGCCAGTACTGCGTCAACCGCCGCTCCAGCGACGTGCCCCGCGCACGGTTCAGCCCGGAGGAGGTGGTGACCCTGACCCTGGATTTCTATCGGCGCAATTGCGTCAGCGGGCTGTTTCTCAGCTCCGGCATCATCCGTTCGTCCGACTACACCATGGAGCAGTTGGTGCGCGTGGCCAAGCTGCTGCGCGAAGAGCACGACTTTCGCGGCTATATCCACCTCAAGACCATTCCCGACGCGGACCCGGCGCTGATCGCCGAGGCCGGGCGCTATGCCGACCGGCTGAGCGTGAACATCGAACTGCCCACCGAGGCCAGCCTGCAGACCCTGGCGCCGGAAAAAAAGATCGGCTCGATCAAGCAGGCCATGCAGACCATCTACACTGGCGAGCAGACGGTCCGTAACGAACCGCGTGCACCGCGTTTTGCCCCGGCCGGGCAGAGCACGCAACTGATCGTCGGCGCCGACGACACCGATGACAGCACCATCCTCCACGGTGCCGAGGCGTTGTACGGCAACTTCAAGCTGCGTCGCGTGTATTACTCGGCGTTCAGCCCCATCCCCAACAGCCCGAAAAGCGTGCCCCTGGCCGCGCCGCCGCTGATGCGCGAGCACCGCTTGTACCAGGCCGATTTCCTGTTGCGCAGCTATGGGTTCAACGCCAATGAGCTGTTCAAAGGCCCCGGCCACCTGGCCCTGGACATCGACCCCAAGCTGGCCTGGGCCCTGGACAACCGCGATGTGTTCCCTCTGGACCTGAATCGCGCCGAACCGACCTTGATCGCACGCATTCCAGGCATTGGCCTGCGCACCACCCAGCGCCTGGTGGACCTGCGTCGCGAACGCAAGATCCGCTTCGAAGACCTGGCGCGCATGCGCTGCGTGCTGGCCAAGGCCAAGCCGTTTTTCATCACCAGCGACTACCATCCGCAACAGGCCGACAGCACCAGCGTGCGGCTGCGCGAGCAACTGCGCGACCGCCCGCAACCTGAGCAGATGGGGTTGTGGGGGTGATCAGCCTGGAATGCGACAACCTGTTCGCCACCTGGCGCGACCAGGCACGCTGGCTGCTCAGCCATCAGGTCGATCCCAGTCAGGTGAGCTGGGGCGAGGCGGAGGTGGCGGACCTGTTTGCCACTGACCAGTCGATTCCCGAGGCGCCCGGGCCTTTCCAGACGCGAGTGCCCAAGGCCCTGCTGGAATTGCTGGAATCGGCTGCCTGCTACCACGGCGACCAACGCTGGAGCCTGCTGTATGAGGTGCTGTGGCGCGTCAGCCATGGCGACCGCACCGCGATGCTGGCCGGGGACAAGCTGGGCAGCGAGTTGCAGCGGCGGATCAAGCAGGTCAGCCGCGAGGCGCATCACCTGCATGCATTTGTGCGGTTTATCGCGCTGCCGGCGGGAGCGGGGCCGGAACTGCCGGAATACGTGGCCTGGCATGAACCGGCCCATGACATCCTGAAATCCGCCAGCCAACATTTTATCGGGCGCATGGGCCGTCATCGCTGGATGATCGCCACACCGTTGGATGGGGTTTACTACGATGGCGAGCAGTTGATCCACCAGCGTGAGTGCCCCGAGGCGTGGCGGCAGTTGGCGCAGAATGTCGAGGACCCCCATAGCGCGATGTGGCTGACCTATTACAGCCACATCTTCAACCCGGCACGGTTGAACCCCAAGGTGATGGAAGGGCATTTGCCCAGCCGGTTCTGGAAGAACCTGCCGGAGGGCAAGTTGATACCTGGGTTGATCAGCGAGGCAAGGACGGGGAAGCAGAAGGATGGGCAGGCCAGGCTGATTGGCACCAAGCCTGGCAAGAGAATCTTAAGCGGGCAGGGTTGAATATGTGGGAGGGGGCTTGCCCCCGATGAGGGAGTGTCAGTCACAGATGCATAGACTGACACACTGCTATCGGGGGCAAGCCCCCTCCCACATTCGATCGGCAGTGTTTTGGAGAGATAAGATCAGGCCAACTCGGTGGCGGTGTTCTTGACCACTGCCAATTCCGGATGCGCCACCAACTTATCGATGTGCAACTCATCATTGTTCAGCCAGGTCTCTGTCAACACCCGGTAATGCTCCATGTCCCGGCAACGCATGCGCAGGCTGTAGTCGAACGGCCCGCTGATCAGCTGGCATTCGAACACCTGCGGGCAGGCCTTCACACAGGCTTCGAAGGCCTTTTGCGCCGAGCGCCCGCTTTGGTTGGACAAGGCCACCAGCACCAGCAATGACAAGCCTGGCGAGACCATCTGCACATCGATGATCGCCCCATACCCACGGATCACCCCGCGCCGCTCCAGCTTGCGCACCCGTTCCAGGCAGGGCCGGGGCGTGAGGTGTACCAGCGACGAGAGCTTTTCGTAGGTGATGCGCCCCTGATGGCGCAGCACTTCGATAATGGCTTCATCGATGCGGTCCAGCGCAGGGGAGGAATGGGGTCCGTTGGCCTTGGTATCCATGGGTTTCACTTCAAACGGTTGGAAAGAAATTGCTGCAGGCGCTCACTGCGGGGGTGGTCGAGGATCCTGGCGTCGCCTTGTTCCTCAACCTTGCCCTGGTGCAAGAACAGCACTTGGCTGGACACCTGGCGGGCAAAGCCCATTTCGTGGGTGACCATCAGCATGGTACGACCTTCCTCGGCCAACGTCTGTATGACTTTGAGGACTTCTCCTACAAGTTCTGGGTCGAGCGCGGAAGTCGGCTCATCGAACAGGATGATCTCCGGTTCCATCGCCAAGGCCCGGGCAATCGCCACGCGCTGCTGCTGGCCGCCGGACAGGAACGCCGGGTACTGATCCGCCACGCGGCCCGGCAGGCCGACCTTGTCCAGGTACAGGCGTGCGCGTTTTTCCGCCTCGGCGGCGCTCACGCCCAGCACCCGGCGCGGGGCCATGGTGATATTTTCCAGCACGGTCATGTGGCTCCACAGGTTGAAGTGCTGGAACACCATGGCCAGGCGTGTACGAAGGTTCTGCAGTTGGGCCTGGTGCGGCGCGCGGGTGCCGGCGCGGCCTTGCTGCATTTCGATGCTGATGCCGTCCAGGGTGATCACCCCGGCGTCCGGCTGTTCGAGGAAGTTGATGCAGCGCAGCATCGTGCTTTTGCCGGAGCCGCTGGCGCCGATCAGGCTGATCACATCGCCATTGCGCGCATTCAGCGATACGCCCTTGAGCACTTCGTGTTCGCCGTAGCGTTTGTGGATGCCTTCGACTTGCAGCTTGATAGCGGCGGTGGCGGGTGTGGCAACGGGTTCGTCAACGGGATAAGTGGCCAGGGCCTGCGCGGACTGATTCATGGGTTAGCCTCGGGTAGGAACAAGAAAACGCATCCAGCGACGTTCGGCCAGTCGGAACAGGCCCACCAGTGCAAACGACAGCAGCATGTAGAGCAGGGCGGCGATGCCGAAGGCCTGGAACGTCAGGAACGTCTCGGCATTGGCGTCGCGGGCCACCTTGAGGATGTCGGCGACAGTGGCGGTAAACGCTAGGGAGGTTGCGTGCAGCATCAGGATCATTTCATTGCTGTAGGCCGGCAATGCACGGCGCAGAGCCGCCGGCACCACCACAAACAGGTTCAGCCGCCAGCCATGCAAGCCATAGGCGCGGGCCGCTTCGATTTCGCCATGGGGAATATTGCGGATCGCCCCGGCGAAGATTTCCACGGTGTAGGCGCAGGTGTTGAGCACGAAGGCGAGCAGGGTGCAGTTCAGCGCGTTGCGGAAAAACTGGTTGAGCAGGGCGTTGTCCTGCACCACTTCCAGGCTGTACAGCCCGGTGTAGCAAATCAGCAGTTGGATATACAGCGGCGTCCCGCGGAACAGGTAGGTGTAGACCTCTACCGGCCAGCGCAGCCAGAAGTGCTCGGAAACCCTTGCCAGTGCCAGTGGAATCGACAGCACGAAGCCGAACACCACCGAGATGATGAACAGCCACAGGGTCATGGCCACGCCAGACAGCCCCGCGCCATCGCTGAACAGGTAGGCCAGGCCGTATTGCTGGAACAGTTCGATCATCGCGCCATCCCCTTGATGCCGAGGTTGTAGCGCCGTTCGAGGCGCTTGAAGATGCGGTTGGATAGGGTAGTGATCACCAGGTACACCAGGCCGGCGAGGATCAGGAAGTACAGCGGCTCGTTGGTGGTCTTGCCGGCGTTCTGCGCGGCCTTGACCAGGTCCGACAGGCCGATGATCGACACCAGCGCCGTGGACTTGAGCAGCACCAACCAGTTATTGCCCAGGCCCGGCAGGGCAAAACGCATCAACTGCGGGAACAGCACCAGGTGAAAACGCTGCCAGCGGCTCAGCCCATAGGCGGTCGCCGCTTCCAGTTGGCCGACCGGCACGCTGAGGATCGCGCCCCGGAAGTTCTCGGTGAAATACGCGCCGTAGATGAAGCCCAGGGTGACGACGCCTGCGGTAAACGGGTCGATTTCAAAGTAGCCCCAGCCGAACATTTCGCTCAGGTCGTTTAGCCACAGTTGCAGGCTGTAGAAAATCAGCAGGATCAGCACCAGGTCCGGCACGCTGCGGATCAGCGTGGTGTAGAGCGTGGCCGGTACCCGCAGCCAATTGGCGCTGGAGAGCTTGGCGCCGGCGGCGATCAGACCAAGGGCGAGGCTCAGGGCCAGGGCGAGGAAGGACAGCTTGAGCGTCATCCACGCACCCTGGGCGAGCATCGGGCCGTAGCCCTGCAAGTTGAGGAATTCATTCATGGGAAGAATCTCGTTGGCGCGCACAGATTTACTGTGGGAGAGGCTTTTTGTGGGAGGGGGCTTGCCCCCGATGAGGGTGTGTCAGTGACACCTGTATCAGCTGACCCACTGCTATCGGGGGCAAGCCCCCTCCCACACAAGCCAGAGCCCACAGAGGGCAAGGGGGTTACTCGTGGTAGATGTCCTGATCGCCGAAGTACTTCTTCTGGATCTGCGCGTAAGTGCCATCCGCCTGCACGGCAGCGATACCCTTGTTGATCAGCGTGCGCAGTTCCTGGTCGTTCTTGCGCAGGCCCATGGCGATGTCCAGGGGCAGGGTCGGGTCCTTGAACGCCGGGCCGGTCTTGAAGTCGGCACCTTCGGGCTTGGACAGGAAGTTGAGCTGGGCTTCGAGCTTGTCGGTCAGGGTCGCGTCGAGGCGGCCGTTCTGCAGGTCGGCGTAGTTCTGGTCCTGGGACTGGTACGCCTTGATCTGCGCGCCGAGCCTGGCCAGGTGCGCACGGGCATAGGCCTCCTGCAACGAACCTTGCAGTACGCCGACCTGCTTGCCCTTGAGGGATTGCGGGGTGTCGCCGAAGTCGGCGCTCTTGCGGGTGATCACCGAGGTCGGGCTGAGGAACAGCCGGTCACTGAAGTCGATGATTTTTTCACGGGCGGGGGTGACGGCCATGGACGACATGATCGCGTCGAACTTGCGCGCACGCAGGGCCGGGATCATGCCGTCGAATTCGTTGTGGACCCAGGTGCATTTCACTTCGAGCTTGGCACAGATCGCGTTGCCCAACTCGATATCGAAGCCTTGCAGGCTGCCGTCGGCGGCCACGGATTCGAAGGGTGGGTATTCGGGGAATACGCCGAAGCGGATTTCTTTCCAGTCCTGGGCGTGGGCGGCGCTTGCGCAGAGTGGCAACAGCAGCGCGGCGAAGAGTGATCGCAATGGAGTCATGTGCAGGTCCCTATATTTTGTAATTGATGTCAGGGCAGTGAATAACTGGGAGCAGAGAATGCTTCATGATGGTGCGTTTTTTGTGTCGTTTACCCCGTGCATAAAGCGCGAATTGCGCTGTTAAAACCGGCAATGCAGCGGAATCGGCTGTGACACCCGCTGAATCGGCTTTTCATCCCTGAAAAACCGGCCTGCCATCGACGCAAAGCAGCAGGCCAGAGCGGTCTCAGGCGCGCTTTTTCTGCTGTACGCGTGGCTGTTGGGCCAGGCGTGCGAACAGGTCTTTCGGGTCGGCCAGGTCCGGCACCAGTTCCAATTCGCTGCCCACCTCCAGCGCCTTGGCTACGTCGAGTACGTAGCGCAGGGCCGAGTAGTCTTCGATGGCGAAACCCACCGAGTCGAACAGCGTGACCTGGCGCGCATTCTCGCGGCCTGGCTGCTGGCCGTTGATCACTTGCCACAGCTCGGTCACCGGCGAGTCTTCCGGCATGTGCTGGATTTCACCTTCGATACGGCTTTGTGGTTCGTACTCGACGATCACACGGGCGCGCTCGACGATACGTCGGTCCAGTTCGGTTTTGCCCGGGCAGTCACCGCCGACGGCATTGAGGTGCATGCCCGGCTCGATCATGTCGTCGGTGAGGATGGTGGCGTAGGCCTTGTCGGCAGTGACGGTGGTGACAATGTCGGCGCCTTTGACCGCCTCGGCCACGCTGCCGGCCAGGATCACTTTGATTGCCGGGAAGGCTTTGAGGTTGGCCGCCAGCTTGGCGGTGGCCTTGGCGTCGATATCGAACAGGCGGATTTCATTGATGCCGAGCATGGCGTGGAAGGCCAGGGCCTGGAACTCGCTCTGCGAGCCGTTGCCGATCAGCGCCATGCTGCGGCTGTTCTCGCGGGCCAGGTAGCGGGCGACCAGCGCCGAGGTGGCGGCGGTGCGGATCGCGGTGGTCAGGGTCATTTCCGCCAGCAGCACCGGCAGGCCGGTATCGACATCGCCCAGCGCACCGAAGGCCATCACGGTGAGCATGCCGGCCAGGGTGTTTTTCGGGTGGCCGTTGACGTACTTGAACGCATACAGCGACGCGTCGGACACCGGCATCAGCTCGATCACGCCGTCCGGCGAGTGGTTGGCCAGGCGCGCGCATTTCTCGAAATCCTGCCAGCGCAGGTAGTCGGCGCGAATGTACTCGGCCATCTCGGTGATGCAGGTGGGCAGGCCTTTTTGCGAGACCAGGTAGCAGAGATCGTTGACGTCGATATAGCGGGTCATGGCAAGACTCCTTATTGAAATGAGGGACGGGCAGGCAGGTGCACTTCCGCCAGCATGCAGCGGGCACTGCCGCCGCCGATGCGTTCGATGTTGTCGATGTTCACCACCACCGGCCGGGTGTGGCGTTCTATGTGTTGGCGCTGGGTCGGTTGCAGGGCGCCCCAGGCGCTGGCCGACATCACCAGCAGCGGCTGGCCGTCGCGGTCGTGGACTTCGAGCATGTTGCCGGCGAAGGCTTCCAACTGGTCGAAGTCGAGGGCGACGATGTCCTTGCCAGTGTCGCGCAGGGAGCGCTCCAGGGCCTGGCGCTCATCGGCAATCGGCAGGGCTTGCAGGCACACCACCGAGAGGTCGCGGCCGACGCTCATCATCACGTTGCTGTGGTAGATCGGCGCGTGGTGGCGGTCGACCGCATGGAACACGCAGAGCTGGTAGTCGAGGCGTTCGGCGAACTGGCGCAGGGCGTCGTGGTGAGTGCGCCCGGAGTGGCAGGCGTAGCTGATGCGGTGCTGGCGGTCGAGCACCATGCTGCCGGTGCCTTCGAGGAAGATGTTCTGTTGTTCGAGGTGGCTGAGGTCGATGGTGTCCTTGACCGTAAATCGCTGTTCCAACACTTGCAGCACGCCTTTGTCGCGTTCCAGTCGTCGGTTCTGGCCTTCCATCGGGTACAGCACCAGGCTGCCGTCGGCGTGGCTGCTCCACCAGTTGTTGGGGAAGATCGAGTCGGGGGTGTGCGGCGCCGGGGTGTCCTGCACCACCAGAACCTCCACGCCGTGATTGCGCAGGGTGGTGACATAGCCGTCGAACTCCTCCAGCGCTTTCTGCTGTGCGTGGAGCGGGTCGAGGGGCGGGCGTTGGAAACGGTTGTTGATCGCGGTGTCCGGGTTGAAGGCAAAGCGCGCCGGGCGAATCATCAAGACGGTGTTGGTGGTTTGCATGGGGGCACGAATTCCATGAGGTGAGCAGTGCGGCTATTTTGTGGGTTGTGCGGGATGAATCCCGGCTGAAACCGAGGGGTGGTTCAGCCGGGAAAGCTGAAAAGTGGGGTAGGGCAGCCGAATCGGCTGCCGGAGTGAAATGCACGCAACCTGTGGGAGGGGGCTTGCCCGCGACAGCGGTGGGTCAGCCAGAAAATCTATATCTGAAAGCATGCTATCGGGGGCAAGCCCCCTCCCACATGGGTAGAGTGGTGTTTGTTGCAGCTGTGTCAGCCAGGAGGAATTATGTCTACCGTCGTTCGTTTAGCCCAAGCCACCGATGCCGAGGGCATCAGCCAGGTCATCCTGGCCGCCCTGCACAGCAGCAATGCGCGGGACTATCCGGCGCATGTGATTGCGCGGGTTGCCGCTAACTTCACGCCGGAGGCGGTGCTGGAACTGCTCAAGCGACGCGTGGTGCTGGTAGCGATTCAGGATCAGGTGATCGTCGCCACCGCAGCGCTGGATGCGAATGTGGTGCGCTCGGTATTCGTCAACCCGCCGCTGCAAGGGCAGGGCATTGGGCGATTGTTGATGATCGAGATTGAGCTACGCGCCCGCGAAGCCGGGGTGACGGTGCTGAGCGTGCCGTCATCACTGACCGCCGAGCCGTTCTACACCAAATTGGGGTTTCACACCGTGCGCGACGTTTATCACGGCAGCGAACGTACGTTGGTGATGGAAAAGGCCCTGCTGTCCCGGCATCCCATCGGGCCGTATCGCGACCGTCAGCACCGGGCGCAGGTGGTGGCGTTGTGGCAAGAGGCGTTTGGCTACGAAACGGCGCACAACCTGCCCGCCCTGGCGATTGATAAGAAGCTGGCGGTCGACGATGGGCTGTTCTTTGTCGCGACGGACAAAAAAACCGTGATCGGGACCATTCTGGCCGGGTACGACGGGCACCGTGGCTGGCTGTATTCAGTGGCGGTGCATGGGGACTATCGGCGGCAGGGTTTGGGATCGTCGCTGGTGCGGCATGCGGAACAGGTATTGACGGCGCTGGGCTGCATGAAGATCAACCTGCAGATCACCAGTGGTAATGAGGGGGTCGTCGGGTTCTACGAGGCATTGGGGTATGGGGTGGAACCCAGGATCAGCATGGGCAAGAAGCTAGTGGTGAATATCCCCGAACAATGAAAAAACCCGCCAGATGGCGGGTTTTTCCAGGTGGCTCAGACCTTGACGATCCAGCCTTGCGGCGCTTCGACGTCACCGGTCTGCACACCGGTCAGCTCTTTGTAGAGCTTCTGGGTGATCGGGCCGACTTCGGTCTCGCTGTGGAACACGTGCAGCTTGCCGTTGTACTGGATGCCGCCGATCGGCGAGATCACCGCCGCCGTACCGCAGGCGCCGGCTTCCTTGAACTGGTCCAGTTTGTCGATGAACACTTCGCCCTCGATCACGTCCAGGCCCAGGCGGGTCTTGGCCAGTTCGATCAGCGACAGGCGGGTGATGCCTGGCAGTACCGAAGGCGACTTCGGCGTGATGAACTTATTGTCGTGGGTGATCCCGAAGAAGTTGGCCGAGCCGACTTCTTCGATTTTCGAATGGGTCATCGGGTCCAGGTAGATCGCGTCGGCAAAACCGGCTTTCTTCGCTTCGGAACCCGGCATCAGGCTGGCGGCGTAGTTGCCACCGACCTTGGCGGCACCGGTGCCTTGTGGCGCGGCGCGGTCGAAGGTGGAAATCTGGAAGTTGTGCGGCACCAGGCCGCCCTTGAAGTAGGCGCCGACCGGGATGCAGAACACCGAGAAGATGAACTCCGGCGCAGTGCGCACGCCGATGTTGTCACCGGTGCCGATCACGAACGGGCGCAGGTACAGCGCGCCACCACTGCCGTACGGCGGGATGAAGCGCTCGTTGGCCGCGACCACTTGCTTGCAGGCGTCGATGAAGTCTTCGGTCGAGACGTGCGGCATCAGCAGGCGGGCGCAGCTGCGCTGCATGCGGGCGGCGTTCTGGTCCGGGCGGAACAGGTTGATCGAACCGTCCTTGCAACGATAGGCCTTGAGGCCTTCGAAGCATTGCTGGCCGTAGTGCAGGGCGGTCGAGCCCTCGCTGATGTGCAGCACGTTGTCGTCGGTCAGGGTGCCTTCTTGCCATTCGCCGTTTTTCCAGACCTGGAGAAACCGCTTGTCGGTCTTGATGTAGTCAAAACCCAGCTTGTCCCAATTGATGCTTTCGTTACCCATGACACCCTCTATCGTTGGTCAAGTCGGTTTTTTTCTGGATGGGCGCAACAATACTGCATTCTTGGCTTGTGTGGGAGCCACTGGGTGGACGCCTTCAGCCCCTGTATTGACCGATCCACCACTATCGGGGGCAAGCCCCCTCCCACATTTGGAATGCATTCCCCTGTGGGAGGGGGCTTGCCCCCGATGGCCTCACCGCGTTTTTACAGATGCAGCGCGTGCCCCAAAGCCCGCAGCGCGGCTTCCTGTACGGCTTCGCCGAGGGTCGGATGCGCATGGATGGTGCCCGCCACGTCTTCCAGGCGCGACCCCATTTCCAGGCTCAGGCCAAAGGCGGTGGACAGTTCCGAGACGCCCACCCCCACGGCTTGCCAGCCGACGATCAGGTGGTTGTCACGGCGTGCCACCACCCGCACGAAGCCGGTCTTGGACTCCAGGGTCATGGCCCGGCCATTGGCTGCGAACGGGAAGCTCGACACGATGCAGTCAAGGCCAGCGGCCTTGGCTTCGTCGGGCGTCTTGCCGACCACCACCAGTTCCGGGTCGGTAAAGCACACCGCCGGAATGGCCGCCGGGTTGAATTCACGATGCTTACCGCTGATCAGTTCGGCGACCATCTCGCCCTGGGCCATGGCCCGGTGTGCCAGCATCGGCTCGCCGCTCAGGTCGCCAATGGCATACACGTTGCGCATGCTGGTCTGGCAGCGATTGTCGATCTTGATCGCCGCGCCGTTCATGTCCAGGTTCAGCGCTTCGAGGTTCCAGCCCTGGGTGTTGGGTTTGCGACCGACCGCAACCAGCACCTGATCAGTGGCCAACGACAAGGTGTCGCCGTTCGGGTCGCGCACTTGCAGGCTGCCATCGGCAAAACCGGTAACACTGTGCTTGAGGTAAAGCTTCACGCCCAGTTGCCTGAGGGATTCGTTCACCGGCTGGGTCAGCTCGGCATCATAGGCCGGCAGGATACGATCCTGTGCTTCGACCACACTCACGTCGGCGCCGAGCTTGCGGTAAGCGATGCCCAGTTCCAAACCGATGTAACCGCCGCCCACCACGATCAGGCGCTTGGGCACGCTTTTCGGTGCAAGGGCTTCGGTCGAGGAGATGATCGGCCCGCCAATCGGCAGCATCGGCAGGTTGACGCTTTTCGAGCCGGTGGCCAGCAGCAAGTGTTCGCACTGGATGCGCTGGTCGCCGACGTCGACGGTCTTGCCGTCCACCACCTTGGCCCAGCCGTGGATCACTTGCACCTTGTGCTTTTTCAGCAGCGCCGCGACGCCAGTGGTCAGGCGATCGACAATGCCATCTTTCCATTCCACGCTCTTGCGGATGTCCAGGGTCGGCACATCCACTTCGATGCCCAGTTGTGAACCCTGGCTGTGGTGCACGGTTTGCTGGAATTGCTCGGCCACATGGATCAGGGCCTTGGATGGGATGCAGCCGATATTCAGGCACGTGCCGCCCAGCGCCTGGCCCTCCACCAGGATGGTCGGGATACCCAGTTGGCCGGCACGGATCGCCGCCACATAACCGCCAGGGCCGCCACCGATAATCAGCAGGGTGGTATTCAATGTCTGCGTCATGCCTTACTCCAGGAACAGGCTGGCGGGTTGTTCGAGCAGGCCGCGAATGGCCTGGATGAATTGCGCCGCGTCCATGCCATCGACCACGCGGTGATCGAAGGAGCTGGAGAGGTTCATCATCTTGCGCACCACGATCTGGCCCTTGATCACCATCGGCCGCTCGACAATGCGATTGACGCCGACGATGGCCACTTCCGGCAGGTTCAGCACCGGCGTGCTGACAATGCCGCCCAGCGCGCCCAGGCTGGTCAGGGTAATCGTCGAACCCGATAGCTCATCGCGGCTGGCCTTGCCGTTGCGCGCCGCCGTGGCCAAGCGTGCGATTTCCTCGGCATTGCCCCACAGGCTGCGGGCTTCTGCGTGGCGCACCACCGGCACCATCAGGCCGACATCGCTCTGGGTGGCGACGCCCACATGCACCGCGCCGAGGCGGGTGATGACCTGGGCTTCGTCGTCGTAACGCGCATTGATCTGCGGGAAGTCGCGCAACGCCACGACCATGGCGCGCACGATGAACGGCAGCAGGGTGAGCTTGCCGCGTGTGGCGCCGTGTTTCTCATTGAGGTGCACGCGCAACTCGTCGAGGGCGGTAACATCGATTTCTTCAACATAGCTGAAATGCGCGGCGCGCCGGGTGGCGTCCTGCATGCGCTGGGCGATCTTGCGGCGCATGCCGATCACCGGGATCTGTTCCTCGGTGTTGCGTTCGGCATAAGGGTTGGCCGTTGCCGAAGACTTTGCCGCGCCTTGTTGCAGGTAGGCGTCGAGATCTTCGTGCAGAATCCGCCCGGCGGGGCCCGTGCCCTGCACCAGGCGCAGTTGAATCCCGGCGTCCAGGGCGTGTTTGCGCACGGCGGGGGAGGCCAATGGGCACTCGTCGGCGGCACGTGCCACGGGGGCCTGGGCCGCGACAAACGGTGCTGGCTTGCTTTCAACCATGACCGGTGCAGGCTTGGCTTCCATCACCGGTAAGGCCTTCGGCGCCTCTTTGACGACCGGCGCATCCTTGGCGTTGCCCGCGCCTTCCACTTCAATGCTGATCAGAATACTGCCCACCGCCATGACCTCACCCGGCTCGCCGCCGAGGGAGATCACCTTGCCGTGCACCGGCGAGGGAATGTCCACCATCGCCTTGTCGGTCATTACGTCCGCCAGCACCTGGTCTTCGACCACCATGTCGCCGACCTTCACATGCCACACCGACAGTTCAACTTCTGCGATGCCTTCGCCAATGTCCGGCATCTTGATAACGTGCGTGCCCATTCAGACCTCCATGACCCGTTTCAACGCCGCACCCACGCGGGACGGCCCTGGGAAATACGCCCACTCCTGCGCGTGCGGGTAGGGGGTGTCCCAACCGGTAACGCGTTCGATCGGCGCTTCCAGGTGGTGGAAGCAATGCTCTTGCACCAGAGACACCAGCTCGGCACCAAAGCCGCAGGTGCGGGTGGCTTCGTGTACCACCACGCAACGGCCGGTCTTCTTCACCGATTTGACGATGGTTTCCAGGTCCAGCGGCCACAGGCTGCGCAGGTCGATGACTTCGGCGTCGATGCCGGTTTCTTCGGCGGCGACTTGCGACACATACACCGTGGTGCCGTAGGTCAGCACGGTGACGGCCGAACCCGGACGCACGATGGCGGCCACGTCCAGCGGCACGGTGTAGTAACCGTCCGGCACCTGGGCTTGCGGGTGTTTCGACCACGGCGTTACCGGGCGGTCGTGGTGGCCGTCGAACGGGCCGTTGTACAGGCGCTTGGGCTCGAGGAAGATCACCGGGTCATCGTTTTCGATGGAGGCGATCAGCAGGCCCTTGGCGTCATAGGGGTTGGACGGCATCACCGTGCGCAGGCCGCAGACCTGGGTGAACACCGCTTCGATACTCTGGCTGTGGGTCTGGCCGCCGTAGATACCGCCGCCGCAGGGCATGCGCATGGTCAGCGGCGCGGTGAACTGGCCGGCCGAGCGATAACGCAGGCGCGCCGCTTCCGAGATGATCTGGTCGGTGGCGGGGTAGACGTAGTCGGCGAACTGGATTTCGGCAACTGGGCGCAGGCCATAGGCGCCCATGCCTACGGCCACGCCGATAATGCCGCTTTCCGAGATCGGCGCGTCAAACACCCGCGAGCTGCCGTACTTGGTCTGCAAGCCTTCGGTGCAACGGAACACGCCGCCGAAATAGCCCACGTCCTGGCCAAACACCACCACGTTATCGTCTCGTTCGAGCATCACATCCATGGCCGAGCGCAAGGCCTGGATCATGGTCATGGTGGTGGTGGTCATGGCGGTTTCCACTTCAATGCTGTTGTTGTGATCGTTCATGTCAGACCCCCAACTCTTGACGCTGGCGCTTCAAGTGCTCCGGCATCTCTTTATAGACGTCTTCGAACATGGTCGCGGCGCTTGGAATCTGGCCACCGGCCAGGGTGCCGTACTGTTCGGCCTGCTTTTGCGCGGCAATCACTTCGGCTTCAAGTTCGGCACTGACCGCCGCGTGTTCCTCTTCGGACCACTGGCCAATCCTGATCAGGTGCTGCTTGAGGCGGGCAATCGGGTCGCCCAGGGGGAAGTGGCTCCAGTCGTCGGCGGGGCGGTATTTGGAAGGATCATCCGAGGTGGAGTGCGGACCGGCGCGGTAGGTCACCCACTCGATCAGCGTGGGCCCCAGGTTGCGGCGCGCGCGCTCGGCAGCCCAGGCCGAAGCGGCGTACACCGCGATGAAGTCGTTGCCGTCCACCCGCAGGGAGGCGATGCCGCAACCGACGCCGCGTCCGGCGAAGGTCGTTGCTTCACCACCGGCAATCGCCTGGAAGGTGGAGATGGCCCACTGGTTGTTGACTACATTGAGGATCACCGGCGCACGGTACACGTGGGCGAAGGTGAGGGCGGTGTGGAAGTCGGATTCGGCGGTGGCGCCGTCGCCGATCCAGGCGGAGGCGATCTTGGTATCGCCCTTGATCGCCGAGGCCATGCCCCAGCCCACGCCCTGGACGAATTGGGTGGCGAGGTTGCCGGAAATGGTGAAGAAGCCGGCGTCTTTCACCGAGTACATGATCGGCAACTGGCGGCCCTTGAGCGGGTCGCGTTCGTTGGACAGCAACTGGCAGATCAGGTCCACCAGTGGCACTTCACGGGCCATCAGGATGCTTTGCTGGCGGTAGGTGGGGAAGCACATGTCGTCGATGTTCAAGGCCAGGGCCTGGGCGCTGCCGATGGCTTCTTCGCCAAGGCTCTGCATGTAGAACGACATTTTTTTCTGACGCTGGGCGACCACCATGCGGTTGTCGAAGATCCGCGTCTTGAGCATGGCGCGCATGCCTTTGCGCAGGATCTGCACCGGGACGCCTTCGGCCCACGGACCGAGGGCCTGGCCCTGGTCGTCGAGCACGCGGATCAGGCCCTTGGCCAGGTCGGCGGTGTCGGCGGGTTCTACGTCGATGGCGGGTTTGCGCACGGTGCCTGCGTCGGTCAGGCGCAGGTACGTGAAGTCGGTCTTGCAGCCTGGACGGCCCGAGGGTTCAGGGACGTGCAGACGCAGTGGTTCATACTGCTGGGTCATGGCTTTCTACGCTCTATCTTGTGAATTTCTTGTAGTGGGCGCGCTAGCTGACAGTCAGTCCCCGGGTAGGGGAAATCTTGTCCTACAACAATCATAGGCGTGGCGTAGAAGAATATTTATCTCTGTTTCGTTGCGCCCGCGGTCATTTGCGGATAAAAAACCTGCATAAACATAATAAACAGGTGAATTTGTCTCATGCGCAAACTGGACCGTACCGATATCGGCATTCTCAACGCTCTGCAGGAGAATGCACGGATCACCAACGCCGACCTGGCCCGCTCGGTCAACCTGTCGCCCACGCCGTGTTTCAACCGGGTGAAGGCGATGGAAGAACTGGGCCTGATTCGCGACCAGGTCACGCTGCTGGACGCCGACCTGCTGGGGCTGCACGTCAATGTGTTCATTCACGTGAGCCTGGAAAAGCAGAATGAGTTGGCGTTGCAGCAGTTCGAAGGGGCGATTGCGGACCGTCCGGAAGTGATGGAGTGCTACCTGATGGCCGGCGACCCGGACTACCTCATCCGCGTGCTGGTACCGACGATCCAGTCGCTGGAGCGTTTCATGATGGACTTTCTGACCAAGGTGCCAGGCGTCGCCAACATCCGGTCCAGTTTTGCACTTAAACAAGTGCGATATAAAACAGCGCTGCCGTTGCCACGGGATGGACTAATGGTATGAATATCGGAGAGTCGCAACAGCCGTTAATTATAATGGTTAGCTAAGCAATGATCTGCGTCATGTTTATTTGCCACTATTCATAAAAAAATACGTAAGTAGTCACGTTTTTTTCACACTCGGTTAAACAAAGTTGTACCCGTAAGGCCGTGTACAGCACGGCCAAGGGGAAGGGTGAGCCGAGATGTCCATGAGAGCCTTGAAGTTGAACTTTCGTACCACATTGTGCTTCGGTGTGGTGTGTTTCCTGCTATTAATACAAGGCGCAATGACGCTGATAAAAGTCGATAAGGTGTATTCATCGACGGTCGAAATACAAAACAACTGGCTGCCCAGTATTCGCCTGGCGGGCCAGATCGATTCCACGTTTTACAAACTTCGTCTGGACCTGCGGCGTTACGCCATGGAATACGCGGACAAGGACCCCGCCTCCCTGGAAAAACTCAAGGCGGTTCGCGCCGAAGTGCTGCAAGTTGCCGAGCATTATGGAACGCTGGTATCGAGCCCCGAGGAGCGTACCAAGTACGACCAGGCACTGAGCGAGATAAAAAACTACAGCCAGAAGATGGATGAATTCCTCGCGCAAGCCTCCAGCTTTTCCGAGGAACAAATGGCGGTGTATTTGCGCGACGTCAACGGCCCCATTGCACGCCAAGTGCAGGCCTCCATCAGCGATTTGATTGCGATCAATGAAAAGGGCTCGAAGACCGCGGTGCAAGCCGCCGCCAGTGAGCATGATGCGGCACGTTTGTTCACGTGGGTGTTGATGGTCAGTTCGGTGCTGATCGCCGTGGTGGTGGCTCGCTTGCTGACCCGCAGCATTATCAATCCGGTGCGGGAGTTGCTGGTGTCGACCGGCAAGATCGCCGACGGCGATTTGCGTGTGGCAATTGCCATCAGCGGCAATGACGAACTGACTGAGCTGCAACGGTCGACCGCCACCATGCAAATGAACCTGAAAAGCACGTTGCAGCACATCTCGGAGGCGTCCGGGCAGTTGGCGTCGGCAGCCGAGGAGATGAGTGCGATTACCCGTGAATCCACTGCCGGTATTGAACGCCAAAGCCAGGAAACGGATCAGGCTGCCACGGCGGTCAACCAAATGACGGCGGCGGTCGAGGAAGTGGCCAGGAATGCAGTGTCTGCTTCCCAATCGACGCAGGACTCGCAGCGTTCGGCAAACGTGGGGATGGAGCGTGTGACGCAAACCATTGCTTCGATCGAAAAGTTGAGCACTACGGTGCAGCAGACCGGGGTGGAAGTTGAAGGGCTGGCTAAACAGGCCCAGGACATCGCCCGGGTCGTCGAGGTGATCCGTTCCATCGCCGAGCAGACCAACCTGCTTGCCTTGAACGCAGCGATTGAAGCAGCGAGGGCGGGAGAGCAAGGCCGGGGCTTTGCGGTGGTGGCCGATGAAGTGCGGGCGCTGGCCCATAGAACGCAAACATCGACCCAGGAAATCGAACAGATGATTGCGAAAATCCAGAGCTGTTCGAGCGAAGCAGTGGCTTCCATGGCCCTCAATCGCAATGAAGCGGTAGACTCGCTGAAAGTTGCCCACGAAGCCGGCGTGGCAATCACCCAGATCACCCAAGCCATTACCGACATCAATGAGCGTAACCTGATGATTGCAACCGCGTCGGAAGAGCAGGCGCAAGTGGCGCGTTCCGTTGACCAGAACCTGATCAGCATCCGCGATCTGTCCATCCAGAGCTCCTCGGCCGCCGGTCAGACGTCGGTGGCCAGCCAGGAACTGTCCAGGCTCGCCGTTGACTTGAAGCAGATCGTGGCGAAGTTTGCGGTGAGTTGATCGCCAGGCAGGTCATGCCTTTGGGGGGATGATAAATGCTCAAGTGTATTGCGTGTTCCCAAGTGATGCTGGGAATGTATCTACACAAACTGGACGGCCCGTGGATCGGCCATGGGTTCTGGAAGAGCAGCTTTTTATTGGACCGTGAAGAGGACCGGCAGCGTTTGCTGACGTCGCAGGTCCAGCGGGTCTGGATCGATACCGCAAAAGGCTGCGACGAACCCCAACCGGCCCCACCGGCGCCGGTCACGGTCAAACAACCTGCCACACCCCGCGCTCGGGTGCCTGCCCCGGTGGAGATGAAAGCGGAGGTGGCGCGCGCAGTGAAGGTGTGCGCGGTCGCCAAGCGTGCCGTGGTCAGTATGTTCAGTGACCTGCGCATGGGGCGGGCGGTGGAGGTTCGTCAAGTGGCCAGCCTGGTGGAGGACATCTCCCGCTCCATGCTGCGTCATCCCCATGCCTTGCTTAGCCTGGTGCGCCTGAAAAAGGCCAATGAATACACCTATATGCATTCCGTCGCGGTCAGTGGCTTGATGATCGCGCTGGCGCGGCAATTGAACCTGTCGCCGGAACTGGTCCAGGAAGCCGGGTTGGCGGGGCTGTTTCATGATGTTGGGAAAATGGCCATTCCCGAGCAGATCTTGAGCAAGCCGGCCGGGGTGACCGAGGCGGAGTTCTGTACCGTACGCCAGCACCCGGTGGAAGGCGCGCAGATGTTGCGGCTATGCCCGCAGATCAGCGCCCTGGTGCTGGATGTGTGCTTGCATCACCACGAGAAATCCGACGGCAGCGGCTATCCCCTTGGCCTGGCGCAGGACCAGATCAGCCTGTTCGCGCAAATGGGCGCGGTGTGCGATGTCTATGATGCGATCACCTCGGAGCGCCCCTACAAACAAGGGTGGGGGCCCGCGGAGGCGATCCAGAAAATGGCCGAATGGAAGGGACACTTCGATGCCCGGGTGTTCCAGGCGTTTGTCCGTTGCGTAGGTATTTACCCCATCGGCGCCTTGGTGCGCCTGGAAAGCGGGCGCATTGGCGTGGTCGTCGAACAAAGCCCCGCGTCGCTGCTGACCCCCAAGGTCAAGGTGTTCTTTTCGGCGCATTCAGGCATACCGATTCCCCAGTCGGTGCTGAACCTGGCTGAGCAACCGGACAAGATCATCGGCCGTGAAAGCGCCGAGGAGTGGGGCTTCAAGCATGTCGACGAATTGTGGTCGGGGCTTGCGCCCTCCAAGTCGTCGTACTTTGAGTAAGCGCGATTCAGAGCTGGTTGAGCGGAATCTTCAGGTACACCACCCCGTTATCTTCCGCCGGCGGCATATTCCCCGCCCGCACATTCACCTGGATCGCCGGCAGCAGCAGCGTCGGCATCCCCAGCCCGGCGTCGCGTCGGGTGCGCATTTCTACAAACGCCGCTTCATCCACGCCGTCATGCACATGGATATTCCCTGCGCGTTGCTCGGCCACTGTGGTCCGGCACTTCGCCTCGCGGCTTTCGGGCGGGTAGTCATGGCACACGTACAGTTCGGTTTCCAACGGAAAGGCCAGCAACTTGCGCATCGATGCATACAACTGCCGCGCATCCCCGCCGGGGAAATCACAGCGGGCGGTACCGACATCCGGCATGAACAGCGTGTCACCCACCAGGATCAATCGGCCGTCGATCAGGTAGGCCATGTCCGCCGGTGTATGCCCTGGCACATGCAGCGCCTGGGCCTTGATATTGCCGATATGAAACACCTCATCCGGCGCAAACAGATGATCGAACTGCGAGCCATCCACACGGAATTCCGGCTCCAGGTTGAACAGGTGCTTGAACACACCCTGGACTTTGCTGATGGCCTGGCCAATCGCGATCTTGCCGCCCAAGGTGCGGCGCAGGTAGGGCGCCGCCGACAGGTGGTCGGCGTGGGCGTGGGTTTCCAGCAGCCACTGCACCTGCAAGCCGTGCTCGCGCACGAACGCGATGACGTTATCGGCCTGGGCGGTGTCGGTGCGCCCCGAGGCCGGATCGTAGTTGAGCACTGAGTCGACAATGGCGCACGGGCCGCCGTCGGTTTCATAGACGACGTAGGTGTAGGTCGACGATGCCTCGTCCAGAAAGGCTTGAATCAACGCTGGCATGGCGAACGTCCCCGATGGAGAAAAAAGTAGTTACAATCAGTTTACGTTTTCACATAATGTTTCGAGCTTAAGTGACACAAAGGACCCGAGGCAAATGGAATCTACTCTGAGTGAAGGCGAAGTTGCCCAGTTGCGCGCATCGGCGTCCAAGGCCTGCTCCTTGCTCAAGGCCCTGGCCAATGAGGATCGCTTGCTCATCCTGTGCCAGCTGACCCAGGGCGAGCGCAATGTCGGCGAGCTGGAAGCCCTGACCGGCGTGCGCCAGCCCACGCTGTCACAACAGTTGGGCATCCTGCGTGACGAAGGGTTGGTGGCCACCCGTCGGGAAGGCAAATACATTTTCTACGGGCTGGCCAGCCATGAAGTGATTCAAGTGATGAAGACCCTGTCCGGGCTGTACTGCGGCGCGGTCATAAAAAGCTGGGCGTGACGCCATCCGGCAGCGACCCTTGTGTGCATGTATTACAAAGGCGATAGACCATGACCGACCAACACTGGGGCCCTACCATCAGTGGCGATATCGTAGTCATCGGCGGCGGCTCGGCGGGCATCGGCCTGCTGGCCAGCCTGCTCAAGCGCGATCCCCACCTGCATATCACCCTGATCGAACCGAGCGACCACCACTGCTACCAGCCCGCCTGGACCCTGGTCGGCGGCGGTGCCTACGACGTGAAGAAAACCCGCCGCCCACTGGCCGACGTCCTGCCCAATGGCGTCACCTGGGTACAGGCCGCCGTCACCGAACTGCTGCCCGATGCGCAGACCCTGGTGCTCGACAGCGGTCAGCGCGTCACCTGGAACAACCTGATCGTCTGCCCCGGCCTGCGCCTGGCCTGGGAAAAGGTCGAGGGGCTGCAAGACTCCCTGGGCAAACATGGCGTCACATCCAACTACAGTTACCAGCACGCTGCTTACACCTGGCAGTTGGTGCAGCAACTCAAGGGCGGCAAGGCGATCTTCACCCAGCCGGCCATGCCGATCAAATGCGCGGGTGCGCCGCAGAAAGCCATGTACCTGTCCTGCGATCACTGGCTCAAACAGGGCACGCTGAACAATATCGACGTCGAATTCAACCTGGCCGGCGCCGCACTGTTCGGGGTGGCGACCTTTGTGCCGCCGCTGATGAAATACGTGGAAAAATACAACGCCCGCCTGGCGTTCAATGCCAACCTGGTGAAAGTCGATGGCCCTGCGCGCAAGGCCTGGTTCGAGGTGAAGGACCCCGAGGGTAACGTCCGCGTCGAGGAGAAAACCTTCGACCTGCTGCACGTGGTGCCACCGCAAGTGTCCCCGGATTTTATCCGCCAAAGCCCACTCGCCGACGCCGCCGGTTGGTGTGAGGTGAACCCCCATAGCCTGCAGCACCTGCGGTATCCGCATATCTTCGGCCTGGGCGACGTGTGCGGCACCACCAACGCCAAGACCGCCGCAGCGGTGCGCAAGCAAATCGTGGTGGTTGCCGAAAACCTGCTGGCCCTGCGCAAACAGGCGCCGTTGCCGCTCAAATATGACGGCTACGGTTCCTGCCCCTTGACGGTGGAGAAGGGCAAGGTGGTGCTCGCCGAGTTTGGCTATGGCGGCAAGCTGCTGCCGACCTTTCCCCTGGACCCGACCCGGGCGCGTCGTTCGATGTGGTTCCTCAAGGCGACCTTGCTGCCGTGGTTCTACTGGAACGGCATGCTCAAGGGCCGCGAATGGCTGACCCGCCTGAGCAAGGTGGACTGAATGCTGCTCGCCAGTGTGTTGGGATTGTTGATGGGCCTGGTCATGGGCCTGACCGGCGCCGGTGGCGGCATCCTCGGGGTGCCGGCGCTGGTGCTGGGCCTGGGTTTGAGCATGACCCAGGCGGCGCCGGTGTCACTGCTCGCCGTGGGCGCGGCGGCTGCGGTGGGGGCGGTCGATGGTTTGCGCCATGGCCTGGTGCGCTACCGCGCGGCGTTGCTGATCGCCTTGCTTGGCGCGCTGTTTTCGCCGGTGGGGGTGTATCTCGCCCACCAATTGCCGGAAGCCCTGTTGATGGGGCTGTTCAGCGCATTGATGGTGCTGGTGGCCTGGCGCATGTTGCAGCGGGAAAAACCCGAGGCAGGGCCGAGTGACCACGGCACCGCCTCCTGGGGCCAGAAGAACTGCATGCTCGACCAGCACACCGGGCGCCTGGCCTGGACTGCCAAATGCAGCGCGACCCTGGCCGCTCTTGGCGCAGTGACCGGTGCGGTGTCCGGCTTGCTCGGTGTCGGCGGTGGCTTCCTGATCGTGCCGGCATTCAAGCAACTCACCGACGTGCAGATGCGAGGCATCGTCGCCACCTCCCTGATGGTGATCAGCCTGCTGTCGTTGATCGGCGTGGCCGGCGCGTTGCATGCCGGTGTGCGCATCGAGCCGGTGGGTTGGGTGTTTATCGCCGCGAGTATCGGCGGCATGCTCGCCGGTCGGCGCCTGTGTTCGGTGATTCCTGCGCGTACCTTGCAAGTGGGGTTTGCCAGCCTGTGTGTCGTGGTGGCCGTGGGCATGTTGGTCAAGGCCGGTCTTACATCCTAAGTGCCGGGCCTGGACTAAACCGAACTTGCCGGGCACCCGCTGCCTTTCCAAAGCATCCGCAAATCAGGGCCAAGGCAGCGTATGCCATGGCCCACCTCCTTTTGATAATCGCCTCCGACATCAAGTCCCCGTTGCGGAGCGCACCATGCATAATAATAAGAACGTCCCCCTGCGTCTGTTACCTGCCTTTATCCTCGGCCTGGGCCTCAGCCCATTCGCCGACGCCGAAATCATGCTGTACGACAAGGACGAAACCACCTTCTCCACCGATGGCTACATCAACGCCTTCTACGTCAATAGTGACGTCGACCGTGCCGGTGACCAATACGACCGCCGCCAGTCGCGTGTGAAGATGGGCTTCTTGCCCAACTACCTGGGCTTCAACATGACCAAGCAGGTGGACGACCTCAAGCTCGGCGACAACCTGAAGCTGGTGGCGGAGTACAACCAGTTCCAGATCGAGGCGCATGACACCCATGCCCAAAATGAAGACACCGATACCTTTGCCGTAGGTGCTGTCCTCACGTGGTAGTCATCTGAAATGCAATCAAAATGTGGGAGGGGGCTTGCCCCCGATAGCGGTGGATCAATCACTCATGCATCGACTGATACACTGCAATCGGGGGCAAGCCCCCTCCCACATTGGATCTCCATTGGCTTTTGAGAGAGTGGTCTTGAAAGCCTCATCCCATCGCATCCCCCACCCAGTACCCAAGTAGCATAGGCCCATGCCCAGGCCCTTCGTACACTGATGCTTCAGAGGGGGAGGCAACGATGCACAACAGTGAAGGCGTAGTCAGCGCCATGTCCCAGGCCACCGATGCCGGGCAGGCCGCCGAGGAATTGGCCCAGCAACTGCTGCACCCGTACCTGGGTTTTGTGCTGTTTTTCTGTTCCGCGTCCTACGACCTCCAGGCCCTTGGCCAGGCCCTGCAACAGTGCTTCGGCAAGGTGCGTGTGGTCGGCTGCACCAGCGCCGGAGAAATCACGCCCCAAGGCTACGGCCGTAATTGCATCACCGCGATGGGCTTTAACCACGCGCACTTTTCCATCGCCACCGAGCTGATCGATCAGGTCGAGCACTTCAGCCTGATCGGTGCCCAGGACATGGTCGAACGTCTGGTCGGCGGCTGTCGCAGCAACACCCTGGCGCCGATCAAGGGCAACACGTTTGCGCTGACCCTGCTTGACGGCCTGTCCAGCCGCGAAGAAATGGTCCTCGCCGCCCTTAGCGCGGCTCTTGGGGATATCCCGCATTTCGGCGGTTCGGCCGGTGACGACAACTTCCTCACCCACACCCACGTGTACTTCAACGGCGTGTTCCACAGCGGCGCGGCGGTGGTGATGCTGGTCAACACCTGGCTGGATTTCGAGGTGTTCACCACCCACCATATCCTGCCGCGCACGGAAAAGCTGGTGGTGACCGGCGCCGACAGCGCGTCACGCCGCGTGTTCGAGCTCAACGCCGAGCCCGCCGCCGAAGAGTACGCGCGGCATATCGGCGTGGCGGTGGCCGACCTCGACCACCGCACGTTCGCCGCCCACCCGTTGGCGGTGCGTATCCACGACCAATACTACGTGCGCGCTATCCAGCAGGTGCATGAAGACCTCAGCCTGAGTTTCTACTGTGCGGTGGAAAACGGCATCGTGCTGACGGTGATGACGCCCGGCCCGCTGCTGCCGAACCTGCAGGCTCTGTTCGACGGCCTGCAAGCGCGCCTCGGCGACCTGTTGCTGACCATCGGCTGCGATTGCTTTTTGCGCCGCCTGGAGCTGGAGGACAACGGCACCCTCGAACAGCTCGGCGGTTACTTGCGGGACCAGCGGGTGATGGGTTTCAACACCTACGGAGAACAGTTCAATGGCATGCACATCAACCAGACCTTCACCGGGGTCGCCATTGCCCGAGGCCGGCGCTGATCTGCCCGCTCAACTGGCCCGGCTGCAACAGGACAACCTCAAGCTGGCGCGGATCAATGTGGCGCTGATCGAGCGCATCGAGTCCGGCATGCCCCAGGGCAACAACCCCTACACCACCTTCCAGCATTCGGTGGTGCTGGCCGAGCAAGTGCGCGAGCGCACCGACGCGTTGAACCAGGCGATGGCCGAACTCAAGGCCAGCAACCACCTGCTGATCAACGCCCGCCTGCGTGCCGAAACGCTGCGTGGCGAACAGGCGGCGGCGCAGAAAGCCCAGGAGAGCGAGCGCTGGATCCGCCTGATCACCGACAACGTGCCGGCGCTGATCGGCTACCTGAATGCCGACCTGGTTTATGAGTTCACCAACAAGGTTTATGAAGAATGGTACTGCTGGCCGCGCGGCATGATGCTCGGCCAGAGCCTGCGCGAAGTGCACAGCGAGCAGCATTGCCAGCGCCTGGACGCCTACGTCGCCCGTGCCTTGGCGGGGGAGAGCGTGACCTTCGAGTTCGCCGAAACCAACATCAACCACCAGGAACGCTACATGCTGCGTTCCTATGTCCCGAATATGCTGGCCAGTGGCGAGGTGGTGGGGATCTTCGTGTTGATCCGCGATATCACCGAACGCCGCCGCACGGCCGAAGCCTTGCACCAGGCCTACCAGCATCTGGAACAGCGCGTGGCCCAGCGCACCTCGGAGCTTACGTCGCTCAATGACCAGTTGCTCAAGGAAATTGACGAGCGCCGTCGCATGGAAACCCGCCTGCGCGAAGCCAAGCTCGAGGCCGAGCAGGCCAACCTGTCGAAAACCAAGTTTCTCGCCGCCGTCAGCCATGACCTGTTGCAACCGTTGAATGCGGCGCGGCTGTTCACCAGTGCCTTGCTGGAGCGTCCCAGCGAAGCCCTGGTGCGCAATGTGAGCAACTCCCTGGAAGACGTGGAAAACCTGCTGGGGACCCTGGTGGATATTTCCAAGCTGGATGCTGGCGTGATCAAGGCCGATATCGCGCCGTTCGCCTTGAGTGAGTTGCTCGACAACCTCGCCGCCGAGTACACCCAGCTGGCCCGCGCCGAAGGCCTGGCGCTGCACTTTGTCGGCTGCTCCGCGTTGGTGCGCAGCGACATCCAGTTGCTGGCGCGGATCCTGCGCAACCTGCTCAGCAATGCCATTCGCTACACCTACCAGGGGCGGGTGGTGCTGGGTTGCCGGCGTCAGCAGCAGCGCCTGTTGATCCAGGTGTGGGACAGCGGCATGGGGATTGCCCAAGAGCGCTTGGAGGAGATTTTCCAGGAGTTCAAACGCGGCGACGTGCAGCGACCGGACCAGGACCGCGGCCTGGGCCTGGGCCTGGCCATCGTGGAAAAGATCGCCGGGATACTCGGCCATCGTATCAGCGTCAGATCCTGGCCGGGCAAAGGCTCGATGTTCTCGGTGGAGGTACCGTTGAGCGCCACGGCCCCCAAGTCGCTGCCTGCGCCTTCCATGAGCGAGCCGTTGCTCGAGCGCCTGCAAGGTGCCCGGGTGTGGGTGCTGGATAACGACGCGGCGATCTGCGCGGGTATGCGTACCTTGCTCGAAGGCTGGGGCTGCCGGGTGATCACGGCGCTGTCGGAACAGGACCTGGCGCGGCAGGTGGACAACTACCATGCCGAGGCGGACCTGTTGATTGCCGATTACCATCTGGACGACGACCAGAACGGCGTGGACGCCGTGGCCCGCATCAACGCCCGGCGCGGGAGCGCGGTGCCGGCGTTGATGATCACCGCCAACTACAGCAATGAATTGAAGCAGCAGATACGTGAGTTGGGGCATACCTTGATGCACAAGCCCGTCAGGCCCATGAAGCTGAAAACCGCCATGAGCCACCTGCTCAGCCGGCCCTGACGAAATGCATATCAAATGTGGGAGGGGGCTTGCCCCCGATAGCGGTGCGTCAATCAATGGATGTGCTGACTGACACTCTGCCATCGGGGGCAAGCCCCCTCCCACAGTTGATTTGTGGTGTGTCAAAGGGTCAGCGACGCAGGTACGAGCCGAGAATTGAAGCAGCAGATACGTGAGTTGGGGCATACCTTGATGCACAAGCCTGTCAGGCCCATGAAGCTGAAAACCGCCATGAGTCACCTGCTCAGCCGACCCTGACAAAATGCAGATCAACTGTGGGAGGGGACTTGCCCCCTCCCACAGTTGATTTGTGGTGTGTCAAAGGGTCAGCGACGCAGGTACGAGCCGAGAATTGAAGCAGCAGATACGTGAGTTGGGGCATACCTTGATGCACAACCCCGTCAGGCCCATGAAGCTGAAAACCGCCATGAGCCACCTGCTCAGCCGGCCCTGACCAAATGCAGATCAACTGTGGGAGGGGGCTTGCCCCCGATGGCAGAGTGTCAGTCAGCACATCCATTGATTGACGCACCGCTATCGGGGGCAAGCCCCCTCCCACAGTTGACTGGTGGTGTGTCAGACCGTCAGCGGCGCAGGTACGAGCCGAAATCGATATCCCCGGCACTGAGTATCGCCTGCACCCGGTTATGCACATTCAACTTGCGCAAAATCGCCGACACATGGGCCTTCACCGTGGTCTCGGCAATCTCCAGCGTATAGGCAATCTGCTTGTTCGATTCGCCCTTGGTCATCCGCTCCAGCACCAGCAATTGTTTACGGGTCAGTGCCTGCAACAGCTCCGGGGCAAACCCCGGGCTGTCGTTCATCCGCCGCTGCCCGGTGTTTTTCTGGGTGCGGATGATGTCCGGCGGCAGGTACACATTGCCGTTGAGAATCTGCTGGATCGCCTCGGTCATTTGCAGGCGCGGTGATGACTTGGTGATAAAGCCCACTGCGCCGTAGGTGATGGCCTGCAGCACGATCTGTTTGTCCTGCTCGGCCGAGACAATCACCACCGGGATGGTCGGCGACTCGTTGCGCAGGTTGATCAGGCCGTTGAGGCCGTGCATGCCGGGCATGTTCAGGTCCAGCAGGATCAGGTCGAGGTCGTCATGTTCCTGGGTCAGGGCGAGGGCGCTGTCCAGGTCGGCGGTTTCCAGCACATCGCTGCCGGGGAAACCGTCGCTGATGACGTTGTGGATCGCCTCGCGAAACAGCGGGTGATCATCGGCGATCAGGATTTTGTACATGGCCGTTCACCTTCTTGTTGTGGTTTTTTATTCAAAGGGTTCGGGTGTCGCAGCCATCACTGGCAGGTTTGCCGCTTCCCATGCATCCAAACCATCGCGGTACCAATACACAGAGGTATAGCCCAGGTTGGCGGCCCGTTTTACCGCGTTCCAACTCAGCCAGCAATCAGCGCGGCAGTAGAACACCAGCGGGCGGTCCAGGTTGCCGCCCGTGTATTTGTAAAGGTGGCGCACAAAGTAACCTTGCCACTCGGGCGTGAGGTCGCCGTCGCCGGTATTGGCCAGCCAGTGACTGCCGGGCAGGTTGGCGTGGGGCTGGTCTTCGATGAAACGACCCTGTAGCCACGGGCGGCGGTACACGTCGATCAATACCGGTGCGGGCATCTGGGCCAACAGCGTTTGCAGGGCAGGTGTGTCGACAATGACGGCCCCGGGCAGGTGTTCGGGCGTGGGGCTGCGGTACAGGCTGATGCGGTAGCCATCGGCGGAAAACAGTGGAGTGTCGGCCTGTACGTGCGTGATGAACAGGCACAACAGTGCCGCAAGTGGCAGTCTAGCGGGCAGCATGGCGGGTCCGGTCCTTATCGTTATGCCCCCATTACACGCCAGTCCCGCTGCCTTGGGAATGCGACGATAGACAGCAAAACCAGTACCAAAGTAGTAGGTCCCATTGGTCCCCGGGGTTCTAGCATGGCCAGAGGTACTGCCATGGGAGGCACTATGAACATCCTGCTGGTCGATGATCACGCCGTGGTCCGCCTGGGTTACGCCAGCCTGTTGCGCAGCGGGCTGCCGGGTGTGGTGGTGCGCGAAGCCGCGAGTGGCGAGGACGCCTTGACGCGGGTGCACGAAGCGGTACCCAACCTGGTGATCATCGGCTTTGGCCTGCCGGGTATCAGCGGCCTGGAAACCACCCGCCGTCTGCGCCAGCGCCTGCCGCAATTGCGCGTGCTGTTTTTCAGCCAGCATGCCGAGTTGCCCCTGGTGCGCCAGGCGTTGGAGGCCGGTGCGTCCGGCTACCTGACTAAAAGCGCGTTGCCGGCGGTGATGCTGGATGCGGTCGAGCGCATTCTTGACGGCCACACCTATATTGAACAGGACCTGGCCACCCAGCTGGCTTACCACCCCACCGACCGGCGCCTGCAAAGCATGACCCAGCGTGAGCTGGAGATTTTCCTGATGCTCGCCAAGGGCACCCCGACGCGCGCGATTGCCGCTCAGTTGAGTATCAGCAGCAAGACCGTGTCCAATCACCTGACCTTGCTCAAGAGTAAGTTGCAGGTGAGTTCCCATGCCGAGTTGGTGCATTTGGGTATCGACATGGGGGTGGTGCGGGTGGCGGGTTAACGATCCCAGGTGGTCGGGCAATCCTTGCAACCGTCCATATTCGCATCCTGGAAATTCGCATAGTGCTGGCGGCTCCCGGTGAGCGTGGCTTTTTCCAGGTTGCTTTCGCCGAACTTGGCTTCTTGCAGGTTGGCGTCGCTGAGGTCGGCGCCTTGCAGGTCGGCCTTGCTCAGCCAGGTCATCTCCAGGTCGGCCGCACGCAGGTTGGCGTGGTGCAGCTTGGCCCCCGACAGCCGGGCAAATTGCAGGTAGGCGGCGCTGAGGTTGGCGTTTTCAAACTGCGCACCCTGGGCGAACAGCCCCCAGCCTTGCACGGCCATCAGCGTGGCGCCGGTGAAGTCGGCCAGGCGCAGGTTGGCTTGTTGCAGGCTGGCGCGGGTCAGGTTGGCGCCTTGCAGCTGGGCTTTTTCCAAGTTGGCCAGGTCGAGGTTGGCGTGGCGCAGATCGGCATCGCGCAGGTCTGCACCGGCCAGGTTCATTTTGCTCAAGTCCTGGTTGCTCAGGTCGGCGCCCTTGAGGTTGGCACCGGGGCATTGGCTGTGTGCGGCCAGGGTGCAGCCGTTGATGACCAGCGGCGCGTCGTCACCCTCGTCGGCGTGAGCCAAGGGCAGGGATAGCAGGATTAAAAATGGCAGATATTTCATCGCGAGACCTCTGGGGATCCTGGGGTGAGCGGGCTTGCTGTGGCGAGCGGGCTTGTTGTGGCGAGCGGGCTTGTTGTGGCGAGCGGGCTTGCCCCGCGTTGGGCTGCGCAGCAGCCCCAAAACCTGACGGCTCGTTGGTGCTGGAGAAAAGCCGGGAGCCGCTTCGCTGCCCAACGCGGGACAAGCCCGCTCGCCACAAAGGATGACCCCGGCATATAGGGTGAGGTTACTTCTGCGCGGTTTTCAGGTCCCAGCTCGGGATCTTGAACACCCAGAACGACCCACCCTGTGCCACCGGCTTGGTCAGCTCCGCCATGTCGCCGCCCCACAACGGCACCGCGCCGCCGTAGCCGACTGTCACGCCGATGTACTGCTCGCCATCCTGTTCCCAGGTGATCGGCGGCGAGACGATGCCGCTGCCGGTCTGGAATTTCCACAGCTCCTTGCCGGTCTTCGCGTCGAAGGCCTTGAAGAAGCCATCGCCGGTGCCGGTGAACACCAGGTTGCCCTTGGTCGCCAGTACGCCGGCCCACAACGGCAGGTGTTCCTTGTGCTCCCACACCACCTTGCCGGTGGTCGGGTTCATCGCCCGCAGGGTACCGACGTGGTCGTCATACATGCGCTTGATGCGAAAGCCCATGCCCAGGTACGCCGAGCCCTTCTTGTAGTTGACCTCTTCGGTCCAGTATTCCTCTTTCCACTGGTTGCCCGGGATGTAGAACAGCCCGGTGTCCTGGCTGTAGGCCATGGGGTTCCAGTTCTTGCCACCCAGGAACGGCGGCGAGACTTCCACCGGCTTGCCCTTGGTTTCACCCGGCAACGGCTTGGCCGGACGCTGGCCTTCGTTTTCCACGGGGCGGCCGGTCTTCAGGTCGATGTGGCTGGCCCAGGTGATGTTGTCGACGAACGGGAAGGCGTTCTGCAGCTTGCCGTTGTTGCGGTCGACCACGTAGAAAAAGCCGTTACGGTCAGCGTGGCCGGTGGCCTTGATGACTTTGCCGGCCTTGTCCTTGTAGTCGAACAGCACCAGCTCGTTGTTGCCGGAGAAATCCCAGGCATCGTTCGGCGTGTGCTGGTAGAACCACTTCACTTCGCCGGTGCTCGGGTCGACGCCGACCTGGCCGGAGGTGTAGAGGCTGTCGAAGTCGTGGGGGTTACCGTCCTTGGAGGTGCGCGCCCAGGTGTTCCACGGGCCAGGGTTGCCGGCGCCGACGATGATGGTATTGGTCTCGGCATCGAAGCTCGCACTCTGCCAGGGCGCGCCGCCGCCGTGGCTCCAGGCCTCGACCTTGCCGGTTTCGGTGGTCGGGTCATCCGGCCAGGACGGAGCCTTGACGTCGCCGGTCGGGGTGCTGTCCTTGCCGTTCAGGCGGCCCATGTGGCCTTCCACGAACGGGCGCATCCACACCTCTTCGCCGGTGTCCGGGTCGCGTGCATACAGCTGGCCGACCACGCCGAATTCATCGCCGGAGCTGCCGTGGATCAGCAGCACCTTGCCGCTGACCTTGTCTTTGATCAGCACCGGGGCGCCGGTCATGGTGTAGCCAGCGGCGTGGTCGCCAAACTTCTTGTTCCACACCACTTTGCCAGTGTTCTTGTCGAGGGCGATCAGGCGTGCATCGAGGGTGCCGAAGTAGATCTTGTCGCCGAAGATCGCCGCGCCCCGGTTGACCACGTCGCAGCACGGGCGAATGTTGTCGGGCAGGCGGTGGTTGTAGGTCCACAGGCGTTTGCCGGTCTTCGCATCGAGGGCGAACACCCGGGAATAGGAGCCGGTGACGTAGACCACGCCGTCGCTGACGATGGCCTGGGATTCCTGGCCACGCTGCTTCTCGTCGCCGAACGAATAAGACCAGGCCGGTGTGAGCTTGAACACGTTCTTGTCGTTGACCTGGGCCAGCGGGCTCCAGCGCTGGGCGTTGGTGCCCATGCCGTATTGCAGCACGTCCTTGGTGGTCAGGTGGTCGTTGGCGATGTCTTCCCAGGTGACGTTGCGGGTCTGTTTGGCAGGCTCGGCGGCGGCGAAGCTGGCCGCACTCAAGGACAGGCTGCCGACCAGCAGGAAGGCCTGCACGGCAAGGCTCAGCGGCGAGAGGGCGGGTAGCGATCTTATTGTCATGGTTGCAGTTCCCAGTGGAGGTTATGGCCTGCACAGGGTGCGATGTGAACGCCGTGGCGAATACGGAAAAAGTCCCGGTGTTGCCGGGACAATTTCCCGAACCGCCTCTGATTTAGCAGTGCCCCACAAGGCCTGCTACCAACGGATGAGAACCCGCCCACCAAAGCAGCATACGGGTCCTGCCGGGTGCTTCCTAAGATGGTTGCCATAGCCTCTGCCAAGAGGTTTTGCGTGCACTCCCGAGGGAAAAATAATGACAACAAAACGCAACGCCTTGATTACCGCCTGCCTGCTCGCCAGTGCAATCAGTAGTGGATCCGCCTGGGCTCACGGCAACGTGACGCCCACCGCCGTGGAAACCAAAGGCCTCACCCCGATCAAGGACGCTGGTGTGCCGCTGGACGCCGATGGCTGGGCCGCCACCAACCCCTATCGCACCACGCCCGAACATGACAAAGCGGTGGAGGTCGGTGCGTCGGCCTATAACCAGAACTGCGCGGCGTGCCATGGCCTGGAAGCCAAGTCCGGTGGCATCGCCCCCGACCTGCGCATGCTCGATGCCGGCGACGCCGGCGATGAATGGTTCGTGGAACGTGTGCGCCACGGCGCCGTGCGCGATGGCCGGGTGTACATGCCGAAAATGGCCGACTACCTCAGCCAGGAAGCCCTGTGGGCGGTGCGCACCTACCTCGACAGCGTGCACGTCGAGGAGTAAGCCATGGGCCTGCGCGGGTGGTGGCTGTGCTGTGTGCCGATGCTGGCCTGGGGCGCGCCCGTGGACCCGGTGCCCTCGGTGATGTGGGCCTACTATCACCAGCGCTTGCTCGACAATGCAGCGTTTGTGTTCGACGAGCGGGTGAAGCTCCTGGCGCCGCCGTTCGCCGAGGATGCGCGCCAGGTGCCGCTGGAGATCGACGCCCGCGCCTTCAAGGGGGACGTGGTGAAGATCCTTGCCTGGGCCGAGCTGAACCCGCTGCCGCAGATCGTCGATTTCCAGCCGTTGGGGCCAGTACTGCCGTGGCTGTCGCTGCGGATTCGTATCGAACAGGCCACGCCGTTGCGTGCAGCGGTGCTCACCCGGGATGGCATGTGGCATGTCGGCTCGGCCCTGATCGATGCCGCCGGTGGCGGCTGCACCGCGCCCAGCGTGGTGCGCACCCAACCCGGCTGGGAAGAACACCTGGGCGAAGTGCTCGGCGGCCGTTACCCGCGTGCCGAGTTCAGCCGCGTGAAACTGCAAGTTGCCCATCCGATGGATAACGGCATGATCAGCGGTATTCCCGAATTCTTTATCCACCAGGCCGAGCTGCGTGGCGCAGATAACCAACTGCTGGCACGCCTGGAACTGTTCCCCGCCGTCAGCGAAAACCCCAGCCTGGCCTTCGACATCGAAGGCCGCGAGCCCACGCGCCTGACCCTGCGCGACACCAGCGGCAACCAGTTCGAGGCGGCCATCCCATGAGCCTGCGCTGGATTGTGCTGTGGCTGCTGCTGTTCAGCCTGCCGGTGCTGGCGGACCTGGATTACGTCCTCAAACCTCGGTTGATCGCCGATAACACCTGGCTGCTGGAAGGCAGCACCGACAACTTCACCAGGGACAATGGCGGCAATATCGTCAATGTCGGGTTCATCGTCACCGAGCCCGGCGTGGTGGTGATCGACACCGGGCCGTCCAGGCGCTACGGCGAAGCCCTGCGCCAGGCCATCGCCCGTGTCACCGACAAACCGGTGATCCAGGTGCTGCTGACGCACCACCATCCCGACCACGGCCTGGGCAACCAAGCCTTCAGGGATGTACCGATTGGCGCCGTGGCCGGCACCAAGAATTTGCTGCATGAGCAGGGCGACAGCATGGCCGAGAACCTGTACCGCATGGTGGGTGACTGGATGCGCGGCACCGAAGTGGTGTTGCCCTCCGAAGCCCTGCCAGCGGGGGTGAAAACCTTCGGCAGCCACGACCTGCAACTGCTACACCTGCGCGGCCATACCGGCGCCGACCTGGCGATCCTCGACCGCAGGACCGGCGTGCTGTTTGCCGGCGACCTGGTGTTCTACCAGCGCGCACTCACCACGCCCCATTCACCGGGGCTGGCGATCTGGCTGGCGGATATCGCCACCCTGCAAGGCTTGCCCTGGACCCTGATCGTGCCCGGCCACGGCCCCATTGCGACCGACGCCAAACCCTTCGAACAGATGCGTGACTACCTCACCTGGCTCGATCAATTGCTACGCGACGGGGCAGCCCATGGCAGCGACATGCCAGAGCTGATCCGCAGCCCGATCCCCGAGCGATTCGCGGGCATCAACCTGAGCCGCTATGAACTGACCCGCAGCGTGACCCACCTGTACCCCCACTACGAACGCACCCAGATGCAGCCCATCAACACCCAACAATAAGCAGAGGCCTCACCATGATCTACGCCCAACCTGGCACCCCCGGCGCCATCGTCAGCTTCAAGCCGCGCTACGGCAACTACATCGGCGGTGAGTTCGTCGCACCGCTCAAGGGTGAGTACTTCACCAATACCTCGCCGGTCACCGGTGAAGTCATCGCCGAGTTCCCGCGTTCCAGCGCCGCCGATGTCGATAAGGCCCTTGACGCCGCCCACGCCGCCGCCGATGCCTGGGGCAAGACCTCGGCCCAGGACCGCGCCCTGGTGCTGCTGAAAATCGCCGACCGTATCGAGCAGAACCTGGAAGTGCTGGCTGTGGCCGAGACCTGGGACAACGGCAAGGCCGTGCGCGAAACCCTCAATGCCGACATGCCCCTGGCCGCTGACCATTTCCGCTACTTCGCCGGGTGTATCCGTGCCCAGGAAGGCGGGGCCGCCGAGATCAACGAGCACACAGCGGCTTATCATTTTCACGAACCATTGGGCGTGGTCGGGCAGATCATCCCGTGGAACTTCCCATTGCTGATGGCGGCGTGGAAACTCGCGCCGGCACTCGCCGCCGGTAACTGCATCGTGCTCAAGCCGGCCGAGCAGACGCCGTTGTCGATCATGGTGTTTGCCGAGCTGATCGGCGACCTGCTGCCGCCCGGCGTGCTGAACATCGTGCAAGGTTTTGGCCGCGAGGCCGGGGAGGCCCTGGCTACCAGCAAGCGCATCGCCAAGATCGCCTTTACCGGCTCCACCCCGGTGGGCGCGCACATCATGCACGCGGCGGCCGAGAATATCATCCCGTCCACCGTGGAGCTGGGCGGCAAGTCGCCGAACATCTTCTTCGAAGACATCATGAGCGCCGAGCCTGCGTTTATCGAAAAGGCGGCCGAAGGTCTGGTGCTGGCGTTCTTCAACCAGGGCGAAGTGTGCACCTGCCCCTCGCGGGCGCTGGTGCAGGAGTCGATCTACGAGCCGTTCATGGCCGAGGTGATGAAGAAGATCGTCAAGATCAAGCGCGGCAACCCGCTGGACACCGAGACTATGGTCGGCGCCCAGGCCTCGGAGCAGCAATACGACAAGATCCTGTCCTACCTCAAGATCGCCCAGGAAGAGGGCGCGGTGCTGCTCACCGGCGGCGCGGCCGAGCGCCTGGAAGGCGACCTGTCCAGCGGCTATTACATCCAACCGACCCTGCTCAAGGGCCACAACAAGATGCGTGTGTTCCAGGAGGAAATCTTCGGCCCGGTGGTGGGCGTGACCACCTTCAAGGACGAGGCCGAAGCCCTGGCGATTGCCAATGACAGCGAGTTCGGCCTGGGCGCCGGCCTGTGGACCCGCGACATCAACCGCGCCTACCGCATGGGCCGGGCGATCAAGGCGGGTCGGGTGTGGACCAACTGTTATCACCTGTACCCGGCGCATGCGGCGTTTGGCGGGTACAAAAAATCGGGCGTCGGGCGTGAAAACCACAAGATGATGTTGGATCACTACCAGCAGACCAAGAACCTGCTGGTGAGCTACGACATCAACCCGCTGGGCTTCTTCTGACCCTCTGATTGCAACGCGGTCCCCTGTGGGAGGGGGCTTGCCCCCGATAGCGGTGTGTCATTGACATAAATGTTGACTGACCCGCTGCCATCGGGGGCAAGCCCCCTCCCACATTTTGGCCTCTGTACATTCGCGACTAATGCAGTGCGCTTGATACTTCGAAAGTAGCATTCGCTGCCCCATCTCCCCCATGCATTAATGACCCCACCGGAATTTTCCGGAACAACAAGAGGACTGCCCCCATGTGGACCAAACCTGCGTTTACCGACCTGCGTATCGGCTTCGAAGTGACCATGTACTTCGCCAGCCGTTGATCGCGGGAGCTGTCGGAAGGATGCCTCTTTGGTCTGATTGCATTCGCAGCCGGATCGGTTAGTGTGGAGCGCATTCTTCCAAAATAATAAAAACAGGCTTTCCAATGAGCCCAAATCTGAGCCTCCTGCGTAAATTCGTCTCGCCTGAAATCATCTTTGGAGCCGGTTGCCGGCACAACGTCGGTAACTACGCCAAGACCTTCGGCGCGCGCAAGGTGCTGGTGGTCAGCGACCCCGGCGTGATCGCCGCCGGTTGGGTGGCCGATGTGGAAGCCAGCCTGCAAGCCCTCGGCATCGACTACTGCCTGTACAGCGCCGTCTCGCCCAACCCGCGTGTCGAAGAAGTGATGACCGGCGCCGAGGTGTACCGCGAACACCACTGCGACGTGATCGTAGCCATCGGCGGCGGCAGCCCGATGGACTGCGGCAAGGCCATCGGCATCGTGGTGGCCCACGGGCGCAGCATTCTTGAGTTCGAGGGCGTCGACACCCTTCGCGTGCCCAGCCCGCCGCTGATCCTGATCCCCACCACCGCCGGTACCTCGGCGGATGTCTCGCAGTTCGTGATCATTTCCAACCAGCAGGAACGCATGAAGTTCTCTATCGTCAGCAAGGCGGTAGTGCCGGATGTGTCGCTGATCGACCCGGAAACCACGGCCAGCATGGACCCGTTCCTGTCCGCCTGCACCGGCATCGACGCATTGGTGCATGCTATCGAGGCGTTCGTTTCCACCGGCCACGGCCCACTCACCGACCCCCATGCGCTGGAGGCAATGCGCCTGATCAACGGCAACCTGGTGCAGATGATCGCGAACCCTACGGACATCGCCCTGCGCGAGAAGATCATGCTCGGCAGCATGCAGGCCGGGTTGGCGTTTTCCAACGCGATTCTCGGCGCAGTGCACGCCATGTCCCACAGCCTCGGCGGCTTCCTCGACCTGCCCCATGGGCTGTGCAACGCAGTGCTGGTGGAGCATGTGGTGGCGTTCAACTACAGCTCGGCGCCGGAGCGTTTCAAGGTGATTGCCGAGACGTTTGGCATCGACTGTCGCGGCCTCAATCACCGGCAGATCTGCGGGCGGCTGGTGGAGCATTTGATAGCGCTCAAGCGGGCCATCGGCTTCCACGAAACCCTTGGCCTGCATGGTGTGCGCGTGGCGGATATTCCGTTCCTGTCCCAGCATGCGATGGGGGATCCGTGCATCCTCACCAACCCGAGAGAGTCGAGCCAGCGTGACGTCGAGGTCGTCTATGGCGAAGCTCTCTGACGACCAGCAACGCGCACTCGCCGGGTTGCTGGGGCTGGGCGACCAGTCGGCGCGCAAGAGCCATTACCCGGAACTCACGGCGCGGCTGGATGAGCTGGAGGCTGAGCGCAAGCGCTATATCCGTCTCAATGACGAGTTGGAGCAGCGGGTCGCCGCACGCACCGATGAACTGTTGGAAGCCAACCACAACCTGCAACAGCAGATCGCCCAGCGCGAGCAGATCGAACAGGACCTGCGCGACGCCCGCGACGCCGCCCAGGCCGCCAACCGCAGCAAGGACAAATACCTCGCCGCCGCCAGCCACGACCTGTTGCAACCGCTGAATGCCGCACGCTTGTTGATCGCCACCTTGCGTGAACGGTCGTTGCCCAGCGTCGAGCAGGTGCTGGTGGAGCGCACGCACCAGGCGCTGGAGGGCGCCGAGGACTTGCTCACCGACTTGCTGGACATCTCGCGGCTCGACCAGGCGGCGGTCAAGCCAGATGTGGCGCTGTACCGCCTCGACGAATTGTTCGCGCCGCTGGTCTCGGAGTTCCAGTCGGTGGCCCAGGCGGCCGGGTTGAGCCTGCGGGTGCACACCGGCTGCTATGCGATCAACACCGACTTGCGATTGCTGACGCGGATTTTGCGTAACTTCCTCAGCAATGCCTGTCGCTATACCGACGAAGGTTGCATCCTGTTGGGCGCGCGTAAGCGGGGCGATGGCCTGCGCCTGGAGGTCTGGGACACCGGGCGCGGGATTGCGGAGGACCGGCTGGAGGCGATCTTCCTCGAGTTCAACCAGCTTGACGTCGGCCGCGCAGCGGACCGTAAAGGCGTTGGGCTGGGGCTGGCGATTGTCGAGCGGATCGCCGAGATCCTGGGTTACCCCATCGCCGTACGCTCGTGGCCGGGACGTGGCTCGATGTTCAGTATCGAGGTGCCGTTGAGCAACGAGATCCCTCTGCCGATCAGCCAGTTGCCAGCCCAGCCGACCACCGGCAACCCGCTGCCGGGACGGCGTCTGCTGGTGATCGACAACGAGGTGAGCATCCTCGACAGCATGCGCGCGCTACTCGGGCAATGGGGCTGTGATGTGGTTACCGCCACCGACCAGGCCGGAGCGTTGCTGGCGTTGGAGGGCAGGGCGCCGGAACTGATCCTGGCCGATTATCACCTCGACCATGGGGTGGTGGGGTGTGCGGTGGTCAAGCACCTGCGTGAGCATTTCGAACTGAACATCCCGGCCGTGATCATTAGCGCCGACCGCACCGACCAGTGCCGTAGGGCGTTGCGCCGGTTGGAAGCGCCGTTGCTGAACAAGCCGGTCAAGCCCGGCAAGTTGCGGGCCGTGTTGAGCCAGTTGTTGGCCTAGGTCAACACGTCGCAGGTGCTTTTAGCCCATGCTCAAGGCCTGATCTAGAGCCTTGGAGTGGCCCATGAGTGCGGCATCTTTCAAATTACCCCTGGGCCTGGTCGTCGCCGTGTTGGTGATGGCCGGGGTGCTGCTGTTGCCGGTGCCCGCCGACTTGCCGGTCGCCGGGCACCGCATGCTGGCGATCCTCGCGTTTGCCGTGGTGGTGTGGATCACTGAAGCGGTGTCCTATGAAGCCAGTGCGATCATGATCACGTCGCTGATGGCCTTTCTGCTGGGCACCGCGCCGTCGTTGCAGGACCCCGCGCATGTGATCGGCACCAGCCCGGCGATCAGCATGGCGCTCACCGGGTTTTCCAACCCGGCGCTGGCGCTGGTGGCCGGGGCGCTGTTTATCGCAGCAGCCATGACCCACACCGGCCTGGACCGGCGTATCGCCTTGGTGACCCTGAGCCGGGTCGGCACCAGCACCCGGCGCATCCTGCTGGGGGCGATTGCGGTGACGGTGCTGCTCAGCCTCGTGGTGCCCAGCGCCACGGCGCGCAGTGCCTGCGTGGTGCCGATCATGATGGGCGTGATCGCCGCGTTCGGCGTGGACAAACGCTCGAATATCGCCGCCGGCATCATGATCGTGGTGGCCCAGGGCACCAGCATCTGGAACGTCGGCATCCAGACCGCCGCCGCGCAGAACCTGCTCACCGTCGGTTTCATGGACAAGATGCTTGGCCAGCGCGTGTCGTGGATCGACTGGCTGATTGCCGGCGCGCCGTGGGCGTTGATCATGTCGGCGGTGTTGCTGTTCCTCGTGCTCAAGTTGCTGCCGCCGGAGACCGACAGCATCCCCGGCGGTAAAGAGGCGGTGGCGCAGTCACTGGTGGAGATAGGGCCGATGACCGGCGCGCAGAAGCGCCTGTTGAGCGTTTCGGTGTTGCTGCTACTGGCCTGGGCCACGGAAGGGCGCCTGCACAGTTTCGACACCACCTCGACCACCTACGCCGGCCTGGTGTTCCTGTTATTGCCGGGTATCGGCGTGATGACCTGGAAGGATGTGCAGTCGCGCATTCCGTGGGGAACGGTGATCGTGTTCGGGGTAGGCATCAGTCTGGGAACGGCGCTGCTGACCACCCAGGCCGGGCAATGGCTGGGCGCGCAAGTGGTGGCGCATACCGGGCTTGACCAGGTGGGGCCGCTGGGTGTGTTTGCGATTCTTGGTGCGTTCCTGATCCTGATCCACCTGGGCTTCGCCAGCGCCACCGCGTTGACCTCGGCGCTGTTGCCGATCCTGATCGCGGTGTTGCAGACCTTGCCGGGGGATTTCAGCCGGTTGGGCATGACCATGCTCCTGGGGTTTGTGATGAGCTACGGGTTTATCCTGCCGATCAATGCGCCGCAGAACATGGTGTGCCTGGGGACCGGGACGTTCACGGCGCGGCAGTTCGCCAAGGTGGGGGTTCTGGTGACGCTGGTTGGCTACCTGTTGATGCTGGTATTCGCTGCGACCTACTGGAGTTGGCTCGGCTGGATCTGAATACGCAGGACATCCCAGGGGGGGCAGGGCGCCGAGTCGACTTGCCCTCGCACATTTCAGGTGATGCCTGTTCTTCGCATCAATTATGCCCTCGACATGGCAAGATGAACTCCGCTCAGGTTTACTGTCTCTGAGTATGGGTTTACCTGAGTCATCGAATGAACAAATACACCCCCCACACCTGGGAGCCCCACGAGCGCCCGAGCCTGCCCGGTTCGCCGTCTACGCCGCTGCACCCGACGCACAAGCGTTGGCTGTTCGCGATGGTGGGCGTGCTGGTGGCGATTACCGGTGGGTTGGGAAACGCGCTGGTCATCGCCAACCTGCAATACCTGCAGGGCGCACTCGGCGCGACCACCGCTGAAATGGCCTGGCTGCCCGCCGCCTATGTGATGACCAACGTGTGCATGAACCTGCTGCTGGTGAAGTTCCGCCAGCAGTTCGGGCTGCGTGCATTTACCGAGGTGTTCCTGGTGCTGTACGCCTTGGTGACTTTCGGCCACTTGTTCGTCAACGACCTCAGCTCGGCCATCGCGGTGCGCGCGGCCCATGGCATGGTGGGGGCGGCGCTGAGTTCGCTGGGTTTGTACTACATGATCCAGGCGTTCCCGGCCAAGTGGCGCTTGAAGTCCCTGGTGCTGGGGTTGGGTACGGCGCAGTTGGCGTTGCCACTGGCGCGCCTGTTCTCCGAAGACTTGCTGCAAATTGCTGAATGGCGCGGGTTGTATCTGTTTGAACTGGGCATGGCGTTGATCTGCCTGGGCTGCGTATTCCTGCTTAAACTCCCGCCCGGCGACCGCTTCAAGACCTTCGAGAAACTCGACTTCCTCACCTTCGCCATCCTTGCCACCGGTGTCGCCTTGCTCTGCGCCGTGCTGTCCCTGGGCCGCATCGACTGGTGGCTGGAAGCACCGTGGATCGGCGTGGCCTCGGCCTGTTCCCTGGTGCTGATCATGGCCGGCCTGGCCATCGAGCATAACCGCGCCAACCCGATGCTGATGACCCGCTGGCTGGGCAGTGGCGTGATGATCCGCCTGGCGCTGGCGGTGATCCTGATCCGCATGGTGTTGTCCGAGCAGTCCACCGGCGCCGTGGGTTTCATGCAGATGTTGAACATGAGCTACCAGCAGATGCACACCCTGTATGTGGTGATGCTCGCGGGGGCGATTGCCGGGCTGGCGGTGAGTGCGTTGACCATCAACCCCGCGCACCTGTTGATGCCGCTGGTGATCTCCCTGGCTCTGATGGCCACCGGGTCGGTGATGGACAGTTTTTCCAGCAACCTGACCCGGCCGCAGAACCTGTATGTCAGCCAGTTCCTGCTAGGCTTCGGCGGTACATTCTTCCTGGGGCCGACCATGGTGCTGGGCACCAGGAACGTGCTGGCCAACCCGCGCAACCTGGTGAGTTTCTCGGTGATGTTCGGTATCTGCCAGAACCTCGGCGGCCTGATTGGCGCGGCGTTGCTGGGCACGTTCCAGATCGTGCGCGAGAAGTACCACTCCAGCATGATCGTCGAGCACTTGACCCTGCTCGATCCGCGTGTGGCCGCGCGGGTATCGAGCGGCGGTTCGGCCTATGGCGGCATTGTCGCCGACCCCGAGTTGCGCAACCTCATGGGCATTCGCAGCCTGGCCACGGCGGCGACCCGCGAGGCGAACGTGATGGCCTACAACGATGTCTTCATGCTGATCGCGATCATCGCGATACTGACCATGATCTGGATCTTTATCCGCAGCCTGTGGCTGATGAGCACGACCAAAACAGCAGCCCCTCCCGTTCAACCCAGCGGCGCTTCTTCATGACCGAACCGACTTCCACCACCACGACCACCAACGCCATCGCCGCCACCCCGGAAGGCACCACGCCGCCAGGCGCCTCGGTCACCGAGCCACGTTCCCTGCGGGTGCGCATCGTCTCATCGCTGGGGTTTGCCGCGATTGCCATTGTCGGGGTGCTGATCGTGTTGTATGCCTGGCAGTTGCCGCCGTTCAGCAGCGCCGTGGAAACCACCGAGAACGCCCTGGTGCGTGGGCAGGTGACGATCATCGGCCCGCAACTGAGCGGCTATGTGTTCGAAGTGCCGGTGCAGGACTTCCAACACGTCAAGGCCGGTGACCTGCTGGTGCGCCTCGACGATCGCATCTACAAACAGCGCCTGGACCAGGCGTTGGCGCAACTGGCGGTGCAGAAGGCCTCGCTGGCGAATGTGGTGCAGCAGCGCAACAGCGCCGAAGCCACCATCAAGCTGCGCCAGGCAGCCTTGGTGGACAGCCAGGCACAAGCCCGCAAAAGCACGGCCGATTTGCGCCGCAATGAAGAACTGATCAGCGACGGCTCAGTGTCCAGGCGCGAGCTGGACGTGACCCGCGCCGCCAATGCACAGACCATCGCCGCCGTGGCGCAAGCCCAGGCCAGCCTGGAAATCGCACGACAGGACCTGCAGACAGTGATCGTCAACCGTGGCTCCCTGGAAGCTGCCGTAGCGAGTGCCGAGGCCGCGGTGGAGCTGGCGCGTATCGACCTGTCCAACACCCGCATCACTGCGCCGCGTGACGGTCAGTTGGGGCAGATTGGCGTGCGCCTGGGGGCCTACGTCAACTCCGGCGCGCAACTGATGGCGCTGGTGCCGCCGCAGCTGTGGGTGATTGCCAACATGAAGGAAACCCAGATGGACAACGTGCAGGTCGGCCAGCCGGTGACCTTCACGGTAGATGCCTTGAACCACCGCAAATTCCACGGCACGGTGCAGCATATTTCCCCGGCCACCGGTTCGGAGTTCAGCCTGTTGCAGGCGGACAACGCCACCGGCAACTTCGTGAAGATCGCCCAGCGCGTGCCGGTGCGGATCACCGTAGATCCGAACCAGGCCGAGAGCGAGCGGTTGCGGCCTGGGTTGTCGGTGGTCGTCAGTATCGACACTGCCGGGCGCCTGAAAAACGCTCCACCCTGACTCAACACACATCAAAACTGTGGGAAGGGGCTTGCCCCCGATAGCGGTGTCTCAGCCACCGCTGTATTACTGATTCACCGCCATCGGGGGCAAGCCCCCTCCCACATGTTGTATGTATTTGAGCTTGAAGTTGAGTTGTACCAACTGATTGTGTTCCAGCAGTTTCAGGCCCGGCCGTCCGGCCAGGTGATGGGCATTCACCGGATGGCTCACCGGTTCGATGCAGAAGAACCCCAGCCCCGGTGGGCAGTACAGCAGAAAGTAGTCGGCGCCGGTGGCCTGGCATTCCAGCGTGTAGCCCAACTCTGGCTGCTCGATCAGGCAATGCCCGTCCCACTGGCAAAAGCCATTGTCCACCAGGCCTTCCGGCAAGGTCTTCAACGTCTGGAAGTCCCAGGCGGCCGGCACGGGTGCCAGCCCCATGGGCAGTTTCGACGCATCACTCATCCACACCTGCGAGGCCTTTGCCTGCAACCGCGTTTGTGGTGTGCGCGGCAGGTAGGGATGCAATCCCAAGCCATGCCACGCGGGGTTATCCGCCAGATGAGTCACCCGCAACGTGATGCTCAGTTCACCGTCGCGCAAGCAAAACCGCTGCTCGGCGCGATAGGCGAACGGTGTGTCGCACAGCAGTTCCAGCACCACTTCGTCCGCCGACTGGCTGACTACCTGCCACGCCTGTTGCCAGGCCGACCCATGGATGGGCAGTGGGTCGGTCAGGCTGTTCGGCGCGAGCGCCAGCCAGCCGTCGGGGTTATCGAACCCGCCTTGGGCGATCCGGTTAGACCAGGGTGCCAGCGGATAACAGCCGAGTTTGCCCGGCAGGCCCGTATCCAGGGCCTGTTGGTCGCTGTGGCGCAACAACGGCTGGCCGCTGGCCCGCACGCGCCAGTTGACGATGCTTGCGCCCACGGCCGGGGCCAGGGTGAGGTGGGTCAGGTTGTCTTCCAGTTCGATCAGCATCACAGCACCACGCTTGGCAGCCACAACGACAGCGCCGGAATGTAGGTCACCGCCATCAGGATCAGGAACAGCACCCCATAGAACGGCAGCAGCGCTTTCACGGTCTTCTCGATGCTCACCTTGCCCACTGCGGCGCCCACGAACAACACCGCGCCCACCGGTGGGGTGATCAGGCCGATGCCGAGGTTGACCAGCATGATCATGCCGAAGTGCACCGGATCGACACCCAGCCCGAGCACCACCGGCAGCAGGATCGGCGTGAGGATCAGGATCAGCGGCGCCATGTCCATCACCGTGCCGAGCAACAGCAGCATGATGTTGATGCACATCAGGATCACGTAGCGGTTGTCCGACAGGGTCAGGAACGCCGTGGTGATCTTCGCCGGGATCTGCATCAGGGTCATGATGTAGCCGAAGCTGGCGGCGAAGGCGATCAGGATCATCACGATGGAAATGGTGCGCACCGTGCGGTGCATCAGCTTGGGCAGCTCGCGCCATTTGTAGTCGCGGTAGATGAACATGGTCACGAAGAATGCCCACAGCACGGCAATCGCGGCCGATTCGGTGGCGGTGAAGATGCCCGAGAGGATGCCGCCGAGGATGATCACCATGGCCATCAGGCCCCAGAGGGCATCGGCGGCGATCTTCAGCGCCTGCTTCAGGGGAATGACTTCGCCCTTGGGGTAGTTGCGCTTTTTCGCGAAGATCAGGCACAGCACCATCAGGCAGGCGCTCATCAACAGGCCCGGCACCACGCCGGCCATGAACAGCGAGGCGATGGACACGGTGCCGCCGGCGGCCAGGGAGTAGAGCACCGAATTGTGGCTGGGTGGCGTCAGCAACGCCTGCACCGAACCGCTGACGGTCACGGCGGTGGCAAATTCCCGCGGGTACCCACGGCGTTCCATTTCCGGGATCAGCACCGAGCCGACCGAGGCGGTATCGGCCACCGAGGAGCCGGAGATGGCGCCGAAGAACGTCGAGGCCATGATATTGACAAGGGACAGGCCGCCGCGCACAAAGCCCACCAGCACCCCGGCAAACGCCACCAGCCGACGTGACATGCCACCCTCGGCCATGATCGCCCCGGCCAGCACAAAGAACGGAATCGCCATCAGCGAAAACTTGTTCACGCCCCCGGCCACCTGAATCATCAGGGCCTGGAACGGGATGTCGATCCACCACGCGCCGATCAGTGCCGACATCCCCAGGGCGTAGGCCACTGGCATGCCCAGCAGGATCAAGGCGATAAAACTGCCCAACAGAATCAATGCATCCATTTCAGGCAGCCCCTTCGTTTTCTTCCACCAGGTCGAACCGCACCACGCGCCGCTGGCTCTGGTCGCCGAGCAGGAGTTTTTCCAGCACGAACACCAGGGTCAGCAGCCCGCCGATGGGGATTGGCATATAGGTGATGCCCACGCGCAGTGTGGGGATGGCGCTCATGAACTGGTTCCAGGTGGACAGGCACAACTTGGTGCCCCACACGGCCATGAACAGGCAGATGGTCGCCATCAACAGTTGCGCGACGATACCGGCGATCTGGCGTTGGCGTGGCGGCAGGCGGTCAGTCACCACCGCCACCGACATATGCGCACCCGCGCGGTAACTGGCGGCGGCGCCGACGAAGGTGAAGATCAGCATCAGCAGGATGGCGGTGGGTTCCGGCCAACTGGCGCCGGTGCCGAGGACGTAGCGGGCGAAGATGCCCCAGGGGATGATCAGCGCAACCCCCAGTACCGAGAGGCCGGCGACCCAGATACAGGTCATGTACAGGCGGTCGTTGATGCGCAGCAGTAAATTCTTCATGGCGTTCACCGTAACCGGGCGCGTCGGTGCCGACCGCGCCGGGCCTTGCTAGAGAAGGAGGGCGTTACTGAACGGCGTCGATACGCTTGATGATATCGGCGTAAGCCGCGCCGTATTTGGCGCGAACCGGCGCGGTGGCGTCATAGAAGGGCTTTTTGTCGACGGTGATGAATTCCACGCCGGCGGCCTTGAGCTTGGTTTCACTGCTGGCGGACTTGGCGTCCCACAGCACGCGCTCGTCCGCCTGGGCGGCCTTGGCGGCTTTCTTCACCATGTCCTGCTGGGCGGGAGTGAGCTTGTTCCAGGTGATTTTCGACATTACGATGGGCTCGGGCAAGATCAGGTGTTCGGTGAGGGTGTAGTACTTGGCGTTCTGGAAGTGGTTGTGTTCGAGCAGGGTCGGCGGGTTGTTTTCCGCGCCGTCGATCACCCCGGTCTGCAGGGCGCTGAAGATCTCGCCGGTGTCCATGGCAATGCCGTTGGCCCCCATTTCATTGAAGGCCTCGATGAACAACGGGTTGCCTTGCACGCGGATCTTCATGCCCTTGAGGTCTTCGATCTTGCGCACCGGTTTCTTGGTGTAGAGGTTGCGCGTGCCACCGTCCATCCAGGCCAGGGCCACCAGGCCGAATTCCGAATTGGTGATCTTGGCGAGGATCTCATCGCCGATCTCGCCGTCGATGACCTTGCGCATGTGCGCCTGGTCACGGAACACGAACGGCAGGTTGAACACATTCACGTCCGGCACCACCGGGCCGACGATACCGAGGCTGACACGGGTCATCTGGACCGCGCCGACCTGGGCCTGTTCGACCACTTCTTTCTCGGAGCCCAGCACACCGCCTGGGAAGTACTTGAAGGTCAGTTCGCCGTTGCTTTCCTTGGTCAGGGCCTTGCCCATGTTTTCTTCGGCGACGACGGTGGGGTAGCCGGCAGGGTGGATGTCGGCGAACTTGATTTCCAGGGCGTGGGCGGCGCTGGCGAGGGTCAAGCATGCAGCGGCGAGCAAGGTGCGTTTGAAGTCCATGGGGTGTCACTCCTGTCTTGTTATTGTTGTATTCAAGGCACAGCGATGCAGCTAGAGGGTGAACGTGGGCTCCGGCAATCCGACAACGCCGGGGTTGAGGGCGAACACGCCGCCGGACAGCGACTGGGGACTCTGGTCGTCACGGATCGAGGTGACGAACAGGGTGTCCAGGCGACTGCCGCCGAAGGCGCACATGGTGGGTTTCTTCACCGGTACGGTGAGGGAGCGGTCGAGGCGGCCGTCGGGGGTGAACCGGTGGATCAGGCCGGCGTCATTGGCGCAGATCCAGTAGCAGCCGTCGGCGTCTACCGCCGCGCCGTCGGGGCGACCGAGGTAGTTGTGCATGTCCACGAAAACGCGGCGGTTGGAAGGCGTGCCGGTGTCGGTGTCGTAGTCGAAGGCCCAGATCTGTTGCACCAAAGGGTGCGAGTCCGAGGCGTACATCGTACGGCCATCCGGGCTGAAGGCCAGACCGTTGAGGGTGATGAAACCGTCCAGTTGTGCATGGGGCGCCGCGCCGCAAGCGTAGCGGTAGAGGATGCCCTCGGCCGCATTCAAGCCCATGTTCAGCACCATGCTGCCGGCCCAGAAGCGGCCCTGGCGATCACAGCGACCGTCGTTCAGGCGCATGTCGGCGCGGGGGTGTTCGACACCGGCCAACGGCGTGGTGTCGAGGCTGCCATCGTTGTGCGGGGTCAGTTGGAAGAAGCCGGTTTCCATTCCCGCGACCCAGTTGCCGGCATCGGTGCGGGCGATACAGGCGAGCATCTGCGGGGCTTTCCAGGCGGCGAGATGGCCGGTGGCAGCACTCCAGCGTTGCAGGCCACCGTTGGGAATATCCACCCAGTACAGTGCGTTCTCCTCGGGCACCCACACCGGGCATTCGCCCACGGCGTTGCGGGCGTCGACGATCAATTCAGCGGTCATGGTCAGTCCCCGAATGGCCCGGCCGCGCAGAACGCGCCACCCTGGTAGACCTTGGCCGGGTCATCGGCGGCCACCGGTGGCTGGGTCTCGACCTGGGCGCGGAACACTTCCGAGCTGTCCTTGGGCGCAAAGCCCAGGTGCGCGGCGTAGCGGTTGTCCCACCAGGTGTCGAGGTTATCCGACATGCCGTACACCACGGTATGGCCGACGTTGGGCGTGTACAGCGCACGTTCCAGCAACTGTGTGAGGTCATCGAAACTCAGCCAGGTGTGCATCATCCGGCGGTTCTGCGGCTCCGGGAACGACGAGCCGATGCGGATGCTCACGGTCTCGATGCCATAGCGGTCGAAGTAGAAACTGGCCATGTCTTCGCCGTAGGACTTGGACAAGCCGTAGTAGCTGTCCGGGCGGCGCGGCGAGTGGGCGTCGAGCTGTTCACCCTGCTTGTAGAAGCCGATCACATGGTTGGAACTGGCGAAGATCACACGCTTCACGCCGTGGCGGCGGGCGGCTTCGTAGATATGGAAAATCCCGCAGATATTGGCGCCGAGCACTTCTTCGAACGAACGCTCAACCGATACGCCGCCGAAGTGCAGGATGGCGTCGACGCCTTCCACCAGGTGGTGCACGGCTTGCTTGTCGGAGAGCTCGCAGGTCTGCACTTCTTCGGACGCGTCGGCGGCCGGCGCCATGTTGGCGATGTCCGACAGGCGCAGCACGTTGGCGTAGGGGCGCAGACGTTCGCGCAGGACTTTGCCGAGGCCGCCGGCGGCACCGGTGAGCAGCAGGCGGTTGAATGGAACAGGCGTGGTTGTGGAAGTGGTCATGAGGGTTCCATTGTTGTTGTAGGTTGTCTTATGACTATGGGGAAGTATCGTTAGGGATTCCCTGGGTTGTCAACGCTCATACAGGCGATGGGGTTTCAAATGCGGGATATCCATTGACTCGACGTTTGCGCCCGACCCGAAACCTACAGCAGCGAAATCGGGTAGCTGATAAAGAGCCGGTTCTCGTCGAACTCGTTATTGCTGAAGTCCCGACGCATGGTCGAGTTGCGCCAGCGCACGTTCAAGTCCTTGAGTGCACCGCTCTGTACGGTGTAGGCCAACTCCGATTCGCGACCCCATTCCTTGCCATCGGTGATCGCCCCGGTGTGCACGTTGCTGCCGCTGATGTAGCGGTTCATCAGGGTCAGCCCCGGAATGCCGAGCACCACGAAGTTGAAGTCATGGCGCACCTGCCAGGATTTCTCCTTGGCGTTGTCGTAGCTGGCGTTGTAGCTGTCGTTGGCCAGGGTGCCGCCGCTGGTGCCATTGACCCGCATCCACACGCTGTCGCCGGTGAGTTTTTGCAGGCCTACATAGAAGGTGTTGCCGTTGTACCTGGCCGAGAGCAGGGCGAAGGCGGTCTTGTTGTCGAGGTCGCCGGCCAGCGCGCTGCCATCTTCCTTGCCGGTGAAAAAGCCGAGGTTGGCGCCCAGGGTCCAGTCGCCCACGGGTTGGCTGTGGGTCAGGTTGAAATACTGCTGCTGGTAGATGTCGGTGAGTTCGGCATACCACACGCCGACCTGGGTGCGTTTGTCGTTGAAGCTGTATTCGCCGCCACCAAAGTTGAAACGGTCGGAGGTGAACGCGGCTTTGCCGTTCATGAACATGTCTTCCATGCTCGCGTCGTTGCGCGGGCTGTTGCCGCGAAACTGGCCGCCGTAGAGGGTCAGGCCGGCGATCTCATTGGACGTGACCTGGCCGCCACGGAAGGTCTGGGGCAGGGAACGGCCATCGTCGGAGCGCAGGATCGGCAGTACCGGCATCCATTCGCCGACTTTCAGCTCGGTCTTCGACAGCTTGGTTTTCAGCGCCACACCCAGGCGTCCGAAGTTATCGGCCGGGCGGCCATCGCTGTGGATCGGCAGCAACTGCGTACCGCCGGTGCCTTTACCGCCATCGAGCTTTTGCGAATACAGGCCCAGCACATCAATACCGAAGCCCACCGTGCCTGTGGTGTAGCCGGACTTGGCATCGAGGATGAAGTTCTGCGTCCACTCTTCGGCCTTGCCCTGAGGGTTGCTCGGGTTGGTGAAGTTGCGGTTGAAGTAGGCGTTGCGCAGGTTGAGCGTGGCTTTGGCATCGTCGACGAAGCCTTCTGCCGAGGCGGCGAGGGGGAAGGTGAAGGCCAGGCTGCCGAGGCCGATAACACCCAGGCGAACGGAGGAATTGCGGGCGAGTGAACTCACAGTGAAGCTCCCTTTCTTTTGTTGTTTTTATTATTTGTCATACGTTGTCGTACAACATTGAGTGCGATATTTGCGAGGTTTTCAGGCGCTGTCAAGTAGAAGTTATACGATGACCTGCTCGGTGTGGAGGTTCAATGTAGGAGGGGGCTTGCCCCCGATGACGGTGTGTTTCAGTCAACCATGAGCATCGGCGGCAAGGTGCCCAGGAGGGAAACGGCGGCGACGGCGGCAATCCCCAGCACCCACTCCAGCTTCACGCTGGCCTTCAGGCTGCCCAGGCGTTCTTCACAGCGCTCGATACGCAGCCGGTTCAGCAGCGCCAGGGCCAACATGCCCAGCACCAGCAGCACCTTGATCAACAGAATCAGGGCGAACCCGTTGAACAACGGTGTAGGCCACAGTTGCCCGGTGAGTACACGCACGTTGATCAAGCCAGTCACCAGCAAGCCGGCGACCAGGCCATAACCCACACCGCTGAACCGTCGCAGGATCGGCTCCAGCGCAACAGGCGGGGATTGGCGCAGGATCAACACCAACAGCAGCAACCCGCCGAGCCAGGCACCGACACACACCAGGTGCACCACCTGATTGAGGATCAGCAATCTGCCGCTGAGTCCGTCCAGCATGGCGCCATGGCCGACCGGTGCCAGTGTCGCCAGCAGCAGTGCGATCACTGGCAGGCGCATCATCGGCCATGGTTTGACCAACACGATCACCAGCAGCAGGTTCAGCAACAGATGCCACACCCACACCTGGCCAAAGAAGGTCTTGCCCAGCACCAGCTGTACGGTGGCCGGCTGCAATGCCGCGTCCCAGCGGCCGGCCATGCTCGCGGTGATCAGTAACAGCCAGGCGAGACCGGAGCCCAGCCCCAGCCAGGCCAGCCCCCGGGTGATCCGCTCAAGTTGCCGGTCCAGCGCCGGTTGCGGTGCAGCGCCGAGCAGCCAGGGCCTGAATGCGCAGGCCCCGAACATCAACAACACGACGCTGAAATGCAGGAAACGGCACAGCACCAGCAGGGTAGCCACGGGTTACTGGCCGACCTTGAAGCTGTATTCGCCGTTGCTCTTGTGGGTATCGACCGAGACCGCGTTCCACACCACTTTGTAGGTGCCGGCGGCCAACGGGGCGGCTGGGGTGACCACCAGCACTTTCTTGTCGGCGTCCGGCGTTTCCAGGCCCTTGATCGCGATTTCGGTGCCGTCCTTGCTCAGGGACACCTTGGTGAAGGTGGCTTCGACGCCTTCGCTGAAGGTCAGGCGCAGGTCCTTGGGCGCAGCGACGCTGCTGTCGGCCGCTGGCTCCGCAGCCTTGAGGTGGGCGTGGGCAAACGCTGCCGAGGCGCCGAGCAAGGAGGCGAGCAGGGCGAGGGTGGTGAGGCTTTTCTTGATCAACATTGTTCAATACCTTCGGGGTCAGGGAGTCGGTAGAGCCATGTGCAGCAAGGGAAAGGGCTTGCCTTCGCCATCCAGCGGCGAGCGCGCGACCTGGATAAAACCATAGTGCAGGTAGAACCCCACGGCTTGTGGGTTTTGTTCGTTTACATCGACGGTGAGCGTGTCGTGACGGGCACGGGCGTGGTCCAGCAACTGGCGGCCGATGCCCTGGCCACGACGCTCGGGGTCGATAAACAGCATCTCCACATTGTTCCCGCCGGTACCGATAAAACCGGCGATGCCTTGTTGATCTTCATACACCCACACTTCCAGGGCAGGCATCGGCAGGTAGGTGTCGCGTACCAGGGGCAGCAAACGTTGAATGTCATCCTCGGGGAGGAAGTCATGGGTGGCGCGCACCGAGCGTTCCCACAGTGCTCCCAGCACGGGGTCGTCGGTGGCCACACGAGGTCGAATAGTCATTGCAATGATCCTTCATGGGGACCGCGATCCTAACCAATCCGATTTCCTGGGGAAAGGTTCGCGTCAGAAGTTTCACTATGGCCTGTCGCCCCGATCTAGAGCCGATGGTAGTCTTTAAGCCAAGTTGTTGTCAGGGAGCCCTTATGGGCAATCACAAGATCGGAATTCGTCGGGTCAACGTCGAAAAAATCCTGCTGGCCGCGGAGAAAATCTTCGCCGAAAAAGGCTACGGCAGCACCGCCATGGCCGACATTGCTGAAGAAGTGCAACTGCCGCGCTCCAACCTGCATTACTACTTCACCACCAAGAGCGAGCTGTACAGCGCCGTGCTGTTCGACCTGCTGGAAGTGTGGAAGCAGGACGCCCTGAGCTTCGAGACCTTCGATGACCCCCGGGTGGTGCTCAGCAGCTACATCCGCGCCAAGATGCAGCGCTCGCGCACGCGGCCGTATGGTTCGAAAGTCTGGGCCAACGAAATCATCCACGGCGCGCCGACCCTGGGTGAGGCGCTGGATGAAAGCCTGTACGACTGGGCCAAGATGAAGGAAGCGAAAATTCGCCAATGGGTGGAGGACAAACGCATCCTGCCGGTGGAGCCATCTAGCCTGCTGTACATGATCTGGGCCTCGACCCAGCACTATGCGGACTTTGATCACCAGGTAAAAATCTTGAATGATCACCAGCCGTTGTCAGATATGCAGTTCGAGAAGGCGATCCAGACGGTGACCAGTGTGATTTTGCGGGGGATTGGGTTGGAGCCTTGATCTTTGTTGGGGCTGAGGGCCTCATCGGGGGCAAGCCCCCTCCCACACCTGACTGCATTTCACCTGAAAGAATGCGGTCGAATGTGGGAGGGGGCTTGCCCCCGATGCCGGTCTAAAGGCCTACACAGCCTCCCGGTAGGGATTCCTCGGATCCTGCGTCCAATTCAAAAACGGCTTGCCGGTGTCTATCGGTACCATCTCGATGCAATCGGCCACCGGACAGGTGATCTGGCATAGGTTGCAGCCCACGCACTCATCGTCGATCACCTCATATTTATGCGTGCCATCCGCCTGTTTCAGGCTGGCAATGGCCTGGTGCGAGGTGTCTTCGCAGGCGATATGGCAACGCCCGCAGCCAATGCAGGCGGCCTGATCGATCCTGGCGATCACCTGGTAGTTGATATCCAGGTACTTCCAATCCGTGGTGTTGCCCACCGCTCGCCCGGAGAACTCCTGCAGGCTGGTGTAACCCTGGCTGTCCATCCAGCGCGACAGCCCGTCCTTCATTTCCTCCACAATGCGAAAGCCATGCAGCATTGCCGCCGTGCACACCTGCACCGCGCCGCAGCCCAGGGCGACGAACTCCGCCGCATCGCGCCAGTTGCCGATGCCGCCAATGCCGCAGATCGGCAGGCCCTGGGTCTGCGGGTCGCGGGCGATTTCGGCGACCATGTTCAGCGCAATCGGCTTCACCGCCGAACCGCAGTAACCGCCGTGGGTGCTCTGGGTGCCGACTACCGGCAGGGCGACCATGCGTTCCAGGTCCACGCTGGTGATGGAGTTGATGGTGTTGATCAGTGACACCGCATCCGCACCGCCGCGGTACGCCGCCCGCGCCGCCACGCGGATATCGGTGATGTTCGGGGTGAGCTTGACGATCACTGGCAGCGAGCAGTACGTCTTGCACCAGCGCGTCACCTGTTCCACGTACTCCGGCACCTGGCCCACCGCCGCGCCCATGCCGCGTTCGGGCATGCCGTGGGGGCAGCCGAAGTTCAGCTCGATGCCGTCGCAACCCGTGGCTTCAACCAGCGGCAGGATGTTTTTCCAGGACTCTTCGACGCACGGCACCATCAGCGACACGATGAGTGCACGGTCGGGCCAGTCCTTTTTCACCTGGGTGATTTCCCGCAGGTTGATCTCCAGCGAGCGGTCGGTGATCAGCTCGATATTGTTGATGCCCAGCACTTCCCGGTTGGCGCCGTAGTGCGCCGAGTAGCGTGACGACACGTTGACCGCCGCCGGGTCTTCGCCCAGGGTTTTCCACACCACGCCGCCCCAGCCGGCTTCGAAGGCGCGGACCACGTTGTAGGCTTTGTCGGTGGGCGGCGCGGAGGCCAGCCAGAACGGGTTGGGGGCCTTGATACCGGCGAACACAATCGAGAGATCGGCCATTACGCAGCCTCCACAGTCAGCATGAGTTGGGCGTGCATGGCTTCGGCGGCCAGCTTGCCGTGTTGCACCGCCTGCACGGTGAGGTCCTGGCCGAGGCTGACGCAATCGCCGCCGGCGTACACCCCGGGAATGCTGGTGCGCAGCTTTTCGTCGACGAAAATACGCTCGCCGACCCGGTGCAGTTGCTCGGCCAACGGGTCGTGCAGGGCCTCGTTATCGAAACCCTGGCCGATGGCCTTGAAGATCGCGTCGGCGGCCAGTTCGAAGGTTTCACCGGTGGGGTGCAGGCGACCGTTTTCCATGCGCGTGCGCAGGAAGCGCATGCCGCGTACATGACCCAGGTCATCCAGCAGCACGGCTTCGGGCTGGGCCCAGGTCAGCAGGCGCACCTGGTTGGCCTTGGCGATATCCTGTTCGTGGTGGGTGGCGCCCATGTCCGCCAGGCCGCGACGGTATACCAGGTTCACATCGCGGGCGCCGAGGCGGGCCATTTGCACGGCCATGTCGATGGCGGTGTTGCCGGCGCCGAGCACGATGCAGCGATCGGCCAGGGGCAGTTGGGTGAGGTCGTCGGCCTGGCGCAGCTCGCGGATGTAGTCGGTGGCGGCGAGCAGGCCGGGCGCGTCTTCATTCGGCAAGCCGAGCTGTTTGCTGGCGGCAAGGCCGAGGCCGAGGAACACCGCATCGAAGTGCTGGTGCAGTTCGCTCAAGGTCAGGTTGTCCCCCAGGCGCTGGCCGTGGCGGATCTCGATACCGCCGATCTGCAAGAGGAAATCCAGCTCCTTCTGCGCAAAGTCATCCACCAGTTTGTACTTGGCGATCCCGTATTCATTCAGGCCGCCGGCTTTTTCCCGGGCTTCGAAAATCACCACGTCGTGACCGTGCATGGCACTGCGATGGGCACAAGACAGACCGGCAGGCCCGGCACCGACCACGGCAATCCGCTTGCCGGTAGGCGCGGCGCGGTGGAAGGGGTGTTCGCTGAAGTGCGCGTTGTCGATGGCGTAGCGTTGCAACAGGCCGATCAGCACCGGAGCGCATTCTTCGGCGTTGTTACGCACGCAGGCTTGCTGGCACAGGATTTCGGTGGGGCACACCCGCGCGCAACTGCCGCCGAGGATATTGGCCGAGAGAATCTTCTGCGCCGCGCCTTGCACGTTTTCGGTGTGGATGTTGCGGATGAACGACGGGATATCGATTTCGCTGGGGCACGCGTTCACGCAGGGCGCGTCGTAGCAATACAGGCAGCGCGAGGCTTCCAGTTGAGCCTGGCGGGCGTTGAGGGGCGGCGCCAGGTCGGTGAAATGGCTGGCGAGTGTCGGTCCATCCTCAACGGGATGGGGGAGGTGGGTCAGGGTCTGGATCACGGTGTTGGCCTCACGGTTATTGAGGTGCTGCCTCTGATGGGCATTGGTTTTGTTGTTGCTTGCACTGGCCTCATCGGGGGCAAGCCCCCTCCCACACTTGACCGCGTTGATCCTGTTGGAATGGGGTCAATGTGGGAGGGGGCTTGCCCCCGATAGCGGTCTCAGCGCTTCACAGCCACTGGCCTGGAATACTCAGCCCGCTTGCTCAACTGCTCGAACACCGGCGGATACGCCGGCCGCTCCACATAACGCCCGGCCCCGCGCTCGGCGCGCAGATCGCCATCGGCCCAGACCAGCTTGCCCTGGCTGATGGTGTGGCTGGGCACACCGCGTACGGTCTTGCCTTCGAAGATGTTGAAGTCGACCTGCTGGTGATGGGTCTTGGCGGAAATGGTCCGCGTGCCCTGTGGGTCCCACAGCACCAGGTCGGCATCCGCACCTACGCGAATCGCACCTTTGCGCGGGTAGAGGTTGAAGATCTTCGCAGTGTTGGTGGAGGTCAGCGCCACGAACTCCTGCATCGACAGGCGCCCGGTGTTCACGCCTTCATCCCACAACAGCGCCATGCGGTCTTCGATACCGGCGGTGCCATTGGGGATCTTGCTGAAGTCGTCGCGCCCGGCGGCTTTTTGCTCGGCGCAGAAGCAGCAGTGGTCGGTGGCGGTGGTGTGCAGGTTGCCCGATTGCAGGCCGTGCCAAAGCGCGTCCTGGTGCCCGCGGGGTCGGAACGGCGGGCTCATCACGTAGCCGGCAGCGGTCTGCCAGTCGGGGTGTTGGTAGACGCTGTCGTCGAGCAACAGGTGCCCGGCGAGGACTTCACCGTAGACCGGCTGGCCTTTGGCACGGGCGTAGGTGATTTCGTCCAGCGCTTCTTTGGTGGACACATGCACCAGGTACAACGGCGTGCCGAGGGTCTCGGCGATGCGGATCGCCCGGCTGGCCGCTTCGCCTTCCACCTGCGACGGACGCGACAGCGGGTGCGCTTCCGGCCCGGTGATGCCCTGGGCCATCAGCTTGCGTTGCAGGTGATACACCAGCTCGCCGTTTTCCGCATGCACGGTGGGCACTGCGCCCAGCTCCAGGCAGCGCTCGAAGCTGGCGACCAGGGTGTCGTCCGCCGCCATGATCGCGTTCTTGTAGGCCATGAAGTGCTTGAAGCTGTTGATGCCGTGGTGGCTGACCAGCTCGGCCATTTCCTCGCGCACCTGCTCGCTCCACCAGGTGATCGCCACATGGAAGCCGTAATCGGAGGCGGACTTTTCCGCCCAGCCGCGCCATTGGTGAAAGGCTTCCAGCAAGGATTGCTGCGGGTTGGGAATGACGAAGTCGATGATCGACGTGGTGCCTCCCGCCAGGCCCGCCGCCGTACCGCTGAAAAAGTCTTCACTGGCCACGGTGCCCATGAAGGGCAATTGCATGTGGGTGTGGGGATCGATGCCGCCGGGCATCAGGTATTGGCCGCTGCCATCGAGTATTTCAGTGCTGGCGGGAATATCCAGGTTCGTACCAATAGCCCGGATCAGACCGCCTGCGCATAACACATCGGCGCGGTAACTTTCATCATGGGTAATAACGGTGGCGCCACGGATCAACAGCGACATGTCGAGTTCCTCACAGGCTTGACCGGCTTGTGCCAGTTCTAAGTGTTGTATTGCTGCTTGCCGATGGTCGGTTAATTCCTGTCATCGGTGACAGGAATAGAAACTAGCCCGAGTTTTTCGATTGGGCAAGAAGATTTTTTATAAGCATATATCGTTTTCAACCTATTGATTTTTAAGGATAAAAATCAATAATCACCAAAATGTAGCGACCTCTCACCATTTTGACGCACTTGACAGGTTCTTGAATTGAGCAACATTTCCTATTGCAAATCAGACGCTTGAGACATGCCTCTTGACGGGTAGGGGAAATAAAAATAATTGTGTTGCACCAGATTGAGTCCTGATGGTTCGGGCAACTTCCGCACTATTTAGCCTGAGTAAGGCGGCAAGTACCGAAGGCGCAATCGGAAAGCTGATAAACATCAGCACGTTATATAAGCGGTGAGGGTGCGGTAACGCTTGTCGGCACGGTTATTGAGTGCAGAGGCGGCTGGCCGGGCCCGTGATGTCATGTTGTTTACGAGGTACTCCGGCCGCCTGCACCCAACTGCAGGCGCGCAACAATAATTCGAAAAAACCGTGGAGCGGCCATGCAACAGAACAGATCGCAAGTCATTGAACGCAACGGCCTGTACGAACTCGACGCCGGCCCCGACGTCCTCGACAGCCCTCGCTACAACCACGACATGGCACCGACCAAGGTGCACGAACGCACCTGGAACAAGTGGCACATCACCGCGCTGTGGGTCGGTATGTCGATCTGCGTGCCCACGTATACGCTGGGTGGCGTGCTCACTGCGTACTTCGGGCTGTCGGTGGGCGAGGCGCTGATTGCGATCCTGCTCGCGAACATCGTGGTGCTGATTCCGCTGACGCTGAACGCCTTTCCGGGCACCAAGTACGGCATACCGTTTCCGGTGTTGTTGCGGTCGTCATTCGGCATCCTCGGCTCCAATGTGCCGTGCCTGATCAGGGCGTTGGTGGCCTGTGGCTGGTTTGGTATCCAGACCATGTTTGGCGGGCTGGCGATCCACCTGTTCCTGGGCTCGATCTTCGAGGGGTGGAAGTCCCTTGGCGGCACCGGCGAGGTGATCGGTTTCATGATTTTCTGGTGCCTGAACCTGTGGGTGGTGCTGCGTGGCGCCGAATCGATCAAGCGCCTGGAAACCTTGTCGGCGCCGTTGCTGGTGGCGGTGGGCATCGGCCTGCTGGTGTGGGCGATGCCCAACGTGTCGATCAGCGAATTGATGGCGATCCCGCCCAAGCGTCCCGAGGGTGCGAGCGTGACCGGTTACTTCATGGCCGGGCTCACCGCGATGGTAGGGTTCTGGGCCACCTTGTCACTGAACATTCCCGATTTCAGCCGCTACGCCAAAAGCCAGAAGGACCAGATTCTCGGGCAGATTTTCGGCCTGCCGCTGACCATGTTCCTGTTCGCCGCCCTCGGCGTGATCATGACCGCCGCTTCGGTGAAACTGGTGGGCGTGAGCGTGTCCGATCCGGTGACACTGATCGGGCATATCCAGAGCCCGGTGTGGGTGGCCGTGGCCATGGCGCTGATCATCGTCGCCACCTTGTCCACCAACACCGCCGCGAACATTGTCTCGCCCACCAATGACTTCCAGAACATCGCGCCCAAGCTGATCAACCGCACCACGGCGGTGATCCTCACCGGCCTGGTCGGGCTGGCGTTGATGGCCCATGAGCTGCTGAAGAAACTCGGCCTGATCGTTTCCGAGGTGAGCCTGGAGACCGTCTACTCCAACTGGTTGCTCGGCTATTCCAGCCTGCTGGGGCCGATCGCCGGGATCATGGTGGTGGACTATTTCATCACCCGCAAACAGCAACTGGACTTGGCCGGCCTGTATCGCGATGACGTTTACCCGGCATGGAACTGGAGCGGTTTCATCGCCTTCGGCGTGCCGGTGGTGCTGACCTTGCTGTCGTTGGGCAGCGATGCGTTCAGCTGGTTCTACAGCTATGGCTGGTTTACCGGTTCGGCGCTGGGTGGGTTGTTGTATTACGGCCTGAATGCCAAGCGCGGGGCCACGCCGGTCACCGTCAATCCATAAGAAGAAATGTAGCCTGAGGAGATCCCCATGAACGCTGCCCTGGACGTTCTGCAATCCACCCATCAGCACATCAACCGCGACCGCCTGTGGCAATCGCTGATGGACCTGGCCAGGCTCGGCGCCACGCCCAAGGGGGGTGTGTGTCGCCTGGCCCTCACCGACCTCGACCGCAAGGCCCGCGATCTGTTCGTGCAGTGGTGCGAAGACGCCGGCTGCACCGTGACCGTCGACGGCATCGGCAATATCTTCGCCCGCCGCCCCGGACGCAACCCTGACCTGCCGCCGGTGATGACCGGCAGCCATATCGACACCCAGCCCACCGGCGGCAAGTTTGACGGTTGCTTTGGCGTGCTGGCAGGGGTGGAAGTGCTGCGGACGCTCAATGACCTCAAGTTGGAGACCGAGGCTCCGTTGGAAGTGGTGGTGTGGACCAACGAAGAAGGCTCGCGTTTTCCGCCCTGCATGATGGGCTCGGGGGTGTTTGCCGAGAAATTCACCCTGGCCGATACCTTGGCCAAGGTCGATGTGGATGGCGTCAGTGTGGGCGATGCGCTGAATGCGATTGGCTACGCGGGCTCGCGGCCGGTCAGCGGGCACAAGGTGGGAGCGTATTTCGAGGCGCATATCGAACAAGGGCCGATTCTTGAGGATGAGAAGAAGACGATTGGTGTGGTGCTCGGCGCCTTGGGGCAGAAGTGGTTCGACCTGAAACTGCGCGGCGTCGAGGCGCATGCGGGGCCGACGCCGATGCACCTGCGCAAGGATGCTCTGGTGGGCGCGGCAGCGGTGGTGGCGGCGGTGAACGCAGCCGCATTGGCGCACCAACCTCATGCATGTGGGACGGTGGGTTGCCTGCAGGCTTATCCGGGATCGCGCAACGTCATTCCCGGTGAAGTGCGCATGACCCTGGATTTTCGTCACCTGGAGCCGGCGCGCCTGGACTCGATGATCAGTGAGGTGCGCAACGTTATTGAGGACACCTGCACCAAGCATGGGCTCAGTTTCGAGATGGAGCCCACCGCTGACTTCCCGCCGCTGTATTTCGATCAGGGCTGCGTAGACGCGGTGCGCAATGCCGCCAATGGCCTGGGCTTGTCGAACATGGATATCGTCAGCGGGGCAGGGCACGACGCAATTTTCGTCGCCGAACTGGGCCCGGCGGGGATGATTTTCGTGCCGTGCGAGGGCGGCATCAGCCACAACGAAATCGAGAATGCCGCACCGGATGACCTGGCGGCGGGATGTGCGGTGTTGTTGCGCGCGATGGTTGCAGCGTCAGCCGCTATCGCCAGCGGCAAGCTGGCCGCCTGAAATGCAGTAAAAAATGTGGGAGGGGGCAAGCCCCCTCCCACAATGAGTGTGTGTTCAGCTTTATATCCAGATTGCATCCCACAGCGGGTAGTCGCCAATCTTCTCTACCAACCCTGCCCTCAATGGGTTAGCCACCACATACCTGGCCATTTTCACCAAGTCATCTTCCTTGCGCAGTGCCCGGTCGTGGAAGCTTTCCTGCCAGAGTCTTCCCTTGCGTCCGCTTAGGCCGTTGACGGACCGCGTGCTCTTGGATTTTACCTGCCGCATCAGGTCCGCCAACGAGCCTTTTTTCAACTCAATAAGCCAATGAAAGTGGTCAGGCATGATCACCCACGCCAGCGAGTTTGCGAGCCCTCGGTACTGAGCCAGGCGAAACTGCCAGACCACCAGTCGACCGAGGTGGAAGTCGCTGAATATCGGTAGGCGTTCGTGGGTGTTGGTGGTGATCAGGTAGATGCGGTTGGGTTCGCTGAAGCGTCCGATGCGCAGCCGATGTGAAGCGGGTAAATCTGCCATTCCCTGGCCCTCTCAAGGTGTGTTCAGAGAGGCTAGATCGGTGTGTAAAGGCTGATTGGCCGGCCTTTGGCAGGATGTGTCTGGAAGAACGCCATCGGGGGCAAGCCCCCTCCCACATTGGTTCTGCGGCGTTCATACATTGTGTGTCTGGCACAGGAGCAGGGTGGAAGGGGACAAGCCCCCTCCCACATTGGTTCTGCGGCGTTCATACATTGTGTGTCTGGCACAGGAGCAGGGTGGAAGGGGGCAAGCCCCCTCCCACATTGGTTCTGCGGCGTTCATACATTGTGTGTCTGGCACAGGACAAGTGTGGGAGGGGGCTTGCCCCCGATTGCGGTAGTTCAGTTGACAGTTATGTGACTGACCCACCGTATCAGGCGCCCGGCTGCCAGCCACCGCCAAGCGCCGTCACCAACCCCACACTCGCCTGCAACTGCCGCGTCTGCACCGCCTGCAAGGTGCGCTGCGCCTGTAACGCTGCCGTCTGCGCCGTCACCACATCCAGATAACTCACGGCCCCCGCCTCGTAGCTGTTCATCGCCAGCGCCTGGGTGTGCTGCGCCGCATCCGCTGCTGCCTGCTCATCCAAGGCTTCCTGCTGCAGATCTCGCAATTGCCCCAGGTTATCTTCCACCTCGCGCACGGCCTTCAACACCTGGCTGCGGTAGTGCGCCGATGCCTCTTCGAATTCGGCTTTGGCCTGGCGCTCGTTGGCGCTCAGGCGGCCCCCGTCAAAGATCGGCAGGTTCACCAGCGGCCCCAGCGCCCAGTAGCGATTACCGGCGGACAGCAGGTTGCCGACGCCCTGCGTCTGCCCGCCAATCAACCCGGTCAGGCTGAAATCCGGATACCACGCTGCCTTCGCTACGCCGATGTTGGCGTTGGCGGCAAACACCCGCCGTTCCGCCGCTGCAATATCCGGCCGACGTTGCAGGAGATGGCTTGGCAGCTGCGATGGAATGCCCGGCAGTGCAATCAATTGCGGGCTCGGCGGCACGGAGAACTCGCTGGCCGCCACGCCCACCAGTTCACCGATGGCATGCTCGGTCAGGTTGCGTTGCCCGCGGACTTCATCCAGCTGCGCCTTGGCTTCGGCCAGTTGGTTCTGTGCACGCGTCAGGTCCAGCTCCGAGGCGATCTGGCCCTCATACCGGCTGCGGGTCAGTTGCAGGGCCTGGCTGAAATCATCCAGCGAACGCTTGAGAATCCGCGCCTGTGCATCCAGCCCATTGAGCTGCACATACAGGCTCGCCAGTTGATGCTGCAAGCTCAGGCGCGCCACCGCCAGGTCGTCACCCGACGCTTGCGCCTGGGCGTCACCCGCCGCCACCTGGTTGCGGATTTTGCCCCACAGGTCCAGGTCGTAACTCAACGAAAACCCTGCGCTATTGCTGTTGTACACCGACGGCTGCGTGGTCCCGCGTAGCGGCCGTGAATCCGATTGGCGCTGGCGCAACGGCTGTGCGCTGGCGGTGATCTGCGGGAACAGCCCGGCATGCAGTTGGCTGGCGTACGCCTGGGACGCATCGAAGTGCGCCAGTGCCGCCGCCAGGTCCGGGTTGGCCTTGAGCAGTTGCTGTTGCAGGTCGTTCAGGCGCGGATCGTGGTAGAGCTTCCACCATTCGGGCGCCAATTGGTCGGACGGTTGCGCGCTGTGCCAGGGACCGTCGCTGGTCTGTTCGCGGTAGTGCGCAGGCAGGTCAATCGGCGGCACCTTGTAGGTGGGCGCCATCGAGCAACCCTGTAACGCCAGCAGCATCAGTGCAACGAGGGGCTTAAGCCTTGGGCGCATGCGTACCTCCAGCGGCGTCGGCCAGTTGCACCGGGTCGCCTTCGCGCAGGGCGTCGGGCGGGTTGTCGACCACGCGGTCGGCGGGTTTCAGGCCCTGGTCGATGACCAGGCGTTCACCGAGGTCGAGGCCGATATGGATGTCTTGCAAGTGCACATGATTCTGCGCATCCAGCACCGCCACTTGCGTGCCCTGGGCGCGGAAGATCAACGCGCTGGCCGGGATGCTCACGCCATGGGTGTCCGCCGGGATCGGCAGGGTCGCTTCGGCGTAATCGCCGGGCAGCAGCTCGCCGTTGGGGTTGTCGGCCACGAACTGCGCGAGCAGGGTGCCGGAGCGCCGGTCGATGGCAGTGGAGTCGCCGATCAGGCGCGCCTTGAAGTGCTCGCCAGGATGCTCGGGTACCGTCAGCTCGGCTTCAAGGCCGGGGTGGATGACCGCGGCGTAGTTCTGCGGCACCGGTACATACAGGCGCAGTTGGTGGGTGTCGGCGATGTTGAACAGCTCCGGGTCGCTGTCGGTGTCGGCCTTGATCAACTGGCCGATATCGGTGTTACGTGCGGTGATGGTGCCGGCGAACGGCGCGCGGATAGTCTTGTAGCTTTCCAGTGCGGTCAGCCTGGCGTAGTCGGCAGCAGCGGCCTCGGCGTTGGCTTTGGCGGCGGCGGCATTGGAAGTTTTCTCATCGGCTTCCTGGCGCGACACCGAGTGGCTCGCCAGCAAGTTCTGCCAGCGCGTGGCGGTGGTGGCGGCCAGGCGTGCGTTGGCCTGTTCCTGCACCAGGCGTGCGTGGGCCTGCGCCAGTTGTTGGTCGAGGTCGGGGCTGTCGATCTCGGCAAGGATTTGCCCGGCTTCGACCCGCGTCCCGATGTCGGCTTTCCAGTCCTTGAGGTAGCCGCTGACCCGCGCATGGATCGGTGCCTTGCTCCAGGCTTCCAGGTGCGCGGGCAGGCGCAGGGTATCGCCGGCCGCATTCTGCTGCGGTTGGAACACCATCACCTGCGGGATGGCGGCGGTCTCGGTCCAGGCCGTGACCGACTGTTCGTGCAAGGTACGGGCGTGCAGGCCGTTGGCGACCAACAGGGCGGCCAGGGTCAGGCCGCCGACACCCATGAGCATCAGACGCTTGCGCGAGGGTTTGTGATCAGACGACATGAGACGTTTCTCCAGCTGTAGCACGATTAGGGTGACGACCGTGGACCAGGCTGAAGACCACGGGTACAAACAACAGGGTGGCGGTGGTGGCGAGGATCAGGCCACCGATCACCGCGCGGCCGAGCGGGGCGTTCTGTTCTTCGGACATCGCCAGGGGCAACATGCCGATGATCATCGCCAGGGCGGTCATGCACACCGGGCGAAAACGCGTGTAGCCGGCTTCCAGCGCCGCCTTCAATGCATCGCCATGTTCGGCCAGGCGTTCGCGGCAGAAACTCACCACCAGGATCGAGTTGGCGGTGGCGACGCCCATGCACAGGATCGCGCCGGTCAGTGCCGGCACCGACAAGGACGTGCCGCTGAGGAACAGCATCCACACGATCCCCGCCAGCGCCGCCGGCAAGGCGGTGATGATCACGAACGGGTCGACCCATGATTGGAAGTTGACCACGATCAGCAGGTAGATCAGCACCACCGCACCGAGCAGGCCAAAACTCAAGCCGCTGAACGCTTCATGCAGTGCATCGATCTGCCCATGCAGGCTGATCACCGCGCCTTTGGGGCGCATGGAGGCGGTGTCATCCAGCACTTTCTGAACGTCACGGGCCACGCCGCCGAGGTCGCGGCCTTGCACGTTGGCATACAGGTCCAGGGTCGGCTCGATGTTGTAGTGGGTCACCACCGCCGGGCTCTGCACGCGGGAGATGGTGGCTACACCGCCGAGGATCTGCGACTGGCCGTTAGCACCGGTCACCGGCAGGGCTTCCAGCGAGGGCAGGCTGTCGAGGCGGTATTGCGGGGTGGCCGCGACGATGGAATAGGACACACCGTTGGCCGGGTTGAGCCAGAAGGTCGGCGCTACCTGGGAACTGCCGGCGAGGGACGCCACCATGCTGTTGGTCACGTCGCGCTCGGTGATACCCAGGCCATTGGCGCGCAGGCGGTCGACGTTCACCTGCAGCGACGGGTAGCCGGTGGATTGCTGGATACGCAGGTCGGCGATGCCCGGTACGTTTCGCAGGCGTCGCTCAAGCTCCACTGCATAGGCGCGGTTTTCTTCATCACTGCGCCCGGAGATCTTCACGTCCAGCGGAGCCGGGGCGCCGAAGTTGAGAATCTGGCTGCTGATGTCCGCCGGCAGGAACGCAAAGTGGCTGCCGGGGAAACTTTGCGGCAGGGCTTCACGCAGTTTTTTCACGTAATCGGCGGTGGGCGCATGGTCCTTTTTCAGGGTGACCTGTATATCGCCATCCTGCGGACCGATGGTGCCGCTGCTGCTGTAGGCCATGTCGATGCCGCTGAGCGGAATGCCGATGTTGTCGACGATGGTGTCCAACTCTTCGGCGGGGATCACTTCGCGGATCCGCGCTTCGATGCGGTCGAAGGCCGCGGCGCTTTCTTCGATACGCGTGCCCAGTGGCAAGCGTACGTGCAGGGCCAGGGCGCCTGCGTCGGTAGCCGGGAAAAAATCCTGGCCCAGGCTCGGCAGCAGCAGGAACGACGCCAGCACACAGGCCAGGAAGCCGACGATAAAACGCTTGCGATTGCCCAGCGCCAAGGTCAGCAAGCCGTGGTAGGTGTCGCGGATGTTCGAGAAGTGACGCTCGAAGCCCTGCTGGAAATTCAGCACCGATTGCAGCACGCGATTGCGCGGTTTCGGGTGCTGTTCACCCTCGTGGTGGTTGATGAATTCATCTTCCGGGTGATGCCCAGCGCCTGGCTCCGGCGTGTGCGGCTTGAGCAGGAACATCGCCAGGGTCGGCACTAGCGTCCGCGAGAGGATGAACGAACTGGCCATGGCAAAGATCACCGCCAGGGCCATCGGCCGGAACAGGTAACCGGCGATGCCTTGCAGCAGGAACATCGGCACGAACACGATGCAGATGCACAGCAGCGAGACGAACGCTGGGCCGACAATTTGCGCGGCACCGTCGAGGATCGCGGTCTTCACCGCCTTGCCTTGCTCCAGATGCCAGTTGATGTTTTCGATGGTCACCGTGGCGTCGTCCACCAGGATGCCCACGGCCAGCGCCAGCCCGCCCAACGTCATCACGTTGAGGGTTTGCCCGCTGGCCGCCAGCAACGCGATGGCCGAGAGCACGGCCAAGGGAATTGACGCGGCGATGATCAGCGTCGAGCGCCAGCTGCCGAGGAACAGCAGGATCATCGCACTGGTCAGCAGCGCGGCAATGATGCCTTCCTGGGCCACGCTGCCCACCGATTGCTTGACGAACACCGATGCGTCGCCGAGCAGCGAGGTCTTCAGCGATGGCGGCAGGGTTTCGTTGATGCGCGGCAACATCTGGCGGATGCCGTCGATGATCGACAGGGTGGAAATGCTGCCGTTTTTCAGCGCCGGCATCAGCACGGCGCGGTGGCCGTCGACGCGCACAATATTGGTCTGCGGTGGCGAGCCGTCACGCACGTGCGCCACCTGGCCAATCGTGATCAGCGCACCGTCGACGGTCTTGATCGGCAGGTCGTTGAGTTCATCGATGGCCTTGGGGCTGTTGTTGAGCAGGATCGTGTATTCGTCGGGGCCGAGTTTGGCGGTGCCCACCGGGATGATCTGGTTTTGCAGTGCCAGGGCGTTACCCACGTCCTGCGCCGACAGGCCTTTGGCAGCCAGCGCCTGCGGGTCGAGGTCGAGGGTGATCTGGCGTTGCTTGCCACCCATCGGTGTCGGCATGGCCAGGCCGGGCAGGGAACTGAGCGGCAAGCGAATGTTGTTCTGCACCAGGTCGCGGATCTTGGCTTCCGAGAGGCTGGGGCTGGAGAACGCCATTTGCAGGATCGGCACCGTGGAGGCGCTGTAGTTGAGGATCAGCGGCGGCGTGATGCCCGGTGGCATTTGCTTGAGTACAGTTTGTGAAACCGCCGTCACTTGGGCATTGGCGGTGCGGATATCCACGCCGGGCTGGAAGAAGATCTTGACGATGCCCATGCCGGGCAGCGATTGCGATTCGATATGTTCGATGTCGTTGACGGTGGTGCTCAGGGAGCGTTCGTAGGTGTAGATCACCCGGCCGGCCATGGCGTCCGGCGACAGGCCGTTGTACTGCCAGACCACGGCGACCACGGGGATGCCGATATCCGGGAAAACATCAGTAGGGGTACGCAGGGCCGCCATTGGCCCGATGATGCAGATGAAGATGGCCAACACGATAAAGGTGTATGGCTTTTGCAGTGCGGTCTTTACCAGCCCGAGCATGCGTGAAACCTCCGGAAGGAGCAGGATTGCAAACCCCGGCAGTCTCACGCGACCCACCTAACACGCACCTTTCAGCCAGGTGAAGGAACATTTAGGTTAGGGCTGAAGATCGTTTCATATGTATTCATTTGTTCTACAAAGGGCAGCTCCTCAAGCTTGCAACCCATCGGACACATTGTCTTTCTTTGGAGCCCTGCCATGTCACTCAAACCTTTATTGTTGATTCCTGCCCTTGGTGCTGTGCTGTTGTTGTCGGCATGTGCCGGCCCGATCCCCAAGGCTGACCCGAGCGAAGCGTGGATCGGTCTGAAAGAAGAAGCGCCGAATGACCTGATGGCCGAGCGGGTAGATGGCAAGCGCGTGGATGACGGGCGCTTTTTTGAAGTGCCACCAGGCGATCATCGCCTGGATGTGACGCTGTTCGAGGAAGAACCCGGCGACGATAATCAGCAAGACTGCCAGGGGCGTGTCGAGTACAAGCATTTCAAGGCGGGTGAGCACTACACCCTGGTCGAATCCAGCCTGGGTACTACCGTGCGTGCGTCCTTGATGGACGGGCACGGCAAGGAAGTTGCGGCCACTCAGGACTTCAATTGCATGCCAGGCTAGGCGTGATGCACCGCGGCCTTGTGAGGCTTGGCGGGTGCCGTCGGTTTGACGTGGGGGTGATGGTGCCGGCGGGTAATGCGCAACACCCCCCACAGCATGGCGCCGGCTACCGCCAGCCAACCGCAGATCAACAGGAAAATCGTCGTTGCAAGGCTCATTCGGGCCTCCTTTCGCCCCGCAGGGGGCACACACAGTCTTCTCAATGGACAGTCTAGCTACCTGGCGGTTGCCTGCTATTGACCAATGGTCGAGTGCGACCAACTTCTTTGCTATATCCACGCCCCCTGCACAATCGCGATTGGGCTATGATCAGGGCCCTTACCGGCACTCGATCAAGAGAGTAGAAAATTGCGGTTACGGTCGAACCTGAAAACATCCTTGTTAATTGCTTGTGCCCTGGGCCTCGCGGCCTGTTCCTCCGCACCGTCGAGGCTGGCGGGCCTGCCGGAGCGAGTCGAACTCAATGGCGTGCCGACCTTTCGCAGCGAGGCTTATCAGAGCGGTCCTACATCGTTAGCCAGCATGCTGTCGCAACAAGGCATTGTCATGACACCGGGGTTGCTGGATAAGCCACTGCATCTGCCGGGCGGTGAAGCGGACCTTGAGCGCAACATGCAGGTACTGGCGCGTGAGTACGGGCTGATGGTGTACCCGCTGGATGCGAAGCTGACGGCGGTGCTGGCACAGGTCGCGGCGGGTTATCCGGTGATGGCGCGGATTGGTGGCGGGCTGTGGTCCGACGCGCACTACGTGGTAGTGGTGGGGTTCAATCAGCAGAAAAGCACGGTGCTGCTGCGCTCAGGCATGGATCGGCGCCTGTTGATGAGCTTCGGCGACTTCGAGTCAAAATGGAAAAGCGCCGGAAACTGGGCAATCCTCACCCAGCGCCCGAGCCAGTTGCCAGCCAATGTCGACGCGCAGCGCTGGCGGGATGCGGCTGACGCAACGGCCCAGGCCGGGCAGGAGCGGGCGGCGGCGCAGGCGCTGAAGGTGTTGGCGGAACGCAAATAAAAAACGGCGCTATCAAGCGCCGTTTTTTATGGTCGGTTATCGACGCGCTTCTGCAGCATTCGGCCGATTTTTCAGGTTCTTGTCGGCCTTGTAGCGCAACGCCACATCCGGCACCGACCCGCTCTTGCCGGTTTCAACCCAATTGCGGATACGGCTGGCATCGGCAAAGTGGGTGAATTTGCCGAAAGCGTCCAGGATCACCAATGACACCGGGCGGTTGCCCATGCTGGTCACCAGCACCAGGCAGTGGCCGGCCTGGTTGGTGAAGCCGGTCTTGGTCAGCTTGATGTCCCAATTGGCGCGGTTGATCAGGTGGTCGGTGTTGGAGAAGCCCAGGGTGTAGTTGGGCTTGCGGAACGACACGGTCTTTTCCTTGGTGGTGCTCAATTGGCTCAGCAAGGGGTAGTGACGCGCGGCGGCGAGCAGTTTGCTCAGGTCACGGGCGGTGGACACGTTGTGGATCGACAGGCCGGTGGGTTCCACATAGTGAGTGCTGGTCATGCCCAGCGCCTTGGCCTTGGCGTTCATCGCGGCAATAAACGCCGGGTAACCGCCTGGATAGTGGTGCGCCAGGCTCGCGGCGGCGCGGTTCTCCGAGGACATCAAGGCGATCAGCAGCATTTCTTTGCGTGGCATCTCGCTGCCGATTTTCACCCGGGAAAACACGCCTTTCATTTCCGGCGTGTCCTTGATGTTGATATCGATGTATTCATCCATGTTCTGCTTGGCTTCCAGCACCACCAGGCCGGTCATCAACTTGCTCACCGAGGCGATCGGCACCACCACGTCAGGGTTGCTGGAATAGATGACCTTGTTGGTCTGCAGGTCCACCAGCATGGCGCTGCCGGAGGCGATTTGCAGTTTGGAGGTATCACGCGGGGCCTGGGTGGTTTCGGCGGCATGAGCGAAAGTGCCTGTAAACGCAAAAAATAGGCTGACGATAGAGAGACGAATTTTCACGCGGATGAACTCGCTAAAAAAGTAAGGAAATACCGTTCGGGAACGGTTTTTGGATAAATGCCGTTACATTTTAGGAGTATGGATCAGAAAGTGTCGAATGTTCTTCTGGAACCAGACGAAAGTGCTTAAAAACTAAGAAAAAACAGGATTTATTACGGGCAATAAAAAGCCCTGCGATAAGGCAGGGCTTTTTCAGTACACCCGGTTATTAAGCGTGCAGGGTCTCTGCGGCGTACAGGGTGTTTTCCAGCAGGCAGGCGCGCGTCATCGGGCCGACACCGCCGGGTACCGGGGTGATCCAGCCGGCGCGGGGCAGGGCGGTTTCGTACACCACGTCGCCGACCAGCTTGCCGTCTTCCTGGCGGTTGATGCCCACGTCGATGACGATGGCGCCTTCCTTGATCCACTCACCCTTGACCAGGCCCGGCTTGCCGGCGGCAACCACCACCAGGTCGGCGCGGCCGACGTGGCCGGCGAGGTCCTTGGTGAAGCGGTGGGTAACGGTCACGGTGCAGCCGGCCAGCAGCAGTTCCATGGCCATCGGACGACCGACGATGTTGGACGCGCCAACAACCACGGCGTCGAGGCCGTACAGGTCGACACCGGTGCTTTCCAGCAGGGTCATGATGCCCTTCGGCGTGCACGGGCGCAGCAGCGGGATACGCTGGGCCAGGCGGCCGACGTTATAAGGGTGGAAACCGTCGACGTCTTTGTCCGGACGAATGCGCTCCAGCAATTTGGAGGCGTCCAGGTGCTCGGGCAATGGCAGTTGAAGCAGGATGCCATCGATCTTCGGGTCGTCGTTGAGGCCGTCGATCAGGTCGGTAAGGGCCTGCTGGGTGGTCTCGGAAGGCAAGTCGTAGGCCTTGGAAATAAAGCCGACCTCTTCACAGTCTTTACGCTTGTGCGAGACATAAACCTGAGAGGCAGGATCGCTGCCGACCAGGATCACCGCGAGGCCAGGCGTGCGCAGGCCTTGCTGGCTGCGCTCGGTGACTCGTTTTGCGATCTGCTGGCGCAGGCTGGCGGCGATTGATTTGCCGTCGATAAGTTGTGCAGTCATTACGCGTGATTAACCATCGAGAGGGGGAAGAAAAGTGCGCGCATTCTCGCATGCCAAGGCGTGAGGGCAAAGGCGCTTGGTCTGCAAATTGCCCTAACCCCTTAAATAAAATGAATTTTTTTCAAAAAAGATTTGACGGGTTTCGAGGGCGTCTATACTATTCGTCGCACTTGTCGGGCACAGCCTAGCACTGGTTAAGAAGGTCGAGCAGAATAGCGTGTTGTTCTGCAAGGCTGGAAGCACTTAGTTTGTAATCCTCCAAGAGTACAGATTAATAAGGCGCCCGTAGCTCAGCTGGATAGAGCATCCGCCTTCTAAGCGGATGGTCGCAGGTTCGAGTCCTGCCGGGTGCGCCATTAGGCAGCTTTGGCACAAGTAGCGTCAGATGGTGGGCGTAGCTCAGTTGGTAGAGCACGGGATTGTGACTCCCGTTGTCGAGGGTTCGATCCCCTTCGTCCACCCCATATTTTGAAAGGCGCCAGATTAATCGTCTGGCGCCTTTGCTTTAAGAGCTTCAAGCGCGGATGTGGTGGAATTGGTAGACACACTGGATTTAGGTTCCAGCGCCGCGAGGCGTAAGAGTTCGAGTCTCTTCATCCGCACCAAATAAAGCCTGGCCTTGTTGAGAAACGGGGTAGGGCTAGACAAAGAAGTGGTTTGGTTTCTTTGTTAACGCAATATGGTGGGCGTAGCTCAGTTGGTAGAGCACGGGATTGTGACTCCCGTTGTCGAGGGTTCGATCCCCTTCGTCCACCCCATATTCGAAAGGCGCCAGATTTAACAGTCTGGCGCCTTTTTTGGTTTCAGCGGTTCGACTATTCGGCGGCAGCACGTAGTGGGCCGCAACGGCAGGGCGTTTCGTCGTATTTATGTATCTCGATGATGCTGCGCTGCCTGTCAGCCCTGTTTGAAGGGTTGGCCGTCAGGGAGATGGATGACGACTTCTTCTATATATAGAAGGGGCGGCGCAGAGCCCTGGCGTGATGGGCTGTATTTGTCACCGGGGCGAGGTGCATCAGTGCCTTCGTACCGATAAATTGCCGGCTGTTTTCGGGCGTATTTGCAGTAGGGTGACTTCTTGAGTTTGACCCACTAGAATGCATGCCCTTGATTGGGGTCGGAAATGGCCGGCTAACGTCTGTGCAACGAGGAATATCCATGCAAGTTTCTGTTGAAAATACTACTGCTATCGAGCGTCGCCTGAGCATCACCGTGCCGGCTGAGCGTCTCGAGACTGCGGTCAACAAGCGTCTGCAGCAGACTGCCCAGAAGGCCAAGATCGCTGGTTTCCGTCCAGGCAAAGTGCCAATGAGCGAAATCAAGCGCCGTTTTGGTGCCGATGCGCGCCAGGAAGCTGTGGGCGACGTGATCCAGGCTTCTTTCTACGAAGCGGTCGTTGAACACAAGCTGAACCCGGCGGGTTCGCCGTCGATCGAGCCTAAGTCCCTGGAAGCAGGCAAAGACCTGGAATACGTTGCCGTATTCGAAGTGTTCCCTGAGTTTGAAGTGGCCGGTTTCGACGGTATCGCCATCGAGCGCCTGAGCGCCGAAGTGGCTGACTCGGACCTGGACAACATGCTGGAAATCCTGCGCAAGCAGAACACCCGTTTCGAAGTGGCCGAGCGTGCTGCCCAGAACGAAGACCAGCTGAACATCGATTTCGTTGGCAAGGTTGACGGCGAAGTGTTCGCTGGCGGCTCCGCCAAGGGCACTCAGCTGGTGCTGGGTTCCAACCGCATGATCCCGGGTTTCGAAGACGGCCTGGTTGGCGCCAAAGCCGGCGAAGAACGCGTTCTGAACCTGACCTTCCCTGCTGACTACCAGAACCTGGACCTGGCTGGCAAAGCCGCCGAGTTCACCGTGACCGTCAACAGCGTTTCCGAGCCTAAGCTGCCAGAGCTGAACGAAGAATTCTTCGCGCAATTCGGTATCAAGGAAACCGGTATCGAAGGTTTCCGCGCCGAAGTTCGCAAGAACATGGAGCGCGAGCTGCGCCAGGCCATCAAGTCCAAGGTCAAGAACCAGGTCATGGACGGTCTGCTGGCTGCCAACCCGATCGAAGTGCCCAAGGCCCTGCTGTCCAACGAAGTGGATCGCCTGCGCGTTCAAGCTGTTCAGCAGTTTGGTGGCAACATCAAGCCTGACCAGCTGCCGGCCGAGCTGTTCGAAGAGCAAGCCAAGCGTCGCGTCGTGCTGGGCCTGATCGTGGCTGAAGTGGTCAAGCAGTTCGACCTCAAGCCGGACGAAGACCGCGTTCGCGAAATGATCCAGGAAATGGCTTCGGCCTACCAGGAGCCTGAGCAGGTCGTGGCTTGGTACTACAAGAACGATCAGCAACTGAACGAAGTGCGTTCGGTTGTGCTGGAAGAACAAGTTGTGGATACTGTTCTGCAGAAGGCTAAGGTGACCGATAAAGCGGTCTCTTACGAAGAAGCAGTCAAACCGGCGGAAGCAGCACAAGCCGACTGATTGTCCAACTCGTTGGAAATTCAACCATAAGCCAGCCTCGCGCTGGCTTATGCGTTTTCAAGACATGACTATTTGGGAGTAACTGCAGAGCATGTTCCGTAATTCCTATATTCAGCAGAACTCTGATATCCAGGCCGCTGGCGGCCTGGTCCCGATGGTTGTCGAGCAGTCCGCTCGTGGCGAACGCGCCTACGACATCTACTCGCGCCTGCTCAAGGAGCGAGTGATCTTTCTGGTGGGCCCCGTAGAGGACTACATGGCCAACCTGATCTGTGCGCAGCTGCTGTTCCTTGAAGCGGAAAACCCGGACAAGGACATCCATCTCTACATCAACTCCCCAGGCGGTTCGGTAACGGCGGGCATGTCGATCTACGACACCATGCAGTTCATCAAGCCGAACGTGTCGACCACCTGCATCGGCCAGGCCTGCAGCATGGGCGCGTTCCTGCTGACTGCCGGTGCCGAGGGCAAGCGCTTCTGCCTGCCCAACTCGCGCGTGATGATTCACCAGCCACTGGGCGGTTTCCAAGGCCAGGCGTCGGACATCGAAATCCACGCCAAGGAAATTCTGTTTATCCGCGAGCGCCTCAACACGCTGATGGCCAAGCACAGCGGGCGCACCCTGGAAGAAATCGAGCGTGATACCAACCGCGACAACTTCATGAGTGCCGAAGCGGCGCAGGCATATGGCCTGATCGACGCAGTGATCGAAAAGCGCCCCGCTTAATATAAGCCGCTCAAAATAGGGCTGGTCGGCATGTCCGACCACTGGCGGGCTTGAAAAAGCCCGCATAAGCCTTCATCTTGTGTTGCAAGCCTATCGGATTTGGATCGAACGAATGACTGACACCCGCAACGGCGAGGACAACGGCAAGCTGCTCTATTGCTCCTTCTGTGGCAAAAGCCAGCATGAAGTACGCAAATTGATTGCCGGCCCCTCGGTGTTTATCTGCGACGAATGCGTCGACCTGTGCAATGACATCATCCGTGAGGAGGTGCAGGAAGCCCAGGCCGAGAGCAGCGCGCATAAATTGCCTTCGCCTAAAGAAATCAGCGGCATCCTTGACCAGTATGTGATTGGTCAAGAGCGTGCAAAGAAGGTTCTGGCCGTAGCGGTATACAACCACTACAAGCGCTTGAACCAGCGTGACAAGAAAGGCGACGAAGTTGAACTCGGCAAGAGCAATATCTTGCTGATCGGTCCTACAGGCTCGGGTAAAACCCTGCTTGCAGAAACCCTCGCTCGCCTGCTGAACGTTCCGTTCACCATCGCCGACGCCACCACCCTTACCGAGGCTGGCTACGTGGGTGAAGATGTCGAGAACATCATTCAGAAACTGCTGCAGAAGTGCGACTACGACGTAGAGAAGGCCCAGATGGGTATTGTCTACATCGACGAAATCGACAAGATCTCGCGCAAGTCGGACAACCCGTCGATCACCCGGGACGTTTCCGGTGAAGGCGTGCAGCAGGCACTGTTGAAACTGATCGAAGGCACGGTCGCTTCCGTACCGCCACAAGGCGGCCGCAAGCACCCGCAGCAGGAATTCCTTCAGGTTGATACACGCAACATCCTGTTCATCTGTGGCGGTGCGTTCTCCGGCCTGGAAAAAGTGATCCAGCAGCGTTCCACCCGTGGTGGCATTGGCTTCAGTGCAGAAGTGCGCAGCAAGGAAGAAGGCAAGAAGGTGGGCGAGTCCCTGCGTGAAGTCGAACCTGACGATCTGGTCAAGTTCGGTCTGATCCCTGAATTCGTTGGTCGTCTGCCGGTCCTGGCCACGTTGGACGAGTTGGATGAGGCGGCTTTGATTCAGATCCTCACCGAGCCGAAGAACGCCCTGACCAAGCAATACGCCAAGTTGTTCGAGATGGAAGGTGTAGACCTCGAGTTCCGTACCGACGCACTCAAATCAGTGGCCAAGCGGGCACTGGAGCGCAAGACCGGTGCACGTGGCCTGCGTTCGATTCTCGAAGGCGTGTTGCTCGACACCATGTACGAAATCCCCTCGCAGTCCGAGGTGAGTAAAGTGGTGATCGATGAAAGCGTTATAGAAGGCAAGTCCAAGCCACTGTATATCTACGAAAACAGTGAGCCGACTGCCAAGGCTGCGCCAGACGCGTAAGCGTTTCGCAGTGTTTGTATAAGCAAGGGGCCTCCAGGGGCCCCTTTGTTTTTACGGCGTTTTTACGCAGGAGCGTTTACTGCGTTAACTGCTGGCAATAAGCTTGTTTTTTTTGCATGCAGACCCCATCTTGGTTTCAAGCTTACTTTTCAATTGTCATAGAGGCGAAATCATGAAGACAACCATCGAATTGCCTCTCCTGCCGTTGCGTGATGTCGTCGTCTATCCGCACATGGTTATCCCGCTGTTCGTGGGGCGCGAGAAGTCTATCGAAGCCCTCGAGGCCGCGATGACGGGCGACAAGCAGATCCTGCTGTTGGCCCAGAGAAATCCTGCCGATGATGATCCAGGCGAAGATGCCCTGTATCGCGTCGGTACCATTGCCACCGTGCTGCAACTGCTCAAGCTGCCCGATGGCACCGTCAAGGTGCTGGTGGAAGGCGAGCAGCGTGGTGCGGTGGAACGCTTCATGGAAGTGGACGGCCACCTGCGCGCCGAAGTGGCGCTGATCGACGAAGTCGAGGCCCCTGAGCGCGAGTCCGAAGTGTTTGTACGCAGCCTCCTCTCGCAGTTCGAGCAGTATGTGCAGTTGGGCAAGAAGGTCCCGGCTGAAGTCCTGTCCTCCCTCAACAGCATCGATGAGCCGAGCCGCCTGGTCGACACCATGGCCGCGCACATGGCGCTGAAGATCGAGCAGAAGCAGGACATCCTCGAAATCATCGACTTGCCGGCACGTGTAGAACATGTATTGGCACTGCTGGATGCCGAAATCGACCTGTTGCAGGTTGAGAAGCGCATTCGTGGTCGCGTGAAGAAGCAAATGGAGCGCAGTCAGCGCGAGTACTACTTGAATGAGCAGATGAAGGCCATTCAGAAGGAACTCGGCGACAGCGAGGAAGGCCACAACGAAATCGAAGAGCTGAAAAAGCGCATCGATGCCGCCGGCCTGCCGAAAGACGCCCTGACCAAAGCCACCGCCGAGCTGAACAAGCTCAAGCAGATGTCGCCGATGTCGGCCGAAGCCACCGTGGTGCGGTCCTACATCGACTGGCTGGTGCAGGTGCCGTGGAAGGCTCAGACCAAGGTACGCCTGGACCTCGCTCGTGCCGAAGACATTCTCGACGCCGATCACTATGGCCTGGAAGAAGTCAAGGAACGCATCCTCGAATACCTCGCTGTGCAAAAACGCGTGAAGAAAATCCGTGGCCCCGTGTTGTGCCTGGTTGGTCCGCCGGGTGTGGGTAAAACCTCCCTGGCCGAGTCGATTGCCAACGCTACCAACCGTAAGTTCGTGCGCATGGCCCTTGGTGGTGTACGGGATGAAGCGGAAATCCGTGGTCATCGCCGCACGTACATCGGTTCGATGCCAGGAAGATTGATTCAAAAGATGACAAAGGTGGGTGTGCGCAACCCGCTGTTCCTGCTCGATGAAATCGACAAAATGGGTAGCGACATGCGTGGCGATCCGGCATCGGCGTTGCTGGAAGTGCTTGACCCCGAGCAGAACCACAATTTCAACGACCATTACCTGGAAGTCGACTACGACCTCTCCGATGTGATGTTCCTGTGCACCTCCAACTCCATGAACATCCCGCCAGCGTTGCTGGACCGGATGGAGGTGATTCGTCTGCCGGGTTACACCGAAGACGAAAAGATCAACATCGCCGTCAAATACCTCGCGCCCAAGCAAACGTCGGCCAATGGCCTGAAGAAAGGCGAGATCGAATTCGAGGTCGAGGCGATCCGCGACATCGTGCGCTACTACACCCGCGAGGCCGGTGTACGGGGCCTTGAGCGCCAGATTGCGAAGATCTGCCGCAAGGCGGTCAAAGAGCACGCGCTGGAAAAACGCTTCTCGGTGAAGGTCACGGCCGACTCCCTGGAGCACTTCCTGGGCGTGCGCAAATTCCGCTACGGCCTGGCCGAGCAACAGGATCAGGTCGGCCAGGTGACTGGACTGGCGTGGACCCAGGTGGGCGGCGAGTTGCTGACCATCGAAGCCGCAGTGATTCCAGGCAAAGGCCAGTTGATCAAGACCGGATCGCTCGGTGACGTGATGGTCGAGTCCATCACTGCCGCGCAGACCGTGGTGCGCAGCCGCGCCAGGAGCCTGGGGATCCCCCTGGACTTCCACGAGAAGCACGACACGCATATCCATATGCCGGAAGGGGCGACCCCCAAGGACGGTCCTAGCGCTGGCGTAGGCATGTGCACGGCGCTGGTTTCGGCATTGACCGGCATTCCGGTACGCGCCGATGTCGCCATGACCGGTGAAATCACCCTGCGTGGCCAGGTATTGGCTATCGGTGGTCTGAAAGAGAAATTGCTGGCTGCACACCGGGGCGGTATCAAGACCGTGATCATTCCTGAAGAGAATGTTCGCGACTTGAAGGAAATTCCTGACAATATCAAGCAGGATCTTCAGATTAAACCGGTTAAATGGATTGACGAGGTCCTGCAAATTGCGCTGCAATACGCGCCGGAGCCCTTGCCGGATGTGGCTCCGGAGATAGTTGCTAAGGACGAAAAACGCGAGTCTGATTCCAAGGAAAGAATTAGCACGCATTAATGTGTTAAAGCCCGGGGGCTTCCTTGACAGCTTTTTAGAGCCCTTGTTATAAAGCGGCTCTTAAGTGTCTGTAGGCCATTCAGCACTGGTTTTTGCTTTCACCAAAAAACTTAGAATCATACTCAATAGATATATAAGGGGACTTAGAGTGAACAAGTCGGAACTGATTGATGCTATCGCTGCATCCGCTGATATCCCGAAAGCTGCTGCTGGCCGTGCGCTGGATGCAGTAATCGAATCCGTCACTGGCGCTCTGAAGGCCGGCGACTCCGTGGTACTGGTAGGCTTCGGTACTTTCTCTGTGACTGATCGCCCAGCTCGCACTGGCCGTAACCCACAGACTGGCAAAGCACTGCAAATCGCTGCTGCCAAGAAACCAGGTTTCAAAGCCGGTAAAGCCCTGAAAGAAGCCGTTAACTAAGCTTCGACCAAGCCTTTACCTACCCGGGTCGGACGCAGGTTCGACCTGGCAGCGGAGCGGCCAGCAGACCCAGGTATTCATCGGGTCGCCAAGCCGGGGGGAACGAAAACCCCCGTCCGCTCCGCCAGTTGCGAGAAGGCGCATCCTTGGATGCGCCTTTCTTATATCCGTACTCTACCCACGCTCCACGGTTGCCTATTCTTGAAGTTCAACCGTTTCTGGGGGACGCATGCTGCAAAATATCAGGGACAATTCACAAGGCTGGATTGCCAAGACCATTATCGGGATCATCGTCGCGTTGATGGCGTTCACCGGTATCGAGGCCATTTTCCAGGCTTCGGGTAACAACAAGCAGGACGTGGCCAAGGTCAACGGTGAAGAAATCACCCAGACTGAACTGAGCCAGGCCGTCGACATGCAACGCCGCCAGCTGATGCAACAGCTGGGCAAGGATTTCGATGCTTCGCTGCTGGACGAAAAACTCCTGCGCGACGCGGCACTCAAGGGCCTGATCGATCGCAAGCTGCTGCTGCAAGGCGCCGCCGACTCCAAGTTTGGCTTCTCCGAAGCTGCACTGGACCAGGTGATCCTGCAGACGCCGGAATTCCAGGTGGACGGCAAGTTCAGTCCTGACCGCTTTGACCAGGTCATTCGCCAACTGGGCTACACCCGTATGCAGTTCCGTCAGATGCTGACCCAGGAAATGCTGATCGGCCAGGTTCGCGCAGGCATCGCCGGCAGCGGTTTTGTGACCGACGCGGAAGTCCTGGCATTCGCCCGCCTGGAAAAGCAGACCCGCGATTTCGCCACCGTCAACATCAAGGCCAACCCTGCCGCGGTGAAACTCACCGACGACGAGGTCAAGGCTTACTACGACCAGCACGCCAAAGAGTTCATGACCCCTGATCAAGTGGTCATCGACTATCTGGAACTGAAGAAGTCTTCCTTCTTCGACCAGGTCACCGTGAAGGACGATGAGTTGCAGGCTGCCTATCAGAAAGAAATCGCCAACCTCGCTGAGCAGCGTCGTGCCGCGCACATTCTGATTGAAGTCAACGACAAGACCACCGACGCGCAAGCCAAGGCCAAGATCGAAGAAATCCAGGCACGCCTGGCCAAGGGTGAGAAGTTCGAAGCCCTGGCCAAGGAGTTCTCCCAGGATCCAGGTTCGGCCAGCAACGGCGGTGACCTGGGCTTTGCCGGGCCTGGTGTCTACGACCCGGACTTCGAAACCGCCTTGTACGCGTTGAACAAGGACCAGGTCTCGGCGCCGGTGCGCAGCAGCTTCGGTTGGCACCTGATCAAGCTGCTCGGCGTTGAAGCACCGCAAGTGCCGACCTTTGCCAGCCTGAAAGACAAGCTGACCAAAGAGCTCAAGACCCAGCAGGTCGAGCAGCGTTATGTCGAAGCGACCAAGCAATTGGAAGATGCGGCATTCGAAGCCTCCGATCTGGCCCAGCCGGCGTCCGACCTGAAACTGACTGTACACACCTCCGCGCCGTTTGGCCGTGAAGGAGGCGAAGGTGTTGCGGCCAACCGTGCCGTGGTCACCGCTGCGTTCAGCCCGGAAGTGCTGAATGAGGGTGCCAACAGCAGTGCTATCGAGCTGGACCCGGAAACCATCATCGTGCTGCGTGCCAAAGAGCACCTGAAGCCTTCGCAACTGCCGCTGGAAAGCGTTGCAGCGGCGATCCGCACCCAGATGGCCAAGGAACGCGCCAGCGCGGCTGCCAAGACTCACGCTGACGAGCTGATCGCCAGCCTGCGTGATGGCAAGACCCCGCTGAACCAGCCGGTCGACGGCCAGGCCTGGAAGGTCACTGAAGCCGCAACCCGTACCCAGGAAGCGATCGACCCTGCCGTGCTGCAAGCCCTGTTCCGCATGCCCAAGCCTGCGGCCAAGGACAAGCCGACCTTCACCACCGTGACCCTGGCGGATGGTAGCCTGGTCATCGTGCGCCTGAACGGCGTCAACGAGGCCGCTGCGCCAACGGACGAAGAAAAGGCGCAATACCGCCGCTTCCTCGCCTCCCGTGTCGGTCAGCAGGACTTCGCGGCCTACCGCAAGCAGTTGGAAACCAAGGCTGACATCAAGAAGTTCTGATGTCGGTTTGACTCAAAAGCCCCCGGCCTGAAAAGACCGGGGGCTTTTTTATGGTCGCTGGAGTGGACTGCCCGGTGGGGTACGCGCCGTTCTGCTCCTTTTCAGCGTGCCTGCCGCGACCTTGAGCAAGCGCTGAAAATTCGGGCATTGCCCATGGTCAGGTGCCGGGCAGTCTGCCGCATGCCGCAAGCCCTGACTCATCGCTTTCAAGCGCTTGATGGTCGCGTCGATGCTGTCGGCCTTGTCCAGCAACAGCTGTCTGTCCACCTGCAATGCGCCCTCCAAGGGTAGCATGCTGCGGATTTCATCCAGCGACAGGCCGCCGGCTTGTCCGAGGGCGATCAGCGCCAATTGATCGAGCACGGCGGGCCTGAAGTGGCGCCGTTCCCCTGGGGCACTGGTCGCGGTGATCAACCCGGCCTTCTCGTAAAACCGCACGGTGGAGGAGGGCAGTCCCGTACGCCGGGCCACTTCCGAGATATCCATGATGACTCCCTTGACTTGAAGTTGACTTCAACTTCTATCCTGCCTGTGAACGAGGGTCTCATCAATCGGAGGGCAGGTCATGTTGTCGATGGAAGAAGGTGTAAGGCTGGTATTGATCGGGATCGGGGCGACTGTCGTGATGGATGTGTGGTCGATGATTCTCAAAGGCTTGGGCATTACAACGCTCGATTACTCGATGGTGGGCCGCTGGGCCGGCCACCTGCGTCACGGCACGCTTGCCCATGCCAGTATCGGCAAGGCCTCGCCGGTACGCGGCGAATTGGCGCTGGGCTGGGCGATTCACTATGCCGTGGGTATCGCCTTTGCGGCGCTGTTGGTGAGTATCTACGGCGTGCAATGGCTGCATGATCCCCAATGGTTGCCTGCGTTGATGGTGGGCACGCTGACGGTGGTGATCCCTTACTTTGTGATGCAGCCCGCGATGGGCGCGGGTGTGGCGGCGTCTCGCACACCAACACCTTGGAGAAATCGCCTGCGCAGTGTGCTGTCCCATGGCGTGTTTGGTGCCGGTCTGTATCTTTCGGCCGTGGTGCTCAGCCAGGTAGGGTCTTATTGATTCTTCAACTGCGGGCGCCTCTCGACGCCCCGGTCAATGCCCACAGCATCAGCAACACCACCGCCCAGGGAAATGCGGCGACGCCCCAGCCCTGGAGCAGCACCCCGCCCGCGAGGCCGCCGCCAGCGATGCCCAGGTTCCACACGGTCACCAGCATCGATTGCGCGGCGTCCGCCGACTCACCTGCCGATTTGGCCAGTGCGGTTTGCAGCAACGCAGGCAACCCGCCGAATGCCAGGCCCCCGGCGCGTCGTAGCCGGTCCTGCGCACTCCGTTGGTCAGTACCACCATCGAGTCCCTCAAGCATGTGGTGCTCGACGGGTTGGGGATCGCCTGCCTGCCGGACTACATGGTCGAACAGGCCGTGCAGCAGGGGCGCCTGCAAAGGGTGCTGGATGATTTTCTGGAACACCGAGGCAGTTTCTGGATGTTATGGCCATCAAGTCGCCATGCTTCGGTCAAATTGCGCGTGTTTATTGATCATATGTGTGCAGGTCTTTTTCCTACAGGCGGCGCAAGGTAAGGCTGTGACGTTTTACCGACAGGAATGCGCGCGCCAAGGGCTCGTTCTGTTGCACAATACCGCCCGGACCGTTTTCCTCAGGATTTTCAATGTCGACATCATTTCACTTGCGTAGCCTCGGGCTGGCGCTGGTGCTGGCGGGCGCCGCGGGCTGCTCGTCACCCAAGACCGCCATTTATGAACATGAGAATTTCGACGACTCCGGTACGTTTTCCCGCGATTACCCGGTCACCGATGTGGCGGCGTGCGAAGCGGCGCGACGTGCCTTGCTGAGCCAGGGCTATATCATTACCAGCAGCGATCCGAAACTGGTGGTGGGTAACAAGAGCTTCCAGCAGACCGGCGAGACCCACCTGCAGATCAGCTTCAACGTGGTGTGTGCCGACGATGGCAAAGGTACCAATCACTCGACCATGTTCGCCAACGCCTTGCAGGACCGTTACGCGCTGAAGAAGGTCAACAACTCCGCGAGCCTGGGCGTGGGCGTGCTGGGTTCGGTGTCGATGCCGATCGGTTCCACCGATGACTCGATGGTGAAGGTGGCGAGCGAGACCGTTTCGGCACCGAAATTCTACGAGCGCTATTTTGCGCTGGTGGACGTGTTCTTGCCTCAGGAAGTGAAGAAGGCCGCGCATATCCCGGAGCAGCCGAAAGCCGAGCTGGGTGTGCCGGAACCTAAAACCGCACCGGCAGCAGAGAAAACCGAGCCGCCGAAGGAGGAGCCTGCCGTTTCCCAGCCCGTCACGCCGCCTGCCGAGGCCGCGCCGATTGCGCCGCAGGCGGAACCCGCGCCGGCTACCAGTAACCCGGACCTGCCGGCACCGACAGAAGCGATTCCGCCCCTGCCGACACCGGCGCAGTAATTCAGACCGCCACGGGATTGACCTTGTCGACGTTGATCCCGTAGCGGCTGATGGCTTCACTGACTTTTTCACGACCGATAACGCCGTCATCCGCCAACGCCTTCAAGGCTGCCAGCGCGATGAAATACCGGTCCACTTCGAAGAACGCGCGCAGGGTTTCACGGGTATCCGATTGCCCGAAGCCGTCCGTGCCCAGGGCCACAAAGCGTCGGCCCTGGACAAAGGGGCGGATCTGATCGGCGAACAGCTTCATGTAGTCCGTCGCCACCACCACCGGCCCGTTCTGCCCGGCCAGGCATTGCTCCACATAACTTACCCGTGGCTCGCTCTGCGGGTGCAGCAGGTTCCAGCGTTCGGCTGCATGCCCGTCGCGGCGCAATTCGGTGAGGCTGGTGGCGCTCCACACAGTGCTGTGCACGCCGAAGTCCTGCTCAAGCAGCTCGGCCGCCGCGATCACTTCGCGCAGGATTGAGCCACTGCCCATCAGTTGCACCTGGGCCTGCTCGCTGGTCTTGAGCGGGTACATGCCCTTCAGAATCCCGTCTTCCACCCCTTCGGGCATCGCCGGGTGCGGGTAATTCTCGTTGAGCAGGGTGATGTAGTAGTAGATGTCCTCCTGTTCCACGTACATCCGCCGCATGCCTTCGCGAATGATCACCGCCAGTTCGTAGGCAAATGTCGGGTCGTAGGACACGCAGCACGGAATCACCGACGACAGGATATGGCTGTGTCCATCGTCATGCTGCAAGCCTTCGCCCATCAGCGTGGTGCGGCCGGCCGTGGCCCCCAGCAAAAAACCGCGTGCCCGTGCATCGCCGGCGGCCCAGGCCAGGTCGCCGACCCGCTGGAAGCCGAACATCGAGTAGAAGATATAGAACGGCACCGTCATCAAGCCGTGGTTGCTGTAGGACGTACTGGCCGCGATCCACGAGGAAATGGCGCCGGATTCATTCAGGCCTTCCTGCAGGATCTGTCCGTCCTTGCTTTCCTTGTAGTAGCTCAGTTGCCCTGCGTCCTGCGGGGTGTAGAGCTGGCCTACGGCGGAGTGGATGCCAATCTGACGGAACAGGCTTTCCATGCCAAAGGTGCGCGACTCGTCCGGCACGATAGGCACGATCAGTTTGCCCAGGTGCGGGTCCTTGAGCAGGGTGCCGAGGATGCGCACAAAGGCCATGGTGGTGGAGATCGCCCGTTCGCCGGTGTCCTTGAGCTGGGTGGCAAAGGCGGCGAGTTCGGGGATCTGCAAGGGTTCGACCGCACTGTGGCGTGCCGGTACATAGCCGCCCAGGGCCTGGCGGCGCGCCGCGAAGTAACGGGCTTCTTCGCTGTCGGCGGCGGGCTTGAGGTAGGGAATGTCGGCGAGTTGCTCGTCAGCGACTTCCAGGCCAAAACGATCGCGGAAGGCTCTTACCGCGTCTGCGCCCATCTTCTTCAATTGATGGTTGATGTTCTGGCCTTCGCCAGCTTCACCCATGCCGAAACCCTTGACGGTTTTCGCCAGGATCACCGTAGGCTGGCCGCTATGGCGCACAGCGGCGGCATAGGCGTTGTAGACCTTGTCCGGGTCATGCCCGCCCCGTGAGAGCTTCCAGATTTCGTCGTCGGACATGTCCGCAACCAATGCCAGCAACTCCGGGTATTTGCCGAAGAAATGTTCGCGCACATAAGCGCCGTTCTGCGACTTGTAGTTCTGATAGTCGCCGTCCACGCATTCCATCATGCGTTGGCGCAGCAGGCCGCTGTGGTCTTTGTCCAGCAGGGCGTCCCAACCACCGCCCCAGATCACTTTGATCACGTTCCAACCGGCGGCGCGATACAGGCTTTCGAACTCCTGGATCACCTTGGCATTGCCGCGCACCGGGCCGTCCAGGCGTTGCAGGTTGCAATTGACCACAAAGATCAGGTTGTCGAGTTTCTCGCGCCCGGCCAGGGAAATGGCGGCCAGGGATTCCGGCTGGTCCATTTCGCCATCACCGAGGAAGGCCCAGACCTTGCGCCCCTGGTGGGGTTTGAGGTCGCGCAGTTCCAGGTAGCGCATGAAGCGCGCCTGGTAAGCGGCAGTGATCGGGCCAAGGCCCATGGACACGGTGGGGAATTGCCAGAAGTCCGGCATCAGCCGTGGGTGCGGGTAGGACGAAATACCCTCGCCACCGGCCTCACGGCGAAAGCTGTCGAGTTGCGCTTCGCTGATGCGGCCTTCCAGGTAGGCGCGGCCATAAATGCCGGGGGAGGAGTGGCCTTGGATGTACACCAGGTCGCCGTCAAAGTGCTCGGTACGGCCACGAAAGAAGTGATCGAAGCCTACGTCGTAGAGCACGGCGGCTGACGCATAGGTTGCGATATGCCCACCCACCCCTGAGTGCTTGCCTGCACGCAACACCATTGCCATGGCATTCCAGCGGATAAACGCATTGATACGGCGTTCGATGGCCAGGTTGCCGGGGTAGGGCAACTGACGGTCCACCGGGAGGGTATTGACGTACGGCGTGGTCACCCGCCCGTAGAAGTCGCCATGCCGCGCCACGTCGAAATCCAGCAACTGATCGATCAGGTAGTGCGCGCGGGGCCGGCCTTCAGTGGACAACACCGATTCGATGGACTCCAGCCACTCGCGGGTTTCCTGTGGGTCGTCGTCGCGTCTGACAGCGTTGTTCGGGGTCATGTGAGGCTCCAGGGTAGGCAGGTTTGAAGTGGCGGGCTCCTTGTGGGAGTGCCGGCAAATGTAATTGCAATTGCAACTACATGGCCGAATCTAGCGCGGGATGAGCTACTATTGCAACCTTCTTGAAATTCCCCGGATGGTGTTGCATGTCGTCGAAAGAGCCGGATGTATGGTTCCGTTTTGTCAGGGCCCACAGGACGGTCATCCGTGAAATCGAGCGTCGCCTGGCTGAGGCGGACCTGCCGCCGTACGCCTGGTACGACGCGCTATGGGGTCTGGAAAGCGGCCCCGACGGCACCCGCCGCATGCATGAATTGGCCGACGTACTGGCCATCGAACGCTACAACCTCACGCGGCTGGTCGACCGCCTGGAAAAGGACGGTCTGGTGGTACGTTCCCGCTCCGACGGCGATGGCCGCGCGGCGTTTGCCGCGATCACCGAGGCCGGTCGGGTACTGCGTAAAAAGATGTGGAAGATCTACGAAAGCACGGTGGATGAGTTGTTTCTGTCGCAGATTGAGCCCGAGCAGCGCCAGGGCTTCGCCGACGCGTTGGAGCGCACCGCCGGGCTGGCGATGGAGGCGGGCGTGCAGACCCGCAGTCGCCGCAAAATCTGAAACCCTGCGGCGCTGCCTTGCCGTCACTCGCATTCCACTGCATAGCGCTTCATCGCGTCCTGCACTTGCCGTGTGTCGATCCGCCCTTCATCCGCCAATGCCCTGAGCGCCGATACCACGATCCAATATCGACTCGGCGCCGCCGCCTGCACCGACCCCGCGCCCAGCGCCACAAAGCGTGCATCCACGTGCGCCCCCAACTGATCGACAATCGCCTGCGGATACCCGGTCACCGCAATCACCGGCGCAGCGCTTCCCGCCAGGCAATCACGCAAATGGCAACCGCGCTTGGGCAGCCTGGGGTGCAGGCGATTCCAGCGTTCAGCTGCCGCTGCCTCGCGGGCCAGTCGTGTGTAACTGGGGCAGCTCCATAGCTGCGCGCTGATGTTCCAGTGCTGTTTGAGCAAGCGCCTGGCGTGCACCACCTCGTCAAGCGCACGGCCTGCGCCGAGCAATCGCACATCGAAGGGGCTGTTGCGCTGGAGTGGATACATGCCCTTGAGCGCGGCCTCCCGGTCCTGCTCACTCAACGGCGCTGCACTGTCCTGATCGTGCAACGCGAGGTAATAGAAACCGGGCTTGCCCTCGACATACAGGCTTCGCAACGCCGCCAGCACAATCGCGCGGGCTTCTTCCCCCGAGGCCGGGTCATACGGGGTACAGCGCGGATGAGTGGCCAGCCACAACGGCAAGGACGGCTGCGCACCTTTGGGCCAGCGGGAGGGCTGGTTTTCAATGTCGTTGCACAGGATGCCGCGCTGCCGGGTAACCTTCGATAGCGCGCTCAACTGTGCCGCCGAGTGCGCGCTGTGCAGGTACAGCAAGGGTTTTTCCACGGCGTTGCGGGCGAACCAGGCGGGCCAGTTACCCACGCGTCGGGAGTGCGACTGGCCGTGGATCACCCAGGCCTGGCGGCTGGATTCGAGGGTGCTGGCCATGCTGATCACGGTGTGCAACGGTGACCGGCTGGCGGGAGTGGCAGTGCTCAAGGCGTCGATACAGAGCTGCGCGGCGTGTGCGGTAGCGGCGGTCATGGAGAGGGTCACCTGGCGACGAGTGCCCATACCCTAATGGAAATTCGCATTTGATTGCAATTGCAATGATTGCAATAGTGCCTCATCCCTCGGGTGCTAAATCCCTGCAGCGCTGCTACGTTTAATCCTTGAGTGCAGGAACGTCATGACGTCGACATTTTTTCGTCATCACGGCACTTTAGGCTGGTGATGCAGGTCATTTATTTGCAACCCCTGTTAACGCAAGAAGGAGTCCGCCATGGACGATTACCAGGAAGAACTGCTTGAATACCACGCGATTGAGTTGGACCCGCTGGAACCGGCAGACGATGCAACAGAGCTGTAATAAAGACTTCAGGCGGAATGCCGCTGACTGCGGCGAAATTCCCCTGGGGTCTGGTTGTTCCACCGCCTGAAGGCCCGTTGAAATGCCTGGGCCGATGCAAAACCGAGCAAGTAGGCGATCTCGCCGAACGCCAGTTCCGTGTCGCGGATGTAGGTCATGGCCAGGTCACGGCGGGTGTCGTTGAGAATAGCGCGAAACTGAGTGCCTTCATCGGCCAGTTTGCGGCGCAGCGTCCAGGTCGGCAGCTTCAAGCGTGCCGCCACTTCTTCCAGGTCGGGTTCCCGGCCGCCATTGAGCATCGGCCCGAGCAAACGGGTAATGCGCTCGCGCAGGCTGCGGGTGCGGGTCAGTTGCTCCAACTCTCGCTCACACAGCTGCAACAACAGGTTCCAGGTGCTGGGGCAGTGCTGCGGGTTGCGCAGGGCCAGGGTGTGCTGGCTGAGGCGCAGTTGATTGGCGTCGGCACCGAAGTGAACGTCTCCCAGCGCGTCGTAGCGTTCGCGGTACTCCGGCGCCTCGAACTCGATGTCGATACGCTGCGCCTGCACCGGTTGCCGGGCCAGGCTCGACAACTGATGCAGCCAGCCGGCGATGATCGAGTCCACCACGAAGCGGTTGTAGGCGTTGTAGGGGCTGATGGAGTAGAAGCGCAACCAGGCGCCCTCGGCATCCTCGACGAAGCTCGACTGCCCGCGATAGTTGGAGCCGTACAGCGCCTCGAAACGCGTTAATGCGCGCGCCGCCTCGCGCACGTTGGGTGCCTGGTCGGCGGTGACGCCGGCGAGCCCCGCCTGGCTCAAGCGGCTGAGCTGGCCCATGCGCAGGCCCAGGCCCGGGTCGCCGGTGAGCTGGATGGCGGCATGGCCCAGGCGCATGTAACGCGGGATCGACAAGCGTGCACCGGCTTCGGCGAGGCGCGCCGAGTCGAGTCCGTATTGCAGTAGCAGCGGCTGCGGGTCCAGGCCGTGGCTGCTGATGGCATCGGCCAGGCTGTGCACGAAGCCCACCGACAGGTCCCCCAGCCGTACCGGTTTCACAACCAGATATTCAACAAGCGCGCGCCACGGGCCTCGCCATCGGCGCTGATTTGCCCGTTGCTGCTGAGAAAGCTGTGCCCGGCGGTGCCCAGGTCCCAGAACTGCCCGCGCAGGAACACGCTCATGCCGGCGCTGGCCTGGCTGATCGGTTGCTGGCTGATCAGCGTAAGACGGCGCCAGGCTTCGCCTTCACTGAGTTCTTCGGGCTTGAGGCTGATTTCGGTCGGGGTGGACACGCTTTTGAAGCCGCGCCACGGACGGTCCCAGGTATCGCGACCCAGCACAAAGGCTGGCACCGCGATCAATTGCGCGCCTTGTTCGTTGAGCTTGCGGTAGTTGTCCGGGTACCAGCTGTCGCTGCCGACCAGCACCCCCAGGCGCCCGGCCGGAGTGTCGACCACGCTGACCATGTTTTCATCGCCAGGCTTGATGAAGCCGCGCTCATCGTAGATCGGGTAGAGCTGGCGCTGCGGATCGCCGATCGGCAGGCCGTCGGCGGCAAACACCACGCTGGCGTTATACAAGGCGCCATGGCCGACCTGCAGTTGACCCTGGCTCACGCTCGGGTTCGGCAGGGTGATGGAGCCGGCCACCAACGTAACGCCGAACTCCTTGGCCAGGCCGCCGAACAACAGCTGATAGTCCCGTGCCATGCCCGAGGCTTTCATACGCAGGTAGGCGTCGTCGGTGCGGTTGTCGCCGGTGGCGCTGATCCAGGCGCGGGCGAACAGCAGCGGGTTGCTGACCGACAGCCAGTTCATCGCATCTTTCACATGGAGCGCCTGGTACACCTCGTTTTTTTCGCCGGTGAGCATCAGCCAGGTGCCGATATGTTCGGGCAGCACCACGATGGTCTTGTCATTGATCAGCCCCTGGTCCCGGGCTTTTTGCAAGTACGCCGCGAGCTTCAGGTGCAGGCGTTCCAGGCTCTGGTAGTCGGCAGGGAACAGTTCCGGCTGGATGCCCAGCAGGTTGCCACGGTCGGCAGGCAGGCCTTCGTTGACGGCGAGGGTGATCCGCAGGTCCGACAGGTAATGCGCCACGGGGCGTTCCTGGGTCCAGACCAGATAGGCGGCGATGGCGGCAACCAGCGCCAGGGAGACGGTAAGAGCAAGAAGTTTACGCATGGGGGAACAGACAACAGACCGTGTGCAGGGTTCGCCGACTAGGGTAGGGCCCATGGGCGGGCTTGCCAAGGGGCGCTGTGCATTTGGATCAATAACTTGTCAGTTTCAGTCATTGAGCCGTCATCCACCGCCTCTTAGTCTGTGGGACATAAACCGATGGCGGGTCGCACGAGCCCGTCACACCCCGTGATGATCCGTTGTGGAGCTTGACCATGACCGCTGCTGCCTACCCGCATCTGCTGGCCCCGTTGGACCTGGGTTTTACCACTTTGCGCAACCGTACCCTGATGGGTTCGATGCACACTGGCCTTGAAGAGAAACCCGGCGGGTTCGAACGCATGGCTGCCTATTTTGCCGAGCGCGCCCGGGGCGGCGTGGGCCTGATGGTCACCGGCGGCATCGGTCCGAATGACGAGGGCGGTGTTTATGCCGGCGCGGCCAAGCTGACCACCGACGCAGAAGCGCAGCAACACAAGATCGTGACCCAGGCGGTGCACGCGGCCGGTGGCAAGATCTGCATGCAGATCCTCCACGCCGGCCGATATGCCTACAGCCCCAAACAGGTCGCGCCGAGTGCGATCCAGGCGCCGATCAACCCGTTCAAGCCCAAGGAGCTGGACGAAGAGGGCATCGAGAAGCAGATCCAGGATTTCGTCACCTGCTCGCTGCTGGCCCAGGTCGCCGAGTACGACGGCGTGGAAATCATGGGCTCCGAAGGCTACTTCATTAACCAGTTCCTCGCGGCCCACACCAACCACCGCACCGACCGCTGGGGCGGCAGCTACGAAAACCGCATGCGCCTGGCAGTGGAAATCGTGCGTCGTGTGCGTGAAGCCGTGGGTCCGAATTTCATCATCATCTTCCGCCTGTCGATGCTCGACCTGGTGGAAGGCGGCAGCACCTGGGAAGAAATCGTGCAGTTGGCCAAGGCCATCGAGGGCGCCGGTGCGACGATCATCAACACCGGTATCGGCTGGCACGAGGCGCGCATCCCGACCATCGCCACCAAGGTGCCGCGTGGCGCGTTCAGCAAAGTCACCGCCAAGCTGCGCGGGGCGGTGCAGATTCCGTTGATCACCACCAACCGTATCAACACCCCGGAAATCGCCGAGCAGATTCTCGCCGAAGGCGATGCCGACATGGTCTCCATGGCACGCCCGTTCCTGGCCGACCCGGAGTTCGTCAACAAGGCCGCCGCCGGCCGCGCCGATGAGATCAATACCTGCATCGGCTGCAACCAGGCGTGCCTGGACCACACCTTTGGCGGCAAGCTGACCACTTGCCTGGTCAACCCACGGGCGTGTTACGAAACCGAGCTCAACTATTTGCCCGTTCAGCAGATCAAGAAGATCGCCGTGGTCGGCGCCGGTCCTGCCGGCCTGGCCGCTGCGACGGTGGCCGCCGAGCGTGGCCACCACGTGACCTTGTTCGATTCCGCCAACGAGATCGGCGGCCAGTTCAACATCGCCAAGCGGGTGCCGGGCAAAGAGGAGTTCTTCGAAACCCTGCGCTATTTCAAGCGCAAATTGCAGACCACCCATGTGGAGCTGTGCCTCAACACCCGCGTGGACGTGGCGCAACTGGCGGCGGGCGGCTATGACGAGATCATCCTGGCGACCGGCATCGCGCCGCGTACCCCGGCGATCCCGGGGATCGACAACGCCAAGGTGCTGAGCTACCTGGACGTGATCCTGGAGCGCAAACCGGTCGGCAAGCGCGTGGCGGTGATCGGCGCGGGCGGTATCGGTTTCGACGTGTCTGAGTTCCTCGTGCATCATGGCGTGTCCACCAGTCTGGACCGCGAAGCGTTCTGGAAGGAATGGGGCATCGACACCCAATTGCAAGCCCGTGGTGGCGTGGCCGGGATCAAGCCGCAACCCCATGCCCCGGCGCGTGAAGTGTTCCTGCTGCAACGCAAGACCTCCAAGGTCGGCGACGGCCTGGGCAAGACCACCGGCTGGATCCACCGTACTGGTTTGAAGAACAAGCAGGTGCAGATGCTCAACAGTGTCGAGTACCTGAAGATCGACGATGCCGGCCTGCACATCCGCATTGGCGCCGAGGGCGAACCCCAGGTGCTGGCGGTGGACAACATCGTCATTTGCGCCGGCCAGGACCCGTTGCGCGAATTGCAGGATGGCCTGGCCGCCGCCGGCCAGAACGTGCACCTGATCGGCGGCGCCGATGTGGCGGCCGAGTTGGACGCCAAGCGCGCCATCAACCAGGGCTCGCGCCTCGCGGCCGAGCTGTAAGACCCGGGGCGGGGCGGTGGTAGACTACCGCCCCGTTTTTCATGCAGATCCCGCCCGATGGGTCCCTTCGATTGGCTTCCCCACGCACCGCTTGAACCGCTGTATCTGGATTGGCTCAGAGGTGTCGAGCTGGCCGTGCTGCGCCTGGATCGCATCGACCCGCTGATCAGCGGCAACAAGTGGTTCAAGCTCACCGGGCATCTGGCGCAGGCGCAGGCCGCTCGTGGCCTGATCAGCCTGGGCGGGGCTTACTCCAACCATCTGCATGCCTTGGCTGCCGCCGGCAAGCGCTTCGGTTTCCCTACCGTCGGCCTGCTGCGCGGGCACCCGCAAGACACGGCCACCGTCCTCGACTTGAAAGCTTTTGGCATGCAGTTGCATTGGCTGGGTTATGGCGGTTATCGCGCGCGGCATGAACCGGGTTTCTGGTTGCCGTGGCGTGAGCAGTATCCCCACCTGCACCCCGTGCCCGAGGGCGGCGGTGGCCGTGCGGGCGCCCTGGGTTGCGCGGTGCTGGTCGAGCAGGTGCGTGTACAGTTGCACAGCGTGGGCTGGACGGATTACGACGCCTGGTGGCTGGCCGCAGGCACCGGCACCACCCTGGCCGGCCTGGCGCTGGCAGAGGCGGGCGCGCACCCGGTGTACGGCGCCATGGCGGTGCCGGACGATCACGGTGTGGCGCAGAACGTCGAGGCCATCGTGCAGGGCGGCTATGAACTGCTGGACGCCAGCCGAGGTGGCTTCGCCAAAATCGACGCCGAGCTGCTCGACTTCATCGAGAGCACGCAACAAGCCTGCGGCGTGCCCCTGGAACCGCTCTACACCGGCAAGGCGTTACTGGCCTTGAAGGTGCAAATCGAAGCCGGACGCTTCGCCCCCGGCACTCGTCTGGTCTTCGTCCACACCGGCGGTCTCCAAGGCCGGCGCGGCTTCAAGGGTTAGCGCGCTTGCCCGGCATCATCCGCAACGCGGTGTTATCCCGCAGGATGTAGTGGTGAGCGATCCCGGCCAATGCATGCAGGCCGATCAACCAGTAACCGATCTTGCCGAACAGCACATGCCAGCCTTCAATCTGCTTGGCCAGCGCCTTGTTTTCCGCGATCAGCGGCGGCAATTCAATGCCGTAGAACATCACTGAATGCCCCTCGGCACTGACAATCAGCCAGCCGGCGATCGGCATGCCGATCATCAATGCGTACAGGGCAAAGTGCATCAGGGTTGCCAGCAGGCTCTGCCACGGCGGCGGCGCCGGTACGATCTTTGGCGCTACCCCCAGGCTGCGTGCGAACAGGCGCAGCCACACCAGCACAAACACGGTGAGGCCGAACATGAAGTGCATCTCGACGATCAACGTTCGTGCACCGCTGCCTTTGGGAAACTGTCCGCGTAACTCAATGCAGGCGTAGACCACCGCCAGTAGCACCACCATCAACCAGTGCAACGCAATCGACATGGTGCTGTAGCGTGTATCGGAGTTTTTCCACGGCATCGCTGGGTTCCTCACTCATCAGGGCATACCTCCATTCTTTGGCGATGGAGTCCTTTAACTGTATGCCGGTTTTGAGCGGATTGCCTGACCGCGATCAACTTTTTTGTGAACGATGTCGTAAAGAGTGGGATGTTGAGTTGTTGATAATAAAAGTTAGTTCGGTCCAGTGTTCAGTGCGTAACATTTTGTAGGTTTGTAGATGTGGTTTGTTTTTTTTGGTACGACGTCGATGGGTTTTCATTTGAGGAAGGTAAATAATTTTTACTAATTGCAAGAGAGTGTAAGTGTAGTTCGATATTTGCGAGCGGGCAGTGGAGTCATGGTTACGATGTTTAACTTGCGGATTGTGCAATGACATACTTTGTCGACATAGAGGTGTGGCAGGTTCACGGGGGACGTGAGAATGTGCGCTTGCTAGAGGCGGTAATCGACTAGATCTCAAGTGGAATGCAATACCGCCTACGTAGGCGTTTGTGTTTTGAGGTGTGGTGTATTGATAGTTATTAAGTTCTAATATTGTGAGGTATTTGATATGAGTTTTATGTCGCGTGATTCCGTCAAAAGTTTCAGCGCATGGCCGAACATGCAAGGTTTTAGCTTGAATGCAAATCAACAAGAAGTGACTTCGGCTCCGACTGCGGGGGCGCAACTGAGAATGTCAGGGGTTGATGTGCATCGGTCTAGTACGCCGAGCGCCAAAAATATTCAAGAACAATTGGGTGCCTTGTTGTCAACGATGAGTGCTCTCGTCATGAAAATTAATACGATGTTGGAAAATAAAAATACACCCACGACAAAGCCGGTTAATAGTGTTTTAACCTCGCAGGCTCAGACGAAGCCTGTTGATCAGGCACCTTTAGCCCTCAGTGAGAGCACTAAGGCCTATTCGGCATTTTCTACAAAAAAAATTGGCGAAAAACCAGCTGATGTTTACACAGGGGTAAAATTTTCCAGTTACAAGAACGAACCAGTACTTTCATCGATAAAGGCGGCAATGGAAAGGTTTGGACAGAGTCCTCTAAGTGTTTATGCAAGTGTGACACGATCCGGTGAAGGTTACGATATTGTCATGAGGGACGGTGTTAAGGTCAGTATTACTCCCGGGGAAATAGCCAAAGCAAAGTTATTGTGTGGGTTCCAATATGAGCCGGGCAGGGAAAACGGGAGTATGTTTAAAGATGTTGTGTTTATGTATGCGGCGAGTGCCAAGAGAGTTCAGTTGGAGCGTCGGGAAGATAAACCGGTGACTTATGACGAGGCTCTCAATGTGCTTGCCTCTCATCCAGGGGCGTACGAAAGTCTGAAGCGGTTGGGGATTGTTGAATATGTGCGCTCCTCAACCGCCCAAGAGCTCGTTGAAACTGGAGCTATAGGTGTTGTGGAAGTCGGGTGGAATACAAACTTTGCACGTGACGGATTGCTGGATGGGTGCAATACGAAGAAGAGAATGCCGTCAGACAATCGTTGCCGCTCTGTTTATAGGCTTGTTTGATTGAGTTTTATTGGGCGGTTTCCATTGTTTGGCTGACTGATTTTTCTGCATCAGTTTGTTCAGGTGTCTATTGTATTTTCAGAGGATGTGAAATGAACTGCAGCCATGTGTCAGGTGTTGCCGGGTTTTCAGGAGATGTCGGTATGTATTCGGATAAGAATATCACGCCCAAACCTGTGGAGCGAGAAGCAGTCCGCTCAGGATTTTCAGGCCCTACGAAAAACACATCATTGCTTCCATCTGTCAAAAAGTCGAATCTTGATGGGGAGGTGGGCGCTATTGAAAGTTTGGTGTCCCTTGTTGCTGAATTAACGGCAGCGGTTGAGTTACTGCTGCGAATGATATCGAGTGATGATCGCCGAGACAAGGAACCCAATTCTTTAAGCGTATCCCATGATAAGAAAGACATCAGTCGAGTTGTGAATGATACTCCTGTGAGGCCCGTAATCGATAAGAAAAATGTCGCTGTTTTCAATGAAAAAGCGGTCGGGATCCCCAAGGATATTTGGTTTGGGTTCACTGAGGGAGAATTTAATAACACTGGGATGGTGGCGGGGATCAAGGCTGCAATGATGAGGTTTGGTCAGAGCCCCACGGAAGTGTTTGCTTCAGTCAGAGAAGGCAAGGGGGGATATGAAGTTGTAATGAAGGATGGCTACAAGACATCTATTACCCGAGAAGAAGTTGACAAGGCTCGACAGTGGGCAGATTTCAACGGTGCTGATGCAGGGATGATCAAGGATGCGACTTTTATGTATGCGGTGGCTGCCAAGCGCGAACAAGATAACAGATCCATTGAAATGCTCAACGGCGGAGTAACCCACTATCGCGACGACCCGTTCGAAGATGCAATGGATTCGCTGAACAACTATTTTTGGGGGCACAAGGCCTTGGTGAATTTGGGCCTCTCCGGCCACATGCGCAAGATGCCGTATTCGCAAGCAGAGTCAGAAGGCGTGGTGGCGGTAGTGACTGTTAACTATCAAAGTCTGCTCATGACGAACGGTAATGTCGATTTGGCTGGGCCGCAGAAGCTAGAGGGTTCGGCTAGAAAACGCCGGGGTCTTTTCGGTGAGGAGGCTATTGATACTCCCGTACATGCACTGCGTTAGTAATCAGTGCAGTTACATAGAATAGCGGGGCGTTGTGGTTTATCTCCAATAATCCAAGCCCGATGTTGGAGTCATCAGGTATTAATGGCTCACTTCATCGAACAAGCTGAGCCATTAATGTTCTGCGGCATCTCGCCTTCGGCCAGGCGCCGATTGATTTCAGTGATCACCGCAGGCAAGTCGTTGATGGTGTCGATCAAGTAATGCGGACGTGAACCTTCGAACATCGCTTCGATGCGCTTGCGCTCGCTGGCCAGAGTCGCGGCATCCAGGGCGCGGAACTGTTCGTAGGTCAAACCCAGTGCATTGCCGGAGCAGGTCAGGGCCACGGTCCACATGCCGGCGCGCCGCCCTTCGAGGATGCCCGGCACGGTGTCGTCGACCTTCACGCATGCCGCCACATCGTCAATGCCCAGGGCGATGACGTTGGCCAGGGCCTGGGCCGGCCATGGGCGACCGTTGGGCACTTCGTCGGTGGCGACCACATGGTCGGCGATATAGCCGTTGGTGGCGGCCAGGGCGACCACCTTGTCCATCACTTGCTTGGGGTAGCCGGAGCAGGAACCGATCTTGATGCCTTGTACCCGCAGCCGGGCGAGGGTGTCGAGGGCGCCGGGAATCAGCGCCGAGTGCTCGGCGATCTTCTCGATCTGCAACGGCATGAAGCGTTGGTAGATGGCCGTCACGTCATCGTCGGTGGGCGTGCGACCGAAGGCCTTGCGGTAGCGCTCGGCGACCTGCGGCTGATCGCACAAGGCACGGATGTGATCCCACTTGCCCATGCCCATCGGGCCACGGGCTTCTTCGATGGAGACTTGCACGTCGAATTCGGCGAAGGCTTCGACAAAGATCTGCGTGGGGGCGAAGGAGCCGAAGTCGACCACGGTGCCGGCCCAATCGAGGATCACGGCTTGCAGGGCGTTGGGGTTCTGGTAGTTCATGCGTGTGCTCCAATCGATGAGAGGGTGAGACCCATGGCCTGCAAGCCGTCGGCGATGGCGGTGACGGCGGCGTGCATGTCGTTGGCATCGACATGGCCGATGCAGCCCACGCGGAAGGTTTCTACCTGGGTCAGTTTGCCCGGATACAAGATGAACCCCCTGGCCTTGACCCGTTCGTAGAAATCCCTGAACTGGTAGCGCGGGTCCTGGGGCGCGTGGAAGGTGACGATGATCGGCGCCTGGATGGCGGCCGGCAGGAAACTGCGCAGGCCCAGTTCGGCCATGCCGTCCAGCAGTGCCTTGCAGTTATGGGCATAGCGTTGATGACGTGCGGGCAGGCCGCCTTCCTCGGCATATTGCAGCAGCGCTTCATGCAGGGCCGCCACCACGTGGGTCGGTGGGGTGAAGCGCCATTGGCCGGTCCTGGCCATGTAGCTGTGCTGGTCGAACAGGTCCATTGCCAGGGAGTGGCAGTTGCCTTCGGCGGCGCTCAACGCCTGTTTGTCGACGAAGACAAAACCCATGCCCGGCACGCCTTCCAGGCACTTGCCGGAGGCGGCGATCAGGGCGTCGAATGGCACCGTGCGGGCATCGATGGGCAACGCGCCGAAGGAACTCATGGCATCGACGATCAGGCGCTTGCCGTGGTGTTTCACCACCTGGGCGATCTCGGCCAATGGGTTGAGAATACCGGTGCTGGTTTCGCAGTGGATCAGCGCGACATGGGTAATGGCCTTATCGGCGTGCAGCAGGCGGCCCACATCGGCGGCGGTGGTGGGTTGGTCTTCGGCGGTTTCGAAGGTGCTGAAATCGCGGCCCAGTACTTCGCAGATTTTCGCCAGGCGCTTGCCGTAGGCGCCGTTGATCAGCACCAGTACCTTGCCGTTGCGCGGGACCAGGGTGCCGATGGCCGCTTCGACGGCGAAGGTGCCGCTGCCTTGCAAAGGCACGCAATGGTGGCTGGCGGCGCCGTCGATGATTGCCAGCAACTGTTCGCAGACGCTGGCGGTGAGCTGGTTGAAGCGCTCGTCCCATGAACCCCAATCCACCAGCATGGCCTGGCGGGTGCGGTTCGAGGTGGTCAGGGGACCTGGGGTCAGCAGGATGGGCGTCGTCATTACAAATCCTCGCGAAGCATCGGTTGAATCTACGGCGCCTAAATTGCAGTTTGGCTTGTCATCAATCAAATTGTTTGTTGTTATGCGAGCTATCAGTGAGGCCGATAACTATGAACCTGTTCCAACTGCGTGCATTCGATGCCGTGGCCCGCGAGGGCAGTTTTACCCGTGCGGCGGCGCGGCTGTTCATCAGCCAGCCGGCGGTGACCGGGCATATCAAGGCCCTGGAGGAGCACTACCAGATCGCGTTGTTGCGCCGCACCGCCAGGCGGGTGGAACTGACCGAGGAAGGCACGCGGCTGGCGGCCATCACCCGGGCGATCTTCGGCCTGGTGGACGAAGCGCAGACCCTGCTGGAGGCCAATCGCCAATTGCTCACCGGACGCCTGGAAGTGGCGGCGGACGGTCCGCACCTGGTGATGCCGATGATCGCCAGCCTGCGTGCACGCTACCCGGGCATCACCGTGAACCTGCGCCTGGGCAATGCTCAGGAAACCCTGGCGGCGCTGTTGTCCGAGCATGCGGACGTGGCGGTGCTGACCGAGGTCGAGCCGCGCAATGGCCTGCACCTGCAGCCTTTGGCCGAATCGCGGATCTGCGCGCTGGTGCCGGTGGCGCATCCGTGGGCGAGGCAATCCGAGGGCGTTCACCTGGAGCAACTGCATGAGGTCATCATGGTGCTGCGCGAACCCGGCTCCATCACCCGGCGCACGTTTGACGGTGCTTGCCTGGCTGCCGGTGTACAGCCCAAGGTGTTGCTGGAGCTGGACAGTCGCGAGGCGGTGACCGAAGCCGTGGCTGCCGAATTGGGGGTTGGGGTGGTGTCGTCGATGGAAGTCAGCCCCGACCCGCGCGTGCGCGCCGTGCCGATCCAGGGCGACGGCCTGGTGAACCGGCACCTGCTCGGTTGCATGGAACGGCGCAGCGCATTGCGCCTGATCCAGGCGTTTTTCGAGTTGGCGCCCTGACGGTTTTTTGGTGGAACGATGTGTTTTTGCGCTATAAACTCTGCCCCCAAAGCGCCGGCCAGTAGACGTTTGGGCGCGATGGACATAAAGAGAGTGAGTCATGGGCGCACAGTGGAAAGTCAAACATAAAGAAGCGGCAGCCAATGCCAAGGGCAAGATCTTCGGCAAGCTGGTGAAAGAAATCACCATTGCCGCCCGCAATGGCGCCGACACCGCAACCAACGCGCACCTGCGTCTGGTGGTGGAACAGGCGAAAAAAGCCTCGATGCCCAAGGAAACCCTGGACCGCGCCATCAAGAAAGGCGCCGGTCTGCTCGGCGAAACCGTGCAATACCATCGCGTGACCTACGAAGGGTTCGCCCCGCACCAGGTGCCGCTGATCGTCGAATGCGTAACCGATAACATCAACCGCACCGTGGCGGAAATCCGCGTGGCCTTCCGCAAGGGCCAGCTCGGCGCTTCCGGTTCCGTGGCTTGGGACTTCAACCACGTCGGCCTGATTGAAGCCTCGCCGGACAGCCCGGACGCCGATCCGGAAATGGCCGCAATCGAAGCCGGCGCCCAGGATTTCGAAGCAGGTGAAGAAGAGGGCACCACCCTGTTCATCACCGAGACCACCGACCTCGACGCCGTGCAGAAAGCCTTGCCGGAGCAGGGTTTTACCGTGTTGTCGGCCAAGCTCGGCTACCTCTCGAAGAACCCGGTGAGCGGTTTGAGCGATGAGCAGATGGCGGAAGTCGAAGCCTTCCTCGAAGGCCTGGACAACCACGATGACGTGCAGGATATGTTCGTCGGCCTGGCCGGCTGATCCCTCACAATGCGGGAGGGGACTTGCCACCTCCCACATCGGATCAGCGGAGTTGGACTGATTCCAGGAGCGCTTCGATCTCTTCGAATCCAGGCCGTGCCAGTACCTCGTGCTGACAGCAGTTTTTCTGCAGCTCGACTAAGTCGCTGCTCACCTGCTCCTCAACCCGCTCCAACAATTCCCCCAGCAAAATCCCGAACGCCCGCACTTCAATACGCTGCAACGCCCTGGTTTCCAAGGTATTCGCCGTGGCATGGAACGACGCCGCGCCAAAGTCCCCGAGCAGGCAGTCACCTGCTTCATTCCACAGAATATTGTGGCCATACAGGTCGCCATGGGTGATGCCGTGCCGGTGCAGATGCGCCGCTACCGAGGCGATACCACGGGCCATACGCAACGCCACCTCAAGGCTGAAACGGGTGTCCGCTGCGTAGATATCCCGGGTGCACGACGCCAGGCTCGGCAGGGCCGCGAGGTTGCGGTAGCTCGGGTCGATCAGGTCCATCACCAGGGCGGCCTGGTCATCGGGGTGGCCGACCACGCGGCCTTCGACCTTGATCAGGTTGGGGTGCAGCCCGGCGGCGATACAGGCCTGCATTTCGTGCAGCGGCGAACCGTCGCTGGTGATGCTGCCCTTGTAAAGCTTAACGGCGACGGGCTTTCCTGACGGCGCCCAGAGCGCCTTGCGGATCACCCCGGAAGCGCCTTCGCCCAGCACTTCGGCCAGTTCCAGTTCGGACCAGGGAACCTCCGGTGTGGTGTCTTCATCCGCCAGCGTCACCGCCATTTCCACCGGGTTACCGGCGTAGGCCAGCCAGGTCAGGCTCGGCAGCGTCAACAGCCACTCTGGCAGGCGCGTGAACCGGTTGGCGGCGATGCGCAGCAGTTCGAGGTTGTGGCAGTTGGCCAGGCTGTGCGGCAGGTGCGCCAGCTGGTTGCCGGCCAGCATCAGTTTTTGCAGCAATGGCCGTTCGCCCAATGCCTCGGGCAGCGCGCTGATGCGGTTATCGGTCAGGATCAGCCAGCGCAGCAGAGGCGGCAACGCTGCGGCGGGCACGTGGCTGATCTGGTTGGCCTTGAAGCCGATCATGCTCAGGTTGGCGCATTGACCGAGGCAAGCCGGCAGCTCGGTGAACCGGTTGTCCGAGCAGAACAGCACGCGCAGGTGCGGCAGGCGGTGCAGGTCGTCGGGCAGGCTGCTCAGGGCATTGCCGCTGAGGTTGAGGATTTCCAGGGAGTCGGCCAGCTCGAAGATTTCCCGGGGGAACTCGGTCAGCCCGCAGGACAGGTCAAGGCGCGTGATGCCGGCCAATTGGCCGGCCTTGAGTTGGGCGAGGGTATTCATGAACGGCGCGGTCACTCGGCAAAAAGGCGTGGAAGGCGCTCATGATAGCGGGTCGGACGCGGGTTGCGGGGCGGCCTGCTGCAATTGTCCGAGACGGCTGGCGGTGCGGGCGAGGTCGATGGCCTGGCCGCTCAGGGCAATCTCGAGCGGCAATTCGCCGATCAATACCAGATGCTTGTCGCGGTCGTAGAGCACATCCACCAGGTTGATAAAGCGCTGTTGCACGGCAATCGGGCAGTTCGCCAGTTGAGGCAGGCCGTCGATGATCCAGTGGTCGTAGTCCTGGCACAGCAGCAGGTAGTCCATCACCGCCGTCAGTTGTTCGCACAGGTCGTTGAAGGTGAAGGCAATGCTGCGCCCTTCATGGCGGCGGCACATCAAGGTCCGATGGCCCACGCCCAGGGGGCGCGGCGGGCTGTCTGCAGCGGGCAGGTCGAGCGCCGAGCGCTGATCCGGGGTGCCCGGCCACATGTATTGACCGCAGGTAAACCGTTGCGCACTCTGGGCCTGGGGCAGGCTGCGAAAATCCTCGGGTGAGCTGACTTCCAGCACCTCCATGCGCGCGGCGATCAGGTCGATCACCGGCTTGAAGCGCTCATGGTACAGGGGGTTGGGCAGCAACCCTTGCGGTGCATAGTTGGACGTCACCAGCACCAGTACACCGCGCTCGAAGAGGGCCTTGAACAGCCGCGTGATCAGCATGGCATCGCCGATATCATGGACGTGGAATTCGTCGAAACACAGCACCCGGCAGCCTGCCAACTGTTCATCGAGCGTCACGGCCAGGGCATCGTCCTGCGCACGGTGCGTGAACATGCCGAGATGCAGTTGGGCGAAAAAATCATGGAAGTGAACGCGCTGCTTCTCGGCGATCGGCAACGCCTGGAAGAACCCGTCCAGCAGCCAGCTTTTGCCGCGACCCACGGGGCCGTGGAGGTACAGGCTGCGGGCGGGCTGGCCGGCGAGCAGTTGTTGGGTTTCCCGGGCCATTGCGGCAATTGCGCGGGTTTGACCGGTGCTCAGGGTGTAACCCTGTTGCTCGGCCTTTTGCTGAAAAAACGCGGGAATGGGCGAAGCGTCAAGGGGCCCGGGCTTTTGGCCGAGCAGGCGACGGATCAGGGAAAGCGCGGCCAATGCAAGTCACTCTGTATTTCGATGGTCGCTCACTTTAGGGCGCTCGCTGCGTTTTGACCAATAGAGAAGGGCGCTGCCAGCTATCTCGAAAAAGCATCTCACGCCGGTAATCCTGTCCAGACTGGCAGTTTCTCGCTGAGTGACTAACCTCCTACACAGCAGTCACCCCTGTACAAGGATCTGGGGCAGTGAAGGGACGAGCAGTATTGGCAGTCATGGGCACAATGCTCTGCAACACGGCTTACGGTGCGCAGCTCCAGGTGGAGGTGCGTATCGACGTGCAGCGGGGCTGCCAGTTGGTGGGCACCACCCGCAGCGCTGGCATCGAGCAACTGGGCATACTGGATTTCGGCAGCGGCTCGCGTCTGGATGACCCGGCCGGGCCACTGAGTGCGGCGCTGATCAGCCAGCGCCAGCCGCGCCTGGAGTGCAACCCCGACACGCCGTACCAGGTCCGCGTCGATGGCGGCCTGCATGGTGGCACCGGCGAAGTGCGCTACCTCAGCGCCACCTCATCGACCAAACCCATTCCCTATCGCATCTATGCCGACGCGGCGCGGCGCGTGCCGTTGCTGGTAGATGTGCCGCTCAGCGGCCGGGTGCCGGACACAGGCTTCGTCGACCTGCCGCTCTATGGTCGCATCGAGCCGCTCAAGGACATCCCCGCCGTCGGCCGCTACACCGACCTGCTCAAGGTCACGGTGACATGGTAAGCCGTTGCCTGGCCCTGGTGGCCATGGGCGGCCTGCTGGTGCTGGCAGAGGACGTGCAGGCGGCTGTCTCCAGCGGGTTTATCCAGGCGCGGCTGGTGATCACCGCCAGTTGCGAAGTGAGCAAAAGCGTGGAGAGCGCGCCGGTCAACCCCACGGGCGGCACGGCGATGCTCGACTTCGGCAGTCAGGGCCCGACCTGGAACAACCCGTTGGGTGCCGGCGTCACCGCTGGCGACAAGGCGCCCCTGGCGGTGTCGTGCAACCCCTCGGTCTCGAGCTTCACCGTGACCATCGACGGCGGCACCAACGGCGATGGCACCACCCGGCGCCTGAGCAATGGGCGCCAGATGATTCCTTATCGGCTGTCCGCCGACCCGCAGGGGCACAGCGCCTATAGCATCGGGCAACAACGCAATTTTGTCGTGGCCAAGGGCACCCAGATACCGATCCCGGTGTTTGGCTCCGTGGTGGCAAATACCAGTGCCTTACCGGCAGGGATCTACACCGACACGTTGACGGTGACACTGGACTGGTAACTCAAGAGGATGAAAACCATGCATGTACTTGTTTCGCGATTAGGTGTTTGCGCACTGGGCCTGGCGATGGCCTCCAGCCTCAACGCGGCGACCACGGTGACCGGGCAGATCACCTCCAGCCTGATATTGATCGCCAGTTGCCAGGTCAACGGTTCGGGCGCGGCTACCGGATTGAACTTCGGTAGCTTGAATTTCGGCACCACCAATAGCCTGTTCACCAACGCCGATGCCCAGTTGCTGGGCGGTACTGGCACCGGTGGCGCGTTGTCGATCCTGTGTTCCAGCGGCACTACGCCAGCGGTCAAGGTACGCGCCGGTGCACATGACGGCGCGTCCCCCGGGGGCAGCCGTGCATTGGCCGACGGTGCGGGCAACTTCGTGCCCTACGATTTCTACACCGACAGTGGGCACTCCGCGCTGCTGGCGATTGACGGTGTGATCACCCTCGCCACCAGTACAGGCGTGGCGCAAACCGTCAACCTCTACGGCAGGGCGGTGGGCAAGGCGGGGCTGCCGGCGGGCACCTATACCGACACCGTGGCCGTGGAACTGACGTTCTAGCAATGTGGCTCAGAGCCTTGCTGGCCTGCGGGCTGGCGGTACCGCTGCCGTTGTCGGCGGTGACGAGCCAGAGTTTCCAGGTGAGCGCGACCATCATCCCGGGCTGCCTGATCGTGGGCGGCAGCTCCAATTATGGTGCGCTGACCTATGGCAGTCATTCGGCCCTGGCCACCAGCACGGTCACGGCGGCGCTGACGGGGGGCGTGACGTTGCAATGCACACCGGGCGTGACGCTGAGCATGAGCGTCGACGGCGGGCAGCACAGCAGCACCGGGCGAAATCTGCAGCTCAATAGCGGTAGCGCGCGGGTGGCTTACCAGTTGTTTCGGGATGCGGCGTTCAGTCAGGGCCTGGGGATCGACCAGAGCGTCAACGTGGCCTACAGCGATGCGAACAATATCAGCCTGCCGATCTACGGGCGGGTGCAATTGCCGGGCAATCAGCCTGGGGGGACATACAGCGACACGCTGCAGGTGCAGCTGACGTGGTAAGGCTATCGGTATAAGGAGTGGGGTTATGCGTTCACCATCCCGGCGGTTGTGGGCCGCGGGTATTGCCTTGAGTGCGGTGTGCACGGCGGGGCTTGTGCAGGCGGCCAGCTCGGTGCTGATCTGGCCCATCGACCCGGTGCTGGAGGCCGATCAACAGGCTAGCGCGCTGTGGCTGGAAAACCGTGGGACCGAAACCGCGAGCCTGCAGATTCGTGTGTTTGCCTGGAGCCAGAGTGGTTTCGAAGAGCAATACCAGAACCAGCGTGATGTGATCGGCAGCCCGCCCGTAGCGCGGATCGAGCCGGGGCAGAAACAATTGGTACGCCTGACCCGCACCCGTGAAGTACCACCGGGGCAAGAGTTGGCCTACCGCATCATCATCGATGAAATCCCTTCACCCCTGCAGGTGCCCACGCCGCCGGAAGGCAAGAACACCGCAGCGGCGATCCGCTTTCAGATGCGTTATTCGGTGCCGCTGTTCGCCTACGGCGCGGGCCTGTGGAACAAGGAGGACAGCACGCGCCAGCGTGATCCCAAGGGCGCCGGCAAGCCGGATCTGAGCTGGCACAAGGTCACGGTAGCAGGGCGCGACTACATCGAAGTGCGCAACCAGGGTGCCGTGCATGCGCGCCTTACCGATGCCGCATTCAAGCAGGGTGGGCAGACACGGCCCTTGGTGGATGGCCTGTTGGGCTACGTGTTGCCGGGCGCCAGCATGCGTTGGCCGGTGCCGCCAGCGCTGTCGGCCGACCAGCCGCTGCAGGTCAGGGTCAACGGCGCATCCCAGTTGGAGAGCCTCGCGCCGCAGCGGTAACAAGCCTGTAACGGGGCAGGAACGCCCCGGGATTTAAACGGATGGAGATGTCCATTGAAGGACACAACGCCATGGTGAGTCGTGGTCTGGCTCGCAGTCTATGGCTGTCGGTGGTGGGCGGACTGGGCGGCGCAGTGGTTGCGCTTCCGGGCGTGGCTGGCGACCTGCCACCGCCCCCGAGCAGTATGGAGGCTGTCGCCGATGCACAGTTGTTTCTGGAGCTGGTGGTCAATCAGATGGACACCGGCCGCGTTATCGCGGTCGATCAACGGGCCGGGCAACTCTATGTGCCGGTCAGCGCGCTGCAGGACGTGGGCATGAAGCTGCCCGGCGAATTGAGCGGCAGCGTGGCGCTGGACAAGATCCCCGGCCTGCACAGCGATTACGACAGCAACGGCCAGCGCCTGCTGCTGGATGTGCCGCCGTCGTGGCTGAAGGAACAATTTATCGGCAACCGCGACACTTACCCGCGCACCCAGGCAATGAGCAGCTTTGGCGCCTTGCTCAACTATGACCTGTATTTCAACGACACTGACGAAGGCGGCAGCTACCTCGCCGCCTGGAACGAAGTGCGGCTGTTCGACAACTGGGGCACCTTGTCCAATACCGGCCAGTACCGCCAGACCTTGGCTGATGGTGTCAGCAGCAGTACGTTCAACAACGGCTACCGGCGCTATGACACTACCTGGCGCTTCTCCGATGATGAGCGGCTGCTGACCTACGAAGCCGGTGACGTGATCAGCGGCGCCTTGCCCTGGAGCAGTTCGGTGCGCCTCGGCGGTGTGCAGTTCTCGCGGGACTTCGCGGTGCGTCCGGACCTGGTGACTTACCCCCTGCCGCAATTTGCCGGTGAGGCCGCGGTGCCGTCGTCGGTGGACCTGTTTATCAATGGCTACAAATCCGATAGCGCGCAGTTGCAACCGGGGCCGTACACCCTGACCAACGTGCCGTTTATCAACGGAGCGGGCGAAGCGGTGGTGGTGACGACTGACGCCCTGGGTCGCCAGGTGTCGACCACCGTGCCGTTCTATGTGACCAGCACGCTGTTGCAAAAAGGCCTGACGGATTTTTCGGTGGCTGCCGGCACCTTGCGCCGAGAGTACACCCTCAAGGACTTCGCCTACGGCCCTGGCGTGGCGAGCGGTACCTTTCGTTATGGTTATTCCGACAATTTGACCCTGGAGAGCCATGCCGAAGCCTCCACTGACCTGACCCTCGGCGGCCTGGGCGGTAACCTGCGGCTGGGCAATCTCGGCGTACTCAATGCCGCCGTCAGCCAAAGTCGATTCGAAGGGCGTAGCGGCCAGCAACTGAGCCTGGGGTATCAGTACAACAGCACGCGCTATAGCCTGTCCTATCAGCGGGTGGAACGACACGACGAGTACGCCGACCTGACCCTGGTCGACACCGCTTACGCCAGCCTCAGCAAGCGCAGCGAGCAGGTGACGCTGAGCCTCAACCTTGAACGTTTTGGCAGCCTGGGCATGGGGTATTTCGACGTGCAGGCGGCGGACGATTCGCGCACGCGGCTGCTCAACCTGAGCTGGAGCAAGCCGCTATGGCGCAATACCAGTTTCTACCTGTCGGCCAACCGCGAGATCGGCGACAGCAATTGGGCGATGCAGGCGCAGTGGGTGATTCCGTTCGACCTCAACGGCAGCCTGGCCTTGAGCACCGAGCGCAGCAAGGACGGCGCCAGTCGCCAGCGCCTCAATTACAGCAGCGCAGTGCCCAGCGAGGGTGGGGTGGGCTACAACCTCGGTTATGCCCAGGGCGATGGTGCGGCGTACCGGCAGGCCGACCTGACCTGGCGCTTGCAGTCTGTGCAATTGCAGGCCGGCGTGTACGGCAGCAGCGATGCCCAGACGCGCTGGGCGGATGCCAGTGGCTCGCTGGTGTGGATGGGTGGCGATACCTTCGCTGCCAACCGTATCAATGATGCCTTTGTGGTGGTGAGTACCCAGGGCTTCGCCGGTATCCCGGTGCGCTACGAGAACCAGCTGGTGGGCGAAACCGACCGTAATGGGCATCTCCTGGTGCCATGGAGCAGCGCGTACTACCGCGCCAAATACGAAATCGATCCGCTGAACCTGCCGCTCAATGTGCAAAGCCCGAATGTGGAGCAGCGTGTATCGGTGCGCCGTGGCAGCGGCTACCTACTGGAGTTTCCATTGCGCCGAGTGCTCGCGGCGAGCGTTACCCTGGTGGACACCCGGCATCAGGAATTGCCCTTGGGCAGCCTGGTGGTGCACGAGCAAAGCAACCAGCAGGCAGTGGTCGGCTGGGACGGCCTGGTGTACCTGGAAAACCTCTCGGCGCATAACACCTTGCAGGTCACGCTGGGTGAAGGGCGTACGTGCCAGGCGCGATTCGAGGTCAACGAGCAGGAACAAGGCGTGCCGCTGATCGGGCCGTTGGTGTGCCAATGAGACGCGTGGGCTGGCTGTGGCTCCTCGGGATGGTGTGCTCGGGGCAGGCAATGGCGCTGTGTTCGACAGTGGCGACGGCTCCGGTGAGTTTTGGCTCGGTGAGTTCGATCAACGTACGCACCGCGACGCAAAACAGCTCGACCCTCAATGGCGGTTTGAGCTGCACCGCTTCACTGATCGCACTCGGCACCGGTGACCACTTCTATGCCACGATCACCTCGACCACCAGCGGCATGGTCGGCCCCACGGGGGACGTGATCGGTTATACGCTTTATGGCAATAACACCACCACGTTCCCTATTACGCGCGGGCTCCAGTTCGATTTCGGGCCCAATGGCATTGCGACAAGCGCGGGGCTTTTGACGGGGCCGGGCAGCAAGAACCTGCCGCTTTACGTGGGCAGTATTACCGGGACCAATGTGGCGGCCGGCGTGTATACCGAAGTCCTCAGCGTTGCATGGACCTGGGATTATTGCATTGGCCTGGGGGTGGGTAACTTGTGCGTATTGCGCGACAAGAACCTGACTCCCCAAGTCAAGCTGCTGACCGTGAGCATGACCGTCACCAATGACTGCCAGATTACCGCGCCCAATATCAGTTTTGGCAGTGCGCCCGTCATCAGCGGGTTCACCGCGGTCACCGGCCAGACCATCAGTGTTTCCTGCACCAAGGGCAGTGCCTACAGCGTGGGCCTGAGCGACGGCCAGAACGCTGTCAGTGTGGGCGGGCGGCGGCGCATGATCTCAGGCACCAATTACCTGGCCTACGACATCTTCAAAAGCGCCGGCACCACGCGCTGGGGCAGCGTGGGCGCGGCGCGGCGCGACAGTTCCAGCGCCGAGGTCAACCCCGGCAACGGCCTGGGTATCGGCAGCCAGGTGTTCAACTACAACGCCAGGATCTACACCGATCAAACCACACCGCCCGCCGGCACCTACCTCGACAACGTGGTACTCGACGTGGGCTTCTAGAACTTCAGCATCGCCGGGGTGGGCTGATCCGCCGGGCTGACCACCGCATAGTTGTAGCCGGCACCGGACCAGTACTGGGCCTGCAAACCATCGGCGCTGCGGCTGCCACGGGGCAGAAAGCCGTTTTCCGGGCCTGGCGGGCGGATGTAGAAGCTGATGCGCCGCCCTTGCGGGTCTTCGTACAGCACCATGGCGGCGGCGCCTTGCTCGGTGGTGAGCAGGCGCCCGCTGACCGGCGTGAAGCCCGACGCGCTCAGGTCAGGCAGGCGGTGGGCCTGGTTGAAGTAGCGGTCGAGCCAGGCCTGCATCGTGCCGCCGCCCTGGCCCTTGTAGTCCGCCGGCATGATGCCGTCCTGGGCAAACAAGCGGAACGCCTGCATCGCGTCGGCCATGGGCAGTTGGGCCGGCTGGCTGACTTCACGGGCGTGCCAGCCACCGATACCGCCGAGGCTGACAGCGATCAGCAGCACGGCTGCCGTAGCCAAGTGGCGGCGTGATTGACGCTTGATGCGCTGGCGGATCAACGCCGGGTCCAGGTCCGGGTTGGCCGGCTGCTGCAGGGCACCGCCCAACGCGGCACGCAGCAACTGCGCGTCGTGCTGCCAGGCATGGACCTGGGCTGCGACATCCGGGTGGGCTGCCAGATAGGTTTCAAGTACACGGCGATCACTCTCCAGCAGTTGGTGATCGACGTAGGCATGCAAATCGCGTTCGCTGGGGGGCAGGCTGATCATTTGAGTATCCGCAGGGAAGGGCTGGCAATTTCGCCATCACTGAGTTGACGCAGGGCCTGGCGCGCACGGGACAAGCGTGACATCACCGTGCCGAGGGGCACATCGAGGATCTCGGCGACATCCTTGTAGCTCAAGCCTTCGACCGACACCCACAGCAGCAGGGCGCGCTGCTCGGTGTTGAGCTGATCGAAGGCTTGCAGGGTCGACTGGGCGATCACCGTGCGTTCGACCGACGGCTGCGCATCGTCACGCCCGGTAAAGAATTCCAGCATGCGCGCATAGCGCCGGGTGCGACGGTGGGCATCGAGGAACTGGCGGTAGAGGATCGAGAACAACCAGGCACGCAAGTCGCTTTCGACACGTTTATCGGCCCAACGGATGATCGCCCGCTCCAGGGTCGACTGCACCAGGTCGTCGGCGCTGCTGGCGTTACGGGTCAGGGACACGGCAAAGCGCCGCAGCCTGGGGATGAGTTCACGTAACTGTTCGTCGAGTTCATGCATGGGAATCTGGCTGGTCACTACGCTGGGATTAGAGAGACGTGCGCCGTTGAGGGTTATTCCCCGTGCTTGAAAATAAATCCAGGGCCAGGGAATAGAGCCGATCGGCGTTCGTCTTAATGCTCCGACCTTATGTTCACCCCTAAGGCCTTTGGCCCCGGAGTTCCTTCATGGTAGATCACTCATCACCGCCTCGTCCCCCGTTGAGCACCGCGAGCCTGATCGCGCGCCTGGCGGGTATCAGTGCCGTGGTTGCGGTTGTGGCGGGGGCCTTTGCCTACGTCAACGGCACCCTCGACCCACAGCGCCTGCGTCCTAAAACCCTGGTCAACGCGCTGGAAACCAACAATGGCGTGCACCCGGGCTTTCGGCGTAACCATGCCAAAGGCATCTGCGTCGCCGGGTATTTCGAGAGCACGCCCGAAGCTCGCACCTATTCCAGTGCCCAAGTGTTCAGCGAGGCCAAGACCCCCGTGATCGGCCGCTTTGCCTTGCCCAGCGGCAACCCTTACGCGCCCGACAGCAGTGTGCCGATCCGCAGTTTTGCGGTGCAGTTCTCCCAGGCCAACGGCCAGCAATGGCGCACCGGTATGAACAGCATGCCAGTGTTCCCGGTGGGCACGCCCGAGGCGTTCTATCAGTTGCTCCAGGCCGGCGCACCGGAGCCCGCCACTGGCAAGCCGAACCCGGCGAGCATGCCGGCGTTTTTCGCCGCCCACCCCGAGACCGCGCCGTTCCTGGCGTGGGTCAAGACTGCCAAGCCTTCGGCCAGCTATGCGACCGAAACCTATAACGGTATCAACGCGTTTTACCTGGTGGGCGCCGATGGCAAGCGCCAGGCCGTGCGTTGGGGCGTGGTGCCGCAGAGTCAGGATGCGCCGGGCGATACCGCGCCAGCCGGAAGTGATTACCTGGAACAAGACCTGGTGCAACGCTTGGCCGCCGGGCCGCTGCGCTGGCAGTTGAACATGACCCTGGCCAACCCGGGTGACCCAGTGGACGATGCGAGCAAGGCCTGGACTGGCGAGCATAAAGTCATCAATGCCGGCACGCTGGTGTTGCAAAGCAGCCAGCCGCAAGCGGACGGTGATTGCCGCGACATCAATTTCGACCCGCTGATTCTGCCGAGTGGCATCGAAGCGTCCAATGACCCGTTGCTGGCGGCACGCTCGGCGGCGTATGCCAGTTCCTACCTGCGCCGCGCCGGTGAAGTCGGCCCGTTGCACAGCGCCCCTCAGGAGTCGAAGCCATGAATGCCCAACCACGGTTTTTTGCCCCGCTGGCGCGCCTGCTGCACTGGCTGATGGCGCTGATGATCATCGCCATGCTGTTTATCGGCGCGGGCCTGGCGGCTTCAGTGTCGGAACGGCATGAGTGGTTGATCCACCTGCACAAGCCGCTGGGGATCGCCATTCTGGCGCTGGTGATCGTGCGCCTGGCGGTACGGTTCTCCACGCGCCAACCGCCGCTGCCCGTCGACCTGCCGTTGTGGCAAGTGTTGGCGGCCAAGGTGTCCCATGTGGTGCTGTATGCCTTGATGCTGGTATTGCCGCTGCTGGGCTGGGCGATGATTTCGGCGGCAGGCGATCCGGTGATGCTCAGCAGTTCGGTGCAGCTGCCGGCGCTGGTGGGCGCGAACGCGCCATTGTTCGCGGTGCTGCGCAAGGCCCATGGTTATCTGGCCTACCTGCTGTTCCTGACGGTGCTGTTGCACCTGGCGGCGGCGTTGTTCCATGGGCTGATCCGCCGCGATGGCGTGTTGCAGAGCATGACCGGCACCAAGGAGTGATGCCGGCGGGAGAGGGCGTCAGCGCAGCGCGGTGACGATATCGGCCACCGTGCTCAGCACGTCCTTGCCCAATTGCCTGGAGCGCTCGCCTGACCAGCCGGTCCTCGGGTTGGGCGCGTCGTCGTTGTCCTTGAAGGGCATTTCCAGGGTCAGCGACAGGCAGTCGTATTTCTGGCCGACCGCGTTGCATGCCAGGGTCATGTTGGCTTCGCCCGGCAGGTCGCGGGTGTAGCCGTGGGTGGTCTGGAAGTCGCGGGTCAGGGCGCTCAAGTGGCTGCGAAAGTGTTTTTCCAATGCCTCGATGCGTGGGGTGTAGCCGGGGTTGCCTTCGCAGCCAGCGGTGAAGACGTAGGGGATTTCCTCGTCGCCATGGATATCGAGAAACAGGTCGACGCCGTACTTTTCCATTTGTTGCTGGACGAACAACACTTCCGGGCTGCTCTCCTGGCTGGCGCTCTGCCAGGCACGATTGAGGTCCTGGCCCATGGCGTTGGTGCGCAGGTGACCGTGGAAGGCTCCGTCCGGGTTCATGTTTGGCACCAGGTACAGGTCGGCGACCTTCAGCAGTTTTTTCAGCTCGGCGTCACCGTCCTGTTGCAGGCGTTCGATGATGCCCTCCATGAACCATTCGGCCATGTGCTCACCGGGATGCTGTTGGGCGATGATCCAGATCTTGCGCCGACCTTCGCCACCCTTGCCGCGACGCAGTAGCTGGATGTCACGGCCTTCGGCACTTTTGCCGGTGGCCAGCAAGCAGGTATTGGCGCGACTCAGGGCCTGCTCGATCAGCCAGTCGTGGCGTTCGCGGCTATAGGGTTCGAAATAGGCGAACCAGGCGTGCTTCTCGCGGGTTTCCAAACTGATATGCAGGATTTCCCCGTCGAAGCGCGAAGGCACCCGGAACCAATTGACGTGGTCATAGGAGGCCACGGCGTTGTAGCCACTCCATGCGTGTGGGTAGGACGATTTACCCGCGTTGCTCAGGCGAAAGGTGTGGGTATGGCCCACGTGCATGCCTTCGGCCTTGAAATGGAACCATTGGTAATGTTGGCTGCGCGTGTCGGGTTTGATTGCCAGCAGTAACTGATAGGCGTCGTGGGCATCCAGTACCTGGATATTGCCACTGTCGAAGTCGGTGCTGATCCTGATGGAGGTCAAGGCCACGGTCATAGTCTGGTTGCCTGAATATGAGTGTTGTGGCGGCTATCTTACACAGGAGTCTGGTAAAGACTGGACGCAAAATTGTTGCGAAGGGGGAGGGGGCGTCTTCCTTGACGCCGCAGCAGCTTAGGATCTATGAGATTGATTCTCAAGCGCTATTTCGAAAAGATGGGGGCTAGAGCGGTAGACTGGCTTTCTTTTGGCGATAGTCTTTTGCTACCATGCGCGCCATCAAGCAACACACAGTCTTCATTAGCCTGAAGCCATGCCAGGGAAACTGGCAAAAAAAAGACCCGGCCAAAGAGCCGGGTCAAAAACCGTGATTAGCCTGATGAGGAGATATTCCAAGAGTCCGACCTAAGGTCCCTTGGTCTATCGACTGATCTCGCGATCAGCTGGGTCCAATAATAATCATTATCATTTGCAAGTCAAATGTTTTTATCCGTGAGATAGAAATATTTTTTCTTTGCGCCTGTCATCCGTTCGCTTGAGCCTCCGGCGCCTGCAACGACCGCTCCACCATCGCCTTCGCCATATCGATCAAATACACCACCGAAAACGCCAGGTCACGATGAGTGCCGCGATGGCTGCTCGCGGACTCATAGGCCGTGGCCGCTGCGCTGCGCAACAGGTCCGAGGCGTGCACCAGGGCTTCCTCCGGGCTGATGCCTGGCTTGATGGCAAACAGGGCATCGTCAGGGCCTTGTGCCGACATATCTTCTTTCAAGTAAAAGTCCAATGCGCGCTTGGCGGCGCCGCTGCTGCGCAGGTCGTGCAGCTCGGTGTCTTCGGGGATTTCAGGCAGCAGATACGGGCTTGTCGTCATAGGGGGCGGTACTCTGGGGTGGGTGTCGAAAACCTTATGCCCGATGATAGTACGTATCGTATTTATGTCGTTTTATGGATTACTACAAACTGTTTATTGCCCTGGAAACTGCGTGACGTATTGTCAGCGCCCATGGATAACTGGATCGCGTTGGTCAAGGCCAACATGGAAGACCGCAAGGTCACGCAAGGTGAACTGGCTGAGCGCCTGGGCATGTCCCAGGGCGGCGTCGGCCATTGGCTCAACAAGCGCCGTGCGCCGAGCCTGGTGGACATGAATCGGGTGCTGGCGGCGCTGGGGCTGGGCTATCTGGAAGTCGCGCTGGATATTCGCGAGCGGGTCGATGAGCCGCCTGCGGAGAAAAACTACAACCCGTATTTCCGTTATCCGGTCAGCGATTGGAATGGGTTGTGCGAAGTGCGTGAGCCGCGTACACCTTACGGCGCTGCCCGCTTCGAGCTGACGGATTACCATGCCCGGGGCGAAGCCTTCTGGCTGCCGGTCACCGGCGACGCCATGACCGCACCCAGTGGCCTGAGCATCAGTGCGGGCATGATGATCCTGGTGGACCCGGCCATTGCCGCCGAGCCCGGTAAATTAGTGGTGGCCCAGTGGGTCGGGAGCCCCCGGGCGACCTTTCGCCAGTTGCTGGAGGAGAGCGGCCAGCGTTACCTGGTGCCGCTCAATCCCACCTACCCGAAGCAGTTGCTGACCGACGATTGCCGCCTCCTGGGCGTCGTCGTACAGGCCACGGCAAAATTTTAACCAGCCGTTTCAAGCTCCACCAAAGTGCAACCTTCGGCAACCATTTCCCCTTCCTGGCAGAACAGTGCCTTGACCACCCCGGCCTGGGGCGCGCGGATGCTGTGTTCCATTTTCATGGCTTCCAGCACCACCAGTTGCGTGCCGGCTTCCACCGGTTGGCCCACCTCTACCAGCACCCGTACGATGCTCCCATTCATCGGGGCTGTCAGCCCACCCTGATGGGAATGGTTGGCCTCGACTGCAGCAATCGGATCGAACAGCGATACGCCGCGCATCTCGCCGTCCCAACGCAGATACACCGTGTGGTCATGGCGTACCGCCAGATGGCTGCGACGCACGCCCTGTTGTTCGATCAGCAACTGTTCGCCACGCAACTGTGGCGCCTGGGCGGCCTGCGTCACCAGTCGGTCCTGGCCATTGCAACTCAAATGCAGTGACATCTCGGCAGGCAGCCCGGCGCGAAAGCCGCGTTTATCTGCCCAGGGTCCATCCGATGGTGGCAGGCTCTGCATGAATGCCGCGGCGGCTGCCTGCCAGAATTCATCACCCAGTTCACCGGCCTCGGGCAACAACTCATCCTGATAGCGCGGAATGAATCCGGTATCCAGTTCCGCATCCGCAAACGCCGGATGCCCGATAATGCGCCGCAGAAAACCCAGGTTGGTCTTGAGCCCGCCGATGGCAAACTCATCCAGCATGCCCAACAACCGCAACCGCGCCTGTTCACGGTCCTCGCCCCAGGCAATCAGCTTGCCGAGCATGGGGTCATAGAACGGCGAGATGTTGTCGCCTTGCTCGACACCGCTGTCCACACGGCGCCCTGGTCCGGGTGCGGATTCGCGATACAGCGCCAGGTGCCCGGTGGCAGGCAGGAAGTCATTGGTCGGGTCCTCGGCATACAGCCGCACTTCGATCGCATGGCCGACCAGCGGCACCTGTTCCTGGGTGATCGGCAGCGCCTCGCCCTGGGCGACACGAATCTGCCAGGCCACCAGATCCAGGCCGGTAATCGCTTCGGTGACGGGGTGCTCCACCTGCAGTCGCGTGTTCATCTCCATGAAGAAGAAATCGCCACGCGCGTCGAGCAAAAACTCCACAGTGCCGGCACCGACATAACCGATGGCCTGAGCCGCACGCACAGCCGCCTCGCCCATGGCCTTGCGTTGTTCAACACTCAACCCCGGTGCCGGCGCTTCCTCGACGACTTTTTGATGGCGACGCTGAATCGAGCAGTCCCGTTCGTTGAGGTACAGGCAATGCCCGTGTTGATCGGCGAACACCTGGATCTCCACATGACGTGGCTTGAGCAGGTATTTCTCCACCAACATCTGCCCATTGCCGAAAGACGACAGCGCTTCTCGCTGGGCCGAAGCGAGCGCCTGGGCCAACTGGCTGACGTGCTCGACCACCTTCATGCCCTTGCCGCCGCCACCGGCCGTGGCCTTGAGCAGTACCGGGTAGCCAATGCGCTCGCAGGCGGCGCGGAAGGTGTCCAGGTCCTGGGCGTCGCCGTGATAGCCCGGCACCAGGGGCACGCCTGCGGTTTCCATCAGCGCCTTGGCGGCCGACTTGCTGCCCATGGCATCGATGGCGGAGGCGGGCGGCCCGAGGAAGATCAACCCGGCGGCTTCAATTGCACGGGCAAACCCGGCGTTCTCCGACAGAAAACCATACCCCGGATGGATCGCCTGGGCGCCGCTGGACTGGGCGGCGGCGATCAGCTTGTCGATTTGCAGGTAGCTGTCGGTAGCCTTGCTGCCGCCCAGGTCGACGCGGATATCCGCCTCACGGCTGTGCCGTGCATCGCGGTCGATGGCGCTGTGCACCGCCACGGTGGTCAGGCCCATGGCCTTGGCGGTGCGCATCACGCGGCAGGCAATCTCGCCACGGTTGGCCACCAGCAGGGTTGTCAATGTACTCATGAACGCGGCTCCTGGGGCTGCCAGCTCGGTGGACGTTTTTGCAGGAACGCGCGCAAGCCTTCCTGGCCCTCGGCGCTGACCCGGATGCGCGCAATGGCGTTTTCGCAATAGCGGCGCAGCGCTGGGGTGAGGGCACCGTTGCCCACTTCGCGCAACAGGTCTTTGCTGGCGCGCATGGCAGCCGGGCTGTTGTGCAGCAGGTTGGCGATCCACTGTTCGACCTGATGGTCCAGCTCGCCGATCGGATAGCTTTCCGCCAGTAAGCCGATGTCGCGTGCGCGCTGGCCGCCAAAGCGTTCGGCGGTCAGGGCATAGCGCCGTGCTGCGCGTTCGCCGATGGCTTGCACCACGAACGGGCTGATCACCGCCGGCGCCAGGCCGATGCGCACTTCCGACAGGCAGAACTGCGCATCATCGGTGCCAATCGCCATGTCGCAGCAACTGATCAAGCCGAGTGCGCCCCCGTAGGCCGCGCCTTGCACCACCGCCAGGGTCGGCATTTTCAATTTGGCCAGGTTGTACATCAGCTCCGCGAGTTCGCGGGCATCGTCCAGGTTGGTGTGGTAATCCAACTCGGCCGACTGCTGCATCCAGGCCAGGTCGGCGCCGGCGCTGAAGTGCTTGCCGCGCCCGCGCAGGACCAGGAAGCGCAGGGACGGATCGCCTTGTACCCGATCGAGGGCGATGATCAGTTCGCGGATCATCTCGGCGTTGAACGCGTTGTTCTTGGCTTCACGACTGAGCCACAGCGTGGCAAAGCCACGGGAATCGGTGATCAGTTCGAGGGTGTTGAAATCGCTCATGGGGTACAGCTCCATTTACATGCGGAACACGCCGAAGCGGCTCGGCTCGATGGGGGCATTCAGCGACGCGGACAAGGCCAGCGCCAGCACGTCACGGGTCTGCAACGGGTCGATCACACCGTCGTCCCACAGGCGTGCGCTGGAGTAGTAGGGGTGGCCCTGGGTTTCGTACTGGTCGAGGATCGGCTGCTTGATCGCGGCTTCTTCTTCCGTGCTGAACGCTGTACCGGCGCGTTCGGCCTGCTCGCGCTTGACCTGCACCAGCACCCCCGCCGCCTGTTCGGCGCCCATCACGCCAATCCGTGCGTTCGGCCACATCCACAAAAAGCGCGGGTCATAGGCGCGGCCACACATGCCGTAGTTACCCGCGCCAAAGCTGCCGCCGATGATCACCGTGAACTTCGGCACCTTGGCGCAGGCCACGGCGGTGACCAGCTTGGCGCCATGCTTGGCGATGCCGCCGGCTTCGTACTTCTGGCCGACCATGAAGCCGGTGATGTTCTGCAGGAACAACAAGGGAATGCCGCGCTGACAGGCCAGCTCGATAAAATGCGCGCCTTTTTGCGCGGCTTCGGCAAACAGAATCCCGTTGTTGGCCAGGATCGCAATCGGGTAGCCGTGCAGGTGGGCAAAGCCGCACACCAGGGTGGTGCCAAACAGCGCCTTGAATTCATCGAACACCGAACCGTCCACCAGCCGTGCAATGACTTCGCGCACATCAAACGGCTGCTTGGCGTCGGCCGGGATCACGCCGTACAACTCTTCACTGCTGTACAGCGGAGCTACCGGCGAACGTTGCAGCAACTGGCCTTGTTTGCGCCAGTTGAGGTTCGCCACGCTGCGCCGGGCCAGCGCCAGTGCATGCTCATCGCTGTCGGCATAGTGATCGGCCACCCCGGAAATCTTGCAGTGCACATCGGCACCGCCGAGGTCTTCGGCACTCACCACTTCACCGGTCGCCGCCTTCACCAACGGTGGACCGGCGAGGAAGATGGTGGCCTGGTCGCGCACCATGATTGCTTCGTCGGCCATGGCTGGCACATAGGCGCCACCGGCGGTGCACGAACCCATCACCACCGCAATCTGCGGGATGCCCTGGGCGCTCATGTTGGCCTGGTTGAAGAAGATCCGCCCGAAGTGCTCGCGGTCCGGAAACACTTCGTCCTGGCGCGGCAGGTTGGCGCCGCCGGAGTCCACCAGGTAGATGCACGGCAGGCGGTTCTGTTCGGCGATGGTCTGGGCGCGCAGGTGTTTTTTGACGGTGAGCGGGTAGTAGGAGCCGCCTTTGACCGTGGCGTCGTTGGCGACGATCATGCATTCGACGCCTTCCACGCGGCCGATCCCGGCAATCACCCCGGCGGCCGGCACGTCTTCGCCGTACACCTGATGGGCGGCCAGTTGGCTGAGTTCAAGGAACGGCGAGCCCGGGTCGAGCAAACGATTGATACGCTCGCGCGGCAGCAACTTGCCGCGTGAGGTGTGTCGCTCCTGTGCCTTGGCGCCGCCGCCTTGCTGCACGTGGGCGAGCAGGGTGTGCAGGGCGTCGACCTGTTGGCGCATCGCCGCGCTGTTGGCGGCAAACTCCGCCGAACGCGGGTTGAGCTGGGTGTGCAAGGTGGCCATGGTGCGCTCCTTCAGCGGGTTTCGTTGAAGAGTTCGCGACCGATCAGCATCCGCCGGATTTCACTGGTGCCGGCGCCGATCTCATACAGCTTGGCGTCGCGCAGCAGGCGCCCGGCCGGGAATTCGTTGATGTAGCCGTTGCCACCCAGGATCTGGATCGCGTCCAGGGCCATTTGCGTGGCGCGTTCGGCACTGTAGAGGATCACCCCGGCGGCGTCCTTGCGCGTGGTCTCGCCACGCTCGCAAGCCTGGGCCACCGCGTAGAGGTAGGCGCGGCTGGCGTTGAGCTGGGTGTACATGTCGGCAACCTTGCCCTGGATCAGCTGGAATTCGCCGATGCTCTGGCCGAACTGCTTGCGGTCGTGAATGTAGGGCACGATCAAGTCCATGCACGCTTGCATGATTCCGGTAGGGCCGCCGGAGAGCACCACGCGCTCGTAGTCGAGGCCGCTCATCAGCACTTTCACGCCGCCGTTGAGCGCGCCGAGGATGTTTTCTTCGGGCACTTCCACCTCATCGAAAAACAGCTCGCAGGTGTTGGAGCCGCGCATGCCCAGCTTGTCGAACTTGTTGCTGCGGCTGAAGCCCTTCCAGTCGCGCTCGACGATAAACGCGGTGATGCCGTGCGGGCCTTTTTCCAGGTCGGTCTTGGCGTAGATCACATAGGTGCTGGCATCGGGGCCGTTGGTGATCCAGGTCTTGCTGCCGTTGAGTACGTAATGGTCGCCGCGCTTATCGGCGCGCAGCTTCATCGAGACCACATCGGAGCCGGCGTTTGGCTCGCTCATGGCCAGGGCGCCGACGTGTTCGCCACTGATGAGCTTGGGCAGGTATTGGAGTTTCTGCGCGTGATTGCCGTTGCGGTTGATCTGGTTCACACACAGGTTGGAGTGTGCGCCATAGGACAGCGCCACCGAAGCCGAGCCGCGGCTGATCTCTTCCATGGCCACCACATGGGCCAGGTAACCCAGGCCGGCACCGCCATATTCTTCTGGCACGGTGATGCCCAGCAGGCCCATGTCACCGAACTTGCGCCACAGGTCGGCGGGGAACAGGTTGTCGATGTCGATCTGCGCCGCACGGGGCGCGATTTCCTTGCCCACAAAGGACTGCACCTGGTCGCGCAGCATGTCGATGGTTTCACCGAGGGCGAAGTTCAGGGACGGGTAACTCATGGACAGGCACCTTAATGTGAGCATTGTTGTTGTGTGGATGGGGCGCCAGGGGAGGGCGCTCACCTTTACGTTAACGTAAGCTTGCGTTACGGCGCTGTCAATCGTAGTTTACGTTTACGTCAACCTACAAAAAAGACAACAGGGGTCGTTATGGAACAACCGAACCAGAGCTACAGCCGCGGCTCACAGGACAAGACCTTGCTGGCCATGACGATTGGCCAAGCCTTTGACCGAACCGTTGCGCAATTCCCCGATGGCGAGGCCCTGGTGGTGCGTCATCAACAACGCCGCTACACCTGGCGACAACTGGCGGAGACTGTCGATTTGCACGCGCGGGCGTTCATGGCCCTGGGCATGCAAACGGGCGACCGCCTGGGCATCTGGGCACCCAATTGCGTCGAGTGGTGCATCAGCCAGATTGCCAGCGCCAAGCTCGGGGTGATCCTGGTCAACATCAACCCGGCCTATCGCAGCAGCGAGTTGGACTACGTGCTCAAGCAGTCCGGCTGTCAGTGGCTGGTGTGCGCCGGCTCATTCAAAAGCTCCGATTACCACGCCATGCTGCAGGAGCTGAAACCCGACGTGCGCGGCCTCATCAGTCTCGATCCCAACCCGCCCGCAGGGTTCATGCCGTGGTCGCAACTGGCCGCGCTCGGCGCTGGCATTGCGCCCGAACAGTTGCACAGTCGCCAGGCCAGCCTGCACTTCGATCAGCCCGTGAATATCCAGTACACCTCCGGCACCACCGGCTTCCCCAAGGGCGCCACCCTCAGTCATCACAACATCCTCAATAACGGCTACATGGTCGGCGAAAGCCTGGGCCTGACCGCGCAAGATCGCCTGGTGATCCCGGTGCCGCTGTATCACTGCTTCGGCATGGTCATGGGTAACCTGGGCTGCATCACCCATGGCACCACCATGATCTATCCGAACGACGGCTTCGACCCGCTGCTGACCCTCACCACCGTCGCCGAAGAACGCGCCACCGGTCTTTACGGCGTACCCACCATGTTCATCGCCCTGCTCGATCACCCACAGCTGGGCGACTTTGACCTGTCTACGCTGCGCACCGGCATCATGGCTGGCGCCACGTGTCCCATCGAGGTGATGCGCCGGGTCATCAGCGAACTGCACATGCGCGAGGTCCAGATTGCCTACGGCATGACCGAGACCAGCCCGGTGTCGCTGCAAACCGGAGCGGACGATGACCTGGAGCGCCGTGTGACCACGGTCGGGCGCACCCAGCCACAGTTGGAAAGCAAGATCATCGATGCAGACGGCAACACGGTGGGGCGTGGAGAAATCGGCGAATTGTGCACCCGTGGCTACAGCGTGATGCTCGGCTACTGGAACAACCCCGACGCCACGCGCGAGGCCATCGACGACGCCGGCTGGATGCACACCGGCGACCTGGCAAGCATGGATGCCCACGGCTACGTATGCATCGCCGGGCGCAACAAGGACATGATCATTCGCGGCGGCGAGAACGTGTACCCGCGTGAGCTGGAGGAGTTTTTCTTTACCCATCCGGCGGTGGCGGATGTGCAGGTCATCGGCATTCCGGATGCGCGCTACGGTGAGGCTATCGTCGCCTGGATCAAGTTCCACCCCGGCCATGTCGCCAATGAACTGGAGCTGCAAACCTGGTGCAAGGGCCGCATCGCGCACTTCAAGACGCCCAAGCACTTCAAGTTCGTAGAGGAGTTTCCGATGACGGTAACGGGCAAGATCCAGAAATTCCGCATGCGCGAGATTTCCATGGAGGAGTTGGGGGCAGGGCAGGAGTAAATCCCTGAATGCACAAAGGGGACCCGAGGGTCCCCTTTAATTTGTCGTTGCGTGCTCTTTTTTTATTATTGAGGGGCGGTCTATTGTTGTTTTTGGCAACCGTTACCCTTTACCGCTGTTTTTGGCGACCCCCATCCGGGATCAAGAGCAAACGTATTTTTTTGAGCGCTGATCTGCTTCTTCGTGATGATTCAACCAGTGGGCAGCTACCTGAGGTAGTTTTATTTTTCTCTGACCGGTTGCGGGTTTCGGCATGCCGTACCCTGCGAAGCACATCTTCTCCAAAAAAATCTGTTAGCTGCGTCTCTGCCGTGTTGTTTTTGTTATGTCAGAGTCGTTTCGTCTTATTTTTATTAGGTTTGGCGCTTTTTATTCTTGTTATGCGATAGAGATAGCAGAAGCCGTGCCAACTTTTTAAAACCCTTTAAAATCAATGAGTTGATTTTTGCGTAGGGATTGGCCTACGGCAAATACGACAAAATATGTTCCCGTGTTACTCGATGTGTAGGCGTGCGGTAACACATTGTCACGGCTAAGCTACTCAACCGGCGTTACGCGCCTTGGCCACACGCGATCCTGTTGGCCGGCCCAGTACGCTGCTGATCTGCTGCCCCGCGCCAATCAATGCCTCAAGGTCGATACCGGTCTCGATGCCCAGGCCGTTGAGCAGGTACAACACGTCTTCGGTGGCGACGTTACCGCTGGCGCCCTTGGCATAGGGGCAGCCGCCGAGGCCCGCGATAGAGCTGTCGAACACCGTAATGCCTTCCAGCAGGCTGGCGTAGATATTCGCGATGGCCTGGCCATAGGTGTCATGGAAGTGCCCCGCCAGTTTGTCCCGTGGCACCTGCGCCCCGACCACCTCGAACAGCCGCCGCGTGGCGCCTGCCGTGCCGGTGCCGATGGTGTCGCCCAGAGACACCTCGTAGCAGCCCATGGCATATAACTCCCGCGCCACCGCCGCGACCTGTTCCGGCGCGATCTCGCCTTCATACGGGCACCCCAGCACGCAGGACACATAGCCCCGCACGCTGACCCCATGCTGCCTGGCCGCCGCCATGATCGGCGCGAAGCGCTCCAGGCTTTCATTGATGGAGCAATTGATATTGCGCTGGGAAAACGCCTCGGACGCAGCGGCAAACACCGCCACTTCCTTAACGCCAGCCGCCAGCGCGTCCTCAAACCCGCGCAGGTTCGGCGCCAGCGCACCATAAGTCACACCGGGCTTGCGCTGGATCTGCGCAAATACCTCGGCGGAACCGGCCATTTGCGGCACCCACTTGGGCGAGACAAAACTGCCGACCTCGATATAGCGCAAGCCGGCAGCGCTGAGGGCGTCCACCAAATGGACCTTGTCCGCCACGCTGATGGGTTGGGCTTCGTTCTGCAAACCATCGCGCGGGCCGACTTCCACCAGGCGCACGTGTGAGGGGAGGGACATGGCAATTACCTTCTGATCAGTGGTCGGCCTGGCGCAGGGTGTGGGCCAGGGCCTGGGTGCAGCGCTCTTCGGCGGTGTCCAGTTCCAGCTTCATCTGTTCGATGTCCAGCAGTTGCTGTTCCAGCTGCTCACGGCGCTCGGCGATTTTTGCCAGCATGCTGTTGAGTTGCACGTGGTTGCCACTGGTGGGGTCGTAGAGTTCGATCAGCTCGCGGCACTCGGCCAGGGAAAAACCGATGCGCTTGCCCCGCAGGATCAGTTTGAGGCTGACCTTGTCGCGCGCCGAGTAGATGCGCTCCTGGCCCCGGCGTTCCGGGGCCAGCAGGCCTTGTTCTTCGTAGAAGCGAATGGCGCGGGTGGTGATGTCGAGCTCGCGGGCGAGGTCGGAGATGCTGTAAGTCGTGCTCATGGGGGCGCTCAAGGAGGTCTTGGCGTTAAGCTACTGGCAGGTTGACGTAAACGTCAAGGGTCGCGGCGTGACCCATCGGGGGCAAGCCCCCTCCCACAGGGGGCTCGCTAACCTCACGCCTGTTGTTTATCCAGCTTCTTCTCATGGGCCGTGACCTGCTGGCACAACTCGATCATCTGCTCGCGCATCCAGCGGTTGGCCGGGTCCTGGTCGGTGCTTTCGTGCCAGTACAGATGGGTTTCCACCGGCGGTACGTCGTTGACCGGCAGGTTGAACCAGTGCAGTTCATGGCGGCGGGCGAAGCGCTCGGGCACGGTCATGACCATGTCGGTCTGCTGCAGCACCTGCGAGGCCATCAGGTAATGCTGGGAGCGCAGGGCGATCTTGCGCTGGATGCCCATCTTGCCCAGGGCCAGGTCCACATGGCCCAGACCGTTGCGCCGGCTGGAAATATGGATGTGGGTCAGCCCCAGATAGTCATCCAGCGTGAGCTTGTCCTTGCCGGCCAGCGGATGCCCCTTGCGCATGGCACACACGTAGCGGTCTTCCATCAGCTTGACGTGGCGCACCTGCGGGTCGGTGTTGAGCGGCGCATCCACGGCAAAATCCAGGCGCCCGGCGGCCAGTTCCTTGGTGGTTTCGCGGCGCTTGGACAGGAAACTCTCGATCACCACCGTGGGCGCCAGGCGGCGCAGGCGCTGGAACAGCAACGGCAGGATCACCGCCTCGGTGAGGTCGGTCATGCTGATGCGGTAGGTCTTGGCCGCCTGTTGCGGGTTGAAGATGCGGCTTTCCTGCACTGATACCCGCAGCAACGACAGCGCATTGCGCACCGGGCCGATGATGTTCTGTGCCATCGGCGTCGGCACCATGCCCTGGGCGGTGCGCACGAACAGCGGGTCGTTGAAGGTCTCACGCAGGCGCGCCAGCGCGTTGGACACCGCCGGCTGGGTGATGCCGACAATCTGCCCGGCGCGGGTCAGGTTGGCTTCGGTGTAGATCGCGTCAAAGACGATAAACAGGTTGAGGTCGACCTTGCTCAGATTCATTTCGCAGCGCTCTTATTGTTAGGTGGCCATACGTCGATCATATATCGGTGATGAATGTTAATACACGCCGAGAATAGGCTAGGTAAATTATCAACGCTGTTCTAGCATCGATTGCATGACCTAAACAACCTCTCAGAGAAGGGAGCTGCTCATGGATTTCGCCTATTCGCCCAAGGTTCAGGAACTGCGTGAACGCGTCACTGCGTTCATGGACGCTTACGTTTACCCGGCCGAGCCGGTGTTCGAACGCCAGGTCAGCGAAGGCGACCGCTGGCAGCCCACCGCAATCATGGAGGAGTTGAAAGCCAAGGCGAAGGCCGAAGGCCTGTGGAACCTGTTCCTGCCTGAATCCGAACTGGGCGCCGGCCTCACCAACCTCGAATACGCGCCACTGGCCGAAATCATGGGACGCTCCCTGCTGGGCCCGGAGCCGTTCAACTGTTCCGCCCCCGACACCGGCAATATGGAAGTGCTGGTGCGCTACGCCAACGAAGAACAGAAGCAACGTTGGTTGGAGCCCTTGCTGCGCGGTGAGATCCGCTCAGCCTTCGCCATGACTGAGCCGGACGTAGCTTCCTCGGACGCCACCAACATGGCCGCCCGCGCCGAGCGCCAGGGCGACGAATGGGTGATCAACGGCAAGAAATGGTGGACCTCCGGGGCCTGCGATCCGCGCTGCAAGATCCTGATCTTCATGGGCCTGAGCAACCCGGATGCGCCACGCCACCAGCAGCACTCGATGATCCTGGTGCCAGTGGACACCCCGGGTGTGAAAATCGTGCGCCCGCTGCCGGTGTTCGGCTACGACGACGCGCCTCACGGCCACGCCGAGGTGCTGTTCGACAACGTCCGCGTACCCTATGAAAACGTCCTGCTCGGCGAAGGCCGGGGTTTCGAAATCGCCCAGGGCCGCCTCGGTCCAGGCCGTATCCACCACTGCATGCGCTCCATCGGTATGGCTGAGCGTGCGTTGGAATTGATGTGCAAACGCTCCGTCAGCCGGACCGCGTTCGGCAAGCCGCTGGCCCGGTTGGGTGGCAATATCGACAAGATTGCCGACTCACGCATGGAGATCGACATGGCGCGCCTGCTGACCCTGAAAGCGGCGTACATGATGGACACCGTGGGCAACAAAGTGGCGAAGAGTGAAATCGCCCAGATCAAGGTAGTGGCGCCGAACGTGGCCTTGAAGGTGATCGACCGCGCAATCCAGATTCACGGCGGCGCCGGCGTTTCCAACGACTTCCCGCTGGCCTACATGTACGCCATGCAACGCACCCTGCGCCTGGCCGACGGCCCGGACGAAGTGCACCGGGCGGCCATCGGCAAGTTCGAGATTGGCAAGTACGTGCCTAAAGAGCTGATGCGCAGCGGGCAGTAACACCGCGTCGCCTGCATCGGGGGCAAGCTTCCTCCCACACTTGGATGTGTTCACAGATCAAAATGTGGGAGGGGGCACCCCGATGAGGCCGGATCAGGCAATGAAGACCCATCAGCCCTCAGTAAACCCACACCTCCACCCGCCGATTCTTGATCCGGCCTTCATCCGCCGTATTCGCCGCCACCGGCATCTGCGCACCCAACCCACGGATATCGCGCAGCACCACGGCGTTCTTCACCAACTCCCGACGCACCGCCATCGCCCGCAACTTTGACAGTAGCGCGGCGCGCTGCGGGTCATCCTTGGCATCGCCAAAGCCCACCAGCGTCACCTGCTTATCCAGCTTGTCGTGGCTCTTCAGATACGCCACCACCCTTTGCAGATCCTGGCGCGCCTTGTTGTCCAGGCTGGCGCTGCCTTCTTCAAAGCGAAAATTCACCGTCAGGCGCTGGGCGTCGCGGGCGATACCCTGATAATCATCGGGCATCGACGGACGCGGTTGCACGGCGATCGCCTGCACCTGCTGCGCAATAAACCCGTTTGCGGCCACAATCGCCTGGCCCTTGGCGCTCTGGGTAAAGTCCACCAGCGCCTTGGCCCACGGGTTATGCCCGGACGGCGGCAGGTAGAAAAACAACCGGCGTGACAGCGGGTAATCCTCGGTAGCAATCAGGCTGTTGAGCGCCAGCATGGGCTGTGAATCGCCATCCACAATCGCCACGGCTTTGGCCTGGCGTACGTAGGGCAGGCCGATAAAGCCGATACCCTGCGGGTCTTGGCTGACCGCGTCGGACAGCTGCTCGCTGGACTCGAAACGCTTGGCACCCGAGGCAAGCGGCTTGCCACGCAGACGCAATACCAGTTCCTTGAACGTGTCGTAGGTGCCGGATTGATCATCCCGTGCATACACATGAATGGGGCCGCCCACTCCACCCAGCGCCTCCCAGGTACTGACCTCACCATTGAAAATCTGCGCCAGTTGCTCGGTATTCAGTGTGTTCAACGGGTTCTGCGGGTGGAGGATGATCGCCAGGCCGTCGATGGCAATCACTTGTTCGGCTTCAGGGCTTTTCAGGTCGCCCAGGGGTTCAAGGTCGACCAGTTCACTGTCCTTGATCGGGCGAGACGAGGCGGCGAGATCGGCGCTGGCTTTTTTCAGCGCCGTGAACCCGGTGCTCGATCCGTGGGCCGCGACCTCGATGGTCACGGTCTTGCCTTGGCGCGTCTTGCCGATCACACGCTGTTCATTGACGCCTTCGCCCGGTTCGCTGTGCACCGCCTGCAAGCCCTGATGCTCCATCAGCCCCTTGACCAGTGCCGGACCCAACGCCGCGCCAATGGTATTGGAGCCCTGGATACGCAGTGCCGGGCCTTGATCGGGAAGGGGCAGGGGAGCGGATACGGCGAAGAGGGGAAAAACGGTCAGCAGTAACAGAACGCGCAGCCTCATGCCGGCACCTTCTCAAGCCAAAGGGAGTGCCGCGAGAATAAGACAGGCAGGTTGCATAAATGTGACGGGTGCGCCGCAAGGCTGAATGTGGGAGGGGCAAGCCCACTCCCACTTTTTGCGATCAGCTCAGTTCCAGCCAGATCGGCGCATGGTCCGAAGGCTTCTCCAGCCCACGCAGCTCGTAATCCACCCCGGCATCCTTGACCCGCGAAAGCAGGCCATTGGAGGCCAGGATCACGTCAATGCGCAGCCCACGCTTGGGCTCGTCTTCAAAGCCCCGGCTGCGGTAGTCGAACCAGCTGAAGCGGTCGGCCACGTCCGGGTTGAGGTGGCGGAAGCTGTCCACCAGGCCCCAGTTCTTCAGGCGAGCCATCCATTCGCGCTCTTCCGGCAGGAAGCTGCATTTGCCGGTCTTGAGCCAACGCTTGGCGTTGTCGGCACCGATGCCGATGTCGCAGTCTTCCGGGGAAATGTTTACGTCGCCCATCACCACCAGCGCCTGGTCGTTGCTGAACTGGCTTTCCAGCAGCTGCTGCAGGTCTTCGTAGAAGCGCTGCTTGGCCGGGAACTTGGTCGGGTGATCGCGGCTTTCGCCCTGGGGGAAGTAGCCGTTCATGATGGTGACCGGGTGGCCGTTCGCGTCGGCGAAGGTGCCCCAGATAAAGCGACGCTGGGCGTCCTCTTCGTCACTGGCAAAGCCTTTGTGCACGCTCAGGGCTTCCTTGCGCGAGAGCAGCGCCACCCCGTAGTGGCCTTTTTGCCCATGGTAGTACACGTGATAGCCAAGGGCCTGCACTTCGGCCAGCGGGAATTGGTCATCGTGGACTTTGGTTTCCTGCAAACCGATCACGTCGGGCTGGTGCTTTTCAATCAGCGCCGCCAACTGATGAGGGCGGGCGCGCAGCCCGTTGATATTGAAGGAGACGATTTTCATGGTCGGCAGTCCAGTCTGGCAAAAGGGCGATGCTAGCGGACAAGTCGGACGGGGGCCAGCGTGGCGGTAGGGCACATGCACTGCTAATGTCTGGGAACGACTCGTGCTGTGTAGGTTCGTACCCATAAGAACGCTGCCTTTTGAGCCGCGCCCAGGGAGATTGACGGTATGCCGGACACTACAACTGCAATTGCTGAAATTCGCCTGCTCAACAGCGGTTACTCCCGCGAGGCCCGGTCCCTGTTGTACCAGGCCTATCGGCATGAGCCGACCTTCGCCTACATCTTCGAAGCCGAGCGCCCCGGTTATGAACAACGGGTGCGCGCCACCGTGCGCGAGTTGGTCAAGCAGCACTTCTTTCAGAAACTGCCGGCCATCGGCCTGTTCGTCAACGACCGGCTGATCGGCATCGCCCTGATCGCGCCACCGCAGCGGCGCCTGGGCATCACCGAAAGCTGGGCCTGGCAACTGCGCATGTGGCTGAGCACCGGCGTGCGCGGTACACGGCGTTACCTCGACTACCATCACGCGGTGCTGGCGTGCCTGCCCAGTGAGTCGGTACATGTACTGCCGTTGCTGGGCATTCACCCGCAGTTCCAGGGTAAGCATTACGGCGAGCAGTTGCTGGAAGCCGTGCACAATTGGTGTGCCGAAGACCCGCATTCATCCGGTGTGGTGCTGGACACTGGGAATTCACGTTACCTGGAGTTCTATAAGCGTCAGGGCTACGAGGAAATCGGTGAAGTGGCGGTAGGCCCGATCCTGGAACATGTGTTTTTCCATCCCAATCCGCAGTCGTTACATGCTGCAACGGCTTAATACAGAATTATTCAGATAAATCCGAGTTCAAAGAGTCTCCCTTGCTCGTGTAGCATCCGCGCCTATGAAGTTTCCAGGAAGATTTACCAGCGGCTTGATTCTGCTGTTCACAAGCTGCGGCGCGTTGGCGCAAAGCGAACTGGACGTGCGGATCAAGCCTTCGAACGACGCGTTGAAAGCCAACATCGAAGGCTATATCGGCGGGGTGGGCGATCGTGATGAAGAGGCCCTGCTGCGGTTCAGCCGTGGCGCCGAGGAGCAGGCGCGCAAAGCTGCCCAGGCCCTTGGCTTCTATCAGCCACAGATCGACAGTGAAGTGAAGGGCGGCAAGAACCCGCGCCTGATCCTCACCATCGACCCCGGCGAACCGGTGCATGTGCGCAACGTGACCATTCGGGTCGACGGCCCCGCCGCAGACCTCAAGACCTTTCGCGTGCCCGTCAGCAACGACCTCAAGACCGGCGCTGTGCTCAACCACGGCCATTACGAAGACGCCAAGCGCCTGATCCAGAACCAGGCTTCGCGCTACGGCTTTTTCAGCGGGCGCTTCACAAGCCAGAAACTCGCGGTAGACCCGAAGGCCGGTGTCGCCGATATCGAACTCATCTACGACAGCGGCCCGCGCTATACATTGGGCAAAGTCAGCTTCGCCGGCGACACGCCGTTTGACGAAGAGCTGCTGCAACGCATGGTGCCGTTCAAAAGCGGCACGCCCTACGATTCCGAACTGATCGCCGAACTCAACCAGAACCTGCAAGCCAGTGGCTTTTTTGAAGGCGTGCGCGTGGACGCCGCCCCTGCCGCGTCGACCAATGACATCATCCCGGTGGCCGTGCGCTTGGAGACCCGCAAGCCGCGCACCATGGGGCTGGGCCTGGGGTTTTCCACTGACGTCGGCCCGCGTGGCAAAGCCAACTGGACCCGCCACTGGGTCAACCCCCAGGGCCACAGCTATGGTTGGGAAGCCGAGCTGTCGGCGCCGCGGCAGAACGTCGGCCTGTGGTACGACATACCGCTGGACCCACCGCTCACCGATAAACTGCGCTTTGCCGGTGGCTATCAGAACGAAGAAATCGCCAATACCGACACCCTGAGTAAATTGCTCACCGTGGGTCCCGAGTGGCACAGCAAGCTGCCCAGCGGCTGGACCCGGGTGATTTCGCTCAAGTATCAGCGTGAAGAATATCGCCTGGGCAATGACTCCGGCCTGAGCAACCTGGTGATGCCGGGCGTCAGCTATTCCTATCTGCGCAGCGACAACCGCATCGACCCACACAACGGCTACCGCCTGCAATTCGACACCAAAGTCGCCAAGGAAGGCCTGGGCTCCGATACCAACCTGCTTTACGGCACCGCCATGGTCAAAGGCCTGACCACGCTGTGGGACAACCATCGCTTCCTGGCCCGTGCGCAGGTGGGCGGCAGTGCCACCAACGGCTACAAATCGGTGCCGCCATCGCTGCGTTTCTTTGCCGGTGGCGACCAGAGCGTACGGGGCTATGAGTACCAGACACTGTCGCCGGAGAACGACCGGGGCGATCGCATCGGTGGCCGCTACATGGTGGCCCTGAGCGCCGAGTATCAATATTCCATCGCCGAGAAATGGCGGATCGCGACCTTCGTCGACCAGGGCAACTCGTTCAATACCCTGGAAATGCCCAGCCTTAAAACCGGCGTTGGCGTCGGTATCCGCTGGGTGTCGCCGGTCGGCCCGATCCGCCTGGACCTGGCCCATGCCCTGGAAGACCCGGGCGGCATTCGATTGCACTTTTCCATGGGGCCTGAGCTGTGATGCGTGGTTTTAAAATAGCGGGGTTGGCCGTGGTGGCGAGCCTTGCCGTGTTGTTGCTGGCAGTGTGGGCGGTGCTGGGTACCCAGGCGGGCAGCCGCTGGGTGTTGGCACGCGTGCCGGGCTTGAGTGTCGACAATTTCCAGGGGCATCTGGGCGGCCAATGGAGCGCCGACCATCTGCTGTGGCAGCAGGACAGCAGCCGCATCGAACTCCAGGCGCCCAAGCTGGATTGGTCGCCGGCCTGCCTGTTGCGCATGACCCTGTGCATCGACCGCTTGGACGTGGAACAGGTCAGCCTGCAATTTCCACCGAGCGCCGAAGAAAGCAGCGGCCCCATCGCACTGCCTGACTTGAAGCTACCCGTGGCCATCCAGTTGGGCGACGTTCGCGTCGGCAGCCTGCTGTTCAACGGCAGCGAAGAGCTAAAGGGCCTGCAACTGGCGGCGCATTGGACCTCCGCCGGTATGCAGATCGACTCGGTTCACCTGCAACGCGATGGCCTGGTGCTGGAACTGGCCGGCCTGCTGCAACCCACCGGCGACTGGCCGTTGAGCGCCAGCGGTAATCTCAGTCTGCCCTATGCGCCAGATGATGCACCCTGGAAGGTGGCGCTCAAGGTTAAGGGCGACCTGCTCAAGACCCTCAAGCTTGACGCCGACAGCACGGGCTATTTGCCAGCCAAGCTCACGGGAGAACTTCAACCCCTGGTGGAACACCTCCCAGCGCAATTACACATCACCGCCGACGGCTTCAAGCCTAGCGCCGAGCTGCCCGACACCCTGCAACTCAATCAACTCGACCTCACCGCTCAAGGTGATTTGAGCCGTGGCTACCAACTGCTGGGCAAAGCCGTGCTGCCGGCGGAAAAAGGCCCGGTGGACTTGCTGCTGCAAGGCAAGGTCGACGCCAAGGGTGCGCAGATCGCCGGCCTGGACCTGAATGCCGGTGACAAGCAAAGCCTCAAGCTCAGCGCCAATCTGGACTGGCAACAAGGCTTCAGCGCCGATGCCAAGGTCGACTGGCTGGACTTCCCCTGGCATCGCCTTTATCCCGTCGTCGACGAGCCCCAGGTTGCACTGCGTACATTCAATGGCGAGGTCTCCTACAAGGATGGCAACTACCTGGGCAACCTCAAGGCTGACCTCGACGGCCCCGCAGGCAAGTTCAACGTGGTCACGCCGTTCAGTGGCGACCTCACGCAAATCTTCCTGCCCGAGCTGAAACTCATCGCCGGCCAAGGCAAGGCCGAAGGCCACCTGAACCTGCAATTCGCCGATGGCATTGCCTGGGACACGGCCCTCGACCTGTCGGCGCTGAACCCGGCATATTGGGTGGCCGAACTGCCCGGCACCCTGGCCGGGCCGCTGCGCAGCAAGGGCGAGTTCAAGAACGAGCAGCTCAAGCTGAACGCCGACCTCGACCTCAAGGGCCGCCTCCGCGGGCAAACCGCGGTGCTGGCGGCCAAGGCCGAAGGCGCGCGCGAGCAGTGGACCCTGGCCAACCTGGATATCCGCCTGGGCGACAACCGCATCAACGGCAGCGGCAGCCTGCAACAACGCCTGGCCGGGCAGATCGATATCAAGCTGGCGCGTCTGGCCCAGTTGTGGCCGCAGTTGCGCGGGCAGGTCAATGGCCGGCTCGACGTGGCCGGCAGCCTCAAGGCGCCCCAAGGCAAGCTCGGCCTCAATGGACAGCAACTGGCGTTCGCCGACAATCGCCTTCAAAGCCTGACCCTCGACGCCACGCTGGATAACGCCCAACGCGCGAAGATCGACCTCAAGGGCAGCGGTATCCAGGCCGGCGACACCCAGGTCGGCACCCTGACGGCCAGCGCCCAGGGCGATATCAAGAACCAGAAAGTCCAACTGGACCTGGCCGGCCCTCTGGTCAAGCTGGCCCTGGCATTGGACGGCAACCTCGACAAAGGCAACTGGCGCGGGCGCCTGGCCAGTGGCGACGTCCAAGCCGGTGGCCAGGACTGGAAGCTGCAAGCCCCGGCCAAGATCGAGCGCATGGCTGATGGCAGGCTGACATTTGCCGCGCACTGCTGGGTGTCCGGCCCCGCCAGCCTGTGCGGCGAAGACCAGCGCCTGATGCCCGAGCCGAAGCTGCGTTACCACCTCAAGCAATTCCCCATCGACAGCCTGGCGGCGTTCCTGCCCAAGGATTTTGCCTGGCAGGGCAAGCTCAATGCCGACCTGCAACTGGACCTCCCGGACAGCGGCCCCAAAGGCGTGGTCTCGGTGGACGCCAGTGGTGGCACCCTGCGCGTCAAGGACAAGGACCAGTGGCTGGATTTCCCCTATGACACGCTGAAACTGGAAACCACCCTCAACCCCAAGCGCATCGACACGCAGCTCAACTTTCAGGGCGGCAAACTCGGCGAACTGCTGTTACAGGCACAGATCAACCCGTTGCCGAAAAACAAACCGATCACCGGCAACTTCAGCCTGGTCGGCCTCGACCTCGCGGTGGCGCGGCCGTTTGTGCCGATGGTGGAGAAACTCACCGGCAAGCTCAACGGCAATGGCCGTCTCTCCGGCGGCCTGCTGGCGCCCCAGGTCAACGGCAACGTCAACCTGGTGGGCGGCGAGATCTCCGGGTCGGAACTGCCCATCAGCCTGGAAGGCTTGAATGTGCAGGCGCTGATTGCCGGCGAAAGCGTGCAGCTCAACGGCGCCTGGCACAGTGGCAAGGCCGGGCAGGGCAGCCTCAAGGGTCAGGTCGACTGGGGCAAGGCCCTGGTGGTGGACCTCAGTTTGCAAGGCTCGCAGTTGCCTGTCACGGTCGAACCTTACGCCGTGCTGGAAGTGGCGCCCGACCTGAAAATCAGCCTGAAGAACGACAAGCTGGCCATCGCCGGCAACGTGCACATCCCACGTGGCGACATCACTGTGCGCGAGCTGCCGCCGTCGACGGTCAAGGTTTCCGATGACACGGTGATCATCGGCAGCCAGACCGAGGAGGGCAAACCACCGATGGCCATGGCGATGGATATCAACGTGGTAGTGGGCGAAGACAAGCTCAACTTCTCGGGCTTCGGCCTCACCGCGAAGGTCCAGGGCCAGGTGCACATCGGCGACAACCTCGACACCCGGGGCGAACTATGGCTCAACGATGGCCGCTACCGCGCCTACGGCCAGAAGCTCGATGTGCGGCGTGCGCGGCTGTTGTTTGCCGGGCCGCTGGACCAGCCATTCCTGGATATCGAAGCGATTCGCAAGACGGGCGATGTGGTCGCCGGTATCCGCCTCAGTGGCAGCGCGGAACAACCCACCACGCAAATCTTCTCCGAACCGGCCATGAGCCAGGAGCAGGCGCTGTCCTACCTGGTGCTGGGGCGTCCGCTGAGCACCACCGGTGAAGACAACAACATGCTGGCCCAGGCTGCGCTGGGCCTGGGCTTGATGGGCAGTGCCGGGGTCACCTCGGACCTGGCGAAGAACCTGGGCATCCAGGACTTCGAACTCGACACCCAGGGCAGCGGCAATAACACCGCCGTGGTGGCCAGCGGCAAGATCACCGAGAAACTCAGCCTGCGGTATGGGGTCGGCGTGTTCGAACCGGCCAGCACCATTGCCTTGCGCTACCTGTTGAGCAAGAAGGTGTACCTGGAAGTGGCGAGCGGCGTGGCCAGCTCCCTGGATATCTTCTACAAACGTGACTTCTAAGCCACACAGGGACAAAAATGTGGAAAGGGGCAAGCCCCCTCCCACATTTGATCAGTGGCGTTGATGGATTTATGGCAAGCAGGTCAGGGCCGCCTGCTCATAGTTCAGCGCCTTATTGCGCTCGCCCAGCGTATACGGCGCCTGGCAGTGCTGGTCACCCCACTTGATCACCAGCGTACCGGCATCCTCTTCGATCAATGCCAATGCCTTGCCGCTAGGATCGGACATCGCGATCTGCTTGCCCGCAACACTCTCCAGCGACGCACCAAACGGGATGGGCTGGTGATGCGCGTCGAACAGCGCAAACTGCACGCGCCGCCCGCTCTTGCTGGTATAGCGGGCCACCACCACGGCCCCACGACGAGGCACGACCTGCTGGGTGGCGTTATCGATTTCAATGTCAGCGCCCAGGTCACGAGTGTCCAGGCTGATCCAGTTCACCCGGTAAGGCTGCGCATTGGGGATCACCGCATAGCCGTTACGGCCGGTCTTTGCCCCGGAAAAGCTGCCGATCTTCACGCCCTGCACGCCGTCGACGTGCGCCAGCGCAAAGGTCTCGCCCACGGTCTGGCCCAGGTTGATACCGCCTGGGTGGGCCACCACCGACCCCGCCACGTTGAGGTTCTGCGCGCTGTACCCACGGCCCTGGCTGTAGCCGCCGCTGATGTCCATCAGCGAGGTGCGGGTACTGAGGTTGGCCGAGCCGGTGCTGCCGCCTGTGCTGCTGTTACCGCCTTGCAATGAGTAATAGGTGTCGCTGTTTTCGGTCAGGTAGCCGTTGACGCCCAGTTGCGTGGTGTCGCTGCCTTTCTGCGTGCTGGCCGACATAAAGGCCCTCGGCGCGCGGGGCTTTGAGCCCAGCGGAAAGGATACGGACAGGTTGATCAGCGTGTCGTTGTTCGACGCCCCGTAGTTGCCCACGTCCTTGGTATGCGTGGCGCTGAGGTTGTAGCTCACGTCGCCCCAGTAGTTGCTGTAGCCCGCCGAAAGGCTTTGCGAACCGCCGCGTCCCCAGTAGCGCTGGTCGCTGGCATTTACGTACACACTGCCGAACTGCTGGTTGCGGCCCAGGCTCTGGTTGATGGTCAGGTCGGTGCGGGTCTTGGAGTTGCCGTTGCGTTTTTGGCCCTCATTGCTGAGTTCCTCGACGTGGTCGGCGAGGGTGCGATAGCCCTCGGTCGAATACCGATAGGCCGCCAGGGTGAAGTTGGTGTCGGTGCCGGTAAAGGTCTTGGCGTACAACGCGCGCACGCTGTTGCCCGTGACCTGCTGGCCGAAGGTGCGGCTGACGGAGTGGGTCATGTCCAGCGATACCGCGCCGATCGACGTGTTGCGTCCAGCCCCCACGGACAACGCCTGGAAGTCCTGCGTGGCTTGTATGCCGACAATCCCCGACAGGTTGCTGCTGATGCCATAGGCCAGGGTGCTGCTGACAAATTGCGGTTTTTCTTGCCCGTCGTCATTGCTGTTGTACTGGCCGGCGGAGAGGCTGTATTTCAACTGGCCTTCGCGCACCATGATCGGCAGGCTGGAAAATGCCTGCACCGTGACCCGGCGACGGCCGTCAGCCTCGATGACCGTCACTTCCAGGTCGCCGTTGGAGCCGCTGGGGTAAATGTCGCTGATCTCGAACGGGCCCGGCGGCACGTTGGCGGTGTAGAGGATGTAATTGTTCTGGCGGATTTCCACCGTGGCGCTCGATTGCGCAATGCCACGGATGATCGGCGCGTAGCCACGCTCGCTGTCGGCGCGCATGCCGTCGTCGGAGGCCAGCTTGAGACCGCGATAGCGCACGCTGTCGAACAGGTCGGTGTCCGAGAAAATATCTCCGGCACTGAACTGGCCCTTCAAGGCAGTCACGTCATGTTGCAGGTAGGTGCGGTTGCTCTTGAACGTACTGGGGCGGTCGGTGCTGCTGTTGAAGTTCGATTCGTTGCGCAGGCGCCACGCGCCCAGGTTAATGCCGTTGCGCAAGCCCAGGTTATTCGAGAGCGTGGTATCGGCGTCAGTGCTGTTGCGGTTGCTGCTCAATTGGTAATTGATGAACGCCGCAGGCACGCCTTCGTCCCACAGCGCAGGGTCGACGTAGCCGCGCCGCCCACGCTCCATGGCGCGTTGAGGCACGCTGACCAGCAGGCGCAGGCGCGGTACGTCGTAGCGCACGCTGGCATGCTCGATCAAGGCAGGCAGGTCCAGGCAGGCATTCGGGTCGGTATCGACGAGCTTGCCGCTGGCCTGTAATGCGCCGATATCGACGCCCACTTGCTGCAGTATCTCCAGGGTCAGGCAGGCCTCGACCTTGCCGTTTTGCGGGTTGCGGTGAAAGTCGATATCGCGCCGACCAACCAGGGTTTCATTGCCGTACAGGTCAACCCGGTAAGTGCCGGGCAGTACGCTGCTGCTGGCGAGCAGCGTGTGCAAATCGACGTCAGCTGCCGCACCTTGCAAAAACGAAGTATTGAATTGTTCGTCGCCATCGGCCTGGCACAATGAAGTGAAGCCCAGGGCAATCAATAACGGCGCCAATCCATCGCGCTTGAATAAAAACATGCAGGAACCCTATATCACCTCCGATACGAACTAACGGAGCGAAGAGAAATACAGTGAAAGTGCGGCTGCGCGAACGGCAGGCGCGTTATGGTGATTCTGTGTTCAAACTGGCTGATGTAGGCGCGCCGTTAACCAGTTGCGCGGAATAACGATCTTGCGCGCCATAGTCATTAATGCTGCCGAACATCAAGCGTGACGGCTGGCTTGAATTAAGTTGTTTAAGATTGAACTCTTTTAGTTCGCCCGGCCCAATCATTAGCGAATCGAACGGGTGTTCACTGACAGCACCGGCTTGCAGGGTAATGTCGGCAATCGACACGTGATAAATCCCCGGGTTGGTGACCCGCAGCACGTGCTTGCCGTCGTGCTCGGCCAACTGCCAGAGCAGCTCGGTCGGTGCCAGGTAGGCTTTGTTTTTCAAGCCGGCGGGGCGAAAGAACACCTTGATGCGCTGGCGCACGGCAAGCTGCAAGGTGTTCTGGGTTTTCGACGCCTGGGGGATTTCCTGCACGTTGAGCCACACCACCGACTCCCGGTCAGTAGGCAGGCCCGCGCCGGCATAAATCACCCGCAACAGCTGTTGCTCATTGGCCGTGACCCGTGCCAGCGGTGGGGTAACGGCAAACGGCACGGTGCCGGTAGCAGCGGTGCCGGTGTCGACCCAGGATTGGATCAGCACGTCTTCACCGTTGTTACGCACTGTGATACCGGCTTCTTTGTGCTGGCCATCGAACACCAGCCGTGTGCTGCTCAACGAAATGCCGGCCGTGGCCTGGCTGACCGCAAGCAGGCCCAGCAGGCCCGCGCAGAGGGAAAGAGAATGACGAAACAACATGATGGCTACCACTACGTTCGAGAGGTGTGCGGGGCCCGAAGGCCCCGCGACGCTGGGGGTTATTCGTATTGCAGGGTGAATGGCAGGGTGGCGTCGCCGCGACCCGCTACGACGGATGCAATGTCGGCCGTGGTGACATAGGCGGCCGAGAATTTCAGCGTGGTGTTGCTGTCCTGCAGGGTGTTTTCGATCTTCGCGGTGGTTGGCGAGCTCAGGTCGATCAGCGCGCCGTTGGCGTCAAGCAGCGCGATACCGACGTTCTTGGCTGAGCCCAGGCCGTCGATCAGCTTCAACACTTTGGTGCCGGCAACGATGCCCGAACCTGCGCCTTTGGTCGGTTCGAAGATCATCGCCACCTTGGTGCCGGCGTTGCAGCTGATCTTCATGTCGAAGTTCTCGGCGCTCAGAGTGCCGCTACCTTTTGGCGCGGTCGCGGTGCCCATGTCCTTGATGGACACTTCGCCCATGTTGATCGAGATGGTTTTGTTCAGGCCAATGCCTTCAACGGAACAGGCATCATTGTTGATGCTGCCGGTGAAACTGATGGTGCCACTGCCGGCTTTGGTTGGCGCGGTGGGTTCGCCGGCGGCGAATGCATTAACTGCGGCAAATACCGACAGAGCCAAGAGTGCGCGAGAGAACTGCTTCATGTTGTTTTTCCATGGTTGGGGTTAAAACAACACAATAAGGCGCAGGCCCTGAGTGGAACATCAGACGATCCCTAGAAGTGAACGTTAGTTAAACAAGTTGCGCTCTATGCAATAAGCCAATAAGTCCTGGTCGCTGCTGACTTCCAACTTGCGCATGGCCGCGACTTTTTGCGTGCTGATGGTTTTGGCGCTGCGGTTCAATCCACGGGCAATCTCATTGACGCTTTGCCCGGAGACAAACAGCCGCAGAATCTCATGCTCCTTGGGTGACAACCGGGTGAAGCGCTGGTCGAGGTCGAACGACTCCAGCACCGAGGTCGGCCGCGGCCCCTTGCTGCGAATCGGGTTGCCGCGCGCGACGGCCTTGAGCGCAGCCTGGATCTCCACGTGCAGCTGGTTTTTCTGGATCACGGCGAGGACACCCAGTTCCTGCAATCGCGTGAGGATCAGTGGGTTGGAGATCATGGTCAGCACCAGCACGCGCACCCTGGGAAAGTGCCTTACCAGGTATTCCAACAGCTTCAGGCCATCGCCGTAGGGCGAGTCTGCTGGCATGTTGAAGTCGGTGATCACCAGATCCACCTCGGTGTTTTCCAGCAACGTCACCAGTTCGTTGGAGCACACGGCTTCGCCCACCACGCGAAAGCGCTCATCACGCTCGACCAGTTCCCGCACCCCGACCAGCACGATGGGGTGATCGTCTGCGATGACTACGTTGAGGGTTTCCATGGGTTTTTTATCCAGAGTGAAGTTATTCAAGGGTGTCGAGCAATGCCGTGAGGCGCGCAAGGTGCTGCCGTACTTCCAAGGCCAGGGCCGGTGTGACCGCCATGCCGGTCAGGCGTAGCTCCAAACCGACAAAGGCGCTAGCCATATCGTCCAACTGCACCGCGCCCAGAGCGCCGGCCATGCTGTGCAGTTGCTGCGCCGCGCCATTGGCGTCCCGATTGTCCATCGCGGTCAAGGTAGTCTGTACGTCCTGGCGCAGCGTGGTGACAAACAGCTCACGCATCCTGGGCGACAACGGCGGCATGTCGACCACCGCCGGTATTTCGATCTTGCAGTGTTGTTCCAGCTGCGTACGCAAAGCGGCGAGGCTCAGGGGCTTGACCATCCACGCGTTCATGCCGACAGCGGCGCAATGCTCGCCTTCTTCGCGCAGGGCATTGGCGGTCACCCCGATGATCGGCAGCACGGCATCCTGTCGGCGCAAGGCTTCGGTCAGTTGGTAGCCGTTCATCACCGGCATATTCACGTCGGTCAGCACCAGGTCGAAGCGTCCCGGCAGCCACTGCATCAGCGCCTGTTCGCCGTTGGCCGCCACGACCACCTGGCAACCCAGGGCTTCCAATTGTTCTTTGATAATGGCCGCGTTGATTACATTGTCTTCGGCCACCAGCACCTGCAGGTTCAGTGGCTGTGCCTTGGCGGACGGTACGCGGCGTGGGCTTGCTTCGGCGCCATGCTGCGCCCGGTAAATCGCCCAGGCAATGGCGCGCACATTGTCGGCGTCGACGCTCCAGTCGGCACCGCACGGTTGAGCCGGGTCGGGCCCGCCCGCCGAGGCGATGATGCGCGTGCGGGGCCATGCCAGGTCCTGGGCGAAATCCACCAACAGCGCGTTAGCCGGCATCTCGGCTGACAGCGCACGGCTGGGAAGCCCCAGGCGATTGAGCCAGTTGATCAGGTGCTGCGCCCGTTCGGGTTCCTGTGCGCGTACGTAGACAGGCGGCAGGCCGGGGCTGAACGGCGGGCAATCGGCCAGGCTGCCGGGAACGACCTGTAATGCGAGCTGCAAGGTAAAGCTGCTGCCCAGCCCGGGCTCACTCACCACATTCAACTGGCCGTGCATCAGCTCGCACAGCCATTTGCAGATTGCCAGGCCCAGCCCGGCACCGGCCTGGCTGGCGGCATCTTCGGCCTGGTAGAAGGGGTCGAAAAGCTGGTGTTGCTGCGCCTGGGAAATGCCCACGCCGGAATCGCTGACCTGCCATTGCAGGCTCACCTGGTCGTCGCTGGTTTGCAGGACACGCAGGCGCAGCACCACGCGCCCGTTATCGGTGAACTTGATCGCGTTGCTCAGCAGGTTGTTGAGGATCTGGCGGATACGCTGCGGGTCACCGCGCAGTCGGTCCGGCAGGTTCGCGTCGATGCAGGCATACAGCTGCAAGCCCTTGGCGCGGGCGAAGGCGCTGTAGGTGCGCACGCTGTCCTCGCTCAGTTCCAGGGGGCAGAAGTCCTGAAGTTCGAGGGTCATTTGCCCGGCTTCGATCTTTGACACATCCAGCACGTCGCTGATCAGTTGGAACAGGGAGGTGGAGGAGCGCTGGATGGTCTGCAGGTAGTCCTGCTGGCGTGGTGCGAGCGAGGTCAGGCCGAGCAGCTCCAAAGTGCCTAGTACGCCGTACAGTGGTGTGCGGATTTCATGGCTCATGGTCGCGAGGAAGCGACTCTTGGCCAGGTTCGCCGAATCGGCCGCCTGACGCGCTTCCTCCAGAGCGGCAGCATCTTCGATATGCCGGGTAACATCGTGCACCGCGCACAACCACGCGTCCTGGCCTTGGTAACGGGTGGGCACGAAGGCCACGTGCAGGTGGCGGCCGTCACTTTCAAGGTCGGCCTGGCCAGGCGTGGTGCGCGGCTGCTGCTTGAGCAAGTCGAATAATGCGCGGGCGTCCTGCCATTGCTGGGCACGCTGGTTTTGCAGGAGCACGTGATGATCGCTGCGGCGGATCACGCACAGGCCGGTCGGCGCGGTGTCGATGACCGCGCGGCTGAACGCCTCGCTTTCGGCGATGCTCGCGTGGGCCTGGTGGGCGGGCAACACCACTCGCGCCGTGTACCAACGGTTGAAGGCGCGGCCACAGCCCAGCATCGCCAGCACCACGGCCAGCAGGCACAGCAGTGGCCACCGCGCGTAGTCGAGGAAACGTTGCAGGCTGATCATGTAGATCGCGGTCCACGGCTGCCCGCCCTGGCTGGTCAGTTTGAACACCAGGCCGTCACGGGTGACGTTCACACCTTCGTTCAGCACCTGGCCGGGCTTCAGCGCCCCGGTCAATACCACGCCGGCGGGGGTGATCAAGGTGAAGTTGTCGTAGATCGACCATTGCATCAGGCGCTCGATGTTATTGACCTTGGCCAGGTCCAGCAGCGATGCCAGCACTACCCAGGTGTTAGCGCCGTCGATGGTCAGTGCGGTCGGGGCCAGGTTGATGTCGACATAGCCCAGCAGCACGGGCGCAGCGTTGTCATCGGGCGTGGGGTCGTAGGGTTCCCAGTGCACCTGATGATCCGGCAACGATGAATTCTGTGCGTGCAGGCGCTCGTTCAACTGGGTCAGCACGTCCACCAGCGCGCCGACCGGCACTTGACCGCCATCGCGCAGCCGACCGGTGGCGGGCACGCTGATGTCGAAGTTGTCCGGGCCGTTGACCACCATCACCTGGGGCGACTGATAGTGGGAGGCGGCCCAGAAGGCGCTGTAGTAAGCCGACAAGTAGGTGCCGAGGGCAAATACCTTGGGGTAGTGTGCGGCGGCGATTTTGTCGGGGTTGATTTTCAAGCTGTAGGGCAGGGCAAACGGCAGCCCGCGACCTTCATAGATATTCGGCCCTTCTTCGGGCAGCGGCTTTTGCACAAAGGGTGGGAGCAGGGCAGAAAGGTTGAGTTCGCCCTGGATACTGCCCCGCGAAACATCGCGCAGGAAGGCTTCCTGCTCGTGGATATTCTCCATCAGTCGGGCGAAGTGGAATTGCAAGGTTTCATGCTGCTCCTTGACCATGCGCTGCACTCCCAGGTAGGTGATACCCAGCAGCAGCACCGCCAATACGCCCAGTACCAGCAAGCCTTTGTTCAGGCGCAGTGAACTGCTGGTGAGTTTCTCCAGGAAGGCATTGGGGGGATGCATGACGCGGTGACCTCGCAAGCTAACGGTGTTGTTCCACACCCGGCAGCCGGGTCAATAGGCGCTCGCTGGCCCGTCGTGGGTCAGCAATTGCTGGAACTGATCCGCAGAAACGGCGTGGGAGATCAGGAAACCTTGGACCTGAGTGCAGTCGATCTTACGCAACAGTGCAAGTTCTTGCGCGGTTTCTACGCCTTCGGCAACCACGATCAAGCCCAATTGACGTCCCAGGCTGACGATGCTGGTGAGGGCCTGGGCCAATTCTTCGTTGGCGTTGCAGCCCTCTACCAGGGCACGGTCGATCTTCACCTCGGTGAACGGCGCCGACACCAGGTTCATGTACGAGCTGTAGCCCTTGCCAAAATCGTCCTGGGACAAGCCGAACCCCTTGATGCGCAAGCGGCAGGCGCCGGCGTAGAAATTGCTGATGTCATCGGGTACCGAGCACTCCATCAGCTCGAAACACAAGCGTGCGGGCAAACCCTGGTGTTCCAGCACGAACGCGAGGATGCGGTCGGGCAGGTCGTGGCTGTTGAGCAGGTGCGTGGGCAGGTTGATCGACACTGGGATGTCATAGCCGTGTTGGCGCCACGTGGCTTGGGCGGCCATCGCTTGTTTCAGCACGCACCACAGCAGGCGTTCTTCCAGGTCGCAGGCGATCAATGCCGGCAGGAACACACCGGGCAGCAACAGGCCATGCTCGGGGTGCACCCAGCGCACCAGGGCTTCGGCCGCGACGATGCGACCATTGCTCAGGGCTTTCTTGGGTTGGAACCAGGCGTGCAGTTCACCGTTGTCCAGGGCATTCATCAGGCTTTGGCAATCGATGCCGGGCTGGGTCTGGGCCGGGGCAACCTGGCGCAGCGCCTGCAACTGGTCGATCAGGCAACGCAGGGCCGCGGCATTCACCGGCTTGGAAATCAACCCGATCACCTTCACTTGCAGGTTGCTCGCTACCAGACTCGCGCCCATCAGCATGCGCCGTGACGCGGCGCTCATGATCGCCAGCGCGGGGCGTGAGGGTTGTGCGGCCAGGCCCTGGATAAATTGCACACCGTCCATGCCGGGCATCAGCAAGTCGGTGAGCACCAGGTCGAAATCGCGTTGTTTCAGGCAGGCCAGCGCTGCTTCACCGTCCCTGGCGCACACCACATCAAAATCCCCCAGCTCGCTGAACAGGTTCTGCAGATACAGGTGCTGAAAGGGATGGTCTTCAACGATCAGAATGCTACAGGGTTTCATGGGTAGCTCGTGCGTAGGGAGCCAGGGCAGTGAACAAGGCTCGCAGTGTGAAGGGTTTGACCAGGCAGTGATTCATGCCGGCCGCCAGGCACAAGGCATCTTCACCGCGCAGGGCATTGGCGGTTGCGCCGATGATCGGGGTGTTGCAGCCAAGGCATCGCAGGGCTTCGGCCAGTTCGTAGCCATTGAGCTTGGGCATGTTGACGTCAGTGAGAACGATGTCGAAGGCGCCTTCGTACCAGCGCGACAAGGCCTCTTCGCCATCGCCGGCCAGCTCTACGGTACAACCGAGTTCTTCAAGCTGGTCACGCAGGATCAACTGGTTGATGGCGTTGTCTTCGGCCACCAGGATATGCAGGTGCAAGGGGTGCAGGTCGCGCCGCTCGCAACGCGCCTGGGACGGTGCGGCCTGGCCGTTCTGGGCGTGGCGAACCGCCTGGTGGATCGCGTTCAGGTCGTTGAGGTTGACCTGCCAGCCATCGCCGGTGAATTGCGGTTCGTGGGCACCATCGCTGCTGGCGAATACCCTTGGGCCGTGCCAGGAGGTGTCCAGGCTGCGCTCTACCAGTTCGAGCAGTACCGCGGGTGCGGCCAGCTCGGCGCTGGACGGCGGGCCGACCTGCGCACGGGCACCCCAGCGGCGCAGCCAGCCGCAGAGGCTGTCGGCCAGTTCGCGTACAGGCGAGAGCACATACACCACCTCCTGCGCCAACGGCGGCCGCAGCGACGGCACGATGCTAGCGGGTTGCTCCAGTGGCACGGCCAGGGAAAAGCTGCTGCCAAGCCCCGGCTCGCTGACCATGCGCAGGGTGCCGTTCATCAAGTGGGTCAGGCGCAGGCAAATGGGCAGGCCGAGGCCGGTGCCGGCGATCACATGGGGGTTGCCTTCGGTCTGGTAGAACGGCTCGAAGATCAGTGCCTGGTCTTCCTGGGCGATGCCTTTGCCGGTGTCCGAGACTTGCCATTGCAGACACGCCCGTTCGCCTTCACGGCTGAGCTTTTTGACCCGCAGTACTACGCGCCCGGAGTCAGTGAACTTGACCGCATTGCTCAGCAGGTTGTTGAGGATCTGGCGCAAGCGGCTGGCATCGCCGATCAGGCGCAGCGGCAGTTGCGGGTCGAGGCACGCATACAGCTGCAAACCCTTGCTCTGTGCGGCGGCGGCGTAACCCTGCACCACTTCCTGCACCAAGCTGGGCACACAAAACTCACTCAGCTCCAGGGCCAATTGGCCGGCTTCGATCTTTGACACGTCGAGCACATCGCAGATCAGTTGCAGCAGCGTCGCCGAGGAACCTTCGATGGCATGCAGGTAGCTTTTCTGCTGGGCATCCAGGCGAGTACGAGCGAGAAGCTCCAGGGTACCGAGCACGCCATACAGCGGCGTGCGGATTTCGTGGCTCATGGTCGCCAGGAACAGTGTCTTGGCTTCGTTGGCGGCATCGGCGGATTGGCGTGCCTGTTCCAGCGCCGCTTCGATCTGGGTGCGCGCACTGATGTCGCTGAAGGCGCAGAGCAACACGTCTTCCCCCTTGTAGCGGGTGGGCGCGCAGCTCAGGTACAGGTGGCGGCCATCGGCGGCTTTGAAGTAGTCGGTGAGGCAGGGGGCGTCCGTATCGAAGGCATTACGGATCCAGCCCGGCCCCAGCTGCGCGCCGGCCTGGCCGAGCCATTGTTGGGCGAGGGTGTTTTCCAGCACCACTTCGCCGTCCGTACGCCGCAGCACGCACAGGGCCACGGGCGCAGTCTGGATCACATCGCGGCTGAACAGCTCGCTTTCCACCAGCGCCTGGATGCGGTGGATGGCGGGGATGATGAAGCGGTGTTCCAGTCGGCGGGTCAACAGGGCCACCAGGCTGATGGTCAGCAGGCAGAAAAGCAGGGCGCCGAGCATCTGCGGCCATAGCGCCCAGAGCACCGCGTGCAGGTCGATGGAGTAGGTGAGCTGCCAGTCCGACGACTTCAGCTGTTTGCGCAACACCAATTGCTCGGGCAGCCAACCGTCGCCGACAAAGCCGAAGAAGTCCTGCTGGCGCAGGTGCGGCAGGTTTTGCCCGGGCGGCGGGTTACGGCTATTGCTGAAGAGGGGCATACCTTGGGCGTTGAACATGGTGAACTCGCCAGCACTGTGGTCGCTCAACGCCTTGGAGACTTCACGGTCATCCATTTCCAGGCCGAGCCAGCCGGAGTCCAGGTCGCGTTCATCCAGGCGGATAAAGATATATAGCTGCGAGTTGCCGCCGTCGGTGTGGGTCAGCCAGAGTTCCTGCAGGGTTTTCTGCTGCTTGAGGGCATTGAGTTGCACCAGCATGGGCGCGGGAAAGTCCGCAGCCACGGGACCCGCATCGTACAGTCGCAGCACCTGGGCATCGGTGCCGACGTACAGCAGGTTGAGCTGCTTGGCCTTCAGGAAGTCGCGCATGCGCTGGGTCAGCCAGATGCTCCATTGCTTACCCGGGATTTTGCCGAGCAACAGGCGGATTTCCTCATCGTTCACCGGCAGGTTCAATTTGGCCTTGCGTGTAGCCGACAGGCTGAGGCTTTCCAGCAGGGCTTCACGGGTGGTGAAAAAGGTATGGGCCTCGGCGATGGCGCTGCTCATGTAGCTGCGCCGCTGGGAGATCTCGTTGTTGAACGTAAATAGCAGGAAGCTGTACACGCCGCCCAGCATGCCCACCAGCAGCACCAGCGCAAAAATGCGCAACAGGCGGCGGGCGGCGTGGGGCGTGGACAGGACGGGGCTGATCTGGTGGAGATAGTTCTTTAATCGCATCCCGTCACTCTAGGGATGGCCGTATGTAGGAAAAATCAGACGATCCTTAGTTTGCTACAGGTAGTTCACGATAAAGGTGACTTCGGTGTTGGCGCTGCCGGCTTCGACGTTGCCGGTGGGCAAGCGGTAATACGAGGCCGACAAGGGAATCTTGAAATTGGTGCCTGTGGTGGTGAAACCGCTGAAGGAGTAGGTGGTATCAAACGCAATAGGTTGCCCGGCATCATCCATCAATTGCAGGCCGATGCCTTTGGCGGTGGAGCCGCCGTTGAGCGCGACGACACCTTTTGCCGCGTCGACGATGGGCGTGGTGGCCTTGAGCGAATAGGTCACTTTATTGATACCGGTCTGGCACTGGTTCAAGCCGATGTCGAAGCGAATGGTGCGAGGGGTTGCGCCTGCGTCGCGAAACTCCCAGAGCTGATAGTCGTCGCCCATGGCGACGGGCACGGAAGGGGTCTGGCAGGAGGCAGCGTTCAGCACCAAGGGGTTGGTGAGGTTGTACTTGCTGATGATCAGATCGTCAGATTGCAAGTTGCCCAGGTTGCCGGCAGCGACCTTGACCTGTGGAGACAGCGGGCCTGACTTGACGATTTCCAGGCGTACCGAGCCTGGGGGGATGCCGTAACTACTCGGCTTAAGGGAAGCAGGTGCAGCCATATAGTAATCCAGGCTGTCGATCCAGACGCGGAACGAAAGGCCTGTCTTGCCGATAGGGTAGGTCGAGCCGCTGGTGACCGAGCCTAACGCAGGGTTTATCACGATGCCGTATTGGGAGGAACCTGTGCATTTCCAGCTGTTCTGACCCGATTGCACCGTGTCTTGGTAAATCACGGTGCCGTCGGGAGTATCAGCGGGAACTGTCAGGCTGCCGCTGGACAGACTTGCGCCGAAATTAAGGGTTTCATTGGTGTTGACGGTGGCTGTGCAATTAGCCGCAGAGGCGGCTGATGCGCCCGCCAGTGTGACGACCGCGAGGCAAGCAAACTGTTTTAAGGAAGTCATGGGAAGGAGGGGGTCGACTGGTCAAAAGGCTACTCAGAGTACTCAGCGAAGGCGTCACACCCCATCAGGCAATCCTTAGAACCCCGCCATTCATCCGCCCATTACCAAGCAAGCTAATAATTCCATTTGACATTCGCTGCCTAAGCAGTAACATCTTGTCATACATTCACTGCCTAGGCAGTAATAAGGTGACTTCCGATGCCCCACTTCACCCCTGACAGCTTTCGCAACTGCCACCTCGGCCTGCTCCTGGGCCGGGCGGCGCTGCTCAAGGACCGCATTATCGACACCCATATGGAGCCGTACGGCGTGACCGCCGCGCAGTTCAAGGTGTTGATTATCATCGCCCAGTTCGACGTGGATACCCCGGCGGAGCTGTGCCGCAACCTGTCCCTGGACAGCGGTTCCATGACCCGCATGCTCGACCGCCTGGAGCAGAAAGGCCTACTGGCACGCCAGCGTTCCGAGCAGGACCGGCGCCAGGTGCGGCTGGTGCTGACCGAGGACGGCCAGCGCCTGGCGGACATGCTGCCGCACATCGGTGCCCAGTCGATGAACGAATTGGCCGGCGCACTGGAGCCCGGCGAGCTGCAGACCCTGGAGCGGATCCTCAAGAAAATTCTGGTAGCTGCCGGTGACGCCATCGTCATCCAGCGGGTAGGTAATCAATGAACACACGTGCACTCAGCCTGGTGCTGGTGGCCATGAGCATGGCCGGTTGCGCCAACTACAGCGGCCTCGACACCCAAGGCAAACGCCTCGACGCCAGCACATTGCAAACCGGTAAAACCTCGAGCGGCGTGACCTTGTCGAGCGCTGCCTGGCCGACCGCTGACTGGTGGAAAAGCCTCGGTGACCCGCAACTCGACGGCCTGATCCAGGAAGCCCTGCAAAACAGCCCGGACATGCAAGTGGCCAGCGCCCGTGCCCACCAGGCCGAAGCCGCCGCCTACGCTGCCGACGCAGCGCGCATGCCGACCCTGGATGCCAGCGCCGGTGTGACCCGCTCTCGCCTGGCCAAGGACCAGGACCCACGCGGGCAGGGCGATGCCTATTCGACGGTGCGCAATATCGGCGCCAGCTTCAATTACACCTTCGACCTCTGGGGCGGCCAGCGTGCGGCCTGGGAAGCCGCGTTGGGTGAGGCGCGTGCTGCCCAGGTCGACCAGCAGGCCGCGCGCCTGACCCTGGCGGCCAACGTCGCCAAGGCCTACAGCGACCTGGGCCAGGCCCATATCGTGCGCGACCTGGCCAACGATGACCTCAAGCGTACCCGGCAGATGCTTGACCTGGGCAAACGCCGGCTGAATTCGGGCATCGACAGCCAGTACCAGTACCAGCAGACCGAAAGCCTGGAAGCCAGCGCCCAGTCGCAACTGATCGACGCGGAAAAACAGTTGCAAAGCGCCAAGATCGCCCTGGCCGTATTGCTTGGCAAAGGCCCGGACCGTGGCAGTGAACTGGCCCGGCCCAACGTGCTGAAACCCAGCGCGGTGGCCGTGCCCTCGGTACTGCCGGCCGAGCTGCTGGGCCGGCGCCCGGACTTGATCGCCGCGCGCTGGCGGGTCGAATCGGCGGGCCGGAATATCGATGCCAGCAAGACGCGCTTCTACCCCAACCTCAACCTGAGCGCGAGCGCCGGGGCCGAGTCGTTGCTGGGGGATGCGATGTTCGGGTCGGCCAGCCGCTTCTTCAACATTGCGCCGACGATCTCGCTGCCGATCTTCGACGGCGGCCGCCTGCGTGCCGACCTCGATGCCCGCGACGCCGACTACGACCTGGCGGTGGCGCAGTACAACAAAACCCTGGTGCAAGCCCTGGGCGATATCGGCAACACCCTTTCGCAACTGCGCGACACCGGCCGGCAGATCCAGGCCCAGCAACATGCCGCGGACATTGCCCAGCAGTCCTACGACACCGGGGTGCAGCGCTACAGCTCCGGGATCGGTAACTACCTGGATGTGCTCAGCATCGAGCAGCAACTGCTGCAGGCCCAGCGTCAGCTGGCAACCCTGAATGCCGCGCAGATCGATCTGTCGATTCAACTGATGCAGGCCCTGGGCGGCGGCTACAGCGCCGACAACGTGGCAGCGACCACCCCCGCCACACGCACGGAATAATTTGAGGTATTTGTCATGGCCACTGCCGAAAACACCAATGCAACCGAACAACCCAAAGACAACAACCCACGCAAACGCAAGGTGATGCTGATCGGCCTGGCGCTGATCGTCATCCTCGCCGTGGTCGGCGTATGGGGCTGGTATGAGCTGTACGGCCGCTTCAGCGAAAGCACCGACGACGCCTACGTGAACGGCAACGTGGTGGAAATCACCCCGCTGGTCACCGGCACCGTGGTCAGCATCGGCGCCGACGATGGCGACCTGGTCCACGAGGGCCAGGTGCTGATCAACTTCGACCCGAACGACGCCGCCGTCGGCCTGCAAAGTGCCCAGGCCAACCTGGCCCGCACCGTGCGCCAGGTGCGCGGCCTGTACAGCAACGTCGACGGCATGAAGGCCCAGGTCAATGCGCAGAAAGCCGACGTGCAGACCGCCCAGGACAACTTCAATCGTCGTAAAACCCTGGCCCAGGGCGGGGCGATTTCCCAGGAGGAGCTGTCCCATGCCCGTGACAGCCTCACTGCGGCCAAAAACGCCCTGACCAACCTTGAGCAACAACTGAAAACCACCAATGCGTTGGTGGATGACACGGTGATCAGTTCTCACCCGGATGTGCAGGCCGCCGCCGCGCAACTGCGCCAGGCCTACCTGACCAATGCGCGCAGCACCTTGATCGCACCGGTCACCGGCTATGTGGCCAAGCGCACCGTACAACTGGGCCAGCGCGTACAACCGGGCACCGCATTGATGGCGGTGATCCCGCTGAACCAGCTGTGGATCGACGCCAACTTCAAGGAAACCCAACTGCGTGACATGCGCATCGGCCAGCCGGTGGACATCGAGTCGGACATCTACGGCAGCGACGTGAAATTCAGCGGCACCATCGACAGCCTCGGCGCCGGTACCGGCAGCGCGTTTGCCCTGCTGCCGGCGCAGAACGCCACGGGTAACTGGATCAAGATCGTGCAACGGGTGCCGGTGCGTATCCACATCAATGCCGAAGAACTGGCCAAGCACCCGCTGCGCGTGGGCTTGAGCACCCTGGTCAAGGTCGACCTGCATGACCAGAGCGGCCCGGTACTGGCGCAACAGGCGCCGCAGAAGGCCTCGTTCAGCACCAACGTGTATGACCGCCAACTCGCCGAGGCCGACGCCATGATCACCCAGTTGATCCATGACAACAGCCTCGCCGCGCCCAAGGCTGTGCAACGCTGATGAGCAATAACGCCTCCTTCACGCCACCCAGCCTGTTGATGGCCACCATTGGCCTGTCGCTGGCGACCTTCATGCAGGTGCTCGACACCACCATCGCCAACGTGGCGTTGCCGACCATTTCCGGCAACCTGGGCGTGAGTTCGGAGCAGGGCACCTGGGTCATCACCTCGTTTGCGGTGAGCAACGCGATTGCCTTGCCGCTCACCGGCTGGCTGAGCCGGCGGTTTGGCGAGGTCAAGCTGTTCTTGTGGGCGACGATGCTGTTCGTGCTGGCGTCGTTCCTGTGTGGTATTTCCACGTCGATGCCCGAGCTGATCGCTTTTCGCGTCATACAAGGCCTGGTGGCCGGGCCGTTGTACCCGATGACCCAGACGCTGCTGATCGCCGTCTACCCGCCGGCGAGGCGCGGCATGGCCCTGGCGTTGCTGGCGATGGTCACGGTGGTGGCGCCGATTGCCGGGCCGATCCTCGGCGGCTGGATCACCGACAGCTACAGCTGGCCGTGGATCTTCTTCATCAACGTGCCCATCGGTATCTTTGCGGTGATGGTGGTGCGTTCGCAGTTGAAGAAACGTCCGGTGCAGACCAGTTATCAGCCGATGGACTACGTCGGGTTGCTGAGCTTGATCGTCGGCGTGGGCGCCTTGCAGATCATTCTCGACAAGGGCAATGACCTGGACTGGTTCGAATCCAACTTCATTATCGTGGGCGCGGCGATTTCGGTGATTGCCCTGGCGGTGTTCATCATCTGGGAACTCACCGACAAACACCCGGTGGTCAACCTGAAGCTGTTTGCCTACCGCAACTTCCGCATCGGCACCATCGTATTGATCCTGGGGTACGCAGGCTTCTTCGGCATCAACCTGATCCTGCCGCAATGGTTGCAGACCCAGATGGGCTACACCGCGACCTGGGCCGGGCTGGCGGTGGCGCCGATCGGTATTTTGCCGGTGCTGATGTCGCCGTTCGTGGGCAAGTACGCGCACAAGTTCGACCTGCGCCTGCTGGCGGGCCTGGCCTTCCTGGCGATTGGCTTGAGCTGCTTCATGCGCGCAGGTTTCACCAATGAGGTGGACTTCCAGCACATCGCCCTGGTGCAGCTGTTCATGGGGATTGGCGTGGCGCTGTTCTTCATGCCGACCTTGAGCATATTGATGTCCGACCTGCCGCCGCACCAGATTGCCGACGGCGCGGGCCTGGCCACGTTCCTGCGCACCCTGGGCGGCAGCTTCGCGGCCTCGCTGACCACCTGGATCTGGATTCGTCGGGCGGACCAGCACCATGCCTACATGAGCGAGAACATGACCACCTACGACTCGGCGACCCGCGATGCCTTGCAGGCGCTCGGTGGGGCAGGGCAGAAGGCCTATACGCAGCTGGACCAGATCCTCACCAGCCAGGCATACATGATGTCCACCGTGGATTACTTCACGTTGCTGGGGTGGATGTTCATGGGGTTGATGCTGCTGGTGTGGCTGGCCAAGCCGCCGTTTGGCGCCAAGGCAGGGCCGGAAGCCTCAGGCCACTGATCAGTAAAGGTTGAAATACAATTCAATGTGGGAGGGGGCTTGCCCCCGATAGCAGTGGTTCAGCCAACAAATATGTTGAGTGTGCCGCCGCCATCGGGGGCAAGTCGAATCGTCGCACCGCCCCTCCCACATTTGGATCTTTGTTCACATTGGATTTGTGGTGTCTGAGGTTCAGGCGCCGGGCAACGCCAATTGCGGATTGACGAAGTCAAACGCCGCCAACTGAAACCCTTGCTCATCCACCTGCAGCGCCCAGCCCTGCTTGTCCCAATCCCCCAGCACAATGCGCTTGGCGGCCTGGTCGCCAATCTGCAACTTGTGAATGGCGGGGCGGTGGGTGTGGCCGTGGACCAGGGTGCGCACGCCGAACTGCTGCATCACCCGCGGCACTTCCTCGGGCGTCACATCCACAATGTCGTTGGCTTTCATGCGCGTCTGCGCCCGGCTTTCACTGCGCAGCTTGCGCGCCAGCTTATGGCGGGTGCTCAAAGGAAGGTGGCGCAGGATAAACAGCACGATCGGGTTACGCAGGATGCGCCGCAGCTTCATATAGCCGACGTCGCGGGTGCAGAGACTGTCGCCGTGCATCAACAGCACGGGCTCGCCATGGAGCTGCACGACACTCGGGTCCTTGAGCAAGGTGGCGCCTGCGGCTTTGCAGAACGCCTTGCCGATCAGGAAATCGCGATTGCCGTGCATGATGAAAATCGGAGTGCCGCTGTCGCTCAGTTCGCGCAAGGCTGCGCAAATGGAGCGCTGAAACGGTGTCATCCCATCGTCGCCAATCCAGGCTTCGAAGAAGTCCCCCAGAATGTACAACGCCTGGGCGCCACGGGCGCGGCCGTGGAGCAGATCCAGAAACGCCCGGGTGATGTCCGGGCGCGTATCGATCAGATGCAAATCTGAAATCAGCAATATCACCCAACGATCTCGGCTTTCTCGACGATCACGTCTTCTACCGGAACGTCCTGGTGACCGGCTTTACCGGTGGTCTGCACGCCTTTGATCTTGTCGACGACGTCCTGGCCTTCGGTGACTTTACCGAATACAGCGTAGCCCCAGCCCTGCACGTTCTTGCCGCTGTGGTTCAGGAAGGCGTTGTCGGCCACGTTGATGAAAAACTGCGCGGAGGCCGAATGCGGCTCCATGGTACGGGCCATGGCGACGGTGTACTTGTCGTTGGAAAGGCCGTTGTCCGCTTCGTTCTGGATGCTTGGGCGCTTGTCTTTCTTTTCTTTCATGCCAGGCTCGAAACCGCCGCCCTGGATCATGAAGTTGCCGATGACACGGTGGAAAACGGTGTTTTCGTAGTGGCCGGCGTTCACGTACTCGATGAAGTTGGCGACGGTGATCGGCGCTTTCTCGGCGTTGAGCTCGATGACGATGTCACCGTGGTTGGTGGTCAGTTTGACTTGAGTCATGTTGGCTACTCTTTTCAGGGAATTCGTGGGTTTGGGTGCCCGGGGCACCACGACCGGTATGGCGAAACTGCGGCCAAGGCGCGCAGTTTAGCGTGACCTGCAGGAATTTCGAGGTGGTTTTTTACCACTGGTGCGTTAAATGCACCGCAACCCTGTCAGCGGCTTGACAGCATCAGCTATGATAAGCCCTTTGTTTTGTCGGCCTAGCCCGGCCACGTACTTGTCTGTTCAAGGATCCTATGAGCAAGCCCACTGTCGACCCTACCTCGAATTCCAAGGCCGGACCTGCCGTCCCGGTCAATTTCCTGCGCCCGATCATCCAGGCGGACCTGGATTCGGGCAAGCACACGCAGATCGTCACCCGCTTCCCGCCAGAGCCCAACGGCTACCTGCACATCGGTCACGCCAAGTCGATCTGTGTGAACTTCGGCCTGGCCCAGGAATTCGGTGGCGTCACGCACCTGCGTTTCGACGACACCAACCCGGCCAAGGAAGACCAGGAATACATCGACGCGATTGAAAGCGACGTGAAGTGGCTGGGTTTCGAATGGTCCGGTGAAGTGCGCTATGCCTCGCAGTACTTCGACCAACTGCACGATTGGGCCGTCGAGCTGATCAAGGCCGGCAAGGCCTACGTCGACGACCTGACCCCGGAGCAGGCCAAGGAATACCGTGGCACCCTGACCGAGCCGGGCAAGAACAGCCCGTTCCGCGACCGTTCGGTAGAAGAGAACCTTGACTGGTTCGCCCGCATGCGCGCCGGTGAGTTCCCGGACGGCGCCCGCGTACTGCGCGCCAAGATCGACATGGCCTCGCCGAACATGAACCTGCGCGACCCGATCATGTACCGCATCCGCCACGCCCATCACCACCAGACGGGCGACAAGTGGTGCATCTACCCGAACTACGACTTCACCCACGGCCAGTCGGACGCCATCGAAGGTATTACCCACTCGATCTGCACCCTGGAGTTCGAAAGCCATCGCCCGCTGTACGAATGGTTCCTCGACAGCCTGCCGGTGCCGGCGCACCCGCGTCAGTACGAGTTCAGCCGCCTGAACCTGAACTACACCATCACCAGCAAGCGCAAGCTCAAGCAACTGGTCGATGAAAAGCACGTCAACGGCTGGGACGACCCGCGCATGTCGACGCTCTCGGGTTTCCGCCGTCGCGGCTACACCCCGGCATCGATCCGCAACTTCTGCGAGATGGTCGGCACCAACCGTTCCGACGGCGTGGTCGACTACGGCATGCTCGAGTTCAGCATCCGCCAGGACCTCGACGCCAACGCCCCACGTGCCATGTGCGTGCTGCGCCCGTTGAAGGTCGTGATCACCAACTACCCGGAAGACAAGGTCGACCACCTTGAACTGCCGCGTCATCCGCAAAAAGAAGAACTCGGCGTGCGCAAGCTGCCGTTCGCCCGTGAAATCTATATCGACCGCGATGACTTCATGGAAGAGCCGCCAAAGGGCTACAAGCGCCTGGAGCCGAACGGCGAAGTGCGCCTGCGCGGCAGCTACGTGATCCGTGCCGACGAAGCAATCAAGGACGCCGATGGCAACATCGTCGAACTGCGTTGCTCCTACGACCCGGAAACACTGGGCAAGAACCCCGAAGGCCGCAAGGTCAAGGGCGTGATCCACTGGGTGCCGGCGGCGGCCAGCATCGAGTGCGAAGTGCGTCTGTACGATCGCCTGTTCCGCTCACCAAACCCTGAAAAGGCTGAAGACAGCGCCAGTTTCCTCGACAACATCAACCCTGACTCCCTGCAAGTACTTACGGGTTGTCGTGCCGAACCCTCGTTGGGCGAAGCACAGCCGGAAGACCGTTTCCAGTTCGAGCGCGAAGGTTACTTCTGCGCGGATATCAAGGACTCGAAACCTGGTCAGCCGGTATTCAACCGTACCGTGACCTTGCGTGATTCGTGGGGCCAGTGATTCTGTTTAAGGAACTGTCGTGCTAACGATCTACAACACACTCAGCAAGACCAAAGAAGTCTTCAAGCCGCTGGATGGCAACAAGGTGCGCATGTACGTGTGCGGCATGACCGTGTACGACTACTGCCACATCGGCCACGGCCGCAGCATGGTTGCCTTCGACCTGGTGACCCGCTGGTTGCGTTTCAGCGGCTATGACCTGACCTATGTGCGCAACATCACCGACATCGACGACAAGATCATCAACCGCGCCAACGAAAATGGCGAGTCGTTCGACGCGCTGACCGAGCGCATGATCGCCGCGATGCACGAGGACGAGGCCCGCCTCAACATCCTCAAGCCGGACATGGAACCGCGTGCCACGGACCACATCCCGGGCATGCACGCGATGATCCAGACCCTGATCGACAAGGGTTATGCCTACGCCCCAGGCAACGGCGACGTGTACTACCGCGTCGCCAAGTTCATGGGCTACGGCAAGCTGTCGCGCAAGAAAATCGAAGACCTGCGCATCGGCGCCCGCATCGAAGTCGACGAAGCCAAGCAAGACCCGCTGGATTTCGTGCTGTGGAAAGCCACCAAGCCCGGCGAGCCGAGCTGGGAGTCGCCATGGGGCGCCGGGCGTCCGGGCTGGCACATCGAATGCTCGGTGATGTCCACCTGCTGCCTGGGCGAGACCTTCGACATTCATGGCGGCGGCAGCGACCTCGAGTTCCCGCACCATGAAAACGAAATCGCCCAGAGCGAAGCCGCCACCGGCAAGACCTACGCGAACGCCTGGATGCACTGCGGCATGATCCGCATCAATGGCGAGAAGATGTCCAAGTCCTTGAACAACTTCTTCACCATCCGCGACGTGCTGGAAAAGTACCACCCGGAAGTGGTGCGTTACCTGCTGGTGTCGAGCCACTACCGCAGCGCCATCAACTACTCGGAAGACAACCTCAAGGACGCCAAGGGCGCCCTGGAGCGGTTCTACCACGCGTTGAAAGGCCTGCCGGCCGTGGCGCCGGCCGGCGGCGAAGCCTTCGTCGCACGCTTCACCGAAGTGATGAACGACGACTTCGGCACCCCGGAAGCCTGCGCGGTGCTGTTCGAAATGGTGCGCGAGATCAACCGTTTGCGTGAGAGCGATCTCGACGCCGCGGCGGGTCTGGCGGCGCGCTTGAAAGAACTGGCCAGCGTGCTGGGGGTTCTGCAAATGAAGCCTGAGGATTTCCTGCAAGCCGGTGCCGAAGGGCGCGTGGATGCGGCGCAAGTGGATGCGCTGATACAGGCGCGTTTGACTGCACGTGCCAACAAGGACTGGGCGGAATCCGACCGACTCCGCGACCAACTCACCGCCATGGGCGTGGTGTTGGAAGACGGGAAGGGTGGGACGACGTGGCGGTTGGCTGATCAGGCTTGATTGGTAAACGCTGAATGAAAAACGCCCCGACTGGTTCGGGGCGTTTTTTTGCACATCCGTTTAACGGCTTACTCGATCGACTGTGGTAGCTGGCAGGGCGGGTGATGAGCGCCCTGTGGCGAGCGGGCTTGCCACAGTTACGCGCGATATTGAAAGTTGTGCTGATACCTATGTCGCGATAACAGAGTGTCTGCCATATATCGATTCGCCCACCTCCATTGCACGCTGGCTTTGCAATTGCTACGACAGCGATACTTCATAGCGGCTCTGCACAAATCCATTGTCCGATACATACGTGCCGAGATGACGAAGTTCTTGCTCGCTGCCCATCTGGCTGAACAAACAAACGCCTTTGCCCAGCAACACTGGTATGCGTGTGATGATCAACTCCTCGATCAGGCCCGCTTCAAGAAACGCCTGGATCGTCTGGCCACCGTCGATATAAAGGTGCTTCATACCGCGCTCGGCTAACATTGCCACCAGTGTGGTCAGGTCTCCCGCCATGACCTCGATCTTGCCCTCCAGATGTGTCGGAATCTGCAACTGCTGGCGAGACAGCGCAATCACCGGGATACCCTCATAGGGCCACTCCGCAAAGGACAACACCTTCTCCAGGGTCTTGCGTCCCATCACCAGCGCATCCACCGTGGCGACAAAGCCTTCATAAGTCACGCCGTTCAACTCGGCGGTTTCATACTCCGGCCGGTGCAACCAGTCGATATCGCCGTCCGGGCGGGCGATGAAGCCGTCGACGCTGGCGGCGATAAACACTGAACATTTGATAGGCATGGCGCAAACTCCTTTTGTGCGCTTGGACGCTAATGTTGATTTAATCCTCGCGTGTAACAACCGGGCGTCTGGGAAACAACCCTGATGCCCCTGTCTGCCGTGCGAGGATGTATGCGAAGTTGGTTGATCCGTTACCGTTACGCAATCATTTTCTGGTTGTGCTTCGGCGTTTTCCGTACCTCACTGGCGGACTGGAATCCCATTCCCTCCGGCTCCATGCGCCCGACCTTGCTGGAGGGCGATGTAGTGTTGGTGAACCGAGTGGCCTACGACCTCAAGCTGCCGCTCACGGACATTTCCCTGGTCAAGCTCGATAACCCCCGGCGCGGTGATGTGGTGACGTTCTCGTCGCCCAAGGATGGCATGCGTCTGATCAAGCGCATCGTCGGCATTCCCGGTGACACCCTGGAAATGAAAGATGAGGTGTTGTGGGTCAACGGCGTGCCTGCCACCTACAGTGACGCGCAGGACATCAGCGAACCCATCCTGCCCGGCCATACGGTGCCAGGAATCAAGCTGACCGAACGGGCGGCCAACCGTCAGCGCACGGTGCAGTTCATGCCGACGGTGCGGGCACTGCGCAATTTCGGGCCGGTGGTGGTGCCGGCCGGCAGTTACTTCATGCTGGGGGACAATCGCGATAACAGCGATGACTCACGGTATATCGGCGTTGTGCCGCGTCGGCTGTTGATCGGGCGCGCGCACCATGTGCTGGCATCGGCGCAGATCCTGGATCACTGGATGCCACGCCTGAACAGGTTTGGCGCGCCGATCCTGTAAGGACGAGCCCCCATTACCCTTTTAGGAGCTGGCAAGCCGGCTCCTACAGTTGGGTGTATTACGAGGGCCCCTGAATCCAGACACTAACTTTTGGGTTAGCCCATTACCTTTTCGTGCGTTCTTGTGGGCTGTCCGCCCGGTTCCTATCCTGCGGTCTTCGTTTATCCAGGAGTAGGTTCCATGAGCTTTGATCTCGGACTAAAAGGCCTTCGTGCGCTGGTCACCGGTGGCACCAAAGGTATCGGCGCCGCCGTGGTGGCGGTGTTGCGTGAACAAGGCGCCCAGGTGATTTCGGTCGCGCGTTCGGCGGCGGATTCGACGCCCGAAGGCGTGCATTTCATCGCTGCCGACCTAGGCACTGCCGCCGGTTGTGCGAGTGCTACTGAGGCGGTGAAGGCTCGGCTTGGCGGCGTCGATATCATCGTCAATGTGCTCGGGGGCTCAAGCGCGCCCGGCGGTGGTTTTGCGGTGCTCGATGATGAGCAGTGGGCGAATGCCCTGGGCCAGAACCTGATGGCGGCAGTGCGGGTGGATCGGGCGCTTCTGCCTGGGATGCTCGCGCGCGGCACCGGGGTGATTATTCATGTCACGTCTATCCAGCGGGAGTTGCCGTTGCCGGAGTCGACCACGGCGTATGCCGCTGCAAAGGCAGCATTGGCGACCTACAGCAAGAGCCTGTCGAAAGAAGTCACGCCCAAGGGTATTCGGGTGGTGCGGGTTTCGCCGGGCTGGGTGGAGACGGACGCGGCGGTAGCACTGGCGGAGCGCCTGGCGGAGCAGGCGGGAACGGACTACGAGGGGGGCAAGCAGATCATCATGCAGGCGCTCGGCGGTATTCCGCTTGGACGGCCGGCCAAGCCCCAGGAGGTGGCTGACTTGATCGCCTTCCTGGTCTCGCCCCGCGCCGCGTCGATCAGCGGCACCGAGTACGTGATCGATGGCGGCACCGTCCCTACGGTCTAATTCGTCGGTTTGGCGGCCTGCCATTTGAGCAGGCCATCCAGTACCGGGCACAGGCTCTGCCCCCACTCGCTCATACGGTATTCCACTTTGGGCGGCACCACTGGGTAGACCGTGCGTTGTACCAGGCCATCGGCTTCGAGCTGGCGCAATTGCTGGGCGAGCATCTTTTGCGAGATATCCGGGATCAGTCGCTCAAGGTCGGAATAACGCTGCACCTGGCCGCCGAACAGGTGGAATAGAATGATCAGCTTCCAGCGCCCGCCAAGCCAGGCGAGCGTGGTTTCGACGTCGGCGGCGGCGGTGGCAGGGGTGTAGGTTTTACTCATCGCATACGTCCTAGGACATTTCGGAAAGTTGCCATTTGTTTTGACGTCCGCTGCAGCCTGGCTTTAGATGGTCGACACGACCAAACCCACGATCAAACCAGCGGTGATTCAAATGGATTGTATCTTCTGCAGCATTGTTCAAAAGACCTCCCCAGCGCATATTCTGTGGGAAGACGACCAGCATATGGCGTTTCTTTCGATCTTTCCCAATACACCGGGTTTCAGCGTGGTAATCCCCAAGCAGCACTACGGCAGCTATGCGTTTGCGCAGTCGGATGAGGTGTTGGCCGGGCTTGCCGTTGCAGCGAAGAAAACCGCGCTTCAGATCGACCGTGCGTTTCCCGATGTGGCGCGCACCGGGATGATCTTGGAAGGGTATGGCGTGGATCACCTACATGCGAAGCTGTTTCCCATGCATGGAACCGGCGGCGACAGTACCTTCAAGCCGCTGAGTTCGAAGGTGGACAAGTTCTTCGAGGCGTATGAAGGCTATATCTCGTCCCATGACCATGTGCGGGCGGATGATGCCGAATTGGCTGAACTGGCGACCAGAATCCGATCTTTCGCCTGACACAGTTCAAAATGTGGGAGGGGGCTTGCCCCCGATGGCAGTGTGTCAGCCAGTATATCTGTAGCTGACCCACCGCTATCGGGGGCAAGCCCCCTCCCACAGTTCTGACCGTGTTTTCTATAGGGATCAACGGCGGCTGCTGACTTCGGCGGGTACATCATCCCCAGCCATGCGCTTGCGGAACAACGCCGTGCGCGCCAACAGCAACGTGGTCACCGGCACGGTGATCGACAGCAGAATCGGAATCAACCACCCGTGCAACACCGGCCCGGACTTGAGCACCGAAAAATAGATAATCGACGCCAACGCCACACACCACGCTCCCAGCGTCGATGCGAGTGCCGGCGGGTGCATGCGCTGGAAGAAGTCCTTCATGCGCAGCAACCCGATCGCGCCAATCAATGCAAATACACTGCTGAGCACCAGCAGCACGGCCACGACGATTTCCATCCATAACGGCATCATTCAATCACCTCCCCACGCAGCAGGAATTTCGCCAGGGCAAACGAGCCGACGAAGCCGAACAGCGCGATCAGCAGCGCCGCTTCAAAGTAGGTGTCACTGGCATACCGGATACCCAGCACCAGCATCATCAACATCGCCAGGATGTACAGGTAGTCCAGCGCCAGTACCCGGTCCTGGGCTGACGGGCCTTTGAACAGGCGGATAAGCGTCAGCACCATGGCCAGGGAGAACAGGAACAGGCTGAACAGGATCGCATTGGAGAGCAGCGCGCTCATTCGAAGATCTCCATCAGGGGCCGTTCGTAGGTGGTCTTGAAGTGCTCGATGAAAGGCGCCTCGTCGTCCAGGTCGAATACGTGCAAGAGCAGGATGCTGCGGTCCAGCGCCAGTTCCGACCAGATGGTGCCGGGCACCACGGTGGTGATCATCGACAGCGCGGCGAGGCCGTTGGGGTCGCGCAGGTCCAGGGGAATCCTGATGAAGCGCGAACGCGGTGGGCGGGAGCCGCAGGTCAGCACGCCCCAGGCCACTTGCAGGTTGGAGACGATCACGTCACGGCCCACCAGGAAAAACAGGCGGATGATCACGCCGGGGCGACGGATGCGGATCGGCAGTGGTCGCAACGGTGCCATCAGCAGCGGCGCAAGAAAGCCCAGCAGTGCACCCAGCAGCAGGTTGCCCGGGCTGACCGACAGGTTCAGCACCAGCCACAGCACCCACAGCGCCAGGGACAGCCACGGAGCAGGGAACAATCGCTTCATGGTTGCACCTCCAGGGCGGCGGCCTGGGCTTCGGGGCTCGGCACCGGACGCGTGGCCATCACCGCCATCACATAGTGCTCGGGGTTGTTCAGGCTCACGGCAGTGGCCTGGGTGTAGCGCAGCAGTGGTTCCGCCTTGAAGGTCAGCAGGATGCTCAAGCCCAGCAGGAAGAAAATCGGCACGCATTCATAGCGACGCAGTAGCGGCGAAGGGCGTTCTTCCGGGGTCCAGAAGCGCTGGATGCCCAAGCGTGCGAAGGCAATCAACGAGGCTAGGCCGGAGAGAATCAGCAACGCCACCAAGCCCCAGGCGGCTGGCCGGATCGGTTCGTCAATACTCACACCCAGGCCCAGCGGATTGACCAGCGCACTCAACAGACTGAGCTTGCCGATAAACCCGGAGAGCGGCGGCATACCGATGATCAGCAGGGCGCAGGCGATAAAGCTCAAGCCCAGGAACGCCATGGTCCAGGGAATCACCTGGCCGACCACGGCTTGCTGCTCATCATCGAGGTTGACGCCAGGGCGCGGGTGCAGGGATTCCATGGCCTTGGGCAACGCATCGATCTCTTCGTCCAGCGGCAGGTCGTTGGCCGAGCGTGACCGTTCGATCAATTCAGCCAGCAGGAACAGCGCGCTCAAGGCCAAGGTGGAACTGACCAGATAGAACAGCGCGCCCGCCGTCAGGCTTGGTTGGGCGAAACCGACGGCGGACAGCAAGATCCCCGCCGACACCAGGATGCTCAAGCTGGCCATGCGCTCCAGGCGCTGCGCCGCCACCATCGCCAGCGCCGCGCAAATGATGGTCGCCATGCCGCCATACACCAGCCAATCCCCGCCAAACAGCGCCGAAGCACCGGCCTGGCCGGAGAACAGCAGCGTCCACAGGCGCAGCACGGTGTACACGCCGACCTTGGTCATGATCGCAAACATCGCCGCCACCGGCGCACTGGCCGAGGAGTAGGCGGGCGCCAGCCAGAAGTTCAGCGGCCACATGCCGGCCTTGGCCAGGAACGCCGTCGCCAGGATCGCCGCACCGGCATGCAACAGGCCACGATCGGCCTCCGGCACCAGCGGAATTTTCAGCGCCAGGTCAGCGAAGTTCAGCGTGCCGGTGACACCGTAGATCATCGCCGCGCCAATCAGGAACAGCGAAGACGCCAACAGGTTGATCGCAATGTAATGCAACCCCGAAGACACCCGCGCACGCCCGGAGCCATGCAGCATCAGGCCATAGGAGGCCGCCAGCAGCACTTCGAAGAACACGAACAGGTTGAACAGGTCCGCCGTGAGGAAGGCGCCGTACAACCCCATCATCTGGATCTGGAACAGTGCGTGGAAGCTGGTGCCCGCGCGATCCCAACGGGCCATGGCGAACAGCAGCGCACTCACGCCGATGATCCCGGTGAGTACCAGCATCAGCGCCGACAGTTGGTCCACCACCAGCACAATGCCGAATGGCACCTGCCAGTTGCCCGGCAGGTAAACCCCAATCGAGCCTGGGCCGCCTTTTTGCGTCCAGTACAGCAGCAGGATGGCGATGCCCAGGCCGATGACGCTGGAGAACAGATTGATTTTCGCCTTGAGCGGGCGGCGCTTTTCGCCAAGCATCAGCATCAGCGCGGCGGTCAGCAACGGCAGCAGGATCGGTGCGACGATCAGTTGATTCACCCAATTCATTCCTTGGGCTCCCGGCCGTCCACATGGTCGGTGCCGGTCAGGCCCCGGGAGGCGAGCAGCACCACCAGGAACAACGCGGTCATGGCGAAGCTGATCACGATGGCCGTAAGCACCAGGGCCTGGGGCAGCGGATCGGTGTAGTTGAGCAGGTCCTGCGGCACGCCGCCCTTGATGATCGGCTCCTTGCCGATAAACAGGCTGCCCATGCTGAAAATGAACAGGTTGACGCCGTACGAAAGCAGGCACAGGCCCATCACCACCTGGAAGGTCCGTGGCCGCAGGATCAACCAGACGCCGGAAGCCGCCAGGACTCCAATGGCAATTGCGATGACTTCTTCCATCAGGCGGCTCCTTCCGTTGCGGCAACCACTTTGGCCTGGTTGCTCGGTTTATGGGCCCGCACGGACTGGTGACCGAGGGCGGTGAGCATCAGCAGCGTCGAGCCGACGACCATGGCGTACACGCCGACGTCGAAGAACAGCGCGCTGGCGATGTGAATGTCGCCAAGCAATGGCAGGCTGAAATGCCAGGTGTGAGTGGTGAGGAACGGGTAGCCGGCAAACAGCGCGCCGAGCCCGGTCAGGGTTGCCGACAGCAGCCCGAAGCCCATCCAGCGCATCGGCCGCAGGCTCATCTGCGCCTCGACCCATTGCGTACCGGCGACCATGTATTGCAGGATGAACGCCACCGACATCACCAGCCCGGCGACAAACCCGCCACCCGGTTGGTTGTGGCCGCGCATGAACAGGTAGAACGACACCACCAGCGCAATCGGCAGCAGCAGGCGCACCAGCACCGCCGGCACCATCATGAAGCCCAGGGCGGTGTCGCTGGCCTGGCGCGGGTTGACCAGGTCGGTGGCCACGTCCGGCGCCAACTGGCGCTGTTGCGGCGGCAACTCCATGCTCTCTTTTGACGGGCGGAAGCGCCGCAGCAGGGCGTACACCGTCAGCGCCACGGCGCCGAGTACGGTGATTTCGCCCAGGGTGTCGAAGCCCCGGAAGTCCACCAGCATCACGTTCACCACATTGCTGCCGCCGCCTTCGGGCAGGGCGCGGCTGAGGTAGAACGAAGAAATATCGTTGGGCGTCTGGCGCGTCAGCATCGCGTAGGACAGCAACGCCATGCCGCCGCCCACCACGGTCGACAACAGGAAGTCACGCAGGCGACGGATGCGCGCCTTGCGCAGCGAGCTGGGCAGTGGCGACACCTCTTCGATCCGCCTTGGCAGCCAGCGCAGGCCGAGCAGGATCAGCACGGTGGTCACCACTTCGACCACCAACTGGGTCAGCGCCAGGTCCGGCGCCGAGAACCACACGAAGGTCACGCAGGTCATCAGGCCGCACACGCTGACCATGGTCAGGGCCGCCAGCCGGTGGTACTTGGCTTGCCAGGCGGCGCCGAGGGCACAGGCTATCGCCAGCAGCCACAGGGTGACGAACACGATGGAGCCCGGGATCTTCGGGCGGTCGCCCCAACTGAGGCCACTGTTGAGCATCGGGATCATGCCGCCGATCACCGCCACCAGCACCAGCAGGAACAATTGGGTCTGCAGGCGCTTGGTGCTGATGCGTTTCTCGATCCTGCGCACGCCGCGCATCATCACCACCAGGCTGCGCTCGAAGCCGCGCTTGCCGTTGAAGTAGCTGATCACCGGCGGGTACTTGAAGCGGCCACGCTTGAGTTGCTTGCGCAGCAGCAGGTACAGCACCACGCCGCCGGACATGGCCACCAGGCTCATGATCATTGGTGCGTTCCAGCCGTGCCAGATCGCCAGGCTGTACTCCGGCAGCACGCCACCCACTACAGGCAGCGCGGCGGCGGCGAGGATCGAGCCGACCACCTGGGCCGGGAAGATCCCCACCAGCAGGCAGGTGAACACCAGCAACTCGACCGGTGCGCGCATCCAGCGTGGCGGTTCGTGGGGAGTGTGCGGCAGGTTGGTCGCGGTCGGGCCGAAGAACACGTCGACGGTGAAGCGCAGGGCGTAGGCCACGCTGAAGGTACCGGCGATGGTCGCGATCAACGGCAGGGCGAACTCCACCCAGGCCGTCGAGGTGATGAACACGGTTTCGGCGAAGAACATCTCTTTGGACAGGAAACCATTGAGCAACGGCACGCCGGCCATGGACGCACTGGCCACCATCGCCAGGGTCGCGGTAAACGGGATCAACCGCACCAGCCCGCTGAGCTTGCGGATGTCCCGCGTGCCACTTTCATGGTCGATGATGCCCGCGGCCATGAACAGCGAAGCCTTGAACGTGGCGTGGTTGAGGATGTGGAACACGGCTGCGACGGCCGCCAGCGGGCTGTTGAGACCCAGCAGCAAGGTGATCAGCCCGAGGTGGCTGATGGTGGAGTAGGCCAGCAGGCCCTTGAGATCATTCTGGAACATGGCGCAGTAAGCGCCGAGGAGGAGGGTAAGGGCGCCGGCACCGCCGACGATCCAGAACCATTCTTCGCTGCCGGACAGCGACGGCCACAGGCGGGCCAGCAGGAACACGCCGGCCTTCACCATCGTTGCCGAATGCAGGTACGCCGACACCGGCGTAGGGGCCGCCATCGCGTGGGGCAGCCAGAAGTGGAAGGGGAACTGCGCGCTTTTGCTCAAGGCGCCGATCAGCACCAGGGCCAGCATGACCGGGTACAGCGAATGCGCGCGGATCTGCTCACCCGCCGCCAGTACCTGGTCCAGGTCATAGCTGCCGACGATATGCCCCAGCAACATTACGCCCGCCAGCAGGCACAGGCCGCCGGCGCCGGTGACCATCAGCGCCATGTACGCCCCACGGCGCGCATCGGCGCGGTGGTGCCAGTAGCCGATCAGCAGGAACGAGAACAGGCTGGTCAGTTCCCAGAAGAACACGATCTGGATCAGGTTGCCGGAGATCACCAGCCCGAGCATGGCCCCCATGAAGGCCAGGAAAAACGCGAAGAAGCGCGGCACCGGATCGTCCGGCGACATGTAATAGCGCGCATACAGCGACACCAGCGTGCCGATGCCCAGCACCAGCATCGAGAACAGCCAGGCAAACCCATCCATGCGCAGCACGAAGTTCAGCCCGAGGCTGGGCAACCACATGAATTCTTCGCGGATCACGCCACCGTGGGCGATCTGGGGGTAGAGCAGGGCGACTTGAATAGTGCCGACCAGGGCCACCAGGCCGGCCAGCAGGGATTCGGTGTTACGTGCATTGTGCGGCAGCAAGGCCGCCAGACAGCTGCCAATGAACGGCAGAAGCAGTAGAACTATCAGGGACATAGGCTTCTAATCTGCGGGAGTTTGGGATGCATCATACGTGCCGCTTTCACGATCACCAAACGGCAAGATGTGGCAGGATCCTACAAGCTAAGCCGAAATCGCCCATTTGGCATTGTTTCAGGTAACCCGATTCGGGCACGCGACACCGCCCCCCCTGTGGGAGCCGGGCTTGCCCGCGATGGCGATCTGACAGCCACTGCAAGTACTCGGACCTTATCCCTGCTGTTCCTGTTCCCTCTCATCGCGCAATTCCAGGGCCTTCTGCCCCTTGGTCTTCATCTCGCTGACAATCACCGCCAACACAATCAACGCCGCCCCCACCATCGCGATCGGCGGGAAGCGTTCCCCGGCAATCCGCCCGACCACGCCGGCCCACACCGGCTCACCGGCATAAATCAACGTGGCGCGGGTCGGCGAAACACTTTGCTGCGCCCAATTCATCGCCACCTGGATCACCGCACTGGTCAAACCCAGGCCCACCGCGCTGAACAGCAGCAACCACGAAAACCCCGGCAGCGCCTCGCCCATTGGCACCACCATCAGGAACGACAGCAACGACGCCGTGGCCAGTTGCACCACGGTCACCCGACGCACGTCCACCTGCCCGGCAAAGGCGCTGATCAGGATGATCTCCGCCGCGATTGCCACCGCACCGATCAACGTGGCGATTTCACCGGGACTGAAATTCAGCGAAGCCCCCGCCGGCCCGGTCAGCAGCATCAAGCCGGTAAACGCCAGCATAATACCGATGCTCGGCATCAACCCCGGGCGACGGCCCAGCACCAGCCATTGCAACAGCGGTACGAACGGCACATATAACGCCGTGATAAACGCCGATTGACTGCTCAAGATGGTCTGCAAGCCAATGGTTTGCAGCCCGTAGCCAAACATGATCGCCACACCGATAAACACCCCGGCTTTCAATTCGAACAGCGTCAGGTCGCGCAACGTGCGCAAGGAAAAGCACCCCACCACAATCGCCGCGGCGGCAAAGCGCAAACCGACAAAAAACATCGGCCCGCTGACCGTCATTGCGTGCTGCACCAGCAAAAACGTGCCGCCCCAGATCATGGTGATCACCACCAGGATGCATTCGGCTTTGCTGAAACGGTTGAAACGAGGGGAGGCGGTCGGGGTGGTCATGGCGGCTCGGTCTTGCAAGGGAAAGGCACGGACCGCACAATGCGCCGCACGCTGGGCAGTATACTGCGCACACCCACCCATTGAGCAATATAGTGCACAAAGAAAATCCCCACCGGGCTTCGGTCCTGCAGCACGTCAGCCAGAACGTCCGTCGCCTGCGGCATGCCGCCGACCTGAGCCAGACTGCGCTCTCGGAAAAATCCGGCGTCAGCCGGCGCATGCTGGTGGCCATCGAGGCGGGCGAAAAGAACGTCAGCTTGTCCACCCTCGACCGCGTGGCCGAAGCGTTGGACGTGGCGTTCAGTGACCTGATCCAGGCGCCGGATGCCCCCGACCACAGCCGCATCAACGAACTGGCCTGGGCCGGTGACATTCCCGGCAGCAAGGCGGTGTTGCTGGCCAAGGCCACGGCGCGGCGCGAGGTCGAGTTGTGGGAAATGCAATTGGAGCCGGGCGATCGCTACAACCCTGACCCCGACCCGGATGGCTGGAGCGTGCAGTTGTTCGTATTCCAAGGCTGCCTCACGCTGCTGGTGGGCGATGAAGAAAAGCGCGTCGCCGCCGGTGAGTTTTATATGTTCGCCAGCCGGAACGTGCATGGTTATCGCAATGACGGCGACATGGCGGTGCGCTTTGTGCGCAACGTGGTGATCTAACTGTTCTTCCGGCAACAGTGGATGGACACTTTGCTGGTTTGAAACGCGCTCGGCTGCGCTGAAATGCCAGCAACTCGCTGATTTTATTGGCGATTAGATTCAGGCACGACTCCTGCAATCACCCAGGTAATCCCCTCGGAGCCTGGAGTCGGCCCATGTCAGCCCACCCTCAACACCCTGCCCATATCATCCGCTCGGACGCGGAGGCCATCGAGGTCGCCACGCGCCTGGCCAAACGCTTTGCCGTCGAGGCCAGTGCGCGCGACCGTGAGCGGCGCCTGCCGGTGGCCGAGCTCGACGAGTTCTCCGCGAGCGGCCTGTGGGGCATCACTATTCCCAAAGCGTACGGCGGCGCAGGCGTGTCCTATGTGACCGTGGCCGAGGTAATCAAGCTGATCTCCGCCGCCGATCCGTCCCTGGGGCAGATTCCGCAGAACCACCTGGGCGTGGTGGACATCCTGCTGCAAACCGCGACCGAGGCACAAAAACGGTACTACTTCGGCAAAGTCCTCCAGGGCTATCGCTTCGGCAACGCCTTCTCCGAAGCCAAGAGCAAGAACGCCGGCACCTTCGACACGCAGATTCGCTTCCATGGCGACACCGCGCAAATCAACGGCGAGAAGTTCTACTGCACCGGCGCGCTGTTCGCCCATCTGGTGCCCACCGTCGGCAACAATGAAGACGGCCAGGCCTTTATTGCCTTTGTCGAACGCGACGCGCCCGGCCTGAACGTGATCGACAGCTGGGACGGCTTCGGCCAGCGCACCACCGCCAGCGGCGGCGTGACCCTCGATGGCGTCAGCGTGCCCTTGAGCGCGGTAATCCCGGCCCACCTGGCCTTCGACCAGCCCACCGCCAACGGCCCGATCTCGCAGATCATTCAGGCGGCGGTCGATACCGGTATTGCCGTTGGCGCTTTGGAGCAGGCGAAAATCTACGCACGCCAGGCGCGGCCCTGGATCGACAGCCAACAGGATCACGGCTGGCAGGACCCGTTCACCATCGCCGCCATCGGCGACCTGGAATGGCGCGTGCACGGCACCGAAGCCATCCTCGCCAAAGCGGGGGAAGCGGTGGACCGCGCCCTCGCCGAGCCCGGCGAAGACAGCGTCGCCCACGCCTCACTGGTGGTCGCCCAAGCCAAAGTCCTTTCTGCCGAAACCGCCTTGCTCGCCAGTAGCAAACTGTTCGAACTGGCCGGCACCCGCTCGGTCACCGGCAAGCACAACCTCGACCGCTTCTGGCGCAATGCACGCACCCACACTCTGCACGACCCGGCGCGCTGGAAATACCACCTGATCGGCAACTATGTGCTCAACGGCGTAAAACCTGCGCGCCACGCCTGGAACTGAGGAACCTCACCCATGACTGCACTGACCCTTGCGCGCCAACTGCTGGACAGCACCCGCCGTCACGTTGAAAACAGTACTGACCCCTACGTGATCAGCCGCTTCGGCGACTTGCAGATTCGCGTCGATGTGGCCGCGGCCTTGTTTGAACGCGCCGAAACCCATCCAGGCCCGGTGGCGTTGACCGAAGCGCAAATCGCCGCCGCAGAGGCGCTGATCGCCGCGAGCAACGCCGAGTTCGAACTCACCGGCCAACGCACCGCACTGCCGTCGAGCCTTGATGACCCGCTGCGTACGAAGTACCAGATCGTCGGCAACTACCACCTCAACGGAGTGCTTTGATGTCCCGTGAAATCCGCTTGAACGCCTTCGACATGAATTGTGTCGGCCACCAGTCGCCGGGCCTGTGGGCGCATCCGCGTGACCGTTCGTGGCAGTACAAGGACCTGGAATATTGGACCGACCTCGCCAGGATCCTTGAACGCGGCAAGTTCGACGGCCTGTTTATCGCCGACGTGCTGGGCATCTATGACGTGTACAACGGCAACGGCGACGCGGCGATTCGCCAGGCCACCCAAGTGCCGGTCAACGACCCGCTGTCGCTGATCGCACCGATGGCCTTGGTCACCGAACACCTGGGCTTCGGCCTGACCGCTTCGTTGTCGTTCGAACATCCGTACCCGTTCGCCCGCCGTCTCTCGACCCTGGACCACCTCACCAAGGGCCGCATCGGCTGGAACATCGTCACCTCCTACCTGGAAAGTGGCGCCAAGAATCTCGGCCAGAAGGCCCAGACCGAGCACGATGCGCGCTACGACTACGCCGAGGAATACCTGGAGGTCTGCTACAAACTCTGGGAAGGCAGTTGGGAGGAGGGCGCCGTGTTGCGTGACCGCGAACGGCGGATTTTCAGCGACCCGAGCAAGATCCACGAGATCCGCCACGTCGGCAAACACTTCCAGGTGCCCGGCATTCACCTCTGCGAACCGTCGCCGCAGCGCACGCCAGTGCTCTACCAGGCGGGCGCGTCGAGCCGTGGCAAGCAGTTCGCCGCCGAACAGGCCGAGTGCGTCTTCGTTGCCGCGCCGTCCAAGGTGCTGCTGAAAAAGACCGTGGCCGACATCCGCCGACGTGCGGCCGAAGCCGGGCGCGATCCGAAGAAAATCCTGATCTTCAACTTGCAGACGGTGATCGTCGGCGAAACCGATGCCAAGGCCAAAGCCAAGTTCGAGGAGTACAAATCCTATGTCAGCTATGAAGGCGCCATGGCGCTGATTTCCGGCTGGACCGGCATCGACTTCAGCCAATTCAAACCGGATGAGCCACTCAGGCACGTGCATACCAACGCCATTCAATCGGCGGTAGAGGCGTTCTCTACGGCCGATCCGAACAAGGTCTGGACCCCGAATGAGCTGGCCGACTGGGTCGGTATCGGCGGCTTTGGCCCGCTGTTCGTCGGCGGCCCGGAAACCGTCGCGGACCTTTTGCAGGAATGGGTCGAAGAGACCGATGTGGACGGCTTCAACCTGGCCTACGCCCTGACCCACGAGACCTTCATCGACGCCGTGGACCTGCTGGTGCCGGAGTTGCAGAAGCGCGGGGTGTACAAGACCGAGTATGCCCAGGGCACGTTGCGCGAGAAGTTGTTTGGCGACGGCGCAAGGTTGGCCTCCAACCACCCTGGTGCCGGCTACCGCAATTTATCTGACGCGCACATAACCAATGTGGGAGGGGGCTTGCCCCCGATAGCGGCAGTCCAGTCAAAGCACTTGTGACTGACACACCGCCATCGGGGGCAAGCCCCCTCCCACAGTAGATCGGTGTTGATCCAAATAATCCAGCCAGCGGACCACCGCACGCACACACACCAATAGGAGCACTACCCCTATGAGCGTGCACGAACTCAAATGCCCACTGGCCGTGGAGTGGCCCGCCGAATGGCTCGGCCACCTGCCCAAGGCCCTCGAACAACTGCACCACTGGGCGCAGATTACGCCGCTGCACACCGCCCTGCGCCACAAGCGCCAGGGGCAGTGGTACGCATGGCGCTGGATCGACGCCTTGCGCGATGTGGAGCGCCTGGCCGATGGCTTGCGCCAGCAGGGGGTCAGCGAGCAATCGCGGCTGGCCCTCAGCGGGGCGTTCGAGCCGAACCTGCTGTTGCTGGCCCTGGCGGCGCAATCCATCGGCGCGCAGGTGCTGACCCTGGCCGATGACCTGGAGCCCGAGGCGCTGCAACACCACCTGTGGCGCATTCGCCCGACCCATTCCTATGTGCAGTGCCGCCAGACTGCGCGGCACTGGCAGTCGGCCAACTTGTTGGATTTTGCGCAGTTGCTCGGCCCGTTGGCGCCGACGCAACACTTGGCACGCTGGTGGCAGCCCACGGGTGAAACCCTGTTGTGGAGCGAAGAGGGCACCCACTGGCAGGGCGGTCTGGCGGTGGTGCTGGAGCAATGGCTGAACAGCGGTCACGGTCTGGCCTTCCCTGAAAGCCTGGCCTCGGCGCGGCGCGACCGCAGCGAAGTCGCACCCACCGGCCTGCTGTTGTCGCCCGCACGCTTGCAGCACCTGGCCGACGAGATCGAAAGCCGCCTGGCGCCCCACGGCACCTGGCGCCGACGCTTATGCGACTGGGCCATCGCCCACCCGCAAAGCGGCCTGCGGCGCCTGCTGAAAAACCGCGTGCGCCGGCTCCTGGGTTTCCAGCGCCTGGCGTACATCTGGCAACCCGTCAAAGCCGCCCATTCACCGGTATGGCTGGCGGAATTCAAACGGGACATCGCATGAGCCAGGCCATTTTGCAGGTGCGGAATATCTCGCTGTCGTTCAAGGGGGTCAAGGCGATCAATGCCTTGTCCTTCGAGGTGTTGCGCGGCGAGATCTGCGCGTTGATCGGGCCGAATGGTGCCGGCAAGAGTTCGCTGCTCAATGTGCTCAATGGCGTGTATCGCTTCGATGCCGGCGAGATTGTGTTCGAAGACCAGCACTTTCACCGTATCGATCCGTTGGGCGCCGCGCGCCGCGGCATTGGGCGCACGTTCCAGAACAACGCGCTGTTCAAGAAAATGAGCGTGCTCGACAACATCCTCACCGGCCTGTCGCGGCATATGCGCAGCAGCTTTATCGAACAGGCCCTGGGCTTGCCTCGCGCACGCCGGGAAGCCGAAGCGTTCCGGTTGCGCGCCCAAGGCATTCTCGAATTCCTGGAACTGCAAGCCCACCGCGATGTGCTGGTGGGCAACCTGTCCTACGGCCTGCAAAAACGCGTGGAACTGGGCCGGGCGTTGATCGCAGGGCCGAGCTTGTTGCTGCTGGACGAGCCCATGGCCGGCATGAACGCCGAGGAAAAACAGGAAATGGCGCGCTTCGTTGCCGACGTCAACCGCGACCTCGGCACCACCGTGGTGTTGATCGAACACGACATGGGCGTGGTCATGGGCCTGTCCGACCATGTGGTGGTGCTCGACTACGGGCGCAAGGTCGGCGACGGCACGCCGGCGCAAGTGCAGGCCAACCCCGAGGTGATCGCGGCTTACCTGGGAGTGGTGCACTGATGACGTTTTTCTTTGAAACCCTGCTCGGCGGCCTGCTCGCCGGCACCATGTATTCGTTGGTCGCCATCGGCTTCGTGCTGATCTACAAGGCCAGTGGCGTGTTCAATTTTGCCCAGGGCGCGATGCTGCTGTTTGCTGCACTGACGTTCGTCAGCCTGCATGACCAGGGCGTGCCGTTTGCCCTGGCGTTGCTGCTCACGGTGATTGTGATGAGTGTCGGCGCCTTGCTGATCGAGCGCCTGGTGCTGCGGCCATTGGTGAACCGTTCGCAGATCACCTTGTTCATGGCCACGCTGGGCCTGTCGTTCATTATCGAGGGCCTGGCCCAGGGGTTGATGGGCTCCCAGGTGCGGGCGCTGGACCTGGGCATCGACGACGTACCGCTGTTCGTCGGCCCGCTGATGCTCAGCCAGTTCGACCTGATCGCTGCCGCCGCTGCGGTGGTGCTGGTGACGGTGCTGGCGCTGCTGTTCAACAAGACCCGCATCGGCGTGTCGCTGCGCGCGGTGGCGGATGACACCACGGCGGCGCTGTCCATCGGCATCAACCTCAACCGCATCTGGCAGATCGTCTGGGCGGTGGCCGGCATCGTCGGGCTGGTGGCCGGGCTGCTGTGGGGCGCGCGCCAGGGGGTGCAGTTCTCGTTGTCGCTGGTGGTGCTCAAGGCCTTGCCGGTGTTGATCATCGGCGGCTTTACCTCGATTGGCGGGGCGATTGTCGGCGGGCTGATTGTCGGCGCGGCGGAGAACCTTGCCGAGGTGTACATCGGCCCGTTGATCGGCGGCGGTATCACGCCATGGTTCGCCTATGTTCTGGCCCTGGCCTTCCTGTATATCCGCCCCGCCGGCCTGTTCGGCGAGCGCGCCATCGAGCGAGTCTGAAACATGTCGATCCCTCTTGCACAACACACCGCGCCGTTGCTGCTGATTCAGCGGCGCATCCCCTGGGCCTTGATTGGCCTGCTGGCACTGGCCTTTATCGGGGTGCCGCTGTGGGGCAATGACTATTGGCTGAACGCGATCCTGATCCCGTTTCTGGTGCTGTCATTGGCCGGGCTGGGCCTGAACCTGCTCACCGGCTATACCGGGCAGACCTCGGTGGGCGCGGCCGGCTTCATGGCCGTCGGTGCGTTTGCCACCTACGGTTTTCTGCTGCGCCTGCCGGAGCTGGGGTTGCCGGTGGCGCTGCTCGGCGGCGGGGTCATCAGTGCGTTGGTCGGCCTGCTGTTCGGCCTGCCCAGCTCGCGGATCAAGGGCTTCTACCTGATGGTCACCACCCTGGCTGCGCAGTTTTTCCTGGAGTGGCTGTTCGTCAAGTTTCCCTGGTTCTACAACTACGGTTCGTCCGGGACCATTTCCGCGCCCAGGCTAGCGCTGTTCGGCCATGACCTCAACACACCGCTGGGCCGCTACCTGCTGACCCTGGTCACGGTACTGCTGCTGACCTGGACCGCGATCAACCTGGTGCGCAGCCAGGTCGGCCGCAACTGGATGGCGATCCGCGACATGGACACCGCCGCCGCCGTGGTCGGCATTCCGGTGGTGCGCTACAAGCGCCTGGCGTTCGCGGTCAGTTCGTTCTACCTGGGCATAGCCGGTGCGCTGTGGGCGTTCGCCTACCTGGGCACCGCCAGCGCCAGTAGCTTTGATATCAATCGCTCCTTCCAGATCCTGTTCATCATCATTATCGGCGGCATGGGCAGCATCGCCGGCAACTTTGTCGGGGCGGCGTTCATCAGTTTGCTGCCGATCTTCCTCAGCCATGCCGGGCAGGCGTTGTTCGGCGGCTCGGTGGATGCGGGGCAGTTGCAGAACCTGCAGAAAATCATCTTTGGCGTGTTGATCATCGTGTTCCTGATCAAGGAACCCGAGGGCTTGATTCGCCTGTTGCACAACTTGCGTGACCGCGTGCGGCAGTGGCCGCTGCGTTTCTGACATTCCCTTAAGAGAATCCCTATGCGTGCATCCTTGAAACGTTCCTTGATCGGCGCCGCGTTTACGCTGGCAACCTTGGCCGGTGCAGTCCCCCAGGCAATGGCCTCGCCGGACCAGCAATTCATTCCCCTGGCGACCTATCGTGTGGGCGCCTATGCGTCCAGCGGCGTGCAGGTGTGGGCCGGGATGATCGATTACCTGCGTTACATCAACGAGGTCGAAGGTGGCATCAACGGCGTCAAGCTGGTGTGGCAGGAATGCGAGACCGAGTGGACGGCAGAGAAGGGCATCGAGTGCTACGAGCGCTTCAAGCATGGCCTGGATGGCGCGCCTGTCGCGGTGTACCAGCCCAATGGCGCGCCGGCGGCGTATGCGCTGAGCGAGCGGGCCGAGGTGGACAAGATCCCGCTGATCACCCTCGGCTACGGCCGCACCGAAGCCACCGACGGCACGGTGTTCCCGTATAACTTCCCGGTGATGCTGACGTTCTACAGCGAAGCGTCGACGCTGGTGAACTACATCGCACAGCGTGAAGGCGGTTTCGACAAGCTCAAGGGCAAGAAGATCGCCACGGTCTACCACGACTCGGCCTACGGTCGCGAAACCCTCGGCCCGCTCAAGTTGCTGGCGGAAAAATACGGCTTCGAAAACATCCAGATCCCGGTCGCCGACCCCGGCAACGAGCAGTCTGCGCAATGGCGCCAGGTGCGCCAGGCCAACCCGGACTGGGTGTTCCTGCGCACCTGGGGCGTGTCCACGCCGGTGGCGGTGAAGACCGCCGCGCGCTTCGGCTTTCCGGTGGACCACATCATCGGCGACATCTGGGCCAGTTCCAGTGAAGACGTATTGCCCGCAGGCGCCGCCGCCAAAGGCTACCTGGCCCTTACGCCATACCCGGCCGGGGCTGATTTCGAGATCCACAAACGCCTCAAGCAATACATCCTCGACAAGGGCCACAGTGACCTCAAGGACCTGAAGAACTTCGGCAGCGTCTACTACAATTCCGGCCTGGTGAACGCCGCCGTGGCGGTGGAGGCGATCCGCACCGGCCAGGCCAAGTTCGGCAAGCGCCCGCTCAATGGCGAAGAAGGCCGCTGGGGCCTGGAACACCTGAACATCGACGATGCGCGCTTGAAGGACATGGGCTACCTGGGCCTGATGCAGAACCTCAAGCTGTCGTGCCGCGATCACGAAGGCGGCGGCTCGGCGCGGGTGCAGCAGTGGGACGGCGCCAACTGGACGCTGATCAGTGAGTGGATCGCCGCCGACCGTGGGTTGTTGCGCCCGTTGATCGATGAAAAGTCGGCAGCGTTCGCCAAGGAAAAAGGCCTGACGCCACGCACCTGTACCGGGGACGAATAAATCATGCGCCAGCCCGCCACCGATGCCGCGCAGTCGTCGCTGCTGACGGTCAACGATATCGAAGTGATCTACGACGGCGCGATCCTCGCGGTGGCCGGAGTGTCGCTGAGCGTGCCCAAGGGGGCCATTGTGGCCTTGCTCGGTGCCAATGGCGCCGGCAAGAGCACCACGCTCAAGGCCATCTCCGGGCTGGTACGTGCCGAGCGGGCCGAGGTCAGCCGCGGCGTGATCGAATACGCCGGTGCCGACCTGGCCGGCATCGACCCCAGCCAGCGCGTGCGCCAGGGCATGGTGCACGTGTTGGAAGGCCGCCATGTGTTCGGCCAACTGAGCGTGGAAGACAACCTGCGCAGCGGCGGCTTTGTGCGACGCCTGAGTCGCCGGGACCTGGAGCACGACCTGGAACGCGTCTACGCCTGGTTCCCACGGCTCAAGACCAAGCGCCATACCCGCGCCGGCCTCACCTCCGGCGGCGAGCAGCAGATGGTCGCCATCGGCCGGGCGTTGATGACCCGTCCTACTTTGGTACTGCTCGACGAGCCGTCCATGGGGTTGGCGCCTATGATCGTGCAGGAGATTTTCGCGATCATCGCGCAGCTCAACCGTGAGCAGCAGGTGAGCTTCCTGATCGCCGAGCAGAACATCAACGTCGCGCTGAACTATGCGTCCCACGGCTACGTATTGGATACTGGGCGCGTGGCCTTGAGTGGCAGCGCCGCTGAGCTGTTGGCGCGGGGCGACTTGCATGACATTTACCTGGGCAAACAGTAAGGGCGACTTCGCATGAATGAATCCATCCGCAACGCTGATGTCCTGATCATCGGCGGCGGCCTGAGCGGCACGATGCTGGCCGTGCAACTGCTGCGCCGGCCGGGCGCGCTCCGGGTGCTGGTGATCGAACCGCGTGCCGAGCTGGGCCGGGGCGAGGCCTACAGCGCCGTCGAACTGGGCCACACCCTGAACGGCAACGCGGCGCGCATGAGTGTCGACCCGGACAACCCTGACGACCTGACCCAATGGCTCACCGACTACATCGGTGCCGGCGGCTGGCCTGAGTCCGACCAGCAACACGTGCCGATCAGCGAACTGTTCCCGCCACGCGGGATATTCGGCTTGTATGCCCAGCAACGTTTGGCCGAGGCGAAGGCGCAGTCCGCATCCAGCGTGGAGCATGTGCGTAGTGAGGTAGTCGACCTGCAAGTGGATGAAGGCTCAACCCTGCTGACCCTCGATAACGGCCAGCAACTGCGTGGCGCGTTTGCGGTACTGGCTACCGGCATGTTCCCGGCGGCGCGTACACCGCAGACTGAATCCAGCGGGCTGAACGCGGCGGCGGTGGACCCGTGGGACGTGAGCGCGATGCGCCGGATCGACCCGCAGGCGCCGGTGCTGATCATCGGTTCCGGGCTGACCATGGTCGACGCCGTGGTGTCCCTGGAACAGGCCGGGCATCGCGGGCCGATCGAGGTGTTCTCGCGTCACGGCCTGCTGCCCCATGTGCGGCGGCAACCGCCGGCCTGGGGGGATTTCCTTGGGGAGGACCACCGCCTGCGCAGCCCTCGGCAGTTGCTGCGCGAGGTGCGCCGGCAATGCGCGCTTGCACGGGAGCAGGGCATCGACTGGCAGGCGCCGCTGGACACCGTGCGCGTGCATATCGCGCGCCTGTGGAGCCAGGCCAGCGAGCGCGAGAAGCGCCAGTTCGTGAGGCATGTACGGCCCTGGTGGGAGAGCCATCACCACCGCTCGCCGCCGTTGAGCGCGCAGTTGGTGGCGCGCTTGCACGAAGAGGGGCGGTTGCGGATCCGGGCGGCGTCGTTCAAGGGGTTGGAACCTTCGGGTGAAGGGGTGACGATTCGTTTGCGTTATCGCGGCGAGCAAGGCATCACCCAGGTCTCGGGCGCAGCGCTGATCAACTCCAGCGGTATCGAATACGACTGGCGCCGCGTGGCGCGGCCGCTGCCCCGGCAGTTGCTCAAGCGTGGGCTGATCCAGCCAGGGCCGCTGGCGTTGGGGATTGCGGCGGATGCGTCGGGGGCAGTGGTGGACGCCCAGGGGCAGGTCAGCCAGCGCTTGTTCGCCATGGGCCCGCCGTTGCGTGGGATGTGGTGGGAGAGCACGGCTGTGACTGATGTAGCGCTGCAAGCCAAGGCACTGGCCGCAAAGCTGGCGCCCCTCCCACATAGGGTTTTCCATTTATCTTGAGGTCTTCACAAGGCCGGGTTTCAGGCCGAAGACTTCGACGCCCTGCGCGGTTGATTGCCCCGTGGTCACCTTCACCCGCTCCACCGGCTTATCCATCGTCTCCCGATACTCCACCGTGTTGTCCGCCTGGATTGCCTGGCTGGGAATCACCATCGCCTGGGCATTGTTGTAGGTCACGATGGTCAGCCGCGCACTCATCCCCAGGCGCACCCGTTGCAACTGCTGCGGCGTGAGTCTGGGGATCGACAGGGTCACCGGAAACTGCGCGCTGCCCTGGCTGTCGTTGGCAATTGCCAAGCCGCTGACCACGCTTACCGAGCCGGTCAGCCGCTCGCCATCAAACCCGTCGCCCAGCACTTCCACCGCCTGGCCCTGATGCAACTGGTTGATGTCCAGCTCCGAAACCTTGGCGGTGATTTTCAGTCGTTCAATGTTCGCCAGTCCAAACAGCACCTGGCCCTGGCTGACCTTGCTGCCGGCCTGCACCGGGGCATTGTTGTTGCCGCCGCCCTGGGATGAGGTGTTGCCCGGTGGCGGCACCACGATGCCGGAGAACGGCGCCTTGACCTCCTGGCCGTCGAGCAGCTTGTGCAGGGCGTCGTATTTCACCGTGGCGTTGGTCAGCTCCATGTCGGCGATCTGGCGGTACTCGCCCTTGCCCTGGTCGATGGCCTGCTGCAGTTCGCTGCGGGCGGACGCGAGATCCAGTTGCTGCTGCTGGGTCTGTTGCCTGAGGTCGTCCAGTTCATTGCGCGGGATGATGCCGCGCTTGAACAGGTTTTCGCTTTCGGTGAGTTTGCGCTGGGTGTTGCCGGCGGTCATTTCGGCGGTGCGCAAGCTGCGGCGGGCGCGGCTGACGGCGGGGCTGCTGTCCCAGTCCTGCATCTCTTGCACGGTGCGCCGGGCCTTGAGCTGGGCGGAAAGCGCTTCGCGCAATTGCACTTCCAGGGTGGCCGGGTCCATGCGCAACAGCACCTGGCCGGCCTCGACCCGCTGACCTTGCTCCACCAGGTTGGCTTGCACGTTGCCATCGAAGGGCGCGGTGAGGGTGATCGTGGTATCAGGCTCGATCTTGCCTACCAGGCCGATCCGGTGCTCCAGCGCTTCGGGCTTGACGGCCAGCCACTGTTCGCTGGCACCGCCCGGATCGGACGCCGGGCTGCGCAAGGCCAGGCCCGCACTGCCCAGCAGGACGATCAACACAGCACCCAGCAGGCGTTTCTGATTAGTAGTCATTGAGGGCGATTTCCCAACTTTCCAGCGTCATGCCCAGGGTCAGGTCGAGCTGGGTCTGGGCGTTCAAATAAGCGATCAGCGCATTCAGTTGCGCGTTTTCGGCGTTGCGCAGGTCGGTCTCGAAACTCAGCACCTGGAAGTTGGTGGAGCGTCCGGCGCTGAGTTTTTCCCGCTCGATCTCGATCTTGCGCCGCGACAATTCCACGGCGCGCTGGGAAATTTCATACTGGCGCCAGCGGGTGCCGAGGTCACGCACCACATCGTTGACGCTGCGTTCCAGTTCCTGGCGTGCATCGGTGATGCGGATGGCCTGGTCCTCCACATTCACTCGCGCGCGCACTTCGGCCTGGCGCGTGCTGATATCGCCGATGGGAATCTGCACTTGCACCCCGGCGTAGCTGTCCCAGGTACGGTTGTTGGAACGGCCGGTATCGTTGTCAGTGTTGGCGCGCACCTGGTTGGCGCCGGCCACCAGGTCCACTTGCCAGCGACCCGAGTCCTTGGCGATCACCAGGTTGAGGTCGGCCTGCTGGCTGCCGAGCAGGGCGGCGAGGTATTCGGGTTGCTGGGTCTGCGCCAGGTTGAAGGCCTGGCGCTTATCGATCTGCATGGGCCTGGCCTCCAGGGCTTCGGTGGCGCGAATCGGCGTGGACAGGTCCAGGGCCAGCAGGCGCAGCAGCGCCAGGCGGCTGGTGTCCAGTTGGTTTTGCGCTTCTTCCACGCCCAGTTGCTGGGTGGCGATATCGGCTTCGGTCTGCACGATTTCGAATTCGGCCATGCGCCCGGCACTGATCAGCGCCTTGTTCACTTCCAGCAAGGTGCCGGAACGCTTGAGCGCATCCTGCACGATGCTCAGTTGCTCCTGGGCACGCAGCAGTTCGCGGTAGGTGGCAATGATCTGGCTGATGGTTTGCGCGACGGTGGCCTTGAGGTTCAGGCGGTTGGCCTGTTCCGACAGGCGCGACAGGCGCAGCGGCGCGGTGGTGGCGTCCCAGCCGGCACCGCGCAGCAGCGGTTGGATGATTGCCAGGTCAAGGCCGTCGCTGCGGTAGCGACCGGCGCGGTCGGCGTTGCTCAGTTGCTGGGTCCAGGCCATGCTCAGGCGTGTGCCGTACTCGCCGAGCAGGCTGGTGGCGGGCGCCACGTTGGCATTGCGCGTATTGTCGGCGGAGCCTCGGGTGCTGCGGTAGTAACTGTTGAGGGTGAGCTTGGGGTTGAACACATCTTCGGCCACGCGCAGGTCGAACTTCTGTGCCACCCGTTGCAGGTACGCGCTGCGGATCGCCGGGTTGTTGCGCAGGCCCAGGTACACCGCATCCCCGAGGGTCATGGCGGTGGTCTGGGCATTCAACGAAACGCTGCGCTCGTAGCCGCTGCGGGTGGTGCTGGGTGCCGATGGTCTGATGACCACGTCGGCGGCCATGCCGGGCAGGCTGGCGAATGCGAGCAGCCATAGCCATTTACTCATCGCGCAGGGCCTCCACTGGCTGCAACCGCGAGGCCGAGACCGCCGGGTAGATGCCGAAGAACAACCCCACCAGCAACGTGCTGCCCACCCCCAGCGGCAGGGCGGCGACCGCCAGGGCAAATTCCCAGCCCGACAGCCAGGCGTACAACCAGGCCGCCGTCATGCCCAGCACGGCGCCACACAAGGCACCGACGGCGGTGAGGGTCACGGCTTCGAGCAGGAACAGGTTGCGGATGTCGCGCTGGCGTGCGCCGAGGGCCATGCGAATGCCGATCTCGCGACGGCGCTCCGAGACGTTCATCAGCATCACGTTCATCACCCCGACGCCACCGCCCACCAGGGAAATCGCCCCCAGGGCCAGCAGCAGATACGCAAAGGTGCGGCTTTGGCGGGTCATGCCGTCGATCATTTGCTGGGGCACCTGGATGTCTGCATCGTGGTCGGAGAGCTGCGAGCTCAGGGCGCCAGCCACGTCCTTTGCAAGGCGTTCCATGTCCTGGCCGGGCGTGGCGCGGATGATCACGTTGCCGATCTGCGGTGTGGCATAGATGCGGCGCATGCCTTCGGCGGGGATGAACAGCGACTCGTTGGCCTGCACCGGCATCAGCATCGCCCGGGGCTGGTTGCGCAGGATGCCGATGATCAGGAACAGATAGTCGTTGATGCGCACACGGTCGCCCAGTTGCAGCGGGTCACCTGGCGCACCGAGCGCCTGGGCCAACTGGTCGCCGATCACGCCGTAGGTTTCATTGGCATCGAAGTTCGACAGGAAGCGCCCCTGCTGCATCACCAGGCGCATCGCGTCCTTGATGTCCGGCGTGCTGCCGACGAAGTTGGCGTTGGTGGTGCGACCGTGGAACACGATGGGCCCGCTGAACAGCGTGAGGGCGCCGATATGGGCAATCCCCGGCACGGTTTGGCGCACGGCGTCCAGGTCGAGGCGGGCAGGCATGGGGATACTGCTGCCGTCCTTGGGCGGGAACTGGGCGATCAGGGTGTCGGTGCCCATGTCCTTGAAGATCATCGCCGCGTCGGTGGCGGCGTTGTGGCCGATATTGATCAGCGCCACCACCGACGAACTGCCGATGACGATGCCCAGCAAGGCCAGGACCGAACGCTTGCCCAGCGTGCGCAGGCTGACGAACGCTTCATGCAACAGTTGGCTGAGGCTTTGTTCGACCCGCAGGCTCATAGGCTCCCGGCCTCTTGTACCACGCCATTGCGCACCAGGATCTTGCGCTCCAGGCGCTCGGCGATATGCGGGTCGTGGGTGACGATGATCAGCGTGACTTGCTGTTCGCGGTTCAACGCCAGCAGCAGGTCCATGATCTCCTGTGCGGTGGTGCTGTCGAGGTTACCGGTGGGTTCGTCGGCCAGGATCACCGACGGGTTGCCCACCAATGCCCGCGCGATGGCGACCCGTTGGCGCTGGCCGCCGGAGAGGTCGGCAGGGCGATGGTGGGCGCGGTCGGCCAGGCCGACCTGATCCAGCATGCGCAAGGCCTGTTCCACCGACTCATGCCGCGACACGCCGCGATAACTCAAGGGCAGGGCGACGTTGTCCAGGGCGCTGAGGCGCGGCAGCAGGTTGAAACTCTGGAACACGAAGCCGATCTGCTGGTTGCGGATAGCCGCCAACTGGTCCGGTGTGGCGTTGAAAATATCGTGGCCGGCGAAGTGGTACTGGCCGCAATTGGGCAGGTCCAGCAGGCCGAGGATATTCAGCAGGGTACTTTTGCCCGAACCGGAGGCGCCAAGGATGCCGCAGCTGTCGCCACTGGCGATGGACAGGCACACATCATTGAGAATGGCCAGGTGTTGCCCGGCCAGCTGATAGCTTTTGCCGATGCCTTGCAGGGAGATCAAGCCTGGGTGCGCGGGGGTATCTGTCATCATGACTACGCCTGCAGTCTCGACGATGCCGTGCTGCCCCCGGAAAAGCATTGTTACAAGTTCGGGAGCTGCCTGGCATGCGTCACGGACTGGTTTTATTTCTTGTTTTTAAAATATTGTTTGAATACTAACCGTGTTCCCGCTGCTTCGCCAGCCATGGATATAGAGCGGTTTCATCCTTTGAAACGATTTCCTCCATGGGCCTCCAGGCCGCTCAAAATTCATCCGACCAGTCTCAAAGAGCCGGTGGGCGCAGGCTTTTGATCATATGGCGCAGTGTCACTACTTGCTTTCAGGCGGCGGCCCCGGTATAAAAAATCAAATTATTTTTTAAAACAATATTTCCCACGTGGAACTTCTATGGTCGCGAAGAAAGTCAGCGCTCCAAACATTACCAAGACTCGATTGCTGGATGCGACAGAGGCTCTCTTCATCAAGTACGGATATGACGCGGTTTTGTTACGGCAGATTACCGAGCGTGCCCAGGTCAACCTGGCGGCGGTGAACTACCACTTCGGGGACAAGGATTCCCTGATGCAAACCCTGCTCAAGCAGCGCCTGGAGCCGCTCAACGAGCAGCGGCTGGAACTGTTGGCGCGGTGCGAGGCCGAGTCCGACGGCCCGCTGGACTGCGACACCTTGCTCGGCGTGCTGTTTGCCCCGGCCATGGGCCTGGAGCGCAGCGACCCGGCCAGTGCCAATGGGGAAGGGCGTTCGTTCATCCGCTTCCTGGGCCGGGTCTACAGCGACACCTCGCCGTTTATCCAGGAATACCTCAAGGTGCATTACCAGCCGGTGTTCCAGCGTTTCTTCGAAGCCTTTGCCCTGGCCCTGCCGGACCTGCCGCGCAATGAGCTGGGGGTGCGCCTGCAATTTGCCCTCAAGGCGATTTCCGGGGTGATGGCGGGTACCGAACTGCGGCTGCTGATGAACTCCATGAGCCTGGGCCGCCCGGCGACGGATGCCGAGGTGATGGCCAAGCTGATCACCCTGGTGTCGGCGGCGATTCGTGTGCCGCAGCAGAGCCCGGAAGCGGAAACAGCTTTGGCACGGGTGCTGGACACTCAGCGAGCTATTCGTGAACAAGCTGCGGCGCCGGTTGCCAAGGCCTTGCGCTGAAGCAAATCCGACACAAAAAAAAAGCCCGCTGGGGCGGCGGGCTTGATATGCAACATTTGTAACGGATGAGGCTTCACCCTACGTTCCGGGATGTGAATAAAACGTGAAAAATATGTAAGAAATGATGTGTAAAGTGCGATAGTTCATGCATTCAAAACACTACTTCAAACCATCACTCTTCGCTACCTGTCAACTTTGACAGCTAGACACGTTGAGTGATGAGGCGTGTGATTTCTCCCTGACTCGTGCACGACCTGCACGGGCTTAAACCCGGAGAAAAATCATGTCTGCCGAACCCAAAGGCCCCAAATCCTCGGTCGAGGACGCCGAGACACAGGCTTCCGCATCCTCTGAATTGTCCGCGTCAGGCACTGCGAGGCCTGCTCCGCGAAAAAAACCAGCTCCCGTGGTGAAATCGTCGGAAAGCCGCCCCGGGTTTACTATTATTGAGGATCTTGACTCTCCCTACACCTCCCCTACGCAGGTTATACCAGTAGAGAACGCGTCCTATGGTGTGGGCATCCGTCATCTTGAGGAGGGGGTGGACGTCGTTTTTGAGCGTTGGGAAACCTTTTCCGTGGGTGACATCTATCGGTTCAAGCAGGAAGACCTGGTGCTGATGCAGGACAAGGTTACGGATAACAGCACCACTATTAAACGAGTCTTCCTAAACATTCCTCGTAGCACTATGCCGTTGGGCTTCGTAAACGACGTCTACGGCGAAGTTGAGCGTGTTGGCACCACCACCCTCAGTACCTCGCCGCGCCAAGTTATATTTGTAAAGGACACCCGTCCGGGAGGCGCCGACGACTATCCCAATGAAAACTGGCACTCCAAACTGGTGTTGACCCTTTCGGATACAAATATTGACGCTGTCGTCGCAGCCAGGGGGGTTACTGCAACGATTCGCGCATGGGAGCACATGCGGGTTAACGACTTGGTGATGTTCTACTGGGGCGCGCATCGTTTTGAACTACCCCCTATTACAGCTGACCAAGTGGGTTTTGACCTGATTTTTTTGATCACGGGTGCATTCATAATCGCGGCCGGATCAGGTGATTTTGTCGCGCAGTTTTATCTGTTTGACGAGGTGCGCAACCGCTCGGGTGAGCTGCAGCCGTGGTGCAAACCGGTACCGGTAAAAGTCAATTTGAACATAGCGTTGCCGCCGGAACCGTTTATCGTCGAGGCGGACCCAAAAACGATGGTCCTGGACGCAGATGCTCTAGGTCAGGCTTCTGCCACTGCGGAAGTGGAGGTGCCGCGTGACAGTCCTTATTTTCGAGTGGGTGATTTTATCTTGCTCACCGTGCACGGCACCACTCCAACAGGTGAGTATGTGACTGAATCCTTGCGGCTGCCGGTTGACAAGATTCCAAAGTATTACGAATTTCCTATCCGGAACGAGTTGGTCCGCTCACTTATTCAAAGCACCCTGACGGCTTCCTATGTTAGGCAAAGAGACGGTGAAGATGATCTGCCCTCCAGGGAGACGACGGTTACCGTTGCCGGCCGGCGTTTTGAATTGCCAAGGCCACTGGTTCGCCAAGCCCATGGACCGTTCATCCAGCCGGACTTGCCGCTCATTACCGCGGAAATGCCGGACTACCAACCGCCGGGCAGCCCTGGGGACGATTTGACAGTTCGCATTCAGGGGGTTCGCTTGGACAACACCTCTGAACTGGTTTGGTCTTCGCGTCTGGCTGGCTCGCATGTGCGCACGCGTGATTTTCTCAATGACCAATACGCGCGTTTCGAAGGCTTGCGCGACACCAACGTGCACTACATCGTCACTGGCGCATTGGGGGTACGTGAGTCAGACCGCCGTTGGATACAAGTAGGAATTCCAGCGCGAACGCTGCAGGCACCTGTGTTCCAGGACGCGATCAATGACAACGTAGACCCCGCGCGGGTCGGCAGCGTGGGTACGCTGGAGCTGCGTGCGGATTTCAAACAGGGCGACCTGGTCATCCTTAAGTACAAGGGCTCCGTCAGTGGGGAAGCGCAGTATGAATACCCGCTGTTTGTAGCGGGCAATCCACTCTTGGTGGATGTTCCAAAACAGCTCTTCGTTGACAATCTGGACGGCACGCTCACTGCCAGCTTCCTGATTGACCGCTATGGTGTCTTCGAGTATTCCGAAGAGGCGGTGGTGACCATCGGCACGGCATTGGGCAAACTGTTCATGCCCGAAGTGCTGCAAGCCAACCCCGACACCCATGAACTCGACCCGATACATACATGGCCGGACGGTGCGACGATCCGGGTGCGTTACGAGTTCATCAAGCCCGCCGACAAAGTCGAGGCTGTCTTTAAGGGGCTACCAGGAATAGGCTGCTATTCGGAAATCAAGGAAGGGCAGACCGGAGACCATATCGACTTCACGGTCCCGGTCGGAGCCATCGGCTACAACATCCATCCTGATGGCCGTGATATCGAAGTGTCCTTTAAAGTGATCCGCAATGGATTTGCTACACCGTCACCGACACTGGTGGTGCGTTTACTCTCGCTGCATCATTTGTCTGGGCCCCTGATCGACAGCATTGGCGAGGACAGCGTGTTGCAGAAAACGTTGTTGGACGATCTGGACATGACTCGTGTGCCGCCATACCCCTACGCCGCGATGGGGCAACGCATGTGGTTGCACTATTCGGGCTGGCTCGACACGGGAGCTCCCTATGAGGAGTCGACGTTTGTCGCCCGCGAGGCTGTTGACGATGATGTCACATTTGGCCCATCGGCATATACGCCAGTGGGTCGTCTGCGCCGCCTTCAAGACTGGTCTGCACTGACGATACGCTTCTGGGTGGCGTTCGATCACAGTTCGCAGAAGGACAACGCTGTGCTATTTGGCGTTCGTCATCATGTGGTCCAGGACCAACCGAACGTATTTCCTCATCCGTCGATCAAAGACTCGACGCCTGCCAGCGGGCCGGAAGTGTCGGTTAACCCACTGACAGTCGAAAACAAGTGCCAGGTGCTGGTGAGCTACCCCAACATGAACCTGGGGGGGGTGGACAAGGTATTGCTTCACTGGATCCTTGCTAATGGTTTGACGATTGATTTGGGGCCGCTGGATGGTTTGGATGGTGGCACGGTTACCTACAACGTGCCCAATGATTTGGTCGCCAGGAGTGTAAACAGTACTGTTCATTTACAGTACTTCGTACAGTTGGGTCGAGGTGGCGAGGGTACATCCGATGAACAGAAGGTCACGTTCGGTACGATTGCGTCCGCCAACCTGCCACGAGCCCTCATCAATGGCGTGGCCCATGGAGGGAGCCTCAATCCACCTACACTTACCGGTGACGGCCGGATCGCAGTTGCCAAATGGCGCTTGAGTAGCCCCGGGCAACGGGTGTGGTTGTCGGTTTCCAGTCCTGGAGCTGTCACGCAGAACCTGTTAACGGCCTATCCGATCAATTCGTTGCAGGCTGCCAATGGCCTGCGCGACCATTTGATCTCGCGCGCCTGGTTATTGGGACTGCGGAATAACAGCGTGGTCACGGTCGCGTTGGCGGTTACCTTCAACGGCAGTGAGGAGCGCAGTGATGCGATACCTTTCCCTTCCACGCAGTACAACATTCGCCTGACGTCGCCGCTGAATTTCGACCAGTCTGCGGTCACTTTGAGTGCTCGGACTTACATACTTCCCGGAACTCCCAATATATTGCCAACCTTCGGCGCAGGAAACTCGATCACGCGCCGGGCTTCGGGAGGTACAGCGCCCTACTACTACTCAAGCAGTACATCGGTGGCCGTGGTGGATGGCGGAGGGCTGGTGACCGTGCGCGGCAATGGTTCTGCGACGATTACCGTCAGGGACTCGTCGGTGCCGGCGCAGACCCGCAGTTACACCGTTTATGTCAGCAACGTCGTGCAAGTGTATGGCATGGGCAGGAATACGTTCAGGAATATCAGTACGGCAGTGGCGAATGCTGGGCTACGCATGCCCAGTCTCGATGAGCTACGCGCCATCAACCACGCCTATGGAGCCAGGTGGCCCATGGGGTATGCGTGGTACTGGTCGGGTACCTTCTCCCATTCATTCCTCTTTACCAATTATTACTACTTTCTGGATATTCCTAGCGGTGGCACAGGGACGGAAGCCGACAAGTTGCTCGGCGGCCACCTAAATGGTATCGGGTTGAGATAACGCAAGCGTGAAGGGCTGGCCGGTGGATCGCATAGAGAAACCGGCCTTTTCATCATTAGTTGATTGAGTGAGGAGGCTCAGATCTTCCAGTGACTTGCACTATTGGCCAGTCGTTGGCGCATCGCATCCACATTCGCCGCCAACTGCACCGTCAATAAGCGATACCCATCCAGCGCGCTGTAGACCGGCGTATCCAGTGCTGGCTCGGTGCCTGTGATAGGGCTGGGCCGCTGCAACCGTTCCGTCACCCCCGACTTCAACGCCCGCGCCATCCCCACCAACTGCACTCGAATCTGCCGATGTTCGGTCCTCAACATCACCTGCATCCGCGCCATCGCCTGTTCATCCCGTGGATCGGGCCGGGTATTGCCAAGAATCTCCAGGGTGCTGATGCACATGCGCAAATGCCGCTGGATCGCGTCGAGTTCGGTCATGGAAATCCGCACTTCCTTCGACACCGACGGCATCAGCGAACGCAGTTGCACCATCGACGCATTCAAGCGGTTGAGCAGCTTGACGTGCTCATCATCGGTGACTGACTGGCCATTGATGATCCGGCTGTAGATCGCCGCACAATCGCGCAGCGCACTGGCCAGGTTGTAGCGCCACGAATACACGGCGTACAGCGGCAGGGCGAACGAAAACGCCAAGGCCAGCACAATGCCGATCAAGATATCGACGGTGCGCCATAGCCCATCGGAGATCGGGTTGTCCCCGTGGCCGGCGACGATAAACACGGTGATCGCTGACAACAGGGCGATGTAGCCGCCCTTGCCGATGGCGTGATAGGAAAAGAACCCGCACACCGCCGACATCAACAGGTAGGTCAAGAAGGGCAGGCCGAAGTAGGCCTGCTGCACCACCACCACCAAGCCGACGCTGGCGCCGATCAAGGTGCCATAGGCACGCTCCACCGCTTTCTTGCCGATATTGCCGTGGTGCTGCAGACCACCGATCACGATCAGCATGGTCACCGACGCCCACTCACCGTGGGGCAGGTTGATACCGGTGGTCAGCAGGATTGTCGCCAGCAAGCCGATGGACACGCGCACGGCGTGAATCAGCTTGGCATGGCGGTAGCGGCGGTACGGGTCGAGCAGGGGGCGCAACAGGCGCCGGGCGAAGAAGGGCAGGTTCATCGGTAGTAAAGTGGCCTCGAAATTCAGGGGGTACACGGTCCAAGTGTGGGAGGGGGCTTGCCCCCGATAACGGTGGATCAGTCAACCGGTCTGTTCCTGAGCGACTGCTATCGGGGGCAAGCCCCCTCCCACATTTGGGTCTGTAGCGTTTTCAGAAGATGTAGTCGGTAGTCAGGAAGCTTGAATCGCGGTTACGCAATATGTCGCTGACCAGCGCCTTGTTGCTCTCCTGGAACTTGGTCGCCACCAGGGTGCGGATCGAAAACACGCGCAACGCGTCATGTACCGACAGCGTGCCCTCTGCCGAGTTCTTGCGCCCGTTGAACGGGAAGGTGTCCGGGCCGCGCTGGCACTGGGCGTTGATGTTGATACGGCCGACCTGATTGGCGAAGGCGTCCACCAGGCGCCCGACTTCCACGGCGTTGGTGCCGAAGAGGCTCAGTTGCTGACCGAAATCGGAGTCGAGCACGTACTCGATCACGGTCTCCAGGTCGCGGTAAGGCACGATCGGCACCACCGGGCCGAACTGCTCTTCGTGGTACACGCGCATCTGCGGGTTCACCGGGTACAGCACCGCCGGGTAGAAGAACGAACCGCGACTTTCACCGCCATGCTCATTCACCACCTTGGCGCCATGTTGCGCGGCATCGGCTACCAGGCTGGTGAGGTAATCCACCTTGCCCACTTCGGGCAATGGCGTCAGCGCCACGCTGTCTTCCCACGGCATGCCGGGCTTGAGCGTGGCCAGTTTCTGGTTGAATTTCTCGATAAAACTGTCGACGACATCTTCATGCACGAAGAGGATTTTCAACGCGGTGCAGCGTTGGCCGTTGAACGACAGCGAGCCGGTAACGGCTTCGCTGACCGCATTGTCCAGGTCCACCTCGGGCAGCACGATGCCGGGGTTTTTCGCATCCAGGCCCAATGCCGCGCGCAGGCGGTGTGGTTTCGGGTGTAGTTTTTTCAGGTCGCTGGCGGCCTTGTTGGTGCCGATAAACGCAAAGATATCGATCTTGCCACTGGCCATCAGCGCACTGACGGTTTCACGGCCGCTGCCGTAGATCACGTTGATCACCCCGGCCGGGAAGCTGTCGCGGAACGCCTCCAGCAACGGACGGATCAGCAGCACGCCGAGCTTGGCCGGCTTGAACACCACGGTGTTGCCCATGATCAGCGCCGGGATCAGCGTGGTGAAGGTTTCGTTCAGCGGGTAATTGTAGGGGCCCATGCACAAGGCCACGCCCAGCGGTACGCGGCGAATCTGGCCGAGGGTGTCCTGTTCCAGCTCGAAGCGGCTGGAACGGCGGTCCAGTTCTTTGAGCGCGTTGATGGTATCGGTGATGTAGTCGCAGGTGCGGTCGAATTCTTTCTGCGAGTCCTTGAGGTTCTTGCCGATCTCCCACATCAGCAGCTTGACCACCGCGTCGCGCTGTTCACGCATGCGGCGCAGGAATGCTTCGACATGCTGGATGCGCTCGGCCACGCGCATTGTCGGCCATTCGCCCTGGCCGCGGTCATAGGCACGCACGGCGGCGTCCAGGGCGGTAAGGGCGGTCTCGGCGTCCAGCAACGGCGTGCTGCCGATATGCGCGCGCTCGTCGCCAAACTGCACCGGGCTTTGCACCTTGGCCAAGGGGCCGTTCCATACCTGCAACTGGCCGTCGACCAGGTAATCACGCTGTTCAATGGGCGCTCCGAGCTGGAACTGCTCGGGAACTGCGGCGGCGGAGGCAGGAAACAGCTGGGCGAGCAGGTTGCTAGTGGTCATGGCGCTACCCCTGGAATAGTTGCAAAACATGACTAGAGAGTCACCCAACAACAGGCTCTATGGCAAGGCTTGCGCGCTTTCTTGTACGCAGGGCTGTGCCCGGCGGTTAAACTGCGCGGCTTTTCAGAAGGAGTTCACATGAGTCAGTACCAGCCGGGCATTCTTGCCGCACCGGTGCCGTTGCAGGCACGCCATCTGTTTTTTGCCGTGGAGGCTCTGGCAGCCGTACCCGCTGCGTTGGACGCACTGGTGCAACTGACCGATTCGGCGGCAGTGGTCGGTCTTGGCGAGCCGCTGGTTGCCGCACTGGGCGCACGCGTTGAAGGCTTGCGCAGTTTTCCGGCCATCAGCGGGCCGGGCGCGCATAACCCGTCCACACAGCAGGCGCTGTGGGTGTGGCTGCATGGCGTGGATCGCGGTGAACTGCTGTTGCGCAGCCGTGCATTTGAAAAGGCCCTGGCTCCGGCATTTCGCCTGGTGCAGATGACCGAAGGTTTCCGCTACAAGACCGGCTTCGACCTCACCGACTACGAAGACGGTACCGAAAACCCCCACGACGACGCCGCGGTCGACGCCGCCCTGACCGACAGCGGCGCCAGCTTCGCCGCGATCCAGCAATGGCAGCATGACCTCGATGGCTTCGCTGCGCTGCCGGCTCAGGAGCGCGACCACATCATCGGCCGCCGCCATGGCGACAACGAAGAACTCGACGACGCCCCCGAGTCCGCCCACACCAAGCGCACCGCCCAGGAAAGCTTCACCCCGGAAGCCTTCGTGGTGCGTCGCTCCATGCCCTGGGCCGAGAATGGTCAGGCGGGCCTGATGTTCCTGGCGTTCGGCCATTCCTTTGATGCGTTCGAAGCGCAACTGCGCCGCATGAGCGGTCTGGAGGACGGGATTGTCGATGGCCTGTACCGCATCAGCACCCCCTTGACCGGTGGCTACTACTGGTGCCCGCCGATCAAGGATGGCCACCTGGACCTGAGCGCCCTGGGCTAAAGCACGCCGCAGGCCACACGTTCACCGCCGCCGCCCGACGGTCTCATCGCCCGCGGGTGCGCCGCCTGCTCGAACCAGGTGGGCGCGACAAAACGATAGCCCATGCCCGATGCCGTGGCGATGTACGGCACATCGTCATCGTCATCGCCCAGCGTGCGGCGCAGAGTCTTGATCTGTGTGCGCAGGTTGCATTCCTCGACCACCCGTTTCGGCCAGGCAATGTCGAGCAGTTCGGTTTTCTGCAGCAATTCGCCGGGCCGCGAGGCAAGGGCGATCAGCAGGGTCAGGGCGCGGTTGCCAAGGTTTACCGGCTGGTCATGCCTGAGCAGTTGGTGGCGCTTGGGCAGCAGTCGATAAGGGCCGAAGTGAATCTCAACGCAACCGTCGTCTTTGAGGAGAGTGGTGGGTGAATAATTCATGTCGGTCATAGATCACCTGAAAGATTTATATATAGCCGGCCTGAAAGCGAGTCCTTTGGTTATTAGTGCAGTTGCACTAGCAGGCGCGGAGGGAAGTTGCTCGCCAAGCAATTGGGTTGCTTGGGACGAGTTATCAAACGCGATGATTAAGTCGCTTCTGTTACAAATCAAAATGTCTGGAAAGTTGGGCAAAAGGCTATTAGCGAAAAATGTGAAGTAATCGCGAAAATAAATGCCGGGTGTCGCTAGGTGGCGCGTTTCAAAAGAGGCTTATTGTTCAGCATTGTTCAGTGGGTATTAGCGGAGTGCCCGTAAACATTGGTCTTGAGCGTGTTTTTGTTTTTCTCTGAAAGTTCCATGTCACTCAGGCGATGAATTTTTTTCAACGCCAGGTTGAGCCAGACCTTTCACAACCTGTATCTGAAACGTTTCACAAGCTTTCACAGCGAAGGCGTTTTGATCGTGAGTAGTATGGGGCCCATGCAAACCAACAACGGTTCGAAGGCGCATTGTCTGACGTTTTGGGCCTTCATCGGTTTGCATACTTTCAGCGTGCTGTTGCGCAACTGAATAACTTCCCTATCGATGCAAGGAGATGAACATGGCTGATGTCCCACCAGTAAAAGCAGGCGGCGCCGACGACGCTATCGCGAAGATGGAAGCTACCTTCAACATGGCTATCGAGAAGTCGGCCAAGATCACCGAAATCAGCACCGCGAAAAAAGCCGAGCTGGACGCCACCAAACAGCGTCCGCAGAACTGATTCGCCAAACGGGCGGCGCTGGCGCTGCCCGTTTACCTCTCGATTCCCGTTTTTATCCTGATTCTTGACCCCGTTGCACAGGCTCAAAGGGGCAAACCCGACTATGACAGCCCTGATTTCCCTGGGCCCGGTCGCCGCAACTGGCGCACCGACCCTGACGGTGACCGGCGGTTTGCATCAGGGCAGTTCCCTGGTGCTCGACCAGCCTGTCTACACCCTCGGCGCCGATCTGGCGGCTGATTTGGTGCTCAGCGATCCCGGCGTTGCCGGCCTGCACCTGCGCCTGCGTTTTGAAGGCGGCCAGGTGGCGGTCGAAGCCTTGGGCGGTGACGTATTGATCGCCGGCAATGTGCGCATTCCCCAAGGCAACGGTCATCGCGCGCGGCTGCCGGTGCAGCTGCGCATCGGCACGGCGGGGGTGAGCCTGGCAATGCCTGGCGGTGCTGAAAAACCAGTGCCCGCGTCACGCACATTGGCCCCCTGGATCGTCGCGACCGCGCTGCTGTTTATCTGTGCTGGAGCGCTGGCGTTTCGCAGTGAAGCACCACCGCAGCCGGCAACCGCCGTTACCGCCGTTGCACCGCTGAAAACACCTTCCCGCGAACAGGCCAAGGCCTGGCTGGAGCAGCAGTTGCAAGCCGCCCGACTGGATACCGTGAAGGTCAGCAACAGCAACGGCCAGCTCAGCGCCACGGGCACCTTCGAACAGTCGCAAAAACCGCAGTGGCTGGCGGTGCAGCAAGCCTTCGACCAGCGTTACGGCCAGCAGATCGTGCTCAACCCGCGCGTCGCCGTGCGGGCCGATGCGGCGGCGCCGCGCGTGCGCTTGCAGGCCGTGTGGTTCGGGCCTCATCCGTACGTGATCAACGACAGTGGCAAGCGCCTGTACCCCGGCGCGGCGCTGGCGGACAACTGGGTGCTGGAACGTATCGAAAACAACCAAGTGATCCTCGCCCGTGGTGAGGAGCGCTTCACCTTCACGTTGTGACCATGCTTTTAAGCTAAGGCCCTGGGATGAAAGTCGAACCCCGCCCGTTGATCCCCAGTGACGTACGCAGTGCGCCGGTCGAAGCTGTGCGCCCGGTCAATTCGCGCCAGGCCACCGCCTTCGAAGCGGTGCTCAAGACCCGCAAGACCCACACCCGTCGCTCCCTGCGCAGCGACCTCGAAGAACTCACCGGCGCCGCTGGCGTCGACTCGCTGTTGTTCGGCAGTGCTCGCTCCCTGGAACTGCTGGAGCATGTGATGGAACACATCCTGCCAAGCCTGGACGCCGAGCCACACATCAAGGCACTGGCCGTCGAGCTGATCGGCGAAGAGATCGAGATGCGCCGCACCCTCGCACAGCAACGCTCGGAGGTACACGCCTGATGGCCCGCGATAACGACGACGCCGTGCAACTGCTCAAGGGCATCGGCGAGCTGTACCGGCGCAATGGCCAGTCCCAGCGCGCCCTGGTGATGCTGCTGATCGCGGTCAACGTCGCCCCCGATGACGGCGTGTTGCTGCGCTCGCTGGTGCTGGCTTTCACCGACAGCGGCGACGCGTCCCGCGCCCTCGGCGCCCTGGACCGTCTGGTGGCGCTGGAAGGCGAGTCCGCCAGCCTGTTGCTGTTGCGCGCCCGCGCCTTGTGGTACGGCGAGCGCAAGGACGACGCGCGCCAGTGCTTCAAACGCTATCTGGCTGCACGCAGGGCCGGCGCATGAGTGCGCTCAACCGCCTGAACAACCTGGCGCGTCTGGCTGCCCAGCGCACCGACGTGATCATCGTCGCATTCATGCTGATGGCGATTGTGATGATGATCATCCCGCTGCCCACCTACCTGGTGGACGCGCTGATCGGTCTCAATATCGCCCTGAGCATCCTGATCCTGATCGTGGCCTTCTACATCGGCCACTCGGTAGAGTTCTCCGCGCTGCCGCCGCTGATCCTGCTCAGCACGCTGTTTCGCCTGTCGCTGTCGATCACCACCACCCGTTTGATCCTGCTGCACGGCGACGCCGGGCATATCGTCAAAGCCTTCGGCGACTTCGTGATCGCTGGGCAAGTGGTGGTGGGCATGGTGGTGTTCCTGATCATCACCGTGGCGCAGTTCGTGGTGATCACCAAGGGTGCCGAGCGCGTGGCGGAAGTGGCCGCGCGCTTCACCCTGGACGCGATGCCCGGCAAGCAGATGAGCATCGACAACGACCTGCGCAATGGTGATATCGACCAGGCCGAAGCCCGTCGTCGCCGCTCGCGATTGGAGCGTGAAAGCCAGATGTTCGGCGCGATGGACGGCGCCATGAAGTTCGTGAAGGGCGATGCCATCGCCGGCCTGGTGATCCTGGCGGTCAACCTGCTGGGCGGCATGCTGATCGGCATGATCGAGCGCGACATGCCGTTCGGCGTGGCGGTGCACACCTACTCGTTGCTCACCGTGGGTGACGGCCTGATTGCACAGATCCCGGCGCTGCTGATTTCGGTGGCGGCGGGCACCGTGGTCACTCGCGTCAACAGCGACGGCGAAGCGGGGGACCTGGGCAGCGAGATCATCAAGCAACTGGGCGCCAGCTACCGCGCTCTGGGGTTGACCGCGTTGATCATGATCGGCGTGAGCCTGCTGCCGGGGTTTCCGACCTGGGTGTTCCTCGGCTTGTCCCTGGTGTTCGGTGGCGCGGCATTCATGATGTATCGCCGGCATCACCGCCAGCCGGAACTTGAAGTGCTGGTCGAGACGCCGGAGCCGGTGGTCGAAGCCCAGGCCGAACGGGATGACAACCTGTTGCCCGATACCCGCGTGCTGCTGACCCTCGGCAGCGGCGTGTCCCAAAGCGCACCGCGCCAACTGCTGCGCCAACGCGTCGAAGCGCTGTGCCACGACCTGCGCACCGAACTCGGCGTGGATATACCGGTACCGGGCATCTACATGGAAGCCAAGGCCACGCCTGGCAGTTTCCGCGTGTCCCTGGAAGGCGTGCCGGTAAGCGAAGGCGAGTTGCCGACCAACTGCCTGCTGGTGCAGGACGATCCGGTGCATGTGCAGTTGCTCGACCTCGCCACGGTGCAGGCCGATTCGCCGCTCACGGGCCGCAACGCCCACTGGGTCGAGCGCCAACACGAAGACACGTTGCGCAACGCCGGCATCGGTTTCCTGCTGCCCGACGAGGTGTTGCGCGGTGTGCTGGAACGCAGCCTGCGCCGCTATGCCGCCGACTTTCTCGGCATCCAGGAAACCCGCCTGCTGCTGGAGCGCACCGAGGCCACCTACGGCGAACTGGTCAAGGAAGCCCTGCGCCTGGTGCCGTTGCAGCGGGTGGCCGAGACCCTGCGTTTGCTGGTGGGCGAAGGCGTGTCGATCCGCAACCAGCGCGCCTTGCTCGAAGCCATGGTGGAGTGGGGCGCCCGTGAAACCGATGCCGGGCGCCTGGCAGAGCACCTGCGCGCCGCGTTGGCACGGCAGATCAGCCATCAGTACGCCGACCGCAACCGGGTGATCGGTGCGCTGGTGCTGGCGCCGGGCCTGGAAGACCAGTTGCGCGGCTCCCTGCGTCGCCAGGAACCGCAGCGCGAGTTGATCCCCGAGGACGTCAGCCGCGCCTTGCTCGCCCAACTGCGCCAGGCGTGCGAGCACACCCGCGAGGTCAACAGCGCGGTGTTGCTGGTGCACCCGGAACTGCGCCGCAGCCTGCGCCGCCTGGTGGTGCGCGGCGAGCTGGAACTGGCGGTGCTGTCGTTCCGCGAGCTGGCCACCGAGTACAACCTGCAAGCGCTGGTGACCATCAGCCTGACCGAGATTTCCAATCGCCGCGGGCCTGCCGCGGCTTCCGTCACTCCCCTGGCGTCTGCCTCATGATGCGTTTTTGTGCGTTGTTGCTGACTGTGTTTTCGTGTGTGAGCCAGGCTCAGGAAATCGCCGCCGGTGCCGGAGGTTCTATCGCCCTGGCCTCCGGCGAAGGGCGCATCCTGCATTTTGTCGCCCCCGTGGACACGGTGTTGGTGGCCGAGCCGAATGTGGCCGACTTGCAGGTGGTGTCACCGGGCACCCTCTACATCTTCGGCAAGGCGCCGGGCAATACCAGCCTGATCGCCCTCGGCAGTGACGGTCAGCAACTGGCGAGCCTGAGCCTGGCCGTCAGCAGCGCCAGCCAGGCGGTGACGGCGCCGATGCAGGCATTGCATCCCGGCAACGCTGCGCAGATCAGCGGCGCGGGTAACCGTCTGATCGCCAAAGGCACCGTGGGATCGGTAGCGGAAGCCACGGACTTGAACGCGCTGCTCAATCCCCAGGGGCAGGGTTTCCAGAGCGCGATCAACACCACCGAGTACGCAGGGGCCGCCCAAGTGAACTTGCGGGTGCGCTTTGCCGAAGTGTCGCGTTCGGAGTTGCTGCACTACGGCGTGAACTGGAACGCGATGTTCAACAACGGCACGTTCTCGTTCGGCCTGATCACCGGCGGGCCATTGGCCGCAGCCTCGGCGGGTGGCTTGGCCGCAGCGGGCGCAGGCTCGGGCAATGTGAATATCGACGGCATGCTCGACGCCTTGCAGGCCAACGGCGTGCTGCAGATTCTCGCCGAGCCGAACATCACCGCCATGACCGGCCAGACCGCCAGCTTCCTCGCCGGTGGCGAAGTGGCGATCCCGGTGCCGGTCAACCGCGACCTGGTGGGCATCGAATACAAGTCGTTCGGCGTGTCGCTGTTGTTCAACCCGACCCTGCTGCCCAACGGCCGCATCGCCCTGCAGGTGCGCCCGGAAGTCAGCAGCGTGGTCAGTGGCGGCACCGTGGATTTCGGCAACTTTCATGTGCCGTCCTTCAGCGTGCGCCGCGCCGATACGCGGGTGGAAGTCGGCAGCGGGCAGACCTTCGCCATCGCCGGGCTGTTCCAGCGGGAAAGCAGCCAGGACATCGAGAAACTGCCGCTGCTGGGTGACCTGCCGATCCTCGGCAACCTGTTCCGCTCCAAGCGCTTCCAGCGTAATGAAACCGAGTTGGTGATCCTGATTACGCCGTACCTGGTGGAGCCGGTGCGCGGTCGCACCCTCGCCACGCCCCTCGACGCACCACCGGCTACCGCAGCGGCCACCGGACCGCGCAGCGGCGGGGCGTTCGGTTTCTACATGAATTGATCAGGGGGCCTGCCATGAATGTTTTACGTGTGTTGCTGCTGTTGCCCCTGGCGCTGATGGGTTGCCAGACCCACCTGGCGCCGACGTACTACTCATCCGAATACCGCGCCGATGGCTTGCCGACCCAATGCCAGCAACCCCCGGCGACGGACACCATTGGGCTGGGCGAGGATTTCAAGCCGACGTTGGCGCTCGGCTGTGCGAACAATTTGAACCTCATGCAGATGGTCGAGCGCAAGCAGGACTTGACCCAAGGCCGCCCCACAGGCCCGGCCATGGCCGCGCCAGTGGGCCGCGCTGCCCAGGTGTACATCGAAGGGTTTGACCGTGAGCAATTGCAGCGGCGCAAGGATCAGCAAGAAGCCAAGGCCGATGCGGCGGGGGGCAAGCAATGACCTGTGTTGCTTGTTGTGGCGAGCGGGCCTGTTGTGGCGAGCGGGCTTGCCCCGCGTTGGGGCGCGAAGCGGCCCCTGTCAAATTCACCGCATTCCAACAGACAGTTCTCAGCGCCTGGTTTTGGGGCTGCTTCGCAGCCCAACGCGGGGCAAGCCCGCTCGCCACAACAGGCCCGTTCACCACAGAAAGCTCACCCACAACAGATTCAGCGCGGATCCACCAACCCCAACTCCCGAGCCTGGGCCACCGGATCGCTGATCGCCTTGATGCGCTCGGCTTCGTTCACCAACCGCGCCCGTTCGGCAGCGGGAATATCGTCCAACGGCAGTGCAGCGATGCGGTCTTCGTACCCCGCCAAGACCATCACCAACAACTCATTACGCTGATGCCGCGCCAATGCGCGGGGCGACTGGGCGACCGGGGCGATGGTGTCCAACGCCTGCTGCGACTGCCCGCCCAGCGCATACGCCAGGGCCAGGTTGCAGCGGTTGTCGAGGTCGTCGGGCTTGAGGCTCAGGCTCCTGGCGAACGCGGTTTGCGCCGCCGCGGCCTGGCCATTGAGGATCTGCGCGACACCCAGGCGGGTGTACGCAACCGGCAAGCCGCTGATCCCGGCCGCCTGGCCCAGGGCGGTGACGGCACGCTGAGTCTTGCCCACTTGCAATTGCGCGGTGCCCAGGCCGAGCAGGGCTTCGGCATTGCGGGCGTCGAACCCCAGGGCCTGCTGGAAGGCCCGCTCGGCGCCCGCCGCATCCTTGGCGTCGAGCCTGGCCTGGCCGAGCTTGAGCCACAGCTCGATACCCGCGCCGGGTTGCTGCGCCGCCCGCTCGTACAGCGCTGCCGCACTGGCGTAGTCGCCGCGCTGGCTCAGGTCATTGGCCAGTTGCAGGGACTTGTCGGCATCGGTCGCAGGTGGGTGGGCGCAGGCGGTCAGCAGCAGGGTACTGGCGAGCAGAAATCTAGGGGTCATCGTCACAACTCGTCTGGCGAAGGCGGAGGCCATGTAAGCATATTTTTGATGGCTGTCCTATGCCTGTTCAGCGCCAGTTTCGCCCACGCTGCCGAAGAGCCTGACTGGTTCTCCCAACCCTACGCCTACGTGCTGGTGGACCAGGACGTGCGCAGTGCCCTGGAAGAATTCGGGCACAACCTCGATGTGCCGCTGGTGCTCTCCGACAAGGTCCGCGGCAAGGCCCGCAGCACGATTCGCGCGGCCACCGCCGGGGAGTTCCTGCAAACCCTGTGCAGCACCAACGGCCTCACCTGGTACTTCGACGGCAACCTCTTGTACCTCAACGCCAGCGATGAAATCAGCACCAGGCTCTTCAAGGCCAGTGCCCTGGACCTCGACCAGTTGCAGGCCTACCTCGGCAACCTCGATGTGTTCGGCCAGCAGTTGTCCATGCGCAACGGCCCCGAGGGCGATGAAGTGTTCGTGTCCGGACCACCGCCGTACCTGGCGCTGGTGCAGCAGCATGTCGATCACCTGCAACCCAAGGTCACCGCCGCCCCGGTGGCGCGCGAGCGCGGTGTGCGGGTATTCCGTGGCGCCCAAGTCAGTACCGAAACCCCAACCCAGTAAAGGAGCAGCACCATGTCCGTAACGGCCGTAGACAGCAATCTCGCCCCTGGTGGCGCCAGCCCTGAAGCCAGGTTCAACGCGGCGGTGGATAACGCCAAGGCCGGCGATAAGCCCGCCGAGCCCACCGACGCCGAACTCACCGATTCGTTCATCACCCAAGCGGTCACTTACGGCGGCCAGTTCATCATCATGCCGAAGATGCAGGAACTGCTGAACGACGCCATGTCCGATGACGACGAAGAGTAGGAAGCCCCTATGACTATCAGTCTCGCCGCCGGCGCTTCGGCGTTGCCGCCGTCTGCCGGCGCGGGGCCCGCCGGGGCCTCGCAGAACCTGTTCGAGCACATGGCCAACACCGCCAAGGGCATGCCCGAAGGCGCCAGCCCGCACCAGATCGGCTCGGGCCTGATGGAGCGCATGAACAGTTTCATCGACCGTACGCGGGCGTTTTCCGAGCGCGCCGACCTGCTCACCAACAATCCTTCGGCACCGCCGCCGGCCCAGGCAGAAATCCGCACCGCCAGTGCTTCGCCCCAGGGTGAACCCGGGAAAAAAGTCGGCGAGCAACAGGTCGACCAGATCGTCCACTCCCTGGGCAAGATGTTCGATTACTCCATCGAAACCCAGATGGTGGTGCGCGGTGCGACACAGATTTCCGGCTCCGCCAACACGCTGCTCAAGGGGCAATAACATCATGCCAAGCCCAAACCGTGCGCTGCGCCTGTTGCTGATCGGCCTGCTCGCCAGCCTGTTGCAGGCGTGCAACACCGACCTCTACACCAACCTCAGCGAGCGCGACGCCAACGCCATGGTCGCGGTACTGCTGCGCGGTGGCGTCCCGGCCGAGCGCAAGGCCCAGGACAACGGCCAGCTCAAGGTGGTGGTCGATGAGTCACGCTTTGCCGAAGCCATGACCCTGCTCGACAACGCCGGCCTGCCGCAGCAGAGTTTTTCCAACATGGGCGAGGTGTTCAAGGGCAATGGCCTGGTGTCGTCGCCGGTGCAGGAGCGGGCGCAGATGATCTATGCGCTCAGCGAAGAGCTTTCGCATTCGGTGTCGCAGATCGACGGCATCGTCGCTGCCCGCGTGCACGTGGTGCTGCCGGACAACGACCTGCTCAAGCGCGTGATCTCGCCGTCATCGGCCTCGGTACTGGTGCGTTACGACCCGGGCACCGACATCAATACGCTGATCCCGCAGATCAAGACTCTGGTCGCCAACGGTATCTCCGGGCTGAGTTACGACGGCGTTTCGGTGACGGCGATCAAGGCCGCCGTCGCCATCAGCCAGAACCCGGCGCAACCGCGCCTGGCGCGCTTCATGGGCCTGTGGCTGCTGGAAGACAACCTGGCCCAGGCGCGGCTGATGTTCGGGGCCTTGTTGCTGATCGCACTCGGTGCGGTGGGTGTGCTCGCCCGTCAGCAGTGGGCACGTCGTCAGTCCCAGGCGTTGTATGTGCTCAAGGAGGGTGAATGAGTTTGTTCGAACGCTGGCAGGGGCTGATTGCCGAGCCGCTGCGGTTTGTGCGCGGGCCGAGCCTGGGTGCATGTTTTGCCGATGAATTGCCAGACGCCGTGCTGCAGGCGATGCAGGGCCAGCCACGCTTTCGCCAGCGCCTGGAGCAGTTGTTGGTCAGTCATTATCAACTGGCACCCATGGCGCAATTGACCACGCCGATGGCGGCGGACTTGGCGGTGCTGTTGTTGTCGCCGGCACAGTTTGCCCGCTTGCCGAGGTTGTGCGGCGCCATCTGGCACGCCCCGACCCTGAGCCGCGAGATCCGTCGCGAGGTGGTCAACGAATTGCGCGAAGGCCTGGGCGCTGAGGTCTTCGTGAGTGCCCTGGCCTTGCGCCAACTCGGTGGTGCGGCGGATCTGCTGCGCGAGCCGGTCGAGTTGGTCGACGCCGTCGACCGCGATGGCCAAGGCTGTGTCGCGGCCTGGCTGCACGCCCAGCACGCCGACTGGCAGGGCTGGCTGCGTTTGCGCTTTGCCTTTCCCCAGGGCCACGGCGCCCGTGTACCGCGCGACCTGGAAATCGTCCAGGCCGCCGCTGCGTGCCTGCTGGCCGAGGAGATCACGCCATGAGTGAACTGCCAAGCCGTCCCACCGCCCGCATCCTGCGCGCCGAAGACGCCGCGTTGTGGAGCGATGGCTTTGCCTTCCTGCAAGCGGCCAAGGCGCAGGCCGAGCAGATCCGCGCCGACAGCGAGCAATGGCTGAGCAGTGCCCGCGCAGAGGGCTTTGAAAGTGCCCGGCAAGCCGGCGCTGAACAGGTGGCGCAACTGCTGCTCGCTACCCAAGCCCAGGTGCAGCATTACTTGAGCAGTCTGGAAACGTCCCTGGTCGACCTGGCCCTGGGTATCGTGCACGAAGTGCTGGGGGAGTTGGACAACGCCGAGCGTGTGGTGCGCAGTACCCGCCAGGCGTTGAGTGCGTTTCGCCAGGACCAGGCCCTGACCTTGTGGGTGCCGCCGGCGGACGTGGACGCCCTGCGCCAACGCCTCAAGCTGGAGGGATTGGCAATCGCGGTGGATGCGGATGAACAGCTGAGCGCCGGACAGGCTCGCCTGAACAGCCCGGCCGGCTCCGTGGAGCTGGGCCTCGAAGCCCAATTGCAGAACCTGCGTCGCAGCCTGTTGCCCTTTGCCGAAGAGGGCCTGGCATGAACCTGGAACAGCTGCTGCCACGCCTCTGCGAGCGCCTGGCCCAGGCGCGCCCGCGGCCCATGCACGGCACCGTGCTGAGCATTCGCGGTGTATTGCTGCGCGCCAGTGTGGCCGGGGCGAGCATCGGTGAGCTGTGCCAGCTGCGCGACCCCGGCAGCGCCCGCAGCCTGAGCGCCGAGGTGATCGGTTTTGACGGTGACGAGGCCATCCTGTCGCCCATCGGCTCCATGGAAGGCCTGTCCACGCGCACCCAAATCACCGCCACCGGCGAGACCCTGGGCGTGGCCGTCGGGGATGCGCAGCTCGGCCGGGTCATCAGCCCCATGGGCGATTTCCTCGACGGCGACGGCATGCCGCCGACCGTGGCCTTGCAGCACTACCCGCTGCACGCTGAACCCCCGGCAGCGTTTTCGCGACAGTTGATCGTGCGTTCCATGGCCCTGGGCATTCGCTCCATCGATGGCCTGCTGACCCTGGCCCAGGGCCAACGCATGGGCATCTTCGGTGAGCCCGGTGTGGGCAAGTCGTCGCTGCTCGCCAGCATCATCCGCAACAGCGAAGCCGATGTGATCGTGATCGGCCTGATCGGCGAGCGGGGCCGGGAAGTGCGTGAATTGCTCGATGTGCAGCTCGACGCCCAGGCCCGTGCGCGCACGGTGGCGGTGGTTGCCACTTCGGATCGCCCGGCGGCCGAGCGGGTGCGTGCGGCGTTTGTCGCCACCACCCTGGCCGAGTACCACCGCGACCAGGGCCGCAACGTATTGCTGTTGATGGACAGCCTCACGCGTTTCGCCCGGGCCCAGCGCGAGATCGGCCTGGCGGTGGGCGAGCCGCCGACCCGGCGCGGTTATCCGCCGTCGTTCTTTTCGGCCTTGCCGCGTTTGCTGGAACGCGCCGGCCCCGGGCCCACCGGCAGCATTACCGCGCTGTACACCGTGCTGACCGAGGGTGATGCCGCCAGCGATCCGGTGGCCGAAGAGGCCCGTTCGATCCTCGACGGTCACATCGTCTTGAGCGCCGAGTTGGCCCAGCGCAACTACTTTCCGGCGGTGGATGTGTTGCGCAGTCGCAGCCGTTTGATGGAGCAGGTCGCCGGTGAAGAGCACAAGCGGCTGGCGATGCGCATGCGTGAATTGATGGCGCGGTATGGCGAGATCGAAATGCTGATCCGCGTGGGGGAGTACTCCGCCGGCAGCGATCCTTTGGCCGATGAAGCGATCAACCGCCACGCCGCTATCGAAGCCTTCCTGCGCCAGAACGCGGGTGAGCCGAGCAACCTGGAACAGACCCTGGCCCACATGCGCCGGGTACTGGCATGAACAAGGAGCAAATCCAATGAAAACCCAACAACTACGCACCCTGCAAACCCTGCGGGTGTTGCGTGAACAGCGGGCCGCCAGCCAACTGGCCGCGCAGCAGCAACGCTGCGAGCAGACCCACGGTGTGCTGACTGACGCCAAGGAGCAATTGCGCCTGCACCGTGAGGCGATTGCCGAAGAAGCGCGGCAGGTTTATGCGTCCCTGACCGAAGGCCTGTCGGTCGCCAGTTGGCAGGCCGCCCAGGATCGCCTGCGCGGCCTGTCGGATGACCAGCAGCAACTGGAAAACGATGTGGCTCACGTGTCCACCACGCTGCGAAGCCAGGAGCGCGAGCGCGATGTGTTCCGTCAGGAGCGCCTGAGCCGCCAGCGCCAGTCCGAGGCCTGGCAAAGCCTGCTTGAGGGCCGTGAAAGCGCCGAGCGCCGGGTGGGCGAGCTGCGTGATGAAGGCGCCGGCACATGATTCCAGCCCTTGCCGATTCGCTGTCGCCGTGGCTGACCCACTACGACCCGGCGTTACTGGCTCTGCACAACCAGTTGCACCGCCGCTGCCGTCCCTGGCAGGGCCGTTGCGGCGGGCAGGACTTGCGCGTGAGCTGGGCCGCCGCAGCGCGCCGCCTTGACGCGCCGCGTCATGTGCCGCTGTCGCTTGGCGGTGCCGCGATGCGCCTGAGTTTGCCCGCTGCGGCGCTGGAGCAACTGATGCTGCCGTTGGCGCTGCCGTTCGATGTGCAGCCGTTGCCTGCGCTGCCGCGCGCGTTGTTGCTGGAGCTGGCGTTGCTCGACCTGATCGAAAGCCTGGAGCCGTTGCTCGGTCACCCGCTGCAGGTGCTCGAAGCCGGTGATGAGCAGGGCGTGTTTGCCCTGCGGCTGGCGCTGGAATTGACCTTCGGCAACCAGCCCGCGATGAGCGCCCAGTTGGACCTGAGCGAAAGCGCCGCCGTACTGGTCACGCAACTGCTAGCGCAATACGCCGAGGTCGAACCCGACCCCTTGCCAGGCCTGCGGCAGACCCTGGCGGTGGTGGCGGGGCGCCAGTGGCTGTCCCTCGGTGAACTGCGCAGCCTGCGCCCCGGTGATGTGCTGATGCTGGAGCAAGGCCCGGGCCTGTTGCTCGACCTCGATGGCCGCCTGCAGGCGCGCTGCCAATACCAGGGCGAAGTCCTGCGCCTGCAGGAAGCCTTGAAAGCCCCCTTTGTGGAACCGGAGAACCCCATGACTGATGTTGATGCCGCCGTTGCGCTGGATGACCTGCCGTTGAAACTGGTGTGCCAGGTGGGCAGCCTGGAACTGACCCTGGCGCAGTTGCGTGAACTGGGCGCCGGCAGCCTGTTGCAGCTCGACACGCCGGGTGTGGACAGCGTCGACCTGATGGTCAACGGCCGTCGCGTCGGCCAGGGTCAACTGGTGAAAATCGGTGACGGCCTGGGTGTGCGCCTGCTGAGTTTTGCCACCCCATGACCGGTTATCAGCCGAACCTGATCGAGATCATCCTGGTCGTTGCGACGATCGGGCTGATCCCGCTGGCGGTGGTGACACTCACCGGGTTCATGAAGATCTCGGTGGTGCTGTTCCTGATCCGTAACGCCCTTGGCGTGCAACAGACGCCGCCGAACCTGGTGCTGTACGGCATTGCGTTGATCCTGTCGGTGTACGTGACCACGCCGTTGATTGGCGACATGTACCGGCAGGTGGAGGGGCGCGACCTCAACATCGAGCATGTGGAGCAACTCAAGGATTTGGGCGATGCATTGCGTCCACCGTTGCAAGCGCACCTGAAGCGGTTTGCCAATGAGTCCGAACGCGGTTTTTTCGTGCAGGCCACCGAGACCATCTGGTCGCCTGAAGCACGCGCCGATTTGCGTGACGACGACCTAGTGGTGCTGATCCCGGCGTTCGTCAGCTCGGAACTGACCCGCGCCTTCGAGATCGGCTTTCTGCTGTACATCCCGTTCCTGGTGGTGGACTTGCTGGTGTCCAACGTGCTGATGGCCATGGGCATGTCGATGGTCTCGCCGAACCTGATCTCCATTCCGCTGAAGATTTTTTTATTCGTGTCCCTGAGCGGCTGGTCGCGCTTGATGCACGGTTTGATTCTGAGTTACGGCTGAGGCACGATCCATGGGCCAGGACGTATTCCTGTCATTGATGAAACAGGCGCTGATGACGGTGCTGATGCTCTCCGCACCGGCGCTGGGCGTGGCGATTATCGTGGGCTTGAGCGTGGGCCTGTTCCAGGCGCTGACGCAGATCCAGGACCAGACATTACCCCAGGTGGTGAAGCTGGTCGCGGTGTTGCTGACCATCGTGTTCCTGGGGCCGGTGCTCGCCGGGCAGGTGGCGGAACTCGGCGGCCAGGTGCTGGACAACTTTGCGATGTGGACGCGCTGACCGCCCATGGATGCCAGCCTGACCGCGCAGTTCCTCGAAGTCGCCTACCCGGTGATCAGCTCCGCGTCGCTTGCCGCTTGCCGTGCCATGGGCGTGGTGGTGATCACCCCGGCGTTCAACCGCCTGGGCCTCACCGGCATGATTCGCGGCTGTGTGGCCGTGGCGATTTCCATCCCGATGTTCTTCCCGGTGTTCGACGCGCTGACATCGATGCCGGAGCACGGCAGCCTGTTTATCGCCGGGTTGCTGATCAAGGAGTTCCTGATCGGTATTTTGATCGGCCTGCTGTTCGGCATTCCGTTCTGGGCCGCCGAGGTGGCGGGGGAGTTGATCGACCTGCAACGCGGCTCGACCATGGCGCAACTGGTGGACCCGCTGTCGTCCGGGGAATCCAGCGTGATGGCGACCCTGCTCACGGTGATGCTGATCACGCTGTTCTTCATGTCCGGCGGGTTCATCCTGATGGTCGACGGCTATTACCACAGCTACCAGCTCTGGCCGGTCACCGCGTTCACGCCGGTGTTCGCCAGCTCGGCGCTGCTGGCGGTGTTGTCGATCCTTGACCAGATCATGCGCGTCGGCGTGCTGATGGTCTCGCCGTTGCTGATCGCACTGCTGGTGACCGACCTGATGCTCGCCTACCTGTCGCGCATGGCGCCGAACCTGCATATCTTCGACCTGTCGCTGCCGGTGAAAAACCTGTTTTTCACGATCCTGATGGTGGTCTACATCGGCTTCCTGATCCCGCTGATGCTCGACCAACTGGCGGAGTTTCGCGGCACGGTCGAACTGCTCAAGACCCTGGCCGGCATGGAGTAGCCCATGGCCGATACCAGCGAAGAAAAATCCCAGCCGGCCACGGACAAGAAGCTCCAGGACGCACGCAAAAAGGGCCAGGTTGCCAAGAGCCAGGACCTGGTGTCGGGCATGGTCATCCTGTTCTGCACACTGTGCATTTCCGTTCTGGCGCCACGGGCCAAGGCCCAGGTCACGGCGCTGATCGACCTCACCGCGCTGATCTACGTCGAACCGTTCGCCACGGTGTGGCCACGGGTGCTCGACCATGCCGAGCAACTGGTGATCGGCATCACGTTGCCGGTGATGGCGGTGACCACCGGCGTGGTGATCCTGACCAATATCATCACTATGCGCGGGTTTGTGTTCTCCACGGACCCGATCAAACCCGAGTTCAAACGCATCAACCCGGCGGAGGGCATGAAGAAGATCTTTGCGCTGCGCAACCTGGTGGAGTTCATCAAGGGCCTGATCAAGGTGCAGGTGCTGGCAATCGCGTTCTACGTGGTGGGCAAGCATGCATTGCAGGCGCTGATGGAGTCGTCGCGCTGCGGTGCCGAGTGCATGCAGTCGACATTCTTCCTGGTGCTCAAGCCGCTGGTGTTTACCGTGCTGTGCGCATTCATCCTGGTGGGCGGGGTGGACGTGATGATGCAACGCTGGCTGTTCGGCCGCGACATGAAGATGACCCGCAGCGAGACCAAGCGCGAACGCAAGGACATCGACGGCGACCCGCTGATCAAAAGCGAACGCCGCCGCCAGCGCAACGAGATGCAGGCTCTGGCGACCAAGTTGGGTTTGGGCCGTGCGTCCTTGATGATCGGCACCACCGACGGTTGGGTGGTTGGCGTGCGTTATGTGCGCGGGGAAACGCCGGTGCCGGTGATCGTGTGCCGGGCCTCCCCGGAGGAGGCGTTGTTGATGCTGCAGGAGGCGTATGACCTGGGGATTCCCCATGCGCCGGACAAAACCCTGGCAGCGGACATCGCAAAAAAGGCGGTGGCTGGCGACCCGGTACCTGATGCCGCATTCCAGGCAGTAGCGGACTGGTTGGTGGCAGCCCGTCTGATCTGAAGTAAAGGTGGTGTCATCGCCTTTACTTCAGATCAGACGCGCATGGCTCCAGAGGTTGGGGCCGCCGCCACAACGGGTAAGACAGGCGCAACCGGATTGGCAGCGCCTACGACTGTTGGCGCCTTTTCGAGGGCGGTATCGACTGCCGGTCCAGGTGAATCGACAGAGGTCGCCTCTTTCACGGCAGGTTTTTCCGGGAGGCGCAGATGTTCGGGGACCTCGTTTTTCAGGGCTTTCCAGGACGGCTCAAGCGATACTGGCGGTTTTTTGGGGGGCGCGGCGGCTGGTTCCTTGTCGGGTGCTGGTTTAGCTGTCTTTTCACCTGCTATGGCTTTAATCGCTTTACCTGTGCCGTAGGTGGCGCCGGCAGTGGCCACACCGGTGACGGCACCGACAGCGATTGCTTTGCCAGCGCCAATCAAGGCGGGAATGATTGCAGCAAGAAATGGAAACATAGGTAGGGTCCTTCATTGGCCGGGACGGAAGCCGATCATGAGTGTCCAGAGCGCCTCCATCAGTTCCATTTCTTACTGCTGGGTTCAATCAATTCCTACGTCGTGGTTGTCGTTGGTCCACTCCGACGGTTTGAGCGAGTACTTATCCTGGTCTGCCTGACAGGGTCATTTCACCGCTGTAAAAGCTTGTGCGATTCATCCCGTGTTCAATCACTACCGGTGCTGGAGCCGCGGCAACGAGGCGATGCGCAACTTGGGTTCCTGCAACCGCGCCAGGTCGGTCGCGATCTGCGCCCGCCAAAAATGCGCGCCCGCCAACTGCGCGTCCACCCAGGCCTGGCGCAGCAGCACGGTGGCCTTGTCCACCGAGCCGTAGTGCGCCTGGCGCAGGATCAGTTGCGCCTTGATCCGCAGTATTTGCGGCACGAACCAACGTTCATGGCGGCCGAGGGCCAATTGCAGGGTGTCTTCGAGCACTTCCAGGGCGAGTTTTTCCAGGCCCAGGCGCGCCAGGCCCAGGGCGTACTCACAGCGCAGCAGGCTGTAGAGCTGGCTGTCGCCCTGGCCTTGCAAGTGGTGCAAGGCTTCGCCCAGTTGCGGCACGCCGGTTTCCGGGGCGCCTTCGCGGATCAGCAGGATGTTTTCGAAACACAGGCGAAATTGCCGCCAGATATGCAGGTCCTGGCCGGTGGTGCTGTCTTGCAGCAGGCCCAGGTAATAGCGCACTTTCGGCAGGTTGGATGCCAACAGTGCCAGGGGTATGGCACCCAGGCACAGGGTGTACCAGAGGGTCGCGGGGTGTTCGAGGGAGATGGCTTCGTCGACGCAACTGCCGATCAGGCGCAGCGCCGGGTCGACATCGCCTTCAAGCAACTGCACCTTGGCCTTGAGGCAGCGGGCGGCGATGCGTTGGTCGAATTGCAGGTCGATGATGTGCGAACGCGGTGCCGACGGCGAGCCCAGGGCTTCATCGATGTTCTGCCGTGCCCCCATCAGGTCACCCATATGGAACAGCGCCACGGCACGCATGCGCTTGCCGAGCAATTGTTGGCTGCCGCTGCTGTTCAGCGCGATGTAGCGCTCGGCCAGTTCCAGGGCTTCGGTGTACTGGTTGCAGCCGCAGCGGTCGGTCCACAGACCCCACAGGGCACGCAACTTGTGCTCGGCATCGCCGAGGTCGCGGGCGTCTTCGCATACCTGGCGCCAGGCGTCGCGCATCGGGCCGCCGGTGCCGTAGGTGAGCATCAGCACGCTGGCCAGGGCCGTATGCAACAACATGCGCTGGCGTAAGGGCAGCGGGATGAGGGCGTCGCTGGCCAGGCCTTTGTCGACCCAACTGCGGCACTCGCTGATCAAGGACACCCGCAGCCACAACGGCACGCCGCCCAGGGTCAATTCGATGCCCAGGGACAGGTCGCCGGTGGGCGAGTAGGCCCAGTCGAGGGCTGCCCGGATGGTATTGATCTGCGCAGCGTAGAGGGCCAGCCAGGTGCCTGGCGACAAGCCATCCAGGGTTCGCCCGGCTTCCTGCAGCACGCCGAGCGCATAGCGCGCATGACGCTGGCAAGTGGTACGGGTTTCGCCCTGTTCGTCGAGTTTTTCCAGGGCGTAGGCGCGGGTGGTTTCCAGCAGGCGGTAGTGCTTGGGCACGGTGGATTCGCTGGCGATCAGCAGCGACTTGTCCATCAGGCTTTCGAGCAAGGGCAGGGCGTTGCGTGGGGCCAGGCGGCTGGAGGCTGTCATCGTCTTGACCGCCTCCAGGGTGAAGGAACCAGTGAACACCGCGAGCTGGCGCAGCATGGCCTGTTCGTCGTCGCTGAGCATGGCGTAGGTCCAGTCCAGGGTCGCGCTCAGGGAACGGTGCCGGGCGAGGGCGGTACGCCGGCCAGTCATTTGCAGGCGGAAGCTGCCGTCGAGCAGGCCCACCAGGTCCTGGATGCCAAAGGTGCGCACGCGGGCGGCGGCGATCTCGATCGCCAGCGCGTTGCTGTCGAGTTTGCGGCAGATCGCACTGACGGCCGCGACGTCGGCGTCGGTGAACACAAAACCCGGGTCGAGGGCGCGTACGCGTTCCACAAACAGACGCACGCCGGACCATGCCAGGGCTTGCTGGGCGCTGAGGTGGGCGTGTGCGTCGGGCACCTCCAGCGGCGCCAGGTCATGCACCCGTTCGCCGTGTGCACGCAGCGGTTCGCGGCTGGTGGTAAGCACACAGCATTGCGGGGCGCTGCGCAGCAGGATTTCGACCACGTCGGCGGTGGCCGGCAGTACGTGTTCGCAATTATCGAGCACCAGCAGCAAACGGCGGTTGGCCAGGCTGGCGACCACACAGTGCAGCGGGTCTGCGCTGACGGTCTGGATACCCAATGCACTGGCGAGCATGCCGGCCACCCATTGCCCGCCAGTGGCGGGGGCCAGGTCGACGAAGCACGTGCCCAGATTGAGTTCACCGGCCAGGCGCTGCGCCACCGCCATGGCCACGGTGGTCTTGCCGATTCCGCCGGGGCCGGTGAGGGTCACGAAGCGCTGGCTCATGACCTGGTCGGCCAGGCTGGCGATCAAGGCGTCGCGGCCGATCACCTCAGCCGTCGGCGTCGGCAGGTTGGGCTCATCCACACGCACATAGGGCGCGGGCAGGTGCTCTTCACTGGCCGCCTGTACGGTGACGGGGGCGACAAAGCGATAGCCGCGGCCCGGCACGGTGACGATATAACTGCAGTTGCCATCGTCACCCAGCGCGCGGCGCAGCGCGACGATCTGTGCGCGCAGGTTGCATTCTTCCACCACCACCTTGGGCCAGGCGAAGGCGATCAGTTCGGCCTTCTCCAGCAATTCTCCCGCACGGGTCACCAGGGCAATCAACAGGTAGAGCGCGCGACTGCCCAGGGTGACCGGCACGCCGTTGCGCAACAACACATGCTGCTTGGCCAGTAATAGATAGGGGCCAAAGCCCAGGGTGCTGTCAGGGGCGGCCGGCGCGGGATGGTCTGCGTCCAGGAAGGACACTGCGTGGTTCTTGCTCGAGCTCATCAAATCGTCCTTTTTATAGTCAGGCTTGTTATTGGCGATCAGGCCATTCGCCCTTTTTGGGGTACAGATGTGCAGCAGCAGTCTTGGAAAAATGATGTCGATCAACCGTGTTAAAGGCTGCCCTCCTTTGGGGCGTGGTCGTTTTTATGGTGACGTCACGGAGCCTGTTTCAGGGGATGAGACTGTCTCAGAGCTGAAACATTTTATTACTAGAAATACTGATAAAGCAGAATGTATGCCAGTTGGCATGTAACAAACATGACAACAACCGCATGAAATTTATGGTGATTTTTGCGGTCGTCGACGACAGGGGAGGGCCTTCGTTCGGAAAGGCGAATATTTCTAATTGTGTCGTTCGGGATGCCGAATAAAGCGCCGGGGTTTTGGCACTGTTTTATTGACTGTGTATCGAACTGTATCCCTGCACCATCCTGATACACCTGCATGACGTTCTGTCGCGTTCGCGACACAGAGCGGATACACGCCTGGCTTTAACTCTGCTCACCAGCTGGCGCAGGCGGTCACCGACCCCAAGCGCCCTGGCCACCCTCAGTCAAGCCAGGAGACTCATCTTATGAAGCGTCCTTACGCAGCCCTCGCGGCAACCCTTGCGCTGTCCCTCAGCGCCTTCGCGGCCGTGGCTCACGCCGACGAGCCCAAGCCCCAGGAAAAATGCTTTGGCGTGTCCCTCGCCGGTGCCAACGATTGCGCCGCCGGCAAAGGCGCCTCGTGTGCCGGCACCGCCACCACCGACTATCAGGGCAACGCCTGGGTGCTGGTGGACAAAGGCACCTGCACCCAGATCAAGACCCCTAAAGGCTTCGGCAGCCTCACGGAGCAACCGTGATCCAGCGCCTGCTGCCCGAAGCCCTGCTGTTGCTGGTGGCGCGGGTGGCGATCGCGGCGGTGTTCTTTCTGTCGGGACGCACCAAGGTCACCGGGTTGATTGAACTCAAGCCGTCGACCTACACGCTGTTCCGCTCGGAGTACGCCTTGCCGCTGATTCCGCCGGAGTGGGCGGCGCACCTGGCGACCTACGCCGAGCACCTGTTCCCGCTGTTGCTGGTGCTGGGCCTGCTGACCCGTCCGTCCGCCGCCGCGCTACTGGGCATGACCCTGGTGATCGAGGTGTTTGTGTACCCCGATGCCTGGCCGGTGCACCTGACCTGGGCGGGGCTGTTGTTGCCGCTGCTGGCTTATGGCGGTGGGGCCTGGTCGCTGGACCGCCTGATGCTGGGCAAACGTTCTTAACTTTGATGGAGATTTCCCATGCGTATGCTTTCTTCCCTGGCCATTGCCATGGCCTTGACCGTTCCGATGCTGGCCCAGGCCGCGGATGCCCCGCAGCCCGGCACCGGTAAAAGCGTGGTGATCGTGCCCGGTTCGTTTGTCGACGGCTCCGGCTGGCGTGTGGTGCACGACATCCTGATTCACAAGGGCTACAAGGTCACGGTGGTGCACCAGGGCCACGAGAACCTGGCCGCCGACGTGGCCGAGGCGCGCGAAGTGCTGGAGCAGCAAGTCGGCCCGGTGGTGCTGGTGGGTCACAGTTCCGGTGGCGGGGTGATCTCGATTGCCGGCGACCGCGACAAGGTCAAGTCGCTGGTCTACGTGTCGGCGCTGCAACCGGAAGTGGGCGAGAACATGGCCCAGTTGATCGGCTCCATGCCGGCGCCCAGCGATGACATCAAGCAGAGCCGCGACGGTCACCTGTTCTTCGACCGTGCCAGGTTCAACGCCGACTTTGCCGCCGACCTGACCACCAACCGCACCGACTTCATGGCCGCGTCCCAGGTGCCCGCGACCACTGCCCTGTTCGGCGGCACCGTGTGGGCCGCGGCCTGGCACAAAAAGCCGACCTACGCGGTGGTCTCCACCGAAGACCGAGCCCTGAGCCCCGACCTGCAGCGCTGGATGTACAAGCGTGCCGGTTCCAAGGTCACCGAAATCAAGGCCAGCCACTCGGTGTACATCTCCCAGCCCGAGGCTGTGGCGAAGGTCATCGAAGACGCTGCTTCCGTTATCAAGTAATTCACCCCAACCCTGGAGAAACACCCATGAACACTGCACTCAAATCCCGCCTGAGCCTCGCTGCCGCTGCCGCCCTTATCGCCATGGCCTCGGCCTCATTCGCCACCGCCGCCAGCGCCGCCGACCAACAGGAAAAACCCGGCCGCTGCTACGGCGTCAACACCTGTAAAGGCACCAGCCTGTGTGCCACCGCCAAGAACGACTGCAAGGGTCTCAACAGCTGCAAGGGCGAAGGCGTGATCGTCAAGACCCCGTCCGAGTGCCTCAAGGCCGGTGGCACCTTGACCGAACCGAAGTAATCCACCCGGCGGGCCCTGTGTGGGCTCGCCACTTATTCGTTGCGGAGATCCGTCATGTCGACATCCAACCCTCACTTTTCAGGCTACGGCCTGGGGCTGCGCAAGGAGCATTACTGCGACTTCCTGGAGACTTCGGTGCCCGTGGATTTTGTCGAAGTGATCTCCGAAAACTTCATGGTCGCGGGCGGCCAGCCCCGGCACATCCTGCGCCAGGTGCGCGAGCGCTACCCGGTGGCACTGCATGGCGTGTCCATGTCCATCGGCACCGCCGAAGGGCTGGACACCGACTACCTGCGGCGCCTCAAGTCGCTGGTGGATGAAATTGAACCGCTGTTTGTCTCCGACCACCTGAGCTGGTCGCGCAGTGGCGGTTTCAATGCCCATGACTTGTTGCCGGTGCCCTATACCGACGAAGCGCTGGACCGGGTCTGCGCCAATATCCACCAGGCCCAGGACGTGCTGGGCCGTACGATGCTGTTCGAGAACCCCTCGAGTTACCTGGCGTTCGAGGGGGCCTGCATGACCGAGTGGGAGTTCATCACGGCCATGGCCCGGCGCACCGGCTGTGAACTGCTGCTGGACGTCAACAATGTGTTTGTCAGTGCGAGCAATCACGGTTTCGACGCCCTGGCGTTTCTCGACGGCATCCCCGCCGAGCGAGTACGCCAGGTGCACCTGGCCGGCCACAGCCAGGGCCGTGACATCTTGATCGACAGCCATGACAGCCCGGTGTGCACCGGCGTCTGGGAACTGTACGCACGGGCCATGCAACGGCTGGGGCCGGTGGCGACCATGATCGAGCGTGATGATGAGATCCCGCCGCTCGCCGAGCTGCTTCAGGAACTGTCGATGGCCCGGACGTTGGGGGCGGCGCTATGAACCTGGCGCAACTTCAGCAGGCTTTTCGCCGCTGGCTGGTGAACGCGTCGGATGAATCCGCGCAGTTGCTGGGCAGCAATCACGTCGGTTTGGCGGTGTACCATAACAACTACCGCGCCCAGTTGGTGGGCTGCCTCGAACAGGCGTTCCCCAACCTGCGCCGTTGGCTTGGAGAGCAAGCGTTTCTGGCCGCGAGCATTACCTATATCGACAACCATCCGCCCCATGCCTGGACCCTGGATGCGTACCCCGAGGGGTTCCACGCCACCTTGAAGGATGTGTTTCCACAGAATCCGGATGTGCATGAGCTGGCCTGGATCGAGTCGGCCCTGAATGAGGCCTTTGTCGCCGCTGACGCGCAACCGCTGGCCCTGGAAGCGCTGGCCGAGCTGGACTGGGACACGGCGGTATTGCAGCTCACACCGTCGTTGCGTTGCCACGACTTGACCACCAATGCCGAGGCCATCTGGTCGGCGCTGTGGCAGGAAACGTGCGCGCCGGAAGAGGTGATGCTGGAACAGGCGGGCGGTTTGCTGGTGTGGCGGCGGCAATTCACCTCGCGGCTGCGTCAGGTGGATGCGCTGGAACTTCAGGCGGTGCAGCAGGTACAGGCTGACGGCAGTTTCGCCGGGCTGTGTGAGTTCCTTGTGCAACGCCTGGGGGAGGACGCGGGCGTGATGCAGGCAGGTGAATACCTGGCCGCTTGGCTGGGCAGTGAATTGATCGTGGGGGTGAGAGATGTTTGACCGTCGTGGTTTTTTATTGCTGGCGACGGTGGTGATCACCGCCCCGGCGTTTGCGCTGCAACAGGTGAGCACGGATGAGGGGGAGGTGCGTTATGAGCAGTTCGGGCCGGAGGACGGCCGCGCGATCATCTTGCTGGCGGCGGATGTGCAGGTGTTTGCGGCGGTCAGCGGGCCGCTGGCGGCGCAGGGTTTCCGGGTGATCGTACCGTACCTGCGCGAGGCCGATGACGTGGCGCTCGGCCAGGATGTGCTGGAACTGATGAACGCGCTGCATATCCCCGAGGCGGTGCTGGCCGGTGTGGAACAGGCCGCACGCGTGGCGACGCACACGGCGACCCTGAAACCGACACGCTGCGTGGGGCTGGTCACGCTCAACACGTTGCCCCAGGCGGGTTTTGCCGAGGCGGTAGGGGTGATGGCTAAAACCGGGCACTGGCGAACATGAAAATACGGACAGTTAGCCAATCGGCCACTGAATAAATTCGCGGCTGCCATTAATCTAACCGCCTTAGTCACCTGCGCGGATTGTTCATGTCTTCTGTTGCCGATGGGTTGCCCCTCGATAAACGCCTGCCGGCCGTGATCGCGATCTCCCTGGGGATCGGCATGGCGACCCTGGACACGGCCATCGTCAACACGGCGTTGCCGACCCTGGCCGAGGGGATCGGCACCGATTCCGCTTCGGTGATCTGGGTGGTCAATGCCTACCAGTTGGCGATCATCGCCACGGTGCTGCCGTTTGCTTCGCTCAGCGATGTGCTGGGGCATCGCCGGGTGTACCTCGGCGGGTTGTTGCTGTTTATTGTGTCGTCGCTGTTTTGCGGGTTGGCCGGCTCGCTGCTCACCCTGACTGCCGCGCGAGTGGCGCAGGGGCTTGGGGCGGCGGCGATCATGAGCGTGAACACGGCGTTGCTGCGGCATATCTACCCGTCAAAAATGCTCGGGCGCGGGCTGGGCTATAACTCGTTGGTGGTGGGGTTGGCCTTTACCCTTGGGCCGACGGCTGCGTCGGCGATTCTGTCGGTGGCGACCTGGCATTGGTTGTATCTGATCAACGTGCCGCTGGGGTTACTGGCCTTGGGGTTGGGCGTGCGCTCGTTGCCGACCCTGCCGATGACCGGGCATGCCTTCGACCGTCTTGCCGCCGTACTGTGCGCCGGGCTGTTCGCCCTGCTGGTGCTGGGCCTGGGCACGGCGGTGCACGGTGCCCAGGGTGCGCTGACGCTGGGTGTGATTGCTGTGGCACTGGTCTGCGGCGTGCTGCTGTTGCGGCGCCAGGCCGGGCACCCGGCACCGATGCTGGCGCTCGACCTGTTCAAGCGCCCGGTGTTTGCCTTGTCTTCCTTGACGGCTGTGTGTGCCTTCAGCGCCCAGGGCCTGGCCTTTGTGTCCCTGCCGTTTTTGTTGCAGGCGGTGCTCGGCCATAGCCAGGTGGAAACCGGTTTCCTGATGACGCCATGGCCGGCGGTGGTGGCGGTGATGGCGCTGGTTGCGGGGCGTCTGGCGGACCGTGTGTCCCTGGGCGTGCTGTGCGGCATCGGCTTGTTGATGCTCAGCGTGGGGATGGCTGCGTTGGCCACCCTGGGCAGCGGCGCCTCGGCATTTGATATCGGCTGGCGCATGGCGCTGTGCGGGGCCGGGTTCGGCTTTTTTCAGTCACCCAACCTCAAGGCGTTGATGACCAGCGCACCGCTGGCGCGCAGTGGCGGGGCGAGCGGCATCGTGGCGATTTCACGCCTGCTGGGCCAGACGCTGGGCGCATCGCTGGTAGCGTTGTGTTTCCACCTGTCCGTGGGCAGCGGCCCGCATTATGCGCTGTGGCTGGGCTGCGGGTTTGCACTGGTGGGCGCGGTGGCCAGTGGTCTGCGTTTGTTGCCCTATGGGAAAAAGGGCTGATTAACGCTACCGTGGCGACCTGAATATTTCGGGATGTTTCAGATTTATGTCCAGCCTGGCCCTCCGCACCGCTGATACCCACTCCCGCCGCGCCGCTTTGACCCTGGCTTTATGCCTGCCCAGTGACGTGTTGCTCTACCTGTTGCTGCCCATGGAATCCCAGGCGTTCGGCATCACCCTGGCCCAGGCCGGGGTGTTGCTGGCCGCCAACCGTCTGGTGCGGATTTTCGGCTACCGGCATGTGCTCAATTTCTACGCACGCAACGGCGACCGCCTGACCTGCATGATCGCCGCCGGCGCCGCAGCGTTGTGTGCGGTGGGCAACTCAATGTTGTCCGGGTTTGCCGCATTGCTCTGCCTGCGCCTGGTGTGGGGCTTGTGCTTTGCAGCGTTGAACCTGTCGACCCAAGTGCTGGCCACGTCGGAACCTGCCGGCGCCTCACGCCGCGCCGGGCGCTCACGGGCGTTGATCGCCCTGGGGCCGATGCTGGCGCTGCCCCTGGGCGGCTGGCTGACGCTGTGGGCCGGGCCGCGTCCGATCTTTCTGATTCTGGCCGGGTGTTGCCTGGTGGGCTTGTGGATGGCGCGCGGTTTGCCTACGGTCGGGCATGATTTGCACAGCACCCCGGGCCGACGCTTCAAATGGCCGGACAGTGTGGCAGTGTGGTCGTTTATCGAGGGCGTGGCGCTGGACGGGCTGTTTATCTTCGGCCTGTCGCTCCAGGCGCAGAAGCTGCTGGGCGGGGATGCGGTGCTGATCGCCGGCGGCCTGATGGCGTTGCGTTATGTCTCGGAAATGCTCCTGAGCCCTTTGGGCGGTCGAGCGGCCCAGCGGTTTGGCGCCACCTCGATGCTGTTGCTGTTTTCGTTCCTGAGTGCCCTGGCCCTGACGGCGTTCGGCAGTTACTGGGTGATTGTCGGCGCGGCGGCGGTACTGGTGTTGCGCGCACTGCAACTGCCGCTGGTGACTACCCTGGTGGCGGAGCGCAATCCCGGGTCGATGCGCGTGTCGGCCCTGGCCTCGAATGCCGTGTGGCGCGATATCGGCGCCGGCCTCGGCCCCTTGCTCGCCGGCCTGCTGCTGCCGATCGCCTCGGCGCCGTGGGTGTTTGGCCTGGCCGGTGCAGCCATCGCCGTCAGTGCGGTGTTCTGCTGGCGGGCAAAAAATTCCAACTGATGATGTGAGGTTGTACGTGTCCTCTCAAGAAAGCTTCGTAGACGTGCTGGACAAGGCCTATCGACACTGGACCGGCCAGGGACTGCCGGCCCCGGCATACCTGGACGCACAACAGCGCCTGGCCTGGCTGCACCGCGACGCACCCTACAGCCTGCTGGCCCATGACGGCGGCGCAGATCCGCGATTTACGTATGTGAATGAATGCGCCCTGCAGTGCTTCAAATACCCGCGCGAGAGCTTTATCGGCATGCCCTCACGCTTCAGCGCTTCGGCCCTCGACCGCGATGCGCGTCAGCTGCTGCTGGAGCAAGTCACCGCCAACGGCATCGCCGAGGGCTACAGCGGTTGGCGGGTGGATGCGCACAACCAGCCGTTCATGATTCATGCCGGGGTGGTATGGACCTTGCTCGATGACGCCGGCCAGCCGTGCGGCCAGGCGGCGCTGTTCTGGCCCGACGAGCAGCGCATCGGCGAGTTGCCTTAAGCGGTTTTCAAGGCTGCCAGCCAGGCGGGGTCGAGACGGGTTTGTTCGGTGTCGATCCCCAGCGCCTGCATCCTGGCCTTGTGCGCCTCGACCTCAGCCACCAACTGCACCTGGGCGCTGGAGTTGGCCTCCAGCTCATGCATCTGCGTCAAGCCCAAGTGGTAGAAGCGCAGTACCTTGATCGCCGCCGGGTCATTGGCCTGCACCCGCTCGATGACCTTGTGCATCACATTGGTCACGCTCATCAGGCTGCGCTTGAGCTGCCAGCCATACACCGCCGGCGCGAGCCACCCCTGGGTCCAGAACGGGCCACGGACCAGGGCCATGGTGATCAGCACCCCGGCGAACACACCGCCGACATTGAAGCGGAAATTGTCACCGCCGGGCTCACCAAACAGCATCACCGCCAGGCTCGACAGCAGCATCGCCAGGGCGACGAACAACACGGCCACGATCAGCGTGCTGCGCCGGGTCTGTTGACGGAAGGTGACAGGGTCGCAGGGTTTGAGCTCGAACATCCGGGGCATTTCTCCAGAAGGGGCCGGCATCATCTCACGCTTGGGCAAACAAGTTGAACGATGCTGCACGGCGGTTTCTCTAAATTGGTGTAGACCCTTTGAGGTGAGCCATCATGCCCGAATACAAGCAACCACCGCCCGGTACCCCGAACCCTGACCGCACACCCGGAGAGGAAGAACGCGACAACGATGCGTTGCGCCCCAACGACCCGGCGGAGCGCCAGGAAGACGACGTGGAGCGCGTCGAGGAAGACCTTGAAAGCCTCCATGACAAGGCTCGCCCACTTTAAATGAGGAGAACGCCGTGAGTGACACATCGAAAGGCCCGGCTTCGGGCGAGCATTCCAGTGTTCAGGATGAACTGGGGTTTGATCCGGATTCACCGGATGTATCGGATCCGCAGGTAGACCCCATTGGCCCGGCTATCGCGCCGTTGGATAAGAAAAACACCGACAAGGACGAGCGGAAACCACCCTACGATCCGCTGGGAGATTTGAAGACTTGATCCGGCCACGGTCCTTGCGGCTCATTCTTGCCGACACGCATCGTGCGTGGCGAGGTCGCGATACTGTCCTTTGAAGTACACCAATGGCTGCGAAGCAGTCGCTTCAGGCAGGTTCATGGCTTTCACTTCGCCGATCACGATCAGGTGATCACCGGCGGCGTGTTCGGCGTGAATTTCGCAATCCAGCCAGTACAGGCTGCCGGCAATGAGCGGATTGCCCAGTGGTGATCCCTGCCACTCCACGCCGTGCCACTTGTCTGTGCCTCGCCGAGCGAACTGGTTGGAAATCCTGACCTGCTCGCCGGACAGGATATTGACGGCAAACCGGCCGGCCTGGCGCATCCTCGGATAGCTGGCTGAATTGGACATGACGCTGAATGACACCAGCGGCGGGCTCATCGACACGCTGTAGAACGACTGGCAAGTGAAGCCGATCGGCTCGCCGTCAACGTGGGAGGTAATCACTGTGATACCGGACGCGTAGTGCCCGAGGGCTTCTCGAAAGCGCGAGGGCTCGATGGGAGGTGACATAGGCGGTCCTGAATGGGGTGACGTGCGAATGCGCCAGGCAAGGCCTGACATCGTCAGGCCTTGCGCATTCTCAGTACGGGTTCGAGAGTTCGCTTCGGACAATCGCTGCGCCGGCACTCAACGCATTCAGCTTGCCCCTGGCGATGTGACGAGGCAGCGGCGCCATGCCACAGTTCGTGCAAGGGTAGAGCTTGTCGGCATCGACAAACTGCAGTGCTTTTCTCAAGGTGTTGGCGACTTCCTCGGGTGTTTCAATGGTGTGGCTGGCCACGTCGATGGCGCCGACCATCACTTTTTTGCCGCGGATAAGTTCAATCAGCTCCATGGGCACATGGGAGTTGTGACACTCCAGCGAGACGATATCGATACTGGATTGCTGCAGCTTGGGGAAGGCTTCTTCATATTGACGCCACTCTGATCCCAGCGTCTTTTTCCAGTCAGTATTGGCTTTGATGCCGTAGCCGTAGCAAATATGCACGGCGGTTTCGCATTTGAGGCCTTCAATGGCCCTTTCCAGGGTGGCCACGCCCCAGTCGTTCACCTCATCAAAGAACACGTTGAAGGCGGGCTCGTCGAATTGGATGATATCCACCCCGGCGGCTTCTAATTCAAGGGCTTCCTGGTTGAGGATTTTGGCGAATTCCCAGGCGAGCTTTTCACGACTCTTGTAATGGTTGTCATACAGCGTGTCGATCATCGTCATGGGGCCAGGCAGCGCCCACTTGATGGGTTGACTGGTTTGCTGGCGCAAGAACTTGGCGTCTTCGACAAACACGGGTTTCTGGCGGGAAACAGCCCCTACGACCGTTGGCACGCTTGCGTCATAACGATCACGGATTCGCACGGTCTCGCGTTTCTCGAAATCAACACCGCTGAGGTGTTCAATAAACGTCGTCACAAAGTGTTGGCGCGTCTGTTCACCATCACTGACGATATCAATGCCCGCGTGCTGTTGTTCCTGCAGGGACAGGCGCAAGGCGTCGTGTTTGCCCTCGGTCAATGCCTCATCCTGCAGTTTCCAGGGCGACCACAGTGTTTCAGGTTGAGCCAGCCAGGAAGGTTTAGGCAAACTGCCGGCGGTCGAAGTAGGTAACAACTTTTTCATCAGGGATGACCTTGTAGTATTAATGCGTCAAAGCGCGCAGTGGGCGGACCACTGTTGAAGAACAGCCTGGTAGGGTTTGATAAAGTGCTCTTCAACGAATTTTCCCTGTTCAATCGCCAGGCGGCTGCGTTCTTCTCGATCGTAGACAATCAACGTCAGTGAGTAATCCTGGTGCTTCAAGCTGGGTCGGTAGAATTTGCCGGCGGCAGAATTGGCATTGTAAATCTCGGGCCGGTAAATCTTCTGGAAAGTGTCCATGGTGCTGATGGTGCTGATGAGTTCAAGATTGCTGTAATCCGCCAGCAAGTCACCGGAAAAATAAAAGGCCAGCGGCGCAACACTGTGTGAAGGCATGAAGTAGCGAACCTTCAAGCCCATTTTACTGAAGTACTCATCCGTCAAGGAGTAGGCGTCCTGTTGGTATTCAAAGCCCAGTACAGGATGCTGGTTTTCTGTCCGATGATAGGTCCTGGTGTTCGAAACGCTCAGGCAGATCACCGGCGGCTTCTTGAAGTTTTCTTTGTACGTGTTTGAGTTGACGAAGTGCTTGAACAGTTTTCCATGCAAGTCGCCAAAGTTCTCGGGTGTGCTGAACTCGGTCTGATTCTTGTTGTGCGCTGACAAGGCAACGCTGAAATCGTAATCGCGAATGTAGGAGGAAAAGTTGTTGCCGACAATACCCTCACTGCGTTCATGGGTGTGTTGATCGACTATCGTCGTTTTCAATATTTCAATCAGCGGGATGGCGTTGCCACGCTGTTCAGGGGCAATGTCCATTTCAACCGAGACGATATCAAGTTCCACTCTGTAGCGATCACCCTTGGGGTTATCCCACTGCGCCAATGCATTGAAACGATTGTTGATCATCCTCAATGTGTTGCGCAGATTCTCCTGGCGACTTTTACCCCTGGCCAAGTTGGCAAAGTTGGTGGTGATGCGCGTGTTTTTCGAGGGCTGATAATGTTCGTCGAAACGCAGGGTTTTGAGGGTAAAGGCAAACTCGCTGTTCATTGTGGCCTGACATCCTGATTTCCGGAATACACCTGATGGGTTGTTCAGGTGCCAGATTGATTTCTAGAATCAATAATTAGGATGTAGTTTAGGTAGCGCATGGGTCGAGTGAAATTGAATTGATTTCACTGAAGCGTTAGCCCTGTTCATGATGGGCAAATGGTCAACTGCAGAGGGTGTTAAAAGCCCCACCTTGTACGATGGGGCTATGCACTTACTTGGGTGCGATCCACGTGACATCCGTAATCCCAAACTTCTCCGCCCAGGGCCGGGTGGTTTTCTTGACCTGCTCATGCCCCACGCGCCCCACGCGACTCACATGGGCAATATCGGCATCCACCGCCGCCCAGTGCCAGGCCTCGGCGTTGTTCATCACTTCAGCACGCACCACAAAGGTTTTCGGTTGACCGTGCAGCTGATAATTGATCGTGTAGATTTTTGCGGTACTCATGTTGCCTCCCTGTGTTGTTATAGATGGATAGGGCAGCGTTCAAAAAGGTTCATTCAAAATGACAATCTGCAGGTTGGCGCGGCATAGTGATGCCTTCTTCCTGTGCCCAAGGATCGCGCCATGTCTCTGCTGACCCATAGCCGTCTCTACCTGCAACGCCTGGGTTATGACACGCCGCCGGCGCCCACCCTGCACACCTTGCAGGCCCTGCAACTGCGCCACGTGTGCAGCTTTGCCTTCGAGAACCTGTCGAGCCTGATACGCCTGCCGGTGCCGATCGACCTGCCCAGTGTCGAACAAAAAGTGCTGTTGGACGGGCGGGGCGGCTATTGCTATGAGCTGAACCAGATGTTCCTGGCCTTGCTGCAGGAACTCGGCTTCGAGGCGCGTGGCATCACCGGCCGGGTGGTGATGGGCGGGGCGCCGGATGCACGCACGGCGCGTACCCATCGTTTGAGCCTGGTGACCCTGGACGGCGTGCGCTACATCACCGATGTCGGCTTTGGCGGCATGGTGCCCAGCAGCCCGTTGCAACTGGACACCGAAGCGGTGCAGGCCACGGCCCATGAACCGTATCGCCTGACTTTCGACGGGCAGGGCAGTTACACCTTGTGGGCACAAGTGGCCGAGGAGTGGCGTGGGCTGTATGTGTTCGACCTGCAAGTACAGGCGGATATCGATTACGAAATCGGCAACTGGTACGTCTCTACCCACCCGGATTCGGTATTTGTGGGCCAACTGAAAGTCGCACGCCTGGCACCGGGCAAGCGCCATACCCTGAACAACACCCACTATGCGATCCACTCCCTGGACCGGCCGAGCGAAAAACGCACGCTTGGCAGTGCCGATGAGGTGGTGCAGATGCTGACTGAAACCTTCAGGATTCGCGTGCCGGACACGGCAACACTTCGGCAAACCCTGGATGGCCTGGTCCTGGCTGCCTCCCGGGAATAGTGAGCTAGAGCCTCGCTGAACCGTTTTACCTCCAAATCCACGCAAATTAATTCGAACCTTTGGCGCATGCCGGGGTTCGAACCGTTTCCTGAATAATTTGCTCACCAGACAAGGAGATGTAAAACGATGTCCAAGCTATTCGGAAAACTCTTCAAGGGTTCCTCGCTGCTGGCGCTGGTCGCTGCGCCTGCCGTGGTGTTCGCCGCACCGTCCACCGACCCGATCTCCACCTTCGGGATCCTGGGCAGCTACAACGACTTCAAATTCGAAGGCGGCAGCCAGAGCGACAAGAGCCACATGCCTGAGGCGGGCCTGTTCTACAACTTCGGCAACAAGCTCACCGCCGAATCCGGCTTTATCTACCAGGCCGGTATCGAAGCCAAATACGGCGAAAAGAGCGATAACAAACTCAAGGAAGGCCAGGCAGACCTGGATCTCGGCTGGCGCGCCGCGCTGGATGCGCGCAACTTTGTCGACGTGATCGTTGGCGGTGGCTACAGCTGGACCCGCTACGAGCCAGAGATCAACGACCTCGACGTGAAGCTCACCAACAAATCGCCGTTCGCCAAGGCGGCCCTGGGCTATAACCACCAGTTCGATGACATGACCCTGCGTCTTGAAGCTGGCGCCCGTCGCACCATCGACGGTCGTACCAAGCTCAAGGTGGAAGATTTCGGCAGCGACACCGTGGACCTCAAGGACCGCACCAACCCTTACGCCGAAGTCAGCCTGTTGATGAATCAGAAGGGTAACCTGCCGGTGGTCGCGGGCTTGTACTACACCCGCACTGAGTACAAACTCGACGGTAACTCCGAAGTGGCTGACAACACCAAACTCAAGCGAGATGAGTACGGGTTCAAGGTCGGTATCGCGTTCTAAGTGCATCGCCCGGACGTGGGCGGCCAACGCCCACGTTCAACTGTCCCCGCCAGCCCCCCTTTGTGTCCGCCAAAACCCTCAACGCAGTCGCGTCGCTGCCTTAGTGTGGAACCTGCTTTCCATATCCTGAGAAGAGAGGGTGGCCATGCCCCGCATCGCCTACCAGACCCTGGCCTGGGCAATTTTCACCTCGGCGCGTTGGGCGTGGCCACTCGCATCCGCTCGCAGAACCGCACCCTGTATCACCTGCGCGAACGCTAGTGGACCGCCAGGACTGGGGGTGGCTGCGCATAACATGCTCGGCGGCCCATAGTGCTGAATGAAAAAGCCCCGAACCTGTCGGGGCTTTGTTGATCAACCCAATGCAGCGAGTTGCGCTACGGTTTCCGGGAAACGTGCCACCAGGCGAATCAGGGTGGCGGCCTGGGCATTTGGCTTGGCCCGACCTTGTTCCCAGTTTTCCAGGGTGCGGGTGTTGGTGCGCAGGTACATGGCGAACACCGACCGGGAGAGGTTGAGTTGTTGACGCACGGCCACCACCTCCTCGGCGGTAAGCGGCTCCAGTTGATTGAGATGAACCTTATGGGTTCGCAGGGTGACTTTGCCCTGGCGTTCGTTTGCCAGGGCGTCGAAGCCTTCGACCAGTTCGGAAAAAATTTCACGTTTCATGATGTGTTCTCGCTTTGATTTCCCTGTCCAGCATGTGTTTTAGGGCTTTTTTGTGCTGTGGTGTCAGGTCATCCTGTTCGTGCTTGCCGTACAGGGTGAACAGCCAGAATTGCGTGCCGCCCGACCACCAGTAGTAAATGACCCGCAGGCCACCGCGCTTGCCTTTGTTGCGTCGCTCGTCGATGAAGCGAACCTTGCGCAGTCCGCCTGTTCCCTCGATCACATCTCCTGCTTCCGGGTTCTTCATCAACTCTTGTTGAAAACCCTGGAAAAGCTCGTCACTCAGATAGTCCTTGCGATGCCGCTCGAAGGGCGGTAGTTCGATAAATAGAGCATCCATGTTCTGTACGTAGACTACGTATAGTTTGGTGGCCCACCTGCTTATGGTCAAGTGACCTGGCTGTGGGAACTTTCCTAAAACTCAAACACCATACGGCGGGCTTCGGCGTGCATATGCCAGATGAGTAGGCGAGTGGAAGAGGAAATTTCCGTGAGTTGAAAAGGGTGTTTGAACCCCATTGCCCAGAATGCAAAACGGCGCCCGAAGGCGCCGTTTTGTTGACTGCATACCGCTAAGCGATCAAACGCCCAACACCGCGTGCTGCACCAGGGTGAGCAGCGGTTGTGGGTACACGCCCAGGAAGAACGCGAGCAGGGCAATGGCCAGCAGCATTACACCGCCTGCCTTCTGTTCCCAGTGCAGTTCGGCATCCACACGGCGCAGGTTTGGCTCGATCAGGTACAGGGTGACCATCACGCGCAGGTAGTAGAACACTCCGATGGCGCTGCCCAGTACCAGGGAGGCAACCAACCACCACTCGTGCGCTTCGACGCCGGTGGCGACGATGTAGAACTTGCCGATGAAGCCCGCCGTGAGCGGAATACCGGCCAGGGACAGCATCATCACGGTCAGTACGGCGGTCAGGTACGGACGGCGCCAGAACAGGCCGCGGTACTCGTACAGGGCGTCGGCGTCACGGCCTTTGAACGGCGAGGACATCAGGGTGATTACGCCGAACGCGCCGAGGCTGGTGATCACGTAGGTGACCAGGTACACACCCATGGCTTCCACGGCCAGGCCTTTGCTCGCCACCAGGGCGATCAGCAGGTAGCCGAAGTGAGCGATGGACGAGTAACCCAGCAGACGCTTGAGGTTGTTCTGGGTCAGGGCCAGCAGGTTACCGAACAGGATCGACGCGATGGCGATCACGGTCAGCACGTTACTCAGCACGCCAGTGTTGGCAGCAGGCGAGATCTGGAACAGACGCACCATCACCGCAAACACCGCAACCTTCGACGCGGTCGCCAGGAAAGCGGCCACCGGCGCCGGGGCGCCTTCGTACACGTCCGGGGTCCACAGGTGGAACGGCACCAGCGACAGCTTGAACGCCAGGCCGATCAGCATCATGGCCAGGCCCAGTTGGGCAATCGGCGCAGGCAGGCTGGTGGTCGCCAGGGCGTGGCCGATACCGGTGAAGCTCAGGCTGCCGGCTTCGGCGTAGAGCAGGGCCATGCCGAACAACAGGAACGCGGAACCGGCGGCGGACAGCACCATGTACTTGATGCCGGCTTCCAGGGAGCGCTTGTTGAAGAACGCGTAGGCCACCAGGCCGTAGGTCGGGATCGACAGCAGTTCCAGGCCGATGAACAGGCCGGCCAGGTGCTGTGCGCTGACCAGCACGATGCCACCGGCCGCGGCCAGCAGGATCAGCAGGTACAGCTCTTCCTTGTTGCCTGGGTAACCGGTGCCGCCTTCGCCCATGTAGGCGTGGGCGAGGGTGACGCAGGCCAGGGTCGCGACCAGGATCAGCGCGATATACAGCAGGGCGAAGTCATCCACCATCATCAAAGGCGTGACCGCCAATGGCGCGACCTTGAGGGCCGGGATGATCGACAGCAGGGCCAGGTTCAGACCGGCACAGGACAGCAGGAACGTTTGCGAGTGATTGCGGCGCCAGGCGATTGCCAGCATCACCACCACGATGGTGAGGCTGGTGATCAGCAGCGGCGCAAGCGCGATAAAGTGTTGGATCGTGAATTCCATAGCGCTCTTACCGGGCCGAAGCGAGTTGAGAGAAGGCGGTGCCGAACCACTGCTGCACGCCATGCATCGTTGCGGCAGAAGTGTCCAGGAACGGTTGCGGATACACGCCGATATAGATCAGCAGTACCGCAAGGCCGAGCACCATGATCAGTTCGCGAGCATCCATCCCTTGCAGGACGGTGTCGGACTTGGCCGGGCCGAAGTAGGCGCGGTGGATCATGATCAGCGAGTAGACCGAACCGAACACCAGGCCGGAGGTAGCAATCGCACTGATCCACGGCGTTTGCACGAAGGCACCCATCAGGATCAGGAACTCGCCGATGAAGTTACCGGTGCCCGGCAAGCCCAGGGACGCGGCGGCGAAGAACAGGCTGATCGCCGGCAGGTAGGCGATGCGCGACCACACGCCACCCATTTCACGCATGTCACGGGTGTGCAGGCGCTCGTACAGCTGGCCACTCAGGATAAACAGGGCAGCGGCCGAGACACCGTGGGCCAGCATCTGGATTACCGCGCCCTGCAGCGCCAGTTGGCTGCCGGAGTAGATACCGATCAGTACGAAGCCCATGTGGGAAACGGACGAGAAGGCAATCAGACGCTTGATGTCGGTTTGCGCGAATGCCAGGAACGCACCGTAGAAGATCCCGATCAGACCCAGGGTCATGGCGATCGGCGCGAACTCGGCCGAGGCATTCGGGAACAGCGGCAGGGCGAAACGCAGCAGGCCGTAGGCCGCAGTCTTCAGCAGGATACCGGCCAGGTCCACGGAACCGGCAGTCGGCGCCTGGGCGTGCGCATCAGGCAGCCAGGAGTGGAACGGCACCACCGGCAGCTTCACCGCGAAGGCGATGAAGAAGCCCAGCATCAGGATGTACTCGGTGGTCAGGGACATCTTGGTCTTCAACAGGTCGGCGTAGTTGAAGGTAATCACGCCGGTGTTATTGAAGTTGACCAGTACCAGGCCCAGGATCGCCACCAACATGATCAGGCCGGAAGCCTGGGTGAAGATGAAGAACTTGGTCGCCGCGTAGATCCGGGTTTTCTTGCCGTCCGAAGAACTGTGACCCCAGAGCGCGATGAGGAAGTACATCGGCACCAGCATCATTTCCCAGAAGAAGAAGAACATGAACAGGTCGAGGGCGAGGAACACGCCGACGACACCGCCCAGGATCCACATCAGGTTCAGGTGGAAGAAACCCACGTGACGCTGGATCTCTTTCCAGGAGCAGAGTACCGAGAGGATACCCAGCAGGCCGGTCAGCAGGATCATCAACAGCGACAGGCCGTCCAGGGCCAGGTGCACGTTGATGCCGAAGCGCTGGATCCACACGTGCTTGAATTCAAGCGCGAAGGTCGGATCGACACCCGGTGCCGGAGCAAATGAATAGTCGCCATGGGCCCACAGCCAGAGGCCGAGCGCGAGTTCCAGGGACATGGTCAGCAACGCAATCCAGCGGGGGAGGGTGGCGCCGAAGCGTTCACCCATCCAGCAGAGCAGGCCGCCGATGAAGGGGATCAGGATTAGCCAGGGCAGAATCATGACAGGCTCGTTTCCTTTCGCAAGTTCGCAAAGATCGCAATGTTCATAGTCATATCGCTACCACGACGATGGCGCCGATTACCAGCACGGCACCGGCCGCCATGGAGGCTGCATACCAGCGCAGTTGGCCAGTCTCGCTGCGGCTCAGGGCGGTGTGACCGGCCTTGGCGGCACGCGGGATCAGACCGATGGTCTGGTCGAGCGGGTCCTTGCGCAGAATGTGGCTGATGGCGAGGTAAGGCTTGACGAACAGTTTGTCGTAGATCCAGTCGAAGCCCCAGGCGGCGAACCACCAGGCCGACAGGAAGCGGCCGATGCCACTGTTGGCGATGGCCGTCACGAAGCGACGCTTGCCGAGGAACAGCAGGGCCGCCAGCAGGATACCGGCAATGGCGATGGCGCCTGAGGCGATTTCCAGGCTGTGCTGGGCTTCGCCACCGGCATGGCCGACGCTTTGCGGCAGTACACCGTGCAGAGGCGGGGTGATCATGGCGCCGACGAAGGTCGACAGGATGATCAGTACCGACAACGGCAACCAGTGCGAGATGCCGTGGCCTGCGTGAGCTTCGGTCTTGGCTTCACCGTGGAAGGTGATGAAGATCAGGCGGAAGGTGTACAGCGAGGTCATGAACGCACCCACCAGGCCTGCGTACAGCAGGTTCTGGTTGCCGCTGGCGAAGGCTTCCCAGAGGATTTCATCCTTCGAGTAGAAACCGGCGGTCACCAGCGGCAGGGCGGCCAGGGCGGCACCACCGACGATGAAGCTGGCATAGGCCAGTGGCAGTTTCTTCCACAGGCCGCCCATCTTGAAGATGTTCTGCTCGTGGTGGCAGGCCACGATCACCGCACCGGAAGCGAGGAACAGCAAGGCCTTGAAGAAGGCGTGGGTCATCAGGTGGAAGATCGCCGCGTCCCAGGCGCCAACGCCCAGGGCCAGGAACATGTAGCCGATCTGGCTCATGGTCGAGTAGGCAAGGATGCGCTTGATGTCGGTCTGTACCAGGGCAGCAAAGCCAGCCAGGACCAGGGTCACGCCACCAACGATGCCGACCAGGTGCAGGATGTCCGGCGCCAGGGTGAACAGGCCGTGGGTACGGGCGATCAGGTAGACACCGGCGGTTACCATGGTGGCAGCGTGGATCAGTGCGGAAACCGGGGTAGGGCCGGCCATCGCGTCCGCCAGCCAGGTTTGCAGTGGCAGTTGCGCGGATTTACCCACGGCGCCGCCGAGCAGCATCAGGGTGGCCAGGGTGATCCAGAAGTCGCCAACCTGGAATTTCTGCGGTGCCAGCACCAGCAGTTCCTGGATGTTCAGCGTGCCCACTTGCTGGAACAGGATGAACAGGCCGATGGCCATGAACACGTCGCCGATGCGGGTGACGATAAAGGCCTTGAGTGCTGCGTTACCGTTGTTGCGGTTGCTGTAGTAGAAACCGATCAACAGGTACGAGCACAGGCCCACGCCTTCCCAGCCGAAGTACAGGAACAACAGGTTATCGCCGAGCACCAGGAACAGCATGCTGGCGATAAACAGGTTGGTGTACGAGAAGAAGCGCGAGTAACCGGCTTCACCGCGCATGTACCAGGACGCGAACAGGTGGATCAGGAAGCCCACGCCGACCACCACGCCGAGCATGGTGATCGACAGGCCGTCGACGTAGAGGGCGAAGTTGGGCTTGAAGCCCTCCACCGACATCCACTGCCACAGCACCAGGGTGTAGTGACCGCCTTCCGGCGGTGCCACGTTGAATTGCCAGATGACGTAGGCGGCAACGATCGCCGACAGGCCAATGGAACCCACGCCCACCAGGGCAGACAGATTTTCCGACCAGCGTCCACGGGAGAACGACAGCAGCAGGAAACCGATCAGGGGAAATACGAAAGTCAGAAAGATCATGTTCATCCGCGCATCTCACTGGCAGCGTCGATATCAAGCGTGTGGAAGCGACGATACAGTTGCAGCAGGATCGCCAGGCCAATGCTGGCCTCGGCGGCTGCCAGGCTGATCACCAGGATGAACATGACTTGTCCATCCGGCTGGCCCCAACGTGCACCCGCAACGATGAACGCCAGTGCCGCGGCGTTCATCATGATTTCCAGGCTCATCAACACGAACAGAATGTTACGGCGGACCATCAGGCCGACCAGGCCAAGGCAGAACAGGATGCCGGCGACCGCCAGACCATGCTCCAAAGGGATAGCAGGCATCGTCATTGCTCCTTGGCTTCGTTGCGGCCCAAGTGGAAGGCGGTGACGGCTGCAGCGAGCAGCAGCATCGACGCCAGTTCGACCACCAGCAGGTACGGGCCGAACAGGCTGATGCCCACGGCTTTTGCATCCACGGTGGTGTGGCCGATGGCCTGGCCGCTCTGGTGAGCGAACAGCACATACAGCAGTTCACCCAGCAGCAGCGCTGCCAGGACAACCGGACCGAGCCAGATGCCGGGCTTGAGCCAGACGCGTTCCTGGGCGACCGAAGCCGGCCCCAGGTTAAGCATCATCACCACAAACACGAACAGCACCATGATGGCGCCGGCATAGGCGATCACTTCCAGCACACCGGCGAACGGCGCGCCGAGGCTGAAGAAGGTCATGGCCACGGCGATCAGCGAAATGATCAGGTAGAGCAGGGCGTGCACGGGGTTGGTGTTGGTGATCACGCGAAGCGTGGACACAACCGCGATACCCGATGCGAAATAGAAAGCGAATTCCATCTTTCTTCCTTAAGGCAGCAAGCTCTTCACGTTGATCGGCTCGGCTTCGTTTTGTGCGGCGCCTTTCGGCTTACCGGCAACGGCCATACCTGCAACACGATAGAAGTTGTAATCAGGGTTTTTACCGGGACCAGAGATCAACAGATCTTCTTTCTCGTACACCAGGTCCTGACGTTTGAACTCGGCCATCTCGAAATCCGGTGTGAGCTGGATCGCGGTGGTCGGGCAAGCTTCCTCGCAGAGGCCGCAGAAAATGCAGCGCGAGAAGTTGATGCGGAAGAAGTCCGGGTACCAGCGACCGTCTTCGGTTTCAGCTTTCTGCAGGGAGATGCAACCCACCGGGCACGCCACGGCGCACAGGTTGCAGGCTACGCAACGCTCTTCGCCATCGGGGTCGCGGGTCAGTACGATGCGGCCGCGGTAGCGCGGCGGCAGGTATACCGCTTCTTCCGGGTATTGCAGGGTGTCGCGTTTGCGAAAGCCGTGACCGAACACCATCACCAGGCTTCGCAACTGGGTACCGGTACCCTTAACGATGTCGCCAATATATTTGAACATGGGTCAAATCCTCACTGAACCGCAGCCGCTGGCGTGTGCATCAGCACCACGGCAGCAGTCACCAGCAAATTGATCAGGGTCAGCGGCAGGCAGAAGCGCCAGCTGAAATCCATCACCTGGTCATATCGTGGACGCGGAATGGAAGCGCGCAGCAGGATAAACAACATGATGAAGAACGCGGTCTTCAGGAAGAACCAGAAGAACGCCAACTGCGGCAGGATGCCGAACGGTCCGTGCCAGCCGCCGAAGAACAGCGTGACCAGCAGGGCCGAGATCAGGATGATGCCGATGTATTCACCGACGAAGAACATGCCCCACTTCATGCCGGCGTATTCGATGTGGTAACCGTCGGCCAGTTCCTGTTCCGCTTCCGGCTGGTCGAACGGGTGACGGTGAGTCACGGCGACACCAGCGATGAAGAAGGTACAGAAGCCGAAGAACTGCGGAATGATGAACCACAGGTTCTGTGCCTGGTACTCGACGATGTCGCGCATGTTGAACGAGCCGACCTGCACCACGATGCCCATCAGCGCCAGGCCCATGAACACTTCGTAGGACACGGTCTGGGCCGAGGCCCGCAAGCTGCCCAGCAGGGCGAACTTGTTGTTGCTCGACCAGCCGGCGAACAGCACCGCGTAGACCGACAGGCCGGCCATGGCGAAGAAGAACAGCAAGCCGATGTTCAGGTCCGCCACGCCCCAGGTCGGGGTGATCGGGATGATCGCGAAGGCGATCAGCAAGGCGCTCATGGCCACGACCGGTGCCAGGGTGAAGATCACCTTGTCGGCAAACGGCGGGGTCCAGTCTTCCTTGAAGAACATTTTCAACATGTCGGCGGCGATCTGGAACATGCCGAACGGGCCAACGCGGTTCGGACCGTAGCGGTCCTGCCACCAGCCCAGTAGGCGACGTTCGACGAAGCTGAGCAGGGCGCCCGCGACGACCACGGCCAACAGGATCACGATGGCCTTGACGACCGAGATGATCACGTCGATCACTTCAGGGGTGAACCAGGTCATTGCGCTGCCTCCTGCAGACCGTCAACGGTTTTGCCAAAGATCGCAGGCGGAATACCGGCGAGGCCTTTTGGCAGTGCAACCAGGCCTGCACCCAACTCATCGTTGATGCGCAGCGGCAGACGCAGGGTCTGGCCGGCCACGTTCAGGCTGAGCAGGGCACCGTCGTTGACGCCCAGGCGGTCGGCTTCGGACTTGGCCAGGGATACGTAGGCTTCAGGGATGCGGCTTTGCACCGGCGCGGCCTTGGAAGAGTTCTCTTCGCTGCCGAACAGGTGGAAGAACGGCACAACCTGCCAGGTGCCCTGGGCTGGGTTGAACGGACGCGGTACGGCGGCGAACCAGTTCAGTGCGTCACCGGTGCTTTCGATCAGGCGGGTGCCCGGGTCGCCAGCGCGGATGTGACCACCGACTTCGTCCTGGAACTTGTTCCAGGCCTGCGGCGAGTTCCAGCCCGGCGACCAGGCGAATGGCACCTGCTGACGCGGCTCGACCGAACCCGAGTAGCCTTCCATGGAGAAGGCGAACGCGGTGTCGTTGTCTTGCGGGGTACGCGGTTCGTGCACGCTGATGTCGGCGCGCATCGCGGTACGACCGGAATAACGCAGCGGTTCACGGGCCAGTTTCAAGCCCTTGATGCGGAACGAAGCGGACGGTGCCGCATCGACAATCCGCGCCAGTTGCGGGGCGCTGGCAGCGGTGGCTGCGGTGACGTGGTCGAGCTGGGTCCAGTCGATCGGCTGGTTCAGCAGGGTGGCGCGCAAGGCATGCAGCCAGCGCCAGCCTTCGTGAACCAGGATGCTGGCGTCCATGTACTTCGGATCGAACACCTGGAAGAAGCGCTGGGCACGGCCTTCCTGGCTGACCAGGGTGCCGTCGCCTTCGGCGAAGGTGGCGGCCGGCAGTACCAGGTGGGCGCGGTCGCTGGTGGCGGTCTTCTGGTGATCGGCAACGATCAGCACTTTGGCCGCGTTCAGTGCCGCGTCGACCTTGGCCGCATCGGTGCGGGTGTACAAGTCGTTTTCCAGTACCACGATGGCGTCGGCGTTGCCGTCGGTCACCGCTTGCAGGGCAGCGTCCAGGGACTCGCCACCGAGCATGGCCAGGCCGAGGCTGTTGGCTTCCGGCACCACCAGGCTGATGGAACCGTTCTTGTCGCGTAGCTTCAGGGCCTTGGCGATGTTGGCAGCGGCTTCGATCAGCGCCTTGGAACCCAACGAGGTGCCAGCAATGATCAATGGGCGCTTGGCCGCCAGCAGGGCGTCAGCGATGCGCTGGGCCAGCTCGACGGCTTCGGTGTCCAGGCCTTCGACGGCAGGCGCGCTGGCGTCCAGGGCGTGGGCCACGGCGAAACCGAGGCGGGCCAGGTCGTCCGGAGCTGCGTGCACACATTCTTCGGCGATGTCGTCGAGCTTGGTTTCAGCAATGCTCGCAATAAACAGCGGGTTCAGCGCGTGCTGGCCGATGTTCTTCACTGCGGCGTCGAGCCACGGCTGTACGCGCATGGCGTCGGCCATGTCTTCGGCCTTGCCCTTGACCGACTGGCGCAGCGACAGGGCGATGCGGGCGGCGGTCTGGGTCAGGTCTTCACCGAGCACGAAGATCGCGTCGTGGTCTTCGATGTCGCGCATGTTCGGTACGGGCAGCGGGCTGTCGTTCAGCACCTGCAGGACCAGGCGGATGCGCTCCAGTTCGCCGGCTTCGATACCGCTGTAGAAGTGCTCGGCGCCGACCAGCTCGCGCAAGGCGAAGTTGCTTTCGAGGCTGGCGCGGGGCGAACCGATACCGACGATGTTGCGGCCGCGCAGCAGGTCGGCAGCTTTATCCAGCGCGTCGTCCAGGCTCAGCTTGGCGCCGTCGGCCAGCAGTGGTTGGCGAGGGCGGTCTTCGCGGTTGACGTAGCCATAGCCGAAACGGCCACGGTCGCACAGGAAGTACTGGTTGACCGAACCGTTGAAGCGGTTTTCGATGCGACGCAATTCGCCGTAGCGCTCGCCCGGGGAAATGTTGCAACCGCTGGAGCAGCCATGGCAGATGCTCGGGGCGAACTGCATGTCCCACTTGCGGTTGTAGCGCTCGGAGTGCGTCTTGTCGGTGAACACACCGGTGGGGCAGACCTCGGTGAGGTTGCCGGAGAACTCGCTTTCGAGCACGCCGTCTTCAACACGACCGAAGTACACGTTGTCGTGGGCGCCGAATACGCCGAGGTCGGTGCCGCCGGCGTAGTCCTTATAGAAGCGCACGCAGCGATAGCAGGCAATGCAGCGGTTCATTTCGTGGGAAATGAACGGGCCGAGGTCCTGGTTCTGGTGGGTACGCTTGGTGAAGCGATAACGGCGCTCGTTGTGGCCGGTCATCACGGTCATGTCTTGCAGGTGGCAGTGACCGCCTTCCTCACAGACCGGGCAGTCGTGGGGGTGGTTGGTCATCAGCCATTCGACGACGCTGGCGCGGAACGCCTTGGATTCTTCATCGTCGATGGAGATCCAGGTGTTGTCGGTGGCTGGGGTCATGCAGGACATGACGATACGACCACGGGTGTCGTTCTCGTCGGTGTACTGCTTGACCGCACACTGGCGGCAGGCCCCGACGCTACCAAGCGCGGGGTGCCAGCAGAAATACGGGATATCGAGACCGAGCGACAGACAGGCCTGTAACAGGTTGTCTGCCCCATCGACTTCGAGCGCTTTGCCGTCTACGTGGATAGTGGCCATGGTTCAAAGTTCTTCGTTGGCCCGTTGTCAGCGGGCGTGGCTAATGGAATCTTGTTATTCATGGGCCTCAACACAGCCTCTACGGCGTCAGCCCATGAGAAAGCGAAGGGCACGGACCCTTCGCCTTTTAAAGCGTTACGCGCCGACTACGATCGGCCTTGCCAGAGGCGGGACGGCAGCGCTGGTAGGCGCGATGCCGGCTTCGAACTCCGAGCGGAAGTATTTGATTGCGCTGCCCAATGGCTCCACGGCGCCCGGTGCGTGAGCACAGAAGGTCTTGCCCGGGCCGAGGAAACCGACCAGGCCCAGCAGGGTCTCGATATCACCCTCGCGGCCTTCGCCGTTTTCCAGCGCCATCAGCAGCTTCACGCTCCATGGCAGACCGTCGCGGCATGGGGTGCAGAAGCCGCAGGACTCGCGGGCAAAGAACTGCTCCATGTTGCGCAGCAAGGACACCATGTTCACGGTGTTGTCGACCGCCATCGCCAGGCCGGTACCCATCCGGGTGCCCACCTTGCCGATGCCGCCGGCATACATTTGTGCGTCGAGGTGCTCGGGCAACAGGAAACCGGTACCGGCGCCGCCTGGCTGCCAGGCTTTCAAGGTGTAGCCGTCGCGCATGCCGCCGGCGTAGTCCTCGAACAGCTCGCGTGCGGTCACGCCGAACGGCAGCTCCCACAGGCCAGGGTTCTTGACCTTGCCGGAGAAGCCCATGAGCTTGGTGCCCATGTCCTCGCTGCCTTCGCGGGCCAACGATTTGTACCAGTCCACGCCGTCGGCGATGATCGCCGGCACGTTGCACAGGGTCTCGACGTTGTTCACGCAGGTCGGCTTGCCCCACACGCCCACGGCGGCAGGGAAGGGCGGCTTGGAGCGCGGGTTGGCGCGGCGACCTTCGAGGGAGTTGATCAGTGCGGTTTCTTCACCGCAGATGTAGCGCCCGGCGCCGGTGTGCACGAACAGTTCGAAGTCAAAACCCGAACCCAAGATGTTCTTGCCCAACAGGCCGGCGGCCTTGGCTTCTTCCACGGCACGGTTGAGGTGCTTGGCGGCGGTGGTGTACTCGCCACGCAGGAAGATGTAGCCCCGGTAGGTTTTCAGCGCGCGGGCGCTGATCAGCATGCCTTCGATGAGCAGATGGGGCAGTTGCTCCATCAGCATGCGGTCTTTCCAGGTGTTCGGCTCCATTTCATCCGCGTTGCACAGCAGGTAGCGGATGTTGATGGATTCGTCCTTGGGCATCAGGCCCCACTTCACGCCCGTGGGGAAGCCTGCACCGCCGCGGCCTTTGAGGCCAGCGTCTTTCACGGTCTGGACGATATCGTCCTGGGCCATGTCCGCGAAGGCTTTGCGCGCAGCCGCGTAGCCGTTCTTGGCCTGGTACTCGTCGAACCATACCGGTTCGGCATCGTCACGCAGGCGCCAGGTCAGCGGGTGGGTCTCGGGCGAACGCTTGATCAGGTTGGCCGGGCCGAAAGAAGTCAGGGTCATGGGTAGCCCTCGAGCAATTGGGTCACGCCAGCGGGCTGCACGTCACCGAATGTGTCGTCGTCGATCATCAACGCCGGCGCCTTGTCGCAGTTGCCCAGGCAGCACACCGGCAGCAGCGTGAAGCGGCCGTCCGGGGTGGTCTGGCCGAGGCCGATGCCCAGCTTGTTCTGGATCTCGCTGACCACCGATTCGTGGCCGCCGATGTAGCAGACCATGCTGTCGCACACGCGAATGATGTGGCGGCCCACCGGCTGACGGAAGATCTGGCTGTAGAACGTGGCCACCCCTTCGACGTCGCTGGCAGGGATGCCGAGGATTTCGCCGATGGCGTAGAGGGCGCCGTCCGGCACCCAGCCTCGTTCCTTCTGGACGATCTTCAAGGCTTCGATCGACGCCGCGCGCGGGTCTTCGTAGTGATGCAGCTCGTGCTCGATGGCCGAGCGCTCGGTTTCACTCAAGGTGAAACGGTCTGTCTGGATAAGCGTGCTGTTCATGCTTAGCGGTCCACGTCGGCCATAACGAAATCGATACTACCCAGGTACGCAATCAAGTCCGCGACCATCTCGCCTTTGATCACCGAAGGGATCTGCTGCAAGTGGGCGAAGCTCGGGGTACGGATCCGGGTGCGGTAGCTCATGGTGCCGCCATCGCTCGTCAGGTAATAACTGTTGATACCCTTGGTCGCTTCGATCATCTGGAAGGACTCGTTGGCCGGCATGACCGGGCCCCACGAAACCTGCAGGAAGTGCGTGATCAGGGTTTCGATGTGCTGCAGCGTGCGCTCTTTCGGCGGCGGCGTGGTCAGCGGGTGATCCGCCTTGTACGGGCCGGCCGGCATGTTGCGCATGCACTGCTCGATGATCTTCAGGCTCTGGCGCATTTCTTCGACGCGCACGATGCAACGGTCGTAGGCATCGCCATTGGCCGCCAGCGGGACTTCGAATTCGAAATTCTCATACCCGGAGTACGGACGTGCTTTACGCAGGTCGAAATCGCAGCCGGTGGAACGCAGGCCGGCACCGGTGACGCCCCATTCCAGGGCTTCCTTGGTGTTGTACTGCGCGACGCCGATGGTACGCCCCTTGAGGATGCTGTTATCCAGCGCGGCCTTTTGGTACTCGTCCAGGCGCTTGGGCATCCAGTCGATGAATTCCTTGACCAGGCGTTCCCAGCCGTTCGGCAGGTCGTGGGCCACGCCGCCGATGCGGTACCAGGCCGGGTGCAGGCGGAAACCGGTGATGGCTTCGATGACCTTATAGGCGCGCTGACGGTCGGTGAAGGTGAAGAACACCGGGGTCATGGCGCCGACGTCCTGGATATAGGTCCCCAGGAACAGCAGGTGGCTGGTGATCCGGAAGAACTCGGCCATCATGATGCGGATGGTGTCGACGCGGTCCGGTACCTTGATACCGGCCAGTTTCTCGACCGAGAGCACGTACGGCAGGTTGTTCATCACGCCGCCGAGGTAGTCGATACGGTCGGTGTACGGGATGAAACTGTGCCACGACTGGCGCTCGGCCATTTTCTCGGCACCACGGTGGTGGTAGCCGATGTCCGGCACGCAGTCGACGATTTCTTCGCCGTCCAGTTGCAGGATGATACGGAAGGCGCCGTGGGCCGAAGGGTGGTTCGGGCCCAAGTTGAGGAACATGTAGTCCTCGTTGGTGCCGGAGCGCTTCATGCCCCAGTCTTCCGGACGGAAGCGTGCAGCCTCTTCTTCAAGCTGTTGCTTGGCGAGGTTGAGGCTGAACGGGTCGAATTCGGTGGCGCGCGCAGGGAAGTCCTTGCGTAGCGGGTGACCTTCCCAGGTCGGCGGCATCATGATGCGCGTCAGGTGCGGGTGGCCCGGGAAGTCGATGCCGAACATGTCCCAGACTTCGCGTTCGTACCAACTGGCGTTCGGCCAGATACCGGTCACGGTCGGCACGCTCAGGTCGCTCTCGGACAGGGCGACCTTGATCATCACGTCGCTGTTACGTTCGATCGACAGCAGGTGGTAGAACACGGTGAAATCGGCGCCGCTCGGCAGCCCCTGGCGCTTGGTGCGCAGACGCTCATCCACACCGTGCAGGTCATAGAGCATGACGTACGGCTTGGGCAGGTTGCGCAGGAAGGTCAGGACTTCGACAAGCTTGGCACGCGCCACCCACAGCACCGGCATGCCGGTGCGTGTGGCCTGGGCGGTGAAGGCGTCAGGGCCAAAACGGTTATTGAGTTCGACGACCACATCCTGGTCGTCTGCCTTATAAGGCGGGATGTACAGAGCACTGCCTGTAGTCATGGTTTTTTATCGCTTTCGGTCAACGTAAAGAATGAAACCAGGTGTTCGTTCTATTAAAGAAGCGGCGCTGGATCAGACTTCGTCGGGGCTGCGCAGGTTGGTGACTGCGATACGCTGTTCGCGGCGCTGTTCCTTTTGCGAGGGCATCTCGGCGCGGTACACGCCTTGATCGCCGACGACCCAGGAAAGCGGGCGACGCTCCTTGCCAATCGATTCCTGCAACAGCATCAAGCCTTGCAGGAACGCTTCAGGGCGAGGCGGGCAGCCAGGCACGTAGACGTCCACGGGCAGGAACTTGTCCACCCCTTGAACGACGGAATAGATGTCGTACATGCCACCGGAGTTGGCGCACGAACCCATGGAGATAACCCACTTCGGTTCGAGCATTTGCTCGTAGAGACGCTGGATGATCGGCGCCATCTTGATGAAGCAGGTGCCGGCGATAACCATGAAATCCGCCTGGCGCGGCGAGGCCCGGATAACTTCGGCGCCAAAGCGCGCGATGTCGTGGGGCGCCGTGAAGGCGGTGGTCATTTCCACGTAGCAGCACGAAAGACCGAAGTTGTACGGCCACAGGGAGTTTTTACGCCCCCAGTTGACCGCGCCACTCAGCACGTCTTCCAGCTTGCCCATGTAGATGTTTTTGTGGACTTGGTCTTCTAACGGGTCGGAAACGGTTTCCCGCTCGCCGATGGGGTACTGCTCGTTAGGAGCATCCGGGTCGATCCTGGTGAGATTGTATTGCATCGCCAAAGCCTCATTGTTTCAGCTTCGCTTGCCGCTTACGACGAGCTTCCGGAGCCCAGTCAAGGGCGCCCACTCGGAATAGGTAGACAAGACCTGCCAACAGAATTGCTATGAAAACGAGGGCTTCGACGAATCCGGTCCAGCCGCTTTCGCGGACGGACACAGACCAGGCAAAGAGAAAGAGGGCTTCGATATCGAAGATCACGAACAGCATCGCGACCAGATAGAATTTGGCTGAGAGCCGCAAGCGGGCGCCACCTGTAGGCAGCATGCCGGACTCGAACGGTTCATTTTTGCTGCGACCCCAGGCTTTTGACCCGAGGAGGCTGGAAACACCGAGCATGAAGGCGCAGAGGCCGACAACACCGAGGAGGAAAATGGCAAAGCCCCAGTTGTGGGCCATGAGTCCTGTCGCTTCGGTCATGCTGGAAATCCTTAACAGAGAGCAAAGGTCTCTGAGCTCGAAAAAGTAACGATGCAGTGACGATATGTCGCACTGCAATCAATCGCGGTGATTTTATGGCTAAACACCGGGCAAGTAAAATTCCGATAGCGAAATTATTCGATGGAATAAGCACATAGTGCACCTTCTTGGGGCTGCAGCCCTTGTGTGGCGGGCATTAGCGGGCATTTAATCAAATGTGTTTTGTTTAACCGGTAACGAAGTTTTCACGAGCTAAATGATAATGAATATTGTTTGCGCGGGTTTTAAGCGGGTGTGTGTGGTGGGGCGGGGGAAGTTGCTGTTACTTGGTTGAATACCGCTTAGTTGCCGACGGGGATCTTTTAACCGATTTGATCCCTGCCAATACCGCTCTGGATCAATGTTTTGCACAAAATCCAGAGCCGCGTCGGCATTTCCAGTGTGGGAGGGGGCTTGCCCCGATGACGGGATGTCAGTTGATACGTCTGTGATTGACCCGCCGCCATCGGGGGCAAGCCCCCTCCCACAGGTTGATCTTCATTTTGACAGGGAGGTTTTTCACGGGGCAAAAAAACGCCCCGAACAGGTCGGAGCGTGATCTTTGTGCGGCACTGCGGTTAGGTCTTCCCTGGGGCCGCAGTGGCCGTGTACTCAGTCAATCAGTGGAACTGCTCTTCTTCGGTCGAACCGGTCAGCGCGGTCACGGACGAGGTGCCGCCCTGGATCACGGTGGTCATGTCGTCGAAGTAGCCGGTGCCCACTTCCTGCTGGTGGGCCACGAAGGTGTAGCCCTTGGCGGCGTCAGCGAACTCCTGCTCCTGCAGCTTCACGTAGGCGGTCATGTCGTTGCGGGCGTAGTCGTGCGCCAGGTTGAACATGCTGTGCCACATGTTGTGAATGCCGGCCAGGGTGATGAACTGGTGCTTGTAGCCCATGGCGGACAGTTCGCGCTGGAACTTGGCGATGGTCGCGTCGTCCAGGTTCTTCTTCCAGTTGAAGGAAGGCGAGCAGTTGTAGGACAGCAGTTGGTCCGGGTATTCCTTCTTGATCGCTTCGGCAAAGCGACGGGCTTCGTCCAGGTCCGGCTTGGCGGTTTCGCACCAGATCAGATCGGCGTACGGCGCGTAGGCCAGGCCGCGGGCGATGGCCTGGTCGAGACCGGCACGTACCTTATAGAAACCTTCCTGGGTGCGCTCGCCAGTCACGAATGGCTGGTCGTACGGGTCGCAGTCCGATGTCAGCAGGTCAGCCGCGTTGGCATCGGTACGCGCCAGGATGATGGTCGGCGTGCCGGCAACGTCAGCGGCCAGGCGGGCAGCGGTCAGTTTCTGTACGGCTTCCTGGGTCGGAACCAGTACCTTGCCGCCCATGTGGCCGCATTTCTTCACGGACGCCAGCTGGTCTTCGAAGTGCACGCCGGCAGCGCCAGCCTCGATCATGCTCTTCATCAGTTCGTAGGCGTTGAGTACGCCGCCAAAACCGGCTTCGGCGTCGGCCACGATCGGCGCGAAGTAGTCGATGTAGCCTTCATCGCCCGGGTTCTTGCCGGCTTTCCACTGGATCTGGTCGGCACGACGGAACGAGTTGTTGATGCGCTTGACCACGGTCGGCACCGAGTCCACCGGGTACAGCGATTGGTCGGGGTACATGGATTCAGCGGAGTTGTTGTCCGCCGCCACTTGCCAGCCGGACAGATAGATCGCCTGGATACCGGCTTTCACCTGCTGGACTGCCTGGCCGCCAGTGAGGGCGCCCATGCAGTTGACGAAATCTTTGTCGGGACGGAAGGACGGCTTGGCACCTTGTGTCACCAGGTTCCACAGCTTCTCGGCGCCGAGTTTTGCAAAGGTGTGCTCAGGTTGAACCGAGCCACGCAGGCGGACGACGTCAGCAGCGGAATAAGCGCGGGTCACGCCTTTCCAGCGTGGGTTTTCAGCCCAGTCTTTCTCAAGGGCTGCAATTTGCTGTTCGCGTGTCAGTGCCATGGAAGTAAACCTCGTCGCGTGTTCTTGTGGTGGAAAAAATCCATTTGCCAGCCCTGCATTCAAATGCGTGGGCAGGGCTGCTCGCTGACCAGAAGCTTAGGCGGTCATGTCGGGTCTGGCGGGGAATGCGACGGGATGAACGAGTGGCGGGAGGGTGGAGTAGGTACAGGCGGACCGAGAACAGTCTCCGGGCGTCGTGGGCCCTCGGGTGCTCAACAGCGTGTAGCCGGGTTACCTGGTTAGCTTCCGTCCCTCGGGACAACTTCGTTCCAGTCGCAACCTCGTCAAACACGCCTTGTGGGCGGTACAGACACGAATCGGCTCGGGTGGGTAGCTTGGAGCGACGATCCGAAGGCCCTTGCCAGGGCCCCTGATTAGCGGGAGCGAGGCCATCATGCCCATGCTTTTTTGGATCGTCAAATGTTTTGTAGTGCTTTTTTTCAAGCACTACATCTTTAGTCTAGTACGACTCGTCAGTCAGTTTTTGGTGCTTCAGTTCAGGGTGTCGACCTTGACCCGTACTGTCAGGTCATCGCGGCCCTGAGTAGAGTAGCTGCGGGTTGTAGAGGATTTGTCGGCCTGGGTCTCGCGATTGATGCCGGCCAGGGTGATCCATTCACCCAGGCGCCCGCTGACGGTTGTGTCGGTACTCTGTACGTTCACTACATCGGGACGCTCCTGGCTCATGCGGTCACGGTTGGTGCTGATTGCCAAGTGTACGGTCTCGCCGGTGACGCTGGCGGTCACGTAGAAGCCCTGGGTCACGTTGCGATACTGGGTCTGGTTCTGCAGGCGGCCATAGCTGTCCTGCTGGGTGGTGGTCAGCGGCACGCTCTGGCCGACCTGGATCAGCGCGGGCACGCCTTCGCTGGCCTGGATCTGCTGGACGCCGCCGTCGCGGCTGGTGGTGCCGTAGCTGATGATGCGGGTCTGGCTGTCACCGGTGTTCTGCTGGTTGTTTTCGTTGGTGTCGACGGTGATCAGCAGGCGTTTGGCCGGCGTATCCAGCTGGGAAAGCAGGGCACGCAGGTCCTGGATCTTGCCGGGGTCGGCCTTGACGATCAGTTGGTTGCCGTAGGCGCTGACGGTGCCGTCCTTGCCGATGAAGTTCTGTGCCACCGGCAGCAGGTCGGCGCTGGTACGGTTGCTCAGGTTGACGACTTCGGTATCGGCCATGGCCGCGGCGCTGGCGGTCAGGAGGAGGGCGGTGAGCAGGGTGCGTAGGGACATGTCCGTTATCTCTGCGAGTCAAAGGCTGGATAGTGCCAGTTTGTCGGCCTGGCAGGTCGCAAATTGAATCGTAGACGGCAAAATGCCCTGGCAGTGCAGGGCATTTATGGTGCTGCTGATATCGCTTTCGCAGGCAAGCCAGCTCCCACATTTGACCGCATTCCAAGGAGTGTACTCGGTCAAGTGTGGGAGCTGGCTTGCCTGCGATGCAGGCGACGCGGTGTCGGATCAGTCCCCGCGCACCATATCCACATGCGGAATCCCGACCTCAAGAAATTCGTCACTGACGATCTTGAAGCCCAGCCGCTCATAAAACGGTGCTGCATACACCTGCGCACTCAGGAACTGCCTGGTCTGGCCACGTTGTTCGGCCACGCCAATCACCGTTTCCATCAGCTTGTCGCCGACCTTCAGCCCGCGCCAGTCCTTGAGGACCGACACGCGGCCAATCTCGCCGCTGGGTAGCAGGCGGGCGGTACCGATCGGAAAATCACCTTCGAATGCAAGGAAATGCACTGCGCCGGCGTCGTCCGCGTCCCACTCCAGCTCCGGTGGAACCGATTGTTCAGCGATAAACACCGCTTCACGAATGCGCCGAATCTCGGCGATATCCTTTTGCCAGTCCGCGACACTTACGTGAATCCTATTCATCGGCAAATCCCAGGCTTCCTTGCTTGACCAATTCACACAGCAGGTCGCGACCGTCTTCGTCTGCCAGCCATTCGCCCAGGTTCTCGCTGTGCAGCGCATCGGCCGAACACACCAGCTTCAGCAGTTCACGCAGCTTGCCCGGCAGGTAACGGCTCTGGCCACTGGCAAACAGCAATACATCGTCGTCCACTTCGGACCAGGCCAGGCGCGCACTCGGGTTGCGCACCAGGATCGCACCGTCCTGCAGGCTGTTGAGGAAGTCGTCTTCGCCCAACTCTTCGCCGGCCACCAGTTCAGGATAGCGCGGTTCGGTCATGAACTGGCCGAACCAGGTCAGCAGCATGCGCTCGTCGCTCATGTGCTCGGCCAGCAGGCTCTTGAGGCGGTCCAGGGCGTCGCTCTGGATCTGGTGCGGGTCGCTGACCGGCTGGGCGTCAGCGTCGGTATAGCGCTCTTCGTCGGTCAGGTACTGGCTGAGGAAGTCGGTGAAGTGGGTCAGCACTTCGGCCGCGCTCGGTGCACGGAAGCCCACGGAATAGGTCATGCAGTCGTCTTCGGCAATGCCGAAGTGCGCCAGGCGCGGCGGCAGGTAAAGCATGTCGCCCGGTTCCAGGACCCACTCGGCGCTTTCTTCGAATTCGGCGAGGATACGCAGGTCGGCGTGCTGCAGCAGCGGGCTTTCGGAGCTGCACATCTGGCCGATCTTCCAGTTGCGCTTGCCTTGTGCCTGCAGCAGGAACACGTCGTAGTTGTCGAAGTGCGGGCCAACGCTGCCGCCCGGTGCGGCGAAGCTGATCATCACATCGTCGATGCGCCAGCTCGGCAGGAAGCGGAACTGCTCCAGCAACTCGGCCACTTCCGGCACGAACTGGTCGACCGCCTGTACCAGCAGGGTCCACTCGCGCTCGGGCAGGGTGCTGAAGGCATCTTCGGCGAACGGGCCGCGACGCAGCTCCCACGGGCGCTCACCATGCTCGATCACCAGGCGCGACTCGACTTCTTCTTCCAGCGCCAAGCCGGCCAGTTCGTCGGCGTCGATCGGGCTTTCGAAATCAGGGATGGCCTGGCGGATCAGCAGCGGTTTTTTCTGCCAGTAGTCGCGCAGGAATTCCCGTGCCGTGATGCCGCCCAGAAGTTGAAGAGGGATATCAGGATTCATGTGTAACCTATTGAAAAAAAGCACTTTTCAGACTGGAATAAAAACGCCCGGCGCGGCCGGGCGTCTCAAAGGGTCTTGCGATGATCAGATGCGCTTGGCTTGCTCTACAGCGTTGCCAATGTAGTTGGCCGGGGTGAGCAGTTTCAGCTCGGCCTTGGCGGCGGCTGGCATGTCCAGGCCGTCGATGAAAGTTTGCAGTGCTTCAGGGCTGATGCCCTTGCCGCGCGTCAACTCTTTGAGCTTCTCGTACGGGTTTTCGATGTTGTAGCGGCGCATCACGGTCTGGATTGGTTCGGCCAGGACTTCCCAGCATGCGTCCAGGTCAGCGGCGATCTTCTGCTCATTGAGCTCAAGCTTGCTGATGCCCTTCAGACTGGCTTCGTATGCGATCACGCTGTGAGCGAAGCCCACCCCGAGGTTGCGCAGCACGGTGGAGTCGGTCAGGTCGCGCTGCCAGCGGGAGATCGGCAACTTGCTGGCCAGGTGCTGGAACAGGGCGTTGGCGATGCCGAGGTTGCCTTCGGAGTTTTCGAAGTCGATCGGGTTGACCTTGTGCGGCATGGTCGACGAACCGATTTCACCGGCAATGGTGCGCTGCTTGAAGTAGCCCAGGGAGATGTAGCCCCAGATATCGCGATCGAAGTCGATCAGGATGGTGTTGAAGCGCGCAATGGCGTCGAACAGTTCGGCAATGTAGTCGTGCGGTTCGATCTGCGTGGTGTAGGGGTTGAAGCCCAAGCCCAGCTCGTCTTCGATGAAGGCGCGGGCGTTGGCTTCCCAGTCGATCTCCGGGTAGGCCGACAGGTGGGCGTTGTAGTTGCCTACGGCGCCGTTGATCTTGCCCAGCAGCGGTACGGCGGCGACTTGAGCGATCTGGCGCTCCAGGCGGTACACCACGTTGGCCAGTTCTTTGCCCAGGGTGGTCGGCGACGCCGGCTGGCCGTGGGTGCGCGACAGCATCGGCACGTCGGCAAAACGGATGGCCAGTTCGCGGATGGCATTGGCGGTCTGGCGCATCAGCGGCAGCATCACGTCATCACGGCCTTCGCGCAGCATCAGGGCGTGGGACAGGTTGTTGATGTCCTCGCTGGTGCAGGCAAAGTGGATGAATTCGCTGACCTGGGCCAGTTCCGGCAGCTTGGCCGCTTGCTCTTTGAGCAGGTATTCGATGGCTTTTACGTCGTGGTTGGTGGTGCGCTCGATCTCCTTCACACGCTCGGCGTGCTCCAGGGAGAAGTTTTCCGCCAGAGCGTCGAGCACAGCGTTGGCTTGCGCGGAAAACGCCGGCACTTCGCTGATGGCGGGGTGAGCGGCCAGGCGCTGGAGCCAGCGCACTTCAACCAGTACGCGAGCACGGATCAGGCCGTATTCGCTGAAAATAGGGCGCAGGGCCTGGGTTTTGCCGGCGTAGCGGCCGTCTACAGGGGAAACCGCAGTGAGCGAAGAGAGCTGCATGGGGTGTTCTCGGACAGTCGGGCAACGAAATGGGGCGCGTATCATACATGAAAAAATCCGCCGGTCCGTTGCCAACTGACCGGCGTATTACGCGTAACGGCTTGAAAATGGCCTGCTGCTGCGACTTATTCGTTGCGCATCAACGGGTAAAGCTCTTTGAGCAATTTGCGACGGCTGATCACCAGCTGCCAACGATGACCACCCAACTGGCGCCACAACCGCGCCGAGCGAATACCGGCCAGCAGCAGGGCGCGGATTTTCGAAGCGTTGTTCGGTTGCTGCAGGTTGCGCATGTCGCCGTGGACCTGGATCCGCTGGCGCAAGGTGCTCAAGGTGTCCTGGTACAGCGCGCCACAGGCCGCGATCACGTTTTCGTGGGCCGGGCCGAAGTGTTCCACCTGGGACTGGATCTGCGGCAGGCGTTTGCCGATGGTTTCCAGCATGTCTTCGCGCTTGGCCAGTTGACGCTCCAGGCCGAGCATCGACAGGGCGTAGCGCAACGGCTCGCGTTGCAGGGTGCTGGGGTCGCGCTCCAATGCGCCGATCAGTGCGCGATAACCTTCGCGCAGCGCCAGGTCGTCGCCGCCGTAGACCTCCAGGGTGTCCTTGGGGTCGCGGATCAGCAGGCTGCCGAGCATGCAGGTCAGGCCGGCCTCGGTGACCTGGCCGGTCTTGGCAATCTTGTCCACCAATACCGCGGCGAGGAACACCCCGCCCAGTGCCGTCAATTGCTCCTGGGTCGGGCTCATGCCTTCTGGCTCCAGGCTTCGGCGATTTCAATCACGCCGCCGCCCAGGCAGATTTCGCCGTCGTAGAACACCACGGACTGGCCAGGGGTGACCGCGCGTTGCGGGTCATCGAAGGTGGCGCGGTAGCCGGTGGCGGTTTTTTCCAGGGTGCACGGCTGGTCACTCTGGCGATAGCGCACTTTGGCGGTCAGGCGACGTGGCGTGCTCAGGTCGATCGGGTTGACCCAATAGATTTCCGAAGCGAGCAGAGCGCCGGAGAACAACAGCGGGTGCTCGTTGCCCTGGCCGACGATCAGCACGTTGTTTTCCAGGTCCTTGACCAGCACGTACCACGGCTCTTCACCGGCGTCTTTCAAGCCGCCGATGCCCAGGCCCTGGCGCTGGCCGATGGTGTGGTACATCAGGCCATGGTGACGGCCGATGACGTCGCCTTCGGTGGTGCGGATCTCGCCCGGTTGTGCCGGCAGGTATTGCTTGAGGAAGTCGCTGAAGCGGCGCTCGCCGATAAAGCAGATGCCGGTGGAATCCTTCTTCTTGGCGGTAGCCAGGCCGTGTTTCTCGGCGATCCTGCGCACTTCGGGTTTTTCCAGCTCGCCTACCGGGAACAGGGTCTTGGCGATCTGTTCGCCGCCGACGGCGTGCAGGAAGTAGCTCTGGTCCTTGTTCGGGTCCAGGCCCTTGAGCAGTTCGGTGCGGCCATCGATGTCGCGGCGGCGCACGTAATGGCCAGTGGCGATCAGGTCGGCGCCAAGCATCATGGCGTAGTCGAGGAACGCCTTGAACTTGATCTCGCGGTTGCACAGGATGTCTGGGTTGGGCGTGCGACCGGCCTTGTATTCGGCCAGGAAGTGCTCGAACACATTGTCCCAGTACTCGGCGGCAAAGTTGGCGGTGTGCAGCTTGATGCCAATCTTGTCGCACACGGCCTGGGCGTCCGCCAGGTCGTCCATGGCGGTGCAATATTCCGTTCCATCGTCTTCTTCCCAGTTCTTCATGAACAGGCCTTCCACCTCATAACCCTGCTCCATGAGCAGAACGGCGGAAACGGAAGAGTCCACGCCGCCGGACATGCCGACGATGACGCGCTTCTTTTGTGTGTCAGAAGGGGCTGGATCACGCATAGGGTTTCAACGGGTGTCTTGAAAAAGGACGCGATTCTATCAGGCTCAGGCCTTCAAGGCTAAAGAGAAGGGCGGATCAATTCGAGACTGTGGCAGTGGCCGGCCAGATAATCATCGATACAGCGGATGATCAGCTCGCTGCGCCAGTCGTCGCGCAGGTCCATCAGTTCGTCGCGGGTCAGCCAGCGGGCACGCAGGATACCTTCGTCGAGTTGATAGTCGGGGTGGTGTTTCAGGGCCTTGGCGATGAAGCAGACACGTTGGTAGGTCACGCCGTTGCTGGGGGCGGTGTACAGGTAGATGCCGACGATGCCGGTGGCTTCGACGTCCCAACCGGTTTCTTCGAGGGTTTCGCGGACTGCGGCTTCGGTGAGGGTTTCGTGCGGGTCGAGGTGGCCGGCGGGCTGGTTGAGCACGGCGCGGCCGCCCTTGAGCTCTTCGACCATCAGGAAGCGGCCGTTGTCTTCGACGAGGGTGGCGACAGTGATGTGGGGTTGCCAGGTCATGGTTGCCTCTGGATTTAAGATGCGGTGCTGTCCTGGAACAGGATAACAGTCAGTGTGGGAGGGGGCTTGCCCCCGATGAGGGCGTGTCAGTTGATCTATCTGTGCCTGACCCACCGCTATCGGGGGGCAAGCCCCCTCCCACATTTTGATTGGGTTTTCTCAGCAAAAAAGCACATAAACAGAAACCCCGGCACAGGGCCGGGGCTTGTTTGCATCCTTACAACCTTACTTCAACTTGGCAATCGCCGCATTGAGGGTGTTGCTTGGGCGCATGGCCTTGCTGGTCAGCTCCGGGTTCGGCGCGTAGTAGCCGCCGATGTCCACTGGCTTGCCCTGGACGGCGTTGAGCTCGGCAACGATGGTTGCCTCGTTCTCGGTCAGGGTCTTGGCCAGTTCGCCGAACTGCGCTTGCAGTGCAGTGTCTTCGGTCTGGGCGGCCAGGGCTTGAGCCCAGTACAGCGCCAGGTAGAAGTGGCTGCCGCGGTTGTCGATGTTGCCGACTTTACGCGATGGCGACTTGTTGTTGTCGAGGAACTGGCCGGTGGCCTGGTCCAGGGTCTTGGACAGGACCAGGGCCTTCGGGTTGTTGTACGTCACACCCAAATGCTCGAGGGACGCAGCCAGGGCCAGGAACTCGCCCAGGGAATCCCAGCGCAGGAAGTTCTCTTCCACCAGTTGTTGTACGTGCTTCGGCGCCGAACCGCCGGCACCGGTTTCGAACAGGCCACCGCCGTTCATCAGCGGCACGATGGACAGCATCTTGGCGCTGGTGCCCAGTTCCATGATCGGGAACAGGTCGGTCAGGTAGTCGCGCAGAACGTTGCCGGTCACCGAGATGGTGTCCAAGCCCTTGCGGGTGCGCTCCAGGGTGAACTTCATCGCGTCGACCGGCGACATGATGCGGATGTCCAGGCCTTCGGTGTTGTGGTCTTTCAGGTAAGCCTGAACCTTCTCGACCACGACGCCGTCGTGTGCACGCTGAGGGTCCAGCCAGAAGATGGCCGGGGTGTTGCTGGCGCGGGCACGGTTGACGGCCAGTTTGACCCAGTCCTGGATCGGCGCGTCTTTGGTCTGGCACATGCGGAAGATGTCGCCGGCTTCGACTTTCTGTTCCATCAGCAGGTTGCCCTTGCTGTCGGTGACGCGGACTACGCCGTCAGCCTTGATCTGGAAAGTCTTGTCGTGGGAGCCATACTCTTCGGCTTTCTTCGCCATCAGGCCGACGTTCGGCACGCTGCCCATGGTGGTTGGGTCGAAGGCGCCATTGGCCTTGCAGTCTTCGATGACCGCCTGGTAGATGGTGGCGTAGCAGCGATCCGGGATCACCGCCTTGGTGTCGTGCAGTTGGCCGTCGGTGCCCCACATCTTGCCGGAGTCACGGATCATGGCCGGCATCGAGGCGTCGACGATCACGTCGCTCGGCACGTGCAGGTTGGTGATGCCTTTGTCGGAGTTGACCATCGCCAGGGCAGGGCGAGCCGCGTAGACGGCCTGGATGTCAGCTTCGATCTGCGCTTGCTGCTCGGCCGGCAGGGCCTTGATGCGCGCGTACAGGTCGCCGATGCCGTTGTTCAGGTTGAAACCGATCTGCTCCAGCACGGTGGCGTGCTTGGCCAGGGCGTCTTTATAGAACTCGGCAACGATCTGGCCGAACATGATCGGGTCGGAGACCTTCATCATGGTGGCTTTCAGGTGGACCGACAGCAGCACGCCTTGTTTCTTGGCGTCTTCGATTTCAGCGGCGATGAACGCACGCAGGGCTTTCTTGCTCAGCACGGCGGTGTCGATGATTTCGCCGGCCTGTACCGAGGTCTTTTCCTTCAGGACGGTGGCGGTGCCGTCCTGGGCGATCAGCTCGATTTTGACAGCATCAGCGCCTTCGATCTGTACGGCTTTTTCGCTGCCGTAGAAGTCGCCATTGCTCATGTGGGCGACGTGCGACTTGGAGTCGGCAGCCCAGGCGCCCATTTTGTGCGGGTGCTTGCGTGCGTAGTTCTTGACCGACAGCGGTGCGCGGCGGTCGGAGTTGCCTTCGCGCAGTACCGGGTTCACGGCGCTGCCCTTGACCTTGTCGTAACGTGCGCGGGTTTCTTTTTCCGCGTCGGTGGTTACGGTTTCCGGGTAGTCCGGCAGGGCGTAGCCCTGGGCCTGCAGTTCCTTGATCGCGGCTTGCAGCTGCGGGGTCGAGGCGCTGATGTTAGGCAGTTTGATGATGTTGGCTTCAGGCGTAACGGCCAGGTCGCCCAGTTCGGCGAGGTGGTCCGGGATAGCCTTGGCACCCAGTTGCTCGGGGAAGCTTGCGAGGATGCGCGCGGCGAGGGAGATGTCGCGGGTTTCCACGGCAATATCAGCGGAAGCGGTGAAGGCCTCTACGATAGGCAGCAGTGAATAGGTGGCGAGGGCCGGGGCTTCGTCGGTGAAGGTGTAGATGATCTTCGAGCGGGTGGGCATATTCGGATTAACTCTCTTCTTTGCTGAAAGCGTGCGCAGAAACTCGAGATGCGCCGGGTGGAGCGCGTTCGTTCAAAGTCATCCATGAGCGAAATGTCGAGGTTTCTTCGCGGTGATGTTGGGTTGCATCAGTCGAGCGTCAAGCGGGTGGACTATTGTAATAGTCCTGCTTTGTAGCGGAAGGCTGTGTTCTAGAGCGGTCCGCCGTCGTGACTCTTTGGTCAGCGGCGGCATTATACATAGGTCGCTATGCTTACGCCGAGCCTTCATACAAAAGGTGTGTCGTCCATTGGTCTAAAGGTCGCAGGTACCTGATTGCGACGAAAGTCGCACGATGTGCTCAAGATTGGCGATTTTGCCTTTGCTTTCAGGCTTGTAGGCGACAAATTATGCTGTTTTCGATGCAAATGAGCATGGCGCGAGGTTTCAGTCGCCATTTATCTGGAGTAGGCTCGAACGCAGCCAGATGTTCAATCCATAGATGGAGTTCAGCATGGGATACAAGAAGATTCAGGTTCCGGCAGTCGGCGACAAAATCACCGTCAATGCAGACCATTCTCTCAATGTTCCTGACCAACCGATCATCCCTTACATTGAAGGTGACGGTATCGGTGTCGACATCAGCCCGGTGATGATCAAGGTAGTCGACGCCGCTGTTCAAAAGGCCTACGGCGGCAAGCGCAAGATCTCCTGGATGGAGGTTTATGCTGGCGAGAAAGCAACTCAAGTCTACGACCAGGACACCTGGCTGCCCCAGGAAACCCTGGATGCGGTCAAGGATTACGTGGTCTCCATCAAGGGCCCGCTGACCACCCCGGTGGGTGGCGGCATCCGTTCGCTGAACGTGGCCCTGCGCCAGCAACTCGACCTGTATGTGTGCCTGCGCCCAGTGCGCTGGTTCGAAGGCGTGCCCAGCCCGGTCAAGAAGCCTGGCGACGTGGACATGACGATCTTCCGGGAAAACTCCGAAGATATTTACGCCGGTATCGAGTGGAAGGCAGGTTCGCCTGAAGCGATCAAGGTGATCAAGTTCCTCAAGGAAGAAATGGGCGTGACCAAGATCCGTTTCGACCAGGATTGCGGAATTGGCGTGAAGCCGGTCTCGAAGGAGGGTACCAAGCGCCTGGCGCGCAAAGCCCTGCAATATGTAGTGGATAACGACCGCGACTCGCTGACCATCGTGCACAAAGGCAACATCATGAAGTTCACCGAAGGTGCCTTCAAGGAATGGGCCTATGAGGTAGCGGCTGAAGAATTTGGTGCGACGCTGCTGGATGGCGGTCCATGGATGCAGTTCAAGAACCCCAAGACTGGCAAGAATGTGGTGGTCAAGGATGCTATCGCCGACGCCATGCTCCAGCAGATCCTGTTGCGTCCGGCTGAGTATGATGTGATCGCCACCCTCAACCTGAACGGCGACTACCTGTCTGATGCCCTGGCGGCGGAGGTGGGGGGGATCGGTATTGCGCCGGGTGCCAACCTTTCGGATACCGTGGCGATGTTCGAGGCGACCCACGGTACTGCGCCGAAGTATGCGGGCAAGGATCAGGTCAACCCGGGTTCGCTGATTCTGTCGGCAGAGATGATGCTGCGCCACATGGGCTGGACCGAGGCGGCGGATTTGATCATCAAGGGCACTAATGGCGCGATTTCTGCCAAGACTGTGACTTATGACTTCGAGCGTCTGATGGACGGCGCCACGCTGGTGTCTTCGTCTGGCTTCGGTGATGCGCTGATCTCGCACATGTAAGCGACAGGGGTAAGAAAACCGGCCACACCGTAAACGGGATGGCCGGTTTTTTATTGGGCGCCTGCTCGGTAGCTGATCAGGCTAATTGCTCTTTTGATTTTTGAGCGACGCCCTCTCTGGCTGTGCCGATGGTGACTGGCGCACTGATTTCGATCGCGTGCTTGCCTTTGGGCCCCTGAATAATGTCAAAGGAGACCGGCTGCCCAGCTTTCAGCGTTTTATAACCTTCCATTTTGATCGCTGAGTAATGCGCAAAAAGGTCTTCATCCTTGCCGTCTTCAATAATGAAGCCGTACCCTTTGGCATTGTTGAACCACTTGACCTTACCGCTTGCCATACCCATATCCCTCTGCACCAGACTCCATCACTGGAGTATCATCCAGTTTATCCGTCCTAACCCGAATAAATAAGGTTGACTGCGCGGACCTTTTTTACCCACTGTGGGTTCTATTGGTTGTAACACCGTTTCGCCGATAGTCAAGGCGACCAGTCGGTCAGAGTTGAAATTCTGACAGGTCGCCCCCACCACTGTATTTGAACCACTGACGAACCTTTCTTTCCATGCATGCAAACAGCCAGATTCGACTAACATTCAATCAGGATCGACCGGATCAGCAACATGATGACGACGGTTCTGCAGGCATTGCTGTTCAGGAGGCCAAGCCTGCTCTACAGGCGCCGCCGATGTACAAGGTGGTTTTGTTCAATGATGACTACACACCGATGGATTTCGTGGTCGAAGTGCTCGAGGTGTTTTTTAACCTGAACCGCGAGTTGGCGACCAAGGTAATGCTGGCCGTTCACACAGAAGGACGGGCAGTATGTGGAGTGTTTACCCGCGACATCGCCGAGACAAAGGCCATGCAGGTCAACCAGTACGCCAGGGAAAGCCAGCATCCGCTACTCTGTGAAATCGAGAAGGACGGTTAACGCCGACCACTTGGGTATGAGGTGAAGCTATGTTAAACCGCGAGCTCGAAGTCACCCTCAATCTTGCCTTCAAGGAGGCTCGTTCGAAGCGTCATGAGTTCATGACCGTCGAACACCTGCTGCTGGCACTTTTGGATAACGAAGCTGCCGCCACCGTTCTACGTGCGTGCGGCGCCAACCTCGACAAACTCAAGCATGACCTGCAGGAGTTTATCGACTCCACAACGCCACTTATTCCAGTCCACGATGAAGACCGTGAGACCCAGCCAACCCTGGGCTTCCAGCGGGTGCTTCAGCGTGCCGTGTTCCATGTTCAGAGCTCCGGTAAGCGTGAAGTCACGGGCGCCAATGTGCTGGTGGCGATTTTCAGCGAACAGGAAAGCCAGGCAGTGTTCCTGCTCAAACAGCAGAGCGTTGCCCGTATCGATGTCGTCAACTACATCGCCCACGGTATCTCCAAGGTGCCCGGGCACGGCGATCATTCCGAGGGTGAGCAGGATATGCAGGACGACGAGGGCGGTGAGTCTTCTTCTTCGGGCAATCCACTGGATGCCTATGCCAGTAACCTCAACGAACTGGCGCGCCAGGGGCGGATCGATCCGCTGGTGGGGCGTGAGCTCGAGGTTGAGCGTGTCGCGCAAATCCTCGCGCGTCGTCGCAAGAACAACCCGTTGCTGGTGGGCGAGGCAGGCGTGGGTAAAACCGCGATTGCCGAAGGCCTGGCCAAGCGCATCGTGGATAACCAGGTGCCGGACCTGCTGGCCAACAGCGTCGTCTACTCCCTTGACCTGGGCGCCTTGCTCGCCGGGACCAAGTACCGTGGCGACTTCGAGAAGCGCTTCAAGGCGCTGCTCGGTGAGCTGAAAAAACGCCCGCAGGCGATCCTGTTCATCGACGAAATCCACACCATCATTGGTGCCGGTGCAGCCTCCGGTGGGGTGATGGACGCCTCCAACCTGCTCAAGCCGCTGCTGTCGTCGGGTGATATACGCTGCATCGGCTCGACCACGTTCCAGGAATTCCGTGGCATCTTCGAGAAAGACCGTGCCCTGGCACGTCGCTTCCAGAAGGTCGACGTGTCCGAGCCTTCGGTAGAGGACACCATCGGCATCCTGCGCGGGCTCAAGGGGCGCTTCGAGGCGCACCATGGCATCGAGTACACCGATGAAGCCCTGCGTTCAGCCGCTGAGCTGGCGTCGCGCTACATCAATGACCGGCACATGCCGGACAAGGCCATCGACGTAATCGACGAGGCCGGTGCCTACCAGCGTCTGCAGCCGGTCGAGAAGCGTGTAAAACGCATCGACGTGCCGCAGGTCGAGGATATTGTGGCGAAGATCGCGCGGATTCCGCCAAAACACGTCACCAGTTCCGACAAGGAGCTGCTGCGTAACCTGGAGCGCGACCTCAAGCTGACCGTGTTCGGTCAGGATGCGGCCATCGACTCGCTGTCCACCGCGATCAAGCTGTCGCGTGCAGGCCTCAAGTCGCCGGACAAGCCGGTGGGTTCGTTCCTGTTTGCCGGCCCGACCGGTGTCGGCAAGACCGAAGCGGCCCGGCAACTGGCCAAGGCCATGGGTATCGAGCTGGTGCGGTTCGACATGTCCGAATACATGGAGCGTCACACCGTGTCGCGCCTGATCGGCGCGCCTCCGGGTTATGTCGGTTTCGACCAGGGCGGCCTGTTGACCGAGGCGATCACCAAGCAACCGCATTGCGTGCTGCTGCTCGATGAAATCGAGAAGGCCCACCCTGAAGTCTTCAACCTGCTGCTGCAGGTGATGGATCACGGGACCCTGACCGACAACAACGGGCGCAAGGCGGATTTCCGCAACGTGATCGTGATCATGACCACCAACGCCGGTGCCGAAACGGCCGCGCGGGCTTCCATTGGCTTCGCGCACCAGGATCACTCGTCCGATGCGATGGAAGTCATTAAGAAGAGCTTCACGCCTGAGTTCCGCAACCGCCTGGACACCATTATCCAGTTTGGTCGCCTCAGCCATGAGGTTATCAAGAGCGTGGTGGACAAGTTCCTCACCGAGCTCCAGGCGCAGTTGGAAGACAAGCGCGTGCAGCTGGAGGTCACGGACGCGGCGCGCAGCTGGCTGGCCGAAGGCGGCTACGATGCGGCAATGGGCGCACGCCCAATGGCGCGTCTGATCCAGGACAAGATCAAGCGGCCGCTGGCCGAAGAGATCCTGTTTGGCGAGCTTTCCGACCATGGTGGCGTGGTACACATCGACCTGAAGGATGGCGAGCTGACCTTCGAGTTCGAAACCACGGCTGAAATGGCCTGATCGATAGCTACGGGCGTCAATGTGGGAGGGGGCTTGCCCCCGATAGCAGTGTTTCAGTCGCTACATGAGTGACTGATCTACCGCTATCGGGAGCAAGCCCCCTCCCACATTGGTTTGTGGCACTTGGTAAATAGCGCACACACAAAAACGCCCGGCATAACCGGGCGTTTTGTATTGACTTGCTTAGCGAGCGCGGTAAGTGATGCGCCCTTTGCTCAAGTCATAGGGCGTCAGCTCGACGCGCACTTTGTCACCGGTAAGAATACGAATGTAGTTCTTGCGCATCTTGCCGGAGATATGCGCGGTTACGACGTGCCCATTTTCCAACTCCACACGAAACATGGTGTTGGGCAGGGTGTCGACGACAGTGCCTTCCATTTCGAAGCTGTCTTCTTTCGACATGCAGTAAAGCCCTCGGTATCCAGTGAATGGCCCGGTGCAACTGCGCCAGGCAAAAGCGGCGTGCATTGTGCCCGAAAAAGGGTGTTCAAGCCAAGGGGTTCTAGTTAAGCACGACCCATCTTTGATTAATCAGCAGTTCAATGGGCCGATATTGGGTCTTGTAGTTCATCTTTTTGCAGTTCTTGATCCAGTAGCCGAGGTACACCGCCTCCAGTTCCTGGCGCAAGGCTTCGCCAATTTGCCAGAGGATCGCAAAGCGTCCCAGGCTGCGGCGTTCTTCGGCGGGTTCATAGAAGGTGTAGACCGCCGACAGGCCGTTAGGCAACAGATCGGTCACCGCGACAGCCACCAGCCGACCGTCCGCACGAAATTCGTAGAAGCGCGAGAAGGGCAGGTCGCGGACCAGGAACGTGGAAAACTGATCGCGGCTGGGCGGGAACATATCGCCGTCAGCGTGGCGTTGCTCGATGTAGCGCTGGTAAAGGTCGAAATATTCTTCGGTGAAGCGCGGCTTGGCCGACGTCACCGTCAGGTCGGCGTTGCGTTTGAGGATGCGTTTCTGGTTGCGGTCCGGTAGAAACTGCGCAACGGGGATGCGTGCGGGCACGCAGGCATTACAGTTCTGGCAATGCGGCCGGTACAGATGATCGCCACTGCGCCGAAACCCCATCTCCGACAGGTCGGCATACACATGCACGTCCATAGGCTGGCTGGGGTCGAGGAACAGCGTGGTGGCCTGCTCGTCGGGCAGATAGCTGCAAGAGTGGGGTTGAGTGGCATAAAACTTCAAACGCGCCAACTCGGTCATGATCAACCCTCGGATAAGCTTTGAAATAAGTGTAAGCCAGGAGCGCGGATGTCGCCTAGGAAACCCACGGTCCGGCGTTGGGCTGGTCCAGATGGTCGTGCAGGAACCCTGCGAAGTCGCTGCGGGATATGGCGCGGGCACCCAGGCTGTGCAGGTGATCGTTGGGCATCTGGCAGTCGATCAGCACAAAGCCCCAGGCCTGCAATTGATGGGTCAGCGTGGCAAAGCCGAATTTCGAAGCGTTGTCGGCGCGGCTGAACATGGACTCACCAAAAAACAGCTGGCCCATTGCGAGGCCGTAGAGGCCGCCTACCAGTTCACCTTTGTCCCAGACCTCCACCGAATGCGCGTAGCCGCGCTGGTGCAGTTCCAGGTAGGCGCTCTGGATGCCTTCGGTGATCCAGGTGCCAGCGGCATGGGCGCGTGGCGCCGCGCAGGCCTGGATAACGGCGGCGAAGTCCTGGTCGAAGGTCACGCTGTAGCGCTGTTGGCGCAACAGTTTGCCCAGGCTGCGCGATACATGCAGTTCGTCGGGGAATATCACGGTGCGTGGGTCGGGCGACCACCAGAGAATCGGTTGGCCCTCAGAAAACCAGGGGAAGCAGCCGTGACGGTAGGCTTGGATCAGCCGTTCGGCGCTGAGATCACCGCCGGCGGCGAGCAAGCCATTGGGTTCGCGCATGGCCTTGGCCAGTGGGGGGAAAGTCAGTGAATCGCGTTGTAACCAGGTCAGCATGGCATCCAGGCTTTACGGAAGGGGAGGGGAGTGGCAGGAATGACACCTGCGGCGGCAGTGCTGATTATTGTCGACCTGGCGCCATCGGACCAGCCCGAATCGGGCATTAAGGTGGATTAGCGTGAGCAGGTGTTTCTGCAACTCTATGCCGGGGGCGTGGTCGTAATCGGGTCTGTTCCATGCAGGCCATTTGCCAAGCTTGCCTTGATTGGTAAAAACAGCTCATAAGCCTTTGTCAGCAAAGACAATGCATGCTCAAATTGAACATCTTGTGACACACAATTGGCTATGCTGCTGGAAGAGCGCCAAGCGGCGTGGCATCAGGGACACAAACCCGTACAATGCGGCCATTGTGGCGTTATCGTCATTTCATCCAGCAATAGTCCGGTGTTAAACAGTAGATTCAACGACGCTCGTTCATTTTTTCAGCTGCTCGGATTGGGCAGTATTTGCAGTCATTCAACAGATGGACGCGCTAAAGGCGCAGGAAAAGACCCGTTTTGAAGAAATCCGCCGCAACACCTAAAGCAGCAGTCGTGCCGGCCTGGCGCCAGCACCTGCATTATCGCCTCAAGGAAGGTGCGCTGATCGCGATCGGCGCGCTGTGCCTGTTCCTGATGATGGCCTTGCTGACCTATGGCAAGGACGATCCGGGCTGGAGCCACAACAGCAAGATCGAAGACGTGCAGAACTTCGGTGGCCCTGCCGGTTCCTACAGCGCCGATATCCTGTTCATGGTGCTGGGTTACTTCGCCTATATCTTTCCGTTGCTGCTGGCGATCAAGACCTGGCAGATCTTCCGCCAGCGCCATGAGCCGTGGCAGTGGAGCGGCTGGCTGTTCTCCTGGCGTCTGATCGGCCTGGTGTTCCTGGTGTTGTCCGGCGCGGCGCTGGCGCATATCCATTTCCATGCACCCACCGGCCTGCCGGCGGGCGCCGGTGGTGCGCTGGGCGAAAGCCTCGGCGACCTGGCGCGCCGGACCCTGAATATCCAGGGCAGTACCCTGATGTTCATCGCCTTGTTCCTGTTCGGCCTCACCGTGTTCACCGACCTGTCCTGGTTCAAGGTGATGGACGTGACCGGCAAGATCACCCTCGACCTGCTGGAGCTGTTCCAGGGCGCCGCCAATCGCTGGTGGGCGGCCCGTGTCGACCGCAAGCGCATGGTCGCCCAACTGCGTGAGGTCGACACCCGTGTCAACGAAGTGGTGGCCCCGAGTACACCGGACCGGCGTGAGCAGGCCAAGGTCAAGGAACGCCTGATCGAACGCGAACAGGCCTTGAGCAAGCACATGTCGGACCGCGAGAAGCAGGTGCCGCCAGTGATTGCTCCCGCGCCGCCCAAGCCGGCCGAACCAAGCCATCGCGTACAGAAAGAGAAACAGGCGCCGTTGTTCATCGACAGCGCCGTCGAAGGCACCTTGCCGCCGATCTCGATCCTCGACCCGGCCGAAAAGAAACAACTCAACTATTCGCCGGAGTCCCTGGCGGCCGTCGGCCACCTGCTGGAAATCAAGCTCAAGGAATTCGGCGTCGAAGTATCGGTGGACTCCATCCATCCCGGCCCGGTGATCACCCGTTACGAAATCCAGCCGGCCGCCGGTGTGAAGGTCAGCCGCATCGCCAACCTGGCGAAAGACCTGGCCCGCTCCCTGGCCGTGACCAGCGTGCGCGTGGTGGAAGTCATTCCCGGCAAGACCACCGTGGGTATCGAGATTCCCAACGAAGACCGCCAGATCGTGCGCTTCTCCGAAGTGCTGTCGACGCCCGAGTACGACAACTTCAAGTCGCCGGTCACCCTGGCCCTGGGCCATGACATCGGTGGCAAGCCGGTGATCACCGACCTGGCGAAGATGCCCCACCTGCTGGTCGCCGGTACCACCGGTTCCGGTAAGTCGGTAGGGGTGAACGCGATGATCCTGTCGATCCTGTTCAAGTCCGGCCCGGAAGACGCCAAGCTGATCATGATCGACCCGAAGATGTTGGAACTGTCGATCTACGAAGGCATTCCACACCTGCTGTGTCCGGTGGTCACCGACATGAAGGACGCCGCCAACGCCCTGCGCTGGAGCGTTGCCGAGATGGAGCGCCGCTACAAGCTGATGGCGAAGATGGGCGTGCGTAACCTGTCGGGCTTCAACGCCAAGATCAAGGAAGCCCAGGAACGCGGCGAGACCATCGACGATCCGTTGTACCGGCGCGAAAGCATTCACGACGAAGCGCCAAAGCTGACCAAGCTGCCGACCATTGTGGTGGTGGTCGACGAATTCGCCGACATGATGATGATTGTCGGCAAGAAGGTTGAAGAGCTGATCGCGCGTATCGCCCAGAAGGCCCGTGCCGCCGGTATTCACTTGATCCTTGCCACCCAGCGGCCGTCGGTGGACGTGATCACCGGCCTGATCAAGGCCAACATCCCGACGCGCATGGCGTTCCAGGTGTCGAGCAAGATCGACTCGCGGACCATCATCGACCAGGGCGGCGCCGAACAACTGCTCGGCCACGGCGACATGCTCTACATGCCGCCGGGCACCAGCCTGCCGATCCGGGTGCACGGCGCCTTTGTTTCCGACGATGAAGTGCATCGTGTGGTGGAAGCCTGGAAACTGCGCGGCGCACCGGAGTACAACGATGACATCCTCGCCGGTGTGGAAGAAGCCGGCAGCGGCTTCGATGGCGGCAGCGGCGGTGGCGACGATGATGCCGAGACCGATGCGCTGTACGATGAAGCCGTGGCGTTCGTGCTCGAAAGCCGTCGAGCCTCGATTTCCGCGGTGCAACGCAAGCTGAAAATCGGCTACAACCGTGCCGCTCGTATGATCGAAGCCATGGAAAACGCTGGCGTCGTGACCGCAATGAACACCAACGGCTCGCGTGAAGTCATTGCCCCCGGGCAGATGCGCGACTGATCCCGCGCCGCGTGACAGCACGCGGCGCGTCCTGACTACTCAATGAGGACTCCCATGCGCTTTATCCGCATGCTGTTGTTGCCGGCACTGGCCCTGACCGCTGTTTCGGCGCACGCTGACCCGGCCTCCGTCGCCAGCCTGAAGAACCTGCTCGACAAATCCCAGACCCTGACCGCGCGCTTCTCCCAGTTGACCCTGGATGCCGGCGGTACCCAGTTGCAGGAAACCGCCGGCGAAATGGCCGTGCAGCGTCCTGGCCTGTTCTACTGGCACACCGAGGGCAAGGCCGAGCAGACCATCGTGTCCGATGGCCAGAAGGTCACCCTGTGGGACCCTGACCTGGAACAGGCGACCATCAAGAAGCTCGACCCGCGCCTGAACCAGACCCCGGCGCTGTTGCTCTCAGGTGACGTGTCGAAGATCAACGACAGCTTCGACATCACGTCCAAGCAGACCAGCAACGTGATCGAATTCACCCTCAAGCCGAAATCCAAGGACACGCTGTTTGACACCCTGTCCTTGTCGTTCGGTAACGGCGTGATCAACAACATGCGCCTGATCGACAGCGTCGGCCAGCGCACCGATATCCTGTTCTCCGGGGTCAAGGCCAACCAGCCGGTACCGGCGTCCAAGTTCAAGTTCGACATCCCCAAGGGTGCCGACGTGATCCAGGAATAAATTCCCCAGAGGTTTCAAACGCTGCCCATGGACCTGTTTCGAAGTGACCCGATTGCCCAGCCACTGGCCGCACGCCTGCGTTCGACCAACCTGGATGAGTACGTCGGTCAGGAACACCTGCTCGCTCGCGGCAAGCCCCTGCGTGAAGCCCTGGAGCAGGGTGCGCTGCACTCGATGATTTTCTGGGGGCCACCGGGGGTGGGCAAGACCACGTTGGCGCGGCTCTTGGCGAAGGTCTCGGATGCGCACTTCGAAACGGTCTCGGCGGTACTCGCCGGGGTCAAGGAGATCCGCCAGGCGGTGGAAGTCGCCAAGCAGCAGGCGGGGCAGTACGGCAAGCGCACCATCCTGTTCGTCGACGAAGTGCACCGTTTCAACAAGTCGCAGCAGGATGCGTTCCTGCCCTATGTGGAAGACGGCACGCTGATCTTCATCGGCGCCACCACCGAAAACCCTTCGTTCGAGCTCAACAACGCCTTGCTGTCGCGGGCGCGGGTCTATGTGCTCAAAAGCCTGGACGAGGCCGCGATGCAGAAGCTGCTGCAGCGCGCCTTGAACGAAGACAAGGGCTTGGGCAAGCGCCAACTGAGCGTGAGCGAAGAGGGCTTCAAGATCCTGCTGACGGCCGCCGATGGCGATGGTCGTCGTTTCCTCAACCTGTTGGAAAACGCCTCCGACCTGGCCGAAGACGGCGGTGAGATTGGCGTCGACCTCTTGCAAAGCCTGCTCGGCGACACGCGCCGCCGCTTCGACAAGGGCGGCGAGGCCTTCTACGACCAGATCTCGGCACTGCACAAATCCGTGCGCGGCTCCAACCCCGACGGTGCGCTGTACTGGTTTGCACGCATGATCGATGGCGGTTGCGACCCGCTGTACCTCGCCCGCCGCGTGGTGCGCATGGCCAGCGAAGACATCGGCAACGCCGACCCGCGTGCACTGAGCCTGTGCCTGGCGGCATGGGACGTACAGGAACGCCTCGGCAGCCCGGAAGGCGAGTTGGCGGTGGCCCAGGCCATCACCTACCTGGCCTGCGCGCCAAAAAGCAACGCGGTGTACATGGGCTTCAAGTCCGCATTGCGCGCCGCCGCCGAATATGGCTCGCTCGAAGTGCCGATGCACCTGCGCAACGCGCCGACCAAGCTGATGAAGCAGCTGGGTTATGGCGATGAATACCGTTACGCCCACGATGAGCCGGATGCTTACGCGGCCGGTGAAGACTATTTTCCCGATGAGCTTGAACCGTTGCCGCTCTATCAGCCGGTGCCCCGTGGCCTGGAGCTGAAGATCGGCGAAAAGCTCAATCACCTCGCGCAACTCGATCGACTCAGCCCCAGACAGCGGAGAAAGTAGTGTTCAAGACGATTCTTGCCGTGTCCGCAGCCGGCATCGCTGGTACATTATTGCGTTTCGCCACCGGCACCTGGGTCAGCGCCAACTGGCCCAGGCATTTTTACGCGGCGACCCTGGCGGTCAACCTGGTGGGCTGCCTGATCATCGGGCTGTTGTACGGCTGGTTCCTGTTGCGCCCGGAAGTACCGATTGAAATTCGCGCCGGCTTGATTGTCGGCTTTGTAGGCGGTCTGACGACCTTTTCATCCTTTTCACTGGATACGCTGCGCCTGCTTGAAAGCGGGCAGGCCCTGATAGCCTTCGGGTACCTGGGCATCAGCGTATTCGGCGGGCTGCTCGCTACCTGGGCCGGCCTGTCCTTGACCAAACTTTGATAAACGAGAGACCGACATGCTCGATTCCAAACTGTTACGTAGCAACCTTCAGGACGTAGCGGACCGCCTGGCATCCCGTGGCTTTGCCTTGGATGTTGCGCGCATCGAAGCGCTGGAAGAACAGCGCAAGACCGTCCAGACCCGCACCGAAGCACTGCAGGCTGAGCGTAATGCGCGTTCCAAATCCATCGGTCAGGCCAAGCAGCGCGGCGAAGACATCGCACCGTTGATGGCGGATGTCGAGCGCATGGGCACCGAGCTGTCCGAGGGTAAAGTCGAGCTGGAAAAAATCCAGTCCGAGCTGGATTCGATCCTGCTGGGCATCCCCAACATCCCCCACGAATCGGTGCCGATCGGCGCAGACGAAGACGGCAACGTCGAAGTGCGTCGCTGGGGCACGCCGAAGGCCTTTGATTTCGAGATCAAGGACCACGTCGCCCTGGGCGAACTGAGTGGTGGCCTGGATTTCGAAACTGCCGCCAAGATGTCCGGCGCGCGCTTCTCTCTGTTGCGCGGCTCGGTTGCACGCCTGCACCGCGCCCTGGCGCAGTTCATGATCAACCTGCACACCGGCGAGCACGGTTACGAAGAGGCCTACACCCCGTACCTGGTGCAGGCGCCGGCGCTGATGGGCACCAGCCAGTTGCCGAAATTCGAAGAAGACCTGTTCAAGATCAGCCGCGACGGCGAAGCCGACCTGTACCTGATTCCGACCGCCGAAGTGTCGCTGACCAATATCGTCTCCGGCGAGATCCTCGACGCCAGGCAACTGCCGATCAAGTTCGTCGCCCACAGCCCGTGCTTTCGCAGTGAAGCCGGCGCATCGGGCCGCGACACCCGCGGCATGATCCGCCAGCACCAGTTCGACAAGGTCGAGATGGTGCAGATCGTCGAGCCGTCGACCTCGATGGACGCCCTGGAAGGCCTGACCGCCAACGCTGAGCGCGTCCTGCAACTGCTGGAACTGCCGTACCGCGTGCTGGCCCTGTGCACCGGTGACATGGGTTTCAGCGCCGTGAAGACCTACGACCTCGAAGTGTGGGTGCCGAGCCAGGACAAGTACCGCGAGATTTCGTCGTGCTCCAACTGCGGTGATTTCCAGGCCCGTCGCATGCAGGCGCGTTTCCGCAACCCGGAAACCGGCAAGCCGGAGCTGGTGCACACCCTCAACGGTTCCGGCCTGGCCGTAGGTCGTACCCTGGTGGCGGTGCTGGAAAACTACCAGCAGGCTGACGGTTCGATCCGCGTACCGGAAGTGCTCAAGCCTTACATGGCGGGCGTTGAGGTCATTCGCTAAATGGAATTTCTGCCGCTGTTTCATAACCTGCGCGGCAGTCGTGTGCTGGTCGTCGGTGGCGGGGAGATTGCCTTGCGCAAATCCCGGCTGCTGGCCGACGCCGGGGCGGTGCTGCGGGTGGTTGCTCCCCAGATCGAAGACCAGTTGCGTGAACTGGTACTGGGCAGTGGCGGGGAACTGATTCTGCGCGGTTATCAGGAGGCTGACCTCGACGGTTGCATCCTGATCATTGCGGCAACCGACGACGAGCCGCTGAACGCGCAAGTGTCCAGCGATGCCAAGCGCCGTTGCGTACCGGTCAATGTGGTCGATGCGCCTGCCTTGTGCAGCTTGATCTTCCCGGCGATCGTCGACCGTTCGCCCTTGGTGATCGCCGTGTCCAGCGGTGGCGACGCGCCGGTGCTGGCGCGCTTGATCCGCGCCAAGCTGGAAACCTGGATTCCATCCACTTACGGGCAGCTGGCCGGGCTGGCGGCGCGTTTTCGTGCCCAGGTCAAAGGCTTGTATCCGGATGTGCAGCAGCGGCGTGCGTTCTGGGAAGAAGTGTTCCAGGGCCCGATTGCCGACCGCCAGTTGGCCGGGCAGGGCGATGAGGCCGAGCGCTTGCTGATCGAGAAGGTCAACGGCGCGCCGCCTTATGCGCCGGGCGAGGTTTATCTGGTGGGTGCGGGTCCGGGTGATCCCGACCTGCTGACCTTCCGTGCCCTGCGCCTGATGCAGCAAGCCGATGTGGTGTTGTACGACCGTCTGGTCGCGCCCGCGATCCTCGAACTGTGCCGCCGGGATGCCGAGCGTATCTACGTCGGCAAGCGTCGCGCCGACCACGCCGTGCCACAAGACCAGATCAACCAGCAACTGGTGGACCTGGCCAAGCAGGGCAAGCGGGTGTTGCGCCTCAAGGGGGGCGATCCGTTCATCTTTGGTCGTGGTGGCGAAGAGATCGAGGAACTGGCCGCCCATGGCATTCCGTTCCAGGTGGTGCCGGGAATCACGGCAGCCAGCGGTTGCGCGGCATATGCCGGGATTCCGCTGACCCATCGCGACTATGCGCAGTCGGTACGCTTTATCACCGGGCATTTGAAGGACGGGACCTCGGACCTGCCCTGGCATGACCTGGTGGGCCCCTCACAGACCCTGGTGTTCTACATGGGCTTGATCGGCTTGCCGATCATCTGTGATCAGTTGATCAAGCACGGGCGTGCGGCGGATACCCCGGCGGCCTTGATCCAGCAGGGCACCACGTCCAACCAGCGCGTGTTCACCGGCACCCTGGCCGACTTGCCACGCATGGTGGCGGAGCATGAAGTGCATGCGCCGACACTGGTGATCGTCGGCGAAGTGGTGCTGTTGCGCGAGAAGCTGAAGTGGTTTGAAGGCGCACAGTCGCAGGTCTGAACCTTGAAAGCATCGGGGGCAAGCCCCCTCCCACATTGGACTGCATTCCAGTGTGGGAGGGGGCTTGCCCCCGATGAGGCCCTAAAAGCCAGCCAATACGTCGGATCAGTTCCACACGCCTTTGCCAATCAATTGCTTCCGATCGTGCGGTTCATCAAACCCCTGCGACGGCCCCTTCGGCACAATCCCCGTCGGGTTGATCGTGCGATGGCTGGCATAGTAATGCCCCTTGATGTGTTCGAAATCGACCGTCTCGGCCACCCCCGGCCACTGATACATCTCCCTCAACCAATTCGACAGGCTCGGGTAATCCGCAATCCTGCGCAAATTGCATTTGAAGTGGCTGTAATACACCGCATCAAAGCGAATCAGCGTGGTGAAGAGCCGTACATCCGCCTCCGTCAGGTAATCGCCGGCCAGGTAACGATGGTCGCCCAAGTGCTGTTCCAGATGATCCAGCTCGGCAAATACATCATCAAACGCACGTTCATACGCCTGCTGTGAGGTGGCGAAGCCTGCGCGGTACACGCCGTTGTTCACCGCCGGGTAAATGCGCTCGTTCAAGGCGTCGATGGTTGCGCGCAACGGCTCGGGGTAGAAATCCAGGGTGTTGCCGGTCAATTCATTGAAGGCGCTGTTGAACATGCGGATGATCTCCGCCGACTCATTGCTCACGATGCGCTGCAGCTTTTTGTCCCACAGCACCGGCACGGTGACGCGCCCGGTGTAATCGGCGGTGTCGGCGGTATAACGTTGGTGCATGAAGGCTAAGTCGTCGAGTTTGTCGCCGGTCGAGCCATGGGCCTTGTCGAAGGTCCAGCCATTTTCCAGCATCAACCAACTGACCACGGACACGTCGATCAGGCTTTCCAGGCCCTTGAGCTTGCGCAGGATCAGCGTGCGGTGAGCCCAAGGGCAGGCCAGGGAGACATAGAGGTGGTAGCGGCCGGCCTCGGCTGTGAAGCCGCCTTCGCCACTCGGGCCTGGCGCGCCGTCGGCGGTGACCCAGTGGCGGCGTTGCGCCTGTTCGCGCTGGAACGCACCGTCCGCGCTACTTTCGTACCACTGGTCTTTCCAGTGCCCTTCGATCAGCAAACCCATGACTGGCTCCTTGGCTAATAAGCGTTGGAACCCAGTCTAAAGGGATGAGTTCGAACTAAAAGCGCAAAGACCGGGGGTTAATCATCGATTAAATCGATTTGTCCCGTGCGATCCAGTATTGCCGGGCCAGTTCAAAGGCCTGCTCCCGTGGGTGACCCAGGCCACGCAGGGCCAGGGCCATGGTGGCGATCAGTGCCAATTGCGGGTAGCTGTCCTCAATGTCGCCGCGCCACACGGCTTTCAAGTGTTCGGGGTCGAGGGTGGCCGGCTTGACGTGGCGTTGGGCGGAGAGGGCGGGCCATTCTTCGTCCCAGCTTTCGCCGCCGGTGGTGCCGTACAGATGGCTGAGGGTGTCGGGGTTGATCTCGACCTCGCCGCCATCGCCCTTGACCACAATCACATTGTCGCCGAGCAGGCCGCTGGCATCGCGGTGCACGCCTTGGTAACCGGGATGGAAAATGCTTTGCAGCCCCAATCGCGCATTCAGCGGATTGAGCAGGCGCGCCAGGGAATGGATGGGCGAGCGCAAGCCCAGGGTATTGCGCAGGTCGATCATGCGTTGCAATTGCGGCGCCCAGTCACCCAGCGGGATAAAGGCCAGGTTGCCTTTTGCATAGGCAGCCTCGACCTGCTGCCAGTTGCGGCACAAGGGAATCTGCAAACCCTCCAGCAATTGCTCGGTGTACAGCCGTCCCGCCGTGTGGGCGCCGCCGCCGTGCATGAGGATGCGCACGCCGTTTTGCGCCAGGCACTTGGCCGCCAGCAGGTACCACGGCAGGTGGCGTTTCTTGCCGGCGTAGGTCGGCCAGTCGACATCCACGTTCAGTGCCGGGGCATCCAGGCGTTCGCGCACGGCTTCGGTGAAACCGGCCAGTTCTTCCGGGCTTTCTTCCTTGTGGCGCAGCAGCATCAGGAAGGCGCCGAGCTGGGTGTCCTCGACTTTTTCGTCGAGCAGCATGCCCATGGCTTCGCGGGCCTCCTCACGGGTGAGGTTGCGCGCACCGCGCTTGCCTTTGCCCAGGATGCGCACGAATGGTGCAAACGGGTGCTCGGCAGGGGTTTGAAGAGTCAGCGGGGCAAAGTCGGTCATAAGCAATTCGTCGGCCTGGGCAGGCCCGCCAGCTTGGCGGCGAGTTTGGCGGGAGTGCCGTTGAACAGTTTGTTGAGGTGCAGGCTGTTGCCTTTTTCCGGGCCCAGCTTCAAGGCGGTGTACTTGATCAGCGGGCGCGTGGCCGGGGACAGCTGGAATTCGCTGTAGAACTGGCGCAAGAGCGTGAGGATTTCCCAATGGTCCGCGGTCAACGCCAGGGTTTCGGCGGCGGCCAGGGCGCTGGCGACTTCCTCGGACCAGGCGTTCAGGTCGACCAGGTAGCCGTCCTTGTCCAGTTCCAGGGTGCGTGTGCCTACGGTCAGGGTGTTCATAGCCAGCCGTTGACCTTGTCGTAGTCGAGCGACAACTGCACGAAACCCGGGTAATCGACGCTGTCGGCCCAGTCCGGCAAGGGCAGGTTGCGCGCCTGCATGTCTTCGGCCAGCACAAACACCTTCACGCCTTTGGTTTGCAGCGCCGCGTTGTGCAGCCCATAGGCGCCGTCGCCGCAGAGCAGGATGGCGTCATTAACGCCACAGATACGCAGGCAGCTGTCCAGGCGGCTATCGGTAAACGGGGAGTGGGAAACCACATGTAGAGTCGACATCAGAGGGTTATCACCTGGTCGTAACGGTCAATCAACTGGGAGATCGCAGCGCTGTCCAGCGGCTGTGCGCTGGCGGGTGTCGTGAGGCCGCGTTCGGCCAGGCTATGGTGGCAGGCGAATACCTCGTCGATACCGAACAGGCCCAGCGCCTGCAGGTTGGCGCCGAGGTCCTTCTGCTGCACGGCCTTGGCGTCCTGATGTGGTGCCAGTTGGAACACGCCGTCGTCGAGGAACAGCAGGCCGATGGGCAGATCGAAGGCACCGCCAGCCAGCACGATGTCCAGTGCTTCGCGTGCGCCCGGGCCAGACCAAGGTGCCTGGCGGCTGATCACCAATAGGGATTTGGACATGTCACGGCCCTCCAAAACAGATCAGGCGATCGGCGGCCTGGGCGGCGTCGTGCAATTGCCCCAGGCCCGACAGCTCCCACGGCGCATCGAGGTTGACCGCACTGCGTTGATAACGGGTGGCTTCCTCCTCGTTGAGCACGCCACGACGCAAGGCGGCGGCGATGCACACCACGCTGTCGAGTTGGTGCGCGCTGACAAACTCACGCCATTGGCGAGCGATGTCCTGCTCATCCTGGGGCACAACAACCGAATTGGACGCGCTGTACACGCCGTCCTGGTAGAAAAACAGCCGCACAATCTCATGCCCGCCGGCCAGTGCCGCCCGGGCAAACAGCAGGGCGCGGCGCGAGGAGGGCGCGTGGGCGGCACAAAACACTGCAATCGCAAACTTCATGGAACACTCTGCAAGCAAACGTGGGCCAATGATAAAGCCGCCGCCGCGAAAAAGCCCGCCGTGATCAAAACGGTCACTGTCGGTGACCGTTCCGGCGATTGCCGACCGGCGCAAGGCTGCCTAGTCTGTGGGCATTCAAAACCGAAATGGAGTGCCCATGTCAGGTCCCTTGGCGTCCCTCAAAGTGCTGGATTTTTCCACCTTGCTGCCTGGCCCGTTTGCGTCGCTGATGCTGGCAGACATGGGCGCCGAGGTGCTGCGTATCGAGTCACCCACGCGCATGGACCTGTTGCGCGTACTGCCACCCCACGACCAGGGCACGTCGGCCAGCCACGCCTACCTCAACCGCAACAAGCGCAGCCTGGCGCTGGACCTCAAGCAGGCCGAGGCGCTGGAGATCTTACGGGCGCTGGTCAAGGAATACGACATCCTGCTTGAACAATTCCGCCCTGGGGTGATGGAGCGACTGGGGTTGGGGTATGAGGCATTGAAGGCGATCAACCCCCGGCTGATATATGTATCGATCACCGGTTATGGCCAGACTGGCCCGTACAGGGACCGCGCCGGGCACGACATCAATTACCTGGCGCTGGCCGGGGTGGCCAGCTACACCGGGCGCCGGGACAGCGGCCCGTTGCCACTGGGCGTACAACTGGCGGATGTGGGCGGCGGGTCGCTGCATGCGGTAGTGGGGCTGCTCGCGGCGGTCATCGCCCGGCAGCAGAGCGGGGTAGGCCAGTACCTGGATGTGAGCATGACCGACTGCTCGTTCAGCCTGAACGCCATGGCGGGTGCGGGCTTCCTGGCGTGCGATGTCGAGCCTGAACGCGAAAGCCATGTGCTGAACGGTGGCAGTTTTTACGATTATTACCGCTCGCGGGATGGGCGTTGGATGTCGGTCGGCAGTCTGGAGCCTGGGTTTATGCAGCAACTCTGTGACGCGCTGGGACGGCCGGAGTTGGCGGCGCTGGGCCTGTCGCCCACACTCAAGCAGGCGCTGCAGGTTGAATTCGAGAAACGAAGCTTTGATGAGTTGTGTGAGTTGTTTGCCGGGGTGGATGCGTGTGTGGAGCCGGTGTTGAGCCTGAGTGAAGCGGTGCAACATCCGCAGTTAAGGGCTCGGGCGCTGGTCAGTCAGGTGCCCAGGGGGGATGGCTCGAGCCAGGCGCAGATTGCCTGCCCGTTGAAGTTCTCGGAGGGGTTGCCAGCGCCCAGGCATATAGGCGCTGCTGTGGGGGCGCACAGTGATGAGGTGCTGGCGGAGTTGGGGTTCAGTGTTCAGCGCATACAGGATCTGCGGCGGACCAAGGTAGTAGGGTGACTGGATCGACGCCATCGGGAGCAAGCTCCCTCCCACACTCGATAGGCGGCGCGGTCAACAGGTGGGAGGGGGCTTGCCCCGATGAGGCCCTCATTCCACTCGGGTTTCACCGGTAAACACCAGCGTCTGCCGGCACCGCCTGCACAAATACCTTCGGCCCTGAGCCACCATGCCATGGCGCTGGGGCGAGAACGGAAAGTCACTGTCCGCGCACGGGCACTTGTAGATATAGCGGGTCACCTGGCGGCGCTTCACGGCATAGGTGTGGCAACGGTCCGGCGGCAGTTCGTAGACCCCGCGCATGATCAATTGCCATTCCTCACCATGGGGCTGGATGCGTTCACCAAACAATTGGTGGGCAATCAGGTGCGCCACTTCATGGGCTACGGTCTGCTTGAGGAAATGTTGGCTGTTTTCTCGGTACAACTGTGGGTTGAAGCGCAGCAGGTTCTCGTGCAAATGCGCGACACCGGCCTTCTGGCCCCGCAGCTTGAGGCTGACCTGGGGACGTTTGAAGCTTCGTTTGAAAAAGGATTCGGCTAGCAGGAAACAATCTTCGACGCGGGTATTGAGTTGCTCGGGCATGCTGTACATATCTCCAGAGACGCCCAGTATGCCGCAAAGCCGGGTGTTTCCGAATCTGTCAGGCGCCGAATGGTCATGCATGATGCACAAAGCCACCTTGCGGTGGCTTTGCCCACGGTTCATCTGCTCAGTTGGTATAGATCGGGCCTACGCCCAAGCCCCAGACAATCACGGTAAAGGCCATGATCGCCACCAGCACCACCAGCCCCACGGCCAGTATGGAACTGGAAAACAGGAAGCCTTCATCCGGATCAATGTTCATAAAGGTCGGCACACCTACATAAAGCAGGTACACCGTGTAGCAGATGGCCGCCGTGCCTACCACCATGCCCAGCCACATATGTGGATAGAGCGCCGCCAGCCCGCCGATGAACAGTGGCGTGGCGGTGTAGGTGGCAAACGCCACGCAGCGGGCCATGCTCGGGTTGGCGTCATAGGTACGCGCCATCCAGTGAATGAATGCACCCATCACCGCCACGCCGGCGAGCATCGCGGCGTAGGACATGATGGTCATCCACAGTGCGCTTTCCTGGGTCAGCATCACCGGCGCGCGGTTGCCGATGACCCAGCCGACCTGGGTGGTACCGATAAACGCGGAAACGGCGGGAATCGCCGCGAGAATCAGGGTGTGAGTGAGGTACATGTGGCCGATGCTTTCTTCTTTATCGCCACGGATTTCCCGCCATTCCTGGTCGGGATGGGTAAAAAGCCCCACGACGTGATGGATCATGCCAGTCACTCCTGTCGTTATTGCCATCGCCCCCCATCGGAGCGCCCACGGGCCAAATGGCCTCAAAGGTCCTGGATAGCTGTGCGACCTCTTGTCGCAGTATAGGAAGGGATGACCGGAATAACTTTAGGGCCTTTAGAGCGAATTGCGCTGTAAACGTTGGGGTTAATCGCAGATTGGAATGCAGCCCCCTCCCACATTGGAACTCGGTGATTCTTACCGGTAAAATGCTGGGCTTTTCGTCACACACCTCCAGCGGATCCAAGCGCCATGGGCACTCTTACGGTCAACCAGAACAAACTGCAAAAACGCCTGCGTCGCCTGGCCGGTGAAGCGGTCGCCGATTTCAATATGATCGAGGACGGCGACAAGGTCATGGTCTGCCTCTCCGGCGGCAAAGACAGCTACACCATGCTCGACGTGCTGTTGCACCTGCAAAAGGTCGCGCCGATCAAGTTCGAGATCGTGGCCGTCAACATGGACCAGAAACAACCGGGCTTCCCTGAGCATGTGCTGCCGGCCTACCTCAAGGAACTGGGCATCGAGTACCACATCGTCGAGAAAGACACCTACTCGGTGGTCAAGGAACTGATTCCGGAAGGCAAGACCACCTGCTCCCTGTGTTCGCGCCTGCGCCGTGGCACGCTGTACACCTTCGCCGATGAGATTGGCGCGACCAAGATGGCCCTGGGGCACCATCGCGACGATATCGTCGAGACCTTCTTCCTGAATATGTTCTTCAATGGCTCGCTCAAGGCCATGCCGCCCAAGCTGCGTGCCGATGACGGGCGCAACGTGGTGATCCGCCCGCTGGCGTATTGCAACGAGAAAGACATCCAGGCTTACTCCGACTTCAAGCAATTCCCGATCATCCCGTGCAACCTGTGTGGCTCCCAGGAGAACCTGCAGCGCCAGGTGGTCAAGGAAATGCTGCTGGACTGGGAGCGCAAGACCCCGGGCCGCACCGAAAGCATCTTCCGCAGCCTGCAGAACGTGATTCCCTCACAGTTGGCCGACCGCAACCTGTTCGACTTCACCAGCCTGAAAATCGATGAGACCGCCGCGTCGCGCTTCGTCAATGTTGTGAACCTCTGAGCCCATTCAAGGCTCTGACACACGGCGCTCGCGGGCGCCGTTTTCCATTCAATTGCCAGGAGAGGGCATGCGCGATTACAAGTGGCTGCACGAATATTGTCTAAACCGCTTCGGTTCGGCGGCCGAGCTGGAAGCCCACCTGCCTGTGCCCAAAACTGCGGCGCAATTACGCAAGATCAGTGATGATCGCTACCTGTCGACCCTGGCGTTGCGCGTGTTTCGTGCAGGCTTGAAGCACAGCGTGGTGGACGCCAAGTGGCCGGCGTTCGAAAAGGTGTTTTTCGGCTTCGACCCGGAAAAAGTCGTACTGATGGGCGCCGAGCACCTGGAGCGGCTGATGCAGGACACCAGCATCATCCGCCACCTGGGCAAGCTCAAGAGCGTGCCGCGCAATGCGCAGATGATCCTGGATATCGAGCAGGAGAAGGGCAGCTTCGGCGCGTTTATCGCCGATTGGCCGGTGACCGACATTGTCGGCCTGTGGAAGTACCTGAGCAAACACGGCCACCAGCTCGGCGGGTTGTCCGCGCCGCGCTTTTTACGCATGGTCGGCAAGGATACCTTTGTGCCGAGTTATGACGTGGTGGCGGCGTTGAACGCGCAGAAGATCGTCGACAAGGCGCCGACCAGCCTGCGCGACCTGGCGACGGTGCAGGGCGCGTTCAACCAGTGGCACGCCGAGAGTGGACGGCCGATGTGCCAGTTGTCGATGATGTTGGCGTACACCGTCAACCATTGAGGCCGGGGTGATGCCATCGGGGCAAGCCCCCTCCCACATTGGATAGGCGGCGCGGTAACAGTGTGGGAGGGGGTTTGCCCCCGATGACGTATTTCAGGCCGCTGCCAACCGCCGGTTCAACTGATGCCGCCAGCGCACATACAACAGTGCCGTGCAAAACACCGCCAGGCTCGCCAGCATCTCCAGCACCCCGAACCACTGCCGGTTCGGGTCATACGCCGCCAGCGCGCCCTTGATGAAATACAGGTTCACCACAAAGCACATCCATGAGTGCCCGCGCGCGCTGCCCAGCAGCATGCCTGGCGCCAGCACCAGCAAGGGCACCAGTTCGATCAGCAGGATCACCCACGGCCGTGCGCCGTGCAGATCAGCAACGAACAGGTAGTACACGCACAGCAACCCCACCAGGCCAAAAAACGCCAGCAGGCTCAGCGCGCGAGCAATTCTGACCCGTGGCTCCAACCACGCCTGGGGTGGCAGGACCTTAGGCTTCCTGGCCACGACCGCCCTCCAGCAGGGTGGCGGTGTTCGCCAGGCGTAGCCCCAGGGCGCGGCACAGGGCGATCTCATGCTGGTCGAGCATGCGCTTGCCGTCCGGCCCGGCGTGATGGCTGGCACCATAGGGCGTGCCGCCGCCCTGGGTATCGAGCAAGGCCTGTTCGCTGTAGGGCAGGCCGGTGATCAGCATGCCGTGGTGCAGCAACGGTAGCAGCATCGACATCAGCGTGGTTTCCTGGCCGCCGTGCAGGCTGGCCGTGGAGGTAAACACCCCGGCCGGCTTGCCGACGAGGGCGCCGGTGAGCCACAGGTTGCTGGTACCGTCGATGAAGTACTTGAGCGGCGCGGCCATGTTGCCGAAGCGGGTCGGGCTGCCCAGGGCCAGGCCGGAGCAGTGTTTCAGGTCGTCGAGGCTGGCATACAGCGCGCCTTCCTCCGGAATGCTCGGTGCCACGGCTTCGCACTCGGTTGAGATCGCCGGCACGGTGCGCAAGCGTGCCTCCATCCCGCCTTGCTCGATACCCCGGGCAATCTGCCGGGCCATTTCGCTCACCGAGCCATTGCGGCTGTAATACAGCACCAGCACATACGGCGACGTCACGGCAGGATCTCCAGTACGTTTTCCGGCGGCCGGCCGATGACGGCTTTGTCGGCGGTTTCCAGGATCGGGCGTTCCATCAATTTCGGGTGATCGGCAATGGCGGCGATCAACTGGGCTTCGCTGAGGCTGGCGTCGGCCAGGTTCAGGGTTTTGTATTCATCTTCGCCGGTGCGCAGCAGTTGGCGCGCGCTGATACCCAGCTTGCCGAGCAGCGCCTTGAGTTGCGCGGCGTCCAGCGGGGTTTCCAGGTAGCGTACGACGGTGGGGGTGAGGCCACGGGCCTCCAGCAGCTCCAGCGCACCGCGGGATTTCGAGCAGCGCGGGTTGTGATAAAGCGTCAGATCGGTCATGTGCGGGTCGCATCTTGCGTAAGGTGGCGGGTATTCTACCCGTGCAGCGACCTGTCCTTAAACCGTAAGAGGCGATAGGCCGCAGCCAACGTTCATTTTTGCGAAGGATTACCCCATGACAAGGCGACTGATCGGTGCATTGGCGATCATCACAACCCTGCTGCTCAGCGGCTGCGGTAACGATTACGGCGTTGACCAATTTGGCAAGAAGGTGGCGTCCGAACGCTTGGACAAGCAGTGGCTGGTGGTCAATTACTGGGCCGAATGGTGTGGTCCGTGCCGCACGGAAATCCCCGAGCTCAATGCCTTGGCCGAACAGTTGAAGGCGCAGAACGTGGGCGTGTTCGGGGTCAACTTCGACAATGTCCAGGGCGAAGAGCTGAAAGCCGCCAGCGACAAGCTGGGCATCAAGTTCACGGTACTGGCGCAGAACCCGGAAGAGATTTTCGATATTCCACGCAGCGAAGCGTTGCCGGTGACCTACATCATCGATGACAAGGGCAAGGTGCGCGAGACGTTGATGGGCGAGCAGACGGCGGAAGGCGTGCTGGCCAGGCTCAAGGCCTTGCGCGGCTAGGGGCTACCCGGAATCAAATGTGGGAGGGGGCTTGCCCCCTCCCACATTTAGCTTCCATCAATCCATGGATTGGGAAAATCAGCCTTCCTCAAGCCACAGGCGGATCGGTTTGCCCTCGGCCGGCCAGAACCGGGTCTGCTCGATCGGCGAGATATCCCAGCGCTGCACGCCTTGCAGGGCCTGGAAGAAGCGGTGTTCCTGTTCCATCAACGCTTCGGCGCAGAGTTTGCGGGTGCTGCCGATCTGGCCGAAGCTGAGCTTCTCACCGTCGACGGTGTAGGGCGCGAACCAATGGTTGCAGCCGCCGTTGCCATAGGCGCGACCATCGGCGCCGAGGGTGACGGTCAGGTGCGCGTAATCCATCAGCGGCCGCTCGCCAATCCATTCCACCACGTAGCTGTGATCCTGTTTGAGCTTGACCGCGTCGCCGGCACAGCCGGTCAGGCCCGCCCCGAGGGCGGCGAGCAGAAACAGGCCTCTCATTGCGCAGCCTTCTGGCATTTCGGGCAGCGGTGCTTGTCGCCCTCGCTGGCCCAGCCCAACTCGGCGATCCGCGCATTGGCGGCCGGTTGCAGCGGTTCTTTGGTCAGCTTGGTTTCCACCGCAAACTCGAAGTCCAACACGGCGTCGCAGCTGTCGCAGTTGACCTTCCAGGTGTGAATCTCCAACTCCCCGAACTTCGGCCCCTGGGCCATGGCGACCCACTGGCCCGCCGGGCGGATGGAGTAGCGCGCGTCACCTTCGACGGTGAGGCGCATCGACAGGGTTTTACTGCCGCGCAGGGAGACGATCAGAACGTCGCCATGCTTGATCGAGCCACCGTTGCCGGTGACCTGGTAACGGCCCGGCACCAGGGCGCGGCATTCGATCAGGGTGTGTTGCGGGCTCAGCAAACTGAAGCGGAAATCGTGTTCGGCCATGGATCCTCCAAATAGGCGCGGCATCCTATCACGGGTGCTGGCTCATCATGAGCCTGGTATGTAACCGCTGATCATCCTTCGACGAGGTTCTGTGCCCGGCCATCGGCCCAGGCGGCAATGTTGGCCAAAGTCGTGCCGGCGATGGCGGCCAGGGCCTCGCGGGTCAGAAACGCCTGGTGGGCAGTGATGATCACGTTAGGGAAGGTCAGCAGGCGTGCGAGCACGTCGTCCTGCAAGGGCAGATCAGAGCGGTCCTCGAAAAACAACTGCGCTTCTTCCTCATAGACATCCAGACCGAGGTAGCCGAGCTGGCCGTCCTTGAGCGCCTTGATCAGCGCCGGGGTGTCGACCAGCCCACCGCGACCGGTGTTGATCAGCATCGCACCCGGTTGCATCTGCGCCAGGGACCGGGCGTTGATCAGGTGTTTGCTGTCGGCGGTGAGCGGGCAGTGCAGGCTGATGATCTGCGCCTGGGCCAGCAGTTCGGGCAGGCTCACGTACTGCGCGCCCAGGGCCTGGACCTGCGGGTTGGGGAAGGGGTCGTAGGCCAGCAACCGGCAGCCGAAGCCGGCCATGATGTTGGCGAAGGTGGCGCCGATCTGTCCGGTGCCGACCACGCCGACGGTCTTGCCCACCAGGTCGAAACCGGTGAGGCCATGCAGGCTGAAATCGCCGTCGCGGGTACGGTTGCAGGCGCGGGGCAGGCGGCGGTTGAGGGCGAGGATCAGCGCGACGGCGTGTTCGGCCACCGCATGGGGCGAGTAGGCCGGTACGCGCACGATGGTCAGGCCCAGGCGCTTGGCGGCGGCCAGGTCCACATGGTTGTAGCCCGCCGAGCGCAGGGCGATCAACCGCGTGCCGCCCTTGGCCAACTGCTCCAGCACCGGGGCGCTGAGGTCATCGTTGATAAAGGCGCAGACTACTTCGTGATGTTCGGCCAGGGCCACGGTGTCGAGGTTGAGCCGGGCGGGCTGGAATTGCAGCTCCAGGCCTACGGGCAACGGTTCGCCGAGAAAGCTGTCGCGGTCGTAGGTTTGGCTGCTGAAAAGAATCACGCGCATCAAAAGGCTCCCCGCAATTAATCAGTTGGAAACGCTGGACAACTGTGGGAGGGGGCTTGCCCCCGATTAGGGTGTGTCAGCTACAGATGCTTCGACTGATACGACGCTATCGGGGGCAAGCCCCCTCCCACAGCTGATCGGCGTCAAAGTCTCTTCAGGCGCTGACCCGCGCCTCACTGGCCAGCCGTGCAATCGCCATGTCGAGTTCGTCCAGCGCATGCATGGCCTTGGCGTCATCCTGCTTGAGCAGGGTTTCGGCACGGTGGCAGGCGGCGCGCAGTTGCGGTACGCCACAGTAACGGGTGGCGCCGTGCAGACGATGCACCCGTTCAATCAGGGCGTTGTTGTCGTTGGCGTCACGGGCAATGGTGATGGCGAGTCGGTCGGCTTCCAGGGAGGCAAGCAACATGGCGAGCATGTCTGCTGCCAAATCAGACTTGCCGGCCGCCAGGCGCAGGCCTTCCTCGTGATCGAGCACCGGAAATTGCACGCCAGGGCCGAGGTTGTCTGTCGCGCGCTCCGGCCCCTGATTGCGCAGGGCCAGGCCGGTCCATTTCAACACCACCTGGGCCAGTTGGCGTTCGCTGATGGGTTTGGTCAGGTAATCGTCCATGCCGCTTTGCAGCAAGGCGCGTTTTTCATTGGCCATGGCGTGGGCGGTGAGGGCGACTACCGGCAATGGCGTGCCGCTGCGTTCGCTTTCCCACTGGCGGATCGCCTCGGTGCTTTGGCGGCCGTCCATGCCCGGCATTTGCACATCCATCAGCACCAGGTCGAAGGTGTCCTGCTTCACCGCGTCGATGGCCGCATAACCGCTTTCCACGGCGCGTACCCGGGCGCCCATGTCTTCCAGCAGGGTCTGGACCAGCAACAGGTTCGCCGGGTTGTCATCCACACACAGTACACGCGGTGCCCTACTGGACAAGGGTTCGCCGGGTTCGCTGCGCGTGGGGCGCGGGCTGATCAGGTCGGACAAGGCACGCCGCAATTTGCGTGTACAGGCCGGCTTGGCCTGCAATTGACTGTTGGGGTTGGGCACCGACTGATTGAACAGCATCTGTTCGGTGGTGGGGCACAGCACCAGCACTTTGCAGCCCAGGTGTTCGAGGTCTCACAGGTGCTGGTTGAGGCGCTCGGGCGGGATGTCGTTGGCAGTAACACCAAGGACGGCAAGGTCAATGGCTTGCTCGGTCTGGTGGGCACTGGTAATGCCGTTGGTCAGGCTTTCCAGGCTGGTGAACGGCGTGACTTCCAGGCCGCAGTCTTCCAATTGGTGCTGCAGCGCCTGGCGTGCCAGTTCGTGGTTTTCCAGCAAGGCAACACGATGGCCCAGCAGGGGCGCCGACGGCAGGTCCTCCACGTCGTCGCGGGTCTTGGGCAGGTTGAGGCTGATCCAGAACTCCGAGCCTTCGCCCGGTGTGCTGTCGACGCCGATTTCGCCGCCCATCTGTTCGATCAGGCGCTTGGAAATCACCAGGCCCAAGCCCGTACCGCCGGGTTGGCGCGAGAGTGAGTTGTCAGCCTGGCTGAAGGCCTGGAACAGGGCACGCACGTCCTGGTTGGACAGGCCGATGCCGGTGTCCTGCACGCTGATGCGCAATTGCACGCTGTCTTCCTGCTCGTCCTCGATCATCGCTCGCGCCACGATGGTGCCTTCGCGGGTGAACTTGATCGCGTTGCTGATCAGGTTGGTGAGGATCTGCTTGAGGCGCAGCGGGTCGCCGACCAATGCCAGCGGCGTGTCGCGGTAGACCAGGCTGACCAGTTCGAGCTGTTTGGCATGGGCGGCGGGGGCGAGGATGGTCAGGGTGTCTTGCAGCAAGTCCCGCAGGTTGAACGGAATGCTGTCGAGGACCAGCTTGCCGGCTTCGATTTTCGAGAAGTCGAGGATCTCGTTGATGATCCCCAGCAGGTTGTCGGCGGATTTTTCGATGGTGCCCAGGTAGTCGAGTTGACGCGGGGTCAGCTCGCTCTTTTGCAGCAAGTGGGTAAACCCCAGGATGCCGTTGAGCGGCGTGCGGATCTCATGGCTCATGTTGGCCAGGAACTCCGACTTGATGCGACTGGCCTCCAGCGCCTCCTTGCGCGCCAGGTCCAGCTCGATGTTCTGGATCTCGATGGTTTCCAGGTTCTGGCGTACGTCTTCGGTGGCCTGGTCGATGCTGTGTTGCAGTTCTTCCTGGGCGTTCTGCAGGGTCTCGGCCATGCGGTTGATGCCAGAGGCGAGTTGGTCCAGTTCCTGGCTGCCCAGGGGCGGCAGGCGGGTTTCCAGGTTGCCGTCCTTGAGCTGGGCCACGGCTTGCTTGATCTGGCCAATCGGCGCGTTGATGGTGCGGCTGATACGCAGGGCCAGTGCCGCGGTGCAGATCAGGCCGATGGCGATCAGCAGCAGGCTGGCGAACAGGCTGCGGTAGCCACGCAGCAACATGCCATTGTGGGACAGTTCCACCTCGACCCAGCCCAGCAGGCGGTCGGCTTCATCCGGGATCAGGTCGCCGGCGAGGTTGCGATGGCGGCCAAACACCGGCAGCAGGTAGCGCGTGGCGTCATTGCCGGTGCGTTGCAACAGGTGTGAGCTGTTGCCGATGGGGGCCTGGTTGAGCATGGTCGGGCCGGCGTGGGCGAGGGTCGCACGGTCCGGGCTGAGGAACGACACGGTGCGCACGTCCGGCTGCTCCAGGGACTGGGTGGCGATGCGCTCCAGCAGGTCGGTGTTGCGTGCACTCAAGGCGGGCGCCACCAGTGGTGCCAACTGCTCGGCGATCATTTCGCCACGTTGCAGCAACTGGGTCTGCAGTTCCGACAACTGCATCCAGGTGAAATAGCCGCCCAGCAACGAAGCCATCAGGCTGGTCGGTAATAAGGTCAGCAACAGTACGCGGCCTTTTATCCCCATTCTTGTCAGCACGCCACTCTCCTGCTACCACATTGATATCGATGATTCACACGGGCATCCGGCCCGCGCCACCTGCGCAGTGTAGCCATTTGCGCAGCGCGGAATCTTGCAAATTAATGACATATGGCAATCTTCGCGCCATTCGGCGCCCGGTGGCGATTGCCTGTGGCGGGGTAATCTTGAATAATCAGCCATTGAGAATGACTTGCAGATACTAATGAATCCCGCAGCAATTGGCCTACCCAGTATCCTGACTATTGAAGATGACCCTGTTCTGGGCGCTTATGTCCATGAGCACCTGGGCCGCTGTGGTTTCCACGTGACCTGGTGCCAGAATGGCCAGCAGGGCCTGCAGATGGCGCGCGAGCAGGCCTTTGACGTGGTGCTGATGGATATCCTGTTGCCGGGGATGGACGGCCTGTCGATCCTCACTCATCTGCGCCAGAGCCATTCGATCCCGGTGATCCTGATGTCTGCACTGGGCGCCGAAGCCGATCGCATCAGTGGTTTTCGCCTGGGGGCCGATGACTATCTGCCCAAGCCGTTCAGCATGATCGAGCTGCGCGTACGCATCGAAGCCATCCTGCGCCGGGTGGCCCTCGACCGCCGTCCGCTGCCGATCTCTGCGCCGGTGCACGACGATGCCCGCACCCTGCGTTTCGATGATGAACGGTGTGATGTCTTCCATCTTGACCACTGGGCCGGCTTGACCCGCAGCGAATACCGCCTGCTGGAAACCCTGCATCGCAACAGCGAAGAAGTCCTCAGCAAACCTTTCCTGTACCAGCATGTGCTGCAACGCGGTTATGCGCCCCATGACCGCAGCCTCGACATGCATATCAGCCAGATCCGCCGCAAGCTCAAGGCGATCAACTACACCGAGCGCGAAGTGCGCACGGTGTGGGGCAAGGGCTATGTGCTGAGCGGTCACGATGACGGGCTTTGAACGCCCCTTGAAACGGCTGCCGGGCCGGCACTCGTTATTCTGGAAGCTGGCCTGCCTGCTGATCGCCTTTTGCTTGCTGATGATCTGGCTCAGTTGGTCCTGGGGCCGCTACATGGAACAGAAGAACGCCTACCTGTCCGATGAGGCGCGAGGCACCTTGAGTGGTTATGCGGTCGCGGCTGAGCAGGCGTGGAGTCGCGATGGCAGTGCCGGCGTCGACGCTTGGCTGCAGGCGATGGGCAAGCGTGAAAGTACCTGGATAGGCGTGATCGGCAATGACCTGCAATCGTTGAGCAGCATCCCGCTGAGCGACAACGAAAGCCAGCGACTGACCTTTCTGCGTGGGTTGGATTGGCCGGTGAGCCGGCATGTCAAAGGCCTGCCATGGCTGAAGATCCCGTTTCCGACCGACCCCCATGCGGGGTCGCTGGTGATCGAGTTACCCCAGCGCTTTATGCCGGGGCGCTACCAACTGTTCTGGCGAGTGGTGACCAACGGGGTGATTCCCGGACTGTTTACCCTGTTGCTGTGCATCGGCCTGTATCGGCTGCTGATCATGCCCCTCAATCAACTGCGCGAGCAGGCCAATGCCTGGCGCGCCGATCAGTTGAATACGCGGTTGTCCCACGACGCGACCAGTCGCCAGGACGAGTTGGGCGAACTGGGGCGAGCGTTCGACCATATGTCCGAGCGTTTGCAGGGCACCGTGGTGTTGCAGCAACAGTTGCTGCGAGACATGTCCCATGAGCTGCGCACCCCGCTGAGTCGACTGCGAGTGGCCTGTGACAGTGAGCAAGACCTGACGCAGCTGCGCGAGCGGCTTGGCCGTGAAATCGACGCGATGCAACGTCTGGTTGAAGACAGCCTGCAACTGGCCTGGCTCGACACCGAACGGGCGCCGCTGCCCCAGGAAGCTATCCAGCTTCAAGCGCTGTGGGACATGTTGCGCGAAAACGCTTGCTATGAGAGCGACTGGCCAGCGTCGCGGCTGCCATGCCTGCTGGGGGGGGACTGCTGGGTGCGAGGCAACCTGAATGCGTTGGCCCAGGCTTTGGAAAACATCTTGCGCAACGCTATTCGCCACTCACCGTCGGGCGGTGTGGTCAGCCTGGACGGGCGTCGCGAAGGTGATTGTTGGCATGTCTGGCTGGAGGATCAGGGCGGCGGGATCGATGAAGGGGATCTGGAACGGATCTTCGCGCCTTTTACTCGCCTGGACGGTTCACGCCCCGGCGATGGCGGCTTCGGGCTGGGCCTGAGCATCGCCCGCAACGCCGTGCAGCGCCAGGACGGCAGCCTGTGGGCGGAAAATACCGGGCAAGGCCTGCGCGTGCACCTGCGCTTGCGGGCCTGCTAAGCGCGACGCTGTTTGCGCTTTTTCCACTGGTGGGCCACCCACCAGCGCCAGTAGCCCATGGTCAGGCAATAGGCGAGGGCGCCCAGCACCAGCCCCAACACCACTGAACCCAGCAGAAACGGCTGCCACAAGGTGCTCAGTTGGCCACTGATCCACTCCCAGGTCAGATCGTCGGGCAGGCTGCGCGGTGGCACGTTCATCAGCCAGGCGCCGGTCATGTAGGTGCAGATAAAGACCACCGGCATGGTGATCGGGTTGGTCAGCCACACCAGGCTGACGGCGATGGGCATGTTGCCGCGCACGGTGATCGCCAGGACCGCGGCTAACAGCATCTGCAAGGGGATTGGGATAAACGCGGCGAACAAACCCACGGCCATTGCGCGTGCGACCGAGTGTCGGTTCAGGTGCCAGAGGTTCGGGTCATGCAGCAACGTGCCGAGAAACTGTAATGACTTATGTTCCCTGATACTCGTGGGATCGGGCATGTACCGTTTGAATAAGCGCCGGGGCATAAGGGATCCAGGTCAGTTCGAGGGGCAAGTATGCCCGCATTCTATAAACAGAAAATTCAGACTTTGTGACAAAACATCATAGGCCGCCCTGGGCATCCGGCTAAGACTGAGTGGATCACTTGAAAAGGATGATTCATGAAGACAGGGATGTGCGCGTTTGCGCTGGGGTTGCTGGCCCTGCGTTTTTTGCCGGCGTTGCCGCCTATGGGCTGGCTGGTTGCCTGGCCGGTGCTGGCGTTGATGTTGTTGCCGTTTCGTACCTACCCACTGGCGTTTTTCCTGCTGGGGCTGAGTTGGGCATGCCTCAGCGCACAGTGGGCGCTGGATGATCGTCTGATGCCTGCCCTGGATGGCCAGACGCGCTGGCTGGAGGGCCGGGTGATCGGGTTGCCGCGACAGACGGGCGAAGGTGTGCGCTTCGAACTGGCCGATAGCCGGTCGCGCAATGCCCGCTTACCCAAACGCATCCGCGTGTCCTGGCGTGGCGGGCCGCCGGTGCGCAGCGGTGAACGTTGGCGCCTGGCGGTTACCCTCAAGCGTCCGACCGGGTTGCTGAATTTCCACGGGTTTGATCAGGAAGCCTGGCTGTTGGCCCAACGCATCGGCGCCACGGGCTCGGTCAAGGATGGCGAGCGCCTGGCGCCAGCCCGCAATGCCTGGCGCGACAGCGTGCGTCAGCGCCTGCTGGCGGTGGATGCCCAAGGCCGGGAAGCAGGCCTGGTTGCCCTGGTACTGGGCGACGGCTCAGGGTTGGCCGCTGCCGACTGGCACGTGTTGCAGGACACGGGCACCGTGCATCTGCTGGTCATTTCCGGCCAGCACATCGGTTTGCTGGCGGGTTTGATCTATGGGCTGATCGCCGGGTTGGCCCGCTACGGTTGCTGGCCGCGAACCTGGCCGTGGTTGCCCTGGGCGTGTGGCCTGGCGTTCAGCGCTGCGTTGGGCTACGGCTGGCTCGCAGGGTTTGGCGTGCCGGTGCAACGGGCTTGTGTGATGGTCGGGTTGGTGTTGGTGTGGCGGCTGCGCTTCCGGCATCTGGGGCTGTGGTGGCCGTTGCTGCTGGCGCTCAATGGGGTGCTGATGCTGGAGCCGTTGGCCAGTTTGCAGCCTGGGTTCTGGTTGTCGTTTGCGGCGGTGGCGGTGTTGATTCTGGCGTTTGGTGGGCGGTTGGGGCCGTGGAGCCTGTGGCAGGCATGGACCCGACCGCAGTGGCTGATTGCCATTGGGCTGTTTCCGGTGTTGTTGGTGTTGGGACTGCCCATCAGCCTGAGCGCACCGCTGGCCAACCTCGTGGCTGTGCCGTGGATCAGCCTGGTGGTGTTGCCGCTGGCGCTATCGGGGACCGCATTGCTGCCATTGCCATTTATTGGCGAAGGTCTTCTGTGGCTGGCGGGCGGCGCTCTGGATGGTTTGTTCAGAGGGCTGGCGTGGCTCGCCGGACACATGCCGGCGTGGATCCCGGCGCAAGTACCATTGGTTTACTGGCTGGTGAGTCTGCTGGGTGCCGTGTTGCTACTGCTGCCCAACGGCGTGCCGTTTCGCGTATTAGGCTGGTCAATGCTGTTGTTGGCAGTGTTCCCTGCGCGAGAACTGGTGCCCCACGGGCAGATGGAGGTGGTGCAGTTGGACGTGGGGCAGGGGCAGTCGCTGATTCTGCGCACGCGCCACCATGCATTGCTTTACGACGCCGGACCGCGCACCGGAACCTTTGATCTGGGCGCGCGGGTGGTGCTGCCGTCGTTGCGAAAACTCGGGGTGAGGGCATTGGATCTGATGCTGCTCAGTCACGCCGATGCGGATCATGCCGGCGGCGCGTCGGCGATTGCCAAGGGCATACCGATCAAGCGCGTGGTGGGCGGGGAAACCGATGGGCTGCCGGCATTTATCGGTACGCAACCTTGCGTCAGCGGCGAGCGATGGACCTGGGACGGGGTAACGTTCGAACTCTGGCAGTGGCCTGGCGCCATCAGTGGTAACGCAAAGTCCTGCGTGTTGCAGGTGCAGGCCAATGGCGAGCGCCTGTTGCTGACCGGCGACATCGACCGCGAAGCCGAACAGGCCATGCTCGCGTCGCCTCTGGCGGTGCCCACCGAGTGGCTGCAGGCGCCCCACCATGGCAGTCGCAGCTCTTCGTCCTGGGCGTTTGTCGAGCGGCTCTCCCCCCGTAATGTGCTGATCTCGCGGGGGCGCGGCAATGCGTTCGGCCATCCCCATCCGCAGGTGCTGGAACGTTACCAGCGGCTGGGCAGCCAAGTGTATGACAGCGCCGAACAGGGCGCCGTGCGTGTGCAACTGGGAGCATTCGCGCCACCGGTCGTTGCGCGCAGTCAACGCAGGTTCTGGCGCGAGCGCTTACCCTAGGGGTTCAAGGCCTCGGCGGATGGGGTCTGTGGCCGACGCACCTATATGGTAAAGTGGCGCACTTTTTCGAGGGGACATTCACTGTGTGGGAATTGGTCAAATCCGGCGGCTGGATGATGTTGCCGATCATCATGAGCTCCATCGCCGCACTCGGCATCGTCGCCGAACGCTTGTGGACCCTGCGCGCCAGCCGTGTGACCCCCGAGCATCTGCTGGGGCAGGTCTGGGGCTGGATCAAGAACAAGCAACTGGACAAGGAAAAGCTCAAGGAGCTGCGCGCCAACTCCCCGTTGGGTGAGATCCTTGCCGCAGGCCTGGCCAATTCCAAGCATGGTCGCGAGATCATGAAGGAGTGCATCGAAGAGGCCGCCGCCCGCGTCATTCATGAACTGGAGCGCTACATCAACGCCCTCGGCACCATCGCCGCCATGGCGCCATTGCTCGGCTTGCTCGGCACGGTGTTGGGCATGATCGACATTTTCAGTTCGTTCATGGGCTCCGGCATGACCACCAACGCGGCCGTGCTGGCCGGTGGTATCTCCAAGGCGCTGATCACTACGGCGGCCGGCCTGATGGTGGGTATTCCTTCGGTGTTCTTCCACCGTTTCCTGCAACGCCGCATCGATGAGCTGGTGGTGGGCATGGAGCAGGAGGCCATCAAGCTGGTGGAAGTGGTGCAGGGCGACCGCGACGTGGACCTGGTTGGGGGCAAAGCGTGAAATTTCGCCGCAAGCAACGGGAAAATGTCGATATCAACCTCGCGTCGCTGATCGACGTGGTGTTTATCCTGCTGCTGTTTTTTGTCGTCACCACGACTTTCACCCGGCAAACCGAACTGCGCGTCGACCTGCCGGAAGCCGTGAGCGGTTCGCCGGCCGAAGACCAGCAAGTCAAGCAACTGGACATCGCCATCAGCGCCGACGGGGTGTTTTCGGTGAATAACCAATTGCTGGAGAAAAACGACCTTGCCAGCTTGATGGAAGCCTTGCAGAAAGAGTCCGGCGGCGACACGCAGTTGCCGCTGTCCATCAGCGCTGATGGCAAGACCCAGCACCAGGCTGTGATCACCGCGATGGACGCTGCCGGCAAGCTCGGTTTCAGCCATTTGCGCATGAGTACCGTCGAGGCGGCGAGCCAACCCTGATGGCCATGTCCGATCGTTTGCTCAAGGCCTGGTACGAGGGCCATCCGGCACTTTCGCTACTGCGGCCGTTGGAGTCCCTGTATCGCCGGGTGGTGCAGCGCAAGCGCGCACGGTTCCTGGCGGGTGAGGGTGATATTTACCAAGCGCCGGTGCCGGTGGTGGTGGTCGGTAATATTACCGTGGGCGGCACCGGCAAGACGCCGTTGATCCTGTGGTTGATCGAACACTGTCGGCGCAGCGGCTTGCGTGTGGGTGTGGTCAGTCGCGGTTATGGCGCCAAGCCACCACAGTTGCCGTGGCGGGTCGAAGCCAGCCACAGCGCCGAGGTGGCGGGTGACGAACCGTTATTGATCGTGCAGCGCTGCGGCGTACCTTTGATGATCGATCCTGATCGCAGCCGTGCGGTCAAGGCGCTGCTGGCCAGCGACACTCTGGACCTGATTCTCTCCGACGACGGCCTGCAGCATTACCGCCTGGCCCGCGACCTTGAACTGGTGCTGATCGATGCCGCCCGTGGCCTGGGCAACCGTCGCTGCCTGCCGGCGGGGCCGCTGCGCGAACCGGTGGAGCGTTTGCAGAGTGTCGATGCGTTGCTGTACAACGGCGCCGCCGACGACCGCGAGGACGGCTTTGCCTTTCGTTTGCAGCCTACTGCACTGGTCAACCTGCAAACCGGCGAGCGCCGGCCAGTGGATCATTTTGCGGCGGGCCAGCAGGTGCATGCGGTCGCCGGCATTGGCAACCCGCAACGTTTCTTCAACACCCTTGAAACGCTACACTGGCAGCCGATACCCCATGGGTTTGCCGACCACGCGACTTACAGTGCCGAGGTCCTGAATTTTACGCCGTCATTGCCGCTGGTCATGACCGAGAAGGACGCGGTGAAGTGCCGCGCCTTCGCCCAGCCCGACTGGTGGTACCTTGCGGTGGATGCGCTGCCGTCGCCGGCGTTCGTCGCCTGGTTCGACACGCAGTTGATGCGTCTGTTGCCTGCCCGTCTTTTGCCTTAAACCGCTTTTTTCCAGGAAACACTCATGGACACCAAACTGCTCGACATCCTCGCTTGCCCGATCTGCAAAGGCCCGCTCAAGCTCAGCGCCGACAAAACCGAGCTGATCAGCAAAGGCGCCGGCCTGGCGTACCCGATCCGTGATGGCATCCCGGTGATGCTGGAAAGCGAAGCCCGTACCCTGACCACCGATGAGCGCCTGGATAAATGACCACCGCCTTTACCGTTGTCATTCCCTCCCGCTATGCGTCGACCCGCCTGCCGGGCAAACCGCTGCAACTGATCGGCAACAAGCCGATGATCCAGCTGGTATGGGAACAGGCCTGCAAAAGCAGCGCCGAGCGCGTAGTGGTGGCCACCGATGACCCACGCATCATCGAGGCCTGCAAAGGCTTCGGCGCCGAGGCGGTGCTGACGCGTGAAGACCACAACTCCGGCACCGACCGCCTGGCTGAAGTGGCCACAAAGCTCGGCCTGGCGCCCGACGCCATCGTGGTCAACGTGCAAGGTGACGAACCGTTGATCCCGCCCGGCGTTATCGACCAGGTGGCCGCCAACCTGGCCGCCCATGGTGAAGCGCGCATGGCGACCCTGGCTGAGCCGATCGAAGACATCGAGACCCTGTTCAATCCGAATGTGGTCAAGGTGGTCAGCGACATCAACGGCCTGGCGCTGACGTTCAGCCGTTCTACCCTGCCGTGGGCACGCGATGCGTTTGCCAAGCAACCGGATGTACTGCCGGAAGGCGTGCCGTATCGCCGTCACATCGGCATTTATGCCTACCGCGCCGGTTTCCTGCATGACTTCGTCAGTTGGGGCCCGTGCTGGCTGGAAAACACCGAATCCCTGGAGCAACTGCGGGCGCTGTGGCACGGCGTGCGCATCCACGTGGGCGATGCACTGGAAGCGCCGCCGGCTGGTGTCGACACGCCCGAAGACCTTGAGCGCGTCCGTCGCCTGCTGGGGGCCTGATGGAGGTTTTGTTTGTCTGCCTGGGCAATATCTGCCGCTCGCCCACCGCAGAAGGCGTGCTGCGCCACAAACTGCGCGAAGCGGGGCTGACTGGGCAGGTCGATGTCGCGTCCGCCGGCACCGGTGAGTGGCATGTCGGCAACCCGCCGGACCAGCGCAGCCAGCGTGCGGCGTTGGCCCGCGGCTACGATCTGTCGGCCCAGCGTGCCCGGCAGGTCTCCCGCGCCGATTTTGCGCGCTATGACCTGATCCTGGCCATGGATCACAGCAACCTGCGCAACCTCAAGGCGATGCAGCCGGGGCAGGGCAAGGCGGAGCTGGACCTGTTCCTGCGCCGTTACGATGGCGAAGTGGACGAAGTGCCAGATCCGTACTACGAAGGTGAACAAGGCTTCGAACGGGTCCTGGACCTGATCGAACAGGCCTGTGATTTATTGGTGATCGAATTGAAGGGGCGGTTATGACCTTGCAGGTGCTTGCGCAGGTATCGCTCAAGCCATTCAACAGTTTTGGCATTGATGTGCATGCCCAGCTGTTCGCCGAGGCCCACAGCGACAGCGATGTGCGTGAGGCCCTCACCTATTCCACCGCACACAATGTGCCGTTGCTGGTGATCGGCGGCGGTAGCAACCTGTTGCTGACCCAGGACATTCCGGCGCTGGTGCTGCGCATGGCCACCCAGGGCATTCGTGTGCTGCACGACGACGGCCTGCACGTGGTGGTCGAGGCCGAGGCGGGCGAAGCCTGGCACCCCTTCGTGCTGTGGACCCTGGACCAAGGTTTCTGTGGCCTGGAAAACCTCAGCCTGATCCCCGGCACCGTCGGCGCCGCGCCCATGCAGAACATCGGTGCCTACGGTGTCGAGATCAAGGATGTATTCGCTGGCCTGACCGCCCTGGACCGCCGCACCGGCGAACTGCGCGACTTCAGCCTTGAGGAGTGCAACTTTGCCTACCGTGACAGCCTGTTCAAGCACGAGACCGGGCGCTGGCTGATCCTGCGCGTGCGCTTCGCCCTCAGCCGCGCCAGCCACCTGAAACTCGACTACGGCCCGGTGCAGCAGCGCCTGGCGGCGCAGGGGATCACCGAGGCGACGCCGAGCGACGTCAGCCGTGCCATCTGCAGCATTCGCCGTGAAAAACTGCCGGATCCGGCGGAGCTTGGCAATGCCGGCAGCTTCTTCAAGAACCCGTTGGTCTCCCAGGTGCTGGCGGCTGAGCTGCAGGCGCTGTATCCGGACCTGGTGGCCTACCCGCAACCTGACGGGCAGATGAAGCTCGCCGCCGGCTGGCTGATCGACAAGGCCGGCTGGAAGGGCTTCCGTGAGGGGGACGCTGGCGTGCACAAACTGCAGGCGCTGGTGCTGGTCAACTATGGCGCCGCCTCGGGGCATGACATTGCCAACCTGGCCCGCCGCATTCAGCGAGACATTCTGCAGCGCTTCAAGGTCGATCTGGAAATGGAACCCAACCAGTACTGATCTTCTGAAAACAAAAATGCCCCGCATCTTTCGATACGGGGCATTTTTATTGAGGTAAGTAATCAGTCATCGCGGCTCATGATGCCGAAGATCTGCAACAGGCTGATGAACAGGTTGTAGATCGACACATACAGGCTGATGGTCGCCATGATGTAGTTACGTTCGCCACCGTGGATGATCGCGCTGGTCTGGAACAGGATGCACACCGAGGAGAACAGCACGAAACCTGCGCTGATCGCCAGTTGCAGCCCGCTGATCTGGAAGAACATGCCCGCAACCACTGCCGCCAGCAGCACGAAGAAACCAACGGTGATGAAACCACCCAGGAAGCTCATGTCCTTGCGGGTGATCAGCACATAGGCCGACAGACCACCAAACACGAGCGCCGTCATGGCAAACGCCGAGCTGACCACTTCCGCGCCGCCGGCCATGCCGAGGTAACGGTTGAGGATCGGGCCGAGGATAAAGCCCATGAAGCCGGTCAGGGCAAATGCCGACACCAGGCCCCACGCAGAGTCGCGCAGTTTGTTGGTGAGGAAGAACAGGCCATAGAAGCCGATCAGCACCACAAAGATATTCGGGTAGCCAACGCGCATCTGCTGGGCCACGAACGCCATCACGCCGCTGAATGCGAGGGTCAGGGCGAGCAAGCCATAGGTGTTGCGCAACACGCGGCTGACTTCAAGCTGCTCAGCCTGCGCGTTACCATTCACTGCGTAATTCTGTTCGCGCATGGCGACACTCCTTCAGTTTTGAAACGTTCAGTCGCAAAGATCATAACAGACGCTCTGTAACAAGCTATGGCGAGAGTTTGACAGTGTGTTTCATTCGGGTATTATGGCGCCCGCTGAGACGGGATAGGCTACTATAATCCTGTGATGCACAAGGGAAATTGGCAGAGTGGTTGAATGCACCGGTCTTGAAAACCGGCGGACGTTAATAGCGTCTCCAGGGTTCGAATCCCTGGTTTCCCGCCAAGATTCAAACGAAAGCCCCGCGAATGCGGGGCTTTTGTGTTTCTGGGGTTTGGGTGGAGCGCGACGGTTTTTGAGAGGCGTTCCGAAACTTCCGGGTAGGCGTTCCGAAACTCTGCCTATTTTGATGGTTTGGCAGTGGCGCCAATCCTTCTGTATACCCGTTTGGTGATCTCCTGCTTGCTATGTCCCAGCAGTAGGCTTGCGTCGCCAATATCGAGGATTTCCGATGCCGCCTTGGGTCTGATGTCACGAAACTGAAACCCTCCAATCTTTGCTGCGAGCATAGGGTCGCCCTGATCGAGCGCGTTCTGCTGCGCCTTTCCCCTTGCCTTGTCCCAGCGTAGGCGCAACATACCTTTCGTCATCCTTTTACCGTACTTGTTGATGAGTAGGTACTTGGACGGGTGATTGGCATTCCTTTCGGTTATCTCTCTAACCAATTTCCCGAGACTGTTTTCTCCGGATTCTGTTCGCATCAAAATTCTGAGTTTCTGCCCAGTTTTACCTTGAGTGACTAGGAAGTAATCGCCCTCTGTGTCGTCACTACGCATGATGATTACGTCGGCCGGCCTCTGGCCTGTCAGGTAGGCCAGATCCATGGCTTCCTTAAGTTCGGGGCCCGCCATACCGTAAACTGCGTCCCAAACCACCGCATTGGCGTAGTAGTCGCGTGGAACCTCCTTGTTCTTCCTGACGCCTTGGCAAGGATTCTCCCGCTCGGTGAGGCCCCACTCGCGAGCCATATTGAAGACGTGAGAGAGAAGGGCGATTTCCCTGTTAGCCCTGACCTTGGCGGTGCGTGCGTCGCGATACCCAGCGATATTTGCCGGCGTGATGGAGTCTATGGGAGCCCCATCGAATGTGGGACGTAGCTGTTTTAGTTCGGCCAGGTTGTCTTTCTGGGTACGCTCGCCTTTTTTCGGAATGACGTCGCGGACGTATCGATCAAATATCCCCTGCATTATGGTCAGATCTGCTGGCTTTTCCTTGGCCTCAAGCTCTGCCCACTTCAATCGGGCTTTATTCAGGTCGCCGCCAAGCGGGATTTCTTTTCCCGTCGAGTCTTTGTAGTAGTAACCGACCCATACTTTACCGTTCTTACGAGGGCGTTTACGGCGGACCATTCCCGGAGGCAAGTCCCTATTTTCTGTGTTTCGAGGCCGCATCTCAGTTCACCCTGGAGAAGTCAGGCGTCCAAACTGGCCGCGTAGGTGGGGGGCTTTGCTCAATTAGTACTGGATTGCTCATGCCTAGCTTCATGCGAGCGTACATGCGCCCGACTAAAGGGCGACCCCCACGGCTCTCGATGAATACCCAGTTGCGGTCGATTAGCCACTTTCGTTGGTGGGCTCGCTGCTTATAGCCGGTTAGGTCGGCCAGTTCATCGTCCGAGAAGATTTCAGCCTCTAGGGCTTTGGGCTGTGAACGGGTCGTATACCCCACGACAGGCTGCGCGAGCGGGCGTTTCTGAGCGTTTAGCGTTGCATCAGCGAGCGCTGCCCCGCGCAGCTTTTCGTGGGGTATAAGTGCCTCGGCGGTGTCGCTGGAAGGAGCAATAATGCCTGCTGCTACGCAGCAGAGGCTGTTTGTTTCTAGCGTGTCGACGCTACCTGCAATGCGGAGCAAAGCGGGCAGGGCGCCGGTGTTGTCCTGTTGGTTCTTCATGCCGCTTTCCTCCGATGTTCGATTGCGAGTTGGTCCATCAGCCGCTGGTGGTAGGTGAGCCGGGCTTCGGCGGCAGGCCATGGGCGGATGGTTTCAACCATGGGTTCGATGCCGACCAAGCAATCCCAGATAGCCGGATCGGTTGGCATCAGGTCGCGGCGTTCGGTAGCAAGTGCGATCAAGTCGGCCTTGTAGATGCACGCGGGGAGTTCTGGGGCGATGTCGAACCGCTCGCACACTCGCCACCAGATACAATCCTCAAAGTGCTGGTAGGCGCTAATCCACTGCTTGAGTGGCCGCGTCATGTCACCCAGGTACGCCTCGGCGGCGTCGTGAAGTAGGGCCGCGAGTTTGTGCTCTTCCGGCACCAGCTCGGCAACGATGCAACTGTGTTGGGCCACGCTGTAGAACTCGCGGGTGTGGCCGTTGAATCGGCACAGGTGGGCCAGTGCGTGCGAGATGTCCCGTGGGTCGATCATGTCGGCGTTATGCTCGAACAAGTCGAAGCGCTTGCCGGTGGAGGTGAGGATCCAGTTCATGCGGCTTCCCTCACCAGGTCGGCCAGCAACAAGGCGTTATCGGTTGCCTTGTGCAATTGGCGCAGAGCTTCATAGCCGATCAGGGCTTTCAACTGGCGGTCGAACTCTTTGCTGTAGCGGGTCAGAGCGCGCAGTTGCTTGGTGGCCTTGGCGTGTTGCTGCTCCAGTGTGCCGGCGGCTTGGGGTGTCAGGCGCAGCATAGGGATGGCTCGGCTCATGCTGCATCCCTCTTCAACTCGAAGCGATCCATCAGCGCAGCCATATTCAGTGCCTTGTCACGTAGGGCAAGCGCCTGAGTTGCTTGGGTTTCGGATCTGACAGCGCGGAAGGTGTCTGCCGCGAGCTTCAGCTTTTCGGCAATGTCCAAAAGGGTGTAGCGGTCTTGTGGTTCCCGGCTCAATAAGAGTTCGGTGCGCATGCATTGATCTGACATATCTTTGAGAGAGGCTGCGTATGCGGCTGAAGCTTCCTCCCGGCCTGAGACGTACCCTTTGGAATAGCCTTCGTCGTAGCCATCATTTTTGCCATCTGTGAGGCCGCCTCGGTAGCCGACCCAGTAGAGGATGCCGGTGGCGAATACGATGCCGATCAGCGCGCAGATTTGAATCGCAGTCATGTGGTGTGCTCCTGGTAGTTACATTGGCTGGTGGTGGCAGCCGTTGGGGTTACTGGTCTAGCTCGGTTGAGTCGTTTTGCAGTCGTGCCATGTCCTCGTCTGCTCTGTAGGCGCGGATATCGATCAGTGCCGCGACATGCTTGATGTGCGCGTACCGCAAGGCCTTCACACTGTGATCCAGCGTGGTTACCGGCAGCTGAATCCGGCCGCTGTTGATCGCCTCGGTGAAGGTCTTTTCGTTGAGATTCTTGAAGTAGTGCACGCGCAGCTTTTCCAGGGGGATAAGCACGTCGCCGAAGAGTTGGTGCAGCATCTCGACGGTCGCGCTATCCGGTGCGGGTTGCAGCCGTAGCGGTGTTTGACTGTTGGTGCTCATGGGCAGCGGCCTCCTTGCGTTTGAGTCGTGAAGGGTGGTTCCAGGCATTCAGGCAATGGCGTTTGGTCAGCTCCCGCAGATGCTCCGGCACTTCGAGGAGCGCAGCGTTGCGCTCCTCGCGTGTGCGCATGGCGACGATCTGGCGGGCGTACTCCCTAGGCCACGTCACGGTTGTCTGCCGGGATGGCTGGCAGTTCGAGGCCCAACTGCTCGGCGAGCCAGCGGATGCCGGCTTGGCGGACCCTGGTCGACTGGCTGTACTGCATGCCGGCGGTTTCGTGGTACCAGTTGCTGTCCTTGACTCGCAGGTACTCGCGATCCCGCACAGGGAAGGCCGGTAGGTTGCGGTCGTTGAGCAGGCCCTTTTCACGCATGAGTGCGATCAGCTTCGGGCGGGTGAAGCCGAAGTACTTGGCGGTTTTTTCCAGGCTACGTTCCATTTTGGCCTCCTAAGCAGCATGCGCGGCGGGTGTCGCCACGGCGGCCAGGTGGGTGATGGATTCGGCCACCATGGAGTAGATCTCCACGTCGCTGCCGTACACCGTGAAGCACTTGGTGCGTGGCTTTCTGACGCCGATGCTCATGATGGTGGTGATGCCGGTGCGGGTTTTGTTGCGGTGGATTGCCAAGTTGATCGGTTGCTCGAAGCCCATATCGAGACTGAGAACGCCGCCGGTCTGCACTAGGTCTAATACTTGCTGCTTTTGTTCGGTCTCGAACACGCCGAAGCGGCGGTCTGCATGTGGCAGGGATGATGGATCGTTTGGGGTGGTTGGCCCGTTGACGATCTCCTCAATGAAGTCCGCCAGTTTGAGGTGCATCTTCTTGGTGTTGGCCAGGGTCAGCGTGTGGCGTTCGCTGCCCAGTTCAACGGTGAAGTGCGTGTCGGCTTTGCGGCGCTCCACGTTCAGGCGGAAGGCCAGAGCCTCACGCTGTGTTTCTGCGCGCAGCAGGTGGTTGAAGGTTTGGGTCAGGCATACCTGGGCCTTGAGCAGGGTCAGGGTACGGTTGTCGAGTTTGTACTTTTTCATGCTGCGTGCCCTCCGCCGTTTGGATCGAAGGGGGCAGGTGAGTAGCGCTGTTTCAGCTTGGGTTTGGACGCGATGAAGGCGCAGCCGCAGTCTTGTGCCAGGCGGCGGATTTCGAAGATGCGGGAGGGGTTAGCAGCGCTCGGATGGACGTGCAGGGTGGCTGTGGTGTGCATGGTGTTGCCTCGCTCTGTGGTGGAAGAGTGAGGCAAAGTTAACCTATAAGGTTAATTTGTCAAGATGAGGGAGTAAGTGTTTTCGCATGCGGCCTTGGATCGGTATCGCGTCTGCTATGGCAATGTGCTACTTTTTTCAGCGCGACGACCTCGAACACATCAAGCTCATTGACCAATTTCTATAAGGAATTAGACGTGGAAACAACGGATGTCATTACTTTTACAGTTGGCGTAGCTTTGGCTATTGTTTCTATAGCACTTGGCGTGTTTGCGATCTGGTATAGCCAGAAATTATCTGAAAGCTCCAATGCCGCCCTCGAATCTGTAAAGGATCTAGCAAGAGAAACAAAAATATTGGTAGATGCAAGTCTATCCCAGCAGAAAGATTTCTCAAATAAAATGCTGGACTCAATTCTTCAGCAGAATAAGTTTGGGAGTGGTGCAGTTGATATGACATCTGAAGTGGCGCCAGCTTCAGTTGTTACTTCTGAGATCACTAAGATATTAGAGATATTCGAGAAAAATATTGGTTCTTCAATAGCGAAGACGATAGAGAGTGTCCAGGCATCTAATCCAGGAAAACAGGAGGAGCTCAAACAAGCACTTGAGGCGATCCAGCGAGACATAGGGAATTTAAGTCAAGCGGCCCCAGTCATATCGTCTGTCGTTACCGGTTCTGATGAGTTGCGTCAGAGTTTGCAGTCTTTCCGCGATCATCCTGCCCACTACGTTGTTCTTAATGGAGTCGTAAGTGGCGGCTTAAGAGATTATGAGGATAAAGATAGGGTTGCGGATGTGTACAATTTTCCCAGCGGTTGGGAGGATGGTATAGAGAATCTAATAAACAAAGGGGTACTTGAAGCTGATGGCGACGAGGGCTTCGATATTCCGATGCAGTACGAATCTCTTTTGAAGGATTGGATAGCGCGTAACAGCGTCAGGCTGGATCGCCTTAGGAATATGTATAAAAAGAGGAAGGACAAAGGCCCTAGCGCTCCTACCACCATGGAAGTCTTAGTTGGAAGCCAATTTGAACACTGAGGACATTTGGATTAAAGATCTGATATTTTCCATCGCGCCCGACCGCAGATTGTCCATTCTTCTGTGAGTTTGATTATGCGTTCAGGCCAGTCTGGGTTGAGCGCATACAGATACAGTTCAGTTCCTTCTTGTCTCAATTGCTTAAGAGTCGCGGCTTGATCTCTTGTTCGCTTGGCAACAACATAGTGTCCAGGTAGCGCTTCAAGGCTGGGATCAACTACAATTTTGTCTCCAGCTAAAAACTTAGGCTCCATGCTCATACCTTCAACTCGCAGAATAAAAGCCTTAGGTCCGACCGGACCAGGAGCGTCAATCCATTCTTCAGCATCTGCGGTGTCAATATGATTTTCAGGCTCGCACCATGCACCTGCCGCGATCGAGCCTATAACAGGTAGTTTACGCCCCGTGTGGCTAAGTACAGTTGCATCATGAGTTGTACCGCGACCATAAGATATATCTAAATAGCCGTTCTCTAGGCAGAGAGCCTTTTCGATTTCGCGAGCGATTTGATCGCCAATCCCTTTGGTAGGGTTCTTACCGCCGAAGGCGCTTACCTGTGCCGGGGCCTTGCCCAGAAGGTCGGCAATATCGGTCAGGCGGAGCTTTTTCTCCGTCAATATTTTCCTGAAGTTTTGAAGGCGAGTGTCTGCGATTTTCATGGCAAGAGTCTGGCCAAAGTAACCTTCGAGATAAATGTCCTCCGGGGTATTGATAGTGTTAACCTCTGGGGTTAATATGCGCCTGGAGGTGATCACTTTGAAACTACGCGATTACATCAACAATTTGGATTCGTCGGGGCTTGAGACTTATGCGAAGCGATGTCGTATCGCTGCGAGTTATCTACGCCTACATATCAAATACGCCAGTAAAGATCCGAGTGTATCTCTCATCAGGTCATTAGCTCGTGAAAGCGAAGGTCACGTGTCTATTTCAGATGTTCTGGAGCATTTCGGCATCCACAGGGAGGGTTAAGCTGATCGAAATTTAGCTAGAAAAAAGGCGACCCAAAGGCCGCCCAGTTCCTCCCGGCACACACCACCACAGTGCTGTCGGGTCGCGACGAAGGTAGGAGGGCACACCACATGCAAACCGCCTCCCTTTATCGCGCTGCCAAGACACGGATGTCTTGGGTTGCTGCCTTTTCCACCACAGATTAGGCAGCTGTTGCGCCAGAGGTGAGCAACGGATTGTTCGCCTCGGCACGGTGCCGGTTTCGATCCCTAGATCTTGCCGGCGTTTGGGCCCTTTCAAGCCACGCGGCAAATGTATCACCACTACACGTCGCGGGGCACTGGCAACTTAGTAGGATTAATGCCATGAGCCGAGTAGCTTTAAGCTGTGTTGATCGAGCGCAAAAGGAAGTACTGACGCTCGAATTAGCCTTGTACCACGCCGCACGGGACTATCCCGGCGGTGCCGCCGCAATCGCCGCCACCACCGGCCGCAATGCCACCACGCTGCAGCACAAGTTGTCTCCCACCCATCCCTCGCACACCGTCAATATCCAGGAGTTCGGCGAGATCCTCGAACTGACCAAGGATCGCCGCATTCTCGATGCGGTGCACGCCCTTGTCGGCGACACGATCTGGCAGGAAATGGCTGAGGCGTACACCAACGACATGCCTGAAACCCTGACAACGGGTATCGCCATGTTTTTCCGGCAGGTCGCCGATTTGTCCGAAACCTGGGCCAAGCACATTGGCGACGGCAAGGTCGACGACGGTGAACTGGCCGAGATCCGCCAGTTGGTGTTTCGCGGCATTCAGGGATTGTTGGGCATGTACAACCGCGCCCGCTACGTCAACCAGACGACTTGTGGGGTGGAACGTGGCTGATATCGCTGATTTTGCAAATGATCTGGTACAGGAACGGATCGATCAAGCCGTGGCTGCACGCTTGGCGCTGATGTCCAGTACGGCCCAGCACTCCCTGATGTTCTGTGATGAGTGCGACGAACCTATTCCTGAGGCGCGCCGCTTGGCACAACCCGGTTGCACGCTCTGCATTGGGTGTAAAACCGCTTGGGATCAGAGGGCTTCTCGTTATGCTCGATGACGTGTTCAATCAGTTCGCGGACTACGGTCTCGAACCCGCGCAGCCCCTCGTATTCGGAAAGCTCACCCGTTGCAAAACCACCCAGGATAAGGGCAAGGAAAAGAACGGCTGGTACGTCATCCACGAACACCGCACCGAAAAGAACGAGACGCTGATCTTCGGTAGCTTTGGTGACTGGCGCTCCGGCGAGACCCAGAAGATCAAGGTCAAGGCCAGTCGTATGAGCCCAGAAGAGCGCGACGTCATGCGCGCTCGCCAGGAGGATGCCAAGCGCAAGGCTGCCGAGATCGCGGCCAACGCGTCACGTCGAGCGGCCAACCGCGCTGCCGGACTGTTCAAGCGTATGCCGGAAAAGGGCAAGAGCGCCTACTTGGATCGAAAGCAGATCGTCGGCTTCAAGGTTCGCTATGCGCCACGTACCGGCGCTTTTTTGGTCCCCATGTGCAACGTGCGCGACCAGATCGTTGGCCTGCAGGTGATCTTCCCCGCGAAGCAAGAGGACACCGGGCGTGACAAAGCCTACTGGCCCTACGGTATGTCGAAGGAAGGCGCATTCCACCTGATCGGCCCACACCCTGAACCGGGCGAGCCGGTGCTGGTGTGTGAGGGCTACGCCACGGGCGCAAGCCTGCACATGGCGACTTCGCTCACCGTCGCCATCGCCTTTGACGCGGGCAACCTGCTACCGGTCTCCAAGGCCATGCGCGAGCGCTTCCCCGGCTGCCCGCTGATCATCTGTCGCGATGATGACTGGAAGACCAAACGCCCCAACGGCGACCCTTGGAACCCAGGCGAAGAGAAGGCCAACAACGCTGCGCTGGTTGTCGGCGGCCAGGTGGTTGCCCCGGTGTTCTCCGGCGTGCGCGAGGTCAAGTGGACCGACTTCAACGACCTGCACGTCGCCGAAGGTTTGGAGGCCGTCCGCCGCCAGGTGCTGGCGGTGGTCAAGCCTCCTGCAGCTGGCGGTTGGAAAGACCAACTCGCTCGCACCGAGAACGGCTCCCTGATCGCGCACATGCAAAACGTCGAGCTGATCCTGGGCAACGACGAGCGCTGGGCCGGTGTCATCGGTTACAGCGTGTTCAGCTCCAAGATCGTCAAGCTAAGGTCTGCACCCTTCGGCGGCGGTGCAGGCGATTGGGCCGATATCGATGACATGCGAGTGATGAAGTGGCTCGCGCAGCAGTACAACCTGCGTGTGAAGGCGTCCCATGTGATCGAGGCGGTCAGCGTGGTTGCACACGATCATGCCTTCCACCCGGTCCGCGAGTACCTGGAGAAGCTGGAGTGGGACCGCGTACCTCGCATTGAAACCTGGCTCACTGATGTGCTGGGCGTCCAGGCCAGCGAGTACTCGGCCAAGGTCGGCAAGCGCTGGCTGATCTCTGCGGTCGCACGGGTAATGCGCCCAGGCTGCAAGGCTGACTCGGTGATGATCCTCGAAGGCGGGCAGGGTGCTGGTAAGTCCACGGCAATGGGCGTTCTCGGTGGCGAGTGGTTTATGGATACTCCTTTTGCTCTCGGCGACAAGGACAGCTTCCAGGCAATTCGCGGCAAGTGGATTGTCGAGCTGGGCGAGCTGGACAGCTTCAACAAGGCCGAAAGCACCAAGGCCAAGCAGTTTTTCTCCGCGTCCACCGACACCTACCGCGAGAGCTACGGCCGCAGAACGAATGACGTGCCACGCCAGTGTGTTTTCGTGGGCACCACCAACCAAGAGGAGTACCTCAAGGACGCCACGGGCAATCGCCGCTACTGGCCGGTGTTCTGCAACAAGGTCGACCTGGAACAATTGCGCGAGATCCGCGACCAGCTATGGGCCGAGGCGCTGTTTTGCTTCGAGGCCGGAGATATCTGGTGGGTGAACAAGGACGAATCCAAGATGTTCGCCGAGGCCCAGGACGAACGCTTTGTCGTCGACGAATGGGAAGGGCCGATCCTGGCCTGGATGGAAGAGTCGCAGATCGGCGAAACGGCCACCGGCAACGAGATCCTCACCCAGGCGCTCAAGCTGGACTTCGGCCATTGGGGCAAACCTGAGCAGATGCGGGTCGGGGCGATCATGCACCGGTTGGGCTGGCGCAAGCGGCGCATGCCGGCATTGCCTAAGAGTGGGGTGCGGCCCTGGGCCTATGTAAAGCCTGCGGGTTGGGGGCGTGCGTCTGCGTTGCAGCAGTCGGTGATCGAGGAGCCTTGCTTCGATGATTAAGCGAATCGACGAGATGCTCAAACTATGGGCGCAGGATCTGCACTCACCCATGCCGGAAAACATGGGCGGGCCGAGCGGCGGCAACATGATCGCCATGCTGATGGAATGCAAGGGCGAGTTGATACGCGGCACACGCGGCAGTCGGGTGCTGCTGGATGAATCGGCCGACATCGAGCTGATCGTCAACAAGCACTTGCCGCCGCAGCTGTCGGTCGTTGTGCGTGAGCATTACTGCAACCACGAAAGCTTCCTCTCGCAGAAGTACACCCATTGCGGATGCGGTCGGGATACCTACTACCAGCGTCTGCACGAAGCACACCTGCACATTGCCGGCATGCTGATGGGGAAGGCTGCATGACCCCCGGCGTTACTCCGTGTGCCTTTGTCCTACTGTCCGCCCTTGTCCGACTGCCATTTAGCGCAGTTGGACAGGCGCAGGCCGCACCGTTGTTGGCCTGTCCTACCGTCCAACCTTCACCCGCCCCACGCACACATGAGCATAGCGAGCATGTAATCGCGCCCATGGCGCGCATGCGTGCTTTTAGCTTTCTCTCTATACACAAGAGAAAAGGAATAAAGGTAGGACAGTAGGGCAGAGCCTCGTATTCAGACGCCTGTAGCTGTCCTACCTCGATCAAGAGTAGTGGGACAGGTCAGACGGGGCACCAGAAACGATAGCCGACTGAATGCGTTGTCCCTGCGTTGCACCTGCGTCATACCTGTATTGCACCCGTATTGCGCCATGGCATTAAAACTCCCTTGCTGCCACCGGAATCGACCTGTAAAAAGTACCCATCTTCGATAGGTGCGACCGCAAGGCTAAGGGCGTTCTGAACGATTCGAACCTTCACCTTTGGCCCAGATTGCAGTTACCGCAATGGTAGCCACCAGGTACACGAAAAAGTTCAGCATGTAGAAGAACAAGCCTATTACTTCCATTCTCTGGATCGGCGCTTCGGAATAAGCAAATTTGTAAAACTCATTAGCAGAACTAATTAGCATTGCGAGAGCACCTAGAAGGGCTAGAGATCGATACAAGATGCTTCCCATAATTCTGAGGCGGCGTACCGCTCCGCCTAAGACGTCTGCTGGAGCAAACAGCCAAGCGACAAAACTTCCTCCGATCACGGTCGTAAGCAAGCCAGTGAAAACCCCAGAAGCATCCATGTAACACCCTGTTTTAACTTGAAGTTGAACAACCGACGATATCAAGAAACCCGGCCCTGAGCCGGGTTTTTGCATTGGAGAGAGTGATGACGAACGAGCAGCAAGCACTTATTGAGATGCCGGTCTGGATGGTGATCCTACTGTCCTTGGTCGGCGGGATTTCCGGCGAGGCATGGCGGGCCGACAAGGCGGGGGTAAGCGGCTGGTCCCTGGTCCGCCGCTTGCTGCTTCGGTCCGGGGCCTGCGTGGTCTGCGGGCTTTCCACCATGATGTTGCTGCACGCGTCAGGCATGTCGGTCCTGGCAGCGGGAAGTATCGGATGCCTCACCGCGATGGCCGGCGCCGATGTCGCCATCGGTCTGTACGAGCGCTGGGCCGCCAAGCGGTTGGGTGTGTGCGATGTGCCGCCCACGGGCGGCGGTCAGGCGTGATGCGCTGGAGGCCACGGAATACGTGGCCTGTAGAGGTATGCGCCAAAATGAAGTGCCGAAAGGCCGCCGGGGACCCTGGGGGCATTCGAGGGACACGGGGCATGAAACCCGCAGGAAAGCGTTAGCGAACAGTTCACCAGCTTAGTGAACTGAGGTGAACAGGTGAACTACCCCGTATTCATTGGGTGAACAGGACATTCCATCATGACCGTAATTAGCAAAACGGAGTTTGCGGCGCGACGTGGTTGGGCCAAATCGTATGTTTCTAAGCTGGCTAATCAGGATCGGCTGGTGCTGACTCACGACGGCAAGGTCGACCTGGAAGCCACCGAGGCTTTGCTCGCTGACTCTGCTGATCCGAGCAAGGCCGCTGTCGCGGACCGCCACAACCGGCTTCGCCTTCAAAAGGAGGCTCAAAACGCCGCCGAAGAACCTGCGGTGCCGCAAGTTGGGCTGGCGGCAGACTTTCAAAAGTCTCGTGCGCTGCGTGAGCACTACCTGGCACTGCAGGAACAAGCCAACTTTCACAAACAGCAGGGTTCTCTGGTCGAGCGCGAAGCTGTTGAAACCGGTGCTTACAACGCCGGACGTCTTTTGCGAGATCAGCTCCTAGGAATGTCTCCACAGCTCGCGCCTGAGCTGGCAGCGATGACTGATCCATGGCAAATCGAGAGGCACTTAACGGCGGCGATCCGCCGCTCTTTAGAGGACGCTGAACGTATGTCTTCATCCGACCTTGAACATGTACTGAACACGAGTTAAGCCCATGCATACGCAAATGCCTGATGGTGAAGAGGTTTACCGTGAAGCGTATTTCCGTGGGCTAAAACCTGATCCGGATGTCTGGATTGATGAGTGGGCTGACGAGTATATGCGGATCCCGCGTGATACCGGGGCTGCTGAGCCAGGCCAGTATCGCACCTCACGGACACCTTACGCTCGTGAACCGATGCGGTGCCTTTCGCCGGCGCATCCCTGCAAGCGTGTGATCACTATGGTCGCATCGCAACTGATGAAAACGCAGATCGGCCTGAATTGGATCGGAGGCCTGATTCATATGGCTCCGTCGAATATCCTCGCGCTGTTGCCTAGTCTGGGCCTGGCAAAACGGGTGTCCTCCAGAATCAACAAAACCATCAAAGCCACACCTGTGTTGCGTAAGCGTGTCGCTTCCACCAGGTCGCGAGACGCACGCAATACCATGGACACCAAGGAGTTCGAGGGCGGCTCGCTTTACGTAACCACTGCGGGATCTGCAGCCAACCTTTCAGAGCTATCTGCGCGTTATATCTATGGCGATGAGATCGACCGGTGGGAAGTTGACGTAGGGGAAGAGGGCGATCCTATCGAGTTGGCAGAAACGCGGGGTAGCACTTTCGGCCGCAACGCCAAGTTCTATTTCTCCAGTTCGCCGACCATCAAGGGTGCTTCGCGTATCAGCGACCTGTTCGAGTCCAGCGATCAACGTTACTACTACGTTCCATGCCCGTACTGCGGTCACATGCAAGTACTTGAGTGGGAGAACCTTCTCTACTCTGCAGACTTTAGTGTGGTGCATTACAAGTGCGCAGCTTCTGGGATGGACTGCGACGTGCTGATTGAAGAACACTTCAAGGGGCAAATGTTGGCCCAGGGGGAATGGCGTTCCCAGGCACAAGGCGATGGCGAGACGGTCGGCTTTCATCTGAATGCGCTCTATTCCCCTCCAGGTTGGATGGACTGGCGCACGCTCGCCAGGCAGTTCGAAAAGGCGAAAAAAGCCCAGGCCAAGGGCGACCTTGAGCCCATGCAGGTGTTCTACAACACCCGCCTGGCTAAGGTGTGGGACAGCGCGCAAGAGCAGACCAAGGCATCGGTGCTGATCGAGCGGGCGCGCCGGGAAGGGTTCTCCCTTGGTGCGATGCCGGCCGCTGTGATGATGATCACCGGCGCTGTCGATGTACAGGCCGACCGCCTGGAGTTCATGGCAATGGGCTGGGGCGTCGGCATGGAGCGCTGGGTCATTGATCATCGTGTGATCGCGGGCGACCCTTCGGACGAACGCACCTGGGCTGTGCTGGATGAACTGCTGAAAGAGCGGTACCGGCACCCCTGCGGCGTCGGCTTAGGCATTCTTGCAGTCGCCGTCGACTCCGGCGGCCACCACACCGACGAGGTATACCAATTCTGCCGCGTGCGGCGCTGGCGCAACATCTTCGCCATTAAGGGCGCGAGCAAGCCCGGTAAGCCGGTGATCGCTCAGCGGCCGTCTATGGTCGATGTAACCTGGAAGGGCCAGACCGAACGCGGCGGCGCCGAGCTTTGGTTTGTTGGTACAGACACCGCGAAGGATTGGATCTACAACCGCTACCAGTTCGAGTCCGGTCCAGGGGCTTTGCATTTCGCCAATGACCTGCCGGACGAGTTCTTCGCCCAGTGCGTGGCCGAGCGCAAGGTCGCCAAGTATGTGCGCGGTCACAAGCGTATCGAGTGGATCAAGGGCAAAGCCGAGCGAAACGAAGCCCTCGACCTGATGGTGTATTGCCTGGCGATGGCGCATTACCTCGGCATCAACCGGTATCAGGAACACGACTGGGACCGGGTACGGAACTCGCTAGCACAGGCCGGTTTGTTCGATGAAAAGGTGGTCGCTGCTGAGCGTGTCACGGTCGCCGCAGAGGCTCCCGCGACCCCCCAAGTGGCGCCTGAACCCGTTGCCCCGGTCGCCCAACCGCGACTCGCTGCACCCCCACAACGCCGCAGCTCCACCAGCGGTTACCTGAAGAGACGCTGATATGTCGTTTACTCCGAAGCACCTCGAAGCCATCGAGCGCGCCATCGCACGTGGTGAAAAGACCGTGCGCTACAGCGACCGCACGGTGGAATACCGCTCCATCGACGAACTGCTCAAGGCTCGCGACGAGATTCGCACGTCGCTGACCAACGCCGCCGGGCCACGCTCTCGCGTGATTCGGCTTACCCACGGAGGCAAGGGACTCTAATGGCCCGACATTATCCGACGCTCACCCGTAATGGATTCTTGCTGCCGTCGAACATCAAGGCCAGTTACGAAGGCGCCGGGGAGGGCCGGCGTTCGGCCAGTTGGGAAGCCACCGACAACGGCATCAACAGCATCAACACCCCGGCCCTGCGCAACCTGAGGGCTCGCTCGCGGGCGGCGGTGCGTAATGATCCGTACGCGTTCAACGTCATCGACAAGCGCGTCAGCAACCTGATCGGTACCGGCATCACGCCCAGGCCGACCACGGATGACGCGGCCCTGCGCAAACTCAAGCAACAGCTGTGGGACGACTGGGTGGATGAGGCGGACGCCGACGAGCTGACCGACTTCTACGGCATGCAGGCGCTGGTGGCGCGCACCGTTGAAACGGCCGGTGAGTGCTTTGTGCGGCTCAGGCCGCGCAGTCCGAGCGAAGGTTTAGCGGTGCCACTGCAGCTGCAGGCACTGGCCCCTGAGTTTGTCCCACACGACAAGTTCGAGACCGCCAAAAACGGCAACGTGATCCGCGCCGGGATCGAGTTCAACCCGGCAGGCAAGCGTGTGGCCTATTGGATGTACCTGTCGCACCCACGCGACTCCTCGTCGCTGAATGCCGGCTACAACCAGTTGGTGCGCGTGCCGGCGGCGCAGGTGCTGCACATCTTTGAACCGATGGAGCCGGGGCAACTGCGCGGTGTACCGCGTTTGGCGCCCGTGTTAAAGCGCCTGCGCAGCTTGGACAACTACGATGACGCGGTGCTGTTCCGCCAGGAAGTGGCGAACCTGTTTGCCGGTTTTATCAAGCGGCCATCACCGGAGATGGGGCAGCAACCCCGCGATCCTGTCACGGGGCAGCTGCTGACCACCGACCGCGACGGCTTCACACCGATGGTGGCCCTGGAGCCCGGCACCATGCAGGAACTGGGGCCAGGTGAAGAGGTGGAGTTCTCCAAGCCACCGGACGCCGGCAACAACTACCCCGACTTCATGCGTCAGCAGCTGATGGCTGCGGCGGCGGGTTCGGGCACGCCTTACGAGATCCTTACCGGCGATATGCGAGAGGTCAACGACCGGGCGCTGCGGGTGGTACTCAACGAGTTCCGGCGCCGCCTGGAGCAGCTGCAATTCGGCGTGTATGTGCATCAGCTGTGTCGCCCGGTGCGAGCCGCCTGGATGGACATGGCGGTGCTGTCCGGTGCCCTTGTGCTGGAGGACTACGCGCAACGTCGCCGCGAATACCTGCGCACACGATGGGTGCCACAAGGCTGGGCCTACATTCAACCAGTACAGGACGTCCAAGCGCGGCGGATGGAAGTGCAGGCGGGCTTCGGTTCGCGCAGCGAGATGTGTCTGCGCAACGGATACGACGCGGAAACCATCGACGCGGAAAACGCGGCTGACCTCGCCAGGTCCACCGATCTGGGCCTCAACTACACCACGCTTGATGCCATCGAGCCGATTGATGACAAGGAACAACAATGAGTAAAAAAGCGATCCCGCGCATTTATGACAAGGCTGGCAAGCAGGTAAAAGTCGCGGATAAAAGTTGGTACACCTTCAAGGCCAGCGGCGAAGCCGAGCAACAGACCATTGAGGTCTTTGTATACGGCGAGATCGGCACCTGGGGTGTCAGCGCTAATCAGTTTGTTCAGGATCTGCGGGCGATGGATGACGGCGCTTCCCCGGTGGTTGTGGCGTTCAACAGCATCGGCGGCGACCTGTTCGACGGCCTGGCTATTCACAACGCGCTGTCGCGCTTGGGCGAGCGCTGTACCGGGCGCATTGATGCGCTGGCTGCCAGCGCGGCCAGTGTTGCCGTTTGTGGCGCTCACCGGGTGGTGATCGCGGCCAACGCCATGCTGATGATTCACAACCCCTACACCTTTACTGGCGGTGATGCCGAGGACTTCCGGCGTGTCGCCGACGTACTGGACCAGACACTGGAAGCGATCATTGCGGCTTACAAGTCCAAAGCGCCGGACATCGACGAGGCCGAGCTGCGGCGCATGGTCAACGCCGAAACCTGGCTAACAGCCAACGAAGCAGTGGCCTTGGGCTTGGCCGATGAAGTGGGCGACGGTCTGAAGGTGAAAGCCTGCCTCGGGCAGGGCAGTGTGTTGCAGCGCTTCCAGAATGCCCCGGCTGAATTGCTGGCTCAGTTGGACGAAGAGCCAGATGTCGAGCCGACGGATCCTGTAAAACCTGCGGATCCAGCACCCGTATTGGACGCTGCCGGATTGGCGTTGATGGTTACCAAGGGGTGTGCGGCTGCAGGCATCAGCAACCTGGTGGATCCGATACTCGCTTCGACGAAGCTGGAAAGCGAAGCGGTAGTCACTGCGGCGCTGACCAAGGCGAAAGCGCTGCACGGCTTGTGCGTGGCAGCACGATTGCCGGAACTGACCGGCGAATTTCTGGCTGCCGGTTTGGATGAAGCAGCCGTTAGGGCGCGCCTGTTCGACAAGCTGGTGAGCAGTGGCGGCGGCTTTGAAATCAATAACAGCTTGCCGCTGGACAATGACCCGGCCCCCAAGGTCCAGGCTAAGCAAGCCAACCCTCAATCAATCTGGGCTTCCCGTCAGGCGGCGCAGAACAGTAATTCGAAAGGAGCAAAAGCATGAAAATTGAATCAATGCACGCAGGCGAATTCCTGCTGTCCGAGGGCGCTGGCACCATTTCCCGCGAAGCGATCAATGTCGCTGCCGGTCCAGCGTTAGAACCTGGGCAGATCCTCGGATTGGTCACCGCCACTGGTGAGTTTGCACCATATAGCCCTACAGCTGAAGACGGTAGCGAGAACGCGCAGGCAATCCTCTTTGGTCCATTGAGCATGTCGGATGTGGTGCGCCGGGGGCGCGCAGTGGTGCGTCTGGCCGAGGTTAGCGAAGCACACCTGACTGGTCTTGACCCTGCCGCTGAGAAAGCGCTGAACGCCCGAAACGTGATCGTCCGCTAAGGCGATCCGTTCATACCCTTCAACCCGCGTTTTGCGGGTTTTTTGTTTTCTGGAGACATGTTTCATGGCAGACATTCAAATCTTCAATGACGATGCGTTTTCGGTATCTTCGTTGACCGCCGCAATCAACGAACAGGAATACGTTCCCGGACGTATCAGCAGCCTGGGCCTGTTCCAGGAAGAGGGCATTACCACTCTTACGGTACAGATCGAAAAGGACGGTGACACTTTGGCATTGGTGCCGGCCGGTGAACGGGGGACGTCCGGTCTGGTAGTTGGGGGTACTAAGCGCTCGCTGATCCCCTTCAACACCGTACACCTGCCGCAACGCTTCACCATCAAGGCTGACGAGATCCAGGGTATTCGCGCTTTCGGCACGCGTTCCGAACTTCAGTCGGTACAGGACGTGGTCAACAAACGGTTGGCCAAGGCACGCCGACAGTTGGACGTCACTCATGAATTTCAGCGTCTCGGCGCGCTAAACGGCAAGATCTACGATGCCGACGGCAAGACCGTGCTGCTCGATTTGTATGATCGCTTTGGCGTTAAGCGAAAATCGTTGTCGATGGGCTTGGTCGGTGAGAAAAAGTCGTTTCGCGTGCAGTGTGGTGAGGCATTGGATCTGCAAGAGGATGCATTGGGCAGCGTGACGCGCAGTGGCTCGCGTGCTTTCTGCGGCAAGAATTTCTGGAATGCGCTTTTGGAAATTGATGAGGTGAAAAAAACTTACCTCAACACTCAGCAAGCCGCTGCTCTGCGCGGTGATGCCCGGGAAAGTTTCGACTACGGTGGCATTACCTGGGAACGTTATCGCGGCAAAATCGCCGGGATGACGTTCGTGCATGATGACAAGGCTTTGCTCATTCCTGAAGGTGTTCCGGACTTGTACATCTCAGTGTTCGCCCCCGCTGACTATATGGAAACGGTCAACACCGAAGGTGTTCCTTACTATAGCAAAATCGAGCCGCTGCCTTTCAACAAAGGCATGGCCGGGGAAGCTCAGTCCAACCCGCTGCACTTGTGCACGCGACCGTTGGCGCAGATCCTGCTGGAGATGTGACCGTGGCCTTCCGCGATCTGATCGACGACATCGACGACGTGGTCTTCGAAACCCTCGGCGACATCGCCCAGATCGAAGGTCGCGACGAGCCGGTGCTGGGCATGTTCTCTGCACCCTGGAAACAGCCCCAGTTCGGCAAACTCAATACCGGTCTGCGGGAGCCGCGCTTCGAGATCCGCGTCAAGGATTCGGATGGCTTGGTAAAGGGCTTACGGGTCAGCGTTGATCTGCCGGCGTTGGATGGTGGCGGCGACTATGACCTGCTGCAGCTTGAGCCAAACGGTAATGGCCTGGTGGCCTTGATCTTGAGGAAACGGCCATGAGCATCGGCAGCTATACCCAGCAGAAGCGCGACGGTGGGATGCTCACCATCCAGCCGTCGGCGGTGCATGTTCAGGCGCTGAAGGAGTTCGGCGAGCTGGTGCCCAAGGCAGCGGCGGCGGCCCAGCGGCGTGCAATCAACAAAACAATCCGTTGGCTGCGCACTCATATTGCACGGGCTGTCGGCAAGCAGGAACGGATCGCCATCAGTGCCGTCCGGCAACGTCTTCGGGCGTACCCGGTGACTGGTGGGGAGATGCGCGGCAAGTTGTGGTTCGGCATCAATGCCATTGAAGCCAGCCGCACTGGTCGGGCACGGCAAACCGGGGCGGGTGTGTCGGTTGCTGGTCGGCGTTACCAGGGGGCGTTCTTCAAGAAGGTCTACGGCAGTAATGCCGATATCTGGATCCGCACGTCCAGTAAACACTTCAACACCACCGACTACCCGGATGCCGCTCAGGGTGGCAGACGCTCGGGCTTTGTCGAAGAAAACGACAACCGCTTTCCCCTGGCGAAAGCCAAGGTGTCGCTGGAGCAAGTGCGACCGCACTTCGATGCCTGGGTAAAGCGTGCCGATGAGCGCCTGCTGGAGATCCTCACGCAGGAACTCAACTTTGAACTGCAGAAGTATTTGAAGGGGACACCACGTGTCTGACGAAACGTTGACCCTCGACCAGCTTTATCAGGCTATCGAGCAGCACCTGCAGCAACATCTACCGGGGGTTCAAACCGTTGCTGCCTGGCCGAATATCGAGAATCACATTCCCTTGCCTGCGGTGTTCCTGGAGATGTCCGAGATCGAGCCAGGCGTGGATATCGGTACCGGTGAAACCACCATGGTCTGCAAGTTTGAAGCGCGGATCATCGTAGATCCCCTCCAGTCTGATCATCACCGTCAGGTGGTGCAGTTGGCGACTCAGCTGATCGTGTTGTTGCGGGCGCAGAACTGGGGGTTGCCTGTCGAATGTGCCGAGTTTATCCAGGCGGTGCAGGACTGGACTCGCCCAGAGTTGGATGGCTACACCGTCTGGCTGGTGGAGTGGAATCAGACGATCTATCTCGGTGCCGAAGAGTGGCCCTGGCCGGATGAACCACCGGGCACGCTGTTGATCGGTGTAAGCCCGGATATTGGCCCGGGCAGCCGAGAGCAGTACGTCGCGCCGGAGCACTTGGAATGAGCTACGGGAGCGGCGAGAGCGACCGCATGATCGCCGCGATGCTGATGGATTGTGTGGTGGCTGCCGTTGATACCACGGCCTCGCCGCCGGTTGTCAGGGTCAGGGCAGGGGCGTGGGTCAGCGCCTGGGTGCGCTGGCACAGCGTGGCCGCTGGTAAGGCCCGGCATTGGCGAGTGCCCAGCCTAGGCGAGCAGGGCAAGTTGTTCAGTCCCAGCGGCAACCCGGCAATGGGCACGTTCATTCCTGGCTTGTATGGCGATGCAGGTCCACCACCGGACAATCGCGATCACGTCGAGGTGTGGCGTTTTGATGACGGCGGGTCGCTGGTTTACGACTGGCAGGCCAGCAGCTACAGCATCACCTTGCCTTCCGGGAAAGTCACTATCAAGGTCGGCGGCACGGTAGCCACCGTCACCGATAGCGCGGTCACGGTGGTGGCAGGGGATATCGGGCTGACAGGCAATGTCGCTATTACTGGGCCATTGCACGTAACGGGCGACATTACTGGTGGAGGTTCGATCATCGATACCACTGGCAATACGCCGAATCACAAGCACTGACAGATCACTATTTACTGCCCGCCGCGTGCGGGCGTTTTCATTTCTGGAGTACCCATATGAACAAGCCCATGCCGGACGAGCAACCGCCCGTAGCCCAGCCATCGGCGGCAACCAAGGTACAGCTGCCACCGAAATCTCCCAGCCTGCCTCGGACTTTTCGCGACACGCTGTTTACCTCGCGAACGTTGATCACGCCGGAAGGCCAAAGCCTCCCGGTGGTCAGGGGGCAGGTAACTGCCACCACTCCTGATCAATACCAGTTCCTCCAAAGCCACCCCGACCTTGAACCCGCAGTGGAGTAGCCCGGATGATCGGAATGGATCGCCGCACTGGGCAGCCCATCTCCGGCATCGAGCATCTGCGTCAGTGCATAGAAGACATCCTGACAACCCCTTTGGGTAGCCGTCGACAGCGGCCCGACTACGGCAGCCAACTGCGCCGCTTCGTCGACCTACCGGTTACCGAAGGTTGGAAGAGCGCGGTCCAGGCAGAAGTTGCACGGGCGTTGGGGCGATGGGAGCCAAGGCTGAGTATCAGTCAGGTACGTGTGGTTGCCGTTCTGGACGGCCGAATCGAGTTTGAACTCAAGGGCCTGTTCAAGGGCGAAAACGCGCTAGTGAGGGTCGCCGCATGAGCACTGTGGATTTATCAGCGCTGCCGGCACCGCCCGTGCTGGAGGATCTCGACTTTGAGCAAGCCTACGCCGAGGAGTTGGCCGCGTTTCGTTTGTACATGGGAGATAACTGGACCGCCGAGCTGGAAAGCGATCCTGTGGTCAAGCTGTTGGAGTTGGGCGTTTATCGGCGTATTCAGAACCGGGCGCGGGTGAACGATGGGGCCAAGGCATTGATGCTGGCTTATGCCATTGACGGTGACCTCGATCAGCTCGCCGGCAATGTCCGGCTGCAACGCCTGGTAATTCAAGAGGAGAACCTCAACACCGTTCCGCCAACGCCTCGGGTGATGGAGTCAAACGACGCCCTGCGCGAGCGAGTGCAGTTGGTGTACGAAGGGCTGACCACTGCTGGCCCACGCAACAGCTACATCTTGCACGCCCGCAACGCGTCGGCCTTGGTGGCGGACGCAACGGCTGAAAGCCCGTCTCCTGCCGAAGTCGTGGTCACCGTGCTTCACCTTCAAGGCAATGGCGTCGCCGAGCAGGCCCTGCTGGATGTGGTGATGAAATACCTCAGTGATGACGACATTCGGCCTGTCGGGGATCGCCTCACTGTTCAAAGCGCCGAGGTCATTGAATACCGTATTGACGCGGTGCTGCATATGGCCGGTACCGGCTCGGAGAACGAGGCGATTCTGGCAGCGGCTGAACAGCGCCTGGCTAGCTGGGTCAATCCTCGGCGCCGGCTGGGCGTAGAGGTGCCACGTTCCGCCATCGATGCGCAGCTGCATATCAGCGGCGTCGGTCGAGTGGACCTGCTCGATTGGCAGGACATCAAGCCGACCAAGTACCAGGCCGCTTACTGCGTGGGCTTTTCCGTGAAGCAAGGAGGGGCGTCTTGAAGAGCCTGCTGCCTCTCAACAGTACTCAGTTGGAGCGAGCGATTGAAGCGGCTACCGACGAAGTCACCGATGTTCCGTTACGCACACTCTACAACCCCAATACCTGTCCGGCGCATCTACTGCACCAGCTGGCCTGGGCCTGGTCGGTGGACCGCTGGGACAACAAGTGGTCGGAAGCGGTCAAGCGCTCTGCCATCCGCTCGGCGTTTTACGTGCATGCCCACAAGGGCACCATCGGCGCGTTGCGCCGGGTGGTGGAGCCGCTGGGTTACCTGATCGAAGTGGTGGAGTGGTGGCAGACAAACCCCAAGGGTGTACCGGGCACCTTCGCTCTGAAGGTGGGCGTGTTGGAGACCGGTATCACTGAGGAGATGTACCAGGAACTGAGCTGGCTGATTGACGACGCCAAGCCGGTTAGTCGGCACATGACAGGGCTAGCCATCAGCCTGGAAACCACCGGGAGCCTTAACATTTTCGCCAGTGTTTACGACGGCGACGAAATCGACGTGTACCCGCCCGTAATGCGCGATATCGAATCGACAGGTGTTATTGGCGGAGCTGGACGCGAACACACGATTGATGAGCTGGACGTCTACCCGCCGTCCCCAGGAGCGATCTCCATCGACTGCCACCTCGGCGTGTCTGGCCGTGAACACTCAATAGACCTTTTGGACGTATACCCATGATTGATGCCAATTCACAGTTTTTCGCCATCCTGACCGCTGTTGGGGAGGCCAAACAGGTCAAGGCCGACTCCGGGCTGCTGACTTGGAAGATTTCGCACATGGCCGTGGGAGATGCGAACAACATCGACCCGATGCCTGACCGGCTGCAGAAGACGCTGATTAATGAGCGGCGCCGAGCCCCTCTGAATTCGTTAGGACCGGATCCGGCGAACCCAGGCATTTTGGTGGCAGAACAAATTATCCCTGCCGACGAGGGTGGGTTTTGGGTTCGTGAGCTGGGGTTATTCGATTCGGACGGCGATCTGGTTGCGGTCGCCAACTGCGCGCCGACCTATAAATCGAAGCTCTCCCAGGGGTCTGGCCGTACTCAGATCGTGCGCATGAACTTCATCGTTAAAAGCACAGCGAACATCGTGCTGAATATCGACCCCTCGGTGGTTGTTGCCACACGCCGGTACGTTGATGAATCGATTGCCAGTGCAGTTAACCGGCTGGACTCCAAGCAATCGGTACTGGTTGCGACAACTGCTCCAATGGTATTGGCCGGTGTCCAAGAGATCGATGGATTGGCTGTGCCTGCGGGCTCGCGTGTACTGGTCAAAGATCAAGCCCAGGCAAAGGACAACGGACTTTACCTGGTAGGCACTGACAGTTGGGTACGCACCGTTGATGCTGATAGTAGCGACAAGGTTACTCCGGGATTGCTTGTTACGGTCGAGCGGGGTACGGCAAACGCTGACACCGTCTGGCAGCTGATTACTGATGGCCCGATAACGCTGGGTACAACACCTCTGACGTTCCAATGGGCAGCAGGGCAAAACGTACCTACCCCCGCCATTGATGACCGGTCTAAGCGCAGTGCCAACACTGAGTCCGTGAGGGCTCAGATTGAAAGCCCTAAGCAGGAGTTTCCTGTACATGTCTACCGGAAAAACAGGCTGATCAATGGCACCTTTCAGGTCTGGCAGCGGGGTAAGTCCGGCGTTATTGGTAAAGCCAACGGTGACCCTGAAAGTGCTTTCGGTCCCGACCGCTGGATGATTTACAGCCCAAAAAACGCCGTGTGCAATTGGAGCCAACTGTCTCTTGAACAGAGCGCCAATATCAACGAATCAAAGTTTGGCCTGCGACTTTCCCGACAGGGTGAAGGCCAGGGTTGGAACCTCAGTCAGCGCATTGAGAACGTCGAAACGCTGGCCGGTGGTAAGGTCACCGTCTCGTTTTATATGAGAACCAGCGTGCCACATACATGTGCCGTGATCCTTCGCCAGAACTTTGGGGTGAACTCAACTGACCCGAACGTTGACGTTGGCACCTCGGTGGAGCTCACAACAGCATTCAAAAAACACGTTGTTACCCTCGACCTTGGCTCTGTAGTAAACAAGAATAAGGGCGTTGCCAACGACTTTCTGGAAGTTATCTTCGCCAGTTGGGGAACGGGTACCCACTACACGGACATTACCAACATCCAAATTGAAGCAGGCAGCATGGCAACTCCGTACGACTACCGTGCATACCAGGAGGAGCACCGTGCATGCCTTCGATACTTCGAAAAATCCTTCCTGCAGGATCATCCAATCAAATCGAACAACGGGCCGTCGACCTGCATCGCGACCTTCACGCAATCGGCAGCTTCGCAGTCCTCTCAGTCTGCTTTGCGAATGGAGTTCCGAGAAATCAAACGGGTCGTTCCCACGTTGAAACTGTATTCACCAGGTGAGCAATCATCGGAAGTGTGGGCTCAGTCGCTTGGTAAGCCATGCACGTTTACCAACATCCAGAGCTTATGGGCGACAGGCTTTGCTGTTTCTTGTGTGCCGCCAAGCGGATCCGTTCCAGGTTACACGCTTCAAATTGAATGGACTGCTGATGCTGAACTTTAAAGGTGAGTCTCATGGATAACATTCAGTACAAACACTGCCTGGCAGGCGTCCAACGATTGCCTGATAGCGTGTTTATTCCCAACGATGTGGGGAACAAGGATTGGGTCGCTTATTTGGGTTGGGTAGAAGAGGGGGGACAAACGTTACCGTTCTCAACAGCTGATGATGACGCTAACGCCGAACGTCGCTGGCGCGATGGTGAACTGGAGTCGGTCAAGTGGATGCGCGAGCGTCACCGCGACGAGCTGGAATTAGGTGGTTCCACGTCATTGACTACTGATCAGTACGGCGAGCTTTTGGCTTATATGCAGTTGCTGCGCGACTGGCCCCAGTCAACGAAGTTTCCGGTTCAAAAATACCGGCCCACAAAGCCTGGCTGGATCGACCAGCAAACTCTTTAACGCCCTGCATAGTCGGGGCGTTTTTTTATCCGTTGTTTAACCCTTCAAAGCCCCGCTCATGCGGGGCTTTGTCATTTCTGGAGAACACGCACTATGGCCTCTTCCGGTCGTTTTCACGGCGTTACCGTCACCTTGGTGGATACCGGGGCACGGACTATCGCGCTGCCGTCGTCGTCGATTATTGGACTGTGCGACACCTTTACTGTGGTGCCAGCGGCATCTGCTAAACCCAACGAACTGACCCTGATCACCAGTGAGCGTGAAGCGGTGGCCGCCTGGGGCGAAGACTCGGCGATCACTCGTGCGTGCAAGGCGATTTTCGTTCGTGCCAAAGCCGTGGTCATTGGCTGCGGCGTTGCCAAAGTTGAAGATCCGGCCCAGCAGACCTCTGCAATTATTGGCGGTGTTCTGGCGTCAGGGCAGCGTACCGGCATGCAGGCACTGCTGGACGGCAAGAGCCGTTACAACGCACAGCCCCGGCTACTGATTGCCCCGGGTCACACCGCGACCCAGGCGGTTGCTACTGCGCTGGACGCGTTAGCCAGCAAGCTGCGGGCCATGGCAATTCTCGACGGCCCGAACACCACTGATGAGGCTGCTATGGCCTACGCCCAAGAGTTCGGCAGCAAGCGCTGCTTCCTGGTCGACCCGGGCGTGCAGCTGTGGGACACGCTGCAGAGCAAAACCGTCAACGCACCGGCCTCGGCCTTCGCTGCTGGTTTGTTTGCCTGGACGGATGCCGAGTATGGCTTCTGGTCGTCGCCGTCGAACAAAGAGTTCGTCGGCATTACCGGCACCTCGCGGCCGGTCGAGTTTCTGGATGGCGACGAAACCTGCCGGGCCAACCTGCTCAACAACGCCAACATCACGACCATCATCCGCGACGGCGGATATCGCTTGTGGGGTAACCGTACGCTGTCAGCGGATCCCAAGTGGGCGTTTGTTACCCGTGTACGCACGGTCGACATCGTCATGGACGCAATCCTGGCGGGGCACAAGTGGGCGGTCGACCGTGGAATCACCAAGACCTACATCAAGGACGTCACCGACGGCCTGCAGGCATTCATGCAAGACCTGAAGAACCAGGGCGCTGTGATCAACTTCGAGGTGTTCGCCGACACCGAACTGAACACCGTCAGCCAGCTGGAGCAGGGCAAGGTGTACTGGAACATCCGCTTCACCGACGTACCGCCTGCCGAGAACCCGATTTTCCGGGTTGAGGTCACCAACCAGTGGCTCACTGAAGTCCTGGAAACTGCCGCCTAAGGAGGCCGCTCAATGATTCCTCAAGTGCTTTACAACACCAATCTGTTCGTTGACGGCATCAATTTTACCGGCGACGTACCCAGCCTGAGCTTGCCGAAGCTGGTGGTTAAGACGGACGAGTATCGCGGCGGCGGCATGGCTGGCCCCATCGAGATGGACATGGGCCTGGAGAAGATGGAGGCCAGTTTCACCACCAATGGCGTGCGCCGTGAGGCCATGAAGTTCTTCGGTCTGGCGGATCAAACCGCTTTCAACGGTGTTTATCGCGGTTCGTTCAAAGGCCAGAAGGGGCAGACCACGGCGGTGGTGGCGACTTTGCGCGGCATGCTCAAGGAGCTGGACCCGGGCGACTGGAAGGCGGGCGACAAGGCCGAGTTCAAATACTCGATTGCCGTCAGCTACTACAAGCTGGAAATCGCCGGCCGCCTCATCTACGAAATCGACATGGTTGCCGCGATCCGCGTGATTGACGGTGTGGATCAACTGGCCTCCATGCGCAGCGACCTGGGGCTCTAAGGAATTTATCGAATGACGACCCCTGAACTGAAAAAACTGCCGACCTGGCTGAAGCTGACTGCCGAGCACGCCACCATCTCGTTGTCGCGGCCTTCTGAGGTCAATGGTGTGAAGGTTGATACCTTGACCATTCGATCACCCACGGTGCGCGAGGTCCGCGCTGCTGATCGCGCCTCGGGTGATGACGAAGAACAGCGCGAGTTGATGCTGTTCGCCGGGCTTTGTGACGCCGGTCAACAGGATCTGGAGAGCCTGAAACTGGTGGATTACCACCGCCTGCAGGCCGGTTATTTTCGCCTGGTGCAGGACGACGGGGTTTAACCCCGCATTGCTGAAACTGGCGGCCAAACGCTTGGCAGCGGAAACCGGTTTTTCCGCCGCCGAGATCCAGGCTATGCCGTTTGCCGAGATGGTCTGGTGGCTCTCGGATTGAGCCACCCACCGTAATCACTCGCTACAGGGAGCCACGACATGGCAAACAAACTCGCGCTCGGCCTGGTGATCGGCGGCGCCGTCAGTTCCACGGTCGGCACGGCCTTCAAGGATGTCCAGGGGCGGATCAAGCAACTCGAAGCCCAAGGCACCAAGGCTCGGGTGCTGCAGCGCACGATTGGCGACACCATCCGTCTGCGGGAAGAATGGAAAAAGGCCAATGACAGCGGCGCCGCTGGGGCCAGTACGTTGTTGCGTAAACTGGAATCCAATCTCAGCACCCTCAAAAAGCAGGGTGTCGAGGTGCGTAACCTTGCCAAGGCTTACCAATCCATGGAGCAGGTCGCCCGAAAGGCCGACCTCAAGGCAACCGGGTATTCGCAGGTCAAGCAAGGCAAAGATGGTCTGACCGGCATGATGGGCAAAGCAGCGGCTGCTACGGCGCTGATTGCCATCCCAACAAAGATCTCGGCCAACTACCAGACACAAATCCGGCAGATAGCCTTGTGGGCGCACACCGCAGGCACGGATGGCGAGCAACAGATGGCCGACAAGATCAGTGAAGTGGCCGCGAAAAAAGGCATGGGCCAGCAGGCTCTCGCTCGGGCGGTTGGTGGCTTGATCGAGAAGGGTATCGACTGGGAAGAGTCAGTGGACTACGCGCCACTGATCGCTGACCTGGTCGACGGGCAGGGCATGGAAGCGGAAACCATTGCTACCTTGTTCAGTGCCTTTAAAGAGGCCGGGGTCAAGAAGGAAGACATGGGCGCCATGCTCGGCCAGGTGGCCGCTGCGGGGGACATTGGTGCGTTCGGTCCCAAGGACATGGCCAAGTACATGCCGGCACTGCTCGGCACGATCAAGCGTCTGGGCATGGAAGGCCCAGAGGCTGTGCGTTTCCTCGGTGCGAGCCTGCAGTCGCAGTTCTCGCAAACTCAGGACGCGGCGGCCGCTGCGACCAACATGAACAACCTGCTCAATGCGGTGATCAGCAGCACCAGCCAGGAGCGGTTCGCGAAGCAGGGTTATGACCTGGCGGGCTCGATCTTGGCGGCCACCAAAAGCGGCAAGGCGTCCAACCCGGTTGAAGCCTTCATCATGCTCAGCGAGCAGTTGATCCAAAAACAGGATCCGGCCACTGCTAAGAAGGTCGCGGCGCTCAAGGCCAAGATTAAGGCGTCCAAGGATGGCAGCGCTGAGGAAGAGCAGGCGATGGTCGCGCTGATCCAGGCGGCGGGCTTGGCGAATATCGTCAGTGACCAGAGCGCCAGTGACGGCTTGCTCGCCCAGATCAAGTACGGCACCACGATCAAAGACAACATGACCACCATCAAGGAGACCGATGGCAAGGCCAAGATCGAGGCCGACGCGGCGAAGGCCCGCGAGACGTCCAACGCCAAATGGAGCGCGGCGACATCGAGCATGGAAGCGACGATGACGAGCTTGGGCGACGCGTTGAGGCCGCTGACGGATCTGGCGGCTGATGGGTTGACCAAGGTTGGTAACGGCCTTTCTGCCTTGACTGATAAGTATCCGAAAATCATCAGTGGGACAACTGCAGTTGTCGCAGCAGTAGGTGCTGCGGCCACCGCGTTCTATGGCTTCAAGGTTGCGAAGGGGCTACTGAACATTGCGAAAGGGGGCTTGCCGGGTAAGTCCGGAGAAGTGCAAAAGGTCTTTGTCACCAACGGCGATGGTGTTGGTGGAGGTGGGGCTGCCTCGAAAGGGAAGGCCGGTACCGCGTTGTCGGTGGTGGAAAAGGGACTGAAAGCGGTTGCTGCTTTTAGAGGTAAAGGTGAGTCAGCCCCAGACGCTGATCCGAAGGCCGGTGGGTTTGACCCAGTCGCTACGGGCTTAGATGTCGTGTCGATGATCCAGGATGCGGTGGGAGCAGGGGGAGGGGCGGATGCTGCCGAAAATGGTGACAGTGGAGTGCGGCGCGTGTTCGTTGTGAACATGGCAGCCATGGGCGGCATGGACAACACGCGGTCGGCGCGGCGCCGGAACAGAAGAAAACCGTCTTCTCGTTCCTCGCGTCGGCGGTCGTCGGCGCCGCCTCGTGGACGTCCACCAACGTCACCACAACCAGTTGTACGGGCACCGGCTCCAGTACCTCGGCCGCCTCCTGTAGTGCCAAGCGCCGGCGCCAAAATGCTGACCTCGGTCGCTGGTGGGGTTGGCAAAGTTGGGAAAGTGGTCAAAGGCATTCCGGGAGCTTCTTTGGTCGAGTCCGGCAGCATGGTGCTCAATACCTACCTGACTGCAGAGACCCAGGACGAAAAGGCGCAAGGCTATGGGGAAGCGGCAGGAACGCTTGCTGGCACCATGGCAGGTGCCGCTGCTGGTGCTGCTATTGGTTCGGTGGTGCCGATCATTGGCACAACCATCGGCGGCATGGTGGGTGCCTACCTCGGCAGTATGGGGGGGCAGCAGTTGGGCGGTTGGGCCGGGTTGTCGATGTTTGGCAGTGACAAACCCAAAGAACCCTCTGCGCCGATTACGCCGATGTTGTTGGCTCCACGACCTGGCCCCGCCGTATCCAGCCTGGCAACGATGGCGAACAGCTTTGCTGGGCGACAACCATCCGGGTTGGCCCAGGCAGATCCACTGAAACTGCCAATGGCACCTAAGTTAGGCGACGTCACTCGCTCACTTGCCGCGCCTGTTGCACCAAAACCCGCGAACCTCGTTATTCAGGCGCCTGCAGCACCTAAGCCTGAAGCGACACGGGTAGACCAGAAGTTCAGCTACTCGCTGAGCATGCCGGTCACGGTCGAGGGTGATGCCAAGGATCCGCAGCAGTTTGTTCAGCAGTTGCTGCCCTTGATACAACGTGGTCTCAACGACCTGGCCCAGCAGGATGCCAGGCGCAACCTATACGACGATCCGCATTCATAAGGAGGGACCATGGAATACCTGGAGCAGATGCAGTCCGGCTTCAAATACCTGGTCAGCGCAGGCGAGGCGGGTCGGCGTAGTCTGGATGGGATGCTCGGCCCGGTAAATGGCGCGATCAGCGAAATCACTGGCGCCGCCGCTGAGCTTGAAAACGTGCCGTTTATTCCCGACGGTGTCGGGGAAAAGCTGCAACGTACTATGCGGGGCGTCAGTGCGGCGCAGGCCAAGGTCGGCGCTGTGGTGGAAACCTATAGCCGCGCTTCACGGGCGGCATCACAGATAGACGAGCGCCTTGGCGTGCTGAAGGAGCAAGCCGCCAAGGCGGGCGCCGCGATCAATCAAGTGGCGGGCAAGATCAGTCCATCGTTGGCAAACATTTTTCCAACCGAAGCGCTGGGGCTTTCGCAAACGCCACTCGCCGAAGCGGTGAAACCGTTTCCGCACCTGTTGATCATCCAACCGCTTAAGCCGAACGCACAACCGTACTACTTCAACCTGGATACGGCAGCCTTCGACGAGTTACGCCGGCAGACAGAGTTCCGGTGGGCCTCGCAAGAACGCCTCAGCCGTCGACCGGCGCAACAGGCCATCGGTATGGGCGAGGAAAAAATGACCCTCAAGGGCTCGATCTTTCCCGGCTTCAAGGGAGGGCTCAAGCAACTGGACACCTTACGCAGCATCGGTGCCCAGTTGTTGCCACTGACCCTTACCACCGGCTACGGAGAAGTGCTGGGCACCTGGTGCTTAAAGAACCTCGACGAGGAACAGAGCGCGCTGCTCCAAGGCGGGATCCCGCGCAAGCAAGTATTTACCCTGGAGTTTGTACGTTATGGCGATGACCTGCAGAACGTCTGACGGCGATGTGCTGGACACCTTGTGCAACCAGTTCTATGGGCACCTGAACGGCACCGTCGAGGCGGTACTGGCCCACAACCAAGGGCTGGCTGACCAGCCGCAACCGCTCAAGGCCGGATTGCTGATTGTCTTCCCGGACCTTCTACCGGCCACGGAGGAAACGGTGCAGCTGTGGAGTTGATAATGCTGCTTTGAATCAACCACTCATGGCAAAGCCCCGCACTGCGGGGCTTTGTCGTTTCTAGAGTATCGAGATGAAACCAATGTTTAGAATTGTCGCTGACGGGACCGACATCACGGCCCTGATCAACGACCGTCTGTTGTCCCTGCGCACCGTCGATAAACCTGGTATGGAGTCGGACGACTTCGAGCTGCGTATCGATGATCGCGATGGTGCGGTGTCATTACCCAAACGCGGCGCCGGCATTGAGATCTATCTGGGTTACGCCGGCAACAGCCTGACGCGCCTCGGCCGTTACATCGTGGATGAGGTCGAGGTATCCGGCCCGCCCGACACTATTGTGATTCGCGGTAAAGCCAGCGACATGCGCGGCTCTGGCAAAACCACCCGCACCGGCAGTTGGGAAAACGTCACCCTCGCGCAGATTGTCGGCGACGTGGCGGCACGCAATGGCTGGCAACCGGTCTGCTCGATCACAACCGTAGTACCTCGTGTCGACCAGATCGGCGAATCCGACTTCAACTTCATCACCCGACTGTCCAGGCAATACGACTGCACCGCCAAGGTCGCTGACGGCAAGTTGCTAGTGATGCAGCGGCAGGCGGGCCAAAGCGCGAGTGGCAAAACCCTCGGCGTGGTCACCATCACGAAGAGCGACGTTAGCCGCTGGCAGTTTCGCTTCGCTGATCGCACCACACAAAAAGCCGTCAAGACGCGCTACCAGGACAAAAAGAGCGGTGAGCTGGTGACCCTGGAGCTGGGTAACGATGACGTGCCAGAAGGGATGCCGCCCGTACATACCGACCGGCATATCCATCCCAACAAGTCTGCAGCGGAACAGGCCGCCAAGGCACGGCTGAATGCGTTCAATCGTTCTTCGGCAGCAGTTCGGCTGGAGATGGTGGGGCGCACCGACTTGTTTGCCGAGCGCCACATAAACGCGCAGGGCTTCAAGGACGGATTGGACGGGGATTTTCTGGTGGACTCGGTGGAACAGGTGTTCACCCAGGCCGGCTGGTCCACCACGGTCGAGTGTAATGCCGGTAAGAAAGGCAAAGCCAAGGCCAAAGGGAAGAAAGAGAAAAAGCCGCTCACCGTGCTGACGGTGCCGTGATCGCTTAACGCACTTGCCCTATCCGCAACAATAAACTTAGGAGGCGTCATGCCCATCACCGAGCAACAACTTCAACGCATCATGCCCAACGCCCGCCGCGAAGCGGGCGTTTTTGTATCTGCCTTAAACGCAGCGATGACCAACAGGAAGATCGATACACCCAAGCGCCAGGCCGCATTCCTCGCCCAGGTCGGACACGAATCGGGTCAGCTGCAGTACGTACGCGAAGTGGGCAGCGATCAGTACCTCAGCAAATACGACACCGGCTCTCTGGCGGCCAAGCTCGGCAATACCCCGGAAGCCGATGGGGACGGTCAGCGTTACCGTGGCCGTGGGTTGATCCAGATCACCGGCCACGACAACTACCTACGCTGCAGCCTGGCGCTGTTCGGCGATGAACGATTGTTGCGCACACCGGAGTTGCTCGAGCAGCCGCAATGGGCGGCAGAGTCGGCGGCGTGGTTCTGGTCGGTGAACGGGTTGAACGCGCTCGCGGATCAGGATCAGTTCAACACCATCACCCGCCGGATCAATGGCGGCCTCAACGGCCTGGAGGATCGGCTGCAGCTGTGGGGCAGGGCGAGGGCGGTGTTATGCGTATCTTCGACCTGATCCCTGCGCAGTTCCGTATCGCTGCAGCCGGTGTGCTGTTGTTGATGGTGGTCGCCGGATCTGCGGCGTTGGCCTGGACCGCCCAAGACTGGCGATATGGCCGAGTGCTGGAACGTCAATCCCGGCTGCAAGCTGACGCCCTCAACGAGTTATCCCAAGCGTCTGCTGCCCTGAAGCGTACCGAGCAGGACAAGCGCCTGGCCCTGGAGCAGCGCCTGCACAACAACGACGAAACCCACCATAAGGAATTGACCGATGAGCAAACCAAGCAGGCTCGTCTGCGTGATCGCCTGGCTACTGCTGATCTGCGGCTGTCAGTCGTTCTCGCCGCCACCGAAACCACCGGCAACTGTGCAGTGCCAACCACCACCGCCACCGGCCGCGTGGTTCATGGCACCACAAGAGCCCAACTTGACCCAGCGCATGCTCAACGAATTATCGGAATCACCGATGCCGGCGACCAAGGATTGATCGCCCTACGGGCCTGCCAGGCCTACGCAAAAGAAATCTCAACACCGAAGTAAAAGGAGCGGCCGGACAGGATGCGTCAACATCCAACCCGGCCACCTTCCCCGCAGATCGACCCTGCAAGTCCAGCCAAGGCTCCTGCTTCGTGCACAAAGCGGAGCGAGCCTAGCACTGTTTATTCATACAGCAAAGGTCTTGCTTTCATATGTCCACACCCATCATCCCTTGGATGGGCGGCAAGCGCCGCCTCGCCGACCGCCTGATCCCTCTTTTCCCACCGCACGAATGCTACGTTGAAGTCTTTGCCGGCGGCGCCGCGCTCTACTTCATGCGTCCCCAGGCCGCGCCGGTTGAAGTCCTCAATGACATCAACGGCGACCTAGTGACTCTTTACCGCGTTGTGCAGAACCACCTGGAAGAATTCATACGCCAGTTCAAATGGGCGCTCAGTTCTCGGCAGGTGTTCGAGTGGCAGAAGATGACCCGCCCTGAAACCCTTACCGATATACAACGCGCCGCCCGATTTTTCTACCTGCAGCACCACGCCTTTGCCGGCAAGGTGACAGGGCAGACGTTTGGCACCGCGACCACTGGACCGGCTATCAACCTGCTGCGGATCGAGGAGAATCTTTCGGCAGCTTGGCAGCGTTTGTCCGGAACTTACGTTGAAAACCTGAGCTGGCTTGAATGTGCCGAGCGCTACGACCGTGCCCATACGTTCCACTACATGGATCCACCTTACTGGCAAACCGCAGGCTATGGCGTAGACTTTCCTTTTGAAAACTACGAGCGAATGGCCGATTTCATGCGGACCTGCAAGGGTAGGGTTATGGTCAGCATCAATGATCATCCCGATATCCGGCGGGTGTTTGAAGGCTTTCATTTCGAGACGTTGGATATCCGGTACAGCACAGCTAACCAGCGCCAAGGTAAAGCCGAGATGAGCGGTGAGTTGGTAATCATGAATTGGGAGCCGGCAGCGTTGGGTGGGCTGTTCTGATAGGCGCCGCAGTCTTGAACCGGTGGCGCGTTGCCCTCACTGAACTAAAGTTGCCCCTGTAGCTCGTACTGCAGTCTTTTAACTTCACACTGGGTAGCAGATGGATAAGCAACTCGCGGGTCTTTCATTTCTGCTTACCCTGGTGTGGATCTCTGCAGTCGCCTTCGTGATGTGGTACCTGAGCTGATCTGTCTGGCTCGATCAGTTCCTGTCCCTGATTTCTAACATTCCCTACGGCCTTGCCTACGGGAAACCATTCAAACTCTTCCGTGGGTTGGCACAATTCCTTTGCAATCTCCTCCGCTCGCGATGGAGTTATGCCGGGATCAAGCCACTCGTTGGCGTGTTCTGGCGTCAGTACCAAAGGGCGCCGGTCGTGGATATCGACCATGCCCTGATCGCTTGCGGCGGTGATAATGACAAAACCATCGCCCTCATGAGGCTCCAACCCTGGATTGACCTGGGCAAGCGCCCCGAAGAACATCGGGCGCCGGCTCTTCAGACGGATGAAGTAGGGCTGCTTCTTCTTCGGGTCGTCTGGGTCTTTTACCCATTCATACCAGCCTTCACTGGGCACAATGGCCCGGCCATTCGGCCAGAGCTCTTTGAAGAACTTCCCGGTGGTGACCGTCTCGACCCTAGCGTTAATCGGATCCGGACGTTTTCCCTTCGCCCAGAACGGTGCCCATCCCCATTTCACTGCATCGATATGCAGCCCATCCTCAGCTGTGTGTAGAACCTGCACCCGCGTTGACGGTGCCACGTTGTAGCGATCAATAGGCTGAGCGTCATACCCGCTGAACAGCTCTATCTGCGGGCTCAGCTCTTCAATGAAGATCGCCATCCCTTCGTATTGCACGAATCGCCCACACATACGCACCTCTCCGCTTGTCGAAATTCCCTACAGAAAAATTGACCGCAAGCGTCCTACAAAGTTAACTGTACATTCATACAGTAATTGTAAAAGGCCGCATCATGAGCTTCACCATTCTAGGTCCCATCGCTGAGCTCGGCGCGAAGTTGCCGTTGTGCTCGTTCCAGGTTCCGGCCGGTTTTCCTTCGCCGGCAGCGGACCATATCGAGCAGCACATCTCATTGGATGAGGTCCTCAATATCCGTGCGCCCCACGTGTACCTGGTGGCGATCACCGGTGAGAGTATGCAGGGCGTCGGGATCTTCGATGGTGACCTGGCTGTTGTAGACCGTGCCATTGAGCCGATCCATGGGCATGTGGTCGTGGCACTGCTGAATAATGAGCCCGTCTGCAAGCGCCTATGCAAGCGCGGCCGGGAGGTGGTCCTGCTTTCCGAAAACCCCAAATTCCCGGCACGCTACGTTCTCGAAGGCGACGAACTGTCGATCTGGGGCGTGATCACCAGCACAGTGCGCAGCCATGTCTAAGCAGCCAACCTTCGCACTGATCGACTGCAACAGCTTCTATGCCAGTTGCGAGCGGGTATTCCGGCCAGACCTGGCGAAGGTGCCCATCGTGGTGCTGAGCAATAATGACGGCTGTGTCATCGCCCGCAGCTACGACGCAAAGCCCTTCATCAAGATGGGCGAGCCGTATTTCCAGATCAAGCACAAGCTCCGGCAGCACGGCATCGTCCCGTTCTCCTCCAACTATGCACTGTACGGCGACATGAGCGAGCGCGTGATGAGCCTGATCGAGGCGATGGTGCCGGCGGTGGAGGTGTACAGCATAGACGAGGCGTTCGCCGACCTGACTGGTATCGGTGAGCTGGATGCTTTAGGCCGGCAGATTCGCGCTCAGGTGCTTCGTTGCACTGGCATCCCTGTCGGTGTAGGTATCGCTCACACAAAGACCCTGGCGAAGTTGGCAAACCACACCGCGAAGCGCCTCCAGTCCCAAACCGGTGGGGTGGTCAACATCACCGACCCGGTTAAGCGTGACTGGGTCCTGCGCAATACGGACGTGGCGGAAGTGTGGGGTGTCGGTCGAAAGATGAAACTCCATCTTGATGCCATGGGTATCAAGTCGGCTATGGACCTGGCTAAGGCCGATCCTTGGACGCTCCGTAAGAAGTTCAGCATTGTGATCGAGAAGACGGCCAGGGAGTTGGGCGGCACGCCTTGCCTGGAACTGGATGAGCCGGATCCTCCAAAGCAGGAGATCTGCTGCAGCCGCATGTTCGGCATGAGGCTGACAGAGCTGCCGCCAATAAGAGAGGCGGTGGCCACCTACATGATGCGTGCCTCTGAGAAGCTCCGCGCTCAGAAATCGCTGTGTAAGAAGGTACGCGTGTGCATCCGCACGGGCATGTTCAATCCGGAGGAGGCGAAGTATGCCAATGGGGTGGTGGTGGATATGCCGTATCCCACCGACGACGTGCGGCTGCTTACTCAGGCAGCGGTGGGTGCGCTTGATCGGATATTTCGATCAGGTTTTAAGTACAGCAAGGCTGAGGTGATGTTGCTGAACCTCTGCCACCCTGGTGAGTACACCGATGATTTGTTTGCAGTATCACAGCCGGCTGAGGCAACGAGGGTGATGACAGTCATGGACCAGATCAATGAGCGATGGGGTAGGGGCACGCTGCGTTCGGCTTGTGTGCCGGCAGTTCCTGATTGGGGAATGCGCCGCGATATGATGAGCCAAAGTTATACGACTAAGCTTGATCAGCTCTGGTCTGTCGCCTGTATGTAGGGGCGGCTTTCGGCCAGAAGCGGACAGTCTAACTGGGACTAGGCTGGTGTCTCTGAGGCTCGAAAGCATCTATGAAACTCGGGGCGATTCAATTCGCTCGCCCTTCTTAGCCTTTGACAACGCAAAATAGTTTAGCTATGTAAAGATCGATGGTCGTCACCTCGCCGTTTTTCGAGGGTGCAAATGCCCCTATAGGTAAATATCGAGCTCGTTAGAGAAAAAAGGCGAGCTCTCTAGCGATTTTATCTTCTCTGTCCTATATTTACGTAGCGCACTCTGTGACGCAAAAAATGACAATAATTAAAGGGTATTTACGTGGCGAAAATAAAAAGTTTCACCATCAAAAGATTCAAGGGAATTGAAAGCGTCAGTATCGATATCGCCAATAAGTCGAATAGCCCAGTAATAACACTGATAGGACTTAATGAAAGTGGAAAAACAACTGTTTTAGAGGCTCTTTCATTGTTCGTTACTGGCGACAAGTCTGTCGCTAGTATTTTTGACGGACAATTCGCAGCAAGCTCTGCTATTCGTCTTATCCCTATGCACCTCAAAGCTGCATTCTCAGACGCGGTTGAAATTCAAGCCGACATCGAAGTCCACGAGCAAGATATACAAGAGCTTGTTGATCTTGCAAAGAAGAATTCCTTGGTTCTTGACGAAAAATCAATAAAAAGAAACTTCACGCTAGTTAAGAAGTTTTATTTTGAGGATAGCGCTCTTAAGCGGACTATAAATGAATGGGCAATAAGCTTCACAGTTAAAAAGCCTAGAGGAAAACAAAATATCAAGCTCGACAGGCCAGATCAAAAGGTCAATGATATTGATTTTTGGTTGATTGCAATCAATCATCTTTCCACAAAGATCGAGCGAGTATCTTACTTTCCAACTTTCTTAGTGGACATGCCTGCGAGAATCTATCTTGAAGAGTATGAGGGCGAAACGGCAATCAATAGGCATTATCGATTTGCCTTTCAAGACATACTTGACAGTTCGCAAGCTGGCATAGACATAGGGAAACATGTTTGCGATAGAATTAGAGAGTTCAAGGCAAAGCAGAACAACCAAAACTGGCTCTCAATGCTTTTTGGTAGCCCTAGCAAAGGACTAATAGATTCTGTGTTTCAGAAAATATCAAGCACTATAACAAGAGAAGTCTTAGGTAGCTGGCAAAGAATATTTCAGCGATCAATATCAGCTAATAGCATCACGGTTGACTGGGGGATTGACTCCCAAAAAAATGATGTGCCCTATGCAACCTTCCAAGTTTCTGATGGGGAATCTAGATTCTCAATTAATGAAAGGTCTCTCGGATTCAGGTGGTTCTTTTCCTTCTTGTTATTCACCGCATTCAAAAATACGAGCGACAGGAAAACTATCTTCATCTTCGATGAGCCCGCAGCTAACTTGCACGCTAAGGCACAGGCAGAACTTCTGAAAAGTTTCTCGCGAATTGCCTCTAATGGAAATCGAATAATTTACTCCACTCACAGTCATCACATGATTAATCCACAATGGTTAGGATCAGCTTATATTGTTGAAAATTCCGCTCTGGATTATGACAAGCCCGACAATTTTGGGCTAGATACGAAGCCTACCACGATATCAGCAATTCCTTACCGCAGATTCGTATCAGATTTTCCCTCTAGATCAAGTTACTTTCAACCAGTCATCGAAAGGTTAGAGTATGTCCCTCCAGAGTTGATTGGGGCGGGTCCGTATCTAATTGTAGAGGGAATATCTGACTACTACGCACTGGAATTGGCGCGCAAAGTATTAAAAAAGCAAATTAATTTTAGCATTATGCCTGGCGTGGGGTCCGGGGCTTCAGACCCGGTCATAAGTCAGCTCATGGGGCAGGCACAAAAGTTTTTTATTCTCTTAGATGATGATAAGGAAGGTATAAAAGCCGCCAAACGTTATAAGGATGAATGGTATCTGACGGGAGAACGTGTTGCTACGATAGCGTCTGTTGATGCCAGCTTCTCGAATATGGCTTTGGAAAAGTTACTAACCAGCATCGACTTGGAAATTATAAAAAATGAGCTAGGTATTGCATCAAAGCCGACAAAGAAACAAATAGGATGGTATTTGGCTGAGGCATGCGGTACGCCGTCACCAGATACCAAAAAACTATCTCCTGAGACTCTATCTAAATTAGAGCTAATTCTTGATTATATGCAGACCACCTTTGATGCCCAGCCCCCGTTTTACTAAAGGATAACCAAGCATTATGACCAGCTTTCGATTTCAGCCAGCGCGTACTAGAGTGCGCGGCTGAATCGCCACAGTTTAGCAGATGATTTGAAGGTCTGCTTCTGGACGGAAGGTGCCGCTCTCAAACGTCCGCTTTTGGCCGAAAGCAGTCTGTCATACAAGTTTATATTGAGCATCGCCGCTTGCCCGCTGCGATTCTGAAAGGACACAGAAGTGGCTTAGCCGGCACTCGAACCCTTGAGCTTGGCTAGGCCCTGTTTGATGTGGCCAGCGTTTTCACCAATCGTTTGCAGTGCTCCGCGGATATTCTCCCCCACTTCTGACTCCCCCTGCTGTTCGACATGTAGTGTCAGCTCCATCAAGGCGGCCTCAAGGGCCAGCTGGTTGGTGTACATCCTCTCCAGTACATCTGACAGTGAATAATCACCTGGCATGGCGTCGACTCTTTTCAAGAAAGGTACAAGCATAGTACCGGTAGTGCCTTTGTCACGCAGGAAACGCGGATTGCTTAGAAATTGCTACAAAGCAGAGAGACTTCGGCGTGTTAGCCAATTTGGCTGGTGCGTTCGAGGAGGGCTACGCCCAATCCATCATCGGGCGGATCGTTTCTCTAGAGCCTCGAGCGCCGAGCGTGGGGCAAAAATTGAGCAAACCATACGCCAATCTTTGCCATCCAATGCCAAATATGCGTTTATGCAACAGGATGCATGCACGCATTACAGCCAGCAACCACGGGGCTATCCGCAAAACCGCGCTCATACCCCTACACAATCGGGGGCTGAGCGATGCGACGTAGCGAGGGGCTGCTTACGACCCTAAGCTGCCCTCCGCGAACTGCTGGGCCAAAAGTAAACGCTCAAATATTTATTAAAATTTGATCGATTCATTCCTCTAGAATAAATTTTGGGTAGATAAATTTGAGTCGCTTGCTCGACTGCGAAGTGATCAAAATTAACTCGGCCTATATTGACCAAAAGCTGAGCCTGCCTCATTAATTGTTTCGAGTTTATACCCGTTTTCTTTGCTTAACGCAGCTTAATGGCTTCTATAAGTTTCTTTAAGTCGTCTGTGCTGATTTTGTCTAGGACTTGCATTATTGGCGGCTTTTCTGTGTGATTGCCATCCAATGTTTTTGATGCATTAAAAGCGATAGCCTCAATAGCTTTGGCGATCAATTCTTGTTGTAGACTTTCAGTGCTGGCTCCGAGGTCTTGCAGCTGTTTCTTGTAACTCTCATAGGACGATGCAAATGCTTCTTTGTGAGCATATTCTTGCTGTAGGCGCTCGTACTGACTGCGCCTGGTTGCCGAAAATACGGCTAACCAAATCACAGGTAACGCAATAGGGAGTCTCGCCAGCATCGTTCGAAGCATCTCATCCCACCCAACAGCCTTAACTAGTAAGACTTGGGGAGGCCAGAGAGTGACGCTGTCAATTACAAAAAAAAGACTACCAAAAATCAGCGCTGCCATAGAGCCATAAAAGATGTTTGTGTAATTTTTAATGGGGGATTCGAAACGATCTTTCAATGTCTTATAAGATGATGCTAAGCCCGCGCTAGTCGCACCTGGTAGTAGAGCCTCAATCTGCTTAAACATGGTTTTGTGACGTGTTTCATGTTCGGCTTCTTGTGTTTTTAATTGTAGTATTCTGGCGGCTACCTCAGCTTTTAAACCTTTCTGTTGGTCATCCTGGTTTTCTAGAGAGGTTAATCCAAAAACTTGATCATAAAAGGCCTGTAGCTCGGCCGTTTTTGTTTTGGAAGACTCAAGCAGGATTGTTAGGTTTTGATGTATATCTGAAGTTTCTTTGTGGGTGGATTTGATGATCGTAGAGAGAGAGTCCGGCCCTTCGAGTAAAGCCTGGTGTAGGTCTGAGACCTCTCGATGTTTTGCTTCGGTATCAACGACTAAATTTTGAATATTCTGCTCGGCACCAGGTTCACCCTCAACCCCTTCAAAAAGGTAGATATTTACAAGTCTCACTTTTTGCTCGATTTCGGAGATGGAGGAATCACTGGCTCTTGCGTTTTCCAGCGCCTGCGATAGTTGAGACGTTATTTCGGCTGACTTGACGCGGAATGACTGAAGGTGTTCTGAAACTGTTTCAGAGAAACTCTGACTGGCATTGCCATATCCAGTAAGAGCTTCGCTGGGAGGCACCATATAAGGACGGACATAGGTGAGTATGTTGTCGAAGTGCTCGTTGGCTGTTACAAGGTGCGTAGCATTTCTATATGAGTTGTAGTTATTAATCTGTTGTACGCAAGCTTGCGCTTGTGGTACGCAGCTGGTCCAGACTGACTTGGGCGTAAGCTCCGGATCAATATTACATATAATTTCGTCTACAAAGGTGATTGCTTTACGAAGTCGCGCCAGCTCCTCGACAGTCGTTGTTACTGTCTCATCATCAACAGTAACCTCTGCAATTTTTGTAGTCAGTGCTTTCCAGTTTTCGTGAAAAGCCCCTTCTTGAAATTCGCGACTCCATCTTGTCATAACAACTCCTTTTGATTCGGCATGCCTAACATTTGGCTACAGTGCGGACAGTAATTGTCGCGATTTATATGATCTTGAATAAGTTAAAAAACCTGGCGTCACATACTAATTTTCGTGTGATATTGTATTGCCATGCAGGCTAAAAGCAAGGTCTTAAAGGGCCGCGCTGACGTTGGAGAATTATGCTGCATCAGCCTCCGTTGAACGCAGCCTTTTGCCCCATGGCGCAGGCGCGCGACAGGCTACTTTCAGGCGATTCCCCCTTGCGCGCCGTACGTTAAAGTCACCTACGAGTAACCGCTCCTGGCCGGCCGCTGTCGCTGGCGGCCGAAGGATTTTGACCCACAGCTGACGTTGGTGGCAGGCAGAAACCGGCCAGAAACGGGCGCTCGCAATGAGTCTAGGGCGTGTGGCGATTCAATAAGCGCCTTTGCGTCATCCAGGTTTGAAGGTTTTGCGATTTGGGCAACGGGCTGTAGATGTCCGTGCGATCAATCAGGGGGTATTGAGAGCGGCTAAGGTTAGCTTGATGAATTCTTCGTTCCTGTCGATGGTGTCCAGTGCACCGGGCACGTTGTCGGCGATTTCGGTGTCGCCTTGCTGCTCAACTCAGTTCGTCAGCTCCATGGTGGCCGCTTCGAGAGCGAGTTGGTTTTCGTTGAATTTGGACAGCAAGGAAGGTGCTAGGTCTGTGTTCGGCATGGCTGTTCCATTGTGGAGCAGAAAGAGTAGCAGCAGGTTTTGAATGTGGGGCATGTACGGTCGTCAGGACGCCGGGGAAGGGGGGGAAACAGTTCCGAAACGTAAAACTACCCCTTCTGGAAATGGGGCCTCCAGCCTGGACGCTAATGCTGAATAATGGAACTCCGCGAGCCCTTAAAGCCGCAGCCCACTGGAGTTTGCAGAGCGGTCTTGAAAACCGGCGGACGTTAATAGCGTCTCCAGGGTTCGAATCCCTGGTTTCCCGCCAAGATTCAAACAAAAGCCCCGCGAATGCGGGGCTTTTGTGTTTCTAGGGTTTGGTGCTTCTACCCCGCTTCAAGCCTGATCGTTTCCGCATCATTTCAAGCGGTTTGCGATTGGGGCAGGTGCAGTAGTCACGACCTCCTTCTTGTGCTCGTATCGCTGACGCTAGCGCGCTCGCGAACGTTTTTTCGACGAGTGACGTGTCTAGATCAATGGTTCCGTGAGTATTGGGGTTGTCACCTCGAGCTTCGGCGTCTACCCTGAAAATGTATGGATTGTTACGAATAATTTCGGAGGCGCCAGTTTTTGAGGCGCGATACTTCAGGACGAGGAACGAAACATGTTTTCACACGAGGGTCCCGCAATAGAGCTGTTGTTGTTCGTTTTTGGTCTGGCTGGCGTACTGCTCGTCGCTTGGTTTATTCATCATCAATACGAACGTAAAAATGGGAAGGGCGTTAAAAAACAACAAAATCGTAGCGAGGGTCGCTCAACCTAAGGTCCTTTTGGCTATATCCATTCGAGCCAGTCGTTTCCGGCTGGCTTTCAATGACTACTCCTCTACAGAACAGATCCAGCGATGATTGTGCCGATATGGCGCACGGATGAAATGGACGTCTGAAACCATCTTCATCCCGCGTCCCTGAAGCGCTTGGGTCAGTTGTACGAGTGTCTCTGCTTGGATAGTCATTGCTGTCACCTCATCAGATTTACTGCGTTCATAATTCCTGACCGGACGGACAACTGACTAATTCAAATTTTCTACAGCGCTGATTGATGTATGAATCGCATTGGGGGTGAACTGCGTGACGTTTGCCCGGCTTTGCTCTCGCGCTGGGTGGTGGTATCCAGTTCACACTCCGATGCAGCCTTTTTGAAGGCGACCCATCCTCATGGGGATCTCGACTGCGCACCTTGATCCCACAGTCATTAGCCCATTGGATTTGTGCCATTCCTGCCAAGCTTTTCCTCGTCATCTCTTTGATTTTTTACTACTATTGTTCACCTGCGCACTCAAGGAAGAGCGGCTGAGCGCCTTGAGTCTGGTAGAAAATGTACGCTCGATCATGGATTGAGTGATGACTTTTACCCAGAACCTAACGACTCAGCCAACCCCAAATACCTCTTGGTGAAACCGATGAATAAAATGTGTGGCATCGTTGTAGTGGTAGGTCTTGCTCTCTCGGGATGCGCTACGAAAACCCCAGAAAAACCTAAAGAGACTCCCCCTCCAGCCGTCGTCCATGAAGCACCCGCTGAAGCCGCGCCTTCGACACCACCAGAAAATTTCACTGTGCGATATGAGGCTGCACCTGCGAACCCACGTCCTGTAGCCCCAATCAATGTCTCCCAGGAGGCTGCTCAGGAAGAGTCTGAAACAAACTTGAACCAGAATCGCGCCGAGCAATGCCGTAAAGAGCTCGATGTTCTAAGGGTGTACAACAAGGCGTCTTACGATAAATACGAGGCGCAATACCAGGCCATTGCTGCCAAGACGGCCAAGTACATGGAAGTCAAAGACTCGTTGGGTCCTGATTTGAACTACATGGTGATGCCGGCCTATCAATTTCAAATTCGTGAGTTCTGCTTCCGGGTCAAGACCCGTTTGACGGAGCTTGTGCTTCGCCAAGCCAAATAATCGTTCCACGTCAGGGTGAGTCTTTTGCCAATTGAAACGCTGAAAAAGATGTTCATTTCTGGTTGATTTGCCCAGGACTACAAAAGCCAATGCCCCGACACGTCGGGGCATTGGCTTTTAATCGGCGCGCGCGGTGTTGATCAGTCGCAAACCGCTGCCTTCTCACCCGGTACATCTCCCCACCCGCATGACTCAACAGGGTATCGGCATCCAGCTCATCCTCCCCGGAAAAAAGACCACGACGATACTGCAGCCGGTTGTCCAAGGCGCCTGCCCAAACGTATGATCAGGCCGGGCGTCCTCTACGGTCGCTGGGACTCACCCCATTTTCAAGGACACGAGCATGCAAAAGCACTTCGGTAATTCAGGCCTGTTCAAGGCTGCTTCGTATCGTTGCAACAAAACCCTCGGCAACGGCATCGCCCGCTGGGAGTTGAACAACAGTGCGTTGAATACGAAGGAGTTTTTGATATGTCCAAAGAACTACTCGGAGTTTCTGCTCTAGGGTTGATGGTCGTTGGTGAATTTTGTGCAATCTACAGCGAGGTAATCACCGCCCGGCTGGCTCAGGCGGGCGACGGTTCATGGCAGGCGTTCGTCATGCCGGTGGTGTTGATGTGTTTTGCCGGGCTTTGCCTGCTGGGAGCTTACTGGCTGGGGTACCGGGCGGTCGGTGATATCTGGGTGGTGACAGTCGTTTCCATCACCTCGTTATTGCTGCTGGAGCCTGTGGTGATCTGGGCGCTGTTCCAGGAAATGCCCGGGCGGGGTGCCCTGATCGGGTTTTGCCTGGGGGCTCTGGGCATGCTGGCCACGGTCTTGCTGTAGTTGCACATTCTGGCCCGGCCAATGGGTGTCGGGCCAGATGCTGAGGGAGTTGCAGGCAATACCTTCCTGCGCCGCAGCCGCGGCTGAATTTGAAGCCGGTGACACGTTGTTCAGCAAAAAAGCTGAGCTACCGAAAGCAGGCAAATCATCTGAACAACCATTTGCGCCCGAATTGGATGTTTCATTGCCGTCACCTCCTATACAGCTGCTTATGAGCAAATGCGCAAAAAATACACGCAGCTGTTGCTCTCAGTATAGGCCCTGAAACGAATCCTTCACGATTGCGCCGATTCACCTGCCCGGTGGTCTCTGCTTACAACTATCTGCCTGGATCCACTGCACTTTTTTGGATTTCTCCGCTCTATCCTTGTCCCAGCCCTGCCGATTTCCCGCGTGGGCAGATGAATCAGATCGGGTGCCGATGGATCGCACATTTCCTCGTTTCAACCTTCAACGCGGTTGCCAGCCCTTGCTGCTGGCCGCTGTGTTGATGCTCTGCGCCAGCGGTTGCAGCCAGCAACAGGGGCGGGATATCGCCAAGCAGTTCAGCAACGGCAAACCCGATGAGTTCTTCCAGACCAGTGTCGACCGCATGGCCACGCTGGGCATGCGCGACAACCTGCAAAGCCTGTATCTGCTGATGAACAAGCTCTATTTGCGCAACCCCAGCCAGTGGCGTCAGTCGGGTTATCCGGATGCGGTCAGCGCTGCGCGAGAGATCCGCCAGGCCATCGAGCAACGTCGATCGCTGCCGGCTCTGGATGATCGCCGCGACTTGGCGGCGCTGAGTTATTCCCTGAGTCCGGAGTTCAAAGGCGATCGTGTCGGCGCGTTTATCTACGCCATCGGCAGCATGATCGTGACGGCCCACGGTGGGCGTACTGAGTTCTACATCACCGATTCGATCAACCCGCAGTTTGTCAGCAACGCCGCGCGCAATATCGAGAAGGCCACCTGGCTGCTGAGCAAGCGCCAGGATGCCAATGGCGTGCTGCTGTTGTTCTCCAACGAAATATCGGAGGAGGGCAGCAACCTCAGCTTCGCGGTGGAGTTCGGCAAGATCGTTGCGCGCCTCGACCTGCTGACCCAGATGCTCGACGAGCGCTACCGGCGCATCGGTCTCAATTACGCGCAGAGCTTGTTGCTGATGAATTTTCTGCCGGTGCAATAAAGCTCGGCATCCTCTGGTGATTGGTACGGTGTTTCGTTTTCCCTTGTAGGAAGAGGCCTATCTTGCATCTCGATGGTTGAAACACCCAGTACTCATCAATAGCCTCGGATTTTTCCGAAAGCTTGAGGCCTCTACCATGGGTAAGCAAAAGACGGTTTGGCCCACTGATCGCGAAATACGTTTGCGTTTTATCCTTTTTGCCGTGATCGATGCGGCGAGTGTCCAAGGCGTTTCTGCCGAGGTGTTGCTGCCAGCGCACAAGTTATTGCGGGACTCGCCGACCGAGGCGCAATTATTGGAAGCGCTCGACAAAATCCTCAGTGCGGATGAAATGTATGGATTCCGGTTTGCTCCGGGATCAGAAGCAGATGAACTGATGCAAAGCCGGCTGATACCCCCCCATTGAGGATTGACACTGCAACTGTGGCGAGCGGGACAAGCCCGCTCGCCACTTCCTGCTGCTCTGCCACCCTCGTGCAGCGAATAGTCTTGGTCCGACGTTGGTGTGGGAAGGGGCTGGTCCGTTAATAAGGAGTGACCTGGCGGGTGCCCCTGTCTTCCCACCAGGTGCCCCCCGAATTCCAAGGACCTGCCCGATGCTGCTGCGCCAACCTCCGCTCTTGTTTGCCGCCCTGACCTTAAGCTCACTGGTGCACGCCGAAGACCTGCAATTGGCCCCGGTCGAAGTCACCGGCAGCCAAGCCAGCGACGGTGAAGTGGCCCAGGCGCAGCTCAAGAGCGTGCCCGGCGGCACCAACTATATCGACATGAACAGCGTGCAGCAGGGAAGGGTGAGCACCAACGAAGACGTGTTCAAGTACCAGGCCGGAGTGTATGCCAAGGCGGCCAACAACGAAGGGGTGAAACTCTCGATTCGTGGTTCGGGCCTGAACCGCAGCCCCGGTGCCCATGCCTCCGGCTTGTATGAAATGTTCGATGGCCTGCCACTCACCGGCCCCGGCGGCACGCCTTATGAGCTGAAAGATCCCTTGTGGCAAAGCCGGGTCGAAGTGCTGCGCGGCGCCAACGGTTTTGATCAGGGCGCGCTGGCCTTGGGCGGCGCGGTCAACTATGTGACCCGCACGGGCTACGATGCACCCAAGCTGCAACTACGTTACGAAGCGGGCAGCAAAGGCTACGCCCAGCGCGAGATCAGCTCGGGCCAGGTACTGGGGGATGCCGACTACTACATCAGCCTCACCGATTCCGAATCCGACGGCTACCAGCACCAGAGCGCTGCCACCGGCAAAGGCGTGGCCGCCAACTTCGGCTACCGCTTCAACCCGGACCTGGAAACCCGCTTCTACTTCCGTTACCGCGAAACCACCAACGACACCCCAGGCAAACTCACGCGCAGCCAGATCAGCCACGACCCGCGTGCGGCCAACAGCCTCAACGCCGCCAGGGATTCCAAGCGCCTGCAACCGGGCTCCACCTGGATCGCCAACAAGACCTCCCTGCAATTGGACGACAACGCGCGGGTCGAAGTCGGGCTGGCCTACCACGACTACCCGATGGACTTGCGCGAAGGCACCAACCGCCTGAAAGTCGCCTACACCGATATCAGCAGCACCCTCAATTACATCCGCCAGGACACGCTGTTCGGCCATGACAGTAAAACCACTGTCGGCCTGCGCACCACCCAGGCGATGCCCAATAACGGCGCTTCGGAATACGTGCGCACACCCGCCGGCAATACCGCAACCTACGCCCCCGGCACCAAGACCCGCGACTACAGCTACCTGGGCTCCGACACCGTGTTGCATATCGGCAACGACCTGGAACTGGTGCCTGACCTGTGGCTGACCACTGGCCTGGCGGCGATCTATACCCGCCGCGAAACCCAGGTCACCTACCCTGAAGGCCAGGCGCCGCTCAGCCAGCACGACTGGGACTACGCACCACGCATCGGCCTGCGCTACGACTTCACCCCACAATTGCAGGTGTACGGCAACCTGAGCCGCTCGGTCGAGCCGCCGCATGCGTGGTCGATGATCTGGGGTTCCAACAAATACTTTACCGGTGGTCCGGCCAAAGGCCTGGCACGGGAGGGCGTGAGCCTGAAAAACCAGACCGCCACCACCCTGGAGATCGGCGGGCGCGGTGAGGCCTGGCTCGGCCAGTGGGACCTGGCCCTGTACCGCTCCGAAGTGCGCCACGAATTGCTCAGCGTGGAAACCCAGGCGCAAACCTCTACCAGCAATGCCATCGTCGCCGAGTCCAACGCCAGCCCCACCGTACACCAGGGTGTGGAACTGAGCCTGCTCAGCCCGTTATGGGACGGCGGCCGCAACGGCCGGCTTGCGCTGCGCCAGGCCTACACCTTCAGCGACTTCCATTACCGCGACGATGACCGCTTCGGCGACAACACCTTGCCCGGCATCCCCAGGCACTACTACCAGGCGCAAGTGCGCTACAGCCATCCGACGGGTTTCTACACCAGCCTCAACACCGAGTATTCCTCACGGGTGGCGGTGGACTACGCCAATTCCTACTACGCCGCGTCCTACACCCTGCTCGGCGCCACGCTCGGCTACGACGCGCCCAAGCAGGACTGGCAAGCCTGGGTCGACCTGCGCAACCTGACCAACCGTCGTTACGCCAATACCGTGACGCCGGGTTATGACGACAAGGGGGTGGATGTAGCGCGTTCTACGCCGGCGGATGGCCGTGGCATCTACACCGGCGTGTCCTGGAGTTGGCGTTAAAGACAGGCCCTTGCCCCAAGCGGGTTTTACTGGCATTGTTCGCGCAATTGGTAACTCTTCCCATTTGAGATCTTTTTGCGCATGCATGACATTCCGGCCGCGCTGGGCGACTCCGTGCGCCAGCAGACCCTCACGGCGATGTACAGCGAGCACCACGGCTGGTTGCACGGCTGGCTGCGCAAGAAACTCGGGTGTTCCCAGCAGGCCGCCGACCTGGCCCATGACGCGTTTATCCGCGTCCTGATGCTGGCCGAGCCGCAGAGTATCAAGGAGCCTCGCGCTTTCCTGGCCACCACGGCTGGTCGGTTGTTGATCGACAGTGCCCGTCGCCGTCGTATCGAAAAAGCCTACATGGAAGCCCTGGTGATCCAGTGCGAAGACGCCGACATGCCCGACCCGGCTGCGATTCATGTGGCCTTGCAAGCCCTGGAGCGTATCGCAGAGATGCTCGCCGGCTTGCCTTTCAAAGCCCGCGAAGCATTCCTGTTGAGCCGCCTCGACGGGCTGACCTACAGCGAAATCGCCCTGCGCCTGGACGTTTCCTCCAGCACCGTCAAAAACTACATTTCCAGCGCCCTGGTGCATTGCTACCACAGCCTGCACCCGGCAGACCCGCTGGCATGAGTTCCGAGCAGATCATCCAGCAAGCCGCACAGTGGCTGACTCGCCTGCACGACGAAGGCGTGACCGACGCCGACCGCCAGGCGTTCAACACCTGGCGCCAGGCCGACCCGCGCCACGCCGTGGCCATCGAGCGCATGAGTGCGTTATGGGGCAGCCTCGATGCCTTGCCCGCCAAGCCAGCGCGCATTGCCCTGAACCGCGCCTTCACCCCGCGACGCCCACGTGGCGCGCAGGTGGTGGGTGTGCTCGGCCTGGTTCTGTGCGGCTGGCTGGGCCTGCAACACTTGCCGGTGTGGATGGCCGACCAACGTACCGGTGTCGGTGAGCGTCGGCAGATCGCCCTCGAAGATGGCAGCCAGTTGCAGCTCAACAGTAACTCGGCGGTGGATGTGCAGTTCGATGGTCATCAACGGGTGATCGAACTGCTGCAAGGCGAGCTCTGGGTCGAGGTGGCGAAGGATGCGCAACGGCCGTTCGTGGTTCGCACCGACCAGGGCACGGCCACTGCGCTGGGCACGCGTTATCTGGTCAAGCGCGCGGCAGACGGCACCACGGTGGTCACGGTGATCGAGTCCACGGTCGCGATCAAAGGCGATGCCGGCGATGGGGTCAAGGTCACGGCCGGCCAGCGTTCGGTGCTCGACCACGGCCGCGCCCAGCCACCGCAAGCCATCGGTGACAGCGATCCCGACGCCTGGACCCGCGGCCTGCTCAAGGTCAACGACCAACCCTTGAGCGAGGTCTTGCAAACCCTCGCCAGCTACCGCCACGGCTTGCTGCGTTTCGACCCCCAGGCCCTGCAAAACCTGCGGGTGTCCGGGGTGTTCAAGCTGGACGACACGGCGGCGGCGTTGTCGTCACTGGCCGATAACCTGCCGATCCAGGTGGAGTACTTCACCGACCTGCTGGTGGTGGTCAAGCCACGCTAGCCTTCGTTCTGGCGCAGGCGTTTGTACAGGGTATTGCGGCTCACCCCCAGCTCTCGCGCCAGATGGGAAATATTGCCGCCGGCGGCTTTCAAGCGCTGGTTCAGGTCGATGCTGTCATCCAGGTACTCACTGGCGGGCGGCGGCGCCGCGACGTTCAAATCCACGAAGAAATCGTCCGGCAGGTGCTCTGCACGGATCGGCTGTTCCTCGGCCATGGCCAGCGCCACCTGCAACACACTGCTCACCTGGCGCAAATTCCCCGGCCACGGGTGCCGCTCGAACAGCGCCAATACTTCGGCGCTCAGGCCCGCCCATTGAGTCGGCTCGCGGTGTTGCTGCCACAGTTGCTGGAACAGCGCCTGTTTGTCGGTGCGCTCGCGTAACGGCGGCAGTTCCAGGGTCAGGCCACCGATGCGGTAGTACAAATCCTCACGGAAACGCCCAGCCTGTACCAGATCCCGCAGTGCACGGTTGGTGGCCGAGATGATGCGCAAATCCACCGGGAACAACTCGCTGCTGCCTACCGGTTGCACGCAACGCTCCTGCAACACCCGTAGCAAGCGGGCCTGGGTGGGCAGCGGCATATCACCGATCTCGTCGAGAAACAGCGTGCCCTTGTCGGCCTTGCGGATCAGGCCGATGCTGCCTTTCTGGTTGGCGCCGGTGAACGCGCCCTTTTCATAGCCGAACAGCTCCGATTCCACCAATTCGGCGGGAATCGCCGCGCAGTTCACCGCGATAAATGCCTTCTGGCTGCGCGAGCTGGCGTGGTGCAGGGCTTTGACGAACACCTCCTTGCCCACGCCGGTTTCGCCGTGAATCAGCAGCGGGATGTCTTTCTCCAGCAGGCGCTCGGCCTGGCGCACGGCTTTCTCCACGCGCGCGTCGCCGAAATGCAAAGTCTTGAGGCCAATCGGCGCAGGCTTCGATGGCGCCGGCTCGGTGAACACGCGCGCCTGCACCGGCATCTGCCTGGGGCGCTTCAACAAGCACTGGAAGCGATTGCGTCCCGCCGCTTGCAGGGAGAAGGGCAGGCCTTCCGGTTGGTTCAACAGTTCCAGCAACGATACCTTGAACAGGCTGTCGATCATCACCCGCGACAGGCTGATGCCCAGCAGGTTGTCGGCACGTCGATTGGCCGACAGCACCTGGCCGCTTTCATCAAAGATCAGCAGGCCGGCCCACTGGCTGTCGAGGTTGCTCAGCCCGGTGTTGAAGGTCAGCTGGAAATGTTCGCCGCGAAACAGGTTGAGGATCAGCCGGTTCTCCACGGTCTGGCTCATCATCTTGACCATGCCCAGGGTGTGGGAGGGCGGCAGGTAGCTGTCGCTGGACACATCCAGCACCGCGATGATCTCGCGCTGGGCGTCGAAGATCGGCGCCGCCGAGCCGGTCATGAAGCGGTTGGCCTTGAGAAAGTGTTCATCGTGTTCGATATGCACCGCCTGGGCGCAGGCCAACGCGGTGCCGATGGCATTGGTGCCGCTGGAACGCTCCATCCAGCTGGCGCCGGGGTTGAAACCACGGGCCAGCTTGGGCTCGATAAAGCGCTGGGTGCCCCAACTGGTCAGCACCTGGCCCTGGTTGTCGGCCAGCATGATCAGGCAGTTGGAGTTGCTCAGGATGTTCTCGTAGTAGGGCAGCACTTCCTGGTGGGTGGTCTGCACCAGCGAATGCTGGCTCTCCAGCAATTGGTTGATGCCCTCGGCGGGGAGCTGGTCGAAGCTGGGCGTGCTCTGGTGGTCCAGGCCAAAGGCGCGGCAACGGCGCCAGGATTCCTGGATAAGGGTGTCGTGAGCCAGTGGTTCGGCCATGGGGTGACCTGCGTTTTTATTGTTATGGGGTCTTGCGCAACGGACTGCTGGAAATCATTCCACTGTATTGGTCGTCAGAGTGTTGTTCAGAACTGTTCATTGTCAAGGCCCTGACTGTTCAGTTGTTCAGCCAAATTGTTCACTCCTGAACATCGCTTTCAGCTGATTTCCTTGCACATCAACCACTTGTCGTTTTGGCACGAAACTCGCTGTGTCACCTGGCCAGATTCATTCCAATAATAAAAAGGTCGTGTCATGTCATTGACCCTGGAACATGTCTCCCGCGTTGTCGAAGGCCAGACCTGGATCGACGACGCCAACCTGCGTTTCGAAGCCGGCTCCTTCAACGTCTTGCTCGGTCGCACGCTGTCCGGCAAGACCAGCCTGATGCGCCTGATGGCCGGTCTGGACAAACCCGACAGCGGCCGCATCCTGATGAACGGCGTGGACGTCACGCAAAAACCGGTGCGCTTGCGCAACGTGTCGATGGTGTATCAGCAGTTCATCAATTACCCGACCATGACCGTGTTCGAAAACATCGCCTCGCCGTTGCGCCAGGCCGGTGTGTCCAGCGAGCTGATCCAGAGCAAGGTGCTGGAAACCGCCAGGATGCTGCGCATCGAAAAATTCCTCCAGCGTCACCCCCTGGAACTCTCCGGCGGCCAGCAGCAGCGCACGGCCATGGCCCGCGCACTGGTCAAGGATGCCGAACTGATCCTGTTCGATGAGCCGCTGGTGAACCTGGACTACAAACTTCGCGAAGAGCTGCGTCAGGAAATGCGCGAACTGTTCGCCGCACGCCACACCATCGCGATCTACGCCACCACCGAGCCCAACGAAGCCCTGGCCCTGGGCGGCACCACGACCATCCTCCACGAAGGCCGGGTGATCCAGAGCGGCAAGGCGGCCGAGGTGTATCACCAGCCGCAGACTGTGCTGGCCGCGGAGTTGTTTTCCGAGCCGCCGATCAACCTGATGCCGGGGCGCATCAGTGGCAATGAAGTGAGCTTCGCCAATTTCGTGCACTTCCCACTCAACGTCGACCTGCGTCCCATCGGCGAAGGCGAGTTCCGGTTCGGCGTACGCCCCAGCCACATCAGCCTGGTGCCGAGCAACGATGACGACCTGGAGCTGGCGGTCACCGTGGAAGTCGCCGAGATCAGCGGTTCGGAAACTTTCCTGCATGTGCGCAGCGAACATTTCCTGCTGGTGCTGCACCTGCCGGGGGTGCACGAGTACGACGTCGATGCGCCGATCCGCGTGTATATCCCCACCCATAAACTGTTTGTGTTCGATGGCCAGGGCCGTTTGGTCCAGGCTCCCGGACGCCGTGTCGCGAGGGTTGCCTGATGGCCGAGATCCATTTGCAGAACCTGGCGCACAGCTACAGCCCTGCGCCGAAAGGGCCTGAAGACTACGCTATCCGAGCAATGAACCACGTGTGGGAGCAGGGCGGGGCCTACGCCTTGCTCGGGCCGTCGGGCTGCGGCAAGTCGACGTTGCTCAACATCATCTCCGGCCTGCTCAGCCCGTCCGAAGGCCAGGTGCTGTTCGACACTCAAGTGGTCAACGACCTCACCCCGGAAAAACGCAACATCGCCCAGGTGTTCCAGTTCCCGGTGGTGTACGACACCATGACGGTGTTCGACAACCTGGCATTCCCGCTGCGTAACCAGGGCATGGCCGAGGCGAAAATTCACAGCAAGGTGCAGGAAATTGCCGAAGTCCTCGACCTGCAAAACCTGCTGACCAAAAAGGCGCGCAACCTCACCGCCGACGAAAAACAGAAAGTCTCCATGGGCCGTGGCCTGGTGCGCGACGACGTATCGGCGATCCTGTTCGATGAACCGCTGACGGTGATCGACCCGCACCTCAAGTGGAAACTGCGGCGCAAACTCAAGCAGATCCACGAGCAATTCAACATCACCATGGTCTATGTGACCCACGATCAATTGGAGGCCTCGACCTTCGCCGACAAGATCGCAGTGATGTACGGCGGGCAGATCGTGCAGTTCGGCACGCCGCGTGACCTGTTCGAACGGCCGAGCCACACCTTTGTCGGCTATTTCATCGGCAGCCCTGGGATGAATCTGATCGAGGTGCAGGCCCAGGCGGGCGGGGTGCGCTTTGCCGAGACTCATTTGCCCTTGTCCGAGGCGTTGCAGCAACGTATTGCCAACACCGACTACAAGAAGCTGCAGGTCGGCATCCGCCCGGAATTCATCCACGTATGGGACGAGTACAACCCTGACGCCCTGCAGGCCGATGTCACTCATCTTGAAGACCTTGGCACCTACAAGATCGTCACCCTCAACCTCGACGGCGCGCTGCTCAAGGTGCGCCTGGCCGAAGACAAGCCCGTGCCGGAAGGCAAGGCGTCCATCAGTTTTCCGGCGCAATGGCTGATGGTGTATGCCGACGACTACCTGCTGGAGGTGCAGCCATGAACAAGGTGCAGAACAACAAGGCCTGGTGGCTGGTGTTACCGGTGTTCCTGCTGGTGGCGTTCAGTGCGGTGATCCCGATGATGACCGTGGTCAATTACTCGGTGCAGGACATCTTCGACCAGTCCAGCCGCTACTTCGTCGGTGCCGACTGGTACAAGCAGGTGCTGCTCGACCCGCGCCTGCATGACTCGTTGCTGCGTCAGTTCATCTACTCGGCCTGTGTGCTGCTGATCGAAATCCCGCTGGGCATCGCCATCGCCCTGACCATGCCGACCAAGGGGCGCTGGTCGTCGCTGGTACTGATCATTCTGGCCATTCCGCTGCTGATTCCGTGGAACGTGGTGGGCACCATCTGGCAGATTTTCGGTCGCGCCGACATCGGCCTGTTGGGTTACAGCCTCAATGCCCTGGGCATTAGTTACAACTACGCCGCCAATACCATGGACGCCTGGGTCACGGTGTTGGTCATGGACGTATGGCACTGGACCTCACTGGTGGCGCTGCTCTGCTACTCCGGCCTACGGGCGATTCCGGATGTGTACTACCAGGCAGCACGGATTGATCGTGCATCGCCCTGGGCGGTGTTCCGACATATCCAGTTGCCGAAGATGAAAAGCGTGCTGCTGATCGCGGTGATGCTGCGGTTCATGGACAGCTTCATGATCTACACCGAACCTTTCGTCCTCACGGGCGGCGGGCCGGGTAACGCCACCACGTTCTTGAGTCAGACCCTGACCCAGATGGCCGTAGGCCAATTCGATCTGGGCCCGGCTGCGGCGTTTTCCCTGGTGTACTTCCTGATCATCCTGTTGGTGTCCTGGCTGTTCTACACCGCCATGACCCACTCCGACGCCAACCGCTGAGGCCGCCAACATGAACAAGAGAAAGCTGATACCGCTACTGATCTACATCCTGTTCCTGCTGGTGCCGATCTACTGGCTGCTGAACATGTCCTTCAAGAGCAACACCGAAATCCTCGGCGGGCTGACGCTGTTTCCGCAGGACTTCACCCTGGCCAACTACAAGGTGATCTTCACTGACCCGAGCTGGTACACCGGTTACCTCAACTCGCTGTACTACGTGAGCCTGAACACGGTGATCTCCCTGAGTGTGGCACTGCCCGCGGCCTACGCGTTTTCGCGCTACCGCTTCCTCGGTGACAAGCACCTGTTTTTCTGGCTGTTGACCAACCGCATGGCGCCACCGGCGGTGTTTCTGCTGCCGTTCTTCCAGTTGTACTCGTCCATTGGGCTGTTCGACACGCACATCGCAGTGGCCCTGGCCCACTGCCTGTTCAACGTGCCGTTGGCGGTGTGGATCCTGGAGGGTTTCATGTCCGGCGTGCCCAAGGAAATCGACGAAACCGCCTACATCGACGGCTACTCGTTTCCGAAGTTTTTCGTGAAGATTTTTATCCCGTTGATTGGTTCCGGCATCGGTGTGACGGCGTTTTTCTGCTTCATGTTTTCCTGGGTCGAACTGCTGCTGGCGCGCACCCTGACCTCGGTCAACGCCAAGCCGATTGCGGCAGTGATGACGCGCACGGTGTCGGCATCGGGTATCGATTGGGGCGTGCTGGCGGCGGCGGGGGTGTTGACTATCCTGCCCGGCATGCTGGTGATCTGGTTTGTTCGCAACCACGTGGCCAAGGGCTTTGCCCTGGGCCGGGTCTGAGGAGTCGATGATGGAATGGATGGCCTGGACCACCCCCACCGCGCTGTTCTTTGGCGGCATAGCCCTGATCCTCGCGGGCATGGCCACCTGGGAGCTGCGTTCGCCGAGTATCCCCCGGCGGGGCTTTTTGCCGATCAGCACCACCCGTGGTGATCGTTTGTTTATCGGTCTTCTCGGCAGCGCCTACCTGCATTTGCTGGTGATCGGCGTTACCGACTGGAGCATCTGGGTAGCGTCCGCGCTCTCCCTGGTATGGCTGTTGAGTGTGATGCGTTGGGGCTGATGCCCTTATGAATAAACAACCAGGAGGTCTCTATGTTGAATAAGAACAATAAGCTGCGACATAGCATTTCATTGGCCGCCGTACTGGCTATGAGCGGTTTGAGCGCTTCGGCCTGGGCCGATGCGTACGAAGATGCCGCGAAAAAATGGATCGGCAGCGAGTTCAAACCGTCCACCCTCACGGCCGAACAGCAGTTGGCGGAATTGAAGTGGTTTATCAAGGCCGCCGAACCGTTCCGTGGGATGAAGATCAACGTGGTGTCGGAAACCCTCACCACCCACGAGTACGAGTCCAAGGTGCTGGCCAAGGCCTTCACTGAAATCACCGGGATCAAGCTGACCCACGACCTGTTGCAGGAAGGCGACGTGGTGGAGAAGCTGCAGACCCAGATGCAGTCCGACAAGAACATCTACGACGGCTGGGTCAACGACTCGGACCTGATCGGTACGCACTTTCGCTACGGCAAGACCGAATCCATCACCGACCTGATGGCCAACGAAGGCAAGGATTTCACCTCGCCGACCCTGGATATCAAGGACTTTATCGGCATTTCCTTTACCACCGCGCCGGACGGCAAGATCTATCAGTTGCCCGACCAGCAGTTTGCCAACCTCTACTGGTTCCGCGCCGACTGGTTCGAGCGTCCGGAGCTGAAAGCCAAGTTCAAGGAAAAATACGGCTACGACCTCGGCGTACCGGTGAACTGGTCGGCCTATGAAGACATCGCCAAGTTCTTCAGCGAAGACGTCAAGGAAATCGACGGCAAGCGCGTGTATGGGCACATGGACTACGGCAAGAAAGATCCGTCCCTGGGCTGGCGCTTCACCGATGCCTGGTTCTCCATGGCCGGTGGCGGCGACAAGGGCCTGCCCAACGGCCTGCCGGTGGACGAGTGGGGCATTCGCGTGGAGGACTGCCACCCGGTGGGCTCCAGCGTCACCCGTGGCGGCGACACCAACGGCCCGGCCGCAGTGTTTGCCACGCAGAAATACGTGGACTGGATGAAAGCCTACGCGCCGCCGGAAGCGGCGGGCATGACGTTCTCCGAGTCCGGCCCGGTGCCGTCCCAGGGCAACATCGCCCAGCAGATCTTCTGGTACACCGCGTTTACCGCCGACATGACCAAACCGGGCTTGCCAGTGGTGAATGCCGACGGCACGCCGAAATGGCGTATGGCGCCGTCGCCGGTGGGACCTTACTGGGAAAAGGGCATGAAGAAGGGCTATCAGGACGTAGGCTCTTGGACCTTCCTCAAGTCGACGCCTGAGAAACAGAAACTCGCGGCCTGGCTTTACGCGCAGTTCGTGACCTCGAAAACCGTTTCACTGAAGAAAACCATCGTCGGCCTGACGCCGATCCGTGAGTCCGACATCAACTCCCAGGCCATGACCGACATGGCGCCGAAACTCGGTGGCCTGGTGGAGTTCTACCGCAGCCCGGCCCGCGTCGAGTGGACTCCGACCGGCACCAACGTGCCGGACTACCCACGCCTGGCGCAACTGTGGTGGAGCAACATCGCCGCCGCCGCCAGCGGCGAGAAAACTCCGCAACAGGCGCTGGATAACCTGGCCAAGGAGCAGGACGCGATCATGACGCGCCTGGAACGCTCCAAGGTGCAACCGGTGTGTGGCCCGAAAATGAACCCTGAGCGTGACGCGCAATACTGGTTCGACCAGCCGGGCGCGCCGAAACCGAAACTGGCCGACGAAAAGCCGAAAGGCGAGACCGTGGGCTACAACGATCTGCTCAAACAGTGGGAGGCGGCGCGCAAGTAAACACCCCTGTAACTGCTAAGTGTGGTGAGCGGGGCAAGCCCGCTCACCACATGTGTTCTCTCAACATATCCGCGCCGGCGAAAAACCGAGCGCGGACCGCCGATCCGCAGCTTTCAAACCCCAATTGAATTTTCCGCACACCCCGATGCTCTTCACTTTAGAAGCGTGTGGTACTGAGCGCTCTTGCGGGGCCTCCTTGTCGGGGAGGCCTGGTTGTATCGGACTTTGCGGAAACTGCCATCATGACGCTTCTTACAGCGCTGTCAGGCCAACCGGCCTCTATCACCCACTCGGCGCCCGGCCAATACCAGCGGCTGTACCAACAGCTTTACGGTGAAGCCCAGGGGGCCGAAGAGATCGCGCGGGATTTCCTGCTGGCGCAGTTGACGCAAATGCGAGACGCCGCCAGCGATCTGCCCGAGATGGCCGAGCAACTGCCTGCCTGGGTCGAGCAGCGCTGCGCGCAGGTGGCCCAAGCCTATGCCGATTACCTTGAACAACGCCAACAAGGTCGACCACGTCGCTATTTTCAGAACAAGGCCCATGCGCTGTATTTCCTGCAGCACGTCGCCCCCACCAAACAGGTCGACGGCGCTTGGCTGAACGGCCTGCTGCGCTATTGGCACGCCCCGAGTTTCGACGGCCTGCTCACCACCTACCTTGAAGAGTTGGGTGACGGTGAAGCGGCACAGAACCATGTGGTGATCTACCGCAAATTGCTCAACGAACACGATGCCGATAGCGACGCCGGCCTCGAAGATGTGCACTACCTGCAAGGTGCCCTGCAACTGGCACTGGGATTGTGTGCCGAGGACTTCCTGCCGGAGATCATCGGCTTCAACCTGGGCTACGAACAGTTGCCCCTGCACCTGTTGATCACCGCCTACGAGTTGAGCGAACTGGGCATCGATCCGTATTACTTCACCCTGCACGTGACCATCGACAACGCCAGCAGCGGCCACGCCTGCAAGGCAGCGCAGTCGGTACTGAGCCTGCTGCCGATGGGCGAGGGCAGGGCGGATTTCTACCGCCGGGTGGCCGAGGGGTACCGCCTCAACGACCTGGGCCCGGGGACCACCGCGATTATCAGCGGTTTCAACCTGCAGGACGAAGTGGTCGCGATGCTCGAGCGCAAGCGCAGCTTCGGCCAACACATGCACTCGGACTATTGCCGCTTCGAAGGCAAGACCGTCAACCAGTGGCTGGGTCAGCCGGGGCAGATCGGCGCCTTTCTCCAGGCACTGGAAGACAAGGGCTGGATCAAGCGCAACCAGGACCCGGCCGAAAGTCGATTCTGGCAACTGATCGAGGGCGCGGGCGCGGCGATGTTCGGCGTGTTCAGCGGCTATGAAAAACAGGTGCTGCATGATTGGATCGCCGGCGACTGGATCAGTGACAAACGTGTGCCGCCCGTGCGGCCCGGGCGCGGCAGCCGGTTTTCCCGCGAGCAGCAACGCCCGACGGACCCGGACACCCAGGCGCTGGTTGATTCATTGTGCAACCTGTCCGATCAACAGCAGCTCAACGCACTGATCCCGTGGATGTCGGCGCGACGCCATTGCACGCCCGCCGGGTTGTACGCGACCCGCCGCTTTATTCAATTGCGCGCGCGATTGCGCTAAGGAACTTCCCATGTTTGCACAACACCTGGCCGATCGCGCCCTGTTGAACCTGGGCCGCAGGTTGAAGCAGCGCGGCTACCGTTTCATCACCCCGACGCCCTTGACCCACGAACGCGTCTATCAACGTCGGGCTGCCTCCCAGGCATCGGACCTTCGCGACGTATTCGGCTGGTCGATGCCGTTTGACCGCGACCTGGTGCCCGACACCTTCCGCGAGGACCTGCAACAAGCCGATGTCGTCGAACCGCATGGCGCGCTGTGGCGCAGCGCGGTGCGTTGGTCCAGCCTGGACGATCTTCTGTTTGCGCATTCCGCATACCCCACCACTGAACCGGATGCCGTGTTCTTCGGCCCCGACAGCTACCGCTTCGCCCAGGTGATCGAAGCCCATCTGCAACAGCGCTTCGAACCGCTCAAGCGCGCCGTGGATATCGGCTGCGGCGCGGGTGTGGGGGCACTGGTGATCGGCCGCGCTCGACATGACGCGCAGGTGTTGGCGGTGGATATCAACCCGCGCGCCCTGCGCATGACCGCCGTGAATGCCGAGCTGGCCGGGCTGAGCAATGTCAGCGCCTACCACAGCGATGTGCTGGCAAGCGTGGAGGGCGAGTTCGATTTGATCGTGGCCAACCCGCCGTACATGAATGATGACCGTCAACGCGCCTATCGCCACGGTGGCGGTGCATTGGGTGAGCAGTTATCGGTGCGCATCGCCGGCGAATCCCTGGGGCGCCTGGCCCTTGGTGGCAGCCTGGTGCTGTATACCGGTGTGGCGATAGTCGCGGGCGAGGACCCGTTCCTGGCGGCGGTCAAGCCATTGCTCGGCAGCGATGCGTTCGGCTGGACCTACCGTGAACTGGACCCTGACGTATTTGGCGAAGAGTTGGATAAGCCGGGCTACGAGCGGGTAGAGCGGATTGCGGTGGTCGCGCTCACCGTCACCCGTCTGCGCTGAAGGTCATGCTCACTTTCGGTATCGAAGAGGAATATTTCATCACCGACCTGCACACGCGGCACATGGTCGGCGAACCGTCGGCGGCGGTGCTGGCGGCCTGCCGGCAGGCGATTGGCCCGGGCTTCGCCCTCGAAATGTTCCAGGGCCAGATTGAGGTGGCATCCCCGGTGTTCAAGGCCAGCAGTGAGGCGGCGGATTACCTGGCCACCGTGCGCCACAACCTCGCCCGCTCCTTGGGCGCATTCGGTCTCGGTGTGGTCTGTGCCGGCAGCCATCCCTTGGCGGCATGGCGCGAGCAAATGGCCACCGACCGCGTGCATTTCCAGCAATTGTTCGAAGACATCCAGTACGTCGCGCGTCGCAGTGTGCTCTGTGGGTTGCACGTGCATGTCGAGGTGCCGGCCGGAATCGACCGCATCGCGGTGATGAATCAGGTCTCGCCCTGGTTGCCGTTATTGCTGCTCCTCAGTTGCTCGTCACCGTTCTGGGAGGGCGCACCCACAGGGTTCATGAGCTATCGCCAGGCCGCGTGCGATGAGTGGCCACGCATGGGCGTTCCCGAGCACTTCACCGATTGGTCGGCGTACTTGGGCTATTTGGCATTGCTGCAGCGCGTCGGTGCGATCAAGGCCGATGGCAACGGGTGGTGGGGCATTCGGCCTGCGGCGCGTTATCCCACCCTGGAACTGCGCATGACCGATGCCTGCCCCAGGCTGGCGGATGCGTTGGTGCTCGCCACCTTGTTTCGGGTAATGGTTACTCATGCCTGTGCCCTGGAACATCCCGGCGCCGGGTTCACCGCCGAGGCGCGCTGGCTGCTCAAGGAGAATCGCTGGCAGGCCAAGCGCTACGGTGCTGCGGGCAGCTTTGCGCTGGATGACCAGGGGACGATGGGCACTGCTGAACAGTGGCTGCTAGAGGCGCAACGCATCTTCGCGGCCACCGCCGGGGCCATGGGCGAGCCTCAGGTGTTTGATGACCTGCATAGGTTGCTGGCGTCAGGCAACAGCGCCGTCGATCAATTGCGCTGCCATGCCGACGCCCGGGCCTCGGGCGCCGATGAGCACGTGTGTCTGCAGCAAGTGGTCGACCGCCTGCTGGCCCAGAGTCGCGCTGCCCATTGACCTACTGCGCGAGCAATCAGGCCGCTTGTGGCTGCAGATGCAGTGCACCGTCGACATCCTTGACCAACCCACTGGCCAAAAACAGCGGTACCAACCGCTTGTGCAACTGCGGCTCGACAAACTCCTTCACCGTATCCAGCGCCAGCACACCACTCAGGGGCAATTCGGCCTTGGTGTACGACAACCAGGCTTTCTTCAACACCTGCAACACATCGCTGCCCGCCGTGGTGGCGAAGCGGCGCTGGGTGGGTTTGCCGTCGAAGGTGAAGCTGTGCTGGAACGCATAGCCGTTTTCATCGCCGTTACCATCGGTGCAGCGGATGCAGCTGCACGGGCCGTCGCCGAACGCGCTGCGCAGGTAGGCGTTGAAGTCCACCACGGGTTTGAGTGACAGGCGCTTATCCACCTCGAACAGGTCCCCGGTCATTTTTTCGTCAGTGTTCAACGTCCATTTCCTCGCTGGTTCGGCAGTTTTTCAAAGCGCGGCACAATAGCAGCCGGGGGCTGGTTTGTGGGCCATTTGCATAACAATAGATCCCGATATTCTTTTCCACTCTTAAAAATCGTCGCTAGGCTCCATCACCTTCTTAAAAACGCGGCAGACTCCCATGACTTTCAAGCGCTCCTCCCTGACCCTCTTGGCGGCTGCGACGGCCCTGATCAGCATCGGCGCCCAGGCCGAAGGCAAGATCAGCATCGCCCAGCAATTCGGCATCGGCTACCTGATCCTCGACGTGGTGCGCGACCAACACCTGATCGAAAAGCACGGTAAGGAGCAGGGCCTGGATATCCAGGTGGAGTGGAACAGCATTTCCGGCGCCACCGCGATGAACGAATCGCTGCTGGCCGGTGCGCTCGACGTGGTTTCCGCTGGCGTGCCGCCGATGCTGACCCTGTGGGACCGCACCAAGGGCAAGCAGAACGTCAAGGCCATCGCCTCCCTGGGCTCGATGCCCAACTACCTGCTGACCAACAACCCCAACGTGAAGACCCTCAAGGACTTCAGCGAAAAAGACCGCATCGCCGTGCCCGCCGCCGGTGTGGGTTTCCAGTCGCGCACCTTGCAGATCGAAACCGCCAAGCAGTTCGGCGATGCCAACTTCAAGAAGTTCGACGACATCTCCATCAGCCTGGCCCATCCCGATGCGACCGCCGCGTTGATTGCCGGGGGATCGGAGATCAACGCGCACTTCTCCAGCCCGCCGTTCCAGTATCAGGAACTGCTGAACCCTAACGTGCACAAGGTGCTCAGTTCCTACGACATCCTCGGTGGGCCGGCCACGTTCAACGTGCTCTACACCACGCAGAAATTCCACGACGAGAACCCCAAGACCTACAAGGCGTTCTATGACGCATTGGCCGAAGCCGAGACGATCATCAAGGCTGACAAGCCAGCGGCAGCCAAGGCGTATATCCGCGTAGAGCAGTCGAAGTTGCCGTTGGACCTGGTGGAAAAAATCGTCCAGGACCCGGAAATCGACTTCACCATCGTGCCGCAGCGTACCTACATCTACGCCGAGAAATTGCAGGCACTGGGCGTGCTGAAAAACAAGGCCGCCAGTTGGAAGGACTACTTCTTCGAAGAGGCTCATGGCGGCAATGGCAGTTGATGTCAGCGGAAAAACTCACCGGGCGTGGCCTCGAATTGCTGCCGAAACGCATTGATAAACGCCGACGTCGACTCATAGCCACACCCCAGCGCCACATCCGTGACCCGCTCGCCTTGCTCCAGGGCGGGCAGGGCGCTCAATAACCGCAGGCGCTGGCGCCAGGCGCGGAACGTCAGCCCGGTGTCGCTCAAGAACAACCGACTGAGTGTCTTCTCGCTCACCCCCAGTTTCTGGCTCCACTGGCCCAAGGTAGTTTGCTGTTCCGGGTGCGCACTCAGGCTGCGATAGATCGACCGCAAGCGCGGATCCGATGGCAATGGCAGCATCAGATCGACGTGCGGCGCCGCCGCCAACTGATCCAGCACCACCTGGGCCAGGCGCCCGTCCGGCCCATCCTCGGCATACTCCACCGGCAGTTCGCTGAAGCTGCGGATCAGCTCGCGCAGCAGGCTGCTCACCGCCAGCACATGACAGCGCTCCGCCGCCCAGGTGGTGACGCTGCAATCCAGGTACAGGCTGCGCATTTCGGTGTGGGGCGAGCTGAACACGCGGTGCGGTACACCGGCTGGAATCCACACCGCGCGCTGGGGCGGTGCGACGAAGCGGCCGACGCTGGTCTGGATCTCCAGCACCCCGGAAATCGCGTAGGACAATTGCACCCACGGGTGACTGTGCCGGCGGGTCAGGGCGCGGTTGGGCAGCGATTCGGTGCGCCCATACACCGGCCGTGGCAGGCTGGAAAGGCCTGGCACGCTACGGCGCACCGTGTTGGCATGTCCTTTAGGCGGCATTTGTTGGCTCATTGGCGTTAGTCGGTAACAAGCCGTTACGTTAGAGTCGCGATGACGCTCTTGGCAACCCCCGGAAGATCCTGCTTATGACTCGCCCCCGTTTCCTGCCTGACAACTTCACCCTGACCCTGATCGCCACGGTGATTCTCGCTTCCCTGCTGCCCGCCAGCGGCCAGACCGCCGTGGCCTTCGGCTGGGTCACCAACCTGGCCATCGCGTTGCTGTTCTTCCTGCACGGCGCCAAGCTGTCGCGCCAGGCTATCGTCGCCGGCGCCGGGCACTGGCGCCTGCATCTGCTGGTGTTCAGTCTGACTTTCGTGCTGTTCCCGTTGCTGGGCCTGGCGCTCAAGCCGGTGCTGTCGCCGCTGATCGGTAAAGACCTGTACATGGGCATGCTCTACCTGTGCGCCTTGCCGGCCACGGTGCAATCGGCGATTGCCTTTACATCGCTGGCGCGGGGCAATATCCCGGCGGCGATCTGCAGCGCGGCGGCGTCCAGCCTGTTCGGCATCTTCCTGACACCGTTGCTGGTGACGCTGCTGCTCAATGTGCACGGCGAGGGCGGCTCGACGGTCGACGCGATCCTGAAAATCAGCGTGCAATTGCTGCTGCCGTTTATCGCCGGGCAGATCGCCCGCCGCTGGATCGGCGCGTGGGTCGGCCGCAACAAGTCCTGGCTGAAATTCGTCGACCAGGGCTCGATCCTGCTGGTGGTCTACGGCGCGTTCAGCGAAGCGGTGAATGAAGGCATCTGGCACCAGATCCCACTGTGGGAACTGGGCGGCCTGGTGGTCGCGTGCTGCGTGTTGCTGGGCCTGGTGCTGGTGGCCTCCACGGTGCTGGGCAAGGCGTTCGGTTTCAACCAGGAAGACCGTATCACCATCCTGTTCTGCGGTTCGAAAAAGAGCCTGGCCACCGGTGTGCCGATGGCCCAGGTACTGTTCGCCGGGGCGAGCATGGGCGTGCTGATCCTGCCGCTGATGCTGTTCCACCAGATCCAGTTGATGGTGTGCGCGGCGTTGGCACAGCGTTATGCGAATCGGCCGGAGTCGATTCCGGAATTGATGGGGCAGGTGGACCCTTGATCTACGCCGAAGGCCTTGTCGCTGTTACGACCAGCGGTATATACGAGCGGATGCCCTCGGCAAGCCCATTCAATCGGGGTCTACGTGCTCATCATGACCGCACCCTGACCCGGTTGAGGTGATTTTGAGCGGGATGAGCGTCAACAGCCGGGCCGGAAACCTATAGAATGCCCGGCGGCGGCGCTTGTCCTGGGTGGCCGTCTGATCATCGTCCGAGTACCGCGCCCTTCAATGAGCATTTCAGCCGCAACGCCCCAAGCCAATTGGCAACCGGTCTTCGCCCTCGCGTTGGCCGCGTTTGTGTTCAACACCACCGAATTCGTGCCCGTCGGGCTGCTCAGTGCCATCGGCGCCAGCTTCGACATGCCAGTGTCCAGCGTCGGGCTGATGCTCACCATCTACGCCTGGATCGTCTCCCTGACGTCGCTGCCGGTGATGCTGCTGACCCGCAACGTGGAGCGGCGCAAGCTGCTGATCGTGCTATTCGGCCTGTTCATCGCCAGCCATGTCCTGTCCAGTGTGGCCACCAGCTTTGGCATCCTGATGCTCAGCCGGGTCGGCATTGCTTTGTCCCATGCGCTGTTCTGGTCGATCACCGCCTCGCTGGCGGTGCGCCTGGCGCCGGAAGGCAAGCAGGTGCAAGCCCTCGGCCTGCTGGCTACTGGCACTTCCCTGGCGATGGTGCTGGGTATTCCGTTGGGCCGTCTGCTGGGCGAGGCCATGGGCTGGCGCACCACGTTCCTGGTGATCGGCGCGTTCGCCGCTGCGCTGGTGTTCTGGCTGGCGCGTACGTTGCCGTTGTTACCGAGCCAGAACTCCGGCTCGCTGCGCAGCCTGCCACTGCTGTTCAAGCGCCCGGCGCTGGTGGCGCTGTATGTGCTCACCGCGATGACGGTGACTGCGCAGTTCACCGCCTACAGCTACATCGAGCCCTTTGTCGAAGGCGTGGCCGGCATGAGCGGCAGCGCGGTGACCCTGATCCTGCTGGTGTTCGGCGGCGCGGGCATCATCGGCTCGCTGCTGTTCAGCCTGGTGCACCGTTTCAACCCGCACCTGTTCGTGGTGGGCGCGGTGTTTATCCTGAGCGCCTGCCTGGCGTTGCTGCTGCCCTTGAGCGGAGCCGAATCTTACCTGGTGGTGCTGAGCATTTTCTGGGGCATGGCGATCATGGGCTTCGGCCTGGCCATGCAATCCAAGGTGCTGGTGTTGGCGCCCGACGCCACTGACGTGGCCATGGCGATGTTCTCCGGCATCTACAACATCGGCATTGGCGGCGGCGCGCTGATGGGCAGTTGGGTCGGCAGCCAGTTCGGCTTCGCCTGGATCGGCGCGGCCGGTGGGTTGCTGGCGGCGGTAGCCCTGATCGGGTATTGCCTGGCGATCAGGAAATTTGGGCAGGGCGTTGTAAGCCGCTAAGACCAGACAAGTCCTACACGATATATTGATACCCATTGCTACCGTCGCCTCGGGCCGCCCACCTCCCGTGGCGACGGCACTTGAGCGGCAATGGGAGTTGATTGTGCAAAAACGTTTGACTGCAGAGTTCATGGGTACTTTCTGGCTGACCTTCGGCGGCTGTGGCAGCGCCATCCTGGCGGCTGCGTTCCCCGGGTTGGGTATAGGTTTTGTGGGGGTTTCCCTGGCGTTCGGGCTGACGGTGTTGACCATGGCCTATGCGCTGGGCGGTATTTCCGGCGGTCATTTCAACCCGGCGGTGACCATCGGCCTGTGGGTGGGGCGCCGTATCGAGGGCGCTGATGTGCTGCCGTACATCCTGGCGCAGGTTGCGGGGGCGATTACTGCTGCTGCCGCGTTGTTCCTGATTGCCAACGGGCAGGCGGATTTCTCGGTGGGCGGTTTTGCTGCCAACGGCTATGGCCCGCTCAGTCCCGGTCATTTCGACATGAAGGCTGCATTGCTGGCCGAACTGATCGCCACGTTTTTCTTCGTCTTCATCATCCTGCGTGTGACCGCACCCGGCGCGGTGCCTGGCTTTGCCCCGATTGCCATTGGCTTGGCGCTGACCTTGATTCACCTGGTCCTGATCCCCGTCACCAACACCTCGGTCAATCCTGCGCGCAGCACCGGGCCGGCATTGTTTGCCGGAGTTGATTACCTGGCACAGCTCTGGCTGTTCTGGCTGGCGCCGATCGTGGGCGGCGTGATGGGCGCGGTGGCGGCTCGAGCAATGGATGAGTGCCGTAAAAAAGTGCCCGCCTGAACCCCAGCGTCGCCATGCCGATCATCTCGGCGGCGACGTTGTGCACGGCATAACGGTCCAGGGCTCAGAGCGCTGCGAGGACCGCTTCGAGTTTTTCCTGGTCGCGGGCAAACTGGCGAATGCCTTCAGCGAGTTTCTCGGTGGCCATCGCGTCCTCGTTGGAGCCCCAGCGGAACTGCGCTTCGTTGAGGGTCTGGCGCGGCTCCCCAACTGCCCCCGGATTCAATCGACGCTCCAGCAGGCCCTGGTCTTCATCGAGCTTTTGCAGCAGCTCGGGACTGATGGTCAGGCGGTCGCAGCCCGCCAGTTGCTCGATCTGGCTGAGGGTGCGGAAGCTGGCGCCCATGACCACGGTGTTGATGGCGTTGGCCTTGTAGTAGTTGTAGATCCGCGTCACGGACTGCACGCCTGGGTCCTCGGTGCCGGTGTAGTCCAGGCCGGTGTTCTTGCGGTACCAGTCATAGATGCGGCCTACGAATGGTGAAATCAGGAACACCCCGGCGTCGGCGCAGGCGGCGGCCTGGACGAACGAAAACAGCAGGGTCAGGTTGGTCTGGATCCCGGCCTTTTCCAGGCGCTCGGCGGTGCGGATGCCTTCCCAGGTGGAGGCCAGTTTGATCAGCACGCGGTCGCGGCCGACGCCGGCCTGGTCGTACAGCGCGATCAACTGGTTGGCCTTGGCCCACAGCGCGTCTTGGTCGAAGGACAGGCGCGCATCGACTTCGGTGGAGATGCGCCCCGGAATCACCTTGAGAATGCCGCAGCCCACCGCCACCGCGAAGCGGTCACACGCCAGGTCCACATCGCCCTTGGACTGGCCCACCGCGCTGTGCAGCAACTCGGCATATTCCGGGATGGCAGCGGCCTTGAGCAGCAGCGACGGGTTGGTGGTGGCGTCCACCGGGCGCAAGCGGCTGATGGCTTCCAGGTCGCCGGTGTCGCACACCACGGTGGTGAATTGCTTGAGTTGTTCGAGCTTGGACGTCATGAGCGGCAGTCTCCAGAAACGGTTATTGGTTGAGGGCCTGTGCGGTGTCCAGGTCGGTGATCAGGATGTCCAGGTAGCCGCCCTGGAGCGCGCCGCGAATGGCCTGGACCTTGTTCAATCCACCGGCCAGGCCGAGCACCCGGTGGATGGCGCGCAGCTTGGGCAGCGCCACCGAGACCACGAATTCTTCATCTTCCTCCAGCACCGGCTTGCCCTGGGCATCGAAGTAACGCAGGCAGATATCGCCCACCGCGCCGCGTTCGGCGAGCAGGCGCAGCATGTCTTCGGTGTAGTAGTTGCCGCTGTTGCGCAGCAGTTGCGAGGGCTCCAGGTCGCCGATGCCGACAATCGCCAGGGTGATGCTGTCAAAGCGCTGCAGCACTTCCTTGACCTCTTCCATCTGCACGATGCGCTGCTTGCTCTCCACCGATTGCTCGATGCTTTGCGAGGGCAGCAAAAACGCCGGGCAGTTGAGCAGGGTCGCCAGGCGCTGGGTCAGCAAAGTGGCTTCAAACGCGCCCTTGTGGCCGACGCCGCCCAACAGTTGCACCACTTCCTGGGCGGCCTGTTTGCCCGGCTGCGCGTGCAAGTGGCCGACCATGGCGCGAATGGTGCTGCTCCACGACGAGATACCGATACGGTCCTGGGGCGACAGGCTGGTTTCCAGGTAGTGGGCGGCGGCCGAACCGATGGCCTGCTTGATGCTCTCGTCATTGCCGGGCTCGGTGGCTTCCACCACGATCACCCGGCGCACGCCGTAGCGGCGCTGCAACTGGGTTTCCAGTTCCAGGTGCAGGCCTTGCAAGCGCATCACCGTGATCTTCACCACGCCTTCCTGCAGCGCCCGGCGCAGGGCACGGCTGATAAACGATTGGGACAGGTCCAGTTGCGCGGAAATCTCGGACTGCTTGAGCCCTTCTTCGTAATAGAGGCTCGCGATCTTGGTGATCAGGCGCTGTTCTTCGATCTGGCTCATGAAGGCCTCAGGGCTCTTTATAGTAAAAGGCATGACTCAATGGCCGTGAGGATACCAAACCCTTACGACATGATCAGGCCGCCGTCGATATTGATCGCCTGGCCGGTCAGGTAGGCGGCATCGTCCGAGGCGAGAAACGCCACCAGGCCCGCCACATCCGAGGGTTTGCCGGCGCGGCGCAGGGGGATGTTCTTGACCCATTCGGCCATCAATTCACCCTTGCCGTAGCGCTTCTCGTCGGTGCTGAGGATCTCGCCCCACACCCGGTCGTTGTAGTCCCACATCTCGCTTTCGATGATGCCGGGGCAGAACGCATTCACCGTGATGTCATGCCGCGCCAGTTCCAGCGCCAGGCTCTGGGTGATGCCGATCACGCCCATTTTGCTCGCGGCATAGTGGGGCGTGTAGATGAACCCCTGGCGGCCCTGGCCGGAGGAGGTATTGATCAGCCGGCCGCTGCCTTGCTTGACCATGTACTTGGCGGCCTCCCGGCAGCCGAGCCACACGCCGGTGGTATTCACCTGCAGCACCTTGTCGAAATCGGCACGGGGCATCTTGTCGTAGTGGTCGATGGTGATGATGCCGGCGTTCTGCACCGACACGTCGATGCTGCCAAAACGGGCGTGGCCTTCGCGGTAGAGCTTTTCGATATCGTCTTCACGGGTGACGTCGATGGCCAGGGCCAGGGTGTCGACCTGGTATTCCCGGGCCAGTTGGTCGGCGGTGAAGGTCACGCGTTCCAGGTCGTTGGAAGCCAGTACCAGGTTGGCGCCTTCCTGGGCGAAACGCTCGGCAATGCCGGCGCCGATGCCCCGGCAGGCACCGGTGATGACCACAGTTTTACCGCTAAATCGTTGGGACATGACGAACTCCTACCAGCACACAAAGCCGCCATCGACCAACAGGTCGACACCGGTGCAGAAAGACGAGGCGTGGCTGACCAGGAAAATCGCCGGGCCGACCATTTCTTCCACGCTGGCCATGCGGCCCATGGGCGTGGTCTGTTCAAAGATCTTCACCTGGTCGGCGACTTCCGGGCGCGAGTTCATCGGCGTGGCGGTGTAGCCGGGGCTGATGCAGTTGACCCGCAAGCCCTTGTCGGCCCATTCCATCGCCAGGCTCTTGCTCAGGTGAATCACGCCGGCCTTGGAGGTGTTGTAGTGCGCTTGCAGCAAGCCACGGTTGACGATACTGCCGGACATCGAGGCGATATTGACGATGGCGCCCTTGCCACGGGGCAACATCACGGCGGCCTGGGCCTGGCAACTGAGGAAAATTCCGGTGAGGTTGATGTCCAGGGTGGTCTGCCAGCGTTGCAGGTCCAGGTCTTCGGCGGCCTGGGCATTGGCGATGCCGGCGCAGTTGATCGCGACGCTCAGTTGGCCCAGTTCGGCTTCGGTGCGTGCCACCGCCGCGTCCAGTGCGGCGCGCTCGGTGACCGTACCGCTCAAGGCCAGGGCACGACGGTCCAGGGCCTGGATGCGTTCGACGGTGCTGGCGATGCCGGGGCTGCCCGGCAGATCGAAGCAGGCCACATCCGCGCCGGCCTCGGCCAGCCCCACGGCAATCGCCTGGCCAATGCCGCTGCCGGCGCCGGTGACAAAGGCCACTTGGCCTTGAAGACTAAAAAGCTGCATGGATAACTCCGTTATTTGAAATCACAGCCGACCCCTGTGGGAGGGGCTTGCCCCCGATGGCGGTGTATCAGTTATAAATTTTTCAATTGAACCACTGCTATCGGGGGCAAGCCCCCTCCCACATTGGATCTTCATTGTTTGTGGGTCAGGCAGTCGCCATTTCCATCACCGAAACGGGGGTGGCCTCGCCACGTTCCAGAATCCCCATCTGCCGGCCCCGGCTCATGACCAGGACGCGGTGCGACAAACCAAGCACCTCATCCAGATCCGAGCTCACCACCATCACCGCCATGCCTTTGGCCGCCAGGTCCGCGATCACTTCATAGATGGCCGCCCGCGCACCCACGTCGATGCCGCGGGTCGGTTCATCCAGGATGAAGACCTTGGGGTTGCGCGCCAGCCATTTGGCGATGATCACCTTCTGCTGGTTACCGCCGGACAAACTGGAGATGCGCGACTGCGGCGCACCTTTGACCCCCAGCCTGGCCACCGCCGTGCGGGCGAATTCGCGCAGCGGGGCAGGGAATACCCAGCCGCGCTTGTCCAGCAGGTCGGTGTTGCCGTAGATCAGGTTATCTTCGATGCGGTGTTCCACCACCACGCCTTGCTGCTTGCGGTCCTCGGGCACCAGCACCACGCCGGCCTGGATCGCCTCGAAGGGCGAGCGAAGCTGGCGTACTTCACCGTCGAGTATCAGGTGGCCTTGGACATCCTGTGCTGCGCCGGCAATAGTGCGCACCAGTTCGGTCCGCCCGGCGCCGACCACGCCGGCAATGCCGAACACTTCGCCGGCGCGCACGCTGAAATCGATGCCGTGCAAGGCAAATTCGCGGCAGCTGAGGTCCTTGACCTGCAACATCACGCGATCCTGTGGCGCTTGAAGGGCGGGGAAAATCCGCTCCAGGCTGCGCCCGACCATCTGTTCCACCAGCTCGCGTACCGGCACCTGGGCGGTGGCGTGCAAGGCGATCTGGCGCCCGTCGCGCAGTACCAGCACACGGTCGGCGATGCGTGCGATTTCTTCCAGGCGGTGGCTGATATAGATAAACGACACGCCCTCGGCCTTGAGCCGTTCCACCTGTTTGAACAGCAACTCGGTTTCTTCGCCGCCCAATGCCGCAGTGGGTTCATCCAGAATCAACAGGCTGGCCTTCAGGGTCAGCGCCTTGGCGATTTCCACCAATTGCTGGGCCGCCACGCTCAGGCCTTCGACCTTGCGCGATGCCGGCACTTTGAGCCCCAGGCGCTCCAGCTGGATCTGCGCCTGGGCCTCCATGTACGCGCGGTCCACCCGCCCATGACGCATGGGCAGGCGACCGACGAAGATATTCTCGGCGATCGACAATTGCGGCAGCAGGCGGATTTCCTGGTGGATCAGACCGATCCCGGCGCCCAGCGCCGCACCTGGCGACGCGGGTGCGTAAGGCGCGCCGCGCCAGGTCATGCTGCCCCCGGCTTCAGGCTGTACCAGCCCGGCGATGATCGACGACAAGGTCGACTTGCCCGCACCGTTCTCACCGAGCAGGGCCAGCACTTCGCCGGGGCGGATGTCCACATTGACCTGCGACAGTACCTGCACCGGCCCATAGGCCTTGCTGATATTGCGCAGGCACAGCACCGCGTCGGCGTGGGCGGTGTCCAGGGCTGCTGCTTGCATGACGACCTCCAAGGCTTACGGGTGCTGTTGCAGGAACGGCGCGACGTTTTCTTTGGTGGTCAGCACAGTGGGCAACAGTTGCTCCTTGGGCACGGCCTTGCCGGCTTTCAGGTCGATGGCCGATGCCACGGCCAGGCGGCCCATCTTCTGGGTCTGCTGGGTCATGGTTGCATTCAGCACGCCACTTTCCACGGCCTTGAGCCCGGCGACGTCACCGTCGAAACCGACCACCACGACCTTGTGGTCGAGGTTGCCGACCTTCACCGCCTGGGCAGCGCCCAAGGCCATGGCATCGGCACGGCCGAAGAACACGGTGATGTTCGGGTCACGCTGGAGCAGGTCCTGGGCCACGGCGAAGCCTTTGTCCTGGGCCCACTCGGCGGGTTGCTGGGCGACGACCTTGAGGTCCGGGAAAGCTTTCAAGCCTTCTTCGAAGCCCTTGGCGCGATCGTTCTCGGGGGTGGTGCCGAGCTGGCCTTGCAGGATCGCGATGCGGCCCTTGCCATCGGTGATCTTGCCGACGTATTCGGCCAGGGTCTTGGCCCCGGCCACGCTGTCGCTGGCGATAAAGGTGTCACCCGGTGCATCGGGTGCGTTGCGGTCCACGGCGATCACCGGGATGCCGGCGGCCTTGGCGGCTTTTACCGGGACGCCGGCGGCAGTGGCACCAGCAGGGATATAGATCAGCACATCGATCTGGCGGGTGATCAGGTCTTCAATCTGGCTGACCTGGGTGGAGGAGTTGCCCTGGGCATCCACGGTGATCACCTTGATGCCCTTGGCCTTGCCCTCGGCTTCCACCGATTGCTTGATCTGGTTGAAGAAGTCGGCCTGCAGGTTGGCCACGGCCAGGCCGATGGTCAGGTCCTTGGCCCAGGTGGTGCCGGCAGCGGTGAGGGTGGCAGCCGCGAGGGCGGTGGCCAACAGCAGTTTCTTGGGGCTGAACATGTCGGTGACTCCTGGTTTTATTGTTGGAGGGTGTCAACTGTCGAACAGGTTTAACGGGCAGTGCTGGAGCGGCGTCGCAGGGTGTCGATGGTCACGGCGAGGGCGATGACCACGCCGATCACCACTTGTTGAATGAAGGGCGAAACGCCCAGCAGGTTGAGACCATTGCGCAGCACGCCAATGATCAGCACACCGACCAGGGTGCCGCCGATGCTGCCGACGCCACCGCTGAGGCTGGCGCCGCCAATTACTACGGCGGCGATGGCGTCCAGTTCCAGGCTCAGGCCGGCGCTGGGTTGGGACGAGTCCAGGCGCGCGGCCAGGGTCACGGCGGCGATGCCGGCCAGCGCACCGCTGATGGCGTATACCCACAGGGTGATCGCCCGCACCTTGATGCCGGACAGGCGCGCCACCTCCGGGCTGCCGCCCATGGCATACAGGTTACGGCCGCCGGCGCGAAAGCGCAGGAACACCCAGGCCACCACCAGCATCACCAGGAACAGCCCGACGGTTGCCGAGAGAAAGCCGAAGTGACGCACCGTGGCCAGGCTGGTGAACCAGTCCGGGTAACCGACGATCTGCCGGCCTTCGGTGAGGATGTTCGCCAGGCCACGGGCCACCGACATCATGGTCAGCGTGGCAATGAACGGCGGCAGCTTGGCATAGGTGATCAAGGCGCCGGACACCAGCCCGGCGAGCATGCCGCTGGCTATCGAGATCGGGATCGCAAACCCCAGTGGCAACGCCTGGTCCTGGTACAGCCAGCCGAGCATCATCATCGAGAAGGCCAGCACCGACCCCACCGACAGGTCGATGCCGCCGATCACGATCACGGCGGTCATGCCAATTGCGAGGATGCCCAGCACCGTGACCTGATCAAGAATGTTCAGGCCATTGCGCAGCGAGAAGAAGAATTCGGAACTGAAGGAGAAGACCAGCACCAGCAACACCAGGCCGATCAGCGGGCCGCCGATATTGCTGGGAAGCAGTTTCACCAACCGGGGGCGGTGGGGCGGCTTGAGTTCGGCCGGGTGCTGGACAGTAGCTTTGGCGTCCACAGTGTTCTCCTGATTTATTTTTTTTGGAGTGCTTTCAAGTGCGCTGAATATTTATGCGTGCTTGACTGTTAATTCAGATTCCAGTGCCACCGTGGCAATGTCAAGCGCTTAATTTTTCCAACAGGCCTCTGGATCGCGACTTTCATCCGGCGCAAAGCCACGGGATAGATACGCGCGTGTGGGATTTCGGCCGTTTGTCCGAGGGACATTTCCAGGTTTTATTTCATTTTTCCACCGGTCATTCACTTGACCTGTCGAGCGTTCGGCGTCTAAATAGAAATATATTGTCACTGCTGAATAAATATTCAAATACAGCTTTGCACACTTTTACCCCGCGTGGTCAGCCTCAAAGGAGCCGCTGCATGAATGCCTTCCAGTACGACGCCCACCAGATCAAAGAACAGGCCCGCCTGATCCGGCGCCATGTGATCCGCCTGAATGCCGACTCACCGGCCGGCGGCCACACCGGGGCCGATCTCTCGGAAACCGATATTCTTGCCACCCTGTATTTCCGCATTCTCAATACCGGGCCGGAACGCACTGAAGACCCTGAGCGCGATATCTATATCCAGAGCAAGGGCCACGGTGTCGGTGGTTTGTATTGCTGCCTGGCGCAGGCGGGCTACATCCCCGTCGACTGGCTGCCCACCTACCAGCACTTCAACTCCCACCTGCCGGGTCACCCGGTGCGACAGAAAACCCCTGGCATCGAACTGAACACCGGCGCCCTCGGCCACGGCCTGCCGGTGGCGGTGGGGCTGGCGCTGGCGGCGAAGATGTCCGGCAGCAAAAAACGCATCTATGTGCTGACCGGCGACGGTGAATTGGCTGAAGGCTCCAACTGGGAAGCGGCGATGGCGGCGGCCAAATACGGCCTGGATAACCTGTTCGTGATCGTCGACAAGAACAAGCTGCAACTGGCGGGCCTGACGGCGGACATCATGCCGCTGGACCCGCTGGACGTGAAATGGGCGGCCTTCGGTTTTCGTGTCAGCGAGTGCGACGGCAACGATGCGGACCAGTTGATCGAAGCCCTGGAAAGCATGCAGGCCAAGACCGGCGCGCCCCAGGTGCTGATCGCCCACACCATCAAAGGCAAGGGCGTGTCGTTTATCGAAGCCCGTCCCGAATGGCACCACCGCGTGCCCAAGGGTGATGAAATCAACGCGGCACTGGAGGAGTTGAATCATGGCGAGTGAACATCTGGCGAGCGTCATGGTGGAAGCCTTTATTGCCGCCGTCGATGCCGGGCTGGACGTGGTGCCGGTGGTCAGCGATTCCACCTCCACGGCCAAGATCGGGCCGTTTGTGCAGCGCTTTCCCGAGCGTCTGATCAATGTGGGGATTGCCGAGCAGTCGCTGGTCAGCGTCGCGGCGGGCCTGGCCTTGGGCGGCAAGATCGCTGCGACCTGCAACGCAGCGCCATTCCTGATTTCGCGGGCCAATGAGCAGATCAAAGTCGACGTCTGCTACAACCAGGCCAACGTGAAGATGTTCGGCCTGAATGCCGGTGCCAGTTACGGCCCGTTGGCCAGCACGCACCACAGCCTCGACGATATTTCGGTAATGCGCGGCTTTGGCAACGTGCAGATCTTTGCTCCGGCCGACGCGCTTGAATGCCGGCAGATCGTCGACTACGCGCTGCGCTACCACGGCCCGGTGTATATCCGGCTCGACGGCAAAGCGTTGCCGGACCTGCACACGGGCGACTATCAATTTGCCCCAGGGCAGGTGGATATCCTGCGCCAGGGCGCGGACGTGAGCATCGTCGCCCTGGGCTCGGTGGTGCATGAAGCGCTGGATGCGGCACGGGTGCTGGCGGAGCAGGGCATCCAGGCGCAGGTGATCAACCTGTCGTCGATCCGGCCATTGCAGCGTGACGTGTTGCTCAGCGCCCTGCGTGGCACGCGGGCGGTCATCACGGTTGAAGAGCACAACATCAACGGTGGCGTGGGCAGCCTGGTGGCCGAAGTGCTGGCCGAAGCCGGGCTGGGGATTGCCCTGGTGCGCCTGGGCATCGGCGATGGTGAATATGCCGCCGCCGGCGCTCGCGAACCGACCCGCGCCTTGCATAACATCGACGCGGCTGGGATTGTGGCGGCTGCCACTCGGTTGCGGTGAATGCGATGACAGACAATACGCCGCTGATCCTGGCGATAGATGAAGGCACCAGCAACGCCAAGGCGGTGCTGGTCAACGAGCGCGGACAGGTGATTGCGCGGGGCTCGCGGCCGCTGAGCATTACCCATCCGCAGCCGGGGTTTTCCGAGCAGGACCCGCTGCTGATCTGGCACAGCACCCTGGCCGCCATTGAGGAGTGCCTGGCCCAGGTGGACCGGCCGATCACCGCGCTGGCCATCAGCAACCAGCGAGAATCGGTGGTGGCCTGGGACCGGCATACCGGCGAAGCGCTGTCGCCGTGCATCAGTTGGCAATGCCGGCGCTCCACCGCGTTGTGTGCCCAGTTGCATGAGCAGGGGCATGAAGCGCTGATCCTGGAAAAAACCGGGTTGGCCTTGGACCCGATGTTCTCGGCCGGCAAGTTCCGCTGGATTCTCGACCACCTTGAGGATGGCCACGCACGCGCCGCTGCCGGTGATATCTGCCTGGGCACGGTGGACAGCTGGTTGCTGTGGAAACTCAGCGGCGGCCAGGTGTTCGCCACCGACTACTCGAATGCCGCCCGCACGCAACTGTTCAACCTGCACACCTGTGCCTGGGACCCGGCGCTGCTGGCGCTGTTCAAGATTCCATTGGCCGCATTGGCCCCCATCCAGCCCAGTGCAGGCTTTTTTGCCGAAACCGTTGCGGCGGGCGGGTTGCCCGCCGGCATCCCGGTAATGTCGATGATTGGCGACTCCCACGCTGCGCTGTACGGGCAGGGCGGCTTTGCGCCGGGGCTGGTGAAAGCGACACTGGGCACCGGGTCGTCGTTGATGACGCCCATGGGCGGCCCGATTGCCTCGACTCACGGCTTGTCCACCACCCTGGCCTGGCACGACGGTGGTCAACCGACGTTCGGCATGGAAGGCAACATCGTCCATACGGGCGCCGCCGTGCAGTGGGCCTCGCGCCTGGTGGCGGGGGAATCCCTCGATGCCCTCACCGAACAGGCGGCGCAACTGTCGGATAACGGCGGCGTGTATTTCGTGCCGGCGTTGTCCGGGCTGGGCGCGCCCCACTGGAAGGCCGATGCACGGGGCCTGATCTGTGGGCTGACCGAGGCCACCTCTGGTGCGCATATCCTGCGGGCGTCGCTGGAGTCCATCGGTTATCAGATCCGCGATGTGTTCGAGGCCATGCAGCAGGACATCGGCAGCCCGTTGAAAGAGCTGTGGGTGGACGGCGGCGCCACGCGCAACCGTTGGCTGATGCAGTTCCTGGCCAACCTGCTGCAACGCCCGGTGGTGCGCAGCCTGTCACCCGAAGTCTCGGCACTGGGCGCGGCGCACCTGGCGGGGAGGGCGTCGGGGGTGTGGGCGAGTGATGCAGCGCTGGAGGCGCTGGAGCGGCAGCGGGAGCGGTTTGAGCCGCAGGATGATCCCGCGATGGAGGGGCGTTACAGCGAATGGAAAAAGGCCCTGGCCCGCACCCTGTTGTGACCATCGTGATCCAAATCTGTGGCGAGCGGGCTTGCCCCGCGTCGGGCTGCGAAGCAGCCCCCACACCAGCGGCCGAAGAGTGCCTGACTCACCGCATTCCTCCTTCCAGGGTCGCTTCGCAACCCAACGCGGGGCAAGCCCGCTCGCCACAGTTGCAGTACTCCCTGTTACGCCCTCAAGGCTTCCAGGTCTGTACATCCTTGGCATCCACCGCCTTGGGCAATAACCCCGCCTTGAAGAACGCATCGGCGATTTTTTGCTGTTCGCCCAACTGATCGAGCGTCACCGGTTGCACCAGGTAGCTGCGGTGCGCATTGGCTGCTTCAACCGTCGCTACATCCAGGTTGCCCCACAACGGCCCCAGCACCTTGGCCGCATCCTGGGGGTGGGTTTTCACCCACTGCCCGGCTTTTTCCAACTGCTCGTACACCACCCTCAATACTTCCGGGTGCGCCTTGGCGTACGGTGTACCGGTCAGGTAGTAACGCTTGTAGCTGGCCAGCCCTGCGCCGTCCGCCAGGGTGCGTGTGGGCAATTGGCGCTGCACGCTGGTCAGGAAGGGTTCCCAGGTAACCCAGGCGTCCACCTTGTTGTTCTCGAACGCCGCGCGACCGTCGGCGGGTGACAGGTAGGCCGGTTCGATATCCGAAAAGGCCAGCCCCGCCTTGGCCAGTGCGGCGATCAGCAAGTAGTGGGTGCCAGCGGCCTTGGTCACGGCGATCTTCTTGCCCTTGAGGTCCGCCAGGTTCTGGATCGGCGAGTCCTTGCGTACCACGATGGCCTGGGCCGCGGGCGAGGGCGCTTCCTGGGCGAAATAGGTGAGTTTGGCCTGGGCCGCCTGGGCGAAGATCGGCACGGTGTCGGCCACGTCGGCGCTGATATCCACATTGCCCACGTTCAGTGCTTCGAGCAGCGGCAGGCCGCTGGGGAACTCGTGCCAGCTCACGTCGATGTTGTCGGCCTTGAGGGCTTTTTCCAGGGTGCCCTGGGTTTTCAGCAAGGTGATCAGGGTCGAGGACTTCTGGTAACCGATGCGTACGGTTTCCTGGGCCTGCGCGCTGATGGCGACGGACAGAGCCAGCAAGCCGAGGAGTGCGGCGAAGGGGTGACGTAGGGACATGGCGAGCTCGATCTGTGACGAAATAGGCCTGAGCTTAAAGTTCTAAAAACTATTCGTTAAATACTCTTTCGATCTGAGCTTAGGACGCTTTTCCCTGCCGCCTATGAATTGGGCATAACCATAGAATTATAAGATTCTTTCATCATTGCTCATCGTTAATATAATCGAACAAGCTTTATTGCCAGGCCTGACGCGGTTTTTTGGCATAAGCAGCGCCCTTCATTTCTTCCTCGCCAAGGCCTCCCATGACGTTCAAAAAACTAATCGTCGCCGCCAGCCTGCTGTTCGCCGCCACGGCGGCCCAGGCCGAGCAAACCCTGGACATCAGCTACCAGCGCTCATCCACCCTGTGGATCCTGCTCAAGCAAAATGGCCAGTTGGAACAGCGCCTCAAGCCCCTGGGATTCACGGTGAACTGGCATGAATTCAGCACCGGCCTGCTCAGCTCGCTGAATGCCGGCAGCGTCGACCTGCACGCCGATGTGGCTGACGCTTTCGCGCTGTTTACCCAGGCCGCCGATGCGCCGCTGACCTATTACGCCCAGGAAAACGCATCGCCCGGCGCCCAGGCGATCATCGTCCAGGACACGTCGCCGATCCACAGCATCGCCGACCTCAAGGGCAAGACGGTTGCCGTGTCCAAGGGCTCGGGCAGCAACTACCTGCTGATCTCAGCCCTGAAAAAGGCCGGCCTGACCTTGGCCGATATCACCCCGCGTTACCTGGAAGCCCCGGATGGCGGCGCGGCCTTCGCTAATGGCAGTGTCGACGCGTGGGTGATCTGGGACCCGTTCTTCGCCACCCAACAGTTGGATCACCATGTGCGTGTAATCGCCGACGGCAAGGACGGCCTGGCCGACTACAACCGTTTCTATCTGGCGACGACGACGTTCGCCAAGGCCCACCCGGACGTGTTGCAGGTGACCTTCGACACCCTGCGCGAGACCGGCCAATGGGTGAAGGCCCATCCCAAGGAAGCCGCCGCCATCCTTGGCCCGCTGTGGGGCAATATCGCCCCGGCCACGGTCGAGCGCGCCAATAGCCGCCGCAGCTACGACATCATCCCGGTCAAGCTGGACAACCTCGCCGAGCAACAGCGCATCGCCGACACCTATTACGCCGCCAAGCTGATCCCCAAGCCGTTGCAGGTCAGCGCCATCACCGTGTGGACGCCCAAGCCATGAGCCGCCAGATCCATTTATCCGCGTTCCTGTTGAGTGGGCCCGTGGTGCACAGCCACGCGGTGTGGCGCCATCCTGAAACCGTCGGCAATTACCTCGACCCGGAGTACTACGCGCGGGTCGCCAAGGTGGTGGAAGAGGGGCTGTTCGACTTCCTGTTCTTCGCCGACCGCCTGGCCGTGGGCGACCAGATGGGCGGCTCGCGCGAGTTGGCCTTGCGCTACGGCGCTCAGGACGCCACGCGTCTGGACCCGTTGCCGATCCTGTCTTACCTGGTCGGCAAGACCAGCAGGCTGGGCCTGGGCGCAACGCGGTCCACCACCTATTACGAACCGGCGCACATCGCCCGTGAATTCGCCACCCTCGACCACCTGTCCAGGGGCCGCGCGGCGTGGAACATCGTCACCTCGATGAACGACAGCGAGGGTCGCCTGTTCGGCAAGGACAAGCACCTGGAGCACGACCTGCGCTACGACCGCGCCGATGAGTTTGTTGAAGTTGCGCTGAAACTGTGGAACAGCTGGGGCAAGGACGCGCTGAAACTGAACCGCGAAAGCGGCGTGCTGGCAGACCCTGGATTGATCCGTTCGGTGCAGCACCAGGGCGAGTGGTTCAGGGTCGAAGGCCCGCTGAATATCCCGCGCACGCCCCAGGGCCGACCGGTACTGATCCAGGCTGGTTCTTCCGGGCGTGGTCGGCGCTTCGGTGCGCGTTGGGCCGAGGCGATCTTCACTATCCATCCGCACTTGGCGGCCATGCGTGCATTCCGCGATGACGTGCGTGCCCAGGTGGTGCAGCAGGGGCGCGACGCCGACAGCTGCAAAGTGCTGACGGCGGTGATGCCGTTCATGGGGGGCAGCGAGGCCGAGGCCCGCGCCAAGCGCGATCGGCACAATGCGCTGGCCCGTCCGGAACTGGGGCTGGTGACACTGGCCTCGCAGTTGAATGTGGACCTGTCGCCATTCCCGCTTTCGGCGACGCTGGCCGAGATCGCCCAGTCGCCGCTGATCCACCCGGCGGCGGCTGAAAAGCTGTTGATGCAGGGCCCGCAAACCACCCTGGAGGAGCTCGGACGCATCTTCGCCAGCAGCGTACGTGTTCCGCAGCTGGTGGGCACCGGCGCGCAGATTGCCGACCAGTTGGCCGAGCTGTTCGAGCAGGGCGGTTGCGATGGGTTTGTGATTTCGCCAGGGTATCTGCCGGGCTCGTTTACTGAATTTGTCGAGAGCGTGATTCCGCATTTGCAGCGCAAGGGGCTGTTCCGCACCGCGTATGAAGGGGCGACGTTGCGTGAGCATTTGGGCTTGGCTGATCTGGACAGTTGACTGTGTGGCGAGCAGGCCTGCAGATCCGGGTAGCCGCCCCTTCAGTTCAGCGCAATCGTCGCCGGGGCCAGCGAGCTCAACGCCCCGGCGCGGTCCGCCAGGTAACGCGCCGGCGGCTGGCCTACCGTCTTGCGGAACATGGTGATAAAACCGCTGGCGTTCTCATAGCCCAGGTCCAGGGCCACGCGTTGCACGCTCTCACCCCTGGCCAGGCGTTGCAGCGACAGGATTACATGCAACTGCCGGCGCCAACGGCCAAAACTCAGGCCCAGTTCCTCCAGCAGCAGACGCGTCATGCTGCGTTCGCTCATGCCGATGCGCACCGCCCATTGACCGAGGGTGGACTTGTCCGCCGGTTCAGCCAGCAGGCTGTCGGCCAGGCGACGCAGGCGCGGATCTTGTGGCATGGGCAGGTGCAGGGCTTCAACAGGCGCGACGGCCAATTCATCCAGCAAGGTACTGATCAAACGGCCCTGGGCGCCGTGCTCGTCATACAGTTGCGGGAAACTCACCGCCTTGCTGATCAGCTCATGCAACAGGGCCGACACCGCCAGTGTGCAGCATTGCCGGGGCAGGGCGCAGGCGGCATCGGGGTCGATCAGCAGGCAATAGACTTCCGCAGCGCCGGCCCCCCGTGCCGCGTGAGGCGTTCCGCCGGGAATCCACAGCGCGCATTGCGGCGGCACGATCCAGATACCGGCCTCAATCTCGCAATGGATGACCCCGCGCAAGGTGTACATCAGTTGGCCTTTGCGATGGGCATGCTGGGTATGTTCCCAGGTATCCGACGTGGCGGTGGCCCCTACGGCCACTACGGCGCGGGGGAATACGTCGGCGTCTCTGGACAGTGACGGATCGTGCATTTCCAGGCGATGGTGTTTCATGACAAGGGATCGCAGGTTGGCTGAATTGCGAAACAGTCTGGCTATTCTGTGCAATGCCGTCCAGCGGCTTGAGCCCTATAGTGAGATCAATTCTCAACAAGGAGCTCGGCCATGCGACTCGACAGTTCAACATTCCCGGTGGTGAAAATCGTCTTTGATGCGCCCAATGAAGGTGGGCCGGAGGATGCCTTCGCCGTGTTCGAAAGCCTGCTGGCCCGCCAGCAACCGTTCCTGCTGCTGCACGAAAAATCCGTGGACGAGAACAATCACGAACACTCCCATGAGGAGCGCAAGCAAGCGTCGATCTGGATGAAGAAAAACAAACAGGCGCTGCATACCTACGTCAAAGGCATGATCCAGGTCGAGCCCAGTGCCGCGCAGCGCCTGGCGCTCAAGCCGTTTGCCGCGATGTTCGGCAAGGCCTGGGGTTATCCGTTGCTGGTGGTGGAATCCCGTGACCGGGCCTGGGCACTGGCGCGGGATGTGCTGGATGAGCGGGTGTCGGATGTGGCGCACTTTTGAGCGCACGCAACATTGAGCTGCGGCGAGGGAGTCCCCACTCCCTCTGTGGCGAGCGGGCTTGTCCCGCGTTGGGGTGCGAAGCGCCCCTGATGAAGCTTGACCTGCGTGTTTCAGGTATCCTCCGCGCCCCGCTTACCACCGATTCAAAGACAGATGACTGGACAAGACATGCAGGCGCTGCTGGAGTCGATCCTCGACGAAGTGCGCCCCCTGATCGGCCTCGGCAAAGTCGCCGATTACATCCCGGCATTGGCCGATGTGCCTGCCAACCAATTGGGCATCGCCGTGTATGGCAACGACGGCTCGGCCTATTGCGCCGGTGACGCCGACACGCTGTTCTCGGTGCAGAGCATTTCCAAGGTGTTCAGCCTGGTGCAGGCCATCGACCATGGTGGCGAAACCATCTGGGAACGCCTGGGCCATGAGCCTTCCGGGCAGCCGTTCAACTCCATGGTGCAGCTGGAATTCGAACGTGGCCGCCCGCGTAATCCGTTCATCAACGCCGGTGCGCTGGTGATCTGCGACATCAACCAATCGCGCTTCGCCGTGCCGATCTTGTCGATGCGCGATTTCGTGCGGCGCCTGTCGGGCAACCCGCAGATCCTGGTCAACAGCGTCGTCGCCGAATCCGAGGCCCAGCACGGTGCCCGCAACGCCGCCATGGCCTACCTGATGAAATCCTTTGGCAACTTCCACAACGACGTGGACGCGGTGCTGCACAGCTATTTCAACTACTGCGCCTTGCAGATGAGCTGCCTGGACTTGGCCAAGGCATTCAGCTTCCTGGCCAACGAAGGCACGAGTGCCCACAGCGGCGAACAGATTTTAACGGCGCGCCAGACCAAGCAGGTCAACTCGATCATGGCCACCAGCGGGCTGTACGACGAGGCAGGCAATTTTGCCTATCGCGTGGGCTTGCCGGGCAAGAGCGGGGTAGGGGGCGGGATTGTCGCGGTGGTGCCGGGGCAGTTTACGGTGTGCGTGTGGTCGCCGGAGTTGAATACGGCGGGGAACTCGCTGGCGGGGATGAAGGCGTTGGAATTGTTGAGTGAGCGGATTGGGTGGTCGGTGTTTTGAGGGCGCGCCCCGTTCATGGGAGCGATCGCCGTTGGCGATTGAGAGTATTGATCGCTTTACGGGTGTAATAGGGTCTCCCGGAAAATGAGAACCAGTGTGGGACCTGGCTTGCCTGCGATGGCGGTACATCAGCCAGCACATCCAGTGGCTGACACATCGCCATCGCGGGCAAGCCCACTCCCACATGGGGAGTGGTGTGAGTGAGGGCTCTGTTCAGCTCCAATTGAGCCGATCCAGCAAGCTGTACCACGCCACTCCCGCGCCAATGTAAAACCGCTGCAACCCATGCATCGGCAAGCGCTGCAACGGTGTTACCGGATAGGCGAACTCCGCGGTGCTGTCGCACAACCGCCCCGCCAATTGCTGCCCCAGGCTGGTACACAGTGCAATCCCACGGCCATTACAACCCAGTGCCAATGTCAGCCCCGGTGCGGGCTGGTGCACATGGGGCATGAAATCCCGCGTGATCGCAATACGGCCCGCCCAGCGATATTCGAATTCCAGTGGCCCCAATTGCGGAAACAGCAGCGCCAGCGAGCGTTCCAGGTGGGCGAAATCCGTGGGTGACGTGGGGTCGTTGAACAGCCCGCGTCCGCCCATCAGCAAGCGGCCATGGCTGTCTTTGCGAAAGTACAGCAGCAGCCGTTGTGCGGTGGAGACGGTTTCCTGCCCCGGCAAGATGCTGTCCGCCGCTCGCCCGCTCAAGGGTTTGGTGGCGACGATAAAACTGTTCGCCGCCAGGATGCTCTGCGCCATGCCCGGCCACAGGTTGCCGCTGTAGCCGTTGGTGGCCAACACCACTTGATCGGCCGTGACCTGCGCACCGCCAGCCGTCTGCAATTGCCAGCCGCAACCCTGGCGCTGCAACCCGGTCACCGCGCTCTGCCCATGGATCCGCACACCCGCCGCCAACGCCGCGCCCACCAGCCCACGGGCATACGCCAACGGCTGAATCGCCCCGGCGCGACCGTCCAGCCAGCCACCGGCAAACGCCTCACTGCCCATGCGCGAAGCCACCGCTGCGGCATCCAGGCGCTGCACCGGTACACCGCGCCTGGCCCATTGATCTGCCCGTGCGTGCAACCCGGCGACGCCTTTTTCGCTGTACGACACCTGCATCCAGCCCTTGCGTACCGGCGCGCAATCGATGCCGTGTTTTTCGATCAGCTTGAACACCAGGTCGGCCGAGTTCGATACAGTCGAGATCAACGGTTCGGCGCGCTCCGCTCCGTACATCCGCACCAGTTGCTGCGGATCGTATTTGAGCGTCGGGTTGACCTGTCCGCCGTTGCGTCCGGACGCACCCCAGCCCGGCTCGTTGGCCTCCAGTACGCACACGCTGACGCCGCGCTCGGCCAAATGCAGCGCCGTCGACAAGCCGGTATACCCCGCGCCGACAATCGCCACGTCCACCTTCACCGACTCGCTCAAGGCAGGCGTCGGCACGACAGATGGAGCCGTGGCTGACCACAAAGTCTTCATGACAGGCTCCGCGTGTTGCCGGTGGGGTGCAGCACGCGCCGCAGGAAGTCCTGGGTCCGCGCATGCTGCGGGTTGCCCAGCACCTGTTCGGCGGGCCCGCTTTCGACGATGTAGCCGCCATGCAGGAAGCACACACGGTCGGCCACTTCGCGGGCAAAGCCCATTTCGTGAGTGACGACGATCATGGTCATGCCCTCATCGGCCAGGGTGCGCATCACCGCCAGCACATCACCGACCAGTTCCGGGTCGAGGGCCGAGGTGGGCTCATCGAACAGCATGGCTTCGGGTTTCATCGCCAGGGCACGGGCGATGGCCACGCGTTGTTGCTGGCCGCCGGAGAGCTGCTCCGGGTAGGCCTCGGCCTTGGCGCTCAGGCCGACTTTTTCCAGCAGCACCAGGGCTTCTTCGCGAGCCTGCCTGGGCGGCTCGCCTTTGACGTACACCGGGCCTTCCATCACGTTCTCCAGCACGGTGCGATGGGGGAACAGGTTGAAGCGCTGGAACACCATGCCCATGCGGCTGCGCAGGGCGTGCACGCTCTTGCTGCCGCGCTGCACGGTTTCGCCGAACACGTTGATGTGCCCGCCGTCATAGGCTTCCAGCGCGTTGATGCAGCGCAGCAAAGTGGATTTGCCCGAGCCCGACGGCCCGATCAGGCACACCACTTCGCCCTTGGCCACGTCGAGGTCTACGCCGTGCAGCACGCGGTGGCTGCCGTAATGTTTTTGCAGTTGGCGAATCTCGATCATGCTTTTTTCCTCCGGCCCAGGTGTTGTTCCATGCGGCGCAGGCCGTACACCAGCGGCAGGCTCATCAGCAGGTAGAGCAGGGCGACCAGGGTGTAGACGGTCATGTTCTGGAAGGTCGACGAGGCGATCAGTTGGCCCTGGCGGGTCATCTCCGCGACGGTGATGGTGGACACCAGCGACGAGTCCTTGAGCATCATTACCAACGTGTTGCCGTACGGCGGCAGGGCGATGCGAAACGCTTGCGGCAGGATCACCCGGCGCATCATCAGCGCCGAGCGCATGCCCAGTGCTTCGGCGGCTTCACGCTGGCCCTGTTCGACGGCAATGATGCCCGTGCGGAAGTTCTCGGCCTGGTACGCCGAGTAGGCGATGCCCATGCCGATCACGCCCGCGTAGAACGCGGTGAGGTGCACGCCCATGTCCGGTAGCACGAAGTAGATGTAGAACAACTGCACGATGATCGGCAGCCCACGGATCACATTGATGATGGTGCTCGCCGCCCACGACAGCGCACGGATCGGCGACAGCTTGAGCAACGCCAGCACCAGGCCGATGGCACTGCTGAGCAGGAACGACAGCACGGTGATCTGGATCGTCACCCACGCGCCTTGCAGCAGAATCGGCAAAAAGTCCTGGGCGTTTTGCAGGAACTCCGCCGGGTTCATGGGCGCACCTGGGTATCCAGGCCCCACTTTTTGAGGATGTTGTCGAGGGTGCCGTCCGCCTTGATGCTGGCGATTGCGGTGTTCAGGCGCTCCAGGGTTTGCGCGTCACCCTTGCGCACCACCAGGCACACCTGGCCGACGTTGGTGGGCTTGTAGTCCGGCGCCAGTTTCACGCCTTTGAACAGCTTCTGGCGGATCTGGTAGGCGACCACCGGCTGGTCACCCACGGCGGCCTTGATGCGGCCCAGGGACAGGTCGCGGACCATCTCGCCGATGGAGTCGTAGGTGCGGATTTCCTTGAAGATGCCGAGCTTGTTCAACTGGTCATAGAAGACGGTGCCGGCCTGTACGCCGACCACCTGATCCTTCAGCGGCATCAGGTCAGGGTAGGCGGTATTGTCGTCGGCGTTGATGATCAGGCCTTCACCGTAGGCATACACTGGGGCGCTGAAGTCGACGACCTTGGTGCGCTCTTCGGTCTTGAGCATGCCGGCGGAAATAAAATCCAACTTGCCGGAGGTGAGAGAGGGGATCAGCGCAGCGAAGTTGGTCTGCTCGATCTGGCTGGTAAAACCGCCGGCCTTGCCCACGGCCTCGGCCACATCGACCATCACGCCCTGGATGCTGTTGCTCTTGATGTCGAGGAAGGTAAACGGCGAACCACTGGCCGTTGCACCGACTTTGTACGAGGACGCACTTTCTGCGTGCACCGCGGTGACGCACAGCGTGGCGCAAAGACCGAAGGCGAGGCGGCGAAACAAGGGCGAAAGACTGTTCATCGGGTTACTCCAGAAGGAAAACGGATAGTCAGTACCGCAAGCGGCTGCCGATGAAATCGCAAGCTCTGTGCCATTTCGATTGATTAAAATCGAATATAGCTATAGAAAATCGACAAAATGAACTGTTCGTATCGATATGCGATATTAAGTGGTCTATTTCTGTGATTTGAGGTAGAAATATCACCACGCCTGATCGACCTGACCGCGAGTCCGCCATGTCCGAAGAACGCAACAGTCTGCACAACCAATCCCTGGAAAAAGGCCTGTCGGTGCTCAAGGCATTCAGTGCACAGCGCCGCAGCATGAGCCTTGCAGAGGTGGCCGAGGCCGCCGGCATGACCAAAAGCTCGGCCCAGCGCATGGTGTTTACCCTCGAAAGCCTGGGTTACCTTCGGAAACACTCCCGCACCCGGCATTACCAACTCACACCCCGGGTGCTGGAGTTGGGCTTCAGTTACCTGGATGCGCATTCGTTGATCGAGGTGGCGAATCCGTTTCTGTCGGAGTTGACCCGGCTGACCGGCGAGACCTCGTGCCTCACCGAGCCTGCGGGCTACGACATGACCTACATCGCACGTTTCGTCAGCGCGGGCTTTGTGCCGGTGCACATGCCGATCGGCTCGCGGGTGCCGATGTACTGCACGGCGTCGGGGCGGGCGTATTTGAGCGCGTTGCCGCAGGAGGAAGCGCTGGTGTTGATCGAGAACAGTCAGCGTATTGCCCACACCAGCCAGACGCTGACGGAAGTCGACGAAATCATGGCGTCGTTGCAGCAGGTGCGTGAGCAGGGCTATGCGGTCAATGGCCAGGAACTGTTCCTGGGCGACATGACCATCGGCGCCCCCGTGCTGGGTGCCAATGGTCGACCGGTGGCGGCGGTGCATGTGGTGGCGCCGACCAGCCGCTGGACTCGGGCGGATGCGGAGAAACAGTTGGCGCCGGCGCTTCTGCAATGCTCAAGGGCACTGAGCAACTCGGCCCGTAACCTGGAATGACAGACACCCTGAAACCCAATGTAGGAGGGGGCTTGCCCCCGATTGCAGTGTCTCAGTCAACACAGGTGTGACTGGTCTACCGCTATCGGGAGCAAGCCCCCTCCCACATGCAGCTGCCTATTCAGGCAATCGCATCCCAAGCCCGATCACCGTTCTCGTCTTTGATCCGAGTCGGCAACCCCATCACATCCAGCGCCTTCAGGAACGGCTCGGCCGGCAGTTCCTCGACGTTGGCCATGTGCTTCACATCCCACTCGCCACGTGCCACCAGCAGTGCAGCGGCCACTGGTGGCACGCCTGCGGTGTAGGAGATGCCCTGGCTGTCGGTCTCGGCAAAGGCTTCTTCATGGCACGCCACGTTGTAGATGAACATCTCGTGGGGCTGGCCGTTCTTGGTGCCCTTGACCAGGTCGCCGATGCAGGTCTTGCCGGTGTAGCCGGGGGCCAGCGAAGACGGGTCAGGCAGCACGGCCTTGACCAGTTTCAGCGGCACGACTTCCAGGCCTTCGGCGGTGGTGACCGGTTTTTCGGAAAGCAGGCCGAGGTTTTTCAGCACGGTGAACACGTTGATGTAGTGTTCGCCGAAGCTCATCCAGAAACGCACGTTGGGCACGTCGAGGTTTTTCGACAGCGAGTGCACTTCATCGTGGCCGGTGAGGTAGAGGTTCTGCGAACCGACAACCGGCAGATCATCGGTGCGTTTGACTTCGAACATGGTGTTGCTGGTCCACTGGCTGTTCTGCCAGCTCCACACCTGTCCGGTGAACTCGCGGAAGTTGATTTCCGGGTCGAAGTTGGTGGCGAAATATTTGCCATGGGAGCCGGCATTGACGTCGAGGATGTCGATCGAATCAATGCGGTCGAAATGCTGTTGCTGCGCCAGCGCGGCATACGCGTTGACGACACCCGGGTCGAAGCCCACGCCAAGGATGGCGGTGATGTTCTTCTGTTTGCACTCTTCCAGGTGGTTCCACTCGTAGTTGCCGTACCACGGCGGGGTCTCGCAGACCTTGCCCGGCTCTTCGTGGATGGCGGTGTCGAGGTACGCAACGCCGGTGTCGATGCAGGCCCGCAAAACCGACATGTTGAGGAACGCGGAACCGACGTTGATGACGATCTGCGAGTCGGTCTCGCGGATCAGGGCCTTGGTCGCTTCCACGTCCAGGGCGTTCAGCGCGAAGGCTTGGATATCGGCGGGTACCTTGAGGCTACCCTTGGCCTTGACGCTGTCGATGATGGCCTGGCATTTGGAGATGTTGCGCGACGCGATAGCAATACGACCGAGTTCGTCGTTGTGCTGCGCGCACTTGTGGGCCACCACCTTGGCGACACCTCCTGCACCAATGATAAGAACGTTCTTTTTCAATTGCTTTATCTCTCCTTTATCCGCCAGCTTACGAAAGGCTGGACAGGTAGTCGTCGTAACCAAATTCACGAACCATCTCGACTGTACCGTCGAGTTGTTTCACTACGATGGACGGCATTTTCAGGCCGTTGAACCAGTTTTTCTTGACCATGGTGTAGCCTGCGGTGTCGATGAACGACAGCCGATCGCCGATGGCCAGCGGACGATCAAATTGATACTCGCCGAAGATGTCTCCGGCCAGGCAGGATTTGCCGCACACCATGTAGGTGTGTTCACCGTCGCTTGGTGCCAGCTTGGCGTTGAGGCGGTAGATCAGCAGGTCCAGCAGGTGGGCTTCGATTGAGCTGTCGACCACGGCGAGGTGCTTGCCGTTGTAGAGGGTGTCGAGCACGGTCACTTCCAACGAGGCGCTGTTGGTGATCGCCGCTTCGCCGGGTTCCAGGTACACCTGCACGCCGTACTTCTCGGAGAATGCCTTCAGGCGGGCGCAGAACGCGTCCACGGCATAGTCTTCACCGGTGAAGTGGATGCCGCCGCCGAGGCTGACCCACTCAACCTTGTGCAGCAGCGCGCCGAAGCGTTCTTCGATGACGCCGAGCATCTTGTCGAACAGGCTGAAGTCGCCGTTCTCGCAGTTGTTGTGGAACATGAAGCCAGAGATCTGCTCGATCACACCTTCGATCTTCACCGGGTCCCATTCGCCCAGGCGGCTGAACGGACGCGCCGGGTCGGCCAGCAGGTAGTCGGAGCTGCTCACCTGCGGGTTGACGCGCAGGCCGCGGGTCTTGCCTTCGCTGCGTTCGGCAAAGCGCTGCAGCTGGCTGATGGAGTTGAAGATGATTTTGTCGCAGTTATCCAGCATCTCTTCGATTTCATCGTCGGCCCAGGCCACGCTGTAGGCGTGGGCTTCACCTTCGAACTTCTGGCGGCCGAGCTTCAACTCGTACAGCGACGACGAGGTGGTGCCGTCCATGTATTGCTGCATCAGGTCGAACACCGACCAGGTCGCAAAGCACTTGAGCGCCAGCAGGGCCTTGGCGCCGGACTGTTCGCGCACGTAAGCAATCTTCTGCATGTTGACCAGAAGCTTCTGTTTATCGATGAGGTAGTACGGCGTTTTGATCATTTTTGAGAGCCTGCGGCGGTGCCTGCCAAAAAAGGACACGCATTGTGCCCGCACTTGGATCGAATCGAAAGGTTAGTGGGCGGATTTTGCTGCGTCCGGTTTGTGACCCTACCCTCCGAGTATGACCATCTATGGATGGGCACCGATCCAATGTGGGAGGGGGCTTGCCCCCGATGGCAGTGTATCAGCCACCCAATCCAGTACTGACCCACTGCCATCGGGGGCAAGCCCCCTCCGACAGTTTGGCCCCTGTATATCGGGTCCACCGACATCAAACTGTCATCACCCTAACGCCGAATTGCCACATTCCGCCGCTACTGTCCTCGCCAATGAGATCGATCTCAAGCGAGTGACAATGACTGACCTGAAAGACGTCGCGCGGCTGGCCGGCGTATCCCGCGCCACCGCCGCCCGCACTTTTGCCTCCCCCGACCAGGTGCGCCCGACCACCCGTGAGCAGGTGTTCGCCGCCGCCCGTGAGTTGGGGTTCCGGCCCAATCTGCTGGGCCGCCAATTGCGCCTGCAAACCACCCGGTTGATCGGCGTGGTGGTGCCCAACCTGCTCAACCCGGTGTTCGCCGAACAGTTCCAGGCCATGGAGCGCGCGGCACGTGCACGCGGCTACAGCCTGCTGTTGGCGACTACCGACTACAACAGCGAGCGCGAAAGCATTGTGGTGGAAGAGTTGTTGCGCCAGCGCGTGGACGGCCTGGTGCTGACGGTCACGGATGCTGAAAGCAACGTCGTGCTCAGCAGCCTGAATACAGAGAAAACCCCGTTTGTGCTGGCCTACCACCAACCCAGCAACCCCAGCTACAGCGCTGTGTCGGTGGACAACCGCGCGGGCATGGCCTTGGCCACGCGTTATTTGCTGCAAGCGGGGCACCGCCGCATCAGCATGGTCGCCGGTCCCGCCTTGCAGTCGGACCGTGCGCGCCTGCGGTACGCCGGGTATTGCGAGGCGATGCGCGAATGCGGCTTGCCAGCGCGTCCGGTCACCGAAATGCCGGCACACACCCAGGCGGAATTCGCCGCCATCGCGCCATTCCTCCAAGGCGAGGAGGCACCCACCGCACTGCTGTGTTCCAACGACTTCCTGGCCATCAGCCTGATCGCCGAACTGCGCCGCAACGCCTGGAACGTGCCCGAACAACTCTCGGTGATGGGCTTCGATGGCATCAGCCTCGGCACCCAGATGCACCCGACCCTGTGCAGCGTGGTGCAGCCGATTGCGCTGCTGGCCAGCACCGTGATTGACCAACTGCTGGCGCAGATCGCCGGCCATGCCCCGACGTCCCATTGCCTGCCTTGCCATATCCGGCCGGGCGAAAGCACTCAACCCCACGAGGAAACCCCTGATGCGCGCATTCCGTAAAACACTGGCAGCCGTGCTGCTGTGCGGTGTGGCCAGCCTGGCCCAGGCCGCCGAAACCGCGATCTGCTACAACTGCCCGCCGGACTGGGCCGACTGGGCCACCCAGCTCAAGGCCATCGCCGCCAGCACCGGCGTGCAAGTGCCCTTGGACAACAAGAACTCCGGCCAATCCCTGGCACAGTTGGTGGCAGAGAAAGCCGCACCGGTGGCCGACGTCGTTTACTACGGCGTGACCTTCGGCCTGCAGGCGCAAAAAGCCGAGGTGGTCGGCACCTACAAACCCAAGGCCTGGGAGCAGATCCCTGCTGGCCTGAAAGACCCGGCCGGCCATTGGTTCGCGATCCACTCCGGCACCTTGGGCATCATGGTCAACGTCGATGCGCTCGGTGGTCTGCCGGTGCCGCAAAGCTGGGCCGACCTGCTCAAGCCTGAATACAAAGGCATGGTCGGTTACCTCGACCCGTCCAGTGCCTTCGTTGGCTACGTGTCGGCGGTGGCGATCAACCGCGCCATGGGCGGCGACCTGGACAACTTCGCGCCGGCCATCGACTACTTCCAGAAACTGGCGAAAAACGCGCCCATCGTGCCCAAGCAGACCGCCTATGCGCGGGTGCTGTCCGGCGAGTTGCCGATCCTGGTGGACTACGACTTCAACGCCTACCGCGCGCGCTACAAAGACAAGGCCAACGTCGCCTTCGTGATTCCCCAGGAAGGCAGCATCAGCGTGCCCTACGTGATGAGCCTGGTGGCCAACGCGCCGCACCGCGCCAACGCAGAAAAGGTCCTCGACTTCGTGCTGTCGGACGAAGGCCAGGCGCTCTGGGCTAAAGCCTACCTGCGTCCGGTACGGCCGATGAAGATGCCGGCGGAGGTGGCCGCACAGTTCCTGCCCGACAGCGACTACGCCCGCGCCGGCGTGGTGGACTACGAAAAAATGGCCGCTGTGCAGGAAGCCTTCGCCGCCCGTTACCTGAACGAGGTCAAGTAAGTGGCCGCATCGGCAAGACACGCAGCCTGGGCACTGGCCCCGGCCTTTGCGGTGCTGCTCGCGTTCTGGCTGCTGCCGCTGGCGCACCTGATGGTGCTCGGTGCCGAGAGCCGCGACAGCCATGGCAGCGGCTACTGGCAGGTGCTCAGCAGTGCGCAGTACCTGGGCAGCCTTGGGCAAACCCTGCTGCTGGCGGTGGTGGTGACACTGGTGGCGCTGCTGATCGGCGGCATCAGCGGGGTGTTCCTCGCCCGGCAGCAGTTTTTCGGGCGTTCGGCGCTGGTGGCATTGCTCACGTTTCCCCTGGCGTTTCCCGGCGTGGTGGTGGGTTTCCTGGTGATTCTGCTGGCTGGCCGTCAAGGCCTGCTCGCCTCACTGGGCCTGCAATTGGCCGGTGAGCGCTGGATCTTCGCCTACTCGCTGGCGGGGCTGTTCGTGGGCTACCTGTATTTCTCGATCCCACGGGTGATCCTCACGGTAATGGCGGCATGCGAGAGCCTCGACCGCAGCCTGGAAGAAGCCGCCCATTCCCTGGGCGCCGGGCATTGGCGAGTGGTGTGCGATGTGATCGTGCCAGGCCTGGCGCCGGCGCTGGCCTCCTGCGGGGCGATCTGTTTCGCCACCTCCATGGGCGCCTTCGGCACCGCCTTTACCTTGGGCACGCGTCTGAACGTCACCCCGGTGGCCATCTACAACGTGTTCACCAACTACGCCAACTTCGCCGTGGCGGCCGCACTGTCGGTGGTGCTTGGCGTGGTGACCTGGGCCGTGCTGCTGCTCACGCGACGGCTGGTGAAAAATTCGGGGACTGTGCTGTGAAGCGCTCATCGCTGTTTGTGTTGCAACTGCTGTTCACCCTGGTGGTGTGCGCCTTCATGCTGGTGCCGGTGCTGATGTCGCTGCTGGCCGGGCTGACCCGCAATTTCTTCGTCGGCCTGTCCAGTGGCTTGACCTTCGATTGGCTGGTGCAGGTGTGGCAGGCATATTCGCCCACCGTGTGGTTGTCGCTGCAACTGGCGCTGGCCTGCGCGGTGTGCGTCTGCGTGATTGGCGTGCCGGCGGCCTACGCCTTGGTGCGCATGAACAACCGCTTCAGCCGCGCCTTTGAAGAGTTGATGGTGCTGCCGGTGGCCATGCCGGGGTTGGCCAGTGCGTTGGCGTTGCTGTTGACCTACGGCCAATTCGGCAGTTTTCGCAGCAGTTGGCTGTTCATCCTGGTCGGCCATGTGCTGTTCACCCTGCCGTTCCTGGTACGCCCGGTGATGGCGGTGATGCAGCGCCAGCAACTGCCGGTGCTGGAGGAAGCGGCGGCCAGCCTGGGGGCCGGTCCGATCAAGCGCTTTTTCAGCGTGGTGGTGCCCAACTGCCGGGCCGGGATCCTGGCCGGTGTGCTGATGGTCGTCACCTTGTCCCTGGGTGAATTCAACCTGACCTGGATGCTCCACACGCCGATGACCAAGACCTTGCCCGTGGGCCTGGCCGACAGCTACGCCTCGGCGCGCCTGGAAATCGCCAGCGCCTACACCCTTATCTTTTTGCTGATGATCGTGCCGCTGTTGATTGCGCTGCAGGCCATCAGTGCCCGTTTGTCCCGTGGAGAGCGTCGATGACCGCTATCACTATCCGCCTGCAAGGCTGTCGCAAGGCGTTCGCCGACGGCACCGTGGCCGTGCATGACTTGAACCTGACCGTCGAAGGCGGCGAAACCCTGGCCATTCTCGGTCCGTCCGGCTGTGGCAAAACCACCACCTTGCGCCTGATCGCCGGCCTCGAACGCCCGGATGTGGGCCAGGTGTGGTTCGGCGACCAGGACGTGACGCGCCTGCCCATCGAACGCCGCGATGTGGGCATGGTGTTCCAGAATTACGCGCTGTTTCCCAACCTGAATGTGGCCGGGAATATCGTTTATGGCTTGAAGATTCGCGGTATGTCGGTGGTGGAGCGTAACCAGCGCTGCGACGAGTTGCTGGAACTGGTGGGCTTGCAGCACCACGGCAAACGCAGCATCCATGAGCTCTCCGGCGGCCAGCGCCAGCGCGTGGCCTTGGCGCGTGCGTTGGCGCCGCGCCCGAAAGTGTTGCTGCTGGACGAACCGCTGGCCGCCCTGGATGCGCAACTGCGCGAACGCCTGCGCAGCGAGCTGAATGAGTTGCTGCGCGGCCTGGGCATCACCTCGGTGTTCGTCACCCACGACCAGGGCGAAGCCATGGCCCTGGGCGACCGCATCCTGGTGATGGAGCACGGACGTGTCGCGCAATTGGCCAGTCCGCGTGACATCTACCAGAAACCGGCCAATGCCTTCGTCGCGGGCTTTGTCGGCAACCTCAATGCCTTTGCCGTGCTCGAGCCATCGGCCCATGGTTTGAAAGTCTGTGGCGGCGAGTTGCCGTGGCAGGACGTCAACCTGCCCAGCACCGTCTATTGCCGCCCCGAACACCTGAGGGTGATGGAGAGCGAAGGGCACTTGCACGGCCACCTGCTGGCGCAGTTCTTCCAAGGCGCGCAAAGCCGCCTGCTGGTGGATGTGGGCGGCCCGCAACCGCTGCTGGTCGACAGCAGCGACAACCAGCTGTACGCCGTCGGCGCACCGATTGCCCTGGCGATCGCGCCGCACATGTTGTTCACCCTGAATGCTTGAGACTCTATCGTGAATCGTCCGTTTCTCGTCGCGCAGATCAGCGACTTGCACCTTAAAGCCGGCCAGCGTCTCACTTATGGGGTTGTCGATACGTTAGGCGCACTGCGCCGCGCCGTCGACCACTTGAACGCCAGCCACCCACGGCCCGATATCGTGGTCATCAGCGGTGACCTGGTGGACTTCGGCCGCGCCGATGAATACGCCGTGCTGCACCCCGAACTCGCGCGCCTGCACATGCCGTGCTACCTGGTGCCGGGCAATCACGACAGCCGTGGGCCGTTACTGGAAGCATTTCGTGATCACGCGTATCTGCCGTTGTCGGCCGAGGGCCCGCTGGACTGGGTGGTCGACGACCATCCACTGCGCCTGATCGGCCTTGACTCGACCATTCCTGGCGGCCACGGCGGCCAGTTGCTCGATAGCCAATTGCACTGGCTGGACGAGCAACTGGCGTTGCGCCCGGATGCACCGACGCTGCTGATCCTGCATCACCCGCCGTTCATCAGTGGCATCGGCCACATGGACCGCGAACCCTTCATCAATGCCGGCACCCTGGAGCAAGTCGTTGCCCGCCATCCGCAAGTGGAGCGCTTGCTGTGCGGCCATCTGCACCGGCCGATGCAGCGGCGTTTCGGTGGCAGCCTGAGTTGTGTGTGCCCCGGCACCTCCCACCAGATCGTGCTGGATTTGCAAGAAGCGGCGCCCGCGCATTTCAACCTGGAGCCGGCGGGCTATCTGTTGCATCGCTGGGAGGTGCAGCAGGGTTTGATCAGCCACAACGGCGTGTTCGGGGAGTACCCGGGGCCGTATCCGTTCTATGACGCCCATGGATTAATTGACTGAGGTTGTGATGAAAGCCACTTTGCATGTGTTAAGCGTATTGACCGGCGGCCTGGGCATTGCCCTGAGCCCCCTGGCCTCGGCTGATTTTCTGAGTGACAGCAAAGCCAACTTGAGCCTGCGCAACTTCTACTTCAACAACGACAACCGTGACGGCGCCGCCGCACCGTCGAAGACCGAAGAGTGGGGCCAGGCATTTATCCTCAACTACCAGTCGGGCTTTACCGACGGCACTGTCGGCTTCGGCCTGGATGCCGTGGGCATGCTCGGCGTCACCCTCGACAGTGGCGCCGGCCGTCATGTGGGCAGTTCGATGATCCCCACCGACGACGGCAAGGCCGCCGACACCTGGGCCCGTGGCGGCGCGACGGCCAAGGCGCGTTTCGCCAAGAGCGAACTGCGCTACGGCTACCTGCGCCCGAACCTGCCGATCCTGGTGAGCAACGACGGGCGCCTGTTGCCGCAGTCGTTCGAAGGCGGGCAGATCACCAGCAAGGACATCGATAACCTGACCTTGATCGGCGGCCAACTGCAGCACACCACCGGCCGTGGTTCCAGCGACCGCAGCGGCCTGGCGGCGGCCGGTGGCACCCAGGAAAGCAATAAATTCAACTACGCCGGTGCCGATTACCAGGTGACCAAGGACCTGTTGGTCCAGTACTACTACGCCAATCTCGAAGACTATTACCAACAGCACTTCGCCGGTTTGATCCATGTATTGCCCCTGGGCGACTACGGCTCATTGAAAACTGACCTGCGCTACTTCAAGACCACCTCCGACGGCAAGAACAGCAGCGTCGCCGGCCGTGCCGAAGGCTACAAGCTCGGCGGCTATACCAAGAACGGCACGGGTGAAATCGACAACAACACCTGGAGCGCAGCGTTCATCTACTCCCTGGGCCCGCACGCGATCACCGCCGGTTACCAGCAAGTCTCGGATGACAGCAACTTCGCCCAACTCAACCAGGGCGGCCTGGTCAACAAAGGGGAGGGCGGTTCCAGCCTGTACCTCTACACCGACCGTACCGTGCAGACCTTCATCCAGGCCGGCGAACGCACGGCCTTTGCCCAATACGCCTATGACTTTGCCTCGCTTGGCGTGCCGGGCCTGAAGGCGTCGGTGATGTACTTGAAGGGCGAGCACATTCTCACTGCCAGCGGCAACGATGCCAGCGAGTGGGAGCGCGATATCTCGCTGGATTACGTGGTGCAGAGCGGCACGTTCAAGAACGTCGGGTTCGGCTGGCGCAACGGTGTGTCGCGCAGTGAAGTGGCGCGGGACCAGGATCAGAATCGGGTGTTCGTGAGTTATTCGATTCCGTTGATGTAACGACCTTTCAAGCACTGCAAAACCCACTGTGGGAGCCGTCGAGCCCCAGCGAGGCCGCGATGACGGCGGCACTGCCGATAGAGATGCCGCTGACACACCTCCATCGTAGCCTCGCTGAAGCTCGACGATCCCCATTTTTATTGTGTGTTGCGCAGCCGGCAGCATCCGTTTCAGCCGTTTTTCAAGCTTTTTACGTGGGTGGCGGTGTCATCAGCCACCTGATCAAAACCGCATCGAACATAAAAAGCTGCGGCCTCCGATGTGTCGGTGGACAGACGTACTTTGTGAAAATGCACGGCAGCATTTTCCAGCAGCTGCACCACCAAGGCCTTACCAGCCTGTCGCCCACGGTAAGTACGTTCTACGTATACCCGGCGAAGCCGTCCAACCCCTGATCCCGCGACGAGATCACAAGAAAGACCACCGACGGCGATCAGCCGCCCATCACAAAACATTCCCAGAAAGCATTCACCCGGCCGATCAAATCGATTGGAGCCGTCTTCCCACTCCGTGATCAATCGTGTCAGGAACCGGAAGCCTTCGGCGACTGCCTGCGCTTCGAGGGCTCGGATCTGCGCCGGGAGTTGCTCCAGTTTGCGTATCGAGACGTTTGCGTTGAGCGGACTCAAAGGAACTGTCCACCAAGCCAGGGTGCCTTGGACTCAATGCAACTGTGCGCCTGGTTCTTTACCTTGAAGGGGGTATCGAGCGTGCCCAGCGCAATCGAAATCCACTCTGGATACTTTCCTTCAGCGTCGCTCCAGAACAGCGATGAACCACATTCCGAGCAGAATTGACGGGTGATACCTGGCGAAGATTCATAGCTTTTCAGCGTGTCACGCACAGCCCGTATCGTCACTTCTGATCGGCGCGCGCTGGCATACGTCGCGAACGCAGCGCCATGCCCTTTCTGGCATTTTTTGCAGTGGCAGTGGGTGACGGCCTTGAGCGGTGTCGAAACGTGATAAGTAATTGCGCCGCAGAGGCAACTGCCTTGGGTGAATACATCCATGTCTGGTTTTGTCCTGAAGGATCCGGCAAACACTATACCTGTGGCGAGTGAGCTTGCTCCCGCTCCGATGCGCAGCCTCCCCATCCAGCCCAACCACAAACATACAAGAATCCCCCCATCTCCCCTCAGTAGACTCGCCACACTCTTTCTACTGCAGGTCTTCCATGGACATCTTCCTCTACGCCTTCAGCGTCATGTACAGCCCCGGCCCCGTGAATTTCATGGGCCTCAACGCCGGGCTCACCGGTCAGTTCCGGCGCTCCACCGGGTTTTTCATCGGCGTGGGCTGCGCGATGCTGGTGTTGTTCGTGCTGTTCGGCTACACCGGCGAGGCGATCATTTCCCAGGTGGCGTTGCCCTATGTTTCGTTGGTTGGCGGCGTGTACACCTTGTACCTGGCTTATCAAGTGTTCACCGCGCGCACGGTGGTCGATGAAAAAGTCTCTACCGCACCGGCCAAGACCCTCACGTTCTGGAACGGCTTGGTGATCCAGTTGCTCAACCCCAAGGGCATCATGGCGGTGTTGCCGATCACCAGCGTCATGCTGCCGGCCGCGCATATCACCGGGGTGTCGATTGCACTGGTGTCGGCGTTGCTGGCTTTTGGCGCGTTTGGCGCGCCGTGGCTCTATGCGTTGCTTGGCGCAATGCTGGGACGGCGGATCAACGGGGCGTCGGCGTTTACCGTGTTCAACCGTTGCATGGGCCTGGCGCTGGCGGTGTGTGCGTATTTCATGTTTCACGCGTTTTATGCGCATCTGGTCGCAACATGAATGGATCTTGTCAACTCGACTCACGCATGGATCGAGTTTCTACAGGTACTTGAGCCAGGCCAGGTCGCGGCGCCGGGCCTTGAGCCCGGCGAACCAATGTACCGGCGCGTACAGCGCCAGCGGCAGCAGCAACGCCACCAGCCAAATGGCGCCCATGCCGTCGAAGCCGAAGTAGTTGCCGTGAGTCAGGCCAAACAGTGCCACACACGTGACGTAGAGGATTTTCAGCACGTACAGGTGCAGCAGATAGAAGAACATAGGCGCTGCACCGAAGGTGGCGAGCATGCTGATCCAGCGCTTGCTTCCCGCCTTCTCGAACGCCAGCAACAGCAGTAGCCCAATCCCCAGCGTCAGTGCCAGAAACAACAACGAAGGCGGGTACTTGGTGATGTTGAAAAAGCTCATCAGGGTTTGCACGCCGTTGTCATAGGCTTGCCATGGTTTTTCGCCATACCCATTGACCGCTCGCACTACCACGAACCCTATCAATGCACTTGCACCGCCCAGCCACAGATAACGCTGGCGCTGCGCCGGCTGCATGTCTTTGGCAAACCAGGGGCCGAGGCTGTAGCCCAGGGCGATCACGCCGATCCACGGTAGCACCGGATAAGTGACGCGCAGGCGCAGCGACGCGCCCACTTCGATCCAACTGCGCTCATGCAGGATTGTCCACGGAATATGCAGTGCCGAACCGGCCTCGAAGTGCAGCCCATCCAGCAGGTTGTGCCCGGCAATGATCACCACCGCCAACACGACCAGCAGCGGGCGCGGCAACCACACCAGCGCCGCAAGGGCGATCATGCTCACGCCAATCGCCCAGATGACTTGCATATAGATCACGCTGGGCGGCAGTTGGAAGGTCCAGGCGAAGTTGACCAGGGTGAACTCCAGCACCACCAGGAACAGCCCACGCTTGAACAGGAACGCCGACACATCGCGACGGCCTTGGTACTTCTGGCCGTAGAGCCAGGCCGACAGCCCGGTGAGCAACACAAACACCGGCGCGCACAAGTGGGCGAGGGTGCGGCTGGCAAACAGTGCGGGCTCGGTGGTGTCGATGGCCATCGGGTCGCTGACCTGGCGGTGCAGCAGGAAGGTTTCGCGCACATGGTCGAGGAGCATGAACAGGATCACCAGGCCGCGCAGGGCGTCGATGGAAAGCAGGCGTTGGCGCAGGGGAACAGCGTCGGTCATGGGCGTGATCACAGGGCAGGGTGGTAAGGGAGCGTTATCCTATAACATTGGATTCTGATACCGTCAGCTAAATCATTTTTCCAGGTACTCACCATGACGACGCCGCAGGATGTCATCGACTTCTGGCAACACGCCGGCCCCAAGCGCTGGTTTGCCAAGGACGCTGCTTTCGACGCCAGCTTCCGCGACACTTTCCACAGCGCGCATCTGCAAGCCGCCCGGCGTGAGCTGGAAAGCTGGCTGGACTCGGCGCACGGTGCCCTGGCGTTGCTGATCCTGCTCGACCAGTACCCGCGCAATGCCTTCCGTGGCACCGCCCATATGTTCGCCACCGACCCGCTCGCACGGCTGTATGCGCGGCGCATGGTGGACGCCGGGCTGGACCGGCAGGTCGAACCGGCATTGCGTGCGTTCTGCTACCTGCCGTTCGAGCATTCGGAAGACCCGGCCGATCAACAGCGCTCCCTGGACCTGAACCGGCAACTGGATACCAACACCTACCATTGGGCCAAGGAACATGCGCGCATCATCGAGCAATTCGGGCGTTTTCCCCATCGAAACGAGGTGTTGGCGCGTGAGACCACGGATGAGGAACGTGCCTTTCTGGACGAGGGCGGATTTGCCGGTTAACCCGGTATTCCACCCAGGAATGCCCCCATAAAAACAGCGCATTGTCTTTCTTGTGGCGCATCTCGTAGCGTGGTGTTCCCCCTCAAGGAGAATCGTTATGCGCCTGTATGTGGATCATCTGTACACCAGCCCCTACGCCATGTCGGTGTTCGTGACTCTGCGCGAAAAAGGCCTGGCGTTCGACACGGTTACCCTGGACCTGGATGCCGCGCAGCAGCACGCGGCCGACTTTGCCCAACTGTCCCTGACCCAACGCGTACCGACCTTGCTGGAGGGCGACTTCGCCTTGTCGGAGTCGTCGGCGATCACCGAGTACCTGGAGCAGGCCTACCCTGAAGTGCCGGTGTATCCGGCCGATCCAAAACAGCGGGCGAGGGCGCGGCAGGTCCAGGCATGGCTGCGCAGCGATTTGCTGCCGATCCGTCAGGAGCGCTCGACGATGGTGGTGTTCTATGGGCAGAAGATGCCCGCACTGTCGCCTGTGGCTCAAGTGGCGGCAACGAAGTTGATCAGTGCGGCCCAGGCGCTGTTGGCGGGTAATCCGCCGTACTTGTTCGGTGAGTGGTCCATCGCTGATGTGGACCTGGCGGTGATGCTCAATCGCCTGATCCTCAACGGTGACAGCGTGCCTGCCGAGTTGGTGGCATACGCCCAACGCCAGTGGCAGCGGCCCTCCGTGCAGGCGTGGGTGCAGCAACAACGCCCGGCGCAGTAACCACCATTCATCTTCCGTCTGCGGTGAGGCGCTTGACAGGCACCACCCGGCGGAAGAATACTCTGGTCATATTCATATATATGACTACATAACAAAGTGAATGTGACCCCATGAATACGCTGTCCAGTGATGCCCGCCTGCCGCTTTACCAACGCTTGCGCGACCAGCTGATCGAGCAGATCGCCAACAATCGCTGGCGCCCCGGCGAAGCGATTCCCACCGAAGCGGTGTTGTCCGCCGAGTACGCGCTGTCGACCGGTACCGTGCGCAAGGCCGTGGATGCACTGGTTAGCGAGGGCATTCTGGAGCGTCAGCAGGGCCGTGGCACCTTTGTGCGCCGCCCGCAATTCCAGTCGTCGCTGTTTCGCTTTTTCCGTTTTCAAGGCCCGTCGGGCGAGCGTCAGGTGCCGCAAAGCCGCATCCTCACGGTCGAGTCCGTGCCTGCGCCGTCGGCGGTCAGCGAGGCGCTGGGCCTGGCCCCCGAAGCCCAAGTGATCCGCATCGTCCGGACCCGTCTGTTTGACGTGCAGCCGCTGCTCGCCGAAGAAATCTGGCTACCGCGCGCACGCTTCCAGGCGCTGCTCGACATCGACCTGGCTGCGCAAGGCCCGTTGCTGTATCCGGTGTATGAAGACGTCTGCGGGCAAGTGGTGGCCTCGGCCGAGGAAACCCTCACGGCCGAATCGGTCAACGCGGTGTACGCGCGCTTGCTGCAAGTACCGGTCAACAGCCCGGTGGTGGTGATCGAGCGCCTGGCCCGCGACTACGCTGGCCAGCCCCTGGAGTGGCGACGCTCCCGTGGGCATGCCGAACACTTCCGCTACCGCGTGGACATTCGCTGACCGCACACCCGCACCGTTAACTGTTTGCCCAACACTGGCCCGACTGTGGCGCGGTTCGCGCCCGGCTGCCTCGCGTTTGACCTATAAGGATAAAAATCATGTTCAGTTGGTATCGCCAAGTCACTCCTCGGGAGCGCAAAACGTTCTGGGCCTGCTTCGGCGGCTGGTCCCTGGATGCATTGGAAGTGCAGATGTTCGGCCTGGCGATCCCGGCACTCATCGCGGCATTCGCCTTGAGCAAGGGCGATGCGGGGCTGATCAGTGGTGTCACGCTGGTGACCTCGGCCATCGGCGGTTGGGTCGGCGGTACCTTGTCCGACCGCTACGGCCGGGTGCGCACTTTGCAGTGGATGATCCTGTGGTTCTCGTTCTTCACGTTTTTGTCGGCGTTCGTCACCGGCTTCCACCAACTGCTGGTCGTCAAGGCGCTGCAAGGCTTCGGCATCGGCGGTGAATGGGCGGCGGGTGCGGTGTTGATGGCCGAGACCATCAACCCGAAATATCGCGGCAAAGTGATGGGCACCGTGCAGAGCGCCTGGGCCGTGGGCTGGGGCGTGGCGGTCGGGGTGTTTGCGCTGATCTATTCGTTTGTGCCCCAGGACATGGCCTGGCGGGTGATGTTCGTGGTGGGCCTGCTGCCGTCGTTCCTGATTATCTGGGTGCGGCGTAACGTTGAAGAACCCGACAGCTTTCAGCGCCTGCAAAAGGAACAGGCGATTCCCCAGAGTTTCTTCAAGTCGCTGGCGGGCATCTTTCGCCCTGAGCTGATCCGCGTCACGCTGTTCGGCGGCCTGCTGGGCCTGGGTGCCCACGGTGGTTACCATGCGGTGATGACCTGGCTGCCGACCTTTCTCAAGACCGAGCGCAACCTGTCGGTACTCAACTCGGGCGGCTACCTGGCGGTGATCATCTTTGCCTTCTGGTGTGGCTGCATCGCCAGTGGTTGGCTGATCGACCGCATTGGTCGCCGCAAGAACATCGTGCTGTTTGCGCTGTGCTGCGTGATCACCGTGCAGGCCTATGTGTTCCTGCCGCTGAGCAATACGCAGATGCTGTTCCTTGGCTTCCCGCTGGGCTTCTTCGCCGCCGGTATCCCGGCCAGCCTGGGGGCGTTGTTCAACGAGTTGTACCCGGCGGATGTACGCGGCGCCGGCGTGGGCTTTTGCTACAACTTCGGGCGCGTGTTGTCGGCGGTGTTTCCCTTCCTGGTGGGGCATATGAGCGACTCGATGTCCCTCGGCTCGGCCATCGGCATCGATGCCGGGATCGCCTACGGCGTCGCGGTGATCGCCGCCCTGTGCCTGCCGGAAACCCGTGGCCGCGTGCTCGAAGCGGCACCCGCCGAGCGCGTCGTGAGCGGCCAGCGCGCCCAGGCCTGATCCTTTTTACTTTTGAAAGACGACCCCATGCTTGATAACCGTTCCATCACCGGCATCGACGCCCACGCTCATGTATTCAGCCAGGCGCTGACCCTGGCCGGTGAGCGTCGCTACACCCCAGGCTACGACGCCACGCTGGCGGACTACCTCGGCCACTTGCACGCCAATGGCCTGAGCCACGGTGTGCTGGTACAGCCCAGTTTCCTGGGCACCGACAACGGCTATCTGTTGGCCGCTTTGCAGCAAGCCCCGGATCAGTTGCGCGGCGTGGTAGTGCTGGAGCGGGATATCCCGCACGACGCTTTACAGGCGATGGCCCGCGCAGGCGTGGTTGGCGTGCGCTTGAACCTGGTGGGCCGGGCGCTGCCAGACTTTGCCGAGCCCGGCTGGAAGGTTTTTTTCGAGCACCTCGTCGCCCTGGGCTGGCACGTGGAATTGCACCGCGAGGTAGCCGACCTGCCGCAATTGGTGCGCCAGTTGCTGCCGTTCGGGATCAAGTTGGTGGTCGACCATTTTGGCCGGCCGGATGCACGACTCGGCGTCGCCCAGCGCGATTTTGCCGAGTTGCTGGACTTGGGCCTCAGCGGTCAGTTGTGGTTGAAAGTCTCGGGGATCTATCGCCTGGGTGGCAGCCCGGCGCAGAACCTTGAGTTCGCCCGCCAGGCCATGCCGTTGCTGCAGCAGAGTTTCGGTCTGCACCGCTTGGTGTGGGGCAGTGACTGGCCACACACCCAGCATGAAACGTCAGTCGACTACCCCGCAGTGATCGAGCAACGCCAGGCCCTGGGCTGGTCGACACCGGTGGCGCAGGCCTTGCTGATCGATACGCCTCGCGCGTTATTCGGCTTCCACCACCCGTAGCCAATCCTCTTTCACACGGCGGTCCAGCTCCTCCCAGTCGGCCATGCCCAGTACCCGCGTGGTGTTCAGGCCGCGCAGGTAGCCCCGCAGTTGCTGGGCACTGGCGCTGATCCGATCTGCGTCCGCCGCCTCGTCCTGCAGCACGTGTTCATAGTCGACCAGGTAATCGGCGACCCGCTCGCGGAACTCCGGTAGTACGGCTTCGCGGATGCGGTCGAAGGTTTTCTGGTAGGGCTTCATGGCGTGGTCCTTATAGGTTTTATGTCAGCACTATCGGTTCAGATAATAGTCATCATCAAGCATCGCAAGTTCTGTTTTTGCAGGAAAAGCGGAAAATCGCCCCATCGAGACGCTGTTCAAGGAAATGCGCGATGAGGACGTTTATTCAGGTGGCTTTGATGGCTCTGATGCTTGGCACGGTGGTCATCAACAACGCGGCAATCGCCGATGATCTGCATACCAGCCATTTGCTACCTATCATCGGTAGCGTAGACTCCCTGCAGCACGCGCAGTCAGTGGGTGTGTTGTTGAGCGACAACACCCGCGACAACCTCAGCTACCTCGAACGCTACCACGATATGGCCTTGAATGGCGCCAAGGATGCCCTCGACGGACGTATCCGCCAGGCGTTCGTCAACAGTTCCGACCCGGAACTGGCCATCGATTGGTTGATGAGCTCGCTGCAAGGCACCTTTTTGTCGGTAACGGTCTACGACAACCTGGACGCCCTGGTGCAGGCGCACCCCGATGTGGTGGTGATGCTCGATACCCATAACCAACTGCTGACCCAGCGTAACGATGTGGTGGAGGCGCGTTTTATCGCGCGGTTCTACGACGCGAACCTGCAGTACATCGCCAAGGCCGAAGGCTCGGTGCACAAGCAGGTGCCATCGGTGTGGGTACATGACAAGGCCGCGCCGGAGATTGCCGCGCAGATCGAGCAGCAGCGTGATGTGCAACTCGATGCCTTGAAGCAGTTCGATGCGTCGCTCAAAGCGTTGGTCCGTGCCGGTTGATGTGAACCTTTATTTTTATAGTCAGGAATTTTTCATGCGCGCTTTTTTCGCCCCGGCCTTGGCCATTGCTTCCCTGTTGTTGGCTGGTTGTGTAACCGCCCCCAACGCCCCGAGCCTGACCCTGCAAACCGGCAAGAGCCCGGAAGCCTATGTGCAGTGCGTGCTGCCCAAGCTGGAAAAACACGGGATCACCTCGACCGTCACCCAGAACTCGCGCCATGCCAAAGTAGTGCTGACCAGCAAGATAGCCGCCGATGATGTGCTGGAAGCCTACAAGGCCGGAGAGGGCGCCAAGGTGTTCTTGTATGAGCGCAAGCCGTTGGCGTCGACGATTACACCGTCGCGGCTGGAGCTGGCGGCAAAGGACTGCCAATAATCCCAGGCATGCATAAAACCAAATGTGGGAGGGGGCAAGACCCCTCCCACATGTAGATCTATGTATGGCTCAGGGCTTGGCTTCGTTGCTGAAGCTGTTCACTGTCTTGACCAACCCCTGCGCGGCCAGCGCCACCAATTCCCCACCTTTTTCCACCGTCGCCAGCGCCGGGTCCGAGCCCATGCGCCCATCCGGGAAGCGCGCGCGGAAGTCCAGGGCTTCGCGGATCGGCCCGGTGTTGGCGATTTGCGGCGAGTAGTCGGCGGTCTTGATCGTGTCCGGGTAGGCCCATTGGGTCACCGCAATCTCCGACGGCGTGGCATGGCTGCCGTGGCCCACCGGGAACTGGCGCTGGGCCAGGTCGGTCACGCCTTCCAGGTCCCACCAGTTCACCAGCTTCAACGCAAACCCGGCGGGGCGACGGGCGAAGCTCGCTTCGGCGTACAGCTCGGAAAACGCCGCTTCAATCGTGGCGATATTGCCGCCATGGCCGTTCAGAAACAGAATTTTCTCGAAACCATGCCCGGCCAGCGAACGCACCCAGTCGCCAATCGCGGCGATAAAGGTGGAAGGGCGCAGGGAAATGGTGCCGGGAAACCCCAGGTGATGCTGGGCCATGCCGATATTGAAGGTCGGGCCGATCAGGATGTCGGCGCTCTTTTGCGCCTCATGGGCGATGATTTCCGGGCACATCCAGTCGGTGCCGAGCAGGCCGGTGGGGCCGTGCTGCTCGTTGGAGCCGATGGGAATCACCACCGTGCGGCTGCGTTCCAGAAACTGCCCGATCTCGATCCAGGTGGACTTATGTAGAAGCATGCGGCGCTCTCTTATCTATGGGGACAGGCTATCCGCCACGGATTGTACGACTACTCGCCACCTGTTGGGGTTTGCAATTGAGGTAGGTCGAAGACTTCAACCAACGCTGGTCGGGATACCACGAAAACATGAACTGCCCATCCTTGAGCTTGTCCACTACCTGGCGGGCTACCTGCGGGCGCACGGCCGGGCAACCCTGGCTGCGACCGATACGACCTTCACGCTTGCTCCACAGGGGGCTTACGTAGTCGGCGGCGTGGATCACAATGGCGCGGTCGCGGGCCTGATCGTTGAAACCCGGCTCCAGGCCGTCCATGCGCAACGAGTAACCGTGGGTGCCCAGGTAGCTTTCCTGGGTGCGGAACAGACCCAGGCTGGACTGGTGGCTGCCTTCCAGGTTGGAAAACTGGGTGGCGAAGTTTTCCCCGGACTTGGCGCCGTGGGCCACCAGGTCGCGCAGTACCAGGGTCTTCTTGCGCAAATCGAAGATCCACAGCCGACGGGCGGTGGAAGGCTGGGAGTAGTCAATGACCGCCAGGCGTTCGGAACGCTCTTCGCCGTTATTGACTGCGCACTGCACCGCGTTCAGGGCGCTTTTGAGGACAGTGGGATTGAGTTCTGGAGCCGAGCGCGCCAGGCTGCTATACAAGTTAGGAGAGGTCTGATTGGCGGCGAGCGCAAAATTGCTCAGCGTAGCCAACGTCACGGTCATCAAGCCGAGGCGGCGCATAAAAGTCAGCATCTACAAAGTATCCCCCCGCTGTGGATTGGAGCCAGGTCAATTGTTCAAAAAACACGCATGTTACTTGAGCATTTGCCTGCTCGTTGCACCATTGGTCGCGACAGCCGATGCGCTGCCGGTCGAGCCGTTGCCGGTGACCACGCCCGCACCGGTCGACCTGGCACCCGTGCAGCAGGCCTTGGCGCAACTGCCGAGCGTCTGCCCCAGCCTGGTGCCGCAGATTGACGCGGCTGCCCAACTGCGTCTGCAAGCGTTCTACCAGCAGCAGGGTAATGGGCCACTGTGGTCCGCCGACGAGCGCCGGCAAGCCCTGCAATCTCAGTTGCTGATGCTTGCCGATGACGGCCTGGACCCCACCCACTATAGCCTGCCTGCGCCAGATGCCACGGCCAACGTGCTGTGCAGCGACATCGCCAGCAGCCAGCACTACCTGCAAGCCCTGCAGGATCTGCACTATGGGCGCCTGCAGCAATCGCGCTTCGAGCCGCTGTGGCATTCCCAGCCGCCGACCCGCGACCCCAATATTGAAGTGCTGGCGTTTGCCGCCACCGGCCTGCAAGACATGGCCCAGGCGTTCGATCAGGCTCGCCCCAGCGCGGACCTCTACCGTAGCCTGCGCAATGCCTATGCCACTGTGCGCCAGCAACCATTGCCGCATTGGGACCCGGTCGCCAACGGCCCGCTGTTGCGCCCCGGGATGGACGACCCGCGCGTACCGGAACTGGCGCGGCGCCTGATCGGCGGGGGTTACCTGGCCAAGGCCCCCGGCGGCAGGCAGTACGGTGACGAGTTGGTCAAGGCGGTCAAGGCCTTCCAGCTGAGTCATTCGTTGCAGGCCGACGGCGTGATCGGCGCCGGTACGGTGGCCGAGCTCAATATCAGCCCGGCGATCCGTCGCGAGCAACTGCGCATCAACCTCGAACGCTTCCGCTGGCTGGCCCAGGACCTGGAGCCCGAGGGCGTGCTGGTCAACGTCGCGGCGGCGCAATTGAGCGTGTACCAGAGCGGCATCCCGGTGTGGCAGACCCGCCTGCAAGTGGGCCGCGCCGAGCGCCAGACGCCATTGCTCAAATCGCGTATTACCCGGCTGACCCTCAACCCCACCTGGACCATCCCGCCCACCATCATGCGCGAGGACAAACTCCCGGCCATCCGCCTCAACCCTGAATACCTGCGCCAACAGAACCTGCAAGTGCTCGATGCCGAAGGCCACCCGCTGGCGCCGGAACAGATCGACTGGGCGCGCCCAGGCAACATCCTGCTGCGCCAGGAAGCTGGCCCGCGCAACCCGCTGGGCAAGATCGTGATGCGCTTTCCCAACCCGTACTCGGTGTACCTGCACGACACGCCGAGCCAGCCGCTGTTCACCAAAGGGCCACGGGCGTTCAGTTCGGGGTGTGTGCGGGTCGAGCAACCGCTGCTCCTGCGCGATCTGCTGGTGAGCCCGGCCGAACGCGCGCGCACCGATGAACTGCTGGCCACCGGCGTGACCCACGAATTCAGGCTGGCCACGCCGGTGCCGGTGTTGTTGAGTTACTGGACGGTTGAGGTCAACCGTGAGGGCGGGTTGGTGTACGCGCCGGATATCTACGGCCGGGACCTGGTGTTGATGAAGGCGATGGGCAGCGTGTTGTAGGCGGCTCAACCTCGTGGCGAGCGGGCCTGTTGTGGCGAGCGGGCTTGCCCCGCGTTGGGCTGCGCAGCAGCCCCGGTAAGCCCCTGCATTTCCCCTGTCAGAACGCATTGCCTGGTTTCAGGGCCGCTTCGCGCCCCAACGCGGGGCAAGCCCGCTCGCCACAGAGGTGAGGTTCGCCATCGTTGTTGTCACGGCTTGCTCCGGTGTCATGCAGGCGGTATCGAGCGTCAAGGGCACTTCATCCCAAACCTCATACTCATGCGCCAACACAGACGCCCAGGAGGGCGGAACCAGGCCGGGAATATCCCCCGTGCGGGTTTCCACCCGTCGTTGATGTTCCTGCTGGTCTGAGCAGATCACCCGAACATTCAGTAATGCCGCCTTTGCTGCTACAGCGACGGCCTTCCACGCTTGCCGGCTTTCCCTGACCGGATTTACGCAGTCCGCCACCACGGTATGGCCCAGTTGCAGACTGCTCAGCGCCAGTGCATTCGCCACGCCATAACCGCTGGCACCCACGTCCCCCGCCAGCACACCGGCCTCGCGTATAGCCTGTTCAATCACGTCGATACGCAGGTAAACCGCCGCGGTCTGGCGTGCGAGTTCGCGGGCAATCGTGGTTTTGCCGGTGCCGGGCAGGCCGCTGAAGACAGTTAGCATAGGTGGGTCTCATAAGAGTGGGCCGGTTCAGAGTATCCTTCAGTTCCCCCACAGGTCGACCACAGGACAACCGATGCTTTTGCCGTTCGTGAAAATGCACGCCCATGGCGATGACTTCATCATCATCGACCGCCGTGGCTTGCACGATCCCATCACCGCGCAGATCGCCCGCCGCCTGGGCGACCGTCACACCGGTATCGGTTTCAACCAGCTTGCCGTGGTACTCGACTGCGATGATGCCGCCGCGCGCATCAAGTTCTGGAACCCCAACGGTACGCCGCTGGCCACCTGCGGCAGCGCGACCCGTGGCGTGGCTGATCGCTTGATGCATGAGGCCGCTACGGATTCGGTGCTGTTGCGTACCGACCGGGGCCTGCTGACCTGCGTGCGTGCCACCGGGCGGCAAGTCTCGGTGAACATGGGCGAGCCGTCGCTGGACTGGCATGCAGTGCCGTTGGCCGAGGCCATGGATACGCTTGTTCTGCCTATCGAGGGCGACCCGGCCGCGTGCAGCATGGGCAACCCGCACTGTACGTTTTTCGTGGATGACCTCACCACAATCGACGTCGCCGCCGTGGGCCCTGCGCTGGAAAAACATCGGTTGTTCCCGGACAAGACCAATGTGCATTTCGTGCAGGTGCTGGACCGTGGCCGTATCCGCCTGCGCATCTGGGAGCGTGGCGGCGGCGTGCCGCTGGGCTCCGGCTCGTGCTGCTGCGGCGCGGTGGTCAATGGGATCCGGCGAGGGTTGCTGGATGCCACGGTGCAGGTGGAGTGCGACGGCGGCATCGTGACCGTGCACTGGGCGGGTGAGGGCGGTGTGGTGCTGACCGGCAGTGTCGAGCCGGTGATGCAAGGCAGCGCCTACGTGTTCTGAAACGTCACGGTGAAGGTGGTGCCGCCGGTGGCGCAGGAGCTCACCGCCACATCCCCGCCGTGCACCTTGGCCAACTCGCGCACGATATACAGGCCCAGGCCCACGCTTCGCACATCACTGCCCTGGTCGGTACCTCGGGTCATGGGTTCGAACAGCCCGGCCAGCAACGCTTCGGGAATGGCCGCGCCGTGGTTGTGTACCGCCACTTCGCAGCCGCCAACGCCCAGGCGTGAGGTAATCCGGATCGGTCGTTGCAGGTCGCCATAGGCCACGCTGTTGGCCACCAGGTTGCCGATGATCTGCTGCACGCGGTCGGCATCCAGGCAGGCGTCGCCATGGCCTTCTGCGTGATGTTCCAACGTCGCCTTGGGAAACGCCACGCGCAGTTCGTCCACGGTGCGATGAATCACGCCATGCAAGTCCAACGGCAGGGCCTTGATGGAGATGCCCTGGCCGACCCGGGCCTGGGTGAAGTCAAGCAGGTCGGCGATCATGCGTTGGGCGCGTTCGGACGACTGGCCGATGTGCCCCAGCAACTGGCGCTCCTTGGCCGTGCGTTCGCTGCGGCTGAGAAAGCCGGAGGCCATGCGGATGGCGGTGAGCGGGTTTTTCAGGTCGTGGCTGACAATCGCCACCATCTGCTCGGCGAACAGTGCGCGGCGCTGGGCGATGGCATAGGCCTCGCGCAGTTCGGCCTGGGCTTGCTGCAAGGCCAGTTCGGTGGCAGTTTTTTCCTGCAGCAGGGCTTCGGCCAGGTTGCGTGCGTTGAGCAGCTCGCGTTCGTACTTGTCGCGGTCGGTGGTGCCGAACAGGGCCAGGTCGTACACCGTAGCGTCGGCCTGCTCGCGCTTGTTGCCGTTGAGCAGCACGGTGATCTTGTGGCCGTCACGGTGCAGCATGTCCAGCTTCACTTCGGTGACGCTGCCATGCATGCGCAACATGGGCGCCAGGTGGGTCTGGTGGAAAATCCGGCCGCCCATGGTCAGCAGGTTCTGGAAGCGCTTGCCGCACAGCTCGGCGGCACTGAACCCCAGCCATTCGCTGAAGCGTGCGTTGGTTTGCACCAGGGTGCCATCTTCCGAGGTGACGGCCAGTGCGCAAGCGGCGCTATCGAATAGATCAGCTGGCACGTGCAGCTGCCCACGGCGCAAGGAAGCTGTCCATGGCCGCCGCGCAAGCCTGGGGCGCGCTCATGTGCGGGCAGTGGCCGACGTTGTCCACCAGGTGATAGGTGCTGTTGGGCAACACGCTGTGCAGGTATTCGCCGACAGCCACCGGGGCGATCAGGTCGTCGGTCGATTGCAGGATCAGCACCGGGGTGGCCAGGCCGATCACATCCTGGCGGTTGTCCGACATGAACGTCACCCGTGCGAATTGCTTGGCGATATCCGGCTCGGTGCGGCAGAAACTCTTGGTCAACTCTTCGCCCAGCGCGGGCTGATCAGGCGCACCCATGATCACCGGGGCCATGGCGCTGGACCAGCCGAGGTAGTTGCTGTCGAGGGTGTCGAGCAGGTCTTCGATATCGCTACGCTTGAAACCGCCGATATAGCCGTCTTCATCGATATAGCGCGGCGACGGGCCGATCATCACGTGGGCGGCGATCCGTCCCGGTGCCTGGCGGTCGGCGAGGGTGCCGATCATCGCGCTGACCGAGTGACCCACCAGAATCACCGGGCCTGCGGCATGGGCGTCGATGATCTGATTGAGGTCCCGGGCATAGCCGTCCAGCGTGCTGTATTTGTCTTTGTCGTACGCGCTCAGGTCCGACAGGCCTGCGCCGATGAGGTCGTACAGAACTACACGAAAACGCTCGAGGAAATGCGGTGCCAGGTAGTTCCACATGGCCTGGTTGCAGCCAAAACCATGGGAGAACACCAGGGTCGACGCGCCGGTGCCCATTATATTGACGTTGTTGCGCTGACGTAGATCCATCGGCTTCTCGGTTATGGCGTATTGCTATGTATGTGCGCAGTTTAGATAGTCAACGCCGTGGGGTCACGCGTTATAGCGTTGATAAGGTAAAGTCGGCGCCTTCAGGAAGAAACTTCAGGTAACAAAGCATGATGGCGATTTTTCGGCAATCGATCCTGGGCCTGGTGGGGCTGGTGCTCATCGGCCTGTTGAGCACCGCCCATGCAGAGGATTCGCCGATCGGCGTGGCCCTCGACCAACGGGTGATCGACCTCACCAACACCCTGGATGCCGCCACCGCCACCGGTCTGAAAAACCAGCTCGCCGACCTTGAACAGCGCAAAGGCGCGCAAATTGCGGTGCTGCTGGTGCCCACCACTGGCGGCGCGAGTATCGAGGACTACGCCAACCAGCTGTTCCGTGCCTGGAAGCTGGGGCGCAAGGACATCAACGACGGCATCCTGCTGGTGGTGGCCAAGGACGATCGCAAGGTGCGTATCGAAGTGGGCTACGGCCTGGAGGGCACGGTGACCGACCTGCTGGCCCATCGCATCATCGAAGAACACATCACGCCGGCGTTTCGCCAGGGCGATTTCGCGGGCGGTGTCTCCCAGGGCGTGAACGATCTGGTGGTTCTGGTCGACGGCGGGGACTTGCCTGCGATTGCGGCGCCGGGGCTCAATCCGCAGTTCATTGCGATACTGCTGGCGTTTGCCATCGGAGCCATTGGCGGTGTGCTCATCGCCGCCGGCAAGCTGCATTGGCGCCGCGCGTTGATTGCCACCGCGGTAGTGACTGCGCTTCTGGCGATCTATGGCGGCGGGCGCGATTGGCCGATGTACCTGTTTGTAGTGCCGCTGACGTTGCTGATCGGCGGCGCCACATTCGGCGCACTGTGGTTGGCGCGTGGGGTGTTTTACAGCGTGTTGGGACTGCTGGCGTACATCGTCGCGGTGCTGGTGGCGAACCACTTCGTCGAGGTCAACTTCGTCCATTGGCTGGTGTGGCCGTTTGGCAGCGCCATGGTGCTGGGATTGTACGTGGGGCTGTTTTTCGTCATCCGTGAATCCTGGAAAAAACGCCCACGCTTTTTCATCCTGCGTGTGTTGGTGGTGCTGGCGGTCTATGTGGCCGTGGGGATGTTGCTGGGGCAGGGTTACCAGGGCTGGATAGTGGCGATACCGGCTGCGACCATCGTGGCGTTTATTGTGTTTATCCAGAGTATTTCCGAGGGCGGCTCGGGGTCGGGCGGTGGTTCCGGTTCCAGCTCCGGCAGCTCCCGGTCCAGTTCCAGCAGCAGTTCATCCGGCGGCGGTGGTTCCAGTGGCGGCGGCGGGGCGTCAGGGAGCTGGTAAAACATCACAGCGATTTAGACAGGAACACCCGGCTGCTGCCGTCCGGTTCGCATGGAATCTCGCCAAAGCGCACCCAGCCATGCTTCTCGTAAAACGCCGGCGCCTGGAAACTCAGGGTGTACAGCACCGCATTGCGACAGCCACGGCGCCGGGCCTCTTCTTCAAAGGCATGCAGCAACTGACTACCCAGGCCTGAGCCGCGCAACGTGTCGGGCAGGTGGAACAGATCGAGAAACGCCGTGCCCAGCGTGGTTTTGCCGGTGATACCGCCAAGGATTTTCCGGGTGTCGGGATCCTTGATCAGCACCGCCAGCAAGCGCCGGTCGTTATAGCCCGTGATGGCCTCATTGAACGCCGCCAAGCCGGCGCCGAGGATACGCTCCGCGTCGGGGTTGGGCTGGTCGCTGACTTCAATGTAGTGGGCTGTCATCACGGGTTCTCGTCTGGCTTATGCGCGCTGCCATCCTCCCATGTTATCGGCCTTGATCTCAAAATCCATTGGTTCGCGGTACGGATTGCCCAGCGGCGTATGTTGCCCTTTGCCCGCCGCCTGGGTGGGTTGCCAGCTTTGCGTATTGGGGTCGAACACTTCGGCATCATCCCCGGCGGTGTCATCCAAGGGGTTGTGGCGTGCCTGGTCGTTGTCGATGTGTGTTGCAAGCGCTTGATAGGCAGCGGTGTAAGGGTTGAAGCCGTTGATTGAAGACATGGCAATACCTCTCTGATAGTGAAAAAAACCAACCCGTCAGCACCTGTCTGGCGGGTTGCATCAGAGGCTACAGAGCGTGCAAAGGCTGTTCAATCAGGCGGTTTTCGGCGGATGTAACGAGGTGAAACCGCTACCGGGTGCACTCATGCAATGGCTTGCGTGGCTGTACGACATGTCCGGTTTTTTGTTTGCCGATGCAGGTGGAGTATCAGAGTGGGTGCATCTAGATCAGGTATTTGCATGCTGAAATACATTGGCGTCTTTTACTGCCCGTGACTGGCTTACGTCCGGACACACAAGTGCTGCATTAACCCTGGGGTCTAGAACACCATCACCATTTCATGCCACGCCATGCCACCGTGATCCGATGGCGACGGCTGCACATACTGGTAGCCCATGCGCTCATACAGCGGCACGTGTTGCTCCTTGCACATCAGATGAATCGTCTGCTTGCCCATGCCGCGCATGCGCTGCACAAACTCGGTCATCAGTATTTTCGAATAGCCCTTGCCCTGGTGCACCGGGTCGACCACCACCGACATGATCACCACATTCGGCGCGTCGGCCGAATGGCCGACCAACTCCTTGAACGCCTCGTCCGACATCACCACGTGGTGGGCGCAGCCGCAGTTGATGAAACCCACCACTTCGCCAGCCGCTTCCAGGATCAGAAAGCCTTGCGGGTATTGCGCAATACGCGTGCCGATCTTTTCCAGGGTGGCGGCTTCGTCGCCTTCGTACGCGCCGATCTCGATTTCAAAGCAACGGGTGGCGTCGGCGGGGAGGGCGTTGCGCAAAGTGAGGGCGGGCATGGGCGTTTCCTGAGGCATTGAGCGAGAGGCCACATGATAGACAAACATCGACCCGAGCGACACAGATCCCCTGTGGCGAGCGGGCTTGCCCCGCGTTGGGCTGCGAAGCAGCCCCAAATTCAGCACAGGAGACCTGCCTGGCACACCGCATTCAACCTTACTGGGGCCGCTGCGCAGCCCAACACGGGGCAAGCCCGCTCGCCACAATGACCTCATCACTCAACTCACAGCGGGTACATCAAACCCCACCCACCAACTTCCCTCCGTCCATCCGGCGCTTATACGCGCTGTCCCGACTCGCCAGCCAGAAGTACAACGGCGACGTCACCACCAAGCCCACCACCCAGGACAGGTCCGCCCCGTTGATGTGCGCCGAAATCGGCCCCACATACAGCGGTGTGTTCATGAACGGAATCTGCACCACGATCCCCACCGCATAGGCCAGCAATGCCTGTGGGTTGTATCGCCCATAGATCCCGCCATCCACGCGGAAGATCGAGGCAATGTCGTACTGGCCTTTGTGGATCGCGTAGAAGTCGATCAGGTTGATCGCTGTCCACGGCACCAACACCACCAGCAGCACCAGCACCATGTCGACGAAATGGCCGATGAAATCCTTGGAGGCAAACACCGCCGCAATCGCACAGGCCGCCAACACCAGGATCGAGATCACCGCACGGCTTTTGGCGGTGGGAATCCAGCGGTACGCAAAGGTCTGCACCAGGGTGATGATCGACAGCACCGCACCATACAAGTTGAGCGCGTTGTGGCTGATCACGCTGAGCAGAAACAGCACCAGCATCAATGGACCGATGGCGCCGGTGGCGAGTTTGACGGCGTCCATGGTGTCCATGCCGACCGGGGTGGCGAGTACGGCGACGGCGCCGAAGATGAACGACAGGCTGGAGCCCAGGGCCGAGCCGAGGTAGGTGGTCCAGAAGGTGGAGGCGACTGGCACGTCGGCCGGCAGGTAGCGCGAGTAGTCGGAGACGTAGGGCGCGAATGCGATTTGCCACAGCGCCGCCAGGGACACCGTTGCCAGCCAACCGGAGATGTTGAATTCACCGCGGGTCAGGAAGTCGGTGGTCTGTACATGGGTGAAGATGTAGCCGAACCCCAGCACAATCCCGGCGCCGAGCACCCAGGTGCCGATGCGGTTGAGCACGTGGATGAAGCGATAACCGATGATGCCGATGATGCCGGAGCCGATGGCGCCGATCACGATGCCCACCGGCACGGGCACGGCGTCGACCACGCCGTGCAGGGACTTGCCAGCCAGTACGATGTTGGAGGCGAAAAAGCCGATGTACATGACGCCGGCAATCACCACCACCAGCAGGGCACCGAGTGAGCCGAACTGGGCACGGCTCTGGATCATTTGCGGGATGCCCATCTGCGGGCCCTGGGCCGAGTGCAACGCCATCAACACCCCGCCGACCAGGTGGCCGACGAGGATCGCGACGATGCCCCAGAGCAGGTTGAGGTGGAACAGTTGCACCCCCAGCGCCCCCGTGACGATCGGCAACGGCGCGATGTTGCCGCCGAACCACAGGGTGAACAGGTCTCTGACCTTCCCATGGCGGTCTTCCGGGGGCACGTATCCAATCGTGTGTTTTTCGATAAGCGGGGCGGAGGATGTTGCAGTGGTAACCATGACGAGCTCCAAGGCAAGGTGAGTACGTTGACGTACTTCGCTGTGCGCCACCTGCGCGGCGCTTTGTTGTTGGCGTGATCATCTGCAATGGGCGCGGGGAGGTAAATTAGTAAGTTTGTTGCTATAGACCTTAAAAAATATAGCTCGCGTCTTGTCGCGCTCCGGTATGTTGCCTACACCTGATTGACGGGCGAAGCCCCACGTTTCTGGAGGTCCCGATGGCTGCCTATAACCTGCGCCAGCTCAGATATTTCGTCACCACGGCCGAGTGCGGCAGCGTCGCCGAGGCGTCGCGCAAGCTGTATATCGCGCAGCCGTCGGTGTCCACGGCGATCAAGCAGCTGGAAGACAGCTTTGGCGTGCAATTGTTTATCCGTCATCACGCCCAGGGCGTGTCGCTGACGCCCAGCGGCGCACGCTTCTATCGCAAGGCGCTGGAGCTGTTGCGGGTGGCCCACGAGTTCGAGCAGAACGCCCTGGCGGACAATGACGTGGTGGCGGGGCAGATCGATATCGGCTGCTTTGAAACCGTGGCGCCGCTGTACCTGCCGCGTCTGATCGCCGGTTTCAAGGCGCGCTGGCCGGGGGTGGAAATCCGTATCCGCGATGGCGAACAACAGGAGCTGGTGCAGGCGCTGACGGCGGGCAGTATCGACGTGGCCATGCTGTTCGAGCACGACCTGGGCGCGACTATCGAAACCACCCCGTTGATGCCGCCGCAGCAGCCCTATGCGCTGTTGCCGGCCGATCATCGCTTTGCGCAACAGGCCAGGGTGTCGCTGGCAGACCTGGTGCTGGAACCGATGATCCTGCTGGACGTGCTGCCCAGCCGCACCTACTTCGTGAGCATTTTCGAAGAGCGCGGGCTGACGCCGAATATCGTGTTCAGCTCGCCGTCGATCGAGATGGTGCGGGGCATGGTGGGGCGGGGGTTCGGGTTTTCGATTCTGGTGACCAAGCCGTTCACCGAGTACACCTACGATGGGCAGAAGGTGGTGTGTGTGCCGTTGGCCGAGACCGTCACCGGTTCCGGCCTGTCAGCGGTATGGCTGCGCCGCGCACCGCTGACCAAGCCGGTGCAGCTATTTGTCGACTACTGCCGCGAAGAACTCGCCCGCTTGCTCGGCTGACATGATCGTTCTCACGCAGAACGTGGGAAAGAGGGTTGAATGTTTTACATCGTGAATTTTCGCAGGGTACTGGGTGTCTCCTGACCGGACTGCTACTCACAGATGGATCAAATTCGTCCTGAAGATGCGTTTCTTTGCGACACCAGGGAACAATCAATCTTTATTCTGATGGGGCGTAATTCCTGATGCCGGCCTCATCAAGCTTTTGTTGGAACTCTCGATGGAAATCACTGATTCTCATCTGTAAGGCAAGGCTGAAGGTACCGTCACGTGCGTCAGGTTTGAAACTGAAATGAAGTGTGTTGTACATACCAAACCCGCCACCAAAATCATTGAGATCATAGACGTCAGATTGTTGTTTGACACCGATGTCTTTTGACCTGGCGAGTTCATCGAAGATCTTTTGCGCGCCTTGGTAGTCATGCAGTTGTATCGTGAAGCGCATCCCGGTTTTGTGCAGCACGTTGTCAAGAGTGCGCACGTGCAACGCCTGATGTGCTCCTTGAAGTGACGAAGGAGTGGAAGATGAATGGATACTTGGCATAATCGGACCTATGAGTTGATGGCGACAATAGGTGGCGACTCAACAGGCTCGGTTCCTGATCATTGGATAAAGCCCCGTTTCAAGTGTTTCACCCTTATTCAGAGGCGGGATACTTCAGCTCGGACGTGCTACAGCAATGTTGCCAGCATCCGCTGCAACATCCGATCACAGCCGTCGAGCTGTTCCACACCCACGAACTCATCCGGCTTATGCCCCTGGTCCATGCTGCCGGGCCCGCACACCACCGTGGGAATGCCCACCGCATCAAACAGACCACCCTCGGTGCCAAACGCCACCGTGCCGAATTCCCGTGAACCGGAAAACGCGGCAATCAACTGCGCCGCCTGGCTGCGCTCGTCGGTGACCAACCCGGGATACGCCGATAACTCGGTAAACCGGATCGCACTTTGCGCGCTCACCGCCTGCATGCGTGGCAACACCTGCTGCTCAGCGTAAGCCTTCAACTCGTCCGCCACCTCGGACGGGTCTTGCGACGGCAACGCGCGCACTTCGAAATCAAACCTGCAGTCCGCCGGCACGATGTTGAGGGCCTTGCCGCCACTGATCACCCCGGTCTGCACCGTGCTGAACGGCGGGTCAAACCGCGCGTCCTGGGTATCGCGCAGGCGCTGGCCAATTCGCCCCAACTCACCGATCAACTCGGCGGCATGTTCAATCGCATTCACTCCATACGGCGCATAGGCGGAGTGACACGCCTCGCCATGTACATCGCAACGCATCGCCAACTTGCCCTTGTGCCCGAGCACCGGCTTGAGTTCGGTGGGTTCGCCGATGATGCACAGCATGGGTTTGACCGGGCGTTGCTCCAGCACCGCGAGTAACGAACGCACGCCCAGGCAACCGACTTCTTCGTCATAGGACAGGGCGATGTGCACCGGCACCCGCAGCGGTGCTGCAACCAGTGCCGGCACCAGCGCCAGTACGCAGGCGATATAGCCCTTCATGTCGGCGGTGCCACGGCCAAACAGCTTGCCATCGCGCTCGGTCAGCTCGAACGGCGGCACGGTCCAGGGTTGGCCGTCCACCGGCACTACATCGGTATGCCCCGACAGCACAATGCCGGGCAACTCCACCGGGCCAACGCTGGCAAACAGGTTGGCCTTGCTGCGTTCCGGGTTGTAGACCAACTCGCAGGCCACTCCGAAGCCCGCCAGGTAGTCCCGCACGAACTCGATCAGTTTCAGGTTGGATTCACGGCTGGTGGTGTCGAACGCAACCAGCGTCTGCAGCAGTTCGCGGCTGGTATTCATCGGTCATCTCCGGCCACGCCGTAACCGGGGGAGCGGTCCGGGGCGAGGGCGCGGTCGATGTAGTCCTGCACCTGTGGACGGTAGGCGTCCCAGAGTGTTTGCAGTGCAAGGATCGGCTGTTCATCGGCCCAATCCACCCGCAGGTTGATGATCGGCCAGGTCAGTTCGCCCACCACCACCAGTGCGGCAGAGTGCACCGGGCCGGCTTCGCCACCGGCGGCAATCGCGGCGTGCATGGCCGCCAGCAGTCGGTCGGCCAATTGGCCTTCGCCCTGCTCGAAAGCGCTGACCATTGCCTCGATCACCGCGCGGTCGGCCAGCATGTTGCCCGCCGCCACGCACTGCTCGCCCGATACCGCGTTGTGCGTGCCGAGGGTTTCACTGCCGCTGAAATGCACGCTGCGTCCCAGGTGATCAATCGCCGTCAGTTGCCGGTACTGGCTGTAGCCATTGCGAGTCAGCGCTTTGTCGAGGGCGTCGGCAGGGGCCAGGCCTTGCTCCAGCAGGTCCAGCACGTCCGGGCCCAACGCCGGCAAGGTAATGTTCTGGGTCGACACCGCGCCCACTCCGGGCCGCAACCAGGGGCAGCGGGCGCCCACGGCAATGCTCGAGGAGCTGATGGCAATGCCCAGTTGGCCGGTTTCGGCGCACCGACCGACGATTGAAAAGGTCATGTGCGGCTCCTCACTCGGGAATAACGGCGATCACATCGATTTCCATCAGCCACTGTGGCTGGCCGAGGGCCGACACCACCAGCCCGGTGGAGATCGGAAACACGCCCTTGAGCCACTTGCCAACCTCCTGGTACACCGGCTCGCGGTAGCGCGGGTCGATCAGGTAGGTGGTGGTCTTGACGATATGCGACAGGTCGGAACCGGCCTCTTCCAGCAGTTGCTTGACGTTTTTCATCGCTTGCTCGGCCTGGGCGCGTGGGTCGCCAAGGCCGATCAGGTTACCCTCGAAATCGGTGCCAACCTGGCCGCGCACATACACGGTATTGCCGGCGCGCACGGCCTGGCACAGGTCGTTGTCCAGGCTCTGGTTGGGGTAGGTTTCTTTAGTGTTGAACATGCGGATTCGGGTGTGAGTGGGCATCAAGAAAACTCCGGCAATGAAGGCTCAGGCGTTGACAGGGGATGGGCGAGCCAGCGGGGCGGCTTCGCGGTATTCAAGGTATTGACGCTGGATGGCGATGTGGTCGGCGACGTATTTGGCGTCGTGCCACACGCCCCAGATGAACGACGACCCCCGGCGCGACTGCCACGGCAACCCGAGGAAGTAGACTCCGGCCTCGCTGGAAACGCCGCGTTGGTGCCGGGGCTTGCCGGCCTCGTCGAAGGCTGCGACTTTCAGCCAGCTGTAGTCCACGGCAAAACCGGTGGCCCAGATGATCGAGGTAACACCGGCCTTGGCCAGGTCCAGTTCCAGAATCGGGTTCTTGATGCAGTCCGCATCTGGGAAGACGCGACGGGCTTCGGGCTCCAGGGGCAAGTCCAGGCCGTTGCGTTCGATGTAGGCATCGGCGGCATCCAGCAGGGCCAGGTAGTTTTCGTCGCCGCGTGCCAGGTTTTCCACCAGGTTCGGCTGGAACGTGGCGACGCTGCCCTTGAACGCCTGGGTCAGGCCCACCAGGGTCATGCCTTGCTGGGCCAGCTCGCGGAAGTCGATGGTCTTGCCGCCGTGCGCGCCGCTGACCGCAATGGTCACGTGCTCGCGGCCGGGCTTCATCGCCGCCTGGTCCCACTCACCCAGCACCCCCAGCCACCAGCAGAAATCGCGGTTGCGATAGGCGCGGGGCGGGCGGTCGTGGGCGCCGACGGAGAGGTACACCTGGCGCCCGGAACGCTGTAATTCATCGGCAATCTGCACGCCGGATGAGCCGGCGCCCACCACCAGCACGGCGCCGGTCGGCAGCTGCGCGGGGTTGCGATACTCGGCGGAGTGGATCTGGTGCAGGGCCGTATCTTTCGGCGCAATCGCCGGGATCACCGGTTTCTGGAATGGTCCGGTCGCGGCCACCACCCGGTTGGCTTCGATCACACCTTCACTGGTGTGCACGGTGAAGCCGGGGCGGCCGACATTGCGTACCACGGACAGCACCTCGACGCCGGTGCGAATCGGCGCGTTGAACTTGCGGGCGTAGGCTTCAAAGTAATCGGCCACGCGTTCCTTCGGCGCAAAGCCGTCCGGGGCGACGGTGTCGAATGCGAGGCCGGGAAAGCGGTCATGCCACGCCGGCCCGTTGGCCACCAGTGAATCCCAGCGCCCGGTGCGCCAGCGCTCGGCGATGCGGCTGCGCTCCAGCACCAGGTGGGGCACGCCTTGCTTGCTCAGATGCTCGCTCATGGCCACGCCAGCCTGGCCGGCGCCCACCACCAGCGTGTCTGTTTTTGTTATTGCTTCAGTCATGTCCTCTGTCCTTGCGTAATGCCGTTGGATTCAGCGTTGGCATGACTTCAAGGCTAGGGGGAGGGCGGTTATTAATAAAATATTATTAAGCTGGGAAGTGAGCATAAATATCGGATGCAGCGGGGCTTACGCACGGCTTGTCACTGGAACTCCCCGGCATACTTCACGGCGGCCGCCGCCCGCGAGGGCACACCCAGCGTACGCAGCAGCGACGACACATGGATACGCACGGTAAACGGCGAGATATCCAGGGCCCTGGCGATTTCCTTGTTGGTCTTGCCCTGGGCGATCAGACGCAGCACGTCTTGCTGGCGGGCGGTGAGGGTATGGGTGTCCAGTGGCAGCAGGCCAGAGGGAGCGAACTTGACCAGTACTTCGCCTTCGCGGATCGCCAGCAGCGCCTGGCCGATCTCTTCGGGGGCAATATTCTTGCCGATGAACCCGTCCGCGCCCAGGGCCATGACTTGGTCGATCAGCGCCGGGTCGTCCACCATCGATACCACGATCAGCGTGGTGCGCCGCAATTGCTGGCGCAGTTCGACCAGTTGGCTCATGCAGGTCAGGCCGGGGAAGCGCAGGTCGAGGATCAGCGTGTCGATCTCGCCGCCGTCGCGGATCAGCGCGAGCACACCGTCGAGGTCGCCGGCTTCCTGCACCAGGGCGTCCGGCAGCAGGCGTTGCACGGTGCGCAGCATGCCTTCGCGGAACATCGGGTGGTCATCGGCGATGATGATACGGCCGGTCATGGGGTGCTCCTCCCTGGGGCAAGGTTGTGCCGTTGCATGCTACCTTACCACCGCGCCCAAGGCCTGCCTGCGGTGCGTGAAGGAATTGATGACTGCCGCACAAGGACGTAAACCCATGAGTCTTGAGACTAACTCCGAACTCGACCAGGCCAACCTGCGCATCGTGGTCGCCAGCATTGCAATCGTCTACATCGGTGCATTGGGCTTCCTGCCGGGACAGTCGGTGGACACCTACCTGCCGGTGATCCTGTATATCTTCCTGTTCCTGCTGGCCTCCATTGCCTTGCGCCAAGTCATCGTGCGCTGGCCGGGGCATTACCCGGCGCGGCGCATCTTCGGCATGATCCACGACTACACCGGCACCTCGTTCGGCATGGTGGTGGGCGGTGAAGCGGCGTTGCCGTTGTATGCGGTGATGGTATGGGTCAACCTGGGCAACGGTATGCGCTACGGCTCGCGCTACCTGGCGATCGCCACGGCGCTGGCCTTGCTGGCGCTGCTGATTGTGTATCGGCTGACGCCGGTGTGGCAGGCGCAACCCTTCATGGTGCTGATGTTGATGATCACCAGCACGGTGATCCCGGTGTACGCGCATATCCTGCTGGAGCGCACGCGCAAGGCCTCCGAGCAGGCCATTGCCGCCAACCTGGAAAAATCCCGTTTCCTTGCCCAGGCCAGCCATGACCTGCGTCAACCCATCCATTCCATCGGCCTGTTTACCGCTTGCCTGCGCGAAGCCCGGCTGGGTGATGAAGAGCGGCGCCTGGTCGATAACATCGACCGTTCGCTGCTCAACGTATCGCAATTGTTCCGCTCGATTCTCGATCTCTACACCCTCGACAACGGCCGCGTGTTGCCCAAGTACCAGGCGGTGCACCTGGGCGAGTTCCTTGCCGACCTGGTGCGCCAGAACGCCGAAGCCGCGCGTTGGGCCGGGGTGGAGCTGCGCCTGCGGCCCTGCACGCATTGGGTGCTGGTCGACCCTGCGCTGCTGGCGACCATGGTGCAGAACGTGCTGTCCAACTGCTTCAAATACGGCGCGCAACGGCCTGTGCTGATCGGCGTGCGCGTTCGCGACGGCGGCTTGGCGGTGGAGATTCATGACCGGGGCCGGGGGATTGCCGAGGAGCATCTATCAAAGGTCTTCGAGGAGTTTTATCGAGTGCGCCACCTGCGTGACAAGGACGTCGAAGGCGTCGGCCTTGGACTGTCCATCGTCAAGCGCCTGGGGCAGTTGATGGGGGTGCAAGTCGGCCTGCGCTCACGGGTGGGCCATGGTACTTCTGTTAGCCTGTATGGCTTGACCCTGGCCTCTGCGCCACGTGCCACGGCACCGCGCGACGACACGCGCCAGGCCGGGCTGCTGACTGGGTTGAAGGTGTGCCTGGTAGAAGATGACCACAACGTGCTGCTCGCCACCCAGGCCCTGCTGGAGCGCTGGGGTTGCGAGGTGCAGGCGGAGTCTTCGGGGCGTGCTCTGGTCAGTGACTGCGACATCATCGTCGCCGACTACGACCTGGGCAACCACGCTACGGGTATCGAATGCATCGATGCCCTGCGCGAGCAACGCGGCTGGGCCGTCCCTGCGCTGATCCTCACCGGGCATGACGTGGAGAGAATCCAGGCCGCCTTGCACGACCGCCGGATCGCCATTCTCTCCAAGCCGGTGCGTCCCGCCGAACTGCGCGGGACCTTGCGCGACCTGAGCCAGCAGACGGTTACTGGGTGAAGCCCTGCAGTGGGTTGCCGCGTGCACCTTTGGGTTGGCAGTAGGCCGCAGGCTTCATCATGCCAAAGCTGGCCACGGCGAACATGCCGCCGCTGGCACCGCTGGGCACCGAGCAGTTGTACTCGCCGGAGGCGGCACTGGCGACGTAGTAGGTGGTCATCGAGTCGCTGCGCACATTGGAAATACGCTTGACCGGTTCGCCCAGGTTGGTCTCCGACAGCGTCTTGAGGTGATCTTCGGTAGGTTTGATATTGCTGCAGCCGGCGACGCCGATGATCAGGGCGCCCAACAGGGTGAGGCGGGTAACGGAGGATTGCAGTTTCATGGTGCTTCTTCCTTGGGGTTGTTATGGTTTTTCCAGCGCACAACGCGCCCACGCGCAAGAAATGCACGGTGCCGGAGGAGCGCTGGAAGTGCCGGGGAATATAGCGCCGCAGGGAGGAGGGGTCGATTAGCACAAGTGTGCTAATGGCACGATGATTTCATGGAAAGGGGGGTGAAATGCTGGAGATAAAACGCGCCACCCCACGAGCAAATGATGCAGTGGCCGTGTGGCACAGCCGAGGACGGTTAAAGCGCCCCGAAAGCCGCGCTCAGTTGAGCAATCACCTCATCGACTGACGCCCCCTGGATCGGCGGGGGCGAAGTGCTCTCTGCAAACTCCCGCCAGACAAACAGGGCTGTATCTCATAAAACGGGTCGATCTGTGTCTACCGTCCACCGTGTCTTGTGAATAGCCTCAAGACACATCAATCAACGCGAGCGCTCGCCATGGATCTCACTGCTGTTCCTTTTGGCACCACCGACTGGTCCACGGTCGAACCGGTGATTCACCCAGGTATCACTGGCAATGCCCTGTGGCGCACCTGCCACTTCGGCACAACACGTGTGCGCATGGTCGAATACACGCCTGGCTACCTGGCGGACCATTGGTGCTGGCGGGGGCATGTGCTGTTATGCCTGGAAGGCGAGTTGCACACAGAACTGGAAGACGGCCGTCAGTTTACGCTGACGGCCGGGATGAGTTACCAGGTGGGCACTGACATGGAAGGGCATCGATCTTCGACGAGTGCCGGGGCAAGGCTATTTATCGTGGATTGAGGCGGGTGCGCACGTCTCAGTGCATCTTGCCATGGTCCATCTTGCTATGGTCCATCCCATCCAGGCCACGCACCGGCGCCTTCACTTCAATCGCCTGCTTTTCGCCCTTGGCGTTCTGCACCGTCAGGGTCAGCGGCACCTGGTCGCCTTCCTTGATCTGGCCGGTCAGGCCCATCAGCATCACGTGATAACCATCAGGGTCGAGGGTCACGGCCTTGCCGGCCGGCAGGGCTACCGAGTCCACCGGGCCCATGCGCATCACGTCGTCCTTCATGCTCATTTCATGGATCTGCACGTCCTTGGCCACCGGCGAGGCCACGCTCAGCAACTTGCTGTCGCTGTCGGCGGTGACGGTCATGAACGCGCCGCTGGACGGCTGGCCCGGCACAGTGGCGCGTACCCAGGCGTCGGTGACTTGCACCTGGGCGCTGGCGTGCGCGGCGAGACCCAGCAGGGTCATGCCGATAAGGGTGCGCTTGAGGTGTTGAACGGCAGTCATTAGCAGACCTCCATGACGGTGAGCAGGTCTTCTGCGCACTCTTTAGCGGTAAGGGATGCCTGCAGGCCGAGGCGCAGGTTGCCACGGGTGTCGAACACGAAACTGGTGGCGGTGTGGGACAGGGTGTAGGTGTCGCCGGCGGGGATCTTTTCATAGAAGATCCCGAACTCCTTGGCGGCCACGGCGATTTCTTCCGGGGTGCCGTACAGCGCTTCGAAACTGGGGTCGAAGGCCTTGACGTACTTGTCGAGAATCTCGGGCGTGTCGCGTTCCGGGTCCAGGGTGATGAACACCACCTGCATGATTTCGCCGTCGCGGCCCATCAGCTTCTTGGCCTGGGCGGCGCGCGCCAGGGTGGTCGGGCACACGGCCGGGCACTGGGTGAAACCGAAGAACACCACCGGCATCAAGCCACGGAACGAGCTCAGGGTGACGGTTTCGCCGTCGGTGTTCTTGAGCTTGAAGGTGCGGCCCATGATCTTGTCGCTCAGGTCCTTGCCGTACTTGAAGTTCAGCCTGGGGCTGTAGTCACAGCCGCCCAGCAGGCTGCCCAGGCCCAACAGGCCCATACCGGTCAGCACCTTGCGGCGGGTGAATAACGTACTCATCAACTGTGCATCCTGTGAAGCGCCTGCATTGCTCTGGATCAATACGTCAGGCTTTGAGGGCGCCCAGTCTACCAACCCTGGGAAGCGCACGTAATCTGCGACGTTCTGCCACAGGGGCATGTCGCGCTTCATCCTTTTGCGGCGCGGGTGGTAGAGTCGCCGCCATGAAATCGAGCCACCCCGACCGTTCGCTGATCGCCTGGGCCCTGTACTTCTGCGTGCTCATGAACCTGTTCGTCTGCGGTTTGGGGCATGGGCAGATGACGGGGCAGGCGCTCAATGGCATCGGCGGGGCGTTCTGTTCGGTGAGCGGCAACCAGGCGCCACTTTCCGACAAAGGGTTGGGCAGCCCGTCTTCCAGCAACATCTCGAACTACTTTGCCTGCCCGGTCTGCAACGCATTGACCGTTGCCCTGGTGTTCCTGGTCGGCCTGGCCTGGCTGCTGGGCCTGGGACACCCCCCGCGTCCGGCCCATGAACGGCGCAACAAGGCGCCACCACGATATTCCTGGCCCTCGGCCAACCCCCGCGCTTCCCCTGCATTCTGACGTTTGCCTTGGGCCTCCTGAAACCGGGAGGCGTCCCATCGTCATGACTGTGAGTGCGTTTCATGAACCACCTGTTGCCCGCAGGCGCCAGCCGCCTGGTCAGCAAGGCGTCCCGCCGCCTGCACGCGGAGCCGGCGCCGCCTGAATACCCCAGCAATTCCCGCAGTTTCGTGCACCTGGATGCTCGCCTGCTGCCGTATTGGCACACCTTGTTCGACATCTGCCCGGCGCTGCTCAAGCTGGACCCGCCCGAGGGCCTGAACCTGTTTCGCAGCTTTATGACCTGGGCCTATCGCCACCGGCCACCGCAGGATTGGACTTACCACGTGAACGTCTGCCGCTGGCTGCTGGGCTCGGTGTATCGAGCACGCATCGATGACGAACCCATTGAGGCATTCATGGCGGCCGCTGCCGCATGTTGGGTGCAGACGGATAAAAGCCAGGCCAGGGGTGTGGTGCTGGCCTGGCAGGGCGCAACGCTGTTCGATTGGAAGGGTTCGCCGTGCGCGATGGTTGAACGCCAGCCATTGCCCCCAGCGCAAACGGACTTCGCCTGGTGCCCATTGAACAGCCGGGGTGAATTCAGCCGATGGTTGCCGGTGCCCTGAGGTGTTGGCGGATCCACGTGACAACGTCCGTCATCCTCAGGCGCGGCAGCACTTCGACAGTACTTGATCAGGGAAACAGGCGTTCCTTGAGAAAGTCGATAAACACCCGCAACTTGGGCGACGGGTGCCGGCTCGACGGCCACATCATGCGGAAGCTGCCATGCTCGGTGCAGTCAGGCAGCACCTGCAGCAATTGCCCGCTGTCGAGGGCCTCGCGAATGGCGAAGTCCGGCAGGTAGGCGATACCAATGCCGTGCAGTGCAAAACATACCCGGGCTTCGAGGTTGTTGCAGATCATCGCCGCCGGCAGGTGCTGGTCGAGTTCGATGCCCTGGGTGTGCAACGGCCAACGCTGCAACTTGCCGGTATTCGGGAAGCGGAACAGGATGCAACTGTGCTGGGCCAGGTCGCTGGAGCGCTGCGGTGTGCCGTGACGCTCGAGGTAGGCGGGGGCCGCCACGACGATCATCCGATAATCCCCCACCAGCCGTGAACTCAAGCGCGAGTCCGGCGCCTCGCCGCTGCGCAACACCGCGTCGTAGCCTTCCTCAACCACATCCACGCGGCGGTCGGTGAAGCTCAGGTCCAGTTCGACGTCGGGGTAGGCCTGCTTGAAGTCGGCCAGCACCGGCAAAAACGGATGGCCCACCAACGGCAGGCTGACCTTGAGGCGACCACGGGGCGCCTGGCTGACCTGGGACAACTCCGCCTCGGCTTCCTCGATTTCCCGCAGGATGCGCCGGCTGCGCTGCAAAAACAGCTCGCCCTCGGCAGTCAGCGTCACGCTGCGCGTACTGCGGTGGAACAGCCGCACACCCAGGCGCTCCTCCAGGCGCGCAACGCTCTTGCCGACCGCCGACGCCGTCACCCCCAACACCCGCCCGGCGGCGACAAAGCTGTGAGTGTGTGCGACCTGCACAAAGGCATTCAGGGTCGTGAGGTTGTCCATCTGATGCACCGATTGCCGACGGGAATTGCCCGATACCCTAGCGCAATTGCCAGCATTGCGGAATGAAAGCTCCGCAGACCCAGGAATCGCCCCCTACTTAATCCCGTGGAGCGAGGTTCTTATCCTTGCGCAAAACCCTTACGAGAGACCTGAACATGACCGACTTGATGCAACGCTGGGAAATCCCGACCTTTGGCCTGCATACCCTGCGCCTGGCCCGTGTGCCGCGACCGGTGGCCAAGGCCGGGGAGGTGCTGGTGCGCGTTGCGGCGGTGTCGCTCAACTACCGTGACGCCGAGGTAGCGGAAAACGGCATGGGCGCCAGCCTGCAATTCCCTTTCACCCCGGCGTCCGACATGGCGGGCACGGTGATGGCCGTGGGGGAGGGTGTGAGCCGGTTCAAGGTGGGCGATAAGGTGCTGTCGAGTTTCTTCGCCGGCTGGGTCGACGGCAGGCCGTTGTCCTGGGCCGACGCGCCACCGCAAGGCGGCCCGATCCCCGGCATGCTTGCCGAGTACGTGGCCACCCCTGCCGAATGGTGCGTGCTCGCGCCGCGCTCGTTGAACGCCACCCAGGCCAGCACTTTGCCGGTGGCGGCATTGACGGCTTGGATGGCGCTGATCGAACTCGGCCACTTGCACGCCGGCCAGACCGTGGTGGTGCAGGGCACCGGCGGCGTCTCGCTGTTTGCCGTGCAATTGGCGGCGGCCCATGGTGCCCGTGTGATCATCACCAGCAGCAGCGATGAAAAAATCGCCCGTGCCGTCGAACTGGGCGCCACCCATGGCATCCACCGTGGCCGGGTGCCGGACTGGCACCACGCCGTGCTGGAACTGACCGGCGGACGCGGCGCCGAGCACGTGCTGGAAATGGCCGGTGGCGACAACCTGGCGCGCTCACTGCAAGCGGTGAGCAACGGTGGGCGTGTCTCAGTGATCGGCCTGCTGGAGAGCGACCAGTTGAGCGCGCCGCTGATGAGCCTGCTGGCCAAGCGCGCCGCCATCGTCGGTGTAGCGGTGGGGCCACGGCGTGCCCTTGAAGACCTGGTTCGCATGGTGGAGCGACACAGCCTCGAACCGGTGATCGACCACACCTACCGCTTTGCCGAAGCGCCCCGGGCCTTCGCCCATTTGCAGCGCGGCGCCTTCGGTAAAGTCGTGATCGAGGTCGGCCCGTGATCTACATCATCCTGGGGTTGTTCGGCCTGTATACCCTGGAGTTTGGTGTGGTCGGCATCCTGCCGATGATCGTCGAGCGGTTTGCGATCAGCGTATCCCAGGCCGGGTGGTTGATGGGTTTGTTTGCGCTGATAGTTGCGGTGTTGGGGCCGTTCCTGGTGCTGCTGGCCTCGCGGGTAGTGCGCAAGAAAATCCTGGTGGGTGCCTTGGTGGCGTTCTCGATCAGCAGTGTGTTGTCGGCGTTTGCGCCGAACTTCGAGACACTGATGGCGCTGCGCGTGGTGCCGGCCATGCTCCACCCGGTATTTTTTGCCGCCGCGTTTTCCACGGCGGTGTCGCTGTACCCCCGCGAACGAGCGGCCCATGCCACAGCGCTGGCGGTGGTGGGCACCACGCTTGGGCTGGTGTTGGGCGTGCCTCTGACGACGTGGGTGGGGGCGAGTCTTTCCTATGAGGCCTCGTTCTATTTTTGCGCCGTGGCAACGGCAGTGGCGGCGTTGGGCTTGTGGCTCAAACTGCCCGATCACCCGCGTTCGGCACCCCTGAGCTTCGGCAAGCAACTGGCGGTGCTGCGCAGCCTCTCGGTGTGGTTGGCGATCCTCGCTACCGTGTTGGTGTTTACCACGATGTTTTCGGTGTACAGCTACGCCGCCGAATACCTCAAGACCCAGGTCGGTATGGATGGCCGGACCATCAGCGTCATGCTGGTGATCTTCGGCATCGGCGGCGTCGTCGGTAACCTATGGGTGGGGCGCGCGCTCAGCCGGCATTTGGTTGTGACGGCCGTGCTGTATCCGGTGGTACTGGCGGCGGCATACCTGGTGTTGTATGCCTTTGGCAGCCTGTCGTGGGCGTCGATGAGTATGATCGTGTTGCTCTGGGGCGCGGCGCATACCTGCGGCCTGGTAGTCACGCAAGTCTGGCTCACGTCTTCGGCACCCGAGGCGCATGAGTTCGCCACCAGCCTGTATGTGTCATCGGCGAATGCCGGGGTGGTGATCGGGTCATCGGTGGGCGGGCTGTTCATCAATGCCTTCGGCACCACCGGGGTAATTGGCTGCGGACTGATCTTTGCCGGGTTGTCGCTGTTGGTGATCGGCTGGAAGGCCCTGGCATTTGGAGGGACCAAGACCGTGCCTGTACTGGCCTGATCAGCGCAAGGTATAACCGCCGTCCACCACCCAATCCTGGCCGAACACGCTGCGTGCGCCCTGGCCCAGCTGGAACAGGATCACATCGGCCACGGCGCCCGGCTCCAGGAACTGCCCGTTGAGCAGGCGGGCGTTCACGGTCTTCGCCACCGAGCCCAAGGCTTCGTCATTGAGCCCCAGGGTGCTCCAGATCGGCGTGGCGGTGGGGCCGGGAGATACCATGTTCAGGCGGATGCCGTGGGGCGCCAGTTCCACCGCAAGGGTGCGCACCTGGGCGCGCAGGGCGGCTTTGGACGCAATGTAGGCGGCCAGGCCGGGAAAGGTCACTTGCTCCAGGAACGTGCTGATGAACACCACCGATGCCTGCGCCGCCAACTGCCCGCGCAGGCTGCCCAAGGTGTTCAACGCGCCGGCCCCATTGACCGCCCACTGCCGGTCGAAGGCGGCCAGGTCCAGGCCATCGGCCAGTTGGGCAATGCCCGCATTCGGCACCAGCAAATCCACTGGCCCCATCGGTGCCGCCACCTGCGCCAGGCGCGCAAGGTCGGCTGCCTCGGTCACATCCCCGGCCAGCCACCTGAGCTGCTCGCCAAACTGCTCGGCCAACACGCCAAGCCCGCCCAGTTGGCGCGACATCGCGACCACCTTCGCGCCGCGTTCGAGCAAACGTTGGGTCACGGCCAGGCCGATGCCTGAACTGGCACCGGTGACGACGGCGAGGCGCTGGTTAAATTCATTGCTCATGGTGATCTCTCTGTGGGTTTCGACGATTTGTCCTGCCCATTTCCGAGTCAGAAATCATGCCAATGAATAACGTTATGAAAATCAGTCGGTTGCGATTTTTGTTGTCGTTATGACTCTGGCGTCCTGTAGTCGCTATGACCCGATGTAGTCGTTATGACTCAACAGCGCTGAGCAACGGGCGGGTCTTCAGCACAGCCTTATGGTCGGCGAGCACCTCCGGCAGGGAGCTGCGCAGGTACTCCACCCAGGTTTTGATTTTTGCGTCCAGGTAATGCCGGGAAGGGTAGATGGCGTACAGGCTCAGCTCCTCCAGGCGGTACTCGGGCAGTACGCGCACCAGGCTGCCGCTGCGCAGCCCCTTGATCGCCGCATGCACGGGCAGGATGCCGACGCCCATGTCATTGCTGATGGCGGTTTTCATCGCGTCAACCGAATCCACCAGGAAGGGCGAGTGGCTGATGATCACGTTTTCCTTGCCATTGGGGCCGTCGAAGGTCCAGTCCTCGAGAGGGATCACCGGGCTGACCAGGCGCAGGCAAGCGTGGTCGAGCAGGTCCTTGGGAACCTGTGCGATGCCGTGGCTTTTTACGTAGGACGGTGATGCACAAACGATGCTGTAGGTGCTGCCGAGCTTCTGCGACACATGGCTGGAGTCAGGCAGGTCGATGGCCAGCACGATCGATACGTCGAAGCCTTCGTGCACCAGGTCCGGCGTACGGTTGCTCATGCTCAGGTTGAAGGTCACATCCGGGTAGTGCTGGCGATAACGAGCGATGGCGTCCACCACGTAATGCTGGCCGATGCCGGTCATCGAATGCACCTTGAGCTGGCCGATGGGGCGGGTATGGGCGTCGCCGGCTTCTACCTCCGCTTCTGCGATCGAATGCAGGATCTGCTCGCATCGCACCAGGTAGCGTTGGCCCGATTCGGTGAGGGCGATGCGGCGTGTGGTGCGATTGAACAGGCGCGTGCGCAGGTGGGCTTCCAGGTTGGAAATGGAGCGGGATACATGGGTGGTGTTGGTGTTCAGCCGCGCCGCCGCGCCGGTAAAACTGCCGGCTTCGGCGACGCAACGGAAGATGCGCATGTTCTGCAGAATGTCCATCGATGGCTACCAGGGATAACGGATTTTTCCAGTGTGGCATGAAGTCGCGGGCCGCTGTAAACGCTATTTATTGTGGTATTTCGCGTAACAGTCATTCACGTTCTGGATGACTTACCGACCCTGGCGCAACCGCCTAAAGTCGCCGGCCTTGTGTGCCAGCCAGCTTGTCGGGAGTCCCTGTTTCGTGCCACCACTCACTGATTGTTCACGCCGGCTCAGAGCACTGCCCTGGCGCCGGGGCTTCCTGGAATGGGCGCGCACCGACGGGGTGATGTGGGTCTACCTGTTCAAGGTGCTGATCGCTTCGTACCTGGCCTTGTGGCTTTCGATGCGTCTGGAGTTGCCGCAGCCCAGTACGGTGATCACCACGGTATTTATTGTGATGCAGCCCTACAGCGGGCATGTCCTGGCCAAAAGCGTCTACCGCGTGATGGGTACGCTGGTGGGGTCGTCGTTCATGGTGCTGTTGATGGCGCTGTTCGCCCAGAGCACCGAGTTGTTCCTGGCCGGGCTGGCCGCGTGGGTGGGCGTGTGCTCATACGGTGCGGCGCGCAATCGTCATTTTCGCGCCTATGGATGGGTGCTGGCGGGGTACACCGCGGTGATGGTCGGCTTGCCAGTAGTGGGGCACCCGGAGCAGGTGTTCATGGCGGCGGTGTGGCGGGTGTTGGAGATCACCCTGGGCGTGCTGTGCGCCACCGGGATCAGCGCAACGTTGCTGCCCAATACGGCGGGCGCCGCCATGCGCAATACCCTGTACCAACGCTTTGGTCGTTTCGCCGGATTTGTCGTGAGCGGTCTGCGCAGTACCCACGACCAGGCGGCGTTCGAGGTCGCCAACCTGCGCTTCATCGCCGAGGCCGTGGGCCTGGAAGGGATGCGCAGCGTCAGTGTGTTCGAAGACCCTTACATGCGCCGACGCAAGGGGCGGCTGGATCGGCTCAACGTCGAGTTCATGGCCATCACCACGCGTTTCAATGCCCTGCATCAGTTGCTCGACCGAGTGCAGATGCGCGGTGCCACGGCGGTGCTGGAAGCTGTGGGCCCGGTACTCAAGGCGCTGGTCAATGTGCTGGAACCGTTCGCCGGGCAGGTACTCACAGACCTGGATGCGGCACATTTGTCGACACGCCTGAAGCGTTATATCCACGGGCTGCCGAGCCAGGTCCGCCACCTGCGCGCCGAGCTGGCGCAGGCGCATCCGCCCGCCGATGACCTGCTGGATTTCCACACGGCCTGCGAGCTGCTTTATCGCTTCGTCGACGAGGTGCTCAGCTACGCTCAGACCCATGCTTCCCTGACCGATCACAGCCCCCGGCGTGAGCGTTGGGCCGAGCCTTTTCAGCCACAGACCCACTGGCTGGCAGCGGTAGGCGCCGGCCTGCGTGCCGCAGTGGTGCTGTTGGTGTTGTGTGCGCTGTGGATCGCTACCAGCTGGCCCAGTGGCGCGGCGATGACCCTGGTGTCCGCGCTCACGGTGGGGCTCTCGGCGTTCTCCCCCAACCCCCGGCGCATGTCTTTCCAGATTGCCTGTGGGACAGTGTTGGCGGCGGTCATCGGGATTTTCGAGGTGTTCTTCGTCTATCCCCGGATCGACGGGTTCCCGTTACTGTGCCTAGTGATTGCGCCGGTGATCATGCTGGGATCCTTTTGGTTGGCCAAACCTCAGTGGGCGGGCTACGGTCTGGGCATGCTGGTGTTTTTCGGCACCAGTTCGGTGCCCGGCAACCTCACGCTCTACAACCCTTATGGCTTGATCAATGACTACCTCGCCATGGTGTTCGGCATGCTGGTGTGCGCGGCAGCAGGGGCGATCATTCTGCCGCCCAACAGCCCCTGGTTGTGGCGTCGGTTGGAACAGGACCTGCGCCGGCGGGTCGTGTTCGCCCTCCACGCACCCTTGCCGGCGCTGGGCTCGGGTTTCGAAAGCGGCACCCGTGACCTGCTTAACCAGGCCCATGGCTTGTCCGCCGGCCAGCCGCAGGTGCAACACCGCCTGCTGCGCTGGACGTTCGTGGTGCTCGACGTCGGCCATGCCCTGATCGAACTGCGCCGCGAACAGGCGCAGTTGCCGGCGCTGGCCTGCTACGCCGAAACCACTGCGTGGCGCCAGGCGCTACGTGCCATGGGGCGGGCGTTGGCGCGCCTGTTCACCCAGCCGGGGCATGCACGGTGGCAACGCGCGCTGGCCCGCGTCGAACACGCGATCGAGTGCGTGCAGGACACCGTCGAACCTTTCGAAGCGCACTTTGAAACTTCGGCCTTGCGCCGGGTGGAAAGTTACCTGCACTTCATCCGCACCTCACTGCTGGACACGCGCTCGCCACTGGTTGGATTGTTACCCAAACTGAAAAAGTGATTGGCGGTTTTGCCGGCTTTTTCCCGGCCACGCAACGCTATACCGTGCGCGCTCCCGTTGACTGCAGTCCCCTGGCACAACAAAAACAGCGCTGCGACGGGGCGCCTCAATCACTTCTCGGAGCCTTCATGAACCACAAGACTTGCCTGGCGCTCGCCGTCTCCATCGGCGCTGCGCAGCAGGCGGCTGCGTCGGGTTTTATCGATGACAGCAAAGCCAGCCTCGACCTGCGCAACTTCTACTACAACCAGGACACCCGCAACGCCAAGGCCGCCTCGGACAAGGAATGGGGCCAGGCCTTTATGTTCAACTACCAGTCCGGTTTCACCGAAGGCACGGTCGGCCTGGGCCTGGACCTGCAAGAGTGGTACGGCCTGCGCCTGGACGCCTCCGGCCGGGCTGGCAAGTCCGGTGCCGATAACACCCCCGGCAGCGTCTTCCCGCTGGACGATGGCAAGGCCGCCCATGACTTCAGCAAGACCGGCGTCACCGGCAAACTGCGCATTGCCCAGACCCAACTCAAGGCCGGCAGCCTGACGCCCAGGCTGCCGGTGCTGACCACCGAAGACGGGCGCCTGTTGCCCCAGACTTTCCGCGGCTATCAGGTGGAGTCCAAGGACTTCAAGGACATCAACCTGATCGCGGGTAAGATCGAGCAGGTCGTGGACCGCAATTCCAGCAACGGCCAAGGCCTGTCGATTGCCGGCGCCAATGACCCGGTCAAGGGCAAGTCCAGTCACCAGTTCTACTACGGCGGCGTGGATTACACCGTCAGCAAGCAACTGCAGGTGCAGTACTACTACGCCAGCCTGGAGAACTTCTACCAACAGCACTTCCTGGGCCTGGTGCACAACTGGCAACTGCCGGTGGGGCAGCTCAAGAGCGACCTGCGGTATTTCTACAGCACCGCCGACGGTAAGAACGGCAGTGCGTCGGGCCGGAGCGAAGGTTATGTCGGCTCGGGCTACTACGCGCCCGGCGTCAACACAGGCAAGGTCGACAACCGCTTGTGGAGCGCACTGTTCACCTATGGCTTGAGCGGGCATTCGCTGAGCCTGGGCTACCAGAAAACCACCGGGCAAAGTGACTTCCCGCACATCAACCAGGGGCAGGGCCGTTCGCTTTACCTGATCACCAACTCCCAGTCGCTCAAGTTTGTGAATGCCGGCGAACAGGCCATGGTGGGCAGTTATGCCTATGACTTTGCCAGCCTGGGCGTACCGGGGTTGCGCTCCAGTGTGACTTACATTCACGGCAGCCATATCCGCACCGCCGGCCGCGACAACAGCGAATGGGAGCGCGACCTGCGCCTGGACTACGTGATCCCCACCGGCGCCTTGAAAGGGCTGGGCTTTACCTGGCGCAGTGCGGTATTGCGCGGCAATGACACGGCGGACAAGGACGAGACGCGGCTGATTGTCAGCTACAGCATCCCGTGGCTGTAACGGGCTTGACCGACGTCAAGGCGCGCAAGCCTCCAGGCCGCCACACTGTCGCCTCGACGCCACCTGCGAGGCCACCATGCTTTACCTGCTGTTTCTGCTGGCCCATCTGTTCGCCGCGCTGATCTTCATCGGCACGGTGTTTTTCGAAGTGCTGATCCTGGGCGGTCTGCATCGGCAATTGCCGGCGCGGGTGATGCTGCAGGTCGAGCAAGGCATCGGTGTGCGTGCCCGGGCGCTTATGCCGTGGGTGTTGCTGGTGCTGTTCGGCGCCGGGCTGGGCATGGTCGGCTTGCGTTACCTGCCGGTGTTGGCCGCGCCGTTCGCGTCGTCGTTCGGCACCCTGTTGACCCTCAAGCTGATCCTCGCCGCCAGTGTGCTGCTGCACTTTCTGCTGACGATGCTGCGCATGCGCCGTGGCCGGGTGAGTGCGGCTTACCTGCGGGTTATCCATCTGAGCCTGTTCGGGCATATGGTCGCCATCGTGCTGTTGGCCAAGAGCATGTTTTACCTGACCTGGTAAAGCCCTTGATGCACATCAAGGTACGCCGTGGCGTCGCACCGATGAGGGTTTCACGGTGCACGGTGATTGCAGCCGCATTGGTCTGGGTCTGTTCGGCTGACACTAGCGGGACGTGCCCTCGGCAAACTCGATCTTGTTGACCCGCTGGTGCAGGCGCACGCACAGCGTGCCGAGCAAGGCGAACTTGCTCCGAGGTTAATCCGGTTGCCCTTGGCGCAGCTTGATCTGCGACAAGAGCAAGATGCGCACACCGGCGCACCATCGGCGCAGTGATAAATTCAGGAGCCCTGCCATGCACGTACTGGATCGACGCAAGGCCATGTCGATTACCCCGCTGTTTCGCCTGGCCTTCCGGCCGTTTTTCCTCGGTGCCTGCCTGTTGGCCGCGCTGGCGGTGCCGCTGTGGCTGCTGGCCCTGGGCGGCATGACCGGCAGTTGGCAACCGGCCGGCGGCTGGCTGGCCTGGCATCGGCATGAACTGCTGTTCGGCTTTGGCCTGGCGATCATCGCCGGTTTCTTGCTGACGGCGGTGCAGACCTGGACCGGTCGCCCCGGACTCAGCGGGGCACCGTTGGGCGCACTGGCGGCGCTGTGGCTGGCGGCGCGCGTGGGCTGGTTGCTCGACCTCCCGCTGCCATTGCTGGTGGTGCTGGAACTGAGCTTCCCGCTGGCTGTGGCGGGCGTGATGGGATGGACGCTGTGGCAGGTGCGGCAGACGCGCAATTATCCGATTGTGCTGGTGCTGGTATTGCTGGCGGTGGCCGATGGCTTGTCACTGTATGACCAGGGCCTGCAGCGCCAGGCGGTGTTGACCGGCCTCTGGCTGGTGGCGGCGATGATGGGGCTGATCGGCGGGCGGGTGATCCCGTTTTTCACCCAGCGCGGCCTGGGTCGGGTCGCGGCGGTCAAGCCCTGGCCCTGGTTGGATCACCTGCTGTTGGGCGGTTCGATTCTAGTGGGGCTGTTGTATGCCGGTGGGGTGGCCTTGTTGCCACGGGCCTGGATCGGTGTGCTGTTCGCGCTGCTGGGCGTGGGCCACCTGCTGCGCCTGGCGCGTTGGCATGATCGCGGCCTGTGGCGGGTGCCGCTGCTGTGGTCCCTGCACCTGGCCTATGCCTGGCTGGCGCTGGCGTGCCTGGGCATGGCGCTGTGGCATTTTGGCGTGCCGCTCAACCCGAGCCTGGCGGTGCATGCGCTGACCATCGGCGCCATGGCCGGGTTGATCCTGGCGATGATCGCGCGGGTCAGCCTGGGCCATACCGGCCGGCCAATGCAGCCGCCCTCGGGGATGACCCTGGCCTTTGCGCTGCTGAACCTGGCGTGTGTGTGCCGGGTGCTGCTGGTGCTGGTGTGGCCGGTGGCGGCGTTGTGGCTGGCCGCGCTGTGCTGGTCCGTCGGCCTGGGGCTGTACCTGTGGCGCTACGGGCCGATGCTGTGGCAGGCGCGTGTCGACGGGCATCCGGGTTAGGAGAGATCCATGTATTCAGTGCTATTGATGGTTCATCTGCTGGCGGCCAGCGCGTTCATCGGCACGCTGTTTTTTGAAGTGGTGATCTGGCACCGCGCCCGGGAGGAGTTGGCCTGGTCCGCGCAGTTCACCTGCGACCAGGCGATTGCCCGGCGCTCGCGACGGGTGCTGCATCTGGTGGTCATCGTGCTGTACGGCGCGGGCCTGGGGCTGGCCTGGCACTACTGGGGCGTGCCGTGGAACAGTCGTTTTGCGTGGCTGCTGAGCCTGAAAATCCTGCTGGCCCTGAGCATCATCGGGCACTACCTGTTGCTGGCGTACTGGCTGGGTAAACAGCGCCTGAGCGCCAAGCGTGCACGGTGGATTCGGCGCAGCATCCTCGCGCACATGGTGCTGATCGTGATCATCGCCAAGTCGTTGTGGTAAGCGGTATGCGGCGTCATGCCGCGGCCGATTGTTGATCGCGGTCAAGGGATAACGGTGCGCCAGTTCCCACACTGTGGCGAACTTTCTGGAGGACCGCGCCATGCCCCTGTCCCTTGCGCAATTGCGCCGCAACTACACCCTCTACGGCCTTCGCGACGACTGCCCGCAGGCCGACCCGCTGGAGCTGTTCGGCCAGTGGCTGGATCAGGCCCGCAAGACCGAAGTGCCGCCCGCCGAGGCCAACAGCATGGCCCTGGCCACGGTGGACGGCCAGGGGCATGCCCACTGCCGCATCCTGCTGCTCAAGGGCTTCAGCGCCGACGGGTTTTTCTTTTTTGGCAATTACCAGAGCGCCAAGGGCCATGAACTGGCGGACAACCCCCATGCTGCCATGACGTTCTTCTGGCCGGGCCTGGAGCGCCAGGTGCGTATCGAAGGCCCGGTGGTGAAGGCCGATGCCGAGCTGTCGGACGACTACTTCGATGCCCGCCCGGCCGCCAGTCAGTTGGGCAGCTGGGCCTCGCCCCAGAGCCAGCCCCTGGCCCATCGCAGTGAGTTGGAAGGGCGTCTGCGTGAGGTCACCGAGCGTTTTGCCGGGCGCCAGCCGCCCCGGCCCGAGCACTGGGGCGGCTACTGCCTGCAACCCCGGCGTATCGAGTTCTGGCAAGGCCGGCCGGACCGCTTGCACGATCGTCTCGACTACCGCCTGCATGACGCCGGGTGGCAGCGCACGCGCCTGGCCCCCTGACGGCATACCTCCTTCGAGGAATAGGCCCTGCGCCCGATGCGGTGCAGGCTGGACGCATCTTTTCAACGCCTGGAGCCTGGATCATGGCCCATCTGACCCAATGCAGTTTCGTTTCCCTGAACATCGCGGTGCTGACCATCAGCGACACCCGCACCTACGACACCGACACCTCCGGGGACACGCTGGTGGACCGCCTGCAACGTGCCGGCCACATGCTGATCGACCGGGGCATCGTGATGGATGACATCTACCAGATCCGCGCACGCGTCTCGCAATGGATCGCCGACCCGCAGGTGCAAGTGGTGCTGATGACCGGTGGCACCGGCTTCACCGCGCGCGACAACACGCCCCAGGCGGTGTTGCCGCTGCTGGACAAACAGGTGGACGGCTTTGGCGAGTTGTTCCGCCAGGTGTCCCTGGCGGAAATCGGCATGTCGACCCTGCAATCCCGGGCCCTGGCCGGTTTCAGCAACGGCGTGCTGGTGTGCTGCATGCCCGGTTCGCCGGGGGCCTGTCGTACTGCCTGGGACCAGATCCTGGTTGGCCAGTTGGACAGCCGTACCGGCCCGTGCAATTTTGCGCCGCACCTCAAGCCGCAACTCGATCAGATACTCGCTGCTTGTGAGACGCGCTCATGAGTCCCTGCGACAGCGGCGACCTGCTGCCGGTGGAAGAGGCCATCGAGCAGTTGCTGGCCCAGGCGCCGCCGCCACCGGCCACCGAAATGCTTGCGTTGGCCCAGGCCCTGGGCCGGGTGACCGCCGAAGAGGTGTTCTCGCCCCGCGACCTGCCGGGTTGGGACAACAGCGCCATGGACGGCTACGCCCTGCGCGCGTTTGACGTGCCGGAGCAGGGCGGCTACCTGGAAGTGGTCGGGCGGATCGCCGCCGGGCACAGCACGGACGTGCCGTTGCAGCCCGGGCAAGCCGTGCGCATCTTCACCGGTGCGCCGCTGCCGCCGGGTGCCGACAGCGTGGTGCCGCAGGAGCGCTGCCGGGTGTATGGCCAGCGCATCTGGTGCCCGCCGTTGCGCCTGGGCGAACACGTTCGCAAGCGCGGCGAAGAGCTGCAACGCGGGCAACGAGTACTGAGCGCCGGCAAACGCCTGCGCGCCCAGGAACTCGGCCTGTTGGCGGCGGCGGGCATTCCCCGGGTCAAGGTCTACCGGCCTCTGCGCGTGTGCCTGCTCAGCAGTGGCGATGAACTGCGCGAGCCGGGCGAGTCGCTGGCGCCGGGGCAGATCTACAACAGCAATCGCTACCTTGTGGCGGCGTTGCTGCGTGGTTGGGGCGTGGAGGTACACGACTACGGCGTGATGGCCGACGCCCTGGCGGCCAGCCGCGATGCGTTGATGCTGGCCTCGTCTGAGTGCGACCTGCTGCTGACCACCGGCGGCGTGTCGGTGGGTGAAGAGGACCATCTCAAACAGGCAATCCAGGCACTGGGCAAGGTCGAGTTCTGGCGCCTGGCGATCCAGCCCGGCAAACCCCTGGCGTTCGGCCAAGTGGCCGGCAAACCCTGGATCGGCCTGCCGGGCAACCCCACGGCCGCGCTGGTCACCACGCTGATCGTGGTGCGCCCGTTCCTGCTGCGCGCCCAAGGTGTGGAGCGGGTGTTGCCGGTGCCTGTCAGCGTGCCGGCGGCCTTCGAGTGGCTCAAACCCAACAAGCGCCGCCAGTACCTGCGAGCGCGCTTGAGCCCCGACAGCGATGGGCAGCTGCTCGCCATCCTGCACCCTCAGCAAAGCTCGGCGATGCTCGCCGCCGCCTGCTGGGCCGATGGCCTGGTGATCGTCGAGCGCGAGCAGCAGGTGCTCAAGGGTGCCGCCGTGCCGTTCCTGTCGTTTGCCGATTTTCAATAAGGAGCCACCATGCAACTGGTCTGCCCGGCAGGCAACCTGCCTGCGCTGAAAGCCGCTGTACGCCAAGGCGCCGACGCGGTGTACGTGGGTTTTCGCGATGACACCAATGCCCGGCACTTCGCCGGGCTGAACATGGACGACAAGCAGTTCGACGCTGCTGTCGCCCATATCCGCCAGCACCAGCGCAAGCTCTACGTGGCGGTCAACACCTACCCGCAACCGAAAATCTGGTCGCGCTGGCAACGCGCCGTGGACCGTGCCGCTGACCATGGCGTGGACGCCCTGATCGCCGGCGACCCCGGCGTTCTCGGCTACGCCGCGCAACGTCATCCACAGCTGGCGTTGCACCTGTCGGTGCAGGGCTCGGCCACCCATGCGGCGGCGTTGAAATTCTATGTGGAACGCTACGGCATCCGGCGCGCCGTGTTGCCTCGGGTGTTGTCGTTGGCCCAGGTCAAGCAGGTGGCTGCCAGCGGCACGGTGCCCATCGAGGTGTTCGGCTTTGGCAGCCTGTGCATCATGGCCGAAGGGCGTTGCCATCTGTCCTCCTACATCACCGGCGAATCCCCCAACCTGTGCGGCGTGTGTTCGCCGGCCAAGGCGGTGCGCTGGAGCGAGGACGCCGATGGCCTCAGCGCACGCCTGAGCAAAGTGCTGATCGACCGCTACACCCCGGACGAACCCGCCGGCTACCCGACCCTCTGCAAGGGCCGCTTCCTGGTGGGCGGCAAGCGCTTTCATGCGCTGGAAGAGCCCACCAGCCTCGACACCCTGGACCTGTTGCCCGAACTCAGTGCCATCGGCGTGGAAGCGGTGAAGATCGAAGGCCGGCAACGCAGCCCGGCCTATGTGGAGCAAATTACCCGCGTATGGCGCGCCGCCCTCGACGCCCATCGCAGCAGCCCGGCCCATTTCGCGGTCCAGGACCAATGGCGCCAGGTGCTTGCCGGGCTTTCCGAAGGCAGCCAGACCACCCTGGGGGCTTACCATCGTGCATGGCAATGAGGACACACACATGAAGCTCAGCCTGGGACCGGTGCTGTTTTATTGGGACAAGGAACAGTTGGGGCGCTTCTACGCCGACATGGCCGCCTTGCCCCTGGACGTGATTTACCTGGGGGAAACCGTGTGCGCCAAACGCCGCGCGCTGAACCTGGATCAATGGCTGGGCCTGGGGCGTGAGTTGCAGGCGTGCAGCCCGGCGCAGATCGTGCTGTCGAGCCTTACCCTGATCGAAGCCGCGTCCGAACTCTCCAGCCTGCGCCGCCTGTGCGACAACGGCGAGTTGCTGGTGGAGGCCAACGACATGGGCGCCGTGCAGTTGCTGATCGAGCGCAAAGTGCCCTTTGTCGGCGGCCCGGCGCTCAACCTCTACAACGGCCACGCCCTGGTGCAACTGCTCGACGCAGGCATGCAGCGCTGGGTGCCGCCGGTGGAATGCTCCCACGGGCTGATCGCCGATGTGCTGGAGCAGGTCCGCGAACTGGGGCGGCCGCTGCCCGAGGTGGAGATCTTCGCCTACGGCCATTTGCCCCTGGCGTACTCGGCGCGCTGCTTCAGCGCCCGTGCGGAAAACCGGCCCAAGGACGACTGTCAGTTCTGTTGCATCAATTACCCGGATGGCATGGCGTTGACCAGCCAGGAGGGGCAGGCGCTGTTTACCTTGAATGGGATTCAGACGATGTCCGCCGAGGTGACCAACTTGCTGGCGGACTATCCCGGTCTGGTGGCCTGTGGCGCCGACCTGTTGCGCCTGAGCCCACGGGCCGAGGGCATGGCCGAGGTGGTGCGTGCCTTCGACGAGGTGCGCCAGGGGGCCACGCCGCCGTTGGTGGTGAGTGGCTGCAACGGTTACTGGCATGGGCAGGCCGGCATGTTACGGGTCGAGGAGGTGGGGTTGTGTTGAGTCGCAAGCAATGGTTGCTCAAGGGCGCTGACCGGGTATTGCCGCTGGTTCGCCGTGTGCCTTTCGCAGTGCAGCGCCTGGCGTTGCAACAGGGGCTCAACCGCTGCCTGGCCGAGCCGCTGCGCGACGGCGGTTTTGACCTGCTGCGCGGGCGCTGGCTGTGCCTGCGGATTCCGGACCTGGGTTTGTGCTGGTACCTGACATTGACGCGGGACGGGTTGCGGATTGCGCAGAAGGCGCAGGCCCAGGTGACCATCAGCGGCAATTGGCGCGAATTTCTATTGCTGGCCAGTCGGCAGGAAGACCCGGATACGTTGTTCTTCCGGCGGCGCCTGGTGATCGAAGGGGACACGGAGCTGGGGTTGGGTTTGAAGAACCTGATCGACAGCCTCGACCCGGAGGTCTTGCCGCCCTGGTTGTGGCGCAATCTGGAGCGGGCCGGGCGGGGGCTTGCGACCTGACGGCATCTGCGCCCTGGGGGTTGGGGTATGCCTCGTTGGGGGGGGGCTCGGTGGGCATATGTCGGTGGGCATATCCGTTTCTTCGGTAACGGCCGCCTATGGTTCCGCCCTTACGGCGGGTCACTTTTGAAAAGAGCCCAAAAGTAACCAAACCAGGATGAACGCGGCGACCTCACTGTTTTTTGGGGCTGCTTCGCAGCCCGACGCGGGGCAAGCCCGCTCGCCACAGTAAGTGGGTTACACAGCACAAAAAGCGTATCTGCGATGCGCAGCGAGTCGCTCTTGCTTTTGATCTTCGGCGCCCCGTCAACCCTGTGTCCGGTCCATACAGCGCTCTTCCAAAAGTGACCCGCTGTAAGAGCGGAACCGTCAACAGCCGTTACCTAAATAACGGATATGTACTCACACCCCTCAACCTCAAAAAAAACTCACCCGACCTGCCTCAAATGCTCCATCGCCCAAACCGCCGCTTCCACCCGCGACCTCAACCCCAGCTTATGCAGCAAATTCTTCACATGCACCTTCACCGTCCCCTCGGTAATCCCCAACTTATGCCCGATCACCTTGTTGCTGTAGCCACTGGCAATCGTCTTCAACACCTGCCGCTCCCGCTCGGTCAATTCCACCGCCGCATGGGGTTGCGGCGAGCGCAGCGCCTGGGCCAGGACCCTGGTCAAGCCAGGGCTGATCACCAATGCACCATGCAACGCATCACGGATAAACTCGACCACCAATTCCGGTTCCATGTCCTTGAGCAGGTACCCATTGGCATCCAGGCGCAGCGCATCGCGAATATCGTCTTCAGCGTCGGACACGGTAAACAGCAACACCTTGCCCGCGTAGTCCATGGCCCGCAGGCGGCGCAGGGTTTCCAGGCCGTTCATCTGCGGCATGTTGTTGTCCAGCAGCACCAGGTCCGGTTGCAGGCTGGCGATCCGGTCGAGGGCTTCCTGGCCGTTGCCGGCCTCGCCGACCACGTGCAGGTCATCTTCCAGTTCTAGGATCTGGCGCATGCCGTGGCGCATCATCGGGTGGTCGTCGACCAGCAGGATCCGGTGACGAAGAGGGACGTTCATGAGGTGCTGCCTTGTAGGGTGTGGCCGAGGAATTCCGGCTGGAAACGCAGTTGCACGCGGGTGCCCTGGGGCTCGCGTGGGCTGATCTCAAGCAGGCCGTGCAGGCTGCGGGCGCGTTCGTCCATGATGGTCAGGCCGTGGTGTTCGCGCTGGTCGACGGCGCCGCAGAAGCCCCGGCCATCATCTTCGATGCTCAGGCTCACGGTCTCGCCGACCTGGCGCAGTTGCAGCCAGGCATTCTGTGCATGGGCGTGGCGCAGGCAGTTGGACAGCGCCTCGCGGGTGATCTGCAGCATGTGAATCTGCTCGCTGGCCGACAGCTGGAAGGCCAGGGCGTCCGCGTGCAAGTGCACCTGGAATTCGCCGCGTCGGGAGAATTCTTCGGCGGTGTCCTGCAGCTCCTGCACCAGCCCGGCGTCGTGGATCTGCAGGCGGAAGGTGGTGAGCAATTCGCGCAGTTGGCGGTAGGCGTTGTTCAGGCCATCGCGCAGTTCGCTGGTGACGGAGGCCAGGGTTTCCACCGGCTCGCCACGGCGGATCAGGGTTTGCATGCGGCTCACTTGCAGCTTCATGTAGGACAGCGCCTGGGCCAGGGAGTCGTGCAGTTCGCGGGCGATGATGGTGCGCTCGTCCAGCAGCAACAGGCGGTGGTCCTGCTCGCGCTGGCGCTTGAGCGACAGCGAGGTGCCGATCAGGTTGGCCAGGGCCTGGATCAGTTGTTTTTCCCAGTCCTGGGGCGGGTGGCCATCGAGGAAGTGCGCCTTGAGTTCGCCCAGTTCCGTGCCCTGGTTACTGATACTGAACACCTGCGGTGGTGCGGCCTTGTGTTTCTGGCAGGTGGCGCAGTCGCCGATGGCGCACACGTTGCGGCTGTTCTCGCCGTGCAGGGCCAGCATCTGCTGGGCCGGGGCAAGGAAGTGACCTTGCAGGCACAGCGACAGGCGCAGGCCCGGCAGGCGTTTCTGGAAGCGCCGGATCAGTTCATCCAGGCCCTCGGCGTTGGCCAGGCGCGTGGCCAGGCTGCGGCTGCTCTGGTAGAGCAGTTCGAGGGCGGCGTTGGCTTGTTGCAGGTTGAGGGTCTTGAGCTGTACCTGGGTTTCCAGGGTGCGATGGGAGGCCTCGATGGTCTCGGCCATGGCGTTGAAACTCAGGGCCAGTTGACCCAGTTCATCCTCGGAGCGGTGGTTGACCCGGGTCTTGAAGTCGCCGTCGCGAAAACGCCGGGTGGCGTGCACCAGTTCTTCCAGCGGGTTGACCACGCCGTACTGCAACTCGTACAGGCCGAGCAGCAGGATGATCAAGGTGCTGAACAATGCCAGGCCCTGGATGCCTTGCTGCCAGCTCTGCTTCTGTTCGCTCTGTTGCTGCAACAGGCTGACGAACTGGTTCAGTTGCTCGACGAACGCCGGCGCGCGGGCCTGGAACAAGTCGGCATCACCGCGGATTACCGCCGGGCGCAGTTCGGTGTCCCAGCGTTGGCGGATCTGCTGGTAACTCTGCAACAGGGCGCTTTGCGGGCCGTCTTCCAGCGCCGCCTTGAGCGAGGGGCTGTCGAGCCGGCGTTGCAGGCTCTGGCTGACCTCGGCGACCTCATCCGCGCGCGCGCCGGCCGCCAGCTTCCAGCTGAGGTGGTAGGTCTCCATGCGCACCGAGCCTGCGGTGTTGATCGTTGCGGCGTCGCCCTGGCTGAACCAGGCGATCAGCCCGGCGCTGAGGGAGCTGGCCAGGGCCAGGATCGCGATCAGGATCACCGCCAGGCCGGCGCGCGCGGGCAGGGAGCTGCGCAGCCAGTCAAGCATGACGGTGCAGTCGGAGTGGATGGCAGAGCAGCATGGTCGCACCTGGAGCGGGAAAGGGGGGTGTCAATGGCCTTCCCTGGCGCACTACCTCTAAAGAATTGCCGGCGAACCCTCCCACGGACAAAAGCCGGCACAAGAGAACAATCCATTGATAAATAAAGGCTTTCTCTTGTTCTGGTGCCTACCTCCTTGGAGGTAGACGCGGCGAGCATAGCCCCATACCCACCCGGCGGACGTTGACCTGGGTCAAGTTCCACCCAAGTGCCGCCCCTAACCTGCGCCCATGGAATCACTTTCTGGAGCGCATACCGTGACTCAACCCCGTATAAGACAAGGCCTGGTGCTGGGCATGAGCACCCTGGCCTTCACCGTCTGCTTTATGGTGTGGATGATGTTCGCCGTGCTTGGCGTGCCCATCAAGGAGCTGCTGCAACTCAACGAAACCCAGTTCGGCCTGCTGGCCGCTACGCCGGTATTGACCGGCTCCCTGGTACGCCTGCCACTGGGGCTGCTCACCGACCGTTTCGGCGGGCGCATCGTGTTCTTCCTGCTGATGCTCGCCTGCGTGTTGCCGCTGTACCTGATCACCTACGCCACCGCCTACTGGCAGTTCCTGGTGCTGGGCCTGTTTGTCGGCCTGGCCGGCGGCTCGTTTTCGGTGGGCATCGCCTACGTCGCCAAATGGTTCGACAAGCACAACCAGGGCTTCGCCATGGGCGTGTTCGGCGCCGGCAACGCGGGGGCGGCGGTGACCAAGTTTCTCGCGCCCGGCCTGATCGCCCTCGGCACCTGGCATCTGGTGCCCAAGGTATTCAGCGCGATCCTGTTTATCACCGCGCTGCTGTTCTGGTTCCTCACCAGCGAAAACAAGGCCCACCGCAGCGCCGGCGGCGCTTCCTTGCGCCAGCAGTTGCTGTGCCTCAAAGACCCGGCCGTGTGGCGCTACTGCCAGTACTACTCGATTGTGTTCGGCGGCTATGTGGCGCTGGCGCTGTGGGTGACCAAGTACTACGTGCAGGAATACGGTTTCAGCCTGCAAAGCGCTGCGCTGCTGGCTGCGTGTTTCTCGCTGCCGGGTGGTGTGCTGCGCGCCGTGGGCGGCTGGATGTCCGACCGCTGGGGCGCGCAGAGCGTGACCTGGTGGGTGTTGTGGGTGAGCTGGGTGTGCCTGTTCCTGCTCAGCTACCCGCAGACCCAACTGCAGGTGATGACCGTCAACGGCCCGTTGGATTTCCACATCGGCCTCACGCCTGCGCTGTTCACCGTGCTGCTGTTCGTGATGGGCATCGCCTTCGCGTTCGGCAAGGCCTCGGTGTTCAAGTACATCGCCAACGACTACCCGCAAAACATGGGCGCGGTGTCCGGCATCGTCGGCCTGGCCGGTGGTCTGGGTGGCTTTGTGCTGCCGATTATGTTCGGCGCCCTGGTGGACCTCACCGGCGTGCGCTCTTCCTGCTTCATGTTGATGTACGGCGTGGTCTGGGTGTCCCTCGCCTGGATGTACTTCAGCGAAATCCGCAAACAACCGCTGCTCGGCAAGCCCGCGCTCCAAGGAGAATGATCATGTCCATTGCGCAAAAGCCCACCTCGGGCCCGGTGATCCATGACTGGCGCCCCGAAGACCCGGCGTTCTGGGGCGCCAGCGGCAAGAAGACCGCCACCCGCAACCTGTGGATCTCGATCCCCGCGCTGTTGCTGGCCTTTGCCGTGTGGATGGTGTGGAGCACGGTGATCGTGCGCCTCAACGCCATCGGCTTCAGCTTCAGCACCGACCAGCTGTTCTGGCTGGCGGCACTGCCGGGCCTGTCTGGCGCGACGTTGCGGGTGTTCTACTCGTTCATGGTGCCGATCTTCGGCGGGCGCCGCTGGACCGCCCTGAGTACCGCGTCGTTGCTGCTGCCGTCGCTGTGGATGGGCTTCGCGGTGCAGGACCCCGACACGCCGTACAGCGTGTTCGTATTGATCGCGTTGCTGTGCGGTTTCGGCGGCGGCAACTTCGCTTCGAGCATGTCCAACATCAGCTTTTTCTACCCCAAGGCGCAGCAGGGCACCGCCCTCGGTTTGAACGCCGGCCTGGGTAACCTGGGCGTGTCGGTGATGCAGTTCTGCGTGCCGCTGGTGATCACCTTCGGGGTGTTCGGCCTGATGGGCGGGCAACCGCAAACCCTGGCCGACGGCAGCCAGCTGTGGCTGCAGAACGCCGGTTTCATCTGGGTGCCATTCATCCTCACCGTCACCGTGGCCGCGTGGTTCGGCATGAATGACCTGTCCAGCGCCCGTGCGTCGTTCAGCGACCAGGCGGTGATCTTCAAACGCAAGCACAACTGGCTGATGTGCTGGTTGTACCTTGCGACCTTCGGTTCATTCATCGGTTTTTCGGCGGCGTTCCCGCTGCTGATCAAGACCTCGTTTCCCGAGGTGGTGGCGCTGAAATTCGCCTTTCTCGGCCCGCTGGTGGGCGCGCTGGTACGCCCGCTCGGCGGCTGGCTGGCGGACAAACTGGGCGGTGCGCGGGTGACCCTGTGGAACTTCGTGCTGATGATCGCGATGGTGTTCGGCGTGCTGCACTTTCTGCCGCAGAACGGGCAGGGCGGCAGCTTCTACGGCTTTCTCGGCCTGTTCATGCTGCTGTTCATTACCACCGGCATCGGCAACGGCTCCACCTTCCGCATGATCCCGGTGATCTTCCGCACCCTTCACGAGAAGGCCAGCGCCGGTAAACCCGCTGCGGTGCGTGAACAGGCCCTGAAGGATGCCGGCAAGGAATCAGCTGCGGTGCTGGGGTTCAGCTCGGCCATGGGCGCGTTCGGCGCGTTCTTCATCCCCAAATCCTTCGGCAGTTCCATGGCCGCCACTGGCAGCCCGGCCATGGCCTTCTACATGTTTGTCGGTTTCTACCTGAGCTGCATCGTCGTGACCTGGTGGTGGTACGCCCGTAAGGGCTGCGCCACACCCTGCTAGTCCGACCTGAATTCGCGGGGCAACGCACCCCACGGCACGCCTGATGAGGAAAGCACCATGAGTCACTTACTGGATCAACTGCGGTTCTTCAACCGCAAGCAAGACGAGTTCTCCGACGGCCACGGCGAGACCCGCAAGGAGTCCCGCGACTGGGAAAACGTCTACCGTTCGCGCTGGCAGTACGACAAGATCGTGCGCTCCACCCACGGGGTGAACTGCACCGGCTCGTGCTCGTGGAAGATCTACGTGAAGAACGGTCTGATCACCTGGGAAACCCAGCAGACCGACTACCCGCGCACCCGCAACGACCTGCCCAACCACGAACCCCGTGGCTGCCCGCGTGGCGCCAGCTACAGCTGGTACATCTACAGCGCCAACCGGCTCAAATACCCGAAGATCCGCAAGCCGTTGCTCAAGCTGTGGCGTGAAGCGCGCCTGACCATGGCTCCGGTGGAGGCCTGGGCGAGCATTGTCGAGGACAAGGCCAAGGCCGAGTCGTACAAGAGCAAGCGCGGCATGGGCGGTTTCATTCGCTCCAACTGGGAGGAGGTCAACGAGATCATCGCTGCCTCCAACGTCTACACCATCAAGCAATACGGGCCGGACCGCATCGTCGGCTTCTCGCCGATCCCGGCCATGTCCATGGTCAGCTACGCCGCCGGCTCGCGTTACCTGTCGCTGCTGGGCGGGGTGTGCCTGAGTTTCTATGACTGGTACTGCGACCTGCCACCGGCCTCGCCGATGGTGTGGGGCGAGCAGACCGACGTGCCGGAATCGGCCGACTGGTACAACTCCAACTACATCATTGCCTGGGGTTCCAACGTCCCGCAGACCCGTACGCCGGACGCGCATTTCTTCACCGAGGTGCGCTACAAGGGCACCAAGACCGTGGCCATCACCCCCGACTATTCGGAAGTGGCCAAGCTCACCGACCTGTGGCTCAACCCCAAGCAGGGTACCGACGCGGCGTTGGCCCAGGCCTTCAATCATGTGATCTTCAAGGAGTTCCATCTCGACCACCCGAGTACCTATTTCACCGACTACGCCAAGCGCTTCACCGACCTGCCGGTGCTGGTGATGCTCAAACCCGTGACCGGGTTTGCCCCCGGCGCCGGCTTCCAGCCCGACCGCTTCCTGCGCGCCTCGGACCTCACCGGCAACCTGGGCCAGGACAACAACCCGGAATGGAAAACCATCGCCCTCGATGAGAGCGGTGAGCTGGTGTCGCCACAAGGTTCCATCGGCTACCGCTGGGGCGAGAAGGGCAAGTGGAACATTCTCGCCAAAGAGGGCGGCGAAGGCCGTGCCATCGACCTCAAGCTCAGCCTGATCGGCGCAGACGTGGCCGAAGTCGGCTTCCCGTACTTTGCCGGTGAAGCCCACGAACACTTCCAGCACGTGGCCGGTGACGCGGTGCAGTTCCGCCGCGTGCCGGTGCACAGCGTGACGTTGGCCGATGGCAGCATGGCCAAGGTCGCCACGGTGTTCGACCTGTCGGCGGCCAACCTGGCCATCGACCGTGGCCTGGGCGGCAGCAACGTGGCCGGGGACTACGACGACGCCAGCGTACCGGGCACCCCGGCCTGGCAGGAAGCGATCACCGGCGTCAGCCGCGAGAAAGCCATCCAGATCGCCCGTGAGTTCGCCGACAACGCCGACAAGACCAAGGGGCGCTCAATGATCATCGTCGGCGCGGCGATGAACCACTGGTACCACATGGACATGAACTACCGCGGGCTGATCAACATGCTCATGCTCTGCGGTTGCGTCGGCCAGACCGGGGGCGGCTGGGCCCACTATGTCGGCCAGGAAAAACTGCGCCCGCAATGCGGCTGGTTGCCCCTGGCGTTCGGCCTGGACTGGAGCCGCCCGCCACGCCAGATGAACGGCACCAGCTTCTTCTACGGCCACAGCTCGCAGTGGCGCCACGAAAAAATGAACATGCACGACGTGTTGTCGCCGATGGCGGACAAGTCGCAGTTCCCCACCCATGCACTGGACTACAACATCCGCGCCGAACGCGCCGGCTGGTTGCCCAGCGCGCCGCAACTGAACACCAACCCGCTGCATATCTGCCGGGACGCGGCCGCCGCCGGCATGGAGCCCAAAGACTACGTCATCAAGGCCTGGCAGGACGGCACCTTGCGCTTTGCCTGCGAGCAACCGGACAGCCCGGTGAACTTCCCGCGCAACATGTTCATCTGGCGTTCCAACCTGCTCGGTTCGTCGGGCAAGGGCCATGAGTACATGCTCAAGTACCTGCTCGGCACCAAGAACGGCGTGATGAACGAAGACATTGGCTTTGCCGGCGAAAGCAAGCCCACCGAAGCCGAATGGGTCGACGACGGCGCCATCGGCAAGCTCGACCTGGTGACCACCCTGGACTTCCGCATGTCGTCCACCTGCGTGTACTCCGACATCGTCTTGCCGACCGCCACCTGGTACGAAAAAGACGACATGAACACCTCGGACATGCACCCGTTCATCCACCCGTTGTCGGCAGCCATCGACCCGGCGTGGGAGTCGCGTTCCGACTGGGAAATCTACAAGGGCATTGCCAAGGCGTTCTCGGCCATGGCGGTCGGGCACCTGGGCGTCGAGCAGGACCTGGTGACCGTGCCGCTGATGCACGACAGCGTCGGCGAACTGGCCCAGCCGTTCGGTGGCACCGACTGGAAAAGCGCCGGTGTGGCGCCTGTACCCGGCAAGAACGCGCCGAACATGGCGGTGGTGGAGCGTGACTACCCGAACATCTACAAGAAATTCACCTCCCTTGGGCCCTTGCTGGAAAAACTCGGCAACGGCGGCAAGGGCATCAACTGGAACACCGATGACGAGGTGGCCTTCCTCGGCGAGCTGAACCATCACGAAGGCGACGCGGGCATCAGCCATGGCCGGCCGAAGATCGATACCGCCATCGATGCGGCCGAGGTGATCCTGTCCCTGGCCCCGGAAACCAACGGCCATGTGGCGGTCAAGGCCTGGGCGGCGCTGTCGGCCTTCACCGGCATCGACCACAGCCACCTGGCGCTGCCCAAGGCGCATGAGGCGATCCGCTTCCGCGACATCCAGGCGCAGCCGCGCAAGATCATCTCCAGCCCCACCTGGTCGGGCCTGGAAGACGACCACGTGAGCTACAACGCCGGCTACACCAACGTCCACGAAAACATCCCATGGCGCACCATCACCGGCCGCCAGCAGTTCTACCAGGACCACCCGTGGATGCAGGCGTTCGGCGAACAACTGATGAGCTACCGGCCACCGGTCAACACCCGCACCATCGAAGGGGTGAAGGGCAAGCGCAGCAATGGTGAGACCGAGATCGTGCTGAACTGGATTACCCCGCATCAGAAATGGGGCATCCACAGCACCTACAGCGACAACCTGCTGATGCTCACCCTGAGCCGTGGCGGGCCGATCGTCTGGCTCTCGGAGATCGACGCGAAACGCGCCGGCATCGAGGACAACGACTGGATCGAATGCTTCAACGTCAACGGCGCGCTGACCGCCCGCGCGGTGGTCAGCCAGCGCGTGAAGGAGGGCATGGTGATGATGTACCACGCCCAGGAACGCATCGTGAACGTGCCCGGTTCGGAGACCACCAAGACCCGTGGCGGCCACCACAACTCGGTGACCCGCGTGGTGCTCAAGCCGACCCACATGATCGGTGGCTACGCCCAGCAGGCCTACGGTTTCAACTATTACGGCACGGTCGGTTGCAACCGCGACGAGTTCGTCGTGGTGCGCAAGATGGCCAAGGTCGACTGGCTCGATGGTTCCACCGGCGATGACTTGCCGCGCCCATTGCCGACCGATATCGAGGAGAACTGAGATGAAGATTCGCTCACAGATCGGCATGGTGCTGAACCTGGACAAATGCATCGGCTGCCACACCTGCTCGATCACCTGCAAGAACGTGTGGACCAGCCGCGAAGGCATGGAGTACGCCTGGTTCAACAACGTCGAATCCAAGCCCGGCATCGGCTACCCCAAGGAGTGGGAAAACCAGGACAAATGGAAGGGCGGCTGGGTGCGCAACGCCAACGGCAGCATCAACCCGCGTATCGGCGGCAAGTTCCGCGTGTTGGCGAATATCTTCGCCAACCCGGACCTACCGAGCCTGGACGACTACTACGAGCCGTTCGACTTCGATTACCAGCACCTGCACACCGCGCCGTTGGGCGAGCACCAACCGACCGCGCGGCCGCGCTCGGTGGTCTCGGGCAAGCGCATGCAGAAAATCGAGTGGGGTCCGAACTGGGAGGAAATCCTCGGCACCGAGTTCGCCAAGCGCCGCAAGGACAAGAACTTCGACCAGATCCAGGCCGATATCTACGGCGAGTACGAAAACACCTTCATGATGTACCTGCCGCGCCTGTGCGAGCACTGCCTCAACCCGGCGTGCGCGGCGTCGTGCCCCAGTGGTGCGATCTACAAGCGTGAAGAAGACGGCATCGTGCTGATCGACCAGGAAAAATGCCGCGGCTGGCGTATGTGCATCAGCGGTTGCCCGTACAAGAAAATCTACTTCAACTGGAAGAGCGGCAAGTCCGAGAAATGCATCTTCTGCTACCCGCGCATTGAGGCCGGCATGCCCACCGTGTGTGCGGAAACCTGCGTCGGGCGCATCCGCTACCTCGGCGTTCTGCTCTACGACGCCGACCGCATCAGCGAAGTGGCGAGCACGGCCAGCGAGCACGACCTGTATGAAAAGCAACTGGAGATCTTCCTCGACCCGAATGACCCGGCGGTGATCCGCCAGGCCCTGGCCGATGGCGTGCCGCAGTCGGTGATCGACTCGGCGCAGCGTTCCCCCGTGTACAAAATGGCCGTGGACTGGAAGCTCGCACTGCCGCTGCACCCGGAATACCGCACCTTGCCGATGGTCTGGTACGTGCCGCCGCTGTCGCCGATCCAGAACGCTGCCGCTGCTGGCACCGTGGGCATGAACGGGGTGATTCCGGACGTGGACAGCCTGCGCATTCCGCTGCGCTACCTGGCCAACATGCTCACCGCCGGCGATGAGAAACCGGTCAAGCGTGCCCTCAAACGCCTGCTGGCGATGCGGGCTTTCAAGCGCTCGCAGCAGGTGGACGGCGTGCAGGACCTGCAAGTGCTCGAAGACGTGGGCCTGAGCGTGCCGCAGGTGGAAGAGATGTACCGCTACCTGGCGATTGCCAACTACGAAGACCGCTTTGTGGTGCCGAGCGCGCACCGTGAGGACGCCATGAGCGACGCCTTCGCCGAACGCTCCGGTTGCGGCTTCAGCTTTGGCAGCGGTTGCAGCGGCAGTTCCGACACCAACATGTTCGGTGCCAGGAAAGCCAACCGTCGCGACGTGCTGAAAACCGTCCAGATCTGGGAGGACTGAGCCATGCGCATTCTTAAAGTGATTTCGTTGCTGCTGGACTATCCCACCGAGGCCCTGGTGAATGGCCGCGATGAACTGGAGCAGGCAATTATCGAGTCGCGGGAAATCAGCCCCAAGCAACGCGGCGCGTTGTTCGAGCTGTTGGAGCTGATCTGCGCCAATGACCTGATGGATGGCCAGGAACACTACGGCGCGTTGTTCGGTCGTGGTCGTTCGCTGTCGCTGCTGCTGTTTGAACACGTGCACGGCGAGTCCCGGGATCGTGGCCAGGCGATGGTCGACATGATGGCCCAGTACGAGGCCGCGGGGTTTGCCATCGGCGTCAAGGAGCTGCCGGACTATATCCCGCTGTACCTGGAGTTCCTCTCCACCCGCGAAGACATCGAAGCCCGCGAAGGCCTGGCGGATGTGGCGCACCTGTTGGCGTTGCTTGCGGCGCGCCTGGAAGAGCGTGAGAGCGCCTACGCCAGTTGCATGCGTGCGCTGTTGCAGATCGCCGGCACCGAGCCGCACCAGGCCGTGGCCGAGGTGCGCGCCCAAGTGGCGGCCGAGCCACGCGACGACTCCCTCGAAGCCCTCGACAAGGTCTGGGAAGAGGAGGCCGTGGACTTTATGCAGGCCGAGCAGCAGGACCGTTGCAGCGCGATGCCGAGCGCACCCGGCAAGGCACGGGAAGAAAGCGCCGTGCCGCTGCATTGGGTGGATTTTCAGCAAGCAGCGCCGGCCGCCATGCCGGCCGGGGAGGTGGGTAATGTCTAAGTGGAATTTGCTGGTATTCGGGGTGTACCCCTATGTGGCCCTGGCGGTCTGTCTGCTGGGCAGTTGGGCGCGGTTCGACCTGTCGCAGTACACCTGGAAGGCCGGCTCCAGCCAGATGCTGAACAACCGTGGCATGCGCGTGGCGAGCAACTTTTTCCATATCGGCGTGCTGTTTGTGCTGGCCGGGCATTTTGTCGGCCTGCTCACACCGGCGTCGGTCTATCACCACGTAATCAGCACTGAAAACAAGCAACTGCTGGCGATGGTCTCCGGCGGATTCTTCGGCCTGCTGTGTCTGGTGGGGTTACTGATGCTGGTCAAGCGTCGCTTGAGCGACCCGCGGGTACGCGCCACATCGAGTGCGTCGGACATCCTGGTCCTGCTGGTGCTGCTCGCGCAGTTACTGCTCGGTTTACTGACCATCGTCGCCTCGACCGGGCACATGGACGGCTCGGTGATGGTGATGCTCGCCGACTGGGCGCAGAACGTGGTGTTGCTGCGGCCGGTGCAGGCGGCGGAATCGATTGCGCCGGTGTCGCTGATCTACAAGGCCCACGTGGCATTGGGCTTGACCCTGTTCGTGCTGTTCCCGTTTACCCGCCTGGTGCACATGGTCAGCGCGCCGATCTGGTACCTGGGGCGGCGCTACCAAATCGTGCGGCAGAAGTCGTGAGGAGCGCGTGATGACCCAGCCTGAATTGATTGCCAGCAGTGAACAGGAATGGCCCATCGTCAGCGTCAACGGCGTGTCGATCACGCCCGAGGCGATGGCCCTGGAGTTGCAATACCACCCGGCCGAAAGCCGCGAAGCAGCGGTGTACCTGGCGGCCCGCGCCCTGGTGATTCGCGAGTTGCTGCAACAGCGCATTGCCGAGCTCGGCCTGACGGTGGACATCGCCCCCGGCGAGAACGAAGAGGAAGCGGCCACGCGCTTGCTGCTGGAGCGCGAAATCAGCGTGCCGCAGTGCGACGAAGCGACATGCCGGCATTACTTTGAGAGCAATCGCGGGCGCTTCCACAGCGCGCCGTTGCTGGCGGTGCGGCACATCCTGTTCGAGTGCGCGCCAGACGATGCCGAGGCGCGCCAGATGGCCCATGTGCAGGCGCAAATCCTGTTGCTGAGCCTGGCACAGACCCCCGGCGGTTTCGCCGAGCTGGCGCTGAAGTATTCGGCGTGCCCCTCCAAGGCCCAGGGCGGTTCGCTGGGCCAGATCAGCAAGGGCCAGACCGTGCCTGAACTGGAGCGCCAGCTGTTCACCCTGGCACCGGGCCTGGCCGACAAACCGTTGGAAAGCCGCTATGGCTGGCATGTGATCAGCATCGACCAGCGTATCGAAGGGCAGCCGTTGCCTTATGAAGCGGTGGTCGGGGCGATTCGCACCCAGCTGCAACAAGGCGTGTGGCAGAGGGCATTGGTGCAGTACCTGCAAACCCTGATCGGCGCGGCGGACATTCGTGGCCTTGCGCTGCAGGGCGCCGACTCGCCGCTGGTGCAGTGACATGAGCCTGGTGGATGGGCTCGGCCGTACCATCGATTACCTGCGCTTGTCGGTGACCGACCGCTGTGATTTTCGCTGTGTGTACTGTATGGCGAAGACCATGACCTTCCTGCCGCGCCAGCAGGTATTGAGCCTGGAGGAACTGGAGCGCCTGGCCCGGCTGTTCGTGGGCCAGGGCGTGCGCAAGATCCGCCTGACCGGCGGTGAGCCGCTGATCCGCCCGGGAATTGTCGGGCTGTGCCGCAACATCGCGGCGCTGCCGGGCTTGCGTGAACTGGTGATGACCAGCAACGGCTCGCAACTGGCGCGATTGGCGCGCCCCCTGGTGGACGCAGGGGTCAAGCGCATGAACATCAGCCTCGACAGCCTGGACCCCGAGCGGTTTCGGGCGATCACCCGCAACGGTGACCTGCGCCAGGTACTGGACGGTATCGAGGCGGCGCGGGATGCGGGGTTCGAGCGGGTCAAGCTCAATTGCGTGGTGATGAAAGGGCGCAATTTCGACGAGGTGCCGGGGTTGGTGCGGTATGCGATCAAGCACGGGATCGATATCAGTTTTATCGAGGAAATGCCCTTGGGGGATGTGGGGCGTTCGCGCGGGGAGACGTTCTGTGCCAGTGATGACGTGCGTGGGGTGATTGCCCGTGAGCATGTGTTGCTCGACAGCACCGAGAGCAGCGGTGGGCCGGCCAGGTATGTGCGGTTGGTGGGGCATCCGCGGACGCGGATCGGGTTTATTTCGCCTAATTCGCAGAGTTTTTGCGGCAGTTGCAATCGGGTGCGGATGACGGTGGAGGGGCGGTTGTTGTTGTGTCTGGGGCAGGAGGATGCGCTGGACCTGCGTGGGTTGCTCAGGCGCTATCCCTTGGAGGATGGGCCGTTGGTTGAGGCGTTGCATCGGGCGTTGCGGGGGAAGCCTTTGGGGCATGATTTTACGGGGGCGGGGGAGGTGCAGGTGGTGCGGTTTATGAGCGTGAGTGGGGGGTGATCGTGGGTTGTTTGGTCGTCGTGTACATATCCGTTTCTTCGGTCACGGCGGCTTATGGTTCCGCCGCAATGGGCCATCCATGGCCCAGTGCGGCTAACCCGGCGTCCTGCCGGGTTACCCACGGATTCAAGCCTGCGTTCGGCCAGCGTGTTTGACGGGGCGATCCCAGATCAAAAGCAAGAGCGCGGCGGCCTTAGAGCCGACCGGATTGTATGGCCGGTACTCGGTCAAAGTGTGGGAGGGGGCTTGCCCCCGATGGCAGTGGGTCAGTCACTGATGAGTTGGCTGACACACCGCCATCGGGGGCAAGCCCCCTCCCACAGTTTGATCTTCATGTATCAGTTGAAGGGTGGTTTGCTCTGGCTCTGGCTTTTGATCTGCTTTTGATTTTGATCTTAGGCCCCCCAAATCACTGTCGAATTACGGGCACACCGAGCCTAAGCGAGGTGCCGAGTGTTGGGGCAAGAGCGTTTTGCTTACTTTTGCGCTTTTCAAAAGTGAGCCGCCGTTACCGAAGAAACGGATATGCCCCCGATCTGAAAAACCTTGACCCCGATCAAGGGCACCCAAGACCAATCTTCGTAATATCACCGCATATTGTGTTTAAAGAATAAAAAATACCTATATGTAGTGTTTGGAGCCTCCCCAATGCAAACCACGCTCACCCCCCTGGCCAGCACCCGCCTGCACAAACGCGACGGCACGCTCGTCCCCTTCGACGCCGAAAAAATCCGCCAGGCCCTGATCGCCGCCGGCACCGCCACCGGCGAATACCAGCCCCCCGACGTCGACCTGCTGCTGGGCGCCGTCCTGGCCCGCCTGAGGGGCATCGACCAACTGGACGTCGAACAAATCCAGGACAGTGTCGAACGCGTGTTGATGGACGCCGGCTACTTCCTGTCGATGCGCGCCTACATCGTCTACCGCGAACAACACGGCCGCCTGCGCCGCGACCGCAAGACCCTGGTGGAAGTCGCCACCTCCATGAACGAATACCTCGACCGCGAAGACTGGCGCGTGCAGGCCAATGCCAACCAGGGCTACTCCCTCGGTGGGCTGGTGCTGAATGTGGCGGGCAAGGTCACCGCCAATTACTGGCTGGATGAGGTCTACAGCGAGCAGATCGGCCGTGCGCACCGCGAAGCCGACCTGCATATCCATGACCTGGACATGCTCGCCGGTTACTGCGCCGGCTGGTCCCTGCGTTCGTTGTTGCACGAAGGCCTCAATGGCGTGCCGGGGCGTGTGGAGGCCGGGCCGCCCAAGCACTTGAGCAGCGCGCTCGGGCAGATGGTCAACTTCCTCGGCACCCTGCAGAACGAATGGGCCGGTGCACAGGCGTTCAGTTCCTTCGACACCTACCTGGCGCCCTATGTGCGCAAGGATCAGCTGAGCTATCCGCAAGTGCGCCAGGCGGTGCAGGAGTTCATCTACAACCTCAACGTGCCGTCACGCTGGGGCACCCAGACGCCGTTTACCAACCTGACGTTCGACTGGGTTTGCCCCGAAGATCTGCGTGAACAGGTGCCGGTGATCGGCGGCGAGGAAATGCCGTTTGCCTATGGCGACCTGCAAGCCGAAATGGCGTTGATCAACCGCGCCTACATCGAAGTGATGCAGGCCGGGGACGCCAAGGGCCGGGTGTTCACCTTCCCGATCCCGACCTACAACATCACTCATGATTTTCCCTGGGACAGCGACAACGCCGATCGCCTGTTCGAGATGACCGCACGTTACGGCCTGCCGTACTTCCAGAACTTCCTCAATTCGGACATGCAGCCCAACCAGGTGCGCTCGATGTGCTGTCGCCTGCAACTGGACGTGCGCGAATTGCTCAAGCGTGGCGGCGGGCTGTTTGGCTCGGCGGAGCAGACCGGCAGCCTGGGGGTGGTGACCATCAACTGCGCGCGCCTGGGCTACCTGTTCAAGGGTGACACCTCGGGCTTGCTGCAACGCCTGGACAGCCTGATGGACATGGCCATGGAGAGCCTGGAGGTCAAGCGCAAGGTGATCCAGCATCACATGGACGCCGGTCTCTACCCCTACACCAAGCGCTACCTGGGCACGCTGCGCAACCACTTCTCCACCATCGGCCTCAATGGCATGCACGAGATGCTGCGCAATTTCAGCGGCGATGAACAGGGCATGCACACCGAGCAGGGCCGCGCCTTTGCGCTCAAGTTGCTCGACCATGTGCGCGCCACCTTGCTGCGCTTCCAGGAGGACACCGGCCATCTCTACAACCTGGAGGCGACGCCGGCCGAAGGCACCACCTATCGCTTCGCCAAGGAAGACCGCAAGCGCTACCCCGGCATCCTGCAGGCGGGCAGCGATGTCGCGCCGTACTACACCAACTCGTCGCAACTGCCGGTGGGCTTTACCCAGGACCCGTTCGAAGCCCTGGAACTGCAAGACGAACTGCAATGCAAATACACCGGCGGCACCGTGTTGCACCTGTACATGGCCGAGCAGATTTCCTCGACCCAGGCCTGCAAGCAGTTGGTGCGCAAGGCGCTGGGGCGCTTCCGCCTGCCGTACCTCACGGTGACGCCGACGTTTTCGATCTGCCCGGTGCATGGCTATCTGGCCGGTGAACACGAGTTCTGCCCCAAGTGCGATGAAGTGTTGGCAGCCGCCCGTTAAACCAAGCTTTTCAACCCCAAGGAGATTCACCATGCAAGTATCCCAGCCACAACGTCAGCGCTGCGAAGTCTGGACCCGGGTGATGGGTTATCACCGGCCGGTGTCGGCGTTCAACCCCGGCAAGCAGTCCGAGCACAAGGAGCGCGTGCACTTCACCGAAACGGCTGCGGCGGCCGGGCGTCAATGAGCCGAGCGCTACGGGTCGGGGGCCTGGTGCCCCTGACCACCCTCGACTACCCCGGCATGCTCGCCTGCGTGCTGTTCTGCCAGGGCTGTGCCTGGCGTTGTCGTTATTGCCATAACCCGGACCTGATCCCGCCGCGCGCCAGCACGCAAGTGGATTGGCGCCGGGTGCTGCTGTTTCTGCAACGGCGCCGGGACCTGCTCGATGCCGTGGTGTTCAGCGGCGGCGAGCCGACCTTGCAGGAAGGCTTGCCGGCGGCGATGGATGAAGTGCGGGCGATGGGTTTTCACATCGGCTTGCACAGCGCGGGGATCAAACCGGCAGGGTTTGCCAATGCGTTGCGTCATGCCGACTGGGTCGGGTTCGACGTGAAGGCCCTGGCCGAAGACTGCCAGTCGATCACCCAGGTCAAGGGCAGCGGCGCCGCCAATTGGCGTAGCCTCGACACTTTGCTCGCCAGTGGCGTGGACTATGAATGCCGCACCACGGTGCATTGGCACTTGATCGACCCACCCCGGTTGTTGCTGCTGGCCCAGCGTCTGCAAGCCACCGGTGTGCAGCGCTTCGCCGTGCAAATGGTGCGCACCGTCAGCATGCTCGACCCGCAATTGCCGAGTGCGCCGGCACAGGCCGCGTTGCCCGAGCTGTGGGGCCGTTTGCGCGAGTTGTTTCCCGCGTTTGTCTTGCGCGGGTGATCACCCTACGCCTTGCACGACCTGGCTGGCCCCCAGCCATGCACCGCAGCAGTGCGCGGGTTGGCAAATGTGGGAGGGGGGCTTGTCCCCGATGACGCAGTATCAGTGACAGATGGACTGGCTGACCCACTGCCATCGGGGGGCAAGCCCCTTCCCACAGTTTCAATCCTGGCAGGTTCTGATATAGCGCTTGCTTCAGTGGGCCCAGCCCCAGAACTGCAGCCACCAGCCATAGCCGATCAACCCTGTACTCATCAGCATGCATAGGAACGCCCGTCCGCGAGGCAGTCCCTCGAGTCGTTGCCACGCCAACGACAGGCACCAGCCGATCGCCGCCATCAAGATCCCCGCTCGCAGCGGTTGCACCCACGCCAATACCAAGCCTTCATACCGCAACAGCTTCACCGTGGTCGCCGACAACCCCAGGAACAATCCTGCGCCCGCCAGGGGCGTCAACGTCAATGCCAGGGGCCGAAACATTGCGCCATCACTCGCCCAGCGCGCAGCCAGGTGCAACAACAGCCAGCACCCGCCGCCCACCACCAGCGAACTGGCGGCCAGATACAGCACGATGCACGCCCCATCCAGCCAACTGAAACTGTCATTGAGTTGCGGATAATGGGTGAGCAACCACCAGGGGGCGTTGTCTTGCAGCGGCCATAGCCAGTCGCGGCTCACCATCCACTCGGCCAGGTGTTGCTTGAGGGCGATGAACCAGGGGCTCAGCGTCCACTGAAACGCGCCCATGGCCAGGCCGATCACGCCGAACAGCAGCAGGCGTACGTCCCAGGCCGAACCGTGTTGCAACGGAGCCTGCAGAATTTCCTGGTTGCATGAGCGGGCGATCAATTGCACCGCGCCGCGTTGCCCGCTGCAGCGGCCGCAGGCGTGGCATTCGCTGGCGCCTTGCAGGCGACGGATGTCCAGCAGCGGCGCGCAGTTGGGCAACGACAGGCGCGGCGCGGCGTTGGCCTTCCAGCGTTGTTCATCCACGGCGAAGTGCACCGACGCCAGGCGGGCGAGCAGGGCGAAGACGCCGCTGACCGGGCACAGATAGCGGCACCAGACGCGTTTGCCGCGCACGAACAGCAGGCCCACCACAACCGCCGCGAGAGTCGAGCCACCGAGGATCAGCAGCGCGGCCGGGGCGTAGTCGTACACGCTGATCAACTGGCCATAGAGCGTGGTCAAGCAAAAACCCAGGGTCGGCCAGCCGCCCCAGCGTAGCCAGCGCGGAATGCCCAGGCCGCGTCCGTGCTGGCTGGCCCATTCGCTCAAGGCACCTTCCGGGCAGAGCACGCCGCACCACAGGCGCCCGAACAGCACCATCGACAGCAACACGAAGGGCCACCAGAGGCCCCAGAAGATGAATTGTGCAAGCAGCGTGAGGTTGTTGAGCAGGCGCGCCTGGCTGTCCGGCAGGGGCAGCAGCGTCGGTAACACCAGCAGCACGGCGTACATCAGCACCACCATCCATTGCACGATTCGGATCAGCCGCCCATGGCGGCGCATGCCATCGCCCAGTCGCTGTAGCCAGCTCATGCGGCTTGCCGTGACCGGCGCAGGCCGTTACCCACCACCAGCCAATAGCCGAGCAACACCATTACCGTGATCAGGCTGGGCGCGGCACGGTAGCCGGCGAAGTCTGCCAGCAACGCGCCCAGGCCATGGCTGTCACTGAGCAGCAGGCTGCTGTCCCAGCGGCTGTCGCCAAAGGCCGAGTAGACCCAGTCGGGCATGTCCATCGCCAACAGTTGCCCACTGATGCGGTCCACCGCAGACACCAGCAAAGCGCCGCCCAGCAGCAACAGCAAGGCTTCGCTGACGGCAAAAAAACGTGCCCAGGAAATAAAGCGTCGGCTGCTGCGCAACAGCACCACGCTCAGCCCGGCCAGCACCAGCCCCAGCACGCCACCGACGGCGAACAGGCCCAGAGCTTCGTCGTGCAGACGGGCACCGGCACCAAACAAAAACACCACGGTCTCGCTGCCTTCGCGGCTCACCGCCAGCAGGGCCAGCAGCAACACGCCCCAACCGCCGTGCCGGGCCAGGTGCTGGTCGGCTTCACTGACCAGCCGGTGTTTGAGCGTGGGCGCATGGCGATGCATCCAGAACACCATCTGCACCATCAGGCCGCTGGCGGCCAGGGTCAGCGCCGCTTGCAGCCATTCACCCTCGGGGCCGGTCATGGTTTCGCCGGCCCACAGCATCAACCCCGCCAGCCCGGCGGAACCGAGCAGGCCCAGCAGCACGCCGGCCCAGAGGTAACGGGCCAGGCGTGAGCGACCGGCCTGGCAGCTGATCCAGGCCTGCAGAATGCCGATCACCAGCAGCGCCTCGACGCTTTCGCGCCACACAATAAACATCGATGTGTTCATCAACGGCTCCTATTCGGCGCGGATGCTGCCTTGGGGCAGTTGGGGGTTGAATTCGTCGAAGAACGGATAGGTGCCTGGCTTAAGAGGATGGATCACCACAAAGGTGGTCGCCCCAGGGGACAAGACTTTCTCCACCCGCAACGGTGTGCTCTCGAATTCGGCCGGGCCTTGGCCGAGGTTCTTGAGTACGATCTTGAAACGCTCGCCGGCCTTGACCGCCAACTGGGGCGGCGTGAAGTGGCCGTCTTGCAGAGTCAGCTCATAGCTGGGCAAGGGCGCCGCCAAGGCTGCGCCGTTTAGCGAAAAAACGCCGAGCAGCAGGGCGCGGCGCATCAATAGCCGCCTTTCTTGCCGATGCCGGCATAGACGAATTCGTAATGCACTTCGCAGCGTTCGAACCAAGGGGCGACGCCGGTTTCCTTGTCGGTGTGACGGCCCAGGGAGGGGTGGCCGGAAGGAGGGGTAACGGTGAAGGTCAGGCTGTACTTGCCCGGCCCTTGCAGTTTGACGTTGTCGCCATAGTGCGGGCCGTCATTGGCGACCATGGCGTGGAAGTCACCGTTGATGGGCGGCGTGTCACCTTGTTTTTTCAGCGCGAAGGACAGGTTCAGGTAAGGCACGAAACTGCCTTCCTGAAAGCCTTGGGCGTTGTCTGCCGTGGCGCGCACATCGGCTTCCAGGTGCACGTCGGAATCGGCGGTGGCGCGCATCATGCCGGCGGGGGCCATCTCGATCGGTTGCAGGTACACCGCACCGATTTCCAGCCCCGGGCAGTGTTGCGGTTCGCCGATCGGGTACTCCTTGGCGGACACCGCGAAGGTGGTCATCAACAGGAGAATGGGCAGCAGGGATGAGGTACGCATGAGGGCTTCCTGACGGGAAAGGGGAGAGGGCCCGAGTCTAGGAAGGTCTGCCGTGAATAATAATGATTCTTGTCAAATTTGCAGGATATTTCATGATTGCCCGGCTTGATCCGTGTCAAGGCCGGGTTGGTATCGTGGCATTAGACTTGACCTACAGTTCACCGGTAGGAAGCTGCTTCATGGCCAAGCCATTTCCGCTGCATCCCAAACACCCTGAACGCATCTGCTGGGGGTGTGACCGCTATTGCGGCGCCTCTGACCTGGCCTGCGGCAACGGTGCCGATCGCACCATGCATCCGGCCGAAATGCTCGGTGATGACTGGTACGAACAGGGCGATTGGGGATTGGCGCCCGAACCTTCGCCAGCACCCGGCACCGAAGCCCCGGCACTACCCGTGAGGCTTCGGTGAAACATGCTTCAGGCTGCCAGGGTCTTGGTTGCCTGCTGCTTTTTATGCGCTGTTTTCATCGCTTCCATCTCGGCGCCCAGTTCTTCAAGTTGTGCTTTCCCGAGTAATTTTCTCGCTTGGGGAAACATCTCGCTTTCCTCCTCTTCGATATGGTGTTCCAACAGCTCTTTGACCACTTTGACGCGGCCGGAAAACTCTGTTGTCGAAGGTTCGGTGTGCTTCAGGTCGGGCAGTACCAGGGCGTCGACGGTACGGTGCTCTTCCTTGGCCTCGTGGTACATGATGTCTTGTTCCTTGCCCCCGGCTTTTCTGAACGCCGGGTACAGGATTTCTTCTTCCAGCTTGGTGTGCAGGCTGATTTCCGCTTCCAGCTTGGCCAGCAGTTCAGTGCGTTTCTTGACCCCGCGTTCGGTGGATTCACTCAGTTGAGTCAACAGGGCTTTGACGCGTTCGTGGTCGGCTTTGAGCAGGTCAATCGCATTCATGGGTGACACCTCACGGGAAACTCAGGGCGTGTCGAAATGCACGCCTCGTCCAGTGCAGGAGTGCATCAGGTGTACCAACCTGAGCTTTTTGAAATACCTCTACAAATTCAATGGCCTACAGCGAGTGCGTGACGGTGCTGTTCGTGCAGGTTGCATGGTTGGCCCTGTGGCGCATTGCATTCCACCACGGCGCAAGGTTCGCGCAAATTTAAATGAACCCTGACGGCCGATGCTTGACCTAACGCATACGACCTAGGAGGTGAAGCATGGAAATTCAATATATCTGGATTGGGCTGGCGGTGATTCTGTTGCTGCTGGAGTTGTGGGCGATCAATATCGTTTTGCGCAGCACGGGGGGCTGGGAGTCCAAAGGATTATGGCTGGTGGTGCTGATTTTTGTGCCGCTGTTGGGGCTGATCGCCTGGGCAATGTTCGGGCCGAAACGGGAGATGCCGGAGCATCGTAAAAGCTGAGGCATCAGCCCATAAAAAACAGGCGCCTCGACGGCGCCTGTTTTCGTTCAGCGCTCGGGCATCAGCTTGCCACAGCCCTTGCAATTGCCTCATTGAATGCCGGCAGATCGTCCGGTGTACGCGAAGTAATCAGGGTCCAGCCGTTAGCCTTGCATTCCTTGACCTCGGCATCGACCCAGCCGGCGGCACCGGCGTTTTCCAGGTCAATACGCACGCTCTTGTAGGAGGTCAGGGTCTTGCCCTTGATCACGCCTGCGTCAATCAGTGCCCAGGGTCCGTGACAAATCGCCGCTACGGTTTTACCCGCCTTCACGAATTCGTTGATCAGCTTCAGTGCGGCTGCATCCTGGCGAAGCGTGTCCGCATTGACGGTGCCGCCGGGAATGACCAGTGCATCGAAATCAGCACCGGAGAGCTCGGACAGTTTTGCAGCGGATTCCACGGTCTGGTCTTTCTCGGTGTCGCCGACGAAGGTCTGTGTGGTGCCGCCCTTGCTGGAGGCGTGGGTCACCGTCGCGCCATGCCCGCGCAGTGCTTCCAGCGGTTTGAGCAGTTCATCGCGCTCAATGCCGGTATTGGAGGTGATAACCAGAATATTCTTGCCGTTTAGGTGTGAACTCATGATCGAGTGTCTCCTGTTGGGGAATGGGATCTGAGAGAGTTGATCCAGCGCGGGCGACAAAGGTTTAAATTAATTTGCGCTTATTTTCCGGGCGGTTGGCGCGGGCAATTTCCTTGAACTATCCACATCGGCAGGCCTCTGCTGCTTAAGCGCCCGTCATTTTCACGGGCCTTCAATTGACTGGAGACTCACCATGAATGCCGATAAAACCCCAGCACCCATCAGCTCTGAAGAAGCCCAGCGGGGCACCGACAAGGCTGACAAGGGCCAGACTCTGGAACGCCCGAATCCCAAGACCGAAACCGTCGATAAAGTAGTGACGCCCACCGAGATCAAAGACATCGAGCGTCAGACCGATGCCATCAATGAACAGGCCGCCAAGGCCGAGCGCAAACTGGGCCACTGAACATGGCCCGCGCCATCAGTGCGTCGGAGTTGGGCATTGAACTCAAGCCCGGCGACGACCACAGTCTGTTCAAGTGGTTTATCGCCAGCTTCCTGATGGGCAAGCGTATCCAGGCACCGATTGCCGCGCAGGCCTATAAGGTGATTGTCGAGGAAGAAGGCCGTGACACTGCGCGCAAGCTGCAGCACTGCACATCGCGTGAATTGGTGGCCATGCTGGGACGCGCGCATTACGTGCGCTATGACGAAACCACCGCGCAACGCTTGCTCGACCTCAGCGCCAGGTTGAACGCCGAATACGCCGGCAAGATCACCCATATGCGCAGTGTCAGCGAAAGCCGTGAGGCCTTCGAAAAACGTCTCGGGGAATTCGACGGGGTGGGCCCCAAGACCATCGAGATTTTCATGCGCGATGCTGCCAAGGTGCTGTTTTGACTGCAGCTCCCTATGTGGGCTGTGCCGGCTGGAGTTTGCCGCGTGAATACTGGCCGAGGTTCAGCGGTGAAGGCACGCACCTGCAGCGCTACGCTTCGCGCTTCAATGCGGTGGAAATCAACAGCTCCTTCTATCGTCCGCACCTGGCGAAGACGTATGCACGCTGGGCGGATTCGGTGCCCTCAGGCTTCCGTTTCTCGGTCAAAGTGCCTAAGCGCCTCACTCATGAGCTGCGCCTGCAAGGCTGTGAGGCTGCACTGGATGAGTTTCTTGGGCAATGCCTGCAACTGGGCGAAAAGCTGGGTTGCCTGTTGGTGCAATTACCGCCTTCGTTGCATTACGAACCGCTCGTTGCCAGCGCATTCTTCACGGCGTTGCGCCGACGTTTCATGGGCCACGTAGTGCTTGAGCCACGTCATGGGAGTTGGCTTGCGGCTGAGGAGATGTTGCGCCACCTGCAAGTCGGGCGAGTGGCGGCCGACCCGCCGCTTATTGCGTCGGGAGACACACCGGCCGGTTGGCAGGGCGTGCGTTATTGGCGCCTGCACGGGACGCCGCGCATTTATCACAGCGGCTATGGACCTGAACGGGTCCAGGCCTATGCCCGTTTGTTCAGCGCGTCCATGGAGGATGGCGTGCCCACCTGGTGCATCTTCGACAACACGGCCAGCGGCCTGGCAACCTCCGATGCGCTGTGCCTACTCGACCTCTACCCGCAGCACTTCCACACCTAGCTGTTCATACGCTTGCACATTCGGCACGTGCCATTCGGTAATCAACGTGTGTATGCGGCTGCACGGTGCCACCACAAACGGCTCCACGGCGCCGATCTTGTCGGCCATGGTCACCGCCACCACATGGGACGCACTGTCGAGCAAGGCTTGCTTGACCGCGACCTCGTCAAAATGCAGCGAACTGATACCGACTTGCGGATGCAGTGCGCACACGCCGGTAAACAGCAGGTCGGCCTTGATGCTCTGGATCAACCGCACGGTTTCATGGCCGCCGGTGGACAGCGTCGCCGGGTTGAGTTGGCCGCCGGAGAGGATCACTTTTACATCGGGATGGTCGGCCAGGGCGATGGCGATCATCGGCGATGTGGTGACCACCGTCAGGCGGATCGAGTGCGGCAAGGACTGGGCGATCTGCAGGGTGGTGGAGCCGGAATCGAACAGCACGATCTGGCCATCCTCGACCCGTTCGGCGGCCAGGCGGGCGAGGTGGCGCTTGGCGTCGTTGGTTTCGCCCACTCGGGTGAAAAAATCCTTGCCGGTGTCTTTGGGGCGGGGCAGGGCGCCGCCGTGCACGCGTTGCAGCAGGCCGGCAGCGGCGAGCTCGCCCAGGTCGCGGCGGATAGTGTCCTGGGACACGGCGAAGTGCTCCACCAGCTCCGAGGCGGTGACTTTGCCGTCGCGTTCCAGCAGCAACAAAATCTTCTGTTTGCGCAAAGAAGGCAGGTCGATGGCTTGATGGGTGTTGTGCATGGTTTTGCGTCTTTTTGCGGGTTTGTGCGAGATTAGTCGTCTCATTCCGTAAACGCAATGGCTGGTTGTGCGGGCGATGGGCGGTTACTCTCAGCATTCAGTCCAGGGAGAGGTGACCTAGATGTCGTTGATCACAACCATCGAAGATTTACGCAAGCTCGCGCAAAAACGTGTGCCACGGATGTTCTACGACTATGCCGATTCCGGCTCCTGGACTGAGAGCACCTACCGCGCCAACGAAAGCGACTTTGCCCGCATCAAGTTCCGCCAGCGCGTGGCGCGCAATATCGACGAGCGCTCGATCCGCGCCAGCATGATCGGCCAGGACATGGCCATGCCCGTCGCGCTGGCGCCGACCGGTTTGGCCGGCATGCAGCATGCCGATGGCGAGATTCTCACCGCCCGCGCTGCCGCTGCCTTTGGGCTGCGCTACACCTTGTCGACCATGAGCATCTGTTCGCTGGAAGACATCGCCGAGCACGTCGGCCAGCCGTTCTGGTTCCAGTTGTACGTGATGCGCGACCGCGCCTTTATCGAGCAATTGATCGAGCGCGCCAAGGCCGCCGGCGTGGATGCATTGGTGCTGACCCTCGACTTGCAGATCCTCGGGCAACGCCACAAGGACTTGATCAATGGCCTGTCCGCGCCGCCCAAACTGACCCTGCCGAATATCCTCGACATGGCCACCAAGCCGCGTTGGGTGATGGGCATGCTTGGCACTAAACGACGCGGCTTCGGCAATATCGTCGGGCATGTTAAAGGCGTGGCCGACATGAGTTCGCTGTCGTCCTGGACCGCCCAGCAATTCGACCCACGCCTGAGTTGGGACGATGTGGAGTGGATCAAGCAGTGCTGGGGTGGCAAGTTGATTATCAAGGGCATTCTTGATGTAGAAGATGCACGCCTGGCCGCAAATGCCGGTGCCGATGCGCTGGTGGTGAGCAACCACGGAGGACGGCAATTGGATGGCGCGCCGTCGAGCATCAGCCAGTTGCCGGCGATTGTGGCAGCGGTGGGGGAGCGCATCGAGGTGTGGCTCGACGGCGGCATTCGCTCCGGCCAGGACGTGCTCAAGGCGGTGGCGTTGGGTGCCAAAGGCACGATGATCGGCCGGCCGCATTTGTATGGCCTGGGGGCGATGGGCGAGGCGGGTGTGACCAAGGCGCTCGAGATCATTGCCCGCGAGTTGGACGTGACGATGGCGCTGTGTGGGTATAACGATATACGCGATGTGAATCGCGAAATTTTGTTGCCGGGGACATTCCCGGAAAACGTTTACTGAGCAAAAAAAGCGTAAAAAAATAAAAAGAGTTGTCCACGAAAACCGTGGGTATCTCTGTGGATAACTTTGCGAAGCCCCGGCAGGGTTGGCGATTTAAGCCAAGATCAATATTTGATCAACTTCGGATTTGGCCCAGCATGGCCTGGGTTTGCGCTTGACAGGCAAGCACGAACCCAGTGCCGAAAAACATTTTTACGAGTCGCCGTTGCGGCCTGTGGAGTGGGTGACAACCTGCGTCGGCATCTTCGCTTGCATCAGTTTGTCCAGCGCCTGGCCATAACTGCGACCGGCCAGGCTCATGCTGTTGTTGTGGCTGGCACCGGGCACCAGTAACAGCCGCTTGGGCTCCCGGGCGGCTTCAAACAACTGCTGGCTGAAGCGCGGCGGTACGTAGCGGTCGTCAAGGCCATGCACCACCAGCAGCGGCATATGGATGTCGGCGATCTTGTCGATGGAGTCGAACTTCTGTGACAGCAACCAACGCACCGGCAGTGAGGTATTCGCCACGGCGGTGGCCACATCCGCCAGCGACGTAAAGGTGGATTCGATGACGAGGCCACGTACCGGCAACGGTGTCTGTTTGCCCAATTCGGCAGCCAGGTCGATGGCTACCGCGCCCCCCAGCGAGTGTCCGTAGATCAGGCGTTTCTGTGGGTCGGGTTGCAGCACCTGGAAGCGTTCCCATGCGATGCGTGCGTCTTCGTACACGGTGGTTTCCGACGGCAGCTCGCCGTGGCTCTTGCCGAAGCCGCGATAGTCGATGGCCAGCACCGAATAACCCAGGGCGTGCAGTTGCTCGATGCGAAACAGCTGCCCGGTGAGGTTCCAGCGCACGCCGTGCAGGTAGAGGATCGCGGGAGCATCTTTCTTGTCCGCCGGGTACCACCAGCCATGGATGTTCTGCCCCGATTTGAAGCTGGCCGGCTTGAGTTCGAATTCCTGCACCGCCTTGGGCAAGCCGTTGTACCAACTGGCGGTGCCTGGCTCGATGCGAAACACCAGTTCGCGTTCCTTGTGTTGCAGCACGGCGCAGCCCACCGGCAGGCCGACGATCAACAGCGCCATGCACAGCAGCGGAAACCAGCGCAGGCTCAGGCGCGAGAAAAAACGTGAGGACATGAAGGTTCCAGGTAAAAGGTCAAGCTGGGGTTTTACCAGATGGCTTGCCCAGGCAGGCATTAATTCGACGGCCGCCCACGGGTGTTTCTTACAAAGTGTTACTGCATTGAACAATACGTGCAGAGATTGTTAGGGTGGGTAATCGTCACCGGCGACGCATGTGGGTTACATCCTGCGCGCCAGCAATGATCCATTTGCCTGGGATCGCATGAAACAAACACTCGCCCTTTCTTGAGAGTACGACCATGGACACCAGCCCCGTTCGCATCACCGCCGAAGAGACCCTTTCGAAGAACTGGTACCTGCTGAAAAAGTACAGCTTCGACCTGCGCCGCCGCGACGGCAGCTGGCAAACCCAGACCCGCGAGGTGTACGACCGCGGCAATGGCGCGACCATCCTGTTGTACAACCGCGCCCAGCGCACGGTGTTGCTGATTCGCCAGTTCCGCATGCCGACGTTCGTCAACGACTACCATGGTTACCTGATCGAAGCGGCGGCCGGGTTGCTGGATAACGCCAGCCCCGAAGAGCGCATTCGCCTGGAGGCCGAGGAAGAGACCGGCTATCGCGTCGGCCATGTGGAGAAAATCTACGCAGCGTTCATGAGCCCGGGCTCGGTGACCGAGCGAATTCACTTTTTCATGGGGGAGTATCAGCCGGGTGATCGGGTTGGGACTGGCGGTGGCTTGGAAGAGGAGGGCGAAGATATCGAAGTGCTGGAGCTGGGCTTTGAGGAGGCTTTGGCAAGGGTGCAAAACGGCGAGATTGTGGATGGCAAGACCATCATGTTGTTGCAGCATTTGGAGTTGCGGATGCTTAAAGAGGGTTGGTGAACTCCCTTTGTTTGGGTGATCCCGCTTGTTGTGGTTCGCAGCCTTCATGTGGTGAGCAGGCTTGCCCTGCGTTGGGCTGCGCAGCAGCCCCAAAAACAGGCAATGCCGATTTACCTGAAAACACCCATCGTCTGGATTGGGGCCGCTTTGCGGCCCAACGCAGGGCAAGCCTGCTCGCCACAGAGGGGCGGTGTTGCCTTGGAGGGCGGTGTTTGGGTTACCAGGTTGACTGGTCTTCGAGGCTGGCTTTTTGGAGGTCATCTCGCCAAACCTCATTGGCTAGTCGATAGATGTCGGCGAAAAAGCCCCGCGGATCGGCGATTTCTGTTTCGTCCCAGGCCATCGTTATGTATTCGTCGTAGTCGCTTTTGAATTCTTTTGAGAAGTCAAAGTCGTGGTTGTCCAGTGCATCCCTGAGAGCTGACATCAATACGAAACGATGTCTGTATGATAGGTACATAAGGTCTTTGAGGATAAAAGAAACTATGATCTCTTCCCTGTCTTTCTGATTGTTAGGATCATGTTTCCGTAGCTCTTTTCCAGCTGTTTCCTCAAGATCGTATATGGATAAGGCTCCTAGTATATGAGATATATTAGGGCTGTATGGAGTGTTCATAAATGGGCATTTCAGCATCGTCTGTTCACTTCGGGAATGCGGTGAATGGTCGAGTTGGATTGTTTCTATCAAATCTGACTTCCACTCTATCCATGTTCTCAATGTATCTAGGGTTGTTTACGTCCCTGGGGTTAGGTTTGTAGCCTCGTCCGGCTCCAGGTAGCTCGACCACAACCACGGGGTTGCCGCTTCTATCAAAAGCTGTGGGAGATGGCGAATTGTCCTGCATCCTGCCCAAAGCCTTATTTATAGCGTGGAGCTGCATTCTCCAGGATTTAAATTGGGAGCTGGAGTTGACCGCTCCTCTCTCCCCAGTCGTAGGATGTGTTCCATCAATAGATCGTTGCTTTAACGCGCTGTCTGGTATCTCTGGACCATGCTTTTCAACCGTATGCATATCGTACTCCTGCTCCCAGCCCAGCACTTTCCGTTTTGCATTGGCCTCTGCCAGTTTATCTATTCTCGCCTGTCGGTCAGTCCGTGTGAGTTGAGGAAGAGTGGGTGTGCCTTCATCAACGCTAGGCATCGGAATGGCAGGAGGAGCATTAGGTTTGCATCTGTCACCCGGACACGTGCTTAAGCCTAACGGATCAACCCACCCCGTAGGACTAGGTACGTACTGGTACGCATTGATCCCACCCGCCAGCTTCACCGGATCCGGCGTCAGGTACCGACCAACATCCGGATTGTAGTAGCGATGGCGGTTGTAGTGCAGCCCGCTTTCCTGATCGAAATACTGACCCTGGAAACGCAGCGGGTTGTCGACTTTTCCGATGTCGAGGCGGGTGATTTCGCCGTAGGCACGGTAATGCGCGGACCAGACGATTTCGCCATCCGGGGCGGTGAGTTCCTGCGGCGTGCCGAGGTGGTCGAGTTGGTAGTGGTAGGGCTTGGTTTCCTTGGGGCCGAAGCCTTCCAGCAAGGCTAGCGGACGGAAGCTGTCTGGTTCATAGAGATAGCTGCGATGCCGATCCGCGTGGTGTTCGGCGATGAGTTTGTCGCCTTGCCAGAAAAACTCGGTAGTAATCCCATCTATGGTTTTACTGATACGCCGCCCAAACGGGTCATAGCGGTAGCTGGCGGTCTGGCCGTTGGGCGTTTTAATACCGATCAGGCGGTGCTGGCAGTCGTAGCGGTACTCGGTGACGAGTTGATGGCCCTTACCGCGTCGTTCGCGGATCAGGTTGCCGAAGGCGTCGTAGTCGTAGTGGTGGTCGCCCTGAATCATCAGGCGGTTGCCGGCGACGATGTCGGGGCCGGGGCGGTTTTGCATGAGCAGGTTGCCGGCGGGGTCGTGGCCGAAGCGTTCTTGCTCGCCTTGGGTGTGGTCGGCGCGGGTGAGGCGGTTGAGTGGGTCGTAGTGGTAGCGGTGTTCGCCCTTGCGGGTGTCGAGCTGGCGGGTGAGGTTGCCGGATTTGTCGTAGTCGTAGTGGCGGCGGTATAGCGGGCCTTCGGCGTCGTTGATGCTCTGGTTGAACAGGCGGCCCTGGTGGTCATGTTGGTAGTGGCTGAGCAGGTTTCCTTGGGCGCGTTGCTGTTCGCGACCAGCGTTGAACAGGTGTGAGGTGAGAACGGCGCCGTTCAGTTCGACGGTGGCAAGGTGGCCGCCTTTGTCGTGATTGAAGGTGAGGCGGTTGTTGTCCGGCAGGCGCAGGTTTTGCAGCTGGCCGCAGGCGTCGTAGCCGTAGCGCAGGGTGCCCCAGCCTTGGTGTTCGGCGGTGAGGCGGTTTTGGCTGTCGTACTCGTAGGCCAGGGACCAGTGGCCGTCTTCGACGCTGAGGAGATTGCCCTGGCGGTCGTAGGTGTAATCGACGGTATTGCCATCGGGCAGGGTTTTTCTGACCAGGCGTCCGGCATGATCGCGCTGGTAATGGGTAACCAGCTGACTGCCGTCATCGCCGTGTTCGGTCTTTTCCGAAAGGTTGCCATTAAGGTCGTAGACGTAAGCGGTGCGCTGACCATCAAACCCGGTTTCCTGCTGGATCAGGCCGTTGTTGTGGTACTGGAGCCGGTAGGTCTCGCCCACCTCGTTTTCGATCTCGGTCAGCAGTAACCGCGCGTTGTCGCAGCGGTACTTGACCTGGGTGCCATCGGCATTGATGCGGCGGCTGATCAGGTGCAGGCCGTCGGCGTATTCGTAGCGGGTGACGTGCCCCTGTTCATCGCGTTCGGCGATGATTTTTCCGTAAGCGTTGTAGGTATATTTACGCGTGTCGCCGCTTGGCAAGACGACCTGGACTAACCGCCCAACGTCGTTCCACTGATACTGGGTCGGCGCGCCATGCTCATCCTCACGCGCAATCTGTCGCCCACGGTCGTCATAGCGATAACGCTTGATCCCACCATTGGGCAACTGCTCCTCAAGCAACTGCCCACGCTCATTCCACACCAGCCGCTGACAGCTGTGATCCGGGTACCAAACCCCAACCAGTTGCCCGTATTTGTTGTAGCTGTAGTCAGTAGTGTTGCCATCAGGATCGGTCTTGCGCGTTACATCGCCCTGATCGTTGCGTTCATACTTCCAAACCGCCTGACCCCGCCTTACAACGCGTACGAAGCCGTTATCATGCTCGTAGGTCGTCGGCTCATCGTCCCCCGGAAACACCGCCACCAAGCGCCCGGCTTCGTCGTACTGATACGCCGTGATCGCCCCGAGCGGGTCCTGCTCAACCGTCAGCCGGCCTCTGTCATCGTAGGAGTTGAAATGCTCGGCCCCATCCGGATCCACTCGCTGCACCAGCCGCGCCCGCTGGTCATGCACGTAGACTTCCTGGCTGCCATCGGCGTTAAACACCGTGACCTGGCCGTTGTCATCCCAGGCATAACGCGTGTCCATCTGCGAGAAACTGGCCCAGTGCCGAATGCACCGCGCCGCCTTGCCAGATCGTTGCCACTCCCAGAAGAAACTCGCCCCACCGGCCAAACCGCGCTCAAGGATGACGTGCTGTTCGTCGTAGCGATAAACCTCGCTTTCACCGACCGCGTTGGTCGCTGAAACCAGTCGTCCCAAGTCGTCATAGGCGTAGGAAACAACCGTCTGCTCCGTCACCCACACAAACGGACCGTCATCCACAACGCGATGAATCTGGTAATCCACCGCCACGATCCGGCCCGACACATAGCGCAACCACAACGAGCGCCCGACGCCGTTATCCACCCGCTCAACACGGCCCAGAAAGTCCCGGGTAATGCGCAGCCGGTTGTCATACGCGTCGCTGATCGCTGTCAGCACACCGTCGCGGAAGTGGTAGAAACGTGATGCCTGGGCCAGCACCAGTTCATCAGGCGACGAACCCAGATAGATCGCCGCTTCGGCCAGGCTGTTGGTGATTGCAGGGCGAGAAGTCGACGGCAAGGGCAGGGTGGTGGAGCGGTTTTCATGATCGGTCCAAAGCACCGAATCCCCGGAAACACTCAGCCGATGCGCCAGCGCGTGACTCCAGCCAAACCCCAACCCACAATCCACGTCAACCGCACTGGTGCGATACAACCGTGTCCACTCAAACGGCAAGATCCCGTCCAGCGTTCCATCGGTGAGGGTCAGCAGTTCCTCGCCGGTGACCATCGACACCGGGCAGCCGTTGGTGGCGGTCTTGTCCGAAGATGCCGCCGCATCCCCATTCGGGTTGCGAGCAGAAACCGGCACATCATCCACGGTCTCCTGCCGCACCAACGCCGTTCGCTGGGACTTGTTGCGCACCACCGGCACCGCGTTGGCAACCACCTGATCCCCGGCCTTCAACGGCGCATCCGGAATCGTCTTGATCGTCGTCGCCTGGCTACTGAGCAATATCGGCTTGGCCACCTGCGTGTGATCATCCGCACGAAATTTCCCGAACTGCCCAGCCATGTGCTCAAGCCATTTGCGCGCACGTTGAGACTTGATGCTGCCCAGTACCTTGGTACTGATGCGTACCGCCATCCCCATACCTGCCGTGGCAAGGCACAGCAGCAAATTGATCAATACTTCAGCGCTGATTTCCCCCAGCAGCTCATTCATATAAGGCGGCGGCAACATCCGCATCCAACTGACCATTGCCGACAGATAAATGAACAGCAACGGCTCATCACTCAGCACCAGCAAGCCCTTTGCGATGCTTTCGGTGCCGAGCTTCAACAGCTTTTCGAATTCTTCGTGGCTCAGGTAATGCAGCAGCTTTTCGGCATGCTTCAGTGGGGCCAGAAACCACTGAAGCACCTGCGTGATGTTGTCCCAGAGTGAATACAACGCCCCACTAAACCCGCGTGCGTAGGCTTCGTGCAGCGAGAGGTAGCGCTTGAGAAAATTGGCTTCGGAATAACCCTTCCACAAGGCGGCGAAGGTGGTGGCCCATTCACGGCGCAGCCAGCCTTCCAGCGGTTCGATAACCGACTGATAAGAGGCGTACAGCGCCTTGAAGTGCACCTTGGAAACGTTGGGATAGAAACTGACCCGATACTGCTGGTTACGATCACATTCCTTGATTTCGAGAATGCCGCTGGGTCCGATGGTTTTATGGATGGGCTCCCCGAGCGGGCCACCTTTCGGATCAATGCGCTGCACCATCACGGGCGTATCGCCAATCGGCACAAATCGAGAACTCTGGAACATATGCACCAGGGTCAGCGTGCCGTCTGCCTGGCAGGTTGCGGTGGTGGTGCTGGGAAACAGGGAGCGGTTGATCGGCGCGACCAGTGCCACTTCATCTCCAACCTTGAAGACCTGCTCGATATCCAGCGCCGAAAAGCTGAAAAAGCTCTCCGCCCAGGCGTCGTAGTGATTGAGGCAGCGCTTGAAGTCGCGGATAACGGATTCGACGTCTCGCGTCTTTGAATCCAGGATGGCCAGTACCAAATAGCCAATGGTTTGGCTGGTCACTTCGATCATGAAACAGCCCCATCAACCGGAGCCCAAACCCATAACGCCATCTGCAATCCCTCGCACTGTGTAGTCAGGCGAGGGACTTTGCGGATGTTTGCAGGGGAGGGGAGTAGAGCTTATCCGGCGGTTATGTGGGACGGTTCGACAACGCTCGTCCGCTATCACGCGACTAGCGGCTATTGTCAGAAATTTCCCACAAGAGTACAAATGTACTCCATGACGACTCTAACCCCCCGCCGTACCGCCATCCTGACCTTTATCCGCGACCGAATCGCGCAACAAGGTCAGCCTCCCAGCCTCGCCGAGATCGCCGAAGCGTTCGGTTTTGCCTCGCGCAGCGTGGCGCGCAAGCATGTGCTGGCGCTGACCGAAGCCGGGTTTATCGAGGTCAACCCCAATCAGGCGCGTGGCATTCGTTTGCTCAACCAGCCGGCGCGCCCGGAATGGCTGGATGTGCCGGTGCTCGGTCGCGTGGCCGCAGGTTTGCCCATCGGCGCCGATGCCGAAGTGCACAGCCGTCTGCAACTGGACCCGTCGACCTTCGCGAAAACCCCGGACTACCTGTTGCGGGTGCAGGGCGATTCGATGATCGAGGACGGCATTCTCGACGGTGATCTGGTCGGCGTACGCCGCAGTGCCGAGGCCTTGAACGGGCAGATCGTGGTGGCGCGCCTGGACGGCGAAGTGACCATCAAGCGTTTCGAGCGCAGTGGCGACCACGTGCGTCTGCTGCCGCGCAACCCCGCGTATCAACCCATCGTGGTGGGGCCCGACCAGGACCTGGCCATCGAAGGGGTGTTCTGCGGTTTGGTGAGGCAAGGCTGATGGGCGCCGTGGTTGCGCTGGACACGCTGTTCAATGGCGGGCGTGTCTGGAAGGGCCGGCCCGCCGCGCCGCCGTCCAGTGTGCATCCCACCGGGCTGGCGGCCCTGGACGCGGTGCTGCCCGCGGGCGGCTGGCCGGAGGCGGCCTTGAGTGAAATCCTCATGGCCAAGGAAGGTGTGGGCGAATTGCAACTGGTGCTGCCGACCCTGGCGCGCTTGTCGAAGGCAGGGGAGCGCATTGTGTTGGTGGCGCCTCCGTATACACCGTACCCCCATGCCTGGCAGAACGCCGGGGTGGACCTGCGCCTGCTCTCGGTGATCCAGGCCGAGGAACGCGATGCCCTGTGGGCGGTGGAGCAATGCCTGCGTTCCGGCAGTTGCGGGGCGGTGCTGTGCTGGCCGCGCAAGGCCGATGACCGGGCGCTGCGGCGCCTGCAAGTGGCGGCGGAAACCGGGCAGACCCTGGCGTTTGCCTGGCGCGCCTTGAGTGAGTCGGTCAACTCATCGCCCGCGGCGTTACGCCTGGCCGTGGAGGCCAAGCCCGCGCAGGTAAGGGTGCTCAAGTGCCGGGGCGGGCTGGCCCATCCGACGCCGATTGCCCTGGCGGGGCACTGAGGTTGTCATGCGCTGGGTGTGTATTGTCTTCCCGCAATTGGCGCTGGACGGGGTGCAGCGTGTGCACCCCGAACCGGACCAACCCTTGGTCCTGCTGGCCGGCACGCCACAGCGGCGCGTGCTGCAAACCGTCAATGACGCCGCCCGCGCCCTGGGCCTGCGCCCCGGTCAATCCCTGACGGCGGCGCATGCCCTGACCAAAACCTTTGCCAGCGTCGAATACGACCCCGCCGAGATCGAGCGCCATCAACAGTTCCTGGCTGCCTGGGCCTACCAGTTCAGTTCCCAGGTCAGCCTGTATTACCCGCGTGCCTTGTTGTTCGAGATTGAATCGAGCCTGGGCCTGTTTGGGCCGTGGCCGCGGTTCGAAGCACGCTTACGCCAGGAATTGACCGAACTGGGTTTTCGTCACCGCATCGTCGCTGCGCCCAACCCGGCCGCGGCGCGGGTGCTGGCGAATTTCTACGATGGTTTGGCGGTGCAGGATCACGGCTTGCTACAGGCCCTGGCGCCGCTGCCCATCGATCGCGCCGGCCTCGACCCGCAGGCCGCCACGGCGTTGTCGCGCATGGGCCTGCGCCGCCTGGCCCAGGTGCAAGCGCTGCCTCGGCACACCTTGGCGCGACGCTTTGATGCCGACCTGCTCAAGCACCTGGACGCATTGACCGGGCAGCGCCCATTGGCCTTGGCGTTCTATCAGCCCCCGGACCGATTCGACGTGCGCATCGAGCTGAATTTCGACGTGCAGTCCCATCAGGCGCTGCTGTTTCCTTTGCGACGCCTGACGGGCGATCTGTCGGCCTTCCTGTGTGGCCGCGACAGTGGCGTGCAGCGCTTTGACTTGCACCTGGAACACGCCCAGGCGCCGGACACGGTGATCAAGGTCGGCCTGCTCAGCGCCGAGCGCGAACCGGCGATGCTGTTTGAATTGGCCCGGGGTCGCCTGGAGCAGGTACAGGTCACCTCACCGGTACGCGGTTTCCGCCTGGTCGCCCAGGATTTGCCGGTGTTCGTGCCGCAGCGCCAGGACCTGTTCGACGACCGCCCGCAGCAGACCTTGCCGTGGGAACAATTGCGCGAACGCCTGCGCGCCCGTCTCGGCGATGAGGCCGTGCAGGGCTTGCGCTTCCACGCCGACCATCGCCCCGAATGCGCCTGGCAAGCGGCGAGCGACAAAAACCTCTGCCCGACCTTGCACAAGGTGCAACGCCCCGGTTGGTTGCTGAGCGAACCTACGCTATTGGCCGAACACGGCGTGAATATCCTCATGGGGCCGGAACGCATCGAGTCGGGCTGGTGGGACGGCGCCGATATCCGCCGCGACTACTACCTGATCCAGACCCGCGCCGGCCAGCAAGGCTGGGCCTTTCGTAACGTCGGGCAAAGCGATGGGTTGTGGCTGCAAGGCTGGTTTGCATGAATTACGCCGAGCTGCACTGCCTGTCCAACTTCAGCTTCCAGCGCGGTGCGTCGAGTGCGCTGGAGCTGTTCGAACGGGCCAAGCGCCAAGGCTACAGCGCCCTGGCGATCACTGACGAATGCACCCTGGCGGGCATCGTGCGGGCCTGGCAGGCGGCGAAGGCGGTGGAATTGCCGCTGATAATCGGCAGCGAGATGCGCCTAGAGAACGGCCCGAAACTGGTGCTGCTGGTGGAAGACCTCAGCGGTTACCAGCACCTGTGCCGCTTGATCACCGTGGCCCGGCGGCGCGCGGAAAAGGGCCGCTATCGCCTGTTGCAGGAGGACTTCGAGCAACCGCTGCCCGGCCTGCTGGCACTGTGGGTTGCCGAGGACGGCGACACCCAGGCCTCGATCCAGTGGCTGCGCCGCACCTTCGCCGGGCGCCTGTGGCTGGCGGTGCACCTGCACTGCGGCCAGGACGATGCGCGCCACCTGGAGCAACGCCTGAACCTGGCCGTCAGCCTGCACATCCCGGCGGTGGCCTGTGGCGATGTGCACATGCATGCGCGTGGCCGCCGCGCCCTGCAAGACACCATGACCGCCATCCGTCATCACGTACCAGTGGCCGAAGCCGGCACGCGCCTGCACCCCAATGGCGAGCGGCACCTGCGCAGCCTCGATGCCCTGGCCGCGCTGTACCCGCAAGCCCTGCTCGATGAAACCCAGGCGATTGCCCGGCGTTGCACCTTCGACCTCAGCCAGTTGCGCTATCACTACCCGCGTGAACTGGTGCCCAGCGGCCACGACGCCGAATCCTGGCTACGTGCCGTGACCGAAGCGGGCATCGCCCAACGCTGGCCGCAGGGTGTCGACGCCAAGACCTTGCAGCAGATCCATGACGAACTGAAGATCATCAGCGAGCTGGGCTACGAAAGCTATTTCCTCACGGTGCATGACATTGTGCAGTTCGCCCGCAGCCGTTCGATCCTGTGCCAGGGCCGCGGCTCGGCGGCCAACTCGGCGGTGTGTTTTGCCTTGGGCATCACCGAGATCGACCCGAGCCTGACGAGCCTGTTGTTCGAGCGCTTTCTGTCCAGGGAGCGCAACGAGCCGCCGGACATCGACGTGGACTTCGAACATGAGCGCCGCGAAGAAGTGCTGCAGTACGTATTCCAGCGCTACGGCCGAACCCGCGCGGCGCTGACCGCGGTGGTCAGCAGTTACCACGCCGCTGGCGCGGTGCGCGATGTGGCCAAGGCCCTCGGGCTGCCGCCGGACCAGATCAACGCCCTGGCCGACTGCTGTGGGCGTTGGAGCGACGACGCCCCGCCGCTGGAGCGCTTGCGTGAAAGCGGCTTCGACCCCGACAGCCCACTGCTGCGCCGAGTGCTCACGCTCACCCAGCAGTTGATCGGCTTCCCTCGGCACTTGTCCCAGCACCCCGGCGGCTTCGTGATTTCCGAATACCCGCTGGACACCCTGGTGCCGGTGGAAAACGCCGCCATGGCCGAGCGCACCATCATCCAGTGGGACAAAGACGACCTCGACGCCGTGGGCTTGCTCAAGGTGGATATCCTGGCCTTGGGCATGCTCAGTGCGATCCGGCGTTGCTTCGACTTGCTGCGCCGTCACCGCCACCGCGACCTGGCCTTGGCGACGATCCCCCAGGACGACCCGGCCACCTACGCGATGATCAGCAAGGCCGACACCATCGGCGTGTTCCAGATCGAATCGCGGGCGCAGATGTCGATGTTGCCAAGGCTCAGGCCGCAGAAATTCTATGACCTGGTGATCGAGGTGGCCATCGTGCGACCGGGGCCGATCCAGGGCGGCATGGTGCACCCGTACCTGCGGCGGCGGAACAAGGAAGAACCCGAAACCTATCCTTCGCCGGAGCTTAAAACCGTTCTGGAACGCACCCTGGGCATTCCGCTGTTCCAGGAGCAAGTGATGCAGATCGCCATGGTCGCCGCCGACTACAGCCCCGGCGAGGCCGACCAGTTGCGTCGCTCCATGGCCGCCTGGAAACGCCACGGCGGCCTGGAGCCGCACCAGCAGCGCCTGCGCACCGGCATGCTGAAAAACGGTTACACCGAAGCCTTTGCCGCGCAGATCTTCGAGCAGATCAAAGGCTTTGGCAGCTATGGCTTTCCTGAATCCCACGCGGCCAGTTTCGCCTTGCTGACCTACGCCAGTTGCTGGCTCAAGTGCCATGAACCGGCGGCGTTTGCCTGTGCGCTGATCAACAGTTGGCCCATGGGCTTCTACAGCCCGGACCAGATCCTGCAGGATGCACGGCGCCATCGCTTGCAGATCCGGCCGGTGGATGTGCAGGCCAGCGATTGGGATTGCAGCCTGGAGCCCATCGATGGTGCACAACCGGCGATTCGCATGGGCTTGCGCATGATCTCCGGGTTTCGCGAAGAAGATGGGCGGCGCATCGAAGCCGCGCGCCTGCGTCGAGCGTTCAGGGACATTGCCGACCTGGACGAGCGCGCCGGGCTGGATGCACGTGCCCAGGCCTTGTTGGCGGATGCCGGAGCCTTGCGCGCCCTGGCTGACAACCGGCACACGGCGCGCTGGGCGGTGGCCGGCGTGCACAAGCAACTGGGGCTGTTTGCCGGCCTGCCGAGCCCGGATGAGGCGGTGGTCGAGTTGCCGGCACCGACCGTGGGTGAAGACCTGCAGGCTGACTATGCCACTGTGGGCACGACCCTGGGGCCGCACCCTCTGGCGTTGCTGCGGGATGAATTGCGCAAGCGCCGCTGCCGCAGCTCCCATGAACTGATGGCGGTGGAGCACGGCCGTAATGTCAGCGTCGCGGGGCTGGTGACCGGTCGACAGCGCCCGGGGACTGCCAGCGGTGTGACCTTTGTCACCCTGGAAGATGAATTCGGCAACCTCAATGTGGTGGTCTGGCGTGACTTGGCCGAGCGTCAACGCCAGGCGCTGGTGGGCTCGCGGCTGTTGAAGGTGGACGGGCGCTGGGAAGCGGTGGGCGAGGTGCGGCACTTGATCGCCGGGCGCCTGACCGACCTGACGCCCTTGTTGGAAGGGATCAATGTGCGCAGTCGGGATTTTCACTGAGTCCCGTGGTTTCTGCTGTAATCACTTCTGATGCAGATGAGGTGAAACCATCCGGGTTTGCAGCGCTCCAAAACTTGCCGATGTTCTCTTAGCGCACAGAGCCAACCGATGCAATTCTTATCCAACCCCCACGGCTGCGAAGGCTGGGCCGGTGAAATGGCTCAGCGGATCCGCGCATTCGATTGGTCGGGCACCGACCTGGGCCCCATTGACCGCTGGTCCACCAGCCTGGCGTGTACCGTACAGATGATGCTGGCTTCGCCCGTGCCGATGGTGATGTTGTGGGGACGCCTGGGGCACATGATCTACAACGACAGCTACTCGGCCTTTGCCGGTGGCCGTCACCCCTACCTGCTGGGCACACCGGTGGAGCTCGGCTGGCCGGAAGTGGCCGACTTCAACCGGCATGTGATGGACACCTGCCTGGCCGGCGGCACCCTGTCATTCAACAACAAGGACCTGGTGCTGTTGCGCAACGGCCAGCCGGAAACCGTGTGGCTGGACCTCTACTACAGCCCGGTGGCCGGCGACGATCAACAACCGGCCGGCGTGCTGGCGATTGTGGTGGAGACCACCGAACTGGTGAAGTCCGAACAGGTACGCCGGGAACTCACGCACAACCTCGAACAACGGGTGGCCGCCGAAGTGCAGGCGCGCTCCGCGGCCGAGGACCAGTTGCGCCAGTCGCAGAAACTCGAAGCCATTGGCGGCCTCACCGGCGGCGTGGCCCACGACTTCAATAACCTGCTGCAAGTGATCGCCGGCAACCTGCACCTGCTGGCCCGCCAGGAACCGGACAACGCCCAGGTGCAGCGGCGTGTCACGGCCGCCATTGCGGCGGTGGAGCGTGGAGCCAAGCTGTCCTCGCAACTGCTGGCGTTCGCCCGGCGCCAACCGCTGTCGCCGGCGGTGTACAACCCGCAACGCATTTACGCGGGGCTTGGCGAGTTGCTGCAACGGGCGTTGGGCGAAACCATCCATATCGACGTGCAGATGCCCCAGGATGCCTGGTTTATCAATGTCGACCGCAACCAACTGGAGAACGCGCTGCTCAACCTGGCGATCAATGCCCGCGACGCCATGAAGGGCGAAGGCGTGATCCGCATCTCCGGCGAAAATATCATCCTCAATCCGGCCGATTGCGCGGGTAAAAGCATCAAGCCCGGCGAGTATGTGCGCCTGGAGGTGGCCGATACCGGCGTCGGCATGTCCGAGAGCACCCTCAAGCGTGCCTTTGAACCCTTCTTCACCACCAAGCGTGAAGGCTATGGCACCGGCCTGGGCCTGAGCATGGTGTTCGGCTTTGTGCGCCAGAGTGGCGGGCATGTGGAAATGTGGAGCGAGGAGGGCAAGGGCTCGGTGGTGCAGATGTATTTCCCCCACAGCCTGGAACCGGAAAGCCTCGATGTGCATATGGACCAGGTGCAGCACAGCGGCGGACAGGAAACCATCCTGGTGGTCGAGGACAATGAAGGTGTGCGCCTGACTGTCGTGGAGCTGCTCGAACAGTCCGGCTACACCGTACTTACCGCCGAAGACGGTGACCAGGCCATGTCGAAACTGCAGGCAGGCTCGCCACCGGACCTGATCTTCACCGATGTGGTCATGCCCGGCCGCGTCAAAAGCACCGACCTGGCCGACTGGGCCCGCCAGCAGACGCCTGCGGTGCCGGTGCTGTTCACCTCCGGCCACACCCGTGACATTCTCTCCAGCAATCACTTGCTGAGCCCCGATATTCATCTGCTGAGCAAACCCTACAGCCCCGAAGCGCTGACGCAACGGGTGCGCAGCGTGCTCACCGCCAGACAAGGTTGTCCATGACTTCAACGCGCAATATTCCCTCTATCACTGCCCAACCCTCGGGCTTTGTCCGCGTGCGCGGCGCCCGCGAACACAACCTGCGCAACGTCGATGTGGATATCCCCCGCGATGCCCTGGTGGTGTTCACCGGGGTGTCGGGTTCCGGCAAATCGTCCCTGGCGTTTTCCACGGTGTATGCCGAGGCCCAGCGTCGCTATTTCGAGTCGGTGGCGCCCTATGCACGGCGGTTGATCGACCAGGTCGGCGTGCCGGACGTGGACAGCATCGAAGGCCTGCCGCCTGCCGTGGCCCTGCAACAGCAGCGCGGCACGCCGAGTGCGCGCTCGTCGGTGGGCAGCGTGACCACGTTGTCGAGTTTGATCCGCATGCTGTACTCCCGCGCCGGCAGTTATCCGAAGGGGCAGGCGATGCTGTACGCCGAAGACTTTTCGCCGAACCTGCCCCAGGGCGCGTGCCCGCAGTGCCATGGCCTGGGGCGTGTGTATGAAGTGACCGAGGCGCTGATGGTGCCCGATCCTTCCCTGACCATTCGCCAGCGTGCGGTGGCTTCCTGGCCGTTGGCGTGGCAGGGGCAGAACCAGCGGGACATCCTGGTGACCCTGGGCTATGACGTGGACATCCCCTGGCGCGACCTGCCGAAAAAGCAGCGCGACTGGATCCTGTTTACCGAAGAGACCCCCACCGTCCCGGTGTACGCCGGGTTCACCCCGGAACAGACCCGCGATGCGTTGAAGCGCAAACTGGAGCCGAGCTACCAGGGCACCTTCATCGGCGCACGGCGCTACATCCTGCACACGTTCACCCATACCCAGAGTGCGCTGATGAAAAAGCGCGTGTCGCAGTTCATGCAGGGCAGCGCCTGCCCGTTGTGCGACGGCAAGCGCCTGACCCAGGCGGCGCTGTCGGTGAAGTTTGCCGGGGTGGACATCGGCGAGTTGTCGCAACTGCCGTTGACGCAGTTGGCCGAGTTGCTGAGACCGGTGGCGGCGGGGCAGGACAAGATGAAGCTGTCGGTGGAGAAACGCCTGGCCGCGCAGCGCATCGCCCAGGACTTGCTGGAGCGGGTCAGTACCTTGACCGAACTGGGCCTGGGTTACCTGTCCCTGGAGCGCAGCACGCCGACCTTGTCGTCCGGCGAGTTGCAGCGGTTGCGCCTGGCAACGCAATTGGGTTCGCAGTTGTTCGGCGTGATTTACGTGTTGGACGAACCTTCGGCGGGCCTGCACCCGGCGGACGGCGAGGCATTGTTCACCGCCCTTGACCGCTTGAAGGCGGCCGGCAATTCATTATTTGTGGTGGAGCATGACCTGGAAACCATGCGCCGCGCCGACTGGCTGATCGACGTCGGCCCGGCGGCCGGTGAACAGGGCGGGCAGGTGCTGTACAGCGGCCCGCCGGCGGGGCTGGCGCAGGTGGCGGCGTCGCAGACCCGTGAGTACCTGTTCGCGGAAAAGCGCGTGTCGACTCAGGTGCGCCGTGAAGCCACCGGCTGGCTGCAACTGGAAGGTGTGACGCGCAATAATCTCAAGGGCCTTGACGTGGATTTCCCATTGGGCTGCTTCACGGCGGTCACCGGGATTTCTGGCTCGGGCAAGTCCAGCCTGGTCAGCCAGGCACTGCTGGAGCTGGTGGGCGCCGGCCTTGGGCGTGTGATGGAAAACGACGAAGAACCAAGCCTGGAAGACGACGCCCCGCAAACCAGCGGGGGCCACATCCGCGCCGGGCTGGAGCATATCCGCCGCCTGGTGCAGGTCGATCAGAAACCCATCGGCCGCACGCCACGCTCCAACCTGGCGACCTACACCGGGCTGTTTGACAACGTGCGCAAGCTGTTCGCGGCCACTCCGGCGGCGAAGAAACGGCAGTACGATGCCGGGCAGTTCTCCTTCAATGTCGCCAAGGGCCGCTGCCCGAACTGTGAAGGCGAGGGCTTTGTCAGCGTTGAACTGCTGTTCATGCCCAGCGTGTATGCGCCATGCCCGACCTGCCACGGCGCACGCTACAACCCCGAGACCCTGGCGATCAAATGGCAAGGCTTGAGCATCGCCGACGTGCTCGGGCTGACAGTGGAACAGGCGGTGGAGGTATTTGCCGAGCAGCCTGGGGTGTTGCGTTCGTTGCAGGTGCTGCGGGATATCGGCCTGGGCTACCTGCGCCTGGGGCAACCGGCGACCGAGTTGTCCGGTGGTGAAGCACAACGCATCAAACTGGCGACCGAGCTGCAACGCAATGCGCGGGGCGCCACCCTGTATGTGCTGGATGAACCCACCACCGGGTTGCATCCACGGGATGTGGACCGCCTGCTCAACCAGTTGAACCAGCTGGTGGACGCGGGGCATACAGTGGTCGTGGTGGAGCATGAAATGCGCGTGGTGGCGCAGAGTGACTGGGTGATCGATATCGGGCCGGGGGCGGGGGATATGGGCGGGAAGGTGGTGGCCAGTGGTACGCCGCAGAAGGTTGCCAAAAGCAAGGCCAGCCGGACTGCGCCATTCCTGACCAAAGAACTGAACTAAAAGCGGATGAGAACTTAATGTGGGAGGGGCGGTGCGACGGTTCGACTTGCCCCTCCCACATGTCTAATCACTGTTGAGTCAGTTGGATCTGTGCTTTCGCCTGCTTCACAACATTCTCAACCGTAAACCCGAACTGCTCCTGCAACTGGGCCAACGGCGCCGACGCACCAAAGCTGTTCATCACCACCTTGGCGCCGGTCTGCCCCACATACCGGTCCCAGCCGAGGGGGCCTGCCTGCTCCACCACGACCCGAGCTTTCACCGCCGGCGGCAACACGCTGTCGCGGTACGTCTGGTCCTGGTCCTCGAACAACTCCCAGCTGGGCATGGACACCACCTGCGCGGCAATCCCTTCGTCTTTCAACTGCTCATACGCCGCCACCGCCAGGCTGACTTCGCTGCCTGTGGCCAGCAGAATTACCTGGGGCGCATCTGCACCCGCCAGCACGTAAGCGCCCTTGGCGGCCCCGGATGCCGCCGCGTACCGCGTACGATCCAGCGTCGGCAGCGGTTGACGCGACAGCACCACGCAACTTGGCCGATGGGTCTGTGCCAGCGCCACCTTCCACAGCTCGCGGGTTTCATTCGCGTCACCGGGGCGCAAGGTCAGCAGGCCCGGCGTTGCGCGCAACTGGGTCAGATGCTCGATCGGCTGGTGCGTTGGCCCATCTTCACCCACGCCAATCGAGTCGTGGGTAAACACGAACACCACCGGCAGTTCCATGATTGCCGCCAGGCGGATCGGTGGCTTCATGTAGTCGCTGAACACCAGGAAGGTCGAGGTGTACGGCCGCAGGTAGGACAATGCCATGCCATTGGCGATGGCGCCCATGGCATGTTCACGAATGCCGAAGTGCAGGTTGCGCCCGCTGTAGTCCTCGGCGCTGAAACGCCCGGCGCCGTCGAAGGTGAGGTTGGTCTTGGTCGACGGTGACAGGTCGGCCGAGCCGCCCAGCAGCCAGGGGATCTGTTCGGCAAACGCATTCAGCACCTGGCCGCCGGCGGCACGACTGGCGATGCCCTTGGCGTCGGTGTCGAAATCCGGTAGGTGTTTCTGCCAGTGCTCCGGCATTTCCCCGGCTCGCATGCGCCTCAATTCATCGGCCAATTCCGGTTCGTACTGTTCCAGCTGGGACAGGTGCTCGCTCCACTTTTCATACAGCGGCTCGCTGCGCTCAAGCAAAACATCACGCAATTGCGTGCGCACCTCATCGGGAACCAGGAAGCTGGAATCCTCGGGCCAGCCATAGGCTGCCTTGGTCAGGCGAATTTCCTCTTCGCCCAGGGGCTCGCCATGGGCGGCGGCCGTGTTGTGTTTGTGCGGGGAGCCGTAGCCGATCACGCTGTCGACCACAATCAGGGTGGGCGCGCCGCGGTTGCAATGGAACGCCTCCAAGGCATTGCTCAGGGCTTGCAAGTCGTTGGCATCGGTCACATGCAGGGTGTGCCACCCATACGCCTGGAAGCGCTTGATCACATCTTCGCTGAACGCCAGCTCAGTGTGGCCTTCGATGCTGATGGTGTTGTTGTCATAGATCCAGCACAGCTTGTCCAGTTTCAAATGCCCGGCCATGGACGCCGCTTCGCCGCTGATGCCCTCCATCATGTCGCCGTCGCCGCACAGGGTGTAGACGTTGTAGTCGAACAGGGTTTTTTCTTCGCGGTTGAAGCGCTTGGCCAGCCAACGCTCGGCCATCGCCATGCCGACGCTGTTGGCACAGCCCTGGCCGAGCGGGCCGGTAGTGGTCTCCACCCCAGTGGTCATACGGTATTCGGGGTGGCCGGGGGTTTTGGAGCCCGCTTGGCGAAACTGCTTGATATCGTCCAGGCTGACAGCGGCCTGGCCGGTGCGCTTGCCGTCGGCATCCAGTTCCACCACACCGGCCAGGTGCAGCAGCGAATACAGCAACATCGAGGCATGGCCGACGGACAGCACAAACCGATCACGGCTGGGCCAGTCGGGATGTTGCGGGTGATAACGCAGGAAACGACTCCACAGCGTATAACCCACCGGCGCCAGGCCCATGGGCGTGCCCGGATGGCCGGAATTGGCCTTTTGCACGGCATCCATGGCCAGGGTGCGGAGGGTGTTGATGCATTGGGTGTCGACAGCGGTGGCAGCGTGCGTCATGAAACCGTTCTCCCTCGGGTGGCTATCTAGAGTGGAGGGCAGGGCGAGGCAAAGGTTTGATCCAAACGCCCGCGCCGCGACGAACGGGGCTGTATTGACCCTGAACATGACAAGACCCCTCGCAATGGTCTAGCTTCTAGGGCGTAAGCCATTGATCAACATGCGGAGGTACGCCATGCCAGTGAAACACGACCTGTATCAGGACTTGGGGTTGAGCAAGGAAGTCGTTCACGAACGCAGGGCGAGCGACAAACGCCTGGACTCGCTGCTCACGCAGTACGACGACGCTGACAAAGAGGTGCTGAAGGCGGAGTCGGCAAGTGCCAGCGACGAGGATGTGGAGAAGCTGAAGAAGAAACGCTTGTTGATCAAAGATGAGATTGTGGTGAAGTTGGGCTGATCACGATCGAGCCTCCTGTAGGAGCGAGCTTGCTCGCGAAAAACGCCAACGATGACGCCGGCGCCCTGAGTGGACGCGGCGTTCTCGGGTTCTTCGCGACCAAGCTTGCTCCTACAGAGTTATGGACATATTTGTTCAGAATTGTCCGGGGGACAGGTGGCTCTTCACTGCCTATGATGCCCACCGCCCACCCGGCTCTGGGGACTGTTGCAGCGCAAGGATTGCGCTGGTGAGCCGGGTGGGTACTTCAGTTCATGCCAGCAGCGCCTGGGTGCATTCATCGATGGAGCGCTGCTGCGTCTCGCCATACAGTTTCAATTCATCAATCGTCCGCCGGCCCAGTGCCTGTTCGAATTCGGCCTGGTTCGAGTTGGCCGCGTAGTGACTCTGCGCCGCATCCCCCAGGTTCGACTGGAAAATCCCTGCCGCGCTCACCGGCAGAAAATCTTCATACACCAACGGTTCCACGTCGATGTGGCCGGCGGCGATCAGTGCCTCCAGGGTGCGTGGTTGATCGGCGCTGCCGCGTGCCGCCAGGCCTTGCTCGGTGGGGAAGTAGCGGTAGTAGGCCAGGCCCTGCTCGCGCATCTGGGCATGGTTGTCCGGGAAGGCCTGGAAGTGTTGTTCCATCAATTCGACATAGCGTGCAGCGTTGCCCTCGTTGGGGAAGGCGCCCAGTGCGTCGCGGGCGGCGTTCAGCAGTTGGTCGTAGAGCGCGCGGCCTTTGGGCGTCAACGCCACGCCGCGTTGTTCGATTTCGCCGAAGCGTGCGCTGTGGCTGCCTTGGGCGTCGGTGAAGGCGATGGGTTCATCCAGGGCCTTGAAGCTGGTCTGACGCAGCAGGATCGGGCAGTGGCGGCGCGGCGGGCCTTCGATCACGGCCTTGGGGGTGATGCCTTTGCCGGGCATGGCGGCCTGGACCTGGTCGATGTCCAGGGTGCGCGGGGTCAGGTGGTTGATGTGCGGGCCCTTGAAAGCGACCACGTCGGCGATCAGGCGGTGCTGGTCGCTCAGTTGCTGGTACTGCGCGCCGGTGACGGTGGCGGTGTGATGCCAGCGGAAGGTTTCCAGGGCCTGGCGGATGAATTCGTCGGCATCCTGGGCGTTGAGTCCGCCCTGGTTTTCGGCTTTTTCAATCAGCGCCAGGGCGCCGGAGGTGAAGATCGAACGCTTGGCCAGGGCGGTTTCGGCGAAGGCGCGCAGGTCGGGGTTTTCGATCAGTTCCAGGCGCAGCAATGAGGTGAACACGCGAAACGGGCTGGTCTGCAACGCCTGTTCATGCACGGCGCGAAACGCGGTGGAGTGTACGGGCACGCCAGCCGGGGTCAGGTCGTAGTAGCCCACCGGCTGCATGCCCATCACCGCGAACAGGCGGCGGATGGTGGCCAGCTCGGTGGCGGTGCCCAGGCGGATCGCGCCGTGGCGTTCCATGTCCAGGCGCTGGATTTCGCCGGTGCGTTGCAGCTGTTGCGCCAGCAGCGGTTGGGTGTCGAGCACGTGCGCATTGGTCTCGGCCACCAGATCCATCAGCGCGCCATACAACGGAACTTCATCTCGGTACATGTCGGACATGGCCTTGGAAAAGCCCTTGCGGATCTCGTCGGGGCTGACCTGTGCGGTGCTGGGCATAGAAAAATTCCTGATGGCGGGGGCGCGGATAGTGGCCTTTTGCTGGATTTTGTTGAGCGCAACGTCGCCTTGCAAACGAAGATTCTTCAGGACTTCATTCTGCAAATGAATGAGATGACGTGAAGATGACAAAAAACGGCCCGTGTGAAATTTCATTTTCGGGCGTTTTTCCTAACTAATTCTTCACGAAGTCCGCCCCGGCCGGCGTGAAAGAATCGTCACGTTTGCAAGGATGAAAACGCGGTTATGCACACCAGACACATAAAAAAATGTTTAGGGGCTGTCGTTAATGAAAATTTCTACACTGGCGTTGTCGATCACCGCCGCCGTTCTTGCACAACAGGCTTACGCCGATGACTTCGGGCTCGGCTCGCTGGGCACCGGCAACGGTCACAGCGGCTTCCTTGAAGACAGCCATGCGTCTGTCAGCTCACGGACCATGTACTACAGCGCGGATAACCGCTCGGGCACCAACAACGATCTGCGCGAAGCCGCCACAGCGCTGCGTTTTGACTACAAGTCCGGCTTCACCCAAGGCACCGTTGGCCTGGGTTTCGATGTCATGGCCTTCGGCGCCCTGCGCCTGGACGGTGGCGACGGCCACACCGCGGGTCCGGGCCTGGCGGGTAACGGCAACAGCTTCTTCCCGACCAGGAACAATGGCACTGAACCGGCCGACTCCTTCGGGCGCGCCGCCGGCAATGTGAAGTTCCGTATTTCCCAGACCGAGTTGCACGTCGGTGGTGGCCTGGCGCCGGTGCTGCCGATCCTGGTGTCCAACGACAGTCGCGTGGCACCGCAGACCTTTGATGGCGGTATCCTGACCTCCAACGACATTCCCAATGTCACCTTCACCGGTGGTGAGCTGAACCGCGCCGAAGGCCGTGCTTCCAGCAACTCCACAGGCCTGAGCGTGGCCGGTGGTACTCGCGACAGCGACAGCTTCAAGTTCGGTGGGGTGGACTACAAGCCGTTTGGTTCTTCCGACAACGTGATCGCGAAAAACCTGACGTTGCAGTACTACTACGCCCAACTGCAAGACTTCTACAAACAGAACTACGTCGGCCTGGTCCATACCCTGCCGCTGGGCAATGACCAGTCGTTCAAGACCGACCTGCGCTACTTCGACAGCCGCAGCGACGGCAAGAACGGCGAGAGCGGCTACCAATTCAACAACAACGGTGGCTACGCCAAACACGCCGGCGAAGTCGACAACAAAACCTACAGTGCGGCCTTCACCTACCAACTGGGCGGCAGCAGCTTGATGCTCGGCCACATTGGCGTGGGTGACGACGGCGGTTTCGTCTGGGTCAACCAGGGCAGCCTCGCCGACCCGCATGCCCAAGGCGCCGGCGGCAGCGACTTCTACCTGTTCACCGACGCCGTGGTCGGCCAGTTCTCCCGCGCGGGCGAGCAGGTCAACTTTGGCCAATACACCTATGACTTCAAGGCGTACGTACCTGGGCTGAAGGCGTCCGTGGCCTACCTGGACGGTTCGGACATCAAGTCCAAGGTCGCCGGCGGCCCCGACCAGAAGGAAAACGAAGCCGACTTCCGCCTGGACTACGTGGTGCAGGCAGGTCCCCTGAAAGGCTTCGGTACTACGTTCCGTACCGGCACCTATCACGGCAAGAACACCGGCACCGCCGACCAGGACCAGACCCGCCTGATCTTCAACTACACCTACGCCATCTTCTAAGTCTTCATGTGCACCCGGGCGTCATTGGGCTCTACACTGCCTCTCACCTGGTAGGCGATGGAGGACCCGATGACGGCCACACCCGACACTCGAATGCTTGAGACAACCGAAGGTCAGCGTCTGGCGCAGCAGGATGCCGAGCGCTGGCGCGAGTGGGGCCCCTATCTGAGCGAGCGCCAATGGGGCACGGTGCGCGAAGACTACAGCGCCGACGGCGACGCCTGGGCCTACTTCCCCCATGAACATGCACGCAGCCGCGCCTACCGCTGGGGCGAGGATGGCCTGGCCGGTTTCAGTGACAAGGCGCAACGCTGGTGCCTGGGCCTGGCCCTGTGGAACGAGCGTGACGCGATCCTCAAGGAACGCCTGTTCGGTCTCGACAACGCCGAGGGCAACCACGGTGAAGACGTCAAGGAACTGTACTTTTTCGTCGACGGCGTACCGAGCCATGCCTACATGCGCATGCTCTACAAATACCCCCATGCCGCCTTTCCCTACGCCGACCTGATCAGCGAAAACGCCCGCCGTGGGCTGGCTGATGCCGAGTACGAGATCCTCGACACCGGCGTGTTCGAAGACAACTGCTACTGCGATGTCAGCGTCGAGTACGCCAAGCACCTGCCCGACGATATCTTCATGCGCGTCACCGTGCACAATCGCTCGGACCAGCCGACGCGGCTGCAGGTGCTGCCGCAACTGTGGGCGCGCAATGACTGGAGCTGGACCTTCGACGTGCCCAAGCCGCAGTTGATGTTGGACGGGGAGCAGGTGCTGGCACGCCATCCGGAACTGCCGGACCGTCATCTCGGCGCCTGGGGCCAGGACGGGCTGGAGTGGCTGTTCTGCGAGAACGAAACCAACTACCCCAGGCTGGATGGGCAGCCGGCGCCGGGGCCGTTCAAGGATGGGATCAACGATTACGTGATCGAGGGTGTTCACTCGGCAATTCGGCGTGACAGCGGTACCAAAGTCGCGGCGCGTTTCGTTGTCGAACTGGCCGGGATGGAAAGTAAAACGCTCTACCTGCGCTTTGCCCCTGTCGACGCGCCACAGGTCAACGCGCGCAAGCTGTTCGAACAACGCCGCCAGGAAGCGGATGACTTCTACGCCGCCCTGCAACGTGGCATGGCCGACGACGATGCGCGCAATGTGCAGCGTCAGGCACTGGCCGGGTTGCTGTGGTCCAAGCAGCTGTACTATTTCGACGTCAACCAATGGCTCGACGGCGACCCCGCACAACCCGCGCCGCCGCCCGAGCGCCTGCATATCCGCAATACCCATTGGCGCCACCTGTCCAACTTCGACATCCTCTCCATGCCCGACACCTGGGAATACCCGTGGTATGCCTCGTGGGACCAGGGCTTTCAGGCAGTGGCCATGGCGCTGATCGATCCGGCGTACGCCAAGCAGCAGTTGTTGCTGCTGGTGAAGGACCGCTTCATGCACCCCAACGGCCAGTTGCCGGCCTACGAATGGCGGTTCGACGACGCCAACCCGCCGGTGCATGCCTGGGCCAGCTGGAGGGTCTACCAGCAGGACAAGGCGCTCAACGGCGTAGGCGATATGGATTTCCTTGAGCGGATCTTCCACAAGCTGCTGCTGAATTTTTCCTGGTGGGTCAACCGCAAGGACGCCGAAGGCCGCAACCTGTTCCAGGGCGGTTTCCTGGGGCTGGACAATATCGCCTTGTTCGACCGCTCCGCCGCACTGCCGCCGGGGTATCAACTGGATCAGGCCGACGGTACGGCGTGGGTCGCGGCCTATGCACTGGACCTGATGCGCATCGGCCTGGAGCTGGCCAAGCGCAATGCGGTGTATGTCGACATCGCGGTGAAATTTTTCGAGCACTTCCTGTATATCGCCGGCGCCATCAACCGTGTCGACGACAGCGCCGAAGGCCTGTGGGATGAGCAGGACCTGTTCTTCTACGACGTGCTGCACCGCCCCGATGGCCAGAACGAACCGGTGCGCCTGCGTTCGATGGTTGGCCTGATGCCGCTGTTTGCCGTACTGGTGCTGGAGCAGCGCGAACATGAAGGCCTGGAGGGCTTGCGCGAGCGGCTGCTGGGGTTCATGAAACATCGGCCGGACCTGGCCAGGCTGGTTTCACGCTGGAACGAACCGGGGCAGGGTAATCGCCTGTTGCTCGCGCTGCTGCGCGGCGAGCGGACCAAAGACCTGCTGCGGCGCATGCTCGATGAACAGGAGTTCTTGTCGACGTTCGGCGTGCGCTCCTTGTCCAAGGCGTTCGCCGAGCAACCGCTGGCGTTGAAGATGAATGGCAACACCCTCAGTGCGAGCTACCAGCCGGGTGAATCCGACTCGCGGCTGTACGGCGGCAACTCCAACTGGCGCGGGCCGTTGTGGATGCCGGTGAACTACATGCTGATCGAGTCGCTGCGCGAATTTCACCGTTATTACGCGGACAACTTCTCGGTGGAGTATCCGACGGGCAGTGGTTATCTGGCGTCCCTGGAGGACGTGGCCGACAGTCTGAGCCAGCGGCTGACGCGGTTGTTCCTGAGAGATGAAAACGGCTCGCGGCCGTCGATGGTGGGATATGCGTCGTTGGAGGCGGATCCGGCAAGTCGCGATCTGGTGCTGTTCCATGAGTACTTTCATGGCGAGACCGGGCGTGGGCTGGGGGCTTCGCATCAAACCGGGTGGAGTGCGTTGGTGGCGCTGTTGCTGCAACCCAAATAAAAATCCCGCCTGCAAAGGCGGGATCAGGATTCACGGCTACCCGTGAATCAGGACGGGAACAGCTCGCTCAGCTTCATGGCCAGCATCATGTCGCCTTCGGTGCGCAGCTTGCCGCCCATGAAGGCTTGCATGCCGTCGGTCTCGCCGCTGACGATGCCTTTCATGGTTTCTGCGTCCATCACCAGGGTGACCTGGGCGTCCGGGTTTTCGCCTTCCAGCAGTTCGCAGGTGTTGTTTTTCACGACCAGCGAGAAGTTCTGGGTGTCGTCGATGCGGAAACCGAACACCAGGTCCAGGCCGTCAGCGGCGGCTGGGTTGAATTTGGCTTTCATTGCTTCTACAGCTTTGGCTACGTCAGTCATGGTTTCGATCCTTTAGGGTAGAGTCCAGTGACCTTGGGGTCACGGTTGGTCGCGGTTCATCGGAAGGTGATGAGCTGCGGCGCCTTCAACAGTTGCAAGTGGGTATGGCTGTTGAAGGAAGCCAGTGCCACCTCGCGACCACGGAATTTCAGCTGGTTGAGCGAGGTGTTAACAATTTGCCAGTTCAGTTCGAAGGCTTGCGCGGCAGGCATTCGGGTGATCAGGTGGAGCAGGGCGGTGATGGTGCCGCCGGAGGTGAACACCGCGATCTTCTGCGTGTTGTCCGCCGCCTCAAGGATGCGTTGCAGGCCACCTTGAACGCGTTCCACGAAGCCCAGCCAGCTTTCCAGTCCCGGTGGATCATAGGTGCCGGCCAGCCAGCGCTCGATGATCAGCGCGAAGATGCGCTGGAATTCGCTGCGGTTCTGCGCGGCATTGCGCAGGATCTCCAGGGCTTCGGGTTCGGTGGTGAGCAGGTCGGGAAGCAGGGCGCGGATGATTGCGTCGGCATCGAATTCGTTGAACGCGCTGTCGGTTTCCAGCGCCGGCACCGGCAGACCGAGGGTGTGGTACTGATCGAAGGCGGCGCTGGCGGTGTGCTGCTGGCGGCGCAGGTCGCCGGCCACGCAGCGGTCGAACACCAGGCCCATGTCCGCCAGGTGGCGACCGAGCACTTGCGCCTGCTCCACGCCGACGGGCGACAGGACGTCATAGTCGTCTGCACCGAAGGAGGCCTGGCCATGTCGAATCAGATAGATGCTGCCCACGTCCGTTTTCCCGGTACGTTGAAAGTCTGGCGAGGTTATGAGGATGCCTGCGAGCTGTCAATGAAAAAACATACGCTTGTTTTAAAAGCTCGTTGGAGCCTGTAGTTGCTGGCGGTTTGATCACTGGCCCGAACGCGGTGCCGCCGGTATGCTGGGGCAATCCGCGCCCGGCGCACTGCACTTGTAAGGAGCAACATGGATTTTTTGGCCGAATATGCGAGCTTTCTGGCGAAGACCGTCACCCTGGTGGTCGCTATTCTGGTGGTATTGATCAGCTTCGCGGCGCTGCGCAGTAAAGGGCGCCGCAAATCCGCCGGCCAGTTGCAGGTCAGCAAGCTCAATGATTTCTATAAAGGCCTGCGCGAGCGCCTGGAGTCGAGCCTGCTCGACAAGGACCAGCTCAAGGCCTTGCGCAAGTCCGAAGGCAAGGCCGAAAAGAAGAAGGGCAAGCAGAAGGCCGAGGCCAAGCCACGGGTGTTCGTGCTGGACTTCGACGGTGACATCAAGGCCTCGGCCACCGAAAGCCTGCGCCACGAAATCACCGCCTTGTTGAGCCTGGCCACCCCGAAAGACGAAGTGGTGCTGCGCCTGGAAAGCGGCGGCGGCATGGTCCACAGCTACGGCCTGGCCTCGTCGCAACTGGCGCGTATCCGCCAGGCGGGCGTGCCGTTGACCGTGTGCATCGACAAGGTCGCGGCCAGCGGCGGCTACATGATGGCGTGCATCGGCGAGAAGATCATCAGCGCGCCGTTTGCCATCCTCGGCTCCATTGGCGTGGTGGCGCAGTTGCCGAACGTCAACCGCCTGCTGAAAAAGCACGATATCGACTTCGAAGTACTCACCGCCGGCGAGTACAAGCGCACGCTCACCGTGTTTGGCGAAAACACTGAGAAGGGCCGCGAGAAGTTCCAGGAAGACCTGGACATCACTCACCAGTTGTTCAAGAACTTCGTCTCGCGTTATCGCCCGCAGTTGGCAATCGATGAAGTCGCCACCGGAGAAGTGTGGCTGGGTGTTGCAGCCCTCGACAAGCAACTGGTCGATGAACTGCAAACCAGTGACGAATACCTGGCCACCAAGGCCAAGAGCGCCGAGGTGTTCCACCTGCACTATGCCGAGCGCAAGAGCCTGCAGGAGCGTGTGGGCCTGGCGGCCAGCGGTTCGGTGGACCGGGTGCTGTTGACCTGGTGGAACCGGTTGACCCAGCAGCGGTTCTGGTAAGGCTGATCAGCGGTGCGCAGGTTTTATTGAAGCCTGTTGCACCGCTGGGATAGGTTTCCTCATCAACATCCCCACCACCCACGCTCCGAGCAACCCCAACAACCCCGCCACCCACAACACCCCGCTGAAGCCACCCACAAAGGCCTGCCGTGCCAGCGGCTGTACCACCGCCCGTGCCGATTCCGGCAACAAGCCCATCGCCGCCGGCATATCCCCGGCCACCACGCGTGACGCAATCGCGTTTACCTGTGCCTGCCATTGCGCGCCAATGCTTGCACTCAACAGCCGTTCGCTATGACCGCTCAACAACGCCCCATACACCCCAATCGCCAGCATGATCGCGCTGAAGCGCATGGTCGTGCTCATGCCCGACGCCATTCCCGCGCGGTCCCGTGGTACGCAGGCCATGATGTTTTTTTGCGTATCGCCATTGAGCAAGCCGGCACCGGCGCCTGTAACGGCAATCGCCAGGGCGAAGGGCAGGTAGTCGCCGACGTTCACTGCCCAGGCACTCAAGAGGTTGCCGCTGCCCACCAGGGTCAACCCGGCTGCCATCATCGTCGCCGGGGCAAAGCGTGCGGCCAGGCGTGCGCCGATGCGCGGACAGATCAGCATGGTCAGCGCAAACGGCAGCATGCCCAGGCCCGAAGCGATCGCAGAAAATCCCAGGCCGTTCTGCAGGTAGAACGGTAGCAGCGTCATCATCACCTGGGCACAACCGGCATAGGCGAACATCCCCAACAGCGCACCGATAAAGCGTGGGTGGCGGAACAGTTGCAGGTCGACCATGGGCCGCCGTTGCACCCGTTCGACGAGTACAAACACGCCCAGCAAGACTGCACCACCGATCAGGCGGGCGTAGGTCAACGGGTTGTCCCAGCCGATGCGATTGGCTTCGATCAGGCCCCAGATCAGGCACAGCAGGCTGGCGCTGAACGCCAGGCTGCCCCACGGATCGAGCCGAGCGGATTGGGTGTCGCGGGATTCCGGGATGACGCGCAGGACCAGACTCATCAACATCAGCCCCACCGGCAGGTTGAGGTAGAAGATCCAGCGCCAGCCCAGGTACTGGGTGATCAGGCCGCCCAAGGTCGGTGCGGCAGTCATCGCCACGCCCATGCACGCGCCCCAGAAGGCCCAGGCCTTGGCGCGCTGCACCTCGTCGTGGAAGGTATGGCCGATGGAGGCGAGGGCGGATGTGAGCAACAGCGCCGCGCCCACGCCTTTGACCGCGCGGGCGCTATCGAGGAGCAGCGCGGTGGGTGCTGCCCCGCAACCCAATGACGCCAGGATGAAAATACTCAGGCCCCAGACCAGGGTTTTCTTGCGCCCGAACCGGTCGGCAATGCTCCCGGCCGGAAGCAATAGCGCGGCGAACGCCAGCATGTAGGCGCTGACCACCCATTCGATATCGGCGAAGTTCGCCCCCAGGTCGCGGGCGATACTCGGCAGGGTCACGGCGACGATATTGGTGTCGAGCACGATCAGCGAGCAAACGCCGGACGCAGTCAGCAAGGTCAGGCGTGGGCTGACCCGGCTCATGGTTGAATTACCTCAAAGGCAATAGGGGGAATGCAGTTGACGGACATCGCAAGGGCTCTCTAGTGTTGTGGTTTGTCTCAGCATATCCGCGCTGCCCAGTGGCTTTATTAGCCAAGCCGACTCATTTCATTACCTTTGAGCTAATCCAGACATGGACATCCGTCATTTTCGCTATTTCCTGGCCGTTGCCCGTCAGCGCAATTTCACCCGCGCCGCCGAGCAGCTGGGGATCGCACCCCCGACCTTGAGTCGGCAGATCCAGGACATGGAAACCAGCCTGGGCACACGTCTGTTTATCCGTCAGCAGCGCGAAGTCAGCCTGACCGAGGCCGGTGCCGCGCTGCTGATCGAAGCGGAGGCGACGGTGCGTCAGTTCGAGTTTGCCCAGCGCAATGCCCAGCGTGCCGGGCGTGGCGAGATCGGCCATCTGGAGTTGGGCTACGTGGCTTCCGCCGTGTATTCCGGGGTGTTGCAGCGGCAGATGCAGGGGTTCTGCCAGGCGTTTCCCGATGTCAGCGTGAACGTGCGTGAATGTGCCATGGCAATACTGCCGGGTGCCGTTGCGGACGGGCGCTGCGATATCGGCTATGTCCGTTCGCCGATGACCTTGCCGGACGGTGTGGAAGCAGTGCGCCTGGACAGTGAAGGTTTCGTGCTGGCGTTGCCGCAGGACTCATGGCTGTTGGGTTTGAAAGTCATCCACTGCGAGCATCTGCAAAACGAGACCTTCATCCTGCCGGAGCAGATCAGCGGCACGCTGCACGTCGCGGCCCAAGGTGGTTTTGCGCCGCGCCTGGGGCCGCAGCCGGGTGGGTTGGTGGCGGTCGTCGCGTTGGTGTCATTGGGGCAGGGCGTGGCGGTGGTGCCGGCGTCGGTGGTGGGGCACGTGAGCTTGCCGGGAGTGGTGTATCGCCCGATTCAGGGCAGCGAGGCGGCGTCCTGGTTGTCGTTGATCCACCGGCGCTTCGAGAGAGCGCCGGCAGTGGTGCGGTACATGCAGTTGGTCAAGGCTCAAGCACTACCTTGAGGGACTTGTCGCCGCGCTCCATCACTGCGAACGCTTCCTTGAAGTCCGCCAGGGCGAACTTGTGGGTGACCACGTCGCGCATGTCGATCTTGCGGTTGCCGATAAAGTCGATGGCGCGCGGGTACATGTAAGGCCCCAGGTGCGAGCCGAGCACATCCAGTTCCTTGCGGTCGCCGATGATCGACCAGTCCACCGTGGCCTCGTCATTGAACACGCTGAACTCGACGAACCGCCCCAGCTTGCGCAGCATCGCCAGGCCCTGGTTCACGGCCTTGTGATGACCGGTGGCTTCGATGTAGATGTCGCAGCCGTAGCCATCGGTGATGTCGCGGATCTTCGCCAGTACATCGACGTCGGCCGGGTTCCACACTTCGTCGGCGCCCATGCGCAGGGCGAGGGCGGCGCGTTCCGGTTTCATGTCCAGCACGATGAGTTTCTTCGGATGGCGCATGCGCACCGCACCAATGATGCCCAGGCCCAGGGTGCCGGCGCCGGCGACCACCACGACATCGTCGAAATCCACATTGGCGCGCTCGGCAGCGTGCAGCGAGCAGGCCAGGGGTTCGATCAGGATCGCTTCATCCGGGGCGATGGAATCCGGGACCTTATGGATGATGCCTTCCTTGGTGAAGATCATGTACTGGGCCATGGCGCCCTGCACGTTGTTCTGGAAGCCATACAGGTCGTGTTTCTGGCACATCCAGTACTGGCCGTGGTTGCAGAAGCGGCAGCCCCAGCACGGCACGATCTGCTCGGAAATGACCCGGTCGCCGATCTTCACGCCGCGCTTGTCCGCGCCGGGGCCCAGGGCGACCACGCGGCACACGAATTCATGGCCGGGGATCATCGGCGGTTTCACATAGCGTGGTTGCTCGGCGTCGCCCCAGAACGACGGCGCGCCGCGATAGGTCTTGATGTCGCCCATGCAGATCCCGCACAACTCGACCTTGGTGAGGATTTCCTCGGGGCCGGGGGTGGGCACGTCGACGGTTTCCAGCCGGTAGTCTTCCGGGCCATGGCAGACCACGGCCTGCATGGTTTTCGGGATGACGGGGTGCAGGTGTTCTTGCGGGCGTTCGGTGACGGTGGACATGGCAGGCCTCACAACAAAGATGAACGGATCGCTCCCATGCGGGGAGCGATCAACCGGCTACGGCTTACTTGGCGCCGCTGACTTGCTTGTACAGCGCATCGGCGTTGGCGTTGGTTACTGGCACCCAGGGCAGGATGTAGTTCTTCGCGGTGCCGTCAGCCCATTGCACGTCCTTGGCATAGCGTTCCCAGATCACCGACCGGGGCTTGTAGTCGCTGCCGGCCAGGGCGCGCAGGGCCACGTCCAGCGCACCCTGGGACTGGGCCTGGGCATCCTGCAGGAAGGTGGTGACTTCGTCTTTTTTCGCGGCCTGGATGGCATCCGGCATGCCGTCGATGGAGGTAACCGGTACATCCTTGGACGTCAGGCCGTGGGATTTCAGGGCCTGTACCGCGCCGAGGGCCATGTCGTCGTTCTGCGCGATGACGCCGTTGATGCCTTTGGGGTGGGCGTTCAGCCAGTCCTCCGTCAGCGCCATGGCCTGGGCGCGGTCCCAGTTGGCGGTCTTTTTCTCGATGATCTTGATGTCCGGGTGCTTGCCCAGCACTTCCAGCTCGCCTTTTTCCCGGTCGATCTGTGCCGACTGACCAATGGGGCCCTGGATGATCACCACATTGCCCTTGCCGTTGAGTTTGTCGACCATGGCCTGGGCCTGCAGGCGGCCGCCCTCTACATCGTCGTTACCCACGTAGGGGACGGCGGCATCGGCAACTTTCGTATTGGAGGCGATGACCACCACGTCGTTACTCATGGCCTGCTTCACGGTGCCGACGCCAGCCTTGGTGTCGATGGGCACGAAGAGGATGGCGTCGTAGTGCTGGGTCACCATGTTTTCGATCTGGTTGTTCTGAGTCAGCGCGTCGTAGTTGCCGTCGAATACGGTCAATTGCACGGTGCCGTCTTTCACGGCGGGGTGCTCCTTGAGTTCGCGTACCCAGTTCTGCATGAATTGGCCCTTGAGACCGTAGACCGCGGCGCCGACCTTGTAGGTCTTGCCGTCGGCGGCCAGGGCGATGCTGCTGGCGAGGAGGGAAAGGGCCGCAGCGGCGGCGAAGGTCGTAGCAAGTTTCATGATGAGCACCCCATTTATTGTTGTAGTCAGTCGTTCATTCATTGCCTTGTGCTGATCATATGTTTATCAAATGAAAATCTGATCAGTCAAATGCTTTCGTATAAAACTCAGAAATAGGCTGATTTATTGTTTTTTAGGGCTTCGCACCAAAGACAAGTAGGCATTTATGCTGATAATAATTTCACGCAATGATCAAATGATCGAACTGGTTTCTAAGGTTTTACAGATCTTGTAATAGTTTTGGGTTGTGGGGATTTTCCCTTTCGACTGTACGATTCAAGTCCTTTTGTCATTGCAGGATTTGCATGAACACCCTCTCGGAGCCTCCCAGTCGTCTTTCCCCAAGACATCCTCTGTCGTTGTTCCCGCTGAAGCACCCCGTATTCCGACTGCTAACCTTTTACCGGTCCACTGACCGCACTCTGCCGTGCCCGGCATTCTGAAAATCGATGACTGAAGAGACTCAATAAATGGAATGGTTAGCGGATCCAACGGCCTGGCTCGGCCTGTTGACCTTGATTGTGCTGGAACTGGTACTGGGCATCGACAACCTGGTGTTTATCGCGATCCTGGCGGACAAGCTGCCGCCGGAGCAGCGTGACCGTGCGCGCTTGATCGGCCTGTCCCTGGCGTTGCTGATGCGCCTGGGCCTGTTGGCGAGTATTTCCTGGTTGGTGACCCTCACCCAGCCGTTGTTCGAGGTGTTCGACAAGAGCTTCTCCGGCCGCGACTTGATCATGCTGTTTGGTGGTGTGTTCCTGCTCTTCAAGGCCACCATGGAATTGCATGAACGCCTCGAGGGGCATGTGGCCCAGCGCACCGGCAATGTGGCCTACGCGATGTTCTGGCCGATCGTGGCACAGATCGTGGTGCTCGACGCGGTGTTCTCCCTGGATGCGGTGATTACCGCCGTGGGCATGGTGGACGAACTGGCGGTGATGATGATCGCGGTGATCGTGTCCATCGGCCTGATGATCGTGGCGAGCAAGCCGCTGACACGCTTCGTCAACGCGCACCCGACGGTGATCATGCTGTGCCTGGGCTTCCTGATGATGATCGGTTTCGCCCTGACCGCCGAAGGCCTGGGGTTTCATATTCCCAAGGGTTACCTGTACGCCGCCATCGGCTTCTCGATCCTGATCGAAGTGTTCAACCAGATCGCCCGTTCACGCCGCAAGAAGTCGGCGCAAGGCGTGTTGCCAGTGCGCGAGCGTACCGCTCATGCGGTGATGCGTTTGCTCGGCGGTCGCAGCCTGGCGGTGGAGGAGGTGGGTGAAGAGGTGGCCGACCTGCTCGGCGAGCCGGATGCCACCCAAGGCCCGCTGTTTGATCGACGTGAGCGCGTGATGATCAGCGGCGTGCTGCAACTGGCCGAGCGACCGATCCGCACGCTGATGACGCCGCGGGCCAAGGTCGATTGCATCGATCTGGCGGACGATCCCAACAGTATCCGTCTGAAACTGATGCACTCGTCCTATTCGCGACTGCCGTTGATCCGCAATGGCGCCGTCGATGAGCCGCTGGGCTTCGTGCACAAGAAGGAATTGCTCAAGGAGTATCTGGCCGGCAACGAGCCGAACCTGGAGCACCTGGCGCGTCGGGCGATCAACTTGCTCGACAGCTTTTCGGTCCTCAATGCGCTGGAGCAGATGCGTCAGGAATCCACGCACATTGCGTTCGTGATCAACGAATTCGGTGACTTTATGGGCGTGTTGAGCATGACCGACATTCTCGAGTCCATTGCCGGTGAGTTGCCGGATGCCAGCGAAATCGAGGGGCCGGATATCGTCGAGGAAGGCGATGGCTTTCGCGCCAATGGTGCCTTGAACCTCAACCTGGTCCGCCAGCGTACCGGTTTCAAGGCGACGGCGACCGAGGACTACCAGACCCTGGCCGGTCTGGTCATGAGCCTGCTCGACCGCCTGCCAGTGGTGGGCGATAGCCTGGAACATGAGGGCTGGCGCCTGACGGTGGCGGCGGTGGAGGACCGCCGCGTGACGCAGGTCAGCCTGCTTCGGTGTGTGGGTTCCTGATGGGGGCTTGAGCGTTGCCGCTCAACTTCGATTGATGCCTGGAGGGGCGCCGCCGGGTGTTCTGTCGTCACGCCTGAGCGCGGCTTTTTGCTCTTCGAGTGTCTTTTTCCGGAAGGCGCCGACGATGCCTTTCAAGTGTTCGGCGTTTGCAGTGCCAAAGGCCGAGTGTGTTGGGCGCGACGGCCCTGCGGTCGCGTTGAACAGACCGGCCAATGCAGTCAGCTCCGAGAGGTCGGCTATCGGCCAGAACACCCCGGATGCACTTGCCACCGCCACTTTCATCGGGTGAGCGCGGCCTGCTGCGTCATCGACATGTGTGTTACAGAGCAGTTGAAGGTAGTCCGCCATGTGGGCCAGCGACAGGCCGTGGCGTTTTTCTGCCAGGAGCGTGTGCACGGGGATCGCCGCAGTCGGTTTTAAGTGGGGCTGGGTGATTGCGTCGTAGTAAGTGTAGGCCTCCATTGTGAGCTTGCGCAGGTTTGGGGTAGAGGGTGCGGATGCGTCTGGCCTCTGCGTGACAAAAAAATGCCCCTTTTTTGACCGGCTGATCAATACGTGGTTGTCTTCGGGATCGATCAGCCGCATCAGAATCCCCAGGAATTTGGTGTATTCGGAGCTTCTGGTACTGATGTCTGATTTGAATTCAATCAGGAAGAATCTGTCTTCATGGGCGGTTAGCACATCGCCCGCTGCACTTTCGGCCTTGCCGTCCAATTTCGCGAGGAGTGGCGGTGTTGCGGCCATTTTTTCCACTGCCAGGTTGAGCTTTTCCTTGGCCTCATTACAGGTGTTTTGCTGTTTCTGGTCTGAGGGATCGCACAGCAGCAAGTGATTGTTCAGGATGAGCCGTTCAAGCGCGTCTGAAATCAGTGCCTGCTGTTTTTTGCGGTGAAGGATCCACTGAATATCGCGAAACGCCAAAATCAACGTATCTTCCCAGGGTTGGTCGGCGCTCTCTGTTGCAGTTGCGGTGCTCATATCCATCCCCTCAGTTAATCGCCACGCCACTGAATTTCACCACGTTATCCTCACCCTTGAGGCTGCGAAATCTGATCTTGAGTGCCGGGATGCTCTCGAGTTTCCCGCGCACGGGCTGGAACACCATCGTCACGCGGGTCGGCACATTACGTATCAGCGCAAAGGCGTTCCATTGGTCAGACTTCGACTGGCCGACCTGCAGTTGCTCGACATCCAGGGAGCCGCCGGTTTTTTCAAACAGGGTACTTTGCTTAAGGTCGCGCATTACGCGGTCGACATGGGTGTTGGTCAGTTCCAGCAGGCAGCTCGGTGCCTGGCCAATCTGCTCACATTCCAGCAGTTCGATGCGTACACCGTCGACCAACTCGATACGCTTGCCAAACAGGTTGGCGCCGTCATTTTCAGTCATCAGCTTTTGCGATTGGGCAAATTCGAAAGTGGGTCTGGCGTACTCGCTGCCCAAAATGAAAAAACCACCGGCGAGTAATACGGCCAGGATCACCGAAAGCGTGCCTTTTATCGCATCCGGCAGCCGACGCGCCTGCCAGCCAATAGACAGTGCCGCGAGGAACAAGAACACGCTGATCACCAGAATCAAGTTTTTCCAGTTGAGAAAGCCAAAGCCGAACACGCTGGGATCGGGAAACACATAGGTGATCAGCGCCCACATGGCGCCCAGCGTTGCGCTGATACCGGCCATGACTTTGGTGATTGCAGCATTGAGGCGTTTTTGCGGAAGCAGAGGAGTGTCCATACGCAGAAGAAATCCATCGAGGCGGTAGAGGTGGTGCCGAACATTAACTCAATGAAGGCATTTGGCTATTATCCAGTAAGTGGCCGCCCGGTAAAGCATTTCGATGCGCTGTCTGTCACGCACGGGGCGTGATCGGTTTATGCGCGCGTGTGAAACGCAAGCCCTGTCAGGATCACCCCGCTGGGCTGCAGATCCATCGACAAGCCTTTGATCAGCGGATGAGTAACCAATGGGATGATCGCGATGTAGATCAGCAGGCAGAATGACTTGAGTCGCTCGAAATCATGCTGGGCGAACTCAAGTTGCAGGGCGGGCGAGGGGCGTTGTTTCAGGACTTCGATTTCAATGGTCTTGAACATTGCTGATGTGGTGGCTGAGCCTGCTTTGAGCAGCCTGGACGCTAGGTCGCACTGTGCAAGAGGGGGCACTGGGTGTAGCGGTTGAAAAGCTCTTCCACAGTTTTTTCCTGATCTTCAATGGGGCCGAAACCCTTGAGAATTTCCATCAGTTCGCCCATGAAGTAAACCAACAAGGTAGGCGTGCCCGTGACATGGGGATGTTTCGGGGTGTTTGCGCAGTCCAGTACCAGGCTCACGATATCGGGATACTTGGCAGCAATCAGTTCGAACAATGGGCCGGCGTCCGCGCACGCCGGGCAGTGAGCTGAAACAAACAACAGAAACACGGGGTGGGAGGTACTCAGTACCTTTTCATATTCCTCGGCGTTGGTAATGGTTGCGGTGGCAATTCCCATGATAGTGATCCTCCTGGACAGTGCGAGTGTCTGCCCACGCTAAGTCGAGGAATCACTGTCGTCTACTGTCAACCTTCACAGGTGAGCGTCACGCTCCACGCGTTCCCGCGCCTTGCGCGCCTGGCTCGCGCATTTCTTGTATTCCAGGTTATCCCTAGAGGCCTTTGCCTGGCGGTAGCCGTGGTGGTTCTGGCTGGTGTAATTGGTGCTCAAGGCTTCGTTCAGCTTGCGCAGCTCTGCCTTGCATTCGCGACGGTCGTTGCTGGCCGAGGCGTTGCCGGCCACGAGAAGGGAGAACACTAACAGGGTAACGCCGAATTTGATCAAGGCAGGCTCCTACAGGTGCTGCGTAAAATTTAGATTGATGCTAGCCCAGCATCGCGTTTTTTCCACGGCCCTTACGCACTGCGATAGTGCGCAGTAACACCGTTGCAGGGCGTGCGATTGGGTCTGTCACGCCCTATGGGGTCTTGGGTAGCAAAGCGATTGTAGGCAGTGGCGCAAGGCCTCATCGCCTATTCATATTTATCCAACTGATTTTTAAAGATTTTATTTCCCACATGTTTTTCTGTTACCGCGTGTGGCACACTTTCTGCTGTCTATTCCGTTGTTACATACTAAGTTCCGGTATAGCGGAATACACAACTCCTGGAGTGCTTGTCATGCATCACCGACCTTCCGTATTCAAAGCGTGTGTTTTTCTCTTCGCCGCATCGGCTTCCCTCGTAAGCGTAGTGCAGGCGGCGGACAGCAAGCTCGATGATGTGCTCAAGCGTGGGCATCTGATCGTGGGTACAGGCAGTACCAATGCGCCGTGGCACTTCCAGGGAGCGGATGGCAAGTTGCAGGGTTTTGATATCGACATCGGCCGCATCGTGGCCAAAGGCTTGTTCAACGACCCGAGCAAGGTCGAGTTCGTGGTGCAATCCTCTGATGCGCGGATTCCCAACCTGCTGACCGACAAGGTCGACATGAGTTGCCAGTTCATCACCGTCACCGCCAGCCGCGCCCAGCAGGTGGCCTTCACCCTGCCGTACTACCGCGAAGGCGTGGGCCTGCTGCTGCCCAACAACAGCAAGTACAAAGAGATCGAAGACCTGCAGGCCGCCGGCGACAGCGTCACCGTAGCGGTGCTGCAAAACGTCTACGCCGAAGAACTGGTGCACCAGGCGCTGCCCAAAGCCAAGGTCGACCAGTACGACAGCGTCGACCTGATGTACCAGGCGGTGAACTCCGGTCGCGCCGATGCCGCCGCCACCGACCAGTCCTCGGTCAAGTACCTGATGGTGCAGAACCCAGGTCGTTACCGCAGCCCGGCCTACGCCTGGAGCCCGCAAACCTATGCGTGCGCCGTCAAGCGTGGCGATCAGGACTGGCTGAACTTCGTCAACACCGCGCTGCATGAAGCCATGACCGGCGTGGAGTTCCCCACCTACAAGGCCTCGTTCAAGCAATGGTTCGGCGTGGACCTGCCGGAACCTGCGATCGGCTTCCCGGTTGAGTTCAAGTAAATCGAAAACCTGGGGCGTCGCTGACGGCGCCCCAATCAGGTACTGCTGACCATGAACTATCAGTTGAACTTTGCCGCCGTGTGGCGCGACTTCCCCAGCTTGCTGGCGGGGCTCGGCCTGGGCCTCGAGCTGGCGCTGCTGTCGATCGCGATCGGCTGCGTGATCGGCCTGATGATGGCATTTGCCATGCTGTCGAAACACAAGGCACTGCGCGTGCTGGCCTCGGTGTATGTGACGGTGATCCGCAATACGCCGATCCTCGTGCTGATCCTGCTGATCTACTTCGCCTTGCCCAGCCTGGGCATCCGCCTGGACAAGATCCCGTCGTTCATCATCACCTTGTCGTTGTACGCCGGGGCTTATCTGACCGAAGTATTCCGCGCCGGGCTGCTGAATATTCCCAAGGGCTTGCGTGAAGCCGGGCTGGCCATCGGTCTGGGCGAGTGGCGTATCCGTGCCTACATCACCGTGCCGGTGATGCTGCGCAATGTGTTGCCCGCGCTGTCGAACAACTTCATTTCGCTGTTCAAGGACACCTCGCTCGCCGCCGCCATCGCGGTGCCGGAGCTGACCTATTACGCCCGCAAGATCAACGTCGAGAGCTACCGGGTGATTGAAACCTGGCTGGTCACGACCGCGCTCTACGTGGCCGCCTGTTACCTCATTGCCATGCTGCTCCGTTACCTGGAACAGCGTCTGGCGATCCGTCGTTAAGAGAGGTTTCCATGTACGAATCCCCCAGCTGGCTGCATGAGTTGTGGATCGCCCGGGATACCCTCTGGGCGGGCTTCCAGGCCAGTGTTTATGTGTCCGCATTGGCGATTATCTTTGGCACCCTGATTGGCATCGTCGCCGGGTTGATCCTGACCTACGGCAAATTCTGGATGCGTGCGCCGTTCCGGCTGTACGTCGACCTGATCCGGGGCACGCCGGTGTTTGTGCTGGTATTGGCGTGCTTTTACATGCTGCCGGCGCTCGGTTGGCAGATCACCGCGTTCCAGGCCGGTGCGGTCGGGTTGACGCTGTTCTGCGGTTCCCACGTCTCGGAAATCGTGCGCGGTGCGCTGCAAGCTATTCCTCGTGGGCAACTGGAGGCGGGCAAGGCGATTGGCCTGACGTTCTATCAGTCCCTGGGTTATGTGTTGCTGCCCCAGGCGCTGCGCCAGATCCTGCCGACCTGGGTCAACTCCTCCACGGAAATCGTCAAGGCCTCGACCCTGCTCTCGGTGATCGGCGTGGCCGAGTTGTTGTTGAGCACTCAGCAAGTGATCGCACGCACCTTCATGACCCTGGAGTTTTACCTGTTCGCAGGCTTTATGTTCTTTGTCATCAACTACGCCATCGAGTTATTCGGGCGCTACATTGAAAAGCGGGTGGCCTTGCCATGAACCAACCTCAAACCAACCCACCACTGCTGAACATTAGCGGCCTGCGCAAGCAATACGGCCAGGTGGAAGTGCTCAAGGGCGTCGACCTGTCGATGCAGCGCGGCAACGTGGTGACCCTGATCGGCTCCAGCGGCTCGGGCAAGACCACCCTGTTGCGTTGCGTCAACCTGCTGGAAGAGTTCCAGGGCGGGCAGATCACCCTGGATGGCGAGTCCATCGGCTACAGCGAGGTTGCCGGCAAGCGCGTGCGTCACCCCGAGCGTGTGATTGCCCAGCATCGGGCCATGACCGGCATGGCATTCCAGCAGTTCAACCTGTTCCCGCATTTGACGGCGTTGCAAAACGTCACCCTGGGCTTATTGAAAGTTAAGAAAATGCCTAAGGACGAGGCGGTGGCGCTCGCGGAAAAATGGTTGGATCGTGTAGGACTTCTGGAGCGTCGTAACCACTTTCCCGGCCAGTTGTCCGGCGGCCAGCAACAACGTGTGGCGATTGCCCGCGCGATTGCCATGAACCCCAGCCTGATGCTGTTCGACGAAGTCACCTCGGCCCTCGACCCGGAACTGGTGGGCGAAGTCCTCAGCGTGATCAAGGGCCTGGCGGAAGAGGGTATGACCATGCTGCTGGTCACCCACGAAATGCGCTTTGCCTATGAAGTCTCGGACAAGATCGTGTTTATGAACCAGGGCCGCATTGAAGAGCAGGGCTCCTCGAAGGACATCTTCGAACGCCCGCAATCGCCGCGCCTGGCGGAATTTCTCAAGAACATTCGTTTTTAATCAGGAGCCTGTTGTTATGAGCATTACTCGTTATGGTGCCGGCAGTACTGCCGGCGGCGGCCAACCCCGTCCTTTCGCCCGCGCCGTGGAAGCGGACGGTTGGTTGTACGTCTCGGGCCAGGTGCCTGCGGTGGATGGCGAAATCATCACTGGCGGCATCATTGAGCAAACCCGGCAGACCATGCGCAACGTGGTGGCGATCCTCGAAGAGGCTGGCTACGAATTGAAAGATGTGGTCCGCGTGGGGGTATGGCTGGAGGACCCGCGGGACTTCTGGAGTTTCAATAAAGTCTTCGGCGAATACTTCACCCCGGAACATGCCCCGGCGCGGGCCTGTGTGCAGGCGAACATGATGGTCGACTGCAAGGTGGAGATCGATTGCGTGGCCTACAAGAAAAAGGGCTAAATGCCCCATTCTTGAAACCACGGAAAATCCAATGTGGGAGGGGGCTTGCCCCCGATGAAGGTGTGTCAGCACAAGCACAGGTCACTGGCTCGCCGCTATCGGGGGCAAGCCCCCTCCCACAAGGATCTGCGCAGATCACAGCATTTTTACAGGAATCGAAGGCTGCCATGACCGAAGACACCATCAAACGCCGCGCCAAAGGCCTGGACCGGGCATTCGATATCCTCGATTTTCTCAAGGAAATCGGCCAGCCCCTGCGCCCGAATGATATTGCCAGCGGCATCGGCAGCCCCAAATCCACCGTCTACGAATTGGTCGCGTCACTGCTGGAGCGACGCATCCTGGAAACGGTGGGCAAGGACGGTCACGTCTACCTCGGCCGCCAGCTGTATTTCCTGGGCCAGGCACACCTGCGGCATTTCGACCTGACCCGCGAGGCCGACCACGCCTTGCAGGAGATTGTCAGCCAGACCCACGAAACCGCGCAGATGTGCCTGCTGAACGGGCGCAAGTACACGGTGGCGCTGATGCGCGAGGGCGAGCGGCATTTTCGTATTTCTTCGGACATCGGCGAAAACGCGCCGATCCCCTGGACCGCTTCCGGGCGCCTGTTGCTGGGGCACTTGAGCGACCAGCAGATCGTCGACCTGATCGATCACGATGATTTTATCCTGCCGGATGGCCAGCGCTTGCCGCTGGATACCTTCCTGGCACAAATCCGTCAGGCCACCCTCGATGGTTTCTTTTCCTTCGACAGTGTGGCCGACACCTTTACCCATTGCTTTGCCGCCCCGGTGCGGGACGCGCAAGGCATCAGCATTGCGACCCTGTGCATCGTCGCTCCGCGCGCCGATGCGATCAAAAATTACAACGACTATCGCCGGGTGTTGATCGAAAGTGCCAACAACCTGGCCCGTCGCATCAACGAATAGGAGCATTTCATGTCTGCCATCAATGCCGTTGAAAAAGGCGCCGCCGCCGTCGGTGCCCATCTGGTCCGCGACGTCAGCCTGCCGGCCCTGGTGCTGCACCGCGATGCGCTGGAACACAACATCCGCTGGATGCAGGACTTTGTCAGCAAGAGCGGCGCGCAGCTCGCGCCCCACGGCAAGACCAGCATGATGCCGGCGCTGTTCCAGCGTCAGATCGAGGCAGGCGCCTGGGGCATCACCCTGGCCAACGCCGTGCAGACCCGCGCCGCGTATGCCGGTGGCGTGCGCCGCGTGCTGATGGCCAACCAACTGGTGGGCGCGCCGAACATGGCATTGATCGCTGACCTGCTGGCCGACAAGGACTTCGACTTCCACTGCATGGTCGATCACCCGGACAACGTCGCCGACCTGGGGCTGTTCTTCGCCGCCCGTGGCCTGCGCCTGAACGTGATGATCGAGTACGGCGTGGTCGGCGGCCGTTGCGGTTGCCGCAGCGAGCAGGAAGTACGCGAACTGGCCAAGGCGATCAAGGCCCAGCCGGCCCTGGTCCTTACCGGTATCGAAGGCTATGAGGGCGTGATCCACGGCGAGCACGCCATCAGTGGTATCCGCGATTTCGCCGCGAGCCTGGTGCGCCTGGCGGTGGATTTGCAGAACAACGGCTCTTTCGACCTGCCCAAGCCCATCATCACCGCGTCGGGCTCGGCCTGGTACGACCTGATCGCCGAGTCGTTCGAAGAACAGAACGCCGCCGGCCGCTTCCTCAGTGTGCTGCGTCCCGGCAGCTACGTGGCCCATGACCATGGCATCTACAAAGAAGCGCAATGCTGCGTGCTCGACCGCCGCAGCGATCTCGATGAAGGCCTGCACCCGGCCCTGGAAGTCTGGGCTCATGTGCAGTCGTTGCCCGAGCCGGGCTTTGCCGTGATCGCCCTGGGCAAGCGCGACGTGGCCTATGATGCCGGCCTGCCGGTGCCGCTCAAGCGTTACAAGGCCGGTATCCTGCCAGCCGAAGGCGATGATGTGAGTGCGTGCAAGGTCACCGCGGTGATGGACCAGCATGCGTTCATGACGGTGGCGCCGGGGGTTGAGCTGCGTATTGGTGACATCATTTCCTTTGGCACTTCGCACCCGTGCCTGACCTTTGACAAGTGGCAGGTGGGCTGCCTGGTGGATGAGCAATTGCAGGTGATCGAGTCCCTGCCTACCTGCTTCTAGACCGGGTCGTTTCTATCGAGGGCAAGCCCCCTCCCACAGTTTGATGTGTGAACCCATTCCAATGTGGGAGGGGGCTTGCCCCCGATGAGGCCATCAGTCACTCCCGAGACAATCGCTATGAGCACCCAACCCCGCATCGCCCTGATCGGCGAATGCATGATCGAACTGCAACACCGTGCCGACGGCAGCCTGCACCAGAGCTTCGGCGGCGATACCCTGAACACGGCGGTGTACCTGCGCCGCGAGCTGGGCGATACCGGCAGTGTCGACTACGTCACCGCCCTGGGCGATGACAGTTTCAGCGATGCCATGTGCCGGCAATGGACGGAGGAAGGCCTCGGCCTGGGGAGGGTCCAGCGCCTGGCTGGACGTTTGCCAGGCTTGTATTGCATCCAGACCGACGCCAACGGCGAGCGCAAATTCCTGTATTGGCGCAACGAAGCCGCCGTGCGCGACTGTTTCACCACGCCGGCGGCGGAGCCGATCCTGGCCGCGTTGCCGGACTATGACGTGGTGTATTTCAGCGGTATCACCCTGGCAGTGCTGGGTGAAGTCGGTCGCGAGCGCTTGCTGCAAACCCTGATCGAAACCCGCCGACGCGCAGGCAAGGTGGTGTTCGACAACAACTACCGGCCGCGATTGTGGGCGAGTGTCGAGGCGGCGCGTGCTGCGTATGGGCGTGTCCTGGCCGAAGTGGATATTGCCTTGCTCACAGAGGACGACGAGCGTGCGCTGTTTGGCTATGCCGACAGCGAGCAGGTGTTCGCGGCGTATCCGGAGATTGAAGAGGTGGTGCTCAAGCGTGGCGCGGATGCGTGCCTGATACGCTGCAACGGCGAGCGCTTTTGCGTGCCGGCGATCAAGGTGGAAAAGGTGGTGGACACGACAGCGGCGGGGGATTCGTTCAGTGCGGCGTACCTGGCCGGGCGGCTCAAGGGAAGCTCGCCGAAGCAGGCTGCATTGGCCGGGCATCGGTTGGCCAGTCGGGTTATCCAGGTGCCGGGGGCGCTGATTCCCCGGGGGTGAATGGCCGCCTGCGGCGGATCGGGGGCAAGCCCCCTCCCACAGTTTGATTTGTGAACCTATTCAAATGTGGGAGGGGGCTTGCCCCCGATAGCGGTCTGCAGCCAACCCATCAATCCCGGTAAAACACCTGCACCAGGTGATACCCGAACTTGCTCTTGATCGGCCCGTGAACCACCTTCACCGGTTTCTTGAAGATCACCGCATCAATCGCCCCCACCATTTGCCCGGGCCGCACTTCGCCCAGGTCGCCGCCACGTTTGCCCGAGGGGCAAGTGGAGTACTTCTTGGCCAGTACATCAAACGCCTCGCCCTTGGCGATGCGCTGTTTGAGCTGTTCGGCTTCTTCGCTGGTTTTCACCAGGATATGACGGGCTTGGGCTTTCATTGATCTCTACCAGGTGTGCGACGGCGCGCGATTATGCCTGAACTCATTCGTCGGCGTTGATCATGCTGCGGATTTTTGTCGCCAGCAGGTCGATGGAAAACGGCTTGGCCACCATGTCCATGCCGTCTTCGAGGAAGCCCTGGCGCTCGGCGGCTTTTTCCGCGTAACCGGTCATGAACAGTACCTTCAGCCCCGGCCGGTGCTGGCGGGCGATTTCCGCAAGCTGCCGGCCATTCATGCCCGGCAGGCCAACGTCAGTCACCAGCAGATCCACACGCAGGTCCGACTCCAGCAGTGGCAGTGCAGCCCGGGCGTCGCCTGCCTGGTGCGCCGTGTAGCCCAGTTCGTCGAGCACATTGACCACCAGCATGCGCACTGCCGGGTCATCTTCGACCACGACCACGGCTTCACCGGCCAGGGCTACCGGGGCTTCACCGAGGCTGGCAGGCAGGTCGCTTTCCAGGGAGGTGCCATGCAGGCGCGGCAGATACAGGCGCACGCAGGTGCCCTGGCCCGGCGCGCTCTGGATCGTCACATGCCCGCCGGACTGCTGGGCAAAGCCGTAGATCATCGACAGCCCCAGGCCCGTGCCCTGGCCGATGGGTTTGGTGGTGAAGAACGGGTCGAACGCCTTGGCCAGAATCTTCGGCGCCATGCCGGTGCCGTTGTCGCACACGCCAAGCATCACGTAGTCGCCGGCCTTGACCGGTTCCAGGGTGGTGATGTCGGTGCCGTCCAGGTAACTGTTGGCGGTTTCGATCAGCAGTTCACCGCCGTCGGGCATCGCGTCGCGGGCGTTGATCACCAGGTTGAGCAGGGCGTTTTCCAGTTGGCTGGCGTCGGTGTTCACCGGCCAGATGTCATGGCCGAGCTGCACCTTGAGGCTGATGTGCGCGCCCTTGGTACGGCGGAACAACTCTTCCAGGGACGCCACCAACTGGTTCGGGTCCAGCGGGCGACGGTCCAGGGACTGGCGCCGCGAGAACGCCAGCAAGCGGTGGGTGAGGGCGGCCGCACGGTGGGCGGAGGATACGGCGGCATCGGTAAAACGACCGATCTCGTCACTGCGCCCGGCAGCGATGTAGCGCTGCATCAGGTCCAGGCTGCCGATGATGCCGGTGAGCATATTGTTGAAGTCGTGGGCGATACCGCCGGTGAGCTGGCCCACCGCTTCCATCTTCTGGGCGTGGCGCAGCGCATCTTCGGCGCGTTCGCGTTCGAACATTTCGTTTTGCAGGCGCTGGTTGGCCTCGGCCAGCGCCTGGGTGCGCTGGGCCACGCGTTCCTCGAGGTTTTCATTGAGGTGGCGCAGGGCTTCTTCGGTGAGCTTGCGTTCGGTTTCATCGATCACAAAGATGTAGAAACCCTTCACCGAACCGTCATTGCTGAAGCGTGGCAGGTACTTCATCAGGGCGTGGCGCGGTCGACCGTCCTGGTGTGGCGTGATGGTCATGAAGCTGCAGGCCTTGCCCTTGAGTGCGGCCTCGATCTTGTCTACACGCCCGGCATACACCTCGTCGCCGAGCACTTCGCGGATGGTCTTGCCGTACAGCTCCTGGGGCGTCATGCCGTACCAGTCCAGGTAAGCGCTGTTGTTCAGGCGGAACCGCTGCTCGTGGTCGACATAACCGATCAACACCGGCATGGCGTTGATGATCAGCTGCAGCTCGCTCTGGCTTTGGCGCAAGGCCTGCTCGGTGTGTTTGCGCTCGGTCAGGTCCAGCGCAGCACCCAGGAAACGCGCGGGGCGGCCTTGATGATCCTTGTAGCAGCGCCCGCGGGCGAATACCCAGCGCACTTGGCCATCGGCTTGCAGCAGGCGGTATTCCTCGGCGTACTCGGTGCCGAAGGTGATGCAGTGCTTGATGCTGCGCGCCACCATGCCACGGTCTTCCGGGTGCACGCCTTGCAGGTAGTCGCTGATCGGCAAACGGCTTGCATCGTCGGGATCGACACCATGCAGGTAGGCGAAGTGCGTGTCAGCGATAAAACGGTCTTCGCCGATATCCCAGTCCCAGGTGCCGACCGCGTCGGTGGCCGCCAATGCCAGTTGCAGGCGCTGTTCGGTGTTGTGCTGGGCCTTGCGCCGTTCATTGGTTTCGATGGCGGTGACCAGGATGCCGGCAACGCTGCCGCTTTCATCGCGGACCGGGCTGTAGGTGAGGTCCAGCCAGATTTCAGTATCGCGATTGTGGCGTTGCAGTACGAAGCGCTGCTCGCTGAAGGTACGCACCTGGCCGCTGAGCACGGCGTCGTAGATCGGCCCGGTAAAGCCTTCCAGCTCCGGCCAGGTCTGGTGCGCCGGCTGGCCCATGGCCCCAGGGTGTTTATTGCCCGCGAGTTGGGCGAACCCGTCGTTGTAGAGCTGCGTGAGCTGGTTGCCCCACAGCAGGAGCATCGGCATCGGCGAGTGCACCACGATATCGACCGCCGTGCGCAGGCTTTGCGGCCAATCACCGGCCTCACCGAGAGGGCTTTGCGCCCAGTCCAGCCGCGCAATCAATGCGGCGGCTTCGCTGCCGGTGGATGTTCCAATCATGAAAAAGCCCTGAGCGTAACGCTTTGAAAAATGACAACACCCATTATCCCGTCAGTCGGCAATGAGTGACTACCCCCGAAAAATAGCATGCATTGGGGGTTTGTCTTCAAATGACTGCGTCAGCGCTGAAACCTTTCATCCTTGCGCCAGTTCCGGGCGATCGCGGAACTGATCAAGCGCCTGCGGGTTGGCGAGGGCGTCGGTGTTCTTCACCGGCTCGCCGTGCACCACATTACGCACTGCCAATTCGACGATCTTGCCGCTGATGGTGCGGGGGATATCGGTGACAGCGAGGATCTTGGCCGGCACATGGCGCGGTGTGGTGTTGGCACGGATCACCTGGCGGATCTGCTGTTCCAGGGCCTCGTCCAGTTCGATACCGTCATTGAGGCGCACGAACAGCACCACGCGCACGTCGTCCTGCCAGCGTTGGCCGATGGCCAGGCTTTCCAGCACCTGGGGGATTTTTTCCACCTGGCGATAGATCTCTGCGGTGCCGATCCGCACGCCGCCCGGGTTAAGTACCGCGTCGGAACGCCCGTGGATCAGAAGGCTGCCGTTGGGGCGCTGTTCGGCGTAGTCCCCTTGGGCCCAGACGCCGGGAAACTGGCTGAAATACGAAGCGAGCAGTTTCTTGCGCTCCGGATCCTTCCATAGCCCGATGGGCATGGCCGGGAAATGCCGGGTGCACACCAGCTCGCCTTTTTCACCGACCAGCGGCCGGCCCTGGTCGTCCCACACTTCGATGGCCATCGCCAGGCTCTTGCACTGCATTTCACCGCGCCGCACCGGCAGCACCGGGTTGCCGATCACAAAGCAGGAGACGATATCGGTGCCGCCGGACATGGACGACAGGCACAGCTCGGCCTTGATTTCGCGGTACACGTAGTCATAGCTCTGCGGCGACAGCGGCGAGCCGGTCGAGATCAGCCCTTTGAGGCTGCCCAGGTCATGGCTGAGGCGCGGTTGCAGGCCGGCTTTTTCCAGGGTGGCGAGAAACTTGGGGCTGGTGCCGAACACGCTGATGTGTTCCGCATCGATCAGGTCGATCAAACGCTCGGGGCCGGGGTGAAACGGTGAGCCGTCATACAGCACCGCCGTGGCGCCGATGGCCAGCACCGACACCAGCCAGTTCCACATCATCCAGCCGCAGGTGGTGTAGTAGAACAGGCAGTCCTCGCGGGACAGGTCGGCATGCAGGCCGTGTTCCTTGAGGTGGGTGAGCAATACGCCGCCGGTGCCATGGATGATGCACTTGGGCACGCCGGTGGTGCCGCTGGAGTAGAGGATGTACAGCGGATGGTCGAACGGCACCGCGACGAAGTCAGGCTCGCCGCCGGGTTGGTAGAAGTCCGGCCACAGCCAGACGCTGGCGTGGGTCTGATAGTCCTCGATCCTGGCCTGGGGGCGCGCATACGGCACGATGATCAACTGCTCCAGGGACGGCAGGCGCGCGAGGATTTCATTGAGCTTGGCGGTCTGGTCGATATCCTTGCCGGCATAGCGGTAGCCGGCGCAGGTGATCAGTACCTTGGGCTCGATCTGGCCAAAACGGTCGATCACGCCCTGGGTGCCGAAGTCCGGCGACGAGCAGGACCAGATCGCCCCCAGGCTGGTGGTGGCGAGCATGCCCACCAGGGTTTGCCAGGTGTTGGGCATACACGCCGCGACGCGGTCACCCTGGGTCACGCCGGCAGCGCGCAGGCTGCCTTGCAGGCCGGCGACGTGGGCGGCCAGTTCGGCGTAGGTCAGTTGTTCGCGTTGGCCGTCTTCTGCGACAGCCACGACGGCGGTGTGAGCGTCACGTCGGCGCAGCAGGTGTTCGGCAAAATTCAGCGTCGCACCGGGAAACCAACGGGCGCTGGGCATTTCGGCGTCTTCGATCAGCACCGCGGTGGGCGGGCTGCGAAATTGCACGTCGAAATAGTCCACGATCGCCCGCCAGAAATCCGCGCGCTGGTCGATGCTCCACTGGTGCAGCGCCGGGTAGTCGCCAAGCTGCAGGCTGTAGCGCTGGTTGATGTAGCGCCGGAACTGGTCCATGCGCGTGTTGGCGATGCGTTCCGGGGAGGGTTGCCAGAGGATGTCGGGCATCAGCAAGGTCTCTTGTTCTTATCTAGGTCTTCCACACAATACAGTTCAAATGTGGGAGGGGGCTTGCCCCCGATGAGGGAGTGCCAGTTGATACATGGGGTGACTGACCCACCGCTATCGGGGGCAAGCCCCCTCCCACATTTTGAACGCCAGTGTCCGCTGTTACTGGGCCAGCCAGCCGCCGTCGATATTCCATGCCGCACCGCGCACCTGGGCACCGGCTTCGCTGCACAAAAACAGCACCAGTTCACCCAACTGCGGCGGTGTCACAAACGCCAGCGACGGTTGCTTCTCCGCCAGCAGGTCGTGCTGCGCCTGCTGCGGGTCGATACCACTGGCGGCGCGATCATCGATCTGCTTCTGCACCAGCGGCGTCAGCACCCAGCCGGGGCAGATGGCGTTGCAGGTGACATTGCTGGTGGCGGTCTCCAGGCCGACCACCTTGGTCAACCCGATCACGCCATGCTTGGCCGCCACATACGCGGCCTTGCCCACCGACCCGACCAGGCCATGCACCGAGGCAATATTGACAATACGCCCCCAGCCCTTGGCCTTCATCCCCGGCAGGCTCAAGCGTGTGCTGTGGAACACCGAGGACAGGTTGATCGCGATGATCGAGTCCCAGCGTTCGGCCGGGAAGTCTTCCACCGCCGCCACATGCTGGATGCCGGCGTTGTTGACCAGGATGTCGACGCCGCCGAATTCACGCTCGGCGTAGGCGATCATGTCGGCGATCTGCGCCGGGTCGCTGACGTCGGCCGGATGATGGCCGACCTTGCCGCCGAACGCCCGCACCTGGGCGATCACCGCGCTGGCGTCACCGAAGCCATTGAGGATCAGGTTGGCGCCGGCCTTGGCCAGGCTCAAGGCGATGCCCAGGCCGATACCGCTGGTGGAGCCGGTGACCAGGGCGGTCTTGCCGTTCAATGTCGTCATGGAAACCTCACACAATGCCGGTGGCGTAGAAAGTACCGATCACCACGAACACCGCGAGGGTCTTGATGAGCGTGATGCCGAAAATGTCCTTGTAGGCTTCGCGGTGGGTCAGGCCGGTGACCGCCAGCAGCGTGATCACCGCGCCGTTGTGGGGCAGGGTGTCCATGCCGCCGCTGGCCATGGCCGCGACGCGGTGCAGCACTTCAAGGGGGATATTGGCCGCATGGGCCGCTGAAATAAAGCTCTCGGACATCGCCGCCAGGGCGATGCTCATGCCGCCCGACGCGGAACCGGTGATACCGGCCAGCAGGGTCACGGTGATCGCTTCATTGACCAGCGGGTTGGGAATGCCCTTGAGCCAGTCGGCCAGCACCAGGAAGCCCGGCAGCGAGGCGATCACCGCGCCAAAGCCATATTCAGAGGCGGTGTTCATCGCCGCCAGCAGCGCACCGCTGACCGCGCTTTTGCTACCTTCGGCCAGCTTGCTCTTGATCGCCGAGAAGCCGAACACCAGCACCAAGATGATCCCCACCAGCAACGCCGCCTGTACCGCCCAGATCGCGGTGAGCTTGGCGATTTCGGTGGTCACCGGCGCACTCATGCCGGGCAGGCTGAGGCTGTGGGTCTTGCCGTACCACTGCGGGATCCAGTGGGTGAACAACAGGTTCATCACGCCGACCAGGATCAGTGGCGACAGCGCGATCCAGGGATTGGGCAGGGTCAGGTCCTCGGCGGTTTCCGGCTCGTTGCGCAGCTCCGTGCCATAGCCTTCACCGGCACGCTGCGCCTTGTTGCGCTGGCGTGCCAGGTAGAGCATGCCGGCGCAGAACACGAAGATCGTGCCGATCAAACCCAGCCACGGCGCGGCCCAGGCGGTGGTGTTGAAGAAGGTGCTGGGGATGATGTTCTGGATCTGCGGTGTGCCGGGCAAGGCGTCCATGGTGAACGAAAACGCACCGAGGGCGATGGTGGCCGGGATCAGGCGCTTGGGAATATTGCTTTGGCGGAACATCTCCGCTGCAAACGGATACACCGCAAACACCACCACGAACAGCGATACGCCGCCGTAGGTGAGCAGGGCGCAGACCAGCACGATCACCAGCATCGCCTGGCGCGTGCCGAGCAAACGAATGGCCGCCGCCACAATCGAGCGCGAGAAGCCCGACAGCTCGATCAGCTTGCCGAACACTGCACCGAGCAGGAACACCGGGAAATACAGCTTGATAAAGCCGACCATCTTCTCCATGAACACCCCGGTAAAGGCAGGTGCGACGGCGGACGGGTCGGTGAGCAGGACAGCGCCGAGGGCGGCGATGGGGGCAAACAGGATAACGCTATAGCCACGGTAGGCCGCCAGCATCAGCAGCGCCAGGGCTGCCAGGGCAATGATCACACTCATGGTGTGTCTCCATCGGATTGTTATTGTTGTGGGGTGTTGCTTTAGGAGAGGGCTATAGCGAGATATGTGCCATGTTCTTAACTTGTTGAAATTAAACAGTAATTTTCTGTATTTGGCGTGCTTCTTTGAATGTGGTCTCTAACTTGAGACAAGTGACAAACAAGTGTGGGAGGGGGCTTGCCCCCGATGGCAGTGTGTCAGCCAACCAATAGCCAGCTGAAGCACCACCATCGGGGGCAAGCCCCCTCCCACATTAGCTAGTCTCTGTATTGAAATTCGTGTCTCTGTTTGGAGATCAGTTGATACCCAACGCCACCATCTTCTTGTACAGCGTCGACCGCCCAAGCCCCAACCGCTTGGCCGCTTCCACCACATTTCCCTCGCACGCGCTCAATGCCGCCGCGATGATCTGCCGATCAAACCGCTCCCGCGCCGCACTGAAGCTTTCGCCCTCGACTGTCGCGACGGCACTCCCACGCTCCACGGGGGTAAAGGTGCCAATCGCCGCCCGAATCTCCCCGGCATTCAACACCAGGTCATCACTGAGCAACGCCGCCCGTTCCAGCACATTGCGCAACTCACGGATGTTCCCCGGCCACGCATGCTGCGCCAGCAGTGCCAGGGCCTCGCGGTCCAGTTCATGCTGGCTGCGCAGTTCCTCCAGGATCGCCTCGCTCAACGCCGGAATATCCTCCAGCCGCTCACGCAACGGCGGCACCTGGATTGGCAGCACATTCAGCCGGTAATACAAGTCCGCGCGGAACTCGCCGCGCTTGATCGCCGCCTCCAGGTCCATGGAGGTGGCGGCGATCACCCGCACATCGCTGTGCAGCATCTCATTGGAACCCACCGGCTCGAATTCCTTTTCCTGCAACACGCGCAGCAGTTTGCTTTGCAAGGGCAGGGGCATGTCACCGATTTCGTCGAGGAACAGCGTGCCGCCCTGGGCGATCTGGAACTTGCCGGGGCGGCCCTTGCGGTCGGCGCCGGTAAACGCGCCCGGTGCGGTGCCGAAGAACTCGGCTTCCAGCAGGTCAGCGGGAATCGCCGCGCTGTTGATGCTGACAAAGGCCTTGTGCGCGCGGCTGGACGCGCCATGAATCGCCTGGGCCAGCAGCTCCTTGCCGGTACCGGTTTCGCCCAGCAGCAACACGGGCGATTCGGCGCTGGCACTGCGCCGCGCCCGGCGTTTCACTTCGAGGCTGGCGGCGCTGGTGCCGATAAAATGCGCGAAGTTGTATTTGCTCTGCCGCGAGCGCAGCAAGGAGCGCGTCGACGCCAGTTCTTGCTGCATGCTCAGGTAGCGCTCAATCAGTGGCGACAGGTTGCGCAGTTCATCAAACAAGGCAAAGCCGATCGCACCGATCACCGCACCGGCGTCGTTGTGGATCGGCAAGCGCATCACCACCAACGGGCCCTTGGGCGTGTCCTGGATGTCCAGCAATATGGGCTGGTCATTGCGTACCACCTGGCGCAGCAGGCTGTTGGAGATCACCTGCTCGCACGGCTGGCCGATGGCCTCGTCGGCGCTCTTGAGGCCAAAGCGCTTGGCGTAGCGCTCGTTCATCCACACGATATTGGCGTCGCGGTCGACAATCACCGTGCCTTCGCTGGACTGCTCGATGATCTCGAACAGCGACTGGATAGCCAGGCCGCGAACCTGTTGGTAATCCGTGAGGCTGGTACTCATGACGACAGCCCGCACGCCGCCGCCAGCAGCTCTTGGGTGTAAGGATGCTGCGGTGCATCAAACACCTGGTGGCTCGCGCCGGCCTCCACCACCTTGCCATCCTTGATCACGATCATGTCATGGGCCATGGCACGCACCACGGCCAGGTCGTGGCTGATAAACAGGTAGGTCAGGCCGTATTTCTCCTGCAACTCACGCAGTAGCGCCACCACTTGTTTCTGCACGGTGCGGTCGAGGGCCGAGGTCGGTTCGTCGAGCAACATCAGCGCCGGCTTGAGCACCAGGGCGCGGGCGATGGCGATGCGTTGGCGCTGACCACCGGAGAACTCATGGGGGTAGCGATGGCGGCTGGCGGGATCGAGGCCCACGTCCTTGAGCACCTGCACCACCTGTGCATCGCGGTCGGCCAGGCTGCACGGTGCGTGCACCTCCAGGCCTTCGCTGATGATCTGCTCCACGGTCATGCGCGGGCTGAGGCTGCCGTAGGGGTCCTGGAACACCACCTGCATCTGCTTGCGCCATGGGCGCATCTGCTTATGGTTCAGCGGGTCGAGGGCTTCACCCTGGAAGCGGATGCTGCCCGTGGAATCAAGAAGCCGCAAAATCGCCTGGCCCAGGGTGGACTTGCCCGAGCCGGACTCGCCGACAATCCCCAGGGTCTTGCCGCGCTGCACGCTCAGGCTGATGCCATCCACCGCCCGCAAGTAAGTCTTGCGCCGGAACAAACCACCGCCGAGGGGGAATTGCACGGTCAGGTCATCCACCTGCAATACCGTCTCGCGTGCATCGCTGCACAGCGCATCGCCGGCCGGCTCTGCATCCAGCAGCAGGCGGCTGTAGGGGTGCTGCGGCGCGTTGAACAGTGTCTGGCAGTCGGCTTGCTCGACGATTTCACCGGCACGCATCACACACACGCGCTGGGCAATGCTGCGCACCAGGTTGAGGTCGTGGCTGATCAGCAGCAGGGACATGCCCAGGCGTTGTTGCAGGGACTTGAGCAGCAGCAGGATCTTGCGCTGTACCGTCACGTCCAGGGCGGTGGTGGGTTCGTCGGCGATCAGCAGTTCCGGTTCGCAGGCCAGGGCCATGGCGATCATCACCCGTTGGCGCTGACCTCCGGAGAGCTGATGCGGATAAGCCTTGAGGCGTTCCTGGGGCTTCTGGATGCCCACCAGTTCGAGCAGTTCCAGGATGCGCGCCTGCGCCGCCTTGCCGCCCAGGCCCTTGTGCAGCAGCAGGGTTTCGCCGATCTGCTTTTCGATGCTGTGCAACGGGTTGAGCGAGGTCATCGGCTCCTGGAAGATCATGGCAATGCGGTTGCCACGCAGCTTCTGCAAGGTGGCGGCTGAAGCGCCGACCAGTTCCTGGCCACGGTACTTGATGGAACCGGTGGTTTGAGTACCGGCCTCGGGCAGCAGTTGCAGGATCGAGTGGGCCGTCACCGACTTGCCCGAGCCCGACTCGCCCACCAGTGCCAAACACTCGCCGGGGCGTACGTCCAGGCACAGGTTGCGCACCACGGTCTGGCCACTGAACGCGACGCTGAGGTCGCGGATTTCGATCAGGTTCATAGGCAGTCACTCATGAGCGTGGGTCGAAGGCATCACGCAATGCCTCGCCGATAAAGACCAGCAGCGACAGGATCAGCGCCAGGGTGAAAAACGCTGTCAGGCCCAGCCACGGCGCTTGCAGGTTCTGCTTGCCCTGGGCGATCAGCTCACCCAGGGACGCGCTGCCTGCCGGCATGCCGAAACCGAGGAAGTCCAGCGCGCTCAGCGTCGAAATCGCACCGGTCAGGATGAACGGCAGGTAACTCAAGGTCGCCGTCATGGCGTTGGGCAGGATATGCCGACGGATGATTTTGCCATCGCCCAGGCCCAGCGCCCGTGCGGCCTTGACGTATTCCAGGTTGCGCCCGCGCAGGAACTCGGCGCGCACCACATCCACCAGGGCCAGCCAGGAAAACAGCGCCATGATCCCCAGCAGCCACCAGAAATTCGGCTCCACAAAACCCGACAGGATGATCAGCAGGTACAGCACCGGCAATCCGGACCACACCTCCAGCACGCGCTGGCCGATCAGGTCCACCCAACCGCCGTAATAGCCCTGCAATGCGCCGGCGGCAATGCCGATGGCTGCGCTGATCGCGGTGAGCGCCAGCGCAAACAGGATCGATACCCGGGCGCCAAAGATCACCCGCGCCAGTACATCCCGCGACTGGTCATCGGTGCCCAGCCAGTTCACCGTCGAAGGCGGGCTGGGGGCAGGGCGGGTCAGCTCGTAGTTGGGCGTGTCGTCGCTGAACGGAATCGGCGGGAACAGCATCCAGCCGCCGTCCTGCTCGATCAGCTTTTGCACGTAGTCACTGCGATAGTCAGCCTGGAACGGCAACTGGCCGCCGAACTGTTGCTCGGTGTAGCGCTTGAACACCGGGAAATACAGCTCGTTCTTGAAACTCAGCACCAAGGGTTTGTCATTGGCGATCAACTCGCCGCCCAGGGTCAGGATAAACAGGCCGATAAACAGCCACAGCGACCACCAGCCGCGGCGGTTTTTCTTGAAGCGCTCGAAACGCCGACGGGCCACGGGAGACAGGTTAAGCATCAAGCGTTCCTCGCGGCGAAGTCGATACGCGGGTCCACCAGGGTGTAGCAGAGGTCACCGATGAGTTTTATCAAGAGACCGAACAAGGTGAAGATGAACAGCGAACCGAATACCACAGGGTAGTCCCGGGACACAGCCGCCTCGTAGCTCATGCGGCCCAGGCCATCGAGGGAGAAAATCACCTCGATCAGCAGCGAACCGGCAAAGAACACGGCAATAAAGGCCTGGGGAATTCCGGAGATCACCAGCAACATCGCATTGCGGAAGACATGCCCGTAGAGCACGCGTCGTTCGCTCAAGCCCTTGGCGCGGGCGGTCACCACGTACTGGCGCGTGATTTCATTGAGGAACGAGTTCTTGGTGAGGATGGTCAGCGTGGCAAACCCGCCGATCACCAGCGAGGTGACCGGCAATACCAGATGCCAGAAGTAATCGGCGAGCTTGCCCACGGTGCTCAGCTCTTCGAAGTTTTCCGACACCAGACCGCGCACCGGAAACCAGTTCAACGATGTGCCACCGGCAAACACTACGATCAGGAACATCGCGAACAGGAATGCCGGCATCGCATAGCCGATGACAATCGCGGTGCTGCTCCACACGTCGAAGCTACTGCCGTGGCGCACCGCCTTGCGAATCCCCAGGGGAATCGACACCAGGTAGGTGATCAACGTGGCCCACAGGCCGAGGGAGATGGTCACGGGCATTTTTTCCAGGATCAGCTCGATCACCGTCTTGCCGCGAAAGAAGCTGTTGCCGAAGTCCATCTGGGCATAGCTCTTGAGCATCAGCCACAGGCGTTCCGGCGCGGGTTTGTCGAAGCCATACTGTTTCTCGATGTCAGCGATCAGCTTCGGGTCCAGGCCACGGCTGGCGCGGGAGCCGCTGCTGATGCCTTCACCGGAGGAACCGCCGACGCCGCCGCCGCCGATCCCTTGCAGATGGGCGATGGCTTGTTCCACCGGGCCGCCGGGGGCGGCCTGCACGATCACGAAATTCACCAGCAGGATGATCACCAGCGTCGGGATGATCAGCAGCAGGCGCCGCACGATATAGGCCAACATCAGTGCGCACCTCCGCGTTTTTTCAGCTCGGCATTCATTTGCTCATTCGTCAGGGGCGTGGGGCTGATTTCCCACCAGGTTTCCAGTGCTTCGTCGTTCTTTGCCTCGATGGCCGGGCGGCCGAAACGGTTCCACCATGCTGCGGAGGTGCCGGGCGGGTAGTAATTGGGGATCCACAGGTAGTTCCATTGCAGCACCCGGTCCAGCGCGTGGGCGTAAGTGAGCATCTGCGCCTGGGTGTCGGCCTTGACCAGGCCCTTGATCAGGCTGTCGACGGCGGGGTCCTTGAGTACGGCGTAGTTGTTGGCGCCTGGATCGTAGGCGGCGGCCGAGCCAAAATAGTTGTACAGCTCCATGCCCGGTGACGTGGTGACGGGGAAACCAATGACGATCATGTCGTAATCCCTGGCCATGATCCGATTCACATATTGCGAGGAGTCGATACGGCGGATATTGAGGGTAATACCGATCTGCGCGAGGTTACGTTTGTACGGTAACAACAGACGTTCGAGGCCGTTCTGAGTGTTAAGGAACGTGAATTCCAGCGGTTCGCCTTCGGCGTTTACCAATTTGTCACCCTCTGGCTTCCAGCCTGCTTCTTCCAACAGGCCCAGGGCTTGCAACTGCTTGTCGCGGATCATGCCGCTACCATCGGTGACCGGTGCCTTGAACACTTGGCTGAACACTTCGTCGGGGACCTGGCCACGCAAGGGTTCAAGAATCGCCAGCTCTTCTTTTGTTGGCGGCTGGCTGGCGGCCAGCGGGCTGTTGGAGAAGTAACTCTGCTGGCGGATGTACATATTGCGCATCATCTGCCGGTTGGCCCATTCAAAATCCCACAGCATCGCCAGGGCCTGGCGCACGCGGCGGTCCTTGAATATCGGTTTTTGCACGTTGAACACATAACCCTGGGCCGGTTGCGGCATTTCCTTGGCCAGGTGCGCACGTTGCAGGCGCCCGTCATCCAGGGCCGGGCCGTTGTAGCCGATGGAATACCCGGTGGCAGAAAACTCACGGTTGAAATCGTAGGCGCCGCCGCGCAATACCTGGCGGGCCACTTCGGTGTCGCCGAAATACTCCAGGCTCAGGTGATCGAAGTTGTACAGGCCACGGCTGACAGGCAAGTCCTTGCCCCACCAGTTCGGATCACGGGTAAAGGTGATGGTACTGCCGGAGTCGATCTTGCTGACTTTGTACGGACCGCTGCCCAGGGGGGCTTCATAGCCACCGCCGTTGGCAAAGTCACGGGTCTTCCACCAGTGCTCGGGGAAGACAGGCAGGGTAGCGATGTCCAGGGGCAGGGTACGGTTTTCATTGCTGGAGAAATCGAAACGTACCTGGCGCTCGCCTTCGACTTCGACGTGCTTGACGTCGGCGAACAGGGTGCGAAAGCGCAGGCTGCCCTGGGTCATCAGCAGGTCGAAGCTGTAGCGCACGTCTTCGGCGGTGATCGGCTTGCCATCGGCAAAGCGCGCCTTGGGGTTGAGGAAAAAGCGTAGCGACAGGCCGTCGTCGGCGCGCTCCATTTTTTCGGCGACCAGGCCGTAGACCGTGTAGGGCTCGTCCAGGGAACGCTGGGCCAGGGGCGCGTAGAGCCAGCCGTCAACCTGGGACACGCCGATGCCTTTGTCGATATATGGCAATACATGGTCGAAGCGTCCGATCTCGATGGCCGAGCGGCGCAGGCTGCCACCCTTGGGGGCGTCAGGGTTGGCGTAGTCGAAATGGGTAAAGCCGGCAGGGTACTTGGCCGGTTCGCCATACACCGTCAGGTACGGTTGAGGCGCCGCGATCACGGCAGTGCTGGTCAGCAGCAGTGCCAGGGACGAGCTCAAGAAGTAAGAAAAAGCCAATCGCATTGTCAGCCTTGAACGCCGTATGAAGAAGGAAAGGGATTTGTACGCTAACGGCATGAGCGTCGCCAGTCATCACATGCACAACGGCCCACCAAAAGGCGGGCCGTTGTTTATTGCATCAGCACAGACGGGATCAGTCCTGGCGGCTGGTGACTTCGAGCAGGTGATAGCCGAACTGGGTCTTTACCGGGCCTTGCACGGTGTTGACCGGGGCGCTGAACACGACGGTGTCGAATTCCTTGACCATCTGGCCTGGACCGAACGAACCCAGGTCACCACCTTGGCGGCTGGATGGGCAGCTGGAGTTGGCTTTGGCGACTTCTGCGAAATCGGCGCCGCCTTCGATTTGGGCCTTGAGTTCGTTGCACTTGTCTTCAGTGGAAACGAGGATGTGACGGGCGGTGGCTTTGGCCATGGGAAGTAACTCCTTGAATAAAAAAGGTGAGCCTACCGGATTCAGGCGGTTATTTCCTGGCAAAGTTCCACTCGATTAACCGAGTGGCTCAGGTACAGGCCATGGCGCCGCCACGGGGAGCCATTCGATGAGTTGCGCATGCACTGTCAGGTAGGGTTCAGGTCAGGACGATGTAGTCGTTCTGCTGGATGACCGGTCGGTGCGGTCCCTGCACCAGGTGGATATAACGACCGTCCACCAGGTCGATGGGCAGGCAGTCGTCGATGTCCAGTACCCCATCGGTGTGGGCCTGGGACCAGTGACGCAGCATCTGTTGCTTGCCCTTGTTCGTGGCCTCCTGCTTATTGCGGGCGGCCACCAGGAGGTAGTGGTGGGCCTCGCCAAAGCTGTTGGCTTCGTAACCGCCCAGGTTGATGAAGTACAGGTGATGTGCGCCGGCGGCAGGGGCCAGGGGGCTGAGTTCGACTTTCCAGCCGTCGACGCCATCCACCGCCATCCACGAGTCGATATGCATGCCCTTGGGGCTGCCGAACCAGTCGGCACGCAGTTGCGGGTAGGCTGCTTCCAGCGTGTCCGCCACGGCAAACACCACATCGTGAACTTCAATTTTCGCCCGCGGGTGCTTACCCCCGAGCATGACGACAAACAGCATTGCAGAGACTTCCTGGCGACTTGGCAGAGGCTAACCATACTTCGATTGAACCCTTTTGTCCGACCAATGCCACACTGTTAATCCGCGAACTCATCAGGAGGTTGTCATGCGTACCATTGATCTGGCGGGCGTTCCCGTCCCTGTCATCGGCCAGGGCACCTGGCGCATGGGCGAAAATCCCGACCAGCACCGCGCGGAAGTGGCGGCGTTGCAACTGGGCATCGACGAGGGCATGACCCTCATCGATACCGCCGAAATGTACGGGGAGGGCGGTGCTGAAACGGTCGTCGGCGAGGCCATTCGTGGCCGCCGCGACCAGGTGTTCCTGGTGAGCAAGGTCTACCCGCACAACGCCAGCCACAAGGGCGTGCCCCGTGCCTGTGAGGCCAGCCTACAGCGCCTGGGCACCGACTACATTGATCTGTATCTGCTGCACTGGCGCGGCCAGTACCCGCTGGAAGAAACGGTCGAAGCCTTCGAACGCCTGCGCGAAGCCGGCAAGATCGGACGCTGGGGCGTTTCCAACTTCGACGTGGCCGACTTGCAGGAACTTGCCTCCCCGGCCTGCGCCACCAACCAGGTGTTGTACAACATTGAAGAACGCGGCATCGAATTCGACCTGCTGCCCTGGTGGCAACAGCACCACTTGCCCTTGATGGCGTACTGCCCGATCGCCCAGGGCGGCGAACTGTTGTCTAGCCCCACCCTCAAGCAGATCGCCCGCCGCCACGAGGTCACACCCGCCCAGGTTTCCCTGGCCTGGGTGTTGCGCCAGGACGGTGTGATCGCCATCCCCAAGGCCGTTACACCCGAGCACGTGCGACTCAACGCAGCCGCAGCCAAGCTGGTGTTGGATGAGCACGACCTGGACGCGATCGATCGGGTATTCGGCGCACCGAAACGCAAGCATCCTTTGGCGATAGTGTAGTTGCCGTACAGGCATGGCGCCTTCCCTGGCGCCGTGCCTGTGTCAAGCCGGTTTAACCTGCAACCGGGCTGCGCCAGTCATCCGACCCCGAAGTACCGGACACTTCGTGGGTCCACACGATCTTGCGATAGGTGAAATACACATCTTCCAGGTGAGTGAAATGGGCGTTGTCGGGGTCCTGGCAGTTGGGCATGCGTGACTGGATATCCACGATGGTCGCCCCCTCCAGTTCGATGGTGAAGTAATGCTCCTGGGTGCCGGCCGACGAAGTGCGCAGCCACTCCAGCCGGCACTTGACCTCTTCGCCGCTGGTCAATGCACTGAAGAGCAAGGGCGAGGACTTATCGAACACTTTGCTGATCATCAGGGGTTTATGGACGCGCTGACCTGTTGGCTGGCCTGACTGTGGGTCGCGGGGAATGATCACCTGATGAGAAAAAGCCTGGACCAGAATCTGGTCTTCATGGCCTTCCTGGTAAATGTTACCTACCGAGTCCTGGGTAAACGTGCCTGCCGTGATCAAACCTTGTTTTACACCGGTAATGGAGAGATACGCGGGTGTTGGCATGACGGGGTTCCTTGTCTGATTGATGAGGTCGTTCCAACCGATAAGTTTTTTCGGCTGGGCAAATGCCTATAACAAGAAACGTGCCTGAAAGTGCAGGCGCCAATGAAATCAGGGTGATGCTGTTGTATAAGGTCGAATATCCAGCGCGATAGGCTGCTACTGGGCTTAATTGCGCGTATTCGATTGCGCATGGGTGCGCATTTAGTTGCTCATATTGAACTGTTGATAAATGCTGAAGTTTGACGATTAGCTGATTGGCTATGCAGTGTTAGGTGCGCAAAATCCTGCGCGCACCCTGTGGTAACTGGGTTTGTAGGAAAAGGACTAAGTGCAGTTCCATCGCTTGCTGAATGTTTTGGGCATGACTAAGGTTCGAGGGCTTCGCAGGAAATTGCGAACTAAAGATCGCTGGCTGTCACGCAGTACTTGCGTGGTTAGTTGGTTTTTTTATGGGTTTTTAGTTGTGTGTGGTGGCAAATGGTTTGTTCGGATGATCGGTATGATTATTATCTGGAAGTTGCGCGATCACCCTGTACGCAAACAAGTTTTGCGGGCAGCGATATGCGCTTTTCGAGTGAATATGAAGTGCTGGAGTCCGAGCTGGCCAAGGCACACTCGATTCATGCCGGCAGCCAGCCCGACTGGCACAAGGTGCTGGAAACCAGCGAGAACCTGCTGCGCCATCAGTCCAAGGATCTGCGGGTGGCTGTGTGGCTGACCTGGGCATTGCACCAGCGTGAATCCTACCCGGGGCTGCTGGCGGGGCTCGGGTTGTTGCGCTACCTCTGCGAGCATCAGTGGTCGGTGCTCTACCCGGAAAAACCGCGCACCCGCGGTGCCGCATTCGGATGGCTGGTGTTGCGCCTCGAGCCGCTGTTCACGCAGGGCCTGGCGCTCCAGAACCAGCAGCCTTTGTTCCGCTCCTTGCTGGAGCACCTGGTGCATCTGGATGAGCTTTGGGCCGAGCACCTCGGGGATGATGCGCCGCTGCTGTTGCCTGTTCGCAGGCAATTGGCGCAGCGATTGGAGCGGGCAGCGCAGGACGATACCCCGGTGGCGGGATTGAGCGGAGTTATCGAGCAAGTCAAGCAGGCCGCCAGCCAATTGCGCAAGTCCGAAGCGGCGGTGGAGAGCGAAAAGGACGCCCACAAGGTGCTCCGTACCTTGCAGGAGCAGGCCCGCCCACTCTGTGCCTGGTGGCTGCGCCAGAGCGCCACCGACCTGCGCGCGTTGCGTTTGAGTCGGACACTGGCATGGCTGGCACTTGCCAGCTACCCGAATGCCGATAACGAGCAGGTGACCGCGTTGCGCGGGCCCGCTCCCGACAAGCTCAAACGTTATCAGGAGCGCTTTGCACAAGGCCATCACGCAGACCTGGTGCTTGAACTTGAGGCCAGTCTTGCCGGGGCGATGTTCTGGTTCGATGGTCTGCGCATGCTCTGGGAATGCCTGGAGGTCCTGCAGGCCGACCTGGCCATGACCGAGCTGGAAGTGACCTTCGCGCTGTTACTGCAACGCTTGCCGGACCTGCCGGAGTTTCGCTTTCACGACGGCGTACCCTTTGCCGACGCAGCCACTCGCGACTGGATCTCCCAGCAGGTTGTCCGTCACCTGCACAGGTCCGAATTACCCGCAGCAGTGATCGATGCGAACGCCGAGCCCTGGGCAACCGCGTTGCAGGCGTTGACACCGCGGCTGCGTCAGGACGGACTCAAGTCTGCCATTCGAGAACTCAAGCAAGGCATGCAGGCCGCGCGCAGTGATCGCGCACGTTTTCATTGGCGGCTCGCCCAAGCGCGTCTGTGCATACAGGCGGGCAAGCATGAGCTGGCGAAGATCCAGCTCGAACAGCTTGACCATGAACTGCAACGCATGGGCCTGGAGCGCTGGGAGCCGGAGCTGGCCCTGGAAGTGACGCAGCTCCTGCACCGCTGTTGCGACCTGCTGCCACAAAACCATGCCGTGCGCGAACGCAAGGAAGACACCCATCGCAGGCTGTGCCTCTTCGATCTGGAAGCGGTACTTGAATAGGCTTTCGAGCCACTTGAAAAAGGAGAGACACCATGGCCAAAGAAGGTTCGGTAGCCCCCAAGGAACGTATCAACATCACGTTCAAACCTGCCATCGGCGGGGCGCAGGAAGAAGTCGAGCTGCCATTGAAACTGTTGGTGCTGGGCGATTTCACCCAGCGTGAGGATGTGCGCAAGCTCGAAGATCGCAAGCCCATCGCAATCGACAAGAACACCCTGGATGACGTGTTGGCCAAGCAGGCATTGAGCTTGACGTTGAGCGTGCCCAACCGTTTGCAGGAGGAGGCGGGCGTCGACGAGTTGGCCATTCAGGTACGCATCAACGGCATGAAGGATTTCAACCCTGCGAACCTGGTGGAGCAGGTACCCGAGTTGCACAAGCTGATGGCCCTACGTGAGGCACTCGTGGCGTTGAAGGGGCCATTGGGCAACACCCCGAGCTTTCGCAAGGCTATCGAGCAAGCCCTGGCCGACGACGAGTCCCGGGCACGGGTACTGGCGGAACTAGGGCTGGACAGCCCCGACGCCTGACATTTTCCAGTAAAAGGACACTGACCCCATGACGACACAACCGCATTCGCTGCCGGCACAACCTGCTGATCAGCACAGCATCCTCGATAACATCGTTGCCCAGACATTGCTGAGCGCCGACGACGACGCCTATGACATTGCCAAGCGCGGTGTATCGGCGTTCATCGAAGAGTTGATCAAGCCCCAGAACCGTGGCGAGCCCGTCAAGAAACGCCTCGTCGACCGGATGATCGCCGAGATCGACACCAAGCTCAGCCTGCAGATGGACGAGATACTCCACCATCCCGACTTCCAGGCGCTGGAAGCGTCCTGGAAGGGGTTGCAACTGCTGGTCGATCGCACCAACTTTCGCGAGAACATCAAGATCGAACTGCTGAACGTCTCCCGGCAAGACCTGCTGGAAGATTTCGAAGACTCGCCGGAAGTGACCCAGTCCGGGTTGTACAAGCACATCTACAGTGCGGAATACGGGCAGTTTGGTGGCCAGCCGGTGGGCGCAATTATCGCCAACTACTTCCTGTCCCCCAGCGCCCCTGATGTAAAGCTGATGCAGTACGCCGCCAGTGTGGCCTGCATGGCCCATGCGCCATTTATCGCAGCCGCCGGGCCGGCGTTCTTCGGCTTGGAAAGTTTCACCGGTTTACCCGACCTCAAGGACCTGAAGGATCACTTCGAAGGCCCGCAATTTGCCAAATGGCAGAGCTTTCGCCAAAGCGAAGATGCGCGCTACATCGGCTTGACCGTGCCGCGATTCCTGCTGCGCACGCCCTATGATCCGCTTGAGTGTCCAGTCAAGACCTTTGCCTACCAGGAAAACGTGGTCAACAGCCACGAGCACTACCTGTGGGGCAACACGTCCTACGCCTTCGCCACGCGCCTGGCTGACAGTTTCGCGCGGTTCCGCTGGTGCCCGAACATCATTGGCCCGCAAAGCGGTGGAGCGGTGGAAGACTTGCCGTTGCATCACTTCCAGAGCATGGGGGAAATCGAAACCAAGATCCCCACCGAAGTACTGGTGTCCGACCGTCGTGAATACGAACTGGCGCAAGAAGGCTTCATCGCCTTGACGATGCGCAAGGGCAGTGACAACGCGGCGTTTTTTTCCGCCAGCTCGGTGCAAAAGCCGAAACACTTCGGGCTCAGCCCCGAGGGCAAGGAAGCCGAGCTGAATTACCGCCTGGGCACCCAGTTGCCATACATGATGGTGGTCAATCGCCTGGCCCATTACCTCAAGGTCCTTCAGCGTGAGCAATTGGGCTCATGGAAGGAGCGCACCGACCTGGAGCTCGAACTCAATAAATGGATTCGCCAGTACGTGGCCGACCAGGAAAACCCCAGCGCTGAAGTCCGTGGGCGACGTCCCTTGCGGGCGGCACGCATCGTCGTCAGTGATGTCGAGGGTGAGCCCGGCTGGTACCGCGTCAACCTGAGTGTGCGACCGCATTTCAAGTACATGGGCGCTGATTTCACGCTATCCCTCGTCGGCAAGCTCGACAAAGAATGAGCAAGGACCAGGAAGTGCGCGGTTATCGAAGCCTGTTCGAGCGCCTCGAGCGTCCGGCGGCAACCTCCGCCAGTAGCGTGACATCTGTCGCGAACCACCTGGGGAAAATGCTCAGTATCCGTGCCGGCAGCGTTCAGACATTGCCGGACTACGGTATGCCCGACCTCAATGATATGAATCAGAGCCTGCATGAATCACTGAGTCAGTCACGTCTGTTGATCGAGCGCTTTATCCGAGCGTACGAGCCGCGCTTGAAGCAGGTAAAAGTGATGATGTTGCCACGGGATCATGACCCGCTGGCGCTTGCGTTCGCTATCGAAGCCACCCTGGTGGTCAAGGGTGTCGCTCAACCGGTGGTGTTTACCGCGCGGCTCTCTGATTCCGGCCGGGTAGAGGTCATGCCTGATGACCTTTAACCGTTACTACCAGAGCGAACTCAGTGCACTGCGACAGCTCGGTCGACGTTTCTCCGAGCGCAATCCGGCGCTTGCTCCCTTTCTTGCGGAGGCGGGTCAGGACCCGGACGTAGAGCGGTTACTGGAAGGCTTTGCGTTTCTCACCGGGCGCTTGCGTCAGAAACTGGATGACGAGCTTCCAGAGCTGACGCATTCGCTGATGCAGTTGCTCTGGCCCAACTACATGCGTCCATTGCCGGCGTTCAGCATCCTGCAGTTCGATCCGCTGAAACACTCAGGCCCTGGTGTGTGGGTCGCGCGCGATACACCGGTTGAAAGTGTCGCAGTCAATGACGAACGATGCCGCTTTCGTACCTGCTACGCCACTCAGGTTCTACCGTTGCAACTGAGTGCGCTGGACTACAGCGCCCAGGCTGAGCGGGGCAGTTTGAGCCTGCGCCTGGAGATGAGTGCAGAAGGCAACTTCAGTGAGTGGAACGTCGATCAGCTACGTCTGCATCTGGCGGGGGATCGCTACATCAGCCAGGCGTTGTACCTGAGTCTGTTGCGTCATCTGGAGGGTATCGAGTTGCTGCCTTTCGGTCGGGATGGCTTTCCGGTCAGTGGGGAGGATGGGCAGGCGATATCGCTGCGTCTGGAGGCCGATCAGGTTCAGCCGGTAGGGTTCAGCGAGGAGCAGGCACTGATTCCGTATCCAGCGAATACTTTTGGCGGCTATCGCCATCTGCACGAGTACTTTGCCTTTCCCGACAAGTACCTGTTTGTCGACGTGGGAGGGTTGGGAGTACTGCACCGATTACCTGGCGAACTGCTCAAGCAGGTGTGCGGCGTAGTGATGCGCTTCCGATTGGGCAGGCCATGGCGAGAACCCGGGCAGCCCACTCTGGATAACGTGAAGCTGTACTGCACCCCCATCGTCAACCTGTTCAAGCATGACGCGGTACCTATCCGCCTGGACGGAAAACAGGACGAATACCTGCTGATCCCTGGTGAGTACTCACGTGGTAACGCCAGTGTATTTTCCGTAGACAGCGTCACGGGTTGGCACCCCGGGGGGCTGGGGTATCAGGCCTACGTGCCCTTTGAATCCTTCGAGCATGAGGGTGATAGCGCGCGTTCCCAGGGACCGGCGAGTTACAGCATTCGCCAGCGGCCATCGGCGCAGCACACCGGGCTGGATACCTGGCTCGGGTTGGGCAGCGGTCTGGAGCTGGATCAGCAGACGCTGTCGATCGAGCTGACGTGCACCAATCACAACCTGCCTCGACAGTTGCAGATCGGCGACATCAACCAGCCTTGCGAGCAGACGCCGCAAGGGCTGTCGTTTCGGAATATCTGCGCACCGACAGCCAGTTTTACTCCGCCTCTGGACCAGGACTTTCTCTGGCGGCTGATCAGCAACATGTCGCTCAACTACCTGTCGCTGACCGACATCCATGCCTTGAAAGTGATCTTCGAAACCTACGATTTGCCGCGCTATCACGATCGCCAGGCGCAGAAGGTCAGCGAGCGGCGATTGGGCGCGATGCGCTCGGTCAGCCACACAGCAGTCGACCAATTGCTCCACGGCTTGCCGATTCGAGGGTTACGCATCGACTTGACCATCGATCCCCAGGGCTTCCTGGGGGAGGGCGAGGTGTTTGTGTTCGCCTCGGTGCTCAACGAATTCTTCGCGCTGTACGCCAGCCTCAACGCTTACCACGAACTTAGAGTCATCAGCACACAAGGAGACGTGTACCTATGGTCACCACGGATGGGCCAGCAGCCCCCGCTTTGACACAACTGACCCGGGTCATCCGTGAGTACTCGCTGTTTCAGGCGGTCCTGCGGGTCATCAAGCGTCTGCGCGATGCCCATCCGTTGCTGGATGACGACACGCTGTACGACTTGCTTGAGTTCCAGGCCAACCCGGGCCTGGGTTTTCCCGGTCACGATATCGACCGGGTGGCGTTTTTTATCGAGCACGGCCAGTTGCGTGCGCGTTTGCGTCTTAACGTACTGGGCCTGTGTGGTGCGGGTTCGCCATTGCCAGCGTTTTACGCTGAGCAGGCGTGCGCCGATGAATTGGGTGCCCATGCAACCCGGGACTTCCTCGACGTGTTCCATCACCGTCTGCAACGGCTGATGCTGCCGATCTGGCGCAAATATCGCTATCGGGCGTGTTTCCAGGCAGGCGCCCGTGATGCCTTCTCCGAGCAGATGTTTGCGTTGATCGGGTTAAGAGGGCCGCAGGTCCGCAGCGCCACGCAACTGAACGGCAAGCGACTGTTGCCCTACCTGGGGTTGCTCAGCCTGCGGGTGCATTCTGCGGCCTTGATCGAGACGGTGCTGCGTTACTACTTCAAACACCGCCGTTTGTTCGTCGAGCAATGGGTCCTGCGCAGCGTGATCATCGCCGAATCACAGCGAAATCGGCTTGGCGCCGCCAACAGTACCCTTGGCCATGACCAGGTGCTGGGCAGCCAGGTGGCTGATCGCAACGGCAAGTTCAGGGTGCATCTGCAGGGGGTGGGGTGGGACCGATTCCATGGTTTTTTGCCGACCGGCGCGGACTACCCGCTGCTGTGTTCGTTGGTGCGCCTGACGGCGCGGGACCCTTTGGACTATGACGTGCGTCTGGTCATGGCCAAGGAAGAGATCCGGCCGCTGCACATCGGCGAACACAACGTCTGCCGCCTCGGCTGGACCAGTTGGCTGGCGCATGAAAGCGCCGACGGTGTGGTCATTGTGCCAGGCAACGCTTATTAGGGATGAATCAGGATGATGACTGTGGACCTGCAACAACTTATCCAGGCATTGACCCCCCAGGCCCGCAGAGACCTGGAGCGTTCCGCCGAGCGCTGCGTCATGCGCGGCGGCAGGGAAGTGCTGGTGGAAGACCTGCTGTTGACCCTGCTCGAGCATCGCGATGGCCTGCTGGTGCGGGCGCTGAAGGATGCCGGTATTGAAACCGCAGAACTGCAAGCCACGCTGCAACCCAAGGGGGAGGCCAGTGCGTCACGCAATCCGGTGTTTGCCCAGGCACTGGTGCAATGGCTGCAACAGGCTTCGATGGTTGCTCATTTGGAATTGCGACACATTGAAATCGATCACGGCGCCCTGTTGCTGGCGCTCTTGCGCCATCCGCGGCAGCACGCGGGCAGCGCCTATCAGGTTTTTCTGAGCCGGCTGGATGCACAGCGTGTGCAGGCGTTCGTGTCGGATCAGGCGCCTCGTACAGACCCTGCGCCGCAGGGCGAATCAATGCTGGAGCGCTTCACTCACGACCTGACACGCCAGGCCCATGAAGGGCGTATTGACCCGGTGTTATGTCGTGACGTTGAGATCGGCCAGTTGATCGACATACTCATGCGTCGACGCAAGAACAACCCAATCCTGGTCGGTGAAGCCGGAGTGGGCAAGACAGCCGTTGTCGAAGGCCTCGCGTTGCGTGTGGCCACTGCACAGGTGCACGAGTCTCTCAGGGAGGTGCGGCTACTGACCTTGGACATGGGCCTGCTCCAGGCCGGTGCCAGTATCAAAGGCGAGTTCGAGCGACGCCTGAAGGGTGTGATCGATGAGGTCAACGCCGCGGTGAAACCGGTGATCCTGTTTATCGATGAAGCGCACACGCTGGTGGGGGCGGGTGGGCAGGCGGGTGCGTCCGATGCCGCCAATCTGCTCAAGCCGGTGCTGGCTCGCGGCAAGTTGCGCACCATCGCTGCAACGACCTGGACGGAATACAAGAAATACTTTGAAAAAGACCCGGCATTGGCGCGGCGTTTCCAGCCTGTTCGGGTCGGAGAACCCAGCGTCGAGCAAGCGATCTCGATCCTGCGCGGATTAGTCCCGGTGTATGAGCGCAGTCATGGTGTTTACGTGCGCGACGATGCGGTGGTCGCGGCGGCGCAGATGAGCGCCCGTTACTTGGCCGGGCGTCAGTTGCCCGACAAGGCGGTAGATGTGCTGGATACCGCTTGCGCTCGTTTGAGCACTCGCCGGGAGACCGCGCCTGAGGCGTTGCAACACCTTTATGCAGAACAGGCGGCGGGGGCGCGGCAGCGTCAGGCATTGAGCCGAGACCGGGACGAAGGCTTTCCCGTGGACGAACAGACCTTGCACGCGCTGAACCTGCGGATGGAGGCGCTGGACGGCGAGCGCCTGGACCTCGAGCAACGCTGGCTTGCACAGCAGCAAACCACGCAGCAGGTGTGCCCCCGCCTGGTGGCTCAGGTCATCAGTGCATGGACGGGGATCCCGGTTGAACAACTGGCACTTGAGCACAGTGAACAGGTACTGGGTTTTGCCGATGCGCTGCGCCTGCGCATTCTCGGCCAGGAGCAAGCGGTGCAGGCCCTGGACCGCAACCTGCGTGCCGTTGCTGCGGGGCTCAACAAGGCTGATGCGCCGGTCGGCGTATTCCTGCTGGTCGGCCCCAGTGGCGTGGGCAAGACTGAGACGGCGCTGGCCATTGGCGACCTGCTGTATGGCGGTGAGCGCTTCGTCACCACCCTCAACATGTCGGAGTTCCAGGAAAAACATTCCCTGTCTCGGTTGATTGGCGCACCGCCCGGTTATGTCGGTTTTGGCGAGGGCGGCGTGTTGACGGAAGCTGTGCGCCAACGCCCGTATTCGGTAGTGCTGCTCGATGAGGTCGAGAAGGCCGACCCAGAAGTGTTCAACCTGTTCTACCAGATTTTCGACAAGGGCCTGGCCAATGATGGAGAAGGGCGGGAAATCGACTTTCGCAACACGCTGATCCTGATGACGTCCAACCTGGGCAGTGAGCGCATCGGGCAATTGTGCGCAGGTGGCGGACGACCTGACGTGCGAACGCTGCATGAGGCGATCCTGCCGCAATTGCGGGACCACTTCAAAGCCGCGTTATTGGCCAGGATGCGTGTCGTGCCGTATTACCCGGTCACGGGTGACGTCCTGCATGACCTGGCAAGGCTCAAGCTCGAACGCCTGGGGCAACGCTTGAGTCTGCGCAGTCTGGCATTCAGTTACACGTCGGAGCTGGTTGAACACATGGCCGAGCGGTGCGCCCACGATGACAGTGGCGCGCGTTACGTCGATCAATGGATCGAGCTGCATTTGTTGCCACAGGTGGTCGATCGGCGGTTGCAAGCCATGGCCCGAGGTGAGCCTGTGTCACAGGTCCATGCCCGGCTGGCGGCTAACGGCGTTCCAACCTGTGAGTTCAGCCAATGAGGGAGGATCGGCTGCTCACCCTGCTGCCCCGTTCGGCGGTCTGTGCCGATGCGCTGCTTGACGGGTTCATCCGCCTGGGCAGCGCGGACGACGCAGCCACTCTCCCCGGTTTGTGTGTCGCCGCAGCGGCGCGACTGAGCGAGTGTGACCTCAGCCAATGGTACTGGCGCAACGAATCCACTGGCCGGCTTGAGCTGATCGCCCAGCATTTGCAAGGCATGCCTTGCCCTGGCGATCCGGCCTGTACCAAGGATTTCCAGCATGAACAGGTGCTGCACTACGTGCTCAACCAGCAAACTGCCCTTAGCCTGGAAGAACACTCAGGCAGCATGTACGAGTACGGTTTCCTGCCGGTCATGGAGGCCCCCTGGCAAGCGTTGTCATGTGTGCCGTTGTTTGACCGAGGCAAGGGCATCAAGGGGGTACTGCTGTGTGCCAGCCAGCATCGGAAAAATCTGCAGGGCTACACCGCCGCCTTGAGCCAGTTGGGCAGCCTTGCCTTGATGCAGCGCGCTTTACTGCAGTGTCAGTGTGCCACTGGATGTGTTGCCCAGCCCCAGGCTTACATGCCGGCGCCACGTTCAGCGTACGGGTTGATCGGCAGCAGCCTGGCTATGGACGAGACGTATCGTTTGATCGGCAAGGTCCTGCATACCCCCTACACCGTGTTACTGCGTGGCGAGACCGGTACAGGCAAGGAGGTCGTGGCGCGGGCGATCCATTCTGCGGGGCCGCGCAGGAGCAAAGCATTTGTGGTGCAAAACTGTGCGGCGTTTCCCGAAGGGCTGCTGGAGAGTGAGCTGTTCGGTTACCGCAAAGGTGCTTTCACAGGGGCCGAGCGTAACCACGCCGGGCTGTTTGACAGCGCGGACGGCGGCACGCTGCTCCTCGACGAAATCGGTGATATGCCGCTGTCGCTGCAGGCTAAATTGCTGCGGGTCTTGCAGGAGGGCGAAGTGCGTCCGTTGGGCGCCAGTACGGCCCACAAGGTGGATGTACGCATCATCGCCGCCACCCACCGTGACCTCGCCACCATGGTCGCCCAAGGCAGTTTTCGCGAGGACCTTTACTACCGGCTTGCGCAGTTTCCCATCGAACTGCCGCCCCTGCGTGAGCGTGACGGCGATGTGTTGCTGTTGGCGCGGGAGTTCGCGCATCAAGCCTCTGCTGACCTCGGGCGTGTGCCGGTGGAATGGTCGAGTGCAGCCCTTGATCAACTCTCGGGTCACGCCTTCCCCGGCAATGTCCGCGAACTCAAGTGCCTGGTGGAACGTGCGGTGCTGCTCTGTGACGACGGTGTGATCCTGCCGGCACACCTGTCCTTGCCGGTGCCGGCTGCCACCGGGGCAGTCGATGCGACGCTGCGCCAACGCCTGGAGCGGGTAGAGCGGGTATTCCTGATCGATTGCCTGCACAAGAACCGTGGCAATCGCACCCGTACCGCTCGTGAGTTGGGCGTTGCGCGGCGCACGCTGCTTTACCGCCTGGCGCGCTTGAAAATCCCCGTGGGGGACGCCCGCGAGGAGTGTTGAGCAGGGAACGTGCGGGCCGCTTATTTTCATGGGAGATACCTGATGCCTTTTCATCCGTGGCAAGCCCTGGTGCTTGCGCTGTGTTTGTTGAGTGGCTGTAACGCCAATTATGTCTTTGATGACGCCGACTACCGTCCGTTGGGTGACCCCCACGCGACTCGTCGTGGGCACTGAACAGGGGGCTGCTGTCATGCAATTGACGTTTGAACTCTGTAGCACCGCAAACGGGGAGCCGCCTGAGCGCAAGACATTTGACGGTGTCGGTGGCGTGATCGGACGTGGGTCGGGTTGTGACTGGGTGCTCCCGGATGCCAACCGTCTGATTTCCAGTCACCACGCTCTGGTCAGTTTTAGAGAGGCCCGCTATTTCCTGACGGATATCAGCAGCAACGGTATCGGTGTGTCGGGCAGTATGGAGCGCCTGTGCAAAGGACAGGCACGGCTCATCAGTGACGGCGATGTGTACCAACTGGGGTTGCTGGATATCCGTGCCCGCCTGGTGTTGCAGGCAGGGCAGGGTTTTGCTCGGCAAGACACGATTCCAGACGACGCGTTCCTGGGGCTGGATCCTGTCGACGCATTGGATCGCGAGGTACGGCTCGGCAATTCCTCGGCAGAGCTGGACGCGTTGGGCACAACGCCACAGGCACCTTTCGAAACCTTGCGTCAGGGCACGGTGGAGCACGATCACCTGGTCGTGCCGCAATGGGCTGAGCCGGCCAGAGACGTCGTGTCACCTGGCCCTGTCACACCACCACCTGCAACCTCGGAAGCATTCTGGGCGCAGTTCGCCCACGCATTGGGCATGCAGGTGGACGCGCTTGATACGCCGGGGCGCGAAGCCCTGGCGATCAAGGTGGCGGGCCTGTTCAGGCAAACCCTCGCAGGGTTGCAGCAAAGCGTGCGAACCCGCGATGAACTCAACAGTGAGGTCCACGGCTTACTGGCGGTTCCGCTGCTCAATACCCGCAACCCGTTGAAAGACTGTGCCGACAACCATGCCGCCCTGGCGTTTTTGCTCGGCGCCGATGAATCCTGTCAGTTCTCTGCCGAGCAAGCGGTCGATCAGGCGTACCGAGACTTGCAGGTTCATCAACTGGCTCTGGTCGTGGCCTGTCGGGCTGCCATACGCGGTGCATTGGCGGCCTTTGCGCCTGGGCACTTGCTGCTGCGCTTCGAACGTGACGGCAAGTCACCCAGGTTCTTCAGCGATGGCGCCCATTGGCGGGCCTACCAACGTCATTATCGGCGACTGACTGAGGACGAGCCCCTGGATGAGCAGGTGCTGCGTCATGATTTTTGCAAAGCCTACGAGGAGCAGGTACGCCTGGTCTCCACCCTTCACGCGGGGTACGCAGGATGATTGGCCGGTCTCGGATCGCGGTTTCATTCACGCTGCTACTGCTGGGGTTGCTGGCGGGATGTAGCACCCTTTCACCTTTTTCCACCCTGACCAAGCTGGACCTGACTCTGACGGCCAGCGACGAGGTCAATCCCGACCTTCACGGCCGCCCCTCGCCCGTAGTGGTGCAATTGCTGGAGCTGCGGCATCCGGTGGCCTTTGAAAACGCCGATTTCTTCAGCCTCTACGGCCGGGCCGAGCAGGCACTGCCCAAGGATTGGGTCAGCGGCGAGGAACTGGAACTGCGTCCCGGCGAACGGCTGGCGCTCAAGCTGAGTGTCGAGCCGCGCAGTCGCTATGTCGGCGTGCTGGCGGCCTATCGTGACTTGCCCCATGTGCAATGGCGATGGGTGCTGCCTTTGGCTCCCGGACAGTTGACCCGTGCCGACATCGTGCTGGACCAGACGGGTATCCGGATGGCGGCACCTCAACCTGACAGGACGGAGGACTGAGATGCAGATCCACAACGTTATCTGGCAAGAGGGCATGCTGCTGAGGCCCCAACACTTGCAGCACAGCGACCGCTATTACCATCGGCAACTCAACCACACCCGGCTGCTGAGCAGTGATGCCTGGGGTTTCCTGAGCCTGGAAGTCGATGTGCAGTACCTGAACCTGGGCAAGATTGTGGTGAACCAGGCCACCGGAGTGCTACCGGACGGCAGCCTGTTCGAGCTGAGCGGCACCCTGGAACCGCTGATGTTGCAGGTGCCTACCAATGCAGGCAGACAGGCTGTGTACCTGGCGCTGCCGTTGGCGACCGACAATCAGGTTGAGGTGCGCTCGAAGGAGCAACGCGATGTCCTGGCGCGCTATGTTGCCTGTGATACAGAAATCGGTGACTCCACTGCCGGGGTCGACTCTCGTTGCCAGATCAAATGCGCGCGCCCGGACTTGCGCCTGATGCTGGGTGAGCCGCCCGGTGACGCGTTCTACGTGAAACTCCAGGTTGCCCGGGTGGTGGATTCGACCCAGGACGGCGGCGTGAGGCTGGATGCGGATTTTGTACCAACGTTTATCTACCTTCAGGGCTCGGGGTATGTGGCGTCTTGCATCAACGAAGTCACCAGCCTGCTGGCGACCCGTGGCGATGCGATTGCAGCGCGCATCCAGGGAAACGGCGCTAGCGCCAGCGCACAGGTCGGCGACTTTTTGATGCTGCAGTTGATCAATCGTGCGGAATTGAGATTGCGTCACTACCTGAGCCAGACCCAGGTGCGGCCGGAGGTGGTATATCGGGAGTTGCTGTCGATTTTCGGTGAGCTGTGCACCTTTTCCAACGACAGCAAACGGGCGCAATTTCCGGCGCAATACCGGCATGGCGATCAGGGCGCGAGCTTTCGTGGATTGATGGAAGGCCTTCGTGCGGCGCTGTCGCTGGTGTTGGAACAGCAGGCGGTCGAGTTGACGCTGCAACCACGGCAGTACGGGGTGCTGGTATGCCCGGTGAGCGACCTCAAGTTACTCGGTACGGCCACCTTCATCCTGGCGGCCACTGCCCAGTGCGATACGGAGGAACTACGTCATCGACTGCCGGCCCATCTCAAGATCGGACCGGTGGAGCGTATCCGCGAACTGGTCAACCTGCAGCTGGCCGGGATCAAGGTCAAGGCGTTGCCGGTAGCGCCGCGGCAGATCCCGTTTCACGCCGGCAAGACCTATTTCATGCTCGAACTCAGCCCCCGTGACATTGCGCAGTTGGAGCAATCAGGTGGTTTCGCCTTCCACGCCAGCGGCGAGTTTGCCGAGCTGGAACTCAACTTCTGGGCTATCAGGAACTGACGTCATGACTATGGACAGTGAATACCCGCAAGACGAAAGAACCGTGTTGCTTGACCGTGAGGGTCTCGGACCGGCGCACGCAGCCGTTACGGACTTCCCGTCGCCGCCACGCTTCGAGCAACTGGAAGACCGCATGATCTATTGCGCCCAGATGCAAGGCATACGGCACTTCAAGAGTGGCCCCAACGTGCTGTTGACCGCGGCCTGGGAACTCTTGCTGCAAGTGGTCCAACTCAAGGCCAGCCCCGGCCGGGAAAGCCTGCCGGCACTCAATGAGGAGTTTTCCTCGGGCATCAACGCGTTCGAGGCCTATGCCTTGTATCTGGGGGCCGAGAACAGTCAGGTGATGTCGGCGCGTTACGTACTGTGCAGTGTCATTGATGAAGCCGTGGTCACTACGCCGTGGGGCGGCCGTAGCGACTGGTCGAAGACCAGCCTGCTCAGCCGTTTCCACAACGAAACTTTTGGCGGTGAAAAATTTTTCCAGTTGCTTGAGCGTTTGTCCCGTGACCCCGTCAAGCATGTGGCCCTGCTGGAATTGATGTACCTGTGCCTGTCCCTGGGGTTCGAAGGCCAATACCGTGTCATGGAACGGGGAAGGGCGCAGCTCGAAACTGTACACGACGCGGTGTATCGCCAGATCAGGCATGTGCGCGGTGATCAGCCGCCGTTAACCCTTGTATCCCGCGCCGGCGTGACCTCTCAGGCACGGATACGCATTGTCTCGGCTGCCTGGGCCGCAGCCTGCGTGCTGGCGTGTCTGCTGGTGGTGCATTCGGGGTTCGCCTGGATGCTGGGCCAGGAGCGCAGGGCGACGTTGCACGCTTTCCAATCTTCGCTGGCAGAGCCGTCTCGGACGCCCTTGTAACGCTGGGAGCAATGAATGAACGCATTCTTCAGACGCGTGGGCAAGGTGCTGCGCGAGAGTTGGGTATGGAGCCTGTTGTTGGTGCTGGCCGGTGCGCTGCTGGTGTGGTTTGTCGGGCCGTTGCTGGCGGTAGACGACTACCGTTTCTGGCAGGGTTCGACGGCCCGTTTGTTGACCATCAGCGCAATGCTGCTGTCATGGGGGTTGGCGATGGTGGTTGTGGGGGCACGTCGCTCCGCGCGTTTGGATCAGCCTGGGCAGATGGAACATCTTCAGCAGCAGGGGTTGATCAATGACGAAGTGGTGCAGGTGCGCAGGCGCTTCAAGGAAGCGCTGCAGACGTTGAAAACCTCACACCGCTACGGCGAGCGCAGTGAGCGTTCGCGCCAGGAACTGCCCTGGTTCCTGTTGATTGGCGAGCAGGGCAGCGGCAAGACCGACTTGCTGGCCGCTGCCGGGTTGCCGGCGGCGCTCGACCGGACGCACGCGATGCCGCCAGGCGCCACCTCTTACTGTGACTGGTGTTTTGCCGACGACGCGGTGGTGGTCGAGATGGCAGGTCGATACCTGAGCCAGCCCGACCACAGTGTCGATGCAGCAGGATGGTCGACAATGCTGGACATGCTCAAGTCATGGCGCAGGGCACGGCCGCTCGATGGCGTGGTGGTGACGCTGTCAGTCGATACGCTGTTGCGCAGCAACGAACACGACCTGGAGCTTCACGCGCGCCATGTGCGTAACCGCTTGCAGGACATCCAGCAGTCACTGCAGGTAGATGTGCCGGTTTATCTGGTGCTGACGCAGCTTGATCGGCTGGCCGGGTTTGCCGAGTTCTTTGATGCGCGGCAGGGCGATGCCGCAGAAGGCTGGCTGGGTGAGCGCCTGGTGTCAGGCATGACAGGCACTGATACCGCCGAGGTGCGCGAAACATTCGACGCCTTGTTGCAACGTGTGGGTGCCGAGCTGATCCCGCGCTTGCATCAGGAGCGCAACCTTGAGCGCCGAGGCCGCATGCTGGGCTTTCCTCAGCATCTCGCTCGCCTGGGCGAGTTCGTCTGCCTGTTTATCGAGAGTGCGTTTGCCGCCCATTGCTACCAGCGAATCAACGGCTTGCGCGGGTTCTACCTGACCTGTGCGAAGACAGGTGATGTGCGTGCCCATTTTGCCCAGGGCCTGTTCAATCGGGTGATTTTTGCCGAGGCCGGTCTTGCCGGGCTGCGTACCCCGGAGCGACAGCGCATACGTCGACGCCACGGGTTGATGGCGCTGGCCGCCTCATTGGTTGTGGGTACGGCCGGGGCGCTGTGGGCGCACAGTTACGCATTCAACTATCAGCGGCTGGTGCAACTGCGGGAGCTGATCAACCCCAAGCCTGTAGGCCAACCCGAAGCGGACGCCAGCCTGGCGTTGCTCGCGCTGTTGGACAGTCGCCTGGCGGCCACGGAGGTGTTTCCACCGGCGGCGCAGGTACCTTGGGTTGAGCGGGGCGGCTTGTATCAGGGCGAGTTGAGTCGGCCATCATTGAACAGCGCCTACGAACAAGCCCTGCATCAGCAATTGCTCCCCTACGTGACCCTGCGGCTCGAACAACAGGTACGTGACAGCCTGGGTGATCGCGAGCAGTTGCTGGACAGCCTTCGCGCTTACTTGATGCTCAACCTGCCCGAGCGACGTGATAAGGCCTGGTTGGCCGAGCAAGTGGCGGGGCTGCGGACTGTTGGGTACATCGAGGATGCATCGACACACAAACGCCTGAACGAACACGTTGCACGGCTCGTTGAACAGGGTTTTTCGGCCCCGCTGAATGATGAGTTGGTCGCCCAGGCCCGTCTGGTGCTGCGCGGCGAGCCAATGGTAGAGGTGGTCTACCGGACACTGCGCGAGCAAGCGCGGCACCTGGAGCCCTTGCGCCTCGCTGAAAGCCCGGCGTTTTCGAGGGTTGAGCCCCCCATCCCGGGTTTCTATACCCGTAAATACCTGCAGTTTTTCGAGAGCCAGGGGCCACAGTTGGTCAATGCCATCGCCCAGGATAATTGGGTGCTTGGGGAGGCCGCAGACCTCAGTGTCGTGGACTTGCGCAAGCTGATGCTGGCGCTGGAACAGCGTTACTTCAGCGAGTACGCCGACATCTGGAGTGATGCGCTGGGTCGAGTCAGTCTGCTGGAAAGCGACGACCTGAGGCACGATGCGCAGCAGCTCGCGAACTTGACTTCCGCCCAGTCGGCGCTGGTGTTGCTGTTGCGGCAAGTGCGTGAACACACGCGACTGCTGCCGACCCATGAGCGGTTTGGAGCGGTGAACCAGCAGGTCGCTGAGTTGGGCACGCCGGTGTCCGGCTTGCTCACCCGAGCCTTGCCGCGCCAAACACTGCCGGATACTGCCCGGCGCGCATTGCTGCGTCGTTTCGAGCCCTTGCACCAATTGCTGGATGAAGAGCAGAACCCGACGGCCGAGCTGACCCAGGCCTTGCACCTGTTGGATGAGTTGCACTTGCAAGTCTCGACACTGAACCGTGACAGTTCGCCCGAGCACGCGGCATTCAAGATGGCCCGGCAACGCATGGATGGACAGCAGCCGCTGTTGGGTAACCTGCGTGACGCTGCTGCTCGCTTGCCGCAGCCGCTCAAGGGCTGGTTGGACGGGATTGCCGAGCAAACCTGGCGCCATCTGCTTGATGACGCCTATGGGTATGTGAACCAGCGTTATCAGAGTGAGGTGTATGGCTTTTATGTGAAGGCGATCCGGCACCGCTACCCCTTCAATGCCGACGCCGGCAGCGATGTTGCCCTGGGTGATTTCCAGTCGTTCTTCAAACCACGGGGGGTGATGGAGCACTTCTATGACAGCTACCTGCGGCCGTTCGTCAGTGTCGAGGGGAGCCGCTATCGTTTGCGTGGCCTTGAGGGCCGCAGCTTGCCTGTTTCACGTTCGTTGCTCGACCAGCTGACACGCGCGCAGGTCATTCGCCAGGGGTTCTTCAGCGCAGACCAGGGGAATTGGGCCGTTCTGTTCACGCTGGCGCCCTACAGCCTGGACCAGGCCGTCAACCGCGCGACGCTGCGGGTGGGCGATCAGCAATTGGAATACCGTCACGGTCCCATCGTGCCGATGGCGTTCCATTGGCCGAGTGATGCGGACAATGGGCGCAGCAGCCTGGTACTGGAGCGCGGTACCGAGCGACCGCTGGGCATTGAAAAAGACCGGGGAGCCTGGTCGTTGTTCCGGCTTTTCGAACTGATGCAAAACGAGCCGGCCAGCGGCAGGGATGCACAGATACTCAAGGCCGACCTGGCCGGCCTGCGTGCCAACTACCTGCTCACCAGCCAACGCAGCCCCAGCCCGTTCCAGATGGCCACATGGCGCGGCTTCCGCCTGCCGGAGCAGTTGTGAACCGCGCGCCCCCTTGGCGAAGTGCTGGCCGCACGGCGCAAGGCAAGCGTCGTGCGCGTAACGAGGATGGGTTCCTCGATTGCCCGCAACGCGGTTGCTGGGCGGTCGCCGATGGAATGGGAGGGCACCATGCTGGGAATGTGGCCAGTCAACGGGTGGTCAGCAGCCTCGCGGCGCTGCCAGGCCAAGGCAGCTTCGACCAGCGGGTCGAGGCCGTCCAACGCTGCCTGCGGGGGCTCGACAGCCAGTTGCAGGCGGCCGATGGCCTGGCACGCGTCATGGGCAGTACGGTGGTTGTCCTGTTGCTTGAGCGCGACCGCGCGGCGTGCGTCTGGGCAGGGGACAGCCGATGTTATCTCTGGCGAGGGCAGCGTTTGTATCAGCTGTCCAGGGACCACTCCCTGCAACAGCAACTGATGGACAAACAGCATGTGAGCCTGGAACTGGCCCGCGCTCATCCAGACGCCCGCGCCTTGACTCGTGCCATTGGCGCCGGAAAACCGCTGAGTCTGGAGATACTGGAACTGCGTCCCCATCCAGGCGATGTGTTCTTGCTGTGCAGTGATGGCTTGTACCAGGGGCTCAGCCACCGGCAACTGGGGCGTGCGATGAATGCCGGCACGCCCGGGCAGGTAGTGGAGCGGTTGTTCAGCGACGTGTTGCGTGGACCTGCGCTGGATGACCTCACTGCGGTGGTGGTGCAGCCATGAACGCCGCAGCCGGTCCGCCGAACCTGCTTGCGGGACGCTACCAGCTGGAGCGAATTCTCGGTTCAGGGGGCATGGGGGTGGTCTATCGTGCCCGGGATCTGCTGCATGAGGCGTTTGGCGAACCGGACGCGCGCGTGGCGCTGAAGTTGTTGGGTGAGACGCTCTGTGCGTCCACCGACGCCCACGTGTTGCTGTACAGCGAGTTCGCCCTGACCCGGAGCCTGCGACATGAACATGTGGTCCGGGCCTTTTCTTTCGAGGTCGACACGGCGCACCAGCTGGCATTCTTCACCATGGAAGTAATGCCCGGCCTGACCCTGGACCGCCTGCTCCCGGAATGCCCGCAAGGGATGGCGTGGCAGGCGCTGCAACCCATCGCCCTGCAACTGCTGGATGCGCTGGCCTACACCCATCGACAAGGAGTGCTGCATGGCGATGTGAAACCGGCGAACATCATGGTGGGGGAGCAGGGGATACGGCTGTTCGATTTTGGCCTGGGGCATGCTGAAGCGCAGGCAAGGGCCGGATTGCCCGGCTTGAGCCGCAGTCGCCTGAATGCCTGGACTCCTGCGTATGCGGCGCCGGAGCTGATGGCCGGAGGGCTTCCCTCACCCCGTGCCGATCTGTACGGGGTTGCCAGTGTGCTCTATGAGTTGGCCGAAGGACGGCGCCCCGGCGAACGTCAGCAGCATCAGCCGCTGCCGAGGCCGAGGCAGTTGCCCAGGCATTGCTGGCCTGCAGTGTCTTCGGCTCTGGCGATGGATCCTGAACAACGCACGGTGTCGGTCGCCGAGTTGCGCGAAGTGCTGGGCTGCGGGCGCCGTGTCTGGTTCCTGGGGTAGTGCGTTAGCCGGGCAGGTCGTGCAGTTGGCAGTACTCGACCCAGCTCAGGCCCGCCATCTGTGCCACCTCCTTGTGTACCTCACGGCGCTGGGCTTCAAAGGCCTCACAGGAATCGGCGGTCAGTTTGAGGGTCAGCTCCCAGGCAAACAGGCCCTGGCGTTCAGCTTGTGCTTCAAAGGCTTCATGCAAGCGTTCGGCGCGGTACTGGGCCAGGGTTTCGCCCCTGGCCTGGGCAGCCAGCGGATTCAGGGTATCCAGTTCGGCGGCGACATCGGGGTGTTCATCGAGGAATCTGTCCAGCGCGCGCTGGTGGTTATCACCGGGGTGTGACAAAGGCTTACTCCAAACACAGGTCAGGGGGAGGGCGGATAGGCGTCATTGAAGCAGATTGAGCGATTGGCCTGGATCATAAAACTCAACTGTTTGGAAAAAACAGGGCCTGGCCTGTTATCCGATTCGGAAATTCCCCCAGATGAATGGCAAAAGGCTTTCGCTCATTGGGCCAGGACGTGTAGCGTTAGCCGGTGCTTCCAGCCCTGCCTTGCAGGGACAGTGGGCGATGGGCAGAGGGATGGGTCATGGCGCAAACGCTGTTCAAGCTTTTCTTCACCCAACGCCTGGCTGCGTTGGCCAGCACTGAATCGCTGCGGGCGATCCGCGAAGGGCTGTTGTGGATCCTGCCTTGCCTGCTGGTCTCGGCGGGCTTTCTGATTCTGTCGGAATGTGCTCGCGTCCTTGGCTTCCACCCGCAGGTGGTGGCGTTCCTCGCCGGCCTGCACAACCAGATCAGTTCCGTGATCCCGCTGCTGGTGGCCGCGTCCATCGGTTACATGCTGGCGATCCAGCATCGCCTGCCCCAATTGCCCGTGGCATTCCTGTGCCTGGCCCATGTGGTGGTGGCGACATTCATCCTGCGGGACTACCCCAGGGCCTCGGCCACCTTTGTGCTGTTTATCGCCATTGCCTCGCCGCTGTTGAACGTTCCCGCAATTGCCTGGCTGCACCGCTACCGCTGGACCCGTCTGGTCAACGAAGACCTGGTGGGGCACAACCTGCGGGGCACGATCAATATGGTGCTGCCAGGCGCTATCACCGCCCTGGCATTGGTGGTGGTGCTGTCCTTGTTGCTGCAGATTCCGTATGTGGCGCAGTTGCAAGGCCCCCAGGTGCTGGACGCGCTGGAGTCACCCTACGGCAGCGGCCTGTTCGTGACCCTGATGAATTCGCTGCTGTGGTTTTTCGGCATCCACGGCGTGTACGCCATGCAACCGCTGTTCGATGTACTGGATCAGGTCGTGGTGCTGAACAGCACGGCCCTGGCGGCGGGCGAGCCGGTCAAATATGTGTTGAACAGTGGCCTGTTGGGCAGCTTTGCGTTTATCGGTGGCTCGGGCGGTGCATTGTGCCTGTTGCTGGCCATCCTGCTGTTCTCCAGGAGCCAGTCCATGCGCTTGTTGGCGGTGGCGAGCCTGCCGCTGTCACTGTTCAACGTCAGCGAGGTGCTGCTGTTCGGCTTGCCGATCATCCTCAACCCGCGTTTGTTCATACCGTTTCTGATCGTCCCGGCGTTGAATGCCATGCTGGCGTTGACGGTGGTGCAGATGGGCTGGGTGTCGCCGGCGGTGGTCAGCGTGCCGTTCACCGCGCCGGTGCTGCTCAATGCCTATCTGAGTACCCACGGCGACCTGGCGGCGGTGGCGCTGCAAGTGGCGCTGCTGGGCCTGGGCACCCTGGTGTACGCGCCGTATGTGCGGGCGATCCATCGCCAGGCCAGTGAAGGGGGCACGGTGTACCTCAAGTCCCTGGACATGACCTTCCGTGGCCTTGAAGAAAAGGGCCGTCTGCGCGAGCTGGACCCGGTACTCGCCTCCCACAAGACCCTGGCGCGCCAGGCCGTGGAACTGAGCCGCATCCAGCAGATCAGCGACTATGAGTTCTACCTTGAATTCCAGCCGCAGGTCTCGACCCGCACAGGCCTGTGCACCGGGTGTGAAGCGCTGATGCGGGCCCGCGACGCCCAGGGCACGGTGCATTCGCCGTGGGAATTCCTGCAATGGCTGGCCCAGGCGCGGTTGATGCCGGATGTGGATGTGTGGGTAGCATCCCAGGCGGTTCGCCAGTACCAGAAGTGGCAGAAACTCGGTTTTTCCCTGCCGATGACCATCAATATTTCCAGCGCGACCCTGACCGACGCCGCCTTCGGCGAACGCCTGGTGGAGATCCTGGCCCAGGCCCATGGGCACGTATCGGTCGAGATCACTGAGGATGCCCTGGTCAGTGATATCCAGGTCACGCGCCAGACTATCCAGAAGCTGCAGGCCATCGGTGCCAAGGTGTATATCGACGACTTCGGCACCGGCTTTTCGGCCCTGAGTTACCTGCACCAGTTCCCGGTGGACTTCATCAAGATCGACCGCAGCTTCGTGGTGGCCCAGCACGACCCCAAGGGCGCCCAGGTGATGACCGGCATGCTGCGCTTCTGTGAGGCGCTGAACCTGGGCGTGGTGGTGGAAGGAGTGGAGACTGCCGAGCAGTTGGCCTTCCTGAATACCGGCGCCGAATTGATTATCCAGGGCTGGTATTTCAGCAAGGCACTGCCGGGCGATCAGTTGGAAGGGTTCGTACGCGAACGCGCCGCCTTGGCGCAGGCTTAATACCCGCGCTGGGTCTGCTCGATCTCCTCGACCAGGCCATCGATCCCGGCCAGGCGCGCGCGATTGTCGTGGTCCCAGGGGTGAAAGCCGGGTTTGAAGTAGTGCAGCCACGGCACCAGCATTCGTGGGAAAACACCCTTCGGCCCATACAGAAACTTCAACATGCGCCAGAAACCCTTGAGGTGCCCACCCGACTTGCGGTCGGCAATCAGCAGGCGCAGGTGAAAGTCGAACACCACCAGCCAGAAGAACACCGTGGTGGTCAGCATGGTGCCGGTGCGCAGCAGATAGCGCTTGGGGCCGGGCTTGATCACGCGGTTCCATACATCGAACGCCACGGCCTTGTGTTCGGTTTCTTCCAGGGCATGCCAATACCACATCTGCTGATAGCCCTTGAGCGAATTGCCGAAGCGCGACGGGTCGCTCAACAGGATTTCGGCCAGCATCGCCGTGTAGTGTTCAAGGGCAATGGTCACCGCCAGGTTGAAGGACGCAGGCAGGTGTTTTTTCTGCCAGTCGAGGATGAACTTCAAGCGCCGGTCCAGCGTATGTGCCGGCAACCCGGCGGCTTGCAGCAAGTCGTTGTAGGCCACGTGTTCGCGGCTGTGCATGGCCTCCTGGCCGATGAACCCCTGGATCTCTTTTTTAAGCGCAGGGTCGTCGATGTCCTGGCGATAGTGGCGCACGCTGTCCATGAAAAACAGCTCGCCCTGGGGAAACAGCAGCGACAGGGCATTGAAGAAATGGGTGATGAACGGGCCCTGTTCATGCCAGTCCTTGATGCGCTCGGCGGGCAGGGCGAAATGGATGTCACGGCGGATCGGCAACATAGTGCGTGCTCCTGTTCAGAGGTGGGGCTCGTCGTTGGTTTCAAATACCGGCGTGCGCGGTTTGGGCGCCATGCGCTTGCTGGCGAACACCACCAGGGCTTGATAGGCCGAGGGCAGGCAACGGGCGAGCAGGTCGAGGAAATACGCGTCGCGGCCGATCAGCACGCGGCGCTTGTTTTTGCGCACGCCGTGCAGGATCACCTTGGCGGCCTGGTCGGCGTCGGTGATGAACAGCTTTTCGAAATCGGCGCGGGCCTGCTGTTCGCTGTGGATCAGGAAGCCCGTCATGTTCGCGTCGATACGGCTGCTGCGGCAGATATCGGTGCGGATGCCACCGGGGTGCACGCAGGTGGCCGACACGCCGCAGCGTTGCAGGTCCAGTTCCTGGCGCAGGGATTCGGTGAAACCGCGCACCGCAAACTTGGTGGCGTTATAGCCGCTCATGCCGGGCTGGGCGAACAGACCGAATACGCTGGACGTATTGATCACATGGCCTTCGCCCGAGGCTTTCAGGTATGGCAGAAATGCTTTGGTGCCATGCACCACGCCCCAGAAGTTGATATCGACGATCCATTCCAGGTCGGCATAATCCACGCCTTCCACCGTGCTCGACAGAGCCACCCCGGCATTGTTGAACACCAGGTTGACCTGGCCGTGATCGGCCACGCAGCGTGCGGCCCACTCCTCCATGGCCTGGCGATCGGACACATCCAGTACCTGGGTGGTGACCGACACGGGGGCCAGGGTCGAGGTCTTGATCAGCGCCAGGGTCTGCTCCAGCCCCTGGCTGTTTTTATCTGCCAGCGCCAGGTGGCAACCTTCACGCGCCAGGGCCAATGCCAGGGCGCGGCCCATGCCGGATGCGGCGCCGGTAATTGCCGCTACGCGGCCATTGAATGACTTCATGACAGGCTGCCTTCCGGGGTGGAGTGGGGGGCCGGCACGGGGCGGCTGGGCAGGTTGACCGGAAACTGGTCGACCACGTAATCCTTGAGCGCAAACTGGCGGGTCACCTGCTTGAAGCGCCAGGTCGAGCCGGGCCACAAGGTGGTGTTCCTGCCGGTGCGCGGGTCGAGGTACCAGCTCTGGCAACCACCGGTGTTCCAGATGGTGCGCTTGAGCTTGGCTTGCAACTGTTGGTTGTAGGCGCTTTCCACGGCCGCCTTGACGTCCACCGTGGCGATGCGGTGCCGCTGCATGTGCTGGAGGGCATCCATGATGTAAGTCACCTGGGCTTCGATCATCAGGATCATCGAGTTATGCCCCAAGCCAGTGTTGGGCCCGACGATCAGGAACAGGTTGGGATAACCAGGCACCGTGGTGCCCTTGTAGGCATGGGCGCCGTCTTGCCAGGTGTCCATCAGGTCCACACCGCCGCGCCCGATGATGCAGTCGCGGGGCAGGGGATCGCTGGCCTGGAAACCGGTGCCGAAGATCAGGCAATCGGCGGGGTGCTTGATGCCGTCGGCGGTGATCACGCCGTCGGCTTCGATGCGCAGCACGCGATCGGTGACCACCTCGACATTGCTGCGCGACAAGGCGGGGTAGTAGTCGTTGGAAATCAACACGCGTTTGCAGCCGATGGTGTAGTCCGGGGTCAGGGTCTTGCGCAGGGATGGGCGGGCTACTTGTTTGTGCAGGTGACGCAGGGCGATTTTCTGCACCATTTTCATCAGCCTTGGGTGCAGGGCAAAGCCCACCACGCGGCCTTCCAGCGCCCAGTAGAAAGCCCCGCGCACCAAGCGCTGAGTGAAGGGCAGGTGCTTGAACAGCCAGCGCTCGACAGGCGTAATCGCCCGGTCGGGCTTGGGCATGATCCACGGTGGCGTGCGCTGGAACAGGTCCAGGTGGGCCACTTGCGGCGCGATCTGCGGTACGAACTGAATGGCACTGGCGCCGGTGCCGATCACCGCGACGCGTTTGCCTTTCAAGGAGTATTCATGGTCCCACTGCTGGGAGTGGAAGCGCTTGCCCTTGAAATGATCGAGCCCCGGAATATCCGGTAACGCCGGACGCGACAGGCCGCCCATGCCCGACACCAGCACCCGCGCACTGACCTGGCGGCCACCGCTGAAACTCAATTGCCAGCGTTGCAGGTGCTCGTCGAACACCGCCCGCTCCAGGCCCATGCCGAAGCGCAGATAGGGCGCCAATCCAAAGCGCGTGGCGCATTGCTCCAGGTACGCACGGATCTCCGCCTGCGGCGCGAACTGCCGCGTCCAGGCCGGGTTGGGCGCAAAGGAAAACGAATACACATGGGACTGCACATCACAGGCGCAGCCCGGGTAATGATTGTCCCGCCAGGTGCCGCCGAGGGTGTCGGCCTGTTCGGCGATAAAGAAGTCGGTGAACCCGGCCTCCTTGAGCTTGATCGCCATGCACAGGCCGGCAAAGCCGGAACCGATGATGGCGATGTCGATTGAATCACTCTGGGCATTCATAAGCAGTCCCTCGTGGGCATCGGATGTGCTCCTTTCTTGTTTTGTCTTTTAGATAGAACACCATTGCAAAGAAAAATTGAATTACTTATTTTAAAAAAGATTTTAAATAATCTACCTGAAAATATCGCCTACGCTAGTCCCAGGTTCCTCATGTGCCATTTGTCCGACGGACAGGCACGCCGTTCGGGTCCAGGGTGTGGACGATGGCCGAGGCCTTGATCAATTCCGGTCAGGTCGCCGGCAGCAGGGATGCAGAGGACCGAGCTATGGCTGTTGAATGGGTTATCGCTGCGGCTGTGTTGGTAGGCGCGAGCGCCGTGTTGTGGGGATTCAGTACGTGGATGACGCGGCGTATCGAAGCCGCCGTTCCGATCAACGGACGCTTTCTGGAGGTAAACGGCGAGCGCTTTCATTATTACGAGGAAGGCAAGGGACCGCCGCTGGTGATGATTCACGGCCTGATGGGCAGCAGTCGCAACCTGACCTATGCCTTGTCCGGTCAGTTGCGCGAGCACTTTCGCGTGATCAGCCTCGACCGACCGGGGTCGGGCTATTCCACGCGCCATAAACGCACTGCTGCAGACTTGCCGGCCCAGGCGCGTCAGGTGGCGGCTTTTATCAATACGTTGGGCCTGGATAAACCGCTGGTGCTGGGGCATTCCCTCGGTGGGGCGATTTCACTGGCGCTGGCCCTCGACCATCCCCATGCGGTGTCGGGACTGATACTGGTGGCGCCCCTGACGCACCCTCAACCGACCTTGCCACTGGTGTTCTGGTCACTGGCCGTGCGGCCTGCCTGGCTCAGGCGCTGGGTGTCGCGCACCCTGACGGTTCCCATGGGCCTGTTGACAAGACGCTCGGTGGTCAAGGGCGTGTTCGCACCGGACAGTGCCCCGGAGGACTTCGCTACCCGTGGCGGCGGCCTGTTGGGCATGCGTCCTGACAACTTCTATGCGGCCTCCAGCGAGATCGCCCTGGTCAACGACCACCTGCCGGACATGGTCAAGCGCTACCCGCAGCTGACGCTGCCCATCAGCCTGATCTACGGCGCACGGGACAAGGTGCTGGACTTTCGCAAACACGGCCAGGCCCTGGCCGACAAGGTGCCCGGCCTGAAGCTGCAAGTGGTGGAGGGGCGCGGGCATATGCTGCCGATCACCGCCACCGAACGGGTGGCGGAAGCGGTGCAGCAGTTGGCCAAGCGTGCGCGGCCAGCACAAACCGCCGCGATCCTGCACCCGCCGTTTGCCTTGGCGAACAAATAATCGTGGCCCTCGTTGCGGGTTGGACCGTCCGAAATGCTTGCCCTAGAGACCTGACCAAACAGCTGAAAAAGAGACTGCCCGGTCACGTAAAAAAGGCTTCGAAAAAGTAGTTGACGACCTAACGATTCCGCGCTATTTCTTTAAAAAAATATTTCAATGTTTATTTTGAAATGATTTTTGAAATGCCTAAGAGCGAATAAAAATGAAAAAAACGTCTTTTATCGCATGGTTGATTTCCTGGAGCACTCAGCGCTCCCTGAACCTGTTTCCTGCCCCCATGACACGGAGGCTGCCATGAATCAGACCCTGGCAGCCCCAAGCATCTGGACCGACGGCAAGCGTCACCTGTGGTGGCTGGGCATCCTGCCCCTGGCCACTCCGTTGCTCTCCGGCGCACTGGCCATCAGCACCGGTACCCAGCAACTCTGGTGGGTCGGTGTACTGGTCATCTTCGGCCTGATCCCATTGATCGATGGCTTGCTCGGTGAAGACGTGAGCAACCCGCCCGAATCCGCTGTCGGCCACCTCGAATCCCAACGCTACTATCGCTGGATCGTCTACACCGGCGTTGTGTTTGTCATCTCCTCGGTGGTGATCACCGGCTGGCTCGCCGCGGGCGGAATCGACTGGATCATCCAGGGTGGCCTGTTGCAGGCTGCCGCGAACCTGGAGCCGTCCAGCTGGCTGTCCCACGCCGCCAGTTACATCACCGCACGTACTCAACTGCATGGCGAACCGAGCTGGTTCACCTACCTGGGCATGGCCATGTCGACCGGCGCCGCCACTGGCATCGCGATCAACACGGCCCATGAACTGGGGCACAAGCCCAACCCACTGGAAGTGTTCCTGGCCAAGGTCACCCTGGCACCGACCTTCTACGGGCACTTCTACACCGAGCACAACCGTGGCCATCACGTGCGTGTCGCGACGCCGGAAGATCCGGCCAGCTCGCGGTTGGGCGAGAGCTTCTGGGCCTTCCTGCCACGCTCGGTGTGGTTCAGCGCCCGCTCGGCGTGGAACCTGGAGCGCGAACGCCTGCGCAAGCTTGGTCTGCCGGCATGGCACTGGCAGAACGGCGTACTCAGCGCCTGGATGTACAGCGTGGTGTTGTGGGGCGCGATGATCGCCTGGTTGGGCGCGACGGTGATTCCGTTCCTGATCATCCAGGGTATCTACGGCTTCTCGCTGCTGGAAGTAGTGAACTATGTAGAGCACTACGGCCTCAAGCGCCAGAAGTTGCCCAATGGTCGTTATGAACGTTGCTCGCCACGGCATTCATGGAACAGTAACCGTATTGTCACCAATATCTTTCTGTTCCAACTTCAACGGCACTCTGATCACCATGCCAACCCGACCCGTAGTTATCAATCGTTGCGCCACTTTGATGAGTCACCTCAACTCCCTTATGGCTACGCGAGCATGATTGTCTGGGCCTATGTACCGTACTTGTGGCGGCGGCGCATGGATCATCGCGTACTCAATCATTACGCCGGGGATATCACCCTGACCAACCTTCAGCCCTCACAGCGGTTGAAGTACCTGGAGAAGTACAGTAACAGCGCCAAACCGTTCTAAGTTCAAGTAACCGGTTGTTGGCGTACTCGGGACCTGCGTGCCGCGCAGGCTGCTTTTGCCCAAGGTTTACAAAATGAGTTGCAATACAGTGGTTTGACCCGAACAAAAATAATTAAAGGGAAGGACGTACACCATGCAATCACCTGCCAAGTTCACCACCCACATCGTATTGGCCGCGCTGGGCCTGATTGCCTATCACCAGGCCCAGGCTGCGCGCATCGAGCCGGCGGGCAGCGCCTTTACCGCCCAAGGCCCCATCAGCTTCTCCAAAGGTGCGCTGATCAGCGCCGACTGCACTATCAAGGTGGCCGGCAAAGTCGCGGCCGATGGCTCATCGGTGAATGTCGACAAAGTGGAATTCGACGGCGGCCTCAAGTGCAGCCGCGTGGAAGCCATCAACTTGCCGTGGGTGTTAGTCGCCAAAGACACCAAGAGTGGTTCCATGTCGAAGATCAGCGTGGACGTGCATGCATTCGGTCTGGGCGGAAAGTGCGGACCTTCGACGGCTGATGGCACTTGGGATAACGCCACCGGCAAGTTGGAAGCCGCCAATGTACCCATTGGCGAAGACTGCAAGATCAAGACGGTGTCGATCAAGATGCCGCCGAACTTCAAAGTTGTTGAATAACCGTCGGATGTTACAGCGGTAATTGAATTGAGATTTGGCTGGAAAGGGAAGTTCTGCAGATTCACCGTGACCTCTCGTTCATGGCCATTACCCCCGGCGAAATGACTTCGCCATAACATGTGAGGAAAAACAATGAAAAGCTTGAAAACCCTCGTATCGTTGTCTGCTTTGGCTGTTTGCATGGGTGCTGCTTCGATGGCGAACGCGTACAGCATCAGTCCTGTAAACACGAGCTTCACCGCGCCAGGCACCATCTCGGTGAAGTCGCCTTCGTCCTTCCAGGCCACCGTTAACTGTGGTGCCACGTTTACCGGGAATGTCGATGCGACAGGCGTGGCCAAGATCACTGGCGTCGCGGTCACCGGTGGCGGCCTGTGCGCGCTGCCGAAGATCACCGGTTTGCCTTGGACCCTGACTGCCACGGGCCCTGCCGCCGGTTCGGTGACAAACGTCGGCTATACCATCGCCAGCTCGATTCTGTACCCAGCCTCCAATTGCGGCCCTTCGACTATTACCGTGGGCTACAGCGGTGGTGTGCTGACCGCTGCCAACCAGACCCTGAGTGGCAGTTGCACCGTGGTGAGCCTGAGCGTGACCCCATCGCCGACGTTGACCATTGTTCCTTGATGGTTGTTTGAGAACAAAGGGCTGATCACCCCTTAAGAAGACAAGCGTCTCTGTTGAGGCGCTTGTTGAGGCGCGCCAGGTGTTCCCTTGAACGTGAAGTGTCCATTTATACCGAGTGAACGCTGTCATTAGTTCAGAGAGGAATACGTCAAGTGCAAAAGACGACTGTGATCGCACGTGTTTGTTTGCTTGATTTAGTTCTGCGGCAGTGCCGATGGCCGCCTATTAACGTGAGTATTGGCAATGGCCCCGGTGGTCTTGATGTTTCAGCAACCCATCAAGTGCCGGCTGGCGGCGGTACGGTGGTATAGATGAGTGTCGAAGTTTCCAACGCTATTTTTATTCCTTGAATAACAGTTCACGCTCATATCAACCGTCACACAGGGAAGAAAAGGTAATGAAGAGTTTGATAGCACTCGTAAAGGCAGGCTCGATAGTGTTGTGTCTTGGCCTGGGAGCGGTTGCCAATGCGGCGTCTTTCAGTCCACCCGGCGCGATTTTAACGACCAGTTCGGGCGGGACTATAACCATTAAATCCGCGTCGACATTTGGAGCTGCGGTCAACTGCAGCTTCGCATTTACAGGCGTGGTGGAGCCAGAGGGTGCAGGGCTGAGAATCAACACCGTGTCACTTTCCGGAGGGGCGATCTGTGCCCTGTATCAGCCCACTGATTTACCCTGGCGGTTGACGCCTACCAGCATCGCCACTGGTCAAATCACTGGCATGGCCTTGACCTACGCGACGACCTCTCCCGCGTGGCCTGCGACTCATTGTGCTCCATCCACCGTCTCTGTCTCGCTGGCTAATACACCTGGCGGCTTGAGTGTGGGCGCGAGCAACCAGGCACTTACAGGTGGCTGCACCATTGTCAGCCTAGGCGCCGTGGCCCCAGGTATTACCGTGCTTCCCTGAGCGGGATGCACAGCAAATCAGGAAAACCAAGTAGCAACACGAGTCGGCTGGGGCCGACTCAGTGAGATAACAATAAGGAGTGCCGTATGAATAATAAAAAACAACAGGTACAGGTTCTGCTGGGCTTGGCATTAATGGGAGGGGTGATGGCTGCCGCGCCTGTGCACGCCGGCGGTTTCTCTACGCCTACTTATGGGGCACCTGGTTGGGGTCGGGCATTTGCTGGCGGTTCGTTGTTCAAGAACGATCCGAGTTCTGCGTACAACAACCCGGCAGCCATGGCTTTCGTAGAACATAACGTTGCGCAGTTTACGGTCGATTACGCGCGCATCAAGATCAAATACAAGGGGAGCGCCAATGATTACAAAGGCGACCCTATTTCCAATATTCCAATTGGGGACAACGGTTTTCCCGATATATCGGCGGCTGCGGTGAACAACAACGATGGGGGACAAGGCGGGTTTACGGCGTGGTTGCCGACAGGGTTCATGGTAATGCCACTTGGCGACCGCTTCGCTTTCGGTTTGAGCCAGGTGGTGCCCCAAGGCATGCGTTCGACATGGAATGAGGACTCCAAATTCCGTGATTTTGCCGTGGATACAAAGATCGAAACCGTTGGGTTGACAGGCTCTCTTTCATTCAAGGTCAATGATCAGTTTTCCATTGGTGGCGGTTTGATTGTTCAGCACAGCAAAGGTTTTGTGAGCCAGAACATCGATTTGTTTTCCGCGGCTTCCCTTTCCAACAGCCCTGAGCTGAGTGGTGTCCAATTTCCCTCAGGCGTGGGGGGCGCGCTGATGCGGGTCAAGGTCGACAATATTTCGACAGGCTGGTTTACCGGTGTGACCTGGAAACCGACTGATCAAGACACCTTGGGCCTTAACTATCATGCCAAGATCAAGAACAAGATGACGGGCAAGTACAATATTCGGGCGGACGCGTATAACAATGCCTTGATGACCCAACCCAGCCCGATAGGTGGCAACGGAACATTGGTTGAAGTGGCTTACCCAGGCCTAAAACTGTTCCCCGATGGTGCCCATGCCAGTACCCAGCTCGATATTCCGGCCACGGCTGGCTTTGACTGGGTGCACCAATTCAACGACCGCTTCACCTTGGGCGCGAGTGTGGTGTGGACGCAATGGTCATCGTTCAAGGATCTCACGCTGAAGTCTGGCGATATCAATATCGTCTCTATTCCTTACAACTACAAAGATACGTGGATGTATTCGGTCGGTGGCGACTTCCGCGCTACCGATGAGTTGACCCTGCGTGCCGGTGTCGCTATTGACCAGACGCCAACGCGTAATTCGACCCGCGATCCACGGATTCCGGACGGCGACCGCACCTTCCTCTCACTCGGAGCCGGGTACGATGTGAAAGCGATCAAGGGCTTGAGTTTTGACGTGGCCTACTCCCACCAGTTCGTACAGGAGGTCAAGCTGAAGACCAAGAACGTCGATCGCCTGGGGGGCGCCAGCCTTGACGGTAAAGCAGAATCGTCGGGCGATGTGGTCAGTCTCTCGGCAACCTACGCGTTCTGACGTTAAGAGGATGATGGAGAAGGGCATCAAGCGCATCTTGCTGCCCTTATCTGTGAGCGTCCTCCTATTCAGGGGTGATGAGCTCTTCACTATCACTTGAGCAGGCTGACGGGTTCAGCCGCTATTTTTTTGCCAATGAATTAAATAAAAATTTCAAAATAAAATTTGAATTTGCTTTTCCGAGTTTGTAGTGTGGCTTTACGCCGCCGCTCATTTCGAGCTGCATAGTGTTTGCCACGCCCTGATCGAGTAGAGGTATCCCCATGGTTATCTGGTTATTGGTGGGTGTCGCAGCTGCGATTGCCCTGGCGTATCGACAAGCTGCTGCCATTCACTGGCTGGGCGCTGGCCTGATCTGGCTGGCAGCCGGTTATCTGTTCAACGTGGTCGCCGGTTTCGGCATGACCGTCGCGGCGCTCCTGGTGCTTCTGCCTGCAGTGCTGATGACCATCAAACCCCTGCGCCGCACCTTGCTCACCAGCAAGGCTCTGGCGCTGTTTCGTACAATCATGCCCGCCATGTCCGATACCGAACGCGCGGCCATCGAGTCTGGCACCGTGTGGTGGGACGCCGAGCTGTTCAGCGGCAAGCCTGACTGGCAGCGCCTGTTGCAAGCCGCGCCTGCCAGCCTGAGCGCCGAAGAACAGGCCTTCCTCGACAATGAAGTGGAAACCCTGTGCGACATCGCCAACGATTGGGAAACCACCCAGGTCTGGCAGGACATGTCCCCCGAGGGCTGGCAATACACCAAGGACGCCGGGTTCCTCGGCATGATCATTCCCAAGCAGTACGGCGGCAAAGGCTTTTCCCACTATGCGCACTCGCAGGTGGTGATGAAGCTGTCGACGCGCTGCTCGGCGGCGGCGATTTCGGTGATGGTGCCCAATTCCCTCGGCCCGGCCGAACTGCTGCTGCACTACGGCACCGACGCCCAGCGCAATTACTACCTGCCGCGTCTGGCACGGGGTGAAGACATCCCGTGCTTTGCCCTGACCAGCCCGTATGCCGGCTCCGATGCCGGGGCGATTCCCGATCTGGGCATCGTCTGCAAAGGGATGCATGAAGGCGAGGAAGTGCTGGGCTTCCGGGTGACCTGGGACAAGCGCTATATCACCCTTGGTCCGATCGCCACGGTACTCGGCCTGGCGTTTCGCGCAGAAGACCCGGACGGGCTGCTGGGGGCGCCGGGTTCGCTGGGCATCACCTGCGCGTTGATTCCTACGTCTCACCCAGGCGTCAACAGCGGTCGCCGCCATTGGCCACTCAACGCCGTGTTCCAGAACGGTCCTACCACCGGCAAGGATGTGTTCATCCCGCTGGAATGGGTGATCGGCGGGCGCGAACAAGTTGGCAACGGCTGGCGCATGCTGATGGAATGCCTGGCCGCCGGGCGCGCGATTTCCCTGCCATCGGCCAACGTCGGCCTGGGCAAGGTCGCGGTGCGCGGCACGACCGCGTATGCGGCGATGCGTAAACAGTTCGGCCTGCCCATCGGCAAGTTCGAGGGGGTACAGGCGCCCTTGGCGCGCATGGCCGGGCACCTGTATGCCTGTGATGCGGTGCGTAAGGTGTCGGTAGCATCCCTGGATGCCGGTGAAAAACCTTCGGTGATCTCGGCCATTGCCAAGTACCACGTTACCGAACGGGCGCGGATCATCGTCAATGACGGCATGGACATCGTCGCCGGCAAAGGCATCTGCATGGGCCCGAATAACTTCCTGGCCCGCGCCTATCAGCAAAGCCCCATCGCCATTACGGTGGAAGGCGCGAACATCATGACGCGCTGCCTGATCATCTTTGGCCAGGGCCTGATCCGTTGCCATCCCTATGTGTTCCGCGAGATGGAAGCGGCGCGCAATCCTGATCGGCGCAAGGCGCTGGAAGCATTCGACAGTGCCATGTTCGGCCATGTGAGTTTTGTGCTGGCCAATACCGTGCGTGCAGTGGTGCATTCCCTTACAGGCGGCCGGCTGATTTCTGCCCCGGCCAAGACCGACCCCGCGCTGGCGTCCTACTACCGCCAGGCCAATCGCCTGTCGGTGGTGCTGGCATTGGTCTCGGACATTTCCATGGGCGTGCTGGGCGGTGCCCTCAAGCGCAAGGAAAGTATCACCGGGCGCCTGGGGGATATTCTGTCGCAGCTGTACATCCTGTCCTGCGTGCTCAAGCGCTTCGAGGATGACGGCCGGCCCCAGGCGGATTTGCCGCTGGTGCACTGGGCGGCCCAGGACGCCTTGCTGCGCGCCCATGAAGCACTGGCCGAAGTGCTCGACAATTACCCGTCGAAAGCCGCCGCCTCCGTGCTGAAGGCCTTGACGTTCCCCTTCGGTATCCCGCTGCGCAAACCGTCGGACCGCCTGCTGGCCCAGGTGGCCGATGTGGTGCAGACGCCGGGGGAAACCCGCGACCGCCTGCTGGCCAATTCCTACATCCCGCGTCCGGAAATCGACAAGCTGGCCTATGGCGAATTGGGCTTTCGCCTGTTGCCGCAAGTGGAGCTGATCGAGGCCCGGCTCAAATCCGCCGTCAAGCAGGGCCTGATCGAGCCGATGCCGATCTCCGCCACGGCGTTCACGACCTGGCGCGTCAAGGCGCGTGCACTGGACCTGATCAGCGACGACGAAGACGCCTTGCTCGGGCGTTATGTGGAATACGCCGACCACGGCATTCAGGTGGACGACTTCCCGCAGGACTTCGGCTTGCTGGAGGCGTTGCAACAGCGCAAGCAAGCGCTGGAGCCGACGACGAAACGTCGCGCCAGCCAGAGTGAAAACGCCTCGGTCAATTAGGAAAAAAACCAATCAATGTGGGAGGGGGCAATCCCCCTCCCACACAGACCGGGTTTACACGGCATGTATGTGTGGTGAGTGAATCTATCTATGAGTGACAGCTACCTCTCGTTTGTCAATTCCCCCTGGGGCCGTCGCCTGGCCCAGGCCGTGGGTTTACCGCAACCGCTGCCGCTGCAACGCCATCGCAGCGGCCAGCACGGCCTGGTCAACCCGGTGATCGTCGCTGGGGCAGGGCGCCTGGCCGCTGAAGTGCAGCGTGTGTTCGTGGCCACCGACACGGTCATGGCCACCCCGGCCACGCCCAAGGCACCGTCCACGGTCAAGGTGCAGGGCGCAGTGTTTGACGCCAGCGCCGTGGCCAGTCTGCAGCAGCTGGACGAGCTGTATGAATTCTTCCACGCCAACGCCAAACGCATCGGCCACCATGGCCGTGTGGTGGTGCTCGGTACTGCGCCGGAACATTGCCAGGACTTGCCCCAGGCCATCGCCCAACGCGCCCTCGAGGGACTGGTGCGTTCGCTGGCCAAGGAGCTGCGCCGGGCGATCACCGTGCAGTTGATCTACGTGGCGCCTGGTGCCGCAGGCGCGCTGGACAGCAGCCTGCGTTTCTTCCTGTCGCGCCGCTCGGCCTATGTGTCCGGGCAAGTGGTGCGCCTGGAACAACCGGTAGATGGCCAGGTCACGGTCAACTGGGACAAACCCTTCGCCGGCCGCCGCGCCCTGGTCACCGGTGCTTCCCGTGGCATCGGCCTGGCGATTGCCCAGGTGTTAGCCCGGGAGGGCGCGCATGTGGTGTGCGTGGACGTGCCCCAGGCGCAAGACGCATTGCAGCAAGCCGCCACCAGCGTTGGCGGTTCCGCGTTGCCGCTGGACATCACTGCCCCGGACGCTGCCGCCTTGTTGCAGGCCCACACCAGCCAATACGGCGGGTTTGATGTGGTGGTGCACAACGCCGGGATCACCCGTGACAAAACCATCGCCAAAATGCCCGAGGCGGCGTGGCGCAGCGTATTGGCCGTCAACCTCGACGCACCGTTGCAACTCAGCCAGGCGTTGCTGGACAACCAGGGGCTCAATCCCGGTGGGCGCATCGTGTGCGTGTCGTCGATCTCCGGCATCGCCGGCAACCTCGGCCAGAGCAATTACGCCACCTCCAAGGCCGGTGTGATTGGCCTGGTGCAAGGCCTTGCACCCCATGCAGCGGCGCAGCAGGTCACTGTGAATGCGGTGGCGCCCGGGTTCATCGAGACCCAGATGACCGCAAAAATCCCGCTGATGATCCGCGAAGCGGGGCGGCGCATGAACTCGATGTCCCAGGGCGGTCAGCCGATTGATGTGGCCGAGACCATCGCCTGGCTGGCACACCCGGCTTCCGGCGGGGTCAATGGCCAGGTTGTACGCGTGTGCGGGCAAAGCCTGCTGGGGGCCTGAGCCATGGACTATGCGACGCAGATTATCGACCCGCCGCCATCGCGCACCCGCTTGCTGCTGGATGGCGTGCGCGCCTTGCGCAAACCCAAACTCGACGGCGCACCGGTGCTGCCCAGGGAGCGCCTGGTGCGCGCGGCGGCAGAGTTGTCCGGCGCCGGCATTGAGGCCTATGGCCGCGCCTGCGGTTTTCGCCGCCAGCAGGGTGTGCCGTTGTCCTATCCCCATGTGCTGGCGTTCCCGCTGCACCTGATGCTGCTCACGCGCCCAAGCTTCCCGTACCCGGCCAGCGGCATGGTGCACCTGGCCAATCGCATTCGCCAGCACCAGCGCCTGCACCCGGGCCAGGCGTTGCGCCTGGAGGTGTATGCCGAGCGTTGGGTTGCCCATCCCAAAGGCCAGGCGCTGAGCATCGCCACCCGAGCCTACGGCGCCGACACCCTGGTCTGGGAGAGCGACAGCCTGTACCTGCGCCGGGACGTCAAGGACCCGGTCGGCCAGCCATGGGACGACGTGTTGCCGTTGCAGGAGGAGGGGCTGTTGCGCACCCAACGCTGGGTGTTGCCCGCCGACCTGGGCCGGCGTTTTGCCAGGGTGTCGGGGGATTTCAACCCGATTCACACCTCGCTGATCGGCGCGAAACTCTTCGGTTTCCGCCGTGCCATCGCCCATGGCATGTGGACCCTGGGCCGGGCGCTCGCCGCCCAGCAACCACCCGGCGGGCTGGACCAGGCCGAGGCCCATTGCGACTTCAAGCTGCCGATCTTCCTGCCCGGCCAGGTAGCGCTGTGGAATCGCCCCGTGACCGGCCCGCGCCGTGAATTCGAAGTGCGCAACTTCGCCGGCGACAAGCCCCATATGCGTGGCCTATTCATTTGGAATGAGAGCGTTCGATGAGTGACTACAGCTTCAACCCGCCGCCGACCCGCCGCGTGGCGATTATCGGCGGTAACCGCATCCCGTTTGCCCGCTCCAACACGGTGTACGCCCACGACAGCAACCAGGACCTGCTGGTGGCCGCCTTGCAGGGCCTGGTCGACCGTTACAACCTGCACGGCCAGCGCCTCGGGGAGTTTGCCGCCGGGGCGGTGATCAAGCACTCGCGCGATTTCAACCTGGCACGTGAGTCGTTGCTCTCTACCACCTTGTCCCCGGACACGCCGGCCTACGACGTGCAGCAAGCCTGCGGCACCGGCCTGGAAGCGGCCTTGCTGGTGGCGAACAAGATCGCCCTTGGCCAGATCGAGGTGGGCATTGCCGGCGGTTCCGATACCACCTCCGACGCACCGATCGGCATCAACGAATCCCTGCGCCACACCTTGCTCGCTGCCAACCGCGTCAAGGGCATGGGCGCCAAGTTGAAGACGTTGCTCAAGGTTCGGCCGTCGATGTTCTTCAAACCATTGCTGCCGCGCAATGGCGAGCCACGCACCGGCTTGTCCATGGGCGAGCACTGCGAAGCAATGGCCAAGCGCTGGCAGATCAAGCGACTGGCTCAGGATGAGTTGACCCTCACCAGCCATCAGCGCCTGGAAGCGGCCTACAAGCGCGGCTTCTTCGACGATCTGATCAGCCCCCATCGCGGGCTGGCGAAGGACAACAACCTGCGCGCCGACGCCAGCCTGGAGAAACTCGCCGGCCTGGCCCCGGCCTACGACCGTCAGGACGGCACGCTCACGGCGGGCAATTCCACGCCGCTGACCGATGGCGCTTCGGTGGTGTTGTTGGCCAGCGAGGCGTGGGCCGCCGAACACGGCTGGCCGGTGCTGGCCTACCTGCGTACCGGCGAAACCGCCGCGGTGAACTTCGTCGACGGCACCGAAGGCCTTTTGATGGCCCCGGCCTACGCAGTGCCGCGCATGCTCCAGCGTGAAGGTTTGAGCTTCAACGACTTTGATTTCTTCGAGATCCACGAAGCCTTTGCCGCCCAGGTGCTGTGCACGCTCAAGGCCTGGGAAGACGCCGATTATTGCCGCGAGCGCCTAGGCCTGGAGGCACCGCTGGGGGCCATTGACCGCGCAAAAATGAACGTCAACGGTGGCTCACTCGGTTGCGGCCACCCGTTCGCGGCCACCGGTGGCCGCCAACTGGCGGCGCTGGCCAAGATCATCCATGAGAACGGTGGTGGGCGCGGCCTGATTTCCATCTGCGCGGCGGGCGGGCTGGGCATTACCGCCATCGTCGAAAAGTAGCTCTATCAAAAACAACAACAAGGAGACTGCCATGAACGCTGTAAGCCTGGAACACACCGAACGGGTCTGGTTGAACGCTTACCTGCCTGGCGTCCCGGCGGATATCGATGCCGGTATCGAGGACTATCCGTCGTTGCGCGAGGTGTTCCTGGAGCACCTGGATAAGTTTCGCGAGCGGGTCGCGTACGTCAGCATCGGCACCGAAATGACCTATGCCGACTGGCAGGTGCAAGGCTACGCTTTTGCGGCCTGGCTGCAGGGGCAGGGGGTCAAACAGGGCGACCGCGTGGCGCTGATGATGCCCAACTGCTTGCAGTACCCGATCTGCCTGTTGGGCACGATCCTGGCCGGTGCGGTAGTGGTCAATGTCAACCCGTTGTACACCGCCCATGAGCTCAAGCATCTGCTCAAGGACAGCGGCGCAGAAACCGTGGTGATTTTCGAGAACTTCGCCCACACCCTGGAAAAAGTCATCACCGGCAGCAGCGTCAAGCGCGTGGTGATCGCGGCCATCGGTGACCTGCTCGGCACCTTCAAGGGCGCAGCGATGAACTTCATCCTGCGCCGTGTGCAAAAACAGGTGCCGGCGTTCAACCTGCGCGGTTCGGTGCGCTTCAACCAAGTGCTGAAACAGGGGCGGGCACTCAACCATTTTCCAGTGGGGATGCATCTGGACGACCTGGCGTTTCTGCAATACACCGGCGGCACCACCGGCGACGCCAAGGGCGTGATGCTCAGCCACCGCAATATCATCGCCAACCTGCTGCAGGCCAAGGCGTGGGTGGGGGACCAACTGGACCAGGACAAGCAGGAAACCAACGTCACCTTGCTGCCGCTGTACCACATCTTTTCCCTGACGGTGAATTGCCTGATGTTCATGTGCCTGGGCGGGCGCAACATCCTGATCGCCAACCCACGGGATGTGAAACGGGTGCAGATGATCCTGCGCAAGGAGCGTTTCAACGGCATTGCCGGGGTCAACACATTGTTCAACGGCTTGTTGGAGAACAAGGAGTTCTGTGCGCGGGACTTTTCCGACCTGCGCATGGTGATCGCCGGCGGCATGGCCACCCACACGGCGGTGGCCAAGCGCTGGAAAGAAGTCACCGGGCTGCCGATCATCGAAGGCTACGGCCTGACCGAGTGTTCGCCGGTGGTGAGTATCAGCCCGATCAACATTGCGCGCATGCGTGAGATGGAGTTCACCGGCAGCATCGGCGTGCCCTTGCCATCGACCTGGGTGCGCTTCATGCGCGAAGACGGCGAACTGGCCGACATCGGCGAGCAGGGCGAACTGCAAGTGCGCGGGCCGCAGGTGATGCAGGGCTACTGGAAACGCCCGGAGGCGACCGCCGAGGTGCTGGACGCCGACGGCTGGCTGTCGACCGGCGATATCGGCGTAATGGACGAGCGCGGCTATATCCGCCTGGTGGACCGCAAGAAGGACATGATCCTGGTCTCGGGCTTCAACGTGTACCCCAATGAAATCGAGGATGTGGTGGCGCTGCATCCAGGCGTGGGCGAAGTGGCGGCGATTGGGGTGGAAGATGGCGTGACGGGGGAGAAGGTGAAGATCATCGTGGTGCGCAAGGACCCGAACCTCACGCAGGAGCAGATTCTGGCGCATTGCCGGGAGTACCTGACAGGGTACAAGGTGCCCAAGTTCGTGGAGTTTCGTAGCACTGAACTGCCCAAGACCACCGTCGGCAAAGTACTGCGCCGGGCCTTGCGCTGACCTCGAATTGTCTATGATCCGAATGTGGGAGGGGGCAAGCCCCCTTCCACAATGGACCTGTGCTGTGTTTCAGGCGGCGTTCACGGTTACCCAGCGCTCTTCTTGGGCCGCTACGCGAATCGCCGTTGCCAGTCGCTCAACCTCCCACGCTGCTTCAAAGTCCGTGCCATCCGCACCTTGGCCTGCCAGCGCCAGAATCAACTCCTGCACCTCCAGCGTCTTCAGTTCGTTGTACCCCAGTTGATGCCCCGCCGCCGGGCTGAACGCCGCATAACCCGGCAGGGCAGGGCCAGCGAGCAAACGCTGGAACCCCTCCTGACCCACGCGGCACACCTGCAATTCATTCAAGCGTTCCTGATCGAACGCCAGGGTGCCTTGCGTCCCGCTGATCTCGAAACTCAGGTGGTTCTTGTAGCCGTGCTTGAGCCAACTGCTGCTGACGGTGCCTCGGGCGCCATTGGCGAAACGCAGCAGGGCATGCACCTGGTCATCCACGGCGATGGATTTCAGCTCGGCGCTGCCTTTGACGGCAGGGCGCTGGCCATGGACGGTCTGGGTGTCGGCGCACACGCTCAGCACATCCCCCACCAGATAACGGGCCATCGACAACAAATGACTGCCCAGGTCCGCCAGGGCGCCTCCGGCATGTTCGACTTCGCACCGCCATGACCACGGGGAGGCCGGGTCGGCCATGAAGTCCTCGCTGAACTCGCCCTGGAAGCTGATGATTTCGCCGAGCTCGCCGCTGGCGATCATCTGCCGCGCCAGTGTGATCATCGGGTTGTGCTGGTAGTTGTAGCCGACCCGCGTCACCACCCCGGCGGCACTGGCGGCGCGGCGCATGGCGTCGGCCTGTTCCAGGCTCACGGCCAGGGGTTTTTCGCAGTACACCGCCTTGCCTGCGGCTATCGCGGCCATGGCCATGGGGTAGTGCAAATGGTTGGGCGTGGTGATAGCCACCACATCGACGCACGGATCATTGATCAGCGCCTGCCAGTCGCCATGGGCCTGGGCAAACCCCCAGGCGGTGGCACAGCGCCGGGCGCGTTCGCTGTCGGCATCGGCCAGGGCGGCCAGCTTGAGGTGTACCGGCAGTTCGAATACCGCACGGGCGTTATTGAATGCCAATGCATGGGCGCGGCCCATGAAGCCTGTGCCGATCAAGCCGATTCCGAGTTCACGCATCGCCGTGGTCCTTTGGATTATTGTTTTCAGGAAGGCTATTAATGGAATAAAAATTCCTTAAATTCAATAGATGGAATAAAAATTCATTTGTGCGCTGGCAATCACCCCGGCGAATGCAGCTACATTCACCATGGGGCCAAATGCCTGCAGTTAACAAAAGATAACGTAGCGCCGATTGTCAGACGATTCGAAAGCCCGATAGGATGGCCCTGCTTCCTCCAGGCGCTCTAGATTGCAGGTTCCAAGGCCCCGGAAGGCGAGCGATAACAATAATAAATGGGAGAAAGGTCTATGAGTGAGCCTGTCATGGGGTGGGTTGTCTGCCGCCCACGCGCCGCACGCAGGGTTGCGATGCTGGCCGCAGCGCTCTCGCTGTTTGGACTGGGGGTAGCGTCAGCCGCATTGTCGACCTCCGTCCAGGCCGCCGGCGATACCGCTTTTGCGATTGAATCCCCCAAGGCCGCCAAGGGCCTGATGATCGACGTGGTCCACGCAGGCAAGCGCCTGGTGGCGGTCGGTGATCGCGGGCACATCCTCTATTCGGACGACCAGGGCAGCACCTGGACCCAAGCCAAAGTCCCCACCCGGCAATTGCTCACGGCGGTGTTTTTTGTCGATGACAAGCAAGGCTGGGCGGTCGGCCACGATGCACAGATCCTCGCCAGCACCGACGGCGGCGCGACCTGGAGCCAGCAGTATCAGGACCTCAAGCGCGAAGCGCCTCTACTCGATGTGTGGTTCAACGACGCGAACCACGGCCTGGCCGTGGGCGCCTACGGTGCGCTGATTGAAACCACCGACGGTGGCAAGACCTGGAATGACGTCAGCGACCGCCTCGACAACGAAGACCAGTATCACCTCAACGCCATTGCCCACATCAAGGATGCCGGCCTGTTCATCGTCGGCGAGCAGGGCAGCATGTTCCGCTCCAGTGACGACGGCCAGACCTGGGAAAAACTCGAAGGCCCCTACGAGGGTTCGTTGTTTGGCGTGATCGGCACCGCCCAAGCGCAAACGCTGTTGGCCTACGGCTTGCGCGGCAACCTGTACCGCTCCACGGATTTCGGCAGTACCTGGGAACAGGTCGAATTGAACGCGGCGCGGGGAGCGCTGGAGTTTGGTTTGTCGGGCGCGGCGTTGCTGGAGGACGGTGCCATCGTCGTGGTGGGCAACGGCGGCAGCGTGGTGGTCAGCCATGACGATGGGCTGACCTTCAGCGTGTTCAACCGTCCGGACCGGATTTCGCTGTCGTCCGTCACGGCGGCCGGCAACGGCAACTTGATTCTGGCCGGGCAGGGTGGGGTGCGGGTTGCCACGCCGACTGGCGCCGAACTGCTCCTGAAATAAAGAGCCAAAATAAGAAGAAGGCGGGGAACTATGAGCAGTCATCACAACGATAAAGCGACCTTTCTTGAGCGCCTGATCTTCAACAACCGCCCGGCAGTGATCGTGATCTGCCTGCTGGTGAGTATTTTCCTGTTCTGGCAGGCAACGTTGATACGCCCGTCCACCAGCTTTGAAAAGATGATCCCCCTCAAGCACCCCTTCATCGAAAAGATGATGGAACACCGCAACGACCTGGCCAACCTGGGCAATACGGTGCGCATCTCGGTGGAGGCCAAGGACGGTGACATTTTTACCAGGGAGTACATGGAGACCCTGCGGCAGATCAACGACGAGGTGTTCTACATCTCCGGCGTCGACCGTTCGGGGCTCAAGTCGCTGTGGAGCCCCAGCGTACGCTGGACCGAAGTGACCGAAGAGGGTTTTGCCGGCGGTGAAGTGATCCCGCAGAGCTACAACGGCTCGCCGGAAAGTCTCGATCAACTGCGCAACAACGTGCTCAAGTCTGGCCAGGTCGGGCGACTGGTGGCCAACGATTTCAAATCGAGCATTGTCGACATCCCGCTGTTGGAGTCCTACCCGGACCCGCAGGACCAGGGCAAGTTGCTGGCCCTGGACTACCGCAAGTTCTCCCACGAACTGGAAGACAAGATCCGCGACAAGTTCGAAGCCCAGAACCCCAACGTCAAGATCCACATCGTCGGCTTCGCCAAGAAGGTCGGTGACCTGATCGACGGCCTGGTCATGGTGGTGATGTTCTTCGGCATCGCGTTTGTTATCACCCTGATTCTGTTGCTGTGGTTCACCAACTGCCTGCGCAGCACCGTTGCGGTGTTGAGCACCACGCTGGTGGCGGTGATCTGGCAGCTGGGGTTGATGCATTTCTTCGGTTTCGGCCTTGATCCCTATTCGATGCTGGTGCCGTTCCTGATCTTCGCCATCGGGATCTCTCACGGCGTGCAGAAGATCAACGGCATCGCGCTGCAGTCCAGCGAGGCGGACAACGCGCTGACCGCCGCCCGGCGCACCTTTCGGCAACTGTTCCTGCCGGGGATGATCGCAATCCTGGCCGACGCCGTGGGCTTCATCACGCTGTTGATCATCGACATCGGTGTAATCCGTGAACTGGCGATCGGCGCGTCCATCGGCGTGGCGGTGATTGTGTTTACCAACCTGATCCTGTTGCCGGTAGCGATCTCCTATGTCGGTATCAGCAAGCGCGCCATCGCCAAGAGCAAGAAAGACGCGAATCGCGAACATTCGTTCTGGCGCCTGCTGTCGAATTTTGCCAACCCGAAAGTCGCGCCGATCTCCATCGCCCTGGCGCTTGTCGCCTTTGGCGGCGGCCTCTGGTACAGCCAGAACCTGAAGATCGGCGACCTTGACCAGGGTGCGCCGGAGTTGCGCCCGGACTCGCGCTACAACAAGGACAACAACTTCATCATCAGCAATTACTCCACCAGTTCCGACGTGCTGGTGGTGATGGTCAAGACCAAGGCCGAAGGTTGCTCGCGCTATGAAGCCATGGCGCCCATCGACCAACTGATGTGGAAGATGCAGAACACCGAGGGCGTGCAGTCGGCGATTTCGCTGGTGACCGTGTCCAAGCAGATGATCAAGGGCATGAACGAGGGCAACCTGAAATGGGAAACCCTGTCGCGCAACCCGGATGTGCTGAACAACTCCATCGCCCGTGCCGATGGCCTGTACAACAACAACTGTTCCCTGGCGCCGGTGCTGGTGTTCCTCAACGACCACAAGGCCGAGACCCTCGACCGTGCGGTGCATGCGGTGCAGGACTTTGCCAGGGAGAACAACAAGGACGGCCTGGAATTCATCCTCGCCGCCGGTAACGCCGGGATCGAAGCGGCCACCAACGAAGTGATCAAGGAGTCGGAACTGACCATCCTGATCCTGGTGTACCTGTGCGTGGCGACCATGTGCATGATCACCTTCCGCTCCTGGGCCGCGACGCTGTGCATCGTGCTGCCGCTGGTGCTGACCTCGGTGCTGGGCAACGCGCTGATGGCATTCATGGGCATCGGCGTCAAGGTCGCGACCTTGCCGGTGGTGGCCCTGGGTGTGGGCATCGGCGTGGACTACGGCATCTACATCTACAGCCGCCTGGAAAGCTTCCTGCGTGCCGGTTTGCCATTGCAGGAGGCGTACTACCAGACGCTCAAGTCCACCGGTAAAGCCGTGCTGTTCACCGGCCTGTGCCTGGCGATCGGCGTGTGCACCTGGATCTTCTCGGCCATCAAGTTCCAGGCGGATATGGGCCTGATGCTGACCTTCATGTTGCTGTGGAACATGTTCGGTGCACTGTGGCTGTTGCCGGCCCTGGCGCGTTTCCTGATCAAACCGGAAAAACTGGCGGGGCAGAAGGGCAACTCGCTGTTTGCGCACTGAGTCGCCGCCCCCGAAAAAGCCGCACAGGGTGCGGCTTTTTTGCGGGTTACAGTTTCAGGAACAGTTTCTCATCCAGTGGCTTGCCAATCTGCGCACGGACAAGCTCCACCGCCCCGGCAGAACCCGGCTCGTTGACCAGGTCTTTCTGGGTCAGGTAGCGCTGGGCGGGTATCTTCAGGTGCGCCGCCGTGTACGTGTCACGCGGTGTCCCGGGTTTCGGGTTTCTCGAGTTTCTTTTTCGGATGCTTGATAGCGACCACGCTAATACCCCATCCTCTGGTCAGCCAGCCTTGTTCACGCCTGAACACCCTTGGGCTTAGGCGCTATCTTGAGGAACAGGTTGTCCAGCGGTGAAGTGATGAGCACGTAGACGATTTTCGCCACGGGTTCGCTGCCGGGGTCTTTCAAGCGGCTCAGGTAATCCTGCACATGGGCCTTGAGCAAATCCTTCTGGGTGAGTTTGCGTTGCTCCGGCAATTTCAGGTGGGCCCGGGTATAGCGGTTGGGCGGTGCGTCGGCGGTGGCGTAGTGGAAATGGGCGTACCACAACACCACCGGCGGTTTTTGCGCCCTGTCGTACACCGCGTATTCGGTGAAAAAGTCTCCACTGAGGGTCGGGCGTTGCGGGTCGGCCTGGCTCGTGAGGTTGATATCGATCTGCTGGTGGTCCCAGAGGTAGGCGACGGCTTCCATTGTCGGCCACTGGCGTTTGTAGGCATCGCTGCAGATGCGCTTTGCCCAGCGATTGATGTCCTTGGCTTGCGCCAGGCATTCGTCAATCAGGTTCTGGGCCGTGGGCGCGTCGAGATGGTCGCGTTTGATTTCATTGGCGAGCTGGGTAAATTTTTCGGCTTGCGCGTTGAGCAGCGTGTCCCATTCGCCGGGATTGGCATCCTGGCGAGTGAGAGGGTTGTCCAGTTTCGCCTGGTCCGCCGCGACCAATTGCTCCAGGTCCTGGCGTTGTCCGATCAATCCCTGGGCTTCACTCTTGAGGGTCGCGAGTGAGCGAAGCTGCGGGGCCGGCGTCGAGGTAGTTGCCTCGTCGATGGGGGCCCAACCGTCCGTGTGCTGGTTATACGAAGCCAGGGTCTTGCCAAGCAACGTGTCGGTGATGGTGATGTGTTCCTCGCCGTTCTGCGCGTCGGCGGGCTTGAGCTCGCCGATCAGGTATTCCTTTTTACGGGTCTTGAACACGCGCTTTGCCGCAGGCTTGGCACGTAGCGTCTTGGACAGTGGCAGTTCGACCTTGAGGTCTTCCTGTTCTCTGACCACCGCCTCCAGTTCGTTTTGCGCCAACACCTTGGCGAATTCGAGGCCCTTGAGCACACGTTCGGCTTCGGGCCCCAACGCATCGGGCTTCAACGTCTTGAGGGCCCGCAGGGCGAACTCGGCTTGCTGGTATTTATCGAGAACTGTCTCGTAGACATTGCGTTGCTCGGCCAACGGGTATTCGGTACTGCTGCGTACCTCAATGTGGGATTTTAGGCCTATGTCCAGCCCGCACACTTGATAACGTGCCTTGTAATACCGCTGCAACGCCGACAGTGATGAAGGCATCTCGAAGCGTATTTGGCTCAGGCTGGTAAGCAGTTCCAGCGCACTGAGCTTGAGGTTGTCGGAGAAAAACAATTCAACGCTTGGAATACTTGCCAGCAGTTCTTGACGTACCGCGCGCGCTGTCGCCGACGCTTGTCCCAGGTGCTGGAGGCTAGCTTCCATGATGGCGGAATGGGCGACCATGTGTTCGAGGTAGTCGATGTAGCCCGTGGCCATCCGCAGGTTTTCGTCGATGGGGGTCGAGTCTCCCGCGACGATTCGCGGTTGCATCCGCTTGTGCCATTCCTCCAATGGCTCGCCTGCCTCGGTAACGATATGGAACTCCAACGCATTCAATTGCATCTTGTGGAGGAACATCTGCTGGTTCCAGACCTCTTTAACAATGGTTGCCGCATTGATCAGGGGCAGGCCGGCATTGGCGGCTTCCTCCAGCTGACGGGTCAAGGTGGTCAACTCCAAGTACACTGGCGAGGATTGGGCCAGTTGAGTTTCGAGTTGCTGCAGCAATACATCAAACTGGTTGCGAAGGCGTTTGTACTCAGAGATTTCAGTCTGTTGACGTACTTCCAGGTCTGGACGTTGGGTTTGCGAGGCCTTGAGCAGCAGATCCTGGATGATTCGCAGGGTCTTGAGTTGTTTCTCCAGACCCTGGAGGGCGGCTGCCAGTTGGGTTCCTGTCTGAATAATGGGTGCCATCAGGAACTTCGCCTCCGGAACGAGCTGGAGCAAGCGATCCGTCAACCGTTCGTTCTCAAGTTGTTTTTCACGGCGCAGCTCCTGCAACCGCTTGCGTCCGCCCCCCAGTAACTTGAGACCACGGTCCAGCGTCCAATGGCCGTTGCCGTCGGTTTTCAGCTTGATGCCCGGGTGGTCTGGTTTGAGCGGGTGAATGATAAAGACTTCACCGAAACCCGGCACGATGTTGACCCTGAACAGCAGGCCTCCCACCGAGGCATGCCATTGGTCGTTGATCTTGTACAAACCCCGATAGGGCCCGAGACTGATCGGCTCGGGAACAGGCGTGGGCCAGGGCACATTGACGCCCCGCAGTCTCTCGAGAAGCATCGCCGAGGCGCCATCACCGGCCAGGGAGCGATCAAAGTCCAACAGCGTGCGACCACCCCCCGGTGGCTCGGAAGGCAGGCCGACAGCGCCTCGTTCAACCACGGCCGGCCTGATCAAGCGCTGGCCTGGCAGTGGGTGCTTGAAGGGTGAGGGGATCGTGGCCTGTTCATCACGCTGGGATTCTTCGTGCGATGCGCCGGTCGATCCGTGATGCAACATAGCCATGCCGATATTGAGCAGCAGATCAATCCACGCCAGCTCCCTGGCTGTCGGATCGTTACTCTCCAGTGCCGGCAGGTCCTTCACTACGCCTTGCATGGCCTGCATCAGCCAACCGATTGTCGCCATGGGGCCGCGTACAGCCAGCAGCAGAGTGTTGAACCCTAGTTGCAGGCCTTCGAGGATAAGCGCCCAGCGGCTTTCACTGTTGGAGGTCGACTCCCGTTCGGCCTGATCCACCAGTTGCTGTGTTTCACTGCCGAACAGATATTCCATGAGGCTGCCGTTGCGCAGCGCCAGGCCTATTTCATCGTTGCTTTCGTCGTCGGCACCGGCCAGCTCGGCGGGCTTTGGCACGCTGGGCAGGCGGTCGAACTCCGAGCCCATGCCGACGCGCACGTAGTGAGGCTCGTTGAAACCGCCGTTGCTGTAGACCGCCCTGGACTGGTCCGGCAACCAGGTCAGCACGCTCTCCTGCAGGTCGCCGGGTTGCACGATGGCCGCCAGCAACTGTTCGCGATGGGGGTATTCCAACAGCGCCTCGGCATAGGCCGGTCGATACAGCAGGTGCGGTCCCGACTGCGTGTCGCGGGGTTCGATGACGAACATATTGCGCACCACATCCGCCTTGGCGCCTGGCTTGCGTACAAAGGCCAGCGGCCGGATGACAATATCCTCGCCATTGACCCGGCGCTCCAGCGGGTTCGGGTTGACCAGCGCTTTCACACACTCGAAACCACGCTGGGTGAGGCCGGCTTCACTCTTGATCAAACGCTCCAGTGCCTGGGTTTTCAGATGCAGGGGGCGCAGTTGCTCGAACAGGCCTTGACGCTTGCGTGCGGCCTCGGTCTGCCCCATCAGTTCCCGGCGCAGGTAAGCGGGGTAGTTTTTGCCGATGTCGACGCGTTGGACCAGTTGAAGGAGGTAATCGGGCGTCAGCCAGGCTTCGATTGCGCGGCCTTTGACGTGGCGTATGGTCATGCGGCCTTTGGGGCGGCCCGACAGGTTCTTCAGGGCCAGGTCGACCAGGTTCATGACGACAGGTTCGATGTAACCCCCTTCGATGATACCCACCGGCACATGAAAGGTCAGTTCCAGATCGCCAGCATCGTAGCCGGTCGCCAGCGCTTCATGGGTGCAGGCGCGCAGTCCGCCCTTGGCAACCGCGCGGTCCATGCACAACTGGTGGTTCACATGCGCGGTGGCATAGCCGCGCAGTGTTTCCAGGCTATCGAAGTCGGCGTCGCCAAGGGTCTGGCGCTTGAGGCTGGCGTGTTCCAGCAGGGTGTGTCGGTAGGCCAGGCGGTTGGCGGCGCTGGTGGCTTGCAGATGATCCGGCAGGGCGGCCTGGATGGCCGCCACCGTTGCCGGCGACGTGGCGTTTGATGGCGACAGCCACTGCGCAGGGTCGGTGGTGACGGCAAACAGGCGTTCCACTGCTTGTCGCGTGGATTGGGCGGGAAGCTGGATCGTCGCGAGATCGTCCAACTGCTGGTTCAGGATGAGCGCCGCTTGCACTTCGAAAATATTGCCATCGGGTTCGTACTGCTGCCAAGTGATGCGCTCGGCCATGAAGCGCTGTTGCAACTGCTCGCCCCACGCCTGGCCGAAGGTTTCCAGGTCGGGGTAGGTCTGGATCTCACCGTTGAGGCGAAAAAGCAGTGCTTGCTTGCCGCGCACCACCAGAATCTCGGTGCCTTGTACGGTCAGCCGCTTGCCGGCGCGTTGCAAGTGGGTTTCCAAGGTGTAGGCGTGGACCTCGTTGGCGGGGGCGGGGCTGAGCGCGCGCGATGCCCGGTCGGGATAACGGTTCAACGCGCTGAGTATTTCAATGTGCTGGGCAGTGAGGCCGGTCTGGCGTGTGGCGACTTCGAGCAACACACCTTGCAGCACATCGGCCAGCCACTTCCAGCGAACGCTCCCCGCGTCGCTGTCCTGTCCCCAGTACGCAGCCAAGGCTTCTTGAAAACCGATGAACAGCACCCGTGGCAGCTCCCGGATGAGGGCTTCGATAACCCGCAGGTCGAAGTCGCGGCGCTCTCCGTTCTCGTGAGAGCCAAGCCGGGTGCCAGTGGCATCGCTCAGGTAGCAATCCAGGTTCTGGCGTGCCGTCAGCTCGGGGAAACTGCCGTCGGCGATATGGTCAAGCGCAACGTCCAGCAACGGCAGCAGGGCGCGGCCACCGCCGTCACGGGGTACGGCCAGCCGAAGGTCGGCGACGGGCAGCGTCAGCGGTGGGTACTTCTCCACCAGGTGGGTGCCCAGCATTTGCGCGGTGACGGTACGCAAAGTGGGGCGCCCGAGAAATTGCGCAGCAACCGCTTGTCGTGTGGGGTCCGCCACTGGGGCGGGGGGCTGTACGGGCATGTGGGTTCCTTTACGTCGGATAAGAGTGCGTCCTTGCAAGGTAATGCCCAGCGTTGTCGCCATGCGGTAGCCCGCTATGGTTTTAGGCCCTGGCGGCAAACTGGCCTATGATTAGCGCTTTGAACCTGATGAAAGACTGTGATGACTGAGAATTTGCCTGCCGTCCTTGAAACCAGCGACATGCTTGAAATCGATGGGCTGCATGCCTTTGATTTTGAACTCGATAACGAAAAACTGCTGATCACCGCCATGGACGGCCGAGCAGAAAAACGCTGGCGTTTCAGCCTGGAACAGGTCAACGCCGCGACGTTCGATGACACCTTGCAAAGCTGGACCCTTACCGGTGATTCGGGCGAGCACCGCCTGATCTGCATGAGCGCCTTCACCGGCAACAATAACGACGAGGATGAAGCGGATGATGATGCGTAAATTCTGGCCGCTGCTGATGGCCGGCAGCGTGGGAGCGATGTCGGTGCAAGCCGCGCCGGCCGATACCTATGAACTGTTGGTGGGCAGCTACACCGCCGGCAGCAGTGAAGGGATCTACCGCCTGCAATTTGACAGCCGCACAGGCCAGTTCAGCGGTAAACCGGTGCTCGCGGCCAAAGCGCCCAACCCGTCCTGGCTGACAATCTCCAAGGACCAGAAGCACCTGTTCGTGGTCAACGAGAACGGCCCCGGCCAGAAGGACCCGGTCGGGCGCGTCAGCAGCTACAGCATCGATCCGCAGACTCGCCAATTGACCCTGATCAACCAGGTGCAGAGCCTGGGCAACGAGCCGACCCATTCCAGTGTGGCCGCCGATGGGCGCTATCTGTTCGTCGCCAACTATTCGGTCGTGGAAGACCCGGGCGGCAGCCTGGCGGTGCTGCCAGTCGATGCCACGGGCAAGCTGTCGCCTCCGGTGCAACTGAGCGGGCACCCGGCCAGCCGCGTGAACCCTGAGCGCCAGGCGTCCAACCATGTGCACTCGGTGGTGTCGTCGCCGGATGGCAAGTACGTGTTTGTACAGGACCTGGGGGCGGACAAGCTGTTTGCCTACCGCTACGATCCCAAGGCCAACCATGAGCTGCCATTGACCCCGGCCAATCCGGCCTCGGTGCAACTGCCGCCAGGCAGCGGCCCGCGTCACTTGTTGTTCAGCGCCGATGGCAAGCACGCCTGGCTGACCACTGAGATGAGTGCGCAGGTGGCAGTGTTCGACTACAAGGATGGCCAGTTGACCCAGACGCAACTGGTGGACTTCGCCGCCGGCCAACCGGTGTCCGACAAGGCCGGTGCCGCGTTGCACGCCTCCAGTGACGGAAAATTCCTCTACGTGAGCAACCGTGGCACGGCCAACCAGTTGCTGGTGTTCAGCATCGATCCGGCCACCGCGCACCTCAAGGAATTGCAACGTCGCTCGGTGGACGGTGACCACCCGCGCGAATTCAGCCTGGACCCCAGCGGTCGGTTCCTGCTGATCGCCAATCAGAAAAGCAACGAAATCGTCGTGGTCGAACGCGACCCCAAAACCGGCCTGCTGGGTAAAACCGTACAGAAATTGCCGATCGATGCCCCCAGCGACCTCAAGTTCCTGGTGCGTCAATAAGCCACAGGCCCCGCCGTGCGGGGCCTGACCCTTTCTATTAATTCTGTTAATAGCGGCTACTGTTTCAAAGCATTTCTAAGGTTCAGCCCTCGGGCGTAAGTTGGGTTCCAAGGCCTTCCCCGGCCACTCAACCAAACGAACACAAGGGTTACCGACATGAATCTGAATCTCTTCTCCATCATCGCCGCTTCCGCTGTTTCCGCCACTGTTGCCCTGCCTGCCGCAGCCAGCGTGGAAGTCACCGGCAAAAAATCCAGCACCAGCGCCTACACCCAGAAATACCTGCAACAGAGCGCCAACTTCTACGCCGCACTGGATCACAAGACCCAGCACTAAGCGGTAGGTCACTGAGATCAAATGTGGGAGGGGGCTTGCCCCCGATAGCAGTGGGTCAGCTACAGATTAGCTGACTGATCCACCGTCATCGGGGGCAAGCCCCCTCCCACATTTGATTGTGCCGGCCTCAGGGTTTTGTCATCACGGCGATAAATAGCGGTGAAGTAAGGACGCGCTGAAGCCAGGCTTGTAACCGTTGATACGGCGTCCCGGCGAACCACTCCCGATCCACATGGGCAAACTGGCGCACAAACGGCGCGAGGGCCATGTCCGCCAGGCTCGGATACCGCGCCAGCAAGTAGGCGCGTTCCGTCAGTAACCCTTCCAGCTTCTGCAAGAACACCTCGCCCTCGGCCCGATAATGTTCCATCGGGTATTCCGGGTAGCGGTCGGCGTACTTGTATCGATCCAAGTGATACTTGAAACCCTGGTCGTTCTCGGCAATCAGTGCCAATACCGCCGGGTCACCCTGCAGCAGCCAATCATCCGGGTCGTGCTGGGCCAGGGCCCATTGCATGATCTCCAGGCTCTCTTCAATCACGCGTCCGTCAACGCTCAGTACCGGCACCGTACCCTTGGGCGACAGTGCCAGCATCTCGGCCGGCTTGGCCTTGAGGCTGACCTCGATGATCTGTACGGGTACGCCTGAATAACGCAAGGCCAGGCGTGCCCGCATCGCATACGGGCAACGCCGGAACGAATACAGCAGCACCTCGCTCACTTCACCTCCAGGGTGCTCAAACCATTACCCTGGCGCTTGACCTGGATTTGGACCGGGATGCGTTCGTGCATTTCCTGCACGTGGGAAATCACCGCCACCTTGCGCCCCTGGGCCTGCAAACCGTCCAGCGCGTCCATCGCCAGTTGCAGCGATTCCGGGTCCAGGCTGCCGAAGCCTTCATCGATAAACAGCGACTCGATCTTCAAGGTGCTGGATGCCATCGAAGCCAGGCCCAAGGCCAACGCCAGTGACACCAGGAAGGTTTCGCCGCCGGACAACGAGTGCACCGAGCGCAGTTCGTCGCCCATTTCCGTGTCCATCACCAGTAGCCCCAACATGCTGCCGCCGCGCTTGAGGCGATAGCGGCGCACCAGTTGGCGCAATTGCACGTTGGCGTGGTGCACCAGCAGGTCGAGGTTGTAGGCCTGGGCGATCTTGCGGAAGGTGTCACCGGTAGCCGAGCCGATCAGTGCGTTCAGGCGCGCCCAGCGTTGCCATTCGTCATACGCCTTGGCGATCTGTTCGGCAAACGCCTGGTTGGCGTCCTGGCGGCGCTGGTCTTCGGACTGGCGCGCGCGCAGTTCGGCGCAGTGTTTCTCGGCCTCGGCCAACTGTTGGTTGAGCGTGGCCAGGGCGGTGTCCAGTTCATCGGCTTCGAAGTTGCCATTGTGCTGGGCTTGGTGTTCGGCGAGGCGTTGCTCACGTTCTTGCAGCAGGACCCTGGCCTGTTCGACGGCTTTCTCGCTGTGTTGCAACTGCTGGCGCAAGTGGCTGACCTGGGCGTCGTCGTAGGCCAGCAAACGGTCGAGGCCAGCGTCGTCGAGTTCCGGGTGCAGCGCGCGCCAGTCGTGCAGGCGCGTGTCGAGGCTGTGCTGTTCGGCCTGCAATGCCTGCTCGCGTTCCTGCTGGGCCTTGAGGTCGGCGGCCAGTTGGATCAGGGCGTTGTGGATGTCCTGCAGTTGTTGGTTGGCGTCGGTTTCGCTCTGGCGTGACTGTGTCACGGCGTGTTCCAACTGTTGCTGCCACTGCTCGGCGCTGGTGTGTTCACCGAGCAACGCGTTGAGTTTTTCCTGAGCCGCTTGCTGTTGGGTCGCCAGTTCGGTGACTTGCTGGAGCAGGGCGTCGAGTTGCTGTTGGCGATGCTGCTGGTGGGTCTGTTCCTTCTCGATCGCCTGTTGACGCTCTTGTTGCTCGGCCAATTCGTCGCGCTGATGGCCCAGCTGTTCCAGGCGCTGGCTGACCTGCTGGTCCAGCTGCATAAAGGTGGCTGCGGGCTCGGCGCGCAGACCTGCCAGGGTGTCTGCGGGCAGCAGGCTGGTGAAGGCACTCAGTTCCTGCTCAAGGCGTTCGCGGTCGCTGGCCAACTCGCGCTGCTGGTCCACCAGCAATTGACGGGCCTGCTGGCTTGCTTCCTGGGCGGCTTGCAGTTGTTGCTGCAGGCGCCCGGCGTTTTGTTGCAGGTTGAGCAGGGCGCCTTGGCGCTGTTCGTCCTGGGTGATGCTTTGGGTCAACTGGCCCAGTTGCTGCTCAAGCCAGGCGCTGCGCTTGGCCGGTTCCTGATTGAACAGCGACGCGGACAGCGGGTGTGCCTCCAGGCTCGGTTTCAGCGCTTGCTGTTGCGTCGCCAGGTGTTCCTGCTGTTGCAGGTATTCCTTTTGCTGGGCGATCAAACCGCCCACTTCGCCACGCAACTCCGTGAGTTTTTCCTTGAGGGTGTCCACCGCTTTCTGCGCGCTGGCTTCTTCGTTTTCGTCATGACGACCGAGGCTTTGCAGCAGGGCTTCGGGCTGGTGGTACGGGTGTTCGTGGCTGCCGCACACCGGGCAGGGCTGATCGTCCTGCAGCTGCTCGCGCAACTCCTCGACGCTGGCACTGCGGGCCAGGCGCTGGCGTTCCAGCAGTTGTCTGGTCACGTTCAGCGTTTGTTCGGCCACCGTCAGCTCGGCCTTGGTCTGCAAGCCGGTCTGGTTCAACTGCTCGCGTTGCTGTTGGGCCACGGTGAGCTTTTGCGTCAGGCCAGCGGCTTGCTGATCCAGCTGTTGCTGGTGGTCCCACAGGCGCGTCAGGTCTTCGAAGGCACGCTGCTGTTTGCGATTGTCTTGCAGCAGGCTGGCCAGCAATTGGATCTGCTCGGCCACGGCGTGAGGCTCGGCACCGGCCTCCTGGTACAGCAAGTCCAGGGCTTCGCGTTGCTGGGTGAACTGTTCGGCGGCGCGGGTTGCACGTTGCTCCAATTGCGACAGTTCGGCCTGGCCTTTATTCAGGCGGTTACCGATCAGCATCAGTTGTTGCAGGCGGTCGCGGTAGGCGGTCCACGCATCACTCAAGGGCGCGAGGGCGGCGCTGCGCTCAAGCTCGTTGGCCAGGCGTTGCAGGCGCTCCGCGACTTCGCTCTGTTTTTCCAGCAGGCCGGTGAGCCGGGCCTGGCCTTCGGTGCAGGCGCTTGCGTGTTGCTGTTTGTCCTCGGTGCGCTTGGCCAGCTCTTTGGTCAAGTGGGTGAGGGTGCTGTGTTCGTCGAACGCCTGGCGCAGCAAAGGCGCGGCATCCGCCTGGTTTTTCAGGGCTTGCGCCAAGGCGGTTTGCGCGCTGGCCAGTTGCTGCCGGGCCTGGTCCTGGCGGGCCTGCAATTCGGCTTGTTGCCGCGTATGGGACTGAATCTGCGCCGCCAACGGCGCCAGCTGTGTGCCGAGTTCCGCCTGGCGCACGAACAGATGACGCTGCGGCGCCAACTGTTCCAGGCGGCCGAGGTCCTGGCGTTGCGCGTCCTGGTTATTCCAATCGGCCTGTGCCTGCTGCAGCTGTTCGGTGGCGGCCAGTTGGCGTTCCTGCCATTCGCGCAGTTCCTTGAGCCAGGTGTGCTGAAGCTCCAACTGCTTGAGTTGGGCTTGATGGACCTTGAGTTGCTGCTGCGCGGCATCGAATTGCTGATCGAGCTCGGCACGGGCTTCAGGGGCCAGGGGCACCACGCCGGTGGCCTGGTCCTGCAACTGTTTGTGCGCGTCCCGGGCCTCTTTGGCCTTGTCGAAGGCACGCCGGCCCAGCTGGGTGTACAGGGCCGTGTCGGTGAGCTTTTCCAGCAGTTCGCTGCGCTCGTTGTCGTTGGCCTTGAGGAACGCACTGAACTCGCTCTGCGCCAGCAACACGGCGCGGGTGAACTGTTCGAAGTTCAGGCCCAGGGCCAATTCCAGCTGGGTCTTGTATTCGGTTTTCTGGCTGGCCAGCAGTTGGTCGCTGTCCAGGTCGATCAGGCTCTGGCGGCTGTTCTGCAACTTGCCGCTGGCCTTGTCGCGCGCGCGATTGGCTTCCCAGCGCGCGCGGTAGCGGCGGCCACTGACGCCGACAAAATCCACCTCGGCATAACCGCCACCGGTGCCGCGGCGCAGCAGGGTACGTGGGTCACCGATGGAGATGTCGCTGTCGGCATCCGGCATCTTCGCCTGGCCGGTATCACCCAGGCGTGGCACGGCGCCAAACAACGCCAGGCACAAGGCATCGAGCAAGGTGCTTTTACCGGCGCCGGTCGGCCCGGTGATTGCGAACAACCCGGCGCTGGCCAGGGGCTCGGCGGTGAAGTCGATCTCGAACGGGCCGGCCAGGGACGCGAGGTTTTTCAGGCGGATGGCGAGGATCTTCATGGCTGTTCCTCCTCTTGCTGCACTTCCTGGAGCAACACGGCGAAGTCCTTCAAGGTCTGTTCATCCACCTCGCTGCCGTAGCTGTCCTGCCAGGCGCGGCTGAACAATTCCTGAGGCGTGAGCTGGTCGAGTTCGATCAGGCGGTCGTCGCCTTCGTCCTCACGCGGGCCCTTGCCAGCGTACTCGGCAGCGATGCGCACCAGGCGCACAGCCTTGCCTTGCAGCGCGGCTTCGATTTGCTGACGCAGGTCGGGCTGCGGTTCGTCGAGCAGGACGCGCACTTCGAGCCAGGGGTGGCGTTGGGTTTCAGCCAGCAGGTCGATGTCCGGCAACTCGGCCAGGGCCTTGAGGATATCCGCCAGGGGCGCGGCTTCCAGACGTTGCAGGTCGACCGAACGCGGGATCAGGATGGGTTCGACGCTCACCAGGCATTGGCCCTGGAACACCACATCGAGGATCTGGTGCTTGTAGCCGATTTCGGAAAACGACAGTGGGATCGGCGAGCCACTGTAGCGAATACGTTCTTCGCCATTGACCTTTTGCGGCTTGTGCAAATGGCCGAGGGCAACATAGCCGACACTTTTATCGAACAGGCTGGCCGGCAGCGCCTCGGCATTGCCGATGATCAGGCTGCGCTCGGAGTCTTCCGACACCGAACCACCGGCCATGTGCGCATGGCTGATGGCAATCAGCGCCTGGCCTTTTTTGCGCTTGGCGTTGGCCGCGGCGATCAGCCATTCATGCACCTGGCCGATACCCCGCAGGTAGTCGTCACCCAGGTGCGCGCCGGTGACTTCCGCCGGGCGCAAAAAGGGCAGGGCCAGGCACCACGCGGCAACCTTGCCTTTGGCGTCGGGCAGCGGGATCAGCAGCCGTTCGGCGTCGAGCTGGCCATCGTCCAGCCACAGCACGCGGCCGAGAGCATGGGTGTGCAGGCGGCGCATCAACGGTGCCGGCAGCTCGATACGTGAGCCGGAGTCGTGGTTGCCAGCGATCATCACGATGGTCAGCTTGGGGTTTTGTTCGTGGGCGCTGATGATGAAGTCATACAGCCGCTCCTGGGCCTTGAGCGGCGGGTTGACCGTGTCGAAGATATCGCCGGCGATGAGCAGAGCGTCCGGCTGATGGGTCTTGAGCTGGCCCAGCAGCCATTCGAGGAAACAGGCGTGTTCGAAGTCGCGTTCCTGGCCGTGGAGGTTTTGACCCAGGTGCCAGTCGGAGGTGTGAAACAGACGCAAGGCGAACTCCGTGGAATAGATGAAAAGGAGGGGAGTTTACCTGTAATGCGACCCTGCTGCCCCAGGCGATACAGATTCAATGTGGGAGGGGGCTTGTTCCCGATGGCGGTGGGTCAGTCAGTGCATTTCTATCTGACACATCGCCTTCGCGAGCAAGCCCGCTCCGTGCCAAGGGTTAGAATATTTCTCTGAAAAAACGCAAAGTAAAATGTTATTAAATGCCGATCCCATAAGTGGGCGGCAGGATTAGGAAACGCCTTACTTATTCCTGCACTAAAAAATGACAGGACTTTCCTTCCAGAATTTAGGAAGTAGCTGGCTTACTTTGATAAAAAATTCATGCAGCCTGGCAAGCGTGGAGTGGTCAAGTAACGCGCTCCTCGTGTGATGCGCTTTTGTGTTTTCTTAATATTGATGGAGATTATTATGAAAAGCCTTATTGCATTTCCGCTTGCTGTATTGATGTTTGTTTCCTTTCAGGCTTCTGCGTTGTGTTTGAATATTGCTGATAGTTATACCGGGATAATGCAGCCCAATGATGAGATCACGGTATATGGTCCATTTAAAATAACCGGTGCCAATGGCTGTTCTGCCGCGAATATCGATGCAACGGTTTCAGCGGGAGGAGCGGGAAGTGCTCCGGCGATTTTTATTGAGCGTGAAGTAGGCTCTTCCTGGAGCAGAGTGTCATTCAGTATCGGCACTAACGCGTCTTACGTGGGGCCATTCGGTACCTATCGAGTACGGCTGAAGAACGAAACCAGTGCGTCTAAATCCTATTCAGGTACGGTAAGATACGGGCGCTAGACGGGCAGGCGGCGCGTCAGGTTGAACCTGGCGCGCCTTGACTCATACGTCAAAGTCAAGCGTACTCATTTATTGATAAATCATTACTAGTGGACTTGATAAAGTACGCCAATGCACCAACAGCTTGATTTGCGCTGACCATCCCTTGCAAGTGGTCCATGGCACCGTCTTGCATTGCAACCATTGGTTCACTTTTGAAAAAAGCCCGCGTATCTTCCAGTTTCTCGTTGAATAGCGCGATGGCATTAAATTTTACGTGGGTGTTAGTTTGGCGACCATTGGCATCCGATGCACCATCTCCAGAAATGAACATCCCAAAAGCGCGTTGGCTGATCATTCCGTCGTCGTAGAGCCTTCTGCCGACTTTCTTAAGCTCATCCGTACTGATTGACGTCATATCATAATCTTTCAAAAACTCCTTAAGCTGACTGATCTTCTCCTGATCGCCAACCTTCAATGTATCCGCCGCCTCGGAGGCTTCGGTAATGGTGAATGCATTCGTGACTTGCTGCGGATTTTTGATGGTATAAGCGTCTGTTTGCTTACTTAATGGCGGATAGGAAACATTCAACGTAATGGCCATTTTAAAAACTCCATTAATCGAAAGCTACATCGCTTTATCGGCGTCGCCTGTCCTATCTTGAGTAGTGACCTTGGCTACTTGGGATACAGCGGCGGCAGGCTGGTGGTATCCGCCGCCGGGTCCGGTTCGCGCTCAGCTATCGGAATCGCCTTCACCGCACGCCACAGGTCTTCACCCAACCAGAAATGCCCGCTCTCGCTGTACAGTGCACCATTCAAGCCGTCCAACGCGTCCGACAGCGGCACAAACCGCGCCGCCATATCCGCCAGGGTTTCCGGCTGTTGCCGCGCCCAGGCGTCAAGGGCCTGTCGGGTGGCTTGGGGGTCGTTGGCCTGGGTGGCGCGTTTAAGGTCATCGAGCAGGGTGCGCGGGCTCGGGCCGGTCTGTGCGGCGCGCTGCACGGCCGGTTGCCGGCGTGCACGCCACCACAGGCCAAAACCCAGCAGGGTGGTGCAGGCCAGGATCAGCGTACTCAGTTGCCACAGCCAAAGGCGTTCATCGTCCGGTGCGGTGATCACCGTCGGCGTAGCGGGGGTATCCACGGCCAGGCTCGGGTTGATGGCGACCTGCAAGGTGCGCGCCGGCAGGCTGGTGCGTTCGAGGTGGTCTTCGTGGGTGTTCCACCACACCACGTCCACGGCGGGCAGTTCCAGGTTGCCGGCGCGAGTGGGCACCAGGGCCTCGCGGTCTTCGCGGCTGCCGATCAGGCCATGGTCGCTGGTCTGGTTGCCGAGCACCGGCTGGTCCGGGTAACGGCGCAGGCCGTTGATTTCGGTGCTGGGCAGCGCCGGCAGTTGTGCGCTGGAAAGACCCTCGGCCTTGACCGTAAGGCTGCGGGTCAGGGAGTCGCCGACCTGCACATGCTCGGGCTCCGGGTTCCAGTGTTCGCTCAAGGTCAGGCTGCGTGCCGGCAACCACGGCGCACCGGCGGGATACAGCGCCGGTTTGGGTTTGACCACCAGCGGCAGCTCTGCGGAACTCACGTGGATCAACTTGCCCGGCTTGGTGCCTTGCAGGGTGTTTTCCTGGGGCGGGCGCGATTCCACCAGGGTCGCGCTGAAGGTCTGCGTCGGGATCGCCAACGTGCCGCTGTGCTGCGGGTAGATCGCGTAGCGGGTCTCGATCACGCCGTGGCGGATGCTGTTGATGACCTTTTCATAGGTGCGCGACTCGCCCAACTGCTCCACACGCGCATCGGCAATCTGCAACGGCGTGAGGCTGCTGTCGTCATACAGCGACACCGAGTGGTAGACGCGCACGGTCAACAGCGCCTGCGCCTGGACATAGACGCTGGTCTGGTCGAGGTTGGCCTCGATAAATACCGGCGCCAGCTCGGCAGCGGTGTTCTGGCTGGCGGTCTCCACCACTTGCAGGCTGATCGCCTGGGTCTTGTGTTCGCCCACTTGCAGGGGCGGGATGACCACCGTGCCGTTTTCCCTGGGCAGCAGGGTGATGATCCAGCGCGTGGTGGCGTGGTTGTCGCCGCCCAGCGTGGTGAGTTGGTTGATCTGCCGCGTGCCGCTGACTTCGAACTGCGCATCCAGCGGCGACAGGTCGGGTTTGCCGAACTGAGTGACGTCGCTGGACTCCACCGTCAGTTCCACCGTTTCCCCGGAGTTGACGCGGCTGCGGTCGACGCTGGCGACCAGGCTCGCCGCCTGGGCGTGGCCGGCCGACAAGGCGAGCAGAAGCAGTAGGGTGGTGCGGCGGCTCATCGAGTCTTGTCCTGATGTTGTTGCTGTTCGTACCAGAATTTGCGGCGCAGCAGTTCGCCGGGGTTGTCCGGGATCTCTTGCAGCCATTGCTCCAGGGCCTGGCGATGTTCACCGTCGAGGCTGGCCTCGCTAGGCCGCAGCGGTGGGGTGGTGGTCTGTTCGTCGCCCAGTTCGCTGCCCGGTACTTCATTACCCACGGTTTGCGGCGTGTTGCCGGGGTCGGTGTCGCCAGTGCCGGCTTGACCCTGGCCCTGGGATGACTGTTCGCCGCCTGTGGCGTTTTGCCCGGTGGCGCCCGGTTGCGCAGTTTGGCCGGGTTGGGTGGTTTCGTCATCCTCGTTTTTTGCCGCAGGAGACGGCTCCGGCTGGGCCTGTTCCTGCATAAGGGTTTCTACCAGCGCTTTGTTTTTCAGCGCCGGTTGCAGGTCGGGCTGGGCTTCGAGGGCTTGCTCGTAGGCGTCGATAGCGGCTTCCAGTTCCCCGGATTTTGCCAGCGCATTGCCCCGATTGTAGTGGGAGTAGGCGTCATTGCCTTCGGCAAACAGCTTGATGGCCTCGGCATAGTTGCCGGCCTCGTAAAGCGCCACGCCCTTCCACTGCGGGTCCTGGAAGTGTTCGGCGGCTTCGGCCGGGCGTTTTTTCTTCAGCAGATATTGGCCCTGCTGGTCGGGACGCAGCCACAGGTCTTGCAGGCCGAAGGCGTAGCTGGGTTGCGGTGCAATCAACAGCAGCAACGGCAGGCAGAACAACCAGCCGCGCCGACCGGCGCAGGCGGCCAGTAGCAACAGCGGCAGGAGCAGCCAGTAGCCCTGGTCGGCCCAGGTGTCGAGGTGCAGCAACTGGCCGTCGTTGCGCAGGGTTTGCGGTGGGTCGAGCACGCCGAGCTGGCGCAGGTCCTTGTCGTCCAGCCGCGCAGCGCGGTAGCGGCCACCCATTTCGCTGGCGAAGGCCTTGAGGGTCGGGCTGTCCAGGCGCGGCACCAGGATCGCGCCTTGTTCGTCCTTGAGGAACTCGCCGCTTTCCTGGGTCACCGGCGTGCCCTCGCGGCTGCCGATGCCGAGGATCGACAAGCTCGGCGCCTGGCCGCTTTGCAGCAACAGGCGGATGCCCTGGCGCTCCTGTTTGGACAGCGAAGAACCGATCAGCAACAGGCGCCCCTGGCCGAGGCCGCCTTGTTTGAGCAGGCCCAGGGCCTTCTCGACGGCCAGGTCGGCGCGGTGGCCGGGTTCGGGCATGATCGAGGGGCGCAAGGCCTCCAGCAGGTTGCGGCTGGTGGCCAGGTCGTCCGACAGCGGCACCAGCGTGTGGGCGCTGCCGGCATAGACGACAATGGCGGTTTGCGCATCGGTGCGCGCCTGCAACAGGTCGTACAGCTTGCGCCGCGCCTGCTCCAGGCGGTTGGGCGGGCTGTCGGTGGCGAGCATTTCCGGGGTCAGTTCCAGCAACACCACCAATGGGTCGGACGGCTTCTGGCTGGACTGCTCGACTCTTTGCCAACTGGGGCCGAGCAACGCCAGCACTGCCAACAGCCAGGCGATGCCCAGCACCACCCAGGGCGATTTGCTCTCGCGGCCGTTGCCACCGCTGAGCAATACCGCGTGGAAGGCCGGCGGCAGGATCATTTGCCAGCGCCCGGCGCGCTTTTGCCGGTGCCACAGATGCCACAGCAGCCAGCCGAGCAACGGCAACAGCAACAACCACCAGGGACGGAACCAGTGCGGCCACAGGTCGATCATCGACGCCTCCGCAAACGCAGGCGTTTGAGGCGCTGGCGCCATTCCGGGTGTTGCTGCAGGAAAATCCCCTTGCTCGACAGCTTATTGAAAACGCGTTGCAGGGCGTTGTTCGGCCAACGTTCCTGGATCACCAGCAACATGCTCAGCACCAGCGCGAGGGCCAGCGGCGCGCTGTACAAGGCCAGGGCGGGCCGCGCCTGGGTGGGTTGTTGTTCGACAGGTTCGAGCTTGTCGAGGGTTTGCTTGATCGCTTGCAACTCTTCGCCATCACGTGCTCGGAAGTACTGGCCGTGGGTGGCTTCGGCGATGGCCTTGAGCGCCGGTTCGTCGAGGTCCAGGCTCGGGTTGACGCCAAGGATGCCCAGGGAACCCGTTTGCTCCGGGTCGGCGCCGATGCCGATGGGGTAGATCTTCACGCCTTCTTCGGCCGCCAGGCGCGCAGCGGTCAGCGGGTCGATCTGCCCGGCATTGTTGGCGCCGTCAGTGACCAGGATCAGCACGCGGCTCTGCGCCGGACGCTGGCGCAGGCGTTTCAAGGCCAGGCCGATGGCATCGCCAATCGCAGTGTTCTTGCCGGCAATGCCGATGCGCGCTTCATCCAGCCAGGTGCGCACGGTGCGGCGGTCGAACGTCAGCGGTGCCTGCAGGTAGGCCTGGCTGCCGAACAGGATCAGGCCGACGCGATCACCCTCACGACCCTCAAGAAAGTCGCCGAGCAGGTGCTTGACCAGGCTCAAGCGACTCACGTCTTCGTCCTGCCAGTTCATATCGGGAAAATCCATGGAGCCGGACACGTCCACCGCCACCAGCAGGTCGCGGCCACTGGCGGCGATGGGCAGTGGCTCACCGAGCCATTCCGGGCGTGCGGCGGCGGTCAACAGCAGCAACCACAGCACCACGAACGGCGCTTGCTGGCGCCAGCCCGGCAGGTTGACGCGGGCGCGGCGACGGGCCAGGCCTTCGAGGTCGCTGAGGTAGCTGACTTTCAATGCGGGCTCACCACTGTCGGCGGCGGGCAGCAGCAGGCGCATCAACCAGGGCAATGGCAACAGGGCAAAGATCCACGGCCAGGCGAACTCAAACATGTTTGCGAATCCAGGTATCGACCGCTTGGGTCAGGCCGGCGATGGCCTTGTCGTCGAGTCTGCATTCGGGTTTGTAGGCGCCTTCCACCAGCACCATCCAGCGCGTGAGGCCGGCGGCAGGGCAGCGGTTGTCGAGGAACGCCAGCCATTTGCGGCCGTTGAGGGTGTGGCTCTGGCTGTAGGGGTAGTCGTTGCGGCACAGGCGCTTGAGCAGGCCGTTGAGCTGTTGCAGCCAGGCGCCGGCAGGCGCGCCGTCGTAGGGTTTGGGCATCAGCGCCAGTTCCGCCAGGGCGGCAATGCGCAGCGGGTCCAGCGGTTGTTCGGCGCGAGCCACGGGGCGGCGGGCCGGCAGGAAACGGCGCAGGGACCACAGGCCCCAACCGAGCAACGGAATCACCAGCAGCAACAGCCACCAACCTGGCGCAGGCGGCCAGAACCCGATGGCGGGCGGGGCGATCAGCGGTTGCAGTTGGTCCAGGCTGCTCATTGTTTTTTAACCGGGCGTTGCGGGTTGAGGTATTCGCGCAATTGCTCGACCATTTCGCTCTGGGTGCTCAAGGGCATCAACAGCACACGCAGTTTCTGCGCGAGCAGTTCCCAGCGGGCAATGCGCGCTTCGGCCTGGGCCTTGTAGGCCTGGCGCAGGTCGAAGTTGAGTGTGTCCAGTTCCAGCTGGGCGCCGCGTTCGGCGAAGCGCAACAGCCCGGCGGCGGGCAGGGCGTGGTCCAGCGGGTCGGAGATCGGCAGCAGCAACAGGTCGCAGTGGCGTGACAGCAGGCTGAGTTGTTGCTCGGCGCCCTCGGTCAGCGCGCGTTCATCGCAGATCACAATCACCAGGCTGCCGGGGCGCAGCACTTCGCGGCCACGGCGCAGGGCCATGCCGAGGGCGTCGGCTTCGGGGCGGCTCTCGGTGTTCAGGCTCTGGTTGACTCGCACCAGGCGGTTGAGCAATTGCAGCAGGCTTTGTTTGCTGCGCCGGGGCTTGATTTCGTAGTGCTCGCTATCGCCGAACACCAGCCCGCCCACGCGGTCGTTGTGGCCCAGCGCGGCCCAGCCGATCAGGCTGGCCGCCTGTGCCGCCAGCACCGACTTGAACATTTGCCCGGAGCCGAAAAACAGCCGGCAGCTTTGCTCCACCATGATGAAGATGGGCCGCTCGCGCTCTTCATGGAACAGCTTGGTGTGCGGCTCCTGGGTGCGCGCCGTCACGCGCCAGTCGATGGTGCGCACATCGTCCCCGGCCTGGTACACGCGCACCTGGTCGAAGTCCACACCGCGTCCGCGCAGTTTGGAGTGGTGCAGGCCGATCAGCGGGCTGCGCTGGCTTGGGGTGGAAAACAGCTGCACTTCGCGCACGCGATGGCGCATCTCGATCAACTCGCTGAGCGTGATGCGGATCCCATCGCCTGCGTTCATGGGTTTCAAGCGACGGCAACGACGTCGAGAATGCGTTGCACCACGCGGTCCTGGTCGATGCCGGCGGCTTCGGCTTCGAACGACAGGATGATGCGATGGCGCAGCACGTCGAACAGCACCGCCTGGATGTCTTCCGGGCTGACGAAGTCGCGACCGGCCAGCCAGGCATGGGCGCGGGCGCAGCGGTCGAGGGCGATGGAGCCGCGAGGGCTGGCGCCGTAGGCGATCCACTCGGCCATCTCCGGATCAAATTTGGCCGGCGTGCGCGTGGCCATGACCAGTTGCACCAGGTATTCCTCCACCGCGTCGGCCATGTACAGGCCGAGGATTTCCTTGCGTGCGGCGAAGATCGCCTGCTGGCTGACGCGGCGTTCCGGCTTGGTTTCGCCGTTGAGCGCTTCGCCACGGGCCTGTTGCAGGATGCGTCGCTCCACGGCGGCGTCGGGGAAGCCGATCTTGACGTGCATCAGGAAACGGTCGAGCTGGGCCTCCGGCAGGGGGTAGGTGCCTTCCTGTTCGATGGGGTTTTGCGTGGCCATCACCAGGAACAGCGGCGACAGGTCATAGGTACTGCGCCCGACGCTGACCTGGCGCTCGGCCATGGCTTCCAGCAGCGCCGATTGCACCTTGGCCGGGGCGCGGTTGATTTCGTCCGCCAGCACCAGGTTGTGGAAGATCGGGCCCTGCTGGAACACGAAGCTGCCGGTTTCCGGGCGATAGATCTCGGTGCCGGTGATGTCGGCGGGCAACAGGTCGGGGGTGAACTGGATACGATGGAACTGCGCTTCGATCCCTTCGGCCAACTCTTTGATGGCCTTGGTCTTGGCCAGGCCCGGCGCGCCTTCCACCAGCATATGGCCGTCGGCGAGCAAGGCGATCAACAGGCGATCGATGAGTTTTTCCTGGCCGAGAATCTGCGTAGAAAGAAAGGTTCGCAGCGCAAGCAGCGCTTCACGATGTTCCATCGATGACGGTTCCTGGAGAGATGAGCCTTGGCGTTGTGAAAAATGCCAAGACCTGGGGCGTCTACTTTAATGCATCGAGGGGGGTGGCGACTAACGGCGTGACGGGTATTTTTGGCAAATCTTGTAGGAAATTTGTGTGGGAACGCGGTCGATGTGGGAGGGGGCTTGCCCCCGATTGCAGTGGGTCACACGCAGATGCAGGAACTGGTTCGCCGCTATCGGGGCAAGCCCCCTCCCACATTTGATTGTGGGTGCCGCTTAAATTCGGGTGAAAGTGCCGGTGCCTTTCAGGATGTTTTGCAGGGTTTGCTCGACTTCGGCCATATCCGACGCCGCCGTGGCGTGGGTAATCTCCAGCTGGTCCTTGCCACCCAAGGCATCGGCATCCCCGGCAGCCAATTCGACCAGCAGGGTAGTGTCACTGAGCGTGACCTTCAGCCCATCCAGCGTCGAGGGCTCGTAATCCCAGGTCAGTTCCACTTCGTCCTCATCCGGGTAGCGGGTCAGCATGAACATTTCGCCGTTCTTGCCGTGGCAGCAGAGCATCGCCATGTTGTCTTCTTCGTCGTCGCACGGCGTGGCCATCAGGGCGTCGGTTTTCAGTTGCAGCATGGGCAATCCTGTCTGGGGGAGGGCGTAATGCGCGCAATTGTGCCATTGCGGCGAATTTTGTGCTGCTTCCTGTGTCAGAACTCGTGCATGACCTGGCGGGCAATATCGGTCATTTCTGATACTCGCCGGCGTGGAAATAGCCGGTTTTTCTCCCGGAAATGATGGGTTGCCCAAGTCGCAACCCGGCGCCTGCTTGCCGATGACCGAATATGTCGCAGCGTCGCAAGCAGCTGGCTTCCCACACTCGTTAAGCTGCACAACGGATGTGCATGAGCCTGGCGCCTGACCTGCCCGTCGTACCGTCACCCGGCAAGGTGCACATCTTATGGAAGTTGTATGTGACCTCATTGTCTTGTCCAGCTTCACCCACCTGTCACCCTGATTCGTTTATGGTGCTTAACTCGTCACCCAGCGAACAGCGCTGACGGTCTCCCCGCAAGGGGATAACACGCGACGCTTCCATCAATAACAAGCCCAAGCGGAGTACCACAGATGGCGTTTTTCACCGCAGCCAGCAAGGCCGACTTCCAGCATCAACTGCAAGCGGCACTGGCGCAGCACATCAGTGAACAGGCACTGCCACAAGTGGCGCTGTTCGCTGAACAATTCTTCGGCATCATTTCCCTGGACGAACTGACCCAGCGTCGCCTTTCCGACCTGGCCGGTTGCACCCTCTCTGCGTGGCGCCTGCTTGAGCGCTTTGACCACACCCAACCGCAAGTGCGGGTCTACAACCCCGATTACGAACGTCATGGCTGGCAGTCGACCCACACCGCGGTCGAAGTGCTGCACCATGACCTGCCCTTCCTGGTGGACTCGGTCCGCACCGAGCTGAACCGCCGTGGCTACAGCATCCACACCCTGCAGACCACCGTGCTCAGCGTACGCCGTGGCGCCAAGGGCGAGTTGCTGGAAATCCTGCCCAAAGGCACCCAGGGCGAAGGCATCCAGCAAGAATCGCTGATGTACCTGGAAATCGATCGTTGCGCCAACGCCGCCGAACTGAACGTGCTGAGCAAAGAGCTTGAGCAGGTGCTGGGCGAAGTGCGCGTGGCCGTGGCCGATTTCGAATCGATGAAAGCCAAGGTCCAGGACCTGCTGGCCGGTATCGACGCAAGCCAGTTCGCTATCGACGGCGAAGAAAAAGCCGAGATCAAAAACTTCCTGGAATGGCTGGTGGGCAACCACTTCACCTTCCTCGGCTATGAAGAGTTCGTGGTACGTGACGAGGCGGACGGCGGTCATATCGAATATGACGCCGTTTCCTTCCTCGGTCTGACCAAGCTGCTGCGCGCCGGCCTCACCGCCGACGATCTGCGCATCGAAGATTACGCCGTGGCCTACCTGCGTGAGCCAACCGTGCTGTCCTTCGCCAAGGCCGCGCACCCGAGCCGCGTGCACCGCCCGGCCTACCCGGACTACGTGTCGATCCGTGAGATCGACGCCGACGGCAAGGTCATCAAGGAACACCGCTTCATGGGCTTGTACACCTCCTCGGTGTATGGCGAAAGCGTACGGGTCATTCCATACATCCGCCGCAAGGTCGCGGAAATCGAACGCCGCTCGGGCTTCCAGCCCAAGGCGCACCTGGGCAAGGAACTGGCCCAGGTCGTTGAAGTGCTGCCCCGTGACGACCTGTTCCAGACCCCGGTCGACGAGTTGTTCAGCACTGTGATGTCGATCGTGCAGATCCAGGAGCGCAACAAGATTCGCGTGTTCCTGCGCAAAGACCCGTACGGTCGTTTCTGCTACTGCCTGGCCTACGTGCCACGCGACATCTATTCCACCGAAGTGCGCCAGAAGATCCAGCAAGTATTGATGGATCGCCTGAAGGCCTCGGACTGCGAGTTCTGGACCTTCTTCTCCGAATCCGTGCTGGCCCGTGTGCAGCTGATTCTGCGGGTTGACCCGAAGAACCGCCTGGATATCGACCCGCTGCAACTGGAAAAGGAAGTGGTGCAGGCCTGCCGCAGCTGGCAGGACGACTACTCCAGCCTGGTGGTGGAAAGCTTTGGCGAAGCCCACGGCACCAATGTGCTGGCGGACTTCCCGAAAGGCTTCCCGGCCGGTTACCGCGAGCGCTTTGCCGCGCACTCGGCGGTGGTCGACATGCAGCACTTGCTCAGCCTCACCGAAGCCAACCCGCTGGTGATGAGCTTCTATCAGCCGCTGGGCCAGGTCTCCGGCCAACGCGAGCTGCATTGCAAGCTGTACCACGCCGACACCCCGCTGGCGCTGTCCGACGTGCTGCCGATCCTGGAAAACCTCGGCCTGCGCGTGCTGGGTGAGTTCCCGTACCGTCTGCGTCATGCCAATGGCCGTGAGTTCTGGATCCATGATTTCGCGTTCATCGCCGCCGAAGGTGTGAACCTGGATATCCAGCAACTCAACGACACCCTGCAGGACGCGTTCGTGCACATCGTGCATGGCGACGCCGAGAACGATGCGTTCAACCGCCTGGTGCTCACCGCTGGCCTGCCATGGCGCGACGTCGCGCTGCTGCGTGCCTACGCCCGTTACCTCAAGCAGATCCGCCTGGGCTTCGACCTCGGTTACATCGCCAGCACCCTGAACAACCACACCGACATCGCCCGCGAGTTGACCCGGTTGTTCAAGACCCGCTTCTACCTGGCGCGCAAGCTCACCGCCGACGACCTGGAAGACAAGCAGCAACGCCTGGAGCAAGCGATCCTCACCGCCCTGGACGATGTCCAGGTGCTCAACGAAGACCGCATCCTGCGTCGCTACCTGGACCTGATCAAGGCGACCCTGCGCACCAACTTCTACCAGACCGACGCCAACGGCCAGAACAAGTCGTACTTCAGCTTCAAGTTCAACCCGCACGCGATCCCTGAACTGCCCAAGCCTGTGCCGAAGTTTGAAATCTTTGTGTACTCGCCACGCGTCGAAGGCGTGCACCTGCGTTTCGGCAACGTCGCACGTGGTGGCCTGCGCTGGTCCGACCGTGAAGAAGACTTCCGTACTGAAGTGCTTGGCCTGGTAAAAGCCCAGCAAGTCAAGAACTCGGTGATCGTGCCGGTGGGTGCGAAGGGCGGCTTCCTGCCGCGTCGCCTGCCTCTGGGCGGCAGCCGTGACGAGATCGCGGCCGAGGGCATCGCCTGCTACCGCATCTTCATTTCCGGCCTGCTGGACATTACCGATAACCTCAAGGACGGCGCCCTGGTGCCCCCGGCCAACGTCGTGCGCCATGACGACGATGACCCGTACCTGGTGGTGGCGGCGGACAAGGGCACTGCGACCTTCTCCGACATCGCCAACGGCATCGCCATCGACTACGGTTTCTGGCTGGGTGACGCGTTCGCCTCCGGTGGTTCCGCCGGTTACGACCACAAGAAAATGGGCATCACCGCCAAGGGCGCGTGGGTCGGTGTGCAGCGTCACTTCCGTGAGCGCGGCATCAACGTGCAGGAAGACAGTATCACCGTGGTGGGCGTCGGCGACATGGCCGGTGACGTGTTCGGCAACGGCCTGTTGATGTCCGACAAGCTGCAACTGGTCGCGGCCTTCAACCACCTGCATATCTTCATCGACCCGAACCCGAACCCGGCCACCAGCTTCGTCGAGCGCAAGCGCCTGTTCGAGCTGCCGCGTTCGGCCTGGACCGACTACGACACCAGCATCATGTCCGAAGGCGGCGGTATCTTCTCGCGCAGCGCGAAGAGCATTGCCATCTCGCCACAGATGAAAGAACGCTTCGACATCTCGGCCGACAAGCTGACGCCGACCGAACTGCTGAATGCCTTGCTCAAGGCGCCGGTAGACCTGTTGTGGAACGGCGGTATTGGCACTTACGTCAAGGCCAGCAGCGAAAGCCACGCCGATGTGGGCGACAAGGCCAACGACGCCCTGCGCGTCAACGGCAACGAGCTGCGCTGCAAGGTGGTGGGCGAGGGCGGTAACCTCGGCATGACCCAGCTGGGTCGTGTGGAATTCGGCCTCAATGGCGGCGGTTCCAACACCGACTTCATCGACAACGCCGGTGGCGTGGACTGCTCCGACCACGAAGTGAACATCAAGATCCTGCTCAACGAAGTGGTGCAGGCCGGTGACATGACCGACAAGCAACGCAACCAGTTGCTGGCGAGCATGACCGACGAAGTCGGCAACCTGGTGTTGGGCAACAACTACAAGCAGACCCAGGCCCTGTCCCTGGCAGCGCGCCGTGCCTACGAGCGTGCTGCCGAGTACAAGCGCCTGATGAGCGACCTGGAAGGCCGTGGCAAGCTGGACCGCGCCATCGAGTACCTGCCGACCGAGGAGCAGCTGACCGAGCGCGCCGCGAACGGCAAGGGCCTGACCCGTCCGGAGCTGTCGGTGTTGATCTCGTACAGCAAGATCGACCTCAAGGAAGCGCTGCTCAAGTCGCTGGTACCGGATGACGAGTACCTGACCCGCGACATGGAGACCGCGTTCCCGCCGAGCCTGGTGGCCAAGTTCGGTGAGGCCATGCGTCGCCACCGCCTCAAGCGCGAGATCGTCAGCACCCAGATCGCCAACGACCTGGTCAACCACATGGGCATCACCTTCGTGCAGCGACTCAAAGAGTCGACCGGCATGAGCCCGGCGAACGTGGCCGGCGCCTATGTGATCGTGCGTGACATCTTCCACCTCCCGCACTGGTTCCGCCAAATAGAAGCCCTGGACCACCAGGTCTCCGCCGATGTGCAATTGCAGTTGATGGACGAGCTGATGCGCCTGGGCCGTCGCGCCACGCGCTGGTTCCTGCGCAGTCGTCGCAACGAGCAGGACGCAGGCCGAGACACCGCGCACTTCGGACCGCACCTGGCCGCGTTGGGCCTCAAGCTCGACGAACTGCTGGAAGGGCCGACCCGCGAAGGCTGGCAGAAGCGCTACCAGGCCTACACCGAAGCCGGTGTGCCGGAGCTGCTGGCGCGCATGGTTGCAGGTACGACCCACCTGTACACCTTGCTGCCGATCATCGAAGCCGCTGACGTGACCGGGCATGACGCCGCCGAAGTGGCCAAGGCCTACTTCGCCGTTGGCAGCGCTTTGGACTTGCCATGGTACCTGCAGCAGATCAGCGATCTGCCGGTGGGCAACAACTGGCAGGCTGCGGCCCGCGAAGCGTTCCGCGACGATGTGGACTGGCAGCAACGCGCGATCACCATCTCCGTCCTGCAAATGGCCGACGCGCCACAAGACATGGAAGCCCGCGTGGCCCTGTGGCTTGAGCAGCACAAGGACATGGCCGAGCGTTGGGTGGCGATGATGGTGGAAATCCGTGCGGCGGTCGGCACGGACTACGCCATGTACGCGGTGGCCAACCGTGAGTTGCTGGACCTGGCGTTGAGTGGTCAGTCGGTGCTTTAAACGGCTGATCCGTCGTAGAAAACAAAAATCCCCGCATGCAATGATGCGGGGATTTTTTATGGGGCCTTCAATGTCGCTGATGTTCCGGGATCAATGCGGTGCGCCCACGATGATGAAGGGGGCGATGGATTTGAATACGTGTTCTATCCGTTCGTGCAGGCTGACGCGGATTGCTTCGCTGGCCGAATACTGTTGCGGCGTCATTTGATGCCAAATAGCATCCATGTCATGTTGCAGGTTTTCAGCCGCGAGGGGGTTGGTCAGTTTTGGCAGAACCATGCCCAGCACTGCATAGGCCTTGGCGAAATCCCTTTCAAGTCCGTACGTCCGCGGTGCCACGGTGTGTCGCTGTACGGCAAGGGACAACCCTTGGTTGATATGCGGCATGCCTGCCAGTGCATACCCATATTCCACCAACGCATCGAGTTGACCCAATAAAGCGAGCTGGACCAGTCGTTGTTGTTTTTCCAGAATGTCTGCGGTGGACGTAGGGGAGAAAACACGCTCAGCCAGCGCCGGCACGCTACCGCCGTCGGCCGCTTTCTGCCGAAGCTCTTCGATCAGTGCGTGACGTTCCACGGCGTTGGGGACCAGTTGCGGAGTATCGTGATAGGCCTCGGCGAGCTCGAATTGCGCTGAAGAATCGTTGAGGGCAACGGCTTTTTTCAACCAATTCACATCCTTGTCGAGTTTAAACAGGAAGCTCATGGCCTGAGTATCTCCGGCCTCCGCCTTGGGGGTGAGTATTTCAGCGGCTTTGCGCAGGGATTGGGTATCGCCCAAACGCATCAGTGCCGGGACGTAGTCTTGAGCCGCCGCCAGCCTCAGCCATTGGCGAGTTTCTTGCGAGGCAATGCGAAAACCACCATCCCGGCGGGTAACGCAGGTTGCCATTGCGTACTGGGCTTGAGCCTTGCCTTGGGCGGCGGCAATCGTCAGGCATAGCTCGGCTTTGTCATAGCTCTCAAGCGCGAGCAGTTCAAAGCCGATCTTTGTCGCGATCTCATTCAGTTGTCCCAGTGATCCATTGATTGTTTCACCCAGTAGGCTTTTCTGCGCATTCAGCTGTGTGAGCAGCGCGAACAGCGCAGGCATGGTTTGAGTATCTACATACATGATGATGACCTGTGATTAGGCACTTTAGTTGTGCAGACACAGGGTATGGAGCAGGTCGGTATCCGGGCGGTACATACCTAGGGGGTGAGGGGCGTGGTCATTGATTCAGTTGTCTTTCCAGGTGATTCAGGTGCAGGGTCATCAGGTTGACGGCGCGGGTGACGTCCTGCTGTTCAATGGCGTCGGCAATTGCCCCATGCTCCTGCCATGCGCAGTAGGTACAGGCTTGCGCTTCATAGCGAGCGATTGCGAGTGACGTCAGCGGCACCAGGCTGTTGAGGAACTGTGCAAGCGGCTCGTTACCGGCGATCTTTGCCAGTTGCAGGTGAAACTCCCCGGATAACCGAATCGCCGGCCCACGCTGGTCGCGCTCAATGCATTCGCGCTCCCTGGTGATCAAGTCGCGCAACTGGCGTATTTTCGCGGGAGTGGCTTGGGCGCAGGCCAATTGCACCACCGTGATTTCCGTCAGTCGCCGCGCTTCCAGAATTTCCCGGGTCTGTTGTGCGTCCGGTGCTGCCACCTGGGCACGCTGGTTGGGGCGCAGGATGATTACTTGCTGATGGGACAGCTTGGCCAGGACCCGGCGGATCACACTGCGACTCACACCAAAGGTCTCGCCCAGGCCTTCTTCGGTAAAACGGCTGGCCGGGGCAATACGCTGTTCGAGGATGGCGTCGAACAAGCGCGGATAGATGTCATCCACTGAGGGCTTTTTACCGGCGACCAGGCGCAGGGTCGGGAGGATAGGGTCGTAGTGCAAGGCGTGGGCGGTCATGGCCTGTCTCCAAAAAATCAGCTGCCCAGATGGTCGTCCGGGATGTTCAAGCGAATACCCATGCGCAGGCCTTCCTGAAGGATGTGCCGCCGCATCTCGGCACTGGCCAGGGCGCTGTTCTTGTTGCGGATGGCGCGTACTACGGCTTCGTTTTCCTGCAGGCGTTCGGCCAGGTGTTCGGGCGAGTTGCGCAGTACCTGGGCGCTTTGCTTGAGGGCATTGCTGGTCTGTTGCACCACGTTCTGGAAGATCGGGTTGGAGGTAAGGGCGAACAGCTCTTCGTGAAAGCCGATGTAGGCGTTCATGCCGGCTTCGGCGTCGCCCGCGTCGAGGGCTTCGCGCATGTCCATCAAGGTCAGGCGCAGTTGGCCGACTTCCTTGCTGCTGATGGACTGCGCTACCAGGCCGACAATGAAGGGTTCGAGGGTGTAGCGCAGTTGCAGGATGTCTTCCAGGCTGGCGTCGGCTACCGCGTCGCTGGATTGCGGTTCGCTGACGCTGGTTTCCAGCACCACCACGCCTTTGCCAGGCATGGAGCGCACCAGGCCGAGGGTCTCCAGCACGATCACCGCTTCACGCAGGCTGGGGCGGCTGATGCCCATCTGTTCGGCCAGTTCGCGTTGGCCGGGGAGCATTTCACCCCGGCGCCACTGTCCACGTGCCAAGGCGGCGCGGAGTTTTTCTACGACTGAATTGACGACGGTTGAGGTGCTGATCACGTCGTGCGTCTCCCTGTTCTTGCAAATAGATGTGTGGGAGGGGGCTGCCCCCTCCCACATTTCAGAACTCTTGATGCGCCGGTAATACCGGCTTCTTGGCCTGGAAGGCATAGCCTTGCTGACCGTCCAGCACCTTGTTGGCGCGCTGGATATCGATGTCTTTTTCCCAGCGAGCAATGGCCACGGTCGCCACGCAGTTGCCGATCAGGTTAGTCAATGCACGGCCGATGCCCATGAACCAATCCACCGCCAGCACCAGCACCAGGCCCACCACCGGAATCGCCGGGATCGCGGTGAGGGTCGCCGCCAGGATCACCAGCGCCGACCCCGGAATGCCGTGGGCGCCCTTGGAGGTGATCAACGACACCAGCAGGATCGTCAGCAGGTCGGTCATCGACAGGGGGGTACCAGTGGCGTTGGCGATAAACACAATGGCCAGGGTCAGGTAGATCGAGAACCCATCGAGGTTGAACGAATACCCCGTTGGAATCACCAGGCCCACGGTGGAACTGCCAATGCCCAGGTGCTCTAGCTTGCGCATGATCTGTGGCAATACGGCGTCAGAGGAAGCGGTGCCCATCACGATCAGCAGTTCTTCACGCAGGTACTTGAGCAGCGGCAACATGCGCAGGCCCGACAGGCGCATCACCATGCCGAGGATCAGTGCGACAAAGGCAAGACACGTCAGGTAGAACAGGCCCACCAGGCTGCCCAGGTGTTGCAGGGAGTCCAGGCCATAGGTGCTGGTGGTGAAGGCGATCGCGCCGAACACACCGATCGGCGCCAGGCGCACGATCATGCCCATGATGCGGAAAATGATGTGGCTCAGTTCGTTGATCAGTCGCGAGATGCCCGACGCCGCTTCGCCCACCAGGTTCAGCGCGCTGCCGAACAGCACCGAAAACAGCAGCACTTGCAGCACGTTGTTGTCGGCAAAGGCACCGATGACCGAGTTGGGAATCAGGTCCATCAGGAACTGACTGGTGCCGCGGATGTGCTGGCCCTTGTCGGCCAGTTCATTCAAACCAGCGGAGGACAATTGTTCCAGGTGGATATTGGCGCCTTGGCCGATGCCGGTGCTGAAGGCCATGACCAGGCCGATCACCAGCGCAACGGTGGTGAGGATCTCGAAGTAGATCACTGACTTGAGGCCGATGCGTCCGACTTTCTTCAAGTCGCCGGCGCCGGAAATGCCGCTGACCACCACGCAGAACACGATCAGCCCGATCAGCATTTTGATCAGCTTGATAAAGCCGTCACCCAGGGGTTTGAGTTGCGAGGAGAATTCGGGAAGGGCCAGGCCGCAGGCGATGCCGAGCATCAGGCCAATCACGACTTGCAGGAAAATCGAACGCGAGCACCATCTGAGCATGGGAGGGATCTCTATTCGGTGCCCTGGTGGTTCCAGGGCTTAATTTTTGTGGTCTTACCGGTAAGTCCAGTGCGGGGCCAGTCTACGCCCGGTATTTTTGAAATCACAAGCAATTATTTGGCGGTTTACAGGTCCCGGTCTGACCAGTTGGTCGGTAACGGCGATGCTTGAGCGGTTGGCAGGGCGGAATTTTTTTCGCTTATCATCCGCTGCTCGGCACATGAGGTGATGGATGGACACACCAGGACTGACCACTGACGAAACCGGGCAGACCCACTGCACCTGGCGCACGGCGGCGCCGGAGTACCCGCGTTACCACGACGCCGAATGGGGCGTGCCGGTGGCGGACGATATCCAGTTGTACGAGAAGATCTGCCTCGAAGGCTTTCAGGCGGGCATGGCCTGGATCACCATCCTGCGCAAGCGCGAGCAGTTCCGGGTGGCCTTCGAAGGCTTTGATTTTCGGCGGGTGGCGCAGTACGGCGAAGCGGATGTCGCGCGGTTGATGCAGGACCCGGGCATTGTGCGCAATCGGGCCAAGATCGTGTCCACGATCAACAATGCGCGCCGGGCGTGTGAGCTGGTGGACGAGACCGGTTCGCTGGCGCGCTGGTTGTGGGCGTTCGAACCCGATGAGGATGAACGGCCGGCGGTGGTGGACATGGCTTACTGGACGGGCAATCCCACGTCGCCGGCCTCGGTGCGATTGTCCAAGGCCTTGAAAAAGCGCGGCTGGACGTTCGTGGGGCCGACCACGATGTATGCGTTGATGCAGGCGATGGGCATGGTCAATGATCACCTGGAAGGCTGTGCTTGTCGCGAGCGGATCGAATGCCTGCGCCGCCAGTTCAAACGCCCCTGAGTCACTGACCGATACAAATCAGAAGGTGGGTTACTTGGGCAGAGGGGTAAGCACCTCGGCCTTGTCATCCAGCACCATCACCACCAGCAACCTGGCCGGCTTGGTCTGGCTGGCATTGCTCGATTCAAAGTGGCGGGAACCCGCTGGCTCGTAGAACGACTCGCCGACCTTGTAGGTTTTCGCGGGCTCGTCATTCACCCGTGAAGTGATCGCGCCTTCCAGCACATAGGCGACGGCGGTGCCGGTGTGGCTGTGGGGCACGGTGGCCTGCCCGGGGGCGTAATCGACGGTGAGCATGAGGGTTTTCTTGCCCGGGACATTAGCCAGCGCATGCTCCTGCAGGACCTTGATCGACTCCTGGTTGTACACCGGTTCGTGAGCCACGGCGCTGAGCGAGGCGAGCATCAGGGCGGCGGCGAGCAGTCGTTTCATGATGAGGTTTCCGAGTAGTTCGAGACCTCTTCACCCTACGCCGTGGGGCCTGAGTGACCAATGACCAATCCGGCGGAAAATCCGCTAGCCAATCTGCTGGAGAATATCGCGGACCGTATCCAGCGCCGGGTCGATGTCCAGGGCCTCGATGGCACCGAAGCCGATGATCAGGCCAGGACGTACCGGCGCATCGTGGAAGAACACATCCAGGGGATACAAGCCCACTCCTGCCTGGCGCGCCAGCTCCATCAGCAGCGGCATGTCCACCGGCACCTTGCACAGCGCCGCCATGTGGAACCCGGCCACGGTCGGCACCGCTTCGAACCACGGCGACAGATCCCCCGCCAGGCGCTGCAGGATCCGCTCGCGGCGCCCGGCGTAGACCGTGTGGCAGCGGCGGATGTGCTTGAGCAGGTAGCCCTCGCTGATGAACTTGGCCAACGCCCACTGGGGCAGGGTGGAGCTGTGCTGGTCGGTCAATTGCTTGGCCTTGAGCACCGCGCCGTAGATCGCCGGCGGCAGCACCGCGTAGCCCAGGCGCAACTCGGGCAGCAGGGTTTTCGAGAAGGTGCCCACATAGGTCACCACACCAAGGGTGTCCAGGCTTTGCAGCGAGTCGGTGGGCCGCCCCTCATAGCGGAATTCGCTGTCGTAATCGTCCTCGATAATGATCGCGCCCAGCTCGAACGCCCGCGCCAGCAAGGCATCACGACGCGCCAGGCTCATGGGCATGCCCAGGGGGAACTGGTGGGAGGGCGTCACATAGATCAGCCGTGTGCCGTCGGGAATCAGGTCGACCCGGATGCCCTGTTCATCCACCGGCACGCTGGCGACCTGGGCGCCCACCGCCATGAACATCTGGCGGGCGGGGCTGTAGCCGGGGTCTTCCATCGCCACAACGCTGCCCGGTTCCAGTACCACGCGGGCAATCAGGTCCAGCGCCTGTTGCGCGCCGTTGGTGACCACGATGTCGCTGTCGCGGCAGTTGACGCCACGGGAGAACGCGATGTGCCCGGCGATTGCGCTGCGCAGCGCCGGCAAGCCTTCGGGTTGGCTGTAGAATCCACTGTTCCGGGCAATGCGCCGCAGCGCGTCCTGGGTGCAGCGGCGCCATTCATCCAGGGGGAACTGGTGGCGGCTGGTCGCACCGCCGATAAATTCGTAGCGCAAGGTGCTGTCGCGGGTGGGATGATGCATGGGCGAGGGCAGTGCCTGCCATTTCGCCAGGTTGGCGGCGCAGGCCAGGTCGGTGGCGGTTTGCACGCGATTCGTCTGTGGTGCCCACGCATTGACGAAGGTGCCACGGCCAATCTTGCCCACCAGCAGGCCTTCATAGGTCAACGTGGCGTAGGTGTCGGACACGGTCTTGCGCGATACGCCCAATTGCTCGGCCAGCAGGCGGCTGGGTGGCAATTGCGCGCCCGCCGCGAGTCGGCCGGTGGCGATGGCTTCACGCAACTGCTGATAAAGCTGGGCAGCCAGGTCCTTGCGCCCGTTGATGACGATGTGGAGTTCCATGTTTCATCCTGGGACAGTTCGATCTGCGCCAAGGTTACGCGCAAATCGATCTGTAGAAACCCAGGCGTACTCAGGACAGGAAACCGCCGTCCACATTCAGCGATACGCCGGTGGTGTAGCTGGACGCGTCACTGGCCAGGAACAGCACCGCACCGGCCATCTCGCTCGGGTCGGCCACACGCTTGAGCGGGATCTGCGCCAGGGCCATTTTCAGGATGGAATCGTTCTTCACCAGCGCCGAGGCGAACTTGGTGTCGGTCAGGCCCGGCAGCAGGGCGTTGCAGCGAATGCCGAACGCCGCGCATTCCTTGGCGAACACCTTGGTCATGTTGATCACGGCGGCCTTGGTCACCGAGTAGATGCCCTGGAACACACCCGGCGAGATCCCGTTGATCGAGGCGACGTTGATGATGCTGCCGCCGCCGTTCTCGCGCATCAGTTTGCCGGCTTCCACGGACATGAAGAAGTAGCCGCGGATGTTCACGTCCACGGTCTTCTGGAACGCACCGAGGTCGGTGTCCAGCACGTTGCAGAATTGCGGGTTGGTCGCGGCATTGTTGACCAGGATATCCAGGCGGCCGAACTGCTCGCGGATACCGGCGAACACCTGGGTGATCTGCTCCATTTCACCGATATGGCAAGCGATGGCCGTGGCTTTGCCACCGTCGGCGATGATCGCATCGGCGACGTGCTGGCAGCCTTCCAGCTTGCGGCTGGAGACGATCACGTGGGCGCCTTGCTGGGCCAGCAACTTGGCGATGGCCTCGCCGATGCCACGGCTGGCGCCGGAAACGAATGCGATCTTGCCATCGAGGTCGAACAGGTGGGTCTTGGACATAGCGGTTCCTTAAAGGGACGATTTGCCGATGACGTTCAGGCTCATCTGCTCGAGCAGCTTGTTCATGTGAATGAACTGCGCAAAGCGTTTGTCCTGGGTCTGGCCATGGAAGAAGCGGTAGTAGATCTGCTGCACGATGCCGGCCAGGCGGAACAGGCCGTAGGTGTAGTAGAAGTCGAAATTGTCGATCTGGATGCCGGAGCGTTCAGCGTAGTAGTCGACGAATTCACGGCGCGTGAGCATGCCGGGGGCGTTGCTCGGCTGGCGGCGCATCAACTGCACCGGCGCCGGGTCCGCCGCTTCGATCCAGTAGGCGAGGGTGTTGCCCAGGTCCATCAGCGGGTCGCCGAGGGTGGTGAGTTCCCAGTCCAGCACGCCGATGATCTGCATCGGGTTGTGCGGGTCGAGGATCACGTTATCGAAGCGGTAGTCGTTGTGCACGATGCTGGACGTGGGGTGATCGGCCGGCATCTTGTCCTCGAGCCAGGCGCGTACGGCTTCCCAGCTTGGTGCGTCGGGGGTCAGGGCCTTTTCGTAGCGGTCGCTCCAGCCGCGGATCTGGCGCGCCACGTAGCCGTCGGGCTTGCCCAGGTCGGCCAGGCCGCAGGCGTGGTAGTCCACCTGGTGCAGTTCCACGAACTTGTCGATGAAGCTTTTGCACAAAGCCTCGGTCCTGGTTGCATCCAGGCCCAGTTCGGGCGGCAGGTCGGAGCGCAGGATGATGCCGTTGACGCGCTCCATCACATAGAACTCGGCACCGATCACCGACTCGTCAGTGCAATGCACATAGGCCTTGGGGCAATAGGGGAAACCGTCCTTGAGCTGGTTGAGAATGCGGTATTCGCGGCCCATGTCATGGGCGGACTTGGCCTTGTGGCCAAAGGGTGGGCGACGCAGCACGAATTCCTGGCCGGGGTATTCCAACAGGTAGGTCAGGTTCGACGCGCCACCGGGAAACTGGCTGATCCTGGGCGTGCCGTCCAGGCCCGGGATATGGGCCTTGAGGTAGGGATCGATCAGGCTGGCATCAAGCTCTTCGCCTGGGCGAATCTGGGTCGATTGGTCGTTCAGCGCCATGCTTATCCCTTCTGCTTATTCTAAAGGCCTCGGACTATTTCCTAATCTAATGCGCACAGCCGCCCAGCGACAAGGTCGGGGCGGCTTAATAGGTTAGCGTGTTGGAGGATGATCAGCGTGCCTGATCGGTCATTTCGTAGGCGGGGGCAGGGCGACCGGAGTGAGCACCGGGCGGCTGGCAAAGTACTCCACCAGGTTGTCGGCCACGCGCTGCACGGTGTCATGGGCCGCTTCCGGCGACAGCCCGGCCACGTGGGAGGTGAGCACGGTATTGCCGAGTTTCTTGAGCGCGTCGGGCACCTTGGGCTCATCGTCGAACACATCCAGCGCCGCGCCACCGATGCGACGCTGCTCCAGGGCGGCGACCAGGTCGGCGGTGACCACCACGCTGCCACGACCGATATTGACCAGGTAGCCATTCGGCCCCAGGGCATCCAGGGCATGGCGGTCGATCAGGTGGCGGGTGCTGGCACCGCCCGGCGTGGCCAGGATCAGGAAGTCCGAGGTGCGCGCCAGTTCAACGGCGGTGGCGCAGTAGGTGTAGTCCACATCGTCACGGGGCTGGCGGTTGTGATAGCTCACTTGCATGCCGAACCCCAGGGCGGCGCGCTTGGCGATCTCCATACCTACGGCGCCCAACCCGAGAATGCCCAATTGTTTGCCGCCCAGGGACGGGCGCATCACTTTGGGCCATTCGCTGCGGCGCACCGCGGCGTCGGTCTGCGGGATTCCGCGCACCAGCGCCAGCAGCAACGCCATGGCATGATCGGCCACCGACGGCGCATTCACCCCGGCGCCATTGGTGACCACGATCCCGCGGTTGCTGGCGGCCTGCAGGTCGACGTGCTCGTAGCCGGCGCCGATCACGCAGATGATTTCCAGCAGGGGCAGGGCGGCGATTTCCTCGGCGTACAAGCCCAGCGGACCACGGGTCAGCACCGCCTTGATCTGGCTGCCGTGGGCCTTGATGGCTTCGGCGCGTTCGGCGGGTGTCGGCGCCAGGATCACATGAAAGTCATTGCCCTCGATGATGGGCAGGTATTCGTTGATGGTTTCAACCAGGACCAGAACAGTGGCGGTCATCGGAAGGCTCTTCCTGAAGGGTTTGAGGGGAGGAGTATGCGGTATTTGTGCGGTCAGAAGCGGGTCTCGACTGCGCTTGCCCGCCGCCGGAAGCGGTCGTGGTGGTATGGGTGAGGACGAGCCGGAAAAAGTTCATGGCCTGGTCATGCCGGGACGGGGGAAGGGCTGTCAACGGGTAGGAGGGCATTTCTTGCAGCCTTCAGGAACTCGTCCGATAGGCTATTGCCCCGTGTCGCACGTGCCAAGGTCACTGCGCCCACCATCATTGCGTACTGGGCCAGCATGGCTTGACGGTTACCGCCCTCGAGTTGGGCGAAGATCTCCAGGGACTTTTCAACGCCTTCTATAAAGGTGCGCTGCAAAGCGGTATCGGCCGGTTCATGGCACATGTCCGGGGCGAAAGCCGAGACCGGGCAGCCGTCGCCGGGGTTGTCGCGGTGGGTGGCGGTCAGGTAGGGCCCCAGCACCGCCTGGCGCGCGGCCTGTTGATCGTCGCTGTGCTCGATTTTGGCCTGCCAGCCCAGGTTGGCGTGCTCGAATGCCTGTTGGCAGGCTTCGGTGGCCAGGGCTTCCTTGGAGGCGAAGTGCCCGTAGAACCCGCCGTGGGTCAGGCCGGCAGCAGCCATCACGTCTGATAGGCTGATACCGTGCAGTCCGCGCTCACGAAACAGGTGCGTGGCGGCCTCGACGATGATTTCGCGGTTGAGATCGGCTTGTTTGCGGGAGACGCGAGGCATGGCGGGGCTCTCTGGATAAGCGGCGGGCGTTGTGTGAAAACTACAGTAACAGCCGTGATTCTAAAATAGATTGGTGTGGGAATGTATATTCTGCCTTCAGCCACAGGCCCCGAAAACCGCCGTCTACAGCCGCCCCTACGGGCTTGCACCGCACCACCGTTCCTCAGCTAAGTCTTTGCTTATTCACAAGAATCCCGGACAATCCGGCCCCTTCTATGGTCGGGGCGCTGCCTGTCAGGTTTTTCTGACTCGTCCCGGCCGTGTAAATGCGGAGATCCGACCGGATGAATGATCAGGCCAATAGCGTCGACGAACGCTATGCAACGACACCTGCAACCCTCACAAGCTGGAGCCGCCAGGACACCACCTGGATGCTTGGCCTGTTCGGTACCGCCATTGGCGCCGGTACGCTGTTCTTGCCGATCAACGCAGGCCTGGGCGGCTTCTGGCCCCTGGTGATCCTGGCGCTGCTGGCGTTCCCGATGACCTTCTTCGCCCACCGTGGCCTGACCCGCTTCGTGCTGTCCGGCCGTGAAGGTTCCGACATCACCGACGTGGTGGAAGAACACTTCGGCATCAAGGCCGGTGCGCTGATCACCTTGCTGTACTTCTTCGCCATCTTCCCGATCCTGCTGATCTACAGCGTGGCGTTGACCAACACGGTCGGCAGCTTCATGGAACACCAACTGCACATTGCGCCACCGCCCCGGGCGATCCTGTCGTTCGTGCTGATCCTCGGCCTGCTGGCCGTGGTGCGTTGCGGCGAGCAAGTGATCGTCAAGGCCATGAGCCTGATGGTGTATCCGTTTATCGTCGCGTTGCTGTTCCTGGCGGTGTACCTGATTCCGCACTGGAACGGCGGCATCCTCAGCACCGCCAGCGTCATCCCCGCACCGTCCGCACTGCTCAACACGTTGTGGCTGGCGATCCCGGTAATGGTGTTCTCGTTCAACCATTCGCCGATCATCTCGGCCTTCGCGGTGGACCAGAAGCGCCAGTACGGCGCCCACGCCGATGAACGCAGCTCGCAGATCCTGTCCCGCGCGCACCTGTTGATGGTGGTGATGGTGCTGTTCTTCGTATTCAGCTGCGTGCTGACCCTGTCGCCGGCGCAACTGGCCGAAGCGAAGGCGCAGAACCTGTCGATCCTGTCGTACCTGGCCAACCACTTCAATAACCCGACCATCGAGTTCGCAGCGCCGTTGATTGCGTTCGTGGCGATTGCCAAGTCGTTCCTGGGCCATTACATCGGTGCGAGTGAAGGCCTCAAGGGGCTGGTGCTGAAGACCGGTCGTCGCCCTGAGGCCAAGCGCCTGGACCGCATGACGGCGGCGTTCATGCTGGTGGTGTGCTGGATCGTGGCGACGTTGAACCCGAGCATCCTCGGCATGATCGAGGCGCTGGGCGGTCCGATCATTGCTTCGATTCTGTTCCTGATGCCGATGTATGCCATTCGCAAGGTGCCGGCCATGGCCAAGTACCGGGGGCAGGCGTCCAATGTGTTCGTCACGGCGGTTGGCCTGGTGGCGATTACTGCGGTGGTCTATTCGTTCTTCGCTTAAACCTGACGCGGTAAAAATGTGGGAGGGGGCTTGCCCCCGATCGCGGTGTCTCAGTGCCGGATTTATTGGCTGACCCACTGCTATCGGGGGCAAGCCCCCTCCCACATTTGTACTGCATTCCAGGCATAAAAAACGCCGCGTACCTCACGATACGCGGCGTTTTTTCACATCAACACCTTAGGCTTGAATCACCGGGATGTTGGCGCTTGCTGCGATCTTGCGGAACTCGGCGATCTGGTCGAAGTTCAGGTAGCGGTAGACGTCACTGGCCATGGTGTCCAGTTTCGCTGCGTAGCCCATGTACTCTTCGACGGTCGGCAGGCGACCCAGGGTAGAAGCTACCGCTGCCAGCTCGGCCGAAGCCAGGTAGACGTTGGCGCCGTCACCCAGACGGTTCGGGAAGTTACGGGTCGACGTCGACACCACGGTCGAATTCGGCTCAACACGTGCCTGGTTACCCATGCACAGCGAGCAGCCCGGCATTTCCATGCGCGCGCCAGCCTTGCCGTAGATGCCGTAGTAGCCTTCTTCGGTCAGTTGGTGAGCGTCCATCTTGGTCGGCGGCGACAGCCACAGACGGGTTGGCAGCTGACCCTTGACCTGCTCCAGCAGCTTGCCGGCCGCGCGGAAGTGACCGATGTTGGTCATGCACGAACCGATGAACACTTCGTCGATCTTCTCGCCGGCAACGCTCGACAGCAGGCGGGCATCGTCCGGGTCGTTCGGTGCGCAGAGGATCGGCTCGTTGATGTCGGCCAGGTCGATCTCGATGATTTCGGCGTATTCCGCGTCGGCATCGGCTTCCATCAGCTCAGGGTTCTTGACCCAGGCTTCCATCGCTTGGGCGCGACGTTCCAGGGTGCGTGCATCGCCGTAGCCTTCACCGATCATCCAGCGCAGCAGGGTGATGTTGGAGTTCAGGTATTCGGTGATCGACTCTTTCGACAGCTTGATGGTGCAACCGGCAGCCGAACGTTCAGCCGAGGCGTCGGACAGCTCGAAAGCCTGTTCCAGCGTCAGGTCGTTCAGGCCTTCGATTTCCAGGATGCGGCCGGAGAAGGCGTTCTTCTTGCCTTTCTTCTCTACAGTCAGCAGACCCGACTGGATCGCGTAGTAAGGAATGGCATGAACCAGGTCACGCAGGGTGATGCCAGGCTTCATCTTGCCTTTGAAGCGCACCAGGATCGATTCCGGCATGTCCAGTGGCATCACGCCAGTGGCTGCGGCGAACGCAACCAGACCGGAACCGGCCGGGAACGAGATGCCCATCGGGAAACGGGTGTGGGAGTCACCACCGGTACCCACGGTGTCCGGCAGCAGCATGCGGTTCAGCCAGCTGTGGATGATGCCGTCGCCTGGACGCAGCGATACACCGCCACGGGTCATGATGAAGTCAGGCAGGGTGTGGTGGGTGGTCACGTCGATCGGCTTTGGATAGGCCGCGGTGTGGCAGAACGACTGCATTACCAGGTCGGTCGAGAAGCCCAGGCACGCCAGGTCTTTCAGTTCGTCACGGGTCATCGGACCGGTGGTGTCCTGGGAACCCACGGTGGTCATCTTCGGTTCGCAGTAGGTGCCAGGACGAACGCCTTTGCCTTCTGGCAGGCCGCACGCCTTGCCGACCATTTTCTGCGCCAGGGTGAAGCCTTTGCCGGTGTCGACAGGCGCTTCAGGCAGCTTGAACAGGTCGGTTGGGCCCAGGCCCAGCTCGGCACGGGCCTTGTCGGTCAGGCCGCGACCGATGATCAGCGGGATACGACCACCGGCGCGGACTTCGTCCAACAGCACCGGAGTCTTCATTTCGAAGGTGGTGATGACTTCGTCGGTGCCGTGTTTGCAGACCTTGCCAGCATGCGGGTACAGGTCGATCACGTCGCCCATGTTGATGTTGGAAACGTCGAATTCGATGGGCAGTGCGCCGGCATCTTCCATGGTGTTGTAGAAGATCGGGGCGATCTTGCTGCCGAAGCAGAAGCCGCCAGCGCGCTTGTTCGGCACGTACGGAACGTCGTCGCCGAAGAACCACAGTACGGAGTTGGTCGCGGATTTACGCGAGGAACCGGTACCGACCACGTCACCGACGTAGGCGATCGGGAAGCCCTGGCCGCGCATTTCTTCGATCTGCTTCATCGGGCCGGTCTTGCCTTGCTCGTCCGGCACAATGCCTTCACGGGCCATTTTCAGCATGGCCAGGGCGTGCAGTGGGATGTCGGGACGGGACCAGGCATCCGGCGCAGGGGACAGGTCGTCGGTGTTGGTTTCGCCGGTCACCTTGAATACGCGCAGGCTGATCTTGTCGGCCAGGGTAGGGCGGTTGCGGAACCACTCGCCGTCAGCCCAGGACTGGATAACGGCTTTGGCGTGTTCGTTGCCGTTACGGGCTTTTTCGGCCACGTCGTGGAACGCATCGAACATCAGCAGGGTGTGCTTGAGTTGGGCGGCGGCGACGGGAGCCAGTGTGGCGTCGTCCAGCAGCTCGACCAGGGTCACGATGTTGTAGCCGCCTTGCATGGTGCCAAGCAGTTCAACGGCGCGTTTCTTGTCGATCAGGGGGGAAGTGGCTTCGCCCTTGGCCAGGGCAGACAGGAAACCGGCCTTGACGTAGGCAGCTTCGTCAACGCCTGGTGGAATGCGGTTGGTAATCAGGTCAACGAGGAATTCTTCTTCGCCAGCCGGGGGATTTTTCAGCAGCTCGACCAGGCCTGCGGTTTGTTCGGCGTTAAGCGGCTGGGGAACAATACCCAGGGCTGCGCGCTCTTCGATATGTTTGCGGTAGGCTTCAAGCACAGTTATTACCCTCATCAGTGGTCCCACGGGACGCTCATCCAGAAATGAACGGCACGCATGCGCTCGGGGGCTTTTTGGGCCGCAAAGCCAGCGCTGCCGGCATTCCTCACAGAAGCTGCTTTCAAAGTTTTACGCCTGCAGAACGGAGCTGATGAGGGTTGGCGAGGGCTTTGACCTACCGAGTCAGGGCCCGCGCCAACACCGTTCTGAAGGAACGACTGTGCTCGTGACGCTTTGAAAACAGCTTCCAGCGGATTATTGGCGCCTTACAAGGCCGGATGATTCTACGGCAAAAAATTTCTAAAGGTAAGTTGCCTGACCAAGTTTGCTGGGTGATCACGCTTAGACAAAGGGCTAACATGGCGCATTGTTTTGCTGATCTGCGTGTCGTTACCCATGTCCAACCAAACCATCAAGACCCCCTGCGTCGGCCTGTGCTCCACGGTTTACGGCGATGTGGTGTGCCGTGGCTGCAAGCGCTTCCACCACGAAGTGATCCAGTGGAATGGCTATAACGAGGAAGAAAAACGCGCGGTCTGGCTGCGATTGGAGCAGCTGTTGGTGCAGGTGATGGCCGGCAAACTGGAGGTGTTCGACCCCAAGACCCTGCGCGGCCAGCTGGAACAGCGCAAGATCCGCTTCGTGCCGCACCAGTCCGAGTACTGCTGGGCCTACCAGTTGATCGCCCGGGGCGCGCGGGTGATTTCCAACCTGGAGGCGTATGGGATGGTGCTATTACCGGAATTTCGCGATTGGCCGTTGCCGGACCTGCGCGACGCGATTGACCGTGAGTTCTTTATCCTGTCCGAGGCGCATTACCAGCGCTATATCGCGCCCGGCTTTCTGCGTGATGTGTTTTCCAACTGACAACGGATAACCCCTGTGGGAGGGGGCTTGCCCCCGATGGCGGTGTGTCAGCCCGGGATGTATCAACTGACACACCCTCATCGGGGGCAAGCCCCCTCCCACATTTTTTATCTTCATTGTTTGAAAGGTCGGCATCAGGCCTTGGTGGCCTGCTCCAACAGACGGTCCATCACTTCGTCAGGTTTCAGCACCAGCACATCACTCTCCAGGGCATCCAGCACCACCTCTGCGGTGTTACCGATCAACGCCCCGGAAAGACCTGTGCGCCCCACGGTGCCGAGGATGGTAACCGCCGCCGGCAATTGGTGGGCAAGGTAGGGGATCACTACATCGGCAGGGCCTTCTTCAATATGCAGGTGCTTGTCATCCACATCGAACTCAGCCTGGAACGTCCTGCATTGCTCGCGATACCGCGCCTCGATGGTTTCCTTGAGTTGGAATGTTGGGTCCGCCGCCGACAGCATCGGTGACGGATGTGCGCTGATCACATGCAACTGCGCCTTGGCCAGGTTGGCGATATCAAAGCCATGGTCAATGATCGAGTTGTGCAGCGAACGGTGTTCGCCATCGGTATTGCCTACGTCGATCGCCGCCAGGATCTTTCCGCCCATCCAGGGTGTAGACGTCTTGACCAGCAATACCGCGCTCGGGCAATAGCGCAGCAGCTTCCAGTCCGCCGGCGTCAGCAGGGCTTTTTTCAGTGGGCTGTCCGGGAAATGCTGCTTGATCACCAGCCCGCAGCCTTCGGCCTGCTGCACGTCGATAATGGTTTCATGCAGGCTGGTATTCCATGCCTGCTCGGTGCTGACGCGGTAGCCGTCTTCCTGCAGGCCCGCCTTGAGTAGCGCCAGCAGCGCCGAGTGCTCATGCTTCTTGTCGCAGACCAGCAAGTGCAGGTGCGCGTCGGTGACCCCGGCGATCAACTTGGCGCGCTTGAGGGCCAGGCTTTCCGAGTGCTCGGGCTCGATGATCACCAGAATGCTGCGGATGGCTTGCATGATCGGGATCTCCATAAAAAAGGGCGGGGCCTGGAACAACTATAGTTGCTGGCGCGCGCACGTCATGTTGATGCACATCAAGGCCGGTGGCTGGTGGTCTGCGGCGGGGTCGGTATAATCGCCGGCCTTTTGTGATCCTTTTGCCCGTGAGCCCGATGAACCTGCCAGAAATCCACGAATTCCTCGGTTGCCGCACCCCTGATGCCTGGGTCCAGGCCGCGCTGGCCGATCAGGAAACCCTGCTGATCGACCACAAGAACTGCGAATTCAAAGCCGCCAGCACCGCCCTGAGCCTGATCGCCAAGTACTACAGCCATGTCGACCTGATCAACATGATGTCGCGCCTGGCCCGCGAGGAGTTGGTGCATCACGAGCAGGTCATGCGCCTGATGAAAAAGCGCAAGATCGAGCTGCGCCAGCTGCATGCCGGGCGTTACGCCTCGGGCTTGCGCAAAGTGGTGCGCAGCCATGAACCGGTGAAACTGGTGGACACCCTGGTGGTCGGTGCTTTTATCGAAGCGCGCAGTTGCGAGCGTTTCGAAGCCCTGGTGCCGCATTTGGACGAAGAACTCGGCAAGTTCTATTTCGGGCTGCTGAAGAGCGAGGCGCGGCACTTCCAGGGTTACCTGAAGCTGGCGTACCAGTACGGCGACGCCAAGGACATCGCCCAGGTGATCGAGCGGGTCAGGGCGACCGAGCAGGACCTGATCGAGTCACCCGACATCGAGTTCCGCTTTCACAGTGGCGTGCCAGCCTGAGGCCACGGCCACACCGAGCAATGCGGCGATCCCGGCCAACAGCAGGATCACCGCCTGCGTCCCCAGCGGCGCCGCCAGCAACGCCACCGCAAGGCCCGCCAAGGGTTGCGGCAGGTTGTTGAGCAGGGTGATCACGCCCACGGTCTTGCCGAAGTCCTGCGCGGGGATCACCCGCTGGCGGGTGCTGCGCAGGTAGACGTTGAACATCTTGTCGAAGCCGGTCACCAGCAGGAAACCCACGGCATACAGCCATACGCCGGGGCTTGCGGCCATGATCAACGCCCCCACCCCGATCATCGAATACGACAAGCCACCCAGCACTTTCAACGGCAGGCCGGCCCGTGCCAGATAAAACAGAATGCCGATGGTCACCAGTGCACCCGCTGCCTGCAGCAGGGCATAGGCGTCCTTGTCTGCTGCAAAGTGGCCGGTGACCATCGCCGCCGATGTGGCCAGGGTGACGCCAATGATCAGGTTCACCCCCACGGCCAGGGTGATGATCCGTTTCAAGTCCGGCAGGCTGCGGATATGCCCGAACGCAATCTTCAGGGGTTGTAGCCAGATATCCTGATGCTGTTCGAAGGTTTCCAGGTGCGCCGTGCTGGAGCGTTGCCACGCGCGCATCGCCAGGTCGGCCAGTACAAACAATCCGGCCACTCCCAGCACCACCCAATGCCAGGCCCAGACTTCCAGCATCAGCGCCGCCACCAGCGGCCCCAGCACCAGCCCGCTCTGGTCGGCGATCTGCGAGTAGGAGAGGGTCTTGGCGTAGCTGTAGTGCGCGAAGATGTGCGGCATCAGCACTTCCCGCGCCATGATGCCCTGGGTCGTCAGCACCCCGCACAACGCCGAGAGCAGGACAATCCAGTAGAGGCCATCGAACACCCCATGCAAGACCACCGCGAGCACACACGCCAGCGCCCGGTAAACCTGGCTGATCTGCAGCAGGCGCACTGGCGCGAACTTGTCGCACAAGGCGCCACACACTGGGAACGCCAGGTAACGCGGTAGCGACTCGACGAAGAATGCCAGTCCGGCCCAGGCTACACTCTGCGTGGTCTGGAATACGATCAGGGGCACGATGAACAGCAGGATCTGGTCCGCCAACCGCGAGAGGAACAGCGAAACAAAGAACGCCAGGTAATCCTTGCGCATACAGCTCCCTGTGGCTGGCGTTAAAGAGTGGGGGGTATTTGTTAAAAACTCTTAAAAGCATGAAGCTTCGTCGGCAACGGCTGGCCAGTTGCTTAAGTTGGGCAGCTTGCCACTTATAATGCCCGCTCTTCAATCTGCGTCTGCACACTGAGAACTTATGGAAAACCTGGGGCTGGGCAAGGTCTTGCTCGTTGAAGACGACGAAAAACTCGCGGGGCTGATCGCGCACTTCCTGGAGCAGCATGGCTTCGAGGTGCGCGTGGAGCACCGGGGCGATGAGGCCCTTGCAGCGTTCCTGGCGTTCAAGCCGAAGATCGTCGTGCTGGACCTGATGCTGCCTGGCCAGAGTGGCCTGCATGTGTGCCGTGGGATCCGCACGGTGTCTGACACGCCGATTGTGATCCTCACGGCCAAGGAAGATGACCTGGACCACATCCTGGGCCTGGAGTCCGGTGCCGACGATTATGTGATCAAGCCGATCAAGCCGCCCGTGCTGCTGGCGCGCCTGCGTGCCCTGCAACGGCGCCAGGCCCCGGAGCCGACGGTGCGCGGTGCCCTGGCGTTCGGGCGGTTGGCCATCGATCGCAGTTGCCGGGGGGTCAGCCTGGGGGATGACAAGATCGATCTGACCACCATGGAATTCGAGCTGTTATGGCTGCTGGCCAGCAACTCAGGCACGATCCTGTCCCGCGATGACATCCTCAACCGCATGCGCGGTATCGCGTTCGACGGCCTCAACCGTAGCGTCGACGTGTACATCAGCAAACTGCGCAGCAAGCTCAACGACAACCCCCGTGAACCGGTGTGCATCAAGACCATCTGGGGCAAGGGCTACCTGTTCAACCCGTTCGCGTGGGAGGCTTAAATGCTGCGGCTGTTTCTGCGCCTGTATGTGATCCTGGCCCTCGGTCTGGCGGGGGCGATCTGGCTGGTCAACTACACCTTCGACGAGCTGCTGCCCGAAGCCAACGAAACCTATAACCGCGAAGCCTTGCGCGGCCCGGCGTATGCCCTGGTAGAGCAACTGCGTCCGCTCGGCGCCGACCAACGCCAGGCCCGGCTGGCCGAGTTGCAGCCCCATTATGGGCTGCACTTGAAATTGGTCCAGAAGGACACCCAGGCGCTCACCGAGCGCGAGACACAACTGCTGGCCGCTGACTTGCTGGTGGTGCGCGGTGATTTCATGGAGTTCCTCGCCAGCATTGACGGTGGCCCGCAGTTGCTGGAAATCAAACTGCCGGAAGAGCCCAAGTGGCTCTACCTGTGGGCCTATGGTTTTCTCGGGGTGTGCCTGGCGATCGTGCTGTATTTCTGGGTGCGCCCGCACTGGCGCGACCTGGAGCATATTCGCCTGGCCGCACAACGCTTCGGTGACAACGACCTCGGTTCACGCATCCTGCTGCCGCGCCGTTCCACCGTGCGCGAGCTGGCGGGGCACTTCAATCAGATGGCCGAACGCATTGAAAGCCTGATCGCCAACCAGCGCGAACTGACCAACGCCGTGTCCCACGAGCTGCGCACGCCGATTGCGCGCCTGTCGTTCGAACTCGACCAGCTCAAGCAACAAATCGACCCGCGTCTGCGCGGCGAACTGATCTCCGACATGTATGCCGACCTGGGCGAGCTGGAAGAAATGGTCTCCGAACTGCTCACCTACGCCAGCCTGGAGCGCGGCGCCACCCAGGTCACCCGCGAGCGCATCGAGGCCCACAGCTGGCTCGACAGTGTGATCGGCAGCGTGGCGCTGGAGGCCGAAGCCGCCGGTATCCAGTTGTCGTTGCGCACCTGCGAAGTGGACTACATCCAGATCGAACCGCGTTTTATGGCGCGGGCGGTGATCAACTTGCTGCGCAATGCCATTCGGTATGCCGAGCGGCGTGTGGAAGTGTCGCTGGTCAAGTTCGGCAGCGGCTATGAAGTGCGGGTGTGTGACGACGGCCCTGGTGTGCCGGAGGAAGGCCGCTCGAAGATCTTCCAGCCCTTCATGCGCCTGGACGACAGCCGCGACCGTCGTACCGGTGGCTTCGGCCTGGGCCTGGCACTGGTGCAGCGGGTATCGCAGTGGCACGGCGGCCAGGTGCAAGTGCAGGATTCGGAATGGGGCGGCGCGTCGTTCCGGATGACCTGGGCCTACGCCGAATAGCGCTTTTACATTCAATGGAGATCAAGTGTGGGAGGGGGCTTGCCCCCGATAGCGATATGGACTGATGCACCGCCATCGGGGGCAAGTCCCCTCCCACCTATCCAATCAGAACGTGTATTCCAGCACGCCCATCACCGACGTCTGCAAGCGCCGCTCCACAATCGGACTCTTGCCCGCTTCATCCGCCAGGTACTGCACATCCAGCAAGGTCGAGAACTCGGTGTGCTCGCTGATCGGCAGGCTCCAGGCCAAGTTCAGGCCATTGCTGATATTGCCGGCACCGGCCTTGTAGGCCTTGAAGCGGCTGCGCGCGGCTTGGCCGGTGGTGACGCCGTACCAGGTCTGCATATAGTCCCGGTCGCCAAAGTGGCTGTTGATGCTGGCATCGACGGAGCCATAACGCCCCTCGTACAGCGTGGTGCCCAGACTCAATTCCAGATGGGTGAACGCCTTGCCGCTGTCCTTGTGGTCATCTTCCTTGAGGGCATGTTCCAGGGTCGCGCCGACAATGGCGCCGCCGAGATTGTAGTGGGCACTCACGCCCAGTTGCGGGCGTGACTTGATTTCGCCCATGCCCTTGAGGCGCTTGGAGCCCAAGTGCAGGGATTCGTTCTTGTCCTTGCGCGATGCGCTGGCGCCGACATACGCACTGAAACTCAAGGCGTTGCCTTCGTAGCCCCAGCCCAGGCCCTTGTCGGTATCGAGGAAAATTCCCCAGGGGCTGACAATGGCGCCGCCGAACACCGGGGCAGTCATGCGCTCGTCACTGCCGCTGTAGCGCGGCAGATTGGCCACGCCGGCTTTGAGGCTGTAGGTCCAGTCCTCGGCCAGTGCAGCGTCGGCGCCTGCCAGCAAACACAACGAGGTGAGGGACAGGCAGAGGTTTTTGGGGTTCATCAGGGTTTTCATGTCGGTCAGAAACTCAAGGGTGGATGGGTACGTTTGAAGGAGTAGCCCGAGGCGCTCAGGCCGTTGACCTGGCGGCTGACGGTGTCGCCCAGGCCATAGCCGTTGCCGGCGAGCACGGCATGGGCGTTGTCCACGGGCAGCAGGATGTAGTCGGTCAGCGGCTCGTCGTGCAGTTGGCCGCGAATCACCAGGAAACCTTCTTCCAGGCGCACGCTGATGCCGCTCAACGGCGCATCGGGCTCGTGGGTGTTGAGCACTTGGTAGGTGCCGACGGTGTCGGCCCAGGCCATGGGCAAGGGTGGCGGGTCGATGCGTTCGCCGATGGCGATGCGCTGGCCGTGGCTGCGCGCGGTGAGCATCTGCCGGCCCTGCACGGTGATCACATCCAACTGCACGCGGCCGAGTTCGCCGAGGTCCTTGAGCCAGAACCCCAGGACTTTCTTCTGCGCGCGCAGCCAGCCGTGGTCGTCACGCAGCAGCTCGAAGTCGTAGCCGGCCAGTTCGCCACGCAGCCGACCGGCGTCGTCCCGGATGCGGAACACGCCCCAGGCGGTGGCGTAAAACCCGGACAGGCGCTGGCGGTCGACGGCGGCCGGCACCTGGCGCAGCTTGAGCCCGTGACGGGGCGCCTGGCAATCTTCGCTGCACACCGGCTCGCCGGTCTGCGCCTGGAGCATCAGGCGCAGGGTGTCGGTGGCCAACGTGGCAACCAGGTCTTCGGCGTTGCTGTCATTGGCCATGATGATCACCGCCAGTTGCTGGTCTGGCAGCACGGTCAACTGCGCGGCGAAATCATCGCCGCCACCGCTGTGCTGATAGGTGCGCACCCCAGGCCCGACCGGCTCGTCACCGCACGGTGCGAGAAACCAGGCCAGGCCGATCCGGCAATCGAAGTCCAGGGCGTTGCCGGTGTTTTGCTGGGTGAACATGTCATTGATGGAGCGCTGGTTCATCACCCGGTTGCCCTTGTACAGACCCTCGGCGAACAGCATCTGCACGTAATGGCTGAGGTCCTTGGGGCTGGCCCATAAGCCGCCGGCCGCCAGGTCGCGCACCTGCGCGTCGGTGCTGGCGATACCGTCCTGATAGCCCTGGGCGCGATAGCTCACCTGTGCGGCGGTGCCGATAAAACTCGCCTGGTTCATCTCTAGCGGCTTGAGCAGGCTGTGTTGCAATTGGGCCTCGAACGCTCTGCCGCTGCTGCGCTCGATCGCCGCGCCGACCAGTGCATAACCCAGGTTGGAATAGGCCACCTGGGTGCCGGGCGGTGTGCTCAGCCAGACGCCGGACAGGCGCATTGGCATCTGCCCCATGGCGTAGCTGTTGCGCAGGTCGCGCAGGTGCTCGCTGGGCAGGCCGGATTGATGGCTGAGCAGGCGGCGCAAGGTGATGTCGCTGTCGGCGGCCTGCTGGTCGGTGTGGAAACGCGAGCGCACATAGAACTCGCGCAACGTCTGTTGGATCGGTGCATCCAGCGCCAGCCGCTGCTGTTCAACCAGTTGCAGGGCGGCGCTGGCGGTGAGCAGCTTGGAGATCGCACCGGCGCGAAACGCCGTGTTCGGCGTCACCGGCACGCCCAGTGTTTTGTCGGCCAAGCCGAACCCACGGGCCCAGATCAACTCCTGGCCATTGACCAGGGCAATCGACAAACCGGGCACGTTGGCGTGGGCCATGTCCCGAGGGATGCGGGTTTGCAGGTAGCGGATGATCGCGCTGTAGTCGCCCTTGGGGATCGGCGGCGGGGCAGAGGCTTGCCCATGGCAGCCGATGCTGCCCAGCAGGCAACCGAGCAATGGAATACCGCGCAATGTGCGAAGCATGAAGAGCACCCGGCAGGTGGTTTGGATGCTCGAATGCTAGGGAGGCCACACCCGGAGGTCTTTGGCAGCTTTGTCGAGAAACTGTCAAAGAGTGTTAACGCACCAGCCCATGAGCACGGCTGACTCCTTACAAGAACATGTAACAACGCTTTGCTATTACCTTGGCCTCAGGCAAGATTCAGCGCTTTGGTTTCAGGGAAGACGCCCATGATTGCTCAGTTGCAAAGCGCTGCCGCGCAAATCCGCCACGCTGTACGTGCCGCAACCGAAGGCTTGGTGGGGCGCGAGCAATTGGCCGAACTGATCGTGCTGGCGGCGGTGGCCCAGGAACATATCCTGGTGATCGGGCCACCCGGCACCGCCAAGAGCGCAGTGGTGCGGCGCGTCGCGCAGTCCATGGGCGGGCGCTATTTCGAGTACCTGCTCGGGCGCTTCACCGAACCGTCCGAACTGTTTGGCGCGGTCGACCTGAAAAAGCTGCGCGAAGGCACGGTGGAAACCGATGTCAGCGGCATGCTGCCGGAAGCCGACATCGTGTTTCTCGACGAAGTCTTCCTGGGCTCCACCGCGATCCTCAATACCTTGCTCGGCGTACTCAACGAGCGGCGTTTCCGCCGTGGCCATACCCAGGTGCAATGCCCGCTGCGGGTGTGCGTCGGCGCGGCCAACGGCCTGCCGGACGATGACGCGCTGGCGGCCTTTGGTGACCGTTTCCTGTTGCACCTGTTTGTCGAGTCGGTGCCGGACAACCAATTGGAGGCGATGTTGGCCGGTGGCTGGCAGTCGGAGCAGCGCCCGGTGCAGCAGTTACTCGGGCTAGCGCAACTGGACACCCTCGGCCAGGCCTTGAAACACGTCGACTTGAGCGTCGTGCGCCCGGCACTGGCCCAGGCCATTCGCCGTTTGCGCGAAGCCGGTATCCAGCTGTCCGACCGGCGTATTGTCAAATCCCAACGCCTGATCGCCGCTGCCGCGTTGCTCGGCGGCCGCCTCGAAGCCAGCGACGCTGACTTGTGGCCGCTGCTTTACGTGTTGCCAACCCAGGCTACCCAGCAACACGGTCGTGAAGTGCTGCGCGACTTGTTTGCCGCCTCCAGCAACAGCCATCTGTTCAGCGCGGTGGAAGAGGCCACGTTGCAGCCGATGTCACGCTTGAATCGCCTGCTGGAAACCGCCGAAGACTATCTCGCCCGCAGCGAACCGCCGACCAGTACGGCGCTCGAAGGGTTGTTGCGCGAAATTGATGCGAACTTCAACAGCCAGACGATGCCCGAGCCGTTGCAGCAGGCACGGGGGCAACTCACACGTTTGCTGACACCTGCCGAATGAGTGCGTTGACCCATTCTTGGCGCTGGCGCTCACGCCAGGCACCCGCCGAGGCGCAAGCCGCCGTGGCCTGGGGTGATGCGGCACGCCGGATGCTCAGGCGCCTGGCGCTGCTGGAGGCTGGACTCGCCGCGCGTCTGCACGCCACGGCCAACGGTGAGGTGCTGGTGGTGACGGGCTCGACGGCTGATCTGCCGTGGGTCGACGGCGTGGCTTACGCGGCCCCCAGCGCCAGCGCGCCACACCTCTGGTTGCCGACCAGTTGGGAGCCGGATGTGCCCCAGGACCTGTTGGGCCAGGCCTTTTCAGCACGCTTCAAGCGTTCGCCACTGCTGGTGTGGCATGAGCCTGCGGCCGTGGTCCCGCTGGACCGCTTGCTGGCTGTTTCGCCCGCCCTTGTGCAACGTATCGCTGATTATTGGGGAGTCACCCATGCAACTGCCTGAGTCGCTGCAACCCTGGCGGCACTGGCTGGAATGGTTTGCCCCGGAACAGTTACCCGTGTTCGCCGACCTGCTGGGCCGCCTCAACCCCCTGTTGGGACCGCTGCGAGGCCTGCACCAGGGCGGTGTGCCGGAGCCCGACGGCCTGGGCGACCTACACCGGCGCGGCCCCTATGAGCGGCTGCTGTCCAGCGAATGGCTGCTGGCCGATGAAGTGCCCGATGAGTTCCTGCGCCGGGCGGTCGGCGGCGAGCATATGTTCCTCGCGCCACAGTACCGCGCCCAGGCGGCGAACCGCCTGATCGTGGTGTTGTTCGACGCCGGTCCCCTGCAACTGGGCGCCGCGCGCCTGGTACACCTGGCACTGCTGATATTGCTGGCGCGGCGAGCCGAGGAGGCGGGGGCGCAATTGCGCTGGGGCATTCTGCAGGGCACGTCGGTGTTGCATGAGCTGGACTCGTCGGCGCAACTCAAGCGCTTGCTCGAAGCCCGCACCTATGAGGTGGTGAGCGACACCCATTGGCTGGCTTGGCGTGACGCCCTGGCCGAACATCGGGTGGGAGAGTGCTGGGTGGTCGGCCAGCGCTTGCCGCCTACCGATTCCAAGACCTGCACCCACCGCGTGCAGATTGCGCGCAACCTGGACGGACGCAGTCTGTCTTTTGCCTTGCAGTCACGACGCGTGTCGCTGCCCATGCCCGACGAGCAACAATCGGTGCGCCTGCTCAAGGGCCAGTTCGAAAACGCCGCGCATACCCCGGCGCCCACCGCCAGCGGGCGGGTGGCGCGGGTGGCTTTGACATTGCCACCGGTCATCTCCGGCTCAGGCAACTATGTCGCCCTGCGCCTGCTCGACGAACATGGCATGGCGGTGATCAAGCTGCCGCACAAAAACCAGAAAAAAGCCCTGGAGGTGCGCCGTCGCCTGTGGGGCAAGCACCAGCATGTGTTTGCCGCCGCGTTTAATTATCGCAGCCTCGGTGCGGTGCTCGGTGATGGCCAGATCCTGACCTTCTGGAATATCCCCGGCCTTGTTTCCTCCAACAAGCCTGCACGCGAAGAGCTGCACTTGCCACCGGGCACCGCGACCTTGCTGCCCGCGGTGTGGCTGCGCGGCCAACAAGCGGAACGCCTGTATGTGCTCGATACAAATGGTCAACTCGCCCACTGGCAGCGTCCCGGTCATGGACCGAGGGGCGCGTTTTTCTCGGTGACCAACAATGTCATAGGCTTGGCGCAGCTGGATGCCTTGTCGTTGGTCTACGCCCGCAGCGAGGCCGGGCAACTGGTGGCGTACCCCGCAACAGCCTCCGGTGTCCGCAGTTCCGGCTATGCGGTCGGTGCAGCGGCCGGGGTTAGCCAGGTACTGTTCGCCAGCACCGCCCACTGGAAGTACACCTTTGGCGGGTGCGCATTACTCACTCACCATGATGGCCGCCAGAGTTGGCGCCTGGTGACCCACGACAGCTTCCCCGCGAAAAGGGCGCAGATCGATTTGGCGCCGGGCTGGAGTGCTATCGGCCTGCATCACCACGTGGCCGCGCAGGAGTGCTATGCACTGGTACTGCTGGGCCCGAACCAGCACACCGTCGGCCTGTACTCGGAAGGCCTGCAACAGACGCTGTTCACCACCTCCGCACCGATTGCCCGTGCGAGCTTCTGTCCCATGAGCGGGCTGGTGGCGGTGCTGACCACCGCCCGGGAACTACTGGTGTTCAACGTCACCGAGCGCGACATGCGTCTGCAAGTCATGTGCGACCTGAAACAAGAGCCTGCCGATGCATGAGCACGAACCCCTGCTGATCCGCCGACCGCTGCTGACCGGCCACCAGTCCATCGACGGTGTGTGGTTGCCTGCTGACCGCTTCACCACGCAGGAGCGGGCTCGCCTGATCCTCGGACACTGGCGCACGGGTGCCGCTGCCTACCGTTTTGCCGACGGAGATGTGTTGCAGTTCAGCGCGCCCGTCGCACTGGATTGCCAGACCCTTGCCGGCTGGCCGCTGGTCCGCCAGGGGCGTGGGTTGTGTTCGGCACGGCTGACCGCTGACGAGCTGCGTGCTTTACCCACCGCCGACTTGTGGCTGGTGCGCGGCAGCCAGGTTCACGCCTTGCAGCTGCGCGACGCCGAGGTCCTTGAACCTGGGTTGTGGCTGGAGATCAGTGCCTACACCTTACTCGATACCTTCGATTGTCATGCGCCGGTTGTGCCGCTGCTGCCCGTGCCGGACATCACCGATGTGCGTGAGATCCTTGGCGGCTTGGCGCCGGTCAGTCCCGAGCAGGAAGGCGTGATCCGCGCATTGCTGGAGCGCCAACTGCCAGCGCCGAAAGCAGCGCCTCCCAAGGCGGCCCAGCCATGGGCCAGTGAGGCGCCCGCGCAGTACCCAGCGTTGAAACTGGGCGCTACCCTGGCGTTGGTCGCCGGGTTGATCTGGATGGCCATTCACAGCCAATCCCAACCCTTGACGCCGATTCCTGCTTCGACCACTGAAGACATCAGCCGCGTGATCCTGGGTATGTTGCTAGGCGCAACGGTGTTCACTGCCTTGTTGATGGGCATCAACAAATACCTGCGTCGAGGCGTGCGGCCCGTCGGCGCCGTGCCTTCAGCACCGGCTGATCCGGGCATCGCCGAGCGGGCCAGACCGGCTCGGTATAAACCCTCCGCCTGGCGCCGTTGGCTGACCCGTCTGACCGAGCGTTCAAAATTGTCCAGGCTCTACGGCAAACGCCAGGCCGCCTACATGCAGCGCATGCTGGAGATGTTCGAGGACGGTGATTTTGCCGAAGCCTTGCGCCATGCCATTCCTCTGGGAGGCCAGGAACCGGAGGCTGAACAGAACTTCGGCACGCCGCAGCGGCGCGAGGACCTGACCCTCAGCCAGCAGAGCGGGCCAGGCCGCGCCTATCACTTCGAACAAAGCCTGACCGAGCACCTGCGCGAGGTCTATCGCCGCTCCTACGAGCGCCTGGCCCGGGAAAACCGGATCGAAGAAGCGGTATTTGTCCTCGCCGAACTGCTCAAGGAGCGGCAGGAAGCCCTCGACTACCTGGAAAAACACGCACGTTACCAACAGGCTGCCGACCTGGCCCTGGCCTGGGACATGCCGTCAGCGGTCATCGTGCGCTTGCTGTGCCTGGCCGAGAACTGGCAGCGTGCCTTATTGGTGGCACGGCGTGACGATGCGTTTGCCGATGCCGTGGTGTTGCTCCAGGCCAGGCAGCCGCAGATTGCCGAGCGTTTGCGCCTGGAGTGGGCCGAATCGCTGATCGCCAAGGGCCTGTGGCTGCAAGCCGTCGAGGTGGTGTGGAGCCTGCCGGATGAGCGCCCGCGCGCGGCGCAATGGTTGCTGGATGCCGAAGCGGCCGGTGGGCGGCTGGCGATGGGCGCCTTGGTCAAACGCGCGATTCTGCTGCCGCAGACCCTGGAAGCTTATGGGCCGTGGATCGAACAGTTGCGTGACGATCCCGACCGATACGCCGAGCGTGATGCCCTGGCGCACGCCCTGTTGGCGCACAAATCCGATGCCGCTGCCCTGAGTTGGCTGGCCGGTGCCACCGTGCACGCGGTGATCGCCGACCAACTCATTGGTCGCGGCGGGCTGAACTTCAATCAGCTGCAAGCGCTGGTCAAGATGAGCCGCGATAAATTATTGCAGGCGGACTTGCCTGGCCAGGCCCTCAAGCGGCCTGCCATGCGCTCGTTGGTACGGGTGGGCGACGCGCTGGAGTGGACCGCCCCGACCCAGGGCAGCCGACCGATATACGACGCGGTGGCGCTGGATGACGAGCGTTACCTGGTGGCGCTGGGCGAGGCCGGTGCGATGGTGACGGATGCCAGCGGCCAGCCACTGTTCCACTTCGCCGTGCCGGCCCAGCGGATTGTCCTGGCACACAGTCGGCAGATGGCGCTGGTGCTGGCCCGGCGTGACCGGGTGTGGCGCATCAGCAAGCTCGACCTGGTCAACCGTACCGCCACCGATCTGGGCGTGCAGGTGTTGGATGTATTCGCCGAGCAGTTTGACGGCAGCGCCTGGACCCTCGGTCACGACCGGCAACTGCGCGTGGTGGACGTGGACCGCAACTTTCAGACCCTGTGGCATGTCAGCGACTTGCCGGGCGCGCTGCGCGCGCTCAAGAGCAACGAACATAATGAATTCCTCTGGCTCTACAACCCGCGCGAGGGTGTCGAACGCTGGCACTATCGCTTGCCTGAGCGTCGCTTGGCCGGGCGCGATCCGGCATCCGCGCAGTCGGAGGAGAGCCACGCGCTGTACTGTGCACTCGACCAAACCATCGAGTACGGGATCAGGTGTCGCGATGACGAAGAGCCGACGCTGATCCTGGATGTCAATGGCAACCGCAAGGGGTATCGCATGCCGGGCTGTGACGAAGGTTTCTTCGACGGCGACCCGGTGCGCGTTGCCCTCGACGCGCAGTGGTTGGTGTTCGGCTATATCGCTGGTGAACGCGACACGCGCTGGCACTTTATCCATCGCGCCAGTGACCACCTGTGTGCGGTGCTGCACTGGCCTCGTTACGAAGTGAACATCCGTCGCACCGAGGACGGCTGGCTGTTATTCGATGACCAGGGGCGTTTGAGCCATGTCACCGTGGACGGTGCGCGTCTGCGTAACCTCAGCTTGCACTGACCGAGTCCGGCATCAACGTGGCAATCAACGCCCGAATGGTGCCGGGCAGCGCCTCCAGCTCCCGCACCAGGATGCTGCGCTCGCGGATTGCCCACGGCTCATCCAGCTTCACCGCCACCAGTTGCATGGTGCGGCTGTGGCGTACAGCGGCGGACTCGGGAATGATGCCGATGCCCACGCCGGCTTCGACCATGCGGCAGATCGCCTCGAAACTCGACACCTGGATGCGCAGCGACAAGTGTTTGCCCAGTCGCTCGACATGTTCACGCAAGAAGCTCAGCAAGGTGCTGCCTTCATGCAGGCCGATGTGCTGGTAGGCGAGGGTCTGTTCCAGGGTGACTGAGGTTTGTTGCGCCAGTGCATGCCCCACCGGCACCATCAGCACCAGTTTATCCGTGCTGAAGTGCAGCACCTGCAACCCCGAGGCTTCCACGGGGCCGGCGATGATGCCCATGTCGCTGGTGCCATCCAGAACACCACGCACGATGTCGCGGGACAGGCGCTCTTGCAGGTCCACCGTTACGCCAGGGCGCTGGGACAGGAAGCCCGCCAGCACCTCTGGCAAGAATTCGGTGACCGCCGTGGTGTTGGCAAAAATGCGGATATGCCCGGCCGAATCCACGCCGTATTGGGTGAACTCGCTTTTCAGGTAATCCACCTGGCGCATGATCAACCGCGCATGGTGCAGAAGGCGCTCCCCGGCCGGGGTGATCTCCACGCCACGGCTGTCGCGGTACAGCAGGCGGGTGTCGAGTTGGCCTTCGAGGGCCTTGATCCGCGCACTGGCGGCGGCCGGCGAGAGGAACGCGCGCTTGGCGCCCTGGGTCAGGCTGGGGGATTCGGCGATGTGGATAAACAGGCGCAGGTCGGCCAGATCGAAGTGCATGCAAGACTCCCGGGACAGGATGGCGGCGTTCAGCATAACCGAACGCTGGTTTATTGAAATGCAAATTCCCGGAACGGGTGCGTCCTTGCATGATCCGGGGCAGACACTCACTGCCCGAGGACCTGCACCCGATGAGCGCCACCGATTGGATCGGCCGAAGCGAAACCGCCCACGACCACCTCAGCCATAACCTGCTCAAGCGTATTGCCGCTACCTTCGGCGAAGCCGTGCCCGAAGACGGCGCAGACATCCCGCCGCTGTGGCAGTGGTGTTTCTTCCAGGACCCACTGCCGGAAACCGCCCTGGGCACTGACGGTCATCCGGCCCGTGGCGGCTTCCTGCCGCCAGCCGACAATCGCAATCGCATGTGGGCCGGTGGGCGCATCGAGTTCCTGCATGCCCTGCGTGCCGGTGAGGCGGCGACCCGGGTGTCGACCATCACCCAGGTCGAAGAAAAGACCGGCCGCACTGGCGCGCTGCTGTTCGTCACCGTGCGCCACGACTACTCCCAGCAAGGCCGCCTGGCGATCCGCGAGGAACAGGACATCGTCTACCGCGAACCCACGCCGCCCAAATCGGGCAGCGGCGAGGCGCTGGAGCAGGGCGAGTGGTCCGAAACCGTCGACCCCACGCCGACCCTGCTGTTTCGCTACAGCGCGGTGACCTTCAACGGCCACCGCATTCACTACGACTACCCCTATGTCACCGGCACCGAAGGCTATTCGGGGTTGGTGGTGCACGGGCCGCTGATCGCCACCCTGGGCCTGCGTGCGTTCTGCCGCGCCCGTCCCGACGCCACCTTGCGCCGGTTTGCCTATCGCGGTGTGCGCCCATTGATCGCGCCGCAACCTTTTGAAGTAGGCGGGCGCGTCACCGAGACCGGCGTAGCCCAACTGTGGGCCGGCAATACCGATGGCCTGGCGCAGCAAGCCCAGGTGCATTTCGAATAATCCAAGAACAACAGGCGGAGAGCCGCAGATGAACCCGAATGACAACGAAGAACTCAATGCCATCCGCGACGGCGTGCGCGCCTTGTGCGCTGAATTCGATGCCGCTTACTGGCGCCGGATCGATGAAGAGAAGGGCTTCCCCGAAGCCTTCGTCAAGGCGCTGACCGACGCCGGCTGGCTGTCGGCGATGATCCCCGAAGAATACGGCGGTTCCGGTCTGGGCCTGGCCGAAGCTTCGGTAATCCTTGAAGAAGTGAACCGCTGCGGCGGCAACTCCGGCACCGTGCACGGCCAGATGTACAACATGTTCACCCTGTTGCGGCACGGCAGCGAAGCGCAGAAACGCTTCTACCTGCCCAAGCTGGCCAGCGGCGAATTGCGCCTGCAATCGATGGGCGTGACCGAGCCCACCACCGGCACCGATACCACCAGGATCAAGACCACCGCGATCAAGCGTGGCGACAAGTACGTGATCAACGGCCAGAAGGTGTGGATCTCGCGGATCCAGCATTCCGACCTGATGATCCTGCTGGCGCGCACCACGCCGTTGGCCGAGGTGAAGAAGAAATCCGAAGGCATGTCGATCTTCCTGGTGGACCTGCGCGAAGCCATCGGCAACGGCCTGACCGTGCAGCCCATCGCCAATATGGTCAACCACGAGACCAACGAGCTGTTCTTCGACAACCTGGAGTTGCCGCTGGACAGCCTGATCGGCGAAGAGGGCAAGGGTTTCAAATACATCCTCGACGGCCTCAACGCCGAACGCACGCTGATCGCCGCCGAATGCATCGGCGACGGCCGCTGGTTTATCGAAAAAGCCTGCGCGTATGCCCGTGACCGCGTGGTGTTTGGCCGGCCCATCGGGCAGAACCAGGGCGTGCAATTCCCGATTGCCGAAGCGCATATCGAGATCGAAGCGGCTGACCTGATGCGCTGGCGTGCCTGCGAGGAATACGACAGCGGCAAGCATGCCGGCGCCAGCGCCAACATGGCCAAGTACCTGGCAGCCAAGGCGTCCTGGGAGGCGGCCAATGCCTGCCTGCAAACCCACGGCGGTTTCGGCTTTGCCTGCGAGTACGACGTGGAGCGCAAATTCCGCGAGACGCGCCTGTACCAGGTGGCGCCGATCTCCACCAACCTGATCCTGTCCTATGTGGCCGAGCACTTGCTCGAACTGCCACGCAGCTTCTGAGGGCCCGACCATGAGCCATACCCAAGCCTTGTGTCGCTTCCTGGCAGACCTGCACTACGCACAGTTGCCCGAAAACGTCCTGGCGCGCACCGAAGACCTGTACCTGGACTGGCTGGCCTCGGCGCTGGCGAGCAAGGGCGCGCATCCGATTCCATTGTTCGAGCGTTATGCGCAGAAGATGGGGCCGAGCAGCGGCCCGGCGCAAGTGATCGTCAATGGCGCCAGCAGCAGCGCCTACTTCGCCGCGTTGGTCAACGGTGCTTCGTCGCACCTGGTGGAGCAGGATGACCTGCACAACAGCTCCGTGTTGCACCCGGCCACCGTGGTGTTTCCGGCTGCCCTGGCCGCCGCCCAGGACCTGGGCAAATCCGGCCGCGACTTGCTGCTGGCCTCGGTGGCCGGCTACGAGGCTGGTATCCGTATCGGCGAATTCATGGGGCGCTCCCATTACCGCATCTTCCACACCACGGCCACCGTCGGCACGTTGGCGGCGGCGGTCGCGGTGGGCAAGCTGCTGGATTTCAACCAGGAACAATTCATCAACCTGCTCGGCAGCGCGGGCACCCAGGCCGCCGGCTTGTGGGAGTTCCTGCGCGATGCCGCCGACTCCAAACAACTGCACACCGCCAAGGCGGCAGCGGATGGGTTGCTCGCCGCATACCTGACGGCGGATGGGCTGACGGGGGCGCGTAATATCCTGGAAGGTGACCAGGGCTTGGCGGCGGGCATGTCCAGCGATGCCGAGCCGAGCAAGTTGTCCGCCGGCCTTGGCAGTCGCTGGGCGCTGCTGGAAACCTCGTTCAAGTTCCACGCCTCGTGCCGCCATACCCATCCGGCCGCCGATGCGCTGCTGGACCTGATGCAACGCGAACGTCTCGCCGCCGCCGATATTGCCCGCGTCGAAACCCGCGTGCATCAAGGCGCGATCGATGTGCTGGGGCGCGTGAACGTACCGACCAGCGTGCACCAGGCCAAGTTCTCCATGGGCACCGTGCTGGGCTTGATTGGCGTGCATGGCAAGGCCGGTCTCACCGAGTTCCATGAGCTGGCATTGACCGATCCAGCCGTCTCGGCTTTTCGCGACAAGGTCAGCATGACCCTCGACCCCGAAGTCGACGGCGCCTACCCGCAACGCTGGCTCGGCCGCGTCACCGTCACCACGGTGGAGGGTCGCACGCTGCACGGTGCTATCGACGAGCCCAAGGGCGACCCGGGCAACACCCTGAGCCGCGCGGAACTGGCGGATAAATTCCAGCGGCTGAGCCAGTTCAGCGGCGCCCGCACACCGGCCCAGGCCAACGCCCTGATCGAGAAGGTCTGGGATTTGCGCAACGCCACGTCCATGGCCCACTGGCTCTGAGGAACTGTCATGACTAACCCGAGACCGCTGGACGGCATCACCGTTGTCAGCCTGGAACATGCGATTGCCGCGCCATTCTGCACACGCCAGTTGGCAGACCTGGGCGCCCGCGTGATCAAGATCGAACGCCCCGGCGCCGGCGACTTTGCCCGTGGCTACGACGAGCGCGTGCGCGGCCTGGCCTCGCATTTCGTGTGGACCAACCGTTCCAAGGAAAGCCTGACCCTGGACCTCAAGCAGGACGAGGCAGGCGATATCCTCGGCACCCTGCTGGCCGATGCCGATGTGCTGGTGCAGAACCTGGCGCCCGGCGCGGCGGCGCGCATGGGCCTGTCGTTCGAGGCGCTGCACGAGCGTTTCCCACGGTTGATCGTCTGCGATATTTCCGGCTACGGCGAGGGCGGGCCGTACGAGAAAAAGAAGGCCTACGACCTGCTGATCCAGAGCGAAGGCGGTTTTCTCTCGGTGACCGGTGGCCCTGGCGACGACCAGATGGCCAAGGCTGGTTGTTCCATCGCCGACATCTCGGCAGGCATGTACGCCTACAGCGGCATCCTCTCGGCGCTGCTGCTGCGCGGCAAGACCGGCAAGGGCAGTCGCATCGACGTGAGCATGCTGGAAAGCCTGGTGGAGTGGATGGGCTACCCGATGTATTACGCCTTCGACGGCGCACCGCAGCCACCGCGTGCCGGCGCTGCGCACTCAACGATCTACCCCTATGGGCCGTTCCCCACTGGCGATGGTGGCACCGTCATGCTGGGGTTGCAGAACGAGCGCGAATGGGCGGCGTTTTGCGACAAGGTGCTGCTCACGCCTGAACTGGCGGCGGACGAGCGTTTCAGCGCCAACTTCAAGCGCTCGGCCAACCGTGAAGTGTTGCGCCAGATCATCGTCGACCGCTTTGCGCAATTGGATGCGGAAGCGGTGATCCAGCGCCTGGAGGAGGCGCAGATCGCCAGCGCCCGGGTCAACGATATGCAAGGCGTGTGGGACCACCCGCAACTCAAGGCGCGCGACAGCTGGCGTGAAGTCGACAGCCCGGCCGGTCCGCTGCCGTCGCTGTTGCCGCCGGCCCGCAATGCCGCGTTCACCCCACGCATGGACGGCGTTCCGGCATTGGGTCAACACAGCCAGGACATTCTCGATCAGCTCGGTTACTCCGGCGATGCCATCGACAGCCTGCGCGCGCGCGGCGTTATCTGAATAAGGAATTGTGTCATGCCAAAGCCATTGGTGCGTTCGGCGTTGTTTGTACCCGGTAGCCGACCGGAACGATTTTCCAAAGCCCTGGCCAGTGGGGCCGATGCGGTGATCGTGGATTTCGAGGACGCGGTGGAAGAGCCGCTCAAGCGCCAGGCGCGGGATAACCTCGGGGTGTTTTTGACGGCGAACCCCGCTGCCCAGGTGTGGGTGCGCATCAATGCGCCGGAACATGCCGAGCATTTTGAGGATGTGGCGTTCTGCAAGGCCCATGCGAATGTGGCGGGGGTGTTGCTGCCCAAGGTTGAAAGTGCCGCGCAGGTGGCGGTGGTTGCCGCCACCGGCAAAGTGATCTGGCCGATTATCGAAAGCGCCCGTGGCTTGTTGGCTGTGGCCGAGATCGCCCATGCGCCGCAGGTGCAGCGCCTGTCGTTTGGTGGGCTGGACCTGGCGCTGGACCTGAACCTGAGCAGCAACTCCCCGGCTGCGCAGTTCGCCCTGGACCAGGCGCGCCTGGCGCTGATCGTACACTCCCGCGCCGCCGGGTTGGTCGCGCCGTTGGACGGCGTCCACCCGGCCATCGATGACCCGGAGGGCCTGCGCCGTTCGATCCGGCATGCCTATGAAATGGGCTTTGCCGGGGCGTTGTGTATCCATCCCAAGCAGGTGGCCGTGATCCATGAAGCGCTCGCACCGAGCGCCGCAGACCTGGCCTGGGCGCAGCGGGTGGTGGACGCCGGCACCCATGGGGCAGGGGCCTACCAGATCGATGGGCAGATGGTGGATGCGCCGGTGTTGCTGCGTGCACAAAGGTTGTTGGCGGCCCAGGCGCAGCGTTCGGCCACTCCGAACGCAGGTATCTAAAATTCGAAATTCACTACACGCGTCACATCAGGCACCTTGCCTTACAACACAACAATAAAAAGGTAATTTTCCATGCTCAAGCTCTCCCGGGCGCTGCTGTGCGCCGCCACCTTGTTTGCCGCAGGCCTGGCTCAGGCGGCGGACCCGATCGTGATCAAGTTCGCCCATGTGGTGGCCGAAAACACCCCCAAAGGCCAGGGCGCGCTGTTGTTCAAGAAGCTCGCCGAAGAGCGTCTGCCCGGTAAGGTGAAGGTCGAGGTATACCCGAACTCGTCGCTGTTCGGCGATGGCAAGGAGATGGAAGCGCTGCTGCTGGGCGACGTGCAGATGCTGGCGCCGTCCCTGGCAAAGTTCGAGCAATACACCAAGCAGGTGCAGATCTATGACCTGCCGTTCCTGTTCAATGACCTGGCTGCTGTCGACCGTTTCCAGGCGGCCCAGGGCAAGGAACTGCTGACCTCGATGCAGGACAAGAACATCCTCGGCCTGGCCTATTGGCACAACGGCCTAAAGCAATTGTCGGCCAACAAAGCGCTGCATGAGCCCAAGGATGCCCGTGGCCTGAAGTTCCGCGTACAGGCCTCCAGCGTGCTGGAAGAGCAGTTCAAGGCGATCCGCGCCAACCCGCGCAAGATGAGCTTCGCCGAGGTGTACCAAGGCCTGCAGACCGGCACGGTCAACGGCACCGAGAACACCTGGTCGAACTATGAAAGCCAGAAGGTCAACGAGGTGCAGAAGTTCTTCACCGAGTCCAATCATGGCCTGATCGACTACATGGTGATCACCAACGCCAAGTTCTGGAACGGCCTGCCACCGGACATCCGCAGCACCCTGGAGCAGATCATGGTCGAGGTCACCGTCGAGGTGAACAAGCAGGCCGAGGCGCTGAACCAGTCGGCCAGGCAGAAGATTGTCGACGCCAAGACCAGCGAAATCATCGAATTGACCCCGGAGCAACGCCAGCTGTGGCGCGAAGCCATGCGCCCGGTGTGGCAGAAGTTCGAAGGTGAGATCGGGGCTGATCTGATCAAGGCCGCGGACGCCTCCAATCGGTAACCCCCAATGTGGGAGGGGGCAAGCCCCCTCCCACATATCGATATCTCATTTGCTTTCGCGAGGTTTTGCCATGCAAACGCTAAGGCGCGTCTGGGAGCACCTGGAGGAAGGTTTCATTGCCTTCCTGCTGGCAGCCATGACCCTGGTGACATTCGTCTACGTCATGCTCAACAACATCTACACGCTGTTCTTTGCCCTGTCGGACAAGTGGGCCTTCAGCAGCACCTTCTTCGCCGCCCTGGGCGACCACACCATGACCTGGGCCCAGGACATGACCTGGAGCGTGGCGCTGACCAAGGCCATGTTTGGCTGGCTGATTTTCTTCGGTATTTCCTACGGCGTGCGCACCGCTGGCCATCTGGGCGTGGACGCCCTGGTCAAGCTGACCAAGCGCCCGGTGCAACGCGTGCTCGGGATGTTCGCCTGCCTGTGCTGCCTGGCCTATGCCGGGCTGTTCATGATCGCCAGCTACAAATGGGTGAGTGCGGTGATGACCGCCCATATCGGCGCCGAAGACCTCGACCAGTACGGCATCGACGTCGGTGACATCGTGATCATCGTGCCCATCGGTTTTGCCATGGTGTTTATCCGCTACCTGGAAATTTTCTACCGCATCCTTACCCACCGTCAGGTCGGGCTGGGTTTGGCCGACGAGGCCGGTGAGGCCAGCAAATTGGCCGGCAGTCATGAGGAGCGTCACTGATGGCCGTGCTCTGTCTGTTTCTGTTGTTGTTTGTGTTCATGTTCCTCGGCGTGCCCATCGCGATTTCCCTGGGCCTGTCCGGTGCGGTGTCGATCCTGATGTTCAGCCAGGACTCGGTGAGTTCCCTGGCGATCAAGCTATTCGAGACCTCCGACGCCTACACCTTCCTGGCGATCCCGTTCTTCCTGTTGTCCGGGGCGTTCATGACCACCGGCGGGGTGGCGCAGCGGCTGATCGACTTTGCCAACGCCTGTGTCGGGCATATTCGTGGCGGCCTGGCGATTGCGGCGGTGTTGGCGTGCATGCTGTTTGCGGCGCTGTCCGGTTCGTCACCGGCGACGGTGGCGGCGGTGGGGTCGATTGCCGTGGCGGGCATGGTGCGTTCCGGTTACCCGAAGGCGTTCGGTGCGGGGATCATCTGTAACGCCGGCACCCTGGGCATCCTGATCCCGCCGTCGATTGTGATGGTGGTGTATTCGGCGGCGACTGAAACCTCGGTCGGCAAGCTGTTCATGGCAGGGGTAATTCCAGGGCTGTTGCTGGGCCTGATGCTGATGATCGCCATCTACATCGTCGCACGCATCAAGAAGCTGCCGGCCCAGCCCCGGGCGACGTTCCGCGAATGGCTGACCTGCGCACGCCGCGCCTTCTGGGGCCTGTTGCTGCTGGTGATCATCCTCGGCGGCATCTACAGCGGCATGTTCACCCCGACCGAAGCGGCCGCAGTGGCGGCGGTATACTCGGCGTTCGTGGCGTTGTTCGTCTACAAGGACATGAAGCTGCGCGACTGTCCCAAAGTGCTGCTGGAGTCCGGGCGCCTGGCAATCATGCTGATGTTCATCATTGCCAACGCCATGCTGTTTGCCCATGTGCTGACCACCGAACAGATCCCCCAGGAAATCACCGCGTGGGTGATCTCCGAAGGGCTGACGCCGATTGGCTTCCTGATCATGGTCAACGTAGTGCTGCTGGTAGCGGGCAGCTTCATGGAGCCGTCGGCCATTGTGCTGATCCTGGCGCCGATCTTCTTCCCGATTGCCATGAAGCTGGGCATCGACCCGATCCACCTGGGGATCGTGATGGTGGTGAACATGGAGATCGGCCTGGTGCACCCGCCGGTGGGGCTGAACCTGTTCGTGACCTCGGCGGTGACCGGGTTGACCCTGGGGCAGACCATCCGCGCGGCGATGCCGTGGCTGATGATTCTGTTGGTGTTCCTGATCATGGTCACGTACTTGCCGTTCATTTCGCTGGCGCTGCCGCATTGGCTCGGTATGTAACCCAACGTGCAGGAGCCGGCTTGCCGGTTCCTGCGGGGCGTGTGCATCAGTGGTCCAGCGCACTCAGGATCGCATGGGCCACTTTCACCCGTTCGGCATTCGGGTAGTTCTTGTTGGCCAGAATCACCACCCCCATGTCCTTGCTCGGCACATAGGCCACATAGGCACCGAACCCACGGGTCGAGCCGGTCTTGTTGTACAGCACGTTGGCCGGCTGCGCCTGGGCCGGGGCCAACCATTTCACCGTGTGCGGCTCCATGGCCATCGGTGTGGAGTTGCCCTCCATCAGCGCTTGCAGCGTGATCGGGTAGGGGTAGTACTCCCAGCCCAGGCCCTGGGTCATGCCGTTCACCGTGTAGTAACCGGTGTGGGTGGTGGCGATGGCCTGTTGCAGCGGTTTCTCCAGGGTTTGCGGGTGCATGTTCAGCATCACGTACTGCGCCAGATCCTGCGTGCTGGTCTTGATGCCATAGGCTTCGCTGTCCAGCGCGCCGGGGCCGACGCGCACGGGTTTCTGGTCCTTGTCGTAGCCTTGGGCGTAGGTAGGGATTTTGTCTGCCGGCACGCTGACATGGGTGTTCGTCAGGCCCAGCTTGGGCAGCAGGGTTTTCTCCATGGCGACGTTGAACGGCTGGCCCAGGCTTTGCGCACTGAGGTAGCCGAACAGGCCAATGCTGGGGTTGGAATACAGACGCTGTGCGCCTGGGGCGTAAGTGGGTTTCCAGTGCTGGAAATAATTGAGCATGGTGCCGGCACTGTCGGCGGCATCTGGAAACTGCAGCGGCAGGCCGCCAGGGGTGTAGGTGGCCAATTGCAGCAGGCTGATGCGGTCGAAGGCACTGCCCTTAAGCGCGGCCAAATACTGGCTGGCCATGTCCGACAGTTTCAGCTTGCCGCTTGCCGCAGCGTAGCCGCCGAGGGTGGCAGTGAAGGTCTTGCTCACCGAGCCGATCTCGAACAGCGTGTCTTCGGTCACGCGCTGTTGTTTGTCTTTGTTGGCGACGCCGTAGTTAAAGTATTGCACCTTGCCCTTGTTCACCACCGCCACCGACAGGCCGGCGATGCCTTGCTGCTGCATCAGGGGTTCGACGCTGCTGTCTACGACCTGGCGCAGGTCGGTGGCGGCCATGCAGGTGCCGGAGCTGATAAATAAGGCTGAAATCAGGAAATTTCTAACGTTGGAATTCATGGTTATTCGCTTCCATGTAAATGATGCACTGACGATCGGGGCCTGCGCAGGCGTGGCAAATCTAGTCAGGTTCGGTTCCTTCGACAAACGATGATATCTTGCAGCTGCCATTAGAAAATCTAGGGTAGGACATGCTGCGTTCCCATTTGCCCCTCAACGCCCTGCGCGCGTTCGAGGCGTCGGCCCGCCATTTGAGCTTTACCCGGGCGGCCATCGAGTTGTGTGTGACCCAGGCTGCGGTCAGCCATCAGGTGAAAAGCCTGGAGGCGCAACTGAATGTCACCTTGTTCAAACGCCTGCCACGAGGGCTGATGCTGACGCGCGAAGGTGAAACCCTGCTGCCGGTGTTGCGCGAGTCCTTCGACCGCATTGCTCACACCCTCGGCCAATTTGAAGGCGGGCATTACCGCGAGGTCCTCACCGTCGGTGCGGTCGGCACGTTCGCGGTCGGCTGGTTGCTGCCACGCCTGGCGGATTTTCAGCAGCGCTACCCGTTTATCGACCTGCGCCTGTCGACCCACAACAACCGTGTCGACGTGGCCGCCGAAGGCCTGGATTACGCCGTCCGTTTCGGCGCCGGCGCCTGGCACGGTACGGATGCCTGCGAACTGCTGGAGGCCCCGCTTACCGTACTCTGCATACCGCAACTGGCCGAACAGTTGCACGCACCGGCCGACCTCTTGAAACACACCTTGCTGCGGTCCTACCGCGCCGATGAGTGGAACCTGTGGTTCCAGGCCGCCGGTTTGCCCGCCGATACCCTGCTGCCGCGCAGCATTGTGTTCGATTCTTCGCTGGCGATGATGGAGGCGGCCTTGCAAGGCCTCGGCGTGGCCTTGGCGCCGGCGATGATGTTTGCGCGGCAACTGGAGAGCGATGTGATTCGCCAGCCGTTCGATGTCGGCATCACCACCGGCAGTTACTGGTTGACGCGCTTGCAGTCGCGGGCCGAGACGGCGGCGATGCTGGCGTTCAAAGGCTGGTTGCGGGACATGGCTGCGGAAGATTGAAACGCTTTTTTTGAAACATAATGAAACATTTGTCGAGGGCCAGCGCTCTACCGCAACACCTGCACTGAGTTTTTCCATGAAGATACCGCGCCCCTCCGCCCGCCTGCCGCACCTGACCCAACTACGTAACCTGAAAATGGCCCGCTCTGCCCACGCCTACGTGCGCGGCAGCACCGTGCAATTCTACGAATGGCTGCACAGCCAGAGCGGGCGCCGCTTGCCCCATGGCCCGGCGATCTGGATCTGCGGTGACTGTCACGCCGGCAACCTGGGGCCTACCGGCGATATCAAGGGGCGCATCGATATGCATATCCGCGACCTTGACCAGACGGTGATCGGCAACCCGGCCCACGACCTGGTGCGCCTGGCGCTGTCCCTGGCCACCGCCGCACGCGGCTCGGACCTGCCCGGCGTCACCACCGCGCGCATGCTCGAAGAAATGATGGTGGGCTACGAACAGGCGTTCAAAGACAAGCCTGACGAAGCGCCGCCGCGTCCGTCCCAGGTCAAGGCGGGCATGCGCAGCGCCGTGGCGCGCACCTGGAAGAACCTGGCGCGTGAACGCATCGAGAACGCTCGCCCGAGTATTCCGCTGGGCAAGCATTTCTGGTCGCTGTCGCGGGCCGAAAAGCACGCGCTGCAAACGCTCTGTGCCTCCGCGGACATCCATCAATTGGTGACGTCACTCAAAGGCCGCCCCAAGGACGCGAGGGTCGAGCTGCTGGATTCGGCCTATTGGGTCAAGGGCTGCAGCTCCCTGGGCCTGCAGCGTTATGCCGCCTTGCTCGGCGTGGGCGACAAGGACGACCAGGAATATTGCCTGATCGATATCAAGCAGGCCGTCGGCGCGGCGGCGCCCCGTGTGGCACGGGCGAAGATGCCCAGGGACAATGGCCGCCGGGTGGTTGAGGGGGCCCGTCAACTGTCACCGAGTTTGGGGGAGCGCATGGTGGCGACGCGGATGCTGGACAACGGTTTCTTCATCCGCGAACTGCTGCCCCAGGACATGAAGCTGGAATTGGACGAATTGAGCGAGATCGACGCCATGCACGCCGCCGGTTACCTGGCGCGGGTGGTGGGTGTCGCCCATGCCCGGCAGATGGACCGCGACACCCGCAAGGACTGGATGGCGGTGTTGCAGGAGAACCGTTCCAGACAGCTGGATGCGCCGTCGTGGCTGTGGACCAGCGTGGTGCAACTGGTGGGGAGCCATGAGCAGGGTTATCTCGACCATTGCCGGCGCTACGCACTGGAACATTGAGCGCGTCCCTGTCTGCCCCGCGCTCAAACCAGGTATTTGCGGAACCAGCCCAGTGTGCGCTCCCACGCCAGGTTCGCCGCCGCTTCGTCATAACGCGGCGTCGAATCATTGTGGAAGCCGTGGTTGGCCCCCTTGTAGATGTACGCCTCATAGGTGGTGCCGGCTGCTTTCAACGCCTTTTCATACGCCGGCCAGCCTTCATTGATCCGCGTATCCAGCTCACCGTAATGCAGCATGATCGGCGCCTTGATGCGCGGTACGTCCTTGGCTTCCGGCTGGCGTCCATAGAACGATACGGCCGCGCCCAGCTCCGGGTAGGCCACGGCCGCCGCATTGGTCACGCCACCGCCATAACAGAAACCGGTGATGCCCACCTTGCCGGTGCTGCTGTCGTGGTGCATGAGCCATTCGATGGCGGCGAAGAAGTCGTTCATCAGCTTGGTTGGGTCGACTTTCTGTTGCAGTTCCACGCCTTTTTCGTCGTTACCGGGGTAGCCGCCCACCGAGGTCAGGCCATCCGGCGCCAGCGCGATAAAACCGGCCTTGGCCAGGCGCCGGGCGACGTCTTCGATGTAAGGGTTGAGGCCACGGTTTTCATGGACCACCACCACCGCCGGCAATTTGCCCGCCGCTTTGGCCGGGCGCACCAGATAGCCGCGCACGCTGCCGTTGCCTTTGGGCGACGGGTAGGTGATGTAGTCGGCGACGATGTCCGGGTCGGTGAATTTCACCTGTTCGGCCAGGGCGTAGTTGGGGCTCAGGGCCGCGAGCAGGGCCGAGGCGGTGAGGCCGCCGAAGGTGAACAGGGCGGCGCGGTCGAGAAATTCGCGACGGTTGAGCTTGCCGTGGGCGTAGCCGTCGTAGAGTTCCAGCAGTTCGGGCGCAAAGTCTTTCGCGGTGAGACGAGTCATCGGTGCAGTCCTCGATTAGCGGTGGCCATCAATGTAGACCAGGATCAGCTGTCACGGCCATGGGCGGCGGCGGCCAGTTGGCCGGTGTCGACGCGCACGAAGATCGAGTCGCCTACCGCGGTCAGCACGTCACCGGCGTACACCTCGCAGATCACGCGGGTTTTGCGCCCCACGTCGCCCTCGACACGGGCGCGCATCGTGAGGGTGACGCCCATGGGGGTCGGCTTGATGAATTTGATGCCCAGGTTGCCGGTCACGCAATCGATGCGCGGCAGGCTGCCGGGTTCGCGGTGTTCGGCGCGGTAGTGGTAGGCCATGGCGGTCCAGTTGGAATGGCAGTCCACCAGCATCGCGATCAGGCCACCGTAGACCAGGTCGGGCCAGCCGCTGTACCTGGCCTCGGGCAGGTGTTCGGCGACCAGGTGGATACCGTCCGCGTCCCAGCGGCTCTTGATATGCAGGCCATGGGGGTTGCTGCCGCCGCAGCCGTAGCAGATGCCTTCCGGCGCGGTGGTGTCCTGGAGCGAAGGGGCGTGCATGCAGCGTCCTTATTGTTGTGGGGCGACTACTCTGTTTAGCAGGACAAACGCCCGATGGGAATAAATCCCTGGTATGAAGTGTCAGCTCGATACTGTGTCCTTACCTGTTGCGGAGTGCTGTATGAAACCTCGAAAGTCCCCGGTCGCCGTCCTCGCCTTGATCCTTGCCTATGGCGCCGGCGCCCAGGCGGTGGAGTACAAGGACGTCAACCGCACCGCCAGCCAGATCAGCTTCACCTACAAGCAATTGGGGCAGCGGGTATACGGCACCTTCAGCGACTTCGAGGGCACCTTGACCTTCGATACGCAACAGCCGGAAGCCGGGCATGCCTTGCTCAGGATACAGCTCGCCAGCATCGACGCCGGCAGCCCGGACGCCAACGATGAGCTGCAACGCGCCTCCTGGTTCGATACCGCGACCTACCCGGTGGGCGTGTATGAATCCACCGGGGTCAAGGCGCTGGGGGGTAACCGCTACACGGTCAGCGGTAACCTGACAATCAAGGGCACCACGCGGCCGGTGGACGTCGACGTGGTGCTCAAGGAGCAGGGCGGCATTGGTGTGTTCGACGGCGAGTTCATCCTCAGGCGTGGCGACTTCAAGATCGGCGAGGGCGAGTGGGCCGGCAACAGCGTGGTGTCCAATGACATCAACATCAAGTTCAAGATGGTCGCGCCGCAGCGTTAACGGGCGAACTTCTTCGCGCCAGCCACACAGCCGATCACCGCGACGGTGACCAGCACCATGCCCAGGCTGACCTGCTCATGCAACAGGCCCGCCGCCAGCGCCAGGCCGAAGAAGGGTTGCAGCAATTGCAACTGGCCGACGGCGGCGATCCCGCCTTGGGCCAAGCCGCGATACCAGAACACAAAGCCGATCAGCATGCTGAACAACGCCACATAGCCCAGGCTGAGCCAGGCGGGCAGCGTGATGTCGCTGAAGCTCGTGGGCGCCAGTATCAGGCTCAGTGGCACCACCACCGGTATCGAGACCACCAACGCCCAGCAGATCACCTGCCAGCCGCCGAGGCTGCGTGACAGCCTGGCGCCTTCGGCATAGCCCAAGCCGCAGACCAGCACCGCCAGCAGCATCAGCAGGTCGCCGGTCGGCGCGGCGCTCAAACCCTGGGCGAAGGCATAGCCCACCACCAGCACACTGCCCAGGATCGAAAACAGCCAGAACACCGGGCGCGGACGCTCGCCGCCGCGCAGCACGCCAAACACTGCGGTGGCCAATGGCAGCAAGCCGATGAACACGATGGAGTGGGCCGAGGTCACGTATTGCAACGCCAGGGCGGTGAGCAGCGGGAAGCCGATCACCACGCCCAGGGCGACAATCGCCAGGGGCATCCACTGCTGGCGGGCGGGGCGTTTTTCCTTGAACAGCCACAGCAGCAGCACGCCCAGCAGGGCGGCGATGGCCGCGCGGATCATGGTGAGGAATACCGGGTCGAACTCCATCACGGCCAGGCGCGTGGCGGGCAAGGAGCCACTGAAGATCACCACGCCGATAAAGCCGTTGATCCAGCCTTGGGCGCTGGTATTCAAGGTGTCGAGAGAGGAGGTGCGTTCCATGATCAGGCGTCCGGACAAGGAGGGGTTGCGTTGCGGTCATCCTAGGGGTGAGGATTGAGACAATCAAAAAATTGTCATGGATACAGCGCAATGCCCCGCGCCCGCTACAAGTCGTTGGTCGATACCTTCGCCCAAGCCATCCGCAGTGGAACCATGCCTCCCGGCACACGCCTGCCGACCCACCGGCAACTGGCCGCCGAGCATGGCCTCGCGCTGGTCACCGCCAGCCGGGTGTATGCGGAGCTTGAGGGGATGGGACTGGTCAGCGGTGAAGCCGGGCGTGGCACCTTCGTGCGCGAAATCTCGCTGCCGCCGGGGCAGGGCAGCGGGCAGATGACGGTGGCGCCGGGCATGCTCGACCTGAACTTCAACTACCCCTCGTTGCCGGGCCAGGCGGATATGTTGCGCACGGCGTTGCGCCAGTTGGCGCTCTCCGGTGACCTCGAAGCCCTGTTGCGTTACCAGCCCCATGCGGGCCGCTTGCATGAGCGCGCAGCGTTTGCGCGGCATTTGCTCAGTCGAGGGTTGAGGGTGGACGCCGAGCAGGTGCTGCTGGTCAGCGGCGCCCAGCACGGCCTGGCGGTGACGATGATGGCCTTGCTCAAGCCTGGCGATGTGATCGCCGTGGATGCCTTGACCTATTCGGGGTTCAAGGTGCTGGCCGAGACCCTGCACCTGGAAATCGTCGCGATCCCGGTCACCCCGCTGGGGCCGGACCTGGATGCGCTGCACAAGCTGTGTCGCAAGCGCCCGGTGCGCGCGGTGTACAGCATGCCAACCCTGCACAATCCATTGGGCTGGGTGATGGACATGGCCCGGCGCGAACAACTGGTGTCGATCGCCCGTCAGCACAATCTGATGATCATCGAAGACGCGGCCTACGCGTTCCTGGCCGAAGACGCGCCGCCGCCGCTGGCGACATTGGCACCGGAGCGCACGGTGTATGTGGGCGGGCTGTCGAAAAGTGTCGCGACCGGGTTACGTGTCGGGTTCGTCGCAGCGCCAATGGAATGGGTAAAACCACTGGAGCGCACCCTCATGGCCACCACCTGGAACGTGCCGGGCGTGATGAGCGCCATTGCGGTGGCCTGGCTTGAAGATGGCACGGTGGCGCAACTGGAAGCACAGAAGCGCCAGGATGCCCAGGCGCGGCAGACCTTGGCGGCGCAGGTGCTGAAGGGGCTGGCCTATGTGAGCCATCCGTCCTCGTATTTCCTGTGGTTGCCCCTCGGGGAAGAGGCGCGGGCCGATCAGGTGGCCATGAGCTTGCAGCGCGAGGGCATTTCCGTGTCCACCGCCGAGCCGTTTGCCGTTTCGGCCCATGTGCCGCACGCACTGCGTCTGGCCTTGGGCTCGGTGGCGCTGCCAGCGCTGCGCGAAGCGCTGTTGACGGTGCGCAAGGGGGTGGCGTGGTGAGCCGGTTTCAGCGGCTCACCGCTGGGCATCAGTACTTGTAGGCCTGACGTCCGATCAGCAGCCATTTGCCTTTTTGCTTCTGCCAGACCTGGAAGTTGTCGATATCGGTGGGCACTTCAACGCCACTGTTCACCGCCAGGGCATGGAAGTGGTTGCGCACCAGTGCGGTGTCGCCTTGCAGGGTGATGGTCTGGTTTTGCATTTCCAGGGTCTTGAACGCGCTGGTGTGGGTTTCCAGGTCAGCAATGAATTGGTCTTTGTTCTGCACCTTGCCGCTGGAGTGGCCGTAGGTGAGCTTGTCGGAGGTCAGCGCGTGAAGCTGCTTGAGGTCCAGGTGCAGCATGGCCTGGGTCAGTTGGTCGACCGCTTGGGCCACGTCCTTTTCGGCTGGGGCAGGCGCTGCGGCGACATAGCCGCTGAACAGGCACAGAAAACCGATCAACACTTTGACGTTTTGCATGGATGTTTCCTTATTGTTGTTGGGGGCTGGCACGACGGGTTGAGTCGTCGTACAACCATGCAATATTTCGGATGGGGAAGGAAAGTGAAATTTTGAAATATCCTGAAAAGCTTCGGTTTTATGGCGTTATAAATAGATCTTGTGCTTATGTGATGTCCTAAGACATCAAGCAATGTACGCCTTGCTTCCTGCACGGGTAGCACATCGCTATGCTAGCGCCGAAACCCCACGGCGCCCGAGAGACAACATGGATTTTGACTGGCACAGCGACCCCATCACCCGCACTACCCCCGTCACCCCACACTACAAGAACACTCAGAACGTTCGCCGCTTCATGCTTGAGCACTGCGGCCCGGGGTTCAAGTTCGACCGGCCGTTCATGGCCTGGATTCGCAACGATAGGCCCAAGACCCTGGGCGACATGGTGGATGAGTGGCAACGTCGCAACGAGGAAACACGCCCATGACCCGCGACGAAAAATACCAGGCCGCCCAATTGCGTATCGGCTATCAGTTGAATGAGTTCAAGATCGGCGGCAACTACACGCCGCTGGTCCGCGATGGCAACCACCTGTATATCAGCGGCCAGATCCCGCGTGTCGGCGATGCCATCGTGCTGCCGGGCAAGGTTGGTGACAGCCTGACTCTGGCCCAGGCGCAAGTCGCCGCTGGCATCAGCGCGTTGCGCTGCCTGGGGTTACTCCAGCAAGCCCTGGGTTCGCTGGACCAGATCAAGGCCATCCCGCGCATCACCGTGTACGTGCGCAGTGCCGAGGATTTTGATCAGCAGAGTGAAGTGGCCAACGGCGCGTCGGACCTGTTGCACGAGGTTCTCGGTAGCGCCGGGGTGCATACGCGGACGTCGATCGGCGTGATGCAGCTGCCGAAGTCGGCGGCGGTGGAGATCGACATGATTGCGCTGGCGCACGGCTGAGCGAGCGATGATTACCCACGGCACGGCAATCCTGTTGATTGCCGTGCCCCTGCCTTGAGTTAGAGTGCCGGCGTACGCGGCGGCACCAGGCGCTTGCTGCCGGTCGACTCATACGCCGACGCAAACCGCAGCAACGCCGAGTCATCATAGGCGCGCCCGGCAAACGTCAGCCCCACCGGCATGCCGATATCGGCCATCACGCCCATGGGCACGGTGACGGTCGGCACGCCCAGGTGGCGGATGGCAAGGTTGCCGTTGGCCACCCAGACACCGTTGCTCCAGGCGATGTCGGCAGAGGCTTCGTTCACATCGGCGTCAGCCGGGCCTACGTCGGCCACGGTGGGGAACAGCACGGCGTCGAGGCCAAGCTTGTCCATCCAGTCTTCCAGGTCGATCCGGCGCGTCTGTTCCAGGCCGCGCAGGCCATCGGGGACGGTGCTGATCCGGTCCCACGGGGTGATGCCACGCTGGGCCATGCGCACGTACTCATCCATGCCGGCGGCCAGGTCGTCTTCGCGGTTGGGCAGGGTGCCCGGGTCGTGGGGGAAGATCTTCGGCCCGTCCACATCCGCCAGACGGTTGAGCGCTGGATCGTCGTTGGCGCGCAGGAAATCATCGAAGGCCCAGGCCGATAGTTCCCACAGTTCATCGTGCAGGAATTCCTTGGACACCAGCCCACGGGTAAACACGGTGGGCGCGCCGGGGCGGTCGCCTTCGCAGTTGGACACCAGCGGGAAATCCACGTCGATCACTTCAGCGCCGGCCGCCACCAAGGCTTGGCGGGCGTCGTTCCACAGGTCGATAACGCTGGCGCGGGTGTTGATCTTCTGCCCGGTGGGGCCGCCGATGCCGGGTTTCTCGCTGGTGCCGGCGTCGGGGTCGGCATTGATGTACATGCGCGGTACGCCAAAGCGCTTGCCTGCGAGGGAGGCCGCGCTCACGGCCAGGTCAGCGTAAGACGCCGGGCGCACCGAGGCGACGCTCGGGATCGGCACCCAGGGCTGCAGGCGCCACAGGTCGCCACGGGTGTCCGGGTCTTCGGCCACCACCACATCGAGCACTTCCAGCAGGTCGGCCATGGTGCGTGCGTAGGGCACCACCACGTCCATGGTGGGTGTGAGCGGCCAGTTGCCGCGCACCGAAATCACCCCCCTGGACGGCGTGTAGGCGCACAGGCCGTTGTTGGACGCCGGACCGCGCCCGCTGGACCAGGTTTCTTCGGCCAGGCCAAAGGCCGAGAAACTGGCTGCCGTCGCCGTGCCGGCACCGTTGGACGAGCCGGAAGCAAACGGTGCCGTCAGGTAGTTGGCGTTGTACGGGCTTTCCGCCCGACCATAGACGCCACGCTGCATGCCGCCATTGGCCATCGGCGGCATATTGGTCTTGCCCAGACAGATAGCGCCGCCGGCGCGCAGGCGCTCGATGGTGAACGCATCGCGTTGGGCCACCAGGTCGGCAAACGCCGGGCTGCCGGAGGCCGCCGTCAGGCCCTTGACCAGGTAGCTGTCCTTGGCGGTGTAGGGAATGCCATCCAAAGGCCCCAGGGTTTCGCCTTTGGCCCGGCGCGCATCGGACGCCTCGGCTTCTTCGAGCGCCCGGGGGTTGCGCACCACCACGGCGTTCAAGGCCGTGGCGGTCTGCGGACCGTCATAGGCATCGATCCGCGCCAGGTAGGCTTCTACCAGTTCAACGGCCGTGGTCTGGCCGGATTCAAGTGCCGCGCGCAATTGGGCAATGGAGACTTCGGTAACTTGCATCAGGTTTTTTTCGCCGCCTTCAGGTGGAGGTATGGCGGCAGTCTACGTACAGATATTTCACAAAACCAGCGCGGCATAACTCGCATAGGCCGCGCGCATCACCTGCCAAGTGGCGTCGTCGGCAGGAATCAGATGTTCGATGCGCAGGGAGGAGAGGGTGATGTCCTGAGGCATGCCGAAGGTGGTGAAGGTGGAGAGAAAGCTCAGTTCGCCCCGGCTTGAGCGGATGCGCGTCAGCACCAGCGGTGGCATGTCGGCGGGCAGCTCGGTGCTGGCCGGTGTCGGTAAACGCGCCAGCAGGGCGGCCAGTTCAGGATTGCCCAACGCCTCACGGGTGGCGCGTTGCCAGGCGAGGGTGCGGACCTCGTTGGCGTTGATCAGGTGATCGCCCAGGCCGCCCGACTGCAACAGCGTGGTCAGCAGGTTCAAGCCCTCGGCTGAATCGGACGGGATGCCAGCCAGTTCAAACAGCACGGCGGTGCTGGCATTCGCTGCCAGCACCTGCCACTGGCTGTCCAGCAGGATGGCCGGCGCGGGGTTGTTGGCGTGCAGCACATGGCTGACCGCTTCGCGGATCGCGGCCATCGCCGGTGAGGCCAGTGGCGTGGCGCTGTAGCGCGGGGCGTAGCCAGCGGCGAGGAACACGCGGTTGCGCTGGTCCAGCGGCGCTTCCAGTGCCGTCAGCAGGTTGTGCAAGGTACCCGGGCTCGGCTTGGCGCGCCCGGTTTCGAGGCAACTGAGGTGGCGCTGGGAAACACCGGTGATCAGGGCCAGGTCGAGCTGGCTGAGCTTGGCTTGCCGGCGCAAGTGGCGCAGGTGTTCGCCGGCGGTGGCAGAGGTGTCCATGGCGGGATCATGACCTCCGAGGTCATTGCGAGGGGCCGAACCTTATCACTAACGTGGGCCTTCATCACCCCAAGGAAGAACCCATGAAAAGATCCCGTGTTGCGCTGGTCGGTTTGCTGCTGTTTTCGTCATACACCCTGTTCACGCTGCTGACGGCCGAGCAGTCGCTGCTGGCGTTCGGGCGCGAATTGATGTCGCGACCGGACACCGCGCAAGTGGTGATCGACCTGTACCTGATGGCGCTGCTGGCGGGCGTGTGGATGTACCGGGATGCGCGGCGGCGCGGGCGGCCGGTGGCTTCGCTGGTGCCGTATTTTGTGCTGACGGCGGTGTTTGTGTCGGTGGGGCCGTTGCTTTATCTGGTGGTGAATGGGCTTGAACCGTTCAGCGAGAAGACCGGTTGACGCAAACTCCCTTTGGTGAGAGGGCTTGTTGTGGCAAGCCCGCTCGCCACAACAGGTTCGTTCGGCTCAAGGGTTGAGGAAGGCCTGGTAGTTGTCCTTGGTGATCTGCTGATAAGGAATGGTCAGCTCAGCCGTGTACGGCTCCTTCTTCACCATCTTCACCGCCAGGTCGATTGAGCCCACGGCCTGGCCCTTGTTGTCCTGATACACCGTCACCAGCAACTGGCCTTTCTTCACCGCATCCAGCCCGGCAGCCCCACCGTCGCTGCCCGCCACCAGGATGTCCTTGCCCGGCTGCATGCCCGCCTGGCTGATCGCCATGGCCGCGCCGATCGCCATCTCATCCGCGTTTGCCGCCACCGCATCGATTTTGCGCCCGGACACGATCCAGTTGTTCATCAGGTCAATCGCTTTGCTGCGCTGCCACTCCGCGCTCTGTTCCTCGACGATCTTGATGTCGGGATACTCCTTGAGCACGGTCTTCACCCCCAGCGTCCGATTATGCGTGGCGTTGTTGGACAGAAGCCCGAGCATGATCGCCAGGTTGCCCTTGCCACCCATTTTCTCGGCCAGGTAACGCATCTGAATTTCACCGGCCTTGACCTCGTCCGAGCCCACATACCCCACGCCCGGTGGCAACTGCTGAGCATCCGGGCGGCGGTTGACGTACACCAGCGGCGTCTTGGCTTGCTGGGCGTTGGCGGTCATTTTTTGCGTGGCAGCAGTGTCCACCGGGTTGACGATAATCGCGTCCATGCCCTGGGCGGTGAAGTTCTGCACCTGGTTGAGCTGGCGCACCACGTCGCCCTGGGCGTCTTCGAATTGCAGGGTCACGCCGGGCAGTTGCTTGGCGTGGGCGGCCATGTAGTCACGCATCTGCGCGAGGAAGACGTCGTCGACCTGGGCGATGCTCACGCCGATGCGTATATCGGCCAGCGCCCAGGGGCTTATCGCCAGGGTCAGGAGTGCCGCAAGGAGTTGCTTATTCATGATGGTGCTCCGTTGTTTTTGTTGTTGTTGAAACAGAGGGTTCACGCCTGGCGCTTGGTCCGCAGTTGCTCCACGGCAGCGGTAAACGCCGGGAATGGCCAGCGTTCGTCGAGGGCTTGCTGCATCAGTTGCTGCCCGGTTTGCGGGGCCAGGCCCTTCAAGGGCGGGTCGGTGTCGAGGTTGGTAGGGAAGGAATAGCCGTCGGCGGTGCAGGCGATCACCGCCGCCACGGCCTGGGCATCCAGTGCGGTGTTGTCCAGCAAGGCCGGGTACACCGCCAGCATCATGCGGTCGCGGTCGAGGGCTTCCATGGGCTTGCCGAACGCCGAGGAAATCTGCAACAGGTTGGCCATGCGTTGGCGGTCGGCTGTGCGGTTGGTGCCGGCGGCATGGAACAGCGCCGGGTTGAAGAACAGCAGGTCGCCCTTGTTCAGCGGCAGTTGCACGGCGTGCTGCTGGAAATAGTCGATAAACTCCGGACGCCGCCACGCCAGGTAACCCAGGGCGTATTGCTGGGAAAACGGCAGCAACTGGGTCGGGCCGGTTTCCAGCGGCATGTCCGAGTGCGCCACCGCGCCTTGCAACGTCAGGTACTGGGACAGCAGGTGCAGGGGCAGGGGAAAGCGCTCCACCACATCATTGGTCTGAAAGCCCAGGTGGTAATCGCGGTGCGGTTGCTGGGCCTGGCCACCGGGATGCACCACGTTGACCTGCGCCGTGACCTGATAGCTCGGCCCCAGCCACGCCTCGGCAATCAACCCCAACAGCGGGTTGGCGTAGTACTCCACAAACGACGACGGCGACTGCAGCGCGGCTTTCTGCAATGAATTCCAGATGCGCCCGTTGCTGCCGGCCTTGGCGAAGTGATCGGCCGCCACGCCCTGCGCCGCCTCATGGGCAAAGATCGCCTCGAACACCTGGCTGTGGCGGTCGACCACTTCCAGGTCTTCATAGGCCCGGCGTACCACCATCACCCCGGGCCCCTCGCGGAAGAGGTGGTGCAGTTCATTCATCACCGCCAGGCGGTCGCTGTTGCGCAGGGTGTGGGCCTGATAGATCGGCACATTGCTCTGCACTTGAGCGCAGAGAGGGTAATCCTCTTGGCTCACGCGTTGCGCACAGAGGTCATTGAAATCCGCCAGGCGCACCGCCTGTTCCGTCACGAACGCCGACATCACATACCTCCCAGCGCCTGATTCGGTTGCGGGCTGCCGCCGTCGGTACAGCCGACCACGCCTTGCTCCAGGTCGATCACCGAGCCGGTCATCATTCCCGACTCGCTGGACAGCAGGAAGGCCACGCTGCGCGCCACTTCTTCAGGCTTGAGCAGGCGCCCGAACGGCTGTGCGCGCTCGGCCTTTTCCAGCCAGCCATCCTGGGCACCGTGGTACTGGCGCTGGATGTCATCTTCGTGGGGCGTGTCCATCCAGCCGATGTTCAGGCCATTGACTCGGATGCGATTGCGCAGGGCACTGAACGCCACATTTTTGGTGAGGATCGCCAGCGCGCCCTTGGACGCGGCATAGGCACTCAGGAACGATTGCCCGCCGTGCCCGGTGACGCTCTGGATATTCACCACCGCGCCTTCCACGCCGTTGCTGATCATCAGCTTCAGCGCCTCCTGCATCAGGAAAAACGGCGCCCGCACATTCACCGCCATCAGCCGATCAAACAGCTCGGGCGAGGTGTCCAGGATGGTGCCGCGATCCGACATCCCGGCGCAGTTGACCAGCCCATGCAAGGTGCCGAAGTGGGTACGCGCCGCATCGATGATCGCGCGGCAATCCTCGACCTTCTCCAGGTCCGCCTCGACAAAAAACGCCGGGCAATCCAGCTGGGCCAACTGCCGCACCTGCTCCTCGCCCTGGGCGCGTCGTCGCCCGCAGATGATCAGCCCGGCGGCGCCACGTTGCGCCAGGGTACGGGCGACCGCCGCGCCCAGGCCCTGGGTGCTGCCGGTGACGACAAAGTATTGGCCGCTGAACGACGTGGCGAGATCGGTGTTAGGCATGCAGTTCTCCAGGCATTTTTGTTGTTGTGCATCGCCCGGCTCGACGCCGGACAAAACTGAGACTAGCATTGAAAAACCTCAGTAATACCCAAAAAACACCTCAAAAACACCTCATGCGAGGCCCCATGCTCGAACGCGCCAAACACTTCTCCATCAAGCAACTGGCGACGCAGGCCGGCGTCAGCAAAGCTACGGTCGACCGCGTCCTGCATCAGCGTGGCAGCGTGCATGCCCAGACCCGGCGGCGTATCGAGCAGGCGCTGGAGGAGTTGGAGTCCCAGGAAAAAAACGGCCTGGCGGTAGGGCGCACGTTCCACGTCGACGTGATCATGCACACGCCCAAGCGCTTCAGTAGCGCGGTGCAGACGGCGATTACCGCACAACTGGGCAGCCTGGCGCCGTTCCGCATTGCCCCGCGCTTTCACCTGTTCGAAGAGATCGAACCCCAGGCCATGCACGACCAACTGCTGCGCTGCCTGGATACCGGCAGCCAGGGCGTGGTGCTCAAGGCCGCCGATGAGCCGGCGGTGAACCTGGCGGTCAAGGAACTGATCGCGGCGGGGATTCCGGTGGTGACCCTGGTTACGGATTTGCCGCAAAGCGAGCGCATCGGCTATGTCGGCATGGACAACCGCACCGCCGGCCAGACCGCTGCCTACCTGATGTCGCGCTGGCTGCCGACGCAGCCCCAGGACGTGGCGGTGGTGATTGGCAGCGAACTGTTCCGTGGCGAAGAAGAGCGCGAGATGGGCTTTCGTGCCTGGCTGCGTGGGCGTGCCGCGCACCTGCGAGTGCTGGACGTGAGCGGCGGCTTTGGGGTGTACGACCGCACCTTCGAGCGGGTGACCCAGGCGCTGCAACAGCATCCCGAGCTCAAGGCGGTGTACAGCGTCGGCGGCGGCAACCGCGCGATTGTCGACGCGTTCGCGGCCCTGGATCGGCCACTGGAGGTGTTTATCGGTCACGACCTTGACGAAGAAAACCGCCAATTGCTGCGCGAAGAAAAGGTCGCGGCGATCATCGATCACAACCTGCAGATCGATGCCCGCCACGTGTTCCTGCACATCCTGCACTACCACCGGCTATGGAAGGCCGGGCCGATTGCACCGTCCCAGGTGCAGATCGTCACGCCGTTCAACCTGCCGGACTGAATCTCCCTCAATAACAACATCAGGAGTTCGACCATGCTGAGAATCGCCGTCCTGGGTGCCGGGCGCATCGCCAGGATCCACGCCGCCAATGTCGCCACCCATCCCAATGCCACGCTGGTGCTGGTGGCCGACCCCTGGCGCGAAGGGGTCGATGCCTTGAGTACCCAACTGGGGTGTGAGGCGGCCTACGATTGCGCCGCGGTGCTTACGCGTAATGACATCGACGCCGTGGTGATCGGTACGCCCACCGACACCCATATCGACCTGTTGCTGGCGGCGGTCGCCGCAGGCAAGGCGGTGCTTTGCGAAAAACCCATCGACCTCGATATCGTCAAGGCCCGTAGCGCCGCCCAAGCCGTGGAGCGCCAGGGCGGCCGCGTGATGCTCGGCTTCAACCGGCGCTTCGACCCAGACATGCTGCGCCTGCGCGCAGCCCTCGACGCCGGGCAGATCGGCGCGGTGCGCCAAGTCATCATCACCAGCCGCGACCCCGGCCTGGCCCCGCGTGACTACCTGGCCCACTCCGGTGGCATCCTGCGCGACATGACCATCCACGACTTCGACACCGCCCGCCACCTGCTCGGCGAAGAACCGGTGGAGGTCAGCGCCATCGCCAGCCGCCTGGTCGACCCCACTCTGGCCGAGATCGACGACTACGACAGCGTGATGGTGCTGCTGCGCACCGCCTCCGGCAAGCAATGCCATATCAATTGCTGCCGCCAGGCGATGTATGGCTACGACCAGCGCGTCGAAGTCTCCGGCGTCACCGGCGTGCTGCTCACCGACAACCACCGCCCCAGCACCTTGCGCCACTGGAGTGCCGAGCACACCGAGGCGCTTGAGCCGTTGCAGCACTTTTTCCTGGAGCGCTATGCGGATGCGTATCGCAATGAGTTGATGCAGTTCATCGACGCGTTGAACAACGGCACAGCATTGCCCACCGGCGTGCGGGACGGGTTGTATGCGTTGCATTTGGCGGAGTGTGCGTTGGAGTCGGTGAGGACTGGGAGTAGTGTGACGGTGAGTTACGACCTTGCGCCATAGGGGCTGGCGCCCGTGCGGTCGACGAGGCGAATGCTATCGCGCCCACCGCGCTTGGTTTCATACAGCGTGGTATCGCCTTGCTCGATCAGTGCCGTCAAACTCGGCGGCGGCTGGTCGAACAGGTTCGCGCCGATGCTCAGGGTCACCGGGGCAGGTGTGGTGAAGCTCTGTGCGGACAGTTGCTGGAACTGGTCGCGCAGGCTGCTGCCCAGTTCGACAATCTGTTCGGTGGACGCCGGGTTCAGCAGGATCACGAATTCATCCCCGCCCAGGCGGGCGGCCAGTGCGCCTCGGGGCACCACGCTGCGGATCATCTCGCTGAGGGCGATCAGCAGGCGGTCGCCGGCGCTGTGGCCGTGGAGGTCGTTGACCGATTTGAAGTTGTCGATGTCGATCAGCAGCAGGGCGCCCGGTTGTGCGGGGGATACCTGGGCGAGCAGGCGTGGTGCGCGCAGGTCGAGGGCACGGCGGTTGTAGAGGGCGGTGAGCGGGTCGCGCGCGGCGAGGCGGGCGATCTGCTGCTCGCGGCGATAGCGTTCGGAGCCGGTCATCGACAGTGCGATGAGCATGATCGCCATGGCGCCTTCCACCAGGGAGATCTGGATGATCTCGCCCTTGAAGGCGGCGAGGTCGATCAAGGTGCCGGGTATCAGCACCGACAAGGCCTTGGCCACATAGAACGCGCCATGGATCAGCAGCACATAACGCAACTGCACCGCGCCGATGCTCAGGGACTTGCCGTGGGGGCGCAGCAAGAAGCTGGCGCGCAGGGTCGGCAGCGCCACCAACAGGGACTGCACCGCCAGCATGGCTTTGGACCATGATGGATCGGCCGGCAACATCAGCATGCCCAGCCAGACCAGCAGCATCAGCAACCACACGGGCGACAGCCGCGTTTGGGTGAACCGCGCCACACCCAGTAAAAACAGGAAGTGCGCGGTCACCAGCAGGCCGTTGGCGAACCAGATGCCGATCATCAGCAAGCCATTGAGCCGCAGCAGGGCGAGGGTGGAGCCGACGGTGATCGTCGCGAAACCGGCGCTCCAGCACAGCAGCGAAGGTTCGCGCACACTGCGCCATTCAACGGCCAGATACAGGGCGGCAGCGGCTGCCAGGGCAACAGTGAGTGCCAAAATGGTAGGAGGGTCGAGCGTCATGTGCTGCCAGGTTTGCGTTGAAAACCGCGATTGTAAGCGTTCGCGCGGCCTTTTCGGAGCCTTACTGGCGAACGGCTATCAACGTGTGCCTGTCACCGTACCGGGACCGTCACGCGGAATACTGTGCCGGATGCCGGATCTGACTCAACCTGGATCTCGCCGTGATGGGCCGTCACGATTTCCGAGGCGATAAACAAGCCAAGCCCCAAGCCTTCCGCCGGGCTGGGCTCGGTTGCCGAACGTTGGGAAAAGCGCCCCATGGGATTGAAGATAAACGGCAGCACTTCGGCCGGAATCGGATTGCCGTGGTTGTGCACGGTAAAGAGCACCGTTTCTGCCGCAGCCGACAATCGCACCGTGATCGGCGACTGCACAGCGCCGTGTTGCACGGCGTTGCTGATGATGTTGGAAAACACCTGCTCCATGCGCGGGCCATCGAACGCACCCGTGGCCGGGCTTTGGGCTTCGAACAGGATGTCGGCGTGCGGGTGAAAGGCGCGTATTTCTTCAACGATACGTTCGCACAGCGGTGCCAGGTCGATGGGTGTGCGCTTGACCGGGATGCCCGGGCCCATCTGGCTGCGCGTCAAATCCAGCAGGTCGCCGACGATCTGGCTGGCGCGTCGGACACTGGTGTAGATCTGCGTGGCCACGCGGGTGCCGCGCTTGTCCAGGGTGGGCGAGCATCTGAGCATATCGGCCCCCAGCAGAATCGCGCCCAGGGGCGTGCGCAGGTCATGGCCAAGTATGCCCAGGAACACATTGCGTGAGGCTTCGACCGCGCGCGAGTAACTGGCGATGGACTCCGCCAATGCCTGGTCGATGGCTTCATGAAAGCGGTTCATGTCGTCGATTTCCAGCGTCGTGCCGTGCTTGACCTGGTTGAGCCACTGGCTGAGCACGCTGGTGCGCAACGCGCGGTATTCGGAGACCATCTGGTCGATGGAGAAGCCGGCCATCAGCCGGGTCATCGCATGGGTTTCAGCCGGGGTTTCGTCTTCACTCTGCGGGGCCATGCCCTGGGCCTTGGCGATTTGCTCCTGGACGGTCTGGGTGGTACGCAGGTCAAGCACGATGGCGCGCAACATCTGCTCGGCGTGGTCACGCAGGCCAACACGATCAAGGTCGGCGCCGGGAGTCTTGAGCGTATCGGCAAAGTCTTCCCAGGCCTGCAGGATCGGTTCGAGGTTCGCAAGAATGAAGTCGGGCAGGCGCATGTGGGGAGTCCTTGTGGAGGCGGCGAGCAGAAACCCACGGGAAGCTGCCAAACAAGGATTTAAGCACGGATTGGCCTGGCGCAGGCGTGCTTGCCTGCGCCAAGCGGGTAACGGGCGTGGTCAGGCGCCTTTGGTCGAGGGCAGCAACAGGGTCAGGATGCCCACCAGCGGCAGGAACGAGCACAGTTTGTAGACATACTCGATGCCGTGGGTGTCCGCCAGCAAACCGAGCAGCGCCGCGCCAATCCCGCTGAAGCCGAACATCAGGCCGAAGAAGATCCCGGCGATCATGCCCACATTGCCGGGCACCAGTTCCTGGGCATACACCACGATGGCCGAGAAGGCCGATGCGATGATGAACCCGATCACCACGCTGAGTACCGCCGTCCAGAACAGGTCGACGTAGGGCAGGGCCAGGGTGAACGGTGCCGCGCCGAGGATCGAGAACCAGATGACTTTCTTGCGGCCGATCTTGTCGCCGATCGGCCCGCCGGCGAAGGTGCCGACGGCCACGGCGCCGAGGAACAGGAACAAATACATCTGCGAGCTTGCGACCGACAGCTGGAATTTCTCGATCAGGTAGAAGGTGAAGTAGCTGGTCAGGCTGGTCATGTACCAGTACTTGGAGAACACCAGTACGGCCAGCACCACCAGGGCAAAGGTCACGCGGCCTTTGGACAGGCCATGGGTGGCTTTGCCGCCTTGCTTGAGCTTGAACAGGTTGAGGTGGTGACGGTACCAGCGGCTCAAGCCATACAGCACCAGGATGGCAAACACCGCAAACAGCCCGAACCAGGCGATATGGCCCTGGCCGTAGGGGATGATGATCGCCGCTGCGAGCAGAGGGCCCAAGGCGCTGCCGGTGTTGCCGCCGACCTGGAAGGTCGACTGCGCCAGGCCGTAGCGCCCGCCGGAGGCCAGGCGCGCGACGCGGGAGGTTTCCGGGTGGAAGGTCGACGAGCCCACGCCCACCAGGCCCGCCGCCAGCAGGATCGCCGGGAAGCTGCCGACAAACGCCAGCATCAGGATGCCGACCAGGGTGCACACCATGCCCGCCGGCAGCAGCCAGGGTTTGGGGTGGCGGTCGGTGTGATAGCCGATCCAGGGTTGCAGCAGGGAGGCGGTCAACTGGAAGGTGAGAGTGATCAGCCCGACCTGGGTAAATGTCAGGCCGTAGTTGGCCTTGAGCATCGGGTAGATCGATGGCAGCACAGCCTGGATCAGGTCATTGATCAAGTGGGCCAGGGCGCAGGCACCGAGGATGCGCATGACCAACGGGCTGGCCTGGGGTGCAGTGGTTGCAGCGGCGGGTGACGCGGTAAGGGTCGACATGCAGGCATTCCATACAAGGCAGCTAATCAGAGGCGGCAACTTCTTAAGGTCGCCATCCATTACAAAATGATTCGGCGTTCATGCTAGATTTGTCAGTAATGCCTGTCTCGCGCAATTGGGGCGGCAACTGTCGCAAAAAGGGCGAAATGATCAAACCTCTGAACGAATTTCTCCAGGAAATCAACGAAGGCGCCTGGGCTGTCATCAGTTCCGCCACCGATTACCCGGAAAACTGGGTGATCCCCGACCACAGCCACGAGAAGCATCAACTGCTCTACGCCATCGAAGGCGTGATGGTGGTGTACTCGGCGCTGAACCAGTGGACCGTGCCGCCCAACCGTGGCATCTGGATGCCCGCCGGGCACGTGCATTCACTGCGTTGCGTGGGCACCCTGAAAATGCGCAGCGTGTTTGTGCGCCCGGATCGCTTCCCGAACATGCCCGGCGAGCCGAAAACCGTGAGTATCTCGCCGTTGCTGAGCGAGCTGATCAAGGCGTCTGTGAGCCTGAAGCCGCCGTACGCCGAAGACTCGCGGGATGCGCGGATCATGCACCTGATCCTCGATGAACTGGCGATCCTGCCGGCGTTGCCGCTGTCCTTGCCGCAGCCCGCCGACCCGCGCCTGCAGCGCATCTGCCTGGCGTTGCAGGAAGAGCCGGGCGATGCCTCCACCGTGGCGGACTGGAGCGAGCGCCTGCACCTGGACCAGAAAACCATCCAGCGCCTGTTTCGCAAGGAAACCGGCATGACCTTCGGCCAATGGCGCCAGCAGGCACGTTTGCTGCTGGCGCTGGAGCGCATTGCAGTGGGCGAGAAGGTGATCGATATCGCCATGGAGCTGGGTTATGACAGCCCGAGTGCGTTCACCAGCATGTTCAGGAAACAGTTTGGCAAGACGCCGAGTCAGTTTTTCCGCTAGTGCCGAGCAGCCCGTTGAACGTGTCGATATCCAGCGGCCGACTGAGGTAGTAGCCCTGGCCTTCGTCGCAGGACACCGCCCGGAGCATCTCCAGGTGCCCGGAGGTCTCGATACCCTCGGCGGTCACCGTCAATGCCAGGGCACGCCCCAGGCCGACGATGGCCTGGATGATCGCCTTGTCATCCTCACTGTCTTCCAGGCGGCTGAGGAAGCTGCGGTCGATCTTCAACCCGTCGAAGGGGAAGGCCCGCAGGTAGCTCAACGAGGAATACCCGGTGCCGAAGTCATCCATGGCAATACGTATGCCCAGGCGTTTGAGGGTGTGCATTACCGCCAGTGCGCCCGCCGCGTCTTCGAGCATCACGCTTTCGGTGATTTCCAGTTCCACTCGCGCCGGATCGATCCCCGAGGTCGTGAGGGCGTTGCGAATGCGCTCTACCAGGTCGCCACGCTTGAACTCCGTGGACGACAGGTTCACCGACACAAACAGTGCTTCGGGCCACTGGGCGGCGCAGGCGCAGGCAGTTTGCAGTACCCAGTCGCTCAGCGACAGGATCAGCCCGGACTCTTCGGCAATCGGTATGAAGGTGTCGGGTGGAATCAGCCCGCGCTGTGGGTGCTGCCAGCGCACCAGCGCTTCGGCGCCGACCATCCGCCCATCGGCAATGCGATAGCGTGGTTGGAAGTGCAGGCGCAGTTCATTGTGCTTGATTGCAAAACGCAGGTCGCTTTCCAGGCGGCGACGCTCGATGATCCGTGCATTCATCTCCCCTGAGTAAAACCGCCAGGTGTTGCGGCCAGCAGCCTTGGCTTCGTATAGCGCGATATCGGCATAACGCAGCAGTTCGGCGGCTTCGCTGGCATCGTCGGGGGCCAGCACGATGCCGATACTCGCGCTGACGAACACTTCCTGCTCACCGATCCTGACCGCCTGTTCAACGGACTCGATCAAGCGCAGGCACAAGGACTCGACATCGTCCTGGGTACCCGCATTCGTGAGGATCATCACAAACTCATCGCCACCCACCCGGGCCACCAGGTCGCCGTGGCGCACGCAATCGGCCAGGCGGGTCGACACTTCGTTGAGCACGTGGTCGCCTGCGGCGTGCCCGAGCAGGTCGTTGACCGGCTTGAAGCGGTCCAGGTCCAGGCTGAGCATGACCAAAGGCTGCCCCGACGCAGGCAGTGTCTTGAGCTTGTCGTCGAGGAACGCTTGCAGGCGCGTTCGGTTGGCCAGCCCGGTGAGCGCGTCGTGCTGAGACAGGAATTCAATGCGCCGCCGTGCTTCGACTTCCTCGGTCACGTCGGTGGCGGTTCCGCGGAAACCGCCACAGGGCATTTGCCTTGCCGCAAGCCGTGTGGTGCGTTCCTGGCCGTGGGCGTCGACGTAGCGGCATTGCACGCTGAGGTCCGCGGTACGGCTGGGCGTGTTCAGCCATTGCGAAAGCGCGCCGGCTTCCGTGTCCAGGAGCTCGTTGATGGCGGCGCCGATCCAGGTATGACGGGCCAGGCCGGTTACGTTCTCGAAGCGCTCCGACAAGTACGTGAAACGCCAGCCGGCGTCGATTTCCCAGACCCAATCGGAGCTGGCTTCCACCACATCGCGAAAGCGCGCTTCACTGGTAGTCAGGGCATTCTGGCTGTCTAGCAGCGACGCATGGCTGGCATCCAGGGCGAGGGCAGCGGCACTGGCGCGACGCAGGATCACCCAGGTCATCAGGCATACCAGCAATGCGGCCAGGCCCAGCAGCGGCAAGCCAACACCCATCAACCGCACACCTGGGCGCGCCGGCTGCCAATGCAGGCTGCCGGCAGCACCGTTTTCGCCCAGGGGGACCAGCAAGGTATTGCCGACCTCATCGGTGCTGGCGATATGCAGTTGATTCACCCCGAAATCATTGCCGATCAGGGCCAGGTGGGCGCTGTCGAGAATGTCGATAAACACCAGTACCGACGCGGGGCGCCCATCCACCTTCACCGTGGGGTCGGTGCCGGGCGTGATGGCGGCTGCGGCCACGAGTGCCGGGCTGCCGCGCACGTTGATGAAGGCGGTGACCGGCGTTTCCTGTTCGGCTCCGGCACGAGCCTGTTCCAGCACCTGCGTGATGGGCTGGGCGAGCCAGTCGCTGAGGTCAATGGGTTGCAGCTCGCCTTCGACTACGGCGTACACCGTGCGGTTGGCGTCGTTGACCACAAACAGCCCCTGGAAGCCGAAATCCTGGAACAGTGTGGCGCCGACGTTGCCGCGACCGTAGGCCCAGTCGGTGTCCACCTTGAGGTGCAAGTGCTTGTAAGCGTCGCTCCAGAAGGCGTAGTCCTTGACGGTCACCCGCAGCGATTTTTCCAGGGACTGCACGGCTTTACGCGTGTAAAACGCGTTTTCCTCTTGCTCGGCGTGGTCCAGTTCATGGGCCAGGTAGATCAGCGAGGAGGCTGCTGCTGCAAATACCAGGACCAACAGGGCCGTGAAATTGAACAGTGAGGTCCGTGTCAGCGACAGGCTGGTGCGGTTGGAGAACGTTCGGGTGATCGGGACGAGAGTGTTCGGCATTGTTTCCCGCAGGGCAGCGCTGCAAGTCAGGGGTATCCCTGGTTATCGGCGGCGCTGCTGGAAAACTGAACGCTCAGGTATCGCTGGTCGTCAGGTTGGCGAAAAAAATGCAGCCGATCAGCCGAGCAAACAGGCTGAGGGTTTCCGGCAGGTTGGGATCTTCGAACAACATTGCCCGCGAATCCAGTGCACACAGCGCGCCGAACAGACGGCCGTCGGGCAGGAAGATCGGTGCACCGGCATAGCTCTCGATGGCGAATTGCTTGACCACCGGACGTGCGGCGAAGCGACCGCTCTGGCTGATCTGCGGGATGAACAGGGTCTGTGGGTTGATACAGAACTCGCTGCACAATGTTGTTTCCAGCTCAAGCACGTCATCGACATGAATGCCCATGTCGACGGTGTCATGCACGGAGCAGACCACCCATTCCAGGTCGGTGAATTTGGCGATGCCGGCGAAGCGCATGCCGGTCAGGCGGGTAACCAGTTGCAGGATGCTGGTGGTGGCTTCTATTTCGGCAATGGCGGCGCGTTCATCTGCGCTGAGCAACGACTGTGGTGCGGTGACGCTTGGAACCATGGTTGAACTCTCCAGAAACATGGCGGCGGGTGGGGCCGCCATGCAGGGTCAGGCTTCAGTTGATACGCGGATGTTGCTGCACCAGGGTCTGGCGCTTGGCTTCCAATTCGGCAATCTGCGCGTCGATATCTTCGATCTTTTGCTCGATGTTGTCGTGATGTTCCTGCAACAACTCCTTGGCTTCTTCCATGTCCGACGCCGCCGGCGCTGCGCCACGCAATGGCTTGTTGGCGGTTTCCTTCATGGTCAGGCCAGTGACCAGGCCGACCACCGCAAACACCATCAGGTAGTAGGCGGGCATGTACAGGTTGTCGGTGCTTTCCACCAGCCAGGCCACGGCGGTCGGCGTGACACCGGCGATCAATACCGAGACATTGAACGCACTGGCCAATGCACTGTAGCGCAAGTGAGTGGGGAACATCGCGGGGAGTGTGGAGGCCATTACGCCGATGAAGAAGTTGAGGATCACCGCGAGGATCAGCAGGCCGGCGAAAATCAGGCCGATCTTGCCGCTGGTGATCAGCATAAACGCCGGAATGGACAGGAACAGCAGACCGATACTGCCAGCGATGATGAACGGCTTGCGGCCGATCTTGTCGCTGACAAAACCGATGAACGGCTGCACGAACAGCATGCCGACCATGATCGCGATGATGATCAGCACGCCGCTGTTTTCTTTGTAGTGCAGGTTATGGGACAGGTAGCTCGGCATGTAGGTGAGCAGCATGTAGTACGTCACGTTGGTGGCCGCGACGATACCGATGCAGGTCAGCAGGCTGCGCCAGTGCTTGGTCGCGACCTCCTTGAACGAGACTTTGGGGCCGTGGGTCAAGCCTTCACGGTCGCCCTGTTCCATTTTGTCCATGTGCTGCTGGAACGCCGGGGTTTCCTCCAGGGCGTGACGCAGGTACAGGCCGATGATGCCCAGGGGCAGGGCAAGGAAGAACGGCAGGCGCCAGCCCCATGACTCGAAGTCGGCTTCGCCCAGGATGCTGGAAATCAGCACCACCACACCGGCGCCCAGCACGAAGCCGGCGATGGAACCGAAGTCCAGCCAGCTGCCGAGGAAGCCGCGCTTGCGGTCCGGCGCATACTCCGCGACGAAGATCGACGCACCGGTGTATTCGCCACCCACCGAAAACCCCTGGGCCATTTTGCACAGCAACAGCAGGATCGGCGCCCAGATGCCAATCGAGGCGTAGGAGGGGATCAGGCCGATGGCGAAGGTGCTCAGGGACATGATCACGATGGTCGCGGCCAGGACCTTTTGCCGCCCGTATTTATCCCCCAGTGCACCGAAGAACAGGCCACCCAGGGGACGGATCAGGAACGGCACGGAGAAGGTGCCCAGTGCTGCGATCATTTGTACGCTGGGCGAGGCATCGGGGAAGAACACCTTGCCGAGCACATAGGCAACAAACCCATAGACGCCAAAGTCGAACCATTCCATGGCGTTACCCAGGGCGGCGGCGGTGATCGCCTTGCGCACCTTGGTGTCGTCGACGATGGTGATGTCTTTCAATCCGATGGGCTTGACGCTTTTCTTACGTAATTTCATGCGGGGCACTCTAAAGCAGAACAGGGGAGGCGCCATCACTGCGATGGCACCGCTCTGTCACTTCAGATACAAGCGGACATGAAATAATTCACCACTATTTGCGTTTTTTTGCAGATGGATTGAACTTTGTCCGCCCACACACGAGTTATGCGAATGCCAGCCGCCCATTCCCGCCTTGTCTACCGCCAGCCGCAGCCGGGCGACCTGCAGCGATTGTTCGCGATCTTCGGCGACCCGCAGACCAACCTGTTCAACCCATCGGGCCCCATGGCCAGCCTGGCGGCGGCGCAGCGCCTGCTGGATCACTGGCGTGAACAGTGGGCGACCCAAGGGTACGGCTGGTGGGCAATTGCACGGCGCGAGACGCCGGACCACATCATCGGCTTCGGCGGTATCGCGCCGCTCAACTACCTGACCGAGCGGCGCATCAACCTGGGTTACCGTTTTGCGGTGGAGGCCTGGGGGCAGGGCTATGCCACCGAGTTGGGGCGCGACGCGTTGGCACTGGCATTCGACAGCCTGGGGTTGCCCGAGGTGTTCGGGCTGGTGCGACCGGATCATGGGGCCTCGATCCGGGTGCTGGAAAAGATCGGCATGCAGCCTTTTGGTGTGCTCGACGATGTACCGGGCAAAGCGCCCAGCCTGGTCATGCGTATTTGTCATCCTACAACTGTATTTGCCTGACCTTTTACAGACCCACGTAGAACCTCGATAAACGGCAATCTTTCGGATTGACAGCCGGTAGGCGGCCCGATATAAAAGTCGCAGTTGTACGACGACATATGACGTTACATATGTCCTACCTAACAAAAATAAAAAGTGATGCCATGAACTTGAACGAGCCCATCCACGCTCACCGCGTTGGCCAAGCGGTAGGCAACTATCGCTGGACCATCTGCGCGATGCTGTTCTTCGCGACTACCGTCAACTACCTCGACCGCCAGGTGCTCAGCCTGTTGGCACCGCAGTTGTCCACGCAATTTGGCTGGAGCAACACCGACTACGCGAACATCGCGGCGGTGTTCCAGTTTGTCTACGCGATCTCCATGCTGTTCGCCGGGCGCTTCGTCGACAAGATCGGCACCAAGGCGGCCTATGTGGTGGCGATTGGCATCTGGTCCACGGGCGCGATCATGCATGCCTTCTCGGTGCCGATGGGCGAGGGTATCGCGGTCATCAGCGGCGCGATCGGCCTGGCGGTGATCCCGGTGTCGATTGCCGGCTTCATGTTGTCCCGTGCGGTACTGGCGATTGGCGAGGCGGGCAACTTCCCGATCGCGATCAAGGCCACCGCCGAATATTTCCCCAAGAAAGAACGCTCGCTGGCCACCGGTATCTTCAACTCCGGCGCCAACGTGGGCGCGATCCTGGCGCCGATCTGCGTGCCATTGATTGCCGGTCTGTGGGGCTGGGAAGCGGCGTTTATCGTCATCGGCGGGCTCGGCTTCGTGTGGGTCGCGGTGTGGATCGCGCTCTACCGCAAGCCGGAGGAGCAAAAACGCCTGTCGGCCGCAGAACTGGCCTATATCCGCAGTGACCAGACCGTGCAGCCGTTCACCCCGTCACCGGCCGGCGCCGTGGAGAAAAAAGTCTCGTGGTTCAAGTTGCTCACCTATCGCCAGACCTGGGCCTTTGCCTTCGGCAAGTTCATGACCGATGGCGTGTGGTGGTTCTTCCTGTTCTGGCTGCCCACCTACCTGTCGGCGCAGTACGGCATGAAAGGCGCCGATATCGTCATGCCGCTGGCGGTGCTGTACAGCATGACCATGGTCGGCAGCATTGGTGGCGGCTGGTTCCCCAGCTACTTCATGGCGCGCGGCGATGCACCGTACGACGGGCGCATGAAAGCCATGCTGGTGATCGCACTGTTCCCGCTGGTGGTGTTGCTGGCCCAGCCGTTGGGCTATATCAGCTTCTGGGTGCCGGTACTGCTGATCGGTGTGGGCGCCTCGGCGCACCAGGCGTGGTCGTGCAACATCTTCACCACCGTCTCGGACATGTTCCCGCAGAAAACCGTGGCCTCGGTGGTCGGTATCGGCGGCATGGCCGGCGGCCTGGGCGGCGTGGTCATGACCAAGATCGGCGGCTGGGTGTTCGACTACTACAAGTCCATCAACGACATCCATACCGGCTACATGATCATGTTCGCGATCTGTGCGCTGGCCTACCTGGTGGCCTGGAGCGTGATGAAGACGTTGGTGCCGCGCCACAAGGAAATCACTGACCTGTAAGGCTCCACGTCCCGCGCCGCCATGGCGCGGGGCTGTTTCACAGCGGGCGAGCCCAGGTCTGGCTGACCAGGGCTTTGCCGAAGCTGACCATCGGCTCTTCCTCCACCAGCTCGAACCCGGCTTTCTGATACAGCTTGCGCGCGTCGGTCAGAATATCCACGGTCCACAGCAGCATGCGTGTGTAGCCCACCTGGCGGGCAAAACGTACGCACTCATCCACCAGGCGCTGGCCGATACCCATGCCCCGTGCGCTGGCATCCACGTAGAGCATGCGCAGCTTGGCCGTGGTCTGGTCATGGCGGATCACGAACACCGAGCCCACCACCTCGCCGTCCTTTTCCGCGATCCAGCAGCGCTCGCACGTGGGGTCATATTCGCGCAGATACTTGGCGACGATCTCCGCCACCAGCGCTTCGAATTCCCAATTCCAGCCGTATTCACGGGCATAGATCGCGGTTTGCTGCTGCACAACGCGGCCCATGTCGCCGGGTTGCGGGTCACGCAACAGATAGCTGGGCGCGGTGCCTTGCAGCAGGGCTTGGATGCGCTTCATCGCTTCGGTGAGTTGTTGCTGTTGCGGTTCGGGCAGGCTCTCGAGCAGGGCGATGACTTCGCGCTGGGTTTGCTGCTCCAGCGGCGCCAGCACGGCGCGGCCGTGGTCGGTGAGGTGCAATTGCACGGCGCGGGCGTCGGTGGCGCAGCGGACTTTCTGGATCAGGCCTTTTTTTTCAAAGCCACTGGTCAGCCGGCTCAGGTAACCCGCGTCGAGGCCGAGCATCTGGCACAGGTCGGCGCTGGTAAGGTCCCCCCGGGAAGACAACTCGTACATCACGCGGATTTCAGTGAGGGAGTAGTCGCTTTGCAGCAAGTGTTCCTGCAACACGCCGATCTGGTGGGTGTAGAAGCGGTTGAAGCCGCGCACGATGCCGGCGCGTTCGACAAGCAAGGGGGTGGACATGCTCAAATGCTCGAATGGTTGCCTTAGGCAACAATATTGTTGCTTCAGGCAACCATGTCAAACATTTTGTTTAGCGGTTCCGCGTCACGCGCCAAACGGTATTGGCCAGGTCATCGGCAATGATCAGCGCACCTTTCGGGTCCACCGTCACACCCACCGGGCGCCCACGGGTCTTGCCGTCGTCGCCGCGAAAGCCGGTGGCGAAGTCGATGGGCTCACCGGACGGCTTGCCATTGCTGAACGGCACGAAGATCACCTTGTAGCCCACCGGGTTGTCGCGGTTCCAACTGCCGTGCTCGCCGACGAACACACCATCGGCAAACTGCTCGCCCATCTGCGGGATGGAAAAGTCCACGCCAAGGGCGGCCACGTGGGAGCCCAGGCTGTAATCCGGCTTGATTGCGGCGGCCACCTTGGCCGGGTTCTGCGGTTGGGCGCGTGGGTCGACGTTCTGACCCCAATAGCTGTACGGCCAGCCGTAGAACGCGCCTTCACGCACCGAGGTCAGGTAGTCCGGTACCAGGTCCGGGCCCAGTTCGTCGCGCTCGTTGACCACCGTCCACAGTTGTCCGGTGTCCGGCTGGATGGTCAGCGCCGTGGGGTTGCGCAAGCCAGTGGCGTAGGGCTTGTGCGCACCGGTGGCGGCATCGATCTGCCAGACCATCGCGCGGTCGATCTCCACTTCCATGCCGCGTTCGGTGACGTTGCTGTTGGAGCCGATGCCCACATAAAGCTGGCTGCCATCGGCGCTCACGGCCAGGGACTTGGTCCAGTGATGGTTGATCTGCGCCGGCAGGTCGGTGACGGTGCTCGGCGGGCCGCTGGCTTTGGTCTGGCCGTCGGCGTAGTCGAAGCTCACCAGTGCGTCCTGGTTGGCCACGTAGAGTTTGCCGTTGGCAAACGCCAGGCCGTAGGGCGCGTTGAGGTTGTCGGCGAACACGGTCTTGAGTTCGTAGGTGCCGTCACCATCGGCGTCGCGCAGCAGGGTCAGGCGGTTGCCGCTCTTGACCTTGGTGTTGCCCTCGGCCTTGATCAGGCTGGCGATCACATCCTTGGGCTTGAGCTTGGCCGCACTGCCGCCACGGCCTTCGGCAACCAGGATATCGCCGTTGGGCAGCACCAGGGTCTGGCGCGGGATGGCCAGGTCGGTGGCAATCGCGGTGATGCTGTAGCCGTCCGGCACCTTGGGTTTCTGTTCGCCCCAGGGCGCAGGCTCGGCGATTTTCATGCTCGGCAACAGGCTGCTTTGCTGTTCCGGCAGCTTGGGATCGGGGCCACGGGCCTGGGTCTTGTCGCCTTCGCCACCGCAGGCACTCAGCAACAGCGCGGCGCTCAATAGGGTCAGGGTGCTGGACGTTTTCATTTGACACCTCCCGAACGCAGGCCGGTCCAGGTGGCCGCCAACGTCAGCAGCAAGACAATGGCCGACAGGATCAGGCCGCCGGGCATCGAGGCGTAGGCGTCCTTGGCATGCTGGAAGGCATTGACCAGGCCCAGTACCCAAGTGGCCAACAGCAACAGCACATAGCGGGTGGGTTGACCGGCCTTGTGCTCGGCGCGCAGCAGGTTGACCAGCGCGAACAGAAACGCGAAACCGGCGAACACCAACGCGCCGGCAATCAGCCAGGAGGCGAAGTTGGCCCATTGGATCTGGTAGGTCTGGGTGTAGGCAATGTCGCTGAGCAAGGCACCAAGAAACAACGGCACGGTGCCGGCGAGCAAGGTCGCATGCAGCGGCCCTGGGGCATATCGGTAAACGGGGAGGGTAGTCATACGGGGGCGGCTCCTTGTTGTACAACGCCCCTGGACGGGGCAGCGCATAAGAAGTGAACGCAGCGCCGGTGAGAAAGTTCAGCGTGAAACGTTTCGAAATAGTGGGAACCCGCCTGGGTCGACCCCGGACTAACCCCGTATCATTCGCTCCTTTTTCCTACGCCAGGCGCCTCCATGACTCACCCACGCATTGGCTTCGCGTGCCAATACAAACATCCCGAACGGCTACTGTCGGCCAGCGCCCAAAAGCTGATCGAAGGTCCGTTCAACCCGCGCACCACCACGTTGCGTTGGATGGACAGCGTTACACCGCAGGTGGCCCGGGACAAACTGGTGGAAGTGGTCACGCACAACCTGGCCGCTCAATTGCGCCTGCTGGCGTATGTCGCTGAATTGCCTTCGACCCTGCGCATGCTGCGCTTGAGCAGCGACCTGTTGCCGTTCTACAGCCATGCCAAAGTGGCCAGCGTCTACAAGGACCCGGCTATCGAGCGTCAATTGGTTGAGGGTTTTGCCGCCATCGGTGAGTTGGCCCGCGCCTCGGATATCCGCCTGTCATTCCACCCGGGCCAATACTGTGTACTCGGCTCCGAAAACCCCGGCGTGGTGGAAAACAGCCTTGCCGAATTCGAATACCACGCCGACATGATCCGCATGATGGGTTATGGCCGGCGCTTCCAGGACCTCAAGTGCAACGTGCATATCGCCGGCCGCCTCGGCGTGGAAGGCACCCGCGCCGTGTGGTCGCGCCTGTCGGAGGTGGCGCGCAACTGCATCACGTTCGAGAACGACGAAAAGACCTATGGCCTGGACCATTGCCTGCAAGTCGCCGACCTGGCACCGGTGGTCCTGGACATCCACCACTGCTGGATCAACGAAAACGACTACATCGACCCCTACTCGGAGCGGGTCGCCCGGGTGATTGAAAGCTGGCGCGGCGTGCGACCGACCATGCATTACTCCCAGCCCCCGGAGAGCCTGCAAGAGCTGGGCTTTGATGCCGAGCACAAGCTGGAAATGGACGCGTTGTTGCAGGTGGTGTCCAAGCGCGACCTCTACGCCCACAGCGCACAGATGTGGAACCGCTGGACCAACGATTATGCGCTGCAGTTTCTCGACCGCTTCGACATCATGCTCGAAGCCAAGGACAAGAATGTCGCGGCCCTGGCGTTCCACGAGCATTGGAAACGGGGCGTTGTGTGATCAATCCATGGCGGTCATGCTGGCGGGACTGACATAAGGAACCGCCCCATGCCAACCCTGCATTTGCTCTGCGGCAAGATCGCCTCCGGCAAGTCCACGCTCGCCAAGACCCTCGCCACTGAGCACGCTGCCATTGTGCTCAGTGAAGACCACTGGCTCGCCACGCTTTACCCCGGTGAAATCCACGCGATTGCGGATTACATCAAATGCGCCCAGCGTATTCGCGGCGTACTGGGCCCCTTGGTGATCAATGTGCTGCAGTCGGGCCTCGACGTGGTGCTGGATTTCCCTGCCAATACAGTGGCCAGTCGCGAATGGCTGCTGGGGTTGGCACACGCCGCCAAGGCCCGGCACTGCCTGCACTACCTGGAACTGGATGACGCCACCTGCCGGGCCAGGCTGCATGCGCGCAACGCCCAGGGTGAGCATGACTTTGCCGCCACTGATGCTGAGTTTGATCTGATTACCCGCCATTTCAGTGTACCGAGCGAGGCTGAAGGCCTGGTGATCGAGAGGCATCACCCATGAGCCCGGCGCAATCCGTGGGGGTGGACGCCGAGGGCTTTATCCTTACGGTTCCCCACGTCCCCGTGCAGCGTGAGTTTCAGCCACTGCTCGAGGCTGCCTGCAACGTGCTCTCGCAGCCTGACTTGGGAGTGGACGGCCTTTATCTTTATGGCAGCGTCGCGCGTGGCGATGCGCTGCCGGGCGTTTCCGATCTTGATCTGACGGTGGTGCTATGTGAGCCGCCGACTTCTGCAGTTTTGGAGCGGTTGGAGCGGGTGCGATGTGACCTGGCCGTGCGGTACCCGCAAGTCACCAAGGTGGATTTCGATATCGGCAGCCGCGCACAGGTACTGGCCATCGAAAACGGCAACAGCTGGGGATTCTGGCTCAAGCACCACTGCCGGTGCGTGTGGGGCAATGATCTGTCGGCGCAGTTCGAGCGGTTTCGGCCATCACTGGATATTGCCCTGGCCGTGAACGGTGACTTTGAAGCGGTGCTCACCGCTTACCTTGGCCGCATCGCACATGCCGCCAACGAACAGGAGCGACTCCGCCTGCAGCGCGAAGCGTCACGCAAGCTGCTCAGAGCCACCCAGATACTCTGCGGTGAGCAGGCATCGTGGCCGCATACGCTGGAAATGCATGTGGCGCTGTTCGTAAAGGAGTACCCATCCAAGATGACTCAGGTGGCCTTCTTTTTGTTCGAGGCCCGGAACCCGAGTGCCGACCGTGAAACATTCACGGCTCGACTTCAGGCGTTCCAGGCCTGGATGGTTGCGCAATCGCGCATTTGAGCGTTTGCCATGTGGCGCCAGAGCACTGACTTCCTCAGGACTTGAAGCGCCCCACCAATCCATTCAATTCATCCGACAGAGTGGACAAGCGCCCCGAGTCGTCCTGCGCCGAGTTGGCCAGGCTCTCCACCAGGCGTGCCTCGTCGTAGATCTGCTGGATGTGCCGGTTGATCTCTTCGGCCACGCTGTGTTGTTCCTCGGCGGCGGCGGAAATCTGCAGGTTCTGGTCGCGGATCTCGTTCACCGACGTCTGGATACCTTCGAAGCTGTCCCGCGCACTTTCGATGGATGACACACTGGCCCGCGACAAGTCCAGGCAACTGCCCATCTTCTGGGTGACTTCCTGGGTCTTGTTTTCCAGGGTGCCGAGCAGTTGCTCGATCTCGCCGGTGGAGTCGGACGTGCGCTTGGCCAGGGCACGCACTTCATCGGCCACCACCGCGAAGCCACGGCCCTGGTCACCGGCACGGGCGGCCTCGATGGCGGCGTTGAGGGCCAACAGGTTGGTCTGTTCGGCAATCGCGCGGATGGTGCCGAGGATCTGGTTGATGCTGCGGCTGCCAGCTTCCAGTTCGACCATGGCCTGGGACGACTCGGTGAGACGGCGCCCCAGGCGGTTGACGTTGTCGGTGGTGACTTCGATCTGCTGCTTGCCCTCGGCCACGCGACGGTGGCCGTTTTCGGCGGACTCCGCGGCGCCGCTGCAGGAGCGGGCGACTTCGTTGGCGGTGGCGACCATTTCATTGAATGCGGTCGACACCAATTCAACGGCCTCGCGCTGGCGTCCGGCCGCCTCGTTCATATTGTGCGCCACCTCGCTGTTGACCTTGGAAGCGTTCTGCAAATTGGCCGACGCCGCGCCGATGTGCTGGATCAGTTGGCGGATCGCCGCGAGGAACTTGTTGAACCAGCCGGCCAGCTCGGCGGTTTCATCCTTGCCCTGCACCTGCAGTTCGTGGCGCAAGTCGCCTTCGCCCTGGGCGATGGACTGCAAGCCGGTGCTGACCTGGCCGATGGGCTTGACGATGACCTTGGAGAACGCCGCCGCGATCAGCCCGAAAATCAGCACCAGCACGCCGACGATGATGGCCGTGAGGTAGGTCATGCGCGTGGCTTCGGCCATAACTTCACGGTGTTCGATCAGGCCGACATAGCGCCAGCCAAGGCCGGGGGAGGTCCACACGTTGGCCATGTAGCGCACGCCGTCGATCACCACCTCAGTAGATCCCTGAGGTGTGTCGGCCAGCTGCGCATAGGGCGCGCCCAGGTCCTTGAGCGGCTTGAAGCTGTGGGCGGCGTCACGCGGGTCCACCAGCACCACGCCGTCTTCGATCAGCATCACGTAGCCGCTTTCGCCCAGCTTGATGCTCTTGACCAGTTCGGTGAGGTTTTTCAGGGAGACGCTGACCACGAACACGCCCTTGGCCTTGCCGTTTTCCAGCATCGCCCGGGCGGTGCCCACCAATGCTACATCGTCCTTGTCGTAGTAATACGCGGGGGTGCGCACGGTTTTACCGGGGCTGGCCATGGCCGCCTTGTACCAGGGGCGGGTGCGCGGATCGTATTTGGCCAGTTGGGGGTCATCCGGCCATTTGGCGTAGGTGCCGTCTTCCAGGCCGATGGACAGGATCGCCGCCGCCGGGTGGGTGGCGCCAAAGCGTGCGAAGCGCTCGATCACGGCTTGCGCCTCGGCCGGCAGCGGTTGGCTGGCGGCATCGGCGGCCTGGTAGTTCTTCAGCGTGCTGACGGAAGTGTATACAGGATCAGTGGCCATCTGATCGACGTTTTGCAACGTGCCATCGAAGAACTGGCGAATGTTGCCGTCGATCTGGCGAATCTCCCGGGTGCTGCCATCGATGAACTGATCCACCGCCTGGGTCCGCGTGTTCATGACCGAAATCACGGCCACCAGGCTGACCGGAATAAATGCAACAGAGACAAATGCCAGGACCAGCTTATTTTTTATTTTCATCGAGACGACCATCAGCGTGAAGGGCGGCCAAATCGCTGCGTTCCTTGATCAGGAATCAGGCGATTTGCTATCACTGCTGTTTCGGCCTGGCATCGATAAATCTTTAGGGTTTTTTGTACACAATACAAAGTGCGTATTGTTCTGTATCCAATCAATACACATCACGCAGATAACGTTTCTGTTCGCTCATCTGTCGCCAGTACTCTACGGCGCCCTCAACGCCAAGCCCGCCGTGGGTTTGCGCGACCTGACGCAAGGCCTGGTCGACGTCCTTGGCCATGTGGCTGGCATCGCCGCAGACGTACAGCCTGGCGCCGTCCTGTAGCCAGCGCCACAGCTCGGCACCCTGTTCGCGGATGCGATCCTGCACATACACCTTTTGCGCCTGGTCGCGAGAGAACGCCAGGCTCAGGTGGGTGAGCAGGCCATCGCGCTGCATACCTTGCAACTCGTCCTGGTAGTAGAAGTCGCTGGCGACGTGCTGTTCACCGAAGAACAGCCAGTTGCGCCCCTGATGACCCAGCGCCCGGCGTTCCTGCAAGAACCCACGGAACGGCGCGATGCCGGTGCCGGGGCCGATCATGATCATCGGCACCTCTGCGTCGGTGGGCGTGCGGAAGTGTTTCGACGGTTGCACGAATAGCGGCACTTCCCCGTCACCGACGCGGTCGGCGAGGAAGGTCGAGGACACGCCTTTGCGCTTGCCATAACGCACGGCGGCCACGGTGAGGTGCACCTCGTGCGGGTACGCCTTGGCGCTGGAGGCGATGGAATACAAGCGCGGTTGCAGGCGCTTGAGGGTGCCCAGCAGCTCGTCCGCCGAGCACTCGATGGGGTATTCCTGCAACACATCCGCCAGTTGCCGACCCCACAGCCAGTCATTGAGTTCGGCCTTGTGCTCGGGGTTGAGCAAGTGCTTGAGACCCGGGTTGGCGCTGCGCTCGGCGATGAAGGCCAGGGTGTCGCTGCTGGGCCGGGCGATTTCGAAGTGCTGGGTGAGGGCCTGTTGCAACGGCACATCGCCGAATGTGTCGATGTTCACGCAAGTACTGGCGTTCAGACGGGTGAGGTCGAGCAGTTCGCTGACCAGTTCGGGGCAGTTGCGTGGCCGTATGCCCAGGGCATCCCCGGCTTCATAGGTCAGCCCGGAGTCGGCCAGGTCCAGGGCGAACTGGCGGGTTTCCTTGTACGCGCTGTGCGGGTTGAGATGGCGGTTGAGCAGCAGGCGCGAGCCGTACAGCTTGGTTTTACCGGCGGGAGTGGCCGGTGCCACCGGTTTTGCCGGGTTGAGTGCCTGTTGGAACCGCGCCAGCCAGGCATCCGCGGCGGCTTCGAATTCAGTGTCGCAATCCACCCGTTCCAGCAAGCGCGTTGCCCCCAGTTCCAGCAGGCGCCGGTCCAGTTGCTTGCCGTGGTTGCAGAACTGGTCGTAGTTGGCGTCGCCCAAGGCCAATACCGCAAAGCGCAACGACTCCAGGCGAGTCTCGGCGGTGCGCAGGCTGTGCCAGAAACCTTCGCCGTTGTCGGGCGGGTCGCCGTCGCCAAAGGTGCTGCTGATCAGCGCCAGGGTGTGGGTGCTTGCCAGTTTGCTCGCGGGGAAATCCGCCATCGCGCTCAGTTCCACGCTGATGCCTGTTTCGCGCAGGCGCTTGGCAAAGCGTTCGGCCAGGGCTTCGGCATTCCCGGTCTGCGAGGCCCACAGCAGGGTGACGGCCGGGGAGGGCGCGGCGAGGGGTTCAGTAGGACTGAACAAGCCGGCGAGCAAGCCGTTCAGCCATAAGCGTGACGCCTCGGTCAGCGGCGCAGTCGCCGGCAGGGTCGGTACGCCGAAACCCTGGCGCGCGGCGCTGGTGTGCAAGCCGCTGAGGAAGCCGGCGAGGTAGGTGCGTTCGTTGTCGCTCAGGGGCGGTGGCGATAGGTGGCGGATGCCGGTGATGTCAGCGAAGGCGTCGAGGCGCGACATGGCGGTGTCCTCTGCTACGGAGGAAGGGAGGTCGAGGAACTGGTGGTCGATCAGCTCGACACGGCTGAGGGCGACGGCGCAGCACTTGAACTCCGGCTGCAGGGAAATCGGGTCCACCGCATCATGGGTCACTGCGTTGATCGCCAGGTGTTCGCCGAACACGTCGTTCCAGTGAAACGGCGCAAAGCAGTTGCCCGGCTGCACGCGGTCGGTGACTACGGCGGGCAGCACGGCATGGCCGCGTCGGGAGCGTATTTCGACCCGGTCCTTGTCCTTGATGCCCAGGCGGGCGGCGTCTTCGGGGTGCAGTTCGACGAAGGGGCCGGGGTTGAGTCTGTTCAGGGTGGCGATCTTGCCGGTCTTGGTCAGGGTATGCCATTGGTGCTGCACACGACCGGTGTTGAGTACGAAGGGAAATCCGTCGTCGGGCATCTCGGCGGGCGGCATATGCGGGCGAGCGAAGAACCGCGCCTTGCCGCTTTCGGTGGCGAAGGTGAGGGTGCCGCCATGGCGGTAGCGGATCGGGTTGCGGTGCGCTGCCTCAACCGATGCGCAGGGCCATTGCACAGGGTTTTCACGCAGGCGCGGGTAGCTGGCGCCACGGATGTCGTAGCCGGTCTTGGGGTTCCAGGCCTGTTTGATTTCTTCAAAGACCTCGGCGGCGGATGCGTAGGTGAAGGCCTCGGCAAAGCCCATCTCACAGGCGACCCGGGCGATGATCTGCCAGTCGGGCAGGGTCTCGCCGGGCGCGTCCACGGCCTTTTGCATCAGGGTCAGGTTGCGCTCGGAGTTGATCATCACGCCCTCGGCCTCGGCCCACAGTGCGCCGGGCAGCAGGATGTCGGCGTAGCGGTTGGTCTCGGTGTCGAGGAAGGCGTCTTGGCTGATCACCAGCTCGGCGGTGTGCAGGCCGTTGATCACGGTTTGCCGGTTGGGCACGCTGGCCACCGGGTTGGTGCAGATGATCCAGCAGGCCTTGATCCGGCCGGCGGCCATCTGCTCGAACATCGCCACGGTGCCACTGCCGGCCTGGCGCGGCAGGCTGTCGTGGGGGATCTGCCACAGGTTTTCGATGAAGGCGCGGTCCGCGTCCACCAACACTGAGCGCTGCCCCGGCAGGCCCGGGCCCATGTAGCCCATCTCACGCCCGCCCATGGCATTGGGTTGGCCGGTGAGGGAAAACGGCCCGCTGCCTGTGCGGCAAATGGCGCCGGTGGCCAGGTGCAGGTTGCACAGCGCGTTGGTGTTCCAGGTGCCGTGGGTGCTCTGGTTGAGGCCCATGGTCCAGCAGCTCATCCACTCGGTGGCCTGGCCGATCCAGTCGGCGGCTTGGCGGATATCCGCTTCGGCGAGGCCGGTGATGGCGGCGACGTGCTCGGGGCAATAGTCCTCCAGAAATGGCGGCATCGCCTCCCAGCCTTCGGTGAAGTTCGCGATGAAGGCAGGATCGGTATGGCCGTTTTTCACCAGCAGGTGCAACAGGCCATTGAGCAGGGCCAGGTCGGTGCCGGGGTTGATCGGCAGGAACAGGTCGGCCTTGTCTGCCGTGGCGCTGCGCCGGGGGTCGACCACGATCAGCTTCGCCCCGGCCTTGACCCGGTCCATCATGCGCAGGAACAGGATGGGGTGACAGTCGGCCATGTTCGCGCCGATCACGAAGAACAGGTCGGCGCGGTCGAAGTCTTCATAGGAGCCCGGTGGGCCGTCGGAACCGAGGGACAGTTTGTAGCCACTGCCGGCGCTGGCCATGCACAGGCGCGAGTTGGACTCGATGTTGGCGGTGCGCACAAAGCCCTTGGCCAATTTGTTGATCAGGTACTGGGACTCCAGCGACATCTGGCCTGATACGTAGAAGGCCAGCGCGTCCGGGCCGTGTGTGTCGAGGGTCTGGCGCAGGCGCCGGGCGGTTTCGCTGATGGCCTTGTCCATGCCGAGGCGTACGGGGTCATGGTCGCGGGCCTGGCGCACATAGGCGTTCTCCATGCGGCCGGACTCGGCGATGGCCTGGCCGCAGGTAGTGCCCTTGGTGCACAGGCGCCCGAAGTTGGTGGGGTGGGCCTTGTCGCCGATCACCTTGACCACTTTATTGTGCTCGACCTGCAGGATGATGCCGCAGCCCACGCCACAATAGGGACACACACTGCGTATGTTTTGGTTGGCCATCTGAAACCCGTATAAACAAAAAAGGCGCCTTGTAACCCTCCGTTCAGAACGGGGGTTACACGGCGCCTTTGTCGTGAGAGGGCAGTCTGCGTTGACTGCCTGGTTGGAGTGTTCCTAGCAAGTCACGCGCCAGGTTTTTTTGTGGCGAGCGGGCTTGCCCCGCGTTGGGCTGCGAAGCAGCCCTGATCCAGACGCCGCGAGCTTCCAGAAAGATCGCGGCGTTTTCCTTTAGGGCCGCTACGCGGCCCAACGCGGGGCAAGCCCGCTCGCCACAGAAGGGGTTTGTGCACTTTTATGACGCGAGGTGCACCAGTTGGAGGCGATTACGCGCAGTTTCATCGCCGTTGTTTTGCGTGTGATGCCTTGAGTGCGGGCTTTGTCTTCGCTTGGCACAGACCCTGCAAGTTCCCCATCAACCCACCTCGGTCAACGACGATCGACAACCAGGGCAATAGCGGTGAGTCCGGCGCAGTCGCCTGATCCGAACCCGCACAAGAACAGGCAAAGACGCCTGGAACCGCAAGGTTTCAGGCGTTTTTTTTTGCTTTTAAAACCGTGATGAGCGTTGTCAGGTGCTTACTATGAATTCTCTCAAAACCTTGATCGTCGTCGGCAATGGCATGGTCGGCCACCACTGTGTGGCGCAACTGATCGAACGCGGCGCGCTGGCTCACTACCGTTTGCACGTGTTCAGCGAGGAGCCGATGCGCGCCTATGACCGGGTGCATCTGTCCGAGTATTTCACCGGGCGCGATGCCGAGTCGCTGGCGCTGTCCGACGCTGCGCTGTACCAGACGCCGGGGGTGACCCTGCACCTGGGCGTGCCGGTGCTGGAGATCGACCGCGCCCGCTGTGAAGTGATCACCGCCGACGGCTGTGTCGCCTACGACAAGCTGATACTGGCCACCGGCTCCTATCCGTTCGTGCCGCCGATCGAAGGCGCCGAGGGCGACTCACGCCTGGTGTATCGCACCCTTCAAGACCTGGATGCGATCCGCAAGGCCGCCGCCAATGCCCGACGCGGTGTGGTAGTGGGCGGTGGCCTGCTGGGCCTGGAAGCCGCCAATGCGCTGAAAAGCCTGGGCCTTGAAGCCCATGTGGTGGAGTTCGCGCCGCGCCTGATGCCGGTGCAACTGGATGACTTCGGCGGCCTGGCGCTCAAGGCGCAGATCGAGCGGCTGGGCGTGGGCGTGCATTTGTCACGGGCGACCCAGTCGATCAGCGCCGGCGAGCAGTACCGCTACCGCATGAACTTTGCCAATGACGAATTCCTCGAAACCGACCTGATCGTGTTCTCCGCCGGCATCCGCGCCCAGGACGCACTGGCCCGCCAGGCCGGCCTGGACATCGGCCCGCGTGGCGGTGTGGTGATCAACGATGAATGCCTGAGCTGCGACCCGAATATCTACGCGATTGGCGAGTGCGCTTCCTGGAACGGCAGCCTGTTCGGCCTGGTCGCGCCGGGCTACCAGATGGCGCGGGGCGTCGCCGCGCTGCTCTGCGCGCAAACCGCCGAGCCGTTTGTGGGCGCCGACATGTCGACCAAGCTCAAGTTGCTCGGCGTGGACGTGGGGTCCATCGGCGACGCCCATGCGCACACGCCCGGGGCGCGCAGCTATCAATTCATCGACGAGGCCAGTGCCAGCTATCGGCGCTTGGTGGTGGATGCTTCGGGCAAGCAGGTGATCGGTGCCGTATTGGTCGGCGATAACAGCTACTACGACACGTTGCTGCAGTACATGCAGAACGGCATCGCGTTGCCGTCTGAACCGGCCAGCCTGATCCTGCCGTCTTCCAGCGGCGCACCCACCCTCGGCCCCGGTGCGCTGCCGGAATCGGCTACCGTATGCTCTTGCCATAACGTGACCAAAGGCGCGATCTGCTCTGCCATCGACGGCGGTTGCAGCGACCTCGGCCTGCTCAAGTCGCAGACCAAGGCCTGCACCGGTTGCGGCGGCTGCGCCGGGTTGCTCAAGCAGGTGTTCGAGCATGAGCTGATCGCCCGTGGCGTGAGTGTCGACAAGAGCCTGTGCGAACACTTTGCCCATACCCGCCAGGAGCTGTACGCGCTGGTGCGCGTGGAAGGCATCGTCACCTTCGACGAACTGCTGGCCAAACATGGCCGTGGTCACACTGGTTGCGACGTGTGCAAGCCGGCGGTGGGCTCGATCCTGGCGTCGTGCTGGAACCAGCCGATCATGGATCCGTCCCTGGTGCCGTTGCAGGACACCAACGATACGTTCATGGCCAACATGCAGAAGAATGGCACCTACTCGGTGGTGCCGCGTATTCCGGGTGGCGAGATCACTGCGGACAAACTCATTGTGATCGGTGAAGTGGCGAAGAAATATGACCTCTACACCAAGATCACCGGCGGCCAGCGCATCGACCTGTTTGGCGCACAGCTGCACGAGTTGCCGGATATCTGGGGCGAATTGATCGCGGCCGGTTTCGAGACCGGCCATGCGTACGGCAAGTCCACGCGTACGGTGAAGTCCTGCGTGGGCAGCACCTGGTGCCGCTACGGCGTGCAAGACAGCGTGAAAATGGCGCTGCTGATCGAAGACCGCTACAAGGGCCTGCGTTCGCCGCACAAGCTCAAGTTCGCGGTGTCCGGTTGCACCCGCGAGTGCGCCGAAGCCCAGAGCAAGGATGTGGGCGTGATCGCCACCGAGAAAGGCTGGAACCTCTACATCGCCGGCAACGGCGGCATGCGCCCGCGCCATGCGGAGCTGTTCGCCACCGACCTGGATGACGCCACGCTGATTCGCTACATTGATCGCTTCCTGATGTTCTACATCCGCACCGCCGACAAGCTGCAGCGCACCTCGGTGTGGCGCGAGAGCCTGGACGGCGGCCTGGATTTTCTCAAGGACGTGATCCTGCACGACAGCCTGGGCCTGGGCGCCGAACTCGAAGCGCAGATGCAACGGGTGGTCGACCGCTACGAATGCGAGTGGGCCAACGCCCTCAAGGACCCGGAAAAACTCAAGCGCTTTCGCACCTTCGTCAACGACAAACGCCCCGACCCGGACATCCACTTCGTCCAGGAACGCGGCCAGCGCCGGCCAATCATGGCCGCCGAACTCAACCTGATTGCCGTCACCGAGGAGATTGCCTGATGAGCCAAGCCACTACCCAACGCAACCTGGCCACCTGGACGCAGGTGTGCCGCGAGCAAGACCTGGTGAGCAACTCCGGCGTGGTGGTGTGGCTGGACGGCGCGCAAGTCGCACTGTTCTATCTGCCGGGCGCGCAGGCGCAGACGCTGTATGCCATCGACAATCACGACCCGCAGTCGGGGGCGAATGTGATCGGTCGCGGTTTGATCGGCAGCATCAAGGGTGACCTGGTGGTGGCGGCGCCGATCTACAAGCAACATTACCGCCTGGCAGACGGGCAGTGCCTGGAGGCGCCGGAGCAGCGCTTGCGGGTATGGCCGGTGCGGTTGAACGGTGGGGTGGTGGAGTTGGCGTTGGATTGATGCCGTGCGCGGGCTTGCTGAGGTGAAAGAGCTTGTTGTGGCAAGCCCGCTCGCCACAGCAAACCTGCAGATGGATGGCTTCAGGAAATACCCTTCGTCGCACGCACGGAATCCTCCTTGATGTCCTCGGCAAACTTGCGCATCAGTCGCACCAGGTTGTCGAAATCGCCTTCCTCCCAGGTGGAGAAGATCGACATACCGATCCTTTCCCGCGCGTCATCGACGCGGTCGGTCATGGCCTTGCCTTTCTCGGTGATCACCGACTCGCGCACACGGCGGTCGAGTGCGCTTGCCTGGCGCGTAACCAGCCCCTGGCTTTCCAGCTTCGCCACCTGCCGGCTCACCGTGGTGTAGTCGCGGCCCACGCGGTCGGCGAGTTCGACCACGCCAATCGGCCCCAGGCGCTCGACCAGCACCAGCAACGGAAACAGGGCGCGGTCCAGGGAAATCCCGGCTTCGCGCACCATTGCTTCGTCGCGCTGAGGGCGGTTCATCACCCCTACGATCTCGACCAACGAGCCATGCAGGTCACGCAGCTGGGCGGATATATGTGCCTTTTGCACGCTTTTAATTGACACGGTGTTGGCCTCTCTTAATATGTGCGTATTGCACATATAGGTGATCCATATGAAAGCGCAATTGGCTGTCGATGTACTGATTTGCGGTGCCGGTGCCGCCGGCCTGACCCTGGCGATCGACCTGGCGAGAAGGGGCATCAGCTTCCGCCTGATCGAAAAAAACCACCAGCCATTCCAGGGCTCACGTGGCAAGGGTATCCAGCCCAGGTCCCAGGAAGTCTTCGAGGACCTGGGGATTCTCGACCGTTTGATGGCGGTGGGTGGAGTCTATCCGACTGACCGGCGCTACCGCGACGATGGCAGCTACAGCGATGCCGAATTCACTGCATCCAAGGCGCCGACACCGGCCGAGCCCTACCGGCAACCCTTGATGGTGCCGCAGTTTCTGACGGAACAGGTGATGCGCGAGCGCCTGCTTGAACTGGGCCACTGGCCTGAGTTCGGTTGTGAGCTGGTCGGCTTCGAACAGGATGCCGATGGCATCACCGCCAGGCTGGCCGGCCAGGGCGGCGAAGAAAGCCTGCGTGCCCGCTGGCTGGTGGGGGCCGATGGTGGTCGCAGCTTTGTCCGGCATGCGCTGGCTATCGGCTTCCCCGGCAAGACCCTGGGCGTGCGCGCCCTGGTGGCGGATGGGGTGCTTACCGGCCTGACGCGTGAGGCCTGGCATCGCTTTGGCGAAGGGGATATGCAACGCCAGATTGTGATCTGTCCGCTGGCTGGCACCGACCTGTTCCAGCTTCAGGGGCCGATCCCGGCCGAGGGCGACATCGACTTCAGCGCCGAAGGGCTCACCGCACTGATCGCCCAACGCACCGGTCGCGCCGATGTCCAGGTGCACAGCGTGAGCTGGTCATCGGCCTACACCATGAATGCACGCCTGGCCGATCACTACCGCCTGCGCCGGGTGCTGCTGGTGGGTGACGCCGCGCATATCCACCCGCCCACCGGGGGCCAGGGCCTCAACACCAGTGTGCAGGACGCCTACAACCTCGGCTGGAAGCTGGCAGCGGTGGTGCAGGGCGCCCCCGAGGCTTTACTCGATACCTATGAAGAAGAGCGCCGGCCGGTGGCCGCCTCCGTGCTCGGTTTGTCCACCAGACTGCTGGGAGAAATGCAGCACGGCGAACTGCGCCGGGGCAGGGAAGTGCATCAACTGGACATCGGCTACCCCGAGTCCTCACTGGCGTTGCAGCACCCCGTGCGTAGCGGCATTGCAGCGGGCGACCGGGCGCCGGACGCGCCGGTCCGAGGTGCCGCCGGGCAGGCGCTGCGGCTGTTCCATCTGTTCCAGGGCACGCACTGGACACTGCTGGGGTATGACGTCACGCGTGATTCAGTGCCCGCTTGGCCGGGCGTGCAGGTCCATATCGTTGGGCCTGAGGGAGATGTGATTGACGAGCAAGGTCAGTTTCAACGTGCCTACCAACTGGCGATTGGCGAGTGGGTGCTGGTGCGGCCTGATGGGTATATCGGCGCGATTGTAACGTCCCGGCAACGAGAGGAACTGGAGTCTTATCTGTTGGTTCACGCCGGGATAAGCCCGGCGGCCTGATAACTCTGGATCAGTTCGTCATATAAACTGATATCGAGGCGCGTGCGGGCCGTTTTATGACTGGACGCATGCGCTGCCACATGCCGAAAGCGAGCATGGAGACCTGCGCAAGGCGATTCGCTTGCCGGTCTGATGCGTCATGCTCACAACCTATCCAGGATTTCAGTGGTCTCTACAACCTTGGCATAGTCCATCGCCAGATTGCTCAGCGACAGCGCATGCACATCCTCGGCCGGCCACAGGCGCCCGGACAAATCGGTCTGGTCGAAGGTGTAGCAGGCGTCGGCAACCACCGTCACCTCAAAACCCAGGTTGCCGCCCGAACGTGCGGTGGACTCGACCGAGTTGTTGGTGATCACGCCGACGATCACCAGTTGGCGGATCCCACGCGCATGCAGCCAGCGCTCCAGACCCGTGGCCGTGAAAGCATCCGGGACGTTCTTTTCCACCACGTGCTCATGCGCCAGCGGTTGCAGGGTCGGCTGGAACTCGCAACCCGGTTGGCCCGGCCAGAACACCGAGTCGGGCGAGCGGGATATGTGGCGGATGTGCACCACCGTGCGGTTGGACTGCCGCCACGCCTGCAGCAGGCGCTGTATCTGCGCTTCGGCGCCGGGGTTGTTGCGTCGCCCAAGCTTCGGCTGGTTCATGCCTTGCTGCATGTCGATGATCAGCAGTGCGGCATTGCTGGCTAACGGTGGCATGGTGCATCCCTTTGCTCGTGAGGTTCGCAACATATCAGCCAACCTGGGCACCCAGACAGCGATTTGTTCGAGGCCGGATAGCCCCCTCGCCACCCGGCGAATACAAACGGTCATGAGGCGTGGGTTTACTGGAAGGCCATTGCTCGAAAAAGGAATACCGGCATGATCCGCAAGGCATTACCCGACGACGCAAGGGCCATTGCCCAGGTGCATATCAGCAGTTGGCAGGACGCCTACCGTGACCTGATGCCGGCCGAGTATTTGAGCGGGTTGCAAGCGACCCTGGCGCAGCGTGAATCCTTCTGGATGCGCTCGATTGAGTCGGACGAGCCCAAGGTTTGGGTCGCGGAGGTGGACGGACAGGTGGTCGGTTGGATATCGGTCGGTGCCAGCCGTGACGAGGAGGCTGCGGGTGCCAACACCGGTGAGGTCATGGCCATCTATGTGTTGGCCGGGTACTGGCAAACAGGCGTGGGGCTGGCGTTGTGGAAGGCCGGCGTTGAGTATCTGAGCGAGCAGGGCCATCAGGGCCTGACACTTTGGGTGTTGAGCCGTAATGAAAGAGCTCTCCGGTTTTATCGCCGGGCGGGCTGTGTCGCAGACCCTGGCACTGAGCGCAACCTGGTGAGAGGCGGTGCAACACTCGAGGAATTCAGGTATCGGTTGGCCTTTTCTGCACAACAGGGTTGACACATCCAGCTAGCAAGCTGGGCCAACCCCCGGAACGCTCTGACGAACATAATAATTGTCGAATTCACTGCTTTCGACGAATTGGAAGCCATGGCGGATATAAAAGCGATTCGAAGCGCTGTCTTTGAGAGCTCCAACTCTAATAGGGAGCGCAACCGCATCCGCTACTTTAAAAATCTGAGTGAGAACAACAGAGCCTATACCTGATCCTTGCGCGCTCGGTCTCACATACAAGTGGTCGAGCAAGAGTTCATTGTGGTGATGCTTGACCACTACAAAACCAACCCTCTCTCCAAGTACCTCGATGTAGTGTGTGTTGCGAGCTTCAAAACCGCTAAGAAACCGCTCTCGCGCGCGAACCGGATCAAATCGCCCGACACGCTCCAGACTTTCACGCATAGCCTCAATTCGAATGGCTACGAGATTGTCTAGGTCGTCTTGTTGAGCTGGGACCAGAATGACTGGGGAATTTAGATCGGGTGTGACGGGCATATTTTGCGCTCTATTTACCACCATGGAAGGCCAGTATGGAGAGCCTGATGTGTGGTTCCCAAGTTAGCCTCACTGAATTGCCCCTGATTTCCCGGCGGCATCCGACAGGCTCCGTGTGGCCGTTTTATGCCTGTCGCGAGAGGCAGCTATTTCCGCCACCCATGAAAACACCTAAACCAAACTTTCCCGACCAACACAACTCACATGCCCAACCCCCGCCGCCTGCAACCGTGCCACCAGATCCTCCCGCGCTGCGCGCCCACCTTCACGCACATATTCAAGCTCCGCCGCCGTGATCAACACCACCGGCACCAGTTGCACCGGTGAGAGCGGCATGTCGTCGAGGCGGGTAGGGAAGTCCGGGGCGGGTCCGCCCAGCAGGACGCCGGTGGCGTCGTCTGCGGTGACGAACAAGTTGGGCAACTGATCGCTCATCAGGTGCGACTGGCTGAAACCGGGCAGCTCCAGGGAGAGGACGCCATGACTTTCCAGTTGCTGGGTGATGCCGCCGGCGTTGGCGACGGTTTTGGCGACGTGTTCGAGCAGTTCGAATGCCCAGCTATGGCGTAGCGGGTCGACGTGTCCGAGGTTGCCGCGGGCATTTTCGGGGATGTCGGGGGTTTCCAGGAACAGTTCCATTTCGAAGCCATTGCCGAGGCCTTCGGCATCGTCGAACGGGTCGGATAACCCTTCGGTTGCCAGCACGATGCTATTGGCGCGGCGTACCACGCGGTAGGCCTGGCGCGTGGACGGCCAGTGAGGGCCGCCGGTGAAGCTAGGGCTGATCAGGTAGGCGAGGACGTCTTGTTCGACGGTGCCCACAGACTGCCAGTGACGGTCCAGGCATTCGGCGCTGGCCAGGCGTGCGGCCAGGTTGGCGCTGTCGGGGTCGGGCGAATCCACTTCAACCACTGGGGTATCGATTGTTTTTGACGAGCCGAACAGTTTCTTGAAGAAATTCATGGGCAGTCCTTTGCTGGAGGGAGAGCGCTTCAGGGATGGTTCAGCGCATTCACATAAGCGCGAAACATATCAGCCATCCCCTCGGCATACACAGCAATTTCTTGCGCCGTGCGTGGGCTGCAAGAAAAATCCTTACCCACCGAACTGAGCGTTGTGAGAATCAAGTCGCAGGCCAGCGCGCGCGTCTGCTCGGAGACCTGAGGCAGTAACTCCAGCATGAATGCGTCGAAAGTCTCCCGGCTCGCCGCCCTGACTTCCAGCGCTTCCGGTGCATCGCGATAGAGCGGCGCCGCATCGCTCAATGCCCCGCGCATCTGCGCTTCCTCGCATTCCGACTGGATAAAGGCATGCACCAACGTGCGCAGGCGATCCAGCGGTGCTTCATCGTGTTTCTCCAGGATGTTGCGCAGCATTCGGGTGGTCTGTTGCCACTCATCACTCTGCAAACGGAACAGAATCGCCGCTTTGTTGGGGAAGTATTGGTACACCGACCCTACGCTCACGCCGGCCTTTTCAGCGACCCGAGCGGTGGTGAAACGGGTGGCGCCTTCCTTGGCCAAAACCTGAACAGCCGCTTCGAGAATCGCCGCCACCAGCTCGGTGGAACGCGCCTGTTGTGGCTGTTTGCGCGTGGAAATACACGGGGGCTGACGGCGGGTCATACGGGGCTCCGTAAGCAGGGCGAATGCGAATAGCGAAGGATGGGAATCACTCGCATACTTTTAATGCGACGAATGAGTCGCATCTTAGCCCCAACCCTACGGAAATCCATTATGTCGAGTCTGACCACTGCGCCTTTGGCGCCCCTGATCGAACGTCTTTATACCCAAGCCAGCGCCGCTACCAGCCCCTTGGTGAACTCGGTATCCAAGGAGGAACGTGATCGGCTGATGCGCAGCAAGACAGAATACGTGGCGCTGTATTCGCTGCTCAAGGACCTGTGGCTGCCGGTCTCGCGGGACACCGGCAAGCTGCTCTACCTGCTGGCGCGCAGCAGCAAGGCGCGGGCGATTGTGGAGTTTGGCACGTCGTTCGGCCTGTCCACCTTGCACCTGGCCGCTGCGCTGCGTGACAACGGCGGCGGTGTGCTGATCGGCAGCGAATTCGAAGCCTCGAAGATTACCCTGGCGCGTGAGCACTTCATCGAAGGTGGGGTGAGTGACTTGATCCATATCCGCGAAGGCGACGCACTGGTCACCCTGGCCAGCGACCTGCCGGACAGTGTGGACTTGCTGCTGCTGGACGGCGCCAAGACGCTGTATGGCGACGTGCTGGGCCTGGTGGAAAAGCACCTGCGCCCCGGCGCGCTGGTGGTGGCGGACAACACCGATTACTGCCCTGAATACCTGGCCCACGTACGCGCACCGGAGAACGGCTACGTGTCTGTACCGTTTGCCGATGACATCGAACTGTCCATACGGCTCAGCGCCTGCTGAATGCCAACCGCGCTGCAAACACTATGAAGATCATACCAGTGGTGCGGTCCATCCACTGGATGACCTTTTCCCGGCGCAGGAAACCGGACAGCGTCTGCGTGGCACCCATCAACACCAGTGACCACACCAGGCCGAGCAGCACATGGATGCCCACCAGGCCGAACGTCCACAGGATCAACGGCTGGCCCTGGGGGATGAACTGCGGCAGGAACGACACATAGAAAATCCCCACCTTGGGGTTGAGCACATTGCCCAGCATGCCCTTGATAAACCAGTTGCCGGCCGGCTTGCCCTGCACCTCGGCGCTGGCCAGTGAGCGGCGCGGACGCAACAGCATGTTCAACCCCAGCCAGGCCAGGTACGCGGCGCCGCAGTACTTGAGCAGGTTGAAGGCGACTTCCGACACAGCGATCAGTGCGCCCAGACCGAAGGCAACCGCTGCGCCCCACAGCAGGCAGCCGGCGTTGATGCCCAGCGTAGCTTGCAGCGCCTGGCGCTTGCCTTCAACCGTCGCCGTCCTGAGCACCAGGGCTGTATCGAGGCCGGGTGTGAGCGTGAGCAGGGTGGCGGCGAAGGTGAAGGCGAGGAGGTTATCCGTGATGGACATGGGCGGGCTTCGTGATTGGGTGGAGGTGAACCCAAGCATACTATGTTGTAGTGAAGGAGATTGTTGTGGCGAGCGGGCTTGCCCCGCGTTGGGCTGCGCAGCAGCCCCATCAATGAGAGCTGCGATGTGTCAGGTATTCCTCAGTGTCTGGTTTTGGGGCTGCTATGCAGCCCAACGCGGGGCAAGCCCGCTCGCCACAGGTCACCGGTTAGCTACAGGACACCGGCTAGCCACAACAAACCGGCTAGCCAGGTGTTCAGCAAAGGCTCAGCGGTTGAACCGCTCCACCAACGCATACTGGGTGGACGCAGTGTTCGTCAGTTCCTTGCTCAGGTCCGTGGATTGACGGGCCTGGGTCGACGTCTGGTCGGCCAGTTCGGCGATGGTGGTGATGTTGCGGCTGATCTCTTCGGCTACCGCGCTCTGTTCCTCGGTGGCGGCAGCGATCTGGGTAGTCATGTCGGTGATATGCGACACCGCCTCGCTGATGCCCACCAGGGCCTGGTCGGCTTCGAGTACCCAGGCCACGCCTTCCTGGGCCTGGCGTTGACCGTTCTCCATGCTTTGCACGGCGTTGTTGGACGACGCCTGCAGTTGGGTAATCAGCCCGTGGATCTGGGTGGTGGATTGGGACGTGCGCTGCGCCAGTTGGCGCACTTCATCGGCGACCACGGCGAAGCCACGGCCTTGCTCACCGGCCCGCGCGGCTTCGATGGCGGCGTTGAGGGCCAGCAGATTGGTCTGGTCGGCAATGGCCTTGATCACGTCCACCACGCTGCCGATTTCGTCGCTGTCCCGCGCCAGTTGCGCTACGGTCGCGCCGGTTTCGCTGACCACGCTGGACAAACGTTCGATGGCCTCACGGGTGTCCCGTGCCACTTCACGGCCGCGCCCGGTCAGCACATTGGCTTGCTGGGTGGCATCCGCCGTGCGCTGGACGTGGCTGGCGACTTCCTGGGTAGTGGCGGCCATTTGGTTGACGGCGGCCGAGACCTGTTCGGTTTCGACGCGCTGGCGGTCCAGGCCCTTGGAGCTGGCGGTGGCCAACTGATCGGATTGCCCGGCCAGGGCGCTCAATTGTTCGGCACTGTCCTGCAGGCGGGTGAGGCAGGTTTTCAGGCGCGCGGCCTGGCTTTGGAACGCAGTTTCCAGGCGTGCCTGTGGCCCGCTGGCGTCGCTGTACATCTGGGCGATCAAGGCGTCCGAAGTCGAGGGTTCTACGCCCTGCAGCAGGCGCAGTGTGCTGCCTTGGCGCCAGCGTGAGCAGAGCACGCCCACCGGCACCGCGACGGCGACGGCCACGGCAATTGCGAGCGGCGCGTCGAAGAACAGACCGGCGAGACTACCGGCCACTGCGGTGGCCACGTAAGGCACGCAACCGAGTGCTGCCGGCAGCCAGGCGTCCTGGCGCGGGACGGCCGGTTTGCCTTGGCTGATCCGTTGATACAGGGCCTGGGCCCGGCGGATTTCATCGGCCGTGGGCTTGACCCGCACCGACTCGAAACCGACGACCTGGCTGCCATCGAAGATCGGCGTGACGTAGGCGTTGACCCAATAGTGATCGCCGTTTTTCGAGCGGTTCTTGACGATGCCCATCCACGGCAGGCCTTGCTTGAGCGCACCCCACATGTGCGCAAATACGGCGGGTGGCACATCCGGATGGCGCACGATGTTCTGCGGCGCGCCGATCAGGTCGGCGCGTTCAAAGCCGCTGATGTCGACAAAGGCGTCGTTGCAGTAAGTGATGACCCCTCGGACATCCGTGGCGGAGATGAGTTTTTGCGAAGGCGCGAGGGAAACCTCACGCTGTGTTACGGGCTGGTTATTGCGCATTCCGACTACTCCCTGGTTGTCCTCAGTCCATCGGCGCCAAACGCAAAAAGGTTAATCCACATTGGCCAATTCGCCAGCCATTGGTCAAAAGCCTGAAACTTCGCGGTGAAACACCTCATAATGGCGGCCATTTTTGTTTAGCCGTTATTCTGGTGTGCCCCCATGGAAATCAAGGTCAACTTTCTCGACAACCTCCGGCTTGAAGCCAAGTTCGATGACTTCACGGTGATTGCCGACCAGCCCATTCGCTACAAAGGCGATGGCTCGGCACCGGGGCCGTTCGATTACTTCCTGGCGTCGTCAGCGCTGTGCGCGGCGTACTTCGTGAAGTTGTACTGCCAGACGCGCAATATCCCCACCGACAATATTCGCCTGTCGCAGAACAACATCGTCGACCCGGAAAACCGCTACAACCAGATCTTCAAGATCCAGGTCGAGTTGCCGGCGGATATCTCCGAGAAGGACCGCCAGGGCATCTTGCGTTCCATCGACCGCTGCACCGTCAAGAAAGTGGTACAGGCCGGGCCTGAGTTTGTCATCGAAGAAGTCGAGAACCTCGACGCCGATGCCCAGGCGTTGCTGATGCCGAATTCGACTTCCGAGGGCGGCACCTATATCGCCGGCAAAGACCTGCCGCTGGAACAGACCATCGCCAACATGTCCGGCATCCTCGCAGGCCTTGGCATGAAGATCGAGATCGCGTCGTGGCGCAATATCGTGCCCAACGTCTGGTCGTTGCACATCCGCGATGCGCATTCGCCGATGTGCTTCACCAACGGCAAGGGTGCGACGAAGGAGGGCGCCCTGGCGTCGGCCTTGGGCGAGTTCATCGAGCGGCTCAACTGCAATTTCTTCTACAACGATCAGTTCTGGGGCGAGGAACTGGCCAACGCACCGTTCGTGCATTACCCGGATGAGCGCTGGTTCCAGCCAGGCCCCAACGACGAGCTGCCGAGCGAGATCCTCGATGCCTACTGCCTGAAAATCTACAACCGCGACGGCGAACTGCGCGGTTCGCACCTGTTCGATACCAACTCCGGCAATGAACAACGCGGCATTGTTTCGCTGCCGTTCGTGCGCCAGTCGGATGGCGAAGTGGTGTACTTCCCGTCCAACCTGATCGAGAACCTCTACCTCAGCAACGGCATGAGCGCCGGCAACACCCTGGCCGAAGCCCAGGTGCAGTGCCTGTCGGAGATCTTCGAGCGTGCCGTGAAGCGTGAAATCATCGAAGGCGAGTTCGCCTTGCCGGACGTACCGGCGCAGGTGCTGGCCAAGTACCCCGGCATCCTCGCCGGCATCCAGGGCCTTGAAGCCCAGGGGTTCCCGGTGTTGGTCAAAGACGCCTCCCTGGGCGGCGAATTCCCGGTGATGTGCGTGACCCTGATGAACCCGCGCACCGGCGGCGTGTTTGCGTCCTTCGGCGCCCACCCAAGCCTGGAAGTGGCCCTGGAGCGCAGCCTTACCGAACTGCTGCAAGGCCGCAGCTTCGAAGGCCTGAACGACTTGCCGCAGCCGACCTTCGAAGGCCAGGCGGTGACCGAACCCAACAACTTTGTCGAGCACTTCATCGACTCCAGCGGCGTCGTGTCGTGGCGCTTCTTCAGTGCCCAGTCGGATTACGAATTCGTCGAGTGGGACTTCACTGGCGAAGGCGCAGACTCGAATGCCCAGGAAGCCGCGACCCTGTTCGGCATTCTCGAAGGCATGGGCAAAGAGTCCTACATGGCCGTGTACGAACACCTCGGCGCCACCGCCTGCCGCATCCTGGTGCCGGACTACTCGGAAATCTACCCGGTGGATGACCTGATCTGGGACAACACCAACAAGGCGCTGTTTTTCCGCGAGGATATCCTCAACCTGCACCGCCTCGACGAGGAGGAACTGCAGGCGTTGGTCGAGCGCCTGATCGAAAGCGAACTGGACGACTACACGGATATCACCACCCTGATCGGCATCGAATTCGACGACAACACCGCCTGGGGCCAACTGACCATCCTGGAACTGAAACTGCTGATCTTCCTGGCCTTGCAACAATATGAAGAGGCCAAGGAGTGCGTGGAGATGTTCCTGCAATACAACGACAACACCGTCGAGCGCGGCCTGTTCTACCAGGCGATGAATGCGGTGCTGGAGATGGAACTGGACGACGACCTGGAACTGGCCGACTACGAAGCCAACTTCCGCCGCATGTTTGGCGATGAGCGGATGGATGCGGTGATTGGCTCGGTGAAGGGCGATGTGCGTTTTTATGGCCTGACGCCGACCAGCATGAAGCTGGAAGGGTTGGACCGGCATCTGCGCTTGATCGACAGCTACAAGAAGCTGCATGCGGCGCGGGCCAAGGTCGCCTTGGCCTGACGCCTATCTGGCTTGCTGTGCTGAGCAGGTGTGCTGTGGTGAGCGGGCCTGTTGTGGCGAGCGGGCTTGCCCCGCGTTGGGCGGCGAAGCAGCCCTAAAACCAGACGCCGCGTTCTGCCTGAAAGAATGCGGCGTTTTTTATTGGGGCGGCTTCGCTACCCAACGCGGGGCAAGCCCGCTCGCCACAACCAGGCTGCTCGCCACATAGATCAAGGCAAGCTGTTTATATGAGCGCCAGGGCCTGCGCCAGGTCCGCGCGCAGATCCTCCACATCCTCAACCCCCACCGACAACCGCACCAACCCATCGCCAATTCCCAGTTGCGCCCGTGTCGCCGCCGGGATGCTGGCGTGGGTCATGATCGCCGGGTGTTCGATCAGGCTTTCCACACCACCCAGGCTTTCGGCCAGGGCGAAGATCCTGACGTTTTCCAGGAAGCGCCTGGCGCCGGCCAGGTCGCTGTTCAGGTCGATTGAAATCATCCCGCCAAACCCCCGCATCTGTTTGCGCGCCAGTTCATGCTGCGGGTGGGACGCGAGGCCCGGGTAGTAAACCCGCGCCACTTGCGGCTGTTGTTCCAGCCAGGTGGCCAGGTCGAGGGCGTTGCTGCAATGGCGCTCCATGCGCAGTGCCAGGGTTTTCACGCCACGCAGGGTGAGGAAGGCGTCGAAGGGCCCGGCAATGGCGCCGACCGAGTTCTGCAAAAAGCCCAGGCGTTCGGCCAGTTCGGGGTTGTCGCCGACGATGGCAATGCCGCCGATCACATCGGAATGGCCGTTGAGGTATTTGGTGGTGGAGTGCACCACCACATCAAAGCCCAGCTCCAGCGGGCGCTGGATCCACGGGCTGGCGAAGGTGTTGTCGGCCACGCAGATGATCCCGCGAGCGCGGCAGATGCGTGCGATGGCGCTGAGGTCGGTGAGGCTCAGCAGCGGGTTGCTCGGGGTTTCGACCCAGACCATGCGCGTGTCGTCCTGCAGACTCGCTTCAAAGGCCGACAGGTCACTCAGGTCGACAAAGCTGAAGCGGTGCCCGGCGCTGCGTTGGCGCACCTTGTCGAACAGGCGGAAGGTGCCGCCGTACAAATCATTGCCGGACACGACATGGACGCCGGCGTCCAGCAACTCCAACACCGTCGAAATCGCCGCCAGCCCGGAGGCAAAGGCAAACGCCTGGCTGCCGCCTTCCAGGTCGGCCACGCAGCGTTCCAGGGCAAACCGCGTAGGGTTGTGGGAGCGACCATAGTCAAAGCCCTTGTGCACGCCGGGGCTGTCTTGCAGGTAGGTGGAGTTGGCATAGATCGGCGGCATCAGCGCGCCGGTGGTTGGGTCGGGAGATTGCCCGGCATGGATCACGCGGGTGGCAAACGCACTTTTATCGGACTGACTCATGCAAGGGATCTCCGTAGGTGGTTGAGCAGGTCGACGCGGGTGATCAGGCCATGGAAGCCCGACGCGTCGGCAATGATGGCGACCAGGCCGCGATCCAGCTCCGCTTGCAACTGCGCGAGGCTGGCGCTGGGGGCCAGGGTTTGCAGGGACGTGGTCATGGCGCTGGCGACGTTCAGGGTGAAGTGGCTGGCGTCCTGGTGCAGGCCGAGCAGGATATCGGATTCGTCGATCACACCGACCAGTTGCTGGCCGTCCACCAGTACCGGGAGTTGCGAGACATCCGCCAGGCGCATGCGCTGGAACGCGGTGAGCAGGGTGTCGTCGGGGCTCACGCTGATCACGCGGCCGTCCTCGAAGCGCCGCGCAATCAGGTCGCGCAGGTCGCCGTAGTGTTTGTAGTGCAACAGGCCGGCGTCGGTCATCCATTGGTCGTTGTAGACCTTCGACAGGTAGCGCGTGCCGGTGTCGCAGACAAAGGTGACCACACGCTTGGGCGTGGTCTGTTCGCGGCAATAACGCAGGGCGGCGGCGAGCAGGGTGCCGGTGGAGGAACCGCCGAGAATGCCCTCGGCCTTGAGCAACTGCCGGGCGTGATCGAAGCTTTCCTCATCGCTGATGGAATAGGCGTGGCGCACGCTGGACAGGTCGGCAATCGACGGGATGAAGTCTTCGCCGATGCCTTCTACCGCCCAGGAGCCTGGCGTTTCCAGCTTGCCGCTGCGGCTGTATTCGGCCATCACCGAACCCACCGGGTCGGCAAGCACCATGTGCAGTGCCGGTTGCACGCGCTTGAAGAAGCGCGTCAGGCCGGTGAGGGTGCCGGCCGAGCCGACGCCCACCACGATCGCATCCACATCGTGCTGGGTTTGTGCCCAGATCTCCGGCGCGGTGCTGGTTTCGTGGGCCAGGGGGTTGGCGGGGTTGTTGAACTGGTCGGCGAAGAACGAATCCGGAATATCCCTGGCCAGGCGTGCGGCCACGTCCTGGTAATACTCGGGGTGGCCCTTGCCCACATCGGAGCGGGTGATATGCACCTCCGCGCCCATGGCCTTGAGGTGCAGTACTTTTTCCGTGGACATCTTGTCGGGCACCACCAGTACCACCCGATAGCCCTTGGCCCGGCCGACCAGCGCCAGGCCCAGGCCGGTGTTGCCGGCGGTGGCTTCGATGATGGTGCCACCGGGGCGCAGGCGGCCATCGCGTTCGGCGGCGTCGATCATGGCCAGGCCGATGCGGTCCTTGATGGAGCCACCGGGGTTCTGGGATTCGAGTTTGAGAAACAGCGTGCAAGGGCCGGTATCGAACCGGCTGACCCGAACCAGCGGCGTGTTGCCGATCAGTTCGAGCACGGCGGGGCGGGGCAGCGTGGGCATGTCGTCACCTGAATACGGATGGGTTGGACAGCAAAAGGCAAAGCCTGGGTTCGACGATAGGCCGGGATCGGTCCGGTCGCAACCGGACGGTCCGCTCGTTGTCTGTTTTTGGCGCATTAGCCGAGCAGGTTCTGCACCTGCCGCAAACGGGCGACAACTGCCACGCTGGCTGCCTGCATCGGTGCGCGCAACTCGCTGCCGATCAAGCCTTGCAGGGCCAGGGCGGCTTTCACCGGTGCCGGGTTGGGCTCCATGAACAGCGTGTTGATCAGCGGCACCAACTGCATGAACGTTGCCCGCGCGTCGGCCAACTGGTTGTCGCGGACTTGCTGGCACAGCGCCACGAACTGTTCCGTGTTGACGTGCGCCGAGGCTGCAATCGCGCCCGTCGCGCCCAGGCACAGCGCGTTGAAGATCTGCAGGTCTTCGCCACACAACACATCCACCTCACCGCTGGCCAGCAGTGCGAGGGTATTGTCCAGGTTGCCGCCACAGTCCTTGATCGCCACGATGCGTTCGTGGGCGACGATGTTGAGCAAGGTGGCCTGCTCGAACGTGGCGCCGGTGCGGTAGGGAATGTCGTACAGAATGATCGGTACGCTGGAGGCATCGGCCACGGTGCGGAAGAACGCTTCCAGGCCGGCCTGGGACGGGCGGATGTAACTCGGCGCCGGTACCAAAAGCCCAGCCACCGGGCGTTGCAGGATTTCACGCTGAAAGTGCAGCAGCTCAATCTGGTTATAGCCCGCCAGGCCCATCACTACGCGGTGCGCCGGCACCCATTGCAACACCGCATCGAGCACCGCCAATTGTTCCTGCCGACTCAGCGACGCCGCTTCGCCGGTGGTGGTGCACACCATGATCCCGGCCACGTGTTTTTCCAGCAGGTGGTTGACCAGGCGGTGCAGGCCAATGAAATCAATGGCGCCGTCATGGAACGGCGTGACCACGGGAACCCAGATACCTTGAAACGATGACATGCACTTTCTCCTGATGATTGACCGCTTGAGTCACCGTCAGAAGGGCAGGGGCAATTGTGCAAGGGAGAGTAGACCGTCGCGCTCAATGTCCTGTCAGCTCATCTGACGGGACAGCGCGCCCCGGTCACATGAGCGACTGTTTCTTCGATTTGAGGGCGTGCGCAACGCAACCTTGCGCCTTGGCAATCAAGCCAATGACGGAACGGTTAACGGAAGGCATTGCGGACATAAGCTGACACACCCTGAACAAGGCCTCCATCTTCATGGAATATTGCAGAGTGTGTCAACGGGGCTTATTCGAATTTATCGATACGCGAGTCAGAGTAGAAAAACTCGTTCTTGTCGGTGCTCGATTCAAAGAAGTAGGCGTAGTCGGTCAGGAAGTACAGGTGGTTGACGCGCTTGTACTTGTCGTCGTCGGTTCGGCAGGACAACGCCTTGGCGCTGCCCGCCAGTTTCGCGTTGAGTTCGCTGGCCGGCAGTTCACGCTCGACCTGGCAACGGTTGGTCTGCGTGTTGGTGCTGCTGCCGATCAGGCTGTTGAGGCTGGAGCGTACGGTGGTGTAGGTGACGGTCTCGCCCACGGGCAGGGCCTTCCAGTTACCGGTGAAGCTCAGTTGGGTCAGGGTCGAGCTTTCCGCCATGCCCGAACCTCCATAGGTGGCTTTGGACACCAGGTGGAACAGGTTGCGCCAGCTCACGGCCTGGCTCTCATAGCCGTCGCCACGGGTGGCCAGGGCCAACTGGCCGCTTGGTGCGTCCTGGCTGATGAACTGCGTGCTTTGGTTATCGCTGGTCTTGCCACGGTAGTTGCTGGTGCCCGCGAACTGGACGTATTTGAACGAGCGGGTGGGCTTGTCCAGGTTCAACTGGGCGATGGCCGCCAGCACCGCCGGTTGCACCGAGGTCAGGGCAATGGTGGCCGGTGCTTTCATGCGCGGCTTGAACGCGGGCAGTGCGGCGATCTTTTCCGGGCTGACGCAGATTTTGTTGAACAGCAATTCGTAGTCGGCATTGCTGCCAGCGATGTTCTGCGGCGTAGGGAAACTGTCGACCCGGCCGTCGCTGACGCGGTTGTCGGCATCCATGTCGTAGCCGGCCAATTGCTTGTAGGTGCCGCCTTTGCACGACACCGCAAAGTGCTCGCGTTTTTGCGCGTACGGGGCGTTGTAGGGCAGGTCGTTGAGCACCTTCGGGTTGTCGAAGGCGGCCCAGAAGCGCGTTTCGCCGTTGACGTTCTTGATACTGTTGGCGTCGATCAGCACCTGGTTGTCGCGCTCGTTGGTCTGTACCAGGCGCCAGTCGGGCTTCGGTGTTTCGGCGCAGGCACGGACGAAGGTCTGGTTCGCGGCCAGGGTTGCACGCAGCTGTGGCGACAAGCTGCGGGGCGAACTGTAGCGGCCGGCACTGGCGGGGTAGACCCGTTGCGAACCATCCAGGTACAGCAGGTGCAGTTGCGGCGAGGAACAGGCGGCCTCGACTTGCAACGTGCGGCGCAGGGCGCCCGGATCGCCAGGCATCAACAGCTCGAAGCTGAGCACGTCGCCTTCGCGCACGATGCTGTTTTCCACCAGGGGCTGGGCGAGGGCGCCGGCGAGCATGGTTTCGACCTGGGTTTTCTGGGTGGCACAACCGGCCAGGGTGGCGATGCCACCGATCAGCAAAAGCGGAGTGATAAAACGCACGAGAGCCTCGTTGAGTCCATTCGGGGATGTCAGGGTGACGGCGGGTGACGCGGAAACTTTAACGGGATGTTGCAGGCGCCAAGCCTAACCAGCCGGGTGGTTGCTGTACAGCCGTGATGTGGCCGCCGCTGGATATGTGCGCGTCGCAATCGTTCCTGTGTGGTTGCCGCCAACCGATAGTCTGTGCAGACATTCCGGGAGAAACGCAATGATCCGACGTGCGTGTTTGGCCGCTCTGCTGAGCCTGTCCGCCTCGACCGCCTTTGGCGCCTCGACCTACGATCACCTGTATGCCTTCGGTGACAGCTATTCCGACAACGGCGCGGGCGAAGCGCTCACCACACAGCTCGCCGCACAGAACATAAAGGACGCCCAGGCGTTGCCTGGGCCGCTGTACTGGAAGGGGCGCTGGAGCAACGGCCCGACCGCCGTCGAGGGCCTGGCCCAGGCTCTGCACACACCGCTGACCGACTACGCGGTGGGCGGCGCCAAAAGTGGCCACGGCAATTACTACGCCTGGATAATGCCTTCCCAGGACACCGGCGTCCTGGGGCAGGTCGCCGAGCACTTGCAGGCTGCCAAGTCCCACAAGGCCGACCCCAAGGCGCTGTACTTCATCTTCATCTCGGCCAATGACTTTTTCGAGTGGGCCGACTTCTCCTACTCGCAAACCCTTGAGGCACTGAGCGAATCGAGCCTGACGAATATCCGCAAAGCCACTGAGCAACTGGTGGCAGCGGGTGCCCGGCATGTGATGGTGGTGGGCACCACAGACCTCAGCCATGTGCCTGCGGTGGTGCAGGGCAACCAGGTCGACAATGCGAAAAAATACCAGCAGTTGCTCGCGCAGAAACTCCCGGCCGTGCTGGCGCAGATCGCTACGGCGAAGGTCAGCTACTTCGACCACCTGGCTTTCAGCGACGCACTGCGCGCCAACCCGACAGCCCATGGTTTCACCGACCTCGATACGCCGTGCCAGGCCACGTATCCGGAGGCTGAACCGGTGTGCGCCAACCCCGACGCGCATTATTACTGGGACGAATGGCACCCCACCCGCAAGGTCCATGCCCTGGCGGCCAACGCCATGCTGGATGCCCTGCCTTAGCCCGCCGCTATCGCCGCCTCAATCGTCGCGATGTCGATCTTTCTCATGGTCATCATCGCGTCAAAGGCGCGCTTTGCCGTCGCCGGGTCGGGGTGGGTCACCGCATCGGTCAGCACGCGTGGGGTGATCTGCCACGACAGCCCCCACTTGTCCTTGCACCAGCCGCAGGCGCTTTCCTGGCCGCCGTTGCCGACGATGGCGTTCCAGTAACGGTCGGTTTCGGCCTGGTCATCGGTGGCCACCTGGAACGAAAACGCCTCGGTATGCGGGAAGATCGGCCCGCCGTTGAGGCCGATGCAGGGGATGCCCAAGACGGTGAAGTCCACGGTCAATACATCGCCCTGTTTGCCGGACGGATAATCGCCGGGCGCCAGGTGCACGGCATTCACCCGGCTGTCCGGAAAGGTCAGGGCATAGAAGGTCGCGGCCTCAAGGGCGGTGCCGTTGTACCAGAGGCAGAGCGTGTTTTTGTGGGTCATGATCGGTCTCCACGTGAGAATGGCCCTGTGGAGTTTAGCCGCCCAGTTGCTGCGCGATGGTCGCTTTGTCGATCACCGACCAGACGTGGGCGAACGTGCCGTCGACCACCTCATAGAACACATTTTCGTCGAACGTCACCTGGCGTCCATTGATCGGCAACCCGAAGAACTCGCCCCTGGGCGTGACCTTGAAGTTCAGGCGACTGGCCACGGTCGGCGGGTCGGCCACCAGCAGCTGGATGCGGAACACCAGATCCGGTATCTCGCGAAAATCCCGCTCCAGCATGGCGCGGTAGCCGGCGAGGCCGACGACTTCGCCGTTGTAGGTCACGTCCGGGTGCACGAAGTCACCCAAATGCTCCCAATCCTGACGGTTCAGGCAGTCGATATAGCCTTGGTAAAAGGCAGCGAGTTCGTCGCGAGTCATCGTTCAGGCCCTGCGCGCCATCAACAACACCGACGCCGCCGCCGACAACAACCCGGCGCAGCAGCGATTGAAGATCCGCTTGCCCCGAGGCTCGGCAAACCAGCGCCGCATATGCAGGCCCATATAGGCGTAGGCACTGATGGCGATCCACTCCAGTCCCAGGAACAGCGCGCCCAGCAGCGCGAACTGCGGCGTGATCGGCTCGCCGGGCACCACGAATTGCGGCAGGAAGGCCGTGAAGATCAGGATCGCCTTCGGATTGCCCGCCGCCACTAAAAATTCCTGCCGTGCCAGTGCCCACAAACCGACCTTGGCCGTACCTGCCTGCGTCTCGGCCTCGGGATTCGCGCGCCACAACTGCAACGCCAGGTAAAACAGATACGCCGCTCCCAGAATCTTGATCCCGTAGAACAACAGCTCCGACGTCTGCAGCACCACCGCCAAGCCTGCAGAGGCGAGGGCTATCATGCCGGCAAAGGCCAGCAGGCGACCGATACCGGCAAGGCATGAGGTGCGATAGCCATAGCGAGTGGCATTGCTCACGGACAGCAGGTTGTTCGGGCCCGGCGCCATGTTCAGGGCGAAGCAGGCGGGGAGGAAAAGGGAGAGGGTGGCGAGGTCCATGGCAGCTCCGGGTTCGCGGCGGACGGGGAGGTGTGAGGATAAGGGGGAGTGGGGTGGTTGGACAATGTGCGCGTGGGGGCTGCGATGGCACCCACGCGTGTGAGCCGACTTAGCTTTGGCTTGCAGGTACTTCGTCAGTGGTACAAACCTCAGCCCGTAAGCGTTGCCCAATGATATCCATCAGGTCGCAGCCATCTCGCAAGGGGATAGCCAGCAACTGCGCGAAGTCAGAAAGCACGACGGAATCAGCTTCCAACTCGCTGCGAAAGGCAATGTTTTCCAACACCTGAGTGACGGTGCGAATGCGGTAATCTGCCATCGCTTGCAGTACATCGAGCGGCGCTTCTGAGTCAATGAACAGAGAGGCTGGGACCAGATCGATTCCAGTGAGAGGGATGTAACGTTCCATTTTGAAAACTCCGATAAGTGCAGTCATTAACCGTCACTTAATCGTCGCCAAACGATAGGGTGACAGCTGTACGCAGGTTGGCGAACCGGTATCGGAAAACCCGGCAGACCCGAAGGTCTCCCGCGCACAGCCGCCATTGAGACAACTTTGCAGGTGTGCAACAGCCTCTACAAAAGAGCGCAGTGCTCTTGCATCCGATAGTCAGGTCGCCAAACCTGATCGCCATGTGGGCGACGGGGCGGACTATAAGCGGCATTGGCTTTTGGGGGCAACTGGAAGGTTGTAAGAGTATGGTGGCGCACAAAGCCGCACATAGGGTCATATTGTCCAGGACTGCTTAGTCTAGAGCGGTATTTCCAGATCAAGCACAAGCTCAAGCAGCACGGCATTGTCCCGTTCTCCTCCAACTATGCGCTGTACGGCGACATGAGCGAACGCATGATGAGCCTGATCGAGGCGATGGTGCCGGCGGTTGAGGTGTACAGCATCGACGAGGCGTCCGCCGACCTGACTGGTATTGGTGAGTTGGATGCCTTAGGCCGGCAGATTCGTGCCCAGGTGCTTCGCTGCACGGGTATCCCTGTCGGTGTTGGTATCGCTCACACAAAGACTCTGGCGAAGCTGGCAAACCACACCGCGAAGCGCCTGCAATCCCAAACCGGTGGGGTGGTCAACATCACCGATCCGGTTAAGCGTGACTGGGTGCTACGCAATACGGACGTGGCGGAAGTGTGGGGTGTCGGTCGAAAGATGAAACTCCATCTTGATGCCATGGGTATCAAGTCGGCTATGGACCTGGCTAAGGCCGATCCTTGGACGCTCCGTAAGAAGTTCAGCATTGTGATCGAGAAGACTGCCAGGGAGTTGGGCGGCACGCCTTGCCTGGAACTGGATGAGCCGGATCCTCCAAAGCAGGAGATCTGCTGCAGCCGCATGTTCGGCATGAGGCTGACAGAGCTGCCGCCAATAAGAGAGGCGGTGGCCACCTACATGATGCGTGCCTCTGAGAAGCTCCGCGCTCAGAAATCGCTGTGTAAGAAGGTACGCGTGTGCATTCGAACTGGCATGTTCAATCCGGAGGAGGCGAAGTATGCCAATGGGGTGGTGGTGGATATGCCATATCCCACTGATGACGTGCGGCTGCTTACTCAAGCGGCGCTGGGTGCGCTTGATCGGATATTTCGACTAGGTTTAAGTACAGCAAGGTTGAGGTGATGTTGCTGAACCTCTGCCAGCCTGGAGAGTACACCGATGATTTGTTTGCTGTATCACAGCCGGCGGAGGCGACTCGGGTGATGACGGTCATGGACCAGATCAATGAGCGATGGGGTAGGGGAACGTTGCGCTCGGCTTGTGTGCCGGCAGATTCTGATTGGGGCATGCGCCGCGATATGATGAGTCAGAGTTATACGACGAAGCTCGATCAGCTTTGGTCCGTCGCCTGTAGGTAGCGACAGCTTTCGGACAGAAGCGGACGTAATGGCGTTTGTGTAGTATCTGCCTCTCTTCCCACCTGTATGAGGTGCCCGATGTCTAGCCGACACTCCCCATCCCCTACAAGAGCTGCCCTAGACCTGCAAAACGCACGTTCGCTTTTGGGAAAGCGGCTGAGCGTGCTGCTGCACTATCAGTACTATTTCAACGACGAGAAAGATCTGGGATACGTAGGTTCTCTAGAGTGGCGTTTTGGCGAGCGAGAAGTTTTATCCATGTATCTCTTGAGTGATGGCGATAGAGTAGGCGCGGACTTGTTGCCTTCTGATACGCCGGTTTCCTTCGAGATAGAGCCGAACGTGACCTGCTCCTGGAATAGGGAAAACCTACTTGCAGGTCTATCAGCAACCCACCTCGAGAACACAAAAATTTGCGCAGTTGAGGGAATTCTTGACTCTCTCAACGGGCAAGAGCCTTGGCTGGCCGGATTCAGAGTTACGTTCGAGACCGGAGACTCATTGATCTACCTTAACCAGGGCGACGACGCCGTCGTATTGATTAATGCGCTACCGCCAGTAAGTGTAGGCCTCGAAACCCGCTTCGTTACCTCAATTTAATGACAGCTATAGGGCGATTACGACAGGCAGCCTTTGGCCGTTTCCTCCCCCTCACAACCGGCAGCAGTCGGCCAAAAGCGGACGGTCAGTGACACGCAAGCACGGTAACGAATTCACTTCCCCGTTTGCGGCGATTCGTCACTGTTGCAATCCCCATACTGCCGCTCACTGGTTTAGGAACTCGATGACAGCAGCGGCGAACAGTTCTGACTGATCGAGCATGATGAAGTGAAAACTTCCGTCAATGCGCCGGAAGCTGATGTTTGGGGTCGAAACATAGGCGTTACGGTACATTGCATCAACGTTGGACGCATCGATACCGTAAAGCGGGTCGTAGGCATAGACAACCTCGACCGGCGCCTTGATGCGTCCAAGCTCAGGCCGTAGGTCAGTGACCATCAGTTCGTACATGGCATCGGCTACGGTCTTTCGGTCCGAGCTCATCCCCGCTGCAGCCAAGCTTGGCCTGAACGCTTCAGTTTTGACGAGTCGGGCGATGGACGCATGCTGCATGGCTTCGGCCTGCTCAGGTGTTGCCGCTATCATCGCATCGCGCGTCGCAGCTGCATGCGGGATAGCTGCTTCACTGGTCGCAGAGGGGGCGATCAGCAACGTATAAAAAGGCAGAGCATCGACAATCATCAGGCGTCCAACCTGGTCGGGATGACGAGCGCCAAGCATCAATGCCACCTCACCACCCAACGAATGACCGATGATGTCCGGCGCCTCGAGGCGCTGGCTGCGGATATATTCAGCAATCGCCTCGGCTGTGGGCGCTGCTACTTTCCTGTCTGGATCGGATACGGCAGGCGAACCGGCAAAGCCAGCTACCTGTACGAGATGGAGACGGTGGGTCTGTCGTAATCTGGATGCCAAATCAGCCCATACTTCGTAGGACGAAGCCAATCCTGGAATCAATACAATGTCAGGTCCCGAGCCTTCGACCAGCACGGAGATATGCCCCTGTTTGACCGTTACTGGTGACAGGGACACAGACAGGGCAGGTGATGCTGTCACCAGCGACAAAGTGGCGCCGATCACGCCGACGAGTGAGCTCAAGGGGTTCATAGCCATTCCTTTGACCGAAAAAAATGTTTGCACTACATAACATAACGGCACACGGAGGCGCGGGAAAACTATGCCCGCCTGCAATCCTTAGCGTCAGCTCCGGGTCGCTCGTTGCCATTCATGACTGCTCTCGCCCTCAAGCGAAGACCTGCAAGCCAATGACTGATCGACAACATTCGCATACCTCCTCTCGCAGGTATCATGAGTCACACGCACGGGATGGAGTAAAGAAAGCGCATGAGCTACGACATCATCATCTTAAAGCCGATGGGGCCTGGCACTGATGATTTGGCAAACGTCGATGAAGTGCTTGAAATCGGGGATGAAGCATCGGTCCTCAGATCTCTGGCGCAGGTGTTTCCTGGGTGTATTCAAGGGATATTCGCAAAGGATGAGTCATTCACGGTTGAAGGAAGCCATTCAGGAAAACCGGTGACGTCCATCCATTTATCACTCAGATTCGGCACAGATTGGTCCGACTCATCCTTCAATGTTTTTCTGGCGCTTCTGTCAGAGCTTTGCGACTCCCTTCAGACTCACGCATTTTCGGTATCTGACAACACCCTGGTTACCGCGCCCAGCGACTAGGCGTTGATACACACGAATGTCCGCTTTGGCTGCTTTCGGCCAATAGCCGACATTCAGATCAGCCGATTAAGGAAATTACTCGGAGGTCCAAACCGTCCACTACTCGATCTCGCCGCGTTGTTAACCATCGATTTCGCCGTTACGGATGGCCATCCTGATGGCTTGTGCCGTCGTCGTCACGCCTAGACGTCGGCGCGCTGAGCGCAGGTGATTTTCAACCGTACGCTCCGACAAACCGAGAGTTGCTGCAATATCCGCTTGCCGTCTTCCTGCAGCCGTCCATTCCAGGACTTCGCGCTCTCGCGGGGAAAGGCTTCTTAACGCTTCGTCCAGTGGAGCCTCAAGCAACCGCCGAGCTGCGAAAAAAGCGGCCGTCGCAACTAGGCTGAGTCCCAAGCGAACCCGCGCGCTTCCATCCACCGGCTCCCCCCCCAAGCTCATCGCGCCCTCAAGCCCTTGCGGGCCGAAAACTGGCACCTGTAACCCCTGAATCCCTGGTTCACCTGGAGAACGAATCACCCGGTAACGCTCTTCTCCCTTGACTTGCTCTTTCTGCCAGAAGAAGGATTGCCGAGCATTAAGAAGGTGGCGAGTTACCGGACAATGTCGAACATAAGTCTCGGCATCCACCGCTTGACCGTTATCGAACCAATTGCCTTCGACCCAGTAGATATGCTCAACCACTTCTTCACTTGCCGTCGATGCAGAAAACAGCACGAATCGATCATAGCCGTAGGGTGTGGCGAAACCCCTGACGGCTTTCTTGATTGATTCGAGCGTTCGCGCCGACTCTATCTCCAGAGCAGCTCGCATCGCCGTTTCGGCCGGCCATTCGCTCACTCCGATGCGACCTCTTTCAACAATGCTTGAGCTGCCAACTTGCCCAGATTATTGCCTGCCAATGGGCTGTCGCCGGTCAGCAGCTTGCGGTCTTGGAGCGTTGCACCTGAAATATCCTGATTGACGATCTCAACTCCCAGGGCTTTCAATTGCTCACCAAATTTCCAGGTCAGATGCCCAGGCATATAACCGATGTCGGGCGTCTTTGCGTCGAGACTGTCTGGAAATGCGCAGATCTTGTAGCCGTTGAAAATGTAGGTGTTCCTCGACTCGCCAATGCCCGCCGCGAGCATTGCTGCTGGGCCGTGACATAGGGAAATCACAAATTTGTCGTTGGTGATTGCCCAATGCAATGCCGCTTTCACGTCGGCACTCTCCGGCAATCCAATCAGCGCGCCGTGCCCGCCAGGTATAAAAACGCCGATGTAATCCGAATCCTCTCCCAGAGCCTTTTCGACCACATCGGAAAGCTTCAAGGGTGTTTTGAACTGTTCGCGGTATTTGGCGTAGAAATTCTTTACCTCGGTATCTTCGGAAGGCATGGCCCAGAACTCGAACTTCACCGGATTGCCTGACAGAGTCGCAACGTCGAACGCGAAACCGGCTTTGTGGAGGTGGTACATGGGTAGCAACGTCTCGACCGGGTGATTACCGGTGGAAAACATGGTGCCGTTATCGGTCAGTAAATAGCGCTCGTCGGCGCCGATCAGCAAAATCTTCCAGCGGCCCCCTTGGTAAGGATTAGGGTAATCCGCGTCACTCAAATCAGATTTTGGCGAGGTAAATTGGCTTAGCGAGTATGGAGAGGGGAAAAAGGCATTGTCCTCCGCCCGATCCGGAGTAGGGCGCTTGTCGTCACTCTGCAAGGTAGTCATGGTTTTCTCCTACGAATGGGCCGATTGCCGAAATCAATGCTAATAGCGTGACGCAGGCCCAGCAATGAGGGTTTTCCCTCAAAGAAATTTTCCACACCCAATACCGATCAGTTGCTTTTGGCCGCTTGCTGCCCCTCACGACAGGCAGCAATCGGCCATAAGCGGACGTATGCAAGCAACCGCTACCGGCCCTTTACGACAGGCAGCAATTTGCTGGTTAGTGGGGCTTATCCGAGACGAGTATGAGCGGAACAGAAAGGACCGTTCATTACTCAAACTTTAAATCGACTAATCAACACGCCAAAGGATGTGGCCAAGCGCGACAATTCGTAGCTTGAAGCATTGGTTTGATGTGCTCCGGCCGCTGTTTGTGTTGAAAGGTCCTGAATGTTTATCAGATTACGATCAACCTCACGTGCAACCTGAGCCTGTTCTTCAGCGGCACTTGCGATCACGAGGTTCCTTTCACTGATGGTTGAAACACCCTCGGTGATTCGTTCAAGAGCCTGGCCAGCCTCCACGGACTGCGCCCGCGTATCGGCTGCCAGCTCTTTACTTTTATTCATCGCGAAGACGGCTTCATCAGCTCCAGAGCGCACCTGTTGCATCATCGATTCAATGTCCGCCGTCGATGCTTGGGTCCTATGGGCAAGAGCGCGCACCTCATCCGCTACAACAGCGAACCCACGCCCTTGCTCACCCGCCCTGGCCGCTTCGATGGCTGCGTTCAAGGCCAAGAGGTTAGTCTGCTCGGCAATGGCTCTGATCACATCAAGAACTTTAGTGATCTCGTTGATGCGGGTGGCAAGCACCTCAACTTTGGCAGTTGAATTTGAAATCTCATCCGCCATCAATCCAACTGAATTAACAGCTCTGCGTACCTGATCACGACCTTCTACAGCATTGCGGCTGGCTTGCTCTGAGGCTTCAGAGGCACCCGCCGCATTTCTGGCGACTTCATCCACGGCTGCAGTCATTTCGTTCACCGCCGTCGCAGCTTGCTGAATCTCATCATTCTGCCGCGTCAGGCCGCGTGAGCTTTCTTCAGTAACCGCGTTTAGCTCTTCAGATGCAGAGGCCAATTGGTCAGCAGCGCTGCCAATTTCGCTTACCGTAGTTCGTAGGTTATTCTGCATTTTATCGAGTGCGCTCAGCAGTACACCGACTTCATCTCGTCCACTGATTACAATGTGTTTAGAAAGGTCACCATCAGCCACTTCCTCAGCGCTTCGCAACGCGATGGATAGAGGAAGAGTGATTGAACGTGTGATAATCAGTCCCAAAGCGATGGCTGCTAGGAAGGCAATTATTACACCTATACCCAATATCCAGTAAGCACTCTTTGTCTCGGCCTTTGCTGCATCTGCTACCTCACCGCTTTGGCGATAGTTGGAAGCAACAATAACTTGAAGATTATCACTTACTCCCTTGAATGCCGGCGAGACTTTCTCCTGGAAAATCTTGGTAGCGCCATCAATATCACCTGCCTTAGCTAATTCGATCACTGTGCGTGCATCCTGCAAATAGGCTGGCCAGTTTTTTTCGAACTGATCACCTGCCGCACGCTCGTCATCAGCGAGAGGAGTCTGTCGGTACTCCTTGAAAAGTCGGTCAGCCTCTTTCTCGTTTTCAGACATGGATTGAACAGCAGTGTCAAATTTAAGATCTTCTTTTGCGTACTTGTAGAGTAGAGCAGCGTGTAAAGATCTGGAGTACGAAAAAACACTTGCGCGGGCATTAGCTGTATTATAAACAGAAATTAAATTATTGCTTACAATGCCTTCTATTGCTTCTTTTTGCTTAGTGATACCTGAATAGCCTAAGAATCCCACTCCTAAGGTGATCATTGCGCACACTAAAAAAGCAGAAATCAGTCGCGAGGAAAGCTTGGTTCTACGTAATGTGTCCATAAGACTCTCGAAAATTATTAATTGGTTATCCAATCAGGCTTGGTGCGAGTACTGTGTCGGAAGAAAAACCCATAACTATAATTTTTATTTTATTGTCCTGATAAATGACCTTTTTTAAGGCGGAGGCTGGTTTTTTGATAGTAATCAACAGCTGAACGAGACAACACAATAGAATTTCTATCGAGTCGATAGCGCATGCATAAATGATAGGGTTTAAATAATTTAACCCGGGTTTTAAGCGAATGTAAGCCAGGCGATTGCCTACTTCAACGGCCGTAAAGGGCCGAAAGTAGTCTGTCATACAAGTTTATATTGAGCATCGCCTGGCTTGCCCGCCGCCACTAAAAATCCCTGCCGTGCCAATGCCCACAAACCGACCTTGGCCGTACTCGCCTGCGCCTCAGCCTCGGGATTCGCGCGCCACAACTGCAACGCCAGGTAAAACAGTTACGCCGCTCCCAGAATCTTGATCCCGTAGAACAACAACTCCGACGTCTGCAACACCACCGCCGGGGAGAAAGAGGGCGAGGGTGGCGAGGTCCATGGCGGCTCCGGGTTCGCGGGTGCGGGGAGGTGTGAGGATAAGGGGAGTGGAAGTCGTTGGACAGTCTCAGCCGTTCATGTTTTGAGCTGTTTCGGCATTTGCGACACCGCCTGATCGACTTCAGCGGCCATCTGTTCAGCACTGCGCATCCCGTTAATCTGTAAGACCGGTACCGTCTGCTGTGACAGCCATGATTCGTGCCACGCCCGGTTGCGCCCTGAGAAATTCGGGTCGTCGTATTGCGAAGCCCATTCCCGGAAGGCCGCGTGTATCGCATGCATATCACCACCGGGTGTGATCCGATCGCCAAAGCGGGCCTTTTCGCGGGCCGCCAACCGTTCGAGGCGAACGGGCGTGGGTGTGACCACAAACACAATCAAGTCAGCATCGGCGATCAACGCATCGCCCCAGATCATGCACGAACCGGTCAGCACCCAGTTGTCGTCACCGAGTGCTTGTTGCATCAGGGCAACGCGGTCGCCGGGAGGTCGCTTTGTTGTGAATGGAGGGTTTGTGGGCATCCAGTAGTAATCGTCGACATCGACCTGCCCGATACCGAGCCGAGTGGAGATGTTTCGGCCCAGCGTCGTCACGCCCGCACACGAAGCGCCTGTGATGTAAATCCGCATCTTTTCTTCCATGAATACAAACCTCGCTCCAGGTCAGGAAGCTGCCCTACAAATAGGACGACTATTTCGTCCCACTGTGGCCTATCAGGGCAAAGGTGCTGGATTGACGGTGTACCAACCCGATGGCGTCTTGGCACACACCTGCGGCCTCAGCGGTGTTTCAACAGTGGCATTGCCCTGAACCGAGAGTTGGCGAACGGCAATCACGCAACCTCCCTTGAACGTGCTGATTTTGAGCATCTGAAGTTCCATTTCATAGTCTTTACCGGGCTCGGGAATGAGTGTGACAGGCGCGGGAAAACAGGACATTTGCGAACCGCCCATGGCGAACCCTGCAATAAAGGGTTTACCCGCTGGAATGACGTGCTCGTCAAACACTTTGGGTGACTGGTTGATGGCTTTGCTTGCCTTGCTGGCAGGCATGCCAATCACGCTGTTCTGGCTGTCGGTGGTCCTGAACGGGTAGAGCCCCGCCGAGTCGATATGGGCTTTTTGCCACCCAGCTTCTTCGGGTGTTTGGGTCAGCAGGGACTTGTTGTAAAACATCTCGCACGTCTGGCCGCTGAGGAAACCCGCGTTGGTGGTGTCACCCGTAATAAACCGGATTCGGGCCGAGTTGGCCGGGTCGTATTGGCTGATTTGGGTTTCGTTACGCACGTCGGTTTTGGTGGTGGCGCAGCCGAGTAGCGTCAAGCTGAGGGCCAGGGGAAAGAGAGAACGCATGGGTAACCTTCAAGTCCTGTGATGGTTGGTGGGCGCAACCATACTATGAAGGGCGCGCCTTGGCTTGCGTTCAAATTGAACTCACCGGCGGCTAGGTTTACGGCTAGAGGCGCAGAGGGGTGGGGGTCTCCAGCCACGCAGCATGCAACTGCGGGAAATGCTTCTGCAGCCAATCGATAAAAACCTGCACCTGGGGCGCCAAGTGAGTTCGGCTTGGGTACAGCAGCGACACCGGGCGAGGGGCTGGCCGATAGGGCCTTAATATCTCCACCAAAGCGCCGCTGTCCAGATGCTCGGCAACGGTTATACCGGGCGCCTGGATGATGCCGAAGCCGGACACGCCGCACTGCACATACGCGTTCGACTCGGTGACGGTGATGCCGGCATTACTGATAAATGTCCGGCTCTGTCCGTTGACTGAAAAGTGCCAAGGCAGTGTCCTGTTGCTCTGCCCGGATAAAAAGTTGACGCCTCGGTGGGCGGCCAGATCGTCGAGCGTTTCAGGCAGGCCTTGGGTGTGCAAGTACTCAGGGGCTGCGCAGGTCACCATGGTTGCCAATGCGATAGGGCGGGCGATCAGGGTCGAGTCCGGCAAATCACCGATACGCAACGCACAATCGATGCCTTCGCCTATCAGGTCAACGGCTCGGTCGGTGGCGCCCAGCACGATGTTGATACCCGGGAACGCAGCGGTGAATCCTTTGAGACTTTTGATGAACTCCATTTGCGCGAAAGCCGTGGGAATATCAATGCGCAGACGGCCCACGAGTGTCGCTCCGCCGCGGTCGAACATCGTGGTCGCAGCGGAGATCTGCGCAAGAATGTCCTGCACGCGTTCATAGAACCGCTCGCCCTCGGCGGTCAGTGCGACCTTTCGCGTGGTGCGCTGGAACAGGCGCACGCCCAATGACGTCTCCAGTTCCTGGATATATCGAGTGACCTGGGGTCGACCGATGTCCAGCGATTCGGCTGCTTTTGTGAAGCTGCCGAGTTCGGCCAGGCGGGCGAATAGTCGCATCGATTGCAGCAATTCCATGATGTCTCCGATGCGCCCGAGTGAAACGAAGCGCTGCCAATGATTGTTGCTAAAGAATAGAACAATCATGTCTTTTCCAGTGCATTTATTGCGCGTCTCTAATCACGAAAGATGTGTCCAAGGCGAACCGGCCTCGGTTGGCAACCATTAAGTGGAGTGGGAGATTCATCATGAGAGCCTGGCAGTTAAAAGATTTCGGATTGAACAACCTGCAACTCGCAGAGGTACCGACCCCTCAACCCAAGGCGGGCGAGCTTCTGGTAAAGGTCGGCGCGGTGTCGCTGAACTTTCGCGACAAGGCCATCGTTGATGGTATCTACGAGCCGCACAAGGTGCCCAAGCTGCTGATCCCGGTCAGCGACGCGGCCGGCACCGTGGTCGCAGTCGGTGCCGGCGTCACGCGCTTCAACATAGGTGACCGGGTCAACTCGCACCTCTACTCGCGCTGGCTGGATGGCGAGCCAGGGCCAAACGAACCGGACTATTGTTTCGGCTCGCCATTGCCTGGCGGATTGGCTGATTACATGATCATCCACGAAGACAGTGCCGTGGCCGCGCCCGCCAACATGACCGATGAGGAGGCGGCCACGCTGCCGATCGCGGCACTGACCGCCTGGTACTCGCTGGTCGACTTCGGGCACATCCAGCCGGGTCAAACTGTGTTAGTCCAGGGTACCGGGGGCGTGTCTATATTTGCGGTGCAGATCGCAACAGCGCTGGGGGCGAAAGTGATCGCAACGTCGAGCAGTGACGAGAATCTTCAAGCGGTAAAACGTTTGGGCGCGGTCGCGGGCATCAATTACCGAACCTCGCCGAACTGGGCGGATGAGGTGCTTGGACTCACTGATGGCAAAGGTGTCGATCTGCTGCTCGATGTGGCCGGTGGCAGCGGCATCAACCAATCGGTCGTAGCAACCAAGGCCTCCGGACGTATTGCACAGATCGGCTTTTTGACGGGGCAGACCGTGGAACTCAACCTGATGCCGCTTATATTCCGTCAGACCACCCTTCGCGGTATTGCCGTGGCGCCACGCTCATCTTTCGACCGGATGAATGTGTTCCTTGAACGACACGGTATTCGTCCCGTGATCGATAAGGTGTACCCGTTCGAAAAAGCGCGTGAAGCTTATGAGCATCTGGCCAAAGGTGCGTTCGGGAAGGTCGTCATAAAGGTCGATTGATACGTAAAAAGGGGCGGTAGCCGCAGCCGACAGCGACGCCCCGATCTCGCAAAGAGACCTATTGATCAGCGTTCCACACCGCCAGTTCATAGCCATCCGGATCGGTAAAGTGGAACCTGCGTCCACCAGGGAACGAAAATGTCTCGCGGGTGATGACAGCCCCCAGGCTTTTGAGTCGCTGCTGCGTGGCCTCGAGGTCATCGGCGTACAAAATGACCAGAGGCCCACCCGGCCGAACCGGCTCCCCCGAGGTGAACCCGCCAGTCAGACGCCCATCGCTGAACTCGGTATAGGTGGGGCCGTAATCGACAAACGTCCAGCCGAACGCGCCGCCGTAGAAGGCTTTGCTGCGGGCAATATCGCTGACGTTGAATTCGATGTTGTCGATTTGCCGGTCTTTCCCTTGAGTGCTCATGCTTGCCTTCCTGGCCGATGTTAAGAGCGGCGAGTGTAGCGTGAACGCCTGCCTGCATGAAGACAGCAATCGTGCCTATGATGCACTCGACTACAGAATTAATCGGAGCGGACAGCGTGCTGAAGATTGGAATCCTGGGCGTCGGTGAGCTGACGGAAAAGGTGGTGATCGGCCTGCGGCGCAGCGAGTTTGGCGGGCGGGTGCTGCTGTCCCCGCGTAACCACCAACGTGCGCAGCAACTCGCTGAACAGTGGGACTGTGAGGTGATGGCTGACAATCAACAGGTTGTCGATGGGGCGGACTTGTTGGTCCTGGGCGTGCGCCCGGAGGTGGTCGATCAGCTTTCGAATGAAGTGCAGCTCAGACCTGAGCAAACGCTGGTGTCGCTGGTGGCGGGATTGAAGCTGACCGAGCTTCAACGCCGGTTCCCGCAAGCGCGTGTGGTGCGCGCCATGCTGTCCTATGCCGCGCAGATCAACCAGGCGACCGTGGTGGTCACGCCCGGTGGCGAACCCCATGCAACGCTGCTGGGCGCGCTCGGTTCATTGGTTGTATTGGACGAGGAAGAGGCGTTCGAACTGGCCACTGTCGCGGCCTGCATGAGCGGCTGGTTCTATTTCTTCCTGAGTGATCTTCAGCAGTGGTTTACCGACAAAGGCCTGTCCAAGGACCAGGCCGCCCAACTGGTGATGGGCAACCTGCAAGACTGTCTGGCCAGCGCCCGCCACCAGCCATCCGCGAGTCTGGCAGCATTGGGTAGCGCCATTGCCACACCGGGCACCTTTACGGCGGCCGGGTTGGAGGTGTTGAGAAACAATGGCGCGACGCAGGCATGGCGCGAGGCGGCTGACGAGGTGCTTGAGCGGCTGCATGAGCCTGCACGTTTATAGCCGGTGATGCTCCAGCAAAAAGTCCACAAACACGCGGATCCGCGCTGGCATGCTCGCACCGCCGACAAACACCACGTGGATCGGCTCCCGGTCGCCGGGGTTCCAGGATTCCAGCAGGGGCACCAGGTGACCGCGTTGCAGGTCTTGTGCAACCGTGAACTCGCCGATGCGTGCGATACCGGCGCCTAATCGCGCCAGTTGAGCGAGGGCTTCGCCACTGCTGCATTCGATATTGCCGTTTATCTTCAGGGAAAACTCCCTACCGTCACGGGCGAAGGGCCAGTCGGATTGGGCGCGGCGGAAGTTGAAGCGCAGGCAGTTGTGGCGCAGCAAGTCGTTGGGTTCCAGAGGCGTGCCGTGTTGCGCAAGGTACTCCGGCGACGCCACCAGGACCTGGCCGGTGTCGCCGATGCGCCGCGCGGTCAGCGGGCTGTCTGGCAGGTCGCCAAAGCGGATCGCGATGTCAGCCTGGCCGCCGAGGATGTCGACCACTTCGTCGCCTAAGGTCAGGTCCACCACAATGTTTGGGTAGCGCGCGCTGAACGCCGCCACCAACGGCACGATGGCCATGCGGCCGTGGCCCAGGGCCGCACTGACCCGCAGCCGGCCTTTGGGCGCGCCCTGGTCGGCGATGGCGTCTTCGACTTCCGCCATGTCGGCCAGGATGCGCCGGGCGCCGCGAAGGTACGCCTCGCCTTCGGCTGTGAAGGCGAGGGCGCGGGTCGTACGAATCAACAGACGGGTGCCCAGGCGTTGTTCTGTGCGTGCGATGACGCGGCTGACGGCCGAGGGCGTCAATCGTAATGCCCGCGCTGCTGCCGACAAGCTGCCTTCCTGCGCCACCATCGCGAATACCGCCATCTCACCCGATCTGCCGTTGAAATCCATTTTTGCCTCGCGCGCAAAGGTGATTGCCAATTAAACGGTCTAGTGCCGTCAAAGCGTTGATCGTAGCATTTGCGGCATAAATGAGGAGTCTTCCATGCGTATCAATCCACCCCTTGTAGCCCTTGCTGTCGGTGCCTTTGGCATTGGCGTCACTGAGTTCGCGCCCATGGGCATGTTGCCCACCATCGCCAATGACCTGGGCGTTTCGATTCCCACTGCGGGGCTGTTGGTCAGCGCCTACGCCCTGGGGGTATTGTTCGGTGCGCCACTGATGATCTTGACCACTGGCAAGATTCCCCGTCGTCACTTGCTGGTCGGGCTTATGGCCATTTTCACCCTGGGTAACGTGATGTCGGCGCTTGCAACCGGCTATTACGATCTGTTGATTGCCCGCGTCATCACTTCGCTCAACCACGGCGCGTTTTTTGGTGTCGGTTCCATCGTCGCGGCCAGTGTGGTCGCGCCGGACAAGCGCGCCGGAGCCGTCGCCGCGATGTTTATGGGCCTGACCCTGGCGACCATTGGTGGCGTGCCACTGGCGACCTGGTTGGGTGAACTGCTTGGCTGGCGTACGGCGTTCTGGGGCATTGGCGGACTGGGCCTGGTGACCATGGTCGCGCTGTGGTTCGCGCTGCCTGACCTGCCGCTGCCGAAAAGCGACGGTGTGCTGGCCGAAATCAAGGTGCTGGGGCGTGGTTCGGTACTGGCGGCTCTGGCCCTGACCGTGGTGGGTTCCGGTGCTATGTTCACCGTGTTTACCTACATCGCGCCGATCCTGAGCAACGAGACCCATGCGTCTACCCCCTTTATCACGGCCATGCTGGTGCTGTTCGGCGTCGGGTTGACCCTGGGCAATGTATGGGGTGGCAAGGCGGCAGATCGCTCGATCGACCGGACCCTGATCGTCTCGCTGAGCGCACTGATTCTGGTCCTGCTGGCCTTTGCATTCCTGATGCGTTGGCCGATACCGGCAGCGGTGAGCATCCTCATCTGGGGTATCGCCAGCTTCGCCGTTGTGCCGCCGTTGCAGATGCGTGTGATGGAAGCGGCCAAAGATGCGCCGAACCTGGCCTCGGCCGTGAACATCGGCGCCTTCAACTTCGGCAACGCGATTGGTGCAGCGGTGGGGGGAGCAGTGATCAACGCAGGGCTGGGCTACCCGGCGATTTCCCTGGCCGGCGCGGCGATGGCGGGCATGGGGTTGCTGATGGTCGTGACGTTCGCCTGGGGTTCTAGAGCGCGCATGGCTGCGGCGGTTTAGCAGATGCGCACCAAAGGGTTCACTGCGGCGCCTGCAGAAAACGCTGTTGATGGTCTGGATGCGGCAGCAGGCAGGTGTCGAACTGATCCTACCTGCGTCCAGTGGCGTTCATCCTCCTGCCGTTTACCGTGAAAGCAAAGGTGCGGTGCTTGTTTGCTCACCACCCACGTCGTGCAAGGACATCCGCGACGTCTCCGGCAACGCCAACCCACCGGCCAGTGCCAGCAACGCCACGGCAATCAGGTAAAACGCCGGTGACAGGTTGCTGCCCGTGGTGCTGATCAACCATGTCGCCACCAGCGGCGCGGTGCCGCCGAAGATCGTGTACGCCATGTTGTAGGTGATCGCCGAAGCGGTATAGCGCGTACGGGTCGGGAAGGTCTCCGAGAGCAAGGCCGCCGTGACCACGCCGCACAGCACCGCCCCAACCGCCAACAACATCACGCCGACAATCGACGCCGCAAACGAACCGGAGCTGGCCATCAGGAACGACGGATACACCACCACGATCAACAACACACAGGCAGTCATCACCGTGACGCGCCGCCCGACCCGGTCCGAATACAGCCCCGCCAGCGGGCAGATCGCCGCCGCGAAAATCAACGCGATCAGCGACACCAGTAACGCCATCGCCCGGTTCAGCCCGCCCGCTACTTGCAGGTACGTCGCGAAGTAGGTGGTGAACATATAAAACGACAACGCCGTCAGTGACACAAAAGCGCCCAGGCAGCAGATCGCCGCACCATGGTTGCGCAAGGTTTCCTTGAGCGGGGAGTGGGCGACGGCGTGCTCTTCCTTCACGGCCTGGAAGGCAGGCGTCTCGTCCAGCTTCCAGCGCAGGTAAAGGCCCACCAGGCCGAGTGGCGCGGCAATCAGGAACGGCAGGCGCCAGCCCCAACTGCCCATGGCTTCGGTGGACAATGACGCCTCAAGGGCATAGGCCACCACGGCGGCGGCGGCGAAAGCGGAAAACGTCGACACCGGCACGAAGCTGCCATACCAGGCGCGTTTGTCACTCGGCGCGTGCTCCATCAGATAAGCACAGGCACCGGCGTATTCACCGCCGGCGGAGAAGCCCTGGGCACAGCGGATCAGCGACAACAGAATCGGCGCCGTGACGCCGATGGCGGCGTAGGTGGGCAGCAGGCCGATCAACGTGGTGGCAGCGGCCATCAACAGGATGGTCATGGCCAGGGTGCGCTTGCGGCCGATGCGGTCGCCGAGCATGCCGAAAAAAATACCGCCCAAGGGCCGGAAGGCGAAGGCCACGGCAAACACGGCGAAGGTCTTGAGCAGCGCCGCGCTGGCGTCGCCGCTGGGGAAGAATTGCTGGGCGATGGTGGTGGCGAGGAAGCCATAGACGGCGAAGTCAAACCACTCGACGAAATTACCGATGCCGGCGGCGATGATGACCTTGCGCAGGGTTTGCGGGCTGACCTGTTCGGTGGAGGGGCTCGTCATGGGGGAAGGCCTCGGGATAGCTGGGGGGATGACCGATTATCGGTGCAGGTGCTTGGGCGGCGGGGGCCAAAAGAGTCGTCCGCGTAGTCAGTAGCGACTTGCCGGGAGCGGCAGACGCAGGAATCAGGCCAAGTGCGTCGCGCTCATCAGGCGCCGGGCCACCTTCGCCAGTGTGCTTACCCCTTCATCAATCTGCTCCACGGTGAGCCCGGCGTAGCCCATGACCAGGCCTGCCGGTCGGTCGCCCTGCGACGTGAACAACGGCGTCAGGGGATACACACCCACGCCGAGCTCAAGGGCAAGCGCCTGCAAGGCGGGCTCATCCCGCGAGCCAAGCGACGGCAGCAGCAATACCCCATGCAGCCCGGCGGCCATGCCCAGCAGTTTGCCAAGCCCCGCCAGGTGGCGGTCGACGGCATCCAGCAGCGCTTTACGGCGTCCTTCATTGTCACGGCGCAGGCGACGTACGTGGCGTTCATAGGCGCCGCTGGCGATCAACGAGGCGAGTACGTTCTGCTCCCAGCGTGCGGAGTGGCGGTCGGTCAGCCGCTTGGCTTCACGAAACACGCCCACCAGGTCACGGGGCAGTACCAGGTAACCCAGCCGCAATTGCGGCGAGAGTGCCTTGGAGAAGGTGCCGACGTAGATCACCCGCGCTTCGGTATCCATCGATTGCAGCGCGTCGATGGGGCGCTGGCCGTAGCGGAATTCGCCACCGTAATCGTCTTCGATGATCCAAGCGCGATGGCGGCTCGCCCAGTCCAGCAACTCGAGGCGCCGCGCGATGGGCAGTACCGCACCCATGGGGAACTGGTGCGACGGTGTCACGTAGGCCAGCCGTGCGCGAGGGTCGTCCGGTAAGCGTTGTGTCTGCAAGCCGCAGGCGTCGACCGGAATGGATAACGCGGTTGCGCCGGTGGCCTCGAAACAGTACCGGGCCATGCGGTAGCCCGGGTCCTCGAACACGAACGCATCGTCGGGGTTGAGCAGCACCCGAGCGCACAGATCGAGCCCCTGCTGGGAACCGTGCACCACCAGTATCTGCTCGGCATCGCAGCTCAAGCCTCGCGCGCGGCGCAGATAGCCTTGCAGTGCCTGGCGCAAGCGTTCTTCACCCTCGGGCTGGCCGTAAGGCCGACTGGGTTGACGCTTGACCAGTTCGGCGCGATAGGCGCGATGCCAGCCAAGTGCAGGGAAGTCCCGTGAAGCGACCGCACCATACTGAAAGTCGATACGCGCCGAGGGCGACGCCATGCTGTAGGGCGTAAGGCTGGCCACACGTTGTCCGTACAGCGACAGCAAGGGGGGACGGTGGTCGTCGGGCATCGGGCCTGTCGCCGGCCGCCCCCCGACTCTGGCGGCAACCCTGGCGGCCTTGCCCACGGCAGTCACCACAAACCCCTCGGCGGCCAGTTGTTCGTAGGCGGCGGTGACGGTGGTGCGTGACACCCCGAGTGTGTCTGCCATCGCACGGGTCGAGAGCAGCTTGGTGTCGGGCGCAAGCGTGCCGTCTTCAATCTGTGCACGCAACCTGGCGTAGATTCGGCGTTCAGCGCCGCGCGAAGGATTCGACAACTGGCCCATGGAAAAACCTCGAAACTGGTGCTTTTTGCGCTGCAGGTGATGGGCGAGATTATGGGTTCTCTTCCCGCCAAAATGAATGCTCGCCATGTACATTCCTGATCACTTTGCCGAACAACGCCTGGAACAACTGCACAGAATCATCCATGACAACCCACTGGGCATCGTGGTGATGCCGGGTGACAGCGGCATGGACGCCGATCACCTGCCGTTTGATTTTGACCCGCACGACGGCACCCACGGACGGCTCATGTCAGCCATCGTGCACTTGCGCGAGCGCGGTGAGACGGCACTTGCGCAGATCATGCTGGAAAACCTCGGCCCGTTGGATCCGGAGGCCGCGCCATGGAGCTTGAGCTGAGCCTCACCACGATCCTGGTCACGTTCGCCGGGGTGTTCTTGATCTGCTTCATGAAGGGCGCCTTCGGCGGCGGTTTTGCCATCGTCGGTATTCCGCTGCTGTCGCTGGTGATGGACCCGATCACCGCCGGCGGCCTGCTGGCGCCATTGTTCATTGCCATGGACCTGTTCGGCCTGCGCTACTGGAAACCGTCGACCTGGTCAAAGCCCGACCTCACTTTACTAGTACCTGGGTTGGTGGTCGGGATTGGCGTTGGCTATCTGCTTTTTCGCGTATTGGATCACCGTGCGATTGCCATCGTGATGGCGGTGGTCACGCTGGTGTTTGTCGGCCTGTGGTTCAGGGCCGGGGGAAATGTCAGTGTGAAGCCGCGTTCAGCACCGAAGGCCGTGGCCGCTGGGATCACCTCCGGAATCACCACCATGGTTGCGCATTCCGGTGGGCCGCCGTTGGCGATGTACCTGTTGCCGCTTGGCCTGAGCAAGCAGGTGTACGCCGGCACCACCAGCCTGTTTTTCACCGTGGGTAACCTGCTCAAGGCTATCCCTTGGCTGATCCTGGCCAGGCCGACCGGTGATGTGCAGGGCCTGGCGCTGATCTGCCTGCTCGCCGTGCCCAGTGGCGTGTGGCTGGGCTGGCGCCTGCATGCGCGGTTGGATCAGCGCCAGTTGTATCGCGCGTGCTATGGCTTGCTGATTATCACGGCGCTCAAGCTGTTATGGGACGGCATCAGCGGCTACCTGGCCTAGGGATGAAACCTTCTCCCCAACGCATCCAGGCGCACCGCGATCGGCGGCAACCGCTCGCTGCTGCGTGCCAGGGTTTCCACATCGTCCGCGGTGCTTTGTGCAATGCTCTGCACCGACTGCAGACGCCCGACAATCTCCAGGTTCGCCGTGGTCTGCTCGCGGGTTGTGGTCACGATACGGCCATTGAGGTCATCGATGTGGGCGATGTCGTCGCCCACTGCGCGCAGCATGTCAACGGCCACCTGGCTGTCCTCCACGCAGCGCTCTACGCCCTCGCGGCTATCATGCATGGCTTGCACCGCCTGCCGGCTGCCGTGTTGCAGGCCTTCGATGATGGTTTTGATTTCCTGGGTGGATACCGCCGTGCGTTGCGCCAGGTTGCGCACTTCGTCGGCAACCACGGCGAAACCACGGCCTTGCTCGCCGGCGCGGGCGGCTTCGATGGCGGCGTTGAGGGCCAGCAGGTTGGTCTGGTTGGCAATGCTGCTGATCACTTCAAGCACGGTGCCGATCTGTTCGGTTTGCAGGGCCAAGCCCTGCACCGTGTCGTGGGTGCCGCTGAGGCGGGTGGCCAGTTGGGTGATTTCCTGCTGGGCGCGGCCGACGCTTTCCTGGCCGCGCAGGATCTGTTGGCTGGCCTTGCCGGCATGATCCACCGCTTGCTCGACGTGCACGGCAATGTGGCCCATGGCGTCTTCCATGCGCTGCATCGAGCCGCTCATCTCGGTGATTTGCGCCAGTTGGTGCCGTGCGCCTTTTTCCAGGGTGCCGCTGGCGCTGGCCAGTTCCTGGCCGAGTTGGCCAAGGCCGTGGGAGTCACGGGCGACGCCGTCGATCAGGCCGGTCAACTGATGCAGAAAATGGTCGAAACGCTTGGCGAGGGAGACGTGGGTCTTGCCCTGGTCGCCTTGGGCGGTTTCAACGGTGAGCTGGGAAGTGACCGCCAGCATCTTCTCGAGCATTTCCTGGCTCTCGACCGCTTCGGCCTGGCTGTGCACGGCCAGGTAGAGCAGGGCGACGGTTTCCATCACCACGTAGAACGCATGCACGAACACCATGGTCCAGCCGCCGTGGTGTTCCATCACGAACACTGGAAAGCCTTGATGTTGCAGCGCATGGAAAACCACATGGTGCACGGCGATGGTGGCCGCCGCCACCAGGATCGGCAGCCAGTCACGGTAAAACGTCAGCACCGCGAGCAACGCGAAGATGCCGAAGTGCGCTTCGATCAAGCCCTGGGCCTGGTTGATATGCAATGCCGCCATGACCATCAAGCCCGCGCCGAGCGCACAGCGCATGACACGGGTACCACCGATGGCGCGGTAAAGCGCGGTCAGCACCACGCTGGTACTACCGCCGACTAACACGGCCTGCACCAGGGTGTCGTGCCAGAACGCCAGGCCCAGGGAAAACAGGAACATCAGCCAGACCAGCGCCAGCATGATGCGGTCGGCTTTACGGTAGTGCTCGGAAAAACGCGTGCGGGTGGGCATTCACACTTACTCCATGTGGTCTGGCCGGAACAAAGCGAAGGGCAGGGTGGAGCGAATCAGGTGTTTTTGATTGTTATTGGATTCAGTGATGCCAAACGTGTATCGGCATCGGTAGGCGGGACTTTAGGGGCGGCTACCCGGGCGGATAGCCGTGGTTCGGAGGGCGGTCAGAAGCTGTACTTGGCGGTCAGCATCATATTGCGTGGGTTACCGTAGGAGTCACCGCCATAGCTCACGGAGTTGGAGATGGACTGATAGTAACGGCGGTCGAAGATGTTGTTGGCGTTGAGCTGCAGGTCAAGGTGCTGGTTGACCTGGTAGCCGGCCATCAGGTCGGTGACGGCATAGGCGCCCTGCTGCAGGCGGTAGGTGCTGCCATCCGCGACTTTGAAGTCGTTGTACATGCGGCTCTGCCAGGAGACGTTGCCGCCCACGCGGAGTTTTTCCAACGGGCCCTGGAAGCGGTAGTTGGTGGTCAGCTTGAACAGGTGCTCCGGGGTGTCAGTGTCGAACTGCTTGTTGACCTTCTGCGGGTTGGCGGCGTCCTTGATGGTGTGCGTGCGCGCGTAGGTGTAGCCACCGCCGACCTGCCAGTTCTCGGTCAGGGCGCCTTGCAGTTCGAAGTCGATGCCCTGGCTGCGAATCTCGCCGGAGGCCACAGAGCAGGAGGCCTGCGGGCAGTTTGCGACTGTCACGCCGACGGCACGGTTTTCCTGGTCGACGCGGAACAGCGCCACGCTCGCGTTGAGCGCACCCCCCAGGTATTCACCCTTGATACCCACCTCGTAGTTCTTGCCGACGATGGGCTTGAGCGGGCTGCCGGAGGTGTCTTTTTCGCTCTGGGGCGTGAAGATGTCGCTGTAGCTGACATACACCGAGTGGTGGTCGTCCAGGTCGTAGATCAGGCCGGCGTAGCGGGTGAGGTTGCGGGTGACCTTGTAGTCGCCGGTGTTGCTGCCATGGGCGTCGTAGTCGTACCAGTCCAGGCGCCCGCCGAGGATCAGCTTCAACGGGTCGGCCAGGTTCAGGCGGGTAGTGACGTAGACACCATCCTGGGTGGTCACGTCACGGTCATTGGTGGTATGGACGAAGTCAGGTTTGCCCGCTGTGAGCGGCCAGTTGGTGTTGTAGGGGCTGTAGTTGTGGGTGGTCATGTCGTAGATGCGCCGGCTGGCGCCTACCACCAGTTCATGGGTACGCCCGAACGCCTGGAAGGGGCCGCTGGCGAAGACGTCGGCACCTGCCTGGTTTTCATCGTAGGCCGCCTGGTAGACCGTGCGCGCCAGTGTGTTGGCGACCCAGCGCGACTGGTAGGAACCGGAGAACAACGCGTTCTGTTCGGCATAGTTGGCGTTGACTTGCAGTTTCCAGTCGTTGGCCAGTTGCTGGCGCAGTTCGGCGAATACGGTGTTGATCTCCTGGTCCTTGTTTTCCCAGTCGGTGCCGGGGTTGTAGGAGCGCGGCAGGTTAAGGTGATGGCCATCCAGGCCGACCATCGACGAGCCCCAGAAGTAATTGGTCTTGTCCTTCTGGTTGGAGAAACCCAGGGTCAGGGTGGTGTCTTCGCTCAGGTCGGCTTCGGTGACGGCGTAGAACAGGCCGTGATACTCCTCGGCGTTGTCGATGAAGCTGTTGGCATCGCGGTACGAGGTAACCACGCGACCGCGCCAGGTGCCGCTGTCGTTGAGCGGGCTGGAGGCGTCGAGTTCGCCGCGATAGTCGTCCCAACTGCCAGCGGCGCCGGTCAGCGTGACTTTCTGCTCGTCCAGTGGGCGCTTGCGGACCAGGTTGATGGCGGCGGAAGGGTTGCCCGCGCCGGTGACCAGGCCCGTGGCGCCGCGCACGATTTCGACGCGATCGAACATCGCCAGGTTCGGTTGTGCGCCGACAGTGACGCCGTTGTAGCCGCTAGGGATGCCGTCATACATCAGGTTGTCGATATCGAAGCCGCGTGACGTGTAGGACTGCCGGCCAGGGCCACTGGAAAAATTCAGGAACAAACCCGGGGTGGCCTTGACCACATCGTTGATGCTGGTCATCGCCTGGTCATCCATCCGCTGGCGGGTAATGACGGTGACGGCCTGTGGGGTTTCGCGCATGGTCAACGGCAGCTTGGTTGCCGTTTTCATCGCGCCAGTGGTGTAGGACTGGGTGCCTTCAGTGGTTTCGCCCAGTTGCTCTTCGCCGGAGATTTGCGTGGCGCCCAACTCAAGGGTGGCGGCCGGTGCCTGGGTATCGGCGGCAAAGACCGCGGAAGAACTGGCCAGACAGACCGCCAATGCCATCAGGCTGGGTGAAAAAACGTTACCGGCGTGTTGTTGCACAGACATGGAACTGACTCTCCCCGAACGCCGTCCCTGGCGAATAATAAATCTGTTGATAATTATTCGCATTAGTCTGGCAGATTGTTCTTGCAGGAAAAAGCCTTCAGGGAGAATTAGTTAACGAATTTTTCACATCGCAGTGGCGGCGATTTGCCACATCGCCCCCCTGAAATGCGCCGGTTATTCGCGCTGTGGAATCGCCACCCGACTCGTCGCCTTGACCTCCCTCAGCGCCAGGCTCGATTGAATCGACGCAATCCCTAACTGGCGCCGCAACACGCTCTCGACGAACTCGCTGTAGCTGTCCAGATCTTCGGCCAGCACCTGCAACAGGTAATCGGCATCCCCGGTGATCTTGTGGCACGACAACACCTGCGGCAGTTCCTTCACCACGGCCTCGAAAGCGTCGGGCGCATGGTCGGTATGGATCGCAAAACGCACATGCACGAACGCCAGGATGTCCAGCCCGAGCATCTTGCGGTCGAGGTTGGCCTGGTAGTCCTTGATCACGCCTTCTTCTTCCAGGCGCTTGCGTCGGCGCCAGCAGGGCGTGAGGCTCAGGGACAGGCGCTCACTCAACTGCGCGTTGGAAATACTGGCGTCTTGCTGCAACAGGGCGAGGATGGCGAGATCGGTGTCGTCAAGAACGACCTGTTTGGTTTTATTTTTCATAATCATGCGCCGCTAAGGTAAATATTCCCGATAAACCTAACAGTGCCGTAAGTAAAAGCAAAGAAAGCCCACTGCCGCCAGAACAAAATAGACCCTGTCTTTTATTGGCGGATGCCCTCACATGTTGACTGTTTTCAGCGAAGCCCACCGTTTGCACCATGGCACCGAACTCAAGGACGGCGTGCTCAAGCCCTCGTTCGAACAACCCAGCCGCGCCGACACCGTGCGTGACCGGGTCCGTCAGGTTGGCCTGGGCGATATCATCACGCCGCGCCGTTTTGACCGGGCCTGCTACGTCGCCGCCCACAGCGAACGCTACGTGGCGTTCCTCGAAACCGCCTGGGCCGAATGGACCGCCATCGGCCGCAGCCATGACGCCTTGCCCCTGGTGTGGCCGGTACGCGACCTGGCCAACCAGCAGGTGCCGGCGTTCATCGACGGCAAGCTCGGTTTTTACGCGATGGACGCCGGTTCGCCGATTACCCGCACCACCTGGCAGGCGGTGAAGACCAGCGCCGACATCGCACTGACCGGCCTGGCGTTGCTCGACGAAGGCCATCGCAGCGCCTTTGCCCTGTGCCGCCCACCGGGCCATCACGCAGCCCGTGAATACATGGGTGGTTACTGTTACCTCAACAACGCCGCGATTGCCGCGCAGCACGCCATCACCCAGGGCGCCCGGCGCGTGGCGGTGCTGGATGTGGATTTCCACCATGGCAATGGCACCCAGAATATTTTCTACGACCGCCCGGACGTGATGTTCATCTCCCTGCATGGCGACCCGGCGGTGTCCTACCCGTACTTTTCCGGTGCCGGCAGCGAGCGCGGCGTCGGCGCTGGTGAGGGCTTCAACCTGAACTACCCATTGCCGAAAAACACCACCTGGACCCATTACCGCACCGCCCTGATCGACGCCTGCCAGCAACTGCGCCGCTTCGCCCCTGAAGTGTTGGTGATTTCCCTGGGTGTCGACACCTTCAAGGACGACCCTATCAGCCACTTCCTGCTCGACAGCGAAGACTTCCTCCGCATGGGGGAGATTATCGCCAGCGTCGGCGTGCCCACGCTGTTCGTGATGGAAGGCGGCTACATGGTCGATGAGATCGGCATCAATGCGGTCAACGTGCTGCACGGTTTCGAACACCACAGCCAATAACAACGACCCCTCGACTTTTCTTCTGCCAAAACTCAAAAACATAACAAGAGGTTTTGTGATGAAAACAACCACGCCCGGGCTGTGTGAACAGCCTGCGTTGCAACGCACCCTGAGCAACCGCCATATCCAGTTGATGGCCATGGGCGGCGCAATCGGCACCGGCCTGTTCATGGGCTCCGGCAAGATCATCGCGCTGTCCGGCACCTCGATCATCCTGATCTACATGATCATCGGGCTGTTCGTGTACTTCGTGATGCGTGCCATGGGCGAGCTGCTGCTGTCCAACCTCAACTTCAAGAGTTTCGCCGACTTTGCCGGTGCTTACCTGGGGCCGCGCGCGGCGTTCTTTCTCGGGTGGTCGTACTGGTTGAGCTGGAGCGTGGCGGTGGTGGGGGACGCCGTTGTGGTCGGCGGTTTCTTCCAGTACTGGTTCCCCGATGTACCGGCCTGGATGCCGGCGGTGAGCATGTTGCTGACCCTGTTCGCAGTGAATGTGCTGACGGTCAGGCTGTTCGGCGAAGTGGAGTTCTGGTTCGCGATCATCAAGATCGTCGCCGTGGTGACCTTGATCGGGGTGAGTGGAGTGCTGATCGCCAGTTCGTTCGTCTCGCCCACCGGTGTCACCGCTTCGTTGAGCCACCTGCTGGATAAACAGGCGGCATTTCCCAATGGCCTGTTCGGCTTTTTTGCTGGCTTCCAGATGGCGATCTTTTCCTTTGCCGGCACCGAGTTGATCGGCACGGCCGCCGCCGAAACCCGTGCGCCGGAAAAGACCTTGCCCAAGGCAATCAACTCGATCCCGCTGCGCATCATCCTGTTCTACGTGCTGGCCCTGGCGTGCATCATTGCGGTGACCTCCTGGCAGCAGGTGTCGCCGAGCAAGAGCCCGTTTGTCGAGTTGTTCCTCGTCGCAGGGTTTCCCGCCGCAGCGGGCATCGTGAACTTTGTGGTGCTGACCTCGGCAGCGTCGTCGGCCAACAGCGGGGTGTTTTCCGCCAGCCGCATGTTGTTCGGCCTGGCCGACCTGGGTGATGCGCCGGATATCTTCCGGCGCTTGTCCAACAGCAGCGTGCCGTTTATCAGCCTGGCGTTTACCAGTTTGCTGATGTTGCTGGGGCTGGTGTTGCTGTTTGTGGTGCCGGAGGTGATGACCGCCTTCACCATCGTGTCGACGGTGTCGGCGATCCTGGTGATTTTTACCTGGTCGACCATCCTCGCGTCCTACCTCGCCTACCGCAAAAAACGCCCGGACCTGCACGCCCAATCCACCTACAAGATGCCAGGCGGCGTGCCGATGGCCTGGTTTGCCCTGGCGTTTCTCGCGTTTGTACTGGGCCTGCTGGCGTTGCGGCCGGATACGCGCCTCGCGCTGTGCGTGATGCCGGCCTGGTTCATCTGGCTGGGAATCGCCTATCAGTTTTCGCGTTTTCAGGGTCTGCGCTTTCAAGGTCGTTGAAAAACCGGCCATATCTGGCTGATACCCTCCCATTTGTGGTGAGCGGGCTTGCCCCGCGTTGGGTTGCGAAGCGACCCTGGAAGGAGGCATGCGGTGAATCAGGCACTCTTCGGCCGCTGGTGTTGGGGCTGCTCCGCAGCCCAGCGCGGGGCAAGCCCGCTCGCCACAGGGTACTTATCGCCAGACCTTTAACGGGCTGGCTTTCAGGGTGCCAGCCTGGTGAAGACGTAATCGCGGTCTTTCACCAACGCCTGGTGGCAGGCAAAACACGTCTGGTGCTGCGCTTCATCGGCGGGTTTGCCATTGATGAAGCGTCCAAACCCCCAGCCACCGGTGGAAGCGTATTTTTTCGAGTCCTTGACCATGAACTGCACCGTGGTCGCCGCGCCAGGGATGGACGCGGTCTTGAAGTCCGGTGACGGCTCGTGTTTCCACGCCAACTTGGCCAGGACGGTGCCATCCGGGAAAGGCAACTTGCCCTCCCGGTAAGCCTTGAGCGCAGCGCTGTTGCCCAGCACCACGCGCAGTTCGTTCAACGGGTCGGCTTCCTGGGCCGGCGCCACCAGTTCCCATTGGCGGTAGCCGTCGGGGATGGTCACGCCGTAGATCGGCGAGGCTGCGCTGTCGGCGAAGGCGCCGGTCGAACTCGCGAGGGCCAATGCGGCCATGCACAGGCGCTTCATCACAGGTGATCCGCATCGATGACCGCCTTGGCAAATGCCTCGGGCGCTTCCTGCGGCAGGTTGTGGCCAATGCCACCCTTGATCAGGCGGAACTCGTACTTGCCGGTAAAGCGCTTGGCGTAGTCCTCGGGCTGCGGGTGCGGGGCGCCGTTGGCGTCGCCTTCGAGGGTGATGGTCGGCACGCCAATGGACGGCGCCTGGGCGAGTTTCTGCTCCAGCGGGTCGTACTTCGTCTCGCCTTGGACCAGGCCCAGGCGCCAGCGGTAGTTGAAGAGGGTGATTGCCACGTGATCCGGGTTTTCCAGGCCTTTGGCGCTGCGGTCGAATGTGGCGTCATCGAATTTCCACTGCGGCGACGCCAATTGCCAGATCAGCCTGGCGAAGTCGTGGGTGTTTTTCTGGTAGCCGGCGGCGCCGCGCTCGGTGGCGAAGTAGAACTGGTACCACCATTGCAACTCGGCTTTGGGGGGCAGTGGGTTCTTGCCGGCGGCCTGGTTGCCGATCAGGTAACCGCTGACCGACACCAGCGCCTTGACCCGCTCCGGCCACAATGCCGAGACGATGTCAGCCGAGCGCGCGCCCCAGTCGTAGCCGCCGAGTACCGCTTGCTTGATCTTCAGGGCGTCCATGAAGTCGATCACATCACTGGCCAGCGCCGCCGGTTGGCCGTTGCGCAGGGTGTCATTCGAGAGGAAACGTGTGTCGCCATAACCCCGTGCGTAAGGGATCAACACGCGATAGCCCTTGGCCGCCAGTAACGGCGCGACCTGGGCGTAGCTGTCAATGTCGTAGGGCCAGCCATGTAGCAGGATCACCGCCGGGCCGGTGGCGGGGCCGACTTCGGCGTAGGCCACATCGAGCAGGCCGGCCTTGACGTGCTTGAGGGCACCGAAGGCGGTTTGCGCACTGGCGACAACCTGGGTCGGTGCCTCGGGCATTTCGGCGTGGGCCATGCCCAGGATGCCGAATTGCGCCAGGGCAATGGCCAGGAAAAGTGGTGTGGAGCGGCGGTTCAACTGAGCGTGCATGGCGAGCCTCCTGCGGCTGGATGTGTGCCGGTGCTCAGTTGAACGCCCGGCTGTATCTGGCCTGTTTCAGGAAACCCGCCGAGTTAAAGGCTGTGTATCGCAGCGGGCTGCGTACACACTGCGATACAAACCTAGAACGCCACCCGGACACCCACAGTGCCTTCGCGGCCGTTGTAAGTGTTGCTGTCCAGATTGCGGTTGTAGCCGACTTCGCCGTACAGGCTCACATCGGGCGCAACCTGCACAGTGGCGCCCAGGCTGACTTCCAGGGTGGTGGATTTCTGTTCGGTATCGATCCGGGTGGTGCGGTTGTAAATCACACTGTTGTCCCCGGCGCTGGCATGCCAGACGTTCGCGCGCGCATAGGGCTGCCACGGCATGCCACGGACGTTGTAATCACCGCGTAGCCTTACACCCAGGCGGGAGGTGACGCTGGTATCGGCGTCGTACTTGACGTCGGAAATGCCGTCGTTCTGGCTATCGAGCTTTGTCTTGCCGACGATCAATTGAGCCTGCGGCTCCACCGTCCAGTCCTGGGTGACCTGAACTGGCCAGCCGACTTCAGCGGACGCAGTGATGTTATGCCCACGGGTTTTCATCTTCACGCCACGGTCGGATTCGTTGTTGCCATTGAAACGGCTACCCGTCAGTACCAGGTCCAGATACGCCTGATTGGCACCGATCAGCGTCCAATACACTCCCAGGCTGTCAGCGCGCAAGGTGGTCTTGCCGGCGTCCAGATCTTGCCAGCCACCGTTGAAGCCCTTGACGCTGCCTTTGAGCGTACTGTGGCTCACAAACAGCCCCACGCGATGGGTACGCCCGCTGTCGTCGGTAGCGGTGTAGGCATCGCTGCCTGCCTGGAAGCCCTTGACCGTGCTGTCCAGCGTCGGGCTCACCGTGCCAGCAAACCCTTGACGGCTGCTGCTGCCGTAGACTCGGCCCCAGCCGGCCAAGCCGTTGCCGCTCTGTTGTTGGCTTTGGTCCCCCATGCGTTCGTGATAGGTCCCCAGCATGGCGCGCACGATCTGGTCGGCGGCCGGAAACAGTGCGGCGTAGATCGGCACTTCCTTGCGGTAGATAGGTTCTGGCTCGGTCCCTGGGTTAGGGGGTAAGGGACGCTCGCCCGGGCTCGGTAAAGGTACGATGATCTCAGGGCCTGGTGGCTGCACCGGGACAGTGGAGCGCAGGTAATAATTCTCTGCCGTGCCTGCGGTTACACCGCCCTTGAACAGGCGGTAGTCGAACGCACCCGCGGAGACCGGGGCGGCGAGGGTGATGGCGTTGGCACTGCCGGAGGCACCATTAAGGGCCTGCACCACCTGGATACCATCCTGCAGCGTCGCCGCGCCCGCTCCCCCCAGGTTGGTCACGCTGATCGCTGTGCTACCCCCAATGACACCTTGGTCAATCACCAGCCTGTCGCTGGGCGAACCGTCGCCCCCCAGAACACTTTGCAGTGCAAGGCGCCCGCCATTGCCGGTGTAATTGCCCTTGAGGGTCAGTGTATCGTTGGGGCTGGAACTGCCCGTGGTCATGTCGATCAGGCCGCTGTTGCTGACGCTCACCAATTGGCCGGCGGTAAAGGCTTCGATGACCCCGGTACCGACCAGCAATGTACTCGTGCCATCCAGCCCCAGCGTGCCGGTACCGGAGCCGCTGTCACCCAGCTTGAGCGTCGTACCGCTCAGCGTCAGTTCGGAACCGTTGTCCAGCTGGATGGTTTCCCAGTTGGGCAGCAGGCCTGGGTCCCCGGCCTTGGTGTTGTCCAGGGTAAGTTTGTCGTTGTCCAGGCCGCCGTCCACCAGTTGCGCTGCCGCCAATTGAGCGCTTGTCAGATTCTGCAGCAGTGCCGTGTCATCCCCCGCACCCATCAGCACAAACGAATGCAGGTTGCCGCCGGTCCAGATGAAGTCGTCATTGCCGAAACTGAGGAGGATCTGCCCGTTCACCTCACCGCCCGAGACGGTCACGTGGTCGTCACCGCCGCTGACACTGATGTTGCCGCCCACAAATGCGGTGCCCGAGATCAGGATGGTGTCGTTGCCTAAGCCGGTGACCAGGTTGCCGATGATGCGGCCACCCGACATATCAAAGATGTTGTTGTCGAGTTTCATGTCGACGCGGCCGATGGTGCCGCCGGTCATTTTGGCATCGTCGCCGTCTTCGAAGGCGCCTGTGATGGTGCCACCGCTCATTCTGAAGGTATCCCGACCGTCGCCTTGAGCCACGGACGCTACAGTGCCGCCGCTCTGGGCATAGCTGTCGATACCGGCCCCCTGGCTGATAGCGCCGACCTGACCGCCGCTGATCTCCACCTTATCTACCCCCCCGCCAAACGTTACATTGCCGTTCACCTGACCCGTTCCGGAAACATTGAGCGTGTTGTTGCCCCCAGTGTCGGTAAAGCCTGGTGCTGAGTCGCTGTCGCAGGTGGAGATGTCATCGCCGGCCGTATTGTTGATCGTGCAGGCCCCATAAGAGGCCAGCGGCCATACCGCTATGACAATCGGGTACAACCAGGAGAGTGTCCGTACGCGCATGATCGCTCCTCGCTCGAGGTGATGGTTGCCCGTGCCTGCAAAGGCAAGTGTGGGCCAGACCATGACAACGTGATGCGCGATACGGAGCAGGGACAGCGGGTTACCCGTTCTGAAAACACCGGCCAATGCAAAGGGTTGGCATGGCTTTCTCGACTGCACCTGACGTGGTGCAGCGCTTTTTCCACCCTAGCCACCCATTCGCCAGGCCGCCACTGTCAGAATTAACAGGTATGAACGAGTTGGGTGTCAGGACAGCACGATTTCATAAGGCTCACGCATTCGTTCCAGCAGCACCTGGGCCAGTATGGGCGGCAAGCCGATTTGCGGGTCACCGGCCAACTGGCTGGCATAGGCATGGGCGGCGTGGAGTTTGCGCGCCACGGTCCAGGTGTCCAGGCGTACTTTGCGCGCGCGTTGCCAGGGGATGAGCGCGCCTTCGCGAGCAGGCCAGTGCCAGGCCCAGATCGGCAGTTCGTGCAACTGCGCGCCCACCAGGCTGCACGCCTTGGCACTGGCACGACCGACCGCGTCATGGTCATCATTGCCGTCGTTGCGCCAGGTGCTGAACACCACGTCGCCGGGCTGCAGGTAACGCGCAATGAATTGGCTCAGTTGCGGCTCGCGAGCGGCGAGGGCGTTGTCGCAGAAACCACCGCGAATCCACTTCAGGCTGTGCAGCGGCATGCCCAGGCGGCGCAGGGCTTCAGCGCTTTCCTGGGGGCGGACCACGCTCAAGCGGCTCGCCGGCCACACGTTGGACCCAGGATGGCTGGCGCTGCCGTCGGTGATGGAGATCAGTTGCAGCCGGTGTTCCAGCGTGCTGAGCAATTGCAGCAAGCCGCCGCAGGCCAGCACTTCATCGCCGGGATGAGGCGCGATGATCACCACGCGTGCGCCAGGCGGCACTAATGAGGAGGGCGTAACGGGGGGGATCAGCGCCAGTTGCGGGGCGCTGTTCCAGACTTGCGCGGGGCCGCGGCGGCCGTCGCTTAAGGAAGCAAGCTTCATGGGGTGTCACATCCTTGTCGGTTGATGCGGGGTCGTGCCCCGTTGACGGGACGACTCTCTTGTTTCCACCACAGGCTCCGCCGCAGTGGCTGCATGGCATCCCAACCCTGGAATGCCAGCAAGGCGTTCTCAGCATAGACAAGGATTGCTCGGTTTCACATTCGGTAACGGCGTTTTTTCAAGTGGCGTGCATCAGGCTCTTCAAGTAATCACCGAATCCCCCTTGTGCACGGGCGTCCAGGCGCGCACTGGTAATCACCTGCGGGCCGTGGCTCCAGGCGATGGAGGCGCCGCATAGTTCCAGGTTGCGCACCAATTGCACATCCTCATGGCACGCCAACGGCTCGAAACCACCGGCGCGCACGTACGCACCGGCGCTCACCCCCAGGTTGGCCCCGTGTATATGCCGATGACCGTCGCGCGCCTCGTAGCCCTGGTGGTAGCGAATCTGCGCGACGGGGTCGAAACCCTCGCTCCACGCATCGACCGTGACGGTGCCGCACACCGCGTCCACCTCCAGCGCCAATTGGGCCACCAACCAGTCGGGGGCTACCCGGCTGTCGGCATCGGTGCAGGAGATCCAGCGTGCGCCCTGATTGAGCAAATGCCGCGCACCCACGCCACGCACATGCCCCACGTTGCGCGCCTGGGCTTCCAGGCACTGCACCGGGTAGGCCTGGGCAATGGCGGCACTGGCATCGCTGCAGCTGTCGAGCACCACCAGGATAGTCACGGTTTCGCCGAGCAAGCCAGGATGGCGGGCGGCGACCAACGCGGCTTCCAGGCAGTCGCCGAGCAACGCCTCTTCGTTATGCACCGGGATCAGAATGCCGATCATCGCAGGCCCTCAAGGGTGGCGACCGAGGTGCCGTCGCGGCTCCAGAGGTCGAGCAGGAAATCAGGTTCGTGGTGGCTGGCGACGCGAGGCATGTCCAGGCGTTCCTGGAGCAGGGCGTGTACCTGCTCCGCGGTTTGCGGGCAACCGTCGATAGGCGCGCGCCAGTGACAGGCCAGCAGTTGGCCGTCGGCGGTCAGCGCGGTGCGGACGCGATCGATCAGTTGGCGCAGGTCATCGGCGTCGAGGTAGTAGCACCACTCGCTCAATACGATCAGCTCGAACTGGCCCGCCGGCCACTGTTCGGGCAAGCGGCACTGCTGCACCTGGGCCTGGGGGAACCCCAGCAAGCGAGTGCGCGCCAGGGCCACGGCGGCCGCGGCGGTGTCGCAGCACAGCAGGCGATCACATCGCGGTGCCAGTTCGAAACTCAGCTCACCATTGGCGCAGCCGGGTTCGAACACCGAGGCGTAGCGTGGCCGCGTGAGTATCGCCAGGGTCAGCGCACGTTTGCGCCGCTCATACCAGCGTTGGCGAAAGGCCCAGGGATCATCGCTGTCGGCGAACAGTTGGTCGAAGTAAGGCGTGGCCACACTCATACAAATACCACTTCAAAGGGTTGCAGCAGACGCTCCACCACATAGGGCGCCAGCACCGGCGCGAGGCCGATCTGCGGGTCGCCTTCCAGTTGGCTGGCGAAGGCGTGGATGGCATGCCGTTTGCGGGCAACGGCTTCACAGGTCAGCGGAATCTTGCGTGCACGGTGCCAGGGCACCCCGCTGTCTTCGGGCGTTGCCCAGTGCCAGGTCCACACCGGCAGCTCATACAGGGTAGCGCCGACCGCCGTGCAGGCCTGGGCGCTTGCACGCCCAACGGCCTCATGGTCGCAATGGCCGTCTTCGCGCCAGGTGGTAAACACTACGTCGGTAGGTTTGAGGTAGCGCTGGATAAACCCTACAAGTTCCTGTTCCCGCGCCGCCACCTGGCTGTCGGTAAAACCGGCGCGCAGCCATTTCAGGCTGTGCAGCGGCAACCCCAAGCGGTGCAGGGCCTGTGCCGATTCCTGCGGGCGCACTACGCTCAGACGTTCCACCGGCCAACGCTGTGAACCGGGGTGGCTGGCGCTGCCATCAGTGACTGAGATCAGCTGGATCGGCCGACCCAGTGCCGCCAGGCCCTGCATCAGGCCGCCGCAGCCGAGGACTTCATCATCCGGATGTGGTGCGATGATCACCGCACGGTGGCCGGCGGGCACCAACTGCTCGACGCTGATCGACGGTAAATCGGCCATTTTAGGCGAGGCCTGCCAGTGATGCAGCGGCGTGCCCTGGCCAACGATTGGATTGGGTCTCATAACTGCCACCTCCCTGTGGGTTCACCGGCCACCAGCTCTCCGAGCCCGGCCAAGTCGCGTTCAGCATGACTCTGGCGTACATACACCGGCAGGTCTGCCATCAACTGGGCAAAGTGCGGGTCCTTGCAGTAAGGACCGGCGCCGACGGCGCGCCCGACATGGCGTATGACCTGTTCAACCGTGTCTTCGATACAGGCCCGCGTCTGCTGGGCCAATTGCCGGGCGTCAGCCTTGGGCTCAAGGTCGATCTGTGCCGCGCTGGCACGCAGCACACAGGCGGCGCTGTTCAGTGCGCTGTCGACGGCGCCTAGATGAGCCATGGCGTGGGGTTCCGGGCGTTTACTGCACTGCGCGCGCAAGACCTCAGCCAGGCGTTGCGCGGCGCCGTACCAGCAGGCGGCGATACCGATACCGCCTTGCCAGAAGCCTGGGCGGGCGAGGTAATCCCCCGGTCCGCCCACCGCCAATCCCCAGGCCCCGTCGAACACGACTTCCACACTGCCGGTGGCCGCCATACCCACCGCGTTCCACCCCTCATCCGTGACCACAATGCCGGGTTGATCCATGTGCACGGCCACCAACTGCTGGCGATCGTCTTCGTCCCAGGCGGTCAACAACCCATGGCTCACCACCGCCGCGCCGGAGCACCAGGCCTTGCGGCCTTGCACCCGCAGGCGATGGCCCTCCTGGCGCACGCGCACCATCGCCGTTGGCGGCTCGGCGGCCCACATGCCCCACGTGCTGCCCAGGGGCGGCAGTGGGGAGTTGAGCTCGGCAATGATTGCCAGGGCATCGGTGTGGCCTTCGAACAGCTTGCACAGGCGCAGGTCATGACCCGCCACCTGCGCCAGGCGACTGAATCGCGCCAGGGTCTGACCGCCGCCGGGCAACGGCAGTTGGTCCAGGCCTTCTTCCTGAAGGGCCTTCAGGGCGTCGCCCAGGGCTTGCGTGTCCGCATAGCCCTGGAAGCCTTGAAGGAATCCATGCAGAGCCATCTCACACCTCGTCTTCGCGCTGCAACTCGAACAACAACAGCGAGCGCCCGGTCACGGCGTACTCGTGATCGAACTCAAAGCGTTCCTGGCCGCGTACGGCGGGCTCGTTGGTGTCGAGCATGCAGGTCCAGAACTCACCTTCAGGCACCGGCGGCAAGCGGAAGTTGACCATGTCGTGATGGGCATTGACCACCAGCAGCAAGGTAGCGTCGGCGCCGGGACGGCGAATCCCGGTTTCCTGGGCACGACCATCCATCAACATGCCCAGGCAGCGACCGTTGCTGTCCTGCCACTGTTCGGTGGTCATCTCGTTGCCATCCGGCGCCAGCCAGGTGACGTCCTTCACGCCGATGTCTTCGTTGTAGTCGCCCACCAGGAAGCGGCCACGACGCAGGATCGGGTAGGCCAGGCGCAGCTTGATCAGGCGCTTCACAAACTTGAGCAGCGCCTTGCCATCTTCGTCCAGGTCCCAGTTGATCCAACCGATCTCACTGTCCTGGCAGTAGGCGTTGTTGTTGCCGTGCTGGGTGCGCGCAAACTCATCGCCAGCCACCAGCATCGGCGTGCCTTGGGACAGGAGCAATGTGGCGAAGAAGTTGCGCATCTGGCGCAGGCGCAGGGCATTGATTTGCGGGTCGTCGGTCGGGCCTTCGACGCCGTGGTTCCAGGACAGGTTGTTGTTGCTGCCATCCTGGTTGTTTTCGTCGTTGGCTTCGTTGTGCTTGTCGTTGTAGGAGACCAGATCATGCAGCGTGAAACCATCATGCGCGGTGATGAAGTTCACCGAGCTGTAGGGACGGCGCCCACGGTGGTTGAACATTTCGCCGGAGGCGGTCATGCGGGCCGCGAAGTCGGCCAGTTGGCCGTCATCGCCTTTCCAGAATGCACGCACGGTGTCGCGGAAACGGTCGTTCCATTCCACCCAGCCCGGCGGGAAATTGCCCACTTGATAGCCACCGGGGCCGCAGTCCCAGGGCTCGGCGATCATTTTCAACTGGCGCAGCACCGGGTCCTGGCGGCAAGCCACGAGGAAGCTGTGACGCTCGTCGAAACCCTCGCGGTAGCGGCCGAGAATGGTCGCCAGGTCGAAACGGAAGCCGTCGACGTGCATCTCGGTGGCCCAGTAACGCAGCGAGTCGGTGACCATCTGCAATACGCACGGGTGGCTCAGATCAAGGGTGTTACCCGTGCCGGAGTCGTTGATGTAGAAACGCTTGTCGTCCGGCATCAGTCGGTAGTACGAAGCGTTGTCGATGCCGCGCATGGACAGTGTCGGGCCGCGCTCGTTGCCTTCGGCGGTGTGGTTGTAGACCACGTCGAGGATCACTTCGAGCTTCTGTTCATGCAGGTGCGCGACCATCTCCTTGAACTCGGCAATCTTGCCGCTGGCCAGGTAGCGCGGGTCGGGGGCAAAAAACGCGATGCTGTTGTACCCCCAGTAGTTGGTCATGCCTTTTTGCAGCAGGTGCTGGTCATTGACGAAGGCATGCACCGGCAGCAGCTCCACCGACGACACGCCTAGTTGGCGGATGTGCTTGAGCACGTCGTCTTCCATCAGCCCGGCGCAGGTGCCGCGTACTTCATCGGCTACGGAAGGGTGACGCATGCTGATACCGCGAAGATGGGTCTCGTAGATGATCGTACGGTCCCACGGCACGCGTACCGGTTGGTCGTTGCCCCAGGTGTGCGCCGGGTCGATCACCTTGCACTTGGGCACGAAGGGTGCGCTGTCGCGCTCGTCGAAGCTGAGGTCGTCATCCGGGTGGCCGATGGTGTAGCCGAACAGCGCCTCCGACCATTTGAGTTCGCCCACCAGTTGCTTGGCATAGGGGTCGATCAGCAACTTGTTGTGGTTGAAACGGTGGCCGTTGGCCGGGTCGTAAGCACCGTACACGCGGTAGCCGTAGATCAGCCCGGGGTGGGCGTCGGGCAGATAGCCGTGGAAGGTCTCGTCGGTGTATTCGGGGAGTTCGATACGTTCCAGCTCGACCTCGCCGGAATCATCGAACAGGCACAGTTCGACCTTGGTTGCGTTGGCCGAGAACAGGGCGAAGTTGACGCCCAGACCATCCCAGGTGGCGCCCAGCGGGAAGGGCAAACCTTCACGGATCCGCGACGGTTCATTGCCCGGCGTCGGTGGGGTTTTATCGGGTTTGCTCATTGAAAACTTGCTCCTGCAAAGATGTTTTTCAGGCCGAACGCGGCCGTGCCGACGAAATTTCAGCTGAGAATCTGGAAGGTGGAATCACCTCTTGCCGACCGTGCCGACAAGAGGGGGGTATCAAGGCTTGGGTTTCTTCGGCGCGGGTGGTTTTTTCGCGGCCGGTGGCGCCGGCTTGCTGGCCGCAGGCTTGGCTTTGGCGGCTGGCTTGGGCTTGGCGGCCGCCTTGGGTTTGCTCGGCGTCAGCGCTTCAGCTTCGGCCAGTTTGCGCGCCATCTCCCAATGCCGCGCGTCTTGCCCATGGGGCTTGCCTTCGGACTCCCAGATCTGGTGCGCCAACTCTTTTATGCGTTTTTCGTCAGTACTCATCGCAATGCTCCTCAACAGAAAATTTTCAGCTTTCTTGATCATCAGGATTGATAAGGACATTGACCGGGAAATCCCCCAGGGCAGTGCTGATCAACAGCTCCTTGTCTGGTGTGACTGCGCCTGTATGAAAAAGTCCCTTCCAGTTTTTGTTTGTCGCGGCGAACGGTAATTTCACCCGTGTGTCGCCCCAAACCTGCGCATTGATCTTGGGATGCACACCGTTTTCAAGCAGGTCATGCGGCCATCTCGGCACCACCACCAGCAGATAGTTGCCCTGGTGCTCACGCGCGAACGCGACCACCCGTTCGGCGTGTTTGCCAAGCACTTGCAGCGGTGTGTAGGTTCCCTTGCGGAACAGCTCGGGACAGGCCTTGCGCAAGCCCAGCACCTGGGCAATCAATGCCTGTTTGATACGCCCGTCGCGCCAGTTGAACAACAGTTCGCCGATGTCCGGTGGGGTATCCAGCGCCTGTTGCCGGGCGTTGAAGTCCACCGGCCTGCGGTTGTCCGGGTCCACCAGGCTGAAGTCCCAGAACTCAGCGCCCTGGTACAGGTCCGGTACACCCGGCACCGTCATGCGAAGCAAGGATTGCGCCAGGCCATTGAGCGCACCGGCCGGCGCGATGGCCTGGGCCGCCGCGCCGATGGCAGTGCGCAACACCTGGCCTTCATCGCTGAGCAACAGCCGCGACAGGTAGGCTTCGACGCCTTGTTCATAGGCTTCGTTGGGCGCGCTCCAGCTGCTTTGCAACTTGGCTTCGCGCAGGGCTTTCTGTTGCCATTGCCACAGGCGCTGCCGGTAGCCCTCGAAGTCATCGGTCTGGTCCAGGGGCCAACTGCCCAGCAGCACCTGGTAGAGGATCAATTCATCGCCCGCTGAAGGCGTACTTGCATCCGTCTTCAGTGGCGCGGCGAGGGCGCGCCACTGCTCCACCTGCTCGGCGTACCACGCCGCGCACTCGCTCAGCACGGCCAGGCGCGCGCGGGTATCTTCGCCGCGCTTGTGGTCATGGGTGGCGGTGGCCAACAGGTTGTCAGGGAAGCTCTGCAGGCGTTGTTGGTTGACCCCATGGAAGTCGGCCAAGGGGGCGCTGAACTGTTCGGTGCTGAAGCCCACATCGTTGCGCGACAGCAACACCGCCGAGCGATAGAACGCGGTGTCTTCCACAGCCTTGGCGGCGGCGGGCGACGTCAGTTGCTGGAAGCGCACGCAGGCATGCTTGAGGATCTTGCGTTCACGGCCCACCGGGCGATTGCGCCACGGCTGGCCGCCCAGCCAGTTGGCCAGGTGGTCGAGCACCGGCCAGTCGCCTTCGCCCAGGGTGGTGCGGGCGCCATCCATGGCCTGTTGGAACAGCCTGTCGTCAGCGGTACTGCGGCCACGGGCGCTGATATAGGTGCGGTACACCGGGAAGTGCACGATCAGTTCCTGCAAGGCTCGGCGGATGGCGCCGAGGGTCAGGTCGCGGGTCATCACATCGTCGCGGGCCACTTGCAGCAGGGCCTGGGCCACGCTTTCAAAGTCGCCGCCGAGGGAGCCGTTGAGGATCTGCTGGCGGGCCAATTGCGCTTCTTCGATAAACGCAGCAGGCCGCTCGCTGTGACGGGTCCACAACGCGGCCAATGGCGCGAAGCCGTCCGGGTGATGTTGCAGCAGCGACAACTGGTTCATGAACTCGTAACCGGTGGTGCCGTCCACCTGCCAGTCGTCGCGCAGGGTTTCGCCCTCGCCGAGGATCTTCTCCACGAAGATCGGCAAGTGCCGTTCGGGTGACAGCGAGTCCACCCGACGGCGCAGCTTGCGGCAGTAACCACGCGGGTCGGCCAGGCCGTCGATGTGGTCGATGCGCAGGCCATCCACCAGGCCTTCGCTGATCAGTTCGAAGATCTTGCCATGGGTGGCCTCGAACACAGCGCTGCGCTCCACGCGCAGGCCACCGAGTTCGTTGACGTCGAAGAAGCGCCGCCAGTTGATATCGTCCGCCGCGGTGCGCCAACTGGCCAGGCGATAGGCCTGTTGTTCCAGCAACTGATGCAGGCGCTTGAAGCCCTCGGGCTGGCGGCCGTCGAAGGCCTTCAAGCGCTGTTCGATCGCCGGCAGCACGTCGGTGGCGCGCTCGGCCAGCGCTTGCTTGAGCGACGCGGCCGCGTGGTAAGCGTCGTCCTGGTGGGCGAGGGCGCTGAAGCGCTCGGCCAGGGGATGGAGCCGTTCATCGGTGCCCAGGATCGCCGCGTAATCCTTGGGGCAGATGGGGAAACGGTGTTCGTAATGCTCGACATAGAACGCGCCGTGGTCGGCATCGAAGTGCAAGGTCAGGGTGCCGGCCTGCAGGGCTTCGCCGTAGTCACTGCCGAGGAACGGCATCAGCAATTGGCCTTTGAGCAAGGGGTCGGGCGAATGCCACTGGATGTCGAAGAACTCGCTGTAGGGGCTCAGGCGGCCCCACTCCAACAAGTCCAGCCACCAGGGGTTGTCGGCCCCGCCGACGGCCATATGGTTGGAGACGATATCGAGGATCAACCCCATGTCGTGTTCACGCAGCGCAGCGACCAGGCGCCGCAGGGCCGGTTCGCCGCCGAGTTCCGGGTTGACCGTGGTGGGGTCGACCACGTCGTAGCCGTGCATGGAACCGGCGCGTGCACTCAGCAGCGGCGAGGCATACAGGTGGCTGATGCCCAAACGGGCGAAATACGGCACCAGGGGCACCGCGTCATCGAGGGTAAAACCTTTATGGAATTGCAGGCGCTGGGTGGCGCGCAGGGGCAGGGCTTTCATCGGTCACGCTCATAGGCTTGGTTGCGCGCGACGGCCAACAGTTCGAGGCGGCGGGCGGCGCCGGCATTGTCGAGCAGGCTGGACGCCTCGCCCGGCAGGCGGCGGCGCCAGTTGGGGTGGGTATCGGTGGTGCCGGGCAGGTTGGCTTGTTCCTCAACGCCGAGGGCGTCCTCCAGCGGCAGCAACACCAGTGGGGCCCGGGTGTGGCCGAGGTAGCGCACGCTGGCGTCGATCATATGGTCGGTTTCATTGCGGATCTCTTCGACGAAGTTCTGCGGATCCTGGCTCAAGGCCTGGCGCAGTGCCTGGCGTTCGCGCAGGCGGTGCTCGCTCCATTGCTCCACGGTCGGCGCATCGATCAGACCCAGCTGGATGTTCCACTCGATATCGCGGCTGTGCCACCAACCGTTGAGGGTCGGCAGGTCGTGGGTGCTGGTGGTGGCCAGGGCGTTGTCCGGCCAGTCGAGGATCGGCTTGAACTGGCCCTCGTGGTTCTGTTCGAACAGCAACACACGCATGCCCAGGATCGAGCGGGCGATGAGCTTTTCGCGCAGGCCATCCGGCACGGTGCCCAGGTCTTCACCGAGCACGATGGCCTGGTGGCGATGGGATTCCAGGGCCAGCAGGCGCAGCAGGTCGTCCACCGGGTAATACAGGTAGGCGCCGTCACGCGGCGAGGCGTCCATGGGCATCACCCACAGGCGTTGCAAGCCCATCACGTGGTCGATGCGCAAGCCGCCGGCGTGGGCGAAGTTGGCGCGCAGCATTTCGATAAAGGCGCGAAAGCCGTGGCGCTTGAGGCCTTCGGGGGAGAACGCGGAAATGCCCCAGCCCTGGCCGGCGCGGTTGAGAATGTCGGGTGGCGCGCCCACGGTCAGGTCGGCGAGCAATTCATCCTGGCGGCTCCAGGCCTGGCTGCCACCCCCGTCGGCGCCCACCGCCAGGTCGGCAATCAGGCCGACGCCCATGCCGCTGCCGCGTGCGGCTTGTTGCGCGCGCTCCAGGCAACGGGCTATCAGCCATTGGCAGAACGCGAAGTAGCCGATCTCTTCACGGTGGTCTTCGGCGAACAGGGCCAATGCCGGGCTCTCTGGGGTGCGCCACTCTTCTGGCCAATGGCGCCAGTCGAGGTCTTCACCGGCGGCGGCGCGGGCGGTTTGCACGGCTTCGAAGCGGCAGTGGTTTTCCAGGGCCTCACCGCCGGCCTGGCGGAAACTCTGGAAGTCGGCGTGTTGCGGGTGGTGGCCGTGGCGGAAGTCTTCGTACAACGCACGCAGCAGGCGCTGCTTGGCGTTCGCTGCGGTGGGCCAGTCGATCAGGCTGTGTTGCTCCAGGTCGTGCAGTTCATCCGCCAGACCGCTGGCTTCGATGGCGTTGCGCACTTCGCGCTCGCCCAGGATGCAACCCGGCGAGGCATACAGGCTGTTGAGGAACAAGCGGCTGGAGGGTGAGTACGGGCTGTAGCGCGCGGTGTCGGCGCTGAACATCGCATGCATCGGGCTGATCGCCAGGGCATCGGCGCCGCGCTCGGCCGCTGAGCGGGCCAGGTGTTCCAGGGCCAGGGTATCGCCGAAGCCGCCATCGCCCAGGCGCCGCAAGCTATACAGTTGCGCGCTGAGGCCCCAGGCGCGGGCAGGTCGGCTGTCGACCGCTTCGGCCACGCTGTAGCAATGGGTGGGCGCGACGGCCAGGGTGAAGGTCTGGTCGGCAATGTGCACCTGGTGGTAGCCGAGGGCGATGACGCCGGGCAGGACGGCGTCGCCATCCAGGCGCAGCTCCAGGGTTTCACCGTCTTCCAGGCAGACCCGGCACAGGGTGTCCGGTTCGAAGTAGCGGGCCAGGTCCAGGCCTGCGCCGCTGTCGATGGTCAGCAGGGGCGGCAGGTGTTTGTCTTGTTGCACCTGTTCCAGAGCCCGCAGGCTGGCGTTGACCTCGGCATCGGTGTCGGCGGGGTGGCCCAGGCCTTTGAGGACGGCGCGCAGGGCGTCGGGTTTGACACGTTGCGGGCGGCCGTTTGCGTCGATCCAATCGACGGCCAGGCCCGCTCGGCTGGCGAGGATTTCCAGGTTCGCTTCGCTCAAGGGTGCTCTCCAACAGGGGATAGGGTGACGCGTGCGCTATACGGCGGCAGGTGCGCGCCGGCGTTGGCAGGCGTTTCAAATAGCACAGGCGCCGTCGCCGGATGATCCAGCGGCGTGGCGCTCAGGTTGAGATCGATCTGCAACAGGCTGCCATTACCCAGGCGCCAACGAGCGCTGACGGCGCCTTCGGCCAGCACCTCGGCGCCCAGGGCCACGCTGCCGGGCAAGTGCGGCACGATGTGGCCGTGGCGCAGGCTCAGCAGTTGGCGGTAGAGCTCGGTGTGCTCGTTCTCGTGAAAGCTTGGCGTGGTCTGCAAAAAGGTCGTCAGGGCATTCGGGTCGGGGATGCGTTCGCGTCGCTCCGAGTCCTGGAACGCGGCGAAATCCTTGAACTCATTGCGACGGCCTTCGCGCACGGCTTCTGCCAGTTCGCCATGGTGATCGGTGAAAAACAGGAACGGCTCGCGGGCGTTCGATTCGTCGCCCATGAACATCAACGGGATCATCGGGGAGAGCAACAGCAGGGCGGTCGCCGCCTTCAATGCCTGCGGCGAGCAGAGTTGATGCAGGCGCTCGCCCAGGGCACGGTTGCCAATCTGATCGTGGTTCTGCAGGAAGGCCACGAACGCGCTCGGCGGCAGATGCCCGCTGGGTTCGCCACGCTCATGGCCATGCCGGGTGGTGTGGCCCTGGTAGATAAACCCTTCGCCCAGGCAGCGCGCCAGTTTGGCCGTGGGCTCTTCGGCGAAGTCGCTGTAATACGCGTCGGTTTCGCCGGTCAGCAGCACATGCAGGACGTTATGGAAGTCATCGTTCCATTGCGCGTCGAAATCCTGCTGCAGGAGACTGGCCTGGTTGAGTTCGTTTTCCAGCATCAGCCAGACGTGCCGGCCGGAGTCCACCTGTTCGCGCACCCGGTGCGCCAGTTCCTTGAGGAAGTCCGGGTTGTCGATGGCGTGGACGGCGTCCAGGCGCAGGCCGTCGAAGCGGTATTCGAGCAACCACATCAAGGCGTTATCCAGGAAAAAGTCGCGCACCTCGCGCCGGTTGAAATCGATCCCGGCGCCCCAGGGCGTGTGCACGTCTTCCTGGAAGAAGCCCTTGGCGTACTGACCCAGGTAGTTGCCGTCCGGCCCGAAGTGGTTGTAGACCACGTCGAGGATCACCGCCAGGCCGTGCTCGTGGGCGCTGTCGATCAGGTGCTTGAGCTGTTCGGGCGTGCCGTAGGAGGCTTGGGGCGCGTAGGGCAGGACCCCGTCATAGCCCCAATTGCGATCACCGGGGAATTGCGCCAACGGCATCAATTCAATCGCGGTAACGCCCAGCTCGGCCAGGCGTGGCAGGTGTTGCTCGATGCCGGCATAACCACCCATGGCGCCGACATGCAGTTCATAGATGACGGCCTCGTGCCAGGGGCGGCCTTGCCAAGTGCTGTGGCGCCAGTGATAGGCAAGGGAATCGACCACCACGCTCCAACCGTGCACATCCGCAGCCTGGGCCCGGGAGGCCGGGTCGGGTACATCCATTTGCCCATCGATATTGAAGCGGTAGCGCGTGCCCGCCGGGCACGCTATTTCGGTTTCAAACCAGCCATCTGCCTGCGGCAGCATGGCAACAGATTTGCCGTGTTCCAATTCAACGCTGACATAAAACGCGTCTGGCGCCCACAAGGCAAAACGCGTGTGTTGCGCGTCCAGCATGATTGCGCCGTGGGGCCAGGTTTCCAGAGTCCGTAACGGCATCTATAGAGACCTCCCGATGATTATTTAGCGGATTTCCCCAGTGCTTTAGCCACCAGTCGCTCGTACAGCTCGGCGTAGGGTTCCACCGCCTGGCTCCAGTTGAACGGTTGGGTCATTGCTCGGCTGCGCATGGCATTGAGCAGGCCAGGGAAGGCAAACACCTTGAACGCGCGGCTCAAGGCTTCTTTGTAGCTGTCGACCGTGGATTCATTGAACAGAAAGCCGGTCACACCGTTTTCGATGGTGTCGGCCAGGCCGCCGGTGTTGCGGGCGACGGGCAGGGAGCCAAAGCGCTGGGCGTACATCTGGCTCAGGCCGCAGGGCTCGTAGCGCGAAGGCATCAGCAGGAAATCGCTGCCGGCGAACATGCGGCGGGCATCGGTCTCGTTGAAGCCGATGCGCACACCGATCTGGCCGGGAAAGCGCAGCGCCAGTTCGCGCATGGCGTTTTCTTCTTCCGGCTCGCCGCGACCGATAATGGCGATCTGCCCACCTTGCTCGACGATAAAACTGGCCACCGCTTCGGTGAGGTCCAGGCCTTTCTGGAACACCAGGCGCGAGACCACGGCGAACAGCGGGCCGGTCGAGTCATGCAGGCCGAACAGGTTGCGCACCTGTGCGGCATTCACGGCTTTGCCTTCCCAGTCGCCGATGTTGAAGTTGTGCGTCAAGTGCGGGTCGGTGGAGGTTTCCCAGCTGTCTTCAATGCCGTTGGGAATACCGCTGAGCAAACCTTGCTGGGTCTTGCTGGCCAAAAAGCCATCGAGGCCGCAGCCGAACTCGGGCGTCGTGATTTCCCGGGCATAGGTGGCGCTCACCGTGGTGATATGACTGGAATACGCCATGCCGGCCTTGAGGAACGACATCTTGCCGTAGAACTCCATGCCCTCCTGCTGCAAAGCGTGAGGTGGAATGCCCAGCTCTGGCGTCGACGCCAGGCTGATCACGCCTTGATAGGCCAGATTATGGATGGTGAACAATGTCGGCGTGCGTGACCCACGCCAGTGCATGTACGCCGGGGCCAGGCCGGCGGGCCAGTCGTGGGCGTGCACCAGGTCCGGGCACCAGTGGATCTGTGCCAGGTTCGCGGCCATGTCGGCGGCGGCCAGGCCCAGGCGGGCGAAACGAATATGGTTGTCCGGCCAGTCGCGGCCGTTGTTGGCGCCGTAGGGTGTGCCTTCGCGCTCGTAGAGCTCGGGGCAGATCAGTACATAGATGACCAGGCCATCCTTGAGGTCCATGCGCCCGATCTTGCACGGCGGCAGCGCCGCGTGGCCGCCCAGCTCACCGATGATATGGATCGGGTTGTCGCTTTCCATCACCTGCGGATAACCGGGGATCAGCACCCGCACATCGTGCAGGTGGGCCATGGCGCGGGGCAGGGCGGCGGAGACGTCGCCCAGGCCACCGGTTTTCACCAGGTCGGCAAACTCGGAGGTCACAAACAGGACTTTCTTACGGTTGGGGTTGTGGCTCGGAACCGGCCGCACTGTGGTGAGGTCAGCCAACGCGGCGACCCCGCCAACGCTCTGACTAACACGCTCTCCCTGAATACTTGCAGCGGCACTGATCATAATTCTCTCCACGTGTTGGTCGGCTAATGGCCGGCTGCCATTAACTCCGTCGACCGCATCCTGCGGCCACGCGCACAAGCGCTGTACAGATCTGGCAAGGCTTATGCCAGTTGCACGGTTGGCAGATATAGATTGGATGGACGGGCATCGGGCTGGAACCGTGTGTGCTCGTCGTACCTTAAAACTTGACCAATGGCCGAGTTGAAAAGTTTAGATTTTTTGCGGGGTTTTTGTTTTGGAACGGACCCATCGGTCATGAGTCTAGGACAGATCCCAGAGCCTGTAGGCTTTCTGGGAATATTTTGTAGGACAAAATAATTGTAACCATATGCCAGGGTGGACCGGACTCTGTGGCGAGCAGGCTTGCCCTGCGTTGGGCTATGTAGCATGGGGGAGCGCTTCGCGCTCCAACGCGGGGCAAGCCCGCTCGCCACAACAAGCCCGCTCGCCACAACAAGCCCGCTCGCCACAGCAAGGCGGTTCGCTATAAGAGTGCGAACGCACAGAAACGGTGCGTCAGCCCAGCACGCGAATGGGCATGCCGTTCGTCCAGGCTTGAATGTCTTCGATCATCTGTGAATAGAACTGCCGGTAATTCTGCTCGCTCACGTAGCCCACGTGCGGGGTGGCCAGCACATTCGGCAACCTGCGCAACGGGTGATCCGCCGGCAACGGCTCCTCGGCATACACATCCAGCGCCGCCCCGGCCAGGCGACCGCTTTCCAGGGCCTGCACCAGTGCCTGCTCATCCACAATCGGCCCGCGTGCAGTGTTGACCAGGCGCGCGCCGGGTTTCATCCAGCCCAGCGCCTGGGCATCCACCAGCCCACGGCTACGGTCGCTGAGTACCAGATGAACGGTAAGGATGTCCGACTGTTCAAACAGCGCTTGCTTGCTGACCCAGGTCACGCCGGACTCGGCGGCACGTTCCGGCGTGAGGTTTTCACTCCAGGCAATCACGCGCATGCCGAACACCTGGGCGAACTGCGCGACCTTCTGGCCAATGCTGCCCAGGCCCAGAATCCCCAGGGTCTTGCCGTGCAGGTCGCCGCCGAGGCCCACCTGCCAATGGCCGGCACGCAGCGAATTGGCTTCGGCCACCAGGTTGCGGGTGGAAGCCATGATCAATGCCCAAGTCAGTTCCGGCGCGGCGTGTTTGTAGCTGTCGGTGCCACAGACCTGAATGCCCAGGGCCTTGGCGGCGGGGATGTCGATGGCGGCGTTGCGCATGCCGCCGGTTACCAGCAACTTGAGCCGGGGCAGGCCTTGCAGCAGTGCCTTGTCGAACGTGGAGCGTTCGCGCATCACGCAAATCACCTCGAACCCCTGAAAACGCTCGATCATCGTGGCGGTATCCGCCGGGTAATCGTGCAGGAAGTGCACCTGGCCCACCGTCTCAAGGACTGACCAATCCACCACGCCTCTGGCCACGTCCTGCCAATCATCAATGACTGCGATCTGTACCGACATTCACGAGTGCCTCGAAAAAGGTTGGATTAAAGGGCGTTCAGCCCCTGCAACAGTGCTGCGTGAAACCGGGCCGGCTCTTCCATTTGTGGCGCATGCCCCAGGCCTGGGAATTCCACCAGGGTGGCATGGGGGATCAGCTTGGCTGCCTGCTTGCCGAGCACGGCGTAGTTGCCGAGCTTGGCTTTGACGGCTGGCGGCGCGACGTCTTTGCCGATGGCGGTGTTGTCGGACGTGCCAATCAGCAGCAGCGTCGGCATCTTCAGGTCCTTGAACTCGTAGTACACCGGCTGGGTGAAGATCATGTCGTAAATCAGCGCCGAGTTCCATGCGACCCGCGTATGCCCGGGGCCGTTGCTGAGGCCGGCGTACATGTCTACCCAGCGCTCGTACTCCGGCTTCCAGCGCCCGACGTAATAAGTGTTGAGTTGGTACTTGCGGATGCCCTCGGCACTGACATTCAGCTCACGGGCATACCATTGGTCGACGCTGAGCGAGGGCACGCCCAGCGCTTTCCAGTCTTCCAGGCCGATCGGATTCACCAGCGCCAACTGTTCGGTTTGCCCGGGGTACATCAGGGCGTAGCGCGTGGCAAGCATGCCGCCGGTGGAATGGCCGACAAGGGTAGCCTTCTGAACACCGAGCTTTTCCAGCAGTTGGTGGGTATTGAGAGCCAGTTGCTGGAAGCTGTATTGATAGTGATCGGGTTTGCTGGAGCTGCAGAAGCCTATCTGGTCCGGCGCGATCACGCGGTAGCCGGCGTCGCTCAGGGCCTTGATCGAACTTTCCCACGTCGCGCCGCAGAAGTTCTTGCCGTGCATCAGCACCACGCTGCGACCGTTGGGCTTGCCATTGGCCGGAACGTCCATGTAGCCCATTTGCAGCGACTCGCCTTGGGATTGAAACTCGAAATGCTTGAGCGGATAGGGGTAGTCGAAGCCTTGCAGTTCAGGACCGTAGGTGGCGGCAAACACCGGCGCAGCGGTGGCCGTGATCAGGCCGGCGATGCAAAAAGCGCGGAACAGAGGCATGGGAAGGGCTCCTGGAAAGGTGGTTCGGATGCTGTTGCCCAAGGATTAAGCAGCGATTAAACCCATTGCAAAGTCACGGCGGCCAGCACGCCATAACGCAGGCCTTTGGCCAGGGTCACCAGCAACAGAAATCGCCACAACGGCTCGCGCAGCACTCCGGCTACCAACGTCAGCGGGTCGCCAATGATCGGCACCCAACTGAGCAACAGTGTCCAATGGCCCCAGCGCTGGTAATGCTGGCGGGCTTTGTCCAGTTGCTGGTCGCTGACCGGAAACCAGCGTCGCCCCTTGAAGTGCTCCACCCAGCGCCCCAGCCACCAGTTCACCACCGAACCGAGCACATTGCCCAGGGTGGCGATACCCAGCAACAGCCACAGGCTGTAATGCCCGCTGAGCAGCAGGCCGACCAGCACGGCTTCCGATTGCAGGGGCAGCAAGGTCGCGGCGCCAAACGCCGCGAAGAATAACCCCAGGTAGCCCGCGATCATTGCGCCGGGTATTCAGCCACGACGACATCTTTACCCTCACGGGTCAGGCCGATGACCTGATAGGCCTCGCTGCGGCCTTCCACTTCCATGCCGGGCGAGCCCATGGGCATGCCCGGCGCGGCGATTCCCAGCAGGTCGTCGCGCTTGCGCAAGGCCAGCACCTGTTCGGCGGGGACGTGGCCCTCGACGAATTTGCCGTCGATCACGGCGGTGTGGCACGAGCCCAGGCGCGGCGCTACGCCCAGGCGTTGCTTGACGGCACTCATGTCGGCTTCGACGTGGTCATTGACCTTGAAGCCGTTGCTTTCCAGGTGGCTGATCCATTTTTTGCAGCAACCGCAGTTGGCGTCGCGGTGCACGTCGATGGGGATCAGGTCGGCGGCCTGGGCCAGGGTGGCGGTGAACAGGGTCGACAGCAGGGCCAGGCGCAATGGGATTTTCATAGGATCTCGCGTGCAGGTGGGATGGCGGCGATCATGACGACGTCATCGCAGGCAGGCCAGTGTCCACAGGGCGAGAATGTTTCAAGATTATACGAGCGGTGGATTTTCCAGCCGGTGCTTGAGCTGGTCCAGGGCAAGTGCCGACAGTTCGATCATGCGTTTATGCAAGGTGGCAAGTTGCAATTCGGTTTCATAGGTCAGCACCCGTTTGAACAGCGTGCCGCCCTGGTGGGGCATGAGGAAGTAATGAATCGAACCATCCACGGCCAGGGACGTAAACACGGTCTTGAACTCGCCGGGGCGCCGGGCGATCTGCACGCGGTAGCTCATGGGCACGCGTACACCCAGCAGGTCGATCATTTCGGTGAAGCGGGCGCCGGCGGGGAGTGAGCCAGTGGTGCCGGTGTCGGCACCGAGGGACGTGGGGTGCCATTCGTGCCAGCGATCCGGCTGGGTCACATAGTCATAAACGGCATCGATGGGAGCCTGGATAAAGCGTTCCTGACTGATCCGTTCCAAGCGGACCGACTGCTCGGCTGCGCGCATGGCACACCTCCTGTGCGTCTTCGAACTGTCAGAATAGTCCCACTCCCGCACATTGCACGGGAGTGTTTCAGCCGTTTATCAGCACACCTTGAAACGACTCATCAGGGTAATCACCCGCCCATTCGCCTCGAGCAGGCTCTGGGTATTGTTTTCGGTGGCGTGGCCGCTCTGTACCAGCTCTTCGACCATTTGTCGGATCTGCACCATGCTGCGGTTGATCTCCTCGGTCACCGCGCTTTGCTGTTCGGCGGCCGTGGCGATCTGGGTGCTGAGGTTGTTGATATGGCTGACGGAGCCGGCCATTTCATCCAGCCCGGTATTCACCCGCGCCGTGGCGTCCGCCGCCGACTGGCAACTGGCCTGGGTGTTTTCCATCGCCGCCACCGAGGAACTCACGCCTGCGGTCAGGCGCGTGAGCATGTCGTTGATCTGCGAGGTACTGGCCTGGGTGCGTGCGGCGAGCGCGCGCACTTCATCGGCAACCACCGCAAACCCACGGCCTTGCTCGCCAGCCCGCGCCGCTTCGATGGCGGCGTTGAGGGCCAGCAGGTTGGTCTGCCCGGCAATCGCGCCGATCACGCCGAGGGTTTCGGTGATGCGTGCAGCGTCCTGGCGCATGTTCTCTACGCTGTGGGTAGCGCTGGAGACTTCGCCGATCAACGCGCTGACGCTGTTGGACGCCTCACCGACCACCACGCGGGAACGATCGGCATGCTCGTTGGCACGCAGGGTGAACGCGGCGGTTTCGGCGGCGTTTTGCGCCACGGTGTCGGCGGTGGAGCTCATTTCGGTAATGGCGGTTACCGTCTGGTCGGTCTCCGAGGCATGCCGCACCAGGATCTGGTTGGTGTGCGCCGAGGTCTGTTGCAACTGCGCAAGGCTCGACGACATGGCGCCGGTGGCCTGGGTCACTTCGCCGATCATGTTTTGCAGGTAGACGATAAAGCGGTTCACCGAATGGCCGATGGCACCCAGTTCGTCTTCGGCGCGGATGGTGATGCGTCGCGTGAGGTCGGCGTCGCCGGCGGAGAGTGCGTCGATATTGGTTTTCAGTGACTTCATGCGCTGCACCAGTTGGCGGATCGCATACACCGCGAGCAGCACCAGCAGCAACACCATGGGGATCTGCAACAGCGCCAGGCTGCCGAGCACGTCATTGCGCTGGGCGGTGATCAGCGAGGTGGGCAGGGCGGTGGCTAGGAACCACGGTGTGCCTTCGATAGGGCGCATGTAGAAGGTGCTGGCCACGCCCTGGTTGTCGAACTCATTACGTTGCAGGGCCTGGTCACGATGGGCCAGGGCTTTGCTGACCTGGGCGGCAAACGCGGAGGTGCCGGTGAGTTCGCTGATGTTTTTCAACACAACCGGGCCGCTGATGCGCGAGCTGTTGCTGATGATCTTGCCGTCGCCTTCGACGATCAGCATTTGCCCGCCGATGTCTTTCTCTTTGCTGGCCACCAGATCATTGAAGAAACCCAGGGTCACGTCGATGGTGGCGACGCCATAAGGCACGCCGTCGCGCTGGATTGCCATGGCGCAGTTGGTGCGCGGCTCCTGGCTGGCGTCGTCCTTGTAGGCGGCGGCCCAGGCACATTGACCGCGTGGCGAAGCGAGGCCGCCCTTGTACCAGCTCTGGTCGTAATAGTTGGGCGCCGGGTCGCTGTTCCAGAAGGTGTTCACGGTCAGCTTGCCCGATGCATCGCGGTGCCAGAACGTGCTGTGCTTGTTGCGCCCAGGGGTGCGCTGGTTGGGCAGCGGCCAGATGCCGCCGCCGAAGACTTTCAACTCGCCATATTGGTCGACCAGGCCCGGCAGGACCTTGTCGATGGCATCGCTGTCGAGCAATGGAATGGTCTGGGTGATGCTGCGTTGCTGGGACTGGACCTTGTTGAGTTCGCCCTGGATCTGCTCGGCGACCTCGGCGACACGGTTGAGCACTACCTGCTCTTCGGTGTGCTGTAGCTTGGGCGCGACCAACTGGCCGATACCCACCACGGTCAACACAAATAACACCAGGACGAACAGCACCAGGAACAGGGTATAGCGGGCTTGGATGGAGCGCAGTGGGGGCATGGGGTCGTCCTTACGAAGCGTTTATTGTCGACGCGGCTTTGTTAGAGCTTCGTAGGGCTATCGGCTTGGCAGGACAGAGCTTTAGGTACGATGGTGCAAGAAAATACCGCGCCGGTGACCGGCGCGGTATTTATTCAGATATCCAGCATAGCCATGACGGCCTCGGGGTAGCGCAAGCCGGCGGGCGCCTCGGCAGGGAAGATGGCCTCCAGCGCCGCCAGTTCGCCCGGGCTGAGGCTGACCGACAGCGCGGCGACATTCTCTTCCAGGTATTTGCGCTGCTTGGTGCCGGGAATCGGGATGATGAAATCACCCTGCGCCAGCACCCACGCCAACGCCAGTTGCCCGGCGCTGATACCCTTGTCGGCGGCCAATGCCTGCACGTTCTTCACCAGTTCGAGGTTCTTGCCGAAGTTCTCGCCCTGGAAGCGAGGGCTGAAGCGGCGGTAGTCATCGGCGCCGAAGTCGTCCGGGCTTTGCAGCGCGCCGGTGAGAAAGCCACGGCCCAGCGGGCTGTAGGGCACAAAGGCGATGCCCAGGCGCTGGCAGGCAGCGAGGCAGCCGTTGTGTTCCTGGTCGCGGCTCCACAGCGAGTATTCGCTTTGCAGGGCGCTGATCGGGTGCACCTTGTGGGCGCGTTCCAGGGTGGCGGCGGAGGCTTCGCTCAGCCCCAGGTAACGCACCTTGCCCTGTTGCACCAGCTCGGCCATGGCGCCGACGGTTTCTTCGATGGCGACCTCCGGGTCGATACGGTGCTGGTAATACAGGTCGAGGGTTTCTACGCCAAGTCGTTGCAGCGTGCCGTCGATGGCCTTGCGGATGTATTCAGGGCGGCCGTTCACACCCCGCACGGCGGGGTTGGCCGGGTCACGCACGATGCCGAACTTGCTGGCCAGGAACACCTGGTCGCGCTTGCCGACGATGGCCTTGCCGATCAGTGCTTCGTTGGTGTGCGGGCCATAGATATCGGCGGTGTCGAGGAGGTTGATGCCCAACTCCAACGCGCGGTGCAGGGTTGCCGTGGCTTCGCGGGTGTCGCTGCCGGGGGTGTAGAAATCGCTCATGCCCATGCAGCCGAGGCCAATGGCTGAGACGAGTGGGCCGTGGGTGCCGAGTGTGCGGGTATGCATGGGTTGTGCTCCTTGGGTGGGAAGGCCTGTATTGTCACGCTCGACAAAACCGGGATAAACCGGCTAAAAGCACTAACACTATTCGTAATATCTGAATAATCAGCGCAAGGAGCCGCCCCTTGGACCGTTTCAACGCGATGCGCGTGTTCACTCGGATTGTCGAATTGCGCGGCTTTGCCAAGGCCGCCGACAGCCTGCAATTGCCTCGCGCCTCGGTGACGGTGTTGATCAAGCAATTGGAGGCGCACCTGGGCGTGCAACTGTTGCAGCGCACCACGCGGCAAGTCAGCCCGACGCTGGATGGCGCGGCGTACTACCAACGCTGTGTGCAGTTGCTGTCGGACCTTGAGGAAACCGAGGCGGTGTTTTCCACGCAACGCCAGAACCCGCGCGGCACCTTGAGTGTTGACATGCCGTCAGGCATTGGTCGATTGATCGTGATTCCGGCCTTGCCTACCTTCACGGCCCGCTACCCGCAGATTGAATTAGAGATCAGCTTGAACGATCGCACGGTAGACCTGATTCGCGAGGGTGTGGACTGTGTGCTGCGCGGCGGTCAGGCGCTCGATGAGTCGCTGGTTGCCCGGCCATTGGCGATGATGGACCAGCTGACTCTGGCCAGCCGTGCTTACCTTGAGCGTTTCGGCGTACCGGAAACGCTGGACGATCTGGCCAACCATCGGATGGTGGAGTATGTCTCCCGTACGAGCGGCAAACGCTTTGGCCTGGAATTCCAGGTGGGCAGTGAGTTGCGCGAGATCAACTTGGAAAAGGTGATTGCCGTCAGCAGTTCCGACGGTTATTTCGCCGCGTGTGAAGCCGGCTATGGCTTGATTCAGGCCCCGTACTATCACGCCACGCGGCAACTGGCCCAAGGTTCGTTGGTGGAAGTGCTGCCACATCTTGCTCCCCCCGCCATGGCGCTCACTGCGTTGTATCCACCCCATCGCCAACTGTCACAGCGGGTGCGGGTATTTATCGATTGGCTGGTGGAGGTGTGCACCCATCCGGACAGCCCATTGCAACGCCAGACGTGAGTCTGGGCGCATTAGCAGGGTGTTCAGAAGAGGTAACTCTTGCGCTCAGGCAACCCTAGTTCCCGGCGCATGCCATTTTCCGTGAAGTGCTCGGGGTTGATGGTGGTGGGCGGGGTAGCAGGATCGTTATCGAAGTTATAGGGGCGCGCGCTGTTCGGCAAGCCGACCACCTGAAGCTCGCTGTTGGGAGTTAGATCTGAAATCTCTGGATCGGACGGCGAGTGCTCCAGGGTCCGGCCTGGCAGGTAGGTGCCTGTTGCGCCATTGTAGGCGTGCCCGATTTCGTGGACTAAACCGATGATGGGCGGTGCCAGGGTGTCTTGTCTAGGGGAACCCAGGTCCATCGGATCGAAATTCAACAGCCCCTTATCGGCGCGGGCTCCGGGCTGGCCGTCATGGACCCTGCCGCGTCTTGGGTCGTCACGTTCTATATTTCTGCCTATGTCGGGTGGCAGCTTAGCCAGTTCCGAGCTGCCAAAACCGTAGCTGCTGCCGTCTTCGGATTCCTCTTGAACGATGACTTTTCCTCCAGCATTTGCAGCTTCCCTGTCCATGTCCTCAAGCATCTTTTGCCCGGTAGGCGAACTGCGCAAGAACTCGAAATCATCGGCGACACGCTGCTCGAACTCAGGACGACCAACGACTCTAAAGCCTTCGTCACCGGCGTTGCTGGTCTTCACCTTGGTAAATGTGGAGCCTTGGGAGGAGTCGTAGGCATCACCCGCTTTTGCGTATATCAGATCGCCACGCCTATTGTTGAAGATCTGGTCTTTGCCTTTGCCGGTATAGAAGGTCGTTCGGTCATACCCTACCAATTGGTCGTTGCCCTTACCGCCATGGAGGATCGTATGTCCGTTGCCAGCATAGAGGCGGTCGTCACCACTTCCGCCATCCAAGTAGCTTTGCTTGTTCACGGGCCCGGCGCCGGCATACAGCCGATCATTACCATTGTTGCCATACATGACGGTGTTGCCGGAGCCGCCGATGAGGATGTCGTCGCCGTTATTACCTTCCGCGTAGCCAGTGCTGCTGCCGAGGCGAAGGGTGTCGTTGCCCGCACCACCCAGTAGGTGGGTTTTGCCACCGCCAGCAGTCAGGGCATCGTCCCCGTCACCGCCATCAATCGTGGCGGGGTTATTCACATCAGGGCTGATGGTGACGCTGTCATTCCCGCCGCGGGTGTTGATCTGCAAATTGATGGGCTGGCCCTTTTGGTCGGTGCTGTCGAATGCATAAGCATTGCCATTGATTTGCAGGTTCAGGCGACCGTCCGGGCTCTTGCCAACGTACACGGTGTCGGCTTTATTCCCCGTGTCGACAACCAAGCTGACACGCTTGAGTCGGGGCTCGTCTTCGGACAGGTCCCACATAGCCTCTCGCTTGATGGTCATGTAGCCGTTATCGACCAGTGTTTCGGATTTGGACCGAAAGGGGCCAATGCCGGGGTCGGAGAAACGAGCTGGGGTGTAGATCGAGTGTTGAGCGTCGGGGCGCGTTGGAAGGATAGGGGGATATTGTTTGCTCGTTGTGCTGATGAGATTGGGGAGATGGGGCACTGGATTGCATCCAAAGTCTGTCGAGTGAGAGCCTGATGGGTGGCATCCTCGCGCAGATCGTTCCATTTTCTTACTACCGCAGTCGCCGAATCTTCCTGTTTAGCGACTCAATTCTGCAGCTGGGTCCTGCGATACGCCCCAGGCTGTTGCCCGGTGACCTTGTGAAACGCCCGGGTGAACGCTGCCACCGACTGATACCCCACGGCCAGCGAGACGTCTGCCACCGTCTGGTCCTGCTTGAACAGTTGGCAGGCATGGCGCATGCGCATCATCAGCAGCACTTGCCCTGGCGACTGCCCGCACAGTTCATTGAAACGCTTGAAAAACGCCGAGCGCGACAATCCGGTGCAGGCGGCCATGCTTTCCAGGGTCCAGGCGTCGGCGGGACGGGCGATCAACTGCTCCAGCAGGTTGGCGAACGCCGGTTGCCGGGCCAGCGCCGCCAGGCCGCCGAGTTCACGGTTGTCCAGCACTTGTTGGCGCAGGACATACAGGAACAACAGGTGGCACAGCCGCTCAAGCAAGGCAGAGGAGGGCGCAGGCACGCGCTCGCACTCTTGCAGGATCAGGTCGAACAGGTTGCGCGCGGCGGTCAGCGAAGGGTCGCCTGCGCGCAGGATGATCCAGGCGGGTAGGGTGTCGACGATCATCGCCGACAAGCCGGACTGGAAGTGAAAGAACCCGCAGACCAGGCCGACGCCATCGCTGGCGGCGCTGTCCAGGGGCGCCATCGGTACTCGTGGGCATTCCTGGGCGCCGGCGGCGGTGGGCTCACCGGAGAGGCGATATTCCAGGTCGCGCAACAGGAACACCGCGTCGCCGTTATCCAAACGATGCGGCGCGGCGTCGCCTTCGATATGCAGCCAGCACTGGCCCTGCACAATCAGGTGGAAACTGGCGCTCGCCAGGCCGTGGGTGCTCGCATGCCAGTCGCCGCAGTAGCGGCCCACATGGAACAGACTGGTGTCGAGTTCGAGGCTGTCTAATAACCAATCGACAAGTGCACTGGACGAATTCATCTAATGGAAAGACTCAAGAGCAAGTAATCGCTACTTTAGCCTATTGAGACGATTTCTTATAACCAACAGACTGGATACACGAACCCATCAGGAGACCACTCCATGTCCCGTGTACCCCTGCTTACCCCTGAAACCGCGCCGGACGCGGCCAAGCCCTTCCTGGAAAACGCGCTGAAAGGCTCGGGTTTCATCCCCAACCTGTTGGCGGTACTGGCCAACGCTCCGGCGGCGCTGGAGACCTATATCACCGTGTCCGGGCTGAACGCCAAGGCCGAACTCAGCCTGGCCGATCGCGAAGTGGTGCAGTTGATTGCGGCCACCACCCACGGCTGCGATTTCTGTGTGGCCGGCCATACTGCCGTGGCACGCAACAAAGCCAAATTGCCGGAAGAAGTCATCGACGCCCTGCGCCAACGCGGTGAGCTGCCCAATGCCCGCTATGAAACACTGGCTGGGTTTACCCGCGAAGTGATCGCCACCCGTGGCGATGTCAGCGATGCCGGTTTTGATGCGTTCCTGGCCGCCGGTTATACCCGGGGCCAGGCGCTGGAAGTTATTTTGGGCGTGAGCCTGGCAACCCTGTGCAACTTCGCTAACGTGTTTGCGCGCACCCCGTTGAACCCGGAGCTGGCGCAATACCGCTGGGAAAAACCCGCAAGCTGAAGATGACCCACCCGCTGTGAAAAGGAGAAACATGAATGCTTGACCCAATCTTGAGCCGTTGGCTCGATGTTCAAGCGCAGGCCCTGGACGTGGGCAGTTGCGATCCACAGGAAGTGCTGCCACGGCTGGCAGAAGTCAATGTATTGCGTATCGGCGTGCCGGCTCAGCTTGGTGGCCTGGGCGGGGACGTGGCGGGCGCGGTGGAGGCTATCGCCAATGTTGCCAGCCATTCCCTGGCGGCGGCGTTTGTGTGCTGGGGCCAGCGTTCGTTTATCGAATATTTGCTGCAAAGCCCGAATGCGCAACTGCGTGAGCGACTGTTGCCGGACCTGCTCAGCGGCAAGTTGGCGGGGGCCACGGGGCTGTCCAACGCGATGAAGTTCTTGTCGGGTATTGAAGCCCTGCAGATCAGCGCCGAGCCTACCGACGACGGCTGGACCCTCAACGGCCGGCTGCATTGGGTGACCAACCTGCGCAAAAGCGGTTTTGTCGCTGCGGCTGCCATCGAGCATGCCGGCGGTGGTGCGCCGTTTATCCTGGCGATTCCGGATTCGGTGGCCGGCTTACAGCGCTCCCGCGACCTCGAACTACTGGGTTTGCAGTCCAGCAACACGGCGGCCCTGGGGCTGGAAGGCGTGGCGTTGAGTCGCGACTGGTTGCTGCATGAGGATGCGCGCAAGTTTTTACCTGCGGTGCGCCCGGCGTTCCTGGGGTTGCAGTGCGGCATGTCCATCGGCCTGGCCCGGCGCTCCCTGGCGGAAGTGGCCAACCATCTGGGCGCGACCCGTACGGTGTTGCGCGAAGAGCTGGAGACGCTGCGCGTCACCTTGGATCACTTGGTCACTGACTTGAAGAACGGCCTGTTGGTCGGGCGCTTTGCGGCCGAGCCGGCAGCGTTGTTCAAGCTGCGCATCGCCCTCGCCGAAACGGCCGCCAGCGCCGTGCAGCTGGAGTTGCAGGCCAGCGGCGGCAAGGCCTACCTCACTGCCCACGGCAGTGGCTTTGCGCGGCGCTGGCGTGAGTCCGCGTTCGTGCCGATCGTGACCCCGAGCCTGGTGCAATTGCGCACCGAGTTACAGCGCCAGGCCAACCTATGACGAACGCGGTATTGAATGCCCGGGGGATTTGCCTGGGGTACGCCGGCGGGCCAGTGTTGCAGGGCTTTGACCTGCAACTGCAGCCCGGCGAAGTGGTGTCGATCCTCGGTCCCAGCGGGGTAGGCAAGTCCAGCCTGCTGCGGGTGCTCGCCGGTTTGCAGGCGCCGCAAGGCGGCAGTGTGCGGGTGCTCGGTGAACCTGTGGATGGCCCTCACCCGCGTGTCGCAGTGGCGTTTCAGGACCCCAGCCTGCTGCCCTGGCTGAGCCTGGAAAAGAACGTTGCCTTCGGCCTGGACTTCGCCCGCCAGCCACACTTGAGCGTTGAGGAACGCCGCCAGCGTGTCGACCACGCCATCGCCGCCGTTGGCCTGGAGCATGCGCGCCAGCACTTCCCGGCGCAGCTTTCCGGCGGCATGGCCCAGCGTACGGCGCTGGCCCGTTGCCTGGCGCGCCAGCCCCAGGTGCTGTTGCTGGATGAGCCCTTCGGTGCCCTCGACGAGGTGACCCGCGCCGACATGCAGCACCTGCTGCTCAAGGTCAACCGCGAGCAGGGCTCGGCAGCCGTGTTGATTACCCATGACATTGACGAAGCGCTGCTGCTGTCGGACCGCATCCTGCTACTGGGCAACCGCCCGGCGCGGACGTTGGGCGAGTGGCTGATCGACCTGCCGCAACCGCGCGAAGAACAGGTGGAAGCCATCGGCGCGCTGCGCATCGACATCCTCAAAACCCTACGGCAGGCGAGCCGCCCTCAACTCAACCCCCTTGACCTGCTGGAGCCTGTCCATGTGCCTGGATGACCTGACCCACTCGCGTCGCGACTTTCTAAAACTCTCCGCCGTGCTCAGTGCCGCCGGCGCCTTGCCGCTGCTGAGCAGCCTGCAGGCCCGCGCTGCCAGCGAGCCGGACGCACCCGTGCGCATTGGCTACTTGCCAATCACTGACGCCACGCCGTTGCTGGTGGCGCATAACAATGGCCTGTTCGAAGCCGAAGGCATCAAGGCCGAGCGCCCGGTGCTGCTGCGCAGTTGGGCGCAGGTGATCGAGGCGTTTATTTCGGGCCAGGTCAACGTGATTCACCTGCTGTCGCCAATGACCGTGTGGGCACGCTATGGCAGCAAGGTGCCGGCGAAAGTGGTGGCGTGGAACCATGTGGGTGGCTCGGGCCTGACCGTGGCGCCGGGCATCACCGATGTGAAGCAATTGGGCGGAAAGTCCGTGGCGATTCCGTTCTGGTATTCGATCCATAACGTAGTGGTGCAGCAACTGTTCCGCGACAACGGGCTGACGCCGGTGGCGCGGGCGGCGGGCAGTGCGATTGCGGCCAATGAGGTCAACCTCATCGTGTTGCCACCGTCGGACATGCCACCGGCCCTGGCCAGCCAGCGTATCGACGGCTATATCGTCGCCGAGCCGTTCAACGCCCTGGCGGAAAACCTCAAGGTGGGTCGCGTGCAGCGCTTCACCGGTGACGTGTGGCGCAACCACGCATGCTGCGTGGTATTCATGCACGAGCACGACCTGACCAACCGCCCGGAGTGGTCGCAGAAGGTGGTGAATGCCATCGTCAAGGCGCAGGTGTGGACCCGCGACAACCGCGAAGCGGCGGTGAAGCTGCTGTCCAAGGACGGCCCTAACCGCTATACCCCGCATGCCGAGCCGGTGTTGAGCAAAGTGCTGGCGCCCGCCGCGGCCGACCGTGTGGCCTACCTGGCCGACGGCGCGATTCAGCATGGGAGTTGGGATGAGCACCGCATCGATTTCCAGCCCTACCCATTCCCCAGCTACACCGAGGAACTGGTGCGCCGCCTGAAGGACACGCTGATCGAGGGCGACAAGAAATTCCTCGCCGACCTGGACCCGGCGTTTGTCGCCAAGGACCTGGTAGACGACCGTTTCGTGCGCAACGCCATTGAGTCCGTGGGCGGCATGAAGACCTTTGGTTTGCCTGATGGGTTTGAGCGGCATGAGGAGATTGGCGTTTGAACAAACGGGAAATCCCGGGCTGGTTGCTCGGGTTGAGTGGCTTGGCGGGGTTGCTGTTGCTCTGGTGGCTGGGGGTGAAAGTGTTTGGCGCGGCGGGCGGCTTGTCGGCACGCTTTTCCCTGGCCGCCACGGCCGCCAGCCTGTGGGAATTGCTCGGGCGCGGGGAGTTGTACCTGCACATCGCCGTGAGCCTCAAGCGTATTTTCGTTGGGTTGCTCATGGCCTTGCTGGTCGGCGTGCCGCTGGGATTGCTGGTGGGCAGTTCGCGCAACCTGGAGGCGGCGACCACACCGGCGTTCCAGTTCCTGCGCATGATCTCGCCGCTGTCGTGGATGCCCATCGTGGTGATGCTGATGGGGGTAGGCGACCGGCCGATCTATTTCCTGCTGGCCTTTGCTGCCGTATGGCCGATCATGCTCAACACCGCCGCCGGGGTGCGTCAGCTCGACCCGCGCTGGTTGCAGTTGAGCGCCAGTTTGAGCGCGACCCGCTGGGAGACCTTGCGCCGGGTGATCATTCCCGGCGTGGTGGGGCATGTGCTGACGGGCGTGCGCCTGGCCATCGGCATTCTGTGGATCGTGCTGGTGCCGTGCGAGATGCTGGGGGTCAGTGCGGGGCTTGGGTATTACATCCTCGATACCCGTGATCGGCTCGCCTATTCGGAGCTGATGGCGATGGTGGTGTTGATCGGCTTGTTGGGCTTTGCACTGGATGCATTGGCGCGGTGGCTGCACCAGCGGTGGGTGCATGCTGGCCAATAGGGCAAACAACGGCCCGGATACATCCCCGGGCCGTTGTTTGCGGGAGAGCAGCGAGTAAGGTCAGGGTTCTACATAAATCTGCAGATCACCCGGAATGCCGCGTCCCCAGCCTACCGGTTGTGTAGGGTCTTGAGGCCGGCCAATTACCCGGGTGCCGATCTGTCCTGTGACGTTCTTATTGTTAAATACGCCGATGCCGATGGTGCCTGTCAACTCAGCCAGGCCTGGTACGTTTTCGGAGGTGTTCATATGGGAGCACCCAACCAGTGCGACCCATTTTTCAGTGCCTGAAGTCGCCTGGATGGTTTCCGAGGCGTAATAGTTGAACTCTTTGAGGCGGCGTTGCGAACGTTCGCCCGTTGTTGTAGGCACTTTATGGAGATCGCCTTTGTGGCGCGTGAGGTAGATGTGATCAATGGGCATGACTTCTATGCCATTGGCCTCAAGCTTTTCGCATAGTTCCTTGAACGTTGGATCAGTTCTAAGTGTTCTGCCATCCCCCAGGTAACCTATACCGTCATCGATCAGGCCATCCGGCGTATCGATAAGTGCTTCGAAATACACTTTCTTGACGCCTTGGTTCTTTAACGTTTCCACGTTATCGAAAAGCACCTTGAAACTGGCCATCTGCTTATGCGACTCCCCCAAGACTATGCCGTTAGACGCCTTGAATGCCTCTGCGAACAGTTCTGGCGCGCTGATGGGTTCAGGCACCGATGGGATGACAGGGCGTGGCGGTAGCCCTGTTTCGGCCAGGGCGTCATAGCAAGCGTTCATTTCGTCTTTGAACTTCTCCAGTGTTTGTGCCTTGATATCCGGCAGGAAGAAATGGTCAGTCTCGAATTTGCCCTGCAGGCTTTCTACGTAGTCGCCCTTGGGTAACGGCTTTCTGACGTGAACCTGAGGAGCGCCAGTATTCGAGGGGGGGCGTCGACGGCGACTGCTGGATTGCCTGGGGGAGTGTGTTTTGGGAACGGTGGGGCTCAAGGTCTCCAGCACGTTGAAATCCTTCAGTGGCGGGCCGTAAGGCCTCCTCGTGACCGGGTCATAGGCATACCGTTGCCCATTATGAATAACGCTGCTGGTCTCCAGGGTTTGCTCCCCAACCTTTAAGGTTCCCCATGTGACATCACCGTAAGGCGGCGGAGTCAAGCCGGCCGCAATCTTGGCTTTGGTAATGCCTTTGCTTGCGAGGCGGGTGCCTCCGAGCAACAAATCGCCTACACCACTCAATGGGTTGAACTCACTGATAACGGTGGTCCCGACGATTTTCGAGACTTGCAAAGCCTTCTTCGTCAGGCTGATGGCTTTGGAACCGACTTTGGTGGCTTTCGCTGCGGCCCCTGCACCAGCAGTGACAAAGCTGAAGACGTCCATGAACAGGTCTATAGCGCCGTCGGCGTAATGACCCTCCTGAAAGTTGCGAATGGCCGATCTGAAGGGAATCAAATCCAGGAAAAAGTTGGTCAAGTTCCATTCGGCATCCATCTGATTGTCGAAGCTGGTCGCGCCCTTGGCCTGCTTGATCACGTCCCGACTATCAATCTGCAGGTGTTTCACAAATGTATCTGCAATAGCCTGGGTTCGCGTGCTTGTGAAGTTCAAGGGGGTAGGCAGCGGTGATCCGGCTTTTGTGTTCTGGCTGAAGTCGGCGTTAGCAACGGGTGTGAATTTCTCGATCGGATAGACCCTATTGGCTTCGCGCTCACGCTCGTGAGTCAGCACGCTGTTACTGACCGCTGTGATAGCGTGTTTGCTAAGGTCCAGCTCATACGTGGCCGTGCCATTCGCGCTGGTGGCCTTGACGTACAGCTTTTCATTTTTATGGTCGAGGGTTTTGCCAGTAAACCCGGGGCCCAGGCGGTAGGTGTCGAGCTGGTAGAACTCAAGTTGCCCGTACTCTAGGTTCTGCCTGTCAGCCAGTGGAAGCTGGGCGATCATATGTTTGATCGCCACGCCAATGCCTTTTTTCTTGTCGCTGATGGCCTGGACAAGTTGGCTGTTGAATTCGGCATTGACTCCCAGATCGAGCGACTTACCTTTCAGCGCGGCATTGATGCGCGGGTCCTGGCTCACCCATTCGTAGTTGTGCAACCCACTCATGGCGATGTCCAGGAGCGACATCATGCCGGCAGGCGCCCGATTAGGGTCGTAGACCGGCTGGATGGACGGTTGCTTGTTGTCATGGACTTTCAGCAGCCATTCTTCAAACGGAACATTTTCGCCAAAACGCTCCTTGAGGCGGGCGAGGGCGATATCCCTGCGGCTGGGCATGTCGGATTGGATCAGGCTGGATGCTTCTATCTGTGCAGTGGCCTGTTGGTTAAACGCGCTTCTGGCCACCTCGATGTCGGCGTCGTTGTATCGACCGGCCCGCTCCGGCGAAAGGATGCCATTGACCAACCCCCACACCCGCAGGGCAGCAATCTGCGCACGCTGAGTGTCTTGCCGGTTGCTAAGGGCGGCAATGTCAGCTTCAGCCATGACCTGGTTAAAGGTCATGTTTTGCACTTTTCCTGGCGTCAGGGCCTCTATCGATGCTGCGGCGATCGACAGCCTGACCCAGGCGGCGCTGCCATACACCACCGTGCCAGGAATGTCTTTAATCAAGAGTTCGGGGGTTTTCTTTGACAGCAAGAGGTGCGCCCCGGTCTTGGCCATCTCGGCGGAGGTTCTGCCGGATTCGCTCAAGTGCGTACTCAAACCGTCCACAATCATCGACAAAGGCTTGCCCCAATGGGCTTTGTTGGACAAATCAAAACCTGCCACCTTATTGGGGGCAGGCTCGGCAAAGTACTCCGGGTCCAATTGCAGAATCATTGCTGCCATGAGGTAATCGTTGGCGCTCTCGGCGGTGTCAACTCCATTCATTTTCTGCTGCAGAGCTTTGCCCATCAATTGCCCCTGGGCAGAACCGATCAGGGTTTCCAGCACCCGGATGGGATCATTCAGGACGCCCTCGGGGAGTGGCGCCTGATAGCGCAAAAACTCTAATAACCCCCCTTTGGTTTGCATGACCAGGGGCTTTTCCTCGAGATGATGTTCGTGGCTCATGGCAATCAAACGCAGGCGCCGTTGATCGTCTCTGCTCAAGGGAATAGGCCAGCTCAAGGCACCCCCAAAATTGCCCAGGGGGTGTTCCAGGGCGCTGTCGACCAGGGCACTGGCCAGGGCGGTCAAGGACGCATGGCTGTCCGGTACGGGGAGGCCGTTGTAGGCGATGTAGTTCTCCAGTGTGGTTCTGCCTAGCTCCTCAAAGGAAGATGAGCCAGGCGCTACCACCATCGGTGTGGATTTGAGCGCCGCGAGGACAGCCTGCGGGGTGACCGCTTCACCCAATTGGGCAGCCAGCTCAGTGAGTTTGCGTGCCAGGGTCCTGAAGTTCTGCTGGTCTGCGAGCTGTTGCTTGAAGTCACCGCTGTCTGGGCTTTTGACTGTTTGTGGCAGAAGAGTGGGGCCTGCTGCCGAGTCGAGGTTTGCGCTGGCAGTGTCATGGAGGGCTGATAGAGATCGGCCGTTAGGGAGGGGCGGTTGATACGTGTATGACTGCTGAGGCGAGCGAGTATCTAGATGGGTCATTGTTGGGTACCTATTCAGACGTGCTGAGAATAAGCGCCTGTCAACGGGAGGTTCCCTTTTCCCATGGCGCACCGCTGTGTGCTGAAAACGCCCGTTCGCGTTCCGGCTGCGGGTACCAGGGTTTGTAAGATCGGATGTAGGCGGGGAGTAGGCGGGCTGGTCAAATGCAGTCAGTTCCGTACCGACGACAGCGTCAGCATTGCACTGTAAGGGAATATTTTCTGCTTACTCGGGGGGGCTGGTTTATCGTAGCGTGCGCCAGACGAGCCAAAGCTTTTCATCGCCTGTAATATGAGCGCCTATTGATCCCGATCCACTCCCAGATACAGGACCCCCTGATGACCCAAAAGCAGCGTTTGAAATATTCGATTCTGATTGCCCTGGCCGTATTGGCGACGATGTTTGGCCTGTCCTACTTGCAGAACACTGGGGTCATCAGCGAGAAGACATTCCAGACCATCGCCATTGCCGTCGCAGTGGTCGTGGTGGTGATCAACGGCATCATGCGCCGCAAGGTCAAGCTTTAACGGCGATCAGGCGCGGCCTTCGAGTACCTTGGCAGCCTCTTCATGGAGGCTGTAGCTTTTGTCCGCATTGAGGGTGATCACACCTTCGCTGCACAGGCGCTTGAGTACCTCGCGCACGCTGAGAAACGACAGTGGAATGCCCAGCTCCAGCAAGTGGCTGTGCACGCCGCGTACGCCAAGGGTGCGCTGGTTGTCGGCGGCGGTGAGCAGGGCGTCGATGACCTTCAGCCGGATCAGGCTGGTACGCAGGCCAAAACACTTGAGCAGATGGCGGATACGCTGGTTGCCTTGCTGTTCGGGCGTTTTGCCGAACGCTTGCGGGCCGCTGCCGAAACTGGCTTCGGCCGCGTGTGAATGTCCATCCGTGGGCACTTGCGGGTTGTACATGCAAAAACTCCTTATCAGAGCCTGATCAGGAAAAAATGAGCGCTCTTGGTTAATAAGACGAACGAGCGAGCGAAATCATGAAGTGTCGGATGTAGAAATTTCGTCGGTATCGGTTTTGTCACATCCCCACCGCCTTAAATAAACGACCCCGTGCGTTAAATTATTCCCGGTGATTTGCGTTCTTACGGTGGGGTTATTGCCCCTTGTGAGACGGTTAAATCTGACGGTGGAGTCTGCGTGATTATTTCCAATGGGTTGTCCAGGGTCTGCATGGCCGGAGTGTTGCTGGGGTTGGGCCTGGCCGCCTCTGCGCGGGAGCAGGTGACGCCAGCATCGGCGGACATCCGGCGCACCAGTTACGGCGTACCGCATATCCGCGCCAACGATGAACGTGGCCTGGGCTTCGGCATTGGCTACGCGTACGCCCAGGACAACCTGTGCCTGCTGGCCAATGAAGTGGTCACCGTAAATGGCCAGCGCGCCCGCTTCTTCGGCCCCGAGCAGGCGACCCTGGAAGAGCGCAACAACCTGGCCAGCGACCTGTTCTTTGGCTGGCTCAATACGCCGGATGCGGTGGCGGCATTCTGGAAGGCGCAGAGCCCGCAGATCCAGCAGCGTATTGAAGGTTATGTGGCCGGCTACAACCGTTATCTGAAAGAGCAGGGCGCGCCTGCGCAGTGCCAGGCCGCGTGGGTACGGCCACTGGTGGCTGAAGATCTGGTCAAGCTGACCCGCAGGCTGTTGGTCGAAGGCGGTGTCGGGCAGTTCGCCGAAGCCCTGGTGGGTGCGGCGCCGCCTCAAGCAACCGCCAATGTGTCGAGCAGTGTCAAGGCCTTTGAACGGGTCGCGGCCAATCAACAGCGTTTCGCCTTCGATCGTGGCAGTAACGCCGTGGCAGTGGGGCGTGACCGCTCGTTCAACGGGCGCGGCATGTTGCTGGCCAACCCGCACTTCCCCTGGGTGGGCGGCATGCGGTTTTACGAGATGCACCTGACCATTCCCGGCCAACTGGATGTGATGGGCGCTGCGCTGCCGGGCCTGCCGGTGATCAATATCGGCTTCAACCAGCATGTGGCGTGGACCCATACGGTGGACACGTCCAAGCACTTCACCCTGTACCGCCTGACCCTGGACCCCAAGGACTCCACGCGCTACATGCTCGACGGCAAATCGGTCGCCCTGGATAAAACGACGGTGACCGTGCAGGTCAAACAGGCCGATGGCAGCCTCAAGGACCAATCGCACACGGTCTATAGCTCACAGTTCGGCCCGGTGGTGCAGTGGCCGGGCAAGCTCGATTGGGACAGCCACTACGCCTTCAGCCTGCGCGATGCCAACCTGGGCAACGACCGTGTATTGCAACAGTGGTACGCCATGAACCGCGCCGACAGCCTCAATGAGCTGAAAACCTCGGTACACATCCTGCAAGGCATCCCGTGGGTCAACACCCTGGCCGCCGATGACCAGGGCCAGAGCCTGTACATGAACCTGTCGGTGGTGCCCAACGTCAGCGCGGCCAAACTGGCGCAATGCAGCGACCCACGCGCCGGCCTGCAGATGATCATGCTCGACGGCGCCCATAGCGCCTGTGCCTGGGACGTTGATCCGCGCGCCGCCCAGGCCGGCATCTTCCCGGCCGAGCAGTTGCCGCAATTGCAACGCACCGATTACGTGCAGCACTCCAATGACTCGGCGTGGCTGGCCAACCCCAAGGCGCCGTTGACCGGTTTCTCCCCGCTGATCAGCCAGGACCATATCGGCCTCGGCCCACGCGCGCGCTTTGCCCTGCAACGCCTGCAATCCCTGGCTAAACCGATCAGCGTCAGCGACCTGCACAACATGGTGATGGACAACGAGGTGTACCTGGCCGGCCAAGTCATGCCCGATCTGCTCGCGTTCTGCGCCAGACACCTCGGCAGCGACGCCACTGCCTTGCACGCCCTGTGCTCCAGCCTGAAAACCTGGGACCAGCGCGCCAACCTCGACAGCGGCCTCGGCCTGGTGCACTTCATCAACCTGGTGCAGCACCTGCAGCAAATCCCCGACGCCTGGCGCGTGGCCTTCGACCCGGCCCAACCCCTCACCACCCCACGCGGCCTGGCCATCGACCGCGCCGATGTGGCCAAAGCCCTGCGCGAAGCCATGCTGGCCTCCACCGCCGACGTCGCCAAACGCGGTTTGACCGCCAGCAGCACCTGGGGTGAGGTCCAAGTCGCCGGGCAAACTCCGATCCACGGCGGCCCGCAGGAACTCGGCATCTACAACGCCATGCAAACCGTGCCCCGCGCCGACGGCAAGCGCGAAGTGGTCAGCGGCACCAGCTACCTGCAAATCGTCACCTTCGACGACCAGGGGCCCCATGCCCAAGGCGTGCTCGCGTTCTCCGAGTCCAACAACCCGGCTTCCCCACACGCCAAGGACCAGACCCGAGCCTTCTCCCAAAAACAACTGCGCCCGCTGCCCTTCACCGAAGCCCAAATCAAGGCCGACCCGCAGTACCAACAACTGCGCATCAAGGAGTAGGGCAGGCCCGCAACCCCTTGATGCCAATACGAAATATTTTTGAAATCAAGGGGTTGCACGCCTAGGCAAATACGTACATAATGGCGCCCATCGAACGCAATGAAGCATTAAAAACTTCAATGTATTCAATGAGTTAGAGTAGAGGCAGGGTTATACAGCCCACTCAAGTTTTTATGCGATGAGTGTCAGCAGTCGGGACATTGATCGTTTGAGGCCGAGTAGCAAAATGGTTATGCAGCGGATTGCAAATCCGCCTACGCCGGTTCGATTCCGACCTCGGCCTCCACTCTTGAAAACCCCGTAGATTAACGTCTACGGGGTTTTTTATTGCCTGGGCGAAAGTACGGGCGTGCCGATCAAGGTTTTTGCATGGTCCGTCCCGCAGGCATAGAAAAGCCCGCAATTGCGGGCCTCTCGCACACGACTTTCCGGCTTATTTAAACAGCCCACCGATTGCATTGATCGCATCCGCTGCCTTGTTCACGTTTTGTTGGTGCTGCGGGTTGGTATTCACTTGGGCCTGGGTGTTGTAACTGGCGTTACTGCAGCTCTTGTTTGTCTGGGTCAGCGCAGCTTGATAGGCGGTTGCGCGCAAGGTATCGCCCTTGGCATTGGCTGCATTGATGTTCGCCTGCAGGTCGCGGACCTGTTGCTGGCAGGAGGAGGCGTTATTGGAGTAATTAGTGTTATTGGTGGTGTTGTTTGCACCACCCAGAGCAGAGGACAGAGCCCCTGTCAGGGCACTCAAGTCAGCGGCTTGTGCGGATAGGGCGATCAGACTGAACAGGGCGGCGGATGGAGCGAGCTTGGAAAGACGCATGGCAAACCTCAATGTTTTATTGTCTGCACGCGCGTGGCTCCCGAGCTGGTGCAGAGCAATATCCGTATAAAGGTGTGTGCTCGGTTGCGGCAAAATATTATTTGGTCAAATTTTGAGCTTCAATATCCAGTGTCAATAAATGTGAATTCTTTCACGTTGTTCGTCGGCTGCGCGCCATTGGGGTATGCCTCCTGTGATTACAGGATTTCAGACCTGGCGATGCGCTGGTCTTTCACCTCACCTGCATACGCGTGAAGCCTTTCCTGTTGCGCTGCCAGCAACGCGCAGATTTTCATCAGCGCCAGCGCCTCATCCGGCGTGCGACCGTTGGCGGCCAAAGCGCTCAACTCAACCACCGACCACCGAATCACAGCGGCGGCGTCCTCCAGGTCGTAGAACAATTCCTGCTGTGCCGTTCTGGGGCCGTCGAGCCCCTGGATCAATTCTTTCATTTATTGCCCCTCCCGCTTCAGGTCAAACCCCATGATATCCATCCCGATCTCCGCCAGATCGGTCTTGAATGGAATTTCTCCCATCAAACGCCTGATGTGTCACAACGTCCAGCCCAGCCCCAATGCCTTGTGCAGTGAAGCAAAATCCTTGAGCAGTTCCGCGTCCCCGGAAATCCGGTTCTCCTGGGCCTGGTAGCGGGTACGCTCCGCATCCAGCCAATCCAGGGTGCTGGCGGTGCCCGCACGGTAGCGCTGGCGAGTCAGGTCCGCCGCGCGTACCGCCGAGGACTCCACACTGCGCAACAGCACTACGTTCTGGCGTTGATGGCCGTACCGCGCCAGGGCCACATCGGCGTCGCGCAGCGCACTCAGTACCACACTTTTGTACTGCGCGAGCGCTTCGTCGCGACCGGCTTCGGCGCCTTTGACGCTGGCGGCCACGCGGCCGAAGTCCAGCGCGTTCCAGGTCAGGCGCGGCAGGATCAGCCAGGTGCCGTTGTCCTTGCGGGCGAGGTGGCCGGGGTCGCCGGCAGAGAATGACAGGTCGCCCATCAGGCTGAGCTTGGGAAACCAGTCGGCGGTTTTCTCGCCGATCTGCGCGTTGCTGGAGGCCAGTTTGCGTTCGGCGACGCGGATGTCGGGGCGGGCCTTGAGCAGGGCGGCGGGGTCTGCCACGGGTACCACACCGGGGATGGCGGGCAGGGCTTTGGCGGTGGCGAGGCGGCCATCCAGTTCGCCGGGCTCTCGGCCGCAGAGCAGGCCGAGTTGATCCAGGGATTCAACGATGGCGGCTTGCAACGGCAGGCGCTGGGCCTGGGTGTTTTCTGCCTGGGTGAGGACTTGTTCCAGTTGCAGCTGTGAGGCCACGCCACGGCTGCGACGTTGCTGGGTCAGGTCGAGAGCCTGGTTTTCGATGTCGACACTCGCGTCTACCAACGCCAGGCGTGCCTGTTGGTCGCGCAGGTCGGTGTAGGCCTGCACCACTTCGGCGGCCAGTTGCACCTGGGCGTCGGCCAGTTGCGCCTGGGCAGCGTCGGCTTCGGCTTGCGCGGCTTCGACGGCGCGACGTGTGCCGCCGAACAGGTCGGCCTCCCAACTGGCATCGAAGCCGGCCAGGTAGAGCGTCAACGGCCCGCGACCGGCACCGCCGCCACCCAGTGCGGAGGTGTCGGGCGAGCGCAGTTTGAGCATCGCGGCGTCACCGGTGACCTTGGGCAGGGCGTCGGCCCGCGCACCGCTGAGGCTGGCGCGGGAGTGTTTCAAGCGGGCCTGGGCGGTGGCGATGTCGGGGCTGTTGTTCAGCGCCATCTCGACCAGCTCATTGAGCTGCGGGTCATTCAACGTTCGCCACCACTGCGCCACAGCCGGGGCGCTTGGCGCTTGGCGGTCGGCATGGGGCAAATGCCCGGCGGCCAGGGTTTTCGGCGCGGCGTCGGGTGCGCCTGAGTAGTCCGGGCCTACGGTGCAGGCCGACAGCAGGCCAACGGTCAGGAGCAGAGGAAACGAGCGAGCAATCATGGCTGTACCGTGCGCTTTTTCAGGATGAAGATCAGGGGCAGGCACGCCAGCATTGCGAGTCCCAATACGTAGAACGAATCGTTATAGGCCATCACCGAGGCTTGGCGGGCGATGTCGTTGGCCAGTTGGGCCATGGCTTGCAACGAGGCGGTGGAGGCGTCGCCGGTTTGTGCCAGGTAGCTGGCGGTGTTGCTGGCCATGTGGTCCTGGGTCAACTGGCTGTTGGCCAGGATGCCTTCGCGCAGCCGGTCGTCATGGAAGTGGCTGCGCCGGTCCATCAACACGCCGAGCAACGCCAGGCCAATGGTGCCGCCGAGGTTGCGCGACATGTTGTAGAGCCCGGCCGCGTCGCCGGCGTCCTTGGTCTCGACCGAACGCATGGACAGTTGGCTGAGGGGCATCATCACCAGGATCTGCCCGAAGCCGCGCAGCAACTGCGACCACACAAAATCATGGCCGACGCTGTCGGCGGTCAACAGGGTGTCTACAAAGCAACTGGCCCAGTACAGCAGCAGGCCGGCGCCGACCATCCAGCGCAGGTCGTAGCGGCCGAGCATTCGCGGCAGGATCGGCATCAGCAAAAACGCCGGAATCCCCGACAACAGCATGATCGCGCCGGACTGCTGCGCGTTGTAGCCGGACAGAATCCCGAGAAATTGCGGCACCAGATACGCCGTGCCATACAGCCCCGCACCCACCGCCGTACCGATCAGCAACACGCTGCCAAAGCTTTTGTTGAGCACCAGTGGCAGGCGCAGGATCGGCGTACTGGAGCGCAATTGCCCCACGGCAATCAGGAAAAAACCGGTGACCGTGGCAATGCTCAGCCACACGATCAGCAGCGAGTCAAACCAGTGCTCGCGCTGGCCTTCTTCCAGCACCACGGTCAGCGAACTCAAGCCCATGGCCAGCCCCAGAATGCCCAGCCAATCGGCGCTGATAAAGCGCTGCAGGTTCATGCGCTCGCTGGGCAGGCCGGTGATCAGCAGGGTGATCAGCGCGATGCTGATGGGCAGGTTGAGAAAGAAGCACCAGCGCCAGTTGATGTTCTCCGTCAGCCAGCCGCCGATCACCGGGCCGAGCAAGGGGCCGAGGATCACGGTCATGCCGAACATCGTGGTGCCGATGGCCAGTTGGTGGGGCGGCAGACGCGTGCGCACGATGGTCTGCGCGGTCGGGATCATCGCGCCGCCGGCGAAGCCCTGGCCGATGCGCCCGGCGATCATCGCGCCAAGGCTGGTGGACAAGCCGCAGAACATCGAGAACAGGGTGAAGGTGAGTGCGGTGCCGATCAGAAACCGGCGCAGGCCGAAGACTCGGGTCAGCCAGGCCGCGAGCGGGATCATCACGATTTCCGACATCAGGTAGCCGGTGGCGATCCAGGTGCCTTCGGTGCCGGTGGCGCCGATCTGGCCCTGGATCTGCGGCAGCGCCGAGTTGGTGATCGACACATCCAGGGTCGCCAGCAAGGCGCCCAGTGCACCGGCGGCGACGGCGATCCAGTCGGTCAGCGAGGCGTTGCGCGGTTTCTCGGCAGCCACCCCGGCCATGCTCGCCTCAGCCATGGTTGGCGTCTGCGGCGTGGGTGCGGGTGTCGACTTCCACGGTGGCCGACAGGCCTGGCATCAATGCGGCACGCAGGTCATCCGGTATGTCCAGGGCAATGCGCACCGGTACCCGTTGCACGATCTTGGTGAAGTTACCGGTGGCATTCGACGGCGGCAGCAGGGCGAACTGCGCGCCGGTGCCGGGCGCCAGGCTGTCGATGTGGCCTTGCAGGTCGCGTCCGGGCAGGGCGTCGACATGCACGGTGACGGTCTGGCCGGGGCGCATGCCACCGATCTGGGTTTCCTTGTAGTTGGCGGTGAGGTAGATCGCGCTGATCGGCACCACGGTCAGCAAACGCGTACCAGGTTGCACGTACTGCCCCACGCGTACGCCACGGTCAGCCACACGGCCGTCCAGCGGGCTGCGGATGACCGCGTCGTCGACGTCCAGTTGGCTTTGCGCCTCGCTGGCCCTGGCTACGCCCAGTTGCGCCTGGGCCTGCTTGAGCTGGGCCTGCAACGTGCCGTAGCGAGTCTGGCTGGACCGCAGCGCCGCCTGTTTGGCCGCCACGGTGCTGCGGGCCTGTGCCAGTTGGTTGTTCAGTTGGGCCAGGCGCTCTTCCGGTTCGGCGCCCGAGCGGGCCAGCGGCGCGTAGCGGGCGACTTCGGTCTGCGCATGCCGGGCATCGGCCTCGGCGCCCTGCAATTGGGCGCGGGCTTCGGCGATGGTGGAATCCTGTTGCACCAGGTCGGCCTGGGCCTTGGCAAAGTCGGCGTTGCGTGCGGCGATGGTCGCGGAGGCTTCGTCGCTCACGGCCTGGTACTTGCGCGCATCCAGGCGCACCAGCACGTCGCCACGCTTGACGTTCTGGTTGTCGCTCACCAGCACGTCGGCCACGTAGCCGTTGATCTTTGGCGCCACGCTGATGCTGTCGGCTTGCAGGTAGGCGTCATCGGTGGTCTCGATAAACCGCCCGGTGATCCACCACCAGGCGCCCCATGACACGCCCGCCAGCACGGCAACGCCGGCCACGCTGAGCAGGATGCGCCGGGCCTTGCCACGTTGACCGTTGACGGTTTCTTCAGGCATGACCTGAGGGGAGGGAGGTGCAGCCGACATCGAGGTCACTCCAGATTTATAACGAGTGGAATAAATTCCTTTTTTCGCGAATTTTTGTCAACTGGTATATTTTGGTCCGGTATTCGAAGGGAGCTGCACATGGCACGACACAAACCTGCCGCCGAGGGTGGTTACCAGCGCGGCGAAGAAACCCGCGCCCGCATTATCGAGGCGGCCGTCGAGGTATTCGGCGCGCGTGGCTACGATGGGGCGTCCACGCGTGATATCGCCACGGCTGCCGGCGTCAACGCACCTGCGATCCAGTACTACTTCGATGGCAAGGAAGGCGTGTACCTGGCGTGCGTCGAGCACTTGATCACGCTGCTGTGGCGCAAGATGTCGCCGCCGGTGGAGGCGGCGGAAAGCGTGCTGGCCGATGCCGATTCCGGCGACAACGCGCTGATCGACGCCTCGCTGGGCATCCTGGGCACCGTGGTTTCAACCATCCAGGACAGCCCGCAAACCACGGCCTGGCGTGCGTTCATGGATCGCCACCAGGCCGGCTTGTGCCCGCAAAGCGCAACGATGGCTTTCGAGGAGCGTTTCAAGGCGCGTATTGCGCGGGTCATCCGCCAACTGATCGCTCGCGTGGCCGGCCTGGCGCTGGAGGATGAGCGCACGGTGATCCATTCCATGGCGCTGTTTACCCAGGGCCTGGCGTTCCGCATCCAGAAGCCCAAGCTGCTGGAGGCGTTGAAGTGGAGCGAAGTGAACCAGAAGGAAATGGAACAGGTGCGGGAGGTGGTGCTGATGCAAGCGCGGTTCACCCTGGAAGGGCTGGCCCGGCACCGGGACCAGCACGCCTCCCGTTAATCGGCGGTTGCCGCCTACTTGCCGCCTGTCACATCCAGAAAGGTCCCGGTGATGAACGACGCTTCCTTACCGGCCAGCCACAGGATAGCGCGGGCCACCTCTTCGGGTTCGCCGCCACGGCCCATGGGAATGCTGTCCTTGACCCGATCCACACGCCCCGGTTCGCCGCCGCTGGCGTGCATGTCGGTGTAGATATGCCCGGGCCGTACGCAGTTGACGCGTATGCCTTCACGGGCGACTTCCTTGGATAAGCCGATGGTGAACGTCTCCAGGGCGCCTTTGGAGGCAGCGTAATCGACATACTCGTTGGGGCTGCCTAGGCGGGCTGAGGCGGAGGACACGTTGATCACGCTGCCACCCGTGCCATTGTGGCGCAGCGACATGCGTTTCACCGCGTGCTGCGCGCACAGCATCGGGCCGATGGCATTGATCGCGAAGATGCGCTGCATGCGGGTAAAGTCGAGGTCTTCAAAGCGTGACTGCAGGGCAATGATCGCGGCGTTGTTGACCAGCACATCGATACGGCCAAATGTCTGGTCAATGGCTGCGAACAGCTGCGCGACCTGAGCAGGGTCCGCACTGTCGGCGCGGATGGCCAAGGCACGGCGCCCCAACGCTTGCACATCCGCCACCACGCCGAGCGCGGCCGCCTCGTTGCTGACGTAGCTGATCGCGACATCGTAGCCTTGCGCCGCTGCAAGGCGCGCGGTTGCCGCGCCGACACCGCGGCTGCCGCCGGTAATCAGAATCAGCGGTGTCGAAGACACAGTACTCATTGCTTGGACCTCCTTTGAGGGGTTAAGGATCAGCCTATCAGCATCGTGCCGGTCGCAATGACCACGCACGCCAGCACTTTGCGGACAGTCAGCGACTCGCCCAAAAACAAATAACCGATCAAGGCCGCGAACAGCACGCTGGTTTCGCGCAGGGCCGAAACGGCGCCCATCGGCGCGTGGGACATGGCGTAAATGACGATGCCGTAGGCCAGGAGGGACACAAGCCCCCCGATCAAGGCCGTGATGACGCCGGGGCGTGGTGCGAAGAGGCTGCGTGTATCGCGCAGGCCGATGTACACCAGGGGCATCAATACGCCCCAGAGCGCACACATCCATACGGTGTAGGCCATCGGTGCGCCGGACAGCCTCGCGCCAATACCGTCCGTGACGCTGTAGGCCGCGATGAAAAAACCCGTGCCCAGGGCGTAGGGCAGGCTGGGCACCGCCAGTCTGCGCTGTCTGAAGGCCAGAGAAATAATGCCGCCGGATACCAGCACGATGCCGATGAGGGCGTTCGTGCTGAGCGTTTCACCGGCAAACACCAAGGCGCAAAGCGTGATCAGAATGGGCGAGGAACCGCGGGCGATCGGGTACGTCTGCCCCAGGTCGCCCACCTTGTAGCTTCGCACCAGGAACAGGTTATAGCCCACGTGCAACACGCCCGACAGCACGGCGTAGGGCCAGCTGGCTGGCGCGGGAGGGGCGAGAAACAAGGCTATTACACTGCTGGCGATGGCGACCGCCACGCACATCATGGTCATTGACCACAGCCGGTCGGCGCCGACACGCAACAATGCGTTCCAGCTGGCATGCAAGAGGGCGGCGAAGAGGATGAGTAGAACGATGGGTAAAGGCATGCGCCATGTTAAACACCACAAGGGCGTGTTTAACAGCGAAGTACTTTCATCCTGTCATGAGTGAATGTTCATGCATCACTGATAATTTTGCTGTGCCTGCATCGACTCGGCCAACAGCCAGTTACGAAAGCTGATGATGTGTGGCTGGGTTTCGATCCCTTTGGGGCAGACAAAGTAGTAGCCGACCGGCGACGCGAACGGCAGCTCAAACAGCCTGATCAGGCGGCCGTCGTTGATTTCAGCTTCAACATGGCCGCTTCGTGCCAGCGCGATACCTTGGCCCAGCAGCGCCGCCTCGATGGTCATGTTGGTGTCAGCGAACCTGACGCTTTCCTTGAGGGGTGCAATGCTGACGCCGATATGCTCGAACCAGGCGTCCCACTTGGGCACCAGGTCTGCGCCGTCGCGCGTCAGCAACGGGTAACGCAGCAGCTCAGCGGGCTCGTGGGGCGCGCCGAAACGGTTGAGCAGATCCGGGCTGGCCACCGGGAAGATCTGCTCGCGGAGCATGAATTCCGAGTGCAGGCCGGGATAATTGCCGTTGCCCAGCCGGATGGCCACATCCGGGTCTGAGCTGGAGAACTTGATGGCCTTGTCGCTGGTCTCCAGCGTGATCAGGATTTCCGGATGTTGCTGCGACAGGCTGGGCAACCTGGGCAGCAGCCATTTCAAGGCAAACGAATACGTGGTGCTGACCTTCAGGCGAACCCGGCCTTTTTGTTCCCGCAGGTCAGCCAGGGTGGCCTCAAGGTTCATGAAAAACTCGCGCACAATGGGCGCCAGTGCGGCCCCGGCCGGGGTCAGCCGCAACGCCTTGCCGCGCTGGAACAGCTGCAAGCCCCACAGGTCCTCGAGGTGCTTGAGTTGGTGGCTGACGGCGCTCTGGGTCACATGCAACTCTTCTGAAGCCGATGTGAACGTCGCATGCCGGGTCGCTACTTCGAAAGCTCGCAGCGTGGCGGTGGGCGGTAGGTCTCTCATGACTGGGGTCCGGGTCGGCGGCTGGCAATTAATCGGCATGAATACAGGTTCATGGTAATGGATTGGCAGGCTTTCACAGAAGCTGTAGACCATGGCCTTGTGAATTGTTGTGAAGCACAGATTAATGGCCCATTGCCCATGCTAACGTCTGCTCCTGGCTATCGTCAGCACGACGATTTCATTCGTACCATCAGGGGAGCAGCGCCGATGTCTACCACCGTAACGCCCGCCGGCAGCGGGGCAAACACACCTAAAGCGTCACCGTCGGCGTTCGATGACAAGTTGAACATCGCCAAGTCCAGCAAAGTGATTGCCGACTACATGCGCCAGACCGGCAAGTCGGCCATTACCAAGCAGGAGCTGACCCAACTGGCCAACAACGCCTCGGGCAAGGTGCCGGCCGAAGTCTGCGATGCGGCCAAGTACATGGAGCGTCATCCCGACGTTTTCACCGCCATCGAAACCCACGATGTGCCGGGCGCCGATAACCTCTCCGGCGTGTGGAACTTCGATTGGGCCGCCAACGGTGGATTGAACGGCACGTCGACCGACGCGATTGCGAAGATGCAAGACACGTTCGATTTCGCGATTGCCAAGTCTGCGCAGATCACCGAGATTTCCACGGGTAAAAAAGCCGAGCTGGATTCGACCAAACAACGGCCGCAGAACTAAAACAGTGCGTTGTACTGTCCCTTGCCAACGGGTTACACGATAGCCCAGGCAAAGAAAAGCCCGCGTGGGGAGCGCGGGCTAAAGGGATGTTCATTAGGAGCTGAGGCCACCCTAGGCGCTTGTCTGTGAAAGGTTTGTGAAAACCACGGCAAAAAAGTGTATGCCTCAATCCCGCCATGGCTGTACGGGGCAGGGCGGTCGATAACCCTCTACTGTCGCAGGCATACCACTGCCGTTTGGATGCCGCGTCATGTTCATGTCTACCAGCCTGTTGTCCGCCTTTGTGCTGTTTGCCTTCGTGTCCTCGATCACGCCCGGGCCCAATAACACCATGCTGCTCGCCTCGGGGGTGAACTTCGGCTTTCGCCGCTCGATGCCCCATGCATTGGGGATCAGCATCGGTTTCATGCTGCTGGTGATTTCGGTGGGGCTGGGGCTGGGCGAAGTGTTCAAGGTGTTCCCGTGGGCCTACACGGTGTTGCGCTACGTGGGGGCTGCGTACTTACTGTACCTGGCGTGGAAGATCGCGACGGCGGGCGGCATGTCCGACAGCCCTGATGAACAGGGCAAACCCATGACTTTCCTCGGCGCGGCGGCGTTCCAGTGGGTGAACCCCAAGGCCTGGATCATGGCGCTGGGCGCAATCACCACCTACACGCCGGCCGAAGGCTACGTCACCAATGTGCTGGTAATCGCGCTGGTGTTCGCCGTGGTCAACCTGCCCAGTGTGTGCGTATGGGTCGGGTGTGGCAGCGGCTTGCGCAATGTGCTGCGTGAGCCGCGCTGGCTGCGCCTGTTCAACTGGACGATGGCCGGGTTGCTGGTGCTGTCGCTGTACCCGATGCTGTTTGCCGGCTGAGCGTCAGACCGGCGAGATGGTCGCGAGCAGGCCGATGCCGATGGTCAGTACCAAAAAGCCGAACAGGAAAAGTGCCATCTTGGTCATAAGGCCTCCGAAGGGAAGGGAGTGGGGATGGGGCCATTGTCCGCCCAGACGGCGTTTCGATACAGCTGCAGATAGCAAAGAAAAAACCGTATCAGATGCGCTTGCCGCTGTTCAGCCGGGGGCTTTCAGCGCGTGTGGCTGTTTCAGGATCAGCGCCGGACATCAAGCGATAAGTACGCTGTGGCGAGCGGGCTTGTCCCGCGTTCGGCTGTTAAACAGCCCCAAAACCAGCGGCCAAAGAGTGCCTGACTCAGCGCATTCCTCAATCCAGGCTCGCTTCGCAACCCAACGCGGGACAAGCCCGCTCGCCACAGCTACAGTGTTCGCCCTTAATGGCCGGTTTTTCAAAGACCTCAACAATAAGAGTGGGCCAACCCTCGATGGAAAGACGTCAATTCAGCGGTGGCATGAAAGGCAAGAACCTGCGCTACCTCAACGAAACCCAACAGCCGGCGTCGGTCACCCGCGTCGGCTTCCTGTTGCTTGAACATTTCTCCCTGCCGGCGTTCACCCAGACCCTCGACACCTTCGTTACCGCCAACCTGCTGCGCCCCGACCTGTTCGCCTCACGCACCTTCGGCTGTGACGATGGCGAAGTCATCAGCGACCTGGGCCTGGTGATACGCCCCGATGCGCGCCTGGATGCCGGAGCATTGCACGACTTGGACCTGCTGGTGATCTGTGGCGGTTTCCGTACCGAACTCAAGGCTGGCGAAGCCTTCATCCAGCTGCTGCACACCGCCGCCGAACAGGGCATCAGCCTTGCGGGGCTGTGGAACGGCGCCTGGTTCCTCGGCCGTGCCGGCCTGCTGCAAGGCTATCGCTGCGCCATCCACCCCGAACACCGTCCGGCGCTGGCGGAAGTCTCCAAGGCGACCCACGTCACCAGCGAACCCTACGTGATCGACCGCGACCGCCTCACCGCTTCCAGCCCGTCCGGGGCCTTCCATATGGCGCTGGACTGGATCAAGGGCCTGCATGACAAGGCACTCGTTGAAGGCATCGAAGACATCCTGGCCTTCGAAGAGTCCCGCTACCGCCGCATCAAACCCACCGAAAACGTCAGCGTCAGTGCGCCGTTGCGTGAAGTGGTGAAACTGATGGACGCCAACCTCGAAGAACCTTTGGAGCTGGACCAACTGGCGGTCTACGCCGGCCGCTCGCGGCGCCAGTTGGAGCGCTTGTTCAAGGAACAACTGGGCACCACCCCGCAGCGGTACTACATGGAACTGCGCGTGACCGAGGCGCGGCGGCTGTTGCAGCACACCGAGTTGTCGCAGGTGGAGGTGCTGGTGGCATGTGGGTTCGTGTCGCCGAGCCATTTCAGCAAGTGCTATAGCTCGTATTTCGGTTATCGCCCCTCGAAGGAGAAGCGGTTGGTCAAGTGACTGCACTCGTCAACCAAGACAGTCACATTCCTCCTGTGGTGAGTTGGCGTGTTGTGGCGAGCGGGCTTGCCCCGCGTTGGGCTGCGCAGCAGCCCTAAAAACGAACAACGCGTGCTGTCTGACAGGCCGCGGTGTTTTCTATTGGGGCCGCTGCGCAGCCCAACGCGGGGCAAGCCCGCTCGCCACAACAGGCAACTCACCGCAAAAAACGCGTTGGTCAGAATCGGTCCAGACGATAAGGCGTGAATAACGGAGTTTGACCCTTGCTCGCCAATTCCCCAATCATCTCCGCCGTCACCGCCGCCTGCGTCAACCCCAGATGCTGGTGCCCGAACGCAAGCAGCACCTTCCCGTCACACACCCGGTCAATCACCGGCAACGAGTCCGGCAGCGACGGCCGAAACCCCATCCACGGTGTCGCACCCTCTGCGCTGAGGTCATCGTGAAACAACCCCTTGCTCAACCGATGCAACTGCCAGGCACGCTGCATATTCGCCGGGCGGTCAAGGCCGGCGAATTCCACTGTACCGGCCAGGCGCAGGCCGTCGGTCATGGGGGTCATGATGAATTTTCGTTCCAGGGAAGTGACGGCAAACGGCAGGCGATGCGGCTCGTGGGGCAGCATCAGGTGATAGCCGCGTTCCGTGTCCAGCGGGACTTTTTTGCCGGTCAGGGCAGCGGTCAATCTGGCTGAGTGGGCGCCGCAGGCAATCAGCACCTGGCGTGCGCTCAGGGGGCCCTGAGCGGTGGCGAGGGAGACGCCGTGTTGGTCAAGCCGCCCATCCAGTACCTGGCGCTTGAGGAACTGCACGCCACTGGCCTTGGCGGCCTCGACCAGTTCGCACACCACCTGGAACGGGTCGAGGAAGTGCCCGGTGCCCGGAAAAAACAACCCGCCCTGGATGTGCTCGCTCAACTGCGGCGCAGCCTGGCGTATGGCATCGGCGGTCCAGAACGTCACGGGCACCTGCTGCGCTTGCATGCGCTGCTGCAAGGCCCGGAGCGCGTCGCGTGAGTCCGCTCGTTCGTACACCAACAATGACCCGTCTTCACGCAGCAGGTGCGCGCGTCCGATGCTGGTCAGCAGGCGCTGCCAGGCGCCCAGGCTGCCTTCGTTAAGCGCACGAATACCCGCGACGGTACGCTGATAGCGCGCCGGACGCAGGTTCAACAGCAGCCGCGCAAACCAGGGCAGGGCGCGCGGCAGGTATTTCCAATCCAGGCGCAGCGGGCCCATGGGGTCCAGCAGCATGCCGGGCAAGCGCTTGAGGATCGACACGTCGGCAATCGGGAACACCTGTTCGGTCGCCAGGTGCCCGGCGTTGCCATAGGACGCGCCCATGCCGGGTTCCTGTTGATCGACCACCACCACGTGCCGGCCCTGACGCGCCAGTTGCAGGGCGCAGGCGACGCCGATAATGCCGGCGCCGACTACGACGATATCGGGATCGGACATGGCCTATGCCTCTCTCTGGCCATCAAGCAAACGCCGCAGCCGCAACGGATTGCCCTGTTGGAGCGCATCCGGCAACAACGCGTCGGGGAAGTCCTGATAGCACACGGGGCGCAAGAACCGCTGGATGGCCGCCGTGCCCACCGAAGTGCTGCGCGAATCCGAGGTGGCGGGGAAGGGGCCGCCGTGGACCATGGCGTCACACACCTCAACGCCGGTCGGCCACCCATTGACCAGCAGGCGGCCAGCCTTGCGCTCCAGCACCGGCAGCAGGGCCCTGGCGCTTGGCACATCGTCGTCATCCATGTGCAGCGTGGCGGTGAGTTGGCCTTCCAGATGTTCGGATACCCGGCGCACTTCTTCGTTATTCGCGCACACCACAACCAATGAAGCCGCACCGAAGACTTCGGCTTGCAGGTGTTCGTTGCTCAAGAACGCAGTTGCCTGGGTCACGAACAGGTGGGCCTGGCCCTGGTTGGGACCTTCAGTCGCCGAACCCTGTGCGACGACCTCGGCGTGTCCCGTCAGTGTGTCTATGCCTGACGTGTAGGCACTGGCGATGCCGGGTGTCAGCATTGTTTGCGCCGCACAGTTCGGCAGTAACCCACTGGCGGCACTGATGAAGCGATCCAGGGCAGGCCCTTGTACTGCAATCACTAACCCTGGGTTGGTGCAGAACTGCCCCGCACCCTGGGTCAACGACGCCACAAAACCCTGGGCCAATGCTTCAGCCCTGGCTGCCAACGCTGCCGGAAACAGGTACACCGGGTTGATCGAACTCATCTCCGCGTAGACCGGAATAGGCTCCGGCCGTGCCTGCGCTGCCTGGATCAACGCAAGGCCACCGCTGCGCGAGCCGGTAAACCCGACGGCCTTGATGCGCGGGTCGGTCACCAACGCAATGCCCACCTCACGGCCCGAACCGTACAACAGTGAAAACACACCTTCCGGCAGACCGCACGCCTTGACCGCCTGCGCCACCGCACGCCCCACCAGTTCACTGGTGCCCGGGTGCGCGCCGTGGGCCTTGACGACGACCGGGCAACCGGCAGCCAGCGCAGAGGCGGTGTCCCCACCGGCCACGGAAAATGCCAGTGGAAAGTTGCTGGCGCCAAACACCGCGACCGGGCCCACCGCGATATGGCGTTGGCGCAGGTCTGGGCGAGGCAGGGGTTGGCGTTGCGGTTGTGCGTGATCGACCCGCACATCCAGCCATTCCCCGGCACGCACGGTGCGGGCGAAGGTGCGCAGTTGTCCGCAGGTGCGCCCTCGTTCGCCCTGGATGCGGGGGCGAGGCAGGCCGGTTTCGGCGACGGCGCGGTCGATCAACTCATCGCCCAGGGCCTCGATGTGCGCGGCGATGGTCTCAAGGAATGTGGCGCGCACTTCCAAAGAGGTTTCGCGATAGACATCGAATGCCGCCCACGCCAAGGCGCAGGCCTGCGCGACATGCTCGCCGTTGCCGCCGAGGTAGGCCGGTTCCAAGGCGGAATCGGTGGCGGGGTTGATCGCCTGGATTGCTTCGCGATTGCCGGCAGTGGCGTGCTGACCGATCAGCATCTTGCCCGTCAGAGTCATGGGGGATTTCCTGGATAAAAGAAGGTTGGCCGCTGCGAGCGTCGCAGCGGCGCGCGAAGGGTCAGGCGACGTTCTGTTCCGCCGACCAGTTGGCGTACCACTGGCGGAACAGGGCGTACTGGTGCTCTGCGTAACGACGCTGGGCATCGCTGAGGGCGTCGGTTTCGTTGAAGTGCAGGGCGTAGCCGTTGTCACCGTTCAGCACCATCAAATGCTTGTAATACAGCACCAGGTCGCAGCCCTCATCGAAGGACGACAGCACCGCCAGCGCGGCCTCCAGCTCACGCGCCTGGCGACGGGCCTTGGCATCGCCCCTGGCGGCTTTTTTACTCAGGGCCACCAGTTGCAGCACCTCCCGAGGCAGCGCGTTGCCGATGCCGGTGATGGCGCCGGTGGCATTGCAGTTGACGAAACCGTGCACCACCTGGGTGTCGACACCCACCATGAGCGTCACGTTGTCGTCCTGGGAGGTGATGTGTTCGGCGGCGTAGCGCAGGTCGGCACCGCCGCCGAATTCCTTGAAACCGATCAGGTTCGGGTGCTCGCGGCGCAGTTCGAAGAACAGCTCGGCGCGGGTCGCGAAGCCGTAGTAGGGGCTGTTGTAGATCACCGCCGGCAGGTTGGGCGCGGCCTTGAGGATCGCCGAGAAGTGCGCCTTTTGTGCGGTGGCGGAGGCCCCCCGGGACAGCACACGCGGAATCACCATCAAGCCATGGGCACCGACCTTGGCGGCGTGGGCCGCATGGGCCACGGCTTCACGGCTGTTCACCGCGCCGGTGCCGACGATGGTCGGCACACCGGCCGCCACCAGCCGTGCCACGCCTTCCTGGCGCTCGGCCTCGGTGAGCAACGGCCAGTCGCCCATGGAACCGCAGTACACCACGGCGCTCATGCCGATATCGATCAGCTCGCGGCCCTTGGCGACCAGGGCGTCGAAGTCCGGCTTGCGTTCGGCGGTGCACGGGGTCATCAGGGCAGGGATGCAGCCGGTGAAGATGTTGTCGCTCATTTTTATCACTCCAGTTTCCAGTAGGGGGAGGGCTCAGATGCCCCAGGCAAAAGGGTCTTGCGGGTCGATCAGCAAGGTGCTGTCGGCGGTCATGTGGGCACGGCCGGTGATGAAGGGGCGCACGCGTTCGCCGTCCCATTCGTAGCGACCTTCGAATTGGCTGTCGGTAATGCTGGCTTGCACCCAGGTTTCGCCGGGCGCGAGTTTTCCATCGGCGGCCAGGCAGGCCAGCTTGGCGCTGGTGCCGGTGCCGCAGGGCGAGCGGTCGTAGGCTTTGCCGGGGCACATCACGAAATTGCGGCTGTCGGCGTGGTCGTCGGCGGCGAACAGTTCGATGTGGTCGATCAGTGCACCGTCGGCGCCGTGGATGCCCTGGTCTTCAAGGGCCTTGAGCATTGCCCAGGTGTAGTCGGTGAGGGCATCGACGTTGTCCATCTGCAGGCGCTGGCCATGCTCCGACACCAGGAAAAACCAGTTGCCGCCCCAGGCGATATCGCCATGGACTATGCCGTGACCGGGCACGAGCACTGCAATCTGCTCGCGATAGCGGTAGGCAGGAACATTGCGCAAGGTCACCGCGCCGTCTTCATGCAAGGTCGCCGCGACCGGCCCGACGGGGGTATCGATTGTGTGCACGCCTGGCGCGATGCGACCCAAGTGATGCAGGGACGCGACCAGGCCAATGGTGCCGTGGCCACACATGCCCAGGTAGCCAGCGTTGTTGAAGAAGATCACCCCGCAGATGGCGCCCGGCGTGACCGGCGCGCAGTACAGTGCGCCGACCAGCACATCATTGCCACGTGGCTCCAGGATGCAGGCGCGGCGCCATTGGTCGTGCTCGGTGCGCAGGTGGTGCAGCTGATCGGCAATCGTGACGCCCTCCAGCGCCGGAAAACCGCTCATGACCAGCCGCGTCGGTTCGCCGCCGGTGTGGGAGTCGATCACATGCAATCGCTTCATAAAACGCTCCTGAATCAGTAGGTCGCGGGCGTCAGCGGGGCGCGAGGCTCGTCAACCGCTTCGCTTTCATCGGCTTCGTGTTCCAGCCGAACCAAGTGAGCTGGCACGCCAGTGGCGGCGCCCCAGTAGTAAATGCCGAGTGCGCAAGCCGCGACCACAATGGTGTCGAGCGGATGGCCGATCGCACCGATGCCACCAAAACTGCCGAGCTTGGACAGCAGGATGGTCACTGCGTAGAAGCCGATCAGCCAGGCAGACGAGCGCACCTGTTGCTTGAGGTTGAGGTGCGCGGTCGGTACCCAGCGCGCGCACAGCAGGTACACCACGAACATCAGGATTTGCAGGCCGAGCAGCCAGGACACCGTGCCCCAGCCGGACCAGTACACGATCAGCGCAGCGATGATGAACGACAGCGGACCGAGCACGGCCATGCCCTTGACCCGGAACGGCCGCGTCATCTGCGGTGCGTTACGGCGCAGTGCGGCGACGGTCACCGGGGCCACTGCGTAGCTGAGGATCAACGCGGCGGACACCACATTGATCAACGCTTCCCAGGACGGGAATGGCAGGGTCCAGAACACCGACAAGCCAAACGTCAGCCACAGCGCCGGACGCGGAATGCCGGACTTCTCATCGATGCGCGTGAAAATCTTGAAGAACGTGCCGGTCTGCGCCCAGCCATACACCACCCGCGGCGTGGCGTTCATGTAGATGTTGCCGCAGCCGCTGGGGGAGATCACCGCATCCGCCACCACCAGGTAGGCCAGCCAGCCCACGCCCAGTGCCAGGGCGATATCCCGGTAAGGCAGCGCCAGTTCCTTACTGATCCCGGCCCAGCCGTTGGCAAGCATCTGCGTGGGTACGCCACCGAGGAATGCGGTTTGCAGCAACACGTAGATGGCAGTCGACAGCAACACCGAAAGAATCAACGCAATCGGAATCGTGCGCTGCGGGTTCTTCACTTCACTGGCCACCGAGATGATCGGAGTGAGCCCCAGGTAGGCAAAAATCACCCCGCCGGCCGACACCGCCATCTCGATCCCGGACAGGCCGAACGGCGCGAAGCCCTGCACCTGAAAGTTCGCCGGTTTGAAGAAGGTGAACAGCACACCGATCACCAGCAACGGCACGATGAACTTGAACACGCTGACCAGGTTATTGGCGATGGCGAAGGTTTTCACACTGCGGTAATTGAGCACGAAAAAAACACAGAGCAGGGCGAACTGCACCAGCCAACCGAGGGTGGTCGGGTCGCTGGAACCGACCTTGGTCAGCTCGGGAAACCAGGCCGCCGCGTATTGGCGCGAGGCGACCACTTCGATGGCGACCAGGCTGGAAAACGCGATCAGCGTGATAAAGCCCATCAGGTAGCCCAGCAACGGGCCATGGGAGTAGACCGGATAGCGCACCACGCCACCGGCGCGGGGGAGTGCGGCGCCCAACTCGCAGTACACAATGCCCAGCAGCAACACCGCGAACCCGCCAATGAGCCAGGAGATGATCCCTGCCGGGCCGGCAATGGCCGACACATGACTGGCTGCGAACAACCAACCCGAACCGAAGATGGCCCCCAGCCCGATAAAAGTGAGGTCCATCAATGAAAGTTGTTTCTTGAACTTGCCTTGACCTGACATAGCGTCGCCTTCTTGTGAGTTATTGGATAGGCATGCAGTGGCCATACAGTGAACTCACAGGCGGCGGCGCGATTGATGTTTTTTGCCGACATCGATGACGAAATCGGCACAGTTTTCGTGGCTCGACAGGGCGCCGGGCATCGGGCAATCTGCGTGCGTCGAGGCACTCAACGGGGATCGAAAGTCATGTTGCAGACTGCGTTTGCGGCCCTGTGCCAAGGGAATGAGGCGAATCGGCCCCACAGTATCGAGCAGCTCCTGGCCGGCGTGGTGCAGCTCTTGCCGATGCTGGATGTGATCCCCAATGCGGCGATTTTCATCAAGGACACCCAGGCCCGCTACGTCCTCGCCAACCGCACCCTGGTGCACCGCTGCGGCCTCAAGCAGCTGCAACCGCTGCTGGGCAAGACCAGCGCACAAGTGTTCCCCGCACAACTGGGGCCGGGTTACACCGAGCAGGACCGGCGCGTGCTGGAACAGGGCTTTGTGCTGGAAGACCAGCTCGAACTGCACCTGTATGGCACCCGTGAACCCGGCTGGTGCCTGACCCACAAGTGGCCGCTGTACAACCACATGGGCGCGATCATCGGCCTGGCCGGCATCTCGGTCGACCTGCAAACCGCCAGCGAAAGCCACCCCGCCTACCAACGCCTGGCCGCCGTGGACGCGCATATCCGCACGCACTTCAACCGCCGCGTCACCCTCGGTGAGTTGACGCGCATTGCCGGGATTTCCGTGGCGCAGCTGGAGCGTTACTGCAAGCGCGTGTTCCACCTCACCCCCCGGCAGATGATCCAGAAAGTGCGGCTGGAACACGCCCATCGGTTATTGCACAGCGACCTGCCGATTACCGAAGTGGCGCTGCAGTGCGGGTACACCGACCACAGCGCGTTTACCCGCCAATTCAAGGCGTCTACGGGGTTTACCCCGAGGCAGTATCGTCAGTTGGCGTAGTCGGCCACATTGCAATGCAACGAATGCCTCCGGTTGTGGCTCCTATGCTTACGAGTAACCTTTGCACGACGACAGGTATCCGACTTATGACTGCGGCTGAAAACAACCATGTGAACTGGCTGGTGGACCAATCGATGCTGCACGCGGCCCGCCAGCGCGCCAAGCTCTATTCGGGCCAGGGCCGGTTGTGGCAGCAGCCTTACGCGCAGACCCGGCCTCGGGACGCTTCGGCGTTGTCGTCGGTATGGTTTACGGCGTACCCGGCGTCAATTGTGACCCGGGAAGGCGGCACGGTGCTGGAGGCGCTGGGGGATGAGGCGCTGTGGCATGCGCTGTCGAAGATTGGCATCCAGGGCATCCATAACGGCCCGTTGAAGAAGTCCGGTGGCCTGAATGGCATGCAGCACACGCCGACCATCGACGGCAACTTCGACCGCATCAGTTTCGAGATCGACCCGCAGCTGGGCACCGAGGCGCAGTTGCAGGCGTTGACGCGCATGGCCGCAGCGCACAATGCGGTGATCATCGACGATGTGATCCCGTCCCACACCGGCAAGGGTGCGGACTTCCGCCTGGCCGAGATGGCCTACGAGGACTATCCCGGCCTGTACCACATGGTGGAAATCCGCGAAGAAGACTGGCCGTTGCTGCCCGACGTCGCCGAAGGGCGCGATGCGCAGAACCTCAGCCCGGTGCAGGTCGATGCCTTGCGCGACAAACACTACATCGTCGGCCAGTTGCAGCGGGTGATCTTCTTCGAGCCCGGCGTCAAAGAAACCGACTGGAGCGCCACGGACGTGGTGCTGGGCGTGGATGGCAAGCCGCGTCGCTGGGTGTACCTGCATTACTTCAAGGAAGGCCAGCCATCGCTGAACTGGCTGGACCCGACCTTTGCCGCACAGCAGATGATCATCGGCGACGCTTTGCATGCCATCGATGTGATGGGCGCGAAGATCCTGCGCCTGGACGCCAACGGTTTCCTCGGCGTGGAGCGCAAGCTGGATGGTACGGCCTGGTCCGAAAGCCATCCGCTGTCGATCACCGGCAACCAGTTGCTGGGCGGGGCGATTCGCAAGGCGGGCGGTTTCAGTTTCCAGGAGCTGAACCTCACCGTGGATGACATCGCGTCCATGTCCCATGGCGGTGCCGACCTGTCCTATGACTTCATCACCCGTCCCGCTTACCAGCACGCGTTGCTGATGGGCGATGCCGAGTTTCTGCGCCTGATGCTGCGCGAAATGCACCGCCAGGGCATCGACCCCGGCTCACTGATCCACGCGTTGCAGAACCACGATGAACTGACCCTGGAACTGGTGCACTTCTGGACGCTGCATGCCCATGACACTTTCCTGTACCAGGGCCAGACCTTTCCCGGGAATATCCTGCGCGAGCATATCCGTGAGCAGATGTATGAGCGATTGACGGGCGAACAGGCACCTTACAACCTCAAGTTCGTCACCAACGGTGTGTCCTGCACCACCGCCAGCATCATCACGGCGGCATTGGGGATCCGAGACCTGGACGCCATCACCCAAGCGGATATCCAGCAGATCCGCCAGATCCATTTGCTGCTGGTGATGTACAACGCCATGCAGCCGGGGGTGTTTGCCTTGTCGGGTTGGGACCTGGTGGGTGCGCTGCCGCTGGCGGCCGAAGAGGTTGAACACTTGATGCAAGACGGCGATACGCGCTGGATTCATCGCGGGGCTTATGACCTGGTGGATTTGAACCCGGACGCCGAATTGTCCGCAGGCCAGATGCCGCGCTCGAAAAGCCTGTATGGCAGCCTCAATAGCCAATTGCAGGACCCCGAGTCGTTTGCCTCGCAGCTGCAAAAAATCCTCGCGGTGCGCCGTGCCTACGACATCGCCGCCAGCCGCCAGATCCAGGTGCCGGAAGTGGAAAACCCGGGGCTGCTGGTGATGGTCCACGAATTGCCCGCCGGCAAAGGCATCCAAATCACCGCGTTGAACTTCGGTGCCACGCCCATCACCGAAATCCTGCATTTGCCGGATATTGGCGCGGGCATGGTGGTGGACATCATCAATGAACGGGTCGAAGGTGACTTGACGGCGCAGGGCGAGTTTACGATTACGCTGGATGCCTATGAGGGCCTGGCGCTGCGGGTGGTGAGCAACTCGCCCCTGTGATTGCAGGCGCGAGCTGATTCAGTAGAGCTGCGGCACGACCAGTTCAGGCGGCGTGGGGCTGCGGGAATAATCTTCCTGCCGCACACGCTGTGGCAATTCGATCACCGGCAATTGCACTTCTTCATACGGCATCTGCCCGAGCAAATGGTGGATGCAGTTGAGGCGGGCCTTCTTCTTGTCATCGGCTTGCACTACCCACCATGGCGCTTCGGCGATGTGAGTGCGTTCGAGCATGATTTCCTTGGCCTTGGTGTAGGCTTCCCAGCGCCGACGGGATTCCAGGTCCATGGGGCTGAGTTTCCACTGCTTGAGCGGGTCGTGAATGCGGCTGAGAAAACGCAGGTGCTGTTCCTGGTCGGAGATGGAAAACCAGTACTTGATCAACTGGATGCCGGAGCGGGCCAGCATGCGTTCGAACTCCGGCACGCTGCGGAAAAACTCTTCGTACTGCTCGGCGTTGCAGAACCCCATGACCTGCTCGACGCCGGCGCGGTTGTACCAACTGCGGTCGAACAGCACGATTTCACCGGCGGCTGGCAGGTGTGAGACGTAGCGCTGGAAGTACCACTGGGTCTGTTCGCGGTCGTTCGGCGCGGGCAGGGCGGCCACCCGGCAGACCCTGGGGTTCAGGCGCTGCGTAATGCGCTTGATCACACCGCCTTTGCCGGCGGCATCCCGCCCTTCGAACAGGATCACCACCTTGTGGCCGGTCTTGACCACCCAGCTCTGCAACTTCACCAGTTCGCCTTGCAGGCGGAACAGCTCGCTGAAGTAGATGCGGCGCGCGGCTTTTTCGCGGCTTTCCCCGACGTGTTCGTCAAACAGCGCGTTGAGATCGTGCCCGTCTTCGGACAATTCCAGTTCCAGCTCTTCGTCACTGTGATCCAGCAGTTCACGGTGGATGCGTTGCATCAGGGCGTCTTCGCTCGAGGACATGGACGGAACTCGCGTGGTGGGAGATGGCAAAGTCTTAGTCTCAATTTGTTACGAACCAATGACGTTAAACTGCCGGATTGCGGCGGGAGAGGGGGAAAACCAGGCGTTTTGCCATTCCACATTCATAAAACCGTAACAAGATTGTTGCAGAGTTCCCCAGCCCGTAATTCACAAGGATTTTCCTGAATGAAACGTCTGATGAAGTCTGCTGCACTCGCCGTTGCGGTTTCTCTCAGTGCCACCTCGGTGTTTGCTGCCGAGAGCATCCGTCTGACCGGTTCCGGTGCGAGTTTCCCAGCGCCGATCTACCTCACCTGGTTCAAGGATTTCAGCAAGAAGAGCGAGGGCGTCACCGTTGACTACCAGTCCAAGGGTAGCGGTGCGGGTGTACAGGACTTCCTGAATAAAACCGTCGACTTCGCCGCCAGCGACTCGGCCATGAAAGACGAAGACATCGCCAAGGTGGCCGAAGGCGTGCAACTGCTGCCGATGACGGCGGGTGAAATCGTGCTGGCGTTCAACTTGCCGGGCAATCCTAAAGAGCTCAAGTTGCCGCGCGACGTTTACTCCAACATCTTCCTGGGCAAGATCACCAAGTGGAACGATCCGAAGATCGCTGCCGCCAACCCAGGCCTGAAACTGCCGGATCTGCCGATCACTGTGGTCGTGCGTGCGGACTCCAGCGGCACCACTGCGGTATTCACCAAGCACTTGGCAGCGATCAACCCTGAGTTCCAGAAAGACCTGGGCGAAGGCAACACCGTCAACTGGCCCGCCAGCGACAAGTTCATCAAATCGCCGAAGAACGACGGCGTGACCGCCACCGTACGCCAGACCCCAGGCGCGATCGGCTACATCGAATACGGCTTCGCCAAACTGGCCAAGGTTGACTTCGCCCAGTTGCAGAACAAGGCTGGCAAGTACGTGGTACCAAACGCCGAAAGCGGCGCCGAAGCCCTGGCTGCGGTGAAAATGCCGGAAAGCCTGGTGGCCTGGCTGCCGGATCCGGATGGCGCCAAGTCCTACCCGATCACTTCCTACACCTGGATGATCTTCCGCAAGGACAACGGCAACCCAGCCAAAGCCAAAGCCATGCGTGAAATGGTCGAGTACAGCCTGACCGAAGGCCAGAAAATCGCCGACTCGATGGGCTACATCCCGCTGCCTAAATCGGTAGTCGACCAGGTTCGCAAAGCTTCCGCCAACATCCAGTAAGGCTCGCCACGCCACTCCCGGCATGGGCGGTCAGCCATGTCGGGAGCGATCCCCCCTTGTTCCGGAATCAACCAATGAACAAACCCTTTGTCGTACCGGTCAACCCGGATTCTGCGTGCCAGCCACCCTCTACGAAGGATTTCCTGGTTGACCGTACCTTCCGTGCGCTTGCACGCATAGGCGTGGTGTTGGTGCTGGCGCTGGTGTTCGCGCTGGTCTTCGAAGTAGGGCGCAAGGCACTTCCCGGCATGGAAAAGCACGGTTTCGACGTGCTGTTCGGCAGTGTCTGGGACGTTAACCAAGGCAAGTACGGCATTCTGCCAGCTATTTGGGGCACGCTTTACAGCGCCCTTATCGCGTTGCTGATCGCGGGTTTTTTCGGCGTTAGCATGGCGATTTTTCTCACCCAGGATTTCCTGCCGGCAAAACTGGCGGCGGTGTTTCGCACCATCGTCGAATTGCTCGCCGCCATCCCCAGCGTGGTCTACGGCCTGTGGGGCATTTATGTGGTTATCCCGGCCATCCGCCCGCTCACTGCGTGGCTGAACAGCGAACTCGGCTGGATTCCTTTTTTCGGCACGTCCCTCAGCGGGCCTGGCCTGTTACCGGCTGCATTGGTGCTGGCGATCATGATCCTGCCGACCATCGCCGCCGTTTCCCAGGACGCCCTCACCGCAGTGCCTATGAAAACCAAGCAAGCGGCCTACGGCATGGGCACTACCCACTGGGAAGCGATTCTCAAGGTGATGGTGCCGTCCGCTGCGACCGGTATTTTCGGTTCCCTGGTGCTCGGCCTGGGCCGTGCCCTGGGTGAAACCATGGCCCTGGCCATGCTGGTCGGTAATGCCAACAACATTTCGCTGTCGCTGTTTGCGCCGGCCAACACCCTGGCGGCCCTGTTGGCGCTGAACTTCCCCGAAGCCGGCCCCAACGAGATCGAAGTGTTGATGTACGCCGCCCTGGTGCTGATGTTCATCACGCTGCTGGTGAACATCATCGGTTCGATGATCATGGTCTACGCCCAGCGGGGGACTAAATAATGACTGACCTTTCTACGCCTATGACGGCGATGCCGAGCCTGCAGCGCCGGTTCGAAGGCCGTGCCCTGCGCAGTCTGGTGCTGACCACCCTGGTGTGGTTCGGCGCGCTGCTGGCCAGCGTGCCGCTGATTTCCGTGCTCTACATGCTGATCACCCGTGGCGGTGCGCGCCTGAGCCTGGAAGTGTTCACCGAATTGCCACCTACCGGTTTCGAGACCGGCGGCGGTTTTGGTAATGCCATGGCCGGCACCTTCGTGATGGTCGGTATTGCCGCCGCCATCGCGGTGCCGGTCGGCATCCTGGCGGCGATTTTCCTCGCGGAATTGGGGCCGGACAGCAAGCTGGCGAACGCCTCGCGCTTTGCCGCCAAGATGCTCACCGGCTTGCCATCGATCCTGGCGGGTGTGTTCGCCTACGCCCTGGTGGTGATGACCACCGGTACTTACTCGGCCCCGGCCGGTGGCGTGGCGCTGGCCGTGCTGATGCTGCCGATCGTGGTACTTACGGCTGAAGAGTCGATGAAGATGGTGCCCAAGATCATGAAGGACGCCGCCTACGGCATGGGCTGCACCCGCTCGCAGGTGATCTGGAAAATCGTCTTGCCCACCGGCATGCCCGCGATCCTCACGGGCGTCATGCTCGCCGTGGCCCGCGCCGCCGGCGAAACCGCACCGCTGTTGTTCACCGCGCTGTTCAGCAACTACTGGATCTACCACGACGGCAGCCTGGCAGTGATGAATCCGACGGCGTCCCTGGCCGTGCTGATTTACAACTTCTCCGGCATGCCGTTCGACAACCAGCTCGAACTTGCCTGGGCGGCTTCGTTGGTGCTGGTGATGATCGTGCTGGTCGTGAATATCGTGAGCCGTATTTTCGGCAAGCCCAAGTACTAAGAACGGGAGCATCTGAATTTTGAACATGTCAACTGCGCAAGTAGCCGCTCCGTTTATCACCCAGTCGCCTGTGGTCATGGACTGCAAGCTGGACAAGATTTTCTACGGCAATTTCATGGCGGTGCGTGACAGCCATGTGCCGATCGAGAAAAACAAGATCACCGGCTTCATCGGCCCGTCCGGCTGCGGCAAATCCACTGTGCTGCGTAGTCTCAACCGCATGAACGACCTGGTGAAGGGCTTCCGTTTCGAAGGCCACGTGCACTTTCTCGGCCAGGACGTGTACGGCAAGGGCGTTGACCCGGTGGTCGTGCGCCGTTACATCGGCATGGTGTTCCAGCAGCCGAACCCGTTTTCGATGAGCATTTTCGACAATGTGGCCTTTGGCCTGCGCTTGAACCGCTACAAAGGCGACCTCGGCGACCGCGTCAAACACGCCCTGCAAGGCGCTGCGCTGTGGGATGAGGTCAAGGACAAGCTCAAGGTCAGCGGCCTCTCGCTGTCCGGCGGCCAGCAGCAACGCCTGTGCATCGCCCGCGCCATCGCCACCGAGCCGGAAGTGCTGTTGCTGGACGAACCGTGCTCGGCACTCGACCCCATCGCCACACGCCGTGTCGAAGAACTGATGGTCGAGTTGAAAAAGGACTACACCATCGCGCTGGTCACCCACAACATGCAGCAGGCGATTCGTGTGGCCGATACCACCGCGTTTTTCTCGGTGGATATCTCCCAGGGCACCCGTACCGGTTACCTGGTGGAAATGGGCGCGACCACGCAGATCTTCGAAAACCCGCGTGAACAAATGACCGGGGACTACATCAGCGGCAAGTTCAGCTGACCCGCCATTCATCGTTTTCAGGATTGCCAATGACTGCAACACGTCGTCTTGATTTGCTCGCCATCGAACGCGCCCTGCGTAAAGTCCAGAGCCGTTTTGCCCAGCTCAGCCGGGACTTTACCGAGCCACGCGACCCCCTGACGGACGAAGTGTTGCAGAATGTGCTTGAAGGCTACGCCTTGATTGACGACTATGTTGCGCGCGGTGTGGATCTGTTCGACCTTCAGCAGTTGAACCTGATGCTGGAGATCAACGCCACCGTGCTGTGCGGCACAGACCCGGGACGCCGGCGTGAATACGCCCAGCACCTGGCGGCCACCGAAGTGCACTTTTTCAATAATGTCGAAGGTGGCATCAAGGACTTGTACAACTGGTACTGCAAGCACCACAGCGAGTCGGTGTGGAAGCGGGCCGCCGGGGTGTATGTGCGAGTGCTCAGCAAGCCGCAGTTGTTCATTGAAGGCAACCACCGCAGTGGCTCGCTGATCGTCAGCTACCTGTTGATGCGCGAGGGGTTGGCGCCGTTTGTGCTGACGCTGGACAACGCCGAGGGCTATTTCAACCCGTCCTCGGTCATACGTAACTCCGCCAAGCATGGCGTCATGGCTTTGTACGAATTGCCCAAGATCAAGAAAAAATATGCCGCGTTCCTGGAAGACAAGGCCCCTGATCCAATGGAGTTTTTCCTGAGCGACACACCTGTGCCTGTGTATCAGGGAAATCAATGATGGGAAGGTACCCCGTGCTCGACACAATCAAGCAGGTGTTCAAGCGTCAACGCGTCCGTATCTCATTCGATATCGATGACACGCTGGCCTGCCAGCTGCACCACAGCGCGACCGAACACAGCCGCTTGCCAGCGTGTGTGCACCGTTGGCTGGGTGAGCCGCTGCGCAGCGGCACCCGGTCCCTGACCCGCGAGCTGCGCCGCCAGGGCTGCAGTGTGTGGGTCTACACCTCGTCGGGTCGTACGCCGTCCTACATCCGTCGTTGGTTGCTGCTGTACGGCATTCATGTGGACGGCGTGGTCAACAGCGTGCGACACAACCAGGCGCTCAGCGAGCGTGGGCTGACGAGTACACCGTCGAAATTCCCACCGGCCTTCGACATCGACCTGCACGTCGATGATTCCGAGGGTGTGCAGCTTGAAGGTGTCGACCATGGTTTTCGCGTGGTGGTCGTCGACCCGGAAGACGAGCAGTGGGCGCAACGCGTGTTGGATGCGGTCGCGCAGGTCCGGGCGCAGCTTGCACGCCAGCAACCGCAGCGCCACAAGGTGCCGGTGCAGGCTTATCCGGGGTTGACGCTGAACGGTTGAGCGCAATAACGGGCATCAAGCAAAAGGGGCAACTGATTGATCAGTCGCCCCTTTTTTCTACTTGGCGCTCAATGCGTCCAGGAACTCGGTATGCCGTAACGCCTGGGAAAACATCGGCAGGGTGAAGTTCTCGGCAGCCTTTTGCTGTTCTTCGGTGAATGTCGCCGTGCAATCGGTCAAGGTCACGACGTTGTAGCCTTTTTCGTAGCCTGAGCGCACGGTGCCCTCGACACAGCAGTTGGTCAGGAACCCTGCCACTACCAGGTTGTGGATGCCATTGTTGCGCAGCACCAAGTCCAGTCCCGTGGTTGCAAACCCATCCAGCCCGCGCTTGCCCTCCACGAGGATGTCGCTGGTTTCCCGGGGAATCGCATCGGTGATTTCGGCTCCCCAACTGCCTGTGCGAAACGCGCTGCCGTCGGCAACGCCTTTGAGAATCCCATAGTCACGCGTGGTCAGTTCGGGATAGCCATCGGTAAACTGGATTGGCAGGTGAATGATCCTTACGCCCAACTTGCGTGCCTGTTGCACCGTGGTTGCGGTGTTGGCCAGCATGTCGGACTGGTGCATGACGTCTTTGACGGCGTCATGAAACACGCCCCCTGGCGTGGTGAAGTCGTTCTGGAACTCGATCAGGACAAGGGCTGTGGCGTTTGGATTCATGTCGGGTCTCCGATAGGGTTGATGACACAGGGGCGGCGTGTCGCTTCAGCATAGACACCTCTGGCGCGTTATCCCGCAACCACCGGTTTGACCCTGGTTTTATATTTCGCCATTCGTCTAATGCCGGGCACTCCAGACGCCGTGCCGTCTCTGAACAATAAGCGCGGATAACCCGAGCGTACAAATGGAGAACCCGTATGGACATCAATGAAAACGCCCCAGGGAATATTTCACAACAGGACGTGACCCGCGGCACAGACAACGAGACCGGGCATGATCCAAGGCATGACGAGGATAATATCCCGCTCCCGCCAGACGACGAGGCACCGCTTGAAGAGGATATGTCTGACGTGGATGCTGCCGATTCAGTCGCCCGGGAACACCCCGACAATTGATGAGCCTCCCGGCACAAAAAATCCCTACCTTTGCGTAGGGATTTTTGTTGGGCCGGTCCGCTGCTGATCAGTAGAGGGTGCGATGCAGGCTACACATGGTTCCCTTCTGGAGATTGGCAAGCCTTGATTTGCACAGGGAAAGTACCGTCAGGCCAGGGGCGCTCTGAGGATTGAAACGAAAAAACCCGACCTGGGGCGGGTTTTAAAAGGCTTCATGGACGTTACTGGCTGCCCATGGAACAAGAGATGGTGCCCGAACCCGGAATCGAACCGGGACGCCCTTACGAGCGGGGGATTTTAAGTCCCATGCGTCTACCAGTTTCGCCATTCGGGCGGTAGCGCGGTGTAGCAGGGTTGGGAATATATAGATCCAGGCGCTTGGATGCAAGGTCGCAGAGGGGCTTTATTGCATTCGTGGGTGGGCGAAAAAGCTTGCCAGATCAGTGATCTAGAAAGGTTTTCGGCAGCGGCCCGGAGGATGTCGTCGGCCCGCGCTGTTGACCCTGGCATCAAAAGCCGACACGACATGCGGTCGTCCATTGAAGTATCCGGGGTGTAAGGTAAAGCCTGCAACGCTGGCAACATCTCAGGTAGACGAGGTGATTATGAGCACTCCAATGCTGAACAAGCTGCACATCAATGGGTACGACGTGGTACGGGTAAACTATGGACCCTGGCGGGTGTGCACGCCCAAGGACCGGTTGGCGTCGTTCAATTCCCGTGAGCAGGCACTGGCGTATGCTGCCACGCTGCCCGGGTATCGTGCCCGTAGCAGGCCGATGGCCAGGTAGATCGATGCTTGCTGCCGAACTCAGTCGATCAGCGCCAGTAAATCCGTAGTGCCCACATCCAGCCCCGCCTGGGACAGCAGCGTAGTGGCCTGGCCCCGGTGATGGGTCTGGTGGTTGAAGAAATGCACCAGCAGGCTGAAGAAGGGTTTGTCGGCTGTCACCCCGCGCATGTTGCTGTAGTGCAGGCGCTGATCCAGGTCGGGCTCGCGCACAGTGTGGGCCCAGTCGATGATCAACTGGTCCAGCCAGGCGCGGTGGGTGGCCAGTTCGCGGATATCGGCAAATGCCAACTGCCTCAGGTCGACCGGTGCGGCAATCGCCTCCAGCGGCGTCAGCGCTGTGTAGCCGGCTGGATGCCGGGCAAACCGCTTGAGCCACACAGTGTCGCCCAGCGCCACATGGTTGAGCGTGCCGAGGATCGAGCCGAAAAACGCCTGGCGATCCATCAATAACTCGGCGTCCGACAGCGTACTGGCCGCGTCGTAGAGCTTGCGGTTCATCCACTGGTTGTAGTTCGCCATCAATGCGATGTGTTCAATCCGGTTCACGTGGGTGTTTTCTCGAAGACGCGGTGACGGGATGATAAGCCGTGCCCGCCCGGCGGTCATGGTGTTCCGGCAAGGCCGGGCTATGGTTGTCAGACGCCAACACTGCGCTCTGGGAGGGTAGCACCATGAACACCAGCGACTTACTGGAACAACTCTTGCGCGCCGGGCAAGGTGGCAGTGCTTCCACTGGCGGCCTCGGCGGGCTGCTGGGCGGTTTACTGAAAGGCACCAGCACCGGCAACGCTTCCACCGGTGGCGGCCTGGGTGATCTATTGGGCGGCCTTGGCGGCATGCTGGGCGGTACGACGGGCGCTCGTCCTGCCCAAGGGCGTTCCGGGGGAATGAATTACGCGGCACTCGCGTCCCTGGGCATGGCCGCATTCCAGGCCTATCAAGCCTGGCAACGCCAGCAGGCCAACGCGCCACAGCAAGCCTTCCAGACGGTGGACCAGCTCGCCGGTCCCGCCGCCGAAGCCCACAGCCACGCGGTACTGCGTGCCTTGATCGCGGCGGCCAAGGCAGACGGGCGCATCGATGAGCAAGAGCAGCAGTTGATTTCCAATGAATTGGGCCGGCATACCGACGACCCGCAACTGCAACAATGGCTCGACGCTGAAGTGGCCAAGCCGCTGGATGCGACGGATTTCGCCGAGTTTGCCAGCGACCCGGCGGTGGCAGCCGAGGTGTACCTGGCCAGTGTGATGCTGGTGGACGATCAGCAGGACGCCGAACGCAATTACCTGGACGACCTGGCAGGGCAGTTGCAAATCGACCCGCAATTGCAACTGCACCTGGAACAACAAGCCAAGGCCTAGAAGCGCAGTGTGGCGCCGGTGGTCAACCACTGCGCCCGATCCCCGATCAGGCTGCGACCGACCACCAGGTCCACGTCGACGAATTCGCCCAAATGCAGCCGGGGCCCGGCCTGCCAGGCCTGGTCGCCGCCTTCCTGGCCGTAGCGCTCGGCGATCAGCGTCAACAACGGTGCCACCTGATACTCGAAACCGGTGCCCCAGGTCAGGCGGTGCTGCTGGTCACCATCGTTGTAGGCATGGGACCAGCCGGCATTCAGGTTCAGCCGCAGGGGCGTCAGCGGTTGCCAGGTCAACGGGATATTGAAGTCTGCGCCATCAAACCCGTGTTGACGACCCAGGGCAAAATGCACGCCGGTGGACAGGGCCAGCTCCAGGCCCAGATCCTCCCGCGACCACACCTGGGCCTTGAGCTGCGGGTTCACCTGGGTTTCGCCCTTGTCTGTGCTGGTTGCACGCGACAGGGCAGCGCCCCATTGCACCGACGGCAGCGCGGCGAAGGTGCAGGCCGGTGACAGCGTTTCTGTATGCGTAGTGCCGTCGTGGCGGTTAGCGGTGTACCAGGCGTCGACGTTGCATTCGCCCGGCGCGTTGATCGCACCGTCGTCGACCACATAGGAACCGCCGGCTGCGTTGGCTTTTGACAGCAAGGCAATCGTCAACAGGATGCCCAGTGTCAGGCCGATAAAGATCAAATTGCGCTGCAATGCGCGGCGTTTGGCCGGTGGCAGCAGCAGTAACGTGTGGCGTGCACCGCGGTAGTGACGCGCACGGTATTTGGCAAACCCGTCCTGGCGGGCTGGGGTGTGTTTTTTGTGCATGATGCACCTCACATGAATTCAGCTTTCTACGGTCAGTACCGAAATGCCGCTGGCCTTGGCCTGGCACACCAGCTCGCTGGTGTCGTCCCCGCCCGGCAGGGCGATGACCACATCGGGGCGGCTGTCGGTCAGCATGAAATGGTTGCGCTGGCGTTCCGCCTGTTTGCCGTGGCGTTGCCAGTTGGGCGGGTAGCGCACCACGTCGATGCCCAGTTCCCGCGCCCATTCCTCGACGTCACTGCCAAGGAATTGGTTGCCGCCGTGGATCAATACCTGCACCGGGCGCAGGCGGTGGTAAGCGTCCAGCACCTGGCGGGACATTTTGGTGTCGGCGTAATGACGACCTGCACAGATCAAGACGCGCATAGGGTGTTTCCTTGTAGTGCACGGTGGCGGCCGGGCGACCGCCACCGTTTAAACGGCGGGGGAGATCAGTACCACTGCTTGAAGCGGCGGATGTAGATCGTCTTCATCAGTTGGGCCACGCAGCAGTAGCTGAGCAGGGTGCCCACCAGCCATGGGAAGTAGGCCATCGGCAACGGTTGCAGGCCCACCAGGGTGCCCAGCGGCGAGAACGGCACATAGATCCCCAGTACGATCACCACGCAGGTCATCATCAACACCGGCCACGCGGCGGTGCTCTGGAAGAATGGGACCTTGCGGGTGCGCAACATGTGCACCACCAGGGTTTGCGAGAGCAGGCCCTCGATGAACCAGCCGGACTGGAACAGGGTCTGCATCTCGACGCTGTTGGCGGCGAACACGTACCACATCAGCGCAAAGGTGGTGATGTCGAAGATCGACGAAGTCGGCCCGATCCAGATCATGAAGCGGCCGATGTTTTTCGCATCCCACTTGCGCGGCTTGGCCAGGTATTCCTTGTCCATCTTGTCCCATGGCAACGCCAGCTGGGAGATGTCGTACATCAGGTTCTGCAGCAGCAGGTGGATCGACAGCATCGGCAGGAACGGAATGAACGCACTGGCCACCAGCACCGAGAACACGTTGCCGAAGTTGGAGCTGGCGGTCATGTTCAGGTACTTCATGATATTTCCGAAGGTTTCGCGGCCCTTGAGCACACCTTCTTCCAGCACCATCAGGCTCTTTTCCAGCAGGATGATATCGGCTGATTCCTTGGCGATATCGGTGGCGGTGTCGACCGAGATCCCCACGTCGGCATCACGCAGCGCCGGTGCATCGTTGATCCCGTCACCGAGGAAGCCCACGGTGTGGCCGTTGGCTTGCAGCGCCTTGAGCACCCGGGATTTCTGCAGCGGTGTCAGCTTGGCAAACACGGTACGTTCTTCCACGCGGCGCAGCAGCGTCGCGTCGTCCATCGCTTCGATTTCGGTGCCCAGCAACGGCTGGCCTGGATCGAGGCCGACCTGGCGGCAGATCTTGCTGGTGACCACGGCGTTATCGCCGGTGAGCACTTTGATCGCCACGCCAATCTGTTGCAGCGCGGCAATCGCAGGGCCGGCGGTTTCCTTCGGTGGATCAAGGAAGGTCAGGAAGCCCTGAATCACCAGGTTGCGCTCATCGGCCGTGGTGTACTGCTGACGCGCCAGGGATTTAGGGATGTGACGGGTCGCCACTACCAGCACGCGGAAACCGTCCTCGTTGTAGTCGTTGGCGATCGCCAGCAGTTCCTCGCGGCGACGATCATCCAGTGGCACCGCAGCGCCGGCTTCCATCACATGCGTGGAAATGCTCAGCATCTCTTCCACGGCGCCTTTGCACACCAGCAGTTGATCGTCGGCGGCATCCTTGACCACGATCGACAGGCGACGGCGGACGAAGTCGAACGGCAACTCATCCACTTTGCTGTAGGCAAACGGCACCTGGAACTTCGGATTACGTTCCGAGAACTCCACCACCGCCTGGTCCATCAGGTTTTTCATGCCGCTCTGGTGATGGCTGTTGAGCCAGGCCAGGGACAGCACGGCGTCGTCACGTTGGCCGAAGGCGTTGACGTGGTGTTCGAGGATGATCTTGTCCTGGGTCAGGGTGCCGGTCTTGTCGGTGCACAGCACATCCATCGAACCGAAGTTCTGGATCGCGTTGAGGCGCTTGACCACCACTTTGCGCTTGGCCATGGCCGTGGCGCCCTTGGCCAGGTTGGCGCTGACGATCATCGGCAGCATTTCCGGGGTGAGGCCTACGGCAACTGCCAGGGCAAACAGGAACGCATCCCCCCAATCACCCTTGGAGAAGCCATTGAGCAGGAACACGATCGGCACCATCACCAGCATGAAGCGGATCAGCAACCAACTGACGCTGTTCACGCCGCGGTCGAACGCGGTTTGCACCCGCGAGCCGACAATCGCCTTGGCCAGGGAGCCAAAGTAGGTGCGTGCCCCGGTGGCCACGACGACAGCCTGTGCCCGACCGCTGACCACGTTGGTGCCCATGAAGCAGATGTTGGGCAGGTCCAGCAGGTTGCCCTGGTCGGCGGCCATGGCGCTGGCGGATTTCTGTGTGACATCGCCGAGGGTGTCGTACTTTTCCACCGGCAAGGCTTCGCCGGTCAGCACCGCCTGGCTGATGAACAGGTCACGGGACTCGATCAGGCGGATATCGGCCGGGATCATGTCGCCGGCCGACAGCTGCACGATATCGCCGGCCACCAGCTCGCGCATCGGCACTTCACGCAGGGTCGGTTGCGAGCCCACTTGCTCACGGCGCAGCACGGTGGCCGTGGTGCGGACCATGGCCTTGAGGGCTTCGGCGGATTTGGCCGAGCGGTGTTCCTGCCAGAAGCGCAGCAGGCTGCTGAGCAATACCATGGTCATGATGATGATGACTTTGGTCGGGTCGGCGTCTTCGCCTTCCTGCATCGGCAGCCAGCAGTCAGTGAAGAAGCTGATACCGCCCAGGGTCAGCAGCACATAGATGAATGGGTTGTTCAGTGCCTGCAGGAACTGCACGATGGCGTGAGGCGGCTTGTCATGGGCAACTTCGTTGTAGCCTTCGCGTTGCAGGCGCGCCTGGGCGTCCAGCTCGGTGAGGCCGTCCTTGGTGGCGCGGACGTTGGCCAAGGTGGCCGACAATCCGTTCTGGGCTTCGCGGGCGGCGCGCATCGACAGTCTGGTGTCGGTGTGGCTGCTGCTCTTTTTGTTCAATGGGGCGTTTTTTACGGCGCTCATGGTGTGTGCTCCTGTCGCCAATTTTTCGACAAAACATACCCGTTACCGGCCTGATGACAGGCGAGCGAAAGCATGCCGAGTCGCTAACTTCGCGATCGGTTTAAATAAGGTGTTCACATAACTTCTACAGTGCCCGCTAACAGCGCGTTAATTAAGTAGCGCGCAGCGGGCTACTACTGGACGTGTTCATAAAAGAACGCCAGAACAATAATCAGGAAGTTGCTGTTTCCAGCCGGGTCAGGCGGCGCGAGCGCTCACATACAGACCGAGCATCAAGCTGGCCTTGGCCAGGCTGGAAACCTTGGGTCTCTGTGGGTCTTGAGGGTCGGCGTGATCCCAGTGCTGGACCAGTTGGCCACTGTCAGGGCAGATACGCCAATGCGCCAGCGGGTAGGCCGGGCGCACTTGGGGGGAGGGTGCAGCAAAGGTTGAGCGGGTAGGCGAAAAACCCACAGGCTCACGGCACAGCTTGGCACGCAGGGCGGCCGCGAGTGTGCGTACATCGGGCAAAGCAAGGGTTAGCAAGGTCATAACACACCTCGGGACCGGACAAGCGACCGGCGAGGCAGTTACGGTGGAGCATCAAGCTCTAGCGCAGCTTACCGGACCGGGGAGGCGAGTCCTGTCATGTTCTGGGTTTGGCGCCCGATGCCCGCCAAGGCGGTGCTCGGACAGCGACTAGATACTGTGTCCATTGGCTTCTTTTGTGAGGTTTAAAAAAGGCCCCAGCTGCAGGCACGGGCAATCTACTCAGGGCGATGCAGGATGTCAACGCTTAATGTATTAATTCATTAAAAGTTCAGAGTCTGTTCAGATAGAAGGCCTGTTTCAGTTCTGCTTCGGTTGTATCGTTACTTGCACTTCTTCAGCGTTGTGAGCGAGAAGTAGTTGTTTTTGAAGGTGGAGATGAACGGGCTTGTCTACATCCTCCCAGGGGGGATACGATCAGGCATCCTCGAAGGAGCCTCTCAATGAACGAGCATGTCCACCAAACCCATGACGCCATCGTCAAACGCCTCAAGCGTGCCGAAGGCCATTTGCGCAGCATCACCAGCATGATCGAGGCGCGGCGCCCGTGCGTGGATATCGCCCAGCAACTGCATGCGGTGGAGAAGGCGATCTGCCAGGCCAAGCGCACGCTGATCCAGGACCATCTCGACCATTGCCTGGAAGACAGCGTGACGCTGGATAGCCTGGCCTCGCTGGCTGAGCTCAAGCAACTGACCAAATACCTGTAGGCAACACGCCAGGGGGCTCCCATGTTCGACGTGCTCAGCAATAAAACTTACCGTCGCCTGTTCTTCGCCCAGGTGATAGCCCTGATCGGCACCGGCTTGACCACCGTCGCTCTGGGGTTGCTGGCGTTCGAGCTGGCAGGTGACCAGGCCGGCACCGTGCTGGGGACCGCATTGGCGATCAAGATGGTGGCCTATATCGGGGTGGCGCCAGTGGCGGCCGCCTTTGCCGAGCGCTTGCCGCGCCGGGCGATGCTGCTGGGCCTGGACCTGACACGCGCGCTGGTCGCGCTGGCGTTGCCCTTCGTCACAGAGGTGTGGCAGGTCTACCTGCTGATTTTTGTGCTGCAGTCGGCTTCGGCGGCCTTCACGCCGACCTTCCAGGCGACCATCCCCGACATCCTCACCGATGAGGTGCAGTACACCAAGGCGCTGTCTCTGGCGCGCCTGGCCTATGACCTGGAAAGTGTGGCCAGCCCGATCCTGGCGGCGATGCTGTTGAGCGTCATCAGCTTTCACAGCCTGTTCGCCGGGACCTCGATAGGGTTTCTGGTCTCGGCCCTGCTGGTGTCGTCGGTGCTCTTGCCCCAGGCGCGGATGGCGCTGCGGCGCGGTATCTATGACCGCACCACCCGTGGCCTGCGGATATTCCTGGCAACGCCGCGCCTGCGCGGTCTGCTGGCACTGAACCTGGCGGTGGCGGCTGCCAGTGCGATGGTCATCGTCAACAGCGTGGTGTTGGTGCAATCCGGGTTTGCCTTGCCGCAACGCTTCACGGCGTTTGCGCTGGCCGCGTTCGGCACCGGCTCGATGATGGCGGCGCTGGTGTTGCCAAGGTTGCTTGCGCGTCTCAACGACCGCGCGGCCATGCTGTCGGGCGGTGGGTTGCTGATCCTGGGGCTCAGTGTGGGCATCTACCTGTCTGAATACCGGCAAATGCTGGTGCTGTGGTGGGTGCTGGGGCTGGGCTATTCCCTGGCGCAGACCCCGGGCGGGCGCTTGCTGCGCCGCTCAGCCCATGCCGAGGACCGGCCGGCGCTGTTTGCCGCGCAATTCGCCTTGTCGCATAGCTGCTGGCTGGTGACATACCCCTTGGCCGGTTGGCTCAGCGCCAACTTCGGCATGGCGCAGACATTTGCCAGCCTCGCCTTCGTGGCCACCCTGGCTTTGATCGCATGCGCCAGTCTGTGGCGACCGGAACACGAGCAGGCAAGCGTGGCGCACGAACACCACGACCTGCCCGCCGGCCATCCGCACCTGCTGCACCATCACGCCGGCGTGCATGGGCATGCCTATGTGATCGATGACCTGCACCGCCGCTGGCCGGCCTGATCAGAGGCCTTGCCAGGCCAGCAGCGCCAGGTAGATCAGCACCAGCCCACAGGCGGCATAACTGATGCGCTGCCAAGTGGGCGAGGCGTTCTGCCGCAACAGGTTCACCAGAGCGGCAATCAGAAAGCATGACAAGATCGACGCGAGCATGAACCCGGCAAAGAACATCAGCGTCTGCCCGTGGCTGGGCGTGGTGCCGACAATCCCCGACAGCGCACTGCCCAGTGCGCCCCAGTAGACGATGTTCTTCGGGTTGGCCAGGGAAATTGCAGCGCCTACCGCCAGGGCATTTTGCCGAGTGCTGGCCGGCGCGCTGTCCGGTTGTGGCAGGTGCCAGGCATCGATCAGGCTGCGTACGCCCAGCCAGGCCAGGTACAACGCACACACCACCGTCAACGGCACACGCACCGTGTCATGCTGGATCAGCAGGGCGATCCCGGTCAGGCCGATCACCGCCCACACGGCATCGCCCACCAATGAGCCGAACTGCACCAGCAGGGCGGGTGTAAAGCCATGCAGCAAGCCACGGCGCAGGGTCTCCGCGAGCACGGCGCCGGGGGAGAGGCAAAACACAAAACCGAATATCAGTGCATAAAAAAAGATCTTCAGCATGCCCGCATTTCCTTCAAGTGAGGTGGGGCAGTGTGAGGATGTGCAGGTGCGGTGTCTTGGACCAGATTGCGCTGTTCAGCGCTTCACGGTGCTTTGATAGTGGCCAGGAGTGATGCCGTAGGCCGCCCGGAAATGCCGGTTCAGGTGACTCTGGTCGGCGAAGCCCAGGTCGTGGGCCGCCTCGCCGGCGGGAACCCCTTTGCGCAACAGACCTTTGGCGCGACGGGTACGCAACTGCATGGCCCACTCCCGGGGCGTCAGCCCGGTTTCTTTCTGGAAGGCACGCAGCAGGTGGAATTTGGACAACCCCAGTTCGCCGCCCAGGTGGTCCAGGGTCAGGGGTTGATGCAGGTGTTCGGCGAGTAATGCCTGGGCGCGGCTGATCAGGGGTTTGCCGGGGCTGGCGGTGCCGGGCAGACGTACGCCGCTGATGTTCACGACCTCTGCTAACAGCAGCACCAAGGCATCTTCATTCACGTCGCGAACCAGCGTGTCACCGTTTAGCGCACCCTTGATCGCGGCGGCCAGTCGCAGGGCAAGCTCGGGCTGAACACATAAGGCACGGTCAAATTCCAGATGCACCAGCCCCAGGTCCGCCGCCAATTGATCCGCCGTGGCGTACAGGCTCACAAAGTGCCAGGGCGCACCATCGGCCGCACCGCCGCCTTGAATCTGACCGGGGTTGTACAGGGTGATGGAGCCTGGGCCGGCGTGGAACTCGCGACGATCCAGCCAGACCTTTTCCTCGCCTGCCAGGTTCACGCCGATCACACATTCATCATGGCTGTGGCGGGCAAAAGTCAGGCCGGTGCAGGTGGTGCTGCTGACTTCATAGTTGCCCAGCCAGGCGTGTTGCACGGCGCTCATCGATTTCACTCAGTCGGGGACAGGCACGAGCATACGCTGGCAAGGGTGATCAAATCGACCGTTGATTGACCCGGCGCGACAGTTCACCGGCGCTTTCCTTGCGTTCCGAGTAACGGTCCACCAGGTCGGGACGGTCGCGCAGCAGCAGGGTGAAGCGCACCAGTTCTTCCATTACATCGACGACCCGATCATAAAGCGCCGAGGGTTTCATGCGGTCCTGTTCATCGAACTCCATGAAGGCCTTGGGTACCGAGGACTGGTTGGGGATGGTGAACATGCGCATCCAGCGCCCCAGCACCCGCAGCTGGTTGACGGTGTTGAAGGACTGGGAGCCGCCGGACACTTGCATCACCGCCAGGGTCTTGCCCTGGGTCGGGCGGACCGCGCCCAGGGTCAAGGGCACCCAGTCCAGTTGCGCCTTGAACACCGCCGACATCGAGCCATGCCGCTCGGGCGAGCACCACACCTGGCCTTCGGACCACTGCATCAGTTTCAGCAGTTCCTGCACCTTGGGGTGGTCGCTGGGCGCGTCATCCGGCAATGGCAGGCCGCTGGGGTTGAAGATGCGGGTATGCGCGCCGAAGTGCTGCAACAGCCGTGCGGCTTCTTCCACCAGCAGGCGGCTGAACGAGCGTTCGCGGGTCGAGCCGTAGAGCAGCAGGATGCGCGGCGGCTGGTCCGGGCTGGCCGGTTTTGAGTCGATCAGGGACAGGTCCAGATTGGGCAGCGTCGTCATAGGGCCTCCGATTACAACTGCGCAATGCGCGCGAGTTCCGCCTTGAGGTCGGCAGGGCTGAGTTCGCCGAAGGGCAGGACGAAGAACGCCCTGCAGCGTGTGGCGATGGTCTTCAGTGTGGCGTCGAATGCCGCTTGCACACTGGCGTCGTCACCCTGGACGTCCGACGGGTCTTCCAACCCCCAGTGCGCCTTCACGGCCGGCCCGAAGTACACCGGGCAGGCTTCGCCGGCGGCCTTGTCGCACACCGTAATCACCACATTCGGCGGGCTGCCTTCAAAGGCATCGTTGCCCTTGCTGTACAACCCTTCGGTACTGATCCCGGCCGCTTGCAACGTGCTCAAGCTACGTGGCAGCACCTGGCCCTTGGGAAAACTGCCGGAGCTGATCGCTTCGAAGCCTTCCGGCGCCAGGTGGTTGAACATGGCTTCGGACAAGATGCTGCGGCAGCTGTTGGCGGTACACATGAACAGGACTTTCATCGGGGTATCTCCGTTAGAAACTCAGGCGCAAGGCGAGGGCGGCGAGGGTGATCAACAGCACCGGCAGGGTCAGCACGATGCCGACCTTGAAGTAGTAGCCCCAGGTGATGCTGATGCCTTTGCGCGCCAGGATGTGCAGCCACAGCAAGGTGGCCAGGCTGCCGATAGGGGTGATCTTCGGGCCGAGGTCGCTGCCGATCACGTTGGCGTAGATCATCGCGTCCTTGACCACACCCACGGCATGGCTGGACTCGATGGACAGCGCGCCGATCAACACCGTCGGCAGATTGTTCATCGCCGACGACAGCAGCGCCGTCAGCACACCGGTGCCCATGGCAGCGCCCCACACGCCGTAAGTGGCAAACGTGTCGAGCCAGGTGGCCAGGTAGGTGGTCAGGCCGGCGTTGCGCAGACCGTAGACCACCAGGTACATGCCCAGGGAAAAGATCACGATCTGCCACGGCGCTTCCTTCAGCACTTTGCGCGTGGAAATCTTGTGCCCCTTTGCGGCGATCACCAGCAACAGCAGGGCACAGGCGGCGGAAATCGCACTGATCGGAATGCCCAGCGGTTCCAGGGCAAAGCACCCCACCAGCAGGATGCCCAACACCCACCAGCCGGCGCGGAAGGTCGCGCGGTCGTGGATGGCGCTGGCGGGGTCGTCCAGGTCGGCCGGGTCATAGGTTCGTGGAATATCGCGGCGGAAGAACCACAGCAACACCGCCAGGGTGGCCGCGACGCTGACGAAGTTCACCGGCACCATCACGGCGGCGTATTCGTTGAAACCGATCTTGAAGTAGTCGGCCGAAACGATGTTCACCAGGTTCGACACCACCAGCGGCAGGCTGGCCGTGTCGGCGATGAATCCCGCGCCCATGACGAAAGCCAGGGTTGCCGCCGGGGAAAAGCGCAGGGCCAGCAGCATCGACATCACGATGGGCGTCAGGATCAGCGCTGCACCGTCATTGGCAAACAACGCCGACACCAGCGCGCCGAGCAGCACCATGTAGGCAAACAAACGCCGTCCGCGTCCACGTCCCCAGCGCGCCACATGCAAGGCGGTCCAGGCAAAAAAACCGGCCTCATCCAGCAGCAGGCTGATGATGATCAGCGCGACAAAAGTACCGGTGGCATTCCAGATGATGTGCCATACCACTGGGATGTCGGCCAGGCTGATCACGCCGAAAGCCAGGGCCAGGATCGCGCCCAGGGTTGCGCTCCAGCCGACGCCCAGGCCTTTGGGCTGCCAGATGACCAGAACAATGGTGAAGATAAAAATCGCGATGGCGACAAGCATGGATAAACGCTCCGGTGGCTCAGCAGCAGGTACTGGCCCGTTGTGGTCGGTCGCCCATTGCATCCAGACGCAGTGCGTCGCTGTGCAACCAGGGCTGGTTGGCTTGCAAAGTGGTGTGCAGCACGGCAGTGACCCAGTCGGGTAATGCCGGATTGATGCGGTAATAGATCCATTGACCCTGACGACGATCCAGCAGCAAGCCGCAATTGCGCAGTTGCGCCAGGTGACGGGAGATTTTTGGCTGGCTGTCGTCCAAGGCATGGATCAGTTCGCACACGCAAAGTTCGCCTTCGCGCAGGATCAATAACGTCAGCCGTGCCCGGGTGGCATCGGCCAGGCATTTGAACAGGGTGGGCGGGGAGATGAGGTCCGACATGGTCAAGGCCTTCGTATATATGGTTATCCGAATATACGTATTTCCATATGTATCGGTCAAATCCTGTTTCAATTGACTTGGATCATATATCTCGAAAATCACCACAAGTGTCTGAAATTAAAATGAAACACGAATGTCCTAAAGTGCCTGCCCATTGCTGATGAAGGAAGACCCCGCGTGACCCGTGCCACTCGCAACCTGCGCAAGACCCTGGATTCCGTCGCGGAAAATAACGAAACCGCGGCGTTCGACCTGATGCGCGCCGTCGAAAAGCTCGGCGATGAAGTGCTGCGCCAGCGCCTGCTCAATACTATTCACCGACTCAACCAGGATGCCCACGAACTGCGCGAAGCGCGTGATTCGGTGGAACAAGTGTCGGTCCGGCTCGCCTGAGCAAGATCGTTCAAGACAACTCCATTGTTGCGCTGGCATGCTTGTCGACTGTCTGTCGATGAGCCGTTTCCATGCCTACTGCCTTACCTCATTACGCCTTCGCTCGCGGCGCCATTGCCGTCATTCCCTTGTCCCTGGCCTGCGCGCCCTGGGGACTGTTGGCCGGTTCCATGGCCATCGATGCACAATTCAGCCCGTTGGAAGCCCAGGGCCTTTCTGCCATCGTATTCGCCGGTGCTGCGCAACTGGTTGCCATCGGCATGGTCAAGAGCGGCGCCAGTCTGATTTCCATCGTGCTGACCACCTTGCTGCTGACCTCCCAGCATTTGCTGTATGGCATGCACTTGCGGCCGGTCCTTTCTCCCCTCAAGACCCGCTGGCGCATGAGCCTGGGCTTTCTGCTGACCGACGAATTCTTTGCGCTGGTCAGTCACTATGACCGCGAGACCTTCAATCGCTGGTATGCCTTGGGTGTCGGCCTGACGTTCTATATCGCCTGGAACCTGTTCACCCTGGCCGGCATCGTGCTTGGTAAAAGCATTCCCGGCCTCGACCAACTGGGCCTGGAATTTTCCATCGCCGCCACCTTCATCGCCTTGATTACGCCGGTGGTGCGTGACGTTCCCACGGTGGTCTGTGTGGCGGTGTCATTGCTGTTCTCGGTGTGGCTGAGCTTCCTGCATTGGGAATCGGCGGTGGTGGTGTCCGGCCTGCTGGGCATGAGCGCAGGGTATGCCTGCAAGCGACTGGGAGTAGGGCAGCAATGATCTACATCATGATTGTGGCCATGGGCCTGGTGGTGTTTCTCAACCGTTACCTGTTTATCGAGCCACGCCTGCCGGTGCGCCTCAACCGTGGCGCGCGGGAGTTTCTGGGATTCGCGGTGCCGGGGATGCTCACGGCGATTTGCGGGCCGATCATTTTCCTGGCTGACCACCAGCTCAACCTGAGCCCGGCCAACCCTTACCTGCTGGCGGGTATCAGCGCCGTGGCATTGATGTTCTGGACACGCAATGTGTTGATGACGGTGCTGCTGAGCATGGCGTTGTTCTATCTGTTCCGCTGGCTGCTCTGAGCACAACCGGGGCGAAAAAAAGCCCGCGGGAGCGCGGGCGGAAGGAAGACTTCTAAAAATGAGCGTGACCACTATAGGTCGCGCCTTGCCCCTTTACAGTGAAACAAAGTTCATGCGGCCATCAGTCCGGCCTGTGGCAATGGTACAGTCGCGTTTTTTTCCAACGGAGCAATGGCATGCACAAGGTGGTAATTGGCGCACTGGTACTGGCGGCCCTGGCCGGTTGCGCGGGTTCGAAGATGAAAGACGCGCGCGCAGGCACGCCTTACAAGACCCTGGCTTCGGACAAGGCCACCCTGGTCGTTGCCGAATGCGTGCAGTTCGGCTGGCAGGACGAAAGTGTGTTCGGCGTTGACGCCGGCGGCTTCAAGGAGCCGATCGGCGCGGGTGGCTTCACGGTGTACACCACCGCTGGCGATTACTTTGTCGATGTACAGAGCGCGGGCAGCGGTTCCACCATCAAGTACTACGCCATCGAAGACAACATGCCGGCCAAGCGCCGTTTGGCCGCACTGGCGACCTGCCTGTAATCCGTTGCCTTAGTCGATTTAGGAAATGCCTGGCACGACAGCCGCGAGGCATTCGCTTATGATTCACCGGCTCGCCCGACATGATGGCTCTTTACCAGTACACGGACGTCGAGGCCTAAACGTCGGGCGAGCTCCTTTTAACCTTCAGCGGGGCATGAAGCCCAGGTGCCAGCGCCGAGGGATCTTCAGCGATACCAGCCCCAGAAACCCCGCCAATACACCGCTGACGATCAGCGCCTTGAGCCCCAGCTGCTGCTCCAGCAGCGCACCGATCACCGCCCCCACAAACATCCCGGCCCAAGGGATCAACTGTACGCGCCAGCCATTGCGGCGCTCGCCGAGCAGCCAGCGCCCCAGCCCACGGCCAAAGCGTGACAGTGCACCGGTGACGTAAGTCAGTCCCACCGGCAGCCCGTTGACCTCTTCCACCGCAGCATTGAGCATGCCCATCGCGATGATCGCCGCCAGTAGCGCGGGCAACGTATCGGCGAAGGGCAGGAGTGCACCGCCGCACAGCAAGGCGGCAATACACAGCAGCAAGGGCAGGGCATGGCGACGGCTGAGTCGGCCGACCACCACGCCCAGCGCGTTACCCACCACAAAAGTTGCCACCAGCAACAGCAGCCGCCCGGTCAGGCCCAGGTCACCCGCGCTTATCGCCACCGCCAGGCGCGTAGTGTTCCCGCTCATGAACGAAACAAAGTCACCGCTCGCCATGAAGCCGATGGCATCGGTCATGCCCGCCAGCACCGACAGGCTGGCCACCAGCATCAGTCCGACGCGGCCACGCCAACGCTGTCGATGGGCCAGTGCGGCATTGACGTAGGGCTTTCGTGGCGAAGGCAACATAGGGCCGGGTTCCTCGGTGAGATTATCCGGCCACTACCGTAGGACGCTTTAAGCGCGCATGCAATGACCTCAGGCAGGCGTCAGGGTCCAACCCGCAGGATGCCAGTCCAGAAAGTGCGTCGGCCTGATCGCTTGCACAAACGCCGCGTCATGGGACACCACCAGCATTGCCCCGGCAAAACCTTGCATGGCTTGCTCAAACGCCATCACCGATTCCAGGTCCAAATGGTTGGTCGGCTCGTCCAGCAACAGCAATTGCGCCGGCACTGCGCGCCACAAGGCAACCGCAATCGCAGCCTTCAGGCGTTCGCCGCCGCTGAGTTGCCCGGCGGGTTGGGTCACACGCAGGGCATCCAGTTGCAGCAGGGCCAGGCGCGTGCGCAATTCGCCTTCCGCCAGCGGGGTGTCCAGCAGGTTCAGTTGTTCGACGATGGAACGGTGGTCGTCGAGCAGCGCGAGGTGCTGATCGATATAGGCGCTGGGCACGTGCACGTGGCATTCGCCGCTTTCTGCACGCCATTCTCCCGCCAGCACTTTGAGCAGCGTGGACTTGCCGCAACCGTTGGGTCCATGCACCGCCACACGCACCGGGCCGGTGAGGTGCACGTTGAGGCAGGTCGACGGCAGCCAGGGTAATTGCGCGTTGATCAACGACAGCACCTGTCGGCCGTTAGGTACCGCTGACGCAGGCAATGCCACCAGCGTCGGCGTTTCATCCTCGACCCGAGCATAGGCTTGGCGCACCTGGGCATCCAGCTCCTGTTTGTGTTGCTCATGCGCGCTGCGCACGGTGCTGACGATCTGCGAGGCAGCGCCTTTCCAGCGCGCTTTGGTGAAGCGATCGACTTTGGCCGTTTCCGCATGCTTGCGTGAGCGGGCGGCATGGCGTTGCAGGTTGTCGTGGCCTTTTTGCAGGCGCCGCTTTTCGCGGCTGCGTTCCAGGCGAGCGTGTTCCAGTGCGGCGACGGCGGCGTGCTGTTCAGCGTCGCGCTGTTGTCGATAGGCGTCGTAGTTCCCGCCATATAGGTTTACGCCGAGCGGCGACAGCTCAATGATGCGCCCCATTGCGTTGAGTAATTGCCGGTCATGGCTGACCACCACCAGGCCGCCACGCCATTCGTCGAGGACACGCAGCAGCCAGGCGCGGCCATCGCTATCGAGGTGGTTGGTGGGCTCATCGAGCACCAGCAACTGTGGCGCGGCCAGCAGCGCGCCGATGATCGCAACCCTGGCTAACTGGCCGCCGCTGAGTTGACGGGCTGGGGTATCAACAGAAAGCCGCGACAACCCTGCGGCATTCAAGCTACTGCGCAAACGCTCGGCCAAGTCCCAACGATCATCGATCAATTCGAGGTCATCGATCTGTGGGGCGCCTCGGGCCATGCGCTCAAGGGCGGTCAATATCGCTGCGGTGCCGGTAAGATCGGCGACGGTATCGCCCGGCGCTACCACGACGTTCTGCGCTACATAGATCACGCTGCGTGGGCAATTCAACGAGCCGGAGGAGGGCGACAACAGCCCCGCGATCAATTTGGCGAGTACACTTTTTCCTCGACCATTGCGCCCCACGATACCGGTGGGGGTGTAATCGATGGACAGGTTGAGGTCATCCAGCAGCGTCTCGCCATTGGCGAACCGGAAGGATAAATGTTGCAGGGAAACAAGCACAGGCAGCCGGTTGACGTCAGTCATCAGCACCTCCAAAAAAATGTCGGACAGGCCAACAAGCGCGCCAGGCGGCTCGTTGCGGGTACATTTTGGAAGGCTTAGTGGTTCACGTCGGCGGTCGTCCTGCGCATCAGAAGGGAGGCAAAGCCTAACCCGCCTTGGCTTTTTTCGGCAAGTCTTGCGCCAGTTGCTCCAGGAACATCGCCAAGGCCACTTCTTCGGCCTTGAGCCCTTTGCGCAGTCTTGGTTTGGGCAATTTGGAGAGTTCACCGAGGCTGAAATGCTCCAGCACGGCCGGGTGGATATAGCATTTGCGGCACACCGCCGGCGTGTTGCCCAGCTGCCTGGCGACGTCCTTGACCATCGCCACCACATGCCGCTTGGCATCCGACTCAGGCTGCCATTCCAGCTCGCGCAACACCGCCAGCGCCATGGCGGTGCCGGCCCAGGTGCGGTAGTCCTTGGCGGTGAAGTCGGCGCCGGTGAGGCGGTGCAGGTAGTCATTGACGTCCTGGGAACTGACGGTGTGCCGTACACCGTCTTCGTCCAGGTACTGGAACAGGTTCTGCCCCGGCAGCTCCATGCAGCGTTTGACCACCGTGGCCAGGCGCCGGTCCTTGACGCTGATCTGGTGCTCTACGCCGCTCTTTCCACGAAACTGGAACTGGATCTCGCTGCCTTTGACATCCACATGACGGGTGCGCAGGGTGGTCAGCCCGTAGGACTTGTTGTCCCGCGCATACTGAGTATTGCCGACCCGGATCAGCGTCGCGTCCAGCAGCATGACGACCGTGGCCAGGACTTTTTCGCGGGTAAAGCCGGGTTCGGCGATTTGCGCTTCCAACTGTTTGCGCAGCTTCGGCAAGGCGTTGCCAAATTCCTGCAGGCGCGAGTATTTGTCGCTGTCGCGCACCTCACGCCAGCGCGCGTGATAGCGATACTGCTTGCGCCCGCGCGCGTCGCGGCCGGTCGCTTGCAGATGGCCTTGCGGGTCGGCGCAGATCCACACATCGGTGTAGGCCGGCGGTACGGCGAGGGCGTTGAGGCGCTTGATCTCATCCGCATCGCGGATACGCTCGCCCTTGGAATCGAAATACTGGAACTTGCCCCGCAGCGTCTTGCGACGGATGCCGGGCTGGGTGTCGTCAACGTAATGCAGGTCGCGGGGCAGCGCAGAGTCGGACATGGGGCGGGTTCCTTGGCAACACATCAGGCCGGTATGTCTGATTGACCGCAGCCGTATGCGGTCGTGCCAAAAGATTGCTCAAGCCAGCACGGCGACCGCCTTGATCTGCGCCCACAACGTTTGGCCGGGGTGCAGTTGCAACTGGTCGCGGGAGAATCGCGTGATGCGCGCCAACAGCGGCGAGCCTCCCGCGTCCAGGCGTACCAGCACGTGAGCGCTGTTGTCCGCGGCAATTTCCTGGGTGACGGTGACCGGCAGGCGGTTGAGGATGCTGCTGTGCTCCTCGGCTTGCAGGCTGAGGCTCACGTCGCGCGCCTGCACCTTGATGCGCAGCGCCTTGCCCAGCGCCAGCGGTGCATGGGCTACGCGCATGTGCAGGGCGCTGGCGGGCAGTTGCAGCGTGAGCAATTGGTAGTGGTCGTCGTAGGCACTGACCGTACCATTGATGACCACACCGGCATCGTCACCCCGCGCCAGGGGCAGGTCGAGACGTGCCAGGGTTTCACCGATGGGGCCGCTGGCCAGGGCCTTGCCCTCGCTGAGCAGCACGATGTGATCGGCCAGGCGTGCCACTTCATCCTGGGCATGGCTAACGTACAGCACCGGGATATCCAGTTCATCGTGCAGGCGTTCGAGGTACGGCAGGATTTCACCCTTTCGCTGACTGTCGAGGGCAGCCAGCGGCTCGTCCATCAGCAGCAGGCTCGGGCTGGTGAGCAAGGCGCGGGCGATACCGATGCGCTGGCGCTCGCCGCCGGAGAGGTGTTGGGGATGGCGCTCGAGCAGATGACCGATGCCCAGCAACTCAGTGGCCTGGGCCATGTCCACACGACGCTGTTGACGGGCAATCCGCTTGAGGCCGAACTCCAGGTTGGCGCGTACCGACAGGTGCGGGAACAGGCTGGCCTCCTGAAACACGTAGCCCAGCGCGCGTTTATGCGGCGGCACGAACAGCCCGTTACGACTGTGTTGCCAGACGTCATCATTGATCTGGATGAAGCCGTCTCCGGCGCGTTCCAGCCCGGCGATGCAGCGCAGGCAGGTGGTCTTGCCGGAACCGGAATGCCCAAACAGCGCGGTTACGCCTCGGCCGGGCAGGTGCAGGTCCACATCGAGGGCAAAGCTTGTGTACTTGAGGTTCAGGCGCACATTGATCATCGACATCAGCTCCAGCCCATCCTGGTTTTACGGCTGGAGTAGAGCGCCAGCAACACGAGGAACGCGAACACCACCATGGAGCCGGCCAGCCAATGGGCCTGGGCGTATTCCATGGCTTCCACATGGTCGTAGATCTGCACGGAGACCACGCGGGTCTTGTCCGGGATATTGCCGCCGATCATCAGCACCACGCCGAATTCGCCGACGGTGTGTGCAAAGCCCAGGATCGAGGCGGTGATAAAGCCGGGGCGGGCCAGGGGCAGAATCACCGTGAGAAAAGTGTCCCACGGGTTGGCACGCAAGGTTGCGGCCACTTCCAGTGGGCGTGTGCCGATGGCGGAGAAGGCGTTTTGCAACGGCTGCACCACAAACGGCATGGAATAGATCACTGAGCCGATCACCAGTCCGGCGAAGCTGAAGGTGAGGGTGCCCAGGCCCAACCACTGAGTGAACTGGCCGAAATAGCCATTGGGTCCCATGGTCAACAACAGGTAGAAACCGATCACCGTCGGCGGCAACACCAACGGCAAGGCGACGACCGCACCAATGGGGCCGCGCCACCAGGAACGGGTGCGCGACAGCCACAAGGCAATCGGAGTGCCGATGACCAGCAGGATCACGGTGGTCAGTGAGGCCAGTTTGAGGGTCAACCAGATAGCGGAGAAATCGGCACTCGATAACGGCATTTACTTGGCCAGCTCGTAACCAAAGGACTTGATGACGGCAGCGGCTTTAGGCCCCTTGAGGTATTCGACCAGTGCCTTGGCAGCGGCGCTGTCTTTGCCCTTGTTGAGGATCACTGCGTCCTGTTTGATCGGGTCGTGCATGGACGCCGGGACGATCCACGCCGAACCGCTGGTGACGTTGCCGTCTTTATAGATCTGCGACAAGGCCACAAAGCCCAGCTCGGCGTTGCCGGTGGACACGAACTGATAAGCCTGGGTGATGTTCTGGCCTTCGACAATCTTGTCCTTGACCTTGTCGGTCAGACCTTCCTTGGCCAACACCTGAGTGGCAGCCAGGCCATAGGGTGCGGCTTTCGGGTTGGCAATCGACAGGTGCTTGAACTCGTTTTTCTTCAATACGTCGCCTTTGGCGTCGACGTAACCGTCCTTCGCCGACCACAGCGCCAGGGTGCCGACGGCGTAGGTGAAGCGCGAACCCTTGACGGTGTCGCCTTCGCTTTCAAGCTTCTGCGGGGTGGTGTCGTCGGCGCTCAGGAACACTTCGAACGGCGCGCCATTCTTGATCTGGGTGTAGAACTGGCCGGTGGCACCGTAGGCCGCGACCAGTTTGTGCCCGGTATCTTTCTCGAAGTCGGTGGCGATCGCCTGGATCGGTGCAGTGAAGTTGGCTGCGACGGCCACCTGGACTTCATCGGCGTGGGCCGAACCGAATGCCAGGGCAACGGCCAGGATGGCCAGGCGTGAGGCATGACTCTTCATGAAACAGCTCCTTTGAGGGTGTACGGCTTGTTATAGGTAGAAGGCTTAACCGCTATGTATGGGAATATATAGCGGTTGGCCTTTGCCGGTACAGTGCAAAGTTGCCACACAGCCGAGTGCTAGTTGAGCTTGGCCAGCGCCTGCTCCGCCAATTCACGGGTCAGTTCATAAGTCGTGGTGTCTTTGCCCAGGCGCAGTGCCTGACCGGACCACAGGTTGCTGAAGCCCGCTTCATCCTTGGCCTTGAGCGGTATCAACGCGCCACCGGAAGTGGGGAACGCCGGTGCGGCCGGGTTGATCGCGCCCAACTCGCGCATTACCCGGTTGACGATGCCCCGTGCCGGGCGACCGGTGAACAGGTTGGTCAGCGCGGTTTCGCTGGCCTGGGCATGGCGCAAAGCATAGTGATGTGAGGCCGTGACGTTGGCTTCGGGAGTAAACAGGTACGCCGTGCCAATCTGCACCGCCGAGGCGCCGAGGGCGAACGCTGCGACAATCCCGCGCGCATCACCGATGCCGCCGGCGGCAATCACTGGCACGCTGACGGCGTCGACGACTTGCGGCAACAAGGCGAACAGGCCGATCTGGGTATTGAGGTCGTCGCTGAGGAACAATCCACGGTGCCCGCCGGCCTCACTGCCCATGGCGATGATTGCATCGCAGCCATGCTGTTCCAGCCAGATCGCTTCTTCCACCGTGGTGGCCGAAGACAGCACGTTGGCACCAGTGGCTTTCACCCGATCCAGCAGGGACTTTTCCGGCAAACCGAAGTGAAAGCTGACCACTTCGGGGCGGAATTCTTCGACGACCTGGCACGCGGCGTCATTGAACGGTTCACGGTTGGAGACCGGGGTGGGCGCATCAAAGTCGGCGCCCAGTTCGCGGTAGTAGGGTTCCAGCAGTGCCTTCCAGCGGCGATCACGCTCGGGGTCTGGCGTGGGCGGTTGGTGGCAGAAGAAATTGACGTTGATCGGACGTGGGCTGGCCTGGCGGATGGCGGTCAGCGCTTCGCGCAGCTGCTCGATGCTCAGCGCAGCAGCCGGCAGCGAACCCAACGCACCGGCCTGATTCGCGGCGATAACCATGGCGGTGGTCGTGCCCACCGCCATGGGGGCCTGGATGATGGGCAACTGAATGCCCAGCAGGTCGAGAAGGCGGGTGTCTGGCCAGGTGCTCATGGGATGCGTCTCCAGCGTTAGTGAGGCTCTTCGCTGTTTTAACAGGGCCCATGGCCCCCGGCCACTCTGTTTTATTCACTGGACGATCGCGGCGTTTCGTGGTGCGTCATCAATCAATGGCGTTGCCGAGTACGGCGTGAATCCGCTCGGCGATATGGGCGGCATGGGTTTCCAGGGCGAAGTGACCGGTGTCGAGCAGTTCCACCACGGCATTCGGGTTGTCAGCTTTATAGGCGTGGGCGCCTGGCGGGATAAAGAACGGGTCGTTCTGGCCCCAGATCACCAGCGTAGGTACGAGTGTGGCCTTGAAGAACGCCTGGAACGCCGGGTACAGCGCCAGGTTGTTGCGGTAGTCGAGGAACAGGTCCAGTTGGATCTCGTCATTTCCGGGGCGCTGCATGAGCAGTACATCGAGCATGTAGGATTCCGGGGCTACCCGCTCGGGCTGCTTTACGCCATGCAGGTATTGGTAGCGCGTGCCTTCCAGGCTGATCACTGCGTTGCGAATCACCTCGCGGTTGGCCTGGGTCGGCTCGTTCCAATAGGTGCGAATCGGTGCCCAGGCATCCCCCAGGCCTTCCAGATAGGCGTTACCGTTCTGCGACACCAGTGCGCTGACCCGTTCCGGATGCGCCACCGCCAGGCGCAGGCCCACCGGCGCGCCATAGTCAAAGACATACAGGGCGTAACGGTTCAACGCCAGCGCATCGACAAAATGCCCGACCGTGATTGCCAGGTTGTCGAAGCTGTAGTGGTAATCGCGCTCAGCCGGCACCTCGGTGAAGCCGAAGCCCGGCAGGTCCGGCGCAATGACCCGGAAGCGCGTGGCAAGCAAGGGGATCAGGTCGCGGAACATGTGCGACGAACTGGGAAAGCCGTGCAGCAGCAACATGACCGGTGCCGATGCAGCACCGGCCTCGCGGTAGAACATGCGCACGCCGTCGGCATCGACGTGGCGGTAGTGAACGGCAGGGGTTGGAGTGGTCATGATGGAATGCCCTTTGTAACTAGATTGAGTTGATTTACGGGTTACTTTTTAAAAAGCTGCGCTGATTAATGTAACCTGTCAAATCATTTATTAGGGTTAGAATTGTTATTTTTGTAACTATCCTGATGTCGTAATAGCGGTTACGATATGGACGCTCACAAGAGGATTGCCCCATGACCCTTCCCCCATCCACTGCCGCCCCCTCGGAACCCTATGTCCTGGCCGATGATCCGGTGTTGGACATGCTCAATACCCTGGCGAACATCGACGGCGTGCCGTGGGATTTCTGGCAGGCCGATGCCGACGTGGCCGCCTGGTTGGTGCGCCTGCAATGGGTTGAACAACACGGTATTCCGCAGTTTGAACCGGGGGCGTTGCTCAGCGCCGCGCGGGAGTTGCGCGAGGTGATTCGTGAGTTGGTGGCTGCGCGCAAAGCGCGACAACCTGGCAATCCGGCTGCACTCAACGGCTTTTTACGCAAGGCGGTGAGCCATCCGCAGTTGGTGTGGACGGCGTCCGAGGCGCCAAAGCTTGAGCGCCAGCGCAAGCAGCAGACGGCGCAACAGTTCCTGGCCCCGATTGCCGAGGCGGCCGCCACGTTGCTGGTGGAAGGAGATTTCAATTTGATCCGGCGCTGCGAGCATCCGGAATGCATCTTGTGGTTTTATGACCGCACCAAGGCCCACAAGCGCCGCTGGTGCAGCATGGCGTTGTGTGGCAATCGGCATAAAGTCGCTGAATTTCGTAAACGCAAACTGAAGCTTTGAAGGAGATGGCCTTGCACACCATCCAGGAGCAGCACGTCGCGACAGTCAGGGATCCGCTAGGTCTTAGACGACTGTTCTCTGGCGAGCAATTGCTGCTTGCGCTCCACCCCCCAGCGGTAGCCCGATAGCTCACCATTGCTACGCACTACGCGGTGGCAAGGAATGGCCACCGCCAGGCTGTTGGCGCCGCACGCCTGGGCCACCGCACGGAACGACTTTGGTGCGCCGATGCGCTCGGCGATCTGCGCGTAGCTGGCGGTGCTGCCCGGTGGAATCTCACGCAAGGCTTGCCACACCCGTTCCTGGAATGCGGTGCCGCGCAGGTCCAGTGGCAAGTCCAGGCCGAGCGCGGGCGCTTCGATAAACCCCACGACCTGCGCAATCAGTTGCTCGAAACACGGGTCGGCGCCCACCAGTTCCGCGTTGGGAAATTGATCCTGTAGATCGCGCACCAGTTGGTCCGCGTCATCCCCCAGCAGAATCGCACAGACGCCGCGAGCGCTCTGCGCCACCAGGATCGCTCCCAGTGAGCACTGCCCGACGGCGAACAGTATCGCAGTGTTGGTGCCCCCGGCCTTGTAGTCGGCGGGCTTCATGCCAAGTAGTTGGTCGGCGGATTCATAAAAGCGACTGTTGGAGTTGAAGCCCGCGTCATAGAGCGCATCCGTCACTGAGTGCGCGCTCTTGAGACCGTCGCGCACCTTGCGCGAACGATGGGCACTGGCATAGCCCTTGGGTGTCAGGCCAGTAACGGCTTTGAACACACGGTGAAAATGAAAAGGGCTGAGATTGGCGTGCAGTGCCAGCGTATTCAGGCTGGGTGGAGTGTCGGCCTGTTCGATATGACGACAGGCATCGGCCACCAGCTGTGCATGCTGCGCCGCGAGCTGGGTCCGGTCGCCGGCCGCGCGTCTGCTGGCGCGATAGCCGGCGGCTTCGGCCTGCGCCGGGGTGTCGAAAAACTCGATGTTTTCCGGGCGCGGCAAGCGTGAAGCGCTACTGGCGCGGCAGTACACGCCGGTGGTCTTCACGCCATAGACGAACAGCGCATCGGCCTTGGGGTCACGGGCAAGTACGGCGGCCCAGCGCGGGTCTTGTTCGGTAGTCATGTTCGGCACTCTTGACGGATCCCGGCCAGATTAGCCGGGTCGCGAACGCCTGGCACTCTGAAGCTTGCGGTCAAATCAGCCGGCGGTGCGAAAGGTCAGGTTGATGCGTTGCGGACCCATCACCGGGTGCACGCCTTCCTTGATCGGCATCACGCCATGAAAGCGCAGGCGGTCCACGCCGCCCCAGACCACCACGTCGCCATGGAACAGCGAGACTTTGCGGGTCTTGTCGCTGCGCGCATGCCCACCAAACAGAAATATTGCCGGCAGTCCGAGCGAGACAGACACCACGGGTTCGCTGTAGCGACGCTCATTTTTGTCTTGATGCAGCGACATTTTTGCGCCGGGTACATAGCGGTTGATCAGGCAGGCGTCCGGGGCAAAGTCAGGGAACCCGGCGTCAGCGGCCGCCAGCACCGCCAATTCACGCAGGGCGTCCGGCATGGGCGGCCAGGGTTGCTGGCTACGTGGGTCCACGGATGAGTAACGGTAACCAGAGGTGTCGGTAGTCCAGCCCAGGTCGCCGCAACTGCTCAATGCGGCCGACATGGTAAAACCACCCGGTGTGACCATTTGCCGAAACGGTGATTGAGCCAGCACCTGCCGTAGTTCCGGTAGAAGGCGCTCAATCCAGGGCAGGGCGTAGCCTTTTAATACGCAGGACTGTTCGCCAATTTGCTCGCGCCCTGCGGGTTGCTGCAAGGCGTCTTCGGCGAACAGATCTTCGGTGGGGCCGGGCATTCGCCTACAGCGCCTTGCTCACATTGATGTCGGTGATTTCATCACTGGCATCGTGAATTTTCGCCAAGGCTTGCTTGGCTTCTTCGACGCTGTTGGTCTGCAGTTGAGCGAACTCAAAGCGGCGTTCGCCGTTGAGCTTGTACTTGATCACGTATTTGGTAGTAGCGGTCACGATCGTTTCCTGTGGTAGGGGCGGGTCAGCTCAGCTTGGAGCTGGTGCGACGCACAATGCGGATCTTGTGAGACAGCGCGGGTTTGCGGGTCACGCTGATGGCACGGCGTGTGACCACGTCCAGGGTGATATTCCAGAACCCGGTGCTCGGTGCGGTGATTTTGGCGGGGAACTTGTCGAATGCGCCGCCGTGGTAGGTGTGTCGGCCGCCATTCTTGAAGCTGCGAAAATTCGCATCGCTCATTAGCCGGATATTACAAGTCTGCGAGCATTCGATGACAACAATGTCTCCCTCGTTGAGGTGCTCGCGCTGGTGGATGAATTTCATGAGGGTGTCTCCAGAAGGGCTTTTTCTGAAAAATCAGAACGATACGTAGGTTAAGATGGAGTTTATCAGCCCCAGCGCGTTTATTATCGGCCCGTCTTCAACGACGTCGACAATTTAAAACAGTTATTTACCGAGTTATCAGGGATAAATCCTACGTGGGCGGGAGAAAAATACCATCCTCGCTGTCGTAGGGTCTTTATCGGAGGTTTTGTATGAAGTGGAGTGTGTTGGTTCTGGCCCTGGCGATTGGTGGGTGTGCTTCGGTTGCAGATATCAAGCAGACCCCGCCGACCCTGGCGGTTATTTCCGGGAAGAAACCGCAGGAATATGCTGCCTGTGTAGTGCGTAAACTGTCCACCACGCGCCGCCCGCCGCAGATCGAGCCGCATAAGGACGGTGTGCAGGTGATTGTGCCGCAGAAATTCTCGGCGGACCCGTCGGCGATTTTCGAGATCGAAGACCGCTCCAGCGGCAGCAGTATCAAGCTCTACGAGAGCATGTCCAATGTGCCGATCCGTCCCGGTGATGTGAAGAAGGCCGGCGAAGAGTGCATTTCCGGTTCATAAGCGCCGTTTCACCCACTGATCGGGCAGGGCATCCGTTAAACTCTCGTCCATTCAATGCAAAAATGCCGTGCAAACCCCCGGTTTGTGCGGCATTTGTTTTTTCGGGAAGTCTTTTATGAAGCGTGAACACGTCAGGGCTCGCCAGGCCGAAGGCCAGATATCGGCCACTCACATCATCCAGAACCCGGCTGACTTGGGGGAGTGGATTGTATTTTTCAAGAAAAGCGGTGGCCGCAGCTTTTTCCTGGTGGACGATCAGGATGAAGTCGAGTCGTTCTCGCGGCTGGATGACCTGGTGGAGACCATTCGTGGCCTGGGTATCAAGTTCGCCGATATCCAGTTGTAGGCGCTAAGCTTACTTGCACACGACTACGACACTGCGGCTTTTGAAGTTGCCGACGTCCTGGCCCAGGGTCTTTTCACTTTCCTTGAGCGAAGGCGTGCCTTCGGTGCCGACGATACGGTAGCCGGTGCCTGCGCAAGAAGCGTCGGCCTTTTCATAGCAGCTGGCCCAGGAATTGGCTTCGCCCGAGCAGTCGATGGTCAGGCCTTGCTCACCGTTTTTCAGGTAGACGTCAGAGGTGGTGGTGCATCCGGCGAGCGCCAGTCCTGCAGTCAGTGCCAGAATCTTGTTCATGTAGGTTCATCATCGAGGGTGTTGGAGGGCACGCTGACACTGTCGTGGGGCGTTTTGGCGAGATTATAGCGAACTGCCATCTACGTACAGACAAACACAAAAAAGCCCCGTTCACCGGGGCCTTTTGCACAGGGCATTGACGTTTACTTGCCCTTGGGCCGTTTGCTCGAAGCGTGGCCTGCTTCATCCACAAACACTTCGGCTACGGCAATAGCCTGGCTTTCGCTGGCAAATGCGCCGGCGACGCTGTCGCCGTGGAAGTTGATCAGGTGCCAACCGTCTGCTCGCTTGGTGATCAGGTAGCCGTTCACGCCTTTTGGTTCTGACATCTATCAAGTATCTCGTGGTCTGGTTCAGGGGCCTATGATAGCGCCAAATGTCGCGGGCACGCGCAAGTTATTCTAGGTCAGTGTTACCGCTGTAAAAGCATGCTAAAAAGGTCACAGCCCTTGGAAATACCCCGTGCAGGCTCATTTGGCCGTGCCGATGCAGATGCGCTTCGTAAGATACGCGGAACTTACGCCGAGATTTTTTCTCTATGATGACATCGCAACGCCAGCAGGACCCATTGTAAGGTGACTGCGGCCTGATTAGACTGCGCCGAATTCCGTACGCACAGCCCTTTGTAAGGACCCATATGATCAAGAAATGCTTGTTCCCAGCAGCCGGTTACGGCACTCGCTTCTTGCCAGCGACCAAGGCCATGCCCAAAGAGATGCTGCCGGTGGTGAACAAGCCACTGATTCAGTACGGCGTCGAAGAGGCACTGGATGCCGGCCTGAACGAAATCTCCATCGTGACCGGCCGTGGTAAGCGCGCGCTGGAAGACCACTTCGACATCAGCTACGAGCTGGAAAACCAGATCAAGGGCACCGACAAGGAAAAATACCTGGTCGGCATCCGCAAACTGCTGGACGAATGCTCGTTCTCCTACACCCGTCAGACTCAGATGAAAGGCCTCGGCCACGCCATCCTGACCGGACGCCCGCTGATCGGTGACGAACCGTTCGCCGTGGTACTGGCGGATGACCTGTGTGTGAACCTGGAAGGCGACGGCGTACTGACCCAGATGGTCAAACTGTATCAAAAGTACCGTTGCACTATCGTTGCCGTGATGGAAGTGAACCCCACCGAAACCAACAAGTACGGCGTTATTGCCGGTGACGACATTGGCGATGGCCTGATCCGCGTGCGTGACATGGTCGAGAAACCAGCGCCGGAAGACGCACCTTCCAACCTGGCGATCATCGGTCGTTACATCCTGACTCCGGACATCTTCAAGCTGATCGAGGAAACCGAGCCAGGCAAGGGTGGCGAGATCCAGATCACCGACGCCCTGCTCAAGCAAGCCAAAGACGGTTGCGTGATTGCCTACAAATTCAAGGGCCAGCGTTTCGACTGCGGTGGCGCCGAGGGCTACATCGAAGCGACCAACTTCTGCTACGAGCATTTCTACAAGACTGGCAAGGCTTACTGATTCACGGTGTAGGCAGCCTGTTCTAAAAAAGCCACCTTCGGGTGGCTTTTTCGTTTTTCAGCCCCATGTAAGTCGGTATGCTGATGTCCTGCCGAGGAGAGTGAAATGGCCTACGATTTTGACCTGTATGTAATTGGCGCCGGTTCCGGCGGTGTGCGTGCGGCACGTTTTGCCGCAGGCTTTGGTGCCAAGGTGGCCGTGGCGGAAAGCCGCTACCTGGGCGGCACCTGTGTCAACGTCGGTTGCGTGCCGAAAAAACTGTTGGTGTACGGCGCTCATTTTGCCGAGGATTTCGAGCTGGCCAGCGGTTTTGGCTGGTCGTTGGGCGAGGCGAATTTTGATTGGGCCACCTTGATCGCCAACAAGGACCGCGAGATCAATCGCCTCAATGGCATCTATCGCAACCTGCTGGTCAACAGCGGCGTGACCCTGCATGAAGGGCATGCGCGCCTGGTGGATCCGCATCAGGTCGAAATCAATGGCCAGCGCTTTACCGCCAGGCACATTCTGATCGCAACGGGTGGTTGGCCGCAGATTCCGGAGATTCCTGGGCGCGAACACGCCATTGTCTCCAATGAAGCGTTTTTCCTCAAGGAATTGCCCAAGCGTGTGCTGGTGGTTGGCGGTGGTTACATCGCTGTCGAGTTTGCCGGTATTTTCCACGGCCTGGGCGCCCAGACCTCGTTGCTGTACCGCGGCGACCTGTTCCTGCGCGGCTTCGACGGTTCGGTACGCACGCACTTGAAGGAAGAGCTGACCAAGCGCGGCCTGGACCTGCAATTCAATGCCGATATCGAGCGCATCGACAAGCAGGCCGATGGCAGCCTCAAGGCCACGCTGAAAGACGGCCGGGTGCTCGAAGCCGACTGCGTGTTCTACGCCACGGGGCGGCGTCCGATGCTGGATAACCTGGGCTTGGAGAACACCGGCGTCAAGCTCGACAAGCGTGGTTTTGTTGAGGTGGATGACCTGTACCAGACCGCCGAGCCCTCGATCCTGGCCATCGGCGATGTGATCGGTCGTGTGCAATTGACGCCGGTTGCCCTGGCCGAAGGCATGGCTGTGGCGCGTCGCTTGTTCAAGCCTGAGCAGTATCGTGCGGTGGATTACAAGATGATCCCGACGGCGGTATTCAGCCTGCCGAACATTGGCACCGTGGGGCTCTGCGAAGAAGAGGCGAGGGAGAAGGGCCACAAGGTGCAGGTCTTCGAAAGCCGTTTCCGGCCGATGAAGCTGACCCTCACCGAGTGCCAGGAAAAGACCTTGATGAAGCTGGTGGTCGACGCCGACACCGACAAAGTGCTGGGCTGCCACATGGTCGGCCCGGATGCGGGTGAAATCGTGCAGGGCCTGGCGATTGCGCTCAAGGCAGGCGCGACCAAGCAGCACTTCGATGAAACCATCGGCGTGCACCCAACGGCGGCGGAAGAGTTCGTCACCATGCGCACGCCCGTAGCGGGCTGATCAGGCCTTGGGCGTTGCCTCTGGCGCCGCTGCAACGGCGGCGGCCAGGCGCAGCGCCTCGACACTGGCCTGGGCCTTGATCAGCTCCAGTTCCAGGGTTTTATTGGCTTGCTGCTGTTCGCCCAGCGCTTCCTGGCGTGACTGGTTCTCCAGCGCTGCTACTCGCAGGCGCTCTTGAATCAGGGTGCGTTCGCTGTCAATCAGGCTCACCTGTTCAGTCAGCTTGAGCAGTCGGGCCTGATCCTTGCGGGATTGCTCTTGCAGTGCAGTCAACTCCCTCGCCGTTACCCGGTGCTCAATCAACAGGCGCTCATTGTCGCGATGCAGTTGGGTGATTTCATCCTGGCGCACCATGGCGCTCTGTTGGGCCTGGCGCAGTTCTGCCTGTACCTGTTGCAACTGGCCTTCATGGCGGCGCTGTTCCTGTTCGCGCTGCTCTTTTATGGCATTGCGGTAATGCTCCAGGGCGTCCCGGGCATGCAGGTGCTTTTCTTCCAGCGAGCGAATCTGCTCGTCCTTGTCGTTGATCCTTAGCTCGTAATCACTGCACGCCTGGCTCAGCCCGGCGTTGCGGGTCTGCTCGGTCTGCAGGCTGGTGCTGGCGGTTTGCAGGGCTGCGCTTTCTTCTGCCAGGGCGGCCGCCTGGATATCGAACCGCTGCTGGAGTTGGCCATGGGCCTCCTCAAGGGCTTGCACCTGGGCGAGCAGGGCGGCCTTCTGCTGTTCGAACTGCGCCAGGGCCAGGTCGATTGGCTCTTGGGCTTTCTCTTTCAGGCGCTGGGCCAGTCGCGCAACCAGTTCGCCAAGCTCGTCGTCGATCGGCGCTTCGGTGATGGTGGTGCGCGTTTCGCTTTCATCCAGCTCTTTCAAATAGCGGTGAATGGTGGTTTTCGAGCCCGTATTGCCCATCTCGATACGTACTGCGTCGATGCTGGGGTTCTCGCCGCGGGCGAGGATTGCCAAGCGGGCTGTTTGAACTACTGCTTTGTTGATGCCGCCGCGAGCCATGGGGTCTCCATCGATTTCGTAATGTAGTACGTGGTATGTATATACGTACCATATCATAAATAAAAATTTGTTGTGACTTAGCGTTTAACAGATGGGATATTGGCGTATTATCCCGTGTCATGCGTGTTTGATTTGCTAAAGTCCCCGCCAGTAGTACAAATAGGCTTCCCATGAGCGATCTGGATCGTTACCTCAACGCCGCCACGCGCGATAACACGCGGCGCAGTTATCGCGCGGCCATCGAGCACTTCGAAGTGAGTTGGGGCGGGTTCCTGCCGGCAACCAGCGACAGCGTGGCGCGCTATCTGGTCGCATACGCAGGTGTGCTGGCAGTCAACACGCTGAAGCTGCGGTTGTCGGCACTCGCGCAGTGGCATGCCAGCCAGGGGTTTCCTGACCCGACCAAGGCGCCCGTGGTGCGCAAGGTACTCAAGGGCATTCGTGCTGTGCACCCGGCGCAGGAGAAGCAAGCCGAACCGTTGCAGCTCAAGCATCTGGAACAAGTGGTTGCTTCTCTTGACGCTGAAGCGATAGAGGCGGCGCAGACACAGGACCAGCCCCGGTTGCTGCGTGTCAAGCGTGATACTGCGTTGATCCTGCTGGGCTTCTGGCGTGGCTTTCGCAGCGATGAGCTGTGTCGCCTTTCCATCGAGCATGTGCAAGCCACGCCTGGAGCGGGGATCAGCCTCTATCTACCCCGCAGCAAAAGCGACCGCGACAACCTCGGCAAGACCTACCACACCCCGGCACTGTTGCGGCTGTGTCCGGTGCAGGCCTATAGCGAGTGGCTCAGTGCCTCGGCTTTGGTACGTGGCCCGGTGTTTCGCGGTATTGATCGCTGGGGCAACCTGGGGGAAGAGGGCTTGCACCCCAACAGTGTGATCCCGCTGCTGCGCCAGGCCCTGGAGCGCGCCGGCATTCCCGCCGAGCACTACACCAGCCACTCGCTGCGCCGGGGCTTTGCCACCTGGGCTCATCGCAGCGGCTGGGATTTGAAGTCGTTGATGAGTTATGTCGGCTGGAGCGACATGAAATCCGCCATGCGCTATGTTGAAGCCACGCCCTTTCTCGGCATGACCCTGGCGACCCGACCGCTGCTTTGAGATTTCTTCTATTAATACAGTCACCTGATAGGGAAAACCAATCGTCAGCATCAGGTTTGCCAATGAGCCATCGGCGTAGAGAGTGGGTAGGATTCACCTCATCAACTTGCTAAGCCCTTCTACAAACCTGACGGAGAGTCAACGATGCCTATCATCAACAGCCAAGTAAAACCGTTCAAAGCTACCGCCTACAAAAACGGCAACTTCGTAGATGTGTCCGACGCTGACCTGAAAGGCAAGTGGTCCGTTGTGTTCTTCTACCCAGCCGACTTCACCTTCGTGTGCCCAACCGAGCTGGAAGACCTGGCTGACAACTATGCCGAGTTCCAGAAACTGGGCGTCGAGATCTACAGCGTTTCCACCGACACCCACTTTGCCCACGCTGCCTGGCACAACACTTCGCCAGCCATTGGCAAGATCCAGTACACCATGATCGGCGACCCGACCCTGACCATCTCTCGCAACTTCGACGTGCTGATCGAAGAAGCTGGCCTGGCAGACCGCGGTACTTTCGTGATCAACCCGGAAGGTCAGATCAAGATCGTTGAACTGAACGACGGTGGCGTTGGCCGTGATGCTTCCGAGCTGCTGCGTAAAATCAAGGCCGCTCAGTACGTTGCTGCCCACCCAGGCGAAGTGTGCCCAGCCAAGTGGAAAGAAGGCGAGGCTACCCTGGCTCCGTCCCTGGACCTGGTCGGCAAGATCTAAGTCTGTGAAGTCTCAAGGGCGGGAATCCGCACTTAAGTAAGCTGCATCCGCCCCCAAAACGCCCGGGCGAGATTCGCTCGGGCGTTTTTTTGTCTGCAATAAACCGAATGAACAGGAAATCGCCCGTATGTTGGACGCCAATCTTAAAGCTCAGTTGAAGTCATACCTGGAACGGGTCACCCAGCCGATCGAGATCGTCGCCTCCCTCGACGACGGCGCGAAATCCCAGGAAATGCTTGCCCTTTTGCAGGACGTGGTCAGCCTCACCACGCTGATTACCCTGAAAACCGATGGCAATGATGCGCGTAAGCCGTCGTTCTCCATCAACCGCCCGGGTGCCGAGATCAGCCTGCGTTTTGCCGGCATCCCCATGGGCCATGAATTCACTTCGCTGGTGCTGGCCCTGCTGCAAGTCGGTGGCCACCCGTCGAAGGCCAGTGTCGAAGTGATCGAACAGATCCGCGCCCTCAAAGGCGAGTTCAGCTTCGAGACTTACTTCTCGCTGTCCTGCCAGAACTGCCCGGACGTGGTCCAGGCGTTGAACCTGATGGCTGTGCTCAACCCTAACATCCGCCATGTCGCCATCGACGGCGCACTGTTCCAGGCTGAGGTGGACGAGCGCCAAGTCATGGCAGTGCCCAGCGTGTACCTTAATGGTGTGAACTTCGGCCAGGGTCGCATGGGCCTGGAAGAGATCCTCGCCAAGCTCGACACCAGCGGCATCGAAAAAGCCGCCGAGAAAATCAGCGCCAAAGAGGCCTTCGATGTACTCGTCGTCGGCGGCGGTCCTGCCGGTTCATCGGCTGCGATCTACGCCGCACGCAAAGGCATTCGCACCGGCGTCGCCGCCGAGCGTTTCGGCGGGCAAGTGCTGGACACCATGTCCATCGAGAACTTCATTTCGGTACAGGAAACCGAAGGCCCGAAATTGGCCAGCGCCCTGGAAGCCCACGTGCGCCAGTACGACGTGGACATCATGAACCTGCAGCGCGCCAGTGCCTTGACTCCGGCGAAAAACGCCGGTGACCTGCACGAAATTCGCTTCGAAAGCGGTGCGACTCTCAAATCCAAGACCGTGATCCTGGCGACCGGCGCCCGCTGGAGAGAAATGGGTGTCCCGGGCGAGCAGGAATACAAGGCCAAGGGTGTGTGCTTCTGCCCGCACTGTGACGGTCCGTTGTTCAAGGGCAAGCGTGTGGCGGTGATCGGCGGCGGCAACTCCGGCGTGGAAGCGGCCATCGATCTGGCCGGTATCGTCAGCCACGTGACCTTGCTCGAGTTCGACAGCAAGTTGCGCGCCGACGCCGTGTTGCAGCGCAAGCTCTACAGCCTGCCGAACGTCGATGTGATCACCAGCGCGCTGACCAGCGAAGTGAAAGGCGATGGCCAGAAAGTCACCGGTCTGGCGTACAAGGACCGTGACAGCGGCGAGTTCAAGACCATCGACCTGGAAGGGATCTTTGTGCAAATCGGCCTGCTGCCCAACACCGACTGGCTCAAAGGCACCGTGGAACTGACGCCGCGTGGCGAGATCATCGTCGATGCGCGTGGCGAGACGTCACTGCCGGGCGTATTCGCTGCCGGTGATGTCACCACAGTGCCGTACAAGCAGATCGTGATTGCGGTGGGCGAGGGCGCCAAGGCCTCCCTCAGTGCGTTCGACCACCTGATCCGGACTTCTGCCCCGGCGTAAGGAAGGCCGCGTAAATGAAAAACCCCATGAGCGATCATGGGGTTTTTTTGTTACAGCGGTGCCGGCTGGATAATTTCGACCCAATACCCATCCGGGTCCTTGATGAAGGCCAGGCTCTTCATGCGACCGTCGGTGAGGCGCTTCTGGAAATCGCAGCCCAGGGCTTCGAAGCGCTCGCAGGCAGCGACGATATCCGGCACCGAGATGCAGATATGGCCAAAACCACGTGGGTCGGTATTGCCGTTGTGATAGGCGAAGTCGGCGTCGTTTTCGGTGCCGTGGTTGTGGGTCAGTTCCAGGATGCCTGGAATCGACTTCATCCACTGGGTGCGCTCGGCAGCGTCGGCCGGAATCTGGGATTTATCGACCAGAGCGAGGAAGTACAGGCTGAATTCGGCTTCCGGGAAGTCGCGTTTTTCAACCAGGGAAAAGCCCAGGACACGGGTGTAGAAGTCCAGTGACTTGGTGATGTCCTTGACCCGCAGCATGGTGTGGTTGAACACGAAATTGGCGGTGGCGGTGTCAGGTTGGGCGGTAACGCCCGGGAAAGTGTTCAGTTCGTGCAGGCTCATGGGCCCTCCAGAAAAAATGGGGCAAACGCGGCTCTGAAATGTGAGCGGTTCCTTGGCTTGCGGCTGGCATCCGTGCAGCCGGACCATGATACGCAACGCTTGGCCCGGTCGCCAGATGAAAAAGCCATGCAGGCCTTGCGGCCTGTGGAGGCTGGGGCCCAAACTTTGGCCATTGAACCTTGGGTGTTTTTCGTAATGACTGAATTTCGTAAACCGCTGTTGGGCATGCTGTGCGTGTGGTTGGGCAGTTCCTGCGTAGTGGCCGCCGAGCCCGAAATTCATTGGCCTAGTGGGTGGCAGGTTGAGGAAGTCGTCGCGGATGGCCAGGCACCTGTCAAACCCCAGGCAGTGTCACGCCAGCGGGCAATCAAGAATGATGAAAACGGTACGACCCTGATGGTCATGGAGTTGACCGGGACACCGATTGAAGTTGGCCACAAGGTTAATCTTCAAGGCGTACTGCTGGAGATGCGTAAATCCATCCAGAAGGATTTTGCCCAGGGCGGTTATCAAAGCGTGTGCAGCAAGATGCGCCCTTCAACATTGAGCCGTCTTGAAGCGCTGGAAACTACTTGCGTGATAACCGAGAACGGGCGGCACGTGCTCTCGCAAACATTGGTGGGCGCGGTTGATACCGATAAGGCGTATGTATTTTCATACGCGGGTCAGGCCGATGCGTATGAAGCAAGCAAGGAGGAAGTCAGTTCGGTACGCGATAGCCTGAAACTTTAAGTGCGTGAGGGCTGTCGATTTTGAACAAAGTGAAATGTTATTTAAGTTCGATTTCGAACCTTACAAGATAAAAAAGCCCCGCGTCAGCGGGGCTCTTTATAAGTCCGGTACGATCAGCCGCGAAGCCAGGAATCTACAGTGGCAGGGCCGTACTGTTCTTTCCAGGCCTTGAGGCCACGGTGGTTACCGCCTTTGGTTTCGATCAGTTCACCGGTGTGCGGGTTCTGGTAAACCTTGACCACTCGCGCACGGCGCTGTTTGGGGGCGGCAGCGGCGGCGCTGGACTTGCCCGGGTTTGGATCAAGGATGGAAATGATGTCGCGCAGGCCTTTGCCATAGCTCTTCATCAGGGCTTGAAGCTTTTCTTCGAATTCGATTTCTTTCTTCAGGCCAGCATCGTTCTTCAGGGATTCCAGCTGGGCAAGCTGCTCTTGAAGGGCTTTTTCTGCTGCGCGAAATTCGGCGAGTCTGGACAAAATCTGTACTCCAATAGTGTAGTTGGCTGATATCAACTGCAGACAAAGCTATAAGCCAAGCGCTTTAAGGCGACCCAGGAAAGAAGTCGTCTCGCGAGTTCTGCACAGGCAGGAAAAATTGTAGTAGTTAATGCGCCACGAGTAAATCATGTCTTTTCTCTAGACCCAACTATTTCAGTACAGGTAGTGCATGGCTATTCAATGACGCGCCAGCGATTTAATAAATTCATCACAGGGTAAAGGCTTTCCAAACAGGTAGCCTTGCAGGAAGTCCACCCCTTGAGCGGCCAGGTAATCACACTGTTCGCGTGTCTCCACACCTTCTGCAACGATGCCCAAGTCGAGCTTGCCCGACAGCTCTATGATGCTGTCCAGAATATGCCCCGATAGTGCATCTGCACCGATCATGGCGACAAAACTCTGGTCAATCTTCAAGTAGTCCACATTGAAGTTGCGTAAATAGCCCAGGCTGGAATGGCCGGTGCCGAAATCGTCAATGGCAATCATCACTCCCAATTGATGCAAGGCATCGAACAAGCGGCGGGTAATCTCGGTAGGTTCGATCAACTCGCGTTCGGTCAACTCCAGCACCAGGGTCACCTGGCCCACGGGAAAGGCGGCGAGAAACTCACGGCAGTCCTCCACCAGTGCCAGGTCCTGGCAGTGGCGTGCAGTGATGTTCACACCAACATGGAATCCCGGGCTGAAACGCGTGGCATGGGGCGCCAGTTGCGCGGCGGTCTGGCGCAGGAGAGCACGAGTCATCGGCACGATCAGGCCCGAATGCTCGGCCAGGGGGATAAACAGATCGGGTCGCACCAGCCCTTCCTTAGGGTGTTGCCAGCGCATCAGTACCTCGCAGCCTGCCCATTCACGGGTATCACCGCGCACCACGGGCTGGAAGTACGGAATGAATTCGTTGGCGGCCAATGCCCGATACAGTTCATGGGTGGGGGCCGAAGAGCGTTTTTGCAGCCAATGCGCCAGCGCCCCAGCCAGCACGCCAAAGAACACCAGCAGGCTGAACAACGCCGGGTATCGAGCCTGCATGTAGCGCCAGACTTCGCCAGCCGGCATGCCTGCGTCGACGCTGTAGTGATAACGCGAGGATGCAAGATGATGGTGCGCTACGGCAAATAGCGGCACCGCGGTGTCATGCACTTTTCCATCGGCCCCCAGCCAATGGGGCCCGACTTGCAGTACCAGGTCGGCGTAGCGACTGATCAGGCGCAAGGCGTTGGTCAGGTGGTAGCCGTCGATCGACGCAAATGCGGCCTTGTCACCCTCGACCAGCCGGTACACCAGCAGAGCGGTATCCGGCGTCACCGGGTTGCCATCCATCAACCACAACTTGCCATCTACATAATCATCCGGATTGACCGGTGACGCGTATTGGTCACCAAACAGCGAGCTGCAGTAGATGTTTCTCTGCCAGGACAAGGTGGTCGCCCGCACGAATGGACGGCGCGTGACCTGCTCGCGCAATGCCAGCTGCGCGCCGTTATCACAGGGTTGACCTGCCAGTGGCAGCAACGCCTGGGCGGCGAGGGCGGTGTTATCGAGCATCAAGTCGAATTGGCGCACAGCTTCCTGCGCGGTCTGGGCGGTGCTTTGTTCAAGGGTGCGTTCGGCCTGCCAATGGAGGATAGCCACGCCCAATGCAACGGGCACCATGGCGCAAAATACGCTGATCAGGTTACGGGTGGCACGGCTGCGCGGGCCTTGGACGGTCAGGGGCATGGGGTAAAAGCCTGGTACGAGGTGAGAGAGGCGTCAGTACGGCGGGTCGGACATGACTCGATGATAGTTGCAGTCGCCGCAATAAGCTCGGGATACCTACCCGTTCGGTCAGTAGGCAGCCTTGCGGGCGTTATCTGGGACTGCTACTGGCAGTGCTGCTGCACGGTGGACCGGCGACGGTAGATGCCGGTGTGATCATCAACGGCACGCACCATATCTACTGATCGCCCCACGGTCCGCCACGCGCCTGTCCTTCGACGCGATCCTGAAGCTGCCATCCGGCGCTGCCAGCCTGCGCTTCAGTACCGTGGATGACAACGGCGCGCTGCGCCATCATCGCCAGCCGCTATAGCGGCGGGACATGCCCATAGTCCAGGCCTTGTGCCACGCGAATAAACGCCAGGGTAGCGGGTGACGCCTGGCGGCGGTCCAGCACCGCCAGTCCAATCGAACGGGTAATGGCCGGTGCCAGTGGACGTGCCACATAACGCGGGTCTGCCGTGACCGGCAGGGAACCCTGGGCCACCACGCTGACGCCATCGCCACGGCTCACCGCTTCCAGCGTGCTGAGCAACTGCGCGCAACGGTAACGCACCTTCGGGGTCAACCGGGCACCGGCGAACAGGCGCGAGACCAGCTCCGACGAGCCGGCCTCGGTCAGGATGAAGGGCGCGTCGCAGAGGTCCTCAAGGCGCAGGGCAGGGTGTGCGACCAGGGGGTGGTTGGCCGGCAACAGCGCGACCATCTGATCGGTGAACAGCGTGAAGGTGTCGAATCGCTCTTGCTCCAGCACCACGAAACCCACGTCGATGCGCCGCTCATCCAGCCATTGGATGACCTGGCGGTCCGGGCCTTCATCGACATGCACCTCAATGTCGGGGTAGGCCTGGCGAAACGGCCGAAGGATCTGCGGCAACAGCCGATTGGACGACGTTGGCCCGAAGGAGCCGATGCGCAGCGTGCCGCGCTTCAAGCCCCGGGCATCGGCGGCCTCCTGTTCGAGGGTGTTGGCCAGGCCGAGCATGGTGCGGGCGCGCAACAACAATTGTTCGCCAATATCGGTCAACGCCACATGGGCTTGATGACGACGGAACAGCTCCACCCCCAGTTCCTGCTCCAGACCCTTGATGGCATGCGACACCGCCGATTGGCTGATACCCAGGCGGTTGGCGGCATGGGTAAAGCCTTGCAGCTCAGCGACCAGGGAGAAAATTTCAAGTTGGGTCAGGGTCATGAGTATTTACTCATTTTACGATGATCAAGTATCAGGCAAACACTAGGCTAACTCGTTCAGCACCAGAGCAATACCACCATGAAACCTTCCAGCGATTGTTTGACCTACCTGAAGCTCGCTGCCGTCTCCATGATCTGGGGCGGCACCTTCGTCGCCGGGCGCTACTTGTCCGGTGCCATCGACCCGCTGCTGGCGGCCAGCCTGCGTTTTATGCTGGCCAGCGCAGCGCTGCTGCTGTTCATGGCGTTTGCGCGCATTCCCCTGGCCCGTCCAAACCTGCCGCAGTTGGGGCGACTGGCATTGCTGGGATTTTTCGGCATCTTTTTCTACAACCTGTGCTTCTTCTACGGCTTGCAGTACATCGGCGCCTCGCGGGCATCGCTGATCGTCGCCTTGAACCCTGCGGTGATTGGTCTGACATCCTGGCTGTTATTCAAGGAACGCCTCGGGCTTGGCAAGGCACTGGGGGTCGGGTTGTGCCTGGCGGGCGCGGCGGTTGTCATCATCAACCGCGACCCACAGGGGCTGCAGGGGGCGACCAACGCCTGGCGCGGCGATCTGCTGATCGCCGGCTGCGTGGCGGGGTGGGGCCTCTATTCGCTGGGCGCACGCGCGCTTAACCAGCGCCTGGGGCCTTTGCAGACCGTCACCTGGTCGGTGTTGCTGGGAACGCTGATGCTTACGCTCACCACGCTGTTGAGCGGGCGGGTGACTCTGGTTGCGCTCAGTGCTATCCACCTGCCGCAGTTGTACAGCTTGCTCTACCTCGGGGTACTGGGCTCGGCCCTGGCGTATATCGGCTATTACGATGGCATCCGGCGTATTGGCGCGACCCGCAGTGGTGTATTCATCGCGCTCAATCCGCTGACGGCGGTGATCTGTGGCGCCGTGCTGCTGGACGAGCCGTTCACCCTGCCCATGCTGATGGGCGGTGCGATCATCCTGGCGGGCATCTACCTGTGCAATAAACCCCTTGCACGGGTGCGGGTAATGGGGATTTGATAAGAGTACGGACAAACGCGGTTACGCTGTGTAGAATCGATTTACGCATACAAGAATATGGACTTGTGCTCACGCAAGCCTAAGCCGTCAGAGACCGATGACATCATGAAGCTACTCGGCTCCCCCCTCATCTTTGGTGACTTCCTCGCCCGCAGTGTGCGAGGTCTTTCCTGTGCGCCGCCCGTGCTCCCCATCCTTGCTGGCAATTGAAACCTTCAAAACACAAGAATGATGAGGCGCCAAATCATGGCAGATCTATACGAAAACCCAATGGGCCTGATGGGCTTTGAATTCATCGAATTCGCGTCGCCGACGCCAGGCACCCTGGAGCCGATCTTCGAGATCATGGGCTTCACCAAGGTCGCGACCCACCGTTCCAAGAACGTGCACCTGTATCGCCAGGGCGAGATCAACCTGATCCTCAATAACGAACCCAACAGCATCGCTTCCTACTTCGCTGCCGAACACGGCCCGTCGGTGTGCGGCATGGCGTTCCGCGTCAAGGACTCGCAAAAAGCCTACAACCGCGCGCTGGAACTGGGCGCCCAGCCGATCCACATCGAAACCGGCCCGATGGAGCTGAACCTGCCAGCCATCAAGGGTATCGGCGGCGCGCCGCTGTACCTGATCGACCGTTTCGGCGAAGGCAGCTCGATCTACGACATCGACTTCGTCTACCTCGAAGGCGTGGAGCGCAACCCAGTGGGTGCGGGGCTGAAGGTCATCGACCATCTGACCCACAACGTGTATCGCGGCCGCATGGTCTATTGGGCGAACTTCTACGAGAAGCTGTTCAATTTCCGTGAAGCGCGTTACTTCGATATCAAGGGCGAGTACACCGGCCTGACGTCCAAGGCCATGAGCGCGCCGGATGGCATGATCCGCATCCCACTGAACGAAGAGTCGTCCAAGGGCGCCGGCCAGATCGAAGAGTTCCTGATGCAGTTCAACGGCGAGGGCATCCAGCACGTGGCGTTCCTCACCGACGACCTGGTCAAGACCTGGGACGCGTTGAAGAAGATCGGCATGCGCTTCATGACAGCGCCGCCGGACACCTATTACGAAATGCTCGAAGGCCGCTTGCCGAACCATGGCGAGCCGGTGGATCAACTGCAGGCACGCGGCATTCTGCTTGACGGTTCCTCGGTTGAAGGCGACAAGCGCCTGCTGCTGCAGATCTTCTCGGAAACCCTGATGGGGCCGGTGTTCTTCGAGTTCATCCAGCGCAAGGGCGATGATGGGTTTGGCGAGGGTAACTTCAAGGCGCTGTTCGAGTCGATCGAACGCGACCAGGTGCGTCGTGGGGTGTTGACCACCGACTAACGCACACGAAAAAGCCCGGCCATGAGTAACCTGGCCGGGCTTTTTGCTGTCTGCCGATCAGGCTTTACGCTGGCGTACCAAGTGCTTGAACCCTTCAAACACCAGCACCATCACCGCCAGCCAGATCGGGATGTAGGTCAACCATTCGCCGCCCTTGATCCCTTCACCCAGGATCAACGCCACTCCCAGCAGTAGCACGGGCTCAACGTAGCTGAGCAGCCCGAACAGGCTGAACGCCAGCAGGCGGCTGGCGATGATGTAGCTCACCAGTGCTGACGCGCTGATCAGGCCCAGCGTCGGAATCAGCGCGTACAGCTTGGGGTGCGCATCCAGCACCGCAAAGCCTTGCTCGCCGCTTTGCACAAACCACCAGGCCACCGGCAGCATCAACGCCATGTCCAGCCAGAGCCCACCCAAATGGTCGGTCTTGAGGTACTTGCGCACGATGAAATAGACCGGGTAGCCGATGATCACCACCAGCGTGGCCCAGGAAAAACCACCGGCCTGGTACAGCTCGTTGAGCACCCCAAGGCCGGCGAAACAGACGGCGATCTGTTGTAAGTACGACAGCTGTTCGCCCCACACCAGGCGGCCGGTCAGGACCATGGTCAGCGGCAACAGGAAGTACCCCACCGACACATCCAGGCTGCGTCCATTCAGCGGTGCCCACATGAATAACCACAACTGCACGCCCAGCAAAGCCGAAGACACCAGCACGCCCGCGATCAAGGCAGGTCGGGCCGCCAACATCCGCAGCAGCTCCCACACCCGTCGCCATTCGCCGCTGACGATCATGAACACCGTCATGCACGGCACGGTGAGCAACATGCGCCAGCCGAAAATTTCCAGGCCGCTCAAAGGCGTGAGCAGTGACGTGAAGTAATACATCACGGCAAACAACACCGAGGCCAAGACCGATAACACCACACCTTTAGACACGCTGTCCTCGCGAAAAACCATTGATACGAAAGAGGGGAAATTTCAGGAGAGGATTATGGTGCTTTTAGCAGGAGAGGGGTGCGCTGTTTTGGGGCGTTTTTCAGCAAATTTTCGCGTTAGTTGGCTGCGGGAGCGGGCTAACTGTGGCGAGCGGGCTTGCCCCGCGTTGGGTTGCGTAGCAGCCCCAAAAAACTGGGAGCGCTTCGCACTCCAACGCGGGGCAAGCCCGCTCGCCACAATACTGTGTTCTGCTCAATAACAGGGTTACCGGCTTAAGCGCGCCACGCGCCCCGACACGAAGTGCCCGACGTCATTGAACCCTGGCGTCGACGAATGCCCCGGCGTCACCAGCGAATCGATGAACGCTTCATCCTCCGCCGTGATCTCCACGCCCAACGCCCCGAGGTAGGCATCCCATTGCGCTTCGGTGCGCGGCCCGACAATCGCCGAGCTCACCGCCGAATTGTTCAATACCCAGGCAATCGCAAACTCCACGATCCCCACACCACGCCCTTGGGTGTACTGCTGGATCTGCTGGGCGATGCGCAGCGATTCCACGCGCCATTCGGTTTCCAGGATGCGCTTGTCCTGGCGTGCCGCACGGCTGCCGGCCTCGGGGGTGACGTCCGGCGCGTATTTGCCACTGAGCACGCCACGGGCCAATGGGCTGTAAGGCACCACGCCCAGGCCGTAGGCGGCTGCGGCAGTGAGCTGCTCGACTTCGGCCTGACGGTTGACGATGTTGTACAGCGGCTGGCTGATGATCGGCTTGTCCACACCCAGGCGTTCGGCCACGCGAATCACCTCGGCAATGCGCCAGCCGCGATAGTTCGACAAGCCCCAGTAGCGGATCTTGCCCTGGCGGATCAGGTCGCCGATCGCCGATACCGTCACTTCCAGCGGGGTGTTGTGGTCTTCGCGGTGCAGGTAGTAGATGTCCAGGTAATCGGTATCGAGCCGGGTCAGGCTGGCTTCCAGTGCGTTGAAAATACGTTTGCGGCTCAAGCCGCTGCGGTTGGGCAAACCGTCCACCGGGCCGATGCCAACCTTGGACGCCACCACCCAATCCTGGCGATTGCGCACGATGGCTTCGCCGACGATTTCCTCGGAGCGTCCGCCGGTGTAGACGTCCGCCGTGTCGATAAAATTGATGCCCTGGTCCCAGGCCTTGTCGATGATGCGCAGCGAGTCCTCGGTGTTGGTCTGTTCGCCAAACATCATGGTGCCCAGGGTCAAGGCGCTGACCTTCAACCCGGACTGGCCCAATGTGCGGTAAATCATGGAAAACTCCTCAAGGCAGGGAAACGTGTCCCATGCAATACCAGACTCGGCCGCTCTGGGACAAGCCCTGCACGCGTTTCTTCATGGACTCAGCAGCACCTGACAACGCTGCTGCAGGAAACGGTGCAGCACCTTCACCCGTTCCGACACCTGCAGCCGGTGCGGGCACATCAGGTTGAAGGGCGTCGGTTCGCCTTGCCAGTCAGGCAGCAACGGCACCAGCCGACCGGCCTTGATGTCCTGGGCAATATCCAGGTTGGCCTTGTAGGCGATGCCGTGACCGGCCAATGCCCAGCGCCGCACGATTTCGCCGTCATCGCTCAAGTAGTCCCCGGACACTTCGACCTCCTGCAACACCGCGCCCTGACGGAAATACCAGGTGTTGTTGGCACGGCCCCGACGCATGTAGCGCAACGCGTTGTGTTGTGCCAGGTCGGCTGGAGCCCGTGGCGTGCCGTGGCGCGCCAGGTAATCCGGGCTGGCGCAGGGGATGCGGTGGTGGTCGGGCACCACCGGCAGCGCCACCAGGCTGGAGTCCCGGGGGACACCAAAGCGCAGGGCAATGTCCACGGTGTCGCGGAACAGGTCGGCATTGCTGTCGTTGAGCAGCAATTGCAGGCGGATATTCGGGTGTTCGAGCTTGAACGCATCCAGCCAGCCCAGCAGTACATTGCGCCCGAAGTCCGAGGGCGCCGCCAGTTGCAGCAGGCCACTGAGGCTCTGGCCCTGCTGCTTGATCGCCTGCTCGCCCTCGGACAGCGCCTCCAGTGCGACGCGCACGCTCTCCAGGTAGCGCCGACCTTCTTCGGTCAAGCGCATGCTGCGGGTCGAGCGCGCCAGCAGGCGAATGCCCAGGCGGGTTTCCAGGCGCTTGAGGGCGATACTCGCGGCAGCCGGGGTCAAGCCGAGGCCGCGGGCGGCGGCAGACAGGCTGCCGGTGTCGGCGGTGCGCACGAAGACTTCAAGGTCGAGGGTCGAGCTCATTTGTAAAAATCCTTTAAAGATCTTGTCGTTTTACCGGGATTTTTCGTCGATTGCCAAGCTGGGAAGATGAACCCTCACTTAATCAATCAGGAATTTCCCCATGACTTCTTCCCTCAACGGCAAAACCGTCATCGTGATTGGCGGCAGCAGCGGAATCGGCGCGGCCGTGGCCAAGGCCGCTGCTGCGCGCGGGGCGCAGGTGGTGCTGGCTGGGCGGCGCTTGACCAGCGGCGTGGTAAACGGCCTGCGCAGCGAACCGGTGAACGTCACCGATCCAGGGTCTTTGCAACAATTGTTCGAACGCGTGGGGCGGTTCGACCACCTGGTCTACACCTCAGGTCCAACCGTGCGTGCCAAGACCTTGATCGAAACCGATCTGACCGAGGCTCAGGACAACTTCAACGTGAAACTCTGGGGCTCGTTACGGGCGATCCAACTGGCGCTGCCATTCCTGGATAAGCACGGCAGCATCAGCCTGACCTCTGGGCAACTGGGACGTAAATTGGCGCCGGGCCAGTTCATCAAGACTGGGATCAACGCGGCGACCGAAGCTCTGGGCAAACAGTTGGCCAAAGAACTGGCCCCGCGTCGGGTCAATGTGATCAGCCCGGGCGTGATTGATACGCCAGCGTATGCGGGGTTGTCTGAAGAACAACGTCTTGCGATGTTCGCCAAGGTGGGAGAGGGGGTGCCGGTAGGGCGAGTGGGACAGGCTGAAGAAGTAGCACAGGTCTATGTGTTGGCGATGGAGAATGGGTTTATGACCGGTGCTGTGATCGATATCGACGGCGGCGGTACGCTGTAGCTTGTTAAGAAAGGTGATTGAACGAAATTGTCCGGCAGACCACATAGCCCATGAGGGCTGCTCGAGCCGAGCAGCCCTTCACGTTCATTTTCTGGAGAGAGCCCATGTCAACAGTGAATCACCCTACACCGTTCCTAGGGGCCAACGCCCTCATCGAGTCGATTATCGGCACGATTCAAGGCCGGCAACCCACCGAACAAAGACCACTGACGGATGACCAGAAGCGAGTGCTGGAGGGGAAACCCGTAGCACCCGATTCGAAAATCACTTATTGACGCAGGCCGCTTAGCCCTTAAGGGTACGCGTCATCCGCAACGCCAACACGCTGCCGGCGACAATCACCGCCGCCAGCAGGTACAGCGCCACATCCGTGGATCCGGTGGCATCCTTCACAAAACCCACGATATACGGGCTGAGGAAGCCGGCCATCTGGCCCATTGAATTGATCAATGCCAGGCCGCCTGCCGCCGCGCCCGCACTGAGCATGGCGGTGGGCACCGGCCAGAACATCGGCAGGCCGGTCAACGCACCCATGGTGGCGATGGTCAGGCCGAGGATCGCAATCGCCGGCGTGGTGGCGAAGTTCACCGCGATTACCAGGCCGATTGCGCCCATCAGCATCGGCACCACCAAGTGCCAGCGACGCTCCTTGCGCAAGTCGGCGGAACGGCCCACCAGCAGCATGAATAACGCCGCCAGCAGGTAGGGGATAGCACTGAGCCAGCCGATCACCAGGTTATCGCTGAATCCCAGGTTCTTGATGATCGACGGCAGCCAGAAGTTGATGGCGTACACGCCGCTCTGGATGCAGAAGTAGATCAGGCCGAACGCCCAGATCGCCGGGTTCTTGAACACTTCGGCCAGCGAATCGGTGGTGGTTTTCGGCTTATTGGCCAGGTCAGTCGCTTGGTCGGCTTCCAGCACCGCGCGTTCGTGGGGCTTGAGCCACTTGGCGTTGGCGAAACTGTCGCTGAGCAGGAAGTAGGCAAGGGCGCCCAGGATCACGGTCGGGATGCCTTGCAGCAGGAACATCCACTGCCAGCCCGCCAAGCCACCCTGGCCGGCAGCGAAGTGGTTGAGGATCCAGCCGGAGAACGGGCTGCCGAGCAAACCGGACACCGGAATGGCCGACATGAACAACGCCATGATCCGCCCACGGCGGAACGTCGGGAACCACTGCGAGAGGTACAGCACCACACCGGGGAAGAAGCCCGCTTCAGCGGCACCGGTGAACAGGCGCAGGGTGTAGAAGTGCGTCGGTGTGGTGACGAACAGCAGGCAGGTGGACAGCGTGCCCCAGACGATCATCATCAACGCAATCCAGCGGCGTGGACCGAATTTGGTCAATGCCAGGTTGCTCGGCACGCCGCACAGCACGTAGCCGATAAAGAAGATCCCGGCCCCGAGGCCGTACACGGTTTCGCTGAATTTCAACGCGTCGAGCATCTGCAACTTGGCAAAGCCGACGTTTACCCGGTCCAGGTAGTTGAACAGATAGCAGATGAAAATGAAGGGGATCAGGCGCAGGGTAATGCGCTTGTAGATGGCGTTTTTATCGTCATCGGTGGCCAGTGTGGCTGCGGCGCTCTGTGACATGGGAGTCTCTCTTTATTATGATTTTTCGCGATGCGAGGGTAACGTTGATCGCCTGAAGAGTCTCGGCCCTCTGGCAGGCCGCTGTCTTTGTGCTTGCGCACAGCGAACCCTGCTTTGCGCTGTGCCGATGAACAATCACCCTTTCAAGGAATTTAGCCGCATGTTCGAGCTGGATCATGACCTGGCGCAGGATATCGTCGATCGGACCATGGCGATCCTGCCCTACAACGTCAATGTCATGGACAGCCAGGGCCTGATTCTCGGCAGCGGCGAACCCGAGCGTATCAATACCCGCCATGAGGGCGCGCAACTGGTGCTCGCCAATGGCCGGGTGGTGGAAATCGACGGCCAGACCGCCAAGCACCTCAAGGGCGTACAGCCCGGTATCAACCTGCCGCTGCTGCACGACGGGCGCCTGATCGGCGTGCTGGGCATCACCGGCGAGCCGGAAGGCCTGCGCACCTACGCCGAACTGGTGCGCATGACCGCCGAAATGCTGGTGAGCCATCGCCACCAGCAGGCCGAGCAACAATGGCGGCGCCAGCGTTGCGATGACCTGCTGGCCCTGCTGCTGGCGGAAACCGGCGACTCGCCACGCCTGGTGGACGAAGCCCAGCAACTGGGGCTCAAGCCGCAGATGGCGCGCACCCCGTATCTGTTCGAACTCGGTGCGGGGCAATCGGCAGAGGCGTTGGGTAGCTGGCTGACCTCGCGTTATCCGGACAGTTGGTGTGTCAGCTCGGCGCAGTATTCATTGTTGTGGTGCCGGCCGGCGGCGGTTCCGGTCGACAACCCGCGCCTGCTGGAAAAACTCGACGGCCTCGGCTGGCATGTCCTGCGTGTCGCCGTGGGCGGGCAAGCGGATGGGCTGGCGGGGCTGCGTCGCTGCTATCGGCGCGTCGGTGATTTACTGGCCTACGGTCGCGATGTGTTGCCGCAGTCACGCTTGCTGACGCTCAACCGCTATCGCCTGCCGGTAATGCTCTGGCGCCATCGCAACGACGACGCCCTCGACGAACTGCTCAACCCGCTGCGCAAAGTACTGGCCAAGGACGGCAACGGCCAGCTGCTGGCCACACTGCGCAGTTGGTGTGAACACGACGGGCAAAGCCAGGCCTGCGCCGAGGCCCTGGGCATTCACCGCAACAGCCTGCGTTACCGCATGGAGCGGATTGCCGAACTCAGTGGCGTCGACCCGTTGACCCTGGACGGCATGCTCGCCCTCTACCTGGGCGTACAGCTGTTGCCCCAGGCTTTGTCGGAATGAACAACAAAGCACCGCCACACTTGTGCATTGGACCGGCGTCAGCAGCCGTGCCAACTGGCAGCATGGGCGTCATAAAAACTGGAGAAAGCCCATGAAGATCATCATCGCCCCCGACTCGTTCAAGGACAGCCTGAGTGCCGAAGGCGTCGCCCAGGCGATTGCCGAAGGGCTGGCACAGGTGTGGCCCGATGCCGAGTTGGTCCAATGCCCCATGGCGGACGGTGGTGAAGGCACAGTGGATGCGGTGCTCGCGGCGTGCAAAGGCCAATTGCGCCACCACGTCGTGCGTGGCCCGCTTGGCACCGCGGTTGAAGCACACTGGGGCTGGTTGGCCGACAGCCACACGGCGATCATCGAAATGGCCGAGGCTAGCGGCCTGCAGTTGGTGCCGCCGGGCCAGCGCGACGCATGCACCACCACCACCCATGGCACTGGCGAACTGATCCGTGCGGCACTGGATGCCGGCGCTGAGCGCATCATCCTGGCGATTGGCGGCAGTGCCACCAACGATGGCGGTGCCGGCGCGATGCAGGCGCTCGGTGTGCAACTGTTCGACGCCGACGACCAACCGCTGGCACCCGGTGGCCTGGCCCTGGCCCGCCTGGCGCGGATCAGCCTGGAACACCTCGACCCACGCCTGGCGCAGGTACGCTTTGAAATCGCCGCAGACGTGAACAATCCGCTGTGCGGCCCCCACGGCGCCTCGGCGATTTTCGGCCCGCAAAAAGGCGCGAATCCCGAGCAAGTCCAACAACTCGACGCCGCCCTTGGCCGCTTCGCCGATCACTGCGCCAACATGCTATCCAAGGATGTACGCGATGAACCTGGCAGCGGCGCCGCAGGTGGCTTGGGCTTTGCGGCCAAGGCCTTTTTCGGCGCGCAGTTCCGCGCTGGCGTAGAGGTAGTGGCCGAACTGGTCGGCCTGGACGCCGCCGTACGCGGCGCCGACCTGGTGATCACCGGCGAAGGCCGTTTCGACGCCCAGACCCTGCGCGGCAAAACCCCGTTCGGTGTGGCGCGCATCGCCCGGCAACACAAGGTGCCCGTTATCGTGATCGCCGGCACCTTGGGCGATGGCTACGAGCAGATGTATGCCCATGGCGTGGATGCGGCATTTGCCTTGCCCTCAGGACCCATGACTTTGGAACAGGCCTGCGCTGAGGCGCCGCGCCTGCTCAGTGAACGGGCAGCCGATGTTGCGCGGCTGTGGCGCACCGCAGGCAAGCACTGACGGACAAGCCCGAACATGGGACAATCCGCGCCTTTTCGACACGGAGAGTCCCCATGCTGCGTCCCGCATTCCTGGCCCTGTTGCTCACCGGCGCCACTGTCCCGGTCTTCGCCCAACCATCCTCCGAAACCGTACCGCTGCTGCGCGAGATCAAGCAGTGGGTGGTCGGTTGCGACAACCTGCGCAATTGTCACGCCCTCAGCGCGCCCAGCGGCGTGGATGAGGAGGACTACAGCTCGCTGACCTTGCACATCTGGCATCAGGCCGGTCCGCAAGGGTATCCGCGTCTGCGCTTTGATCATCGCGGTCAAGACGTAGACCTTTCCACCTTGCTGCTGGACGGCCAGCCCCTGGGCCAGGAACTGACGCGGGAATTGCACGTTGAGCTGGATGACCAGGGCGGTGATCCCGAGGTGCAGTCGTACGGGGTGATTGATGACGCAGCGACGCGGCGCTGGTTGCAGCGTCTGCGCAATGGCCAGCGCCTGCAGTTGCCAGGCGAGGGCGCCGCGCACGTATCGCTGAGCGGGTTGAGTGCTTCGCTGCTGTTGATGGATGCAGTACAGGGACGCGTGGACAACGTGACGGCCCTGGCTCGACCTGGCAAGGGCGCGGCCAGCGACGTGCCACCAAGGGCGCCAACGCCGATATTGCGCAAGTTTACGCCAGCGCCGCCGTTGACCGCGCAGGAGCAGGCCGGGTTGGTGGCGGCTGCATTGCAGGCCGTCACGCCGGAAGAGGGTGAGCCCGAGGCAAAAGCCGGTGCCCTGACGGCACGCCAGGCAATGACCGTGACACGTTATGACTGTGCGGCCTACAACTGCGAGTTCAATGTCAGCAGCCGTGAGCGGCAGGCGCCCTACACCGAGACGCTGATGGACCTGCAGCCGCTGCCTCTGGAAGACGCCGCGCTGCAAGGCTCGGTCGGCTATGACGAGGCTTCCGGCACACTGAGTTACTTCTACAAGCAGCGTGGCATCGGTGATTGCGGCGGCGGGGCCTCCTGGGTGTTCGACGGCAAGCGCTTCCAGCTCAGCGAGTTCCACCGGATGCCGCGTTGCACCGGGGTCGGTTACGGTGACTGGCCGTCGCTGTGGTCAACCGTGCCAGCCCCCTAGCCATCGGCTCAATGTCGCCCCTACACTGGCCGGCCACGTGTCTTTCAAAGGATGAAACACCATGCACACGCCTGAACCCCCTATCGTGATCCAGCGCTTCACCGAGGCCCACCTTGAAGGCGTCGCTGCGCTCTACAACGAACCGGCCGTGTGCCGTCAGGTGCTGCAAATGCCTTTCCAGTCGGTCGAGATGTGGCGCAAACGCCTGGTGATGGACAACGAGCGGCGGCTGCAACTGGTGGCGTTGCATGGCGGTGAGGTGGTCGGCCAGCTGGGCCTGGAACAGTACCTGCGCGTGCGCCAGGCCCATGTCGGTACGTTCGGCATGGGCGTGGCAACGGCGTGGCAGGGCAAGGGCGTCGGTTCGCGGCTGCTGACGGCCGCGTTGGACGTGGCCGACAACTGGATGAACCTGCACCGCGTGGAACTCACGGTGTACGCCGACAACGAAGCGGCGCAGCGGCTGTACCGCAAGTTCGGCTTTGCGGTCGAAGGCGTATTGCGTGATTACGCCCTGCGTGACGGCCAGTTTGTCGACACGGTGAGCATGGCGCGTCTGCGCCAGTCGGCCTAGTCCAGGGCAAACGCCACCGCAGCCTGCGCATGCAGCTCGGTGGTGTCCAGTAATGGCAGGTCGCTGTGTTCAGGCTTGATCAGCAAACCGATTTCCGTGCAACCGAGGATAATCGCCTGGGCGCCACGTGCGGCCAGGGACTCGATGACGCCTTGGTAGACCTTGCGTGACGCTTCGCTGATCACGCCGACGCACAATTCTTCATAGATGATCCGGTGCACGGCCTGACGCTCGTCGGCCTCCGGCACCAGCACGGTCAGCCCCTGGGCGGCCAGGCGCGACTTGAGGAAATCCTGTTCCATGGTAAACGCTGTACCGAGCAGGCCGACCGTCAGCGTGCCGGCCTCAACGGCAGCCGCACCCGCCGCATCGGCGATGTGCAGGAAGGGGATCGACACCGCCGCCTCGATACGTGGCGCCACCAAATGCATGGTGTTGGTACACAGCACCACACAGTCGGCGCCGCCGGCTTGCAGACGGCGCGCGGCGTCTTCGAGGATCAGCGCGGTGTCATCCCAGCGCCCGGCATGTTGCGCCTGCTCCACCGGGCCGAAGTCCACGCTGTACATCAACAGTTGTGCCGAGCGCAGCGGGCCGAGCTGGTCGCGCACGCGCTGGTTGATGATGCGGTAGTACTCGGCGCTGGACTCCCAGCTCATGCCGCCGATAAGGCCGATGGTGCGCATGCGATGCTCCTGACAAGGAAAGTCGCTTCACCTTACCCATCGGCCATTGATTAGTCATACGCAGTTGCCCGCGAAATGACCGGTGCAGTTTCACATGTCCAGGTTGGTCCAGCCGGGCTTGGCCTCATCCAGTGCCACTGCGTGCACCCGCTTGCCGGTCGCCAACTCCACACGCCGCGCCACTTGCGGGTCATCGGCAAAGGGCATCAGGCTGGCGTCGTCCAGGCTCTTGTCCGATTGACCGCGCAAGCAATACTCCACCGCGCCATACAGGCATACCACCATCAACAGGCCCCACATTTCAGGCGATCCGCGCATCAAGCTGCGCTATTTGCAGATCCGCGATGCGCACCGTGCGCCAGGTGTTGTAGGCCATCAGCAGCATGCCGGTCAGAAAGAACACACCACCGGCAAACCGCACCACAAACCCCGGGTGGCTGGCCTGCAAGGCTTCGACAAACGAATAGGTCAGGGTGCCATCATCGTTGACCGCCCGCCACATCAAGCCCTGGGTGATGCCGTTGACCCACATGGACGCGATGTAGAGCACGGTGCCGATGGTGGCCAGCCAGAAGTGCAGGTTGATCAGCCCCACGCTGTGCATCTGCTCGCGGCCGAACACCTTGGGAATCATGTGGTACAGCGAACCGAAAGTGATCATCGCCACCCAACCCAGGGCTCCGGCGTGTACGTGGCCGATGGTCCAGTCGGTGTAGTGGGAGAGGGCGTTGACGGTCTTGATCGCCATCATCGGGCCTTCGAATGTCGACATGCCGTAGAACGCCAGGGACAGCACCAGAAAGCGCAGGATCGGGTCGGTGCGCAACTGATGCCAGGCACCGGACAAGGTCATCATGCCGTTGATCATGCCGCCCCAGCTAGGCGCCAGCAGGATCAGCGACATGGCCATGCCCAGCGACTGCGCCCAGTCGGGCAGGGCGGTGTAGTGCAAATGGTGCGGACCGGCCCAGATATACAGGGTGATCAACGCCCAGAAATGCACGATGGATAAACGATAGGAGTACACCGGGCGCCCGACTTGTTTCGGCACGAAGTAATACATCATCCCCAGGAAACCTGTGGTCAGGAAAAACCCTACGGCGTTATGCCCGTACCACCATTGCACCATGGCATCGGTCGCCCCGGAATACACCGGATAGGACTTGAACCAATCCACCGGGATCGCCAGGTGGTTGACCACATGCAGCATGGCGATCACCAGTATGAACGCGCCGAAGAACCAGTTGCCCACGTAGATGTGCCGGGTTTGGCGTCGCACCACAGTGGTGAAAAACACTATGGCATACGCCACCCAGACCACCGCCATCCACACCGCGCCGGAGAATTCGATCTCGGCGTATTCCTTGGTGGTGGTGTAACCCAGCGGCAGGCTGACCAGCATGATCACGATCACCGACTGCCAACCCCAAAAGGTAAACGCCGCCAGGCGGTCGGAAAACAGCCGTACCTGGCAGGTACGCTGTACCGCGTAATAGCTGGCGGCGAACTGCGCGCTGCCGGCAAAACCGAAAATCACCAGGCTGGTGTGCAGGGGGCGTAGGCGGCCAAAGGTGGTCCATGGCAAATCCAGGTTCATCTGCGGCCAGACCAGTTGCGAGGCGATCCACACGCCCATGGCCATGCCCACCACGCCCCAGGCAATAGTGGCGATAACGAATTGACGGACGACTTTATAGTTATAGGCCTGCCCGATTGTTGCGCTGCTCATGCTCAGTCCTCCCACGGTTCCAAGTGGCGGCACTGTAGGAAGCATGGGTAAAACAAAACAGGCTCAGAAAAACCTCATTGTTGCGGATCAGTTTTTAGCCGTACGTCGAATGGCTGCATCTGCCATGATCAGGCTTCGCAACCAGGCTCACCCAAGGAACGCCGCAATGGACGATGTACAGCAACTGGGCGAGATGCTTCGTCATTACGCCGACAGCGAAGCGCACAAGAAGCAACAGTTCGACGTGCAGTCGGCCCGTTGGGCGCAGAAGCTCGATGAGCTGTTCGGGCAGATCGAGCAGTGGCTTGAGCCGGTGAAGACGGTGGGGTTGCTTGAAGTCCACCGTGAAGCTTATGTAGCCAGCGGCCCGAGCGTGCCAATGGAGACCTCGACATTCAAGACCGAGAAACTGACCGTGCAGATCACCGGCAAACCGGTGGAGTTCGTGCCGGATGTAATGGGCGCGGGCGGCTTGATCTCCGTGTCGGTCATGGGCCTGACCGCGGCGCGCCACGGCAGTGTGTCGCTGGTATTGCCCGCGGATAAGAACGACTGGTTGTGGAAGAAAACCAATGGCCTCAAAGATCCGGACACCTTTGGTTTCGACGCCAACTTCCTGGCCTCGCAGTTGCAAAGCCTGATCCCCCGCGAACGCAGCTGAAACGTCGAATGATGGGAACAGGGTTATTTTGCCAGGATTGGCTATACCTACAGCTCAGTGTTCCAACGTCGACCGCCAGGGAGTTCAAACATGACACTTAGGCATTTGCTCTGCACGTTGTGCATCGCTTCGCTCGGGCTGGCGGGGTGTGCCAGCAAGATCACCGCGCCGGATGAGTATTCCGGCTTTCTCTCGGACTACAGCCGGCTCAAGGAAGCCAAGTCTCCATCGGGGGCCGAGGTGATGCGCTGGGTCGATCCCGAGCTGGATCTGAGCCGCTATCACGCGGTGTACGTCGAACCGACCCAGTTCTACCCTAAGCCCCAGGCCACCGCGAAAATTCCGCTAACCACCCTCAACGGCATCAACACCTACTACAACCAGGCACTCAAGCGTGAGCTGGAAAAATCCCTGCCCCTGGCCAATGCGCCAGGTCCAGGCGTGATCGTGGTGCGTGCAGCAATCACCGCCGTGAGCAGCAAGACCGAAGGCCTCAAACCCTATGAGTATATTCCGGTGGCCTTCGTCGTGGCGGCGGTAAGCACCGGCACCGGGATCCGTGATCAGGAAACCACCCTGGGCACCGAGGCGCAGTTCCTCGATGGCGCCAATGGCAAGGTGCTCGCCCAGGTGGTGCGCAAAGGCACAGGCAAGCCGCTGTCCAACGATTCGCAGGTGATGAAGGCCGATGACGTGAAAAGCGTGATTGATGGCTGGGCGTCGGACCTGCATCAGTCGTACGTGAAACTTACCCGCTAGAACGTGCGAGAAGGTGAGGGCTGCGGTGCCCTCACCCTTGTTGCGACCGGGTACGTGGCGTTACTTGAGCGGCGTCAACGGCGGCAGCTTCCATTGGCCGTTACCCACCTCAGGCTTGGGCAGGTAAATGCGCAATACCGCGTAGAACGGACCGGGTGGCGCCGGCAACCAGTTGCTTTGCTCGGCTTTCGGCGGCTCGTGGTGCTGCAGGGCCAGTGTCAGGCCGCCATCGGCGTCAAGCTTGAGGGTGGGCAGCATCCGTGAATTGATCAGGTAGCGCTTCTTGTGGTTGGGCACCAAAAGCTTGGTCTTGGCGTCGTACATGGTCAGCGACCAGAACGCATCGGCCGGCGGCAGTTGGTCCTTGGCAAAGTGCACGGTGTAGCTGTGTCGTGCGCCGTTGGCAGGCTTGCCTTCGCTGTCGACGAAGTAGCTCATGTAGGCGGCTTCGTCGGCGGAATTGCCGAAAATGCCCAGGTTGGCGCCAGCATAGCGGTACAGGTAATTGTTGTTCAGGTGGTCGCGGCTGCCGAACAGATCACCGCTGGAGACCTGGTGAGTGTCCACTTTGTCTTTCTTGAACGCGGCAAATTCGGCATGGGCGTCGGCAATGCCTTCATCCAGAGCCTTGCGCTGTTCGGCGGTCAACTCTTTGACCTTGAACGGCGCGCCCGGGGCGATTCCGATCTTGGCAAACCGGGCCAGCAGGTCTTTTTCGCTGTCCTGCGGCGCGGCGAAGGTCAGCATGAAGTTCAGGTAGCGAAACAGTTGCGGGCCTTCGGTCATGGTCGCCGTGGGCTTTGGCCATTCGACCTTGGGCGCCTTGGCTGGCGCGGGTTGTTTCACGTAGCTGCTCAGTGGCTGCACTTTGTAGCCGGCCTGGATCTGCTTGACCTTGCCCAGGTCTTTTTCATCAAACAACTGCGTCCGGTACAGGGCGTAGGCGATAGTGCTTTCGCTGTAGATCACGCGGTCGACATTCACCGGCTGCTGACCCTTCCAGTCGGGGCCGGCGATCATGTAGTGGCCGCCGTTGTTACCGGTGCTGCGGGTGCCCAGGTAAGCGAAGTTCTGCGTATAAAGGTCGATCAACTGCACCGAGTAGTAGCGGTCGTCTTCGATCTTGGGCAGGGTCAGCACCAGCGGTTCGCGGCGCAGGTCCATCCAGACGAACGAGTAGGGCGTGTCGGCGTTGGGCGTGACGAAGGCCGTGTCCTTGGGCGTGAACACCTGCGCGGTATTGCCGATCTGGTTGAACGGTGCCTTGAAGTTGGCACCGCCCTTGTCAACGGCCTGGGTATAGAGCGTCTTGTACATGTCCACCACCGGAACCCCATACAGGTAGGCTTCCTTGGCAATGGCCCGGGCTTCGGCCGGGGTTGCCGTGAAGTCGGCCCAGGCGCCGGTACTCATGAGTATCGAGAGGCTCGCCAACAGCAGGCGCGTCGGTTTTCCAATCATGTTGTTGCGTCCTTCCTGAGTGCGTGTTGTAGGGGCGCGCGCTGAATAGCGCGGGAACGCGCTGAGTTTCCGATTTTATTCACCGAAGGTCACGTTAATCTCTGAGCGCCTGACGCGAAAATGCCGCCCATATAGGCGGCACCGGGTACAGGTCGGAATTAACGTGAGGGCAGCATCGATTTGACCTTGTCGCGTAATTGATCGATCGAGAACGGCTTGGCGATCACGTGCATGCCAGTCGGCACGTCGATGTTTTCCGCATAACCGCTGGCGAACAGGATCGGCAGGTCCGCACGCAGTTCCCGCACCTTGGTGGCAAGTTGCTTGCCATCCATGTCCGGCAAACCGACGTCGGTCATCATCAGGTCGATCACCTGGTCGGTGTTTCGCACCAGTGCCAGCGCTTCTTCAGCATCGCCGGCCTCCAGTACGTTGAATTCCAACTCCTCCAGGACATCGACGATGAGCATGCGCACGATGGCATCGTCTTCGACGACAAGGATGGTGGAGGCGGTGACGGACATAAAAAATTCCCGAGAGTGAAAAGGATTGGCCGTGAGCGGTGCAAAGACCCTCCTCTAATGAGTCGCGGCGATCTCGGCAAGTTCCCTCACCGACGCCGGTATTGTGCCGGTGTTGCAACAGAATGTCCCGCATGAGTCTGCGGTGGAGTTTCTGACGTCTCGCCGAGTGCTAGCTGCCGACGGTGTTCATCAGGTTTCTTCAGTCGTCAAACCGCGTTGCAAGGCCAGTTCCTGAAGTTCAGCGACAGTCAATCCTTATCAATGTCTTGCGTTGACGTGCAGCCACCATCCTTGTCGTCGAAGACGATGCCACCCAGGTTATTCCAAGGGTTACGCGGGCGGCAAAGGTCCGGTTGCAATGGGCGCGTTATAGAGTTCTTCGATGTCGGAGCGGAAAACACTGTTTTTTTTCTGCCAGTCGTCATTGTGATCAAACACGATGAACTCCAGACTGTTTTGATCGGTCCCGTGGGTTCTATATTGCGGTACCAGTTTCCTGTCATTGAACAACCTTGTCAGGCCCCCCTGCATGGCGTCTGCGCTGGAGAAGGTCGCATAGCCAAAGTTCGGGTCATAAAAATAGAAAACCTTCTTGTCGCCGTTGACTTTGACTCCAGCCGCCATGGCATGGCCGGGAGAGTCAATCATGATTGATTTTGAAACCGTGGAGTCACTCAGCTCTTTCACCATATTTTGATAAGTCAGTTGGCGAGTGGTCATACTGGCATGGAACGCTGTTTTACTGCCGACCTGAAGTTGCAGCTTCCTCAGCTTTTTCATGAACATGATCGACGCAGCGTCCTTGGGTAAAGCCGCAGCCCGATACATGTTACGGATTAACTCAAGTTCCTTTCCTTCCTCCACCGCCGTTGCCATGACTCGGGCGAGTGCGGCGCATTCTCCGTCAGACAGTTGCTTTGTCAGCGAGAAATAAAGAACTTGTGGTATCGGTGTCACAGTACCGAAACGCGGTTCCAGATTGTCGATAAAGCGGGCGCTGCCGATACGGCCCAGCTCGTATGCAAGATCATCGTATCGCCTGACCAGAATACCGACCTGCTCTGCGGTCAAGCTTTTATCCGAGCCCCGTATTATCAGATCCGCAATGCTTGAGGACTTGGAGATCCCCTTGATACTTCGCAGATCTCCAGCGTTGTACCCCGCTTCGAAGGCGGACGCTTCCGGGCCGGTTCTATGGCGTACGACCGATGATGTCCATCTCTTGAAAGTGTCCTCATCAATCGTTTTAGCCGAATCCCCCGATGTCGCCCATTTGCCCATGTTTTGCGCCTCCATGTGCGCGGAGGGTACAAAGTTCTCCAGCGGGGAGCCATAGGGTTGTCGGGTCGTTGGGTTGTAGGCATACCATTGGTCGTTGATGAGGACCGCCTGGCTTTCAAGAATATCGTCCTTGCGTGTGAATGTGCCTATCGAGGCGGCGTCGAAATGACGACTTGCCGCGATCAGGTCGGGGCGCGCTTTTATGCCGCTCATGCGTTTGAGGCCGGTGCTCACTGCGTTTGCGCCTTTCCAGACGCCCACTGCCAAGTCGCCCACGCCGTCCAGGGGGTTGAGCGCACTGATGGTTGCCGTTCCGATGACTTTGGCTGAGCGTGCCACCTTGGTGGCCGCGGAAACGCCAGAGCCCGCGATCTTGACCACCTTGCCGCCGATCCCGGCACCGGCCGTCACGATGCCGAACAGGTCAATGGCCAGGTCGAACAAGCCTGCACCGATATCGCCTTTACGAAAATTATTGATCGCCGAGCGAAAGGGGATCAGGTCCAGGATAAACCCGGTGACGGCTTCACCGCGCCTGTAATTGCTGTCGGCAGTAGTAAGGCCGCGAGCCTCTTGCTTGATTGCATCGTCATCCAGATCGACATGTTGCACGAATGCGTTGGCGATCAGGCCGGTGCGCTCTGAGCCGAAGCTGTTCGGCGGGCGTTGATTCGGGCGCTTTTGCTCTGCGCGGCGCGTGGCATCGTCCCCGGTGGGGGTGAAGGCTTTTGTGTCGTGCACAACGTTCGCCTCGCGGTGGCTGCGAGGGGTTGCCCGCGATGAATCGACTGCGTCTATCGTGCCCCTGTTAAAGCTGATCGCGTACACCTTGGTTATCCCGTTGCGCTCGACTCGAACCAGCAGTTCTTCATTTTTCGGGCGCGGCGTAGAGCCGGTAAACCCTGGCCCCAAGGTGCGTGAATGTTCCTGGAAGAAGCTGATCTTGCCGTACTCGAGATCTTCCCGGACCTCCAGCGGCGCCTGGCTGATCAAGTGTTTGATGTAGGTGTTGATCGCAGCCTTTTTTTCTTGAATGGCGTGGGTGAACAGCGGTTCAAAAGCGTCGGCTACCCCGAAATGCGGTGTGGCGGTCAAGGCGGCCAATGGAACACGTACGTCGTTCGAGGTAAACACCAGATCGACTTGCGGCAACTTCATCATGGCGATGTCCAGCATCGAATGAGGCCCGACCTCGACCGTTCGATAACCAACGTCGCCACTCGCCGTAGTTTCCCTGCGGCTGATGTGAATCAGCTTCTGATCGAACAGGGCTTCTTGCCCGGGGAAACGTTTTTTCAGTTCGATCAGGGCCATCTCTTTGCGCGACGGAATGTCTGCGTCCAGTGCTTGGTTCGCGGTACTGGTCAGCGCTTTGCGTGTGTTGAACTCAAGGAGCAGGGTATCAAGTTCGTCAGCACTGTAGAGATGATCATCTTTCTTGGGCAGTACCCCATTGATCACCCCCCAATCCACCAGGGCTTCACGTTGCGCACGCTGGGTCAAGGCCGGGTCCGCCGCGATGACGCTGGAAGCTGCCAGCATGACTTCGGCAAAGGTCATGTTCGCGACTTTGCCAGGGGTGAGTCCTTCAATAATGGCGGCGATTATCGACACCTCCGCCCACGCTGGGCTGCCGTAGGTAACGGAGGCTGGAATATCCTTGATCCCAAAGGCGGCTACGCGACTAGGCAAAAGTACACTCGAAGCGACGCCTGCCATGGCCGCGCTGGTCCTTTTTTCGGTGACCAGATGCTGTTCGAACGATTTGAGCACTGTGGACATCGGCTTGCCCCAGTGCTTGTCACTCATCATATCGAAGCCTGCGACCATATTGCGGCGTGTTTGCGTGATGGACTCCGGGTCCAGTTGCAAGATGACGGCGGCGAGCAGGTAGTCCATCGTGCTGCTGTCGGTGGCGACACCTCGCATGGTTTTCTGCAGCGTTTCGCCGAGCAATTGTCCTTCGGGTGAACTGAGCAGCGCGTCCCGTGCTGTGGCCGGGTCCTTCAGCGCCCCGGCGGGAAGCGCTGTGCGGCTGCGCAAGAACTCCAGTAACAGGCCATTGGTCTGCATCACGAGCGGATACTGCCCGTGGGGATCGCCATGGTTCATGGTAATGAGGCGAATGCGTCGTTTGTCATCTGCGCTCGGCGGGACGAGCCAGGACAGCGCGCCGGTCATATTGCCCAAAGGATGCACTTGGCCGCGGTCGGTGACGGCGGTCGCGAGACCGGTGAGCGCAAAGTGACTGTCTGGCAGTGGCAATCCGAGGCTACTGATGAATGCTTCAAGGGGGACGCGGTTGCCGGCGTCCTGGGGGGAGCGCGTATCGGGATGAATCACCATTGATGTTGCGTTCAGCGCTGCCAGTATCGCAGGAGCCGATGCGTTCTCGCCAAGTTGCTTGGCCAGTTTATTCAGTGCAATACCCAGGGTGATCAGGTTCTGTTTGTCGGCCAGGGCGCTCTTGAGATCAGGCTTTTTACTGTTTGCCACGGCGGTGGACGTGGACGTGTGTGGGTTATCAGTCATCAGGGGGGGAGGCGTCGGGGTTACGCGTGGCCGGGGTTGAACGGAAATTGCCATCTGTGAGCACCTGTATTGGAAGGAAGTGGCGCCTCTGTGGTCGAGCCTCCCTGTTCTTAAGACGCCTCTTTACGTGGAATGGCTGCTCTTTAACGTTCCGGAGCCTGACGCGAGGATGTGTGAAAAAGTACGACGTCCACCGGATGCAAGGGGTTGACCGAGCGGCTCTTTTCCGCGATGGCAGTCACCCTTTTCGTCGTTGTACGGTAGAAAAATGGCGTTCCTGTGCGACTTTGGGGCAAACTTCCGGTTTTTACACACTTGGCCAAGGCATGCCCATGACTCCCGCTTCGTCCGTCGATGAAAAGAGCTTTCGTAACCTGCTGAGCCGAAACGTCGCATTGCCCCTGGGTGTGGGCGTGCTCAGCGCGGTGTTTTTCGTCTGCCTCATCACCTACCTGCTGTCGGTGATCCAGTGGGTTGAGCACACCGATCGGGTTATCAATAACCTCAATGAATCGTCCAAGCTGACCGTGGACCTGGAAACCGGCATGCGTGGCTTCCTGATCACCGGCGACGAGCATTTCCTCGACCCGTATGAAGTGGCCAAGCCGCGCATCATCGCCGACCTGCGTAACCTGCAGGAGCTGGTGGCGGACAACCCGCAGCAGGTGGATCGCCTCAAGCGCCTGGAAGCCCTGCAGGCCGAGTGGAACAACTACGCCCAGTCGATGATAGATATGCAGCGCACCAGCGGTGACTACCGCAGCGCGGTCAAGGCCGGCCGTGGCAAGCGCCTGACCGATGAAATCCGCAAGGAATACGAAGACGCGGTGGCGATGGAGCAGCAGTTCCGCATCACCCGCAACGAACAAGTCACCCGCACCACGGTGATCAGCGTCACCCTGTATTTGGTCTTTGTGCTGGGCTTGAGTGGCTTCCTGGCATATATCGGCCGTAAAAATCTCGTATCTCTATCAGAGAGTTACAGCGCAAACCTCATGTCACAGCAGAAGATTGCGCGACGCCTGGAACAACAAGCCTGGCTGCGTAATGGCCAGACCGAACTGGCCGAGCAGGTGCTCGGCCAACTGACCCTTAATATGCTCGGGCGCAACATCCTTCAATTTTTTGCCCAGTACATGGGCTCGGCGGTTGCCGCGCTGTATGTGCGCGAAGAACACGGCGGTCTCAAGCGCGTGGCCACTTATGGTTTTTCCCGCGAACAGGAACAGCGGGAACAAGCGATCTACAGTGACGAAGGCATTGTCGGCCAGGCTGCCCAGCTCGATCGCCTGATTCGCCTGGATGACGTGCCGGTGGATTACTTCAAGGTCAGCTCCGGTCTGGGTGAAGGGCCGACGCGCAGCGTGCTGGTCATGCCCACCAGTGATGATGACCGCGTCAATGGCGTGGTCGAACTGGGCTTCCTGCGCCCGCTGGAAGAGCGTGACGAAGAGCTGCTGGAGCTGATCGCCGGCAATATCGGCACCTCCATCGAAGCGGCGCGGTACCGCCAGCGCCTGCAGGAAGTGCTGGCCGAAACCCAGCAGCTCAACGAAGAGCTGCAAGTGCAGCAGGAAGAACTCAAGACCGCCAACGAAGAGCTGGAAGAACAGTCGCGCATCCTCAAGGAGTCCCAGGCCCATCTGGAAACCCAACAGGCCGAGCTGGAACAGACCAACGAGCAACTCGCCGAACAGACCGAGACCCTGGCCGAACAACGCGACGCCATGGACCGCAAGAACATCGAGCTCAACCAGGCCCAGCTCGAACTGGAAGAACGCGCCGAAGAATTGCAGCGCTCCAGCAAGTACAAGTCCGAATTCCTCGCCAATATGTCCCACGAGCTGCGCACGCCGCTGAACAGCTCGTTGATCCTGGCCAAGTTGCTGGCCGAGAACCCCCAGGAAAACCTCAGCGCCGAACAGGTCAAGTTTGCCGAGTCGATCTATTCCGCCGGCAATGACCTGCTCAACCTGATCAATGACATCCTGGATATTTCCAAGGTGGAGGCCGGCAAGCTGGAGATGCGCCCGGAAAACTCCAGCGTGGCACGGCTTGTCGACGGCCTGCGCGGCATGTTCGAGCCGCTGGCGGCTGATCGCAAGCTGGGCTTCCAGGTAGAGGTGCAGGAAGGCACGCCGACCATGCTGTTCACCGACCGCCAGCGTTTGGAGCAGATCCTCAAGAACCTGCTGTCCAACGCGGTCAAGTTCACCGAACAGGGCGAGGTCAGCCTGTCGGTGTCGCGAGCATCGGAGGAGGGCATTGCCTTTACGGTACGCGACTCCGGCATCGGCATTGCGCCAGACCAGCAGGAAAGCATCTTCGAAGCCTTCCGCCAGGCCGACGGCACCACCAACCGCCGTTACGGCGGCACCGGCCTGGGCCTGTCGATTTCCCGCGACCTGGCGGCCCTGTTGGGTGGCTATATCAGCGTGACCAGTGCCCCGGGCAAAGGCAGCACCTTTACGCTGGTGCTGCCGGAACATTATGCAGAGCCAGGGGAGGACGCAGCACCGATCGAGCCGCCGCGCCAAGTGGTGGTGGTGCCCGCACCGGCTCCAGCCAAGGTGTCGCCGCTGCCGGTGGCCGATGCCAGCCAGATCCCGCGCTTCGCCGATGACCGCGACAAGGCCCCGTTCACCACACGTTGTATCCTGGTGGTGGAAGACGAACCTAACTTCGCCCGTATCCTGTTCGACCTGGCCCATGAGCTGGGTTACCACTGCCTGGTGGCCCACGGTGCGGACGAAGGCTACAGCCTGGCCGAGGAATATGTGCCCGACGCCATCCTGCTGGACATGCGCCTGCCGGACCATTCCGGGTTGACCGTGCTGCAGCGCCTCAAGGAACACGCCAATACCCGGCACATCCCGGTGCATGTGATTTCCGTGGAAGACCGCGTGGAAGCCGCCATGCACATGGGCGCCATCGGTTATGCGGTCAAACCCACCACCCGCGAAGAGCTCAAGGACGTGTTCGCGCGCCTGGAAGCCAAGCTGACCCAGAAGGTCAAGCGCGTACTGCTGGTAGAGGATGATGACCTGCAACGCGACAGCATTGCCCGCCTGATCGGCGACGATGACATCGAGATCACCGACGTCGGCTACGCCCAGGCCGCCCTGGACCTGCTGCGCACTAACGTCTATGACTGCATGATCATCGACCTCAAGCTGCCAGACATGCTCGGCAACGAACTGCTCAAGCGCATGGCCACCGAGGACATCTGCTCGTTCCCGCCGGTGATCGTCTATACCGGGCGCAACCTGACCCGCGATGAAGAAGCCGAACTGCGCAAGTATTCGCGCTCGATCATCATCAAGGGCGCCCGCTCGCCGGAGCGCCTGTTGGATGAGGTCACACTCTTTCTGCACAAAGTCGAATCCCAGCTGTCCCATGATCGCCAGAAGATGCTCAAGACCGCCCGCAGCCGCGACAAGGTCTTCGAGGGGCGCAAGATCCTGCTGGTGGACGACGATGTGCGCAACATCTTCGCCCTGACCAGCGCCCTGGAGCACAAAGGCGCGGTGGTGGTCATCGGGCGTAACGGCCGTGAGGCCATCGACAAACTCAATGAAGTCGAAGATATCGACCTGGTGCTGATGGACGTGATGATGCCGGAAATGGATGGTTACGAGGCCACTGCCCTGATCCGCCAGGACCCGCGCTGGAAAAAGCTGCCGATCATCGCGGTGACGGCCAAGGCCATGAAAGACGATCAGGAGCGCTGCCTCGCGGCCGGTTCCAACGATTACCTGGCCAAGCCGATCGACCTGGATCGCCTGTTCTCACTGATTCGCGTGTGGCTACCGAAGATGGAACGCATTTAAGTGGAGCGAAGTTTCTTGGAAAAAAGCAGCGATATTGAGCTGCGCCTGTTGATCGAGGCGATTTACCTCAAGTACAGCTACGACTTCCGGGATTACTCCGGGGCGTCGGTCAAGCGCCGCGTGGCTCATGCCTTGCGCCAGTTTGATTGCGCGACCATTTCCGCCTTGCAGGAGCGCGTGTTGCACGACCCGGCGGCGTTCATGCAGTTGCTGCAGTTCCTGACGATTCCGGTAAGCGAGATGTTTCGCGACCCGTCGCACTTTCTCGCGATCCGCCAGGAAGTGGTGCCGCTGCTCAAGACCTACCCGTCGATCAAGATCTGGATCGCCGGCTGCAGCACCGGCGAGGAGGTGTACTCCATGGCCATCCTGCTGCGCGAGGAGGGGTTGCTGGAGCGTACGATCATCTACGCCACCGATATCAACCCGGCGTCGCTGGACAAGGCCAAGCAGGGGATCTTTTCCCTGGAGAACGTACGCGCCTATACCGCCAACTATCAGCAGGCCGGTGGGCAACGTTCATTTGCCGACTACTACACCGCGGCTTACGATTACGCGATCTTCGATAAAACACTGCGTGAGAATGTGACCTTTGCCGATCACAGCCTGGCAACCGATAGTGTATTCTCGGAAACTCAATTAATTTCGTGCCGTAACGTACTGATTTATTTCAATAAAAAATTGCAGGATCGAGCGTTTGGATTGTTCCATGAGTCGCTGTGTCATCGCGGCTTCCTGGTGCTGGGCAGCAAGGAGACCCTGGATTTCTCCGCGTACAGCAAGCAATTCGAACCGTTGGTCAAACAGGAACGGATCTACCGAAAGCTATGAATCAAGCGGCTGCCAGCCCGGCACAGGTCCGGGGCATAGAGGCTATTGTTATCGGCGCCTCCGCCGGTGGCGTAGAAGCGTTGCTGACGGTATTTGCCCAATTGCCTGCGGACTTCGGCCTGCCCATCATCACCGTGCTGCACCTGCCCGACGAGCGCCGCAGCCAGCTGGCCGAGGTGTTTGATCGCCGCGTCGCCATGCCGGTGGTGGAGGCGCGCGATAAGGAAGTGCTCAAGCCCGGCACGCTGTACTTTGCCGGGCCTGGTTATCACCTGTCGGTGGAGCATGATCGCAGCCTGTCCCTGAGTCAGGAGGACCGCGTGCACCATTCGCGCCCGGCAATCGACTTCCTGTTTGAGTCCGCCGCCGATGCCTACGGCACGGGCTTGCTCGCCATCCTGCTGACCGGCGCCAACCAGGACGGCGCCCGTGGCCTGGCCCACGTCAAGCAGCAGGGCGGAACCACCGTGGTGCAGGAGCCCACTGAAGCACGTGTCGCCGTCATGCCCCGAGCAGCCCTGGCGCTGCACACACCCGACCACATTCTGACGTTGAGCCGCATTGGCTCATTGCTGGCTTCGCTGGAATATTCCCCATGTTAAGTACTGTCCAGGCCAAACTGCTGATCGTCGACGATCTGCCGGAAAACCTGCTCGCCCTCGAAGCGCTGATCAAGCGCGAGGACCGCCAGGTATTCAAGGCCTTGAGCGCCGACGAGGCCTTGTCCCTGTTGCTGGAGCACGAATTCGCCATGGCGATTCTCGACGTGCAGATGCCCGGCATGAACGGGTTCGAGCTGGCCGAACTGATGCGCGGCACCGAGAAAACCAAGAACATCCCGATTGTGTTCGTCAGCGCCGCCGGCCGCGAACTCAATTACGCCTTCAAGGGCTACGAAAGCGGCGCCGTGGACTTCCTGCACAAGCCGCTGGATATCCATGCGGTGAAGAGCAAGGTCAACGTGTTCGTCGACCTGTACCGCCAGAGCAAGGCCATGAAGCTACAGGTCGAAGCCCTGGAGCGCAGCCGTCGCGAGCAGGAACTGCTGCTGACACGTCTTCAGGCCACCCAGGCCGAGCTGGAGCAGGCGGTGCGCATGCGTGATGACTTCATGTCGATCGTCGCCCACGAAGTGCGTACGCCGCTCAACGGGCTGATCCTCGAAACCCAGTTGCGCAAGATGCACCTGGCCCGCGACAACGCCGCCGCGTTCACCCTGGACAAGATGCACGCCATGGTCGACCGTGATGAACGGCAGATCCAGAGCCTGATCCGCCTGATTGAAGACATGCTCGACGTATCGCGCATCCGCACCGGCAAACTGTCGATACGCCCGGCGCGGTTTGACCTCACACAGCTTGTCAGCAGCCTGGTGGAGAACTTCGCGCCCCAGGTCGCGGCGGCGGATTCATCCATGACCCTGACTGCCGAAGGCTCCGTGGAGGGTCACTGGGATGAGTTCCGCATTGAGCAAGTGGTCACCAACCTGTTGACCAACGCCTTGCGCTACGGGGCCAAGAGTCCGATAGAAGTGCGCGTGTACAGCGAGCATGACGAAGCCCGCGTAGAAGTGCGCGATCACGGCATTGGTATCAGTGAAGACAACCAGAAGCGTATCTTCCAGCAGTTCGAACGGGTATCGGCCAGCCAGGTTGCGGCCGGCCTGGGCCTGGGGCTGTTCATTTCCGAGCAGATCGTTGCAGCCCATGGCGGCACCATCGAAGTCGAGAGCCGGATAGGCGAGGGCGCCTTGTTCAGGGTGTGCCTGCCCTTGCAGGCGACGGCTTGAATTCAATCGTCACCTCGACGCAACCTCTGCGTGACCCCATGGTCGTAATTGCAGCTATTGACCGGACAAAGGCTTCCCATGAGTGAAGATGCACAAGATGTCGTTCTGATCGTCGAGGACGACGAATCCATTATGTTTGTGTTGGGTGAATACCTGGCCGGCCTGGGCTATCGGGTGTTGAAGGCGATCGACGGGGAGCAGGCTTTCGAAATTCTCGCGACCAAGCCGCACCTGGACCTGATGGTCACGGATTACCGTTTGCCGGGGGGTATCTCCGGTGTGCAGATCGCCGAGCCTGCGCTGCTGCTGAGGCCGGAGCTGAAAGTCATCTTTATCAGCGGTTATCCGCAGGAAATCCTCGACTGCAACAGCCCGATCACACGCAACGCGCCGATCCTGGCCAAGCCGTTTGATCTGGATACCCTGCAGGAACATATCCAGCGCTTGCTGGCCTGAAGCGCAATAGGGCTGCTCGCATGCAGCCCTAACCCCTGATCATTTCTCGGACTTTTGCCGTCAACAGATCAAACGTGAACGGTTTGGTGATCAGTTGCATGCCCGGGTCGAGGAACCCACCCCGCACGGCTGCATGCTCGGCATACCCCGTAATGAACAGAACCTTGAGTTGCGGGCGTATCTGCCGGCCGATTTCCGCCAATTGACGACCATTCATACCGGGCAGGCCAACGTCGCTGATCATCAAATCTATACGCTGTTCCGACTCGATAATGGGCACGGCGGAGTTGGCGTCGACAGCTTCCACAAAACCGTAGCCCAGCTCCTTCAGAACCGCGCTGACCAGCACCCGCACGGCCGGGTCGTCTTCGACAATCAGCACGGTTTCACCGGCATTGGCGAACGGCAACAACGCCGGATCCACCACGGCATCGGCGACAACTTCACCGATAAACCGTGGCAGAAACAGGCTCACCGTGGTGCCTTTTCCCACTTCACTATGGATGGTCACATGGCCATGGGACTGGCGGGCGAAGCCATAGATCATCGAGAGCCCAAGGCCGGTGCCCTGGCCGATGGGCTTGGTGGTGAAAAACGGGTCGAACACGCGGCCCATCACACTTTCCGGAATGCCACAGCCGGTGTCGCTGACGCTCAACTCAACGTAGTCACCGGGCTTCAAGGTGCCGTAGGCGGCGGTGAACACGCTGTCGAGATGCCGGTTGGTGGTCTCCACGGACAGGCTGCCGCCACCGGGCATGGCGTCGCGGGCATTGATGACCAGGTTGAGCAGGGCGCTTTCCAATTGGTTGGGATCGGCCTCGGCCGTCCATAGATCAGTCGCCAGACGCATATCCAAGCGAATACTTTCGTTGATGCTGCGTTGCAGCAGCTCCCCCATGGAGGTAACCAGGCGGTTGATCTGCACCGGTTTGGAATCAAGGGATTGACGGCGCGAGAACGCCAGCAGGCGGTGGGTGAGGCCGGCGGCACGGTTGGCCGAGGTCACCCCCAGGTCGATCAAGCTGTCGAGATCGTCCAACTTGCCTCGGGACACACGCCTTCGCAGCAGCTCCAGGCTGCCGATGATGCCGGTGAGCATATTGTTGAAGTCATGGGCGATACCACCGGTCAATTGGCCGACGGCTTCCATTTTTTGTGATTGGCGCAGTGCCTCTTCATTGCTGCGCAGTTGGGCGGTACGTTCCTCGACTTGCTGTTCAAGGGTTTCAAGCGTGCGTTGCAGGCGCAGCTCACTATCGCTGAGGTCGATCAGGCGGTCGCGGGCTTCGTATTGCCGGCGGCGACCGCGCAAGGCGGTGCTCACCAGGCTGATCAGCGTTACCGGGTGGAAGGGGCGCTCCAGGAAGGTCACATTGCCCAGCAGGCCGCTCAGGTGGGATGAGCCATTCTGTTCGGTCCCGCCGTGGTGGGTCATCAACACAATGGGCAAGTCCGACCATGCCGGCTGCTGGTGCAGGTAGGTCAACAGCGGGTCAAGATCCACCCCACGCAGGGCTTCGGCGGCGATGATCAGCAGCCCGGCGCCCTCCTGCAGGGCCTCGCACAATGCCCCAAGGTTGCTGGCGACGATGCCGGCGTACCCGGCTTCATTGAGCATCATCAGCGCCAGCGAGCCATCGCGTCCCATTGGCGCCAATACGATTGCACGCTCGGAGACCGGAATGAGGCCCGTCACACCCCCTCATCCTTGAGCAGCGGGGAGCCGGCGCCCATGTAGGTCGGAATACCGCGCAGGACCCCCTGGAAATTATCCAGCGGTTCGCCAACCGTCATCCCCTGGGCGCCAATCCGGTATTCACGAATAGTGGCTTCATGGCTGCCGGTGCGCTTCTTGATGATCGAGATGGCGCGGCGCACCTTGCCCAATGCTTCGAAGTAGCGCAGCAGAATGACCGTATCGGCCAGATAGGTGATGTCCACAGGCGCCTGCATGTCGCCGACCAGCCCGTGTTGGGCGACGGTCATGAACGTCGCTGCGCCGCGGCGGTTGAGGTAGAGCAGCAACTCGTGCATATGCAGGATCAGCGCATTTTCTTCGGGCATGGCCGCCTGGTAGCCGTTGATGCTGTCGATCACCACCGTCTTGATGCCGCGCTCATCGACACAGCGGCGCACCCGGTGGGAAAACTCGCCCGGAGACAATTCGGCCGCATCCACCTGTTCGATCAGCAGGTTACCGGTCGCCTGCAGGGCGGCGAGGTCGATCCCCATGTTTCTCATGCGTTCGAACAGCAGCCCCAGTTCTTCATCGAAGATAAACAACGCGGCTTTCTCGCCCCGCGCCACGGCGGCTGCGGCAAAGATCATCGAGATCAACGACTTGCCGGTACCGGCCGGGCCGAGGATCAGGCTGCTGGAACCGGTCTCGACACCGCCGCCCATCAACGCATCCAGCGCGGCGATGCCGCTGCTCAAGGTCTCGCGCTTGTAGCCGCCACGATGTTCGGCCGCCACCAGGCGCGGGAATACATGGACGCCGTCGCCCATGATGGTGAAGTCGTGAAAGCCGCCCCGGTATTTCTGGCCCCGGTACTTGACCACCCGCACGCGACGGCGCTCGGCACCGTAGTTGGGGGTCAGCTCTTCCAGGCGGATCACGCCATGCGCCACGCTGTGCACGGTTTTATCGAGGGATTCGGTGGTCAGGTCGTCCAGCAACAGCACTGTGGTGTCGTAACGCACGAAATAGTGCTTGATCGCGAGGATCTGCCGACGGTAGCGCAGGGAGCTTTGTGCGAGCAGGCGGATCTCCGAAAGACTGTCGATGACCACACGCTTTGGCTTGACCTTTTCCACCACTTCAAAGATCTGGCGCGTGGCCTCGCCCAGTTCCAGGTCGGAGGAGTACAGCAGGCTCTGCTGGTGGTCGGCGTTGAGCAGGCTTTCCGGCGGCGTCAGTTCGAAGATATGGATATTGTCATCCAGGTCCCAGCCATGGGACTTGGCGCCTTGGCGCAACTCACGCTCGGTTTCCGACAGGGTGATGTACAGCGATCGCTCGCCGTCTCTGGCCCCGGACTGCAGGAAGTGCAGGGCGACCGTGGTTTTACCGGTGCCGGGTTCACCTTCCAGCAGGAACAGGTGACTGCGCGAGAGCCCCCCGGCAAGAATGTCATCAAGACCGTCAATGCCAGTGGCCGCTTTCTCTTCGGGTAATTGCGCTTGGGATGTAGACAAGAAGTGCCCTCAGGTCACATACGAGTAGAGGATGCGCGCCCAAATGGACGCGCCATGTTCTCTTGACCGTAGCAATTTGTGGCGGTTCAACAAATTCCAGTCCGGCCTACAGGCCTTGCTGCAATGCAGGATCGTCCGGATTCTGTTGCTCGAGCTGGGCGAGCAGGACCTGGACGTTCTGCAACTGGCCGCTTTCTTTCCAATAATTGACCAGCAATACCCGGGCTTTGCGATTGGCCGGGTGGCGTTGGATGATCTCTTCGAGTTGGCGTTGCGCAGCCTCCAATTCCTCTTGCGCATGCAACGTCGTCGCGAGGTCGTAGCGGTAATCCTGATTATCCGGCTCCAGCTCCACCGCCTTGGACAGGCCGAGCAGGGCGTAGGGGCGTTCACCATGGTGCAGCAGCCACATGCCCAGCGCATGTTGCAGGTAGGCCGACTCCGGATGCGCGGCCAGCTGGCGTGCCAACAATTGGCGGGACTCCTCGGTCTTGCCTTGCTTGTCCAGCAGCTCGATCTGCGCGACCACGGCTTGCAGGTTATCCGGTTGCAGGCGCATGGCCTGCTCAAGCGCGTTTTGCGCGTCCGGCAGCAGGGCGCTGTGAATGTACAGGCGCGCCAGTTGAATCCAGCCTTCGGCGGTTTCGGGCTGGGCCTTGAGCTTTTTCACAAACTCATCCAGCACCTGCTGCAACGGCCCGAAGTACAGGCCCAGAGTATCGGGAGACAGGCCAAGCAAGGCATTGGCGGCGGCAAACCGTACCTCTTGCTCGGGATCATCCAGCACCGGGCCGAGCAGCAGCGTGCGCTGGCCGGTGGGCACCAGGCCGACAATGCTGTGGATGGCAGCCTCGCGTACCAGCGGTGAGTCACTGGCCAGGTCTTTGTCCGCCAGTTTCAGCGCCTGGGGGCTGGGGTAGTTGGGCAGTTCGGCGTGCAACGCGGCGCGGCGCTCGGGCGACAGATCCGGTCGACCCAGTTGCTGGTACAACACACGCGCCGCACCGGGCTCACCGTTGCGCGCCTGTTTCAAGGCTTTTGAATAACCGTGGGCAATAGCGGGGGGCACGACTGCCGGGGTGGCGCGAGAGAAATACCAGGTGAGCAGCACAATCAACAGCAGGGCGCACAGGCCGACGATGGAATAACGGCGTGACTTTGACATGCAGGCGTCCGAAAGCGAGGGCAGCAAAGCCGTCAGCTTCGGTCAGACCACGACGGGTGTCAAACTCGCGTCAGGTGAGCACGTAGTCCTCCGGCTCCAGGGGTGGCGGCAGGTCGGTTTCACCGAGGGCGGCCAACACTTCGCGTTCCAGGGTGCGCAGGAGGGCATTGCAGGGCAGGTCGTTCTCGTCAAAACCGAACGGGTCCTCCAGGTCATCGCCGATTTCATCGAGGCCGAAGAAGGTGTAGCTGACAATCGCGGTGAACACTGGCGTCAACCATCCCAGCGGCTCGGCCATGGCAAACGGCAGCAAAATGCAGAACAGGTAAATGGTGCGATGCAGCAGCAGGGTGTAGGGGAAGGGCAGCGGCGTGCTCTTGATGCGCTCGCAGGACGCCTGCACCTGGCTGAGGCTCACCAGTCGGGTTTCCCATTGTGTGTAGCGCCACTCGCTGATCACACCTTGCTCGGCCAGCACTGAAAACCGGGCGCCCAGCTGTTGCAGTAGGCTGTCGGGGAGGTTGGGGTGATTGGCCTGGACCGTCCCCCACGGCTTGATGGCCCGGGCTTCATCCTCATGGCGCAACCGTGCAACCAGGCCGTGGGAGAAGCCGCACAGGCTGCGCAGCAGGCCAGCACGCTCAGCCGGATCTGTGAGCACCTGGGTTTCGCGGATCAGCGAACGCACATCGATGATCATCTGCCCCAATTGCTTGCGGCCTTCCCACCAGCGGTCATAGCAGGCGTTGTTGCGAAAACTCATGAAAATCGACAACGACAGCCCGAGCAGGGTGAACGGCGTGGCATTGACCTTGGAGAAGTAGGCCGGGTGCAGGGTTTCCACCAGCACGATCACCGAGGCCAGCAGCGTGACCAGCAGGCTGCGCAGGGCGATGCGCTTGGCAATGGAACCCTTGAGCGAGAACAGGATGCCGAGGAGGTTGGGTTTGGGGCGGACTATCATGCAGAGATGGGCTTCTTCAGGTGGCGCAAGCCATCAGGTTAGAAGCAAGCGTCGCAAGCGTCCAATCGCTTGGGCCGACCGGATGATCGGTGGGGTCGATGACTGGCCAAAACAGTCAGGCAGGTTGAAGGCTTTGACCATTGTCGGCGGGCGGCTCTGGCGCGACTATTTCGACGATTCGGACCGTTCAAGGAAACAACAATGCAGATTGAGAACAAGAGCTTCCTGGTCAGCGGGGGCGCATCGGGCTTGGGCGCGGCGACTGCCGAGATGCTGATTGGCGCTGGCGCCAAGGTCATGCTGGTGGACCTGAATGCCGACGCCGTGGCAGCCAAGGCCAGGCAGCTTGGCGACAACGCACGCAGCTGCGTGGCGGATATCAGCCAGGAAGCGGCTGCCGAAGCGGCGGTGCGGGCGACGCTTGCGGCGTTTGGCGGTTTGCATGGGCTGGTGAACTGCGCCGGTGTGGTGCGTGGCGAGAAAATCCTCGGCAAGAACGGCCCCCATGGGCTGGCGAGCTTTGCCCAGGTGATCAACGTCAACCTGATCGGTAGCTTCAACCTGCTGCGCCTGGCCGCCGCCGCCATCGCCGAAACCGAGGCAAATGCCGATGGCGAACGCGGCGTGATCATCAATACCGCTTCGGTAGCGGCGTTTGACGGGCAGATCGGCCAGGCGGCGTATGCCGCGTCCAAGGGCGCCATTGCCAGCCTTACGTTGCCTGCGGCACGTGAGCTGGCGCGCTTTGGTATTCGCGTGATGACCATCGCCCCCGGCATTTTTGAGACCCCGATGATGGCCGGCATGACGCCGGAAGTGCGCGACTCCCTGGCCGCTGGCGTGCCATTCCCGCCGCGCCTGGGCAAGCCCGCCGAATACGCCGCGCTGGTGCGGCACATCATTGAAAACAGCATGCTCAATGGCGAGGTGATCCGTCTCGACGGTGCCTTGCGCATGGCGGCCAAATAAGGAGCAATTCCCATGACCGATCCTATCGTTATCGTCAGCGCTGTGCGCACGCCCATGGGTGGGTTCCAGGGCGACCTCAAGGGCCTGACCGCGCCGCAGTTGGGTTCCGCTGCGATTCGCGCCGCCGTCGAGCGTGCCGGTGTCGCCCCCGACGCCGTGGATGAAGTACTGTTCGGCTGCGTATTGACCGCAGGCCTCGGCCAGGCACCGGCACGTCAGGCTGCGCTGGGCGCCGGGCTGGACAAGGGCACGCGCTGCACCACCCTCAACAAGATGTGCGGTTCGGGCATGGAGGCCGCGATCCTGGCCCATGATTCACTGCTGGCCGGCAGCGTCGACGTGGTGATTGCCGGTGGCATGGAAAGCATGTCCAACGCGCCGTACCTGCTGGACCGTGCGCGCAGCGGCTACCGCATGGGCCACGGCAAGTTGCTCGATCACATGTTCCTCGACGGCCTCGAAGACGCCTACGACAAGGGCCGCCTGATGGGCACCTTTGCCGAAGACTGCGCCATGCACAACGGTTTTACCCGCGAGGCCCAGGATGCGTTCGCCATCGCTTCGCTGACCCGGGCGCAAGAAGCTATTACCCATGGCAGCTTTGCCGCAGAAATCGTCCCGGTGCAGGTCACCGTGGGCAAAGAACAGAAAACCATCCTGCATGACGAACAGCCGCCCAAGGCCAAGCTGGACAAGATCACCAGCCTGAAACCGGCCTTCCGTGAAGGCGGCACCGTGACGGCCGCCAACTCCAGCTCGATTTCCGACGGTGCGGCGGCCTTGTTGCTGATGCGCCAGTCCGATGCACAGAAACGTGGCCTCAAGCCTTTGGCGGTGATCCATGGGCATGCGGCGTTCGCCGACGAGCCGGGGTTGTTCCCGGTGGCGCCGGTGGGAGCGATCCGCAAACTGATGAGCAAGACCGGCTGGAGCCTGGGTGAGGTCGATCTGTTCGAAATCAACGAAGCCTTTGCCGTGGTCAGCCTGGTGACCATGAGCAAGCTGGAGATCCCCCATGCCAAGGTCAATGTGCATGGCGGTGCCTGCGCCCTGGGCCATCCGATCGGTGCCTCCGGTGCACGGATCCTGGTGACCTTGCTTTCGGCCCTGCGCCAGAAAGGCCTCAAGCGTGGCGTCGCCGCCATCTGCATCGGCGGCGGTGAAGCCACGGCCATGGCCGTCGAATGCCTGTACTAAGGAACCACCATGCTGCCCAATGAAGAACAACTGCAAATCAGCGACGCCGCCCGGCAATTTGCCCAGGAACGCCTGAAACCCTTTGCCGCCGAGTGGGACCGCGAGCACCGGTTCCCCACGCAAGCCATTGGTGAAATGGCCGGGCTGGGCTTTTTCGGCATGCTGGTGCCGGAACAGTGGGGCGGTTGCGACACCGGTTACCTGGCCTACGCCATGGCGCTGGAAGAAATTGCCGCCGGTGACGGGGCCTGCTCGACCATCATGAGCGTGCACAACTCGGTGGGCTGCGTGCCGATTCTCAAGTTCGGTAACGACCAGCAGAAAGAGCAATTCCTCAAGCCCCTGGCCAGTGGCGCCATGCTCGGCGCGTTTGCATTGACCGAGCCCCAGGCCGGCTCTGATGCCAGTAGCCTGAAGACCCGCGCACGCCTTGAAGGCGACCATTACGTGCTCAATGGCTGCAAACAGTTCATCACCTCCGGGCAGAACGCCGGCGTGGTGATTGTGTTTGCCGTGACCGACCCGGCGGCGGGCAAGCGCGGGATCAGCGCGTTTATCGTGCCAACCGACTCGCCGGGCTACAGCGTGGCGCGGGTTGAGGACAAACTGGGCCAGCATGCCTCCGATACCTGCCAGATCCTGTTTGAGGACGTGAAGGTTCCTGTCGCCAACCGTCTGGGGGAGGAGGGCGAAGGCTACAGGATTGCCCTGGCCAACCTGGAAGGTGGGCGCGTAGGCATTGCCTCGCAATCGGTGGGCATGGCCCGCGCCGCCTTTGAAGCAGCCCGCGACTACGCCCGCGAGCGCGAAAGCTTCGGCAAACCCATCATCGAGCACCAGGCCGTTGCTTTCCGTCTGGCGGACATGGCCACGCAAATCGCGGTTGCCCGGCAAATGGTGCATTACGCCGCTGCACTGCGCGACAGCGGCAAGCCGGCACTGGTGGAAGCCTCGATGGCCAAGCTGTTTGCGTCGGAAATGGCCGAGAAAGTCTGTTCGGCCGCCTTGCAAACCCTGGGCGGTTACGGTTACCTGAGCGACTTCCCTCTGGAGCGGATCTACCGCGACGTGCGGGTCTGCCAGATCTACGAAGGCACCAGCGATATCCAGCGCATGGTCATCTCACGCAATCTCTAAGGAGCCGATACATGAGTTACGAAACCATTTTGCTCGAAGTCCAGGGCCGCGTCGGGCTGATTACCCTCAATCGCCCGCAAGCCTTGAACGCCCTGAACGCGCAACTGGTCAGCGAGTTGAACCAGGCGCTGGATGGCCTTGAAGCCAACCCGGAAATCGGCTGCATCGTGTTGACCGGCTCGAAAAAAGCCTTCGCCGCCGGTGCCGACATCAAGGAAATGGCCGAGCTGACCTATCCGCAGATCTACCTCGACGATCTGTTCAGCGACAGCGACCGCGTGGCCAACCGCCGCAAGCCGATCATCGCCGCCGTCAACGGCTTCGCCCTGGGCGGCGGTTGCGAACTGGCGTTGATGTGCGACTTCATCCTGGCCGGTGACGGCGCCAAGTTCGGCCAGCCGGAAATCAACCTCGGCGTACTGCCGGGCATGGGCGGCACCCAGCGCCTGACCCGTGCGGTGGGCAAGGCCAAGGCCATGGAAATGTGCCTGACCGGGCGCTTTATCGATGCGGTGGAAGCGGAGCGCTGCGGGATCGTCGCGCGTATCGTACCCGCCGATGAACTGCTGGAAGAAGCGCTGAAAGTCGCGACGCTGATTGCCGGCAAGTCGGTGCCGATCAGCATGATGGTCAAGGAAAGCGTGAACCGAGCATTCGAAGTGAGCTTGTCGGAAGGCGTGCGCTTTGAGCGCCGGGTGTTCCATGCGGCGTTCGCCACGCAGGATCAGAAGGAAGGCATGGCGGCATTCGTGGCCAAGCGCGCGCCGGAGTTCAAGGACAAATAACCCGGTGTCAAAGACTGAGTATCAAAGGTGGGAGGGGGCTTGCCCCTCCCACGTTGCTAGAGCTGATAGTTCTTCAGCTCCCTGGCAATCACCATCCGCTGAATCTCACTGGTTCCTTCGTAAATCTGCGTGATCCGCGCATCCCGGTAGTAACGCTCCACCGGATAATCCTCCAGGTATCCGTACCCACCGTGAATCTGCATCGCCGATGAGCAAACCTTCTCGGCCATTTCCGAGGCAAACAGCTTGGCCTGGGACGCTTCCGACAAGCAGGGTTTTCCGGCACTGCGCAGCCGTGCGGCGTGCAGGATCAGCAAGCGTGCGGCGTTAAGCTGGGTTTGCATGTCGGCCAGCAAATTGGCCACGCTCTGGTGCTCGATGATTGCCTTGTTAAACTGCACCCGATCACGGGCATAGGCCAACGCTGCTTCAAATGCCGCGCGGGCGATGCCCAATGCCTGGGCGGCGATACCGATGCGGCCACCCTCCAGGTTGGACAGCGCGATGGCCAGGCCTTTGCCACGCTCACCCAGCAGGTTGGCCTCGGGCACGCTGCACTGGTTCAGGGTCACGGCGCAGGTATCGGACGCACGGATGCCCATCTTGTGTTCGGTACGATCCACCACGAATCCCGGGGTTGCGGTGGGCACCAGGAACGCCGAGATGCCTTTCTTGCCCAGGTCGGGATCAGTCACCGCAAATACAATCGCCAGTTTGGCGCGTTTACCATTACTGACGAACTGCTTGGCCCCGTTGATTACCCACTGGCCGTCGCGCAGTTCGGCACGGGTACGCAGGTTGTGCGCTTCGGAACCGGCCTGGGGTTCGGTCAGGCAGAAGCAGCCAATCGCCTGGCCGCTGGCGAGGTCGCCCAGCCAGGTCTGTTTTTGTTCATCTGTGCCGTAGTTGAGAATCGGCCCGCAACCCACTGAATTATGGATACTCATCAGTGCGCCAGTGGCACCGTCACCCGCGGAAATCTCCTCGACGGCGAGGGCATAGGCGACGTAATCGACATAGGTGCCGCCCCATTCTTCCGGCACCACCATGCCCAGCAGGCCCAGTTCGCCCATCTTTGCCACCAGGGCGTCGTCGATCCAGCCGGCTTTCTCCCAGGCTTGGGCGTGCGGTGCGATTTCACCCCGGGCGAAGTCACGCGCCATGTCGCGGATCATTACTTGTTCTTCAGTGTATTCAATGTCTTGCATGGCTTATTTCGCAACCTTCTCGAAGTGATGAAAGAAGCTCTCAACGTGGCTGAGGGCCAGCCCGTGCAGGGTGGGCGGGTTCCAGCGCGGGCTTTTGTCTTTGTCGATGATCAGGGCGCGCACGCCTTCGATCAGGTCGCCGCGCTCGAACCATTGGCGGTCCAGGTGCAGCTCCAAGGCAAAACAGTCTTCCAGGGGCAGGCGCCGGCCGCGGCGCAACATCTCCAACGTAACAGCCATGGCCAGGGGGGAGCGGGTCAGCATCAGGTTAGCGGTGCTCAACGCCCATTCATGGCTGTCGGCCACGGTGACTTGCTGCAATTGTTCAACGATGCTCGGCACATCCGGCAGCGCGAAAAAGTGGTCGATGGCGGGGCGCAGAGCGGCCAACGGCGGATCGGGCAATTGCTGCACGGCCAGTTTGGCGAGCACGCCCTGCAGGTCTTTGAGCGGCGAGTCGTGCCATTGCAGGCGGTCGAGCTTCTGGTCAAGGTCGGCGAGCTTGTGGCTTTCCAGGTACCAATCAGCCAACCCGCAATACAGCGCGTCGGCCGCGCGGATCTGTACCCCGGTCACGCCCAGGTAGATCCCCAGTTCGCCGGGGATGCGCGGCAGAAAGTAGCTGCCACCCACGTCAGGGAAATAACCGATGGCCACTTCCGGCATCGCCAGGCGGCTGCGCTCGGTGACTACGCGCAAATCAGCGCCCTGCACCAGGCCCATGCCGCCGCCCAGGACAAACCCGTCCATCAGTGCCACGACTGGCTTGCGGTAGTGGTGGATGGCCAGATCCAGAGCATATTCCTCGACGAAGAAGTCTTGGTGCAGGGTGTCGCCGTTCTTGAAGCTGTCGTACAGAGAACGGATATCGCCACCTGCACAAAAGGCTTTTTCACCGGCACCGCGCAGGACCACGGCATACACCTGCGGATCATCAGCCCATGCCTGCAACTGGGACGTGAGGCTGCGCACCATGTCCAGGGTAATGGCATTCAAGCCGGCGGGGCGATTGAGGGTGAGGTGGCCGATGTGGTTGCGGACCTCGGCGAGGACTTCGTCCTGAAGTATCTGGGCGTGGCTTGCTTCGGATGAAACCTGAGCAGTCATCGATAACTCCCTGCTTTTATTGTTCTTTATCAAGATGTTCACGGATGAACCTTCTCATGATCGTACCAGTGCAAATTTGCCTAGTACAACCTTCAATCCTGCAGGTCGTTTTTGCATTTATGCAGCAAGCGCACGACCGGCTCAGGGTAACCGGCTGGCCAGTGTTTCGCCGATGCTACGGCGCCTGGCGTGGGTTTGCGCCGCGTGGATGAGTTGTTCCAGTTCGCTGGGTTCCACATCGTAGAACTGCTCCATTTGCGCCAGCGCCAGTGTCAAATCAGCGGCGGTAATACCAGGGTCTCGGTCGGCCCTGGGGGTGAACGGTAGCGGTGCCGGTGCTTCCACCGCGCATTTGGGATAACGCGTGCGCGTGGCGTTGTTATACGCCAGTGCGCAGGCCAGCAGTGCACCGGCGCCGAGCAATACCGCACCCAGCTCATACCAGCCCAGGGCGGCGGACGCCGGGTCTGCCAGGACCAGCGTCATGGCCAGGCCACCGGCGGGCGGGTGCAGGCAGCGCAACCAGCACATCAGTATTACGGTCATGCCGGCCGCCAGGCAGGCGCCGCCCAGGGACGGGCCGAGGACACGAGTGACCAGCAAGGCAATCACGCCTGCGCACAGGTAGCTGCCGATAATCGACCAAGGTTGCGCCAAGGCACCCGATGACACGGCGAACAACAGGACGGCCGACGCACCCAGCGGGCCAAGCAGGTGCAACGCGACATCCATGCCAAACACCTGGGAGCACAACCAGACGCTGAACAAGGTGCCAAGGGCCATGCCGATCGCGGCACGGCTCCATTCGGTGGGGCGGGTATTGATAGCAGCGGGGAACCAGCGAGCGAGCATTGGGAGGCAGTCCATAAACAGCGGGCAAAAAAAAGGCTTGTCTGGTTGCCCGGAAAAGCCCTTTGAAAGTTCCAACATTTGGGGGAAGGAACCCATGCAGTGTGCCGCGCGTGGAACAGAGGCGCCAGTGCATATTAATGAGGGTTGAATGCAAAAATAATGAATTGGAATACGGTCAGACTACTATCGAGCAGCAGACTTTACCCAGCACTCGATTACTGGACTCTTCATCGAAAAAACGCTTGCGCAGGTTCTCCTGCAAACCGGGTTCACTGGCCAGCGGGCCTTTCAACGCCACCAACGCGTCGCGCAGCCCCATCAGCCGGTCCAGCGGTGGCAGGGGAATATAGCCGACATGCACTTCGGTGCTGGTCAAGGCTGGGTTATCAAGCGAAGCATCATCTGGCACGGCGTTGTCCTCTCGTCCTTGTGGTCACCCATGACCTGTGGCGGTAAATGAATACCGCACCCGGCAAGCGAGTTTACCGTCGGGTTTTGGACGCAGGAAAGAGAAACGGCACCAGTTATTACGTAAAGCTGCGTGGGAATTTTCCGCGCCGGCAGCGCCGGCGCAGACTCAAGGTTGCGCAGGTTTGGCCAGGTGCAGCAGCACGTAAGGGTTGCGGTCGAATTCGCCGGTCAGGGTCGGCGTGATGGAACGAAAGCGCGGGTCTTGCAAGCCTTCGTAATCCACTTGGCTCATCACCAGCCAGGCGGGTCCCTGGAGTGGCTTGAGGTCGGCGGCTTGCTGAGTGAACAACGGCACTTGGTCGCAATCGAGGTTGACCATGTACTTGATGGCCTTGGCGTCTTTGCCCAAGCCATGCAGCACCACCGGCGCGCGTTGCTGCATCACCTGCTCATGAACCCGTAAGGTAAAGGTGCGGGTGTCGTAGATACTGCGCTCCAGCGGCTCGACCACCAGGATATAGGAGGCCCACACTGCCAGCACCGCGGCAAAGGCCGGCCCGACCGGACGCAGGCGGCTCTTGAAGAGTGTCACCAAGGCCAGCACCTGCAGGCCGCCCAGCACGCCCAACACCCAGCCGAGATGGCTCAACTGCTCAGGGTAGCGCGATCGTGCCAACAGCAGGCCGACGATCAACAGCGTCGGCAACAACGTCCAGATCCCCAGCATCAGCCCACGCAGCCCGGCGAAGAGCCGTCCGTGTGCGACCTGGAACGGGTATGCCGCAATGATCGCCGCCATGGGCAACATCGGCAGCACGTAACGTGCTTTTTTCGCCTGGGGAATCGACAGGCCGACCATCACCAGCAAGCCGGCGGCGGCGCAATACCACACCAACTGCAATGCCGGTCCCGGCGCGCGGCGCCCGCTGAGCACCATGGCCAGCAGTACCAGCAGCGCCATCGGATACGCCAAGGCGTAATTGCCCAGCGAACTGGTGAAGTAGTACAGCATGCCGCTCGAACCTTCGCTGCCATCCATGCGGCCGAGGAACTGCATGCGGATCACGTCCTGCATGAAGCTTTCGCCACCGCTCGACTTGGCCATCAGCAGCAACAGGCCCACGCATGCCACCAGCAATGCCAGCGCCAGCAAGCCGAAACTGAACAACTGGCGCCATTGCCGGTTGATGAGGTAGTAGCTGCAGAGCACGCCCGTAGGAATCACCAGGCCAATCGGCCCACGCACGGCAAAGCCCAGGATCAGCAGCAGGTACAGCCAATGCAGGCGTTTAGCGGACCCGAAGTGATCATGGGCGTAACCCAGGTAAAACACCGCCAGGGCGATGGCTGCCAGCATCTGGTCGAGGGACACCGCACGGGTTTCGCTGATGAAGTTGCTGCTCAACAACAGGAGCGCAATGCTCAGCAGCCCCCAGCGCTGGGAGTAGGGCGCCGTCAGGCGATACACCAAGGTGACGATAAACGCCGAGGCGATCGCCGTGGGCAACCAGGCCGTGAGGCTGGTGACCTGGCCCAGGGGCAGTGAAACCAGCCAGGTCAACAGTGTCGAGGTGGCCAGGTAATCCGCATAAGGCTGCCCATAGGTGGTGGGGAAGACGCTGGGGCCATGACGCAGCATTTCCTGGGCAAACAACACAAAGCGCGAGTCGAAACCGATGATTGCCTGGTGCCAGTTGCCAGCGATAAACAGCAACAACGCCAGCAATCCCAGACCAAGGGACTGGCGGCGGATTGTTGCATTCAGCGGGGACGGTTGAGCTTTGTTCACGTCTCAGGCTTCCACAACCTGTGGCAGCCACTGTTGCTGGGGAATCGGCAACTGGCAGGAATCACCGCGGCCGATCGGGTAGTACTGGAAGCCTTTGCGTGCCAGGCGCTCGCCGTCGTAGAGGTTGCGGCCGTCGAAGATCACCGGGGTTTTCAGGCGCTGGTGGATCAGGTCGAAGTCCGGCGCCTTGAATTGCTGCCATTCGGTGCAGACGATCAGCGCATCGGCACCGCCCAGTGTGGATTCCGGGGTGCCCATGAGCATCAGCCGTGGGTCATCGCCATAGATGCGTTGGGTTTCCTGCATGGCTTCCGGGTCGAATGCGCGCACGTTGGCGCCGGCGGCCCACAACGCTTCCATCAGCACGCGGCTGGGGGCATCGCGCATGTCGTCGGTGTTGGGCTTGAACGCCAGGCCCCACAGGGCAAAGGTCTTGCCGCGCAGGTCGCCCTTGAAGAACGCATTGATCCGTTCGAACAACTTGCTCTTCTGGCGCTGGTTGATGGCTTCTACCGCTTCCAGCAGGTCGCTGGAGCAGTTGGCTTGCCTGGCGCTGTGGATCAGGGCGCGCATGTCCTTGGGGAAGCACGAACCGCCGTAGCCGCAGCCAGGGTAGATAAAGTGGTAGCCGATGCGCGAGTCGGCGCCAATGCCCAGACGCACGGCTTCGATGTCCGCCCCCAGGTGTTCGGCCAGCTCGGCGATCTGGTTGATAAAGCTGATCTTGGTCGCCAGCATGCAGTTGGCGGCGTACTTGGTCAGCTCGGCACTGCGCAGGTCCATGAAAATGATGCGGTCATGGTTGCGGTTGAACGGTGCATACAGGTCGCGCATCACGTCGCGCACTTCTTCGCGCTCACAACCGATGATGATGCGGTCCGGGCGGCGGCAGTCGGCCACGGCCGAGCCTTCCTTGAGGAATTCCGGGTTGGAGACGATATCGAACTCCAGGTGCCGGCCGGCCAGGTGCAGGGCTTTTTCGATGTGGGCGCGCAGGGTGTCGCCGGTGCCGACCGGCACGGTGGATTTTTCCACCAGGATCACCGGCTCTTTGCGGTGGCGGGCGACGGCGTCGCCTACCGACAGCACGTATTTCAGGTCGGCCGAGCCGTCTTCGTCCGAAGGCGTGCCCACGGCAATGAACAGGACTTCGCCGTGTTCCACCGCCAACTTTTCATCATGGGTGAAGTGCAGCCGCCCACTCTCCAGGTTTTCCTTGACCATCGCAGCCAGCCCCGGCTCGAAGATGGTCACATGGCCTTTTTGCAGTGACTCGACCTTGTTCTTGTCAACGTCCATGCAAATGACATCGTGGCCGACTTCAGCCAACACGGTGGCCTGCACCAGACCGACGTAACCGCTACCAAATACACTGATTTTCATGGGGCATTCCTGGGACTTGTGGCGCTAGCACGACGAGAGTTGATAACCAGAACACCGAGGATGACCAAGGCCACCCCCAGGGTTTTTGAAACGGAAAAATGTTCGTTGAACACCGGCAGGCTGGCCGCCAGCAGGTACACCAAGGCATAGCTGATGCTCAGTAGCGAATAGGCGCGGCCCAGCGGCAAATGCTTGAGCGCACCGAGCCAGCAGAGCATCGACAGTGCGTAGGCCAGGATCGCCAGGGTCACGACGCCGAGGGCGCCCAGGTCGATGCTGTTCTGGCTCAAGGCATCCAGCCATCCGCTGGGCGGCGGCAGGCGCGTCATGCTCCAGCGCATGCCCAGTTGGGCCGCACTGACCAGGCCGACGCTGCCCAGGGCCAGGGCAAACCCCTGGATCCGGCTCATACCTGGCGCCCCAGCAGCACGACACCGCCGATCACCAGCGCGACACCCAGCCAATGGCGGGTGTCGATGTGCTCTTTGAACACAAAACGCGCGACCAGCGTGACCAGCACGAAGTTGAGGCTGAGCATCGGGTAGGCAATACCGACTTCCAGGCGTTGCAACACCAGCAGCCACACCAGCAGGCCCAGGCCCAGGCACACCAGCGCCGACCACAACCAGGGCGAGCGCAGTTTCAGAGCCCAGCCATCCGGCAGGTCGCGCCAGCGTTCCACGGCGAACTTCTGGGAGACCTGTCCCATGCAGGTGAGCAGGCAGGCGGCCAGTAACAGCAGCAAGGTGATCATTGCGCGGCCTGCGGGAAGATCAGGATCACGATGTTGCCTTGTTCGTAGCGCTTGCCGTCCTTGGGCAGCAAGTCGACTTCGGCGATTTCATCGTCGCCCTTGACCCGCATGACCACGCCGACCGGCCCCTTTTGGCGCGCATCGCTCATCCATTGCTGGACTTGGGTGGTATCCACCTTGTGGTGCGTGGCGTCCGCGTAGGCCAGGCCGTATTTGACTTCGCCGACGGTGTTGTAGAGCGTCACGTCCGGGCGCGCCAGGCGCCATGACAGCGCCGACGCTGCGCCCAGGTCATTGCTCAGCAGGGCCGTGGCCGGTTGCAGCTCTTGCAGGTGATCAATGATGAATTGGTCAGGCGTCTTGTTGTACACCACTGAATGCGGCAGGGCAGCTGGCAACAAGGCCACCATCAGCCAACTGCCGAGTACCGGTGCGGCCCACAGGTGCAAAGGCCGGGCCGCCTGCAACAGGTTGACCAGGATCCAGGCAAACAGAAAGGTGAACACCAACACCAGGCTGAGGGTTTCCTGGCCGTGCTCGTACACCGGCTTCTTCATTTGCAGCCAGGTCAGCGCGAGCAATGCCACTACACCGATGATCAGGTTCAGCCAGCCGTTGATGCGCAGCGCACGGCTGCGTCCCTGGGCCAGTTTGTCCGCCAGGGTATTGCCCATCAACAAGGCCAGGGGCAGCAGGCACGGCATGATGTAGGACGGCAGCTTTCCCTTGGCCAGGCTGAAGAAGGCCAGGGGCATCAGCAGCCACAGCACGACAAAACCGATTTTTACGCTGCGTTTGTCCCGCCACGCCTGTTTGAGGGTAGACGGCAACAACGCCACCCACGGCAGGCAGAACGCAACCAACAGCGGCAGGTAATACCAGAACGGCTCGGCGTGCTGGGCATCGTCACCGGCGAAGCGCTGGATATGCTCGTGCCAGAAGAAGAAATTCCAGTAGTCCGGCTCTTGCAGGTGCACCGCCAGCGCCCATGGCAAGCTGACGACAATCGCCACCACCACGGCGACCACGCCGTAGCCCAGCAGCTCACGCAAACGCTTCTGCCAGATCGCATAGGGCAGGGCGATCAACACCGGCAGCAACCACGCCAGAAAGCCCTTGGTCATAAAGCCCATGCCGCAGGCAAAACCGAGCAACGCCCAGGACCCCAGGCGCCCATTGCGGGTGGTGCTGTCGAAGCAGAACCACAGGGCGGCTCCGGTCAGGTTGACCCAGAAGGTGAACTGCGGATCCAGATTGGCGTAGCCACCGAGCAAGGCCACGCTGACAAAACTCATGTACAGCACGGTGCTGACCAGGGTTTTGCGCGGGTCATTCCACAGCCGACGCGACACCCCGTACACCAGCAGGATGCTCAAGCCGGTACTCAGGGCCGAGGCAAACCGCACGCCGAACAGGTTCTGCCCGAAGATCGCCTGGCCCAGCGCGATCATCCAGTAACCCGCCGCCGGTTTTTCGAAGTAGCGGATGCCCATGAAGTGCGGCGAAGCCCACTTGCCGGTCAGCAGCATTTCCTGGCTGATCTGTGCGTAACGGGTTTCATCCGGGATCCACAGGCCATGGGTGGCCAGCGGCAGCAGGTAGAACACGCCAAACGCCAACAGCAGCAGGGGCAAGGCCCAACGGCGGATCATGCCTGTTGCACTCCGAGCCAACCCTCGCGGCCCGGCAACGCACCGCGTACCAGTTGTTGCTGGGGCAAGGTGGTCACGTCCACCGGCAACAGGTCGCCCAGTGGTTTGAAGTCGATGCCGCGCTGCCCGGCCTGGGCGAGCAACTGGCGAAAATCGTTGGCCATCAGAATCCCTTCTACTTCGGCGTGGATCGTATAGACATTGAGTTTCGACTCGGCAAAACGGTCGAGGATGAACCCATTGAAGTCTTTGGCAGCCACCACCGGCCCTACGACTTCGTCGAAGGTCGGCAGGTCTACCGGAATTTGTGGGGTGCCCGCACTGCCATCGGCCAGGGTTGGACGAAACAGGCTGGTGCCCCGGCAATCGCTGTTGTAGCGAAAGTTGAAACCTTGCTTGGCTTGCACCACGCGTTCATCCGCGCGCCAACCGGCGGCGGCGGAACAGTCGATGCGCTCACCGAGGATGTCGCTGAGGGTGTCGACGCCACGGCGAATCTGTTCGATCAACTGCGCCTCGCTCCAGCGCCCGGCGTTGGCCTGCCAGCCGTGGTGATCCCAGGCGTGCAGGCCCACTTCGTGCCCGGCGGCCTTGGCCTGGCGCATCAAGTGCCCCAGGTCGCGGCCGATCGGCTTGCCCGGCCAGGCGGTGCCGGCGAGCAAGATGTCCAGGCCATACAGGCCGACCGCATTGGAACGCAGCATCTTCCACAGGAATTGCGGACGGATGAGACGCCACAAGTGGCGCCCCATGTTGTCAGGCCCGACACTGAAGAAGAACGTTGCCTTCACCGAGGCTTCATCCAGGGACTCGAGCAACCGTGGCACACCTTCACGGGTGCCACGGTAGGTGTCGACGTCGATGCGAAGACCTGCATCCATTACTTTTTGTCCGCGATTTCGAGCATGGCTTCACGCAGGAAGAAGTCCAGGGTGTTGCCGATGGTTTCGCTCATTTCCACGGTCGGCTCCCAGTCCAGCAGGCGCTTGGCGTTTTCGATGCTTGGCTTGCGATGCGCCACGTCCTGGTAACCGGTGCCGTAGAACGCCTTGCTTTCTACGTCGCGGAAACCGGCGAACGGTGGGAAGTTGCCACGCAACGGGTGCGCTTCGAACTGACGCAGCAGTTCTTCGCCCAACTGACGGATGCTGGCTTCGTTTTCCGGGTTGCCGATGTTGATGATCTGGCCGTCGCACACGCCGTTTTCGTTATCAATGATGCGGGCCAGGGCTTCGATGCCGTCAGCGATATCGGTAAAGCAACGCTTCTGCTCGCCGCCGTCGAACAGGCGGATCGGCGTACCTTCCACCAGGTTCAGGATCAATTGGGTGATTGCGCGGGAGCTGCCGATACGTGCCGAATCCAGGCGGTCCAGGCGTGGGCCCATCCAGTTGAACGGACGGAACAGGGTGAATTTCAGGCCCTTGTCACCGTACGCCCAGATCACACGGTCCAGCAGCTGCTTGGAAACCGAGTAGATCCAGCGCTGTTTGTTGACCGGACCCACCACCAGGTTGGAGGTGTCTTCGTCGAAGTACTGGTCCTGGCACATGCCATAGACTTCGGAGGTCGACGGGAAGATCACGCGCTTGTTGTACTTGACGCAGTAGCGCACCAGCTTGAGGTTTTCTTCGAAGTCCAGTTCGAACACGCGCAGCGGGTTGCGGGTGTATTCGATTGGCGTGGCGATGGCCACCAGCGGCAGGACCACGTCGCACTTCTTGATGTGGTACTCGATCCACTCGGTGTGGATGCTGATATCGCCTTCGACGTAATGGAAGTTCGGGTGGCTGCGCAGGCGCTCGATGGCGTCCGAACCGATGTCCAGGCCGTAGATTTCATAACGGTCGTCGCGCAGCAGGCGCTCGGACAGGTGGTTGCCGATAAAGCCGTTCACACCCAGGATCAGTACCCGGGTACGCCGTGGCTTGCGGCCGGACTCGGCGCCGCGCAGCACGGAGCCGTCGACCAGGCCCAGTGCGTCCGCCAGGGCTGGGCCGGCGAGGAACAGGCCGTCGGCGTTGCGCTGGCCGAACTTGACCACCAGGGAGTCTTCACCGCAGGCGATGCGCAGCGGGTTGACGCTGATCACACGGCCCGGCGCCAGGCCTTCGTTGCCCTTGACCACTTCGGCCTGCCAGACGATCAACTTGTGTTCGCCCACGGCGCAGAAGGCGCCTGGGTACGGTTGGGTCACGGCGCGCACCAGGTTGAACAGTTCTTCAGCCGGTTTTTTCCACTCCAGCTTGCCATCGGCGGCAGTGCGGCGGCCGAAGTAAGTGGCCTGGCTTTCGTCCTGGGCGGTTTCCGTCAGCTTGCCCTGGGCCAGTTGCGGCAGGGCGTCGCGCAGCAGGGTGCTGGCGGCGTCGCGCAGTTTGGCGTGCAGGGTCAGGCCGGTGTCGTTGCGTTCGATGATGACTTTCTGCTGGGCCAGGATCGCGCCGGCATCGGCACGCTTGACCATGCGGTGCAGGGTCACGCCGGTTTCGGTCTCGCCGTTGACCAGTACCCAGTTGGCCGGGGCGCGGCCACGGTATTTCGGCAGCAACGAGCCGTGCAGGTTGAACGCGCCTTTGCTGGCGGTGGCCAGCAGGGCCTCGCTGAGCAGGTTGCGGTAGTAGAACGAGAAAATGTAGTCCGGGTTCAGCTTGGCGATGCGCTCGATCCACAGCGGGTGGTTGGCGTCTTCCGGGGCATGCACCGGGATGCCATTGCGCGCGCACAGTTGTGCGACGGAACCGTAGAAGTTGTTTTCCTTGGGGTCATCGGCATGGGTGAACACGGCAGCAATTTCGTAACCGGTGTTGAGCAGCGCTTCAATGCCTGCACAACCAATATCGTGGTACGCGAATACAACAGCTTTTGAACTCATGATTAGACCTGATCAGCAGAAGTAGAAGTATGGGAGGACACCAGGCCGTCTACGACGACCACGGGAGCCGGTGCTGCCGGTTGGTTGCGCAGCACTTTTTCGATAAAGAAGCGTGGACGGGCGCGCACGTCGCTGTACATGCGGCCCAGGTATTCACCCAAGAGGCCCATGCCGATGAACTGGCCGCCGGTGAACACGAACAACACCGCGAACAGCACGAACAAACCGTCGCCAGCCCAGTCGGCGCCAAAGGCCAGGCGCAGGATGATCAATGCGAAGGCAAACAGCACACCCAGCGCCGCCAGGCTGAAGCCGACGATGGACAGCAGTCGCAGTGGGGTAGTGGTCATGCAGGTCAGCAAGTCGAACATCAGGCTGATCAGGCGCATGGCGCTGTATTTGGATTCGCCGTGTTCCCGCTCGGCGTGGTGCACCAGGATTTCCGTGGTGTGCCGGGCAAAGCCGTTGGCCAGGATCGGGATGAAGGTGCTGCGCTCACGGCAGGCGAGCATCGCGTCGACAATGGTGCGGCGGTAGGCGCGCAGCATGCAGCCGTAGTCGCTCATGGCTACGCCGGTGGAGCGCTGCACGGCCAGGTTGATCAGGCGCGACGGCCAGCGGCGAAAGGCCGAGTCCTGACGGTTGTTGCGCACGGTGGCAACCACGTCGTAGCCCAGGGCAGCTTGCTCGACCAGGCGCGGGATTTCTTCGGGCGGGTTTTGCAGGTCGGCGTCTAGGGTGATCACCACTTCGCCTCGGCATTGCTCGAAACCGGCCATGATCGCGGCATGCTGGCCGTAGTTGCGGTTGAGAATTACCGCGACCACGTTGCTGCCGTCTTCCGAGGCGGCGTCTTCCAGCAGTTGGGCCGAATTGTCGCGGCTACCGTCATCCACCAGGATGATTTCGTATGCGTAGGCCAGTTGCTTGCAGGCTGCGGTGGTACGGCGCAGCAATTCAGGCAGGCTTTCTTGTTCGTTGTAGACCGGGATAACGATCGACACGCAATGAATAGGGTAGGGTTTCAAAGATTCATGACCTCGGGGTTAGAGCAACTTGGAGCGTGGAAACAGCAGCAATCATTAGGCAAACGTCCAGAATGCAGGTTGGAAAGCGGCACTGAAGATAGAACGTAATCAAGAGGTTAGACGATATAGCGCGGTTTGCTATGAAGTGCTGTATCCAAGATTAAGCGTAAAAATGTGGAACAGATATGAAAGGCAGATGAAAAACTCGTTTATTTGACAGGTAGACAGCTAGGGTTCAGCTAAGTGGACGAGGTGCCAGGCAAGGCGTCCGGGCGAGCGCGACGCGATGTTATTCAATCCGGTGTTCAGTAAAGAATATTCTCTGCAATGCCAGCCAAGTGCCGGTAAAGTAAGCCGTCTCTTGCCAGGGTGAACGGATGAATAGCGTGCAGCTTTTACGCGGCCAATTGCGGCCAGTGTTGATGGGGTTGTTGATGAGCGTCGCGTGCATCACCACCGTATGCGCCGATGATGGGGTGGCGCTGACCAGCATCGACCAGGTGCCGGACGGCGTGGAAGTGCGCGGCAAGCAGATCGCCGCGTATACCTGGGACGATAAACAAGGCAAGAACCTGCTGGTGCTCGCCGAACAAGTCAGCGAGCGCGATGACGACGGCACCCAGTCGGCATTCGTGTATGCGGCCCAGTACCTGATCGACGGCAACCGCCCCAAGCGCGTGTGGATGCTCTACGACGATGTGCAGCACTGCGAATTCGATGCGTCCCTGCGCTTTGACAGGGCTGCAACCAAAGTCACCGACCTCACTGGCGACGGCATCACCCAGGCCACCGTTGGCTATTCGCGCACCTGCACCAGTGATGTCAGCCCCAACGAATTCAAGTTGATCATGCACGTCGGCAAGTCGCAGAAGTACCGCCTGCGTGGGGTCGACCGCGTCGGTGCGGCCTGGTGGGACGAAGAGGCCGGCGCCCTGCGCGGCATGCCGCTGCCCAAGGACTGCAGCGTGGCCGCTCAGCAGGCGCTGGTCAGCCAGTACAAGGAGCAGGGCACCGAGTTGCCGTTGCCGGGGTGTTATGGCGATGAGAAGGACTTTGCCAAGGCGCCCGCTCCGTACTTGGATTTCATGCGCACCCAATGGTTTGCGTTGATGCAGAAACAGGATGAGACTTGGAGCCAACCGCAAACCGAGGACGGCCCGGTTGAGCCCGACTAGCTGCCAAGGCCTCAAGGTAAAACCATCAGTATTTTTTTTGCTGCATATTTTCGACATCTGAAAGCAATTGCAGATTCTGAGCGAAAGCCGGCGTGCCATGTTCACTCTTCTGCACGCCCTGTAACGCTTTCAGCGCAATGGCTGTCGTTTGATTGTTGACCGTTTGGGCCAATGCCTGCATTTCATTGCTTTTGCCGTTCCCAGTCGCTACATGGTTGCGCAGGTTGAGCATTGTCTGGCGCAATGTTTGAGTGTCTTTGCCTGTTATAGCGGCTGGATATCGGGTTGAAAATCGCTCTATCTTTTCGATTTTTCTATCGAGCGCATTGACCTGCTTATTGATCTGGTTGAAGTCATCCCGGGAGATATCAACCTTGGCTTTGTTTTCCACCGTCGCAAAATACGAGGGGGCATACAGTGTTGTGTTGTACGCAGGGGGCTGGCTGTCTGGAGCAATGGATGAGTGCTTGACAGCCCAGGGATTAGGGTTCGCATAACGCGAGGTAGGAGTGTCAATAGGCATAAAGTGACCTTTGTCTGAGTGAATGAGCAGGGATGAAAAGCTGAAAATAAAGCAAGGCGCCTACAAAGCAGCATAGGAAAATGCTTCGACCGGTAGTGATTAGGCTTATCGCTCCATAGGACAATACGGCGCGTACCTGACGCGTTGACGCACCGCCTCGCGGTACGTTTCAGTACTTTGTACCAGCGGTACTCATGGGCTAGACTTCTTTGCTCTGTTCAATCGTAAATATGTCGATTTAACAATCAGTTAAATGGTGTATTTAAACCAAAGGCTGATCTAGCTTGACTGAGTCTATCCGCAACCCGCTGACCCTCTACCTCACCCGCCTGGCCCCCTCCAGCCAATTGACCATGCGCTACGTGCTGCAAGATGCGGCCGATCGCCTGGGCTTCGAGGACATCAACCTCGAAGACATCGACTGGCACTTGCTGCAGCCCGAACACGTCATTGCCCTGGTCGCCGCCTTGCGCGAAGACGGTTATGCGCCGAATACCTCCTCGTTGTATGTGAACGCGGTGCGCGGGGTGATGAATGAGGCGTGGCGCCTGAACCTGATCAGCCAGGAGCACCTGTTGCGCATGCGCACGGTCAAGGCTGCACCCGGCACGCGCCTGGGCCAGGGCCGCAACCTGCGGCGCAGCCTGATCCGCGAAATGATGGAAGTCTGCGCCGCCGACCCACGGCCCCAGGGCCTGCGAGACGCCGCAGTGATCGGTATTCTCTACGGCTCCGGCATGCGCAAGTCGGAATCGGTCAACCTCGACCTGGCCCAGATCAACTTCGAAGAGCGCAGCCTGCGGGTGATCGGCAAGGGCAACAAGGAGTTGATCAAGTACGCGCCGGACTGGGCGTTCGCCAAATTGCAGGCGTGGCTGGCGTTTCGGCGCGAGCAGCTCAAGGAGGGCGAGCAGGATGACAGCTTCCTGTTCAACCGTATCCGCCGTGGCAGCCACATCACCCGCGAGCGCATCACCAAACATGCCATTTACTACATCGCCCGCCAGCGCGGCGAACAGGTGGGCGTGAAGATCATGCCCCATGACTTCCGTCGCTCGTTCATCACCCGGGTGATCGAGGAGCATGACCTGTCGATCGCGCAGAAGCTCGCACACCATACCAATATCCAGACCACCGCCAGCTATGACGTGCGTGACGACAATGAGCGACGGCGGGCGGTGGACCGGTTTGACCTGTAGGGTTGACGATTGCAGCCCCCCCTCAAGGGGGGGCGATGCAGTTTTAGAGAATAGGTTTGCCGCCAGTGACCGCGTAGCGCGATCCGGAGATGTAGCTGGCTTCGTCCGAGGCCAATAACACATAGATCGGCGCGACTTCCACCGGTTGGCCAGGGCGGCCCAGCGGGGTTTCGCTGCCGAAGCTCTGCACATCTTCATCGGTCATGGTCGCCACGATCAACGGCGTCCAGATCGGGCCCGGGGCCACGCTGTTGACGCGTATACCCTTGCTGCCGAGCAACTGCGCCAAGCCACCGGTGAAATTGGCAATCGCACCCTTGGTGGCTGCATACGGCATCAACGTCGGCTTGGGCATGTCTGAGTTGACGGACGTGGTGTTAATGATCGAACTGCCAGCCTTCATATGCGGCACCGCTGCCTTGCACAGGCGAAACATTGCGGTGATGTTGATATCGAAGGTCTTGACCCATTCCTCGTCCGAGATTTCTTCAAGAGTCTCGTGGCTCATCTGGAACGCTGCGTTATTGACCAGCACGTCGATACGGCCGAATTGCTCGACCGTTTTGTCGACCAGTTCGTGGCACACGCTTTTCTGAGCGATATCGCCGGGCAGCAGCAGGCATTGGCGACCGGCTTCCTCGACCCAACGCGCAGTTTCCCTGGCGTCCTCGTGCTCATCCAGATAAGCGATGGCCACATCGGCGCCTTCACGGGCAAACGCGATGGCGACGGCGCGCCCGATGCCGCTGTCGGCCCCAGTGATCAGGGCGATCTTGTTGGCCAACCGTCCGGAGCCCTTGTAGCTCTGTTCACCGCAATCCGGGTACGGGTCCATTTTCTTCTGCGAACCAGGTACGGTCTGCGCTTGGGGGGCGAAGGGAGGGTGAGGGTAATCAGTCATGTCAATCTCCATAGTTTCCAACGTGGTTATGGGATTAGTAGTTGCCGGCCGGTTGATAGTTGTAACGGATGCCGCCGAGGGCCGACGAGTGGTTGGCGTTGGCCCCAGGCAACGCCAACCTCAAGTGCATGGGCCGCCCTCAGGACGAGGGTGGGGCGCTCGCCAGGTGAGCCGGCAGGCGCCGCAGTGTCCACACCGTGGTGAACATCGCCGCTATGGCGCACAGCGCAATCCCGATCAGCATCGGCGCCGGCGTGTGATCGGCGAACACCCCGATCAGGGTCATGGACAGGGCCCCGATGATCATCTGGATCGCACCGAGCAAGGCCGAGGCAGAACCGGCCACGGCACCATGATCCTCCAGGGACAATACCCCGGCGGCCGGCAGCAGCAGGCCGAGAAAGCCGAAGCCGATAAACAGCAAGGCCATGGTCAGGGCCAGGCTGTCGACCCACAGCGTAGTGACGGCCAGGACAGCCATCACTGCAGCCACAGCCGCTACCGACCAAAGAATCAACGGCGCCAGGCCAAAGCGCGCACTGAGGCGCGCAGTGAGTTGGCTCATGGCGAAAAACGACGCGGCATTCAACGCAAAGGCCAGGCTGAACTGCGTGGGTGTGAGGCCGTAATGCTCGATGTACACGAACGGCGCGCTGCCGATAAACACGAAGAAGGTCGCCAGGCCAAAGCCGCACACCACCGACAGGCCGATGAATACCGGGTCACGCAACAACGCGCCATAACTGCTGAAGGCACTGCCCAGGGTCTTGCCCAACCGGCGTTCGGCAGGGTGGGTTTCGGGCAGTTGCACGATGGTCATTACCAGACACGCCAGCGCGAGCACCGCCAGCACGGCGAATACTTCGCGCCAGCTCCACAGCGAAATCACCAGGCTGCCGGCCAATGGCGCGAGAATCGGCGAGACGCTCATCACCAGCATCAGCAAGGACATCAACTTCGCGGCCTCATGCCCCGTGTACAGGTCACGCACGATGGCCCGGGGAATCACCATGCCGGCGCATGCGCCGAAAGCCTGCAGGGCGCGAAAGGCAATCAGGGTTTCGATCGTCGGCGCCAAGGCGCATCCGACACTGGCCACGGCAAAAATCACCAGGCCGGCATAGATCGGCGGTTTGCGCCCGAATACATCGCTGACCGGCCCGTAGAACAACTGGCATACGCCGACGATCACGAAGAACACCGTCAGGCTCATCTGCACCCGCGCCGGCGAGGCATGCAGGCTCGCGCCGAGGGTCGGCAGTGCGGGCAGGTAGATGTCGATGGCGAAAGGGCCGACGGCGGTGATCAACCCCAGTAGCAGGGCGAGGTGGGCGATACGTCGAGACATGAGCGGTTCCGCACGGAAAAGGGCGGTCAGCTTAAGGGATCCACGCAGATCCGCAAACTTAGGCTTCAATAACCAGGGACGGTGGCCGATAACATCAGAAGCGGGGCGTCTGCGGTTGGGCTCCCAACCGGATGACCAGGCAAGGGGATTTTTGCATGACGATCAAACTACGCTTGATGTTGTTGATAGCGACTGGCTTGCTCACTGCTTTGATCATGAGCCTTACCGGTTACCTGGGCAATTCACGGATGGGCGATGCCGTACAGGACAGCGAGGTCAGCATGACGGTGCTGCGCAACCACATGGAAGCCGACATGATGCACGACGCCCTGCGCGCCGATGTGCTGTCGGCGATGCTGGTGGGCCTGGGCAAAAGCACCAGCACACCGGCCGAGGTCAACGCTTCGCTCAAGGAACACGCCGAACACTTTCGCCAGGTACTGTCGGATAACCTCGCGCTGCCGCTGGACGCTTCGCTCAAGGCCAACCTGGAAAAAATCAAACCGAGCCTGGACAACTACATCGCCACCGGTGAGCGCATCGTCGCGCTGGCGCTGGACAATCCCGAAGCCGCTCGCGCGGAACTGGGCACGTTCAATGCCGCTTTCACCCAGCTTGAAGATCAAATGGCCGCGCTGAGCGAGCTGATCGAGACCAACACCCAGCAGACAAGTGTCGGCACACGGCAGACCATCAGCAACGCCAATTTCACCCTGGGCGCAGTGTTGATCGCCAGCCTTTTACTGCTGTTGGCCCAGGGGCGCTGGGTGATGCTCAGCATCATGGCGCCATTGCAAGCCGCCAGCCGCATTGCCGCCAGCATTGCGCGGGGCAACTTGAGCGAAGCGATTGTCGAACCCCGGCGCAAAGACGAAGCCAGCGCCTTGATTCGCAGCCTCGCCACCATGCAACGGGACTTGCGCGGCATGATCGAAGTGGTGCGCAGCAACGCCCACGGCGTCAGCGGCATGAGCGAGCAACTGAGCCACGGCTGCCATGAAGTGGCCGGCAGCAGCCAGCAACAGAGTGCGGCGGCCAGCACCATGGCCGCGGCCGCGAGTGAAATGACCGCCAGTATCGAGGAAATCACTCGGCATGCCGGGCGCGCATTGGACATGGCCAACCAGGCCGAGACCTTGGCCAAGGACGGTGGGCGGGTGATTCATCAGGTGGTCAACGACATGGGCGGCATTGCCCGCTCCGCGCAGCAGTCGGCCCAGGTGATTCGTACGCTGGACAAGGAGTCCGAGGCAATTTTCAGCATTATCCAAGTGATCAAGGGGATCGCCGACCAGACCAACCTGCTGGCCCTGAATGCCGCGATCGAGGCCGCCCGCGCCGGTGAACAGGGGCGGGGGTTCGCAGTGGTTGCCGATGAGGTTCGGAGCCTGGCTGGCCGTACCAGTGCCTCAACCCTGGAAATCGCCAGCATGGTCCAGCGTATCCAGCAAAGCACGCGCGAAGCGGTGACCAGCATGGAGGAGGGCGTGGCTCAAGTGGATAAGGGCATGGCGGTGACCGCCGAGGTGGAGCGGGCGATTCGCGAAATTCTGCAAGCCACCTTGAACACCACGGAAATGGTCAACGATATCTCCCGCACCATTGGTGAACAGAGCCTGGCCAGCAACGAAATTGCGCACCAGGTGGAGATGATTGCGGGCATGTCGGAAAACAACAGTCGCGTTATTGGCCAAACGGCGTCGACAACGGATGAGTTGTCCGGCCTGGCCGGTAAGCTTTCGCAGTCAGTTGATCGGTTTCACTTGTAACCTACTGATTTAACTCAACTAAATAGTCATTTAGTTGAGTTGGCAATCAGGGCAGGGGGCTCAGGATTGGGAGAGGGCAGACGTCCGCCGTGCAGCGATGCGCTCTACCGTTTGCATATGCTGCGTACCCCATTGGCACAATCCACCCAATGCCGACGCCAGGGACTCCCCGAACGGTGTCAGGGAATACTCGACTTTGGGCGGTATTTCCTGGAAATCCACGCGAAAAATGATCTCATCGCGCTCCAATTCCTTGAGTTGCTGGATCAGCACCTTATCGGTCACACCGCCAATCGCGCGTCTTAATTCTCCATATCGATGAACATTCTGCGCCAGGTTGAACAGCACCAGCGGCTTCCATTTGCCGCCAATCACCGCCAGGGCAGCCTCAAGTCCGCAATTGAATGAGTTATTGGCCATGATTGAAGTATCTCCCAAGGGTACTTACTAAAAGGTGCATACTATTCAAAAGAATAGAGCGGATCTAGAGTTGCGCCTCAACATTCTTTTTTGGAGTCATCATGAGCAAGCTCAACGGGAAAATCGCAGTGGTTACCGGCGGTAACAGCGGCATCGGCCTGGCAACCGCGATTCGCTTTGCAGCTGAAGGCGCACAGGTGGTGATTGTAGGTCGTCGACAGTCAGAACTGGACAAGGCGCTGACGCTGATCGGGCCTGGAGCCATCGCCATCCAGGCCGACATTGCCAAGCTGGACGACCTGGACCGTGTGTTCACCCAGGTAAAAGCTGCCAAGGGCCGGGTTGACATACTGTTTGCCAATGCAGGCCTGGGGGATTTCCAACCGATCGGCTCGATCACCGAGGAATCATTCGACCGCACGTTCGGCATCAACGTCAAAGGCACGCTGTTCACCGTGCAAAAAGCCTTGCCACTGATGCAGGCCGGCGGTTCCGTGATCCTGACTGGCTCGACCACCGGGACAATGGGCACCGCGGCGTTCAGCGTGTACAGCGCCACCAAAGCGGCTCTGCGTAATTTCGCCAGGAGCTGGGCGCTGGATCTCAAAGGCACCGGCATTCGTGTGAACGTACTGTCGCCAGGCCCGATCTCGACACCAGGTCTGGACTCGGCGTTGTCAGGCACGGGCCAGAAGGAAGCGATCATCGACGACATGACGGCGCAGGTTCCGCTGGGCCGTATCGGTCAACCTGAAGAAGTGGCAGCCGCCGCGTTGTTCCTGGCATCGGATGAGAGCAGCTTCATGACGGGCAGTGAAATGTTTGTCGATGGAGGCTTTGCTCAGGTTTAAGCATGACAGGGGTTTTGCCCGTTGAAATCTGACGGGCACTGCCTCTGATTGCGCAATACGGTATTACGCATAATGTATATTATGTTAAATCATGTATTACTCTAGGCTTATCGCTCAGTTAATTTATGGATCTCAGCAACCACCTGCTTCACTGCCTCTTCAATCGCACCCTCATTACGACACAACACCCAGCCCTGACCCACAATCGCCCGCTCGAACATCTCTGTGCATGCAACATGCTCTGCATACTTCTGAATCACAGTGCCGCCCAATCCTCGTGAACGTGCCGTTGCTCTCGCCCATGAAATATCCGGCGCGGTGATCACACCGACATGCAGATCCGGCACTCGCACGCTTCGCTCCAGGTTCAACTGCAGAATCTCTGCAAACGGAATCGTGTGTCGAAACGCAGCCTCAGACGGATACCAGCGATCAATCAATATGATGCTGCCCAACGGCTGCCGAGTCAGGACATTCCGGGATATCCAACTGCGACTCTCGGCAAAGCGCTCGCACACAGCCCATTCCAGATCCCGTGAGGGATTTCTGGCAAGTTCGTTCACCAGGGCCATGGTTTCCCCTCTGTAGGGATCGTTTTTTCGCTCGCAAAGCCGGATGACTTTCTTGTTGTCCGCCCTCAGCGCTGCCGTTACGGCCTCCAACAACGTGGTTTTGCTGGTGCCTTTGGGGCCGTCCAGAGAAATAAAAAGCGGAGCATTCATTTTTCACACAGCGGTCAGGACGATGATCACCACTCTAACTGCATTTGCAGCAGGCCACGCATCCAAACACTTTCACAAGTAATTTTCCTATCACTGATACCGGGATGCCCGCCCAAGTCAAGGCTTTGGTCATATCAGGTATTAAGGTGTTGATTGAACCAGCTGGCGGCGGCTTCACTGGTGACCTTGAAGTGTTCAACATAGGGGGTGAAGTGCCCTCCTTTGATCATCACAAGCTTCTTTGGCTCCAGCGCTTTTTCATAGGCTGTGAGGCATATATCCGTGGCGGTCAAAAGATCGTTATCCCCCACAATCATCAGGAACGGCGTGGGGCTGATACGCGAGATGAAATGCCCAGGTTCGTTCTCCCGAAACAGCTCAGTGCTCCTTAAGGTCACCTCATTCTTCCAATTCGGCGCAAACGACCGAGTGTTCATAAAATACTCATAACTATCTACGCCTACCATGGCACAGGCAACGCCAGGGTCATCGGATACCGCCGCAATGATTGCGGGTTGTGCACCTGCAAAACGGGCCTTCCGGTCATTGTCATAGCGTGCAAGCATGGCAGGCACAAGGTCCGAGCGCAGTCGACGTTTCGCCGACTCATGGCCACTGATGGAGGGAACCTGAGCAACAACACACTTTACGCGACGATCGATTGCGGCAACTTCTATGACATGCCCGCCGCTCAGACTTGTTCCCCAGATACCAATTCGCTGTGGATCGATGCCTGGAAGCGACTGCAGAAAGGTAATGGCGTCGCGATAGCCCCGGCGCTGCAATACAGGGTCCATCTCTTGGCGCGGCGTTCCTTCACTTTCGCCAAAGTTTGCATGGTCATAGACCAGTACATGAAAACCTTCCGAACAGAATACCTCCGCATATTTATCAAGATATTGTTCCTTGACCGAGGTAAAACCATGTGCCATGACAACAGCGGGTGTTGTAGACGATGTGTTTGCTGGCTCATAAAGCCAGCCTTTTAATAGAGTACCCTCGGACACAAAACTGATGTTGCTGCGTTTCATAACGTCCTCGTCATATTCAAACTAGTCGCCGATGCACTGAAGAGCGCGCGCGTAACGGCCTTTAATCGCGGTACATCACGCAAATCCCGATGGTAGCCAAGCCAGAGTTCCCGACCGGGTGGAGGCGTTTGCAGATCAATCACTTTAAGGCCCGGGATTTTTTCACCCACGACCACGGGCAATACGGCGAGCCCTAGCCCCGCCGCGCATAACTGTGCCTGAATAATCCGATCATTACTGCGTTGCATGACAGAGGCATCAGGCAGCAATTTCTGTATCCATGCCACATCCGGAAAATGGTTGAAGTCTGCATTCATCAGAATCAGGTTGACTCCCTCCCCTGTATGGCTAGCGACGCTGTAGTTCTGCGCCGCGTACACCGCATATCTCACGTCCATCAATTTGCGCTGAACGATATCAGGTTGGTCGAAGGGAACATTTCTAAGTGCCACGTCAGCTTCACGCCTCGATAAATCGAGCATGCGCGGCGAAGTCAGGATTTCCACTCGAATATTCGGATGTTTGCGTGCGACGCTCACCATCAAGTCAGGCATTACATAGCCAGCGAACCACTCCGGACAGGTAATTCTTATACCGCCCTCAAGGTGCTCATCATGTACTGCGATCTTTCGATGTAACGCCAAAGCGCTTTGCTCCATGCGTTCTGCCAGGTCGAGAATGGATTCACCTTCGGCTGTGATCACCAGTCCGTCTCCGGTGCGCTGGAACAGTTTCTGCCCCAGCGCTTCTTCCAGGGCCTGCACACGGCGGCTGACCGTAGGCCGGCTCACTCTCAGTTGCGTTGCTGCATCGGCATAGGTTCCAGCACGCACAACGGCAAGAAAGACCTTAACATCACCCCACTCCATATGATTGCTCCTTGTCTTTGGTGCCGTTGTGCTTAATCACGTAGCACTCATTTCTGAACGGGCTGCCAGAAGTAGTCTTCACCCTTCTTTTGCACCTTGCCAATACCAGGGAAATCAATGTGGGCGTCGGCAACCCAGTATGGGTGAGCGGCTGTGGAGGCAGCTTCCAAGGCCGCCTTGCGGGTGCTGATTGCCTGGCTCGGGGTACTGTCGTAGATGACAGTGACTTGCGGCTCAGGGAATTGAACCGGTTGCACATGGATTACATCGCCCCAGAACAGCAATTGGTCCCCTCCTTCACTGACCTTGAATCCGGTATGCCCTGGGGTATGCCCGCGCAAATCGATGGCTTCTATGCCCGCAAAAAGCTGGTCGCCCCATTTGAATGTCCTGACACGGCCAGCTTCCTGATAAGGCTTGAGATAACGTTTGACTGCAGAGAATGCCTCAGGTTTGTCCTCTTTGCCCTGCGCAACGGAGGGGTCTGACATCCAGTAGTTCAACTCTTGGTCGTTGACTTCCACTACCGCATTCTTGAACGCGCGTTGTTGCCCGTTCAACAACCCCCCGATATGGTCGGCATGCAGATGGGTCATCAGCACCACATCGATCTGATCGGCGCTGTAGCCTGCGGCCTTCAGGCTTTCCTGCAGGCGGCCGGCGGTGCTTCCGGTCAGTTCGCCACCACCGGTGTCTATCAGGATTTGCTGGTCCCCGGTATCGACCAGATAAACATTGACGGACATGCGCGCATCTTTATCCAGCCCTGCCTGTTCAAGCAGCGTGCTTATGCGGGCGCCATCGCCCCCCTCAAGAATCTTGACCATATCGGCAGGAAGGTAACCGTCATAGAGGGCGACAACCTTGAACTTGCCGACATTCATCGAATAACTGGCCTGGGCGTCGGGCAGTGCAGATGCGAACACGCTATTGGAGATAGACAGTGCAAATGCGAACGGCAGTACTGCTGAGTAAATGGATTTAAATAGCTTCATAGTGTGGTTCCTGAAGTAGGTTGTGTTGCACACACTGTCCGTTATTGCCCCCCCTGAAATAAACGGTTTTGTGTGAAACCCTCGCGTACAAAAATGTACGTCGCCCCCAGTTGTTCGTTCGCCAAATACGAATTGGGAGTGGACCTCGTCTCCAGTAATCAGGTGCGTGGATTCTTTCCCGACTGGAAAGACAATGAAGCCACTCCAGCGCCCTCGCCGTCGCGTTGCGCCAACGCGGGCATTCGGTGCAGGAGTATGTCGGGCGTTCACAGTTCCGCTGTGACTTGGCGAGCAGCGACGCCATCGGTGAATACTTCAGTCTGGGGGGCAGCGAATTCTGGCGTATCGGCGTCACCAGGTAGGCTGACGTGGTGGTGAGTTTCGGCCGCATCGGCAGCAAGGTGCCAGACCTTGATCGAGTGTCGTGCGCATGACGATTATGGCCATGTGAGGAGTGATGCACCTTGGACGCTCCAAAACCGTAAACCCGCATCCATCCCTAATGCTGAAACGTCATCATCTCCCCCTCGCCCGCATGTTAATCTCGCCCCACCACGAATAGACATTGATCGTCACAAGACGATGACCAGAACCAGGAAAGCCCATGCCAAAGATTTCTCACTCAGCCCTGCGCCGCAACTTCCGTGAATTGCTCGCCAACCCAACCTGCGTTGAAACCGCTTCCGTCTTTGACCCGATGTCGGCGCGTATCGCCGCTGACCTGGGTTTTGAAGTCGGCATCCTCGGTGGCTCCGTTGCTTCGTTGCAGGTATTGGCCGCACCCGATTTTGCGTTGATCACCCTGAGTGAGTTCGTTGAGCAAGCCACCCGTATCGGCCGCGTTGCCCAGTTGCCGTTCATTGCCGACGCCGACCACGGCTACGGTAACGCCCTGAATGTGATGCGTACCGTCGAAGAACTCGAGCGGGCCGGTGTGGCCGCGTTGACCATTGAAGACACGTTGCTGCCGGCGCAGTTCGGGCGCAAGTCCACCGATCTGATCTCCATTGAAGAAGGCATCGGCAAGGTCCGCGCGGCGCTGGAAGCACGTGTCGATCCCGAGTTGTCGATCATTGCCCGGACCAACGCCGGCGTGTTGCCGACCGAAGCCGTTATCGAGCGCACCCAGGCCTACCAGAAAGCCGGGGCCGACGGGATTTGCATGGTGGGTGTGGCCGATTTCGAGCACTTGGAGAAGATCGCGGAAAACCTGACGGTGCCGCTGATGCTGGTGACCTACGGCAACCCTAAGCTGAATGACGCCCAGCGTCTGGCCAGCCTCGGCGTGCGGGTGGTGGTGGCCGGCCACGGGGCTTACTTTGCCGCGATCAAGGCGACGTATGACAGCCTGCGTGCCCAGCGCCAGTTGACCCACAGCACCGATAACCTCAGTGCCACCGAGCTGACGCATACCTACACGTTGCCGGAAAGCTACGTGGCCTGGGCGGAAGAGTTCATGGACGTCAAAGAGTAAAGACAACCTCGGAGCGAGGGGGTCTCCCCCCTCCTCCCGTTCTCACGATGTCCACTGCTCCCCGCCTGGCCAATCCTTGGTGGGAATATCCGCAATGGTCCCGTCCTTGACCCCATCGATGCCATAACGCTCGATTGAATCCCCCAATATCTCGCCGAACTTGTCCGACTTGGCCTGTGCCTGTCCTTCCTTCACCAGCCCGGGCACGATGGCCGCCAGTACCGCCACGCCAGCCGCCAGGAAGCCCAGCACGCCCGCCGTGGCCGCCAGGCCCGGGAGAAAGCGCGGCAGGTTCGCCCCGAGCAAGCCAAGGCCGCCCTCTGCGGCCGAGGCGCTGCCGGCCAGTACACCCAGCGAGCCTGCGGTAATACCGAAGCCACCGCTCAGCTTGTCACCACGACGCAGCGCGTTGACGCCATCAAAAATGCCATAAGCCCCGGCGACGATACCGGCCAGGCCGCCGATACCTTTGGCGGCTTCCTCGAAGTTCTTCGCCACGACCTTGGCGTGCTTGCCGTCCTTGACGTTGTCCTTGACCTCATCGAGCAGGTCGAGCATGACCTTGCCGTCCTTCATATCCTTGAGGGTCTGCTCACCGTTCTTGATCGACTTGGCGAGGTGCTCCTGGTAGCCCTTGGTGCCGCCCTCGATCAGCACGGTGGTGGCCTGCACGGAACCGGTGGTGATGTCGACGATGTTGCGCGTGGTCAGCTTTCCACCGCTCTGCGCCCCGCGCGCAATGGTCACCCCCGCCAGGAACAGCCCGCTCACCCCGTGCAGCACACCGCTGCCGTAGGCGCCCTTGGCGCCGCCGTTGGGGTCGAAGTCCGACAGCTTGCCCATTTTGTCCAGGGCCTTGGTGCCCTGGCGGAGCATGTCCCAGTTACCACGAAAGCCCGCCAGGACCTGGTCGGTGGTGGCCACGGTCCCGTCCTGGTTCAGCAGCAGTTCGGGGCTTTCCTGGCGCATCTGGTCGACCAGCTTGCGGACCTTGTCTTCGTCCAGCTCCGCGCCGCCGTCCTTGCCGAACGCAGCCTTGATGTCGTCGAAGCCAGCGCCCTTGAACAGGTTCTGCTGGGCGATGCTGGAGAAATTGTCATTGAGCTGTTGGTCATACTGGGCCGTGAAGGTCGGATCAAGCGCGGCGTTATAGAGCGCCACTTCCAGGCTGAACTCCGAAGCGGCCTGCTCCGGCGTGTTGTCCTTGAGCAACTCGCGCAGGCGGTCGCCACTGGCCAACTGGTCCTTGTAGAAGGTCTTGAATGCTTCGTTATGCGAGGATTTGGCGACCGCGCCCTGGATCGCCTTGGCATCGTCAATGCCAAGCATCGACTGCAGGCTGGTGGCGGTGGCGTAGAAACCGGCCAGCGCTGTGTGCTGGTCGGTCTTGCCGTCCTTGGTGTTGGCATCCCACGCGGCGTCCAGTGCCTTGCCCGACTTCACCTGATCCTCGTAGGTCTTGGTGACCGCATCCTTCAGGCCGGGATTGTCTTCAAACAACGTCTTCACCGCCTGGTCGCCTGCGTTCCTGATGTACTCGGCGGTGGGTTTGTCGCCCTGCAAGATGGCCATGTGGTCGTTGATGTCCTGCAGCAGCTTTTGCGGCTCCCAGATCGCGCCGGAGCGGTTGGCGATGGAGACCTTGCCATAATCGCTGTTCCAGACCCCGGCGTTGGCGCCGTCGACCACCAGTTTCTGCGCTTCCTGCAGTTCCAGCAGCACCGCAGCCTTTTGTTCGGCCGTGTAGTTTTCCGGATGTTCGAAGATGTCCTTGTCGAGCTTGCGGGTGTCGACCTGGCCCGTGACAGTGCCGGTGGCCACGTCGGTGATCAGGCTGGCCAGGCTCTGGGCATCGGTGGGGGCGGCGGTCTTCAGCCAGGCTTGCACGTCGCTGCGGCTGACCTTGCCGTCGGGCTTGTCGCCGATACTGTTGCCGGCCGTATCGAGCTTGCGGAAGGCGCCGGGCTGGGCAAAGAAGTTGAGGGCCTCTTTCTCTTCCTTGCTCAACTGCGGATTTTGCTTGAGGTAGTCCTGGATGTTCTGTTCGGTGACGGCACTCTCGCCGCCAGTCTTGCCACGGATCGAATCGTACTTGGCATCCAGGATTGCGCCGTATTGAGCGATCTGCCTGGAGCCCGCGTCGGCATCCGGATGGGTGTCGAGAAAATCCTTATAGCTACCGATCTGGTCATTGGCCGAGGGCTTGGCCAATCCCTCGAAACCGTACTTGCCGAAGTCCTGCAGGCGCCCCGCTTCGGTGCCATGGCGCGCTTCCCCGCTCTTGGTAAAGCCGTCGATACTACCGTTGGCCACATCCTTGCCCGTCAGCGCGCGGCCTTGCTCGTCAAAACCCACCACCCGGTCGAGCACCTGGCTGGCACGGAAGGCCGCGTTCGGGTCCTTGTCGAAATCGCCGACCTGCTCCTTCAATGCATCTTTCACCCCACTCTGGTTGCCAAGGTTTTTCAGCAACGGGTTGTCATTGATGATGTCCTGGGCCGAGCGCGTGTCACCCTCGGGCAGTTCCCAGACGATGCCGACCTTTTCTGCGGCCTCACGGCGCTGGCCGTCCTGGCCCACAGCGTCCACCTGTTGCCGTTCACCCTTGAGGTTCTCCCAACCATATTTGCCGAAGTCTTGCAGGCGTCCGGCCTCGGTGCCGTGCCTGGCGTCACCGCCTTTGGTGAAACCATCGACGCGGCCGTTGTCGATGGCATTGCCGGCCAGGCGTGAGCCGTTTTCGTCGAAGCGCTCGACATGCTCCAGCACCTGATTGGCGCGGTAGGCCGCGTCCGCATCGTGCTCGAAATCGCCGACCCGTTCGCGCAACTTGTCCTTCACCCCGCTCTGGTTGCCAAGGTTTTTCAGCAGTGGGCTGCCATCGATGATGTCCTGGGCCGAGCGAGAGTCATCCTTGGGCCGCTGCCACTCGATGCCGGCATCCCTGGCCTTGGCCCGATCAACCGCGTTGCCCCATTCGGCGCTGGTGTCTTTGCCCGTGACGCTCCTGATCGTGGGGGACTTACTCACCGGTGCTGACATGCGTGTGCTCCTTGAAGACGGGGGCCGTGGCACGATCGTCAAAGGCGATCATGTCGGGCCAGTCAGGAGAGCAAAAACCTTGAGGGTTACTGAAAGATGACAGGCTGACTCACCGGGCCGGTGTTGCATGCCTTTCTGGTCACTGAGGTGCCCATGGCGAAGGGCCGAAACACGGCTGTGAAATCTTGTGAAAAAATCCGCCGCAGAGTCTGCGGCGGCAACCAAAGGATGTTGTCGAAGCAGAGCGGCTAAGACAGGTTCAACGTACACCCGCACGTGGTTAAACAGCGTGAAGTTTAATTAATCGAGTTTCATCCGCCCGCCCGCTGCAGGCCGTGCCGACTGTGCTTAGAATCAACCTCGGCAACCACGCCGGACACAATAAAAAACCGTAACAGCTCACCTAGAAACCTCTGCCCAAACAACGTTATGCGCCATCCAGTCAGTGCGGTGTTTCTGCGCGCGCCTTCATTATTCCGGGGAAGTCACAACATGATTAAACAGTCGAGCCTGTTGGCACTGGCGGTGTGTGCCGGTATCAGCCAGATGGCCTTTGCCGAGTCGGTCACCGACCAGGCGGATGCCAAGGGATTTGTCGAGGGCAGCAGCGTCACCGGCCTGTTGCGCAACTACTACATGAACCGCAACCGTGAAGGCGGCCGGGCCGATAATATCGACTGGACCCAGGGCGCGATGCTCAACTACGCCTCGGGTTTTACCCAGGGCACCCTCGGTTTCGGCGTCGACGCCTATGCCTACGGCGGACTGAAACTCGACGCCACCCACGCGGACGCCGGCACCGGCAACCTGCCCACCGACCGCCATGGCGATCCCGAAGACGCCTACGGCTCAGTCGGTGCGGCGGTAAAGATCAAAGTCTCCAAGACCCAACTCAAATTTGGTGACATGCAACCCACCGCCCCGGTCTTCGCCACCGGCGGCACGCGCCTGTTGCCCCAGACCGCCACCGGGTTTGACCTGACCAGCAGCGAAATCGCCGGCCTGGACCTGGAGGCCGGGCATTTCACCAGCACCAACAGTGGCATGACCAGCAACCATGACCACGATATCTACGCCACCTACGCCAACATCGCCGCCAACAGCGCCAGCTTCGTCGGCGGCAAATACACCTTCAGCCCGTCCCTGAGCGCGACCCTGTATGCCGGCGAGCTGGAAGATATCTGGCGCCAGTACTACACCAATCTCAACTACGTGATCCCATTGGCGCATGACCAGTCCCTGGCGCTGGACGGCAACCTGTACCGCACCCTCGACACCGGCAGTGCCAAGGCGGGGGCGATCAACAACACCACCTACTCGGTGGCGGCGGCGTATTCGTTCCTGCAAGCGCACACCCTCACGCTGTCGTTCCAAAAGGTGCATGGTGACACGCCGTTCGACTACATCGGCACCGGCAACAACGGCGCAGGCGAAGGCGGCGATTCGGTGTACCTGGCGAACTCGGTGCAATGGAACGACTTCAACGGCCCGGGCGAGCAGTCCTGGGGGATCCGCTATGACCTGAACATGGCCAGTTATGGCGTGCCGGGATTGAGCTTCATGGGCCGCTACATCAACGGCTCGGATATCGATGGCCCCCATACGCCGGCCCATAGCGCTTATGTCGGCGACTACGGTGCAGATGGCGCGCACCACGAGACCGATCTGGAAGCCAAGTACGTGATCCAGAGCGGTCCGGCGAAGAATCTGTCGTTGCGCGTGCGTGATGCGATCGTGGCGTCGAATGCCGACCAGCGCGATGGAGACCTGAACGAGCTGCGGCTGATCGTCGACTATCCGTTTACCCTGCTCTAAACCCGCCCCTGGAGGAGCGAGCTGGCTCGCTCCTCCCGCTGGAAAGCGTTAGCCCACCCAGCCGACCGCAGTCTTGGGAATGACTTCCGACTCATCCAGTTTCGACGCAAACATGCTCACCGCCTGCACCGCATCGCTGGTGCTGGTGCGAATCTGCAGGATCACCGACCCCGCCTGGTCGGCCAGGTTGACGCCGCGCTGTGCGCCTTCCTGGGTCGCGTTCATGCTGGTGACCGCGTCGCGGGTTTCCGAGAGGATCATGCCGATCATCTCGGCGATTTCCGCCGTGGAGCGGCTGGTGCGTCCGGCCAGTTGCCGGACCTCATCGGCCACCACCGCAAAGCCACGCCCCTGGTCCCCGGCGCGCGCCGCCTCGATGGCTGCGTTGAGCGCCAACAGGTTGGTCTGGTCGGCGATACCGCGAATGGTGTTGACGATGGCGGTGATCTGTTCGGAACGGTCGCCCAGTTGCCCCACCAGCCGCGCAGACGCGCCGATATTCTCGGCGATACGGCGCATTTCCGTGGCGGTCTCCTGGATCACCTGGGTGCCGTGCTCGGCAAAACGCTCGGTCTCGGAGGAAATATGGTAGGCCCGGGAGGCGCCACGGGAGTCTTCCTCGAACTTCTCTACGCGCTCGGTGATGTCGCTGGCAAACTTGGCGATCTTGATCAGTTTGCCGTCGCCGTCGTACACCGGGTTGTAGCTGGCCTCCAGCCACACCACACGCCCATGCTTGCCAAGGCGCTTGAATTGCCCGGTAAAGAACTCACCGTTATTCAAGCGGCGCCAGAAGTCGGTGTACTCATGGCTGGTAACCAGCGCGGGCTCGCAAAACAACCGGTGGTGCTTGCCTTTGATTTCCGCCAGGGAGTAGCCCATGACATTGAGGAAATTCGCGTTGGCGTCCAGCACCTGGCCACTCAAATCGAACTCGATAACGGCCATCGCACGGTCCACGGCCGTCAATTTGCTGCGGGTGGCCGCGTCCTGCTCCACTTGGGCGGTGACGTCCAGTGCGTACTTGACCACCTTCAACACCTGGCCACGCTCATCCAGCACCGGGTTGTAGCTGGCTTCCAGCCAGATGGTCCGGCCGTTGGCATCCACGCGTTTGAACGTACCGGAGACAAATTTGCCGGCTTTCAAATCACTCCAGAACTGGCTGTAGGCCGGGCTGCTGGTCAGCGCCGGCAGGCAAAAATCGCGATGGGACTTGCCGGCCAGTTGATTGGCGCTGTAGCCCAGGGCCTTGAGGAAGTTGTCGTTGGCCCGCAACACGTTGCCGTTGAGGTCGAATTCGACCACGGCCATGGAGCGTTCCAGTGCGCTGATCAGTCCTTTGTACTCGGTGGCCTCGGCCGTCCTGGCCGCCAGTTCTGTTTTGAGTGTTGTGTTGAACATGACGTACCCTCAGCCGTGCGAAAAAACCCGTGTCTTGATAGGGCTATCGGCTGTGGAATACGCGACTTTACCGGCCTTGAGTGGATTATTTTCTGGCGTCAAATACTTGCGCAATCAGGGTTTTGCGCCTAGCAAAGCGAGGCGCTCGCGCATGCCGGCACTGGCCGCCGGACCGGCCTGCAACACGCACTGGTCAAAAGCCACCAACTGCCCATCCGCACGGGCGAGCGTCGGCTGCACCGGCCGGCCTGTTTTACGCTCCACCAACTCGACACTGGCGCCCTCCTCGGCGTAATGCCGGTTGCCCCAGGCAACCAGTGATATCAGCACCATGCCGAAATCCTCACCCTTGGCCGTCGGCACATATTCATAGCGCGGCGGTCGTTCGCTGTAGGCACGGCGCTCCAGCATGCCCGCCTCCACCAGCGCGTTCAGGCGGCGCGTGAGCATATTCGGCGCAATGCCCAGGCTGCGCGAGAACTCATCGAAGCGGCGCAGGCCGTGCAACGCATCGCGCATGATCAAAATGCTCCACCACTCCCCTACCCGCTCAAGGCTGCGGGCGATGGGGCATTCGTCGCTGATGAGGGACTTGCGTTGCATGGGGATTCCTGTGGGTCAGTGCCAATGTGCGTGATGCCATGTTACTTTCATGATGATAGTGACGTCCATAAGGTCTGTTCCTTCACCGCAACTGGAGTCGATTGATCATGAGTAAACGCATCGTTGTAACAGGTATGGGCGCACTGACGCCGTTGGGCGCTGACGTGGAATCTACCTGGCGACGCCTGTTGGCCGGGCAATCGGGTATTCGTCGCCTGCCGCAAGCGTTGATCGGTGATTTGGCCGTCAGCATCGGTGGCCAGGTGCAGACCGTACTCGAGGACCCTGAAGCCGGATTTGATCCCGACCGCCTGCTGGCAGCCAAGGAACAGCGCAAGATGGACCGCTTCATCCTGTTCGCCCTGGCGGCGGCAGACGAAGCCTTGAAGCAGGCCGGCTGGGCGCCGAACACGCCTGAAGCGCAGGAGCGCACCGCGACCATCATCGCCTCGGGTGTCGGCGGCTTCCCGGCGATTGCCGACGCGGTACGCACCACCGACAGCAAAGGCCCACGGCGGTTGTCGCCGTTCACCATTCCGTCGTTCCTGAGCAACATGGCCGCCGGACACGTGTCGATCAACTACGGCTTGAAAGGCCCGCTGGGTGCGCCGGTGACGGCCTGTGCAGCGGGTGTACAGGCCATCGGCGATGCGGCGCGCATGATTCGCGCAGGTGAAGTGGATGTGGCGGTATGCGGCGGTGCCGAAGCGGCGATCCATCGGGTCAGCCTTGCCGGGTTCGCGGCGGCGCGGGCGCTGTCCAGTGACTTCAATGACAGCCCGGAGCAGGCGTCGCGGCCTTTCGACCAGGCGCGGGACGGTTTTGTCATGGGCGAAGGCGCCGGCATCCTGGTCATCGAGGAACTGGAGCACGCCCTGGCCCGAGGTGCGCAGCCGATTGCCGAACTGGTCGGCTACGGCACCAGTGCCGATGCCTATCACATGACCGCCGGCCCGGAAGACGGCGACGGTGCACGCCGGGCGATGCTGCAAGCCCTGCGCCAGGCCGGGATCGACGCGGACCAGGTGCAGTACTTGAATGCCCACGCCACCTCGACGCCGGTGGGTGACAAAGGCGAATTGGCCGCGATCAGGACGGTATTCGGTGCGAACGGCAGCCCTGCGATCAGCTCGACCAAATCCGCCACCGGCCATCTGCTGGGGGCTGCGGGCGGTATCGAGGCCATCTTCACCGTGCTTGCCCTGCGCGACCAGATCGCCCCGGTCACCCTCAACCTGCAACACCCCGACGCCCTCGCCGAGGGCCTAGACCTGTTGCGCGGTGCTGCCCGGCCGATGCCGATTGACTATGCACTGTCCAACGGCTTCGGGTTTGGCGGCGTGAATGCCAGCGTGCTGTTCCGCCGCTGGGCGTAGTTTGCCCCTGCCGTCATTTTCGGGGACCATGGCGCCTTTCTGAACCTGCCAACGAGAGGCGCCCATGGCCAACCACGACCTGCACTACACCCCGGACCCGGATGCCGATTCGATTTCCTCCGACGTGATCGGCTTCAACGGCATCCTGGTGTCCACCCAGATCCCGACCCGTGCCGATGGCAGCCTGGAACTGGGCGACATCACCCTGCAAAGCGAATGCACCCTGCAAGCCCTGAAAGTTGCCCTGGAAAAGGCCGGCAGCTCCATGGACCGGGTGATGCACCTGACCATTTATCTGACAGACATGGCCGATCGCGCCGCCTTCAACGAAGTCTACAAACGCTTCTTCGCCAAGCCCTGGCCCGTGCGCGCAGCGGTTGGCGTGGCCGCGCTGGCGGTAGACGGCATGCGCGTGGAAGTCACGGCGATGGCCGCTCAAGCCTGAGTGCGTGCCGGTCAGGCATTTCACAGCTACAATGCGCGCCTCAACCGTGACAAGCCTGACTAAAAAAACTATGTCCTTGCCCAAGCATCACCTGGAATTGCTCAGCCCTGCCCGCGACGTCGCCATCGCGCGCGAGGCCATCCTGCATGGCGCCGACGCCGTGTACATCGGCGGCCCGAGCTTCGGCGCGCGCCATAATGCCTGTAACGACGTGAGCGACATCGCGCAGCTGGTGGAATTCGCCCGCCGTTACCATGCCCGCGTGTTCACCACGATCAACACCATCCTGCACGACAACGAACTCGAACCCGCACGCAAGCTGATCCATCAGCTCTACGATGCCGGCGTCGATGCGTTGATCGTGCAAGACCTGGGCGTGATGGAGCTGGATATTCCGCCCATCGAGCTGCACGCCAGCACCCAGACCGATATCCGTACCCTGGGCCGCGCCAAGTTCCTCGACCAGGCCGGTTTTTCGCAGTTGGTATTGGCCCGTGAGCTGAACCTGCAAGAGATCCGCGCCATTGCCGACGAAACCGATGCCGCCATCGAGTTCTTCATCCACGGCGCGCTGTGCGTGGCGTTCTCCGGGCAGTGCAACATCTCCCACGCGCAGAATGGCCGCAGCGCCAACCGTGGCGATTGCTCCCAGGCTTGCCGCCTGCCGTATACGCTCAAAGACGATCAAGGCCGCGTCGTGGCCTTTGAGAAACACCTGCTGTCGATGAAAGACAACAACCAGAGCGCCAACATCCGTGCGCTGGTCGAAGCCGGCGTGCGTTCGTTCAAGATCGAAGGCCGCTACAAGGACATGGGCTATGTGAAGAACATCACCGCCTATTACCGCCAGCGACTGGATGACGTGCTTGAAGACCGCCCGGACCTGGCCCGCGCCTCCAGCGGCCGTACCGCGCACTTCTTCCTGCCTGACCCGGAAAAGACCTTCCACCGGGGCAGCACCGACTATTTCGTCAATGACCGCAAGGTCGATATCGGCGCCTTCGACACGCCGACGTTCACCGGCCTGCCGGTGGGTGTGGTGGAAAAAGCCGGTAAGCGCGACCTGCAAGTGGTCACCCACGAGCCATTGTCGAATGGCGATGGCCTGAACGTGCTGATCAAGCGCGAAGTGGTGGGTTTCCGTGCCAACATCGCCGAGCCTAAAGGCGAGTTCGAGGAAGACGGCGAGAAGCGCTACCGCTACCGCGTGGAGCCGAACGAGATGCCGGCAGGCCTGCATCAATTGCGCCCGAACCACCCGCTGAACCGCAACCTGGACCACAACTGGCAACAGGCGCTGCTCAAGACCTCATCCGAGCGTCGTATAGGCCTGACCTGGGCCGCTCGCTTGCGCGAAGCGCAGCTGGAAGTCACCGCCACCAGCGAAGAAGGCATCAGCGCCAGCGTCACCCTGCCCGGCCCGTTCGGCGTGGCCAACAAGCCGGAACAGGCGCTGGACACCCTGCGCGACCTGCTGGGCCAACTGGGCACCACCGAATACCACGCGACCGACATCCAACTGGATGCGCCGCAGGCGTTCTTCATCCCCAACTCACAGCTCAAGGCCCTGCGCCGTGAAGTGATCGAGGCGCTGACCGCCGCACGCGTGGCTGCGCACCCACGGGGTGGCCGCAAGGCGGAAACAACGCCACCGCCGGTGTACCCGGACGCGCACCTGTCGTTCCTCGCCAACGTCTACAACCAGAAAGCCCGCGACTTCTACCACCGCCACGGGGTGAAGCTGATCGACGCCGCCTTCGAAGCCCACGAAGAAACCGGCGAAGTACCGGTGATGATCACCAAGCACTGCCTGCGTTTCTCGTTCAACCTGTGCCCTAAACAGGCCAAGGGGGTCACGGGCGTGAAGACCAAGGTAGCGCCGATGCAATTGATCCATGGCGATGAAGTGCTGACCCTGAAGTTCGACTGCAAACCCTGCGAGATGCACGTGGTGGGCAAGATCAAGGGGCATATCCTGGGCTTGCCACAACCGGGCAGCGCGGTAGAGCACTTCAACCCGGAAAACATTATTTTCCAGGGCACGCACTGACCCTTTGCACGCGGGGCCACCACCAGCCCCGCTGCAACCCGGCAGCCGCCAGTAGAATTGCCGCCACCCCGAACCATTGCAGCCAGCCCAGGCGATGCCCGAAGGCGAACCAATCGACGAAGATCGCCGCAATCGGGTAGATAAACGACAGCGCACCGGTCAGGGCTGTCGGCAGTTTCTGGATTGCGCCATACAACAACACATACATCACGCCGGTGTGCACCACGCCGAGTGTCACCAGTGCGCCCCACGCGCTGGTTGTGGCCGGCAAGCTATTCCATGGCACCAGCGGCGCCAGTAACAACGCGCCGGTGGTTACCTGGATCAACGCCATCAAATGTGGCGGCACTGCCTTCAGACGTTTGATGATCAGCGCGGCAATCGCGTACAGCAACGCCGCGCCGAGTGCCAATGCGATGCCAGTCAGGTAATCGTCGCCGGTCGGTTGATCGCCATGGGCGGTGACAATCGCCAACATGCCCAGGAACGCCACGCTCAGCCAGGCGAGTTTCTGCACGGTGATCTTTTCACCTAGAAACACGGCCGCCAGCATCACCAGCATGAACGGCTGCACGTTATACACCGCCGTGCTGATGGCAATCGACGCGCGGGAATAGGATTCGAACAGCAGTAACCAGTTGCCGACAATCGCCACGCCACTGAGCATCGCCAGGCCGAGCCTGGTCCAACTGAGCAGGTCCAGGCGCAAATACCCCAGCAGTGCGCACACCACCAACAACGTCAGCCCGCCGATCACACAGCGCCAGAACACCACTTCGATCACCGATACGCCGGAGACCAGGACAAACCAGCCAATGGTGCCCGAGATCAGCATGGCGGCAACCATTTCCCACGACCCGCGACGGATGGATGTATCCATGATTGAAGCTCCTCAAGTGAGGCCCAATTATGGCAATCTGATCGAGACCGGCTCCAGCGACTAAAAAAGGCAAAAGCCTTGAGTTGCCTTTACTTATTAGGTGGACACCATGATTGACACCATCGACCAGCAACTGATCGCCGCTTTGATGGACGACTCGCGTCTGTCCCTCAAGGCCCTGGCCGGGATTACCGGGCTGTCTTCGCCGAGCGTCGGCGAACGCCTGCGGCGTCTCGAAGAGCGCGGCGTGCTGACCCACTACACCGTCGACATCGACCCCAGGCACTTCGGCTACCTGCTGCAGGCCATCGTGCGCATCCGCCCCTTGCCCGGCAAATTGCATGAGGTGGAGCGGCAGATCCAGGCGATCCCCGAGTTTACCGAGTGTGACAAGGTGACTGGGGAGGATTGCTTCATCGCACGCCTGCATGTGCGCACCATGGATCACCTGGACAGCCTGCTTGACCGGCTCAACGCCTACGCGGAAACCAACACGGCCATTGTCAAGAAAACCCCGGTGAAACGGCGTCTGCCGCCCTTGGGCGACTAGCGGCAGCAGCTTGTTGTGGGTCCTGATGTGGGGAGCGAACTTGTTGTGGAGAGCGGGCTTGCCACAACAAGTGCCATTATCAACGCTTGGTGTAATCGGGGTAACACCAGGATACTGAAATCAACATGGCTAAGCCGCACCCATTGCTAGCGTGAAAAGGCCAAATCCACTCAAAGGAGCAACGGATTGCCCCGTCAGCCCAACTCTCATTTGTTACGCCGTGGTCGATATTCGGAAACCGGCCGTGCTTACCTGGTGACCGCTGTGGTCCATCAACGCCAGCCCTTGTTCAGGGAGTTCCGGTTGGGGCGGTTACTGGTCGCCGAGTTCAAGCGACTTCATGATGCCGGCTTAGTGAACTCCCTAGCCTGGGTCGTCATGCCAGACCACTTCCACTGGTTGTTTGACCTTAACCATTCGACGCTTCCCGATGTGATGCGACAAACCAAGTCGCGCAGCACCTTGAGCATTAATAGAGCCCGTTGCAGTCGGGAAAGATTTTGGCAGCGTGGTTATCACGACCGGGCGGTGCGGGCTGAGGACGATATTCGGAAAATGGCGCGCTATATCATCGCCAACCCCTTGCGAGCCGGGTTGGTCGAGCACATTGGAGACTATCCACTGTGGGATGCTGCCTGGTTATGACGTGGCGAGCGGGCTTGCCCCGCGTTGGGGCGCGAAGCGGCCCCTTTTAGCATCACCGCGTTTCTACAGGAAAACCATGGCGCCTGGGTTTGGGGCTGCTTCGCAGCCCAACGCGGGGCAAGCCCGCTCGCCACAACAGGCCAGTTCACCAAAACAGGCCACCCAGACAAGCCCGCTCACTACAGAAGGCTACTCGTGAAGGGCCTTGGCCGCGCTCAGCAAACCTTGAAACTTGCGATATCGCGCCTCCAATACGGGCTGCGGCATAAGGTCTGGCCTGTACCGGGCCTTGACCGGCATCCCCGCCGCAAGCAATTGCGCGCCTTGCCCTATCGCCACAAACCCCAGCTTCGCCGCACCGATACACGCGCTCAATTCGCTGCCGTGCAGGGTGAAGATGTCCCGTTGCAGGATGTTGGCCAGCAACCGCGCCCAGTACTCACTGCGCGCACCACCACCCACCAACGCGCAGGCGCCCACGTCGGCCCCCGCTGATTGCACCGCGCGCAACGCATCCAGCAACCCGAACCCCACGCCTTCCATCACCGCATAACCGAGCATCGCCGGCGTGCAGTCATGGCCCAGGCCCATGAAGCCACCGCGCAGCAGCGGGTCGTTATGCGGGGTGCGTTCACCGGCCAGGTACGGTAGGAACAACGGCGTGTCGAGCGGCACTGGCTGCTCGATCGGCAGTTGTGCCTGCACCTGGTCCAGCAAGGTTTGTTCATCCGTCGTTCCCGTGAGGCGTGTGACCCAGCGCAGGCAACTGGCGCCGGCCAGCATGGCGCCCATGGTGTACCAGCGATCAGGCAGCGCATGGCAGAAGCTGTGCACGGCACTCGCGGGATCACCGGCCGCGTGATCGGTAATCGCGACAATGGCAGCGCTGGTACCGAGGGTGATGAAGCCATCGCCGGCATTGATCGCCCCGATCCCCACGGCCGCTACCGGGTTGTCACCCCCGCCACCGGCAATCACCACCGAGGCAGACAAGCCCAGCCCCTGCGCCGTCAACACAGCACTTGCGGCGCCGCCCTCGACCAGTCTTGGCATCTGCTCCGGCGACAGGCCCGTCGCCCGCAGCATCGGCGCGAACCACTCACGCCGCGCCACATCCAGCCACAACGTCCCCGCTGCATCGGACATCTCGCTGATGCGCTCGCCACTCAGACGCAAGCGCAGGTAATCCTTGGGCGACAGCACACAATCAATGGCCTTGAACACCTCGGGCTCATGGCGTTGCAGCCACAGCAGCTTCGGCGCCGTCAGCCCGGCCATGGGCAGGCTGCCGGTGATGTCGGCAAACGCCGGGCCCAACTCATCGGCCTCGGCGACGGCGCGGGAGTCGTCCCACAAGATCGCCGGATACAACACACGGTTGTCCTTGCCCAGCAACACCGCGCCGTGCATCTGCCCGGACAGGCCGATACAGGCCACGCGCGAAAACGCTTCATGTACACGCAACTGTGCCAGCGCCTGCAAACACGCCTGCCACCAGTCTTCCGGCGCCTGCTCGGACCAGCCGCTATGGCGCCGCGACACACTCAAGCGCACGCCGGCATGGGCCAGCACCGTACCGTCGAGGTCCATGAGGATGGCCTTGAGTTCCGAGGTGCCGAGGTCGATGCCGAGGGAAACGGGACTGCTCATAAGGGGGTCATTCCAATCCATTACAGCCACATGAATTACGCCATTGCAGGGTCGGCGCCAGGCGCACGCTGTGAGTGGGGGCGTCGGGCGACGCCATGCGCTGCAACAACAGGTTCACTGCCTGCGTGCCCAGTGCCTGGACCGGCTGCGCGATCAGGGTCAGGCGCGGCACGAAGAAATCCGCCCAATCGAAATCATCAAAACCCACCAGGGCCATCTGCGCCGGTACGTCGATCTGCGCATCACGCAGGGCCTGCATGGCGCCAAGGGTCATCAGGTTATTGCCGGCCATGATCGCCGTGGGTGGCTCCGCCAGGCCCAGCAACTGCACCGTCGCCTGACGCGCTGGCTCGGTGTTGGAGCCGCCATTGACCAATAAGTGCGGATCGAACGCCAGCCCCGCCCCTTGCAGTGCCGCACGGTACCCGGCAACCCGCTCATCGGTGGTGCTGAACCCCTCACGCCCGGCGATAAAGCCGATGCGCCGGTGCCCGTGTTTGATCAAGTGGGTAACCAAGGCCTGGGTAGACTGCGTGTTCTCCACCCCGACCTGGTCGAATTGCTCGCTCATCATGCGGTCCACCAATACCGCCGGGATTTCGTTGGCCCGCAGATACTCCAGGGCCTTGGAGCCATTCGAGGGCGCCAGCACAATGCCGTCCACCCGCCGATGGTGCAATGCCGTGACGACCCGCAGCTCGTGTTCCGGGTCGTCGTGGGTATCGACAAACAGCATCATGTAGCCGTGCCTGGCGCACTCGGTTTCAATCGCGTGCACGGTTTCGCTGAAATAATGGTTGGACAGCGCGGAGATCGCCACGCCAATCGTGCTGGTGCTCGACCGCGCCAGCGAACGCGCCAGGGTGTTGGGGATGTAACCCAGCGCCTGGATCGCTTGCTGCACCGCGTGCACCGTTGCCGGACTGACCTTGCGGGTGCCGTTCAACACATGGGACACCGTCGACGTCGACACCCCCGCCCTGCTTGCCACGTCATCCATGGTGACCACGACGCCGTTCCTCTCAATGGATCAATGTTTGCTCGACCAACCGCTGTACGTAGCGACGTTGTCACGGGTGATCAGTTTTGGCGTGAGCAGGGTAACCGCTTCGGCCGGGGCTTTGTCATTGAGAATATCGTTGCCCACGTTGACGGCGGTCTGCGCCATGGCCCAAGGGTCCTGGCTGGCCGACGCCTGAATCTGTGTGTCGGTTTTCAGCGCGTTCTCGATATCCGGCGCACCGTCCACCGAGGTAATAATGATGCCGCTGCGCTTGAGCTGTTTGGCCGCCAGGTCGCTGCCGATGGCTTGCGGGTCGTTGATCGCGAACAGACCGTCGATTTTCGGGAAGCGCGTGAGATAACCCTGCATCACGTTCAGGCCGCCTTCGCGGGAGCCTTTGCCGTCCTGGTCATCGGACAGCACCTTTATCTGCGGCGCGGCGGCCAGTGCGGCCTTGCAACCCTTGACGCGATCGGTCACGGCGGTGACCTGCGGACCGTTCTGGATGATCACATTGCCCTTGCCGGAGAGCTTGTCCACCAGGTACTGGCAGGCCAGCTTGCCGGCTTCGACGTTGTCGGTCTGCACCGTGGCGTTCACCCCTTTCGCGTCCACATCCACGGCCACCACAACGATGCCGGCATCGCGGGCTTTCTTGATCGCCGAGGCCATGGCGGACGGGTCGACGGCGTTGATCAGGATCAGGTCGACCTTGGACGAGATGAAGTTGTCGATCTGCGAAAACTGCTTGCTCAGGTCATAGTCGGCCGACACCGAGGTGACCTTGACGTTGGGGTTCAGCTCCTTGGCCCGGGCGGTTGCGCCATCGGCCAGGGTCACGAAATACGGGTTGCCCAGCGAGCCCATGCTGATGCCGAGGGCCTTCAACTCGCGGGCTTCGACGGCTTGGGACATCAGGGCAGCCAAGGCAATGACCGGAAAGATACGTTTGAGGTTCATAGGGGGCTCTCTTGTGATTGTTGTTGGAGTGAGTTCAGGTCCGTGCGCCGGACTGGCGATAACGATCCAGCGCCACCGCGCCGATGATCACGATGCCCTTGATGATGTACTGCCAGATGTCCGAGACGCCCAGCAGCACCAGGCCGTTGGTGAGTACCGCGATGATCAGCGCGCCGATCAGCGTGCCGCCGATGGTGCCGACACCGCCGGTAAAGCTGGTGCCGCCGAGGATCACCGCGGCAATCGCATCCAGCTCGTAGGATTGCCCCAGTTGCAGGCCATTGGCAGCGAACAGGCGCGACGCGCTCATCACCGCGCCCAGCCCGGCCAACGCGCCGGACATGGCGTAGACGAACAGCAGCACCTTCCACACCTTGATCCCGGACAGCCGCGCCGCTTCCGGGTTGCCGCCCACCGAGTAGATCTGTACGCCCATCACGGTGCGGCGCAGGATGAACCACGACAACGCCACCACTGCCACGGCGATTACCACCAGCCATGGCACCCCGAGGATCGAGTCGTTGCCGATAAAGGCAAACGGCAGGTCCGGGTTGAACACGGTCTTGTCGTCCGCCAATAGCCGGGCCAGGCCGCGCATGGCCGTGAGTGCACCGAGGGTGACGATAAACGGCGGCAGGCGCATAAAGGCGATCAAGCCGCCATTGACCAGGCCCAGCAACAACCCGAAGCCGATACCGGCGGCAATCCCGAACATGCCGAATTGCGGCGACATCGACGCCTGCAACGCCACCACCGCCGATGCGGCGAGGATCGCGCCCACCGACAGGTCGATGCCCGCCGTGAGGATCACAAAGGTCATGCCCGCCGCCAGCACCACGTTCACCGACGCCTGCTGGGTGATGATCGACAGGTTCTGTACCGTCAGGAAGTTCTCGCTGGCCAAGGCAAAGCCCACCAGCAGCAGGATCAGCACCGGCAACATGCCGACCGTGCGCATCAGCTCGCGGGCGCGCTCTGCCTTACCGGTTGTTGCGATATTCAATTCAGCCATGGGCCACCACCTGATCGCCACCGGTGGCGAGGTCAATAATACGTTCCTGGGAAATAGCGTCGCCGGAGGCGCCGCCGACTTCTGCGACCAACCGGCCTTCGCGCATGATCAGCACGCGGTCGCAGGTGCCGATAATTTCCGGCAGCTCGCTGGAGATCACCACGATGCCGACGCCGGCCTGGGCCAATTGGTTGATGATGCGGTAGATCTCGGACTTGGAGCCGATGTCGACGCCACGGGTGGGCTCATCGAGGATCAGCACGTGCGGCTTGACCTCCAGCAGCCGCGCCAGCAGCACCTTCTGTTGGTTGCCACCGGACAACGCACCGACATTGACCTTGCCCGACGCCACGCGAATCGACAGCGACTTGATCGCCTCGGTGGCGCGCTGCGCGGCATGGGCGCGATCAAGCACCCCGCCGGCATGGGCATCCGGCACGCAGGCGCAGACATTGATGTTGTCCGCCACGCTCATGTCCAGGAACAGGCCCTGGGCCTTGCGGTCTTCGGTGAGGTAAACGACGCCGGCGCGGATCGCATCCGCCGGGGTGCGCAACTGGGTGACGGTCTTGCCGACCACTTCCAGGGTGCCCGAGGTGCGTGGGTCGGCGCCGAAGATCAGGCGCGCCAGTTCGGTGCGCCCTGCCCCGACCAGTCCGGCGATGCCCAGCACTTCACCGGCGTGCAGGTCGAAACTGCACTGACGCACGCGCTTGCCATCGGCCATGTCGCGCACGCGCATCACCACGTTGCCGGGGTTATAGGCGGCGTGCTCCTTCTTGTAGAACCCTGACAAGTCGCGACCCACCATCATCTTCACCAGCACTTCGGCCGACAGCGCCTCGCGGGTCAGTTCGCCGATGTACTGGCCGTCGCGCAGCACCGACACGCGGTCCGACAGCTCGTAGATCTCCGCCATGCGGTGGCTGATATAGATGATCGCCAGGCCCTGGTTGCGCAGCTGTTTGATCAGCGCGAACAGGCGGTCGGTCTCCCGGGATGACAGCGGCGTAGTCGGTTCGTCCATCACCAGGATCTTGGCGTGGGCGTGCAAGGCGCGGGCGATTTCTACCAATTGGCGCTCGGCAATCGACAGGCTGCTGACCTGCGTGGCTGGAGTGAACTCCGCGCCCAGGCGTTGCAACACTTCGATGCACCCCGCCTGCATGCCCTTGCGGTCGATGGTCCAGCCGCGTCGCAGTTCACGGCCCAGGTAGATGTTCTCGGCCACGCTCAGGTTGGGGCAAAGGCTCAGTTCCTGGTAGATCACGGCGATGCCGAGGGCTTTGGCGGTGGCGGGGTTGAATGTGGGGATGAGCTGGCCGGCGATGCGGATTTCACCGCCGGGGTCGGCTTGGTAGGCGCCGGAAAGGATCTTCATCAGCGTCGATTTGCCGGCGCCGTTCTCCCCCATCAAGGCGTGGATTTCGCCTGGGTAGACCTTCAGGCCGACATTCTTGAGCACGCGCAAACCGTTGAAGGTTTTGCTGATGCCCTGCATCTCGAGCAAGGGTTCAAGGCTCATGGATGAGCTCCTGGTTTTATTATTTTTGTCGTCAGTGGGCCGACTCTAATGTAGAAACATTTCCTTACGCAAGCGCTTGCGTCGATCATTTATCGACAGGTGAATCGTTTCATCCGTCATTAATCCGAAAAGTACCAAATTTCACCCAAGGGTATCCATTTGAAGTGAAACAGCCCGTAGCCCGCCATCAAAACGCCACAATCTCTGCTATTGTCCAAGGACCTCATCTCCTCCTCGTCGCCCCCCAGCGATCTTCTGCGAGCATGCTCTGCGCCATCGCCGCTTGACGATGGCGGGCCTGAACGTCACGGAACGCCAAAGCGATGGACACACCGTTACCCGAACAACCGCAATCGCGGGCTGAAAAGATCGTCGAGTTCAAGCGGCAGAAAACCCTGCTCAAGACCGGCGCCCTGCAAGACGCAATCTTCAACAGCGCGTACTTTTCCAGCATCGCCACCGACGAGAAAGGCGTGATCCAGATCTTCAACGTCGGCGCCGAACGCATGCTCGGTTATGCCGCCGCCGATGTGGTCAACCGCATCACGCCGGCCGATATTTCCGACCCGATCGAGCTGATCACCCGCGCCGCCGCCCTCAGCCTGGAACTGGATACGCCGATCACGCCGGGCTTCGAAGCGCTGGTGTTCAAGGCCTCGCGGGGTATCGAAGACATCTACGAGCTGACCTACATCCGCAAGGACGGCAGTCGTCTGTCGGCCATGGTCTCGGTCACCGCCCTGCGCAACCGGCATGACACCATCATCGGCTACTTGCTGATCGGCACCGACAACACCGCGCGCAAGCAGGAAGAAGCCGAGCGCAAAGGCTTCGAGCGGGCGCTGGAAGAAAAGAACCTGGAGCTGGAACACGCCAGCCACATGAAGTCCGAATTCCTCGCCACCATGTCCCATGAGCTGCGCACGCCACTGAACGCGGTCATCGGCTTTTCCGAGGCGCTCAAGGATGGCCTGGTCGGCGACATGAGCGAGACCCAGCGCGAATACATCGGCGACATTTTCACCAGCGGCCAGCACTTGTTGTCGTTGATCAACGACATTCTCGACCTGTCCAAGGTCGAGGCCGGGATGATGGAGCTGGAACTGGAAAACGCAGAACTGGCGGGGCTGTTGGCCAACAGCCTGCTGATCGTGCGGGAAAAGGCGGCGCTGCAACGCATCCAATTGAAGCTGGAGTGTCCCGAAGACCTCGGCCTTTTACAGCTGGACCTGCGCAAGACCAAACAGATCGTCTACAACCTGCTGGCCAACGCCGTAAAGTTCAGCGCACACGGCAGCTCAGTGACCTTGACAGTGCGCCAGGTGCCCCGCGCACAGGTCGGGCACATTCCCGGCGACTGGCCGGTGTACCGCTTTGCCTTGCCCGACGGCGCTCATCAGCCGTTCCTCGAACTCAGCGTCAGCGACACTGGCATCGGGATCGCCGAGGCGGACATGGACAAGTTGTTCAAGGCGTTCAGCCAGATCGACAGCAGCCTGGCACGCAAATTCGAAGGCACTGGCCTGGGGCTGGCGATGGTCAAGCGGTTGACCGACCTGCATGGCGGCAGCGTCGCCGTGGCCAGCCGTGAAGGCTGCGGGGCGCGGTTCGTCGCCTGGCTGCCGCTGCACCGCGCCCCGGAGGCTGCATGCCCCACATCCTGATTGTTGAAGACAACGAAGCCAACATGCGCCTGGCGCGCCTGTTACTCGTCAATGCCGGTCACACTGTGCTGTGGGCCGCGGATGCCGAAACCGGCCTGACCCTGGCCCGCGAACAGCAACCGGCGCTGATCCTGATGGACATCCAGTTGCCCGGCATGGACGGTCTGGCCGCCACCGCCTTGCTCAAGCGCGACCCGCTCACCGCTCACATCCCGGTGATCGCCCTGACGGCAATGGCGATGAAAGAAGACCGCGAAAAGACCCGGCTCGCCGGGTGCGATGCCTACATCATCAAGCCACTGCGTTACAAAGAGCTGTACCAGGTGATCGACACCTTGCTGCAACAGCACATCCGCCCTCTCACATGAGTCCTCTCCATGGCCAGCCAACCCGCAACGTTGTTGATCGTTGATGATGAACCCCAGGTGCGCAAGCTTCTGGAAACCTTGCTGCAACATGAGGGCTACCAGACCCTGAGCGCGAGCAGCGGCGAAGAAGCCTTGCAGTTGGTGGCCCGGCAGCCGCCGGACCTGATCCTGCTGGACATCATGATGCCGGGCATGGACGGCTATGAAGTCGCCAGCCAATTGAAGGGCGATGAAACCACGGCGGGTATTCCGATCATCATGCTGTCGGCCCTCAGTGAACCGAGCGCCCGTGTCAGCGGGCTTGAAACCGGCGCCGAGGAATTCATCAGCAAGCCGGTGGAACGTGTCGAGCTATGGTTGCGGGTGCGCAACCTGCTGCGGCTCAAGGAACGCGGCGACCTGGCCAGCCACTCCCGTGAGCTGACGCAACGCCAGATCGGCATGAGCGTGCATGACCTGGCGCACCAGTCCCTGGAAAACGACTTGCGCCAAGCGGTAGCGCGTAATGACTTCACAGTGCATTACCAACCCAAGGTCGAGGTGCCGAGCGGTCGCATCTGCGCCCTCGAAGCGCTGCTGCGTTGGGAAAGGCCGGAATACGGCGCGGTGTCGCCAGCGGTATTTATACCGATCCTGGAAAGCCTGGGCTTGATCGTCCCCGTGGGGCGCTGGGTGATCGAGCAGGTCTGCCAGCAGATCGCAGAATGGCAACGCGGCGCGATTGGCCCGGTGGAGGTGTCGGTGAACGTCTCCGGCCATCAATTGATCGAAGGCGACCTGATCGCCGATATCGCACGCACCCTTGCCCGCACCGGGGTCGAGCCCCATTGGCTGGAAGTGGAACTGACCGAAGGTTCGTTGATGGAAAACACCCAGCACACCATCGCCAGCCTGCAGCGGCTGCACGCCATGGGGGTGAAGATTTCCATCGACGACTTCGGCACCGGCTATTCGAGCCTGGCGTACCTGCGGCGGTTTCCCATCGACACGCTGAAGATCGACATCGCGTTCATCCGCGAGGTAACCAGTAACCCGCAGGACGCGGCGATCACCCGTACCATCATCGAACTGGCCCACAGCCTCAGCCTGCGGGTAGTAGCCGAAGGCGTGGAAACCCAGGCGCAACTGGCGTTCTTGAAGGAGGCCGGCTGTGATCAGATCCAGGGTTATCTGTTCAGCCGGCCGCTGCCGGTGGAGACCCTGGAGCGGCTGTTGCTGGAGCGCTTAGAGAGTCCGTGAGATTTCCTCACGCAGGCACTCGATCAACCCCCGGTGGGTCGCACTCAAGCGCTGCGCACCGCTGACCAATGCCAGCTCCGAGGGCAGCACCGGCGGCAATTCGCTACAGATCCTATGACAGGGCAGAACCGCGCTGTTCGGCAAGATGCTGACGCCCAGGCCAGATGTCACCGCCGCCTGGATGCCCGTCAGGCTATGGCTGCCAAACGCCACGCGCCAACTGCGCCGGGCCTTGTCCAGGGTGCGGATGGCGCGCTGGCGGTAGATGCAGCCTTGGGGGAACAACGCCAGGGGCAAGGTTTCGGCGTGCACATCCTGGTCGTGGCCGCACACCCACACCAACGGCTCCGGCCAACTGGCATGGCATTCGCCGCTGCCGGCTTCGCGCTTGACCAGGGCGATGTCGATTTCGCCACTGTCCAGTTGCCGGCGCAGGTCGCTGCTCATGCCGCTGACCGTTTCCAGGCGCGCTTCCGGCCGGGCGCGGACGAACCCCGAGAGCATCGAGGCCATGCGCGTGGCGTCGAAGTCCTCGGGCACGCCCAGGCGCACTGGCACCACACTGGCCTCGGTGTTCAAGGCTTCGCGCGCTTCGCGGGACAGGTTCAGCAAGCGTCGGGCGTACTGGGTCAGCAGTTCGCCATGCTCGGTCGCGCTGACCTGCTGGCCCGAACGGTCGCGCACCAACAGCACCTGCCCCACGCTGTCTTCGAGCTTGCGAATCTGTTGGCTGACGGTGGATTGAGTGCGGTGCACGCGCTCGGCGGCGCGAGTGAAGCTGCCTTCGTCCACTACGCAGACCAAGGTGTGCAGCAGTTCAAGATCCAACATGGCAGCGACCTTCTTATCGACAATTCAACTGTGATGCAGAGGTTAATTTAATTTCCAACTGACTACCAGGTTTCCTATGCTCAAGCGCTCCCCCCTCTTGGCTGAAGGTGCCCCATGTCACTCGAACACTCCCCTCGCCCGCTGTGGCTGACCTTTGACTGCTACGGCACGCTGATCCAGTGGGACGAGGGCCTGCGCGCCGCCGTCGAGCGGATACTCGATGAAAAGGGTGAGCATCAGGTCGACCGCGAGACCCTGATCAGCATCTACGACCACCATGAACACGCCCTGGAACAAATCCCGCCGCACCGCAGCTTTCGCACCCTGGCGGGCCTGGGTTTGCAACTGGCGCTGAAAGAGCTGGGCCTGCCGGCCACTGACCGCGATGGCGCGACCCTGACCGACAGCATCAGCGCCATGCCGCCGTTTCCGGAGGTGGTGGCAACGCTCAAGCAGTTGAAGGACTTGGGCTACAAACTGTGCATCGTCTCCAATACCGACGACGACGTGATCGCCGGCAACGTGGCACAACTTGGCGGCACTATCGACCGCGTGATTACCGCCCAACAGGCCGGCGCCTACAAGCCCGACCGTCGACTGTTCGACTATGCCCACCAGCAACTGGGCGTGAGCCTCGATCAGGTGGTGCATATCTGTGCCAGCCCGCATCTGGACCACGCCGCGGCGCGGGACATCGGCTTCCGGTGTGTGTGGATCGACCGTGGCACCGGCCGACAATTGCTCGCCGATTACACCCCCGACGCGACCCTGTCGACCCTCGACGGTGTGCCCGACCTATTCAACTCCCTGGGGTGGTAAACCATGGCCCACATCTTTACGCCCTCCTCTCTTGGCCCGCGCGCCGGGCGCTTGAACCTCGACACGGTGACCGCCATCGAGGCCCGCGTGGAACTCGCCGCCTGCCTGCAACTGGCGGCGCTGCATGGGATGGAGGAAGGCATCTGCAATCACTTTTCAGCCACGGTGCCAGGGCATGACGGGTTGTTTTTCGTCAACCCGTTCGGCTATGCCTTCGAGGAAGTCACCGCGTCCGATCTGCTGGTGTGTGATTTCGCCGGCAATGTGCTCGACGGCCACGGCACGCCGGAAGCCACGGCGTTCTACATCCACGCCCGGTTACATCAACAGCAGCCGCGCATCAAGGCGGCGTTTCATACCCATATGCCCAACGCTACCGCGCTATGCCTGCTGCAAGGGCCGCCGTTGTTATGGCTGGGGCAGACGGCGTTGAAGTTCTACGGGCGCACGGCGGTGGATGAGGACTACAACGGCCTGGCCCTGGATAACTGTGAGGGGCAACGTATCGCCGCTGCGTTGGGCGATGCGGACATTCTGTTCCTGAAGAACCATGGTGTGATGGTGGCTGCGCCGACTATCGCTGAAGCCTGGGATGACGTGTACTACCTGGAGCGTGCGGCGCAGGTGCAGCTGAAGGCGATGGCCAGCGGGCGGCCGCTCAAGCCGATTGACCCGGCGGTGGCGCAGTTGGCGTATGAACAGATGCGCGCGGGCGATCCGGCGAGTGCACGGGCGCATCTGGACAGTGCGATGCGGCGGTTGAAGCGATTAGGCTCACACTTCGACCAATGACACATTTCGAGCGGTATCGACCGAACTTGGTGACCTCCGAACCCTGGTCCACCAGGCGCTCGCGGTGGCCAGTGACCATGCGGCCGGCAGACTGCTTGTCGATACCGGCGATTCTGAGGGTCGCAACGCGCATGAATACATCCTGTGGCTTGCAATAATGCTTGGAAAAACAATTACTCTAAGTCATCCACGGTTGAATCGAGCTCAACGCCGCATGCAGCCAAACTCCTGAATAAGAGACTTGAACATGGCTGCTTTCAACCGCTCCGAACTGGCCGATCTCAACGTGTTCATGGCCATCATCCGCCGCCGCAGCTTTCGCCATGCTGCCCACGAATTGGGTGTGACCACCTCGGCCCTGAGCCACACCATGCGCAACCTGGAAACCCGCCTGGGGGTCAAACTGCTGTACCGCACCAGCCGTGCCGTCGAACCCACCGATGCCGGCTCGCTGCTGGCAGAAAAACTCAACCAGGGCTTCGCCACCATCAAGGACGGCCTCGACACCCTGGAGTTGTACCGCGAAGCGCCGATTGGCCGGCTGCGCTTGAACGTGCCGCGGGATGCGGCGGTATTGCTGCTGGCGCCGATCCTCGGGGAGTTCTGCGCCGCCTACCCGCAACTGCGCGTGGACCTGATCGTACAGGACCAGATGATCGACATCATCGCCGAGGGCTACGACGCCGGTATCCGCTACGGTGCCACCGTGCCCCAGGACATGGTCGCCGTGCCCTTGACCGGTGAGTTGCGCTGGATCGTGGTCGCGTCGCCCGCCTACCTGGCCCGCCGGGGCACGCCGCAGGTGCCCAAGGACCTGCTGCAACACGCCTGCATCCGCATGTACCTGGGCGACAACACCACCTATAAGTGGGAACTGGGCAACGGCGCTCGCCAGCAACGCATCGACGTGCCCGGCCACTTCAGCGCGGCCGACACCGAGACCATTGTCAACGCGGCGCTGCAAGGGGTGGGCATCGCCTACTGCCTGTCCAACCGCGTGGAGCAGGAGCTCAAGGACGGCCGCCTGGTGGAGGTCATGCCCGACTGGGCCTGCATGGGCGAGCCGTTGTGCATGTATTACCCGAGCCGGCGCCAGCCGCAGCCGGGATTGCGTCAACTGATCGACATGATCCGCGTGAAAACCATTGGCTCGCAGTTGATCCAATCACATTGAACCCGTCACCGGCCGCGGTCCTCCAACCTGAACAGACCACGGCCTCGGTGCACGCTCGATGACTTTTATTCTATGGATGGCCGTACTGGGCGCTGTCTTGCTCACCCTTGCCCTCACCTCTTCCTACCTGCGCTGGATGCCGGTCACCACCTCGGCGGTGTGCCTGTTGTTGGGGGTAGGCATCGGCCCGCTGGGCGTCGACCTGTTGCACCTGGACATCAAAAACTCTGCGCGCTGGATGGAGCACCTCACTGAAGTCGCGGTGCTGTTTTCGCTGTTCGTCAGCGGCTTGAAGCTGCGTCTGCCACTCAAGCACCGGACCTGGCGCATCGCGTTCGGCATGGGCGGGCCGGTGATGCTGTTGACCATCCTCGGCATCTGCCTGGCGCTGCATTACCTGTTTGCATTGTCGTGGGGTGTGTCACTGCTGGTCGGGGCGATTCTGGCCCCGACTGACCCGGTGCTGGCAGGCCTGGTGCAGGTCAATAATGCCCAGGACTATGACGCACTGCGCTTCGGGCTGTCCGGCGAAGCGGGCCTGAACGACGGCACGGCCTTCCCGTTTGTGATTTTCGCCCTGCTGTTCATGCAGCACGGCGGGTTCGACGGTGACTGGCTGGGCGGTTGGGTGCTGAAGAATCTGCTCTGGGCGGTGCCGGCCGGGTTGTTGATCGGCTACTGGATGGGCCGTGGCATAGGCCGCGTGACCCTTTGGTTGCGCATCAGCAACAGTGACAGCACGCTCTCGCCCAATGACTACCTGACGCTCGCACTGATCGCACTGGCCTATGTGGTCGCCGAGGCGGTGGGCGGCTATGGTTTCCTGTCAGTGTTCGCGGCGGGGCTTGGCTTGCGCCAGGCGGAGTTCCGCTCGACCGGGAACTCGCAGACCCCGTCGGAGCATTTGGCGCTGCCGGTGGTGGGTCACCTGGAGGTAGAGCCAGAACACGCATTGCAAGGTGATGTCAGCGAGCTGAAAGACACCCAGATTGCCGCCGGCGTGATGATGGGCGACATGCTCTCGTTCGGCAGCCTGGTGGAGCGTTCGATGGAGGTGTTCCTGGTGACAGTGCTGGGCATCGTGCTGGTCAGCCACTGGGATTGGCGCGCACTGGCGGTAGCGGCACTGCTGTTCTGCGTGATCCGGCCGCTGGGCGTGCTGGCAATGCCTTGGGGCCGCCTGATTGATCTGCGGCAGCGCGGGCTGATGGGGTGGTTCGGTATTCGCGGGATCGGCAGTATTTACTACCTGTTCTACGCGCTCAACCACGGCTTGATTGGCACCAGCAGCGCGGTGGCGGTAAACCTGACCTTGTCAGTCATTGCCCTGAGCATCGTCGTTCATGGCCTGAGTACCCAGCCGATGCTGGTGTGGTATGAACGACGAGCCAAGGCGGACGCTCAGTCCTGACGCTCTGTATTGCCTACGTCTGCCGCGTCATCCAGGTCGTTGAGCGGCACTTCTGCATCATCCATCAAGGAACCGGGGTCTTCATTGCCCGGGTCGTTGAGTTCGTCGTCGAGTCCTTTGGACATGACCGTCTCCTCTAACCGCCCTGGGTATCGATATCGGCATCGGTTTCAGGCTTGGGCTCGCGCTCGGGCTTGAAGTCTGGACTGTAGTCGTTTTCCCTGGCTTTGGGGTCTTTGGCCGGGACCGGATCTTTCGGCACGTCGGCAGCGGTACCGGGAGCCGGTTCGCCGCCGTCGATGGCCGGGTCGTTGCGGTTATCGAGTTGCGGGTCTTTGCTTGTGCTCATGGGTCACCTCGTTACAGGCCGCAGGGAAATCAGCAGGGCCTACAGGTAAGGCGCTGCGCCACCCGGCGAAGTTCCGTCCGATTGCTCAGCGGATCGGGTTGTCGACCTGGATATAGAACGCGTATATCCCCAGCACCAGCCAGAACACCATGAACAGCCAGGGCGCACGCATGGAGAACAGCAGCGACTTGCGATAGCCCTTGTGGGACGACTCCATTTCGGAAAACAGCGGCGACTCATCATAGGCCATGCCCATCACCGGCTCGCTGCGCAGCAGTTCGCTCTGCTTGTAGTGCCAGTGATCGATGATTTCGTACGCCGCCCGAATGCCTGGCCAGGCATTCAGGGAGCTGAGAATGCCCAGCGAAACCAGGAACACCGGCACCACCAGGGTAAACAGCTTGCCCCACTCCGGGTTGAGGTTGCCCATACCGGAAACAAAGGCGATCACCAGGAACGATTGCGCCGTGAGATAAGCGTCGGTGCGGTTGGCCAGGATGGTGGTTTCGTACTGGATCTCGCGCCGGTAGAAGTCCAAACGGTCCTTGGGCGAACCGAAGATCTTGGCGTTGTGTTCGCTGTGGTCGGTCAGGGCCGCTTCCGGTGTATGGGGAGAGATGATTCTGGGCATGACGGTGCTCCCTGCGGGTTCAAGTCCTGTTAGAAGAATCAGCGGCGAGTGAAGTTCAAGTTTGTTCATGCACCAAGTCGGGGCGTCTGCCAGGCACTGCCCCCTTCTGGTGAACGGGCGTGTTGTCGTGAGCGGGCTTGCTCGCCACAACACGCCCCTCAGTACAAGCAATTCAGGGTTTCGGCACAGGCATTGCTTTATCCATTCATCTGCCCGGATACAGGAGCATTCGTTACCCCCCGACCCAGAGCCGACCCCACAAGAAAGTAAGGACCAGGCCCAGTGGCACCCTTAGCCACGGGCTCATAAAAAATGCGTTTTTTGAAACGGCAGTGCCACCCAAGCGTCCCTCGGCACTGACAAGGTACTGGAATGGCTCGATCTTTCTTCGATGAAATGAATGACGCAAACGGCGCCTGCCGTGCGCACTATCAGGACTTCTCCCGCTGGCTGGCGAATACGCCGCCGGAACTGCTGGCCCAGCGTCGCCGCGAAGCCGATTTGCTGTTTCACCGCGCCGGGATCACCTTCACCCTCTACGGCGACGAACAAGACACCGAGCGCCTGATCCCCTTCGACATCATCCCGCGCAGCATCCCTGCCAGTGAATGGAGCGTTATCGAACGCGGCTGTATCCAGCGCGTCAATGCGCTGAACATGTTCCTCGCCGACATCTACCACGACCAGCGCATCATCAAGGCCGGGATCATTCCGGCGGACCAGGTGCTGGGCAACGAGGGCTATCAGAAGGCCATGGTCGGCCTGGACCTGCACCGCGACATCTACTCGCATATCTCGGGTGTCGACCTGGTGCGTGACGGTGACGGCACCTACTACGTGCTCGAAGACAACCTGCGCACCCCCAGCGGCGTGAGCTACATGCTCGAAGACCGCAAGATGATGATGCGCCTGTTCCCCGAAGTATTCGCCAAGCAACGCATCGCGCCGGTGGACCATTACCCCAACCTGCTGCTCAAGACGTTGAAGAGCTCCAGCCGCCTGGACAACCCCAACGTGGTGGTACTGACCCCGGGCCGCTTCAACAGCGCGTTCTTCGAACATGCGTTCCTGGCCCGGGAAATGGGTGTGGAACTGGTAGAAGGCGCCGACCTGTTCGTGCACGACCTCAAGGTGTTCATGCGCACCACCGACGGCCCCAAGCCGGTCGACGTGATTTACCGGCGCATCGATGACGCCTTCCTCGACCCCAAGGCCTTCAACCCCGAGTCGATGCTCGGCGTCCCCGGCCTGGTCGCGGCCTATTGCGCCGGCAACGTAGTGCTGGCCAATGCCATCGGCACCGGCGTGGCGGACGACAAGTCGATCTACCCCTATGTGCCGGAAATGATCCGTTTCTACCTGGACGAAGAACCGGTGCTACAAAACGTACCGACCTTCCAGTGCCGCAAGCCCGATGAACTGTCCCACGTACTGGCTCACCTGCCGGAACTGGTGGTCAAGGAAACCCAGGGCTCCGGTGGCTACGGCATGCTGGTCGGGCCGGCTTCCAGCGCCGCCGAGATCGAGGACTTCCGCCAGCGCATCAAGGCGCGTCCCCACGCCTACATCGCCCAACCGACGTTGAGCCTGTCCACCTGCCCCACCTTCGTTGAAAACGGTATCGCCCCACGGCATATCGACCTGCGGCCCTTTGTGCTGTCGGGCAAGGAAACCCGCCTGGTGCCCGGTGGGCTTACCCGCGTGGCATTGAAGGAAGGCTCGTTGATCGTCAACTCGTCGCAGGGCGGCGGAACCAAGGACACCTGGGTGGTGGAGGGCTGAGTATGTTGAGTAGAACCGCCGCAGATCTGTACTGGATGTCCCGTTACCTGGAGCGTGCCGAAAACCTGGCGCGCATGCTCGAAGTCAGTTACTCGCTGTCGTTGATGCCACAAGCCGGGCGCAGCGACGGTCTGGACGAACTGGCCATGTCGTTGCTCAGCAGCGGCACCCTGGACAGCTACCTTGAACGCCATAAACAGCTGGATGCCGAGCGCATGCTGCACTTCTTCGCCCTCGACGAAGAAAACCCCGCCAGCATCTACAACTGCCTGCGCGCCGCCCGTGGCAATGCTCACGCCGTACGCGGGCGCATCACCGCCGACATGTGGGAAAACCTCAACGCCACCTGGCTGGAAATGCGCAGCATCGCCGCCGGCGGCCTGGCGCGACACGGCATCAGCCACTTCTGTGATTGGGTCAAGCAGCGCTCGCACCTGTTTCGTGGGGCAACCTCGGGGACGATCATGCGCAATGACGCCTATCGGTTCATTCGCCTCGGCACCTTTGTCGAGCGTGCCGACAACACCCTGCGTTTGCTGGATGCGCGCTACGAGATGTTCGGCGAGGAATCGGAAGAAGTCAGTGACTTGTCGGCACGCGGTTATTACCAGTGGAGCGCCCTGCTACGCGCGTTGTCGTCCTTCGAGGCGTATACGGAGCTGTACCCGAACGCGTTGAACGCCCGTTCCGTGTCCGAATTACTGCTGTTGCGCAGCGATGTGCCGCGCTCGTTGCATGCGTGCATCGAGGAGTTGAGCCATATCCTGGCGGACCTGCCTGGCAGTTATGGGCGCACGGCGCAGCGCCTGGCGGCGGAGTTCGAGGCGCGGCTGCGGTATACGGGGATTGATGAAATCCTTGAAGACGGCTTGCACAGCCGTCTCACGGAATTTATCGACACCGTGCGCGAGTTGGCGCGGGCGATTCATAGCTCGTACCTGGAGGTTGTGTAATCCACAACCGCGGTTACTGGTTTTTCACCAGCACCGGCTCGGCGCGGTATTGGTCGGGGAACAGCTTTTTGAGTTGCGCCACTTTAGGCAGGTCATTGATCACGATGTAGGGGTAGGACGGGTTCTCGGTGAGGAAGTCCTGATGATAGGACTCCGCCGGGTAGAACACCTTGCCCATCTCGATTTTAGTGACGATGGGTTTGTCGAAAGACTTGGCGGCGTCCAACTGGGCGATGTAGGCCTGGGCGACGTTTTGCTGTTCGGCGTTCTGCGCAAAGATCGCCGAACGGTACTGGGTGCCGGTGTCGGGGCCCTGGCGGTTGAGTTCGGTGGGGTTGTGGGCCACTGAGAAGTAGATCTGCAGCAGTTTGCCGAAGCTGATTTTGCTCGGGTCGTAGGTGACGGAAACCGCTTCGGCGTGGCCGGTGTTGCCGTCGCTGACGGACTCATATTGCGCTGTGCTTGCAGCGCCGCCATCGTAGCCGGACACGGCGTTCTTCACGCCTCGCACATGCTGGAACACCCCTTGAACACCCCAGAAACACCCGCCGGCGAACACAGCGGTTTGCAGGTTGCCAGCTTCGGCGGGCAGGTCCAGGGCGGGTGGCGCGATCACCACGGCGTCGTCGGCGGCAGCGCCAAAGGAAAAGGCCAGGCTTTGACCGACGAACGCTGCGAAGGCCAGGACTGGCAGGTATTTGAATACATTCATGGCAGGCACTCCGGGTTAACCAAAGGTGAAGGCATACGCCGACACGTTGGGGTCAAGGAATTCAATGGTGAAGGTGCGGTCCTGCACGGCGCCCGGCTGACGCACCAGCTGGTACAAACGCTGTTCGGTGACCGTGCCGCTGCCATCCGGTGCGACGTCGGTGCCATGGGCACCGCCCGGGGCCTGGCCGTCGATCGTGACCTTGAAACGCACCGGCTTGCCGTCGGCGCCCGGGCCGAGCACCAGGTGCAGGTCGCGGGCGTGGAAGCGGTAGACGATGCGCCCACCGGCCTGGTCGAGGGTGGCTTGCTGGCCGCCGACGTTCCATTGGCCTTGCAGGGTCCACTGGTTGAGTGCCAGGGGGCCGGACTTGACGAAGTTTTCGGCGCGCTGCGAACCCAGGTAGGTTTCCGGCGACTGCACCTCGTTCATGTCCGGCGCTTGTTGCACGCCCTTGGCATCGGCTTCGATCAAGCCGCCCGCGACGTTCTTCGCGCCGGCTTCACGCAACAACTGCTGGATCACCCGCTCCGACTCGGCGTAGTCGCCTTCACCGAAGTGGTGGTAGCGAATCTGGCCCTTGGCATCGGCGAAGTAATGGGCCGGCCAGTACTGGTTGTTGAACGCGCGCCAGATCTTGTAGTTGTTGTCGATGGCCACAGGGTAAGTGATGCCCAGGTCCTTCATGGCCTGGGTGACGTTGTTCACGTCGCGCTCAAAGGCGAACTCCGGCGCATGCACGCCGATCACCACCAGGCCCTGGTCGCGGTATTTCTCGGCCCAGGCCTTTACATACGGCAAGGTGCGCAGGCAGTTGATGCAGGAGTAGGTCCAGAAATCCACCAACACCACCTTGCCCTTGAGTGCTTCGGTGGTCAGTGGCGGGCTGTTGAGCCATTGCACGGCACCGTCGAGGGGCGGCAGCGCGCCTTCGATCGGCAAGGTGTCGCCGTGATTGGCGGCCATCATCATCGCCCCGCCCGGCTTCACCGGCTTGGCGCTCAGGCGATCCACCAGGCTTTGTTCCAGGCCACCGGTGGACGCGGTCGACAGCCGCGACAGCACGCCCGTGTCGAGGCCCAGCGCAATCGCGGCCACACCGGCCAGCATCAACCCACCCAGGCCCCGGCGCAGCCATTCGCCGGCACCGAGGGACTTCTTCATGAAACCAAAGACCTTACCGCCGACCAGCAACGCCAGCGCGAGGGAGGTGGCAGCACCGGCGGCGTAAGCCAGCAAGAGCAAGGTAGTACCGATGCTGGCGCCCTGCAGCGCCGCGCCGGTGAGCACCAGCCCCAGGATCGGCCCGGCGCACGGTGCCCAGAGCAGCCCGGTGGCCACGCCGATCAGGAACGACGCGCCCGGCCGCGGCCGGGCATCGGCCCCGGCGGCTTGCGACAAACGACTGCCGGCGGCCACCAGCGGGCGCGTCAGGCGTTCCGACAGTTGCGGCAACAACAACGTGAGTCCGAACAGGGCAACGCACAGCAACGCGAGCCAGCGCCCGTATTGATTGACCTGCACCACCCAACCGCCGCCCACCGCCGCCAGCGAGGCCACCAGGGCGAATGTCACCGCCATCCCCGCTAACAGCGGCAAGCCACTGCGCAAAAACGGCTGCCCGGTGCGAGCGAAGACAAAAGGCAGAACAGGCAGGATGCACGGACTGACGATTGTCAGCACGCCGCCCAGGTACGCGAGAACCAGAAGCCACATGGGATGGACCCTTATAAGAAAAAGACATTGGCTTACGCCGCCGCGAACGTCATGGCGGCGCCGTTCATGCAGTAGCGCAGGCCGGTGGGTGGCGGGCCATCATCGAACACGTGCCCCTGGTGGCCGCCACAGCGACGGCAGTGGATTTCCTTGCGCAGCACGCCGTAGGACGTATCGGTACGGCTGGCCACCGCGTTCTCCAGCGGTTGCCAGAAACTGGGCCAGCCGGTGTGGCTGTTGAACTTGGTGGCCGAGGCAAACAGCGGCAGCGCGCAACCGGCACAGGCAAACGTACCGGCACGGTGTTCATCGTTGAGCGCGCTGCTGTAGGGGCGTTCGGTGCCCTCTTCGCGCAGGATGGCGTATTGCTCGTCGGTGAGCAGGCTGTGCCATTGCGCGTCGGTGTGGCTGACCTCGAAGGTTTCGGCGGCTTCGGCGTCAGCGACCCTATTGAGTTGCTTGAGCAGGCCGCCCGCCAGGACGGCGACACCCAGGCCGCCACTGGCCAGGAGTATTTGTCGGCGTGAGTACATGGTGCTTTCCCTCTTTGAAGTGAGGGAATCTTGGGCTGTTTACGGTCGCGGAATCCTCACGCAGAGTTAAACAATTCGTGATAACTACACTGTTGCAAAAGCCGCACAATGCGCGAACTACAAGCGAAGGTTTCTCTTACATGGATCAGCCCAAACGTGTCCTGGTGGTCGAGGACGATGCCCATATCGCCGACCTGATCTGCCTGCACCTGCGTGATGAACAGTTCGACGTGGTGCACAGCGCCGATGGCAATGAAGGCCTGCGCCTGCTGGAGCAAGGCGGCTGGGATGCGCTGATCCTCGACCTGATGCTGCCCGGCGTGGATGGCCTGGAGATCTGTCGGCGCGCCCGTGCCATGACGCGCTACACCCCGATCATCATCACCAGCGCACGCTCCAGCGAACTGCACCGCATCCTAGGCCTGGAGCTGGGCGCGGATGATTACCTGGCCAAGCCGTTTTCCATGCCGGAACTGGTGGCCCGGGTGAAAGCGTTGCTGCGCCGGGTCGACGCCATGGCGCGCAACCTGAAGATGGACGCCGGCAGCCTCGACCTCGGCCAATTGTTCATCAACCCGCTGACCCGTGACGCCACCCTGCAAGGCCAGCGCCTGGACCTTACCCCACGGGAATTCGACCTGCTGTACTTCTTCGCGCGCCAACCGGGCAAAGTGTTCTCGCGCATGGACTTGCTCAACGCGGTGTGGGGCTACAGCCACGAAGGCTATGAACACACGGTCAACACCCACATCAACCGCCTGCGGGCCAAGGTCGAAGCCGACCCGGCCAACCCGGCGCGCATCCTCACGGTGTGGGGCCGTGGCTACAAGTTTGCCGAGAGCCCGCCATGAAGCTCACCCTCACCCAGCGCCTGTCGCTGGTGTTCGCGGTACTGCTGTTGATCTGCAGCGGCACCTCGGCGTGGCTGCAGGTTCGTTCCAACCGCATGCACGAGCTGGAGGTGGTGCAAGGCCTGTCCCGCGATCTCGCGGCGCACATCGCCCGCGACACCCAATTGATGGACGCCGACGGCCTCAAGCCCGACGCCGTGCGCAACCTGTTCAGCCAGTTGATGCTGGTCAACCCCAGCGTCGAGGTGTACCTGCTCGACATCGACGGCCGCGTGGTCGGCAACGCCGCACCCAGCGGCCACCTGTTGCGTGACAAGGTCGACCTGGCGCCCATCCGGCGCTTCCTCGCGGGCTTCATGCTGCCGATCCTCGGGGACGACCCGCGCAGCGTCGATGGGCGCAAGGTATTCAGCGCCGCGCCACTCACCGCCGGCGGGCAGCAGACCGGGTTCCTGTATGTGGTCCTGCTCGGTGAAGCCCACGATGCGTACGACGCCAAGGACGCCACCGGCATGGCCTTGAAGATCGCCCTGTGGTCCATCGGCCTGGTCGCCCTGCTCTGCCTGATGGCCGGCCTGATCGCGTTTGCCTGGATCACCCGACCGCTGCGTCAACTCACTGACAAGGTTGGCCAGTTCGACATCAATGGCGCGCCCAAACCGGCAGAATCCGTCGCAGTGCCACTCGCCAGCGGCGATGAAATCGCCGTGCTGGACCACGCCTTCGTGCAAATGGAAAACCGCCTGGGCGAACAGTGGCGCGCCATCACCCACCAGGACCAGGAACGCCGGGAAATGGTCGCGAATATCTCCCATGACCTGCGCACACCGCTGGCCTCGTTGCACGGTTACCTGGAAACCCTGTCGCTCAAGGATGCCAGCCTCAGCCCGGAAGAGCGCCGTCGCTACCTCGGGATTGCTTTAGACCAGAGCCGTAAAGTCGGCGGCCTGGCCCAATCGCTGCTGGAACTGGTGCGCCTGGAGCATGGCTTTGTGCAGCCGGTGATCGAAGGTTTTTCATTGCCGGACCTGGTGCAGGACATCTTCCAGAAATTCGAACTGACTGCCGAGGCACGCGGCATCACGCTGACGGCGAGCCTGCCGCCGCAGGTGCCGACGGTGCAGGCAGACCTGGGGTTGATCGAACGGGTGCTGACCAACCTGCTGGACAATGCCCTGCGGCATACCCCGGTGAACGGCGAAATCGAGGTCATCCTGTCGCCTCAAACCCATGCGGTAGCCGTCACCGTCAGCGACAGCGGCCCGGGCATCGACGCCGAATTACGCGAAGGCCTGTTCCTGCGCGCATTCACCATTGGCGGCGCCCGGCGCGACGGGGGGTTGGGCCTGCGAATCGTGCACCGCATCCTGCAACTGCACGGGCGCAGCATCAGCCTGGTGGACCGCCCCGGCCGAGGCGCAACCTTTACGTTTTCCCTGGAAACCCGAGCATCAGCGCGTTGACCCGCTCCGGTTCGAGCAACGCCGGGTGCGGGAGGACCGACTCCGGCACCAGCCTCATTGATGGCAGGAAAAACTCACGCCAGCGCCCACCAGCGCGGCAACAACTGGCGTACCTGGCCTTCGCCGAAACGGTCATCGATCAGCATCACCACGCCACGGTCCTGCTGGCTACGGATCACCCGCCCCGCCGCCTGCACCACTTTCTGCAGGCCGGGATACAGGTAGGTGTAGTCGTAGCCAGCGCCGAAGATCGCGCCCATGCGCAGTTTCATCTGTTCATTGACCGGGTTCAGTTGCGGCAACCCGAGGGTGGCAATGAACGCACCGATCAAGCGTGCCCCCGGCAAGTCGATGCCCTCGCCAAATGCGCCGCCCAGCACGGCAAAGCCGATGCCCTGGCTGTGTTCGGTGAACTGGTCGAGGAACGCCTGGCGCTCGGTCTCGGCCATGCCGCGTGACTGCTGCCACAGCACGATCTGCGGATGTCGCTCGGCGAGCAACTGCGCAACCTGTTGCAGGTAATCAAAGCTTGAGAAAAACGCCAGGTAGTTGCCTGGTTGTTGTGTGTACTGGCGGGCAATCAGCTCGACGATTGGCTCCAGCGAGGCCTGGCGGTGCACAAAGCGCGTGGAGATTTCAGCGACGATGCGCACCTGCAACTGCTCGGCCTTGAACGGTGATTCCACGTCGACCCACGCCGTATCCGCCGGCAAACCCAGCAAGTTGGCGTAATAATGTCGGGGGCTCAGGGTCGCGGAAAACAGCACGCTGCTGCGGGCAGCCGTCAATCGCGGGCGGATGAATTCGGCGGGCACCACATTACGCAGGCACAGGGTGGAACTGCTGCGTTTGCCGCTGAGCTGGCGCTTGCTGATGTCGAAAATGAAGTGCTCGTTGAACAGCTCCGCCACCTTGGCAAATTGCAGCACATCGAAATAGAAGGCCTGCAGGTCGCCGCTGAGGGACTCGGGGTGCTCGTTGAAGTATTCGCCCATGGCGCTGACGCACACGCTCAGGGCCTGCAACAGTTTGTCCGGGCGGGCGGCGTAGGCCTGGTACGGCGCAAGCTGGTCCTTGTGCAGCGCGTTCCACTCACGGTTGAGGCGCTGCAAGGGTTTCTTCAACGGCTGCGGGGCGCTGTCGCGCAGGGTCTTGAGGTGGTACTGGTCGAGGCTGGCGCTGTACATCGAACGCGCCCGTTCGACCAGGTTGTGGGCCTCGTCCACCAGCACCGCTACACGCCATTGGTTGAGCTGGGCCAGGCTGAACAGCATGGCGCCAAAGTCGAAGTAGTAGTTGTAGTCAGCGACCACCAGGTCAGCCCAGCGCGCCATTTCCTGGCTCAGGTAATACGGGCAGACCTGATGCGCCAGGGCCACGTCACGCAGGTTGCGCTGGTCGAGCAGACGCACCTTGGACGCGGCGATGCGCGCGGCGGGCAAGCGGTCGTAGAAGCCCTTGGCCAATGGGCAGGAGTCGCCATGACAGGCTTTGTCCAGGTGCTCGCAGGCTTTGTCCCGCGCCACCAGTTCCAGCACACGCAACGGCAAGCCGGGGCTGCTGGCATACAGCACTTGGGCGGCGTCCAGGGCGAGTTTGCGGCCGGGAGTCTTGGCGGTGAGGAAGAACAACGTGTCCAATTGCTGGGGCGCCAGGGCCTTGAGCAACGGGAAAATCGTGCCGATGGTCTTGCCAATGCCGGTCGGTGCCTGGGCCATCAGGCAGCGGCCGGTGCTGACTGCCTTGTACACCGACTCGGCCAGTGAGCGCTGGCCAGGGCGAAAATCCGCATGGGGGAACGCCAGGGTCTGCGCGGCGTCGTTGCGCGCTGCGCGGTGTTGCATTTCCTGCTCGGCCCAGCCGAGGAACAGCGCGCATTGCTGGTTGAAGAACGGCTCCAGTTCACTGGCTTGAAAGCGCTGGTTGAGCAAGGTTTCGCCCTCACCGACGATATCGAAGTACACCAGCGCCAGGTCGATTTGCGCGAGCCCGAGTTTGCGGCACATCAACCAGCCATACACCTTGACCTGGGCCCAGTGCAATTGCCGATGGTTGGCGGGCTGGGCATCGAGGTCACCGCGATAGGTCTTCACTTCTTCAAGGCGGTTGGCATCCGGGTCATAGCCGTCCGCCCTGCCCCGCACCGTGAGCTGCTGGTATTGCCCCTCCAGCGCCACTTCATTCTGGTAGTGCTGACTGCGCCGCGACGCTACGGTACGGTGGCCGGCGATGCCTTCCTGGGCACTCGGCGATGGTGTGAAGCGCAGGTCGAGGTCACCGACCTTAGCCGTGAACTCGCACAGCGCCCGCACCGCGACGGTGTAGCTCAAGCGGATTGTGCCCAGCGCACATAGCAGACCGTCACCGGCATCTGGTACTCGCCGCAGAACTCCAGCCAGCGCAGCTGGTTGTCTTGCAGGCGATCGCCGGGGCCTTTCACCTCGATCATGCGGTAGGTCTTTTGCGCGGGCCAGAACTGGATCAGGTCGGGCATGCCGGCGCGATTGGCGCGGATGTCCAGCAGCAGCCGCTCGAACCAGTAGCGCAGGTGCTCGGCGGGCAAACAGGCCAGGGCCTGCTCCAGCAGCTCTTCGCTGAGCAGGTTCCAGAACACGAAGGGCGACTGGATGCCCCATTTGTCGCGGTAGCGTTGGCGGAGAGTGGTTTTGTAGCGCTCGTCCTGCAGTTGCTCGAAACACGCGGCGAACAGCGGCGCACGGCGCTGGTGAAAATCCGCGCTGTGCAGGTCGGCGGGGCCGCGCTGGAACGGGTGGAAAAACGAACCCGGCAACGGCGCAAAAATCACGTCCCAGCACAGCAGGCCGAACAACGAGTTGATCAGGCCGTTTTCCACGTAATGCACCGGCCCATCCGGCTCGCTAAGGTGCGCCTGCACGCAGTACTCCACCGACATCAAGGGTTCCGGCGGAGTGAGGGCCAGATCCAGGCGCGTGACCGGCCGTGGCTTGACCTTGGGCAATGCCGGCTCGCCCAGTTTGCGGCGCAGGCGTGGGATGACACGCAGCAAGTGCTGCTGTTCGGCGGCGCTTTCCGGGGCCTGTTGGGCCGTGTTCGCCAGGGCCATGGCCTGGGCGTAATCCTCCTGGCGCTCCAGCACGCGGATCAACCGTGAGCGGGCACCGGGGTAGGTGCAGTTCCGGTAAATCCGCTCCGCCACGGCCAGCTCGGCAGTGCGCTCGCAATATTGACCAATCTGGAACAACAGCTTGGCGCGGCGTTTTTCCAGCCAGGGGTTATCGGTGTCCAGCGTGGCAACCCCGGCCAGTACATCTTCCAGCGGCTCACCGGCATCGAAGGCCTGCTGGCAGTGGTGCAGGAACAGATACCCCTGCACATCGTCACGATGGCGCAAACCACGGGATCCGGCGCAGAACTCGACCTTTTCATAGGTGTAGATGCCCAGGTCAGCCAATACAAACTCGGACCAGTCCTGATGCAGGTTGCCGAAGAACATCAGGCGCAGACGGTCGCACAGCTCCATCACCGTGAGGCTGAACAACCTGTCGGCCAGCTCGGGGCACCAAGTGGCAAAGCTGCGGCTGTCCATGAATTGCGCCGACAGCCCTTCCAGCCAATCGGTTTTCTTGCCTTTGGGCTGGTCTATCCAGGGCTTGAACGCGGCCAGGATTTCACCTTTTTGCAGCACGGCGAACAGCTCTTCAAAGGCCAGCAGGTACTGATCGTCCACCCAACCCAGTTCCATCAGCGGCCCGGCAGCGGCATGGGGGCAACCAATCTCCAGGTAATTGAGCTTGCCGGCCCGAAAATGCACGCCCTTGCGCATCACCATACGCACCAAAAGCGCCTGGGACGCCTGCGGCAACCTGTCAAATTGCTGAATAAAAAGCTGTTCGTCCGGGTCGAGCAAATCGGCATAGCGCTGTGCCAGCCAGAGCAGCACTCGGCGGAAGTTATGCAGGTAATACAGGGGATCGTCGAGGGGGTTGGCCATTTCACGCGCTGATCGAATACTGGTTATGCATACAGAGTGCCGTCCCAAATGCCCTGTTGCAATCGGTAATAGATAAATGGCACCTGCAACTTTTCTTATAAAAGTGATCAGATGGGAGAATCGATGGCGTAACATTTGTCGCCCGCCGCCTCTGGCGCGGGACTTTTCAAGGTCAAGGTAAGGGTTATGAACATGAAGAATCTGGGGCTGCCGCTGGTTGCACTCACTTTTCTGGTACTGGCCGGTTGCGCAACGCAAACCGTAGTAACGCTGCAAAATGGCACGCAGTATTTGACCAAGGACACCCCCAACGCCAAGACCGCCGACGGGTTCTACGAATTTACCGATATCGCCGGCAAGCGCATCCGAGTCAAAGCCGCCGACGTCGCGACGGTTATCAAAGAAAAATAACAATGAAAAGCCCCGCAGTGCGGGGCTTTTTTTGCATTATCGCTCGGTTAATACCGGTAATACGGGTGGTAGTACGGGTGATAGTAGGGATGGTAATAGTACGAGTGGTAGTACGGGTGATAGCAGCACGGGCCAGGATACGCCGGGTACACCGCACACCCAGCCAACCCCAGCAGTACCAGGGCGCACAGCAACAATCGCAATCGGGACATGCTCGGTTCCTCCCACGTCATCACGCGAAACGGCTCGCTTGATCGTTAAACGCAGGCACACCGAGCGATCCGTCGCGACAACCAGGTAGATATTTATTTACCGAAGGATTTTCCACGCCGCTGCATTCAGCCGATACCCCAGGCCTTCCTGGGGGATTGGCTGGCTGAACGCCATAAGCATCATTCACCCGATACTCACACCGTCCGCCCAGAGGCCGCCTTGCCCGATGCCGACCAAGGTCACTGAGTCGGCGCCAAAGGTGAGCACCGTATCCGCGCCGACCACTTTTGCATGGTCACGCAAGTCGGCGCTGCCTGCCACATCCTTGAACACCAACTTGTCCGTGGGCTGATAGCCGATCACCCGATCGTTACCGAAGTGGCCGCTGAACAGGAAGGTGTTGTGCCCACTGTTGTCGCGAATGGTGTCATTACCCTTGCCCCCCTCGATAAAGTCCACGCCCTTGCCGCCCTGGATCAGGTCATTGCCGTCGCTGCCGATGATGAAGGTATCGCCTTTGTGCGGCTCGGCATTGCGGTTGAGGTCCTGCACCCAGGTGTTGGCCCGTGCCGGGTCGGACAGGTTGGCCACGATCACCGTGGAATCGCGGGTCATCTGCTCGTAGAAGCCCGACTCCAGGATGCGCGTCATGCCATCGCCATAGCCGGTGGGCAGGTGCGAGATCCAGGTCGGCAGGTTGACGATGGAAAACGGCATTACATTCCACAGCGTCGACGCATAGTGGTCGTTGAAGCTGACGATGTTGTCGGTAGTCGACACATGGGGTGTGTCGTGCACGCCCAGGGACGACAGGTTGAAGGACGAGCCATCCAGGGCCCGGAACACTGGGTCGTTTTCGTAGCCGATATTGAGCACCTTGTCGCCGGCACTCTGGGTCGGCGAGGCATAGGCCACGTAGTTGGCGTCCTTGTAGAAGCCGGACCATTTACTGTTGCTCAGGTCGGCCATGCTGTTGACCGCCAACCCACCCAGGCTGTGCCCACTGACCACCACATCCTTGCCGCTCAGGCCATGGGCGCTGGCGTAGTCGGCGACATTTTTGAGCAAACCACCGAAGGCTTCGCCGGCGTAGTTCTTCGCGTAGTCCTTGGGCCCCAGGGCCGCGAGCAAGTCGCTGACCAGATCGCCGATAGAATCGCTGATCAGGGTTTCCCGTGGTCCGGAGGTGCCGCGAAAGCCAATGCCGATTTCCAGCAGCTTGCCGGCATCATCGTACTTGCCCAGCACCTCGACCTGGGCCGTGGTGTAGCCGGCCTTTTCGCCGAAGAAGGTACCTCGCGCATCGACCTTGCCGCCGTAGCCCAGGGCACTGGCGCTGATCGGCGTCCATCCGGCCTTGTGCACCGCGTCCAGGGCGGCTTTTTCCGAATCCGGGTTCCACGGGATGCCGGGAATCACGCCCTGGGAATCGGTGCTGCCGAGCAATGCGCCGACCAGCGTGGCGGGCAGGCCAAGCCCCAGGCCATTGTGCTGGTACCCCACGGCAAAGCCGTTATCCAGGTTGTGATAGGTGTACAACGTGATCGCCATTGCATCGGCGAACAACGCCTTGGAGCCCTCGGCACCGAGGTTTTTATAGTCAAAGATCCCCATGGGGTGTGCCTCTCTTTTGTTGGAGTTGTCGAGAAAGCCAAACCTGCGGGTGCCGGTGTGCCGGCACCCGCAAAGGTCGCTGAACCCTCAGAACGCCCAGTCCAGGCTCAAGCCGACGCCATGGACTTTTTCCTTGCTGGCCAGCAGGCCGTTGTAGTCAAAGTTCACTCGCGCCTGCTTGCTTAACGCCAGGCTCACCCGCGCCCCGACCAGCGCCGCATCACGCACCATCGGCGCACTTTCCACCGCAAACGACGGGCCGCCCGAGGCAAACGCCAGGTGCTGTTCAGAGTCATTGCTGCTGAGGTTGTGCTGCCAGCCCAGGGTGCCGGACACCTCCAGTTGCTGGTGGTCATTCACGGTGAAGGTTTTCAAGGCACGCATGCCCAGGGTGCTTAGCACCAGGTCGCGGCTGTCGTCGCGACTTTTGAGTGCAGCAGCGTCGCCTTTTTCAGTCGCGCCATCGCTGTCCAGGTGCACGTAGGCCAGGTTGGCGAACGGTTCCAGGGCCAGCGGTTGCAGGGTCACTCGGTAGGCCGCTTCGCCGAACAATTGGGTGCTGCGTGCATCAACCTTGGCTTTCTGCTTGCCTGAAACATCGCCGTATTGCAGGTCACGTTTCACGTCTGCGCGGTGCCAGCTGTAGGTGGCGCCGCCGCTCAGGCGCCAGGCGCCGATCTCATGCCCGGCGTACGCACCGAAGTGATAGCTGTCGACCGAAGCACGGGAATGGGTACCGCTGCCCATGTTGAGTGACGTGTCGCTGTAACCGGCGACCAGACCGATGCGCGTGGCCTCGTCGAGCGCACCGTCCACCCCGGCGAGCATGCCGCCGACGGACGTGGTGTAGCCGGCCGTATCGCTGCGACTGTCGGTCTTGCCCCAGGCGCCCAGGGCCTTCACCCACACGTTGCCACGGCTGTCGAGCGTCTCGCTGGGTGCGCCCATCTCGCCATTGCGCAGGCGCTCGCCCACGGCTTCACGCACGTAGCGGCTGTCGTTGACCAAGGCCGTTTCCAATGCCGGGTAGATTTCTCCAGACAGCTGCTGGAAAGCCCCTTGCGCCGATGCCGCGTTCGGCGCCGACAGCAGGCTTTCATACACGGCGTTGCCCGCGCCCAGTTGCTCAGCGGCGCTGGCCACGGCGCGCTGGTTGTCCGTGGCGCCCACGCTGGCAAAACTGTTGGCGTTACGCGCCACGTCCAGTTGCACGCCGTTGGCCGCGTAATTCAGGTTGCCGCCAAGGAACAGGTAGTTGGGCAGCACCGCGCCAAAACTGCCGGTAATGCCGCCGGCGGCTTGCAGGATGTTGTACTGGCGCCCGATCAGGCTTTGCGCCTGGGCACCGCTGAGCAGTGTCGGGCTGTTTTCCAGCGCGAGGGTCACCGTGCCGCCGTTCAAGGTGGCAGTGCCTCCCGCCACAATGCGATCGCTGTTGGTGGGCGACAGCTCCACGGCATAGGTCGACCCGGGCTCAAAGGTGACGTCCCCGGCCACGTTCAGCGTGCCGATGGAATTGCCCGGCGCAACGGTGCCGCCGTTTTTCGCCAACAGCGAACCGATGCGCCCGCTCCCCCCAACCACCCCACTCTGGCTGACGGTGACGTTCGAAATGACTGAGCCGTTGATGGCCAGCAGGCCCTGGTTGACCAGCGTCGGGCCGCTGTAGGTGCTGGAGCCGGTGAGCACCAAGGTGCCGATACCTTGTTTGGTCAAGCCGCCGTGTCCGGCGATGTCATTGCTCCACACATCCAGCCCGCAATGCACATCGTTGCACAGCCGCTGTGTCGGTTTGCCGGCATCGACCACCGCGCCCACGCCCGGCAGATCCGCGACAAACTGGCCGCTGCCATAGGCGCCGTCGATGCGGAACTCGGCCGGGATGTCCTCGGCCGTGACAAACATGCCTGGGCCATTGATGGCTTTGCCCAGGTTGATCATGCCCCAGCCATACAGCGAGTCGATGCCCGGTGCGCCGAGGTCGGTGGCGGTGGTCTTGAGCAGCGTCGAGATCTGGTCGCCGCTCATGTACGCAAAACGCTGCATCAGCACGGCCGCGCTGCCGGCCACGTGGGGCGCGGCCATGGAGGTGCCGTTGAAGTTGGCATAGTCGGTGGTGAGGTTGTCCAGGTTGGTGCCATTGATGACGGAACTGTAGATCCTGGTACCGGGGGCCGACACGCAGAAGCTCGCCGCGTAGCCGCAACGCGAGGAGAACGTACTGATCACATATGGGTCGGCGCTCGCCGTGTCCGGGTTCTGCTGCAAGGCCGCGACGGACAGCCAGTTGGGCGCAATCTCGGGCACAAAGTACGCCAGCCCGGAAATCGCATCCGGGTTGTTGCGGTTGTAGTCGTTGCCGGCGGCGAAGATCGTCAGTACGCCGCTGCGGGCCGCGTCGATGGCGCCCTGGTAGGCGCCCCCGGCGATCGTACCGAGGATCGGCCGGATGTTATTGAACTGCGCCTGCGCTTCATTGACCGTGAAATTCGGGAACGCCGGGTCGCGCCCACCCTTGGCGTACTGGTCACCGATGCCGATGCCCCAACTGTTGTTGATGATCCGTGCGCCACTGGCGACCAATGCGTCCCAGCCGGCCTTGTACACCGCGCCATCGTTGCCAAGGATGATGCCGTCTTCCGGGCCTGGGTCGCCGTTCTCGGCGCTGATGATTTGCGCATCGAACGCCACGCCATGCATCGGCCCGCCATCGCGATTGCCCGCGGCGATACCGCCGACATGGGTGCCGTGGTTGCCCAGCTTGCCGTTGGAGCCCAGCGACGGCGTGCCGTCATAACGAAACGCATCGCCGGCCTTCACCGGGATATACGGGTCGGTGTACTGGCGTATGCCTTCAGTGACAATCGTCACGACTTTGCCGGGGCTGGCGAACTCCGGATGCTGGGCGTACACCGGCTGGTCGAAGATCCCCAGCTTGACCCCCTTGCCGGTATAGCCCGCGGCATACGCGGCGTCGGCATGCACGGCGCCCAGGCCCCAGTCGGCCTTGAATTCAGTGCTGCGCCAGCTGGCGGCGTCACCCAGCTTGCCGGTTTCCACATAGGGTGCGGCCTGGGCGGTTCCCAGGCTTGCCAGGCAGCACAGCAAGGCACCGTATGGCGCGCTGCGGGTCGCGTTGAGCGGGTAGCCCAAGGCGGTGTGGATGGCGGTTGTTAACCCTGACTTGCTTTTGTTCACGCTGACCTTCCTTAGTTTTCTTATTGAACGTGTGTAAGTCGCTTCAGAACTGCCAGTTGAGGCTCAGCCCCACCCCCTGGGTTTTCTCCCGTCCACCCAATTGGCCGTTGTAATCAAGGTTGACCCGCATGGCGGGGCTCAACGCCAGGCTGGCCTGCACGCCGACCAGCGCGGCGTCCCGCAGCAAGGGTGAACTGCCCACGGCGAATGACGGTCCACCGGCGACAAACGCCAGGTGCTCTGCGGATTCGACGGCGGTGAGGCTGTGTTGCCAGCCCAGCGAAGCGGAAAGCTGCAGTGGCTGGTGATCGTTCAGGGCAATGGTTTTCAACGCACGCACGCCAAGGGTGCCGAGCACGGCGTCCCGGCGATCACTGCCACGCTCAAGCGCGGCGGCGTCGCCTTTTTCGTGGAAGCCGTCACTGTCCAGGTGCACATAGGCCAGGTTGGCGAACGGCTCCAGCGCCAAGGGTTGCAGGTTGATCCGGTAGGCGGCTTCGGAGAACAGTTGCGCCGTGCGCGCCTCCAGTTTGGCTTTCTGCTTGCCGCTGACCGCGCCGTAGTGCAGGTCGCGCGTCACGTCACCACGATGCCAGCTGTAGGCGCCACCGGCACTGATGCGCCAATCACCCAGCTCGCGCCCGACATACGCGCCGAGGTGATAGCTGTCGATGGACGCCGAGGCATGCGTGCCGCTGCCCATATTCAATGAGCTGTCGCTGTAACCGGCGACCAGGCCCACGCGCGTCTGCTCGTCCAGCGCACCATCGACCCCGCCCAGCAGGCCACCGAGGGACGTGGTGGAACCCGCCGTTTCGCTGCGGCTGTCGCGCTTGCCCCAGGCACCGAGTGCCTTGAGCCACAGGTTGCTTTCAGCAGTGACCGGCACGTGGCGCAAGCGCTCGCCCACGGCGTCGCGCACTTGCAGGCTGTCGTTGGTCAGCATGGCGCCGATGGCCGGGTAGATTTCACCGGACAGTTGCTGCAAGCCTTGTTGCGCCACCTCGACGGAATCGGACTGCAGGATGCTTTCATACACCGGGTTGCCCGCGCCCAGTTGCTCGGCGGCGATCGCCACATTGCGTTGGTTGCGGGTCGCCGCGGCGCTGGCAAACGTGGCGGCGCTGCGGACCACGTCCAATTGCACGCCATTGGCGGCGTAACCCAGGGTGCCACCGAGGAACAGGTAGCCGGGCAACACCTGGCCAAATCGGCCCTGGATGCCACCCGCCGCCTGAAGGATGCTGTACTGGCGGCCGATCAGGCTTTGCGCCTGTGCGCCGCTGAGCAGGGTCGGGCTGTTTTCCAACGCCAGGCTCACGTTGCCGCCGTCCAGGATCGCCTTGCCCCCGGCGACGATACGGTCGCTACTGGTGGGCGTGAGCTCCACCGCATAGGTGGAACCCGCGCCCAGGTTCACGTCACCCGCCACCTGCAAGGTGCCCACCGAATTGCCCGGCGCCACTCGTCCACCCGTGTTGACCGACAGCGCGCCGATCCGTCCGGAACCGCCCAATGTGCCGCGGTCATTGACGGTCACCGCAGACGTCAGTGAACCGTTGACCGCCAGCAGCCCGCCGTTGACGGTGGTCGCACCGCGATAGGTGCTGTCGCCGTCGAGTACCAGCGTGCCTGCACCGGACTTGATCAGGCTACCTTCATAAATCCGTGTCGCGGCCGCCTGGTCGCGTGCTGTGCCGACCGCGTAATCGGTCTGGTCCTGCTGGCTGGCAGCGGCGCCCACACCGTTTTGCCAGCCCTTGTCGATCAGGGTCTGCTGCCAGGCGCTGTGCTCGGCGGCGTCTTGCGCCTGGCGCTGGAGCAGGGCCTGGTCGGAAATGCCATTGCTCCAGACATCGCCCTGCCCGGCCGCGAGGCTGACGTTCATCGGCCCGAGTAACTGCCCCGGACCGTGCATGGCCCGGCCCAGGTCCGGTACGCCCCAACCCACCGTGGTGTTGGGCGCCTGGGTAATCGAACCATCGAGCTGCGTGGCGGTGGTCAGCAGCACCTGCAACGCCTGTTCGTTGGTCATGTAGGGATAACGTTCCATCACCAATGCCAACGCACCCGTGGCATGCGGTGCCGACATCGAGGTGCCGGACTTCACGCCGTAGCCACCGCCGGGAACGGTACTGTTGATCAGCGCGCCCGGCGTAGAAATGCACCAGTACTGGGCGATGCCGCATTTGTTGTATTTCTGGCTATTGGCTTTATCCAGCCCCGATACCGCCAGCCAGTGCCCCTCCAGTTCCGGCTGGAAATACGGCAACGCCGAGCGCACGCTGGCATTCGCGTAACCACTGTTGCCGGCACTGAACACGTTGATGACACCGGCCTTGGCCACGTCCGCCGCCGCATCCAGCCAGGTGCCCTGGTTGTAATGCTGGGCGTAGGCGGCGTGCAGATCACCCAGGGTCTGGTAGCTGACATCCTTGGGTTGGCTGCCCCAACTGTTGTTGATGGCGCGCACGCCGGAATCCACCAGGGCGCTGTACACCGCCTTGAAGTACTTGGGGTCTGGGGTCGGACCAAACAGAAAGCTGTCGTTGGCGTTGGTATTGCCCACGAAGATGTGCGCGTTATAGGCCACGCCGTGCATGCCGACGCCATCACGGGCTGCGCCCATGGTGCCGGTGACATGGGTGCCGTGGGAGTCATTGTTGGGGTTGAGCGCGCCGCTGGTGCTGAAGGGGCGGCCATCGACGTAACTGCCATTGGCGGTGACGGCGTGATAGCGATCCTTGGCGGCTTCCGGGTGGTCGGGATCGAAACCTGAGTCCAGCGCACCGATCTTCACCTCGTTACCCGTGATACCAGCGGCGTAAGCTTCATCCGCCTTCATGCGGCCCAGCCCCCAGTCGCTCTGGAATTCGGCGGAACGCCAACTGGCGGCGTTCCCCGGTTGACCGGCCTCGGTATAGGCCGCCTGCGCCGCAACGGACACCAGCAGCAAGGAACCGGCGGCAAGCGGTTTGAAACGGTGTGAGTCGCAGAGCATTGAAACCCTCCTTATTGTTGTTATGGCGGCTTATTTCATCGGGCCGAACGCTTCATCCACTTTGGCCAGATCGGTATCGCGCAGGTTGCCCGCGTAGTAGTGCAACTTGGTCCAGGCCATCAGGTAGTCATACCGCGCCTGGGCCAGGTCGCGCCGGGTGCTGTAGAGCTGCTGCTCGGCGTTCAAGGCGTCGAGGTTGACCCGCTCGCCGCCGAGGATGCTTTGCCTGGTCGACACCACCAGCGCTTCGGCTGATACCAGGGCTTTCTGATACGCGCGCAATTTGCTCACCCCCGACAGGCAGGCGCTGAACTGCCGGCGCAGTTCGATCAGGGTTTCCCGGGTCTTGCCCTCAAGCTCGTACTCGGCCTGCTCCATGGCGCGGCTGGCCTGGCGGGTGGAGGCCGAGACGCCACCACCGGCATACAGCGGCAGGCTGACTTCGACGCCAATGGTGTTGGTGTCGTAGCGCTGGTTGTAAGTGTTACCGCTGTCGGATTCCTGCTGGCGCGAACTGGCATACGCCGTGACCTTGGGCAGATGCCCGGCACGGTTGCGCTCCACTTCATAACGCGCCACTTCCAGGGCCTGGCGCTGGGAGGCCAGCTTGGGGTTGTTGCTGATCGCCAGCTCATGCCAGGTGTCGTAGTTGGCCGGGGTCAGGGTGAACGCGGCAAAACCCTGGTTCAGTGGCGCCAGGTCGTGGATGTCGACGCTCTGTACGCCGATCAAGGCGCCCAGCTCGCGCAAGGACGCGTCCTGTTCATCCAGCGCCTGGATCTCTTCGGCGGTGGCCAGCTCGTAGCGCGATTCGGCTTCCAGAATGTCCGTGCGAGTGCCCTCGCCCTGTTGGAACAAGTGCCGGTTCTGCTGGAACTGTTGCTCGAAGGCCTTCTTCTTGGCGCGGGCGATGTCGATCTGGTCCTGGGCGAACAAGGCCTGGGTGTAGTAGGTCAGCACCCGCACCAGCAACGCCTGGCTCTTGTCACGAAAGCTTTCATCGGCAAACAGCGCCTGGGCCACGCCCTTGCGGTAGTTGGCGTAGGCCTCGTAGTCGAACAGCGGCTGTTGCAGGCTGAAGGTGGAGCCGTAGCTGTTGTAGTTACGGTCGTCGTGATAATTGCCACCGCGCCCGTCTGGCAAGGTGGCCTGGGAGTTGTTACGGCCCTTGTTGTAGTTGTACGACAGCCTGGGCAGTAGCCCGGCGCGGCCGATGGTGCGGTTTTCCAGGCCGGCGTCGCGCTCCTTGATCGCACCGAGAAACACCGGATCGTTACGCAGGGCCTGCTCGTACACATCGAACGGGCCCATGGCCGCCTGGGCACTGGCGCAGGTCAACAGCAAGGCAATAAACACGGGTTTCATGCTCATTCCTCGGTCAGCGCCGAGCCGGCACGGTCGAGCAGCGGCTTGAACAGGTAATTGAGCAACGAGCGCTCGCCGGTGCGCACGAACATCTCGGCGGGCATGCCCGGCTTGATCACCAGCCCACGGAGTTTTTCCAAGGCCGCTTCGCTGACCGTGGTGCGCAGCACGTAGTAAGGCGCACCGGTCTTTTCATCGAGCATCTGGTCCGCGGAAATCAGGCTGACCTCCCCCGGCACCCGGGGCGTGCGGCTCTGGTTGAAGGCGGTGAAAAGGATGTCCACCGGCAGGTGCGTGCCGACCTTGTCCACCAGGTGTACCGGCAGGTGCCCTTCCACTTCCAGGCGCGTGCCCTGGGGCACGATTTCCAGCAAGGTTTCGCCGGCGCGGACCACGGCGCCCTCGGTGTGCACGCTGAGATTGACCGCAATGCCATCCGCCGGGGCGTTGATTTCGCTGTGCTGCAGGTCGAACCCGGCCGAGGTGAGTTGCTGCTCCAGGGTCAGGCTGCGCAGTTGCGCATCGGCCAACTGGCTGCGTACCTCTTTTTGATACTCCTCACTGTGTTGTTGCAGCTTGAGGCGCGACTCGAGAATGCCCTGCTCCACACGGCCACTTTCGCCGGTGTTTTGCGCCAGGTCCTGTTGCACCTGGGACAACTGCCGCTGGTACTCCATCAAGCGGTTGCGCGGGATGTAGCCGTTGTCGGCCAGGGGTTGCAGGTTGCTCAGTTGATCGCGCAGGGACTGGGCCTGGGCGGTCAGGTCAGTGCGCGCACGGCGCATACCGCCCAGCTGTGCGGTGGCGCCCTCGATATTGGCGCGGATGCCGGCCTGCTCGCGGGCAAAAGCTTCGCGGCGACTGCTGAACAACTGGCGCTGGCCTTCCAGCACCAACGCCAGGGCGGGGTCGGGATCGGCACTGAGTTCGACGGGAAAGCGGATGCTGGCGAGGTTGTCGCGCTCGCTCTGCCAGCGCGCCACGCTGGCCCAGGCCATGCGGTACTGGGCTTGCAGGGATTGCACGTCGGCCTGGTGCTGGGTCTGGTCAAGGCGGAACAGCGGTTGGCCTTGTTTTACAAGCTCGCCCTCCTTCACCAGGATCCGGCTGACGACGCCCGGGCTGAGGGTTTGCACGGCCTTGCGCTTGCCCGACACCACCACCGTGCCCTGTACCGGGATGCCCTGGTCCAGTGGTGCCAGGCTGGCCCACAGGAAAAACCCGCCGGCGCCGACCACGGTCAGCACCCATCCCATGCGCGTAAAAAACCTGGCGTCGTGCTCTTTGAAGCGTGGTTCAACTGTGATGCTGCTCATGCGCCTGGATTCCTTGCGGCCTGGTACTGACGACTGAAACTCACGCCCGTTTTCTCCCTGGGCGTTTCCTGCTGGCCGGACAATGCGCGCAGCACCTCCTGGCTCGGCCCGAACGCTTGCAAATGACCGTCGCTGAGCACCAGCAACTTGTCGGCCTGGGCCAGCGCCGACGAACGATGGGTCACCAGCACCACGCTGCTGCCCTGGGCTTTCATCTGCACGATGGCGCTGGCCAGGGCGGCTTCGCCCACGGTGTCGAGGTTGGAGTTGGGCTCATCCAGCACGATCAGGCGCGGCCCGCCGTACAGGGCGCGGGCCAGGGCCACCCGTTGCTTCTGGCCGCCGGACAGGCCGCCGCCGTTGTCGCCCAGCACGGTGTCGTAGCCCTGGGGCAAACGCAGGATCAGTTCATGTACACCGGCCTGCTGTGCGGCACGCACCACCTGCTCGGGGTCGGCCTCGCGAAAGCGTGCGATGTTGTCGGCGATGCTGCCGCTGAACAACTCGATGTCCTGGGGCAGGTAGCCGATGTGCGGGCCCAGGTCGTCGCGGTCCCAGCGATGGATGTCGGCGCCATCCAGGCGCACGGTGCCAGCCAGTGTCGGCCATACGCCCACCAGCACACGGGCCAGGGTGGATTTGCCGGAGCCCGACGCCCCGAGCACTCCAAGCACTTCGCCGGCGCCCAGATTGAAGCTGACCTGGTGCAAGGTCGCCATACGCCGCCCGGGCGGGCCGGCGCTGACCTGTTCGAAGCTGACCTGGCCCTTGGGCGCCGGCAGCTTCATCTGCTCGACCTCCGGGGGGAACTCGCGCAGCAAGTCATCCAGGCGCTGATAGGCCAGCTTGGCCGAACTCCATTGCTTCCACACCGCGATCAACTGGTCGATGGGGCTGAGCACCCGGCCCATCAGGATGGAGCCGGCGATCATCATCCCGGCGGTCATATCGCCCTTGATCACCAGCAACGCCCCCAGGCCGAGCACCAGCGATTGCAGGCACAGGCGCAGGGATTTGCTCAGGGAGGTGATCACCGAGCCGGTATCACTGGCCTTGTTCTGCAAGCCAAGAAACTGCGAATGCAACGCGAACCAACGGCTGCGCAGTGCGCCGAGCATGCCCATGGCCTGGATGGTCTCGGCATTGTGCAGGTGGCTGGTGGCCAGTTGCGTGGATTGCTGGGAGTAACCACTGGCCTCGCCCAAGGGCTTTTTGGTCAGGTATTCATTCAGGCACGCCAGGCCGATCAGCAGCACGGCGCCGGCCGTGGCCAACACGCCAAGCCACACGTTGAACAGGAAAATCACAAACAGGTAGATGGGAAACCACGGCGCATCAAAAAACGCGAACAGCGCCGGCCCGGTGATGAATTGGCGAATATGGGTCAAATCCCCCAGGGACTGCCCGGCGTGCCCCTGGCCGCGTTGCAGGTTGCGTTCGAATGCAGCCTTGTACACGCGCAAGTTGAAACGCCGCTCCAGTTGGCTGCCGATGCGGATCACGATAAAACTGCGGATCACCTCCAGCAGGCCAATAAACGCAAAGAAGCCCACCACCATCAGCGTCAGCATCACCAGGGTGGTTTCATTCTGGGAGGACAGCACGCGGTCATACACTTGCAGCATATAAATCGACGGCACCAGCATCAGCAGGTTGATCAACGCCGTGAAACAGCCAATGCTGATCAAAATACTCTTGTACTCACCCAGCGCCTTGAATAACGGCGCGGCGGCATGGGACTTTGCCATGGTGTCTGATCTTCCTTGAACCAAATTACGCGCAATAGTTTCCCCAGCCCCGGCGAACGAAGCGGTCAACTAATGAAATCAAGTTATTTACTTATAACGGCAACTAAGGTGCGCGTTGCAGTACAACTTCAAGCCCCGTCGGTGTGCGGCCTTTATATTCACCTTCTTTCTGTCGGTTGAGGTGAGTAATACCACTGCCTTCGGCGTTCATCAGCCAGATACCGTCGGGTGTTGGCGTCCAGGTCAGAGGCTTGTCGCCCAACCAGTTTGCGACACACGCCACATCGCCGCCCAAGGCATTGGCCTGTTCCAGCAGGTCCAGCGCGCAGACCTGATCCTGCTGGTGCAACTGCCAATGCCCGGCCAACTGGGCGGAGGTAGGTAATACGAGACTGCTCGCCATTGCGTGGGCTCCTGCCGACACGAACATCACCTGCAACACGCAGGCGATCACATTAAACATACGCCGCATCTTCATGCTCCATCCGTAAGGCGCGGCGCCGAAGCGCCGCGCCCGTGCATCACGCTACGATGTCGCTGACCGCAGCCTGGCCGACGGTGGTGACGAGGAAGTCCGCCACGCCGTGCCCGGAGAAGTCCACAGCCAGGGTGCCCAGGTTGGTACCTGCGGCGTAGGTGAGGACTGCATCGCCGGCATGCCCGGTAAAGGCATTGACGAAGGTCAGGCCTGCGCCCTTGGTGATGCCGGACAGGTCGATCTTGTCGGAACCGGAGGTAAAGTCAAAGATCTTGTCCGCCGCGCCCGGCCTGGAATCGGAGCTGGCACCGAACACAAAGGTGTCGTTGCCCGCGCCGCCCCACAATTGGTCCGCCCCGCCGCCACCGTAGATGAGGTCGTTGCCGGCCCCGCCCTTGATCACATTGGCCGCGTTATTGCCGATGATCAAATCGTTGCCGGCACCGCCGAAAGCGTTCTCGACGGTCACGCCCTTGGCGATGGACACGTTGCCCACCAGGCCGCCCACGTCGGAGAACGACGCTTCATTGAGGTTGATCTTCTGGTTCTGGGTGAAACCGGAGAAGTCCAGGGTGTCGTTGCCACCGCCATCCCACACCGAGAACACCAGCTTGTCGGCATTGGAGGTGGCGCTGTAGAAGTCCCGCCCGGTGTTGGAGTTGAAGCCGTAGGTGGTGTCGCCGGCACGGGTGTTGTAGTTGGCGCCGTAGAGCTTCTGGATCGCCGCGATGTCGTCGATCAGCGGAGCGGACGCGTAAGCCTCGACCCCACCCTTGCTGAAGTTCTGGTTGGTGTTGCTCTCGCTCCAGTAGCTCATCAAGCTGTAGCCGCGCGTGTCCTGTCCATAGGTCGCGTCGTTGTAGGTCGGGTTGCCGTTCCCGGCGTTGTAGTCGCCAGGGTGGGCCAGGCCCAGGGTATGGCCGATTTCGTGAGTGAGCGTCTGCCGGCCGTAGTTGTTCAGGTCCGGGGTCTTGTTCGGCGTGTAGCTGTTGTTGGTCAGGTACCACGAGGTGCCGTCGTAGCCTGCGCCGGTGCCGGGCAGGTAGGCGAAGGCGGCCGCGCCGTCCTGGCCGCTGCTGTAGTTGCCGAAGGTCATGTGGCCGTCACCGCCGGTGGCTTTCTCGGTGAAGGTGACGTTGGCCACGTCCGCCCAGGATTGCATGGCCAGTACGGCCTGTGCTTTCTGCTGGGCATTGAACTGGCTGAAGCCCGCGATGCCATGTTTGTTCATGGTGCTCGAGGAGGCCGAGGTCAGGAAGGTGTAGGTCAGGTCGATCTTGCCGTTGCCGTCAAAGTCCCGGTACGCGGCGCCGTCGCGCAGCAGCTGGGTGGCCGCCTGGTCAACGGAATAGGAGGGTTTGCCATTGATCGTGAGGTTGCCGCCACGGTCGTACAAATGGCTGAAGCTATCGATTTGCGAGTAAGCGGTGCTGGCTTGCGCCGCCGACACGATAGCCTTGTCTTTTACTTTTGACATAAACGTACTTCCTTGTTTGCAAGTGCATCAGTCTTTGATCGATAGGAACCCCGCGGGCGAGATCGTCCTATCACTCGCCTCTTTTGAAGGCGTAAGAAAACTGACACAACTTGAAATCTTTCGTCTACATCTTTTCCAGCACTAAAAATCGGCAGGCAAACACCCCAGGTAAGTTCCGCTCCATGTTTATTGGGCAGTACCGATGTTGTCCGACAAAAAACACCGCGCCGGTATTTAAATATTAAATAGCACTAATGCCGCTCAAGTTGAGTGGCATTCGCTATTAATGGATCCAATATATTGCCACGGTGCCATTGGCAACATTAAACAGCCACTACTTACAGTCATCAGTAAGTGTGCCCCCTATTTCCGGGACACACTCCAGCCGGTGTTGTGCAATGCCGCCAACAGCGTGTCGGCGTCCAGGCCCGGCACGCGCACGCCTTGATCGGTGAGCATGTCCTCCCCGGCCAGCATCGCATTGACGATTGCCTCCTCCACGGCCTCCGCCGCCGCGCTGAACAGCGGCGAAATATGGTCATTGTTGACCATCTGCAATGCACTGCTGAACGGCAGGCCCTTGCGCCCGTAATCGGCCGGTGGCAAGTCCTGGTTACCCGTGGCAAATGCCAGGAACAGATCGCCGCTGGAGTCCTCGGTGCCGCCGCCGGTGCGGGCGATGCCGATGGATGCACGTTGTGCCAGGCGCTGGCATTGGTGCGGCAGCAACGGCGCGTCTGTGGCGATGATCACCACAATCGAACCCATGCCCGGCGTGCCTTGCTCGGCGAACGGCGACGCAATGTCCGTCAGGCTGCGCCCCACCGGGTAGCCATCCACCCGCAGTTCCTGGCGCTTGCCATGGTTGGCCTGCACCAGCACGCCGACGGTCCAGCCGCCCTGCTCCGCCGGCAGGCACCGCGAGGATGTGCCGATGCCGCCCTTGAACTCGTGGCAGATCATCCCGGTGCCTCCGCCGACCGCGCCCTCCTGTACCGGGCCGGTTTCGGCGTTGTCCACCGCTTCACGCACATGCTCGGGCCCCACGTGCTGACCCCAGATGTCGTTGAGCAGGCCGTCATAGGTTTCCATCACCACCGGCATGCACCAATACACTGCCGGATCGGCCAGGCGCTCGCGCTCCAGGGCAATCAGGCTGTCGCGCACGATGCCGATGCTGTGGGTGTTGGTGATCGCCAGCGGCGTGGTCAACAGCCCCGCTTCGCTGACCCACTCAAGACCGGTGGCGTCACCATTGCCATTGAGCACGTGGTACCCGGCAAAGCACGGTTGCAGGCGTGCTTCTCCCGCGCGCGGCTGGATCACACTGACGCCGGTGCGCACCTGCTTGCCATCGATGCGGGTCTTGAGCGTGCTGTGCCCGACCCGCACCCCCGGCACATCGGTGATGGCGTTCCACTCACCGGGCGTGCCCAGCCCTAACGTGATGCCCAATTGACGTGCGCGCATAACCACTCCTTACAATTTCTGGAAGACCGGACTCAACCGGCCACTGATGCAATACAGGATCACCGACAGGGCCAGCAGGCCGAGGATGATCATGATGTCGCGGACCGAGGCCGCCACGATCAAGGTCATTAACAGATAGCCCGCGCCCAGCACTGCCACCAACGCCGGCAGCGGCCACAGCGGCATGCGGTAGGGATGCTCGCGGTCACGCAGCAGCACGCGGCTCATCAACGCGCTCAACGCCACCACCAGGTACACCAGCATGATCAGCAATACGCTGAACGAGGTCAGGTCGGCCAGGTTGGAGCTGAAACTCAGCAACGCCGAAGGGATCGCCAGGAACAGCGTCGCCAACCACGGCGAATCCCAGCGCGGGTGAATGCGTGTGAACAGTTTGTTGATGCCCGGCGTCCACAGCGCATCGCGCCCACTGCTGAACACCACGCGGCCGATCTGGATCACGATGGCGACGATCGCATTGAACACCGACAGGAAGATCCCGGCACTGACCAGGCGTGACAGGGTTTCATTGCCGTGGCTGGTCAGCAGGTAGCCGATGGGGTCAGGGCTGCTGATCATCGCGCTGAGGGACGGCGCGCCGATCAATAGGGCGGTGATTGGCACCAATTCGATGACCACCACCAGGCCAAGGGACCACAGCACCGCTTTGTGCACGCCTTTGCCGCCGCATTTCATGTCTTCGGCGAGCAACACCGCCGGCCCGTAGCCATTGTAGGAAAACAGGCCGATGCCCACGGCACCGATCACCAGGGCCCAGGGCGCCAGGTGCAGCACGCCGTTTTCGACGATCTGCGGTTGGAACAGCACGCTGGCCGGTTGCACCGGGTTGCCAAAGCCGATCACCACGATCACCAGCAGCGCTGCGACTTCCAGCAACAGGCAGGTGCCGGTGATCCAGGCATTGAGCTTGATATTGAGGATGCCCAGGGCGTAGCTGCACACCACGATCACCAGGGCCACAGTCTGCGAATCAAACTTCGTGCCCAGGGCGTTATTCAGGTAAGTTGCCGCGCCCGTAGCCAGTACCGGAGGAATAAACAGCAACATCACCAGCACGGTCAGGAACGTCGCATAACCCGCCATGCCGCCGAACACACGCTTGGCGTACACATACTCGCCACCGGCGCTGTTGTGGGCACGGCCCAGTTCGGCGTAGCAAAAGGCAAACATCAGCGCGAGCAGACCGGCCATCACAAACGCCAGGAACACCCCGCTGCCGGCCTGCTGGATGGCAAACGGTGCGATCACAAACACGGAACTGGCCGGCGTCACCGCTGATACGGTAATGGCGACCACATCGAACACACTCAAGGTGGGTTTCAGCACGCCTTCGGGCGTGGGGGAAGTGCTCATATCGTTATCCTCTGTCGTTGTTCTTGGTATGAGGCAGAAACGAAAAATCTGATAAGTCACGGGATATGTTTCCCGCTGAATGATGCGGACGTTAATACGTGAGGGGATGTCGGCCAATTCCCCTATTGGCGTACTCCCCTTGACGCCACCCGGCAAAAGCCGAACCCTTGGCCGATCTTTTTGCCGGCGGGAGCCTGTCACATGAGCCTGTTTCGCGAGGTGGGGATGCACGCCGGCCTGGGCCGCACCGTTGCGCACATCGGCACCGAGCGTTTCTGGAAGCAGTTGGTGCTGTTGCTGCACCAATGCCTGCCCTTCGATAACGCCCTGGCGATCTTCTACCCCTTGGAGGGCCCGCCACTGGCCCTGGAAGAATACGACGCCCAGCCCAGCAGCAAACCGGCGTCGATGCTGGCGTACCTCAATGGCTTGTATTTGCTCGACCCGTTCTTCCAGGCCTGTCGCGAGGGGTATGCCAGCGGGGTGTACCGCCTGGAGGAAGTGGCGCCGGATCATTTTCGCCAGAGTGAGTACTTCCTCAATTACTTCCACGACAACGTGCTGGAAGACGAGGTGCAGTTCATCCTGCAACTGCCGGGCGCCGGGACGTTATCGCTGTCGTTGGGCATGCAGCGGCGCTTCAGCTTTGAGGAAACCGGGTTGATGACCACCGTAGCGGCCTGGGTGTTGCCGCTGATGCAACAGCATTGGCAGCAAAGCACCCAGCGCGCCCCGGCGATGGACAGCCAGATCCGGGATGCGCTGAGTCAGTTCGGCTGCGGGGTGCTCTCGGACCGCGAACTGGAAATCGCCCGCCTGGTGCTGCGCGGGTTCTCGTCCAAGGCCATGGCCGAGCGCCTGAACATCTCGCCGGACACGGTGAAGGTGCACCGTCGGCATTTGTACGCCAAGCTGGATATCTCGTCACAGCCGGAGCTGTTTTCGTTGTTTATCCAGTCGTTGGGGCATGATCTGGAAAATCCCTGAGCTGTGCGTGGGCCGCTCACCGCCCCGCCCTTCAGCGACCCGTGCGAATGGTGTTCCACACCCGTGTACGCACCCGGTCGATATTCAGCGGCATCGCTTCCAACGCGAACAACTTGCCCATCATTACCGGGCTTGGATACACCTTGGTATCCGCCTTGATCGCCGGGTCCACCAGGCTGTCGGCGGCCTGGTTGCCATTGGCGTAATGCACGTAGTTGGTGATGCCGGCCATTACTTCCGGGCGTAGCAGGTAGTTCATGAACGCATAACCAGCTTTTTCATCCGGCGCGTCGGCGGGCATCGCGACCATGTCGAACCAGATGGCGGCGCCTTCCTTGGGGATGTTGTAGCCGATGTTCACGCCGTTCTTGGCTTCCTTGGCGCGGCTTTCGGCTTGCAGGATGTCGCCGGAGAAGCCGACGGCCACGCAGATGTCGCCATTGGCCAGGTCGGCGGTGTATTTCGAGGAGTGGAAGTACGCCACATACGGTCGCACTTTCATCAACAGATCTTCAGCCTTCTTGTAGTCCTCGGGTTTCTTGCTGTGGTGCGGCAAGCCCAGGTAGTTCAGCGCAGCCGGTAGCAGTTCCGGGCCGTTGTCGAGGATCGCCACCCCGCACTTCTGCAGCTTGGCCATGTTTTCCGGCTTGAAGATCAAGTCCCAGGAATCCACCGGCGCATTGTCGCCCAGTACGGCCTTGACCTTGTCGATGTTGTAGCCGATGCCGGTGCTGCCCCACAGGTACGGGAAACCATGGGCATTGCCCGGGTCGTTGTTTTCCAGGGCCTTGAGCAGCACCGGGTTGAGGTTTTTCCAGTTGGGCAACTGGCTCTTGTCGAGTTTCTTCAAAGCGCCGCCCTGGATTTGCCGCGCCATGAAATGGTTGGACGGGAACACCACGTCGTAGCCGGATTTACCGGTCATCAACTTGCCGTCGAGGGTTTCATTGCTGTCGTACACGTCATAGGTGAAACCGATACCGGTTTCTTTCTGGAAGTTCTTGGTGGTGTCCGGCGCAATGTAGTCCGACCAGTTGTAGATTTTCACCGTCTCGGCGGCCTGGCTGATAGAGGCCACCAACATCAAGGGCAACAGGGCAATGGCTTTCATGGTTCGATTTCCTGGCGGTTTTAGGGCTGTTTTTATGGCAGGCGATCAAGGATCAAAGCGTTACAGGATCAATACATAGGTCTTGCGCACGGTCTCCTGGATATCCCAGATGCCGGTGCTGTTGGCCGGCAACATCAGTGCATCACCGGCTTGTATATGAACGACTTCACCGTTGTCCGGGGTGAAGGTGCAGCGGCCCTGGATAAAGTGGCAGAACTCCTGGGATGTGATCTGTCGACGCCAGCGCCCGGGGGTGCACTCCCAGATGCCGGTCTCGACACCGTCGTCGCGCTCCACGCTCAGTGTCGACGCAACGGCAATGGGTTCGCCCAGGGGCACGGCGACGGGCGATGAGTCCGGCAGGGAGGCGTTCAGCGTGTCTTTGAATTGAGTGATGCTCATGGGCTTTCCCGTGTGGATGAAGTGACTTAGTGCATGAAACCTTCCATGAACCCAGCCACGCTCGTCGCCAGCTTGCGACGCCAAGGCGTGGTATTGGGGTTGGCCAGTACCTGGTCTTCATGGACAAAACTGCGAATGATCGCGTTGTAACCCAGCCAGCGGCAGGGCTCGGGCTCCCAGGGCTTGAGTGCCTCGAGGCCGCGTTCGCGGATGACCCAGGGTTGATGGGTTAATGGGGTGTCGCGCCCCAGGATCAGGTCGGCCAGGGTGCGGCCGCCCAGGTTGGTCGCGCCAACGCCCTCCCCGCCGTAACCGCCGGACAGCGCGATGCCGGTCTTGTGGTCGCAGAGCATGTGCGGGCGGAAATTGCGCGACATGCCCAGGTTGCCACCCCAGGAATGGCTGATCCTCACGTTCTTGAGCTGTGGGAACAGCTCACCAAACAGGTAGCGACGCAGCTCGACTTCGCTGTCGGTCAAATCGAAGTCATGGCGCAGCTTCCCGGCAAACTGATAACCGCCGCGCGCACCGAACACCAGGCGGTTGTCCGCTGTACGCTGGCCATAGGTGACCTGGCGACTGCTTTCGCTAAAAGCCTGGCCATGGCTCAGGCCGATTTCATCCCAGGTACTGGCCGGCAATGGCTCGGTGGCGACGATCAGGCTTTGCACCGGCAGCTGGTAGCGGCCCAGCGGCGGCAAGGTGGTGGCATAGCCTTCCACCGCCGGCACCACCCAGGCGGCACGCACGCTGGCCTTTGCGGTGCGCAGGCTGCCGGACTGCCAGTGGGTGACCGGGCTGTTTTCGTAGATTGTCACGCCCATGCTCTCGACCACCCGCGCCAGGCCGCGCACCAGCTTGGCAGGGTTGATGGTCGCAACGTGGGGGGCGTAAATGCCGCCGTAGGGTTTGGCGATGCGGATCTGTTCGGCCAACTGCTGCGGGCCGAGCCAGCGGTAGTCGGCTTCGGTCAGGCCCTGGGCGTAGAGTTTTTCCAGGTAGCGGCGCAGGCTGCCTTCCTGCTCGGGGTAACGCGCGGCGCAGTACAGCACGCCGCCCTTTCGGTAGTCGCAGTCGATGCCTTCACGTGCCAGCACTTGGGCCACTTCGTCGGGAATGGCGTGCAACAGGTCAAACGACGCACGGCGTTGCTCGGGATTCAGGCCGGCGAGCAAGCGATCTTCGCCCAGCAGATTGCCCATCAGCCAGCCGCCATTGCGACCGGAGGCGCCGAAACCGGCGGTTTGCGCTTCGATAATGGCGATTTTCAGCTCGGGGGCCTGGCGCTTCAGGTAGTACGCCGTCCACAGCCCGGTGTAACCGGCGCCGATAATGGCCACGTTGACGTCCAGGTCATGCTCCAGCGTCGGCCGCGCTTGCAGCGGGTCGTCCAACTGGTCCATCCATAAGCTGATAGTGCGCCATGCCGGCATGCCCAACTCCCCCACCTTGTTTCGACAGAGGGAATGCTAGGGCGCGGTGTTGGAAATTGTCTTGTGCGCGTGCACGCAGGGAAATCTCAGAGATAGGTATTACCCAACCCACCCTGCATTGGCTATTTGACGTGCCACCCGCGGATGTCGTATTGGGCGCGGATAAGAGCCAATTCGCCATTGATACTACCTTGGATATCTATCACTCCAAAGAGCCTCTCCAGCGTATTGGACCTGTTGAGGGCTACCTCTCCTTGATCTGTGATGAGTACCACTCCGGTCTTCGTATCCCAGTAAGAGATGTCCACAACGTGGGGGCCTCCTACCTTGTAAGTACCAGACGTTATTGTCCTGGGCTGGAGTTGCACTAGCAAAACTGAAAACGCCTCGGGATCATTAGCATCTGTTTGGCGACCGAAAAAACGTAGCGTATCGAGCTGTTCGTGTGCGTACACGTGATCGGCTGTAAACTGACTGACCTGACCGTCGATAGTGACGGTTCCGAACATATGACCTTGGGGACGGACCTCAGGTTTTTGTTCGAGTTCATCTAATATTTTTCTGAGTTCGGACATGATAGTTCTCCGGTAGAAGTGAAGAATGCACAAGCATTACACAACTAATTTCCAGAAAAAAAACCTGTCAAGCTTGACAGTGACAGCTAGTTTTCGCTGGTCGGTCGAACACCTCCCTTCTGATCACCCTCGTCAAGCTTTCTCTCACAAAGCGCGTTCAAGTAGGCCCTGGGTGTCTGGCCCGTATGCTGGCGGAACGCGCTATAGAATGCCGATAGCGAATTGAAACCGGCGGCAAACGCCAGGTCATCAATCTTGATTGGCGGTGCGGCCTGGTCCAGCGCGGCCAGTAAATGCTGAAGCCTTGCCTGGTTGACGTAACGGTAGAAGCTTTGTCCCAACACCTGGTTCAACAGGTAGGAAATCTGATTGCGGCTGTAGCCGCACTCCTTGGCTACTCGCTGCAGGTCCAGCTCGGGGTCCAGGTAGGGTTGTTTGCGTTCGAAATACTGCTGCAGGTCATTGGCCATGTGCCCCAATTGCTGGGGCGACAGGCCCAGGCGGCTGACAGAGGGCCGTGCGGCCTGGGCCGGCTGTTCATGCACCAGCGAAGCATATTCGTTGACCCGCCAGATCAACCCGTCGCGCACCGTTATGGCTTCGCTGGTGCGGAACGACACCAGGCCCTGGCTGCCCCGCAAGGTGATGCGGTACTGGATGAACGCGGTATCGCCGTCGGCGCGGATACGGTCGCTGTGCTCGATCGCTTCGTCAGCCTGACGGGGCATGCTGGCTTGCAGGTAATCGCGCAAGCCGGCGAAACCGACGACACGGTTCTGGAAAAAGTCGTGGTATTGGATATCCGGGTGGTAGTAGGACATCACGCCTTCCAGATCCCGGTGGCGCCAGCAAAGGTGGTGGCGCAACACGAGTTCGCGTGTGGCGCGGGATTGATGGCATTCATCGTCTGCAGCGATGTCGGGCATGGAAGGCTCTGCGGCGGGTAAACCCTGGAGATTGCCGAATTTCTGCGGGTGCTTCAATGGCCAATTGGCACTTCTGACTAATGGCCTATTGCCCAATCACAAGTAGGACATGACCCACATCAACCTTATGGAAAACAACCGCCGAACGGGGCCGAAAAAGTCACCTTGCGGTGACGAACGAATGCTATTTTTAAGCTCTACAACGCCACGACCAGTGAAGGTCGTGGCCCCCTGCCGCGAGCTAAAGGAAGCGCTCAATGAACAAGGTGGGCAACATGAACAAAGTGACGTTCCCCAACGCCTGCCAACTGATGCGCTGGCATTTCCATCCGATGGGCTTCGAGGGCAGCATGGACGCGCCCGGCAGCATGATCGCCCGCCTGTTCGACCGGGCCAGCGGCGAGACGTTGATCGCCATCGCCGGCATCCCCTGCGCCACGGTGATGAATGCCGCCGATGTGGAGCGGATCATCGAGGCGGTGGAGGATGAGTTGGAGTCGTTTGTGCCGCCGCAGTCCCTGCGGGCCTGAACTCAACCCTTCAGACAGCGCCTATCTTCTGTGGGAGGAGGCAAGCCCCCCTCCCACATTTGAATGGCATCGATCTGTTAATTGCGTTGGTCGTCGAAGAAGGCTTTCTTGCCATCTACCCGTTCTGAGGCCTTGGGCGCATTCACTGCCTGGCCTTCGGGCTTTTCCACATACCAGTAGCAATGACTCACCGCCCGGGTGATGCCCACATACGCCAGGCGCAACACCTCGTCTTTCTGGGCGTTGTCATACGGCTCGCTGTCCCCGTCCTTGCCCAGGCCCGCCATGCGGTAGACCTGGTTTTTATACGGGGAATGGGTGACATGCTGGCAATCCCCAAGCAGGAATACCGCATCGGCCTGGAGCCCCTTGGCGCTGTGGTAGGTCAATTGTTTCAGCCTGCGCGCTGGAGGTGGCAAGCTAGAATCCACATTAACTGCAGGCTGGATATGCTCTTGAATCAGTAACTTATCGCTACTTTTTCGATAAAGCATTAACACTGATTCACCGCGTTGGTAATGCTCCAGCAACTGCCGTCCCAATGCAGCGTCGTCGCGCTCCAGCACCTTGACCGGCACCAGATCCTTGGGCGCCCCGCTGGCCTTGGCTTTCTTGCCGGGGATAGCCGGTGCGGCACGCACGATGTGCTCGGCCGCGTCGATGATGTGCTGGTGACTGCGGTAGTTCTCGCCCAGCATCACTCGGGTGGTGGCCGGCGACGGGAACTCCTTGTTGAATTCCATGAAGTACTTGGGCGAACTCCCACGCCAGCCGTAGATCGACTGCCAGTCATCCCCCACACACAACAGTGATGAATGCTGGGCGCCGCGCCCGACGTGCATGGCCGGGCCACGGCTGCGGATCTCACGCAGGCTGGCGCGGATCCACGAGACGATCTGTGGCGAAACATCCTGGAACTCGTCGATCATCAGGTGCGACAGCGGCCGTAACAACGGATCGCTGAGCAGCTTGAGGTTTTCCGGGGTGTTCTCGCCGAACAGCGAAAACATGCGGTTGTAGGTCATGATCGGCGGCGACTGGTCCAGCAGGTGATCTTCCAGGGCCTTCCAGAAAATGCTCAGGGCCTCGAAGAAGAAGCGGTCTGGATCATCCTTGGCGAAACTCATCTGCCCAACCGCGGTAGGCACATCCAGCCCGAGGTTCTCGATAAAGCCGGCCGCCATCACGAAACTGTCCAGCAACGGCGCCGACGCCAGCTCGCCTTTGACTTTGTAATCGAAGCCTGGCCCGGCAGCGGCATCACCGGCCAGGCTACTCAAAAGGCGTTTTGATGATTCGTAGCTATCGAGCCATATCAATGGTTTACGACAGAAAGCTTGAAACAGTGTGCGCTTTACCGCCCACTCGGCGCGCACTGACAGTTTCGCGTTGGGCCGGCTGAGCTGAGCATTTTCCCGAGCATCGAAACCCAGCACCACCCAGGCGTCCAGCTCGGGGATATAGCCATGGCAATGAAATTGCGCGCCATTGATCTCCACGGTCTGGCGACTGGGTTCGATGCCTTTGATCGGCCAGGCACCGGCGCGGAACCACAGGTCCTCGATCACATCACAGAGTTCTTCATCACGCTTGGCTGCCAGTTCGGTCACCGCTACGCGTTTTTGTACGTCAGGGTGATCACGCTCCAACTCCTTGAGCTGCAGCCCATGGCGCGCCAGCGGCGCAATCAGCTCGCGAAAGCGTGCGTGCCGCCCGTGCAGGTGGTGATAACAGGCATTCATCTGCTGGCGTTGGGCGTCGTTGATACGCAAGTCAAAGGGGTTGCTGTCGGCGTCGTCAAAACCCGAGCTGAGGTTTTCGAACGCTTGCAGGCGTTCAAAGCCCGGCAGGCTGCGCACCATCGGCAGAATGCGCGAGTGAAAGGTGCGCACCACGGCCTGCGCTTCTTTCATACCCAGGGGTCGGCCCCACAGGCTGAGAATTTCCATGAGCTTGTTGATGAAGTCTTTGCGCGACTCCCGGGTAAAGGTCACCACCGTCATCGAACTCAGCTCAAAGCCCAGATAATGGGTCAACAACAGGATACGCAGCACCAGCGAGGTGGATTTACCCGCGCCAGCCCCGGCAATCACCGACGTTGAGGGCGTATCGCTGAAAATCATCTTCCACTGCGCCGCGCTGGGCTGGGCATGGGCCGGCAGCAATCGCGCGACATCTGCCTTGATACGCTTCTTCAACTCGGCGGTGAGCGGCAGGCGCCAATCATCGAACAGGCTATCGTCCACGCCCGGCGCACGGTGCTCATCCGGGCGGAAATCACGAATCAACAGGACCTGCCGGCCTTCCTCGATGCCGTCGGCCTTGCCTTCGCGGTAACCGTACTCCACGCCCGCCTCGTGCCCACTGCGAAAACCGTCGGCCTGTCCGTGCAACCAGGAAAACCGGTGCTGGGCGCGCAAGCGGGTCAGGCCGTGGCCAAACAGGCGCGCGGCCAGGCGTTTCAATAGCGGCATTTCGGCCAAGGGGCGCAGTTCGGGAGGAAGATCAGGCTTTTGTTGCGACACGCGGACTCCTGCGATGAGCTGGGTTCTGACAAGTGCGCCATGGTCGCCGGAATCGACGTTCAGTGCCAGCCAATTGCTTTGCGGTCATGCAGTTAGGCGATGAACTGAAAGTCAAAACGCCGCTAACCAATCCATTAAATCGATAGGAATCAGGCATTTTTTACGCTTTTTATCGATCATGGGCTGCAGGATCATAGGGCCATCCACAGGAGACGATCATGCTTGAACTTCGACCTTTCAAATCCCTGGGCGGTGCCCACCATGGCTGGCTTGACGCCCATCACCACTTTTCGTTCGCCGAGTATCACGACCCCAAGCGCATGCACTGGGGCAACCTGCGGGTGTGGAACGACGACATCATTGCGCCCGGCACCGGCTTCCCGCAGCACCCGCACCGCGACATGGAGATCATCACCTATGTGCGTGAAGGTGCGATCAGCCATGCCGATAACCTTGGCAATAAAGGCCGTACCGAGGCCGGCGATGTACAGGTAATGAGCGCGGGCACCGGCATCGCCCACAGCGAGTACAACCTGGAAGATGCGCCGACCAAGATTTTCCAGATCTGGATTATTCCGAATGAAGCCGGTTTGCCGCCTTCGTGGGGCGCCAAGCCATTTCCGAAAGGTGATCGTGAGGGGTTTGTGACACTGGCCAGCGGCAAGGCCGGGGACAACGAGAGCCTGCGCATTCGTGCGGATGCGCGGCTGGTGGCAGCGAACCTGAAAGCTGGGGAAAGTGCTGAATACCGGCTGGACGGCGGACGCCGTGCGTACCTGGTACCGGCGACGGGCGTGATTGAAGTCAATGGCTTGCGCGCACAAGCTCGAGACGGTGTGGCTGTAGAGAATGAACAGGTATTGCGGGTAACCGCGATCGAGGACAGCGAAATCGTCCTGGTAGACCTGGCCTGACCTCGATCAACTGTGGGAGGGGGCTTGCCCCCGATGGCTGTGTTTCAGAAAAAGAGATGCAAACTGACACACCGCTATCGGGGGCAAGCCCCCTCCCACATTGTTATTACGGCGTTATCCGGAGATGGCGCCGTCGACCAGCACTTGCGCCTCTTCCACCAACTGCTTGAGGTGATCCTCACCGATAAAGCTCTCGGCGTAGATCTTGTAGATATCCTCGGTGCCCGATGGCCGCGCGGCAAACCAGCCGTTTTCGGTCATCACCTTCAAGCCGCCGATCGCCTGGTTGTTGCCCGGTGCGTGACTGAGGATCTGCTGAATGCGTTCCCCGGCCAGTTCGGTCGAGGTCACCTGATCCGGCGACAGCTTGCCCAGCAAGGCTTTCTGCGCCGGGGTGGCCTTGGCGTCTACACGAATCGCGAACGGCTCGCCGAGGGCATCGGTCAGGCCGCGGTAGAGCTGGCTCGGGTCCTGGCCTTTGCGCGAGGTCATTTCCGCGGCCAGGAGTGCTGGGATCAGGCCGTCCTTGTCGGTGCTCCAGACCGTGCCGTCCTTGCGCAGGAACGAGGCGCCGGCGCTTTCTTCGCCGCCAAAGCCCAGCGAGCCTTCGAACAGGCCATCGGCAAACCACTTGAAACCGACCGGCACTTCGTACAGGCGACGGCCGATGCGGGCCGCCACGCGGTCGATCAAGCCGCTGCTGACCACGGTCTTGCCCACCGCCGCGTCTACGCGCCAGTCCGGACGGTTCTGGAACAGGTAGTCGATGGACACCGCCAGGTAGTTGTTCGGCGCCAGCAGGCCGCCGGACGGCGTGACGATACCGTGACGGTCATGGTCCGGGTCGCAGGCGAAGGCCACGTCGAACCGTTCCTTGAGGCCGATCAGGCCCTGCATGGCGTAGCTGGAGGATGGGTCCATGCGGATCTGGCCGTCCCAGTCGACGCTCATGAAGCGGAAAGTCGCGTCGACTTCGGTGTTCACTACGTCCAGGTTCAAGCGGTAGTGCTCGGCAATCGCCGACCAGTAGCGCACCCCTGCTCCACCCAGCGGATCCACGCCCAGGCGCAGGTCGGCGCTGCGGATGGCGTCCATGTCGATCACGTTGACCAGGTCGGCCACATAGCTGTTGAGGTAATCGTGGCGATGGGTGGTGTCGGCCTTGAGCGCCTGCGCGTGAGTGATGCGCTTGACCCCGGCCAGTTTGTTCGCCAGCAGTTCATTGGCCTTGGCTTCGATCCACTTGGTCACGTGGGTATCGGCCGGGCCGCCATTGGGTGGGTTGTACTTGTAGCCGCCACTCTGCGGCGGGTTATGCGACGGCGTGATGACGATGCCGTCAGCCAAACCGGTGGTTCGACCACGGTTGTAGCAGATGATCGCGTGGGAAATCGCTGGGGTGGGTGTGTATTCATCGCCTTCGGCGAGCATCACGTGCACGCCGTTGGCGGCCAGCACTTCCAGGGCGCTGGCACCGGCAGGCGTCGACAACGCATGGGTGTCCAGGCCGACAAACAGCGGGCCGTTGATGCCCTGGGCTTCGCGATACAGGCAGATCGCTTGGCTGATGGCGAGCACATGCCACTCGTTGAAGCTCAGTTCGAACGAGCTGCCACGGTGCCCGGACGTACCGAACGCCACGCGCTGGGTGGAGATTGCTGCATCAGGCTGGCCGGTATAGTAGGCCGTGACCAGTCGCGGGATATCCACCAGCAACTGGGCTGGCGCCGGCTTGCCCGCAAAAGGACTGATTGTCATGCATAAACCTCGGAAAGAAGGATTCGGAAAAGATGGCAGTTTACTGAGAGTTGGACTACTGCGCGACGGTATCGATCCCACAGCAGTAAGAGAAACTTCACGCAATCATCCCATTTGAGCCTGACGCAGGGCCTCGCTTATGGCAGCCAAGGCGATCTCCAGGTTGGGCTGCCCATGAAAGGTATGGCTCACGCGCAAGTGCTGATGATGCAGCCCACTGACACTGAACAGCTCACCGGGTGCAATCACGACCTGCTGGGCAAGCAGGCGCTTGAAGACCTGACGCATGTCGACGGCCTGGGTGGAACCCAGCCAGAACGCCGCCCCGGCAGTCGGCATCCGATAACTCACCTGCTGCCCCAGATGCTGGTCAAGGCGCCCGCTCATTTCAGCCGCTTGTGCCTGCAGTAGTTGGCGTAATGCCCGCAAGTGCGGGTCTATTCGCCCGCTCTGATAAAGGCGGGCGATGGCGCGCTGGCGGATCGACGATAAGCGGAATGAGCGCAGCAGAAACTGGCGCTGCAACTCACTGCTCATGCGCCGAGATAACAGATAGCCGTAGGGCGCTTCCGCCCCCAGTATCTTCTCGAACGAGGAAAACACCATCAGGCGCTCCGGGTTCACCCACTCGCGCAGGGCCGCCTGGGGCTCCTTGAAACCCAGCTCGCCAAAGGTGTCGTTTTCCAGCAGCCAGCAACCGTATCGGTCCAGCATCTGTGCCAGGCTGAGACGGTCATGGGCAGGCAGGGCATTGCCTGATGGCAGGCTGACCTTTGACGACAGCAATACCAGATGCACCGGCTCAGCGCGCAACAGTTGGTCAAGGGTCGTCAGGTCCAGGCGCCCTTCCGGGGTCCAGGGCAACTCGATGATGCGCACCGCGCAATCCTGGAACAGGCGCAAAATCAGCCAGTCACAGGGGGATTCAACAATCACCGTGGTCCCCCTGAGGCCCAGCACCTCAATCAGGATATCCAGCACCCCGCGCAGGTCGGCACCGATGTAGATGTCGTCGGCGTGCCAGCAACGCGTGGGCGACGAGGTGTACCGCGCCGCCAGCGCCGCACGCAGTTCCCACACGCCACACGGCTGTGACCAGGGTTGCAGATGACGTGGGTACTGGCGCACCAGCTCCCGTTCGAGGCGCAACAGCGCCCCATCCAGCGAAGCCAGCAGCGCCGGTTCATCGCCGCTGAACACCGCCATGCATGGGTTGCGTGCCGCCGCGTAGAGCCGGTCAAGCAAATCGCCGCCGCCCCCAGCCACGGTGCTTGATGAAAGCGGCCAGGCGTAATAACCCGACTTGGCCACCGAGTAGACTCTGCCCTCCTTCTCAAGCAGCGAGTAGGCGTATTGGATCGTCGAGATCGATACGTTCAGGCGCCTCGCCAATTGCCGCAGCGATGGCAGCTTTACACGGGTATCGGTGCTGACTTCGTTGATCAGGTTGATCATGTAGCGGTAGACCGCCTGATACGCGAAGTCGGCTTGTCGCTCGCCGCGCAGCGTCATCGCCCGGACAATTGGCAAGCGGGCGTGTTGCCATGGGCCATGACGCCTGCATTGCGCGATTTCCCACTCGCGCCGGGCACCGGACGCTTGCGATAGAGGTGCTGCAACAAGGGCATCGGCAGGCCACTGGTGTCGCTGACCCACTGTTGCAACATGTCAGCCGATTGCTTGCCCTGCAGAACCTTGTGCAGCTCAGGCAAGGCCACCAGCATGCCAGGGTGGCATTGACGCAAATAACCTTCCAGCCGCTCCCCATGGTGGATAAACGGCGAGAACAGCAGGCACACCAACTGTGTTTCATCCAGCCCAAAGAACTGCTGCGCGGCGGTACTCGGCAGGGCAGCGTCTTCACCGATGCCAACCTGCGCCAGCCACTCCTCGGGCAGGTGCTGGCGACGCAGGAACTGCGAGGCCTGGCGGATAAAGCCGTGCACCCCCTCTTCGTAGTCAAGGTCTCGCAGGCAACGGGCCTGCAAGCCACGCAGATGAGCCATCATCCGAGGGTTGGAATAGGTAGGATGGCTGAAATGGAAACCCAGTGGGTCCGGGGTAAAAGCCATGAACTCTGTCAATATCGGCGACATTTGCGTATCCACGTCCTCCAGCAGGTCGGCAATGCTGATGTAAGCCAAGTGACGGTGACCCGCCTTGCTGGGGTTGGCACTGGCGACATAATGTTCACCGTACACCTCGCGGTAGTAGCTGGTGCTCCACTCGTCCATGCGCGCAAACAACCCGGTGAGTGACAACGGCCAAGTGCTGGCGATCGGAACGCCGGCGCTCTGGGCTGTTTTCTTCAGCCAGGCCAGAAACTGCCCTTGCTTGCGCGGGGAATCACCACTGACCAGGGCATGCACCCCGCCATTCCAGGTGGTCACGCGCTGGTAGAAATCCCCGAGTGCCAGATACGTGTCGCTGCACAAAGTGGCACGGCAATCACCTGAGCTCAGGTGGCCGATCATCAGCATGTTGCGCTGGCTGGTTTCTCGCCCCATGGCAGAGACCGGCCGTTGATGGTTGAAGGGCAGTACTTCCTGATTCTCCACCATCAGCAGTTCAACCCTCGGATCATCGTGCAGGAACAAGCGCCCGTAACCCTGATTGAGGCTGTCGAGCCTGCTGTCGGTCATGCCCGAATGGCGCAACGTTGCCACCCGCAGCTTGAAGGTTCGTGGCGCTCGCCCGGCGATGGTCAGCTGTGCAGCACGCAGCAATGCCAAGGTACAGCTGCTGACTTCGCCTCCACCATGGGCCATCAACACTTTGTATTCTCCCACCTGCTCCATGCCACCCGCGGCCACGACAATTCGCTGGACCAACAACTGAAGCGCTGTTCGCTCCGCACGATTAAAGTGCCCGATCAAACGCTGCAGAACTTGCTGGTAAACATAATTCATAGCCTGTTCGTGAATAGTGCTCATCGTTCTACTACCTGAATTGAAATGTCAGTTTCGAGCAACTACTGAGCGTGTTTGCCCGATCTATTACACGCATAGAAAGTTCCACGTCACATTGTGAAGCGCTAAATAAACAGTAGCACCGAGCAACAAAACGACACGGAGATTCCCGGGTATCAGCCCAGCCTTGAAATCCTCCACCCCTTGATTTATCTAGGCCAAAACGAGGCCAAGCTGGAAATCCAGGAAAATTCCTACAATTTCCTACGCGCCTTTAGCCAGTCATTCAAAGACGTGTCTGACAAATAAAACCACGAACTTTCCAACTTATTGGATTGAGGTTCGTCCTGGATATATCGACTTCCCTGATTCCACACAAGCGCAGCAGTCTCTGCTTCGAGCACTCGCGATTGCACTGTCGGATATTCAATCATTGCTCAGTCCTTGAGATGAAAGTTAAGGCGCAATTATCAGTGCTGGAATAATGATTAATAGATACAGAACCTGGCCGAAAACCAGTGCAGATAAATCACCGGTGCCTGTATTAATCACACGCACACAAAGACGCCGCGCTGGATTTCAGGGCGGCGTCAGAGAGGAAGGCCGGATTCAGGGGCTAAAGCGCCAGCTGGGCGCCTGGCGGGCGATGCAGGTTCCGTCCTGTCAAATGGCGCATTTGCCTCACGCGGCGGATTGCAGGAACGCTTGTTTACGAATATTCCTACGCCCTAAACAGCTTCAACCTGCAACGCAACGCGTTCGCGGCACGGGCATTCGTCCATGTAGCGGTGCGCTTCCACAAATTGGCTGAAGGGAAACACCGTGGTTTTCAGCGGCACCAACACGCGGTCGGCGGTCAGTTGGTTGATATCCCGCAGGGCGCGCTGCAAAGCCACCTGATCCTGGATGATGCCCAGTTCGGGTTTGCCGGTGAAGTTACCAATGCAGTGCACAAAGAACTGAATGTTCTTCTGGAACGCCGCACACGCCGGGAATGGCGTCTGGTTACCGCCCTGCAAGCCATATAGCACCAGGCTGCCACGCGGTGCCAGCACATCGCCGAGCAACGACATCTGCGGGCCGCCCAAGCCATCGAACACCACGTCGACACCGCGGTTGTCGGTGAACTTGTTGATTTGCATGAGCAGGTCCTGCTCTTCGGTGACGATGACCTTCTCCGCACCGAGGGACAGCAGGTACTCGCGCTCCGCACTGTCCTTGGTCGCGGCAATCACCCGTACACCCAGGGCCTTGCCCAGTTGCACAAAGGAAGGGCCGGCACAGTGACTGGCATCGGTGACCAGGGCAAACTGCCCAGGCTTGACCCGGGCCAGATCCACATAGGCAAAGTAGGCAATCAGCAGCGGCGTGTAGTGCACGCTGGCTTCAATCGGGCTCAAGACATCCGGATAGCGGGTCAGGGCCGAACGGGGCAGGACGATCTGCTCGCCATACACCGGGTAATCATTGGGGCTTTCAGCCGGAAAACTGGCGACTTTGTCCCCCACGGCCAAATCATCCACGCCATCGCCGACGGCGACCACAACCCCTGCCATCTCATGGCCAAGGCCGGACGGCAAGCGTGCATGGGAAGACGCCAGGTTCTGGCGCCACAGAATGTCATACCAGCTGATGCCAATCGCTTCGACACGCACCTGCACTTCGCCCGGTGCGGGCTGCGCAGCTGCATGCTCTTCGCATTTGAGCACCTCGGCCGGACCAAACTTGTGAAAACGGATCGTGCGGGACATCGCAAACCTCGTCAAAGTAACCTCTAATGCCATGAACTCTATCTGGGCTTTGCGGGTAAGACCACCGGTCGCCATTAATAGTCGACATGCCTGTCATTGATTCCGCAACTGAGGAATAGACCTCAGAGCTTGTAAGAAAACTCAATTTTCCTGTGCAGAGTAACAGCCTTTACCCGTAAGATTCATGCCGGTCATTCTTCTTATATGGCTGCTCTCGTCAAGTTTGCTGACTCTTCCAGGACACAAGATGAACCGTAACGACCTGCGTCGTGTCGACCTTAACCTCTTGATTGTATTCGAAACCTTGATGCATGAGCGCAGCGTGACCCGCGCCGCCGAGAAACTGTTCCTCGGCCAGCCGGCCATCAGCGCGGCGTTGTCGCGCTTGCGCGGGCTGTTTGATGATCCGCTGTTCGTGCGCACCGGTCGCAGCATGGAGCCGTCGGCCCGGGCGGTGGAAATCTTCGCCCTGCTCTCCCCGGCCCTGGACTCGATCTCCACCGCCGTCAGCCGTGCTGCCGAGTTCGACCCGGCCACCAGCACGGCGGTGTTCCGCATCGGCCTTTCCGACGACGTCGAATTCGCCCTGCTGCCCCAACTGCTCAAACGCCTGCGCGCCGAAGCCCCCGGCATCGTGCTGGTGGTGCGTCGCGTCAACTACATCCTGATGCCGGGCCTGCTGGCCTCCGGCGAAATCTCCATCGGCGTCAGCTACACCGCCGACCTGCCAGCCAACGCCAAGCGCAAAGTGCTACGCCGCAGCCTGCCAAAACTGTTGCGTGCCGACAGCGTGCCGGGCTCCCTGAGCCTGGACGACTTCTGTGCCCGCCCCCACGCGCTGGTGTCATTCGCTGGCGACCTGAGTGGCTTTATTGACGAAGAGCTGGAGAAGCTCGACCGCAAACGACACGTGGTATTGGCGGTACCGCAATTCAACGGGCTGGGGACGTTGTTGGCGGGTACTGACATCCTGGCGACCGTCCCGGATTATGCGGCTGAGGCATTGACATCGGCGGGTGGGTTGCGGGCGGAGGATCCGCCCTTGCCGGTGCGCTCGTTTGAACTGCATATGGCGTGGCGCGGGTCGCAGGATAACGACCCGGGAGAGCGGTGGTTGCGGTCGCGGATTCAGATGTTTTTCGGCGACCCTGAGAGTCTTTAGGCGTCGTCTGGCAGGCTGTTCAGCTGATCATTTCTGCCTTTCCACAAACCATGGAGCTCCATTCACTTCCAGTGGATTGCTACATTGGGGGCATATTTGAGGGCATGCTTTGGATGGTTTGAAAAGGATGCCCCCAGCCTGAGGCCAAGCAGGCTATTGATGAGGATGGGTGGACTGAGGGAGATATGAACCCTCGGCCCTACCTCGTATCAATGGCCGAGCCGCAGTGAGCGCACCACCAACCACGCTGGACAAATGCGTGCAAATGTAAAAAATTATGATGGCATAATGCCTCGTCAACCGGCAAAATCCACACGTTCCCAACGGATTTGAAGGACCGGTTCCGATGACATGGCCAGTCACGCTGAAACTCGACAGCGCAGCCTACCCGCTTAGCGTGGTGCAACGCGCCGCTTATTCCCTTGCCGACACTGTCACGATCCAGGTCGGTATTGAAACCAATCAGATAAGTCTCACGGCCCACCCCGCCGAAGCAAGGCTAACGCTTTCCCCGGAGCAGGCTCACTCGCTGATCCTCCAGCATCTGAACGACTTCGCCCTACGCGACCATATCAACCGCGAAACAGCAGGGTTGCGCGAAGTCCTGGCCCGAGCCGCACTCGCTGGATGTGGGGTTTCGCAGTGACACTGATTGCGACAGACGCCAAGCACTACCGCTTGCTGCCTTTTCGATTCATGCGCATGAACACGGGACATGACCGTGACATCCTGCTCACCTCCGATACCGGTGAGTACATGCACGTGAACGACGCGCAATTACGAGCTCTCAGTTACTTCGACGTTCAAGCAAGTACGCCTTTTTACAAGGACCTGCTGGCCCGCCACTTCATCTACGAACCAGGCCGCCACGACCCGTTCCCGGAAATGGCCGCACAGTATCGCAGCCGCAAGGACTTCCTCTTCCAGGGCCCTGCACTGCACTTGTTCGTGGTTACATTGCGCTGCAACCACACCTGCCAGTACTGCCAGGTGTCGCGAGCCCCTCTGGGAGGATCCGGCCACGACCTGTCGGAAGCGGATGCACAGGCGGCGGTCGATCGCCTGTTCGAATCGAACGCTCCCGCCCTGACTGTGGAGTTTCAGGGTGGCGAGCCGCTTCTGGCCTTCGAGCGCGTCCGCCAGATTGTCGAATGGGTCGCTGAACGGAACGTGGTCGAACAACGGGATATCCAGTTCGTCATCACCACCACGCTGCACCACCTGACGGAGGAGATACTCGACTTCGCAGAACAAAATCGCATCCAATTTTCGACCTCGCTCGATGGGCCGGCGCCCTTGCACAATGCCAACCGCCCTACCCCGTCACGAGACTCCTACGAACGCACTGTAAAAGGCATCCAGTGGGTCCGTCAGCGCCTTGGCCATGATGCAGTTTCCGCGCTGACCACGCTGACTTCAAGAAGCCTCGAACAACCTGAAGCGATCATCGATGAGTATGTAAGCCAGGGCTTCTCCAGCATCTCGCTTCGGCCTCTGAGCCCTTATGGGTTTGCCACCAAGAGTGCCCATCGACTTGATTATCCGATTGAGCGATACCTGGCCTTCTACAAGAAGGCACTGGACTATTTGCTGCGTATCAACCAGCAGGGCGTGTACCTGTCGGAGAGTTACACGAGCCTGCTGCTGAAGAACATCCTCACGCCCTTCTCCTCCGGCTATGTGGACCTGCGCTCCCCTGCTGGCGCAGGCACTGCGGTGTTGGTTTACAACTATGACGGTTATGTCTATCCCTCGGACGAAGCCCGAATGTTACTGGAGATGGGTGAAGATGGCTTGAGGCTCGGCACCGTACAGCAACACTTGTCTGAACTACTGGCATCGCCCGTCATGGAGGCATTGCTTGCCAGTGGTGTTGCGGAGGCACTGCCGGGCTGCTCGGACTGCGCACTGGTCCCCTACTGCGGCGCAGACCCCATTGAACACTATGCGCGCCAAGGTGACCCAATCGGACACCGGGTGTTCAGCAGCTTCTGCAAGAAGAACATGGGACTGCTGAAGCATTTATTCGGCCTGCTTCGCGATGGCGACGACAACGCGCAGAGGGTGTTGTTGTCCTGGTTGAACAGGCGCTCCTACAGTGATGTTCGGTTCCCGGGTTACAGGGGCTGATGGCGATGCTGCGCAAAGATACCCATTTCGAAATCCATCACCTGGATGAGCCAAAGCTGCTCAAAGTCATCACCCTGGATGAGTTTATCGAACAAGGCCTGGCTGTATGTGCCGGAAACGCTGAGGTCGGTGAGCTGCTGCTTTGGCTGCCAAACCAAGAACGGCTGCGGAGCCCGAACCTGCTTTCATTGCCCGTGGGTGGATTCCTGACCCCAGAGCCATTGATTGGCGACTTCGACAGCGAGCGGCTACACCTGCACACACCCAAAGATGCGGATGTCGTGCAGCCCGGCGATGTCATTGCCATCACACCAGGCAACGCTTTGGTACGAGTGCTGTATCGACGAGGCTCGGACAGCAACCTGCTGTTCATGACCGATCGTTGCAACAGCCTCTGCCTGATGTGCTCGCAGCCGCCCAAAGATATCGATGACCGTTGGCACATCGAGGAAAACCTTCGGCTGATCGACCTGATGGACCCGGGCGAGGAAAACCTGGGCATCAGCGGCGGCGAGCCAACACTCTATCGCGACGGCCTACTCGAAACTCTGGCCAAGTGCAAAGCCGTTTTGCCGCAGAAATCCATTCATGTGCTCAGCAATGGTCGCCTGTTCAAAGATCCGAGCTGGATCCGAGCACTCTCTACTATCGACCACCCTCAGTTGAGCTGGGGTATTCCGCTGTATGCCGACAATGCCGAAGACCATGACCATGTGGTGCAGGCTCCCGGCGCGTTTAGCGAAACCCTGCAAGGTCTTTACAACCTGGCGCGTGCCAACCAGATCATCGAGATACGCGTGGTGCTCAATCGCCTGACCACGCCACGCTTGCCGGAGCTCGCCCACTACGTGTTCAGGAACCTGCCCTTCGTGCGGCATGTTGCGCTGATGGGTATCGAAAGTACCGGCCTGGCTAGGAAGAACTATGAAGAGCTGTGGATTGACCCGCTGGACTATGAGGAGTCGTTGAGCCAGGCAGTGTATTTCCTGTTCAACCGCGGAGTGCCGGTTTCGATCTACAACTTGCCCCTGTGCCTGATCCCGGCCCACCTCTCGCGTTTCGCCCGCCAGAGCATCTCGGACTGGAAGAACCTGTTCATCGATACCTGTCAGCAATGCGCTGCCGTCAGCCACTGCTCCGGCTTTTTCAAATCCCACACCGACCGCTGGCAGAGCCGCGGCGTACAACAACTATCGACCGAGGCCTTTAGCGCCTATGCAAGGAGTGCACAGTGAAATTGCTTGACCGCTGGAAAGTCCTGATCAGTGGGATCAGTTTGCTGCCTATGGCAGGTACCGCCCTGGCACAGACGGGCCATATGCCGCTCGCCGATGCGAACTGGCAGCCTAACGACAAGCTGCAGCCCCCGGTATTTGCCGATACGCTCAATGCGCCAGACGCCGTGAACATCTATGCGGCACATCGCTCACACAGTTCACACCGGTCTCACAGTTCGCACAGTTCTCACTACAGCGGCTCGGGTGGCTATAGCGCACCTCGCTACTACAGTCCACCCGCTACCAGTACCCGAAGCTACAGCGCGCCGAGTGCTTCGAGCAGCAGCCCAAGTAGCAACAGTCTTTATCAGTCGTCTGGCACTACCAGCGGGACAAGTTCGAGCACTTCAAAGAGCCGCGCGACCAATGAGCAGAAAAGCAACCTGGTCACCCGTGTGCAGACCGCGCTGATGGTGCGACAGTATTACCAAGGCTCCATTGATGGGGTGATGGGCAAAGCGACACGTGGTGCGTTGATGGCCTTTCAGATGGACAGTGGGCTGACCGTGAATGGCCGGATGGATACACCATCGCTGAATGCGTTGGGTATCAAGATTCCATAAGTTTTTGGCGCTGATGTGATTTTTGACGCCGGCTACCAAGGCCCGAGCACCTCATACGGCACCGCTTATGCCCAATGTCGCATCATCCATGCGCTGAAGCCAAAGGGCAGTACTTCAAGCTTCAGGCGGTAGAAGACAGAGACGTCACACCATATGTCTCATCTCGGTGGGCTAAGTAGTTCGCATATCGACTCATCGAATAACCAGGGATTTGCCGGATTCTGGTTGGTCATCCAGTATACGGAGGCGCACTGAATACCAGTCACGTCCACCCCACCCCGCTTCAGAAATCGCCATGCGCGATCACTCGCACACCCGGTGCAAATGGGGGCAAAACTGGGGGCACAATTCTATTTTTTCAGGCTCTAACTACTGCTCTAGAGCCAAGTCAAAATGTTCTTCGGCGACCCTGAGAGTCTTTAGGCGTCGTCTGGCAGGCTGTTCAGCTAATCATTTCTGCCTTTTCATAGACCATGGAGCTCCATTCACTTCCAGTGGATTGCTACATTGGGGGCACATCTGAGGGCATGCTTTGGATGGTTTGAAAAGGATGCCCCCAGCCTTAGGCCAAGCAGGCTATTGATGAGGATGAATGGACTGAAGGAGACATGAGCCCTCAGCCCGACCCCGTATTAATGACCGAGTCGTGTCGGCATTGAAACCGATCAGATAAGCCTCATGGCCCACCCCGCCAAAGCAAGGTTAATGCTTTCCCCGGAACAGGCTTACTCGTAGATCCTTCAGCGAAAGCCGCATCGCCGAACCGAGCATTCAGGACATGACGCAACTGATGCGCCAGCTCATGGACGCGATCCGGCCCTACACCGACAAACCCTGGGCATTGCTGGGTTGCAGCCTGGGGTGCAAGATCACCCTCGAGGTGGCGCGGACCTTGGCCAGCGAGGGTCGCCACCCGCAGTTGCTGTTCCTGATGGCGTGCCCGGCGCCGAGTTTGCCGATCCAGCGCAAAGTGTCGGACTACAGCGAGGAGGATTTCGCCCTCGAAGTCCGACACCTGGGCGGCACGCGACAGTGCCTTGTCGGAAGGCTACTGCGTAGCAGCCGATACGACCCTGGCGGTGCCGATGGTGATGATTGCCGCCAGCGATGATCACCTGGTCACGGTGGAAGCCGTGCGCCGCTGGAAACGGCACGCAGCAGCCGGTTTCGACTGGCGCCTGGTGGACGGCGGGCACTTTTTCCTGCGTCAGCAACACACGCAGCTATTGGGCTGGCTGTCTGAAGCCCTACAACACCCACCGCGCTGAATAAGCCTTTAATTACCTGGATCGAGATTAGCCATGCCGTTGGATATTCACCCTTTTACCGTTCACGACATCAGCCGCTTTCCACTCTGCATCGTGCGCAACGACGTGGTCGTACCGGGCTACGGTGCACAGTGTCAAGCCGAAATCGAGGCCGTCATGGCCCATGGCGTACCCTTTGTGTTGATCTACCTGGAACCTGGGGACGACGAAGCCCACGCCAACCGCAAGCTGCGCAGCCTGTGGTTGAAGACGCACAAGGAGGCCTTTGGCCATTTGTGTATCAGCTTGATCAGCGTGCTTGCCGATGAGGCGCGTCGTGCGCATTTCGATGCCATGGACAAGATTGGCGAACAAGCCTCTGGCATTCGTTATGAAACCGCGGCGACGCAGGCCGAGGGCGAGGCGCTGGCACAACGGCGTATCGCCCAATTCGGCGCTGCTTAGCTCAACCCGACCGGGTTCCGGCGACGGAACCCTCAATCGCTAAAGCGTTGAAAAATCCAAGGCAATTGCTCGGGTTGGTAGCCGTTGATCTTTTTTCCCACTGATATAAGCGCATTGTTGACGCTGCGTGGGGTAGTGCCCATTCCAGGTAGTTTTTCCGCCGTAACTCGGCAGGCCTGCGCTTTGCTGAGTCCCTGGTCATGGTGAAGATCCCAGGCGAATAGCCCTCGAATCAACGGCGCAACGCTGGTGAGTGTCTTGAACAATTTATGCGCCTGTACAGGCTCGAATAAGTCGACAAAATCCGTGGTCGGCGACGGTTCGTCGAGCAAGCGTTGCAGTCTGGCGTAATCGCCTTTTGCACGGGCATCCGCTAAACGCCGCGCCCGAATCATTCCTCTGCCGGAATAAGCGGCGTTCACAATTTCCCTTCTGGATGGCGCAGGAGTTTCGGAGTCAAACACCACAATTACACTATCGGTGACCCGTTTGCCGTTGATGATCACTTCATCCACGTCAGTGGTGAAGCTCCTGACACTGCGATTGGAAACAGGGATGGGAGACTGCCCGGGGCGGTTATAGAACGTATGGACCTCAATCATCCGTGGCGGCTCATGGTCCTCGTCCATTCGGCTCTGCTTGCCATGGTATGAGAACTTTCCGGTGGTGATACCCATTTTCTCACGCCCGGCTGAAGAGTTGATGAATACCCACCAACCCCACATCAGCTCAAGTTCGTTTTCTACGGCTAGGTCGGCAAGTCGGAAGCCCCGCGTGAACTGCAACCTTGACCAAACTTCATCAATCTGGCTTTCGAAGCGATTCATCGTGTCCCGCAACAACTGAGCCTGGTGTTCGTCATCAGCCTCATCAGCCGGGTCGTACTGCCACTGAAACGCGTCCAAAAGGACCGCAGCCCCCCTTATGCCTTCGATGGGCTCGTCCATCACTTGGCCGGGTGTATCGATGGCGTGGGCTATTTGATCATGCAATTGAACAAGCATCAGGTGTGCATCCCCGGTTACCAAGCGCTCTTTGCGCTTAGCAAGTTCAATCCAGAACAGTTTGTCCCACTTGTCCTTTGTCTCGACTTCGTCATCCGTGTATTCGTCTGTTCGCATAAATCACACCATGCTGGGTGCTACCCAGGTTGGGATGGCCGATAAGCAGCAGAGTGAATAACCTGCAACCGGCTAGCTCACTCAGACTCCAAATCCGGGGTTTACAAGGGGCTTGCATACAGAAGGACCGGCCCAAGCCACGCCTTCTCCTCCCACCATCAACATGACGCGAGTCGAATACAGAGGTCCCTATGTTTGGTTTTTTCTCAGGCATCCAGAAAGAAATAAATCGCGGCTTTTACGGCCAGCTTGCCCGGCGTGACCAAGACGCTTTCTTGCAACATCTCTATGACAAAGGCTACTCAGTCCCGGAGATCAGCAAAGAAATGGCGGTCACGGCACCCAACATTTACAACCGCATCACCGCGCATCGCGGGCGCGGCCCACAAACCAATTGAGCCTGCCTGGCCGACCAGGTGAAACCACGGGCTTGCGCCTCGAAAGCAAGCCCGTATCCCGCGCGCTTGCGCCTTAACGCCTCAATCAGGCCCGGCAAATGATTGGGCGCAGCCAAGCATCGCGGTTTCTGGTGCGCAACCACAGGTGGACCTGCGCGTGATCGGCGTGTTGTGGCTCGGCATCGACGGCAATTAGGCAGTTCCCGGCATCAATCGATTTACCCATCAAAATATCGCGTTTGATCAGGACCGTGTCACCATCCCCCGGTAGTTCGTAGCAACCGTCGAGGGTCGACACGAACCACTGGCGCTGGAAACGGGTGATGCCCAGAGGCTCACCGGGTACTTGTGCAATGGTGCGGGTCACATCACCCGCAACGCTGACGACCGAACCGCCCGCCGCAATGGCCCACAATTCCCCTCTCGGACCTTCGACACCCGCAATCATATTGATGAACGCGCCGGCCTCAGTCGGCCATGGTCCATCAATTCGATGCCAGGTCCCGCCCACCGGCCGACGCAGGATCAGGCCCGCATACCCCAGCGCGTATATTGCGTCTTGCGTCTGGACAATGTTGTTGACACCACCCAGCGTTCCGACAATGTGATCGTCGTGTTCAAGGCGAGCAACATCGCCCGATGTCCAACGATACAACCGGCGGCTGAACGTACCGATCAACAAGCCATCGCTTGCCCAACACAGGCATTCAGCAAGCTCCACGCTCTGGCCATCCGTGGCCACATAACCCAGTGTGCGGGAGTACCACTCATCGCGCGCGTTGAGCTGCGGATGGGGCGTAACCTGCCGCCATCCAGCCACCTGTCCAAGGTCGGTGTTGGTGATCAGCTCATCTTCGCTAGTGATCGCCCAGACTTGGCCGTCGCTATCACTGACGATGGCCTGGATGGCATCTGGCACCCAAACCTGTGGTTGCAGGCGTAAATGCTCACCGTCCAGTTCCCCCCTGATAATCCAGGACGATGTATGACCGCTTTCGTCCGACACGTGCACGGCAAACCAGGGCACCCCGGCGGCCATTGTCAGGTCGGCAAGCTGGTAGCGCCGGCCGCCATGGGCGGGTGTTGATGGGTTTATGTCGTCGCTCATGTCACAGGCACCGGTTGTTGGGTCACTGTAGAAGGTACGTCGTAGAACAAAGGCAACTCCCTGTCCATGGGCCAGCCGGCCGCCGTGTAGAACTCACGCGCCTCAATCAGGAGCACCATGGCGACAGCGCGGCCGACACTTTTGCGTTCATTCCACGTCATGAACCCTGCCTGCGCCAAGGCAAAACCTTTGACGTTGAAACGTTTGAATTCATCCGAGTTGGCAAGGCCACTGTTCCTGACAGCCACATCCACACCCAGATCCGCGGTGGTATAGACATGGGTCATCCACTCAAGCACATGCTCCAGGTACTCGCCAGTCGTTGGGTTTTTCGCGAGCAGTGTCGGATCGCCGCGCAGCCGTTTGCGTGTGTGTTTCTGGGCGTCCGTCACAAATTTATGCTGCGACCCTCTGTTCTGTGAATCCTGCATAAACGTCGCGTAGCTCTGGTCAAGGCTGAAAGACTGCCCCCTGTGCAGTGACCCTCGCAGTGCCTTGTCGGGGATCAAGTGATCGGCATCGTAGCCACGGTAGATATTCAACACCTGGGCGTTGGCCGCGGACCTGACCTGAGAAATGATTTTGTAGCCGCCCGCCAAGGTGGGCATGCGTAGCAGTTCACGCATCGCTTGCTTGGTGCTGGCATCGAGCGCGTCGGTTCGCCAGTCGAGCCCATTGATTTTATCGGCCCGCGCGACCGTGGCTTCGATTTCCGCACGCAGCACGTCTGCCTGTAGCGGGTAGGCCGCTTCAATGACGCTGGGCCGCAGGTCCGATACGCTGTACGCCGGGTTGGACAGGATTCTGGAAATCACCTCGCGCGCTTCACGCTCACTCAGTGTGTGCCCATCAGTACGCGGGTAGGTAATGCCCGCGACGTCGAATGAATCAACGAACGTGTGCTGTTGCGCTTGGTGCGCAGCGACGAACGCTGCCTGGGCAACTGCGTCCGAGGGGGCGCGCAATGCGGCCTCATAGGCGTTTCGCATCAGGGTCATGGCGGCAAAACTGCTATTCATCGGCAGTGCCCTCCGCGCGCGCGTTCGACGTATTGCCACGTACCAGATCATCGATGTGCTTGCCGAATGTCGAGGGCCTACCGTGTCCACGCGCTTGCATCCACGCCAATAAATGATCGACTGTCGGCTCAAGCAGCGAGCGGGTGCGTATGCCGTGGTCTTGCACTATCACTTGCAAGCGAGGGCTTTGCTCATCGAGCACTGCCTCCATCTCTGCCGACGCCCAATTGCGCGTGTGCTGGTGCAGGCCATCGGGGTCCAGCGTGAACCAGCCTGGGTAGTTGCCCGGCTTGCCTGTTATCACCTCGACACCAATTTCAACCTGCCGGACAGCCGGTTTAGCCGGCCACGTCAGGGTGTAAATCCGGCGTACAGTCTGAAACTGTCCATCTCGCAGGGAAGAGGCCAACATCAGTTTGGACATCAGGTCGTAAAGTTGCCGCTGCCTCAGGGTAAGCGCGGCCATCTTGGGGTTGTCGGCCTCCAGGCTGATGTCCAGAGGCACCAGTGCTCCGTGGGCACCGCTGCGGCCGCCGTCCGAAACCGGGTGGGTTTGCGCACCAGGCGCGGGATCATCGTCGTGCTGCTCGGCCTCAGCGGGTGAAGGCGAACCGGCAGGCGCGCCCCACGTATTCAGCTCGACGGCGGGCTGCAGGGAAAACAGCGCGACCTCAGCGCCTTGCGCATCGACCGTTGGTGCATGGGGGCCCGCAACCGGCTGCGCGCCGCACTGATCATCAAACTGCGCCGCCCAGGTGTGCACGAACGCAAGGTAGTCCGCCTCCCCTGCATCCGGCAATTGGGACAGGTGAGTCAGCGCATCGTCGAAGGCCATCAACAACGCATTGGCGCTGATTGTGTTCAGCCAATGGTTGTTCAGCACCTTATCTGCCTGGCGCCGTCCGGACTCGGTAAGGAACAGGCGCCCCTGCGCATCCAATGCAGCCCAACCATTGTCGTTCGGTGCTGACTCGGGCTCGTCCTGCCCCTCGCGCATCTCATACAGTTTTTGCAACGTGCTCATGGTGCTCGACGGCATCCAGCCAAATCGCCTGAACGCCTCTTGCAGGACCAGGTTAGTGCCCAGGCTTTGAGCAGGTGCCAGCAGCAAGTCCTCATGCTCGAGCAGGCAAGGTGTCGGTGAAACCACCGCGTCGCTCAGTTGGTCGATTAAGGTGTGAACGCTCTCTGTGCGGTCACTGCCCCACGCGCGCCAGGCTTCGCTGCCGCGCCGCACCATCAGGCGAGCCGGCACGAGGGTATCGTTCACTTTCAGGTTTATCGCGACACCCAACCGTTTACCGGGTAACCCCGGGGAGTCACCATGGCCCGCCAGTACCCTGAGCAAGGGCCCCTTGACCCGTCCGCCCCCGACAATACCGTGACGCATGTAGACCGAGCCGATGAGGTTGTCCAGCACCCGCTGGGCAATGGCTCCATATGCCAAGCCCATATTCAAGGCCCGGCAAGCGCTGCCAGCTCGCTCGTCGGCGGTAGCGCCCTCGACCTGTACACACCGACCCTCCTCAAATGATCGGGCCATTTCGAGGGTGGTCAATGCATGAAACCTTACCCGACGCACCCTCTGGATATGCATGAACCACGGTGCTTCCTTGAGTACCTGGATCATGTGCCAGGCGATAGCTTCGCCTTGGGCATCATCGTCCGTCCCCAACACCAGCTCAGTGCATTGCAGTAAACGGCTGCCGGTATTGCGTAGGGACGCCGCCAGGTCACTGCCTTCGCGCTCGCTCAATTGCCAGTGCGGTTTTAACCCATCACGCCAACTGATCGCACCGGGGCCTGGGAGGTCACGAATATGACCGCCACAGCCGAACACCTGAGTACCGCCAGGTACCAGTTCTTGAATGATTTTCGCCTTGTGCAAGGATTCGACAACCATCAGCGTGGCGGGACCGAGCTTGCACGCTGGCACCCGCGGGGCGCAGGTGAGCCGCTCATGCTCTGGCTCACGCACACCGGCCAAGCATCGTCCTACCACAGCCGAAGGCAAATCGTTATTCGGGTCCATCGCCTGCTGGGAAAAAAACAGATCGGAATGGCCAAACATAATGAAGCTTTTCTGTGCACGACTGATCGCTACGTTGAGCAGGCGCCCATCGTCACGATCGATAAACACCCGCTCACGATGATTGGTATCGGTTCGACGGCTGGCGCGGCTTTCCCGATTCACGGCACTGAACAACACCACAGGTTTCTCCGCCCCTTGAAGGGTATGAACCGTGCCGATGGTCAAACGCTCACTCAGGTCAGCGTCATCAGGGTCGAGTTCTTCGCGTACCCGACGCTTTATCGCTTCGACCTGGCCTCGAAATGGCGTGACGACCGCGACAAGTTTTTCCAACCCTATCGGCTGCTCCGGGTGGCCTTCGACCCTGGCGGCCCACTTCGCCAGGCGCGGTCCGTGCTCTTTAAGCCAGTCCACGATGGCCTTGGCTTCTCCAGGGTTGGACCATGAGTCGCCTTTGCAGGGCTCATCGTTCGGGCCACCGGTCTGATAGAACCCGAGCGGCGGTAGCGGGAACGTTGCCTTCATGCGTTTGCGCAACTGCATTTCAGCTTCGCCCTCGAGCAAGGGCAACTGGGCGTCCGCGAACAGCCCTGCCAGCGGGTTGGGCACTTTGGGTTCCAACTCTTTGCCGAGCAACCCGCCCTCGGCATCACGGTCGTGATCGTGGTACAGCAAATCGATACACACATTGATGATCGACTCTGCACAACGGTAGTGCTCCCGCAGGAGCAGCCCGTCCCGTAGCCGTCCGTCCGGCATGGCCTCCGCAAACGATGCCCCGGTTGCGGCAAGCTTCATGATTGAACCCGTGGCGGAGTCCGCGCCACGCACGAGCAAGGCGCCCAAAGACGACGGATCGGCCCAACGGTCCTGCACCTGGCGCGCATCGACCTCGGGTGTTACCGAAGACACGGGGGAGAGCTGCTTCATATCGCCGACCACCACGGCTTTTTTAGCCAGGCTAAGCACCGGCACACCCAGCTCCGGCGCAGCTTGCCCCGCCTCATCGATAATCAGTAAATCCAGGAACGCGAACAGCGGCCTACGGCCCTCTCCCAGTAACCGTGGGGCGCTGTGCAAGGTGGCGACAATGCACGGAAACAGCATGGCTGCGTGCCTGAGTGCGTTCTTTCGGCTGCCAGGCTCGGGGGTTGCGATCACACTGGCCAGCCAACGCGTCTCCCAGTAACGCGCGGCCAACTGGAAAATAATCGGCCGCCACACCACATCCAGCAATTTCTGCTGCTGCGCCTGGCGCGCCTCGGGGGTTGCGGCCACGCGCAAATCCGCGAGGATGTCGATGGCCCAGGAAGATGCCCATGCCTCACTAGGAAAGCGCGCAGCCAGTTCACCGGGCTCGATCAACGCGTCGATGTCAGCCTGGCGCTCGATTGCTGAGGCCAACCCACTGCGCAATACCTGGGTCAGCGTGTTCAAGTGCTCGCAAAGGGTCGACGCCGTAGGCGTTGTCGAAGCACTCTTCTGCATGAGATAGATAAAACGCGTGGCATCACTGACCTGATGTTTCTGCTCAACGCTAAACAACGCATTGAACAACTCTGGCAGCTCGCGGAAGGCATCTTCAAAGTGCCGCGCCAAAGCAAGGGCTGCCGCAACACCGTCTTCGTACGATTGCTTGAGGCTGGAGGACCCGACGCCCAAGATGCGCAACTGCTTTTGCCGGATCTCAAGCGTGGTGAACTTGCTGCGATGGGTTTTCCCCTTGGCCTTGGACGGTGCGCTGGCGGTGAAACCCAATAGTGGCTTGCCCGTAGGGTCCAACCAACGACGTGCCAGGGCATGCTTCCTGCCTACGGCACCATTGAACGTGCCCATTACATTCTCGACACTCTGGTTGGTCGCCCCGCACACAAACGTGACGGGGCAATGTTCGCGGTTATCGTAAGCCGCCAACACCCATTGGTTGGCGATCATCGCACGCAGCATGGCCGTCTTCCCGGTGCCCGGCGGCCCACTGACCGCAACCACCCCGACCTGCTCACCCAACCGGCCGAGGGCGTGCAATGCGCGGCGCTGCGATTCGTTTAAGGGGTCTGCGCCGCGATTGACGTCTGGCTTGTCGAGGTGTGTGGCCTTGTCGACCATGGCCACGTGCCGGATCGTCACCTGCGGCGCTGCCATGCCGCCTGCCTGGACAGCCGAACGGTGTCGTCCGGCGCCTATGAGCTGCTCCAGTGCGCCGATGGACGGCGCATTGGGGATCGCTTCATACACGTTGGCGAGCGCACGTGTTGCATAGCCAGGCTGTCGCGGCACCGCAACCCATTGCCCCGTGATCGGCGCCATTCCCGTCTCAACCCCATCCGCTTGAACGCGGGCGAACAAGGCAAAACAGGCGTCGACATAACCGCTCAAATTGGCGCTTTGGCTCAACGTCGCGAGAAATAGCTTGAGCTCGTCGCGATAGCAATCGAAGTGGCCAATGGCCGGCGGCAGGTCGTTGACCGCCATCAATGGCTGCGGTTCAAGCCATTGGCGGACCACACGCGGCCGGCAATCGTTGGGGTCGCGTGGCAGGCATATTTGGTTTTTGTCGTCCAGGTCGAAAGGAAACCAGAACGCGATATTCAGCCGGTCGGGCTTGAGGCGTTTTTTTTTTGCGCCCGGCGCAGGCTTTTTATCCGGGTCGGGCCACGTGACCTGGACCTCATCGTTTGATGAAGTGGTTTGATGAAACACCAGCGCCATGGGAATGCGCGGATCGTCATCCGGCTCGTCCGCCTCCTGCTCACCCTCTGCGTCGTCCTCTGACGCCTCAAGCGCCTGCGCTTGCTGTTTACGCCGAGCCTCTGCGGCACGCTCGGTGAGAATGCCCAGCGCCAGCGCCGGGCGCGTGCCGAAACCAAGATTGAAGTCGGGCCAGGCCAGTCTCGCGTAATTTTTCAACGGAATGCGAACATCGGTGGCTTGCAGGCCACCCAAGTCATCGGCGATCAGCGCTCTGTGCCAGTAGTCCAACACATTCGCGGGCAAACTCGCGACGAGTCCTGCCTGAGGGTGCACCTCCAGCGGGCGCAGAACCTGTTCCTTGGAAACCGGTACAGCAGCAAAATCCTTGCGCAACCGCTTGCTCAACTCCATGAGACGCCTAAACATTTATTACACCCTATAAAACCGAACGGCATACGAAGAATGGCTCGTAGCGAGCCAACAATGATGGCTCATTGCCTTGGTCGCTGCAATTCAAACCGGGCACGTATAGTTAACGAGTGGCCTGTTCAATGCTATACAACTCGTGTTCAGGTCAAACGCACCGTCAATCACCCGAGACTTTCCCCGCCCATGCACGGACGCCCCCTCCTCATCGCCCTATTCCTCACCGGTACTGCCATGGCCGCAGAACCCTCCCGCTACACCTACGACGAAGCCCCCACCGATGGCTTCATGTACGCCGTGCGCTATCAGCAAGCCAAACTGGCCTGTGGTTCGCTGCCCGAAGATCTCGAGGCGGACTATGCTAAAGCGATGTGGCTGACTGGGGAGGCCAGCCCTGCGTTTAAAGCTAGCTATGCACAGCGCTTGGCAACCCAGCCAAAGTGGGGCAAACCGGCGTCTCCTGAAGAACAGGCGCTTGCGTGCGAACAAAGCCAGCACACCTTGCGCGTAACGGTGCAGCTCGCCCGGCAATGGTTTTCCGGTGGCTGGTAGCCACGTGTTTTAACCCATTGATCGGCCCGTTGATCGGCATAGGTATCTACACAACGATTGGACCTGACCAATCCAGCGGCGCAGAGCCGTAGGCCCAACGTCCATAGATGCACAGACGTCGGGAACTGAGCAGCTATCATCAAGAACCATGCTTGCAGCACGTTGCTTGAACTCGCGGGTGTAGGACTATCGCTCGTGCATGGAACCTCCTGATTGGGCGAATCATATCGTCCTTAAGAGGTGTCCGGGATCATTAGGCCAGTTCAAGCACAAAACCGATACGAATTCCTGTGGTACTACGCGCTCAAGCCACCGTGTTACACCACCTGCTGGACCTGATCCGCTTCAGGCTCTAGCGCATCCACAGTAGCGACATGGTTGGTGATGCCGAAAGGAATGTGCACGGATGGAGCAACTGCGCTAGTCGATTTAAGGTGCCCTGATTGGTCATCGAAAAAGATGTGTGGTTTCAATACACCTAAAATTTTTCCTTTCTCGATGCCGCCTAGGAAGAATGCGTCATTGGCCATGACACCCCAACTCTTGAGTGTATTCATCGCACGCTCATGAGACGGAGCATTGCGGGCTGTGACGATCGAGACGCGTATGCGGTTTTCGTATTCAGGATTGAGCTTTTTGTGCTTCTCCTCGACCGACTGGATTTTGGATATCCGCACCATGAATTCCTTCAGCGGCCCAGGGTTATGGGGCTGCATGACATTCTTCACTTCGTGCGCATGGAATTCAGACAATCCAGAGGCCTGCATGATTGTTTCGGACTCATCGCCAGCGAGCACGCCGTCAAAGTCGAATGCGATGCGTAGGGTTTTATCAGTCTCGTCGTCTTCAAATTTTGAATCGAGAACCTGGCCAGCCGGGTACCCGGCCCTGATAGCCGCTTCCACGTCTTTTTTGTCACCCGACAAAAATAAAGCGATATTCAGTGCTGGTATGTATTCATAAGGAGATTTTCCCTGCATGAAAATCGCCCTTGTCATCCCAAGCCCATAGTGCTCGATAGTCTTCAGTACGCGCAGCCCAGTGTCGGGATCATTGCGCGAAAGAAGTATCACCTCGACGAGCGGATCCGTAGGATCGACGCTCAGGTCATTCACTGACAGTAAACGCTTGATGAAGGGGAACGCTATCCCCTTAGGAAGCGGGACGTGCAGATTGTCTTGCTGAAACTTGCGGTATTCCTCCTCCCCCTGACTCTGAAACACTGCGTCCGATGCCAGCAAATCAAACACAGCGCTGGAAGCGACGCCGATCACTAGGCGATTTTCTAACTCGTAGGGCATTGGAACCTCTCTTGATGCCTCTAAACGCAAATATTGATGGGCATCGAACATGCCGATAGATTTCAGGGCGGATCGAGAAGCACACATCGCGCGCCTCCTCCCACGCACAGTCAGGCATATCAATCTTCAAATCAATCTGCCGGTTGCTTTCATTATGGGAGGATGACTTTGAACCTTGCTGATTGGCGCCAAGTCAGCCGTCACCTGATCGTCGGATGTCGGCCCCAAGCTATTCTCCAGAGCGAAATTGGCATAATATGCCAACATCAAAAGTATCTGTTTGCGTAGAACTGGAGCTAGTTATGGCGACGCGAAACGTTGTGCTCACCCCTCACCAGGACCAGGTTATCCATGACTTGGTGCAGTCCGGCCGTTATCAGAATGCCAGCGAAGTGATGCGAGAAGGTTTACGTCTATTGGAGCAGCGCGTCGCCGAAGACACCGCCAAAATTGAGGCACTGCGTCAGGCGACCTCGATCGGCATCATGGATCTTGAGCACGGGCGCTTTACTCAGGTAAACGAGGGTGATCTGGAGCACTACCTCGAGAGCTTGAGCCTGGAGGCAACCCTCCCTGCGAGAGAGAAACACTGAGCATGCCGCAGTATCGGATCTCCAACCCGGCTCGTGCCGACATTGTCGACATCCTTAGGCTCTCCCAGACGCAGTTCGGCGATCAAGCACGCCAGCGCTACCAGGCGCTGATCCTCGCGGCGCTGCAAGCGCTTGCCCACACGCCTTATCGCATTGGCAGCCACGACCGCGATGAACTTGCAGCGGGCCTTCGCAGCTATCACCTCATCTATTCACGCCAGCAGGCCAAACAAACCCATGGAACGGTCAAAAGCCCACGCCATATCGTGTTCTATCGTGTGACAAACGACGACGTGATCGAGGTCGTCAGACTCCTTCATGACGCCATGGAAGTGCAGTTGCACTTGCCTAACGACTGATCAGCGACCTGGCCCAACGGCTTAACTGGCCAGGAATAGCGAAGTCCGTCGGAGATCGCCATTTCCGATCACTCGCACACTCGGTATGAATGGGGGCAAAAGTGGGGGCAAACAAAAGTGTTATCGACCTGAAAACATTGTCCCAAAGCCCAGTCAAAATGTTTTTTGGGGACCCCGACAGTTTGTAATCGAAGTCCCCATCAAGCTTCAAAAAAACCTTTAATAACATGCATGACCGACTAACCCAGTGCGCCGCAGCTTGTCTGGATCCCCTGAGTTCAAAACCGAATCAGCGGCAAATTTTGGCTCGTTAAGTTGATTGTCACATCCTGAACATTCCGCAAATCAACCTTCTCTGAGTTTACTCATGTTCTGATCTTCGCTTGGTGCAAACCTCTCCTCACCTGCTACGGGTACCCAGCCGTTCAACGGTGTCAGGAAATGCAGTTCAAAACGACGTGACAGGAACGCCCATTTTCCGTTCCGACGTTCAAACCTGTCGTGATACAACCCGCTGACTTGGACCGGGCCTTTTTCAGTGTCGACTCTTCGTGCCAGATTCCGCTCAGGAGCGACACGTCGATGCGATCGAAGGCATTGGCGTAGGCGCTGATCAGCGACTCGATGGCGGCGCGACCTCCAGGGCGTCCAGTCGGGTGTTCAATTCTTCACTGTTCATGTTGAGGTGTCCTGCGGGGGCTTCGCAAAAGCGACAAAAGCAACCCTCTGCAAGGGTTGCACCTGGTTTGATCGGGAGGTCAGATCTGCGACAGCCCGCCGTCGACCATCAGTTCCACCCCGTTGACATATTTCGCATCGGCGGATGCGAGGAACAGCGCTGACGAGGCGATTTCTTCAGGTTTGGCCATGTACCCCAGCGGAGTGATCTGCTCGACATGGTGGCGCAGCGCGGCAATGTCGCTTTCGCTCATCTTCAAGCCGTTGTCCATCAAGGGGGTACGGGTGAAGCCAGGGCTCAGGACATTCGTTCGGATCTTGCGGCCTTTGAGTTCGTTGGCCCATGTCCTGGCGAAGGACCGCACGGCAGCCTTGGATGCGTTGTAGAGGCTCAGTCCTTCCATGCCATTGCTGGAGCAGATAGACGCCGTCAGCACAATCGAAGCGCCGTTTTTCAACAAAGGCATCAACGTCTGCACAGTAAAAAACACGCCCTTCACGTTAATGTCGAAGAGGTTGAAGTACGCCGCCTCGGTGGTCTCGCCCAGCGGGTTCTTTTCGCAAATACCCGCGTTGGCAAACACTGCGTCCAACTGATCGTTGCGCCCCTCAATCGTCGCCTTGAGCTGATCGAGATCAGCCTGGCGCGCGACATCGGAAATAACCGCGATCGCTCTATCGCCAAGCCTGGCCACCGCAGCCTCCAGGGTGGCTGCTGAACGCCCAGTGATGTAAACACGCGTGGCCCCCTCTGCAATCAAACCCTGCGCAATCGCATACCCGATCCCGGTGGATGCGCCGGTGACCACTGCCACCTGACCAGCGAATTTACCTGACATATCTGACTCCTCAGTCTCGTTTGTGTGGACCGACTGGAACCACAGTGCGGCCATTTTGAGAGGAATCAGGCACTCGACGGCACTGCCATTAATGAACACTGGCCGTTCAATTTTGTGAGGCGTCAGCCCAAGTTTGATCGTTTAGATTGGGCCCCATTGATTCGGAGCATGACCCGCCATCGTGAATATTCTGGAACCGAAGGGTTCCAGGCAGGAGACCTTATGCCACAGACAAAAATCGCCCCACCGGAACCGCGGCGCTGGTTGATGTTCGCCATCTTATTGGTCGGTGCGTTTTTACCGCCGCTGGATTTTTTCATCGTGAACGTGGCGCTGCCCTCTATCCAGCAATCGCTCGGCACGGCCTCCTCCGCCGAACAGTTGATCATTTCCTCGTACGCGGCGCTTTATGCCGTGACACTGATTACCGGCGGACGGCTGGGTGATATCTACGGTCGCATGAGAATGTTTTTCCTTGGCCTGGTTGGTTTCGCAGTTGCCTCACTGATCTGCGGCGTCGCCGAGTCACCTTGGGTGTTGATCGCCGGACGTTCGCTACAAGGCGTGACGGCTGCCGTCATGGCGCCCCAGGCACTCGCTTCTGCGCAGGCTATATTTCCCGAGTCCGAAAAGCCCTTGGCGCTGAGTCTCTATGGCGCGGTCTTTGGACTGGCGTCGGTAGCCGGCCAGGCACTTGGCGGGATATTGATATCGCTCGACTTGATGGGCTTGGGGTGGCGGGCGATATTTCTGGTTAATCTACCGATTGCGTTGCTGGTCATTCTGATCGCCATTCCCGTGGTCAGGGAAACCCGCGCGCAACAGACAAGCAAGCTGGATCTGGGTGGAACCGTCCTGTCCATGGCGACACTTGGGGCGCTGATCGTTCCATTGATTGAAGGGCGTGAAGCCGGCTGGCCCTTGTGGGCCTGGCTATCGCTTGCGGCAGTACCGCTGCTGGGCTGGCTGTTCTGGCGCTACGAAGCCCGTTTGCACCAGGCGCAAGGCTCACCGTTGCTTGATCCTGTCGCATTGCGCACGCCTGGGTTGGGCCGGGCACTGCTCGTCGCCCTGACCTTCTACGCGATCGGCGTATTTTTCCTGCTGTTTTCCATGTATTTACAGGGAGCGCTGCATACGAGCCCACTCAATGCAGGCCTGATCTTCCTTCCTTTTGGCGCGGGATTTTTGCTGGGCCCGCTTTCCACCCCTCAATTCAGGCGTTTCCTGGGGGCTTACGTGAACCCCGTCGGGATGGGGCTTGAGGTGCTGGGGTTCGTGCTCCTGGCCTGGCTCGTGGCGCACACACCGATGGCCGTCACGCCCCCTGCGCTGCCCCTCGCCGTCATTCTGTTTCTGATCGGTTTCGGACAAGGACTGGCCCTGCCGACATTGATGCGAATGATCACAGGACGCGTGGCGCCCGCGTATTCCGGCATGATTGCGGGCATTGCCAGTTCTACCCTGCAAATCAGCACATCACTGAGCGTGGCGATAATAGGCGGCATTTTCTACACCCTTCTGGGCACGGATACGGACGCGGCCGCCCTCACTCACGCCTTCACCGTTTCCATACTCTGCATCGCGGCATGCCTGGCCTTGGGCGCGGGACTCAGCCTAAACCTGGCGCGCCAACCGGCTGCGCAATTGCAAACGGCAGCCCTGCGCCCAGTAGAATGAATCATCGGCCCTGCTGCGAGCCGATCATGCTCGAGGCAAGGTCGGCAAGGGCACGAAGACTGTCCATCTGCCGCATGTCCTGGTGGTAACCCATCCAGATGTCGCGACCCGGTGGCGGTTCATGCGGATCAATCAGCCGCAGCGCCGTCAACTGGTCGCCCAGGACGCGGGGCAATACGGCGACACCCTGCCCTTGCGCGCACATGTGCGCCTGGACTGTGCGGCTGCTACTGGTGAACACCTTACGGGCCAGAGGGTAACGCTGCTGCAGCCATTGCACATCGGGATAGTGAGACTGGGCAACACTCATGGTGATCAAACCCACCCCGTCGCCCTGCGGCTCGGGGTCAGCGGATCCGACGGCCGCGTATAATCCGTAGCTCAAGGTAGTCAGTTTGCGGTGGACAATATCGGGTTCGGTGAAAGGAACGATCCGAAAGGCAATGTCGGCGTCGCGACGAGCCAGGTCAAACAATCGATGCCCTGCGATGACCTCGGGCACGATCAGCGGATAACGTCGTCCCAGTTCACTCAGGACCGGGGCCAGCACATAACAGGCGAACCAGTCGGCGCAAGAAATGCGCAACACACCTTCTGGCTGTGCGCTGTCCCCCGCCAGGCGCCTTTCGATTGCCAAGGCACTTTGTTCCATTTCCTGCGCCAGACTGAGCAGCTTTTCTCCGCTGTCGGTCAGGACCAGACCTTGGGTGGTACGCAGGAAAATGGGCTGGCCACTGGACTGCTCAAGCACCTGCAAGCGTCGCCCCACGGTCGGATGGCTGACACCCAACTGCTTGGCGGCAGCGCCCAACGACCCGCTACGGGCAATCGCAAGAAAGACCCGCACATCACTCCAGTCCATGCGTTACCCCGTACAAAAATGAGCAGTGAGAGTGCAGCAATGGCACTGCCGTAGCAATCCCAGGGCCGACATACTGCTCTGCATACACCTTCGTTGAAACACCAACCGGGGACTGCAAATGTCGACTTTGTCGCCGTCGCTCATGCTGGAGTTGCAGGGCGTACATGATGATCACTCAAGCGATACAATCGCTGGGTGAAGCAACCGAACTCGTTCAACGCCTCAGCTACTAAGTACACCGACTAAATGCCAAACGTAAAGCGGCCCCTACCTCAGAAGGACTGCTGTCACTGGGAATATGCACATGGCGCGCGTCATTGATTCCCTTGCTGGTCCAAACCTCCAACTTTTCGTGATGACTGGGGCGAAAGGTTATGTGACCTTCCTTCCTTTCGATACTGCACTTCTTCATGTCCTTGAATAAAGCACGCTTGCTCTTGTAGCCCCAGCGCTCCAGCGTCCGACTGACCCACTGATCATATCGCTGAGTGGACAGGTCACGGTCGTACAGGTCCATATCGAATGTCGCTTCAGGGTGAATCCAGACATCGCTGCGTGGCTCGGGAAGCACGAATCGGCTATGGGCCAACGCATCCAGCACCAGGGTGCCCAACACGTGATCATCGATCTCGGTGTCGGACTGGTGCTCGACACCTTGTGGGTCAGCGCGACTGCTGCGATAGCCAGAATAAGTAGTGACGTAAAAAAGCTCCTTATTGACGCCGGCATCCGCCCAGGCTGTTTTAACGACATCATTCATCTTTTCCTCTCCCTCAACAGAACAGGCGTCAGCTAAAAAATATTGATTATCTGAAATCTTGTACGCGCCGTCGTCCATGGCGAGCACGCGTTGTTCCCGTAGATCAACGACGCCCCCCGCCTTCGACCTGCACAGCGACGACCACTCTTTCACGTTATCTGCCTCTAGCCTATTGCGGCCATTGATTATCCAGCCTTCGACCCTGCCAGCCTTGAGTGCACTCTCCGCGGCTGCTTTGGCCGATCCCTCAGGCATATTCTTTACGGAGTTTATGATCTCTGATTGCCAGGCCTGTAACTTTGAATCGGGCAAGGAATTCGGATAGCTCCCGCTGGCGTTGGCGTATCCGAGGTCCGAGGTCCGAGGCGATGCGCATCACAGGCTCGTTGCCGGTCGTTGTGGCTGACCCAACAGGTGCATTTGGCAATGCGAGGCAGAAACATAAGACAAACTGCGGCTACCCTGAACACGGCTACCCTGAACAATGTCCCATTCGACAACGGCAAGAATCAGGAGTGATGGAAATGCGCAGTTTTACCCTTCAACGTATCGATCATGTTGTTCTGCGGGTCAAGGACATTGAGCGCAGCCTGGCGTTCTACACATCCGTGCTGGGGTGTGATGTCAAAAAACGCCGTGACGACCTCGGCATGATTCACCTGAGTGCTGGCACATCCATGATTGACCTGGTTGATGTGAACGGACCGATCGGGCGTCAGGGTGGGCAGCCGGCGGGCAAGCAAAGACACAATGTCGATCACGTTTGCCTGCGGGTCGAGCCGTTCGATGAACAGGCCATTCTCCAGCACCTGGCGGCAGCCGGGGTATCCGCTGAAGCGGCCGTGATGCGGTATGGCGCGGAGGGAACCGGGTTATCGATGTATCTCAATGATCCTGATGATAATCAGATCGAGTTGAAAGGCCCTGCGGTGCAGGCTTGATGGCTGGAAAGCGTCGAGCCTGAGTCATCATCCGACTGTGCCAGTGAACTTGTGCACGCACCCTTCCCGGTAAATTCAATCTGTTCGACCGCGTTACGGCGCCCCCACCGTCAGGCTTCGGCGTCCTAATCGAAAGCCCCCTCGAGCACCTCATAAATAAGGCCGGAAGCAATAGCCACGAGGATCAGATCGGTGCCCGCCTGCTGCCATTCGTAGCCGTCATAATGCGGCAGCCTGCCCAGCAGGCGCCCATCGAGCTTCTTGGCAATGCCTGGAGGCAGCGGTTTGCCTCGCGCTAACTTCTTCTGTATGCCAGGCGGCAATGATGGGCCTGGGCTCCAATAGTCACGATAGCCACCAAGCACCCCCAGGATGCCGCCACGGTCGATACTGGGGCCGTGCCCCCTATCATCGGCGTCTGCGCCTTTGCCCTTATGGCCCTGGTTGCCATGACCCTGGCCGCCTTGTGCGTTGCCCTTTGCGGAACCCTGGCCCTTGCCGTTGCCAGGGTCGGCCACCGCCGCCACCGGGCCCAGGACCAAAGCGAGGCACGTAACAGCAACCGCCAGCGTGCGGGGTTTGAACATGATCGTCTTCTCCGTAAGGGAACCTCCCTTGGAATGTAGTCGACATTGGCGATAAGCAGCGTGCCTGTTTTTCACATAATAAAAATAGGTAATTTTATTTAAGATATAAATAATATTAACTGATAATTAGCTTATTCCAAAAAAGACTTTCCACAAGGTTTTTTATAGATATATCTTCATTTCACAGACCGACCCCATACCTGGCGGAGGACGCACCCACACCCTCCAGGTTACCTCCATGCCAGACATCGCCTTCCCCACGCCCCTCAAGAAATTACCTCTTTCACTCCTGACCGGCTCCCTGCTCCTGACTGCTGCGCCCTCTTTTGCCGAAGACGCCAAGCTCGACACTGTCACCGTGATTTCCACCGGTCTGCGTGGCCAGCAACGCACGGTGGCCGACAGCCCGGCGCCGATCGATGTGATCAACAGCGACCAGTTGCTCAAGACCGGCCGCGCCGAGTTGTCCGAAGCCATCGCCAAACTGCTGCCGTCGTTCAACTTCGGCACCAACATCGCCGGCTATAACTCGGTGACCCGCCCGCTGAGCAACCGCAGCCTGGGGCCGGCCTACACCCTGGTGCTGGTCAACGGTAAACGCCGGCATAACGGCGCCACCGGCCAGCGCGGTTCCATCGATAACAGCGGTGCGAATGCGGTGGACATCGATCTGATCCCGGTCAGCGCGGTGGACCATATCGAGGTGCTCAAGGACAGCGCTGCCGCGCAGTACGGTTCCGATGCAGTCGCTGGCGTGATCAACATCATCCTCAAGTCCGGGAAAAGCGGCGGCCACCTGGAGACCAGTTACGGTCAGTTGTATTCCGGCCAGGGCGAGACCATCAAGGTCGCGGGTGACCAGGGCTTCGAACTGGGCCAGGGCGGCTTCTTTCACTTCTCCGCCGATGCGCGCAAACGTGGCAGGGCATCGTGGAACGACAAGGCCGACAGCAGCGTGCGGGCGTTCGCTGACCCAGCCAAGGAAGCGGCCTGGGACCGGGTGGCGATCAAGAACGGCGACCCGGACCTCAAGGCCTTCAACCTGGCCTACAACGCCGAACTGCCGCTGGAAGACCTGACACTGTATTCGTTCTCCACCTACGGCGAACGCGATGCCGAGGCCGCCAACTACTTTCGCCTGCCGACTGGCACCGCCGCAGTGCCCGAGGTGTTTCCCGACGGTTACTTCCCGCTCAACAACATCAAGGACCGCGACTACCAGTTGCTGTTCGGCGGCAAGGGCCTGGTGGCCGACTGGAACTGGGACCTGAGCACCACCTACGGGCGCAACAACGTGCACCACTCCAGCGACCTGAATATCAACCCGTCGCTGGGCACCGCGTCGCCGACCAAATTCGACAACCTGGCGACCTTCCGCTTCGAGCAGTGGGTCAACAACCTGGACTTCACCCGCCGCTACGACAGCCTGTTCAACCTGACGCCGCCGGTGCAGGTCTCCGCCGGCCTGGAACACCGCTGGGAGCATTTCAGTACGTTTGCCGGCGAGCGCGAGGCCTATATCACCGGCACCTACCCCGCCGCATCGGGCGCACAGGCGGCGGTGACGATTCGTCCGGAAGATGAAGTCAGCCTGATCCGCAATAACTACGCCGGTTACCTGGACCTGGGTTTCGACCTGACGGACCGCTGGTTCCTCGACGTCGCCGGGCGGGTCGAGCACTACGACGATGACTCGGGCAACACCTTCGGCCTGAAAGTGAACTCACGCTACGAACTCACCGACAGCGTGGCTGTGCGCGGCACAGTGGGCACCGGTTTCCGCGCACCCTCCCTGACCCAGATCGGCTACACCGTGGCCGACAACCGCGTGGCGACCGATGTGAACGGCAACGTGGTGCCGGCCGTGACGCGCCTGACGCCTTCTGGCAGCAACCTGGCCAAGGCGCTGGGCGGCGATGACCTCAAGCCGGAGAAATCGCGCAACCTGGGGCTGGGCCTGACCTGGCAGCCAGCGCCACGCACCAGCGTCACCGCCGACGCCTACCTGATCGACATCGATGACCGCATCGCCCTGACCAGCAATATCTACGACCGTGGCAACGGCGCGATCAACGCCATTCTCGCCGCCCAGGGCGTACCCACCGGTACCTGGGTCAACTACTACACCAACGCCTTCGACACCCGCACCAGAGGCCTGGACGTGGTGGCCGACCACACCACGCCGCTGGAGGCATGGGGCGATGTGCGCTGGAGCCTGGGCTTCAACTGGAACAAGACCACGATTGAAGGCACTCGCGGTACGCCGGCGGCACTGGCCGGCTCCGGCGTGACCCTGGTCGGCCGCGACCGCGAAGGCGACCTGACCGACGCCTCACCCAAGACCAAGTGGATCCTTGGCGCCAACTGGAAGGTCCGGGACCTGGCCGTCAACCTGCAAACCGCGCGCTACGGCGCGGTCAAGACCCTGGCCGTCAACCCCTCCGGCGACCGCAGCTTCGGCGCCAAGTGGATCACCGATCTGGATGTCAGCTACACCTTCGTCGACAGCCTCACCGTGAGCATCGGCGGCACCAATATCTTCGACATGCGCCCCGACAAACACGCGGTGTACAGCAACCTCGGCCTCGCGGCCTACGGCAACCCGCCGTTCTACCCCGGCGGCGGCTACTGGTACACCAAGCTCGCCTACGACTTCTGATCCACACGCCACATGAGGGCACACCATTGAATACCGCCAACTTGATGAGCCGTCTGCTGGCCCCCTGCGCCCTGGCGCTGAGCCTTGCCGCCTGCTCGCCCGGGAATGACACCCAGGCGGGCAAGACCCTGAACATCGCGTTTTTCGGCGATAACACCACCCTGGTCAGCGTCGATCCGTTCCAGGTCTATTGGCTGGAGCACCGCGTGCTGCTGCGCAACGTGGCCGAGTCCCTGACCGACCAGGACCCGCAGACCGGCCAGATCATTCCGTGGCTGGCCAAACGCTGGGAAGTGAGTGACGACGCCCTGACCTATACCTTCCACCTGCGTGAGGACGTAACCTTCAGCAACGGCGAGCGCTTCGACGCCAAGGCGGTGAAAACCGCCTTCGACAGCGACAAGGCACTGGCCACCGAATTGCCGGCCACCTTCGGCGCCACCTACCTGGCAGGCTTCGACCACGCCGAGGTGGTGGACGACTTCACCGTCAAGCTGGTGCTGTCCAAGCCCAATGCGGGTTTCCTGCAAGCTACCTCCACCACCAACCTGGCGATCCTCGCGCCGGCTTCCTACGCGCTGAGCGTGAAGGAGCGCTCCCTGGGCAAGATCATCGGCACCGGGCCGTTCGTACTGGCCAGCTACACGCCGGAAGTCGGTGCGCACCTGACCAAGCGCAAGGGCTACGCCTGGGCCTCGGCCAATATGAAAAACCAGGGTGAAGCGCACCTGGACGCGGTGGACATCAGCTACATCCCCGAAGAAAGCGTGCGCAACGGCCTGTTCCTGCAAGGCAAGGCCGACATCCTGTGGCCACGCAACCCGTTCTCGGAGGTCGACCTGAAGCTGTTCCAGTCCAAGGGCGCGACCATTCAGAGCCGTTCGCTGCCGGGGCCGGCGCTGAACCTGTACCCCAATACCCGTGGCGAGCGGGTCCTGGCCGACCGGCACGTGCGCCAGGCGCTGCAAAAGGCCCTCGACCGCAAGAGCTACGCCAGCACCGTCTACAACGCTGAGTTCCCGGTGGTGGACGGCATCTTCGATGTGACCACGCCGTACTTCAAAAGCCAGGGCGCCAAGCTGGCCTATGACCCGGCAGGCGCCGAGCAACTGCTGGAGCAAGCCGGCTGGACCAAGGGTGCGGATGGTTACCGGCAAAAGAACGGCAAGCGCCTGAGCCTGAGCTACAACATCACCCCGGCCGAGACCGCGGGCGACGTGCTGATCCAGGACCAACTGCGCAAGGTCGGCATCGAGTTGAAACTCAGCGTGGTCACCCGCGCCGAATGGGTCGCCAACAACTCGGCGGGCAACTATGACCTGACCATCAACTACATGACCCGCGCCGACCCGATCATCCTGCAGACCATCCTCGATCCACGCAGCGCCAACAGTTCCACGCTGGCCACCAACACCTATGAACCGGCGGTGCTGGAACAGGCCAAGGGCTTGTTCGACGCCGGCATCACGGCCACTCAAGCCCCACAACGCGCTGCCGCCTATGGCAGCCTGCAGGATTTACTCATCGATGAAAGCTCGGCATTCCCGGTGTATGAGCGCGTGTGGCAGGCGGCGACCTCGCCCAAGGTAAAAAATTTCCGCTGGACCGCCGAGGGCTTTGCGCTGCTCGGTGATATCGAGATCGGCACGCCATGAGCCGCTATCTGATCGGCCGTATCGGCCAGGCGCTGCTGGTGCTGTGGGGGGCCTATAGCATCACCTATTTCATTCTGTATCTGCTGCCGGGCGACACCTTGTCGATCATGCTCAGCGCGTCGGGCATGGAGGCCGACGCGCTGTCGGTGGAGGACCTGGCCAAGGCGCGGGCCTACTACGGCCTGGATAAAGGCCTGTTCGAGCAGTATGTCGACCTGCTGCTGGGGGCGTTGCGGGGGGATTTCGGACAGTCGCTTTCACTGAATCGCCCGGTGGCCGAGTTGCTTGCCGAACGCCTGCCGCAGACCCTGTCCCTGGCGGGCCTGGCCATTGTGCTGTCGCTGCTCGGTGGAATCGGCCTGGCTTACCTGACCGCCTATATCCGTTGGCAACCGCTGAAAACAGCCTTGGCGCGCCTGCCGTCGCTGGGGTTTTCGGTGCCGGTGTTCTGGATGGGGCTGTTGCTGATCCAGGTGTTTGCCTTCGGCCTCGGCTGGTTCCCGGCCACCGGCAGCCGGGGCCTGGAAAGCCTGGTGTTGCCCGCCGTCACCTTGGCGATTCCGAGTGCAGCGGTGTATGCCCAGGTGCTGCAACGCAGTTTCCAGGGGGTCTGGAAAGAGTCCTACATCACCACTGCGTACGCCAAGGGCCTGAGCCGTGGCCAGGTGCAGGCACGCCATGGCTTCAAGAATGCCGCGCTGCCGATCCTCACCCTGATCGGGTTGCAGGTGGGCAATACGGTGTCGGGCGCGGTGTTGGTGGAGACCATCTTCGCGCGCTCCGGCATTGGCCGCCTCGCACAGGAAGCGGTGCTGCGCCAGGACATTCCGGTAGTGCTCGCGATCGTTTCGGTGTCGGCGGCGGCTTTTGTCCTTGTAAACCTGCTGGTCGACCTGTTGTACCCGTGGTTCGACCCGCGCATCTCCCACATCCCAAAGGTGTCCTAGACCATGACTGTCCTTGAGCAGAACCTGGGCCGCAATACCCTCCCGGCCAGCCCTGCACCGTGGCGCCGCCGCAGCCGCCTGCAACGCGTGGCGGCGACGGTGTTGCCCCTGTTGCGCCGACCGGGGTTCAGCCTGGCGCTGCTGGTGGTGGTGTTTGCATGGGTGGCGGCTGTGGCGCCGCACGTGTTGAGCAGCTTCGATCCTTACGCCACCTCGCCCATCGACAAGCTGCGCGCGCCCAACCTGATCCACTGGTTTGGCACCGATGAGCTGGGACGCGACCTCTATACGCGGGTGGTGCATGGCGCCGGCCTATCGGTCCTGGCGGCGTTCCTTGCGGTGGGCATCGCCCTCTTGGGCGGGCTGGGCCTGGGCATCCTGTCGGGTTTTGCCGGGGGGCGCATCGACGCGGTGATCATGCGCTTTGTCGATGTACTGCTGGCCCTGCCCGGCCTGCTGCTGGCCCTGGCGATTGTCACGGCCATCGGCTTCGGCACGGTGCCGGTGGCGATTGCCGTGGGCATCGGCATTATTCCGGGATTTGCCCGCACCACCCGCGCCGAGGTGCTGCGGGTCAAGACCCTGCCCTACGTCGAGGCCGCGCGCCTGGGCGGTGCCAGCTGGGGGCGCACCTTGCTGCGGCACATCCTGCCTAACGCATGGGGCCCGGTGGCCGTGCTGGCGACCCTGGACTTCGGCGCGGCGATCCTGGCCACCGCAGGCCTGAGCTTTCTCGGTTTCGGCGCCGCGCCACCGGCTGCGGAATGGGGCACCTTGATCGCCAACGGTCGACACTTCCTGATCACCGCTCCCTGGGTTTCCCTGCTGCCCGGACTGTTCCTGGTGGCCCTGGTGTTCAGCCTCAACCATATTGCCCGCACCTTCGAGGAGATCCAGCGATGAGCGCTCTAGTAGATGTTCGTCAACTCAGCGTCAGCTATCGGCACGGCCACACGGCGGTCAATCGCCTGTCACTGAACATCGCCCAGGGCGAAACCGTGGCGATTGTCGGCGAGTCCGGCTCCGGTAAATCGACCCTGGCCAACGCTATCCTCGGTCTGTTACCGGACAGTGCGCAGATCACCGCCGGCCAGCTGTGGGTAGACAGCCACGACCTGACCCACGCCAGTGAACGCCAAAAGCGCGCATTGCGCGGCCGCACCATCGGCCTGGTGCCCCAGGACCCGACGGTCAGCCTCAACCCGACCCTGCGCGTGGGCCAGCAGATCGCCGAGGCGCTGATCCTGGCCAGGGGCAAACGCTACCCTGGCGTCGATGCGGACATTGTCGAACTGCTGCAACAGGTGGGCATCGACACGCCCGTACTGCGTGCGCGCCAGTACCCTCATGAACTCTCCGGCGGCATGCGCCAACGCGTGCTGATCGCCATTGCCCTGGCGGGCAACCCGCGCTTGATCATCGCCGACGAACCCACCAGTGCCCTCGACGTGACGGTGCAGCGCAAGATCCTCGACCACTTGCAACGCCTGGTGAGTGAACGGGGGATTTCGCTGTTGGTCATCACCCATGACCTCGGTGTGGCCGCCGACCGCGCCGACCGGATCCTGGTGATGCAACACGGTGAAGTGGTCGAACAGGGCACGCCAGGCCGGATCCTTGGCGCGCCACAACACGATTACACCCGGGCACTGATAGCCGCCGCTCCGGCGTTTGCCAAACGGCGCGAGCCCTTGCTGCGCATTGACTCGACCCAGGCCCCGATCCTGAGCCTGAAAAACGTCGGCAAGACATTTGCGCTGCCCAAGGTCAAGGGCGAAGAATCAACGTTCGTGGCCCTTGAGGACCTCAACCTGCAGGTGTATCCCGGCCAGACCCTGGCCATCGTCGGTGAGTCCGGCTCGGGCAAGAGCACCGCGCTGCGCATCGCACTCGGCCTGGAAAAACCGACGCAGGGCCAGGTCTGGTTCGAGCAACAGGACGTCACCCACCTGAACTGGCGCGACTTCCGCCCACTGCGCCAACGCCTGCAACTGGTGCAACAGAACCCATTTGCCGCCCTGGACCCACGCTTCACCGTGTTCGACAGCATCGTCGAACCCCTGGTGTCCTTCGGGCGACTCAAGGGCGCCGCGCTGGAACAGGCGGCCCGGGAGTTGATCAGCCGCGTGCATTTACCGGTCAGCTACCTGGATCGGCTGCCGCGAGAGCTGTCTGGCGGCCAATGCCAACGCGTCGCCATCGCCAGGGCCCTGGCGTTAAAGCCTGACCTGTTGTTGCTCGACGAGCCGGTGAGCGCGCTGGATGTGTCGGTGCAGGCGCGCATCCTTGAGCTGCTGGAGGAGCTGCAACGGGAGATGGGCATTGCCTATGTGCTGGTGTCCCACGACCTGTCGGTGGTGGCCAACTTTGCCCATGAGGTGCTGGTGTTGCGCAATGGACGGGTGATTGAACACGGCTCGGTGGAGCGGATATTCAGTCACCCGGGGTGTGAGTACACGCGGGAATTGATTGCTGCCATCCCCGGCCGGCACGTTACGACTCAGGCAGCGTGAAGAGGACCTGTCCCAGACTGCATCGGGCTACTCAATCCAAGTGTGGTCGCTATTAATACTGATATGCTCTGCCAACGGAGCAAAATGGGCATTTGCCTCGGCCATCCATTTCACGACAGGTTCGACTGACAACACAACTCCTTTTTCAGCTATATCATTGATCGAAGAAAAAGCTGATATATATCTTTGATATTTTGGATGCTCTTTGCGCACCACATCATTTAAAAGACCTGGACCAAAAACTCTTGATTCCTCCGTCATGTACTGGGTCATGTCGTCGATCTGCGCTTCTGTTATAGCTCCGTGTGGGCGATCTTTAAAGAAACCGGGATTCTCCTGATAACGGGCCCAGCCTTCTTCCTGGATCTTTTTCAACAAGGGGTTACCTTTCAACGTGCCGAAATTGCTTGAGTTAAAGTCAAGTTTCATCCCCAGCATGGGTTCATTGACAACGTCATTCAATAGCAAGTCACCCGGTGCAACCTTATAGACTGACGTACCGAAACCAGTTAGGAGTTCGTCATCTGTATCGAGATAAATGCCTCCAAAATGCTCCATCATCGGATAACGCAGTATATCGCTGGCGGCCGATAGGTTACGATCACTGCCCTCGCGGGCAAGCAGTGCAAAGGGCTCATGAAACTTTGTTTTCTGAAATTCAATGAAAAATGGCTCTTGACGCATATCAATGATGGTCGCTGATGGCATCGCCTCTTTTAACACGGCTAACTGTTCGTTGGCATGCATGCCATCCAATAACACGTGTACAGTGGTTGAAAAGCCAGCCTGCTCTTTTGCGAGCGCTGCATTTTTTTCAATCACCTTAGCTCTTTCCATCAGCTTCTCGGCATCGCCCATCCATATTTGATGAATTTGTTTAGGGATCTCGACTTGACCTGCAGCCGCCTCAATACGAGGCAGGGTGGGTAACTCCTCAATGCCAAATTGCTTTAGAGAAGCAAGACGTTGTTCATCCGTCACCCCGGCGAACGCTTCGGGTTGCGCATACTTGAACCCTTTGCCCTCCTCCCATTTCAGTAGTCGATGGGTGCTCGCGAGTCTCCAGGTATTATGTTGCAAATCAAACTCAACGGATTTCCAATAACCGTCAACTTCGGCCATATAGCTGATGGCGCGCGTGGCAGTGTGTTCATGGATTCCCCTGAATACCGTTGACGTCTCGAGCTTTCCGGCTGCTTCACCTCGTCCGCCCCCCTCTACCCCAGTTCTTCGCCAGGCACCGGCCTCGTCAGGATTAGCGACAATAGCGCCACTGACCAATTTTGCGGGATCCTTGGGGTCTGGGATTCTCAGATGATAGCTGAGCCCATCAGCCATATCAGGTTGTTCTGCAGCAAAGTACTTTCTGCCCCGAAACATTATCTCTCGCATCCCAGGGTATTGTGCGGGGGGCTCGAGTTTTTCCGCGTTCATGACCACTGACGTACTTACAAACTGAAGATCTTTTGTTTGCGCGTCATAGTCCCAGCGGTAATGTTTGCCAACGGAGTAACGTTCCAGGCCTTCTTGCAGCGCAACATTCGCATCCGTCATGCCTTGAGCCACCTCGTGTATCAACTGCAAGCCTGATATAACGGCCACAGCATTGCCCTGAACGCGATCGCTGGCAGTTTTCCCATAAATTCCGTCATGAATACCAAAAACGATATTCCCCGTATTGCCGACCAACGGTACATAACCGAACGTGTTACCCCAGAAATCTTTGGCCTCTTTCCACGACTGTTGAGATGAACCAAAAACCTCAGTCTGGTCAGCCCATCGGGCATTGTTTGCGTTAACAGCCTGGAATCTGGAGGCAACCCCCTTACCGTTATTACCCTTCAGCCGTCCAAACTTAAGCCGGTAATCACTGCGTCGTGCACGCGTATAGTTAAAGAGCTCTCTCACCGGAATCGCTTGGTCAGCAACCAGACTCTTATAACCTTCATAGGTCGCCCCACCACCCGCAATCAATGTATCCAGCACATCACTTGCACGCGGCCAATGAACATCTATGCCCCCTTGCTTATCACGTGCATTGAAGCTGCGATTGAGGTCATCTCGATTTTGTTTAGCCCATTGTGCAAAATCGTCATCGCCCTGGATTTCATGTGCTTTTCCATGTTCCAGATCAATCATCAACCCCTTGTTGGGTCGATGTTCAAAATTGCCCTCATAGGGCGTGTAAGCAATAAAAGCATACCCGGACAATGGGTAGCCGTAGATATTGGGAACAATGACCTGTCCATTCTCCTGCACTGTTCGACGCACCGCTTCTTTGGCCTCAGCGCTCAAATTCCCGCCCTGCGCCTTATCGCTCATCAGGCTGTTTAAGATACTCTGCAAGGCATAAGCATCCGCCTTCCCGGCACGCTGGGCTCTAGTACCTGATTCGTCGCGCATAGGCTTGGCGACATCGGCCTCCCAACTGGCTTGCAGCACTTTCCCGAGTGACTCAAGGGCCTCTACATGTTCTTCATCTGCCGGCTCGATGTGCAAAAAACTGAAGTTCACGGGACCACCGCGCTCAACTCTATCGTGCTCAAGGGCACCGGCGGCCAACTCCCAAGCAAAATAGGTTCTCTTTTCGGCGCTGCTCAGATGCTCCGGTTTTCCCATGCCCGTGTACGTTTTCAGGGTGACCGTTACTTTTTGATGGGGGTCGCAACCTGCCGCCAACAAAGCACCGCTGAAATAACCTGCCGGTGTCAAGAAAGGTTTGAGGTGTTGATACCTGACATTTCTTTCACCTTCAGAACCAGTCTCGATATTGTTTATCTGCGTCTTGATTCGATGGGTATAGTTCTGGACAAGCCGCCTTCTTTGATCGAGGGAAAGGTCTGCTCGCGGCGCACCTGTAGCGTCAGTTCCAGCGATAATCTCGGCAGGGTCAAGCAAAGAAGCCACGCCGATAGTCGGAGAGTCGGACCGTGAATCAGTGCTTCGAGTGCCCGATATTCCCTGATTGGCAATCTGTTTGTCGTTCGACGCTTGAGTGAGGGGTTTGAATGGCGGCTGCGATGTAACCAATGCGGCGTTCAAAAATGAATGCATAGTCTCTCCTGAGCTTCTTCCTTAAAGGTCCTGGTATTCAACCGATCTGATCGGTTGCCTGCACAGCCCTCGATGTTTCCTGGCAGTGCGACTCCTTTCGTGGAGTTCGATATTTGATGGTTCCAAACGCAAATGTAGGAATACATATCAAAGGCGAAAAACAGCAGGGACCGGCTCGACCTTTGCGTGGAATCACATTTTCCGCACCTTTGTACGAGCTGAGGCAGGCATCAAGGGCACTGAGCGCACCTGAAGGTCGCCTGTCCTTACAGACCACGCAAAAGACCTTTGTCATCACGCCTATTGATAGCCCCCTAACGAAACCCCCATGCTAGAGGGCTAATCTCGCGCTTATATCATTCCGAATGATAGTTACCTTTGCTTCATTCGATTCGTGACATAGCACAGCGCCGCGCATGATCCGCCCATCTCAAATACATTGGCGGATGCACCTCATGGAACAGTCACTCAAACATTTGCGCTTCCCCTTGGCCATTTTGGCGGTAGTGGTGATGAGCGCGTGCGGTAAAACCCCGGAACAAGCGGCCGCCATGCCAGCTGCCAAAGTCAGCGTGGCCAAGGTGCTGGAACAACCGGTCAACGAGTGGGATGAATTCACCGGTCGCCTGGAAGCCCCGGAAACCGTGCAGATCCGTCCGCGCGTGTCCGGCCAGATCGACCAGGTGGCCTTCACCGAAGGCGCGCTGGTGAAGAAAGGCGACCTGCTGTTCCAGATCGACCCGCGTCCGTTCCAGGCCGAAGTGCGTCGCCTTGAAGCCCAGCTTGCCCAAACCAAAGCTGCCGCGACCCGCAGCGATAACGAAGCGCAACGTGGCGAACGCCTGCGCCAGAGCAATGCGATCTCCGCCGAACTGGCCGACTCGCGCACCACCGCCGCCCAGGAAGCCCGCGCCGCCGTCGCCGGGATCCAGGCGCAGCTGGACCTGGCCAAGCTGAACCTGAGCTTCACCCGCGTGACTTCGCCGATCAGCGGCCGCGTCAGCCGTGCCGAAATCACCGCCGGCAACCTGGTGACCGCCGACGTCACCGCGCTGACCAGCGTGGTTTCCACCGACAAGGTCTACGCCTACTTCGACGCCGATGAGCGGGTGTTCCTCAAATACACCGAGCTGGCCCGCCAAGGCCGTCGCGGTGCAACCACTCCGGTTTACCTGGGCCTGTCCAACGAGACCGGTAACCCGCACCTGGGCCAGATGAACTTCGTCGACAACCAGGTCAACCCGGCCACCGGCACCATCCGTGGTCGCGCCGTGTTCGACAACAGCAAGGGCGAATACACCCCTGGCCTCTACGCCCGCCTGAAGCTGGTCGGCAGCGGCACCTACTCTGCCGTGCTGATCAACGATGAAGCCGTGGGCACCGACCTGGGCAAGAAGTTCGTGCTGGTGATGGAAGGCGACAAGCCGGCCTATCGCGCAGTGGAACTGGGGCCGAAGATCGAAGGTTTGCGCATCGTGCGCAGTGGCCTGAACAAGGACGACACCATTATCGTCAAGGGCCTGCAGCGTGTGCGCCCAGGGTCGCCGGTCGCCCCGGAAACCATTCCGATGGCCAGCAAGGAAACCCTCGCCGCCTTGGCCCAACAACGACAAGCACTTGAAGCCAGCAACCTGGAGCAAGTGGCGCCGGAAAAAACCGCGCCCAAGCTCGCAGCCGTTGCAGCTCCACGCGGTTAAGGGAAACGACTCAAGATGAATTTTTCCAAGTTCTTCATTTCGCGGCCGATCTTCGCAGCGGTGCTCTCACTGTTGATCCTGATCGCTGGTGCGATCTCGCTGTTCCAATTGCCGATCAGCGAATACCCGGAAGTGGTGCCGCCGACCGTGGTGGTGCGCGCCAACTTCCCGGGCGCCAACCCCAAGGTCATCGGTGAAACCGTGGCAGCACCTCTCGAGCAGGCGATCACCGGCGTCGAGAACATGCTGTACATGTCCTCACAGTCGACCGCCGACGGCAAGCTGACCCTGACCATCACCTTCGCCTTGGGCACCGACCTGGACAACGCGCAGGTGCAAGTGCAAAACCGTGTGACCCGGACTCAGCCGAAACTGCCTGAGGAAGTGACGCGCATCGGTATCACCGTGGACAAGGCCTCCCCCGACCTGACCATGGTGGTGCACTTGACCTCCCCGGATCAGCGCTACGACATGCTCTACCTGTCCAACTACGCCTTGCTCAACGTGAAGGATGAGTTGGCGCGCCTCGGCGGTGTGGGTGACGTGCAGCTGTTCGGCATGGGCGACTACTCCCTGCGCGTATGGCTGGACCCGAACAAGACCGCTTCGCGCAACCTGACTGCGACCGATGTAGTGACCGCGATCCGTGAGCAGAACCGTCAAGTGGCCGCCGGTGCCCTGGGTGCGCAACCCGCGCCGACCGCCACCGCGTTCCAGTTGTCGGTGAACACCCAGGGTCGCCTGGTGACCGAGGAAGAGTTTGAGAACATCATCATTCGCTCCGGCGCCAACGGTGAAATCACGCGATTGAAAGACATCGCTCGGGTGGAGCTGGGTTCCAGCCAATACGCCCTGCGCTCGTTGCTCAACAACCAGCCGGCCGTGGCCATCCCGATCTTCCAGCGCCCTGGCTCCAACGCCATCGAGATCTCCAACGAAGTGCGCGGCAAGATGGAAGAGCTGAAAAAGAGCTTCCCGCAAGGCATGGACTACAGCATCGTCTATGACCCGACCATCTTCGTGCGTGGTTCCATCGAAGCGGTGGTGCATACCCTGTTCGAAGCGCTGATCCTGGTTGTGCTGGTGGTGATCCTGTTCCTGCAGACCTGGCGTGCCTCGATCATTCCGCTGGTGGCGGTGCCGGTATCGTTGATCGGTACGTTTGCGGTAATGCACCTGTTCGGTTTCTCGCTCAACGCGCTGTCGCTGTTCGGCCTGGTACTGGCCATCGGTATCGTGGTGGACGACGCCATCGTGGTGGTGGAGAACGTCGAGCGGAACATCGAGCTGGGCCTGGATCCCTTCCCGGCCACTGAAAAAGCCATGAGCGAAGTGACCGGCCCGATCATCGCCACCGCGTTGGTGCTGTGTGCGGTGTTCGTGCCCGCGGCATTCATCAGCGGCTTGACCGGGCAGTTCTACAAACAGTTCGCCTTGACCATTGCGATCTCGACGGTGATCTCGGCGTTCAACTCGCTGACCTTGTCTCCTGCCCTGGCGGCGGTGTTGCTCAAGAGCCATAACGCGCCGAAGGATGGGTTCTCCAAGTTCCTCGACAAGTTGCTGGGTGGCTGGTTGTTCAAACCGTTCAACCGCTTCTTCGACAAGGCCAGCCATGGCTACGTCGGTACCGTACGCCGGGTGATCCGTGGCAGTGGTATCGCGCTGTTCCTGTATGCCGGGCTGATGGTCCTGACCTGGCTGGGCTTTGCCCACACGCCAACCGGTTTCGTACCGGCGCAGGACAAGCAATACCTGGTGGCCTTCGCCCAACTGCCGGACGCCGCGAGCCTGGACCGTACCGAGGACGTGATCAAGCGCATGTCCGACATCGCCCTGAAACAACCGGGCGTGGAAGCCGCCGTGGCCTTCCCGGGCCTGTCGATCAACGGTTTCACCAACAGCCCGAACAGCGGCATTGTGTTCGTGACCTTGAAACCGTTCGACGAGCGTAAAGACCCGAGCATGTCCGCCGGCGCGATTGCCGGTGCCTTGAACGGCAAGTACAGCAGCATCCAGGAAGCCTACATGGCAATCTTCCCACCGCCGCCGGTACAGGGCCTGGGTACGATTGGCGGCTTCCGCCTGCAGATCGAAGACCGGGGCAACCTGGGTTACGACGAGCTGTACAAAGAGGTGCAGAACATCATCACCAAGAGCCGTACCACGCCGGAGCTGTTCGGCCTGTTCACCAGCTACACGGTCAACGTGCCCCAGGTCGATGCCGCCATCGACCGTGAAAAGGCCAAGACCCACGGCGTGGCGATCAGCGACATCTTCGACACCCTGCAGATCTACCTGGGTTCGTTGTATGCCAACGACTTCAACCGCTTCGGCCGGACCTACCAGGTCAACGTGCAAGCTGAGCAACAGTTCCGCCTCGATGAAGACCAGATCGGCCAGCTGAAAGTGCGCAATAACAAAGGCGAAATGATCCCGCTGGCGACCTTCATCAAGGTCAGCGACACCTCGGGCCCGGACCGCGTGATGCACTACAACGGCTTTATCACCGCCGAAATCAACGGCAACGCTGCACCGGGCTACAGCTCGGGCCAGGCTCAGGCGGCCATCGAGAAACTGCTGAAAGACGAACTGCCCAACGGCATGACCTACGAGTGGACCGACCTGACCTATCAGCAAATCCTCTCGGGCAACACCGCGCTGTTCGTGTTCCCGCTCTGCGTACTGCTGGCGTTCCTGGTACTGGCCGCCCAATACGAAAGCTGGAGCCTGCCATTGGCGGTGATCCTGATCGTACCGATGACCCTGCTGTCAGCGATTACCGGGGTGATCATCTCCGGTGGCGACAACAACATCTTCACCCAGATCGGCTTGATCGTACTGGTGGGCCTGGCGTGCAAGAACGCGATCCTCATCGTCGAGTTCGCCAAGGACAAACAGGCAGAAGGCCTCGACCCGCTCGCTGCGGTACTGGAAGCCTGCCGTCTGCGTCTGCGGCCGATCCTGATGACCTCGTTCGCTTTCATCATGGGTGTGGTACCCCTGGTGTTGTCCAGCGGTGCCGGTGCCGAGATGCGTCATGCCATGGGCGTGGCGGTGTTCTCCGGGATGATCGGTGTGACCTTCTTCGGTCTGTTGCTGACGCCAGTGTTCTACGTACTGATCCGTCGCTCTGTGGAGCGCAGCGAAGCGCGCAAAGCGGCCAAGGCCTTGAAGCTGGAGACACAGCAATGAGTGTGAACGTATTCCTGCCGAGCCTGCTGGTACTGGCGCTGAGCGCCTGTGCCGTAGGCCCGGACTACAAAACCCAGACCCCGGAGGCGGCCAATATCACGGCCGCTGCCGACGCCAAAAAGTATGACCACGCCAAGTTCGAAGGCATTTGGTGGCAGCAGTTCGAAGACCCGACCCTCAACCAGTTGGTGACCCAATCGCTGCAAGGCAACCGTGATTTGCGCGTCGCTTTTGCCCGCCTGCGGGCGGCCCGAGCGATCCGCGATGACGCCAGCAATGACGCGATGCCGACCATCACCAGCCGCGCCAGCAGTGACCTGGCCAAGGGTCAAATCCCGGGCCAGACCACCAAGCGTGTCAACAGTGAGCGTTACGACCTCGGCCTGGACATGGCCTGGGAACTCGACCTGTTCGGTCGCATCCAGCGCAACCTGGAAGCCACCGACGCCGACCAGCAGGCCGCCGAAGCTGACTTGTACCAGCTGCAAGTCACCATGATCGCCGAACTGGTGGATGCCTACGGCCAACTGCGTGGCGCGCAACTGCGTGAACGCATTGCCTTGGACAACCTGAAGAACCAGCAGGAATCGCGCGCCATCACCGTCAGCCTGCGCGATGCCGGTGTGGGCGACCAGCTCGACGTGGAGCGTGCCGACGCCCGCCTCGCAGCGGTTGAGGCCAGCGTGCCGCAACTGCAGGCCGAACAAGTGCGCGAGCGTAACCGCATCGCTACCCTCCTCGGCCAGCGTCCCGACAAATTGACAGTCGACCTGAGCCCGAAAGACCTGCCGGCGATTGCCAAGGCCTTGCCGATTGGCGATCCGGGGCAACTGCTGCAACGTCGTCCGGACATCCTCAGCGCCGAACGCAAACTGGCCGCCGCCACTGCGCGTATCGGCGTGGCCAAGGCCGACCTGTTCCCACGGGTCAGCCTCAGCGGCTTCCTCGGTTTTACCGCCGGGCGCGGTTCCCAGATCGGCTCGTCCGCCGCCAATGCCTGGGCCCTCGGCCCGAGCATCACCTGGGCCGCCTTCGACCTGGGCAGCGTGCGCGCCCGTTTGCGCGGCGCCGATGCCGAGGCAGATGGCGCCCTGGCGACCTACGAGCAGCAAGTGCTGCTGGCCCTGGAAGAGTCCGAGAACGCCTTCAGCGACTACGGCAAGCGTCAGCAACGCCTGGTTTCGCTGATCCGCCAAAGCGAATCCAGCCGCGCCGCCGCCGACCTGGCTGCGATCCGCTACCGCGAGGGCACCGTGGACTTCCTGGTGCTGCTGGACGCGCAACGCGAGCGCCTGGCCGCCGAAGATTCCCAGGCCCAGGCCGAAGTGGACCTGTATCGCGGCATCGTCGCGATCTACAAGGCCCTGGGGGGTGGCTGGCAGCCGGACACGGTGGTCGCCAGCGCCAAGTGAGGTAAAGAGCTCCTTTGGTTGGTCGCATCCAGCCAATTTTTTGCCCCGTGGTCCATTCGGTCACGGGGCTTTTTTTGGCCTGGGCAGCAGTGAAGGGCTGTATCAGATTCTCGGGTTCAGAATGCTTTCCCCCTCAGGTGTCAATGCCTTGAAGAACGGTCCGTCCGCTTTGATTTGTGCCAATGCATACAACGCACGCGCGAGCCTGCCATTGCCGTCGCCATAGGGGTGAAATCGGACCGCTGCCGCGAACAGGCCGTCTGCCAGAAGCCACTTGCCGTCTTGTGCGCTTTGAGCAAGTTCAGGCAATAGCTTCACGAACCCCGCGTGCCCGATCTCCGACGCCATATACACAGGGTCGCTGCTGGAGCGGAAGTCACGATAAGGCTCACCCGGCCCGGGTTTGTAGACCTGTGCATGAATCTCATCAATCGTGTGAATGTCAGTCAGGTCGACGTCTCGGTTACGCCACAACACGCCCAGCACCTCGTCCGCCGTTAGACCATCGGAGCGACTCGTATCGACAATCCACTCCGCCGCCTTTTCGTAGGGATTACCCAGTTTGAGCTCGCGAGGGACCACCGGGGTGCTGTCCAGCAGGGATCTCACTGCGGCGTTGGTTGCCTCCAAGCGGGCACGGTCCTGTGCCAGGCGACGCAAACCATGGCCTACCTCGCTCTGTAGCGCGCCCCAGGCAAATCGCTGGCGCGGGACGCCAAGACCGTCCAGCGTCAAGTTGTTACGAATGGATTGAACAACGGTGGCTTTATCGGTGGAACCCATCAGCGCCCGGGCGTCATCACTTAGCAACAGTCGGTTTACCAGATAGTCGATCTTGTCCTTGTCCGACAGTGAACCCCAGTTTTTCGGACCCAATAACTGAAATCCTGGATTATCAATAGCAAGGGGGGCCGGTGCAGGGCTGGATAGGGGTACTTGAAGGCCAGGTTTACGGTTCGCAATATCCTGGGCGCGCACGCGAGCAATCCCACGTACGGGAGTGCTCACTTTGTCCAGCGGCGTAGGGCCGGACGCTGCATTCGGTTGCGCGAGGGTTGGCTTGCTCCAGCCGTAACTGAGCAGGTGGCCGCCCTCGATAAACTGCTTAGGCCCGGGTGCGGAAAAATCTGAAAAAGCTGCCTCTGCCGAACGCAGGTTGGAAAAGTCCTTGTACTTGATCAGTGCTTTGTTCGTAGCAGCCTGATAGGCCTGCATTAATGCCGGCTCCGGCAGAATCATCGGGTCTGTCAACGAGGGCATGCCTTTATTGGCAAACTGTGGCGCCGTCAGATCAAACGCGTAGGTTTTGCCCTGGAAGTCGCCTACAGGTAAAAAATGGTTGAATACACCGTCCGGGTTGCGCGAACTCCAGATCAGCATCCCTCGAAACCTGATGTTTTCAAACCCATTTGTACGCATGAATTCGGCGACCGTTTCCGCGGCGCTTGCGCACTGTCCCGCGGGAGCCATGAAAGCATTGTGCAGCTTGGGATTGGCGCGCAATGTTTCCATGAACCCATGCATCTCAACGGGTAGTGCTCGTGAAGGGCTGCCTTCAATCTGTCGAAAGGGCTCGATTCGGGTATCAACATCAGACGCGCTTGTGGGCGCCGCAGGTACGCGGGCCGGTGGCTTTTTAACTGATATAGAAGGCGGTGATAAGCGTGATTCTGAGGTTTTGACGAGGGCACTGAATCCGTTGTCGGTATCCTGAAGATGTGCCAACGCATAGAGTGTCCTTGCCAATGGATCGTTATTAGTCGCATAGGGTTGGAAACTCTGGGTCAACCCGAACAACCATTCAGCTCGGGACAATCCCGTTGGAGCACCCGAGTTCTTCAGTTGGTGTACAAATGCACCATGAGCGATATCAGAACCCAGCTGACCAGCGTCTCCACTGAGGCGAACCGCTTCTTCGGAAGTCCCGATAATTGCCCGGTGAATATCATCAATCACACTGATCTTGCTCAAATCGGCCTGCTGAAACTGAGCGATAACCTGCTGCAAACGCCCTTCCGGTATCCAGGGGCTACTGGACGCCGCAATCCACCCCGCTGCCCTCTGCACAGGTGGCCCACTGACGGCGCGTGTCTCAATGGTCGGCGGCTGCTTATGCAGTTGTTTTATAAACTGGTCCACGGTATCGACGCGTTTTGAATCAGATTCAAGCAATGCTTTTGCAAGATTGATTTCAGTACGTTCACTCTTCCAATTTGTCGCCGTCGTGAGAGCCTGTCGCCGATTATTGGCAATCGACTGTCTGACAGACTGCTCACTGGTCCGCGCGATCAACTTCTTGCCGATGCCGGAGGCCGTTAACTTATTCGACAAGTGACTGACCTTTTGTGCATCGGTCATTTGGTTCCAGGTCGTTGATTTTCCTGCTACCTCTTGGACGCCTGGCACCGCTCCTGATGCCACAGCCTGGCCCGTTGCAGGTGACGAGCCTGCAGTTTTAGGGAGCAATGCAGCCGTATTTGCCGGCGCGTGGGAAGAAGAAGCGGCAGGGCTGAACTTGATCCCGTACCTTCTTGCCAGCACGTCTTTTATTATGCGAAACGTGTCAGGCCGAATAATGTATTCCTTGGCAAAACGGTGATAATGGACCGCCGAGGCCACTGTATATGCCCCTTTTGCTCCGCCAATCGCCAAAGGAATGCCGAGTGAAACAGCCGTTGAAATAAGAGAAACCCAAGCGGACTTTTCGGCAGTATCTCGCTCCGTCGGATCGTCGCTGATTTCAGCTTTCAATGCGTGGGCGCCTGCGCTGGCCAACCCCAGGCCAGTGGCATAGATCATCGATTTCAATACGGCGCCGGTGCCGGGAGCGCCGACCATTAATAACAAGCCTTGGACCTTCAGAATCTCGTTGAGGGCATTCAGCGCTTCGAGCGAAAAGTGCTCCCAATCGGTAAAAATCAATGTGTCAATATCCGATTTGGCACGAGCCATGTTTGACTTGAACAAAGAGGCGCTCAGTTGCTGTGCGCTTTCCTGGGCCGTAAAAGTCAAGGGTTTGATCTTGACCCGACCACCGTTGCGGCCCATTCCTATTTGGACGTTTGTTGACATCTTTGTTCGGGTGACCTCAAACGCCTGTGGATTCCTGGCAGCCTTGACTTGCTCAATGATGGGCAGTTTTATACGGATCCACCTTTTGAATTTTTCATCGTTTGGATAAACAGGCATGAACTCCGTATAAGACGCCCCGAACTTCCAGTAATTATTACGTTTTTCACTGATGTAAAAACAGTTGTCGTCATCCACACTGCACATGACCGCAGACTGCCCGTGAGTGACAGCAAACACACCGCTGACCTTCGTGCCATGAAACTCAACCTCAGATGCCTTTAATTCTCCGTTCAAAAATCGGCTCATCAACACATGACCAGGATGTTCAATGGACGTGTTGGAGAGATAGTTAAATGCAGCATTCTTGATCCTGCCATCATAGAAATCTACCCATTTTTGCTCTAGGCCTGGCCGGGTTTTATAATCGGAGAGGTTAGCTTCCAATGTCCGCTTCAATAATTTTTTATCAATAAAGTCGACCAGCTGCTGATGGGAAACTCGGGAAACTTTATAGACTTGACCGTGATGTCCGCGCATCAGACTTATATCGCTCAAGTGAATGCCGGTGACGACCTGCTTGAGAGTGAAATACTTTTTCCGTTCTACTGCGGACACCAGATGATGATTCGGGTTAGCTGACTGATTATCCTTGTACCAAACGGTAATCCTGCTGTCAGGTTGCAGACTCAGGGTCTCTCCCGTCTGTCTTTCAAATGCCTTGATACGCTGATTGATGATTTCGTCCAATGCAGTAGACGGGTCCAAAATGGGGGCGTAAAGGTTGGTCATCCAATCGACGGAGTCTTTAATGTTCGCTTCCAGACTATTGGCCAATTTTTTCTTATACGTCGCTTGAAGCTCGGTTTGCTGAAGTTCGAAACGCTGCAATCCAGTGGTAATCGCCCCTGCCAGCATCGTGTCATCCACCTCGGCACCGATGCCTCCAGCGGTTCGCACAAGCTCACCATTGGTCTGGTTTTCGCCATGGGCACGGTGCTTCAGCATTGCGTCGACTGAGCCTGTGCGTGCAACCGAAAGGTTGCCATCATCCACACTGCGAGGGGCGCGAGACTTCCCTGTGTACAACTGATCCAGCAACACTTGCCCGATCAATACATCAGGGTGATCAGGCAGTGCCTGTTCGAGTGCGATATCCACCTCTGCGTCCAGCATCGGCAAGCGATCGCTTGAATGCGTCCGCCGTTCGTTATCTTCCAGTCCTGGAGAAGCTGGCAGGAACCAGTTGCTATAAAAAGTACTGATGCCGCCATAGGCGGCAAGCACCCCCAACGCAAGCACAGGATGTTCTCCGATAGCATCGCCCACGCGTTGCGTCAGTAGAACCCCATTGCCGAGCAACCAACTGCCCAAGGCAATGCCCAAGCGTTGCATCTCTGGGGTGTAACCTTGCTCCTCAACAGGCCCTGTGGTTTCACGGTAGACATCGTTGGCGCCCGTGGCGTAACGACCCGACATCGGCGGACTGGCTTGGCCGAGCATGTCTTTGAGCAGGACTCTGACTTCCTCCAACTCGACACCTTCGGCACCCGGCAGGCTCAACGCGGCATCGATGCGGCTCAGCACCTGCCGGGTTTGGGAAGTGAACGACACCAACCATTGTTTATCCGCAGGGGCGGCCGCTTCGTGTTTTTCCCGAAGATCATCGACAACATTAGTACCATGGTCGACTGCGGCCATCCGCAGCGCGTCCTCATGGTACATCTGGGTCTGTTTGACCTGCAGCAGGTCGGGCCGCACACACTGTTTGTTGTACATGCCCTTGATTCCATCAGCAGCATCCCGAATCCCCTGCCCGGCCTGCTGTAATCCCAAATAGGTCTGCACGTTGAACAGTGGCAGTAGCGGCGCCGTGTCCTTTGCCAAGGTTTCGCCGACATCGATGGCGAAGGCAAACTTGGCGGCCTCGAAACGCTCTCTCAGTCGATTGACATGGACGCTGACCGCAGCGGCCTTATCGCCAGTGAGCCCACGCAGGCTGTCCTCGGCGTCCATCAGTTGCTCGCCCATTTGCGCAAGCGCTTCAGCCTTGGCGAGGGGAATATAGCGGTTGTTCAACCTGGCCAGCCGCTCTTTGGCCTTCCACGCCTGTTGCAGGGACCGATTGGGTGTATGCCCCGGCTGGTGCCCTGACCCCGCCATTTGCACACTCACCCACAGGTCCTTGATTTTCTGGCGGGTGCTGAGCGGCCGTGGGCGAACATCTTCGTATGCCGCCCGTAACATATGGTGTTGATAGGCGTCGGACTCACGTTTTATCTGAGTGCGTAACTGGTTCAGCTCGTTGCCGAGCGCTTCGCTTTCCTTGCGAGGTATTGCATTCGTATTCACTGGCAACTGCGCCACGGCAGCGTTACCCGACCCTGATTCACAGGCAGTGAGAGATTGAGAGGTTATCGACAGCGGCATCTGACAGACTCTTCAGCGAGGAAAGGTGCCTGAGAGTTGCGGATTGAGCGCTCGGCTCCTATCGGATAAGTCGCAGTGCGTTGTGGTACTCAGCCCTCAGCCAGCACCATCCAAAATCAGACTGCGATAGTGCCCCGGGTTGGAACCGGCCCACTTGCGAAAGGCTTTGTAGAATGAGCTGGTATCAGCAAATCCGAGCCGTGCGGCAATCTCGGCAAAACTGATCTGCGGCTCCGCCAACCACACAATCGCCAACTCCTTGCGCACACTGTCCTTGAGCCCCTGGTAGGTCTGCCCTTCTTCCGCCAGGCGCCGGCGCAGGGTCGAGGCGGAAATGCACAGGCTGGCGGCGAGGCCTTCGGTTTCCGGCCAGGTGTCGGGGGGCATCTGGCGCAAATCATGCTTGATACGGGTGGCGAGACTGGCGGGGTCGCGGTATTTGACCAGGATGTTGGCGGGCGCGCGGGCGAGGAAACGCTTGAGTTCCTCTGTGCTGCGCTTGATCGGCAGGTCCAGGCAGTCGGCGGAAAAGATCATGCGCGTGCGCGGTCGGTCGAAACGCAGGTTGTCGGAGAACATCACCTGGTAGTCAGCACAGAAATCCGGTTTTGAGCAACGCAGCTCAATCGCCAGGATCGGGATCCGCCGCCCGGCCAGCCAACAGGCCACACCGTGCACGATCATCCAATAGGTAAAGTAAGTGAAGGCCCGATTGGGTTCGGACTCGGGCTCCAGCAATACGATCTCCGCCAGGCTTTGTTGACGCACCAACTCGGCAGGCAGGCGCTCCAGCATCAGCGACAGAAACCCCAGTCCGGTTTCCAGCCCGGTGGCGACGGTAGATTGCGCCATCGCGGCGCGGCAGAGGAACGCCAGGCTGCCGGACTTGAGCTTGCGCGGGTCCATGCCGAAGAACTCATCATCCATGCGCCGCGCCAGTAGGCGCCACAGGCGTGCGTAGGTGGTGGCAGAGACCCGCGCGTTGGGCTCGGCCAGCAGTGCCGGCTCAATCCCGGCTTTATGCAGCACTTCGGCACTGGCCGCGCCGGGCGCGCAGCTTTGCAGCAAGGCTTCACGCACGAGGTGGAGGGAGATGGTGTCTTTTTCCGACATGGGGAAACGGGCATCCGGCGGCGCAAATAATGATGTGCATCATAAGATGGGTTGCGATTCGCCACCACCGTTCAGCCCATGTTCAGCAAACGTCAAGAATTGTTGTTTAGCAATGAGTATCATTATGTTACAACTTAGCCTCCTATCTAGTTGTGACGCGGTGCCGAATGCTCGTTCCTTTCCTCATCATGCTGCGCGAAGGCATTGAAGCCGCATTGATCGTCGGCATTATCGCCAGTTACCTGCAACAGACCGGCCGTGGCCAGTGGATGCCTGCGGTGTGGATCGGCGTGTTTCTCGCCGCTGCGCTGGCCCTGCTGGTCGGCGGCGGCCTGGAATTGGTCAGCGCCGAGTTTCCGCAAAAGCAACAGGAACTGTTCGAAGGCATCGTCGGCCTGGTCGCCGTGGGCATCCTCAGTTCCATGGTGTTCTGGATGCGTAAAGTGGCGCGTTCCATCAAGCATTCCCTGCATGAATCCCTCGATCACGCGTTGGCCGGTTCCAAACACCAGGTCACTGCGCTGATCCTGATGGTGTTTTTCGCCGTGGCCCGTGAGGGTCTGGAAACCGTGTTCTTCCTGCTGGCGGTGTTCCAGCAGAGTGAAGGCCCCGGCGCACCGATTGGCGCCCTGCTCGGCCTGATCCTGGCGATCATCGTCGGTTTCCTGATCTACACCGGCAGCATGCGCCTGAACCTCGGTGCGTTTTTCCGCTGGACCGGCCTGTTCATCCTGGTGGTGGCAGCCGGCATCCTCGCCAATTCGGTACAGGCCCTGCACGAAGCAGGCGTGTGGAACCGCCTGCAAACCGTGCTCTTCGACTTCAGCGCCGCCCTGCCGATGGACAGCCCACTGGGCTCGGTCCTCGCTGGCATGTTCGGCTATCAGGAAGCGCCCACCGTCAGCACCCTCGGCGCCTACCTGATTTACCTGGTGGTGGCCCTGGTGATGTTCTTCCTGCCCGCCGCGCCACCCAAGCCGGCCGTTACACCCTCCTCCGTTTCCAGCCAGTAAGGACCGTCTCTTGTCCAACCCAACCCCTCAACCGGCTTCGCCACCCCGCGCCCTGCGCTGGGCCGTGGCGGGCTCGGTGGTCGTGCTGATCGTCGCCGGCGGCCTGTTCTATTACGCCTCGCAACTGGCAGCCAGCAAACGCCAGGCCAACCACAATGAAATCGCCGTGACCATTCATGGTCACGCCTGCGAGCCGAATGAGTTGACGGTCCCCGCCGGCCGCGCGAGCTTCCGCATCATCAACCGCTCCGATCGTGCGGTGGAATGGGAAATCCTCGACGGCGTGCTGGTGGTCGAAGAACGGGAAAACATCGCTCCCGGCCTGAGCCAGGTGATCAACGCCAACCTGTTGCCCGGTGACTACGCGATCACCTGTGGCCTGCTGAGCAATCCGCGTGGCACCTTGCACGTAACACCGACCGCCGAGTCCGACGCCCAGGCCAAGGCCAAACCGTCGATGGTGGCGTTCATTGGCCCATTGTCGGAATTCCGCGTGTACTTGAGCGGCCAAGGCAGCGCACTGGTCAAGGCGGTAACCGTGTTGCAACAGGCCATCGACCGCGGCGACCTGGCCCAGGCCCAAGCACTCTACCTACCAGCTCGGGAGGCTTACCAGCGCCTGGCTCCGGCATCGCAACGCCTCGCGCAACTGGACAACGCGATCAACGCTCGTGCCGACTATTTTGAAAAACGCGAACAGGACCCGGCCTTCAGCGGCTTCCACCGCCTGGAATACGGCCTGTTCCAACTACGCAGCCTCGACGGCCTGGCCCCGATTGCCCAGCGCCTGCTGACCGACGTCAGCGCCCTCAAGCAACAATTGCTGGCGCAATCCCTGCCGCCGGAGCAATTGGTCGGCATTGTGGTACGCAACCTCAACAACCTGGCCGATGTACGCGCCATCAGCGGTGAAGAAGAACGCTACAGCCATGTCGACCTGGAGGGTTTCGCCGCCAACCTGGAAGCCGCCCACAAGGTTGTCGAGCTGATGCGTCCGCTGCTGACCAAATCCGCCGCCGACCTGCTGCCCAAAGTCGACAGCGCCCTGACGGCCTTCGACAGCGAGCTCAATGGTTTGAAAGTCGACGGCCAGTACCGCCGCTACGACAGCGTGACCGCCGATCAGCGCAAGCAGATCGCCGACAAGGCCAAGGCTCTGGCCGTTGCACTCGATGGAATCGACCCCGCCCTTGGCCTTTCCGGCCTGCAGTGAAGACGACCGCACACATGAGTGATTCAGAACACACCAACCTTCAGCGTCGCCGTGTCTTGCTGGGCATGGCCGCCACCGGTGCCGCGATTGCCGGCAGCGCCCTGACTTGCCCGGCCATGGCCGCTGCGGCGGAGCAAGTCACCACCGCGCCGCGCAGTGACAAGACCCAGGACCACCACGATTTCTTCGGCAAACACCAGAGCGGTATCGTCACCCCACGCCCGGCCTGCGGCATGATTGTGGCGTTCGACGTACTGGCCAGCGACCGTGACGACCTGGAACGCCTGTTCCGTACCCTGAGCGAACGCATCGCCTTCCTGATGACCGGCGGCACCGTGCCGCAAGTCGATCCGAAACTACCGCCCACCGACTCCGGCATCCTCGGCCCGGTAGTCACGCCGGATAACCTGACCATCACCGTTTCTGTCGGCGAGTCATTGTTCGATGAGCGCTTCGGGCTCGCCAAAGCCAAACCCAAGCGCCTGACTCGCATGGTCGGCTTCCCCAACGATGCGCTGGAGCCGGCGCAGTGCCATGGCGACCTGAGCCTGCAGTTCAGCTCCAACACCCCCGACACCAATATCCACGCCCTGCGCGACATCGTGAAAAACCTGCCCGACCTGCTGCTGGTGCGCTGGAAACAGGAAGGCAGCGTACCGCCCCAGGCGCCTGCCAAGCCCGGCGAGCCTGCGCAGAGTGCGCGTAACTTCCTCGGTTTCCGTGACGGTTCGGCCAACCCGAACTCCAACGACGACAAGGCGATGAACCGGATTGTGTGGGTACAACCGGGCAGCGACGAACCGGCCTGGGCGGCCAATGGCAGCTATCAGGCCGTGCGCATCATCCGCAACTTCGTCGAGCGCTGGGACCGCACCCCACTGCAGGAGCAGGAAAGCATCATCGGCCGGGTAAAGCCCACCGGCGCGCCGATGGATGGCCACAACGAAACCCAGGTGCCCGACTACAGCAAGGACCCGGAAGGCAAACTGACCAAGCTCGACGCACACATCCGCCTGGCCAACCCGCGCACGCCGCAGACCCAGGCCAACCTGATCCTGCGTCGGCCGTTCAACTACTCCAACGGCGTCAACAAGAACGGTCAGCTGGACATGGGGCTGTTGTTCATCTGCTACCAGGCTGACCTGGAGAAAGGCTTCATCAGCGTGCAAACCCGGCTCAACGGCGAACCTCTGGAGGAATACCTCAAGCCGGTCGGCGGCGGGTACTTCTTCACCTTGCCAGGCGTCACCGGGGCCCAGGATTTCCTCGGGCGCGCGCTGCTCGCTGCAACGCACCCTCAAACCACTGCCAATACCTGAAAAACACACTCAGAGCGGATACCGTCCCATGAAAAAGTCGACTATTGCGTTGTCGTTGTTATTGACCCTTTCGCCGCTGGCAGCGTTCGCCGCCACCGCGCCGCTGGACCTGGTAGGGCCGGTGTCGGACTACAAGATCTACGTCACCGAGGAAATCGGCGAGCTGGTCACCCAGACCCAAGCGTTCACCGCTGCCATCAACCAGGGCGACCTGGCCACCGCCAAGAAGCTCTATGCGCCGACCCGCGTGCACTATGAGTCCATCGAGCCGATCGCCGAGCTGTTCAGCGACCTCGATGCGTCCATCGACTCCCGCGTCGACGACCACGAAAAAGGCGTGACCGCCGAAGATTTCACCGGCTTCCACCGCATCGAATACGCGCTGTTCTCGCAGAACACCACCAAGGGCCTGGAAGCGCTGACCGCCAAGCTCAACACCGACGTCAACGACCTCAAGACCCGCGTCGACGGCCTGACCTTCCCACCCGAGAAAGTCGTAGGCGGCGCCGCAGCGTTGCTGGAAGAAGTCGCCGCCACCAAGATCTCCGGCGAAGAAGACCGCTACAGCCACACCGACCTGTATGACTTCCAGGGCAACATCGACGGAGCGAAGAAAATCGTCGACCTGTTCCGTGGCCAGATCGAGAAGCAAGACAAGGCCTTCCTGGCCAAAGTCGACAAGAACTTCGCCAGCGTCGACAAGATCCTCGCCAAGTACAAAACCAAGGACGGCGGTTTCGAGACCTATGACAAGGTCAAGGAAACCGACCGCAAGGCCCTGGTGGGCCCGGTCAATACCCTGGCGGAAGACCTGTCCACGTTGCGCGGCAAGTTGGGTTTGAACTGACCCAGGGGCCCGGCGACCGCTCAGCCATCAGCGGCGCAGCGGTCGCTATGCTCAAGCAGCTTGCGATCCGGGCGGTTTGGTAGGGTCTACCAGGCCCGTACCGACCAGAAAATAACAGCGCATTTTTTCGTCTACCGTCATCAGGTGAGGCATTGCCTTGCTCAAGCCCGCACTGACAGCGCCCAGGCTGGACAACTTGGACAGGCCTTTGGACGCGGCACTGATCAGGCGCGGATAACCGTCCACCGGATTGAAGACCGCGTTAAAGAACAGTGCTGTCTGCTTGGAAAAATCAAACGCGGCGTCGCTGAAGCGCACCTTGGGTTCATTCCAGGACCAGGCAACCTTTGGGGTGCTCGGCGTGACGCGAGCGCTGAATCTGCCGATGGACGGCCGACTGGTGTTTTTTGCCAGGGTCTTGAGCGAACGGATCAGCGACCGTGCCTGGCCTCCCGCACCGATCATCAAACCTGCACCGTCCAACGCCAAACTTTGCAGGCCTTTGCCAAAATCACCATCGCGAAAGTCCTGATAGGCACCGACGAAGGGAACCAGCGATAGCAGCAGGCTGACATCCCGCGCATGGGCCTCGCGGCTTTTTTCCACGGGTAACTGGCCCTTTGCCCGTGCAAGCATGTCCTCGGCACTTTCGTAGAAATTGCGCTCGGTGATTTCAACGGCAATGTCCTCGATACGGTCTGACTGATAGGTATCAGGAACAAAAGATTCCCTGGTCACGTTTTCGGGGAGTGGGCGCGGCCCCTTGGTAACACCGACTTTATCGAGAATGACATCGGAAGAACTGACGCCTTCGCGTGCCGGTGCACCGCTGGCATACGCATTGAAATCCAGGCCGACGTCATGACCGCGACGGATGTATTTGTCTGCAAGCAATTTGTACTTTTCCAGGTAGCTTCTGTCTGAGGCCACCTTATCCAGGGCATTCGTTGCTTCAAGGCTGTCGTGCTTGATGATGTTTGCGTTGTAGAGCACCTCGTAATAGGTGACAGTATTGTCGTGAACGACACGCATCAATATCCCCTGCCGCGCGGTCACCGCCGCTCGGTCCAGGTCCGACTCCCACACCTGCTGTTTGCCAGTGGCCTTGCGCAACGTGAACAGTTCCACACTGCCCAGTTCGATGCGCTGGCGATCAACCAACGGCAACCCCGCGAACATCAGTTTGAGCTTGGTGACAAAGCCCATCTTTTGATCGTTGTGGTGACGGGTGACGGCGCTTTCCAGCAAGGGGTCCAAAGCGGGAAGCCGCTCGATGATTTCGTTGAGCTTTTGTCGAGCCGTTGCCGAATTCGTAGAGGACTCATCAATATGCCTATAGGGGGTATTCGAACGTTTGCCAGCGTTGGACATATCGGTGGTCAAGACCCATCTGTCCTTGGTCAGATCGCCGCTCATGTAAGCCTCGATCAGCGAGCGCGTACGCGGTTCGGAGCGCCTCAGGTTGCGGCGTTCGTCGGAGTCGGGGAGATGAACCTTCATCGCCTCCAATTGGCTGAGGCTGGTCTGAGGCATGGCCTTGAGCAACTCTTGGGTCGCCATCTGCCTGCGCGACGGCAAGGCGGTGCTCAAACGGTTGAACGAACGAGCCGACAGTCTCCGTTGCCGCGAGAACACACTCGACGTTTTCTTGAGATCCTCCTGAGTATGCCGGCCTTGAGGCTTGTCCGGTATGACACCATTGAGCACTCCCCAGTCAAGCAATATGCCAAGGGCTTGCTCCTGCATGAGGGTGCGTTGACCATCGGACGTAGGCTCCAGGCTCGTCAATGCGCAGACCTGCTGCTCATCCATCATCCGAGAGGTGCCTGGCAACATGCGTTCAGCCATCGCGCAACCAAGCCGCAATTCCGTCCAGGCCGGTGTGCCGATCTTGATGCCCTCGGGTAAGTCCCGGACCAGAAACTCGGGGGCTTTCCTCGCCAGCGCCACATGGGCCACCAGGAACGCAACGCTTGCGTCCATTGCCTTGTTGTCACACAAATACTGTTCCAGAGCCTGGCGGACTTCACCCAGGGTGCGTCCCGCATTGCTGGGGCTGTAAAGCGCGTAACCGCCTACCGAACCGGCAGGCCCTTGCAGCACCGCAGCAAGGATGTTGCCAAACGCTACAGCATCGGGGCCCTGGCTCAACCTCCCAAGGTGAGCGTCGAGATCGGCACTCAGTGTTGCCGGGGTGTACATCGCGAGCGTAGCCAGCGGTTTGTAGTCCGGATCGCCCGGTTGTAGCGGGACCAACCCAGAATAATCACCCAAGGGCGGGGCCGGTGGCAGGACTGTGCGCAACCACCGAATGACATTGCGGGTCGCCGCAGCCGTACGAGGTACGCCCAACCCCTTATGCTCAAGCAATTGGGCAACATCGTAGCTGGAATGGGGCCCAATACCCTTGGCAGAGGCTGGCGAGGGCTGGATCTTCAGTGTTGACCAATCGGTAGCACGGCTATCCGCCAGTTGCTGCACCTGCTCTTCAAGCAAATTCGCCAGGAAGGCGCGCTCATCCAGGTCACTGATCACGCCGCGCACATCGTCGAGCGCGGCCAAAAACCGAGGGGGTACCGTCAAGCCATTCGCCGCCACCTGGTCTTTGAGTGCCCGCTTCTGTTCAATGGATTCACCGGGATCCAGGCCGTAGGCATTCAGCACGACGTGCAGGGGCATACGAGGCTCATCAAGACTGACGTAAGGCAAGCCCTTATCGTCGGGGTCAAGCACATTGCGCATCGCCCGTAGATGCCGGCTCGCCTTCCCCCAGCCACTGTCGTCAGTACTGCTGAACGCTACAGGAGTGCGTATGCCCCCCGCGGCCGTGAAACCCTCTACGCGATCCTTGCGCAGTGTCAGGGTGTCCATTGCCAAGCCTTTAAGCGAGAGCCAGGACTGAGAAGACGGTTGATCAAGCAACTGGCGGTAGAGGGCCAAGGCCGCACCGAGACTGCTGTCATTAGGGATTGCCACACTATTCTGGCCGCGGTCGAGGGCCTGTGCCAGACGCTCAGCCAAGGTGGAGTCTCCGGCGGTGCCGGCGGCACTGGGCGACATGGGTAGTGTCCAGGTGGGCGCCACAATTGCGGGCGTACCGGGGCGTTCAGGGGCAGTTTCGCAGGGGTTGGATGGAACCAGGGAAATTGAAGGTTGGGACATGGGCGCCAGGTCAGGCGCCGGAGTGGCCGGCGCGCAGATGACCGAACCGCTTTGGGCAAGAATAGATGGCATGTTGCTATCCTCTTTGTGGCAAATCCATTGAGGGAAAAGCCGTGCCTCCTTGAACGGTTGGAAGGCACTGTAAGAGGGGAAAAGACAGCCGTTCTATAAGCCGACGCCTAAAACCAGCGATGAAATCGGGCAGAGACTCTAGAGAATCCGATACAACAACCGCTCGATTCGTACCCGGCTGACCCGGCGCAGGAACTTGCCGACCGCCTCCGGGTAGTCCGGCAACGCCTGCAAGTCCTGGTAACGCTCGATTCGCGTGGTGTGCTGGAAAATCTGCGCCAACTCGGTACGCCTCGGCTCCAGCCACTCGCTCTTGGGATCATCGATCAGCAAGGCGTTTTCCAGGTCAAGGCGGAACGCGCGCGGATTGAGGTTGTTGCCGGTGAGCAAGGTGTAGCGCTGGTCGACCCACATGCCCTTGAGGTGGTAAGTGTTGTCGTCGTGGTGCCAAAGGTGCAGGTTCAACTGGCCGTGGTCGATGTCGCGCTGATGGCGCTTGGCGAAACGGCGCAGGCTGATCTCATACAGGTACGGCAGCGCGGCGATCACCTTGAACGGCTCGCTGGGCGGGATGTAGAAGTCGTTGGCGGTCTTGTCGCCGACGATGATGTCGATCTTCACGCCACGCGCCAGGGCGCGGTTGATTTCGCGGGTCACTGGCAGCGGCAGGTTGAAGTATGGCGTGCAGATGGTCAGTTGATGCTGGGCACTGGCGATCAGCTCCAGGATCACTCGGCTCAACGGATTGTTCTTGCCCACGCCCAACAGCGGGCTGACCGACAGATGGCCGTTGGGCAATTGCCCGGCTGTGGTGTCGTATGTCGCATGCTTGAGACGGCTGCGCAGGTCGCCGATGTCGTTGCGCAGGCTGCGGGTGGTGGGCGGGTTGGGCAGGTCCAGGCGATGCACCGCCTTGGACGCCACAAGACCATGCTCCACCAGATGCTGCATCGAATCGGCCAGCGGCTTGTTGTGGATCAGGTGGTAGCGATCGTAGCGGTACTTGTCGAACTTGTGCAGGTACACGTTGTTCAGGCTGGCGCCGCTGTACAGCACCGTGTCGTCGATCACAAAGCCTTTGAGGTGCAGCACGCCGAACAGCTCGCGGGTTTGCACCGGCACGCCATACACCGGCACTTCACTGCTGTGGCTCTGGGTCATGGCCTGGTACCAGGCACTGTTGCCCGGCTGCTTGCCGGCGCCGATCAAGCCACGCTGGGCGCGCAACCAATCGACCACCACCACGACATCCAACTCCGGACGCGCTGCCTTGGCGGCGTGCAGGGCGTCGTAGATCTCCTGCCCTGCCTCGTCCTGCTGCAAATACAGCGCGACGATGTAGATACGCCGGGTGGCCTGGGAGATCTTCTCCAGCAGGCAACGGCGATAGGCAGCAGCGCCGGACAGCACGTCAATCGCATCAGGAGTCAGGGGGAAACCGCGCAGTTTGGGCAACAGGGAGCGTTTGAAGAACGACGGCATAAGGCTCGCAATGGGTCGAATCCGAAGAGGCCCCGAGCTTACACCATGGGGGGGCCCAGGTCTTGCTGTGGCGCATGGAAAAATTTTAATTGACCAAGAAGAATGATCGTTCTACTTTTGGCAGCATGAACGACATGATCAGTAATGAAACCCGCGACATCATCCTCGACGTCACCGAAAAGTTGATCTATCGCCATGGCATCGCCGCCACCGGCATGGAGTTCCTGGTGAAAACCGCGGGTGTCTCGCGAAAAAGCATTTACCGCTACTTCGCCAATAAAGACGATTTGGTGATTGCCGCCCTGCAGCGTCGTGACGAGCGCTGGATGCAGTGGCTGCGCACAGAGGTGGAATGTAGCGAAGGCACCGGCCAACGCTTGCTGGCGGTGTTCGATGCACTTAAAACCTGGTTTGGCTCCGCCGATTTCCGCGGCTGCGCCTTCATCAACACCAGCGGCGAAACCGGCGACCCGCAGGACCCGGTACGCCAGTTGGCCAAGGCCCACAAACAGAAACTGTTCGAGTACCTGCTCGAACTGTGTCAAGCACATGGCACCCCCGACCCTGAACGGCAGGCCGCGCACCTGCTGATCCTGATCGATGGCGCCATTACCGTTGCCCTGGTGATGGGCGATTCAACAGCTGCCGATAATGCGCAATGCATGGCGCAAACCTTGTTGGGACTTTGATCGCACGACGGCGCAACTTTCAACACACCCTTATTGTTTGAGGAACTGCCCCATGTCATCGACTGCAGAAACACGTCCGCCCCTGCCGCCGTTTACCCGCGCATCGGCCATCGAAAAAGTGCGTTTGGCCGAAGACGGCTGGAACTCCCGCGACCCCCACCGCGTATCCCTGGCCTACACCCTCGACACGCAGTGGCGCAACCGCGCCGAGTTCGCCCATAACCGCGAAGAAGCCAAGGGTTTCCTGACCCGTAAATGGGCCAAGGAGCTGGACTATCGGCTGATCAAGGAGCTGTGGGCGTTTACCGATAACCGCATCGCCGTGCGTTATGCCTATGAGTGGCACGACGATTCGGGCAACTGGTTCCGTTCCTATGGCAACGAGAACTGGGAGTTCGACGAGAACGGCCTGATGGCCAATCGTTTTGCCTGCATCAACGACATGCCGATCAAGGAAAGCGAGCGCAAGTTCCACTGGCCGCTGGGACGGCGCCCGGATGATCACCCGGGGCTGTCTGACCTGGGCCTGTAAACCGTGGCGGCGATGGCGTGGCTGAAATCGCCATCGCCGCCAAGCCGGGCTCCTACAGGTTGTTGTCGGCTTCAGTCCTGATTGAGGCCGACTCGGTATAGCACGCCATCATCCTCATCCGTCAACACATACAAAAAGCCATCCGGCCCCTGCCTCACATCCCGAATCCGCGCTTTCAAACCGCCCAGCAAACGCTCCTCGTGAATCACCTTGTCACCGTCGAACTGCAAGCGGATCAGTTCCTGGCTGGCCAGCGCGCCGATGAACACATTGTGCTGCCAAGGCTTGAAGCGGTCTGCATCGTAGAATGCCATGCCGCTGATACCCGGTGATTTTTCCCAGACATGATGGGGCGGCACGGTGCCTTCTGCGGTCTTGCCTTTGGCTTCGGGAATCGGTGCCAGAGAGTAGTTGATGCCGTGGGTCGCCAACGGCCAGCCGTAATTCTTGCCACGCTCGATGATATTGATCTCGTCCCCCCCGCGTGGCCCATGTTCATTTTCCCAGATCGTGCCACTCCAGGGATTCAGCGCCAGGCCCTGGGGGTTGCGCTGGCCGTAGGACCAGATCTCCGGGCGCACGCCTGGCTGGCCGACGAAGGGGTTGTCATCCGGCACGCGGCCGTCGGGGTAGATGCGCACCACCTTGCCCTGCAGTTTGTCGAGGTCCTGGGCGGTCGGGCGGTCGTTGTTTTCGCCCAGGGTCACAAACAAATAACCGTCGCGGTCGAAGGCCAGGCGTGAACCGAAGTGATTGCCGGTGGACAGCTTCGGCTCCTGGCGCAGGATCACTTTGAAGTCGGTCAGGCCACTGAGGTCAGCCGCCAGACGTCCACGCCCTACCGCAGTACCGGCTGTTCCGCCCTTGCCGCCCCCTTCGGCGTAGGAAAGGTAGACCATGCGGTCCTGCTTGAAGTCCGGCGACAGCACCACGTCCAGCAAGCCGCCCTGCCCTTTGGCCCACACTTCAGGCAAGCCCGTCAGTGGCGCGGACAATTTCCCGTCAGGGCTGACAAAACGCAGGTGGCCAGGCCGTTCGGTGACCAGGAAACCTTGCTTGTCCGGCAGAAAAGCCACGGCCCAGGGATGGTCCAGGCCTTTGGCGATCGGTGTGACGGTGATGCTGCCTTGCTCGCTGGGGAACTGCTGGGCATCGGCTGCGAAACTGGCCGTCAACGGCAGTAGAGAGGTTGCGCACAGCGCGGCTAGCAGGGTTTTGCGTAGAAACATAAGACGGAATCCTTACCGGCGATTGCCGTTGGCATCATAAGTGGGGGCTTTGGTTTCGGTGGCCGGGCGGCTGGGCGCAGCGTCGCGCTTGGGATAGCTGTTGCCAATGCCGCCGTTTTCCAGGGTCGGCGTGCGTGTGGTCGGCCCGGTCTGAATCCCGCGAACCGCCGGCGCGTTGGGCTGGGTGCCCTGCATGCTGTTGGGGTTGGCCCGGTGGATCGGGCCGTTGTTGGCGTTGTTGGCGTTGTTGCTGCCGGGCAGGTTTTGTGCCTGGGCCACGGGGATCAGGGCCAGACCCAACAGCAGCGCTGCAACGTGTCGCATACAAGTGTTCATTGACAAAGCCTCTCGGGAGTGAGGAGTACGTGCTTTCGATAACACGCTACGCCTTGGGTTCGGCTTTCGACACTAAATAGTTTCTCATCAGGTGTAACACGATCTGTCCGCGCATCTGCCAGGGGAAACTTTTCACATCGGCACCGAGTCACCAGAACACCCCCTCTACTCAAGGAGTCGCACCGATGCCACGAGCTATCTGGAAAGGTGCCATCAGCTTTGGCCTGGTGCACATCCCCGTGTCGCTGGTCTCGGCCACGTCATCGCAGGGCGTTGACTTCGACTGGCTGGACAAGCGCAGCATGGACCCGGTGGGCTACAAGCGCATCAACAAGACCACTGGCAAGGAAGTCACCAAAGACAACATCGTCAAGGGTGTGGCCTTCGAGAAAGGCCGCTACGTGGTGCTCAGCGAAGAGGAAATCCGCTCGGCCCACCCCAAGTCGACCCAGACCATCGAGATCATCGCGTTTGTCGCCAGTGACCAGATCCCGTTGCAGAACATCGACACGCCCTACTTCCTGGCACCGGACAAGCGCGGTGGCAAGGTCTACGCGCTGCTTCGGGAAACGCTGAGGAAGACCAAAAAAGTCGCGCTGGCCAACGTGGTCCTGCACACCAAGCAGCACCTGGCGGCACTCATGCCGCTGGAGTCGGCGCTGGTATTGGTGATGCTGCGCTGGCCCGCCGAAGTGCGCAGCCTGGACGAACTGGAACTGGGCAGCGACGTGACCAAACCCAGCCTGGCCAAGGGTGAACTGGACATGGCCAAGCGTCTGGTCGACGACATGAGCGCCGACTGGCAGCCCGATGAATATCGCGACAGCTTCCAGGAAAAGATCATGGCGCTGGTGGCCAAGAAGGCCAAGGCCGGCAAGATCGAGGATGTGGAAACCAGCCAAGACAGTGAAGAGCGTAAGTCCGCCGATGTGATCGACCTGACGGAGTTACTCAAGCGCAGCCTGGCCGGCAAACCCGCCAAGAAGCCCGCCGCGAAGAAAGCCACCAAGGCGTCATAAGCCATGCCAAAGCCCCTCAGCGAATACAACCGCAAGCGCGACTTCGGCGTCACCGGCGAACCGGCGGGCAGTGCGCCCGCAGGAACACGCAACGCTTCGGCGCTGTCGTTCGTGATCCAGAAACATGACGCGCGCAACCTGCACTATGACTTCCGCCTGGAACTGGATGGCGTACTGCTCAGTTGGGCAGTGCCCAAAGGCCCGAGCCTGGACCCGACGCAGAAGCGCCTGGCCGTGCATGTCGAAGATCACCCTCTCAGCTACGGCAGTTTCGAAGGCAGTATCCCGGCGGGCCAATACGGCGCAGGTGACGTCATCGTGTGGGACCGCGGTGTGTGGCAACCCCATGACGATCCCCGCAAGGCTTACGCCGCCGGCAAGCTCAAGTTCACCCTGGTCGGCGAAAAGTTGTCCGGCGATTGGGCACTGGTCCGCACGCACCTGAAAGGCAGCGGCGATAAGGAACAATGGCTGCTGATCAAGGAAAAAGACGCGCAGGCACGACCCGCCCAAGACTACGATATTGTCCAGGCCCAGCCCGACAGCGTGCTCAGTGACGCCTCGCTGGGTAAGCCCAAATCTCGCGCAAAAGCCCGGAAAACCAGCGTCGCCCTCCCCGAACACTTCACTCCGCAATTGGCCACCCTGGTGGATCGCGCCCCCGAGGGCGATTGGCAGTACGAAATCAAGTTCGACGGTTACCGCATGCTCGCGCGCATCCGCGACGGCGAGGTGCGGCTGTTCACGCGCAACGGCCACGACTGGACCGACCGCCTGCCGCGCCAGGCCAAGGCCTTGCACGCCCTCAAACTCAAGGACAGTTGGCTCGACGGCGAGGTGGTCAGCCTCAACGGCGATGGCCTGCCGGACTTCCAGGCGCTGCAAAACGCCTTTGATATCGGGCGCAGCCTGGACATTGTCTACTACCTGTTCGATGCGCCGTTCCTGGATGGCCAGGATCAGCGCCAGGCCCCCGTCGAAGATCGCCGTGCAGCGCTGAAGACTGCGTTGTCCGGCAGCAGAAGCAAGCTATTACGCTTCTCCGAAGCCTTTACTGCCCATCATCGGGACATCTTTGAAAGCGCCTGTGACCTGGCCCTCGAGGGTGTCATCGGCAAGCGCCTGGGCAGCCCGTACGTGTCCAGTCGCAACACCGATTGGGTCAAGCTCAAATGCCGCCTGCGCCAGGAATTCGTGATCGTCGGCTACACCCGGCCGCAGGGTTCGCGCAGCGGTTTCGGTGCACTGCTGCTGGCAGTGAATGACACCTCGGGATTGGTGTACGCCGGACGTGTAGGCACCGGGTTTGATCAAGCGTCACTGAAGGCGATCCATGCGCAACTCAGGCCATTGGAGCGTAAGTCATCGCCCCTTGAAAAAGCCCTGACCAGCGCCCAGGCCCGTAACGTGCACTGGGTGGAACCGACACTGGTCGGCGAAGTGCAGTTTGCCGAATGGACCCGTGAGGGGGTGATCCGCCAGGCGGCGTTTGTCGCGATGCGCACCGACAAACCGGCCGCACAGGTCATTCATGAGCAACCGCGCACGGTCAAATCCATGAAATCTGCGAAAAAAACCACCGGCACCGTGAAGATCACCCACCCGGACCGCGTGATCGATAAGCAGAGCGGCATGCAGAAGGAGCAATTGGCGCAGTTCTACAACAGCATCAGCGAGTGGATCCTGCCTTTTCTGCGTCACCGTCCCGTGTCACTGCTGAGGGCACCCGAAGGCATCGAGGGCGAGCAGTTCTTCCAGAAACATTCGGAGCGCCTGGCCATTCCCAACATCAAGCAGTTGGAACAGGCACTCGATCCCGGCCATGCGCGCCTGATGGAAGTCGACAGTGCCGAGGCGTTGCTCGGGGCGGCGCAAATGGGCACCGTGGAGTTTCATACCTGGGGCGCCACTGTCAACAAGATCGAAACCCCGGACCTGTTTGTACTCGACCTCGACCCCGACCCCGCGCTGCCGTGGAAAAGCATGCAGGAAGCAGCGCAACTCACCCTTTCGGTCCTGGACGAATTGGGCTTGCAAGCCTTCGTCAAAACCAGTGGCGGCAAAGGCCTGCACCTGATCGTGCCGCTGGCGCGCCGGGACAACTGGGACACCGTCAAGGCATTCGCCAAAGCGATTGCCCAATTCATGACCGAGCAACTGCCTGAACGCTTCACCGCGACGTCAGGGCCAAAAAACCGGGTGGGCAAGATCTTCATCGACTACCTGCGCAACGCAAGGGGCGCCAGTACCGTGGCCGCTTATTCTGTAAGGGCGCGGCCAGGTTTGCCGGTGTCGGTACCGGTCAGTCGCGAGGAGTTGAAGGGATTGCGCGGGGCCCAACAATGGACCGTCGCCAATCTGCAGCAGCGCTTGGACGGCTTGAAGAGCGATCCCTGGGACGGCTATGCCAATCGACAGAAGATCAGCAAAAAGATGTGGGACAAACTGGGCGCCCATTCACCGGAGTGAATGGCGCCCGAAGCCTTCAGATCAGCAGGAAAATGGCGGCCAACCCTGCAAAGATCGCCCATTTTTCCAGGTAATAACGCGTACGGTTGCGCTTTTTCAGTTCTTTGCCGCGCAAGCGAATCTTGTACAGCCGGGTGAAGGCGCGGTTGAGCCCGCCCGTCTTGTCACTGGCATCGTTGGGCGAGCCCGCAGCTGCCATCACATTGCGGCTGAACCAGCGATTGAACGCAGCGGCCCAGCGATATTTCATCGGGCGCTCGATATCGCAGAACAGAATGATGCGGTTCTGCTGCGTGGTGTTTTCCGCGTAGTGGATGTAGGTCTCGTCGAACATCACCGGCTCGCCGTCACGCCAGTAGTAGTTCTCACCGTCCACGTTGATGTAGCAGCCCGGGTCATTCGGCGTGTCCAGGCCCAAGTGATAGCGATACGAGCCGGCATACGGGTCGCGATGGCGAACCAGCCTGGAGCCCGGCGGCAGTTCGGCGAACATCGCGGCCTTGATCGAACCGATGCCCTGCACCAGCTCGGTGGTACGCGGGCACAGCTTCATCGCCGACGGGTGGCTGTCGCCATACCATTTCAGATAGAAGCGCTTCCAGCCGGACTTGAAGAACGAATTGAAACCTACGTCGTTGTACTGTTCCGAGCGCTTGATTTCGCCGGCGCGCAGCAGGTTCTGGCCTTCCTCGCGAATCTCCTGCCAATGCTCCTGGAGCGGGCTCAGGTCCGGGAAATCGCTGGGCGACAGGTAAGGTCGGCTGGGCAGCTTGGAAAAGAGGTAGAGAAAGCAGTTGATCGGCGCCAGGAAGGTCGAATGATCACTGAGTTGGCGCCCCAGCTTATGCCGCACCCGCCCACGCAGGTGTACATACGCAATCGAGGCAACGTAGAGAATAACAATGATGAGTTTCAAGGGATTTCGTCACAAGTCAGAAGAGAACAGGCTGCTCCTGCGTGCCCACAACGGACGAGGATGGATAGCAGCACCTGAAATCACAATTCACACAATCGGCACGACCGGCTGAGTGACCACCCGGCGCGTGGCCCTTTGCAGTTATTTAGCCACAGGTTGTAACTAAAAGTTAACTAAGAATTGTGAAAAGCTGTCTTGTGACGGATGTTCCGAAGGCGCACAACCACGGGGCATGGACCGCCGTTGTGCGCGATGCGGTTACAGCAAAGGTTCATCGTCCTTGCGCTCTCGGCGGGAAAAACGCCCCTCTTCCAGCGGCGAGTAAGGTGCCGGTTGTCCACGATTCTGCACAACGTAGCGGATCAACGCGATGACCAGCCCCAGCACCAGCCCTGCAGTCAGGCTCAAGGCAACCACCAGCGCTTTCTTCGGCTTTATCGGCGCCAGCGGCTCCTGGGCGCGACGATCAATGGTCACCAGTTTGAGGTTGCTCATATCGATGTTCAAGTTGCGCAACCGCGCGACTTCGGCACGCAGCGGCTCGACATCCTGCAGGAAAATGTCCTCATTGTCGCGCCTGCGCAGTACCTCGACCTTTCGGTTCACCTCCAACATTTGCAATTCTTTGCCGATCTCGGCGACGCGGGCGTTGGTGAAATCGTCGCTGGTGCGTCGCTGGAGTGCGTCGCGCTCCGCTTCAAGCGCATTGGAGCCCATGAAATACAGCGGGATTTTCTGGTTATTGACTTCAGTACGCATGACCTGCCCGCTCCCACCGCGTGATGCATCCGCCATTGCCGACGGCGTCGTCGGGGTTTTGATTCCCAAGGACTTGGCAATGGCGATGGCCTCGGTCAGTTCTGCCAGCCGATCACTGCGCTCCATCTTCATCTGCAGACGCAGCGCACTGAGCTCATCTTGCAACTGGGCACGCTTGAGCCGGTCGCTTTCCAGCAGTGAGGCGATCTTCGACTCTTTCTCGTTCTCATAATTGGCGCGAGCGGCATCAATCTTGCCCTTGAGCTCGTTCAAGCGGTTATTGACGATCACCTTGAGGTCCGCGCCCACTTGCTCGCGCTCGGCGCCAATAGCGTAATCGACAAACCCGTTGAGAATCGCCACACCATCGACATCGGCGGGGTACTGCAACTCCAGGCGGATGTAACTGCTCAACGAGTCAGCCTTTTTGGGGTCAGGCAGAATGAGGTTGACCGCGTTGCGATTGAAGTCTTCGAAAGACTGCTCCAGGCTTTGGCCTGGTTTCTGAAATGCCTTGAACAATTGCTGGTGCGACTTGAAAAATTCCAGCCGTGTTTCGTAAGAGTCCAATTGCGACCCCACCTTTGACAGCGCATCGGCGGGCGGTAGCTTATAAACCTCGGAACGGTTCAACGCGTCCAGCTCATTGAGCGCGGCAGGACGCAATACACTGCTGACCTCATAAGTCCGGGGCGCCAGAAGCGCGTAACCGCCCCCCAAAACCCCCGCAATGATCGCACACCCAAGCACCAGTCTTTTTTGCCGCCAGATCGAATGAAAGAGGTCGTACAGGTCAATTTCATCTGATGAAGGAGTCACATGAAGCGGGACGTTTCGATTCAAAATTAGCTCACCTAAAAAAATGACATTAAACGGCCATCACCGCAAATGTTTGGAAAGCCCGTTGAAGGGCCAGGGGCAACGCCCTGCGACACCGATGTAAAAGTCTTCGGAGCAATCTGACAACTCAGGGTAATGAAAAATCCCAACCCATTAAACTATGTTCGCCGCGCGTTGCGTAAATATTCCTACAGACATCAACGACTGGAAATATGCTTGTCATAAGAATAGACAACTTCAGTTGAATAATTGCCTTAAAACCGAAATAAACCCGAAAGGACTCTCTATGCCGATTACTCGCGATCCGGATTACCAACTGCTCCAAGGCGTCTGGGAGCAAATCGCCCTTGAAGACAACGGCGTGCCAAACCCCGTTGACGATGCCCATAGCGCGCCCGGTGCACTGACCACCATCAGCGGTGACCAATTTGAAGTGCTTACGGTCAATGGTGAAGTGCTACTGGCTGGCCAGTTTTTCCTCGACAGCCGCACACTTCCTAAAAGCATCACTTGGATCGATTCCATCGGCGAAGATGCCGGCAAGCGATTGCCCGCAAGCTATCGCCTGGAAGGGGATGAATTCGTTTTTATCGCTGCAGATGAAGGCATGCCCAGGCCAATCATATTCAATACCGGCCCAGGTCAAACCATGCGTACTTTCGTGCGTCGCGCCTGACCAGCGCGTTTTTGCTTTTGGAAAAGCTCTCTCACTCAAGACGCCTGGTGGCGGTCAAGGTAAAGCACATCGGCAGCTGTGCAGGCTGGTGCTCGTACTGGTCGTACAGTTCTTCGCGATTGGAATGGGGATATTCCTGCAGGTGGCCGATCTGCAACTGCGCGCCGATCGCGGCACTGACTATGTCGCCTAAGGTATGCACGTACCAATAGGAGGTCGGTCCGGCCACTTCACCCTGGCCTTCATAGACAATCGACTCCTGCAGCACGAACGGCTCGCGCTGAAAGTAGGAACTGGCCGGCAGGAATGGGTTTTGCGCCCGGGGATCGAACACCTCCAGAAACGGGTGGGTTTCATACATCACCAACGTGCCCCCCGGCTTGAGGGTGCGCGCAACATGCTGCATGAACAGCGCTGCATCCGGCATCCAGCCCAACACCCCAATCGTCACCAGGGCAATATCGAAGCGTTCGTGCAAGGATGGCGGCAGATGATGGATGTCACTCTCGATGAACTCAGGGTTGTGCGGCGAGACATCCGCCAGTTCCCGGGCCTGCTGGAGAAATGCCGGGGATTGATCCACACCGACCACCGAACGCGCGCCCAGGCCAAACAGCGACAGGCTTTCGCGACCATTGTTGCAGCACAGTTGCACCACGTCTTTGCCGGCCAGGCCAACGTCTTGCAGCAGGCCGGTAATCGTGGGGTCCAGGCAGGAAAAGTCCGCCTGGCCGACGCTGTTGAGCAACGCGTTCCAGGTGTCGGTGGTCTTGTGCAGGCCGGCCGATTGATCCCAGGCGTCTTTGTTGCAGGCAATTGCCTGTTGAGCTGAGGGCATGTCCATTGCGTCTCCAGGTAATCCATAAAAAGGGGCTCAGAAAATAAGCCATGTCCCCACGGAATAAAACCCAGCTAATGCACGAAACTTAACGCAAGGCCAACGGGTCACTTACGCAATGCGTGTTCAGTCCTTGAACACCGCTTGCGAAGTGCTCGCCGTGGCCAACCATTCCGACCTGCGTAATACCTTGTCCCTCGACAGCCTGAATTTCTTCCTCGCGGATGTGCGCGACGGCCTCGGACCCTACCTGGCCATTTACCTGCTGGCCGTGCACAAATGGGACCCGGCCAGCATCGGCGTGGTCATGACCCTGGCAGGCATCGCGGCATTGATCACCCAAGGCCCGGCGGGCGCGTTGATCGACCGCACCCGCAGCAAGCGCGCGGTGATTGCGCTGGCCGCCATTGTAGTGACCGTCAGTTGCCTGATGCTGCCCTTTGTCAGCTCGTTCAGCCTGGTGGCATTGACCCAGGCCGCCAGCGCTGTCGCTGCCTCGGTGTTCGCGCCGGCGATTTCCGCGATCTCCCTGGGAATCACCGGACCGCGCGCGTTCACCCGCCGCACCGGACGCAACGAAACCTTCAACCACGCTGGCAATGCCGTGGCTGCCCTGTTGGCCGGCGGCCTGGCCTACTTGTTTGGTCCAGTGGTGGTGTTTTACCTGATGGCGTTCATGGCGCTCGCCAGCATCATTGCGATCAGCTGTGTGTCCGCCGAGGCCATCGACCATGAAGTGGCCCGCGGCTTCGACCCGGAACATCACACCGACCATGAACAACCATCCGGCATGAAAGTGCTGCTGGCCAATCGTCCGCTGCTGCTGTTTGCCATTTGCTGCGCCCTGTTTCACTTGGCCAACGCCGCCATGCTGCCGCTGGTCAGCCAGAAACTGTCGCAGATCAACCTGCAGATGGCCACGCCGCTGACCTCGGCGTGCATCGTCGCCGCGCAGTTGGTGATGGTACCGATGGCCTGGCTGGTCGGGCTCAAGGCTGACCTGTGGGGGCGCAAACCGTTGTTGATGATCGGCTTCATGATCCTGCCGCTGCGCGGCGTGCTCTACACCTTGTCCAATGATCCTTACTGGCTGGTGGCCGTGCAAATGCTCGACGGCATTGGCGCGGGGATCTTCGGCGCGCTGTTCCCGGTGATCGTCAAGGACCTGACCCAAGGCACCGGCCGCTTCAACGTCAGCCTGGGCGCCCTTTCCACCGTATTTGGCCTGGGCGCGGCACTGAGCAGCAGCCTGGCAGGTTTCGTGGTGCAACAGGCCGGGTACGACGCGGCATTCCTGACCCTGGCCGGGGTCGCAGCGCTGGCCTTGGCGTTGTTATGGCTGGCGATGCCGGAGACCTTGGAGAAACCTTCCTTCGCCGGACATACAACTGTCGCCTGACATATGCGACAATGCGCGCCAAATTCCAACACACATCCCCCATTTTCTGCTCAGCGACCGGGTTTCGCGCCTTGATGTCGCTGTTGACGCATGCCTGAAGGCTCTTGCCAACACGCTCGCAACCCATTGATAGGTAAAGTAATTGATCTCCACAGCTAACATCACCATGCAGTTCGGCGCCAAGCCGCTCTTCGAGAATGTCTCGGTCAAGTTCGGCGCTGGCAACCGTTATGGCTTGATCGGTGCCAACGGTTGCGGCAAGTCGACCTTCATGAAAATCCTCGGCGGCGACCTCGACCCGTCCGGCGGCCAGGTCATGCTGGAACCGAACGTACGCCTGGGTAAACTGCGCCAGGACCAGTTCGCCTACGAAGAATTCACCGTGCTCGACACCGTGATCATGGGCCATGAAGAGCTGTGGAAGGTCAAGGCCGAGCGCGACCGCATCTACTCGTTGCCGGAAATGAGCGAAGAAGACGGCATGGCCGTGGCCGAGCTGGAAACCGAGTTCGCCGAGATGGACGGCTACACCGCCGAATCCCGCGCCGGTGAGCTGCTGCTGGGCCTGGGCATTCCCCTGGAACAGCACTTCGGTCCGATGAGCGAAGTGTCTCCTGGCTGGAAACTGCGCGTATTGCTGGCCCAGGCGCTGTTCTCCGATCCTGAAGTGCTGTTGCTCGACGAACCGACCAACCACCTGGACATCAACACCATCCGCTGGCTGGAAAACATCCTGACCCAGCGCTCCAGCCTGATGATCATCATCTCTCACGACCGTCACTTCCTGAACAGCGTGTGCACCCACATGGCTGACCTGGACTACGGCGAGCTGCGCCTGTTCCCGGGCAACTACGACGAGTACATGACCGTGGCGACCCAGTCCCGCGAGCAACTGCTGTCGGACAACGCCAAGAAGAAGGCGCAGATCTCCGAACTGCAATCCTTCGTCAGCCGCTTCTCGGCCAACGCCTCCAAAGCCAAACAGGCCACCTCCCGTGCCAAGGCGATCGACAAGATCCAGCTGGCCGAAGTCAAACCGTCGAGCCGGGTCAGCCCGTTCATCCGTTTCGAGCAGAACAAGAAGCTGCACCGCCAGGCAGTCATGGTCGAAAAAATGGCCAAGGGCTTCGACGGCAAGCCGCTGTTCAAGGACTTCAGCTTCCAGGTCGAAGCTGGCGAACGCGTGGCGATCATCGGCCCGAACGGTATCGGCAAGACCACCCTGCTGCGCACCCTGGTCAACGAACTGACCCCGGACGCCGGCAGCATCAAGTGGACCGACGCTGCGGAACTGGGCTACTACGCCCAGGACCATGCGCATGACTTCGAAGACGACGTGACCCTGTTCGACTGGATGGGCCAGTGGACCCAGGGCGAGCAAATGATCCGTGGCACCCTGGGCCGTATGCTGTTCTCCAACGACGAGATCCAGAAGTCGGTCAAGGTGATTTCCGGTGGTGAGCAAGGCCGCATGCTGTTCGGCAAGCTGATCCTGCAAAAGCCGAACGTACTGATCATGGACGAACCGACCAACCACTTGGACATGGAATCCATCGAAGCGCTGAACCTGGCGCTGGAGAACTACCCGGGCACGCTGATCTTCGTCAGCCACGACCGTGAGTTCGTCTCGTCCCTGGCCACCCGTATCATCGAGTTGAGCGCCACCGGCGTGATCGACTTCAGCGGCAGCTATGACGACTACCTGCGTAGCCAGGGTGTGGTGTTCTAAAGCAGTCCGCCAAAAAGCCGTGCCAAGCGGGCCCGTTGTGATTGAGCGGGCCTGCTGTGATTGAGCGGGCCTGTTGTGGCGAGCGGGCTTGCCACAACAAGCCCGCTCGCCACAACAGCATCGTTTACCGCACAAAGCCTATTCATCAGACAAAGTCGTTAGCCAGCTTCCTTTTCCCCCGCGCCCTTGCCATCATGCCCGCACCGCCCGCCCGCGAACGAGTGCCCATGCCTGCCGCAGCCCCCAGCTCGATATCGATCACCCTGCAGATCGTTTCCATTGTCTTCTACACCTTCATCGCGTTTATCTGCATCGGCCTGCCGATTGCGGTGATTCCTGGCTATGTGCACGAACAACTGGGTTTCAGCGCGGTAGTGGCCGGGATCACCATCGGCTCGCAGTACCTGGCGACGCTGCTCAGCCGCCCCATGGCCGGGCGCATGTCAGACAACGTCGGCACCAAGCGTGCGATTGTGCTGGGCCTGGCCGGGATTCTAGTGAGTGGCGTACTGACGTTCTTCGCCACGCTGGTGGCAAGCCTGCCATCGTTGAGCCTGGGCATCCTGATCGTCGCGCGGCTGCTGCTGGGGGTGGCCCAGGGGCTGATCGGCGTGGGCACCATCAGTTGGTGCATGGGCGCGGTGGGTGCGGAACACACCGCACGGTCGATCTCGTGGAATGGTATTGCCTCCTACGGTGCCATCGCGATTGGGGCACCGCTTGGCGTGGTGATGGTCGCGGAATATGGCTACAACAGCCTCGGCATCGCTCTGACGGTATTGTCCGCGCTAGGGCTGGTGCTGATCCGCAATAAACCCTCGGTGCCGGTGGTACGTGGCGAACGGCTGCCGTTCTGGGCGGTATTCGGACGTATCGCGCCATTTGGCGCCAGCCTGTGCCTGGCTTCGATTGGCTACGGCACCCTCACCACCTTTATCACCCTGTACTACCTCAATCGTGGCTGGGCCGGCGCGGCTTACTGCCTCACGGTATTCGGCGTGTGCTTTATCCTGTCGCGACTGGTGTTTATCTCTGCCATCAGCCGTTTCGGCGGTTTTCGCGCAGCCATTGCCTGCATGACCATCGAGACCCTCGGCCTGACCCTGCTGTGGCTGGCGCCGTCCACCGGGGTGGCATTGATCGGCGCCGGGCTGACCGGCTTTGGCTTGTCGCTGGTGTACCCGGCGCTGGGTGTGGAAGCCATCAAGCAGGTGCCCAACAGCAGCCGTGGCGCGGGGCTGAGTGCGTATGCGGTGTTTTTTGACCTGGCCCTGGCGATTGCCGGGCCGTTGATGGGCGCCGTGGCGCTGAACCTCGGCTACGGCTGGATCTTCTTCTGTGCCGCACTGTTGTCGGTCACGGCCCTGGGCGTGACCCTGGTGCTTATGCGCCGCGCTTACTGATCAGCGGTCTGCAAGCCTGCCCGGGTAGATTGGCCGAGGGTGTGACTGAAGAACCGCCCCGCCTCGGAGATCAGGTCGCGGTGAATGCCTTCACGGTCAACCCCATCGGCATCCGTGCAGATCGCCGGCATTGTTGCCAACTGATCGCTGTCGCACGGCGCCATGAACACGAAGTGCCCTGCCCCGGCCAAGAGCTTGAAGTCCGGCGGCTCCGGCAGTTTGCGCGCCAGCGCGGCGGCGTTCTTGTCCACCGCCACCAACTTGTCGCCATCGCCGCTGTAGAGCAGCACGGGCACATGCACATCGGCCAGGGTGTGACGGCCGAACATCAGGCTCAGCGGCGCCATCAACATCAAGGCATGAATGCGTGGGTCGGATTGCGGTTGCAGGTCATCACGGTCCACCACCAGTTCGCCCTTGGTGGTACAGGCGTCGCGATCTTCCGGGCGCTCCTGGCAATACCGGCGCAGGCGGTCGAAATCCGGCTTGGCGCCGGCCAGGATCAACGCGGTCTCACCCCCGGCTGAATAGCCAATGACACCCACCTGGTCCACGTTGACGAATGGCGAGAGCATCGGGTCGCCCAGGGTGGCGGTGATTGCTTCGGAAATCTGGATCGGTCGCCCGTACAGGTTGCTCACCGTGCCCAGGCGACTGTGATCCTTGTAGTTGTCGCCAGGGTGCAGCACCGCTACCACTACAAAGCCCTTGCGCGCCAGGGAGGTGGCCAGGTCATGCAGCGCCAGCGGCGTGCCGGTGTTGCCGTGGGACAGCATCAGCATCGGGAAACGGCCGATGGCGATCTTGGCATCTTCGGTAGCGGCGACGCGGTAGGCGCCCAATTGCGTGGTGTGCTCAAGGCCAGTGGACGGGTAGAACGCCACGGCTTTCATCGGCTGCAGGTCCAACGGATCCAGAAACGTCATGCGATGGAAGCCCACACTCCAATGCGGGTGCGGCGCAGGTGCGGCGTGCACTGAAATCAGGCCGCCGAGCAGGGAAAGAACCATAACGGCACAAAGACGCATCATGGGGATGTCCACCTTTGCTGCGTGAGAACCGACATATCGAAAAAAGTCCAGGGTGTTAAACCCACGCTTGCACAACCTGGGCCAAAGTAATGACAGCGCACAAACGAAAAAACTCCGTACTCCGTTCGCTTTGAGGCGAGCAGAATACAGAGTTTAGGCGCCCGGCTTCAGAATGAAACCGAGCAAAGGCGGAATTTACACAAGCCTTACGCGACGGCGAACAATTGTTCGTTGATGACCACGTTGGCGTCGTTCAGGGCTTTGCTGCGCACTTCATCACCGTAGGCCAGGCCTTCGGCGCGTACGATTTCGATATCGGTGATACCCAGGAAGCCAAACAGCAGTTTCAGGTAGCCTTCATGGGCAGCACCCGAGGCCTGGCCGGCGTGCAGGCCGCCCGCGGTGGACACGATGATGACCTTCTTGTTGCCGCACAGGCCTTCAGGGCCGGCTTCGCTGTAGCGAAAAGTCTGGCCGGCAACGGCGATACGGTCGATCCAGGCTTTCAACTGGGTCGGAATGGTGAAGTTGTACATCGGTGCGCCAACCACTACCGCGTCGGCGGCGAGGAATTCAGCCAGCGACGAAGCGCTCAGCTCAGCCTCATGCTTCTGCGCGGCATCACGCAGTTCGGCGGCGGTGCCGAGGGCGCCGAGGGTTGCGCCGGAAAAGTGGTTGATGCCTTCGCTGGCCAGGTCGCGGTAGGTCACTTCCACACCCGGTTCAGCCGCTTGCCAGGCTTTGACCACGCCCGCGCTGAGCTGACGGGAAGCCGAGTTGTCGCCGAGGATGCTGGAATCGATATGCAAAAGTTTCATGCGGAATCTCCAAGTGAGGATCGCCGTGGGGCGATCGAGTGAGGTTCATCCTACAGATGATCCGAATAAAGGATTAGACCATTGAAACGCGACTGTTTGTCCCGCCAGCAGGACAATGTTCAATGGGACGACACGTAAATCGACGCCGACGCAGGCGCCGGCAACGCATAGGTGCGCTTCATCCACTGGATTTCCGCCTGGGGTGTGCGCCCGAAGAAGCGCTTGAACTCGCGACTGAACTGCGAAGGGCTTTCATAGCCGACCTTGGCACTTGCCGTGGCGGCGCTGATATCGCTGCGCAGCATCAGCAAACGCGCCTGGTGCAGGCGCGTGGACTTGAGGTACTGCATCGGCGAGGTGTCGGTGACCGTGCGAAAATGCGCGTGAAAGCTCGGCACGCTCATCATCGCCTCTCGGGCCAACGCCTCCACGTCCAGGTGCTGGGCATAACACCCATGGATCTTGCGAATCGCCCGCGCCACCTTGCCGAACTGCCCCTGGCGATTCAACGCGGCGCGCATCGAACCGCCCTGCTCGCCCGTAAGGATCCGGTAGTAGATTTCGCGCATCAACGCCGGGCCGAGGATGTGCGCGTCCATCGGCGTGCCCATGGCTTGCAGGAAGCGCAACAGCGACTCGCTGAGCAAGTCATCCATGGACGATGAATACATGCCCCGCGGTTTGGCGTCGACCAGCGCCGGAAACTCATCCAGCGCCACCATCAGTTCGGCCGCGAGGGTGAAGTCCAGGCGCAGGTACACCGCGAGCATGGGCTCGGCTTCGCTGGCGTCGGTCTCCATGGTGAACGGCACCGGCACTGACACCACCAGGTAGTGCCGGGCGTCGTACAGGTAAACCTCATCCCCCAGGTAACCGCGCTTGCGCCCCTGGCAGACCATCACGATGCCGGGGTCATACAGCACCGGCACCCGCTGCAACGGGCGGTTGGAGCGCAGGAAGCGCACGTCATCCAGTGCGCTGAGGTTATAGCCCTCGACAGGCGCCAGGGTGTCCATCAGCGCGATGATTCTGTCTGTACGGTCCATGGATCCTGGCCTCTGTGCAAAGTGCCACGGTAGCGCGCAATCCGCATCCAGGCTACGGCCTCATAGGAATAGGCAATCAGCACATTGGAATGGATATTCGCTCAAACACTGTCTCTGCGTAGCCTGGAACAGCACTTTCAGCCCTCGGAGACTCCCCATGCTTATCGTTTACAACCCTGCTACCGGCGAAGAAGTCGGCCGCGTCGCCCAGAACACCACCCACCAGGTCAAGGCCGCCGTCGACCGTGCCTGCGCCGCCTTTCCCGCATGGTCGTCCAGGCTGGCCAAGGAGCGCAGCGACCTCCTGCGCCACTGGCATGACGCAGTCAAAGCCGACAAGGAAGCCTTCGCCGAATTGCTCTGCCGCGAAAACGGCAAATGCCTCAGTGAAGCCCGTGGCGAGATCGACTACGGCCTGGGCTTTATCGAGTGGTATGCCGAAGAGGCCAAGCGCGTGTACGGCGACACGATCCCCACCCATGACCGCAACGCCAATGTGCTGGTGACCAAGGAAGCCATCGGCCCGGTCGCCGCCATCACCCCATGGAACTTCCCGTTCATGATGATCACCCGCAAGGTCGGCACGGCCCTGGCCGCCGGTTGCACCATGGTGATCAAACCCGCCGAGGATACACCGCTGACGGCCTTCAAATTGCTGGAGTACGCACGCAAGGCTGGCATCCCGGAAGGCGTGCTGGAGGTGGTAGCGGGCGACCCCAGGGAGATCGGCCTGATCCTCACGGGCGACCCGCGTATCCGCAAGATCTCGTTTACCGGTTCCACCGGCGTTGGCAAATTGCTTGCCGCACAATGCGCGGCAAGCATCAAGAAGATGACCCTGGAGCTGGGCGGCAACGCCCCGTTTATCGTCTTCCAGGACGCCGATCTGGATGAGGCGGTGAAGGGACTGGTCGGTGCCAAGCTGCGCAACTCCGGCCAGGTATGCATATCGCCGAACCGGATCTTTGTGCAGCACAGCATCCTCGAAGACTTCATCCAGCGCGTGCAGCATGCGGTGGCCGGGATCGAAGTGGACCAGGGCCTGCGTGAAGGTTTTGTGGTCGGCCCGCTGGTCAATCAAGCGGGCTTTGACAAGGTCGTGCGCCTGGTGGAAGCCGCCAAGGCTGCCGGAGCCAGCGTGCTGATGGGCGGCAGGCCCCACGCCAAGGGCGGCCTGTTCTACGAGCCGACGGTGTTGACCGGTTTGCGGGACGACTCCCCCCTGGCGACCGAGGAGATCTTCGGGCCGGTGTTCGCCATCTACTCGTTCAAGGACGAAGAAGAAGTGATCGCCCGCGCCAACCAGACGGAGTTCGGCCTGGTCGCCTATGCCTACACCAGCGCGCTGGGGCGGTCGTTGCGCCTGTCGCGCCAGTTGGAGGCCGGCATGGTGATTCTCAACTCAGGCTCGGTCGGCACCGCGTCGGTGCCGTTTGGCGGGATCAAGCAGTCCGGGTATGGCCGCGAAGGCAGCTATTACGGGATCGAAGAGTATGTGCAGGTGAAGTATGTGTTGATGGGCGGTGCGCATTTGTAGTGGATTTGCCCTCGTCAGGCGCGGATAGTTCGTCCCATTGACAGGACAATGGGCTGACCATGCAAGACCTCAACGACCTCTATTATTTCGCCAAAGTCGTCGATGCCGGCGGTTTCGCCGCCGCCGGCCGGCTGTTGGGAATTCCCAAGTCGCGGCTGTCGCGGCGCATCGCCGAGCTGGAAGAGCGCCTCGGTGCACGCCTGCTGCAACGTACCACCCGCCAGCTTACCCTCACCGCCGTCGGCGAACGCTACCTGCGCCATTGCCAGGCCATGTTGCTGGAGGCGGAAATGGCCGATGAGGCCGTGGCCAGCATGTCCAGCGAGCCCCGTGGGCGACTGCGGGTGAGCTGCCCGGTGGGCATGGCCCAGCACATCCTGCCGGAGCTGGTCGCCGGTTTTCTTGCCGCCCACCCTCAGGTGCAGTTGGAGATGACCCTGGTCAACCGCCGCGTCGACCTGGTGGCCGAAGGCATCGATGTGGCCTTGCGCGTGCGTGAGCTGGGCGATGAGGACCCGCTGTTGGTGACCAAACGCCTGCGCCAGGCCCAGACCGTGCTGGTGGCCAGCCCCGCACTGATGCTCGGGCGTCAGGTCACGACCCTGGACGACCTCAAGCAGCTGCCGATCCTCGGTGCACTGGAAGCGGACCGGCTGGTGCACCAGCGCATTCTCGATCCCCAGGGCAACGCCCACGAGCTGGCGATGGAAGCCCGCCTGGGTATCGACGACTTTATCGTGCGCAAAGCCAGCGCCATCATGGGCCTGGGTTTTACCGTACTGCCGATGATGTACTGTGAAGAGGAACTGGCAAATGGCCGGTTGGTGCAACTGTTGCCCGAATGGTCGTTGCCGGGCGGTTGGCTCCAGGCCGTCTACCCGCATCGGCGCGGCGTGCTGCCGGCGATCCGGGCCTGGATCGACTACCTCGAAGAAGGTTTCAAAGGCTGTGGAGACCGCTTGCTATGAAGATGACCGAAGCACAAGTCGCGGCGTTCTGCCTGGCGCTGCCCGGCGCGCGCGAAGACTACAAATGGGGCGGCGTGCGGGTGTTCTCGATTGCCGGCAACAAGATGTTCGCCCTGCAAAACCTGCGCGGTGACTCGCTGGCGTTCAAGGTCGACAAGGAGCTGTTCCTCGGCCATGTGGATCGCCCCGGCATCCAACCGGCGCCGTACCTGGCGCGTGCACAGTGGATCATCATGAACACGCCCTACCCGCTGGGCGCCGAAGAACTGCGCGGTTTGTTGCAGCGTTCCCACCAGTTGGTGGTGAGCAAGTTGCCCAAGCGCACGCAGGTCGGGTTGCGGCTAGAAGACTGAGAGCAAGGTGCCGCCGAGGAACAACTGGTCCAGCCAGAACACCTCATGCAACAGCACGATCACCCAGAACAGCACTTGGTACGACACCTTGCGCGTCTTGTGCCGGAACACCTGCTGGGCAATCAACGCTCCCGGCCAGCCACCCGCCAGCTCCACGGCGTGCAGGATGTTTTCCGGGGTGCGCCAGCGGTCGGTCTGCGCTTTGCGCTTGTCGCTCCAGTACAGGAAAAACGCGATCACGCTGACGACACCATAGGCGGCCAGCGGGATCAGCGTCTCGCCGCGATACCAGACCAGCGCGGCCCCTATCAACGGCGGCGCGCACAACAGCGCGAAGATCGCCGCCTTCAAACGCGGATACTGGATGCTCAAGGCTTGACCGCCGTCCAATCGATCCAGCCGAACTGCCAGGTCGCCAGGATCAGCAGGCCAAATGCGATGCGGTACCAGGCAAATGCCGCGTAGCTGTGGCTGGCGATGAACTTGAGCAAGCCCTTGACCGCAATCATCGCGAAGATGAACGAGGTCACGAAGCCGATGGCGAACACCGGGAAATCCGCTGGCTGGAACAGGTCACGGTACTTGTAGCCCGAGTACAGCGCAGCACCGACCATGGTCGGCATGGCGAGGAAGAACGAGAACTCGGTCGCGGTCTTGCGCGACAGGCCGAACAGCAGGCCGCCAATAATGGTCGCACCGGAGCGCGACGTGCCGGGGATCATGGCCAGGCACTGGGCGAAGCCGATCTTGACCGCGTCTTTCCAGGTGATCTCGTCGACGGTGTTGGCGTGGCTACGGTGCTGACGCTGCTCGGCCCACAACATGATGATGCCACCTACCACCAAGGCGGTTGCCACGGTGATCGGGTTGAACAGGTAGTGCTTGATCAGGTCGGCGAAGATCACCCCCAACACCACTGCTGGCAACACGGCAATGATCAGGTTGATCGTAAAGCGCTGGGCATTGCGCTGGGTCGGCAAACCGATGACCACGTCGAGGATCTTGCGGCGAAACTCCCAGACCACGGCGAGGATCGCCCCCAGCTGGATGATGATATTAAAGGCTTCGAAACGCTCACCGCCGAAGCCGATCAAGTCGGCAACGATGATCTGGTGGCCGGTGCTGGAAATCGGCAGGAACTCGGTCAGCCCCTCCACAACGCCAAGAATCAATGCCTGTATGGCGGTCCAAAAATCCATGCTTCCCCCAAAGGTCTTGCTCTATGGCAAGCCTTATTGATCTTTTTAATGGTTCACTGACGACAAGACCCAGGGGTGACTCTCACACCCGGTACGCAAAAATCTTGTGAAAAATCAGACAGTACTCAGGTTTTCCGAATACAAGCCGAAAGCCTATCAGACAAGGCGGAAAAGTCGATGCAGCGCCCACAATTATAAAAAGCACGGAGTGACAGGACGATGAACAGTTTGCGCAATATGTCGATCAGCCGGCGCCTCTGGCTGATCCTGATAGTCGCCGTGCTGATGCTGCTGGCCCTGGGTTTATTGATGCTCAAGCAGATCCACGACGACCTTTACCAGGCCAAGCGCCAACAGACCCAACACGTGGTCCAGACCGCCAGCGGGATCCTGACGTTTTATCACGGCCTGGAAACTACCGGCGTCATGACCCGCGAAGCCGCCCAGAAACAGGCCCTGAGTGCCGTGCGCGGTTTGCGCTACGACCATGACGACTACTTCTGGATCAACGACCTCACGCCGGTGATGATCATGCACCCGGCCAACCCCAAGCTCGACGGCCAGAACCTCTCGGCCATCCGCGACCCCGACGGGTTTGCAGTGTTCAACGAATTCGTGAGCCTGGCCAAGGCCAAGGGCGCCGGCATCGTCAACTATCGCTGGCCGAAACCGGGTGCCGAAGCGCCGGTGGCCAAGACCTCGTATATCCAGTTGTTCGAGCCGTGGGGCTGGATCATCGGCTCCGGCGTGTACGTGGACGATGTGCAGGCCGAGTTCAGCGGCCAGGTGTGGAAAGCCTCGTTTATCGGCCTGGGTATCGCGGTGCTCATGGCATTGCTGGTGGCGCTGATCGCCCGCAGCATCGTGCGGCCGTTGCAGGATGCGGTGAACGCCATGGGCAACATCGCCAGCGGCGAAAGCGACCTGACCCGCAGCCTCGACACCCATGGCCAGGACGAAGTCACCCAACTGGCCCGGCACTTCAACAGCTTCACCGCCAAGCTGCGCCAGGTGGTCAGCCAGTTGCAGGAATGCGCCAACGCCCTGGGCCAGTCGTCCCAGGAACTGGGCACCAATGCGACCCAGGCCCATGATCGCAGCCAGCAGCAGTCCCAGCAGATGGAACTGGTGGCCACTGCCATCAACGAAGTCACCTACGGCGTGCAGGACGTAGCCAAGAACGCCGAACACGCCGCCAGCGAAATGCGCGACGCCCAGGCCCAGGCGCAACAAGGCCAGGTCAATATCGACGGCAGCCTGCAACAGATCGACCAGCTCTCCGGCACCATCAGCCAGGCGGTGGAGGTGATCCGTACCCTGTCCGCCGAAAGCACCCAGATCGGCAGCGTGCTCGAAGTGATCCGCTCGATCGCCGACCAGACCAACCTGCTGGCCCTCAACGCGGCAATTGAAGCGGCGCGTGCCGGCGAGCAAGGCCGCGGCTTTGCGGTGGTGGCCGATGAAGTGCGGCTGCTGGCCCAGCGCACACAAAAGTCCACCGCCGAGATCCAGGGCATGATCGAGCGCCTGCAGGGCCACTCGGAAGCGGCGGTCAAGGTGATCAGCGATAGCCACAGCGCCTCCCAACTGACCATCGAACAAGCCGGCCAGGCCGGGGCCAGCCTGACCGCCATAGGCCAGGCATTGCGCAACCTCAACGGCCTCAACGCCTCGATTGCCAGCGCGACGCTGCAACAGGCCCATGTGGTGGAAGACATCAACCAGAACGTCACCCAGGCGGCGGGGTTGTCCCACAGCACGGCACTGGCAGCGGAGCAGTCGAGTCTGGCAAGTGCACAGTTGCGTGGCCTGAGCGACCAGCTCGACGGCCTGCTGCGCCAATTCAAAATCTGATGCTGCTTGTGGCGAGCCCGCTTAATGTGGCGAGCGGGCTTGTTGTGGCGAGCGGGCTCGCCCCGCGTTGGGCTGCGCAGCAGCCCTAAAACCAGACACCGCATACTGTCAGACAGTACGCGGCGTATTTATTGGGGCTGCTACGCAGCCCAACGCGGGGCAAGCCCGCTCGCCACAGAGATAATGCCCGCAGCATTCTTCTTTGGTTACAATCCCCGCCCTCTCCCACTCTCCCAAGGAACCACCATGTCCGGGCTTGAACTGTTCGCCGCCGCCCTCGGGGTGATCGCGGTGTGGCTGACCGTCAAGCAAAACCCCTGGTGCTGGCCCATCGGCCTGGTCATGGTGCTGCTCTACACCTGGGTGTTCTTCGATGTGAAGCTCTATTCCGACATGCTCTTGCAGGTGGTCTACGCCGCGCTGCAGGTCTACGGGTGGTGGCAGTGGACCCGCGCCGGCGAGGTCAAGCAAGGGCGACAGGTCACCAGCCTGGGAGTGCCGGCGATCATGGCCAGCCTGGCCGTGGGCGCAGTGGGCAGCCTGTTGCTCGGCGCCGCCATGGCGCACTGGACCGATGCCGCCCAGCCCTGGCTGGACGCCGCCCTCACCGGCTTCAGCCTGGTGGCGCAGATGTGGATGGCGCAGAAACGCGTGCAGTGCTGGCCACTGTGGATCGCAGTGGATGTGATCTTCGTCGGGCTGTTCCTCTACAAAGGCCTGTACCTTACCGCCGCGCTCTATGCACTGTTCACCGTGATCGCCGTGCAAGGCTGGCGTGAATGGCGCGCCGATCCGGCGTTGCACGCATGAAGGTGGTGGTACTGGCCGGCCCGGAATCCAGCGGCAAAAGCTGGCTGGCCGCAGAGTTGCAGGCGCATTTCGGCGGGTTGATGGTCGGTGAATACGTGCGCCATTTCATCGATCACCATCAGCGCGACACCACCCTGGCCGATATCCCGGCCATTGCCCGTGGTCAACTGGCCTGGGAAGACGCCGCCCGCGCCCAACAGCCTGCGCTGTTGATCCTCGACACGCATTTGCTGACCAACAAGCTCTGGAGCCAGACCCTGTTCGGCGACTACCCCGCCTGGCTCGACAGCGAACTGCTGGCCCGCCACTACGACCTGCACCTGCTGCTCTCGCCGGAAGATGTGGAATGGACCGCCGACGGGCAGCGCTGCCAGCCGGACCTTGCGGATCGCCGAGTGTTCTTCCGTGGCAGCCTGGAGTGGCTCGAGCACCATCAGCAGCCCGCCCTGGTGATTCGTGGTCATTGGGCACAGCGCCGCGCCACCGCGTTGGCCGCGGTTGAACAGCTACTCGCCGGCACGCTCCAGGTTGGCATTCACCCTTAGCAGCAACGCCAGCAAGGTCGCCTCTTCCTCTTCACTGAACCCCTCCAGCGCCTGCGCGCTGCCTTGCAGCATGATCGCGCGGGCAGCGGGCATGCGTTTGCGCGCCGCGTCGGTCAGGGTAATCAAGCGGCTGCGTTTATCAGCCGGGTCAGCCACCCGCTCGATCATGCCGTCACGCTCCATACGGCCCAGCAACTGGGCCATGCTCGACTGCTCGACACGGGCAATGCGCACCAGTTCGGCCTGGGGCAAACCCTCGCTGTGCTTGAGCGCCGCCAGCACCGGAATCTGCGCGACAGCAAAGCCCAGCGCTCTCAGGCGACCTTCGTAGAGGCGGATGAAACCGCGGTTCGCCAGGCCGATCTGTTGCAGGGGGTTTGGAGCAGGCGTTTGAGTCTTCATGAGGGCGTTGACTTTCCATAGGATCCTATGAACTAAATGTATAGGATCCTATAAACATCGCCAAGGACAATTTCATGAATACCTCATTGCGCATCGCCATCGTCGGCGCCGGCCCCGGCGGGTTGACCTTGGCGCGAATCCTTTACCGCCATGGCGTCCACGCCAGCGTGTTTGAACGTGAACGTAGCCCGCTGGAGCGCCCACAAGGTGGCACGCTGGACCTGCATGCCGAATCCGGCCAACTCGCCTTGCAGCGTGCCGGCCTGGAGGAGGCATTCAAACGCATCGCCCGTTACGAAGACCAAGGCTCGCGCTTGATGGATCAGCACGGTCGCTTGCTGTTCGAAGCCCCCAACCCGGACGCAGGCGACCGCCCTGAAGTCGACCGCACCGCCTTGCGCCAGGCGCTGCTGGATTCACTGCCGCCAGACTGTGTGAGTTGGGGTGCCAGCGTCACCGGCGTTCGCCCGACCGGTGATGAACGTTGGACGCTGCATCAAGGCGCCCTCACCCACGGCCCCTTCGACCTGGTGGTGGGTGCCGACGGCGCCTGGTCGAAAATACGCCGGCTGCTGTCGACCTATCAGCCGCAATACAGCGGGTTGACCTTCATCGAGTTCGGCATCGACGATGCAGACCGTCAGCACCCGCACCTCGCCGCACTGGTTGGCCGAGGCACCCTGCAGGTTGCCGGCGAAGCCAGGGCGATCATCGTGCAGCGCAACGCCAACGCGCATTTGCGCGGCTATGCGATCTTTCGCGTACCGTCCGACTGGGGCGCCGATCACCTCAGCCTGCCCGCACTGAAAGCCCAGTTCCATGGCTGGCACCCGCAGGTATTGGCATTGTTTGATGCGGCGAACGAGACGCTACTGGCGAGACCGATCCACGCCCTGCCCGTCGGCCATCGCTGGTCCCACCGCCAGGGGTTGACGCTGATCGGCGATGCGGCCCATCTGATGTCGCCGTTTGGCGGCGAAGGGGTGAACGCGGCGATGCTGGATGCGGCCGAACTGGCGCAGCACCTGCTGGAGACACCCGACTGCTCATCAGCAGTGCAGGCCTATGAAAACCACATGTTCGAACGAGTAATACCGGCGGCCCAGGGCAGCGCCGAAGCCGCCGCCATCCAGTTATCCCACGACAGCCTGGCGCTGTCCCTGGCCCACCTGCATCACCACCTCACGCCTCAGTAGCCCAACGACAGCCCCGTATTGCGACGCGGGTCATTCGCCCCATAGAAGCGGTTGTTACCCACCGGCTTGCCATCCAGGGACGGCGCGCCCACCAGGATCGCCGCCAGGTGGTTGGCATCCTGCGGGCCGGCAAACTTGTGGCCCCAGCTTTCGAGGATCTTCTGGGTATCCGGGCTCACTGCAAACCGCTCGAGGTTGGTGGTTTCCGGCATCCACTGCTGGTGGAAACGCGGTGCGTCCACGGCTTCCTGGATGTTCATCTTGTAGTCGATGACATTCAGGATGGTCAGCAAGGTCGCCGTGATGATGCGACTGCCACCCGGCGTACCGACCACCATCACCGCCTTGCCATCCTTGGTCACGATGGTCGGGCTCATCGACGACAGCGGCGCCTTGCCCGGTGCGATGGCATTGGCTTCACCCTGGACCAGGCCGTACATGTTCGGCACGCCGACCTTGACGGTGAAGTCGTCCATTTCATCGTTGAGGATCACCCCGGTCTTGCTCGCCATTACGCCCGCACCGAACCAGTCGTTGAGGGTGTAAGTGACCGACACCGCGTTGCCCCACTTGTCGACGATGGAGTAGTGAGTGGTGTTGTTGCCTTCATGGGGCGACACGCCCGGCTTGATCGCCTGGGAATCGCCAGCTTTTTGCGGTTCGATGGCGTCACGCAGTTTGGCCGCGTAGTTTTTGTCCAGCAGGTGCTCGATCGGGTTCTTCACGAAGTCCGGGTCGCCGAGGTAGCTGTTGCGGTCCACGTAGGCGTGGCGCATCGCTTCGATCTGGTAGTGCAGGCCCTGGGCCGAGTGATAGCCCAGGTCGGCCATCGGGTAGCCTTCGAGAATGTTCATGATCTGGCAGATCACTACGCCACCCGAGCTTGGAGGCGGTGCCGAGACCACGTGGTAGCCACGGTAGTCGCACTCGATAGGCGCCAGTTCGCGGGTCTTGTACTTGTCGAGGTCCGCCTGGGTGATGATGCCCTTGCCGGCCTGGCTGGAATCCACCAGCGCCTTGGCCACCCAGCCTTTATAGAAACCATCGCTGCCCTTGGCCGAGATTTCCTTGAGGGTCTTGGCCAGGTCTTTCTGCACCAGCTTCTGGCCGACCTGCATCGGCTGGCCGTTGTGCAGGAAGATTGCGCGCATGTCCTTGTCTTTTTCGAATTCGCCGGTGGCGGTGTGCAGCAAGTCGATATCGCCCTGCTCCAGGGCAAAGCCGTTTTCCGCCAGCTTGATCGCCGGGGCGATGACCTGGGCGCGCTTCAGGGTGCCGTATTTGCTCAGCGCCAGTTCCATGCCCGACACGGTGCCGGGGACGCCGACAGCCAGGTGGCCCTTGGCGCTAAGGCCGTCGATGACGTTGCCGTCCTTGTCCAGGTACATGTCGGCGGTCGCCGCCAACGGGGCTTTTTCGCGGAAGTCGAGGAAGGTCTTGCGCCCGTCCGCCAGTTGCACGGTCATGAAACCGCCGCCGCCCAGGTTACCCGCCGCCGGGTACACCACCGCCAGCGCATAGCCCACGGCGACGGCAGCGTCGACCGCATTACCGCCGGCCTTGAGCACGTCTACACCCACATGAGTGGCCAAATGCTGGGCCGTTACCACCATGCCGTTTTCACCGGCCACCGGGGCCTGGGAAGCGGCTTGCACACCACTGACGGTCAACACCAGGGCGGTGGCAATCAAGGTACGGCTGAAAGGTTGGTATTTCATCCATGGCTACTCTAGTTATTGAGACGCACCAAAATAGCCCGTTGCGGATTTAATCCCCAGCGCAATGGCGTTTTTATTACAGAACTTGTCGGTCATGGAACGGACGTGAAAAAGCCCATGCTATATTTCGCGCCCTGACTGTCCTGCAAGGCGCTCTGACATGGTGATCAAGAAGACCGGCATTCGCGCCCAACAGGCCGACCAGACCCGCGCGCGCATCCTCCAGGCGGCGGTCAAGGTGTTCACCCGTGACGGTTATTCCGGCGGGCGCGTCGACAGCATTTCCAAGGAAGCCGACTCCAACGACCGCATGCTTTATTACTATTTCGGCAGCAAGGAACACCTGTTCGTCTGCGTGCTGGAACACATCTATGAGCAGTTCAACCAAGCCGAAAGCAAGCTCAAGCTGGACCTGGACGCACCGGAGCAGGCCCTGCGCGACCTGGTGGCGTTTATCTGGAATTACTACGTCAAGCACCCGGAATTCGTGGCGATCCTGAGCATCGAGAACCTGCACCAGGGCAAGCATGCCCAGCAATCCGGCGAGATGCGCAGGTTGTCGGGGGAGGCCGTGGGCGTCTTGAAGCCGATCATCGAAGCCGGCCAGGCCCAGGGCGTGTTTCGCCAGGATGTCGACCTCAAGCACGTGTACTTGATGATCGCCTCGCTCTGCTACTTCTATAACTCCAACCGGCATACCCTCAGCTCATTCCTCGGTGAAGACCTGGCGAACAAAGGGCAGCAGCAGGATTGGCTGGGGTTTATCAGCGATTTAGTGGTACGCGGCGTCACCCCGACCTCTCTGTAAGAACCGAATCCAACTGTGGGAGAGGGCTTGCCCCCGATGGCGGTGCATCAGCCAGCCTATGTTTAGCTGACCCACCGCTATCGCGGGCAAGCCCCCTCCCACATGTTTTACCCCATTGCGTCAATGGGTGCCGGGGTTGGCGCGCAGATGCGCCACCTTCTGCTCCACCCCCTTCCACTGCGGCGCATTCGGCGCAAATTGCCCGCGCAGATACGCCGCCAGATCCGCCACCTGGCTGTTCGACAGACTGTCCTTGAATCCCGGCATATACCCCAGGTCCTTGGTCGCCGGGTGGCTGATGCCTTGCAGAATCACCTTGATCAAGTTATCCGGCTGGTCGCTGTGCACATTGGTATTGGTCGCCAGCGACGGGCTCACCCCAAACAGCTTCGGCCCCAGCCCCTCGGCATGGCAGGCCTTGCATGAACCTTCAAATACGCGTCGGCCATTGGGATTCGGCACGCTGACGGCGGCCGCCACCTGGGCCTCGGCTGCGGCTTCGCCATTGAGCGACGCCAGGTACACCGCCATGGCGCGGATATCCGCCTTGGGCAGTTTGGACAATTCACTCACCACCGGTCCCATCGGGCCTGCGGCCACGCCATGGGCGTCGGAATAGCCGGTACTCAGGTAGGTGAACAACTGGTCTTCGGTCCATGGCGTCGGCGCCTTGGACAGGCCGGTCAGTGCCGGCGCTTCCCAGCCATCGACCATGCCCCCGGCCAGGAACGCCTTGCCGCCCTTCTCCGCTCCCATCACATTGCGAGGGGAATGACAGGCCGCACAATGCCCCAGGCCATTGACCAGGTAGTTGCCACGATTCCATTGCTCGCCACGCTCCGGCTGCGGGGTGATTTCACCACGTCGCAGGTTCAGTGCATTCCACCCCGCCATCAACGGCCTGATGTTGAACGGAAAGCCCATGGCATTCGGCGTCGGCGCCTGGCTCACTGGCGCCTGGGACATCAGGTAGGCATACAGCGCCTGCATGTCCGCATCGTTGATATTACGGAACGCCGTGTAGGGAAACGCCGGGTACAGGTTGCGCCCGTCGCGGCCGATACCGTCGCGCATCGCACGCTCGAACGCCGGGTACGACCAGGCACCGATGCCGGTCTCCACGTCCGGGGTGATATTGCTGCTGTACAGCGTGCCGAAGGGGGTTTGCATCGCCAGCCCACCGGCATTGGTCGCGCCGCCCGGCGCCGTATGGCACACCGCGCAATCGCCGACTGCCGCGAGCAAGCGCCCGCGTTCCAGGGTGGCCTTGGACCAGGTGCCGGCGCTGGGCGGCGCAATCGGGGCGATTTCATTGTGGAACGGCCAGGCCGTCGCCAGCACCGCGCCCAGGGTGGCGAACAGTGCGCCGAACCACCATTTGCGCCGTTTCTCCGGCGACTTGGCAGGCTCGCCCAAGGTGCCGGCATTCAGCGCCGCCAATACGCGCTCCGGGGTGATCGGCAGCTCACGAAACCGAATGCCGGTGGCGTCGTAGATCGCATTGGCAATCGCCGCCGCGCTGGGCACCGACGCCGACTCGCCGGCGCCCATGGGCGGCTGGTCCTGGCGCGGCATCATCATCACGTCGATCTGCGGCACTTCAGGAAAGGTCAGGATCGGATAGCCGCCCCATTCTTTGCTCGCCACCGTCGACTCTTCAAAGGTCACGCGCTCCTTCAGCACACGGCTGGTGGACTGGATCACATTGCCGTGGATCTGATGCTGCACCCCGGCCGGGTTGATCATCATCCCTGAGTCATGGCCGATCACCACGCGGGTCACCGACACATCGCCGGTCTGCTTGTCGATGGCCACGTCCGCCACCCACGCCGCCCAGGCCGCGCCGAAACCGGGGAACTTGCTGTGGATGTAGCGCGCGTAGGCAAAGCCGCGGCCGCGCAGCAGATGGTCCTCATTGGCGGTTTGCATCGGCGCGGTGCGCGGCGTCCAGTTGGCGCGTTCAGCGGTGGATTTGACCAGGTCGATGGCGCGTTCGTCCTTGAGGTAGCGCAGGCGGTATTCCACCGGATCGACACCGGCGGCGAAGGCCAACTCATCGATATAGGATTCGTGGGCGAAGGTGTTGGGCAGCGCCGACACACCGCGCATCCACGACGCACGCACGATGGGCGCCATGTCGTTGATGGTCACGCGCATGTTGTCGATGTTGTAGGGCGGAATCGAGGTGCGGTCGCCCATCTCGAACATCGCCGCCACCGGTTCCACGCGGCCGGTCAGCAACAACGCCAGGGTTGGCGCGCCGTTGGAGGGGTAGCTGGTTTCAAAGTCGTAGGCGGCAATGCTGCCATCGGCGTTCAGGCCGCCATGCACATCCATCAACTGCGCAGTGCCCTTGGGCTCCCACAGGTGTTCCTGTTCACGGCTCAATTGCACGCGTACCGGTTTGCCGACCGCACGGGACAGCAACAAGGCATCGGCACACACATCATCCGCACAATTGCGCCCATAACAGCCGGCGGCTTCCATGCGGATCACATCGATCAACGCCTCATCACACTCCAGCAGCCACGCCAGGTCGGCGCGCAGCAGGTGCGGGTTCTGGCTGCCCGACCACACCCGGCTGCCGGCCGGCGAGTAATCCGCCACGCCACAGGAGGGGCCGATCGAGCCGTGCATCTGGTACGGCCACAGGTAACTGCGCGGCATGTGCTGGCTGGCACCCGCCAGGGCTTCATCGACATTGCCCTGGTCAAGCACGGTGCGGCGCACGCGAGGGTTGTCGCGGATGGCCTGTTCGACATCGCGCATGTCCGGCAAGGCGTTGTTCCAGGGTTTCCAGTGCACCTGCAAGGCGCTGGCGGCCTTGATCGCCTGCTCCTCACGCAACGCGACCACGCCGACAAAATCGCGGATGACCACCACCGCAACAATGCCGGGAATATGGGCGATGGACGACTCATCCACGCTCAACAGGCTGTTGCCGACAAAATCGCCGCAATCCAGCCCCGCATACGGTGGGCGGATCACCCGGCCATGGAGCATGCCCGGTACGCGCATGTCGTGCACGTAAGTCAGCTCACCGGTGGCCTTACCGGGGATATCCACCCGTGCGGCGCCCTTGCCCACCAGGCGATAGTCCTCAGTGGCCTTTAGCGGCGCGTCGCCGCTGATGCGCAGCTGGTCGTGCTGGCCGCTGACCAGTTCGCCATAGGTGGTGGTGCGCCCATCCGGCGCTTGAATAACGCCAGCCTCCACTGTCAGGCTGGCTGTACTCACGCCCCAGCGCCCCGCTGCCCGCGCCAACAGAAAACGCCGGGCTTCGGCAGCCGCGTTGCGCAGGGGGATTGCTGATATCTGCAACGTAGCGCTGGCAATAGTCGCGCCCTGGTTGGGCACGCGCTCGGTATCCCCGAGCACCATCTGCACCTGGTCCATCGCCAGGTCCAGTTCCTCGGCCACGATCTGCGCCAGCGACGTACGGATGCCGGTACCCAGGTCCACATGGCCGTTGAACGCATACACCAGGCCGTCATCGTTGACCGCAATAAACAGCCCAAGCTCCTTGGGCTTGACCGTGGGCGTGCCACCCTTGGCCACCGGCCCCGAGGGCGGCAGCACATCATCGACGATCAACAGGACACCGGCCTTGGCCAGCCATTGGTCACGGGAAAGCGGAATGTTCGGCATGGTCATCACTCCACGGTCATCAGGCGGGCCGCACGCAGCACGGCGCGCAGGATTTCGATATGGGTGCCGCAGCGGCAGAGGTTGCCCGACAGCTCGTTGCGCACCTGGGCTTCGCTGGGGTTGGGGTTACGGTCGAGCAAGGCCTTGGCGGTCATGATCATGCCGTTGAGGCAGTAGCCACATTGCGCGGCCTGCTCGTCGATAAAGGCTTGTTGCACCGGGTGCGGCGCCTGGCGCGTGCCCAGGCCTTCGAGGGTGACAATCTCGCGGCCCACGGTCCCCGACAACGGAAACACGCAGGCGCGCGCCGCCACCCCATCGATGATCACAGTGCAGGCACCGCACTCCCCCAGGCCACAGCCATATTTGGGACCATTGAGTTCCAGGTCATTGCGCAGCACCAGCAACAGCGGCGTGTCCGCCATGGCGCTGACTTCGTGTGTTTGCCCGTTGACCTCAAGCGCTACTGTGATGTGCTGGCTGATCATGTGCTTCGCCCGTAACAGTTGATGAAGTACCCACTACATGAAACAGTCAAAAAAAAGCGTCGCGGACCTGGGGCCTCGCGACACACTTGACTGGTGAAGTGATTACTACACGAACTTAGAGCAAGATCGGTGCCAGGGAATGCTGTGGCGAGCGGGGATATTGTGGTGAGGGGGGGCGACCACCCCAATCAGTCCTGGGGATCGTCAATCATCTTGCGCAGCAGGAACAGCACCGCCACCCGTTCGGCGGGGTTGAGATTGCTCATGGTCAATTCGCTGATCTGGGCGGCACGGGGCGTGGTCTGGGCGACCAGTTCGGCGCCTGCCGGGGACAGATCCACCACCACCTTGCGCTTGTCCTGCGGGTCCGGTTCCAGGCTGATCAGTGCCTTGGCCTTGAGCCGCTCGACGATCCCACGGATGGTCGCCTGGTCCACCGCAGTCGCCTTGACCAACTCGGTCAGCGAACTTGCACCGTGATCGCGCAGTGCGCACAGGGTCACGAACTGCACGGCGGTGAGCTGGGAGTCGCCGACATTCTGCTGAAAGATCGCCAGGTGGCGCTGGTAGGCCTTGCGCAGCAGGTGGCCAACTTGTTCAGAAAAGACGTAGGAATCAGGCACGGCTTGGCTCGGTGGATGGTTAAGGTGGGGACGCATGATACTCCATCCCCACACCGGTGATCAGCGCGCGCGCGAAGCTTGCGGCGCAACCACATCCCCTGCAATCACGACGGCCTCATCATCCAGGTACACATCGCAATTGCGCAGCGGAATGTCCATATGGCACGGCGTCTTGCGTGTCCCGCCCACCTCGGTGTTCGGCCCGGTGGAGAACAGGAAATTGCCATAGAACGCCCGCGCATCCATGCACATGCCGTCGTTCTTGTCGTGCAGGCCCATGGCGGTCCACTGTGCCCGTGGCTGCAGGCCCCAGCCGATATGGGAGATGCCGTACACCTCGGGGTCGTTGAAGTACTTCATGTAGTCACGCAGGTACTCGGCCTCGAACCCCCCGTGGATCTTCGTGATGAAGCCCTTCTCGATCTCCAGGGTGATCTTCTCGCGGGTGTAGGTCTTGAAGGGCAGCAGGATGTCGCCGATGTCCAGCACCAGCACGCCCTCGGCGGTTTCTTCGTTGGGCCATGAAAACAGGAAACCGCTGGGCCAGTGGTCCCAGCGCCCCGGTTCATCGGCAAAGCCGTATTCGGTCACGGAGGGGTATTGCCCCAGGGCGGCACGGAAGTCACTGCCGGCGCGGGATTTGACATGGATCGAACGCGCCTTCTTCAACAACTGCTCGGCCGCCAGCACACGCACCTTGTCCTCTTCGGTGGGCAGCATGCGCGCCAGTACTTCCGGAGGTTCCACGGCCAGCAGGATGCGCGTGCCGGTCTTGAGGATCTGCTCCTGCTCCGGCGAGTGCAGCAGCATCATGGTGTCGACGATCAGATCCGCCGCCTCCAGGGCGCGCTGGGCGGCGATATTACCGGTGAGCGCGGTGTCGCCGCAGTAGGCGGTCATGTCGTTGCCCATGGCCTTGGGATGGTTGAACGATGGCAACTCCACCGCATACACCTTGGCCCCCAGGCGCTGCGCGGCGTCCATCGCGGCGCGCACGGTGCGCGGGTCGGAATAATGGCTCTTGAGCACGGCGACGCTCTGGGTCGGGTCGACCCTGGACAGCTTCAACACGTGCTCGAACATCTGGGTCAATTCGCAATCGCTTACCGGCATTTTCCTGTCTCCTGTGGGCCCGCACCAAGTTCAGGCACTGCGCTTCACTCTAGTGCACTTTTATAGCGTATACGCCATTTAATAACGATAAAACCCGAATTGCGAACAGACTGCAAGCGGCGCGCCATAACGTTACCTATCGGAACAACTCCAATATTGATTGGCTACATGTCGTTACACAGGAGCCGTACGGCCAGAAAATAATTTTTCAGAGACAGGCTTCCCATTTCAAAAAATGAGCGTATACACTTTAAAAACCTTGCGGACAGACGCCGCCGAAAATCACAAAGACAGAGGAATACGCCCCATGGGAAGCACGCAAAAAATCGCCATCGTCGGCGCAGGCCTGGGCGGTGCCGCCGCTGCCACCCTGTTGCAGCAAGCCGGCTTCGACGTGAATGTATATGAGCAGGCGCCGGAGTTTTCCCGATTGGGCGCGGGGATCCACATGGGCCCCAATATCATGAAAATCTTTCGCCGCATGGGCATCGAAAAGCAGTTGGACCTGATGGGCTCGCACCCCGAGCACTGGTTCAGCCGCTGCGGCGAAACCGGCGACTACCTCTCGCGCATCCCGCTCACCGGCTACGGCGCGTCCTACATCACGGTGCACCGTGGCGACCTGCATGCGCTGCAAATGTCCACCCTCAAGCCCGGCACCCTGCACTTCAACAAGCGCCTGGAAAGCCTCGAGGAAACCGACACCCAGGTGCGCCTGACCTTCGCCGACGGCCAGGTGACCTACGCCGACATCGTGATCGGCGCCGACGGCATCAATTCCAAGATCCGCGAAGAACTGCTGGGCGTGGAAAAACCGCTGTACAGCGGCTGGGTCGCGCACCGCGCACTGATCCGTGGCGACCAGCTCGCCAAGTACGACTTGAAGTTCGAAGACTGCATCAAGTGGTGGACCGAGGACCGCCACATGATGGTCTACTACACCACCGGCAAACGCGACGAGTACTACTACGTGACCGGCGTACCCCACGCCGAATGGGACTTCCAGGGCGCGTTCGTCGACAGCAGCCGCGAAGAGATGTTCGATGCCTTCAAGGGCTACCACCCCACTGTGCAAGCCTTGATCGAATCCACCGACAGCGTGACCAAATGGCCGCTGCGCAACCGCAACCCACTGCCGCTGTGGAGCCGTGGTCGCCTGGTACTGCTCGGCGACGCCTGCCACCCGATGAAACCGCATATGGCCCAGGGCGCCGGCATGGCCATCGAAGACGCCGCCATGCTCACCCGCTGCCTGCAGGAAACCGGCATCAGCGACTACCGCACCGCCTTCGAGCTGTACGAAGCCAACCGCAAGGAACGTGCCTCCCGGGTGCAGGCAGTGTCCAACGCCAACACCTGGCTGCGCACCCAGGAAGACCCGGCCTGGGTCTACGGCTATGACCTGTACGCCCAGGAACTGAAATCGGGGGTGGCCGCGTGAGCACCTTCCTCTACGGTGGCAACGTGCAGGCCAACGGCATCCGCCAGCATTACTTGCGTTACGGCGGCAAAGGCCCGGCGTTGATCCTGATCCCGGGCATCACCAGCCCGGCGATCACCTGGGGGTTCGTCGCGGAGCGCCTGGGCGCACAGTTCGACACCTATGTGCTGGACGTGCGCGGTCGCGGGCTGTCCTCCACCGGCCCCGAACTCGACTACAGCGCGGACACCTGCGCCGACGACATCGGTGCCTTTGCCGATGCGCTGAACCTGGACAGCTACCACCTGATGGGCCATTCCATGGGCGCCCGTTTTGCCGTACGCAGTGCGGTCAAACATCCGCAGGGCGTGAAGCGCGTGGTGCTGATCGACCCGCCGGTGTCTGGCCCGGGTCGGCGTGAGTACCCGAGCAAACTGCCGTGGTACGTGGATTCGATCCGCCAATCCCTGGTCGGCATGGATGCCGAGGCGATGCGCGCCTTCTGCGCCACCTGGACCGACGAACAACTGCAACTGCGTGCCGAATGGCTGCACACCTGTTTTGAGCCCGCCATCGTGCGCGCCTTCAATGATTTCCACACCGTGGATTTCCACCAAGACCTGCCCCACCTCAAGGCGCCTGCCCTGTTGATGGTGGCCGGTCGCGGCGGGGTGATCCTCGATGAGGACATTGCAGAAATCCAGGGCCTGCAACCGCGCATCCAGGTCGCCCGCGTACCCAACGCCGGGCACATGATTCCGTGGGATGACTTCGACGGTTTCTTCCACGCCCTCGGCGACTTCCTCACACAATAAAAACGGAGACCACCATGCAGAAGCCTTACCGCATCGGCCAGATCGTGCCGAGCTCCAACACCACCATGGAAACCGAAATCCCGGCGATGCTCACCGCGCGCCAGGCGATCCGTCCCGAGCGTTTTACCTTTCACTCCAGCCGCATGCGCATGAAGCAGGTACGCAAGGAAGAACTGGCGGCCATGGACGGTGAGTCCGACCGTTGCGCCGTCGAGTTGTCCGACGCCAAGGTAGACGTGCTGGGTTATGCGTGCCTGGTGGCGATCATGGCCATGGGGCTGGGGTATCACCGCAACTCCGAACAACGCCTGCGCAAGGCCACTGCCGACAACGATGCCAACGCCCCGGTCATCACCAGCGCCGGTGCCTTGATCGAGGGCCTGAAAGTCATGGGCGCCAAGCGCATCGCGATTGTTGCACCGTACATGAAGCCGTTGACCGAACTGGTGGTGAACTACATCCGCGAAGAAGGCTTTGACGTGGTGGACTGGCGCGCCCTGGAGATCCCCGACAACCTCGAAGTGGCCCGCCACGACCCGGCCAACCTGCCGGCCATCGTCGCTGGCATGAACCTGGAAGGTGTCGACGTGATCGTGCTGTCCGCCTGCGTTCAGATGCAGTCGCTGCCGGTGGTGGCCAAGGTCGAGGCGCAAACCGGCAAGCCGGTGCTCACCGCCGCTATCGCGACGACCTACGCCATGCTCAAGGCCCTGGACCTGGAACCCATCGTGCCCGGCGCGGGTGCCCTGCTCTCCGGCGCCTATTAATGTGTGGCGAGCGGGCTTCTGTGGCAAGCGGGCTAGTTGTGGCGAGCGGGCTTGCCCCGCGTTGGAGTGCGTAGCGCTCCCGCTTTTTTTGGGGCCGCTTCGCAGCCCAACGCGGGGCAAGCCCGCTCGCCACAACAAGCTCGGTCACCACAAGGTAAGTGCAATGTCCAGAAATGAGGGGGTTAAACGATGAGCGAACAATCCGCCGACGCCAATTACCAGGGCGTATGGGGCAACCGCATCGGCTTTGGCAAAAAGGCCGCGCTGTTGATGATCGACTTCATGCAAGGCTACACCACCGAAGGCGCGCCGCTGTTCGCGCCGGGTGTGGTCACGGCCGTGGCTGAAAGCGTGGAGCTGCTGGCCAGCGCACGCCAGCACGGGATTGCAGTCGTCCACACCAATATCCGCTACCATCCCGGCCATTTCCTGGATGGAGGCATATGGGTCAAGAAGGCCCCGGTGATGAAAGACATGGTCGAAGGCAACCCACTGGCCGCGTTCTGCGCCGAGGTACTGCCCCAGGCCGATGAAGTGGTGATCACCAAACAGTACGCCAGTGCGTTTTTCGGCAGCCGCCTGGCGCCGATGCTGCATGCACAGGGCATCGACACCGTGGTACTGGCCGGTTGTTCCACCAGTGGCTGCATCCGCGCCACGGCGGTGGATGCAGTGCAACACGGGTTTCGCACCATCGTCGTGCGCGAATGCGTCGGCGACCGGCACCCGGCCCCCCATGAAGCCAATCTGTTCGATATCGACAGCAAGTATGGCGACGTGGTGAGCAAGCAGGAGGCGATGCGCAAATTCAGGGAGCAATAAACGGTACCGAGAATCGCGCCATAGAGTGCGGTCTCGCCTAAAACTGGGGTACACGCCCCAGTCTTCTGACACTGCCTTTGGACGTCGCTTCTACAGCACTCCGAAGTGCTGGAACAAAAGCGGCTGTATAAAAACCATAAGTCACCGCCAGGAGACACCCCATGCCCATTGCGAATGCAGCGCCGGCGACCACGGTCGCCGATCCCGTCAACACGCTTTACCACAAGATCACCTGGAAACTGATTCCGTTCCTGTGCTTCTGTTATCTGGCCGCCTATCTGGACCGGATCAATATCGGTTTCGCCAAATTGCAAATGCTCGACCAGTTGCAGTTCAGCGAAACCGCGTTCGGCCTCGGTGCCGGCCTGTTCTTTGTCGGCTACATCATCTTTGAAGTGCCAAGCAACCTGGTGCTGGAACGGGTCGGCGCGAAGATCTGGATCGCGCGCATCATGATCACCTGGGGCCTGCTCTCGGCCTGCACCATGCTGGTCACCTCCACCACCCAGTTCTACATCCTGCGCTTTCTGCTCGGCGCGGCCGAAGCGGGCTTTCTGCCGGGCGTGCTGTACTACCTGACCACCTGGTTCCCCACCCACCGACGGGGGCGCATCATCGCGCTGTTCATGATCGGCCTGCCGCTGTCCAGCGTGATCGGCGGCCCGCTGTCCGGCTGGATCATGGGCCACTTCGACCACATCGGCGGTCTGCGCGGCTGGCAGTGGCTGTTCCTGATCGAGGCGGTGCCCAGCGTATTGCTCGGCGTACTGACCTTCTGGGCGCTGCCCAACACCTACCAGCAAGCCAAATGGCTGTCGGACGAGGAAAAGGCCCTGCTGGAAACCGAACTGCACAAGGACGACGCCGATGGCACCGCCAGCAAGCACAGCTTCCGCGACGGGTTCTTCAACCTCAAGGTGTGGATGCTCGGCGGTATCGACTTCTCGATCCTGCTCAGCGCCTACGCCATGGGTTTCTGGATGCCGACGTTCATCCGCAACGCCGGGGTCACCGACACCTTCCATATCGGTGTGCTCACCGCCTTGCCGAGCGTCGCCGCCCTGCTCGGCATGCTGTTGATCGGCGCCAGTTCCGACAAACACCGCGAACGCCGCTGGCACATTATCGTGCCGTTTTTCATCGGCGCGGCGGCGATGGCCACCAGCACCTTCTTCACCCATAACGTAGCGGCCACCGTGGCGCTGTTCGCGATTGCCTCGGCGGCGATCATCGGCGCGGTGCCGGTGTTTTTCAGCCTGCCGGCGACGTTCCTCAAAGGCACCGCGGCGGCCACCGGCTTTGCCCTGGCCTGTTCGGTGGCGAATATTGCCGGTCTGGTGAGCAACTCGTTGATGGGCGTTGCGATTGACGTCACAGGCAGCAGTGCGGGTGCCTTGTGGTTTTTCGCCGGCTGCCTGATTCTCAGCAGCTTCCTGGTCATCGCCTTGCCGGCGAAACTGGTGAACCGTTGATAACCCCAATTATTCCGGATGAACCACCATGCAAGGCTTCTTGAAACGCTGTGCGTTGCTTGTGGCGGTCGGCCTGTGTGCCGGCACCGCGCAGGCGGCGGAAAAGGTCATCTTCGACACCGACTTCAATGTGCTCAACGATGACGGCCAGGCCTTCATCATGCTCGCCCAGCTGCATGCGCAAAAACGCATCGAGCTGCTGGGCATGACCCTGGTCAGCGGCAATGCCTGGGTCGACCAGGAACAGGTCGACGCCCTCAAGGCCGTGGAACGCATGGGCGTGGAGAAAGAGGTGGGCGTCTACTCCGGTGCCGCCTACCCGCTGCTGCACGACTACGCCACCTTTGATGCGCAACAGGCGCTGTTCGGCGCCGGCTGGCCGGGGGCGTTCAAACACCCTCGCCCTACGTCGCCTTCGCAGTTGGTCGCACCACCGGACGGCCTGGCCACCCACACCCCATTGCGCAAGGAAACCGCCGCGCAGTTCATCGTCGACAGCGTGCGCGCCAACCCGCACCAGGTGACGATCCTGGCGGTCGGCCCGCTGACCAACGTCGCCCTGGCGATTCGCTCGGCGCCGGATATCGTGCCGCTGATCAGGCGCATCGTGTACATGGGTGGCGCCCTGGAGATTCCGGGCAACACTACGCCGGCAGCGGAGTTCAACTGGTGGTTCGACCCGGAGGCAGCAAAGATCGTGTTGCGCTCACCCATCGAGCACGTGATTTTCCCCAACGATGTGTGCGAGAAAGTCACCTTCGACAAGGCGGTGTACCAGCGCGTGAGCGCCCAGAAAGGCCCGATTGCCGACCTGTACAAGCATGAATTCGGCCCGCTGTTCGACAAGGACCCGAGCTACCACAGCTTTACCTGGGACAGCTTGCCGGCGCTGTACCTGGTCAACCCCGGGATCGTCACCGAGTCCCGCGACCTGTGGGTGGATGTGGACGCCACGTTCGGCGCCGACTACGGCCGCGCACTGGGCTACGCCAAAGGTGCCCCGGTAGGCACGCAGAAGGCCAAGGTGGTGTTCGGTGTCGACCAGAAAAAATTCTGGGATGGCTACGTCAACCTCGTGACCCTGCCGACGCCGGTCAAGCACTGACCGGCCAGCGCAAAGACGAACACTGCACCTGTGGCGAGCGGGCTTGCCACAGGGTATATATCGTCGGTTATACCTAAAGACCTTGAAAGGGCTGATGCCAAGAGTGGAACCATAAGCCGCCATTACCTAAATAAGGGATATGCACCCATCAATCACCTCACGCAAAACCACTACAATCCCCACCGCATCCGACATAGACGCCACATTGGTAAACCCCATCAACACCCCCTGCCCCCGCCCAGCCTCAAGCGTCCAGGAAGACAGTGCCTGCACGGCCAACCCCGCTCTACCAGCGGCCTCAGCCACGACAAGGTCCGGCACATCCACCACCAACCGCGCCAGCAAATTAATCCCGCCCGCCTGCTCATCCACCCGCAGATACCCCGCACAATGCACGCGCAACGCCTCCACCAGATATGCCCTGCGCTGCGCATACAACTGGCGCATCTTCTTCAAATGCCGGGTGAAATGCCCCTGCTCGAGAAAATCCGCCGCCGTCAATTGCAACAGCTGCGCCCCACGCTGCTGCAACGCCTCGGCCGCACGCTCAAACGCTGACACCAACGACACAGGCACCACCAGATACCCCAAGCGCAACCCCGGGAACAGCATCTTGCTGAAACTTCCGGCATAGATCACTCGGTCATCCGTATCCTGGCTCTTGAGCGCCGCCAAAGGCTGCCCGCGATAGCGAAATTCACTGTCATAGTCATCCTCTACCACCCAACTGCCCTGCTCTCGCGCCCATTCCAGCAAGGCCTGCCGCCGCAGCGGGCTCAACGCCACACCCAAGGGGCTCTGGTGCGCCGGGGTGACTATCGCCAGTCGCGCCCCACGCCCCCGTGCAATGCCCTGCGCGACATCCAGCCCATCGCGATCCACCGGCACCGGCACCAGTTCCACACCGCGATGCCTCAACAACTGCCGCGCATGCAAGTACCCGGGGTCTTCGAACCAGCAGCGCTGCCCCGCCATCGCCAGCGTTTCGCAGACCAGGGTGAGGCCGCCCGCATACCCGGCACACACAACCACCTGCTGGGGCGTGCACTCCACGCCGCGATACAACGCCAGGTAGCTGGCAATCGCCACACGCAGCGCCTGGGTGCCGCGCACGTCGCCCATCGCCAGGCTGTCCGCATCGGTGCGGCGCACTTGCTGGGTCACCAGGCGCGCCCACAATTTGCGGGGGAACGCATCCAGGGCGGGCAGGCCCATTTGCAACGGCCGAGGGCCTGAAGTCACCGGCAGCGCAACCGGCATGGGTTTCACCGACACCTGCGGCAGCGCCTCGGCAATCACGGTCCCCGCTTGCCCGCGCGCCTCGAAGAAACCTTCGCTGACCAGCAGTTGATACGCCGCCTCCACCGTGCCCCGCGCCACCTTGAGCTCCTGGGCCAGCGCCCGCACCGAGGGCACGCGCTCGCCGGCGCGCAATTGGCCCTGGTCGATGGCCTGGCGAAAACGCCGGTAGATTTCCTGGTATTTGGGCAGTGACGACATCGCAAGTGGCTCGGCGGGAAGACAGGCCGAAGTCTGATCATGTCCCAACCCACTTGTCCAATCATGCCCCTGTCAGGCCACCCGGCCAGCCACGAAAATGGCGCATCTCTTCACCGCAATAAGGATCGCCCATGAAACACCGTCTCGACTACGCCCTGGCCGCCCCCGCCGGTTATAAAGCCCTGGGCTCGGTGCACAGCTATATCCACGGCTGCGGCTTGGAAAAAGAACTGATCGACCTGGTGTACCTGCGGGTCTCGCAACTCAACGGCTGCGCCTATTGCCTGGATAGCCATTCCCGCGACCTGCTCAAGCTGGGCGTAAGCCTGGAAAAAATCATGCTGCTGGCCGCCTGGCGCGAGGGTCTGCCGCTGTACACCCCGCGTGAGCAGGCCGCCCTGGCCTGGGCCGAAGTGGTGACGCCGGTCGCGCAAACCCAGGTGCCGGATGCGGATTACGCACAGGTCGCGGCGGTGTTCAGCGACAAGGAAGTCGCCGACCTGACCCTGGCCATCGGCTTGATGAACGCCCTCAATCGTGTCGCCATCAGCTTTCGCAAAGTGCCGGCGGCAATCAAGGCTCACCTGGAGAACCACGGCCATGAATGAACACGTCGAGTTCGTCCAGATGGAAACCGAGGCCGATTGCGTCGCCAGCTTTGCAGTGATGCAGCAGCTGCGCCCGCACCTCACTGACGCCAAGGCGTTCGCCGAGCAAGTCCAGCGCCAACGGCAAAACGGCTATCGCCTGCTCGCCGCGCGGGAACACGGCCAGGTGATCGGCCTGGCCGGCTACCGGTTGACCGAGAACACCCTGTATGGCCGCTTTATCTACGTCGATGACCTGGTGGTAGACGCCACGTTGCAGCGGCGCCGCCTCGGTGAACGACTGCTTGACCACGTGCGTGACGAAACCCGCACCCACGGCTATCGCTGGCTGGTGCTGGACACCGGCATGCACATGGCCCTGGCCCAACGTTTCTATTTCCGCCAGGGCCTGTTGCCCCTGGGCATGCACTTTTCCCAGGACCTCAGCCAATGACCCGTGCCCTGCTCCTCGGTTTCAGCCCCCACGGTAAAGCCGCGCAGACTTTCAAACTGGCCCGTGCCCTGTTGCGCGACCTGGTGCCGCACGCCACGGTGACCGAGCGTGACTACGGCGGCCAGGCGCTGCCGCCGCTGACCCGTGAATATGCCAACGCACTCACCACAGCGGGGGGCTTGAGCGGCAAGGCGACGGCACTCTCGGAACAGTTGATCGTGGAACTGGAAGCCTGCGACCTGCTGATCCTGTGCACCCCGGTGCACAATTTCACCGTGCCGGCGGCGCTCAAGGCCTGGATCGACCACGTGGTACGCATCCAGCGCAGCTTTACGGTGAATGCGCAATTGGCCAAGGTCGGCTTGCTGGAGGACCGGCGCACCTTTGTGCTGGTCAGCTCGGGTAACGCCCGCAAAGGCCATGAACCGGACTTCCTTACCCCGTACATGACCGCGATCCTGGCGACGGTGGGTATTGAGTCGGTAGATTTTGTATACCTGCCGGCCATGGTGCGCGGTGAAGAAGCGGTCAATCGCGCGCTGGAACAGGCCCATCGGCAACTGTCGCTCGCAATCAGCTCTGGCCTATAAAAATAATGGCGCTAGAATCAGCGCCATTCCTGCGCCTGACGCCCTGATACGAGCCCCCCATGAGCTTTGATTTCGACACGATCCACCCACGCCTCGGCACCGGCAGCACCAAGTGGAACCGCTACCCGCAAGACGTTTTGCCGATGTGGATCGCCGACATGGACATCGCCGCCCCACCCGCCGTGCTGAAGGCCCTGCACGCACGCCTCGACCAACAGGTGCTGGGCTACAGCGTCGCGGGGCCGGATGTGCGCGAGGCGATCATTGCCGACCTGTGGAACAAGTACGCCTGGCGCGTGCAGCCGGATGAGTTGCTGTTTTTGCCGGGTGTGGAGCCGGGTTTCAATATGGCGCTGCATGCATTTGTAGAGCCGGGCCAGCCGGTGGTGCTGCAAACCCCCAACTACCGGCCGATCCGCCTCGCGCCGGGGCACTGGAACCTGCCGCGCATCGAAGTGCCGTTCGAGTTGGTCAACGGCGAATACCTCACGCCACTGCCAGCAATGCGCCAGGCACTGACCGGCGCCGGCGCGCTGTTGTTGAGCAACCCGCACAACCCCATGGGCAAAGTCTTCCCTCGCGATGAACTGCTGGCCGTGGCCAATGCCTGCCTGGAACAGGGTGCGCTGATCATCTCCGACGAAATCCACGCCGAGCTGTGCTTCGACGGTCGCCGCCATATCCCCACCGCCAGCCTCAGCCCCGAGATTGCCCAGCGCACCATCACGCTGATGTCGGCGAGCAAGGCCTATAACGTCGCCGGCCTGAAGACCTGCTTTGCCGTGGTGCAGAACGCCGAGATCCGCGAGCGTTTCAACCAGGCCCGTTGCGGCATGGTCGACAGCGTCAGCCCCCTGGGCCTGGAAGCCACCCGCGCCGCCTACAGTGAATGCGCCGACTGGCTCGATGCCTTGGTGCAGTACCTGCAAGCCAACCGCGACTACCTGCTCGACGCCGTGCAGACCCGCCTGCCCGGCGTGGTCATGCACGCGCCGCAAGGCACCTTCCTGGCCTGGCTGGATTGCAGTGCGTTGGGCCTGGATGACCCGCAGCAGTTTTTCCTGGAACAGGCCAAGGTCGGCTTGAGCGCGGGTATCGAATTCGGTGACGACAGCCAACAGTTCGTGCGCCTTAACTTCGGCTGCCCACGGGCGATGCTGGAGGAAGGCTTGCAGCGCATGGAGCGCGCCCTGCGTCACCGCCAGGCCTAATTCACAATTTTTCGCAACGCGTGCCGAACGCCTGCTGTTACTGTTTTTGCCGATACGCCCCACCGGTAACAGCAGGAGTTTCATGGCATGACGACCCAGCCCCTCGATCGCTCGTCCGACCCCAAAGTCCTCCCCCGCACGCCGCCCAAGTCAGGCGCGCAGTTCCATGCGTTGCTCAAGCAAAGCGCCAACAACAAGAAGGTCGAGGCCCAGGACAAGACACCATCGGGGCTGGAGGCCAGTAAAAAAGACGGCTATGAGCTGGCCGCCAAGGATGCCACGCCGCCAGAGACGTTGGCCGACTACAAGGCCATCGGCCCGCCCGATGAAGTCGGCCCCGGGTTGATCCGTTATGAAACCCAGGACGGCAAGAAAGTCATCGTCAGCGAACAGGACAGCCCCGAGCTGTTCAAGCAGGTCAGCCAGGATTTCAAGGCACTGACCGGCGTGGTCGCCAGCCAGAATGCCGGCTACCAGAGCCTCGGCGCCGACGGCACTGCGCCGGGCAAACTCGCCGATTACAAATCCCTCGGCCCACCGGATGAAACCGGACCGGGTGTGATCCGCTACGAGACCCAGGACGGCACCAAGGTCGTCATCAGCCAGCGTGACAACCCCGAAGCCTTCCAGAAAGCCAAGGACGCCTATGCCAGCTTTACCGGCCTGTCCAGCAGTGAAGACGCCGGGTACAAGCGCGCCAGCGACAATGAAGTGTGGCCGCCCTACGCGGGCACCACGGTGGGCCCTGTGGATGAAGTCGGCCCGGGCCTGATCCGCTTTGAAAGCAACGGCCAGAAAATGGTGGTGGCCCGCGACGACAACCCCAAGCTGTTCGACTACCTGGCAGGCCTGCACGCGGTCTACACCGACCCCGGCAAGAAAGCCGTGGTGGAAGGCGAACTGAACAACGGCGCGGTACTGGCCGATGCCAACACCCCGTTGCCGGGCCTGAACGACTACAAGAACTTCAGTTGGAACAACGACCAGAAAGACCACATCCTCACCTACGAGCTGCATGACGGCACCAAGGTGGTGGTGTCGTCCGACGTCAGCCCCGAGCTGTTCAAGAGCGTCGCCACCGCCAATGACACCTGGGCCAAGATCCACACCAGCGAGGGCGAAGGCTACAAGCTGGCCGGGCCGAATGACTTCCTGAAAAACACCGATATCACCTTCGGCTCCCCGGATGAACTGGGCGACGGCCTGATCCGCTATGAAACCAGCGAAGGCAAGGTGATCGTCTCCAAGGAGCTCAGCCCGCAGCTCTACGACGACGTGGCGGCCAAGTGGGAAGCCTGGAGCGCCAGCTCGGTGGACGACACCCGCGCCAAGCACAACCTGCCCAAGGCCGACGACCTGGATGTGCTGAACCTGGACACCGGCGTGCACGCCGATGAAAAGGACGATAAATCGCCGACCCTCAGCGTCAGCGAGCTGGCCACCACGCAACTGATCGACACCTACCGCGAAGGTGTGAAGAACGGCTCGATCCCCAAGGACGACCCGCGTGCGAAGCTGGTCCGGGCCCTCGAAGCGCAAGCCGCGTACCAGAACGGCCATGGCATCACCGGCTACGAGGAAGCCAAGCGTCCATTCGGCACGACTTGGCGCGAGTTCGATGACAAGCAGACCGAGCTGACCTCGGCCGACATGCACGACATCATCGACGGCAAGGCCGTGCAGAAGCAGATCGGCGAACTGTTCAACGACCCCACCGTGCAGGCCGACTACAAGTCGAAGATGGACGAGGCGATCAACAAGCTGCCGAACAAGGACGAGATCAAACAGAAGCTGCTGGACCTCACCTCCAACCCGGACTACGTGCTGTACCTCAAAGACCTGCAAAGCCAGGGCAAGACCTACGAGGCGCAGAAAGACCTCAGCGACACCCTGACATCGCTGTCGCTGTTCGACCCGGCGGCCGCCAGCAAAGCCGCGCAGAACATCCAGGCGGACGGCTTGACCACCGACCTGAATGCCATTCTGTCGGACCCGAGCAAAATCTCCGACGAGAACAAGGAGCTGGCGACCAAGGACCTGTTCGGCCTGCTCAAAGGCGTGCTCAAGGGCAACGTGCTGGACTTGCCGCGCCGCACCCAGGAAACCCTGGAGAAATTCCTCAACGAAGGCCTGCAAGGCAAGGAAAAATCTGCCGCCGTCACCAAGGCCCTGGAAGAGCTGGGCGCCGTGTATCAGAAAAACGGCGTGATCAGCGAAGCCGACCTGAAAACCGCCCTGAGCAAACCCTACATCCCGGTGGCCGATCGCGGCATGCTCGGCGAGGTGTTCAACACCCTCAACAGCAAAGGCATCCTCGGTTCACTGGGCGCCGGTGTGAGCCTGTTTTCCGGGATTTACCAACTGGTGGGCAAAGGCGGCAAGCTCGGCGAAACCCCAGCGCAACGCATGACCATCGCCAAGGACTTCCTGAGTTTTGCCGGCGGCTCCAGCCACTTTGTGCGCCTGGGCGACAAGATCGGCGAGAGCCTGGGCAAAGGCGGCCTGGTGGATTTCCTCGGGCTGGACAAGACCCTGCCGGAGATCTGGGGCAAGACCGGCATGCAGGAGCCGAACTTCGAATTCCGCGTCAGCGAACTGCCCTCGGATGTCAAAGCCAAGATCGCCACGGCCCTCGATGCGGTGCCGGACAGCCAGTACGACGGCATCGCCAAGATGTTCGGCGAGGGCGACAAGGCCGTCACCGAGGCCACCGAAGGCCTGGCCACCCACCTGGATGACGGCCTGGCCGCTGCGGGCGCGGCCAAGCTCGGCGCGTCCAAATCGGCAAAGATCGCCGGTTCCGTGATCAAGGTGCTGGGCCCGGCCACGGACATTGCCGGCGGTTTTGCCGACATCGTACTGGGCGCACTGGCGATCAAGAGCGGCGTGAAGGACAAAGACCCCTTGGCCCAGGCGGCCGGCGGCCTGCAAGTGGCCGGCGGTGCGTTCGGTGCATCGGCCGGGGTACTGGGGGCTGCGGCGCTGTTTGGCGCGGGCACGGCGGCGGCGTTGACCGGGCCGTTGTTCCTGGTGGGTGTGGTGCTGGCGGTGGTCGGCGGGATCATCGGCTACTTTGTCGACCACAACAAAAAGCAGAAGGCCACCGAGAAGGAAAACGACTGGTACCGCGACCTGGCGGGCGACGGTCTGTTGCAGGACAACTGGGCCGACAAGGTCGAATACGCCCACTACGAAATCCACCATTACGGTGGCCGTGACGCGCCGACCGACGACAGCATCTTCCGCTTCCAGCAATCGGAGTGGGAACACTTCGACCAGACGCCACAAAAAGGCGGCTCGTCGAGCAACCGCCTGGATGGCGGGTTGCACAAGGGCTACAAGGACCCGAACGAGAAACCCAAGAGCCTGCCGACGGATGCGCCGCCGGAGAGACCGCAGCCGCATCCACCGGGTGGCAGTGGACCGAAGATCGCTTGAGTCATGCCAGCCCCCGCCTGAGTGCGGGGGCTGTCATTTACAACTTGGCGATGGACACTTCGGTGGACTTCACAAAGGCAATCACTTCACTGCCTACTTTCAATTCCAGGTCCCGCACCGAACGGGTGGTGATCACCGATGTGACGATGCCGGACGCGGTCTGCACGTCGATTTCCGACACCACTTCCCCTTGCAGGATTTCCTTGATCACGCCCTTGAACTGGTTGCGCACATTGATGGCTTTAATGGTCATGTCGGCTTTCCTTCAGGCTGTTGGGTCAATCCGCACGAATGCGCAGGCCCTCAAAATGCGCCATCGACGAAGATATTAAAAGGAATATATATCTCTTTATTTATTCTTTATTGATATATAAAAGCTGTTGCACCATAAACAGCTGATCAACAGTTTGCCCTCTCCCACCACAGCCCTTCCCCCTCGAAGCCCCCGTGATTAGGCGTCAAAAGCCAATGGCACAGAGACTGCATATTCTTTAAAAGCATGATGGAGCATGCGGTTTTATTTTTCTGAATATAAGAAAAACCTTCTCTCAACGCCTTGCCGGAGCTGTTCCATGACCCCCTTCACCCAACGTCTATTGGGCGCCTGCGCTCTTGCCCTGTGCCTGCAACCGCTGGCCCACGCCACCGAAACCGATCCAGCCGAAGTCAACCTGGACTACGCCTACTACTCGCCTGTCAGCCTGGTGCTCAAGCATTTCGGCTGGCTCGAACAAGCCTTGCCGGACTCCAAAGTGGGCTGGGTATTGAGCCAGGGCAGTAACCGGTCCCTGGAATACCTCAACAGTGGTGGCGTGGATTTCGCTTCTTCCGCCAGCCTGTCCGCAGTACTGAGCCGCGCCAACGGCAGCCCGATCAAATCGGTGTACGTCTACAGCCGCGCCGAATGGACCGCCCTGGTGGTGCGCAAGGATTCACCGCTCAACAGCGTCACCGACCTCAAGGGCAAGAAAATCGCCGCCACCAAAGGCACCGACCCGTACCTGTTCACCTTGCGCAGCCTGCAAAAGGCCGGGCTGAAAAAGGACGACGTGGAACTGGTGCACCTGCAACACCCGGACGGCCGCACCGCCCTGGAAAAAGGTGACGTGGATGCCTGGGCCGGTCTCGACCCGCACATGGCCGCCAGTGAAATCCAGGCTGGTTCGCGCCTGCTGTACCGCAACAAGGACTTCAACAGCTACGGCGTGGTGAGCGTCACCGAGAAGTTCGCCAAGGCTCATCCGCAAACCATCACCAAGGTCATCGGCGCCTATGAAAAAGCCCGGGACTGGGCGGTCAAGCACCCGGATGAATTTGCCAGGCTACTGGCCGACGAGTCCGGCCTGCCGTTGGAAGTGGCCAGGCTGCAACTCTCGCGTACCGACCTGAGCACGCCGTTCTTGAGCAGCAAGGACGTGGTGTCGTCCAAGGCCGCCGCACCGATCCTGGTGTCCGAAGAGTTGGTGCGCAAAGGCGTGAATGTGGACCAGGTGATCGACCAGTTGATCGACACTTCGTTCGGCCACTGAGGAGCACGTGATGACCAGCAAAACCCAAGCAGTGCCTCTTGCCACGCCCTTGGCGATCAATCGCAGCGCCTGGCCGAGGCGCCTCAAGGGCCTGGTGTTGCCGGTGCTGATCCTGCTGGTGTTGGAGGTAGTGGTTCGGGTGGGCTGGCTGCCGTCCTACCAGATGCCGGCGCCCAGCGAAATTGCGCTGACCCTCACCGACCTGGCCGAAGGTGCACTGTGGAAACACATCAGCGCCAGCCTCGGCCGGGTAGTGCTGGGGTTCGTCATTGGTGCCAGCCTGGCGTTGGTGTTTGCCGCCTGGGTGGGGTTGAGCCGTGAAGCCGAGGCCTATCTGGAACCGACCTTCGCCGGCTTGCGCTCGATCCCCAGCCTGGCCTGGGTGCCGCTGTTGCTACTGTGGTTGGGCATCGACGAAACCTCGAAGATCGTACTGATCGCAATCGGCGCGTTTTTCCCGGTGTACCTCAACGGCGTGGCGGCCATCCGCGACATCGACCGCAAGCTGGTGGAAGTCGGGCAGATGTACGGTTTCAGTCGGCGGCGCCTGGTGCGTCGTATCCTGTTGCCGGCCGCCCTGCCCGGCCTGTTCACCGGGTTGCGCAGCGGCTTGAGCCTGGCGTGGATGTTTCTGGTGGCGGCCGAGTTGATCGCGGCCACCAAAGGCTTGGGTTACCTGCTCAGCGATGGGCGGGAGACCTCGCGGCCGGACATCGTGCTGGCGGCGATCATCGTGTTGGCGCTGCTGGGCAAGGTCAGCGATGGCCTGCTCGCCGCGCTGGAAAAACGTTGCCTGGCCTGGCGCGATACCTTCCAGGGAGCAGGGCAATGAGCGTGCGAGCGTTGTTGGATATTCATGTAGCGCGCAAGCGTTTCGCCGACACCACCGTGCTGAAAGACGTACGCCTGGCCCTGCAACCTCGCGAAGCCGTGAGCCTGCTGGGCCCCAGTGGTTGCGGCAAAAGCACCTTGCTGCGCATCGTCGCCGGCCTGGAACAGGACTTCCAGGGCGAACTGCGCAGCCCCGACGGCGAAGTCGCCTTTGTGTTCCAGGAACCCCGACTGATGCCCTGGCTCACAGTGGAACAGAACATCGGTTTCAGCGACGACAACCATTACGACAGGGCCTGGGTCACGCAACTGATAGAGGAAGTCGGCCTCAAGGGCTTTGCCCAGGCGTTGCCCAAGGCATTGTCCGGCGGCATGGCGCAGCGAGTGGCCATCGCACGCGGTTTGTACTCACGCCCACAGGTATTGCTGCTGGATGAACCGTTCAGCGCGGTGGACGCGTTTACCCGCATGAAGCTGCAGGACCTGCTGCTGCAACTGGCCGAACACCATGCCATCGCCTTGTTGCTGGTGACCCATGATGTCGACGAGGCGTTATATTTGAGTGATCGGGTGCTGGTGATGGATAACCGGCCAAGCAGCATTCGCCAGGCGCTTGCAGTGGAATTACCACACCCCAGGGACCGGCGTGATCCGCGGCTGGCGCAACTGAAAGCGCTGTCACTGACGGCGTTGCAGCAGGCACACGTGATCTAGGCGATCTTGCGCAAGGTCACCCAGTACCGCGTCCGCGCTTGCACCTCGAGCCCCAGGGTCTGGGCCAGCAGGTTGAGGATGCGGTCAGTGTCGTCCAGGCGAAAACTGCCGGTCACTCGCAATGTTTCCAGGCTCGGATCCCAGCGCAACACACCGGGACGATAACGTTCCAACTCCCGTAAAAAGTCGCCCAGTGTCTGGTTCTGTGCGGTCAGCACGCCGTCGCGCCAGCCCGGTTGCAACACATCGAACGGAGCCCAGGCGCCGAGCCCGTCGGCTTGCAGCGAGGCTTGCCGACCACCCGGCAACGTCACCATTTGCCCGTTCAAGTCGCGTACCTGAACCGAGCCCTGGAGCACCGACACCAGACAACCCTTGGCCATCTGACGGACACACACCTCAGCCTGGCTGACCCGCAACTCGCCATAGCGGGTCTGCACCGTCATCGCCGCTGGCCCTGGCACATTCAGCGCCAGCTCACCGTCCACCAGTGTAATGCGCCGCTGTGCAAGATCCATATCCACCGCTGTCGCCGTGTTGAGCTGCAAGCTGCCGCCATCGGCCAGGGACATGCGCCTGCGCTCGCCGGTGGCGGTGTGCAGGTCGGCGCGCCACGCCTCGATGGGCAACTGGCGGCTGACCAGCCAGGCCGTCGGCACCAAGGCTGCGATACCCAATGCACGCTTGAGCACCGCGCGCCGCCCCGGTTGCGGACGGTCGAGGCTGGCCATCGCCAGGGCCTGGGGCAAGTCACTGAAACGCTGGCGCAGGGTCTGGGCTTTTTGCCAGGTCTGCTCGTGCTGGGGGTGGCTGTCTCGCCAGTGCTGCAACGCGGCGTGGTCACGCTCGGTGGCCGCGCCGGATTCGAGCAGCGCCAGCCATTGGGCAGCGGCGCGGGCGACGTCACGGCTCACAGGTCCACCAGCAGGCAATGTTCGTAGGCCTGGGCCATGTAGCGTTTGACCGTGCGCTCAGACACCTCGAGCCGATCGGCGATGGCCCGATAGCCCAGGCCTTCCAGCTGGCTCCACAGGAAGGCACGGCGCACCAGCACCGGCAAGCCATCGAGCAACTCGTCCAGGGCTTGCAGGGTCTCGAGCACCAGCCAGCGCTGTTCGGGCGATGGCACGCAGGCTTCCGGCAGGCTCGCCAGGGCGTTCAAATAGGCCTGCTCAAGGCTGCGTCGCTGATGGAAATTGACCAGCAGGCGTTTGCCGACGGTCACCAGATAAGCACGCGGCTCCTGCATCTGCGCAATCGGCTGGGCGCTGGCGAGTACGCGCAGGAACGTATCCTGGCTCAGGTCGGCAGCATCCCAGGCATTGCCCAGGCGCCGGCGCAGCCAGCTTTCCAGCCAACTGCGATGGTCGCGGTACAGGCTCGACAAGGTCAGTTCGGGGGCGTGGGTCGGAACAACAGCATCATTCATGGCAAGCGACCTGCACGGCGCGAGTGAGTCTCAAATGAGATTCATTCTATTTAATATCGCGCTGACTGACCATGATCTTTTCAACACTGTGTTTATAGGGAGGCTTCAGCATCGAACACCTGACCACGCCCCACCACACTCCCCGGCTTGAGCACCGCCCCCGGCGCCAACACCGCATTGGCGCCGATACGGCACTGGTCGCCGAGCAACGCGCCAAACTTGTCGCAACCGGTACGCTGCAAGGCGCCGTCGACCCGCACTCGCACCTCCTTGTCATCACGCTCGTTACGGTAGTTGGCGGCGATGCTCCCCGCCTCCAGGTTGATGCCGTGCCCCAGCACCGAATCACCGACGAAATTGAAGTGCGCCAGCTTGCTGCCGCTGAACATGAAGGAGGTCTTCAACTCGGCACCCGGGCCGATGATGCAGTGTTCCTCCAGCCAGCAGCCGCCGCGCAGCAGCGAACCGCTGGCGATAAAGCAATGGGCGCCGATGATCAGGGGTGGCTTGAGCAGCGCACCCGGTTCGACGGTGGCGGTACGGTGGATGGCGATCTCATCCTGGATGACGTACTGGTCTGTCGGCAATTCGGCCAGGAGTTGGCGAACAACGGCAGGCGCCTGGGCGGCCAGCGCCCAGGGCGCGAGGTCAGCCCAGGGTGCAAGAGGAGATTGGGCGAAGTCTGAAATATAGTCGGTGAGGCGGATCAATGCTGAATCCTCCGGCGGTCAGAGAAGTGCAAAACGCTAACATGCGCACACCAGGCTTTACTGTTTGTCTTGTTATGGATATTTTATCCAGATCAGTCAATGAGGTCCGTCCCATGCCATTGCCGACTTACCAAGATGTCGTCGCCGCCGCCCAACGCCTTGACGGTGTCGCCCATCACACCCCTGTGTTCACCTCGCGCACCCTCGACGCACTGACCGGCGCCCAAGTGTTCATCAAGTGCGAAAACCTGCAACGCGCCGGTTCCTTCAAGTTCCGGGGTGCGTTCAATGCACTGTCGCAGTTCGATGCACAGCAGCGCAAGGCCGGGGTGGTGGCGTTCTCGTCCGGCAACCACGCCCAAGGCATTGCCCTGGCGGCGCAGATGCTGGGCATGCCGGCAACCATCGTGATGCCCAACGATGCGCCGGCGGCCAAGGTCGCGGCGACCCGTGGCTACGGTGCCAGTGTGGTGCTGTATGACCGCTTCACCGAAGACCGCGAACAGATCGGCCGCGACCTGGCTACCGAGCAGGGCCTGACCCTGATCCCGCCCTACGACCACCCGCATATCCTTGCCGGGCAAGGCACCGCCGCCAAGGAACTGCTGGAGTTCAGCGGCCCGCTGGATGGATTGTTCGTTGGCCTGGGTGGTGGCGGCATGCTCTCGGGCACGGCGTTGTCGACCCGTGCCCTGGCGCCGGATTGCCAGCTGTACGGCGTGGAACCCGAAGCCGGCAATGACGGCCAGCGCTCGTTCCGCAGCGGCAGCATCGTGCACATCGATACGCCGGCGACCATTGCCGATGGTGCCCAGACCCAGCACCTGGGCAACTGCACCTTCCCGATCATCCGCGACCAGGTCAACGACATCCTCACCGTGTCGGATGCCGAGTTGGTCGGCGCCATGAAGTTCTTTATGCAACGCATGAAAATGGTGGTCGAGCCCACCGGCTGCCTGGGCCTGGCCGCGTTGCTCAACGAGGGTGAACGTTTCAAGGGCCAGCGCGTGGGCATTATCGTCACCGGTGGCAACGTCGATATCGAAAAGTACGCCGCCCTGCTCTGCGAGGCCTCATGAACATCATCCAGACCGCCCATGCGGCACAGCCTGCCGGCCATTACTCGCAAGCCATCCGCCACGGCGACACGCTGTATATCTCCGGCCAATTGCCGGTGAGCCCGGATGGGCGGCACAACCTGGCAGCGTCATTTGCCGAACAGGCGCGGATTGCCCTGGATAATCTATTGGCCATCCTCAACGCCGCCGGCGGAACCGCGCAGGACCTGGTGAAGGTCACCGTGTACGTAGCCGGCGTCGAGCATTGGCCGGCCTTCGATGGCCTTTATGCTGCCGCGCTGGGCGAGCACCGCCCTGCCCGTGCGGTGGTGCCGGTGCCGGAGTTGCACCACGGTTACCTGATCGAGATCGAGGCCATGGCGCGCTACTTGGCGTAGGTGTAGACCGCCGCACGCGACACGCCCAGATGGGACGCTACCGTTTCCATGGCCCGGCGGATGTCCAGGCAACCCGAGTCCTTGAGTTCCTGCATCAGCACACGCCGGTCGGCCGTCTTCAGCGCGCGCGGAGTGGTGGCCAGGCGTGCGGCGAACTGATCGATGCGCGCACGGATCACGTCGGCGCCGGAAGGGTCCAGGGACTCGATGAGCTTGTCGCCGCTGACCGAGCCGAACTGTTCGAGCATGCCTTGCAAGCCCCGGAACAAAGAGAGGTCGACGTTCATGCACAAGGCCGCGACGTACTCGCCGCCGGCGCCCTTGATGCCGATCGACGTGCTCTTGACCTGGCGGCCGTCGCTGAACTGGTTCTGGTAGTTGGCGATGACTTGCGGGTAGTCGGGGTCGGCAATGCGCGCCAGGCCCAGCTCGGTGGTCGGGTCGCCCGGTGCACGCCCGGACAAGTTGTTGTGGATGGCCAGGATCGAGTGCCGGGGGTCGCGCAGGTCGTGCAGCACCACTTCGCAGAAGGGGCTGAAGGTCTTGCTCAGGCCTTCGGCGATCTGTTCGAGCTGGCTGATCAAGTGAGTATCGTCGGGAGAGGTGGTTTTCATGCAAGACAACATATCCAGTCCTGGACAGGGCGTCAATTTACCCCCTGCCCCTCAGTGTGGCGCCCGTACCCGAGGCGTGCGCGGTCAGAGACCACGCTGGCGCAACCACTGCAGAAAGCCTTTCTTGACAGGCACCACCGGTGCCTCTTGCGTCAGCGCCTGCGCGGCGTGCACACGGAAATCCAGCAAGGCCTTCATCGCCTCGCCGATGTCGTGGCGCGCATCCAGGCACGGCTTCAAGTATTCCTTCTCGATGCGGTACAGGGTGCAGAACGTCTTGGCCGAGAAATCCGCCAGCGTCGCCTGGTCCGACAGGATCCCAGCCTCGCCGATCACCTCGCCCGGCCCCATGCGCCCGGCTTCGAATTTGTGCCCGCCCTTGGTCAGCATCACCGAGACCACACCGGACTCAACGATGAACAAATGATCGCTGACCTCCCCGGCCGGCAGGATCATCTCGCCGGCGCGATAGGTGTGCAGGGTCATGTTCTGGCTGAAGGTGTCTTTCTCTTCCTGGCGCAGGGTGGAAAAAATCGACGAACGCTCCAATAAAGCGCGCGCTGCGGACATGGCCGGTGGCGCGCTGCTTTCAGTGGCCGACAGCACGCCGACGCCCGCCGCCTGCAAATGCCGGAAAGCCAGGTCGTAAAGCTGGTTGCGCACTTCGCGCTTGAGGGCCATGGCCGGTACGAATCCGCTGATTTCATACTCGACGCCACCACTGGCCGACGTCTTGAACGCCACACTTGGCGCCGGCGTGCCCAGCAGCGGCCGACACCCTTGCATCGCCCGCTCCAGGGCTTCGATCACCGTTTGCGGCCGCGCATGGGGGCTGACCTGCAGGCTGACCGCCAGGCCGAACATGTCCGCCGGGCGCGAGAAATTGATGATCTTGGCCTTGGCCGCCAGGGAGTTGGGAATCACCGCCATGCTGCCCTGGGAGGTTTGCAGGCGCGTGGCGCGCCAATCGATGTCCGTCACCCGGCCTTCGGTGCCGTCGATGGAGATCCAGTCATCGATTTGATAAGGCTTGGTGGTGTTGAGGACGATCCCGGAGAACACGTCACTCAAGGTACTTTGCAGCGCCAGGCCGACAATGATCGCTACCGCGCCGGAGGTGGCGAGCACACCCTTGACCGGCAAGTCGAGCACGTAGGCCATGGCGGCAATGATCGCGATCAGGAAGATCACCGCCCCCATCAGGTCCTGCAACAGGCGGCCGGTATGCCCGACCCTTTGCATCATGAGCGTGCCGAGCAACACCGTCAGCGTACGCGCAGCGAACAGCCACCAGCCGATCTGCAACGCCGTGGCGGCCAGGTGCAAGGCGGTGTTGTCCGCATAGGGCGCCAGTTGCATGGGGTTCATGCCGTCGTTGAACAGCACCGCGCTGAACACCGCGAAGATCACCAGCCGCGCCGCCAGCTTCCAGTTGGCGAGGTTGGCGGAAATCAGGCGCCACACGGCGATGTCGATCAAGATCAGCGCCAGGGCGCACAGCATCGGGTGATCAGCGATAAATGAGGGCATCCAGGCGACTCCAGGGCGAATGCCGTGAAGATCGCATGAAATGCCGCGCCAGGGTATAGCGGGTGTGCTTACATCTGCCCGAAACGACCCGACTGAAAGTCCACGAACGCCTGGTGAATCTCCTGCTCGGTATTCATCACAAACGGCCCGTGCCCGACGATCGGCTCGTCAATCGGCTCACCGCTGAGCAGCAGCACCTTGGCGTCATCATTGGACTCCAGCGTCAGTTGGCTACCCTCGCGCTCGAACAACGCCAATTGCCCCTGCCGCGCAACTTGCTCGCCATTGACCAGTACCGTGCCGCGCAGGATCACCAGGGCGGTGTTGCGCCCTTCGTGCAGGTCCAGGGTGACGGGCTTGCCGGGGTTCAGGCGCAGGTCCCACACGTCAATCGGCGTAAAGGTACGGGCCGGGCCCTGGGTGCCGGCAAACTCACCGGCAATCAGGCGCAGTTGCCCGGCGTCGTCGGCCAAGGGCAGTACCGGGATGTCGCCATCCACAATCGTCTGGTAACCGGCATCGGCCATTTTGTCCTTGGCCGGCAGGTTGACCCACAGTTGCACCATCTCCAGCGCGCCGCCCTGGCGGGCGAAGGCGGCGGAGTGGAACTCTTCGTGGAGGATGCCTTTGGCAGCGGTCATCCATTGCACGTCGCCGGGGCCGATGGTGCCGCCGGCACCCGTGGAATCGCGGTGTTCGACTTCGCCGTCGTAGACGATGGTCACGGTTTCAAAGCCGCGATGGGGGTGCTGGCCGACGCCGCGACGCTGCTCGGTCGGGGTGAAATCGGCCGGGCCGGCGTGGTCCAGCAACAGGAATGGGCTGATGTGCTTGCCCATGGCGTCGTAGGAAAACAACGTGCGCACCGGGAAGCCGTCGCCGACCCAATGGGCGCGGGGGCTGGTGTAGATGCCGATAAGCTTTTTCATGGTGTACCTCCAAAGTGCATACACCATAAGGCTGCTGGCGATTGAGCACTAGCCGGCAAAAGCAGCCCTGTTCGTCCTACGTATAGGACAATCCCTTGGCCTGACGTTGCCGCAGCAGGTGAAACGCCACGAACGCCGTCAGCGCGAAGCTGGCCTGGATGATGATCATCGGCGCGGCACTGCCGTCCCGCAACTGGCTCAACAAGACACCACTGCAGGTGGCGCCGAACATCTGCGCAAACCCCATCAGTCCCGCCGCCAGGCCTGCACGATGCGCATTGGGCATCACGCCACCGGTCACCGCACCCGGCAACACCAGGCCACCGCCGAGGGTGACCAGCGCAATCGGGATGTCCAGGCCGAGCACCGACAGGCCGAACAGTTCATAAATGACCACGGCCGACACCCCGCCGGCGGCGACCATCGTCACGCCCATCGCCACAATCCGCTGAGGCCCCAGACGCATGATGTTGCGGCGGGTATAGGTGGACCCCACGATCAGCATCGATACGATCAGGCCGAAATTGATGCCGTACTCCAGGCTGCTGAAGCCCAGCAGGTTGATGAACACCGCCGACGAACCGGCGATCACCGCAAACATGGCGCCATAGGTACATGCCAGCGCCACGGCGAACGCCCGGTACTGGCGGCCCTTGAGCAGGTCCAGGTATTGCCCGCCGAGGGTACGCCAGTGACCGGCCTTGGGGTCTAGGTAGTGGTTGCTCTCGCGAAAGAACAGCAACGCCAGCAACAGCACCACGCTGCCAATCGCCAGCGCCAGGAGGATCGGCGCGTGCCAGCCGAACAGCTTGATCAGCAGGCCACCGACCATCGGCGCCACCACGATGGCGTAGAGCATGCCGATCATGGTCAGCGCCAGGGCCGGCCCGGCTTCGGTCTTCCACACATCCCGCACCACCGTGCGCGCCAGCACCAGCGCAGCACAGGCGCCCAGGCCTTGCAGCACGCGGGCGGCAATGAACTGGTGGATGTCGTGGACCAGCAGCATCGACAAGGTTGCCAGCACGTACAGCACCAGGCCGCCGATCAGCACCGGGCGCCGGCCGATACGGTCCGACAGCGGGCCGAACAACAGTTGCCCAAGGCCGAAAGCGGCGACAAATGCCGAGAGCGCCATCAGTGCCGAACCCGCCGGCGCCGCCAGCGCCTGCTCGATGGCGCCCAGGCCGGGAATGATCAATTGGGTCGAGACCTCACCCAGCGCCGTCAGGGCCACCAGTAAAAACAGCAGGCTTCGCGATGGGAGCGGGGCGTTTGTCATGGGGAGCATCCGGGGGCTGGATTAATTTATATTTCGACCATAATATGTGTAAAAAATTATGTCCATAATTTTTTGCCCAATGGTTACCCCGGAGCCCGCCATGCACCCTCTCCCCCTGCGTCTTCTCACGCCCCTGGCCCTGTTGATCGTCCTCAATGGCTGCAACAGCAAGGCCGACACCGCCGCCGAAGTTCCTCAACCTCGCCCTGTCCTGGCCGCCAAAGTCGAAGCGGCCGGCACCCAGCAAAGCGCCTATACCGGCGTGGTCGCGGCGCGTACCGAAAGCGACCTGGGGTTCCGGGTCGGCGGCAAGGTCATCGAACGCAAGGTCGACCCCGGCCAGCATGTGTCCCATGGCGACACCCTGCTGGTGCTGGATATCGGCGACTTCGAACTGGCCCTGCGCTCGGCAAAAAACCGCGTCAGCGCCGCCCAGGCACAATTGCGCCAACGTCGTGACGACGAAAACCGCTATCAGCGCCTGGCCAGCACCGGCGCCGTGTCGCGGCAGATCTTCGACCAATCGGCGACCAACCTGCGCGTGGCCGAAGCCGAACTGGCCGCGGCGCAATCCGACGCCAGCCAGATCGAAAACCGCCGCACCTACTCGGTGCTCAAGGCCGATGGCGACGGCATCATCACCGATGTGCGGGCAGACCGCGGCCAGGTGGTCGCCGAAGGACAGATCGTCGCGCGCCTGGCCCACGACGGTGCCCGTGAAGCTATCGTCAACCTGCCGGAAAACCAACGCGAACAAGCCTCGCAGAAAGCCCTGGCCTTCGCCTTCGGCGCCCCGGACCAGGCGGTGACCGCCACCTTGCGCGAACTGTCCGCCAGCGCTGACCCGACCACCCGCACCTACCGCGCCCGCTACGTATTGCATGGCGCCGTCGATCGCTTCGCCCTCGGCTCGACCATCACCGTGCGCCTGCAAGGCAACGGCCAGGCCCAGCAAACCCGCGTGCCCATCGGCGCCTTGCAGGATGCCGGGCAAGGCACCGGTGTCTGGGTAATCGGCACAGACGACAAGGTCAGTTTCGCCCCGGTGAAAGTCGCCAGCCTCGGCCAGGAAGACGCGCTGCTCGACAGTGGTGTAGCCCCCGGTCAAATCGTCGTCGCCCTGGGTGCGCACCTGCTGCACGACGGTGACGCCGTACGCCTGCTGCCCGCCCAGGTACTGGCCCTCAACCGCAAACAGGACAACTGAGCATGCGCGGTATCAACCTCTCTGAACTGGCGGTCAAGCACCGTGCGGTCACGTTGTTCCTGATCATTGCGATCCTGGCCGCCGGGGTGTTCTCGTTTGGCAAGCTCGGTCGCGCCGAAGACCCGTCCTTCACCGTCAAGGTGATGACCATCACTGCCGCCTGGCCCGGCGCCACCGCCCAGGAAATGCAGGAGCAAGTGGCCGACCGCCTGGAAAAACGCCTGCAGGAACTGGACTACTACGACCGCGTCGAGACCATCGCCCAGCCGGGTTTCGTGTCGATGCGCATGACGTACAAGGAGTCCACGCGGCCCAGCGAAATCCAGGACCTGTTCTACCAGACCCGAAAAAAACTCAGCGATGAAGCCGCCAGACTGCCCAAGGGCGTGAGCGGGCCGTTCTTCAACGATGAATATTCCGATGTGTATTTTGCGCTGTACGCCCTGGAGGCCGAACACCTGCCCCATCGACAGCAGGTGCAGATGGCTGAGGAACTGCGCCAGGGTTTCCTCAACCTGCCAGGGGTGAAGAAGGTCAATATCCTCGGCGAGCAGGCGCAACGGGTGTTCGTGGAGTTTTCCTATGAGCGCCTGGCGACCCTGGGCATCAAGCCGGATCAGATTTTCTCGGCGTTGGCCGCGCAGAACGCCGTGGCGCCGTCGGGCTTTGTCGAGACCGCCGGCGCCCGTGCCTACATCCGTATCGACGGCGCGTTCGACAGCCTGTCACTGATCGAAAACGTGCCGCTGGAAGTCAACGGCCGCGTGCTGCGCATCGCCGATGTGGCCACCGTCAGCCGAGGTTATGAAGACCCGCCCAGCTACCGCATCCGCCACCAGGGCGACCCGGCGCTGATGCTCGGCGTGATCATGGAGAAACACTGGAACGGCCTGGAACTGGACAAGAGCCTCAAGGCCCAGGAAGCCAGAATCCAGGCCGACCTGCCGCTCGGGGTCAACTTCGCCAAAGTCTCCGACCAGGCGAAAAACATCAGCCTGGCGGTCAACGAGTTCATGCTCAAGTTCTTCGTTGCCCTCGCCGTGGTGATGGTCATTAGCCTGTTGGCCTTGGGCTTTCGTGTCGGCCTGGTGGTGGCCGCTGCGGTGCCGCTGACCTTGTCGGTGGTGTTTGTGATCATGCTGCTGACCGGGCGTGAATTCGACCGCATTACCCTGGGCGCGCTGATCATTTCCCTGGGGTTGTTGGTGGATGACGCGATCATCGCCATCGAGATGATGGTGGTGAAACTGGAGGAAGGTTTCGACCGCATCCACGCCGCCACCTTTGCCTGGAGCTCCACGGCGGCGCCGATGCTCACCGGCACGCTGGTGACGATCATCGGCTTTCTACCGGTGGGTTTTGCGCGCTCCGGCGCCGGGGAATATGCCGGCAATATCTTCTGGATCGTCGGTTTTGCGCTGATTTCATCCTGGCTGGTGGCGGTGGTGTTCACACCTTACCTGGGCGTGAAGCTGCTACCGCAGATCAAGCCGGTGCCCGGCGGGCATGACGCAATCTACGCCGGGCGCTACTACCAGAAACTGCGCACGCTGGTGGAGGCCTGTGTGCGCAGGCGCTGGCTGGTGACCGGGTTGGTGGTGGCGGCGTTTGTGCTGTGCGGGCTGGGCATGGGTGTGGTGAAGAAGCAGTTCTTTCCCAACTCCGACCGTTCCGAACTGATTCTTGAGGTGTACATGCCGCCGGGCAGCGCCTTTAAAAGTACCGAAGCGGTAGCCGCACAGTTGGAAAAAGCCCTGCTGCAAGAGCCGCAAACCACGATGGTCGACACCTATGTAGGCGGCGGTGCGCCACGCTTTTTCCTGTCGCTGAACCCTGAACTGCCGGACCCGGCGTTTGCCAAGCTGATCGTGCAGACCCCGGACTCCCATGCCCGCGATGCATTGAAACTGCGCATGCGCGAGCGGATTGCGGCCGGTGAGTTCCCGGCGGCGCGGGTACGCGTCACGCAGTTGCTGTTCGGCCCGCCTGTGCCGTTCCCGGTGGTGTTCCGTGTGTCCGGCCCGAATGTGGATGTGCTGCGTGGCGTGTCCGAAGCCGTGCGCAAAGTCGTCGCCGCCAACAAGTTGACCAAGGATGCCTTCCTCGATTGGGGCGAGCGCACCAGCGGCTATCGCCTGGTGCTGGATCAGGACCGCCTGCGTTTGCTGGGCTTCACCCCCAACGAAGTCAAATCCCAGCTCAACGCCCTGCTCAGCGGCAATCCCATCACCGAAGTGCGCGAAGGCAACCGTACCGTCTCCGTGGTCGCTCGCGCCCAGGGCAGCCAGCGCGAAGACCTCGGCAACCTCAACAACATGACCCTCACCAACAGCGCCGGCACCTCCGTGCCGCTGGCCCAGGTCGGGCATTTCCAGGCGGTGATGGAAGAACCGATCCTCAAGCGCCGCAACCGCGCGACCACCGTCGAAGTGCGCGCCGACATCATCGACGGCGTGCAACCGCCCGACGTGGAAATGGCCGTGTACAAAGACCTGCAGCCGCTGATTGCCACACTGCCCGCCGGTTACCAGATCGACATCGGCGGCCCGGTTGAAGAAAGCGCCAAGGCCAACGTCGCCCTGGCCGCGCTGTTCCCGATCATGATCCTGCTGACCCTCACGGTGATCATGTTCCAGGTGCGCTCGTTCGGCGTGATGTTTATGGTCTTCGCCACGGCGCCGCTGGGCTTGATCGGTGCGGTGCCGACCTTGCTGCTGTTCAACCAGCCGTTCGGGTTCAACGCAATCCTGGGCTTGATCGGGATTGGCGGGATACTGATGCGCAACACGCTGATCTTTACCGACCAGATTCGCCAGAACCAGGACCACGGCATGGCCATTCGCGAGGCGATCATTGAAGCCACCGTGCGGCGTGCACGGCCGGTGATCCTGACCGCGCTGGCGGCGGCGCTGGCGTTTATTCCGCTGACGTTGTCGGTGTTCTGGTCGTCCCTGGCCTATGTGCTGATCGGTGGGGTGCTGGTGGGCACCGTGTTGACGCTGTTGTTCTTGCCGGCGCTGTGCAGCCTGGTGCTGGGGCGGGAGAAGACGAGAGTTGTCGAAACGTCCCACGTAAGCGCCGGATAAGCTCTACTCCCCTCCCCTGAAAAGTTCCGCAAAGTCCCTCGCCTGACTACACAGTGCGAGGGATTGCAGATGGACTTTCTGGTTGTTGGAGCTGTTTCTTGAACCCGGCCATTGGCAGGCTGGCCCTGACCCCAATGGATGTGAAGACGGTCGATATCGAGCGCGTCTTTCGCGATTTCCGGGAATGCCTGAATACCTTTGACGCGTGGGCTTCAAGCTTTTGGAGCGTTTCGGCGCTGGATGTCGAGCAAGTCTTCAAGGTCGGGGATGAAGTGGCGCTGGTCGCGCCGATCAACCGTTCTCTTTACCCAAGCACCACCGTTGCGACTTGCCAGGCCAACGGCAAGCTGACCCTGGTGCACCTGTTCCAAAGCACGCGATTTGTACCCATCGGCAACACGCCGGTGATGGTGCAGCGTGTCGACCCCAACGGCGGCCCACTGGGCGAGCCGATCCACAAGACCATCGGCCCGAGCGGCATCCTCGAAATCGACCAGTGTGAGCGCGACCAGCAATACCGGGTCAGCTTCTATCCCAACGTTTCCGAGGATCACCTCAAGGCGCTGTATGCGTCTTATCAATCGGTGATTGATGGGTTGGAAGTTCGCCTGCGCGAAGAGTGGAAAAACACCTTCGAAGCCCAGTGGAAAGACTACACAGACGCCAGCCCGCTTGATCAACGCAGGCTGCTGGAGAAGGCGTTTCTTCATGGCATGGGTAAGGCGTTCTACAGCCTTTGGGACAATTTCACACAACTGTACGACCTGCTGGCGGACCTCAAGAGCAACAGCCAGAAACTGCTGCAGTACGTCTCCCAGGCCGAACTGGATGAACTGTTGAAACTGGGCAAGGACACCATTGCCCAGGGCCTGCTTGTGCTCAGCGACGAGCCGCTGATGTTTATCTACCTGTCGGCGATCTGCAGTTGGATACGGATGTTGCCGCCGCAAGCGATGAGCGAGGTGATGGGGGAAATCACCGGCGACGTGTTGATCGCTTTGCTGTTGGTGAGGGTTGCGGGAGCCATGGGCGTGACCGTGCGCCTGGGTGCCCAGGTGATGAGTCACATCAAGCCTGGCCGGGCTCGCCAGTGGCTGGAGATGCTCGCGGACCAGTTGGTCGGGCCTCGGTTGGAGGCGCATGTCGAGGCGGCCAGGCCGTTGCTGCTGGGTAGCTCCGCGACGCCGATCCGGGTGATTCCGGATGCACCGTTGAAGGCCGGGGATCAGGTGGTTTCCAACGCGGTGCCGGTGGTGCGCAACAAGTCCCAGCGAACGGCGTTAGTTCAGCAAGAGCATGTGGATGACGTGCCGGCTGTTGCGAAGAATCCGGCTGGGGATGCGGCCGCATCTTCGGACAAAACCGCCACCAACGGCTGCCCGGTGTCGATGGTCACCGGCGAGGAACTCCTGACCCTCACCGATGGGACGCTGGACGGGATCTTGCCGTTTGAGTGGACGCGGTTGTATCGCACCAGTGCGGTTGAAGTGGATTGTGGGTTGGGGTTTGGCTGGAGTCATGCGCTGGCGCATCGGCTGAGTGTTTCCGGGGATTCGGTGCTTTGGACCGATCATGAAAACCGCTCCACCACCCTGCCCTTGCCGTCTACTTCTCGCCCCGCAATCACCAACAGTCTTGCCGAAGCCGCAATCTATCTGGGTTCGTCGCCTGATGAACTGGTGCTGGCCCAGGCGTCACGTTTCTACCACTTCCGCGACGGTGTGCTGACAGCGATCAGCGATGCGTATGACAACCGCCTGCGCATTTCCCGGGATTTTCTGGGGCGTATTGAGCGGGTGGATAACGGCGTCGGGCGCTCGCTGTTTTTGCGCTACGCGTCGGGCCGCATCGTGGCGGTGGATTACCAGATTCATCGCGTTATGGATGACGGTCCGTTTGTGTGGGTGACGGAGCAGACGGTTGTTTCCTACGCCTATGACGACTTGGGACGACTGGTTTCAGCGACCAACGCGGTCGGCGAAAGCGAGGTTTATCGCTACGACGAACAGCACGTCATCCTTGAACGTGGCTTGGCCGGTGGGGCGAGTTTCTTCTGGGAGTGGGAACGGCCTGGCAAGGCGGCGCGGTGCATTCGGCACTGGGCCAGTTTCTCGCAGATGGACACGCGTTATGCCTGGGATGACAACGGCCAGGTCACGGTGTTTAACGCCGATGGCAGCCAGGAAGTCTACGTGCATGACCAGCGGGCGCGGCTGGTGCAGCGGGTCGATCCGGATGGCGCCGAGCATTTCAACTCCTACGATGACAGAGGCCGGCTGACGGTTGAGCAGGACCCGCTCGGGGCGATCACGGCGTATCAGTACGACGAAGCCGGGCGCTTGGTGGCGGTGTTTCCGGGGGACGATGAGCCGACGACCTACGAGCATGATAACGGCTTCGTACGGGTTGTAAGGCGGGGTCAGGCGGTTTGGAAGTATGAGCGCAATGATCAGGGCGATGTAACGCGCAAGACCGATCCAGACGGTCACGTTACCGATTACACCTACAACAAATACGGACAGCTGATTGGGGTTTGGTACCCGGACCACAGCTGTCAGCGGCTGGTGTGGAACGAGCGTGGGCAGTTGCTTGAGGAGCAGTTGCCCAATGGTGGGATCAAGCGTTATCGCTATGACGATCTGGGGCGACAGATTGCGCGTGAGGATGAGCATGGCGCGCTGACCCAGTACCAGTGGAACGACGTTGGGCGGTTAGTCCAGGTCGTCTTGCCGAGCGGCGACACGCGTAAATATACCTACAACGCTTACGGAAAAATCACCGCCGAACGCGACGAACAGGGCCACGTCACCCACTACGAATACGCCGACGGCCTGCATCTGATCAGCCGACGCATCAATGCCGATGGCACCCAGGTCAAGTACCGCTACGACAACGCGCGGTTACTGCTGACCGAGATCGAAAACGAGGTGGGCGAGACCTACCGGCTCCAGTACCACAACAACGGCCTGATCCAGCAGGAAATCGGCTTTGACGGTCAGCGCACGGCGTACGTATACGACCTCAACGGCAACCTTCAGGAAAAGACCGAACACGGCGATGACGGCAGTCAGCTGGTTACCCGTTACCAGCGCGATCATGCCGGACGCCTGATCAGAAAAACCCTGCCCGATGGCAATACCGTCGATTACACCTACGACCGCCAGGGCAATCTCTTAGGCGTCGAAGACGGCCACTGGTCACTGGCCTACGAGTACGACAGCCAAAACCGCCTCACCGCCGAACACCAAGGCTGGGGCACCCTGCGCTACGGCTACGACGCCTGTGGTCACCTGCAAAACCTGCGCCTGCCGGACAACAACCGCCTCACCTTCACTCACGACAAAGGCGGCCACCTCGCCACCGTCGAACTGAATGGCGCAGTACTCACCTCACACCTGTTCAAGGCCGGTCGCGAACAGCAACGCCAACAAGGCCAACTGTTCAGCCACTACCAACATGACCACCAAGGCCGCCTGTTCAACCAGAGCATCGTTGATGCCGAAGGCCCGCTATACCGCCGCCACTACGACTACGACAAAACCGGCAACCTCACCCGCCTGCTCGACACTCGCAAAGGTGAACACCGCTACCACTACGACCCACTCAACCGCCTCACCCGCGCCGACCACTCGCAAGACGAACAGGAACGCTTCGGCCACGACCCGGCCGGCAACCTGCTCATGCACAACCGCCCCGGCCCCGACATCGTCGCCGGCAACCGCCTGATGATTCAGGGCGACCATCATTACGACTACGACGCCTTCGGCAACCTCATCCGCGAACGCCGCGGCAAGGGCCACGCACTCGTCACCGAATACCGCTACGACTGCCAGCACCGCCTGATCGGTATTAAAAAACCCAACGGCCAGACCGCCAGCTACCGCTACGACCCGTTTGGGCGGCGTATCAGCAAAACCATAGATGGGATTACTACCGAGTTTTTCTGGCAAGGCGACAAACTCATCGCCGAACACCACGCGGATCGGCATCGCAGCTATCTCTATGAACCAGACAGCTTCCGTCCGCTAGCCTTGCTGGAAGGCTTCGGCCCCAAGGAAACCAAGCCCTACCACTACCAACTCGACCACCTCGGCACGCCGCAGGAACTCACCGCCCCGGATGGCGAAATCGTCTGGTCCGCGCATTACCGTGCCTACGGCGAAATCACCCGCCTCGACATCGGAAAAGTCGACAACCCGTTGCGCTTCCAGGGTCAGTATTTCGATCAGGAAAGCGGACTGCACTACAACCGCCATCGCTACTACAATCCGGATGTTGGTCGTTACCTGACGCCGGATCCGGTGAAGCTGGCGGGTGGAATTAACACATACCAGTACGTGCCTAATCCCACGGGGTGGATTGATCCGCTGGGTTTAAACGGATGTCCAGGTGAAAGGGGATGTAAACCTTCATCTGGTTTTCAAGAACCTTCAGCACAAGCGTCAATTAAAAAATCAGAACCCGACCCACCAATTTCGAATAGAGATGAGGAATATCTTTTTCGTGGAGATAAAACACCTCCAAACGAGGTATTTAAAAACGGCTTCAAAAGCAAAGGCGATAGTGAAGATCTATATTTGCATGCTGTTGACAGTCATGACCCACCAAGCAACTTTATTAGTACATCGCCTCTCCGCACAGTGGGAATCACCTTTGCAACCAGCTATGGAGATAAAAAAGGTTATTTGTATACGATCAGGAGCATTGAGGGTCATGATATAAACCTAGAGCTAGGCAACCAGACGCCATATCCCAAAGAAAAAGAATTTGCCATTCACCACAAAATAAAAACAGAAGATATTATAGGTGCTACGCCAGTCAAAGCTGATGGAAGTTATGTAGGATATTCGATTCCAAATCCAAACAGGAAATAAAATGAAAACGCAAAAAATACCTGCCATCATTGACAATCAAAAAACAGAAGTAACTGTTAAATATGACACCTCAAAGCTAATTATGGTATTTTCAGAGGCTGATAACTTTAAAACGATTTACGAAGGTATAGACATGTATGTTTGCCTCGCAAAAATCAGGGCAGACTTCCCTCATATAACCTTCCTATGCAAAGGTGCAAAGATAAACGTTAAGCCTTCAAGAATGGCATCTCAAATGAGTGCAGGCCTTGTGGCATACGAAATGACTTTAGGCAGACAAGCATCTAACGAAGACCTTGTTCACTTATTCGACTATGAAGAAGAAAACCTTACAAGCAACCCACAAGAACAGATTGATTTCTTTAAAAAATGGCTAGAATCACTGCGTGCTCAAGACTATGAAAAATTTAACTAAGCCTTTTTTATATGACTCCCCCCTGAGTTCGTACTCTGTGGTGAGCAGGCTTGCCCTGCGTTGGGCCGCAAAGCGGCCCCAATCCAGGCGATAGATGTCTTCAGGTGAAACGGCATTGTCTGTTTTGGGGCTGCTACACAGCCCAACGCAGGGCAAGCCTGCTCACCACAAAAGGGTGTCAATCAGCAGAAAATCACCGCTTCGAAAGTTCCATAATCATCCGACTCAACAGATAAACCCGCGGCACCACACTCTCCACCTCCGCATACTCCTCCGGCGTATGAATATTCCCGCCAACAATCCCAAACCCATCCAACGTCGGCGTGCCTACCCCGGCTGACAAGCTGGCATCCGCCGCACCGCCACTGCCTTCAATCGTCAACGTCTTGCCCAACTCCCCATAAATCCCCTGGGCAATCGCCACCAGCTTGTCCGACTCCGGTGTCTGCGGCATCGGTGGCAGCCCGCGCTGCAGGCTGGTCTTCACTTCGGTCTCGGGGATCAGCTTGTTGGCCGACACCCGTGCCAGATCCTTCTCGATGCGATCAAACTCTTCCGGCAACGCCGCGCGCACATCCGCCTTGGCCATGGCCTGGTCGGGAATGACGTTGGTGCGGTCGCCGGCCTTGATCACGGTGAAGTTGATGGTGGTTTTCTTCTCAGCATCCCCCAGCTTGCCCAGTTGCAGGATCTGGTGCGCCGCTTCCATGGCGGCGTTACGGCCGAGTTCCGGGGCGACGCCGGCGTGGGCGGCTTTGCCTTTGACCTCGACCAAGGCGGTAGCGCTGCCTTTGCGCCACACCACCAGGCCATCGGCCGGGCGCCCGGGTTCGAGGTTGAGGGTGACGTCGTGGGCCTTGGCGGTTTGGCGGATCAGCTCGGAGGCGGCGTCGGAGCCGGTTTCTTCGCTGGCATCGAGCAGGAAGGTGATTTGCGCGTAGTCCATGAAGCCCTGGTCCTTGAGGACTTTGAGCGCGTAGATGCCGGCGACGATGCCGCCTTTGTCATCCATCACGCCGGGGCCATAGGCGCGGCCGTCCTTGATGTGGAACGGGCGCTCGGCGGCCGAGCCTTCCTTGAACACGGTGTCCATATGGGCCATCAACAGGATTCTGGCTTTGCCGGTGCCCTTTAGGGTGGCGACCACGTGGCTGTTGTTGGCGGCTTTGTCCGGCACCAGCTCGATGGAAAAGCCCAGCTGTTTCAGCTCATCCACGGCGATGTCGCGCACTTGGGTCAGGCCCGGTTCATAACCTGAGCCCGAGTCGATGTTTACCAGGCGCTCCAGCAGTTTCAGGGCGTCGGCCTTGTAGTGTTCGGATTGGGCCTGGATCTGTTTATGGGGCTCGGCGCTGTAGGCCGGCACAGCGAAGGACATGGCCAAGGTTGCGGCCAAGAGGGTACGGCGGAAGGTGAAGAGCATGAACCGATCCTTGTTTTTGTTGGAAGGTGCCGTGACACCCTACCCCACAGACTGATCGCAACCAACCCTCGCGCACCGCACCGCCACACCCAGCAGCAGAGCAGCCGTGATGCGTTGCATCAGAGGGCGTGAGCAAGTGCCCCCTCAACGAAGCCCTCGACCGCCTGCGCGGGCGCAACCTGCTCGCTTCCAGCCAAGGCCGTGGCTATTCACTAGAAATATTAGAAGTTTATTAGTACATAACCGTTTATCGGCTATGCAGCGGGATAAAACCTGTCGCACCAGCCTTTTTGCTTCGTCGTGTATCTCCTTATCGCCAGATACACTGGAATACAAAGGGTACAAGGCAAGGCCGGCGCCAGTGGCTAGACTGCGCCCCAACAAGCATTTAACGAGGAAGGCTGCATGGATCATGTCGATCACATCCTGATCGTCGATGACGACCGGGAAATCCGCGAACTGGTGGGCAACTACTTGAAAAAGAACGGCATGCGCACCACCGTGGTCGCCGACGGCCGCCAGATGCGCAGCTTCCTCGAGACCACCCCGGTGGACCTGATCGTGCTGGACATCATGATGCCCGGCGACGACGGTTTGCAGCTGTGCCGCGAGCTGCGGGTGGGCAAGCACAAAGCCACGCCGGTGTTGATGCTGACCGCACGCAACGATGAAACCGACCGCATCATCGGCCTGGAAATGGGCGCGGACGATTACCTGGTCAAACCGTTCGCCGCCCGTGAGCTGCTGGCGCGCATCAACGCGGTGCTGCGCCGCACGCGGATGCTGCCGCCGAACCTGGTGGTCAGCGAGACCGGGCGGCTGATCCGTTTCGGCCGTTGGCGCCTGGACACCACCGCCCGCCACCTGCTCGACGAAGACGACACCCTGGTCGCCCTGAGCGGCGCCGAATACCGCCTGCTGCGGGTGTTCCTCGATCACCCCCAGCGCGTGCTCAACCGCGACCAGTTGCTCAACCTGACCCAGGGCCGCGACGCCGACCTGTTCGACCGTTCCATCGACCTGCTGGTGAGCCGCCTGCGCCAACGCCTGCTGGACGACGCCCGCGAACCGGCCTACATCAAGACCGTGCGCAGCGAGGGCTACGTGTTCTCCCTGCCGGTGGAAATCCTCGAGGCCGAAAAATGACCTTAAGGTTTGGCTGGCCGCGTACCCTGGCGTCACAGTTGTCGCTGATCTTCCTGATCAGCCTGGTGTGCGCCCATGGCTTGTCCTTCAGCGCACAGTTCTATGAGCGCTACATCAGCGCGCGCACCGCCATGCTGGGCAACCTGGAAAACGACGTGGCCACCTCGGTGGCGATCCTCGACCGGCTGCCCGCCGACGAGCGCGCCAGCTGGCTGCCGCGCCTGGATCGGCAAAACTATCGCTACCTGCTCAACGCCGGCGAAACCGGCGAGCCGATGCGCAGCGACGACGTGCCCATGGCCGCCACCTCGATTGCCGATGCATTGGGTGAACACTACGCGCTGACCTTTCGCGACATCCCTGGGATGCAGAAGCACTTCCAGGCACACCTGACCCTGGCCGACGGCAACCCGATCACCCTCGACGTGCGCCCCTCCATGCTGCCCGTCGCGTACTGGCTGCCGGTGGTGCTGGTGCTGCAACTGGCGCTGCTGCTGGGCTGCACCTGGTTCGCCGTGCGCCTGGCCATCCGCCCGCTGACCCGCCTGGCGCGCGCCGTGGAGACCCTGGACCCTAACGCTCACCCCACGCCGCTGGACGAAACAGGCCCCACCGAAGTAGCCCATGCCGCGGTTGCGTTCAACGCCATGCAACAACGCATCGCCGAATACCTGAAGGAACGCATGCAGATCCTCGCGGCAATTTCCCATGACCTGCAAACCCCGATCACCCGCATGAAACTGCGCGCCGAATTCATGGAGGATTGTGCCGAACGCGACAAACTCTGGAGCGACCTCGGGGAAATGGAGCACCTGGTGCGCGAGGGGGTTGCCTACGCACGCAGCGTCCACGGCGCCACCGAAGCCAGCCACCGTATCAACCTCGACGCCTTCCTTGACAGCCTGGTGTTCGACTACCAGGACATGCACAAACAGGTGAGCCTCAGCGGCAAAAGCGCGGTAGTTCTCGACACCCGCCCTCACGCCCTGCGCCGGGTGCTGGTGAACCTGGTGGACAACGCCCTCAAGTTCGCCGGCGCCGCGCAGCTGGAGGTCGGTTCGACCGCCGATGGCGAGCTGTCGATCAAGGTACTCGACAACGGCCCGGGCATTGCCGAGGACGAACTGGTGCAGGTGATGCAGCCGTTCTACCGCGTGGAAAGCTCACGCAACCGCGGCACCGGCGGCACCGGCCTGGGGCTGGCGATTGCCCAGCAACTGGTGGTGGCGATCGGGGGCTCGTTAACGTTGAGCAACCGGCCGGAAGGTGGGTTGTGCGCGCAGATCAAGATCAGCCTTTAAAGCAGGCCAACGTGATTCCTGCACGTTGACCAGTCTTGTTACACACCATATAGTGTGCCCACAAACAGAATAGACCACTACATAGTGTGCAGCCTCGGTATTTATCGACCACACTATGCGCAGTATTTCAATGCCTGAAGCCTGCAAAAACACTTATTTTTCGAATACCAGGAAGGAGCATTTCCATGCTGAGTTGGGATGAAGTCGACAACGAAGACACCGGTGCAGCGGTGATCAAGGGCGCCAATGCCGGCCACGCCAGCGAAGCCAACATGGACCGCCTCGACGGTGCCGGCGCTGCCGCGGCCATCGAAGCCCGCGCCGTCACCGCAAGTGACTCCGCCGCCATCATCCGCGCCAAGGCTGCGCTGGACAAACTCGACGTCGCCGAAGGCCTCGCCGAACTCGAAGGCGCCTCCGCCCGCGTCGCCGTTGACGAAAAGCGCATGATCAACTGCCGCGCCGACCTCAACCAACTCGTGCCGTTCAAGTACGACTGGGCCTGGCAGAAGTACCTCGACGGCTGCGCCAACCACTGGATGCCGCAAGAGGTCAACATGACCGCCGACATCGCCCTGTGGAAAAACCCCGAAGGCCTGACCGACGACGAACGCCGCATCGTCATGCGCAACCTCGGCTTCTTCTCCACCGCCGACTCCCTGGTGGCCAACAACCTGGTGCTGGCCGTGTACCGCCTGATCACCAACCCGGAGTGCCGCCAGTACATCCTGCGCCAGGCCTTCGAAGAAGCGATCCACACCCACGCCTACCAGTACTGCATCGAATCGCTGGCCATGGATGAAGGCGAGATCTTCAACATGTACCACGAGATCCCATCGGTCGCCAAAAAGGCCGCCTGGGGCCTGAAGTACACCCGCTCGATCTCCGATCCGAAGTTCGAAACCGGCACCGTCGAAACCGACAAAGAGCTGCTGCGCAACCTGGTCGCCTACTACTGCGTCCTGGAAGGCATCTTCTTCTACTGCGGCTTCACCCAGATCCTGTCCATGGGCCGTCGCAACAAAATGACCGGCGTCGCCGAGCAGTTCCAGTACATCCTGCGTGACGAGTCGATGCACCTGAACTTCGGTATCGATGTGATCAACCAGATCAAAATCGAAAACCCGCATTTGTGGGATGCCGAGATGAAGGAAGAAGCGACCCAGATGATCCTGCAGGGGACGCAGCTGGAGATTGAATACGCTCGTGACACCATGCCTCGCGGTGTATTGGGCATGAACGCAGCGATGATGGAGGATTACCTCAAGTTCATTGCTAACCGTCGTCTGTCGCAGATTGGGTTGAAGGAAGAGTACCCAGGTACCACCAACCCATTCCCGTGGATGAGCGAGATCATGGACTTGAAGAAAGAGAAAAACTTCTTCGAGACCCGTGTGATCGAGTACCAGACTGGCGGCGCGCTGAGCTGGGACTGACTCCACATGTGGGAGGGGGCTTGCCCCCGATGACGTTCGTTCAGCTCAAGCTTCAGTGACTGATGCACCGCAATCGGGGGCAAGCCCCCTCCCACATGGGTTGCGGTGCGCGATAAATCTTTGCAAATTGCCTCTTATGCCCAATCAAACCATCAAGACCCCTTGCGTCGGCCTGTGCTCCACCGTCTACGGAGACCTGGTCTGCCGCGGCTGCAAACGCTATCACCACGAAGTGATCCAGTGGAACGGCTACAACGCCGAGGAAAAACAGGCGGTGTGGCTGCGCCTGGAGCAACTGCTGGTGCAGGTAATGGCCAGCAAGCTGCAGGTGTTCGACGCGCACCTGCTGCGCCAGCAACTGGAGAATCGCAAGATCCGCTTTGTGCCGCACCAATCGCCCTATTGCTGGGCGTATCAGCTGATTGCGCGGGGGGCTAGAGTGATTTCCAGACTGGAGGCGTATGGGTTGGGGTTGCTGCCGGAGTTTCGCGAGCGCAGCCTGGCGGATCTGCGCGATGCGATTGACCGGGAGTTTTTCCTGTTGTCCGAGGCGCATTACGAGCGGTATATCGCGCCGGGGTTTATCAGGGAAGCTTTTGGGCCTCCACTGATAGCCAGCTTTTAACTCAGCCGTTCCAGGCGGCTCCGCGCTCAGTCTGCACGTTGTAACGCTCGATAGCCTCCTGGCACACCCGCGCTTGCAGATGCCCCTGCTCCACCAACGCCGTCAACGCTGCCAGCACGAGATGATGGCGATCCACCTCAAAGAAATCGCGCAACGCCGCCCGTGTATCACTGCGCCCGAATCCGTCAGTACCGAGCACGGTGTAGCTGGAATCCAGATACGAACCGATCATCTGCGGCACAGCCCGCACGTAGTCGGACACAGCCACCACCGGCGCGCCCTTGGGCAAGCATTCAGCCAAGTGGCTGACACGCGCCGTCTGCTGCGGATGCAAGCGATTCCAGCGTTCCACCTCCCGCGCTTCCCGCGCCAGTTCGCTGAAACTGGTCACGCTGAACACCTCGCTCGCCACCTGCCAATCCTCCGCCAGCAACTGCGCCGCCGCTTGCGCCTCGCGCACCAGCGTGCCGGAACCCAACAGGCGCACCCTGGCATCGACCGTACCTTGCAAGCGATACATGCCCTTGATGATCGCCGTTTCCACGCCTTCCGGGAGGCTCGCCTGCGGGTAGTTTTCGTTCATCAGGGTCACGTAGTAGAACTCGTCCACATCGTGCTCCAGCATCTGGCGCATACCGTGGTCGAGGATCACCGCGAATTCACCGGCAAACGCCGGGTCGTAGGCGCGGCAGTTGGGCACGGTGGCCGCCGTGAGGTGGCTGCTGCCATCCTGGTGCTGCAAGCCTTCGCCACCGAGGGTGGTGCGCCCGGCCGTGGCGCCGAGCAGGAAGCCACGGGCGCGCTGGTCGGCCGCGGCCCAGATCAGGTCGCCGACGCGCTGGAAGCCGAACATCGAGTAATAGATGTAGAACGGCAACATGCGCAGGCCGTGGACTGAATAACTGGTGGCCGCCGCAACCCAGGAGCTGATGGCGCTGGCTTCGCTGATGCCCTCCTCCAGGATCTGCCCATCGGTGGCTTCGCGGTAGCTGAGGATCGAGCCGATGTCTTCCGGCTCGTAGCGCTGGCCGACGCTGGAATAGATGCCGATCTGCTTGAACAGGTTGGCCATGCCGAAGGTGCGCGCTTCATCGGCGACGATGGGCACGATGCGCGGGCCCAGGGCTTTGTCCTTGAGCAGGTTGGTGAGCATGCGCACGAATGCCATAGTGGTGGACATTTCCTTGCCGTCGGCGGCCGTGGCAAAACCGGCGTAGCCCGATACCGCCGGCACGGCGACAGGCGCGGCGGCCTGGCTGCGACTGGGCACGTAGCCGCCCAACGCATTGCGCCGCTGGTGCAGGTAGCGCAGTTCGACGCTGTCGTCTGCCGGTTTGAAGAAGCTCAGGGACTCGGTCTGCTCATCGGTCAGCGGCAACTGGAAGCGATTGCGGAAGGCGATCAGCGCATTGCGGTCGAGTTTCTTCTGCTGGTGGGTGGTCATCTTGCCCTGCCCGGCTTCGCCCATGCCGAAGCCCTTTTTGGTCTGGGCCAGGATCACCGTGGGCCTACCCTTGACCCGCCGCGCCGCGTGGTAGGCCGCGTGAATCTTGACCATGTCGTGGCCGCCACGCTTGAGGCGGTCGATCTGTTCGTCGCTCAGGCCCTCGACCAGCCGGGCCAGGGATTCACTCTGGCCAAAGAAGTGTTCGCGGTTGTAGGCGCCGTCCTTGGCGGCAAAGGTCTGGAATTGGCCGTCAACCGTATTGGACAAGGTGTTGACCAGCGAACCGTCGGCATCCTTGGCCAACAACGCATCCCAGTCCGAGCCCCACACCAGTTTGATCACGTTCCAACCGGCGCCGGCAAACAAGGCTTCCAGTTCATCGATGATGCGCCCGTTGCCGCGCACCGGGCCGTCAAGGCGTTGCAGGTTGCAGTTGACCACCCAGGTGAGGTTGTCCAGGCCTTCGCGGGCGGCCAGGGTCAAGGCGGACATGCTTTCCGGCTCGTCCATCTCGCCGTCGCCGAACACACCCCACACGTGGCGGTCAGTGGCGTCCAGCAAGCCGCGATGCTGCAAGTAGCGCATGAAGCGCGCCTGGAAAATCGAACTGATGGGGCCGATCCCCATGGAACCGGTAGGGAACTGCCAGAAATCCGGCATCAGCCAGGGGTGGGGATAGCTGGACAGGCCGCGTGCGCCTCCCTTTGGCCCGCCGATCTCCTGGCGATAGTGGGCCAGGTCGGCTTCACTCAAGCGGCCTTCAAGGAACGCCCGCGCATAAATGCCAGGCGCGGAATGCGGCTGATAGAACACCAGGTCACCGCCAAAGCTGTCGCTGCGGGCACGGAAGAAATGGTTGAAACCCACCTCGAACAAGTCTGCCGCGCTGGCGTAACTGGCGATATGCCCGCCGAGTTCGCCATAGGCCTGGTTGGCGCGCACCACCATGGCCAGGGCGTTCCAGCGCACCAGTGAAGCCAGGCGTTCTTCGGTGGCGAGGTCGCCCGGAAACGCCGGCTGCTGCTCGACGCTGATGCTATTGATGTAGGGCGTGCCGTGGCGCGGTTTCCAGTCAATGTGCGGGGCACTGGCATCCTGGGCCAGCACATCGAGGATCTGGCGCGCCCGTGCCGGGCCGGCGTTCGCCGCCAGTGAAGCGAGGGCTTCGCGCCATTCATCCAGTTCTTGCTGGTCAATCACCGCTGTCGTGAAACCGTTCATGGACACCTCCAGGCTTTTTTTCCAGTTTATGTCGGCACCGAAGGATTTTTTGCCTGTTCTCAAGCGCTGATTTCAGCATATTGAGCATGAATCACTGCCAACTCACTTTTTTGCAGCACGTTGTGCTCAAGCCACCCGCAACCCTGCAACTGTGTTTAAAATGCCGCCCGCTCAATCAATGACGTTTAACGATGAACCCAGAAGCACTCGCCACCCTGCACGCTCATTTGCTCGCTGCCCTGCAGACTCCGCCGAGCGAAACCCGCCGCCTGTTCCACGGCCGTGGTCGTTGCTGGCCGGGCCTGGAGCAACTGACGGTGGACTGGTTGCAAGGCGTATTGCTGGTGTCGTTGTTCAAGGAGCCCGACGCGGCACAACTGGACGCCCTGAAACAGCTGCTGCACGGCCAGTTCGGCCGTTATACCGTGGCCCTGCAACACCGCTACCTGCCGCAAAGCACCACCGAATGGCTGGTAGGCGAGCCCGTCGAAGAGCAGATCATCGTCGAAGGCGGCCTGCGCTACCTGATCGACCTGGGCAAGAAACAGAATAGCGGGCTGTTCCTCGACATGCGTCATGGCCGCAACTGGGTGCGCGAACAGGCCAGGGGCATGCGTGTGCTCAACCTGTTTGCCTACACCTGCGGGTTTTCCGTGGCGGCCATCGAAGGCGGCGCCGAGCATGTGGTGAACCTGGACATGGCCCGCGGCGCCTTGAGCCGTGGCCGCGACAACCATCGTCTCAACGGTCATGACCTGAGCAAGGTAAGTTTCCTGGGCCATGACCTGTTCAAGTCCTGGGCCAAGGTTACCAACGGCGGCCCCTACGACCTGGTGATCATCGACCCGCCCTCGTTCCAGAAAGGCAGCTTTCTGCTGACCAAGGACTACCAACGCGTGCTGCGCCGGCTGCCGGATTTACTCACGCCACAGGGCACGGTGCTGGCCTGCATGAACGACCCGGCCTTCGGCGAAGACTTCCTGATCGACGGCGTGACCCGCGAAGCGCCGGGCCTGCACTTTGTGGAGCGCCTGGCAAACCCGCCGGAGTTTCCGGATATCGACCCGCAAAGTGGCTTGAAGGCACTGGTGTTCCGCCAGGGTTGATGCCGAAATGTCTTACGCTTGCTACGCTAAGTGATACACCGGGGTGGTGAACCTTCTTACCCCCTTCCCGGTCGATACCTGCATTCCCCGGCCAGACTCGACGGCGTCACGTTGTCGGCTGCCCCGTTTCACCTTTTGGAGAACCGCCCGTGATATCGACCCTGCATGTAGCCAGACTCAAAGCCTGGGGCGCCCACGGCTTTACCGCCACCGGTGTGGTATTGGCCTTCCTGGCCACCCTGGCGCTGCTGGAAAACTCGCCGAAGGCCTGCCTGCTGTGGCTTGGCCTGGCATTGGTGGTGGACGGGGTCGATGGCTCGCTCGCGCGCCGGGTGAATGTCAGCACGGTATTGCCAAGCTTTGACGGCTCGGTGCTGGACCTGGTGATCGATTACCTCACCTATGTGTTCATTCCCGCACTGTTTATCTACCGCTATATCGACCTGCCGGACTTTACCCACCTGTTCACGGTGTCGGTGATCCTGGTGTCGTCGCTGTTCTGCTTCTGCAACGTCAATATGAAGAGCAAGGACAACTACTTCGTCGGCTTCCCCGCCGCCTGGAACGTGGTGGCGCTGTGCGTGTATATCATCCAGCCGGAAGCCTGGGTCACCTTGCTCACCGTGATTGGCCTGGCCCTGCTGACCGTGACGCCGATGAAGTTCCTGCACCCGTTCCGGGTGAAACGGTTCATGCCGATCAATATCGCGGTGACCACGATCTGGTTGCTGTGCAGCTTCTTGATGGTGGTGGATTACCCGAATACCAACCCGTGGACGTTTGGGTTGTGGTCGGTGATGTCGGCGTATTTCCTCGGGATTTGTATCTGGCGTACGGCGTTGGAGTGGATCGAAACACATCGATCGTAAGTCGACGCAGTAACAATGTGGGAGGGGGCTTGCCCCCGATAGCGGTGGATCAGCTACAGATGAGTTAGCTGGAACACCGCAATCGGGGGCAAGCCCCCTCCCACATTTGGATTTGCAGACTCCCCGCGAGTAAGATGGCGGCCTTTCGCATAGCGCCCTGCCAAGAATAAGCCCTGCCCATGCCCTTCGAACTCAGCGTAGACCTCACCACCCTCGCCATCCTGGCGGTGGTTGCCTTTATCGCCGGTTTTATCGACGCCATTGCCGGTGGCGGCGGCCTGCTGACCACACCCGCCCTGCTCACCGCCGGCATGCCACCGCATTTGGTATTGGGCACCAACAAGCTCAGTTCCACCTTCGGCTCGGCCACCGCCAGTTTCACCTTCTATCGCCGCAAACTGTTCCACCCGCGCCAGTGGGTGCACGCCATCGTCGGTACGCTGATCGGCGCACTAACCGGCGCCGTGGTCGCCCATTACTTGCCGGCCGAAACCCTGAACAAGATGCTGCCAGTGATTGTGTTCGCCTGTGGTGTGTACCTGCTGTTCGGCGGCACGCCCAAGGCGCCGCTGGATGCCGACGCGCCGATCAAGAAGAAATGGCAAGCCACCCAGGGCTTCGGCCTGGGCTTCTACGATGGCGTGGCGGGCCCGGGCACCGGGGCGTTCTGGACGGTGAGCACGATGCTGTTGCACCCCATCGACCTGGTCAAGGCCAGCGGCGTGGCGCGCAGCATGAACTTCGTCAGCAACGCAGCGGCGCTGACGGTGTTCATCGTCAATGGTTCGGTGGACTGGATCGTCGGCCTGGCCATGGGCGTTTCGGTGATGTGTGGCGCGTTCTTTGGCGCACGCAGCGCGATCAGCGGCGGCGCCAAATTCATTCGCCCGGTGTTTATCACCGTGGTCCTCGGCCTGACAGTGCGCCTAGCCTGGCAACACTGGTTCAGCGTGGCCTAGTCGTCGGGCCAGGTACAGGTCGATCAGGTAACGCGCAATCGAGCGTGACGCCGGCAATGGCGGCAGGTCATGGATGTTGAACCACTGCGCGTCCTCGATCTCATCGGCCTGGGGCACGATGTCGCCACCGGCGTATTCGGCATGGAAGCCCAGCATCATCGAGTGCGGGAACGGCCAGCACTGGCTGCCCATGTACTGGATGTTCTTGACCTCCACCTGCACCTCTTCGCGGACCTCGCGGACCAGGCAGTCTTCGGCCGACTCACCCGGCTCGGCAAACCCCGCCAGGGTGCTGTAGACCCCCGTGACAAAGCGTGGCGAACGCGCCAGCAGAATCTCGTCGCCACGGGTCACCAGCACGATCATGCTCGGCGAAATCCGCGGGTAGCTACGCAGGTCGCAGGCCTGGCAGTACATCGCGCGTTCCCGTGGCACCTGGACCATGGCCTGGCCGCAACTGCCACAGAACCGGTGCTCCCGTGCCCAGGTACCGATCTGCGCCGCATAGCCCAGCACTTTGTACAAGGTGTGATCGCCTTGCAGCATGAAGCCGCGCAGGCCCTGCCAACTGCAGCCCGGCACTTCAGCCGCCGAGTCGAGTTCCAGCAGGTACACCGGCTCGCCATCGAGGTGGCCGATGCCATGCTCGGCGAACACCGACAGGTCCTGGCGCTTGAGCCATTCCCTCGGGAACAGCGGGCCATTGGTGTCGTGCAAAAAGCCGTCGCGGCTGCGGGCGACGGCCCAGCCGCCAGGGGCGTCGTTGTCCAGCAGCGTTGTGGTAATCCAGCCTGGGGTCATGTCAGTCAATCCACGAATTCGGGTTTCTGCTTGCTCATATGGGCCGCGATGGCCACGCGCAGGTCGTTGGATTGCAACATAGCCGAGTTCCAGGTGGCAACGTATTCCAGGCCGTCATTGACTGTATGGTCACGCATGTAGCTGATCATGGCCTTGGTGCCGGTGACCGCAATCGGCGATTTGGCGGCGATTTCATGGGCAATCTCCATCACGCCGGCCAACAGGCTGTCCTGATCGGCGTAGACGCGATTGACCAGGCCGATGCTGCGCGCCTCCTCGGCGCCGAACTGGCGACCGGTGTAGGCCAGCTCGCGCAGCATGCCGTCGCCGATGATGCGCGGCAGACGCTGCAGGGTGCCGACGTCGGCGGCCATGCCAATGTCGATTTCCTTGATCGAGAATTGCGCGCCTTCGGCGGCGTAGCGCATGTCACAAGCGCTGATCAGGTCGATGGCGCCGCCGATGCAGTAACCCTGGATCGCCGCCAGCACCGGCTTGCGGCAGTTGTCGACGGCATTGAACGAGGCTTGCAGTTCGAGGATCTTGCGCCGCAGCAGGCGGGCGTTGCGACCGACATCCTTGCCAAAGTCATTGGCGACCGAGGCCAGCATCATCAGGTCGATGCCAGAGGAGAAATGCTTGCCGGCGCCGCTGAGTACCACGGCGCGCACGGCGTCGGTGTCTTCCACCCACTGGAAGATATCGATGATTTCGGTCCAGAACGCGGCGTTCATCGCGTTGATCTTTTCCGGGCGGTTGATCTGCACATGGGCAACGTTGCCGGTGAGTTCGACGACGAAAGCTTGGTATTCGGACATGGCAGTGATCCCTGACTGGCGAGTGATAAGGCCCGAACTATAACAAGTGTGTGTGACGGCACATCGGCCAAAAACGGGACGGGCAAACGTAATGGAATGTTGTGGGCGCAAGGTTCAGGCAGTACCGATACATTTGATCCCGGAGGCCCGGCTTATCGGCTATACAATCAGGGCCCTTGCCTGGAGCCGTCTATGCCGTCCACGTTGCGTTCGTCGCTGATTCTTGCCCTGGTGGTCGTGTTGACCGGCGTTGGCGCGGGCCTGGGCGGGATGCTCCTGGCCCTGCTGCTGCACGGAATTCAGCACCTGGCGTACGGCTACAGTCTCGACAGCCTGGTCAGCCACGAAACCTTTTTGTGGGGCGTGACCGCCGCCGCGCCGGAGCACCGTTTGCGGGTGCTGGTGGTATGCGGCCTGGTTGCCGGGTTGGGCTGGTGGACGCTCTATCGCTACGGCCGCCCGCTGGTGAGCATCAAGCGGGCGGTGTCGGAACAGATGCCGATCATGCCGCCCAAGACCACCCTCGCCCACGCGCTGTTGCAGATCATCACCGTGGCTCTCGGCTCGCCGCTGGGGCGTGAAGTGGCGCCCCGTGAGGTCGGTGCACTGGCCGCCACCTGGCTGTCCCGACACGCCCGGCTCGAACCGCCCATGCACCGCCTGATCGTGGCTTGCGGCGCGGGGGCCGGGCTGGCGGCGGTGTACAACGTGCCGTTGGGCGGCGCGGTGTTTGTACTGGAAGTGCTGGTGGGCGCATTCAGTTGGCCAGCGGCGCTGATTGCGCTGGCAACTTCGGCGATTGGTGCAGCGGTGGCGTGGATCGGGCTGGGGGCGGAGTCGCAATACGTCGTGCCGCATTTTGTGCTGAGCCCGGTGCTGATCGCCTGGGCCGTGGTGTGTGGGCCAGTGTTTGGATTGGCCGCCTATGGTTTCACCCGCCTCACCGGCGCTGCGCGGGCGAACGCCGCCAGAGGCTGGCGCCTGCCGGTATTGGCGTTGATCAACTTCAGCGTCATCGGCGGACTGGCAATGCTGCTGCCGCAGATTCTCGGCAACGGCAAAGGCCCGGCGCAACTGGGTTTCGACAATGAGCTGAGCATCGGCCTGGCCGCACTGTTGCTGGTGGTCAAGGTGCTGATCACCACCAGCAGCCTGCGCGCCGGGGCCGAAGGCGGCCTGCTCACCCCCGGCCTGGCGAATGGCGCGTTACTGGCGATCATCCTCGGCGGCGCCTGGAGCCTGGTGTGGCCGGGTGTGCCCCTCGGAGCGTTTGCAATCATCGGCGCAGCGGCGTTCCTCGCCGCCAGCATGAACATGCCCCTGACCGCGATTGTGCTGGTGGCGGAATTCACTCGCATCGACCATGACTTCCTGGTGCCGATCATCCTCGCAGTGGTCGGCGCGGTGTGCGTGGGCAAGCTGTGCCAACGCATGGAAACTGCTGGAAAAAAGCCTGACTAAGCGCCATCCTTCGCGCTTTAGGCCGCCCCGACAGCGGCGCTCGACGTTTAAAGGATATGCCCATGCACGCCCAACCCCTCACCGCCGCCGAATTCGAGTTCATCGAAGACACCCTGCTCAAGTACGGCGATGACCATTCGGTGCTGAACCTGGCCGAACTCGACGGCTACTTCACCGCACTGGTGTCCAGCCCGGCCCAGGTGGATGTGGCCGAGTGGTTCCCGGCGATCTGGGGCGGCCAGAACCCGGAATGGGACAACATGGATGAAGCGCAAAGCTTCCTCGAACTGTGCGTACGCCATATCAACACCCTGGCCGGGCAACTGGCCACTGACGCTACGGGTTTCAAGGCGCGCTTCGACGATACCGAACACCAGGGCCACACCGTGACCCTCGCCGAGGAATGGTGCTTTGGCTACATCCGCGGCGCCGCCATCGGTAACTGGCCGGAATTGCCCGCCGAGCAGGCCGCGCAGTTGGAGAAGATTTCCTGGTGTGCCGAACAGGACAACTTCGAATTGCCGGCCGACCTGGATGTAGACGCCCATCAACAGCGGGTCAGCGAAATCGAACCGGCTGCGCGGGCGCTACATGATTACTGGTTGAGCAAGCGTTGACCGGACTTTATTTGAAGTCCAGGTCAAACGCCTGGTAGAACGCGTTGCCCGTGTTGGCCACGATCCACATCAGCACCACCACATGTCGGCCTTGCTTACCCTTGGGCAATGTCACCTGATGCTCGACCTTGGCTTTCAGTTCATCGGCATGCTGGTAGTACGGCACCTGGGTGTAGAAATCCTCGAAGAATGGCTGGGTGTCCAATTGAGCGCGACTGATGCGCTGTTTCGGATCCCAGCCATCCCTGGTGATGAACCAGCGGTAACCACGGGTAACGTGGGCGGCGGTGTATTCCCACTGCACCTTGAAGACTTGTCCGGCCTCCACATTCAGCAGTGGCCAGGTAAACGGCGTGTTGAGCTTTTTGCTCATCTCCTCATCGGTGTAGTTGATGCAATCGCGCTCGTCGGTTTTGCCGCCGCTCAAGATATGCCCATCGGCCGGCGGCGTCACACTCTGGTCGTCGGTTTGATAGGGTGCGGGGAACGGCCCGGCAGTCAGCGCCGGGAAGTTCTTGCCGCCTTCCATTTCGTTGACTTGCCAGTTGCCCAGCAGCCCGCGTTCAACAGCCACCGAGCCACGGCTGGCCGGGGTCACGACGCGGCCATGTCTGAGTTGAGTCTGGGGTTTGTTCATTTCAGTCACTCCTTGATTGAAAACGCCCCGGGGATGGGACGCGCTTTGAACTTACCCTATCGCCCTGGCTTGTCCATCGAGGCGCCGCGTATGAAAAGTTACACAACTCCTGCATTTCATTGATCGGACGCGCTTGTCCTGCCCCCTGTTGGGGCGCACGCCTACCCTGCCAAGGGCAATCCACCTACAGCGCGTCCCGATAATCGACAACCCTGCGGAAAATGCCGGCCGGCGGCGTTCCCTGCTCGACAAGTACTGTACCTATGCCCGATTATTCGAGTCCGCCCGTCGGCCACTCCGTGCCACCTTGCCTTGATCAGGAGCCCTGTCCCTTGAGTTCGCAGAAAACCGTGACCGTTACACCGCCCAATTTCCCCCTCAATGGCAAGGTCGCGCCCCCCGGCTCCAAATCCATTACCAACCGCGCCCTGTTGCTGGCGGCCCTGGCCAAGGGCACCAGCCGTCTCAGCGGCGCGCTCAAGAGCGACGATACCCGCCATATGTCGGTGGCCCTGCGCCAAATGGGCGTGACCATCGATGAGCCGGACGACACCACCTTCGTCGTCACCGGCAACGGCAAACTGCACCTGCCGCCGCAACCGCTGTTCCTTGGCAACGCCGGCACCGCCATGCGCTTTCTCACGGCTGCGGTGGCCACGGTCGAAGGCACCGTGGTGCTGACCGGCGACGACTACATGCAAAAACGCCCGATCGGCCCGTTGCTGGCGACCCTCGGCCAGAACGGCATCCAGGTCGACAGCCCGACCGGTTGCCCGCCGGTCACCGTGCATGGCGTGGGCAAGATCAAGGCCAAGCGCTTCGAGATCGATGGCGGCCTGTCCAGCCAGTACGTGTCGGCGCTGCTGATGCTCGCGGCCTGCGGCGAAGCGCCGATTGAAGTGGCGCTGACCGGCAAGGACATCGGTGCCCGTGGCTATGTCGACCTGACCCTGGACTGCATGCGCGCCTTCGGTGCCCAGGTTGAAGCCGTTGATGACACCACCTGGCGCGTGGCCCCGACCGGCTACATCGCCCACGACTACCTGATCGAACCCGACGCCTCCGCCGCCACTTACCTGTGGGCCGCTGAAGTGTTGACCGGGGGGGGCATCGACATCGGCGTGGCCGCGCAGGATTTCACCCAACCGGACGCCAAGGCCCAGGCCGTGATCGCGCAGTTCCCGCACATGCAAGCCACGGTGGTCGGCTCGCAGATGCAGGACGCCATCCCGACCCTGGCGGTGCTCGCGGCGTTCAACAACACGCCGGTGCGTTTCACCGAGTTGGCCAACCTGCGGGTCAAGGAGTGCGACCGTGTGCAGGCACTGCATGACGGCCTCAATGCAATCCGCCCGGGCCTGGCGACCATCGAAGGCGACGATCTGCTGGTAGCCAGCGACCCCGCATTGGCCGGCACCTCGTGCAACGCGCTGATCGACACCCACGCCGACCACCGCATCGCCATGTGCTTTGCCCTGGCCGGGCTGAAGGTTTCGGGTATTCGCATCCAGGACCCGGATTGCGTGGCCAAGACCTATCCCGAGTACTGGAAGGCCCTGGGCAGTCTCGGGGTGCAGCTGAGCTATTAAGGCGTCAGCGTCGGAATGGGGAGGCTCTGCACATGACCATTCGCCAACCCTGCCCACCCGGCGCCTGCGTCTGCGACCGCGAACAACTGTTGCAGACGCCGGGTGCCGACCAGCGCATCCTCCGGCTCACGCGCCAGGAAGAGAAGAAACTGCTCGACCGGCTTGAAGACCTCAAGAGCCTGCAGGACCTGGAGCGCATGCAACAGCTGATGTACCAGCAACTGGGCATCCGCGTGCATATTGCCCCTGGCCATACCGAGGTCAAGAGCATGCGCGGGATCCAGATCGTCATCGACGATTTGCCAGGGATGTGTCGCAAGACCCGCCAATCTATCCCGGCCGCGATCCGCCGAGGCATGGAAAAACGCCCGGAAATCGCCTACCGCCTGCTGGATGCCCACGATTTGTTTCGCGACGCTTGAATCAACCGGCAACCGCCTCGGTTTCAAACACTCCCCGGCCAACGGCCCTGGCCTTGTCCAGATGCGCCTGCGCCCCGCCGCTTTCCGACTCCAGCAACAATTCGGACGTCACCACCTGCGCGCCACAGTAATCAAAAATCCCGTAGTCGATCTGCGTGCGCATCGCCTTGGCATAGCCGTGCCGATCAAAGGCATCGCCATCCGCCGCGCCCAGGGCCAGCAGGTGGACCTGCAGGTGCCGCAGTTTTTTCACCATCGGGGTATCCGGGCCGTACTCGATGGCCCAGCCGTTGACGAATACACGGTCGATCCAGCCCTTGAGCAAGCCCGGCAGCGACCACCAATAGATCGGGAACGCCAGCACCAGGGCGTCGGCGCGGTCGAGGCGCGCCTGTTCGGCCAGCACGTCGGCCGGGGGCGTGGCGCGGCTGCGGTGTACCGCATGGTCGGCGGCGTTGTAGCGTGGGTCAAACCCTTCGGCGGCAAGGTCGGCGATCTCGAACGTGTGGCCGGATGCGCCGAGACCGACGGCCACCTGCGCGGCGACGCTGTGGGTGAGGGATTGCGGGTCGTGATGGGCAACAACAATCAACGCATGCATGACAAAACTCCCCTTCAGGGTTAGGCTGGGCTTAAGTTACGACCAGTAAGTTACTTTTGGTATATAAGCATGTCAAGCCCTGCATCCCCTGCCCCACGCCGTCGCCTGTCCCGTGAAGATCGCCTGCGCCAACTACTTGATGTGGCCTGGCAACTGGTGCGCGATGAAGGCACAGACGCCCTGACCCTTGGCCGCCTGGCGGAACTGGCGGGCGTCACCAAGCCGGTGGTCTACGACCATTTCGTCACCCGCGCCGGGTTGCTGACCGCGCTGTATGAAGATTTCGATGCGCGCCAGAACCAGGTGTTTGTCGACGCCATCGAGGCCAGCAGCGCTACGCTTGAGGACCGTGCCTGGGTGATCGCCGCGTCCTATGTGGACTGCGTGCTGTTGCAGGGTCGGGAAATTCCGGGGGTGATCGCCGCGCTCAGCAGCTCGCCGGAGCTGGAGACGCTCAAGCGCCAGTACGAGGCGATCTTTCTCGATAAATGCCGCGATGCGCTGTCGCCCTTCGGCCGGATTTCCCAGCCGGGTCTAAGGGCAATGCTGGGGGCTGCGGAAGCGTTGTCCCAGGCAGCGGCCAGTGGTGAGATCAGCCGTGAAGAGGCGCAACAGGAGTTGCTGGCGACCATCCTGGCGATGGTCAATCGTGGGCGCGTCTAGAAAGTTTTTGGTGACGATGCAACAACCGACACGGCGGCGGCAACTGACAGCTCACATTGCCACATGGTAGTGAGCGGGCTTGCCACAAAAAGGGTTCACTCAACGCCCGGCGACAAACAACTGCACCTTGCGCGCCAGTTGATCGAGGTGCCGGTCACGCTGCTTCTCCGCATCCACCATGGCGCGCTTGCCATGCTTTTGCAGCAGGTACGTATGAATCTGCCGCACCTCCAGCGAGCGGTAGATCGACGCCACATCCAGCACGCCCATCAGGCCATCGGTGCCGTAGTCCCGCGTGTTCATCAACACCTGGGTGCCGCGCGCACCACGCACTTGAAAGCCCATGCCCTCAAAGGCGGGCACCTTCTCCACCGAACAGGCCAATTCAGCATGGGGATAACGGCTCAACACGTCACGCATCATTGCGCGGGCCACACCCTGGCGCCGATAGCCGACCTGCACCGCCATGAACGCAACACCGCACGCCTCGGGATCATCCTTCACGGGCAGGTACAGGCAAAAGCCAATCAGCTTGTCCCCGTCCATCGCCACCACCAACTCGACCGCAATGCCTTTGGCACCGTTGAGCGCTTCGAGGTACAGGTGCACTTCAAAGCCGGTGGCATATTGGTAGATGTTGTACAGCAGGTTGCTCGGCGGCAGCGCTACGCTGCTGATGTCAGTGAGGTTATCCACCACCAATTGCAGGATCTGGCTGTTGATCGGCTCGGGGCACGGTGTGGTGTAGCGGGTAAGGCTGTACATGCAAATTCCTGGGGGTTCAGCGTCAAGGCAGCGCGGATTGTACCTGTTCGGCGCATACCTCACGCAAACCCCCGCGCAACCAACGGTGGGCCAGGCCGGCACGTTGATGGGTGGTGTAGCGTTCGGGCACGCTGGCGATCGGCTCGGGCGGCGGCTGCGATCTGACACAAACATTGACAAGATAAAATCGTAACGACTATTGTCTGACAACCTGATCACCAAGGTTGTCCCATGCTTGAGCTTCAACGCCCCGATTCGCTGGTTGTGCGGGTTGTCAGCGCGATTCGCGCAGAAATCGATGCCGGCCAATTGCCGCCCGAGTCGCGCCTGCCCACCGAACAGCAACTGGCCGAACAACTCAACGTCAGCCGCTCCGTGGTGCGTGAAGCCATTGCCCAGCTCAAGGCCGACGGCGTGATCACCGCCCGCCGTGGCCTGGGCTCGTTCATTTCGCAAACGCCTGCCGGCACGGTGTTCCGCTTTCCCCAGCAGCATGGTCGGCGTGCCGACCTGGCGCAAATGTTCGAAGTGCGCCTGTGGATCGAAACCCAGGCCGCCGCCATTGCCGCCCAGCGCCGCGACGACGCCGACCTGCAACGCATGAAAAGCGCGTTGCAAGCCATGCAGGACAACCGCGACAACTTCGAAGCCGCCGCCCTGGCCGATGTGGAATTCCACCGCGCCATCGCCGACGCCAGCAAGAATGACTACTTCGTGGCATTCCATGATTTCCTCAGGAGCCAACTGGCCAGCGCACGCAAAACCGCCTGGGAAAACTCGGCATCGCGCTTTGCCACCGGGTCCGCCGATGCCACCGAGGAGCACCAGTCGCTGTACCAGGCGATTGCCGACGGCGACGCCCAGCGCGCCGCCGCCAGTGCCGAAGCCCACCTGCGCGCGGCCGCACGGCGCCTGCAATTGGAATTGCCCGCCACCCGCTGACCGAATACCGACCGTCTATAGCGTGTCCATGACACGCCATTTTTTTAACAAGACCATTAGTCTGACAACCTGATAAGCAGACCGAAATGTCCACGCTCAGAGACCCACGCAATGATCCATGACTTTTGCATTATCGGCGGCGGCATCGTCGGCCTCGCCACCGCGATGGAGCTGCTCCAGCGCCAGCCCGGCGCCTCGCTGGTGATCCTGGAAAAAGAGTCGGCGCTGGCCAGGCACCAGACCGGCCACAACAGCGGCGTCATTCACGCCGGCATCTACTACGCCCCCGGCAGTCTCAAGGCCGAGCTGTGCAAGCGCGGCGCCCAACAGACCAAGCAGTTCTGCACCGAACACGGCATCAGGTTCGAGGTGTGCGGCAAGCTGCTGGTGGCCTCCAGCCCCCTGGAGATGCAGCGGATGGAAGCGCTGCATGCCCGCGCCCAGCTCAACGGTATGCAGGTCGAGCGCCTGGACGCCGACCAATTGCGCCAACGCGAACCCAACATCGTCGGCCTGGGCGGACTGTTCCTGGACGCCACCGGCATCGTCGATTACCGCCAGGTGTGCGAAACCATGGCCCAGGTCATCCGCCGCCGCGGCGGTGAGATCTGCCTGGAACGCACGGTCACCGCGATCCACGAAGACACCGACAAAGTCAGCGTCAGCACCCATGGCGAAACCTGGCAGGCGCGGCACCTGGTGGTCTGCGCCGGGCTGCAGTCCGACCGTCTGGCGACCTTGGCCGGGATCAGGATCGACCACCAGATCATCCCGTTTCGCGGCGAATACTTTCGCCTGCCTGAATCGAAGAACCGCATCGTCAACCACTTGATCTACCCGATTCCGGACCCGGAGCTGCCGTTCCTCGGCGTACACCTGACCCGCATGATCGACGGCAGCGTCACCGTCGGCCCCAACGCCGTGCTGGGCCTGGGCCGCGAGAACTACCGCAAGTTCTCGGTGAACTGGCGCGATGTGGCGCAGTACGCCAGCTTTCCCGGTTTCTGGAAGACCATCTGGCAGAACCTCGGCTCCGGCACCACCGAGATGAAGAATTCGCTGTTCAAGTCCGGCTACCTGGAGCAATGCCGCAAGTATTGCCCGTCGCTCGCCCTGGACGACTTGCTGCCCTGCGAGGCCGGTATCCGCGCCCAGGCGGTGATGCGCGATGGCAGCCTGGTGCACGATTTCCTGTTCGCCCAGACCCCTCGCATGCTCCACGTGTGCAACGCGCCCTCACCCGCCGCGACGTCGGCCATGCCCATCGGCGCAATGATCGCCGACCGCCTGTTTACCCCCGAGTAACACCCTGCACGACACGTCCATTTGACAATAACTATAAAGACCCGGAAGGAAGTACAGCATGACGGCATCCGCCTCGATTCCCACCACCGAATCGCCCGAACAAACCCGCAAGCGCCTGCGCAAAGTCGCCGCCGCCACCATCTTCGGCTCGATGCTGGAGTGGTACGACTTTTACCTGTACGCCACCATGGCGGCGATTGTGTTCTCGAAGATCTTCTTCGATAACGGCGACCCCAAGACCGCCACGCTGCTGGCGTTTTCCACCTTTGCCATCGGCTTTATCGCCCGCCCGTTCGGCGGCATCCTGTTCGGCTACCTGGGTGACAAGTTCGGTCGCAAGCAAGTGCTGGTGCTGACCTTCTGCCTGATGGGCGTGTGCACCACGCTGATCGGCCTGATCCCCAGCTACGCCTCCATCGGCATTTGGGCGCCGATCGTGCTGGTGTTTATCCGCATCATCCAGGGCCTGGGCGCCGGCGCCGAGTTGTCCGGCGCGGCAGTCACCTCCTACGAGCACGCCGCCCAGGGCAAACGTGGCAGCCAGGGTGCCTGGCCGGCATTGGGCCTTAACCTGGGCCTGTTGCTGTCATCGCTCACCGTGTACCTGCTGACCATCAACGGCAACGAGTTCCTGCTGGCCGGCGGGTGGCGCATTCCGTTTGTGTGCAGCATCGTGCTGGTGGGCGTCGGCCTGTGGGTGCGCAACAGCATCCCGGAGACCCCGCAATTCAGTGAGCTGAGCAAAGCAGAGAACAAAGCCAAAGCCTCGCCGCTCAAGGCGCTGTTCAAGAACGACCTGAAAGGCCTGGCCGTGGTGTTCTTCGTGGCGATTGGCTACAACGCGCTGAGCTACATCTTCAAGACCTTTTCCCTGGCGTACCTGACCCAGTTCAAAGGCGTGGACGTACACGTCACATCGCTTTCGGTGACGATTGCCAGCCTGGTTGCCATCGTCGCCGTGCCCTGCTTCGGCTGGCTGTGCGACAAGTGGAGCAGTAAGGCCGTGCTGATGCTCGGCGGGGTGTGCTCGCTGCTGTTCGCCTACCCGTTCCTGGCCCTGCTCAACACCGGCGAAAGCCTGATGATCTACATTGCCATCGGGGTCGGCACCGGCATTCTTGCGCCGATGATGTTCGCCCCCCAAGGCTCGTTCCTGAGCCGTCAGTTCCCGACCCAGACGCGCTCCTCGGGCTTTGGCACCGGGCGTGAAATCGGCACGGCCATCGCGGGCGGCCTGGCACCGTTGGGCGCCCTGTCGATGGTGGCGGGCTCGGCTACCCACTCCACGGATGGCGTTGTCATCATCCTGGCCATTTCTGCGCTGTTAGTGGTGGTGTTTGCCTTGTGCGACCAGGGCCGTAAACACTCGGCATTCAAAAACTAAAGGAAAAAGTTCGGACTAACGGGTGCATGGATGCACCCGGATCGCGCATCATGGGCACTTTCAAGCTCAAGGGTAACGTCCATGCGCGTTCTGTCATTGATGATGGGTCTTACGACGCTGGCCGCCACTACGGTGTTCTGCGCCAGCGCGATGGCGAATGAAGAAAGTCAGTTGGTACAACAGATCAACCAATACCGCAGCCAGGTGCAACGCTGCGGCGACCAGGGTTCCCAGGAACTGCCACCGCTGGCCAGCGACACCCGGCTGGTGCTGCCGGCCACCAATGTGGGCGACTTGCAGCAAGCGCTGGCACGCGCCGCGTACCCGATGGTCAACGTGCAGGCCATCAGCCTGTCCGGACCCAAGGATGCCCAGGCGGCCATGAAGGCCGTGCGCGAGAGCTTCTGCCGCGTGGTGCTGGACCCGCAATTCGTCGATATCGGCGTGAGCAACAGCGGCCAGGACTGGCGCATCGTGCTCGCCCGCCCGCTGCTGACCAGTGGCCTGGGCGATTGGCAGACCGAAGGCAAGCAACTGCTCAACCTGATCAACGCCGCGCGATCGCAGCCACGGCAATGCGGCACCCAGGCGTTTACCGCCACCACGCCCTTGTCGTGGAATGACGACCTCGCCGGCGCCGCCAACAGCCACACGCGAAACATGGCCAACGGCAATTTCTTCGACCACCTCGACCACGACGGCCGTACCCCCGGCGACCGTGCGGAACTGGCCGGGTATATCGCGAAGAACATCGGCGAAAACATCGCCGCCGGCCTGGACACGCCACGCAAGGTGGTCGACGGCTGGCTCGCCAGCCCAGGCCATTGCGCCAACCTGATGAACCCGCAGTTCCGCGAGCTGGGCGCGGCCTATGCGATGGACCCTAAGAGTGACGCGGGGATTTATTGGACGGCAGTTTTCGGCGCGCAATAAGCCGGCTTGCAGATCGCCACGCACGCAGAGTGCATCAAGTTGCTATCACCGCGATAATGCCGCTGAACTGCCAGCGGGGTTTCCGGTCTGTTGCATGTCAGGCCCTCCCTTCAAGGCGTTACGCAGATCGCGGCAAACAAGGTGTTCTTGCAATGATGAATTGGCTGCAGAGTAGCAGCGACATGGCTGAGCGGGTTCGCCAGCATGATTGGGCGAGTACGCCCCTGGGTCCGCTGGAACAGTGGCCGGATGTGCTCAAGACCACGGCCGCACTGTGCTTCGCCTCAAGCTTCCCCCAGGCCATCATCTGGGGACCGCAGTTGATCACGCTCTACAACGATGCGTTTATTCCGATCCTGGGCGATAAACCTGCCGCATTGGGCCGCCCTTTCAGCGAAATCTGGCACGAAGTCTGGGACCAGATCAGCCCGATCGCCGACGCGGCATTCGAGGGGCACGCGACCTACATCGAGAATTTCCCCCTGGTCATTGAGCGTGGTGCGGGGCCGGAGCAGGCCTACTTCACGTTCTGCTACAGCCCGATCCGCGACCCCGATGGCAAGATCGTCGGCATGCTCGACACGGTCACCGAAACCACCACCACCGTATTTCTCACCCAGCGCCTGGCGGCCCTGGACACCATCGGCAATGCGGTCGCCACCGCCACCGATGCCGAACACATCATGGCCACCACCACGCGCCTGCTGGCGCAGCACATGCAGGTGTCCAACTGCGCGTATGCCGACATGGATGCCGACGAAGACGGCTTTACCATTCGCGGCAACTGGGCAGCGCCCGGCTCGCCGAGCATCGTGGGTCACTACAGCCTGGCCTCGTTCGGCGCAATGGCAGTGCAGCGCCTGCGCGCCGGCGAACCGTTGGTGGTGCAGGACAATCGCATCGAGTTCGCCCCCGAAGACGCCGCCAGCTATCAGGCGCTGGGCGCGTTGGCCACTGTGTGTTTCCCATTGATCAAGCACGGCCGCCTCACCGCCTTGATGGCCGTGCATGACAAAAAGGCCCGGGTCTGGTCGCCCTATGACCTGGCGCTGGTAGGAGAAGTCACCGAGCGCTCCTGGGCCCATATCGAGCGCGTACGCGCCGACGCCGCCGTACGCGAAGGCCTGGCAGCCTTCACCGAGCTGAACGCCTCGCTGGAACAACGGGTACAGGAACGCACCGCGGCCCTCACCCAGGCCGAGGCCGCACTGCGCCAGTCACAGAAACTCGAAGCCATCGGCCAATTGACCGGCGGCGTGGCCCACGACTTCAACAACCTGCTGACCATCATTCGCTCCTCGGTGGACTTCCTGCGTCAGCCGGGGTTATCCGAAGAACGGCGCCAACGCTACATGGGCGCGGTGTCCGATACCGTAGAGCGGGCCAGCAAACTCACCAGTCAACTGCTCGCCTTCGCGCGCCGCCAACCGCTGAACCCGGAAGTCTTCGATGCGGGCCAACGGGTCAGGAACATCGGCGAGATGCTCGAAAGCGTCACCGGCGCACGCATCCACGTGCAAGTAGAACTGCCTGATGCCCCTTGCCATGTGCGCGTCGACTCCAGCCAGTTCGAAACTGCGCTGATCAATATCGCACTCAATGCCCGGGATGCCATGGACGGCCAGGGCACGCTGGTCCTGCGTGTTGCCACGGTGGATGCAATGCCGCGTATCCGCGGCGACGCAGCGGTGCACGAAGGGTTTGTGAGCGTTTCCCTGACCGACACCGGCAGCGGTATTGCGGGAGACACCTTCGAGCACATTTTCGAGCCATTTTTCACCACCAAGGCCGTGGGCAAAGGCACTGGCCTGGGGTTGTCCCAGGTGTTCGGGTTTGCCAAGCAGTCCGGCGGCAACGTCGATGTGTCCAGCCGCGTGGGCAAGGGCACGGTGTTTACCTTGTATCTGCCGGAAGTGGCCCCACCCGCGATGCCTCTCGCGCCGCGCCCAGAGGATCTTGCACCGGTCCACACTGCGACGCCGCGCCATATCCTCATCGTAGAGGACAACCTGGAAGTCGGTCGTTTCGCCAACCAGATCCTCCAGGACCTGGGCTACCGCACCACCTGGGCCACCGATGCCGAACAGGCGCTCGCCCTGGCCGGTGACGATGCCCTGGGGTTCGATGGGGTGTTCTCGGATGTGGTGATGCCCGGCATGACCGGTGTGGCCATGGCCAAGGTGCTGCGCCAGCGACGCCCGAACTTGCCGGTGGTGCTCACCTCCGGCTACAGCGAAGAACTGGCCGACAGTGGCTACGAAGGGTTCGAGTTCCTGGCCAAGCCCTACTCCGCAGACCAGGTGGCCCGGGCATTGGCCAAGGCGATGCCCTAGCCGAGACCCAAAGCCTTACTCTGCCACGGCCACTTGATTACGACCCAGGGCTTTCGCCCGGTACAGCGCCTTGTCGGCCGTATTCATCAGGCCGTGCAGGTCTTGATCCTGGGCATGGGTGGAGGCAACACCGAGGCTGGCGGTCAAGCCATGCACCGGCGCGGAAGACAGGCTGGAGATCGCCTTGATCAACTGCTCGGCGATAGCCCGTGCGGTTTCCAGCGAAGTGTTGGGCAGCAACACCGCGAACTCTTCACCCCCCAGGCGCCCGTACACATCGGCCTGGCGGAACGAAGCGCTGATCACTCCGCCAATCTGGCGCAACACCTGGTCACCGGCCTGGTGGCCGTAGGTGTCGTTGATTTCCTTGAAGTGGTCCATGTCCATCATCAGCGCACACAGCGGCTGACGATTGTGCCGGCATTGTTCATACAACACCTGGGCATGCTCGAAGAAGGCGCGGCGATTCATCAGGCCGGTGAGTTCATCGGTCTGGGCGGCGCGGGTGGAGATGTTGTGGGCACGTTCCATTTGCCGGGTCAGGCGAAAGGCCTTTTCCAGGGCATCGGACAGCTTGCGCGTGGCACTCACCACAAAGGTGGAAAACACCAATACCGCGATGGCCACGCCGATTTGCATCGGCGAAGGCTGGAACAGCAGCCAGAGGGTGCACGGGAACAAAACCAGGCCCATGGACCCCAGCGTCATATAGCGGTACGCCGAATAGCAAGACACTGCACTCACCGACATACCCACGGTAAACAGCATCACCAGGGCCTGGGACAGTCGGTCATCGGTGGGCATCACCGCCAGCGCGCCGAAGCCCCAGATGCCGGCCGACAGCATCAGCGTGATCCAGTAGCGGCGTTCCCAGCGATCCGGGGTGCGCTCGGCGTTGGGGCAGCGAAACCACTCCATGAACATCTTGAGCCGCAATAACGTCGAGGCCGCCAATGCCAGCAGCCAAACCAGGATGACTTGATGATCAAACCGGTCCCAGCACAGCCAGGAGAGCATTATGGCGCCCAAGTAGCTGCCGAAAATGGCGGAAAATGATTGCCGGAACAACTGGTGCAAACGATCGGTCCGCACCTGCTCTTCTATAACGCAATCCTGGTCCTGCCCACGCCCAAGGCCATTCATGAGATTCGCCTGATTCGACTGCCACGACAAAGGCGCCATTGTGGCACCCTGCCAGTAGCGTGGACAACAGAATCCAGCACGGTAGAGCCTTTAAAGCGGTTCCGGACGCAGAATCAGCACACCCAGGGGCGGCAAATTCAAAGACAGTGACACCGCTTGCCCATGACGGGGCTCTTCCTGGGTAAATACCTCGCCCCCGTTACCGTAATTGGAACCTGCGTACATATCGGCGTCACTGTTGATCACTTCGCTCCAGCGTCCAGCAAAAGGAACACCGACGGCATAACCCTCACGCGGCACCGGGGTGAAATTGGCCACCACCAGCACCGGCTTACCGTCCTTGCTCCAGCGCAGCCAGGCATAGACGCTGTTGATCGCGTCGTCGCCGATCAGCCACTGGAAGCCCTGGGGCGCATCGTCCTGTTCATGCAACGCCGGCTCTTCGCGGTACAGACGGTTCAAGTCGCCCACCAGCTTTTGCACGCCTTTGTGTTCGGCATACTGCAGCAAGTACCAGTCCAGTTGCTGATCGTGGTTCCATTCGCGCCATTGGCCGAACTCGCAGCCCATGAACAGCAGTTTCTTGCCAGGGTGCATCCACATGAACGCGAGGTAGGCACGCAGGTTGGCGAATTTCTGCCAGCGGTCTCCTGGCATCTTGTCGATCAGCGAGTGCTTGCCGTGTACCACCTCATCGTGGGAGATCGGCAGGATGAACCGCTCGGACCAGGCATACACCAGGCCGAAACTCAGTTCGTTGTGATGGTGGGCACGGTACACCGGGTCCTGCTGGATGTAATGCAGGGAGTCATGCATCCAGCCCATGTTCCATTTGTAGTTGAAGCCCAACCCGCCCTGTTGGGTCGGCTGGCTCACGCCCGGCCAGGCGGTGGACTCCTCGGCAATCACCAGCGCACCCGGCGCTTCCTGGGCCACCACGTCGTTCAGGTGGCGCAGGAAGTCGATAGCTTCAAGGTTCTCGCGGCCGCCATGGCGGTTCGGCACCCATTCGCCGGCCTTGCGCGAATAGTCGCGGTAGAGCATGGACGCCACGGCATCCACGCGCAGCCCGTCGATGTGAAAATGCTTGAGCCAGTGCAGCGCCGAAGCCAGCATGAAGCCGTGCACCTCGGTGCGGCCCAGGTTGTAGATCAGCGTGTCCCAATCCTGGTGGAAGCCTTCCAGCGGGTTGGCATATTCGTACAGCGCAGTGCCGTCGAATTGCGCCAGGCCGTGGGTATCGGTGGGAAAATGCGCCGGCACCCAGTCAAGGATCACGCCGATATCGGCCTGGTGCAGCGCATCGACGAAGTAGGCGAAATCCTGCGGAGAGCCGAACCGCGCCGTCGGCGCAAATTGCGACAGCGCCTGGTAGCCCCAGGAGCCGCCGAACGGGTGCTCCATGATCGGCATCAGCTCGACGTGGGTGAAGCCCAATTGCTGCACGTAGGGAATCAGGCGCTCGGCCAGTTCACGCCAGTTATATTGGCGGGCCACTTCGCCGGCCTCGTCCAACTCGCACTGCCAGGAGCCGACGTGCAGCTCATAGATCGACAGGGGTGCCGTGGTCTTTTGCTTGTCGACCCGCGATTGCATCCAGGCATGGTCCTGCCAGTCCACTTGCAACGGTTCGGCCACCTTGGAGGCTGTGTCGGGCGGCAACTGGGTGGCCAGCGCCACCGGATCGGCCTTGAGCGGCAGGATGCCATGGGCACCTAGAATCTCGTACTTGTAGGCCGCCCCCGGTTGCAGGCGAGGGATAAAGATCTCCCACACCCCGGAAGGATGGCGCAAGCGCATCGGATGGCGACGACCGTCCCAGATATTGAAGTCGCCCACCACCGACACCCGCCGCGCATTCGGTGCCCACACGGCAAAGCGCACGCCCGCCACGCCGTCGACGCTGGTCACCTGGGCGCCCAGGCAACTGCCGAGGTCGCGGTGATTGCCTTCGGCAAACAGGTAAAGGTCCATTTCACCCAGCAGCAGTTGCTGGAAGCTGTACGGGTCTTCGGTGATCTGTTCGCCACCGGCCCACTGGATTTTCAACAGGTACGGCTGACGGGTCTTGAACTGGCCGACAAACAAGCCCGGCACCTGGCTCGCGTCCAGGCTGCCCAGCTGCTCGCCGCCATCACGTGCCAGCACTTGCACACTCAAGGCCTCGGGCAGGAATGCGCGGATAAACTGGCCGCCGTGTTCATCATCGTGCGGCCCCAGCACCGAGAACGGGTCGTGGTGTTCGGCGCGGACCAGCGCTTCGACGTCCCTGGACGCCGGCAATGCAGTCAGTTTCGGTTGCAGCGGTTCTTTATGTGTAAAACTCATGACGTCTCCCCACCGCGTGCAGTGTTCGATATAGGTGCTTCCTTTATAGAAGCAATCCCGCTCAGTAAACCGTGCAACCCTTGCAGGGGCACCGGCAACCAGGTCGGGCGGTTTTCCGCTTCGTAGGCCACTTCGTACGCGGCCTTCTCCAGGCTGAACAACGTCAGCGCGGCGTCCTGGCCTCTGGCATCCTGCCAGTCATGCGCCAGTGTAGCCGTCGCCGCCTGATAAGCCCGGATAAAGGCCTGCCGTGCTTCCTTGAGGTAACGTTCCGTCACGCGTCTGCGCGCCTGGTCCGCCTCGGGCGAGTGATCCACCCCTTGAACATTCAGGGCCATCGCCGCCGCATAGTCGAATGAGCGCAATACGCCGCTCACATCTTTATAGGGGCTGTGCTTGCCACGTCGCTCATGCAATGGCCGCGCCGGCTCCCCTTCGAAGTCGATCAGGTAAGCATCGCCCTTCACCACCAGCACTTGACCCAGGTGCAAGTCACCATGCACGCGGATGCGCAACCCGCCCGCCGTGGCTTTCGCCAAAGCCTGCACATGGCTGACGATGGCTTTTTTCTGCGCCAGCAAATCACTGACCAGCGCTTGATCCGTCGGGTTCAACTGGCTTTGATGAAGTTTGAGCAAGTGCAGCGCACGCTCCAGTTGTGCGCCGACGTCCTTGGCCCAGGCCTGGGTGTCCTTGGCCGTGGTGATTTCGGGTTTGAAGGCCTTGTCGGTGGTTTTTGCACCGAGCACCTGGTGCATTTCGCCCAGGCGCTGGCCGAGCAGCCCGGCAAAATCCGCCAGCTCGCCCAGGGCGTTGTAGTGTTGTTCCTGCTCGGAAATGGCCTCGGCCAGTTCGTCGCGGATCGCCCGCTCCAGGTTGTTCTGGGTCCAGCTCCAGGCATCGCCCTGGTTGCTCAGGTAGCCCTGGGCAATCATCAGCAGGTTGTCCTGACCCTCGGCGTCGTGGCGCACCATCGACCCCAGCAGTGGCGAAATATTGGGGTAGCCCGCGGCCGTCAGATAGGCACTCATCTCCAGTTCCGGGTGCACGCCGGAGGCGACTTTGCGGATCAGCTTGAGCACCAGGCTCTCACCGACCACCACCGAGCTGTTGGATTGCTCGGCCGACAAGTAACGCACCTCGGACTGATCCGTCAGTTGCAACCTGGCCAAGTGCGGTGTGGCCGCAAAGCGCAGCTCACCGTCGCCAGTCTCGAGCACGGTGCCCGCTTGCAAGCCCTGGATCACCGCACGAATAAAGTGTTCAAGGCTGAAGGCATCGGTCACCAACCCGACCTGGCGCACCCGACGTACGCGGGCCAGCGCCAATTGCTGGGGCAAGGCGCTGGTGAACTGGTCTTCACCGAGGAAACCGAACGGTAACTGGTAGCGGCTGACCTGGCCTGCGGCCGTCACTTCGACCTCGCTGAGCAACACCGGATGCTGCGCGTCGCCAAAACGCACACCGTAGGCAATGCGCACGCTGTCGATGGCCGTGTCCTTGCCAGCAAACCAGCGGCGCTTGGGCAACCACGCCGGCAGAGCGGTCTGTTCCAGGGACGCGCGGCAAGGTTCTTCAAGCAGTTCTTCCATGCGTTTTTTCAATACCAGTGTGGTGAAGTCGGGCATGCTCTGGGCCGGTTCCACATGCCAGCTGGGCATCTGGTTTTCCGGCGCCAGCACAAACCAATAGAAGCCGTAGGGCGCCAGGGTCAGCAGGAAATTCAACTGGCCGATGGGCGGGAAGGCATTACCGCCGAGCATTTCCACCGGCACCATGCCGGCAAACGCCGACAGGTCCAGCTCTGCCGCCTGGGCACTGCGCGACACGTTGGCCACGCACAGAATGATCTCGTTGCGCCCGTCCTCCCCGGTGAATTCGCGGGTATAGGCCAGGATCCGCCGGTTGCTCGGCGAGAGCATTTTCAGGCTGCCCCGGCCAAAGGCCTTGGACTGCTTGCGCACCGCCAACATGCGCCGGGTCCAGTTCAGCAGCGAATGCGGGTCCTGGGCCTGGGTCTCCACATTGACCGACTGATAGCCATATTGCGGGTCCATGATCGGCGGCAGTACCAGGCTGGCCGGGTCGGCGCGGGAGAAACCGCCGTTGCGGTCGATGGACCACTGCATCGGCGTGCGCACACCATCGCGGTCACCCAGGTAGATGTTATCGCCCATGCCGATTTCATCGCCGTAGTACAAGGTCGGCGTGCCCGGCATCGACAGCAACAGACTGTTGAGCAACTCGACACGGCGGCGATCGCGCTCCATCAACGGTGCCAGGCGCCGGCGAATCCCCAGGTTGATCCGCGCACGCCGGTCGGCGGCGTAGTAGTTCCACAGGTAGTCGCGCTCTTTGTCGGTGACCATTTCCAGGGTCAGCTCATCATGGTTGCGCAGGAAGATCGCCCACTGGCAATTGGCGGGGATTTCCGGAGTCTGGCGCAGGATATCGGTGATCGGGAAGCGATCTTCCTGGGCCAGGGCCATGTACATGCGCGGCATCAACGGAAAATGGAAGGCCATGTGGCATTCGTCGCCGTCGTCGCCCTTTTTGTCACCGAAGTAGAGTTGCGTGTCTTCCGGCCACTGGTTGGCTTCGGCCAGCAGCATGCGGTCGGGGTAATGGGCGTCGATCTCGGCACGGATCTGCTTGAGCACGTCGTGAGTCTCAGGCAGGTTTTCGTTGTTGGTCCCATCGCGTTCGATCAAATAGGGGATCGCGTCCAGGCGCAGGCCGTCGATGCCCATGTCCAGCCAGTAACGCATCACCGACAGCACGGCTTTCATGACCTGCGGGTTGTCGAAGTTGAGGTCGGGCTGGTGCGAGTAGAAACGGTGCCAGAAGTACTGGCCGGCGACCGGGTCCCAGGTCCAGTTGGACTTCTCGGTGTCGAGGAAGATGATGCGCGTGCCGTCGTATTTCTGGTCGTCATCCGACCACACGTAGAAGTCCCGCGCCGCCGAACCGGGCTTGGCCTTGCGCGCACGCTGGAACCAGGGGTGCTGGTCGGAGGTGTGGTTGATCACCAGCTCGGTGATCACCCGCAGACCGCGCTTGTGCGCCTCGGCGATAAAGCGCTTGGCGTCGGCCATGGTGCCGTAGTCACTGTGTACGCCTCGGTATTCAGCGATGTCGTAGCCATCGTCGCGGCGTGGCGACGGGTAGAACGGCAGCAGCCAGATAGTGTTGACGCCGAGGTCGGCAATGTAATCGAGCTTGGCGATCAGGCCGGGAAAGTCGCCGATACCGTCATTGTTGGAGTCGAAATAGGATTTGACGTGAACCTGGTAGATCACCGCGTCCTTGTACCAGAGCGGGTCTTTGATGAAGGTGGCAGCGTTGGGTTTCTTCGCCATTGGAAGCTCCTGAAATACTTGAACCACTCGGTCAATGTGGGAGGGGCGGTGCGACTATTCGACCTGCACCCGATGAGGGTGTGTCAGTTGATGAAGCGGTGGCTGACACACTGCTATCGGGGGCGAGCCCCCTCCCACATTTGTCTCGCGCAGGGTTTAAGAGGTGGTGATACGCCAGATCCCGAACGGCATCTGCGGCTCCAGCCTTGTCCACTGGTGCTTGCCATACCAGGTCCAGCGATGGCCGTTCATCAAGTCTTCGCCCTGGGTCTGGGCATCGTCCGGCAACCCCAACTCCCACAGCGGCAACTCGAAATTGGCTTCCTGGGCGTTGTAAGGGTCGAGGTTGACCGCCACCAGAATGAAGTTGCTGCCATCCTCGCTGCGCTTGCCGAAATACAGGATGTTGTCGTTCCAGGCGTTGTAGAGCTTCAGCCCCAAATGCGTTTGCAGTGCCGGGTTCTGCCGACGAATGCGGTTGAGCTGGGCGATCTCGGCGATGATGTTGCCGGGGGCGGTGAAATCCCGTGGGCGGATTTCGTATTTCTCCGAATCCAGGTATTCCTCTTTGCCGGGCACCGGGGCCGCTTCACACAACTCGAAACCCGAATACATGCCCCACAGGCCCGAGCCCATGGTTGCCAGCGCGGCGCGGATCAAAAAGCCCGGGCGTCCTGACTCATGCAGGAAGCCAGGGTTGATGTCCGGCGTATTGACGAAGAAATTCGGCCGGTAGCACTCACGCCATGGCGACTCATTCAACTGGACCAGGTACTCGCGCAACTCGGCCTTGGTATTGCGCCAGGTGAAGTAGGTGTAGCTCTGGGAGTAGCCGACCTTGCCCAGGCGCGCCATCATCGCCGGCGTGGTGAACGCCTCGGCGAGGAAGATCACCTCCGGGTACCTGGACCGTACGTCGCTGATCAACCATTGCCAGAACGGCAGCGGCTTGGTGTGGGGGTTGTCGACGCGAAAAGTCTTCACACCCTCTTCCACCCAGCCCACCACGATATCGCGCAGCTCGATCCACAGGCCTGGGATGGCATCCGCCGCATAGAAGTCGACGTTGACGATGTCCTGATACTTCTTCGGCGGGTTTTCCGCGTACTTGATCGTGCCGTCCGGGCGCCAGTTGAACCAGCCCGGATGCTCTTTGAGCCATGGGTGGTCCTGGGAACACTGGATGGCGAAGTCCAGGGCGATTTCCAGGCCATGCTCGGCGGCGGCCTGGACCAGGCGGCGGAAGTCGTCGCGGCTGCCCAGTTGCGGGTGGATGGCTTCATGGCCGCCCTCTTCGCTACCGATCGCATATGGGCTGCCCGGATCATCGGGGCCGGCGGTCAGCGAATTGTTCTTGCCTTTGCGGTGGCTGCGCCCGATGGGGTGGATAGGCGGGAAATACAGCACGTCGAAGCCCATGTCATGGATCATCGACAGGCGCGAATGCACGTCATTAAAGGTGCCGTGGCGTGCAGGATCGTCTGTGATCGAACGCGGGAACAGTTCGTACCAACTGGCGAACAGTGCAGCCTCACGCTCCACATCGATCGGGTACACCGTGCTGATGCTCAGGTAGGCACGGTGGTCTGCCTGGGTCATCAAATGTGCACTGTCTTCGTGCAGGAACTGCGCAACCTGCTCGGTTTCCAGCAGGCCGGAGAGTTCGTGGTGCAGCAGCATGAGGCGGTCGCGAAGTTCGTTGTCACTGCGTTCGGCGGCCTGCAGCACCAGGCTGCGGCCTTCCTGCAACTCCAGGCTGACCGGCACGCCGGCCTCATGCTTCTTGCGCAGCTCGTAACAGAAGCTGGCGAAGGTGTCGATCCAGGCTTCGATGCAGTATTCGTGGGGGCCTTGCTGGGTCACGGTAAACGCGCCTTCCCAGCCGTTGTTGCCCACGTCGGTCATGACCACGCTGTGCCAGCTTTCGTCCTGCAGCGGGCGCCAGCGGATCAGCACGGCGAGCTTGTCATGGCCGTCGGCAAACACCTTGCTGGTGACGTTGACCCGTTGGCCGACCACGGCCTTGACGGCAAATTCGCCGCCGTCGATCACGGGGGTGGTGCTTTCGATCGCGATCCGGGGCAGCAACAGCGCCTGGGACAGCGGCAATATGGAGGTGTCTGGAACCTGTGTTTCAGCAGTCATCGAGCATCTTCCCCTTACGCCCTGTGGACGCTCTTTGCTTGATCCGAAATTGCGATACGGCTGAGCTCTCCCTGAGCAGCGCCGTATAGGTCCGAGCCTGCACGCCGGTTAAAAGTTCAGGTGGATGTGCTGCCATTGGGCGGGGAATCAATTCGCCCTGGCAGCTGTCCACCGATAGAGCAAAGCACAAAGGAGGCCACACCGATGAATATCCCGATCCCGGCTGAAACCCCGGACCCGAATATCGACAACCCCACCCTGCCACCCACCGAACCGGAACCGATTCCGGAAAAGGAACCGCCGGAGCATCAGCCACCGCCCGTCGAGGAACCCCCCACGACAATGCCGCCGGTCATTGCCGGCGTTTTTTCAATCATTTGAGGATTGCTATATGACCGATACAGAAGCTAAGCCTATCTGATGGATTGGCTGCTTCTTTCTCGCTGCCTTTGGCGATTCTTCCCACTCTCAACCAAGATAATGCGCACCCCCTGTGATTTTTGACATGTTCAAACTCCCAAGCATCACGGCCGTAGGAATACGGGACCAATCCCTATCGTCGAGCAACATCTTCAGCAGGAGAAATCATGTCTATAAGCAACGCAGGCTCACAGGGCAGCTCGATCTACCAGAGGATTGAGCAATTCAAACACCGAGATGATCGTGGCGGGGATATTCAGCACAACGGCATGCAGTCCAAATCAACCGATGACGCGGTCAAACGGCTCTGGCGTAACAGCCCGGGTTGGTCAGACAAGAATGGTGACGGCCGCTATGACTTGACCTACGAATTTCGGGCCCCGCCGGAAAAGCAGGAAAACAAGAACACTCGACAATTCGGCAAGACCGGGTTTACACCTATCCTCGAGAATCAGCGAAACCAGACCCGGCGAAGCCTGCAATCCATTGAAGATGTTGCAAATGTCACGTTTACCGAGGGGTCCAAGACAGCTGACAGTGAAGGCCATATCAAGATCGGGAATTATGGTCAAATGATCGATACCAAAGGCCACCCTTACAAGGGCTTCCCCCACTCTTCATTGCCCACCAAAAACCAGGCGGACATTGAAGTATGGTTTGTAGACACCAAGACCGAAAAATCTGTGCCTCTAGCAGCGCCAGGTAACGCGGGTCGCCACACCATTACTCATGAAATCGGTCACGCCATGGGGCTTAGTCACCCTGGCGGTTACAATGGTGACGGCAAAAACAAGCTCGACAAATCAAATGTATCTCATCACGAAGACTCTCAGAGCCATTCCGGCATGAGTTACCGAGGTGAGCGCACCGGATATAGCAACCATGGGGGTTTCCGTTCGTCAGCCCCGCAACTTGACGATATTGCTGCCTACCAAGAGAAATACGGTCCCAATTTCGAAACCCGCAAGGGCGATACTACCTACGGTTTCAATTCGAACACAGATCGAGACTTCCTGACTGTCAAAACCCCTGAAGACAAAATCGTGGCGGCCATTTGGGACGGAGGGGGCAACGACACATTGGATTTTTCCAGCTACGAGCAAAATCAGCAAATAAGCTTGAGGGAACAGACCTTTTCTGATGTCGGCGGCCTCAAGGGCAATGTCGGTATAGCCAAGGGCGCGGTCATCGAAAACGCCAAAGGCGGCAAGGGCAATGATTTGATCGTGGGTAACGACGCCAATAACACCCTGGAAGGCGGTGACGGTGACGACGTTATTCATGGCGGCAGAGGCTGGGACAAGCTGTGGGGCGGGAAAGGCGCGGATACCTTTGTCTACGGCAGTCCGACTGATTCGAGCATGTTCAACGGCGTCGATACCATCACGGATTTCGAAAGCGGCAAGGACAAGATTGATGTGTCGGGTATACGCACAGTAACCGGCGGCAAGCCGATACGCTTGAACGAGTCCGTCCTCGAGCAGGGGATGGGACACGGGCTGATAGCTGGCGAAGGCGCCATTTACTATGACCCAAAAGAAAACGTCAGCACGCTGATGATAAATTACGGGGCAGGACACGCGACCTTTGAAGTGGAAGTACGAGGCCAACTACAACCAAGCGATGTGGTGCTATGAGGCTGGCCGCCCAGCATAGGCCTACTTCTCCAACATACGCACAAGCCTGGGCATCACGCTGAACACCGCCAAGGCCAGCAATGTACTGAGTACCGCTGTCGATTCCCGGCCCAACCCGGCCGAGACCCCAATCGCAGCGGTCATCCACAGGCCGGCGGCGGTGGTCAGGCCTTTGACATGCCCTTCTTCATCGTCCTTGCCTTTGATGATGGTGCCCGCGCCCAGGAAACCGATCCCGGCAATTACCCCCTGGACCACCCGGCTCATTGCATCCGCCTGATTGCCGGACATCTGCGGCACCATTACAAATAACGCGGCCCCCATTGCTACCAGCATGTGGGTGCGCACCCCGGCGGCCTTGCCCTTGCTCTCGCGTTCGAAACCGAGGATGCCACCCAGCACCGCGGCAATCAGCAGGCGCACGGTGATCTGGGTGAGTTGCCTGGCGTCGCCGATATCAGCGAATTCAGCCTGCAGGGTTTGCCACACTTCATGCCACCAGGCGTCCATGGATGCCGTCCTTTGTCGTTATGGGTAAAGGATGGACAGCGGCGACCGCCAGTCAGTTGCCTGGAACCCCTGCACATCGCAGGTCCCTAACTCTGCATAGCCTAAGAGAAAGGAGATCGGCATGCCCCTACGTATCGAAAACCATCTGTGTTACTTCACCCTCGACGACAACGGCCAGGAACAGAGCTTGCCTGCGACGCGGGTCACTGTCCTGACCGACACCGAAAAATCCATGTCCTACGTGGAATTGGCGGCCGAGCGGATCTATATCACTGAAGCCGAGGCCGACGCGCTGACCGTCGCAGGGGCCAAAGACGAGCGCCAGCATGTCAAAGCCGAGGAACCTGGTTCGCTGATTTGATTGATCTGTATCAATACACCCGTTATGGCGCTGCACCCTAGGCGATACGGGGTGCAGCGCATTGTCGCAGCACACCCCACGCAGCCCATCTGATCCGCTTTTTATCACGCTACCTGAGTCTGTTATGCAAACAGCCCCCCGCGCATAGTTCATCGGCCTGATGGAGGCTGATGAGCGAACGACATGAGCGAAAGAATCCCCACCGTGGACACCTTCGAGCCCATACACCCGAAGAAGGTGAAGGCCAAATCCAGCGACAATCTGATTCATACCCGCAGTTTTACCGGCCTGTTCCGCACCTTGCGCGTAGGCGGTGCAGGCTTTCTGTTCCTGGCGTTTTTCGGCACCGTGTGGCTGAACTGGGGTGGTCGGCAGGCCGTGTTGTGGGACTTGGCTGAAAGCAAATTCCACATCTTCGGGGCGACCTTCTGGCCCCAGGACTTCATCCTGCTGTCGGCCTTGCTGATCATCTGCGCCTTCGGCCTGTTTGCGATCACCGTGTTCGCTGGCCGTGTGTGGTGCGGCTACACCTGCCCGCAGAGTTCATTCACCTGGCTGTTCATGTGGTGTGAAAAGGTCACCGAAGGTGAACGCAACCAGCGCATCAAGCTGCACGCCGCGCCCTGGAGCCTGAACAAACTGGCGCGGCGCTCGGCCAAGCACGCCTTGTGGCTGGGCATCAGTGTGCTGACCGGGCTGACCTTTGTCGGCTATTTCACGCCAATCCGCCCGCTGGCCAGCGAACTGCTGACCTGGCAGATGGGCGGCGTCAGCCTGTTCTGGGTGCTGTTCTTTACCGGCGCCACTTACGTCAACGCCGGCTGGTTGCGCGAAGCGGTGTGCATGCACATGTGCCCCTATGCGCGGTTCCAGAGCGTGATGTTCGACAAGGACACCCTGACCATTTCCTACGACGTGGGTCGCGGCGAACACCGTGGCCCGCGCAAACGTGAAGTGAAACCCGCCGACGTCGGCCTGGGCGATTGCATCGACTGCCAACTGTGCGTGCAGGTTTGCCCTACCGGTATCGACATCCGCGATGGCTTGCAAATGGAGTGCATCGGTTGTGCAGCGTGCATCGACGCCTGCGATTCGATCATGGACAAGATGGGTTACGCGCGCGGCCTGGTGAGCTATACCAGCGAACATCAACTGCAAGGCGGCAAGACCCACCTGCTGCGCCCGCGCCTGATCGGCTACAGTACGGTGCTGCTGGTGATGATCGCAGCCCTGGTGGTGGCCTTGGTGGAACGGCCCATGGTGTCGCTGGACGTGACCAAGGACCGTGGCATGTTCCGCGAGAACGCCCAGGGCCAGATTGAAAACATCTACAGCCTCAAGGTGATCAACAAGACCCAGCAGCGCCAGGACTACCGCCTGGAACTGGTGGACGCCGAGGGCTTCCAGTTGCAGGGCAAGACCGAAATCAGCCTGGCACCGGGGGAAATCAGCGATGTGCCGGTGTCGGTGGCATTGCTGGCGGACAAACCGGCGAGCAGCTCGCAGACCTTGCGCTTCAAGGTCTCGGATGTGGATGAGCCGTGGATCCATAGCGCTGCCGACAGCCGCTTTGTGGCGCCGCTGAACCGCTGAAAGATACCTATAAAAAGCTAATTGGGCCCCCATGAAACGCTACGAAAAATTCGCCGACGATATTGCAGAACTGATCCGCTCCGGCGTGCTCGGCCCCGGCCAGCGGGTGCCTTCGGTGCGCTACGCCAGCCAGACGTACGGCGTCAGCCCGTCGACAGTGTTCCAGGCCTACTACCTGCTGGAACGCCGTGGCCTGATCCGGGCACGGCCGCGTTCCGGCTACTTCGTCAACACCCACGCACCCAGCCCGTTTTCCGAGCCGGTGGTGAGCGAGCAAGTGCATGAGTCCACCGAAGTGGATGTGAGCGAGCTGGTGTTCTCGGTGCTGGACTCGATCAAGGACCCCAACACCGTGCCCTTCGGCTCGGCGTTCCCCAGCCCGATGCTGTTCCCGTTGCCGCGCCTGGCCCGGTCCCTGGCCAGCGCCAGCCGGGAAATGGACCCGCGCCTGGTGGTCACCGACATGTCGCCGGGCAACCCGCAACTGCGTCGGCAAATCGCCCTGCGCTACATGGTCGGCGGCCTGATGCTGCCCATGGAAGAGCTGTTGATTACCAATGGAGCCCTGGAAGCCCTCAACCTGTGCCTGCAAGCCGTCACCGAACCGGGTGACCTGGTGGCTATCGAAGCGCCTGCATTCTATGCGTGCCTGCAGGTGCTGGAGCGCTTGAAACTCAAGGCGGTGGAGATCCCCGTGCACCCGCGCGACGGCATCGACCTCAACGCCCTGGCGCAATCCCTGCAGCGCTATCCGATCAAGGCCTGCTGGACCATGACCAGTTTCCAGAACCCCATGGGTGCGACTTTGCCCGAGTCGAAAAAGCAGGCACTGGTAGAACTGCTACGCGAGCATCAGGTGCCACTGATCGAAGACGATGTGTATGCCGAATTGTATTACGGCCAGCAGGCACCCAAGCCGGCCAAGGCCTTCGACACCGAAGGTTTGGTGATGCATTGCGGCTCCTTCGCCAAAAGCCTGGCCCCTGGCTATCGCGTGGGCTGGGTCGCGGCCGGGCGTTTCGCGCAGAAGGTCGAACGCTTGAAACTGATGACGTCGCTGTGCCCCTCAATGCCGGCCCAGGCCGCAATTGCCGATTACCTGCAGCACGGCGGCTACGACCGGCACCTGCGCAAACTGCGCTATGCCCTGGAGGAACAGCAAAGCGCCATGCTGGCCGCCATCGCGCGCTACTTTCCGGCACAGACGCGGGTCAGCCAACCGGCCGGCGGGTACTTCCTGTGGCTGGAACTGCCGGAGCAGACCGATTCGTTGAAGCTGTTCCAGATGGCCCTGGCGCAGGGCATCAGCATTGCGCCAGGGCCGATCTTCTCGGCGACCCAGCGCTTTCGCAATTGCATTCGCCTGAACTACGGCAGCCCGTGGACGGAGGCGTCGGAAAAGGCGATGGAGACACTGGGGCGGATTGTGCGGTCGTTTTAGTCATGAGCAAGTCATTGGAACCGAACCCGGCATGACACCACCCAGTGACGTCTTCCCGATACCGAGCTTCTCATGCCTATCAACAATCACCCTGCAAGGGCCATACACCTCCCGGAACAGAACTGGCTCAAAGCTCCCAGCCACCCTGAAGGTCGATCAGCCGGCGACCAACGCAGCGCCAAACAACTCATCAACGCCAATCCGGCGGTCAAACATCTGTTACGGCGCCGGGACAGCTACCCCACTACCGACCAGCTCAAACGTCAACTGGGTGACTGGACCCGCGCCAATCCCAGCGCCCGTTCGCGCGCCGATGCAGCCTACAATCTGGCTCGGGTGGTCAACTTCCTGGATAACGTGAATGACCGCACAGTGGGCAACAGCGAACCCCGCGATGGCAAAATCAACGGTTTTCACAATGCGGGCTATTCCACCCGCAAGAACTCGGAGGCACGCGTGCTGGTGGCCTTTGCGCAAAAGGGCTATGAGGTGCTAGGAAACCTGGGCGCGTGAATGCTTCAGCGGCCACCGCCCAAATCGAGGAACGTCCCGGTGGCATACGACGCCTTGTCCGACAGCAACCAGATAATCGCTTCCGCCACCTCGTCCGGGCGCCCGCCACGGGCCATGGGGATACCGGATTCGAGTTTGCTGACCCGATCAGGGTCGCCGCTAAGGGCATGGAAGTCGGTGTAGATGTAGCCAGGACGCACCGCGTTGACGCGAATGCCCTCACCCGCCACTTCCTTTGACAGACCAATGGTGAAGGAGTCGAGCGCGCCCTTTGACGCAGCGTAGTCGACATACTCGCCGGGCGACCCCAGGCGCGCCGCCACCGACGACACGTTGACAATGCTGCCGCCCTGCCCGCCATGCTTGGGCGACATGCGCAGCACCGCGTGCTTGGCACACAGGATCGGCCCCAGCACATTGGTCTTCATGACTTTCAGGATGCGGAACTCGGACATCTCATCCACACGGGATTTGTGCCCCACAGTGCCGGCATTGTTGACCAATGCAGTGACACGGCCCAGCTCGGTGTCGACGCGATGGAACAGCGCAATCACTTCATCTTCGATGCTCACATCGGCGCGCACGGTAATCGCCTGGGCGCCCAGGGCGCGGACTTGTTCGAGCACACGGTGGGCAGCCTCTTCGTCAGACTGATAGTTGATGCAAATGCGATAACCCTGGCGAGCGGCCAGCAACGCCGTCTCGGCGCCGATCCCACGGCTGCCCCCGGTGATGATGACGACTTTGTCCATGCGTGCGGTCTCCTGATTCAACCTGATGTTTAGGGCTGGATCCAAGAATACCCGTCACGCACGGCTTTTGTCAGGCGCCAAGGTGTCTTCGGCACGCTGGATGTCGACCATGAACCCTTCCGCCGGCAACGGATGGCCCAGCAGGTAACCTTGCAGGGAGTTACACCCCAGGCGCGTGAGAAAGTTCTGTTGCACATCGGTTTCCACCCCTTCGGCAACAATACGCAGGCCCAGGGCCTGGCCGAGGGCAACAATGGCCGAGACGATGGCGGCATCATCGCTGTCGTGCTCCAGGTCGCGTACAAACCCACGGTCGATCTTCAACTCGTTGGCCGGCAGGCGCTTGAGGTACATCAGGCTGGAATAACCGGTGCCGAAGTCGTCGATGGACAGATCGACGCCCATGTCCGACAACTGCTGCAACACCGTCATGCTCGCATCGGCGTCGCTCATGGCGGTGGTCTCGGTGATTTCCAGGGTCAGGCTGTTGGCCGGCAACCGATGACGTTCCAGGGCCTCGGCCACGCTCTTGACCAGCCCGGCGTGGCAGAACTGCAGCGCCGACAGGTTCACGGCGATACGCCAATCTTCATAGCCCTGGGCGTACCACAGGCTCATTTGGCGACACGCTTCATCGAGTACCCATTCGCCGATGGGGATGATCAACCCGGTCTTTTCCGCCAGTTCGATAAACGTCGCCGGCAACAACAGGCCCTGTTGTGGATGCTCCCAGCGCAACAGCGCTTCGGCCCCCACCGCAATGCCACTGGCCGCGTCGAACTTGGGCTGGTAGTACAAGCGAAATTGTTGCTGTTCCACCGCATTGCGCAGGTCCTGCAACAACTGCAATTGCTTGCGCGCGTTGGTGTTCATCGACGCATCAAAGAAGCTGTAGCCGTTCTTGCCCACGCCCTTGGCGTGGTACATCGCCGCGTCGGCGTTCATCAGCAGTTCCTGGGGGCTGTTGCCGTTGCCTGGGAACATGGCGATACCCACGCTGGCGGAGATCTTCAGCTCATGTTCGGCCACCTGGAAGGCGCGGTTGATCAGCAGCACCTGACGCTCGGCCAGGCCGAGGGCATCGTCCGGCTGGGTCAGTTGCACCAGCAATACGAACTCATCGCCGCCGATGCGCGCCAGGGTGTCGTGGCTGCGCAAGTCTTCGCGCAGGCGCTGGCCGACTTCGCGCAGCAACTGGTCGCCCAGATGGTGGCCAAAAGCATCGTTGACCGGCTTGAAGCCGTCCAGGTCGATAAACATCAGCGCAAAACAGCCGCCCTGCTCTTTCACCGCCTGCATGGCTTGCTGGATGCGGTCGGCAAGCAAGGTGCGGTTGGGCAGGCCGGTGAGCATGTCGTGCAGGGCCAGGTGGGTCAGTTCCTGGTTGGCCTGGCTCAGGGAGTCGGCGAGAACCGCTGTGCGCGCTTCCAGGCGTGCATCGAGCAACGACGTCAGCAAGGCGATGGCCAGCACCGCCAGGGTGGTAACCAGCACCAGGTTATCCAGGCCCTTGCCGCTCAAACCGTTCAGTGCCGCGCCGCAGAAGCTCTCATCGGCGAAGCGTGCGGCTGCCATGCCAGTGTAATGCATACCGACGATGGCAAACCCCATCACCACCGCCGCGCCACCCCGGGCCAGGCGCACATACGGCGTATCGCGGCGCAGATTATGGGCGATCCACAACGCTGCACCGGAGGCTACCACCGCGATCAATAACGAAGCGCCAAACAGCGTCGGGTCGTAGTCGATGCCCGGCATCATGCGCATCGCCGCCATGCCGGTGTAGTGCATGCAGGCAATGCCGGTGCCCATGATCAGCGCCCCCAATCCCAGCTGCCAGGCCGGCAGGCGCGGTTGGCTGACCAGCCATAAGGCAAAGCCGCTGGACAGCACCGCAATCAGCAAGGACAGCGCGGTAATCCCCAGGTCGAAGCCCAGGGCAAACGGTAAACGTAGCGCCAGCATGCCGATGAAGTGCATCGACCACACTCCCACTCCCATCGCCATGGATCCGCCAGTGATCCATAAGTAAACGGCGCGCCCCTTGGCGGTGGCGATGCGCCCGGAAAGGTCCAGTGCGGTATAGGAAGCGAGGATCGCGACGAACAGTGAGATCACGACCAGTGAGGGCGAATAACTACCGATGAGCATGGGACTTCTCGTGCGCAGCGAGCCCGAGAGGCCCGTGCGAAATGGCAAAGCGGGCGATTGTAGCGAGAATAATTCTCGGGCAGTTGATTAATTACCAGAGGGCCATCAGTGGCATTTTGACGCCAATCATATGACTTAAAAACGACTCAAATCCGAGGGTTTGTCGAGGCCAACTGTGCCAGCAGCCCGCTCACCACAACAAGCCCACCCATGGGATCGAGTTCATCTTCAATTTTTGTCGGCAATCGGCGTCTGCCCGTCCCAGCCACCGCCCAAGGCGGCGATCAGTTGTACACTGGCCACCAGGCGCGTCTGCAGCAAGGTCAATACCGTGCGCTCATTGCTCAAGGCCGTGGCTTGCACAGTGACCACATCCAGGTAGGCAATCAGCCCGGCCTTGTACTGGTTCTGGGTCAGGCGTAACGATTCACGGGCGGCTTCCAGTGCTTCATTGCTGACCACCGCCTCGTCCTCCAGCACCTTGAGCTGCACCATGTAGTTTTCCACTTCGCGGAAACCATCCAGCACGGTCTGGCGGTACTTGGCCACCGTCTCGTCATAGGAGGCTACGGTACGGTCGACTTCCGCCGAGCGCTGGCCACCATCGAACAGCGTCATGGCCAGCTTCGGCCCTACCGACCAGAAGCGGTTCGGCAGGCTGATCCAGTCGGCGTACGTGCTGCTGGAGTAACCACCGGCCAGGCTCAGGGTCAGGTCCGGGTAGTAGGCGGCCTTGGCCACGCCGATATTGGCGTTGGCGGCGATCACCGAGCGTTCGGCCGAGGCGATGTCCGGGCGACGCTCAAGCAGTTGCGACGGCAGGCTCACCGGGATCTGCGGCAGCGCCGGAATGTCCTTGCTCACCGCCAGGTTGAAGTTGGCCGGCGCCTCGCCAATCAGTACCGCAATCGCGTTTTCCAGCTGGGCGCGCTGCCAGATCAGGTCGATCAGGCTGGCCTGGGTGGTCTTGAGCTGGGTCTGCGCCTGGGCCACCGCGTCCTTGCCGGAAACACCGGCGCGGTACTGGTTTTCGGTCATTTGCAGTGAGCGCTGATAAGTCTCCAGGGTCGCTTGCAGCAGGCGCGTCTGTTCATCCATGACGCGCAGTTGCAGGTAGCTTTGCACCAGTTCCGACTGCTGGCTCAGGCGCATCGCCGCCAGGTCCGCCGAGCTGGCTTCGGCACTGGCCTCGTTGGCTTCCAGGCCCCGGCGCAGCTTGCCCCAGATGTCCGCTTCCCAGCTCACGCCCAACTGGGCATTGAGGGTGTCGCGGATACCGCTGCTGGAACTGCTCAGGCTGGCGCTGCTGCTGCCGGTGCCCTGGCTGGCGCGGGTTTTCCCGGCACTCAGGTCGACGGTGGGGTAAAACGCCCCACGGGAACTGCGCACCAGTGCCTGGGCCTGGCGAAAGCGCGCTTCGGCTTGGGCCACGGTCTGGTTGGAACTGTTCAGGCGCAGCACCAGCTCATTGAGCTGGCGGTCACCGTACAACTCCCACCAGGCGCCACGGGCCAGGGAATCACTGGGGGTGGCCTGGCGCCAACCCTTGGCTTCCTTGAATTGCGCCGGCTCGACCACTTCCGGGCGTTTGTAGTCGGGGCCGACGGCGCAGGCGCTGAGCAACACGCCGCAGAGCACCAGGCTCGCCACGCGGGAGCCCCGGAACAGGGCCAATCGGGCAAAGGTTGAATCGGTCATAGCGCAGTGTCCAGGGCAGCATCGGTCCGCACGCCGCGCCAGGCGTTGAAGCGGTGGCGCGCGCGGTCGAGATAAAGGTAAACCACCGGGGTGGTGTAAAGGGTCAGGACCTGGCTGAACACCAGGCCACCGATAATGGTCAGGCCCAGAGGACGGCGCATTTCCGCGCCATCGCCCGCCCCCAGCAGCAACGGCAAGGCGCCGAGGATGGCCGCCAGGGTGGTCATCAGGATCGGGCGCAAGCGCAGCAGGCAGGCACTGCGAATCGATTCGAGCGGCCCCATGCGGTCATTGCGTTCCAGCTGCAGCGCCAGGTCGATCATCAGGATCGCGTTTTTCTTCACCACCCCAATCAACAGGAACAGGCCCAGCAGGGAGATCAGGCTGAACTCGCCTCCCGTCAGGTAAATGGCGAGCATGGCGCCGACACCCGCCGAGGGCAAGGTCGAGAGAATGGTCAGCGGGTGAATGTAGCTTTCGTACAGAATGCCCAACACCAGGTACACCGCCACCAGCGCGCCGAGGATCATGAACGGCTGGCCCTTCTGCGTGGCCGCGAAGGCATCGGCGGTACCGGCCATCTTGGCAATCACGTCTTCCGGCAAGCCGACCTTGGCAATCGCCCGTTCGATGGCGGCCGTACCCTGCTCCACCGTCACGCCGGGCGCCATGTCGAAGGCGATGTCTTCCGAGGCGAACTGGCCTTCGTGGCTGACGCGGTCGTCGGCCAGGCTGTTCTCATAATGGGCGATGGTCGACAACGGCACCCGTGCGCCCGTGGACGTGATCACCTGCATCTGGTTGAGGGTGATCGGGTCCTGGGCATATTTCGGGTTGACCTCCATCACCACCTGATACTGGTTGAGGCTGTCGTAGATGGTCGAAATCTGCCGCTGGCTGTAGGCGTTGTTCAGTACGGCGGTGACCATGTTCATGTCGATCCCCAGGCGCTTGGCCTGGTCGCGGTCGACAATCAACGTGACCTGCGCCGCACCGCGACCTTCACGGGCGTCGATGGCGGTGAGTTCCGGCAACTCGCGCAACGCCGCGACCACTTTCGGGTACCACAGGCGCAACGCCGCCAGGTCGCCGCTTTGCAGGATGTAGGAATACTGCGCACTGGTCTGGTCGCGGCTACCGCCGAATTGCAGGTCCTGGTCGGCCATCAGGAACAGACGCCCGCCCGGCACCAGCGGCACATCCTTGCGCAGACGCTCGATCACCGCCTGGGCGGAGACCTTGCGTTCGCTGATGGGCTTGAGGCGGACCAGCATCACCGCGTTGTTGGTGCCGTTGTTGCCGCCGATGAAGCCGGCCACGCTGAGCACCGCCGGGTCCTTGAGCACCGCCTTGCGGAAGGTCTCCATTTTCGGCTGCATCACGCTGAAGGACAGGCCGTCGTCACCGCGCACAAAACCGATCAATTGGCCGGTGTCCTGCTGGGGCATGAAGGTTTTCGGCACCACCACGTACAGCGCCACGTTCATGCCGATGGTCAGCAACAGGCTGAGCAGGGTCAGGCGCCGATGGCGCAGCACCCAGTCCAGGCTGGTGGCGTAGCCGGCGACCATGCGGTCGTTGATCTTCTGGCTCCAGCGTTGCAAACCGGTCATCTGCGTTTTGACGTGGGGTTTCAGCCAGCGCGCGCAGAGCATCGGGGTCAGGGTCAGCGAGACAATCAACGACACAATGATCGCCGCCGACAGGGTGATGGAAAACTCGCGGAACAGGTTGGTGACAATCCCGCCCATGAACAGGATGGACAGGAACACCGCCACCAGCGACACGTTCATCGACAGCAAGGTAAAGCCGACTTCCTGTGCGCCCAGGTACGCCGCCTTCATCGGCGGCACGCCTTCGTCGATGTGCCGGGAGATGTTCTCCAGCACCACGATGGCATCGTCCACCACCAGGCCGGTGGCCAGGATCAACGCCATCAGCGAGAAGTTGTTCAACGAGAACCCGTACAGGTACATCACCGCAAAGGTGCCCACCAGCGACACCGGCACCGCCAGGGTCGGGATCAGCGAGGCGCGGAAATTCCCCAGGAACAGGTACACCACCAGGATCACCAGCCCCACGGCAATCAGCAAGGTCATCTCGGCTTCATGCAAGGTGGCGGTGATCACCGGCGAGCGGTCCATGGCCAGGCTCAGCTTGACGCTGGACGGCAGCACCGCCTGCAACGCCGGCAACTGCGCCTTGATCTGCCGCACCGTCTCGATGATGTTGGCACCGGACTGGCGGTTGATCACCAGCAGTACCGCCGAGTCGTTATTGAAGAAGCCGCTGTTATAGCGGTCTTCCACACCGTCGCTGATCTTGGCCACATCCCCAAGGCGCAGGGCAGCGCCGTTCTGGTAGCGAATCAGCAGCGGCTCGTAGTCCTTGGCCTTTTCCAACTGGTCGTTGGCCTGGATCTGCCAGTTACGCTCATTGTCTTCCAGCGAGCCCTTGGGCCGGCGCTGGTTGGCGTTGGCGATGGTGTTGCGCACATCATCGAGGGCCACGCCGTACTGGTCGAGAGCCTTGGGCTCCAGCTCGATGCGCACGGCCGGCAGGGAGCTGCCGCCGATCTGCACTTCGCCCACACCCGGAACCTGCGAGAGGCTCTGGGAAAGAATGGTCGAGGCCAGGTCGTACAACTGGCCCTTCTGCAACACGTCCGAGGTCAGCGACAGCACCATGATCGGCGCCTGGGACGGGTTGATCTTCTTGTAGGTGGGCATGCTGCGCATGCCGCTGGGCAGCAGGTTGCGCGAGGCGTTGATCGCCGCCTGCACTTCCCGCGCCGCACCGTTGATGTCGCGGTCGGAATCGAACGCGAGGATCACCCGGGTGGAGCCCTGGCTCGACGAACTGCTCATGGTGGTGATGCCGGCAATCGCGCCGAACGAACGCTCCAGCGGCGTGGCCACGGTAGACGCCATCACTTCGGGGCTGGCGCCGGGCAAGCTGGCCGATACCACGATCACCGGAAAATCGATCTGCGGCAGTGGCGATACCGGCAGCAGGTTGAAGCTGACACCGCCGAGCAACAGGATCGCCAGGCTCAGCAGCATGGTCGCGACCGGCCGGCGGATGAAAGGTCCGGACAGGTTCATGACTCAACCGGCTCCAGGCTTTGCGGCTCTTTGCGCCAGCGGCGGCCGAGGCGATCGAAGTACAGGTAGATCACCGGGGTGGTGAACAGCGTCAACACCTGGCTCACCAGCAGACCGCCGACCATCACCAGGCCCAGCGGTTGGCGCAATTCCGCGCCGGAACCGGTGGCCAGCATCAACGGCACCGCGCCGAACAACGCCGCCAGGGTGGTCATCAGGATCGGCCGGAAGCGCAGCAGCGCCGCCTGGTAAATGGCGGTCTGCGGATCGAGGCCCTGGTTGCGTTCAGCGTCGAGGGCGAAGTCGATCATCATGATCGCGTTCTTCTTGACGATACCGATCAACAGAATGATGCCGATGATCGCGATCATGCCCAGGTCATTGCCGCTGAGCAGCAAGGCCAGCAACGCCCCTACCGCCGCCGATGGCAAGGTCGAGAGAATGGTGATCGGGTGGATGTAACTCTCGTAGAGCACACCCAGCACGATGTACATGGTGACCACCGCCGCCAGGATCAGCAGCAAGGTGCTCGACAGCGACGCTTCGAACGCCTGGGCTGCGCCCTGGAACTGAGTCTGCACGCCCACCGGCATACCGATGTCTTTCTGGGTCTGGTTGATCAGCTCCACGCCTTTGCCCAGCGCGACGCCGGGGGCCAGGTTGAACGACATCATCACCGCCGGGAACTGGCCGATATGGGCAATCGCCAACTGCGCCTGACGCTGTTCCACATGGGCCAGGCTGGACAAGCGCACCTGGCCGCCATCGGTGGTTTTCACGTGGATCTGGTTCAGCGCGTCCGGCCCGAGGGTTTCGCCGGACTGGGCCTGCAACACCACGCGGTACTGGCTGGCCTGGGTGTAGATGGTGGAAATCTGCCGCTGGCCGAAGGCGTCGTACAGCGCATCGGTGATGGTCGATACGCTCACGCCCAGGCGCGAGGCCGCATCGCGGTCGATCACCAGGTACACCTGCAGGCCTTTGTCCTGCAGGTCGCTGGCCACATCAGTGAGTTCCGGCAACTGGCTGAGCGCATGCACCAGCTTGTCGCTCCACAGCGCCAGCAGCTCGGCGTCCGGCGAGGACATGCTGAACTGGTACTGGGTACGGCTCACACGGTCTTCGATGGTCAGGTCCTGCACCGGCTGCATGAACAGGCGGATGCCCACCAGCTTGTCGATCTCCGGCTGCAAACGGGTGATCACCTGGGCTGCGCTCAAGTCACGCTGGCCGTGGGCCTTGAGGTTGATCAACAGGCGCCCGCTGTTGAGGGTAGCGTTATCGCCGTCCACACCAATATACGACGACAGGCTTTCCACCGCCGGATCGGCCAGGATGATCTTGGCCAGCTCCTGCTGGCGCTGGCTCATGGCGGCAAAGGAAATCGACTGCGGTGCTTCGGAAATGCCCTGGATCACGCCGGTATCCTGCACCGGGAAGAACCCCTTGGGCACCACCAGATACAGGAATACAGTGAGTCCCAGTGTCGCGATGGCCACCAGCAGGGTCAGTGGTTGGTGCTTGAGCACCCACTGCAACATGCTCCCGTAACGCGCAATCAACCAATCGATCCAGGCACCGCTGGCCTTGTAGAAACGCCCCTGCTCTTCCTCCTTTGGCTCACGCTTGAGCAAGCGCGCGCACATCATCGGCGTGAGGGTCAGGGACACCACCAGGGAAATCAGGATCGCCACCGCCAGGGTAATGGCGAACTCACGGAACAGGCGCCCGACCACGTCGGCCATGAACAGCAGCGGGATCAACACCGCAATCAGCGACAGCGTCAGGGAAATCAGGGTGAAACCGATCTGCTTGGCGCCCTTGAGGGCGGCGGCCAATGGTGTTTCGCCTTCCTCGATATAGCGGGAAATGTTCTCCAGCATCACGATCGCGTCATCCACCACGAACCCGGTGGCGATGGTCAGCGCCATCAGCGTCAGGTTGTTGATGGAGAATCCGGCCAGGTACATCACGCCAAAGGTACCCACCAGCGACAGCGGCACGGCGATGGACGGGATGATCGTTGCACTGACCCGGCGCAGGAACAGGAACGTCACCATGACCACCAGGGCGATGGCGATGAGCAATTCGTGTTGCACATCCTTGACCGAGGCGCGGATGGTCTGGGTACGGTCGGTGAGCACCGTCACATCGAGGCCGGCCGGCAGGTTGTCGGTGATGCTGGGCAGCAATGCCTTGATGCGGTCCACCACCTCGATCACGTTGGCACCCGGCTGGCGCTGGATATTCAGCAGCACCGCCTGGTTTTCATTGGCCCAGGCGGCAAGGCGTTCGTTTTCAGCGCCGTCGACGATCTGCGCCACGTCCTTGAGGCGCAATGGCGCGCCGTTGTTGTAGGCCAGGATCAGTTCGGCATATTGCGCGGGCGAGACCAACTGGTCGTTGGCATCGAGCATCGACACACGGGTCGGCCCGTCGAAGTTGCCCTTGGGCTGGTTGACGTTGGACGCGGCGATCAGCGTGCGCACATCGGACAGGTTCAAGCCGTTGGCCGCCAGGGCCTCGGGGTTGACCTTGATGCGCACCGCCTGGCGCTGGCCGCCGGCGATGCTGACCATGCCGACGCCGCTGATCTGCGCGATTTTCTGCGCCATCCGCGTATCCACCAGATCATTGAGCTTGGGCAGCAGCATGGTCTTGGAGGTGATCGCCAGGGTCAGCACCGGGGTGTCCGCCGGGTTGACCTTGTTGTACACCGGCGGCGCCGGCAGGTCCTTGGGCAGCAGGTTGGTGGCCGCGTTGATCGCGGCCTGCACCTGCTGCTCGGCGACATCCATATTGATGTCGAGGTTGAAACGCAGGGTCAGCACCGACGCTCCGCCGGAACTGGTGGAGGCCATCTGTGTGAGGCCGGGCATTTGCCCGAACTGGCGCTCCAGCGGTGCGGTGACCGCACTGGTCATCACGTCCGGGCTGGCCCCGGGGTACAGGGTCATCACCCGGATCGTCGGGTAATCCACCTGGGGCAAGGCCGACACCGGCAACAAGCGGTACGCGATGATGCCGGCCAGGACAATGGCCAGCATGCTCAGCGTAGTGGCGACCGGGCGAAGGATAAACAGCCGCGACAGGTTCATGAACCGACCTTTTGCGCCTTGCCGGCGGTGGCACCGGTCTCCCCTTTAGCCGCAGGCTTGCCTTGCAAGTGTTCGGTCGGGGTGGTCGGCACTTCGCTGCTGTCGTTGACCACTTCGATCTCGCTGCCGTCCTTCAAGCGGTCGGTGCCTTCCAACACCACGCGGTCGCCAGCCTTGAGGCCCTCTTTGATCACCGTGTTGTCGCCATCGGAATCACCGACCACCAGGGGCTGCATCTTGACCTTCTTGTCACCGTCCAGCACGTAGGCGAAGGTTCCGGTGTTGCCAAACTGGATCGCCGCCGACGGCGCCAGCACCACGTTATGCAGGGTATCGGCCAGCAAGTGCACATTGACGAACTGGTTGGGGAACAGCGCCTGGTCCTTGTTATCGAAACGCGCCTTGAACTTCAGGGTGCCGGTGGTGACGTCTATCTGGTTGTCCAGGCTTTGCAGCACGCCGGTGGCCTGCTTCTTCACGTCGCCACGGTCCCAGGCCTCTACCGGCAGCTTGTTGCCGGCGTGGTAGCGGGTGAGCACGGTTTCCAGGGTGTTTTCCGGCAGGGTGAAGGCCACGCTGATCGGTTGTGTCTGGGTGATCACCGCGAGTGAGGTGGTGTCGTTGGCCGCCACCAGGTTGCCTACGTCGACCTGGCGCAGGCCCACGCGGCCGCTGATCGGTGCGCGGATCTTGGTGAATTCGAGGTTGAGCTTGGCGTCATCCACCGCGCCCTGGTTGGTCTTGACCGTGCCCTGGTATTGCAGGACCAGCGCTTCGGCGGTGTCCAGGGTCTGCTTGGCGATGCTGTCCTGGGCGTACAGGTCGCGGTAACGCTGCACATCGACCTGGGCGTTCTTCAACTGGGCCTGGTTCTGCATCAGCGTGCCCTGGGCCTGGAGCAAGGCGTTCTGGTAGCTGCGCGGGTCGATCTCGGCGAGCAGGTCGCCAGCCTTGACCATCTGGCCTTCCTCAAAGGCAATCTTCACCAGCTCGCCGCCTACCCGGCTGCGCACATTGATGGTGTTGAGCGCGGTCACCGTGCCCAGCGCCTTGTAGTACACCGGGAACTCCCCCAGCACGGCGGGCGCCACGCGCACCGGTATCGGGCCGGCGGAGCCGCCGAACCCCGGGCGCATCATCCCCGTCTTGCCGGCATGGCCCGCGGGCTTTTCGGCGCCATCCTTATGGCTGCCGGGCCAGAACTTCCAGCACAGGCCGGCGATAACCAGCAGCACAAGCAGGCCGAACAGCCAGCGGCGGGACTTACGAGGGGAGGATTGCATGGAGTGATCAACCATTGGGCGCGAGAGCTTCTTCTTTGGGAGGCTGAAAGATAAGCACTGGAGCGCATTTAGAAAAGCGCCTTTACCGGCTATTTACCTTGGGCTTACAACTTTTAACTTCTGATCTTAGTCTGCCCGCTATTTCGCTAAGCAGTTGAGACACAAATAAAAACGGCCTGGACTAGGCCAGGCCGCAATCATGCATCACGCGTGTTACTGCAAAACGACAGTAACGTACCGAAACAGTTACTTCAAAACAGCCAGGGCTGCTTCGTAGTTCGGCTCCTGGCCGATTTCGGAAACCAGCTCGCTGTGCAGCACAGTGTTGTTCTCGTCCAGTACCACCACGGCGCGGGCGGTCAGGCCCTGCAGTGGGCCGTCGGCGAGGGAAACGCCGTAGTCGACAGCGAAGTCGGCGTTGCGGAAGTCCGACAGGCTCAGCACATTGTCCAGGCCTTCGGTGCCGCAGAAACGCTTCTGGGCAAACGGCAGATCAGAGGAAATGCACAGCACGACCGTGTTGCTCAGGTCGTTGGCCTGGGCGTTGAACTTGCGTACCGAGGTCGCGCAGGTCGGGGTATCAACGCTTGGGAAGATGTTCAGAACCTTGCGCTTGCCGGCGAAGGTTTCCAGGGTCGCTTGCGACAGGTCGACAGCAACCAGGCTGAATTCAGGAGCGGTGGAGCCGGTTTTCGGCAGTTCGCCTTCAACCTGGACAGGATTACCACGAAGGGTGACTTGAGCCATGAACAGAATCCTTATGCTGGGTTTGATGAAACGAATTCGAGAGGCGGAAGTTAACCACAAAGTGCGATGGCTACCTACCGCCAGACATAAATTCTCATGCCGCCGGTTATGGTTTAATTGCGCGCCGATCGCCCTGCCCTTCAAGGAACCTGTTGTTGATGAATCAGCCTGCCACCAAAGTCCTGGTCATTGGTTATGTCTGGCCGGAGCCGCGTTCCTCGGCCGCAGGCGGGCATATGATGCAGATTCTCGAGAGCTTTCTGACACAAGGTTGGGACATAACCTTCAGCAGCCCCGCAACCATCGGCGAGCACAAGGCCGATTTGCCTGCGCTGGGCATCGCCGAATGCCTCATCGAACTCAATAACAGCAGTTTCGATGATTTTATCCGCGAACTCGCCCCGGATATCGTGCTGTTCGACCGTTTCATGATGGAAGAGCAGTTTGGCTGGCGTGTCGAGAAACAATGCCCCGATGCCCTGCGCGTCCTGGAAACCAGCGACCTGCAAAGCCTGCGCGATGCCCGGCACCAGCACCTCAAGGACCACCTGAGGACGCATCCAGACCGTAACGACTTCAGCGCCCTGTTCAATTTGGCCCTGGAGGAAGAATTCCGGCTCATGGCCGACACTGACATTGCCAAGCGTGAGATTGCCGCGATTTATCGCTGTGACATCAGCCTGATGATCTCCGACGCAGAGGCACGCCTGCTCACCGAGCAGTTCAAGGTGCCCGCCGCCCTGCTCCACTGGTGCCCGCTGATGCTGGAACCGCCGACCGAGCCCTTCGCGCCATTTGAAGACCGCGCCCATTTCCTCAGCATCGGCAACTTCCGCCACGCCCCCAACTGGGATGCGGTGCTGTGGATGAAGAACAGCCTATGGCCGCTGATCCGCCAGCAACTCCCGGCAGCGCAACTGCACATTTATGGCGCCTACACCCCGCCCAAAGCCACGGCCCTGCACAACCCGGCGCAGGGCTTTCATGTAATGAACTGGGCCGAAGACGCCCTGCAAGTGATGACGGCAGCGCGCATCTGCCTGGCACCGTTGCGATTCGGCGCCGGGATCAAGGGCAAGCTGGCGGATGCAATGCTGTGCGGCACGCCAAACGTCACCACGCCGATCGGTGCCGAGGCCATGGGGGATGAACAGCCGTGGCCTGGCGCCGTGGAACAAAGCGCCCCGGCCCTCGCGGCAGCGGCGGTTGCCCTGTATCAAGACCGTGAACGTTGGACCCAGGCCCAGGAAGACGGTCGCCGACTGCTGGCCCGACGGTATGACCAGAACATCCATGGCCCGGCGCTGGTGGCCTGCCTGGAGCAGTGCCGCGGGCGCCTGTCGACCCATCGCCGCGATAACTTCACCGGCAGCATGCTGCGCCACCATGCCCACAAAAGTACGCAGTACATGTCCCAGTGGATCGAGGCAAAAAACCGCAACGTATAAACATCGACGCTGGCGAGGTCGTGCGCAAGGGGGCATTATCCTACGCAGCAACCACAATAAAGCGACGGCAGCATGACCCGAGCAACGCGCATCACCGACCCTTCCTACGAACTGATGGACGACCACAACGGCCTGTCCATTATCTATCGCCAACACGGTTTCCCTTGCCCGCTGGTGCGCTGGCACTTCCACAAGGAATACGAGCTGCATCTGATCGTCGCCAGCTCCGGCAAGGTGTTTATCGGTGACTACATCGGCAACTTCTACCCGGAAAGCCTGTTCCTCACCGGCCCCAACCTGCCCCATAACTGGATCAGCCAGGTGGAGGAAGACGAGGTGGTGCCCAAGCGCGACATGTTGGTGAACTTCACCGATGAGCTGTTCGAGCACGGCAGCCACATCTTCGCCGAACTCAAAAGCCTGGCTCCGCTGCTGGAGCGGGCGCAGTCCGGCATCGAGTTTCGCTGCAAAAAGACCATCGCCCAGGCCATGACCTTGATGCAACGCATCGAGGACGCCCAAGGCATGGCGCGCCTGGGGCACTTCTTTATCCTGCTGGACGTGTTGAGCGCCTGTGAGGACTACCAACTGCTTTCCGGTGTGACCACGCCGCAACTGGCCGATGAACACAGCATCGACCGCACCAACCGCGCCGTAGACTACATTTTCGCCCACTACGCGCGGGAGTTGCCGCTCGAAGAAGTGGCGGAATACTTGGGCATGAAGCCCACTTACTTCTCTCGCGTGTTCAAACAGGCCACCGGGCGCACATTCATCGAGTTCGTCAACCGGTTGCGTATCAGCAAATCCTGCGAGTTGTTGGCCGATGGGGATAAAGCCGTGACGGATGTGTGTTTCGAGTCGGGCTTCAACAATATCTCCAACTTCAACCGGCGCTTCCAGCAACTCAAGGGCATGACCCCTTCCCACTACCGTCGCCTGGCGGTGCAGCGACTGACTGAGCAGAACCTCGCCTGAAACAGCGACGCCTCCCTAGATAGATCTATTGGGAAATTCAAAAGGAACCTAACAGCGCTGGTTGCCACGTAAGAAAAGTGTCTTCCATTTTCCATTTGCGCGGAATTTCCTGCCTATATCCGCTGCTGTTGAGGACTTCTTATGATCGGGCTTCCAGTCTCAAACCACCGCGCGACCACTGCACAGCGTGATAACCCGAAACCACCGGCTGGCCCGCTCCGCACCTCGGTCACCTCCATCGTCATCGGACTTTTCGCTAACCCCGTCGACCAACGCCAGACACCTTTCACCCCGCCGGTTGATCTGCCGGATCACACGCGTCAGCGCATTGAATCCTTGCTCAGATTCAGAGCGACAAAAGAACAATCAAGCCTGTGCGAGCAGATCAGGCAACGACTGATGGATTCGCCTGATCCGCTGACAGTTACCGCAGCACGGGCAGAGGTCGAGAAACTTCTTGATCAGCCAAGTGCGCTCAGTCCGCAAAAAACCTACACCCAGTTGATTCAAGAAATAATTGTCAGCCCTGTACCCAGCGCGCCGAAAACTCTCCCTGTTTCTTCGCGCGTACGTCGAGATCTGCAGAACACGCCCCCCAGCCAAGACACAGGCAACGCCTCGCTGCGCAAGTTCGCCGACACGTTGGTTGACAAGGCTGATGCGGAGTTGGCGATCAATACAGCCTACACCGTGATCAACACGTTGCTTAACGATAAAGAGCTTGCTCCGAAAGGCACCCTATACACGGTTCCTGTCGAGCCCGACTCCACTTTTGGCCTGGCCCTTGCCGAGCTGGATGATGCACTGCGCTCGGAACCCTTCAAATCGTTTGCCCAAACCCATGACATCGATATTGAATCGTTGGTGATCGACCCCACCGGGCGCCTCTTCCTGCAGCCGGAGGACCACGACATTGATATCAGCCAGTACGGCAAAGACAGTTTTTCAAAGGCAACATCGGCGGTTTTCAAAGCGGCCACAAAGGTGGCGGGCTCCAGTCGTGAACCTTTCAGATTTTTCGGGCAAGACCGGGCGTTTCCTGAGCTGATTACCAACTTCTATGGCATGCAACTGCCCCGTGATTATTCCCGAAACTACAATGAGGATACGTTATTCAAAATTGGGCAGTTGATTCGTGAAGGAACATTTCCTTCGCTACGTCATTCCGACCCGCTTTACGAGCAACAGTATGCCCCCGTCAAGCAACGTCAACAGCGAGCCAAGCAACAAATCGTGGATCTGCCAGCGGAGCAACTGGATCAACGCCTCGCTCGCTATGCGCCGTTGACCGCAGCCCAAAAGGTTCAGGAGGCCGACGAGGCGCTGGCATGGCAGTGCAGCGAGACGCTGCTAAAACAATTGCCAGCGTTGAATGGCGGAAATGACACACGACCTCTGCTCAATGAAGTGCCCGAGTATTCAACCTTCAATCAAGTTCGCCAGCAGCTTCTGAATGCGCTCACAAGCGCCACTTTTACCGACTTTGCGCAGAAACAAGGCCTTGACCCTAAGACCGCCCGCATCAACCCCGTCGAAGGAGCCCTGACGGCCAAGGTGAAAGGCGTGGAAACCACGTTCACCCTGAACGATGTGTCAGAAGATTGGAGTAATGTCTGGGTCGAAATAAAGGATGCGGTGCAACGGATGGCCGCAGGCGCTGATGCCGATGTGCACTACCCTGCTCCGCCCACCGCAACACTGGACGAGGTGCTGCGTTTCTACAATGAGCAAATGCCCCCTCAGCCAGACACCCGACAACCCGACTGGAAAGAACACCAACTGAACACCTTGCTAAACCGTGGCTTAGCATTGGTTCAAAATCAAACCTTCAGCGCACTGGTCGACACCTCGTTGAACGATCCCCAGTCTGTCGCCGTACGGCAAAACCAGCAGGCCGTGACGCAAATGCTGGCCTCTACACCGCTCTCCCCCTCGCCACTTGAAAAACTGGCCGCCGCCATCAAAGCCAGCCGGGCGGCGCTTGTGGAAGCTGAAGACACCCCCGAAGACCTTTTGGCGCGCGCCGAAGGTGAGCTTGCCACCACTGTTCATCGTGCAATGCTTGAACTGAAACTCGCCCCCGAACAAGCCGCATCGAAAATCATCCAACTGATACCGCCCAACAGCCTGTTCGGTCAATGGCGGGCCTACCTGCACAAAGCCCTCAATAGCCAGGGTTTCAAGGCGTGGGCGCATGAGCAGAAGGTTGACCTGGCTTCCTTGCGTTATGACCCCACGGACAACGCGCTGGTTAGCAAGGTTGGGGCGCAAGAACAGCGTTTCACTGCCACCGCATTCGCGCAAAAGTACCCCAATTACTTTGACGCGCTGGCGCCCGTGCTAACCGCAGCGCAGGCATTCGCGAATCAAACACAACCCATTGCACTGCTTCACGCCGAATCCAACGGTGCTCCCTACCAATGGGTGGCCAACTTTTATAGCCTCAGCGACACCCCCGGCAGCACGAGATTTGACCAACAGGCTGCCTTGATGGGCCGCACCCAACAATTTCCCAATCCACCTGATAACCCAGAAAACACAATGGGCTGGCTGGCCCGGCAAAACACCGCAGTGGGTGACAGCAACGACCGTTACAGACTGATCCAAGCCTTGGAAAACTGGACACCGGACAGCGGCTCAAGGCGCCTTGTGGTCGATCCAGACTCTTCCCATCAACCCAAGGGCGTGACAACGGTTGCCGAATTCATCTCGCACAACAACTGGTACCCAGTGTCATCAAAAGCAGACAACGACAATTTGCTGAAGGCCTTGCAGACGCGGGCTCCCCACTCTCCTCCCCTGGGCAATCGCTGGGGGTTCCTGTCGACGCCACTGCCGCTGAATGCCGCGCAACGCGATCAACTGGTCGAAGAGGTGAAAAAAAAGATCGGCGCCAATAACACCCTCCTCAATTACCTCGGCATGAGGGTTGCCAACCTCAGTACCGATCCTGAACAGGCACTGGAGCAACTGCTTACCAGCAGCGATGCGCTTGAACTCGCCACCGATCTGCAAACCAGCATGAAGGTGGCTGCAACCTCAACCAGCTTGAGGAATTTGCTTTTGACGTACCTGGTACTGGAAGTTGATCCAACGGCCGGCACTCAACACAAGACCATTGCCGGAGCTGATTTGACCGACAACGATAACGTTGGGCGCAACACTCACTTCAGGCGCGAACTCTTCACGCAACACCTGGTTGAGAACAAAGGCATCCCTCGTCACCTTGCACCGGCAGTTGCGCACTTGCTTCTACAAGGGGCGGCACCGCAATTACTGGTGAAGGATGTACCGAAACAAGTAACGCTCGGCTCGCCGGAGGATGTCGAGTTTACGACTGCGGTCAACCGGATCGAATGGACAGCTCCTGGCGCGACCGCAAACATGACGTACCCGGAAATCATGAGTCTTCATAACATCCGGCCTATCTCAGCACTGGAAGCGCAGATATACAGCTACGCGCAAATGAATCCGTTATTGGATTGGGCGGCCATCCATAACAACGTTGATAAGAACAACTATACCCTGGAGCAATTGAAAGACAGCCAGCAGAAACTCCAGGCATCCACCCAGGCCACCGCCGAAGCCGTCCAGTGGCTGAGAACAGTTGAAGCGCCCAATAGAAGGGACATGGCACTGAAAGTACTAAGAGAACAGTTCGGCAGCCATATCGACTATGAAAAACGCTTTATGATTGAAAACGAACTCGCTGGTTTGATCAGCGGGAGACACTATAGCCTGGCAGAAATCTTTGAAGCAGGCAGGCTGGATGAAAGCTGGGGGCAGGAAGGCAATCATGTGGATGTCGACAGCCTGCGTAAAAAGGCCAGGGAACCTGGCTTTCCAGTGATCAACGATGAATTCGACAAGGCTATAAAGGCGGATTTCAATCTTCGCAGGCGGCATACCACGACACTGTTCGAGAATATGCTCAACAAGCTGCCTGTCGAAGAACGCAAGAGCCTGCTTTATGGCGACGTAGAGTTTTTGAACGTTGAAGGCGCCGGCAGCGGCATGGTGATCACGTCGATCTACAACGGGGCCAGAAGAGATTTTGCGGTTTACCCGACGTGGGGCCAGATTATAAGAATTGCCGACATTGATCCGGATACCCCCCTAGGCCAAAAAGTCAGCCTGGAAATCGATGCCGAGGCTTTCAAGACCGGCACTGAACCTAAATCGGGGGTTAAATCAGAAGTCGTTTTGAGAGCCACCGATCAACGCCTCCTGGATGACAACAACGAACCCTGGCCGTTACCGGTGTCCTTCCCTGCCCACCAGGAAAATGACGCGTTCTCCCCCCATTATGTGGCTGGAAGACTATCGAAATTGGCCAAAGTGATGGTCGACTCCACATACCTGTACAGATCCGACTTTGTCGACCTTCACCGTAATTGGTCCAGCAATACACTTGAAACGGCCACGCAACCCCGTGACTTCTTCAAGGCCATATGGCACTCCTTGCCCGGCACCAGCAGTTTGGAAGACCTTTATCACGGCCAATTCCTGAAAGCAGGCGTAGACCTTGGCATTGATGTCGCGATCCTTGTTGCCACAGAGGGCGCCAACACTTTGTGGGGCTTGGCCAAATCTGCTGCATCTTGGGCGGCTGCCAAGGTATCCGCAGGGTTTATCGAGAAGTTTGGCGTTAAAGAGGTTGAAGCAATTGAGCTCAAGGACTTCACGGCTGCCACTACCACGCAATCAACCCGCTCGTTGAGCCGGCTACAGGATGGCCAGCTAACTGAGCAGACAGCTGACATGGCCAATGGCTGCGTGTGGCTTTCCGGAGCTCAGGACCGGGCCAACATCACCGCCATACGCCAGGGCAATGAGTGGTATGCCTACGACGCAAAGACCATGGCCGCTTATGGTCCTGCGCTTGAGGGTTTTGTGTCTGACACATCCTCGGTCCTGAAACAAGAAACCTTTTCCGACGGCACCAAAGCCCTGGTCACCGAAAAGCCTTTGGCCGCAGATGCCTATACCGTCACGCGCACCCATGGCTTCGACTTGATCAACAAGGGCAAGGTTTACCGCTACGACTCTCGCCAACCAGGCTTGCTGCGAGACCTGGAGTCAGCCGACCACTACACGCCGCTGGAAAGCTTTGAAGCCTGGTGCCCAGCCCCGAGTATCGGCGGCCGCGTCAAGCGCGGTGCCAACGACGTCTGTTTTACCAAGTTCATCGAGGAGGTATCCGGCGAATTGAAGCAGGAACTTCAGGCGCTTGAGCACGTGCGCCTGTTTCCCTCAGCGCCGAAGTTCCTGCGCAAGGGCCAGTTTGTGATTTTCGAACGCCGCCGCTGGAAAATGGTCGACGGCGAAAGGGGGCCAAAATTGCATCCGGTGCCTGGGACCAAGCCCATTGTCTACAAATCAAAAATCACCGGCACACTCAAAAATGAACCCGAATTCGGCTTTTTCAGCGCACAAAACAGTGAGGGGCTGGAGCGAGAAACACGCGTGGTCAAGCTCAACCGCATCACTGATGCTGTCGACGATAAACGTGAACTGCGTGGGGTGATCGTTAACGACACGGCACCCGGCAGTACCGCCAAATACCTGGTGATCGAGGCGGATACCGCCGAGTTCTACTACGCACGATTGGAGGAGACACCCGGCAGCCAGCTGACGTTCAATAAATGCACGCCTAGGGAGCTGCCGATGGTGAGGGCTTACCGGAATAAATTCAGCATCCGTCAAGGTGTTGCCAACTTACCGTTTGATGCCAATTTCATTGCGCTGCCAAAATTGAAGTTTGCCTTTGAAGATCTGGAGCGCACGGGCTACTTGAAAGAGGACATCGATGAGTTAAAAGCAATGTGCAAGAATCTGACGGATGAACAGCAACGCGAGGTTGTCTATCAGCTACAGCGGGCCAAAGCGATTGATAAAGCGGATATTGCCTTGCAAACCAACCAGGTTACCGCGCTGGACCATCCCGCCAACTTCACATCGTGGACCGCTGAACAGCAAAACAAATTCTACGCACAACAAGCGCGAGACAGCGTGAACCGTTCCATGAAAGCCACCGGCCTGGGGCCTGCTAACCAAATGCACTCAAAAGCGGACCTGGCCCGCGCTGAGGCCGCGGATATGACGATTAACTGGTTGCGCAAGACCGTACCGCCTGGGGCGTTGAACCGTCCAAACCTGATTGTGAAGTCCGGGGCTGGAAACTGTGGGGAAATGGCTTTGCTATCCGAAAACATCATCAAAAAAAGCGGAGGAAAGGCCCAAACATGGTATGTGGAAAGAGGCGACCACGTATTCACAGTTGTCGGCGGACCGGCCTCGGGAGGTAAAGCCACCATTGATTTTTCACAATCCGAATGGAAAGACGCCTGGATCGTCGACCCCTGGGCCGAAATTTCATGCAGGGCATCCGAGTACACCGAGTTAGTGAAGAAGAAGATGGCCGAGTGGGACGCAAAAGGCCTGAAAATTCACACCCGTGGCCAATGGCGCAAGCCTGTGGATCCACAGTGGATCAAAGAGCTGACCACGCATGAAAAAAGATCCTATTAAGCCGTAACGTCGTAACCTGCGAAGACCTGGCCCCACCGCGCTATTCAGGGCGCCAGGTTTTCGGATGCCCGCCGGCTTCAAGCACCCACCTGAACTCAAGTGCAAAAAAGTATCAGTCCTAGTGCTCCCAAGGATTTGTCACATCGCCGTTTCAAGGCTGTAATCGACGCACACTCTTCCTGACTCCTTGTAGGAAGACACAACAACAATAACTGTCCTTCCGTAGCCCCCTGGGCGCGGAAATGGAGTGCGCGATGAAGTTCACAGCAAAAGCACTGCTCGTCTCTACCTGCATGACCACCTGCATGACCCTCAGCGCCGTCAGCTTTGGCGCGCAGACCCTGACCATTGCCACCGTCAACAACAGCGACATGATCCGCATGCAAAAGCTCTCGAAAACCTTCGAGGCCGAGCATCCGGAGATCAAGCTGAACTGGGTGGTGCTCGAAGAAAACGTACTGCGCCAGCGCCTGACCACCGACATCGCCACCCAAGGTGGGCAGTTCGATGTATTGACCATCGGCATGTACGAAGCTGCACTATGGGGCGCCAAGGGTTGGCTGGAGCCGATGAAGGATCTGCCGGCGTCCTACGACCTCGACGATGTCTTCCCTTCAGTACGTGACGGTTTGTCCGTCAAAGGCTCGCTGTACGCCCTGCCGTTCTACGCCGAAAGCTCGATCACCTATTACCGCACCGATCTGTTCAAGGACGCCGGGCTGACCATGCCCGAGCACCCGACCTGGACCCAGATCGGCGAATTCGCCAGCAAACTCACCGACAAGAGCAAAGAGCAATACGGCCTGTGCCTGCGCGGCAAAGCCGGTTGGGGCGAGAATATGGCGCTGATCACCACCCTGGCCAACGGCTACGGGGCGCGCTGGTTCGATGAGAAATGGCAGCCGGAATTCAACGGCCCTGAATGGAAGGACGCGCTGAACTTCTACGTCGACAACATGAAGAAATCCGGCCCGCCGGGCGCTTCCAGCAACGGTTTCAACGAAAACCTGGCGCTGTTCAACAGCGGCAAGTGCGCGATCTGGGTGGATGCCAGCGTGGCCGGCTCGTTCGTCACCGACAAGACCCAGAGCAAAGTGGCTGACCATGTCGGCTTCACCTTTGCCCCTCATGAAAAGACCGACAAAGGTACGTCGTGGCTGTACTCTTGGAGCCTGGCGATCCCGACCAGTTCCAAGGCGAAGGACGCCGCCAAGGTGTTCACCAGCTGGGCCACCTCCAAGGAATATGGTGCCTTGGTCGCCAAGACCGACGGCGTCGCCAACGTACCGCCAGGCACGCGCAAGTCGACCTACAGCGACGAGTACATGAAAGCCGCACCGTTTGCCAAGGTGACGCTGGAATCGTTGAAAGTCGCGGACCCGACCAAACCGACGCTCAAGCCGGTGCCGTATATCGGTATCCAGTTGGTGACCATTCCTGAGTTCCAGGCGATTGGCACCCAGGTCGGCAAGTTCTTCTCGGGCGCGCTGACCGGTCAACAGGCAGTGGATCAAGCCTTGACCGCCGCGCAGACCACCACCGAGCGTGAGATGAAGCGGGCGGGCTACCCCAAATAACCCAGCCCCACCCACAGTCAAATGTGGGAGGGGGCAAGCCCCCACCCACATTGACCGCGCTCCGATTCGTATCTGACTGGTCTTGACCCTAATGAATACACCCGCCAAAAACCGCCTGGCCAACCCCGGCTGGTTCCTCGTCAGCCCCTCGGTGGCCTTGCTGCTGCTGTGGATGATCGTGCCGCTGGGCATGACCCTGTACTTTTCGCTGATCCGCTACAACCTGCTCTACCCCGGTGAAAACGAGTTCGTGGGGTTGGAAAATTTCGCTTACTTCGTGACCGACTCGGGCTTCCTGCCCGGCGCCACCAATACCCTGTTGCTGGTGGGCAGCGTGCTGCTGATCAGTGTGGTGTTCGGTGTGTTGATCAGTGCCCTGCTCGAAGCCAGTGAGTTTTTCGGTCGTGGCCTGGTGCGGGTGCTGCTGATATCGCCGTTCTTCATCATGCCTACCGTCGGCGCGCTGATCTGGAAGAACCTGATTTTCCACCCGGTGTCGGGGATTCTCGCTGCCGTGTGGAAGCTGTTCGGCGCCGAGCCGGTGGACTGGCTGGCGCACTACCCGTTGCTGTCGATCATCATCATCGTGTCGTGGCAATGGCTGCCCTTTGCGATCCTGCTGCTGATGACCGCCATGCAGTCCCTCGACCAGGAACAAAAGGAAGCTGCGCGCCTGGACGGTGCCGGCGCCATCGCGATCTTCTGGCACCTGACCCTGCCCCACCTGGCCCGGCCGATTGCCGTGGTGGTGATGATCGAAACGATCTTCCTGCTCTCGGTGTTCGCCGAAATCTTCACCACCACCAACGGCGGCCCCGGTTACGCCTCGACCAACCTCGCGTACCTGATCTACAACCAGGCGCTGGTGCAGTTCGACGTGGGCATGGCCTCGGCCGGCGGCTTGATTGCCGTGGTCATCGCCAATATCGCGGCGATCATCCTGGTGCGGATGATCGGCAAAAACCTGACTGACAAGCCTTGAGGGCCGCGCCATGACGCTTCAACAATCCCGCCGCCTGCAAAGCCTGTTGCTCGGCACCCTGGCCTGGGCCATCGCGATCCTGATTTTCTTCCCGATCTTCTGGATGGTGCTGACCAGCTTCAAGACCGAGATCGATGCGTTCGCCACGCCGCCGCAGTTCATCTTCACGCCGACGCTGGAGAACTACCTGCACATCAACGAGCGCAGCAACTACTTCAGTTATGCGTGGAACTCGGTGCTGATCTCCTTCAGCGCCACCGCCCTGTGCCTGCTGATCTCGGTGCCGGCCGCCTACTCCATGGCGTTCTACGAAACCCAGCGCACCAAAGGCACGCTGCTGTGGATGCTGTCGACCAAGATGCTGCCGCCGGTGGGCGTGCTGATGCCGATCTACCTGCTGGCCAAGAGCTTCGGCCTGCTGGATACACGCATCGCGCTGATCATCATCTACACCCTGATCAACCTGCCAATTGTGGTCTGGATGGTTTACACCTACTTCAAGGACATCCCCAAGGACATCCTCGAAGCCGCCCGCCTGGATGGCGCCACCCTGTGGCAGGAAATGGTCCGCGTACTGCTGCCGATTGCCAAGGGTGGCCTGGCGTCAACCGTGTTGCTGTCGCTGATCCTGTGCTGGAACGAGGCGTTCTGGTCGCTGAACCTGACCTCGTCCGCCGCCGCGCCGCTGACCGCGCTGATCGCCTCCTACTCCAGCCCCGAAGGGCTGTTCTGGGCCAAATTGTCCGCCGTGTCGACCCTGGCCTGCGCGCCGATCCTGATCTTTGGCTGGATCAGCCAGAAACAGCTGGTGCGCGGTCTGTCCTTCGGCGCCGTTAAATAATAATTCCTAGCGGAGGCCCCTCATGGCCAATCTGAAAATCAAGAATCTGCAAAAAGGCTTCGAAGGCTTTTCCATCATCAAGGGCATCGACCTGGAAGTGAACGACAAGGAATTCGTGGTGTTCGTCGGCCCCTCGGGCTGCGGTAAATCCACGCTGCTGCGCCTGATCGCTGGCCTGGAAGAAGTCAGCGAAGGCACCATCGAACTGGACGGGCGCGACATCACCGAAGTGACCCCGGCCAAGCGCGACCTGGCGATGGTGTTCCAGACCTACGCGCTGTACCCGCACATGAGCGTGCGCAAGAACATGTCGTTTGCCCTCGACCTGGCCGGTGTCGACAAGAAACTGGTGGAAAGCAAAGTCAGCGAAGCGGCGCGCATCCTGGAACTTGGGCCATTGCTGGAGCGCAAGCCCAAGCAACTGTCTGGCGGCCAGCGCCAGCGTGTGGCCATTGGCCGGGCAATTGTGCGTAACCCGAAGATCTTCCTGTTCGACGAACCGCTGTCCAACCTCGACGCCGCCCTGCGCGTGCAGATGCGCCTGGAACTGGCGCGCCTGCATAAAGAACTGCAAGCGACCATGATCTACGTGACCCACGACCAGGTCGAAGCCATGACCCTGGCCGACAAAGTGGTGGTACTCAACAGTGGCCGTATCGAGCAGGTCGGCTCGCCGCTGGAGCTGTACCACCAGCCGGCCAACCTGTTCGTGGCGGGTTTCCTCGGCACACCGAAGATGGGCTTCCTCAAAGGCAAGGTCACCCGCGTCGAAGGCCAGGGCTGTGAAGTGCAACTGGATGCCGGCACCACCATCAACCTGCCGTTGAGCAGCGCCACCCTGAGCGCCGGCAGCGCGGTGACCCTGGGCATTCGCCCGGAGCACCTGGAAATCGCCACGCCCGGCCAAACCACCCTGACCGTCACCGCCGACGTCGGCGAGCGCCTGGGCAGCGACACCTTCTGCCACGTCATCACCGCCAATGGCGAGCCGCTGACCATGCGCATCCGTGGCGACATGGCCAGCCAGTACGGCGAGACGCTGCACCTGCACCTGGACCCGGCGCACTGCCATCTGTTCGACACCGATGGCGTGGCCGTGGCCCGCCCACTGCGCGCTGCCGCCTGATTTCGCGAGATTGAACTGATGAAACTGAATAAACACAACCTCACCCAGCTGGCACCGCAAGTGAAGCTGCCCACCTATGCCATTGCCAGCACCACCCAGGGCATCGCCCATATCGGCGTCGGCGGTTTTCACCGTGCGCACCAGGCGTATTACACCGATGCACTGATGAACACTGGCGAAGGGTTGGACTGGAGCATCTGCGGCGTCGGCCTGCGTGCCGAGGACCGCAAGGCCCGCGACGACCTGGCGGGCCAGGACTACCTGTTCACCCTGTACGAACTGGGCGACACCGATGACACCGAGGTGCGGGTGATCGGCTCGATCAGCGACATGCTGCTGGCCGAAGACGGCGCCCAGGCGCTGATCGACAAACTGGCCGACCCGGCCATTCGCATCGTCTCGCTGACCATCACCGAAGGCGGCTACTGCATCGACGACAGCAACGGCGAGTTCATGGCCCACCTGCCGCAGATCCAGCACGACCTGGCGCACCCGAGCGCACCGAAAACCGTGTTCGGCTTTATCTGCGCCGCGTTGACCCAGCGCCGCGCCGCCGGCACCCCGGCATTTACCGTGATGTCCTGCGATAACCTGCCGCACAACGGCGCCGTGACCCGCAAGGCCCTGCTGGCGTTCGCAGCGCTGCACAATGCCGAGCTGCACGACTGGATCAAGGCCAACGTGAGCTTCCCGAATGCCATGGTCGACCGCATCACACCGATGACCAGCACCGCCCACCGCCTGCAATTGCATGATGAGCACGATATCGACGACGCCTGGCCGGTGGTGTGCGAACCCTTTGTGCAGTGGGTGCTGGAAGACAAATTCGTCAACGGGCGCCCGGCCTGGGAAAAGGTCGGCGTGCAGTTCACCGATGACGTTACGCCCTATGAAGAAATGAAGATCGGCCTGCTCAACGGCAGCCACCTGGCGTTGACCTACCTGGGTTTTCTCAAGGGTTATCGGTTTGTGCACGAGACCATGAATGACCCGCTGTTCGTAGCCTACATGCGCGCCTATATGGACCTGGACGTCACGCCGAACCTGGCGCCGGTGCCGGGCATCGACCTGACGGAGTACAAGCAGACGTTGGTAGACCGCTTCTCCAACCAGGCGATTGCCGATCAACTGGAGCGCGTGTGTTCCGATGGCTCGTCGAAGTTTCCCAAGTTCACCGTGCCGACCATCAACCGGTTGATTGCCGATGGGCGCGAGACGGAGCGTGCGGCGCTGGTGGTGGCGGCCTGGGCGTTGTACCTGAAAGGCGTGGATGAGCATGGCGTGAGCTACAAGATCCCCGACCCGCGTGCCGAGTTCTGCCAGGGACTGGTGAGTGACGATGCACTGATCAGCAAGCGCCTGCTGGGGGTGGAAGAGATTTTTGGCACGGCTATTCCCAAGTCGGCCGAGTTTGTGGCAGCGTTCGAACGGTGTTATGCAAGCTTGCGTGATCACGGCGTGACCGAAACCCTGGAGCACCTCCTGAAGAAACCGACTTAAACATGTGGGAGGGGGCTTGCCCCCTTGTACATTGGAATGCATTGCCAACTCGAACAATAAACTGCTGAGCACACCCTCATGACCCAGCAAAACCTGTTTCTCGGCATCGACTGCGGCACCCAGGGCACCAAGGCCATCGTTCTCGACGCCTCCAGCGGCAGGGTACTGGGCCTCGGCGCTGCGGCGCACACCCTGATCAGCGGCGCCAATGGCCGCCGCGAACAGCACACCCAGGAATGGCTGGACGCCTTCACCGAGGCCACCCACCGCGCCCTGCAACAGGCCAGTGTGGACGGCCAGGATATCCTCGGTATCGGCGTGTCCGGCCAGCAACATGGCTTGGTGCTGCTGGATGAACACGGTGAGGTATTGCGCCCGGCCAAGCTGTGGTGCGACACCGAAACCACGCCTGAAAACGAGCGCCTGCTGGCCTATCTGGGCGGTGAGAACGGCTCGCTGGAACGCCTCGGTGTGGCGATTGCACCGGGTTATACCGTGTCCAAGCTACTGTGGACCCGCGAACAGCACCCGGACCTGTTTGCACGCATTGCGCATATCCTGCTGCCCCACGACTACCTCAACTATTGGCTCACCGGTAAGGCCGTCGCGGAATACGGCGATGCGTCCGGCACCGGCTACTTCAATGTGCGCAGCCGTGAATGGGATGTGGACCTGCTCAAGCACATCGATCCCAGCGGCCGCCTTGAAGCGGCGCTGCCGGCGTTGATCGAAGCGGATCAAAGCGTCGGCACAATCCTGCCGGCCATCGCCGAACGCCTGGGCATCAACCCCAACGCCATCGTTTCCAGCGGCGGCGGCGACAACATGATGGGCGCCATTGGCACCGGTAATATCGCGACCGGCGTGATCACCATGAGCCTGGGTTCATCGGGCACCGTGTATGCATTTGCCGACCGACCCAACGTCAGCCCCCAGGCTTCGGTCGCGACGTTTTGCTCATCCAGCGGCGGCTGGCTGCCATTGATCTGCACCATGAACCTGACCAACGCCACCGGGGTCATGCGCGAGCTGTTCGACCTCGACCTGGCCGCGTTCAACACCCTGGTCGATCAGGCGCCCATCGGCGCCGACGGCGTGAGCATGCTGCCATTCCTCAACGGTGAGCGTGTACCCGCACTGCCCCACGCCACCGGCAGCCTGCACGGCCTGACCATGACCAACCTGAGCCGCGCCAACCTGTGCCGCGCCGTGGTCGAGGGCACCACCTTCGGCCTGCGCTACGGCCTCGACCTGCTGCGCGAGACCGGCCTGCAAAGCCAGAGCATCCGCTTGATCGGCGGCGGCTCGAAGAGCCCGGTGTGGCGGCAGATGGTGGCCGACATCATGAATACCGAAGTGGTCTGCACCGAACAAAGCGAAGCCGCGGCCCTGGGCGCGGCGATCCAGGCGGCGTGGTGCCAGTCCGGCGAAGCGCTGGCCAGCCTGTGCGACAAATGCGTAAGCGTCGACCCCGCCAGCCGGACCCTGCCGGTGGCGGGCAGCGTAGGCGCCTACCAGCAGGCTTACGAGCGCTATCAACAACTCGTGGCAACCCTTTAAGAGCGAACGACTATGTATCTGGTGTGTGGTGAAGCGCTGTTTGATTTCTTCAGCGAGGAAGATGCCAGCGGGCAGGCTTCCAAGGTCAACTACAAGGCGATTGCCGGCGGTTCGCCGTTCAACGTGGCGGTAGGCCTGCGCCGCCTGGGTATCGAGGCCGGGTTGTTCGGCGGCTTGTCCACCGACTTCCTTGGCCGTCGCCTGTTGCAGGTGCTCAAGGATGAAGGCGTCAATGAACGGTTCCTGGTGGAGTTCGCCGCGCCGACCACCCTGTCGATGGTCGCCGTGGGTGCCGATGGCTCACCGCAGTACAACTTCCGAGGCGAAGGCTGCGCCGACCGCCTGCTGGAAGTCGCCCACCTGCCCGCGTTGGGGGCTGACATTCGCGGCCTGCATATCGGCTCGTTTTCCCTGGTGGTGCAGCCGATTGGCGACACCCTGCTGAACCTGGTCAAGCGTGAAAGCGGCAAGCGCCTGATCAGCCTCGACCCCAACGTGCGCCTCAACCCGCAGCCGGATATCCAGCTGTGGCGCGACCGCGTGGCGGAGCTGGTCAAGCATGCCGACCTGATCAAGGTCAGCGACGAAGACCTGCACCTGCTCTACCCGGACCAGTCGCCGGAAAGCGTGCTGCAGGGCTGGCTGCAACACCGTTGCCAATTGGTGTTCCTCACTCGTGGCGGCGACGGTGCCAGTGTGTTCAGCCGCCAGCACGGCAACTGGTCGCAACCGGCAGTCAAGGTGGTGATGGCCGACACGGTGGGGGCCGGCGACACCTTCCAGGCGGCGTTGATTGCCTGGCTGACCGAGCAGCAGCTTGACTCGGTAGAGGGCCTGCAACAGCTCACGCGGGCACAGATCGACGTCATGCTGGGCTTTGCCATTCGCGCCGCGGCGATGACCTGCGGCAAGACCGGGCCGGACCTGCCCTATCGTCATCAGCTTGGATGAAGCTTTTGTCAGCCAGGCAAACTTTAATCGATGGTTAATCCCGCAAGCCGAGAGTGAAGTTGTACCCACTTGTTGCGGAGAAACACCATGAAACTGCGCACGTTGATGCTCGGTGCCACCCTTGCACTGGCGGCTGCGTCTGGCCTGGCCCAGGCCGACGATCAAACAGCCGCCGTCAAACCCGTGCCTTACCACTACGGCCTGCCGATGAATATCGACAAGGTGCTGGCCATGAACGAAACCCCGACCGATGAGTGCAAGGTCATCAAGGCGGATATCAAGTTCCTGGATAAAGCAGGCAAGGTAGAAGACGTGAGCTACCGGAAAATGTCCGAAGCCTGCGACTTCCAGAACTGAGGCGTTGAAACAATAGAGCCAGGCCAGCACAAATAGGCGTACGCTTGCGGGCTTGTCATAAGGCTGAAAGGATTCGCCATGCGCTTGAACTTCCGTACCCTCGCCACCTTCACCGCCCTGCTGTGCTTCGCCCTCGCACTGGTCTGGGGCCTGCGTCCCGACCTGCTGCTGTGGTTGTGGAGCGTGGAGTATTCCAACGCCACCGGGATGGTGTCGCGCCGCAACGCCGCGCTCTTCCTGGGCATCGGCATCATGTTCTACCGCGCCCGTCACGCGCCTCCTTCAGACACGCGCCGCGCCCTGACCACCGGGTTTGTCGCCGGGTGCCTGGTGCTGGCGCTATTGGGGTTTGGCGAGTGGATCAAGGGCAATGCGGGGCCAGGCATCCTGCTGGCAGTGGCAACAGAAACCGTATTGGGCCTGGCGTTTATCCAGGCCCACAGGTCTTCGGTCCCTCATACTCAAGCGTCAAGCTAATAGAAGCTGCGCCCTCCCGCGCGTTGCAGGGCGGGTGCATGGGTGTGCTTGAGGTCTTCGCGCAACCCGGCAATCAGGTTGCAAATCGCTCGACTGCTGTCGAGTTTGTCCGCGTTGATACCTTTGACTTCCAAATCCACCCGGTCACGGTCACGGTCGTCATAGATCTTGATCGTCAGCGAGGCATCTTCGGCTTTGGTGCATTCGCACCGTTTAGGCAGGAAACTTCCTTCAATGATGCTGCGAAGCTCTAGTTCCGAAAGCATGGTCAACCTCTCCTTTTCTGAGACTGCCAACAGATTGTCATGAACCTGGCAGGCGCGTGCCCGCCACGTCTTGCCGACCCTGGCAGACGCTTGTAACTCCCAAGCCTACTCGGCAAAAACGGCCCTCGTTGTAACCTTTCCTCATAAGCACTGTGCGTTGTTATAGAGGTTGAACAGTGTCGACGGAATCGTCGTCGAACCGCTGCGATTAATCGTTTAACCCTGGGCTTCAAGTTAAACGGCGCCCTGTGCAGCCACCCTTTCAGCAACATGTCGCAAACTATCGAAGTTGATGTTCGCCCCGGAGTTGATCGCCACCAGGGTATGCCCGCGGAATTGATGACGGGCCACGTAGTGGCGGATGCCCGCTACCGCCAACGCACCGGAAGGCTCGGTGATGGACCGCGTGTCGTCGTAGATCAACTTGATGGCGCTGCACAGTTCGTCGTTGCTGACAGTGATGACTTCATCCACCCAGTCGCGGCAGATCTCGAAGCCATACGCACCGACCTGCGCCACTGCCGTGCCGTCGGCAAACCCGTCGACGCTGGGTAGTATCACCCGTTCACCGGCCCGCAGTGCCGCCAACAGGCAGCTGGAACCTTCGGGCTCGACGCCAATGATGCGCACCTCGGGCCGCAGGTATTTGACGTAGGCGGCGACGCCGGCGATCAGGCCACCACCGCCCACCGGCACGAAGATCGCGTCCAGTGGCCCTTGCTGCTGGCGCAGGATCTCCATGGCGACGGTGCCTTGGCCGGCGATCACGTCCGGGTCATCGAAGGGCGAAACAAAGGTGCACCCGGACCACTCGGCCAACTGCAGCGCGTGGGCCAGGGCAAACGGGAAGCTCGCGCCGTGCAGCACCGCTTCGGCGCCGCGTGAACGCACGCCCAGCACCTTGAGTTCCGGGGTGCTGGCCGGCATTACAATGCGTGCCTCGATCCCCAGTTCCCGTGCCGCCAGGGCCACACCCTGGGCGTGATTACCCGCCGACGCGGTCACCACGCCACGGGCTTTTTGCTCAGGCGTAAGCTGCACCAGCTTGTTGTAGGCGCCGCGAATCTTGAAGGAAAAGGTCGGTTGCAGGTCTTCGCGTTTGAGCAACACCTGGTTACCCAGCAGCGCCGACAGGGCCGGGGCCGCCTGCAACGGCGTGCGCACCGCCAGGTCGTATACCGGGGCGGCAAGAATCTTCTTCACGTAATGCTCAAGCAGTCCCGGGTCGGCGGTGTGAGGCGCGGTGCAGGTGCTCATGGGTGTCTCCTGGCTTTTTGTCAGAAACCCTGGAGACGGAAAAACAAAACCCGCCTCTAGGGCGGGTTTGGGTACAGCCGTGCGCTATCCCGCCAAATGAGGAATGGCGGTAATAATGCTTGGCTGGCTGCGAAAGGCTTGAAATGTCATGTAACCAAACTAACCGGCGGCCTGCGGGCAAGTCAATGGTCAAGCGCCATTTGGCGCCCAGGGGTTTACTGTCGATATACGAAACATATACGCTTTGTATATTTCCACCACACAGTGAACACCATGGGCATCGTCAAGATCACCGACCAATTGCACGAACAACTGCGCCTGGCCAGCGCCGCGATGGACCGCTCCATCAACGCCCAGGCCGAATTCTGGATCAAGATCGGGCTGCTCGCCGAACTCAATCCGCAGCTGCCCTACAACGAGCTGATCAACAAACTGCTGTTGGACAAGCCCGACCTGATCCGGGGGCGCAGTTGATGATCAAGACTGCCGCACAACTGGCGGTGATGCGTGAATCCGGACGCCTGCTGGCCCAGGTTTTCACCATGCTCGACGGTTTTGTCGCCGCCGGTCGCTCCACCCTGGAGCTGGACGCCGCCGTCGAAGCCTTCATCCGCAATGACCTCAAGGCCCGCCCGGCGAGCCTGGGCCAGTACGACTACCCCTTCTGCATCAACACCTCGATCAATGAGGTGGTGTGCCACGGCATGCCCAGCGCCAAGGACATCCTCAAGGACGGCGATATCATCAACATCGACATCACCCTGGAAAAAGGCGGCTTTATCGCCGACTCCAGCAAGATGTACATGATCGGCACCGTCGCGCCCAAGGCCCGGCGCCTGGTGGAACAGACTTTTGAAGCGATGTGGGCCGGCATCCGCCAGGTCAAGCCCGGCGCACGCCTGGGGGATATCGGCCACGCGATCCAGAGCCACGCGCAGGCCAACGGCTACAGCGTGGTGCGCGAGTATTGCGGCCACGGCATTGGCCGACAGATGCACGAAGAACCGCAGGTCCTGCACTTCGGCCGTCCCGGCACCGGGTTGGAACTGCGTGAAGGCATGGTGTTTACCGTGGAGCCGATGCTCAACCAGGGCAGCTCGAAAGTACGCAGCCTCAAGGATGGCTGGACGGTGGTCACCAAGGACAACAGCCTGTCGGCGCAGTGGGAACATACCGTGGCGGTGACGGCGGATGGGTTCGAGGTCTTGACCTTGCAACCCGGCGCCTGAACGACACAACCCCTGTAGGAGCCGGTGTTCATACCACATTGGCGCCGCCCGCTATCCGCTTCAGCCCCAACACCATCAACCCCGCCCCAAGCCCCATCGCCAGCAGGAATAACGGATACGACACCCACCACGGCGTCCCCGCCGTCATCATGCTGAACTCCGACATGCCGCCGATGCTCGCAATCAGGTTGAGCGGCAGGAACACCACGTTGATCAGCGTGAGCTTGCGCAACAGGTTGTTCATGCTGTTGTTCATCAGGTTGCCGCGCGCATCGATCAGGCCGGAAAACACGTTGGAATAGATCTCCGCCTGCTTGTAGCACTGGTGGTTCTCGATGATCAGGTCATCGATCAGCCCGATGATCTCGGCGCTGAAATGTTCCTTTTCCGCGTGGTTGCGCAACCGCGACAACACCGCCCCGTTGCTGTGCAGCGCGTTGATGTAATAGATCAGGCTCTCGCTGAGGTTGAACATCTGCATCAGGTGGTGGTTGCTCATGGACGCATTGAACTGCTGCTGCAACTCGCGGGCGACCAGCTTGATCACCTTCAGGTGGCCGAGGTAATGGTGGATGTTGTTGAGCAACAGATCGAGCAGCACATCCAGCGGCGTGTGCAGTGGACGGCGCTTGCCCAGGCCGCTGAGCGGGGTTTCGTCGGTGGCGATCACCAGCAGGCGGCTGGGAGAAAACAGCAGGCCGCAGGACGACACTTCGAACACCAGGTTGCCGCCGCCGGAGTAGTTCTCCGGCCGTTTCCAGATCAGGAACAGATTGTCGGGGTGAAATTCGATACGCGAGACTTCGTCCGGGTCCAGGGCCGAGGCCAGGGCGTGTTCGTCCAGCTTGTGGTGGTCGCGCAGCCACTCACGTTCGGCCAGGTCAGGGTTGTTGAACAACATGACCGGGGCTGCGTCACTCTCCCCGCCCTGCAGCTTGCCATCGGTCAGGTCGAAACGCTGGATCATCGCCGGGTCACCAGACCTGGCCCTGACGTTTCAACTCCAGGCGTCGCACGAACTCCTCCAGCACCAGGCCATACAAGTCGTCCTGCAAGTACGCATCCTCGATGCCCGCATCCAGGTTGGGGTTGTCGTTGACCTCGATCACCACCACCTTGTCACCGGACTGCTTGAGGTCGACGCCGTAGAGGCCATCGCCGATCAGGTTGGCGGTCTTCACCGCCAGCTCCACCACTGCCCTGGGCGCTTCATGGACCGCCAGGGTGCGGCATTCACCGTTGATGTCCTGGCCGATGGCCTTGTGGTTGTAGATCTGCCAATGGCCCTTGGACATGAAGTACTGGCAAGCAAAGATCGGCTTGCGGTTGAGCACGCCGATGCGCCAGTCGTACTCGGTGTAGAAGAACTCCTGGGCCAGCAACAGCACCGAATGCTCGAACAACTCGTCGGTCGCCTTGAGCAAAGCCTCCTGGCTTTCAACCTTGATCACGCCTCGGGAAAAGCATCCGTCAGGGATCTTCAGCACCAGCGGGAAGCCCAGGCGCTCGCCGACCCGTTCGAAGTCTTCCGGTCGTTCCTTGTACAGAATCTCGGTGGCGGGCATGCCCAGTTGGTGGCTGTTGAGCAAGTCGGTGAGGTAGACCTTGTTGGTACAGCGCAGGATCGACGCCGGATCGTCCATCACCACCAGGCCTTCGCTTTCGGCTTTCTTGGCAAAACGGTAGGTGTGGTTGTCGACACTGGTGGTTTCGCGGATCAGCAAGGCGTCGTACTCGGCCAGGCGCGAATAGTCCTTGCGCTCGATCAACTCCACATCGATGCCCAGGCCCTTGCCTACGCGGATGAAATTATCCAATGCCTTGGCGTTGGACGGCGGCAACTGTTCCTGAGGATCGTGCAGGATGGCCAGGTCATAACGGGCCAGGCGACGTGAGCGCGGCTGGCGCCAGATCTTGCGGCTGAAGTTATCCAGCGCATGGGCGAATTGATCTTCCTGGTCATCGCGCAACTTGTGCAATACACCGGACTTGATCCCTTCGATATGCCAGCCGTTATTCCTTTTTAAATCAACTAACAGGATGGGACACGGGAACGCTTCAAATAACTGACGGGCCAGGTCCTGCAACGGTTCTATATTGGTCCGGCCGAAGTAAAGTGTCAGGGTAAAGCCTTCGGTATTGCTGTAAAGATGATGACTCAAGGCTTTATCGAGGGTTTTATCCAGGTCGTCCAGGGCCAGCCCGTACAGCGACTTCTTCGTCAGTTCGCTGATGGTGCGCACCGACGGAATCACCTTGTGCCCGCGGGCTTCGGCCAGCAGCGAGCAGTAATAGCCGTGCCCCAGGTACTTGTAGCTGCGGCACAGGTTGATCACCTGCACACGCTTGCCAGTTTCGGTTTCCCGGGTCTGTTCCAGGTACTCCTGGGCGGTGACGATGTCTTCGCTGGGGAAGTAGGAGGCCCAATCTTCCTTGCGCTCGACAATGATCACGACTTGACGGGTTCCTTTGAGGGGGGCGAGAAAATAACCCTTGTCAGTTATTGTCGTCGCGACTGTTTGCTCCGATACTTCACGCCAATGACCTTGTACCGCCGACATAATAGTTGATCCGCTTTAGAGAACTCGACCTTTTCTATTAAGCACGATCATTTAGAGAAGTCCCGTTTCGTTACGCAACTTTTACGGCGGTCATATGGCTCTTTGCTTTCGCGTTGCAACCTCCAACGATGTGTCTGAACTGGTGGCACTGGAACAGCGCTGTTTCAGCAGCGACCGGCTGTCATCGCGCAGTTTCCAGTGGATGGTCAGCCGCGCCCACGGCCAGTTGCTGGTGGCGGAAAATGACCGGCAGTTACTCGGCTATGCGCTGGTGTTGTTTCGTCGGGGCGCCTGCTCGGCGCGCCTGTATTCGATTGCCATTGCCGAGCATGCACGCGGCATTGGCTTGGGCAAGCAGTTGCTGAACGGCGTGGAAGCTATCGCCGTGGCACAGGGCTACACCTGCATACGTCTGGAAGTACGCACCGACAACCCCGGCGCCCTCAACCTCTATGAGCGCAACGGTTATCGGCGCTTTGCCCTGATCAACGACTACTACGAAGACCACACTCCCGCCCTGCGCCTGGAAAAACACCTGTAGCAAGCCCGCTCACTACTTGCACGGATCAAGCTCGCACGGCTCAAGCCACCTGTTTGATTGCCGCCTTGGCTTCAAGCTCACGCACCAACGGCAACACGCGCTTGCCGAAGTATTCGACTTCTTCCTGGAAGTGCAGGAACCCGGCGAGTACCAGGTCCACCCCCACCGCCTTGAGCGCAACGATGCGCTCGGCGATCTGCTGCGGCGTGCCGATCAGGTTGGTCTTGAAGCCATCGTTGTACTGCACCAGGTCCTCGAAGCTGGATTTGGCCCAGTTGCCCTCTCCCTCCGGCGACGCCTTGCCGGCCTGTTTCGCCGCATCGCCGAAGGCATTCACCGCTTCCGGGTCGGCCTTGTCGATGATCTCCGCCAGCACGGCGCGCGCTTCTTCCTCGGTGTCGCGGGCGATCACAAAGGCGTTGACGCCGACTTTGACCGAGTGGTTATTGGCTGCCGCCTTGGCGCGGATGTCATCGACCTGGGCCTTGATGCCTTCCGGGGTGTTGCCGTTGGTGAAGTACCAGTCCGACACCCGCGCCGCCATGTCCCGCGCCGCCCGCGAGCTGCCGCCCTGGAATACTTCGGGCTGGCCCAGCGGCTTGGGCTTGAGGGTGTAGTTGTTGAAGCGGTAGAAGTCGCCATTGAAGGTGAAGTCATCCTGGGTCCAGATGCCCTTGAGGGCGCGGATGAACTCTTCGGAGCGGCGATAACGCTCGTCGTGCTCCAGCCAATGTTCGCCAATGGCCTGGAACTCACCCTTGAACCAACCGCTGACGATATTCACCGCGATACGGCCATCGGTGAGCTGGTCGATGGTTGCCAATTGTTTGGCCGCCAGTGCCGGCTGCCACGGGCCGGGCAGGATCGCGGCGATCACCTTGAGCTTGGTGGTCGCAGCCAGCAACGCATGACTGAATGCCACGGACTCATGCTGGTTTTCGGCGCCGTAGCCGGCGGTGAAGCGGATCTGGGTGAGGCCGTACTCGAAGCCGGCAGCCTCGGCCAGTTGCGCCAGCTTGCGGTTGTAGTCGATGCCCCAGTGGGTGCGTTGCTCGATTTTGCTGACCACCAGCCCACCGCTGACGTTGGGCACCCAGTAGGCAAATTTCACGGCGTGTTGAGTCATCGGACGGTACCTCGCACAAAAGGGATGTACCAGGGCTTGAGCAGCAAGCGTGCCAGGCCGGCGAAACGCCCAGGCCAGGCGGCTTGGGTCAACGACCCTATGGCGTCGCCAGTGTTTTGGATTGCGCTGGTTTGTCGATCCGCTGTTGCCAGGGCAACAGTGACCCGCTGTTTTTCCCCGGAAATACGCGCCCCGGCACCCGGCACGGACTGTGCAATCGCCTCTGCATCGATCACTGCCCAGGAGCCTCGCCATGACCGAACATCACGTCATCAACCCGCTGTCCACCGGCGTCGACTACCCCACGCTGGCGGCACGCTTCCGCCCGATCTTCCAGCGCATCGCCGAAGGCGCCGTAGCGCGCGAACACAGCCGCACCCTGCCCCATGAGCCGATCCAATGGCTCAAGGAGGCGGGGTTTGGCGCGGTGCGCGTACCGGTGGAATATGGCGGTGGCGGCGCGTCACTGCCGCAGTTGTTCGAATTGCTGATCGAACTGGCCGAAGCCGACTCCAACGTGCCCCAGGCCCTGCGCGGGCACTTCGCCTTTGCCGAAGACCGCCTGAATGCACCGCCCGGCGCCGGACGCGATGTGTGGTTCAAGCGATTTGTGGACGGCGATATCGTCGGCTGTGCCTGGACCGAGATCGGCAGCGTGGCCATTGGCGACGTGGTCACCCAGGTCAGCCCCGACGGTGACCACTGGAAGCTCAACGGAGAAAAGTTCTATAGCACCGGCAGCATCTTCGCCGACTGGATCGATGTGTACGCCCAACGCAGCGACACCGGTGGCGACGTGATCGCCGCGACCCGCGCCCGTCAGCCTGGCGTGGAGCACAGTGACGACTGGGATGGCTTTGGCCAGCGCACCACTGGCAGCGGCACGTCACGCTTTACCGATGCGGTGGTGGACGCGGACAACGTGATCGACTTTGCCACGCGCTTCAAATACCAGACCGCGTTCTACCAACTGGTGCTGCTGGCCACCTTGGCGGGTATCGGCCGTGCGGCACTGCGCGATGTGGCGCATCAGGTGCGCAGCCGCAAGCGCATCTACAGCCATGGCAATGCGGCGCATGTCAGCCAGGATGCGCAGATTCAGCAGGTGGTGGGTGAAGTGGCGGCGCTGGTGTATGCCGCCGAAGCGAGCGCGCTGAAGGCGACACTGCCCGCGCAACGGGCGTATGTGGCGCGATTCGGGGGCGATGATGCGGTAGAGCGCGAAGCCAATGTGGCGGCCGAGATTGAGTCGGCTACCGCACAGGTGGTGGTGTCGTCGTTGATTCAGCGAGCGACCAGCGAGTTGTTTAATGCGCTGGGGGCTTCGGATGTGCGCCAGGGTAAGGCGCTGGATCGGCATTGGCGGAATGCGCGGACGGTGTCGTCGCATAATCCGCTGATTTACAAGGCGCGGATTGTGGGGGATTGGGTGGTCAATGGGGCTGAGCCGCCGTTTGTCTGGCAGATTGGGAATGGGCCTGGCGTAGTGGGTTGAGGTTTTTGACTGTGTGTATATCCGTTATTTAGGTGATGGCGGAACTCTAAATGGCCGTTACCTGAACAACGGATATGCCCCCAATCAGAAAGCCAGTTTATAGCCAATAGCCATGAGCATAACCGCCAAACACGGCCGCAGCACCCCATCCGGCAACTTCCCCGTCATATGACTACCGATATAGATCCCCGGCAACGACCCCATCAACAAAAACCCCAACAGATGCCAATCCATATTGCCCATGCTGGCATGCCCCAACCCGGCTACCAGGGTCAACGGCACGGCATGTGCAATCTCAGTCCCCACCAGCCGCCGCGTGGCCAGGAACGGATACAGAATAAACAACGCCACCGTCCCCAGCGCACCCGCGCCAATGGAGGTCAGCGCCACCATGGTGCCGAGGATCGCCCCTGTCACCACCGTCAGCGCATTCAGGTTGCGCGGGCTCATGTGATAGCTATCGCCCGCATGCCGCTGGGCAAACGCCAACAGGCTTTTCTTGAACAGAATCGCCAACGCCGTCAGCAGCAGCACCACACCGAGCGCCTGCTTGATCACCGCATTCATGGCGCTGGGGTCAGTATGCAGGCTGGCCAGAAACCACAACGTCAGCAACACCGCCGGCACGCTGCCCAGGGTCAGCCAGCCGGTGATGGTCCAGTCGATGTTCCTGTTCTTGCTGTGCACCAGCACGCCACCGGACTTGGTGATAGCCGCGTACAACAGGTCGGTACCCACGGCAGTGGCCGGGTTGATGCCGAACCACAACAGGATCGGCGTCATCAACGAACCGCCGCCCACACCGGTCATGCCCACGATAAAACCCACGATCAGGCCGGCAACCACGAAACCAATATTACCCACATCCATTACAGCTACCTGCGGCCTTATAAATTTCTGGCCGCAGGATAGCGATTTTTCTTATAACGACTTATACCAATATGATCTGACTTTATGCCTTTTAGGCCAGTCGATGACAGACATAAGCCTGGGTCTGATACGGAAAGGCCACGGTGTCCCGCCCCTTCAACGCCGGATGGGTGTCGATCAGCGCCTGCAATTGCGCGGTAACGCGGGCCTTGGGCTCATCGTCCAGCGCGGCAATAAAGCTCACCGAGAGAAAGCGATCCATGATCACCTCTTGAGGACTGCCGACATGGCTATAGGGGAAACAGGTGACTTCGGGCTGGGAAAAATACTTGCCGCTGAACGCGTCACGCCAGCGACCGGTATGAAAGCGCGGCGTATCGCCCTCGTACGGGGTGATGATGTCGGTGATCGCGGCGACCCAATCCACCGATTCGTCTCGCACATTCCACACCAGGCCAAGGCGACCATCGGGCTTGAGCACGCGATGGATTTCCGCCAGGGCCGCCTCGGTGGAAAACCAGTGGAAGGCCTGGGCGCACACCACTGCATCGGCGCTGGCGGCTGGCAACGGGATGGATTCAGCGGTGCCATTGAGCAGGCGCACATCCGGCATCAGTCGGGTCAACTGCGCGCCCATCGCCGCCACCGGCTCGACCGCGATCAGGGTCGGTGCCAGGGCGCTGAGCAAGCGGGTGAACTTGCCAGTGCCGGCGCCCAGGTCAATCACGCTGGACTGCGCGCTGATGCGCAATGTGTCGGCCAGCCAGCCGGTGAGTTGCCTCGGATAATCCGGCCGCCCCTGGGCATAGGTGACGGCCTGGGTAGAGAAACCTTGTTGAGCAGACGTGTGCACACCAGTCATTGCCAATCTCTCCTCGGGTAAAGCGGGGGCATAGTGTGCGCCTTCCCTGGCCAATTTTCTAATCGACAGTGGGCAACCACACTCGGAACCGCGCCCCGCCCAATGGCGACGCCAACGCCGTCAAGGTGCCGCCCTGGGCTTCCAGGGCGCGCCGGCTGATGGCCAGGCCCAGGCCGAAACCGCCGGTGGCGCGATCACGGCTGCGGTCCAGGCGGTAGAACGGTTCGAAGATGCGTTCACGCTGGTCAAGCGGGATGCCGATGCCATCATCGTCCACCCAGATTTCACACCCCTTGGCGCAGACCTTCACGCCGACCTGAATGCGCTTGTCGCAGTAACGTGTGGCGTTGCGCAGCAGGTTTTGCAAAGCGCGGGCAGTGAGGCGCGGGTCGAGGCTGAAGCGCTCCACGGCACAGTCGAGCGCGACATCGATGACGATCTCGGGATTTTCCAGTTCGTCGTCGACGCTGCCCAGCACGCTGTCGATAAACTCATCGAGCACCACCTCGACCCGCTCTGGCAGTTGCGCCGGGTTTTGCAGGCGGCTGTAGGACAGTAGCTCCAACACCAGCTCATCCAGCTCGCGGATATGTGCTACCAGGCCGTGCAGGCGTTCGCGGCTGGCCTCGGGCAAATCTTCGGACAACGCCAGGGCCAGGCCGAAATCCAGGCGCGTGAGCGGTGTGCGCAGTTCATGGGAAACGGCGTTGAGCAGATCGCGCTGTTGGTTGAGCAGGTGCTCGATGTCGTCGGCCATGGCGTCGAACACCGACGCCAGGCTGCCGATGCTGGAACTGGCCGGAAGACCGGTGCGTTCGGCCAGGTTACCCTGGCCCAGTTGCCCGGCGGTGCTTTTCAGGCGTTCCAGGTCGCGCCAGTGCGGACGCAGCCATATGAGCAGGCAGGCCAGCAGCGCGGCGACGATCAGCACGTTGATCGCCCAATACAGCACGTTCATGTCCATGGGGTCGGGCGGAATGGTCAGCTTGACCACGAACTGCTCATTGATCGGCGAGCTGATCTGCTCCATCCAGCCCCATTCGCCCAGGCGCACCACCGACTTGCCCTGCTCCAGCAGCTGTTCTTCCGCCGGGGTGTAGCTGGCGTCCTGGCGCAACAGCAATTGCACTTTCAGCGGCGCAAAATCGCGGCCCAGTTGCTCGGTCACCTGTGACCAACGCTCTACCGGCGCCCGCTGATATTGCTTGACGATCAGCTTTTGCTGGCCGCGGGTCTGCTCGATGTTGTAGTTCATGTAGCGGTGTTCGAACAGCTGGATCACCAACGAAGGGATCAAATAGATCGCCAGGCTGTAGGTGACGATGGTGATCAGGTAGAGGCGCAGCAATACACGAAACATGGCTCAGCATTCCCACTCGGAACGGCTGAACAGGTAGCCCTTGCCCCACACCGTCTTGATCTTGCGCGCCTCGCCGGCGTTGTCGTCGAACTTGCGACGAAGCTTGGAGATGGCCACGTCCACCGAGCGGTCGGTGCCGTTGAACTCGATGCCGCGCAGGCGTTGCAGGATCTGGTCGCGGCTGAGCACTTCACCGGCATGCCGCGCCAGCACCACCAGCAGGTTGTATTCGCCGCTGGACAACTCCACCGCCTGATCGCGCCAGGTCACGGTGCGCTCCGACAGGTCGATGCACAGGTTGCCCATGATGATCTGGTCGTTGGCCACCTGGGGCTCGGACAGGCTGCTGCGACGCAGCAAGGTGCGCACACGGGCGAGCAGTACACGTGGCTCGCAGGGCTTGGTCACGTAGTCGTCGGCGCCCATTTCCAGGCCCAGCACCTGGTCGTGGCTGTCATCGCGGGCGGTGAGCATCAGGATCGGCAGGCCCGCCGAGTCGGCACGCAGCAGGCGGCACACCTGCAGGCCGTCGAGGCCGGGCAGCATCAGGTCGAGGATCACCAGGTCCGGCGGGTTCAGGCGTGCGCGCTCACGGACATGGTCGCCACGGCTGAGCACATTGACGTGGTAGCCATTGCGTTCCAGGTAGCTGGCAATCAGCTCGGAGAGTGCTGCGTCGTCTTCCACCAGGAGGATGTTGGGCATAAAGGTGTTTCCAGAAAATACAGTTGTTGGTCGTACACAAATCCCATGTGGGAGGGGGCTTGCCCTCGATAGCGGTGGCTCAGTGAAGCGTATTTCGACTGATACACCGCTATCGGGGGCAAGCCCCCTCCCACATGGCATCTCCATGTTTGCAGGATTGTGCAAGGATATACGCCCCCGGCGCCCCGCGCGCCGCACCTTACATTTCTTCACACACGAGCTACACAGCTTCACAGCACCACGGCGCAGGTGACTTTAGGATGCGCCAGTCAATATTGGGATAAGAGCATGTCGAAGAATCTGTTTGCGCCATTTTGCCTGCTGGCCCTCACCCTGGCCCTGAGCGCGTGTGGCGACTCCGCCGCCGAAGCGCCGCAAATGCCCCTGGCCAAAGTGCGCATCGAAACCCTGGAAGCCAAGCCCCTGTCGATCAGCAGCGAACTGAGCGGGCGCATTGCCGCGCCGCGCATCGCCGAAGTGCGCGCAAGGGTTGCTGGCGTGGTGATGCAACGGGTGTTCAAGGAAGGCCATGACGTGAAACAGGGTGACGTGCTGTTTCGCATCGACCCCGCGCCCTTCAAGGCCGACCTCGACAGCGCCCAGGCCAACCTGAGCAAGGCCGAGGCGGATGCGTTCAAGGCGCGCCTGCAGGAGCAGCGCTACAGCCAATTGGTGGAAGGCAACGCCATCAGCGGCCAGGACTACGACAACGCCCGCGCCGCCGTACGCCAGACCAACGCCGAAGTGGCCGCCAACAAGGCAGCCGTGGAACGCGCCCGCTTGAACCTGGGTTACGCCACTGTGACCGCACCGATTTCCGGGCGCATCGGCCGGGCGCTGGTGACGGAAGGCGCGCTGGTCGGGCAGAACGAGGCCACGCCGCTGGCGATCATCCAGCAACTGGACCCGATCCATGCCGACCTGACCCAGTCCAACCGCGAGCTGAACGACCTGCGCCGCGCCTTCCGTGCCGGCAGCCTGAAGCAAGTCGGCCAGGACCAGGCCAAGGCCACCCTGATCGAGGACGACGGCAGCCTGTACCCACTGCCGGGCAAGTTGCTGTTCGCCGAGATCAGCGTCGACCCGGGCACCGGGCAGATCATCCTGCGCAGCGAGTTCCCCAACCCAGACCTCGACCTGCTGCCCGGCAGCTTTGTACGGGTGCGCCTGGAGCAAGCCGTCGACAAGCAAGGCATCAGCGTGCCGCAACGCGCCATCACCCGTGACAGCGCCGGTATCCCGATGGTCTTGCTGCTGGACGCCGAGCAGACCGTGAGCCAGCAGCCGGTGGAGTTGGGCGCGGTGGTCAACGATCGCTGGATCGTCAGCAGCGGCCTCAAAGCCGGTGACCGCATCATCGTCGAAGGCCTGCAGCACGCGCGCCCCGGTGAAAAAGTTGAAGTGGACGACAGCCCGCTCGTAAAGGAATAACCCGCCATGCCGCAGTTCTTTATTGACCGCCCGATCTTCGCCTGGGTGGTCGCCCTGTTTATCCTGCTGGCCGGCTTGCTGGCCATCCCGCAGTTGCCGGTGGCGCAGTACCCCAACGTCGCGCCGCCGAAAGTAGAGATCTACGCGGTGTACCCCGGTGCGTCGGCGCAGACCCTGGATGAAAGCGTGGTGAGCCTGATCGAGCAGGAGCTCAACGGCGCCGATCACCTGTTGTATTTCGAATCCCAGAGCAGCCTGGGTTCGGCCACCATCACCGCCACCTTCCAACCGGGCACCAACCCGGAAATGGCCCAGGTCGATGTGCAGAACCGCCTCAAAGCGGTCGAGCCGCGCCTGCCGCAAGCCGTTACCCAGCAAGGCTTGCAGGTGGAGAAAGTCTCTGCCGGCTTCCTGCTGCTGGTGACCCTCACGTCCAACGACGGCAAGCTCGATGACGTGGCGCTCAGCGACTACCTGGCGCGTAACGTGATGAACGAGCTCAAGCGTCTGGACGGTGTGGGCAAGGCCCAGCTGTACGGCGCCGAGCGTGCCATGCGGATCTGGATCGACCCGCAGAAGCTGATCGGTTTCAACCTCACGCCGGCCGATGTGAACGCGGCGATCAGCGCGCAGAACGCCCAGGTCTCGGCGGGCAGCATCGGTGACTTGCCGGGTACCAATACCCAGGAAATCACCGCGGCGATCCTGGTCAAGGGCCAGTTGTCGACGCCGGCCGAGTTCGCCGACATCGTGCTCAAAGCCAACCCGGACGGTTCCACCGTGCGCATCGGCGATGTGGCGCGGGTGGAAGTCGGCAGCCAGGAATACCAGTTCTCCACGCGCCTGAACGGCAAGCCGTCCACCGCCGTCAGCGTGCAGTTGTCGCCTGGCGCCAACGCGTTGAGCACCGCCACCCTGGTGCGAGCCAAGATGGACGAGCTGTCGCGCTATTTCCCGGCCAACGTGGAGTACAAGATCCCGTATGACACCTCGCCCTTCGTCAAGGTCTCGATCACCAAGGTGGTCTACACCCTGCTTGAGGCAATGGCGCTGGTGTTCGCGGTGATGTTCCTGTTCCTGCAGAACGTGCGCTACACGCTGATCCCGACGCTGGTGGTGCCGATTGCGCTGATGGGCACTTTTGCCACCATGTTGCTGCTGGGCTTTTCGATCAACGTGCTGACCATGTTCGGCATGGTGCTGGCTATCGGCATCCTGGTGGACGACGCGATTGTGGTGGTGGAAAACGTCGAGCGGATCATGGCCACCGAGGGCCTGTCGCCCAAGGAAGCGACGAAAAAGGCCATGGGCCAGATCACCGGCGCCATCATCGGCATCACCCTGGTGCTGGTGGCGGTGTTCCTGCCGATGGCGTTCATGGCCGGCTCTGTGGGGGTGATCTACCAGCAATTCTCGCTGTCGATGGCCACCTCGATCCTGTTCTCGGCGTTTCTCGCCCTGACCTTGACCCCGGCCCTGTGCGCCACCTTGCTCAAGCCGATCCCCAAGGGCGAGCACCATGCCAAGGGCGGTTTCTTCGGCTGGTTCAACCAGCGTTTTGAAAGCCTCACCGACCGCTATGAAGGCTGGGTAGCCTATGCCCTCAAGCGCAGCGGCCGCTACCTGCTGATCTACCTGGTGTTGCTGGTGGGCCTGGGCTGGATGTTCAGCCGCCTGCCCTCCTCGTTCTTGCCGGTGGAAGACCAGGGCTACACCATCACCGATATCCAGTTGCCGCCGGGTGCGAGCAAGAACCGCACGGTGCAGGTGGCCGAGCAGATCGAAGCGCACAACGCCGAAGAGCCTGGGGTGGGTGATACCACCATGATCATGGGCTTCAGCTTCTCCGGTTCGGGGCAGAACGCAGCGCTGGCGTTTACCACGCTCAAGGATTGGTCGCAGCGCAGCAGCGATGACTCCGCATCGTCGATTGCCGACCGCGCCAACATGGCCTTCAGCGAACTGAAAGATGCAGTCGCCTACGCCATCCTGCCGCCTCCAGTGGACGGCCTGGGCACGTCCAGCGGCTTCGAGTTCCGCCTGCAAGACCGGGGTGGCGTCGGCCATGCCGCACTGATGGCGGCGCGTACTGAATTGCTGGCCGCCGCCGAGAAAAGCCCGATCCTGGCCAACGTGCGCGAAAGCGCCCTGGCCGAAGCACCGCAAGTGCAGCTGGAAGTGGACCGCAAGCAGGCCAACGCCCTGGGCGTGTCGTTTGCCGACGTCGGCAATGTACTGTCCTCGGCCGTCGGTTCGGCCTATATCAACGACTTCCCCAACCAGGGCCGCATGCAGCGGGTGGTGGTGCAGGCCGAAGGCGACCAACGCAGCCAGGTGGCGGACTTGATGAAGATCAACGTGCGCAACAACGCCGGCAAGATGGTGCCCCTGTCCGCCTTTGTCGAAGCCAGATGGACCCAGGGCCCGACCCAGCTGACCCGCTATAACGGCTACCCGGCCATCGCGATTTCCGGCGAAGCCGCTCCAGGGCACAGTACCGGTGAGGCCATGGACGAGATCCAACGCCTGGTCAGCCAATTGCCCGCCGGCCTGGGCCAGGAATGGACCGGGTTGTCGTTGCAGGAGCGCTTGTCCGGCTCCCAGGCGCCGTTGCTGTTGGGCTTGTCGTTGCTGATCGTGTTCCTGTGCCTGGCGGCGCTGTATGAAAGCTGGTCGATCCCGACCTCGGTGCTGCTGGTGGTGCCGCTGGGTGTGCTGGGCGCGGTACTGGCCGTGGCCTTGCGGGGCATGCCCAACGATGTGTTCTTCAAGGTCGGCCTGATCACCATCATCGGCCTGTCGGCGAAGAACGCGATCCTGATCATCGAATTCGCCAAGGACCTCTACGACCAGGGTGAAGACCTGATGAGCGCCACCCTGAAGGCTGCGCGCTTGCGCTTGCGCCCGATCATCATGACCTCGCTGGCGTTCATCCTCGGCGTGGTGCCGTTGGCGATTGCCACCGGCGCCAGTTCCGCCAGCCAGCAAGCGATTGGTACCGGCGTGATCGGCGGGATGATCACCGCGACACTGGCGGTGGTGTTTGTGCCGGTGTTCTTTGTAGTGGTCATGAAGCTAGTGAAGAAATCTCCACGTTAAACCGAGTTAAACCCTGTGGGAGGGGGCTTGCCCCCGATGCGGTATGTCAGCTGAACCATTTTTCACTGATACACCGCCATCGGGGCAAGCCCCCTCCCACATGATGAGGTACAGTCAGTTGACCCACTGTCAGCTGTGAGCCGCCATGCCCTTCCTCGCCCGCACCCACCCTCGCCTCTCCGCCGCCGCCGTGCTCGGCCTTGCCATGGGCATCCTGGTGCCGGCCGACACCCTCGTCAGCAAAATCCTGATTGGCTGGAACGCCGGGGTCTGGACCTACCTGGTGCTGATGCTGTGGCTGACCCGTCGCGCCAAGGCCGAAGACGTGAAGCGCATCGCCGAGGTCGAAGATGAAAACGCCGGCCTGGTCCTGTTCACCGTGTGCATCGCCGCCATCGCCAGCCTGGCGACCATCACCTTCGAACTGGTCGGCAGCAAGGACCTGGCCACCACCGAACGGCTGCTGCACTACGGGTTTACCGGGCTGACGGTGATCGGTTCATGGTTGCTGATCGGGGTGATCTTCAGCGTGCATTACGCGCGCCTGTATTACACCTGGGACGGCAAGGAACCGGCGCTGCGCTTTGCCGAAGGGCTGACGACCCCCAATTACTGGGATTTCCTGTACTTCTCGTTCACCATCGGCGTGGCGGTGCAGACCTCCGATGTGGGCGTCGCCACGCGAAGTATGCGCAAAGTGGTGCTGGGGCAGTCATTGATCGGGTTTCTGTTCAACACGGCGATCCTGGGGTTCTCGATCAATATCGCCGCTGGCTTATTCGGTTGAGGCTGCACAAACCTTCTAGACGCTTATGCCCAGCTGGGCGCTAATTACCTCACCTATTCCGCCTCGGTGTTTTATGGCCGCGCACAATTGGATCGACCTGTCCCAGGACGCCGACACCGGCATCGAGACCCTGCGCGCGCATTTCGAAGGCCATGCGTACGACCCGCATTGGCACGACAGCTACCTGATCGGCGTGACCGAGCAAGGCGTGCAGCAATTCAACTGCCGCCGTACCCGCCACAACAGCGTGCCCGGCCAGGTGTTTCTGGTGGAGCCCGGCGAACTTCATGACGGCGACGCACCCACCGCAGACGGCTTTACCTACCACATGCTCTACCTCGACCCACAGTGGTTGGCGCGGGAGGTGAGCGCGGTGTTTGAAGAGGCACCACTCGATAGCCAACTGAGTTTCGCCAGCACGTTGACCAACGACCCGCGCCTGGCAATGGCGACCAGCCAGGCCTTCCAGACCCTGCACGGCGGCGAACTGCGCATCGTGCGCCAGCGCGCCATGGACCATCTGTTGGAGCGCCTCACCGGCCAACTCTACTGGCGCACCCGCTACCGCGAAGACCCGCGATTGCCACTGGTTGCGCACAAGGCGCGGGAATACCTGCACGCTCATCTGCACGTGGATGTGGGCATGGACGAACTGGCCCTGGCCTGCGGCGTCGACCGTTTCCGCCTGACCCGTGCGTTCAAGAGCGCCTTTGGTTTGCCACCCCACGCGTATCTGGTGCAACTGCGTCTGGCCCACGCCCGGCACTTGCTGGCCAAGGGCGAGCAACCCGCCGATGTCGCGATTGCCCTGGGCTTTGCCGACCAGAGCCACTTGGGCCGCTGGTTCGTGCGCGCCTACGGCTTGACGCCCGCCGCGTACCGCAAGCGCTGCTCAAACCTTCCAGACAGGTGATACGCCGGCCAGCGAAGATCGACGCCATCGATTGGTTTTCGGAGTCATCTGCCATGTTGTCGTTTATGTTGTTTGCCTTTGTTGCCTCGATTACCCCAGGCCCAACTAATATCCTAGTGCTGAGCAACAGCGCGCGTTACGGCTTCAAGGCCGCGTTGCCCGTTATTCTGGGGGCTTGCGCCGGTGCAGCGGGGATCGTACTGCTGGTGGGTTCCAGCGTTGGCCGGTCGCTGGTTCATTTGCCCAAGCTACAAAGCACGATGCACTGGGCTGGCATTGCCTGGCTAAGTTACCTCGCCTGGCAGATTTTCAGCGCACCCGCTGAGGGAATCGATGTGCGATCAACGCAAAAGCGACTCGGTTTACGCGGCGCCGCCAGCCTGCAATTGATCAACCCCAAGACCTGGACGATGGCCTTGGCGGTGGTCAGTGTATTCGCGGGAAGCGGTGCAGAACGCCAGGGCCGGGTGCTCACCCTGTCGCTGGTCTTTTTCCTCATTTCCCTGCCGTGCCTCACGGCCTGGGCCCTGTTGGGCGCGGCTTCGAGCCGACTCCTGCGCTCGCCGCAGGCCATGCGACGTTTCAACCGATGCATGGCCCTGCTCCTGCTGGGTTCTACCTGGCTGAGCGTGTGGATCTAAATCGGCATAGGGGGCGGCTTCCATAGGCCGCGCCCCTGCCACACCACCCGGCATGCGGGTCCGCACCGGGCGGTTCGAGAGATTGAGGTCACGACAGACGCGGAAGCCCCAAGCGATCAAACCACGCAAGATTCAGCACCCAATTGAGCGCCCATCGACTGTTATCCCACCAGCGACGGGTGTTGCATGCCACTTTCTGGGCCACCTCTCGCGCCAAGGGCCACCAACTCACGAAACACCGTCGTCCCTCGCTTCCATTGCTTGAGCTGGATCGCTCTAAGTCGATGCCGTATCCATTTGTCCATTTCACGCCAGACACCTGGTGTTTGCGACAACTTGAAGTAGGCTTTCCAACCCAGCCCTATAACGCTCTCTCTCGCGCTGTGGTCAGCTTACGGCGGGACTTTCACCCACAAGATTGCGCCTATGCTGGGCGCACAAAAAAGGGGAAGCCGAAGCTTCCCCTGTTCAAGTGAGCGGGCGCCTTAAAAATCGTAACGCATGCCGACGTTGACACCCCACGGCTGATCGATCTTCTTGCCCTTGCTGGTTTCGAAGTCGGCATGCAGCTTGACGTTCTCCGACACCGACATCGCAATGCCAGCAGCCAACTCGATGCGTGAGCCAGACAGGTCATTGTTGAAGCTCTGATCGTTGATGAATACCTTGTTGCTCTGGTCAAACTCATGGGCCAGCGCAGTACGCAGGTACGGCTGCAACACACCGCCGCTCTCCAGCTGGATGTTCTTGCCTACCGTCACACCGGCTTTACCCACCACCGAGCTGGAACGATCACCCTTGGCGTGCAGGCCGTTGGACAATTCATAGCTCTGCGCCTGGGTAATGGTCGCTGCCAACTGGCCGTAGGGCTCGACGAAATAGTCGTTATCCAACTTGATGTGGCGACCCACTTCTACCGAGGCGCCCACAGCGTTCTGCGCGTAGTTTCCCTTGGCTTTCTTGCCGTCGCTCATGGTGACGTCAACGTTGTTATGCAGGCGGTTCAACTTGGCCACGCCGTCGAAGTACAGGCCGCTTTCGGCGTCCATCCAGGTGGCATAGCCGCCCACGTAGTAGCTCTTGACCTCACCCTTGCTGCCACGGTTCAGGCTCAGGTCCGAGGTGCTGTGACCGGCCATCACACCAGCCAGCCATTGGCCATCACCACTGGACAACGGCGCATCGGCACCAATGGTGAAACCCTTCTGGGCTTGCGTGTAACCCGCACCGTTCTTGTTGGCGGCTACTTCATGCTTGTTACCGTAGCTGCGCATCCACAGGCCATTGTTCCTGCCCTCGCTGAAGCGCAACTCACCCATGCGGGTACGCAGGATGGACGACTCACCATACAACACGGTGGGTGCGCTGTTGAACAACGCCAGTACCGAATGGGCGCCGGTGCTGGTGCCGCGCCGGGTGGGGTCGAGCAGCCAGTCTGTGCCGTCCTTCTGCAAGCCATAGGCGAAGGCGCCGATGTCCACGGTGTCACCCACCAGAGAGAAGTGTGCGTCGCCGCCCTCTGTGTGCACAACCCTGATCGGCTGGCCGCTGGCCAGTTCAGAACCGGTGGCCGCCAGCAACAGGCTGTGGTTGCCTTCCGCCTTGCCTTCAACATTGAGGACGTCGGTCTCGTGGGTGGAGAAGTCGGTGTGCATGACGAAGGTGCCTTCGCCTTCCAGGCTTTTCACGTCCAGTTGGTAGAACTCATCTGCACCACCGAAATGCACGGCACCGCCGCCCATTTTCAAGGCCTCGACATTGCTGTCGCCCACCAGTACCCAGTTGGATGCTTCGTTAACGCTCAGCTCGGCCACGTTCTTCAACTGGCCGGTCAGCCAGGAGCCGTTATTGAGTTGCAGCTTGGCGGTACTGCCCTCTTCCACGACAACGTCACCGACCAGGAAGCTGCGGTCGACGTTCATATTGGCGGTGGAGCCACCAATCACCTCAAGGATGTTTCCGTTGCCACCTGTCAGCGTGGAGCCGTTACGCACCTGAATATTCGCATCGGTGCTGCCATAGGCATCCCCCTCCACCAACAGTGCAGCGCCGTTGCGTCCTTCAACGCTGGTACGGTCCAAGACCAGGGTGCTGTTGTTCAACGTGTCACTTTCGTAACTGAGGCGTACCCCGTTCTCACCGCCACTGATGCGACTGTCGGTTGCATTGGCCGTGGCGCCCCATAACAGGATACCAACGCTATCGTCGGCCGTACCATTGACCTCCGAGCCAGTAAAGTTCAGCTCACTGAACGCCGTGGCAAACGCGCCACGGGTCGAGCCGTTGATAACACTGTTGAACACGTTAAACGTAGAACCCTGCTCGGTGTGAAAGTCACGTACCGCTGAAATGCCCATACCGTTGTGATTGGTGATCGTGCTGCCTTGTATATCTGCAGTGCTACCCTGAAGACTGATGGCGGACACAGCCGAGCTTCTGGCAACGACAGTTGCTCCGTTTAACGAAATTTTCGATCCATTGAAAGCCTGAATGTCCTGAGCGCGGGTGCCGGCGTTCAAGGTCAACTTGCCCGCATTCACGCGGGACTGGTTCATCGTTGCGCCATTGGAGGTCAAGTGGGCGTTCTCACCGATAACCCAATCGTCCTGCATGTGCCCCTGTTCAATGGTGCGTTCCATGCCTGGGTGCAGCTCGGAGCGAGCCTCCACCAGCGAAGCAGACAACATGAAGAAACTGACCACAGGCGCTTGAAGCGCCAGCGCCAGTGGATGTTTTTTAAAAAGTGCGTTGATACTCATTGCATACATACCCGTAAATAGAATTCCCAAAGGAACGAATTGACCGGCACCCAGCGAGATGGGACCAAGCCTCGACGGGCTGCAGATTAGGGATAGAGGGGGAATGGGTATGTAGGATTTATCTGCGTGTGATACTTGAATAAAGAAAGCCAGCAGTAAGACAAAAAAAGAGGAGCTTGTCGCTCCCCTTTATCACTTACCTGTCATGCTCCAGGCCACGGCGTACCGTCGCAGTAAACCGGCCCTGCTGAAACGCCACGCACTAAATACAAGGCTTCGGGTGAGTCCGTCGGTCCGGTGCCGATGATCGGCACGTTATATTTGATCACTACCGAGCCCATACTGTGGTTCGCCTTGTTGATGGGTTTGATGTACGTATCATACGGGCCGATGGGTACTGTGAAGCCCAGTTGCTCCTCTTGGGGTGTAAGCGGTCCATAAGGAAATGTATCCGTAGCAGATGCAATAGGCATGGTCCCGTCATCATCACTGCAGGCCGTCCAATACACCGTGATGATCATGCCGCGCTTCATCAGTTCGGGATCCGGTGGAACTGCCACGCGCGCAAACCTTTGCGGTGCAAGCAACGCCCCGCAACGAATCTCACCCGGCAGCGGCGGTGTTCCCGGCACCTCTGGCAGTGCTCCCAGCACTGTCGGTTTCTGAAGGGCAATGATATTGGCATTGACGTTGATGCTCTGAGGCCCAGAAGTCGCGCGATTGTTTGTACCGGCCACCTCGATTTGATAGTGCAGCGGAATCGTCGCATTGGAATGGCGTTGAATATAGGGCCACGGAACCCTCATGGAAATTTCATCGCCCGGCATTGCCGTTGCAGCCACCACGGACCGGCTATCGACCAGCTCGTGCATATAGTACAGATGAATGGTGAAATCGCGAGCCGACGGCAACGGCGGATCACTCCACAACTCCACCACGACATCAGCATCCAGCCCGTTGTCGGTGTCATCAAGTTCATTGGTCTTGCCCGACCCCTTTCCGGTCAGCACTGGCAACAGAAGATTGGTGTTGATGGGATCGGGTTTCTCTGGATAGTCCGGCCCCCCCTCGAACAAATCCAAATTGATGACTGTGGCAGTCGGGACTTTATGCGGTACGCCGTGGCGGCGTACCGTGTACTCAACCGTCAGACTGATAGGGCCAATACTGGTCCCATACAGTGCCGCAAGAACCGAATAACCCACATGAAAATCGAAAGGCAACGGTGCTCCACCCAAGGGGAGTGGCCCAACGTCCCGGGTGCCGTGCGTGGTGGTCAAGTGCACGATAAACTCGTCTGCCGTTCGATCAGCAGCATAAGTTGGAATGATCACCAACATGCCGAAAGATTTCGCCGTATCTGGACGATCGATCAGGCGGTCCCCTACCCCCGTCACCGACACAGCGTCCCTGACCCCGCAAGCCGTCAGCACGGGAGCTGGAGTAAGCGCTACTGAGATGGGTAACTCGAATGACGCATCGCTCACGTTACCTGCGACATCAACGAGCCGGTATTCAAGCTTTCTGGGACCCTCCGCTGCTTCGGCCAAGGCTCGGCTATAACGCACCACCCTATCTGGAAACACCGGGCCCTGAGCGATGATTACATTAGAACCCGCGTAGGACAGTCGCCAGAAGTCACTTGAATCAGCCCCTTCCGCCGCGTAATCGGGAATCCCAAAGGGGACGCCCCCTCCAGCATCATGAGACGCCAGAAAAGTCTCGGTAAGGCTACCTGGCCAACCTGCAGGCAGCGTCAAAGCACGGGGTACGTAAGGAACGCTATCGTAGGGAGCGGTACGGTCGACCACCAAAGGCAATTGGCGGGAGCCGGAAGGATTACCTCCCGGACCGCCCGACGTTATCTTATAGCTGACGTGGTGGAGCCCTTCTGTCAGCAGTCTCCTCGAAATTCGTGTGGAATAGAACATGGGGAGTGGAGTGGAAAAAAAAACCGGTTCGCTGACGACCAAACCTGATTCAAAGTTACCGATATCGTCAAAGTGAAGGTCTAGAACATCCGCTCTTGCTGGGTTCATAGGGGTTGGAACCCAGGTAGACAGCGGGATATCAATCTGTAGAAACGGAGCATCTGAAGCGTCACGCGATATCAGTCCCGGATAGTTGGCCTCGTCGACCAAACCATCAATTAGCGGATCATCCAAGGCTATCGGCACGGGTGTAACACTCAGCGTTGGTTTTTTAAGGTTCCTGTTGATATTTTTCATTTCTAACCGCCTATGATCTGATTTAATTTCTTACAGTCGTCTATTGCATGAGCACCACAGATCTTCCACGCAAACACTGCCTCTTGCGCCGGTTGAAAAAGCGAAACTTCCTCTCAGCACATAAGCCTCAACTTACCGCTACTAAAAATCAGCTACCGTCGCAAAACCCCGTATCACCAGGGAAACAAACCTTCCCGCTCCCCGCAGACACTCGATCAATCCTGACCAGGCGATCAGTAGACTTCCCAATGGGAACGCCGCCACGCAACAAGCGATAACGTGCGTACGCAGAAGCATAGTTTTGCATCGGCTCGATTTTTTCCCAGGGCCAAACCCTTATCTTCACGCCGTTGGCTACATCAGCAGGGCTGTCTAATGGAACTTGCTCCACAAAATCAGTCCCCGGAATGGAAGGAGGAGCCCCAGCATTGTCGGTGTAACCTTCCCAACTAAACTCAATGACATCATGCAACTGGAAAGAAGCATCATGAGGTACTTGCCATATCACACCTTCACAAATGGGTGGCCGGGAATTGCATGTCAAATACTGGGCGCCCCCATGTAACGTATGTTGGATTGTCGGTGGCCTAAGTACTATCAAAGGATCAATATGAACATTCACCAACGTTGTCGGTGAGTCTTGTTCATTCACACCGTTGGTGGTCACATAGAAAACGGGGAGTTGAGGATGATTGCCACCTGCCGTTATCACACTGCCAGGTATATCAGGCAAGAACCGGACGGGCTGGTCGAACACATCTCCCGTCTGAACAACGTAGTGAGCAACCGCCCCCACTGTTCCCCAATGAAGTGTCAACCGTTCTCCAGCAACTGGCACCATATACAGCCGTACCCAAACTTGCGCGCCCAGCGTCTCATCCCGAATATCAAGTTCATTATGTAATCCCGACCCCAGTCCAAAAACATCCACCCTCGACAACGACGTGTTGAGTCTCGCGGGCGCGTTAGCGTGGTCCTGACCGGCAATTGTCAAATCCACCCAAAAAAAATCCGAGGGCGATGGAACCGGGGGGATACCTGCGCGATGGATTTCATAATGCGCCTGTATTTGCTCCCGAACCAAAGTCCCGGGAGGCCGCAAAATGCTCCAAGGTATATCGACCCAACTTGGGAACCCCGTGATAGGTCGCGGTGGGAGAACCGGACGGCCGTCCAAAAAGAACAAGACGTTGTCCCCCGGCGCAAAGTCGTCATATTGGGTAGGGATACCCGCTGCGACGATCGCCCGTGCATCTTCGCGATCGATCAGTAGATCATCATAGGCCGGAGGTCGGATCTGGGGACGCGGTAGATTGCTGGGGATGGCAAGCAGGTTGACCTGGAACGTCAGCGGGGCGCTTAATCCGGAAAAGTTACCAGCGCGATCATACAAACGATATTGCAGGTGGTTTGTACCGTTTCTGAGTGTGCGAAACACGCCTGAAGAAACTCTCAAGATCAAGGGTGCATCAATGAAATCGAAGGTTTCACGCCCCTTCAGGATCGCCGGCACCGGGGGTACATTATGATCCAGGTAGTATCCGATCTCATCGCGCCCGGCCCTGTCGATGTAGTCGGGTACCAGAAATTCAATGGTCGGGTTCGCAGCAAGTACATCCTCAGTGATGCCCGTCAAGGCAATATCCGGGTCAACGAATTGAGCTGTTTCGTCCGGATCAATAAATCGAGGAGGGTTGTTATCAACAGTGAGCTTGGAAGGCTGTGATGGAACGCTAAAGCCAGTTTCGTCCACAATTGTGAAGTAAACATGAGCGACCGCATCAATTTCCCGCATGTAATCGGCAGGTACATACAGAGAATAGGGAAAGTCCGCCGGGTTCAGTGGGCCGGTGAACGGATGCTCGTCGGCCAATACATCGATCCCTTGAATCCGCCACCACAGTTTAAGCGTCTCGACTCGACCCTGCGATGGACCCGGAATCCATTGAGGAATGCGACACTCCAAGGGTGCTAGCGAGACGGAAAGACGAATCAGGCCATCAGGATCAGTTGGATCTACCCCAACAATTTCTTCAAAGTCTCCATGCATATTAACCCCCGCAGCAGCATGCAGCAGGACGGTCTGATGTGACACGAACGGGCTGGAAGCGGGCATTTTCGGGCTCCTATCTTTGGTGACGTGAAAGGAGTAAACACCCGTCGCCAATACCGCGAAACTGTCAGAATTAACAGGTAGCCCGACCATTCGTCACTTTAAGAAAAGCCCCGCGCCCCAGACATTACTCCATTCCCGCTTGACGACCTTTCGCGATTAGTGTCTCCTGAAACCGGTTTCAAACCTTGTATTTCCTGTAACACGCTAAATAAATCCTAATAAGAAAGGCCCATAACCGTGACGTCATTTTCCGCCGCCCAACGCAGCCGCGTGACCATGCTCGACGTCGCCGAGCGCGCTGGCGTATCCAAGGCCAGTGTGTCGCGCTTTATCGGCGACGACCGCGCCCTGCTCTCCGATGCCATCGCCCGGCGCATCGAACAGGCCATCGACGAACTCGGCTACCGCCCCAACCAGATGGCCCGTGGTTTGAAGCGCGGGCGCACGCGCCTGATCGGCATGCTGGTAGCCGATATCCGCAACCCCTATTCCATTGCCGTGATGCACGGCGCCGAGACCGCCTGCCGCCAGCACGGCTACAGCCTGGTGGTGTGCAACACCGACCGCGATGACGAACAGGAGCGCCAGCACCTGGCGGCGTTGCGTTCGTACAACATCGAAGGGCTGATCGTGAATACCCTCGGCCATCACTTGGACCAATTGCTGGAACTGCAACGGGAAATGCCCTTGGTGCTGGTGGACCGCAAGGTCGAGCCGCTGCACAGCGACCTGGTCGGCCTGGACAACCCGGCGGCGGTGCGTATGGCCGTGGAACACCTCGAGCGACAGGGTTACCGCGATGTGCTGATGGTCAGTGAAGCCACCGATGGCACCAGTTCGCGCCTGGAGCGCCTGGACAGTTTCAAGGCTGAAATCGCCAGCCGCCCGGCATTGACCGGCGCTGTGCTGGCGTTGGATGAAACACTGCAACAACACCTGCACACCTTTCTTGCCAAACCTGGCCCCAAGGCACTGTTCTGTGCCAACGGCGTGGCGGCGCTGGCCTGCACCCGTGCGCTGAAGAACCTGGGTTGCAACCTGTTCGACGACATCGGCCTGATCGCCCTGGATGACCTGGACTGGTACCCGCTGGTAGGCACGGGTATTACCGCCCTCGCCCAACCGACCGCATCCATCGGTGCAACGGCATTCGATTGCCTGCTCAAGCGCCTGCGCGGCGATACCGAGCCAACACGTACCCTGGATTTCCTGCCCGAGCTGATCGTCCGTGGTTCGACCCGGCCCCTCTAAAAAATTTTGAACAAAAATGAAACCGGTTTCAGAGGTAAACAACAATGCATAAATACCCCGTCTCCATCAGCCTTTCCAGCTACGGCGCCGACTTGGTACGCCAGCAAGGCCAGTCGAGTTTTGTCGAGGTTCTCGCCGCCGCCGGCGCCCAGCGCATCGAATGGCGCGAAGAGCTTTTAACCCATGAACAGCCCCAGGAACTGGCCGAGGCCGCGGCGAATCAGGACCTGGAATCGGTGTTCTCATCGCCCCTGGAACTGTGGGTCGCCGGCCGCGCCCAACCGAATGCCGAGCTGGCAGCAACCCTGGATCGTGCGCAGGCTTTTGGCGCAAGCTGGCTCAAGGTCTCCCTCGGCTACTTCACCGACACCAACGACCTGGAAAGCCTGCACGCCCTGCTCAACCGCCACCCGGTCCGCCTGTTGGTAGAGAACGACCAGACCCTGCACGGCGGTCGCATCGAACCCCTGCAGCGCTTCTTCACCGAAGTGGAGCGCCTGGGCCTGCCGGTGAAGATGACCTTCGACATCGGCAATTGGCAATGGCAGGACCAATCCGCCCTCACCGCCGCGCGCCTGCTGGGCCGGCATGTGGATTACCTGCACTGCAAGGCCGTGGCCCGTCGCCCGGATGGCAAGCTGGTCGCTGTGCCGCCGGGCGCCACCGACCTGCATCTGTGGGAACAACTGCTCAAGCATATGACTCAAGGGATTACCCGGGCGGTGGAATTCCCGCTGCAAGGCGATGACCTGGTCGAGGTCACCACCCGGCACATTGCCGCCCTCGCCATCCTTGGCCAACCGCGCGTGGAGAATGCCCATGTCTGAGATCGATATCCTGTCGTTTGGGGAAACCATGGCGATGTTCGTCGCCGAACAGACCGGCGACCTGGCGCAAGTGGCGCAGTTTCACAAGCGCATTGCCGGGGCGGACAGCAACGTCGCCATCGGCCTGTCACGCCTGGGCTTCAACGTGGCCTGGCTGAGCCGGGTCGGCAATGATTCTCTCGGCCGCTTTGTGGTCGACACCCTGAGCAAAGAAGGCCTGGACTGCCGGCATGTGGCGGTCGACCCGTTGCACCCCACCGGCTTTCAGCTCAAGTCCCGTGAAGAAACGGGTGATGACCCTCAGGTCGAGTATTTCCGCAAAGGCTCGGCAGCCAGCCACTTGTCCGTCGCAGCCATCAGCCCTGCCCTGCTGCAAGCCCGCCATCTGCATGCCACCGGCATTCCGCCGGCGTTGTCCGCCGCCACCCGCGAGTTGTCCGCCGAGCTGATGACCCAGATGCGCAAGGCCGGGCGCAGCGTGTCGTTCGACCCCAACCTGCGCCCATCGTTGTGGGCCAACCAACAGACGATGATCCGCGAAATCAACGCCCTCGCTGGCCTGGCCGATTGGGTCCTGCCGGGCCTGGGTGAAGGTCGCCTGCTGACCGGCTTCGAGGACCCGGCCGATATCGCCGCGTTCTACCTCGACCAGGGCGCCGAAGCCGTGGCGATCAAGCTTGGCCCGGACGGCGCCTATTACCGCACCCAGATGGACCAGGGCTTCGTCGCCGCCGTGCGGGTGGACAAGGTGGTCGACACCGTTGGCGCCGGCGACGGTTTTGCCGTGGGCATGATCAGCGCCCTGCTGGAAAACCTCAGCTTTCCCGAGGCGGTGCAGCGCGGCAACTGGATCGGCAGCCGCGCCGTGCAAAGCCGTGGCGATATGGAAGGCTTGCCCACCCGTTCAGAGTTACCGATTCGATCCGTTGCCTGACCCATTCCCTGTTGCCACAACTACAACAAGCTCAGGAGCAACCCCATGGACACCGTGAAACTCGCCACCCGCCGTTGGTGGTACATCATGCCCATCGTTTTTATCACCTACAGCCTGGCGTACCTGGACCGCGCCAACTATGGCTTCGCCGCCGCCTCCGGGATGGCCGAAGACCTGATGATCACCCCCGGCATGTCGTCGTTGCTGGGCGCGCTGTTTTTCCTTGGCTACTTTTTCTTCCAGGTGCCGGGGGCGATCTACGCGCAGAAACGCAGTGTCAAGAAGCTGATCTTCGTCAGCCTGATCCTGTGGGGCGGCCTCGCCACCCTGACCGGCGTGGTGTCCAACGCCTACATGCTGATCGTGATTCGCTTCATGCTCGGCGTGGTGGAAGCTGCCGTGATGCCGGCGATGCTGGTGTACCTGTGCCACTGGTTCACCCGTGCCGAGCGCTCGCGCGCCAATACCTTCCTGATCCTCGGCAACCCGGTGACCATGCTGTGGATGTCCGTGGTGTCGGGCTATCTGGTGCAGCATTTCAGCTGGCGCTGGATGTTTATCATCGAAGGCCTGCCAGCCGTGCTGTGGGCGTTTATCTGGTGGAAGCTGGCCGATGAGCGTCCAAAGGATGCCAAGTGGCTGAGCGACGCCGAGAAACAGGACCTGGAAACCGCGCTGGCCGCCGAGCAAGTCGGGATCAAGGCGGTGAAGAACTATGCCGAAGCGTTCCGCTCGCCCAAGGTGATCATCCTGGCGCTGCAGTTCTTTTGCTGGAGCATCGGCGTGTATGGCTTTGTACTGTGGCTGCCGTCGATTCTCAAGCAAGGCTTGCAGATGGACATGGTCGAAGCCGGCTGGCTGTCGGCGCTGCCTTACCTGGCGGCGGTGATCGGCATGCTGGTGGTGTCGTGGGGCTCGGACAAGCTGCAAAAACGCAAGCGCTTCGTATGGCCGCCGTTGTTGATCGCCTCCATCGCGTTCTACGCGTCCTATGTGCTCGGCGCCGAACACTTCTGGTGGTCCTACACCCTGCTGGTTATTGCCGGCGCGTGCATGTATGCGCCGTACGGACCGTTTTTCGCCATCGTCCCGGAAATTCTCCCGGCCAACGTCGCCGGGGGCGCCATGGCGCTGATCAACAGCATGGGCGCCCTGGGTTCATTCGGCGGCTCGTACCTGGTGGGCTATCTCAATAGCAGCACCGGTTCGCCTGGCGCCTCTTACCTGCTGATGAGCGGTGCGTTGCTGCTGTCGGTGGTGCTGACGATTTTTCTCAAGCCCGGCGCCAGTGACCGTACGCCGGCGCCCAACCCGGAATTGAAGGTAAAGACCGCATGAAAAAGTCTGTCGTGTTGTACAAGAAACTCTCGGCACCGTTGATGGCCCGCCTGCATGAACAGGCCGAGGTCACGCTGATCGAAGCGTTGGACGAGACCGGCCTGGCCAAGTTGCGCGCCGCCCTGCCCGGCGCCCACGGCCTGTTGGGCGCAAGCCTGCGCCTGGACGCCAGGCTGCTGGACCTGGCGCCACGACTGGAGGCGGTGGCGAGCGTGTCGGTGGGCGTCGACAACTATGATATCGACTACCTCACCGAGCGCGGCATCCTACTCAGCAATACGCCGGATGTGCTCACCGAAACCACTGCCGACACGGGTTTTGCGCTGATCCTGGCCACCGCGCGCCGTGTGGTCGAACTGGCCGACATGGTGCGAGCCGGCCAGTGGAGCAAAAACATCGGCCCGGCGCATTTCGGCAGCGACGTGCATGGCAAGACCCTCGGCATCATCGGCATGGGCCGCATCGGCGAAGCGTTGGCCCAGCGCGGGCATTTTGGTTTCGGCATGCCGGTGATCTACCACAGCCATTCGCCCAAGCCTGCGGTGGAAGCCCGTTTTGGCGCGCAGTACCGCAGCTTGAACGAGTTGCTGCAACAGGCCGACTTTGTCTGCCTGACGTTGCCACTGACCGCCGAAACCGAGAAACTCATCGGCGCCGAACAGTTTGCGTTGATGGGCCCGGAGACGATCTTTATCAATATCTCGCGGGGCAAGGTAGTGGATGAGGCCGCGCTGGTGGAGGCATTGCAACAGCGCACCATTAGGGCGGCGGGGTTGGATGTGTTCGAGAAGGAGCCGCTGGATCATGCCTCGCCGTTGCTGCGCCTGAACAATGTGGTGGCCACGCCGCATATCGGCTCGGCGACCCATGAGACGCGGGAGGCGATGGCGACGTGTGCGGTGGAGAATCTGTTGCAGGCGCTGGCCGGCCAAAGGCCGAAAAACCTGGTGAATGCAGCAGCGTGGAAACAGTAGTTCCTGACCCACCCCAAAACAAATGTGGGAGGGGGCTACACCCCGATCTGGGTGGATCAGTTATAGATATGTCGACTGACACTCCGCCATCGGGGGCAAGCCCCCTCCCACATTTAAATCACATTATTTCAGCCAGCTAAATAACGAACCTGGCCACCATCCCATTCAGGTCCACCGCCAACCGCGACAGCTCATGGCTGGCCGCGCTGGTCTGGTTGGCACCCGCCGCCGACTGGGTCGCCAGGTCACGGATATTGACCAGGTTGCGGTCCACTTCGCGGGACACCTGGGCCTGTTCTTCCGAGGCGCTGGCGATCACCAGGTTGCGTTCGTTGATCAGGCTGATGGATTGGGTGATCTGCTCCAGGGCCACACCGGCGGCGCGGGCCATTTCCAGGGTGTCCTGGGTGCGCTGGTTGCTCTGCTGCATGGACTGTACGGCTTCACCGGTGCCGTTCTGGATACCGGCGACCATCTTCTCGATCTCCTGCGTCGACTGCGCCGTGCGGTGGGCCAATGCCCGCACTTCGTCGGCCACCACCGCAAAGCCACGCCCGGCCTCACCGGCACGTGCCGCTTCGATGGCGGCGTTAAGCGCCAGCAGGTTGGTCTGTTCGGCAATCGCGCGGATCACGTCCAGCACCTTGCCAATGTCCCGGCCTTGGGTGGCCAGGCCTTCGATCATCGCGGCAGTGGTCTGCACGTCCTGGGTCATGGTCTGGATCGCGCCGACGGTTTCCACCACGCGGTCGCGCCCTTCCCGCGCCGCCTGGTTGGACTGGGTCGACGCCTCGGAGGTGGACACCGCGTTGCGCGCCACTTCTTCCACCGCCGCAGTCATCTCGTTGACCGCCGTAGCGGCCTGGTCGATTTCATTGTTCTGTTGCTGCAGGCCCTTGGAGGCTTCCTCGGTGACCGCACTCAGCTCTTCAGCGGCAGACGCCAGCTGGGTGGCCGACCCCGCAATGTGCTGGATGGTCTGGCGCAGGTTGCCTTGCATGGTCGACAAGGCGTTGAGCAAGCGCGCCGGTTCGTCCTTGCCGTCGTCTTCAATGGTCTTGGTCAGGTTGCCACCGGCAATGGTTTCGGCCACCTCCACGGCTTTGCGCAAGGGGGCGACAATGCTGCGGGTCAGCAGCCAGGCCAGCAATACCGTGAGCAATGCGGCGGCAACCGAAACGACAATAGCGCCAGTGATGGCACTGCTGTAATTTTGCCCGGCGTCCTCGTTGGCTTGCTTGGCATCCGCCGCGTTGATGGCGACCAGCTTGTTCAGCTGTTCGCCCATCTGGTCGGTGCCGTCCTTGATCCGCGTGTTGATCAGGGTGCGCATCTCATCGACCTTGTTCTCCCTGGACAGCGCCAGCATCTCGGCCTGAGCCTTGAGATAGTTGTCCAGGGTGGTCGTGAATACCTTGTACAGGGCGGCCTCCTCGGGGCCGGCAGGCAAGGCTGCGTAACTGGCCTGGGCGGTCTTCACCTTGTCGGCGAGCACGCCGATACGCACTTCAGCTTCCTGAAGGCCGGCAGGCTCACGGTTGACCAGCACGCGGAACGAAAGGATGCGCATACGCAGCACATTTTCGGTGATCACCGACAGTGACGTCACGCTCGGCAGCTGATTGGTACTCATGTCCACCGAGGCTTGGCGGATCAGCGTCATACGGTTGACCGCAAATACCCCCAATACAACCACTAACACAGCAATAAACGCGAAACCGAGAGAAGCGCGAGGAGCGATATTCAGATTACGGATGGACATGGGGGTGCTCTCAAAAGTAGTGTCTGCGCGCGTCCCTGCCGCGAAACGATCTGTCAGCGTCAACGCACTGCCAAGACCTTGGTCACCACCGTTGTCATTAGTATGTGGGCCTAACCACGCTATCGGCAGGCGCTGCGGTTTCCCGCAGGGGCTTTATAAATATTTTTTTACACTTCTGACGACAGGCAGTTTCTGGCATCCTGCGCCTCCATTTTCTGACCCGAGCCCGCATTTTGTCTGACGCTCAAGCCCCGCGCCCCCGCTATAAATCCGACCTGATCTACGGCCTGGAAGACCGCCCGCACTTCACCGCCGCCCTATTTGCCGCGCTGCAACATGTGCTGGCGAGTTTCGTCGGGATCATCACCCCCACCCTGATCGTCGGCGGCGTACTGGGCCTGGAAAGCGAAGTGCCATACCTGGTGAGCATGGCGCTGTTCGTGTCGGGGCTCGGCACCTTTGTGCAGGCACGCACCTTCGGCCCGATCGGCTCGGGGCTGCTGTGCCTGCAGGGCACCAGCTTTTCGTTTATCAGCGTGATTCTCAGCGCGGGCTTCATGGTCAAGGCCCGGGGCGGCGGCACTGACGAGATCCTCTCGACGATCTTTGGCATCTGCTTTTTCGCCGCGTTTATCGAGGTGGTGCTCAGCCAGTTCATCGGCAAGCTGCGCAAGCTGATTACCCCGGTGGTCACCGGCACCATCATCACACTCATGGGCTTGTCGCTGATCAAGGTGGCGGTTACTGACATGGCCGGCGGGTTTGGCGCCAGCGACCTTGGCGCGGCGAGCAACATGGGCCTGGCGGCGCTGGTGCTGCTGACCATCGTGGTGCTCAACCGCTTCAATAACCCCTTCCTGCGCCTGGGTTCGATCGTGATCGGCCTGACCCTGGGCTTCGTCGTGGCCTGGCTGCTGGGCCGCGTGGACATGGCGGCGCTGCCTGAGGTGCCGTTGATCAGTGTGCCGGTGCCGTTCAAGTACGGGTTCTCGTTCGACTGGGTGGCGTTTATCCCGGTGGCGGTGATCTTCCTGATCTCGCCGCTGGAAGCAGCCGGTGACCTGACGGCCAACTCGATGATTTCCCAACAGCCGGTCAAGGGCCCGCTGTATATCAAGCGCATCAAGTCCGGCCTGCTGGCCGATGGTCTCAATTCGGCGATGGCCGCCACCTTCAACAGCCTGCCGATGGTGACCTTCGCCCAGAACAACGGCGTGATCCAGTTGACCGGCGTAGCCAGCCGCTACGTGGCGTACTTCATCGCCGGCCTGCTGGTGCTGCTGGGGCTGTTCCCGATGATCGGTGCGGTGCTGCAACTGATGCCCAAGCCGGTACTGGGCGGCGCCACCCTGATCATGTTCGGCACCGTGGCCGTCGCTGGGATCAAGATCCTTGCCGAAGCCGGGTTGCATCGGCGCAATGTGCTGATCGTGGCGATCTCCCTCGGCATGGGCCTGGGCGTCGCTGCCGTGCCGGAAGTATTGCGCGAGCTGCCCAAGGCGCTGCACAACATCTTCGAGTCGCCGATCACCGTGGGCGCTTTCTGTGCAATCGTGCTGAACATTTTCCTGCCGGAAGAGTTCATAGAGCTGGAAGAAGATGAATTTGATCCGGAGTCCTCTACCCTCAAAGTGATGCAGGACCCGGACGTCACGAAATAGGAGCACCTTTGTATGCGCAGGCTCATGGTTCTATCGCTGTTGCTGCTGACCTTGAGCGCCTGTGCGCTGTTCCCCAACCGTGATCCGGTGAACATCAACGTAGTGGGCATCGAGCCCCTGCAAAGCCAGGACCTGGAAGTGCGCTTCGCCGTGAAACTGCGGGTGCAGAACCCCAATGAAACGGCGATCGACTACAACGGCGTGGCCCTGGACCTGGAGGTCAATGGCCGACCGTTGGCGTCGGGGGTGAGTGACCAGAGCGGCTCCATCCCGCGTTTTTCCGAGACGGTCCTGATGGTGCCGGTAAGTGTTTCGGCGTTTTCCGTGTTGCGTCAGACCCTGGGCCTGAGCCAGACCCAGAGCCTGAACAACCTGCCCTACGTGCTGCGGGGCAAACTGGCGGGTGGGCTGTTCGGTACGATGCGCTTTGTGGACCGTGGCACGCTGGACTTGCCCAATACCGCCACCTGGTAATTGACGCGGCTCACTTGTGGCGAGCGGGCGTGCCCCGCGTTGGGCTGCGTAGCAGCCCCAGCCCAGGCTCCACACAGTGTCAGACAAAAACGGTCGCTGGCTTCAGGGCGGCTTCGCCACCCAACGCGGGGCAAGCCCGCTCGCCACAGGATTTTGCTCAATCCGTCAGGTAGCGCACGCCGGGCTTGGCGCGTTCGTCCACTACCAATTCAAAGACATCCGGTCGGGCGTAGTGCCCCACCACGTCATAGTCATACCGCGCGCGCACCAAGTCATCCGTATTGATTTGCGCCGTCAGCAGCCCGGCTTCTCCCAGCAATGGTCCGGCGAGAATGTCGCCCATCGGCCCGACAATCACGCTGCCGCCCGCGATCAACGGGCGGTCTGCCGGCCAGTTGGCGATCTCGACCCCCAACGCCTCGGGCGAGGCCTGCACCTGGCACGCGCTGACCACAAAGCAACGCCCTTCATGCGCCACATGACGCATGCTCACCTGCCACATCTCGCGCTCATCCACCGTCGGCGCGCACCACACTTCCACGCCCTTGGCATACATCGCCGTACGCAGCAGCGGCATCATGTTTTCCCAGCACACTGCCCCGCCGACACGGCCCACTGCGGTGTCGATCACCGGCAGCGTCGAACCGTCGCCCTTGCCCCAGATCAGCCGTTCGGTGCCGGTGGGCATCAACTTGCGGTGCTTGGCCACTAGGCCACCCGCCGGCTCGAAGTACAGCACCGTGCAATACAGGGTGCTGCCACTGCGCTCGATCACGCCGAGCACCAGGCTGGCGCCGGTACGTGCGGACAAGCCGGCCAGTGCCTCGGTTTCCACACCTGGGACATCGATGGCATTGGCAACGTAACGGGCGAAGGCTTCGCGGCCTTCCGGCAGGCGGTAACCCAACTGTGTGCCGAACGCCTCGCCCTTGGGATAACCACCCAGCAGCGCTTCAGGCATCACCACCAATTGCGCGCCGCTGCGCAGGATCTGGTCCTCATAACTCAGGATTTGCGCCAGGGTTTCACCCTTGCCGCCGGGCAAGGAACCGATTTGCAGGGCCGCCACAGTAGAAACAGGCATCACGATCACTCCAGGTAAAGGGGGTTGCCCATTCTCCCGCCAGCCTCGATCATGAATAAAGCCCACTTCAGTGCTGAATGATATGAGCCAAATAAATATCGACCAGGTCGATCTCAACCTGCTGAAAACCTTCGAAGCATTGCACGACGAGTCCAGCGCCAGTCGCGCAGCCTTGCGCCTTGGCGTCACGCAATCGGCGATCAGCGCGGGGTTGCGGCGCTTGCGCGAGGTGTATGGGGATCAATTGTTCGTGCGTACCGGGCGCGGCCTGGCGCCGACGTTGCGGGCCAACCAGTTGAAACCGGTGATCAGTGAGGCGCTGGACCGCTGTCGGCAGAGCCTGGCAATGGTCAACCCGGATAACCAGCAGTATCAGGGCCGCTCAGTGGTGCTGGGGTTATCCGATGATTTCGAGCTGGCCTACGGCCGCCGATTGATCGAAGCGATTGCACAACGTGCGCCCAAACTGCGGGTGATTTTCCGTCAGACCCACAGCCAGATCGTCGCCGGCGCCCTGCTCGACCGCACCCTGGACCTGGCAATCACCGCCGGCGGTTTTGCCCAGGGCAGGCTGAGCCGCCAGGTGCTGGGGGAAGGTGATTATCGTTGCCTGGTGGATTCGGACCAGGCACACATCAGCCTGGACGAGTTCGTCACGCGTGAGCACATTTTGGTGTCGTCAGGCGGGTTTATCGGCATCACCGACGAAGGCCTGGCGGCGCAGGGCCTGAGCCGCCAAGTGTGCGCGTCGACCAGCCACTTTGCCGCACTGCCCTTTTTGCTCAAGGGCAGCCAAGCCGTGGCGACCATTCCAGGGCATGCGGCCCAGGCCATTGCCGAGATGACCGGCCTGCGCGTATTGCCCTGCCCGCTGGCACTGCCGCGCTACCCGGTGGAGCTGGGCTGGCGCACCCAGGCGCAGCTGGATCCGCTGTTGTTGAAAGTACGTGAAGCCATCGTGGCGGGCTTTACTTGCTGGCCGCCATCAGCTTGTTGACTTCGCTGCGCACCATGTTGGAAAACTCCGGCGGCGACATGCCGTCAAGCTCTGCGCGAACCCATTCGGCCCACTTGCCCTTGCGCTTGGCGCGCTCACCGAACAAGCGTGCAGCTTCGCCCTTGGCTTTGCCCAGGTTGGTCTGCCACAGGTCGTAGAGGCGGGACTTTTCATCTTCCAGCTCGGCGCGTTCGGCGAGGGTCTTGTTGGCGAGATTGAAGCTCATGTTGAATTACCTGCTGCACAAATAGGCTACATCTTACACTGTAGGTCGAAATTTCCTGATTCGGATTTTGCTCAAGAACAGGCACAGGCAAAAAAACTGCAACTTTTGCCGCTGGGCAACACTCCATTGTTCACTGCCACATTCACTCGCAAGGAGTCACACAATGGCCCGCAAAACCGCTGCCCAAGCCGTCGAAGACCAAATCAAGGACCAAGCCTTCAGCGAACTCACCGCGCTGATCGAAGAATCGGACAAACTGCTCAAGAGCAGCGCTTCCCTGGTAGGCGAAGAAGGCGAAACCCTGCGCGAGCAGGTCGCCATCAAGCTCAAGCAAGCCTTGGACTCGGTGTCCAACGTGCGCGAGCGCAGCAAGCCGGTGGTGGATGCCACCGAAACCTACATCGGTGGCCACCCATGGCAGACCGTGGCGATTTCCGCAGGCTTCGGCCTGGTGGTCGGCCTGCTGCTCGGTCGTCGCAACTAAGCGGCTACAGGGGCTGCGCCAGCGGCGCAGCCCTGTTCAACCTTGCGCGATTTCCCGCAAGTGCTCCAACTCTTTGCGATCGACTTCGATCCCCTGCTCCTGCGACTTCGCCCGTGTGCGATGGCGCCTATCCCCCGGTAAACGCCGCAACCCTACCGCATGCATCTGCCGCACCAGCTCCTGGCTGCGCTCGGCAAACGCTTGCCCGGCGGTCTTGCTCGGGTCGATCACGATCAACAGTTGGCCGGTCCAGGGTGTGCGCGCCCCCGGATGATCGGCCCAATTGAACTCGAACGAGAAATTGCCGCCGGTCAACGCTGCTGCCAGCAGTTCGACCATCATCGATAACGCCGACCCTTTGTGCCCGCCAAACGGCAGGAGTGCGCCGCCCTCGAGGATCGCCTTGGGGTCCTGGGTCGGCTGGCCCAGGCTGTCGACGCCCATGCCCGGCGGCAGGCGCTCGCTTTTGCGCGCAGCGATCTGAACATCACCGTGGGCGATGGCGCTGGTGGCCAGGTCAAACACAATCGGCAAGCCATCGGCGCGAGGCGCGGCAAAGGCGATGGGGTTGGTGCCGAACAACGGGCGGTCGGCGCCATGGGGCACCACGCAGGTCATGCTGTTGACCACGCTAAGGGCCACCAGGCCTTCTTCGGCGAACGGCTCGACATCCGGCCACAGGGCGGCGAAGTGGTGGGAGTTATGGATCGCCAGCAGGGCAATGCCGGCACTGCGGGCTTTCTCCACCAGCAGCGCACGTGCGGCTTCGAGCGCCGGCTGGGCAAAGCCGTTGGCGGCGTCCACGCGCACAAACCCTGAGGCGACATCCGTCACCTGGGGCACGGCCTTGCCATTTACCCAGCCACTGGCCAGGGTGCTGATGTAGCCGGGAATACGGAAAATGCCATGGCTGTGGGCGCCATCGCGTTCAGCACTGGCACAGTTGTGGGCGAGGATCGCCGCGACTTCAAGGGACGTACCGTGCCGTACGAACACCTCTTGCAACAGCGCGACCAGTTCAGCGAAAGCGACCGTGACGCGGGAACCCTCAACGACGTTGGACGGCGTAGACATCTGAAGCTCCGATTTTATGATTGGAAGGCGCAACAAGACGAAAGACCATGATTAAACAACGCGCCGACGGCCTGCTGTCAATCGACTTTATCGGCATGGCCGTCTCCGATCAGTTATGTACCGCAGTCATCGCACCCTTTGCCCCTAACGTGCTGCTCATCATCGTTGCCATCCCCAGGCCCTTACAGAGAGCAGCTCATGGCCCATGTAGATCCCCCGTATTTTTTTGATGAGTACCTGCGTCCGGTTTCGAGAAAACACCCAACCGACCGAGAGCGGGCGCTGGGTTTGACACTCAAGGATGTCAATTGGCTGAGTACGGTGTACGGCGCCACCCATGTCGGGCGCTATAATCGTGACGCGCCGATGACCGTGGAAACCCTGATGTTGAAAAGGCGCGGCAAGCGTGCAGTCGCGCTCGCCGGTGCGTTCATGATGAGTTCGAGCCCCGAAGAGAAAAAGACTGCGCTCTACACCCCCTATGCCGGTATCGAGGTATTCAATCAGCGCAAGGACTGCCTGGATGAGATAACCCGGCGACTCAAAGACCCAACCTCATACCTTGATTTAATCAGGTTTGTACCTATTGAATGGCGCAACCAGTTCAACCCCGGCAACCCCTTCACGCTCAGCACCGCCACGGTTGAACACGCGGTATTCGAAGACCAGCAAAACACCCTGCGTGCCAACCAGACCCAGGATCTGCAGTGGGCGTTGAAAGAACTGCAAACCCTGCCGACGCTGCCCGACCTGCTGGAAGCGGTCCTCGACCTTGTCGGGGCAGCGAGCCCACACTTTCAAGGGCTCAAGCTCAAAGACACGCGGGTCAACAGTTTCGTCTCATCAACCCCGGACATTCCCGGGAGCACTTCCCACTGGGTGGCTTCGGCCACCCTGGCTGAAACCTTGCTGCAGTACTACGCCAGGCACGATTGGCCGGCGCAGCGCACACGCACTTTCGTCAACCCCAGGCATGACACCAGCCGGTTCAGCGCGGCCCAGCATCAACAAGACCTGCAACGCTGGGAAAGCCTGGTTCAGCAAGCCAGCGCAATCTTCTCCAAGCTGCTGAGCGCCCTGCTGCAAACCTGGTGGAATGCCCCCGTCAGCCAGAACATGTCACGCCTGGATTTGTTTACTCAAATCATGAGCGACAAGTTCCGCCTGGACATGCTGCTCAAGCGCCAGTCACAAAGCGACATTTTGTCCTCAGACAACGCCTACCGACTGCTCGCCGTCTTCCTCCCCGACGAGGCTGAGCGCAACGCGTGGCAAAAAGGCTTGCGCATCGAAAAAATCAGCATCCATGCGCCCTATCAACATCACGTGGAGCTTGCCGCCACATTGTTGATCAGTGACGAGCACGCCTACCTGTACACCCAATCACGCGGGCTGCAGGTGCTCAAGGATGTCGACGACCTGAACGACACGCTGTTGAGCATGCTCAAGGCCGCCGGGCATCAAGACGAATTGTTGAACTTCCTCTCCCTGGAGGAGCGCAGCATTTACCTCGCCATGCGTGGCGTACAGGTTAGCGGGCGGGCGACACAGGGCAGTGTGTTCGGTGGGATGCTCACAGACATTCAAGACAAGCAACTGAGCAACCTGGAGCATGCACTGACGCAATTCCGCCGCAGCGAGGGCACCGTGGACCTGGCCGCTTTGCTCGATTGCTCCCTGGACATCCGCCAGATGCTCGACAGCCGCCTGCTGGACCTCGACGCCAGCGGACGCTGGAGCATGCACCCTGTCAGCAGCGGAAACGGCCGGCCATCCACCGTGCAGGCAGAACGCGCCAAACTGCAACTCCAAGCACTGCAGACCGATGAAAACGCCTTGCTGGCCGCACGGGCCACTCACCCGACGCTGCGTAGCCTGGCCACCAAAGCCCTCAATGAGGAAATGAATAAGCGCCATCTGGGCCTGGATGCCAGCGACGTCTACGTCAATACCTACCCCAGCGAGGCGCAGGACAGGGAAGAGCGACTGCCGCAGTCATCGGTCAACTTGGTCGAGCACTTCATCAAGCGCCTGGCCAACGCCGCCGCGGATATAGGCAGCTCACCGCGCATCGGTTTTTACGGCGCGCGGCGCGACGGCGCAGCCTTGAGCTTGAACAACCTCAACAGCCATATTTTCAATGCAGTGATCACGCAGACCACCGCCTACTTCGTCAAACGCGACGTACGTTCGTTGCCCGGGCGATTCATGAAAAACCATGGTGATCAAATGATCGCAAGCCTCCTCCACGGCCTGCGCAGTGAGGCAGAGCTACGGCGGCTCAACAACACCTTGGGCCAAACCCCTTACGCGATGCTGGATACGGTCTTGCGTCGCGACAGCATGACCCGCGATAAACGCCATGGATTGCACGGTTTCTTGCCGGATGTTTTCGAGGTCACGGTCAGCATCAACGGTGACAAGCCGGTTCACCCCCTGGCCAACTGTTTTGTGCTGACGGAACGGGGCGGACTGGACCCGCGCCTCTCCGGTGCAGTCGTGCTGTGGACGCCGCAGCGCGGCCATGAAGCCTTCGACTCGCTGACCAGCCTGCGCAACCGGCTTCAACAGCGCCTGGAACACCCTGGCCGACGCACCGCCCTGCTGCAGAACTTGCCCATCAGCCTGCGCTCCCCGCACCAGCGATACCGACTGGGCCCATTGCAGCGTATTGACGAGCATTTTTTACTCAACCGCCAAAAGAGCCACCTGGTGCATCATCTGGATACCCTCGACTACTGGCTCGCCATGCCTCTGGGACCGATCCAGTTGCAGGACTGCCTGGATGCCGAGATGGGCCGTGTGGCACCGTCAAATATCGGCAGGGCGAAAGCCATTGCCAATGCCATGATCCAACAGCAAGGCCTGCCTGCCTGGCTGGGCATGGCGTCGCCAAAAGATCAGTTGCTGCATGCCGAACTGCTCGAGCAATATCGTCTCAGCGCCCCGGATAACCAAGATTACCTTCATAGCCTGCCGCTTCTGGAGGAACAGGTCGCTGAAACATTGACCGCCCTGCTCAACGCGCGCTTCCCACACCAGGCATTGTCCCCGGACGACATTCTGATCCCGGCACGCTTGGCACTCAATGGGCACACCCAAAGCCTGACTGAGTTTGCCCTGCGCCATTTGCCCGACCTGCAGCCCGATAACCTCACACCGCACGCACGCGGCACAACACCCTTGCCCGCCGCATTGAATGGCGAAGCGATCGTCCAATTGGTACGCCAATTGGACATCGGGAAAATCTACCGCGACCTGTTGACCACCCACCTGACAGCTGACACCGAGGATGCGCGCAAACGCCGCGAGCTGTTCTGCCAGCAGCTTCCGTGGCAAGTACTGCTGCATGCCCACGAGGAAAAGCTGGCGGAACGCCTGAGCACGACGGCGTGGGGTTTTATCCAACAGATTTTCGATATGCCAGATGCCGTTGCCCGGGAAGCTGTCAGCGGCGCCACCGCAATGATCCGTCCGCTGGAACTGATTGCCACCCGCGGGGCGACTCCGGCCAGGGTGCCTGGCGTTTATGTGATAGGCGCAAAGGCCGGAACAAGCGGGCCATTGGTGCTCTACGCACCCTATGCCCCGTTGAGCGTTTTGAAGGAATACGGCGACGAAGAAAAATTGCTGGATGACATCAGCCGCCCAGGCCCACTTCAGGCCTGGATCATCAGCCAAATGGGGGATCCCGAACAGGCAACATGGCGCAATCTGTTCGAAGCGTCGAACTCGCAGGAAAAAGAAAAAGAAAAAGAAAAAGAAAAAGAAAACATCAGCCTGGCTTCGAATCCGATCAGAGGCAACCTGCTGCGACTGCTGTTTCATGACAATGCCCTCCAGTTGATCAACATGCTTTCCAACCAATTCACCAAAGAGGGCAAGCATCTGTGGGAGGGCGTAACCAGCCTTGTACGTAAAGGCATTCCCATGGGACTGCAATTCATTGCGGGCAAACTCAAGTTTCCGCTGGTGGTCTGGCGTAGCTTCAGGCTGTTTGAAGCCTCCGCCGAGAATTTGCAAGAGCAGCACTTTGGCGCCGGTCTGCGCCTGTTTATCCAAGGTGTGGCTTCAATGGCGTCGCTGCGCCAAGAGCTCGACGGTGTGACCGCGGCTGAGACTGACACGCAGCCACCCAAGACCTGGGAAGGCCCGGTACCTGCCACCACCTTAGAAACCCTGGACATCACGGACCCATTGCGCACTCGGTTACGGCGGTTCGAAGACGTCACGGTGGCATTGACCGATTTGTCACTCGACCGCCAGAACCACGTGTACACCCAGCCGATCAACAGCCGCACCTATGTGCCCGTGGCCGGCCGAGTCTACCCGGTCGCCCGCAGCGGCACACAATGGCGAGTCAGCCTTGCTCGGGAACTGGGGCCCTTTGTCGAACGCAACGCACAGGGTCAGTGGGTGTTCGATCTGTCCATGCGCGAGCCGCGCTTCGGGCCAACCGTGTCCCGTATCAGGGACCGGGTCAGCACCCATCTATCAGAACGCGACGCCATCAATATCGAGGCTGTCGGCATGCCGGCCATTCGCGGGCTTGATCGTGACAAAGGGCTGTCTATCGACCGCGCACTCAACGTTGCGCTGTATTACACCAATACCTGCCAGCGCAACCTTGCGGAGTTTTCACTGCAGCGCCTTACCGAATCCACTGTCGGTCGCTTCTTGAGCGAGATGTTCGGCCTGCTGAATTTCAACCCCGGGCAAGTGGAGAAAATCCGCAACCGGGTCATGGAAGTCATGGAGGAGATGACCCGGCAGGATTTACTCACCCTGGACTCCAATCGATTTGTCACCGGCACTTCACGCTGGCCCATCGACGACGAAATCGCTTTTGTGATTCCTGAGGATGCAGAGCGGAAAATCTACCTGCTGGATCGCTTTTTCAATACCGGCATGGATCAATACCGCGAGCACCTCACTGTACCGTTCGATCTCGAGGATCATGCACGGGCGGCTACCCTTATCCATGAGATCAGTCACTTGGCGTCGAACACCGAAGACATTGCCTACATGGACACCATCCGCCCGTTCGTGGACCTGATCCATCGCGGTACGGCCGAGGGCTTGCGCAAGCACACGAGCCTGTCCACTTTGCAGAGCACTGCCCTCTCCGCGCTCACGCCCGCAACGATGCTGTTCAAGAGCTGGGATGCACTAGAACAACGCTGGGAAGACTTCGGCAAGACCGGCTCCACCAAACTGCGCGACAGGGTACTGCACCTCACGGGCGCCAGAACATTGGATGAGGCGCGGCAGACATTCATGAGCAATGCGGACCTTCGGATGGACATCATTCTGGCCAATGCCGACTCGGTGACCTTTCTGATTACTCATCTGGGAAGGCGCTTGGAGCCAGGGGCCTGAACAGGCCCCTGGAGGATGTATCAGTCTTTCTGGTCACGCAGAACGTTGCCTGATGCGCCGTCGATACGGGCTTCATACACGGTGCCATCGGACTTGCGGCCTTTGACTTCCCAATAGCCGTCGTTGTCGGCTTCTGCCGAATAGACCTCGATGTAGCCGGCCTTGGTCTTGGCTACTTCGATGGCTTTTTCAATGGTAATCCAGCCTGCGCCCGGCTTGTCCGCCAAGGCAGCGCCTGCACTGAGCAAGGCGGTGGTTGCACACAGGGCGACTAAGGTTTTCTTCAGCATCTTCGTACTCCATTGTGGGAATGTCCTGAATATTTTTAGGTAGCGCCAAACGAGAATAAGTTCCAATTGATGTGCAATCGCCATGACGGCTGTTCTCGCCGTCCACCTTGGGAGGTTAGAATGTTGGAAATCAGGATGAGTTAATGAGCGAAAAGTCCCTTTCAGAAGCCGAATATGACGCCATCACCGACGCCGCCGCGCATTGGTGCATGCGCCTGCATGCAAGCGATTGCACGCCCGGCGAACGTCAGGCCTTTGCCCAATGGCATGATTCGCACCCCCTGCACGCCTTTGAATACGCCGCGATGCTGGAGATCTGGGACGTCGCCGACCACCTGCCGCGCAGCGACATCCCGCCGGTAACAGTGCCCTCCAAACCCCGCAGCCGGGTGCGCACCTATGCCGTGGCAGCGGCCATCTGCCTGGCCGCCCTGCCCCTCGCCGCCTTCACTGGCTGGGAAGCGGGCTGGCTGCCGAGTTCCTATGAACGCTTCGATGCTGCCAATGGCTTGCGCCAGGTCACCCTGGGCGACGGCAGCCAGGTGGAACTCAACCTGGGCACCGAACTGGTCTACAGCAACTACAAAGACCAGCGCCGCGTCACGCTGAACAAGGGCGAAGCGTTTTTCAAGGTCAGCCATGACAGTACCCATCCTTTCATCGTGCACGCCGGCACAGGCCAGGTGCGCGTCACGGGCACTCAGTTCAACGTCTGGAAATATGAAGACCAGGTGCGGGTGATGCTGCTGGAAGGCTCGGTGCAGGTCAGCAGCGACCAGGTGCACGGCAGCGTCCCCCTCACCCCCGGTATGCAGGCCAGCTATCAACAGGGCGATGCCACACCGAGCGTGCGTGCAATCAGCCCCAATGACTCGGCCCTGGCGTGGCGCCAGGGCAAGCTGATCCTCGACAACCTGGCCCTGGCCGATGCATTGCCGCTGATCAACCGTTATCTCAGCAAACCGGTGATGCTGGCCGACGCCAACACTGGCACGATTCGCATCGGCGGTATCTACAACATCAACGAGGTCAACAACCTCGTGCCCTCCCTGCCCAAGGTTCTGCCGGTCTACCTGACCCAGAACCAGGACGGCAATCCCGTCCTCAATTCCATTCCGCGTAAAGCCCCCAAAGGCTGAGCCTGTTGCGTTGTGCTTTAGGCATCCTTGCGCCCGCACTGTCCATTTTTTTTACACACACCGTCCCTGGATCGCCCGTGCAAAGCGGATTCATCGTTTCGTCATGCACGGTGTTACGGCGCTGATACAACGGGGTGAAGCGGTTGTGCACTGGCTGGATAGCCGGGCCTTCGAGGGCGGTTGTCTCATGGCTGATACAGCACGGCCATCATTTAGCCTTGCAGTTATCGCAAGCCTTTGAAAAACAGTAATAAATCAAAAGCGGCACGGCTTCTGCTCTTTCCCTGACAACGTTGTTTAGGGTCAGCGTTGAGAATAAGGAATGCCGCCGTGATCACATTCACTCAAGGTTCGATGAACGTACTGCTGGCCAGCTGTGTACTCAGCGCCAGTATCAGTCTTCCAGCCCTGGCAGGTGACGGCGTGATCGTGACGGGCCGCAACGTACAGGGCCACATGTATGGCCGTTCCTCCTTTGGTCCTGACCCTTATCCCCAGACCGCCAACGCCAATCCCAGCCGAGAAATCAACAGCGCCCTGTCGGGCGAGCTGAGCGACCGTGACTTCGGTAGCGTCAGCAGCGGCCTGGGCATTACCCGCGCCCTCCAGCCCAACAGCAACCTCACCGGCTTGAGCGCCACGCAAAACGGTATGTCCACGTTGGGTGCCGGCGCAGCAGCCAGCCGCTCGGGCGGCAGCGGCAGCATGGGCGGGCAGATCAGCGATTCGATTCAGCGCGGCATGGCGCCCTTGAGCAATCTGGGCGGCATGCTGGGTGGCAAACCATGAAACGCGCCCTGTTCATTCTGGCCCTGCTGGGCAGCGCCGTGGCCATGGCCGACAACACCGCCGTCATCAACAACAGCGGCAAGGACTACACCGGCAACCTGATGATCAACCAGGCGGCGGGCAACCAGCAGCAAACGGCAAACAACCGCGCTGTCACGCTGGGCGGCCAGGCCACCACCGGCAATACCCAGAGGATGGATGGCAAGGTCGACCCTTCCCTGAACGCCAAGGCGGCGATCGAGGGCACTTCTTTTACCAATGGCAACGGCATGTTGGGCGTCAACCAGTCCGCCGGGGCCAATAACCAATCAGTCAATGCCGTGCGGATCAGCGTCAATTCTGGCCCGCAAGCCATCGACGACAGCGTCCTGTTGCAACAGAACACGACGACGCTGGCAACCGACTCAGGGCTCACCCCCACCACTGGCAGCCGCCAGGTCGTGACAAGCGACCAGGCCTTCACCGGCAGCCGAGGAGTGATACAGGTGAACCAGAGTGCCGGGGTGGGGAACCGAGTGGCTAACACCCTGGGCATCACTATCAAGTAACCGCTTGGTAGCACACGTTAGACCGTACCAACACTTAACCAACTAATTAGAAGCAAGGAGAAACACCATGAAACCTCAAATGGCTCTGAAACCAATGGTTTTCGCGCTCGCTGCACTCATGGCTGCTGCTGCTCAAGCAGGGGGTGGCTGGCATCCTGCGCCTCAACCTACCGGTGTGGTTGCCTCGGTGGTTACGGACGTGCAAAACAGTATCGGCAACAAGTTCGATGACACCAAGACCGAAAATAACGCGTCCAACGATAATTCGGTGAACAGCAACAGCGGTAACGTCGGCGTTAACGTTCAATCCGGCAGCGGCAACCTGGCTGACAACTCTGGCGCGGTCTCCAACGCCAAGGGCGACTTTGCTACTGTTTTCGCGGTAGTCGATGTCAACCAAAACAGCGCGCTGAACAACTTCATCAACAAAGGCACTCAAAACAACGCCTCCGTGGATAACGGCATCAACGGTAACTCCGGCAACGTGGGTTACAACGGCCAAGCCGGTCAAGGCAACCAGGCTAAAAACAACCTGGTAATCACCACTGCTGATGGCAAAAACATCGCAGCGGCCGCCAACACCGAGCAAAACTCGCTCGCCAACAACTACCTCAACACGGCGGCTACCAGCCACGGCTATGGCTATGGCGGCAAACCTCAGTATGTCTCCAACAACTCGAGCCTCGACAACTCGGTTAACCGCAACTCCGGCAACGTAGGTGTGAACCTGCAATCCGGTGCCGGCAACCAAGGCAGCAACAGCCTCGCTGTAGGCCAAGGCTGCAGCGTTTGCGGCAGCGGCGTGCGCTTCTGATCCAACGGGGCCTTGGCAACAAGGCCCCTTTCTTTTTCCGGTGTCTACTAGGTCATACGATCATGCGCCTCGCGACCCTTTCCCTGCTGATGCTGCTCACCGGCCCGACCTGGGCAGGCACCATGGCGATCTCCGCCATGCCTGGCGGTGCAGTCATCTACAAGAAGGTCGAGAGCATCCGTGAACGCAAATTCGCCAACCTGGTGGAACAGAAAACCGATTTCAGCTGCGGTGCCGCGGCACTCGCCACCATCCTGCGCCAGGGCTATTGGCTCGACGTCGACGAAGACCACGTGATCAAAGGCATGCTGGTCAATGCCGACCAGGACCTGGTTCGCACCCAGGGTTTTTCCATGCTGGACATGAAGCGCTACCTCGAAAGCATCGGCATGCGTGCCCGGGGCTACAAGATTTCGCCGGACACCCTGGTGACCGTGAAAATCCCCGTGGTAGTGCTGCTGGAGATTCGTGGCTACAAGCACTTCGTGGTGTTGCAGCGGGCCGACAAGGACTGGGTCTATATCGGCGACCCGGTGCTGGGCCACAAGCGCTATTCGCGCGACGACTTCGTCAAGGGTTGGAACGGCATCGTGTTCGCCGTGCTGGGTGAAGGCTACGACAAGGCCAATGCCTTGCTCGACCCGCCCACACCGCTGACCGCCAAGAACCAACTGAATGAGTTCAGGCCCGTAGGCGATGCCGAACTGATGGACTTCGGTTTCATCCAGAGCGACTTCTTTTAAGAAGCACAATAAGGGGCAGGACGCTCCAGGAGCAGCAGATGAACACTTCCCGCTGGCTGACGGTCTTGTGTCTGGCAGCCTCAATGCCCGCTTATGCTTCATCGGCGTTCAAGCCGATCGAACTCAAGGATTCGGAAATGGCCGAATTGCGCGGTCGTTATGTAATGCCGGGGCGGATCATCAGCTTCGGTATTGTCATGAGCAGTACCTGGACCAATGCCGTGGGCGACACCCTCACCGGCAAGGCCAGCATGCAAGTCGATTCATCGACCATTACACCGCAGTTCTACGTGCAGACCACCGGCTCGACCGGGAATGGCACCAACCCGAACACCGGCACCGGTAACGTCACTGGCGGTGCCGGCCTGGGCACCGGCACCGGCGTGACCCAGAGCGTGCGTGCTGCCGGCGACAAAAACACCGCCTACAACAATGTCGGGATCAACGTCACTGAAAACGGCTTTGCACCTTCCAATGCCGCGCAATCGGGACAGGTACTGGTGGCCGGCGGTACCGTGACCGGCGACAGCGCGGCAGGCCGCGTGAGCGTATCGGCCAACAATGGCGGTTTGCAAATGGCGATCCAGGCCAATCATAACCAAGGCAACAGCCTCCAGCAGATTGGCGGCGGCCAGCTGCTGCAAGGCACGGTATTAACTGGAAACAGTAACTTCGTCAACAACATGACCCAACTCAACGTGGTCATGAATAACGCATTGAACAACCCGGCGTTGAACTGCAATCTGGATCAACTCAAAGGCCTACGCACTCTCGGTTATTGAACTACGCTGACCCTCGACACTTTCGCATTACAAAAGGACGGCTTATTTCATGCATCGATCGTTATCGCTACGTGCGGTGGTCTGTTTAAGTACGCTCTTGCCCGCATCCGTGTTGTATGCCGCGCCAGACGCCGATATCGAAGCCCTCAAGCAGGAACTTCTGGAGCTCAAGCAGCGGTACGAAGTGCAACAGAAAGCCCTGGCGGTGTTGGAGCAACGGGTGCGCCAGGTCGAGGACACGCCGGCGACACCCGCGCCCAAGCGCCTGGCCAAATCCCCGGCGGACTTTCAAAAGGCCAGCGGTGCCACTGTGGCAGGCACGGGAGCGGCGGCGGCCTCCGGCGGTGCGGGCGGTGGCGGCAGCTCCTATGGGCAGTCGCTCAAGGACGATTCGGCGCCTGCGCAAAGCGTGAGCAACCTCTATAACGAGGCCAGCGGCTTCTTCGGCAATGGCAAATTCAGCTTTGAAACCGGCATCACCTATGCGCGCTACGATGCACGCCAACTGACGCTAAACGGCTTCCTGGCGCTGGACTCGATCTTCCTGGGCAATATCAACCTGGACCGGATCAAGTCGGATAACTGGACCCTGGACCTGACGGGGCGCTACAACGTCGACAACCGCTGGCAGTTCGATGTGAACGTACCGGTGGTGTACCGCGAGTCGACCTACCAGTCGGGCGGCGCCGGCAACAATGCCAACGCCACCTCGGAAGAATCGGTGAGCCGTGACCCGACCATTGGCGACGTCAACTTCGGTGTGGCCTACAAGTTCCTCGACGAAACCCCCACCCTGCCGGATGCGGTGGTGTCGCTGCGCGTCAAGGCGCCAACGGGCAAAGAACCGTTTGGCATCAAGCTGGTCAGGTCAACTGCCAACGACAACCTGTATGTACCGGAAAACCTGCCCACGGGTAATGGTGTCTGGTCGATTACCCCGGGTATCTCGCTGGTCAAGACCTTCGACCCTGCGGTGCTGTTTGGCTCGTTCTCCTATACCCATAACTTCGAGGAGTCGTTTGACGACATCAGCAGCGACGTCAACCAGAAAGTCGGCGGCAAGGTCAGCCTGGGTGACAGTTTCCAACTCGGTGTGGGCGTCGCGTTCGCCCTGAACGAGAAGATGAGTATGTCGTTCTCGGTCTCCGATCTGGTGCAGCGCAAGAGCAAGCTCAAGCCTAACGGAGGGGACTGGCAGTCGGTGGTGTCCAGCGATGCCAACGCCGGTTACTTCAACGTGGGCATGACCATTGCCGCGTCGGATAACCTGACGATCGTGCCGAACCTGGCGATCGGGATGACGGATGATGCGCCGGACTTTACGTTCAGCTTGAAGTTTCCGTATTACTTTTAGGGAGAGCCGGGGGGCTGCTTCGCAGCCCGACGCGGGGCAAGCCCGCTCGCCACAACGAGCACGTTCGCCACAGCAGCACAAGGAAAAGCCCCGCAACGATAAGGGTCGTTGCGGGGCTTTTCGGTTTACCCGCCCTAGCGGATCTGGTGTTTGTGCAGCAACCGGTAGAACGTCGGCCGGGAAACCCCCAGCACACGGGCGGCGACACTCAGGTTGTCGCTGTGCCGGTCGAGCACATCGCACAGCGCCTGGCGTTCGGCGCGGTGCTTGTAGTCTTCCAGTGTAGCCATCGGCGGTGAAATTGCCTGTTCACTCTGCAATCCCAGATCAACGGCTTCGATCTGGCGCCCTTCAGCCAGTACCAGGCCACGGCGCACGCGGTTGGCCAGCTCGCGCACATTGCCCGGCCAGGCGTGCTTGGCCATGGCCACCAGAGCACTCTCGCTGAAACTGCGCGGGCGTCGGCCCGTCTCCTGGCTGTAAAAGCGCGAAAAATGGTTGGCCAGCATCGCCACGTCGCCATGGCGTTCGCGCAACGGCGCCGTCACCACTTGCAGGACGTTGAGCCGGTAATACAAGTCTTCGCGAAAAGCGCCCCTTTCAACTGCGGCCTCCAGGTCGACGTGGGTCGCGGCCAACACCCGTACATCCACGGGAATGGGCTGGCTGCCACCGACGCGCTCGATCTGTTTTTCCTGCAGAAAGCGCAGCAGGTTGGCTTGCAGTTCCATCGGCAAATCACCGATCTCATCCAGGAACAGCGTGCCGCCGTGGGCCGCTTCAATACGCCCGACCTTGCGCTGATGGGCGCCGGTAAACGCGCCCTTTTCATGGCCGAACAATTCGGACTGGATCAAGTGTTCCGGGATTGCCCCGCAGTTGATCGCGACAAAGGGCTTGGCATGGCGCTGGGACTGGCGGTGCAACGTCCTGGCCACCAGTTCTTTACCCGTGCCGCTGTCGCCACGGATCAACACCGGCGATTCGGTGGGCGCCAGCTTGGACAGCAATTTACGCAGTTCACGGATCGCCCGGCTGTCGCCCAGCAGCTCATGCTCAGGCTCATCCACCAGGGTGTGGCCCTTGCCGCGCAAGCGCGCCATGCCAAAGGCACGGCCCAGGGTGACCTGCACCCGGGCGACGTCGAAGGGCAAGGTATGGAAGTCGAAAAACCACTCGCAGACAAAATCACCGACGTTCTGCAGTCGCAGTACGTCCGGGCTGAGCACGGCAATCCACTCGGTGCCGCTGCGGCCAATCAACTCCTTGACCGCTTCGGGGCGTTCCAGGTGAGAGGGTTGCAGGCGCAGCAGGCCGACATCACAGGACCGCTCGCCGACCCCTTCCAGCGGGCAACTGTCGACCGCCCAGCCGGCCGCGCGCAAACCGGGCAGCAGGTCATGGCAATCGTCACAGGGATCAACCACTAGCAACCGACGTTGAACGGGAGGCATACCCATGACTGTTCCTTGGCGTCAAAATCGTTAAAGTTATTTAGAAACAACAGTTTGTGACGTCTGCTCGTAACCCTAGCAAGATCTTGACGCGACGCTTGTACGATTTCGCTATAAGTGCGGGCAAAAAGCCACTGGTCGGTGTTTTCAACGAAGAAAGTTGCGAACCTTGGAAACTTTCATTCAGCTTTCAAAACAGCCGCTTACATGACGTCAATCACTAAAATCCGAAAATAGTTGTTCTAACATGTGACCCGTACCCCGCCATCGTGCATCAGTACAAGTAACCCGCCGCACGGTCAGCCCAACCGCCGGCAGTCACTTGAATGGGCATTTAGAGAGACGACCCACATGAACGCCCCGCTCCGCATCAACGAAGCTCTTTTGATCGCAGACCGTGCTTTCCAACCCTTTCAGTGCGTGGCCTGGCATGACGGCAATGGCGCCCTCAGCCTGAGCGTCATCGACCGCACCAATACCCGCATCGGCAGCCAGCAACTGGATGCCGGCGTCTATTCCGATCCAACTCAGTTGGAAAACTTGCTGTTGCAGGCTCGTGCCGAGCTGGACAAGAGCGGCTATCAATTGCAAACCTGGGCCATGCCGAAGTAATTCAACGCACCGTTGAGCTGACGTCTTCGGTGAAGAACACGGTTTCGGCAACTTCGTGATCAATGTTCGAGCGCAGGGCATTGATCAGAAGTTCCCGGTTAGACGCGTGGTCTTTCATTTTTTGGTAACCGATGTTCCGTTGGGCATAACGTTTAAGATGGCCACGGATAAAGTGGTAACCAATATTGCGCGCATCTTGCGTCCTATAGTGGAAGCGGGCCAGCCATAAGGGCCGACCGGTGGAGGTTTCGTTCACCACAAACTCCCGAACCAATGGACGCACAGATGGCAACTCCAGCACATCCACCTTCTTCGACTTATGAGAAATCTGCAGCAATCCTTCCGACGTGGGCGAATACCTTAGAATCATCCGGTCACGCACCGCCGAGGCCTGCTCCATAAACTGCAGAATCTCGTCATAGAGCTCGCCGGGGGTGTGCTTGAAGAATGCCAGCAGGTCCTGATGCTTGGGTGAAGCCACTGGCACTTTGAGCGCGTCGATAAGCAGGTCCCGTTGCTGGCTCATACGTTTGATCGCGTTAATCCATTCGCTGCGTGCCCGACGAGCCGATATCCTGGGCATGGATTCCAACTCGGAAATCAACCCGTACTGGCGCCTGGCATCTCGCCATAGGCGTTGCGCCTCACCGCCGATCACCGCCAACGACTCAGCGACATCGACCGACTCGGCCTGCGGCTGGACATTTGGCTGCATCGTCCATACCGGTGCCTCTTTGGTCCCCAGGCGCTTGAAGGTAAAGGCACGTCGATCATCGAACGGTTCCAGCAGATCAAGATATTCCTGTTTTGCATCAGGTAAGGCAGGGCTGCGTCGATTGCCGATCACCGCCCCTTCAGCAACCTCATCAATCAACATCTTGGCGCTGTTGCGGACTGTACCGGAAATCGCCTCCAGGCTGGCCTCCTCATACTGCCGATACAGGTCGATCAGTTCCTCCTCCACCGATAGCTGTAATTCTTTGACATAGGCGCGAAATCTCCCTAACGCCCGGGGGACGACGTACATTGGGAAGGGACTCAACTGGTAAGCCAGGCGGTGATAGGCCAGCACCAACGCGTCCAGCACGTCATTGGCGACCCGCAGTTTCTGGTCCAGATTGAAACCGCCCGTGGTATACAACTCCCGATAGGACAGCAGCTTCATGCTGCATAGCGTGCTGACCTCCTGAATCAGGTTCAGCGTCGCGTCCCTGGCGACAGTGACCCGCCCATCAAAACATTGCAAGGCCAGGGTACGCAGGTGCAGTTCCCGCCACATCATGGACATGCGCCGACCCGCCCAGTCCGCAGTGTCCAGCGCGGTCACTGCGGTATCAACGACCTTACCGGTGCGCTTCATTTCTTCAAACTGAAGCTCGGCGTCCCGGCACGCTTCAATCGCATTCAACTGCAACGTCGCGTAATCAGGTAATTTGGCTGCAAAACCACGCCAGGTCTTGGCGTCCAGAACCACGACACTCAAGCTCTGTGCGTCGAACGCCTCGGCGTTGAGTTGATCCTCATGGAGCAGTAACGCGCGTTTACTGGCGAGCAACAATGCCCTGTTACGCCGGGCCTTGACTGCACCTGCGCTGAACCGGTTGTACAACGCACTGTACTCTCTGACCAGCTTGAGCTGCCGCCGTCGGGTGAGTGCCTCCATCAAGGCCGTAGAACACCAAAGCGTCGCATCCGCCCTGGCCAACTCATCCTCGATCAACTCCCGAATACCGGGCTCGGCAGTTCGCACATTCAGCGCCTGCAGCGTAGCGCTGTCGGGGAAGCTCAGGTCTGCAAACTGCAGCACCAGTTTGTCGTACTCCTCATCGAGCGTCTTGCGTCGTTGCTCATCACTCTTAAGCTGCGCCAGCCGTTGTTTTTCCAGGTCGAGGGCTTCCTGAAAGTCGTGGGGTACTGCCGTCTCCGGTGAAAATGACCAATCTCCCTCGGCGTCGGACACCACTTGCGGTCCCAGGCGGTTTGCCAAGTCATCGTTCACCACGCGCGTGATGCCATCGTGCTCTTCAACCTTGAACATGTCTCCATCGATGCTTACGTACAGGCTTCCACCCGCACGGAACAGGCCCCGTTGCTTACCCGTGCTGATGCGTTCGGCAAACGGCGGCACCCTGACCTTGTACAACGCCAACTCCGCCAAACGAATAACCGACAGCCGTCGGTACAAACCACTCCACAACTGCTCCAGGCCAGGGTCCCCCCGCACCAACTCCTGGGCACTGCGTACCGTCGGCAACTGAACCGTTGGCGTCTGCATACGGCTGGTCTGGCCACCTTCGGACAGATACTCCGGCGGCTCACTCCAGCTCATTTCAATGCTTTGCTCCAGATCGGCGCCCTGGGCCAGGTCGAGCAAATCATCCGCCTTTGATCGCCCTGCAACTTTGGTGGAAAGGCGGCCGCGACTGAGCAGCAGCAAACCGATATTCAGCAGCAGGTCCGCCACGCTGGAGACCTTGTCTTCGGAGTCCTTGTCACCGATGGTACTCAGGTCCTGCACCACCGACCACACCAGAAACAGCCAGCCCAACGCCCTTCCCGCCGGGCCGCCATAAAACGTCAGCAGCAGAAGCAGGCCCACCCCTAACAGCCATTTGATCCAGCCCCAGAAGGCATCCAGTTCGGACGACGTCGACAGCTCCGTTACACTCAAGACGGTCTCAACGCTGCTCTCGAACAGCGCCGTCAGATAGTCCCCTTTGACGTCCATATCGGCCAACGTGACGCCCTCAACAGACCACAACGACCGGTTGAAGTCGACCCGCTGGAACGCCGCAAGACTCGGCGCAGTCAGGTCCGGCACCAGGTAGCGCGACCGCGCCGATTCCGGCAACCAGGCCAACACCTGAAACTGCAACTGACCCGGGCTGGCAATAGCAGCCAGCAGCGCATCCCCCGTGGCGAACTCGATGAATTTTACGGCACACATCGGCCGATAGAGGATCTGCGGGCCTTCGCCAAGGCTGCGCGGCCCGATGATGAACATGTTGCGCACTTCATCAGGCGCTTCACTCACTGCCGGCTTGAAGGCTAAAGGGCGCAGTACTACCGACTCGGTGAAAGCAGTGCGCGGTTGAAAAATGGCCGCCACGCTCACATAGGCTTTGCGGGAAAACGCCTGTGGGTACTTGAGGTGGTATTCGAGCGCCAGCATGGGCACCTGCAGGCGTAATTGCTCAGTAAAACGCGCCTTCCGCCAGAGTACCTCGCTCGGGTTGTCCTTGAATTTCTCTTTGATCAACCGACCGTACCCACCCCGAATGTCCGCACGCCCAACCAGGCTTATAGCGTCACTGGGCGTGAGCCACACCGCCGGGTGGCCGGGGGCTGTGGTGAGTGTGACCCGACTCGGATCAAGCTCCGTCAACGCCAACCATGAAAACTCACTGAGGGTCCAGGTGCCATGGGTGTAAAGCGGCGGCAGTTGCCACAACAACCCGGGCTGCGCGTGCAAGTCACGCTCATCGAGTTCGATCATCACCTTGATGCGATCAGGATCGATCACCGGTCGGTCCGGATAGTCCTCGGCCAATTGTGCCGACAGCGCCTGACGGGCGTAATCCAGCAACGAGGGAACGCCTTCGTCAAATGGCCGCCAGTCAGGTTGCCGGATTCGCTTGGCCAGGTCGATGGCATAGCGGCTCATCTGCCATTGCAGGTCGACGGGGGCCTGCAGCAGCCAGCCGGGCAGCGCGTCATACAGGCGTTGCATGAGCCTTGAGCCGATGGGCGCGCTGTCAAAGTCATGGGTGATCACCTCGACTGCACGCGCCAATACGTTCTGCGGCTTGGGTATCTTGGGTATGGACCGGACCAGCGGCAATACCGCCTTGATATCGACTAACTGCTTGGCCAGGAAGGTCAGGCTGAAACTTTGAAAGATGTTCCCGGCTGGTTGGTACAAGCGCCATTGCATCGAATGGCCTGGGGTGATTTTACTCATCAGGTTGACCAGCCAATCGCCCAGTTGCGCCAGGGAGTCGAAGCGCTGGATGCCCCTGGACAGGGTGAACAGCAACACGCTGGTGCGCTCGCCGTACTGCTTGACCAACACAAGCCCGCGCAGCATCTCCAGGTTCGTCGCCCCCCGCTCGCCCCATTGATCGATGATATAGGCGTGCCCATCGACCGGCTGGAAGCGCGAGGTCGGCAACGAACGGCTGACCAGGTTGATCACCGTGTCAAACTGGTGCCCGGTCAGCGAACTGTGGATCGCCACATCCAGCAGTGCATTCCTGAGGGTATCGGCCAGCCACAGGTAGCGAATGGTCTGATCGTCGCCTGGGCTCAGCCAGTAATCCACCAGCGCCTCCTGATAGCGCTCGAGCAACACCGGGCCTTGCTGATTGAGCATTCGCTCGACATGACGGATATCGACGCTCAAAGGCAGCGGCAAACCGGCGGCGTCGCGCGCGATGGAGTGGTCTTGGGCAAAATCGACGAACCGCCCCGTCGCGCACCACTCGATCAGCGCATCCGGCAGGTTTTGTGCGTCATGGCGTTCAATGGTGTAACTGCCGTTGTCATAGCGATACACCGGTCGCAGCAATATCGGCTCGGTGTGATTGATGGGCAGCCAGGGATACTGCACGCCCAAGCTGTGTTGCACCACGCGCAACGCAACCTCCCGCAACGACGGGGGGTCGGCAAAATGTTGGAGGATGTTCTGAGCAAGCTCCGCGCAACGCTCGCGAAAGGGAGGAGTAGACAGGGCGACCATGGGACATTCCTTGCTGATGAAGCGCCCCGCCATAGCGGGCGCATTAAGTCAGCTTCCATTGTCGGCGCGGTGCCCCGCCTCATTGCTGTATCTGTCTATCGCACGACGTCGGTGCCTTTGCAGCCCGCCAGGATAAACCGCTCGATCGCCTCGGCAGCCCCCTCCTCGACGTTACTGCCGGTGACCACACTGGCCTGGCGCTTGACGCTTTCTTCCGCCTGCCCCATGGCAATCGACAACCCGGCCACCTGGAACATCGCCGGGTCGTTACCGCCATCGCCGATCGCCGCAGTCTGCTCCAGCGATATACCCAGGTGTGCGGCCAGGGCCTTCAAGGCTTCGCCCTTGTTGGCCAGCATCGCCGTCACATCCAGGTAAACCGGTTGCGAACGCGACACCTGGGCCAGCCCCTGTACCTTGGGCTGCAACTGTGCTTCCAGCTCGACCAACCGCTGGGTGTTGTTGCTCGCGGCGACGATCTTGTCGATGCGATCGAGGTAGGGCTCGAAACTCTCCACCACCACCGGCCCGTAGCCCAGGCCATCGGCTTCGCGCTGCACCATCGGCCCGGGCGGGTCGCGGCGCAGCCAGTCACCATCGGCAAACACCCACACTTCCACGTCCGGCTCGCCGGAAAACAGCGCCAGGGTGACCAGCGCCGCTTCCGCCGGCAAATGGTGGGCAACCAGAATGCTGCCATCGGGGTTGATCAGCGTGCCACCGTTGAAGCCTGCCACTGGCACATCGATACCGAACGTTTCGATCAGATGCAGCATGGCCTTGGGCGGACGCCCACTGGCCAGGCTGAAAAACACCCCGGCGTCACGCAGCGCGTGCACCGTGTCGACGGTGCGCTGGCTGAGGCTGTGATCGGGGTGGAGCAAGGTGCCGTCCACGTCACTGAGGATAAAACGGATGGGATGAATCGCTGCATCACTCATCCGAGGCGGTGCCAGGTGCGGCCATCGCGGGCCAGGAGCGCGTCGGCGGCGGCCGGGCCGTCTTCACCGGCCTTGTAGGCCTGGATGCCGTCGTCTTCCTTCCAGGCATCAAGAAACGGCTGCACGGCGCGCCAGCCATTTTCGATGTTATCGGCACGCTGGAACAAAGTCTGGTCGCCGGTCATGCAGTCATAGATCAGGGTTTCGTACCCAGTCGACGGTTGCATTTCGAAGAAGTCCTTGTAGGCGAAACCCAACTGGATATTGGCCATGTCCAGGGTTGGCCCGGGCTTCTTCGCCAACAGGTCGAACCACATGCCTTCGTTCGGCTGGATCTGGATTTTCAGGTAGGTGGGCTTGAGTTCGTCGACTTCGGTGTCACGGAACTGCGCATACGGGGCCGGCTTGAAGCAGATCACGATTTCAGTGTCGCGCACGCTCATGCGCTTGCCGGTGCGCAGGTAGAACGGCACGCCGACCCAGCGCCAGTTGTCGATCATCACTTTGAGGGCGACGAAGGTCTCGGTGCTGCTGTCAGGCGCAACGTTGGCTTCTTCACGGTAGCCCGGCAGTGGCTTGCCGCCGATTTCGCCGGCGGTGTACTGCCCGCGTACCGAGTTGGCCCGCGCATCCTCCAGGGACCAGGGGCGCACAGCACCGATCACCTTGGCCTTTTCACCGCGTACCGCATCGGCACCAAAGGCTGCGGGCGGCTCCATGGCCACCATCGCCAGCAACTGGAACAGGTGGTTGGGCACCATGTCGCGCAGGGTACCGGTCTTTTCGAAGAAGTTGCCCCGGGTTTCAACGCCGACGGTTTCGGCGGCGGTGATTTGCACGTGGTCGATGTAATGGTTGTTCCAGAACGCTTCGAACAGCACGTTGGAGAAACGGCTGATCAGGATGTTCTGCACCGTTTCCTTGCCCAGGTAATGGTCGATGCGATAGATCTGCTTCTCGCTCATCACCTTGAGCAGGCTCGCGTTCAGCGCCTCGGCGGTGGCCAGGTCGGAGCCGAAGGGCTTTTCGATGACCACGCGACGGAAGCTGTCGTCGGTTTCCGTCAACAGGCCTGCACTGCCCAGGCGTTGCACCACTTCACTGAAGAAGCGCGGCGCGGTGGCCAGGTAGAACACCGCGTTGCCGGTACCGCTGTCGGCAATCTTGCGGCCGATGTCGGCGTAGGTGCTGTCGTCGAGGAAGTCGCCCTCGACGTAGCTGATGCCCTTGGCCAACTGCGCCCACAAGGCGGGGTCCAATGCGTTGTCGGCATTGCCCTTGACCTTGCTCGCCGCTTCGGTGCGGATGAAGTCTTCGAGTTTCTTGGCGAAGTCGGCATCGCTGATGGCATTGTGGTCCACGCCGACAATGCGCAAGCCATCGCCCAGCAGGCCGTCACGGCTGAGGTTGTACAGCGCCGGCATCAGCAGGCGCTTTACCAGGTCACCATGGGCACCAAACAGAAACAGGGTGGTGGGCGGAGCGGGTTCGGCCTTGGGTTTCTTGCCGTTGGCGGTCATTTTTTGGAAGTCTCCACGTGACCACCAAAGCCGAAGCGCATGGCAGAGAGCATTTTGTCACCGTAAGTGCTCTGCTGGCGCGAACGGAAGCGGGCGAACAGCGAAGTGGACAACACTGGCACCGGCACAGCTTGTTCCATGGCGGCTTCGATGGTCCAACGGCCTTCGCCACTGTCGGCCACGGAGCCCGAGTAACCGTCGAGTTTCGGGTCGGTGGCCAGGGCATCGGCGGTCAGGTCCAGCAGCCAGGACGAGACCACACTGCCACGGCGCCAGACTTCGGCGATGTCGGCGACGTTCAGGTCGAAACGCTGGTCTTCGGGCAGGTTTTCCGAGTTCTTGGTCTTGAGAATGTCGAAGCCTTCGGCAAACGCCTGCATCATCCCGTACTCGATGCCGTTATGGATCATCTTGACGAAGTGCCCGGAACCGGCGGGGCCTGCATGAATGTAACCCTGCTCGGCACGCGGGTCGGCGCTGGAGGAACGGTCCTTGGTACGCGGGATATTGCCCAGGCCCGGGGCCAGGCTCTTGAAGATAGGATCAAGACGCTGCACGGTCTCGGCGTCGCCACCGATCATCATGCAATAGCCACGCTCCAGACCCCACACGCCGCCGGAGGTGCCGACGTCGACATAGTGCAGGCCCTTTTCCGCCAGGGCCTTAGCCCGGCGCACGTCGTCCTTGTAGTTGGTGTTGCCGCCGTCGATGATTGCATCACCGTCTTCGAGCAGCGTGCTCAATGCGTTGATGGTGTCTTCGGTGGGCGCGCCCGCCGGCAACATGACCCACACGGTGCGCGGCTTTTGCAGCCCATCAACCAGCGCCTTGAGGTCGGAAACGCCGGTGGCGCCCTCTTCGCTCAGGCCTTTTACAAATGTTTCGTTACGGTCGTAAACAACGGTGGTATGCCCATTGAGCATCAGGCGCCGTGCAATATTCCCGCCCATGCGGCCTAGTCCGATAATCCCCAGTTGCATGTGCTGATGCTCCTAACTACTAAAAAATGTGTGACATAGTTTATAGCGCAATGCGGCTAATGAGGGTTAGTCCAGCGCGGATACCGCTAGTTTCATGGAAAAAAGTTGCCATCGTTTCAGCATCACGGCACAAAAAGTCACACGACCATCAAAAATAAAAAAGTTCCATTGCCCGCAAAAAGAATTCAGAATTGTCTCCGACTGCTGCCGAGAACCTCGACTCAAGCGTTCTGGCACACCGCGACACACCGGCTATTTGCGAGGTAAGCAATGAGCACTGCACAGATGACACGTCCGCCACAGACCCTCTACGTCACTATCCGTCGCGACGAGTTGCGCCAGTTGAAAGACGAGCGCGAACAGCTGCAGCAGGAAGTCCTGCGCCTGCGTGCCCATATCATCCAGGCCCAATTGGACCAGCCCGCCGGTGCGCAACCCGCGCTCTGCTGAGCCCCGTCATCGCTTTGTAAGATAACCGCTACAAAAATCTCACAAAGTTTTCACATGCCTCTCCCGATACTCCAGCCCCCAAGGGCCACCCCATGCAAGGGTGGCCTCCGTTGCGTGCAGCCCTGCGCGTCAACTGGAAAATCATCGGGTTGGAGCGCTGGATGGCGATGTTCGAACGCAGCACCAAGTCTGCGAAAGGCTTTGATTGGGCCGGCCTGGGCTGGCTTTTCCTGTTTTTCTGGTACTTCTCGGGTATTACCCAACTGCTGATTCAACTCAGCGGCACAGCCGGTTTCAGTGGGTTTCGCCAGGCATTCTTCATGAGTGCCATATGGCTGGCACCGCTGCTGATATTCCCTCGTCGTACGCGCCTGATCGCTGCCTTGATCGGCGTGGTCCTGTGGGCCTGCTCCATGGCCAGCCTGGGTTATTTCTTCATCTACCAGCAGGAGTTTTCCCAAAGCGTCATCTTCATCATGTTCGAATCGAACATCTCTGAAGCCGGCGAGTACGCCACGCAATACTTTGCCTGGTGGATCGTGCTGGCGTTCATTGCCCACACCGCCGTGGCTATTTTCCTGTGGACCCGCGTGCGTCCGGTGTACCTGCCGCGTGGCCAGGCGCTGTTGGCGGCCACGGCAATCCTGGTGGGCATCATCGGTTACCCGCTGGTCAAGCAGATTGCCCGCAGCGATACCCTGGGCGACGCGATGGATCGCTTTGAATCGCGTATCGAGCCTGCCGTGCCGTGGCAGATGATCGTCGCCTACCGCCGTTACACCGAGCAACTGGACAACATGCAAGGCATGCTCGACAGCGCCAGCCAGATCCCGCCCCTGACCAACCTCAAGGACACCATGGCCGGCCAACCGTCGACCCTGGTGCTGGTGATCGGCGAGTCCACCAACCGCCAGCGCATGAGCCTCTACGGCTACCCGCGCAACACCACGCCGGAGCTGGACAAACTGCGCGACCAACTGGCGGTGTTCGACAACGTCATTACCCCGCGGCCCTACACCATCGAGGCGCTGCAACAGGTGCTGACCTTCGCCGACGAAGATAACCCGGACCTTTACCTCAAGACGCCGTCCATCGTCAGCGTAATGAAACAGGCCGGCTACAAGACCTACTGGATCACCAACCAGCAGACCATGACCAAGCGCAACACCATGCTCACGACCTTTTCCGAACAGGCCGACGAACAGGTGTACCTGAACAACAACCGCAACCAGAACGCCCGCCAATACGACGGCGACGTGCTGGCGCCGTTTTCCAAGGCCCTGGCCGATCCGGCCGAGCGCAAGTTCATTGTGGTGCACTTGCTGGGCACCCACATGAGCTACCAGTATCGCTACCCGCCGACCTTCGACAAATTCACCGACCGCCAGGGCGTGCCGGCGGGCATCAGCGACGACCAGTTGCCGACCTACAACAGCTATGACAATGCGGTGCTGTACAACGACTTCGTGGTGTCGAGCCTGATCAAGGACTATGCCAAGACCGATCCCAACGGCTTCCTGCTGTACCTGTCGGACCATGGCGAGGATGTCTTCGACTCGATTGGCCACACCACCCTGGGACGTAACGAAGGCAAACCGACAGCGCCGATGTACACCATTCCGTTCATGGCCTATGCCTCACCGAAATGGCGCGAAACCCACGACTGGAGCTTCGCCGGCGACTTGCAAAGGCCCTACACCAGCTCGCAATTGATCCACACCTGGGCTGACCTGGCCGGGCTGAGCTTCAACGAACTGGACCGCACCAAAAGCCTGGTGAATGACAGTTTCAGGCCGCGCCCGCAGATGATCGGCAACCCCTACATGCGCCAGCAGAAACCGCTGATCGACTTCAGCCTGATCAAGCCGAAAAAGGTGAATCCGACTGATGTGGTGCTGCAGGAGAAACCGGCCTTGTAACACAAAGGTAACAATCATTCTCGTTTAAGCCTAAAGTTCCCCCTCTCCTTTCGTCTTTGAACCAAAGCCTTTTCCGACCGGAAAGGCCGCAAAGACGACAAGGAGTCTTCCGCGATGTTCACGCCTTTCAGCCGTTCCATGACGTTCACCCTCAGCCTCTTCAGCGTCGTCGCAAGCTCCGACCTGCTGGCTGAAACAGACCCCGAAAACCAGTCCCTCGAGCTGGGCGCCACCCGCATCACATCCGAGGGCCTCGGAGCCACCACCGAGCACACCGGGGCCTACACCACCGGCTCGATGAGCACCGCCACGCGGCTGAACCTGTCGGTCAAGGAAACCCCGCAATCGATCTCGGTGATCACTCGCCAGCAGATGGATGATTTCAATCTCAATACCTTGACCGAAGTGCTGCGCCAGACCACCGGGGTCAACGTCCAGCACAACGACTCCGACCGCGTGTCCTATTCCTCTCGTGGCTACGGCATCAACAACTTCCAGATCGATGGGATGCTCAACACGTTCGGCTACATGAAGTCCGATTCCGACACCATCATCTACGACCGCATCGAGGTGGTTCGCGGTGCTACCGGCTTGACCACCGGCGCCGGTGACCCCTCGGCCACGGTCAATATGGTGCGCAAGCGCCCCACCGCCCAGTGGCAGGCGAAAACCGGGGTGAGCGGTGGCAGCCATGACAACTACTACAGTTTCGTGGATGTCGGCGGCCCGTTGGCGTACGACGGCAAGCTGCGCGGGCGTACAGTGCTGGCCTATCGCGACAGCCAATCCTTCCGTGACAACTACGCGCTGCAGCGGGCAGTCGGCTACGGCATCCTTGAAGGCGACCTGTCGGACGACACCGTGCTGGCGGTCGGTTTTGATTACCAGGACAAACAGGTACAGGGCACTTCCTGGGGCACCGTGCCCTACTGGAACAGTCAGGGTGGCAAGGCCGGACTGTCACGTTCCACCAATATGGCAGCGCACTGGAGTTCCTGGCCGCTGACCGACAAGACCACCTTTGCCAGCCTCGACCACCACCTGGGCGGCGACTGGCACTTGAAGGCGGCCTACACCCATCGCCAGAGCGACACGGATGGCAAGGTGTACTACGGCGGCGCAGGTTTCCCCAACGACGACCGCAGCGGCATGACGGCCTGGGCCAGCCATATGCGCGGCACCTCGAGAATGGAGGCGATTGACCTGAACCTGGCTGGCAGCTATGCGCTGCTGGGCCGTGAACATGAACTGATGATGGGTTATGGCGAAGCCACACAGCGGGACGTCTCGCCGGTAATGCGCGACAATATCCCGGACGGCTACTACAGCATCGAAGACTGGAAATACATGGGCGGGATCGGCAAGTTTCCCGACACCGTGACCGGCCTCAAGGGTGAGCACAGCAGCAAGCAACAGAAAGCCGGCTACCTGGCCACGCGCCTGAGCCTGACCGAGCGCCTGCATGCGGTACTCGGCAGCCGTTATGGCAGCTGGGAGCTGGAAAGCGCGGCGCCTGAATACACGGCCAATGACCAATTGCTCAGGGCCAACAAGACCCGCCAGACCCACAATGATATGTGGACGCCCTACGCCGGGCTGCTCTACGACATCACCCCGGAGTACACCGTCTACGCCAGCTACACCGACATCTTCAAGCCGCAGAGCCTGAAGGACGTCAGCAATAAATACCTGGAGCCCGTGGTGGGCAGCAACTATGAAGTGGGGCTCAAGGGGAGCTTGTTGCAGGAGCGCTTGAACGTAGCGGCCGCCTATTTCTGGAGCAAGCAGGACAACGTTGCGGAACGGGATGACTCCGTACCGCCGAACCCGATCACGGGCGAGGAGTACTACAAGTCAGGCGGCAAGGGTAACAAAGTGAGCGGCTTCGAGCTCGAGGTGGCCGGCGAGGTGATGCCGGACTGGAACCTCACGGCCGGCTACACCTATACCCACTCGGTGAATGGCACGGACAAACGCAACAACACCGGCCAACCGCTAAACCTGCTGAAGGTTTCCAGTGCCTACCGCTTACCCGGTGCATGGCGCAACCTGACGGTAGGCGGTGCCGTGAACTGGCAGAGCGATATCCATGAATTCGGCAACCGGCCAACGGGGGCCCGTGACAGCGAGGGAAATCGAATCACCACACGGGCAAAGATCACTCAGCAGGCCTACAGCGTGGTCAACCTGATGTCCCGCTACCAGTTCGACGAACATGTTACGGCATCGCTTAACGTCAACAATCTATTTGATAAAAAGTATTACGAGCGCGTTGGTTTTTATAACGGCGTGTATTGGGGTGACCCACGCTCGATCACCTTGGCATTGGACTGGAAGCTGTAGGATTTTTTAACCAAAAGTTAACGAAATTGTTAGCTTTTGGTTTTTCTGGCGTTAATTCCTACTTAATAAACTCCCTCCACACTCGCCCCATGAATCTGATCAAGGACAGAGCGGATACCGATCACACTTACCGGAAACACTGCCATGAAACTCTCTACCCTGATACTTGCCAGCCTGATGACCCTGACCTCCGCCGCCGCCTTTGCCGAAGGTGGCTCGGAGCGTTCCAAGGCGTTCTACAAGGACTTTACCTTCGTGCAGCAACAAACCCACGGCACCGCTGAACAAACCGCGCTGGCCGATGGAAAGAGCGTAAAGAAAGAAACCGCTGACAAGTCCGCTGCCGAGCAACAACCAAACACTTGATGTAACCGTAATACCCTTTGCCATCCCGCTCCTTTGGCCAAGGTCAACTTTGGCGCCATTCAATGGCGCCTTTTTTTGCCTGTTATTTATTAAAGCGATTTTTTCCAGAACAACATGCGCCCGTGGGCCGGGTCAAACTTCGAGTCATCAAAACCAAACTTGCGATACGCCGCTTGAGCCACCGCATTACCCTCCAGTACCTCCAGGGTGATCTTGCAGCAGCCACGCTGACGGGCGATTTCCTCGACCTTTTGCAGCATTTTCTGGCTCAGCCCCAAACCACGGAATGCATCCATCACCACCACGTCGTGGACATTGACCAAAGGACGGCAGGCAAACGTGGAAAACCCTTCAAAACAATTGACCAGACCCGCCGGTTCTCCCCCCACAAACGCCAGCACGCTGAACGCATGGGGCCGTTTGGCCAGCTCGCCCGGCAGTTGCTCCAGGAGGTCGGCGGGCAGGCTGTGACCACCGCCCATCGGGTCCTCAGCGTAATGGTTGAGCACGCGGCCGATGGCGTCGGCATGCACGGGGTTGGTGTAGCTGGCTTGCAGCACCAGGATGTCTGGGGTGTCCATGTCCTTCCTCGATCACGATTACAAGGGATTCGGCTCCCTGTGAGGGGCACGATTGTAAGCGTGGAGCGAGCGCCAGATGAAGGAGATTAACTACAAATATGCGCATGAATACGCGAACGTTGCGTGGTTGAAAAAGCGCAATCAGACGATTCCTGGATTTTTTCGTACGGGCGTCAGCCGAAACGCTGCAACTGCATTTCTTGCAGGCGGCTGAGTGTCCTGCGAAAGGGAAACGCCAGGTAGCCCTCGGTATAAAGTCGCTCCAGCGGCACCTGGGCCTCGATGAACAGCGGTACTTTACGGTCGTAGCACTCATCCACCAGGGCGATAAACCGACGCACGCTGTCATCGTGCACCGACAGCGCCGGCAACTCACGGTCGCCGGCCACTACACGCTGAACGCCATCCTCGGTGCCACGGGCAATCCGGCCAGGACGCTGTTGCGCGCTGAGGTTGGGGACTTCGCCAATCAGGATGGCCTTGAAGCGATCGCACAGCAGTATGAAATCCATGGCCGCCAGCGGTTGTTCGCACAGGTCGGCGTAACGGCACCAGAGCACGGTGTCGCTGGACTGCACGGCGACGATGGCGCGATGCCCCACGACAATCGGCCCGCTGCGGGTTGGCTCGCCCTGGGCCAAGCGCTGGAACACGCACGCCAGCGCCTCGGGTTGATTGACCCAGTAGCGCTGGAGTCCTACACCCGGATGCAACCGGTGATCCTCTCCCCCATCCACCGCAACCACATGCATGTGCTGCTTGATCGCTGCAATGCCCGGCAAAAAGCGCTCGCGGTTGAAGCCATCGGCATACAGCTGGTCAGGTGGTTGGTTGGAGGTGCAGACCATCACGACGCCTTCTTCGAACATCACCTGGAACAGCCGCCCGAGGATAATCGCGTCACCGATGTCATTGACGAACAATTCGTCGAAGCACAGCACACGCACTGCCTGGCTCAGTTCCCGGGCCAGGGCCTGCAAGGGGTCGTGGGTGCCGGTCAGTTGGAACAGACGCTGATGCACCCACTGCATGAAGTGATGGAAATGCTGGCGCCGCGCGGACACTCGCAGGCTTTGATAGAACTGGTCCATCAGCCAGGTCTTGCCCCGCCCCACCGGGCCCCACAGGTACACGCCAGTGATCGGCGCATGGCCGTGGTGCAGGGCTTCGTGGCAGGCTTGCAGGGCATCCACCGCGCGGCGCTGGGCAGCGTCGGCGACGAAACCCTGTTGGGCAACGGCGTGTTGGTAGGCAGCGAGGGGCGTGTCGAAAGTCATGCCCGCCAGTATGAACTACAGCGAAATATCCAGCCGCGAAATCTTGCCCTGCTCGTTCAAGCGAAAGGTGTAGCGCAGCTCCAATGGGCTGCCCGGAAAATTGCCGGACACGATATTGCTGACCAACACCTTGCCGGTACGGTGTTGCACCTTGAGCACTTCGACCCGCGGCTGATAACGACGCCCGGTGTCTTCCATCCAGCGTGCAATGGCGGCGGCGCCCACCTGGTGCTGACCTTCATCGAACACATTGGCATCCTCGGCAAAACACTGGGCGATAGCCGAGGTGTCACGGGTATTGGCCGCTGCGATATAGGCCACGATGGCCGGCGCCAACTCAGGGATAGACATGGCACAGCTCCTTTCTTGGTGATTTGTAGTGCCATGCTAAGCCAGGGTCGTGTCAGTTTTTGTCAGGAGTGAAGGGACCGGATTCATTCTGTTCCATCAGCTTGCGCCAGGCCCGCAGCCAATCGCTGCGCCGGCCCGGGTAACGTTCACCAGGCACCTCGGCACTCGCCACGCGGTCGGTGCGAAAGGTGCGATAGGCACCGCGCAACTCACACCAGGCCACGATCACCCGTACTTCATTCAGAAAGCCCAGGGCCAGGGGCCAGATCAGCCGTTGGCTCTGGGTCTGGCTGGCGTCGGCGTAATCGATCTGCAGCTTGGCCTGGTTGCGAATGGCCTCGCGAAACACATCGAGCGACACGCGGTTTTCCGGGTAACCAAACCCCGGCGGGCCAGGCAGCAGTGTCGGGTTGCGCAAGGCTTCCTGGGCGGCGGGATCGAGTACATCGGCGATCTTCGCCAGGGCATTGGCCGCGGCGCGACTGAGCACCTCGTCGCCACGCTGGTCGACATAACGCAGGCCGAGCACGATGGCTTCGGTTTCCTCGGCGTTCAACATCAAGGGTGGCAGAAACAAGCCACTGCGCAACACATACCCTACCCCCGCCTCACCAAAAATCGGCGCGCCCAAGGCAGTCAATTCGGCGATATCGCGATACAGCGTGCGCTCGGACACCTCCAACTGCGCCGCCAGCACGGCAGCGGTCACGGGACGTTTCTTGCCCCGCAGGGCCTGGAGCAAAGTCAGTAGACGAGTGGTTCGCGACACAGGAACGCCTGCCGAGAATAGAAAAGTGACGCAGCTTAACAGAGCCCCCTGTCAGAAAACGTCAGCAGTAAAAAAGCCCCCTTGACCGAATACATTACCAAGATCATATTAAATACATGTTACTAAACATGTAAGAAAATCACTGCCTCAGGAGTTCTTGTATGCGCAATAAAGTCTTTGGCCGCCGCAGCGGCCTGCAGGTATCCGAACTGGCCTTAGGCACCGGTAATTTCGGTACGGGCTGGGGCCATGGCGCCGAACGCGACGAAGCCAAGGCGATTTTTGACGGGTACCTCGAAGCCGGGGGCAATTTCCTCGATACCGCCAATGGCTACCAGTTCGGTCAGGCCGAAAAGCTACTGGGGGAATTTATCGCCTCGGAACGCGACAACCTGGTGGTGGCCACCAAGTACACCCTGCGCACCGAACCGTCCGATGAAGGCACGATCCGGCTCGGTAACAACCGCAAGAACCTGGTGCGCTCGGTGGAAGAAAGCCTCAAGCGCCTGAACACCGAACGCATCGACCTGCTCTGGGCACACATGAGCGACAACGTCACGCCCATGGAAGAGATCCTGCGCGGTCTCGATGATCTGGTGCGCGCCGGCAAGATCCACTACGCCGGCCTGTCCAACTTCCCCGCCTGGCGCATTGCCCGCGCCGACCTGTTGGCCGAGGTACGCAGTTTCGCGCCGATCATCGGCATCCAGGTGGAATACAGCCTGGTCGAGCGCAGCGCCGACCGCGAGCTGCTGCCAATGGCCGAAGCATTGGGGCTGGCCGCCACGCTATGGTCGCCCCTGGGCGGTGGCTTCCTGACCGGCAAGTACCGCAACACCCAGGACGACAACCGCGCCAACAAACTCGGGATCCTGGTGCACGCCGAACACACTGCGCGTGAAACCGCAGTGCTCGATACGCTGCTGGCGGTTGCCGGTGAAATCGACGCCACACCGACCCACGTCGCCATCGCCTGGCTGCGGGACAAGGCCCGGCGCTCGACCACCGCGCTGGTCCCGATCCTGGGTTCGCGCACCCGCGCCCAGCTGGACAGCACCCTTGGCGCGTTGAATGTGCATCTGTCGGCCGAGCAAATCACCCGTCTTGACACCGCCAGTGCCATCCCGCTGGGCGTGCCGCACGGGATCATCGCAGAGCGCTTCCCCGTCGATAACGGGCTGGACACCCCGCGACCACCGGTTATCTGAGGCGAAAAAAAACGGCCTGTCGAACAGGCCGTTTTTTATTCAATGATGCAACTCAGGCAAGGCTCTTACTGACCACCTCGAACACATCACTCGACAACTCACCGGACGCCAGAATGCGCTCCAGCTCGGCTTTCATCAGCGCCTGGCGCGCGCTGTCGTATTTGCGCCAGCGGGTCAGCGGCGCCAACTGGCGCGAAGCGATCTGCGGGTTCAAGCCATTCAACTGGATCACCAGGTCCGCCAGGAAGCGATAGCCCGAACCGTCCGCCGCGTGGAAGTTGATCAGGTTCTGCCCGGCAAAGGCACCGATCAAGGCGCGTACCTTGTTCGGGTTCTTGAGGGTGAACGCCGGGTGCTCCATCAACGCCTTGACCCGCGCCAGCCCGCCCGGCAACGTGCTGCCAGCCTGCACGCTGAACCACTGGTCCATGACCAGCGGGTTGTCCTTGAAGTTCTCGGCAAACACCGCCAACGCCTGTGCTTTCTCCGCCTCGAACGGCGAATTCACCAGCACCGCCAGCGCGGTCAGGCGCTCGGTCATGTTGTCGGCAGTGTCGAATTGCTCGATGGTCGCCGCTAACACTTCTGGCTTACCGCTGAGCATCAGGTACGACAGCGCGATGTTCTGCAACGCGCGACGGGCAAAGTGCTCGGCGGCCGCCACGTACGGCGTTTGTCTGGACAGCTCGCGATTGGCCTGGTAACGCAACCACAGCGCCTCGTGCAGGTTGTCCGCCAGTTGCTTGCGCGCAAACTCACGGGCGGCGTGGATGGCATCCACATCCGCCACGTCGCTGATTTCGGTCAGGTAGGCTTCACCCGGCAACGACAGCATTTCCGCGACCATCGCCTGATCCAGGCTTTCATCACTCAGCACGCTGCGCAGCGCAGTGATCAAGCGCTGATCCATCTTCAAGGCCTGGCCCTGTTGATGCTGCTCAATCAACTCCTGCAGCACCTGCACCGACAACTGCTGGCCGGCGTCCCAACGGTTGAAACCGTCACTGTCATGCTGCATCAGGAACATCAGTTGGTCGCGGCTGTACGGGAAGCTCAGCTTCACCGGCGCCGAGAACCCGCGCAGCAGCGAAGGCAACGGCTGTTCGGCGATATCAACGAAGGTAAACGTCTGCTCGGCCTCGGTCACCGAAATCACCCGCGACGTGCCTCCCGCAGCCGTCTCACCGGCCAGGCGCAAGGCAATGCCAGCGCCCTTCCCGTCCAGCAAGCCCAGCTCCACCGGAATTACGAACGGCAGTTTTTCCACCTTGTCCGGGGTTTGCGGGCAGCTCTGGCGGAAGGTCAGGCTGTAGGTTTTCGCCGCCGCATCGTAGGACTCGCTCACCGCCAGGCGCGGCGTACCGGCCTGGCTGTACCAGCGCTTGAACTGGGTCAGGTCGGCGCCGTTGGCGTCCTCCATGGCCTTGATGAAGTCGTCGCAGGTCACGGCCTGGCCGTCATGGCGTTCAAAGTACAGGTCGCTGCCCTTGCGGAAGCCTTCGGCGCCGAGCAAGGTGTGGATCATGCCGACCACTTCCGAGCCCTTTTCGTACACGGTCAGGGTGTAGAAGTTGGAGATCTCGATGAAGCTGTCCGGGCGCACCGCGTGGGCCATCGGACCGGCGTCTTCGGCGAACTGATGGGTACGCAGGTACGCCACGTCCTGGATGCGCTTGACCGTGGCGGAGTTCATGTCGGCGGAGAATTGCGAGTCACGGTAAACGGTGAAGCCTTCCTTGAGCGACAGCTGGAACCAGTCGCGGCAGGTCACGCGGTTGCCCGACCAGTTATGGAAGTATTCATGGGCAACGATCGCCTCGACCCGCTGGTGCGCGGCGTCGGTGGCAGTTTCGGCACGGGCCAGCACGGCGCTGGAGTTGAAGATGTTGAGGCCCTTGTTTTCCATGGCGCCCATGTTGAAATCGTTCACCGCGACGATCATGAAGATGTCGAGGTCGTACTCACGGCCATAGGTTTCTTCGTCCCAGCGCATGGACTTTTTCAGGCTGGTCATGGCGTGCTGGCACTTGTCGATGTTTTCCGGCTCGACGTAGATGCGCAGCGCCACGGTGCGGTCGGTCATGGTGGTGAAGGTATCTTCGACACACCACAGGTCGCCGGCCACCAGGGCGAACAGGTAAGCCGGTTTCTTGAACGGATCTTCCCAGGTTGCCCAATGGCGGCCGTCCTCACCCGGACCGCTGGCGATCGGGTTGCCGTTGGACAGCAGAATCGGGTAGCGGTGCTGCTCGGCGATCACCGTGGTGGTGAAGGTGCTCATCACATCCGGGCGATCGAGGTAATAGGTGATCTTGCGAAAGCCCTCGGCCTCGCACTGGGTGCAGAACATGCTGCCGGACTTGTACAGGCCTTCCAGGGCAGTGTTGGTTTCCGGATGGATTTTTACCGTGGTATGCAGGGTAAACGTCGCGCTTTGCGGATGCACCGTCAGGTGGCTGTCGGTCAGCTCGTAGTCATCAGCGCTCAGTGCCTGATCGGCCAGGTTCACGCTCAACAGCTCCAGCTGCTGGCCGTCCAGCACCAACGGCGGCAAACCGGCGCCGCGCTCGGGATTGCGGCGCATCACCAGTTGCGCGTGGACCAGGCTGTGGTCCTCGAACAACTCGAAGGTCAGGTGGGTCTCGTCGATCAGGTAGTCCGGCGCCTGATAGTCCTTGAGGTAAATCATCTTCGGTTGTTCGGTGCGCATGGGTGGCATCCTTCTACTGATGCACGGCGAGCTGGTAGGCCGTGTACTTACGAATATTGATCACGCCGGTATCGAAGATCAGGTACTGGCCCTTGATCCCCAGCAGCGTGCCTTCGGCAATCGGGTTCTTGTCCAGGTTGAAGCTGACGATCTTCGCCGGATACTGCTCCACCGGGTAGCGGATTTCGAGCGGCTCGATGTCGGTGACCGGTTGGATGGCCTGCAGGCCAAAGCGTTCCTGCAAACCCAGCAGGCCGTCAGCACAGGCGGCGAACAGATGGTCACGCACCTGCTTGAGGTCGACGGACTGGGCGTCGCCCTTGAGCAGCGCACGCCAGTTGGTCTTGTCGGCCACTTGGCTGCGGAACAGGTCTTCGACAAAACCGGACTGCTGGCGGGTAGCCACGCGCATGATCGGCAGCGCCTGGCTCGCGCCCTGGTCGAGCCAGCGTGTCGGCAACTGGGTGGCACGGGTGATGCCGACCTTGATGCCTGACGAGTTCGCCAGGTACACCACATGGTCGGTCATGCAGAATTTCTCGCCCCAGCCTGGATCGCGGCAGGTGCCGGCGTCGTAATGGCAACGCTCGGGGCTCATGATGCACAGGTCACACTGGGCCAGCTTTGTCATGCACGGGTAGCAATACCCCTGGCTGAAGCTGGTCTTGGTCTTGCGGCCGCAATGGCTGCAATGGATGGCACCGAGGTATTCCAGGCGCACGTGGGTGCCGATCAACGGGTTGACCGGCACCTCGGCACTTCCTAAGCGAAACGCGTATTGAACGGTCGGCTCACCGAGTTGCGCCGACATCTTGCTGACTGCACCGCGACCGATTTCAATCAATGGATCGCATCCGACTTGAACAGGATGTTCGGCACGGTGGTCGACTTCGACTGGCATTCCTGCGGGCCCATGTAGCCGGTGCGCTGGTCTTCCGGCAGGTTCTGGATTTCCCAGGCAATCACCGCCTGCAACGACAGCTCACGCTGTTCGGCAGTGAGCTTGCGGCCATCGGACCACTTGCCGATTTCCACGGCGAGCTTGAGGCTCTCGTAGATATCCGGGGTGATGTTTTCGATCATTTCAGCAAAAGAGGACATGAGGCTCTTCCTTATCAAATAGACGATTTGCGACGGCTGTACAGCCCGCCCAGCAAACCTGTCAGGCAACCGATGACCAAGCCGCCGACATGGGCCGCGTTGGCGATTTCGCCGAAACCGATCATCGAGACCAGCCCCGACAGGCAGAGCAGCAGCCAGACCAGCATCATCACCAGTACCCCACGGGGCAGGCGATAGGCCGGGTTGGGCGACAGCAGTTGAAAAATCCAGCAATGCCCGAGCAGGCCATACAACACGCCGGACAACCCACCGAACAGACCGGGGCCACCATAAGCGTATTGAGCGTAGTTGGAGACCAGGCTGAACAACAGGGTCAGGCCCAGCAAGTTGATACTGCCCTGGCGCGCCTCTATGCGCCGGCCCAACTCCCAGTACCACATGCCATTCATGGCCAGGTGCAGGATGCCGAAGTGGATCAGCATCGGCGTGACCAACCGCCACCACTGCCCCGCCGCCAGACTGTCGGCCAGCGGCGTGAACTGGATGTACTCGCCGATAATGCGAAACTGCAGGAATGTCAGCCAGCTCATGGCTTGCAGGTTTTCACCGAGCAAGGTCACCGCGCCGACGATGATGCTTGCCAGCAACACCAGTGCGGTCAATGGGCTGTGCCGCAGTTGCTGGACAAATCCAGGGCGCCTGGTCGCTGCCTGTTCGGGAATATCCAGTTGCCGGTCCGGGTCACCGGCGGGAAAGCGCTGGTACAGCACGCGCACGTCGTCGCTGATGGTCTCGGGCACCCATAACACTTGCTCCCCGGCCTCTTCACTGACGCGATGGGGCACCTGCATGCGGTGCAGCAGTTGGATAAAGCCGCCCAGGTCCACACTCAGTGGCAGGCGCAATACGGCCACAGTACTCATTGGATGACCTCGGGCCGCTCAACGTCGACCCAGACGAATTTATTCGGGTCCAGTCGCGTTTCCTGATCCAGGCGGTACGCCACCAGCTTGCCGTACAGCACCGCGCTGTAGTCCAGGCAGGCCAGGTTCGGGCGGATCGGCGCCGGTTTGCCGCTGCGCCAGTAGTGCCCGACGAACAACAACGGTTCGTCGACGCCGTAGCGCAGCAGGGAATTCTTTTCGGTGGACGACAACGGTGTACGCGCCACCGGCTCGGGCAGTGCATCGGGCTGGAACACGATATCGCCGTAGGTCTTGGGGTCGTCTTCCCAGAACTTGGTGCGGAAGAACGAGCGCGTCAGGCCATCGCCACCGGTCAACGTGAGGCCGTCCGGCAAACGCATGTCGGTGCCGCGCAACAGGCGGTCGAACGCATTGCAGGCAAAACTGCCTGGCACGGCGGCGGCCTGCAGGAAGTGCTGGTCGATGCAGCCGTCCGGGAAGGTGCCACGCAGCGGCTGGATAAAGCCATCATCCCAGCACGCATGCACCACGCGGAAGCGCCCGGCATCGACAAACAGCGGCATGTCGTAGAACCAGCCGAGGAAATCGTGCCAGTCGGCCGGGTGATGTTCGAACTGGGTCAGGGTCTCGTGGATCAACCGCGCATGCCGTGGGTTGTGCTCACGCACGAACTGCCTGCCACTGCCCGGCGGTGCCGGTGTGGTCCAGCCCAGGGCGTTGAACTCGTGGTTGCCCATGATGCACAGCGCCTGGCCGGCCTCGGTCATGTCGTGGACGATATGCAGCGCCTCGCGGATGCGCGGGCCACGGTCGATGATATCGCCGAGGAACACCGCCATACGCGTTGGATGGCGCCAGGTGCCGCCCTGCTTGTGGTAGCCCAACAGGTCGAGCAAGTGCTCAAGGGTATGGGCGCAACCGTGCACGTCACCAATCAGGTCGTAGCTACGCGCGGGATCGAGCATCAGTCGCCTCCACCCCCCAAGCGGCTGCCCCAGCCCAGCTTGGTGCGGCACACTTCGTAGTAGTTGTGGTCCAGCGGGTGGATCAACCGCAACTTCTGTGCCTTCTTGCTCACGGTGATGGTGTCACCGGGGGCGCAGGTGAAATGGTTCTGCCCGTCACACGAGACCTGCGGGTAGATCTGCATATCTTTGGACACCACGATTTTCAGTTCACTGTTGCCGTCGACCACAATCGGCCGGCTCGACAACATATGGGGATACATCGGCACGATCACAATGGCATCCAGCTTGGGATGCATGATCGGGCCACCCGCCGACAGCGCGTAGGCGGTGGAGCCGGTAGGCGTGGCAACGATCAGGCCGTCGGCCTTCTGGCTGCACACGAACTGACCGTCGATATACAGTTCGAACTCGATCATCCGCGTGGACTTGCCGGGGTGCAGCACCACGTCATTGAGCGCATCGCCCTGGCCGATGGCTTCGCCGTGGCGGCGCACTTCTGCCTGCAGCAGGAAGCGGTTCTCCACCAGGTAATGACCGTCGAGCACCTTGGCCACTTCGACTTCCAGCTCATCCGGGCGGATATCGGTGAGGAACCCCAGGCTGCCCCGGTTGATCCCCAGCACCGGCACGTTATGTCGCGCCAGGGCACGCGCCGCGCCGAGCAGGCTGCCGTCGCCGCCGACCACGATGACCATGTCGCAGACTTCACCGAGCATCTTGCGCGACGAGGTCTGCAGGCCGTGGCCCGGCAGGATTTCAGCGATGGTGTCTTCGAGGATCACATGCAGGTGACGCTCCAGCAGGAATTTTTTCAGCCGGCGGACGGTGTCCAACACCTGGGTACTGCCCAGGCGACCGATAATGCCGATATTGCGAAATTGCTCCATGGGGCTCCTGCGGGATGTGGAGTGTGGCAAAAAAGAACGATTATGGGCGAAAGGCCGTCTCAGGCAAAATCCTTTGTCGCCGTGAAGCCTTGATGACAACGGTTCTCAGCCACCTTCAGCGCAGTTAAAAGGCTATGCTCGGACCATGACTGTGTTCCCCGATCTGCACAACCTGCCCCGCCAGCTGCGCCACCCTGAGGTGCGCGACCTGGCGTGGGTGATGCTCGCCCCGCCGATGCTCGCGCAAACGCCATGGCCGCAACGTCACCCGCTGGCCGGCAGCGACTGGGTGCAGGCGCCGCATCTGCTGGAACGCTGGCTACGCCAACTGGACCAGGACAGCAGCGCCTTGCAGCAGTGGTTGAGCCTGTCACGTACGCGTCGCCTGGGCCTGTATTACGAACGCCTGTGGCAGTTTGCGGTGCAGCATGCGCCGGGCGTGGAATTGCTGGCCGCCAACCTGCCGATCCGCCGTGCCGGGCACACCCTCGGCGAGCTGGACATGTTGCTGCGCGACCGCGATGGCGTGCATCACCTGGAACTGGCGATCAAGCTGTATCTGGGCCCGCAGGACGGTAATGGCCAGGACACTGCGCAATGGCTCGGCCCGGGCTGTCATGATCGACTGGACCGCAAGCTGGCGCATCTGGCCCAACATCAGTTGCCGATATCGGCGCGAGAGGAGAGCCGTGAAGTGCTGGCCGCGTTGGATGTGCAGCAGTTTGATGCGCATTTGTGGCTGGGCGGCTACCTGCTCTACCCCTGGCCCGGCCAGGCTATGGCTCCCAGTGGCGCGCATCCGCAGCATTTGCGTGGGCGCTGGTTGCATCAGCGTGACTGGCAGGCGTTTGTCAGCCTCAGCCAACCGGGCCGTTGGCAGCCCCTGCCCCGGCATGCCTGGCTGGCGCCGGCGCACTACCCCACGGAAGAAGTGTGGAGCGAAGAACAGATGCACGGTTGGCTGGCCGACCTGGACCCGATGGCTCCGGCGCAGCTGCTGGTGCGGCTGGTGCAGGTGGGTGAAGATTGGGAGGAAGCCGAGCGGTTGTTTCTGGTGGCGGATCTTTGGCCGAATGTGCCGGGGGCGGGCTGAGGTTTTGTCGTGAATGTCAGGGCCTCATCGGGGGCAAGCCCCCGATAGCGGTTGCCCAGGCACTACAGCTGATCGATATGCCGATACTCCAACTGCAACCTCATTGCCAACAGCTGGGACCGACCTAGCCTGATCGGCCCACGCTCGATATCCACCAGCAGGCCCGGGCACTCCAACAGCGGCAGCCCATTAATGTCCTTGAGGCGCCCGTCGGTAATCACCAGCAGCCGCTGCTGTTCGGCCGGATACCGTTTGCGCCGCACCGTCAACCAGTCCCCCGCCTCGGTGAGTGCCGCCAGCAATGGCGTACCGCCGCCCGCGCCCAACTGTTCCAGCCAACCCGCCAAGCCCTTGGCCGCTTTCAACCCCTGCACCTGCCACTTCGGCGCCTGCCCGCTGGCCGTCAACAGTGCCATGCGCGACCGCTGGCGGTAGGCGTCGTCAAACAACTGCGCCAACAAGCCCTTGGCGTCGGAGAGCGCTCGATGTCGTCGGGTGGACGCCGACGCATCGACAATCACCAACCACAGCTCATGGGCCGCACGACTGCGCAGGTGAAACAGCAAGTCCTCTCGCGTTTGCGGCCGACCGCCGAGCAAGGTGCCCGACCAATTGATCGCGCCCTGCTTCGCGCTGCGAGCCTTGCCTTGCCTGCCGTTGCCTAGTCGCCCTGCCTTGGGTCGCGCATCCGCCCCCGCGTCAGGTCGAGGGCGAATGCCTAGGGCTTTTTTGGCCAGGCGGGCACTTCTCGGCGTGCGCCAGTGGGCAGCGCCGGTGCGGGCATATCGCCCCATTGGCCTTGACCGGGCGAGGTGTCGGAGGGTTTCTGCGACGGCCCTTCGCTCGGCGGGCTGGCCGGTGGAGGAGACTGTTCCTGACGGCGATGGCGAAGAGCGAATTCAGCAACCGCTTGGATATCTTCCTCGGCAATGGCACTGGCTCCCCGCCAAGCGGCATGAGCCCTGGCACCGCGCAACCAGACAAGGTCCGCACGCAGGCCATCGACCCCCGCCGCAAAGCAGCGCTCGGTGATCTGCGCCAGTGCAAGGTCGTCCAGTGCAATGCTGTCGAGCCGCGCCCGTGCCTGGGTGCAGCGCTCGCGCAATGCCGCTTGTGGCACATCCCACTGGGCGCAAAAGGCAACAGGGTCGCTGTCGAAATCCAGGCGACGCCGGATGATCTGCCCACGCTCGGCCGGCAAGGTCTGCCCGCTCAAGGCCACATTGAAACCGAAGCGATCGAGCAGTTGCGGGCGCAACTCGCCCTCCTCCGGGTTCATGGTGCCGATCAGCACGAAGCGCGCCGAATGGCGATGGGAAATGCCATCGCGCTCGATCAGGTTGGTGCCGCTGGCGGCCACATCCAGCAGCAGGTCCACCAGATGGTCGGGCAGCAAATTGACTTCATCGACGTACAGCACGCCACCGTCGGCCTTGGCCAATACACCGGGGGAGAATTGCGCCCGGCCTTCGCCCAATGCGGCGTCCAGGTCCAGCGTGCCGACCAGGCGCTCTTCAGTGGCGCCCAAGGGCAAGGTCACGAACTGACCACTGGCCAGCAGGTCGGCCAGACCCCGCGCCAGGGTGGACTTGGCCATGCCGCGCGGGCCTTCGATCAGCACACCGCCAATCTTCGGGTCGATAGCGGTCAGGCACAGCGCCAGTTTCAGGTCTTCGGCGCCGACCACGGCGGACAGCGGGAAATGGGGAATATCAGTCATCAGCTGTCTTCTTCTATATCCAGCAACAGGTTTTCCAACGCCTCGCGGTATGCCCCCGGTTCCTGCCACATGCCACGCTGCTGGGCTTCCAGCATGCGCTCGGTCATGTCGCGCAGTGCATCGGGGTTGTGCTGTTGCACAAAGGCCCGGGTGTCGGGGTCGAGCAAGTAGGCGTCGGCCAACAGTGCGTATTGGTGATCGTCAATCAGTGCGGTGGTGGCGTCGAAGGCGAACAGATTGTCCACCGTCGCGGCCATTTCAAACGCACCTTTATAGCCATGGCGCTTCACGCCTTCGATCCACTTGGGGTTGGCGGCGCGGGAACGGATCACCCGGTTCAGCTCTTCCTTCAACGTGCGGATCTTCGGCAGGTCAGGCTGGCTATGATCACCGTGGTAGCTGGCGGCCTTGTCGCCGCTCAGGGTTTCCACGGCAGCGAGCATGCCACCCTGGAATTGGTAGTAATCGTTGGAATCGAGCAGGTCGTGCTCGCGGTTGTCCTGGTTCTGCAAAACGGCCTGCACCTGGCTCAGGCGCTGGGCGAATTGCCCGCGGGCGGCAGTACCTTCGTCGGAACCGCCATAGGCGTAGCCGCCCCAGTTCAGGTAAACCTCGGCCAAGTCTTCACGGCTTTGCCAGAGACGCCCGTCGATCGCGCCCTGCACACCGGCACCATACGCGCCGGGCTTGGCACCGAAGATGCGCCAGCCGGCCTGTTTTGCCGCGGCCTCTGCGTCCAGGCCCGAAGCCAGCAACGCTTCACGCTCACTGCGCACCTTGGCGGCCAGCGGGTTCAGCTCGTCCGGTTCGTCCAGCGCAGCCACCGCCTGCACCGCCGCATCGAACAGGCGGATCAGGTTGGCAAAGGCATCCCGGAAGAAACCGGACACGCGCAACGTTACATCAACGCGCGGACGATCCAGCAGGCTGACGGGCAGGATTTCAAAGTCATCCACGCGCTGGCTGCCCGTCGCCCATACAGGGCGCACGCCCATCAGCGCCATGGCCTGGGCGATGTCATCGCCGCCGGTGCGCATGGTCGCGGTCCCCCAAACCGACAAGCCGAGTTGGCGCAGGTGGTCGCCATGGTCTTGCAGGTGCCGCTCCAGAATCAGGTTGGCGGATTGGAAACCGATGCGCCAGGCGGTGGTGGTAGGCAGGTTGCGCACATCGACGGTGAAGAAGTTGCGCCCGGTCGGCAACACATCCAAACGCCCACGACTCGGCGCACCACTGGGGCCAGCGGGCACGAAACGGCCGCTCAAGGCATCCAGCAAACCGCGCATTTCTGCCGGGCCACACGCATCCAGCCGAGGTGCCACGACAATACGCAGGCTTTCGATTACGGCCTTCACGTCCTCCCAACCGGGCTCTTCCAATTGCTCAAGCGGCCCTTCCAGGGCTTGCTCGATCAATCGCGCCGCGTAAAGCTCCAAGCGTTCACGGGTATCGCCGGCGGTACGCCACAACTGCCCGTCGATCTTCTGTAGCACCAGCGGCCGGCGTCCAGTCCAGGGTTCGGCCAGGGCGCAGTCCAGCGGGTCGAAGCCCAGCTCGAAGGCCTTGGCCAGCACGCGCAGCAAGCTCGACTGCGGGCCACGGCCATCGCCACGCGGGATGCGCAGCAGCGCCAGCAAGGTATCGATACGCAGGCGACCCTCGGGTGACTCGCCAAAAATATGCAGGCCGTCGCGGATCTGCGATTCCTTCAAGTCGCACAGGTAGGTATCCAGGCGCGGCAACCACACGGCGGCATCGGCGTCGCTCTCCAGCTCAAGCTCCTGGTCGATGCGGGTTTCGCGCACCAGCTTGAGAATGTCCTTCTGCAGCTCCAGGGCGCGGTGCGGATCGAGCAACTGCGCTTCGTAATATTCGTCCGCCAGCAGCTCCAGGTTACGCAGCGGGCCGTAGGTTTCGGCACGGGTCAGCGGCGGCATCAGGTGGTCGATGATGACTGCCTGGGTGCGCCGCTTGGCCTGGGCGCCCTCGCCCGGGTCATTGACAATAAACGGATATATATTCGGCAGCGGCCCCAGCAACGCATCGGGCCAGCAGTTTTCCGACAGGCCCACGCCCTTGCCCGGCAGCCACTCCAGGTTGCCGTGCTTGCCCACATGGATCACGCCGTGGGCGCCGTAGGTGTGGCGCAGCCAGAAGTAGAACGCCAGGTAAGCGTGGGGCGGCACCAGGTCCGGGTCGTGGTACACGGCGCTGGCGTCCACTTGATAACCCCGCGCCGGCTGGATGCCGATAAACGTCAGGCCCAGGCGCAGGCCGGCGATCATCAGGCGACCGTCGCGGCACATCGGATCGTTCTGCGGCGCGCCCCAGCGCTCCAGCACCGCCTGGCGATTGGCTTCGGGCAGGCACTGGAACATCGCCTCGTACTCGTCCAGGCCCAGGCTTTGATGGCAAGGGCGCAAGTCGAGGCTGTGCAGATCGTTGGTGACGCCGCCGAGCAACTCGTGGATCAACGCCGTGCCGCTGTCCGGCAATACGTCCGGCAGCGGATAGCCTTCGGCTTGCAAGGCACGCAGGATGTTCAGCGCCGCCGCCGGTGTATCCAGGCCCACGCCGTTGCCGATGCGACCGTCGCGGGTCGGGTAGTTGGCGAGGATCAGCGCAATGCGTTTCTCCGCATTCGGCACCCTCGCCAACTCGACCCAACGCCGCGCCAGCTCGGCGACAAAATCCATGCGTTCCGGCGCAGCGCGGTAGCACACCACGTCCGACTGGCTGCGTTCGCTGCGCCAGGCCAGGTCCTTGAAGCTGATGGGCCGGCTGATGATGCGCCCATCCAGCTCCGGCAACGCGATGTGCATCGCCAGGTCGCGGGGGCCGAGGCCCTGCTCGCTGGCCTCCCAGCCGGGCTGGTTGTCCTGGGCACAAATGGCCTGGATCACCGCGATATCGCGGCGAAACGGGCGTAAATGCGGCGCTTCGGGGCTGGATTGGGCGAAGCCGGTGGTATTGAGGATCACCGCCGCGCCGACCTCATCCAGCAGGTCCTCGACCACCGCCAGGCAGCCGGGCTCTTTCAAACTGGCCACCGCCATCGGCAACGGGTTAAGCCCCGCTGCGTGCAGGCGCTGGCAGAACACATCGATAAAACCGGTATTGGCCGCCTGCAAATGGGAGCGGTAGAACAACACCGCCGCCACCGGCCAGTCGGCGTTCCAGTCTGCCTGCCAATGGTTCAGGCGGGCGCTGGCGTGGTGCGGGTGATAGATCGCCGTGCGTGGCAGGGTTTGGGGCTCGGCCCAGGCATAGGCGCGCCCCAGGTAGGCGCTGGCCAGGCAGCGATAGAAATCCAGGGCATTGCCCAGGCCGCCCTGACGCAGGAAGTGCCACAGCCGATCACGCTCTTCGGCACCGACGGTGCTCAGCCCGCTGAGTTCCGGGTCCGGGCGATCATCCCCCGGCACCAGGATCAGCTGCACACCGCGCTCGGCCAATTCCACCAGACGCTCGATGCCGTAGCGCCAGTAACCGATACCGCCATGCAGTGAAATCAGGATGACCTTGGCGTGGCGCAGCACCTCATCGACGTACAAGTCGACCGACGCATGGTTCTGCACCTGCATCGGGTTGGCCAGGCGCAGGCTCGGGTAGTCGTCGGGCAACTGTCGGGCCGCTTCGGCCAGCAGCGCCAGGCTGGAATCGCCGCTGCACAGGATCACCAGGTCAGCGGGGGTTTGGCCAAGGTCGGCAATATTGTCGTCCGAGACGAAACCACCGGGCTGGGTCCTGAGCAGGTGCATGGGTCAGACGCTGAGGGCGGCGCGCAGTTGCGCTTCGAGGCCCGCCGCGTCCAGTTCCTGGCCGATCAGCACGAGGCGCGTGGTGCGTGCTTCTTCAGCGCCCCAGGCACGGTCGAAGTGTTTGTCGAACCGCGTGCCCACACCCTGGATCAGCAGGCGCATCGGTTTGTTCGGGATGGCGGCGAAACCTTTGACGCGCAGGATGCCGTGTTGCACCACCAGTTGCGTCAGGGCATCGAGCAGCAGTGCTTCATCGGCTTGCGGCAAGTCGATGGAAATCGAGTCAAACGCATCGTGGTCGTGGTCGTCTTCACCTTCGTGGTGATGATCGTGGTGGCTGTGGCGGCCGTCGATGTGCTCTTCGGAACCGGCGCCCAGGCCGATCAATACGTCCAGGGGCAAGCGACCACTGCTGGCTTCGACGATCTTCACCGCCGGCGGCAGCTCCTCGGCGACTTCCAGGCGCACGCGGGCCAGGTCTTCGGCATTGATCAGGTCGGCCTTGTTGAGGATCACCAGGTCGGCGCTCGCCAGTTGATCGGCGAACAACTCGTGCAACGGCGATTCGTGGTCCAGGTTCGGGTCGAGTTTGCGCTGTGCGTCCACCTGGTCCGGGAAGGCAGCGAAAGTGCCGGCGGCGACGGCCGGGCTGTCGACCACGGTGATCACCGCATCCACGGTGCAGGCACTGCGGATTTCCGGCCACTGGAAGGCTTGCACCAATGGCTTGGGCAATGCCAGGCCGGAAGTTTCAATGAGGATATGGTCGAGATCGCCGCGACGGGCGACCAATTCGCGCATCACCGGGAAGAATTCTTCCTGCACGGTGCAGCACAGGCAGCCATTGGCCAATTCGTAGACGCGGCCGTTGGCCTCTTCTTCGGTGCAACCGATGGAGCACTGCTTGAGGATTTCACCGTCGATGCCCAGCTCGCCGAATTCGTTGACGATCACCGCGATGCGACGGCCCTGGGCGTTGTCGAGCATGTGGCGCAGCAAGGTGGTCTTACCCGAGCCGAGGAAGCCGGTGACGATGGTAACGGGGAGTTTGGCCAGTGTTTTCATCGGATGCCCTTGGGGGCGGGCATATGGGACGATTGGCGCTGCGACGGCGCGCAGCAGCGGATTTCGTCACCGGATCACCCCGCCCGGTTGAAGTAGAAAATCGGTTGCGAGGCAGGTCTCCTGGCTTGGGGCTTGCGGGTCTTGCGACCGGCGCTGGCTGCGCCTTCCCGCCTTGTCGGCAGTGGCGTGGCAGTCAGCTGAACCCTTTACAGTTGCGGGGGCAGCCGCGGCTTGGACCGCGTTCCCTTCTTAGCTTCGGCCTGGGCCGAAGAACCTCGAGGGTGCAAGGCTACGCAGTGCTTGGGGGATGGTCAATGATGGGGTTGGGTTGGCTTGAGTACATATCCATTGCTGCGGTAACGGACATGCCCCCAGAACGCACATCCCCAATTGACTCCCCTCCCACCCCCATGCTCTCCTACACATCTTGTTTCGGGTGCCCTGCAAAGGGTGAAACGGGAAACCGGTGACTCATGCACACACGCATGACAGTCCGGTGCTGCCCCCGCAACGGTAAGCGAGCGAAACGTCATATCCACTGTGCCAGTCGGCATGGGAAGGCGACGTTTTCAGGCATTGAGCCCCTCGCAAGCCCGGAGACCGGCCCGAAAAAATCAGATAACAAACCCGCGGTGGGCGGGCGCTGTTCAAAGCCCTGCGTGCCTGGCTCGCGGGGCTTTCATGCGCTCGTTTCACCCTGACACCTGAAAGGGACGCGCCATGTCGATCATCAGCAGCACTTCGCACGCCACCAGCAGCACCTCTACCTTGGGCCAACGCCTGACCGCCGCCATCGGTGCGTCGATCCTCGGCGCGTGCCTGGTGTATTTCGCCGGCTTCTCGCATATCGAGGCGGTACACAACGCTGCCCACGATACCCGCCACAGCGCCGCGTTCCCGTGCCACTGAGGCTTGCCGACATGATCAAGCGTATTGCGCAAACCGCAGGTTTCACCGGCCTTCTGGCTGCCCTGTTGCTGACTTTGCTGCAAAGTTTCTGGGTCGCCCCACTGATTCTGCAGGCGGAGACCTTTGAAAAGGCCCCGGCAGCGGCTGAGCTGCACGCACACGCCGACGGCGCAGCTGCACATACCCATGACGCCGAAGCCTGGGAGCCTGAAGACGGTTGGCAACGCGTGCTGTCCACCACGGGTGGTAACCTGGTGGTCGCCGTTGGCTTCGCCCTGATGCTGGCCGGCCTGTACACCCTGCGGGCACCGACCCGTACCGCCCAAGGCCTGCTCTGGGGCCTGGCGGGTTATGCGACCTTTGTATTGGCGCCTACCCTGGGCCTGCCGCCCGAGCTGCCGGGCACCGCCGCCGCTGACCTGGCCGAACGGCAGATCTGGTGGATCGGTACTGCCGCGTCTACTGCAGCCGGTATCGCGCTGATCGTGTTCGGTCGCAACTGGCTGCTCAAGGCGCTGGGCGCGGCAATCCTGGTGGTGCCGCACGTGATCGGCGCGCCACAACCGCAAGTGCATTCGATGCTGGCCCCGGAAGCACTGGAAGCGCAGTTCAAGATTGCTTCGCAGCTGACCAACGTGGCGTTCTGGCTGGCCCTGGGCCTGATCAGCGCCTGGCTGTTCCGCCGCAACCGTGACGATCGATACTCGGCGTGAAACTGGTCGTCGGCCTGGGCTGCCGGGAGGGCTGTGATGTCCACACCCTGCTGGCCTTGTTTGACGCCGCCCTCGTCGAGGGCGGTATCGAGCGCCACCGTATCACTGCCCTGGCCAGTCTTGATCGCAAACAGGAAGAACCCGGGCTGCTGGCCTTGGCCGCGCTGCTGAACCTGCCGTTGCAGTGTTTCAACGCTGAACGACTGGCGATTTATGCCGACCGGCTGAGCCATAAATCGGACGTGGCTTTTGCCCACACCGGCTGTTACGGCATCGCCGAAAGCGCCGCCCTGGCCCTGGCCGAACAGCTCGCCAACGCCCCTGCGCGCCTGCTGATCACCCGCCGGAAAACCGTCCAGGCCACCTTTGCATTGGCGTGCGCCGACTGAAAACCCGATAATCGCCCCTTTCGATCATGAGCAGATTTCATGCTCGCCCGTTTTTCATCAGGATTTCCCATGACCGTCTACTTCATCGGCGCAGGCCCCGGCGACCCGGAATTGATCACCGTCAAAGGCCAACGGCTGATCCGCAGTTGCCCGGTGATCATCTATGCCGGCTCGCTGGTGCCGGCGGCGGTACTGGAAGGTCATCAGGCAGAAACGGTGACCAACAGCGCCGAACTGCACCTGGAACAGATCATCGACCTGATCAAGGCCGCCCATGCCAAGGGCCAGGATGTGGCACGCGTGCACTCCGGAGACCCCAGCCTGTATGGCGCGATCGGCGAGCAGATCCGCCATTTGCGCGAGCTGGGCATCCCGTTCCAGATCATCCCTGGCGTTACGGCGGTGGCCGCTTGCGCGGCCCTGCTGGAAACCGAGCTGACCCTGCCCGACATTGCCCAGAGTGTAATCCTGACCCGCTACGCGGATAAAACCAGCATGCCGGCCGGTGAGGACTTCGACAGCCTGGCGCGACATGGCACCACTATGGCGATTCATCTGGGGGTCAACCACCTGGACAGGATCGTCGCCGAACTGCTGCCCCATTATGGCGCGGATTGTCCGGTTGCCGTGGTGCACCGGGCGACGTGGCCCGATCAGGATTGGGCGGTCGGCACCCTCAGTGACATCGCTGCAAAAGTGGCGACCAAAGGGTTTCGGCGTACGGCGTTGATTGTGGTGGGTCGGGTGTTGGCGAGTGACAGTTTCAGCGAGTCATCGTTGTATCGGGCGGGGCATGCGCATCTTTATCGACCTTGATATTCAACATCACAAAACAGATACAAGTCATTGATTTTATTGAGTAAATTCATTAAAAGAAATCTGACAGCCCAGCTTCCGCAATAAACATTCAACATTAGATAGATAGCGTAACCCATTGAATTTAAAGCACAAAAAACGGCGCTCACGGGGCGCCGTTTTTTATGTCCGCAGCGAACGCCTTACTCAGTAGTAGGCGTTTTCTTTCTGCGTGTGGTCGGTCACGTCACGTACGCCCTTGAGCTCCGGAATACGCTCGAGCAAGGTGCGCTCGATGCCTTCGCGCAGGGTCACGTCCGCCTGGCCACACCCCTGGCAGCCGCCGCCGAACTTGAGCACGGCAATACCGTCTTCAACCACGTCGATCAGGCTGACCTGGCCGCCGTGGCTGGCCAGACCCGGGTTGATCTCGGTCTGCAGGTAGTAGTTGATACGCTCGTTGACCGGGCTGTCAGCATTGACGTTCGGCACCTTGGCGTTCGGTGCCTTGATGGTCAATTGGCCGCCCATGCGGTCGGTGGCGTAATCGACCACGGCATCGTCAAGGAAAGCTTCGCTGAAGGAATCGATATAAGCGGTGAAGCTTTTCAGCCCCAGGGCGGTGTCTTCAGGCTTCTCTTCGCCAGGCTTGCAGTAGGCAATGCACGTCTCGGCGTATTGGGTGCCGGGCTGGGTGATAAAGACGCGGATGCCGATACCCGGGGTGTTCTGCTTGGACAGCAGGTCAGCCAGGTAATCGTGGGCGGCGTCGGTAATGGTTATGGCAGTCATGGAAACTCCTCACAGGCTTGCCGGCAGTTTACGCCAAAATATTACGCAGGTACAAAGTCCTAGTATTTCTGTCGGGAAAGGACAACCGGAGCCTCCACGCCAAACCAACGCTTGAGCCTGAGGTATGTAGCCTTTTCCAGCCAGTGATAGCTGTAAAAGGCGCCAGATGCCGTCAGTACAATGCAAACAGGCAATATCAAGTAGGGGCTTATTCCAGTGTGCCCCACAACCCATCGCCCAGCACACAGCACCAGGTCGTGGAGCAAATACACCGAATAGGAACAATCCCCAAGCATCTTCATAAAGCGAGAGCCTTGAAAGTAAGGCTCCAGCATCACAAAACTCATCACCAGCATCGCGCTGGGCATCCCCCACTCCAACACGCGCGGTACATCGGCCCCCTGGTAAATCGCCGCACAAGCCACCACGATTCCCAACAACGGCAGCCATGCCCTGGCCCGAAACAGGCCGCGGCGGTACAGCATGCCGATCACAACGCCCATCAGGAATTCAAAAACCATGTCCTGACGATAAAAATCGCTGGTCAAGTCGAGCGCAGGACCGATGTAGCACGCGAGAAACAGTAGCACCGCCACCACCCACAACCGATAGGACGGGGGAACCAACAAGGCGATGGCAAACAGGACATAGAACAGCATCTCGAAGTTCAGGGTCCAGCCGACATTCAGCAGCGGGTAGACCCCATAACCCCCTGGGTGTTCGGCGCAGAGAAACAGCAGCGACATGAGCGCATGACCCAGTTCGAGATGATCATCTGGAAACATCGAGGGGACGAGCGCGATCACGACAGCCGTGACCAGGGTATAGAACCAATACGCCGGAACTATCCTGGCCACTCGCATAAGTATGAATTGCCTGGGTGTCAGTGACTTGTCAGCGGTCGCCAGGAAAATCACAAGGCCGCTGATGACAAAGAATACGTCGACCCCTATACCGCCCTTATCGGCGAACACGAACTCTAGAGGATTATGTGCCTCATAATCGAAAAACGTCCCCATGAATTGATGCCCCACCACCACCCACGCCGCCAGCGCCCGTAGCGCCTGTACTGAAATCAACATGATCGGAATACCTGTTCCACTCCCGCAAGATAGATATCCGACCGCTTCAGCACCCGCTCAGAGAGATGACTGGATCACTGCCCTTAGTTATAGGTTTTCATAGCGGTTCATGTCCAATACCCCTTCTTCCACCGGCGTGGTTTCGCGGATGTACTGCGATAAATCATGGAAATACTGCCAGAACAATGGATGACTGCGTCGCACACCCCACCGATCCACAATCTCCTCGAAACCCTTGGCATCCTTGGCCTGCTCCATTTCAGCCACGAACTCAGGCACTTCCTGGGCTGGAATATTGAACATGAAGTTCGGGTAGCTGCTCAGCACACCCGGATAAATCGTCACCGTATCCAGGCCCGGCTGGTAGCGATAAGCCTCCCCCAGCAAAAACGCGACATTACTGTGGGCACGATTGCGCAGCATGCTATAGACCACACGTTTGCCACTGGCGGTTTCAACCCGCAGCATCGTCGCTTCAGGCAATTGATCAATCACCTTGAGCCCGGCAGCTGGGCGTGAGGTCAGGCGGCTCAGGGCCTGCTCCGCATCCTGCAAGGCCGGGTCGATCCCATCGCGGGAACAATAGGCGCCGCTGCAGCGGTTGATCGGGTCCGGGCTGGCATTCAAATCGCCATAACGGGTGAGCAACTGGTTGGCAAAGTCGCGCTTCGGATCGTTTTCGTTCAGGTGCAGGCCGGTGGGTTTGTCGTCATCGATTGCCTCGTAATCCAGCCACAGCTTGAGTTTGCCGCTGTTCTGGTACCAATCGTCGAGGAAACCGTCGCGGGAATCGGCCGGCATCAAACGCAGGAAGTTCTGCTCGGCACCATTGCGGATCAGGTCGAAGTACAGCCGGGTCTGGGCCTGGTGCGACACATTGCCGAACACGTCGAAATTCACCGCCAGTTGGTAATAGGTGCGCTCCAGCAGTGGATAGTCGAACAGCCACATCGTTTGTGGCACCTCGCCGATCAGACCTTTGTTGACCGCGGCACTGTCGAAGTGGCGGAAGATGCTCAGCAAGGCATTGTCATTGCCTGCCCACAGGCTCGACCAGCTCGGCGGCGGCAGGTCGGCGTAGCTGTCGCGGCGCAACGCCTCGTATTCGTTGCGCTTATCGCGGTAGGCCAACCACAGGCTGAGCACGCTGCCCACGTCATCGTTTTGCCCCGGCATGGCCAGCAGCGGCGTGGCCTGGCCACGATAGCGCGCATCGGTGATGTACAGGTCGTGGTCCGGGTCCTGGAACAGGGTCCAGAAATTGTCGCGGATCACATCCGTGGCGATCTGCCCACGGCACACCGGCCCACGGATAAAGGTACGCACGAAGTATTCGGCGTTATCCAGCATGAACTGGTAGCGCGCCTTGGCCGGGATGGCTTCGAAGGTTTCAAAAGGGTTGGCACGGCGGCCCGGACCGTAGCCCGGCAAGGCGTTGACCTGCCAGTTGCCGGCGTAGAACAGCTCTTTGATGCGGGCCATCTTCCCGGCGCTGAACGGGTACGTAATGTGGGTTTTATGCACGATCACGCCCTGCACCGGCCACAGGCGGTAATACACGCGGGTGCCGGGGTCATCATTGGGACGGCGCGTAGCGATCAGGTCAATCGGTTGGCCACTCGGCGTGCGCGAACGCACCCACTGGAAGAAATGCCCGGGCTCGCCATTCTCGAAGTAGATGTGCGCGAGGAATAAATGCTCGAACAACCAGCGCGCCACCAGGCTTTCGCGGGCGCCGGGCTGGTTGAACAGGCTTTCCCACTGCTGCACTTGCAGGGCTTCTTTCGCGCTGGGCGCCAGGCCTTGTTCATCAATCGGCGCGCCGGAGGCAAGCCAGCGTTGCAGTGTCTGGTACTGCTGGTCCGTCAGGCCAGTGACCGCCAGCGGCATGCCTTCCCTGGGGTGGGCGCCGGCATAGGCATTGAACTCGCCGGGCATGGCGCACATGTTCTCGCGGTTCAGGCCCAGCACGATGTTTTCGGGCAGCTTGGCGTTGGGTTGCAAGGGCGCGTTATGCCCCAGCTCCAGCATGCGCGCCATCAGCGCGGCCTGGCTGCCCTGGGCGTCCAGCACCGAATAGAAGCCCTTTTGCTGCCAGGCCTGTTTGCCGAAGGCGTCATAGAACAAGCGAGTGGTCGGCGTGGCCTGGCTGCGTTCGCCATCGTAGACCGGCACTTTGCTCGCGCCGCGTGCCGCGCCCTCGGCACTGCCCAGGTTGAGCTGGCAGGCGGAGTCGTAGCAGGCATGGCAAGCCACGCATTTCTCGGTGAAGATCGGTTGAATGTCGCGGGTGTACGAAATCGCCGGGGCGGCTCCGTCGGCCTGTGCGATGCAGGCGACCAGTGCCAGGACGGCGCTGGTGATGAGGCGAAGTGACATGTATCCGGTCCCGATTCAATGCGAGCGCTGAAAAATTGCCGGTGATTCTACCGGGCCATACGCCTCTGCAACATGAGTGATATTCATGTAAAAGCCGCGCATGCTGCAAAACCACGCAGGTTTGATATGATCCATGCCCTCCGTAATGCCTGACCAGAGTAGTCCCATGTCCGATCGTAGCGTTCGTCTGCAAGCCCTTCATCAAGCCCTCAAGGAACGCATCCTGATCCTCGACGGTGGTATGGGCACGATGATCCAGAGCTACAAACTCGAAGAAGAAGACTACCGTGGCAAACGCTTCGCCGACTGGCCGAGCGACGTCAAGGGTAACAACGACCTGCTGGTGATCACTCGCCCGGACGTGATCGGCGGCATTGAAAAAGCCTACCTGGATGCCGGTGCCGACATCCTCGAAACCAACACCTTCAACGCCACCCGCATCTCCATGGCCGACTACGGTATGGAAGAGCTGGCCTACGAGCTGAACGTAGAAGGCGCACGCCTGGCGCGCAAGATCGCCGACGCCAAGACCCTGGAGAACCCGGCCAAGCCACGCTTCGTCGCCGGCGTGCTCGGCCCGACCAGTCGGACCTGCTCGTTGTCGCCGGACGTGAACAACCCCGGCTACCGCAACGTGACCTTCGATGAACTGGTGGAAAACTACACCGAGGCCACCAAAGGCCTGATCGAAGGCGGCGCCGACCTGATCCTGATCGAGACCATCTTCGACACCCTCAACGCCAAGGCTGCGATCTTCGCCGTGCAAGGTGTGTTCGAGGAGCTCAATACCGAACTGCCGATCATGATCTCCGGCACTATCACCGACGCCTCCGGTCGCACCCTGTCGGGCCAGACCACCGAAGCGTTCTGGAACTCGGTGGCCCACGCCAAGCCGATTTCGGTAGGCCTGAACTGCGCCCTGGGCGCCAGCGAACTGCGTCCGTACCTGGAAGAGTTGTCGAACAAGGCCAACACCCACGTGTCCGCGCACCCCAACGCCGGCCTGCCCAACGAATTCGGCGAGTACGACGAACTCCCTTCGCAAACCGCCAAGGTCATCGAAGAGTTCGCCCAGAGCGGCTTCCTCAATATTGTCGGCGGCTGCTGCGGCACCACGCCAGGCCATATCGAGGCCATCGCCAAGGCCGTGGCCGGTTATGCGCCACGCGTGATCCCGGACATCCCCAAGGCGTGCCGCCTGTCGGGCCTGGAGCCGTTCACGATTGATCGCAGTTCGCTGTTCGTCAACGTTGGCGAGCGCACCAACATCACCGGCTCCGCCAAATTCGCCCGGTTGATCCGTGAAGACAACTACACCGAAGCCCTCGAAGTCGCCCTGCAGCAGGTGGAAGCCGGCGCCCAGGTGATCGACATCAACATGGACGAGGGCATGCTGGATTCGAAGAAGGCCATGGTGACCTTCCTCAACCTGATTGCCGGTGAGCCGGACATCTCCCGCGTGCCGATCATGATCGACTCCTCCAAGTGGGACGTGATCGAGGCGGGCCTGAAGTGCATCCAGGGCAAGGGCATCGTCAACTCCATCAGCATGAAGGAAGGCGTCGAGCAGTTCATCCACCATGCCAGGTTGTGCAAGCGCTACGGCGCGGCCGTGGTGGTGATGGCCTTCGACGAAGCCGGCCAGGCCGACACCGAAGCGCGCAAGAAAGAGATCTGCAAACGCTCCTACGACATCCTGGTGAATGAAGTCGGCTTCCCGCCGGAAGACATCATCTTCGACCCGAACATCTTCGCGGTCGCCACCGGTATCGAAGAGCACAACAACTACGCCGTCGACTTCATCAACGCCTGCGCTTATATCCGTGACGAACTGCCCTACGCGCTGACCTCCGGCGGCGTGTCCAACGTGTCGTTCTCGTTCCGTGGCAACAACCCGGTGCGCGAGGCGATCCACTCGGTGTTCCTGCTGTATGCGATCCGCAGCGGCCTGACCATGGGTATTGTCAACGCCGGCCAACTGGAGATCTACGACCAGATCCCGGTCGAGTTGCGCGACGCCGTGGAAGACGTGGTGCTCAACCGCACCCCGGACGGCACCGACGCCCTCCTCGCCATCGCCGACAAATACAAGGGCGACGGCAGCGTCAAGGAAGCCGAGACCGAGGAATGGCGCGGCTGGAACGTGAACAAGCGCCTGGAACACGCCTTGGTCAAGGGCATCACCACGCACATCGTTGAAGACACCGAAGAGTCCCGGCTGTCGTTCGCGCGTCCGATTGAAGTGATCGAGGGCCCGCTGATGTCCGGCATGAACATCGTCGGCGACCTGTTCGGCGCGGGCAAAATGTTCCTGCCCCAGGTGGTGAAATCCGCCCGCGTCATGAAACAGGCCGTGGCCCACTTGATCCCGTTCATCGAGCTGGAAAAAGGTGATAAGCCGGAAGCCAAGGGCAAGATCCTGATGGCCACCGTGAAGGGCGACGTGCATGACATAGGCAAGAACATTGTCGGCGTGGTGCTGGGTTGCAACGGCTATGACATCGTCGACCTCGGCGTGATGGTACCGGCGGAGAAGATCCTGCAGGTGGCCAAGGAGCAGAAATGCGACATCATCGGGCTGTCCGGCCTGATCACCCCGTCCCTGGACGAGATGGTGCACGTGGCCCGCGAAATGCAGCGCCAGGACTTCCACCTGCCGCTGATGATCGGCGGTGCGACCACCTCCAAGGCGCACACGGCGGTGAAGATAGAGCCCAAGTACAGCAATGATGCGGTGGTGTACGTGACCGACGCTTCGCGTGCGGTCGGCGTGGCCACGCAGTTGCTGTCCAAGGAACTCAAGGCCGGCTTTGTCGAGCGCACCCGCGAAGAGTACGTGGAAGTGCGCGAACGCACGTCCAACCGCAGCGCCCGCACCGAACGCCTGAGCTACCCGGCCGCCATCGCCAAGAAGCCGCAGTTCGACTGGAGCAGCTACACGCCGGTGGTGCCGACCTTTACCGGCGCCAAGGTGCTGGACAATATCGACCTCAAGGTGCTGGCCGAGTACATCGACTGGACACCGTTCTTTATCTCCTGGGACCTGGCCGGCAAGTTCCCGCGCATCCTCGAGGATGAAGTGGTCGGTGAAGCCGCGACTGCGCTGTACGCCGATGCCCAGGAAATGCTCAAGAAACTGATCGACGAAAAACTCATCAGCGCCCGTGCGGTATTCGGTTTCTGGCCGACCAACCAGGTGCAGGACGATGACCTGGAAGTCTATGGCGACGACGGCCAACCGATTGCCCGGTTGCATCACCTGCGCCAGCAGATCATCAAGACCGACGGCAAGCCGAACTTCTCCCTGGCCGACTTCGTGGCGCCCAAGGACAGCGGCGTGACCGACTACATCGGTGGTTTCATCACCACCGCCGGCATCGGTGCCGAAGAAGTCGCCAAGGCCTACCAGGACGCGGGCGACGACTACAACTCGATCATGGTCAAGGCCCTGGCCGACCGCCTGGCCGAGGCCTGCGCCGAATGGCTGCACCAGCAGGTGCGTAAAGAGCATTGGGGTTATGCCAAGGACGAGCAACTGGACAACGAGGCGCTCATCAAGGAGCAATACAGCGGCATCCGCCCTGCCCCGGGCTACCCGGCGTGCCCGGATCACACTGAGAAAGCCCAGTTGTTCCAGTTGCTCGACCCCGAGGCCCGCGAGATGCAGGCCGGCCGCAGCGGGGTGTTTCTCACCGAACACTACGCAATGTTCCCGGCGGCTGCCGTCAGCGGCTGGTACTTCGCGCACCCGCAGGCGCAGTACTTTGCCGTGGGCAAGGTCGACAAGGACCAGGTGACCAGCTACACCGCGCGTAAAGGCCAGGACCTGAGCGTGACCGAGCGTTGGCTGGCGCCGAACCTGGGGTACGACAACTAAGCCCGGCTGGATTGTCTATGCTCTCCCTCACACACCTTGTGTCGAGGGATGTATGGACGATCCAGTCAACAACAAACCCCCTACCTTCTGGCAGATGCTGCACAGCGTCGTGGCGGCCGCGTTTGGCGTGCAGAGCGGCAAGAACCGCGCCCGCGACTTCACCCACGGCAAGCCCAGCCACTTTGTGGTGCTGGGCATTCTGTTCACGGCGGTGTTTGCCTTGACGCTGTTCGGCATCGTCAAGCTGGTGCTGCACCTGGCCGGCGTCTAGCGCAGCAGCAGTTGCAGGCTGAAGGGGTACGTCCTTGCCAAGCAATCGCCCGCTCTGTTGAAAGCCTGCATCGCCATAGACCAAATGATGCAGGCGCACCTCGAGGTGCTCGACCAAGCGCGGCGCAGGCCCTGTTCACGCAACTGCGCAGCCGGAGCGGTCTTGGTGCCGGAGAACGCCAGCAGTTCGATGGATTGGCCAGCGGCAACGGGACCGTGCAGACGTAGCAGACCCGTGAGCATCAGGTAGCCGGCCTGTTCATCATCGGTGACCATGCTGGCGATCCGTAGCGCACGCGCAGATGCAGGCCGAGGTCCTTGGCACCGGCCTGCATGAATTGCGCGTAGCTGACCCGGAAGGTTTCCGTCGACATGCCCGGGTTGAGAAACACCACCGACGTGGCATGGGCCATGGCCCCATACGCCGATCCCAGCAACCACACACACGCAATCAGCACCTTCGATAGGGTTATCAAGCCTTGAACATTGACCGCCATGGATAGTGGCAAGGCGACAGTCAATCGAGGCTCTTTACTGGTGGCTCACCCAGAATACGGCGGTTCCCACCACCAGGATGATCAGAAACAGAATGGCCCAGGCATCAACGGTACTGTCAGGTTTACGGGCTTTTGTCGGATTGCTCATCGCATCGCCTCTTGTCGGTTTTATAGGAGATAACGCTTAAACACGCTCACAGTAAAGTTGACGATTGCCCGCATGACAAATGTGGGTATCGCGATAACCGTTCTCATTAGTCAATTTGGTTATTTGCATATACTCAAACATCACTTTTGCGCATAAACGCAAACTGGTATCGTGCGCCGGCTCCGTTGGGAGTGCGCGGCCGTGCGCGCAGATTTGCCGAGAACAGGACCTATATGTACGTATACGACGAATACGATCAGCGCATCATCGAGGACCGCGTCAAGCAGTTCCGTGATCAGACCCGACGCTATCTGGCAGGTGAACTGAGCGAAGAAGAGTTCCGCCCTCTGCGCCTGCAAAATGGCCTTTATGTTCAGCGCTTTGCGCCGATGCTGCGGGTGGCCGTGCCCTACGGCCAACTGACGTCGCGCCAGGTACGCATGATGGCCAAGATTGCCCGCGACTACGACAAAGGCTACGCCCACATCAGTACCCGCCAGAACGTACAGTTCAACTGGCCGGCCCTGGAAGACGTGCCGGATATCCTGGCCGAGCTGGCCACCGTGCAGATGCACGCCATTCAGACCAGCGGTAACTGCCTGCGCAACGTGACCACCGACCAATTCGCCGGTGTCGCCGCCGACGAACTGATCGACCCACGCCCGTGGTGTGAAATCGTGCGTCAGTGGACCACCTTCCACCCCGAATTCGCCTACCTGCCGCGCAAGTTCAAGATCGCCATCAATGGCTCGACCTCAGACCGCGCGGCCATCGAAGTGCACGATATCGGCCTGGAGCCGGTGTACAACGCGGCCGGCGAGTTGGGCTTCCGCGTACTGGTGGGCGGCGGCCTCGGCCGTACCCCGGTGGTCGGCGCATTTATCAATGAATTCCTGCCATGGCAGGACCTGTTGAGCTACCTCGACGCGATCCTGCGGGTCTACAACCGCTACGGCCGTCGAGACAACAAGTACAAGGCCCGGATCAAGATCCTGGTCAAGGCGCTGACCCCAGAGGTCTTCGCCCAGAAAGTCGATGCCGAGATGGAACACCTGCGCGGCGGCCAGACCACCCTGACCGAAGCTGAAGTGCATCGTGTGGCCAAGCACTTCGTCGACCCTGAGTACAAGGTCCTGAGCAATCAGGACGCCGAGTTCGCCGTGCTGGATAAAGAACATCCAGGCTTCGCCCGCTGGCGTGCCCGCAATACCCTGGCGCACAAGAAGCCGGGTTATGTGGCGGTGACCCTGTCGTTGAAACCTACCGGCGTGGCGCCGGGCGATATTACCGACAAGCAGCTGGACGCCGTCGCCGACCTGGCCGAGCGCTACAGCTTCGGTCAACTGCGCACCTCCCACGAGCAGAACATCATTCTCGCGGACGTTGAGCAGAGCCAGTTGTTCACTCTGTGGGGCGAGCTGCGCGAAGGCGGTTTCGCCACGCCGAACATTGGCCTGCTGACCGACATCATCTGCTGCCCGGGCGGCGATTTCTGCTCCCTGGCCAACGCCAAGTCGATCCCGATTGCCGAATCGATCCAGCGCCGTTTCGACGACCTGGACTACCTGTTCGACATCGGCGAGCTGGACCTGAACATCTCCGGTTGCATGAACGCCTGTGGTCACCACCACGTCGGCCACATCGGCATCCTGGGCGTGGACAAGAAAGGCGAAGAATTCTACCAAGTGTCCCTGGGTGGCAGCGCCAGCCGCGATGCGAGCCTGGGCAAGATCCTCGGCCCATCCTTCGCCCAGGAAGCCATGCCCGAGGTGATCGGCAAGCTGATCGACGTGTACATCGAACAGCGCACCGAAGATGAGCGCTTCATCGACACCTACCAGCGCATCGGCATCGACCTGTTCAAGGAGCGCGTCTATGCAGCGAATCATTAAGAACAACGAAGTCCTCGACGAAACCTGGCACCTGCTGCCCAAGGACGCGAGCTTCGACGGCATTTCCAACTGCGACGACCTGATCGTGCCGTTGGCCCTGTGGCGCGAACACGGCCACGCCCTCAAGGCCCGCGACGGCGGCCTGGGTGTGTGGCTGGACGCCGATGAAGAAGCCGAGGAGATCGGCGACGACGTGGAACACTTCCAGGTCATCGCCCTGAACTTCCCGGCCTTCACCGACGGTCGCAACTACTCCAATGCGCGCCTGCTGCGTGACCGCTACGGTTACAAGGGGGAGTTGCGTGCGATTGGCGACGTGCTGCGCGACCAGCTGTTCTACCTGCGCCGCTGCGGGTTCGATGCCTTCGCCCTGCGCGCCGACAAAGACCCGTACGAAGCACTGGAGAGCCTCAAGGACTTCTCGGTGACGTACCAGGCGGCAACGGATGAGCCGTTGCCGTTGTTCCGCCGGCGCTGAATCGCTGCAAATGAAAAACCCTGGCATGCCAGGGTTTTTTCATGGGTTGGATTTGATCGACGCCAGCACCTGCTTCTGCCCCATCGAACACGGCACCCCTTCCGGCTGCGCCTGCACTGCCTCGATCACACCCAGTAGTTGCGCCTTGCTGTGGGCCAACTGCGCCTGCATGGCCTCAATCTGCTCCACCTTGCGCTCCAGCGCTTCGAGCAACGCCTCACGCTTGTGCTCCCCTGGCGCGGGCATCAACGCCTTGAGTTCCTGCAAGGTGAACCCGGCCTGCTGCGCGCTCTGGATCAATTGCAGGGTCTGCAATGCTTCGGGTGCATAGCGTCGATAGCCGTTGGCCTGCCGCCCCACTTGGCTGATCAGGCCCTGCGCCTCATAGAACCGGATACGCGACGCCGCCAGCCCACTCTGTTTTGCCAGTTCTCCAATATTCATCGAACTACCTGCTTGACCTTAAAGTTACCTTTAAGCTTAGCCTGAGGCCTCCCCTGCTCAGGAGTCAACTCATGTCGCCCTTTGAAACTCTGCAACTGCCCAATGGCCAAGTCCTTTCCAACCGTATCGCCAAGGCGGCGATGGAAGAGAACATGGCGGACGCCCGGCAAGCGCCCTCCCCCGAGCTGAAGCAGCTCTACACGGCCTGGGCCGATGGCGAGCCGGGCCTGTTGATCAGCGGCAACGTGATGGTCGACCGCCGCGCCATGACCGGCCCCGGCGGCGTTGCCCTTGAGGACGAGCAGCAACTGCAGCGCTTTCGCGAATGGGCCGACGTGGCGCGGCGCAAGAACGTGCACTTCTGGGTGCAACTCAGCCATCCTGGGCGCCAGACACCCGCCAACCTGCGCCAGCAGGCCATTGCACCGTCCGCCGTGGCGCTCGACCTCGGCGGTTTCTCGAAGATGTTTGCCACGCCCAAGGCCATGACCGAGGCCGACATCCAGGACGTGATCCAGCGCTTCGCCACCAGCGCCCGCCTGGCCGAGAAAGCCGGTTTTACCGGCGTACAGATCCACGGTGCACACGGCTACTTGCTCAGCCAATTCCTGTCGCCGTTGAGCAACCAACGGACGGATCGCTGGGGCGGTTCACTGGAGAACCGTGCACGCCTGCTCCTGGACGTGATCCGTGCGGTACGCGACGGTGTCAGCCCGTCGTTTTGTGTGTCGGTCAAACTCAACTCCGCTGATTTCCAGCGCGGTGGGTTCGAAGAAGCGGATGCACGCGCCGTGGTCGAGATGCTCAATCCGCTGTCCATCGACCTGCTGGAATTGTCCGGCGGCAGCTATGAAGCACCGGCCATGCAAGGCGAAGCACGGGACGGCCGGACCCTGGCCCGGGAGGCGTATTTCCTTGAATTCGCCAGCGAAGTCGCCGCCATTGCCCAGATGCCCGTGATGGTCACCGGCGGCATCCGTCGCCTGCCCATCGTGCAACAAGTGCTCGACAGCGGTATCGCCATGGCCGGCATCGCCACCGCCCTGACGCTGGAACCGCAACTGATCCAGCACTGGCGCGAAGGCCGCGACCCCAACCCGCAACTCAAACCCATCGACTGGAAGCGCAAGCCCCTGGCATCCCTGGCCATTCTCGCCGTGGTGCGCTACCAGATGCGCCGCCTCAGCCGCGGCCATCTGCCCAAGGCCCACGTCGCACCTTGCATGGCGCTGGTGCGTGACCAATGGTTTCTGGCCCGGCGCACCCGGCAATATCGCGCGGCCATGACGCAATCTTCACATTAAAGGCGGAGCATTCGCCGTGATCGAACTGTCCCCTATTGATCAGCAGTTTTTAACCTCACTGACGATTGGAGTTCTTCATGGCGAAAATCAACCTGGCCCAGCAATTGGCGACCACCCTTGAACAGGCGGGCATCAAGCGCATCTGGGGCCTGACCGGCGACAGCCTCAACGGCCTCACCGACGCGCTGCGCACCATGGACAGCATCGAGTGGATGCACGTGCGCCACGAAGAAGTGGCGGCGTTCGCCGCCGGCGCCGAAGCGGCTGCTACTGGCGAGCTGACGGTGTGCGCTGGCAGTTGCGGGCCGGGCAACCTGCATTTGATCAACGGGTTGTTCGACTGCCATCGCAACCATGTGCCAGTGCTGGCGATTGCCGCGCAAATTCCATCTTCAGAGATTGGCCTGAACTACTTCCAGGAAACCCATCCCCAGGAACTGTTCAAGGAATGCAGCCACTTTATCGAGCTGATCACCAACCCCGAGCAGATGCCCCAGGTACTGCATCGCGCCATGCGTTCGGCGATCCTCAATCGCGGCGTGGCCGTGGTGGTAATACCGGGCGATGTATCGCTGCTGGAGGTCGAGGACAAACTCAAGCCGTGGCCCGCCCTGCATGCACCACGTACGCTGCCAGCGGAACAGGACCTGCAACGCCTCACCGATATCCTCGAAAACAGCCGCAAGGTCACCCTGCTGTGCGGCAGCGGGTGTGCCGGAGCCCATGATCAAGTGGTCGCCCTCGCCGACGCACTGGGCGCCCCCGTGGTACACGCGCTACGTGGCAAGGAGCATGTGGAGTGGGATAACCCGTTCGACGTCGGCATGACCGGCCTGATCGGTTTCAGCTCCGGCTACCACGCCATGCTCGACTGCGACACGCTGATCATGCTCGGCACCGATTTCCCTTACCGCCAGTTCTACCCCACCGACGCCAAGATCATCCAGGTCGACCGCAACCCACAGGCACTCGGTCGACGTGCCACGCTGGACCTGGGTATCGCCGCCGACGTCAGCGAAACCGTCGCTGCGCTGCTGCCAAGGTTAACGCGCAAGACTGATCGCAGCTTTCTCGAAACGTCCTTGAAGCATTATGAAAAAGCCCGTCAAGGGCTGGACGACCTGGCCCAGCCGTCGAAAGCCAACCGGCCGATTCACCCACAGTACGTGGCACGCCTGCTCAGTGAGTTGGCGGATGACGATGCGATCTTCACCGCCGATGTCGGCTCTCCCACCGTGTGGGCAGCGCGCTATTTGAAGATGAACGGCAAGCGCCGCCTGATCGGTTCGTTCAACCATGGTTCGATGGCCAATGCCATGCCCCAGGCCATTGGCGCGCAGGCGGCATTCCCCAATCGCCAGGTGATCTCGATGTCGGGTGACGGCGGTTTCGCCATGCTGATGGGCGATTTTATTTCGCTGGCGCAACTGAAGCTGCCAGTCAAAGTCATCGTATTCGATAACTCGTCCCTGGGCTTTGTCGCCATGGAAATGAAGGCGGCGGGCTACCTGGACGCCGGCACCGAGCTGAAAAACCCGGATTTCGCCGCCATGTCCAACGCCATGGGCATCCTCGGCATTCGCGTGGAGCAATCCGAAGACCTGGAACCGGCCCTGCGCCGCGCCCTGGCCCATGACGGCCCGGTGCTGGTGGATGTGGTCACCGCCACTCAGGAATTGGTGATGCCGCCGACGATCAAGCTGGAACAGGCCAAGGGGTTCAGCCTGTACATGCTCAAGGCGGTGATGAGTGGGCGTGGCGATGAGGTGATCGAACTGGCACGCACCAACTGGCTGCGCTGAACCCAACGTGGGAGCTTGCTCCCACTGCTGGACCTGATTGCCCGATCAAGCGAGCTGTTTTTCGACCCATTTGCCGTAGGCATCGATGAAGGCCTGCAGGAACGGTCTGGTCTTCTCGGACACCTTGCCCGCCTCATCGAACACACTGCCCGCGCCGCCCAGGTAGGCCTCCGGCTGCTGCATGCACGGCACATCGAGGAATACCAGGGACTGGCGCAGGTGATGGTTGGCGCCAAACCCGCCAATCGCACCCGGCGATACGCTGATGATCGCCCCCGGCTTGCCACTCCAGGCACTCTGCCCGTACGGCCGGGAACCCACGTCGATGGCGTTCTTCAACGGGGCCGGGACGGAGCGGTTGTATTCCGGGGTCACGAATAACACCGCGTCGGATGAGCTCACCTGTTTGCGGAAAGTACTGTAGGCTGCCGGCGGTGATGCTCCGTCAATGTCTTCGTTGTAGAGCGGCAAATCGCCAATTTCCACAATGTTCAACTTCAGGTTGGCAGGGGCCAGTTCAGCCAATGCCAGGGCGACCTTGCGGTTGATCGAGTCTTTTCTCAAGCTGCCGACCACGACGGCGATGGTGTAGACCTTGCTCATTGGGGTTTCCCGACGTCTGACTAAAGGAGCTTGTAGTTATAAAGTCTTCGCGACGGGTTCACCAGAAGGTTTTTGATAATCCTGCGGGCACTTGCATTGCGCAGCATCATGTAGGAAGCATCTTAAAACATCGGCGAATAGTATTTTTATTCCGTAAGTAAACTACCCAGCTCCATGACGGTCTACAGAACCGCAAATCGAGTGTTTATCTCCAGAGGTTCTAAACAGATGGCAGCAGTATTAGTCGGACAGTTTCATGCCAGAGACGCAGAAGGACGCGTGTATTCGGTGCATGAGTTCCAGGAATCCAACCCGGCGCAAGGCGACCTGGCTGGCTCGGCACCTACCATTACCTACAAGCTGGCCATTGGCGACCGTGTAGAGAAACTGGAAGGCGACGAATTCAAGCTGATCCAATCGGGCACCATTCTCGTGCGCGAATCGCAAACCACCCTCGCGTCATAAGATCCCGCCTTATCCACCTGCTCAGTCCTGGCCATTGACGGCGTTGACTGGGCTGGGGTGATCACGGGCGACGGATCTCGGTGACTTCAATGCCCTGCTCGCCCTCGACCTTCTTCACGATCACCACCAATCGCCCCCGCTCACCCTCCACCGCGAACATGGAACGCTGGTAGCCCGCCGTGTTGTAGCCTGGGTACGCCACCACCTGCCTGACCAGTTCAATACCCAACACCGCCCCCACCTGTTCGATGACCTGTTCCTGGGAACGGATAAACGCTTCAATTGCCAGGTTTTCCGGCGCGGTTTCGTTTTGACTGTTGAAGAGATAAGCAGCCACGCACCCTACGGTCACCAGGACCAGCAGTTGCTTGACCGTTACCCCGAGGAATATCGAGGGTAGAGGCATGTGAGACCAGACCTGTTTTTGTTGTTAATGCCGGCAGCCGGCTTTGGTCGTTAATGATCAGCGCAGCCATTCTATTGAATACCCGGCTCGCTGCACATAGACTCCGGCGATGCGTTTACGTCATATCGAAGTGATTCAGGCCATCTTGCAGACCGGACACCTCGGCACGGCCGCCGAGTGGTTGCAACTTCCCGTGGGCGATGTGGACTCGGCGCTCAAGGACGCCGAGCAACAGCTCGGCTTCATGTTGTTCGCCAGTGTGCGCGGGCGTTTGCAGGCTACCCGGGAAACCCTGGAACTGCAGGCGGAAATTGCCCATGTGTATGAGGCCCTGGAGCCGGTGCAACGCCTGGCCAGCCGCCTGAAAAACCATCATGCCCCTGCCCTGCGCGTGCTCTGCACACCGCCGCTGGCCAATCAGCTGTTGCCGCACAGTATTGCGGTGCTGCGCCGACGCTTCCAGGACACGCCCTGCAACCTGTCGAGCCAAACCACCCGGGAGATCATCAGGAGCCTGCTGCTGCACGAAGCCGACGTGGGTTTGAGCCTGCATGACCCGGAGCACCCGCAGATCCACTGCACCGTACTCGCCCAGGGCAAGCTGCAACTGCTGGCGCCCCATGGTTGGCTCAAACCCAAGCAGAAGTACATTGCGCTGCAGGACCTCGCCGGACAATCGATGATCGGCCTGGAGGGCCAGGACCCGCTCAGCCGCCTGCTGGACGCCAAGCTGCAAGCCTTGCGCCCGCTGCCGGTGGTGCAGACGCGGGTGCAGACCTACCAGATGATGCGCAGCATGGTGGAAGCAGGCGAAGGCCTGGCGGTGGTCGACCCGTTCACCGCGTTCGGCGCCCGCGAGGCCGGGCTGGATGCGTGCCCGGTGTCGCCGCCGATCATGATCAGCCTGTATGCGCTGACCCTCAAGGATGGCCCGACCTCCCCGGCGCTGAATGCGCTGCTGGAGATCGTGACGCAGAAGGCCGAGGGTTTGTTGGCGGGTTAAGCGTTGCCGGCTTCGCTCTTGAACAACCGATACCAGAATATCGCCACTTCGCGGGTCTGCGGGTCGATACCGCGATAGCGCAGATGGTCGATGCCGCCCATCACATAGCCGCAACGCTCGTACAAGCGGCAGGCACCGAGGTTGTTGTTCTGGGTTTCGAGCATCATGCCGGGCAGGTTTTTCTTGCGGCTCCAGAACTGCGCCACATCCAGCAACGCCTTGGCTACTCCGTGGCGTCGCGCAGGCAAGGCCACCGCCAACTCGTCGACATGGGCAAAGCCGTTCCAGTTGGTGCTGACCACGATGTGCCCCACCGCCCGGTCGTCCAGGTAGGCCATGAAGATCGCACTGTCGGGCGCGTCACGGAAACTGGCGAACTCCTCAGGGTCAATGCCGTAGCACTTGCGGTACGGCAAGATACGCTCCACGGGCCATTGATCGACCCGCTTGCCCATCTGCGGCTCACCGTAGGCGCTGACCTCAAAGCTGAAGTCATTGCCCCACACATAGGCATCAAAGCCTTCATCTGCGACCCGCACACTGAGTCCGGGATACTTCGGGTTCATTACAGCCTGCATAAACATCCTTAACCCTTGATGCAATCGACGGTGTAACAACGACCGCTGCCATCATCCTCGTGTTGCAACCCATGAACATCGGCGACAAAACCGGGGAAACTGCTATCGAACGTCCGGGCAAACGCCAGGTAGTCGATGATCGAGCGCGTCGACTCGGTAAAGCGCTCGCCCGGCATGATCAACGGAATGCCGGGCGGATAAGGCACCAGCATCACGGCTGCGATGCGTCCTGGCAAGGCGTCGATGGAAACCGCCTCCACTTCGCCCCTCACCAATTGGTCGTAGGCGTCGGCGGGCTTCATCGCGATTTCCGGCAATACGGTGTACATGCGCTTCAAATGCCTGGCCGTGGCGTTGCTGCGATAACAGCTGTGCAACTGGTCACACAGGTCGCGCAAGCCCAGGCTTTGGTAGCGCGTCGGCCCTTGGGCAAACACCGATGGCAAACAACTGGCCAGGCTGATATTGGCGTCGTAGCTGCGCTTGAATTCCAGCAATTCGGTGAGCAAGGTACTCCATTTACCTTTGGTAATGCCCATGGAGAACAGCACGAGGAAAGAATACAGCCCGGTCTTTTCCACTACCAGACCGCGCTCCCAGAGGAACTTGCTGACCACCGCCGCCGGGATCCCGCAATCGCTCAAGGCACCGCCGGCATTGAGACCGGGCATTACCAGGGTCACTTTGATCGGGTCCAGCAGCACATAGTCCTCGGCTACATCACCGAAGCCATGCCAGTCATCCTGGGGATGCAATAACCAATCGGCGGTGGCGACCTTGTCGATCCCCGCCACCGACGGTGGCTGCCAGATGGAAAACCACCAGTCCTCGGCGGCGATATGCTGGCGCAGATTGGCCAGGGCACGGCGGAAGCTCAGCGCCTCATCAAACATCTCCTGCAACAGCGAACGCCCGGCCGGGCCTTCCATCATTGCCGAAGCTACGTCCAGGGAGGCAATGATGCTGTATTGCGGCGATGTGGAGATATGCATCATGAACGCCTCGTTGAAACGGTCACGGTCCAGTTGGCGGGCACCGCCGTCCTGCACATGGATCATCGAAGCCTGGCTGAAAGCTGCCAGCAGTTTGTGGGTGGAGTGAGTGGTAAACACCAGCGGGCTGTCCGCCGTGCGCGAGGTGCCCATGCCGTAGCGCCCGGCGAAGAACTCATGAAACGCCGCGTAGGCGTACCAGGCCTCGTCAAAATGCAGCACCTCGACGCTGTTGCCCAATTGCTGTTTGATCAGCTCGGCGTTGTAGCACAGGCCGTCGTAGGTGGAATTGGTGACCACCGCCATCTTCACTTTCGGCGGGCGACCACGGGTCAAGGGACTGGCGTCGATCTTGGCGCGGATCGACTCGGGGCTGAACTCGCTCAGGGGAATCGGACCGATGATCCCCAGTTCGTTGCGCTCCGGGCACAGGTACAGCGGGATGGCGCCGGTCATGATGATCGAATGCAGCACCGACTTGTGACAGTTGCGGTCCACCAGCACCAGGTCATCGCGCCCGACCATGGAATGCCAGACGATTTTGTTGGCGGTGGAGGTGCCGTTGATGACGAAGAACGTATGGTCGGCGCCAAAGTTACGCGCAGCACGGGCTTCGGCTTCGGCCAGCGGCCCGGTGTGATCCAGCAGCGAACCCAGCTCGGGCACCGAGACCGATAGATCCGAGCGCAGTGTGTTTTCCCCGAAGAACTGGTGGAACGCTTGCCCCACCGGGCTTTTGCGATAGGCCACACCGCCGCCATGGCCCGGTGTGTGCCAGGAATAGTTCGAATCAGCCGTGTGCTGCACCAACGCCTTGAAGAACGGCGGCAACAGACCATCCAGATACGTACGCGCCGCACGGGCGACTTGCCGGGCTAGAAACGGCACGGTGTCTTCGAACAGATACAGGATGCCGCGCAACTGGTTGAGTTCGCTCATGGCGTCGGCAGGCGCGTTTTCCAGGGTGACTTGCTCGCCCAGGGCGAAGATCGGCAGGTTGGGCGCCCGCAGCCGCGCCAAGCGGATCAGCTCGACCATGTTCTGTAGAAGGTGGGTGTTTTCGCCAGCACCTTCGGCGGCGATCAACATGCACGCCAGGCCATGATGGGTAGACGCCACCAGCCTGCCTTCGGCGTAGTCCACCGCGGAAAATATAGAAAAGCCCTCTTGCTCCAACTCCCGGGCGATGCCTCGGACCCGGTCACCGGCAACGGTGTCGGCCTTGATGTCGCGGTGCACGATCAGGACGGGAAACTTCAGGTCTTTATACATGTGTGCTTGTCGTCCTGAGGGCTATGCACTCAAGGGTAGAAGCTTGGCGGGCATGACGCGAATGAAGATTGACAGGCAATTGAAATCAATTGTGGGAGGGGGCTTGCCTGCGATAACGGTACATCAGTCAACACAGGTTTCGACTGGCCTGCCGCTATCGGGAGCAAGCCCCCTCCCACAGTTTCAATCGAGTTCATCCAGGGGTTATTGCTGGGTCAGTTGGGTCCACAATGCCGGCGCGCCCGCCGATTTGGCGATCGCTTCCAACCGGGCCGCGTGTTCCGCGAGGTCCTGTTCGCTGGCGCGGATGATCGTCGTGGGTTTGCGATCAGCCGGCAGTCGGCGGATTTCCGAAGGACGGTTGCCCGAGCCTTCCGCCGAGCCGCTGCCATCGGAGGCGTTGCCCGCCAGGGACAGGCTGGTCTGCCCGCCGGTCATGGTCAGGTAGACGTCAGCGAGAATCTCGGAGTCGAGCAAGGCGCCGTGGAGCTCACGGCCGGAGTTGTCGACGCCATAACGTTTGCACAGGGCGTCGAGGCTGTTGCGCTGACCCGGGTGGCGCTCACGGGCCATCATCAAGGTATCGAGGATCGAGCAGTGCCGGGAAATGTCCGCGCGATCAGTCTGCCCCATCAGGGCAAACTCGTTATTGATGAAGCCGACGTCAAACGCCGCGTTATGGATGATCAACTGGGCACCGTTGATGAATTCGAAGAACTCATCGGCGACTTCGGCGAAGCGCGGCTTGCCCTTGAGAAATTCGTCAGTGATGCCGTGGACGGCGATTGCGCCTTCGTCACTGTCGCGGTCCGGTTGCAGGTAGACGTGGAAGTGACGGCCGGTCAGGCGGCGCCCCATCAATTCGACACAGCCGATTTCAATGATCCGGTGACCGTCGGTCACCGGCATGCCGGTGGTTTCGGTATCGAGTACAACAGATCGGATGGCCATCAGGGTTCAGCTCTCAACGGTTTGGTGTATTTCAAAGGGCGCGATGTTACCACGTGAGTCGCCTTCAACTCTGCTTGTAGCCCCGCACTTCATCCACGCCACGGTTGGCCAACTGGTCAGCACGTTCGTTGCCGGGATGGCCAATATGACCGCGTACCCATTTCCAGGTGATGTCATGGCGATTGCATTGCTCATCGAGCAATTGCCACAGGTCGGCATTTTTCACCGGTTCCTTGGCGGCGGTTTTCCACCCGCGCTTCTTCCAGTTGGCCATCCACTCGTTGATGCCCTTCATCACGTATTGCGAGTCGGTCACCAGCAGCACATTGCAGCGGCGCTTGAGTTCTTCCAGGCCACGAATGGCGCCCATCAGCTCCATGCGGTTGTTGGTGGTGTTGGCCTCACCGCCCCACAACTCCTTCTCCACGCCTTTGCACACCAGCAACGCGCCCCAGCCGCCGGGGCCCGGGTTGCCCTTGCAGGCGCCATCGGTGAAGAGTTCTACGCTATCGGTCATCGGTTGCTCGGTATCAATTCAAAAAGAGGATTACGCATCGCTTTGCTTGCGGTTGACCTTGGCCATCGGCAATGGCACCAGCTTGCCCATCGGCTCGCGGCGCACCTGCTGCAACGGGCGCAGCCCGACCGCGATCTTGCGCGCCACCAGCAGGTAAAAGCCGCCACCGGACAATTGCCAGGCGCCGGCCCGGCGTTCCCAGCCGGCCAGGCGGCCCTGCCACTTGGTCGACGCAAGCGGCGGACGATAGCACCCGAAGCGGCGTTTCTCCAGCGCGAAGCCCAGCAGGTTCAGCCAGTCGCCCACCCGTTGCGGCGAGATGCAGCGCGCCTGGCGCAGGCCGTCATGGGCGAACACATGACGCAGGCCCCAACTGCTCCAGGGGTTGATCCCCACGATCAGCAAATGGCCACCGGGCCGTACGCTGCTCGCCGCCTCGCGCAGCAAGCCATGGGGCGACAGGCAGAAATCCAGCCCGTGCTGCAGCACTACCACATCGGCAGCATGCTCGCTCAACGGCCAGGCCTGTTCCTCGCACACGATCTCCACACCTGGCAACGGTGCACCCAGGCGAACATTACGTTGCACCTGCGGCGCGCAGGGCGGCGTTTCGGCCGAGGGGCCGTAGTGCACCAGATAGCCACCAAAGAACCGGCCCAGTTCGTCTTCGAGCATGCGCCGTTCTTCGTCCAGCAGAAATTGCCCGATGGGACCGGACAGCCACTCGCGGGCCGCGCCGATCAGGGCCAGCCACTCAGGATCGGCCTGGGCGAACGCTTTATCAGTCATTGCATTCTCCAACTCGCCTAGACGTTCTAAGATGCACCAATGTGTTCAGCTTGGCGAATCGAAGAATGATACAGATCAGTGCCCTGCCCGCCTTCACCGATAACTACATCTGGTTGTTACAGGACCCTCGCACCCAACGCTGCGCCGTGGTCGACCCCGGCGATGCCGCGCCCGTGCTGGCCTGGCTCGAGCAGAACCCTGGCTGGAGCCTCAGCGACATCCTGATCACCCACCATCACCACGATCACGTCGGCGGTGTCGAACAACTCAAGCGTGAGACCGACGCCAAGGTCTACGGCCCGGCCAACGAGAAAATCCCGGCGCGGGACGTGGCGTTGCACGATAACGACCGCATTACGGTACTCGGCCTGGACTTCGACATCTATAGCGTTCCCGGCCACACCCTGGGCCATATCGCCTTTTATCACCCGGGCGTGCTGTTGTGTGGCGACACCCTGTTCGCCGCCGGTTGCGGGCGCCTGTTCGAAGGCACACCGGAACAGATGCACAGCTCCCTCGAGCGCCTGGCCGCCCTGCCCGCCGATACCCTGGTGTACTGCACCCACGAATACACGCAGAGTAACCTCAAGTTCGCTCAAGCTGTGGAACCGGACAACACCGATATAGCCGAACGAGTGGAGAACGTACGCCAACTGCGGGCCAGAGGCGAGATCACGCTGCCTTCCAACCTGGCCCTGGAAAAGCTGACCAACCCCTTTCTGCGCACCTCTGAAACATCCGTTAAACAAAAAGCGGACGAACGGAATGGCCGTGACAACCGCTCTGGGGCCGAGGTGTTTGCTAGCTTGAGGGCTTGGAAAGATAAGTTCTAAAGGGAAGCAATCTGATACGCAATTTCTGAATGGTTGACCGGAACCCAACGGGTTTCTAGAATCGCCCGACATTTTTGCCCGGAACTTACTTCCAGCCAATGTCGTCATCTATTCGTAAATCCAACCATTCAGACGCATTGACCCGCCTGGCTCAAGCTGTGGCGGTGGCTGTGTCCGCCACACTGGCGGGCTGCCAATCAAGCAATTTCACCGCACAATCCACCGTGCAACCCAAGCCAAACCTCACCGCCAAAATCAAACAGAAACCCGTCATCTGGCTTTCAGAAAAACCGGCTCCCGACGTGCCCCAGGATGTTTGGGAACGCATGCGCCGGGGCTTTCAACTGCAGGACGGTCTAGGTGTCAACCCGCGTATCGAGCAACAGCGCCTGTGGTTCGCCAGCAACCCGTCCTTCCTGGAGAATGCCGGAGAACGCGGCAGCCTCTACATTCACTACATCGTCGAACGTCTTGAAGAACGCAACATGCCCTTGGAGCTGGCGCTGCTGCCAGTGATTGAAAGTGCCTACAATCCGATGGCCTATTCGCGCAGCGATGCGGTCGGCCTCTGGCAGTTCATCCCCTCCACCGGGCGCTACTTCAACCTGCGCCAGACCCGTGCCTACGATGGCCGTCGCGACATCACCGCCTCCACCACCGCCGCACTCGACTACCTGACCCGCCTGCATGACATGTTCAACGGCGACTGGCTGCTGGCCCTGGCCGCCTATAACGCCGGCGAAGGCACGGTGAGCCGGGCCATCGAGCGCAACGAGAAGCTCGGCCTGCCGACCGACTACTGGAACCTGCCGCTGCCCCAGGAAACCAAGGACTACGTGCCCAAGTTCCTGGCGCTGTCCCAGGTGGTGCTGGCACCCGAGGCCTACGGCGTCAACCTGAACCCGATTGCCAACCAACCTTACTTCGAAGTGGTGGAAGTCAAGCAGAGCATGGACCTGTCACGGGTTGCCGCGCTGGCCGAGATCGACGAAGACGAACTGTTCCAGCTCAACCCGGCGCTGAAACAACGCACTACCCTGGACGGCCCGCAGCATTTGCTGGTGCCCAGTTCCAAGGCGCAACTGCTGACCAGCACCCTTTCGACGATGAAGCCTGAAGAATTGCTGGCAATGCGTCCGAAAAAGCAGGTGTTCGACGAGGTCGAGACCGCACGGGTGGCCGGGCGTACTCGCAGCTACAAGGTACGCACCGGCGACAACCTGACGCTGATTGCCAAGGCCAACAAGGTCGACGTACATGACCTGCAACGCTGGAACAAGCTCAACGGCCAGGCCCTCAAGGTCGGCCAGACCCTGGTAATGCAGGACACGCGCAAGCTGGTGGCCAAGGCCGACAGCAAGAAACCGGTGCAATACAAGGTCAAGAAAGGCGACTCGCTGTACATGGTCGCCAAGCGCTTCAATGTCGAGATGCAACACCTCAAGCGCTGGAACCCGCGTACCGGCCAGGCCCTGAAGCCTGGGCAGATGCTGGTGGTCTCCGGGCCACGCTAAGGCCTCTGGAACAATGGGGACCCCATGTGGGAGGGGGCTTGCCCCCGATAGCGGTAAGCCAGCCAATGAATCTGTTGGCTGATGCATTGCTATCGGGGGCAAGCCCCCTCCCGCATTGGCCCTGCATCAGCCGACTGGCTTTTTCCAACCGGAACAAGCTGTTACTGTACCGATCATAAAGCCCAAGCCGCCTGGATCGGATCTCTGACTTGAAGCGTCCCCTCCTTCTACTAATAAGTCTGGCCTTGAGCTTTGCAGCGAACGCGACGATTACCGAGAGCCACGGTTATGCGCAGTTCGGCAGCCTCAAGTACCCGGCCAAATTCACCCACTTCGATTGGGTAAACCCTGCAGCGCCGAAAGGCGGGACATTGCGGGTCATGGCCTTTGGCACTTTCGACACCCTCAACCCCTATACCTTCAAGGGCTCCAGCCCGGTTTCCACGCCGAACTTCCTGCAATATGGCGTCAACGAGCTGAATGAGCCCTTGATGGTCGGCACCGGTCTGTACGCGCCCTCCGGCGATGAACCCACCTCCAGCTATGGGCTGATCGCCCAATCGGTGGAGTACAGCGAGGACCGCAGTTGGGTGGTGTTCAACCTGCGTCCCGAAGCGCGCTTTCACGATGGCAAGCCGATCACGGCGTATGACGTGGCGTTTTCCTATCGCACCTTGCTGACCGAAGGGCACCCGCAATACCGCACCAACCTGCAGGAAGTGGCGCGGGTGGATATCCTCAACCGCCACCGCATCCGCTTTGTGTTCAAGCGTGCCGGCAACCCCTTGCTGATCCTGCGCCTGGGCGAGTTGCCGGTATTGCCCCAGCACTACTGGAAAAACCGCGACTTCAAGGCCACCACCTTCGAACCACCCCTGGGCAGCGGCCCCTACCGCATCAGCAAGGTCACGCCCGGACGGCAACTGGTGTTCGAACGTGTCAAGGACTACTGGGGCAAGGACCTGCCGGTCAACCAGGGCTTCTATAACTATGACAAAGTCGAGGTGGAGTTTTACCGCGACAGCGATGTGGCCTTCGAAGCCTTCAAGGCCGGTGAATTCGATATCTACATCGAGCACCAGGCCAAGAACTGGGCCAATGGCTACAACTTCCCGGCGGTGAACCGGGGTGACGTGATCAAGGCGCAGATCGCCCACCAAATCCCGACACAGAGCCAGGGTCTGTTCATGAACACGCGGCGGCCCACGTTCAGCCAGACCAAGGTGCGCGAAGCCCTGGGACTGATGTTCGACTTCGAGTGGACCAACCGCACCCTGTTCAGCAGCGCGTACAAGCGCACCTTGAGCTACTACCCCAACAGCGAATTCGCCGCCACCGGCGTACCCACCGGCCGTGAATGGCTGATGCTCTCGCCCTACCGCGAGCAGTTGCCGGCCAACCTGTTCACGCAAGCCTTCAGCCTGCCCCAGACCGACGGGCGCGGCATCCCCCGCGAGACTATGCGCCGCGCGCTGGCCCTGCTCGGCGAGGCTGGCTGGAAGCTGTCCGGACAACGCCTGGTCAACAAGGATGGCCAGCCGCTGCGTTTCGAGATTCTGCTGGTCAACCCGAACCTGGAGCGCATCCTGCAGCCCTATGTCGAGAACCTGATCAGCATCGGCGTCGACGCGCGCCTGCGTACCGTCGACCGTGCCCAGTACAAGCAGCGCCTGGACCAATTCGACTTCGACATGATCCTGATCACCCTCAACCAGACCTTGAGTCCGGGCCTTGAGCAGTGGCAGTACTTCCACTCCAGCCAGGCCGCGATCAAGGGCAGCAAGAACTACGCAGGCATCAACAACCCGATTGTCGATCACCTGCTGGAACAACTGCTGGCCGCCAAGACCCGCGAAGAGCAACTGGCCGCCGGCCGTGCCCTCGACCGGGTGCTGCTGTGGCAGCACTACAGTATTCCCAACTGGTACCTCAACTATCATCGCCTGGCGTACCGCAACCGGTTCGCCTTTGTCACCACGCCGCCCTACAACCTGGGCCTGAGCGCGTGGTGGCTGAAAGCTTCGGAGAAAGCCCAATGATATCTTTGCGTACTGCCCTGCTCGGCAGCCTGCTGCTGTGCACTGCGGCCCAAGCCGCCCCGCAACATGCGTTGACGCTGTACAACGAACCGCCGAAATACCCCGCCGACTTCAAGCACTTCGACTACGTCAACCCGGACGCGCCCAAGGGCGGCACGTTCCGCGAGTCGGCCATGGGCGGCTTCGACAGCCTCAACCCCTATATCAGCAAGGGTGTACCGGCCGACAATCTGGGCCTGATCTACGACACCCTGGCCATGCAAAGCCTGGACGAGCCCATCACCGAATACGGCCTGGTGGCCGGCAAGATCGAAAAAGCCCCGGACAACAGCTGGGTGCGCTTCTACCTGCGCCCGGAAGCGCGCTTCCATGATGGTCACCCGATCCGCGCCGAGGACGTGGTATTTACCTTCCAGGAACTGATCAAGGAAGGTTCACCGATCTACCGCACTTATTACGCCGACGTCGACGAAGTCATCGCCGAAGACCCGCTCAAGGTTCTGTTCAAGTTCAAGCGCACCAACAACCGCGAATTGCCGCTGATCCTCGGACAACTGCCGGTATTGCCCAAGCATTGGTGGGCCACCCGCGACTTCGCCAGGGGCAATCTGGAAATACCGCTGGGCAGCGGGCCGTACAAGGTCGCCGAGGTCAAGGCCGGACGCATGATCCGCTACGAGCGGGTCAAGGATTACTGGGCCAAGGACCTGCCGATCACTAAGGGTTTCTACAACTTCGACAACCGCATCACCGATTACTACCGCGACAGCACCGTGTCCCTGGAAGCCTTGAAGGCTGGGCAGTTCGACTACTGGCTGGAATTCAGCGCGAAGAACTGGGCCAACGCCTACAACATCCCCGCTGTCGCCCAGGGCCGGCTGATCAAGGAAGAAATCCCCAACGGTAACCCCACCGGGATGCAGGGGTTTGTGTTCAACATGCGCAAGCCGATGTTCCAGGATGTGCGCGTGCGCAAGGCCATCAGCCTGTTGCTGGACTTCGAGTGGAGCAACAAGCAACTGTTCAACGGCGCCTATACGCGTACGCGCAGTTACTTCGAAAACTCGGAAATGGCCGCCACCGGCCTGCCCGGCCCGGATGAACTGGCGATTCTCGAGCCCCTGCGCGACAAGATCCCGCCCGAAGTCTTCACCCAGGCCTTCGAACCCTCCAGGACCGACGGCAGCGGCATGATCCGCGCCCAGCAACGCGAAGCCTACCAACTGCTGCAGGAAGCCGGCTGGCGCATCGTCGATGACAAGATGGTCGACACCACCGGTAAACCGGTGACCATCGAATTCCTGCTGGCCCAGACCGAATTCGAACGCATCCTGCTGCCGTTCAAGCGCAACCTGGCCGACCTGGGTATCGACCTGGTGATCCGCCGGGTCGACGTGTCGCAGTTCATCAACCGTATCCGCTCGCGGGACTTCGACATGCTGGTGGGTAGCTTCCCGCAGTCCACTTCACCGGGCAACGAACAGCGCGAGTTCTGGAAATCGTCCAGCGCCGACAAACCCGGCAGCCGCAACTACATGGGCCTCAAGGACCCGGCCATCGACCAGTTGGTGGAAGAGTTGATCGACGCCGATTCGCGCAAAAGCCTGGTGGCCCATGCCAAGGCCCTGGACCGCGTGTTGCAATTTGGCTATTACGTGATCCCCAACTGGCACATCAAGACTTTCCGCGTGGCGTACTGGGATCACCTGGGCCACCCGAAAGTCCCACCGCGATACGACGTCGGCACATCCACCTGGTGGGCCAAGCCCGACGTCAAACCGGCCGTCATCCCGGACACCAACACCAACGCCGATCCGGCGAGCGGAGGCGATTAAATGCTGGCCTATATCTTTCGCCGCCTGTTGCTGATTATTCCGACGCTGTTCGGGATCCTGCTGATCAACTTCGTCATCATCCAGGCAGCCCCCGGTGGCCCAGTGGAACAGATGATTGCCAAACTGGAGGGTTTTGAAGGCGCCACCAGCCGCATTGCCGGCGGCGGCGCCGAGGTGTCGGTGGCCGGCTCCAGCAGCTACCGCGGCGCCCAGGGCCTGGACCCGGCGCTGATCAAGGAAATCGAGAAGATGTACGGCTTCGACAAGTCGGCGCCGGAACGTCTGTGGATCATGGTCAAGAACTACGCCCAGCTGGATTTTGGCGACAGCTTCTTCCGTGACGCCAAGGTCATCGACCTGATCAAGGAAAAGATGCCGGTGTCCATTTCCCTCGGGTTATGGAGCACGCTGATCATGTACCTGGTGTCGATCCCCCTGGGGATCGCCAAGGCCACGCGGCACGGCAGCCACTTCGACGTGTGGACCAGCTCGGCGATCATCGTCGGCTACGCGATCCCGGCGTTTCTGTTTGCGATCCTGCTGATCGTGGTGTTTGCCGGCGGCAGTTACCTGGACTGGTTCCCCCTGCGCGGGCTCACCTCCAACAACTTCGATGAACTGAGCTGGGGCGGCAAGATCCTCGATTACTTCTGGCACCTCGCGCTGCCCATCACGGCCCTGGTGATCGGCAACTTCGCCACCATGACCCTGCTGACCAAGAACAGCTTCCTTGACGAGATCAACAAGCAGTATGTGATCACCGCCAAAGCCAAGGGCCTGACCAACCACCGCGTGCTCTACGGCCACGTGTTCCGCAACGCGATGCTGCTGGTGATCGCCGGTTTCCCCTCGGCCTTCATCGGGATCTTCTTCACCGGCTCATTGCTGGTGGAAGTGATCTTCTCCCTCGACGGCCTGGGCCTGATGAGCTTTGAAGCGGCGATCAACCGCGACTACCCGGTGGTGTTCGGCACGCTGTTCATCTTCACCCTGCTGGGGTTGATCGTGAAGCTGATCGGCGACCTCACCTACACCCTGGTCGATCCGCGGATCGACTTTGCCAGCCGGGAGCATTGAGATGAACCTGTCCCCCCTCAATCGCCGCCGGTTCGAACGGTTCAAGGCCAACAAGCGTGGCTGGTGGTCGCTGTGGCTGTTCCTGATCCTGTTCGTGCTGAGCCTGGGCGCCGAGCTGATCGCCAACGACAAACCCCTGGCCGTGCACTACGACGGCGGCTGGTACTTCCCGGCGCTCAAGCGCTACCCGGAGACCACATTCGGCGGCGAATTCCCTCTGGAGGCCAACTACAAGAGCCCGTACATCCAGGAACTGCTCAAGTCCAAGGACGCCTGGACGTTGTGGGCGCCGATCCCGTTCAGCTACCAGAGCATCAACTACGACCTCAAGGTGCCGGCCCCCGCGCCGCCTTCCAGCGTCAACCTGCTGGGCACCGATGACCAGGGCCGCGACGTGCTGGCGCGGGTCATCTACGGCTTCCGCGTGTCGGTGCTGTTTGCCCTGACCCTCACCGTGCTCAGCTCGATCATCGGCGTGATCGCCGGGGCCCTACAGGGCTTCTATGGCGGCTGGGTCGACCTGGCCGGGCAGCGTTTCCTGGAGATCTGGTCCGGGTTGCCGGTGCTGTACCTGCTGATCATCCTCGCCAGTTTCGTGCAGCCCAACTTCTGGTGGCTGCTGGGGATCATGCTGCTGTTCTCGTGGATGAGCCTGGTGGACGTGGTGCGCGCCGAGTTCCTGCGTGGGCGTAACCTGGAATATGTGCGGGCGGCGCGGGCGCTGGGCATGCAGAACGGCGCGATCATGTTCCGCCATATTTTGCCCAACGCGATGGTGTCGACCATGACCTTCATGCCGTTCATTCTCACCGGCGCCATCGGTACGCTTACCGCCCTGGACTTCCTCGGCTTCGGTTTGCCCGCCGGCTCGCCGTCGCTGGGTGAACTGGTGGCCCAGGGCAAATCCAACCTGCAAGCGCCGTGGCTGGGCATGAGTGCCTTTGCCGTGCTGGCGATCATGTTGAGTTTGCTGGTGTTTATCGGCGAGTCCGCTCGCGATGCCTTCGACCCGAGGAAATGAGATGAATCAGGACAATCTGATCGAAATCCGCGACCTCTGCGTCGAGTTCGTCACGGGCGAACACCACCACCGCGTGGTGAACCATGTCAGCTTCGATATCAAGCGCGGTGAAACCATCGCACTGGTGGGTGAAAGCGGCTCGGGCAAATCGGTGACCGCCCACTCGATCCTGCGCCTGCTGCCCTACCCACTGGCACGCCATCCCTCCGGCACCATCGAGTATGCCGGCCAGGACCTGCTGACCCTCAAGGAAAAAACCATCCGCCACATTCGCGGCAACCGCATTGCGATGATCTTCCAGGAGCCGATGACCTCCTTGAACCCGCTGCACACCATCGAGAAGCAGATCAACGAAGTGCTGGGCCTGCACAAAGGGTTGCAAGGCAAGGTCGCCACCCAGCGCACCCTGGAGCTGCTGGAGCTGGTGGGTATTCCCGAGCCGCACAAGCGCCTCAAGGCCCTGCCCCATGAACTGTCCGGCGGTCAGCGCCAGCGGGTGATGATCGCCATGGCCCTGGCCAATGAGCCCGAATTGCTGATCGCCGATGAGCCGACCACGGCGCTCGACGTGACGGTGCAATTGAAGATTCTGGAATTGCTCAAGGAACTGCAGGCGCGCCTGGGCATGGCGCTGTTGCTGATCAGCCATGACCTCAACCTGGTGCGCCGGATTGCCCACCGCGTGTGCGTGATGCAAAAGGGTTGCATCGTCGAGCAGGCGGAGTGCGAGACGCTGTTCCAGTCACCCCGGCACCCGTACACCCAGGAGTTGTTGGCGGCAGAACCCAGCGGCGGCCCGGCGACCAACGATGTTGGCCCACCGTTGCTGGAGGTCGATGACCTGAAAGTGTGGTTCCCGATCAAGAAGGGCTTTTTGCGCAACACCGTTGACTACGTCAAGGCGGTGGACGGTATCAACTTCAGCCTGCCCCAAGGGCAGACCCTGGGCATCGTCGGTGAAAGCGGCTCGGGCAAGTCCACCCTGGGCCTGGCGATCCTGCGGTTGATCGCGAGCAAGGGCGGTATTCGTTTTGAAGGCCAGCAACTGGACAAGCTCAGCCAACAACAGGTACGCCCGTTGCGCCGGGAAATGCAGGTGGTGTTCCAGGACCCGTTCGGCAGCCTGAGCCCGCGCATGTGCGTCAGCGAGATCGTCGGCGAAGGCTTGCGCATCCACAAGATGGGCACGCCGGCCGAACAGGAAGCGGCGATTATCGCGGCGCTCAAGGAAGTGGGCCTGGACCCGGAATCCCGGCATCGCTACCCCCACGAGTTCTCCGGCGGACAGCGACAACGCATTGCCATCGCCCGCGCGCTGGTGCTCAAGCCACGCCTGATCCTGCTCGACGAGCCCACCTCGGCCCTCGACCGCACGGTGCAACGCCAGGTGGTGGAACTGCTGCGCAGCCTGCAGGCCAAGTACAACCTGACCTACCTGTTCATCAGCCATGACTTGGCGGTGGTGAAGGCGCTGAGTCACCAGTTGATGGTGGTCAAGCATGGGCAGGTGGTGGAGCAAGGGGATGCGCAGGCGATCTTTGCGGATCCGCAGCATGCCTATACCCGCCAGTTGCTGGAAGCCGCTTTCCTGGTTCCCGCCTGACACAACTTTGAAAAAAATCTGAGAGAAGGCTTGCCGCCCGCAGGCCTGAGCCTTGCCGCCGTGGCTGACGCAAGCCACGGACTTGCAGGAAACACCTGCTACAAATGCCCTATCCTCGCGGCTGATCATCCGGGGTTTCATCAACCGGAACAGCTCTCATGGATGACATCCACGCCCTCGCCCTGACCTGGGACAGCCTGCCCGGCGACACGCCGCTGCCACTCAGTGTCAGCCCTTCTATCGGCTACCTGAACGAACGCCAATCCCTGCGCAGCGAAGGCGACACAACCCTGATCGCCCACTTGAACCGCCTCCTGGCCATCGCCTCGAACCAATCATTACCGCCTCCCACGCATCCCGTGCCAATGGTCCAGCATTCGCAGTTGGGCCAATGGTGCGAAGTCTTTTGCAAGGCCATCAATCAGAAAGACTTCATTGACTGGGCCAAGGCCCAAGGGTTTGATCTGGCCACGCTACGCGTGCACAACAGCCGACTCAGCGTGGCGGCCCACGGGCAGCCCAGGGTCTACACCCTGGCCGACGCGTCCGCCTGGTGGACGCTGGCCAACCCGATCATCTACATCAGCCAACTGGTGGACCCGACAGAGCTGGGCATGCCGTATATCGAACCTGAACCGCCCACCGGCGTACGCACATTCCCCTTGAACCTGACGCTGGCATTCCATGGCTTGCCGATGCCTGCCAACCGCCTGCAGGCGCAGACCATTGTCGAAGAACTCGACGCCTTGAAGGGCTTTCCCGGCTTTGACGATAACGGGCGCAGCAAGTCGATGAGCTACGCCGAGTTGGGCCAGCAGATGCTCGACTATCGGCAGTTGGCAGAGGCCCTGCAACCGCTGGCCAAGGATGAGAACAGCTTTGACGCGCTGGACATCTACCGCACCGTGCTGTCTCTGACATCCGATTCGCGATTGTCCAGAAACCTCAAGGAGGCGGCTGGCCTGTTGCAGGCGATCATCAATAGCCACGACCTGGGCAGCACGGACGACGCCCCCGCGCCCGCTTACTTCGATTACCAGCGGCAAGTGTTGTGTGTGCTGAGCCCGGACAGCGGGCGCGAAATAAATACTTTGGTGTCAAAGGCATCCGATGAGCGTTGGAACCGGTTGGCCACACTTGGCGAACAACTGGGCAGCCATGTCTATACCGACCAGCGCATCAGTATGGCCGGGGCTTTGCAGGCGTATGCCATCGAGTGCCCGCTCAGCAAGACGGAGGTCAGCCTCCTGAGCCAACGACTGCGCGACTGGCCGGCGCCTGCGGTGCCGGTGATATTGAACAGTGCCCGGTCGTTCGGCGAGTTGTATCGCTATCGGCAGTACATCGGCCTGCTCAATGATCGCCACGTGCTGCGCAACGCCTTGTCGACGGTGATCGCTGGCGGGAACCTGAATGATGCCGATCGGTTTGAGGTAGACGCCAGCGTTGACCCGGACACACTCCAGGCAACCGTTAAAAAAGCCTACGCCCAGATCCACGTGCTGACCGACCACCCTGACTTCCTGGCCATCCGCACCCGGGAACGCGTCGACCCTGCCAGCCACGTATTGCTCACTGCCGAGGGTAGCGTTGGCGCCAATGGCCTGGACGGCACCTGGAAAACCCTGACCGACCCAGTGATGAGCAATGTTGAACTTGCCCCTCTGGTGTCGCGCCTGAAGCTGGTAGCCGCCAAGACAGGCGGGTACTTGCGCAGTCATTTCAAGGTGACGCTCAGCCAGGCACTGAGGCTCTATCACCTTGCGCGCCCCCACACACTGCACGAGGCACGTCTGACGTTGCAACAACTGAGCGTCAGCCAACCGCTGCCGGCGCGTCAGGGCCACTACTGGCGAGCGCTCAAGCCACTGTCTGGTTCACAACCCTCAGCCTGGAAACTATCGGTGCTCCAGCGCACGCAGATTATGCGCATCATCGAGCGCTTCACGGCCGACCAGGACGTGCCGCTGTTCGCGTACCTCGCCCAGCCCATCGTCACCGGCAAGTCGGTGGCCGACGTACGGGTGGAAGCGGATTTCCTCATGGTCCGCCTGCTCGCAACACCCTTGGCCCAGCAACTGGCAGACGCTTTGTCGAGCGCCCTGCACTGGCATGGCGGCCACGCCGGCGAGCGCACGGAAAGTGGCAGCCGCAGTGCACTGATACTGGCAGCGCTGATCCTGAGCCTGGACCCCGAGCCCGATGCGTACCCGAACCGGATCAATCTGGTCGACTGGCACGACAATTACTTCTGGGGTGAGCACGTGCCGTTCATACGCCAGTACATCGACAGCAGCCTGGCCGGGCTCCACCCAGCCCCCGCAGCACTGGCCGCGCACCTGTTGCTGAGCGAAAAGGGTCCACATTTGCTCGTACGCGACATACCCGACGCCACGCCTTGCCTGAGCGCCCAGACCTGGGTGCTGTATCATCAATACGTCATGTATATGGAAAAGGTCATGCCGGGGTCTTCCCGTCAATTGACTTACAAGCAGATCATGTTCCTGGCCGGGCTGGCGCCACATGGCAGCTGGAAGCGCTTCCTCGAAAGCAGCGAAGCAACGCCGCCGGTGCTGGAATGGGCCGTGGTCAACGGCATGCTGGACCCTCGACCGCATTACGACGTGCTGGCGATCAATACCGCACTGGAAGGCCTCAATCGACAGCGTGCCAGCCTGGCCACTGCCATCGAGACGTTTGCGCAGCCCGTGGTGACCTTGCGCCAGACCGCACTGGACGATCTGCGCCGAGTGTATGCCGACAACACCTTGCTTGAAGAGCCAGTGCTGATGTGGCTACCGGAACACTCGCCGTTTTCCGAAGACGGCCGCTTCGAGGGCGTGTATACGGGGCCTCTGTACTCGTTCGTCGACCTGCACAGTGCCGGTGCCCTGGATGTCACCTCTAAACGCTGGCACTCGACAAACGCTGGAGTCAAATACCGGGAATTGGCTCGGCAATTCCACTTGCTCACTCCGATCAATCGGCTTTATTTCGACACCTTTGATCGCAAGCTCGGGCAGTTGAAAGAAGCCTACGGGACCGCGCTCCGTTACGGCTTGTCGCACCTGACCCTGCCCAGTCGTGAAGCCCTGGAATACGGCCTGGTGCTTTTTTTCGGTCTCACCCAGAGGCACGGCGACGTCGGCCGGTTCGGTGTACTGATGTATGTCTCGCATTACAGCAACAGAAAGTTCTATGAAGTTTTTCCCCGGCACCTGTTGGTTCGTCCACGTCCAGACCTTGACTACGAGCAGGTCATGCAGGCGGCCGAGGACGGTGCCAGCGGTGCCTGGATGCGTTTCGACTGGCCGGCCTACGCGCAAGGAACCCGACCTGCCGAGGTGGCGCTGACCGCGGCGGCAACCGACCTGACCATCCATCAACTCGACAGCCTTGCGCCCGCCGAAATCCCCGAGCCGGACCTCTTCGGACGCCGGGTGCCGCGCACCTTCGACTCACCACGCACCCGCGCCTTGATGAGTGTGATCGTCGAGCGGCATATGCTGCATGACGGCGAGGCCCTGCGTGAAAAGGCCCGGCAGCCGATCACCCTGGCTGAGGCCGTGGCCGGTTACGATCCATGGGCCGACTACCTGCGCCGCTGTGCACCGCCGGTACGTTGGAGCTTGAATAATGGCGACTTTTAGCTGACGCTGCTCGCCTGCCCGTTCAACTGCTGCGAGGAAGCGCCCGCCCATGACTGCTGCCACTGCTCCGTATTTCTGGCGTGACCCCGCGCTGGCCTTTATCGAGGCACGGACCATCGCCGATGGGCGCAAGGTCACCTACAGCCGGCATGCCCACGAGCATTTTTCCATCGGCGCGATCACCACCGGGCGCAGCTATTACCACTACGGCAGCGAGACATTCCAGATCAGCGCCGGCACGGTGGTGTTGATGAATCCGGGCGATGTGCACGCCTGCAACCCCATCGACAATGAGCCGTGGTCCTACCAGATGCTGTACATCGACACGCCCTGGCTGACGGAGTTGCAGCATCAGTTGGGCTTCAGCACCGACCAGGGTTACCGACCGTTCAATACGCCCCATACCCAGGACGCCGTGCTGTACCGTGGCTTGCTGGAGTTGTACCGCATTCTGGTCGATGAACAGGCCGAGCACTTGCAGAAACAGGACGCGCTGGTGAGTTACTTCAGCGACGTACAACAGCGCCTCAACCCAGCCGGCACCCCGCTGCGCGAGGTCAACCACAAGCTGGAGCGGGCCGCCGAGTACATCCGCACGCACTGCACCGAAGGGGTGAAGCTGGAAGACATCTGCCTGGCGGCCGAACTGTCGCCGTCCTACCTGATCCGCGCCTTCAAGCAATATTATGGGCTGACACCCCATGCCTTCCTGGTCAACCAGCGCATCCAGTTCGCTCGCGCCCGATTGCGTCAGGGCGCGCCCATCGCCGACGTGGCCCTGGCGGCGGGGTTTGCCGACCAGGCGCATTTCCAGCGCGCGTTCAAACAGCATTTCGCCGCAACGCCAGGGCAATACCGCGACGTGCTCAAGCCATCAGCAAATAACCCACACTGGCCACCAGCAACGCGGCCATTGAACGGTTGAATATGCGCACGCCCTGGGGGTTGCCCAGGTAGCGCCGCAGAAACGTGCCGGCATAGGCCCAGCACGCCACCGACAGATAGCAGATCACCAGGTAGAGCCCGGCAAACAACCACACCTGCCGTGCATCGCCATCAGCGACGAACAACCCCATCCCGGCCACACACGCCAGCCAGGCCTTGGGGTTGAGCCACTGCATGATCGCGCCGTACAGCATCGACGGCGCCGTGGCACTGCCATCGGCGTCCAACCGACCATCGTCCACCGCCAGTTTCCAGGCCATGTACAGCAGAAAAGCCACCCCGCCCCACTGGATCAATTGGGTCAGTATCGGCCAACGTATCAGCACCTCATGCAACCCCAGGCCAATCAACACCAGCAGCAAGGTGAAGCCCACGGCGGCCCCCAAGACGTGTTTCTGGCTGGCGACAAAACCGAAACGCGCCCCCGAACTCAGTGCAACCACATTCACCGGGCCGGGGGTGATAGACGTGGCGAGTGCGAAGGCAGCCATGGAAATGATCAGACTCATTGCAGTTCCTTGTTATTCGAGCGAGTGACGATGGGACCACGGTAAAGGGGCCGCTCGGTCGAGGTATTGAAGAAAATGCCCCTCGCTCGCTTAGACGCTTTTATTCCATTGATATAACTGTATTTTTTCTTTCGCACAGGCGATTGTGATAGGCAAAAATGCGTATTTGCCGTGCGGGGGCCGATGCTAGAGTTCAATTCCTACTGATCAAAAAAAGGAACCGCCATGTCACGTCGCCTGCTGGCAGCCGCCTGTCTGATGTTGTGTTTTTCCGCCGCCCAAGCCGCTGAGCGCTGGGAAACGCTGCCGCCAACACCCGCCCCCGTGGCCGGTGCCAAGACCGGCTATGCCGCCGTCAACGGCATCAAGGTCTACTACACCCGTACCGGCCATGGCTCGCCGGTGGTGCTGCTGCATGGCGGCCTGTCCAACTCCGATTACTGGGGTAATCAGGTCAAGGCCCTGGCAGCCAGGCACACGGTGATCAGTATCGACAGCCGCGGCCACGGACGCAGCTCGCGGGACGAAAAACCCTATGGTTATGACTTGATGGCCGATGACGTGGTGGCCGTGCTCGACCACCTGAAAATCCCCCGCGCCGACATCGTCGGCTGGAGCGACGGCGCCATTATCGGCATCGACCTGGCCCTGCGTTACCCGGACCGCCTCGGCAAAGTCTTCGCCTTCGCCGCCAACACCCAGACCGCTGGGGTGAAGGAAGGCGTCGAGAAGAACCCGACCTTCGCCGCCTTCATCGAGCGCGCCGGCAAGGAGTACGCCAAGCTGTCGCCGACGCCGAAAGAGTACGACGCGTTTGTCGAGCAGATCAGCCATATGTGGGCCAGCCAGCCGAACTGGACTGACGCACAATTGCAAAGCATCAAGACGCCGATCCTGATTGCCGATGGCGACCATGACGAAGCGATCAAGCGCGAACACACCGAGTACATGGCCGCAACCATCCCCGGCGCCGGCCTGCTGATCCTGCCGAACACCAGCCACTTTGCGTTCCTGCAAGACCCGGCGTTGTTCAACGCAGCACTGCTGGGCTTCCTCGACGGCAAATAGGCACCGCCTCAAGTGCCGGGCATCTGGGTGACGATGTCGCCGATGCCCAACACCCGGCCATCCTCGGCGAGGATCTCGACCTTGCGCAGTGGCTTGAGCGAGCGCGCATCCAAGACTTGCGCGCCGACATCCTCCGGCTCGGTATAGGCCTGGCCCCATTGCGCCAGCGTCACCAGCACCGGCATCAGCGCACGGCCCTTGTCGGTGAGTTGGTATTCGCTGCGTGCGCCGACTTCGCTGGTCTGCAACAAACCTTGCTCGACCATGTCCTTGAGCCGTGTGGCGAGGATGTTTTTCGCCACGCCCAGGTGTTTTTGAAAATCACCGAAACGTGTTACTCCGGCAAAGGCGTCGCGGATGATCAACAACGTCCACCAGTCGCCCACCACGTCCAGGGCGCGGGCAACCGGGCAGCCATCGCCTTCCAGGCATTTGCGTTTCATCGTCGGGCCTCCGAGCACTTGCAAAATAAGGTTGCATTATAGGACCAACAGGCTCAGGATAAAAACGGTTTCATTATTAAACCTAATTAACTGTCTGGAGCGCATCATGGATATTCGTGGAAAAGTGGTACTGGTCACCGGCGCCAATCGCGGCCTGGGTAAAGCATTCGTCATTGCCTTGCTGGAAGCCGGCGCGGCCAAGGTCTACGCCGGCGCACGCGATCCAGGCAGCGTGAACCTCCCCGGCAGCACGCCGATTGCCCTGGACATCACCGACCAGGCCAGCGTGCAGCGCGCCGCCGAGCAGTGCACCGATGTAGACGTGGTGATCAACAACGCGGGGTTCCTGAAATACGGCGCGGTGCTGGCTGAAGACAGCGTCGAAAACCTGCAACAGCACTTTGACGTGAACACCTTCGGCACCCTGCGCGTCAGCCGTGCCTTTGCGCCGATCCTGGCCAGGCAAGGCGGCGGCGCGCTGATCAATGTGCTGTCGGTATTGAGCTGGCTCAGCCCGCCCGGCACTGGCGGCTACAGCGCCTCCAAGTCCGCCCAGTGGGGCCTGACCAATGGACTGCGCGGCGAACTGCGCGAACAGAAGACCCTGGTGATCGGCGTGCACCCCGCCTACATCGACACCGATATGGTGGCCGAAGTGCAGGCGCCGAAGAGCACGCCCCAGGACGTGGTCGCCATCACCCTCAAGGCCCTGAGCGAAGACCGCGAGGAAGTGCTGATCACCGACATGACCCTGGCCGTGAAGGCCTCGTTGTCCACCGACAGCCCGTTCTACCTCAACAACTGATCAACCCGATGCCCGCCAGCGGCTTATCACCGCTGCGCGGGAATCCGGACGTCGCCATCGCGGCACTGGGTTTTCACACTGCGCGGGCAACCAGCAAAGGCCAGGTCCTTGGTCAGGCATACCCGCACCTCGGACAGCACTTTGCCTTTGCAGATGACTGCCAGCCCATGATTGCCCATGCGCGGGTTGCTCTCACGGAACAACGCCTCGATCTCACTGGCCTGCAACGCCGGCGGCGTATTGAACGGCTGCAGTTGCTGCGGAATGCTCACCACCCCCAGCGCCTGGTCGGTTTTTTCCAGGTAGGCCGACGGTTCCAGGCCACTGCAGGTGCCATGCTTGGACCATTCATGCTTGAGCAATGCACGGGTCGGAAACAGTGTTGCGCCCTTCTCGATTTCTTCACGACTCAACGGCGACTGCGGCGCACAGGATGCCGGCCAGCCGCCACGCGCATACTGCGGCCACAGACCATGCAATACAAAACCGTAACCCTTGCCGGAACATTGCTCGTTGTCCGGGTGCGTCAGGCAAAAGGTCGGCGACCACGACAACGACAGCACATAAAAATCAAACTCCCCCGGTGTGCCTTGGCTGCGCGGAGCCGCCATCGCACTGGTAGCCAGCACCAGCCACATCGCCATCCAGTATTTCATTTGTCTATTCCTTGGAAAAAAACGACCCTAACGCGCCTACTCAGGACGATGGGGGTTACGTTGTAGCACCTTGTCCAGGATCCGATCGGTCTTCAACGCTTCGATACCCAGCGATGGGTGCTCGGCTTCGCCACGGATATGTGCGTTCATCGCCAACACGTGGTGCCACTGGATATGCGCGTGGCACGGCACTTCCAGCACTTCGCACGATTCACCCTCAAGGTGCAGCGGCTGGTCTTCGAAGACCGAGAATCGGATGCGCCCACGGCTGCCGATCAGTTCCACCCGGTCCTCGCGACGGTCCGCGACAAAATTCCAGCAGCCCATGCCCAGTGCGCCCGAACTGAACGTCCAGCACGCCGTCACTGCATCCTCGGCCGCATAGCGCCCGGCTTGTCGCGCGGTAAAGCCTGTGACCTCAACGATGTCCCCGGCCAGGTACTGGAACAGGTCGAAACCATGGCTGGCCAGGTCGGCGAAGTAACCACCGCCAGCGATGGTCGGGTCAGTGCGCCAGTTGGCGGGGCTGGCGTCGTCGGCACCCGGTGGCTTGCACAAGGTCCAGGTCAGGTGGCGCAGTTCGCCGATGCGCCCATCTCGCAACCAGTCGCGCACTTGCTGGAAACGCGGCAGTGAACGGCGGTAATAGGACACAAACAGATACAGCCCGGCACGCTCGAAGGTGCGCTGCATCAACGCGCTCTGCTCGGCGTTGAGCGACATGGGCTTCTCGACGCAGCAATGCTTGCCGGCCGCCGCGACCATCAGGCTGTATTCGAGATGGCTGTCCGGTGGCGTGGCGATGTACACCGCGTCCACCTCGGGGTCGTTGATCAGCGCCTGGGCGTCGGTGTAGAAACGCGCAATGCCATGGCGTGCCGCATAATCACGCACCGCCGCTTCGCGGCGCCCCATCACAGCCACCAGCGCAGAACCTGGCGCTTTGTAGAAAGCCGGTCCACTCTTCAATTCAGTGACACTGCCACAGCCGATCATGCCCCAGCGTACGGTGCTCATCTGCCCTCCTCGTGCGTTTTGATCAATCGGGCAGTATCCACATCCCCACACGTCAGTGCCATAAGCACTTAGCATGACAATTGCATTACACTTTTATGACACTCATCCCGCTGCGGGGGCACAGACGATGAAAATACGTGCAACGGTCATTTGCGAACACGAGGGGAATATCCTCTTCGTGCGCAAGGCCAGATCAAAATGGGCATTGCCGGGAGGCAAGGTCGAACGCAACGAGCGCCCGGTCGGCGCGGCCGAACGCGAGCTGGAAGAAGAAACCGGATTGAACGTGGACGGCTTGCTGTATTTGCAGGAACTCAAGGCCCGCGACACCGTGCACCACGTGTTCGAAGCGTCGGTGGTGAACGTCGCCGATGCAAAACCTTGCAATGAAATAGTCGATTGCCAGTGGCACCCCTATGGCGCCATGGACGAGCTGGACACCACCGACGCCACCCGCCACATCGTCAAATCCTTCCTGCGTCGCCTGTAGTTCAGCGCTCTGGGCGCAGACCTACAAGCGCCACGTTCAAGACTGAGGCTTGCGGCCTGCCGCCTGCCCCCGCAGATACAACGCCTCCACTAACTTCTGCCGCTCCTCCCGAGGCAACGTGCTGGCGAACTGCGCCAACGTCGTGTCCACCAACGCACGCAGCGCCATGTCGGCTTCACGGGCCTTGGCCAGTTCCGCCACCAGCACATCCCGATCCAGGGTCGGCGCTTCCAATTGCTTGATCACGCCCATGCGCGCTTCACGCCCGGCCATGATCAGCGGCTGGCTGTCGGCCCGGTTGTGCCGCAGCAGTTGGCGCAATTCCCGGCGGCGCTCCGGCGGCAGCTTGATCATCGCCTGGCGCAAGCCGTGCTGGTTGACCACCGCCTCCGCGGGCTTGGCGCTGGCCATCCAGTGGTAGAGGCCACCGCCGACGCCGCCGATCAGGAACACGTTGAGCAAGACCGAGGCCAGCAGCCAGGGTTTGAGGGACTTCAGGCTCATTGCTCGGTGTCCTCGGCATTGACGGTAAAGATGACTTGCGCATCGCCTTGATCGAAGACGCTGGGCAACACCTCGGACGACAGCATCGGCAGCGGCACGCTCAGGGAGGCCACCAGCATCCCGGTGACGATGCCCGCGACACCCACGCCTACCAGGCCGGCCGGCGACAACCAGCGGGCATAGCGCGACCAGAATGAATGGCCGCGCGGGGCCGACAGCCGAATCTGCCGCGCCAACGAAGGATCGACGTAGGCCAGTTGATGGCTGTCCAGTTGACCGTCGAGCCAGCGCGCCTGTTGCTGGGCCTCATGCGCAAGCACATTGCCGCTGTCCAGCAAAGCCTGGGCTGCGGGCTGTTCAGCGCGGGGCCAGCGGTGCAGGTCGGCGCCATAGGCGTCGGCCAGGTAAGCAAAACGTTCGGGTGTCATGGTTTTCCCCTTCCTGGGCGGGCAAGCCCGGGTGTGTCGGCAAGTTGGCTACGCAACTGGCGTCGGGCCCGCGACAGCAGGCTCTCCAGTGCCTCGACGCTGATGTTCATCAGGGCCGCGGCGTCGATGTTCGACAGCTCCTGGTAGTACTGCAACACAATCGCTTCGCGCTGACGCTCAGGCAGCGCCGCCAGGGCGGCAGCCATCCGGGCGCTGCGGTCGGCGGCTTCCAGCTGTTCATCCGGCGTCAGTGCGCTGTCTGTCAGCGCCAACGCTTCCTCGTCCTCCAACGGGCGCTCCTTGCGCCGGCGCAGACGGTCGTGGCACAGGTTGAGCGCCACCCGGTGCAGCCAGGTGTCGAAGCGCGCCTCGCCACTGCGCCAACTGGCGGCGTGGCGCCAGATGCGCAGGAAGCTTTCCTGGGCCACGTCCCTGGCTTCGTCGGCATCCCCCAGGATCCGGCCGGCGAGCGCCAGCAGACGCGGCAGTTTGCGCGTCACCATTTCGTTGACGGCCGCCGGTTCGTTGTTACCGATGCGCGCCAGCAGTTCAACGTCCGGATCAGTGTCTTTCAATCGGGCAATTCTCGGTCAGCGTATCCAATGCCCTTCACGCCAGTACCAATTGGGGCCGTGAGCCTCCCAATGGCCCGGTTCCCAACGCGCATTGCGCATCACCGGCTGCCAGTGCCCAGGCACCCACCCATAGCCGTGCCCTTCCCAGCGCCAGTGGCCGCGGTCCCAGGCGTAACCCGGGCGCTCCACGGGGATCACTTCCACGCGTTCCGGTGGCGGTGCCTGGCGGATGATGATTTCGGTCTGGGCAAACACAGGGGTGCTGACAAGCGCGGCAAGGGCCAGCGGAGCAAGCAAGGCATAGCGCAATTTGGCCAGGGGTCTCATGGCAACTCCTTCATGCAACACGCGAAAGTGCGGGTGCTGATGGGTTGAACGGCGGGGGCGGGAAAATCCGTCGCAGATTTTTTGGCAGTATTGCTCAGGGGGTGGCAGGGCTTGATGAAATGTTTGAAAGCTTTGCGACGGATTTATGCCGATGGCCGCGTTGAAGGATTAACGCTGATCAACCCAAGAGGAAACACCATGTATCGCCGACTTTACATGCTGGTTGCCGCACTGCTGATCGTCAGCCTCAGTGGCTGCGTGATCTTGCCGGAACATCGCCATTGCTGCTGGCGCTACTACGGCGCGCTCGAAGCCCCGAGCCACACCGTCGATGCCTGACCCAGCGCAGTACACCGGATACCCCGGTCAACAGAGGGTCGCCCCGTCCGGCGACCTCTCGTCTGCTGCACCGCCGAAGGCTTGACTCGGCGCCCCGATCGAAAGACGCTCTTGGCTTTTCGCCATCATCCAGAGCAGCCGCCCCATGAGCATCGACCCTCCGAGCCAGCCCGACAGCGATGTGTACAAGACCTTGCTGGAGTCGACCAAGGCCATTCCCTGGCGTATTGATTGGCAGAGCATGACCTTCAGCTATATCGGCCCGCAGATCGAGGAGTTGCTCGGCTGGACCCCGCAAAGCTGGGTCAGCGTGGACGACTGGGTCGAGCGCATGCACCCGGACGACCGTGAATATGTGGTGGATTTCTGCGTATCGCAGTCCCGCGCCGGGGTCGACCACGAAGCGGATTACCGCGCGCTGACGGTGAATGGCGACTACGTGTGGATCCGCGATGTGGTGCACGTGGTGCGCAAGGACGGCGAGGTCGAGGCGCTGATCGGTTTCATGTTCGATATCAGCGAGCGCAAGAAGACCGAAGAGCACCTGGTGCGCTTGCAGAAACAACTCGAGGAATATTCCTACCAGGATGGCCTGACCGGTATCGCCAACCGCCGCATGTTCGACACCGTGCTGGAACGGGAGTGGGCCAGTGCCCAGCGCAGCCAGTTGCCACTGTCGTTGATCATTCTGGATATCGATTTTTTCAAGCAGTACAACGACCACTACGGCCATATCAAAGGCGATGAGTGCCTGCGCCAGGTGGCACACACCTTGTCCCAGGCGGCCAATCGGCCACGGGATTTCATTGCGCGCATCGGCGGCGAAGAGTTCGTGTGGTTGCTGCCGGAAACCGATGCGCAATCGGCCAGGCAGGTGGCGCAACGCTGTCTGCACCTGATCCGCCAGCAACAGATCGAGCATGGTTATTCGGCGGTGTCGAACCTCCTTAGCCTGAGCCTGGGCGTGGGCACACGTATCGTCAAACCTGATACGCCGATGCTGGGGTTCGTCGAAGAGGTCGACAAGTTGCTGTACCAGGCCAAACGCAATGGACGAATGCGCGCGGAGTTCACCGACAGTGAAGTTTGACGCGAAGGTCAAATCCCAGGCAAAAAAAATCCCAAGTAGCTGATGGAAACTTGGGATTTAAAAATGCATAAACCGTGGGAGGTGAACGCCCGGCTATAGTAACGATTGTAAAAAGCTGTAACAAGATTATTTTAATCCTTTCGTCGGATTAAAAGCGCTGTAAGTCATTCAATAACCACACGTTTTTTAAGGTAGCCAACCCTATAAGTGCCACTTTTTGGTGCAACTACTGGTGCTATTTCCACTGATAAGAAAGGGTTATTGAGTTAAGGCGACTTCACACTTTTCGATATACGCTCGCTCAACTGTTCGCAGGCATCTTGTGTATCGAGGCTATTGGGCAACACCGAGCGCGCCACACTTTCCACCTGTCGACACAGCGCCAAGCGCTCATTGGTCGCATCCCGCTCGCGGTCTACCTGGGCATTGAGCTGCACAAAATAGACCCCCAGCAACACCGCCGCGCAAAGCACTCCGATCACGAAGTAGCGAAAGTTGTTGGACGGCGGCTCGGATGGACTCATGGCTCACTGCGCCCTGCTCTTTTCATAACGCACGTCGCCGTCCTCGACCTGCGCCGCCAGCGTCCAGCCCAGGCGTTGGTAAAACCCGTTGGCCCGGATTTCGTCGCGCCCATCGGTGATCAGAAACAACCTGTCATGGTGTTTAAACAGTGCGGCTTCGGCCACCGCCATCAGTCGACGCCCCAGCCCCAGGTTCTCGTGAGACGGCAATACGAACATCGCGAACACCTCGCCGGTTGCCAGGTCGACCATGCTGAAGGCCACGGGCCGGCCATCCACTTCGGCGATCCATACGCAGGGGGCTTCGCGGATGCGGTCAGCCAACACCTCTGGGGTGATGCCCAGCTCGGCCATCTGCTCGACACTCAGATGGTTTTGCACCACCGAGGTGCGAAGGGTGAAGAGCGTGTCGACATCGTCCTGCGTCGCCGCGCGGATAAGCGTTTGCATACTGGCCTCCCAATGAAGGACCCAATTGTATGTAAATTGAAACACAGCGACTGTCGTGGATTTGTAAAACCGCCGCCCTACAAGGCCTGGCCATGTTGCTGGCGACGGAATTGCCCTGGGGCCAGGCCATGGGCCTTGCGGAAGCAGCGGGAGAAGTACGCTTCATCGGTAAACCCGCAGCGGTGCGCAATGGGACCGATCATCTGCGCACTGTTGAGCAACAAGGTGCGCGCCAACTGCAGGCGGCGGTCGAGCACCAGTTGCGAAAACGGCTTGCCAGTCTCCTTGCGCAACAGGTGCGTGAGGTAGTTGGGTGACAGGAACGCCGCCGCCGCCGCGTCGGTAAGGTTGAGGGTCGGCTCGTGCAGATGCTCGCGGATGTAGCGTTGCACCCGCGCCAACGCATCCTTGCGCCCGCGCCGGGTGGCATTGTTGGCGGCGAACGCCTGCAACGGCGCGGCATACTGTTCGCAGACCAGGCCGATCAGTTGAAACAGGTAGCCCTTGAGACGCTCGCGGGCGCCAAAGGCACGGTGGGCGTCCAGTTCGCGCATGTGAACGAGCCAGCGTTGCACCTGCTCAAACGCCGCGTCATCGAGGATGAAGTCCAGCTGTTCCTGGAAGCGAAACGGCGAAAGCTCAGGCGCCTGGCCGATGGGAATGTCTTCCAGGTCGAGGGGGTCGCAGGTCAGTTGCGGCAGGAAAAACCCCTGACTGAAGTTGATCAGCATGAACTCGCCGTCTTCGGGATGGGGAATCACATGCAGGCGATGGGGCAGGATAAAGGCAAGGGCCTTGCGCGGAAACGGCCGCACCGCGCCACCAATGTGCTGCACGGTGTCGCCGCCAAGGTTGATCTGGATCTGGAAGTATTCATGCCGATGCGGGCTGGTCAGCGCCGCCCGCCCGCGCTTGTCGCGGATGTAGAAGTCGGAGCGGTCGCTGCGCTGCTGCATGCCGTAGGTGGTAACGCGGGTGCCTGGCATAACGGTCTCTCGGGTGGCCGGGTCACCACTTTAGCCTCAAGCCTGGCCGAGGGTGAACTGCAACTCGCCGATGCCCTCGATGCCCGCCGTAACCATATCGCCCGGCTGCAAGGCACCGACACCTGCGGGGGTGCCGGTGAAGATCAGGTCGCCCGCCTTCAGCGCGACCGACCTTGAGGCATGGCTGATCACTTCGCTGACCGACCAGATCTGGTCGGCCAGGTCGCCCACCTGACGCTGTTCGCCATTGACATCAAGCCAGATTTTTCCGCTGGACGGATGCCCTACCGCGCTCACCGGGCGCAATGCGGTACTCGGCGCAGACGCATCAAACGCCTTGGCCCACTCCCACGGCCGCGAGAGTTTTTTCGCATGGGCTTGCAGGTCGCGGCGGGTCAGATCGACGCCAACGCCATACCCCCAGATGTGGGAAACCGCCTGTTCCGGACTGATATCCACGCCGTCCTTGCCGATGGCCACCACCAGTTCCACTTCATGGTGCAGGTCGGCGGTCAGCGGTGGGTAGGCGATCATACCTTCGGCGGGCACCACGGCATCCGCCGGTTTCATAAAGAAAAAGGGCGGCTCGCGGTCCGGGTCGTGACCCATCTCACGCGCATGCTCACTGTAGTTGCGGCCCACGCAGAACACACGGCGCAGCGGGAAGCGCGCATCACTGCCCTGTACTGCGAGGGATGGGGTTGGTGCGGGGATGAATACGTAGTCAGTCATGGCCTGTGCCTCTGGGTTTGCCTGGCGCCAGTATGGCCAGGGGCGCCGAGGGAAAGTTGGACTGGCTTACGCAGATTTTGCACGGGGCGGTGCTTGCTCGATCATTTGCGTGCGACCTTGTAGCGCACGCAATCCTGATAGAAACCCCGGCGAATCGCCTCGGGCTTGAGCCGCGAACGGCTGTCGTAGGTCTGTTCGGTGATGCCCATGGCCATCATGCGCATCCAGGATTTGTTGAACTTCATGCTCTGGATCTTCTGCCGCGCCGCGTACAGCGACACCCCCGACAGTTTCAACTCCTGGGCCCTGGCCGCGGTGCCGGCGCCCCAACTGCACATGTACTTGTCACCCTCGCGCAGCTCCCGAGCCTGCACGGCTGCAGCGCCGCCGGCCAGGGAGCAGGCGATCAGCATGATTCCAACAGTGCGCATTTGCATCCCCACCTAACCACCTGAAAATAAAAGCGATTCTGGCGAGGATTTAGTTACAAAGGGGCCATTAAATTGCCTTATCACCACTGATAGGTTGCGCTCGCCTGCACAGTGCGCTGCGAGCCATACCAGCACCACGAATAGGAGTAGCAGGACGCGACATACTCTTTATTCGCCAGGTTGGTGGCATTGAGCGCCAGGCGCAGGTTGTCCTTTAGGCTGGTGATGTTGGGGATGTCGTAGTGCACGGCGGCATCGAACAAGGTGTAGCCCGGCACCTTGAGGGTGTTGGCGGTATCGCCCCACGAAGACCCGACATAACGCGCGCCCGCACCCGCGCCGAAGCCCTTGAGGTGACCATCGTGGAAGGTGTAGTCAGCCCATGCCGACGCAGTGTGGCGCGGCACGCCGTAGGTGGTGGTGCCTTCGGCGGCGATGGCCGGACCTACGCCGATATCGCTGATGGGCGCGTACCGCACGGTGTTGTTGGATTTGCTGATGCGGTTGTCCAGGTACGCGTAGGCCGCCGTGATGTCGAGGTTGTCGTTGAGGCTGGCCTTGCCTTCCAGCTCGAAGCCACGGGATTGCACTTCGCCGTCCTGGCTCTGGCAGCGCCCGGTGCCGCACAGGTGAGTGGGGTCCGGGTCGGTGGTGAGCACGTTGGTCTGGCGCAGGTCGAAGATGGCCGCAGTGATGAAGCTGTTGCTGCCCGGCGGTTGGTACTTGATGCCGATTTCGTACTGCTTGCCTTCGGTCGGTTTGAACACCGAACCGCCGTAACCGGTGCCCGATTGCGGGTTGAACGACTCCGCATAGCTGGCATACGGCGCCAGGCCATTGTCGAAGAGGTAGACCAGGCCGATACGACCGGTAAACGCCTTGCTGTCCAGGGACGACTCGGATTTGGCGCCGGTGCGCAGGGTCTTGGTGCTGCTGTCGGTGCTGGCCCAGTCATAGCGACCGCCCAGCAAGAGCACCCATTTGTCCCACTTCATCTGCTCTTGCAGGTACACGCCGGTCTGTTCGCTGCGCGAAGTGCCGTCGGTGGTGTAGGCCGGCACCGGGACAGCCGCGCCATAGACCGGGTTGAAAATATCCAGGGTCGGACCTGCGGTGTACACGCCGGAACCGGACTTGGTGTCGGTGCTGGTGTTCTGGTAGTCGAGGCCCATCAACAAGGTGTGCTGCAAGGGGCCGGTATCGAATCTGGCCTGCAACTGGTTGTCGAGGGTGTAGGCATCCAGGTCGACATCGCTGGCGATGGTCGAACGGCGGATGGTGCGGTAATCCGCCATCAGGTAGTTGTTGTAGAGGCTGCGGTACTGGCCTTCGCTGCGCAGGTAACGCGCATTCTGGCGCACAGTCCACACGTCATCGAAGTGATGCTCGAACGCCCAGCCGATCGAGTAATACTCGCGGTCGCTTTTCTCGAAGTTCTTTTCGCCATCGTAGAAATCCACATCGATGCTGCGTCCAGTCGGGCTGTGCAGCACCGACCCCCAGGCCGGCACCGAGCCGTAGGAAGCCCCCTTGGGGTCCTTCTGGAAATGCCCGAGCAGGGTCAGCGAAGTGGCGTCGTCCGGACGCCAGGTAAAGGCGCTGGACAATGACTGACGGCGCGTCTCGGTGTGCTCCACCTGCCCATCGGCATCGTCGAAAAGCCCGGCCACACGGTAGGAATACACACCCTGATCATCCAGGGGGCCACTCAAGTCGAAGGTGGTGCGCTTCTTGCTGAAGGTGCCGTATTCCACGCCCACTTCATGAAACGGCGTGTCCAGCGGGCGCTTGCTGACCATGTTGATGACCCCGCTCGGCGTGCCCTGCCCGTACAGCACCGACGCCGGGCCGCGCAGCACTTCCACGCGTTCCAGGTCGAAGGCGTCTTTCTGCGGCAAGGCGTCACGGCTCGACGGCATGCGCAGGCCATCGAGGTAGGTGGCCGGGGAGAAACCGCGGATGGTCAGTTGATCGAGACGCGATGCGGTGGCGCCACGGGTTTCCGGGATGACGGCGGCGCTGTAGCGCAGGATCTGGTTGAGGCTCTCGGCGTTCTGCGCACGCATCTGGTCTTTGGTGACGATGGAAATCGACTGCGGGGTTTCGATCAGCGCGGTGTCGGTCTTGGTACCCGACAAGCTGCGCGTGGCCACATAGCCGGCCACCGGCCCGGTCGGGCTTTCGGCCTGGTACGCGCCGCTGATGGTGGTGGCCTGGAGTTCCATGGCCCCACCGTTATCCGGGATGGCTTCGAGGCGGTAGCGGTCGGCGGAAATCTTCAAGGCTTGCAGGCCGCTGCCGGCGAGCAATTGGCTCAGTGCCACGTCGGTGTCGTATTGCCCGCTCAAACCCTTGCTGCGCTTGCCCCGGGTCAGGCCCGCATCGAAGGCCAGCACCAGACCCGCCTGCTCGGCCAGGCTATTGAGTGCCTGGCTCAAGTCACCCGCAGGAATCGAGAAACGGCGCAGCGCGCTGCTGCTCTCTTCGGCATAGGAGGATTGGACGGTCAACAACGGCACGGCGGCAAAAGCCATCGCCACTGACAGAGCCAGTGGGTGCAAGGGACGAGCAAGGCGCGACATGGGAAATCCTGCGTAAGGGAGGTTCTATTAACCATGACGGCCATGTCGGGAAATCGGGCAAGGATGCGAGCGATTTTTATTTGGCGGGCAATTTTGCAATCAGGTTTATCGCTTTTCGGTGTAGCACTTCGGGCTGACTTTTCGCGGTTTTTCCCCCTGCGTAGTGGGCTCTTTCTGAATTTTCCAACCGTTCATCCAGCCGCATTTTGCTGCGGCATGCTCCGACGCCTTGCCCTTTGCCGAGACGTCATGGATGACCCACGCTGCCCACATTGCCCTGATCGAATTTGAGCTGGATGGCTTTCATCAGAGCCTGGTGATTTATCGCCAGCAGATGAACGCCTGGTATTCGCGCGCGCTGGATTCAGTGAGCCATGCGGCTGACATGCCGTCGTTGCTGGGGATTGACCGGGTATTGCGGGTTGGCGATTCGCAGCGTTCGGTGAGCCTTTCCGACACTGACTTTTCGACCGTGACCCGCTGCCCGATGGGCGGTGAACTGAAGATCGAGAGCAAGTTCGAGTCGGTATATGACGTACCAATCGGCAATATCCCAGTTGAGGTCATCGGCCTGGATGACGGCAGTTCCAGCGTAATCATGCTGGATGAACAGGGTAAGGGCTCACATCACTGCGCGGCGGGTGGGCGCTATCAGGTGCGGGTGCAGGGCGGTGTTTCCAGCGAGCAAGTCGACGCGTTGTTTGCCTCCTACGACGGGTTGATGGGGGATCTGCAGCAGTGGCTTCGGGAGCAGTGGTCTGGCTTTAAACCGCACTGGGAGCGCTCGACCGCCAGTGCGATTGGCAGCGGTCTGTTGGCGGGCAGTTGGGCGGCGATTCACGACGTGTGGGACAGCATCAAGCTGGTACAGGCGATTCTTGAAGACCCGATGCAGTTCGCCGAGCAGTTAGGTGATCAAGCCGCCAAGTTGGCACAAGTCGCCACCGATACGCCAAAGGTCATGGAGCAGGCCATGTTGCTGGCCAGTGACGAGGCGGCGCTGTACCTGATGGTACGCACGGCGATGCTCTGGCTGGACGCATTACCGCCCAGTGAAATGGCCGAGGTAGCGGCAGGGTTTGTGGTGTCGCTGCTGATTGACCTGGTGATTGGCGCCGTGTTGACCATCGCCTTGCCGGCCGCGGGTGTGGCGTATTTGAGTTTGCGGTTGGTCAAGTATGGAGTGCGGATTCTTGAGGCGGCGGTGGGTTTTGTTAAGGGTCTTCTTGCGATTCTGACGAAGTTCATGCAAGCGGTGGATCGCTACAAGGCGGTGGCGGTTCGCGGGGTGGTCGGCGGGCTCAAGCAAGGCACGATGCAGATGCGCTGGAAGGCGCGGCAGAACGCGGTGCTGAAGCAGAAAGAGCATGTGGATGATGTGCCGGTTTTTGCTCGAAACCCGAATGGGGATGCGGCGGCACCTGCGGACAAGACCGCCACCAACGGCTGCCCGGTGTCGATGGTCACCGGCGAGGAACTCCTGACCCTCACCGATGGGACGCTGGACGGGATCTTGCCGTTTGAGTGGACGCGGTTGTATCGCACCAGTGCGGTTGAAGTGGATTGTGGGTTGGGGTTTGGCTGGAGTCATGCGCTGGCGCATCGGCTGAGTGTTTCCGGGGATTCGGTGCTTTGGACCGATCATGAAAACCGCTCCACCACCCTGCCCTTGCCGTCTACTTCTCGCCCCGCAATCACCAACAGTCTTGCCGAAGCCGCAATCTATCTGGGTTCGTCGCCTGATGAACTGGTGCTGGCCCAGGCGTCACGTTTCTACCACTTCCGCGACGGTGTGCTGACAGCGATCAGCGATGCGTATGACAACCGCCTGCGCATTTCCCGGGATTTTCTGGGGCGTATTGAGCGGGTGGATAACGGCGTCGGGCGCTCGCTGTTTTTGCGCTACGCGTCGGGCCGCATCGTGGCGGTGGATTACCAGATTCATCGCGTTATGGATGACGGTCCGTTTGTGTGGGTGACGGAGCAGACGGTTGTTTCCTACGCCTATGACGACTTGGGACGACTGGTTTCAGCGACCAACGCGGTCGGCGAAAGCGAGGTTTATCGCTACGACGAACAGCACGTCATCCTTGAACGTGGCTTGGCCGGTGGGGCGAGTTTCTTCTGGGAGTGGGAACGGCCTGGCAAGGCGGCGCGGTGCATTCGGCACTGGGCCAGTTTCTCGCAGATGGACACGCGTTATGCCTGGGATGACAACGGCCAGGTCACGGTGTTTAACGCCGATGGCAGCCAGGAAGTCTACGTGCATGACCAGCGGGCGCGGCTGGTGCAGCGGGTGGATCCGGATGGGGCCGAGCATTTCAACTCCTACGATGACAGAGGCCGGCTGACGGTTGAGCAGGACCCGCTCGGGGCGATCACGGCGTATCAGTACGACGAAGCCGGGCGCTTGGTGGCGGTGTTTCCGGGGGACGATGAGCCGACGACCTACGAGCATGATAACGGCTTCGTACGGGTTGTAAGGCGGGGTCAGGCGGTTTGGAAGTATGAGCGCAACGATCAGGGCGATGTAACGCGCAAGACCGATCCAGACGGTCACGTTACCGATTACACCTACAACAAATACGGACAGCTGATTGGGGTTTGGTACCCGGACCACAGCTGTCAGCGGCTGGTGTGGAACGAGCGTGGGCAGTTGCTTGAGGAGCAGTTGCCCAATGGTGGGATCAAGCGTTATCGCTATGACGATCTGGGGCGACAGATTGCGCGTGAGGATGAGCATGGCGCGCTGACCCAGTACCAGTGGAACGACGTTGGGCGGTTAGTCCAGGTCGTCTTGCCGAGCGGCGACACGCGTAAATATACCTACAACGCTTACGGAAAAATCACCGCCGAACGCGACGAACAGGGCCACGTCACCCACTACGAATACGCCGACGGCCTGCATCTGATCAGCCGACGCATCAATGCCGATGGCACCCAGGTCAAGTACCGCTACGACAACGCGCGGTTACTGCTGACCGAGATCGAAAACGAGGTGGGCGAGACCTACCGGCTCCAGTACCACAACAACGGCCTGATCCAGCAGGAAATCGGCTTTGACGGTCAGCGCACGGCGTACGTATACGACCTCAACGGCAACCTTCAGGAAAAGACCGAACACGGCGATGACGGCAGTCAGCTGGTTACCCGTTACCAGCGCGATCATGCCGGACGCCTGATCAGAAAAACCCTGCCCGATGGCAATACCGTCGATTACACCTACGACCGCCAGGGCAATCTCTTAGGCGTCGAAGACGGCCACTGGTCACTGGCCTACGAGTACGACAGCCAAAACCGCCTCACCGCCGAACACCAAGGCTGGGGCACCCTGCGCTACGGCTACGACGCCTGTGGTCACCTGCAAAACCTGCGCCTGCCGGACAACAACCGCCTCACCTTCACTCACGACAAAGGCGGCCACCTCGCCACCGTCGAACTGAATGGCGCAGTACTCACCTCACACCTGTTCAAGGCCGGTCGCGAACAGCAACGCCAACAAGGCCAACTGTTCAGCCACTACCAACATGACCACCAAGGCCGCTTGTTCAACCAGAGCATCAAAGATGCCGAAGGCCCGGTCTATCGCCGTCATTACGACTACGACAAATCCGGCAACCTCACCCGCCAGCTCGACACCCGCAAGGGCGAACACCGCTACCACTACGACCCACTCAACCGCCTCACCCGCGCCGACCACACCCAAGCCGATCAGGAACGCTTCGGCCACGACCCCGCCGGCAACCTGCTCATGCACAACCGCCCCGGCCCCGACATCGTCGCCGGCAACCGCCTGATGATTCAGGGCGACCATCATTACGACTACGACGCCTTCGGCAACCTCATCCGCGAACGCCGCGGCAAGGGCCACGCACTCGTCACCGAATACCGCTACGACTGCCAGCACCGCCTGATCGGTATTAAAAAACCCAACGGCCAGACCGCCAGCTACCGCTACGACCCGTTTGGGCGGCGTATCAGCAAAACCGTCGACGATGTAACCACTGAGTTTTTCTGGCAAGGCGACAAACTCATCGCCGAACACCACTCGGATCGGCATCGCAGCTATCTCTATGAACCAGACAGCTTTCGCCCGCTGGCGCTGCTGGAAGGCTTCGGTCCAAAGGAAACCAAGGCCTACCACTACCAGCTCGACCACTTGGGCACCCCGCAAGAACTCACCGCCCCGGATGGCGAAATCGTCTGGTCGGCGCATTACCGTGCCTACGGGGAAATCACCCGCCTCGACATCGGAAAAGTCGACAATCCGCTGCGTTTCCAGGGTCAGTATTTCGATCAGGAAAGCGGGCTGCACTACAACCGCCATCGCTACTACAATCCGGATGTTGGTCGGTACCTGACGCCGGATCTGGTGAAGCTGGCGGGTGGGATCAATGCGTACCAGTACGTGCCCAATCCGACGGGATGGGTGGACCCTTTAGGACTGAGTGCCTGTCCCGGGGAGGACAGCTGCAAACTACAGACAATCCCAGGCGCGGACGATCCAACCCAAAAAGCACATGTGGACGATGGAGTTCAATCGCCTCCCCTCATCCACGGAGTTAATGCGGAAACCTTGATTCGAACACACACCATCGAGGGCAAACGCTCAACCAAACGGGTTGAGAGAATTGCTCTCAGCATGCGAAGCGATGGGTACAAAATCAACGAACCCATTGAAATACTCGAACACAACGAACGGCGCTATATTGTTGACGGGCATCATCGTGCCTCGGCAGCAAGACAAACACATACGCCAGTCACCTTAAAGTTAATCACCGATATATATAGCCACAAAACCACGTTCAACAGCATTGAAGAAGTGATAGAAGCATCAAATGCGGTTGGGCTCGATAGATTGGATAGGCCAAGACGATGAAAAATCAGACCCTGGAAAATTTGATAGCCGAGTATTTGACGCAAGTAAAAATAGCGACTGACTTGCTTGAACAAACTTTTGGAACCAAGAACATTCTCAGGCTGTGGCACTCCAAAAAAATTCCGCGACGAGGATTTGTCACCGACGGCGTAACCTATGAGTTGCATGGCATTGGATGCAGCGTTTATCTATCTGAACTCTGTGTCGACTTTGATTACGGCCCGAATGAAAGAGTCGATGGATTCGACCCGTGGAGACTATATATGTACGCGTGCGAGGTACCATGCAGATACAAGAAATATACCAATAAAGACTCGCTTGAGCGTGATTTCAGCGAGTACCTGAAAAAGGGCAAAGCTCAGAAAATCTCTGGATCCATGTCCAACTTGTACTTCATACAGCCTTGATTGCATGGCCTGATCCAATGATCAGGCCCTCCACTTCTCACCCCCACGCCACCACCAACAACCCCACCCCCAACACCAGACACAACGGCGAATAAAAATACGTATCCCACCGCGCAAACCTCGACCCACCGACCTTCTTGAAGAACCCGACCAACTCCGAATCCCCAATCGCCCGGGCAAACATCAGTACGGCAATCGCGCTGATGCCCCACTGCAACGCCCCATGGGATACCGCCGAGAAGTACAACCCGGCGCGCAGGCACACCAGCAGTGCAATGGCCACCAACCCCATCGCCACCAGGAACGTGCCCAATGCCGAGGGCTTGAATGCAGGTCTGGGTCCGTTGGCGAATTCGCCGGGCAGTTGGGGAATGGCGGCCTGGAAGCCGAGTTTGCCGCCGGCGGCCCAGTACAGGTGGACCATGCTGATGCAGGTAAAAACGCCGACAATCCATCGTGCGACAACGAAGCTCATGGCTGGCTCTCCCTGAAAAGGTGCGAAACAGGATAGTCGCCCTGAGATTTTTTGCAGGCATTTCGTCGGCGGCTGATGGTAAAGTGCCGCCCCATGAAACTTGCCCGTGCCGACCGCTCGCTCATTGCCTGGATGCTCTACTGCTGCGTCCTGTTCAATGTGTTCGCCTGCAGTATCGGGCATGGGCAGATGGTCGGGATGCAGCTCAATGGCATCGGCGGCCAGTTTTGTACGGTGGACCCACGTACCCAGGCGCCCAAGCCGTCCAATTCCACTGAAGAGAATTTGCCGACGCTGTCCAAGGCGTTTGGCTGCCCGCTGTGTTCCACGGGCGGCATGGGCCCGGCGCTGAGTTCCAGCCTGAACGTGGCGGTGTTGCCACAGCCCCATGCTCCACCGCCTGCCATCGTCCTGGCTGCCGATATCCCTGCCCGCTTCACCTGGCCTGCGGCCAATCCGCGCGCGCCGCCTGCCTTCGCCTGATGCCTTCGCTTTCCGATCTGCACTGAGTACCGTTTCCGCAAGGAAGTACGGGCGGCTGTGCGTTGTTTTCAAGCCAAGTTTTTCAGGATTCAACCATGAAACATCTCCCCCTGTTGGCAGGCCTGTTCGGCTGCCTGCCTGTCTGCGCCTGGGCCCTTGAGTTGGCCCCGACCACCATCGATGGCGCGCAAGCCGACGAACCCGGCCTGGCCCTGGATCAATCCAGCGGCGTGGCGTCGCGGTTGGGCTTGAGCGTGCGGGAAACCCCGGCGTCGGTGGCCATCGCCAATCGCAGTGACATCGAGCGCCATGGCGCCAAGACCTTCCGCGATGCCGCCAACACCTTGCCCGGCGTCAACGCCAGCGCCCCGCCGGGGTTCGGCGGGTTTGTTTCCTATCGCGGCTTTACCAGCAGCCAGATCACCCAGATGTTCAACGGTATCAACGTCGCCACCGGCCTGGCGCGCCCCGTGGATGCGTGGATCTATGACCGGGTGGAACTGGTGGGTGGCCCCTCCTCGCTGATCAACGGCGCAGGCTCCGTGGGCGGCTCGCTCAACTACGTGACCAAGTTGGCCACCCGTGAGGAACAGGCCGCCGAAGGCCAGCTCACCTACGGCAGCTACGACACCGCCGGCATGGCCTTCGGCGTCAATCATGCCCTGACCGAACCTGGCGCCGAGATGCAACATTACGCACGCCTGGATGTGAGCCGCAACACCAACCACAGCTACATCGACCGCGATCAGCGCGACGCGTGGAGCCTGGCGTTTTCCCTGCTCAGTGACCTCACGCCCGACCTGTCCCACACCCTGGCGCTGGAATACCAGGATGAGCACGAAGACAGCCCCTACTGGGGCACACCGGTGCTCAACCCCAAGGCAGGCGAGTTGAAGATCGACAGACACAACCGCTTCAACAACTACAACGTCGCCGACGGGCGCTACGAACAACGCACGATCTGGGCACGCTCGATCATCGACTACCGGCTCAACGACAGCACCACGCTGAAAAACACCCTTTACCATTTGGACAGCCAACGCGATTACCGCAACCTGGAAACCTATCAGTACAACGCGAACAACACGGCGGTAAACCGCTCGACGGCCTATCAGGTACGTCATCAGGGCGAACAAAACGGCAACCAGTTCGAACTGCGCCACGACGATAGCCTCTTCGGCCTGTCGACTACCTGGTCCGGCGGCTTCGAGTACAAAGTCAACAGCACCACCAACACTCCGTGGAATGTGCCAGGCAACAGCACGGTAGACCCGAACAACTTCGACCCCGGACACTTCTTTGACCTGCCGCGGACCCGGGAACGCTTCGGCAAGGACAAGACCAACGAAGTCACCACCAAAGCACTGTTCGTGGAAAATCGCCTGGGCCTTACCGACACATTGTCGCTGCTGACTGGCCTGCGTTATGACGCCATCGACCTGGATGTGACCAACCACCGTGCGATAACCGCCACCAACCCCGGCCACTTCAAACGCAACTGGGAACCGGTGACCGGCCGTGTGGGCCTGACCTACCAGTTCATCCCAACGGCTAATGTGTATGTGCAATACAGCACCGCCGCCGAGCAACCGAACACCACCACGCAAGTGTTTGATGTCTCGACGGGCAAGCAGTGGGAAGTGGGCAGCAAATTCGACTACCTGGACGGGCGTGGCTCGGCCACCGCTGCTGCATACAAGATCGAGCGCAAGGACTTTGCCGTCACCGACCCGCAGGACCCCAGCAACAGCATTCCGGTCGGTGCGCAGTCATCCAAAGGGATCGAATTGGCCAGCTCGCTGCGCATCACGCCAAGGCTGCTGGCGGAAGGCAACTTCGCCTGGGTAGATGCCGAGTACGATGACTTCAACGAGAAAATCGCCAGTGGCGCCGTGGTGTCGCGCAAGGGCAACACGCCAACCAACGTGCCCAAGCGCGTGGGCAATCTGTGGCTGACCTATGATTTTGCCGAGGACTGGCAAGGGGGTGTGGACGCGCGATATGTAGCCCAGGTGTATGCAGACAACGCCAACACCCAGACAGTGCCAGCCTACACCCTGTTCGGAACGTTCCTGCGCTATAAGGTCGATTCGCACACCTCAGTGACGGGCCGGGTGCGCAACTTGACGAATGAGGTGTATGCCGAGTTTGCCCATGTGTCGCCGGCGTATTACTTGGGCTCACCACGAACCTTTGAGTTGGCGGTGCAGACCCGGTTCTGATCCTGGAATGCAGCTAAATGTGGGAGGGAGCTTGCTCCCGATAGTGTTGGATCAGTCAACCATGCCGTGACTGACTCGCTGCAATCGGCAGCAAGCCCCCTCCCACACCTGCTTCGCATTGAACTGAAAGATCCGTGGTTATTTCAGGCTCGCCTCAACCTTCTGCGCCACATCCTCAGTCAACCAGGCCTTCCACACCTCGGGATGCTCCTTGAGAAACGCCTGGGCCACCTCACGTGGCGCCGTGTGGTTCTCACTCATGCTCGCTAATGCCTTGTTCAACGGCTCAATCGGAAACTCGACCTTCTCGAAAAACTGCACAATCTGCGGATGCTCTTTCTGGAACGGCGTCGAGACCCCGATACTCAACTTCGACGCCAATGACCGGGTCGGCTTCGGATCAGGGTTATCCGCATCCGTCAGGGTTTTCCACGCATCGGCATCAAACGGCGGCTCTTCCAGCTGGATCAACTTGTAACGCCCCATCAGCGGCGTCGGCGACCAGTAATAGAACAGCACCGGCTTGCCGCGCCGGATCGATGAAGCGATCTCCGCGTCCAGTGCCGCGCCCGAGCCACTGCGGAAGTTCACGTAGCTGTCATCCAGGCCGTAGGCCTTGAGCTTCTGTTTGTTGACCACTTCCGAGGTCCAGCCGATGGGGCTGTTGAGAAAGCGCCCCTTGCCGGGGGATTCGGGGTCCTTGAACACATCCTTGTAGCGTGCCAAGTCCTTCACGCTCTTGAGGTCCGGCGCCAGGGGCTTGATACCTTTGGCGGGGTCGCCCTTGACCACGTATTCCGGCACCCACCAGCCTTCGGTCGCACCCTTGACCGTGTCACCCAGGCCCACCACTTTGCCTTCGGCCTCGGCCTTGACCCACACCGGGCTGCGGCCGGCCCACTCTTCGCCGATCACCTGGATGTCGTTCTTTGCCAGGGCGGTTTCCAGTGTGATGGTGGTGCCGGGCAAGGTATCGGTGGGCAGGTCGTAGCCCTTCTCGACAATCACCCGCAGCACTTCGGTGATCAGGCTGCCGCTTTCCCAGTTCAGGTCGGCAAAATGTACCGGCGCCTCGGCGGCGCTTACCGGCAACGTGGCCACTGACAGCCCCAGTGTTGTCAGGGACGCAGCCAACAGCGTTCTCAATCCTTTCATGCCTTCGCACCTCGCGATATCGCAGCCAATGGCGGACGGCTTTGCTGCGTATGCGCGAAGCCTCTGAATAGTTAAGTCAACTCAACTGTAGTAGAGGTTCCGGGAGATAACGGGTGTTCGCGTTTTTTTGCTGATTATTCACTGGCCTTGAAGGTGACCAGTTCGCCCTTGCGCCATTTGGCGGCCTTGCCGGTGACAGCCTTCAGGGTTTTGGTCAGGCCTTCCTGCAATTGCTCGTTGGCGGCGAACACCAGCATCACGCTGTGGCCTTCCTTGAACACGATGCCCTGGCCTTCGGCCGACGACACAAAGGCGTAGTCGCCCAGGCCGTACACCGTCAACTTGATGTCGCGGAACTTCAATTCGAACTTGCCGCCCTCACGACTGGGCAATACCGCTGCACGAAAATGGTCGCCGACCTTGAGCTCAAGGCGTGGTTTGTCATCCACCACCATCGCCGCCTCGGTATCGATTTCGGCGATGTAAATGCCTTCCGGCGTCTGCTCGGTGATGTAGACAAAACGGGATTGGAACTGTTTGACCAACTTTGCGCGCAAATCACCCAGCACGAACAACGCGTGCATATCCAGATTACTGACTGCCAAGGAAACGCCCCCACATGGAAAAGAGCGCTGTCCGCCAAAGCGGGCAGCACAAAAAACGGCCATCACGGCACGATCACACAACTCATTCTTTGAAAAAACTGAAGAAAATCCTGCTGTCGAGCCGAAAGACTAGTACAGACATGCGCGATGGGCCTTGTGCAAGGTCATCAGGCGCCACAGGAGATCACAGGTTCAACGGCCCGAGAATACGGGTCGACCAACTTCAGAGAATAACCCAATTAAAAATGCAGTTTTCCGACATGCATACACAAATAAACACGCTGTCATGGAACCGGACGCTGACTGCTGACGACAATACTAAAACAGCAGCATGGATCAAGACCACTCAAAACGCTGCAATCCAGTCATCCCGCAAGATCGAAAAGGAGCAGGCCATGCAAAGATCACCCTACAGCGCTATGTCTTCGCAAACCCGTTCATCCTGTCAGGACGAGGCGCAATACTACCGCTTGAACAGCTTCGAGGGGTACCCGGATTCGGTTCTTTACCAAGTCGTACCTGCCGGCCGGAACTTCTTCCACGTGCGCGAAGTGCTCAGTGGCCGCATCAAAGGCTTCCGCAGCGACCATGTCAAGGCCTGCGAACTGGCCAAAAAACTCGAAGCCGTGTTGCACGCCCAACATGGAGCTATCGTTTCGTCCGCCCGGTAACTTTACCGCGCCGCCGACCCGCAACAACTGCCATACTGGCCCGTCCACTGAAGTTTGCGCCCCACGGGCCAGGTTTCTCCAGTGCAGTTATCTCCAAGGGAAGGCTCTACGTGACGGAATTTGATATCGGCGAATTTTTCATCCATGGCGACGCAAGGGAAGTAGACGGTGAGTTTCAAGCAGTGATCGTGATGCGGGCCAAGCCACCGCTGACCACTGTCAGCACGCACCAAGTGGAAAAAGACCGCTGGTTCAAAACCGTCGACGCAGCCGCCGCCGCTGCAAAAGAGGCCGCCAGGGCGTTAAAGACTGCCGTGGATGCCGGGGCCCTTAATTCCTGAACATTCGATAGAACTCCGCCGCGCTACAACCCTCCCATGCATAACGCCCCCCTGCATGGAGAACGAAATGGACGCGCCAATCCCCACCCTTGAAACCCTGTTTGAACAATTGGGCCTGGATTCAACCCCGGACGCCATCGATGCATTTATCGTCGCCCATCCGTTGCCTGAAGACGTGAAACTGATCGATGCGCCATTCTGGTCTGCACAACAAGCCAGCTTTCTCAAGGAAGAACTGCGTGACGACGCCGAATGGGCTATCGCGGTGGATGAGCTGAACCAGCGCCTGCATCAGTCGCACTAAACAGCCCTCAATGCAGGCTGTCTGACTGCTCCAGGCGCATCAGCGCCTGCCAGGCAGCCCTGCACTCCTCTGCCTCATCGCGACTTGCGAACGCCGTGCCGCGCTGCTCACCGTTGAGCAATACCACCCAACAGGCCTTTTGACCCAATGCCCGCAAGGCATGCGGTACACCACTGCCAATCATCACGGCAACATCGACTTTGTTTTGCATGGTGCTTCTCCACAGCATTAGTTAGCTGGCTAACAATGTTGCCCATGCTACGGTTTTACGTCCGCTTGAAAAAGCTATTACCGGAATAGCTCCCTTGCATAAACGGCAATAATCCTAACGCCCGCCTTTCGCGGCCTCGGGCTTGTAACCCAGGCGTAAACCGCCCCAGTGCCGGCCCTTGACCATGATCGGCACCGACAGATCGTGCATCAGCTCACCCGTGTCGCGGGTATAGGTTTGCAACAACACCGCCTGCTGATGGCTGCCGCAGCGGATTCCGGTACGGTCTTCAAACTTGCGTTTGGTGCGGTTCTGCACGGCGTCCACCTGCGCATCGCCGGTCAGCGCCTGCGAAAAAGCCTTGTTGTGGGTTGGCACATAGCCCTGGGGCGTGCAGGCGATGGCGAACACCAACCCTTCATGACGCGGCAACAGCGCCTCCTGGATCGCTGGCAATACCTGGTCGGTGTAGCCGTCGAAGCGGGTGTGGTACTTGATTGGGCTGGTATTGGCGATCGGCGTATAGCTGCGGTCGAACAGGTCGTCCAGGCTGATGCGGTTCTGTTGCACATCGGCTTCGAATTGCGCGGCAATCCGACTGGCACCTTCGCGGGCCAGGTCATAGATGCGCTGGTGATAGTCATCCAGCCCGACTTCCGCCAGGCGCTCGCTGATGGTTTCGGCCTGGCCTTCCATTTGTACGGCAGCATCCGCCAGCTGGCGGGTTTGCTGATCGCTGACGGCCAGGTCGCTGCGCATCTGCTCCACGGCATGGAACAGGCTGTCGAGCTGGGTGCGGTTGGTGTCGGTACCCTGGGCGATTTCATTGACCTGGCCTTCCACATCCGCCGCCAGGCTGGCGATATTTTGCAGCTGCTCGCCAGCGTGCTCTACCTGCTCGACACCGGTGTGCAGGTCCGCCGAGAGCTGGCGAATCTGCTCTACCACCTGAGCAGTGCGTTGCTGGATGTCGGCCACCATCACACCGACTTCATCGGTGGCCGTGGCAGTACGCCCGGCCAACCCACGCACTTCATCCGCCACCACGGCAAACCCGCGACCATGCTCACCGGCCCGCGCCGCTTCAATCGCCGCGTTCAGCGCCAGCAGGTTGGTCTGGCTGGCGATGGACTGGATCACCAGGGTCACCCGCTGGATTTCCTCGCTGCGCTGGCTCAAGGCCTCAATCAACTCACGGCTGGCATTGGCCCGCTGGCTGAGCTGGTGCATGCGGCTGATCGACTGGGCAAGCACTTCACGGCCTTCGGTGCTGCGCTGATGGGCCTGGCTCGCAGCCCCCAACGCCTCACGGCTGAGCTGGGAGGTGACTTTTTCGGTGCCGATCATCACCTCGGCACTGCTGACGATCTGCCTGGCCGCGCTCAACTGCGACTGCAGGCGCGCCGCCAGTTGCTTGACCGAATAGGCCACGCCGGCGGCGGAAAGTGCGTTGTGGCTGGTGGTATACGACAGATCACGAGTCAACTCGCCAATGGCATCGGCGGCGTCGGAAGCTGCAATCACTGGTGTGCGACTTTTCAGGCGAGGCAGCCAGATCACCAATAGGACCAGTGGCAGGCAAAGGTAGAGCGGCAGGCTGGCGAACGCGAGGCCCAGCAGTACCAGCACCAGGGCGGTGCTCTGCAACAACGGCGTGAGCCAGCCGGGCAGCCCGCGCGCCACCGGTTGCGGTGACACGGCTGCGCCCATCAGAGGTCCGTCTCCAGCCATCTTCGTTACCCCACTGCTTGTCATTATTGTCACTGCATTAAACGCCACTATCGGGCCATTATCCATGGGCCTTTAGTGGGGTAGCTTGCAGCAGATCAATAGACGGGGTGTAACGGGTCTTGCCCTGGGGAACCGCGTGGCGGCTCCCCAGCTTCAACGCATCAGGCTTGGCGCTGGTGCTTGTCGATCTGCTCGTGGCGCTCTTGCGCTTCGATGCAGTACTTGGTGGTGGGGCTGATCAGCAGGCGCTTGAGGCCGATAGGCTCGCCGCTGTCGTCACACCAGCCAAAGGAATCTTCCTTGATGCGCTCCAACGCGCGCTCAAGCTGCGGCAGCATGCGCTGGTCGCGGTCGATGGCGTTGACCAGCCAGGTACGCTCTTCTTCAACGGAAGCGGCGTCGGCCGGGTCGGCCGGGGTGTCAAGGCTTTCAATGGCGATACGGTTCTGTTCAATGCGCTCGTGGTGTTCCACTTTCATGTCTTGCAGCAACTTCTCGAAAAAAGCGTGCTGTTCGGCATTCATGTAGTCATCCGCCGGCATGGCCAGCAACTTTTCCTTTGTCATTGATTTCTCTATAAAAAATACGTGCATTAAGGCGAATAAGGGAGCGTTCCGGAAGGCCTCTGCAGGTCTCGGAAAGGCGCCGTCCATTTCAAGCGCCACCCGGCACTCAATTTACGAGGGGCGGCAGTCTAAGGCCGACTTGAGAGCGCAGCAACTGAAATGACAGGCATTTTTTCCCGGATAACCCCAAAAGGCACCAGGACGGGCTTGGCGAATGGTTATCGGAGTGCGTTTATAGCAGGAAAGTTCGTGAAGCAGCTATAAGCCGCAAGCGGCAAGCGACAAGCTGCAAACATCAGCATGCTTGCAGCTTGAGGCTTGCCGCTGCGCCTCAGCGCTTGAGCTTGCGCTTGTTGCGGTATTGGTCGATGACCACAGCCACCACAATGATCAGCCCCTTGATGATGTCCTGGATATACGCATCCACCCCGACAAAAGTGAACCCGCTGGCCATCACCCCGAGGATCAGCGCGCCGATCACCGTGCCGGTAATGCGCCCTACCCCGCCCGCCAGGCTGGTGCCACCGATCACTGCGGCGGCAATCGCATCCAGTTCATAGGACATGCCCATGCCCGCCTGCCCGGTCGCAGCACGTGCCGAAGCCACCACCCCGGCCAGACCTGCCAGCAAACCGGCGATGCTGTACACGATGATCAGGTGGCGCTTGACGTTGATCCCAGAGGTGCGCGCCGCCTGCATGTTGCCGCCGATGGCGTAGGTGTACTTGCCGTATTTGGTGTAGCGCAGGGCGATGTGGAAGATCACCGCCACCACCAGGAAGATGATCACCGGCATCGCGCCGTGGCCAATGGCCGTGTACGAGTCCGAGAGCATGCTCACCGGCTGGCCTTCGGTGTAGTAACGCGCCAGGCCACGGGCCGAGACCATCATGCCCAGGGTGGCAATGAACGGCGGAATGCCGGTGACAGCAATGATGCTGCCGTTGATCGCCCCCGCCAACAGTCCTACGCCCAGCCCCATGGCCACTGGAATCCATACCGGCAAGTCGGTCAGGCTGGGGAACACCGCCCGGGAAAAGTCGGACGTCTGCGCCAAACTGGCAGCAATCATCGCCGAAAGTGCCAGCACCGAGCCCGAAGACAGATCGATCCCCGTCGTGATGATCACCTGTGTCACGCCAATTGCCAGCAGGCCGATGATCGACACTTGCAGGATCATCAGCACCAGGCGCTGGGAGTTCATCAGGAAGCTCTGATCGCGCACGATCCAGCCGAACAATTCAAACACCAGGCCAATGCCGATCAGCACCAGGAAGATGCTCAGCTCGGTGGGCATGCGTCGACGACTTTTGGTTGGCACCGTCGCAGGTTTGTTATCCGTTATTGCGTTCATAGCCCATCACCTTTTTATTCTGTACGTCAGTGGACTGCGGTCATCCCGGAGGCCAACTGCATGACTTTTTCCTGGGTCGCATCGCTGCGGTCCAGGGTGCCCATCAATTCGCCCTCGTGCATCACCATGACCCGGTCGCTCATGCCCAGCACTTCGGGCAGCTCGGAAGAAATCATGATCACCGCCATGCCTTCACTGGCGAGGAACGAGATCAGCCGGTAGATCTCGGCCTTGGCGCCCACGTCAATGCCCCGGGTCGGTTCATCGAGGATCAGCAGGCGCGGGTTGGTCATCAGCCAGCGCGCGAGCAAGGCCTTCTGCTGGTTGCCGCCGGACAAGGTGTCGATGCACTGCTCAAGGGAGGGGGTTTTCACCCGCAGCTTCTTGCACATGTCTTCGCACAGCGCTCGCAGGGCTTTCTGCTGGATAAAGCCGTTGCCGGTGTAGTGCGGCAGCACCGCCATTTCCATGTTTTCCAGCACCGACAGGCACGGGAACAGGCCACTGAGCTTGCGGTCCTCGGTCAACAGGGCAAAACCTTTCTCGATGGCCATGTGCGGGTCGGTAATGCGCACCGCCTTGCCATCCAGGGTGATCTGGCCGCCGCTGCTGGGGGTGATGCCGAAAATGGTTTCGGCCACGTTGGTACGGCCCGAGCCCATCAACCCGGCGATGCCGAGGATCTCGCCAGCATGCAGATCGAAGGACACGTCCTTGAACACGCCGTCCAGGCTAAGGTCGCGTACCGACAGCAGCAGATCGCCGATGGGCGTCTCGCGCACCGGGAACAATTGGCTCAGCTCACGACCGACCATCATCGAGATCAGGCTGTCGCTGTTCATGCTGTCGGCGCGCTGCAGGCCGATGTACTGGCCGTCGCGGAACACCGCCACTTCATCGGCGATGGCGAACACTTCGTTCATTTTGTGCGTGATGTAGACGATGCCTTTGCCTTGGGCCTTGAGGTCGGCAATGATCGAAAACAGATGGGCCACTTCCTTCTCGGTAATGGCCGAGGTCGGCTCATCCATGATCAGGATGTCGGAGTCATAGGACACCGCCTTGGCAATCTCGACCATCTGCCGTTCGGCGATGCTCAGGTTGCCCACGTGTTCCTCGGGGTCCAGGTTGATGCGCAGGCGCGCCAGCAACTCGGCGGTGCAGCGATGCATTTCGCGGTGGTTGACCATGTGCAGGCTGTTGAGCTGCTCGCGGCCGATCCAGATGTTCTCGGCGATGCTCATGTGCGGCATCAGGTTGAGTTCCTGGTGGATCATCGCGATCCCGGCCTTCTGGGCCGCCAGGGGGGTTTCAAACACAATCGGCTTGCCGCGCAGGCGAATCTCGCCGGCATCGGGCTGGTAGATGCCAGCGATGATTTTCATCAGCGTCGACTTGCCCGCACCGTTCTCGCCCATCAGCGCCAGCACCGTGCCAGGGCGAACGCGCAACTGCACGTCGGCCAGGGCCACGACGCCGGGAAAGCCTTTGCTGATGTTGACGATTTCCAGCAGGTAGGGTTCGTCCAGCGGCAGCGGCTGGATACCGGGAGGCTGCGAGACAGCGGCTTGAGCGAGCATAGGGAGGTACTCCATCGGCAAGGCGGGCACGACCGCCCTGCCGGCTTATTGTTGTTATGTAGGGACTACTTGAAGTCTTTGACGTTGTCCGGAGTGATCAGCTGGAACGGGATCACCACGTTCTGCTCGATGGGCTCGTTCCGGGCCATCTTGCGCGCGGTCTCCACCGACTTGTCCGCCTGGCCCTTGGCATCCTGGAAGGCCGACACGGTCATGTCCCCCTTGGTGATCGCGTTCAAGCCGTCCGGCGTGCCATCGACACCAGCGATCAACACGCCCTTCTTGCCCGCCGATTTCAGCGCCATGGACGCGCCAATGGCCATTTCATCGTTGTTGGCCAACACCGCGTTGAATTCACGGCCCTGGGTCAGCCAGTCGTTGACCAGGGTCATGCCCTTGTCACGCAACCAGATCCCGGTCTGTTCCTGTTCGATCTTGATGCCCGGGTATTGGGTCAGGACTTCCTTGACCCCCTTGGTGCGGTTGGTGGTGGAGTTGTTCGCCAGATCGCCCAGCAGGATCACGATATTGCCCTTGCCGCCGAGCTTTTCGGCGATGTACTGCATCTGCAGCTTGCCGGCCTCGACGTCGTCGGAGGTCACCGCCGCTACGCCCGGCGCCAGGGTCGGGCTGTCAGGACGGCGGTTGACGAACACCAGGGGGATTTTCGCCGCCGTGGCGGCCTTGATGATGTTGGCTGTCGAGGCGGTGTCCACCGGGTTGACGATGATCGCGTCGACTTTCTGGCTGATAAAGTTCTCGACCTGGCTCAACTGCTTGACCACGTCGGCACGGGCATCTTCGAACTGCAACTGCACGCCGTCACCCTTGGGGTAGGACTTGGCTTGCTTGTCCATGTCTTCGCGCAGGTAGGTGAGGAAGGTGTCATCGAAGGCGGACATGCTCACGCCTATCTTGAGATCGGCAGCCGCGGCAACACCGCTGGCGAGCAGCATGGACAAGGCCAGCGCGGTAAAACGGATCGGGGTCTTCATGAACGGTCTGTCTCCACTTTCTTGTTGGTTTTCTGGACGTTGCGTTTATCAGAGCTCGGCAGGCAGCCGGACGACCGGCGCGCCGGGAATGCAGCACACCAGCGCGCCCTGGTTTTCGACGCACAGCACATTAAGGAAGGAGAAGTAGAACGGCCGAGCGCGGGGCAGTCCGCGTGGCGTGTGGGCAGGGCGTAAAACTCGCAGTACAGCGTTGAAGATTTTCATCTGACGGTACCTGGTTGTTTTTGATCTTGTTTTTGTTGAGTCGCCAGGATCGAGTCCGGACGTACTTTCTGCAACCTGGAAAAGACTTTATTGGAAAATAATTTCCATATCAACACTATTTAGAATTTTGTTCTATTTTTATCGAAATCTCCTACAGCAGAGCCGTCTCGATCACTTGTCGGCGCTCCGCGCTCAGGCGCGCGGCGTCCAACAGGCGAGTGGTTTCCAGCGCTTCATACGCATCCACCGGCAGCGGTCCCTGCCCTTGCACGGCTATTTGCAACTGGCGATAGAACTGCGTCCAGCAGCCTTTCTCCGACGGCACTCGCTCGCGTTCCGCGCCTTGCTCGAACCAGCCCCAGCGTCGGTGTTCCTCTGCCCCCCAATGCTCGCCTTCGGTTTTCGGCGACTTGCCGGCCAGCAGCGCTTCTTCCTGACCGTCCAGGCCGTCGACGGTGTAGCAACCGGCGGTGCCACTGACTCTGAAACGCGGGGCCTGACAGTTCTGCAAGGCATTGCCCCACAAGTGCGAGATGACGCCGTTGGCATGGGTCAGGGAGACAAAAAAACCGTGGTCCACCGTGGGGTGTTCGGCGGTGTAGTGCAACTGGGCGAACACCCGATCCACCGGGCCGAACAGTTGCAGGGCCTGATCGACCAGGTGGCTGCCCAGGTCGCGCAGCCAACCGCCACCGCTGGCGTTGCCCACGGCTTGCGGGCTGTAGCGCTCCACGCGGGATTCAAAGCGGGTGATTGTGCCCAGGGCGCCGGCGTCGATGAGTTTGCGCAGGGTCAGGTAGTCCGAGTCCCAGCGCCGGTTCTGGTAGACGCTGAGCAGCGAGCCCTGGCGTTCGGCGGCTGTGATCAATGCCTGGGCCTGTTCGGCGCTGGCGGCGAAGGGTTTGTCGCTGACCACGGTTACGCCGTGCTCGATGGCCTCGAGTACCAGCGCGGGGCGGCCCTTGAGGGTGGTGGAGATGACCAGGGCGTCGACGCCGGCTTCGACGATCTGGCCGATGGAGTCGAAGGCCTTGAGGCCTGGGTGGTCGGTTGCCAGTTGCTGGCGGCGTTCCGCAGACCTGGTGACCACGCCGACAAATGTGGCACCGGCCAATGTGGCAATCAGCGGCGCATGAAAGAAGCGCCCTCCATGGCCGTAGCCGACTAGTCCGATTCGCATACCTACACTCCTTGCTTGAAGTGAAAACCCGATTCAAATGTGGGAGGGGGCAAGCCCCTCCCACATTTTTCACAGCATTTCTTCAGTGATTCAGCCGTAGAAACGTGGGCGATCCGGCAAGCTCACCTTCACAATCTGCTCACTGCCCTGCGCTTCAATACACGCATCCGCCGCCACCGCTGCGGCAAAGCCATCCCACGCCGACGGCCCACCGACCTGCCCGGCGCGCACACTGTCGATGAACGCCTGCAATTCCACGTCATACGCGCCGATAAACCGATCCTTCCAGTCCATCAGGATCGCGTTGGACAACTTCGCGCCACTGCGCAGTTGCACCTGGGAAGGCTCCGGCAGCTTGGCGATGCCGGTCTCCCCCACCACTTCACACTGGATGTCGTAGCCGTACTGGCAGTTCACAAACACTTCCACGTCGATGCGCGTGCCCTTGGCGGTTTCCAGCAGCACGATCTGCGGGTCACGCAGGTGGGCCAGGGCCTTGCTGGATTTGCGCGGGAACACTACCTGCACCGACACGTAGTCGTCATTGAGCAGCCAACGGAGCACATCCAGTTCGTGGATCAAGGTGTCGGTGATCGCCATGTCGGTCTTGTAGTTTTCGCCCACCGTCGGGTTACGGTGCGCGCAGTGCAGCATCAGCGGCTCGCCGATCTGGCCGCTGTCGATCACGGCCTTGAGTGCGCGATAGCCTTCGTCATACGGGCGCATGAAGCCGACCTGCACCAGGCGCTTGCCGTAGGCGACTTCGGCGTCGACGATCCTGCGACAGCCCTCGGCGGTGACCGCCAGGGGTTTCTCGCAGAACACCGGTTTGCCGGCGGCAATCGCTGCGAGCACAAACTCTTCGTGGCTCGGTCCCCAGGACGTCACCAGCACGGCCTCGACCTGCGGCGAGTTGATCAGCGCATGGCCGTCGGCGTACACCTCGGCGTCCAGCTTCAAATCGGCGACGACCTTGGCGGCCTGCTCCAGGTTGATGTCAGTCACCGCCACCACCTGGCTGTTGAGCAAGGTCTGGCTGCAACGACGGATATGGTCCCGGCCGATAGCGCCTGTACCGATGACACCTAGCTTCAAAGACATACACACACTCCTCTTGTTATTAGTACTGCCGGGCCTTCGCCAGGTGTTCATTGAGTTTTTTCGCAGCGGCATTCGTGCGTTCGCTGGTGGACACTTGCGCCACACCCACTCGCCACCACGACAGGTAGCCGTGGACCATGGTCTTGGGCAGCACCTTGATATCGATCAGCGTCGACACCGTTTGTATACGCGCATCCGCCAGCGCGGCTTCGAGTTGCTCCACGGTGCTGACCTTGTAGGTCTTGCAGCCATAGGCCGCCGCGCTCATGGCGAAGTCCACCGGCACCAGGCCGCCGTCAAGCTTGCCGCTCTCGGGGTTGCGGTAGCGGAATTCGGTGCCGAAGCTGTCCATGCCGTTGCCGATCTGCAGGTTGTTGATGCAGCCGAACGCCATGTTGTCGAGCAGCACCACGTTGATCTTGCGCCGCTCCTGGATCGAGGTGGCAAGCTCCGAGTGCAGCATCATGTAGGAGCCATCGCCGACCAGCGCGTACACCTCTTTAGTCGGCTCGGCGAGTTTCACGCCGAGCGCCGCGTTGATTTCGTAGCCCATGCACGAGTAGCCGTATTCGACGTGGTAGGTGTTGACGCCCTTGCTGCGCCAGGCGCGTTGCAGGTCGCCGGGCAGGCTGCCGGCGGCGGCGACGATGATCGAATCGTCGGCCAGGGTCTGGTTGAGCACACCCAGTACACGGCTCTGGGTCAGGCACGAGCCGGTCAGCTCGATGAATTCACGCAGCACGCTACGGTCGAGACGGTCGTCGACCTCGGGCACAAACCCGTCGCCGTCATATTCCACCTGGTGCACACGATCCACTTCGGCGTCCAACTGCGCCTTGGCCGCGACGACCTGCCCACCCCAGCCGGAGCGGTAATCGCCGAGGGCATCGGCCAATGCTTCGAGGGCGACCTGCGCATCGGCCAGCACTTGCACGCCGTCGAGCTTCAAGGCATCGCAGGGGCTGACATTGAGGTTGAGGAACGTCACCTCAGGGTGCTTGAACAGCGATTTGGACGAGGTGGTGAAGTCGGTGTAACGCGTGCCCACACCAATGATCAGGTCGGCCTCGGGCGCCAGCAGGTTGGCCGCCAGGCAGCCGGTTTCGCCAATGCCACCCACGTTCAGCGGATGGCTGGAGACCACGGCGCTCTTGCCCGCCTGGGTCTCGGCGAAGGGAATATCAAAGCGTTCGGCAAAGGCTTGCAGCGCGGCATTCGCGCCGGAGTACTTAACACCGCCACCGCAGATGATCAGCGGCTTGCGCTTGCCCCGGAAGGCGGCCAATGCATCACCGATCATCGCGCCGGTGGCCGGGCGACGCTCGATACGGTGCACACGTTTGCGCAGGAAATAATCCGGATAATCCCAGGCCTCGGCCTGCACATCCTGGGGCAATGCCAGGGTCACCGCGCCGGTTTCAGCCGGATCGGTGAGCACACGCATGGCGTGGATCGCGGCGCTCATCAACTGCTCGGGGCGGTTGATGCGGTCCCAGTATTTGCTGACCGAGCGGAAGGCATCGTTGGTGCTGATGCTCAAGTCGTGGAACTGCTCGATCTGTTGCAGCACCGGGTCAGGCTGGCGGCTGGCGTACACATCGCCGGGCAACAGCAACAACGGGATACGGTTGGCCGTGGCGGTCGCGGCGGCGGTCAGCATATTGGCAGCGCCTGGGCCGACGGACGCCGTACACGCGTAGATCTTGCGGCGCAGGTGCTGCTTGGCGAAACCGATCGCCGCATGGGCCATGCCTTGCTCGTTGCGGCCCTGGTGCACCACCAGGTCGCCGCTGTCCTGCTCCAGGGCCTGGCCCAGGCCCAGCACGTTGCCGTGGCCGAAAATGGTGAATACCCCGGCGACGAACTTGCTCTGCACGCCATCGACTTCGATGTATTGGTTGTCCAGGAACTTCACCAGGGCCTGGGCCATGGTCAGTCGGGTTGTGGTCATGTCGCGCCCCTTATCGTTTCTGCAGGTGGGCGATGCTTGCGCCCAAGGCCTGCTGGATATCCGCCAGCCCGTGCACGCTCTCGGCAAACGGCTCGAACGACAGGTAGCCGCTGTAGCCGGTGCTGAGCAAGGTGTCGATCTGCGCCGCATTGCCGAGGATGTCGCCCTCGCCCACCAGCACGCGGTGGCCGTCGCGAATCGAACTCAGCGGCGCTTGGGCATCTTCGACGCCGGAGATATGCACCAGGCCGGTCAACTCCGGGAAGAACTCATGTTCGCTGGCCAAGTGATGATGGAAGGTGTCGTGCACCAGCCGGAACACATCCAGGCCGCCGATGGACTTGATCGCGTCCACCGCCACGCGCTTGCGCCGCAGCGCACACTCTTCAAAGCCCAGGGGCTCGATAAACCCGAGGATGCCGTACTCGCGCAGGATCGGCGCCAGCTCGCTCAAGGCCGTGCGCAAGCCGGCTGCACGCTGGGCTTCGTTGCGGGTGTCGCCCGGCTCGTTGAGCGGGCACATCACCAGGCCCTGGGCGCCGCACTCGCGGGCATAGGTCGCCATCTGGATTGCCTGGGCACGGCGCTCGTCGTTCCACACATCAAAGGGATACAGCGCGTTGATCGACAGCACCGTGATGCCCTGCACCGCGCACAACTCACGCACGCGGCTGGCCGGGGTGCCGAACTCGATCTGCTTGTCCGCCAGGTCATTGCGCAACTCGATGGCATCGCACTTGAGCGCCGCCGCCAGCTGGATGAAATCCGGCAGGGACAGGTTGGGCGCGACAATGCGGTTAAGGGCGAAACGTAGAGGCGACTTCATTGTTGTTATTCTCCGTCCGGAACCGCTGATTAGAGGTCCAGCAGCCAGCTGTGCTGCGGGTCGTTGTGGAAATGCCAGGCGCGCTTGGGGCCGGCCATCACGTTCAGGTAATAGGACTCGTAGCCATAGGGCACGCTGACCGGGTGATAGCCCTTGGGCACGACGACCAGGTCGCTGTTTTCCACGGCCATGGCCTGGTCGATGCTGCGGTCGTCGGTATAGACGCGCTGGAACACAAAGCCCTGGGGCGGATTGATCTGGTGGTAGTAGGTCTCTTCGAGGAAGCTCTGGCGCGGCAAGTCATCGGTGTCGTGTTTGTGCGGCGGGTAGCTCGATGAATGCCCGGACGGCGTGCGCACCTCCACCACCAGCAGCGAATGGGCCGGCTCGCTGTCGGGCAGGATGTCGCACACATAGCGGGTGTTGGCACCTTTGCCGCGCACGCTGCGCTTGCAGGTTTCCGGGCGGATCAGCCGCGGTTCGTAGCCTTCGGCGCCGGGCGCGGCGCAGACCGCAATCTGCACATCGCTCAAGGCGGTGACCTGGGCATCGGTGCCCGGCGGCAGGTAAGCGGCGAACGGCGATTTGTCTTCGAACACCGATTGGCGATCCCCCAGGTTCTGCCAGTTGAAGCCCTCCCCCTCGATGTTTACGCGGCCGCTGAGCAATACCAGGCACAACTCCTGGTCACCGGCGCTGACCGGCAGGGTTTCGCCCAGGCTCAGGCGGTAGGCGGCGAACCCTACGTACTCCAGGCGCCCGGGCTCCAGGGCGACCATGGTCTGGCCGCGTTTGCTGCTTTTGACCAACAAGCTCATTGTCCGGTCCTCTCATTCAGAAGCGCACGCAAGGTGTCGTAGCCTTTTTTCGCATAGATATAGCTGGGCGCCACGGCCGGGTCCTGTTCGGCTTCCACCACCAGCCAACCTTCATAGTGGGCGGCCAGCAGCACATCGAGCAGTTCGGCGAAGTCGATATCGCCATCGCCGGGCACGGTGAAGGTGCCGTTGACGATGCAGTCGGGAAAACTCCACATCTGATTGCGCGCCAGTTGCACCACCGGTTTGCGCACGTCCTTGAAATGCACATGGCAGACGCGATCGATATGTTTGCGCAGCACCGCGAGAGGCTCGCCGCCGCCCATGTAGCAATGGCCCGAATCGAACAGCAGGCCGACTTCGGGGCCGGTGCGTTGCATCAGTTGGTCGATGTCTTCCGGGGACTCGACGTACGCGCCCATATGGTGGTGATAGGCCAGGCGCACACCCTGGGACAGGGTGAACCGCGCCAGTTCGTTGAGTTTGTCGGCATAGTCCTGCCAGGCCTGTTCGCTGTGGAAACGCGGGCGCTCGATCAGGCGGATGCGCGAGCCCTGGATCGAATCGGCCACTTCGCCGTAGACCAGTACCGAGGCGCCGTTCTGTTTGAGCAACTCGACATGGCCGGCGATGGCCTCGATTTCTTCCGCCACCGAGCGCCGGGCCAGGCGGCTGGAGTACCAGCCGGAAACCAGCGCCAGGTCATACGGGCGCAACACATCGCCAACGCCCTTGGCGTCCTTGGGGAATTTGCCGTTGAGCTCGAAGCCTTCGTAGCCGATTTCCTTGCCTTCGCTGAGGGCGGTGCTCAGGGGCGTTTCACCGCCCAGGGCCGGCAGGTCGTCGTTGCTCCAGGAGATCGGGTTGATGCCAATTCGGATTGCGGGCATGGCTGCACCTTTATTATTTTCAGGTATCACTGAGATCTGCTTTTTGCTGTATGTGGGAGGGGGCTTGCCCCCGATAGCTGAGTGTCAGACACCACTGCTGTCACTGAACAACCGCAATCGGGGGCAAGCCCCCTCCCACATTGGATTGCATTTCAAATCAAGAACTGGGTTTAGCCTCGGGAACTGCGCCAGGCGTTGATCAGTTGTTCGAACGTGGCCTGCACCTGCTGGATCAGGGTTTCATCGTCGATCTCCCCCGCCATCCACGCCCGGCTCGGCGCCTGGAAGATCGTGCGGCCCACGGCAAAGCCTCGGCAGGTGGTGCTCAGGCGGGCCTGCTGGAAGCCATCGGCGAGGCATTCGGCCGAGGCATTCAGGCCCAGCAGCACCACGCCACGGCAGTAGGGGTCGCGCTCCTGGATCAGGGCGTCGAGCTTGCGCCAGTCCTCGGCCGATTGCGCCTCGATCTTCCACCACGCCGGGTAGATCCCCAGGTTGTACAGGCGCTTGAGGCTGCGATAGAGCACGTCGGGATAGGTGGACGGGTGGTCTTTGGGTGGGATGACTTCCAGCAGCAGTTCATGACCGCTGACAATCGACGCCTCGTACACCGCTTTCAGTTGCGCTTCCTGTTCCAGGCGCAGCAGCGGTTCGTCATCCGGATGGAATTGCACCAGGCACTTGATGATCTGTTCCTGGGGCCAGGCAATCAGGTTGCTGCCCACCGAACGGCCATGCTCAAACGCCAGCGGCCGCGAGTTCTGCACTTCCACCGGGCGCGCGATCCACCAGCCACGACCGCTGGCGGCGTTGAGTGCGTCCTGGCCGAAGCGCTGGTCGGCGAGCAGGCCGACATCGGCCTCTACGCCTTGTTCGGCGAGCTTTTGCTCGACGCGTTCGATGGCCTGGATAAACAGTTGCTTGGCCTCGCTGATGCGCGCAAGGTCCTGGCCGCCCTTTTGTGCCAGGTCCACCAGTTGCCAGCGGTGGTCGAAGGCAAACACGAACAGCTGCTTCCAGCGTTTGCGCGGTACCGTCACGCGGTGCAGGCGTTGCAGGGTCACGTCCTGGTCCGGACGGGTAATCGGCACCGGGCTGTTGAACAGGTATTCCAGCTCCGCCGGCGTCGGCATCGCCGGTGCGCAGGCGTGGCGCGAAACCACCAGGCCACCGCAGGCATTGGCCAACTGGCTGCAACGCTCGTCGCTGGCATCGTTGAGCCAGCCGCTGAGGAAGCCCGACATGAACGCATCGCCGGCCCCCAGCACGTTAAGCACTTCCACGCGCACGCCGGGGTAGATGGCGCCGTCTTCCAAGCGTGCGGGGATGGCGCCGTGGATGACCGTGCAGCCTTGCGGACCAAGCTTGACCACCAGGGTCGCCGGGGTCAGTTCACGCACCTTGCGCAGGGCGGCGAGCAAGTCTTCACTGCCGCCCGCGATGAGGAATTCTTCTTCGGTGCCGACGATCAGGTCGAAGCGCGGCAGGATCTTCTGCACGTGCTGGCTGACATTCTGGTCGGCAACAAAACGGGTTTCGCCATCGGCCTTGCCCGCCAGGCCCCACAGCACCGGGCGGTAATCGATATCCAGCACACACTTGACGTTGTGCCTGGCCGCGTAATCCAGCGCCTGGATGCTGGCCTTGTACACGCCGTCAGTGGAGAAATGCGTGCCGGTGATCAGCAGGGCTTTACTGGACGCGATAAAGGCTTCGTTGACGTCTTCGGCACGCAGGGCCATGTCGGCGCAGTTTTCGCGGTAGAACACCAGGGGGAAGGTTTCGCGGTCCTTGAGGCCGAGCAACACCAGGGCGGTGAGGCGTTCCGGGTCGACCTTGATGCCGCTGACATCGCAGCCTTCGCGGGCCAGGGACTCCACCAGGAAGCGACCCATGTGGTCGTCGCCGACCCGGCTCAGCATCGCCGACTTGAGCCCGAGCCTGGCGGTGCCGAAGGCGATGTTGGCGGAGGACCCGCCGAGGTACTTGGCAAAGCTGGACACGTCCTCAAGCCGCGCACCGACTTGCTGTGCATAGAGGTCGACGCCCAGGCGCCCGAGGCAAATCAGATCCAATTGACGCCCACTGGCAAAACGAGTCTGGCCCATGCTGGCTCCTGTTATTTTTATCAGCCTGCGTTGTGCCGCCGTGGGCGGCAAACGCTCTTGGTGGGAGCAGACTAGAACGTCCGGCGGCACCAATCAATATTTATTCCATATATTTTTTCATTGGAATATTTTTTCCATTAAGCTCGTACAGGGGCGCTCCCACCACAGTGCATCGTTTCAGCAGGCCACGCCGGCCGTGATGCCGGGGTATTTTTTTGCGCCTACCCTGTAGACTTGCGCCACCCATCAGCGCAACAGACGAAAACGCCAGAAGGATTGCCCATGTCCCGCACCGATCCCGAGACCACCCTGGAAGACTCTATCGCCAGCCCTCCGATCAATGCCGAGCGCCTGTTGCAGCTGATCACCGACGAATACGAGAGCCTGCCGCGCCAACTCAAGCGCATTGCCAGCTACATGAGCCAGCAGAGCGACCGGATCATGGTCGACCGCATCAGCGACATCGCCCGTGAATGCGAAGTGCACCCGTCGGCCATCGTGCGTTTCTCGCAGCGTTTCGGGTTCAGTGGGTTCAGCGAGATGCAGGCGCTGTTCCGCGAGGCCTACACCCACAAGACCACGCCGGTGCAGAACTACCAGCAACGCATCCGCAGCATGATCGCCAACAAGTCGCAGAAAGCCAGCGGCGGCGACCTGGCGCGCGAATGCGTCAACGCGACCTTGTCCGGCATCGAGCGTCTGGGGCTGGAGCTCGACGATGCCGCGTTCGACAAAGCCGTGGACCTGGTGGTCAACGCCGACAATATCTACGTGGTCGGCGTGCGCCGTTCCTTTGCGGTGGCCGATTACCTGGTCTACAACCTGCAGCACACCAACAAGCGCATCCACCTGATCTCGGGCCTGGGCGGCAGCTACCGCGAGCAGATGCGCAGCGTGCGCGCCAATGACCTGGTGATCGCCATCAGTTTCACGCCCTACGGCAAAGAGACCCAGCACTGCCTGCGCATCGCTCAGCACCACCAGGCCAAGACGCTGATCATCACCGACAGCAACCTGTCGCCCCTGGCCAAGCGGGCTAACGCGGTGCTGTTGGTGAATGAAGGCTCGTCGTTCGCCTTCCGCTCGTTGAGTGCCACCTTGTGCCTGTGCCAGGCGTTGTTTATTGCGGTGGCGTACCGGTTGGAGTTGAAGGTGGACGAGATTCACGAGCAGGTCGGGTTCGACGACTGAACCTGCCGGCGTTGGAGATCCCTTGTGGGAGGGAGCTTGCTCCCGATAGCGGTGTGTCAGTCACTGGATTTGTGCCGGGGCAAGCCCCCTCCCACATGTTTATCGGCGGCGCATCAGGTAGTAGGCTGCGGGAATGACGAACAGCGATAGCAACGGCGCCGTCAGCATCCCGCCAATCATCGGCGCAGCAATCCGGCTCATCACCTCACTGCCGGTGCCGCTGCCCAGCAAAATCGGCAGTAGCCCGGCGATGATCACCGCCACCGTCATCGCCTTGGGCCGAACCCGCATGACTGCGCCTTCGGTGATGGCCGCCAATAGATTGCCATCCTTGCGCTCGGCCCAGGCGTTCTTCAGGTACAGCAGCATGATCACGCCGAACTCCGCCGACACCCCCGCCAGCGCGATAAAGCCCACGCCCGTGGCCACCGACAGGTTGAAGCCCAGCCAGTAAAGCAGCCACACGCCGCCGGTCAACGCGAACGGCAAGGTCGCCAGGATCAGCAACGCCTCCCCCACCCGGCGAAAGGTCAGGTACAGCAGTACAAAGATGATCAGCAAGGTGGCCGGCACCACCAGCTTCAGGCGCTGATTGGCGCGTTCGAGGAACTCGAACTGCCCCGAATAACTGAGGCTCATGCCCGGTTGCAGTTGCACCTGCTGGTTGATCGCCGCACGCAGGTCCCTGACCACCGAGGCCAGGTCACGATCACGCACGTCGATATAGACCCAGCCGGAAGGCCGCGCGTTTTCGCTCTTGAGCATCGGCGGGCCATCGTTGACCTTGATCCTGGACACCGTGCCCAGGGTGATCTGGCTGCCCTGCGGCGTGTACACCGGCAGGTTGCGTAGCGCCTCCACCGAGTCGCGCCATTCCTTCGGATAGCGCAGGCTGATAGGGAAACGCGCCAGGCCTTCCACGGTTTCGCCAATGGTTTCACCGCCCACCGCGCCCGACACGATGGACTGCACATCGCTGATGTTCAGCCCGTATTGCGCGGCGGCGGCACGGTCGATGTCGACGTCGATGTAGCGCCCGCCGGTCAGGCGTTCGGCCAACGCCGAACTCACGCCCGGCACGGTCTTGGCGACTTTCTCCACGGCCTGGGTCACCGCATCGATCTGCATCAGGCGGGTGCCTGCGACCTTTACGCCAATCGGGCTCTTGACCCCGGTGGCCAGCATGTCGATGCGGTTGCGGATCGGCGGAATCCAGATATTGGTCAGGCCCGGCACCTGCACCACGCGGTCCAGCTCCTTGACCAGTTTGTCCGGGGTCATGCCGGGGCGCCATTGATCCTTGGGCTTGAACGCGATGGTGGTCTCGAACATCTCCAGCGGCGCCGGGTCGGTGGCGGTTTCGGCACGACCGGCCTTGCCAAATACGTGAGCGACTTCGGGCACGGTCTTGATCAGGCGGTCGGTGCGTTGCAGCAATTCGCCCGCCGTCTGTGTCGACAAGCCCGGCAGCGCCGAAGGCATGTACAGCAAGTCGCCCTCATCCAGCGGCGGCAGGAATTCCCCGCCCAGTTTCGACACCGGCCACAGCGCGCTCGCCACCACCAGCAGCGCCACCAGCAAGGTCATGCGCGGCCAGCGCAGCACCGCCTCCAGCGCCGGCTGGTAGAGCTTGATCAGGCCGCGATTGAGCGGGTTGCGTTGCTCGTCGGGTATGCGCCCGCGAATCCAGTAGCCCATCAGCACCGGGACCAGGGTCACCGACAACCCGGCGGCGGCCGCCATGGCGTAGGTCTTGGTGTAGGCCAGCGGCCCGAACAGACGGCCTTCCTGGGCCTGCAAGGTGAACACCGGAATAAACGACAGCGTAATGATCAGCAGACAGAAAAACAGCGCCGGGCCCACCTCGACCGCGGCGTCCGTCATCACCTTCCAGTGCTCATCGCCCTTGAGTTCCCGGCCGGGATGGGCGTGGTGCCAGGCTTCGATTTTCTTGTGGGCGTTTTCGATCATCACCACCGCCGCATCCACCATCGCGCCAATGGCGATCGCAATGCCGCCCAGGGACATGATGTTGGCGTTGATGCCCTGGAAACGCATGACGATAAACGCGATCAATACGCCCACCGGCAACGAGATGATCGCCACCAGGGACGAACGCAGGTGCCACAGGAAAATCCCGCACACCAGCGCCACCACCAGGAACTCTTCCAGCAGTTTATGGCTGAGGTTATCCACGGCACGGTCGATCAGCTTGCTGCGGTCGTAGGTGGTGACGATTTCCACACCGGGCGGCAGGCTGCTTTTCAACTGTTGCAGTTTGGTCTTGACCGCCGCGATGGCTTCCCGCGCATTCTTGCCGCTGCGCAGGATTACCACGCCGCCGACCGCTTCGCCCTCACCGTCCAGCTCACTGATGCCCCGGCGCAGGTCCGGGCCCAGCTGGATGTTCGCCACGTCGCCGAGGGTGACCGGCACATTGTTGGCGTCCAGGCGCAGCGGGATGGCACGGAAGTCGGAGAGATTCTTCAGGTAGCCGGAGGCGCGCACCACATACTCGGACTCGCCCAGGTTCAATACCGAGCCGCCGGCTTCCTGGTTGGCCTGGTCAATCGCTGCTTTCACCTGTACCTGGGTGATGCCGCGACTGGCCAGGGCCAGCGGATCGAGCTGCACCTGATATTGCTTGACCTGGCCGCCGATGGTAGCGACCTCCGCCACGTTTGGCAGGGTCTTGAGTTCGAACTTGAGGAACCAGTCCTGCAACGCGCGCAATTGCGCCAGGTCGTGCTGGCCGGTGCGGTCCACCAAGGCGTACTGGTAGATCCAGCCCACGCCGGTGGCGTCCGGCCCCAATGACGGTTTGGCTGATGCGGGCAGCCGCGCCTGCAACTGGCTGAGGTATTCCAGCACCCGCGAGCGCGCCCAGTACAGGTCGGTGCCTTCGTCGAACAACACGTACACGTAGCTGTCGCCGAAGAACGAAAAACCGCGCACGGTCTTGGCCCCCGGCACCGAGAGCATGGTGGTGGTCATCGGGTACGTGACCTGGTTCTCGACGATCTGCGGCGCCTGGCCCGGGTACGGGGTGCGGATGATCACCTGCACATCCGAGAGATCTGGCAAAGCGTCGACGGGTGTGTTCTGCACCGACCAGACACCCCACGCGGTGATGAACAAGGTGGCGAGCAGCACCAGAAAACGATTGGCCACTGACCCGCGAATCAACAGGGCGATCATGGCTGGGCTCCCGGCTGCATGTTCATCGCTGCTTCGGCCGCGGTGGCCGTAACACCCTTGAGACTGGCCTCGGAGTCGAGCAGGAACTGCCCGGAGGCGACCACCTGTTGGCCTTCCTGCAGGCCGCTGAGGATCACTGTGTGGTCCTGGTTTTCTACCCCGGTTTCAACCTCGACCGGACGATAGCGCCCGCCCTCCTCGGCCAGCATCACCAGCACGCGCTTGCCGGTGCGGATCAACGCTTCGCTGGGCACCTGCAACAGCGCTTGTCCGCCGGTCTGCGCCAGACTGACCTGGGCGGTCATGCCAGGGCGCAGGGCGCCGTCGGGGTTGGGCAGCTCGACCCGCACTTGCACAGTGCGACTGTCCATGGCGGTGGCAGGCAAGATCGCGCTGACCGTGCCGTCGAGCGTCTTGCCCGGTAAACCGACAAAGTGGCTCTGCACCCGTTGCCCCACGTTCAACATTGCGCTTTGGGCTTCAGGCACGGCGACCTGCAACCACACCTGATCCAGGCCGTTGAACCGCGCCAGGGTCTGCCCTGGCGTCACCGTCATGCCTTCGCGCACCTCAAGGGTTTGCAGAGCGCCGCTGATCGGGCTGGTCACGGTCAGGACCGACTGCACCTGGCCGCTGCGCTCCATCTGCGCAATCAACCCCGCCGGCATCCCGCTCAGACGCAGGCGTTGGCGGGCAGCGTCGATCAAGCCGCGCTCGCCGCTGCGCCGCAGGGCCAGGAACTCTTCCTGGGCGGCCGCCCACTCGGGTATCAGCAGGTCCACCAATGGCGCGCCAGCCTTGAGCACATCCCCCGGTGCCCGTGCGTAGACCCGCTCGACAAACCCCGCCGCCCGCGCCTGCACCACCGCCACGTCACGCTCGTTGAAGGCCAGAATGCCCGATAGCTCCAGGCGGGACGTCAGCACGCCGCGGCTCACGCTCGCCAGGCGCACGCCGATGTTCTGCGCCAGGCCTGGGTCAATCTGCACCGCCGGCGTGGCCGCCGATGCGGCCCCGTCGGCGTAGCGCGGCACCAACTGCATGTCCATGAACGGCGACTTGCCGGGCTTATCGAACTGTTGTTGCGGGAACATCGGGTCGTACCAGTACAGCGCCTGCCTGTCGGCCTTGACGGGCATGGATGAGGCGCCGGGCTGCCACTGCGCCAGCCCGTAGCCCGCTCCCAGGCCCAGCAGCAATACAGCGGCCACGATTGAATTATTCATTGGCGGGTTCCCCATAGGCGAAATACAGCTGCGCACCGACCAGGGCGCGTTGCTCGATGGCATCGATCTGTTTGAAACGGGCTTCGACCAGTTCACGGCGCGCGTTGACCAGCGTCATCAAGTCGCCTTTGCCGGCGCGATAGCCGGCCAGGCTCAAGCCGACTTTTTCCTCGGCCAGCGGCACCAGGCTGTCCTGGCTGCGCTGCACCGCACGGTCCAGGCGCTGGTAGTCGGCCAGGTCGTCATCGAGCATCTGGATATGCTCACGGGTAGCGGCTTCGCGCTCGGCGTCGAGCTGGTCCAACTCGGCCTGCTTGGCGGCGATGCCGGGGTTTTGTCGACGGCCGGGGAAGATCGGCAAGTCAAAGGTGAACTGCACGTTGACCATGTCACCGAACTCACGGCTGCGGTGCCCGTAATCGACCTCCCAACTCCAGTCCGAGGTCTTTTGCGCCTTGGCCTCCTGCAACCGCGCCTGCGCTTCACGGGTGCGTGGCACGTAGGCTTGCAGTGCCGGGTGCTGATGCAGGTTGTGGTTCAGGCTATGGGGGTCGAAGGTCCAGTCGGGCAGTTGCCCGCTGGGGGCTTCGTTGGCGGCCGGGCCGATCCAGCGCTTGAGCGCGGCGCGGGCCTGGGTACGTTGCTGGGTCAACTCATCTTCGCGCCCGGCCAGCTCCGCGGCTTCCTGCCGAGGGATGACCGCGTCGGCGGCCTGGCCACGGCCGCCGGCCAACTGCGCACGCACGGTGTCTTGCAACAGGCGGTTCTGTTGGTAGAAGTCCTTGAACAGGGCTTGCTTGCGCGCGACCGCATACGCACGAATCCAGGCCTGGGCCGTGGCCTGGCGCACGTTCAGGCGCTCGATGCGCCCTTCGGCGGCCGCCCGCTCGACGGTTGCATCGGCCAGCTCGACCCGAGCCTTGCGCTTGTCGCGGCTGGGCACCTGTTGCTGGATGCCGATCATCTGTTGCGTCATCTCGTCGCCATACAACGTGCCGCGATTGGGCCCGCCAATGGGAAAGTCCTGCAGGCCGACCACCAGCTTCGGGTCAGGCAATTCGCCCGCCGGGATCGCCGCCTGGGTAGCGGCCTGCAACTTGGCCGACTCGGCCAGCAGCGACGGTGCATTGTTTTGCGCCAGGCGCAGGGCGTCATCCAGGGTCAGCGCATTCGCCAACGCCGGCCACGCCAGCACGCCCACCACCAGGGCGCGCATGTAGGAGGCATTCATGTTGAAAATTCCTGTTCCGTTGCGCTGTGCACCGCGTCAGGCGGCCCACAGCAAAACCATCCCGGTCAGGGGATGCGTCTTGAGGTGCAACAGGAATCAGGCCCGGGGTGGGCGCCAGACGCCGGACGGCGTGCGATCGGGGATAAAATCGGACGCGGTGCCGACGAGCAGCGGATGGGCCGGGGTCAAGGAGGCCTTGAGCAGCGGCAGGGAGAATTGCAGCACGCCACCGGTCTTGCATTCCTGACCGGGTTTACAGGCCTTGCCATGATCCGCGCCGTCCTGGCAGCAGTCAGGCGACATGTCGCTCATCATCGGCATGTCCGACATCTTCATCGGGCACGGCTCGGTGCTTGACGGCACCCCCGCCATCCCGGTCAGGGGAAGCGTGAGGCTCAACAACAGGACGAGGACTAAACGCAGAAGGCGGCTCATGGTGCGCGAGTCTAGCCAAGCGCGGGTTAAGCCGCTATTAACAATTGCGTGAGAACTCGGCAGGCCCACCGGCTGAACTTAGGGCACGATATCGAACACAACATTGACATGGAAGGGTAGCTCCTGATTCTTCTGTACCATGCAGTCGAGGCTGCCGGCTGCGCGACCGCTGGCAGGCAAAGAGGTGAAGTTCAACGACCCGCTGATGGCATACGCAAACCCAAAGGAGTCCATCATCGCAAAAAGAGCCCGGGCTTCACGGTTGCTCCCCAACACGTAAGTCGAAGCCGTCTGGTCAATGTTCAGCAAGATGGCAACATAGTTCTGAACCCTGAACTCATCGTACTGCCTGCCGATGATTTCAAAGTAGTTCTTGATAATGCCACCACCGTCGACTTCTCTGAGGCTGACAACTTCCGCGTCAAAGTTCGGGTTTGGCAAAGGTCCGCCTACGACATCACCTCGCATATAGCCCGTACCTGTGACCGGCGGCGGCCGTACCGGTACTGGCTGGGTAATAAAGCCCGTCAGCTCGAGCCGACCTTGGCTGACGCTGACTTGATGGCTGCCGTTTTTCCCTGAAAAGCTGAACGCCCCCACCAGTGTGTCGTTCAGGTCCAGTGAAACTTCGATGGTGCCATTTTCAGCCGGGTACGGAGTGATACCTCCATGTTCATGAGCCCAATAAACGCCCTGAGCATCGACATCAAATACGAAAATATGCTGCCCACTGCCCGGAATGATGTCCGGTATACGGAAATTGAGACCGTTGTAATCATTGACAGTGGATCCCAACCTTTGCGTTGCGGCAATCTGTATGGAGCCACCTGATCGGTACATCAACATTTCACCCGGATCGCCGATAAAGGGTTGGTTCGGTGGGGTGACTTGTGGGTTGACGACATGTGCCGTCAACGTGCCGGTCGTCTGGTTCATGGCGGTGTACTCGCTGAGTTGGAGGTTGGACCAAACTAAGCACTTTCAACGCCCGAAGATACTGTCAAACCTGACAGGTATAAGCCTCGTGCCTGCAGACAGTAAAAAGCCGCGCTTGTAAAAACAGGCGCGGCTTGGGTAAACCCGTAATCAGTGCATGAAGATCGCAATCAGGATGATCACCGGGATAGGCACGCCGAGGAACCAGAGCAGTAATGAGCGCATGTTGTTCTCCTTGAATTGATTAACGAACGAAGTGTTCGGTTTCGACATACACCACGGCATCGCGGCGGCGACCGCCAAAGGTAGCGGCGAGGCTGGCGAAGAACGCACCGATCAACAGCGCGACAAAGGTCCACAGCGAGGTGTACGCAGCGACTTTGGCGGCGGTTTCCGCGGCTTGCTTGGCTTTGAGCTTGGCGTCTTCCACCGCTTTACGGGCATCGCCGTAGACTTTGTCGATACGCGCTTCGGCATCCGCCTGGCTGAGGTTGGTGCGCTGGCTGATCAGCTGTGCCAGGTAGGCACGGTCTTCTGGCGCAAGCTGACCGTCGTTGCTGAGGGTGCGGGTGAAGATGCGCGCTACCACACCGTGGGCGGCGTCATCGCTGACGGCGACCGGGCGATCATCACGGAACAGGCTGTCGACGTAATAGTCGAAATCGCCACCGTTGACGCCTTTGGCGGCACTGCCGGCGGCTTGGGTGATACCACTGGCTGCACCGGCTGCAACGCTGGCGCCGGCTTTCACACCACCGCTGACCACACTGCCGACCGAACCGACTACCAGCACCGCCGTGATCAACGTGGCAACAGCCCAGGCCAGGAAGCCATGGGCGGTGTCGCGGAAGTACACCTCATCACCGTGCATATTGGCCCACTTCACACGCAACCGACCGGCGATGTAGCCACCCAGGCCGGATGCGACGATCTGGGTAAAGGCCAGCCAGACAATCGTGGAAATGCCCAGCCCTTTTGCGCTGATACCGCTGTCAGCCCACGGCGACACCGCCGAAAAGCCCAGGCCGAAACCCAGCAGCACCAGGATCAGCGACAACGCAGCCGCGGCGGCGGCCCCGGCAAAAATCGCCCCCCAGGAAACCCCGGAGAGCGCGCTCGACTCTTGCAGCGTGGATGAGGATGTGATCATTGTTGTTTTGCTCCAAGGCAGAAAAATAGTGTTACAAGTCTCAAAACAGACAGTGCAGGCACCATGCCAGTCGGCGCAAAAAATAAATCCCTTACATTTCAGATAGTTAAGTAAATTGAACTAACCTGATCCATGCAACTTGCAAGAAATGGCGGTTTGAAGCGGGCGTTATGCACTCCCCGGCCCGGCGATGAAATCTGTGTCAGTTTTGCCAACATGAAGTTTTATTTAGGAAGCATTCAGCCATTTCTTGGCAAAATGCCCCCACTTCTGTAGGAGCCGGCTTACCGGCGATTGCGGTCTTCCAGTGTAAAGGTAATCCCATGACCCGAATTTTGACCATCGAGGATGACGCCGTAACGGCCCGCGAGATTGTCGCCGAGCTGAGTAGCCATGGACTGGATGTAGATTGGGTAGACAACGGCCGCGAAGGCCTGGTCCGCGCCGTGAGCGGCGATTACGACCTGATCACCCTCGACCGCATGCTGCCGGAACTCGATGGCCTGGCCATCGTCACCACCCTGCGCACCATCGGCGTCTCTACGCCGATCCTGATGATCAGCGCCCTCTCCGATGTGGACGAACGTGTGCGTGGCCTGCGTGCCGGCGGTGATGACTACCTCACCAAACCGTTCGCCTCGGATGAAATGGCGGCGCGCGTCGAAGTGCTGCTGCGGCGCAAAAGCACGGTCCAGGAATTCGAAACCGCCCTGCGCGTGGCCGATCTGGAACTGAACCTGATCAGCCGCGAAGCCAGCCGCGCCGATCAACCCCTGAGCCTGCTGCCCACCGAATACAAGCTACTGGAATTCCTGATGCGCAACACCGGGCAGATTCTGTCGCGAATGATGATCTTCGAGGAAGTCTGGGGCTATCACTTCGACCCGGGTACCAACCTGATCGACGTGCACATCGGTCGTCTGCGCAAAAAGATCGACCCACCGGGCCTCCCGCCGCTGATCCGCACGGTGCGAGGCTCCGGTTATGTCATTGCTGAACCCCTCTAAGGGCTGGCGCTCTTCCAGCAGCCGTTTGCTGGCGCTGTACAGCTCGCTGTTCGTGGCCTGGAGCTGCATCCTCATGGGGGTGCTGTATTACGAGGTGTCCGGTTACCTGGGCGACCTGTCGCGCCACTCCCTTATGCAACGCCAGCACCTGTTCCAGCGCTTCGACGGCGAAGAACTGGTGGAAGCCCTGACCACCAGCATGACCTTCGACATGAAGGGTGTGGATGCCTACGGCCTGTTCGATGAGCAATTCCGCCCCTTGAGCGGGCCGATCCGCGCGGTGCCGCCGGACCTGCCCCTGGACGGCAAGATCCACGCCCTGGTCAATTGTGTCGAGTCCGACGACCCCAAGTTGCCCAAGGACAGCTGCGATGCCGTGGCCACCCACACCGAAGACGGCCGCTGGCTGGTGCTGGTGCGGGCCAACGGCTCACTGTTCGGTGTGACCCGCATCATCTGGCACGCCCTGCTCTGGGCACTGTCCCTGACAATTATTCCGGGCGCCGCCGGCTGGCACCTGTTGCGCCGCCGCCCGTTGCGGCGAATCCGTGGGATCCAGGCCAGTGCCGAAGCCATCGTCGCCGGCGACCTGACTCACCGCCTGCCACTGTCCAACCGACGTGACGAACTGGACATGCTCGCGGCCATCGTCAACGCCATGCTCGACCGTATCGAGAAGCTGATGAACGAGGTCAAGGGCGTGTGCGACAACATCGCCCATGACCTGCGCACCCCGCTGACGCGCCTGCGTGCGCAGCTGTATCGCATCAAACAGGAGGCCGAAGCAGAGTCTGGCTACGCGGTGAAACTGGACGACGCGATTGCCGAGACCGACACCCTGATGGCGCGCTTTCGCGGGCTGTTGCGTATCTCCGAGCTGGAAGACCATCAGCGTCGCTCAGGTTTCCTGGTCATGGACCCGTTGCCGCTACTGCGCGAATTGCACGACTTCTATCTGCCCCTGGCCGAGGAAGGCGAGCTGCAACTGAAGCTCGAAACCCCGGAGTCCCTGCCGTGGATCACCGGCGACCGCGCGCTGTTGTTCGAAGCCCTGGCCAACCTGCTGAGCAACTCGATCAAGTTCTCCCCACCGGGCGGCACGGTGATCCTGCGCGGGGTCAATGATGCGGGCAGCACGCGCATCGAAGTGCACGACTCCGGGCCGGGCATACCGGCGGCGGAGCGGGATGCGGTATTCCAGCGTTTCTATCGGGTGGATGAAAGCGACCAGCAAGGCGGGTTCGGCTTGGGCCTGTCGATTGTGGCGGCGATCATCAACTTGCATGGGTTCAAGTTGGACGTGGGTACCAGCGAACAAGGCGGCGCCCGGTTAGTCCTGGAGTGCCGCCAGCAACTGATGCCCGAGGCCTGAAACCACTGGTGTCCCAATGTGGGAGGGGACTTGCCCTTCCCACATTGGACTGGATCAGGCCGGAAAGTTGGCGCGCAGGGCCTCAAGGCCACCGCTGTAGACACCGGCAAACAACTCCTCCACCGCCGCATCCGTAGTCCCCGCCACCGGCGTGAACACACCTGACCAAGTCACTTTCGCTGACGCCTCGCCCAACGCCTCGACCTGCAACGTCGCCAGGTACGCACTCACCGGAAACGGCGACTGCTCGATGGTATAGCTGTAGGTACGCCCGACGTTATCAAAGCGCTGCAACCGCTCCACCACCACACTACCGTCGGCGGTCTGCAGATGACGCACACGGCCGCCATCGCCCGCCTCGCTTTTGACAATAAACGGCAACCAGTCCGGCAGGCTGTTGAAGCCGCCGACCAATTGCCAGACCTGATCGGCCGATACCGGGATTTCAATCACAGAAGACGCTGTTGCCACGATAAATACTCCAGAAAATGAAAAACAACTCAGATCGCCATGCTGTCGACCACACCACCGTCGACGCGCAATGCAGCCCCTGTGGTCGCAGAAGAAAGCGGTGAAGCAATGTACGCCACCAGGTTGGCGACTTCATCCACATTCGCCGCCCGCTGGATGATCGACGTCGGCCGCGCATTGCGCACAAACACATCCGCCTCATCCCGCGCACTGCGCCCGGATTTTTGTGTGGCTTCCTTGAGCATCTGCTCCAGGCCGTCGGTAAAGGTCGGGCCGGGCAGCACGGCGTTCACCGTCACTCCCGTGCCCGCCAGGCGCTTGGCCAGGCCATGGGACACCGCCAGGTTGGCGCTTTTGGTCACGCCGTAATTGATCATGTCCGCCGGTGTCGCCACGCCCGACTCCGACGACACGAAGATCACCCGACCCCAGCCCTGTTCGACCATGCCCGGCACATAATGCCGCGCCAGGCGCACGCCGGAGATCACATTGACCTCATAGAAACGCGTCCATTCGGTGTCCGAGGCCTCGAAAAAATCCACATCGTTGAAGATGCCCAGGTTGTTGACCAGAATGTCGGCACGCGGTTCGGCGGCAAACAGTTTCTCTGCGCCCTCTGCGGTGCCAAGGTCAGCCACCAGCCCACGCAGGTCTGCGCCCGGGACAGCCTGGCGGATGCTCGCCAGTGCATCGTCGACCTTGCCGGCTTCACGTCCGATCACCACCACCGTGGCGCCAGAGGCTGCAAGCGCCTGGCTGATTCCCAGGCCTATGCCGGCGGTACTGCCGCTGACAATCGCTACTTTACCGCTCACATCAATTTTCATCGGTTGAACTCCTGAATTTAAAGCGGCAGGGGCGCACGGTCCGAAACCAGTCGGGCCTCGCGCAGGGCCTGCCAGAAGGCTGCCGGGATCTGTTCAGACAACGCCGCGACGTCTTCGGCAATCCGCCCCGGACGACTGGCACCTGGAATCACCAGAGGTGCAAAGGGTCGCTGTGGTCGTTGAGCAGATTCTAGACTGCGGAGATCTTCAGGAAGGTGCTGACCAAGCCCACAGTCTGATCACCCCATCAGTTCCCGCAACCGAAACCACATCATCCCCAACGCCAACAGCGGTGACCGCAATGCCTTCCCCCCCGGGAAGGTCATATGCGGCACCTGGCTGAAAATATCCAGGCCAGGGCTCACACCCGCGTGAATTCCCTCGGCCAGCAACCTTGCGCACCAGTGCGTCACGTTCAACCCATGCCCGGAATACCCCTGGGCATAAAACACATTGGGGTACTGCTTGAGCCTACCCACCTGCGGAAAACGATTAGCGGTGATGCCGATCTTCCCGCCCCACTGAAACTCGATGGCGGTCTGCGCCAGTTGCGGGAACACCTTGAGCATTTTCGGGCGCATGTAGGCGGCGATGTCCGCCGGATCGCGTCCGGAGTAATGGCAGGCGCCGCCGAACAACAGGCGCCGGTCAGCGGACAATCGGTAGTAATCCAACCCGACTTTCTGGTCGCACAGCGCCAGGTTCTGCGGGATCAACTGCTGGGCGACGGCCTCCGATAATGGCTCGGTGGCGATGATGTAGCTGCCGGCCGGAAGCACCTTGCCGCTCAAACGCGATTCCAGCTCCTCCAAATGCGCATTGCAGGCCAGCACCAGGCTGGCCGCGCGCACCGTGCCGCCGGCGCAGCGCACTTGCACCGTGTCGCCGTGAATGAGCTGCAGCACTTCGGTGTGCTCGAAAATCCGCACGCCAAGGGACTCGGCCAACTGCGCTTCACCCAGCACCAGGTTCAGCGGATGCAAATGCCCGGAGCCCATGTCCACCAGCCCCCCGGCATACACCGTCGAACCGACCACGTGCGGCATATCTTGCGGGCCGACCAGGCGCGTTTCATGGGTATACCCCAGCGCCGCCAGGTGCGCTTGCTCGCCCTTGAACGCGGCGAACTGCGCGGGCGTATTGGCCAATTCGCAAAAGCCCCAGCGCAGGTCGCAGTCAATCCCGTGCTCGCGGATGCGCTGGCCCACCAGGGCCACCGACTCAATCCCGGCGCGCTCCAGGTAGCGCACGCCCTCCTCGCCCACGTACTTGGCGAACCCCGACACGTCATGGCCGATGCCGCGAATCAGTTGCCCGCCGTTGCGCCCGCTGGCGCCCCAGCCGATGCGCCGGGCTTCCAGCAGGATCACCGAGAGCCCGCGTTGCGCCAGCTCGATGGCGGTGTTGACGCCGGTGAAGCCGCCGCCGATCACGCACACATCGGCGGTCAGGTCGCCGCCCAGTGCAGGGCGCTCGGGCATGGCGCTGGCCGTAGCCCGGTAGTAAGACCGGGCGTGGTCGGTTGACTGCATCATTTGTTGGTCTTCACTTTGCTCCAGGCGCGGGTCATCAGGCGCATGGTCGCCGGGGTCGGCGTGGTCGAAATGTAGAGTTTGTCGAGCACCGCCTGCGGCGGGTACACCTCGGGGTTGTTCACCAGTTCCGGGGCCATGAACGCCTTGGCCGCCGGGTTGGCGTTGGCATAGCCCACCGAGGCGCTGACCTTGGCGATCACCTCAGGATCGAGCAGGTAATTGATAAACGCATGAGCTTCCTTGGGGTTGCTCGCATCGGCGGGAATCGCCAGCAGGTCGAACCACAGGTTGGAACCTTCCTTGGGAATCGAATAGGCGATGTTCACGCCGTTCTTGGCCTCCCTGGCGCGGTTGGCGGCCTGGAACACGTCGCCGGAATACCCGAACGCCACGCAGATATCACCGTTGGCCAGGTCCGAGATGTACTTGGACGAATGGAAGTAGGTGATGTACGGCCGCAGCGTCAGCAGCTTGGCCTCGGCCTGCTTGTAGTCCTCCGGGTTCTCGCTGCGCGGGTCCTTGCCCATGTAGTTGAGGATCGCCGGGAACAGCTCATCTGCCGAATCGAGGAAGGCCACGCCGCACTGGTTGAGCTTCTTGATGTTCTCCGGTTCGAACAGCACCGCCCATGAATCGATGTGGTCGATGCCCAGCACCTGCTTGACCTTGTCGACGTTGTAGCCGATGCCGTTGGTGCCCCACAGGTACGGCACCGAATGCGCGTTACCCGGATCGTTTTTCTCCAGCAGCGCGAGCAGCTTGGGATCGAGGTTCCTGAAGTTGGGCAATTGCGCACGATCCAACGTGAGGAACGCGCCGGCCTTGACCTGGCGCGCCAGGAAGTGATTCGACGGCACCACCACGTCATAACCGGTGCGGCCGGCGAGCAACTTGCCTTCCAGGGTTTCGTTGGAGTCGAACACATCGTAGATCGGCTTGATCCCGGTCTTGGCCTGGAAGTCGGCCAGGGTGGTCTCGCCGATATAGTCGGTCCAGTTATAAATACTGACTGTCGGCGCCGCCTGGCCGCCAGCGCTGAACGCGGCCATCAGGGCCAGCGGGAGAAGCTGTTTCACTAGACGCATATCGACACCCCTTTATTGGTTTTTTAGACGCTCAACAGCAGGAACTCACGCTCCCAGGAACTGATCACCCGCTTGAAGTTCTCGTGCTCGGCGCGTTTGACCGCGACGTAGCCGCGCACGAATTTATCGCCCAGGTACTGCTTGACCGTGTCGCAGTCCTCCATGCGTGCCAGCGCATCCTCGAGGGTGAACGGCAGGCGCAGGTTACGACGCTCGTAGGCGCGGCCTTCCACCGCTGCGCTCGGTTCGATCTGCTCGACCATGCCCAGGTAGCCACACAGCAGACTAGCCGCAATCGCCAGATACGGATTGGCATCGGCGCCGGGCAAGCGGTTTTCCACGCGCATGGCGTCCGGGCTGGAAGTAGGCACGCGCAGGCCGACGGTGCGGTTTTCTTCGCCCCACTCGACATTGACCGGCGCCGAAGTGTCCGGCAGGAAGCGGCGGAACGAGTTCACGTTGGGCGCGAACATCGGCAGCAGCTTGGGGATGTACTTCTGCAGGCCCCCAATGTGATGCAGGAACAACGGGCTAATGTTGCCTTCGGCGTCGACGAACACCGGTTTGCCGGTGGCTATGTCGACCACACTCTGGTGCAGGTGCATGGCGCTGCCTGGCTCGTCGGCCACCGGTTTGGCCATGAAGGTCGCAGCCACGTTGTGCTTGAGCGCGGCCTCGCGCAGGGTGCGCTTGAACACGGTGATCTGGTCGGCCAGGTCGAGGGCGTCGCCATGGCGGAAGTTGATTTCCATCTGCGCCGGGCCGTCCTCGTGGATCAACGTATCGAGGTCCAGGCCCTGGGCTTCGCACCAGTCGTAGACGTCTTCGAACAACGGGTCGAATTCGTTGGCGGCGTCGATGGAAAACGACTGGCGGCCTGTCTCCGCGCGGCCGGAGCGGCCAATGGGGGTTTTCAGCGGCAGGTCCGGGTCTTCGCAGCGCTGGGTCAGGTAGAACTCCATTTCCGGCGCGACAATCGGCTGCCAGCCTTTGTCGGTGTAGAGCTGCAGGACTTTCTTCAGCACATTGCGTGGCGACAGCTCGATGGGGTTGCCCTGTTTGTCGAAGGTGTCGTGGATCACGATCGCGGTGGGCTCGATGGCCCACGGCACCACATAAGTGGCGTGGGCCACCGGGCGACAGACCATGTCGATGTCGGCGGGGTCGAGCAGGTCGTAGTAGATCTCGTCGTCGACAAAGTCCCCGGTTACCGTTTGCAGCAGCACACTTTCCGGCAGGCGCATGCCTCGCTCATGCAGGAACTTATTGGTGGGCGCAATCTTGCCGCGGGCGATGCCAGTCAAATCACTGATCACGCATTCGACTTCGGTAATCTTGTGTTCTTTCAGCCAGGCGGACAGCTGATCGAAGGGGGCGTTCATAAGGACCTCGTCATGGGTTGGGTGCATGCACCGGCTTGTACTCCTGGCGCATTGAGGTCTATCTTGAGGCCGCCGCACCCCGGCATCTATCCACTTTGCACGCACCACAACGCACCAATAGAGTGCGCCCAGGCTTCCCATGACACAGGCAACCGCTTTGCGCGTACAGGCCTTCACCACCGGTGATGTGGCCGCTCAATGCAGTGCGACACCCGGTTGGGTGCAGCAGTACCAACAGATGTCCCCGGGGCATTTTGCCGGGCGCATCCGCTACCTCGACCTGCAAGGCGTGGAGGTGTACGAAGAGTGCATGAACACCCGCGTCGAGCAGCATTTCAATGCGCCCGCCGGCTCCCTGGCGTTCTGTTTCGACGGCAGCGACAACGCGCTGTACCTGCTCAATGGCGAAAGCCGCAACACCTGGATCACCCCGGAAAACTACCGTGAAGTAGCGGTGGTGTTCGGCCCGCAGTTCGTGCAGCGCCATGGGTTGGAGGTGGCGACGCTGGAAGGTTTGTTCATGGCGCCGCTGACCGGCCAGCAGAACGCGTTGTTCGCCCGTTGGCTCAGTGGCACGCTGACACGCTTGTCCACGGTCAGCGACCCTGCCGCGCTTATCCAGCAATTGCTCGACGATTGCCTGTTCATCCTCGACAACGCCTGCGTGTGCCTGGACCGCAGCTCCTTGCAGCGCCGCAACGAAGAACGCCGGCTGATGGCGCGCATCGGCGAATGGGCAGCAGACGCGCCGGACGAAACGGTCAACCTGCTGGAACTGGCGCAGATTGCCGGGGTGCCGTTGCGCCAATTGCAACAGGGGTTCAAGACCTACACCGGGATGAGCCCGGCGCAGTGGTTGCGCTTGCGCAGGTTGAATGGGGCGCGGCGGGAGTTGCTCAATTCAACCGGGACCACCGTGGCCGAGGTGGCGATGAATTGGTCGTTCTGGCATTTGGGGCGGTTTTCCAACAGCTACCGCGCCCTGTTCAAAGAGCTTCCCAGCGAAACCCTGAAGCGTTCCGTTTGAAATCCAATCCAAATGGTGGGAGGGGGCTTGCCCCGATTGCAGTGTGTCAGTCGCCACAAAGATTGACTGAACCACCGCTATCGGGGGCAAGCCCCCTCCCACAGTTGATTGCATTTCAAGGTTGGGATTTGAGGAAGGCGGCCATCACCTGGTTGACCCGCTCCGCCGCCTCCAACTGCACCATATGCCCCTGCCCCGGCAGAATCTCCACCTGGGCATCCAACCCCTCGGCATGCCGGGCCGGGATGATCGCATCGTCACTGCCCCAGATCACCAGGCTCGGCTGCCGGCCCACGCGATGACGTAAGTCCAGCTTCTGTCGTCCGCCCTCGAACAACGCGGTATTGAGCTGCTGCAGCGCCTTGTCCACCCCTTCCAGGCGCTTGAACTTGAGCATGTCCTCCAGCATCTGCCGCGTCACCAGCGCGGGGTCGCTGAACAGTTGGGTCAGTGGCGGCTTGAGCGCATTGCGGTTGCTGGCGTCGGCAAACCCTTGCAAGTAATCGCCGTTGATCTCCTGGCCGAGGCCGGCGCTGGCGATCAGAGTCAATGAGGCAACACGCGCGGGCGCCTGGTCGGCAACGGTCAGTGCGACCAGCCCGCCCATGGAATGCCCGGCCAGGTGTACGCGGTCGAGCCTGAGGTGATCGAGCAAGGCCAGCACCGCAAGGCTCAGCTCCTCGGCATCGCCGCTGCGCAGTTGCTTGCCCGACTCGCCATGCCCTGGCAGGTCCAGGGCAATTACCCGGCGTTCGGCGGCCAATACCGGTTGGTTGAACAGCCAGTTGTTCAGATCCCCCCCGAATCCGTGAATCAGTACCAACGGCGTGCCACCCTCGCCCAGCTCGAGATAGCGCAACAGACGCCCGCCTATCTCGACTTTCTGCGCACTCGGTCCCGAAGCTTCGGTTTCGGCGCTGCTGGAGACAAACCCGGCATTGAAGCTGTCGATCACCGCATCGATTTCCTCTTCGGTGGCTTCGCCCTCCACCACAATCCCCAGCAACGCGCCCACCGGCAGGGTTTCGTCGCTCAGTGCCAACACACGGCGCAGGACGCCACTGAACGGCGCCTCGACACTGCTGGAGAGCTTATCGGTCTCCACGTCCAGCACTTCTTCGCCCTTCTCCACCCGGTCGCCAGGTTGCTTGAGCCAGACATCGATGCGCCCCTCGGTCATCGACAGCCCCCACTTGGGCATGGTCAAGGTATGGATCATGCGGCGTTCCTCTTGTCGGCGATCTTCAGCACCGCGGCTTCGATCTTCGCGGCGTTGGGGATGTACAGGTCTTCCAGCGCATCGGAGAACGGCACCGGCGTGTGCGGCGCGGTGACCATTTCGATTGGCGCGCGCAGGAAAGAAAAACCCTGCTGGGCGACCAATGCACTGATATCGGTGGCAATCGAGCAGCGCGGGTTGGACTCGTCGATCACCACCAGGCGCCCGGTTTTTTCCACGCTTTCGAGGATGCTGTCTGCATCCAACGGACTGGTGGTGCGCAGGTCCAGCACCTCGCAATCGATGCCTTGTCGCGCCAGGCTGGTCGCGGCTTCCAGGGCGATGTGCACCATTCGCCCGTAGGTCACCAGGGTCACATCCCTGCCCTCGCGGACAAAATTGGCTTCACCGAAAGGCACGGTGTACAGCTCTTCGGGCACTTCGCCCTGCAGGCTGTAGAGCATCTTGTGCTCGAGGAAGATCACCGGGTCATTGTCGCGGATCGCCTGGATCAACATGCCCTTGGCGTCATAGGGCGTGGCCGGGCACACCACCTTGAGGCCGGGAATGTGGGTCCACATCGAGGTGAGCATCTGCGAATGCTGGGCGGCCGCCCGCAGCCCGGCGCCGTACATGGCGCGCACTACCAGCGGCGTGGTGGTCTTGCCGCCGAACATGTAGCGGAACTTGGCGGCCTGGTTGAGCAACTGGTCGAGGCAGCAGCCGATAAAGTCGACGAACATCAGTTCGCACACCGGGCGCATGCCACGGGTGGCTGCGCCGACGGCCATGCCCACGTAGCCGACTTCGGACAGCGGCGCATCGAGCACGCGGTCGGGAAACTCCGGGTACAGGCCCTTGGTCACGCCAAGCACACCGCCCCAGGCGTCCTGCTCGCCAGGGGAACCGGTGCCGCCGGACACGTCCTGGCCGATGATGAACACGCTCTGGTCGCGGCGCATTTCCTGGGCCAGGGCTTCGTTGATTGCCTGCTGGTAGCTGATTTTGCGAGCCATGAAATTCTCTCCACGAATTGTTGTTATGAGTGGTAGGCGACGTAGACATCGCTGAGCAGGTCGGCGGCCTGGGGCTTGGGATCCGACTTGGCCAGGCGCACGGCGTCGTCGATGAGCTGGGCGATCTCGCCATCGATGCGCTCGAATTGCGCCGCGTCCAGCCAGCCTTCAGTGCTGCAACGATGGCGGAACAGCGCCAGGCAATCGGCGTGTTCCCGCAGGTTCTTCACTTCATCGGGGCCGCGATAGGTTTGTGCATCGCCTTCGAAATGGCCGTAGAAGCGGCTCAATTTCACTTCGACCAAGGTTGGCCCGTCGCCCTTGCGCGCACGTTCCACGGCAACACCAAGCGCTGCGTGCACGGCGAAGAAATCATTGCCATCGACGATCACCCCCGGCATGCCAAACCCCACGGCACGCTCGGCGATGTCCTTGCACGCTACCGACCAACCGGATCCGGTGGCCTCGGCATAGCCGTTGTTTTCCGCAACGAACAGGCACGGCAGTTTCATGATCGAGGCCAGGTTCATCGCTTCGAACACCGCACCTTCGTTGGAGCCACCGTCGCCAAAGAACGCCACGGCCACGCCCTGGCTGCCCTTGAGCCTGGAGGCCAGCGCCGCACCGGCCGCCAACGGTGCACCCGCGCCGACAATGCCGTTGGCGCCGAGCATGCCCTTCTCCTGGTCGGCAATGTGCATGGAGCCGCCTTTACCGCCACACACACCGGTTTTCTTGCCGTAGATCTCGGCCATCATGCCGAACACATCCACGCCCTTGGCGATGCAATGGCCGTGGCCACGGTGGTTGGAGGCGATGCAATCTTCATCGTTGAGGTGAGCCATGACTCCGGCGGCACTGGCTTCCTGGCCGGCGTAGAGGTGCACGAAACCGGGGATCTCGCCGGTGGCGAATTCCACGTGCAGGCGTTCTTCGAAATCACGGATGGTGCGCATCACGGTGTAGGCATGCAGCAGTTGATCGGTGGACAGCTGAGTGGACATCTTGTTGTTCTCCAGGTTGTCTCGACACACAAAAGGCTGATCGTGGTCAGCTACAGGGCCTTCAGCACAGCCTGTGCCAAGGCCGTAAAAAACCTGGCATAACCTTGATCCAGAGCGGTTGTCGCAACCGGGCCGGGATCGCAGAATGAGACGCGGCATTGCGACTCGAAGGCGGCGTCTCAGCCGGTTTGAGACGCTGCGTCTCAGCCCGGGCTGTTGGTCAGGCCGCGCTTGTCGCGCCCGACGCATGCGCGCTTAATGGCGGGCATAACAACAAAGACCGAGAACCGGAGGCCTTATGCTCGCCGCGAACTCCAGGGAGCACGTCGACTGCGTCAGTCGCGTGGTCCGCAATGCCGACCGCCTGCCCCAGGCGCCGGTGCCGTCGCTGATCTTCGATTCGTGGCGGCGCTCCATGGAGCAACACCACCTGGACCCCGGCTCCCTGCAGGGGCCACGCATCCTCAGCGAACCCTTGCTCAAGGAATGCCGCGAACGCGCCGAACTGTTCATGCGCATTGCCGGCGAAGCCGTCGGGCAACTGCATCACCGTGTGCGCCAGGCCGACTACTGCGTGATGCTCACCGATGCCCAGGGCCAGACCATCGACCACCGCGTGGACGCCTCGATCCGCAGCGATTGCCGCAAGGCCGGCCTGTACCTCGGCACCTGCTGGTCGGAAGCCGAAGAAGGCACCTGCGGCGTGGCCACCGTGCTCACCAGTCAATCGGCGGTGACGGTGCACAAACGCGACCACTTCCGCGCAGCCTTCATCGGCCTGACCTGCTCCGCCGCGCCGATCTTCGATCCCCAGGGCAACCTGCTGGGAGTGATGGACGCCTCGGCGCTCAAATCGCCGGATGACCGCCGCAGCCAGCACCTGATACGCCAGTTGGTGGCGCACAGTGCCGAGGCCATCGAGAACGCCTTCTTCATGCACAGCGCCCAGCAGCACTGGGTGCTGCAAGCGCACAGCACGCCGGGTTATGTGGACAGCCAGCCCGACCTGCTGCTGGCCTGGGACCAGGACGGCCGCCTGCAGGCCTTGAACAGCAAGGCGCGCCAGGCCTTGCGCCGGCGCTTTGGCCAGGTGCCGGCGCACATTGGCGAGGTGTTCGACCTGAACGCCTTGCGCACCGTCACCGACCAGTCCACCCAGCAACTGCATTGGCTGGGAGAACCGGGTGCGCTGCACGTGCGGGTCAACGCGCCCCGACGCAAACAGGCGCGTGCGCCGCTGGTGCCTTTGGTGGATGCCCGTGTCGAAGAACACCTGCGCCTGGCCGTGCGGGTCAAGGACCGCAACCTGCCGGTACTGGTGCAAGGCGAAACCGGCGCCGGCAAGGAAGTCTTCGCCCGCCAACTGCACGAGCGCAGCGCCCGGCGCGGTGGGCCGTTCGTGGCGGTGAACTGCGCAGCGATTCCGGAAAACCTGATCGAGAGCGAGTTGTTCGGCTATGTGGCCGGCGCCTTTACCGGCGCCGCCAGCAAAGGCATGCCCGGGCTGCTGGTGCAGGCCAATGGCGGCACCTTGTTCCTCGATGAAATCGGCGACATGCCTCTGGCCCTGCAGACGCGCCTGCTGAGGGTGATGGCTGAAGGTGAAGTGGCACCGTTGGGCGCGGCGAAAACCCGCACCGTCGATATCCAGGTGATTTGCGCCAGTCACCGCGATTTGTCGGTGTTGGTCAATGAGGGCCGCTTTCGCGAGGACCTGTACTTTCGCCTCGGCTGCGCGCGCTTCTGCCTGCCGCCGCTGCGCGAGCGCACCGACAAACTGGCGCTGATCAACCGTTTGCTGGAACAGGAAGCGCGCAACAGCGGTATCACGGTGGGTATCGGCCAGGTGGCATTGGAGTTGCTGTTGGGGTACGCGTGGCCGGGCAATGTGCGGCAACTGCGACATGTGCTGGCGTATGCCTGTGCGGTGTGTGAGGGCGGGACGGTGCAGGTGGCGGATTTGCCGGTGGAGGTGCGTGGGGAACAGGTTGAAGCATTGACGGAAGATCGCGCGAGCCCGGAGCGCCAGGTGGTGCTGGATGCGCTGATTCGGCATCGCTGGAAGCCGATACCGACCGCGCAGGCGCTGGGAATCTCAAGGGCGACCCTGTACCGCCGCGTCAACCAACTGGGCATCGACATGCCGAACAAAACCCGCTGATACAACGGGGTCAACACTGTGGGAGGGGGCTTGCCCCCGATGGCGGTGGACCAGCTAATACTTCCAGTGGCTGACACACTGCTATCGGGGGCAAGCCCCCTCCCACATTGGACTGGGTACATCTGAGATGTCAGCGGTAGACAAGGCCACCGTCGATCAGCGGCGATTGCCCGGTCATGTAGTCCGCATCCGGCCCGGCCAGGTACGCGACCAGCCCTGCCACATCCTCCGGCGTCTGCGCCCGGCCCAAGGCGATGCCATCCACATACTTCTTGTAGGTCGCACCGACTTCGGCGCCGGTGATCTCGGCCATGCGCTTGTCGATCTCGACCCACATATCGGTGCCCACCACGCCCGGACAGTAGGCGTTTACGGTAATCCCGGCGCTCGCCAACTCCTTGGCCGCCGCCTGGGTCAAGGCACGTACGGCAAACTTGGTGGCCGAGTACACCCCCAGCAGCGCAAAACCTTCATGGCCAGCGATGGAGCAGGCGTTGATGATCTTGCCCTTCTGCTTGAGCGCCTTGAATTTCTTGCCGGCGGCCTGGATGCCCCACAACACGCCCTGCACGTTGATGCCCAGGGTGCGCTCGACCTGTTCCGGGCTGACGTCCAACAGCGAATCGATCTGCGCCACACCGGCATTGTTGACGATGATGTGGAAGCCACCCAGGGTCAGGTGCGCATGCTCCACCGCCGCCACCACCTGTTCGCGCTTGGACACGTCAGCGACGAACACCGAGGCCTTGCGGCCCAGCGCGACGACTTCGGCGGCCACGGCTTCGAGCTTGGCGCCATTGATGTCCACCAGGGCGATATCGGCACCGTCCTGTGCCAGGCGCAAGGCGATGGCCCGGCCAATGCCCTGCCCGGCGCCGGTCACCAGCGCGACTTTTCCAGCAATACTCATGGGGTTCTCCTGCAATTGATGAGGGACGCCTTGTCTATCGCAGGTGCGCTGCGGGCTGTCGAGGTGCACATGGATGGGCATGCGGCCTGAGACGGGATGTCTCAAGGTGCGAATCATTCTTGTAAAAGTGCGCACTTATGCCTAGCTTATGCGCCCCCCGCCCGCGCTTTAAGGCCCTGCCCCCATGGTTTTGCGTTTTCGTCCCGTCGTCACCTCACGTTTCGCCCTCGGTCTGCTGCTCAGCGGGGGCATCGGTCACAGCCTGGCGGCAGACCTTGAACTGCCGGCGGTGAAGGTCCAGGGCCAGGATGCATCCGGCTACCGCAGCGACACCGCCTCGGTGAGCGGCGTCGACGAAGCGCCACTGCTCGACACCCCGGCCTCGATCACGGTGATCAACGCCGCACTGATCAAGGACCAGCAAGCGCGCCTGCTCAGTGAAGTACTGCGCAACGACGCCTCGGTGGGCGACAGCTATGCGCCCATCGGCTACTACGAAAACTTTGTGGTGCGCGGCTTTTCGCTGAATGCGGCGAGCAGCTACAAGATCAATGGACGCACCATCACCGGCGAGCAGAACGTCGCGCTGGAGAACAAGCAGCAGGTCGAAGTGCTCAAGGGCCTGGCCGGCCTGCAGAGCGGGATTTCCGAGCCCAGCGGCGTGATCAACTACGTGACCAAGCGCCCGGAAGATGTGCGCTCAGTGACCGTTTCCACCGATGATCGCGGCAGCGGCTATGTCGCCACCGACGTCGGTGGCTGGTTCGGCAGCGAGCAACAATTCGGCCTGCGCGCCAACGTCGCCCACGAAGACCTCGCCTCCTACGTGGAACACGCCAATGGCCAGCGCGATTTTGTGTCCCTGGCCTTTGACTGGAACATCAGCCCCGATGCCGTATTGCAACTGGACGCCGAGTACCAGGACAAGCAACAACGCTCGGTGCCGGGCTACCAATTGCTGGGCGGCACCGAGGTGCCACACGGGGCCTCACCGAAGAAACTGCTGGGGCACCAGAGCGGGTCCAGGCAGGTGGGCATTGATTCGCTGAATCTCAACGGCAAGTTTGAATACCGCTTCAATGATCGGTGGAAAGGCAGTGTGAGCGCGGCGCGCAGCAAGGTGGTGATCGATGACTACAGTTCGTTCGCCTATGGTTGCTTCTATGTGACCGATTGCGGCACCGCCTTCTTCAGCCCCACCGGCGACTACGACGTCTACGACTACCGCAGCCCCGACGACACCCGCCGCGACGACGAAGTGCAGGCGGCCATGACCGGGCTGTTCAACACGGGCAGCCTGGGTCATGAACTGACGTTTGGCACCAGCGCCTTTCGCCGGATAGTCGACAAGCGCAAGTCGGTCAACGAATACATCGGCAGCACCAATATCAACGTCGACGCCCCAACTTTCACCCCCACCGACAAGCCGCTGAACGACAGCCATCGCAACCTCGACAGTCGCCAGTACGGCCTGTTCGTCACCGACCGCATCCGCCTCAACGAGCAATGGCAAACCATCCTCGGTGGCCGCGAAGTGCGTCTGGACGAACAAGCCTTCGACGGTACCTCTGGTGACGAGGTACGGCATACCCAGCAGTACGTGTTCCTGCCCCAGGCGTCGTTGATCTACAAACCGGTCGAAAACATCTCGCTCTACACCAGCTACAGCAAAGGCCTGTCCTTGGGCGGTCAGGCGCCGTGGACAACCCGAAACGAAGGCGAAACCCTCGCCCCCACCACCTCACGCCAAATCGAAGCCGGGGTGAAATACGACTGGCGCCGCATCAGCTTCGCCGCCGCCGTGTTCCAGACCCGCCAGGCCTATCAGTACGCCAAGCCAGATGGCGCGGGCAAATTCGACTACGTACAGCAAGGCGAGCAAAAGAACACCGGGCTGGAATTGTCAGCCAACGGCTGGGCCACCGAACGCCTGCAGATCGCAACCAGCGTGGCGGCGATTCGTGCGCGAGTGACCGGCAGCGGCACAGCGGACTACGAAGGCCACCAGGCGATCAACGTGCCCAAGCTGCGCGCCAGTGTGTATGCCGACTATGCGTTGCCCTGGGTGAACGGCCTGGCGGTGCTGGGCGGCGTGCAATACAGCGCCAAGAAGTACGCCAACCGCAGCGGCAATGTGCAAGTGGGAGATTACGCGGTGGTGAATGTGGGCAGCCGCTACACCACCCAGGTGAGCGGCTATGACACGGTGTTCCGCCTGAGCGTCGACAACCTGTTCGACAAGCGCTACTGGCGCGACGCGGGCGAGTACATGGGCGATGACTACCTGTTCCAGGGCGCGCCATTGACGGCGCGCCTGAGTGCCTCGGTGAATTTCTGAGGCTTACTTCGGCATCTTGCGGAAACCCACGGCCAGGCGGTTCCAGCTGTTGATGGTGGCGATGGCCACGCTGAGGTCGACCTGTTCCTTGGGGCTGAACTCGGCGGCCAGTGCGTTGAAGTCTTCATCCGGCGCGTGGGTGTGGCTGATCAGGGTCAGGCTTTCAGCCCAAGCCAATGCAGCGCGTTCACGCGGGGTGAAGAACGGCGTTTCGCGCCAGGCTGACACGGTGTACAGGCGACGTTCGGTCTCGCCACCTTTGCGGGCGTCGGCGGTGTGCATGTCGAGGCAGAAGGCACAGCCGTTGATCTGCGATACCCGCAGGCGTACCAGCTCCAGCAGTGGCAGCTCGATGGAGAGTTTGCCGACGGCGGCTTCCAGGGCGAGCATGGCTTTCATGGCGTCTGGGGAGGCGGTGTAGAAGTCGGTACGGGGTTGCATGGTGATGCTCCAGGGCAGTGGGGATTGATGGCTAGGTTAGTCATCGGGCCTTGGGGGAGGAATAGCCAATTCGGGGTAAGAATGGGTGACCAATTTTTGTGAGTACATATCCGTTATTTAGGTAACGGCCGCTTATGGTTCCGCCCTTAGATCGGCTCACTTTGGAAAAGCCGGAATGCCGGCCCAGCCCAAAGTAAGCAAAGGGCTCTTGCCCCAACACTCGGCACCTCGCCTAGGCTCGGTGTGCCCGTAATCCGACAGTGATTTGGGGGGCCTAAGATCAAAATCAAAAGCAGATCAAAAGCCAGAGCCAGAGCAAACCACCCTTCAACTGATACATGAAGATCAAACTGTGGGAGGGGGCTTGCCCCCGATGGCGGTGCCAGCCAACTCATCAGTGACTGACACACTGCCATCGGGGGCAAGCCCCCTCCCACACTTTGACCGAGTACCGGCCATTCAATCCGGTCGGCTCTAAGGCCGCCGCGCTCTTGCTTTTGATCTTAGGCGCCCCGTCAAACACGCTGGCCGAACGCAGGCTTGAATCCGTGGGTAACCCGGCAGGACGCCGGGTTAGCCGCACTGGGCCATGGATGGCCCATTGCGGCGGCCCACGGATTCAAGCCGGAGAGAGGGCACACCGAGCCTAGGCGAGGTGCCGAGTGTTGGGGCAAGAGCGTTTTGCTTACTTTGCGCTCTTCAAAAGTGAGCCGCTGTAAGAGCGGAACCATAAGTAGCCGTTACCGAAGCATCGGATATGTACTCAGTCAAACCACCCGAGCCATATGCTCCCCAATCCTGCCCCTCAACCACCGCTCCGCCGGGTCATTGTCATGCACCCCACTCCACACCATCGACAACTCCGCCGCATCGATCGCAAACGGCGGGTCCTGCGCCCGTAGCGACGTGCCCTCCGTCAACGCACACGCAGCATAATCCGGCACCGTCGCAATAATCTGCGTACCGGCAAGCAACGCCCGCAACCCACTGAACTGCGGCACCGCCAGCACCACCCGGCGGGTACGACCAATGCGCGCCAGGTCCAGGTCGATGTTGCCGCTCAAATCCCCCGAAAACGACACCATCGCATGGGGCCGTTCGCAGTAGTCGTCGAGGGTCAACGGTTCAACACCGTCATCCCCACGCAAGACCTTGCACGGAATATCCCGCAGTTTCTTGCGCTTGGCATTCGCCGGCAATTCCGTGGTGTAGCTCACCCCCACCGAAATCTCGCCGCTGGCCAGCAGCGACGACATCAACAGGTAATTGGCCCGACGCACCACCACGATGATCCCCGGTGCCTCTTCGCGCAGTTGGCTGAGCAACGGTGGGAACAGGCCAAATTCAGCGTCGTCCGAGAGGCCAATGCGAAACACTGCACAACTGGTGGAAGGGTCGAAATCCTTGGCACGGCTGACCGCGCCGGAAATGGTGTCCATGGCCGGTTGCAACTCCTTGAGTATCGCCACGGCGCGTGGCGTGGGTTCCATGCCCCGCCCGTTGCGCAGCAGCAACGGGTCGTCGAACAGATCGCGCAAGCGTCCCAGTGCCGCACTCACCGCCGGTTGGCCCATGAAGAGTTTTTCGGCGACCCGGGTCAGGTTCTTCTCGAACATCAACGCCTCGAAAATCACCAGCAGGTTCATGTCGACGCGGCGCAGGTCGTTGCGATTCATGATGATATCCACACGGTTGGCAAGCTCACAGATAACCACGCCAGGCGCCGGCCACATTGCACGCCTGTGCTGTCTTTTCCTGGTCGGCACCTGGCGAAATTAACAACGATTAACTCGTCAGCCGGACGGTCCGGCAACAAGATTGGCCACGTCTACACTGCATCCATCCACCGGGAACGCTCCCATCGACTGCGGATATCTGTCATGGCCCGACTCGATCAATACACCCCTCGCTTGTCCGCCACCGGGGGCCTGTGCCCCCGGCGCGAGCGCATCGCCAAGCAACTGATCCTGGCCAATCTCGGCGAAAGCCTGGCCATTGCCGACATCGCCCAGGCCTGCGCCCTGTCGCGCAGCCATTTTTCCCGTGCCTTCAAGTGCACCACCGGGCTGTCGCCGCAGGAATGGATCCGCCAACAGCGCATCCAGCGGGCCAAGGAACTGATTGCCCAGTCATCCTTGAGCCTGACGCAAATCAGCCTGGAATGCGGCTTCTGCGACCAGGCGCACTTTTGTCATATGTTCACCCGTAGCGAAGGCGTCAACCCGATGACCTGGCGAAATCACCACTCTCGCCCTAAACCGCAAGTGATCGCGGCCTAGTGGTCCTGGCCTGCCTGGCCTATGCTGGCCGCTCATCCCGTTCCGAGCATGGCCACCCATGAACGACCTCAGCGACCAGGCCGTGCATTTCGGCCCCTACCGCATCCACCCGCGCCAGCGCCTGGTGCTGGAGGCCGGTCGACCGTTGCGGCTGGGCCGGCGTGCGGTGGATATCCTGCTGATCCTGCTGGAACAGGCCGGCAATGTGGTGAGCAAGCAGGAACTGATTGCCCGCGTCTGGCCCAGGAGCGTGGTGGAAGACGGCAACCTGCGGGTGCACATGGCGGCGTTGCGCAAGGCATTGGGCGATGGCCAGGCCGGGCAGCGCTATATCGTGACCGTAGCCCAGCGGGGCTACAGTTTTGTTGCGCCACTGAGCATCGAGCCGATGACCCTGCCAACCGAAGGTGCCCCCCAACGCCCGTGCCACAATTTGCCGCTGCGCCGTACGCGCATGCTCGGCCGCCAGGCCCTGATCGACAGCCTGGTACAGCAACTGCCCGAGCAACGCTTTATCACCCTGACCGGCGCCGGCGGCATCGGCAAGACCACAGTGGCGCTGCGGGTGGCGGAATTGCTGATCGGGCACTACCGCGACGGCATCCGCTTACTGGACCTGGCGCCACTGAGCGCGCCATCGATGATCCTGCCCAACCTTGCCGCCCTGCTCGACCTTACCCACGCTGAGCACGAAGCCCTGCCCACGTTTGCGCGGCGCTTGCAGGAGCACCAGTTGCTGCTGGTGATCGACAATTGCGAACACGTGCTCGACGACATCGCCCTGATCAGTGAAACCCTGCTGCGCCACGCGCCCCGATTGCACATCCTGGCCACCAGCCGCGAGGCATTGCGCGCCGAGGGCGAACACGTGCAGCGCCTGGAGCCCCTGGCCTGCCCGCCCGCCACCGGCAACCGCGCCCAGGCGCTGGGCTACCCGGCCCTGCAATTGTTGATCGAGCGGGCCATGTCCCATCAGGACAGCTTTGAACTGAGCGAGGCCGAGCTGCCGCTGGCGATTGATATCTGCCAGCGCCTGGACGGTATTCCCCTGGCCATCGAACTCGTGGCGGCGCAGATCGAACGCTTCGGCCTGCCCGGACTGCTGGTGCAAATGGAAGACAACTTTCGCCTGCTCACCCGAGGCCGGCGCAGCGCCCTGCCCCGTCATCAAACCCTGCGCGCCACCCTGGACTGGAGCTTTGCGCTACTGACCGCCTGCGAACAGATCTGCCTGCGTCGCCTGGCGGTATTTCGCGGAGGGTTCAGCCTGGCCAGCGCAGCGGCGGTGATTGCCGGGGAGCAGATTGCACCACACGAAGTGCTGGGTTCGATCACCCAGTTGGTCGCCAAGTCCTTGCTCAATGTGGAAGCCGGCGATGACGAGATGGTCTACCGCCTGCTGGACATCACCCGCACCTATGCCCTGGAAAAACTCAGCGTCGCCCAGGAACTCCACGCTACCCGCCAGCGCCACGCCGAGCGCTGCCTGGCGCTGATGAACCAGGCCCAGGACGATTGGGAGCTGATCGCAACCCAGACCTGGATCGACCGTTATGCGCCGCTGCGCGAAGACATCCGCGCCGCCCTCGACTGGGGCCTGGGCGACCAGGGTGCGCACCTGCTGGGCATTCGCCTGACGGTGAGTGCGATGCCGTTGTGGCAGGAGTTGTCGCTGCTGCGCGAACATGGCTTGTATGTGGGCAAGGCCCTGGCGCGACTGAGGCAATCGAATGCGCCGAGCCAGCGCTTGAACATGGCCTTGCAGCTGGCGCTGGGCAGTTTTTCCTATCACACCCAGGGCGGCACGCCGCAGACCATTGCAGCATTCAGTTGCGCGCGTCGCCTGGCGGAAGCCGGCAAGGACCTGGCCGGCCAGTTACGTGCGGTGTCGGGGCACATGGCGGTAAACCTGTGCTGCGGCAACTACCTGGAGGCCTTGGCGCAGAGCCTGCACTTCGACCAGCTCGGCCCCCGTGCCGAGCCTTTGCTGTCCCTCAGTGCCCAGCGCCTGCGGGTGTTGGCGCAGCACTTCGCCGGTCACCAGGCCCTCGCGCAGCACAATGCCGAGCAAGTGATCCAGCGCATGGCCCAGAGCGGCCATCTCAACCGCTTTACCCATGGCTTTGGCGTGCAGTACGACCAGAGCGTCGCCTCGCTGACCATCCTTGCACGCATCCTGTGGCTGCGCGGTTATCCGGAGCGTGCGTGGCGTACGGCGAGCCAGGCGCTGGCGCTGGCCTTGCAAATCAATCACGGTACGTCGATCTGCTACACCCTGGCATTGGCCGGGGTGGTCATCGCTCGCTACAACGGCGACAGCGCCATGGCCCACGAACACCAGGATCAACTGCTGCAGCAAGCGCAAAAGCACTCGGTGCAGTTGTTTCACACCTGGGCGCGTTGTTATGAGGGCACGCTACCCATCGCGGATGTGCAGGGGTTGGGCCTGGTCGAGGATATCCTGGTGACCTTCAATGCAATCGAGGTCAGTGACGCGGCCTTCGAGCGCGCCAGAAGTGGCGCAGCCGGCTGGTGCACCCCGGAAATCCTGCGAGTGCGCGCCGAAAGCCTGGCCGACAGCCGTGCGGCAGAAGCCCTGCTGCTAGAAGCCCTGGGCCTGGCGCGCCAGCAAGGCGCGCTGGCCTGGGAATTACGCAGTGCAACCTCGTTGGCAAGCCTGTGGCAGACGCAAGGCCGCGTACAGGCGGCGCGCGATTTGCTGGGTTCGATCTACGCCCGCTTCACCGAAGGCTTTGCCACCCAGGACCTAGTCCGCGTACGCAGCCTGCTCGACCAGTTGCAGGACAAACGGCCGGCCTGAAAACGGCCCTAGGTAATGCCCGTAGCCCTGCTGCAAACGCGCCACCTGCAACGGGTCGCGCAGTTGCGCCAGGGCGTAGCTGCGCACGCAATTGAGCAGGCGGTAACGCGGGCTGCCTGGGCCCGGTTCCAGGGTCAGCAGCGACGCACCCACCAAGCGCCCCAGCAGGTAGGACAGGTCGGCGTGTTCCAACTCGGTCCCGGCGACCAGTTCACTCAAGGTGGGCACGGTCACGGCCATCTTGAATAAACCCAATTGCAGGAATAGCCAGCGCTCCGGCAGGCTCAGGCGCTGGTAGCTCCAGTCCAGGGCCGCCGTCAGGGATTGGTGGCGTTCCACCGCGGTGCGCCGGCCTCGGGTCAGCACCTGCAAGCCCGCGCGCAACTGCTGCTGCAAACCGCGCACACCGAGGGCATCGACTTGGGCGGCGGCCAACTCCAAGGCCAGTGGGATACCGTCCAGACGCCGACAGATGTCTCGCAGCGGCGCCAGGTCATGGAGGCGCAGCGCGAACCCTTGCTGGCCGGCACGCACCCGCGCAACAAATAACTGCACCGCCGGGTAAGCCATCGCCTGTTCGATACTGCCCATGGCCGCCGGCGCCGGGATCGCCAGCCTCGGCACACGCTGTACCCATTCACCGGGGACTTGCAGGCTTTCACGGCTGGTCACCAGCACGCTGACCTGAGGCGCGGTTTCGCGCAGCACACGCACCAGATGCCGGCAGGCGCCGAGCAGCAGGTCTGCGCCGTCGAGCACCAGCAACAGTTGGCGCGAGGCCAATTGACGGCACAGCTCGCTGGCGTGGGCGCAGGGTTCCAGGTGCAGCGCGGCAGCCAGGTCGCGCAGCATGGTCATCGGTGCTTCCACCGTGGCCAGGTCAACCCACCACACACCGTCCCGGTAGCCCGGCAACACGCGCTGGGCCAATGCCAGGGCCAGGGTGCTTTTGCCGACACCGGCGCACCCGGTGAGGGTCATCAGGTGTTGCCCGGACAGACGCCGAACCAGCACGCCCAACACCTCGTCACGGCCCACCACCGCACTGAGCCGCGCCGTCAGGTTGTGCCGAGGCAGCGCGGCGGGCTGCGCGCCCTGCAGCGGGGCTGCGAAACAGTAGCCGCGCAGAGGGTCATTAAGAATGAACTGCTGCCCATCGAGCACGCGACGCAGTGCGGCGATGTGCACCCTCAGGTTGTTTTCTTCCACCACGCTGTTCGGCCAGACCCGCTCGATCAGAGTGGCTTTGCTGATGAACTGCCCGGGCGCTTCGAGCAGCGCCGTGAGGATATCCAGCGCACGCCCGCCCACAGGCACCGGCCAACCCGACTTGCTGACCAACCGCTGCTGCCGGTGAAACACATAGGCACCGAAGCGTACCGTGCCATCAGCGTCAATCGCCTGAGGATTGTTCATGTGTGCAATAGCGCTGAAACGCCCGGCCCTGGGCGTTTGCGCATCCTTTTCCGTGGGCTTGACGCTATCTTGCCAGCTACCCGTGACAGGACAATGCTGGCACAGGGAGCGATACGGACATTCGGGTGCGCGAGACGGACATTCTGTCGTTAACTGAACTGCTGTCGGTATTGGGTCGGGTTGAGGCCCAGTTTTTCACTGAACAGAAAGCGCATATGCCGCACGCTACCGAAGCCTGCGTGAAAAGCCACGGTCTTGAGCGGCAGGTCGGTGGTTTCCAGCAATTGCCGGGCGCGGTCGATGCGTGCACCTTGCAGGAAGACCATGGGCGTCATCTGCACTTCCTTGGCGAACAGCCGCGCAAAATGGCGGGCGCTCATGCCGGCCAACTCAGCCATGGACTCGATGGTGAACGGTTGGTCCAGATGCGCCAGCACATGGTTCTGTACCCGGGTAATCGTGGTTTCCTGCGGTGCCACCGCCGCCGTCATCGGGCTGAACTGCGCCTGGCCGCCCTGGCGTTTCATCACCACCAGCAACACCTTGGCCACGTCCACGGCGACTTGTTTGCCATGGTCCTGGGCCACCACCGACAGCGCCAGGTCGATGCCGGCCGTGACGCCGCCCGAAGTGATCAGGCGCCCGTCCTGCAGGTAGATGCGATCCGTTTCGACCATTGCCTTGGGAAACGCCTTGATCAGTCGCTCGGTGTAGTGCCAGTGCGTGGTCACGCGGTGACCGTCCAGCAGCCCGGCATGCCCCAGCACAAAGGCCCCGGTGCAGATCGAACCGAAGCGCCGCGCCCGCGGAGCCGCGGCCCTCAGCCACGGCAGCAGCGCCGGATGACATTCGTTATAGGCACCGGGGCCGCCGGGCACCAGCAGCAGGTCATAGGCATCCTGGGCCTGGTCCAGCAGCAGGTCAGTCTGCACGGCTACGCCATTGGAGGCGCGCAATGGACCGGGCTCGGTGCCGAGGGTGAGGATCTGGTAGTGCGCCGACGCTGGCAGGTAACGGTTGGCAATGGAAAACACCTCGAGCGGCCCTGCCATATCGAGCAGGAGGAAGTCCGGAAACAGCACCATGGCCACGGTTTTCATAGCGGGAAAGGTCCATCGGGAAGGAGTACGGCAGGCATTATGACACGCTTGAAACTGTCAACTTTAAAGCGACAGTAATTCAGTTTTCATCTTCTTAATGAATATTCCAGTAACCATTAACCTTCTTCTCAACGCAAGAGCCCTGCATGCCGCAGCCCGCTCTCACTTGAGGACAAGACCATGCTGACCCTTCGCAAAGCTTCCGAACGCGGCGCCGCCAATCACGGTTGGTTGAAGTCGTTCCACACCTTCTCGTTCGCCAACTACTGGAACCCGAACGAACAAGGGTTTTCCGACCTGCTGGTGATCAACGATGACCGTGTCGCCGCCGGCAAAGGTTTCGGCCAGCACCCACACCGCGATATGGAGATCTTCTCTTATGTGCTCGAAGGCGCCCTGGAACACAAGGACACCCTGGGCACCGGCTCGGTGATCCGCCCCGGCGATGTGCAACTGATGAGCGCCGGCAGCGGCGTGGCCCACAGCGAGTTCAACCACAGCCAGACCCGTGGCGTGCACTTCCTGCAAATCTGGATCGTGCCTGCCGTGGCCGGTGCCGAACCACGCTACCAGCAGGAACACTTCAGCGAGGCCCAGAAACGTGGGCGCCTGCAGTTGATCATCTCGCCGGACGGTGCCGATGGCTCCCTCAGCGTGCGCCAGGACGCACGGGTGTATGCCGGGCTGTTCAACGGTGATGAAACCGCGACCCTGGACCTGCCGCCCGATCGCCATGTGTACCTCCATGTGGCCCGGGGCAGCGTTGAAATCAACGGCCAGCGCTTGCGCGAAGGCGACGGCGCCCGGGTGCGGGATGAACGGCAGATCCGCTTGAGCCACGGTGAAGATGCCGAGGTGCTGGTGTTCGACCTGCGCCCGCAGGAACTGCCGCAGATGCCATGACCGGCCCCGCGATGGCTCGCAAAAACGAGCCATCGCTGGCGTCGATAGTCACCATCAGCCCAATGAAGTTCTCTTGAAAAATGCAACGCGTAACATCAACCCCATACCAGGCAACACCCCAACCAACACACTCGGAGCACACTCTCATGAAACGCCAAATCTTGCTTAGCCTCGCTTTCTCGGTACTCGCTGCCAATGCTTTTGCCCACCCGGTCGTGGCTGAAGGCGGTTCGGATCGCCTGATTGAAAGCCGCGTCGCCGAGGGTGGTGCTGACCGCCTGCAAGGCAACCGTGTTGCCGAAGGTGGTTCGGACCGCCTGCTGGAACGCCGTGTCGCCGAAGGTGGCGCTGATCGCCTGCAGGAACGTGGCCTGGCCGAAGGCGGTGCTGATCGTCTGCAGGAACGTGGCCTGGCCGAAGGCGGTGCTGATCGTCTGCAGGAACGTGGCCTGGCCGAAGGCGGTGCTGATCGTCTGCAGGAACGTGGACTGGCCGAAGGCGGTGCTGATCGTCTGCAGGAACGTGGACTGGCCGAAGGCGGTGCTGATCGCCTGCAAGGCAACAACGCATAATCCCGCGCTGTTTGCGGGAACCCCAAACCGGCCTGATCAGCCGGTTTTTTTTCGTCTGTGATTAATGCAGGTCACGGTCGATCCACAGCAACGCCTTGCCGATCTGTTGCCGCACCCCTGAGTCAAACCGGCCGGACCAGGAACTTCTTGCGATACGCCGCCGGCAACATACCTACCCGTTGCTGGAACAGGCGGCGGAATGAATTGCTGTCTTCGTAGCCCACCGCGTAGGTGATGCTTTCCAGGGTCATGCGGGTCGACTCCAGCATTTGCTTAGCCCGTTCCAGGCGCAAGGTCTGCAGGTAGGCAATAGGCGTGAAGCCAGTGGCCTCCTTGAAGCGTCGCTTGAAATTGCGCACACCAAAACTGAATTGCCGGGCCACCTCGTCAATCACCACGGGTTCGGCAAAGTGTTGTTCCAGCCAGTGCTGTACCCGCAGGATCTCAGCGTCGCCATGGCTTTTGGGCAGTGACCACATGGCATACACCGATTGTTCGCTGCGTACGTTATCGATCAGCAGGTATCGGCCACAGGTATGGGCCAGTTCCGGTGAGCCGAAACGGCGGATCAGGTGCAGCATCAAGTCCATCGCTGCACTCGCCCCGCCGCTGGTGATCACCCGGTTCTCTTCGCAGAGAAGCTGCGCGTCCTCCAGGCTCACGTCGGTGTAGCGTCGCCGGAACAACTCGGCAAACGCCCAGTGGGTCGTGGCGCGCAGGCCCTGGAGCACGCCGGATTCAGCCAATAGAAAAGCTGCGGTGCACATCGAAGCCAATACCGCGCCGCGTGCGTGCTGTTCGCGCAGCCAGGGCGCGTAGGCAGGAAAGGTCGGCAGGGCTTCCTTTAGCGTGAACAGAAAGCCCGGGATCAAGACCAGGTCAGTCCGCACGATCTGCGCCAGCGCGTGATCAACCTGCAGGCGTTGACCACCCCAGGCCACCACGACGTGACCGTCCAGGGAAGCCACTGCGACTTCGAAAGGCGGTGAGTCGGCAAACAGGTTGGCGGCGCTGAGCATCTCCAGGGCCGTGGTGGCGCTGGCGGCGGAGCAGCGATCAGCCAGAAGCAAGGTGATATGCATGATAAAAACCCGATTGCGTTTTTCGCATGTAATAAGTCATTTATGCATATACCTTAGCGGATTCCACGCCCCTACAGTGCTGCTTTTGATCAACTGTCAGGAGCTTTGGATGAATCTGTGGTTTCGCTTGCTCTTAATGCTGTCCCGGCGCCCCTGGCGCAAACCTGTGCATGGCCTGGACACCACGGTGGTGCGCATGCGCGTCTGGCCGCTGGACCTGGATATCAACCGGCACGTCACCAATGGCCGGTATTTTTCCCTGGCAGACGTTGCCCGGATGGATTTCGTATTGCGTACCGGGGCCTTTCGCGTGGCATTGCGCAATAAGGCGCTGCCGATCGTCGGCGATACCTGGGGCAAATTCCGTCGCGAGCTGAAGCTGTTCGAAGTGTTTGAGGTGCACACACGCATGCTCGGTTGGGACCACAAGTGGAGCCTGATGGAGCACCGCTTCGTGAGCAACGGCCGGGTGGTCGGCGTGGTGGTGATGCGCGGGCTGTTCCGTTCGGCCAAGGGCACCCTGCCGCCGGGCGACTTTGTGAAGGAACTGGGCCTGGATGAGACCTCGCCACCGATGCCGCAATGGCTCAGCGACTGGGCGAAAAACTGCGATGACATGAGTGTGCAATTGCGGGGGGAGCAGCAGATTTGAATGCAGGCGCGTGGCGCGCGCCTCTGCCGTCCCTCCTTAGCGATGCAAGGGTTTCCCCGATTCAGCAAAAAAACCGTTTGGGCTAAAATACTTATCGCACATTAAGAGTTTGCACTAGCATATGTGTACGCCCGTGCAAAACCCCTCGCAATAACCGCGCACTACCCCATTCCTTTCTGAAAAACAAAGTGGCGAATGTTAAAATTTGTCACGTTTTACCGTATTCAATTCGATTAGTATCTAAACGCTAGCAGCGATTGAACTGACGGCCTTGCATGCCGGAAAAGGGAGTAGGTGATGCATTTTTCCAACGTCCTCGCTATTGCACGGACTCCATCTAAATCGGAGGATTTTCGAGAGCTTATAGTTCGCACTGTAGCGGATGATTTGAAAGTCGATACACGTTACTACGAACAACTCGTTGACACCCAGGAAAGCCACGCAAGCTACCGCGCCATCATCATAGAAATCGACACCCCCGCGGCGAGCAATCAAACCCTGGACATAATAAGAAAAACCCGAAACAGCCACCCCAACTGCACCATATTTGTCGTCGTCACATTCGCCTCCAGTTTGAGCAAGACCAAATACTATCTGGCTGGCGCGGATTACTGCATCAAAGTGGCAGAGGCGTCCCCTGAAAAAAAGTTAAGCCTGTTCGATGCTTTTCTCAGTGAAGGTGAACGACTGAATCGTTGTGGCCTGGTGCTCGATCAGGATCGCATGTGCCTTTATGGTAACGGCAAGAAACTTGAAATATCCTTCGTCGAAATGAAAGTTCTGGACGCGCTTATACAGCGCCGACTGCTCAGCCACAATGAAATTGCCGAAGTCATGGGCCTTAATACCAAGTACTACGACTCGCGTGCCCTGGAAAAGTCCATCAGCCGACTGCGCAGTAAAATCAAGGCGCACTACGGTGACAACATTATTCAGAATATCCGTGGTTATGGGTACAAACTCAGCCGGGGAGTTATATGTGCCAGCCATTTTCAAACCGCCAAGGAAAGACCCCATCGTGAATAGCGAAAAGGTAGCCCCTGCCGATGCTGTGGACTTCAGGCTTGCCAGGCAAGCCATCGTTGATCGCAGCCATGCACTTTGGGGCAGCGAAGTGAGCGTCGGCTCACTGCAGGATCACCAAGTACCCGACAGCGCCTACCACAAGGCGCTGCAACGTATCAGCGCACCACACAAAGCCTGCAACTCCGTTGTCAGCCGCAAGTTACTGCGGATCGATCAAGCCGCCTTGATGAATGAAGATCTCCACAAGAGCATTGTTCAGACCGCCCAGTCACTGGAAAAACACAGACAGCCCTTTACGCTCAGTATTACCAATCCTCTGGATGCCCTGCCCGGCCCTGTCGAACGCCGAGCGATGGTGCGTCAGTTATATAAGTTAAAAGACCAGTGCGCTGTCACCCTGGCCTACAACAATTACAGACTCGATACAAAACCGGCAGACCTGCTGATCGACCTCAAGCTTTACGACTACGTGAAAATGCCTTTTCCGGACTCCGCCCTGCGGCTGAGCCTGAATACGCGTTCCGGTCTGTTCGATCGGCTGTACGACCGCATGCTAGAGCTGATCAGTGCAACCCGGGTGTGCTTCATCGCCGACACAGTGGAATTTGCCGACAGCGCCATGCTGGCTAAAAACCTGCCGTTCGAATACTTTCAGGGCGGTTACTACTCCCCTGCCGACTGCTTATAAAAACCGCACTTTCATACTAACGGTGGACACTATGAGCTCCCTCAAGAAACACGCCTTCACCCCCACACTTGCGGCCATCGCACTGCGAGACTTTACGCCCAATGCCGAATTGTTTCATTACGACTTGAATACATTCGCGCCAATAGAAACAGACCCTAAAATCCGTGCAAACAACCCTCAACACTGCAACTCCGATGACAACCGTCGCCTGACAACCTATGTCATTACCCACACACTTGGCTTACCCTCACACTCTTTTAACGCTGTGCGACAAGAATCCAGACTACCCATGCCAACGGGTCACGACAGCACGCCCAATAGCCCCACTCAGCCTGCTGATATAACCTCTGAGCGAACTCAACTTTATCCTCAGGATTTCTGGCTATTGACACAACATGACCGCACCCTGGTCAAAGGCGGCTTACGTATTTCGCTGACAACCATTGAATCGGCGTTGATTAAAAAGATGCTGCACCATGAAGAGCGTGTTGTCAGCAAAGAGGAACTGATCCGTAATATCGGACGCGAACCTGATCTATATCGCGGGTTGGAAATGTGCCTGAGCCGGCTCCAAGAAAAGTTCAAGCGTGTCAACGATGGCGAACGCTTGTTTCGTGCGGTGAGAAACCGTGGCTATTGCCTTACACAAAAAATCAAGAAACCCTTGGACCTCACTCAGTCACGCCGTTAAAACAAAAAAAAGAACGGATACTTTGATACCCACCCTGCCTATCAATACACACTTTTTTACCTGCCCATTTATAACACCCTCACACTAAGACGCCGCTGCCCCTGTTATAAGTCGTCAGCCAATGCCTCCTGCCGTTCATTACTATCCGTGGGTACGCGAGTCCGCGTGCCTATCTTTTAGTGCGGGTATTCCACCGCGTGATTAGACCCTGCCACCACCTGCGTGGTCACCACCGGGAGCAGAACTATGCTGAATAACACTAGAATGCATCGCAACCTGACCCCCAAGGGTTTGACGTTCTGGGGTCAGTGGATGCTTGCCTCGGGTTTGGTCGTTGCACTGTTATTTATGTTGGTCGTGTTCAGGACCGGCCAACTTGAGTACAACTACCGTGTGCTCGCGGCGTTTACCATACTGGCTTCATTACCGGCGTACAGTCTGTGTGATGTCTACAGCAAGAAAGATGACTATGGCGTGGGCTTGGGACGGCTGTTCATGGGATGGTTACTCACCGCTTTAATAGTGTTCGCAGTGGGTATCGCCTGCAATGCCACCTCATTGTTTCCATTGGATATCTTGTTGCTCTGGGCGGCGGTTAGTTACCCTCTGCTGGCCCTGTGTTATATCCCGCTGCACAGCCTGTCCCGGTATTACCATCGCCAACTTCACCAACGGCATAAGTCACTGATAGTGGGCACCGGCAAACTTGCCGTCGACCTGGCGAACACCCTGTCTCGCCAAAAGCGCTCACCGTTGGTGGGGCTCGTCGGCAGCCATGCCGAGGCCGCGCCGGATGCACAGGCGCAGATCCTTGGCGAGCTGCCGCAATTGCCGCAACTGATCCGCCAGCATGGCATTCGCCGCCTGTACATCACCCACTCGTTGCAGGACGCCACCCACATCGAGTCGTTGTACCTCAACCTGCTGGAGATCAGCGTGGATGTGATCTGGGTGCCCGACCTCAACAACATGCTGCTGCTCAACCATTGCGTCGCCGAAGTGGACGGGCTGCCAGCGATCTTCCTCAATGAAAGCCCGCTGACCAGCCGCCCCACAGCCGCCCTGAGCAAAGCGTTGCTGGACAAGAGCATCGCGCTACTGGCCATCCTGGTGCTGAGCCCGGTGCTCCTGGCGTTTGCCCTGCTGATCAAGCTCACCTCCCCCGGCCCGGTGATCTTCAAACAGGACCGCCACGGCTGGAATGGCCAGGTGATCAAGGTGTGGAAGTTCCGCTCGATGCGCGTGCATGACGACCACGAGGTACGCCAGGCCAGCCGCAACGATTCGCGCATCACCCCGGTCGGCCGGTTTATCCGCCGCACCTCTATCGATGAATTGCCGCAATTGTTCAACGTGTTGCAAGGGCATATGGCCCTGGTCGGTCCACGCCCCCACGCCATCGCACACAACGACTATTACTCGAGCAAGATTCACGCGTACATGGCGCGCCATCGCATCAAGCCCGGCATCACCGGGCTGGCGCAGATCAATGGATGCCGGGGTGAGACCGAGACACTGGAGAAGATGCAAAAACGCGTCGACATCGACCTGCGCTACATCAACACCTGGTCGTTGTGGCTGGATATCAAGATCCTGCTGAAGACACCGTTTACGCTGCTGTCCAAGGACATCTACTAACCCCCTGTACCTGTAGGAGCAAGTTCGCTCCTACAGGCCTTACTCAGTGATCTTGTCGATATTCTTGTAGAACAATGCACTGTCGCGCCCATCCGTCATCGAATGCAGCGAATACGCGCGATTCAGGCGCGCGCCGCCATCGCGGGTCAGCGGTGCCCACACCAGGTTGGCGCGGCGCATCGTCGACAGGCTCATCAACTCATCAAACGGAATGGACAGGTAGAGGCCCTTGTCGAAGGCGCCTTCGCCAAACTCTTGCTTGGACACGTTGGTGCGAGTGATCCACGCACCAATCCGCACGCCATTGTTGAACTCCCGCGAAAGATCCAGCGTTGCACCCCAGTCCCGAGCCAGGTAGCGACCGACACTCAAGGCCCCCTGCAGGTTGAATGGCAGGTCGGTATACCCGGTGATATGCCCGGTCACCGTGCGATAGTCACGCAGGCTCAAATCCTGCTCGAAACCGCGCTGACGCACATAGTTCACATCGGCACCCACCGCCCAGCCCTGGCCCATCGGCCTGTACAGCACTTCACTGCCCACACCGGCATACATCGATTCCAGCAAGCCACCGTAGACCATGCCGTACAGGTCCTGGTCCAGGCGCTGCGCATGGTTGAGCTGGAAGGTCGGCAGGGTCACGTCGGCGCTGGTCATGTACTTGCGCAGGTCGGTGCGAACCCGCGGCAAGCCCGTGGGCGCGTCGTAGGTGAACCCATCGTAGTTGTTCAGCAGGTTGACGCTGAGCAAACCACTCCACCAGGTGTTGCGGGTAAAGCGGTACTCGGCATCGAGGTCGGCGGAAACCTGGTAGAGCAAACCATCCGGCCCGCCGACGTTCTGCTTGTAGCCCAGGCCCAGCCCATAGCTGAGGGGCTTCGGCGTTTGGGTGTAGAGCACGGTCTGCGTGCGCTCGCTGGCACGATTGACCTCGACCTGGCGGTGCAGGTCCTGCAGGGCTTCGCGCTGGTTGACCACCTCGCGAAAGGTCTTGCGCGGCACGCTGGTTTCCTCGATCGGCATGGCATAGCGTTCGCTGACCAGGGTGAACCAGTCGATCTGGTCATTCACGCTGTTGTCCAGAATACGACTGGCGCGCCCCACCGCCTTGGCGCTGTAGAAATAGCGCTGCTGTTCGCCATACACCAGCAACTCCGGACCACGCTGGGTAATGCGTTGCACATTGTAGCCGGCGTTATCGTGCAGGCGCAGGGACACGGCGGCCCAATCCACCTGGTCCGGCGGTGTGGTTGGTGGCTTCGCCGGCAACGGGGGGGCCGGTGGGTCATAGGTCTTGGCCGGTGCCTTGCGGCTGACAAAATTGGTGTGCAGCGTAATGCCGAACATCGCGGTATTGCCCCGCTCCCACGCAGCGCTCACATCGACCGCATCGGCGAGCTTGTAGACCAGGCCCAGGTTGACCGGTGAAGCCTGGCGAAAGCTGTTGCTGCGTGGTTCATTTTTGTAGTCGTTGCCTTCCACTTCAAGCTTGAGGCTCAACGGCGCCCAGGGCGTCTGGTAGGCAATACCGCCAAACAGCGCGGGCCGGCCACGGAAATAGCCGTTGGAAAAACTGCCGGATCCTTCAGCGTTGGGACGCTCGTTGAATCGATCATCCAGCACGCCTAGCGGGTTGCCTAAGTCACCACGGCTGCCCAGGTAACCCCAGGCGATACCAGCGCTGAAATCCACGTCGCCATACCGCTTGTTGGCCACCAGGTATTCACTGGAAAACAGCCCGGTGCCGCCCAGGTCCATGAACCCCAGCGCCACTTCAGGCAACCAGTGGGTTTCCTGGTTCAAGCGCACCTTGGCGTCGACGGCCTTGTCCTTGTAACTCTGGCCGCCGCTGAACGACTCAGCGCCATAGGGCCGGTTAGTGATCGCGGTGTAGCGGAACGTGCCTTCCAGCCAGTCCAGTGGTTGCGCAGAAAAACTGTAGCGGCTGTAGGGCTCGGTGCGGTTGGCGTTCACGCTGAGTTCGCCGGCGGGCGCCATGCGGGCGGTAGGCGTCTGCAGCAGCCCCACGCCGCCGAAATCGCTTTGGGTGTAACGGGGATCACCATGCACGACGCCACAAGGCACCAGCAGCACGGCCGCAATACATAATTTCAAGGCGTGACCTCGGCCAGGGGTTGGGTGGCGAGAAACTCGGCCAGTTGCTGATTCAGGTCAGGGGTGGGCGCGCTCAGGTCGTCACTGCGGATCGGCACCAGCAGCGTGGCGCCGGGCGCTGGGGGGGCGCCCTCTTCGCGGTTCCAGGGCGCAATGCCCAGGCGCGAGACCTTCCCGTCAGGCTGGATCACCCACAAATAATCAGCATCCGCCTCCACCAGTGGCGGGCACGCGGTGAGGTAATCGCGGGCTGCCCGCAGCGGCTCGAACGCCAGGCTGCACGCCGCAACGACAGCCCCCACCACGCGCACCTGCGTGGGCCGTGGCGGGTATACCAGGCGGTCGCCATCGCTGAGCGGCAGGTTCGGCGCAAAGCCGACTTCCACCGCCACCGGGTCCAGCACCGCCACCTGGCGGCCAGTGACAGGTAAGGGCTGCACCTGCCGATACAAGCGTTCGGCACTATGAGCCCGGCCCTCAAGCCCTTCAGCCAACGCGGCCTGGTGCAGGGTTTGCAAATCAAACAGCACGCCGGCCTTGAGCCGCGCCTGGCGTTCCAGCAAGGGTTGATGCAACCAGGCTGCTCCCAGCCAATAACCCTGGGCATCCGGTTGCGACGGAATGATCGCGTCCAGCAAACGTGCATCGGGTGGCAGCGCGATAGGCCCTGGGGTGCGCACCTGGCCGCTGACGGTCACGGCGGCCTGGCTCGTACTGACGCAACTCCAGAACAGCAGCAGCGCCGTGAGTATTCGACCGATCATCGGGCGTCCTTGCGAGTGGGTTGCAGCTGGGTGATGGTCAGGGTCAGGTCGGGCGTGAGGTGCTGTTCGCTCTGCACGATAAAGCCGTCGACGGGGTCGACCCAGTAACGGTTGCGCGCCTGAAAGCCGCTGGCCTCGACGTCTTCGTCCACCCGCAACAAGGCGTAGGGCTTGCCGAGGATCTCAACCGTTTCGATGCCCTTGCGGGTCATACGGCTGGTAAGCGTGATGCCCATGCGATAGCCGTCCACCCCATCGATCTGCCGCGTGCTGCGGTAGCCATCCGGCACACGGTGCAAGCCTTGCTGGAACGGCGACTGGTCCTGCCAGTGCGTGCCATTGAGGTCCACGCCCAGGCCGACCGTGCGTACCACCAGACCATTACGCACCAACAGCACCTGCTTGCCGGAAGCCACCCAGAACTGCAGGTCGCCACGCTGGCGAATCAGCGCCATCACCCCTTCGCTGGACACCGTGGTGACCTTGATCTGGGCAAACGGCACTGCGTCCACCTGGGCCTGGGTCAGCTCCAGCGGCGCCGGTCCGCCCACGGCCGCCTTGAAGGTATCGAGGGAGGCGGTCATCAGTGGATTGCAGCCAGCCAACAGCCACGCCAACCCCATGTAAGCAGCGATTTTATGAGTGTTCACGCAGGTTCCACCCTATCGGCTGCTGGCTTCGCTCAGGTTGTTCTGGGTGGACGCGCCAATGCCGACGATTGTGGCCGAAGGGATCAACTGGCTGATGAAGCGGTTCCAGCGCGTGATATTCGCCGGGCCGACAAACACCACATCCTGGGGCTGCACATCAAAGCGCGTGGCCAGGGCCATGGCCGAAGGGGACGCAGCTTCCAGCTGGAACACCTTGGCCGGCTCGTTGGCGATGTTATGCGCGCCGCGAATCACATAGATCGCGTCCGCGTTAGAGGTGTTCTGATTGACCCCACCCACCGAGCCGAGCACGTCGGAGAGGTTCATGCTGCGGGTCTTGAAGGTCAGGGCGCGGGGCTGCATGACTTCGCCCATCACATAGATGCGCTTGCGGTCGTTGTAGGCCAGGTACAGCTGGTCGCCGTCCTTGAGGTAGATGTCGTTCAGGCGCGACTGCGCCAGGTTGAGCGTGTCGAGGTCCAGGGTGTAGCGCTTGCCGCCCCGGCTGAGCGTGAGGTTGGACAGGTCGGCATTGAGCGGGTCGATCCCGGCGGCGCCCATGGCTTCCATCACGTTCAGCGGGATGGTGGTGATCGGCACCGGCCCGGCCTTGGCTACTGCGCCGGTGATCACCACGCGCTGGCTGGCGAAGCGCAATACGCTGACGTCCACCTGGGGGCTGTCGATGTATTGGCGCAGCTTGTCGGTGATCTCACTGCGCAGCGCTTCAATGGATCGCCCCTTGGCAACCAACTCACCCACGTAGGGGTAGAACAGCTTGCCCTCGGGGCTGACCAACCGGCCGTTGGCGTCGATCTGTTGTTGCGGGCCGGACGGTGCCGTGAGTTCAGGGTGATCCCATACAGTGATATACAACGCGTCATTGGCGCCGATCAAATACGGGCCCGGCTTGTAACTCAATAGTTCCGCGGGAATGGAATAAGGCACTTGGCTGGCCGCGTCCATGGCAAGTAACTTTGGCGTGATCGGAATCAAATCCACCCGGCTGTTTTGCGCGCCGCCACTTTCAGTCAACGCCGCCGTGTCCATGTATTGGCCCGGTGCAAACATGCAGCCCTGTAACAATGCAGCGGCCACGGCCGCCACAGAAAAAATACGCATCATAGTGCTCGGACACTCGCGATAAACGACAAGAAAAAAAGACTACTCGGGTGGGGAATCCAAGCAGTCTGAAAAGCGGAAGGTGGTGGATCAGTTGCCGGTGCCGGTGGTTCCGGTCGTACCGGTGGTCCCGGTGGTGGTGCCGCCGTTGGAACTGCCGCCGCTGTTGGACGCAGCCGCCACGCCGGCAACAATGGCGCTAGCGACCAGCAGGGTTTCCCCGACTGTCACCGAACCCGCGACCTTGGTACTGAGCCCCAACGGCAACTCGTCGGCCAACACCGTCGTACTCATGACACTGAGCACAATAACCGCCAGTGCTTTTCTCATAACAGACTCCTTATCGTCAGTGAGTAGCCGGGCCGATAGTGCCATCCAACTAAACAGCACACCAGACGGGTAACTTCCAGGTGCATTAGTTGAAAATAACGTTTTACCGGCAAAGTGCCCGGCCCTCACTGCATTGCCGATGTTTGAAGTTATTCGGAACGTTATTAATTGTCGGAAACTTCAGGCCCTGCCGTACTTGTCTTCAAACCGGACAATGTCGTCTTCGCCCAGGTAAGACCCCGACTGCACTTCGATCAACTCCAAAGGAATCACCCCAGGATTCTCCAGCGCATGCACCTGGCCGATGGGGATATAGGTCGACTGGTTTTCCGCGACCAGGTAGGTCTGCTCGCCATTGGTGACCCGGGCCGTGCCGCTGACCACGATCCAGTGTTCGGCGCGGTGGTGATGCATCTGCACCGACAATTTGGCTCCCGGCTTCACGGTGATGCGTTTGACCTGATACCGCGCGCCGCTGTCCACCGAGTCATACATGCCCCACGGCCGATACACCTCTCGGTGGTTGAGGTGCTCGTGCCGCCCGGCCTGCTTGAGCTGATCGACGATCCCCTTGACCTGCTGCACCTGATCCTTGTGAGCCACCAGCACGGCGTCCTTGGTCTCGACGATGATCAAGTCGTGCACCCCGACGGTGGCGACCAGGCGGCTGTCGGCGTGCACATAGCTATCGCGGGTATCGAGCAGCAACCCATCACCGCGCAGCACATTGCCGCCGGCGTCTTTTGCACTGGCCTCCCACAGGGCCGACCACGAGCCGATATCGCTCCAGCCGGCGTGCAAGGGCACCATCACCGCGTCATCGGTTTTTTCCATCACGGCGTAGTCGATGGAGTCGTCCGGACATGTGGCGAAGGTTGCCGCATGCACGCGGGTAAACGGCAGGTCCTGGCTACCGCCCTCCAGCGCCACGCGGCAGGCTTCGAGCATGGCCGGCTGGAAGCGTTCGAGTTCTGCCAGGTAGCGGCTGGCGCGGAACATGAACATGCCGCTGTTCCAGGCGTAATAACCGCTCGCCACATACTGCGCGGCCGTGGCGGCGTCCGGCTTCTCGACAAAGCGCTTGACCCGGTAACTGCCCTCGCCCACCGCCGTGCCCTGCTCGATGTAGCCATAGCCGGTATGCGCGCAGGTCGGGGTGATGCCGAAGGTCACCAGCTTGCCGGCCCTGGCCAGGGGCAGCGCCACTTCGAGGCTGGCATGGAACGCGGGCACATCTTCGATCAAATGGTCGGCGGCCAGCACCAGCAGGATCGGGTCCTGGTCCTCGGCAACCGCCTTGCACGCTGCCAGGGCGATGGCCGGCGCGGTGTTGCGCCCCACCGGCTCCAGCAGGATGCTCGCCTGCTCCATGCCGAGCTGGCGCAACTGCTCGGCCACCTGGAAACGATGCTGCTCGTTACAGATCAACTGCGGCAAGGCGACGTTGGCGCCCTCCAGGCGCTGGATGGTCTGCTGCAGCATCGACAGGTGCGCATCGGTCAGGCGCAGGAACTGCTTGGGGTTCAGTTGCCGCGACAGCGGCCACAGGCGCGACCCCGAACCGCCTGCCATAATCACGGGTAACAACATAAATGCATCCTCGAGGCAGAGCGTCAGAAATAGGCGCGGCTGTTTTCATGCACGCGCGGGCTGACGCGCAGTTCATCCTGTGGCCACCAACGGTACTGCTGATGTTGCTCGGTTGGCAGCAAGAGAGTCTGCCCATCTTCCAGGTCCAGGCAATAGCCGAGCACCACATAGTGGGTATCCGGCCCGCTGCCGGCATTGGCGAACACGCTGTCATCGTAGAAGTGCTCGTACACCCCGAGCAGACGTGCATTGGCCCGTTCAAACGTGCGTCCCAGCTCTTCGCCGGTGATGCGCCGGAACGCGCTGTCGAGGCTTTCGTTCTTGCGGATACGCCCCCCGGGCACGAACCAGAAACCAAAGGCTGGCCGGTTGACGCGCAAACCGAGCAAGACTTCGCCACGGCTGTTTCTCACCACTAGGTCAATCGCCACCAACGGCGTCGAAGCCACGACCGTTTGGAAGGTCGGTAAATCAAGCCACATACCCATCAAACCTGTGCCAGAAAACGTTGCAGAATGCGTTCCTTGTCGAGGAACTCCTTGGCGTAATTCAACGCCACCTCATTACGCGTCGGCATTGCCAGTGCCCGCTCGATACCCGTGCTCAGTGCCGTGACCGATTCCGGCTCGATCAACACCGCAATGCCCTGATGTTCCTCGCACAGGCGGCCGAGTGTGGTATCGGGGTCGGCGGTGATAATTGCGTTGCCGCCCACGGCCAGAATGTTGGTGAGCTTGGACGGCAACACCGCATCTGCCACGCCACGCTTCTGGATCACCAGGTGCACATCGGCCGAGGCCAGCAGCGCCGGTAAATCCTCGTAGGCCTGCAACGGCGCGAACAGCACATTGCGCAGCCCGTCACGCTGGACACGTTCGAGCAGACGCGCCTTGCCGGTGCCCTGGCCGACGATCAGGAACACCCACTCCGTGCGCTGGGCATGGGCCTGGGCGACATCGAGGATCAGCTCCAGGCCTTGCTTCTCGCCGAGGTTGCCGGAGTACAACAACACCTTGGTTCCCGGCGGCACGCCCAGGCGTTGCAGCAACGCGCGGTCGCGCGGCACATCGCGAAAGCGTGCGGTCTCCGACCAGTTCGGAAAGAACATCAGCCGCTGGCTGTACACGCCCTTGCCCCGTGCCTTGTGGAGCATGCCGCTGGAAATCGTCGAGACCCGATCAAAGCGCCGCAGCAGCCAGCGCTCCACACCCAACGCCAGGCGCCGCAACAGCGAACCGCCGCCAATGCCCAGGCCGAGCATCGCATCCACTTCATAGTCCTGGACATGCAACACCGACCGCGCGCCACTGAGCTTGGCCAACAGCAACGCCTGAGGCGCACAGAACAGCGTGGGCACCACCAGGATCACCAGGTCCGGCTTCCAGCGCAGTTGCCCCAGCACCGCCACACACGAGCTGGCGGAAAAACTCATCAGGTGCAGCAGACGCGTCATCGCCGTGGGCTGGCGTGGTACGTAAAGCGGACAACGGATCACCGTCACGCCGGCATCCAGCTCGGTACGAAAACGCCACGGCGAATAGCCCTCGCCCACCTGCCACTGCGGGTAATACGGCGGCGCCGTGACTACGCGGACCTGATGACCTTGCACCGCCAGCCAGCGCGCCTGTTCACCGCTGTACTTGCCGATACCGGTCAGCTCCGGGCTGTAATTGATGCCGTACAAAAGCACTTTCATCACTGGCCCCGAGGCTGTTCGAGCGCCGCGAGATAGGCGTTGTAGGCGTCACGCAAGCCCTCCTCCAGCGGCACGTAGGCTTCCCAGCCAAGGGCGTTGATACGGCTGACATCGAGCAACTTGCGCGGCGCACCGTCGGGTTTGTCGGTGTCGAAACGCAGGCGCCCCTGGAAGCCGGTGACCCGCACCAGCGCCTCGGCCAACTCGGCGATGGTGCAATCCACGCCGGTGCCTACGTTCAGGTGCGAGCGCATCGGCTGGGTCTGTTCGCGGTAGCGCGCCGCATCGAGTTCCATCACATGCACGCTGGCCGCCGCCATGTCATCCACGTGCAAGAATTCCCGTCGCGGTCGGCCACTGCCCCAGATCACCACCTCGTCATCGCCGCGCTGGGTCGCTTCGTGGAAGCGCCGTAACAAGGCGGCGATCACATGGCTGTTTTGCGGATGGTAGTTATCGCCCGGCCCATACAGATTGGTCGGCATCACACTGCGGTAATCGCGGCCGTGCTGGCGGTTGTAGCTTTCGCACAGCTTGATCCCGGCGATCTTGGCCACGGCGTAGGGCTCGTTGGTGGGTTCCAGTGCACCGTCCAGCAACACCGCTTCGATCATCGGTTGCGGCGCATGCACCGGGTAGATGCATGACGAGCCGAGGAACAACAGTTGCTGCACGTCATGGCTGTGGGCAGCGTGGATCACATTGGCCTGGATCATCAGGTTCTGGTAGATGAAGTCGGCCGGGTATGTGGCGTTGGCATGAATCCCACCCACCTTTGCGGCCGCCAGGTACACCTGGTCGATACGGTGCCTGGCGAAGTACGCCTGCACGGCCGCCGGGTCGAGCAGGTCCAGTTCATCGCGGCCCGCCGTGAGTATCTGCGTGTAGCCCAACGCCCAGAGGCGCCGCACGATGGCCGAACCGACCATGCCGCGATGGCCGGCGACAAAAATCCGCGCATCAAGATCACGTGCCATGTTCAGTTCTCCACCGCAATCGGTGCGTCATGCCCGTGCAGGCGCAGCAAGGCGTGGCGCTGGGCGATCTTGAGGTCTTCGCGGACCATCTCCGCACACATCGCCTGCGCACTGATTTCAGGCACCCAACCGAGCACGCGCTTGGCCTTGGACGGGTCGCCCAGCAGCGTCTCCACCTCGGCCGGGCGGAAGTAACGCGGGTCCACCCGGACAATCACGTCGCCCACCAGAATGCCCGGCGCCAGGTCGCCGTCGATGTGCTCGACCACCGCCACCTCCTCCACGCCTTCACCCACAAAGCGCAGGCGTAGCCCAAGCTCCGCCGCCGACCAGCGAATGAAGTCACGCACCGAATACTGCACACCGGTGGCGATCACGAAATCTTGCGGGCTGTCCTGCTGCAACATCATCCACTGCATGCGCACATAGTCCTTGGCATGCCCCCAGTCGCGCAGGGCATCCATGTTGCCCATGTACAGGCACGGCTCCAGGCCCAGCGCGATGTTGGTCAGGGCGCGGGTGATCTTGCGCGTCACGAAGGTTTCCCCGCGGCGTGGCGACTCGTGGTTGAACAGGATGCCGTTGCACGCATACAGGCCGTAGGCTTCACGGAAGTTCACGGTGATCCAGTAGGCGTACAACTTGGCTACTGCATAGGGCGAGCGCGGGTAGAACGGCGTGGTTTCCTTCTGCGGGGTTTCCTGCACCAAGCCATACAACTCGGAGGTCGAGGCCTGGTAGAAGCGGGTCTTTTTTTCCAGGCCCAACAGGCGGATCGCTTCAAGAATACGCAAGGTGCCCAGGGCGTCCACATCGGCGGTGTATTCCGGTGAATCGAAGCTCACCGCCACATGGGATTGCGCGCCGAGGTTGTAGATTTCGTCGGGCTGGACCTGCTGGATGATGCGCGTCAAGTTCGACGAGTCCGCCAGGTCGCCGTAGTGTAGGATCAGGTTTTTATGCAGGGCCTGCGGGTCCTGGTAAATATGATCGATGCGCTGGGTATTGAACGACGACGAACGGCGCTTGAGGCCGTGCACCGTATAGCCTTTTTCCAGCAGCAGCTCCGCCAGGTACGAGCCATCCTGGCCGGTAATACCGGTGATAAGCGCAACTTTGTTCATGTCTGTCTCCCGATTGATAGGCGAGCGAAGGCCGACACCCAAACTTGGGTGTTTGTTAAAAACGGTCAGTTACTTCTGTTTGGGCAGGTTCAAGTTATGGCCGGTCAACTTCGAGAGTTCCCGGACAATGGCTTCCTTATCGTTTAAATGGGCAATTGCGGTTTCCAGCTCCAGCACCTTGGCGCCCACCAGGAAGCGGTACCAATAGCCCTGGAGCAGGTGATAGACCAGGCCGCTGCGGCCATCGAGAAACCCCAGCTGGATGATGTAGCGCCACAAGAAATAGGCGGTCGAACTCAGGGTGAACGGCACGCGGTTATAGAGGCGGTTCTTGATCAGGCGCTTGGCCTTGGTCTGGAACGAACTCTGCCCCGTGTGCAGTTCATCGCGGATCGCAAACAACCCCAGCCGCGTGTTGAGCACTTCAATCGCTTCGCGGGTGGCGTACTGGTTGTGCTTGTGGGTGAAGAAGGTCAAGTCATGCAAGTTATGGTCGGCGAACCCACCTTCCAGAGTGATGGTGCGACCCTCGGCCACCGAGATGTGCTCGTCCATCCAGCGGTCTTCCATGCGCCCGAACCCGGTGCGCCACAGCCGTAGCATCCGCAACGGGTAACGCCCGCCATGCCGCACCCAGCGCCCCATGAAAATGTGCTTGCGCTTGAAGTTGATGCCGGTGATATCGCTGGCCAACGTCGGCAAGCGTGCGTTGATCTCGGCAGCGAGGTCGGCCTCGATGATCTCGTCGGCATCCAGGCGCAGCGTCCAGTTGCCGGTAATCGGCAGGTTGTCCAGCGCCCACTGGAACTGCTTGGCCTGGTTGACGAACGGGTGCTGCACCACCCACGCGCCATGGGCACGGGCGATGTCGCAGGTGCTGTCGGTGGAGAATGAGTCCACCACCAGCACTTCGTCGCTGAAAGCCCGCACCGAGTCGATGGCCCGGGCGATGTGCAGGCTTTCGTTGTAGGTGAGGATGATCACGGTGATGGTTTCGCGCTTCATGGCGTGGGCTCCTGCACAAGCTGGGTACGCAGGCCGATCTGGCGGGACGGATGCCCGGCATGCACGGTCCAGGGCTGCGCGATGCTCTTGATCACCAGGGTGCGGGCCCCCACCACCACGCCGTCAGCCACACTGACGCCTGGGGTGATGAACGCCTCGGCACACACCCACACGTGCTCCCCCAGCACGATGGGTTTTGCATACAGCTGGAAGTTCTTGCTGTTGTAGTCGTGGGAGCCGCCGCACAAATGCGCGCCCTGGGAAACCACGCTGTAGCGCCCAATGCGGATCAACGCCATGCTGTACAACGTGGTGCCATCGGCAATGCCGACATGGTCACCCAGCTCCAGGTTCCAGGGCGCCCAGACCTTGGCCCGTGGATACACGTGCACCCCCTTGCCCAACCGCGCACCGAACAGCCGCAGCAGAAAGGCCCTCCACGCATGGAACGGGCGCGGGCTGGTGCGAAACAGCACCACGTACACCATGTTCCAGAGCTGGCGGCGCAGCCGATGGCCCAATGAGAACGAGGCCGAACGGTGCGGGTCATTGCCTTGAAGAATCACGGGAAGCACTCCCGCACAATCTCCAGCAGGCGCTGCGCACCGCGACGGATATGAAAGCGTTCGGCAAAACACGCCCTGGCCCGCTCGGACATTTGCGCGTAAGCGGGCGCATCCAGCTGCAACCAGCGTTGCAGGTTGTGCAGGGCGCCGTCGGCGGTGTCGTCACTGACAAAGCCCACGCGATCCTTGTCGATTTCACGCCAGATATTGACCTTGTTGCTGATCAGCACGGGCTTGCCGCACGCCAGCGCTTCCGCCACCACCACGCCGAAATTTTCCTGGTGCGAAGGAAGGCAAAACACTTCGGCGGCGTAAAACGCGCCCCACTTTGCAGTCCCCTGCAACATGCCGGGCCAGCTGATGCGATGGGCAATGCCCGACTTTTCGGCCTGATCCTGCAGCGCCTGTACCCAACCGCCCTGATCGGGGCCGGCCATGACCAGGTGCAGCCGCTCGTCTTGCCCGGCGACCTGGGCAAATGCCTGCAGCAGGTGGTCGCACCCCTTCTTCTTATGGATGCGACTCAGGAACAGCACTACCCGCTTGCCCTTGAGTTCCGGGTGACCGGTGATGAAGTCCCGCGCCAGGCGCGCCCCATCGGCCGGTGGGCTGGCAGTGCCATACGCCGTGATCGTTTCATGGGCGCGATACAGCCAGAACGACTCACGCGCGCGGATTTGCTCTTCTTCACTGGTAAACACCACCCGCCGCGCATCCCTCAGCACCCGGTATTCGCCCCATGGCCAGTAGAGCCATTTCTTCAGATGCTTGAGCGGGTATTCGTGCTTGAACCAGGGATCCAGCATGCCGTGGGTATACACGATGTAAGGTCGTCCCAACTTATTCAGCACCTGGCGGGCGACAAACCCGTGGTACTGCCACAAGCCGTTGATAATGAAAAAATCATAGTGCCGGGCGTGCTGCTCCAGCCATTCGCGGATGTTGCCGTTCAAGCCGTAGCCGAATCGGCTTGGCCCCATGAAATGCACGGTGCCGGGATAGTCCACCGCGAACTCGGCATCCAGCGTCAGGACATCCACGCGATGCCCCTCCTGGGCGAGCACCGTGTCGATTTCCCGGGCCGCGTTGATCGGGCCGCCTTTTTCCGGTCTGACCGAAGAGATGATTCTTAGTAACTTCACGTGCTGTCGTCCGCTGATGCATTAAGTAGGTTCAGGTTTTCTTGCAGGCCGCGAGAATCAGGCAGGCATACAGCACGCCAAACGCCAGGAATGTGCCCTGCATGGTCATGACCCCGTTGAACAGGATCGGCGCCAGGAAACCGCACAGCAGCAACGGCACCCCGGTGCCTTGCCTGACCAGCGCCGTGTAGGACTTGAGCAGTAACCAGAGCAGCACGAGGATCCTGAACAGGATGAACATCAGCCCGGCGGGCAGGCCCATTTCCAGCACGATGCGTGACCATTCATCTTCGGCCAGTAAAAAACCTGCGCCCTGCTCCCGCCCTGCGCGCAGGATCGTCGAGGCGGCGTTGGTGCCCGAACCTATCCCGTGGCCCCACAACGGCGCGTCATCGACCACACGCGTGAACGCATACAGGCTGGAGAACGCGCGAGTGACCGGCGAGCCTTCACTGGCCACGGCGCTGCGGTTGCGCTCCACCAGCACCTGGTAGCTGTCGGTGGACATGAAGATCAGCAGGCTGACAAACAACGCGGCCGCCAGGAAAAACAACGACAACAGGTTGCGTTGCGATTTCTTGATCAAGGCGACCATCAACGCCGCCAGCAGCACAATCGCAGCGTACGCATAGATCGCCCTGGACCCCGTGAGAAAACACATCACCGCCACCGCAGCCGCCGACACGCCAAACAGCCCATAGCGCCGGGCGAACACGGCACGGAACAAGGCCTTGTCAAACACCGCCGCGACCAGGAATGCAAAGCAGGCCGACACGTACACCACATGCCCGGCCGTGAACGTGAAGGTGCCGTAGGGCCGCACGACACCGTCGGCAATCATGAAAATGAAGTCATCATCACCAATGCCTTTGTTCACATACGCCTGGGGTCCGGACGAATACTGCAGCACCACCAGCACGCTGATCGGGATCGCCGCGAACAGCGTGATACGGGCGAACCGATAGACATCCGTCAACCTGAGCGTCTTGCCAGCGACAAATATCAACGGGAAATACAGCAGGTAGTTGCGCACGCCGTAGCCGTAGATGACGAAGCCTTCAGGGCTGCTCAACAGAAACGCGGCCACCAGCAGGAAGAACACCATGACCAGCACGACAAAGTAGGCCGACACCAGGTTTTTCGAGAAAAAACCGAACCGGTAGGCGCACCAGTAGATGTAAAGGACGATCGGGTCCTTGATGAAATAGATGACCGAACTGAGGCTCGGCATCACCCACTTGCGCAAGACCCCTTCGAACAGGATGAACAGGTAGATAAGCACGAAGGCGCTGACCACCCGCGTGCGGTAGCGCTCATGCAGGCTGACCCTGTCAGGAATGGCCAAGGATTGCATCCATCACCTCCCTGGCGTAGCTGTCCCAGGTGGTTCCACCGGCAGACAACACAGCGTTGTGCTGCAACGCCCTGAGCTTGTCCTTGTCTTCGGCCAGCTCAACCAGACGGCTGGCGATCGCTTCGGCAGAACGGATCGGCACCACATAACCGTTGAAACCCTCGACGACCAGGTCGGCCGCACCGCAGTTCTGCGACACGATCACCGCTGTGCCCGTGGACAAGGCTTCACCTACCACCAGGCCAAACGCCTCGGCGACCGACGGCAGCACCAGCACATCGGCCTCCAGCAAGTGGCGGATAACGTCATCGTGGGACGCGGAACTGAACCACTGGTACTTTTTCAGCTCGGCATTGAGCACGGGGTTGCGACCGTTGGCGTAGTCGCCACCGATCACCGTGACGTCCAGGGCAACGCTGCTCGCCGCAAGATTCAACGCGTCGAAAAAGTACGAAATGCCCTTTTGCTGGGTCAGCGCGCCGACATAAATCACTTTCAGTCGTGTACCTGGCCGGGCGCTTGCTTCATGACGCACCATCGGCGCCGGCGCGCCATAGGGCGTGATCGCAACCTTGCCTGGCGCAACGCCGTGCTCACCCAGGGTGCGCTTGGCAAAGGTACTCGCCACTATGATCCGGTCTGCCAAGGCCAACTCGGCCGTCTGTTTGCGCATGGTGTCATTGCTGATATCGGGAATGCTGGCACGCCAGGCAGGGTTGGCCTCGCGCTCATGCTCAAGCATCCTGCAGGCGTAGGCGATGGAGCCGAAGGCCGCCTCATAATTGAGGGTGATGTCGCCGATGTCGCGGGCGGCGCTGAACAAGCCCAGGCACTTGCCGTCATAGCCGTACACCTGGCTGGGTTTGCGCGGGGTGTTGTAGAGGAAAGCGGCGCTGGCCTGGTCAATGTGGTTGTAGACGTTTTCCGGGCAGAAGATGCCGGTGTTGCGGCGTGTCAGGCGATACCACTTCAGTTTGTCGCAGATCACACGCGGCACGTCATAACGCGGGTAACTATGCAGCAACGCGCCATCGACCTGATCGAACGTACGCCGCAGGCACTCCTTGCCCACCACCGGCAGACGGCAGAGGAACGACCCCTTATGCAGTGCCAGCGAGGTATGGAACGAGTGCAGCAACTGCCGTTGATTCAACGCGCGCAGCAACGCGCGGACATTCTGATTACCAACGGGATGAGCGACCAGAATCATCTTATTTACCCATCCAGGCTTCGACGACGGCACTTGAGCGGACCGGGCTGTAGGTAAACGCATGCGCCCCACGCGACCTGATGACCCGTGCCGGATTGCCCGCTACCACGCTGTACGGCGCCACATTGCGCCCGACCACACTGCCGGCACCGACGACGGCACCTTCACCGATCGTCACGCCCGGCAGGATGATCGCGTCGGTGGCGACCCAGGCGTAGTCGCCGATCACCACCGGGGCGACTTTCAAGCGCCAGGCAGGATCTTCCAGGCCATGGGTACCCGTGAGAATACGCACGCCTTCATTGATCGCCACATGGGCACCCACACGGACGGCGGCGTGCAATTGGATAAAGGTGCGCTTGCCGATAAAGCTGCCGGTGCCCACGCTGAAACACGCGACGGAGCCTTCGAATTCCACGGCATTGATCATCACCAGCGGAGCCAGGCTGGCCCCCTGTCGGCGCAACGTGCGCTGGCGGCGATCGGCCTTGAGCAAGCGGCCCAGCAACAGCACGCGCTTGGCCAGGTACTTGAGCCCCTCAGGCGTCAGCAGGCTGACTTTCAATCGATGGCGGATCAGGTGATTAATCAGCACGGGCCATCCTCAGTTCAAGACGATGGAAACCGCGCCTGGCAAAGCAGAACAGGACGACTTCGGTGGCCACCAACACATAGCAGACACCGAGCAGGCCATAGTCCGGTGCCAGGTAGAACACCGCCAGACTGCTGGCGACCGATACCAGCATGAACACCACGGCAAACGACGAATAGGATGCGGTGGCCATCAGCGCCACCCAATACACCTGCCAGGCCACGTGGGTCAGCGCACCGATGATCAGCACCAGCATGATGCGGGAGGAATAATCGTCTTTGCGGCCCGACCACACATCAAAGATCGTCCCGCCGAATATCACCACCAGCGCGCCCAGCACACAGGCGATGGGCAGCGAGAACCGCAAGGCATAGCGGATCATTTTGCGGACCAGTTGGTTGTCACCGATGGAGAACGCATAGGAAATCTCCGGCCACAGGGATTGGTTCACCACGGTCGAGAACTGCACCAACACCCTGGAAATCGTGCGGTACAAACCGAATATCGCCGCGTGCGCCGGAGACAGCAGCACCGACAACAGAATGATCAGCCCCTGCACGTTCAACGCCAGGCCAATCGGAAAGGCCAGCGAAGCCAGTGACGGTTTGATCAACGTCACAAATGCCCGCCTGCCGATCGCAGAAACGTTGAAACACAAGGCGATCCCCAACCGGTTGGCGATCAGGTTCTTGCTGACGATGCCCGTCGCGCGCACGGCCAACAGCACCAGGCTGGTGGCGACCAGGCTGTGGCTCAGGTAAGCGCACAGCAACGCAGCCGACCATTCCAGCATGCGGATGACGTTCATGATGAATGCCGACAACGGCAAGGCCTTATTGGCCCGGTAGCGGATCGAAATCATGTTGGTAAACAGGCAAAGCAGCGAGTAGCCGGTCAACGCCGAGAGAATCAGCACCCCGTCGCCGCTCTTGATCGACTGGAGGTTGAGCACGCTGAACAGGTCAAACAACGCCAGGGCGCCCAGGGTCAGCAACAGCACACTGAGTCCCGCCAGGGATAGAAACGCAAAGCTGGTGCTGTACACCGCACTCGCGACCTTCAACCGTCCGCGCTCGTGCCAGATCACGACCTTGCTCGATGCCGCCGTGGTCACACCCAGGTCAGACAGCGCCAGGTAGGTCGGAATCGCAGACAGCACCACCCATTCGCTGTAGGCGCCAAAGCCCCAACTGGCAATCAGCACCGGCACACTCACCACCTGGATCAGCAGGTTTACCACCTGGCCAAACGAATTGGCGCCAATGCCGCTGACGATTCTTTTAAGCACACTCATGGGAAGACCTATACCGGGTTGAGAGGTCGCCCAACGGATACGTAGTGAATACCTTTCTTCTGCACACTGACGGGGTCGAACAGGTTGCGTCCGTCAAAGATCAGCGGTTGCTTGAGCTGCTGTTTGATCACCGTGAAGTCCGGTGCCTTGAAGACCTGCCACTCCGTGACGATCAGCAAGGCATCGGCCCCTTTCAGGCAGGCTTCCTTGGTACCGCACAGGCGCAGGTCTTCGCGGTCGCCATAGAGACGCTGGGTTTCTTCCATCGATTCCGGATCAAAGGCCTGCACGTTTGCCCCGGCACGCCACAAGGCCTCCATCAACACGCGGCTAGGGGCTTCGCGCATGTCATCGGTATTGGGTTTGAAACTGAGCCCCCAGAGCGCGAAAGTCTTGCCCGCCAGTTGCGCGTTGAAGTGCGTGGACAGTTTGTTGAACAGGCTGTTTTTCTGTTCGGCATTGCGTCGCTCCACAGCCTTGAGCAGCGTGGCATCGAAGTCGAGGGTCTCGGCGGTCTGGATCAAGGCCTGGACATCCTTGGGGAAACACGACCCGCCATACCCCACGCCTGCGTACAGAAAGTGATAGCCGATACGCGGGTCGGACCCGATGCCCTGACGCACCATCTCGATGTCGGCACCCAGTCTCTCGGCCAGGTTGGCCATCTCGTTCATGAAGCTGATCTTGGTGGCGAGCAGGCAATTGGCAGCATATTTGGTCAACTCGGCGCTGCGCACATCCATCACGATGATTTTTTCGTGGTTGCGGTTGAACGGCGCGTAGAGCTCGCGCATCACCGCCTCCGCATGCCGGCTGGCGGTGCCGATGACAATGCGGTCCGGCCGGATGCAATCAGCCACCGCAGAGCCTTCCTTGAGAAACTCCGGGTTGGACACCATGTCGAAGGCCAGGTCGGTGCGCTCACGCAGCGCGAGCATGGCAGCCACCCGTGCACTGACCTTGTCGGCGGTGCCCACGGGAACGGTGGATTTGTCGATGATGGTCAGCGGGGCCAGCATGTGCTGCCCAATGGTCTCGGCCACCGCCAGCACGTACTTCAAGTCGGCCGAGCCGTCTTCATCTGGCGGTGTCCCCACCGCGATAAACTGCACTTCACCATGCTTGACTGCAGCCACGGCGTCGGCGGTGAAATTCAAGCGGCCGGCCGCATGATTTTCCCTGACAAGAGCTTCCAGGCCTGGCTCGTAGATCGGGATATGCCCCTGTTTGAGACGCTCAACCCGCTGCGCATCAATATCGACACACAGCACATCGTGGCCGACTTCGGCAAGAACGGCGCCCTGGACCAGCCCTACATAACCAATGCCAAAAACTGTGACTTTCATAGCGTTTCTCGTTGAACCTGCGGCCAGTGGTAGACGTGCTGCGCGTTGGACTTCAAATGCCTGGCGTCCAGGATCAAACGCTGTCTGACGTGTACTCGTAGTGGTAATAGCTGTAGGCGCCGTATCCGTATTTGGCGGATGAGCGCTTCTCGATACCGTTGAAAATCGCGCCTTTGAGTTCAATGCCGTTCTGTTGATAGCGACGCATCGTCAGCTCCACCTCGCGCACAGAGTTCAATTCGAAACGGGCCACGATCAGATTGGTGCCGGACTGGCGCCCGACGATGGTTGCATCGGTGACCGCCAGAAATGGCGGTGTATCCAGAATCACCAGGTCGTACAGCGCGCTGACCTGGTCCAGGAATTCGCTGAAGTTGGCGTGCATCAGCAGTTCCGATGGGTTCGGCGGGATCCGCCCACGGCTGAGGACGTGAAGGTTCTCGACCTCCGTGGTATGGATCGCTGTGCCGAGCTCGCAGTGTTTGGCGAGCAGGTCGGAAAGACCGTTTTCTGCCGCAACACCAAAGACTTTGTGCAAGTAACCCTTGCGCATGTCTACGTCCACCAACAACACACGCTGCCCCGAATGCGCGACCACAGCGGCCAGGTTCGCCGAGACGAATGTCTTGCCCACCTGCGGGCTCGGCCCGGAGATCATCAAGCGGTTGTTGCCCGCTTCCAACATGGCGAAATGCAGACTCGTGCGCAGGCTGCGCAGCCCTTCAATGGCCAGGTCCGTTGGGTTGCTGAGGGCCAGCAACTGTGTGGAGCCCACCTTGTTGCTGCGAAAGAGCTTCTGGTCCATGTCCTTCTGGATGGCACTGAACGGAATGGCCGCATACACCGGCAAGCCGAGTTTTTCCAACTCGTTGGGGTTGGACACGCCCCGATTGAGCGCCTTGCGAAACAGCACCAGCGCGACTGCCACAAAGGCACCGAGCAGCGTGGCGATCACAACAATCAACGCTTTCTGCGGCCTGACCGGGTTCCTCAGGTCGACATCGGCGGTATCGATCAAGCGCACGTTACCGACCGTGCCGGCGCGCATCACGTCCAACTCCTGATACTTGTTGAGCAGTTGCGTGTAGATCTCGGTGCTGACTTTCAGGTCGCGGGTCAGGCTCAACAACTCTTGCTGGGTGGTCGGCAGGCTTTCGACCTTCTTGGCCAGCTCGCTCTGGCGGGCCGTGAGTTCTGCCAGTTGCGTCAGGAGCGCGCGGTACACCGGGTGCTGGGGGGTGAACTTTCGCTCGATCTCGGCCTGCTGCATCTTGAGCTCGGAAATGCTCGCATCCAGCGCCACGATCTGGTCAAGAATGGCCTTGGCCTCAAGGCTGATGTCGATGGTTTTGTTGCGGATCTGAAACTGGTTCAGCGCCGTCTCAGCCTGCTCGACATCCTTGCGCACCTGGGGCAATTGGTCTTTGAGGAACGCCAGGCTCTGGGCCGCCTCGGCGGAGGTGCGCTCAATGTTCTGGCGTACATAGATACGGGCGACCTCATTGAGTACCTGAATGGCCGCCTCGGGCCGCGTGCTTTCCAGCGCCAGGCCAATGATCCCCGACTCCTTGCCGCGCTCCGCCACATCCAGCAGCTTCTGATAGCGCAGAATGCTGGTGAGGCGTGGCCAACGCACAACGCTGAATTGCGCGCCAGGGTTGGCATCCAGCGTTTCGACCTGCAGCTGGAAGCCACTGCTTTCATAGAAGCGACCCACCTGCCCCGTCAGCAAAACGTTTTGGTCCTGGTCCGACAGGGTAAAGGTGCTGCCACTACCGGCAGTCAAGGTCAGTTCCTGGCCCAGCAAGTCGGCCGGAAGGCGTAACCGCGAAAACGTCAGGGCCTCGCCACCCCAACCGTAACTGTCGAGGCCGAGCCAGGGGCTCGCCACCTCATGGGCCTGCGTCGGCTTGAAGCGACGCGCCATGAAATCACCGATCAACGGGAAGCGCCTGGGCTTCACCTCAAGATCCAGGTTCAGGTTATCGACGGCAGTGCCAACGGTGATCCGTGAGCGGATCAACTCGACCTCCGTGACCGTGGGCGACTCCTTGCCGAGCAGACTGCCGACATCGGAGAAGCCGAGCATGTCGCCTTTTTTCGGTTCGACCTGAATGAGTGCGGTGGCTTGATAGACCGGAGGCGTCAACACGGCATAGGCCACACCCAGCGCCATAAAGACGATACTGACGCCACCGATCAGCCACTTGTGATCGAGCAACGTGCCCAACAACATCATGAAATCCAGATCAGTTTCTTCGCCGTTATGCGACGCTGTTGCGGGTGTTGATTGCATAAGTCAGTTCTTTTTTCCAACCAATAGTCAAGGAATGGCACAGGGTGCAAGACGCCCGGTTCCATGCACGTTTAACGGCTTCACTCAATACCCATACGCTGGCTCGTGGCCGACAACACACGCTTTCACACAATTAACGCAGAACTTATCAAGTGTGCGACATGACAACTTCAACCCACTTGACCGACCAACTTTTGCGCCCACGCCTGAGCCGCTTGTTCTATTAACGCATAGGCATGAACAAAGGCTGGTTTGCCTTGACGATAAGGGTCCATGATCTCGCGGTTGTATTGCCATTTACCCAGCAGGAACACTTTGCCCCGTGCTTCAGGGGCGAGGCTGAGTACCCCGCGGATATGCCGTTGCTCCATCACTAATACAAGATCCGCGTCACTCACCGCAGCGCTTGTCAGTTGACGTGCCCTGTGTGAAACCGGTGCATGCCCATGCTCTTCCAGCACCTGCAGAGCCGTGGGCTCCAGCGGGCTGTCACGCAATGCGGCCAACCCCGCAGAACTCACTTCTATCGCAGAGTGCGCCAGCGCATTGCGCAATAATTGTTCTGCCGTGGGGCTGCGACAAATATTGCCGACACACACAATCAAAATCCTATTGAACAAGGCAACCTCCCACGCGCCGACTGTATTAACCCGGTAGTAAAAGGGATGACCTTACTTCAAGCAGCGAGGCGATTATGGTCACAACCTCGGCACTTCGACCACCTGCCGAGGCAGACTAAAAATAACAACACCCGGCATAACCGACTAAAAATAACATTCCAATACTTTTGCCCTCCCACAGAATAAAGTGCCGCCTGACCGCAACAACCAAGAGACGGCCATGAACATGTCAAAGTTATTGGTAGAGCGTATTGGTCTATTTCCTTCTTCGGGAAATATTCATGTCGAAGTGAATAACTCCACCCGCGTCGTCGAGCGCATGCAGGTGTTATACCGCGACAATTCCCTGGACAGCGATGAGTCCTGTTCTGGACTGTCGATGGTGTTCGCCGATTGGCGTTTCAAGTTGCAGGTGAGTGATGCACTGTCGGTGTGCCTGTGCGTGGAAAGTCGCGGTGACAGCCAGTTCATGCTGGTCAAGACCGCCGAGTTGCTGGCGAACATCTGCGGCACCGAGAAGCGGCCATGAGCCTGTTGGATGATGTGATACGTAGCTATGCGCTGAGAAAACTCACCGGGATGTTCGAAGGTTTCGCCGAGCCGCCAGTGGGTACGCAATACCGGCGCAATACCCAGGCCATCGGCCGTTGGCTGGAGCAGTTGCACGGCAGCTCACCGCAGCAGATCACCCATACGCTACTAAAGCAGATGAACGAGGCGCGGCGGCGCGGCGACATGCGGCGTTTCAATGCGCAGACGGTGTTGCTGGAACTGATGGTGGACAGCCACCGGGCGCTGGACCTGGTGACTTACTCGGCCTTTGTGTGTGCCGCATCCAGCCGCCAGGAAGGCGTTTGATGGGCCTGGTCGGCACCTGACAAGGTGATGGCAACCCGGTTGAGCAGCAACTCGGCATTGAACTTGGGCACCAGTGCGCAGGCCAGCAACACCACCAGCCCACCGCCGATGAACGAGGGGGACACCCTGACGTGGGTGGTCTCAATGCGCCAGAGAAAGGCAATCGCCGCGACAGCACCCACGGTGACACCGGCCAGTGCTTCATTGAGTGGATGTATGTACGGCGCAACACAGTAAGCACCAAACCAGGCACCGGCGAGTAACCCCGCACCTGCCGCCGGCCAGCGCACTGCCGGATTGAACTGGCGGACCACCAGGCTCAGCGCCACGGTAAGCATCAGGCAGGTATTCATGGCATGGCCGCTGATAACGGCAATGTCCAAGTGCTGAAATGACAGGCCCCAGCCCTTGAACAGCAACTTGCTGAGCGCGACCACTGAATAAGCCACACCGACCGTTATGATCCAGGCCCTCAGTGCCCGAGGGTTGGAATACCGCAACCACACGGCGATGATGATAGCGGCCGGAATCATGACGGTAATGCCGCCATATTGCGCAAGTTCTGCCCGCATAGTTCCCCAATCCGGCAAGCCCGTTTCGGCGCCCATCAGACCTCAGTGCCGGGGAAAATACAACGTTATCTAAAGTCAGCCTTGGCACATGAAAAGCCGGCGGCTGATTCGACCAAATATTCTGAAGATGCAATTTACTGATAAATAACCAATTTAATAATTCCATATTTTAATAATTAGGTTAGAACCAATCGGCATTTTACAGACCCCGCCCCTGCCCCTACTTTGGACGCGAATAACCGACCCCCTGCCCGGTGGAGGTGGTAATCACACCCAAGACAAGGACAGACCATGAGCATCGAATTCATCGGCTACATTGGCGGCCATCACGCTTCCGAGATCCATCCGCGCAGCGGCCCTACCCTGCAACCCGACTATGTCGAGAGCGTGGCCCGCGCCCACGAAGAGGCCGGTTTCGACCGTGCCCTGGTGGCCTTCCACTCCAACAGCCCGGACAGCACGCTGATCGCCTCCCACGCCGCCAGCGTGACCACCAGGCTGCAATTTCTCATCGCCCATCGCCCCGGTTTCGCCCAGCCCACACTGGCCGCGCGCCAATTCACCACCCTTGATGTATTCAACGGCGGGCGTACGGCGGTGCACATCATCACCGGCGGTGACGACCGCGAACTGCGCGCCGATGGCAGCCATATCGGCAAGGACGAACGCTACGCCCGCACCGACGAATACCTGAGCGTGGTACGCCAGGAATGGACCAGCGAACAGCCCTTCGACTTCAAGGGCACCTACTATCAGGTCGAAGGTGCGCACTCCACGGTGAAGTCGCCGCAGCAGCCGCATATCCCGCTGTATTTCGGCGGCTCGTCCAAAGCCGCAATCGAAGTGGCGGGCAAGCATGCCGACGTGTATGCGCTGTGGGGCGAAACTTACGAGCAGGTGCGCGAGATCGTGACCCAGGTACGCGCCGAAGCAGCCAGGCATGGGCGTACGATCCGTTTCAGCTTGTCGTTGCGGCCGATCCTCGCCGAGACCGAAGAGCTGGCATGGGCCCGGGCCGAGCGCATCCTGCAGCAGGCGACCGAGCTGGCCGAGAAAAACGGCTTTGTGCGGCGTGAACCGCCCAACGAAGGCTCGCGCCGCCTGCTCGCCGCAGCGGCTCAAGGTGCCCGGCTGGATAAACGCTTGTGGACCGGGATTGCCGGGTTGCTCGGTGCACAGGGCAATTCCACCTCGCTGGTGGGCACCGCTGAGCAGGTCGCGGAAGCCTTGGTGGATTACTACGACCTGGGGATCACCACGTTCCTGATTCGCGGGTTCGACCCGCTCAATGATGCGATCGATTACGGCAAGCGCCTGATCCCCCTCACCCGCCAATTGATCGCAGAACGCGAACAGGCACAACAAGTAGCCTGAGAAAAACGCAAAACCAATGTGGGAGGGGCTTGCCCTCTCCCACATCAAGCTCAGTTTTTGTAGTCGGTATCGCTACGCTCCAACTGACGGACCAGCGCATTCCAATGCCGCGCCACGCCCGGACCTTCGCCGCTGGCGTGCGCCTTGGCCTGTTGCTCGACTTTGCCCACCACTTCCTGCGGCGGGAAGATCAACTCCGCATTCCCCGCTGCCTGGGCTGCAATCTGGATATTGCAGGCCCGCTCCAGTTGCTGCAGTTGCTGAAACGCATGCTCTACGCTGACGCCCGCGGTCAACAACCCATGATTGCGCAGGATCATCACACTTTTGTCGCCCAGGTCAGCGACCAACCGCTCGCGCTCGTCAAGGTCGAGGGCAATCCCTTCATAACCGTGATAGGCCACGCGCCCGGAAAAACCGATGGAGTGCTGGGAGATCGGCAGCAAGCCGTCTTTTTGCGCCGATACCGCAATGCCGTCCCGGGTGTGGGTGTGCAGCACGGCTTGCAGGTCGTGACGCGCGCCATGGATGGCGCTGTGGATCACATAGCCGGCGTAGTTGATGCCCAGGCCCGTCGGGTCATCCACGATAGTGCCGTCGAGGTCGACCTTGACCAGGTTGGACGCACTGATTTCATCGAACAGCAGCCCAAAGGCATTGATCAGGAAATGCTCCTCCGGGCCCGGCACGCGGGCGGAGAAGTGGGTATAGATGTGGTCGGTCCACTTGTATAAGGCCGCCAGACGATAGGCGGCGGCCAGCTTGACGCGCACTTCCCATTCTTCTGGCGTGACGCGTTGTCGGACGGTGTTGCTGGAAACGCTGGAAATCGAGGTGACGCTGCTCATGGCAAAACTTCCTGAATGGCCTTAAGGACTTCCAGGCAAGCCTAGGGGATGCAAAAAAATAATAAAAAGCACATTTTAATCTAAGCTAATTATTATTTTTTTTCATATCATGCAGCCTCCTTGATCTTGTGCAACGAGGCAGCGACCAGCTTGCCAAACGCATCCACCGGCCCCTGCAGGTTGCCCAGGAAATGCGGATAGATCAGCCACAGATCCATCACCGGCTTGAAGTCCTTGAGCGGCATCACCGCCAGGTGTTCGCGATGGGCGCTGCGCTCCAGCAACGGTCGCGGCACCAACCCCAGGCCCAGGCCGTCCGCCACCAGGCCCAATTGCAGCTCGGTGCCGAAGGTTTCCAGGTTGACCCGCAACGCCAGGCCCTGGTCAGACAAGGTGCGCTGCAGACCGGCGCGGAAGCCGCAACCATCCGGGTTGAGAACCCAGCCGTTCTGGTACACATCCGCCAGCTTGCACGGCTTCTTCGGCAACTGCGCCTTGGCGCACACCACCACCAGTTCCATCTTGCCGATGGACTCGCCGACGATGTTGTCCGGGAAAATCTTGCCCGCCGGGAACAACGCCGCCGCCGCATCCAGCTCGCCGCGCTCGATCTTGCCCACCAGTTGGCTGCCCCACCCCGTAGCGACCTGGGCACGCAGGTCGGGGTATTCGGTGCGCAGGTGCTTGAGGGCATCCAGCAGCACCACGTCGCCGATGGTCTGCGGCACGCCCAGGCGCAACAGGCCAGTGGGGGGAGCATCGGTGGCTACCAGTTCGCGCAGCGCGTCCATCTCGCGCAGGATCAACCGGCACTGCTCGTAGACGCGGGTGCCGATCAACGTGGGCTTGAGGGGCTTGGTGTTGCGGTCGAACAACTCCACCCCCAATGCCTGCTCGAAGTTCTGCACGCGACGGGTAATGGCCGGCTGGGTCAGTTGCAACGACTCGGCGGCGTGGCTGATGGACTGGCAACGAATCACTTCGACAAAGGCATCGATATCGTCAATTTTCATTTGGGCCGCACATAGAGAACAGTCATTAAGATGTGTGCGAAGCATAGTTGCAGGAAAGCTGCCTGGATAGCCCGCGCTGTGATCGATAACGTCTAACGCTATTCAGACCAGTTCTAAATTACCTTCAGCTATAAGCTAATCATTAAAAAATAGCATATTAACTATAAACATTATGCTTAGATAAGCCCATCACCACCGACCGCACGATGGAACTGTCATGACCCAGGCCCGACACCCCGAGAGACTCAGAGCCTTCATAGGCGCCCTGGCGGAATTGATCGACGGTAATCCACGCGAAGGCGACCTGCTGCACCGTGGCGGCAAGCTGCTGGCGCAACTGGTCAGCCACGACGACTGGCTTCCCGACGAATTCGCCCAACCCGATCCCGAGCGCTACCAGCAGTTCCTGCTGCATGCCGATTCACGCCAGCGTTTCAGTGTCGTCAGCTTTGTGTGGGGGCCGGGGCAAAGCACACCGATCCATGACCACCGGGTATGGGGCCTGATTGGCATGCTGCGCGGCTCAGAGTTTTCCCAAGGGTTTGAACGCGCCCCTGACGGCAGCCTGGTGGCTGAAGGCAAGCCGATACGGCTGGTGCCGGGCCAGGTTGAAGCGGTGTCGCCCAAGGTCGGCGACATCCACCAGGTGAGCAACGCCCATAGCGACCAGGTGTCCATCAGTATCCATGTGTACGGCGCCAATATCGGTGCGGTGCGCCGCGCGGTGTACCAGCCCGACGGCAGCGAGAAACTGTTTATCTCCGGTTATTCCAACGCCTTTCTCCCGAATATCTGGGATTTGTCCAAAGAAAAGAGCCCTGCCCTATGACCACCCTCTCCACCCGCAGCTTTGCGCGGATTCGCCAAGCCCTGTTGGACCAAGAAGAAGTCGCCCTGATCGATGTGCGCGAAGAAGCGCCGTTCGCCGAATCCCATCCACTGTTTGCCGCGAACATCCCGCTGTCCAAGCTGGAACTGGAGGTGTATGCGCGCATTCCGCGGCGCGATACCCAGGTCACCGTGTATGACAATGGTGAAGGCCTGGCTGCCCGCGCTGCCGAACGCCTGGTTGCCTTGGGCTACACCCAGGTCAGCCTGCTTGAAGGAGGCCTGGACGGTTGGCGCAAGGCCGGTGGCGAGCTGTTCATCGACGTCAACGTACCGAGCAAGGCGTTCGGCGAACTGGTGGAAAGCGAACGCCATACGCCGTCCCTGGCCGCTGAAGAGGTGCAGGCGCTGCTCGACAGCCAGGCCGACGTAGTGGTGCTCGACGCCCGGCGTTTCGACGAATACCAGACCATGAGCATTCCCACCGGCATCAGCGTGCCGGGGGCCGAACTGGTGTTGCGCGCCCGCGAACTGGCGCCGGACCCGGCCACCCGCATCATCGTCAACTGCGCCGGGCGTACCCGCAGCATTATCGGCACTCAGTCGCTGATCAATGCCGGCGTGGCCAACCCGGTGTCGGCCCTGCGCAACGGCACCATCGGCTGGACCCTGGCCGGGCAGAAGCTTGCCCATGGCCAATCTCGACGTTTTGCGCCGACCAGCGAGGAGCATCGCCTGGCCGCCGCCATCGATGCACGCCGCGTGGCCGACAAGGCCCGCGTTGGCCGTGCCACCCTGAGCGACCTGCGTACCTGGCAGCAGGACACCACACGCACCACCTACCTGTTCGATGTCCGCACCCCGGAAGAATTCGAAGCCGGCCACCTGCCAGGCGCGCGCTCCACACCGGGCGGGCAACTGGTGCAGGAAACCGATCACGTTGCCAGCGTGCGCGGTGCGCGGCTGGTGCTGGCGGATGACGACGGCGTACGCGCAAACATGTCTGCGTCCTGGCTGGCCCAACTGGGCTGGGAAGTGCATGTGCTGGATGACCTGCAAGCGGAGCACTTCAGCGAGCAAGGTACCTGGGTCGCGCCGGTGCCGGCGCCGCCCCAGGCCGAACCGATCAGCCCCTCTACCCTCGCCGACTGGCTGGCCCATGGCGACACGGCGGTACTGGATTTCACCGCCAGCGCCAACTACGTGAAGCGCCATATCCCCGGAGCCTGGTGGGTACTGCGTGCGCAACTGCCCCAGGCCCTGGCCAAGGTGCCCGCCGCCCAGCGCTACGTGCTGACCTGCGGCAGCAGCCAACTGGCGCGCCTGGCGGTGGCTGAAGTCGAGGCCCTTACCGGCAAGCCAGTGTTCCTGCTGCAGGACGGCACCGCCGGCTGGATCAACGCGCAACTGCCGCTGGAAGAAGGCGAAACCCACTTGGCCTCGCCGCGTATCGACCGCTACCGCCGCCCGTACGAAGGCACCGACAACCCCAGGGAAGCCATGCAGGCCTATCTTGACTGGGAATTCGGCCTCGTCGACCAGTTGGCGCGCGACGGCACCCACGGTTTCCATGTGATCTGACCCACCCCGTACATGTAATGGAATCCGACCCCTTCTCCAGGCGGAGGTATCCCTTGAAACACCACAAACGCCTGGAGTTTGCCCCATGCTCTACACCACCCCTTTCAAACGCGTGCTCCTGGGCACCGCCCTCGCCCTTGGCCTGATCGGCAGCGCCGCTGCCGCTGACCTGCAACCGCTGCGGGTGGCCAACCAGAAATCGACGATCAAGGCGCTGCTGGAAGCCTCCGGCGAAACCCGGAACGTGCCTTACACAATCCAGTGGTCGGAATTCCCGTCTGCCTCACCGTTGGGCGAAGCACTCAACGCCGGTGCCGTGGACATCGGCGCCCTCGGTGATGCGCCGTACGTGTTCGCCCTCGGTGCCGGTGCGTCTCTCAAGGTGGTCAGCATCATCCACTCCGAAGGGCGCAACACCACCGCCCTGGTCGTGCCCAAGGACTCACCGATCAAGACCGTTGCCGACCTCAAGGGCAAGAAGATCGTCACCGGGCGTGGTTCCATCGGCCATTACCTGGCGATCAAGGCCCTGGCCACCGCCGGCCTGACCACCCGGGACGTGCAGTTCATTTTCCTGCTGCCCAGCGAATCACGCCTGGTGCTGGATAACGGCACCGCCGACGCCTGGGCCACCTGGGACCCGTACACCACCGTAGTGACCTCGCAAAGCCAGGCACGCGTGCTGGTCAGTGGCAATAAACTGCTGAGCAACCACCTGTACCTTGCCGCCACCAGCCAGGCCATCGCCGACAAGCGCCCGCAGCTCGACGACTTTGTCGCCCGCGTTGACCGCGCCTATGCCTGGGCCAATACCCACCCCGATGAATACGCCGCCGCCCAGGCCAGGATCACCGGCCTGCCGCTGGACGTGCATGTGACGGTGGCCAAGGACACCCGCCTGAACCCGGTCACGATCGACGACGCAGTGATCAGCGGCCTGCAAGCGACCGCCGACACTTATCAACAGGAAGGCCTGCTGCTCAAGCACATCGACGTGTCGCAGGGCTTCGACAAGAGCTTCAACGCCAAGCGTGTCCCCTTCAACCAAGCCTCGCGCTAAAAGGAGCAGCACATGAGCAAGCCACGTCATTTGAAACTGGGAGCCATGGTCCATGGCGTCGGTCACGGCTGGGGCGAATGGCGCCACCCGCAGGCCCAACCAAATGCCAGCACCAGCTTCGGCTTCTACAAGCAGCAGACTGAATTGGCCGAAGCCGCCAAGTTCGACTTCGTGTTCATCGCCGACAGCCTGCATATCCACGCCAAGTCCAGCCCGCATTACCTCAATCGCTTCGAACCACTGACGATCCTGTCGGCACTCGCCGCAATCACCACACATATCGGCCTCGTCGCCACGGTGACCGTCAGCTACACCGAGCCCTACCAGGTGGCGCGCCAGTTCGCGTCCCTGGACCATATCAGCGGCGGTCGAGCCGGTTGGAACGTGGTCACCTCGTGGCTCAGCGGCACCGCCGACAACTTCGGCAAGGCCGAGCACCCGCCCCACGCCGTGCGGTACCGCATCGCCAAGGAGCACCTGGATACCGTCAAGGGCCTGTGGGACTCCTGGGAAGACGACGCCTTCACCTACAACAAACAGTCCGGCGAATTTTTCGCCCCAGGCAAGCTGCATGCACTCAACCACAAGGGCGATTTCTTCTCGGTGAAAGGCCCGCTGAACATCGCGCGTTCGCGCCAGGGCCAGCCGGTGATTTTCCAGGCCGGCACCTCGGAAGACGGGCGCAACTTCGCGGCGCAGAACGCCGATGCGATCTTTGTGCACGTGGACAGCATCGAAGAAGGCCTGGCCTATTCCCAAGACCTGAAACGCCGCGCCAAGGGCTTTGGCCGCGATCCGCAAAGCCTGTCGATCCTGCCGGGCATCCGCCCGATTGTCGGCCGCGACGAGGCCGAAGTGGAAAGCCGCTACCAGCAGGCCGTGGAGCTGGTCACCGTGGAAGATGCCATCGTCGCCCTCGGCCGCCCGTTCAATGACCACGATTTCAGCCAATACCCGCTGGACGCGCCGTTCCCGGAACTGGGGGACCTGGGGTCCAACAGCCAGAAAGGCGGCTCCGACCGCATCAAGCAACTGGCCAGGGACGAAGGCTTGACCCTGCGCGAAGTGGCCCTGCGTTTCTCGCGGCCCAAACGTGATTTTGTCGGCACCCCGGAACAGGTCGCCGATGCGATCCAGACCTGGTTCGAGCGCGGCGCCAGTGACGGTTTCATCATCAACTCGGTGCTGCCGGATGGCTTGCAGTACTTCACCGAACTGGTGGCGCCGGTGTTGCAACAACGCGGCCTGCTGCGCAGCGAATACAGCGGCCAGACCCTGCGCGACAACCTGGGCCTGGAGGTGCCGGTGAACCGCTACAGCGTCGCCGCCGAGGTTGAAGCGCAGCAAGAGGCGCTGGCATGAGCCAATCCTCGCAGCCCTCCTTGCGCTCCGTGGAAGTCGCCCACTTCGACGCCTTGCTCGAACGCCTCACCACCGAGCTGGCCAGCACCGCCCATCTCTACGACGAGAGCGGCGCTTTCCCTCACGCCAACTTCAAGTTGCTGCACGAACACGGCCTGCTCGCCCTCACCGTGCCCAAGACCCTGGGCGGCGGCGGGGCCAGCCTGTCCCAGGCACGCAAGGCGATCAGTGCGATTGCCAAAGGCGAGCCGTCCACTGCGCTGATCCTGGTGATGCAATACCTGCAACACACCCGCCTGCAAGACAGCAAGACCTGGCCCGTGCACCTGCGCAGGCAAGTGGCCGTAGACGCGGTGCGCAATGGCGCCTTGATCAACGCCCTGCGCGTCGAACCCGACCTCGGCACCCCGGCCCGTGGCGGGCTGCCGGCGACCACCGCCGTGCGCACCGCCGAGGGCTGGCGCATCAGCGGGCGCAAGATCTACTCCACCGGCAGCCACGGCCTGAGCTGGTTCAGCGTGTGGGCCCGCAGTGACGACGCCGACCCGCTGGTGGGCGCCTGGCTGGTGCCCAAGGACAGCCCCGGCGTGAGCATCATCGACACCTGGGACCACCTGGGCATGCGCGCCACCTGTAGCCATGAAGTGGTGCTCGACAACGTGCTGGTGCCGCTGGACCACGCTGTCAGCGTCAGCCCCTGGAGTGCGCCGGCGCCAGAGTTGGACCCCGAGGGCTTCCTGTGGATGTCAGTGTTGTTGTCCTCGGTGTACGACGCCGTGGCCCAGGCCGCCCGGGAATGGCTGGTGAACTGGCTGGAGGAGCGCCAACCGTCCAACCTCGGTGCGGCGCTGTCGACCCTGCCACGCTTCCAGGAAACCGTTGGCCATATCGACACCCTGCTGTTTGCCAATCGCAGCCTGCTCGACGCTGCTGCCGAGGGCCACACCCCGGCCGCCAACGCCGCGCAATTGAAGTACCTGGTAACGAACAACGCGATCCGCGCCGTGGAGCTGGCCATCGAAGCCTCGGGCAACCCGGGCCTGTCGCGCCATAGCCCTCTGCAACGGCACTACCGCGACGTGTTGTGCAGCCGCGTGCATACCCCACAGAACGACGCTGTATTACAAGGTGTCGGCAAGGCCGCCTTCGCCCAACGCCACAAGGAGCGCACATGAGCCAGGTGATTATCGCCAGCCAGCTGGACGAGGATTACAACGAGGTGATCCGCCAGCGCCTGGCGTCGATCCATCCCGAAGCCCAGGTGATCGGGGTGCCCGTCGGGGTGCCCAGCGACCTGCCGCCCCAGGCGAATATCCTGCTGCTGCGCCCGATCAACGTGCGCGGCTACACCGCCCCGGACACTCCGCCACCCGGTTGGCCCTACGGCGCACAGTGGGTGCACCTGGTGTCGTCGGGCATCGACTTCTACCCGCAGTGGCTGTTCAACGGCCCTCCGGTGACGACATCGCGTGGCAGCGCCGCCGACAACCTGGCCGAATTCGCCCTGGCGGCGATCTTTGCCGCGTCCAAGCACCTGCCGGCCATCTGGGTCAAGGATGACCAGTGGCACTTCACCCCGCTGCGCCCGCTCAAGGGCACCACACTGGGCATCCTGGGGTTTGGAGCGATTGGCGAACGCCTGGCGCAGAAGGCCCTGGCCCTGGGCATCAGGGTGGTGGCGCTGCGTCAAAGCCCGGCGCCGTTCAGCGCAGGCGTGGAAGCTGCCAGGGACATCCACGACCTGTTCGCCCGCGCCGATCACCTGGTGGTGGCGGCGCCGCTGACCGAGGCCACGCGGCATATCATCAACCGCGACGTCCTCGCCAGCGCCAGGCCGGGGTTGCACCTGATCAACATCGCACGGGGTGGGTTGCTGGATCAGGAGGCGTTGCTGCAAGCGCTGGACAATGGGCAGGTTGGTTTGGCATCGCTGGACGTGACCGAGCCGGAGCCGTTGCCGCTGGGGCATCCGTTGTACACCCATCCGCGGGTAAGGCTGTCGCCGCACACCTCGGCGATTTCCACCCGCAGCAAGGAGGAAATCGCCGATACGTTCCTGGCGAACCTGGCGCGGTATGCTGCCAATGTTGAGCTGTACAACCGTGCCAATTGATCGCCGCTTACTTGATGCGGTAATGAAAGGTATTGCGCACCGCCGGCACCGCAACAGCCTTGCCATCGACGATCCTCGGCTGGTAACGGAAGGTATTCGCCGCCGCCAGTGATGGCCGCATGAACAGCGGGTGGCAGCCGTCCAGCACCCTGGGGTTTTCCACGCGGCCCTGGGTGTTGACGGTGTACTCCACCGAACAATCGCCTTCGATGTTTTTGTCCAGGGCACGCTCGGGGTAGTCCGGCGCTTCCTTGCTCAAGGGCTGGTACTGGCGGCTGTCGAACGCCGGTGCCGCAGCCGGTGTCGCGGCCGGTGTCGCGGCCCGCGCTGTTTCAGCGGCCAGGCGCTGCTGGTCAGCACGCTGTTGTGCCTGCTCACGGTTGTGCTGTTCAGTGGCCCGCCGTTGCTGCTCCTGCTGCTTTTCTTCGACGCGTTTGCGCGCCAGGGCGGCCTTTTCGAGTTTGCGCGCCTGGATCTGCGGATCGAGCGTGGGCTTTACCGGTACGGGAACCGCGACGGGCTCCGGGGGTGTGACGGCCACCGGTTCAGGCGCTGGAGCTGGAGCTGGAGCTGTCGCCGCCGGCAGCATCACCAGTTGGGTATGCATCACCCTGGGGGCCTCCACTGGCGGTACTTCCGTGGACCAGCCAAGCATCAATGCGGCCAACACCCCCACATGCAGCGCCACCGCCAGGCTGGCCGCCAAACTGTTTCGCCAGAATCCGGAAGGCCTCCGGGAAGGCATCGTCAGCATCGGACTGTGCATGATCATCGCCGTCATTGCGGGGCCTCGGTCACCAGCCCCAGGTTGCTCACCCCACCCTTCTGCAACACCGCCATGGCCGCGACCACACGGCCGTAACCGGCGTTATCGTCGGCGCGGATGTACACCTGGGTGTCGCTGCGCGCCGCCACCACCTGCATGACCTTGGCGCCCATTTCGTCGAGGGTCACCGCGCTGTCGGTCCGGTGCCGGGTGTCGAGTTCACCGCCGAGGTTCCAGTAGTAGCCGCCATCGGCCTTCACCGACAGCGTGAGGATCTGCTGGCGGGTGTCGGTGGCCAGTGCCTCGGCGGCGACCTTGGGCAGCTCGATCTTCACGCCCTGGGTGAGCATCGGTGCGGTGACCATGAAGATCACCAGCAGCACCAGCATCACGTCGATATAGGGCACCACGTTCATCTCGGCCTTGGGCCCGTGCTTGCGTTGCGGCCTTGCTAACATGAAATCGCTCCTGTTCAGGCGGCCACGGCCAGGTGGCTCGACGTGCCGCGCAGCGTGCGGTGCAGGCGTACTTGCAGTTCGTTGCCGAAGGCGTAGTAACGGGTGAGCAAGGTCTGGCCGCGTGCCGCAAAGCGGTTGTAGGCGATCACCGCCGGGATGGCCGCGAACAGGCCGATAGCCGTGGCGATCAGCGCTTCGGCGATGCCCGGCGCGACCGTCGACAGCGTGGCCTGCTGCACCTGGGACAGGCCGATGAACGAATTCATGATGCCCCATACGGTGCCGAACAGCCCGATGTAGGGGCTGACCGAACCCACCGTCGCAAGGAATTGCAGACCTTTTTCCAACTCGATTTCCTGCTCGGTGATCGCCACCTGCACGGCGCGCTCGACACCGTCCAGCACCGCCGGATCATGGCTGTGCAGGTGCTGGTATTCCTGAATGCCGGCGATAAAGATCGGCGCAATACCGCCCTCGCCCGCCTGCACGGTGTCGCGGTACAGCGGTTGCAAGTCCGGCGCAGCACGAAAGCGCTGCACAAAGCCATTCAACTGGCGCTCCAGGCGCCGCAGCACACTGCCGCGCTGGATGATCAGGTACCAACTGAGCAAGGAGGCCAGCAGCAAGGTGATCATCACCGCCTTGACCAACAGGCTGGCGTCGCTGATCAAGCCCCAGATCGTCATATGTTCCATCGTCGCGTGCATGGTGAAGCTCCTATTCGATAAAAAAGTGATGACCGGGTGATGACGGCTCAGGGCAACTTCAGCGCGCGAGTCACCTCGGCCCACGGCACCAACTTGAAGTTCTGGGTCTGCTCGGGCATGCGCTTGCGCCCGTCCTGCACCACCAGCATGCCTTGGCTCCACGGCCCGCCGAGGTTGAGGGCGGTGACTTCCAGGCCATCGGTTTCCGAGGCTCCATCGATCCCGGCCGGCGCATTCAGGCCGACGCGGAAGGCACCGTGGGTCGCGAACGGCGGCTCGGCATCCAGCACCAGGTAGCTGTCATTGCCCTGGCTGGAGATCACCAGGTAGTCGCGCTTGTCGCTCTGGTACAACGCCAGGCCCTCGACATCGGCGTGCAGCTGCGGGCCGACCTTGATCACGCTGGTGAGGGTGGCCGGCTGGTCGGCACGGGCATCCACCGCCCAGACACCGACGTCTTCTTCCCCGATAAACAGGCGCTGGCGCTGGTCATCGGCCACGCAACCCTCGGGCTGGCTGTCGACCTTGAACTGGCGCACCAACTCGCCCTGCACACGACCATCCGGTGCGCTGAGGCGGTATTGCAGGAAGGTGCCGTCCTTGCCGTTGGCGATCGCGTAGATCTCGCCACTGGCGGGCTGGTACAGGCAGATACCGTAGATCTCCTTGAGCGGTGTCGGCACTTCACCGGCTTCGCGCAGTTCGCCGCTCTGGCGGTCAATGCTGAACAGGCTCAGGCTGTTGTGATCGCGATTGCTCGCCACGGCCAGGTCGACAGTCTGCGCGCCGAGCTTGAAGTCGGGGCGTACGTCGACATTGTTGAGACGGCCCACCGCCAGCTCCTGCAACAGCTTGCCGTCAAGGTCGTAGGCCAGCAGGCCCTGCTTCTTGTTGGTGCCGAGTACGCGGCTTTTTTCCGGTTGCGCGGGGTGAACCCAGATCGCCGGGTCATCCGCCGCGTCGCCCTGGCGACCGACCGGGTCGGTCTGGCGTACGGCGGCGACTTCCGGCAGTACCGGTCCAGCCGTCACGGGTCTGGCTTTCCAGTCGAGCCTGCCCTGGTAAAGCTTGCCATTGTCGTCATCGCGCACCAGCAGTTGCTGACCGTTGACGCTGAGTTGTTCCGGCTCCTTGAGGCCTGGCAGCGTCAGGCTCGATTGTTCGACCCAGCGCTTGCCGGTGTGCTGGAACAGGTGCAACTGGGCCGTCTTCGGATCGAGGGCGACCATCCCGCCCGGCACCAGCGCCATGGCGCCCGCTTCACGCTTGGGGTTGTCGAACAGCGCTACCGGCGTGCGCTTGACCTCGGCTTCCGGGTGCGCCGGGTAGGCCCACCAGCCGACGTTTTGTTCATTCACCACCAACTGATGGGTTGTGTCATCCACCTGGCAGAACTGCGCCGACGGCGGCAACGGCAGACCGCGTACGCGCTGGGGTTCGCTGAGCAGTGTGGCGCCATTGCCCACCAGCCATTGCTCGCCCTTGCCCTCTTCACCCACCAGGAACACAAACAGGTGGGCGGCGCCGTCGCGGTACAGACACAGGCCGTTCACCGGGTAGTCGCGAGTGGGCAGGTACAGCGGTATGCCAAAGGTTTTGGCGGACGCGTCAAGGTTGATCAGCACGGCTTGCTGGCGGTCGTTGTCGAGGCTGGCGACCAGTACCTGGGTGCCGGCAGCGCGGGTGTCGAGGCTGCTGAAGTTGCCGTTGAAACGGGCGAGTTCGGTACCTTTGGCGTCGAGCAGTTGCAGGCCGTTGCGGGTGCTGGCGGTGAGGCGCTCGGTGCTGCTCAGCACGGCCATGGCCTCGGCATTGAGGCTGGGTGCCCAAGGGGTCAGGGCCAGGTCTGTGGCCATTGCCGGCGCACAGAGGGTCAATGCCATTAGCAGGTACAGCCTGGAAATCTTCATGTACGGCTCAATCCGTCAAAACAATGGAGATCCAATGTGGGAGGGGGCTTGCCCCCCGATAGCAGTGTGTCAGTCAACACAGATGCCAGCTGGGCCACAGCCATCGGGGGCAAGCCCCCTCCCACATTGGAATGGAGGTGTGGGTTAGAAGTGGGTGAAGGTCAGGCCCAGCTTGTAGGTCGGGCCGTACTCTTCGTATTGGCCGTTGTAGCTGCGGTGGCCGGTGTAGACGAAGTACGACTCATCGGTGAGGTTCTGCGCTTCGAAGCTGACTTGCAGGTTCTTGGTCAGCGAGTAGCGCGCGCTGAAGTCGACAAAGGTCTGCGCGTCCACATGCAGGTCGTGGGCCTTGTCGTTGATCGACGCCAGCTCAAAGAGGTAGGCCGATTTGTAGTTGGCCGACAGGCGCAGACTGAGCGTGTCGTCTTCCCAACCGAGCATCAGGTTGCCGACAGTGTCGGACTGGTTGGGCAGGCTGATGTGGCGCTTGCGGTTCGTACCACTGGCACTGTCGAAACCTTCGATGTCGGCGCTGGAGCGGCTGAACGTAGTGTTGGCGCCGATCAACAGGCCGTTCCACGGCGCGGGCAGCCAGTCGAACTTCTGTGAGTAGGCCAGCTCCAGGCCGTAGAGCCTGGCGCTGTCGCCGTTGGCGTAGGTGTGGGCCTCGGCGAAGTTGGTCCAGGCGCCGGTGCCGGCCAGATCGGTGTTGTAGACGAAGTTCTTGATGTCCTTGTAGAACACGAACGCCGAGACGGTGCCGGCGCGGCCCATGAAGTGCTCGATGCCCAGGTCCAGGTTGCTCGATTCCAGGGGCTTGAGGTCCGGGTTGCCGAAGGTGGCTTCGTCATCATCGATCACAAAACCCGGCGCCAACTGGCCAAAGGTCGGGCGGACCACGGACTTGGTCCAGGCCGCGCGCACCTGGGTGTTCTTGTCGATCTGGTAGCGCGCATGCAGGCCCGGCAGCCAATGGTGATAGCGGCGCTGGGTGTCGGTCGGGGTGAACACGCCATCGGTGGCGCCGGTGCCCTTGGCTTCGAACTCGGTGCCTTCGTAGCGCAGGCCAGCGATGAAGCGCCAGTCGTCGATGTCGACGGTGTTCATCAGGTAGCCGGCGTTGATGTCTTCGCGAATGGTGAAGTCGTTGACCCGGGATTCGGTCTCGTCGTAGAAGTCCGCCGGGTTGAGGCCGCCTATCAGCTGCTTGATCGCGCTGGGGCTGATGCCGGGGCCGTAGCTGCCCAGGCGGTAGTCGACAGTGCCCTTCTGGAACTGGCTGAGATTGAGCTGGTCGGCAGTGAAGCCGAGGGTGTCGAAGTCTTTGTAGACCCAGGCCTCCAGGTCGTTGTCCTTGTTGCGGCGGCTGACCTTGCCGCCAAATTTGACCTGGGACGCATAGCCGCTCAGGTCGTAGTCGCGGGCCAGGTCCAGGCGCAGGTTTTTCTCGGTGTCCTGGGTGTTCTGTTTTTCCCAGTCGACTTTGTCGAGGCTGAAGTTGCGCGCGTCGTAGAAGGCGCTGCCGATGATCGGGCGTGGCTTGTCCTTGTCATGGAAACCACTGTTGGCAAAGTCGCCGCCGTCAAAGGTGGCACCAGCGATGTGCGCCGGGCTGTCTTCGCTGGATTGGCTGTAGCCGGCCTGGCCGCTCAGGGTCCACAGGCCGAGCATGCGTTCGCCGCCGAATACGTAGGACTGGATTTCCTGGGTCTCTTCGCGGTTCTTCAGCTTGCGCTTGCCCTCGGCATCGCCCAGTTGGCCGGGGGCCTGCGGGTCGGCGAATTCGAGGCTGGTGGAGTTGCGGGTTTCGGTGTCTTTGTAGCGGCTGTAGAGAGTGCGCAGGTAGTAGCTGCTGAAGTCGTCGGGCTTGTAATCGAAGTTCAGGCCGCCACCGGCCCGTTCGCGGCTGATGTCGTAGTCACGCTGTTCGAACTCGTTGAGCCGGGCGCCGTCGGTGAAGTCCCAGGCGCCGCCGGTCTCGACGTTGTCCGAGCCGAAGTCGCGCTTCTGCCAGCTCAGCGCGGCGGCGACGCCGAAGTTGTCGACGCCGTCGCCGAGGCTGAAACGGTTGCTGGCCGCGCCGGAGAATTTGGGGCTGGTCTGGCTCGTGTTCTTGTCGTAGCTGGCCTCGGTGCTGCCGGTGTAGAACAGGCCCTTGTGGTCGAAGGCCGACAGGCTTTGCACATCGACGGTGCCGCCAAGGGAGTTGGCGTCCATGTCCGGGGTGAGGGTCTTGATCACCGACAGTGACTGCACCAGTTCGGAGGGCAGCACATCGAGGGCCACGGCGCGGCGGGCGCTCTCCGGGGCAGGCACCAGGGTGCCGTTGATGGTCACGCTGTTAAGGTCCGGGCCCAGGCCACGCACGCTGACGAAGCGCCCTTCGCCCTGGTCGCGCTCCACGCTGATACCCGGTAAGCGCTGCGCCGCTTCGGCGACGTTTTCATCCGGTAGCTGGGCCACGCCGTCGGCATGCACCACGCTCTTGATGCTGTCGGAATTGCGTTGCTCCTTGAGCGCCTGGTCGATGGCCGCTGCCTGGCCGACCACTTCGACGTGCTCGGTGTTGGCCGCCTCGGCCGCATTGAGCCGCTCACTGGCAATCGCCAGGGCCAAGGCAGTAAGCGTAAAGCTGACGAGCCCGGTGCGCTTGTACATGCAATCCTCCCCAAGAGTCCGTTGGCGCCAGGCAAGAGGCCCGGCAACTGGGAGGGCACGCTAGGGGTGGGGGATGACGGTTCTGTGACAGGGTGTGGTGGGAAGGCCCGTAAACCGGGGGTTTGAGCAGGATCCTAGGTTGGAATGAGCTGAAATGACCTGTGAAGATCAACTGTGGGAGGGGGCTTGCCCCCGATAGCGGTGGGTCAGCCCCTGGTTTCTCACTGACGCACCGCTATCGGGGGCAAGCCCCCTCCCACATTTTCTGCTTTTCATTGTCGACGGGATGAGCTGATTCGACCCTCCCCCACCGTCATGCAACCGTCACATCCATCTGCTGTGCTGGCGCCCACGACTGAACCTTGCAAGGACTCGCGGCCATGTTTTCCGTGCTCAAACCCCACCGCTGGAAACTCTCCCTGCTGCTGATCGCGGCCAACCTGGGGCTGATCCTGCACCTGGCCTGCGGCGAGTTGAAAAGCGTCAGCGAGTGGGTGTGGCTGGATATCTTCGGTGAAGGCGGCTCCGCCCTGCTCGCCCTGGTCTGGCTGGGGCTGGTGCTGAAAAGCCGTCCGGCCGGGCGCGTGACCAACTACCTGGCGCTGGGCCTGTCATGCATCTTCTTCTCCTGGTGGATCGACAGCCTCGACGAATTCATCCGCCTGCCCGACAGCATCACCTGGGACCACTGGCTGGAGTCCGGGCCGATGCCGGTGGGCATGATCCTGCTGACCATCGGCATCTACCACTGGCACCGCGAACAACTGGCGATCAGCGCACAGATGGAGAAACGCGAACGGTTGTTCCGCGAGCATCGGCTGTTCGACAAACTCACACCCCTGGCCGGCGCCGAATACCTCAAGCGCCAGTTGGCCGACAGCCTGCAAGACAGCCAGACCCAGCAGCAACCACTGTCCCTGCTGGCCCTGGACCTGGACCACTTCGCCGCCATCAACCAGGCCTACGGGCATGCCGAAGGCGATGCGGTGTTGCAGGCCCTCAGCCATTTGCTGTTGCTCAACCTGCGTCGCCAGGACCTGCTGTGCCGCCTGGCCGGCGACCGTTTTGTGGTGCTGCTGCCCAACACCGGTGAGCGCCAGGCCAAGGAGCTGGCGCTGGAGTTGCAGCAGGCGGTGCACGGCCTCGCACACAAGACCCGGCTGCACGGGGAACGCCTGCAACTGGTAGCGACCACCGCCGTGGTCATGGCCTTGGACGAGCCGCCCCAGGACTTGCTCAAACGCCTCAACCTGGCCCTGGCCAGGGCCAAGCAACCCCTGGCGAAAAGCGCCTGAGATGGCCGTGAAAACCAGCTGGTATGAAGCCGACAGCCGCTTCATACCAGGGCACTACCAACCCGCCACGCTGATCGACCTGGCCTTGTCCCGGGACATCGACAGCCATCGCCTGCTGCGCGGCACGGGACTGTTTCACGAGGACATCCTGGCCGGCACGGCGCGGTTGAGCCCGCAGCAGTTTTTCGGGTTGATCGGCAACAGTCGCAAATTGCTCGACGCCGACGACAGCAGCTTTCTGTTCGGCCAGCGACTCCTGCCCGGTTATTACGGCGCGGCCAGCCATGCCCTGGGCCATGCGCAGAACCTGCACCAGGCCCTGGAGATCCTGATCCAGCAACAGGTGCTGCTCAGCCCGCTGGTCACCTTGCACCTGGAACTGGATGCGCACCATGCCTACCTGTACTGGCGGGACAGTTGCGGCGCCGGCGAGCATTGGCGGTTTTTACTGGAAGCCGGCATGACCTCGCTGGTTGCCATGAGCCAGTGGCTCAGTGGCGAGCGCTTGCCGTGGGTGTGCTGTTTCAGTCATGCCGAACCGCGCTACATCGAGCAGTATTGGGTGCACCTGGGCGAAGAGACGCGCTTCGAACGGCCGCTGGATATGCTGAGCATCCCCCGCGAGTACCTCACCCGCGCGTGGCCGGGCGCCTCGGCCACCGCCGGCCAGGTCGCACGCCAGCAGGCCCGCGAACAGATCGAACAGCTGGGCTTTGCCAGCAGCTTTCTCGACTGCCTCTACGACTACCTGCGCGAACAGGTGCGGCAACCGCCCAGCCTGGAACAGGCCGCGCAGGCCTTCGCCATGAGCCCGGCGACCCTCAAGCGCAAGTTGCACAAGCATGACACCGGCTTTCAGCAGCAGGTGGACCGCGTGCGCAAGCAGGTGGCGCTGCACCTGTACCAGGTCAAGGGCTACAGCAATGATGAAGTGGCGGCGTACCTGAACTTCAACGATGCGGCGAACTTTCGCCGTTCGTTCAAGCGCTGGACCGGCAGTACGCCCAACCTGATCCGCCAGCTGTTCAACAGCCGCTAGCCAGGCGTTCGCGCAGGAACTCCACCAGCGCCTGCACCGGCCGCGAGCTTTGCCGGTGCTGGGGGTACACCGCCGACAGTGTCAGGTCTTCGGGGGCGAACTCATCCAGCACCGTGACCAGGCGGCCATCCTTCAACGCCTCGCCGACGATAAAGGTCGGCAGGTAGGTCACGCCCAGGCCGGCGATGGCGGTATCGCGCAGCAAGTCGCCATTGTTCACGCGCATGCGCCCACTCACGCTCAGCGCCTGCAACTTGCCGTTGAAGCGCCACTGCACCTGGCGGCCATGGCCGTAGGGCAGGCAATCGTGGTCGGCGAGGTCATCGGGTTTCTGCGGGGTGCCGCGCAAGGCCAGGTAGTCGGGGCTGGCGCAATACACCCGGGGGATGCTGGCGATACGCCGAGCGATCAGGGTGGAATCTTCCAGGGTGCCGATGCGCAAGACCAGGTCGTAGCCTTCGCCGATCAGGTCCACGGGGCGGTCGCTCAAGTCGACCTCCACCGCCACCTGGGGATGACGCTGCAGGAACAACGGCAACAGGCAACCCAGATGGGCCATGGCAAACGACAACGGCGCGCTGAGGCGAATGGTGCCGCGCGGTTCGCTGTTCTGGCCGGCGATGCCCTGCTCCACTTGCTCGACTTCACTGAGCAGGCGCAAGGCGGATTCGTAGTAACTCTGGCCGAGTGGCGTGACATCCAGGCGGCGGGTGGAGCGATTGAGCAGGCGTACGCCGAGGCGATCTTCCAGCTGGATCAGGCGGCGGCTGACGAATTGCTTGGACAGGCCCAACTGTTCGGCGGCGGCGGTGAAGCTGCCGGATTCCATGACTTGGCAGAACAGGCGCATGTCTTCGAAGGGGTTCATTGTCGCTTCTCGGTGGACATTTGGTGTTTTTTATAACGGGTATGTCGCCACACCACAAATCAAATGTGGGAGGGGCGGTGCGACGATTCGACTTGCCCCCGATGGCAGTGTGACTGACACACCGCTATCGGGGGCAAGTCGAATCGTCGCACCGCCCCTCCCACAGGGATCACCTACAGACTTGAGAGGCAGTTACTTGGTAAACGCCGAGTAGCTGTTCATCAGGTTGCGGTAGTTGGGGATGCGTGGCGACAGCAGGTTGGCCAGGCCTTCCATGTCGTTGCGCCAGTCGCGCTGCAGTTCGCAAGCCACGGCGAACCAGTTCACCAGTTGCGCACCGGCGGCGGTCATGCGCGCCCAGGCGGCTTGTTGCACGGTTTCGTTGAAGGTGCCCGACGCATCAGTGACCACGAACACCTCAAAGCCTTCCTCCAGGGCGCACAAGGTCGGGAACGCGACGCACACGTCCGTCACCACGCCGGCAATGATGATCTGCTTGCGGCCAGTCGCCTTGACGGCCTTCACGAAATCTTCGTTGTCCCAGGCATTGATCTGGCCAGGGCGGGCGATGTACGGCGCGTCCGGGAACAGGGCTTTGAGCTCTGGCACCAGCGGGCCGTTGGGACCGCTTTCGAAGCTGGTGGTGAGGATGGTCGGCAGGTTGAAGAACTTCGCCACATCGGCCAAGGCCAGGACGTTGTTCTTGAATTCGTTGGGGGAGAAATCCTGCACCAGGGAAATCAGGCCAGTCTGGTGGTCGACCAACAGTACAACGGCGTCATCTTTGTTCAAACGAGGGCTAGCCATGGTTCAACTCCTTACGGGGGGATGGGTAATCAAAACGCAAAACACGAGCAGCCGAATGCACCCCAGAAACCCTGGAAGTCGCTGACCGGCACGCTGGAATGGCGGGCTTTTTCGTGGCTGTGGGCATGCACGCCGCACGGGCCGCTGCACTGGTGCACCTGCGCCTGCAACGGCGAGCCTGGGCGCCAGTGCCCTGGCACCTTGACCACCGGCGACCAATCCGGCAGTACCGGCACGCGCGGGGGTGCGAAGTCTTCGAAGTCACCGGCACCGTAGACCACCTTGCCGCCGACCACGGTCAGGACCGACTCGATCCACTTGATGGCTTCCTCATCAACACTGAAGAAGTCCGCCGACAGCGCCGCCACGTCCGCCAACTGCCCGACCTTGATCTGGCCCTTCTTGCCCTGCTCGGACGAGAACCAGGCGCTGCCGTGGGTGAACAATTCCAGCGCGGTCAGGCGCGACAGGCCTTCGGCATGCAGTTCCAGGCCACCGACGGTGCGGCCGCTGACCATCCAGTACAGCGAGGTCCACGGGTTGTAGCTCGACACCCGCGTCGCATCGGTGCCCGCGCCCACCGGCACGCCTTCGGCCAGCATGCGCTTGATCGGTGGCGTGGCTTCGGCGGCTTTGGCGCCGTAGCGCTCGACAAAATATTCGCCCTGGAACGCCATGCGGTCCTGGATCGCAATACCGCCACCCAGGGCACGTACACGCTCGATATTTCTCGGGGTAATGGTTTCGGCGTGGTCAAAAAACCACGGCAGGCCATTGAACGGAATGTCGCGGTTGACCTTCTCGAACACGTCTAGCATGCGCGAGATGGACTCGTCATAGGTGGCGTGCAAACGGAACGGCCAGCGCTGTTCAACCAGGTGGCGCACCACCGGCTCCAGTTCCTGCTCCATGGTCAGCGGCAGGTCGGGACGCGGTTCGAGGAAATCTTCGAAGTCGGCGGCCGAGAACACCAGCATTTCGCCAGCGCCGTTGTGGCGCAGGTAATCGTCGCCCTGGTGCAGGGTGACGCTGCCGGTCCAGTTCTTGAAGTCGCTGAGTTCTTCCTTGGGCTTCTGGGTGAAGAGGTTGTAGGCGATACGCACCGTCAACTGTTGGTCCTTGGCCAGTTGCTCGATCACTGCGTAGTCATCGGGGTAGTTCTGGAAGCCGCCGCCGGCGTCGATGGCACTGGTGAGGCCCAGGCGATTGAGTTCACGCATGAACTGGCGGGTGGAGTTGACCTGGTATTCCAACGGCAGTTTCGGGCCCTTGGCCAGGGTCGAGTACAGAATCATCGCGTTCGGCCGCGCCACCAGCATGCCGGTGGGGTTGCCGTTGCTGTCACGCACGATCTCGCCACCCGGCGGGTTCGGCGTGTCCTTGGTATAGCCGGCCACACGCAGCGCTGCGCGGTTGAGCAAGGCGCGGTCGTACAAGTGCAGCACGAACACCGGCGTATCGGGCGCGGCCTGGTTCAACTCTTCCAGGGTCGGCATGCGTTTTTCGGCGAACTGGAATTCGTTCCAGCCCCCCACCACGCGCACCCATTGCGGGGTCGGCGTGCGGTCGGCCTGGTCCTTGAGCATGCGCAGGGCATCGGCCAGGGACGGCACGCCTTCCCAGCGCAGCTCGAGGTTGTAGTTCAAGCCGCCACGGATCAGGTGCAGGTGCGAGTCATTGAGGCCGGGGATGACGGTGCGGCCCTTGAGGTCGATGACCTGGGTAGCACTGCCGCGCAGGGCCATGGCTTCACCGTCGGTGCCCACGGCGACAAACCGCCCCTCACGGATGGCGACGGCCGTGGCGCGCGGGTTTTCACGGTCCACGGTGTGGAACTGGCCATTGAACAGAATCAGGTCGGCGTTCATAGGGTTTCCTTTACAGAGGCTTCGAGCCAGGGAGCGAACAGGCGGGTGGCCGCCGGCATCAGCAGGTAGACCACCAGCACGACGATGGTCACGGTTACCAGAAACGTGGCGACCACGTAGTTGGAGAGAAACGGGTGCAGGCGCAGCACCGGGCCCCACACGATCGGCACCAGCAGGGTCAGCGGCAGGATCACGCACAGGGTGACCACCGCCTGCTTCCAGCGCGGCGGCTTGGCGGCGTTCGGGGTTTCGGGGTTGAACCAGAACTCGTTCACCGCGCCGATTTCGGTGTTGTCACCGTCGGCAAGCATGGGCGCGGCTTCGGCGATCAGGGTTTTGCGCTCGGGGGAGTCGAGCCAGGTTTGCAGGTCATCGGTGGAACGGTAGCGCAACACACAGGTAAACAGCGCCAGGTTGCCCTGTTTGCCGCGTACCACGTCGACACCGAGGTGGCCAGGGCGGTCGCCGGCGATGCGGACGATGCGGCGCAGCCAGGCTTCGTAGTCAGCCTCCAGGCCGGGTTTGATGAGGTGCTTGACCACCAGGGTGACGACTTCGTCGGGGCCTGGTTTTGTGGTTGGGTCCATGGGGTGTCCCTCTGCCGTGAAGATTCAGCGATGAGGGAGTTTGAGGGGGGATGGGGTGGGGAAAATTGGATGTACGTGCTGTTTGGGGGGGGTTGTGCTGAGTACATATCCGTTATTTGGGTGATGGCGGATATTGGTTTCGCCCTTACGGCGGGTCACTTTTGAAAAGAGCCCAAAAGTAACCAAAAGGCCTTCGCCCCAACACTCGGCACCTCGCCTAGGCTCGGTGTGCCCGTAATCCGACAGTGATTTGGGGGGCCTAACATCAAAATCAAAAGCAGATCAAAAGCCAGAGCCAGAGCAAACCACCCTTCAACTGATACATGAAGATCAAACTGTGGGAGGGGGCTTGCCCCCTCCCACACTTTGACCGAGTACCGCCCATACAATCCGGTCGGCTCTAAGGTACGGATATGTACACAACACGACACCACCCCGCCATCACCCCATCACCCCGGCACCGGAATCACCCGCAACCCCCTCACCGACTTATAGGAAAAACTCGAATAAATCTCCTTGACGCAAGGCAACGTCTGCAACACCTCCCGCGCAAACTCCCCAAACGACTCCAGATCCCTCGCCACCACTTCCAACAAAAAATCATACCGCCCCGACACGTTATGGCACGCCACGATTTCGGGAATCGCCAACAACCGCTGCTCGAATGCCCGGGCAATTTCCTGGGTATGACTCTCCATCATGATGCTGACAAACGCCGTCACCCCATACCCCAGCGCCTTGGGCGAGAGAATCGCCTGGTACCCGCTGATCACCCCGCTCTCCTCCAGGTTGCGCACCCGGCGCCAACAGGGCGAGGTCGTGAGGGAGACGCGGTCGGCCAATTCAGCCACCGTGAGGCGGGCATTGCCTTGCAGCGCGTTTAAAAGCGCTTTATCGGTGCGATCCAGACTAATGGGCATAACATGCCTCTATTCGTTATTTTTATGAGGTTTTCATCCCGGGACGCGGGGATTACCGGCAAATATTGCAAAGTTCATCTCTGGTTATGAGCATAGCATTGTAGGAAATAAGGAGCGTCCGACATGAACAATAAACACAATGCATTCGGCTTTTCCACCCGCGCCATCCACCACGGCTACGACCCCAAGGACCACCACGGCGCGCTTGTCCCGCCGATTTATCTGTCGGCCACCTTTGCCTTCCCCACCGCCGAATACGGTGCCGCCTGTTTTGCCGGCGAAGCCAGCGGCCACTTCTATACGCGTATTTCCAACCCGACCCTGGCGCTGCTGGAGTCGCGCATGGCGACCCTGGAAAACGGCGAGGCGGCGGTGGCCTTCAGTTCCGGGATGGGGGCGATTGCCGCGACGTTCTGGACCCTGCTACGCCCCGGCGACGAGGTGATCGTCAGCCAGACGCTGTACGGTTGCACCTTCGCCCTGCTGCACCACGGCATCGGCGAGTTCGGCATCAAGGTGCGGCATGTCGACCTCACGGACCTGGCGGCCCTGCAAGCCGCGCTCAGCCCCGCAACGCGCATGATCTACTGCGAAACCCCGGCCAATCCCAACCTGCAACTGGTGGATATCGCCGCCGTCGCCACCCTCGCCCACCACCAGCCCAATGTCACCGTGGTGGTCGACAACACCTACTGCACGCCCTACCTGCAACGCCCCCTGGAACTGGGCGCCGATGTGGTGGTGCATTCGGCCACCAAGTACCTCAGCGGCCACGGCGATATCACCGCGGGCATTGCCGTGAGCAGCCAGGCGCTGGCCCAGCGTATTCGCCTGCAAGGCCTCAAGGACCTGACCGGCGCCGTCATGTCGCCCCAGGATGCCTCGCTGTTGATGCGCGGCCTCAAGACCCTGGCCCTGCGCATGGACCGCCACTGCAGCAACGCCCAGGCGGTGGCCGAAGCCTTGCAGGCGCACTCGGCCGTGGAGCGCGTCACTTACCCGGGCCTGCGTTCTTTCCCTCAATACGAACTGGCGACACGCCAGATGAAAATGCCCGGTGGCATGATCGCCTTCGAACTCAAGGGCGGGATCGAAACCGGCCGGCGCTTCATGAATGCACTCAAGCTGTTTACCCGCGCGGTCAGCCTGGGCGACGCCGAATCACTGGCCCAGCACCCGGCGAGCATGACTCACTCCACCTACACCCCGGAAGAGCGGGCCGCACACGGCATCAGCGAGGGGTTGGTGCGCCTGTCGGTGGGGCTTGAAGACATCGCCGACCTGCTGGCGGATGTACAGCAGGCACTGGCCAAATGCACGCGCACGCTGCAACGTCCTTCCAGGCTCGTGAGTCTTTAAATCCGATTTTTTAAGATTGGATCCCCTTCCCGCCGCCAGGCTGTACTAGCATAGGTTCCGGCGGGAAGGACTATCACGGTAGGTTATTCGCATTGGCTTGCATCTTAATCCCCGCTGCTATAAGGCCGAATACCTGCACGCCTCATGGATGAATTGATGAACTCACAGTTGTTTCCGCATATTGGCAAGGTCATCGCCAGCACCGGCAGCCGCCATTTTCCGCGCATGCTGCATGACCTGATCCTCACCCAACTGGCCGTGGACGCCACCCATATCACGCAACTGCAGGTGAGTGCCGAAGGGCAGGTCCGGCGCAAGATCAGCCCGGTCTACACCGACTCGGTAGAAGCCTTGGGCGAAGAGCAACCTGCCGCACAATTGCACCTCACCCGCCGCCGCGACGACGTGCGCTATGTGTTGTCGGTGTATCGCTCACACCAGTCCGAAAATTTCTCGCCGCAGGAGCGCAGCATGCTGCAGGACTTCTCCACCCTGCTGCTGCCCATGGTCGAAAAACACATCGCCGCGATCCAGCCTTGCCGCCAGGACAGCGAGCCGGTGCCCCCGGAAAACCAGGGCCTCGAAACCCTGCGCCGGCGCATCGAGGAACGCCTGGTGCAATCGGGGCTGACCCTCTCCAACCGTGAACTCGAAGTGTGCGTCGGCCTGCTGGCCGGGCGCACGGCGCCGGAGCTGGCGGAGCAATTGGCATTGAAGGTCAACACCATCGAGAGTTACCTCAAACGTGCGGCGATCAAGCTGGGGATCAGCGGGCGGCATTCGTTGTTGCGGTGGATGTATGCCACCGAGGAAAGTACGGGGCTTTAAGCTCACACCGATCAAAATGTGGGAGGGGGCTTGCCCCCGATGGCGGTGGGTCAGCAACCGAATTGTGGCTGATACACAGCAATCGGGGGCAAGCCCCCTCCCACATTGGGTTCTCATTGACAAGCAGGACTCAATCCCTCGCCAAGGCCTCGATCGGGTCCAGCCGCGCCGCATTCCGCGCCGGCACAAAGCCAAACACGATGCCGATCAATGTCGAACAGGCAAACGCGGTCAGAATCGAGCCCAGGGAAAACACCATCTCCCATTCCTTCACGAACACTGAAAACAAAAAGCCCAGGGCATAGGACAACGAGATTCCGATCAGCCCACCGATCAAACACACCATCACCGCCTCCACCAGGAACTGCTGGCGAATGTCCGATTGCCGGGCGCCTACCGCCATGCGAATACCGATCTCGCGGGTACGCTCGGTCACCGACACCAGCATGATGTTCATCACCCCGATACCGCCCACCAGCAGCGAAATCACCGCGATCAACGACAGCAACAGCGCCAGGGAGCGACTGGTTTTCTGCACCGTCTGCATGATGCTGTCGAGGTTGTTGGTGAAGAAATCCTTGGTGCCGTGACGTTGCAGCATCAGCTTGTTGACGTTGTCTTCCACCACCTTGCTTGGCTGACCGTCCTTGATGCGCACGGTGATACTGTCCAGATGGCGCTGACCCAACAGGCGCCCCGCCGCCGTTTCATAGGGCACCCACACATTCAATGCCTTGCTGGCGGCGAACATGTTTTTATTGTCGGCCGTTACGCCGATCACCGTGCACGGCAGGTTGCCCACCAGGATCACCTGGCCCAGCGGGTCGACGTTGGGTCCGAACAGGCGATGGCGGGTGTTGTGGTCGATCACCACCACCTGGGCCTGGCGCCGTGCGTCGCTTTCGCTGAAGGCGATGCCGGCTTCGAGCTTCAGGCCCTTGACCTTGAAATAGCGGTCACTCACACCGTTGACCTGCGCATCCAGGTCGATATTGCCAAAGCGCAGCAACAGGTTGCGGCCCACCACCGGCGTGGCACTGTCGACGTAATACAGCTGGTTCAACGCGTCGACATCCGAGGGCATCAACGTCTCGATGGCCGAGGCGCGGCTGTCACCGAAACTGGTGCCGGAAAAGATATCGATGGTGTTGCTGCCGATCGCTTGAATGTCCTTGAGCACATAACGCTTGGCGCCTTCGCCGATGGCCGAGATCGACACCACCGAGGTAATACCGATGACGATACCGAGCATGGTCAGCAAGGTGCGCATGCGATGGGACACCAGCGCGACCCAGGCCATGTTGAACGCTTCCTTGAACAACCCCAGGCTCGCCACCAGACGCCGGGCGCCACTGCGCCTGGGTTCGATGGGCGCTTCGCCGGGCAGCTCCAGGCCGACACTGTCGTTGGCCTTGTCGCTGACAATCTCGCCATCGCACACCTCGACGATGCGCTGGGCGTTCGCCGCGACCTTGGGGTCGTGCGTCACGATAATCACCGTGTGCCCGGCGGCGTGCAGCTCAGCGAGGATACGCATGACCTCCTTGCCGCTGTGGGTGTCGAGGGCGCCGGTGGGTTCGTCGGCCAGGATCACTTCACCGCCGTTCATCAACGCCCGAGCGATACTCACCCGCTGCTGCTGCCCGCCCGACAGCTGGCTGGGACGATGGGTGGTGTGGCTGGCCAAGCCCAGGCGGGCCAGCAGCTCCCGCGCACGGCTATGGCGCGCGGTCTCCGGCGTACCGGCATAGATCGCCGGCATCTCCACGTTGTGCAACGCGCTCAAGTGCGCCAGCAAGTGGTAGCGCTGGAAGATAAAACCGAAGTAGTCACGGCGCAGTTCGGCCAATTGCTCGTCGCCCAATGAGCGGGTTTCGATGCCATTGATCTTGTAGCTGCCGGCCGTGGCGTAATCCAGGCCGCCGAGGATGTTCATCAGGGTGGACTTACCCGAGCCCGAGGCGCCGATGATCGCGACCATTTCCCCGGCGTGAATCGTCAGGTCGATGCCCTTGAGCGCAATGAACTCACGCTCGCCGGCCATGAAACTGCGGGTGATGCCCTTGAGTTCCAACAGTGGCTGGGTCATCCGTCAGTTCCCCGCCACAGCCGGCGTGGCTTCGCCGATCACCACGTTGTCACCTTCGGCCAGGCCTTCGAGGATCTGCACCTTGACGTTATTGTTGATCCCGGTCTTCACATTCCGCGACACCGCCTTGCCCTTGGCATCCAGCACCCGCAGCGGGTAGCTGCCATCGTTGTTGCGCGCACCGAGCGCCGCCACCGGCACCATCAACGCGGCCTGGGCGGTGTCGAGCACGATACGCACCTGGGCGGTCATGGCGATACGCAGGCGGTGATCGGGGTTGGGCACGTCGAACAGCGCGTTATAGAACACCGCGGTGTTCTGCTTTGGCGTACCGGCGGTCTGGGTTTCCAGGAAATTCTGCGGCGCCGGCTCGGTGCCGCGCAGCTTGGCGTAGTAGCGCTTGTCGGCCTCGCCGAGGATGGTGAAGTACACCTGCTGGCCTGGGCTGATGTGGATCACATCCGCCTCGGAGACCTGGGCCTTGACGGTCATGGTGTCCAGGTCCGCCAATTTGAGCAGTACCGGCGCCAGTTGGCTGGCGATCACGGTCTGGCCTTCCTGGGTGACAATGCCCACCACATCGCCGTCGATGGGCGCGACGATGCGGGTGTAGGCCAGGTTGACCTTGGCGGTGTCGATCTGGATGTGCGCGCTTTTGATCTGCGCATCCAGGGACAGCAGGTTGGCCTGTTGCACCTGGAAGTTGGACTCGGCGTCTTCGAAGTCCTGACGGGATACCGACTCGTCGATCTGCAGGCCTTTATAGCGCTCGTACACGGACTTGGCCTGCTTGAGCTGGGCCGCCGTGGCGCGGCGTTGGGCCTGAAGGTTTTCTTCGTCGACCTGGGCCTTGCGCAGGGTGTTTTGCAGGACCAGTGGGTCGATTTCGGCGAGCCATTGACCCTTTTTCACTTTGTCGCCGACCTTTACTTTCAGGGACTTCAATTGGCCGGAGACTTGGGCGCCCACGTCGACCTGTTTGATGCCTTCAAGCAGGCCGGTGGCCAGCACGGCGTTTTCGATGTCACCGCGTTGAGCGGTGGCTGTGAGGTATTGGGGGGCGTCGGCGGGGGCCTGGACCGTGTAGATGATCAGGCCGATGGCGACTGTGATTACTGTGAGCATTCCTAGTTTGCGTAACTTTGACTTTTCCATGGGTGGCCTTTGATCGAGTACATATCCGTTACTTGGGTAACGGCTGATAGGGGTTCCGCCCTTACGGCGGGTCACTTTTGAAAAGAGCCCAAAAGTGACCAAAAGGCTCTTGCCCCAACACTCGGCACCTCGCTTAGGCGCGGTGTGCCCGAACGCATGCCAGCGTGTTTGACGGGGCGTCTGAGAGCAAAAGCCAGATCACCAGCAGATCAAAAGCAGGCTGATATCTACCTGATGTATGGAGATCAAACTGCGGGAGGGGGCTTGCCCCCGATTGCAGTGGGACAGCCACAGATGCATCAACTGACACACCGCCATCGGGGGCAGGCCCCCTCCCCCATTTGAGCCGCGCTCGACAAACACAATACCGGTCGGCCCTGAGGCCGCCGGGCTAGCCGTTACCGAAGCAACGGATATGTACACCGACAATCCACTCACGAAACCACCTCCCCAACCACCACGCCCCCCAGCCACCACCGTGCCAACCCCGCCACATTCGGTGCCTTGAGCAACGTAAAGTGATTCCCCCCGCCATACCAAACCTGCAACCCACTCCCCTGTCGCCGCCACCCCTCGACCATCATCCCCTGCTCCCGCTGATTCCCCGCCGCATCCAGCGCCGGATCCTCAGCCAACACCAACCGCACCACACCCTTGAACCGCGCACCAGGCCGATACGCCGTACGCAATGCCGCCGCATAAGTGCGCGCCGGCCCCTCCATCGCATCCACCGCAGAACGCCCCGGCAACAACCCCGCCCCGACCATGCCGGCATGTAACCGCTGCCGCTGCGCCCCCTCATCACACGCGGCAAAATCTCCAGGATCAATTTCCAGCGACCTGCCCGCCGACAACTGCATCGCCTCGATCAACCGCAGCAACGCCGCCGTCGTGGTGTACACCTTCGCGGTCCCCCCAGGTGCCTCACTGTCGATCACCGTCAATGACGCCACCTCCCGCCCGGCCGCCTGCAACCGCAGCGCCATCTCCAGCGCGACCCAGCCCCCGAACGAATGCCCCACCAGATGCACCGGCCCGTGCGGACATTCCTGCTCCAAGGCCATCAAGTAACAAGCCGCCGCCGCTTCCACCTGGCTATGGGGCACCGCTTCGCCGTCCAGCCCACGCGGCTGCAAGCCAAACAAAGGCCAGTCACGCCCGAGTGCCTCGCCCAAGCCGACGAACCCGGTGACACTGTCCCCTGCCCCCGGTACGCAGAACACCGGCGCATACCCCGCCCGGCCACTCTGAATGCGCAACAACGGCTGATGCGGCGCCTGGGCCTGCGGCAAACAGGCCGCCAGCACCTCGCTCATCGCTCGCCCCAGTGCCTGGATATGCGGCGTTTGCATCATGCTCTGGTGATCCCCCGGCACCTGTACCTGGCGCAACTGACCTGGCGCCAACACCTCATGCCACCCCAGGGACTCACTGCGCCGCGACAACTCGGTCGGCCGCTCATCCGCGCTGAACAGGTGCACCGCCACGGGCAACGGGAACAGGCTGTAGTGCGCCAGCGCATGCCCGTGTCCTACTTCCCGTTCGATAAAGCTCAAGAGGTCCGCGTCCGCAGCCGCCGCCATTTGCGCGTATAGCAGACCTTGATCGCGACAGCGTTGCAGCAGGCCCGCAAAGTCCAGCTGTTCAATCTGCGACGCCAACTGCCCAACGTTCGCCAGTTCATCCACACCTCCCTGTGCTTTCCAATACGCCGTGCACTGCAGCAACAAATGCCGCTTGAGCGCGTCCGGCCCGCTCCAGCGCGCCTTGCCCTGGTCGGTCATACGCGGCACGTAGCTGTCGATCAAACCGAGGAATGCCACCGGTTCATCCAGCCCCACTAGTTGCATCGCCACTTCATAGGCCAGCACCCCGCCAAACGACCAGCCGGCGACCCGGTAAGGCCCATGGGGTTGAATACCCCGAATCAACCCGACCAGGCGCGCCGCCAGGCCTTCCATGGTATCCAGGTGCGGCTCGCCGAGCGCCAGGCCCGGCAGGCCGTAAATCGGGTAGTCGCCGGGCAGATGCTGGCCCAGCGCCGGGAAATACACATCCATGCCACTGAATTCATGCACAAGGAACAGCGGCGCCTGCGAACCACTGCTGCGCACCGTGATCACCGCAGGATCGCGCACAGGCTCATCAGTGCGCTGACGCAGCATCGCGGCGACGGAGGCCACGCTGGCATGCTGGAACAACTCCGCCAGGGACACGGGCAAACCCGCTTCCTCCATCAGGTTGACCAACCGGATCGCCAGCAGTGAATGCCCCCCCAGTTCGAAAAAGCTGTCGTGACGCCCGACCTGTTCCAGCTTCAATACCTCTGCCCACAGCGCTGCCAGGGTCTGCTCCAGCGCATCCACCGGTGCTTCAAACTCGCGGCGGTGCAAAGCTTCCAGGGCGGGCACCGGCAAGGCTTTGCGGTCGATCTTGCCATTGGCTGTCAACGGCAGGGACTCCAGCGGCACAAAGGCCGACGGCAGCATGTAGTCCGGCAACTGGTCTTGCAGGCAAGCCCGCACGCTGTCGATGCCGACAGGCGTGTCGGCCCAGGTGAAATACGCCACCAGGCGCTTGTCCCCCGGGGCGTCCTCGCGGGCCAGCACCACCACATCCTGGATACCCGCAACGTTGGCCAGGCGCGCTTCGATCTCGCCCAGTTCGATACGGAAACCGCGGATCTTCACCTGGTCGTCATTGCGCCCGATGCACTCCAGCAAGCCCTGCGCCGTCCAGCGGCCAAGGTCGCCGGTGCGGTACATCAAGGCGCCTGGGATAAACGGGTCCTGCACAAACTTTTCAGCGGTCAGTTCAGGACGGTTCAGATACCCCTTGGCCACGCCATCCCCACCGATGCAGATTTCACCGGTCACGCCCACGGGCACCGGCTGCAACTGCGCATCCAGCACATGCACCTGCGTGTTGGAGATCGGCCGGCCGATGGGCACGCTGTCGGCCGTTTCGGCCAGCGACCGCACTTCGTAGGTGGTGGCGTAGGTGGTGGTTTCGGTCGGCCCGTAGCAATGCACCAGGCGCAATGCCGGTGCCTGGGCCAACAGACTGCGGAACGCCGCCGTGTCGGCCCGCTCACCACCGCACAGCAGGATGCGCAGGCCCGCCAGGGCCTGGGGAATCAGCTGCACGTACTGGTTGAACAACGCCGTGGTGACGAACAATACCGTCGCATCCGCCAACGCCATGCCAAACGCAGCCGGATCGAGCAAGGTGGCGTGGTCGATCACCTGCACCTGGCCGCCATTGAGCAACGGCCCCCACACGTCCATGGTACTGGCGTCAAACGCCGGGTTGGAGGCGAAGGCAACGCGGTCACTGGCGTTGAAGTCGGCGTAGCCGTTATTCAGCACCAGGCGCGTGATGCCGCGATGGGGCACCAACACGCCTTTGGGCGTGCCGGTGGAGCCGGAGGTGTACATGATGTACGCCACGCTGTCCGAGGACTGCGACAAGTCCGGGTTGTGGCTCGGTTGCGGATCGAGGGCCAGGGTGTCGAGGTCCAGGCGTTGCACGGCGTAGTCGACGGCACGCTCGCTGCCGGTCAACAACCAGGCCGCGCCGCTGTCCTGCACCATGAACGCCTGGCGCTCCGCCGGGGCGTTGATGTCCAGCGGCACATAGGCGGCGGCGCACTTGAGCACGGCCAACTGGCTGACCAGCAGGTCCAGCGAACGCGGCAACAGGATCGCCACATGATCGCCGGGGCGTACTCCAAGGCCCAGCAAATGGTGGGCCAGGCGATTGGCGCGACTGTTCAGCTCGCCATAACTGAGTGACTGCTCGCCCTGCAGCGCCGCCAGCGCAGCCGGCCGTGCATGGGCCTGGGCTTCGAACAGGCGTTGCACCGTATGTTCACGCGGGAATGCCCGGGTGGTGGCGTTCAGGTCCAGCAATTGCTGGCGTTCGGCGGCGGGCAGGATCGGCACATAGGCGATGGCAAGCGTACCGCCCTGTTCCAACGCCTGTACCAGTTGCTCCACCGCGATGTGCAGGTAGTCGCACACGCGACGGGCGCCCTGCCCCACGACTTTCAAGGAGAAACCCGCGCCCAGGTCATCCACGCTCACCGACAGGCCATAGTTGCTGTGTTCCTCGGCCTTGAGCAACCGGATGCCCTGCCAGGCCTCGCTCGCCACCTGCGGCGCACTGTGGCGATAGTTGAACAGCGTATCGAACAGCGGCGTGGTCACCGGCACGCCACTGCAGCGCTGGGCCAAGGCCAACGGCGCCTGCTCATGGCTGAGCAATTGAGTGAGGCGTGCGTGGGTGGCGCGCAACGCGTCGCGCACGCTGTGCCGACCCAGGTCGACCCGCAGCGGCAGGGTGTTGATGAACACGCCCATGGCCCGCTCGGCGCCTTCGCCGCCTTGCAGCCGGCCAAGCATCACGCTGCCGAACACCACCTGCTCCCGACCCGAGACCTTGCCCAGCACCTGCGCCCAGGCCAGGTGCATCAGGCTGGCGGCGCTCACCCCGGATTGCCGGGCCTGGGTGCGCAGGCGTTGGCTCAGCTCCAGGTCAAGGGGGCAGTGAACCTGCTCATTGCCGCCAAGGGTTTCCAGGCGGGTCGGCTCGTCGATCTCGCCCAGCATCTCACGGAAGAATGCCTCGTGATCATCAACCCCCAAGCGGGTCTGGGCCACATAGTTGCGATACGGCACCGGCGCGCCCAGGGTGTGTGGCGTGCCCGAGAGAAACGCCTGCATTTCGTGCTGCAAAATCTCCAGGGCGATGTGGTCCATCACCAGGTGGTGGAACAGCAAGATGGCACTGCCGTCACACACCACCAGGCGCATCAGCGGTGCCTGGGACAGGTCCAGACGCTCCGGCACCGGCCCGTGTTCGACCCGCAGCGAAGCCTCGCGCCACACCACCTGCACCGGTTCTTCCAGGCCGTCCCAATGGAACGACGAACGCAGGATGTCGTGACGCTGGATCACCGCCTGCAAGGCCAGGGCAAATGCCTCCAGTCGCTGGGCGCTGTCGAATGCAAACTGCGCCCGTAGCACATAGTCGTCACCGCCCTGCGCGGCGCGATGGTGATAGAGCATGCCGGCCTGCAACGGCGCCAGCGGGTAGATGTCCTGCACATTCGCCGCGCCGCCGGGGATACAGGCGACGATACGCTCGATGGCCGGCTGATCCAGTTGGATCAGCGGCAACATGTCCGGGGTGATCGCCGTGCAATCGGCCGTAATGCCATTGACCGGCACCGCCACTTCACGCCCTGCGCCCAAGGCCGCCGCCAGGGCCGACAAAGTCGGCTGGCCAAACAGCACTTTCACATCCGCCGACAACCCGAGGCCGCGCATGCGCCCCATCAGGCTCACCGCAAGCAACGAGTGGCCGCCCAGCTCGAAGAAGTTGTCGTGACGGCCCACGCGCTCCACGTTGAGCAACTCGGCCCACAGGCTGGCCAGGGCGATCTCCGTGTCGCCCTGGGGCGCTTCGTACTCGCGCACCACCACCGAGTCCAGGCCCGGCGCGGGCAGTGCCTTGCGGTCGAGTTTGCCGTTGGGGCTCAAGGGCAAGTTATCCAGGTGCACGAAGATCGCCGGCACCATGAATTCCGGCAGATGCTGCAAAAGATGCGTGCGCAAGGCGTCGATCTCGCTGGACACGCCGGTGTAGTAGGCAATCAAGCGATTGTCGCGGGCGATCACCGCGGCTTCATTGACCTGCGGGTGGTCGGTGAGGCGTGCCTGGATTTCTCCCAGTTCGATGCGCAGGCCACGGATCTTCACCTGATCGTCGTTGCGCCCCAGGTACTCGATCGTCCCGTCCGCCAGGTAGCGACCTACGTCGCCGGTGCGGTACAGGCGCCCCTCGGTGAACGGGTCCTTGAGGAAGCGTTCGGCGGTCAGTTCCGGCCGGTTCAGGTAGCCGCGCGCCACTTGCACGCCACCGATGAACAGCTCGCCGACCACGCCCAATGGCACGGGCTGCATCTGTGCGTCGAGCACGTACATGCGGGTGTTGGCGATCGGTTTGCCGATCGGCGTGTTGTCCGGCGTCACCGGCCCGGCGCAGTTCCATGCGGTCACATCGACAGCGGCTTCGGTCGGGCCGTACAGGTTATGCAATTGGCTACCTGGCAATTGCTGCTTGAAGCGCCGCACCAGGCTGCCCGGCAGGGCTTCGCCGCTGCACATCACACGCACTAACCCTTCGGCCTGGCTCACATCGCCATGGGCCAGGAACACATCCAGCATCGACGGCACGAAGTGCAGCGTGGTGATCTGCTCGGCGGCAATCACCTCGCACAGGTACGCCGGGTCTTTGTGCCCGCCCGGGCGCGCCATCACCAGGCAGGCGCCGGTGAACAGCGGCCAGAAGAACTCCCACACCGACACGTCGAAGCTGAACGGCGTTTTTTGCAGCACCCGGTCATGGGCTTGCAGGCCATAGGCGTCCTGCATCCACAGCAGGCGGTTGACCACGCCGGGGTGGTCGTTGATCACGCCCTTGGGCTGGCCGGTGGAGCCGGAGGTGTAGATCACGTAGGCACTGACGGCTGGCACGTGAGGGTTGTCGACAGGCTGGTGCTGCCAGCTCGGCTGGTCCAGATCGACCACCGGCACCTCCCCCAGCAATGCCCGCGTCGCGCCCTGGGCCAGCACCGCCACCGGTGCGCTGTCCTCCAGCATGTAGGCAATGCGCTCCAACGGATACGCCGGGTCCAGCGGCACATAGGCGGCGCCGGCCTTAAGGATCGCGTACAGGCCGATGACCATGTCCAGGCCGCGCTCCACGCAGATCGCCACCCGTGAATCCGGCTGCACACCCAATTCCAGAAGGTGGCGGGACAGTTGATTGGCTCGCGCATTCAGCTCGGCATAGGTCAACACGCCGTCATCGGCTTTGACGGCAATCGCGTCCGGCGTCCGCGTCGCCTGCGTTTCGAACAGGCCATGCAAGGTCTGCTCGAGGTCATAAGCGACTTCGGTGGCGTTGAAATCAAACAGCAGGTGCTGGCGCTCACGCTCATCCACCAGCGGCAGCTGTTCCAGCACCGCCTGGTCGTTATCCACCATGGCCTGCAACACGCGGGTGAAGTAGCCGACGTAACGCTGCACCGTCGATGCGTCGAACAGCGCCACTGCGTATTCCAGCGCGCCGATGATGGTGCCCTGCACTTCCGACAGGTCCAGGGACAGGTCGAACTTGGCGAAGTGACTGTCCTCGACGATGCCTTCCAAGGCCAGGTCGCCCAGGGCCAGGGTCGGCGCACTGCTGTCCTGCCAGGTCAGCAGGGTCTGGAACAGCGGGCTGTGGGCCAGGCTGCGCGGTGGCCGGGTGATCTCTACCACTTGTTCGAACGGCAGGTCCTGGTGGGCCTGGGCTTCCAGGGCCTGGGCCTTGACCCGCGCCAACAGCGCTTCGGTGCTCAGCTCGCCCGAGGTGTCGATGCGCACCGCCAGGGTGTTCACAAACAGGCCGATCAGCCCTTCCACTTCGCTGCGCGTGCGGTTGGCCACGGGTGAGCCGATCACCACATCGTGCTGCCCGGAGAGCCGTGCCAGCAGTGAGGCCCAGGCGCTCATCAAGGTCATGTACAGCGTGGTGCCGTGGCGTTGGCTCAAGGCCTTGAGCCCGGCGGTGAGGCGTTCGTCCAGGCGCACATCGACGCTACTGCCGGCGTAGTCCTGCTGCGCCGGGCGCGGGCGGTCGGTGGGCAGCGTGAGCAAGGCCGGTGCACCGGCCAGCGCCTGCTGCCAAAAGGTGCTCTGGCGCTGCAGCACTTCACCGCTGAGCCACAGGCGCTGCCATACCGCGAAGTCGCCGTACTGGATCGGCAGCGCCGGCAAGGGGTCGGGCTGGCCGTGGCTGAAGGCCTGGTACAGCGCCATCAGTTCACGGGTGAGCACGCCCATGGACCAGCCATCGGACACGATATGGTGCAGCGTCAGCAACAGCACATGGTGATCGTCGGCCATTACCACCAGACGCCCGCGCAGCAGCGGGCCGCGCTCCAGGTCGAACGGTGCCGAGGCCTCGCCATGGATCAATGCGTCCAGCGCCTGCTGCGGTTGCGGGTGGCGGCGCAGGTCCTGCACTTGCAGGGGCAACACGTCTTCGGCGGGCACGATCACCACCTGGGCCTCGTCGCCGCGCTGGGCAAAGCGGCTGCGCAGGGTTTCGTGGCGTGCGACGATGCGCGCCAGCGCCCGTTGCAGCGCCTCCACATGCAACTGCCCACGCAGACGCAGCCCGATGGGAATGTTGTAAGCGGTGTTGGCGCCTTCCATCAGCGCCAGGAACCACAGGCGCTGCTGGGCGAAGGACAGCGGCGTGGGCTCATCACGATTGGCCGGGAGGATAGCTGGCAAGGTGCTGCGACCGGACTGGGCCAGCACTTCGGCCACCGCGGCCAACTCGGCATTGGCAAACAAGTCGCCGAGCAGCAACTCCACACCCAGGCGCTGGCGGATCTGCGAGACCATGCGCATCGCCAGCAAGGAATGCCCGCCCAGTTCGAAGAAATGATCGCGACGCCCCACCCGCTCCACCTGCAGCACATCGGCCCAGATCTGCGCCAGTACGGTTTCGATTTCACCTTCGGGGGCCACGTACTCGCGGGTAAACACTGCGGCTATGTCCGGCGCCGGCAGGGCCTTGCGGTCGAGCTTGCCGTTGGCGGTCAGGGGCAACGCGTCCAGCTTCACATAGGCGACCGGCACCATGTAGTCCGGCAGGTGCGCCACCAGGTGGGCGCGGAGTTCGGCTACCACCAGCGGGTCGAGCTGGCGGTTTTCGGTGAAATACGCCACCAGCCGCTCTTCACGTACCAGCACCACGGCTTCCTGGATACCCGCCAACTGGTTGAGTTGGGCTTCGATTTCGCCCAGTTCGATGCGCATGCCACGGATCTTCACCTGGTCGTCATTGCGCCCCAGGTACTCGATAGTGCCGTCCGGCAGCCAGCGCGCCAGATCGCCGGTACGGTACATGCGCCCGGCATTGAATGGATCCTGCAGGAAACGTTCGGCCGTCAACTCCGCACGGTTGAGATAACCCCGCGCCACGCCTTTACCGCCCACATACAACTCCCCCGCCACCCCCAGCGGTACCGGCCGCTGCTGCTCATCCAACAGGTACACCGTGGCATTGGCGATGGGTTTGCCGATGTGCAACGGCTGACCGGCCTCGACCTTGCCGGAGGTGGCGACCACCGTGGCTTCGGTCGGCCCGTAGTTGTTGATCAGGTCGAAACGTTGGGCGCGACCGAACTGGCGCAAGCGATCACCACCGATCAGCAGCGTGCGCAGCGTCGGGTGTTCGAGCTGCTGGCTGAACGCGTACTCGGCCACCGGCGTGGGCAGGAAGCACACGTCCAACGGCTGCGCGCACCACCAGGCCAGCAGTGCGTCGACATCCTCGGTGCCGTCATGGGCCGGTGGCAGGTGCAGGGTCGCGCCCACGCACAGCGCCGGCCAGACTTCCCAGGCCATCGCGTCAAAGCCGAACCCGGCGACGCTGGCGGTGTGGCGCCCGGCGCACAGGTCAAAGGCGTGGCAATGCCAGTCAACCAGATTGGCGACGGTGTGGTGCTCCACCATGACGCCCTTGGGCAGACCGGTGGAGCCGGAGGTGTAGATCACATAGGCGAGGTTGGACGGCGTGACCGCAACCTTCGGGTTGCTCGCCGAATGGTGCTGCCAGGTGTAGCGGTCGAGGTTGATCACCGGCACATCAAGGGCCGGCAGGCGCTCCAGCAAGGCGTGCTGGGTCAACACCGCCACCGGGGCGCTGTCGCTGAGCAGGTAGTTGAGGCGCTCGGCCGGGTGGGACGGGTCCACCGGTACATAGCAGGCGCCGGCCTTGAGAATCGCCAGCAGGCCGGCCAGGGTATCCAGCCCGCGACGGGCGACGATGGCAACGCGGTCGTCAGGCCTGACCCCCAGCGCCAGCAGGTGATGGGCCAGCAGGTTGGCTTGCTGGTTGAGTTCGGCATAGGTGAGCTGGCGGCCCTGATGCACGGCGGCAATGGCGTCGGGGCTCAGCGCGGCCTGGGCTTCGATGCGCCCGTGCAGCGTGGTGCCTTGGGGGAAATCCGTGTGGGTGGAGTTGAAATGTTCCAACAACCACTGCTGCTCGGCGAACGGAAGCACTGACACCTGGTTGAGCGCAGTGCCTGGCGCCTGCTCGAGCGCGGTCAGCAGGTTTTCCAAGGCGGTCTGCACGTAGGCACAGACGCGCTGCGGATCCACCAGAGTGCTGGCCAGCAGACTCAGGGCAAAGTCATCGCCAAAGTCGTCGACACTCAGGGTCAAGGGGTAATTGGTACGTTCCTCGGCGCTCAGCGCAGCGATACCCTGCCAGGCCGAGATCGCTTCGTCACTGGCCGCCGAGGCACTGTGGCGATAATTGAGCAAGGCGCTGAACAACGGCGTCGGCGCCACCACGCCGCTGCACCGCTGGGCCAGCGCCAACGGTGCGTGCTCATGCCGCAGCAACGTCGTCAGCCGCGCATGAGTCGCCTTGACCCCGGTGCGCACGTCCTCGCGGCCCACGTCCACGCGAAACGGCAAGGTGTTGATGAAGATACCCAGCGCCCGGTCTGTGTCATGACTGCCCTGCATGCGGCCCATCAATACCGTGCCGAACACCACCTGTTCCTTGCCGGCCAACACCCCCAGCACCTGCGCCCACGCCAAATGAAACAGGCTGGCTGCGCTGACCCCCAGTTGCCGTGCCTGTGCTCGCAACCGTTGCGACAACGCCGCCGGCAGCGCGAGGTGTACCTCGGTAATTCCCCGCGCATCACCCTGCACATCGCTCAAGCCAAACGGCAAGGTGGGTTCGCTGATGTCGCCAAGCATCTGGCGGAAGAAGTGTTCGTGTGCCTGCTCGCTGATCCCCAACCGCGCCTGAGCCACGTAGTTGCGAAACGGCACGGCCTGGCCCAACGTCGCGCCCTGCCCCAACAGGCAGGCCTGCAACTCGTGGCACACGACTTCCAGGGCGCTGTGATCAAGGGCCATATGGTGGAACAGCAGGCTGGCAACGATACGTTGATTGGCCACGTCCTCGGCCCGCACCAGGCGCAGCAACGGCGCCTGGGACACGTCGAGGCGATAGTGGCGAGCATCAAAAAGCGCGCGCAGTTGCGTGGCGATGTCGCCGTCGGCCGGGTCCAGCGCCAAGGCCTGCACCGGCAGGCGGGCGCGGCGCCACACCACTTGCGACGGTTGCTGCACACCCTCCCAGACCACTCCTGTGCGCAGGATGTCGTGGCGGTCCATCACCGCTTGCAGCGCCTGGGCAAACGCCTCGAACCGCTCCAGGCTGTCGAAGGAAAACTGCGATTGCATCACGTACGGGTCGCCCCGCTCGGCACTGACGTGGTGGAACAGAATGCCTTCCTGCAAGGGCGCCAGCGGGTAGATATCCTGGATATTCGCCACGCCGCCATCGACGCTGGCGACGATGCGGTCGACCTCATCCTGGCTCAGCGTCGACAACGTCAACATCGACGGCAGGATGCGCTCGGCGTCCGCCGGTATGCCATTGGCGGGTACGTCGACTACGCCCGCCTTCGTCGCCGAGTATTCACCGGCCTTGATCAGCTCGATCAACGCCGGTTTGTGCTCGCGCAGGGCGGCGAGGATCGCCGGGTCGCTCAAGGCTTGCTTGTTGCCCTGGACCGATAGCTGTTCGCCCTTGAGCGCCAGTTGGATGTCCTTGGTCTTCAGCGTCGCCAGCAGTTGGTTGATGCTCACAGGACGATCTCCATTCGTTCAGTCAATGCGGCGTAGCCAGCCAGGGTCGGCTGTTCGAACAACGCGCGCACGTCGGCTTCCATGCCTTCCTGGCGCAAGCGCCCGATGAGGCTGACGGCGAGCAGCGAGTGCCCGCCCAGTTCAAAGAAATTGTCGTGGCGCCCTACCCGCTCCACGTTGAGCAGTTCTGCCCAGAGCCGGGCCAGCAGGATTTCGGTCTCCCCTTCGGGGGCTTCGAACGCGCGTACCAGCCGTGCTTCCATGCCGGGTGCCGGCAGGGCCTTGCGATCGAGTTTGCCGTTGGGGCTCAAGGGCAACGCATCGAGGTGCACGAACAGCGCGGGCACCATAAAGTCCGGCAGGTGCAGTAGCAGTTGGGCACGCAGGCTTTCGACGGGCGCATGTTCTCCGGTGTAGTAGGCGACCAGGCGCTCGTCGCGGGCCACCACCACGGCGTCCTTGACTGATGTGTGCTCGCTCAATCGCGCCTGGATTTCCCCCAATTCGATACGCAGGCCACGGATTTTTACCTGGTCGTCGTTACGCCCCAGGTACTCGATATTGCCATCGGGCAGGTAACGGCCCACGTCCCCTGTGCGGTACATGCGCCCGCCGGTGAACGGGTCTTCGAGGAAGCGCTCGGCCGTCAGTTGCGCACGGTTCAAGTAACCCCGCGCCACTTGCACCCCGCCGATGAACAACTCGCCCACCACGCCCAATGGCACCGGTTGCAACTGTGCATCCAGTACGTACATGCGGGTATTGGCGATGGGTTTGCCAATCGGTGTGTTGTCCGGCACCTCGGGCCGCGCACAGTTCCAGGCGGTCACGTCCACCGCCGCTTCGGTAGGGCCATACAGGTTGTACAGGCCGATGCCCGGCAATTGCTGCTTGAAGCGCCGCACCAGGCTGCCCAGCAGGGCTTCGCCGCTGCACATCACACGCACTAACCCTTCGGCCTGGCTCACATCGCCATGGGCGAGGAATACGTCGAGCATCGATGGTACGAAGTGCAAGGTGGTGATCCGCTGCGCCTCGATCACTTCGCACAGATAGGCCGGGTCCTTGTGCCCGCCCGGGCGCGCCATCACCAGGCGTGCACCGGTGAACAGCGGCCAGAAGAATTCCCACACCGACACGTCGAAACTGAACGGGGTTTTCTGCAGCACTGCATCCTCAGCATTGAGCCCGTAGGCGTCCTGCATCCAGAGCAAGCGGTTGACCACCCCGGCGTGCTCGTTGATCACCCCCTTGGGCTCGCCGGTGGAGCCGGAGGTGTAGATCACGTAGGCGGCGTGGCGAGCGGTGAGGCCCGGGACCTGGAGGTTGGTTGCGGGCTGGTGCTGCCACGTGACGTGATCAAGCTCGATCACCGGCACGTCGCCCAGCAACGCACGGGTGGTCGCTTGCGCGAGGACCACCACCGGCGCGCTGTCCTGCAGCATGTAGGTGATGCGCTCCTGGGGGTAGGCCGGGTCCAGCGGCACGTAGGCGCCGCCGGCCTTGAGAATGGCGAACAGGCCGACCACCATGTCCAGGCCACGCTCGAGGCAGATCCCCACCCGTGTATCCGGCTGGACGCCGTGCTCATGCAGATGATGGGCCAGGCGATTGGCGCGGTCGTTGAGTGCCCGGTAGGTCAGCCGTTGCTCGGCGGCAATCACTGCCACCGCCTCCGGCGTGCGCTCGACCTGGGCTTCGAACAGCGCCTGCAGGGTCTGATCGAGATCGTACGGCACCTCGGTTGAGTTGAATTCGACCAGCAGCTTATTGCGCTCTTCGGCGCCCAGGATCGGCAAACGATCGAGCGCGTGTTGCGGCGCGTGCTCCAACGCCTCGACCAGGCCCGACAATGCCGTCTGCAGGTACTCGCACACGCGTTGCGCATCGGCGCGTGCCAGGGCGGTGATGTCATAACCGTCGCCCAAGTCGTCCACGTTCAAGGTCAACGGATAGTTGGTACGTCCGTCGTTGGCCAGGGTCTGCATGCCTTCCCAGGCCTGCTGCGCCTCTTGCGAACGAGTGGCGGCGCCACGATGACGGTAATTGAGCATTGAGCTGAACAGCGGGGCCGGGGCAGCGACCCCACTGCAACGCTGGGCCAGCGCCAGGGACGCGTGTTCATGGCCGAGCAAGGCGCTGAGCCGTTCGTGGGTCGCCCGTACGGCGGCACGTGCGCCTTGACCGTCGATATCCAGACGCAGCGGCAAGGTATTGATAAATACCCCCAGGGCGCGGTCGGCGCCCTCGCCACCTTGCAGGCGACCGACCAATACGGTGCCGAACACCACGCTGTGGCGGCCCGATGTCGCCGCCAGCACCTGGCCCCACGCCAGGTGAAACAGGCTCGCCGTGCTCACCCCCATCAGCCGGGCCTGGGCCCGCAAGCGGCGGTTGAGGTCGCTGTGCAGGCGCAGGCTGTGTTCCTCGACGGCGCTGCCGTCGCCGCGCACGTCCTGCCAGCCGAAGGGCAAGGTCGGCTCTTCGATATCGCCGAGCATGGCGCGGAAAAAGCCTTCGTGCTCCTGTTCGCTCACGCCCAACCGCGCCTGCGCCACGTAGTTGCGGTACGGCATCGGTGCAGCCGCGGGCACTTGCCGGCCGAGCAGGAAGCCCTGCATTTCCCGCAGCACGACGTCAAACGCGGTGTGGTCGAGGACGATATGGTGATACAGCAATACTGCGACCACCCGTTGGTGGGCGGGATCCTGGGCGTACATCAGGCGGATCAGCGGAGCCTGGCTGATGTCCAGGCGATAGCGTCGTGCATCGAAACGTTGGTGCAGGCCGGCCAGTACATCGCCTTGCAGGTGCAGCGCCTGCACCTGCAGTTCGGCGGTGCGCCACACCACTTGCAGCGGTTGCGCCAACCCCTCCCAGACCACACCGGTGCGCAGGATGTCGTGACGATCGATCACCTGCTGCAACGCCTGGGCAAAGGCATTCAGGCGGTCGAGGCTGTCGAACGCCAGGTGCGTTTGCAGCAGGTACGGGTCGCCCTGCTCAGCGGTGATGTAATGGTAGAGGATGCCCTCTTGCAACGGCGCCAGAGGGTAGATGTCCTGCACATTGGCCGTGCCGCCGGGCACTTGCGCGACCACTTGATCGATGGTTGCCTGGTCGAGTTCCACCAATGTCAGCAGGTCCGGCGTAATGCGCCGGCAGTTGGCGGGAATGCGATTAACCGGCACCTGCACTTCGCGACCGCTGCCGACAGCGGCGGCCAGTGCGGCCAGGGTCGGCTGGCTGAACAGCACGCGCACATCGGCACTCAGGCCGATCTGGCGCATGCGTTCGATCAGGCTGACGGCCAGCAATGAATGGCCGCCGAGCTCGAAGAAGTGGTCATGGCGCCCCACCCGTTCAACCTGCAGCACTTCGGACCAGATGCGCGCCAGAGTGGTTTCCACGTCGCCCTGGGGGGCTTCGTATTCGCGGGTCAGCAGCGCGGCCTGGTCCGGCTCCGGCAGGGCCTTGCGGTCCAGCTTGCCGTTGGCGGTCAGGGGCAGTGCCTGCACCTGCACATAGGCGACCGGCACCAGGGCCTCGGGCAACCGGGCTTGCAGGTCGGCACGCAGGGTCTCGATAGCCAGCGGTTGCCGTGCGGTGAACCAGGCGATCAGGCGGCCTTCACGCACCAGCACCACCGCTTCGCCGACGCCCTCCACGGCAGCCAGGCAGTTTTCGATCTCCCCCAGCTCAACCCGCACGCCACGCACCTTGACCTGGTCATCGTTACGGCCCAGGTACTCGATATTGCCATCGGGCAACCAGCGCGCCAGGTCGCCGGTGCGGTACATGCGCCCGGCGTTGAACGGGTCTTGCAGGAAACGTTCGGCGGTCAGGTCCGGGCGGTTCAGGTAACCCCGTGCCACGCCGCTGCCGCCCACGTACAACTCGCCTGCCACGCCCACCGGCACCGCACGCAAGTGCGCGTCCAGCAGGTAGACACGGCCGTTGGCGATGGGCCGCCCGATATGCAGCACCTGCCCGGCGCGTACGCGGCCAGAGGTGGCAACCACCGTGGCTTCGGTGGGGCCATAGTTATTGATCACGGCAAAGCGCCGCTCCTGGGTGAACTGGCGCAGGCGATCACCGCCGATCAGCAGGATGCGCAAGGTCGGGTGTTGCAACTGCTGGCTGAACGCGTACTCGGCCACCGGCGTCGGCAGGAAGCTGACGTCCAGTGGTTGTGCCAGCCACCAGGCCAGCAGTTCGTCGATGTTTTCATTGCCGACATCGGCCGGCGGCAGGTGCAAGGTAGCGCCCACACACAGCGCCGGCCAGACTTCCCAGGCCATCGCGTCAAACCCGAAACCGGCGACGCTGCTGGTGTGGCTCGTCGTATCCAGGCCAAAGGCTTCGCAGTGCCAGTGCACCAGGTTTTCCACGCTGCGGTGTTCCACCATCACGCCCTTGGGCTGGCCAGTGGAGCCGGAGGTGTAGATCACGTAGGCCAGGTGCGCAGGGGTCAGGAGGCTGAGCTGCGGATTGCTGACGGCATGCTGCAGCAGACATGGGTCGTGCAGGTCCACCGTGGCGATGTTGCCCAACAGGTCGCGGGTACTGGCTTCGGCCAGCACCGCCACCGGCGCGCTGTCGTGTAGCAAATAAGCGATGCGCTCGGCGGGATACGCCGGGTCGATGGGCACGTAACCGGCACCGGCCTTGAGAATGCCCAGCAAACCCACCAGCATCTGCGGGCCGCGACGACAGCACAGGGCTACTCGGTCGTCGGGCTGTACACCGAGTGCCAACAGGTAATGGGCCAGTTGGTTGGCGCGCCGGTTGAGCTGTTCGTAGGTCAACGCCTCACCGTCTTGCATCACCGCGATAGCCTGGGGTTGGCGTTCGGCCTGCACCTCGAAGGCACCGTGGACGGTGTGCCCCTGCGGGAAATCCTCGGCCGTGGCGTTGAAATCACGCAGCAGGGTTTCACGCTCTGCCGCCGGCAGGATCGTCAGCTGGTTGAGCAGGGTCTTCGGTGCGTTTTCCAGGCAGGCCACCAACTGTTCTACAGCGTTATGCATATAGGCACACAGGCGCTGGGCGCCGATCTGCGGCAGCGCCAGTACCGTGAGGCCAAAGCCTTCACCCAGGTCATCCACGCTCAAGGTCAGCGGGTAGTTGCTGCGTTCCTCGCCGCCGAGCAATTGCACGCCTTCCCAGATGCCGTGGCCGTCGCGAGCCATTTCACCGGGGCTGCTGTGACGGTAGTTGAGCAAGGCGCTGAACAGCGGCGATGCACCTGCCACGCCGCTGCAACGCTGGGCCAGCGCGAGGGACGCGTGTTCATGGCCGAGCAAGGCACTCAAGCGCCCGTGGGTGGCCTTGACCGCAGCGGCGGCAGTGGCTGCCACGTCCACGCGCAAGGGCAAGGTGTTGATGAACATGCCCAGCGCACGGTCCGCGCCGTCACCGGCCTGCATGCGCCCCATCAACACGGTGCCGAACACCACGTCGTCACGCCCGGATACCAGCCCCAGCACCTGCGCCCAGGCCAGGTGCATCAGGCTCGCGGCGCTGACGCCCAGTTGCCGCGCCTGCTCGCGTACCCGTTGGGCCAGCGCGGCATCCACGGCCTGTTCGGCTTCCTCGATATCGCGTCCATCGCCCTGCACGTCCTGCACGCCGAACGGCAAGGTCGGCTCATCCACATCGGCGAGCATGTCGCGGAAGAACGCCTCGTGTTCCTCCGCGCTGACGCCAAGGCGAGCCTGGGCCACGTAGTTGCGAAACGGCGCCGCCTCGGGCAAGTCCCGGGCCTGGTTGAACATGAACGCACGCATTTCCTGGCCCACCACTTCCATGGCGGTGTGATCGAGCGCCAGGTGATGGAACAGCAGGATCGCCGCCACACGGTGATTCGCAATATCCTGGGCATACACCATGCGCAGCAACGGCGCATGGGTGATGTCCAGACGGTAGTGACGGGCATCGAAGCGTGCATGCAACTGCTCGATGATGTCGCCTTCGACCGGGTCCAGGTCGACCTCTTGCACGATCAGTTTCGCCTCGCGCCACACCACTTGCACCGGGCTGTCCAGGCCTTCCCAGACCACGCCGGTACGCAGGATGTCGTGGCGGGCCACCACCTGTTGCAGCGCACCCATGAACCCCTGCAAGCGCTCCAGGCTGTCGAACGCCATGCGCGATTGCAGCAGGTACGGGTCGCCCTGCTCGGCGCTGATGTGGTGATAAAGAATGCCTTCCTGCAACGGCGTCAGCGGGTAGATGTCCTGCACATTCGCCGCGCCGCCCGGCACGTTCGCGACGATACGTTCGATGGCTGCGGGGTCGAGTTGCACCAGCGTCAGCATCGACGGCGTGATCCGGGTGCAACCCTTGGGGATGCCATTGGCCGGCACCACGATTTCCCGGCCACTGCCCACGGCAGCGGCCAGCGCCGCCAGGCTTGGCTGGCTGAACAACACGCGTACGTCGCAGCTCAGGCCGACCTGGCGCATGCGTTCGATCAGGCTGACCGCCAGCAGCGAATGCCCGCCCAGTTCGAAGAAATGATCATGACGGCCAACCCGCTCCAGCTTGAGCACGTCCTGCCAGATCTGCGCCAGCTGGGTTTCCACTTCGCCTTCCGGCGCCTCGAAGCCACGGCTGAGCAGCGCGCTCTGGTCCGGCACCGGCAGGCCCTTGCGGTCGAGTTTGCCGTTGGCGGTGAGCGGCAGCAGCTCCAGCCACACATACGCCGACGGCACCATGTAGTCCGGCAACTGGCCTTGCAGGTGAGCGCGCAGGGCTTCAATCTCCAGCGCCACACTGGCCGTGTAGTAGGCCACCAGGCGCTTGTCGCCGGGCTGGTCTTCGCGGGCCAGCACCACCACGTCCTTCACGCCCGGGAAACTGGCCAGGCAGGTCTCGATCTCGCCGGGTTCGATACGGAAACCACGGATCTTCACCTGCAGGTCATTGCGCCCCTGATACAGCAAGGTGCCGTCGGCCTGCCAGCAGGCCAGGTCACCAGTGCGGTACAACAGGCCCTCGCCGAAGGGGTTCGGGATAAATTTCTCGGCAGTGAGTTGCGCTTGGTTCAAATACCCCGTGGCCACGCCCGCACCGCCGATGTACAGCTCGCCGACCACACCCAACGGCAGTGGTTGCTGGCGCGGGTCCAGCACGTACGCCTGGGCATTGGCGATCGGGCGCCCGATGGGGATGCCGCCCTCGCCGCCCCGGGTGATTTCATGGGTGGTGGAAAACGTGGTGGCTTCGGTGGGCCCGTAGCCATTGAGCAGGTGCCGGGGCTTGCCGTGCCTGAGCACCCGGTCGATCACCTGCGGGTCGAGGACATCGCCGCCGACGATCAGGTAGCGCAACTGCGCGAATACCGGCAACAGCGCGTCAGCGTACTGGTGGAACAGCCCGGCGGTCATCCACAGCACGCTGACGGATTGCTCCTGCAACAACGCGGCGAACGCGGCCTGGGACAACAGCACCGCATGCTCGACCACCACCACACAACCGCCATTGAGCAGGGGCGCCCACACGTCGAGGGTGCTGGCGTCGAATGCCGGGTTGGAGGCGAAGGCCACGCGGTCGCGGGCATTGAAATCGGCATAGCCGTTATTGAGCACCAGGCGCGAGATGGCGCGGTGCGGCACTTGCACGCCTTTGGGTGCGCCGGTGGAGCCGGAGGTGTAGAGGATATAGGCGACGCTTTCGGCAGACTGCGGCAGCTCAGGGTTGCGCGGCGACAACGTGTCCAGGTTCAAGTCGGCCAGGGTCGTGAGCACCCGGTGCGCGCCGCTGTCCTGCACGATGAATGCCTGGCGTTCGACCGGCGCGTTGATGTCCAGCGGTACATACACCGCACCGCACTTGAGGATCGCCAGTTGGCAGATCAGCAGGTCGAGCGAGCGCGGCAGCGCGATCGCCACGCTCTCGCCAGGTTGCACACCCTGGTTGAGCAAGTGATGGGCCAGGCGGTTGGCACGCCGGTTGAGGTCGCGGTAACTCAGGGACAATGCGCCCTGCACTGCCGCGACCGCTTCCGGACGGGCCAGCGCCTGGGCTTCGAACAACTGGTGCACGGTAAGGTGCGCCGGGTACTCACGGGCGGTGGCGTTGAAGTCCACCAGTATCTGATGACGCTCGGCGGCCGGCAGGATCGACACGGCCTGCAACGGCGTGGTCGGCGCCTGTTGCAACGCCGCCACCAGATGGCGCAGCGCGGTGAGCATATAGTCCCCCACGCGCTGTACATCCAGGCTCGCGACGCCTTGTACCGTCAGGGCAAAGCCTGTGCCCAGGTCATCGACGTTGAGCACCAGCGGGTAGTTGCTGCGTTCCTCGGAACTGAGGATCTGAATGCCGGAGGCCGCGAACGGGTTGTCTCCCGGCGCGTCCCCCGGCGCACTGTGGCGATAGTTGAGCAAGGTGCTGAACAGCGGCAGCGAACCCGGCACGCCACTGCAGCGCTGGGCCAGGGACAACGACGCATGTTCATGCCCGAGCAACTGCGCCAGGCGCGCATGGGTGGCGCGCACGCCGGCTTGCACACCCACGGCACCGAGGCTGACCCGCAGCGGCAAGGTATTGATGAACATCCCCAGCGCCCGGTCGGCACCTTCGCCGCCTTGCATGCGCCCCAGCAGCACGGTGCCGAATACCACCGACTGCTGGCCGGACACCTGCCCCAGCACCTGCGCCCAGGCCAGGTGCACCAGGCTCGCGCTGCTCACGCCCAGTTGCCGCGCTTGTTCGCGCAGGCCCAGGCTCAGTGCCGGCTCCAGAGGCAAGTGGGCCTCGATGATGCCGCTGCCATCGCCATTCACGTCCTGCAGGCCGAAGGCCAGGGTCGGCTCGTCGATATCGCCGAGCATCTCGCTGAAGAACGCTTCGTGCTGGGCCTGGCTGACCCCAAGCCGCGCCTGGGCCACGTAGTTGCGGTACTGCACGGCGGCGGGCAGTTGCGCGCTGTTGCCGGCCAGGCTGGCGCTCATTTCTTCCACCAGCACTTGCAAGGCCGTGTGGTCGAGCAGGATATGGTGCAACAGCAGGATGCCGACAAACCGGCCCTGCTCTTCGGCGTAGACAAAGCGCGTCAGCGGCGCACGGCTCAAGTCCAGTCGGAAGTGACGCGGGTCGAAGCGTAGCTGCAACTGCGCCAGCGGTTCGTCGATACGTTCCACGGTCAGCGCCGCCTGGCGCAACACCACCTGCACCGGCTCGTTGAGGCCTTCCCAGAGGATCGCGGTGCGCAGGATGTCATTGCGCTCGATCACGCTGTGCAGCGCCTGGACAAACGCGTCCACCGCCACCTGGTCGTCAAAGCTGAACTGCACCTGCAACACGTAGGGATCGCCCTCGGTGGTTGCCAGGTGGTGATACAGGATGCCGGCCTGCAACGGCGCCAGGCCGTAGATGTCCTGCACATTGCTGATGCCGCCGGGCACGCTCTGGATGATGTGGTCGAGGCCGGCCTGGTCCAGCTCCACCAGAGGCAGCATGTCCGGGGTGATGTGCTGGGTGGCGGTGGTGATCCGGTTGGCCGGTACCAGCACCTCTTGCTGACCACCCACTGCGGCGGCCAGCGCCGCCAGCGTCGGTTGGCCGAACAGCACGCGCACATCGGCGCTGAGATCGACCTGGCGCATGCGCTCGATCAGCTTGACCGCCAACAGGGAGTGGCCGCCGAGTTCGAAGAAGTTGTCGTCACGCCCCACCCGGTCAAGCTTGAGCAGGTCTTGCCAGATCGCCGCGATGGCCGTTTCCACCGCGCCTTGGGGCGCCTGATAACCCCGGCGCGCCAGGGCATCGGCATCGGGTGCGGGCAGCGCCTTGCGGTCGAGCTTGCCGTTGGTGGTGAGCGGCAATTTATCCAGTTGCACAAAAGCACTGGGCACCATGTAGTCGGTCAGGCTCTGCAACAGATGGTCGCGCAGATCGGCCGCACGCAGCTCGCCCTCGCTTATCACGTAGGCCACCAGGCGCTTGTCGCCCGGCTGGTCTTCCCGGGCGATGACTACCGCGTCACGCACGCCCTCCGCGCTGGCCAGGTGCGCTTCGATCTCGCCCAGCTCGATACGGAAACCGCGGATCTTCACCTGGTCATCGTTGCGGCCCAGGTATTCGACGCTGCCGTCGGCCAGCAGGCGGCCAAGGTCGCCGGTCTTGTACAGGCGCTGGCCGGTGGCCGGGTCGACCAGGAAGCGCTCGGCGGTGAGCGCCTCACGGTTGAGGTAACCGCGCGCCACCCCGGCACCGCCCACGTACAGCTCGCCGACTACGCCCAGCGGCAACGGCTCGCGGCGCGCGTCGAGTACATACAACTGCAAATCGGGAATGCGCACGCCAATCGGGCTGACGCCGACCAACTGCGCATCCGCCGCTTCCAGGGCGCGATAGGTCACGTGCACGGTGGTTTCGGTGATGCCGTACATGTTCACCAGTTGCGTGCCGGCGTTGATCGCCCGGGCGTACCACGGCTTCAGCACGCCCGGTTCCAGCGCCTCGCCGCCGAAGATCACCTGGCGCAGGGAATGGGACCGGGGGTTCTGGCCTTGCGCGGCGATCAATTGGCGGAAGGCGCTGGGCGTCTGGTTGAGGATGCTCACGCCCGCTTCGCAGAGCAGCGTGTAGCACTCGTCCGGCGAGCGGCTGACCAGTTGCGGCACGATCAGCAACTGGCCGCCGTGCATCAGCGCGCCCCAGATTTCCCATACCGAGAAGTCGAAGGCAAAGGAATGGAACAACGCCCAGACGTCGTTGCGGTTGAAGCCGAACCAGTGTTCGGTAGCGGTGAACAAGCGCGCGACCTGGCGGTGTTCGATCATCACGCCCTTGGGCTGGCCGGTGGAGCCGGAGGTGTAGATCACATAGGCCAGGTGGGCCGGGCTGAGGTCGACGCGGGGGTTGACGATGGATTCGCCGCGCAAGCCGTTGAGGTCGATCTGCGGCAGGTCGCCGACCAGGTGGCGCGTATTGGCCTGCACCAGCACCGCCAAGGGTGCGCTGTCGGCCAGGGTGTAGGCGATGCGTTCCTGCGGGTAGGCCGGGTCGATCGGCACGTAGCCGGCGCCGGCCTTGAGGATGCCCAGCAGGCCGATGATCATCTCCGGGCCGCGCTCCACGCAGATCGCCACGCGATCATCCGGGCGGATGCCCTGGGCCAGCAGGCGATGGGCGACCTGGTTGGCACGTTCGTTGAGTTGGCGGTAGCTGATGCGCTGATTGTCGAAGCGCAGGGCAATGGCGTCAGGCTGGGCGGCGGCGTGGGCTTCGACTTGAGAGTGGATCAGCGCGGTATCGGCGTAATGCGTGGCGCTGTGGTTGAGGCCGTGCAACAGGGTATGGCGTTCGGCGTCAGGCAGGATGTTCAGGCCGCTGAGCGGCATATCCGGTCGCTGCTCAAGGGCGTCGGCCAGGCTTTCCAGGGCGGTGTGCAGGTAGGTGGCGACACGTTCGGCGCCGATGGAGGCATCGACCATCACCGTCAGCGCGAAATCTTCACCCAGGTCGTCGACGTTGACCGTGAGCGGGTAGTTGGTGCGCTCCTCGGCGCTGAGCACGCGGATGCCCTCGGCCACCTCGATCACCTCGGCCATGTCCGTGGCGGCGCTGTGGCGGTAGTTGAGCATGGCGCTGAACAACGGCGTCGGTGCCGCCACGCCACTGCAGCGCTGGGCCAGCGCGAGGGACGCGTGTTCGTGGTTGAGCAATGCCGTGAGGCGCTCGTGGGTGGCCTTGACCCCGACCCGCACGCCCTGCTCGCCCACATCCACGCGCAATGGCAGGGTGTTGATGAACATGCCCAAGGCCCGTTCACCGCCCTCGCCCGCCCCCATGCGCCCGAGCATCACGGTGCCGAACACCACTGAGTCACGCCCGGCGACCACGCCCAATACGCGGGCCAGCGCCAGGTGCATCATGCTCGCCACGCTCACGCCAAGCGGGCGGGCCAGGGTGCGCAGACGGCGGCTCAGTGCGCTGTCGACGGGGACCCGTGCCTCGTCGATGCCCAGGCCATCGCCCTGCACATCCTGCAAACCGAACGGCAGGGTCGGCCCGTCGATATCCGCCAGCATCTCGCGGAAAAACGCCTCATGGGCCTGCTCGCTGACGCCATGGCGCACCTGGGCAATATAGCTGCGGAACGGCACCGGCTCACCGGCCTGGGCTTGCTCGCCGGCCAGGTACAGCTGGATCTCGTGGCGCACTACGTCAAGGGCGGTGTGGTCGAGGATGGTGTGGTGAAACAGCAACGTTGCCGCCACACGCCCGTCCGCTGGATCTGCGGTATACACCAGGCGCAGCAGCGGTGCCTGGCCCAGGTCCATGCGATCGGTGCGCGCCTCGAAGCCAACGGCCTCGCACGCCAGGGTCGCCTTGCGCCACACCACCTGCAACGGCTCGTCGAGGCGCTCCCAGACCATCGAAGTGCGCAGGATGTCGTGGCGATCGATCACCCACTGCAAGGCTTCGGCAAACGCCTGCAAACGTGCGTGGCTGTCGAACTCGAACTGCGCGTGCAGCACGTAGGGATCGCCCTGTTCCGCCGACAGATGGTGGTAAAGCATGCCCTCCTGGAGCGGCGCCAGCGGGTAGATGTCCTGCACATTCGCCGCGCCACCGGGGATGGCAGCGACGATACGGTCGATGGCCGCCTGGTCGAGGCTGACCAGCGGCAGCATGGCCGGCGTGATGCGGTAGGCCGGGCTCAGCCAGTCACCGCCATGTTCGGCGACCAGCTCCAGCAGGCGCGGCTTGTGGGCGATCAGTTGATCCCACAGCGCATCGTCCAGCGCCTCGTCGTCACCCAGGATGACCAGGTCGCCTTCTTCCCGTTGCAGACGGATCGCATGGGTGGAAATCGCTGCCAATAATTCGCTGAACTGCATGGGGGTAACCTGCCTGATAAGTCACGGTTGAGGAGAAAGTCCGTTTTCAGCTACCGCTTGGATCGGGTCTGCTGGACGCCCGCCATTAAAAAAAGCGGGCGCAGCCGGGGGCCTGGAGAGGCTTCCGGCAGGCTTGGAAAATTAAGGGATTTGGCGGACGGGGGGTGACATGGGAAGCGGGGACAAGGCGGGACGGGGTTGGTTCAATTTAGCTTGCTGTGGCGAGCAGGCTTGCCCTGCGTTGGGCTGCGAAGCGGCCCTAATCCGGCTACCTCGTTTTACCTGAAAGAACACAGCGGTCTTGATGGGGCCGCTTCGCGCCCCAACGCAGGGCAAGCCTGCTCGCCACAGCAAGCCTGCTCACCACAACAGCCCCATTCACCACAGCAAGCCTGCTCACTACAGGTTCAGGCAAGTTTCAGGTGACGGGCATACCACGGTCGTCTTGGCACCCGCTTGAACAGCCCCTGCAGCCTGTTGTCGTCTTCACCGAAAGTGATGCGCAACGCGAGCTTCATGGTCTCCGGGTCCATCTCCATCGACCGGCCCATCTGCAACCCAGGCGTGGTGCTGCAGCCATGGGTATCCGGCCCCAGCCAGGGATCGCCGACTTCCACCCAGCGGCCCGGCGCGAACCAGGCTACGCCGTTGACCTCCATGCGGCGGACTTCCCCCGGATTGAAGCGCTCATGGGCGCGAAACCAGTCTTCGATGCGGTCGTCGATCCAGCCGTGGAAGCGCCAGAACACCGGGTTGACGTGGGAGGAAAACGGATCGCCGAGGAAATCGTTTTCCGCCGCGTACCAGCGCGCAGCAAAGTCGGAGGGGTCACGGGCCATGGGCACCGGTGCACCGTTGGACGGGTCGCGGGGCACCGAGGCCCAGCGCATGTGCAGCCAGTCGTGCAGGCCCAGCTCCATTTCGGAACCGAGCTGCCCCAGGGTGAATCTGGCCAGGTAGCGTGGGTCGCGGTACTGCGACTCCCACACCTGGAAGTTGCTGTGGTAGGTCTCAGCGCTCTTGATGTCGCTGACCCACTGGGTGTAGTCGCTGTCGTCCGGCGCCGACCAGGTTGGCGGCAGCGCAAAGCCGTCGTGGTTGTCGAAGTAGCGCAGAAAGCCCAGGCGATCACGCTCCAGGGCCGGTTGCGGCTCGGGGAATTGCGACCATGAGGGCAGGTCCTGCATGGAGCGCGCGGTGCCGAGCATGTGGCGGTGCATGAAGAAGAAATCGATGCCCGAGCCGTTGCGGTCCTTGCGCTTGCCCCGGGCGTCGCGTTCCTGGCCCCGTGGCCCGGGTTGCCAACCGATGCCGCGCAGGGCGTCGCGCTTTTCTTCGGAGAGTTTGTGCCACTGGTCACGGGTAGCGTGCCACAGTTGGTGGAACAGACGGTGTTCGGGGGAAATCAGCCAGGCCAGCAGGGTCGGGTTGAGGCCGATGCGTTGCCGCGCCTCGGGGAACCACTGTTTGCGGGCGATGAAGCGGTTATCGCGCTCGACCAGCGCCAATGGCCGATCAAGGTCAAGGATCTGCCCGCTGAGTGTGCTGCTGCCGGCATTGGCAAAATCCGCCCAGACTTCGTCAAGGGTCATCTTGAATTCATAGGCGGGGGCGCCGTCAATCGAGTCGCGGTCGATCAGGCGCCAGTAGAGCACGGCGCTCTCGCCTGTCAGCAGATCACCCAGCACGCGGTAACGCGGCTCGCCCTCGGCGCGCAGGTGGGCGGCGGTGTCCAGGTAACCGCGCAAGCCACGTCCACGCGGGGCGATGTCGAGCAGCAGCTCCAGACCTTCCAACGGCAGGCCCTTGAGGCCGGCGTCGCGGCCCTCCAGGCGCAGGCTCCACACCCCACGCAATGTGTTCGCCAGGTGCTGGCCGGCGGTGTCGGCCAGGTCCACCGTGGCTTCGCCGGGAGTGATGGGGAATTCTTCTTCGCGCGTCAACTCGCGATGGGCATAGAAGGCGGCCGGCACAGCGGCGCCGGTCAGCGCCAGGCCTGCGATGAACCCACGTCGAGAGATGGTCATTGTCTACCTTAGGAAACGGCTTTATCAGAGCTAGAACGTTTGCACGCCGGGGAAATTTACCAGCGCGCCCTGCCCGCCTAAATTTCCCCACCTATCACTCGTTCTTCCCTGATAGCGAAGGCCTCAACTGACTGAGATGGCAATGACAAAACCACGTTCGAAAAAGGCGCTGTATATCGGCTTGCCGCTGGCACTGGCCATCGGTGCCGGAGCCGGCTTCCTGGTCTGGGATCACTGGTTCAAGGGCAATGCCGGTTACCCGCTGACGGTGATCAAGCAGGCCAATGAAATGCAGGACCGGTTGCTGTCGTTCGACAGCCATATCACCGTGCCCATCGATTTCGGCACCGCCGGCAACGAGGCGGACAAGGACGGCAGCGGCCAGTTCGACCTGGCCAAGGCGGCACGCGGGCGCCTGTCCGGTGCGGCACTGACGATTTTCGGCTGGCCGGAAATCTGGAACGGCCCCAACGCCCCGCACAAACCCACCGACGGTTTTGTCGAAGCCGCGCGCAACGAGCAGGAAGTGCGCTACAAGATCATCAGCGGCATGGTGCGCGACTACCCCAACCAGGTCGCCATCGCCTACACCCCGGATGATTTCCGGCGTCTGCATGGCGAAGGCAAGTTCGCGATCTTTATCAGCATGCTCAACGCCTACCCGCTGGGCAACGACCTGAACCTGCTGGACCTGTGGGCGGCGCGCGGCATGCGCATGTTCGGCTTCAGCTATGTGGGCAACAACGCCTGGTCGGACTCGTCGCGCCCGCTGCCGTTTTTCAATGACTCCACCGACGCCCTCGACGGTTTGTCGGACATCGGCAAGCAAGCGGTGCACCGCCTCAATGACCTGGGAGTGATCATCGACGTGTCGCAGATGTCGACCAAGGCCCTGGAACAGGTCGCGCAATTGAGCCGCACGCCGATGGTGGCGTCCCACTCGGCGCCGCGCGCGTCGGTGGATATCCCGCGTAACCTGAGCGACAAAGAGCTGCAACTGATCAAGCAGAGTGGCGGCGTGGTGCAGATCGTGGGCTTCTCCGCCTACCTGCGCCCGTTGAGCCAGCCGACCCGGGACAAGCTCAACGCCCTGCGTGCGCGCTTCGACCTGCCGCCCCTGCCCAACCTGGCCGTGGCGTTGATGCCAGGCGACGCGATCATCGCCGCGTGGCCGGAACACAAGTTCGGCGAATACGCCAGCGCGCTGTACGGCATCCTCGATGAAGAACCCAAGGCCACCCTCAAGGACCTGGGGGACGCCATCGACTACACCGTGCGCAAGATCGGCATCGACCATGTCGGCCTCGCCTCGGACTTCAACGATGGCGGCGGCGTGCAGGGCTGGAACAACGTCGGTGAAATCCGCAACGTCACCGCCGAACTGATCCAGCGCGGCTACTCCGAAGCCGATATCGCCAAGCTGTGGGGCGGCAACTTCCTGCGAGTGTGGGACCAGGTACAAAAAGCCGCCAAGCCGTTGGCCAACCGTTAATCATCCAGAAGCCAGTCCATGACCGACCGCCGTACGTTTCTCAAGCAGGCCGGGGTGTTTGCCGCCAGCCTGCCGCTGGGCGCCGCCCTGCTGCCCCAGGCTATCGCCGCCCCTGCATCGAATGACCCATGGACGGGTTTCAAGCAACTGTTCAACCAGGACCCGGACTATCTGCACTTTTCCAACTTCCTGGTGGCCACGCACCCCAAGCCGGTGCGAGAAGCCATCGAGCGCTACCGCGCGCAGATCGACCGCAACCCGGGCCTGGCCATGGACTGGGGTTTGCAGGAAACCTGGAAGCGTGAAGGCCAGGTGCGCGAGTGGGCCGGCCGCTACCTGAAGGCCACGCCGGCGCAGATCGCCCTCACCGGCAGCACCTCCGAGGGGCTGGCGATGATTTATGGCGGAATCAAGGTACGACCCGACCAGGAGATCCTCACTACCGTCCACGAACACTACGCCACCGAGTTCAGCCTGGACTTCCGGGTGCGCAAGGAGCAGACCCAGGTCCGCAAGATCAGCCTGTTCAAAAACGCCAACCAGGTGTCCGTGGACGAGGTGCTGGGAAATATCCAGCGCAATATCCGCCCCAACACCCGCGTACTTGGCATGACCTGGGTGCAGTCCGGCAGCGGCGTGAAACTGCCCATCGGCGAGATCGGCAAGCTGGTGGAAGACCACAACCGCAACCGAGACGACAGGGACCGCATACTCTATGTGGTAGACGGTGTGCACGGCTTCGGCGTGGAGAACCTCGACTTCCCGGACATGCACTGCGACTTTTTCATCGCCGGCACCCACAAGTGGATGTTCGGCCCCCGGGGCACCGGGCTGGTATGCGCCCGCGACCCACAAAACCAGTATGTGACCCCGATGGTGCCGACCTTCTCCGAAGACCAGGACTTCGCCACCACCATGACCCCGGGCGGCTTTCACGCCTTCGAACATCGCTGGGCGGCGGATGAGGCCTTCAAGCTGCATCTGCAACTGGGCAAGGCGCAGGTGCAGGCACGCATCCACGCCCTGAATACCGAACTGAAAGACCACCTGCTGGCGCATCCGCAGATCGAACTGGTCACCCCACGCAGTCCCGAGCTATCGGCCGGCTTCACCTTCTTCCGGGTCAAGGGCCAGGACAGCGAAGCCGTGGCCGACTACATGATGAAAAACCGCGTGGTGATCGACGCGGTGGACCGTGATGTCGGCCCGGTGATCCGCACCTCGCCCGGCCTGCTTAATTCCTCCGATGAGATCCAGCGCTTCATGACGCTGCTGGGCCAACGGCTGTAACGCACCGCTTTTCCACTTTGAATGAGAGGCCCCCATGAACAAACCCCTCACGGCATTGGCACTCACCGCCCTGTGCGGCGCCTTGCTGCCCAACCTGGCCCACGCCGCCACGCCGCAACCTGGCAAAGTGTTCAAGGACTGCAAGGACTGCCCGGAGATGGTGGTGCTGCCCGCCGGCACCTTCACCATGGGCACCCCCGAGGACGAAGTCGGCCGTGAGCCGGATGAAGGCCCGATGCACGAAGTGACTTTCGCCAAGCCGTTCGCCATGAGCCGCTTTCATATCACCGCCGGTGAATGGGACAGCTACATCCGCCAGACCGGCGTGAAGATCGCCGACGGCGACACCCGCCCCGGCCGCGAATGCATCGCCAGCAAGCCGCGCTACCCCCAGGGCCCGCGCCAGCCGGCAGTGTGCATGGACATGGACGACATCAAGCAGTACGTGGCCTGGCTGTCGAAGAAAACCGGCCAGCAGTACCACATGGTCAGCGAAGCCCAACGCGAATACGCCGCACGCGCCGGCTCCACCGGGCCGTTCCCCTTCCCGTTCGATGAGGGCAAGGGCTACAGCATCGCCAAGCACGCCAACACCTATGGCCCGGCCGATGGCTACAGCTATTCGTCGCCGGTGGGCAGCTACCCGCCGAATGCCTTCGGCATGTACGACATGCATGGCAATGTCTACGAGCGCGTGGCCGACTGCGAACACCCCAACTACATCGGCGCGCCCACCGACGGCAGTGTGTGGATGGAGCCGAACTGCGAGGGCTACATGATTCGCGGCAATGACTGGGGCGAGGCGCCGGTGTTCTCGCGCTCGGGCAACCGCAACACCATCTACCCGCAGACGCGAGGGGATTGGATTGGGTTTCGCGTGGTGCGCGACCTCTAACCGCACTGGAAATCCATTTGTGGGAGGGGGGCTTGCCCCCTCCCACATTTTTAACCGTGCCTGCTTTAGGTTGCCTTCTGTGCCAACAACGCCAACCCTTCATGCAACGCCGGGAACAGGCTGTTATTGAAGTTGTTCCAGCGCAGCTCAAGGATGGTGTCGTCCGGCGCGATCTCGGTCTTGAGCACGTCGTGGAACACTTCGCCAGAGTCGATGCCGTTGTCCACGTAGTGGAACGACGCGCCGGTGAGGTACAGCGGCTCGGAGGGCGTGGTGGCCTTGGTCGCCCAATCCGTGACTGTCAGCCCGCGCGCACCGTACAGCGCGTTCCAGGTGGCATAGGCACCACGGCGCTCGTACGGCGATTCGAGGCGGGTAATGCCGGGGTGGATGTTCATGATGCGGCGCGCAAACGGCGCACCCGGACGTACCAGTTCATCGAGGATCACCAGCAGGCCGTCGAGCACCACGATGTCCGCGTTCAATTCCACCAGCGTGTCGTGCAGGCGGCGCTCGAAGTCCTGCTTGCCGGCAATGTGTTCTGCGCTGCCCCGTGGCAAGCGCCGGTAGGTGGACGGCACACTCAGCAGCAGGTCATTGACCAGCCGCCCCTGCACGCGCAGGTCGGCCGGGTACAGCCATTGGCGGCCCGGCTGGTAGGCAAAGCCGTAGTCGCGGACCAGCTGCTGGTCACGCGGGTTCTGCTCGTCATCGTCGTACACCACGCCCACCAGGTGGTAAGCCTCGCCCAGGGGCGTGTCATTCAGTGCCCCTACGAGGGATTCCAGCACTGACATCATGTAGCGTTCGTGGTCCTTGTAGGCCACTGGCTGCCCGGCCTTGTCGGCGGCGGCATTGCGCAGTGACCACACGTACACCAGATTCCTTTTCGTCATTGTTTCGCTCTCGCTGGATAAATCAGGCACGCGCCAAAACGCGTGCGGCTACTCCACAAGAACGAACCAGCCCCCGCCTGATTTATCCATCAACGCCACCGCCGGGCACGCCGCGCTAAATAGTCGCGCCAATCCTTCGTTTGTCATGGGTAAGGGTCTGTGTGCCCAGCCCCCTCTTTTTCATTTTCCGGGAAGTATTTATGACCGACCCCAAGCGCGGCGCCTTCAAAGGTTTGCTCGCATTGCTCAGGCCCTTTCGCACCATCGTGACCGTCTCCGTCGCCCTGGGCATGGCCGGCGGCCTGGCCATCACGTTGTTGCTGGCGACGATCAATAACGCGCTGCATTCGTCCACCGGGATGACGCAGGGGGTGATTCTGACGTTTGCGGCGTTGTGTGTGCTGGCACTGACCAGTTCGATCGTCTCCGATATCGGCACCAACTACGTGGGCCAGCGGATCATCGCCGCCCTGCGCAAGGACCTCGGCGAGAAGGTGCTGTCGGCGCCCATCGAGCAGATCGAACAATTTCGCTCTCACCGCCTGATCCCGGTGCTGACCCATGACGTCGACACCATCAGCGACTTTTCCTTTGCGTTCACGCCGCTGGCCATCGCGACTACCGTGACCCTGGGTTGCCTTGGCTACCTGGCCTACCTGTCGGTGCCGATGTTCCTGATGATGATCGTCGCCATCGTGATTGGCAGCAGCGTGCAATTCATCGCCGGGCACAAGGGTATCCGTGGCTTCGACGAAGCCCGCGACCAGGAAGACGAGCTGCAACGCTACTACTCCGCGATTGCCTCGGGCGCCAAGGAACTGCGCATCCACCGCCCACGTCGCTACCGCATGAACACCCACCGCATCCAGGAAACCGCCGACCGCATCAGCGATATCCAGGTGCGCTCGGTGAACATCTATATCGTCGCCAAGACCTTCGGCTCGATGTTGTTCTTCGTGGTCATCGGCCTGGCCCTGGCGATGCAGGCCTACAACCCCAACCCGGACCCCGCGGTGATCACCGGCTTCGTGCTGGTGTTGCTGTACATGAAAGGCCCGCTGGAGCATGTGGTGGGCTACTTGCCGATCATCGGCAAGGCGCGGATTGCCTTTGCGCGCATCACCGAGCTGTCCGACCGCTTCTCGTCACCCGAGCCGCACTTGCTCATGGATGGCAGCGAAGCCCCCACGCCGGTGGTCAACAGCCTGGAATTGCGCGGCGTGACCTACAGCCCGCCGCCGGTGGAAGGCAGCCAGCCGTTCCACCTGGGGCCGATCAACCTGAGCATCCAGCAAGGCGAAATCGTATTTATCGTGGGCGAGAACGGCTGCGGCAAGACCACCCTGATCAAGCTGTTGCTCGGTTTGTATCAACCCCACGCCGGCGAAATCCGCCTCAACGGCGAAACCGTGACCGACCCGGCGCGCGACGACTACCGCCAGCTGTTCACCACGGTATTCGCCGACTACTACCTGTTCGATGACCTGGTACAGGGCAGTGCCACACAATCCCTGGACAGCGCCGCCAAGTACCTGGAACGCCTGGAAATCGCGCACAAGGTCAGCGTCAAGGACGGCGTGTTCAGTACCACCGACCTCTCCACCGGGCAGCGCAAGCGCCTGGCGCTGGTGAATGCCTGGCTGGAAGAGCGCCCGGTACTGGTGTTCGACGAATGGGCCGCCGACCAGGACCCGGCCTTCCGCCGCATCTTCTACACCGAGCTGCTGCCGGACCTCAAGCGCCTGGGCAAGACGATCATCGTGATCAGTCATGACGACCGCTATTTCGATATTGCCGACCAGTTGGTGCGCCTGAGTGCAGGCCAGGTCGTTTACGAAATGGAACCGGCGTGAATTTCTTTTCCGGTTTTCGCAGGTAGGGACGTCTCACTAGTGGTAATGAGAATTGACCTCAATAAACACCTATAACTGCCCACCTAAAACATAGAAGAGAACGCATTCATGTCAGTACGACTCGGTCTCAGCCCCCTGAGCAAAGCGCTATCGATGCGCAGGGCCTTGAACGTCAACCTCAAGCCGTGTGCCCTGGCCCTGGCGGTCTCGCTGCCGCTGTCGGGCTATGTACAGGCACAGGAGATCGAGATCGACATTCCTGCCCAGCCGCTGGGGACGGCGCTGCAGGAGTTCGGCCGCCAGACTAACCTGCAAGTGCTGTACAGCCCGACGGATGTGCAGGGCAAGAACAGCACGGCGGTCAAGGGTACGCAGGAGCCCGGCAAGGCCATCGCCACCCTGCTCAAGGGCACCGGCGTCAGTTACGGCCTGCAAGGCAATGCAGTTACCATCAGCGCGATCGCGTCTTCAGGGCTGGAACTGGGGACCACACAGGTCACCGCCAACCAACTGGGCACCGTGACGGAAGGTACCGGCTCGTATACGCCGGGGACTATCGCCACGGCGACGCGCCTGGTGCTGACGCCACGGGAAACGCCGCAGTCTATTTCGGTGGTGACGCGTCAGGTGATGGATGATTTCGGACTTGACGCCATTGATGACGTGATGCGCCATACCCCGGGCATCACCGTGTCGACGTATGACACCGAGCGTACTAACTACTATTCCCGTGGCTTCTCTATCGTCAACTTCCAATACGACGGTATTCCGACCCTGCGTGATGCCCAATATTCGGCCGGCCAGACCCTCACCGACATGGCGATCTACGACCGCGTCGAGGTGCTCAAGGGTGCCACCGGCCTGCTCACCGGCGCTGGCGGTCCGGGCGGCACCATCAACCTGATCCGCAAAAAGCCGACTTCCGAGTTCAAGAGCAGCATCGAGCTGGGCGCCGGCTCCTGGGATAACTACCGCTCCCAGGTCGATGTCAGCGGGCCCCTGACCGAAACCGGCAATGTGCGTGGCCGTGCCGTTGCGGCCTATCAGGACAAACACTCGTTCCTCGACCACTACTCGCGCAAGACCGGAGTGCTTTACGGCATCCTCGAATTCGACCTGGACGAAAACACCCTGCTGACCGTTGGCGCCGACTATCAGGACAGTGACCCGAAAGGCTCAAGCTGGACTGGCACACGCACCATCTTTGATGCCACCGGCAAAAAGCTGGACCTGCCGCGTTCGTTTAACAACGGCCCCAAATGGGGCTCCTGGGAACAGTACAGTCGCACCGCATTCGCAACCCTGGAGCATACGTTTGACAGTGGCTGGGTCACCAAAGGCCAGTACAACCACCAGATCAACGGCTACAACGCGCCCCTGGGCTACATTTCCCAGGACTCCGCCACGGCCAGTTCCATTTACGCGCGCAAGTACGTCGGCGATACCACCAGCGACAGCCTCGATGTGTACGCCTCGGGGCCCTTCGAACTGTTCGGCCGCGAACACGAACTGGTGATTGGCCAGTCCCTGTCCATCTCCAAATGGAAAGCCAAGGACTACACCGCGACCACCTACTTCAACAACTCCTATGACTTCTACAACTGGCACGGCCAGGCCATTGAGCCCCTGTGGACTGCCACCAAGATCAATGACGAAACCACCCGCCAGACCGGTACCTATGTGACTGGCCGCTTCAGCCTGACGGATGAGCTGCACCTGTTGCTCGGCTCGCGTGTCGCCAACTACCAGGTCACCGGTACCAGCGACACCCAGGAAAGCGGCAAGGTGGTGCCCTACGCTGGCCTGACATATGACCTGAACGACAATTTCACCGCATATGCCAGCTACACCGAAATCTTCCAGCCACAAACCCAGTACCGTACGCGCACCCGCACGATGCTCGATCCCAATGAAGGCAAGAACTATGAGTTGGGCCTCAAGGGTGAATTCTTCGATGGCCGCCTGAACTCCAGCCTCGCCTACTTCGAAGTGCACGAAGAGAACCGCCCGCTCGCCGATACGGCCTGGAACTCCCAGCCAGGCGTCGACTTCTCCTACATCGGTACCAAGACCAAGACCAAGGGCTACGAAGCGGAAATATCCGGCGAGCTCGCCCGAGGTTGGCAGCTGCAAGCGGGCTACACCCACAAGATTGCCCGTGATGACGATGGCAAGAAGGTTGCCACTTGGGAACCGGAAGACCAGGTCAGCTTCTATACCACCTACAAACTGCAGGGCAACCTGGACAAGCTCACCGTCGGTGGCGGTGCACGCTGGCAGAGCGCCGGCTGGCAGACCGTTAACAACTGGGGTTACCCTGGTGGCGGCCGCTCCGAGAAGTTCACCCAGGCCCCATACTGGCTGGTTGACTTGATGACCCGTTACCAGGTGACCGAAAACCTCTCGGCCACCCTCAACGTCAACAACCTGTTCGACAAGCACTATTACACCAACATCGGTTTCTATGACTCGGCCTACCCTGGCGACCCACGTAACGTCATGGTCACCACACGCTGGGACTTCTAAGCGCGCAAACCGTAGCCCCTGGTCACCCTGTGACCAGGGGCTTTTTTACGCCTATCGCTGACAATCCGCGATGAAGGCCGCCAACAGCAAAACGCCCCTGACCACCACTGGTCAGGGGCGTCTTTTTAGCGCAACCGCTTACTCCATTGCCGCGACAAAACTGCTGATGAACTCCGCGTTGTCCACGATCCGGTGGTGGGTTGTATCAATCACCACCGAGCGCTGGATGCCTGCCTGGCCAATCACCTCACGCATGCCGGTTTCAATCAGTGCCTGGTGAATCCCGCCCTCACTCAAGGCAGCCCACCAGCAATGCACCGGAGCCTTGATCGCACGGTAATCGGTGTCTTGCAGGCGCTCGTCCAGCACCTGCTTGATCGCCCAGGAACGTTCGGTTTCGCCACCGGTTTGCAACTCATCCGTGAGTACGCGGAAGCTGTCGCCCAGGTTCAATTCAGCCCACTCGGATACACGTCGCCACTGCTTATCCTGCTCGCCAGGAGCCGCCTGCCACACGTTCTGGATCTGCTCGGCATAGGCCGGGAACATCACCGCCAACAATTCCACGCGGCGTTCGGCAGCACAAATCTCTCGCTCGTCCACCAACCCACCCTCTTCCCAGAATGCGGTAAAGCGTGCAGGCGGCGGCGCATCGATCCAGCCCAGCGACTCCACGGTTCGGCCAGCCTGTTCCAGACGGTACGCCACCTCCATCGCCAGGTTGCCACCCAGTGACCAGCCGCCCAGGCGGAAGGCGCCGTGGGGCTGGGCCAGCAACAACTGGTGGGTGTAGTCCTCGACTATCTGCGCCCAGCTCGGCACCTCGACACCCTCTTCCACCAGGGCCCGGCAAACCACCCCAAACACCGGGCGCTGCTCACGCAAGGCCAGGGCGATGGCCTTGTAACAATGCACCGAACCAAAGCTTGGGTGGAACAGGTACAGCGGCGTGCCCTGGGTCTGGCTGTTGAGCCTGACGATCAACGAGCTACCGACATCCCCCTCGATACAGCGCGCCTGGCCCGCAACCGTCGGGTGCAGCATCAGTTGATTGACGGCGAGCATCGCACCGCAGGCCTTGTGGATGCGGTCCTTGAGCAGCAACACCAGCAACGAATGGCCACCCAGTTCGAAGAAGTTGTCGTGCAACCCCACCCGCTCGACTTCCAGCACCTGCGCCCACACCGCTGCAAGCTGCTGTTCCAGTCCGGTCTGTGGTGCAACGTAATCGCGACCGATCGCTTGCGGTTTGGGCAGAGCCTTGCGGTCCAGCTTGCCGTTGGGACTCAGGGGCATCAGTTCCAGCAGCACCCATTGCGCCGGGACCATGTAGTCCGGCAGATGGCTGGTCAGATGGGCGCTCAACTGATCACGCCAATCGTCGCCGGCCTGTTGCAGGACCAGGTAACCCACCAAGTGCTTGCCATCGACTACCTGTACGGTGGCCTCACGCACAATCGGGTGCTCGAGCAGGCGAGCTTCGATTTCTCCCAGTTCGATACGCAAACCACGCAGTTTGACCTGATGATCGAGACGACCAAGGTATTCAATGACACCGTTTGCACGCTGACGCACACGGTCGCCGGTGCGATACAGGCGCGCGCCGCTGTGGAACGGGCAAGGCACGAACCGTTCGGCGGTCAGCGCCGCGCGGCGGTGGTAACTGCGGGCCAGGCCCGCGCCGCCGAGGTACAACTCCCCGGCAACTCCGACCGGCACAGGTGCCAGGTCGGCGTCGAGCACATGGGAGCGCAGGTTGGCGATGGGCTCACCGATCGGTACCGTGTCACGGCCTTCGTCGCGGCAGGTCCAGTGGGTCACGTCGATGGCGGCTTCGGTCGGGCCATACAGGTTGTACAGGCCGGCTTGCGGCAGTTTAGCGAAAACTTGCTGTTGAGCATCCGCCGGCAACGCCTCGCCGCTGCACACAATACGCCGCAGGCTATGACAGCTGGCAACCGCGGAGTCTTGGAGAAATGCCTGTAACATCGAGGGCACAAAGTGCAATGTGGTAATGCGCTCGGCATTGATCAGCGCGACAAGCTTTTGCGGATCGCGGTGGTCGCCAGGCGCAGCGACCACAAGACGCGAGCCGGTCATCAGAGGCCAGAAGAACTCCCACACCGACACGTCAAAACTGAACGGCGTTTTTTGCAGCACGCTGTCGCGCGCATCCAGGCCATAAGCCTCCTGCATCCAGCACAGCCGATTGGTCAGCGCCGAATGACGGTTGCCGGCGCCTTTGGGCTGGCCGGTGGAACCGGAGGTGTAGATCACATAGGCGAGGTTTTCGCCGTGCAACACGATACCTGGGTTCTCTTCGCTGTAGCATTCGAACACCGATCCACCCAGGACCAGGGTTTCCAGTTCCTGTGGAATCGGCAACTGCTCCAGCAAATGCGCCTGGGTCAGCAACAGTTTCACACCGCTGTCCTGCAGCATATAAGCCAGCCGCTCACGCGGGTATTCAGGGTCCAGCGGCACATAAGCACCGCCAGCCTTGAATACCGCCAACAGGCCGATGACCATTTCGATGGAGCGCTCAACCGCCAGCCCCACCAACACATCCGGGCCCACACCGGCCTCCATCAAGCGATAGGCGAGTCGGTTGGCGCGCAGGTTCAATTCGATGTAGCTCAGGCACTGCTGACCAAACACCAGGGCCGGCGCATCCGGTGTGCGGGCGACCTGTTCTTCAATCAGTTGATGCACGCAGCGTTGCAACGGGTACTCCCGTGCAGTGGCATTCCAGCCGTGGATCGCCGCTTGCTGTTCGTGGGCATCCAGCAGCGGCAGCTGGCCGATACGTTGCTGGACGTCGCGGGTCATGCCGTCCAGCAGATTCAGCCAATGAGTCGCCATGCGCGCCAGGGTGGCCGGCTCGAACAGGTCTGTAGCGTAAGTCAGCGAAGCGGCAAGCCCCTCGGCTGACTCGTGGGTGTTGAGGCTCAGGTCAAACTGAGCAGTATGACTGTCCCACTCGAGGCCACTGACGTGCAGGCCGGGTAACTGCTCACCTTCGTCGCGGCCACTGGCTTGTGTCTGATGATTGAACAGCACCTGGAACAACGGGTTGAAACTCAGGTTGCGCTCAGGTTGCAAGGCTTCCACCAACTGCTCGAAGGGCAAGTCCTGATGGGCCTGGGCGTCCAGCGCACGCTGTTTGACCTGGGCGAGCAACTGAGCAACCGTCTGTTGACCATCGATATCGGCCTTGAGCACCTGGGTGTTAACGAAAAAGCCGATCAGCCGTTCGGTTTCCACGCGATTGCGATTGGCCACGGGCACACCCACGCGGATGTCGGATTGACCGCTATAGCGATGCAACAGGGTCTGGAACGACGCCAGCAGCAACATGAACAGGGTCACATCCTCGCGCTGGGCCAGCGCGCGCAGCGCCGTCACCAGGGTGGGTGGCACCTGGATGTCCAGGCTCGCGCCGCGATGGCTTTGCTGGCTCGGGCGGGCGTGATCCAGCGGCAGCTCCAATACCGGTTGCTCACCGCCCAGCAGGTCGCGCCAGTACTCCAGTTGGCGGGCCTTCTCGCCCGCCTCCATCCATTGGCGCTGCCATACAGCATAGTCAGCGTACTGGATCGACAACACCGGCAATTGCGGCACCTGGCCCAGACTGAAAGCGGCGTACAACTGCACCAGCTCATCGACCATGACCTGCATCGACCAGCCATCGGAGACAATGTGATGCTGCACCAGCACCAGTACATGATCGTTCTCGGCCACGCGCAGCAGGCTCGCGCGCATCAGCGGTCCCTGGGTCAGGTCGAAAGGCCGGGCGATCTGTGCCTCCACCTCGGTACGGATCGCCGATGCGTCGATATCGACCCGCGCGACCTCGATACTGGCCTGCGCGGCAATCACCTGCACGGCACGCTCACCGTCCTGGCGCAGGCAGGTGCGCAGGCTCTCGTGACGCGCTGCCAGGGTGTCGAAACTGCGCTGCAATGCCGACAGATCAAGACGCCCTTTCAGGCGCAAGGCACTCGGCACATGATAGGCAGCACTGTGCGGGTCCAGTTGCCAGAGGAACCATTGGCGCTCCTGGGCATAGGACAGCGGCAAGGGTTGACCGCGCTCAACCATAACCAGCGCGGGCGCCAGTGGCACGCCACTGGCAGTCGAAAGCGCGGCGACAAACCCTTGCAGGCGCGGTTGTTCGAACAGGCTTCGCAGCGCGACCTCGCGGCCTAACAGGTTGCGCAGGCGTGAGATGACCTGCATCGCCAGCAATGAATGGCCGCCCATCTCAAAGAAGTGATCGGTCAATCCAACCCGCTCGGCACCCAGGATATCGGCCCATATCGCCGCAACCTGTCGCTCCAGCCCGGTCACAGGGGCAACCCAGGCCTGCTGCGACTGGCTGGCGTCGGGTTTTGGCAACGCGTGGCGATCCAGCTTGCCGTTGGGGTTCAGCGGCATGCGTTCGAGGAAGACCAGATGCGCAGGCACCATGTAATCCGGCAGTTGTTCGCGCAGGGTATTTTTGAGGGTCTCACCGTCTTGCTGCTCGGCGACCACATAGGCGATCAGTTGATTATCGGCGGCCAACACCAGTGTTTCACGTACGCCGTCCTGGGCCTGGAGCAGCGCTTCGATTTCCCCCAGTTCGATGCGGAAACCACGAATCTTCACTTGATGGTCAACGCGGCCGACGTACTCGATCACGCCGTCCGCTCGGTAACGTGCCAGGTCGCCGGTGCGGTACAGGCGCTCGCCGGTTTCACCGAACGGATCCGGCACGAAACGCTCGGCGGTGAGCAGCGCACGGTTCAGGTAAGCGCGCGCCAGGCCGCAGTGGCTGCCGATATACAACTCGCCCACCGCGCCCAACGGCGCCAGGTTCAAATCGCGGTCCAGCACATATAACGCACGGCCCGGCAGCGAGCGGCCAATCGGGCTGGCAGTGGCGCCGATGGTGTCAGTACCGGACGTGCAATCGAGAACGCTCGATACCACTGTGGCTTCGGTCGGGCCGTACGTATTGAGCAGGCGCACATGGCCCAGACCGGCTTTCAGCCACTGAGCCGGGCCGTCCAGCGACATGGCTTCGCCGCCAATGTGGATCTGGCGCAGCGCACCATAAGAGCGTGGCCCCGCCGCCAGGCAATCGAGCAAAAACAGGTTCCAGTACGCAGTCGGCAAATCGGCCAAGGTGATGCCTTGAGCGATGATTTCTTCGTACAGGCGGGCGCTATCCCATAGCTCGGGACCACGCAGAATCACAGTCGCGCCGTGGGTCAGCGCCGGGTACAACTGTTCGACGAAACCGTCGAAGTTCAGGGTAGCGAATTGCAGGACGCGATCATCCTGAGTCAGCCGAGAATAACCCGCCGCAATGCTGGAGAACTCGACCAGCGCCGCATGGTTGATCGCCACACCTTTGGGCTTGCCGGTGGAACCGGAGGTGTAGATCACATAGGCAAGGTTTTGCGGGTCGACCATTACCTGCGGGTTGGTCTCGGGATAGGGAGTCAGGTCCGAATCCGACAGGTCCAGCGTCGCTACACCTTCGGGCAGCGGCATGTCTATATGCGATTGGGTCAGCACCAGCCGCACGCCGCTGTCTTGGAGCATATGCAATAGGCGCTCGCGTGGGTATTGCGGGTCCAGCGGCACATAGGCACCGCCGGCCTTGAGCACGGCCAACAGGCTGATCACCATTTCGAACGAGCGCTCCACCGCAACACCCACCAGCACTTCCGGGCTGACACCTCGGGCAATCAGCGCATGGGCCAAACGGTTGGCCTGTCGATTCAACTCGGCATAACGGATGGACTGCCCACCCAGGCACAATGCCACCGCATCCGGGCGCCGTTGCGCCTGATGCTCGAACAAGTGCTGCACACCCTGCTCAATCCCACATGCCGCGGCGGCGCTGTTCCATTCCTGCAGCAAGTGCAGCTGCTCCTGCCGATCGAGCAGCACCAGCTCGCTGATCGGCTTCACGGCATCTTGCGCCACCCCTTTCAGCAGGTTCTGCCAATGCTGTGCCAGACGCACAATGGTGGCGGTTTCAAACAGATCGGTGGCATAGGTCAGTGACGCCCAAAGACCGTCACTCGACTCCTGGGTATCCAGGCTCAAGTCGAAATGTGCGGTGTGGCTATCCCACGCCAGCCCTTCCACCCGCAGGCCGGGCAGTTGCTCGCCACGCGGTACACGTGCCTCTGACTGGTGGTTGAACATCACCTGGAACAGCGGGTTGTGGCTCAGGCTGCGTTCCGGCTGCAGCGCCCCCACCAGTTGCTCGAACGGCAAGTCCTGATGCGCCTGGGCATCGAGGGCACGACGCTTGACCTGCTGTAACAGCTGGGCAAAGGTCATTTGCCCGTCGATATCAGCCTTGAGTACCTGGGTGTTAACGAAGAAACCTATCAAGCGTTCGGTTTCTACGCGGTTGCGGTTGGCGATCGGCACACCGACGCGAATATCCGATTGGCCACTGTAGCGATGCAACAAGGTCTGGAACGAGGCCAGCAACAGCATGAACAACGTCACACCTTCCCGCTGAGCCAGGGCCTTGAGGCCCGCAACCACACCGCTATCCAGACCGATTTCCAACAAGGCACCCCGGTAGCTCTGCACCGCCGGGCGCGGATGATCCAGCGGCAACTCCAGCACGGGCTGCTCACCGCCCAACAGTTCACGCCAGTAGTTCAACTGGCGCTGCTGCTCGCCAGCGTCCATCCAGCCACGCTGCCAGGCCGCGTAATCGGCGTATTGCAACGCCATCACCGGCAGTTGCACCGACGCGCCCTGGCTGAACCCGGCGTAGAGTTGCACCAGTTCATCGACCATGACCTGCATCGACCAGCCATCGGACACGATATGGTGCTGGACCAGTATCAGCACATGTTCCTGCTCATTCAGTTGCAGCAACGTCACGCGCAGTAACGGGCCCTGGCGCAGGTCGAAAGGCTGGGCGATTTCTGTTTCGACCCGCGCCTGCACCTGTTGTGCAGACGCACCGTCCAACCGGTCGAAATCCAGCGGCAATGTGGCGGTTGGCAGGATGTGTTGCAGCGTGTGCTCACCGTCGGTGACAAACACAGTGCGCAAGGCTTCATGACGCGCGACCAAGACATCAAAACTGCGCTGCAGGGCTGGGCGATCCAGTTGCCCGCTCAAGCGCAACGCGTTGGGCACATGGTAGGCCGCGCTTTCAGGCTCCAATTGCCAGAGGAACCACTGACGCTCCTGAGCATAGGACAACGCCAGCGGTAGGTCGCGAGAGACCGCCACCATCGGCGGTGCCAGCGAGGTGGTATCCAGCGCTTGCAACGCCAGCACAAAACCTTCCAACTGCGGCTGTTCGAACAGGGTACGCAGGGCGACTTCACGCGCCAGTAACTGACGCAGGCGAGAAATGACCTGCATGGCCAGCAATGAATGCCCACCCAGTTCAAAGAAGTGATCGGTAAGGCCGATCCGCTCGGCACCGAGAATGTCGGCCCAGATAGCCGCCACCTGCTGCTGCAAGGGGGTAATCGGCTCGACGAATACTCCTTGAGATTGGGTGACGTCCGGCTGCGGCAAGCCTTTTCGGTCGAGCTTGCCGTTGGGGGTCAGCGGCATCTGCGCGAGGAGCATGAAGTGCGCCGGGACCATGTAGTCCGGCAGACGGGTCTTCAGTGCACGACGCAGTGTTTCACGGAACTCGACCTGATCAATCAGGGCCGGATCTGCGGGTACGACATACGCCACCAGTTGCTTGCCCGTCAGCCCTTCCTGGGCGACCACCACCGTTTCGCCAACGCTGTCCTGCTCACGCAGCCGCGCTTCGATTTCGCCCAGCTCGATACGGAAGCCTCGGATTTTCACCTGATGATCGACACGCCCCAGGTAGTCCACCACACCATCCGGGCGGCCACGGGTCAGGTCACCACTGCGATACACACGGCTGCCGGGCTTGCCGAACGGGTCCGGCACAAAGCGTTCGGCAGTCAGCGCCGGGCGCTCCAGATACCCACGGGCCACGCCCTCCCCGCCCAGATACAGCTCACCGGCCACACCGATGGGTTGCAGGTTGAGTTGCGCATCCAGCACATAGCCGCTGCGATTACCCAACAGTGTGCCGATGGGGGCGTAGACCGCGCCGCATGGATCGCCCTTGCGGGCTTTCCACAGCAGTGGCGTGACCACGGTTTCGGTCGGGCCGTAGCCGTTGAACAGATAGGTCGGCTTGAGTGCGCGCCAGGCCAGGTCGTAGCTGGCTTGCGCTACTGCATCACCGCCGAAGCAATACACCCGCACCTTCGGCGGGTTGCCGTCACGCTCGGCATGCTCGGCCAACTGTTGCAGGTACACCGGCGGGAACACCGCCATGGTCACGTTGTGGCGATGCATTTGCTGGTAGGTGTATTCCGGCAGCCACAGGCTGTCATCGCGGATCAACACACTCGCGCCGTTGATCAGCGGGTGCATCCAGCCTTCATGGGAGCCGTCGAAGGCGAACGACATGAAGTGCAGTTCGCAGTCGGCGGGCGAGGTTTCATAACGCTCGCCGGTGGCGATGATATGGGCTACCAGTGGACCGTGAGATACCGCCACGCCCTTGGGCATGCCGGTGGAGCCGGAGGTGTAGATCACGTAGGCCAGGTTGTCGCCGTCCAGCTTCACTTGAGGGTCAGTGTCGCTGAACCCTGCCCACTCCTCGGTGCGATCAATCGCCAGGCTGTCCAGGCCATCTGGAATCGGTAGTTGCTGCAAGGCACTGCTGTGGGTCAGCAGCAACCGGGCACGGCTGTCCTGCATCATGTACAGCAGACGATCACGCGGGTATTCGATATCCAGCGGCACGTAGACGCCACCGGCCTTCATCACTGCGAGGAACGCCACCATGATCTCGGCGCTGCGCGGCATGGCAATCGCGACGCGCACTTCGGGGCCGACACCACGGGCGATCAACGCATGGGCCAGGCGGTTGGCCTGGCGATTCAATTCACCGTAACTCAGGGTTTGTGCGTCGAATTTGACCGCCACTGCATGGGGGGTTTCAGCCGCGCGGTCGGCGAACAACTGATGGACCAGGCGGGTGGCCGGGAAACCAGAATCGGTGCGGCCCCATAGCTTGAGGATGTGTTGCTGCTCGTCATTGTCGAGCAGGTTCAACTGCGCGACGGTTTGCTGTTGATCGGCAACCATTGCCTGCAAGAGGTTCTGCCAGTGCCGCGCCATGCGCTCGATGGTGGATGCCTCGAACAGATCGGTGGCGTACCCCAGCGAGGCCCATAGGCCGCCCGGACTCTCCTGGACATCCAGGTCGAGGTCGAAATGGGCGGTCCGCCGGTCCCACGTCAAGCCTTCGATGTGCAAATGCGCCAAACCCTGTGGCTCATCCCCTGGGCGCCCTTCGGCCTGGTGGTTGAACATCACCTGGAACAGCGGGTTGAGGCTCAAGCTACGCTCCGGCTGCAAGGCCTCCACCAGTTGCTCGAACGGCAGGTCTTGATGGGCCTGGGCATCCAGTGCACGTTGCTTGACCTGGGCCAGCAACTCGGCAACGGTCGTCTGCGCATCGATGTCCGCCTTGAGCACCTGGGTGTTGACGAAAAAGCCGATCAGGCGTTCGGTTTCCACGCGGTTGCGGTTGGCGACCGGTACGCCAACACGAATATCCTGTTGGCCGCTGTAGCGGTGCAACAAGGTCTGGAACGAAGCCAGCAGCAGCATGAACAGCGTCACACCTTGACGCTGGGCCAAGGCCTTGAGATCGGCGGCGAGCGCCGTAGACAGCGGTACATCCAGGCGCGCGCCGCGATGGCTTTGCTGCGCTGGGCGCTGATGATCGAACGGCAATTCCAGCACCGGCTGCTCCCCGCCGAGCAGTCCACGCCAGTAGTCGAGTTGGCGCGCCTTCTCCCCGGCCTCCATCCACTGGCGTTGCCACACGGCATAGTCGGCGTACTGGATCGGCATGCCCGGCAGGTCCGGTGATTGGCCTTGGCTGAACGCGGCATACGACTGCATCAACTCGTCGACCATCACCTGCATCGACCAGCCATCGGAGACAATGTGATGCTGTACGAGCACCAGTACATGGTCCTCTTGCGCCAAGCGCAGAAGACTCACACGCAGCAATGGCCCTTCCTGCAAATCAAAGGGGCGGGCGATTTCAGCTTCGATCTGTGCCTGCAAATCAGCCTCGTGGACTTCATCCAGCCTGATCGGCAAGACGATGGCAGGCCGAATCACTTGCCTCGCACCGTCCGATTGCACCTGCACACAGGTGCGCAGGCTTTCATGGCGTGCTACCAGGGCGTCGAAGCTGCGTTGCAGCGCCGGGACATCCAACTCCCCCTTGAGTCGCAGGGCGCTGGGAATATGGTACGCGGCGCTGCCGGGGTCCAGTTGCCAGAGGAACCACTGGCGCTCCTGGGCGTAAGACAACGGCAGCGGGTGTTCGCGGCCGACCGCGAGCAGTGGCGGTGCCGGCTCACCCTCTGGCTCACCCAGGGCTTGCAAGGCACTGGCAAAACCCTCCAGTCGAGGTTGCTCGAAGACCAGTTTCAGCGGTACTTCACGTCCCAACACATGGCGCAGACGCGACACCACCTGCATGGCCAGCAACGAATGGCCGCCCATTTCAAAGAAGTGATCGGTCAACCCAACTCGCTCGGCGCCGAGGATATCAGCCCACACACCAGCGACCTGCTGCTCAAGTTCAGTCACCGGCGCGACCCACACCTGCTGCGCTTGGCTGGCATCCGGCTTGGGCAATGCGTGACGATCCAGCTTGCCATTCGGATTCAGCGGCATGCGGTCAAGGAAGATCAGGTGCGCGGGCACCATGTAGTCCGGCAGTTGTTCACGCAGGATCGACTTAAGCGCTTCGGCGTCGTGGGGCTCGGCGACCAGATAGGCGACAAGCTGGTTGTCAGCCGCCAACACCAGGGTTTCACGTACACCCGCCTGGGCCAGCAACAGTGCTTCGATTTCCCCCAACTCGATGCGGAAACCGCGAATCTTCACTTGATGGTCAACACGGCCGACGTACTCGATCACACCGTCCGCGCGGTAGCGCGCCAGATCGCCAGTGCGGTACAGGCGCTCGCCGGCTTCACCGAATGGGTCCGGCACAAAACGCTCGGCGGTGAGCAGCGCACGGTTCAGGTAAGCACGCGCCAGGCCGCAGTGGCTGCCGATATACAACTCGCCCACAGCGCCCGGCGGCGCCAGGTTCAGATCGCGGTCCAGCACATATAACGCACGGCCCGGCAGCGAGCGGCCAATCGGGCTGGCAGTGGCGCCGATGGTGTCAGTACCGGACGTGCAATCCAGCAGGCTCGACACCACCGTGGCTTCGGTCGGGCCATACGTATTGAGCAGGCGCACATGGCCCAGACCGGCTTTCAGCCACTGAGCCGGGCCGTCCAGCGGCATGGCTTCGCCGCCGATATGGATCTGGCGCAGCGCACCATAAGAGCGCGGCCCCGCCGCCAGGCAGTCAAGCAAAAACAGGTTCCAGTAGGCGGTTGGCAAGTCAGCCAGGGTGATGCCCTGGGCGATGATTGCTTCGTACAGGCGGGCGCTGTCCCATAGCTCCGGGCCACGCAACACAACAGTGGCACCGTGGGTCAGCGCCGGGTACAACTGCTCGACGAAGCCATCGAAGTTCAAGGTGGCGAATTGCAGTACACGGTCCTCAGACGTCAAGCGCGAATAACCGGCTGCGATGCTCGAAAACTCGGTCAATGCCGCATGGCTGATCGCCACGCCCTTGGGCTTGCCGGTGGAGCCGGATGTGTAGATCACGTAGGCCAGGTTGTCTGGGGACACAGCCACCTGTGGATCATGCTCAGGGCACATCGCCAGGTGTGCGTCCGCCAGGTCCACCGTCGCCATGCCGTCGGGCAATGGCATCGCTACATGGGGCTGAGTCAGCACCAGGCGCACCCGGCTGTCCTCGAGCATGTGCAACAGGCGTTCGCGCGGGTATTGCGGGTCCAGCGGCACATAGGCACCACCGGCCTTGAGCACGGCCAACAGGCTGACCACCATGTCGAAAGAGCGCTCGACCGCAACGCCCACCAGCACTTCCGGTCCGACACCCCGGGCGATCAGAGCATGAGCCAGACGGTTGGCCTGGCGGTTCAGCTCGGCATAGCTGATGGACTGGTCGTCCAGGCACAGGGCAATCGCGTCAGGGCGTTGCCGCACCTGGACCTCAAACAGGCCCTGTACGCCCACATCGTTTTCAAACGCCGCCGCGCCGTGGTTCCAGTCTTGCAACAACCTGCGTTGCTCGTCATCGATCAGCATCGCGAGCTGTGCAATACGACTGCTTGCATGCCCCACCACCGCGCGCAGCAACTTTTGCCAATGCTCTGCCATACGCTGCACGGTCGCCGCCTCGAACAGATCGGTGGCATAGGTCAGCGAAGCATAAAGACCTTCGGGCGACTCCTGGGTATCCAGGCTCAGGTCGAACTGCGCACTCAGGCTGTCCCACTCCAGAGCCTCCACAGCCAGGCCGGGTAACTGCTGTTCGCCCTGCGCCCTGCGACCTTCGGTCTGGTGGTTGAACATCACTTGGAACAGCGGGTTATGGCTCAGGCTGCGCTCGGGCTGCAAGGCTTCCACCAACTGTTCGAAAGGCAGGTCCTGATGACTCTGAGCCTCCAGGGCACGTTGCTTGACCTGGGCCAGTAACTGGCAGAAGGTCATTTGCCCGTCGATATCGGCCTTGAGTACCTGGGTGTTAACGAAAAAGCCGATCAACCGCTCGGTTTCTGCCCGGTTGCGGTTGGCAATCGGCACGCCGACGCGGATATCCGACTGCCCGCTGTAGCGATACAGCAGGGTCTGGAACGACGCCAGCATCAACATGAACAGCGTGACACCTTCGCGCTGGGCCAACGCCTTGAGGGCGGTGACCAGTGCCGCATCCAGGCCAATGTCGAGTCGTGCGCCACGGTAGCTCTGTACGGCCGGGCGCGGGTGATCCAACGGCAATTCCAGCACCGGCTGCTCGCCGCCCAACTGCTCGCGCCAGTAACCCAGTTGGCGTTCTTTTTCGCCGGCTTCCATCCAGCTGCGTTGCCACAAGGCGTAGTCCGGGTATTGAATCGGCAAGTCCGGCAGATGCAAACTCTCTCCCTGGCTGTACGCGACGTACAACTGCACCAGCTCGTCGACCATGACCTGCATCGACCAGCCATCAGAGACAATATGGTGCAACACTAACACCAGCACATGATCATCCGGCGCCAATTGCAGCAGCTTGACCCGCAACAGCGGGCCATGTTGCAGATCGAAGGGCTTGGCGACTTCCGCCTGCACCAGCCGCTCAAGCTGCACGGCATCAGCGCTTTCAAACGTGATTTCAAGCGGCAACTCGGGCCTGACGACCTGCAGCACCTGGTCGACATCCTGCTGCAAATGAGTACGCAGGCTTTCGTGGCGGGCGATCAGACTGTCGAAGCTACGCTGCAAGGCCGTCCGGTCAAGGCAGCCTTTCAAACGCAAGGCGCGCGGCAGGTGGTAGGCCGGGCTCTGCGGCTCCAACTGCCACAAAAACCACTGCCGCTCCTGAGCATAAGAGAGCCGAAGAGGCTCACCTTCCTGGCGCTTGAAAACCGGGGCAATCTCAAACAGGTTGATGCCTTGCTGCTTGAGCATTACCGCCAATGCTTTCTTCTGTTGCGCCGAAAGTGACCCTACCGACTCGATTAATGCTTGCACGCCACGCCCCTCAGGAAATCAATTTATCCAAATCTTCTGCTGATAGACGTTTGAGGGCCTCCAAGGATTTAGCCAATGCGTCCTGCACCGGTGAATTATTTGTCTGTTGGGCCGCCACATAAGCAGTGAAATCGGCCAGTGTCGGGGTGGTGAAAATCGATTTCACGTCAAATTCGGCGTGCAATTGCTCACGCAGGCGCACCACCACCTGGGTGGCCAGCAGCGAATGCCCCCCCAGCTCAAAGAAGTTGTCGTGCAGGCCCACCCGGTCAACGTCCAGCACTTCGGCCCAGGTCGCGGCGATCTGTTGTTCCAGCTCGCTGTGCGGAGCCACGTATTCACGGGCTTGCAGATTGGCGTCGACCTTCGGCAGCGCCTTGCGGTCCAGCTTGCCATTGGGGCTCAGCGGCAGGTGTTCCAGCAGCACCCATTGGGCCGGGACCATGTAGTCCGGCAGCTGTTGCGCCAGGTGAGCGCTCAGCACATCGCGCCAATCGTCGCCGGCGTCTTGCAGCACCAGGTAACCCACCAGGTATTTACCGTCCACCGCCAGCACGGCGGTTTCGCGGACCCAGTCGTGTTCCAGTAGGCGCGCTTCGATTTCGCCCAGTTCGATGCGCAGGCCGCGCAGTTTGACTTGGTGGTCGATGCGCCCGGCGTATTCGATCACGCCGTCATCGCGGTAGCGCGCCAGGTCGCCGGTGCGGTACAGGCGTTCACCCTTGCTGAATGGATGGGCGATAAAACGTTCAGCGGTAAGTGCCGGACGGCGGTGATACCCACGGGCCAGGCCGATACCGCCCAGGTACAGCTCGCCGAGCACACCGACCGGCACCGGCTCGAAGTTGCTGTCGAGAATGTAGCAACCCAGGTTGGCAATCGGGCGGCCAATCGGCACTGCATCGCGGCCTTCATCGACGCAAGTCCAGTGGGTCACGTCGATGGCCGCTTCGGTCGGGCCGTACAGGTTGTAGAGCCCGGCCTGCGGCAGTTTGGCGAACACTTGCTGCTGCGCATCCACCGGCAAGGCTTCACCGCTGCACACGATGCGTTGCAGGCTTTGGCAGGTGGACACCGCCGGGTCCTGAAGGAACGCCTGCAACATCGACGGCACGAAGTGCAGCGTGGTGACATGTTGTTTATTGATCAGGTCGATCAACTTGGCTGGATCCCGATGATCACCCGGCGCTGCCACCACCAGGCGCGCACCGGTCATCAGCGGCCAGAAGAATTCCCACACCGACACGTCGAAGCTGAACGGAGTCTTTTGCAGCACCGTATCGCTGACGTCCAGGCCATAGGCTTCCTGCATCCAGTGCAGACGGTTGGCCAGTGCTGAATGCCGGTTGCCGGCGCCTTTGGGCTGGCCGGTGGAGCCCGAGGTGAAGATCACGTAGGCAAGGTTTTCGCCGTCCAGCGCGATGCCTGGGTTGGCGTCACTGTAGGTCGCGAATGCAGACTCGCCCAGCACCAGGGTTTCCAGCCCCTGGGGAATCGGCAACTGTTCACGGATATGTGCCTGGGTCAGCAGCAGTTTCACGCCGCTGTCTTCCAGCATGTAGGCCAGCCGCTCACGCGGGTATTCCGGGTCCAGCGGTACATAGGCACCACCGGCCTTGAGCACCGCGAGCAGGCCCACCACCATTTCGATGGAACGTTCTACCGCCAGGCCCACCAGCACGTCCGGGCCTACCCCGGCTTCGATCAGTCGATGGGCCAGGCGGTTGGCGCGACAATTCAGCTCGGCATAGCTCAAGCGCTGTCCGGCAAACACCAGCGCCGCGGCATCCGGCGTGCGCGCCACCTGCTCTTCGATCAGCTGATGCACGCCCTGCTGCAATGGGTAATCCCGCACCGTGGCGTTCCAATCCTGAAGCACCTGCTGACGTTCAGCCGTATCGAGCATCGCCAGGTCGCCCAGACGTTGCTGACCGCCCTCAAGCATGGCTTGCAGCAGATTGACCAGGTGACGCCCATAGGTGCGCACCGTGCTTGCATCGAAATGCGCACGCGCAAAGCTGAACTGCACCGACAACGCATCACCGACGTCCACCAGCACCGTCAGCGGGAAGTTGGTCTGTTCACGGGCGTCCGGCTGGCCAAAACGGATACCGCTGCCGCCGCTCTGTTCCAGGGCTTTGGACACCGGGTAGTTCTCGAACACCAGGATATTGTCGAACAGGGCTTCACCGCCCTGCCCGGCCCAACGCTGAATGTCGTACAGCCCGGTGTGCTCATGCTCGCGCAGGGCCAGGTTGCGGTCCTGTACCGCCTGCAACCAGGCCGCCACGCTCTGCTGGTCGTCCACAGCGCTGATCACCGGCAAGGTGTTGATGAACAGCCCGATCTGCTGCTCCACCCCCACAAGCTCCGCCGGGCGCCCGGCCACCGTGGCGCCGAAAGCCACCACCGACTGCCCGCTATGGCGCTGCAACAGGATCAGCCATGCGGCCTGGATAAGCGTGTTGAGCGTCACTTTGTTGTGGCGTGCAAAGGCCTCGAGACGTTCAGTCTGAGCGCAATCCAGGCTCAGTTGGTGCTCGCCGTGTCCGTCCGCCGCCAGCGGCTGGCTGCTGCCCAGGCGCGTAGGGGCTTGCAATGCACTCAACTGTTCGCGCCAGAAGGTTTCGGTCACAACGGCATCACGCTGCTGCAACCAGCCGATGTAGTCGCGATAGCGCCCTGCTTCTGGCGGCACCGCCACGCCGGCGTAGCGTTGCAGTACTTCACCGAACAGGCGCGAATTGCTCCAGCCGTCCATCAGGATGTGATGGTTCGTGTAGATCAGCTCATGGCGTTGCTCGTCGGTGCGTACCAGCACCAGGCGCACCAGCGGCGCGTTGGCCAGGTCAAAGCCCTGGCGGCGCTGGGCCTGCTGCAGGTTCTGCAATTCCAGTTCGCGCTCCGGCATGGCGCGCCAGTCAAGGTGTTCTATAGGTAGCCGGGCTTCGCGGTACACCACCTGGCACGGCCATTCCAGCTGGCCTTCCCAGAAGAAGCCGCTGCGCAACACGTCATGGGCTTGCACCGTGGCGTCCCAGGCCTGCTGGAACCGCGCCACGTCCAGGCCCTCGGCGGTCACGCGGATCTGGTTGATGTAGTCGCCGGCTGCTTGCTCGTAGAGGGTGTGGAACAGCATGCCCTGCTGCATGGGCGACAGGGTGTAGATGTCTTCGATGGCATCGGCGGCCAGCGGCAGGGATTCCAGCTGCGGCTGGGTGAGGCGCGACAACGGGAAGTCAGAGGCGGTCACGCCGTGGTTGCCAGGCGTGCAGCAATGCTCGACCAACGCGGTCAGTTCACGGGTAAAGGCCTGGCTCAAGACTTCGATCTGCGCCGGGTCGAACATCAACGGGCTGAAAGTCCAGCCCATGTGCAGTTCGCCGCCGTACACCTGGCCGTTCAAGGTCAACCAGTTGCCCAGCGGCGCCTCCGGGCTCTGCTCGGCACCGGCGCTTTCCCCCGCTGGTACGAACAAAGCGTCCGGCTGGTCAAAACTGCCGTCGATCTGCCCCAGATAGTTGAAGGTGATGCGCGGCAGCGGCAACTGGCTGAACGCCTGGCGCGTGGCGTCGTCGCCCAGGTAGCGCAGCGCACCGAAGCCCAGGCCCTTGTCCGGCACGGCGCGCAGTTGTTCCTTGATCTGTTTGATCGAGGTGGCCAGGGAATCGGCCGGGGTCAGGCGCACCGGGAACAGGCTGGTGAACCAGCCCAGGGTGCGGGTCAGGTCGATGTCGTCGAACAGGTCTTCGCGGCCATGGCCCTCCAGTTGGATCAGACTCGAGGACTGCCCAGTCCATTGGCAGATGACCCGTGCCAGGGCGGTCAGCAGCAGGTCGTTGATTTGCGTGCGATAGGCCGTGGGCGCCTGTTGCAGCAGTTGCCGGGTGCGCTCGGCATCCAGTTGGCTGACCACGGTCTGGGCCAGGCGCCCGGGACGTGCGCCCTGGGGATCGCGACAGGGCAAGTCGGTCGACACGCCTTGGAGCTGCTGCAGCCAGAAGGCTTTTTCCGGCTCGACCGCTTCGCTGCGGGCATGGGCCTGCAAACGCTCGGCCCAGGCTTTGAACGACGAAGTCTTGGCCGGCAAGCGCTGTTGACGATAAAGGCTTTGCAGATCTTCAAGGAATACGCGCCAGGACACGCCGTCCACCACCAGATGGTGCATGACCAGCAACAGGCGCTGGGAACCGTCGGCCATCTCGGCCAGTACTGCACGCAGCAGTTGGCCTTGTTGCAGGTCGAGGCTGCGCTGGGCGCGCTCGCACAGAGCTTGCAGTTCGGCGACGTCCTGCACGCTGGCCTGCCATAGCAGGGTGGCAGCGGGCGCGTCGTGGCGTGCGGTCCAGCCTTCAGCCTGCGGGGTGAAGCTCAGACGCAGCACATCGTGGTGCTGGGTGAGTGCCTGCAACGCCGTCTCCAGTGGGCCGGCAAGCAGCGGCTGGCGCGGCGTCAGCAGCAAGGACTGGTTCCAGTGATGGCGGTCCGGCAAGTCCATCTCGAAGAACAGTTGCTGGAACGGCAACAACGGCGTCGTGCCCTGCACCGGGCCCTGGTCGATCAGCTGCGCGGTCTGCAATTGCGCCACGCGAGCCAGGCTGCGCACCGTCTGGTGCTGGAACAGCGCCTTGGCGGTGAAATGGATACCGGCGGCACGGGCACGGCTGACCACCTGGATGGAGATGATCGAGTCACCACCGCGCTCAAAGAAATTGTCGTTCAAGCCGACTTGCTCGACGCCGAGCACCTCGGCCCAGATCGCTGCGATCTGCTGCTCCAGCGCACTCTGCGGCGCTTCGTAGTGCTGGGTGGCTTCGGGCTTGGGCAGGGCCTTGCGATCCAGCTTGCCATTGGGGCTCAGCGGCAGCTGTTCCAACAGCACCCATTGGGCCGGGATCATGTAGTCCGGCAGCTGTTGTGCCAGATGGGCGCTCAGCACATCGCGCCAATCGTCGCCGGCGTCTTGTAGCACCAGGTAACCCACCAGGTATTTACCGTCCACCGCCAGCACGGCGGTTTCGCGGACCCAGTCGTGTTCCAGTAGGCGCGCTTCGATTTCGCCCAGTTCGATGCGCAGGCCGCGCAGTTTGACTTGGTGGTCGATGCGCCCGGCGTATTCGATCACGCCGTCTTCGCGGTAGCGCGCCAGGTCGCCGGTGCGGTACAAGCGCTCGCCCTTGATGAACGGATGAGCGACAAAACGTTCAGCGGTAAGTGCCGGACGGCGGTGATACCCACGGGCCAGGCCGATACCGCCCAGGTACAGCTCGCCGAGCACACCGACCGGCACTGGTTCGAAGTTGCTGTCGAGGATGTAGCAACCCAGGTTGGCAATCGGGCGGCCAATCGGCACTGCATCGCGGCCTTCATCGACGCAAGTCCAATGGGTCACGTCGATGGCCGCTTCGGTCGGGCCGTACAGATTGTAGAGCCCGGCCTGCGGCAGTTTGGCGAACACTTGCTGCTGCGCATCCACCGGCAAGGCTTCACCGCTGCACACAATGCGATGCAAGGTGTGGCAGGTCGCGACTGTCGGGTCTTGCAGGAACGCCTGCAACATCGACGGCACAAAGTGCAGCGTGGTGACCTGCTCTTGATTGATCAGGTTGATCAGCCTGGCCGGATCGCGGTGATCCCCCGGCGCTGCCACCACCAGGCGCGCACCGGTCATCAGCGGCCAGAAGAATTCCCACACCGACACGTCGAAGCTGAACGGGGTCTTTTGCAGCACCGTATCGCTGACGTCCAGGCCATAGGCTTCCTGCATCCAGTGCAGACGGTTGGCCAGTGCTGAATGCCGGTTGCCGGCGCCTTTGGGCTGGCCGGTGGAGCCCGAGGTGTAGATCACGTAGGCAAGGTTTTCGCCGTCCAGCGCGATGCCTGGGTTGGCGTCGCTGTAGGCTTCAAAGGCCGACTCACCCAGCACAAGGGTTTCCAGCCCCTGGGGAATCGGCAACTGTTCACGGATATGTGCCTGGGTCAGCAGCAGTTTCACGCCGCTGTCTTCCAGCATGTAGGCCAGCCGCTCACGCGGGTATTCCGGATCCAGCGGTACATAGGCACCACCGGCCTTGAGCACCGCGAGCAAGCCCACCACCATTTCAATGGAGCGTTCTAGCGCCAGGCCCACCAGCACGTCCGGACCGACCCCGGCTTCGATCAGGCGATGGGCCAGGCGGTTGGCGCGGTGGTTCAATTCGGCATAACTCAGGGTGATGTCGTTGAAGCGCAACGCCGTTGCCTCGGGCGTGCGTGCAACCTGTTCCTCGATCAATTGATGCACGCAACGCTGCCGTGGGTAGTCGCGCGCGGTGGCGTTCCACTCGACGAGGATCTGTTCGCGCTCCCGGCTGTCGAGGGTCGCCAGGTCCTGCAATGGCAACGCGGGGTTTGCCACGGCGGCACGCAGCAGGCTCAGCCAGTGCTCGGCCATGCGCGCCACGGTGGCGGCACTGAACAGGTCGGTGGCGTAGGTCAGGGACGCCCAGATCCCGTCGCCGCTTTCCTGGGTGTCCAGGCTCAGGTCGAACTGGGCACTGTGGCTGTCCCAGTCCAGGTTGGCCACGCGCAGCCCGGGTAGCTGCCGTGCCACGGCCGGAGAATGGGCCTGGTGGTTGAACATCACCTGGAACAACGGGTTATGGCTCAGGCTGCGCTCCGGTTGCAGCGCTTCTACCAGCTGTTCGAAGGGCAAGTCCTGATGGGCCTGGGCTTCCAGCGCGCGGCGCTTGGTGTGTTGCAGCAATTGGGCAAAGCTCATCTGCCCATCCAGGTCGGCCTTGAGCACCTGGGTGTTGACGAAAAAGCCGATCAGCGATTCGGTCTCGACGCGGTTGCGGTTGGCGATCGGCACACCGACACGAATATCCGGCTGGCCGCTGTAGCGGAACAAAAAGGCCTGGAATGAGGCCAGCAGCAGCATGAACATCGTCACGCCTTCCCGCTGGGCCAGCGCCTTCAACCCGGCAACCAGCGCTGGTTCCAGCGCGATGTCCTGGCGCGCCCCGCGGAAGCTCTGTTGCGCCGGACGCGGCTGGTCGAACGGCAACTCCAGTACCGGTTGCGTGCCGCTGAGCAGCTCGCGCCAGTATTCCAGTTGCCGGGCCTTCTCCCCCGCTTCCATCCAACTGCGCTGCCACAGGGCATAGTCGGCGTACTGGATCGGCAACGGCGCCAACGCGCAGTCCTGGCCTTGGCTGTAGGCGGCATAGAGCTGCATCAGCTCCTGCACCATCACGCCCATCGACCAGCCATCGGAGACGATATGGTGCTGCACCAGCACCAGCACGTGCTCCTCTTCACTCACGGCGAGCAAGCTGACCCGCAGCAACGGGCCGTGCTGCAGATCGAACGGACGGGCAATCTCGGCCTCGACCCATGCCTTGAGCTGTGTTTCGTCGACGGCATGCTCGGCGATCTCGATCACCCCGTGCTCCAGCACTTCCTGGGCACGCTGCTCACCGTCCAGGTGCAGGCGCGTGCGCAGGCTCGCGTGGCGGGCCACCAGCGTGTCGAAACTGCGTTGCAGGGCGGCCTTGTCCAGCCGGCCGCTCAGGCGCAGGGCGCCGGGGACGTGATAGGCGTCGCTGTCCGGGTCCAACTGCCAGAGAAACCACTGGCGTTCCTGGGCGTAGGACAGCGGCAGGTGTTGGCCGTCCTCGCGGATCGACGCAATCGGTAGCTGGGCGAAGCTCATGCCCCGGCTTTGCAGGCGCTGGTAAAACTGCTGACGCTGTTCCAGAGGCAGACGAAGAAAGCGCGAAACCAGATCGATATTAGGGTTGGAAAGCATGGGTCAAATCGCCTCTAGTTCGCTCAAAAAGTCACGAAGATCATCAAAGTCTTGCGCGCTGCCGGCGCGGAAGGTGGCGGCGGCCTGCACGTAGGCACGCAGCGTTTCGGTCTGGAACACTTCCACCAGCGGCACTTCCAGGCCCAGTTCGGCCTGGACCCGCGAGGTGATCTGGATCGCCAGCAGGGAATGGCCGCCCACTTCAAAGAAGTTGTCGTTCAGACCCACTTGCGGCAGACGCAGGACATCGGCCCAGATCGCGGCGATCTGTTGTTCCAGCTCGGTTTCGGGAGCCACATAGGCCTGTTGCAGCAGGCTCGCATCCGGCTCGGGCAGGCCCTTGCGGTCGAGCTTGCCATTGGGGGTCAGCGGCATTTGCGCCAGGAACATGAAATGCGTCGGCACCATGTAGTCCGGCAGACGGGTTTTCAGGGCGCGGCGCAGGGTGTCGCGCAACTCGGTTTCGTTGATCAGGCTGCCGTCTGCGGGCACTACGTAAGCCACCAACTGCTTGCCGGTCGGGCCTTCCTGGGCGACCACCACGGTTTCACCGACGTTGTCCTGCTCACGCAGACGCGCTTCGATTTCGCCCAGCTCAATGCGGAAACCACGGATTTTCACCTGATGGTCGACACGCCCCAGGTAGTCCACCACACCATCCGGGCGGCCACGGGTCAGGTCACCACTGCGATACACACGGCTGCCGGGCTTGCCGAACGGGTCCGGCACAAAGCGTTCGGCAGTCAGCGCCGGGCGCTCCAGATACCCACGGGCCACGCCCTCCCCGCCCAGATACAGCTCACCGGCCACACCGATGGGTTGCAGGTTGAGTTGCGCATCCAGCACGTAGCCGCTGCGATTACCCAACAGTGTGCCGATGGGGGCGTAGACCGCGCCGCATGGATCGCCCTTGCGGGCTTTCCACAGCAGTGGCGTGACCACGGTTTCGGTCGGGCCGTAGCCGTTGAACAGATAGGTCGGCTTGAGTGCGCGCCAGGCCAGGTCGTAGCTGGCTTGCGCTACTGCATCACCGCCGAAGCAATACACCCGCACCTTCGGCGGGTTGCCGTCACGCTCGGCATGCTCGGCCAACTGTTGCAGGTACACCGGCGGGAACACCGCCATGGTCACGTTGTGGCGATGCATTTGCTGGTAGGTGTATTCCGGCAGCCACAGGCTGTCATCGCGGATCAACACACTGGCGCCGTTGATCAGCGGGTGCATCCAGCCTTCGTGGGAGCCGTCGAAGGCGAACGACATGAAGTGCAGTTCGCAGTCGGCGGGCGAGGTTTCATAACGCTCGCCGGTGGCGATGATATGGGCTACCAGTGGACCGTGAGATACCGCCACGCCCTTGGGCAGACCCGTGGAACCGGATGTATAGATCACATAGGCGAGGTTGTCGCCGTCCAGTTTCACATCAGGCGCCGTGTCGCTGTAACCGGACCATTCCTCGGTGCGATCAATCGCCAGGCTGTCCAGGCCATCTGGAATCGGCAGTTGCTGCAAGGCACTGCTGTGGCTCAGCAGCAACTTCGCACGGCTGTCCTGCATCATGTACAGCAGGCGATCACGCGGGTATTCGATATCCAGCGGCACGTAGACGCCACCGGCCTTCATCACCGCCAGGAACGCCACCATGATTTCGGCACTGCGCGACATGGCAATCGCCACCCGCACTTCCGGGCCGACGCCACGGGCGATCAGCGCATGGGCCAAACGGTTGGCCTGGCGATTCAATTCACCGTAACTCAGGGTTTGCGTGTCGAACTTCACGGCTATTGCATCCGGGTTTTCCCGGGCGCGGTCAGCAACCCGTTCGTGAACCAGGCGCTCGGCCGAAAAGCCGGCGTCGGTCTGGTTCCACAGCCGAAGGATGTGTTGTTGTTCATCCTCACCCAGCAAGTTGAGTTGGCTGATGGGCTGCTGTTGATCGGCGACCATCGCCTGCAACAGGTTCTGCCAATGGCAGGCCATGCGTTCGATGGTCGACGCTTCGAACAGGTCAGTGGCATAACTGAACGACGCACCCAGTTGGTTCCGGGACTCCTCGATATCCAGGGTCAGGTCGAAATGCGCGGCCGTTTCATCCCAGCTCACCGGGCTTATGTCCAGCTGTGCAAGGCGCTGCAAATGCTGGCCGGACAGGCTGATATGGTGGTTGAACGCCACCTGGAACAATGGGCTCAAGCTCAGGCTGCGCTCAGGTTGCAGGGCCTCGACCAGTTGCTCGAACGGCAGGTCCTGATGGGCCTGGGCTTGCAGCGCACGCTGTTTGACCTGGACCAGGAGTTGGCTGACGGTGGTCTGTCCGTCGATGTCGGCCTTGAGTACCTGGGTGTTGACGAAAAAGCCGATGAGTCGTTCGGTCTCTACGCGGTTACGGTTGGCAATTGGCACGCCCACGCGGATGTCCTGCTGACCGCTGTAGCGATGCAACAATGCCTGGTAGGAGGCCAGCAACAGCATGAACAGGGTCACACCTTCGCGCTGGGCCAAGGCCTTGAGGCTGTCGATAAGCGGGGACGGCAGCGCGATATTCAGGCGCGCGCCACGGTGGGTCGGCACTGCCGGGCGCTGATGGTCGAATGGCAGCTCCAGCACCGGTTGCTCGCCACCCAGCACTTCACGCCAGTAATCGAGTTGGCGGGTTTTCTCGCCAGCTTCCATCCAGCTGCGCTGCCACAGTGCGTAATCGACGTACTGGATCGGCAGCGCCGGCAGTTGCAGACCTTCGCCCCGGCTGTAGGCGGCATAGAACTGGACTAGTTCATCGACCATCACCTGCATCGACCAGCCATCGGAAATAATGTGGTGCTGCACCAGTACCAACACATAGTCATCTGGCGCCAGACGCAACAGGCTGACACGCACAAGCGGGCCCTGGCGCAGGTCGAACGGCTGGGTGATGCACGCTTCTACCTGGGCTTTCAGACTCGCTTCATGGGTGTCCACCAAGGCGAGCTCGATGCTTGTCGGCGGGCTGATCACTTGCACGGTGCGGCCGGCATCTTGCTGCAAGTGGGTACGCAAGCTTTCGTGGCGCACCACCAGCGCATCGAAGGCGCGCTGCAAGGCGCCACGGTCGAGCTGACCTTTCAGGCGCAACGCGCGGGGTACATGGTAGGCCGCACTGCGGGGGTCCAGTTGCCAAAGGAACCATTGGCGTTCCTGTGCATAGGACAGTCCCAGCGGCTGCTTACGTTCGACGCGTTCGATGCGGCTGTTTTCAACGTGTGCCTGGGTCAGGCAGCGGACAAAATGGCTCAGCACTGGCTGGTCGAACAGGGCTTTCAAGCCCACATCAAGGCCCAGGCCATGACGGATGCGCGAAACGGCTTGGGTAGCCATCAGCGAATGCCCGCCACGTTCGAAGAAGTGGTCATTGAGGCCGACTCGTTCGACACCGAGTACTTCGGCCCAGATCGCAGCGACCTGTTGCTCCCGCTCGGTCTGTGGCGCGACGAACTCCCCACCCACTGTCTCGGGCTTTGGCAGGGCCTTGCGGTCCAGCTTGCCATTGGGGCTCAGGGGCATCTGTTCCAACAGCATCCACTGGGCCGGGACCATGTAGTCCGGCAGCTGTTGTGCCAGATGGGCGCTCAGCACATCGCGCCAATCGTCGCCGGCGTCTTGCAGCACCAGGTAGCCCACCAGGTATTTACCGTCCACCGCCAGCACGGCGGTTTCGCGGACCCACTCGTGTTCCAGCAGGCGCGCTTCGATTTCACCCAGTTCAATACGCAGGCCGCGCAACTTGACCTGATGGTCGATGCGCCCGGCGTATTCGATCACGCCGTCATCGCGGTAGCGCGCCAGGTCGCCGGTGCGGTACAAGCGCTCGCCCTTGATGAACGGATGAGCGACAAAACGTTCGGCGGTAAGTGCCGGACGGCGGTGATACCCACGGGCCAGGCCGATACCGCCCAGGTACAGCTCGCCGAGCACACCGACCGGCACTGGTTCGAAGTTGCTGTCGAGGATGTAGCAACCCAGGTTGGCAATCGGGCGGCCAATCGGCACTGCATCGCGACCTTCATCGACGCAAGTCCAATGGGTCACGTCGATAGCCGCTTCGGTCGGACCGTACAGGTTGAAGAGCCCGGCTTGGGGCAACTTGGCGAAGACTTGCTGCAGGGCATCCACCGGCAACGCCTCGCCGCTGCAAACGATGCGTTGCAGGCTTTGGCAGGTGGACACATCAGGATCCTGAAGGAACGCCTGCAACATCGACGGCACAAAGTGCAGCGTGGTGACCTGCTCTTGATTGATCAGGTTGATCAGCCTGGCCGGATCGCGGTGATCCCCCGGCGCTGCCACCACCAGGCGCGCGCCGGTCATCAGCGGCCAGAAGAATTCCCACACCGATACGTCGAAGCTGAACGGAGTCTTTTGCAGCACCGTATCGCTGACGTCCAGGCCATAGGCTTCCTGCATCCAGTGCAGACGGTTGGCCAGTGCTGAATGCCGGTTGCCGGCGCCTTTGGGCTGGCCGGTGGAGCCCGAGGTGTAGATCACGTAGGCAAGGTTTTCGCCGTCCAGCGCGATGCCTGGGTTGGCGTCGCTGTAGGCTTCAAAGGCCGACTCACCCAGCACAAGGGTTTCCAGCCCTTGAGGGATCGGCAACTGTTTACGCAAATGCGCCTGGGTCAGCAGCAGCTTCACGCCGCTGTCTTCCAGCATGTAGGCCAGCCGCTCACGCGGGTATTCCGGATCCAGCGGTACATAGGCACCACCGGCCTTGAGCACCGCGAGCAAGCCCACCACCATTTCGATGGAACGTTCTACCGCCAGGCCCACCAGCACGTCCGGACCGACCCCGGCTTCGATCAGTCGATGGGCCAGGCGGTTGGCGCGGTGGTTCAATTCGGCATAACTCAGGGTGATGTCGTTGAAGCGCAACGCCGTTGCCTCGGGCGTGCGTGCAACCTGTTCCTCGATCAATTGATGCACGCAACGCTGCCGTGGGTAGTCACGTGCAGTGGTGTTCCACTCCTCCACCACCTGTCGGCGCACAGCGCCCGTCAGCGACGGCAACTCGCCCACACGCCGAGGCGTGGAACTGGCCAAGCTGTTGAGCAGGTGCTGGAAAGACTCGGCCAACTGCTGAATCTCGGCGTCGCCGAACGCCTGCACATCAAAGCTGAACTCGAACTCCAGAGCTGCCCCGGCGCCTAGCAGCACCGTCAGCGGATAGTGGGTCTGCTCGACGTTCTGCACACCGCTGAAGGTCAGTCCAGCCGGGGCGCCTTCGGCCAACGCTGCGGACACCGGATAGTTTTCAAACACCAGCAGCGTGTCGAACAACGCCGCGCCGCTCGTACCCGCCCAGCGCTGGATATCGAACAACGGCGTATGTTCGTGTTCACGCAGGCTGAGATTCAGTGTCTGCAGTTGCTGCAACCATTCCCCTACCCACAACATCGGACTCGGGTTGGCGATAACCGGCAAGGTGTTGATAAACAGGCCGACCTGCTGCTCCACCCCCGTTAACCCTGCTGGCCGACCGGACACCGTGGCGCCAAACACTACGGTGTCCTGGCCGGTCTGGCGTTGCAGCAACAACAACCAGGCGGCCTGCACAAGGGTGTTCAGGGTGACTTTTTGGGTCTGGGCAAAAGCCTTGAGTTGGGTAGTTTGTGCGATGCTCAGGGCCAGTGTGTGCCTGCCTTTGGCGGACGACGGATCAGACGCAGCGCCCCGCGCCAGGCGCGTTGGTTGCTGCAACGCAGTCAACTGGTCCTTCCAGAAGGCTTCGCTGGCAGCCGGGTCCTGAGCCTGCAACCAACCGATATAGTCACGGTAATGCCCTTGCAGCGCCGGAAGTGGTCGGCCGGCGTAGCACTGCAAGACCTCGCCGAATAATTGCGCACGGCTCCAGCCATCCAGAAGAATATGATGATTGGTGTAGATCAGATGAAAGCGATCGGTATCGGTGCGCACCAGTTTCAGACTCAGCAGCGGTGGCTGCTCCAGTACAAAACCTTGCGCCCGCGTCGACTCGCTCAACGCGTCCAGCGCGGCCTCCTTATCCGGCCGTGCCTGCCAGTCGTATTCAGCGAACGGCAAGCACGCTGCGCGATACACCGCTTGTAACGGCTGCGCCAGGTCCTGTTGCCAGACAAACCCGGTGCGCAGCATGTCATGTCGCGCCAGCACCTGCTTCCAGGCGAGCTGGAACCGAGGTACGTCGAGGCCGTGGATGTCAGCGCGCAACTGACTGACGTAGATATCGTCCCGGCCCTGCTGGTAAAGGCTGTGGAATAGCATGCCCTGTTGCATCGGCGACAGCGGATACAGGTCCTGTACCTCTCGCGATGGGAGTGCCAGACCATCCAGCTGTTCTTGGTTCAGCTGCGCCAGGGTCACATCGGCCGGGGTGAACGCACCGTGTTGCGGGTCCACGCAATGTGCGATCAGCGCCAGCAGCTCACGCCGGTAATCGTCCACCAGCCCCTGAATGGTCTCGGCCTTGTACATCTCACGACTGAACCCCCACCGCAGGGCCAATTCACCGCCGTACACCTGCCCTTCCACCGTCAGCCAGTTGACCAGCGGTGCCTCGGGGTCCTGGGCCTGACCACTGCCCTGGTCAGCCGGAACGAACAGCGCTGCCTCGTTGAACTGGCGATCGAACTGCCCCAGGTAGTTGAAGGTGATGCGCGGCACAGCCTGTTTTGACAAGGCTTCACGCGCACCAGCTGCGCCGAGGTAACGCAGCAGGCCATAGCCGATACCTTTATGCGGCACCGCACGCAGTTGCTCCTTCACCGACTTGATCGCCGCCGACAGCTCGCCGCCGGCCTGCAGGCGCACCGGGAACAGGCTGGTGAACCAGCCCACGGTGCGGCTCAGGTCGAGCGTGTCGAACAGGTCTTCGCGACCATGGCCTTCCATTTGGATCAGCGCGGCGGGCTGCTCGCTCCAGCGGCTGATGACGCGCGCCAAGGCGGTCAGCAGCAGTTCGTTAACCTGGGTGCGATAGGTCGCCGGGGCGTCTTGCAGCAGTTGACGGGTGTGTTCGGCGCTGAGGCGGATTTCGAGTGTGGTGCCCAGGCGGTTTTGCAGGCCGCCCAGGGGGTTATCGCAAGGCAGATCGGCGCTCGCGGTTTGGGCCTGCCAGTACGGCAGTTGCTCGTCCAGCGTCTGCGCGTGGGCCTGTAACTGCTGCGCCCACTGCTGGTAGGCGCTGGTCTTGGCCGGCAGCGCGGCGTTGCGATAGGCCTGCTGCAGGTCTTCGAGCAGGATGCGCCACGATACGCCGTCCACTGCCAGGTGATGCACCACCAGCAACAGGCGTTGGGTGCCGTCGGCCATGATCGCCAGGACGGCGCGCAGCAGCGGACCCTGTTCAAGATCAAGGCTGCGTTGAGCTTCATCGCACAATGCGGCCAACTCAGCCTCGCCGGCGACCTGGGCCTGCCACAACGAAGCGTTGGCAACCGGCTCGGCATGAGCCTGCCGCCAACCATCCGCCTGCTGCACAAAACGCAGACGCAGGACATCGTGGTGGTTGATCAAGCGAGTCAAGGCGGCCTCAAGGCGCATGGGCTCCAGCGCCTCACGCGGAGTCAGCAGCAACGACTGGTTCCAGTGCTGGCGTGCCGGGATCGCCTGTTCGAAAAAGCTGTGTTGCACCGGTGTGAGGAGCACATCCCCGGTGACCGGCCCCTGGTCGACGAGCGTCGCCTGTTCGAAGGTCGCCACCCGCGCCAGGCTGCGCACGCTCTGGTACTGGAACAGGTCCCGCGGGCTCAGGCGAATGCCCGCCTGGCGCGCACGGCTGACCACCTGGATGGAGATGATCGAATCGCCACCCAGTTCGAAGAAGTTGTCTTCCAGGCCGACATGCTCCACGCCGAGCACATCGCTCCAGATTGCCGCGAGGGCTTTTTGCACCTCGCTTTCCGGGGCGACATAAGCCTGCTGGGGCGCAGCATCCGGCAATGGCAAGGCCTTGCGGTCGAGCTTGCCGTTGGCGGTCACCGGCAGCTTGGCCAGGGGCACCAGATGGGTCGGCACCATGTATTCCGGGAGGCTTTCGAGCAGCCAGGCCTTGAGGTCGACCGGCGTTTCGTCGGCCAGCACCAGGTAGGCCACCAGTTGCTTGCCACCCTGCACCAGCACCACCGCTTCGCGCACCGAGGGGTGTTGCATCAGGCGCGTCTCGATTTCGCCCAGCTCGATACGCAGGCCGCGCAGCTTGACCTGATGATCAAGGCGGCCGAGGTATTCGATCACCCCATCGGCGCGCTGGCGCACGCGGTCGCCGGTGCGATACAGGCGCACACCGTCACCGAACGGGCTCGGCACAAAACGCTCGGCAGTCAGTGCCGGGCGCCGGTGGTAACTGCGCGCCAGGCCGGCGCCGCCCAGGTACAGCTCACCGCTGACGCCCGCAGGCACCGGGTTGAGCTGGGCATCGAGCACGTACGTAGCGAGGTTGGCGATGGGTCGACCGATGGGCACGCTGTCGGCGCCTTCGTCGACGCAGGTCCAGTGGGTCACGTCGATGGCAGCTTCGGTCGGGCCGTAGAGGTTGAACAGGCTGGCCTGTGGCAATTTGGCGAACACTTGCAACTGCGCATCCAGCGGCAAGGCTTCACCGCTGCACACGATGCGTCGCAGGCTGTTGCAGGCGTGCACCCCCGGCTCATGAATAAATGCCTGGAGCATCGATGGCACGAAGTGCAAGGTGGTGATGCAGTGCTGCCCGATGGTCTCGATCAAGCGCGCCGGTTCGCGGTGTTCGCCGGGCGCGGCGACAACCAGGCGCGCGCCGGTCATCAGCGGCCAGAAGAACTCCCACACCGACACGTCGAAACTGAACGGGGTTTTCTGCAGCACCGCATCGCTGGCGTCCAGGCCATAGGCCTGTTGCATCCAGCACAGGCGGTTGACCAGCGCACGATGGCTGTTGCCGGCGCCCTTGGGCTTGCCGGTGGAGCCGGAGGTGTAGATCACATAGGCCAGGTTCAGCGCCTGCAGGTCGACGCTTGGCGACTGGCGGCTGTAAACGTCGAGCCAGCTCGCGGGCTGGTCCAGGGCAATCACCTGGATGCCCTCGGTCGGCAGCAATGGCAACAGGTCGCGCTGGCTGAGCAGCAACTGGATGCCGCTGTCGTCGATCATGTAGGCCAGGCGTTCCCGGGGGTATTCAGGGTCCAGCGGGACATAGGCGCCGCCGGCCTTGAGAATGGCGAGCAAGCCGACCACCATTTCGATGGAGCGCTCGACGCAGATCCCCACCAGCGTGTCAGGGCCGACGCCTTGCTCGCGCAAGGCGTGAGCCAGCTGGTTGGCGCGGGTGTCGAGCTGGGCGTAGGTCAGCGTGGTTGCACCGAACACCAGCGCCGGTGCATCGGGCGTGATGCGGACCTGGTCCTCGATCAGGTGATGAATGCCGCGCTCGGTCGGGTACGCCTCGGCAGTCTGGTTCCATGCGTGGACCAGCACCTGCTGCTCATCCGCGACCAACATCGGCAGTTCGCCGATGCGCTGCTCACCGTCGGCCACCATGGCCTGCAACAGGCTGAGCCAATGCCCGGCCATGCGCTCGATGGTTGGCGCGTCGAACAGGTCGTTGGCGTAGGTCAACGCGGCATGCAGGGTGCCGGATTTTTCATAGGTGTCGAGGGTCAGGTCGAACTGGGTGGTGCGGCCTTGCCACTCCACCAATGCCAGTTCCAGGCCGGAGGCGGTGCTGACACTGGTAATGTCGGCCACCACCGGCTGGTGGTTGTACATCACCTGAAACAGCGGCGTGTGGCTCAGGCTGCGCTCGACCTTGAGGGCTTCCACCAGGCGCTCGAACGGCAACTCCTGATGGGCCTGGGCGCCCAGGGCGTGCTCCTTGATGCTTTGCAGCAACTCGGTGATGCGGGTTTGCCCGGTCAGCTCGGTGCGCAGCACCTGGGTGTTGACGAAGAAACCGATCAACCCTTCGACTTCAGTGCGGTTGCGGTTGGCGATCGGCACGCCGACGCGGATATCGTGCTGCCCGGTGTAGCGATGCAGCAACACGTTGAAAGCACCGAGCAACAGCATGAACAGGGTGACGTTGTGTTTTTGCGCGCAGCCGCGCAGTTGCATGGCCAGCGCAGGCTCAATCGCGAAATTGTGGCGTGTGCCCTGGTAGCTCGGCATCGCCGGACGCGGGCGGTCGGTGGGCAGCTCCAGCACCGGGTGCTCATCGCCCAGGCGCGCTTGCCAGTAATCCAGTTGCCGCGCCTGCTCCCCCGCTTCCAGCCAGCGGCGCTGCCACAGGGCGTAATCGCTGTACTGGATCGGCAAGGCCGGCAGTTGCGGGGTTTCGTTGCGCTCGTGGGCGTCGTAGCAGCGGATGAACTCGTCGATCAGCACATTCATCGACCAGCCATCGGAGACGATGTGGTGCAGGGTCAGCAGCAGCACGTGTTCCTGCGCGTCGAGCTTGAGCAATTGCACGCGCAGCAGCGGACCGTTTTCCAGGTCGAAGGGCAACAGCGATTGGCGGGTCGCGGCCTTGTTGACGGCCTGTTCGCGCGCGGGGGCGTCCAAGTGGCTAAAGTCGAGTTGCTCGACGGTCAACGGCGTGTCCGCCGGCACTTGCAACAGGCGCTCGTCTGCCTGGCGCTGGAACGCTGTGCGCAGGGTTTCGTGGCGCGCGACCAGGCTGGCGAACGCCTGCTCCAGCGCGCAGAGGCTCAACGCCCCTTTGAGTCGCACTGCACCCGGCAGGTTGTAGGCGCCGCTGGCCGGGTCCAATTGCCAGAGAAACCACATGCGCTGCTGCGCGTAGGACAGTGCCTGACGATCCTGCGCCTCCACCCCTGCCGGAATCGGAAACCGGGAAAAATCCACGCCTTCTTTCTGCAAGGCCTGCAGGAACAATTGGCGCTTTTCCAGGGGCAACCCGATAAACCGGCGAGCAAGTTTCAAGGAGTCTTCAGCATTCATTTCTTGGAGTCCGGAGCAATAGGCAGGAAGCACAAAGGCACGTCGTCCCTATAAAACGAACCGGAGAGGGAAAAATTAGCGGGGGGATGGCAGGCGCGGGGCACGGTGTCATCAGGGGTTACATCAGTGAACAACCAACTGAAACACAAAGGCTACATCGGCTCCATCGAAGCCAGCCTCGAAGACAACTGCCTGTTCGGCAAGGTCTTGTTCATCAAGGCGCTAGTGAGCTACGAAGGGAAAACCACCTGCCAGACCCTGGGGCATGCACCAGAGAAACCTTGCAAAGGTTCCTTCAATGTCCGAGCCGGCCATGACATGCACCTGGCGGCGACCCGTAAAAAGGTGACACTCAATGACCTGACCCGCCAGGCGTTGAACGAGTTTCTGCAGCATCACGGCACAGACGCCTGCCCCGCGATCGGCTGATCACCCCAGGCGCCGATACCCCAACACCGCAGCCCCCAACACCACTACTCCCGCCGCCAGCGCCACCCGGAACCCGCTGGTGGCGCCAAAGTGGTCGATCATCCACCCGGAGCTGGCCGCGCCGATGGCCACGCCGATGCTGAGGCCGGTGATCAGCCAGGTCATGCCCTCGGTCAATCGACTGGCGGGCACGACCTGTTCCACCAGGGCCATGGACACAATGAGGGTGGGGGCAAAGAACAGCCCGGAGACAAAGACCGCCACCGCCAGCCCCGCAATGTTGGTCACCAGCAGTAAAGGCAAGGTGGTCAACGCCGTGGCGATGCCGCACAACAGAAACTGCCGGGGCAGCGGCGCCTTCAGCTTGAGGGTGCCGAACACCAGTCCCGCCAGGCACGAACCGATGGCGTAGACCGACAGTACGATGCTCGCAGCAGCCGGCTGGCCCTGATGCTGGGCAAAGGCGACGCTGACCACATCCACCACGCCGACGATCACGCCCATGGCCAACAGCAGGATCATCAGGATCAGCACCGAAGGCGACGCGACCAGCCAGCGGCCGTGATGGCCTTGATGCGCGTGCACCGGTGGCTCGGTCTCGCGCTGCAACACAAAGGTGGTGACGCCCACCGCCAGCAACAACGCGGCCACCAGAGGCCCGGCTTCCGGGAACAGCACCACGCACAAACCTACCGAGATCGGCGGGCCGATGATGAAGCACACCTCATCCAGCACCGACTCCAGGGCAAACGCAGTCTGCAGCTTGGGTTGGCCCCGGTACAACTCGGTCCAGCGCGCCCGCACCATGGCCGACATGTTAGGCATGCAACCGGCCAGGGCGGCGAACAGGAACAACGTCCAGTTCGGTGCCTGCAAGCGAGTGCACAGCAGCAACATCAGCAACGCCCCGCCACCGATCAACGCGGCAATCGGCAACACCCGCCCTTGGCTGTAGCGATCCACCAGCCTGGATACCTGCGGCGCGCAAAACGCCGTGGCCAGGGCAAATACCGCTGCCACCGAGCCCGCCAGTCCGTAACCGCCGTGCACCTGCGAGAGCATGGTGATCAAGCCGATCCCCGTCATCGACACCGGCATGCGCGCCAGCATCCCCGCCAGTACAAAAGCCCGGGCGCCAGGGACCTGGAACAATTCGGCGTAAGGGTTTGCCATGGCTCAGAAACCTTCTGTCCTTAAGGTGCGCAACCTTTTATCACACCAACCGCTTGATCTGCTTGTGTCGCCACACCAGCCGATAATACGCAGTCTGCAACGCCAGCATGGCCAGGTAGGTCAACGGAAACGCCATCCACACCCCTTCCAGGCCGAAGTGGGCGTTGAGCAGGTACGCCATCGGCAGTTCCACGCAGAGCACGCAGAAGATCGAGATCGCCACCGGCATCAACACCACGCCGCTTGCGCGCATGATCCCGCCGATCACGGCCTGGAAGCCGAATACCAAAATGCTCCACAACATGATGTGCAACAGGTGTTCGGCATTGACCCGTGCCGCGTCATCGGTGATGAACAGGCCGAGCAGCCAGTGGGACAGGACATAACCCAGCACAATCAGGCCACCGGTCAGGCAGGTGTTGATCAGCAGGCCGGTGCGCAGGATCGGGCCGATGCGCTCCAGACGCCCGGCGCCAATCGCCTGGGCCCCGAGGATCGATGCGGTAATCGCAATCGACAGCGCCGGGAACTGCACGTAGTTGACGATCTGCGTCACCGCGCCATAGGCCGCCGTGGCCTGGGAACCGTGACCGTTGACCAGGGCGAGGATGACCAGCTCCGACAGCGACAACACCACCATCTGCAAGCCCGTGGGCAAGCCGATGCGCAGGACCTTGCCGAGAATGATCCGATCCAGGCGCAGGGCCGCCAACAATTCACGGTCCGGCGCCATCACATGGTTCTTGTGGCGCAGCCGCATTATCAGAAACAGCATCGCTGCCGCGTTACCCACCAACCCGGCGTACACCGCGCTCTGGATACCCAAGGGCGGCAGGCCGATCCAGCCACGGATCAGCGCCGGTGTCAGCAACAGGCCGACCAGGGTCGAAACCATCAGCGCGAGCAACGGCGAGATCGTGTCGCTGACACCACGCAGCAATTGGGTGTAGAGGATAAAGACCAGCAGCAGCGGCATGATCAACATCATCATCTGTGCATAACCCACGGCGTCGTCGAGCACATCGACCGGCGTGCCGAGTGCCTGCAAGGCCGGGCGCGCAAACAGGCTGCCGAGCACCGCAGCGATCACCCCCACCAACGCCCCCAGAGTCAGTGTGGCGCCGGTGATCACCTTGACCAGCGCGGTTTCCTGCGCGCCCCAGGCCTGGCCGATCAGTACCGAGGCGCCCGCCCCCAGGCCGATCACCAGGGCGATAAAAAAGAACACGATGGGAAACATCCCAGACACCGCCGCCAGCGCCTGGGTGCCGAGCATCTGCCCGACATAGATACCGTTGAGGGTGCCGGAAAAGCTTTGCAGGAAGTTGGACAGCACCATCGGTGCCAGAAAGATCAGGTAGATCTGCCACAGCGGCCGTTGCTGGGTGACTTCCATGAGGGTTCGGATCCAGGAGTTGTTGTTAAACAGGGAAGGCGTCGCGTGACAGCCAGGCCAGGTAGGCCTGCACGTCTACCGGCCAGTGCGCGATCTTGCTGGAAAAATCCGCTGCATCAAAGGCAAATAACGCGCGCGAGGCGTCTTCGAAGCCGGGCAGGTCACCGCCGATGGCACTCATGAACCGATAGCCGGCTTCCTTGGCCTGGCGTATTCGATCACGGGAAGCGTGGGCAGCGCGCGCTTCATCCACCAGCCGCCGCAACGCCGCCGAAGCCCCACCGCGCTGCTGGCCCAGCCATTCCCAATGACGCGGCAATAACGTGACTTCCCGTGCGACCACCCCCAGCTTCGGGCGCCCGACCGAGGGGGGAGCGGGAGGCTCGTCAGTCATGTCGACCTGGGCAGGTGGTTCGGGCGCATAGCCCGCAGGCCAGGGAAAATCGACCTGGTTGCCGGTGGCATCGTCGAAGACCAGGAAGCTGCCCGTGGGCTGGTCAAGCTCGGCGAGCGTCGTGGCGACGTCGGCATAGGAACCTGCCGCCACACGTTGGTGGCGAACAAAGGCGGTGCAAGCAGGAAGGGGGTGCGTAGGCATGGTTATTACCCGGGTGATATGTGTTTTACCCGGATCATATTAGCCAAAGTTTTACCAGATGCAAGGTTATTGTCGTATGGGTCAGAGCTTGTCGCGCTTCATCTGCAGGATCAGGTGAAACGGCATGCTGGATAGACCGTTTCCGACACCGTAATCAGCCCGCCATCTTCATCACGATACTGGCGGATGATATTGATAGCGACGGTGCTGAATCCCCTGCTGGGTTATGACCGTGTGGCGCAGGTTACCCGAAAGGCGGCGGTGCAGTTGGGACTGATCACCGCCGAAGAGTATGAGCGACAGGTACGGCCGGAAAGAATGATCAGCCCCGACTGGTCACGGAATGTGGCGGCCCACAATCAACCACGCGACGATTGCGCTTGTTTTTCTCTTATTACGTGGTCGACGTTGACCCAGTTAAACCTTTCATCTTCTGCGCCCCTACCGCCTTTGCCATCAGTGCCAATATCGACCTCCTTCATCAGGCCTGGGCGCCGGAGAAGTTCAGCTGCGAGCCGAGACCGATCTGTCGGCGGGGACTCTGCAGCGGCACTTTTTAAACTATCGAAGCTGATGTAGTTATCCGCACTCCAGTACTGTTTGAACTTTTCGTCAAGGGCCTGAAGCAGTTCAACATCGCTCATTTTTTGATAGCTTGGCGCTGCATTCTGCGTGGCTACCCTTTCAATAGTGTCGCGCCCGATAATCCCGTCAGACGTGTCAGCATCATGATCGGAATCCAGTTTTCTATTGAGCCCCGGCCGACTGATGATTTCCTTGGCCAACAGGGTCATTCGGTCATCCACAGGGTTACCAGTCAAAGGACGATTTGCAACTTCACGAAGCGATTGCTGAGTGATCTTGCCATCCTGGTTTGGCTTGAAGTAATCAAAATTATTACCCAACTCCGTCGTTAAATCTGAGTCTTTGGCATGTTTGAAATTATTTGCGACCTCAGCATTCTGCGGGCTCACGCCGCTCTCTGCCGGATAATAATTGCGTGCCCCATTGGCGCCATATCCATTTTCAAAACGACTGCGCTGCATGCCACCGTAATACCCCTCTTGCTGGCTCTGCATATTGCCGTAATAATTCCCCGGCGCTCCTTGCATACCACCATAATTCCCTCCTGGCCCACCTCGCGTGCCACCGTTATACGCATCCGGTCCACCCAGCATGTACGCTCCCTCCTGGTCTTCGTACTCAAAGACCACCGCCTGCGCATCACCCAGGCTGATCAGACCATCTTCATGGCCGCCATGGTTGATACCATCGAGTAACTCAACCATTCCTGGACGGCTAAGAACGTCCCTTGCCAGCTGTGTCATTTGATCGTGATACGGATCACCGCTCGGTAGACGATTGGCAGCATGCTCAAGCGTTGCCCTCGTGACAAAACCAGATTCTCCCTGGAAATAAGGGAAGGCGTCGACAAAGGCCCGTGCAACTGTGGAAGTGGGAGGCAGCTGAGAGGTCCCCAGTAAGTTACTCATTGCGGGCTGATTACCAAACCTGGCGCCACCGTCCAACGGATTAGAGTAAGGGTAGTGAGTTTGTATGAACGGACCGAAAAGAGTAGATGTCATTGCAATACCTCAGATAGTTGATGCAAATAAGCCGACCAACGCGCCAGTTAGCATTAAGTCAACATCCATCTGTGGCAACGTGTAAAAGGACAGTTCCATTAAACATGAACAAAAAAACTTACCTGCTGGATAACTAATTCGCACCCCTGTATATGGGCAGTACTACGGCCAGGTCGGTAGTGTTGGCCGCCATCTGAACTACCTACCAAAGGTTTGTGAGGGCCTGCGTAACGTCGGATCAAACGGATTGATCCGCGGCCCGATCGCCGCCGCTTCGCGCTTGAGCAACTCCACCACCATCGGCAACCGGCTCGGCCCCAGGCGATCGCTGATAGTGGCCACACTGAGCGCCGCCACCGCGTGCCCGTCCCGATCGAGGATGGGCACGGCCAACCCGGCCATGCCTTCCAGCACCCCGGTATTGCGCGCCGCATACCCCAGGTTGCGCACGTTCTCCACTTCCGAGCGCAACAGCACTTCGTCATACAGGTGGAAGTCCTTGAGCCGTGGCAGGTTGTAGCGGATCACGGTTTCGCGCTCTTCCTCCGGCAGAAAGGCCAGGATCGCCAGGCTGCCCTGCCCCACCCCCAACGCCACGCGCCCGCCGATATCGCCGGTGAAGGTGCGGATCGGGTACGGGCCTTCGCTGCGGTCCAGACAGATCGCATCGAAACCGCTGCGCGCCAGCAGGAACAGCGAGTCGCCCAATGACGCACTCAGGCGCAGCATGCTCGGGCGCACCAGGTCGCGCAGGTTGCCGGTCTTGCCCGCGTTCGCCGCCAGGGCAAAGAACTCCAGGCTCAGGCGATAGCGCTTGCTGCGTGCGTCCTGTTCGACCATGCCTTCGTCCATCAGGCTACGCAGCAGGCGGTGGGTAGTGGGCTGCGAGAGGCCGACCTGTTGCGCAAGTTGGGTGACGCGTTCGCCGCCCTCCGGCACGTCACCCAAGGTGCGCAGCAGCGCGAACAGCCGGGATACCGCACCGGCACCGACCTCTTTGTTATTTTCATTTCGATCAGTGGAATCCATGACTTTCAATCTCTTTGCAAATTCCGGTGAATGAATAAATAAGAAAATAATAGTCCGTTCAGTGAAATTCCATCTTCCGCCCATCCTAGTCTTCGCCCTAATCTGCGTCCACAGGGGCGAAATGAACAACAACCGGCAGCCGACTCAAGATCGAGCGCCAACGCACCGGCAACACCTCATTCGCATCTGCCCAAAACAAAAAAGCGCGTTTCGACGCGACTCAAAAAAGGTGGAACGCAGACATGGCATTTCTCCAACTCAACGCCTTGAGCAAACGCTACGGCGCCGTCGACGCGGTGGTCGCCACCGACCTTGCGGTGGAAAAAGGCGAGTTCGTTTCCCTGCTCGGCCCTTCGGGCTGCGGCAAGACCACCACCCTGCAAATGATCGCCGGCTTCGTCGACGTGAGCGGCGGGCAGATCCTGCTCGACGGCCGCGACATCACCCACGCCAAGCCCGCCAGCCGTGGCCTGGGCGTCGTGTTCCAGAGCTACGCGCTGTTCCCCCACATGAGCGTGCGCGACAACGTCGCCTTTGGCCTGAAGATGCGCAAGGTGCCGGCCGCCGAGATCGCCAGCAAGGTGAAAACTGTGCTGGAACTGGTGCGCCTCGCCCCCCACGCCGACCGCTACCCGCGGGAACTGTCCGGCGGCCAGCGCCAGCGCGTGGCCCTGGCCCGTGCGTTGGTAATCGAGCCGCCGGTGTTGCTGCTCGACGAGCCGCTGTCCAATCTCGACGCCAACCTGCGCGAAGAGATGCAGTTCGAGATCCGCCGCATCCAGTGCGCCGTCGGCATCACCACCTTGATGGTCACCCACGACCAGGCCGAAGCGCTGTCCATCAGCGACCGCGTGGTGGTGATGCAGGCCGGGCGCGTGACCCAGATCGATGCGCCGTACAAGCTCTACGAACACCCGCGCACGCGCTTCATATCGGACTTCGTCGGCAAGGCCAACCTGCTGGCCGGCGATTACGATCAGTTGGGCACTGCGCAAGTGCGACATGAAAGCGGCGACGGCGAGCTGGTCCTGAGCCTGCGCCCGGAAAAAATCACCCTGGTGGACGCGGGGGCCGGTCGCCTGCAAGGCAAGGTGCTCGACCGCTATTTCTTCGGCAGCCAATGGCTGTACCGCGTCCACACCGACCTCGGCGAAATCACCGTGGTGCGCAGCAACGACGGTAGCGCGCCGCTGGATTGTGGCGCAGCGGTGGGCCTGGACTGGCATTCGGACCTGCTGCGCGTGCTGGCAGCCGATGAGGTGCACGCATGAGTCGTGGTTACCTGCTGTCGCTGCCGGCGCTGGTGCTGTTTGCCGGGCTGCTGGTTTTGCCGCTGGGCCTGACCCTGGTCCTGTCGTTCAACGTGTTCGATTACCAGGTGGGCGTGAAGGCCGATGAATGGACCTTGGCCCATTACCTGTCACTGCTCAGCGACTCGTACTTCTACGAGATCTTCTGGCGCACCTTCTGGATCAGCGCGCTGGTGACCCTGCTGTGCGTGGTGATCGGTGTGCCCGAGGCCTACATCCTCAGCCGCATGGGTACGCCGTGGCGCTCGATCTTCCTGATCCTGATCCTCACGCCATTGCTGATTTCGGTGGTGGTGCGCGCCTTCGGCTGGAGCCTGCTATTGGGCGCCGATGGTTTGGTGAATCAACTGATCCAACTGCTCGGCGGGCGCCCGGTGAAGCTGCTGTACACGCCCTTCGCGGTGATTATCGCGCTGGTGCACGTGATGTTGCCGTTCATGATCATTCCGGTGTGGACGTCCCTGCAGAAACTCGACCCGTCGGCTGAGCAGGCCGCATTGTCGCTGGGGGCCAGCCAGGCCACGGTGATGCGCAGGATCGTGCTGCCACAGGTCATGCCCGGCGTGCTGTCCGGCACGCTGATCGTGTTCGGCCTGGCCGCCAGCTCCTTTGCGATCCCCGGCCTGCTTGGCGGGCGCCGCCTGAAAATGGTCGCCACCGTGGTGTACGACCAATATCTCTCGGAACTCAACTGGCCCATGGGCGCGACCATCGCGGTGGTGCTGCTGTTGGTCAATCTGCTGATCATGCTGAGCTGGAACCGCATGGTCGAAGGCCGCTATAAAAAGTCCCTGGGGGTTTGAGCGCATGTCCAGAAACGGTCCTTTGGCCCTCGGTTTCCACGGCTTGGTGGTGCTGTTCATGATGGCGCCGCTGGTGGTGGTGTGCCTGGTGGCGTTCACCCCGGAAAACACCTTGAGCCTGCCCACCTCGGGCTTCTCCCTGCGCTGGTTTCGTGCGGTGTTCGAGCGTGCGGATTTTATCCAGGCGTTCTATAACAGCCTGGTGCTGGCCTTCACTGCGGCAAGCCTGGCCACATTGATTGCGGTGCCGGCAGCGTTGGCGATCAGCCGGTATTCGTTTCCCGGGCGTAATTTTTTCAGTGCGTTGTTTTTGTCGCCGATCATCATCCCGCACCTGGTGCTGGGGGTGGCGATGCTGCGGTTGTTCGCGCTGATGGGGGTCAACGGCAGCTTTACCTGGCTGATGCTGGCCCACGTGGTGATCGTCACGCCGTATGTGCTGCGCCTGGTGCTGGCGGCCGCCATCGGTATTGATCGCAGTGCCGAACAGGCGGCCGAATCCCTCGGCGCCAGCCGCTTTACGCTGTTTCGCCAGATCACCCTGCCGATGATTCTGCCCGGTGTCGCTGGCGGCTGGTTGCTGGCGTTCATCAACAGTTTCGATGAGGTGACACTGTCGATCTTCGTCAGCTCGCCGGCCACGCAAACCCTGCCGGTGCGCATGTACGTGTACGCCACCGAGTCCATCGACCCGATGATGGCGGCGGTGTCGGCGCTGGTGATTGCGCTGACGGCGGCCACCATGATTCTGCTGGACCGGGTCTACGGCCTGGACCGCGTGCTGGTGGGGAAACATTGATGGCCCTGTTCAAACGCTTGGCCGAGACCGCGCGCCCTGCCCTGTCCTTCACCCTGGACGGCCAACCCGCCAGCGGCTTGCTCGGCGATACCTTGCTCACCGCCATGCTGACCTGCGCCGAGCACCTGCGCGGCAGTGACTTCAGCGCCGAGCACCGCGCCGGTTTCTGCCTGATGGGCGCCTGCCAGGATTGCTGGGTGCGCCTTGAAGACGGTCGCCGCGTACGCGCCTGCTCGACGCTGCTGGAAGAAGGCCAGGCGATCAGCCGCGACCCGGGGCGCCAGCCATGAAGCCGGTGGTGATTGTGGGCGCAGGCCCGGCCGGGATCAGCGCGGCGCGCACCCTGCTCGACCATGGCGTCACACCGTGCCTGATCGATGAAAACCTGCGCGGCGGCGGGCAGATCTATCGGCGACAACCCTTGGGCTTTCAGCGCAGTGCCAGGCAGATCTATGGCTTTGAAGCGAGCAAGGCGCAAGCCGCGCACCGCACGATGGATGAGCTGGCGCCGCTGATCGACTATCGACCGCAAACCCTGGTGTGGAATGCCGAGGACGGTCGCCTGGACCTGCTCGACAACGGCCGTGCCGAGAGCGTCGACTACGCCAGGATCATTGTCGCGACCGGTGCCACCGACCGTATCCTGCCGGTGCCGGGCTGGACCCTGCCCGGCGTGTACAGCCTGGGCGCGGCGCAGATCGCCTTGAAATACCAGGGCTGCGCCATCGGTGAGCGCGTGGCGTTCTGCGGCAGCGGGCCGTTGCTGTATCTGGTCGCCTACCAATACGCCAAGGCCGGGGCCAAGGTGGTGGCGGTACTTGACAGCGCGCCGTTCAGTGCGCAGTGCCGTGCGTTGCCGGCGCTGCTCGGGCAACCACTGACCCTGGCCAAGGGCATGTATTACCGCGCCTGGCTGACGGCCCATGGGATTCCCGTGCATCAGGGTGCCACGCTGCAGAAAATCGACGGAGAACAGCGAGTCAGCGGTATTCGTTGGGATGACCATGTTTTGGCGTGCGATGCCGTCGCTTTCGCTCATGCCCTGCGCAGTGAAACCCAACTGGCGGACTTGCTCGGCTGTGAGTTCGCCTGGAACACCTTGAACCGTGCCTGGTTGCCGCAACGGGACAACGCCGGGCGCAGCAGCGTCAACGGTGTGTACCTGGCCGGCGACGGCGCAGGGATCATGGGCGCGGACGCCGCGAAGATGGCCGGTGAGCGTGCGGCACTGGCGGTGCTGGAAGATTCGGGCGTGGCGATTGATCAGCGCCGCCCCGCCGTATTGGAGCAGCAACTGGCGGGCATCCAGCGTTTTCGTCATGGGCTGGAAACCGCGTTCCCCTTCCCCGAGCAGTGGGCGGCCCAAGCGCCGGACGCATTGATGGTGTGCCGCTGCGAAGAAGTCAGCGCCGGCGAGATACGCGCGGTGGTGGATGAAGGCCACTGGGAGCTCAACCGGGTCAAGGCTCACTGTCGCGTTGGCATGGGTCGTTGCCAGGGCCGGATGTGTGGGCTGGCGGCGGCGGAAATCGTCGCCGAGCGCAGCGGTCGCGGGATTGAACAGGTGGGCCGCCTGCGCGGCCAGGCACCGATCAAGCCGCTGCCGTTTGGCGTGGAGGTGCAGCCATGATCGATGTGATCGTCCTCGGCGGCGGCATCGTCGGCGCCTCGGCAGCCTTGATGCTCGCGCAGAAAGGCCAGCGCGTGGCCCTGGTGGAGCGGGATTTCTGCGGTTCCCATTCCAGTGGCGTCAACTATGGCGGCGTGCGACGCCAGGGTCGGCCCCTGCACCAACTGCCCTTGTCACAGCGCGCCCATCAACTGTGGGCCGACTTGCCGGGGTTGATCGGCATCGACGGCGAATACGTGCGCTCCGGGCATTTGAAGCTGGCGCGCAGTCATGCCGACTTCGCGGCGTTGCAGGCGTATGCCGAGCAGACCCGTGGCTTTGGCCTGGGCCTGCAGTTGCTGGACTACGCCGAGTTGCGCGCACGCTTCCCCTGGGTCGGCGATATTGCCGTGGGCGCCTCGCTGTGTCCGGAAGACGGGCATGCCAATCCGCGTCTGGTATCTCCTGCCTTCGCCCGTGCCGCGCAGCGTTGTGGCGCCGCCGTGTACGAGCAGGCCGAGGTGATGCGCATCGAGCATGACAGCCGCCGGTTCCAGGTGCATTGCGCCAACGGCCTGCACCTGCAGGCAGCGTGGCTGCTCAACTGCGCCGGCGCCTGGGCCGGAAGCGTCGCCGCGCAGTTTGGCGAAGCGGTGCCGATCACCTGCGCGCACCCGGCGATGCTGGTCACCGAGCCGTTGCCGGTGGTGATGAACGTGAGTACCGGCGTTGAAGGCGGCGGGATTTATGCGCGCCAGGTCGCCCGGGGCAACTGCATCCTGGGCGGCGGTCGCGGCTTTGCCCTGGGCCCGTTGACCGCGCGCCCAGGGCAGGCGGCGGTGCTGGAGATCCTGCGCAATGCCGGCGAACTCTACCCCTTTCTCAAAGGCGCCCAGGCCATCCGCACCTGGAGCGGCACCGAAGGTTACCTCCCCGATCACGAACCGGTGATCGGCCCCAGCAGTACCCAACCGGGCTTGCTCCACGGTTTCGGCTTTGCCGGCGCCGGGTTCCAGCTTGGTCCCGCAGTCGGTGAAGCCCTGGCAGAGATCGTCTGCGCCGGGGCCAGCCGCCACCCCATCGAAGCGTTTTCCATCCGTCGTTTCCAAGCCTGAGAGGAAAAACATCCATGAACCCACGCATTGCGCTGTCCTGCTTGTCCCTCGCCCTGCTCGCCTCAACGGCGCACGCCGCGCCCACGCTGTACCTGGGCATGAACGGCGGCACCATGGAACGGGTGTACGCCGACAAGGTGCTGCCCGCGTTCGAAAAGGCCAATAACGTCAAGGTGGTGATTGTGCCCGGCACCTCGTCGGACATCCTCGCCAAGGTCCAGGCCAACAAAGACAACCCGCAGATGCACGTGATGTTCCTCGACGACGGCATCATGTACCGCGCGATCTCCATGGGCCTGTGCGACAAACTGGCGCCGAGCCCGACCCTGGAACAGATCCCGGCCAAGGCGAAGATCAAGGACGAAGCCGTGGCCGTGACCCTCGGCGTGACCGGCCTGGGCTACAACGCCAGGATGTTCAAGGAAAAAGGCTGGGCCGCGCCCACCTCGTGGATGGACCTGGCCGACCCGCGCTTCAAGGAGAAAGTGGTGTTCCAGTCCCTGGCATCGTCCACCTTCGGCCTGCACGGCTTCCTGATGTTCAACCGCATCCAGGGCGGCGACGAAACCAACGTGGAGCCCGGCTTCAAGGCCTGGCCAAAAACCGTCGGGCCCAATGTGCTGGAATACATCGCCAGCTCGGCAAAAATCTCCGAGATGGTGCAGACCGACGAAGCCGCGATCTTTCCTTTGACCCCAACCCAGGTCGCCACCCAGAAGCTGCTCGGCGTGCCCATGGAATACGCGCAGCCCAAGGAAGGCGCCGTGGTGCTGAACGTGGCCGAATGCGTGATCGCCCGCAATGACCAGCCAGAACTGGCGCAGAAACTCGCGGCCTTCCTGCTGACCGCCGAAGCCCAGGCACCGGCGCTGGAAGAAGGCGACCAGATTCTGTCGAACCCGACCACACCGACCACCGACAAGACCCGTGCGCGGGTGGAAGCGATGCAGAGTTACTTGCAGACGGCAATTTCGATCGATTGGGACCAGGTGAACCAGGCGCGGCCGGAGTGGAATGCGCGGTGGAGTCGGTCGATCGAGCGTTAATCAAAGGGGCGCAATCGGCAGCGCGCGCTTGTGTGCTGTCTTGCTGTACGCGCCCTCGACAATCGTCCTCACCCGCTCGCTCACCGGTTCGCCCATCAGGTAGGCGTCGATCTCTGCATACGTGCAACCGTAGGCGTGCTCGTCCAGCTTGCCCGGTACCAGCTCTTCCAGGTCGGCCGTCGGGTGTTTGTGCACCAGGTTGTCCGGTGCGCCGAGGGCCGTGGCGAGCAGGCGCACTTGGGTTTTGGTCAGGCCGGACAGCGGGGCCAGGTCGCAGGCGCCGTCGCCGAACTTGGTGAAAAAACCCATCAACGCTTCGGCGCCGTGGTCGGTGCCCACCACCAGGCCATTGTGCAGGTTGGCCACGGCGTATTGCGCGATCATGCGCGTGCGGGCCTTGACGTTGCCCTTGATGAAATCGACATGCTCGGCGCTGGCTTCGGCGGCGGTCAGGCTGGCCATCAGGCCGTCGACGCTGGCGGCGATGTTGAGGGTGTCGATGTGGTCCGCAGTGATGAAGTCCAGGGAGGCCTGGGCGTCGCGTTCATCGGCCTGGGTCTTGTAGGGCAGGCGCATGGCGATGAAGCGTGCGGCGTAACCCTCGCTGCGCAATTGCTCTGCCGCCATTTGGCACAGGCGGCCGGCGGTGAGGGAGTCGACGCCGCCACTGATGCCCAATACCAGGGCCTTGCAGCCCGAGTGGCGCAAGGTGGTCTTGATGAAGTCGATGCGCCGTTGGATTTCCTCGGGCTCGCCGCCTTGGGTCAACGCGCGATTGATGTTCAGTTCCCGTGCGATACGTTCTTGCATGTCACACCTCCACACTGCCAACGTTGAACACTTGTGCTGCGTACTGCAAAAACGAGGCGTCTTCGCAGACGTTCTTGATCGGGTCATCGGAGAACTTCACCACTGGCTCGCCGTGCACCCGCACCAGTTTCATCACGATGCTCAGCGGCTCGACGCCGTCCACATCGCAGGCCAGGCTGGTGCCCATGCCGAACCCGAACCTGGCCTTGCCGCGCACGTGACGCAGGATCGGCAGGCATTTTTCGAAGTTCAGGCCATCGGAGAACATCAGGTCCTTGGTCATCGGGTCGATGCCCAGTTGCTTGTAGCGGGCCAACACCTTGTCGGCCCAGGCGATGGGGTCGCCGGAGTCCTGGCGCAGGCCGTCGTAGAGCTTGGCGAAGTACAGGTCGAAGTCCTTGAGGAAAAAGTCGGTGCTGATGCAGTCGGTCAGGGCGATCCCCAGGCGACCACGGTACTCGCGCACCCAGTTTTCCAGGGCGGCGTTCTGGCTCTCGCGCAGCCGGCCCAGTTGCTGGTGCACCATCAGCCATTGGTGGGCCATGGTGCCGATCAGCGGCAGGTCGAACTCGTAGGCCAGGTGCGCGTTACTGGTGCCGACGAACTGGCCGGGGAAGTCGCGGCGCATGATGTCGACCACTTCGCGCTGGGCCTTGAACGACAGGCGCCGACGAGTGGAGAAGTCCGATACACGCAGGTCGGCCAGTTCGTCGCGGCTGAGGTTTTTCTCCAGCCAGTCGAACTTCTGGTAGAGCTTGCGGGTGACGTCTTCCAGGGTCACATCGGGGTATTTGTCGCGGTTGCGCAGCTCGCTGACCAACGCCAGTACCGGTTGCTCGAACATGATGCAGTGCAGCATCGGGCCGACCACGCGGATATTGAGTTGGCCGTCGACTTCACTGACGTGGATGTAGCGCAGGTTGAAACGGAACAGGCCAAGGAAGCGCTCGTAATCCGGGGTGAGGTATTCGCGAAAACGCGGGTTGAACAGGAAGCGCAACTCGCCTTCGCGCATCCGCAGGCTGGCGAGTTTCTCCAGTTCGGCACGGATTTCAGGAATCAGGTGGCCGAGCTTTTCCCTGGAGCGGACGATGAAGTTGTACTCCACATCAACGTTGGGGTACTGGTGCAACACCGCCTGCATCATGGTGAAGGTGTAGTAATCGGTGTCGAGCAACCCCTGGATCACCGGGGATTCGTAGTCGTATGCACTTTCCATGGTGTCTCTCCTTAACGCGTGGCCATTGCGGCCAGTTCTTCGCGGGTGCGGCTGATAGCGGCACCGGCCTTGAGCAACTCATTGACCGCCTGTACACCGCCCTCCTCGCTGATGCCTCGGCACGCCGGCAAGTGCAGCACCACTTCCAGGCCGGCCTTGAGCAACTGCAACGCGGTGGTCTTGACGCAGTAATCCAGGGCCAGGCCGCCGACGATCACGCGAACCACGCCTTGGGCTTTCAAATACTCGATGACGCCGGTGGACAGCTTGTCGTGCAGGTCGTGGTAGCAGGCGCCGTAGGGATGCAGGTCGGGTTCGACGCCTTTCCAGATGAAGTAGTCGTAGTCATAAGGCGCGGGCAACTCATCCAGCAGGGTGAAGCCCTCGGTGCCGGGTACACAGTGGCTGACCCAAGTGACATCGGCATGGGCCAGGCCGGTGGGTTGCAACATGTCGCTGTGCTGCGCCACCACCCAGGGCGCGTGCGGGGTGTGGGCGTCCTTACTGCCGACACGATGGCCGGCAAGGCTGGCCATGTAGTTGAGCTCGGCGCCGATCCGGTCACCGCCGGCCACCGGCAACTCGTTGGGGCACAGCGGCGTGAAACTCTTCTGGGCGTCGACGTCGAATGAGGCAATGGCGGTTGTCGCGAGGGTCATGGTGGTTCTCCTGTGGCCTGGAAACAAAAGCACACGTCATGTACTTTCATTGCAACAAACATTTGCGTATCTATCCTGGACTCAGTACATGACATATCTGTTCGATCCGTTAGACTGTGCCGCACTGCTGTTTAGAAGGACATCACATGCCCCGTAGCGCCTACCTCCATACCGTCGACCTGTGCGTGCTGTCTTACTGCCGCATCTCTGGCGAACTGAAACTGCTGCTGAACCAGCGCGACGCCGAGCCCTTCGCCGGGCACTGGGCGCTGCCGGGCGTGGTGGTGAATGGCGGCGTGCAGGACCTGAGCCTCCAGGCTGCGGTGGAGCGCTTGCGGGCGAGTGACAAGGTCGGGCTGGACCTGGCCTGGAGCGAACAGGTGGGGACGGTGGGGGATGCGTTTCGCGATCCGCGCTGCTGGTCGTCGTCCACCTATTACCTGGCGATCGTGAACGAGGACGTGACGCTGGGTGAGCACCAGCGCTGGTATTCGCTGACAGCGGTGGCGAGTGGCGGCATCAAGTTGCCGTTCGATCACAACAGCATTGTGGCAGCGGTGCAGGACCGTTTGTTTTCCAAGTCGTTGTACAGCAACTTGCCGCTGATGTTTCTGGGCAATGAATTCAGCGCACCGGACGCGACCACGATCTTCTCCCTGGTGCTGGCGCGGCCGGTGTTGAAGACCAGTATTCGCCAGCGGTTGTTGAAGCTGACGGAGGCAGGGTATCTGCGCGAGACCGGGCGCAAGAAACAGGGTGAAGGCGGCAGGCCCCAGGCGACGGTGGAGAACCTGAAGCCTGGAGAGATTTACTTCTTCGACCGCAGTTTTGCGGACTAGCCCCGAGTCAACGAACAAAGAGGCTCAACAGTGGGAGGGGGCTTGCCCCCTCACACATTGGGCCCTAGTTCATCCAGTTGCCGCCATCGACATTGTAGGTCTGCGCCACCACGTAGTCGGCCTCTTTTGACGCCAGGAAGATCGCCATTCCGGTCAGGTCCTGCGCCGTGCCCATCCGCCCAAATGGTACCTCGGCCCCTACCCGCTTCTTCTTCTCTCCCGGAGCCAGCCCTTCATGCCTGGCAAACAGCGCATCCACACCATCCCAATGCTCCCCGTCCACTACGCCGGGCGCAATGGCATTGACGTTGATGCCCTGCCTGATCAGGTTCAACCCCGCCGATTGCGTCAGACTGATCACCGCCGCCTTGGTCGCGCAGTAGATCGCCACCAGTGGCTCGCCGCGTCGTCCGGCCTGGCTGGCCATGTTGATGATCTTGCCGCCATGGCCCTGGTGGATCATCTGCCGCGCCGCGGCTTGCAGGGTGAACAGCGTACCGGCGACGTTGATCGAGAACAGCCGCTCGTAGCTGTCGCGGGTGATGTCGACGATGGGTGCCAAGTCGAACAGCGCAGCGTTGTTGACCAGGATATCCAGCTTGCCGGCCTGGGCCACCACGGCGGCAATCGCGCCGTCGATAGAGGCCTGGTCGGTGACGTCCATGGCCACGGCGTAGGCCTGCGGGCCCAGCTCGGCAGCCGTGGCCTGGGCCCGTTGCAGGTTGATATCGGCGATGGCGACTGTGGCGCCCTCTTCGATGTAGGCCTGGGCGAAGGCGCGGCCGATACCGCGCGCCGATCCGGTGATCAGCGCGCTTTTACCTTCCAGTCGTTTCATCAGTAGGTCCCGTCAAAAGTTACTTCGGATAGCCGGCGCGTTTCATCTCGCGCTCGGTGGTGGACTGCGCTTGCAGCAAGGCCTGGTCAACCGACATGCCACCGGTCAGCGCCGCCGAGAACAGCTTGCCGACCGAGGTGCCGATGGCCTGGAACTCGGGGATGGTCACGTACTGGATACCCACGTACGGCACCGGCTTGACGGACGGATGCGCGGGGTCGGCGTGTTTCATCATCTCCAGGGTCACCCGGGCAAACGGGGCCGCCTGCAGATACGCCTCGTTATAGGTGGACTGGCGGGTGCCTGGCGGCACGTTGGTGATGCCTTCTTTGTCGGCCACCAGTTGGATGTAGTCCTTGGACGTCGCCCAACTGATAAAGGCCTTGGCGGCGTCCTTGTGTTTGGAAGTGGCCGGGATCGCCAGGGACCAGGCGTAGAGCCAGGACGAACCTTTATCGGTGACCTCGGTGGGCGCGGCAGCAAAGCCTACGCTGTCGGCCACTTTGCTCTGGCTTTTATCGGTGGTGAAGGAGCCGGCGACGCTGGCATCGACCCAGATTGCACATTTGCCGCTATTGAACAGCGCCAGGGTTTCGTTGAAGCCATTGCTGGACACGCCCGGCGGGCCGTACTGTTTGAGGGTATTGACATAGAAGTTGGCGGCCGCGGTCCACTCGGGGCTGGTCAGCTCGGGCTTCCACTGTTCGTCGAACCAGCGCGCGCCAAAGGCGTTGGCCATGGTGCTGAGCAAGGCGATGTTCTCGCCCCAGCCGGCCTTGCCGCGCAGGCACATGCCGTATTGGCCCTTGTCCTTGGCGGTGAGCTTGGACGCGAACTCACCGAGCTGGGTCCAGGTGGGGTGCGCCGGCATGCTCAGGCCCGCCTGCTGGAACAGGTCGGTGCGGTAGTAGGTGACAGTGCTTTCGCCGTAGAACGGCAAGGCATAGAGGGTGTTGTCGACTGACAGGCCCTGGCGTACCGAGGGGAAGATATCGTCGACATCGTAATCGGCCGGCAGTTGGGCCAAGGGTTCCAGCCAGTGCTTGGCGCCCCAGAGCGGGGTTTCGTAGGTGCCGATGGTCAGCACATCGAATTGCCCACCCTGGGTGGCGATGTCGGTGGTGAGGCGCTGGCGCAGCACGTTTTCTTCCAGCACCACCCAGTTGAGCGTGATGTCCGGGTGCTGGGCTTCGAACACCCTGGACAGGCGCTGCATGCGGATCATGTCGCTGTTGTTGACCGTGGCGATGGTGACGGTGTCGGCGGCGTGGCTGGGCATGGCCAGTGCCAGGCCGGACAGCAGGAACATCACTTGCGGGAGCTTGAACATGGCGGTTTCCACCTGTTGTTTTTGTTGTTGAGCGCCGATTACAGCAGCTTGGCCAGGCCCTCACAAACCCGTGGCGGATGCTCGACTGGTACTTTTTTAACCCGGGCGTGCGAGTTAAAAAAGTATCAGTGCCGGACGCAAGCGGGGGTAGCGCCTGAACGCCCGAGGCGCGTATTTTGAAGCGATTACAAGAACCCCAAGAAGTCCGCTCATGCCCATCAGCCGTGCCACGCTGTTCGAGCACCGCCCCGCCGAACTGGAAGTGATCCTGCCCGAGCCGGACCACTGTTTCCGCTGGTTCGAACACGACTACCCCTACGACCTGGCGCGTTGGAACCACCACCCCGAATTCGAAATCCACCTGATCCGCCAAGGCAGCGGCAAACTCGTAGCGGGCGACTACATCGGTGCATTCAGCGCCGGGCATGTCGCACTGATCGGCCCCGACCTGCCCCACGACTGGATCGGCGAACTGGCCCCCGGCGAATACCTGAGCGGCCGCGACGTGGTGCTGCAATTCGACGGCGCCGCCCTCCTCGCCCTGCGCAACACCCTGCCGGAGCTGGGCGACCTGCAGCCGTTGTTCGAACAGGCTCGCCGTGGCCTGGAGTTCACCGGGGACACGGCGCTGCAGGCCGCCCACCTGATGGAAGCCATCGGTAACGCCCAGGGCCTGCAACGCTTGATCCTGTTCCTGCAATTGCTCGACACCCTGAAAAACACCCCGCCCCATCAGGCCAAGGCCCTGGCCAGCCCCTGCTACGCGCCGACCCTGGATGCACGCAGCGCCGAACGCATCAACAAGGCATTCGACTATTTGATGCGCGAGCTGACCGGCGATGTGCGCCTGTCGGTGATCGCGCAACAGTTGGAGATGAGCGAACCGGGCTTTTCGCGCTTCTTCAAGCGCAACACCGGCCACGGCTTTATCGAGCTGATGCGCAAGTTCCGGGTACAACGCGCCTGCCGGCTGTTGCTGCAAAGCGATATGTCGGTGGCGGACATCTGCTTTGAAGTGGGCTACGCCAACCTGTCGAATTTCAACCGGCACTTTCGCATCGAGATGAATCAGACGCCGAGTGACTATCGACGGGAAACCGCGACGCACCTGTTCCACCGCATCGAAAAATGACACCCGGTCAATTCTGACCAAAAGGTCGACTAATCCTATTTTTTTCCAAGCTGATCAATCGATTGAACAAAGTTGGTACAGCCTGTGCAAACGTTTGCGGTACGAACTTGGCGACCAAGTTCACCTCTACCCGAAGAATCGGGTTCAAACCGCGTACGAATAGGGATTTTCAATGCATTCCACCTCAAGGCGTCCTACCTGCTTTGGTGTTTCCTTGCTACTGACCGCCGTTACGGGACTACTCAGCGCGCCCGTTTTGGCGCAGGAAAAACCCGTCGATGACTCAGCACAGGGCGAAACCCTCAGCCCGGAAGCCAACCCGGCGAAAAAAGGCGTGTACCTGTCGGATTGGTTCAACCAGGACCTGACGCTGATCGGCAGCAAAGACATCAGCTTCGGCCCCAAGCCGCAGGATGACGTCTATCTGGAGTACGAATACTTCGGTCGCAAGGGGCCTTTCGAGTTGTACGGCTATATCGACGTGCCGAAGATCCTCACCATCGGTAACAGTAATGACAAGGGCGTGTGGGACCATGGCTCGCCGGTGTTCATGGAGCATGAGCCGCGGATTTCCATCGACTACCTGGCGGGCCGCAGCCTGGCCATCGGGCCGTTCAAGGAATGGTACGTGGCCTTCGACTGGATCTACGACCACGGCAGCAACAAGGCCAACCGCGCCAATACGCTGTACAGCGGCCTGGGCACCGATATCGACACCCACTCGCGGGTCAACCTGTCGGCCAACTTCTACGGGCGTTACCAGTGGGAAAACTATGGCGCCAGCAACGAATATTCCTGGGACGGCTACCGTGCGCAAATGAAGTACATCGTGCCCATCGGCAAATTCGATAACGGCGCCTCGCTGACCTACATCGGCTTTACCAACTACGATTTTGGCTCGGACCTGCACAAGGACAACCCTGCACGCACCGCCAACTCGCTGGTGGCCACCAACGTGCTGCTGTATTCGTTTACCCATCTGCGCTTCACCCTGGTCGGCCGTTACTTTCATAACGGCGGCAACTGGGAAGACGGCAGCGAGTTGAATTTCGGCGAAGGCAATTTCCGCGCCCGCTCGGACGGTTGGGGTTACTACGCCGGCGTGGGCTATCAATTCTGATCAAGGAGCTTTAGATGAACGCATTGACCCGTCTCTCAATGGCCGTTGGCCTGACCTTTCTGCCCCAGGTGGTGCTGGCCGATGCACCCGCGCCGATCAAGCCCAAGGTGATGCTGATCACCATGTTCGCCCCCGAGGCGCAAACCTGGATCGACCGCCTGGAACTCAAGCAGGAAGTGCGCGTGCCGGGCCTGTCCGCCGAGTATCCGGTGATCCGCTGCAATACCCGGGATGTGTGCCTGCTGGTCACCGGCATGGGCCAGACCAACGCCGCGGCCTCCACCCTGGCATTGGCCCTTTCGCCCAAATTCGACCTGCGCCAAAGCTATTTCCTGACCGCCGGGATCGCCGGTATCAGCCCCAAGCACGGCACGATCGGCACCGCCGCGTGGGCGCATTACCTAGTGGAATTCGGCACCCAATGGGAGCTGGACTCACGGGATGCGCCGAAGGATTGGCCGACCGGCTATCTCGGCATCAACACAAAGGGCCCCAACGAAAAACCACCGCTGGACTACAAGACCGAAGTGTTTGAGCTGAACCCCAAATTGCAGGCCAAGGCGTTTGCCCTGTCACAGAAGGTCGAGCTGACGGAAAGCAAGGAATCCAGCGCCTGGCGCAAACACTACCCGGCCGCGCCGGCCAACCAGCCGCCGCAAGTTACGCGCTGCGACACCCTGGCGGGCAACACCTGGTTCTCCGGCACGCGTTTGAGCGAGCGCGCCGAGGTGTGGACCAAGCTGCTGACCGACAACAAAGGCGAATACTGCACCACGCAGCAGGAAGACAACTCCACCTATGAGGCCCTGCTGCGCGCCAGCCGCGAAGGTTTGGTGGACATCCAGCGCCTGGCGGTGGTGCGGGCCGGTTCGGATTTCGACCGGCCGTACCCGGGCTACAGCGAAGTGGATAACCTGTTGAAGTACGCGGACCAGGGCGGTTTTGTCCCGGCGCTGGAGAACCTGTACCGCACGGGCAACCCGCTGGTACAGGCGATCCTCAACAACTGGTCGGCCTGGGAAAAAGGTGTTCCCGAGGCATGACCGCCAGGATCAGGGCAGGAAGATGAGCTTGTCTGCGCTGCCCTGGTTCACCTCTTCGAAGCACTGCACCCCATCGGCCAGCGCGACTTCACGCAGGCCGGTGGGCAGCGGCAACAAGCCTTCATCGAAGAACCGCCCGAACTGCTCCAGCATCACCGCACACTGCTCGCAGTTGTAGAGCAACGAATTGATCCCCACCACCGAACCGCCCTTGCGGTACAACGCCAGGGCCGGCAGTTGTACATGGCCGTCCACCGGTGCGGCGATAATAGCGATGCGGCCGAACGGTGCCAGGCCTGCCACGGCGGCGGGCAGCCAGAAGCCGGTGGTATCGAAGATCACATCCGCACCGCCCTTGAACACGGCGTTGACGTGCGCGCCCAGGTCTTCCGGCTTGCCCAGGGCAATCGCGGCGAAGCCCTGGCTCTGCAAGACTTCAACCTGTTCCGGGCGACGTACGGCGGCCAGCACCTGGGCGCCACGGATCTTCGCCAAGGCCAGGGTCGCACTGCCCACCGCGCCATTGGCGCCGATCACCAGCAGGCGTGTGCCCTGGGTCACGCCACTGCGCTCCAGTGCATCCCAGGCGGTGGTGTACGGCACACCAAGGCCCGCGGCCTGGGCGAAACTCAGGTGGGTAGGCTTATGTGCCACGCCCTTGGCCGACACGGTGAGGTACTGGGCATGGGAGCCGTCGGCAAAAAAGCCCAGGTCACGGCCGGTGCCCCACACTTCCTGGCCGACCAGCGCCTGCGGACCTTCAACCACAATCCCGGCGAAATCACGGCCGGGGATGCGCGGCAAGGTGGTATAGGGAAAACGACCGAGCACGTTTTTGACGTCGCTGGGGTTGAGGCCCGCAGCCTTGATCTGGACCAGCACTTCACCCACGGCCGGCACCGGGGTGACGACGTCGACAAAGCGCAGGTTGTTGAGGTCGCCGGTGGCAGTAAATTGCAGTGCTTTCATGGCCAATATCCATCGAAGAGAAAAAAGAGATCAGGAGAACCAGGTGCCCACCAGCTGCCGCCCCATGGGCCAGAGCTTTTCACCCAGCAACATGCCCATCAGGCCGATCAGGGCGATGGCCGGCGGTGCGGGCGAGCGGAAGTCGAGGGCGCCGTAGATCACGCCGACAAACAGGCCGATGGCCAGGGAAATGAGGTAGTTCATGGGGCAGCGCCTTGTGGGTGGATGCGCTCAGTGTAGAGAGCACCAGCCTGAAGCATCGGCCAAGTGCTTCAGGATTTCGGCCAACCCCTCAGCCCACGTATTGCGAGGGCGCCACACCGAGTTCACGCCGGAACATGTCGCTGAAACTGCTGGGCGAATACCCCAGTGAACGCGCGATGGCGCTGACCGACTGGCCCTGGATCAACTCTGCCACCGCCGTGGCCAGTTGCACCTGGCGGCGCCATTCGGCAAAGCCCATGCCCAGGTGGGTCTGGAACAGCCGCGCCAGGGTGCGCACGCTGGCGCCGGCGGCTTCGGCATGCTGCTCGAAAGGGATCTCCAGGGACGGCGCAGCCATGACCGCCTGACAGGCATTGATCAGCCGACGGTCGGCCTCCACCGGCATGGCGATGCGAATCGGCGAGCGACGCGCCCGTTGCAGCTCCAGCAAAGCCAGGCTGACCAGCGCGTCGTAGTAAGCCACCTCACCGTTGTCGCCCTCGTCCACCAACGTGACGATCAGCTCGCGCAACAACCCACCGACTTCGATCACCTGCACCTGGCTGTCCAGCGTTGCCGCCAAGGCCGGGCGCAGGTAGATATTGCGCATCTGCAAGTCCGAGACCACGCGGATACCATGCTCCACGCCGGGCGGCAGCCATACGGCACGCTGTGGCGGCACCACCAGCGCTTCCTGCGGGGTGTCGACCCACATCACGCCGCTCATGGCATAAAGCAACTGGCCCCAGTCGTGGCTGTGGGGCTCAATGTAGAGCCCACGCGGATAGGTGCGCGCCAAAGGTTGCACGGGAACGGCAGGATCACTGAGGTCAGGCGGCGCGGCCAGGGCCATGGGGTGCACATCATTCGAAGGAGAGTCGCTATGGTAATCACCGCCGCACGACAATCCGAGCGATTTTTGCGGCCCGCAAACCGTGTGGGAGCACGCATGCCCCCACCGGTTCAAACACCGCTAGCCTTTGGCAGACTTGGCACATTCACACCCCGTCGCAGCCGCACACGGCTCACCATGGGCATGGTGCTCGGCACAGCCCTGGCAGCAATAGCCCTTGCCGTCCTTCATGACCGCATCAGGTCCCAGCACGCATTTGCAGTGTGGGCAGGCACAGGTTTTATCTGGCATGGTCAGACTCCTTCTTCATGGTCGTCCCGGTGCGGCGGGCGCCGACACCTTAAGCAGTGACTGCGGCCCGCCTTCGTTGGTTCAAGCCATCAGTCGGTGCGGGTATTGCTGCGATACATGAACACCAGCGCCAACGCCAGGCAGGCCATCGCCACGATGCGGCTGCTCGACAGCTCGATGGCCGGGTTGCCCAGCCAGCCGAAGTTGTCGATCAGCATGCCCATGCCCAATTGGCCGACGATCACCGCGACGGTGGCAACGGCCGTGCCGACCACCGGCACCGCGCCGACCATCACCATCATGTACACCACACCGAACAACGCACCGGTCAGTTGCCATTTCGGCACGTCCAGCAGGCTCACCGCCTGGACGGGTTCAAAGAAGAAAATCATTAACGCGGTGACAATCGCCCCCACCGAGAAGGTCACCAGGCTGCCACGCAACACCCCCACCGCCTGGCCCAGGCGACCGTTGATCGCCGCTTGCACGCTCAACACCGCACCTGCGGCGACCACCACTACCAGTAACAGAATCAGATTCATCGCCTTAACCTCGTGCAATCAGAACAAGTGCCACCACAATCAGTGCCAAGGCAATCCAGCGTTCGCCATTGACCCGCTTGCGCGCCGAGCCGAACCAGCCGAAATGGTCGATCAGCACACTCTTGCCGACCTGCCCGGACAAAATCGCGATCATGGTCATCGCAATACCGATGTGCGGCGTGGCCAGGGTCAGCACGACCACGTAGATCGGTCCCAGGAAACCGCCGATCAGCTGCCAGCGCGGCAGTTCGGAGAGCGCCGGGCCCTTTTGCGGGCCACTGAACAACAGCAGCAGATACAGGATCGCCGAGCCCACCCCGAAAATGCTCAGGGTCGCCCACAAGTGGCCGACCTGCACACCCAGCGGGCCGAGCAACCCGGCTTCTACCGACAGGCCCATGCCGGCCAGGATCACCAGCGGCAGCAACAGCACCCTCAAGACGTTTTTTTTCGGCCTGGCTTGCGCCACACCCTCGATGGAACTTGCTTGCATACATCACCCGCGCTCAAGAAAGGAAACATGGCGCGCATTATCCGGTGGCCGAGCTGTGCGATAAATGGGAGCATGTCGACAACACCTTTGCGCAAAACGCACAGCCTGGAGACATGATGCAAGGCTTGAATGAATTGAGTTTCAAGGCGCTGCGCCTGTTCGTGGCCGTGCTGGACCTGGGCAGCTTCTCCGAAGTGGCTCGCCGCGAAGGCCTGGCACCCTCCTCTATCTCCCGGCAGGTACAGCTGATGGAACAGGCCCTTGGCCAACAGTTGCTGTACCGTCACACCCGCGCGGTCAGCCCCACCGAAGCCGGTCGGCTGCTGGGGCGGCATGCGCGGTTGATGCTGGAACAACTGGAAGCCGCCGGCCAGGCGTTACAGGAACAGGAAAGCGAGCCCAGCGGCCTGGTGCGCATCAATGCACCCATGGTATTCGGCCAGCGTCACCTGTCACCGTGGCTGGGTGAATTGTGCCGACGCTATCCGAAGCTGCAACTGGACATCCAGCAGACCGACACTTACGTCGACCCACTGCAGGACGGTACCGACCTGCTGTTCCGCATCGGCGTGCTCAACGATTCCAGCATGCAGGCCCGCATCTTCGCGCCCCAACGCTTTCGCATCGCCGCCAGCCCCGCCTACCTGGCCCGGCATGGCACCCCGCAGCACCCCGACGAGCTGAGCAACCATCAATGCCTGGCCTACAAAGGCGTCACCGGCCAGCAGCGCTGGTTCTTTCGCAAGGGCCAGGGCGACTGGACGCCCTACAGCGTCAAGGGCCCGATCACCGGCAACCATGCTGACACCTTGACCCACGCCGCCGAGCAAGGGCTGGGGCTGGTGGTGTTTCCCTCCTGGTTGATCGGCGAAGGCTTGCGCGCAGGCACGTTGCAGGCGGTGCTGACCGACTATGAAGTGGCGACAACCCTGGAACCGCAGCAGATTGCGGCACTGTGGCCGGGCAGCCGGCGCTTGTCGCTGAAGGTGCGGACGGTGATTGATTATTTTGTGGAGTGTTTCGGGGGGGTGCCGTATTGGGATCGGTGAGCAAAGAGGCTCGGGAGAAACATCGCCACATCAGGAATTTTCTTACAGGAGGAAGTAGTTCCATTCTGTTTTTTCGGGCCAGTATTCTTCTGGCCAAGCCTGTTACGGCAGACTTTCGCCACATCTTCCTTTAGAGAACTGCCATGAAAGTCACGTATCACAAACCATCGCGATCTGAGCGTGCCGCGTCCGCCAGTGGTCTGGCCGTCTTTGATAGCGCACCCAGTTTTGGCTATATTTGGCCAAAATATGGGGATAACCACATGATCACGGTTCCTTTGGGCGAAGCGAAAAACAATCTGTCGAAACTGGTGGATGAGGCCGCTGCGGGCAAGGTCATCACCATAGCCAAACATGGACGTGCGATGGCACAGCTTGTGCCCATGGGGAAATCCAAGGGTCGCAGAATCGGTGCCATGAAAGGCAGGTTCATCATTCCCGAAGACTTTGACGCACCTTTGCCTGACGATCTGCTGGATGCCTTCGAAGGCAAGCGTGCATGAGAGTGCTGTTGGACACCCACATTCTGCTGTGGACCCTGACGGAAGACCCCAGGCTATCCGGCAAAGCCAGGAAGCTGATTGAGAATGCCGCAGAGATCTACATCAGCGCTGCGACATTCTGGGAGATGGCAATCAAGGTCGGCCTGGGGAAACTCGCTGTCGATCTGGATGAAATCCGTGAGTACTGCCTGGAAAGCGGATTTGTCGAGCTGCCCGTCACCTCGGAACATGCCATCGCGGTCAAGGATCTCGAACACCATCACAAGGACCCTTTTGATCGGCTCATCGTTGCGACAGCCATGAGCGAACCCATGAGGCTGTTGACCGCCGATCCCCACATCGCCCAATACACGTCCTTGGCGATCCTGGTCTAACTCATCTCGACGACAGCACCACCTCAACCAAACACCCACTGCCCAATCAACCAGGCATTCGCCCCACTGATCAGCGCAAACAGAAACCACGCCAGCAACCGCGTCGGCAGCCGATTCACGAATGGCCCCATCAGCTGTTTATCGCCGGTCATGCGGATCAACGGATACAGCGCGAATGGCAACTGCAGGCTGAGCACCACCTGGCTGAGGATCAGTAGCTTGCCGATGGCATCGTCGCCCATCAGCCATACCCCCACAAACGCCGGAATCAGCGCCAACCCACGGGTGATAAGACGACGTTGCCAGCAGGGGATGCGCAAGTTGAGGTAGCCCTCCATGATCACCTGCCCAGCGATGGTGCCGGTAAAGGTAGAGCTTTGCCCGGACGCCAACAGCGCAATACCGAACAAGATACTGGCAAAGGCACCGCCCACCAGCGGGTCAAGCAGGTGGTAGGCGTCCTGGATCTCGACCACCTCGGTGTGGCCGGTCTTGTGGAAAGCGGCGGCGGCGAGAATCAGGATCGCGGCGTTGACCAGCAGCGCCAGGGCCAATGAACCGATGGTGTCGATACGCGCCAGCTTGACCGCATCCACTTTGCTGGCGAGGTCCTTGCCGATCAAGCGGGTTTGCACGATGGAGCTGTGCAGGTAGAGGTTATGGGGCATCACGGTGGCCCCGAGGATACCGATGGCCAGGTACAGCGGCGCCGCGTCGCTGATGGCCGAGAGTGACGGGGCGAAACCACCGAATACGTCCGGCCAGTACGGTTTGATCAGCACCAGTTCGATAAAGAAACACACGCCGATGGTCGCCACCAGCGCCAGCATGATCGCTTCCAGGCGCCGGAAGCCACGGTTTTGCAGGGCCAGGACCAACAGCGTGTCAAAGGCGGTGATCACAATGCCGGTGGTCAGCGATACCCCCAGCAGCAAGTGGAATGCCAGGGCACAGCCCAACACTTCGGCAAGGTCGGTGGCGATGATGGAGATTTCCGCCAGCACCCATTGGGTGCGAGCGGAACCCTTGCTGTAGCGCTCACGGCACAGCTGCGCCAGGTCTTTGCCGGTGGCGATGCCCAGCCGCGAGCACAGGCACTGCACCGCCATCCCGGCCAGGCTGGCCAGCAACACCACGAACAACAGACTGTAGCCGTAGCGCGAACCGGCCTCGATGGCCGTGGCCCAATTGCCCGGGTCCATATAGCCGATGGAGACCAGCAAGCCAGGGCCGGCGAACATCAACATGCGCTTGAAGAACGAGGCCTTGGGGTCAACGGCGACGGAGCCGGCCACTTCCGGCGGGCAGAACGGGGCGGTAGCAATTTTCGGCAGGCTGAATTTCACGCGGTATCCCAGGCAAACATACAAGACAAGGATGCAGCTTATCAGTCGGACACGACCGTGCGCATCACCGTGTCCCTTGGCAGGTCGAATGCCTCCACTACCTGCACCACCAGGTCCATCTCCTGGTTCAGCGCTTCACGCTCCATGCGCTGGCGAATCACGCCGATCACCAACACGGCCAACGTGGTGATCGAATACGCCGGGCCGGAAAATGCTCGCACGCCGCTCACCACCAGCATCGCCGCCGCCAACGCCTGGCCCACCACCGGGATTGCCGTGGCCGCGCCACGGCGCAGGATAAAACCGGTGAGCCCGGCCAGCGCCGTGCCGCTCAACGCGGTGGCAGCCGAACGGCCTACGTCAAAACGGCTGAACAAGCCCTGCTCCTTTTGCGCGGCAGCCTTGAGTTCTGCGTCGAATACCTGTCGGTCCGCGTTGCTGAGTTTATCCTTGTACTGTTCGATGAGTTTCTCGGCGACCCTGGCTTCGAGATCGGCCAGAGCGACAGTATCCAGCGCCTCGTCGAATTTGATCCCCAGCCGCCGCACCACATCTTCGGCGATCTGGCGGTAACCCACACCATGCCCACGGGCCAGGTTCATGAAGCTGTCGCCGCCCATGCGTTGCAGCTCAACAGCCAACTTGAGCGGCTCGCGCACCGTGGCGTCTATCGATGCACTGCGCTTTTGCGCCATCAATTCGGCGAGGAACTTCAACTCTTCCGGCCGGGCCTGCACCAGCGCCGGGAACAAATCGATGTCCTCCTCGGCAAAACGTACTTCAGCACTGCGCTGGTCAGAGCGGATCATGCCGCGCCGCTCGTGCAGCAGGTCGGTGTACTGCACCACCGTCTGCAACTGCGGCCAATAGGCGGCGTGATCGAAAGTCGCCAGGTGCACGTTGGTGACCTTGGCCTTGAGCGCCGGTGTCACCGGGATTGCATAACGGCCGATACAGCGTTCGGTGTCCGGCTTTATGGCCAAGGCCCAGTCCTTGCTGGAGTGGCAGTTGATCACTCGCCCCTTGAGCGGCGCCGACACCACGTCCCACGGGCTCGACGTGCAGATCGCCCCGCCCATCAACAACAGGTTGTCCAACGGCAGCTCACGGGCGGTTTCGGGGCTGGCGAGCAAGCTCTTGACCAGGATGCGCGCCCCCAGGGAATGACCGATCAGGTTGATACGCCGCACATCAAGGGATTCACCGTGCAGGTAGTTGGCCAGTTCCGGCAACAGGCTTTTGGCGACTTCGTCCACCCGCGCCTCGACGCTTTTGTAGTGATCGAGAAAATAGGCAATCGCCTTGCCCACCCCGACGGTCGCCGCGCCCAGGCTGCCGCCGCCCAGCACTGCGCCGATCACCTCCTTGAAGGGTGCAAACAGATTTTCCAGGAAATGCCCGGCCGGCCAGAACAGCATCAGGTTGGTCGAACCTTCGATACTCGCCAACTGCTCCTTGAAGCCACCCAATTGTTGCCGATTGAAGAACGCCGAATAACCGTGAACATAGAGATTGAGCACGTCGCCCTGAGGCTCGCCGCACAGTACGAAGGTGGGCTTGCGGGTGCGGTGCATTTCATCCCACTGGTGCTGCATGGGGCAGTGACTCCTGGCGACAAGGGACGGCGATAGTAACAAAGGACGAGGCTCGCCGCCGTACCGCTGGGGGAAAAGGCGCCCGGTTGGCAGTAGGGTTGTATCGCCGGCCGGTGAACCTCGCACCGGTCGGGCAAGTTGCGGTCATGCAAGGCGATTGATAACCGGATAAAACAAAACCCTGCACGTGCCGGGCTTTTGCAATGTTTCCAAATGCACGTCATATAGCTTTTCTGCCATCGGGACGTGTTCCTCATACCATCGGTGTCGCCCTGTCTTGTCTCCACCGATCAGCAACAACGCACATCGGCGTGGATCAAAGGCATACAACACGCGAAGCGCTCGGAACCTTGAAAAATACTGCGTGTTCCCCCTCCTGCGCCGCAAAAACACAATTATCCAAATGTAAAAAGCGCTCTAATACCTGTCTGTTGATTGGTTTTGAAGATCCTGGAGTTCCCAATGCCCCATGAAGGCAACCTGTTACAAGCAGCCGTGGTGTTCCTGCTCGCCGCCGTGCTGACCGTGCCCCTGGCCAAACGTCTGCAACTGGGCGCGGTGCTGGGCTATCTGTTCGCCGGTGTGATCATCGGCCCCTCGGTGCTCGGCCTGATCGGCAACCCGCAAAGCGTCGCGCAGTTCTCCGAGCTGGGTGTGGTGTTGCTGCTGTTCATCATCGGCCTGGAGCTGTCACCCAAGCGTCTGTGGGTGATGCGCAAGGCGGTGTTCGGCGTCGGCCTGGCGCAGGTGCTGCTTACCGGCCTGGTAATGGGCGTGGTGGCGTTGTGGCTGTTTGGCCAGTCGTGGAACAGCGCTATCGTGCTGGGCCTGGGCCTGGCGCTGTCGTCTACTGCCTTCGGCCTGCAAAGCCTGGCCGAGCGCAAGGAGCTGAACCAGCCCCACGGTCGCCTGGCCTTTGCCATCCTGCTGTTCCAGGACATCGCCGCGATCCCGCTGATCGCCATGGTGCCGCTGCTGGCCGGCAGCGATCACCCGACCACCGAGGCCCAGGGCCTGCAACACGTACTGCAGATCCTCGGCAGCATCGCCGTGGTGATCATCGGCGGACGCTACCTGTTGCGACCGGTGTTTCGCATCGTGGCCAAGACCGGCCTGCGTGAAGTATCCACCGCCACCGCGCTGCTGGTGGTGATTGGTACGGCGTGGTTGATGGAATTGGTGGGCGTGTCCATGGCCCTCGGCGCCTTCCTCGCCGGCCTGCTGCTGGCGGACTCGGAGTACCGCCACGAACTGGAATCGCAGATCGAGCCATTCAAGGGCCTGCTGCTGGGGCTGTTCTTCATCAGCGTGGGCATGGGCGCCAACCTCAGCCTGTTGCTCAGCTCGCCGCTGGTGGTGATTGGCCTGACGCTGCTGTTGATAGGCCTGAAATTGCCGCTGCTGTATGCCGTGGGCCGCATGGTGGGTGACCTCAATCGCGAAAGCGCCCTGCGTCTGGGCGTGGTGCTGGCGGCCGGGGGTGAATTTGCCTTCGTGGTGTTCAAGATCGGCCGCGACCAGGGCCTGTTCGAACCGCACCTCTACGACGTGCTGGTATTGACCATCACCCTGTCCATGGCGGTGACGCCGCTGTTGCTGCTGGTGTGCCCGAAGTTGTTCAAGCCCAAGGTCAAGCCGGTGGAAGTGCCCGAGGAGTACCTCACCATCGAAAGCGATGCGCCGCGCGTGGTGATCGCCGGCATGGGCCGTATGGGCCAGATCGTGGCGCGGATCCTGCGGGCACAGAACATCTCGTTCATCGCCCTGGACACCTCGGTGGAAACCATCGAGCTGACCCGCAGCTTCGGCGGCATGCCGGTGTTCTACGGCGACCCGCAACGCCCCGAGATCCTGCACGCGGCCAAGGTCGACCAGGCGGAGTTCTTCGTGATCGCCATGGACGACCCTGAGATCAACATCAAGACCGCCGAGTTGGTGCGCAACCTCTACCCGCACATGCAGATCATCGCCCGTGCACGTAACCGCCAGCACGTGCACCGCCTGGTCGACCTGGACGCCTCGCCGGTTCGTGAAACGTTCTATTCCAGCCTGGAAATGAGCCGCCGCACCCTGGTGGGCCTCGGCTTGAGCCAGGCCCAGGCCGATGCACGCATCACCCGCTTCAAGAACCACGACCTGCAAGTGCTGGCCGCGCAACACGCGGTGTACGACGACGCGGCCAAGGTGATGCAAACCGCCCAGGAAGCACGGGCAGAACTGGCGCGGCTGTTTGAGATGGATCGACTGGAGGAAGAGTCCGACAAGCTGTGAGGCTGCCGGTGAACGAGATTGCGACTTTTCTGACAGAATACGCCGCAATCTTGTTCATCCCCTGGAGCGCTTCATGGCCACTTTCACCAAGACCACCGTCCTGCTGGCCCTCGCGCTGACCGCCGGCAGCGTATTCGCCGCGTCCAAGCCGACCACCCAAACTATCTCCACCTTGGGCGGCAAGTTCACCTTCAACCTGCCCAAAGCCTACGCCGCCGACACCCTGCCGGCTGGCAAGGCGGAGGACGGCACTGCCGATACCCAAGGCACGATGTACGCCAACCAGACCACGAAAAGCGTGGTGATCGTCGCCGAAACCGTGCGCAACGATGGGGTAACTATTGGGGATAACGACGCGAAATTCCTGGACGGCGCCGTGGCCGGCTTCGTCAAGGACCAGAGCGCCGCCCTGCCGGACTTCAAGAAACAGAGCGAGAAGAAGCTGACCTTCAAGGGTCTGGGCCTGCGCCAGGTGGACAGCACCGCCACCCAGGGCGGCGGCAAGACGCTGAATTCGACGTTCCTGGGCGGTTCGGGCAATCACCTGCTGGTGATCCAGGCGATTTCGCGGGCGGATGATGCGAAGGGGCATGCCGCGTTGGTGAAGCAGATTACCGGCGGGAAATAACAATCTTCCAGACAACCCGATCAACATGTGGGAGGGAGCAAGCCCCTCTCACAGTGCTCGACCGCGTTTAATTCAGGCTCTTTTCCAGCCAGGCTTTCAGGTCCTGCACTTCCGTTTCACTGATGGTATGCGGCATGCCCGGATACCCGTGGAACTCCGGCTTCAATCCCAACCCCGTCAACACCTCATTCGCCCGAGTGGCCGACGCATAAGGCAGCGCCTGGTCCAAAGTGCCGTGGCCAATGAAAATCGCCAGCTTGCCCAGTGACGCATCCGGCTTCAGCTCAGCCTTGAGCACCGGCAACACGCTGCCACTCAACGCTGCAATCCCACGCAGCAGTTCCGGCCGACGCAACCCCACCTCGTAAGACATGATCGCGCCCTGACTGAAGCCCACCAGGAACACCCGATCCGGCTGGGTGTGGTATTTGGCGGTGGCTTTGCCGACAAAGTCTTCGATCAGCCGGGCGCTACGTTGCAGGTCGGCGGTCTCGCCATCGTATTCGCCGTCACCGGGCGTCTTGGTAAACCAGCGATAGCCGTGGGGGGCCACCGGCATCGGCGCGCGGGCCGACAGGTAAGTCCAGGTGGACGGCAGCGCGTCCTTGATGCCGAACAAATCCTCTTCGTCACTGCCGAAACCGTGCAGGAAAATCACCAGCGGCTGGTTGCGCGCATCGCCCTGGGTCTGTTCCAGGTACGACAACGGCAAGTCGGTGTGCAGCGTATCGTCGGCATGAGCGACGCCGACCACCAGGGTCAGCGCCAGGGCAAACAGTTTGAGCATGGGACGTGACCTCAGGGTTTGCGCAGCAGATAAGTGTCCATGATCCAGCCATTTTCCAGGCGCGCCGCCTTGCGCACCCGTTCGATTTTTTCTGCCACTTCACTGACCTTGCCGCTGATAAGGATTTCATCCGGCGTGCCCAGGTAGGCGCCCCAGTAGATGTCCAGGCCTTGATCGGCCACGGTGCGGTAAGAGTCTTCCGCGTCGAGCATCACCACCAGGGTGTCCGCATCACTCGCCTGCCCCGCCGCCAGACGGCGCCCGGTGGTGATCTCGACCGACTTGCCAATACGGTTCAGCGCCACTTTATGCTGTGCGGCCAGCGCCTGCACGCTGGTGATACCGGGGATCACCTCGAACTCAAAGGCGCAACGGCCACTGGCCAGAATCGCCTGCAAAATGCGGATGGTGCTGTCGTATAACGCCGGGTCGCCCCACGCCAGGAAAGCACCTACTTCACCGTCAGCCATTTCTTCGTTGATCATGCGTTCGAAGGTCTGCTGCTTGTCGCGGTTCAGGTCCTGCACGGCGGTGGTGTAGTCGATATCGCCGCGCACGCGCTCCGGGCACTCGGCCTCAACGAAGCGATAACCCGGCTCGGTGATGTAGGTCTCGCAGATCTCGCGACGCAGGTCGATCAACTTGTCTTTGCTCTGGCCCTTGTCCATCAGGAAAAACACGTCGGTGCGGTTGAGCGCCTTCACGGCCTGCATCGTGATGTAGTCAGGGTTGCCGGCGCCAATGCCGATGATCAGGATGCGTTTCATGGGTTGCTCTCATTGCGGGGCGTGGATTTTGCCATGTTCAGGCGCTCAGGCGTGAGTTTCCAGGCGCAGGCGCCAGACGTTGTTGAAGCGTAGCTCGGTGGCGGACAACGGTTCGACGTCGATACGGTAGAACATCGACAGCGGGAACTGCATCACCTGCAACAACGCGGCGCGGATCACAAAGGGGTGGGTGATTGCGACGATATGGCCGGGTTGGGTTTCGAGGGTTTTCAGCCACTGCGCTACACGTGCGCATAGGTCATCGACTGACTCCCCACCCTGGGCCGCGAAGGTGCTGTCGGTGAGCCAGGTATTCAACTCATCACGATTGAGCTGGTTGATGGCCTGGCCTTTCCACTGGCCGAAATCAGCATCGCGCAGGGCGTCTTCGATCACAGCGTCATTGCCGAACAAGCCCGCCGTCTGCCGAGTACGCAGCTCGGGAGCGCAGAGTAAACGCGGCTTTTTCCTATAACGCCCAGCGAGAGAGCCGGCCGCCCCCTGCCAATCCATCGCCACCGGCTCGTCATCGCAGAAACGCCCCTGTTTTTGCAGGGGCGTGAGGGCATGGCAAATGAGTGTCAGACGTGTGGCTTGCATCGCAGCGTGCTTGGACCCAGGGAATGAGGCCACCAAGACTGGCGCAGTTATCCCAGTCGCGCAACGCCTTGTGCCAGATAGAGCACCTGGTAACCCGTCCCTGGGTGCTGCGCGTCCAGCGCCTTGGCCGACAAGGTGACCCGCACCAGGCGCCACGCTTGCACATCCAGCGCCAGGAACACCGCAAAGGTCTCTGCGCTGTCGGCCACCTGTTGATTGCGCCGTTTTCCCTCGGCCAAGGCCACCGCCCTGTCCGCGCCCGCCTCCAGCGGCCATTCCTCGCGGTACAAACTCACTGCGCCCTGCGCCGGGCCACGTTGTACATCAAGCGGCAACCAGCTCTCGATATGCGGGCGACCAAAGCTGTCGAGCACCTTCTGGAAGCGCTCGCCCAATAAAAAGTCAGCGGCCTGCAACGGGTCGGCCCACAGGTACACCGACGAATACACTTTGCCCCCCTGCTCGCGGGCGATAAACGCCTTGAACAGCAACCCCTCGGCGTCATCCCACAACGGCCCCAATTGCGCGGCGCGCCGGTGAATCACGCCCATGTCATAGTCGGCTGGCAAGCGGTGTGAATACTGTTTGGCAAACATGCGAGAACTCCTGTGCAAGATGAGCGTTCAGCTTGCGCAGCGTCGATGATTTCAACAAGATATCCGTCGATATATGTGCGATAAGGATTGAATATGACTGACGCCCTCAGACCCCTGGATATCGATACCGTCCAGGCTTTTGTGCTGGTGGCGGATTTCGCCAGTTTCACCCGCGCCGCCGAAGCCCTCGACACCTCCCAGGCGGCCATCAGCCTCAAGCTCAAACGCCTGGAAGAGCGCCTCGGCTACCGCCTGCTCGAGCGCACGCCTCGCCATGTACGGCTGTCGCCCCAAGGCGAACAGTTCATCATCGCCGCCCGCGCCCTGCTCAATGCCCATGAACGCGCCTTGGGCGACATGGCGACTCACACGCCCCGGCGCCTGGTCATCGGCATCAGCGACCACGTGGCCGGCCCCGACCTGCCGGCCTGGCTCAGCCGCCTGGCCGCCTACGACCCGCTGGTGATCCTCGAAGTGCGCATCGCCTCCTCCCGCGAACTGGTTGCCGCTTTTGATCGCAATGAGTTGGACGCCGTGATCGTGCGCAACGAAGGCGACCGCCGGGACGGTGAAGTGCTGGCAGTGGAACGCTTCGGCTGGTTCGCCGCCCCCACCTGGCAACACACCCCAGGCACGCCCCTGCGCATGGCGACCATGGCCGCACCCTGCGGTGTTCGTCACCTGGCGACCCGCGCACTGGACACGGCGCGCATCGACTGGACCGAAGTCTTCGTGGGCGGCGGCGTCCTGGCCGTCGGTGCTGCCGTCAGCGCCGGATTGGGCGTCGCCGCCCTCGCCCGCCGCGTGGCGCCGTCTGGCGCGGTAGATGTGAGCGAGCAATACGGCCTGCCACCCTTGCCGGTGAGTGAAGTGGTGCTTTACAGCCGCATCACCGATGTGCGCTCACGGGAGACACTGCGTGCCCTGAGCGCGACCTTTCGCGGCGTGCTGCAACACTGAAATAACTGTTTTTTGTGGCGAGCGGGCATGCCCCGCTCACCACAGGGGAATTCGGTGATCTAAGAGAAATCTGTCAGTCAAACCACTCCCGCCGACCTTCAAAGGTGCCAACGATCAGTTCAACAATCATCCGCACCGCCTCCTCATCCCGCACCTGCGCATTCACCGCCAACCACACCTGGCGCTGCATGCTCTCGGCCAATAACCCCGGCAACGCCACCAGCCCCCGGTCAAAGCTGCTCATGTAATGCGGCAGCAACCCAATGCACGCGCCACAACGGATCATCTCCAGCATCAGCGAATACGCCTGCACCTGCACCACTGCCGCCAGGCGCTCCTGTACAACCTGGTTCCACGCCTGCAAAGCCCCCACCTGCGCATCCGGCTGCCATTGCACCAGCATGTAATCGTCGAGGTCCTCCACACTGTCCGGCCGCGTGGTCAACCGCGAATAACGCTTGGCGATATGCGGCAGATACTGCAAGCGCGCCAAGGCTCGGGGTGGCTCAGTGGCAAAGCTCGGACCCGGCACCGGCCCGTCGGCGTCTGACAGCCACAGCACCACGTCCACATCCATCGCCTGCAACGACACGTGACTGTCGATGGAGATGATCTCCAGGCGCACGCTGGCATTGCGGCGCAGCAACGCGATCAGATCGCGCCCAAGGATGTCATGCAGGATCGGCTCGGCCACGGCCAGCCGAATCAGCGGCTGCTCCGTCACCGGCAGGCGTCGTTCATGGGCCAGGGCAATCAGCTGCGCCTGCAGCTGCTGGCCATCTCGACTGAGCACCAAACCATTGCCCTGGTAGCTGAACAGCGAATGCCGCAGGTGTTCCTCCAACTGCGCCAGACGCTTGCGCAACAGCGTGGCCTTGATATTCAAACTGCGCGCCGCCTGCATGAAACAGCCGCAGCGTGCACTCACCAAGAAGTAGCGCGCCACTTCCGGGTCGATCTCATGGGCCAGGGCCAGCCAACTGTTGCGGCCCTCGGCTGGCGCACGATAAGCGGACGGCCCCTGAGGGGCAGACGGTTCTAGAAATGCCATGGGAGACTCCCTGTCTTGTTGGTCTGTGCATCCAATGCGGGTTGACGTGTATTACTCCAGCACTTTGTTCAACTCGGCGCCGTCGATACTCAGGGTGGCGGTATTGAGCATGCCTTCGAGGTAAGCCTTGGCGATCTGTTCCTGGCGCTGGGCACGCAGGGCCTGGATCAGCCGTTCACGCAGTTCGTCGAGGGTCGCGGTGCGTGCCGGTTGCTGGCCGGTGAGCTTGAGCACATGGAACCCCGCCGCGCTCTGCACCACATCCGACACGGCACCGACCTTGAGGCGCGACACCGCACTGCGCACTTCCGGCACCAGTTGCTGCAACGGCTGCATGCCCGAGTCGCCAGCGCGTGCAGCAGAGTCGGTGTCCTGGGAAAACTGCGTGGCCAGGGCGGCGAACTCATTCGGCGCCGCCTGGGCGCGACGGCTCAGTTCCTGGGCCTGGCGGCGCACACTGTCAACGGCTTGCGGGTCATTCACCGCGAGGAAAATCTGGCTCACGCGATACAACGCCGGCGTCACCCACTGCGATTTACCGCTGTCGTAGGCCTGCTGCAATTCGGCGGCGCTGGGGTAATCGGCCGGCACCTGGCTGACCGACAACATGTAGTCGCGAAACACAATCTGCTCGGCGGCGGCGCGGGTTTGCTGCTCCACGTCCGGGCGCTGGCGCCAGCCCTGGGCGTCAGCCTGTTCGAGCACCGCCTTTTGCGCCAGGCGTGAACGGATCCAGGTTTCCAACGCGCCACGATTGCCGCGCAATTGCTCGCGGGACTCGACAGGCAGGCTGGCCAGCACGGTTTTCAGTTCCATGAGGTCGATCTGCTGATTGCCCAGGCGCGCCACTGCCGGCCCGCTCGCTGCCGGGTTGCTCACCGGCGCCGGTTGCTGCGCCGCCACCGGGTCGCTGCCCGGCCGCAGGCTCAAGCCAACCGCCACCACCAGCAAGGCCAGCGCACCCGCGCCGACCATCAGGGTTGGCTTTTTCACAATACCGGCGCCTCGGCTTCAGCCTGCAACTGCGCCGCCTGCTGGCTGTATTCACGCAGGTAAACAATAAATTCCTGCAACAGACGGTCCCACAATTCCAGCTGGCTGCGCAGGTGCGTAGCGCCGACACCGGCCACCACCACGTCCATTTCCATCAGCAGGAATTCGCTCTGCACCGACAACCGCGCAAAGCGCCGCGAAGCGTTCCACACCTGGGCCAGGCCTTCGGGCAGCTCGCCCTGGATACGCAGTGCGCAGCTGTAGGTGAAATCCACATAACCGCCCTGCTCCGCCGCCGGGTTGCCGAAGCGAACCGCAAAGCCGATGCCCTGGCTGGCGCTGAGCAATTGCACGATGCCGTTTTGCTCAGTCTGGTTGACCCGGTAGCCGGCTTCCTGCAGCAACTCGGTGAGGCTCTGGGGGGTGACGCTGGTGATCAATTCGCTCATGGAGATCTCTTCCCTGTCTATCAATGATTGGCAGTTGCCTGGGGCGCATCGAAACGGCTCTTGTACAAATCGTCGCCGAAGCCCTGGGCCAGTTCCTCGAACTTGACCCGGACGCTGCTGGCGAACGGCTGGCGGATACTCATCACCTCGGCCACGTCGATTTTTTCGTAGGCGGTGAGCAACTGCCGGGCCACGCCGTACATCTGTTGATTCTTGACTGAACATTGCTGCACTTGTGTGTCACGTTCACTCAGTTGTGCCTGCAAGCGCGCTCGCTCGGCCTCTTTACCCTTGGCCAGCACCAGCAGTTCGTCATAGGCCTTCTTGAACTTGCCGATCTGCTCATTGCTGGCCGCCACCTGGGCCTGCGCCTGGCTGTGCAGGCTCTGTTGCTGGCCGGCCATTTGCTCGGCCACGGAGCGGGCCTTGTCCAGCTCGGCCGTCAGTTGCTTGATTTGCGCCTGGGCCTGCCTGGCCTGGTTTTCCGCAGCAAGGCGTGCGGCGCTGGCCTGGGCCTGCTCGCTTTGCAGGGCCTGCAATTGCTGGGTGGTGCTGCGCAGTTGCGTGCGCAGGCGCTCCTCCATGCCTTCAGCCGACGCGCCGCTGGCGACCAGCAGCAGTAACAGCCCGCAGATTCGCGTGTTCATGTGGCATCTCCCTGCGCATCAAAAGCGCGTGTTGAGTTCCAGTTGCATCACATCCACCTCGAACGGCGCGCCATACACTTCGGACGCACTCAACCAACGCGCACTGGCGTAGATGTTCTTTTCGATGCCGTAGTTGGCGCCAATGAAGTAGCCCTTGGCGTTGGTGCCGCCCAGGTGGAACGACGAATCGTTGAAGCCGTCGGGCAAGGCGTCAGGCTGGATGTACTTGTAGCCGGCCAGTACGTTCCAGTCGCCACGCTTGCGCATTTCCAGCGCGCTGCCGAGGGTGAACGAAACCATCAACGCATTGCCGCCACTTTCAAACTGACCGTCGCTGTTGATGTTGTTGACGATCTGGCCTTCGCTGCGCTTGAGCATTTCGCCCTTGTCGTAGGCCAGGTTGTGGATGTAATTGCCCTGGGTGCGCAGTTTGAAGTCGCTCGGCAGCTCGGCATCCCAGGCCAGGTTGAGGTCGAGCACGTCGAACTTGGACGCCAGGCCCACGAACTGCGGCTGCGGGGTCAGGCCGGGCGTCGCCGGGTTGGGGGTGATGTCGCGTAGCAGGAACACGCTGTTGCCCTTTTGCATGAAGGCCAGGCGTGAACCGTCGCTGTCACAGGCCGGCTGGCCGGACCAGGGCTGGCAAGCGCCGGAGCGCTTCCCTTCGATATCGTCGAAGTGGTAGTACGCCAACGCGCCCTTGAGGCTGTTTTCGCGGTTGATTTTCCAGTTGGCGCCGATTTGCCCGCCAAACAGCCATTTGGTATCGCTGTCTTCCTTGTCGAAACCGTTGCTGCTGGCCGAGTCGGAGGTGTACTCCACCGGGAACGCGCCCAGGGTGCCGAACAGGCCCCACTCACTGTTCAGCGCGTGGTTGAAGTTGGCAGCGATACCGTCGAAGTTCAGGTCGCCCGAATACATCATGTCGGTGGAATAGAACGGGTTGGCGAAGCGCCCGGCGGTAAGGGTCACGTCCGGGCTGGCCTTCCAGCTCAGGTAACCCTGGTCGAGCCAGATGTCCTTCTTGCCAAAGCCACCGCCCAGGGTCTGAGTGGTGGACACCGGGTTGTTGTCGGAGCCGGTGCCCACCCGGATGCCGGCGGTCCAGTCCGGCGACAGTACCGCTTTCATGCCCAGGCGCGCGCGCAGGCGGAACAGGTTTTCGCGGTCCTTGGTGGTGTTGAGCAGCGGTGGCAGCTTGGTGTTGGTGTCTTTGTTGGTGTCGTACGGGCCACTTTCATTGAGCTTGGCGTAGTCGACGATCTCGTTGCTGTTGTTCCCCGAGAAGTAGCGCGACTCATCCCGCAGGCGGATATCCCCGTCAAAGCTGATGCGCGAGACCCAGTCCGGGAAAGTATTGGGCTGCGCCCAGTTTTCCTGCTTGGCAGTGGCCATGACCTCGGCCTTGACCTGGTCACGAATCTGATCCTTCACCGCCTGCGGCACGTATTGCACCCGCACATCGCCGGGGGCTGCGGTCGGGCCTGCGGCCACCAGCGGCGCGGCATTCGCCTGGCGCGCCTGCCGGGCTTCTTTTTCGGCCTGGGCGATCAGCCCGTTGGCGGTGTCCTGGCTCAGCACGCCCTGCTGCACCAGCAGACGGATCAGGTTGATGGTGACGTTTTCCGAGGGCGCAACCGGGGCCGCAGCCGCCTGGCCGACCAGGGTCGCGATGACCATGCCGACCGCCAGGGTCAGTCGATTCACGGGGGAAATCATGTGTACGCAACTCCTGTAAAAACCGTTGAAAAAAGGATTCAATCAATCCGGGCGCCGGCCCTTGAGGGACAGGCGCATGGGCAGCGTCAGCGACGCCGGTGGTTTCTGTGTGGCACGCGGCGCCTGGATCAAGGCGAGCATCTGCGCATCGGTCTCGGCATCCCCGCTGGACTTGGCCACCAGCGCCTTGGTGACCTGGCCATCGGCGCCCAGCCACAGGTCTATCTGTATCGAGAAGGCCTTCTTGCGCAGCTCAGGATCCTCGCGCATCAGCCGTTGATAAGTGCCGGCCAGGTACTGCTTGTAGGTGCCGGTCCCCAGCCCGCCGCCACCGCTGCCGGCCATACCGCCGCCCTTGCCGGCACCGATGTTGAAACCGTCATTGCCGGACTGGGCGTCGCCATCGATCTGCATCGGGTTGGCCAAATCCTCGTTAGGCGAAGGCGGCGCTTCCTCGACCGGCTTGACCTCTTCGGGCTCGGGGCTCGGCACCGGTTCCGGGACTTTTTCTTCGACCTGGGGCTCGGGCTCCTTGGGTTTTTCCGGCGGCGGTGGAGGTGGCGGCGGCAACGGGATAATCGTCGGCACCTTCGGCGCTTCACGGCGCACGCCGCTCATGTCGTTGGCCCACTGCCACAAGAACCAGGCGGCGACGGCGCCCAGCAACAGGCCGGCGCCCCACTTCAACGGGCGCAACGGCGGCGTGTTTTTCACAGGCGGTGGCGCGATCGGGATCTGTGCAGTCATGACTCAGCCCTGGCTCGGTTTGCCGGTGACCAGCCCGACTTGGGACAGCTCCAGCCGGCGCAGCAGGTCGAGCACTTCGATGACTTTCTGGTACTGCACCATCGCATCGCCGCGCACGATCACCGGGAAGTCCGGGTTCAGTGCTTTCTCGATGCGCAGGCGCTCTTCCAGCTCGCCGAGAGTCACCGGATAGGCGTCGAGGAACACCTGGCCGCCGTCATTCACGGAGATGGCCTTGGTCTTGGCCTGCGACAACGACACCGAGGCGCTGGCCTTGGGCAGGTGAATCTGGATGCCCGACACCTGGGCGGTCGCAGTGAGGATAAACATCACCAGCACCACCATGAGCACGTCCACCAGCGGCGTGATGTTGATGCTGTCGACGGCCGCGTCATCGTCATCGTCGTGGGAGGCATTTACGGAAGCCATGGCGATTCTCCTCAGGCCGGAACCGATGCGTGATGTTCGCGGCGGTGCGCGGCTTCACTGTGCTGGCTCTCGCCGTGCATCTCCGCCAGGCGAGTGATGAACTCGTCGACGAACACGCGCATGTCCGCACTGACTTCCTTGTTGCGCGTGATCAGGCGGTTGTAGCCAAACAGCGCGGGGATCGCCACGAACAGGCCCATGGCTGTCGCCAGCAACGCCGCCGCCATGCCAGGGGCGATCGCGTTGATGTTCACGTCACCGGCCATCGCCGTGCCGAGGAACACCACCATGATCCCCAGCACCGTGCCGAGCAGGCCGATGTACGGGCCGCCGGCGATGGCGTTGGACAGGGTCGACAACTTGGAACTCAGGGCCTGGTTCTCGCGGGTGCGCACGCCGTCCATGGAGCAACGGATGGCTTCGATGGTGGCGGCCGACACCGACGAAGTGTCCGCGCCCTGGGCACGGCGGGTGCGGATCTCCTTGACCGCCACCAGGTACAGGCGCCACAGCGAAGAATGGGTCAGGCGCTCACCCAACAGGGCGTCGTCGGCATACATCTCCAGGCGGGTGCCGATCTGCGCGAAGTGCTCGCGGAAGACCTCGTTGGCACTGCTTACACGGCTGACCTGGCGGTTCTTGCGCAGCATGATGACCCACGACTGGAACATCATCGCCACCAGCACCAGGATGATCACCCAGGCATCCACCGGTACGGCGTTGAGCAAAAAGCCCAGGCTGCCGAAACCGAAGCCGGATTGTTCTTCATCCACCCCGTAGGCCACCAGCTTCGACTCGGCGCCCTGGGCGCTGGCATCGGCCAGCAACAGCGCAGCCGGGCGTGCCACCTTGGACAGGCGCAACTCATCGATGGCACCGGCGAATGGCAGGTGGGTGCTGCCGGCTTCCGGCAGGTCGGCGCCAATGGCGGTCTGAGAATTGAACGCCGGCAGAGCCACTGCCAGAGTCGCGGTTTCGCGGCCATTCACGTACAGCGTGACCTTATCGCCCTCGGCGGTGAACGCCAGGTGCTGCCACTGACCAGGGTTCAGCGGTTGAGTGGAGACGGCGCGCTGGCCGTCGACGTCCACGAACGGCATGCCCTGGTTCAGGCCCAGTAACAGACTATGGCCGCCGTCGCGACGGGCCAGCACCGCTTGCTCGCCGCTGGCCTGGTCCAGGCGCAACCAGGCGCTGAACGTGAACGCGCCGCCCGCAGCGTGCTGTAACGAGGGGCTGGCCGGCAACATCAACGCTTGGCCGCTCAACTGCAAGGCGCGGCCGATCACGCCGTCGATGCTCGCGCCGGTGGCGTTCAACGCGGTGTTGGCGTAGGCCGTGGTGTCCCGGGCCGGGCTGCCATTGACCCCGTCAAAGTGGTAGAGCGCGGTGTAGCTCGGGTCGAAGGTCAGTTGCCCATTGGCCGTGGCCGGGGCCTTCTGGTTGCCGTAGTACATCCACAAGTCCTGGCGCTGGCCGCCTTCGACCTTGGGCACATCGACCCAGATCAGCGCCATGCCCATCAGTGGGTCGAAGCTTTCGATCTGGTGGTTGAACACGGTCTTGTCGTCGGCACTCACAAAACGCAGGTCAGAACCGTCGTCCTTGACCCCGTCAAACGTGAAGTTGCCGGTGTGCAGGCGCACCAGCAGTGCAGTGCGACCCAGGGCCTGGCTGATCGCGGCGCCTTGGGCGGTGGTGTCTACCGAAATCTGTTTGCGGTAGTGCCAGTCGTCCTGCCACCAGGCATGGGCGGTGGCCGGGAGCGCGAAGCCCAGGCAGATCAACAGGCTCAGGAATAGGCGTTGCATGGGTGAAGTCTCCGGAAGAAAAAGTCAGAAAGTCGCCTGCACACTGAAGTGCAATCGCGAGTCCTGTTTCTGGGTGTTCGGTCCATCGAGCAGCGGGTAGCCCCAATCCAGGCTGCCGGACAACCATTTGCTCAAACTGGCGCGGGTGCCCAGGCCGACACTGGCCAGGCTGTATTCGTCTTCTTGCTCGGGCAGCGGGTCGTGCAGGCGCATGCGCGCGCCTTCGGCGAACGCATAAAAGCGCCACTCCTGCACATAACTGCCGAGGAACTTGGCCAGGGACGGCGTGCGCAGCTCCTGGGAGAGCAAGTAACCCTCATCCCCGGTGCGCTCCGCCGCCAGGTAACCGCGCACCGAAGTGGCGCCGCCGGCGGAATACTGCTCGTTGGAAACCAGCGGCCCCGACGCGAGCTGGAAGCCGCCCTTGGTTGCCGACTGCCAATCGTTGGCAAAGGTGTAGGTGTAATTCAGGTCGCCCTTGAGCACGGCGAAACTGGCGCTGGCCTTGTAGCGCTTGTAGTCGAACTCTTCGGCATCGCTGCCGTAGCCGAAGAACGCGCGGGTGCCCACCACCAGGTTCAGGCCCAGGCCCAACTGGGATTGTTCGGTGTAGCGAAAGCCGTTGTAACCCAAGGTGAACGGTGCGTACTTGAGCGGCACCTGGTCGCTGCTGGAGCCGAATTTCATCTGCTCGTCGAAGTCCTTGAAGTCCACGCCGAACGAGAACGAATGGGCCCAATTACCCGCCGCCGGCAGGTTGTAGATGGCCGACACGCCGTAGGAATGGCCCTTGCCCAACACGTTACTGCCGCCGATGGTGGCGATGTTGCTGTCGGACTGGTAACCCGAGAACTGCAAGGTCCAGCGCTCGTTCAACGGCGCACTGTAGGAACCGGACCAGACCTTGGCGTTGTCGGTGTCCTGGGGCGCGGTGAAGTAGGTCAGGGAAATGCTGTGGCCCAGCTGCCAGAGGTTGTCGTAACCCAGCGTGGCGACCGAACGCAGCTTCTCGGTGTCGGCGCTGTAGTCGTTGTTCAGGCCGAGGGTGGCGTGCCAGGGGTTCTGGTCTTCCACCTGCAGGTCCACATCCATCGTGCCCGGGCGCTGGCCTTCGCGCACCAGCGGCGTGACCTGGCGCCCGGCACTGCGATTGAGGCCGGCCAACTGGGTTTGCACCGTGGCAAAGTCCGGCACCGCGCCCTCCTCCAGGGCCGGCACCTGCTCGCGGATTTCCACCGGTGAATAATGCTTGGCGCCGACCACCCGTACGCGGCCAACCTTGGTTTCGCTCACCTGCAGGTAGACGATGCCGTCATCGACCTTCTGCTCCGGCAGCTCGACAAACACCGACTGGTAGCCACGCGCCTGGTAGATCTTCTGCAATGCATCGCGGGCACCTTCGATATCGTCCAGGGTCTTTTGCGGCCCCAGGAACGGGTACACCGCCTCCTCGATCGTCGCCGCATCGAGCACGGTATTGCCGCGCACGAAGTACTCATTGACGTCGACCCTGCGCGCCGCCGCCTCTTCCTCGGCCAACACCGGTTGCGCCAGGCTCCCCAGCGTTACGCAACACAGCGCCAGCGTTAATTTGAACAGATGCTCCACACCGCCCCCTGACTGTCTGATTGTTTGCACCGTCGCCGAATGCCCGGCGTACGGCCTGCTCAATTGCTGGTGATCGCGGTGTTGCCGTGGCGTGCCAGCCAGGTGTGCAACAAGGCGAAGTTCAACGAGAACTCCGGCATGTGCAGCAAGGCGCCACAAAACACGTCACCGATGATTTTCTGGATGAGTTGCACCGCACGCGGGTTGTTCAGCAGCGTGGCGATGTCGCGAGTCAGGACATGAACACTCCAGACCTTCTGGTTGAGGTCCAGACCGACGAACCAGCGGAACAGCAGGTTGTAGTTCAGCTGTTCATGCAGTTGCTGCTCGCTGGGCACCGAATACAGCAGTTGCAGCAGCAGGATCTGCAGCACGGTCGGCGCAGGGATCGACATCACGGGTTCGGCGGTGAGCCAGTCACGGTGCTGGTCGAGCACTTCGTCGATCTGCGGGCGCAGCAACACCAGGGAATGGCCTGCCGGGATGTAGCTTGAGACTTCCTTGCGGGCGCCCTGCCAGTCCTCCTGGGAGACAATCCATACCCAGGGTGCGCCGTAGCGATAGACCGACACCGGCTTCTTGCGCGCCGCTTCGACGATCTTCGACAGGCGCTGGTCGAGCTCCTGCATGCCCACTTTCGAGTAACGTTCCATAGTTCCCATCGCCCCACTCCTGGCATCCTGCTTGCGGCTGAAAAGCTCACCTTTCTGGTGGGCTCAAGCGCGTTACACAGAGGAGACGGGAGTGGCCATGGGCTACCGAACTTTTGTCATGAAAGCTTCATTTGGGATTGGGTGGGGGGCAATTCTTGGTGGTGTGTATATCCGTTATTTGGGTAACGGCGGCTATTGGTTCCGCCCTTACGGCGGCTCACTTTTGAAAAGCCGGAATGCCGGCCCAGTCAAAAGTAAGCAAAACGCTCTTGCCCCAACACTCGGCACCTCGCTTAGGCTCGGTGTACCCGTAATCCGACAGGGATTTGGGGGGCCGCCTAACATCAAAATCAAAAGCAGATCAAAAGCCAGAGCCAGAGCCAGAGCAAACCACCCTTCAACTGATACATGAAGATCAAACTGTGGGAGGGGGCTTGCCCCCGATGGCGGTGTGTCAGCCAACTCATCAGTGACTGACCCACTGCCATCGGGGGCAAGCCCCTCCCACACTTTGACCGAGTACCGGCCATACAATCCGGTCGGCTCCAAGGCCGCCGCGCTCTTGCTTTTGATCTGGGATCGCCCCGTCAAACACGCTGGCCGAACCTAGGCGAGGTGCCGAGTGTTGGGGCGAAGGCCTTTTGCTTACTTTGGGCTGGGCCGGCATTCCGGCCTTTCCAAAAGTGAGCCGCTGTAAGAGCGGAACCCTAAGTAGCCGTTACCGAAGAAACGGATATGTACTCAACTTCGAGAACAAAACCCAACCCCCTGCAACGGCAACTCATAAGACTTCTTAACCGTCCTAACCACCAACGTCGACGAATAGGTCCGAATCGGAATATCCCGATAAGTCTCCAGAAACCGATAGATATACTCGGTGTACTCCGCAGCATCCCGAAACTTCGCCACCATCACAAAATCAAACTCCCCCGTCATCAGGTAACAATCCTGAATCTCCGGATGAGTCGAAAGGATGTGCTGCATCTTGCGGTCAATATCCTGGCTATCCCTGTCCAGCTTGATCAGGAAAAACGCCGTCACCTGAATGCCCAATTTGCGTTCATCCAGCACCGCGACCTTGGCCTTGATGATCCCCACGCTCTCCATGCGACGAATCCGCCGATAACAACTGGTGGAAGACAGCCCCACGCTGTCGCTCAACAACTCCAGGCTCTGGTCGCAATCCTTCTGCAACTTGCCCAGGATCTTCAAATCCATGGCGTCTGTCATCGGTTCCGAATCGTCCTTGAAAAAATGCAATGAATACGTCGCAAAGACGGGCCAATTTGCACAAATCCTGCGCAGTGGCTAGTTAACATCGTTCCAGCTTAGCAGCCCGGCCAACACCTGGCCTGAAGGCGGCATGAGAGGGATCTGATGATAGTCGCGAAACCGACATGGACCGGTGATATCAAGGCGCTGTTCAGCGCCCCCTACTGGATACCCGCCGCCCAGCGCGCCGCCGTCGCCGCCACCTGGGTCGGTTGCATGAACGCCTATGAGGTGTTCCTGGAAGACCCGGCCTCGGTCCAGACCTGGTCGCAAACCATCTACCAGCACCTGGCCTCGCGCAACATGCCGCTGACCACCGATCAGCAACAGTTCTGGCCGATGGATGCCCTGGAAACCTTCCGCCTTTGGGTCAACCAGGGTTGGCGGCTGGACAGCATCTCGCCGTTTGACCTGGCCGAGCGCATTCCGCCACCGGCATTGCCACACCCGGTCAAGCGTGTACGCCAGGACATCCGCTCCCTGAGCGCCGAAGCACTGAACCTGTACCGCGCCAAGCTGGATGACGTAATGCACATCGGCGACCCCGACAGTGGCTCGCCCTGGCAGCGCTATGCCTACATCCACACCAACTGGTGCCTGCATTACCAGGAAGCCTTCGCCCTGTGGCACCGCGCTTACCTGCTGTACCTGGAAGCACTGATCGACTGCGCGATCCCCTACTGGGACTGGATGGCCGCAGACGCCAGTGTCGACGGCAGCCCCCAGGCCGGCTTGCCCCAGGCGTTCCTCGATGAAACCTACGTGCACCCCCGCACCGGTGAGGTGCGGCGTAACCCGTTGCGTTATGCGGCGGCCAAGGATGGCTGCTCCAAGGTCTGCGCCACCGCGCCGGTCGAGGGTGTCGACTGCCTGTACGTGCAGCGCAACCCGCTGTTCTACACCCAGGGCGAGGCCTTTCGGTTCGAGCGCACCCAGCTGTATGGCATGAGCCGGATCTTCCAGCAGCAGGTGGTCGATGCGCTGGCGTTCACCACCTTCAGCCAGCCCCAGGGTGTGCCAGGCTATCCGTGGGCCAACATCACGGCCTTCGACCCGCCGCAACCGGACAACCTGTACCCCAACCGTGCGCTGAATTTCGACGGACTCTACGAGCAGCCCCACGACAACTATCACGGCTGGATCGGCGGCGACATGGCCGACAACGCCTACACCGCCTTCGACCCGGTATTCTGCTCCTATCACGCCAACATCGACCGCATGCTGGAGGTCTGGATCCGCGCCAACCCGGCGGCGCAGTACACCACCCAATGCCTGTTGCAACCCTTCGCCGGGCATCAGGCCGATGACGTGACCTTCACCAGCGCCGACGCCTGGCGCTACACCACCCTCGGCGACATGGCCCAGGACAGCCGGCACATCGGCTACGACTATGGCACGCCAGTCGCCCCGCAGTTCGGCGCGGCCAAGGCTGCGTGCTGCCGTCAGTCCCAGGCGGCAGGCACCGGTCCGTGGGTGGTGTTCGACCATGTGCGCTGCACCCACGACACCTACCTGATCGACGTCTTCCTCAACCAGCCCGACGCCACCGCGCAACACGCCCGCGCCGATAACCCGCATTACGTCGGGCGCTTCAGCCGCATCGGCATGGGCCTGGTCGACGACAAGGGCCGCTGCGTCACCCTGGGCGTGTCGCGGGCGCTGAACGCTGCGCGCAATGCCCGGGTACTCAAGCTCAAACCGACCGACACAGCGCAGTTATCGCTGGTCGTGACCCACTCCGATAGTGGCCAGGTATTGACGGCCGATGCATACGCGCCGCTGCCTGGCTTTATCGCCGAACTGGTGTGGGACGACCCGCGCCAGACCTCTGCCGGCCCCGCTCCGGGCGCCGGTTGCTGCTCCACCAACACCGATGCTGGAGAACCGACATGAGCACACCCTTCACCCAATTCACCTCCCCTGCCGAACAAGCGCCCAAGGACTACAACAAGCTGGGCCTGGAGGACCAGTTGCCGGCGTTCGAAACCGACTGGAACAACAACGTCACCGGCTGGACCCAGATGTCGATCATCGGCAACCCCTGGTCCAACCTCAACGATGCACCGCGCTCGGGCTATTACAACCCGCTGGAGAGCGGCTACGGCACGCTGACGCCAAAGACCATCACCTGGCAGCCCTTCCCCAATCGGCTGTGGACGTTTTTCTATAACGAGGGCGCTGCCGTGGTCCCGCAACTGGGCGGCAAGGCCATGACCCTGGACCAGGTGATGCAACTGACCGACCACGGTCAGATCACCCTCAACGACACCCTCTATTCGCTGTACCCGGACCCCAAGGCCACCCAACTGCAGATCCCCAGCGTGCTGTGCAAATCCATCAACTGGAACGGCCCCTACGCCGACTTTTCGCCCTCGGGTCCACGGGGCTGGCTGGACGAATACTGCGAGTGGTCGATCACCCGCGACCCCGACGGCAACATGCGCAGCATCATGTTCACCAGCGAGAACCCGGCGTATTTCCTGACCATGTGGAACATCGACCCGGGTGCCGTGCTGGGCCTGTACCAGGCGTATGTCGACCCGCAGGTGAAACTCGAAGACCTGTACCTGCGCTACACCGCCGACGGCCCGACCGGCAAGGCCGGCGAACCGGTACTCGACCCCACCACCGGCCAGCCCGCCTACGACACCGTGAACAAATGGAACAGCGGCACCGTGCGCATACCGGGCGTGTCGGGCGGCGCGATGCACCTGACTTCCGGCCCCAATACCCTGAGTGCCGAGATCTACCTGGCGGCGGCGGCCACCATCCTGCGGCCACTCACCAGCAGCCAGAACCAGCAGAGCCTGATCTGCTGCGCGCAATACGGGCAGAACTACCGCAACTCCGACCCGCATATCGGGTTCTCCGCGAACCAGGCGGCGGTCAACAACCTGATCTCGTTGACCAACCCTATCGGCCTGTACCTGCAGCAACCCAAGTCCTTCAGCACCTGGAAAGGCCCGCAAGGCCAGGATGTCAGCAGCTACTGGCGCGTTACCCGTGGCACCGCCGGCACCGGCCCGAACAACTCCGACCAGATTCTCCAGGCGGTCTTCGAGGTGCCGGCCAGCGCGGGGTTTTCGATCAATGAGATCACCATCAACGGCACGCCGATCGACTACGTGTGGGTGATCGCCAACGAACTGAACGTGGCCCTCAGCGTGACCCCTGCGCCGCTCACGGCCCAGCCCAAGGAGTGTGCCTGCGTGGCGGCCAACACCACCGATGCGCAACCCTGGCCCGTGCAGTTGCTGCCGATTGACCTGTTCTACGGCCAATCCCCCAGCGACTTGCCGGCCAGCTTTGCCCCCGGCAGCTCAGGCCAGTTCGTATTGGTGGTACAAGGCGCCGACCCGAACACCACGGCGGCGGATGCACGGGTGCAGTTCTCCAACCCGGGCATCACGGCCCAGGTCACGCAGTTCCTGCCGGATGCCTCGGCGATTCCCGGCCAGACCGACGGCGGCGGCACCCAGGGCTACATCATGACCATCACCGTCAGCAGCAACGCGGCGCCGGGGCTGGTCAGTGTGCGTGCGCTGAACCCCAGCGAAGCGGCCAACCCGAGTGCCTCCGAGCACCCCTGGGAAAGCGGCCTGGCCCTGGTGCCCAGCGCCTGAGTGCCTCCCGGCCGCCCATGCCTGGCCTGGGCGGCCGCCCCTTGAGTCTTGAGCAAGGAATGCGATCATGAACGGATGGCTTCGCCCGCTGCGCCGGGCACGCTTGCGTATTGCCTGCGCAATCACCTGCACCCTTCTCCCACTGCTGGCCCCCACACCGGCCAATGCCGCCTCGGACGCCCAGAGCTGCGTCAGCCAGCTGGTGTTCGATCCCACCAGCGGCGGCTTCCTGCCGGTGAACAATTTCGGCACCGAGCAGGCTTTTCTCAATTGTTTCGGCTGGCAGTTGTTCATCGCCATGAACTGGCCGGTCAATCCCGGCTGGCCGGCCAACCCAAGCCTGGCCGGTGAGCCGGACACCCAAAGCAGCGCGGCCCAGTTCGGCGTGCCGCCAACCCCCGGCCAACCGATGAGCAATGCCCCGGTGTGGGCCAGCTACAAGGATGCCAGCGAAATCTTCCTGCCCGGCGCGGCCAAGCCGTCCGGCTGGGGCGTGGAAACCCTGGTGCCGTCCAATTGCACCGCCACCGGCAACCTCAAGGCGTTTGCCACGGGGGCGCGTAAATTCATCACCGCCACCTCGGAAAGCGCGATCAACCGCAAGCACCGCTTCCACCTGTCCAGCGGCACCCAGGTGACCCTGCCGGATTCGATCATGGAAGCGTCCGGCGGCTGGCTCACGGACCAGTCGGGCAACCTGGTGTTTTTCGAGCGCAAGGTGGGCAAGGCCGAGTTCGACTACATCGTCGACAACGGTTTGTACGACGCCGCCAACCAGCTGATCGTGGCGCAAAACAGCGACAACCGACACCCCGCCGGCCTGTCACTGCCGGCCGGCAAGCCGGTGCGCGAGCTGCCGGCCAAGGCGCTGCCCCAGGAGGAGCTGGGTGCCCTGGAACTCAAGGCGGCCTGGCGCGTGCTCACCAACAAGCCCGACTTGTACGGGCGCTACCTGACCACCGTGGCCTGGCTGCAACGCCCGGACACGCTGCAATGCACCCAGGAAGTGATAGGCCTGGTAGGGCTGCATATCATCAACAAGACCCAGACCCAGCCGAACTTCATCTGGACCACCTTCGAGCAGATCGACAACGTGCCCGATGGCGGCGCCGCCCCACCCCAGGGCTACAGCTTCAACAACCCCGAGTGCACCGGCGATGCCTGCGCGCCAAACGTCGCCCGCGTGCAGTGCGACGCCACCCACACGCCGCCCGACTGCACGCCCCTGGACCAGCCGGTGCAGGCCACCCGGCTCAACGCCACGCCCCAGGACATGCAGGCGCTGAACACGGCGGTGCAGCAGACCTTCGCCCAGCAGACCCAGGGCCAGTCGGTGTTCCAGTACTACAAACTGGTGAACGTGCTGTGGTCCAAGACGCCCAACGCCCCCAACGATCCAGGCCCTGGGCCGAACGTGAAGGTGCCGCTGTCCTATGGGCCGTTTGTCAGCGACCAGAGTGTCGTGGTCGCCAACACCACGATGGAAACCTACGTGCAGACAGACAACTGCAATGACTGCCACCAGTACGCGGCGATTGCCGGCAAATCCGGGCTGGCGTCGGACTTCTCGTTCCTGTTCGGCAATGCCGACTCGGCGAAAAATACGCGGCTGATCAAACGCATCGAGTCGTTCAAGACCCTCAAGGACAACCCGTAACCGGCGCAAAAAAAGGGGCGATCATTGATCGCCCCGAACGGTACATCGAGAGGTCCCTTCCAACGCCTTACAAACTGATCTGCTTGCGCTCCTCATCCGTCAGCCGCGCTCGCGCCTGTTCGCTCAGCGGCCCGGCGCCCAGCACCTGCACCGGGCTGTTGGGGTTGTAGCCGGAGGTTTTCTGCGCCGGCGCAGGCTCCTGCGGCAACGGTTCGGTGCCCAGGCTCAACACTTCCACGGTCATGATCGACGGCCTGCCCTGTTTGGCGGCCGCCTGCTGGCTGCGCGCCGCGTCTTCCGCGGCCTGGGACGCCGCCGCTCCGGCCGCGCTGGCCGACGTCATGGCGTTGGTGTTGACCGCAGCAGACACCGGCACCCCGGACGACTTGCCCTGGCTCTGGATATTCGCCGCGTTCACCACGCGCAAGGCGGCAATGTTGACGTTGCCGGACACACGAATGCCCGCCTCGCCGGCATCGATGGTGCCCAGCGGTGCGATCAGGTCGATGTCCCCCGCCGGCACTTCCGGGATCGGGTTGAGCGTGGCGATCCCCGCACCGGTACTCGGCACCGACGGCGACAGGCCGACGTTGCCCCAGTTGTCATACACACGCTTGGGCGGCGTGTACACCACGGTGGTCTTGGAACCGCGCCCGGCGTTGATGTCGCCTTCGCTGGTCCAGCCCATGATCGAGCCGCCGAAGGTGGTCATGATGCGGCTCTGGCCCAGCAGGATGCTGCCCAGGGAATACAGCTGGATATCCCCCGCGCCCTGGGTGATCACCCCCGCCGTCGACGGTGGCGCCGCGCCTTCGATACCGAAGGTCTGGCTGCCGCCCGGCGTGAGCATCTGGATGGAACCCCCGAAGTTGGTGTGCACACCCGCGCCACCGAACATCGTGATGTCGCCTTTGTAGGTGATCGGGTTGCCGGCCACGTCCTTGTCCGGGAACAGCGCCGCAATCGCCGCGCGGCCACGCAGATAGCTGCCCTGGCGCACGCTGCCAGCGGTGTTGTACTCACGGCCGGCGGCCTTGAGCTCGGCGAAGTACACGTCGCGGGCGAACACCCGTTGTTGCTCGGCGGGGAGCGCCGCGTAGTAAGTGCGGGCCTGTTCGGCGTCTCCGGTAAACCCGAAGCGCTCGACCAGCCAGGCGAGCAATTCCCTCTCGTAGGTCTTGGCGACCTTGCTGCCCTGGATCGACTCACCCGGCAGCGCCAGGTTGGCGGGGTTCAAGTAAGCCTCGACAAACCGACGGTAGTCCGGCCCCTTGGGCCCGACACCGGCTTGCAGGACGATGCTGGCACCCGCTCGGTTGTCGCCGGCCGCCACGGCGCCCAGACTGTTCACGCCCACCTGATCGTCCATCTGGATAGTGCGCCCGGCCGTCAGCTCAAGGGTCCCGGGGCCCGCGACATTGAAACTGCTGTAGAGGATGTCGCGCCCGGCGCTGGCAATGGAGATATCAGTCGCCCCCGTGTGCACGAACAGGTTGCCGATGAACGTGTATTCACCGGTGCTCACGTCCCCGCCAAGGGCACCATTCAAGCGGGTGCCGCTGCTGACGATATCGCGCCCGGCGAGCATCCAGACCGGGCCTGCACCTTCGTAATAGGTCTGACCGAAGCGTGGATCGTTTGCCCCATAGAGACTGAGCGCCCGTCCACTGTTGACCCCCAGCAGGTCACCGCTGAGCGCATAGAAACGCGCCGGTTCCAAGGCGCCGCCCCATGCCATGCTCGCGGTGTCAGGGCCAAACGCGAACAGCGGGTGAAGCCCCAGGCGTGCGATGTTGCCATCACTGGAAAGATTGCCGCTGCCTGCGACCGGCAAGCTGTTGATGAAGCCCAGGAACGCCGGACGCTGGATCGTCGCCAGGCTTTGCGGACTTGCGCTGGAACGGCTGATGGTCAAGTCGCCGCCGTAGATCGAATCGCCCGCCAGCAATTCCAGTTGACCGTTGGCCGACGGTGCCAGCACCAGCGCCTGCAATGGCTGCGGCACATTCGGGTTACTCGTCGACGCACGGCCGTAGTACAGGCTGCCGCTGGCGGCGACCGCACGCAATGTGGCGGGGTAGACCGCCGCCATATCGGTTTCCAGCGTCTGGGTCAGTGGTGTGAGGTTACCGCCGGAGGAGAACAGATCGACTGCCGCACGGTCGGTCCACAGGCTGAACCAGCTCTGTCCTACCCCGTTGACGCCTTCCTTTGCGTAGGCCAAGGCATTCATCTGCGGTACGCGGCCTGGATCGGCGACATCCTGGAGGACCAGGTCGCCCCGGGTAGCCAGGCTGAAGGTCGAATCCCCTGGCAGCAGGCTCAAGCCGCCGGCCGCCATGGCCGAGGTGGAGCGCAGCGGGTCGTAGGCGCGCACTTCGCTGGGGCTCTGGTCCCTGGACTGGTTGCCGTAACGCAAGGTCAGGCTGCCCAGGCTGCCGCCCGTCACCTGTACGTGGCCGCGCAGGTTCACCAACGAGCCATTGAGGTGATCGACGGTGACCTGACTGGCGGGGTTCAGCGCATCGCCCACCCGCAGGTTCAAGTCGCCACCACCGCTCAGTTGCACACTGCCATCGGCCGCGACCCGCCCTGTACCGCCGACCGCCAGAACGAGGCCTTGGCTGCGTGGGCTGACGTTCTGGGCGGTTGACGACAGCGCACTGATGATTCCCGCATTGCCCCCCACATCAACCGTGAGGTTGCCGCCACCCAGGGTGCCGAACCCGGTAAAACCGACCATCTGGTCCGAACGCACGTTAGCGACGTAAGAACCGAAATTGATCCACCAGCTGGTCGCTTGTGCCTGGCTGCCCTCCAGGTTATTACCCTGTCGCCACAGCCAATTGCCGACATTGGCTGAATCCAGCCCCAGGTCGACAGGCACAGGACGCGCAACGCCATTCTGCGCAGGGCTGGTGATATTGCCTGTCAGGTCGCCCCCCACTTTGACCAGCACATTGCCGCCCGTGTCCGGGTACCAGGCGCGGTACAGGCTGTCGGGGCCACCGTTGACCCACTTTTCGTTACCGCCGACGTTACCCAGGACCTTGCCATTGCCGCCAAGGGCACGCTTGAGGTTATACGGGTCGCCAGCCGAGGTGCCCGTGGAGGAGCTGCCGGCGGTGTAGACACCGTACAACGACTCCATGCTCAGGTTGCCGCCTGCCAGCAAATCCAAGTCCGCAGCGCCGGTGCGGATGACACTGAAACGCGTACTGCCGCCCGCCAGCAAGGTGTAGGCATCGCCCTCGGACGAGCAATATTCCGGCATATCGTCACAAATCCCGGGGTAGGCGTAGCCATCATTCACATCGATGGGCTTGCCCACCATGCTGTTGTCGCCATAGACATCCAAAGAGCCCTGCTCGGTCCAGACCAGCGCACCCTGCCCGTACATCCCATAGTGACTGTCGGCCAACCGAAGGTTGCCGGTGACCGGGTGCGGTTGCAGCAGGCGACTGTCCGCCGCGCCGGTGTCCGCGCCGGCCACCAGCCGAATCGACCACGCTTGCGAGCCTTCCTCCAGCATCGGCGCAATCGCCCAGTTCTTGCCCTGGCGCCCGGCATCGGCGACACGCAGCTGTACCGACGCCGCACCGTCCGGCAACTTGACATCGGTACCCGACGGCAACAGCGCGCCACGGGGCAAGACTTTACTGCCTGCCAGCTTGAGGCTGGTAGCCAAAGGCACTCCCTTGGGCCAGATCAGCCCGTTGACATTGGCCGCACTGCCCAACAAGGTGCCGGCGTCCAGCGTGCTGCCGGCGGCGAGGGTCTGGCTCTGAACCAGCAGCGTGCCCGCGGCGAACAGCACATTGCCCGATGCGTCCCGCACGGCGGCGGCCAACACCGTCCCGGCAGGCAGCACCAAGGACTGGCTGAGCGTTGCCGCGACGGGCAACCGCGTGCCAGCAGGCAGGAACAGCGGCTGCGTCGGCACATCGAAATTGAGCGTCACGCCGCCTGGGAACAGGGTGCCATCCGCCAGGGTCACACCACTGCCCGGCACCACCACCGTGCCGCCGGTGTAGTCGATACCTGCACGCAGGACCCAGCCATTGTCATCATCGGTTTGCGGCGGCGGCGCAAAGCCGTCGTTGATGCTGCCGTAGATATTCAGGTCGCCACCGGCGCGCAGGGTCAGGCTGCCGGCCTCGGTAGGTTGGGTCGACTTGAGGCTGGCGTAGCGATAGCCGGACAAATCCAGGTCGCCCTGTACCACCAGGTCGACGTCGGGCGTCTTGCTGATAATCTCCACACCAGGCCGCAGGTGGAAAACATCGCCGTAGGTGGCGTTATTCAGGCCTGCCAGTTTGTTCTGCAGCAGGTTGGTATTGCCGAGCGCAGCATTGATGAACGCCGTGCTCAGTGCGTGCTTGCCGTCGAGGTAGGCTTGGTCGATCGCCTGGTACGGACGTCCGTTCGGGGTGGCATCGGTCCTGGTCGGGGCATCGTCGTAGGTGACCATGCCATTGAGCGCGATGGAGCGTGCGCCGGTGATGGTCAGGCGCCCACTGGCATCGATGGCAATGTCATCGCCGCCCAGACGGGGCGCGTTGAGCTCCAGGGTGCCGAGACTGCGTCCGTCATTACCGGCCCCTGCCCCCGTGCCATGGCGCAGGTCGATGCGCACGCCATCGGCCAGGGTCAACTGGCCCTGGCCTGAGCCGAGCACAACGGTGGCGCGGTTCGGCGCGTCGATGACCTTGCCATAACTGTCCACGCGCACTTGCGTGCCATGGGCATCGAGCACCGCCGTACTGTCCAGGACCAGGCCGTTCCTGGCGGCCAGGTTGATGCTGCCGACGCGCTCGCCGCTGGCGTCTACCAGGCCGGTAACGCGCAGGCTGCCATTGTCTAGCGAAACGTTGACGCTGTTGGCCTTCACATCGCTGCCGATGATCAGATCGCCTTGCTTGAGCTGAAAGCTGCGCGAGCCATACACCTGGCCTTGATTGAGGCGTTGATTGAGGGCGGCGAACTGTTCATTCCATGTGCCGCTTGTGCCCAGCCGCTGGGCCTGGATCTCCACCGCGCCCGCCAGGTAAGGCACCCGCGTACCGCCGGCATCGTAGTCGCCGCTGCTGCCAGCGACGATCCTGCCCGCCAGGTCGACGGTGCCCGCCGCGCCCTCTACGGCCACCGCCCGCAGCCGACCCGCCTGGTTGTGCTGCGCCGACAGGTCGATGGTCGAACCGACCGCCTGCAGCACGTTGCCCGCACGGCTTTCCAGCAGGACCTCGCCGCCAGCGCTGTATTTAGTCAGGTCGTTGAAAGCGATGGCCCGGCCGGCCACATCGATCAAGGCCGCATCAGTCAACACCACATCGCCACGGGCGCCCAGGGTGAGCTTGCCGCTGGGCAATACCACCGCGCTGGCCAGGCGGATGCTGTCGCCCTGCAAAGACAACTCGCCGCCAATGCCCTTCGCCTCGCCCACCGGCCCCGCCGAGGCGAGCACATCAATCGCGCCACCGGCTGTGATCCGGTTGACTGAGCCGGCTTCACCGCTCATCAACGGTGTGAGGATATTCAGGTTGCCGCCGTTGTAGGCAAAGCCCTTGATCGCGTCATAGGCGCCCTGACGCTGATACACCGAGAGGCTGCCCTTATGGTTGGCGGTGATGCGCTGGCTGGCGTTCAGGTTGACGTTGGCAAAGCCCAGGGCCAGGCGGTCAAAGGACTGGGTGGTGCTTGGCTGGGCAAAATCCCCATAGCCGAACTCGATGCGCTCGGCATTGATATCCAGGCGCCCGCTGCCGCTGCCGGCACCGTCAGTTACTGCCGCCACGGGCGGTGTCGCGGCCCCCTGCCAGATCAGGTTGGCGGTATGGATGGTGGCTACATTGTTGGCGCCGCCCGCACCATAAATAGCCGGCGTGGACAGCATCAGGTTGCTCAGCATCGACTTGCCAGTCGCCGAGTCATAAGTGTCCAGGGTCGTGGTGCCATAGAAGTTGAAGCTGTCGCGTGCCGACAGTTGCAGGGTTTCCAGGGCCGGCGCGCCAAATTGAGTGTCCCCCCGCAGCAGGCGCTCCAGGACTTGCTGGGTGAGGGTCATGCCCGCCGGCAGGCGATTGCCGGCAGCGGCGGCGGCCAAGGCTTCGGGGCTGCCGACGTTGATGCTGGATACGCCCAGGTTCAGGTGACGGGTGCCATAACGCACGTCCGCCCCCATCTGCAGGGTGCTGTCGGTCAAGGCAACGAGTGTGCCTTCGGAATACAAAGCGCTCTGGCCGCTGCACAGCGTGCCAGTGCAAGCCCCCAGCTCGATCCCGCCGCTGGTCACACCGGCCATCGGCGTTGCTGCGACCACGTTGAGCAGGCCGTTGGACACCGCCAGCATATTGGGCATGTTGTACACAAAGCCGTCACGTGCGTCATAACTTGCCTTGCCGCGACCGATGGTGTTGATCGAGGCCCCCTGTTCGACGGTTACCTTGCCGGTAGAGGACACCAGCAACACTTCCGGCGCCGCCAGGTTCGCGCCTTGGCGCAGGTTGATGTTGCTCAAGGCTCCGTTGGCCAGGTTGATGTAGTTGCCGCCCTGACCGTAGGTCACCACGGTCAGGCCACCGATCAACAGACGCGCCGCGCCGAGCGCGTTGAGGCTCTCGGCCTCGACGCTGATGCCGCTGAAACCCGGGGTTGCGCCCTTGCCTGCCGCGACGATCTCAATGTCCTTGCCCGTGCTCCTGTTGCCATTGGTCAACGCCACGGTGCCACCGTAACCGCCGTCGGCGGCCTCGAAGCGACCGATACCCTTGAACGAAAAGGCATTGGCACCCGCCCCCGGGCTGAGGTTCAGTTGCAGGGTCTTGGCATCCACCGGCAACAGCGCACGCGGCACCCCGAGGCGGGCCGCGTCGGCCACGGCGAATTGCGCATAACGGGTCTCGTTGTATTGGGAATAGCGGCGCAGGGTGTCGGCGGCGGTGAGGATCACCTGGCTCGCCGTACTGTTGCCGATGCCGGTATTGGCGATGGACAAGCGCCCCGCAGTGGACCATGAGCCGTTGCGCAGCAACTGGGTCGTGCCTTCGCTGCCGAGCCCCGCCAAGCCGTTGATTTCCAGGCGGAAGGCCCCCGGCATCAGGGCATAAGTGGACGGCATCAAGGTGTAGGTGCCCGCTGTCAGCCCCGGCACACCGGCACCGATCGTGATTTGCTGGCCAATCAACGGGTCGGTCGCCCCGCCTTCCGGCCCCACCGGGGCATAGCCCGGTTGCGCGCCCGGCACAATCGCGTAGACCGGGTTGGTGCCCAGCCCCGGCAACACAAAACCGCCGGTTGCCCCGAATTGCACCAGGGGGTTGTAGCGCGCATCGGTAGATCCGCCGCGCCCGGAAATAAACCCGGCCCCAAGCAGCTCGCCGCCACCGGAAAGGTCCACGGTAGCGTCAGGCTGCACCACCACCGATTCGCCACCCAGGACCATCCCGACATTCAGGCTGCCGTTCGCGTTAGGCAACGCCCCCTGCCCAAGGAACGTCACAGTCTTGCCGTTGTATTTGTAGACCTGGCCGTCTACCGTGCCGCCGTAGGGCAACACCAGTCCCTTGCCACTCACCGAGGTCAGGCTGCCGGGCAGCAGCTCGACGCGGCTGGCCCCGAGGTTGCCGATTTCGATCAGGCCCAGGGGCGCACGCACCACCCCGCCCTGCTTGATCGTCGGGCCGCCCAGTTGCAGGCGGCCAAACGCCGAGTACGGCATGGCGGCATCAGCAGTCCCCGTGCGCGCGATCGTCAAGGTACGGGTCGGGTCGTACTTGAAGCCAGAGAAGGCATCGATAAAACCGGCCAGCACCCGTGCGCCAACGTCCGTCGCCGGGTACAACTGCGCGGCGCGCAGCGTCATATCGCCTTTGGTCATCAACTGAGTACTGATGCCCTGCGCGATCACGTCCGCCCCGGCACCGGCAAGGAAGCGCAGGTCACCCTGGCTGCTCAACTGCACATCATCGAAGCCACGGCGATCGATGCTCTGCTTGCTGGCATCGCTCAGCGTCAGGTCACTCTGGTTGCCGAACAGCACATTGCCGCGCACGTCGATCAGATTGCCACTGGCCTGGAACAGCGCCTGGCTGGCACGTTGCGACAGGTTGGACGCCAGCACCGGATGCAGGTACTGGTCCTTGCTGGGGTCCAGCGGCGCAAGGATGCCGGCCAGCAGCAGATAAGGCGCAGACAGGTTGATGCGAGCGTTGGCGGCGGCGTTTTCGGCAAGGCCCATGGCGCCGCTGTACAGGCGCAGGCTTTGCCCCATGTTCAGCGACACATCACCGTCGAAGCTCAACACGCCGTTGCTGAGCAAGGCCAGGTTATCAAAGCCGCCGGTGGTGACCTGGTCCACACCGAGGCGGCCATGGCCGTACTCGAGGGTGTCCGGGAGGGGGCTGGCTTGATGGGACTGGCTGAGCACCAGTTCACGCACCTTGAGCATCGGGTCGGTGACCGCCGCCTTGAGGTAGTAAGGCGTTTCCAGTGCCAGCGATAAACTGCCGCCCGCCGCCGCGGCACCGCCGGCCCGGGCGACCAAGCTGCCATCCAGATACAGGCCATTGTTGGACGCAACGCTGATGCTGCCGCCATTGCTGGCCACCTGCACCCGGCCCTGGCCCGGAATGTCGAGCATCGCCTGGGCACCGGAAGCGTCCAGGCGCGCGCCGTCGCGCACCACCACAAACAGGTCGCTGGCCTTGGCAATGCCGGTGGCCAGGTCAATTTCGCCGCCGAGGCTGATCCTGCCACCCTGGCCGACCTGGCCGTAGAGGCGCCCGCGATTGTCCGCGGCACTGATCGCACGGGCTGCCACATCGATCACCGCGTGGTCGCCGACCCAGATCGAGCGGTTATGCCCGGCGGCATTGGCCACCTCGGAACCGACAGCGGTCAGGCCTCCCAGATTGACGCTGCCGCCCCAGGCATTGAGCGTGCCGTTGACCGTCAACTGGCCGACGCTGCGCAGGTTGATGCTCTGGCCCGGGTCGACGTTGATCACCGCGCCCCGGCCCACTGTCAGGGCCGTGGTAGCCAGTTCGGCCGCCGTGGATTCCTGCCGACCGGCAGTCAGGCTCAGGCTGGCGCCACGGCGCTGGGTCAGCACGCCTTTGGCAGCGTCTTGCTGATACAGCGCAGGGGTCCAGCGCTCCAATACCGTGGCAGGGTCGCCTCCCGTTGGCGCAGCGGACGTCTGCTCGCCAAGGCGATACACCGGCATGGTGACATCCACCTGGGTGCCATCAGTGACCAGCAGGCCCTCGTTGCCGGTGATGTCATAGGCCGAGAAGCCCTTGTTGAAGAAGTCTTGCGCCAGTTGCACGGTGCCGGCGTCAGGCGCCCCGGTGCTGTTGCCGATCTGTACCTTGCGGGCCTGCAACGCCAGGGTGCCGCCGCCATTGACACCATAACCGCGAATCTCGCCCTCCAGCCCCAGGCTGCCCAGTGCCCCCAAGGTCACGTCACCGCCCTTGCCGCCGATGAGCTTGCCATCCACGCCGAGCGTGGCGCCGGAAGACGCCTCCACCACGCTGCCTGACGCCAGGTTCAGGTTGCCGGTGCTGCGCAGCGACACCTTGCCGCCGTTCACATAGGCCACGCCTTCACCAAGGCTCGGGTCCAGCGCCAGGTTGTTCCAGCGCCCGGCGGCGTCCAGCTTGACGCCTGTCGCCACATCGACCCGTCCGCTGCCCGCGAGGATCACATCGCCGACGGTGTTGCCCGCGTTGAGGTTGACCTGAGTGAGGATGTTGCCCGCGTTGATACTGCCCCCCCGGGCGGTGAGATTGGCGTTGATACCGACCCCCGGCCCGAACAAGGTGATGTCGCCGCCGTCTGCCACCTTGAGCGCACCATTCACCGTGATCTGCTGCTTGGCGCCCACCTTGATCGCGCCCAGTTGGTAACCGTTGAGCGGGTCGCTGTCGAGCACCATCTGGCCCTGGCGATCCGCTGGCAGCGCCGTGGTGAGGTTCAGGCCATCGGCGATTTTCCGGGTATTGCCATCGATCAGCACCTGGTCGGTGGTGCCGCTCAGGGCATAGCGCAGCGTGCCGGTGGTCTTGTTGTAGATCGGAATGTACTGGCCGATGATCAACTGCGCCCGCTGGGCCATGGTCTTCTTGGATTGCTGATAGCCGTCGAGGTTGATGTTGGGCGCCTGGGTCTGCCGATCGCCCTGGAACACATCACTGATCAACTGACCTTCCAACACCGCACTGGTGGTGCCGACCACCAGTTTGCCGGCGTCGCGGCCTACGGTGTAGCCGGCCTCGTAGCGGCGTTGCGGCGCGATCAGCGGGTTGTAGTAATACTCGGTCTGGCCCCAGCGCGCGCTGGTGTCTTCATAGCCCTTGTAGAACCCCGAATAGAGGATGTCGCCGGGCGCCCTGGACAATTCATACAAGCGGCCATTGGGCCCCTTGAGCCAGGTCTGCTGGATGTAACCGGCCTGCACGTCCACGGTGCCGCCGGACAGGTTGATCTGCGCGCCCGTCTGAGTGACCACATCCTTGCCGGTAAAGGTCACCGTGCCGCCCTGGGCCATCCATTCGCCGACCGAATGTCCTTGAGTACCGAGGTAACCGCCCACTTCCAGCAAGCCGCCGGCGGTGTACCAGCGATCCGTCGCGTAACCGTTGGTGCCTGCCGGTACAAACACCAGCTCGCGCAGGTCGACCCACACATCGTTGTTGATCAGTTGCCCGCCGTCACGGTTCACCGGAGCATCACGCTGCTCGTTACCCTGCACGTTGATCTTGATCGTGTTGGATGCCATCGACACCTTGACGCCGACCGCGCCTGAGACGTCGATCATCGCGCCATCGCGCACCAGGCTGCGCCCGGTAGCGCTGACCGCCACCTGGCCGCCGGTGGCCAGGGTGATCGAACCCTTCTGGAAGTCCACGGAGCCACCGCTGACGATCTCGACGCGTGATTGGTCGGTACGGTCAGCCACGGCGCTGAGGTGGTTGAACCGGCCGGTGATCAGGTTGGCGGGTGTTCCGTCGAGTTTGACCAGCCCGTTGTCTTTCTGGCTGTTGAGGGCGGTGCTGTCACTGGCGTCCAGCAAGATCGCGGTGGTGCTGCCCTCGCCCAGGGTCACGCTACCGGTGCTGTCGCTGGCAGCGTTGAGCAGATGAATCGTGCCGCGAGTGTCCACCGAGGTGCTGGCCAGCGCCACGCCGTTTTGCTGCACCTGGTGGCCGGTGAGCGTGATATCGCCGGTGGAGGCCATGATCAGGCCGCTGTTGGTGACTTTACCTGCGCTGCTGCCAGGGTTGAGGCTGGTCGCCACCTCATTGCCACGCGTGGTGGAGCGGTCGTTGCCCGTGGTGCCGACACCCTTGCGGATGTAGAAACTGTCGCCGGCGGCCAGGGTGGTCTGGCCCTTGGCGGTGATGACGGTGCCGGCGTTTTCCACTTCGGTACCGAGCAGCAAGGCATAGCCGCCGGCGTCGGTGGAGGTGGCCGGATTGTGGGTCTGGATCAACGCACCGCGCTGCACCTGGACCTTGCCCGCCGCATCGGTGAAGGTCGGCTGGGTGCCGTTGGCATCGACGTAGAGGCCGCGTTGGGTGAACTGCTCGTCGGTGATGTTCGCGGCGGCCGCCACCAGGTTGCGCACGTTGACCTGGCTGGTGCCGCCGAACACCACGCCGTTGCGGTTCATGATCATCACCGTACCGGCGCCGTTGATCTGGCCCTGGATCTCACTGGGGCGCGCATTGGGATCGTTGACGCGGTTGAGCACCGCCCAACTGGCCTGCTGCTGGAAGTCCAAGGTGGTGTTGCGCCCGACGTTGAACGTCTCCCAGTTGAGGATCGCCTTGTCGGCGGTCTGCTCGATGGTCACCGTGGTCTTGCCGCCGGACTGGCTCTGGGTCGGGTTCTTGGCGTGGGTCCAACCCTGGGTCAGGCTGTTGTCGACCTGCAGGCCGCCCTTGCCCAGGCCATCGGGAATCGCCGAGACCTGACCGAACGCCGCCTGGCGCCCTGCCGCTTGCGCGGCCTGCTGGGCCGCAATGGCCGCGACACTGGTGTTCAAGGTACTGATGGAGCGCGCCAACTGCTGCTTGACCCGCGCCTGCTGGTTCAATGAAGGAATCCCCGGCACCTGGCCGGCACCGGTACGCGCTGCCGTGGCCGCCTGGGACGCGCCCTTGTCGGCAAACCAGCCGGAACTGAACGCCGTGGCTGCCTGGGCGTTACCCGCCACCATCAATAAGGCAATGGCATGGGCCAAAGGCTTGAGACGCAGGACGGTCTCGGGGGCTTTCAGGTTGACCGGTGATTTGCAGCGGACCATCGGGAATCTTCCTTCTTTGTTATTACGCAGGGAGCAGGACAGGCTCACGTATGAGGATTAGGCGGTTGGCGAGGGACACGACTGAACTTCTGTCATGCAAAGTTCACATGACGCTGTCGGCGCGGCGGTGAACAGCACAAACGCAAAAATCAGCAACGGCGCAGGCCGTTGCTGATCAGGTGTTGCGGGTCTTTGAAAGCGTGGGTTACAGCGGACGACCGATGCCGTTGCAGACGTTGGTGTTGCCGATGCTCAGGGCATTGGTGGCGGTCAGGAAGCTACCGCGAATAGCGATTTTCCAGTTGTTTGGCAGTGGCACGAACGCGTTGGCTTCGATCGCTGCGTCGTTGTTGGCAGACGAACCGTAGTGCTTGGTGAAGAAGTCACGCACTTGGGTGGTCTGGGTGGCATCGGCGTAGCACTGGCTGAAGATCACGTTGGTGAAGCCCAGGATCGGGTAGCCCGACGTTGGGTAAGGCACCACACCCGCGGTGTTGGCTTTGCCGAACACGGGCACCCAAGCGTCAGGGTTGCCACGGTCAGCGACAGCAGGCAACGGCACGGCATTGATGGCGGCGGATACGTTGCTCGCTTTCGGCGATACACCCTGGACCGCCACACCGTTGACCACGTCCTTGCCCACGCGAGCGACTTTAGTTGCGTCATCCAGACCGGCCAGGGTCGGGGCGGCGAAGTCAGGGCTCATGTAGGTGATACCGCCGTCGGTACCGGCCAGGGTGGTCATCACGCCTTGGCTGCCAGTTGCGGAAACCGCGCCGGCAGGCAAGCCACCGGTGTAGCTGGTGCCGAAGGTGGTGGTGACATTGAAGGTGCCGGTTTCAGCGCACTTGGCATTCAGAAAGCGCGTGAACAGTTCGGTGGTGCCACTGCTTTCGCTGCGGTAAACCACTTTGATGGCGCCACTGCGACCCGAACCTGTGATACCGCTCCAGTCGGCGATACGGCCGGAGAACACACCGCACAGCTCGTTGATGCTCAAGTCAACGGCCGCAGTCCCGCTTTTGTTGAACGGGATGGCAACCGAAGTACCCACCGATGGCACTTGGATCAGCTTGCCCCAGGCAGGTTGCTTGGCCGACGCATACGTCGACAGTTCAGTAGCGCTCAGCTTGGAATCGCTGCCCGCCCAGTGCACGTTCAGGTTGGAAACGCCAGCCTTCAACTTGGTGTAGTCGTTGGTCAGGAAAGCTGCCTTGCCATTGCCGCTGCCCACACCGATGTACGGGGCAAAACCTGCGGTCAACACGCCAGACGTCTGGTACAGCGCTTGTGGCAGGGTTGCGCCGCCGCCGTTGATGTCAGCCATTGCAGCCTGGGCCGAGCACAGTGCAGCGAGGGTCATGGATACCGCGAGAACGTTGCGCTTAAACATGAAGAATCTCCTTTCGTCGTGTTTGTACGTTTGGGGTAGAGGGCTCTTGCATGACGCCATGGCTTCGGTCCCGAGCCGTGTTCAGGGGGGTGGCCAGGGGTTAAAACCATGGGACAGAAATTCGCAGTTTCCGATGACGTTTGTAGGAAAAAACCTCGGGAGGAACACCTTGATTTTTAAAAAGATTCTCGGGTGTTCCGGTCATGATTCCGAGCGCTTTGGGCGCAGGTGACAGTCAGGTTTCAGCGCGTATGGCTGGAGGCGACATGAGCTGTCGGAATGTGACGGAACGAGGAACCCGAGGTTGGACGGGAGCAGGTGCGGTCAGGTGACCAGTTGGTTGATCTCGATGATCGGCAACAACACCGCCATGACGATCACCAGCACCACGGCCCCCATCACCACGATCATCAGCGGCTCCAGCAAGGCGGTCATGCCCATGGCACGCCGTTCGATATCCCGCGACAGTGTCTGCGCCGCGCGCTCCAGCATCGGTGGCAGCGAGCCGGTTTTCTCGCCGCTGGCGATCAGGTGGATCAGCACCGGCGGGAAGACCTTTTCCACCGCCAGCGCCGGGGCCAGGTTGACGCCCTCGCGCACCTTGGCGGTGGCATCGCTGACGCACTGGTCGAGCCGGTCGTTGGACAAGGTTTGCCGCGCGGCCTCCAGAGCACGCAGCAACGGCACCCCGGCACCGCCGAGAATCGCCAGGGTCGAGGCGAATCGTGCCGTGTTCAACCCCAGTACAAAACGCCCGATCAATGGCAGGCGCAGCACGCGGCTGTGCCAATTCAGCCGCGCTACCGGATTGCGCAGGTACAGGCGCCAGCTCCAGAAACCACCGACGATCCCGGCAAGACACAGCCAGCCCCAGGCGCGGATGAAGTCACTTGCGTTGAGCATCGCCAGGGTCAGCCCCGGCAGGTCCTGGCGGGCCTGGGAGAACGCACTGACCACCTGGGGCACCACGTAGCTCAGCAAGAAAATCACAATGCCGATGGACACCAGCCCCACCACACCGGGGTAGATAAACGCGGTGAGAATCTTGCCACGCAGGTTGTTGCGCTCCTCGATGTAGTCGGCCAAACGCTCCATCACCTGGGCCAGGTCACCGGACTCCTCCCCCGCCGCAATCAGCGCGCGGTAGATCGACGGAAAATCCCGAGGTCGCGCCGCCAACGCATCCGCCAGGCGCATGCCGCCCCGCACATCGGCGCGCACGGCGGCCAGGGTCTGGGCGATATGCTTTTTCTCGGCCTGCTCCACCGTAGCACTCAGCGCAGCTTCCAACGGCAGGCTCGCGCCCAGCAGGCTCGCCAGTTGCCGCGTGGCCCAGGCCAGGTCGTTGTCCGACAGTTTGGCGCTGAACAGGCTGCTGCCCGTCGCGGCCGGCTGATTGCCTTCGATCTGCACCAGCAACGCGGTCAAACCGCGACTGCGCAGGTTGGCAAAGGCTGCGCTCTGGCTGTCGGCCTCCACATGCCCGGCCTCGACTTTGCCGCTGCTATCGGCGGCTTCATAGCGATAGCGATTCATCAGGCGTCCCGTGTCACACGCAGGATTTCTTCGGGGGCGGTGGCACCGCTGCGCACCCAGCGTTCACCGTCTTCACGCATGCTCAACATCCCGGCGCGGCGCGCGGCCAGGCGCAGGTCCTGCTCGTTGGCGCCCTCATGAATCAGGCTGCGTACCGCATCGTCGACACAGAACAACTCATGGATCCCGGTACGTCCGCTGTAGCCGACCTGGTTGCACTGCGCGCAGCCGACCGGGCGCCAGGTGCCGGGCGCGGCGGGGTCTTCCTGCTTGCAGTGCGGGCACAGGCGCCGTACCAGGCGCTGGGCCAACACCCCCAGCAGGGACGACGCCAGCAGGAACGGCTCCACCCCCATATCGATCAGGCGGTTGACCGCCGACACCGCATCGTTGGTGTGCAGGGTCGCCAGCACCAGGTGACCGGTGAGCGAAGCCTGCACGGCGATTTGTGCGGTCTCCAGGTCACGGATTTCGCCGATCATGATGATGTCCGGGTCCTGGCGCAGGATCGCACGCAGGGCCAGGCCGAAGGTCATGTCGATCTTGGCGTTGACCTGGATCTGGCTGATACCCGGCAGGTCGTATTCCACCGGGTCCTCCACGGTGAGGATATTGCTGGTGCTCGCATCCAGCCGCGCCAGGGCGGCGTACAGGCTGGTGGTCTTGCCACTGCCGGTGGGTCCGGTGACCAGCACGATGCCGTGGGGCTGGCGGATCAGCGTATCCAGGCGTGCCAGCAGCTGCGGCTCCATGCCCAGGGTTTCCAGCTGCAGGCGCCCGGCTTGTTTGTCCAGCAGGCGCATGACCACCCTTTCGCCATGGCCGGTGGGCACCGTGGACACGCGAATATCGATGGGCCGCCCGGCCACGCGCAGGGCGATACGGCCGTCCTGGGGCAGGCGTTTTTCGGCGATATCGAGTTGGGCCATGATCTTGATCCGCGACACCAGCGCGCCATGCAATGCCTTGCGTGGCGAGACCACGTCACGCAGGGTGCCGTCGACACGGTAGCGCACCACGGAATGGGTTTCGTAGGGCTCGATATGGATGTCGCTGGCTTCGTCGCGGGCGGCCTGGGTCAGCAAGGCGTTGATCATGCGGATCACCGGGGCGCCGTCCTGGGTGTCCAGCAGGTCGGTGATTTCGGGCATGTCTTGCATGAGACGGTCGAGGTCGACCTCGTTTTCGGCGGCGCCGACGACGGCGGCGGCGCTGCCGGTGTCGGCGTACGCGCTGGTGAGCAGGCCGTCGAGTTCGTCGTCGCGGACCTGTTCGAGGTGGGCCGGGCCGAATTGGCGGTGGACTTCGCTGATGGACCAGCCGGGGGTTGAGGGGCAGACCGTCAGCAGCATGCCCTGGTCGCTGGGGCGCAGGAGGATGCGTTGGGATTTGGCCCAGGCGTAGGGCAATAGGCTCATTGGGGTTGCCCTTTGGGTGGGTGTACATATCCGTTATTTGGGTAACGGCGGCTTATGGTTCCGCCCTTACGGCGGCTCACTTTTGAAAAGCGCAAAAGTAAGCAAAACGCTCTTGCCCCAACACTCGGCACCTCGCTCAGGCTCGGTGTGCCCGTAATCCGACAGTGATTTGGGGGGCCGCCGCCACGCGCCATCCATGGCGCGGGGCGGCTAAACCGGCATCCCTGCCGGTTTACCCCCCAAATCCCTGCCGAATTCCGGCCAGCGTGTTTGACGGGGCGCCTCAGATCAAAATCAAAAGCAAAGCGCGGCGGCCTGGTAGCCGACCGGATCGTTGAGGCGTGCGCGTTCCCCCTGAGCCGGGCTTGCCCGCGATGGTCGTTAACGATGACGCGGGAAACCAGGATAAACGCGGCGCGCTCACTGGTTTCAGGGCTGCTTCGCAGCCCAACGCGGGGCAAGCCCGCTCGCCACAGTAGGGCGGCAACACAAAACAAAAAACGTATCCACGATGCGCAGCGAGTCGCTCTTGCTCTTGATCTTCGGCGCCCCGTAAAACCACGCTGGCCGAACGCAGGCTTGAATCCGTGGGTAACCCGGCAGGACGCCGGGTTAGCCGCACTGGGCCATGGATGGCCCATTGCGGCGGCCCACGGATTCAAGCCGGAGTGAGGGAACACCGAGCCTGAGCGAGGTGCCGAGTGGTGGGGCGAGGACCTTTTGGTTACTTTTGGGTCCTTCCAAAAGTGACCCGCTGTAAGAGCGGAACCATAAGCCGCCGTTACCGAAGGAATGGATATGTACACGGTCAAAACGTTCAAGGCCGGCCCCCAGGAATCGCCTTGTCCACAGAAGGCAACTGCGGCGCCTGCACATCCGGCATCGCCCAACTGTGCTCCGGCTGCAACCCCCCTTGCGCCCTGCGCATAAACTCATACCGATTCAACGTAATACTGCGCCCCGCCCCACTGTCCCGAATAATGTACGGCCGCAAGAACACCATCAGGTTGGTCTTGTTCACACTGCGCTTCTCATTGCGAAACAACGCCCCCAACCCCGGAATATCCGACAACCACGGCACCGCGTCATTGCTCTGGCTATACCCATCCTGCAGCAACCCGCCGAGCACCATGATCTGCCCGTCATCCAGCAAAATACTGGTATCGATCGCCCGCTTGTTGGTCACCGTACCCGCCTCCACCGACGCCCGCGCATCCACGGTGCTGACCTCCTGATAGATATCCAGCTTCACGGTGCCGCCTTCGGAAATCTGCGGCCGCACGTTCAACTTGAGCCCCACCTCTTCACGCTGCACGGTCTGGAACGGGTTATTGCTGGTGCCCCCGCCGCCGGTCACATAACTGCCGGTGACAAACGGAATGGTCTGGCCCACGAAAATACTCGCCGCTTCGTTATCCAGGGTCAGCAGGTTGGGCGTGGACAATATGTTGGTGCCGCCCTTGCTCTTCAGCGCACGGGCCAACACCTTGAGGTCGAGCACCTTGCCGATGCCGGGAATATCAACCGTGCCGTTGACCACCCCCACATTCAGCCCCTTGGGCAGCACATCAATACTGGTAGGGCTATTGGGCTTACCATTCACGCCGCTACCGCCGAGGTTCACGCCACCAAACCCGCCCTTGCCCCCCAGGTTGCCGGCCTGCCACTGCACGCCAAACTCGGTGGCATCGTCCTCGCCGACTTCCACGATCAGGCTTTCGATCACCACCTGGGCACGGCGCTGGTCGAGCATGTCGATGACTTCGCGCAGGTTGCGGTACAACGGGTCCGGCGCGGAGATCAGCAGGGTGTTGGTGGTGGCGTCGGCCTGGATCGTCACGCCGCCGGCACTGAACGCGGTGTCCTGGTCCTTGGGGGTGCCGTTGGTGCCGGTGGTCGAGCCGGTGGCCTGGCCATAACCCGACTGCACGCCGCTGCCGGTGGGCGTGCCGCTGCTGTTTTGCGCATTGCTCGCGCCTTGGGCGGTGTTCTTGCCATTGCCGCCCATGGCGCTGAGCTTGCCCCGGGCATCGTCGCTCACGCCGGAATCGCTCTCGCCGGTGAGCAAGCCGCGCAGTGACTGGGCCAACTTGCCCGCCTGGGCGTTGCGCAGGTACACCACGTGCATATTGCTGGGGTTGCTCTGGGCGTTGTCGAGTTTATAGATGAGGTTGCGCGCCAGTTCCGTCCGCTCCGGGCTGCCGGAGCGGATGATGATCGAGTTGGAGCGCGGGTCGCCGACCACGTTGATTTTCTGGGTCTGGTCGGCGCCCTGGGTGTCCAGCAGCTCGGAGACCATGGCGGCGATGTCCACGGCGATGCCGTTCTGCACCATCACCACATCGGTGTCGATGGCACTGGGGGTGTCGATACCGTTGATGATCTGCGCCACCCGCGCCAGGTTTTCCGCGTAGTCGGTGATCACGATGCTGTTGTTGCCGGGGTAGGCATTGATCGGGTTGTTCGGCGACACGATGGGGCGCAGCACCGGGATCAGGTTGACGGCGTTTTCGTATTGCAGACGGAAGGTGCGGGTCTGCATGCCACTGCTGCCGGCGCTGTAGATCGGCCCGCCGAGCAGCTTGGCATCGGCCTCGGGCACCACCTGGGCGACGCCGCCCACATCGACCACGCTGAAGCCCTGCATGCGCAGCGCCGCCAACAGCATGTCGTAGGCCTGATGCGCCGGCACCTGGCCTTCGCTGACCAGGGTGAGGTTGCCCTTCACACGCGGGTCGACCAGGAATTGTTGGCCGGTGGCGCGGGAGAGTGCGCGCACCACGGCCTGGATGTCGGCGTCGACAAAGTTGAGCTGCACCGGTTGGTCACCCAGCGGGTTGCGGGCCTTGACGGTTGCCGGGGCATGGCCGCGAGCACTGTTGGTGACGCGGTGCTGTACGGGCGCTTTGGGGGCGGGTTGGCTCTGGCGGTCGAGGACGGTCTCGCCACTGCGACGGGTGTCCGCCAGGGGCTGGCCGAGTTCGCTGTCCACCAGCAGCGGCTTGGACGCGTCCTGGTTGCTGCACGCACTCAGGGCCAGCACCAGCAACGGCGCGACCATACGGAAAGGGGGGACTGACCACTTCATGAAGCTTCCTTAGCGCCAAGCGCCTGATCCATGCGAACGGTCCCGGACACAGTGCCGGCCGAGTTGTCGACGGTATCGAGCACGCGCTGTAAACGCGCCTCGGACACCTCCAGGGAAAACGAACGGGCATTGCCCAGCAGCCAGCCCACCACCGCGTCGGCCGGGGCGTTGTCGAAGGTCAGGCGCCACCCCGCGGGCTCGAGCGCCTGCAACTGGTAATGCCCTTGCAGGCCGGCACTGTCCAGGGCCTGGCGCAACGCGGCTTCGTCGCCCGGCCTGGGCGCGGCGACGTCCTGCAACAACACCTGCAAGGCCTCGGCCTGGGCGCGCAGCTTGGGGGTTTCGGCCTGCCAGTAATCGATCTTTTTCAACGCGGGCTGCACCAGCACCAGCCAGGTCAACAGGCTGGCCAGGACCAGCCCGGCGCCACCGAGCATGCGCTTTTCGCGCAGGGCCAGGCCGCTCCAGAACACCCGGGCCTGGCTGCGCAGTCGCTGCACTTTATTCATCGCCGGCTCCGGCTTTTTCTGCGGGCTGCACGGGAGCAATGGTCCAGGCCTGGCCCTCGCGGCTGGCGGTGAAACCGGCCTGGGCCAACGCCGCCTGCCATTCACCTTCGGCGGTCGGGTGACGACTGTCGGCGAGCAGCTCGACACGCAAGCGCCCCTGTTCAAACGTCAGGTTGCCGACACTGCCGACCATGAACGGCAGGTTGCTGCCCACCAGTTGCAGCAGGCCGGGGAAGCGTTGGCCCGGGTCGGCGGCCGCGCCGGTCTGGCGTGCGGCCAATTGCTGCCGGGCCTGTTGCAAGGGGTTGAGCACCACCGGCAACGCCGGAAACGCCTGGCGCACCTGCTGGCTCATCAGCGCCTTGAGTCGCTGGCCTTGCTCCACCTGGCGCGCGGCGTACAGGTTGAGGCCCAGGGTCCAGATGGCCGTGGCCAGCACCACACAGGCCAATGCCCTGCCCCACCCGCCGGTCGAGGGCTGTGTGAGGCGACCGTGCAACCCCCACATGGGCAGCGGCCCACTCCAACGCTGCGCCGCTGCCACCAATGGCAGGTCCAGCGCCTGCAAACCCAGCGGGTGCATCGTGCCTTGTTGCAGGCTGTCACGGGTCAGCAGGTAGCCGTCATCCAACGCAGCGGCGCCCACCGGCAACGCATAGGGTGCCGGGTACAGGCCGCGCAGCTTGAGCGGCAACTGCGCCAACCGCTCCAGCCCGGCCTTGGGCACCCAGGCCACCTGCACGCGCCCATCGCTTTCACGCGGGCCGTGGGCCACCTGCATCTGTTCAACCGGGCCGAGGATCAACGCTTGTGCGGCACAGGCCACGGCGGCGGCGGTCTTCGCCGCCGGCAATGGCGGCAGTTCCAGGCTGGTCAGCAGGCTGTCCCGCGGATGCAGGAAACAGTCCGCTGCCTGGCGTGACTGGCCCAACTGCGCCAGGCTGGCGTCGCCCTCTTCAATGACCACGCCACGCTCCACCCAGGCAAACCGGACCTGGCTCTGCGCACTCAATTGATCCAGCGGCGGCAGGCCAATGCGCAAGCGTTTCATACGCCCACCCGCGCCCAGATCACCCGGGGCTGCCGGTCTTCGGGGCGGTGCAACAAGGCGTCAAGGCTGACCCGCCGCTGCTCGCGCCGCGCCTGGCCCCGCACGCGGAACCACTCGCTGGTGATGCCCACCTGCACCGAATCCACCGCCACTTGCGGCAAGTGCAGGCGGTTGACGAAATCACCCCGGTTGATAAACCACTGCCCGCTGTCACGCTCAGCCACCAATCCATGGGCCTGGGACAGGCTGAGCTGGGGCACCACCGCACTGAGCACTTCGGCGCTGGCGGTGTTGCCGTTGACCCAGGTCGGGCCGGGCAGCACGCTGATATAGGCCTGCATGCGCTGCAACACCAGGGGATCAAGGCCTTCGATCCCGCTCAGCTCATCCAGGCTGCGCAGCATCGGGTATTTGGCGGGCGGTTCATAAGAGGCAATCACCCGCTGACTGATGCGCCGACTCACCGCCGGGTCGACGCCGATCAGGCGGCACAGCCGTTCAAAACTCTGCAATTGCTCGGTGTCCACCTGCTGGCGGTTGACCAGGTTGCGCAGGTTGAACTTGCCCTGTTCGTCCTCGATCCGTCCCTCGAAGGCCCCCCCGTGGGCACGCGCCCAGGGTTGGTCGAGACGGGTCAGCACGTCCTTCTGGCGGGCGTCCCAGAGCAGCTGCCGACTGCGCTCCAGGCCGCCCTGCAACAACCATTGGCCCTGGATGCGCAACTGCTCGGCTTCGAGGCTGCGGGTAAATACGGTCTGGCGCGTGAGCATGGCGCCGGCCAATACCGCCACCACCGCTGCGATCAGCAAGGCGCTGATAATCGCCATGCCGCGCTGCTTCGCCACTGGCGGCGAATACCGTTTCATGGCGGGCCCTAGAGTTGCCAGGAGCCGATATCGGCATTCACGCCATCGCCATCCGGTTGGCCGTCGGCGCCGAGGGAGAACACATCCACCTCACCATTGGCGCCCGGGTTGAGGTAGTGATACGGGTGGCCCCAGGGGTCGTTGGGCAGGCGATCCAGGTAGGCGCGCCAGTTGCTGTTCTTGGCGTCGGCCGGGCGTTCCACCAACACCTTGAGGCCCTGGTTCATGCTCGGGTAAGTGCCGTGGTCGAGGCGATAGAGTTTCAGCGCCTGCATCAACCCGCCGATGTCCTGCCTGGCCGCCGTGGCCCGCGCCTGGTCCGGCCGGTCAAGCACCTTGGGCACCACCATTGCGGCGAGGATACCGAGGATGACCACCACCACCATAATCTCGATCAAGGTGAAGCCACACTGCCTGTGAGGGCCTGGCAATGGGGACGTTAGGCGCGCGATATCCATCTCGACATTCCTTGGCTTGAGTGCAATTCGTGGCGCAGTGTTGCAAGAACACATGTCAGTCGTATTGAAATTCCTCGGGAGTTTCAGTCGCCAATCGGTCAACTCCCGGCGCTAGTCTGCGGGCCTGTTTCCCGGCTTTGAGAGCGCCATGTACGGCCGTCGCAAGGAGCAAGGTTTCACCCTGATCGAAGTGCTGGTGGCGCTGGCGATCATCGCCGTGGCCATGGCCGCCGCCGTGCGCGTGGCCGGGTTGATGACCCAGAGCAACGGCCTGCTGCGAGACAAATCCATCGCGTTGCTGGCGGCGCAGAGTCGCCTCGCCGAACTGCGCCTGGAAGGCCACCTGCGCAGCGGCAAGAAGACCTTCACCTGCGATCAAGGCCGCCTGAAACTGCGCTGCGAACAAACCATCAACGCCGACGGCCGTCTGTTCCAGGTCAACCTGCAAGTGCTCGACGCCAGCCGCGAAGCGCCGCCCCTGGCGCGGCTGGACACCCAGGTCATGGCCGAGTGAGCAGCGGCAACGCAGGCCCCGGCGGCAACTTGTCGAGGTTGACACGCTGCTTCTCGCCGCCGCGCTCGATCTCCACCCCATCGCCTTCAATGGCCGTCAGCCGCACACCGGGGCTGAGGCGTTCACCCACTAGAAAGCTGCGCGGCGGGCCATCGTTGAGACTGAGGATCGCCACCGCACCACGGGCACCTGCCAACACGCCAGTGACTTTGACTTGCAGCGCTGTCGGCGCATTGGAAAACCATTGCAGCGCCGGGTTATCGCTGCGCGCCGCCAGTGCCTGGGGCGTGGCTTGCGGCGTGTGGGATTCGGCGCTGGTGAGCAACAGCGGCGTCCATACCGCCACGCCCGCCAGCGCGGCCAGCACACCCAGGACCTGCACACCATGGGCCAGGGTGAAACGAGGGGCAAATGTCATGGGGAGGACCTCCTGTTTGTCCGTCGCACCAGCCTACAGGTCAATTCGCACGCTTTTATTTCACACACTCCCCAGTTCTCCAGGTAGCCCGCGATGAAACAGCAAGGCTTCACCCTGATCGAGCTGATGGTGGTGCTGGTGATCATCGGCATCGCCAGCGCCGCCATCAGCCTCACCATCAAGCCCGATCCGCTGCACCTGTTGCGCAAAGACGCCGAACGCCTGAGCCAACTGCTGCAAGTCGCCCAGGCCGAAGCCCACGCCGACGGCCGACCCATCACCTGGCACGCGGATGCCAAGGGGTTTCGCTTCAACCGCCAGCGGGACGACGGCCAGGGCCTCGATACCTTTGAAAACGACGACCCGTTGCGCCCACGCCTGTGGGAAAGCACGCCGATGCAGATCAGTCTCGAGCCCCGGCAAACCCTGGTGCTCAACGCTGAATGGATCAACCCACCGCTGCGCATGGTGCTGTCCGACGGCCAACACAGCCTCAGCCTGCAACGCGACGCCGCCGGTTTGATGCGCGTGGTCAGCCAACCATGAAGCCGGCACAGCAAGGCTTCACCCTGATCGAAGTGATGGTGGCGATCATGCTCATGGCGGTGGTCAGCCTGATCGCCTGGCGCGGGCTGGACAGCGTCACCCGCGCCGATCAGCATTTGCAGGCAAGCACCGAACAGACCGAAGTGTTGCTGCGCGCACTGAACCAGATGCAACGGGATATCAGCCTGCGTGCCAGCGTCGAACTGACGCCACCTGAAGCCACCCAAACAGAGGGGCTGGCCGCCGTGACCGTACGCAGCTCCGACAGCAAGGGCTTTCGCCTCGACGTGATCCGCAGCGCCCCAGCGGCCGGCGATGGCCTACAACGGGTGCGCTGGTGGCTCAAGGGCGACGCACTCTACCGCGCTGCCGCCCCCGCGCGGGACCGCTACCCGCTGCCGGCGGCAAAGGACGGCGTGGTGGTACTGACTGGCGTCAGTGACCTGCAGGTACGCGTATGGGAAGCGGACAAAGGCTGGCGGCAACTGAGCGGCAATCGCCGCGAAGACCCGCTGGGGCTGGAGATCAGCCTGGTGCGGCAGACGCCACAGGGAGTGGAAAAATACCGGCAGGTGGTGGGACCGTTGAAGTAGGGGCGGCGAATTGGCCGCCCCGCTACTGTCATCGTCCGCGCTCGCCGGTCTCGAGCCACACTTTGCTGACGCTCAAGGTTGTCGCCAGTTTCTCCACACGATCCACCGGCAGCCCGCGTGAAAACCAATTGTTGAGGCACTGCGGGCTGACGTGCATCCATTCGGCAAAGGCCGTGGGCGGGATGCCGTAGGTGTTGAGCACCAGACGCAGGCGCTGGCCGGAATGAAGGGTCGGGGGTTGTGGTGGGGTGTGGCGCCGGGGGGATTTTTTTCGGGTATGCATGAGGTGGGCGGCTCCCTGCCGTGGTGGATTGCTCCGTGAACTATAAAACAGCGCAGGCATGAAACAGCAGGTGTCTGGGAGGGCTGGAAAAGCATAAAACGAAATGACCTACATATTACAGTGAACAATTCCTACGACTCGATAGGAAGCTGAACGCCGGTCACGGCTGATCGACGTTCGGGTTGAACTGACTTGACCGCGCATTACAACAATCGGCGTTGCACCGCTTCTTCCAGGGTACTGCGGGTCAAGGCATGCACCACGTCCTGCGTGTTCTTCTGGAAAGGAATGGCGACGATCGATCGCGGGTAACACACCTTGCTTAGATTTTTGCTGTCATTGCCTCAAGGCTGAGTATGACTAGCGCTATGCTTGTCGAGATCAAATCTTTTCTGCATAAAAAATCGGTTATATCCAGCGACCGGGTAATCTTTGAGTTCTCCAAATATGCTGAAGCCGAGCCGGCGGTAAAAGTCCGGAGCCTGAAAAGAGAATGTGTCCAGCCAGATACCTTGGCAGCCTTTCTCACGCGCCAGCGCTTCCACCTTGTTCATCAACTTTGCGCCCAACCCTTGCCCTCGGGCTACTTCAGGGACTACCAGCAACTCAACAAATAACCACTGCCCAGAAATTTTTGCGTATAGCCCACCTTGCGTCGCCCCTGCGTCATCCTTGATCAAGAACGCAAATTTTTCAGTTCCGATGAGCCCCGTTTGTGCTTGGTTGAATTCGCGCAGCGGTGCCAAAATCGCTTGGTAATCGACCTCTTGAGGCGTCTCATTTATCTCAATCCGTAAGTCCACAGCTTTCTCCTTGAGTGGTTTTTGATTAAACAGGCGCCCAACGATGTGGTAACAAGTTGGTGGCGTCCCCTGTCCGCTGCGTGGGCAGACGAGTCAAAACGTCCTTCATTTAAGCATACGGCTCATGTCCGTTCATGCGCGCAGACTGGATCAAAGTCATAATCGCTGCCGCCCGCTTTCCGCTGTGTAGCGATCCGGCAAACAACCTCTTTTACCTTCTTATACCTTTTGCCCCAACTAAAGTTTAAAGAGAATAGAAAAATCCGGACCGAGCTCATTTCTCAAGTGTTCAGCTAATCGCTCTCCCTCTCGCTTGAATTCGCGCTCTAACTCCTCACTCTCGAACCCAGAGTTTGGCGGGTAATCAGCATTCAGGGTTTCATCGTATATAGCGGCCCACTTTGATAGACGCAGCTGAAGCTCTTCAGAGATAGGAAGCTCGCAGGGAGCTATGTCCCCATACTCATCGGGGGACATATTCCAAAGCGGATGACACTGATAATCCGCCATCAACTTTATATTTTTCATTTAACGCTGCCCCTTGGATTTGCACCGACGACAAAGCCGTTGTCGCCAACAGTCACAGCAATTCGATGCGGCTGCCCATTAACAGTTAACTCATAAATTGGGCGCCCAGCTCCAGAGCCTTGATAACCAACGAGCTGGATCCCTCAGGGTCTGACCCCGTTTTCCAAAGTCAAAAATCACTCTTTTCGACGATAAACGACCCTCGCAGCTTCCGACAAACTAGGTATATCTTCGTTGCCTACAAAAACTTCCGACCTGCATTTTAAATCCGCCCCCTGGTAAGCAGTATATTGACATATGATATCTTCTACCTCACCAACATCATCCTCTATATTTTCTTCAAGATAAAATCTTATTACCCAAACATCATCCTCACAATACAAAACTACCATCCTGAAGTTTGGAGTAACTGCCCCCAACATCGCTTGAACAAGCATTAAGACTTGGAAATTCCAAGCTTTCAATTCGGCTTCTGCATTCATTTTTGAGTCCAATTAGGATCCCTCAGGGTCAGACCCCGTTTACCCTTATAAAATTAAGTATTCCCTAGATAAACGACCCCATCCGAGAACTCCATAAGCCAAGGCTCAGTTGATGACGAACAAAATGCATTCAAGACGCGGCCGTCAGATAATTTAAAAAATGGATCGATTGGCTGAGCATCGATAAGCCAACCTACCTCAACAATGGATAAGCCTAACAGCTCAGAAACATGGTCAAGCACATCGTCATCCCAACAAGCGAACAGCAACTCCCCCCCCTTAGACACACGCCACGCACTCTCGGTCTGAAAGCTCCAACCCGCAGAAAAAAGCATCAAAATATCGCCATCCCAAAATACTCTTTCAATTTTCATAGGCAACAAAAGGGCCACAGCTTGCAAGAATGTATTCGTCATTTAGTCCACCTGCTCAATATGCGTACGCTCTCTAATCCACTGCTTCCGTTCAGCCTTCGATAAACCCTGCGGGGCTGCGACGGCTTTCCAGTAGTAGGATCGACAGGTCCACCATTAGCGTTCTCGAATGAGGCGCGCTGGGGGCTTCGACCATCCGCCTGCATCACCCGAACTCGCGAACCATCAGGCAAGATGTATTGAGTTCCGAAAAAAGGGAACGAATTTATTTAGGCTTGGCGCTGCTCGGCAAGCACCAAATAAATCTGTCCCCTTCTCTTATGGCGTGGATCGCCACCTTGGGTAACGAGCCGTCCGCCAGGACGTTTTTCATGTAATCCCCTACCAGGTTGAAACTGGCCGCCGCCAAGGTGTTGAACAAAGCATTTTTCGCCGCGTCACTGACACTGCCGCCCTGCCCCAGGGCTTTGTTCAGTCCCTCAGGGTCTGACCCCGTTTACCTACGTTTACCTATCCCTTTTCTCGCCATAGCCGATAGATTGATAAAAAGTAACAGTAGGCCCGTAATCCTGATCTGAATTCGAAACCTCTACAGAAAAATTCCATCCTGGAAATTTGTCCTTTAAAACTAGCCGCCATGAAAAAGCAATAGTGTCAGCTAGCTGCTCAAAAACGACATCATCAACTTCATCCGTACAGCCTGAAAAAACATCGTACATGTGAGTGTGGTTCATTATTTTTTCAACTGCAGAAATATCCCCATCAAGTTTCTTTAACCATACCAAAAAAACTTCATGATCATATTTAGCATTTAAAAAAATCGCACCTTGACTGATAAAAAAATCAGGAAACAACAGCCTGCAAAATAGCAGACAGTCTTCAGGCTTACAAATAGCACTCATATAGGAAAATATATCTATATTATCTCTCTCAGCCCAGCTTGACGCCCATAGCTCGTATCGACTCAAACCGCTAAATTGCCCAAGCGTATTTACTTTCATTATGGAATCTCATCCGAATTGGTAGGCCGGGGAGCCAGTTTAGTAGAACCTGGAACTGCCTCTCCAGTTGAAACAAGTACTCCTTTAGCCCAAAAAAAATAATTAAACCGCTATTACTATTCGTAAATTTTAGATGCAAACAATATTTTTGCAAATGTCTGCCAACTAGGGATGAGGGCTTCATCATCCCCAGAGTTCAGTGCATAGAAATTCATTGCTCGTACCCAAGCTTCCATTGCATCCAAAAACCTTTCCAGCGTAGGGTTTTCCCATTCACCTGAATTCAACTCCAAATCCTCCCTAAGCCCACAAATAAAATCTGCAAACTCCTCTCTTGTTTTAACACTCTCAATCATCTTATCTAAATCCATAAGTCACCTATTTACAAACCCCACGCACACAAATTATAGAACCGTTGTTTGGTGTAGTCATCTTCCTTCCAATTTCCTTGGCTATTTCGGCCTCGGTGGCGGGAACGATTTTGATGGGCACGCCGGCAGCAGATGCAGCTAGAACTCGCCGATTATCTAAGCTATAGACTAGGCCATCCTTTTCGAAGAAATCGGGGTCAGACCACCAATATACATTGGCGCACTAATCGGGCACACTAATCGTGGTCCGCCCCCTATTCCCCAATAATGTGCAACGGGATATACGGCAGTATAACCCTAGGACGGCGAACCAAATAAATCCCCAAACAAATAAGAGCTTACAGCTTAGCCGCCCATCACTAGGCCAACAAAATCGAATAAGTACAAAAAAAAAAAAATAAATCATATTTTAAAAGAGCAATTCTGCTGAACTCTAAAAATCGCAAAGCCGTGGCCTCCCCCCTATCTTTTCAGGTCCTAGGCTAGCAGCAAAATTTTTTAAGCATTCAACACTGCAAAGCTTACATCACCGGACCTCAAAAATTCTTGAAAACAAGAAATAACGATATCTATATTTCTTGTGACAACACTCGCCGGATAGTAATCGTCCAAAACATCAACCAATTTTGCTCCAGCCGACGTATTATTAAGAGTACGCACAACATGCTCACCATCATCAAGGTATTGGTTCAGCATCAGAATATAATTTCCGGATTCAGCATAAAGATTGATTTCGTAAGGTCCGGCTTCAGGTGCTGGGGAAATAGACAACGAAACGACGCCGTCGACTTTACTATATTCAAATATAATGGACCTTACCTGTTCCATGGTCGGCTTATCAATTAGAGGGATTTGCGATCTGCCATGCTCAGGACTAAGGGTATACCCTCCGATGATCATCTATTTTCTCTCCTTAATAGACTTGCCGCGCAGGAACTGGGGTCGGTCTGGCAACTGACGATGGCGTCAATGTCCTGCTGGAGGCTCAGTTCCTGGAATTTGCACGTGGCATCCTGGATGCAGGAGGCGTCGGTGCATCGGGCTATCTGTTTGGCGGCACGTTCCAGTTGGTTGTGTGACAGGTAGTTGTATTGCGTAGCGTTCTTCGCCACCCAGCTGCCGGTCTCCAGCTTGGCGGCGTCGGTGTCGCTTTGTGCCGCAGCCGCCAGTACGCCGACGATCTGCGAACTCATGGTGAGCAGGGTGTCGTTGCCTTTGACCAACGTATCCAGGTGGCCAACCAGTGCTTCGCTTGCCGCCGCCGCCAATGCGCCGGTCTTGAAGTCGCCGCCGGTGGCTTCGGCCAGCAAGCCACCGACCATGGCGTGGATCGCCACCTTGGGTAACGAGCCGTCCGCCAGGACGTTTTTCGTGTAGTCCCCTACCAGGTTGAAACTGGCCGCCGCCAAGGTGTTGAACAAGGCATTTTTCAGCGCGTCACTGACACTGCCGCCCTGCCTCAGGGCTTTGTTCAGTCCCTCAGGGTCTGACCCCGTTTACCTCCGTTTACCTCCGTTTACCTTTTTTAAAAAACTGATCGGCGTCACTCATAAATTTCGTTGGACCTGGAACTGCCTCTCTAGTTAAAAAAAGTACTCCTTTAGCACCAACTAAAATGTCAATTTAATCCAAATAAAATCCGCCTGAGAGCACGTTGTTTTTCTAGGGTTGAACCATCAGAAAAAACCTTATCAGACGTTACAACTTTTAAAAACCTACCACACTCATAAACTTTAAATCCCTGGCTTTCCAACAACGAAATGCTGGCAAATCTATCCACACCAGCTCTCTCCCAGAAGAGGTTTCCTAGCCACATAGTGCTTCCAATCGCTTCAATATATCCTTGCCTGGGCACGTTACGGCCAGGATTCCCTGAGGTATCAATTTCCATTTGATCCAAGGGGGGAGGTAAACCATTTGACTTCATTGGAAGACCTGAAAGAGGGCGCCCCACACATTCATACTCTAGAGGGTCTGTAGCGTTCTGCCAAAAATCATATTCGACATCAGAAACCCATGCCTGAATAAAACCTTCAACGCTGAGAAAAGGCCCTATTTCCTCTTTCAACTTAGTATTACTATGACCCTCTGACTCTTCTAGTACCAAAAAGCAATAACCCAGTGCTGGAAGCAACCCGAATCGGAGCTCAAACCCGCTAGACATCAAACCACTCGGCCAAGATTTTTTTTTCAATATTTTCTTTTCAAGCGTTTTAATATCAATCTTAACCCCATGCAGAAAAAACACCGTAGGGGAGGAAAACTTATTTAGAAGCTTCTCAACCAAGGCCAGCATCTGCAAACCACTGATCGACTCGATATCAAAAACAAACTTAAATCGCTTCATTTTTTCAGGTCTCACTTGAACTCTTTAACAACCACTTTGACATTATATTCACGTCCGAATTCGATAAGCGATTTAGCAGCAGCCGAACCGCCAGGCTGAACTCGCAGATCAAGCACCATATTTGCTGGTACACCATCGACTTTCGCGCCATTTTTTCCTAAGTCGATAATATGATCTTGCATTCGGCCTAACCACGTACTTCCTGCCGTATCTACAGATTTCAGACTAACGAGCGTATTACCATTCTGAAAATCTACAAGCGGGAAATATCCATTTCTTTCGGCTCCTACGTTATACCAGCCGCTCTGCGGTGAATACTCAGTTTTAGCAAGGTATGACTCAATGTCTACCCCTCGTTGAGTCGGTTTAAGAGTCCAAATCTCTGAAAGATTCGTTTTGAGATCTTTTGGCCCCCCCGCCGCAGTCCCCACCCCAACCGCCAGTGCGATCTTCAGGTTGTCCGCAATGTCCTGCGCCTGAGCATCGCTCAGTGCCCACTTCGACTTGAGCGACTCGACCATCGCGCCCACCGAGTGCTCGGTCGTGGCGGTCGCCAGCATTTCCTGAAATTCGTAATTGCCGTTGATCAGGCTCTGTACCGCCTCCCGTGCGTCTGGCGAGGCGTAGTCGGCGATGTCGCGGATGGCGTTGAGGTTCGCCATGGTGTTGGCGACTTCTTTGGAGCTTGCCGCGCAGGAGCTGGGGTCGGCCTGGCAGCTGACGATGGCGTCAATGTCCTGCTGGAGGCTCAGTTCCTGGAATTTGCGTGTGGCGTCCTGGATACAGGAGGCGTCGGTGTCGCTTTGTGCCGCAGCCGCCAACACGCCGACGATCTGCGAACTCATGGTGAGCAGGGTGTCGTTGCCTTTGACCAACGTATCCAGGTGGCCAACCAGTGCTTCGCTTGCCGCCGCCGCCAATGCGCCGGTCTTGAAGTCGCCGCCGGTGGCTTCGGCCAGCAAGCCACCGACCATGGCGTGGATCGCCACCTTGGGTAACGAGCCGTCCGCCAGGACGTTTTTCGTGTAGTCCCCTACCAGGTTGAAACTGGCCGCCACCAAGGTGTTGAACAAGGCATTTTTCAGCGCGTCACTGACACTGCCGCCCTGCCCCAGGGCTTTGTTCAGTCCCTCAGGGTCTGACCCCGTTTACCCCTACTCAGGAATAATTTCCAACTCACTCCACAGTGGTTTCAGCCCTACACTCTCCATATAAGCCCCATAGTCGAAAAAGGCCCTAACCCCAATGTCTTCGTATAAAAACCATGAGGCATCGCACTCTTGACATAAGAACAAGCAAGTGTCGCCAGCTATAACTTTAGCCTTGATAACATCTCCCTGCTCACACCTTGGACACAACATATAAAACCTCTCTATTTAACAGGACAGGCGGTAATGACCTGACTGGTCCCAGGCCGAACAATAACTTTAATACTCGTTTCTCCCGAAGTACCAATCGCTCGGCCCATCGGGACAACATATGCCCCCGGATCCCCTACTACAGGACTACCTTTCTTGAGCCATGCTTCATCGACAGCGCTTAAAATCTCTTTTGTGTCCATACTAAAGACGCTATGTGCTGTCTTGGCTGGATTCGGTTCCGCATGCTCTAAAACATGCAAAACTCTGTTTCCTTGAACCGATCCTTGTCCATAGTCTAGACCAGCTGGAGTTGTCCAAGTCCGCGTAGCCTTGTCAAACGTTAGCTCTACTGCACCACCTGTCGCTTTTGCACCATTAAATCAGGCCAAGTTCTCGCAACTGTTTCTCGCTCGCAAACTCTAATCCGCCGTTCTCAACCCTAGACCCATCTGAATAATGGGAGTACCCACAGACATTGCACTGATAAGCCAACAATCCATTATGCTTACCTATAAAGGCGCGCATTCCCTCAGATTCACATCTGGGGCATTGCTTATCAACTTCGACAGTCGCCAACTCCTCAATTGTATCACGTAAAAACCTCGCAATTGACTCTACATCTCTAGCCTGAAGTTTAAAAACAACACGCTTGAAATTAATTAAATCACTCACCTTAAAGGAAGAGTATTCAACTGGAATCTCCCTCTCATCTAATTTCGTAAAGCTATCAAAACCATAGGCCGAAAACGGCTCACCGGCAAGATACTTATGATTACCTCTCATCCAAAATAGTATTACTTCAAGAACTACCCTTAAATGTGTTTCGTCACTCAGAGCTTCCACTACCGACTGGAATTCACGCCATATCTTTATGGGTAGAATACGCATCAGTTGCCCACCTTAACCGGGAAGGTTGTAATTAAATTTCCTGCCTTATCGGTGAATACCTTTATCACAGACGTAGGAACACCGCCATCCTTCAATGTAGTGGTGCCAATAGCCCGCCCCACATCAACCGTTCTTACGAATTGGCCATCTGGCAGCGCAACAACCGGAGACTTCACGACAGAACTGCTCTGTAGGATGCCTTTCAGCTCATCCGGAGCAATGGTAAACACGGAGCGCGAGTTGGAGATTTCTCTATTGAAATGCCCATCTATAACGTGATCGAAACCCGCAGATACGGGATTGCCGTTATCACGAAGAGGAGTCGTTTCCGTGCGACCATTGGCAATGTTTACACGCGACTGCACTCGGTCTGGGATCTGAGTAGCAGCTTCGCTTGTCGCTTTTGCCCCCCTCGCCACAGCCCGCCTATAAGCCACCACCCCCGCCGCAGTCCCCACCCCAACCGCCAGTGCGATCTTCAGGTTGTCCGCAATGTCCTGCGCCTGAGCATCGCTCAGTGCCCACTTCGACTTGAGCGACTCGACCATCGCGCCCACCGAGTGCTCGGTCGTGGCGGTCGCCAGCATTTCCTGAAATTCGTGATTGCCGTTGATCAGGCTCTGTACCGCCTCCCGGGCGTCGGGCGAGGCGTAGTCGGCGATGTCGCGGATGGCATTCAGGTTCGCCAGGGTGTTGGCGACTTCTTTGGAGCTTGCCGCGCAGGAACTGGGGTCGGCCTGGCAGCTGACGATGGCGTCAATGTCCTGCTGGAGGCTCAGTTCCTGGAATTTGCGCGTGGCGTCCTGGATACAGGAGGCGTCGGTGCATCGGGCTATCTGTTTGGCGGCCCGTTCCAGTTGGTTGTGTGACAGGTAGTTGTACTGTGTGGCGTTCTTCGCCACCCAGCTGCCGGTCTCCAGCTTGGCGGCGTCCGTGTCGCTTTGTGCCGCAGCCGCCAGTACGCCGACGATCTGCGAACTCATGGTGAGCAGGGTGTCGTTGCCTTTGACCAACGTATCCAGGTGGCCAACCAGTGCTTCGCTTGCCGCCGCCGCCAATGCGCCGGTCTTGAAGTCGCCGCCGGTGGCTTCGGCCAGCAAGCCACCGACCATGGCGTGGATCGCCACCTTGGGTAACGAGCCGTCCGCCAGGACGTTTTTCGTGTAGTCCCCTACCAGGTTGAAACTGGCCGCCGCCAAGGTGTTGAACAAGGCAGTTTTCAGCGCGTCACTGACACTGCCGCCCTGCCCCAGGGCTTTGTTCAGCAACACAGAGGTGCCGTTCTGCAGCGCCTGGTTGGCCGCGAATTGGCCGACGCCGCTCCAGGTGCCCAGCGAGCCGGAGGTGGCCACTTTGCTGAGTGTGGTATTGGTCTGCGCTCCGGTCCATGGGTCGAAGTAACCCACCGTCAGGCCGGCAGTGATCGCCGAAACGCCGTAGCCCTTCAGGGCATCGGATGACGTCACGTCCTTGAACACGGCACCAAGATTGCCCCGGTTGTTGACCACGCTGACACTGGCATTGGTCGAGGCGCCGGTCGCAACCGCACCGACCATGGCGCCGCCGACACCGCCGCCTGCTGCGGCCGTCGCCATGGGCCCGATGACTGCCGACATCACGATGGCAATGATCAGTTGCGAGGCCGGCCCCAGCCCGGAGTGGCTGTACTTGAAGCTGTCGTGGACCTCCCTGACCTGGCGCCAGTCCACATCCCCGCGCTGTTCTGCGTCCTTGAGCCAAGCCAATTGCGGGTCGGCCTTGACCATCGCATCAATGGACTGGCTGACGCTCTGCTGATTGACCTGCTTGATGTCGATCTGCAAACCGTCGACGGCCTGGATCGCGATGGTGCCCCCGGCAACCAACTGGCTCTGGCGTAGTGTTTCGTCAGTGCTGCCCTTGCCCTTGGATGCCACCCAGAATGCGTTGTTGTTGGTCTTCTCGTGGCTCTCCTGATGCAGGTCTTTCACCGCTTCGAAGGTCACCGCCCCACCACTGGTGATGGCGATATCCGCCGCGCTTTCCAGCCTTGCCCCTTGATACAACTGACCGCCGCCGCTGATCAGGTTGAGGTTGCCGCCTGTGGTGATCTGGCTGCCCACCGCCAGCACGTCGGTGACTTCGTCGCGTTGGGTCTTGAGGGCGCCGAAGCTGCCTTTTTTCTTGTAGTCATACAGGCTGTAGTCGCTGTCATTGGCACTCAGCAGTTGCAACTGCCCACCCGCCACCAGGTACGCATCCTTGCCGCTGCTGACCTGGCTGGCGTGCAGCACGATGTCTTGCCCCGCGCTGGCGTTCAGTTTGCCGCCGGCGGTGAGCTGGCTGCCCACGTGACGCACCTGGGTGGTTTGCTCATGCACCTTGGCGCCGCCGCGTTTGCTGTTGACCGCGTGATCGGTTTCGTTGGCGGCGGCCAACAGGTGGAGGTTGCCACCGGCGGCGACGGTCAGGTCTTTGTCGGCGTTGGCTTGGCTGGCCAATAGGGTGATGTCGCGCCCGGCATGCAGGCTCAGGCTGCCGGCGGCGTTGAGATTGGCGCCAAGCTGTTCGGTGCGGCTGTGTTGGGTGACCCGGTGGCCGCCGTTTTCCGTGGTGCGTACCTGTTGGGTGTCGGTGACGGCGATGAGGTTGATGTCGCGCCCGGCGCTCAGGCTGGCATCGCCAGCGCTGTTGATGTCGCCTCGGTTGGTGATGTCGCGCCCGGCGTTGAGCGTGAGTTGCTGTGCGGCGCTGATCTGGCCCGCCTGGTCGAGATGGGTGACAAGGGTGCCGTCGCCCTGATGCTTGGCATGGGCGGTGCGGTCGTTGACGATGTCGCCGGTGACGCTGGTAAGTTCGATATGGCTGCCACGGATCTCGCCGGCCATCGCGTTGCGGATACTGTCGGTGGCCAGCAGGCTGATGCGTTCACCGGCGCTGAGCGTACCGCCATTGAGCAGGCGGCCGTCGGCGATGGCGGTCAGCTCCTGTGCCGCATTCAAGGTGCCGACATTGACGATGTCGCCACCACTGACCAGGTTGATGTCCCGGCCTTGCACCAGGCTGCCCCCGCGCAGGTTATTGGCGTCGACCGTCGCCAGGTACAGCACCGGCACCAGCACGTCTTCACCCTGCACCTGGCGTTTTTCCATCCACACGATGTCGTGGGTCAGGGCCGCCACCTGCTGCGCGGTGAGGCCGACGCCGACGCTCAATTGCAGGCTGTCGCGGGCGCTGAGGCCGTTGTCCATCAAGTAGCGGAACTGTTCCTCGTCGCTCTCCAGCCCGGCGAGGAAGCGTTGCCCGGTCTTCGCCAGCACGGCGTCACGGATCAGGCGGCTTTCGTAGTAGCCGTCGCCCAGGCGTCGCCAGGCCACGTCGGTGCTGTAGCCGATCTTGTCGAGCAAGTACTGGGAACTGAGGAAGTTGGCCAGGTGGGTGAACAGGGGATTGGTTTCAATCAGGTAGGGGCTGCCCGGATTCTTGCTGGGGATAAACAGCCCGTATTTACCGCTGGGGAGTTGGAATTCCGGCGGTTGGGTCAGGTCATCGCTGAGGCGATCCGGGCTCAGTTCGAGGTCGTTGGGGTTGTGGCCAATGTCGCCGGTCAGTTGCGCCAGGGTGTTTTCCCGCAGGGTGCCGTTTTGCAGGTACTCGGTGGCCTGCAGGTTGAGGCGGCCGCCGGCTTGCAGCGTGGCGGCATAGACTTCGCGGCCATCCTCGCGCCAGGTGGTGAGGGTGCCGGGGTTGCTGAACCCCTCTCCGGTCGAGCGGGCCTTGAGTTCGGCAAAACGCACGGGGTCGAAGGGTGCGTTATTGAAGGCCGGCAGGTCGTGGAATTCCATCTGGTCCCACAGGGCTTTGTCGATGCGACCGGGGGTGCCGATGATGGTGCTGGAGATGCCGGTCTGGGAGGCCGCGCCCTGGTTGATAAGGCGGTTGGCGGAAAGGTGCACGTCGCCATTGGCGGCGAGCAGGCTGTAGCGGTTCTCCAGGGTCTGCGCGTCGATACGCAGGTCTTTGCCGGCCACCAGTCGCGCCGCCCTGGTGGAGTTGGGCGCGGCGGTTTCGCGCCAGGTTTCGCTGATGTAGATGGTCCCACGCTTGAAGCTGTCGTCGCCGTCGCAGTGCTGGCCGCAGACCCATTGGATACTGCCGCCGACCAGCTCGCGTTCGAGGACAAGGTGGGTGCGGGCGTTTTCAAACTCGCGGGCGTTGATGTGCAGGTTGCCTTCGGTTTCCACGCTGCCGGAGAGGTTGCTGAAGCGCGTGCCGGCGAAACTGAAATCACCGACGCTGTAGAGGTCACCTTCAAGGTTGCTGAAATGCTCGCCACGCACGTGCAGGTCGCCGCCGCTGAACAGCAGGCCGGTGTTGGTGACGTTGGCAGTGAGCAGGAGATTGCCTTGGCTGCCGAGCGTGCCGGGGTTATTCAGTTGAGCCGCATTAATCTGCATATGCCGCGCTGCGCTGAGCACGCCGAGGTTATGCAGTACATCGCGCACGCGCAGTTGGATGTCTTGGCCGCTGAGAATCTGGCCGTGGTCTTGGGTAAGGTTTGATGCGCTGATATAGGCATCGCCTTTGGCGGCGATCAGGCCGCGGTTGTTCAGGTCGCCATCGACCTGCAGGAGCAGGTGGTTGTCGCCGAGCAGTTCGCCCGCGTTGGTGAACGTGCCGGCCGCAATACTCAGCGCAGTGCCTGCCCCCACGATCTTGCCGCTGTTGTCGACGCTGTCGGCGACCAGGCTCAAATCGCCTTCGGCATGCAGCGTCCCGGCATGGTTGATGGCCTGTCCGGCGGCAATTTCAAGTTGGCCGGCGGTGACCACCTGGCCAGTGTTTCTCAGGTCCTGGCGGGCTTCGATCCTGGCGCTGTCGGCGGCGATCTGGCCGCTGTTATCGAGGCTGCCGCTGGTGATTTCCAGGTGGCCACTGGCATTGAGTTCACCCGGGTTATCCAGGCGCTGGGCCTTGATGCTCAGCTGTTTGCCCGCGATACGCCGGTCTTCCAGGATGCCGCTGACGACCTTGCCCTGGTTGCTCACCGTACTGCCTTCGAGGCTGACATTCCCGGCGCTGGCCAGAGTCTGCCGTACCACCAGATCGCCCTGGGCCTGCAGGTCGATATCAGCCATCGCAAAGGTCGGGCCTTGCAAGTCAATCGACGCGGCCTTGGCCGTGAGGGCGCCGACGCTGGTGGTGTGGGACAGGCTCAAGCCGCCATTGGCGTTGATCACGATGTCGCCGGCGGTGCTGGCCATATCGCCCGCCAGCCTTACGCCGACGCCCTGCTCAGTGCCCACCAGGCGAATCGTCCCGGCGTACATGCCGCCGAGGGCGCTGGCATCAATGGCCAGTTGCGGTTTGTCCCGGCCATCTTCGGCATGGGCACGGGCCTGCAAAGTGTCGGCACTGACATCGTTACGGCCGGTGATAATGTTGAGCTGGTCGGCATGCAGTTGCGCGTTGAGCTTGGTCGTGCGGGTAATCAGATCGAACTGGCTGACATTGCGGGCATTGAGCCCGGCGCCCTCCAGCGCAATATCGCCGCCGTCTACGCGAAAGTGATCCAGCCGCCCACCTTCGATCACGGGCTTGCCGGTGGTCAGCGTCGCGCGCGGCGTATTGATAAACCCGCAGCCATTGCAGGTGATGCCGTGAGGATTGGCGACGATCACCCGCGCGGCATGCCCCGCCACTTCGGTGTAGCCCCCCAAATGGCTGCGGTTGCCACCGGTGACTTCGTTGAGGATCACGCTGGCAGGCCGCCCTTGCAGGCCTGGGTTGCCGAGGATCACACCGCCCAGTTGGGTGTTTTGCGTGGCCTGGGTGGCGTTATTGAGGATCAGCCCGTTGCTGCCGACGTTGTAGTCGGTGAACAGGTTATGGGACAGCCCGCTGCCATTGGGCCCGGCGATATTCACCACCGGCACGCCGTTGGGCGCATGGCCGAGGCTGGTGCCGGGGCTGGCCGGGTCCACGCTCAGCTCGGCGGCGGCCGCGACAATCGGGTTGAGGAAGATGATGCCTGCGAGGCTCAGGGCCAGGCACTGGTAAAACGGGCGGCGCACGTCCATAGGCTAGGTTCCTTGTTGTTATTCAGAAAAACAGGTCGATTCGGGCATAGATCGGGTGTTCGCGACGTTCAACGATGGCCGGGCGCTCCAGGGAGCGGGCGAGCACCAGCGAAGCGGCAAGGTGAGTACCGCGTGCGCTGAGCTCCCAGGCATGGCCGGTAAGGCGCCCGGCAACGTCAGGGTTGTGCGGGCCACGGCGGATCACTCCGACGTCGTAGCCAAAGCCCACGCCCACTTCGTGCACCCAGGGCCGCAGCGCGTCCCAGGCCACCGGTTGGCGCCAGCGCACCTGGCTGCGCCAGTAGCCGCCGCTATTGCCCGAAAGGTTCTGTTGCTGGAACCCGCGCACCGCACCGAGGCCGCCGACGCTCAGGCGTTGTGGCCCATAGAGTTCGTCTTCGGCGTGTTGGCCGGTGGCAAGGCTGTCGACACTCCAGTGCTGGCCCAGCCAGCGAAAGGCCTGCAAATAGCTGAGGGTCAGGGTGTATTTCTGATAGCGCGAGGTCGGCGCGCCGCGCTGTGTAGAGAGATCGCGCTGGGCGTCCAGGGCGCCGATGCCCTGTTGCCAGCCGGCATCGAGGTTGAGAAAGGCGTTGCCGATGCGGCGGCCATGGTTGAAGCCCAGTTGACGCTCCGTGATGCGATGGCTGGAGGTGCGCAGCAACGCGTCTTCCAGGTAGTTGCGGGTCCGCAGGTGGCTCAGGCCAAAGCTGAACGCCGTCTTGCCCAGGTTATCGCGGTGCAGCACGCGCTCGGCGCGCAACTGCTGGCTGGAGGTCTCGCCTGACAGTGCGAAGGCAAACCCGGAAAGGTCGTTGCGCGTGCGGTAGAAGCTTTGGCTGTGGCTGACATTGAACGTCCACCAACCATACGGCAGGCTGTAGAACAGGTTCTGGCTGTGGGAATGGCGCCAGCGGTCGCTGACGGTGTCGCGGCTGGCCCGCAGGTTCAATTGATCCGCCAGGCCCAGGGGGCTGTCCCAATCCAGGCCGATACCGGCCTGCTGGCGACCGGTGCTGGCATCGCCATGGTTGTTGCGGTTGGCCGAGACACGCCAGGGTTCGCGGCGCTCACCTTTGAGCGTCACGCGGCTGCCCCCCACTGCCTGCCCCGGCAACACCTCAAGCTGCGGCTGGCGCGAGGGCAAGCGCGATAGTTGATCCACCCACTGCTCCAGCTCGCGCAGGTCGAGCACCTCCCCTACGGTGCCGGGAAAGGTCATGGCGGACTCCAGCGGGCTGGCCAGCGATGAGCTGTCGAGCCCTTCAAGGCGCCCTTCGACCACGATGATGTTCAGTTCGCCATGTTTCAGGTCCTGCTGTGGCAGGTAGGCGCGGGTGGTGACGTAGCCGCGATGCAGGTAGTGATCGGTGAGGCTTTTGAGCACGGCGTTGAGTTGGGGCACCCCCAGGCAACGCCCCTGCCAGGGTTGCAGCAGCGCCTCGCGCTGGCCTTCGGGCAGCAATGTCGCGCCTTCAATGTTGATAAGCGTGACGGTGATGCACTGGCCGTCTTCCAGCAGCGCGGGAGCCGTTGGCACAGCGATTTGGCCGGGCAGGTTCTGCAGGTCTTCAAGGCGACGACGCTGCTCTTCCAACACTTGCTGCTGACGCTCACGGGCCAATTCGCGGTCGCCGGGCGACACGGGGGACGCGGCAAGAAGCGGACCTGAAAACAGCGCTATCCCCAGCAGCGCAGGTCGAAAAACAGCCGGCATCCTTTCACCCTCACACAGGTACTCAAATGGAAAGAGCACCCATGCTGCCGAGGCTGAAACGCTTAAGGAAAACAGGAAAGGTTACAAAAAATTCGGCGTTCCTGAGGGCGTAGCCCTGTCTGTCACACAGCCGTTGGAGGGCTGTCAGATGCTTCCGAACAATGTCAGTCGAAGGAAGAAACCGGATAGGAAGTGAGACTTGAAACGTACATTTCCTGGGTTTTTCTTACGCTGAAAATCCTTTCCCCTACAAACGAGAAAGACAATTCAGAGAGGATAAGAAAGGAGATCTGTCAGAGGAAAAAGACCGGTCGCTCTACCCATGAGCACACAGGCATACCTGAAAGCGACAGGCGTAGATTAGCGTTCTGGCCCGGTCCATTTACATCGTAAAAATTGGAGTTACCCGACGAGCGGCAGCCCCTCAACTCAACAACACCACCCCACCCGGCAACTCCGTGCACTTGGCCCCATACGCATCGCGGATCAACAACGCCACGCCCGCCAACTGCTGCAAACTGAAGCGCGCCTGAACCCGACGCTGGCCCAGTTCCTTGTTCAACAGCAGCAGCATGCCCGGGCGATAACGGTTGATCTCGTCCACCACCGTCGCCAGCGTGGCGTTGTTGAACACCAGCACCTGTTCACGCCAGGCCACCACTGCCTGGGTGTCCACCATTGTCACCTCGCTGACGCCGGACGCGCCGTAGGTGAGTTGCCGGCCGCTGTCCAGGCGCACGCTGCGCCCGGCGATGGCCACCGCGAGTGAACCGTCGATGCAGGTGACGCATACCCGGTGGTCGGTATTGCGCACATTGAAGCGTGCCTGCGCCGCGCTGACCGAGCCCTCGCCAGCCTGGACCAGCAGCGGTTGCGCAACGTGGGTGACCACCTCGACTTCGCCTTCGAGCAGTTCGATGCCCTCGCCCACCCGGCTGATGCGGGTCTGGGTGTTGAGTTCCAGGCTGATGCCTTGGCTCAACAGCACTTGGCGCTGCTCGCCGACTTCGGTGCGATAGTCCGCTGTGAGCCCGGCGAAGCCGCCCGGCACACCGACGCGCACCATCACCACGGCTGCCGAGGCGGCGATGGCCCCGCCGAGGAAGGCACGGCGGCCAAAGCTGCGCGGTTGCGACATTTGATCAAGGGCCGGGGACAGTTGCTGCCACAGCGCCTTGGCCTGTTCGAAAGCCTGGGCGTGTTCCGGGCTCTGCGCGCACCAGGCTTTGAGGGCCTTGGCATCGGCCACGGTGGCGCGGCCCGAGGTCAGCAGGAGCAGCCAGTCGCGGGCTTCATCGTGCAGGGGGGTGGCGGCGGACTGCCGGGCGGTGGAGAGGCTAAAAATATTCAAGCGCGCACGTACTCACGGATTTATCAGGGACTCGACACTAAGACGGTTTTCCGGCCCCGGGACCGAACCGCTGAATCACTTTTCTTTCCAGGCGCTTGGCACAGTGGCCCAGGGCGGCCTTGATTTCCTTTTCGACCATGCGCGTGGAAATGCCAAAACGCTGGGAGATTTCCAGGTGCGGCGCCTCTTCCAGGCGCGCGGCGATGAGGATCTTGCGCCGACGCGCCGGCAGTTCGTAGAGGGCCTTGACCAGGGATTGGATTTCTTTCTGGCCGCCCACCACCCGCGACGGGTCCTGGGCTTCGTCGGCGCTTTGCAGCAGCTCTTCCACCTCGCTGCCGGTGAGCAGGCGCGCATCGGCCTGGCGGCGGTCGGCGGCGATGTTCAGGGCCATGCGGTACAGGTAGGCATTGGGCTGTTGCAGGTTCGGCGGCACGTCCATGCGGTCGACGCGCAGGTAGGTCTCGTGCAGCACGTCGTTGGCCAGGTCCTCCGAGCCCAGGCGCTTGCGCAACCGCACCTTGAAGTCTTCGTAAGAGGCCAGGAACAGGCTGACCATCGTACTGTGCCCGGTATTTTTCATCCCTCCGAGGCTCCTTTTGCGGCTGTGCATTCCATGCGCGTTCCTGTTGTGTCAGGCATCAAAAGTAAAGTCACCGGTTGGCGCAGCGAGCTTGGCGCCGGGCGTTCGACCCGCGCCGCTGCCAGGCTGCGCACCAGTGCTTCATCGCGTTGTTCATCGCCGGTGGAACTCACCAACCGGCTGTGTTCGACCCGCCCATCCGGGTTGACCCACACCTGCACCAGCGCGCGAAAACTGCCGGGCCGGGTCAGCGGCGAGCGGCACAGGCTGGTCTCGATGGCTTGCTGCAACGCCGTCGCATAGCTGTTGTTGATCCGCGCAGCGTTGCGTGCCGCCGCACCCCGCTTAGTAGTAGGCGGAGGGCTGACTTGCGGGGTCTGCAAGGTAAACGCATCGCTGCGTGCATAACGGGCCATCAGGCCACTCCCTGTCAGCAACATCGCCAGTGCCTCTTGCGCCGTGAAGCGCCCGCGCACGGCGATGGAGCGCCGCCCGCGCGTCAACTCACGGTCCACCAGCACCGCCATCCCGGTGGCACGGCTGTAGGCTTGCAGTGCATGTTCCAGGTCCTGCGCCGGCAGGTTCAACGGCAGCAGCGGTGACTCTGCCTGCGCCGCGCGACCAGCGGCCAGCAGCAACAGCAAGACCAGGGCGCGCATGACGCGCCTCCAGGCTCCCTGTTCACCCCCTGTTCTGCATCGCTGCACGGCCGACGCGCCCTAGAAAACCGTCATCCTGAGGCCAGTTTATGAACCTGATGTTACGGTGATAGCAAAAAAAACATCACGGTGATGAGAGGCCCGCTGCACTAGACTTCCAAGCCTTACCGGCCCACTCCTTCGGGCCTGCCAGGAGGCCCGATGAAAACCTTGCCGACCCTTGCCAGCCTGTTGCTGTGCGCCACCCTGCCCTTGCTGGGCCATGCCGAAACTGCCGCCGGCACGTGCGCCGAGGTCAGCGTGGATGGCTACAAGGCGCCCGACTATGGCTGCCTGAGCCAGCAGATGAGCAACCACACGAACGCTACCAAGGCGGCCAAAAAGAACCGCGAGGCGCAGAACCTCCCCATCGAAAAACGCCCGCCGAACGCGGTAGGCCTATCCACCCCGGCGGCGACCAGCGTGCGCATGGGCAATACCTTCGGGACGTCGGTGAAACCGCAGCGGCCCTGAGGGCCAACCCTTTCAAAACGGGCGATAAGTCCCCTGTGGCGAGCGGGCTTGCCACAGTTGCAGTGTTCGCTCTTAACGGGAGGGTTTCAGCCAGAGACTGGGAGCACTGGATCGCGTTTACCCTGCTGGTCGGGCTGGGGCTGCACATGATCTGGTGGCAAGCGTGCGGAGATGGTCGGTGGTGTGGTGCTGATGCTAGTGGGGGCGACAATTCTGTACGAGCACCTCTTGGTCCAGGCACACCGCAAAATAATGTGGGAGGGGGCTTGCCCCCGATAACGGCGGGTCAGTCAATTATGCGGTGACTGCCCGACTGCTATCGGGGGCAAGCTGAACTGGCCTAATGATTTTGGACACTTCAATCGGGCGCTATGATAGCGCCCAAATCTGAGGTGTTTGGATATGCGTAAATCTTATTCGAGTGAGTTCAAGCTCAAGGCTGCCAGCATGGTGCTGGATGAAGGTCAGCCGGTTACCGAGGTCTGTGCCAGCCTGGATATTGGTCCTACTGCTCTGCGCCGTTGGGTCGATCAAGTGCAAAAAGAACGCTTGGGCTCGACTCCGGTGGGAGCCAAGGCAATTACCGCTGATCAACGAGAGATCCAGAGACTCAAAGCCCTGCTCAGGGAGAAAGACCTGGACATTGAAATCTTAAAAAAGGCCAGTGCTCTCCTGCTTTTGGACGCCAAAGATCATTCACGCTGATCGATGAGCTGGACGAGCAGTACGGCGTTAAAAGGTGTTGCCGGGCGTTCGGGGTTAACCGCAGCAGCTTCTATGCCTGGCGCCAGCGCCAGGGCAGAGCAAATCCTGAGCGGGAAAAGCTCAAAGCCGCGCTGGTCAGGCACCACAAGGCGTCGAGAGAGTCGGCGGGCGCACGTACCTTGTCCAAGGAGCTGCAAGCCAAAGGACATCGTGTCGGACGTTACATGGCTCGCAATTTGATGCGCGAGGCTGGCATCGCTAGTCGTCAGCGCAGGCGCCATAAGTACAAGTCGCCGGGCGTGGAGGCCTTGGTGGCGCCGCATGTGCTCAAGCGGAAATTTGATGTGACGGCGGTTAATCAGGTGTGGTGTGGCGACGTAACGTACATCAAGGTCGGCAAGCGTTGGATGTACTTCGCCGCCGTTCTGGATCTGTACGCTCGCAGGATCGTAGGCTGGTCGTTCTCGATGATTTCGGATGCCAACCTGACCTGCGAGGCACTACGCATGGCAGTTGAGCTACGCGGCCATCCCGAGGATGTGTTGTTTCACTCTGACCAAGGTTGCCAGTACACCAGCCATAAATTCCGAAACGCGCTTGTGAAGCATGGGTTTAGGCAAAGTATGAGCCGTAAAGGCGAGTGCTGGGACAACGCCCCGATGGAGCGTTTCTTTGGTAGTTTGAAATCCGAGTGGGTTCCTGAAACGGGCTACAAACTGGAGCATGAGGCCCGGGCAGATGTGCAGCGCTATGTCTCGCGCTACAACATCAGCAGGCCTCACAGCTACAACGACTACCGGTCGCCGGTCGCGAAGGAAAGGTTGGCGGCATGAACCTTAATCGGTGTCCAAGATTACTTGACCAGTTCAAGCCCCCTCCCACAAGGGTTCTACAGCGGTTCAGGGAATGCGTTTCACGCCGCTTGGCTTTCCTTTTTCAAGCTGTCCATATCGATCACGAACCGATACTTCACATCGCCCTTGAGCATCCGCTCATACGCCTCGTTGATACCCTGGATATCGATCATCTCGATGTCCGAGACAATCCCGTGCCTGGCGCAGAAGTCGAGCATGTCCTGGGTCTCCTGGATGCCGCCGATCAACGAACCGGCCAGGCTGCGGCGCTTGAAGATCAGGTTGAATACCGTGGGCGACGGATGCGGGCTGTCGGGCGCGCCGACCAGGGTCATGGTGCCGTCACGCTTGAGCAAGTTAAGGAACGCATCGAGATTGTGCGGCGCGGCAACCGTATTGAGGATGAAGTCCAGGCTGTTGGCAACCTTGGCCATTTCGTCCGGGTTCTTCGACACCACCACCTGGTCGGCGCCCAGGCGCAGGCCGTCTTCGCGCTTGTTCGGTGAGGTGGTGAACAGCGTCACATGGGCGCCCATGGCATGGGCGATTTTCACTGCCATATGGCCCAGGCCACCCAGGCCGACCACGCCGACTTTCTTGCCGGGGCCGACCTTCCAATGATGCAGCGGCGAATAGGTCGTGATGCCGGCGCACAGCAACGGCGCCACGGCAGCCAGGTTGGCGTCATCGTGGGAGATGCGCAGGACGAACTTTTCCTTGACCACGATACTGTCCGAGTAGCCGCCGAAGGTATTTTCACCGCCGAACACCGGGCCGTTGTAAGTGCCGGTAAAGCCGTTCTCGCAGTACTGCTCCTCGCCCTCGGTACAGGACGCGCAGTGCTGGCAACTGTCGACCATGCAGCCGACACCGGCCAGGTCACCCACCTTGAACTGCTGCACATTGGCGCCGACCGCCGTGACACGGCCGACGATTTCGTGGCCAGGCACGGAAGGGTAAAGGGTGTTGTTCCACTCGTTGCGCACGGTGTGCAGGTCGGAGTGGCAGACCCCGCAATAGAGAATGTCGATCTGCACGTCATCCGCCCCCGGCGCACGGCGCTCAAAGGTGTAGGGCTTGAGGGAATCCTTGGCGTTCTGGGCGGCGTAGCTGTAAGTCTTGGCCATTTCGTTCACCTGTGTGATCGGATGCTGGGAGTCAGATGACCAGCATAGACGCTGAATCGTTCAACCGAGCACGTCCGTACAATCCGCCGGTCGGCCCCGTCCCTAAGATCGAGACTTTCTCAAAACGCGGGAGAGTGGGTATGTGTAGAAAAGTCAGGACGGTATCGCTGGCAGTCACCTTGCTGGCCGGGGCCATGATGAACAGCGCCTTCGCCGCTACACCGGCGGTCGCCGTGGCTCCGCAATACGACACCAGCCACGTCTATGTGGCACCGGCCGATGTGGAGCGTTTTACCCAGAGCTTCCTGGCCACATTCGGCGGCAAAAGCACGCCCCAAGTGGTGGTGAACGTGTTGCCGGTGCCCAGCAGCACCACGTCGCAACTGCTGCAGACCCCGGCAGGTACAGTGTCGCTGTTCGGTTTCACCACGCCGATCCCGCACCCGTTCGGCCAGGAGCGCAACGGTTACCTGGTCAAGGACATGGACGTCGCCCTCAAGGCCGCCCGGGAGAACGGCGCGGCGGTGATCGTCAGCGACTTTCCCGACCCGATCGGGCGTGACGCGGTGGTGCAGTGGCCGGGCGGTGTGAACATGCAGCTTTACTGGCACACCAAGACCCCGGATTACGCCGCGTTCCAGACCGTGCCGGAAAACCGCGTGTACCTCAGTGCCGAGCGTGCCGACACCTTTATCAAATCGTTTATCGGCTTCTCCCACGGCAAAGTCCTGGCCGATGACAAACACGCCCCTGGCGTGGATATCGGCCAAGCCAACGGCAACTACCGTCGCGTCGACATCGAATCGCCATTCGGGCGCATGGCGGTGCTGGTCACCAACGGCCAACTGCCCTACCCGTTCGGCCACGAGACCACCGGCTATCAAGTGGCTGACCTGACGGCCACCCTGGGCAAGGCCACCGGCTCCGGCGCGAAAGTGTTAGTGCCTGCGTTCGACAGCAAAGGCCGTCGCAGTGCGTTGGTGGAATTTCCGGGCGGCTACGTCGCGGAGATCCATCAACTCAACGCCGCAAAATGACGCGCCGCACAGGCTGGGGCCTGGCCGTGCTGTGGCCGCTGCTCGTCGGCAGCGTCCACGCCGACGAGCAAGCGACACGCCCGGCCATCAAGGCCAACCGCTGGCAGGAAGACTGGTCGGTTTTGCAGGACCCGGCGCTGCGCACGCAGCCGCTGGACAGCTTGAAGTACATCCCGCGGTCCAGCGCGAACCCCTACACCTACCTGTCCCTGGGCGCGACGTTGCGCGAGCGTTTCGAGATGAACGATGCCAGTGGCTTCGGCGTGCGGGATGTGAAGCGTGATCGCTACCTGATCCAACGCTTCCAGCTCCACGCCGACCTGCATCTGAACGAGCACTGGCGGGTGTTCACCCAATTGGAAGATGCGCGGGCGTACGACAAGACCACGATCGGCGGCGCCGACCAGAATCGCGTCGATCTGCGCCTGGCCTTCGCCGAGTACGTGAATACCTTCAGCAGTGGGACTCTCAAGGCCCGTGTCGGGCGCCAGGATTTTGCCTTCGACCTGCAGCGCTTCATCTCATCGCGGGACGGCCCGAATGTGCGGCAGTCCTTCGATGCGCTGTGGGCCGACTGGGAGACCTCCAACTGGCGTTTTATCGGGATCGCCAGCCAGCCGGTGCAGTATCAGGACGGGCGTCACTTCGACGACAAATCCAACAGCGATGCGCGCTTCCACATGGTCCGTGTGGAGCGACTGGTGGGCGGCAAGAACGAGTTGTCCGCCTACTACGGCGTGTATGAGCGCACCGCCGCCCACTACCTGGACGCCGACGGCGACGAGACCCGCCACCTGTTCGACGCACGCCTGGGCGGCGCGGCCATGGGCTTTGACTGGGACATCGAAGCGATGCTGCAAAGCGGCTCGGTCGGCAACAAGGACATTCGCGCCTGGGCCGGTGGCAGCCGTACCGGCTACACCTTCGACAGCCTGGCCTGGAAGCCGCGCATCGGCCTGCAACTGGACATCGCCTCGGGCGACCGCAAAACCGGGGATGGCAACGTCGGCACCTTCAACCCGCTGTTCCCCAACGGCTACTATTTTTCCCTGGCGGGCTACACCGGCTACAGCAACCTGATTCACGTCAAGCCGTCGATCACGCTCAAGCCGATCGACAGGCTCAGCGTGCAAACCGCCATCGGCCTGCTGTGGCGCCAAACCACCAGCGACGCGGTCTACACCCAGCCCAACCTGCCGGTGGCCGGCACCGCAGGCCAGGGCGATCGCTGGACCGGCGCCTATGCGCAAGTGCGCACCGATTATGTGTTCAGCCCCAACCTCACCGGCGCCGTCGAGGCCGTGCACTACGACGTGGGCCAGACCCTGCGCGATGCCGGCGGTGACGACAGCAATTACCTGGGGGTCGAGCTCAAGTTCAGCTGGTAACCCCAAGCAAGCACACCCGTACAAGCCCTCGAGCCGGTTAACGGCAATAGTGATCCTGCGTTTTATCCCCCCTCGATAAGGAGATGTTCATGAGCACATTCGTCGCCAAAGACGGTACCCAGATCTATTTCAAAGACTGGGGCAGCGGTAAACCCGTGCTGTTCAGCCACGGCTGGCCGCTGGACGCCGACATGTGGGAATACCAGATGGAATACCTGAGCAGCCGCGGCTTTCGCACCATCGCGTTTGACCGCCGTGGGTTCGGCCGCTCGGATCAACCCTGGACCGGCAACGACTACAACACCTTCGCCGACGATATCGCCCAGCTGATCGAACACCTTGACCTCAAGGACGTGACCCTGGTGGGCTTCTCCATGGGCGGTGGCGACGTCGCCCGCTACATCGCACGCCACGGCAGCGCACGCGTGGCCGGCCTGGTACTGCTGGGCGCGGTCACACCGCTGTTCGGCCAGAAACCGGACTACCCGCAGGGCGTGCCGACTGAAGTGTTCGATGGCATCAAGGCCGGCCTGTTGAAAGACCGTGCGCAATTTATCAGCGACTTCAACACGCCGTTCTTCGGCATCAACCAGGGCCAGAAGGTCTCTGAAGGCGTGCTGACCCAGACCCTGCAGGTGGCGATGCTGGCATCCCTCAAGTCGACGGTGGATTGCGTGACCGCGTTCTCCGAAACCGACTTCCGCCCGGACATGACCAAAATCGACGTGCCGACCCTGGTGATCCACGGCGATGGCGACCAGATCGTGCCGTTCGAAACCACCGGCAAAGTGGCGGCCGCCTCAATCAAGGGCGCCGAACTGAAAGTCTACAAGGACGCACCACACGGCTTCGCCGTGACCCACGCGCAGCAGTTGAATGAAGACCTGCTGGCGTTCCTGCAACGCTGAAACGCCTGCACCACCCTCTCCTTATTTTGGCCGGGCTTGCCCGGCCTTTTTTTGCTCAGGAGAAACGCTGGCCCAGGACCAGGCGACCGGGCCCGCTGATCAGCAAGGTGGTAAAGATGATCAACAGCAGCCAACCGAACTGCCCTTCGAACAACGTCCACTCCGGGTGCACCACCAACAAAGCGATCAACAGCACCGCCAGGATCGGCAGGCACGCCAGGCGCACCAGCACCCCGGCAATGATCAGCAGCGGGCATAGCACTTCAGCGAAAATCGCCAGCAGCAACGTGATGTTCGCCCCCAGGTGAAACGGGTCTTCGATCAGCTGCAATTGCTCGCTGTAGTTGAGCAACTTGGGCAAGCCATGCACCCACAGCAGGAACAGCGCCCCGCTGATCCGCAGAAACAATAGTCCCAGGTCCTGACGCGTCGATTCGTTCATACGTGCTCTCGGTTGATTGCTACAAACAACGATTGTGTCGACCGGGCCACCGCCGCGCTTGCAAGCCTGTGCTGACCTCACTCCCCGGTGCCGGCAAACGCCGCCACGATTTCATCGATCACCGCCCGCACCCGTGCGGTGTGGCGCAGATCGGCGTGGGTCACCAGCCATACGTCATATGGCAAGGGTCGGGTGCGCTCCGGCCACAGGCGCACCAGCCCGTCGCGCTCACCGGTGCACACCGGGATTTCGCCGATGCCGATGCCGGCAGCGATGGAGCGGCGCACCAGCAGGCTGGAACTCAAGGCAGCAACGATGCGCCCGCGGCCGAGGGGCTCGGAGACCAGGGTCATGTCCTTCTGGCTTTGCAGATGAGGTTGGTAGACCACCAGGTCATGGCCTTCGAACAGGCTGCCCGGCTCAGGTACGCCGTGACGCTCGAGGTAACCCTGGGACGCAAACAACCCCAGCGGCCAGCGCGCAATACGCCGGGCGATCAGGTCGGGGTTATCCGGGCGCTGGTTGCGCACGGCGATATCGGCTTCGCGCTTGGCCAGGCTGAGGATCTGCGTGGAGGCGTCCAGTTGCACGCGCACGTCGGGGTGTTTGTCGTGCAGGCAGGCGATGGCCGGGATCAGGAAGTCGATGGCCAGGGAGTCGGTGGTACTGACCCGCACAGTGCCGGTCAGGCGGTCATCCAGGCCCTGGATCTGGCGCTCCAGGTCGAGGGCCGAGCGCTCCATTTTCTCCACCGAAAGCAACGCCGCTTCGCCGACCGCCGTGAGCGCGTAGCCTTCGGAGGTGCGCAGGAACAAGGTTGCGTTCAAGGACTTTTCCAAGGCGTTGACGCGGCGCCCCACGGTGGCCTGGTCCACGCCCAGCACCCGTGCGGCGCCGCGCAATGTGGATTCGCGGCACACCGCCAGGAATACCCGTGCATCGTCCCAATTCATGCGGTCTCCCATTGATGCAGATATGCATCATCATGACGCTAATTCGCTGCATTATTGCATCGAAAAATCCCGATATGCTGACCGCCGCAGAAAAAACTTCAGGACAGCCATCATGCTCGACTCCCACGCACCATCCCGCAGCGCGGTCTGGCTGCCGATCTTTGCCGGCCTGTGTGCCAGCCTGGTCAGTATCGGCCTGGCACGCTTTGCCTACACACCGCTGATCCCCAGCCTGATCCAGGCCCAGTGGTTTTCCGCCAATGACGTGGTCTACCTCGGCGCCGCCAACCTGGTGGGTTACCTGATCGGTGCGCTGATCGGCCGGCCCATCGCCCAGCGCACCTCCAATACGACCGCCCTGCGCATCATGATGGTGGCGGTAACCCTGGCCTTCTTCGCCTGTGCCTTCCCGCTGTCGGTGGTGTGGTTCTTCGCCTGGCGCCTGCTGTCGGGGATTGCCGGCGGCGCGATCATGGTGCTGGTGGCCGCGACCGTATTGCCCCACGTACCGGCCGCACGCCGGGGCCTGGCCAGTGGCGCGATCTTCCTCGGCATCGGCCTGGGCATTGCCGGCTCCGGCACACTGGTGCCGCCGCTGTTGAGCCTGGGCTTGCAGCAGACGTGGCTGGGCCTGGGCCTGCTGGCGTCGCTGTTGACGGCGGCCAGCTGGTTCGCCTGGCCCGGCGTTACGCTGCATGAAGCAGCGGCCCCAATGGCCACTTCAGCGCGGATGCCGTCCGGCGTGTACCTGCTGTTCGCCCAGTACGCCTTCATGGCCGCAGGCCTGGTGCCGGCGATGGTGTTCCTGGTGGATTACGTGGCCCGTGGCCTGGGTGAGGGTGCGCACATCGGCGCGATGGTCTGGGTGATGTACGGCCTGGGCGCGATTGTGGGGCCGGTAAGCTACGGGTTTATCGCCGATAAACTCGGAGCACGCCTGAGTATCCGTGTGGTGCTGGTGGTGCAGGCGATTGCCGTCGGTCTGTTGCCGCTGGCCAGTTCTTTCACTGCCCTTGCCGTACTGGCGGTGATCCTCGGTTCGTTCCCGCCAGGCATCGTGCCATTGGCCTTGGCGCGGGTGCATGAATTGCTGCCCAACCATCATCAGCAGCAGGTAGCGTGGAGCCGCGCCACCGTCTCCTTTGCTACCTTCCAGGCACTGTCCGGGTTTGCCTACTCGGCACTGTTCAACAGCAGCGGTGGCCAGCATGCGCTGTTGTTCGTGATTGCCGCTGGCGCCATCGTGGTCGCCCTGGCCCTGGAACTGGGCATGATTGTGCTGAACCGTCGACCGCTCGACACGGTCCCAACCCATACGCTCCCCCTTACAGGATTTGCCAAATGACCCTGCCTACCGACATGACCCTGATTGAAATCACCACGCCCGGCGGCCCCGAGGTGCTCAAGCCGCGCCAGGAACCGGTGCCCTCCCCGGCCCCCGGCGAAATCCTGATCCGCGTGCACGCCGCCGGGGTCAACCGCCCCGACGCCTTGCAACGTGCCGGCAAGTACCCGATGAAACCCGGCTTCAGCCCGATCCCCGGCCTGGAAGTGGCCGGCGAAGTGGTCGCGCTGGGCGAAGGGGTCAGCGAATACGCGATTGGCGACAGGGTCTGTGCCCTGACCAATGGCGGCGGCTACGCCCAATACTGCACGGTGCCCGCCAGCCAGGCGTTGCCGGTTCCCGAAGGCATGGAGTGGATTCAAGCCGCCGCCATCCCGGAAACCTTTTTCACCGTGTGGGCCAACCTGTTCGGCATCGGCGGCGCGCACAAGGGCCAGCGCGTGCTGATCCACGGCGGCACCAGCGGGATCGGCACCACCGCCCTGATGCTGTGCCGCGAGTTCGGTATCCAGGCGTTCGCCACCGCTGGCAGCGAAGAGAAATGTGCGGCCATCCGTGCCCTGGGCGCTGAAGCCATCAATTATCGCGAGCAGGATTTTGCCGAGGTGATCGGGGCTCGAGGTGTCGATGTGATCCTCGACATCATGGGCGGCTCCTACCTCAACAACAACCTCAAGGCCCTGGCCATGGACGGGCGCCTGGTGATGCTGGGCTTCCTGGGCGGCGCCAAGGCCAATGACGTGGACCTGCTGACCATCCTCGGCAAACGCGCCGTCGTCACCGGCTCCTTGCTGCGCGCCCGTACCAAGGACGAGAAAGCCGCCATCGCCGACCAACTGCGCGAGCACGTATGGCCGGTGCTGGCAGCCGGGCGCTGCCTGCCGATGATCGACCAGGTGTTCGATTACACCCAGGCCGATCAGGCGCATGCGCGGATGGAAGGTGGCGATCACATTGGCAAGATTGTGTTGCGGGTGGTTTGATTACCCGGCGAACACCGGGTAGTCGACATAACCCGCTTCGCCTCCCCCATACATCCCTTCCGCCCGCAGCGGGTTCAACGGCCAGTCGTTGAAAATCCGCTGCGGCAAGTCCGGATTGGCGATAAACGGCCGCCCGAACGCGATCAGATCCGCCAGCCCCGCTTCAACCAGTGCTGCACCGCGTTCAGCGGTGTAGCGACCGGCATAGATGATCCGCCCGCTGAAGGTGTCGCGTACCGCTCGGCGGAATGATTCGGGCAATACCGGGGCGTTATCCCAGTCGGCTTCGGCAATGGACACATAGGCGATGCCCGACGCTTCCAATACCTTGATCGCTTCAATGTAGGTGTGGTGCGGGTCGTCTTCCACCAGGCCGATGTACACCCGGTCCTGGTCGGTGCCGCTGAACAATGGTGAGAAGCGCACGCCCAGGCGCTCGGGCCCGACCACGGCGGTCACTGCTTCGACGATCTCGCGCAGGAAGCGCAGGCGGTTGTGCAGCGAGCCACCGTACTCGTCGTCACGCTGGTTGGCGTGGGCCGAGATGAACTGGTTGACCAGGTAGCCATTGGCTGAATGGATTTCCACCCCATCAAACCCCGCATCCAGTGCATTGCGCGCTGCCTGGGCGTAGTGCCCGACCAGGTCCTTGACCTCCTGTGTGGTCAACGCACGCGGTACAGGCGGCTGCATCAATTGCCCCTCGCCCGGCGCCGTTTCGATAAAGGCCTTGGCCTGAATTGCCTGGATAGCAGAAGGTGCGACCGGTGCGGCACCCTCAGGCTGCAACGCGCTGTGGGACACCCGACCGACATGCCACAGCTGGGCGAAGAACACCCCGCCTTCGGCATGCACCGCCTCGGTGACCTTGCGCCAGCCGTCGATCTGCGCCGGCGTATAAATGCCCGGCGTCCACGCGTAACCCTGGCCACGCGGTTCAATCTGCGTGCCCTCACTGACCATGAAGCCGGCACTGGCGCGCTGGCGGTAATACTCGGCCATCAAGTCAGTGGCGATATCGCCCGGCTGGGCGCTGCGCTGGCGCGTCAACGGTGGCAGCACAATACGGTTGTTCAGTGTGTGGTGACCCAGTTTCACCGGGGTACTTAAAACGGTCATCTCATTCTTCCAGATTACGAGCGCGCGAAAGCATTGGCGACTTATTCAAGTCGCCAATGCATCAAGCGGTTTATTGAGTCAGGCAGTGAGTTTCAGCAGGGCCTTGGCGACATCGCTGGAACTGCCGGGGTTTTGCCCGGTGACGAGCAAGCCATCGGTAATGACAAAGGACTGCCAGTCAGCGCCTTTTTCATACAGGCCACCCAGCTTCTTGAACTCGTCTTCCACCAGGAACGGCACTACATCGGTCAATTCAACGGCGGCTTCTTCCGAGTTGGAGAAACCGGTGACACGCCGGCCCCTGACCAACGGCTCGCCGTTGACCGCCTTGACATGACGCAAGGCACCCGGTGCATGGCAGACAAAGCCGATCGGCTTGCCGGCACGCTCGAAGGACTCGATCAACGCGATGGAAACCGGCGATTCCGCCAGGTCCCACAGCGGGCCGTGGCCGCCTGGGTAGAACACGGTGTCGAAGGCATCGGCGTTGACCGAATCCAGCTTCAGCGTGGTCGCCAGGGCCTGTTGCGCGGCCGGGTCGGCGGCGAAGCGGCGGGTCTGGTCGGTCTGGAAGTCCGGCTGATCGCTCACCGGATCCAACGGCGGCTGGCCGCCGGCCGGGGATGCCAGCACCACCTCGGCGCCGGCGTCCTTGAACGCGTAATAAGGTGCGGCAAATTCTTCGAGCCAGAAGCCGGTCTTGCGGCCGGTGTTGCCCAACTGATCGTGAGAGGTCAATACCATCAATACTTTCATTGTCGAGTGCCTCGGGATGACTGTGGGTTGAAGCTTAGGAGCCTGGGCGTCGCCTCACAACGTCATATCCGCAAGGTTTTCGGACATTGCTCGACGGCAGTTGCCGTTTCTCGCCCAGCCGCCGACAATCGCGTCTCCCCTGCCCCCTGGAGAAACACGATGCACAGCGTTGCGCTGCTGGTCTACCCGAATTTCGAATGCCTGAGCCTCAGCGTGGGCTCGGTGTTCGAGTGCGCGAACCTGTTGCGCGGCGAGCCGGCCTATGCGTTTCACCTGGTCTCGGAGACCGGCGGCGCGGTGATGACATCCCAGGGCTTTTCGGTGAACACCACACCCATTCGGGCCGAAGGCTATGACACCTTGATCGTCGGCGGCTACATGGAGTTCCGCCTGCCGGAAGCCAACCTGCTGGAACAGGTCAAGGCCGCCTCTGCCCAGTCGCGGCGCGTCGCCTCATTGTGCATGGGCATCTTCGTGCTGGCCGAAGCCGGCCTGCTGGAAGGCAAGCGCACCACCACCCACTGGATTCACGCGCCGGCCTTTCGCAAGCGCTACCCGCACATCCAGCTGGAAGAAGACAAGTTGTTCGTGGTGGACGGCCAAGTGTGGACCGGTGCCGGCATGAGCGCCGGGGTGGACCTGGCATTGGCCATGGTGGAGAACGACCTGGGCAGCGACCTCGCCCGGCGCATTGCGCGCAAACTGGTGATTGCCCAACGTCGCGGCAGTGAACAATCGCAGCTGTCGGCGCTGTTGGAGCTTGACCCCAAGTCAGACCGCGTGCAACTGGCCCTGGCCTACGCCCGTGAGAACCTGACCCACGATCTCACGGTGGAGACCTTGGCCGATGTCGCCCGGCTGAGCCCGCGCCAGTTCAGCCGGGTGTTCCGTGAGGAAACCGGGCAGACACCGGCCAAAGCCATCGAAGCCCTGCGCGTCGAAGCCGCCCGGGCACTGATGGAAACCAGCCGTCACCCGGTGGAGGTGGTGGCCCGCGAAACCGGCTTTGGCGACCGCGAACGCATGCGCCAGGCGTTCCTGAGGGCGTTCGGGCAGCCGCCGGCGGTAATGCAACAGGCCTTTAATGCAGGGCCGCCCGCGTAATCAGGTAACTGACCAACTGCGGGTCATCCTCCAGCTCTATCGTCTGTACCGGGCGCGGCAGGTTATCCAGCACCGTGCGCCAGAACGCCTGGGACACTTCGTCCTGGTCATAGAACCGCACCAGCCAATTGGCCTGGCCGCTGCACAGCACCTGGCTGGCGATGGCGCGGCCGATGCCTTTGCGGCGATAGCGCTTGAGGATGAACAGATCGGCCAGCTCCAGGGCATCGATGCCTGGCAGTTCGCTGCCTTCGATCAGCAGGAAGCCGGCAATGTAGCCATCCACCAGCAGCAGGTTGGCGCTCCATTGCGGGTCTTGCCAGTAGCGGGCCAGGTGTTCGTCATGGATGTAGAAACGGCCGTCCGCCTCCACATCTTCCTGTTCCCAGTCGGACGACTCATAGGCGTAGTACTGGTAGAGATTACGGATCAGCTCGGCGGCTTCGGGGCCGGTCTGGATCAATTCGACGGTGACTTCGGGCATGGGGCTCTCGGTGAAAAAACGCAGGGCGCCATTGTTCACAAAACGCGAGGAGAGGCCAACCTTTCTACTTGCTGAACCGATTGCAAATAGGTGTTGCCTCGCCCGAAACCTTGAAACATTTCGAATAAACTTCGTGAAATTTGCCTCTGCTCTTCAAGGACACCTATTTTGACCAACATGTGTACCGCCGGCCTGGATGTGGGTTTTGCCTCCCTCGATTACCTACAGATCTTCATCCTTGGCGTGATCCAGGGCATTACCGAACTGCTGCCGGTGTCGTCCACCGCCCACATGCGCGTGGTGCCCGCCCTGCTCGGCTGGCAAGACCCCGGCTCGGCGTTTTCCGCGGCCATGCAACTGGCGGCGCTGGCCGCGGTGGTCAGTTACTTCTGGCGCGATGTGCGCCAAGTCACCACCGGCAGCATCGGCGCGGTGCGTCGGGGTGACTACAACGACCGTTGGTTCAAGCTGGCGGTGGCGATTGTGCTGGCGACCCTTCCCATCGGGATTGCCGGCCTGGCGTTGTCGTCGACCTTGAATGCCTGCAACTCGCCGCTGCGTGGGCTGATGGTGATCGGCATTTCCTGCGTGGTGATGGCGGTGCTGCTGGCTGTGGCGGAAGTACGCGCACGCCACACCCGTGAAGTGAGCGAAATGCGCCTGCGCGATGCGTTGATCGTCGGGATCGCGCAAATTGGCGCGTTGATTCCGGGGGTATCGCGGTCCGGCTCTACGCTGACCGCTGCGTTGTTTCTCAATTTCAAGCGTGAGGAAGCTGCACGCTTCTCCTTCCTGCTGGGCCTGCCGGCCATCGCCCTCGCCGGGCTGAAGGAGTTGTGGGTGTTGCTGCACGCCGACATGCCGGCCCATGCCTGGCCGCATCTGCTGTTCGGTCTGGTGGTGGCGAGCGTCTCGGCGTTCTTTGCGATCTGGGGCCTGATGAAGTTCCTGGAGCGGTTCTCCACCTGGCCGTTCGTGATCTACCGCGCGCTGTTGGGGGTGTTCCTGATTGTGGCGGTCAGTACTGGGCTGTTGAGCTGACTCAATTCAAAAAACACATCCGATCCAATGTGGGAGGGGGCTTGCCCCCGATTGCGCAGTGTCAGTTGCATATAAGTTGACTGACACACAGCTATCGAGGGCAAGCCCTAATGCCGGTCAGTTAAGGGACAGAACGGGCAACCAGACACCTGTGGCGAGCGGGCTTGCCCCGCGTTGGGCTGCGAAGCAGCCCCAAAACATAGCCCCGGAGCTGTCTGGCACACTGCAGTGCTCTTATTGGGGCTGCTGCGCAGCCCAACGCGGGGCAAGCCCGCTCGCCACAGTTACAGTGTTCCTCCTTAACTGACTGGCATTAGGGCAAGCCCCCTCCCACCTTTGTACCGTATTGCCTTACAGACTGCCGGTTCGGTCGGCCAGTTCTTCCAGCAGGTCGGCCGAGGGCACGAAAAACAGGCCGCCGGTGACCGCCGTGCTGAAATCCAGCAGGCGGTCATAATTGCCCACCGGACGGCCGACGAACATGTTTTCCAGCATCAACTCCAGGGGATGCGGCGAGCGTGCATAGCCGATGAAGTAGGTGCCGAACTCCCCGGCACCTGGCCGGCCAAAGGGCATGTTATCGCGCAGGATCTTCACTTCTTCACCGTGTTCGTCGGTGATGACGGTCAAGGCGCTGTGGGAGTTGCTCGGCTTGGCTTCTTCGTCCAACTCGATATCCGACAACTTGGTGCGCCCGATCACTTTCTCCTGGGCCTCCACCGTCAAGCCATTCCACGCCGTCATGTTGTGCAGGTACTTCTGCACCAGCACGTAGCTGCCGCCACGGAATTCGCTGTCTTCGTCACCGACGATGGTGAAGCCCTCGGCCTTGCGCCCTACCGGGTTCTCGGTACCGTCGACAAAGCCGATGATGCTGCGCATGTCGAAATAGCGGAAACCCTGGACCTCATCCACCACCTTCACGCTGTCGCCCAGGGCCGCCATGAGATGGGTGGCCAGTTCGAAGCACAGGTCCATCTGTTCGGCGCGGATATGCAGCAGGATATCCCCCGGTGTCGACATGGCCATGCGCCCCTCCACGCCGAACTCGCGGAACGGGTGCAGCGCCGCCGGGCGTGGCGCGCCGAACAGGCGGTCCCAGGCATCCGAGCCAAACCCGCAGACGCAGGTCAGGTTGCCGGCCGGCACGCGCTTGCCCACCGAGCGCACCAGCCCGGCAATGTCGGCGCACCAGGCGCGTACCGTGTCCTCGCTGCCGGGGGTGACAGTGGCGACCATGAAAATCGCGCTGCTGGTGATCGGGTGGCACACGGACTCCGGTTCCAGGGGCGGCTGAACGGAGGATGGGGTCATGGTGAAAGTCCAGGCTAAAGGGCGAGATTGAACCCGCGCAGATTAGCAGATCACTTCTGACAACTGCGCCACACCTCACGAATGAGCGCCTGCATCTTCAGCGCTTCGGACCAGCGATCGCTGATTTCGCACCCGTCCGCGCCGGTGATCGCATAAGGCGCCGGGCCGAGTTCGCAGGTAAAGGACAGGCTCTGCGGCGTCTGCGGGCGCGCCAGCCAGTCTTCGATCCCGTAGCGCCACCACTCGGTAAAGCGTCGGACCCAGGCTTGGTGCTGGGGAAACGCCAACGAGACTTGTACCTGCTCGCTGCTGGCTACCCGACCGTGGAAACCCCAGCTGTGGCGCAGGATGCTGCGTATCTGCGCATCGTCCTCGGCGGCGCCCGGCTCCGGCAGTTCGCGCCCGACCACGTAGTGGGACAGGTCGGCCAGCAGCTTCAAGTCGGGCATCTGTGCCAGCACGTCAAGGGTGAACAGCAGATCATTGGTGAGGCGATAACGGTGGGTTTCCAGCAGCACCGGAAACTCCACCTGTTCGGCCAAGCGCTGCCAGCCTTCGACCAATCGCGCCGCTTCGCTTTGGGTGCGTGGGCGCACGTCGGCTTGCAGGGTGAGGTGGTGGCAGCCATAGCCACTGATCACCTCCAGCGCGGCGGCCAGGTCATCCACCGACTGCGGGAACAGCTGGCCTTCGATCTGCAAGCCTTGCGCCGTGGCGGCGGCGTGCAGGCGGGCGACATCGGCGGGCTTGAAGTAATGATCGGTAATGCCGTCGAACCCGGCGGCCTTGATGCGCTCGAGTTGAGCCTCGAGTGGGCCGGGTTCGGTCTGCATGGCCCACAGGGATTGGAACACCAGGAATTGGCGCATATCAGCCTCGCAGCAGGTGTTTGAGGGACAGCTCGGGGTTGGCCAGGCTGGCGGGATCGAGTGAGCGTCGCGCGCTGATCAGGCGTTCGCAGAGCTTGATGTCCTTGGCCACGCTGTTGCCTGGCGCCCATCCGCACGCGCCTTGCAACTGGTGATCGGCATCGAGATGGAACAGCAACATGCCGCCGCCCGGCAATGGGCGGCTGACCGTCGAGGGCGTGAGCACGCCGACGGTCTGCAAGCCCCAGTCGTACTGGTCGGACCAGAACCCGGGAAGCGCCTCGAACGGCACATCGCGGCCCAGCAGGTTCAATGCCGCATGCCGGCCCTGGACCTCGGCGTTGCGCCAGGTTTCCTGGCGCTGATAGAGGCCATCCAGGCGAAACTCACACACGTCACCGGCGGCATAAATATCCGGCGCGCTGGTACGCAGGTGCGTATCCACGCGTATGCCCTGCCCCACGTCCAACCCCGCTGCGGCGGCCAATTCGATATTGGGTTGCATGCCGATGCCGACCACCACCAGGTCGCAGGGCAAGCGTTGCCCGTCCACCAGCAGCACGGCGTCGGCCTGGATCGATTCCAAGGCCACATTCAGGCGAACATCGACCCCGTGCTGGCGATGCAGGGCCAGCAGCGCCTCAGAGATAACGGCCGGCAACACCCGGCCCGCCAATCGCGGCCCGGCTTCGAGCAGGGTGACCTCACAGCCAAGGCCACGTGCCGTGGCCGCCACTTCCAGGCCAATAAAGCCGCCACCGACCACCACCAACCGCGTGCCGGGCTTCAGCGCATCGCGCAGGGCCAGCGCTTCATCGTGGGTACGCAGGTAGAGCACGTTGGCCTGCTCCTGAGGCAACCGGCGCGCCCGCCCCCCGATGGCCAGCAGCAGGCCGGCGTAACGCAGCCATTGGCCATCGGCCAGTTGCAGGCGATGCTGTTGCGGCTGCAACTGCGTCACCGGGTTAGCGGCGATGTGCTCGATGTCCAGCTCGGCCAGTCGCGCGCTGTCGCACAGGCTGCAGCCGGCCAGGTCCGCCGTGCCCTGCAACACGCCTTTGGACAGCAGCGGCCGCTCGTAGGGCAAGTGCGGCTCATCGCCAATCAGGATCAGCCGCCCGGTGTAGCCTTCTTCACGCAAGGTCAGCGCCGCACGGCCGCCGGCATGGCCGGCGCCGACGATGATCAAGGGATCGTGCATGATCAGGCCGTGACAGCGAGCAACACCCGCCCCGCTTCGACCCGCACCGGGTAGGTCTTGAGGTTGACGCACACCGGCGCGCCGAGGGCCTTGCCGGTGCGGTAATCGAAGCGCCCATTGTGCTTGGGGCACTCGATCACGTGGTCCATCACCAGGCCATCGGCCAGGTGGATTTTCTCGTGGGTGCACAGCCCGGCGGTGGCGAAGAATTCATTCTCGGCCGAGCGATACACCGCATAGGTGTGCGGCCCATGGTCGAAGCGCAGCACGTCTTCTTCGTCTATTTCGCCCACGGCGCAGACGTCGATCCATTGATCGTTCATGGCGTTTTTCTCTTGTTCTTGGGTGGGGTTCAACCGGCAGCGGTTTCTGCATGCACCGGCGCATGGGCAGCCGGAGGCGTATTCGGGTGAATCGGGCGCTGGACGAAATAGGTGGGATCGCTGCGCTGCTTCCAGATGGTCGGCAGGATCTCCTTGAATGCCTCGAACAGGTTGGCGTACGGCGGCGGGCAGTCGCTGCGGATTTCGTCGTGCAGTTGCGCGAGGGCGTGGTACGGCACCATCGGGTACATGTGGTGTTCGAGGTGGTAGTTCATGTCCATGTAGATAAAGCGCAGCACGCGGTTCATGTAAATGGTGCGGCAGTTGCTGCGGTGGTCGAGTACATCTTCGGCCAGGCCGACATGCTGCGTGAGGCCAAACAGATAGCCGAGCCACGCGCCATAAATACTCGGCAGGCCCACCAGCATCAGCGGCAACCAGCTATGCAGGTACAACGCGGTGCCGATCACCACGGCATAAATGCCGACCCAGATACGCGCGGCACGGAACACCTTGGGCCATTCGGATTCGGGGATGAAGTCCGCTTCCTGGGCACTCATCTTGCCCATGGCATGGCGCGCCACGCCGCTGAAGGTTTTCCAGGCCAGGGGCAGGTTGAACAGGCTCAGGCACATCATCCAGAAGCTCGGCGGACGCGGTTCGACGATCTCCGGGTCACGGCCGACCACGATGGTGTCGGTATGGTGCCGGGCATGGCTCCAGCGCCACACGTGGGGTTCGAAGATGCACATGAAGCTGGCGACCTGATACAGCACATCGTTCATCCAGCGGGTCTTGAAGGCGGTGCCGTGGCCGGTTTCGTGCCAGCGCGGGTTGGACGCAGTGCCATACAGCACGCCATAGACCAGGAAGAACGGCACGCAGGCCCAGGTGCCCCAGAACCAGTAGCCGCCAAAACCGCTGGCAAACAGTGCGATCACCCAGATCGCGGTGTCGAGCAGTGCCGGGCCGTCACGGCGTTGCATCAGTTCTTTCATGCGTTTACGCGAGATCGGCGATTGGTACCAACTGGCCGAGACCAGGCCTTTTTCAGCGGCGCGGGCGGCTTCGGGGCCGGTGAGGCTGTAGTCGCGGCGGCCGATAGGAGCGGTGTGTTCAGGCATTGTTATTGTTCTCCACAAGCGGGTGGTTTCTGGTGCTGTGTGAAACCCACCTTAGAGAACGGGTTATTCACCCTCAAGGCCTTGAATCCATTCCCTATCAAGCTATCATCCAGGCCCAGCCGGGCTTGATAGTTTTCTATCAAGACGCTCAAGGGGCCAGTCATGAACAACAACAAACGCCCAACCATCGCCAGCGTGGCCGCCCATGCCGGGCTGAGTGTGGCCACGGTCGACCGCGTATTGAATGCGCGGGCACCGGTCAATCCCGAGACTGCCGAGCAGGTATTCCAGGCGGCCGAAGCCGTGGGGTATTTTGCGGCGCGGCTGATCGGCCAGCGCATTCGCGAGCGTCGGCCGACCTATCGCTTCGGCATCCTGTTGCTGGCCACCGCCCAGGCGTTCTATGCCAGCCTGGCGCAGGCCATCAGTACCGCCGCGGAGCAGCATGCCAACGCCAACCTGACGTGCCAGTTCGAGTACATCGTGGACCGCTCGCCCAACGCCATCGTCGCGCAGATCGAACAGTTGGCCGTGCAGTGCGATGGCCTGGCGGTGGTCAGTTTTGCCCATCCGTCGATCAACGCCTGCCTGGCGCAAATCCGCGCAGCCGGCGTGCCCGTGGTCGCCCTGCTCTCGGATATCCACGAACAGGCGGAGGAACCCTACGTAGGCCAGGACAATCATGTGGTCGGCCGCACCATGGGCTGGCTGCTCGCCCGCACCTGCGGCACGCGCAAAGGCAGCGTGGGTATCCTGCTCGGCGGCCACCGTTTCCTCGGCCACCAGGCACGGGTCGAAGGCCTGCACAGCTACCTGGCCGAGCATGCGCCGGGGCTCAAACCGCTGGAGCCGTTGATCAATCTGGACAACTGCGACATTACCGAAGAAGCCACCCTCGACCTGATCAGCCGCCACAGCGACCTGCGCGGCCTATGCGTGGTGGGCGGCGGCGGCGATGGCATCATCAGCGCCCTGGCGCAGTTGCCCAGGCGGCCGGCGTTGTGCTGCATCCTGCAGGAGTCCACCGAGCTGTCGCGCCAGGCGCTGCGCCAGGGTTTGATCGATGTGGTGATGGACTCGCAGCCGGGGCAGACGGCGACGGCGTTGGTGCAGTTGATGGTGGAGTTGCAGACTGCCGAAGGGTTCGATCCGGTGCGGCAGCGGGTGTATATACCGCCGCAGATTGTGACGTCGGAGAACCTCTAGCGGACGCATCGACGAGGAAGCCAAGGCTGAACGCCTACGCCACGCTTGGGAGGCGCTGGCTTTCTGTGGCGAGCGGGCTTGCCACAGGGGTTCTCGTTTGTCGTGGGCCAGCGCTGCTTAAATCTCAGGCGCGGCGAAAATCGCTGGCACTCAGCCCGAACCGGCTCATTTTGTTGTACAGCCCGCCCCGCGACACGTTCAGTTGCCGGGCGGCCAGGCGGATGTTGCCGCCGGTGTTCTTGAGTGCGGCGACGATGGCGTGCATTTCGTGGCTGCTCAGGTCCTGGGCGGGTTGCGGCTCATAGGCGCGCAGCGGGGTGTGCTGCCTGGTTTCCATCGGCAGATCGGCAGGCTGAATCAGCTCGCCCATCGCCAGGTTGGTCGCCCGCTCAATACTGTTTTCCAACTCCCGCACATTGCCCGGCCAGCCATAGGCCGACAGCAATGCCATCGCCTCCGGCGAAAAGCCCTGCACCGACTTGCGCAACGAGCGTGCACAGCGGGCCAGGAAGTGCCGCGCCAGCAGCGGAATGTCTTCGCGGCGCATGCGCAGGGGCGGCACGGTGAGGTTCAGGACGTTGAGACGGTAGTAGAGGTCTTCGCGAAACGCGCCTTGCGCCACGGCCTGGCTGAGGTTGCGGTGGGTGGCGGCAATGATGCGCACGTCCACTTGTCGCGAGTTCTTCGCGCCCACCCGGGTGATTTCACCCTCCTGCAACACCCGCAACAGGCTGACCTGGGCATCGAAGGACATGTCGCCGATCTCATCCAGAAAGATGGTGCCGCCATCCGCCAGTTCGAACTTGCCCGCCGAACCGCCACGGGTGGCGCCGGTGAACGCGCCCTCGACATGGCCGAACAGTTCGCTTTGCACCAGGTCACGGGGGATCGCCCCGCAGTTGACCGCCACGAAGGGGCCTTTGTGGCGGTCGCTGCCGTTGTGGATGGCCTGGGCGAACAGCTCTTTGCCGGTGCCACTTTCGCCGAGGATCAGCGTGGTGGAGTCGCTGCGACTGGCGATACGCCCCAGGTGCAGGGCGTCCTGGATGGCTCGGGAGTTGCCCTGGATGGTTTCAAATGTGTAGCTGGCCCGGGTGCCGATCAGGCGCCGGGTGATTTCGCGGATGCGGCGGTTTTCACGCAGCGACACGATCACCCCGCCCTGCTCCAGCGGGCACACCGACACCAGGCAGGCGAGTTGGCCTCGGTTAGCCAAGTGGAAGGTGCAATCGAGGTCGCGCACGGGCTCGCCAAGGACGTCGCTCAACTCGCTACGGCCCAGCTGCTGGAACGGCCGCCCGATCAGCTCCAGCCCTACGCCGAACAACTGCCGGGCATAACGGTTGAGCGCCTTGATGCAACCGCGCTCGTCCAGTACCACCAGGCCTTCGTTGAGGACTTCGAGCACCGCTTGCTGCTCCTCCAGCAACACCTGCAACGCCATCTGCCGCGACACCGCCTCGGCGGCCGCCTGCACCGTACCGAGGGTATGGAAGTGAAACCAGCCGGGCTCGGCGGTGAGGGTCAGCATCGCCACAGTGTGGCCCTGGGCATTCCTGATCGGCGCGGCGGCGCAGTGCATGCGGCGCTGGCGCAGGCCGATGCCGAAGTTTTCCTCGGCCAGCACGTACACCAGGCGGTCTTCGGCCAGGGCCAGGCCGGTGCAGTTGGTGCCTTGCACCGACTCGAGCAGGCGGCTGCCGACCGGAGTGATGTCCAGGCCACAGAAATACAGGGTGGTGCCATCGGCATCGGTGAGGTTGATATGGCCGCGCGGGTTGTAGGCCAGCAAGCCGTGCATGACTTGCGCGGCAGCGGCGATCAGCACGCGGTGGGTGGTCAGGGTGGCGGTCAGCGTGTCGGCTGCGACAAAGCGGTACGCGTTGTCGGCTGGATCGATGCCCGCCTCGACGCTGCGCCGCCACGAATCCCAGATCACTTGGCGCACGGACGCCGGCCGGTCGACCTGGCCGGCCAGGCAATCGCGCCAGGCCTGCTCCAGCGCGGCCACCGGGCCGTCATTCAGCGCGGCAGGCCCCAGGGTCGTCAGGTAGTCGAGGTCTTGCACACTGAAGGCCATGCTCATTGGGTGATATCCATGTTCATGTTTTTGACATGTCAGTATAGTCATGTCATCAGAATGAACACTTATTGTTTGTAGATATTAATTAACCCTTATTAATCAATAAGTTGAAAACTGGCACACGCCTTGCTCCCACCCCCTTGCCCATCAGGACTGTCCTGAGGCCAATAACAACAAGGGGTCATTGCATGAGTACACAAAACATCCGCCTGGGTTTGATCGGTGCCGGTCGCATGGGCAGCTTCCACGGCCTGACCGCCGCACGGCACATCCCCGGTGCCAGCCTGGCAGCGATTGCCGACCCGACGCCAGGCCAGGCCGCCCGCCTCGCCGCCGAACTGGGGGTGAGCAAGATCTACACCGACCCTCAGCAGTTGCTCGACGACCCGGCTATCGACGGCGTGATCATCGCCGCCCCGGCCCGCAGCCATGCCGAACTGGTGATCAGCGCCGCCCGCGCCGGCAAGGGCATCTTCTGCGAAAAACCCATGGCCATCACCCTCGATGAGGCCGACCGCGCCATCGCCGCTGCCGCCGATGCGCGAGTGCCGTTGCAGGTGGGCTTCAACCGGCGTTTCGCCAAGAGCTTTCGCACCGCGCACCTCGACGTCGCCGCCGGCCGCATCGGCACGCCGCAGTTGCTGCGCTCGCTGACCCGCGACCCGGCGCTGAACAACCCGGCCAACTCGCCGCAATGGGTGATTTTCCTCGAAACCCTGATCCACGACTTCGACACCCTGCGCTACCTCAACCCCGGTGCCGAGGCGAAGCAGGTGTATGTGATGGCCGACGCACTGATCGCTCCGCAATTCAAAAGCAAAGGCTTCCTCGACACCGCAGTGGTCGCGATCCGCTTCGACAACGGCGCCATCGCCACCGCCGAAGCCAACTTCCAGGCCGTGTACGGCTACGATGTGCGCGGCGAAGTGTTCGGCAGCGCCGGTATGCTGAGCATGGGCAGTCTCAACGACAGCGACCTGGTGCGCTACCTGGCCCAGGGCATCCAGGCCGACACCCAGCGCCTGGACACCGACCTGTTGCGCGACGCCTACATTGCCGAGCTCAACCACTTTGTCGACTGCCTGCGCAGCGGTGCCAAGCCGATGGCCAGCGGCGAGGATGCGCGCGCGGCCCTGGCGATTGCCCGTGCGTGCATCGAGTCGTTCGAAACCGGCAAGGCGGTGGCGGTATGAGCCCGTTCAAGCTGGCGGTCAGCGCCGAGATGGTGTTTCTCGACCTGCCGTTTGTCGAGCGTGTAAAGCGCATTCACGCACTGGGGTTCAGCGCCGAAATCTGGAACTGGACAGACAAGGACATCACCGCCCTGGCCGCCACCGGCGCCGATTTCACCTCCATGACCGGCTACATCAGCGGCACCCTCACCGACCCCGATGGCATCCGCCAGTTACTCGACAGCGCCCGCAAATCCTTAGGGGTAGCCGCACACCTGAATTGCCCCAGCCTCAACCTGCACGGCACCGGCCTGGGTGAAGGCGGCCTGCCCGTTCAACCGGTGAGCCTGGCCACCGGGCGCATGTGGCTGAGCGCCTGCAAAACCCTGGAAAAAATCGCCCGCCTGGGGGAAGACGCCGGCCGTGTGTTCCTGCTGGAAAACCTCAACACCGAAGTCGACCACCCCGGTACGCCATTCGCCCGCGCCGACGATACCCTGGCGCTGATCGAGGCCGTGGGCAGCCCTTACCTGAAGATGAATTTGGACCTGTACCACGCGCAGATCGGCGAAGGAAATTTGATCGAACTGATCCAGCGCGCTGGCAGCGCCATCGGTGAAATCCAAGTGGCCGATGTACCAGGTCGCAAGGAGCCTGGCACCGGTGAAATCCACTACCCGGCCATTGCCAAAGCCTTGCACGCCATAGGCTACAGCGGCGTGGTCGGCCTGGAAGGCTGGGCCAGCGGCGACAGCGAGATGGCCCTGGAGCGTTTCCGCCAGGCGTTCACCCTATAACAATAAAAGGATCACCCTTATGAATCGCTATTCGTTGTTTGCTGCCACCTTGTTGCTGCTGTTCAGCCAATGGACCTACGCGGCTTATCGCATCGGCGTGAGCATTGCCCGGGTCGACGACAACTTCATGACGTACGTGCGCACCGGCCTGGAAGCGGCCGCCAAGCAGCAGGATGTGCAGATCCAGTTCGAAGACGCCCAGGGCGACGTGGTGCGTCAGCTTAATCAGGTCGAGGGCTTCCTCAACCAGAAGGTCGACGCGGTGATCGTACTGCCGGTGGACACCGCCGCCACCGCCAACATGACCCGCGCCGCCGTCTCCGCCAAGACACCGCTGGTGTACGTCAACCGCCACCCGGACGAGCGTACCCTGCCCAAAGGCGTGGTCACCGTGGCCTCCAACGACATCGAGGCCGGCCAGTTGCAGATGCGCTACCTGGCGGAAAAACTCGGTGGCAAGGGCAACGTGGTGATCATCATGGGCGACCTCGCACAGAACGCTACCCACGACCGCACCGAGGGCGTCAAACAGGTGCTCAAGGAGTTTCCCGGTATCAAGGTGGTCGAGCAGCAAAGCGCCGAATGGCAACGCAGTAAAGGCATGGACCTGACCAGCAACTGGCTGCTGGCGGGCACGCCGTTCGATGCCATCGTGGCCAACAACGATGAAATGGCGATTGGCGCGGCCATGGCTTTGCAGCAGGCGGGAAAAACCAAGGGTGAAGTGGCGATTGTGGGTATCGATGGCTTGCCCGATGGGCTGGCAGCGATCAAGCGGGGGTTGCTGACGGCGTCGGTATTCCAGGACCCGAAGGCCCAGGCGACCCAGGCCGTGCAGGCGGCGGTGCGAATGATCAAGGGCGAGGCGATTGAGCCGCAGGTCTGGGTGCCGTTCGAACTGATCAAGCCCGAGCAGGTGGCGGTGTTCGAGCAGCGCTACAAATAACTGGAGTGTGGTGACCCAAATATGGGAGGGAGCAAGCTCCCTCCCATATTTTTAGTCCAAGTCGCGAGCGCTATGGCGTTCGGCCAACTGCTCATGGGGCTCGCCGGACACCCGGTTGACCCGCCGCCCACGCTGCACCGCCGGCCGCGCTTCAATCGCGTCCGCCCAGCGCAGCACATGCTGGTACTCATGCACCGAGAGGAACTCCGCCGCGCCATACAAACGGCCTTTGACCAGCCCGCCATACCAGGGCCAGATGGCGATATCGGCGATGGTGTACTCATCACCCGCGATGTATTCGCTCACCGCCAGGCGCTGGTCGAGCACATCGAGCTGACGCTTGGTCTCCATGGCAAAGCGGTTGATCGCATATTCCATCTTGCTCGGCGCATACGCATAGAAGTGACCGAAACCACCGCCCAGGTAGGGCGCGCTGCCCATCTGCCAGAACAACCACGACAGGCATTCGGCGCGGGCGGCGGGTTCGGTGGGCAAGAACGCGCCGAACTTCTCTGCCAGGTATTGCAGGATCGCTCCCGACTCGAACACCCGAATCGGCGTGGCGCCGCTGCGGTCCAGCAGTGCCGGGATCTTGGAGTTGGGGTTCACCCCCACGAAGCCGCTGCCGAACTGGTCGCCGTCACCGATCTTGATCAGCCAGGCATCGTACTCCGCACCGCTGTGCCCGAGGGCCAACAGCTCTTCCAGCAGGATCGTGACCTTCTGCCCGTTGGGCGTGGCCAGGGAGTACAACTGCAGTGGATGCTTGCCCACCGGCAATTCTTTTTCATGGGTCGCGCCGGCCACAGGGCGGTTGATGCTGGCGAAAGTGCCGCCATTCTCGGTGTCCCAGGTCCACACTTTCGGGGGTACGTAATCGGTCATGCTTACTGCTCCAAATGTGCTTGCGTTCAACGAAGCGTTCCAGACTAAACCAAAGGTCGATGGCTCGTCACACCGTGAATGCGGCCAATCTCCAGGCTGACGTCAAAGATGCAGCGGTGCACCCACGGCGTCATTGCCCGGCACCGTTACCCGCAGCGCAATCAACAAGGCGGCCAATAGCATCAACACACCGGCGCCGAGAAACACCCCGCTGATGCCACTGAGACTGAACATCGCGCCCCCACCGGCCGCGCCCGCCGCAATGGCCGACTGCACGGACGCCACCACCATGCCGCCGGCACTTTCAGCTTGATCCGGCACGCTGCGCGCCACCCAGTTCGACCACGCCACCGGCACCCCGCCAAACGCCATGCCCCACAGCGCCAGCAGCAACGCCTGGCCTGGCAGCGAGGCCGGCAGCAACACCAGCGCCAGCGCCGCGACGCCCACCAACACCGGCATCAGCACCAAGGTGCCGCGGGGATAACGCACCAGCATCCAACCGGCCAACAGCGTGCCAACGAAGTTGGCCGCACCGAAGCCCAGCAGCATCAAGGCCAGCCCTTCAGTGCCCACGCCCGTGGTGCTTTCGAGGAACGGCCGGATGTAGGTGAACAGCGCAAAGTGCCCGGTGTGCACGAGCACGCAGCCCAACATGCCGATGGCGATGCCCGGGCGCAGCAGCACATCCAGCACCGTGCGCAAGCGTGCGCTGCCCGTGGGGGCCAACGGTGGCAACGTGAACAGCTGGAACGCCAGCGTCACCCCGCCGACCGCTGCCGCCGCCACAAATGCACTGCGCCAGCCATACAGGCCGCCCAGGTAGCTGCCCAACGGCACGGCAACCACCGTGCCCACGGCAATGCCACTGAAGATGATCGACAGCGCACGGGGCAGCAGCGCCGCCGGCACCAGCCGCATCGCGACCGCCGCCGCCATGCTCCAGAAGCCGCCCAGGGCAACACCCAGCAGGATGCGCATCAACAGCAGCACCGCCAGGCTGGAAGAAAACGCCACCAACAGGTTGGACGCAATCATCAGCAGGGAAAAACCCAGCAGCACCACGCGCCGGTCGATCCCGCGCGTGAGGCCCGGTACCAGCAACCCGGCGAACAACGCCACCACGGCGGTCACGGTCACGGCTTGGCCGGCCAGCGCTTCAGAAACGCCAAGGTCCAGCGCCATCGGCGTCAGCAGGCTGGCCGGCAGGTATTCGGCCGTCAACAAGCCGAACACCCCCATGGCCAGGGAAAACACCGCCATCCAGGCGGGCGCATCGGGCGCCACCTGGGCAGGGCGAGCGGTTTGGGCTACATAATCATTCATCACACGACATCCTCGGTCATTAGCACGACGGCCAGTCTAGGTTTGCCAATTCGGATGATCTATGATGCAAACCCTTGAGTTTTTGACCGAAACCCCGAAGATGACCGCAGCGGCGCCCTTCAACCTGTCCTCCGACCTTATCGACGAACTGCTGCGCGGCATGCGCCTGAGCGGGGTGCAGTACCGACGCATCCAGGCCGGACCGAGCTTCGGCATGGGTTTTGAGGCCAAACCGGGACACGCCTACTTCCACTTCCTGGCCGCAGGGACGGCCACCCTGCGAACCGATGACGGCAGCCTGTTCGAATTGTCGGCGGGCAATGCGGTGTTCATCTCCCACGGCGGCGCCCATGCGCTGTCCTCCGATGCGGACAGGGCTGTGCAAGACATCGATGGCTTTGGCGCGACCGCGTTGGGCGATACCGTCTGCGCCGTGGATGCGTCCCCCGATACCCCCCCCTGCACCTTGCTGTTCAGCGCCTGCATGGCGTTCGAGCTTGGCAGTATCCAGGGGCTCGGCAGCCTGATGCCGGCCTTGATGCTGATCGATGCCCAGGGCCAGCGTTACCCTGGCTTGATGCCGATTTTGGCGGTGATGGAACGTGAAGTCAGCGCGGCTCGTGTCGGCTATTCCGGCATCCTCGCGCGCCTGGCCGATGTGGTCGCCGCCATGATCGTGCGGGGCTGGGTGGAGTGTGCCTGCGGTAATGCATCAGGATTGGTGGCGGCGCTACGCGACACGCGACTGGCCGGTGCCCTGCTCGTCCTGCATCAGGACCCGGGCCGCGATTGGAGCGTGGCCGAATTGGCGGCGCATTGTCATGCTTCCCGTTCGGTGTTCGCCGAGCGCTTCCAGGCCACCCTGGGCATCCCGCCCCTGCGCTACGTGACGGAGTTGCGCATGCGCCTGGCCAGCCAATGGCTGACCCTGGAGCGATTGCCTATCGAAGAAGTAGCGCTGCGCCTGGGCTATACCTCCCAGGCAGCGTTCAGTCGTGCGTTCAAGCGTATTACCGGCCATCCGCCTGGGGCCAGTCGCCAGCGCAGCCGGAGCCCGGCATGAACGAGCGCCTCGAAGACATCCTGGCCGACGCCGGCGTTCAGGTGGTTTTTTCGAGTACCCAATAATCGGCGGTGTCGACGTTGATATAGTTACCGCGCTCGATACGCATGACCACACGCACCTTGCAGTCCTCGACCAAACGCTTGACGTACTCGACAAAAGGTTCATGGTCCAGGTAACTCTGGCGCGTACTGACAATCAGGTAGCCAGGACTGCGCGCGACACGCAGCAGTTCGTCCAGTGCGGTGACGGCCACATGTCCGTCGATGAACACGCCGCAACAGACCACCAGGTCATAGCGATCATCGGCGATGGCCGGGTTGCGCACGTTCAAGTCGACATCAGCCGTAAGCTGACTGTATGCGTTGGTCTTGCGTGCCTGCTCGACCATGCCGGCGGATAGGTCGACGCCATCGATCTCGCCGTAGCCGATCCCGGCCAGTTGCTCTCCCACCAACCCGGTACCACACCCGGCATCGAGAATCCGCGCACTGTGTGGCCGGCCAGATTTGACCAACGCGTGGGCCACCACATCCAGCAATTTTGCACAAACCCAGTGACCGACATACTTCTCACCAAAAGCGGTGTCTACGTAGCCTTCCGCCCACTCATCGTAGAAGGCCCGCAGCACCTCCTTTTCACCGTTGAGCCGGTGGGATGCGGTCACCAGTGCACTTTCCTCTGCCGTGTGTTTCATTGTCGATCCTCGATTGATGTCACGTGGGGAAATAAGCCTCAGCCCGCCAGCCGTTGGCTGCGCGCAATACCGGCTCGGAAACAGTCGGACAACGTCAAGCCTTCGCCTACGGCGTCCAGCAATGCTTCCGTCACGCCACCTGGCGTGGTGGCGCTGTGCAGGTAGTCGCGCCGGGCACGGTCATCCAGCCCCCGGGGCCTGACGGCGTTGGCCCACGCAATCACCTTGCCCCAAGGCGGCAGGTTGCACGCTGTGGCGCCCCTGGCAATGGCTTCTTGGGACACCTTGACGGCCAGGCTCTCGCAGTAGGTCAAAACAATCGGCAGGCAGGGGCCATAGACGGTAAAGGCGTCGAATTCAGCTTCCGATGGCAGGTTGATCAGTTCGACTCCCAGCCGGCGCAGCAACCCATCAACCAGGGCCGAATCGGCGCCATAACGCGCGCCGATGGCACAGGCACCGGCAATCGTATCCGGTGCGCTGACCATGACACGGACAATCTGGGGAGGCGGCTGGAACAGGGACTTGATGCGCTCAACCGGCAAACCAGCGATAAACGAGACCAGCACAGTGCCGCTCTTGAGCTGCAGCCCGCTCAACGCCCGGTAGTCCTGAGGCCTTACCGTCAGCAGGATCAACTGCGACTCATCGACGACTCGCCGGTTGTCGGCATATCGGTCTTCCAGCCCGGCCTTCTTGAGCCTGCCCCGCGCAGCGCTGGAATGCCGATTGCTGAGCAACAGGTTGGCCCTGGGTAAGCCGGCGGCAATCAGCCCTTGGGCCAGGGCGACCCCCAAGTGGCCCGAGCCGACAATGCCGATGCGGGTGGACAACACTGTCTTGCAGTCATTCATATCCATAGCGACTTGACCCTTGACCGTTGGAAACCGCGGCATCACGCCTCGGATGCCAGGCGCGAAGTCGCTCCTGCGCGGCGCACGCTCAGGACCTCCAGCACGCTCACACCCAGGATGCCAATCAGGACCAGCAGGGCTCCGCACACGAACCACAGGTCCAACGCATCGTTGAGGACCACCACCCCCAGTGCCACGCCTGCAACCGGCGTCAACAGCTGCAGCACGGACAGGCGTGACGCAAGGTATTTGGTCAGCAGCCAATACCAGCCCAGGAAGGTCCCCAGGACCAGAACCAGGGTCTGGAAGGTCAGGTTCGCTACCACCGCACCGTCGATCTCAAAGGTGGAGTGGCCCATGAAAAAGGTCAGCGGAAAGATCAACAGCGTCGCGATACTCACCTGGTAAAACAGGGTTTTCTCCGGTCGCGCACTGGCGAGCGTCGACGTACGCACTGCAATGGTGGTGGCCCCCCAGGCGGCTCCGGACAGCAGCCCGAGCCCATCCCCCAGCAGCGTGTTGCCCTGGGCACCGTCGCCCCGCCCCATGAAGGTAATGACGATGCCAAGAAACGCCAGCACCACGAAACACCATTGGCTGCCACTGAGACGTTCCTCCTCGCGCAGGAAATGCAGGCCGAAACTCGCAAACAAGGGGCCGGTGTACAGAAACACGGTGATATGGCTGGCACTGCTGTAGCGCAAGCCTTCAGCGATGAAGATCGATTCCAGGGCTACCAGGATTCCGACCACGATACCCGCGCCGACGGTGTTATCGCTGAACAGCCCGGCACCCTGGCGATACCACAGGTACCCCCCCAGGATCAGCGCGGAAATGGCATATCGAATTGTCAATTGCATCAGCGGATCGAGCTGCGACGCGGCCAGTTTGATCAATACCTGCTGCCCCCCCCATAACAGGCACAGGACCATCATCGTGGACACGGAAAAGACATCGAGGGATTTGCGTGTGTCGAGCATCGTCATAGACCTTGAGCCGCGGCATTGAAAAACATAGGTTCAAGGCTATGCGCATCACCTCTGGCAAGTAATCGATTTTTTGCTAAGGTGCTTGCATGAAACTCAACCTGGAAAAACCTCACCGCCTCCCTTCCCTCAGCGCCTTGCGTGCGTTCGAAGCCGCCTCACGCTGCCGCACGCTCACCGAAGCCGCCCAGGAGTTGTGCGTGACCGTGGGCGCAGTGAGCCGGCAGATCCGACAATTGGAGGATGACCTGGGGCTGAGCCTCTTTCATCGCACCGCTAACGGCGTAACCCTCAATGAGTCGGGGCAGCGCCTGGCCCGTGACGTGTCCAAGGCCTTCTCGCTGCTGCTCAAGGCCACTCAGGATATGCGCCCGCAGACCGGTGCCAGCATCGTGTTGACTTGCACGGTATCCATCACCAGTCACTGGTTGAGCAAGCGGTTGCCGGCCATCACCGCGTATGCTGGCGGTAACCTTGCGTTGACGATCGACCCTAGTTCCGAAGTGCGCAACCTCGACCATGGCGATGCCGATCTGGCGATTCGCTACTGCCCGCGCGAACTTGTGTTGAGCCATTCGGCGTTGCTGCTGCAGGACCGCTACTTCCCCGTTTGCAGCCCTGCCTACCTGAACAGCCTTGGGCCTGTCGACGAACCGCTGGACCTGGTGGGTGCGCGGCTGGTCCAGTCACCCTGGTACCACGACGATCGCTTGGGCAATGCCACTTGGGACGACTGGTTCACGGCGATTGCCAAGTGCGATACGCAGACGACGGCAGCGCTTTCCTTCAGCGGTGTGGGCTATGCCATGCATGAAGTGGCGCAGAATGGCGGGGTAATGATCGGCAGTTCTGCGCTGCTGCAAGACGAATTGGCCGACGGGCGCCTGGTAGCCGTGTTCGGCGACCGCCATCAACTCACCTCCCCTTACGAATACAGGCTGGTCTGGACGCAATCGGCACACCAGTCGCATGATCAGCAGTACCTGATCAATGGCCTGCTGCGCGCCGCCGGACAACCTTCGGCCTTTGCGCCGGGTAGGGTCTACGCCCCGGGGTAGGCCCCACCGTCCATATTGATGACCGCCCCCGACAAATAGGATGCTCTTGGACTGGCCAGGAACAACGCCAGATCGGCCACTTCCCCCGCGCGGGCAAACCTGCCCATCGGGATCGATGCCTGCTGTCGCGCCAGGGTCTGCTCAAGGCTTTCGCCGCTGCGTTGAGCCATGCGTTCCAGGGTCGCCTGGGTACGGGGCGTCAGGGTAAACCCAGGGTTGATCACGTTGATACGGATGCCTTGGCAGCCATAAGCCTGCGCCAACCCCTGTGACGTGAGGATCAACGCTGCATTGGCTGCACCGCCGGCGACATGCTCGGGCATTGCCACCCGGCCACCGATGCCGACGATATTGACCACCGCCCGCAGCGACGGCTGCGCCTGGCCAAGAAAATGGGCAAGCACCGCATGCTGGGTGTTGATGTAGGGGCAGAACTTGGCGCTGAACGCCTCCAGGTAATGGGCCGGAGTAAGTTGACTCACCGGGTGTCTCGCAGCGGCACCCGCACTGTTGACCAGCACGTTGATGGCGCCATGGCGCGCGCTGATTGCGTCAATGACCGCTTGAGCCTGATCGGCGTCTGACAGGTCGCCGGCAAAAGGATGCACGTGCAGGCCCGCTTCCTCGCACACGCGTTGCGCCTGCTCAAGCCGCTGATGTGACCTCGAAACAATTGCCACCCGCGCGCCTTCGGCGGCGAAAGCCTGGGCGCAGGCCAGGCCAATGCCTGAGCTACCGCCCGCGACCACTACCAGGCGTTGTTGCAAAAACAGATCCATTCGGGCGGGGCCTCCTTCAGGCGTTTTTTCTCAGCTGGTCAAGATAACGCTCCACTTCCCCGGACAGCCAATGGGAGAATTCGCGCTGCTTGTCTTCCGAACTTTCCCTGGGTGGCCACACCAGCCAATACGGATAGGCATAGGGCGCACTCACATCGCACAACTGGACCAGCTCTCCGCGCTCGATAGCGTCATGCACCAGACTGCGCCGCTCCAGCGTGATGCCCTGCCCCAGGCGAACCGCCTCCAACACCAGATTGGAGTCGTTGCTGCACAACCCCTTGCGTTCGTTGCCCATTTCAACACCCGCGGCCTCGCACCAGGGCAACCATGATTCAGTGTTGTAGATGATCTCGCTGTCGATGACCTCTTGCGGTGTTTGCGGCAGGCGCCCGCTATTGAAGTGGGGGGCGGCGACGACGACGACTTCATCGTGGAACAACAGCTTCTGCTCGACCCCTTCCCAATCCCCCTTGCCCATACGAATACCGATATCCACCGATTCCTGATGCAAGTTGGAGATGGTCAAGCTGGCTTGCAGACGAATGCTGATATGAGGGTAAAGCTGCTGAAAACGTGGTAGGCGCGGTAACAGCCAGGACCGGCCAAACGATGGCAATACCGCCACCACCAACTCACCCATCTTGGGCTGTGCCTGGATCAATCGCGTGGCTTCGGCGATATCGCCCAAGGCTTTTCGGATCTGCAACGCGTACAGCCGCCCATCCTCGCTGACACGCAAGCCTCGCCCTTCACGCACGAACAGGGTCAAGCCGACAATCTCTTCCAGCACCTTGATCTGCTGGCTGATGGCTGAATGGGTAACGTGCAATTCCTTGGCTGCCAGGGTGACGCTCCCCAACCTGGAAGTGGCTTCAAAACTGCGCAGGCAGGTCAACGGAGGGAATGCACTCATGTAAGCTAAACTAACCTATTGTGGTAAAAATTATCGATACTTCGAGGGCTACACTCAGGATAAAGTAACCTCAAATTAACAATCCTGCCAGCTGCAGGCGTCTTTTCGTTCCACCGTCACCTCGCGAACCGCGGAGCGTCTTCGATGAAAACCACGATCATGGAACAGAGCGTCTCGACCGCCCGTATCACTCAGGCTCCGCAGGTATTGCTGGCGAAAATGGCGTTGGGCCGACATTCCCTGAAATGGCTAGTGACCAAGGATCAACTACTCTCTTTCTGGTTGGAACAGCAAGCCTATGTCGTCGCGCTGAAAGGGCGTCATTGGATGACGTCCCAAGGTACCGATGTCTGCCTGGAACCCGGGGATTTCACCTGTCTTGCGCCGGGCCTGATTCTGCTGGAGGGCGACGGGGAAATCGCGCTGTTCCTGGCCGCCGACGAGGCCAGTCCTCGCGTGCGCGGGTTGCTCCTGGATCTCTACAAATACCTCAAGCATCCCCACTGCACTTTGAAAATTACCCTGACGTAAATGGAGGCTTCATGAAACTGGTTGGCATGCTGGACTCGCCCTACGTGCGCCGCGTCGCAATCTCCCTGGACCTGTATGGCGTCGACTTTGAGCATCAGCCGCTCTCGGTATTCAGCACCTACGAGCAATTTGCCCAAATCAATCCGGTCGTCAAGGCGCCCTCCCTGGTGCTGGACGATTCAACCGTGTTGATGGACTCAAGCCTGATCCTCGAATACTTCGAAGCGCTGGCGCCGGCCAACAGGAAGCTTTTGCCCGATCGCGCCAGCGAGCGCGCCCAGGACCTGCAATTGATCGGGCTCGCACTGGCCGCCTGTGAAAAAACCGTACAGATTGTGTACGAGCATAATCTGCGCCCCGCCGAAAAGCTCCACGAGCCCTGGCTCGACCGGGTAACCGGCCAATTACTGGCAGCCTACTCGACCCTGGAAAAACGCCTAGCCCACGCGTCCGACGAAAAGCTGACTCAAGGCGCCATTACCGCTGCGGTGGCGTGGTCGTTCAGCCAGTTCACGGTCGCCTCAGTGGTCAAAGCCGAGTCCTTCCCGTACCTGCAGCGTCACGCCAAGCGCCTGGAGGAACTCCCGGCCTTCAAGCAATACCCCATCCAGTAAACTGGCTCAAACGCCACGCGAGCCGGTCCCCACCGGCTCCTCGCCCTGCGCCCACATAAAAGCCCCCTATGTACACAGTATTTTTTTCACCTACCGCCAACGGTTATAAAATCCTGCTGATGCTTGAGGCCCTGGCGGTCAATTACGACATCTGCCACATCAACCTCGCCCGCGATGAGCAGCACCTTCCCGCGTATCTGCAGCTGAACCCGCACGCGAAGATTCCGGTGCTGCTCGACCACGATACCCAGCAAGTGGTGGTGGAGTCGGCGGCGGTGCTGCTCTACCTGGCGGACAAGCACGCCCGTTTTCGCGGGACGTCGCCCGAGCAGCGCTGGCAGGTGGTGCAATGGCTGATCTGGCAAGTCAGCAGCCTGGGACCGATGGCCGGCCAGAATTATCACTTCCACCATCAGGCTTCCCAACCCGAGGCATACTCGGCCAACCGTTATCTGAACCAGACCCGCACGCTGTTCCAGGTATTCGAGCAAGCCATCGCCGGGCGCGCGTTTATCTGCGGCGAATTTTCCATCGCCGACATGGCGATTTATCCCTGGCTGCGACTGCACAAGGTGCTGCACATCAGCCTGGAGGCGCTACCTCACACCGTGCAGTACCTGCAGCACATGGCCCAACGGGACGATGTTCGACGCGCCTATGATGCAGGCGCGCCGTATCATGAGCGCACGCACGGCGACGTCGACAAGCTTATGGCCATTGCCGATCGCCGCGCGACGGGCTAGACCGCCGTGGCGTACTTGCCTGCATGAAAGATCAGCGGGTTGCCTTCATTGAGTGTGAAGCTGATGACTTCGCCGATGAAAATCCAATGATCACCACCGTCGAACTCATTGCGCTTGATGCATTCGAACTGAGCAATCGCGCCATCGATCAACGGCAGTTGGTTTTCGCTGATTGCGTAGGGCACCTGGCTGAACTTGTCAGCGGTCGGCGTGGCAAAACGGTCGCTCAGCAGTTGTTGCTCATGGGCCAGTACATTGATCGCGAAGCCATCCGCCGCCTGGAATGCACGAGCGGTGTAAGATTCCTTGCGCAGGCTCCACAAGACCAGGGCCGGCTCCAACGACACCGAATTGAAGCTGCTGACCGTCAGTCCGGCAGGCGCGCCTCGATCATCCAAGGTTGTGACAACGGTGACCCCCGTGGCGTACTTGCCGTAGGCGTTACGCAACGCGCGCGTGTCCATCTGTTTTTCAAGCGTCTGCATTTCCCTGTCCACCTTTTCAGAGTTGGCCAACCACGGTGTGGTTGTCGATTGTCGTCAAGCATGCCGCCAGTATCTCCAGACCTTCGAGCAACACGGGCCGGGGAATGGTCAGTGGCATGAGAAAACGGATGACATTGCCGTATTGCCCGCACGCCAGCAGGAGCAAGCCGCGCTCGCGCGCGCATTGGATCAGTTGCCGGGCCAGGCGCGCAGAAGGTACACGGTGGGCCGCATCGTCAAACAGCTCCAGGGCAACCATCGCCCCCAGGCCGCGGATACGGCAATGGATACCAAGGGCGCCGGTGATTTCCTTGAGGTTGTCGCGCAGATCTTCGCCCAGTTCGCGGGCGACGTTGAGCAACCCTTGCTCATCGAATACCCGCAGGACGGCCAATGCAGCCGAGCAGGCCAGCGGGTTCCCGGCGTAGGTGCCACCGAGGCCGCCCGGCAGGGGCGCATCCATGATTTCAGCCTTGCCGGTCACGCCGGATAACGGCAGCCCGCCGGCAATCGACTTGCCGAACACAATCAAGTCGGCATGGACGCCCATTTGCTCCATCGCGAAAAAACTGCCGGTACGCCCCGCGCCACACTGTATTTCATCCGCGACCAGCACAATGCCATGCTGGTCGCACAAGGCGCGTAGCGCCACCATGAACGCCACAGGGGCTGCGACAAATCCCCCTTCACCCTGAACCGGCTCAATAACGATGGCAGCGATATCTTCCGGTGCGGCGTCGCTGCTGAAGATCCGGTAAATGCTGTTCATCGCCTCGACCACCGAAACGCCGGCGTCCGCATCCGGGAACATCGCCCGATAGACACCACCGGGCATCAGTCCCATGCCTTGGGCATAGGGGTTGACCTTGGCGGTCATCGCCAGGGTCATCAGCGTTCGGCCGTGATAAGCGCCGGTGAACACAATCACACCCGTACGGCGTGTGTGTACGCGGGCGATTTTCAATGCACTTTCTACCGCCTCAGAGCCCGTGGTCAGCAGCAGCGTCTTCTTGGCAAAATCGCCCGGCACCCTCGCGTTGATCGCTTCACACACCGCGATATAGCTCTCATAGGGCACCGCCGCAAAACACGTATGGGAAAACTGCTGCAATTGCGCCTGCACCGCGTCAACCACCTGCGGGTGCAGGTGACCGGTATTGAGCGCTGCAATCCCGCCGCAGAAATCCACGTAGCGCCGCCCTTCGACATCCCATAGCAGCGCATTGTCCGCACGCTCCACGTACACGGCATGGGCCTGGTTGACGCCCCGGGCGACTGCCTGGGTGCGTCGCTGCGCCAATGCCTGGGTTGTATCTTGCATACCCTTACCCTCTCGTAGACGACAGTCAAAGCGGCTCCAGCCTTCACCGGAGCCGCATGCAGTGGGGGAACTCAGCGAACCCGATAGGCTTGCAGCGCTGCATCTGCCTCGGCAGCCAGCTGCAGGCGGTCGCCGTAACGGTAGCTGTCGAGGAAGTCGAACTTGACCGGTGCATTGCCGCGATCAAATCGTGCCTTGAGCCCGCCCGGTGCGTCATTGGCCCACTTGAGCAACGAATCGGCAAACTCCTGGCTCGCGCGGGAGATGAAGCGGTTGGAGAAGTCGGCGAAATCGATCGGCAAATGCTCGCGCTGCTCTTCGAACAAGCGCTGCAATACCTCGATGGTCTGCGCTTCGCTCTGCTGGCCGGCACGGTAGGCTTCCATTGCGGTGCAGGCGGCCTCAAACAGCGCTTCGTAATACGGGCTCTCGATCGACAGGTGCCCAGCATAGGTTGCCGTCTCGAACGCCTGTTCCAACGCCTCGTTATCGCCGGTCTTGAGGTAGTCGGAGAGAATCTTGCGAAACCGCAGCACGCCAATGTAACTGCCACTGATCCACACCCTGAACCACGCATTCCAGAGTGGGAAGCTGTCGAACGCGGTAAAGGAGTTGGCCACCAGGCGGTCGTTCACTTTCACCACTTCCAGGCTGTAATCCTGATATGAGAGAAAGTCCTCCTTGCGCCAGACGTCAGTCTGGACCGCCTTGAGGATCTTCGGTGCCACCCGCGCAATCGACTCGAAGGTATTGACCAGGCCACGAGAAAACAAGGGGTCGACAAAACCCACTGCATGCCCGAGCAAGCAGTAACGATCCCCCACGCTTTCGCGGCTGGTGTAGTTGAGTCGGGGGGCTACGGTCCATTCGCGCACCCTGGCCGCGCCCTCGAAATGCCGGGCAACGGAAGGGTGATCGTCAAGAAACTGCTTGAACTCCACCTCTGGATCACCAGCAGGACCATGCTCGTCGATATCCAACTGCAGCCCGATGCTGCATAGCGGGTTGGTGGAGTGAGGATGATTGTTGAACGGGATGATCCACAGCCATCCTCCCTTGAACATATGGTGCAACGTGCTTTGCGCCAGGGGTGTAGGCGAACCGGAAGCCTGGGTCGACGCGATGACCTCTTCGTAGAGCTTTACCCCAGTCATATGCGTGAAGATCGACCGGGTACGCGCCTGCATTTCCCGGGCGCCCTGGCGTAGCTGGTACTTGTCGGCGATGGGCGAACGGTAACCCGCCGCGTCCACCACGTAGCGTGCGCTGAGCTGTTCGCGGCCCAGGTTCAGGATCATGCCGTCGGCGGTTTCTTCAATATCCTGAATCCGCGCTTGTTGCTTGATGGTCGCGCCGAGCCTGGCGGCCAGGGCCAGGTAATAGGCGTCCACATCCTGCCGGAACAGATGGGCCTCGGGGGCGATAACCGGAGTGGACACCACATCCAGCGGGTTATGTTCTTGGTGTTTGCCGTTCCAGGCAAAACTGAACGCCAACTTGATCCCGGCCGATGAGGAACCCACATGCTTGATCAGCGAATTGAGTTCGCCGGGGTAGGCCAACTCCGGTATTGCATAACGGTTGGCCAGGATTTTCAACAGCACAGCGCTCTCGGGCACCATCGATTCGCCCACTGCAAAACGCGGATGGGTGCCGGCGTCGATGATGACCACGCTCACACCTTCCTTGGCCAGGATAGCGCCCAACATGGTTCCGGCAATGCCACTGCCAATGATGGCTACGTCGTAAGTGTTTTCCATGACAACCTCGATCGGTGGTTATTGATTCAGTGAAAGTGCGCACTTGCGCGCTGTAGGAGTTCGGTGCTGACCTGAAGCACCTCGACGCTGTCCGTCTGGGCCTCGACCAGAAACAGATAGTCGGCCTGGCCCGTGGCTAGCCAATAGTCGGCCAAGCCTCGGGCAATGGCTTGAACGTCACGTCCAGGCATGGTCAGGACCAGCGTCGGTCCCTGGAAGCCATAGCGTGTGCAACAGATGGAGGTCGCCGCTCCGGCATTGGCGTTGATAAAGTCCGAGGGCGAAACACGGTCCTTGCTGGCCAGGCCTTCGACGATCCTGTCGGTGGTGGTCTTGGGATAAGCGTTGCCGTAATAAATGAACCCCACCTGAGCACGCACCGGGTCGAGGCGTTCGCGGTATTTGAGGTACAACTCGCTGACGCTGGATAGCACGCTGTAGACCGACGGGTCAGCGCTTTTGAGGCCTTTGCGCAAGCCTTCATCAAGGTCGTTGTAAGTGAAGTTGCTGGCATGAGCACGATCCAGGATTTTCATGAGACCCTCCTTGAAGTGACTTAGCTGTAGCGTTGGAACACAAGGCTGGTATTGAACCCGCCAAAGCCGATGGTGAGGCTCAGGCCGATCTGCGCCTGTGCCTGCAATGCCGTGCCGACGGGCAAGCGGAAATCCAGGTTCGCGATTGGCGTCTCAAGCCCGTGGATGGGCGGCACGACTCCGGTCTGCAGGCTCTTGACCAAGGCAATCGCCTCCAACGCCCCCGTTGCGCCCAATGTGTGGCCAAAGGCGCCTTTCGTGGCAAAGACGATGGGCTGGTAGCCGCTGAAGTAATCGGCATAGGCTGCGCTTTCCACCCGGTCATTGGTCAGGGTTCCCGAGCCATGGGCATTGACCAGGCCGATCTGGTTACGGTGAATCCCCGCCTCCTCCAGAGACCGGTCCAAGGCCAGGCGAATACCCATGCCTTGCTCGTCCGGCGCAGTCAGCCCGGCGGCATCGTTGGCCGAGCCACAGCCCAGCAGATAGGCATAGGGCTTGCGCGCCTCCTGCCCTTGACGCTCCAGCACCAGGAACCCCGCGCCCTCCCCCAGCAGCGTGCCGTCGTGATGCTGGTCGAACGCCCGCAGTCGAGTCGCCGACATGGTGCCCAACGCGGTATGGGCCAGGCGTTTGGAGCGGCCGAGGATATCCGCACCGCCACAGACACAGGTGTCGGCCAACCCGGCTCGGATCAGGTAAGCCCCCAGCATCAGCGCATCCGAGCCCGACGAGCACGCAGTGGACAGCGCCAACGGCTGCAAACCGAGGCGCTGCGCGGTGGTCACTACCCATTCATGCAGCGGATCTTCATGAAACGCCAGGCTGTCCAGGCGATACCCAAGGCTGGTGCCGGCAATCAGAAACTGCCGGGGGTTTTGCCCGCTGACGGCCACTCGGGCATCGTCCAGTGCCGCCTTGACCGTGCGTTGCGCCAGATCCAGCAGCCGTGCCTTCGGCTCGGCGATGTCGCAGTCCGGCAGGAAACCTGCCAGCGTGTTCTTGAGCGGATATTCGACGGGCAGATCACGTATGCCTGTCTGACCTTCTACCAGCCGCTCCCATACGGTCTGCAATTGAGACCCTAACGCGGTGTTCCATCCGAGACCTGTCACTACAACCTTGTTCATAGTGCCTCCAGCAGAAAAATCGGGAGTCGCCTCAGCCGTAGACCCGTTGAAATTCGTCAACCGGCTTGTCGTGCACTGGCGAGGGATAGTAGTTATCAAGCAACTCGCCCGAGACCAGCTCGATGCGCCGGGCAAACGGCTCGCTTTGCAGCCAGCGGTCGCTGTGGATGAAGGTTTCGTCGATATCGGCGGCATTGAAGCCCGGCAACTGCGATGGTTCGACGATCTTGCGGCGCTTCTTGTCCAGTACCTGGGCATAGGCCGAGGTATCGAAGTAGCGGATACGGTTGTCCTGTATCAGCGCGTTGATGCAGTGCCAGCGCTGTGGCAGGTACAGATAGTTGACGAAGATGTTCCTCACCGCGTAGACCTTCTGGCCGAGCAACTGGCTGACGAGCACGCCCGCCACGTTGGCCATTTCCGAGCAGAAACACGGCAACCGCGGCCCCTCGTCGAGCATGGCGTTGAGGTAGTCCAGGGGGCTGATCGCGGGAATCACCACGTCCCGATAGTGCTCATAGCGCTGGATGCAGGCTTCCCACTGGCTCGGGTCGAACTTCAACTTGACCACATTGGGCGGGTAGGTCTCGAACTGGTCGGACTCCTGCAGCACATGACACATGTACCGGGGAATCAACGCCATGACATCCTCCAGTGAGGACAACGCGTAGCGATTGATCACTTCGCGGGCCGCAGCCGTAAGCTGTTCATTCATAGCAGTCACCTACTTGTAATTGACGATGGAGCCGGCGTCCTGAAAGACCAGGTCAATGCGGCCGGGGCGCTCGTAGCGCTTGAGCAGTTTCAATATGTGTTGCTTGAACGAAGGGCCGTCGCAGGACGGCACGATGGACTGATCGAGCGTCACTTCCAGCTCGAATCCCGCCAGCGCCTGATGTGTCGGCTTGACCAGCGTTCGGCAACTGATGACCCCTGGCAGCGTGCGGCAGATGTGCTTGATCGCCCCAAGGTTGACCTTCTCATCGTTGATCACCAGGAAGTCCGATTTACGCCCTTTGAAAAACAGATATCCCTGCGCGTCCTGGGTAAAAATATCGCCGGTGCGCAACCATGTCGTCCCGTCGATATCGACCAGAGGCGATTTCGCGCTGCGCCCGATTTTGCTGAGCAGCAACGTATTGGATGACACCAGCAACTCCCCTTGCCAAGGGCTCTCGGACAGCCAGTCGAGCCTCACTTGGGTGCCCGCCAACGGTAGCCCCACCGAGGCATACCGGGCAGGGTCGACGCGATGGGCGGCCAACGTCGACACGCGGGGCCCGGCTTCGGTGATGCCGTACGTCAGATACAGCTCCAATTGCGGGTTTGCTTGCAGGCAACGCTGCACCTGCTCCGCCGGTACGTGGTCGCCCCCCACGCTCAATACGCGCAACCCAGGCGGTAAGCCGGACGGTTCGCAGGCATTGATCTGACGCAACAGCACCGGTGTCAGCGAACTCACCGTGATGCGATGCGCGGCGATATCGCGGGTGTATTGCGGCAGTAAAAAGGGCGGACCGCTGATGACCAACTGGGCGTCCAGCGTCAGGGTCGCAATGGCTTGGGCCACCAGTGCCGTCGAGTAATACAACGGTAGATTGACCAGCACCCGATCCTCTTTACGCAGCCCGATGCTGTGGGCATGTCGCAGGCCATTGGCTTGCAACGATTCGAACCGGTGCACGCAACCGCTGCTGAACGACGCTGAAGTGCCTGATGTGGTGATGATGACCTCACCAGGTCGCGTCGACGGCATACGCGGCGCATCGAAAATCAGCACACTCCAGCGACCGATGAGTTCAGCCCGTGCGCCTGGCCCATGGGGAATACCATCAATGCGCAGACTCGACTTCACCAACGCCGCGGCCTGGAAATCCTCGATGATCTGCCCAAACCGCTCAGACGGGGTAGTCGGCGCAATCAACGCCGGTACCAGGCCGCTGTTGAGCACAGCGAAAAACATGTGCAGTACATCGATCGTGTTCGGCAAGGCGATGACCACGACGTGTCCGGGCTGCAGCGGACTGGTTTGCCAGAACCTCAGGTAGTCCGTGTAAGTGTCAGTCGCTGTGCAATGATCGCCTACGGATGAGGTGGCCGAAATATTCAACAGTTTATCGGCAGGAAAGAACTCCCTGCTTCGTTCGATTGACACAAGGCTATTCATTTCAATGAGCCTCAAGCTTGTTGACAATAAAGTCAGACAGTGTCTTGCAATTAAAGAAGTTATCGGGCCCGAACTCTTCTTCACTGATCTTAATCTTGAATTCTTCTTCACATTGAAAACGCAATTCGATAAAACCAATCGAGTCCACGCCCACTTCCGAGGAGAACCCCGCCTCCTCTTTTATGTGCGACTCCGGGATATCCAGGTCCAACTTTTCGGAAACAATTTTCTTCAGAATCGCGATAACTTCTTGCCGGGTATGTACGCTCATGGAAACCTCGCTTTTATCAAAGAAAACAACGGGTATTACAGGTCAGTGAGAACTTCGCGTTTGCAGCATTTCTTTCGAAAGAAATACATGGGGATCCGGGCGTAACAGACGCCGGACCAAGGGTGTCGTCGTTGCAGTAATAATCAGCGCCATGAACACCAGGATGGTGTAGGCATCGATCGAGATCAGTTTGAGTTCCAGGCCAATCGCCAGGATGATCAGCTCCATCAACCCACGGGTATTCATCAGGGCGCCGACAATGGCCGAATCGGTCCGTTGCAGACCGCTGACACGCGCCCCCAGATAGGCGCCACCGAACTTGCCAACAAACGCACACACCAGGAATACGCCGAGCCAGATCAGGTTTTCCTGACTGCCAAGGCTGGCGAACGAGGTTTTGATCCCGGCGTAGGCGAAAAATACCGGCAACAGGACAAAGTTCAGAAACCCTTCCACCTGGTTGCGCCAATAGTGAGTGAATTCAGGCACCTGCTTCATCATCAAGCCGGCGAGCAGCGCTCCGATTGCACAGTGCAGGCCCAACCAGTCAGTGACCCAGGCACACAGCAATACGTAGCTGATCACCATGGGCATGATCGCCGCGTGCTCGTCCCGCGCCTGGGCGCGGCGGATAAAGGGGATGACCAGGTAGCGTGTCAGGCCATAGAAACCGACGAATGCCACCAACAGTTGCGCAGCGAAATAGCGAGCATCGAGGGGATTGCCATCCACTCGGGAGCAAAACACTATCGCGCCCAATATCACCCAGCCCACTACGTCGGTGATCACAGCCGCACGCAACGTGACGTGGGCCACCAGCGTTTCCTGCAAGGCGAGGCTCTGGACGATCCGCGTCATGACCGGCACCGCAGACACTGCTAACGCAACACCGCAGAACCAGGCGAACCCCCATTTCGAATAGGTCGGCGCCAAGTGTTCATGGGCAACCAGCGCCACGCCTACGCCCAAGGCAAAGGGCAAAACCAGCCCGAGCAGGGCAATCGCCAAGGCGGCGAAACGCCCCTGTGCCGATGCTTCGGGGTGTCGTTGATTGATGTGCACACCGACTTGGAACATCAGGAAGATCAGCCCCAGGTCGGCAACATGCGCCAACCACCCGATGTGCTGGGTTTCAAACAGGCCCACGGACTGACCAAGGGATGATTCCAGGCGCCCGAACACCGTTGGCCCGAGCACGATACCCGCGGTTATCTCGCCCACGACGCGACATTGTCCAAGGCGCTCAGCCAGCCAACCAAATAGGTGACAAGCAAGTAATATAACGGCCAGTTGTATGAAAAACATAGTGAAGTACCCATGCAGTACAACGATTGAAAGAGCCACACAAGACGCCGAACTTCAGGCATGCCTTCGGCATCCAGGCACGGTTTAAACCCACCCGCCACACAGTCATTGGCAGTCCAGCAGTCCATCCATCTATAAAACTTAGCGATGCGTGCGCAGTTTACTTATCAACACTATCGGCAATCGAAAGTTCGACAACTGCGCGGGCGCCAGGCGAACGCATCAAGTAGTTGGCAGCGCCGCCCGTCAACGCAAGTAAAAGACTCGTCCAACAAATACCGGCCCAGCCGAAATAAGCATGAATGACCGGCGCAGCTATCGACCCTATGGCGCCGCAGCCATAATAAAAAAACATATAAAGTGCAAACAGGCTATTGCGCTGGAGCGGATCTATTTTCAGCACGGTCGTTTGATTGGCGACTTGGGCGCTGAAGCAACCCAAGTCAAACAGCACCACTCCCGCGACAATCGCGAGCAGAGAATAGGGAAACACCAGCAACACAAGCACGCCCAGTCCGGTCATGCCGAAGCCGGCGCCAATCACCTGTCGGCTTCCCCACCTGTCTGCCCATTTTCCGGCCGGCCGAGCCATCAACAATCCTGCCAGCCCGGCCAGGCCGAGCATGCCTGCCTGTGAAGGGCTCAACGACATAGGTGCGCTGCTGACGTGGAGCATCAATGCGACCCACAACAAGCTGAAAATCAAAAACCAACAGCCTCCCAATAACGTAGCCCAGCGTAATGCCCCGTGGCGCATGAACAGAGGCGCAAGACCGAGGAGCAATTGCCGATAACTGGCACTGCGCCGGGTTTCGATATAGGGCAACACCGCTCGACTGGCCAAGGCCAGCAGCAGCATCAGCAGCCCCACCACCACGAGCATCCCACGCCAGCCAAATTGATCAGCCAGAACACCGCCCATGAACCGCGCCAGCAGAATACCGGCGGCGATACCGGCACCCACCAGCCCGACCGTGCTGCCCTTCGGGTCAATCTGAAAGCCTAGGGCGTTGAGCTGCACCGCATTGGTGGCCATGGCGCCAATCACGGCACCGAGGCCGATCATGTACAACAGGTGCGTGCCGCAAGCCGCCAGCAACAATGCCAAGCCCAACACCAGAAATTGAAGGCTGACCACGCTGCGCTTGTTCCGCGAATCGCCTAGGGGCACCAGCAGCATGATCCCCAGCATGTATCCAACCTGGGTACTGCCGGCGATCAAGCCGGTGGCCGACACGGGGATGTTCAACGAGACCGCGATGGCCGGCAGCACAGGCTGCAATACGTAATTGTTGGCGATGGACAGCCCTGCGGCGACAGCCACAAACCCCGTGACGAATCGCGTGTCTGATAGGCTCATATCAACGCTCTCCGTCAACGATTCCGTTGGGCAACCACTTCAATGCCCACCAGCATTTGCGGCTCGGCGAAAGGCAGCACATGCAACAGCGTGAACGCCGGCCGGATATCACGAAAGAAGGCGCCATGGACCTCGGCCGCCTGCCGCCACTCCGTCAATTGCGTCAGGTACATGCGGCTTTGCACCACGTCTGTGAGGGCGAAACCGGCGTCCTGCAGGATGCGGCTGATCTTTTCCAGGATGACGCGAGTCTGCTCGGCGACATTGGACGCGACGATGATTCCGTCGGGCCCGAGTGCGCCCGTCTTGGAGATGTATAGGGTGTCATCCACTTGAACCGCCCGGGAAAACCCGAACACTTCCTCCCAGCTGGAGCCCGATGAATACCTTTCGCGCATAGTTCATCTCCTTATGAAACGGGGCCTGATGCGGCTTAGGTATGGAGCAGTGATCTTTCGGATCCAATGATCAAAACCATACGCCCGACGCCTCGGAGATGTCTAGGTTCAAGAACGCATATAGTTAACCTAAACTACCAATAAGAACGAAATAGACCGCTTAAAACCCGCCTTCATTTAAGAAAAACTACACTATCAATTAACATCCACTACCAGATCGAAACGCCTTCATCGGCAAAATTGTCTTGATTTCAAGCTGTTGGCCGACAGCTCGACTGACCGGTCCGAAGGGCACCCGAATGCTCACTGGCGCGCCTGACCATTCGTCGGCTAACGCATATTGGCGGGAGGGGGAGGAGTATATGCACAAGCGAGTTGACAGACTGCTCCTGCGCAAGAGCAGTCCATTGAAGTCGACATTCGGATGGAGGGTGCGACGCGGTTAAACCCAACCGCCATCCACAATAAAGTTCTGCGCCGAACACATCGCCGAGGCATCGGAGGCGAGAAACAACGCCATGTTGGCGATGTGTTCCGGCAAAACGCTCCCCGGCAAACACTGACTGCGGCTGATCAGTTCCTTGGCGGCATCGTCGACCCACATCGCCAATTGTTTTTCCGTCATCACCCAACCCGGCACCAGCGTATTCACGCGGATGCGGCTCGGCCCCAGTTCCCGGGCCAGGGCGCGGGTCATGCCGTGGGCGGCGGCCTTGCTGGCGGCGTACACCGGGTAGCCGGCGGAAGCCATCATCCAGCCGACGGAGCCGAGGTTGATGATCGCCCCGCCGCCCGCGTTTTTCATCATCGGCACCACGGCCTTGGCGGCGAAGAAGGCGTGCTTGAGGTTGACGGAGATGAGCCGGTCGAACATTTCCGAGTCGACTTCTTCCAAGCTGTGGCGTACGTCATTAGCGGCATTGTTCACCAGCACGGTGATCGGCCCCAGCGAGTGTTCGAAACGAGTGATGGCGGCTTTATAGGCTATCTCGTCGGTGATGTCGCAATTGACGAATTCCACCGTGTGCCCTCGCGAACTCAGCAAAGCCGCCAGGCGTTCGCCCTGGCTTTGCGCGCGGTCGACAAAGCCGACCTTGGCGCCTTGGGCCGCGAAGGCGCGCACCATGAATTCGCCAATGCCTGAGGCGCCTCCAGAGATCAGGACAGTCTTGCCTTCAAGGTCGGGATAAACGGGGTGATGAGTGGTCATAAAAGGTTGCCTCGCTTAATTAGTCTTATTTTATTTTGCAAAAATGCGGTTTAAGGCTATAAATTCGCTGTCATATCGACAAAATATCGCACATTAGTAGAACTATTCCACTCAAAACAACAAAAGGAAGTTCGACCATGAAGCACCCTCGTTACCTGCTTTCGGGCCTCGCCCTGTCCATGCTGGTCGCCAGCGGCGGCGCCCAGGCGGCGGGCCTTACCAGCGAACACAAACCGTTCGGTAAAACCAATGACGGCACCGCCGTCGAGCAGTACATCCTGCGTAACAGCCATGGCATGCAAGCCACGGTGATCACCTACGGCGGCGTGTTGCAGTCGCTGAAAGTACCGGACAAACATGGCAAGCTCGACGACGTGGTGCTGGGCTTTGACGACGTGCAAGGCTATCAGAGCGGTACGGCGTTCTTCGGCGCGACCATCGGCCGTTTCGGCAACCGTCTGGCCGGCGGCGCCTTCGAACTCGACGGCAAGCGCTACCAGGTGCCACTCAACGACGGCCCCAACTCGCTGCATGGCGGCGCCCAGGGCTTCGACAAGCGGGTGTGGAAAGCCACGCCGGTCAAGGCCAAGGACTCGGTCGGCGTGACCCTCACCTACCTGTCCAAGGACGGCGAGATGGGCTTCCCCGGCAACCTGAAGACCGAAGTCACCTACCGCCTCAACGACAACAACGAACTGCACATAGACTACAGCGCCACCACCGACAAACCGACGGTGCTCAACCTCACCAACCACAGCTACTTCAACCTGGCCGGCGCGGGCAATGGCGACATCCTCAAGCAGGTCGCCACCTTGCATGCCAGCCATTACACGCCGGTGAATGCGACGCTGATTCCCACCGGCGAACTGGCGCCGGTCAAGGGCACACCGATGGACTTCCTCACGCCGACGCCGATCGGCCAGCACATCAAGGACGATCACCCACAGCTCAAATTTGCCGAGCCGAAACAGGGTGGGTTCGACTTCAACTGGGCGCTGGATACCCAGGGTGACGTGAAGCAGGTGGCGGCCGAGGTGCATGATCCTGCGTCCGGGCGGCGCTTGCAGCTGTTTACCACCGAGCCTGGGGTGCAGTTCTATACCAGCAACTTCCTCGATGGGTCGGTGAAGGGCAAGGCTGGCAAGACCTATCAGCACTGGAGTGGGTTTACGTTGGAGACCCAGCATTTTCCGGATGCGCCTAACCAGCCCAAGTTTGCGTCGACCCGCCTGAACCCAGGGCAGACCTACACCCAGAACACTGTCTTCAAATTCTCCGCGGACTAAACTTGTGTGAGGGGGCTTGCCCCGATAGCAGAGTGTCAAAGACAGCGATGCACACTGACACACCGCTATCGGGGGCAAGCCCCCTCCCGCATTTGGAACTACATTTGGCTTGGGATCAGCGTTGTTTCATGCGGTCGATGACCACCGCCAGCAGCAGGATCGAGCCGCGGATCACGTACTGGTAGAAGGTGTCGATGTTCTTCAGGTTCATCGCATTCTCGATGATCGCCAAAATCAACACGCCGGCAATCACATGACGGATCATGCCTACCCCGCCGCTCAGCGACACCCCGCCCAGCACGCACGCCGAGATCACGGTCAGCTCGAAGCCCTGGCCGATCATCGGCTGGCCGGAGGTCATGCGCGAGGCGAGGATCACCCCGGCCAACGCGCCGATCAGGCCGTGCACGGCAAAGATCAGGATCTTGGTGCGGTCCACATTGACGCCCGCCAGCAACGCCGCTTCCGGGTTGCCGCCGATGGCCATGGTGTTGCGCCCATAGGTGGTGTAGTTGAGCAGCCAGCCGAAGAACAGGAAGCACAGGATCGTGATCAGGATCGGCACCGGCACCCCCAGCAACTGGCCGTTGCCGAAGATGAAGAACTGCTCCTGGGACACCCCCACCGCCTTGCCGTTGGCGAAGATGTACGCCAGGCCGCGCACGATCTGCATGGTCGCCAGGGTGGTGATCAGCGCGTTGACCCGCAGCTTGGCGATCACGATGCCGTTGATCAGCCCCACCATCAGGCCCATCAGCAAGGCGGCGCCAATGCCCAACAGGACGCTGTCGGTGTCGCGCATCACAATCGCCGCCACCACCCCGGCGCAGGCGATCACCGAGCCCACCGACAGGTCGAAATGCCCCGACGCCAGGCAGAACAGCATGGTGCAGGCGGCGATGCCCACGGTGGAAATCGCCAGGCCCAGGCCACGCATGTTCAGCGGTGACAGGAAGTTGTCGATGAGCAAGGCGCACAGCAGGAAAATGCTCACCGCCGCCAGCAGCATCGCCCAGTTGTCCAGCAGTGCACGCAGGTCCAGAGGCTTGCGCGCCGTGGGCAGCACGTTGTGTTGAGTAGTCATAGTCGTCTCTCAGTTCGCCACGCTGCGCGGCAGGGCCAATTGCAGCAGGTTGGATTCGGTAGCGTCTTCGCGGGTTTGTTCGCCGCGCATCGCACCTTCGCACAGCACCAGGATGCGGTCGGAGATGCCCATCACTTCCATCAGGTCGCTGGACACCACAATCACCGCAATGCCCTGGGCCGCCAGGTTATGGATGATCTGGTAGATCTCGGCCTTGGCGCCGATATCGATGCCACGGGTCGGTTCGTCCAGCAGCAGCACCTTCATCGGCATCGACAGCCAGCGACCGAGAATGGCCTTCTGCTGGTTGCCGCCGGACAGGTACATGATCTTCTGCGCGGCGTTCGGCGTCTTGACCTTCATGGCCTGGATCTGCTGGTCGGCGTTGCCCTTTTCCCAGCCCTCGCGCAGCAGCCAGCCGAACGTGGAGTGGGCACCGCGTGCGCTGATATTGATGTTCTCGGCGACGCTGGACAGCGGGATGATGCCTTCCTTCTTGCGGTCCTCCGGGCACAGCAGCACGCCGGCGGCGATGGCATCCCTGGGCGAGCGCAGTTGCAGCGCCTGCCCGCACAAATGCAGGCTGCCGGCACTGGCGCGCTCCAGGCCGCTGAGCAGCCGGAACAGCTCGGTGCGCCCAGCCCCGACCAGCCCGAACAGGCCAAGGATCTCGCCCTTGCGCACACCGAAACTGATCGGCTCACGCAGGCCGGGACCGAGCAGGCCATCGACCTTGAGCGCGACTTCGCCGTGCTCACGCGGGCGGTAGTCGTAAATGTCCTGGATATCGCGACCCACCATGCACGTCACCAGTTGGTCGTGGGTCAGCGCGCTCATGTCCTCGAAGGTGCGCACGTAGCGACCGTCCTTGAACACCGTGACGGCGTTGCAGATGCGGAACACTTCTTCCATGCGGTGCGACACATAGAGCACCACTTTGCCCTCATCGCGCAGGCGCGTGATGATCGCCATCAGGCGGTCGATCTCCCGCGCCGACAGGCTGCTGGTCGGTTCGTCAAAGGCAATCACATGGGCGCCACGGGACAGCGCCTTGGCGATTTCCACCAGTTGACGCTGGCCAAGGGACAAGCGCCCGAGTTTCTCGGCCGGGTCGATTTCATCCGCCAGCCCCTTGAGGCACGCGAGGGCCTGCTTGCGCAGGAGCCCCCGGTTGACCACGCCGAAACGCGACGGCAAGTGGCCAAGGAACAGGTTCTCGGCCACCGTCATTTCCGGCACCAGATGCAGTTCCTGGTGGATCACCGCCACACCGCTGGCAATGCTGTCGGCGGCGCATTTGAAGGCCATGGTCTGCGCGCCGATGTGCAGCGAGCCGCTGTTGGGAATGTAGGCGCCGCCGAGGATCTTCAACAGCGTCGACTTGCCCGCACCGTTCTCGCCCATCAGGGCGTGCACCTGCCCGGGGTGGGCGGTAAAGCTGATGCCATCCAGCGCCTTGACCCCGGGAAAGGTCTTGCCGATGCCGTCAAAGCGCAGGGCCGCAGCGGTCATTGCCACAACCCGATCTTGGTCAGTTCTTCCTTGAAGTTGGCGCGGGTGATCAGCGTCACTTCGTCCATGGCCGTGTATTTCGCAGGCTCGGTGCCTTTAGTGACCCAATCGAACATCATCTTCGCAGTGTTGTAGCCCTCGATATGCGGACTGGGCAGCATGGAGCCAAAGAAGCCGCTTTCAGGCTTTTTCAGTTCGCCAATGGCGTCGGTGCCATTGATGCCGATACCGATCACATTGGCGGCCTTGAAGCCGGCGCTTTCGGTGGCGCGTACGCCGCCCAGCACGGTGTTGTCGTTCATGCCGCCGATGATCAGGTTTTTCGCGCCGCTGGGCAGCTTGACCAGCGCCGAGTTGGTGGCGTCCATGCTGCCGGGTACGTCGAGAGTCTTGGCGGCGGTGAACAGGATGTGGTCCTTGGGCATGCCGGCTTCTTCCAGGGATTTGACCGAGCCGTCGGTGCGTTTCTTGCCGGTGTCGAGTTCGTTGAAGGTGTTGATCACCGCGTAGGTGTCCTTCCAGTCCCAGCCGCGTTTTTTCGCTTCGGCCGCCATCGCGGCGCCCTGCTTCTGGCCCACTTCAAAGGCCGCCATGCCCAAGTACGGCACGTCTTCCATGAAGTTGCCCTTGGCGTCGACAAAGCGGTCATCCACGGCAATGACTTTCAAACCGTTGGCCTTGGCCTTGGCCACGATGGCCGGGCCGAGGGACACGTCCGGCGGGCAGATCACAAAGCCCTTGGCACCATTGGCGGCCAGGCTGTCGATGGCCGACAGGGTCTTCTCGCCATCGGGCACGGCGATCTTGATCACGGTGAAGCCATGCTCCTTGCCGGCTTTCTCGGCGAAGGCCCATTCGGTCTGGAACCACGGCTCCTCGGCCTGCTTGACCAGGAAGCCGATCTTCACTTCTTCAGCGGCCAGCAACAGCCCGCTCAAGCTCATGGCCGAGACCGCCACAGCGGCGCAGCACAGGGAACGCAAACCACGACGATTCATACGGGTGACTCCTTGTTGTTGTTTTTAAAGGGGGACTTATCCGGCAAAGCGATGACAGGGTTTTCCAGGCACATCGACCTCGATGGCCAATACCGCGCCATCCAAGGGGTGTTCCAACGGGCTGGCCGCGCTGGTGATGTACAGGGTGGTGAGGTTCGGGCCACCGAACACGCAACTGGTGGGGCGGCTGACGGGCAGCTCGATGATGCGGTCGACGGTGCCGTCGGGCGTGAGGCGCAGCAGGCAACTGCCATCCCAGCGGGCGTTCCAGATGTAGCCTTGTACATCCATGGCCGAACCGTCCGGCCCGCCACGTTCGTGGGGACCGAACCACGCCTGCGCGGATTCGAGTTGGCCGTCTGGCTGGATAGCGTGGCAGTACAGCGTGCCGTCCAGGCTGTCGCCGAAATGCACCTGCCGACCGTCATCACTCCACAGCAAGGTGTTGGGAATGCCCAGGCCGCTGAGCAACGGTGTGACCTGCGCATCGGCATCGATACGAAACAGGCCGCCGGAGCGTCGCGTGATGGGCAGGTCTTCACCCTGCTCGCCAATATTGTTCTGCATGGTGCCCAGCCACAGCCGGCCCTGGGCATCGCAGCGTGCTTCATTGCCACGGTTGCCGGGTTGCGGGTCGGCCACGCACAGCAGGGTCAGGGCCTCGGTGGCCAGGTCGAGGCGGTACACGCCGCTGCTCAGGGTCACCAGGGCATCGCCGCCCTCACACGGGATGAACGCCGAGACATGCTCGGGCAACTGCCACACCCGCAACTGCCCGCCCATCAGGCGCAGTGCCTGTTTGCCGGCAATATTCACCCAGTACAGTGCCTGGGTGGGCGCGTCCCAGAACGGTCCCTCGCCCAATTGCGCACGGTGCGGGGTAACGGCGATACACGACATGATGCCTCCTGGATTGTTGTTGTTCTCAGGTGTGCGTTACAGCGGTTCGCGAGATGGTGTGCCATCCACCAGCCGCTGGATGCGCAACGGATTGGCGTTTTTCAACGCGTCGGGCAGCAGGCTATCAGGGTAATTCTGGAAGCACACGGGGCGCAGGAAACGCTCGATGGCCAAGGTGCCGACCGAGGTGCCACGGGCATCCGAGGTGGCCGGGTACGGTCCGCCATGCACCATCGAATCGCAGACTTCCACGCCGGTCGGGTAGCCGTTGAGCAGGATGCGCCCGACTTTCTGCTCCAGCAGCGGCGTGAGTTCGGCGAACTGTTGCAGGTCGGCGGGCTCGCCAATGATCGTCGCCGTAAGTTGACCGTGCAGACCGTGCAAGGCGGCGTTGAGTTGGGCCTGGTCGGCGACTTCGACGAACACGGTGGTGGGGCCGAAGACTTCTTCCTGCAGCACTTCATCGCCGTCGACCAACAGGCTCGCATCGGCCTTGAACAGCTGTGGTTGCGCCTGATTGCCGGCCTGCTGGTTGCCCGCCAGGTGCTGGATGCCCGGGTGCGCCAGGAGTTTTTCCAGGCCTTTGCCGTAGCTGCCCAGGGTGCCGGCGTTGAGCATGGTCTGGGCCGGTTGCTCGCCGATCAGTTGCGCGACTTGCTGGGTGAACGCGGTGAATGCAGGCGACGCGACACCGATGACCAGGCCAGGGTTGGTACAGAACTGGCCGCAGCCTTGTACCACCGAGGCGGTCAGGTCACGCGCGACGCTGTCGGCGCGCACGGTCAGGGCCTGGGGCAATACGATCACCGGGTTGATGCTCGACATCTCGGCAAACACCGGGATCGGCTGCGGGCGCGCCGCCGCCATGTCGCACAAGGCACGCCCGCCCTTGAGCGAGCCGGTAAAGCCCACCGCCTGGATCGCCGGGTGCTTGACCAGCGCCTCACCCACGCCACCGCCGAAGATCATGTTGAACACACCGGCCGGCATCTCGGTGGCCTCGGCCGCGCGGATGATCGCATCGGCCACGCGTTCGGCGGTCGCCATATGCCCGCTGTGGGCCTTGAACACTACTGGGCAGCCTGCCGCCAAAGCAGCCGCTGTATCACCGCCCGCCGTAGAAAATGCGAGGGGGAAGTTGCTCGCGCCAAACACCGCGACCGGCCCCAGGCCGATGCGGTATTGACGCAGGTCCGGGCGTGGCAGCGGTTGGCGGTCGGGCAGTGCCTTGTCGATGCGCGCACCGTAGAAATCGCCGCGACGCAGCACCGTGGCGAACAGGCGCATCTGGCCGCTGGTACGCCCGCGCTCGCCCTTGATGCGTGCAGCCGGCAGCGCGGTTTCGCGACAGACCAGTTCGACAAAATCATCCCCCAACGCGTCCAGCTCATCGGCCACCGCATCCAGGAACTGTGCACGGCGCGATGCGCTCAAGGCGCGGTACGCAGGGTAGGCCTGCGCGGCAGCCTTGGCGGCGGCGTCGACTTCCTGCGGCGTGGCCTGGAAAAAGGCCTGGGGCAAGGCTTCGCCGGTGGTGGCATCGACGCTGTGCAAGGTCACGCTGCCGTTGGCGCTGCGCTGGCCGCCGATGTAGTTGTGGCCGAGAAACTGAGTCATGGGGTTCTCCATTAAAGGGTGATGACATTGCCGGGTTCGAACGCCGCAGCGCTGCTGCCGACACGGTTGACCAGCGGCGCACCGAACTCGGCCTGGCTGATCTCGAATACATCGCCGACCTGGGTCCGTATACCGTCGGCGAATGACAGCGTGGCGGTGCCGAAGAAGTGGATGTGCACATCGCCGGGCTTGAGGAACTGTTGGTATTTGAAGTGGTGGTACTCAAGGTTCTCCAGGCTGTGGCACATATTGGCCTCGCCGCTGAGGAACTCGTTCTGCCAGATCACTTCGCCGTTGCGCAGAATGCGGCTGGTGCCCGCCAGGTGCTGGGGCAACTCGCCCACGCGCAACTCCGGGCCGTAGCTGCAACTGCGCAGTTTGGAATGGGCCAGGTACAGGTAGTTCTTGCGCTCCATGATGTGGTCGGAGAATTCGTTGCCCACCGCAAAACCGACGCGATAGGGCTTGCTGTCCGGGCCGATCACATACAGACCACCGATCTCCGGCTCTTCACCGGCATCCTCGGCAAACGGTGGCACCGGGAAGGCTGCGCCGGGGCGCACCACGATGCTGCCGTCGCCCTTGTAGAACCACTCGGGTTGCACACCCGCCTGGCCAGCCGGTGGACGGCCGCCCTCCACGCCCCATTTGAAGATGCGCATGGTGTCGGTCAATGCGCTGTCGTCGCCGGCCTGGTGCATCTTGTCCCGCGCCGAGGCACTGCCCAGGTGAGTCAGGCCGGTGCCGCTGATCAGCATATGGGCCGGGTCCGGGTGGTCCAGCGGCGGCAGAATTTTCAAGTCGGCCAGCAGCGCGGCGTAGTCATAGCTGTCGCCCAGGCCCAGGCTGTCCACGTGTTGCGCCAGGCCTACGCCGGCGTCGATGGCAGCCAGGGCCAATTCGCGCACGCTGCGGGCTGTCTGTACTTCGCGCACCTTGGTGGCGTCGACCACGCCGACACGGCGGTCTCCGTTACGCAACTCGAACTGAACTAAACGCATGACTGTTCTCCTGGATTAAGGTCGGGTGGCGCCACGGGCACTGGCGGCAAATTGGTCGGCAGGCAGGACGTGCCTGCGCTCGAGCAGGCGGTAGACCACAACGGTCAGGACCAGCCCGAACAGCATCACCCCGGACAAGAAGTACAGGCCCGAAGCGAGGTTGCCGGTGTATTCCTTGAGCGCGCCGATCACGAACGGGCCGATATAGCCGCCGAGGTTGCCCACCGAGTTGATCAACGCAATGCCCGCCGCCGCACTGGCGCCCGCGAAGAAGCGCCCGGGCAAGGTCCAGAACACTGCCGTGCAGGAGAACATCGCGAATGCCGCCAGGCACAGCGCCGCCATTTGCAGCACCGGCACACTGAGCGCGGCACTGAAGAACAGGCCAATGGCGCCCAGCACGTAGAGCACCGCAAGGTGGCCGTAGCGGTCGTTCAAACGGTCGGAACTGCGCGGGATGATCAGCAGGCCGATAATGCCGAAGAGATACGGCACCGCAGAGATAAAGCCGGTGACCAGATCAGTGCCGCCGAACTGCTTGATCAGGGTCGGCAGCCACAGGCCCAGGCCGTAGATGCTCAGGGTCACCGGCAGGTAGAACAACGCCAGCAGCAACACGCGTTGGTCTTTCAAGGCATGCAGCGGGTTGCCGTGACGGGTCTGGCCGTAGGTTTGCAGGTCTTTGGCGAGTTCGCCGGTGAGCCAGGCCTTTTCGTCGTCGCTCATCCAACTGACCTGTTCAGGGCCATCTGGCAGGAAGCGCAGCACCGGCCAGGTCAGCAGGATCGCCGGGGTGCCAATCACGATGAACAGCCATTGCCAGCCGTGCAGGCCAAGGATGCCGTCCATGCCCAGCAAACCGCCGGACACCGGACCGGTGATCATCATCGCGATGGGTTGCGACAGGATGAACAGCCCGAGGATCTTGCCGCGATGGCGCACCGGGAACCACTGGGTAATGTAGTAGAGAACGCCGGGAAAGAACCCCGCCTCCGCCGCGCCGAGCAGAAAGCGCATCACATAGAAGCTGTGCGGGCCCTGCACAAAGGCCATGCCGATGGTGATGGCGCCCCAGGTGATCATGATCCGCGCAAACCAGCGGCGTGCGCCAAAGCGGTCGAGCATCAGGTTGCTGGGGATCTCGAACAGGAAGTAGCCAATGAAGAACAACCCCGCACCCAGGCCATAGGCAGCATCGCCAATGCCGACGTCGGCGCCCATGTGCAACTTGGCGAAGCCCACGGCGGAACGGTCCACGTAGGCGATCAGGTACAGCAGGATCAGGAAGGGAATCAGTTTCAGCGTGATGCGCCGAATAAGCCGCAGTTCCTGGCTCATGGGGGTCGATCTCCGATTGTTGTTTTTATAGAAGCTCGGGGGACGCCTCTCGCGAAAATCCGCCAGGGTCATACCTCAGTTGAGATCGACTATATAGTAGGACTATTTACAAAACAACTCTTCCAAAGCAGCGTTTTTGCGCTTATGTTTAAGCACGCATAGAACATATAGTCATACAATAAGAGAATCGATCATGCCTGATAAAAAGCCCGGCCTCCGCTCCGCCCAGTGGTTCGGTACCGCCGACAAGAACGGCTTCATGTACCGCAGCTGGATGAAGAACCAGGGCATTGCCGACCATCAGTTCCATGGCAAGCCGATCATCGGCATCTGCAACACCTGGTCGGAGCTGACCCCGTGCAATGCACATTTCCGTCAGATCGCCGAGCACGTCAAACGCGGCGTGATCGAGGCCGGTGGCTTCCCGGTGGAGTTCCCGGTGTTCTCCAATGGCGAGTCGAACCTGCGTCCCACCGCCATGCTCACCCGCAACCTGGCGAGCATGGACGTGGAAGAGGCGATTCGCGGCAACCCGATTGACGGCGTGGTGTTGCTGACCGGCTGCGACAAGACCACCCCGGCCCTGCTGATGGGCGCCGCCAGTTGCGACGTGCCGGCCATCGTGGTCACCGGCGGGCCGATGCTCAACGGCAAGCACAAAGGCCAGGACATTGGCTCGGGCACCGTGGTGTGGCAGCTCAGCGAACAAGTGAAAGCCGGCACCATCACCCTGGATGATTTCCTTGCAGCCGAAGGCGGCATGTCGCGCTCGGCGGGCACCTGCAACACCATGGGCACCGCGTCGACCATGGCCTGCATGGCCGAGGCACTCGGCACTTCCCTGCCCCATAACGCGGCGATTCCGGCGGTGGATGCGCGGCGTTATGTGCTGGCGCATATGTCGGGCATGCGTGCCGTGGAGATGGTGCGCGAAGACTTGAAGCTGTCGAAGATCCTCACCAAAGAGGCGTTTGAAAACGCGATCCGTGTGAACGCGGCCATCGGCGGCTCGACCAATGCGGTGATCCACCTCAAGGCCATCGCCGGGCGCATCGGCGTCGAACTCGACCTGGACGACTGGACCCGCATGGGCCGTGGCATGCCGACCATCGTCGACCTGCAACCTTCGGGGCGCTTCCTGATGGAAGAGTTCTACTACGCCGGCGGCCTGCCCGCCGTGCTGCGCCGCCTGGGTGAAGCCAACCTGATCCCGCACCCGAATGCCCTGACCGTCAACGGCAAGTCCCTGGGCGAGAACACCAAGGACTCGCCGATCTACGGCCAGGACGAGGTGATCCGCACACTCGACAACCCGATCCGCGCCGACGGCGGCATCTGCGTGCTGCGCGGCAACCTGGCGCCGCTGGGCGCGGTGCTCAAGCCCTCCGCCGCCAGCCCGGAACTGATGCAGCACCGTGGCCGTGCGGTGGTGTTCGAAAACTTCGACATGTACAAGGCGCGCATCAATGACCCGGAGCTGGACGTGGACGCCAACTCGATCCTGGTCATGAAAAACTGCGGCCCCAAGGGCTACCCGGGCATGGCCGAGGTCGGCAACATGGGCCTGCCGGCCAAGCTGCTGGCCCAGGGCGTGACCGATATGGTGCGAATTTCCGATGCACGCATGAGCGGCACGGCGTACGGCACGGTGGTGTTGCACGTGGCGCCGGAAGCCGCTGCCGGCGGACCATTGGCCACGGTCAAGGAAGGCGACTGGATCGAACTGGACTGCGCCAACGGCCGCCTGCACCTGGACATCCCCGACGCAGAGCTGGCGGCACGCATGGCAGACCTGGCGCCTCCGCAGAACCTCATCGTCGGCGGCTACCGCCAGCTGTACATCGACCATGTGCTGCAGGCCGACCAGGGCTGCGACTTTGACTTCCTGGTGGGTTGCCGTGGGGCGGAAGTCCCACGGCATTCCCACTAATTGGGATGCTATGATGCCGCGTCTTTAAGCCAGAGCCTCCCCGTCGTCATGGATCACCAGCCGCCCAAGCCGCGCAAGAGCCAGCATGCCCAGATCGTTCAGGACTTGGGCATGCACATCGTTTCCGGCCGCTTCAAGCCCGAAGAACGGCTGCCCATGGAGGCCACGCTCTGCGAGGAGTACCAGGTCAGCCGCTCGGTGTTGCGCGAAGCCACGCGGGTGCTCAGCGCCAAGGGCCTGGTGTATTCCAAGCCACGGGTGGGCGCGGTGGTGCGGCCGCGATTGAAGTGGCACCTGCTCGACCCGGACGTGTTGTCCTGGTTGATGCAGTCCACGCCCCACAGTGAGTTCTTCAACACCCTGGCCGGTGTGCGACGCATCCTCGAGCCGGAGATCGCCGCCATGGCCGCGACCACGGCTACCGATGAAGACATCGCCACCATCGAAAAAGCCTACCTGGGCATGGAAACCGCGCAGACCCACGAACAGCTATTGCAGGCCGACCTGGACTTCCACCGCGCCATCGCCGACGCCACCCGCAACGACCTGCTCGCCTACATGTGCAACATGCTGTCGCTGCCGTTGCGCGAGTCGATCAACATCACCAACCGCCGCCCGGACATCCAGGGCCTGAGCCTGCCCCGGCACAAGGCGATCCTCACCGCGATCCAGAACCGCGACGCCCTCGGCGCCCGGCATGCATCGCTGGTGCAGCTGGATGACACGCGGGTGGCGTTGGATACGGTGATGAACGTGCTTACGCCGCTCTGACTTCAAGGGGTACACAGAACCAAATGTGGGAGGGGGTTTGCCCTCTCCCACATTGAAACTGTGCTAGGCATTAGAGGGTGTAGGCGATGCCCACCTGCACCGTGCGTGGCGCACCTGGGTAGGCGTAGAAGTTGCCGAACGCGCCTTCCTCGAAATCACGGTTGAACAGGTTCTTCACATCCAGGTTCAGGCGCACCTTGTCGTTGACCTTGTAGTAGCCCAGCAGGTCGACCACGGTGTAGGCGTCCATCGAGAAGGCGGTGTTGGAGGTCTGGCCGGCACGTTCATCGACGTATTTGGCGCCCGCGCCCAGCCCGAGCCCCTTGAGGCGACCGTCCTGGAATTCGTAGACATTGAGCAGGCTGAAGCTGTTGCGCGGGATGTTGGCCAGGGGTGAGCCGACGCGGATGGTGTTGTCTTTGGTGACTTCGGCGTCGACGTAGGCGTAGCCGCCAATCACGCGCCATTCAGGGGTGAGGTTGCCGGCGACGTTGAGATCGAAGCCGCGGCTGCGCACCTGGCCGGCGGCGACACTGAAGGTCGAGTCCAGGGGGTCGGTGGTGAGCACGTTTTTCTTCTCGATCTGGTAAACCGCAGCATCGACGCTCAGTTGACGATCCAGCGCTTCCCATTTGATGCCCATTTCGTAGGACTTGCCCTTCTCCGGCTCAAACCCACCCCCCTGGCGGCTGGCACCTGTATTCGGCTTGAACGAGCGAGCGGCATCGGCGTACACCGCGACAGTGTCGGTGAGGTCGTAGGTCACGCCTACGCGCGGGGTGACTGCATTATCACTGGCCTCCCAGCTTTTACCGCCTGGCACATAGGTGTGGTAGTCGTGCTCGAAGCGCTCGAAGCGTGCGCCGGCGAGTACTTTCAGGCGCTCGGTCAGGGCCACTTGGTCCTGGACGAAGGCGGCGTAGGTCTTGAGGTTTTCCTTGTCGTGGGTCGGCGTGCGCGTGAGCGTCGGGCGTGGTTGGCCGTAGACCGGGTTGAAGATGTCGATGGGATAGGTACCCACCGCCCCGCTGGAGCGCTGGATGATCGACTTGTAGTCGTAGTCTTCGAACTCGACGCCGGTGAGCAGGGTGTGGTCAAAACCGCCCGTGGAGAAATGCCCGGTGAGGTTGAGCTGGGTGTCCTTGTCGGTCCACTCCAGCTTGCGGTAGTTGAAGTTGCGACCCAGGGTACGACCGTCAGCGGCCAGACCGTTGGCTTCGATGGCGTTGCCTTGCAGGGTGCCATCGAGCCATTGAAAACCACCGCCCAGGGTCCAGTTGTCATTGAGCAGGTGCTCGAAACGCAACTGGGCCATGCTGTTGTCGTTGTGCAACTTGCCGACGTCTTTATCGCCCCAGAAAGTGTCGCGCGAAGGCGTGCCTTTCTGATTGGCAAAGCGTGTCAGCCCGCGGTCCAGCGGGTGGTTGTTGCGCATGAAGTCGCCTTCGAAGATCACCTTGGTGTCGTCGCTGGCCTGCCAGGTGAGCACCGGGGTGACGCCGTAGCGCTCGGTCTCCACATGGTCGCGGAAGGTGTCGCCGCCCTCGCCCACCACGTTCAGGCGATAGGCCAGGCGGCCCTCCTCGTCCAACGGGCCGGAGGCATCCAGGGTGCCGCGCTTCATGCCCTGGTCATTCAATTGGCTGCCGAGAGTGACCGTGCGTTCGGCCAACGGTTGCTTGGTCACCACGTTGAAGGTGCCGCCGGGATCGCCACGGCCATAGAGCATGGTCGCCGGGCCGCGCAGCACTTCCAGGCGTTCGATGGTATTGGCGTCCGGCATGTTCGGGTAGCCACGGTTGATCGGGAAACCGTTGCGGTAGAACTCGCCGGTGGTAAAGCCGCGCACGGTGAAGGTGGTGAGGCCCTGCCCGCCGAAGTTGTTGGCGCGGCCGACACCGCCAGCGTAATCCAGGGCGTCTTGCAGGCGGGTGGCGCCGATGTCTTCGACCACCGCCCTGGACACCACGCTGATGGACTGCGGGGTTTCATGGATCGAGGTGTCGGTGCGCGTCGCACTGGCTGAACGTGTGGCGTGGTAGCCCTGCACCGGCCCTTGGGCGGTCTCGTAGTCCGCCTCGCCGGTGACATTGGTCGCTTGCAACTCAAGGCTGGCTTTCTCGGTAGAAGCAACCTCTGCCCAGGTGAACGGGGAAAACGCCTGAAGCACGCAGAGGGAAATCAGGGTACGACGCATGGGTGTGGAACCTAGTGAATGAGCCAGATGGGACGGCAAACCTGCCAAGAATTCGCGAGGGATGGTATATCAAGTCATTCGCGTTTGACATCTATTCTCATTCGCTATTTTTTGCGCATCGCCTGTGTATCAGCGCTGACACAGGCAAAAAAAAGCCACTCAATCGAGTGGCTCATCGTTGACGCGTGACCTCAGCGATAACGTTCCAACCAATGCGCGTAAGGCGCAGGCAAGGTCCACGAGGACTTCTCGACCCCCAGTTCCTTGGCCGCGAAGTACGCCCAATGCGGGTCGGCCAGGTGCGCACGCCCCACCGACACCAGGTCCAGGTGCCCGGCCTGCAACGCGCCTTCGGCCAGTTGCGGGGTGCCGAAGCCCCAGGCCGAAGTAACCGGGATACCGGCTTCGCGACGCACGCGCTCGGCGATCGGCCCCATGAACGCAGGCCCCCACGGGATGTGGGTGTCGGGGATGGTGAAACCGACGCTGACGCTCAGCAGGTCCAGGCCACCGGCCTTGAAACGGCGGGCCAGTTCGATGGACTCGGTGAGGGTCTGCTCGTCGCGACCGTCGTACTCGATCACACCGAAACGTGCGGTGAGCGGCAGGTTTTCCGGCCAGACTTCGCGCACGGCAGCCAGGGTTTCCAGGAGGAAACGGCTGCGGTTGTCGAAGCTGCCGCCGTAGGCGTCGGTGCGCTGGTTGGAGTGCTCGGAGAAGAAGCTCTGGCCCAGGTAGCCGTGGGCGAAGTGCAGCTCGATCCATTCAAAACCGGCGTCGCGGGCACGGCGGGCGGCGTCGACGAAGTCCTGGCGCACCCGGGCGATGTCGTCCAGGGTCATGGCGCGAGGCACCTGTGGCAGGTTGGCACCGAAGGCAATGGCCGAGGGTGCGATGGTTTCCCAACGGCGGGCGTCGGAGGCGGCGATATGGTCGTCCCCTTCCCACGGACGGTTGGCGCTGGCCTTGCGGCCGGCGTGGCCAATCTGGATGCCCGGCACGGAACCGGCAGCCTTGATCGCCTGGACCATCGGCACGAACGCCTCGGCATGCGCATCACTCCAAAGCCCCGCGCAGCCTGGGGTGATACGACCTTCCGGCGCGACGGCAGTGGCTTCGACCACCACCAGGCCGGCACCGCCACGGGCCATGCTGGCCAGGTGCACGAGGTGCCAATCGTTGACGATGCCATCATCGGCCATGTACTGGCACATCGGCGGGATAGCGATGCGATTGCGCAGGGTGACATCTTTTAGTTGGAACGGTTCGAACAATGCGGCCATGGGGCAACTCCAATGAGCAGGTGGTTGATTCGATAGTTCGATGGTAATCGAACTATGGTATTCAACGATAGCCCCCTGTTATGATTCATTTCATGCGAGCCTTCAAACACCCTCCCCTGCAAGACCTCACCCTTGAGCGCGTGCTATACGCCCTGAGTGATCCGGTGCGCCTGGAAATCGTACGCTGCCTGGCCGGCGTGCCCGAGGCTACCTGCGGCGAACTGGACGGTGGGCGACCGAAGTCGAGCATGTCCCATCACTTTCGGGTGTTGCGCGATGCCGGGCTGGTGCAGACCCGAAGCGTGGGGACCACGCACATGAATGCATTGCGCGCGGACGACCTGGAAAGCCGCTTCCCCGGCTTGCTCGCGAGCATTCTGGCCCAGCACTGAGGCCCATCTGTCCGTTTCATCTGGAAGCGGTCACTGGCTCGCCATCCAGATACACGCAGTCCTTGCCATTGTGCTTGGCGGCATACAGGTTGCGGTCGGCGCATTTGAGTACCACTGACATATCGGCACCCACCGAGAAATGCGTCATACCCGCGCTGCACGTGTAGTGATGGGGCGGCGGGACACTGCCACGGATCGCTTGCAGCAGCCGCACGGCAAAATCAGTGGCCGCCCCAGGGTCATCTCCCACCAGCAACACGCCGAACTCCTCTCCCCCGATCCTGCCGAAGCTGTCGCTGCCCGGCGTGGCGTTCAGGCAGTGCGCCATCGCACAGAGAATCTTGTCACCGACATCATGGCCAAACTGGTCGTTTTTCAACTTGAAGCTATCAATATCCAGCATCATGAAATAGCCGCACTGCCCCTCGGCGATCACCTTGGCGAAACGTTCGATAAAGGCCCTGCGGTTAAGGATGGAGGTCAAGTAATCCGTTTCTGCCAGTTCCCGGAACTCACTCTCGACCAGCAACACAGAGCGCAGGTTCTTCACGTAGGAATAATTCAGGATAAAGCCGATCGACACCGACGCCAGGCAGAACATCACCAGGTAAACCTCAACCCCGACGTAGATCGACATATGAACAGCTGGCCACAGCATCGACCAGATCAATGCAGCGCCTATCAAGAAATCCTGGACTGCGATAAAGAGCAAGGCACTGCTCAGCACCAGAATCACCGCCAGCGGTAGAGCAAATACCTGCAACGCCTGATCGGTCTGCATCACCAACGCAAAGCCGCCGGCCAACACCGCCATATAGACCACACCGAACGCCCGCCAGGCCAGGAAATTGGTCAACCGCCGGTGAAATCGACACAACGCTGTCAAACACACGGTAATGAGCACGGTGTACCACCCGAACTCCAGCACCGGATCCACCAAGAGCACCCACCACCAGGCAATCAGACCTATCGATTCCGCCTGGGCAACAGCGGGCGACAATAACCTCTGCATCCTTGGCCTGAGCTTTAAGTCAGCCGGCATCTCAACACTCCCTGCGCATAAGTTGCCTATATTTTGTTGGCTTGGCCCAATTCGATACTTTGCAGGGTGATTGCAAATGAATACGCCATGAAACGGCGCACCAACTTTACAAAGGGCGGCAATACTTCCAACTGCGTCTTGGAATGCACTTTAAAGCAACCTTTTTCAACACCCTCCTGAACCAGACGAATCACATGGGTCTTGGACACTGAAAGTCGCGTCGCCAGTGAAAGATAAGAAGACGTCCTGAAACTTGCGCCCTGACAGTCCAAGGAACAGGCATCGTTATAAATCGCCAACATCAGCATATGTCCGGCATCGCGGTTAACCAGCCAGTCACATTCAGGCAGCAATACATCGATGGTCAGCTTATTTGAAAGAAGGGTGGCAAACCCTTTGAAATAAAGTGCCAGGAAGGCTCGGTCGTCCAACTCACTCATCCGCTGGACCTGCGCTTCACTGGGGCACATTGGTCCCAGCGGCTGCACCACGGAATTGAGCATCGACCTGACTTCATGGCAGGCCTGGGCCGATGGGCTGAACACTCGGAAACGGCTGTCGTCAGGGTGGCCGGCGACCTTCATGAACCCCAGTGCCCGGAACAGCAGGAAGATCGACTCCAGGCTGTTTCTGGAACAGAAGCCGCGAGCCACGCAGAACGCTTTCACGTCGGACAACAACGGCGCGGGCTTGGAGAAATATTCACTCAGCAGCGTGAAGGACACCATCAAACGGTTGAACTTCAACGCTGTCTTGTAGAAAAACGGTCGTTTTGAATAGGGAACCAGCAGAATGGCGTAGTGCGCGCGAATACTGCATTCAAATTCCCCGTGACGTTCCAACACCCGCGCGGAATGATCCAACGCCCACTTCAACGAACTGACGCACATGAGAAAGAGCCCTGATCAACCCACTGGAATTCACTGATCGATGGCGCAGCACTTCTGCAACCAGGTCTCACAACAACTCACGTCGTAAACACCACCAGTGATGGCGTTTTGCCTCGAGCGCAATGTATCGCGATTAACCCGACAGACATCATCGCTACCAAAATTGTTCCAAAACGTATTGGCGTCCCTAAAACAACCCACTCATACACGCCCATGACAGCTGCGGTGCTTCGCTGCTTTTAAATATATCCAAGCGTTGTGATGAAACTGTTCAATCGACCTGTTCGCCGATGCCATTGAATCCTGGCGGCACTGGAAGAATTGCGACGACTCTCATGGGAGCCGGTGAGCGCTACTTAAACGATTCAGGCCCTGGGGCGAACCTTTCACCGCGACCCGCGTCCGAGCTAAGGCACCGTTGCCTGCCACTCACCGCGAGGTCTCCGTTTGAAAGCCGCCATCCTCAAAAAGTACCGCCTGATCATCAAAACCATGGGCTACGTTGGCTGGGCGCTGTTCTGGCTGCTGCTGTGGGACGTCGCCGTCACCGTGGACTTCATGTTGTTTCTCACCTACAAGATCAATCTGCCGCTGATGCCTCTGACCCTGCTGGGTTCGGCGCTGGTGGTGCTGATCAGTTTCCGTAACAGCAGTGCCTACAACCGCTGGTGGGAAGCCCGCACACTGTGGGGCGCGATGGTCAACAACTCGCGCAGTTTTGCGCGCCAGGTACTGACCCTGCTGGACGACCCCGACGACGAAGTGAACCCGGTCAAGGCCACCCTGCTGCGTCGTCATGTGGCCTATGTGAATTGCCTGGCCGCGCACCTCAAGGGCCAGCCTTGCCCCGAAGAAGTCCGCGCGTTTATCCCTGGTGACGAGTTTGCGCGCAACGGCGCCACCAACAACTTTGCCAACGATATCCTCACCGGCTCGGCGGCGTTGCTGGCCCGCGAGTACAAGGCCGGTCACCTCGACAGCATCCGTCTGGCGCGGCTGGAGTCGACCCTGGTGGACCTGTCCAACGCCCAGGGCGGCATGGAGCGGATCGCCAACACCCCGCTGCCCTACCCTTACGTGTATTTCCCGCGGCTGTTTATCTCGCTGTTCTGCCTGATCGTGCCGGTGGGCCTGGTGGAGTCCCTGGGTTGGTTCACCCCGCTGGCCTCGACGGTGGTGGGGTTCATGCTGCTGGCCATCGAGCGCATCGGCACCGACCTGCAAAGCCCCTTCAACTCCAGCGAACACCAGATCCAGATGGACACCATCTGCGAAACCATCGAAAAAAACCTGCAGTCGATGCAGCGTGATGCGCTGGGTGGCGAGCGCATCGGTTAAACCCTCCCTCAGCCCTCAAGTGCGTGCCCGCGCAGTCGATATACAGAGGGTACGCATGGGCCACACTCCTTAAAACAACACATGCGACGCTCGACGCTACTGTTTTCTCCTTGCCAAAATTATAAATACCCGCGGGTGAAGTCATGAATATCAAGCAAAAGCTGACCTGGGCGTTTGCCGCCATCGCGTGCGTCCCGGTTATTTTGGTCGCTGTATTGGTTGTACTGAATCTGCGCGAGGGGGCCCAGGCCAATTTCCTCGACAGCAGCGGCCGCGAGATCCGCCAGATCGACAATGGCATGAAGCAGTTCTTCGACGGCATCAGCCAGAACGTCGAGTATGTGGCCAAGGACCCGCGCGTTGTCGCGGCCAAGGACCTCAAGAGCTACGCCGGCGCCGATGCCGCGCAAATCCCCCTCACGCCCACCAACACAGCGCTGCTGGAGATTTTCGACCAGTTCGCCAAGAGCCATCCGAGCACCGCCTACCTGTCCCTGGGCCTCGCCGACGGCGGTTACGCCAGCTGGCCCGACGACACCAAGCTGAACAACTACGACCCGCGCGTACGCCCCTGGTACCAGGCCGCCATCGCCGCGCCGGGTAAAACCGTGCGCACCGGGGCCTACTATTGGGCGCCGGACGACGTGACGCTGATCGGCACCGTGCACACCGTCACCGACGCCGCCGGCAAGATCCTCGGCGTGGTTGGCCTGGACGTGTCGCTCAAGCAGCTCACCGAGTTGGTGCGCAACATCAAGCTCGGCGACAGCGGCTACCTGATGCTGGTGGAAGGCAACGGCAACGTGCTGGTAGACCCCAGCGACGCCAAGCACAATTTCAAGCCCCTGGCCGATCTGGGCCCCAACTACGCCGAGCTGGCCAAGCGCGGCGACGGTGTGAGCCAGATCGATATCGATGGCGTGGCCTACATGGCCAACATGGTCAGCTCCAAAGACCTGGGCTGGCGCTTTATCGGCCTGATCAAACGCGACGAAGTAATGGCCGGCGCGACCCACCTCACCTGGTTGATCGCGGCGATTGCCGCCGCGCTGGCCGTGGTCTTCGCGATTGTCGGCGCCAGTTTCGCCAGCGTGATCGTACGTCCGATTCGCGGCGTGGCCGACGGCCTGCAAGAGATCGCCGAAGGTGAAGGCGACCTGACCCGCCAGCTCAAGGTGCAGGGCAAGGACGAAACCGCCAGCCTGGCTGGCTGGTTCAACCAGTTCCTGAGCATGATCGCCCAGTTGGTACAGCGCATCGGCAACGCCTCGTCCGACCTGCAAACCGCCGCCGCCGACACCAGCGAAGTCGCGCACAACATGAACCAGGCCGCCGGTCGCCAGCGTGAAGCGGTGGAACTGGTTAGCACCGCGTTCAACGAAATGGTGGCCACCGCCAATGAAGTCGCGCGCTCCTGCAGTGCCGCCGCCACCAGTGCCGACGAAGGCTACCGCGATGTGCACGACGGCCAGCAGCACATCGGCGAAGCCACCGGCAGCGTGCTTCAGCTCAGCGAAGACCTGCAACGCTCGACCCAGACCATGCAGCAGTTGGAGCAGGACAGCAAAAACATCAACACCATCCTCGACACCATCCGCTCGATTGCCGAACAGACCAACCTGCTGGCGCTCAACGCGGCCATCGAGGCCGCCCGTGCCGGTGACCAGGGCCGTGGCTTTGCGGTGGTCGCCGACGAAGTCCGCGCCCTCGCCCGTCGCACCGCCGACTCCACCGGCGAGATCGACAGCCTGCTCGGCAACCTCGCCCGTCGCACCCAGGAAGTGACCCAGCAGATGCAAGGCAGCCTGCTGGTGTCCCACACCAGCGTGGAGCGCATCCAGCAGGCCCGCGACAGCTTCGACAAGATCCGTGGCTCGGTGGACTCGATCCGCGACCAGAACACCCAGATCGCCACCGCCGCCGAAGAACAGCACCAGGTGGCCGAAGAGATCAACCGCCACATCGCGCAGATCCATGCCGATGCGCAACTGGTCGAGGGGTTTGCCCATTCGGCGCAGACCGGGTCGGGTCGGCTGACGGATATTTCGGGGCAGCTCAAAGGGTTGGTGGGACGCTTCAAGTTCTGATCCATCCTCCGCAGGGGCCGGCTTGCCGGCTCCACAGGATCGGTCACCCCACCTGAAGCTCCGTGGAGCGCCCGGTGGCCTTGAAGAACACCAACACGACAATCCCCAGCGCAAGCCAGCACGTGCCGCCGACCTTGGCATAGATATCAGAGTTGACCAGCACATAGCTGATGATCACAAAGCCGATCAATGGCACCAGCCCATGCACCAACCGACGACCGGCGCCGCGGTAGTGCCAGGCCACGGCGACATGAAGCAGCAGGAACGCACTCAGCGCACCAAAGTTGCACATCGACGCCAGCAGGTTGATCTGTCCCACGAAGAACAAGCCCAGCACCAGGCTCAAGCCCGCGACCAACAAGGTGGCGCGCTGCGGCACGCCGGTGACCGGGTGCACCTGGCTGAGAAACTGCGGCAGTTGGCGATCGCGGGCCATGGCAAACAGCAGGCGCGAGGTGGCGGCCTGGGCCACCAGGGAATTGGCGATGGCGGCGCCGATGGCCACGGCCAGGGCGATCACCACTTGCAACCACGGGCCTGCCACCAGGCGGCCGATTTCGTAGAACGCGTTGTTCGACGCATCGGCATCCGGGTACTGCACCAGGTTGGGCTGCAACAGCGCGGCCAACCAGGTTTGCACCATGAACAATGCCGCTACCAGGGCCAGTGCCCACAAGGTCGCACGCCCCACCGCCCGGCTACCGCCACGGGTCTCCTCCGACAGCGTGGAGATCGCATCGAAGCCCAGGAACGACAGGACCGCCACCGACAATGCGCTGAAGATCAGCGGCAGGGAAAACTCAGCCGGGTTGTACAGTGGCTTCAGGGTCCAACTGGCACCATTCACGCCGTTGCTGATCGCGATACTGGCCAGCACCACAAACACCACCAGCACCACCAACTGCCCATAAAGGAACAAGCGATTGGCGCGCGCAGTGGTCTGGATACCGCGCAGGTTCACCAGAGTGTTCAGTACCACGAAAAACACGATCCACAATGGCTGAGGCACCGAGGGGATCACATTGGCCATGGCATTGGCACCGATCACATACAGCAACGTCGGCACCAGCAGATAATCGAGCAGGATCGCCCAGCCCGCAAGAAACCCCAGCTGGCTGTTCAGCCCACGCCCCACATAGGCATACACCGAACCGGCGACCGGAAACGCATGGGACATCTGCTGGTAGCTGATCGCGGTGAACAGCATGGCGACGAAGCCGATCAGGTACGTCAGCGGCACCATGCCGTGGCTGGCGTCGAACACCCCGCCAAAGATGGAGAATGGCGCCAGCGGCACCATGAACACCATGCCGTAGATCAGCAGGTCGCCCAGGCTCAGCTGGCGCTTGAGTTGTTGGGTATATCCGAAACGCGCAAGCTCCGCGCTGTCACCGGGGGTGGAAGGATCGATCATGATGACGCTCCGCAAGGGTTGGACAGAAGCTTCACTCTAGGGCGTTACAGGCCGGCAGCTGTATCCTGAAAAATACTAGGTTTTGGCCTTGGCAGATTGTTTGCTTGGAAAACCGCGCAACCCAACGCCCGGAGGCGCCATGCACACCGACCTGATGCGATTCAGCGAGCAACTCGCCCACACCACGACGCTGGACGCGTGCCTGGCCGAGGTTCAGGCCGCCACCGACCAACTGGGTTTCAAGACGCTGATCTACGATTACGCCCCCGTGCCGGTGAGCCACGAGGGGGCGCTGATCACACCGTCGGTGTTCAAGACCCTGAATGCCCCGACCGACATGCACACGTTGTGGTGTGAGCGCGGCTATTACCAGATCGACCCGGTGCAGCAATGCGCAGCCCGCCGGACCACGCCATTTGTCTGGTCATTCAGCGCGGACACGCACTGGAACGGCGCCCTCACCGACGCCCATCGCCCGGTGGCTCACTACATTCGCGACTATGGCTTGAGCACCGGACTGACCGTGCCGCTGCACTTGCCCGATGGCGGCTTTGCCACACTGACCGCCATTGTCGACGGCACGCCCGACGGCGCCGAACGACAAGCCCAGCACAACCTGGGCGAGATGCTGGTACTGGCCCATGCCTTCCAGTCCAGGGCCAGCGAGTTGCTGGCGCCGGCCGAACGCTGCTGCACCCACATCCACCTCACCCGCCGCGAACGCGAGTGCCTGCAACATTCGGCCAAGGGGCTTACGGCCAAGGGCATCGCCGCCACCCTCAACCGGTCCCAGGCCACGGTCAACCTGCACCTGGTGGGTGCCGCGCGCAAACTGGGCGCGCGCAACCGCGTGGAAGCGGTGGTCCGTGGCCTGCATTACCGGCTGGTGGAGATCTGAGAACCTATAACTTTTGCCAGTGCCCCTGACGGCACGCTTTGACTAGCCTGTACCTCATTGATCCCCAGGAGGTACACAGCATGCAGGTTCGCGAAGGTTATGCCGAGTTCCGTGGGCACCGGACATGGTTCCGGGTCACGGGCGATCCGGACTCGGGGCGCCTGCCCCTGATCGTTGCCCACGGCGGCCCCGGTTGCACCCACGACTACGTCGACAGTTTCAAGGACCTGGCCGCCACCGGTCGGGCGGTGGTGCACTACGACCAGATCGGCAATGGCCGCTCGACCCATCTGCCGGATGCGCCCCGCGAATACTGGGTGGTGGACCTGTTTCTCGCCGAACTGAACAACCTGATCGCTCACCTGGGTATCCGTGATTACGCGCTGCTCGGCCAATCCTGGGGCGGCATTCTGGGGGCCGAGCATGCGGTACGCCAGCCGGTCGGCCTCAAGGCACTGATCATCGCCAACTCGCCGGCGTCCATGGCGCTGTGGTCCGAGGCCGCGAATGAGCTACGCCAGGCACTCCCTGCGGATGTGCAGGCAACGCTGCAACGCCACGAAGCAGCAGGCACCACCTCCAGCGCCGAGTACCGCGCAGCATCGGACGTGTTCTATGCGCGCCATGTATGCCGCATCCAGCCGATGCCCGCCGAAGTGGCGCGCACCTTCGCTGCCATCGATGCGGACCCCACGGTCTACCACGCCATGAACGGCCCCACCGAATTCCACGTGATCGGCAGCATGCGCGATTGGACGATCATTGATCGCTTGCCTCGCATCCAGGTGCCGACGCTGTTGATTTCCGGTCGCTACGATGAAGCCACCCCCGCAACGGTGCAGCCATTCGCCGACGGAATCGCCAACGTGCAGTGGCAGATATTCGAGGCGTCCAGTCATATGCCCCACGTGGAAGAACGAGAAGCGTGCATGGCCTGTGTGGCGGCATTTCTGGAACAGCAACCGAGCTAGCATGCCGGGTCAAGCCGTGGGCCGTGCGGGGGTGTTCTCACCCGCGCGCGCGGCTGATCCGCCAACTCGCCAACTGATAAAGCCCCAGTAAACCGCCCGCCAGCAGCAGTGTCCATTGCACACTCAGCGCCGCCGCCAACAAGCCTGCAAGTAACCCGCCGATGGCTTCAAAGCCGAAGCGCATGGCGATATAGAACGCGATCACCCTGCCCCGCAACGCTTCGGGCGCGGCGCTTTGTAGAGTCATGTTGCTGCTGACATTGCTCGCCGTGATGCCAAAGCCCAACCCCGCCAGCGCAACCAGCGTGAGCCACAGCGGTGGGTCGGCCGCCACCGCGCATAACGAAACCGCACAGACCACCGCGCCCATGGCGATGATGCGGCCCAATCGCGAGGTGCTGCCAGCGAAAGCGAGAAAGATCGTGGCCACAAAAGCCCCCGCGCCCGCAGCGCCCCATAGCCAGCCCAGAGTCTGCGCGTCGCCGCTGAACGTGTGCTTGGCCAGAATCGGCAGCAGCACCGTGTAGCAGGAGGCGAGCAGATTCACCATCACCACACTGATCAGCAAGCGCCGGATGGACAGTGTGCCCCACAGGTAGCGCAGGCCTTCGCGGAAAATCTCCCCGGTCGACCCCTTTGCCCGCACGGGCGCACGACTCTGCACCTTGCCCAGCCCGATCAGCAACATACCGAAGGCGATAGCGGTGAGAAGGAAGCAACCGGCCTCACCGCTCCAGTTGATCAGCAAACCGGCCAGCGGTGGGCCGATAAAGCGCGCGGCGTTGATCAGCATTGCATTGAGCACGAGGGCATTGGGCAGGTCGTTGGGGTCATCGACGAAGCTGGCGATCAAGGCCTGGCGCAGAGGCGTTTCCAGGGCGTTGAGCAAACCCAGCAGAAGCGCCATGGCGATGATCACCTCACGGCCCATCCACTGCTGCCAGGTCAGCACGGCCAGGGCCAGCGATTGCAGGGCCAGGGCGGCCTGCACCGCCATCAACAGGCGACGCTTGTCGTGGCGGTCGGACCAGGCGCCCGCCAGCGGCCCGACCAACAGCTGCGGCAACAGCGTCAAAAACGCAATGGCCCCCAGCAGTACGGCCGAGCCCGTCAGGTGGTAGGCCAGCCATGACAGCGCGACCTGTTGCACCCACTTGCCCAGGGTCGAGAGACCCTGACCGACAAAGTAGATCTGGAAATTGCGATGGCGCAGCGCGCGGATGGGCGTGGGCCATCGGGAGGTAGACGCAGGATTCAAATAAACTCACAGCCCTTTTGTTTCAGGGATTCAAGGACCCAGGAGCGGTCGTTTTCGCCCAGTGCAATCTGTTCCAACTGCTTCTGTTCGGCGGCATGTTTGGCACTGGCGCGATCATACACCTCACCGACCTGCTCAAACGGCACGCAGAGCAATCCATCTTCATCACCGATCACCAGATCGCCGGGTTCGATCACCATACCGGCCAGGGCAATCGGCACATTCACCTCGCCAGGTCCGTCCTTGTAAGGGCCGCGATGGGTGATACCGGCGGCGAACACCGGGAAATCCCCGGTGCCGATGCTGGCTGCGTCGCGAATCGCGCCGTTGATCACAATACCCGCCACACCTTTCTTGATCGCGTACGCCACCATCATCTCGCCAATCAGCGCATTACTCAGGTCACCGCCGGCATCCACCACGATCACGTCGCCGGGCTCGGCGATGTCCAGCGCGTGATGCAGCATCAGGTTATCCCCCGGCCGCGCCTTTACGGTGAGCGCCGGCCCGACCAATACGCCCGTGCGATGCATCGGTTGCAGGCTTGCGCCGCCGGCGGTAAGGCGGTGCATGGAGTCGCTGATATTGGCGACAGGCACGCTCCGGTAACGCTCGACCCACTCAACGGCGACCTTGCGTTGCTGCTTGAGCACTCTGAATCCGATGGACATGGGGTATTCCTCTGATGATTTTTGTTTATTTTGAAACACCATTTCGAAATTAACACCACAAATTCAAATCAACAAGACTCAAGCCCAATCCAGGCATCAAATGACCAGCGGTACAACTCCTGAAAAACCAGCACAAAACCCTATCTGGCAAGGTTGGGTACTGTATTTGGCCGACTTTGAAGCGACGATAAAAAAATTATTTATTGCAACGCCGTTTCATTATGATAATTTCCAGTCACTACCGCACACCGACAAAAACACCAAGGTGCACAGAAATGACCCGAACCCTCCTGCTGACCGGCCCGGAATTGACCGCCGACGCCATGACCCACGCCGCCTCCCACGGCGTGCGCGTCATCCCTACCACCCCCTACGCACCGGCCGATGAACTCATCGCGATCATTGCCCGCGAACAACCGGACGCAATCATCGTGCGCCAGGGCCAACTGACCCGGGAGATGATCAACGCATCGGCCGCACTGAAGATCATCGCCAAGCACGGCGTCGGCTACGACAGCATCGACATCGCCGCCGCCGCCGAACGCCAGATCCCGGTAACTATCGCCCTGGGCGCCAACGCGCAATCGGTGGCCGAACACGCCTTGGCATTGATGTTCAGCGTGGCGCGCCAGACCGCCCTGCTCGACGCACGGATGCGTGACGGGCATTGGGACAAAGCCACTTCAGTGGGCATCGAACTGTCCGGCAAGACCCTGGGCCTGGTGGGCCTGGGAAGCATCGGACGAATCCTGATGGAACTGGTGGCGCCGCTGCGCATGACCATCAAGGTGTTCGACCCGTACTTGCCGGAACTGCCGAATGTGGAGCGCGTCGACGACATTGATGACCTGCTGACAAGCTGCGATATCATCAGCCTGCATTGCCCACTGACCGAACATAACCGCAACCTGTTTGGCGCGGCGCAGTTCAAGCGCATGCGCCCCGGCAGCCTCCTGATCAATACGGCGCGCGGTGAACTGATCGACACCGAAGCCTTGGTCCACGCCCTGAGCACCGGGCAGATTGCCGGCGCCGGACTCGACACGTTCAACCCCGAACCCCCTCCCGCCGATTCGGCGCTATGGGGCCTGCCTACCCTGGTAGCCACACCGCATGTGGGGGCCAATACCGCCGAAGCGCGGGACCGAGTGGGCCTGCTGGCCCTGCAACAAATCATCGATTTCTGGGACGGCATCGCGCCGCCGCCGCGTGCTGTGGTCAACCGCCACCTCTACGCACACTGACATCTCCCGCCGGTTACATGCGGGCTCATCACGCATCTCCAAAAAAAACAATACGGGAGAGAGTCATGCCTATCAGTTCTACCGACATCAGCGCCATCGAGCGCTCAACCATGCGCAAGGTGGCGTGGCGACTGCTGCCGTTCCTGATCCTTTGCTACCTGCTGGCGATCATCGACCGCGGCAACATCGGCATGGCCTCGCTGCAAATGAACCAGGACCTGGGGCTGACCCCGGCGATCTTCGGCTTTGCCAGCAGCCTGTTCTTTGTCTCGTACTTCCTGGTGGAAGTGCCGAGCAACCTGGCCTTGCAGCGCTTCGGCGCACGGGTGTGGATTGCGCGGATCATGGTTACCTGGGGCCTGATTTCCGCCGGCACAGCGTTTGTTACCGGCGCCAACTCGCTGTATGTGATGCGCTTCCTGCTGGGCGCGGCCGAGGCAGGATTCTTCCCGGGCGTGCTGCTGTACCTCACTTACTGGCTGCCAGCGGCATACCGTGGGCGCATGGTCGCGATTTTCATGGTGGCGATTCCCGGCGCCAACTTCATCGGCTCACCACTGTCCGGCTTGTTGTTGAGCCTGGACGGCTGGTTCGGCATGCGTGGCTGGCACTGGCTGTTCATCATCGAAGGCATTCCCGCTGTACTGCTGGGCATCGCCTGCCTGTTCGTGCTGACTGATCGCCCGGAACAAGCCAAATGGCTGAACCACGAGCAGCGCCACTGGCTCACTGGCCGCCTCGACGAAGAGCGCAACCGCAAGACCGCCATCGGGCATATCTCCCTGTGGAAACTGCTGCGCCACAAGCACATCTGGGTGCTGGCACTGATCTATTCCGGCGCATCGGCGGCCGGCAGCACAATGAGTGTATGGGCGCCGCAACTGCTCAAGACGTTTGGCCTGGACAACCTGGAAATCGGCATGGTCAACGCCATCCCCTACGGGCTCGCGTCCATTCTGATGATTGTGTGGGGCCGCAGCTCCGACAAGACCGGTGAACGCCGCTGGCATACCGCACTCACCCTGTTGCTGATCACCGGCGGGTTGCTGCTGGCGCTGGTGACCTCTTCGCTGGTCGCCACGGTGTTCATGCTGTCAATGGTGCTGATCGGTGCGTACTCCATGAAAGGACCGTTCTGGGCGCTGGTCTCGACCTGGCTTTCATCCTCCACCGCAGCCGCTGGCTTGGCCGCCGTAGGCGCGATGGCCAACCTGATAGGCGGCGGCATCATGGTCAACGTGTATGGAACCATTCATCACGCTACAGGCAGCTACGCCCTTGCATTGCTGCCGCTGGCGGCGCTGTGTGCCGCTGGTGCGATCATGGTGTTGCTGATGGGGCGCAAGCAGATGAGCGAAACGGCGCAACTCAATAAACCTGCCAACGCGACCTGAAAAAGCGGGAGGGGCAGCACGATGATTCGACTGCCCTTCTCCCCACCGCTTTGACCGCGCCGACCAATGGCAGTATTTTGCAGCCTACCCGCCCACCCCCTCACAAGGAGCAACCCATGGTAAAAACCCGCCCACGCCCCGCAGTCACTGGGGTGGCCTCGGCTGATCGGGTGCTCACCGTGCTGACTGCCTTCCGCATGGGGGATACCGCCCTGGAACTGGCCGAACTCGCCGCACGCACCGGACTGATCAAAAGCACCATCATGCGTTTGATGGTTTCGCTTGAGAATCACGGCCTGATCACCCGCCTGGCCGATGGTCGCTATCAGCTGGCCACCGAAATCATGCGCTTGAACACGGTGTACCAGGACGGCCTCGATCTTGAACGCCACATCACTCCGCTGCTGCACCGCCTGACTCAGGAAACCGGCGAAACCGCTTCCTTCTACGTACGCCACGGCGCTTATCGGATGTGCCTGTACCGCGTGAACTCCCCTCACCATCTGCGCCTGCACCTGCAACCCGGGGACACTCGCCCCATGGACGGCGCCGCCGGAGCCGAGGCGTTGCGTACACCCTATGCGCTGGCCGCGAAAATGATCAAACCGATTTTCTCCCATGGCGCCACCGACCCCCATGCCTCGTCCATGGCCCTGCCCATCTTCGGTCCAGGGGAAAACCTGATCGGCGCACTGGTACTGTCCGGCCCCGCCAGCCGCCTGACTGCCGAACAGGCGCAGACGCTGCACCCGCTGTTCCAGCAAGCGGCCGTCGAACTGACCCGCAGCTTGGGCGGCGACGCACTTGCCAGCACCGAGGCCCCGCAAAAAAAGCTGCGCGGCAAGAAATCCGACTAAAACGCCGGCCTGCCAGGTGCGAGACGCATCGCACCTCGAGCGACATTCGACCACATGCCATCATCGCAGCACCTGTAATAGTCTATTGCAGGACTCTAATGTACTAACCAGTTACTTATCTTGCTAAAATCGCGTCTTTGCCCTCTCACATTCGAGTCCTGTCGACATGAAACGAGCATCGCGCGCCACTGGCGTCTCTAGAATCCTACTGCTGGGCCTGGGCGTTATCATCGCCCTGCTCGGCCTCGCGCTGGCCATCGGCGGCGGCAAACTGGTGAGCCTGGGAGGCTCCTGGTACTTCTTGATCGGCGGTGCGGCCATGGCCGTGTCCGGCTTGCTGATTGCCCGACGCAAGCCGGCGGGCGCGTGGCTGTTCGCGGCCTTCCTGGTCGGCACGGCTCTCTGGGCGGTGGCGGATGTGGGGCTGGTGTTCTGGCCGCTGTTCTCCCGCCTGTTCATGTTTACGGTGATCGGCCTGGTGGTAGCGCTGGTGTACCCGCTGCTGGCCAACCGGCCTGCACGTGGCGCCTATGGCGTGGCGGCGGTATTGGCGGTGGGCGTGGCCGTGGCGGCGGGCAACATGTTTGTCGCCCACCCGAGCGTGGCACCCACCGGCACTGGCCCAGGTATCACGCCGGTGGCCGCAGCCGACGCACAGAAAGACTGGGCGCACTACGGCAACACCGAAGGCGGCAGCCGCTTCGCCGCGCTGGACCAAATCAATCGCGACAATATCAATAAGCTCAAAGTGGCCTGGACCTACCACACCGGTGACGTCGCTCTCAGCGACGGCAACGGTGCCGAAGACCAGCTCACCCCGCTGCAGATCGGCAACAAAGTGTTCATCTGCACGCCGCACAACAACCTGATCGCCCTCGACGCCGACACCGGCAAAGAGCTGTGGAAGAACGAGATCAACGCCAAATCGGCGGTGTGGCAGCGTTGCCGTGGCATGGCCTACTTCGACGCCACTGCGCCGATTGCCCAGCCTACCCAACCGAACAGCTCACCGATCATCGCCGCCAGCGTGCCCGCCGGTGCGCAGTGCCAGCGCCGCTTGCTGACCAACACCATCGATGCACGCCTGATCGCCGTGGACGCCGACACCGGCCAGTTCTGCGAAGACTTCGGCACCCACGGCCAGGTGGATTTGAAAGCCGGCCTGGGCAACGTGCCGGACAGCTACTACCAACTGTCCTCGGCACCGCTGATCGCCGGCACCACCGTGGTGGTCGGCGGCCGCGTGGCCGACAACGTGCAGACCGACATGCCCGGCGGCGTGATCCGTGGCTTCGACGTAATCACCGGCCAGATGCGCTGGGCGTTCGACCCGGGCAACCCGGAAGACAAAAAAGCCCCGGCCGACGGTAGCACCTACGTGCGCAGCACGCCGAACAGCTGGGCGCCAATGTCCTATGACCCGCTGATGAACACCGTATTCTTGCCGATGGGCAGCTCGTCCACCGACATCTACGGTGTGGAACGCACCCAGCTCAACCACAAATACGGCGCGTCGGTACTGGCGCTGGACGCCTCCACCGGCGCGGAAAAATGGGTGTACCAGACCGTCCACAATGACCTGTGGGACTTCGACCTGCCGATGCAGCCGAGCCTGATCGACTTCACCCCGCCGGGCAGCGACAAGGCTGTGCCTGCGCTGGTGATCGGCACCAAGGCCGGGCAGATCTACGTGCTCGACCGTGCCACCGGCAAGCCGCTGACCGAGGTGAAGGAAGTGCCGGTCAAGGCCGCCAACATCCCTGACGAGCCCTACTCGCCCACCCAGCCAAAATCGGTCGGCATGCCACAGATCGGCGCGCAGACCCTGACCGAATCGGACATGTGGGGCGCCACGCCGTTTGACCAGTTGCTGTGCCGCATCGACTTCAAGGGCATGCGCTACGACGGCCTGTACACCGCGCCGGGCACCGATAAATCCCTGAGTTTCCCGGGCTCGCTGGGTGGCATGAACTGGGGCAGCATCTCCACCGACCCGGTGCACGGTTTTATCTTCGTCAACGACATGCGCCTGGGCCTGTGGATCCAGATGATACCCTCGCAGAACAAGGCCCAGGCCGCGTCGGGTGGCGAAGCGCTGAATACCGGCATGGGCGCCGTGCCACTCAAGGGCACGCCGTATGCGGTGAACAAAAACCGCTTCCTGTCGGTGGCCGGTATTCCGTGCCAGGCGCCGCCGTTCGGCACCCTGACTGCGATCAACATGAAGACCCAGAAAGTCGCCTGGCAAGTACCGGTCGGCACCGTCGAGGACACCGGCCCCCTGGGCATCCGCATGCACCTGCCGATCAAGATCGGCCTGCCGACCCTCGGCGGCACCCTGTCGACCCAGGGCGGCCTGATCTTTATCGCCGGCACCCAGGACTTCTACCTGCGCGCCTTCAACAGCGGCAATGGCGAGGAAATCTGGAAGGCCCGCCTGCCCGTCGGCAGCCAGGGCGGCCCGATGACCTACGTATCGCCGAAAACCGGCAAACAGTACATCGTCATCACCGCCGGTGGCGCACGCCAGTCCACTGACCGTGGCGACTACGTGATCGCCTACGCCCTGCCTTAACCCCCCTGTTCGCGCGGCGCCTCCCCGGCGCCGCGCCTTGTGCCTGGAAAAACCCGCATGACCCCCACTTCTCATATTGCCCTTGGGCGCCTGCTGCTGGGCCTCGCCCTGGGTGCCGCGCTGCCCGTACAAGCCGATGACACCACCCTGACCGGCGACTGGGGCGGCCTGCGCCGTGAACTCGACGCACAGGGCATCCGCTTCACCGGCGACTACAGCGGCGAGACCGCCTACAACGCCCACGGCGGCCAGCACCGCTCGGCGCGCTACTCGCAGAACCTCAAGCTCGGCGTGCAGTTCGACCTGGGCAAGCTCTACGGCTTGAACAATGGCGACCGCATCCAGCTCACGATCAACGACCGGCGCGGCAACAGTGCGTCCGAGGACCTGGTGGGCAACCGCCTGCCGATCCAGGAAAACTACGGCGGTCTCTACACCCGCCTCACCGAGTTGAGCTACGAACGCACGCTGTTCACCCCGGCGCTGAACGTCAAGCTCGGCTACATGGCCATGGGCAATGACCTCGGTGGCCTCGACAGCGGGATCTTGTGCAACTTCATGAACGCCGGGTTCTGCGGGCACCCGCTGAACATGTCCGGCGGCAGCGGCTGGACCAACTACCCGAATGCACGACTGGGTGCGCGGGTGAAATATGACTTCTCGCCGGCCTGGCAATTGCGCGTTGCCGCCTTCAACGTCGACCCGCAAAGCAACGGCAACTCCAGCCGCGCCTGGCGCCTGGACCCCAAGCACACCACTGGCACCGTGGTGCCCATCGAATTGATCTACAAACACGCCGGCAGCCTGCCGGGTGAATACAAGCTGGGCTATTACTACGACAGCTCCGACGTGAAACGCATCGGCAGCACCAAGGAGGTCAGCGGCCGCGGTGGTCACTACCTGCTGATCGACCAGGCAGTGTGGGCCTCGGACTCATCCGCCGGCCGTGTGCTGCACGCCTTCGGCCAGTATTCCGCCGCCAGCGAAGCGGCCTCGCCGTTCAGCAAGTGGTACGGCGCAGGCGTGGTGCTGTACAAGCCGTTCGAAGGCCGGCCGCGTGACACCCTGGCCCTGGGTTATGGTCGCGCCGTGCCGAACCCGCGCAGCCGCGAGGTACAGGAACTGGCCGCCTTCAAGGCCGGGACCGACTATCCCGACCTGAACAATGCCGAACAACTGATCGAACTCAGCTACGGCTACCAGGCCACCCCCTGGCTGACCCTGCGCCCGGATGTGCAATACATCATCGAGCCGGGTGCGTTTTCCGGTGACAACATCGACAACGCCCTGGTGCTGGGCCTGCAGGTCAAGGCGGTGTTCTGAGGCGACTCAGTCGTCTGATGGCAACGCCCTGTTCGCCCGTTCGAGCGCAGTGATGCGCTCGACTTTCCTCCCGGAGCGCTCTGCTTCGAACTCCGATTCCAGGAACACTTTGACGATGCTCTTGGCCAGCTCGGGCCCGATCACCCGCGCACCGATGGACAGGATCTGCGCATCGTTGCTCTTGCGTGCGCGCTCGGCCGAATAGGTATCGTGGGCCTGGGCGGCCCGCACCCCCTTGATCTTGTTGGCGGAAATCGCCATGCCGATGCCGGTGCCGCAGATCAACACACCCAGGCGCCGCTCACCCGCGCCCACCGCCGTGGCTACGGCTGCTGCGATGTCCGGGTACAGCACCGGGCTGGACGAATGGCAGCCAAAGTCCTCGACCTCATACCCCAGGCTTTCGATAAAACGCTTGAGCATTTCCTTGAGCTCAAAGCCTGCCTCGTCGCATCCGATGGCCACCGAAAACATCGTTTGTGCACCCATTACTGCCTCTCCATCAGACCGATCAAATGATCACTAACTGAAATTATGCACAATCATTAGCGGACGATCAGCCCGCCGCTGTCAAGGCTTATTTCAAGGCGAAGTGCCGCTAAAACGATAAAAGCACGGGCGAACACTGCGCCAAACCATTGACAAAGCCGGCCCGAGCAGTTTAAACATATGATCACTATCCGATCATATGATCAGGCTGTTGGCTAAGCCTACCTAATAAGAAAATCAGCAAGAGGACACACCGATGGCCCCGCCATTACTGCTTCACGCTGAACAAGTTTCCAAGGCCTACGCCGGGGTCCCTGCCCTGCGCGACGGGCGCCTCTCCCTGCGGGCCGGCAGCGTGCACGCACTGTGCGGCGGCAATGGCGCCGGCAAATCCACCTTCCTCAGCATCTTGATGGGCATCACCCAGCGTGACGCCGGCAGCATCCTGCTCAACGGCCAGCCGGTGCAGTTCGACCGCCCCAGCGCAGCCCTCGCCGCCGGGGTGGCGATGATCACCCAGGAGCTGGAACCCATCCCCTACATGACCGTCGCCGAAAATATCTGGCTGGGCCGCGAGCCACGCCGCGCCGGCTGTATCGTCGACAGCAAGGAACTGAACCGACGCACCCGCGAACTGCTGCAAAGCCTGGAGTTCGACGTGGACGCCACCAGCCCCATGCATCGCCTGAGCGTGGCGCAGATCCAACTGGTGGAGATCGCCAAGGCGTTCAGCCATGACTGCCAGGTGATGATCATGGACGAACCCACCTCGGCCATCGGCGAACACGAAGCGCAAACCCTGTTCAAGGCGATCCGCCGCCTGACCGCCCGTGGCGCCGGGATCATCTATGTGTCGCACCGCCTGAGTGAACTGGCGCAGATTGCCGATGACTACAGCATCTTCCGCGACGGCGCCTTTGTGGAAAGCGGGCGCATGGCCGATATCGACCGCGCCCACCTGGTGCGCGGCATCGTCGGCCAGGAGTTGCAGCGCATCGACCATAAAGTCGGCCGCGAATGCGCCGCCGCCACGTGCCTGGATGTCAATGGCCTGAGCCGTGACGGCGAGTTCCAGGACATCAGCCTGCAACTGCGCCAGGGTGAAATCCTCGGCATCTATGGGCTGATGGGTTCGGGCCGCAGCGAATTCCTCAACTGCCTGTATGGCCTGACCCTGCCGGACGCCGGCAGCGCCACCCTGCAAGGCCAGCCCCTGCCCACCGGCACCCCGGCGGCGACCATCCGCGCCGGCATGTCCCTGGTCACCGAAGACCGCAAGGACAGCGGCCTGGTGCTCAGCGCCAGCATCCTCGCCAACATCGCGCTGTCGGCCTACAAGCAATTGTCGAGCTGGTCGGTGATCAATGCGCGCAAGGAACAGGCCCTGGCGCAGAGCATGGTCAAGCGCCTGCAGATCAAGATCTCCTCCCTGGACCTGCCGGTGGAATCCATGAGCGGCGGCAACCAGCAGAAAGTGGTGCTCGCCAAATGCCTGTCGACCCAGCCGATCTGCCTGCTGTGCGACGAACCCACGCGCGGCATCGACGAAGGCGCCAAGCAGGAGATCTATCACCTGCTCGACGAATTCGTGCGCGCCGGCGGTGCGGCCATCGTGGTCTCGTCCGAGGCGCCGGAACTGCTGCACCTGAGTGACCGCATCGCGGTGTTCAAGGGCGGCCGCCTGGTGACCGTCAGCAGCGACACCGCCCTTTCCCAGGAAGCCTTGTTGAGTCTTGCCTCATGAACAGTAAAGTCCTCGCCGCACCCGTCACTGCCGCGCCGCGCAACCGCCTGCGCTTGTCCCTCGACCGCTTCGGCCTGCCGCTGGTGTTTATCCTGCTGTGCCTGGTGATGGCGTTTTCCAGCGAATACTTCATGACCTGGCGCAACTGGATGGACATCCTGCGCCAGACCTCCATCAACGGCATCCTGGCCGTGGGCATGACCTACGTGATCCTCACCAAGGGCATCGACCTGTCGGTGGGCTCGATCCTGGCCTTCGCCGGCTTGTGCAGCGCGCTGGTCGCCACCCAGGGTTATGGCCTGCTGGCGGCGGTGAGTGCGGGGATGTTTGCCGGGGCCATGCTCGGCGTGGTCAACGGTTTCATGGTAGCCAACCTGAGCATCCCGCCCTTTGTCGCCACCCTCGGCATGCTCAGCGTGGCGCGGGGCATGACCTTTATTCTCAACGACGGCAGCCCGGTCACCGACCTGCCGGACAGCTTCCTCGCCATGGGCATCGGCAAGCTAGGCCCTATTGGCGTGCCGATCATTATCTTTGCGGTGGTCGCGCTGATCTTCTGGATGGTGCTGCGCTACACCACCTACGGGCGCTACGTGTACGCCGTGGGCGGCAACGAAAAAAGCGCGCGCACCTCCGGCATCGGCGTGCGCAAGGTCACGTTCTCGGTGTATGTGATTTCCGGCCTGCTGGCGGGGTTGGCCGGGGTGGTGCTGGCGGCGCGCACCACCTCGGCCCTGCCCCAGGCGGGCGTGTCTTATGAGCTGGATGCGATTGCGGCGGTGGTGATCGGCGGCACCAGCCTGTCGGGTGGCACCGGCAGCATTGTCGGCACGTTGTTTGGCGCGCTGCTGATCGGTGTGATCAACAACGGTTTGAACCTGCTCGGGGTGTCGTCGTATTACCAACAAGTGGCCAAGGGATTGATCATCGTGCTTGCGGTGTTGATTGATGTCTGGCGCAAGAAAAAACGCTAAGTGGAGTGTGTGCAATGTCCAATTTCTGGAACCAGGCGTTCGACCTCACCGGCCGTTGCGCCGTGATCACCGGGGGCGCCGCCGGTATCGGCCTGGCCTGTGCCCAGTTGCTGGTGGAGCGCGGCGCCCGGGTGGCGTTGCTGGACCGTGACCCCGCGGTGGTCGAAGTGGCTGCCAGCCTCGGCGCGGGTCATGTGGGGCTGGTGGCTGACCTGCGCCAGCTCGATTTGCTGCAGGCCGCCGTCGACCAGGCCGCTGCCGGGCTAGGGCGCATCGATTACCTGGTCAACAGCGCGGGGGTCGCGCTGCTCGACAAAGCCCTGGACGTGAATGAAAACGCCTGGGACACCACCCTGGACATCAACCTCAAGGCCAGTTTCTTCGTGGCGCAGGCCTGTGCCCGCTACATGATCGAACAAGGCGGCGGGCGTATCGTCAACCTTGCCTCCCAGGCCGCCGTCATCGGCCTGGACCGTCATGTGGCCTACTGCGCGAGCAAGGCCGCCGTGGTCGGCATGACCAAGGTGCTGGCCATGGAATGGGCGCCCCACGGCGTCAACGTCAACGCCGTGTCTCCGACCATCGTCGAGACCGCCCTGGGCAAGAAAGCCTGGGCGGGCGAACTGGGCGAACGGGCCAAATTGCAGATCCCGGTGGGGCGCTTCGCCCAGCCGGAAGAAATCGCCGGCCTGGTGCTCTACCTGGTCAGCGACGCGGCCAGGATGATCACCGGGGAAAACGTAGTGATCGACGGTGGCTACAGCATTCAGTAAGCCGATTCCAGACGAATAAGAACAAGGAAACACCCTATGAATCGAGTCATCAATGATGCGGACCTGGTGGTCGAGGACATGCTCGCGGGCATCCTCCTGGCGCACCCGGAACTGGTGCAGTACGAGAGCAACCCACGGGTCATCCGCAAACGCACGTCCTCACCGGCCGGCCAGGTCGGTATTGTCACCGGCGGCGGTTCGGGGCACGAGCCGGCGTTTCTCGGCTATGTCGGCCCGGGGCTGGTGGATGCGGTGGCGGTGGGCGAGATTTTCTCTTCGCCCACCGCCAAGAGCTTCTTCGACGCGTTCCGTGCCGCCGACCAGGGCGCAGGCGTGGCGTGCCTGTATGGCAATTATGCCGGCGACAACATGAACGTGAAGCTGGCGATGAAAATGGCCGCCAGCAAAGCCATGAACATCCGCACCGTGGTGGCCAACGACGACGTGGCCTCCGCCCCGCCCGCCGAAATCGCCAAGCGGCGTGGCGTGGCCGGCGAGATCTTCATGTGGAAGATCGGCGGTGCCGCCGCCGCCCAGGGCTACGACCTTGACGCCGTGATCCGCGTGGCGCAGAAGGCCGTGGACCATTGCCGCTCCATCGGCGTGGGGCTCACGCCCTGCACCATTCCGGCGGTAGGCAAACCCAACTTCCAGATTGCCGACGGCCTGATGGAACTGGGCATCGGCCACCATGGCGAACCCGGTATCGAAGTGGTGCCAGTGGAGTCCGCCGCCGCCATGGCCGAGCGCATGCTTGCGCCGATCCTGGCCGACCGCGACTTCACCCAGGACCAGAGCGTGGTGGTGCTGGTCTCGGGCCTGGGCGCCACGCCGGTGATGGAGCTGTATATTTTCTACGCCGAGGTCGAGCGCCAACTGCGCGCCAAGGGCCTGCGCATACACCGCTGTTACGTGGGCAACTACTTCACGTCCCTGGAAATGATGGGCGTGACCCTGACCCTGCTTGGCCTCGACGCCGAGCTGAGCCGTTTGATCGACCAACCTTGCCGCTCCATCGGCATGACCCAGTCGGAGTGAAGCATGAGCGAACATTTCCCGAGCAACACCGGCAGCGCCATCGTCACCAACCTGGTGTCGATCATCGTCGCCAACCGCGAATACCTCAGTGAAGTGGACGGCGCCATCGGCGACGGCGACCACGGCATCAACATGGCCAAGGGATTCTCGCGCTGCGGCAAGACCCTGGAGGGCCGCGAACTGTCCCTGGCCGAGGCGCTGGACGAACTGACCCTGGCGTTGATGGAAGGCATCGGCGGCTCCATGGGCCCGCTGTATGGCAGCCTGTTTATCGGCATGGCCGACGAAGTGCGCGGCCGCGATAGCATCGATGGGGCGACCTTCGCCAGGCTGCTGCGTGGCGGCCTGACCTCACTGCAAGACATCAGCGACGCCGGCGTGGGTGACAAGTGCCTGATGGATACGTTGATTCCAGCGGTCGAGGCGTTCGAACAGGCCCAGGCCAGCGGCGCGACGTTCCGCGAAGCGTTGCACCGGATGAAAAGCGCCGCGTCCCAGGGCCGTGATTCCACCCGCGACCTGGTGGCCAAGATCGGCCGTGCCAGCCGCCTGGGGGAGCGCTCCCTGGGAGTACTGGATGCGGGCGCAGTGTCGTGCTGCCTGATCCTGACCAACCTTGCCGAATCGGTTGAGGCGCGGTTGGTGGCCTAGGTGTGGGAGCGGGTTTGCCCTACACAGCCTCTTTGGTGGACGGGGCTTTCTGTGGCGAGCGGGCTCGCCACAACAAGCCCGCTCACCACAACAAGCGGGCTCACCACATACAAGATGTCACCTAGCGGCGCGTTGCATCATCCAGGGCAAGGATCGTGTAGGCATTCGACACGGTCGTCGCCAGGGTGTTGATCACCCCGGAGCGCAACGCACCGAGGGTGGCCGCCGCCTTGGTGTTTTCGCTGGCAATCGCTACCACGTCGGGAATGCGCACCAGCTCCTGTACCGACAGGCCGATCACCCGGCCCTGCATGGCGTTGACCGCTGGCTGGCCGTGGATGTCGATGAAGTCGTAGCCCATCATGTCACCGACCGTACCGGACACCCGGGCCTGGGCGATTTCCTGGGGCGAGAACCAGCCCATGCGCACCATGTTGCTGTTCTCGCTCATGTCGCCGATGCCGATCAAGGCGATATCGGCGCGGCGCGCACGGTCGAGGGTGGAGCGCACGGTGTCGTTGTTGATCAGCACGCTGCGCAGTTCCGGGTTGGCCACCAGGGCCGGGGCGTACAGGGTTTCGCTCTCGGCGCCGAAACGCAGGGCCAGGCGCCGGCAGATATGGTCGGGGTTCATGTATTCGCCGGCCTTGAGCGAGCCGCCGATGGCACAAACGAAGGTGCAGTTGCGCGTCACCGGCAGGAACACGTTCTCGGCCACGGCGCCCACGTTGCGGCCCATGCCGACGGCGACGATCATGCCGTCGCTGAGGGTCTTGTTCAGGTAGTTGGCCACCAGGCTGGCCACGGCCGAGCGCTGGGTGTCGGGGTCGCCGTGGTCAACCGCGATCAAGGCGCGGTCCAACTGGAAACGCTCGACCAGCGCCTGCTCCAACTCCGTGTTCAGGGCCGGATGCTGCAACACCCGCACCTCCACCACCCCTTCATCACGGGCGCGCTTGAGCAAGCGGCTGACCTTGACCCGCGACAGGTCGAAGCGCTTGGCAATGGCTTCCTGGGTGATGTTGTCGAGGTAATAAAGCATGGCCACTTCGGTCATCAGGTCGATGTCGCTGGCGGCACGGTGGGCACTGTCGGTCATGGGAGCTTCCATTTACGCCACAAAAAACCATTCTCCCTAGTCTGTACGGTGCAAGTCCAGCAGCGAATGGGCGATGCCTGCAAAGTTTCTAATGGCTGTGCTGGTATTCCCGTGGCGTGCAGCCGAACTCGCGGCGGAACACGGTGTGCAGGTACTGCGCCGACTTGAAGCCGCACTGCTGGGCGATGTCGGCAATCGCCAGGTGGTTGCCCTGCAAGCCCTTGGCGGCGCTGGCGAGTTTGAAGCGCAGGATCTCGTCGTGCACGCTGCACCCGCGCGCCTTGCGAAAGTGCGATTCCAGCGATGAACGCGACACGCCGACATAGGCCGCCACCTGCGCCGTCTTGATGCCCTGGCAGGCGTATTGGCGGATAAACAGCAACGCCTGCATCACATAGGGGTTGCCCAAGGGTTGGTGCAGGCTCGACGCCTGCACGTTGATCGCATCCGGCGGCACCAGCACCTGCGTGCCGGTGCAGGGCTTGCCATGCAGCATCTGGTGCAACAGCGCGGCGGCGGTGCGGCCCATGGTTTCGGTGCCCTGGATCACCGAACTCAACGGCACGCGCGTGAGGGTGCGGGTCAGTGGGTCGTTGTCGATACCGATCAGCGCCACTTCTTCCGGCACCGCGATGCCGGCGGTGAGACAGGCTTGCAGCAGTTGCCGGGCGCGGGCGTCGGTGACCGCAATGATCCCGATGGGCTTGGGCAGGCTTTGCAGCCAGGCGATCTGCTGCTCCACCGCGCTGTCCCACAGCGGCGCACTGGTGCCCAGGCCGCGATAGATCTGCACTGGCAAGCCATCGCGTTGCAGCAAGCGCTTGAAGGCCTTTTCGCGCTCCTGGGCCCAGCGATTGGCCTGGGCTTCGGGCAGGCTGAAACAGGCGAACCGCGTCACACCGGCCTCGATCAAATGTTCATAGGCCAGCTTCATCAAGGCCGCATTGTCGGTGGCCACATAGGGAATGCCCTTGGGGTAGGCGCGCGCATCCTCATAAGAACCGCCCACTGCCACCACCGGCACCTTGCTGCCGGCCAGCGCCTCGCCGATCAGCGGGTCGTCGAAGTCGGCGATGATGCCGTCGCCCTGCCAGCGCTCTATGCCTTTGAGGCGGCACAGGAAGTCCTCTTCAAGGAACAAGTCCCAGGACGCGCGGGTACTGCTCAGGTAATTGCCGATGCCGGCGATGATGCCACGGTCGTAGATTTTGCTGCCGTTGAACAGCAAGGCGATGCGGTGCACGGGCGGTAGGGTTTTCATTGTTGTTGTCCTGGGGCCGGTCGCAACAGCCTAGACCCTGCCACTCAAAATCGCACCCTCCCTTGGTGATTTTCATAATCGGCAGCCCATTGGCCGTTGCTAGTATCGGGGCACCGCCAAGAACAATAAGGAAAACGCCATGCCGTACTTCCCCGGTGTCGAGAAGGTTCGCTTCGAAGGCCCCAGCAGCGACTCTGCCCTCGCCTTTCGCCATTACGACGCCAATAAAATCATCCTCGGCAAACCCATGCGCGAACACCTGCGCATGGCCGCCTGTTATTGGCACACCTTCGTCTGGCCAGGGGCGGATATGTTTGGCGTGGGCACCTTCAAACGGCCATGGCAACGCAGTGGCGAGCCGATGGATCTGGCCATCGGCAAGGCGGATGCGGCCTTCGAGTTTTTCACCAAGCTGGGCATCGACTACTACAGCTTTCACGACACGGACGTCGCCCCCGAAGGCAGCTCGCTCAAGGAATACCGCAATCACTTTGCGCAGATGGTCGACCACCTGGAACGCCATCAGGAACAAACCGGCATCAAACTGCTGTGGGGCACCGCCAACTGCTTCAGCAACCCACGCTTTGCCGCCGGCGCCGCGAGCAACCCGGACCCGGAGGTGTTTGCCTACGCCGCCGCCCAGGTGTTCAGCGCGATGAACGCGACGCTGCGGCTCAAAGGCGCCAACTATGTACTGTGGGGCGGCCGTGAAGGCTATGAAACCCTGCTCAACACCGACCTCAAGCGCGAACGCGAACAGCTCGGGCGCTTTATGCGCATGGTGGTAGAGCACAAGCACAAGATCGGCTTCAAGGGCGACCTGCTGATCGAGCCCAAGCCCCAGGAGCCGACCAAGCACCAATACGATTACGACAGCGCCACGGTGTTCGGCTTCCTGCATGAGTTCGGCCTGGAGCATGAGATCAAGGTCAACATTGAGGCCAACCACGCGACCCTGGCCGGGCACAGCTTTCATCATGAGATCGCCACCGCCGTGTCCCTCGGGATTTTCGGCAGCATCGACGCCAACCGTGGCGACCCGCAGAACGGCTGGGACACCGACCAGTTCCCCAACAGCGTCGAGGAAATGACCCTGGCCACTTATGAAATCCTCAAGGCCGGGGGTTTCAAGAATGGCGGCTACAATTTCGATTCCAAGGTACGCCGCCAGAGCCTCGATGAGGTAGACCTGTTCCACGGGCATGTGGCGGCCATGGATGTGTTGGCGCTGGCGCTGGAGCGGGCGGCGGCCATGGTCGAGAACGACCGGTTGCAGCAGTTCAAGGACCAGCGTTACGCCGGCTGGCAGCAGCCGCTGGGCCAGGCGGTGCTGGCGGGGGAATTCAGCCTGGAATCCCTGGCCGAGCATGCCTTTGCCCATGAGCTGAACCCGCAGGCGGTGAGTGGTCGGCAAGAGATGCTGGAAGGTATTGTGAATCGCTTTATCTACCGCTGACTGTGTGACATGCGGGCTTTTTTTGTGGCGAGCGGGCTTGTTGTGGCGAGCGGGCTTGCCCCGCGTTGGGCTGCGAAGCAGCCCCAGAACCAGGCGCCTACGTGTGTCAGGTGAAAACATGTCGCCGGGAAAGGGGCCGCTTCGCGCCCCAACGCGGGGCAAGCCCGCTCGCCACAACAGCTCACTTGCCACAACACGCTTCATCGCCACAAGTACGGTGTTTGCCTAGAGTCTTTCCAACAACAATAAAAGGACGCATAACCATGAAACGCACCCTCATCGCCACTGCCCTGGCCCTGTTCGCCCTGCCGGTGCTGGCCGACTCGGCCCACCCGAAGATCGGCTTCTCCATCGATGACTTGCGCCTGGAACGCTGGTCCCGCGACCGCGACTACTTCGTCGCCGCCGCAGAGAAACTCGACGCCAAAGTCTTCGTGCAATCCGCCGATGCCAACGAGCAAAAACAGATCTCCCAGATCGAAAACCTGATTTCCCGCGGCGTCGATGTGATCGTCATCGTACCGTTCAACGCCACCGTGCTCACCAACGCCGTCGCCGAAGCCAAGAAAGCCGGGATCAAGGTGGTGTCCTATGACCGCCTGATCCTGAATGCGGACATCGACGCCTACATCTCCTTCGATAACGAAAAGGTCGGCGAAATGCAGGCCAGCGGCGTGCTGCAAGCGGCGCCCAAGGGCAACTACTTCCTGCTCGGCGGCGCGCCCACCGACAACAACGCCAAGGTGCTGCGCGAAGGCCAGATGAAAGTGCTGCAACCGGCCATCGACAAGGGCGATATCAAGGTGGTCGGCCAGCAGTGGGTCAAGGAATGGAACCCCACCGAGGCCCTGAGCATCGTCGAAAACGCCCTGACCCGGAACAACAACAAGATCGACGCCATCGTCGCCTCCAACGACGCCACCGCCGGCGGTGCGATCCAGGCCCTGGCCGCGCAGAAACTGGCAGGCAAGGTGCCGATCTCCGGCCAGGATGCCGACCTGGCGGCGGTCAAGCGCGTGATCGACGGCACCCAGACCATGACCGTGTACAAGCCGCTCAAGCTGATCGCCAGCGAAGCCGCCAAACTCTCGGTGCAACTGGCGCGCAATGAGCAACCCACCTACAGCTCGCAGTACGACAACGGCAGCAAAAAGGTCGACACCATCCTGCTCACCCCGACCCCGCTGACCAAGGCGAACATCGACCTGCTGGAGAAAGACGGGTTCTACACCAAAGAGCAGATGGCCGGGCAGTAAGCGCCATGGTCGACTACCTGCTGCAAATGAACGGCATCGTCAAACGCTTTGGCGGGGTCAACGCGCTGAACGGCATCGATATCAAGGTGCGGCCGGGGGAATGCGTCGGCCTGTGCGGCGAGAACGGCGCCGGTAAATCCACCTTGATGAAGGTGCTGTCGGCGGTATATCCCCACGGCACCTGGGACGGCGAAATTCTCTGGGACGGGCAGCCGCTCAAGGCCCAGTCGATCAGCGAAACCGAAGCGGCCGGTATCGTGATCATCCACCAGGAACTGACCCTGGTGCCCGACCTGTCGGTGGCCGAAAACATCTTCATGGGTCATGAACTGACCCTGCCGGGCGGGCGCATGAACTACCCGGCGATGTTCCACCGCGCCGAAGCCTTGATGCGCGAGCTCATGGTGCCGGACATGAACGTGGCGCTGCCGGTGTCGCAGTACGGCGGCGGCCACCAGCAACTGGTGGAAATCGCCAAGGCCCTGAACAAACAGGCGCGGCTGCTGATTCTCGACGAGCCCTCCTCGGCCCTGACCCGCTCGGAAATCGAGGTGCTGCTGGACATCATCCGCGGCCTCAAGGCCAAGGGCGTGGCCTGCGTGTACATCTCCCACAAGCTCGATGAGGTGGCGGCGGTGTGCGACACCGTTGCGGTGATCCGCGACGGCAAGCACATCGCGACCACCGCCATGGCCGACATGGACATCGCACAAATCATCACCCAGATGGTCGGCCGCGAGATGAGCAACCTCTACCCCACCGCACCCCATGCGGTGGGCGAGGTAATTTTCGAGGCACGCAACGTCACCTGCCATGACGTCGACAACCCCAGGCGCAAGCGCGTGGACGATGTGTCCTTTGTGCTCAAGCGCGGGGAAATCCTCGGCATTGCCGGGCTGGTCGGTGCCGGGCGCACGGAGCTGGTGTCGGCACTGTTCGGTGCCTACCCCGGTCGCTACAGCGCCGAGGTGTGGCTGGACGGCCAGGTGATCGACACGCGCACGCCGCTCAAATCGATCCGCGCCGGGCTGTGCATGGTGCCCGAGGACCGCAAGCGTCAGGGCATCATTCCCGACTTCGGCGTGGGCCAGAACATCACCCTGGCGGTACTCGACACCTACGCGCACCTGACGCGCATCGACGCCGAAGCCGAACTGGGCAGCATCGACCAGCAGATTGCACGCCTGCACCTCAAGACCGCCAGCCCGTTCCTGCCGATCACCAGCCTGTCCGGTGGCAACCAGCAAAAGGCCGTGCTGGCGAAAATGCTGATGGCCAAGCCTCGCGTGCTGATCCTCGATGAGCCCACACGCGGGGTGGACGTGGGCGCCAAGTATGAGATCTACAAATTGATGGGTGCGCTGGCGGCCGAGGGAGTGTCGATCATCATGGTCTCCTCGGAGCTGGCCGAAGTACTCGGCGTATCCGACCGCGTGCTGGTGATCGGCGACGGCCAGTTGCGCGGCGACTTCATCAACGACGGGCTCACCCAGGAACAGGTGCTCGCCGCGGCGCTCAGCCAACACAATAATAATGATCGGAAGACCGCGTAGATGAATCAGCTCAAACAGCTGTTTACCCGCTACAAAATGCTTGCCCTAGTGATCGCCGTGGCGGTGATCTGGCTGTTTTTCAGTTGGCAGACCGAGGGGGGCTTCCTTACACCGCGCAACCTGTCCAACCTGCTGCGGCAGATGTCGATCACCGGGATCCTGGCGTGCGGCATGGTGCTGGTGATCATCAGCGGCGAGATCGATTTGTCGGTGGGCTCGTTGCTCGGCTTGCTGGGCGGGTTGGCGGCGATCCTGGACGTGGTGTATCACGTGCCGCTGTTGGCGAACCTGAGCCTGGTTGCCCTGTGCGGCTTGATGATCGGGTTGGCCAACGGCTACATGACCGCCTACCTGCGTATCCCGTCGTTTATCGTTGGCCTGGGGGGGATGTTGGCGTTTCGCGGGATTCTCCTGGGGATCACGGGCGGTACCACCATTGCGCCGGTGTCGCCTTCCTTGGTGTATGTGGGCCAAGGGTATTTGCCCCATTCGGTCGGGATCGGCCTCGGTGTCTTACTGTTTGCCCTGACCCTGTTCCTCACCTGGAAACAACGGCGCAACCGCGCACTGCATGGCCTGGCTGCGCATTCATTGGTGCGTGATGTGCTGCGCGTGGTGGTGATCGGCGCGGTGTTGGCCGGGTTCGTCACCACGCTCAACAGCTACGACGGCATCCCCGTGCCAGTGCTGCTGTTGCTGGTACTGCTCGGTGTATTCAGCTACGTCACCAGCCAGACCGTGTTCGGCCGCCGGGTGTATGCGGTGGGCAGCAATATGGAAGCCACGCGCCTGTCGGGCATCAACGTGCAGGCAGTGAAACTGTGGATCTTCGGCATCATGGGCGTGATGTGCGCGCTCGCCGGGTTGGTCAACACCGCTCGCCTGGCTGCCGGCTCGCCGTCGGCGGGTAACATGGGTGAGCTGGATGCCATCGCCGCGTGTTTTATCGGCGGCACATCGATGCGCGGCGGCTCTGGCACGGTGTATGGCGCGTTGCTCGGGGCGTTGGTGATTACCAGCCTGGATAACGGCATGTCGATGCTGGATGTGGACAGTTACTGGCAGATGATCGTGAAGGGCAGCATTCTGGTGCTGGCGGTTTGGGTGGATGTGAGTACCCGCACAGGTCGGCGCTAGGAACGCAGGATTAATGTGGGAGGTGGCTCGCCCCGATGGCGGTGGATGAGTCAGCTTACCTCTAGCTGACTCATCCACCGCCATCGGGGGCAAGCCTATAGCGATAGAGCACAAGCCATCTGCCAGCCCGCAAATCCAATCAGACACACCCCGCTCGCTCGATTGAGCACACCAAAACCTGAACGTTCAGCAAACAGCTTCTTCATCCCCCCACCCCCTGCTGCATACAACATTTGCCCGAGAAACGAGCCCACTAGAACACCCAGCAAATTCCAGTAGATTCCCTGCCCCTGAAGCTGGGCGCCGCTGGCGATGGCATAGGAAGAAATCGCCGCAATGGTGAACGGGCTAGTCAACGTCAGTAAAAAGACCGGTACAAATCCTGCGGTGCACGTTATCTGCATCGTGCCAGCAGCGTTCTTGAATGTGGTAACACCAAGATAAAGGAGGTAGGCAATCGCTCCCCACGTCAATAGCTGATGATTGTCGACCCAAAATGCTTCGACCACCTTCAAGCCTGTAAAGGCGACAGCTGCAAATACCGCGTCGGCAACTGCCGCCCCCAGGGCTGCGGGCAATGCACTGCGAAAGCCAAAGACGATGGACTGCCTTAGAATGATCAAGGCTATCGGTCCAACGCTTATTGAAAGCAGTGTCGAAAATAGCATTGCACTCAGAAAGTCGTGCATTTACCTCACAATCTCTCTGAACATTTTTTTCTTTGCCCGACAGTGCGGACACTGAAAATTGTCGTCTAGCTCGCCCCACCTTGTTCCTGCCTCAACGTCGACTAGAAGCTCACCCAATGCCTCGGAATAAACGTAGTGACAGATCTGACACTCATAAGACTTATACATGTAGACAATCTCCAGAATTCAAAGACTCTGCGGGTCGGCAAGGCGACGATTAAGTGCCGAAAACATATGTTCAAAACCGTCCATGAATGCCATCGCACCGCGCATGGCTTGTGGAGCGATACCTGGGTTTTTCTCCAAGTATGAAATTACGATCTCCCGCCCGGTCGCTACGTGCATGGGTTCGACTTCGCAGTGGATAGCGAAGAACGCCAAGACCGGGTCTTCCTCATCCACCAAGCCATACTCACGGGCGTATTTTTTAAACCCTTCAAGAAAGTACTGAAACTCTCTGGACGAGGTCATTTCCGAAGCCAAATGAAAACCCAACGCTTCGCCCAAAAACTCGGAGCGGTACATCCTATGCGTGTTATTCCCCATCGCAGTACCCTCTGGGAGTACGTTAGACGGATTAAACAGATCAGCATCGGAAAGCCCCAGATGAGTCGTCAGTTGTTTAAACATCTGATGATGGGTAGGCAGCACATGTTTACTATGCTGGTGCAGACCATACTCATCAACCGAAGCATAAAGAATATGCGCAGCCTTGGCTGTGCCATTCCACATATCCTCCTTGATCCATTCATCCGTAACACGTGCAGCCAACGCAACGATTCCCGCAGGCACGTCTTTAAAAAAAGCCCAAAGGGTGCCAAAAAACAAGGCCATACCCTGATGCGTCAGAGGACGAGCAGAGATAATCTCGCCGAATTTTTCAAGTTCCCTAAGCGCGGCATGCCGGACAATTGCATTAGCCACCTCGTTGTAACCGGCCTCGCACACTCTATATAAATCTCATTCTTAGAGAGCCTTTCATTTGATCTGTTTTTTACTGAATTTTGAGCATCCATCATTTTCATCCTTGTTTTTATAAAAAAATGATTTCACACCTTTTAAAGCAAGCGATTAAATTATTTATCCGCACATAAATTTGTCAAGCCAAAACACCTCATGATTTTGTATCACACATCTTAAACGCTCACTGTAGAGCGTTCCTGCACGATAAAAAAAACCGCCAGCAAACCAGCAACTAAGTCCTACCGATAATACTGTAGGCTGCGTTTGTAAGACGAATACCATCCGAAGGAAATTCCCATCACCAATTAAACCATCCATTAGTTTATTTATTCATCAATTAAACATGCTCGCACTGACACACCCTGCTCTACACCGCCAGCTTGCTCGACAGTGCTTCGGCCACCGAACTGGATTGCGGTTAAAAAAGTGGGAGGAGGCAAGCCCCCTCCCACTTTTGCATCGGTTTACACCAGATGATCAGGCTGACGATTGCACGGCAGTCACTGGCTCAACACTACATCGCGCATCGCCGGGATGTAGCCATAGTCATAAGCCTCCTGCACAAACGAACGATCGCCCTTCAACACAATCCTGACCGTCGGCGCTTCGGTGCCGCCGATACGGTAGTCATCGCCGGTGGTGGGCACACTGTCGATAAACGATGTCACCAGGCCGTTGGGCATTACACAGTGGGAGTATGTCTGGAAGGGCTGCGAAGGCGGATTGCCGAGCACCAGGCCGGAGGCGTTCATCGGTGTGTAAGGGCCGAACAGCCGGTCGCTGACGAAACCATACACGCCATCCGGGCCCGTCACGCCGTCCGCGTAGGTGAACTTGTGACTGATGGTGAACAGGTAGTACTTGTTGTCCTGGAACACATAGTGCGGCCGTTCGGTCTGGTCGTTCACACCGACGGCGGTCACCAGCGGTGGCAAAATCTCCCACTCGTCACCGTTGAGGTCTTTGGCCACCGCAATGCCGATGCAGCCGACCTGATAACGCGCACCGCCGACATCTTCATGCCCGGGCGGCACCAGGCCTATTTCATTCGGGCCTACTTCGTGTGTCCCGCGCTCGCCGGCAACGTTGCCTTCGAACACCATGTACAACCTGCCATCTTTTGGATCGATAAAGGGGCTGGGATCGCGAAAGTTCCAAGTCGAATTTTGCGCTTCGGTTTGGTAATAGATACCGTCGGCATCAAACAACGATTTGACCTGATCAAAGCCCCGCAGGGTCACGCCGGTATCCGAGGTGACCACCTGGCCCCTGACTTTGGCAATGGTGGCGCCCGGTGTGACGCAGGTGTAATACAGGTCGATATCGCCGTTGTTATTCAGCAGGATCGGTGTACCTGCCCATTCCCGCGTGGTCGGCGAAACCCCTTCGGCCATGACACGACCGCCGAAGATCCAGTCCTTGCCGGTGCGCGAATACCAGTAGCAGATACGCGCATGGCCATGGCGGTCTTCCCAGTCGCGCTTGATGTCGTAACGGCCATCGGCGTTGATGAATTGTGGATCATGGGGGCGACGATCAGCCGTCAGGGTGAAGATCACTGACCAGCCATTGACCGATACCACCGTACCATCCAGTTCACGCAAGGGCATGGTGTCCCAGATAAAGACCGTGTCACTCATGACAGGAAAGTCAGGACTCACTAACGGCTGTGTCGTCGTCGGGTCATTCTCATTAACTTTCAGCGCATCGGCCCGTGTCCAGCGAGTGGGTGTGTGATTCGCATGTTTCATGATGATGTCCTTTTGCTTACGCTTAAGTGACAAGCGAAGATTAAATAGCACATGACAGCCAACAACTTGATAGTGGCTGAAAGAGCAAGGGATAGTTGGCTCTGCAAGTGCGAAACAAGGTTTAACATGGAAGCCTGCCTGTCGCAACATGAAGAATTATTTAGATTAGAAAGGCCATCACTGTATTTATATCCTTGATATAAATACAGTGGCACCGGTATTAAGTGACCACTAAGTAGAAAGCTAGCTAATCAACTACCAAAGACCAGTGCAACCGACTGGGCGCCGGCATTCTTCTGGGTAAAATCCTTGGCTTGTGCGGCGGTCTTCAAGGTATAGCCATAGTTGGATGAGGCCGTCCACTGCGCCTTGGGCGACTTCTGATTAGTAATTGGCGGCACACTGTTGATGTCGGTGAAGGTCCCGGTGCCCTTGTCATCCAACATGCCTTTATTCTGGCTGCCTTCGCCAAAGTAGTTACTTTCAGAAAGGATGTTGGCATTTTGTGCCAGGGTAAAACCGAGGTGGAAGTTATTGATGTAGTTGTTGTACACATGAAAATAACCGTAACGCATCAAGCCAGGCGCACGCACTTCCATGTTATCGAAGCGGTTATGGCACAGTGTCAGGCGTGGGTAACCATTGAACGCGGCATTATTATCATCCGCCGGGTGACCGAAGATCAGACCATACTTATGACTGCCAAAGAAGCAGTGACTGATGGTGGCATAATCGGCCTTTTCCCCGATATACAGCAGTTTATCTTCGCTGCCGTCAGTGGTGGACCAGCTGTGCCCGACGAAAGAGCAATGGTCGATCCAATACTTGCTGCCGTAGTTCAAGTAGACCTGGATATCGTCATTGGCCTTGATACTTGCCGAGTGCTTGAAGATAAGATTCTGCAGAATGATGTTCTGCGACTGCGCCGTTGCACGCAGGTGAATATTCTCCAGGGTGCGGTCCTGGAACGAGCCAATCAGGGTCTTGTTGGCACCCATGTTGACTTTGGTCAGGCTCGACGCCGAGATATTACTGTTGATCACCAGTACCCGTGGGGTGGTGTCGCCGATATTGGCCTTGAGTTGATCGAGCGTGGTGATACTGACCACAGGGCCGGACCAGCCACCTGTCACTTTTGCCGCTTGGGCGAAACCGATCAGACCGGTGAGTCTGCTTTCTGGGTAGGACATGAGTTCCCTCTCTATCAATAAAAATGGCTCGGTAAGACGAGCCTGTGCATCAAGTTAATCCGTTAACTTGCACACAGTGTCTGGCAGGACTGAGGTTGCCGGTGTTGGTCGATCAGCGCTTAAACACTGTGTTTATATACAGTATTGTGCATTCGCCCGACCGTCAACCCTGAAGTGGAAAACAATCGAAAGTGGGAGGGGGCAAGCCCCTCCCACATTTGCCCTGCTGTGTTCTTTTGGCCGTTATTTGGACACCGGCATCGCAAACTCCGCGCCCTGCTCGATGCTTTCCGACCAGCGCTGCATGATCGACTTTTGCTTGGTATAGAAGCGCACGCCCTCGGTGCCATAGGCGTGCATGTCGCCGAACAAACTCTTTTTCCAACCACCAAAGCCATGCCAGGCCATCGGCACCGGGATCGGCACATTGATGCCGACCATGCCCACTTCAATGCGCCGTGCAAATTCGCGGGCGATGTTGCCGTCGCGGGTAAAGCAGCTGACGCCGTTGCCGAATTCGTGGTCGTTGACCAGCTTGATCGCCTCGGCAAAGTCATTCACGCGCACGCACGCCAGTACCGGGCCGAAGATTTCTTCGCGGTAGATGCTCATTTCCTGGGTGACGTGGTCGAACAGGGTCGCGCCGAGCCAGAAGCCATTTTCCAGGCCGGCTTCGGTCGGCACATAGTCGCGCCCATCGAGCAGCAACTGCGCGCCCGCCTGCACGCCTTGTTCGATGTAGCCGCTGATGCGCTCCAGGGCGGCGCGGGACACAATCGGGCCCATCTCGGCCTTGAGGTCGCGGCCGTCGGTGATGCGCAGGTGCCTGGCGCGCTCGGTCAGCGCCGCGATGACTTTGTCGCCCACATCGCCCACCAGCACCGCCACGGAGATGGCCATGCAGCGCTCGCCGGCACTGCCGTAGGCGGCGCCCATCAAGGCGTCGACGGTTTTGTCGAGATCGGCGTCGGGCATTACCACCATGTGGTTTTTTGCGCCGCCCAGGCCTTGCACGCGCTTGCCGTTGCGCGCACCGGTCTCGTAGATGTACTGGGCAATCGGCGTGGAGCCGACAAAGCTCACGGCCTTGACGTCCGGGTGCTCGATCAGCGCATCCACCGATTCCTTGTCGCCCTGCACCACGTTGAACACGCCTTTGGGCAGGCCGGCTTCGCGCAGCAGTTCGGCCATGAACAACGAGGCGCTCGGGTCGGTGGGGCTTGGCTTGAGGATGAAGGTGTTGCCCGCCGCGATGGCGATCGGGTACATCCACATCGGCACCATCACCGGGAAGTTGAACGGCGTCACACCCGCCACCACGCCCAGCGGTTGGCGCATCGTCCAGTTGTCCATGCCGCGGGAAACCTGGTCGGAATGCTCGCCCTTGAGCAGGTTGGGGATGCCGCAGGCAAACTCCAGGATATCGATGCCACGATCCACTTCGCCCTGGGCGTCGGTGAAGACCTTGCCGTGTTCGGCGACGATGATGCGCGCCAGGTCGTCCTTGCGCTCACGCAGCAGGTGCAGGTATTCGAACAGCACGCGGGCACGGCGGATCGGCGGGGTGTCGGCCCAACCGGCGAACGCGGCCTGGGCGGCGGCGACGGCTTCGGACACGGTCTGGCGGCTGGCCAGGGCGACGCGGCCGGTCTTTTCGCCGGTGGCCGGGTTGTAGACGTTCTGATAGCGATCGTCGCGGGACACGCGCTGGTCGTTGATGTAGTGCTCGATGGTGGTGGTCATGGCAGTAGATCCCAGGTGGATAGCGTTGGGGACCACGATAGGCTTTCGATTTGTTCCAAACCAGAGCAGAATCCAGAACTTATTGTCCAGCACAGCGAACAATCCACCCATGGAAAAATCCGAGATCGAAGGGCTGTGGACCCATATCCACTGGCTGTCGGTGCTGGAGGAACAAGGCACCTACACCGCCGCTGCCGCACGCCTTGGCGTGAGCAAGTCGGCGGTGAGCCAGCGTATTTCCGACCTGGAAAAAGCCACCGGCACGCGGCTGGTCACCCGCACCACGCGCAGCGTCAGGCTGACCGATGCGGGGCTGTCGTTGACCCGTGAAGTGCGCAGCGCCTATGAGCAGATCGCCCGCAGCTTTTCCTCGGTACGCGACTCGGTTGGCGAGATTCGCGGGCTGGTACGGCTGACCGCGCCGGTGGCGTTCGCCCGTCAGCAATTGGTGCCGTACTTGTCGGAATTCCTGCAACAGTACCCGCAGGTGCGCATTCAACTGGACGTGTCCGACGCCCTGAGTTCACTGGCCGCCGAAGGCTACGACCTGGCCGTGCGCCACGGCTTCCAGGTGCCGGAAACCCATGTGGCCTGGAAGCTGTGCGATACCGGCTCGGTGCTGGTCGCCACCCGGGAATACCTGCAACGCCACGGCGAACCGCGTGAACCCGGTGATCTATGCGCACATAACTGCCTGTTCTACCCTCGCGGCGCCGACCAACCGGCCTGGACCTTCGAGCGTGGCACTAAAAACGTCGAACGCCTCACCGTGCCCATCGCTGGCAGCTTCGCCACCAACAACAGCGAAGCCCTGCGTGATGCGGCCCTCAATCACCTGGGCATCGCCCTGCTCCCCGACTTCAGCGCCCACGCCGCCCTGGCCGGCGGCAAGCTGGTGCAGGTGCTCAAGGGCTGGACGCTCAAGGGCGCGTTTGCCGACGAGATCTATTTGATACGACCGTATTCGCCCCATGTGCCTAAGGCGGTGAGTGCGTTGGTGGGGTTTCTGAAAACTGAATTGTCGGGTGGGTTTCGCTTTACGAGGTGATCTTTTACGCTTGCCCAACGAAACTAAAAGTCCATAATAGACAAATTAGTTTACTTGCGGAGAACCCCATGTCCAGCACACCCCATGTGATCCACCAGGCCCAGGCCCGCGAATTGCTCGGAAAAGTCGATGTGCCGCAGATCCTGCGCAAGCTGTTCCAGGACCTGGCGGCCGGGCAAGCCGTGCAGCCAGCGCAGCAACTGGTGGAGTTCCCGCACGCCGCCGGCGACTTTATCAACTACCTGGGTGTGCTGGCCGAGGATGGGGTGTACGGGGTCAAGACCTCGCCCTATATCGTGGGTGAGCAAGGGCCACTGGTGACCGCGTGGACCTTGTTGATGTCGATGCAGACCGGCCAACCCCTGCTGCTGTGCGATGCGGCCGAACTGACCACGGCCCGCACTGCGGCCACCACAGCGCTGGCGGTGGAAGCATTGGCGCCTTTACCAGCAAGGCGCCTGGCGATCATTGGCAGCGGCAAGGTGGCGCAGGCGCATTTGCACTACGTCAAGCAACTGCGTGACTGGCAGCACATCAGCCTGTTTTCCCCCAGTCTGGGCAACGCCAGCGCCGAGGCTATCGCCCACCTCAAAAACCTGGACCCACGGGTGGTCATCGCCGACAGCTGCGAGGCGGCCGTGGACGACGCCGATGTGATCCTGCTGTGCACCTCGTCGGCCGGGCCGGTACTCGACCCTGCCCGCTTGAGCAAACCGGCGCTGATTACCTCGATCAGCACCAATGCGCCCCGCGCCCACGAAGTGCCGCCCCACAGCCTGAACGCGATGCAGGTGTTCTGCGACTATCGCCAGACCACCCCGGGCGCGGCGGGTGACATGCTGATCGCCGCCGAGCAACACGGGTGGGACCCGCGTGCCATCGTGGGGGACTTGCCCGAACTGCTCAGCGAATGGGTGCAACCTCCGACCTACGACCGTCATGTATTCTTCCGCTCCATCGGCCTGGGCCTGGAAGACATCGCCCTGGCCAATGCCCTCTGGAGACAGCTATGAACCACGCAGATTTCATCATCATCGGCGGCGGTATTGCCGGCGCTTCCACGGGGTTCTGGTTGTCGCAGCACGGCAAGGTGCGGGTGCTGGAGCGCGAAAGCCACCCGGCCTATCACTCCACCGGACGTTCGGCGGCACTGTTTACCGCCGCCTACGGCACCCCGCAGGTGCGGGCGCTGACCCTGGCCAGCCGGGCGTTTTTCGACAACCCGCCGCCCGGTTTCTGCGAACACCCGTTGCTCACGCCCCGGGGCGAAATGACCGTGGACTTCATCGGCGATGCGGCCGAGTTGAACACCCAGTATCAGAGCGCCAAGGCCACCGTGGCCGAGGTCGAACTGCTCAGCGCCGACGAGGCCTGTGCGAAGTTGCCGATCCTGCGCCGGGAAAAAGTCCACGGTGCGCTGTATGACCCCACCGCCAGCGACATCGACACCGACGCCCTGCACCAGGGCTACCTGCGCGGTATCCGCCGCAACGGTGGCCAGGTGCATACCGATAGCCACGTACTCGGCTTGAGCCGCGACAGCGACGGCGTCTGGCAGGTGCAAACCCAGGACACAACCTACACCGCGCCGGTCATCATCAACGCCGCCGGCGCCTGGGCCGACCACATCGGCGGTCTCGCCGGGGCCGCGTCCATCGGCTTGCAGCCCAAGCGGCGTTCGGCGTTCATCTTCGCCGGCCCCGACGGCGTCGACAGCCACCGCTGGCCGATGCTGGTGGCGCTGGACGAATCCTTCTACATGAAACCCGACGCCGGCATGTTCCTCGGTTCCCCGGCCAACGCCGACCCGGTGGCGCCTCAGGATATTCAGCCCGAAGAGCTGGACATCGCCATGGGCATCTACCAGATCGAAGAAGCCACCACCCTGACCATCCGCCGCCCGACCCGCACCTGGGCCGGCCTGCGCAGCTTCGTGCACGACGGTGATCTGCTCGCGGGTTTTGATCCGGTGGTACCGGGGCTGTTCTGGGTCGCGGCACAGGGCGGTTATGGCATCCAGACCTCACCGGCCATGGGCCAGGCCAGTGCCGCACTGGTGCGCGGCGCAGCGCTGCCGGAGGCGCTGACACGCTTCGGCCTCGACGCTGGTATGCTTTCCCTTGCCCGCCTGGAGCCCCATTGATGAACACCGCTGAACAAGACACCGTCATGCAGAACTTCCGCGCGATGGCCGACGCCATCGCCACGCTGTTCTTCCCCCACGCCGAAGCGGTGCTGCATGACCTGCGCTCGCAAAAAGTCGATTACATCGCCAATAACCTGTCCAAGCGCAGCATCGGCGATGACTCGGCGCTGGAGGACATGCTCGACGCCGACGTCAGCGAGGTCAATATCGGCCCGTACGAAAAGCTCAACTGGGATGGCCAGAAAATCCGCAGCCTGAGCACCGTGCTGCACGACCACAAGGGCCGACGCCTGGCGGTGCTGTGCATCAACCTGAATATTTCACTGTTTGAAAACGCCAAGGCGGCGCTGGACCTGTTCCTGTCGCCGAGCAAGCTGATCCCGCAGCCGGACTCGTTGTTTCGCGATGACTGGCAGGAGCGCATCAACACGTTTTTGCATGCCTGGATGCGCGAGCGGCAGTTGAGCCTGAATGTGCTGACACGCGACCACAAGCGTGAGCTGGTGCTGGCCCTGCACGCCGAGGGGGCGTTCAAGGGCAAGAGCGCGTCGAACTATGTGGCCAATGTACTGGGCATGGGGCGGGCGACGGTCTACAAGCATCTGAAGGAACTGAAGGGCTGAGGTGCGCACGACCGCATTTTGTGGCGAGCGGGCTTGCCCCGCGTTGGACTGCGTAGCAGGCCCATCTTTGGGGTCGCTTCGCAACCCAGCGCGGGGCAAGCCCGCTCGCCACAGCAAGCCCGCTCGCCACAACAAGTCCGTTGGCCTCAGGGGTTCTAATTGGCCGCGCGACAGCGCGCGTGTACCTCTCAATCGCCGTAGATATCGGCCTTGAAGTACTGCTGCGAAATCTTCTGGTACTCGCCACTGGCGCGAATGCCGTCAATGGCCGCATTCAACTGGCTGACCAATTCAGTATTGCCCTTGCGTACCGCGATGCCCGCGCCCTCGCCCACGTATTTCGGGTCCTTGAGTTCCGGGCCGACAAAGGCATAGCCCTTGCCACGGGGCATCTGCAGGAAATCATTCAAGGGGATGGTGTCGGCAAAGATCGCATCCAGTCGCCCGGCAGCCAGGTCCATGTAGATCTCTTCGTTATTGCCATAGCGCTTGACGTTGATGCCCTTGGGCTCGAACACCTCGGTGGCGTAGCGATCCGTGGTGGTCGCACGCTGCACCCCCACCGTCTTGCCCTTGAGGCTGGCGTACTGGTCATCCACCACCGCCCCCTCCTTCATCACCAGGCGCGATGAAGTGAAGTAGTACTTGTGGGTGAAATCCACCGACTTCTTGCGGTCTTCGTTGATGGTCATGGACGACAGCGCCATGTCGATTTTCTTGACCTTGAGGGACGGAATCAGACCGTCGAACTCACCTTCGACCCACACGCACTTGACCTTCATCTGCGTGCACAGCGCATTGCCGATGTCGTAGTCGAACCCGACGATCTTGCCTTCCTGGGTCTTGGAGGCGAACGGTGGGTAAGCCGCCTCGATACCGATGCGCAGGGTTTTCTCGGCGGCGACCAAGGGGCCGGATGCAAGCAGGCTAAAGGCCAGGGCGGTAATGAGGGAGCGTTTCTGCATGATCGTGGTCTCGCAAGTTGTTGTTGGTTTGGCAAGAGTGAGAAAGAGATGAATCGCGCACTTTTGTACTTATAATTCCATCTTGGACTTTTACGTCTCAATCGTCAATCTCACCGCTGCCTGGCGCGACACCCATGACTTTTTTGCACAACGCACCGGTGTTTTTGGGCGTTCTGCTCTGATTTATGCGTGCCTATACTCGGTCTAGCCTCTCGGCTAAACCGAGGGTCAGTCCCCACAACAATAATTAAGGACAGCCACCATGACCCAGCCCTTCCTGGCCGCTCGGGATTTTCTGCTCGCTCACCGCACCGACTACGCCACTGCCGTCCGGGACTTCCGTTGGCCGCAACTGGATGCATTCAACTGGGCCTTGGACTATTTCGACACGATGGCCGAGGGCAATGCGGCGCATGCGCTGTGGATCGTCGAGGAAGACGGCAGTGAGCAACGCTACAGCTTCCAGCAGCTGGCCACGCGCTCCAACCAGGTGGCCAATCACTTGCGCGCGCTCGGTGTACGTCGCGGTGACCGGGTGCTGTTGATGCTCGGCAACGATGTGGCGCTGTGGGACACCATGCTCGCCGCGTTCAAGCTCGGTGCCGTGGTCATTCCTGCCACCGCCCTGCTGAACCCCGACGACCTGCGCGACCGCATCGAGCGCGGGCAGGTGCGCCATCTGGTGGTCGGCGAGGCTCACGTGCCTAAATTCGACGGGCTGGCAGACGGTTGCAACCGCATCTGCGTGGGCGCGGCACCGCAGGGTTGGGTCGCCCACAACGCCGCCTTTGAATACCCCGAACAGTTCGAGGCCGAAGGCCGCACCCTGGCCACCGACCCGATGCTGCTCTATTTCACCTCCGGCACCACGTCCAAACCGAAGATGGTGCTGCACAGCCACCAGAGTTACCCGGTGGGCCACCTGTCGACCATGTACTGGATCGGCCTGCAGCCGGGCGATCTGCACCTGAATATCTCCTCGCCCGGTTGGGCCAAGCATGCCTGGAGTTGCCTGTTCGCCCCCTGGAATGCCGGTGCGTGCATCTTTATCCATAACGTCGCGCGGTTCAGCGCGCCGGCCCTGCTCAGTGCCTTGGAACGCTACGGCGTGACCAGCCTGTGTGCGCCGCCCACGGTATGGCGCATGCTGATCCAGGAGGATCTTGCCAGCTATAAATCGCGCCTGAGCCTGCGCGAATTGGTAGGCGCCGGTGAGCCGCTGAACCCGGAAATCATCGAGCAGATCCAGCACGCCTGGGGCCTGCCGTTGCGCGACGGTTTCGGCCAATCGGAAACCACCGCGCTGGTGGGCAATACCCCAGGCCAGGTGCTCAAGCCCGGTTCCATGGGCCGCCCGCTGCCGGGCTACCAGGTGGCCTTGCTCGACCCGGATGGCATTCCCGGCAGCGAAGGCGAAGTCGCCCTGCCCCTTGACGTGCGCCCTCTCGGCCTGATGCTCTGCTACGAAGACAGCCCGGAGAAAACCGCCGAGGTCATGCGTGACGGCTACTACCGCACCGGCGACACCGCGCAGGTCGACGCCGACGGCTACATCACCTTCGTCGGTCGCGCCGACGATGTGTTCAAGGCCTCCGACTACCGCATCAGCCCGTTCGAGCTGGAAAGCGCCTTGATCGAACACCCGGCGGTCATGGAAGTGGCCGTGGTGCCGAGCCCAGACCCGCTGCGCCTGGCGGTGCCCAAGGCGTTCCTGATCCTGGCCCACGATGCTGCGGGCGACGCCGAACTGGCCCGGCACATCCTGGCTTTTGCCCGCGAGCACCTGGCGCCGTACAAACGGGTGCGGCGTATCGAGTTCGTCAGCGAACTGCCCAAGACCATCTCCGGCAAGATCCGCCGCGTGGAGCTGCGGCAGATGGAGGTGGTGCGGCGCCAAAGTGACACACGGGGTGAACAGGAGTATTTCGAAGAAGACTTTGTGGTGAATACGCCCACGGTTTAAATGACTGTTACGGTAAAAATGTGGGAGGGGGCTTGCCCCCGATGATGGCTTGTCAGCCACAAATGTGCTGACTGATACACCGCCATCGGGGTAAGCCCCCTCCCACATTGTAAGTGCCTCTGAGTTATCGGGTCAGAAGTCCACTGTCGCCGACAGCTGCAAGGTACGCGGATAACCCGGCGAAAATGCACCGTACGACGCCACGCCCGACCAGTACTCACGGTCAAACACGTTCTGCACCGTAGCCCGGAAGGTAGTGGGCCGGCCTTCGATCTTGGTCGCATACCGCGCCCCCGCATCGATGCGCGTCCATGAATCCAGTGCCTGGGTGTTGGCCTGGTTGACGTATTGGCTGTCGGTGTAGATCGCACCTCCCGTGAGGGTAAAGCCTTCCAGCCACGGCGTGTCCCACTCGGCCCAGAGGTTGGCCTGGATATCCGGCACGCCCACGGGTTTGTTGCCCCGGTTGGCGGCAGTGGCGGACTTGGTCAGTTCGCCATCGAGGAACGTCACGCCGCCCATCAAGCGGGTGCCGGGCGCCACTTCGCCGAACATGCTCAGTTCGAGGCCGCGGTTACGCTGTTCGGCCTGCACCGAATACACGCCGTTGGCGCCCAGTTCGCCGCTGGGCTTTTCGATCTGGAACAGTGCAACGGTGGTCATGAAGGTGCCGTGTTCATACTTCACGCCCACTTCGTGTTGCTTGGATTCATACGGGGCGAAGGTTTCGCCGGCATTGCTCGCCGTGCCCGGTGCCGCATCACCTTTGCTGAGGCCCTCGACGTAGTTGTAGTAGAGCGACACGTCTTCCCACGGTTTGATGACCACCCCCAGCAGCGGCGTATTGGCGCTGGCGTCATAGCGCGAGCTGACCCCGCCGGTGCTGTTGTAGTTGCGCGATTCGATCGACTGGTGGCGCATGCCCAGGGTCAATTGCAGGCGATCATCCAGAAAGCCCAAGGTGTCACTGAGCGCAACGCCGGACAATTCGGTCTCGGAAATACGCAGTACCTTCGGCGCATTGATGTATTGCTTGGGCGTGTCCACCGGGTGGTAGATGTTCGAACGGATCTCCTTGCCGTTGGTGATGCCCCGCGACAGTTCATCCTGGTAACGGGTCGCCATCAGCGTGGTGATGTGGGTCACCGGGCCGGTGGCGAACAGCCCGCGCAGGCCCACATCGGCGGTCGAGCGGTCGACGTTGAATTTGTAGTAGCCGGGAATATTGCTGGTGTCGCCGGCGTCATTGAGGATGCGTGGCACCTGGTCGGACATGCGTTTCACATCCGACCTGCCGCCACCGGCGTGGACGAACACGCTCAGGTTGTCGTTGAGGTCGTATTCACCGCCGAGCAACAGCGACTGTTCCCTGGTATCGGACCAACCCCATTTCTGCGGCAGGCTGGTGCGACCATTGGGCGCCGACGGCACCTCGACGCCCGGCGCAATCGTGAACGGCCGCGAGGCGCCCTCCCAGCTTTCCTTCTGGCTGATGTAATCGAGGTTCAGGCGCAGCCGCTCGCCATGGTAATCCAGGGCAATCGCGCCGATGCCGACATCGCGGTTCTGATTGTCCACGACGGTGTCGCCGCCCTGCAGGCTGCCGTTGAAGCGCACGCCAAACTGGTTTTCATCGCCGAAGCGGCGGCTGATGTCCAGGTGGCCGCCCACCTGCGTGTCCGCCGCATAGCTGCCGGTGAAGCGGGTCAGGTCCTGGTCCAGCGGGCGCTTGGGCACGATATTGATCACTCCGCCCACACCGCTGTTGGGGGAGATCCCGTACATCAGCGCCCCAGGCCCCTTGAGTACTTCGACACGTTCGGCGTACTCGGTGAACGCCCGGTAGTTGGGTGCCACGCCGTACACACCGTCGTAGGCCAGTTCACCCAGGTTGCCCTCGCCAATCGCAAACCCTCGGATGAAGAACGAGTCGACGATGCCACCGGCCTGCCCGGTGGAGCGCACCGAAGGGTCGCGCTCCAGGGCATCGGCCACGGTCACGGTTTGCAGGTCGGCCAGGGTCTTGGCGGTGTAGCTGGTGACGCTGAACGGTGTGTCCATCACGTCCTTGTTGCCCATCATGCCCAAGCGCGCGCCACGAGCGACCTGGCCACCGGCGAGCACCCCCGGCAGATCGGTGGGGCCGCTGTAGCGGGCGTTGACGTTCGTCGCATCAAGCGTCAGGCTCTGCGCGCTGTCGTCGCTCGCGTCCACAGTGGCGGCCCAGGCGGGCGTGCTGGCGGCGACCAGGATCAGGGCGGAACGAACAGCAAGGGTTAACCGGCTGGCAACGGGCATGACATCAGGGTCCTTTCATCGTGAGAAAATGAGAATTACTCCTGATGCCAGCCGACGCGGGAAAAAGTATCAGCGTCCCGCGCGTTTTTTTCATACCGAGGCCGTTTCATGCCACCGACCCGTGTCCTGATTTACCTGCTGTTCACGATCCAGCTTGTGTCGATGGGCGCCATGGAGATGAGCGGGCCGTTCTGGCCCATTCATCTGCGCGGCTTGACCGACTCCGACACGCTGTTCAGCTTCGCCAGCATCGCGGTGTACGTGGGGCCGATGCTCGGCATCCTGCTGACCAGCGCGTTCTGGGGCCGCATCGGTGACCGTTACGGCCACAAGTGGATGATGATCCGCGCACTGGTCGGGCTGACGTTGACCCAACTGGGCCTGGCGCTGTTCAGCGACCTGTGGGCGATCCTGGTCCTGCGGTTCCTGCAGGGCGCCTGCGCCGGTTACATCGCCCCGGCCCAGGCCTATGGGGTGAGCATCGAGGCGCCTTCACGGCGGGCACGGCTGTTTGCGCTGCTGCAGATTTCCACCAATGTCGGCTCGTTGCTCGGAGCGGTGCTGGGCGGCCTGATCCTCGACCATGCCACGTTTTTCTGGATCAACCTCAGCGCCGCCGCACTCTGCGCGGTGTGCACGCTGGTGGCGGCGGTGACCCTGCCGGATGTTGCGCCGGTCAAGAAAACCGCATCCACTGCCAAGGGCGGTGTGTGGCAAGGGTCTGCACTGCTGCCGCTGCTCAGTGTGATGGGCCTCCTGCTGCTGGCGCGGATGCTGCCGCAGACTTCGTTCTCGCTGTATGTGAGCACCACGTTCAACGTCAGCAATGCGCTGGTGGGCCTGTGCTACGGTTTGCTGGCGCTGGGGTTCATCCTGTCGGCCACCGCGTGGTCGCGGCATTTCGAGGGGCGCACACAAGCCGACACACTGCGGCGCATCGGCTACGTGGTGGTCGGCTGCATCGCCCTCACCGGGCTGGCCGGGGTCACCCACAACCCTGGGGTGTTTGTCGGCAGCTACTTCGTGTGGGGCGTGCTGCTGGGCGCGACCACGCCGGTGCTGATGGCGCTGATTTCGAAAACCGCCGACAGCGCCCGGCAAGGCCATGTGCTGGGCATTGCCCAGGGCACCGCGCAGTTCGCCTCGATTGCCGGTATCGCCCTCGGCGGGTTGCTCAGCCAGGTGTATGGCCTGGCGTATACCTACCTGTTCGTATGTCTCGCGTATGCGGTGACGTTCCTTGCGATTCTCGCATTGCGCTACCGCAGGGTTGTCCCTTAGCATTGGGAATACTTCTCAATTGCACGGATCCGCGCCATGAGCGAAATCCTCACCGCCGACAAGCACCAGCACCTGCGCGCGATCGAGGCCCTGTACTGCGGCCATCACGGCTGGCTGTACGCCACGCTCAAGCGCAAGCTCGGCAACGCCATGGATGCGGCCGACCTGGCCCAGGACACTTTCACGCGTATCCTCGCCTCCCAGGTCACGGTGATCGACCAGCCAAGGGCTTACCTGAGCTGCGTGGCCAAGGGCATCCTGGTCAACTGGTATCAGCGCAAGGCGTTGGAACGCGCTTACCTGGAAGCGCTCGCCAGCGTGCCAATCCAGGAAGTGCCTTCGCCGGAAGCGCATTTCGTGGTGCTGGAAACCCTGCACGAGATCGACGCGATGCTCGACGCCCTCCCCTCGCTGGTCAAGCGCACGTTCCTGCTGTCGCAGATCAACGGCCTCAAGTACCAGGACATCGCCGAGCAATTGGGCGTGTCGCTGATCACCGTCAAACGCTACATGAAACAGGCCTTTGTGCAGTGCCTGATGCTGGTGGAATAAGTGCTCAGCCTGCGCAAGGAACCCCCGTTGGCCCCTGAAGTCCTCGAAGAAGCCGCCGAATGGCTGATGCGCCTGAGCGAAAACGACCTCAGCGACCACGAGCGCGCCGAATGGGAGCGCTGGAAAATCAGCAGCCCCGAACGTGATCGCGCCTGGGCCCGTGCGCAATTGCTGCAAAGCAAGCTGGGCGGCCTGCCGCCGTCCCTGGCGATGTCGGCCCTCGACCGCCCGAGCCACCCGGAACGCCGCGCCGCCCTGGGCAAGCTGGCCCTGCTGCTGGCGGTGATGCCGGTGGGCTGGGGCAGTTGGAAACTGGCGCAGACCCAGCAGTGGACCGCCGACTACCGCACTCGCGTCGGCGAGCGCCGCGAACTGACCCTGGCCGATGGCTCGCGCATCACCCTCAACACCGACTCCGCCATCGACGTGCGCTACGACCGCCAGCAACGCCTGGTGCACCTGCGCGAAGGTGAAATCCTGGTGCAGACCGCGCAGGATCCGTCCCGCCCGTTCCTGGTCAGTACGCGCCAGGGCCGCATGCAAGCCTTGGGCACGCGCTTTACCGTGCGCGAACTGAGCGGGCGCACCCACCTGGCCGTGCTCGAAGGCGCCGTCAAAGTGATGCTGGCCGAGAACACTCAGACCGCGCCGCTGATCGTCAACGCCGGGCAACGCACGGACTTTTCCGCACAGACCTTTGGCACGCTCACCGCCACCGACCGCAACGTCGGCGCCTGGACCCGGGGTATGCTGATGGCCGACAAGATGCGCCTGGCGGATTTCGTCGCCGAACTGACCCGCTATCGCCGCGGCTTCGTGCGCTATGACCCGGCGATTGCCGACCTGCGCATTTCCGGCGCCTTCCCCATCAGCGACCCGCAGCGCACCCTGAACATGCTGGTGCAGACCTACCCGGTGCTCGTCAGCGGCCACCTGAACGGCTACTGGGTCACCCTGTCCCCCGCCTGAGTGGGCGTGAAAATAAAACGCCGGGCGGCTGATACTTTTTCCGATCTCGGCTGGCAAACACACGAATACCCTTTTTCCTCTCGTCCACAGGGCTCCCGTTCATGCTTGTGATTCGCAGCGCGCTGCTCAGCCTGGCCCTGGCTGGTGCCGCCATGGCCGCGCAGTTGGATGCGGTCGCGGTCCGTGCCTACCAGATCGCGCCAGGGCCGCTCGGCGCAACGCTGTCGAGCTTTGCCGTGGATGCGGGCATTGCCCTGTCGTTCGTCCCGGCCCTCACCGAAGGCCTGACCAGCCCCGGCCTGTCCGGCACTTACTCGACCCAGGAGGCGGTCACCCGCCTGCTGGCCGGCAGCGGCCTGGAGATGCTGCTGCGCAGCGACGGCACCTACACCCTGGTGCAACGCCAAATCACCCTGTCGGACACCACGGTCAGTGGCGCCGAACAGCGCGCCGACAGTTTGCCGCCGGTGTATTCGGGCGGCCAGGTGGCCGTCGGCGGACGCCTGGGCATGCTGGGCAACAAGGACGTGATGGACGCGCCGTTCAGCGTCAGCACCTACACCGCCTCGTTGATCAAGGACCAGCAAGCCACCACCGTCGGTGATCTGCTGGAACGCGATTCTTCGGTGCGCTCCACCGGGCAGACCGGCGGCATCGTCGACTCGTTTTTCATTCGCGGGTTTCCGGTGGGCGAAGGCAACCTCGGCGAGTTGGCCTTCGACGGCGTGTATGGCGTGGCGTCCAATTACCGGGTGTTCACTGAATACGCCGAACGCGTCGAAGTGGTCAAAGGCCCCGGTGCCCTGCTCTACGGCATGTCGCCCAACAGCGCGGTGGGCGGGGTGATTAACGTGGTGCCCAAGCGCTCGCTGGACGAGGACCTGACCCGCTACACCGCCAGTTATACCCAGGCTGCACACCTCGGCAATCGCATCGATATCAGCCGGCGCTTTGGTGAAGAGCGCCGCTTCGGCATGCGCTTCAACGGCGGCGTGCAGCAGGGTGACACCGTGATCGACAAGCAATCGCGCGAAGTCGGCATCGGTGCGCTGTCCCTGGACTATCAGGGCGAGCGCCTGCGCACCAGCCTGGACCTGATTTCCCAGGAAGAGACCTTCGACGCCGCCTCCCGACCGTTCCTGATCGCCTCAGGCGTAAAGATTCCCGACGCCGCCAATGGCCGCACCAGCGTAAGCCAGGACTGGGGCTGGTCGCGCACACGGGATAAGTCCGCCCTGCTCGGCGGCGACTATGACCTCACTGACAACCTGAGCCTGTTCGCCCATGCCGGTGGCGGCAAGTCGGCAGTGGCGCGCCTGTCGGACCAGACGCCGACCATTGTCAACACGGCCGGCGACACCTCGTCGATCCCCGGCTACTACCGCTTCGAAGTGCAGCGCTATACGGTCGACGCCGGTGCACGCCTGCGCTTCGACACCGGCCCGATCAGCCACAGCAGCACCGTGCAGGTCACGCGCTACCGCGATGAACTGTCACGCGGGATTATCTCCGGCGCGCCCGTGCTGTCGAACATCTACCACCCGGTCGAGCGCCCCAAACCGTCGATCGCCAAGCCCGACGCGCCGAAAGTCTCCGCCACCGAATTATCCGGCGTGGCCATTGCCGACACCTTGTCGATACTTGATCAGCGCGTGCAGGTCACCGTCGGCCTGCGCAAACAGAACATCCAATCCCACAACTACAACACCGACGGTGCAGTGACCACGACCTATAACGAGGGCAAGACCACGCCGCTGTTTGGCGCGGTGCTCAAGCCCTGGGAGCACGTAGCGCTCTATTACAACTACCTCGAAGGCTTGAGCAAGGGCGAAGTGGCGCCGTCCAACGCCTCGAATGCCGGGGAGATCTTTGCGCCTTACGTTTCCAGGCAGCATGAAGTCGGGGTCAAGCTCGACTACGGCACGTTCATGTCCACCCTGGCGCTGTTCCAGATCCAGAAACCCAGCGGCGAGCTGGCTGCCGGCCGCTTCTCGGTGCAAGGCGAACAGCGCAATCGCGGCGTGGAAGTGAGCGTGTTTGGCGAAGTCGCCCCAGGCACGTGCCTGCTGGGTGGCGTGACCCTGCTGGATGCGCAGCTGACCAAAACCGGCGTCGCCGCCAACCAGGGCAATACCCCAGTGGGCGTGCCCAAGGTACAAGCCAACCTCTGGGCCGAATGGGACGCGCCGTGGGTCGAAGGGCTGACGTTGACCAGCGGCGCGATCTACACCGCCAGCCAGTACGTCAACCAGGCCAACACCCAACAGCTCGATGCCTGGACCCGCTTCGATATCGGCGCGCGCTACAGCACGCGGATCGCCGAGCGGCCGACCACCTTCCGCGCCACGGTGCAGAACCTGTTCGACCGCGAATACTGGTCCGGCGTGGCCTCCTACGGCGCGTTTTCCCAGGGTTCGCCACGCACCCTCCTCCTGTCGGCCACGGTCGACTTCTGATACCTGCAAGGGCTTACTTGATGCTTTCGATTGTTCGTTGCGGCCACCGCCTGGCGGCACTGGTGTTGACCGGGTTACTCGCGCTGCCTGCGTTGGCGGCGCCCACCACCGTCACCGATCTGCTCGGGCGCCAGGTCAAGGTCAACCTGCCGGTGCAGCGAGTGATCCTCGGCGAAGGCCGCCAGCTGTACCTGGTGGCCGCGCTGGATACGCAGAATCCCATCGAGCGCATCGTCGGCTGGCGCAAGGACCTGATCCAGTCCGACCCGGACACCTACAACGCGTACCTGCGCATATTCCCAGGCATTGCCAACATCCCCACCTTCGGCGGGTTTGAAGACGGCACCTTCGATATCGAGCAAGCGATTTCCCTGCGGCCCGATGTGATCATCCTCAATATCGAAGCGCAACACGCGACCGAAGACGCACGCTACATCGAGAAACTCGACGCCCTGGGCATTCCGGTGGTGTACGTGGATTTTCGCAACCAACCCATGGCCAATACCGAACCGACCATGCGCCTGTTCGGCCAGTTGTTCGGCAAGGAAGACCGGGCCGAGGCGTTCATCGCGTTTCGCAAGCAGCAGATCAGGCGGGTGACCGATGTGATCGCAGCTCAAAAACCGAAGCGCCCGGCGGTGTTCATCGAGCGTATCGGCGGCTACTCCGACGATTGCTGCCTGAGCTTCGGCAACGAAAACTTCGGGCTTTTCGTCGAAATGGCCGGCGGTAACAACATCTCCAAGACCATCATTCCCAGCACCTTCGGCCAGTTGAACCCCGAGCAGGTGATCGTGGCCAACCCGGACCAGGTAGTGGTCACCAGTGCCAACTGGGAGGCGTTCGCGCCGGGCGGTCATTGGGTCGGCGTCGGCCCCGGTGCCGACATGGGCCAGGCCCGGCACAAACTCGCGTGGTACACCCAGCGCCCGGCCTACGCCGGGATCAAGGCCCAGCAAAACCAGGCCTTCCATGCCATCTGGCATCAGTTCTACAACAGCCCCTATCAGTTCGTGGCGATCCAGCAATTGGCCAAGTGGTTCCACCCGTCGCTGTTTGCCGACCTCGACCCCGAAGCGACGCTACGTGAACTGCACGCACAGTTCCTGCCCGTGCCCTACGCACCCGGCTACTCAGTGAGCCTCAAGCCATGAGCGCTTACCGCCGACTGGTGCTGCGCAAGCGCCTGATCCTTTGCGTGCTGGCCCTGCTGTTGTTGTGCAGTGTGCTGCTCGACCTGGCCCTCGGCCCGGCACGCTACAGCCTCAGTGAAGTGCTCGGCGCACTGCTGTCGCCGGACAGCGCGGCGCCGCAGGTGCGCGTGGTGATGTGGGATATCCGCCTGCCCGTCGCCCTGATGGCCGTGGCGGTGGGCGCCGCGCTGTCCCTGGCCGGCGCGCAGATGCAGACCATCCTCAACAACCCGCTGGCCAGTCCGTTCACCCTGGGGCTTTCCGCCGCCGCCAGCTTTGGCGCGGCCATGGGCCTGGCGTTCGGCGTGGCGCTGTTTCCGTTGGCGGCGCAGTACATGGTGCCGGTCAACGCGTTCATCATGGCGATGCTCTGCGCGCTGCTGATCCACTTCCTGAGCCTGCGCCGTGGCGTCACCGCCGAAACCATCGTGCTGCTGGGTATTGCCCTGGTGTTCACCTTCAACGCGCTGTTGGCGCTGGTGCAGTTTTTCGCCACCGAGCAAGCCGTGGCGGCCGTGGTGTTCTGGACCATGGGCAGCCTGACCAAGGCCACCTGGCCCAAGCTCGGCGTGATCTGCCTGGTGATCCTGATCACGCTGCCGATCTTCGCCAGGCGCGCCTGGGCCCTGACCGCCCTGCGCCTGGGCGACGACAAGGCCGCCAGCTTCGGCATCAACGTGCGCAGCCTGCGCTTCCAGACGCTGATCATGGTCAGCCTGCTCGCCTCGTTCCCGGTGGCGTTTGTCGGCACCATCGGCTTTATCGGTTTGGTCGGCCCGCACATCGCCCGCATGCTTATTGGTGAGGACCAGCGCTTCTTCCTGCCCGCCTCGCTGCTCACCGGCGCGCTGATCCTGTCGGCCAGTTCGGTGGTCAGCAAAACCCTGATTCCGGGCGCAATTTTCCCGATCGGCGTGGTCACCTCGCTGATCGGCGTGCCGTTCTTTATCTCCCTGATCCTGAGCGGGAAAAAACACCCATGGTAAGCATTCAGTTGCAGGACCTCGGCGCCAGCTACGGCCAACGCAGCATCATCAGCGGCGTGTCCACGGCGCACTTTGTCGGCGGCCAGGTGGTGGCGGTAATCGGCCCCAACGCAGCGGGCAAGTCCACCTTGTTCAAGCGCATGGCCGGGCTGATCGAAGGGCCGGGCCAGGTGATCCTCCAAGGTTCGACAAAGGGCACCCAAGCCATCAGCTACATGCCCCAGGGCCTGAATGCGAGTGCGCGGTTGACCGTGTACGAATCGGTGTTGCTGGCACGCAAGCAGCTGTCCCCCGCCTGGGCCGTGCAGGACGACGAACTGGCACTGGTCGATGAAATGCTCGCCGCGCTGGGCATCACCGAATTGTCCTTTCGCAACCTCGGCGAACTCAGTGGCGGCCAGCAACAGCTGGTGTCCATCGCCCAGACCCTGGTGCGCGAACCCGACGTGCTGCTGATGGACGAGCCCACCAGTGCCCTCGACATGCATCGCCAGGTGCAGGTGCTGAACTTCATGCAGGCCCTGGCACGCAAGCGCCAGGTGATCGTGTTCATCGCCCTGCATGACCTGAACCAGGCGTTGCGCTTTGCCGACCAGGTGCTGGTCATCGCCGACGGCACCGCCCAGGGCAGCGGGCCGAGCCATGAGGTGATCAATGAGGTGATGCTGCGCGAGGTGTACAAGGTCGAGGCGCGGATCGAGCGCTGCAGTCGCGGGCAGCCCCATATTTTGATCGACGATATTGTGTGTGCACGAGCGAAGGCTTGAATCGGTGGCAAGCCCAAATGCCAGTCAGTTAAGGGCGAACACTGTACCTGTGGCGAGGGAGCTTGCTCCCGTTGGGTCGCGAAGCGGCCCCAAAATGGGACTACTGCGACGATTCGACAAGCCCGCTCACTACAAGTGGCTGCGTAGGCGAGGTTCATAGCACTGGAACACGAACCATCTGCCAAGCGGCAAAGTCGCCAATAGCCCAAGCACCTCGACGCCTGATGCAATACCGCCGTATAGCCTTGTCTACAGCGCTTTCACCCGATCCTGTTGAATGCTTGCCCGATCCTCCGATTTGTCGACCATTGGGTATCTCCCCCCTTGCACTCTGGTCTAGAGTTCGACAATAAGCGGCCACTGCGTTCACACCTAAAACAGGCCGCACCTACCGATGATCAGCAGGTGAGCCATGGAATTACGAATCAACCAAAAGGCCTATCAGGTCGATGCCGACGCGGACACGCCATTGCTGTGGGTGATCCGCGATGACCTGGGCCTGACCGGCACCAAGTACGGCTGCGGCCTGGCCCAGTGCGGCGCCTGTTCGGTGCTGGTGGACGGCAATGTGGTGCGCTCCTGCGTCACACCGGTGGCCGGGGTGGTCGGGCGTGAAATCACCACCATCGAGGCGATTGAAGAGGACGAGGTCGGCAAGCGTGTGGTCGCGACCTGGGTCGAGCAACAGGTGGCGCAATGCGGCTACTGCCAGTCCGGGCAGGTGATGGCGGCCACGGCGCTGCTCAAACACACCCCCGCACCGAGCAAGGCGCAGATCGACGCCGCCATGGTCAACCTGTGCCGCTGCGGCACGTACAACGCCATCCATGCGGCCGTCGACGCCCTGGCCAAGCAGGAGGGCGCGTGATGAACATCCTCGACGAACTGCTCGACGCACCGGTCAACCTGTCACGCCGCCGCTTTCTGGCGAGTACCGCCGTAGGTGCGCTGGTCATCGGTTTCGGCCTGCCATTGGGCTCGGGCCGGGTACAAGCCGCCACTACCGCTGAACGCGGCACCCAGGTGCCGGCGTTTCTGGAGATTCGCCCGGACGGCACGGTGCGCCTGCTCAGCCCGTTCATGGAAGGCGGGCAAGGCACCCATACCGCCATGGCGCAGATCGTCGGCGAAGAGCTGGATGCCGACCCCGCCACCTTCATCGTCGAGGCCGCCCCGCCTGGCGAAGCCTATGTGGTGATGGAAAACGGTATGCGCATCACCGGCGGCAGCATGTCGGTACGCATGAGCTACCCGACCATGCGCCGCCTCGGCGCCCTCGCCCGCGCCATGTTGCTGCAGGCCGGCGCCAAACAATTGGGCGTGCCGGTGGGCGAACTGACCACCCAACCTGGCCGAGTCGTGCACGCGGCATCCGGCCGTTCGCTGGGGTATGGCGAACTGGCCAGCAGCGCCCTCGACATGCCAGTGCCCGATCCTGCCAGCATCACCCTGCGCGACCCGAGCCAGTTCCGCTGGATCGGCAAGCCGGTCAAGCGCCTGGACGCCTACGACAAATCCACCGGCAAGGCGCTCTACAGCATCGACCTGAAAGTCGACAACATGCTCCACGCCGCCGTCCAGCATGCGCCACGCCTGGGCATGACCGTGGGCAGCCTGCGCAACCAGGCGCAGGTCGAAGGCATGAAGGGCGTGCATTCGGTACACGTGCTGCCGGGCGCGGTGGCGGTGGTGGCTGAACGCTGGTGGCACGCCAAGCGTGCGGTGGAAGCGGTCCAGGTCGACTGGCAGGAAGCGGCGGCCGACTCGACGCTACGCGTGATGCCGGCGGACTTCTCCAGCGACAAGCATTTCGAGTTCCTCGCCGCCCAGCAGGGCCCGGCCCGTGATGACGAAAACGAAGGCGACGTGGCCGCCGCGCTGAAAGGCGCCAAGACCCAGGTCGAAGCGACGTATCACAACCAGTACCTCAACCACGGCCAGTTGGAGCCGCCCTCCGCGCTGGCCCGCTTCAACCCGGATGGCACCCTGGATATCTGGCTGCCCAACCAGGCGCCGGACATGTTCCGCGCCGATATCGCCAAGCGCACCGGCCTGGACCCTGCGCAGATCAACCTGCATTCACCGTTGCTCGGCGGTTTTTTCGGCCGGCATTTCCTGTATGACTCAGCCAACCCCTACCCGCAGGCCATCGCGCTCGCCAAGGCGGTGGGTCGTCCGGTCAAGCTGATCTGGAGCCGAGAAGAAGAGTTCCTGCGCGATGTATTGCGCCCGGTGGCCGTGGTCAAGTTCCGCGCCGCACTGGATGACAAAGGCCTGCCGGTGGCCATCGAAGCGGTAAGCGCCACCGAAGGCCCGACCGAAGCCCTCGCCGGCAAACAGGGCGACAAGATCGACCCTACGGCGCTGGAAGGATTGTCGGGCAAGTCCTACGCCATCCCCAACAAACGCATCGCGCAGATCTACGTCAAAGGCGCGCCCATGCTGGGTTACTGGCGTTCGGTGGGCAATTCGCTGAATGACTTTTTCTACGAGTCGTTCCTCGACGAACTGGCGGACAAGGGCAAACAGGACCCCTATGAACTGCGCCTGCACCTGCTGCGCGACAACCCACGGCTGACCACCTTGCTGCAAGCGGCGGTTGAACTGTCCGGCGGCTGGAAGCGCGGCCCTTTCATCGCCGAAGACGGCAGCCGGCGTGCACGCGGCGTGGCCATGGCCTCGCCGTTCGGTTCCCACACGGCGGCGATTGCCGAGGTGTCCATCGAGAATGGCAAGGTCAGGGTGCACGATATCTGGCAGGCCATCGACCCTGGCAGCATCGTCAACCCGGCGATTGTCGAGGCACAGGTGAATGGCGCGGTGGCGCTGGGCTTGTCCCAGACCTTGCTGGAAGAAGCAGTGTACGTGGATGGCAAGCCACGGGCGCGCAACTACGACCTGTACCCGATCCTGGCACCGGCGCAGATGGCGCGGGTGCATGTGCGGGTCGTCGAGAGTGGCGAAAAGATGGGTGGTATCGGCGAGCCGCCGTTGCCTGCCGTGGCACCGGCCGTGGCGAATGCGGTGGCGCAATTGACCGGCCAGCGTGTTCGCAGCCTGCCCTTGAGCCGACACACCTTCAGCTGACTTTCAGGAAATGCCCATGAACAACCGTCGATTCGCAAGAACCGCAGGCTGGCTGGCGCTGCCCTGCCTGGTCGCGGCAGGCCTGCTGGCCTGGTACGTCACCCGTGAGCCCGCCACACCGTTTGCACAAGCACCGGCCACCGCCACCTTCGAGCCGGCCCTGGTCAGCCGCGGTGAATATGTCGCGCGTCTCAGCGACTGCGTGGCCTGCCACAGTCTGCCGGGCAAGGCGCCGTTCGCCGGTGGCCTGGAAATGGCCACGCCGTTGGGGGCAATCCATGCCACCAACATCACGCCGGACAAAACCACCGGGATCGGCAGCTACAGCCTGGCCGACTTCGACCGTGCGGTACGCCACGGCGTGGCACCGGGGGGTCGACGGCTGTACCCGGCGATGCCCTACCCGTCCTACGTCAAGCTCAGCGACGATGACGTGAAAGCGCTGTACGCGTTCTTCATGCAGGGCGTGCAACCGGCCAACCAGGCGAATATCCCCAGTGATATTCCCTGGCCGCTGAATATGCGCTGGCCCATCGCGCTGTGGAACGGCGTGTTCGCGCCCACTGCAACTTATGCAGCCAAACCCAACCAGGACGCGCTGTGGAACCGCGGCGCCTACATCGTCCAAGGCCCCGGCCACTGCGGCAGTTGCCACACGCCACGCGGGCTGGCCTTCAACGAGAAGGCGCTGGACGAGTCCGGTACGCCGTTCCTCGCCGGTGCCCTGCTCGACGGCTGGTATGCACCGAGCCTGCGCCAGGACCCCAACACCGGGCTGGGCCGCTGGGATGAGGCGCAGATCGTGCAGTTCCTCAAGACCGGGCGCAATGCCCATGCGGTGGTCTACGGCTCGATGACCGAAGCGTTCAACAACTCTACGCAGTTCATGCAGGACGACGACCTGGCCGCCATCGCCCGCTACCTCAAGTCACTGCCCGGTGACCCGCAGCGCGACGGCACTCCTTGGCAGTATCAGGCGGCCGCCACCAACCCGGACGCCCCCGGCGCCCACACCTACGCCACCCGCTGCGCCTCCTGCCATGGCCTCGACGGCAAGGGCCAGCCCGACTGGATGCCGCCCCTGGCCGGCGCCACCTCGGCCCTGGCCAAGGAAAGCGCCTCGGCGATCAACATCACCCTCAACGGCTCGCAACGCGTGGTAGCCGCCGGCGTGCCGGACGCCTATCGCATGCCGGCGTTCCGCGAGCAACTGACCGACCAGCAAATCGCCGAGGTGCTCAGCTACGTGCGCGGCACCTGGGGTAACAACGGCGGTGCGGTGGATGTGAAGGCCGTGGGCAAGTTGCGCGGGCATACCGACCCGGCGAGCAGCAGTCCGATCATCTTGCATATGCGCTGAGTTCAGGACTTCAGGTTTTTCACACTGGCAAACGTTGCCTCGCCCCGCGCCTGCTCCAATACATTCATTGGCGCGGGCGCCGGCAATGTGTGCAACGCCGGCTTGAGCATGATGGACCGCTCGCTGTCCGTGACGGAACGCTCGTCACTGGGGGGCACGCCGAAGTACTCGCGATAGCACTTGGAGAAATGCGGCGTGGACACAAAGCCGCAGAGCACGGCCAATTCGACGATTGAAATGGGTGTCTGCTTGAGCAACTGCCGCGCGCGGATCAGCCGCAGCCGCAGGTAGTAGCGCGAGGGCGAACAGTGCAGGTACTTCTGGAACATGCGCTCAAGCTGGCGACGCGACAGCGCGACATACGCCGCCAGTTCATCCAGGTTGATCGGCTCTTCCAGGTTGGCCTCCATCAATGCCACGACTTCCTGCAGCTTGGGCTGCTGGGTGCCGAGCATGTGCTTGAGCGGTACGCGCTGGTGGTCCTGCTCGTTGCGGATGCGCTCGTAGACAAACATGTCCGAGATGGCCGCCGACAATTCGTGCCCGTGCTCACGGCCGATCAGGTGCAGCATCATGTCCAGGGGCGCCGTGCCGCCTGAACTGGTGAGCCGGTCGCGGTCGAGGGTGAACAGGCTGGAACTGACGGTCACCCGTGGAAACGCCTCCTGCATCGCCGCCAACCATTCCCAATGCACGCTGCATTCATACCCGTCGAGCAAGCCAGCCCGCGCCAACACAACGCTGCCGGTGCAAATCCCACCCAGTCGCTTGGCATAACGCGCCTGGCTGCGCAGCCACTTGACCAGTTCGCCGGTCACGGTGCCCTGGATGCCGATGCCGCCGCACACCATCACAATGTCGGCGGGCGGCACGCTGAGGATCGAACCGTCGGGCGTGATCGGCACACCGTCGCTGGCCCACACCGGGTTGCCGTCCGGGCTTGCCGTGTGCCACTTGTAAAGCTCCTGGCCCGACAACTGGTTGGCCATGCGCAACGGCTCCACCGCTGCCGCCAGCGACATCAGGGTGAACTGGTCCAGCAGCAGGAAAACAATACTGCCGACCGGGCGGCCACTCATGATTGCGAAACTGCGGCCACCGGTTTTTGCGTGGGTTCCGGGTGCCGGGCGGTGAGCAAGCCGATCAAGGAAATCATCAGGGCCAGGACGAGGGTCGAAGAGACTTCGAAACGGTGTTCGGGCGTGACCAGCATCACCGTCAAGGCCGCGCAGATGAACGCGATGACCAGCCAGGTCAGCCACGGAAACAGCCACATCTGGAAGCTCAGCGTGACCTTGCGCTGGCGCAGGGTCTTGCGCATGCGCAACTGCGAAACCGCGATCACCAGGTACACCAGCAAGGCGATGGCCCCCGAACTGGCCAGCAGGAACTGGAACAGCCCGGCCGGCATGAAGTAGCTGAGCAGGGTCACGCCCGCGCCCAGGATGGTGCTGGCGATCACCGCCGCCCTCGGCACACTCGCCGCCGAGGTCTTTTTCATCAGCGCGGGTGCATCTCCTCGCTTGCCGAGGGAAAACAGCATGCGCGAGGCAATGTAGATCGAAGAGTTCATGCAACTGGCCACGGCGATCAGTACCACCCCATCCACCAGCAGCTTGGCGTGGGGAATGTTCATCAATTCCAGTGCACGCTGATAAGAGCCAACCGAGGCCAGCAACGGGTCATCCCATGGCACCACGGAGATCACCACGAAGATCGACAGCAGGTAGAACACCCCGATGCGCCACATCACCGAGCGCGTGGCCCGGGCGATGTTCTGCGCCGGGTTGCTGGACTCGGCCGCCGCAATGGTGACGGCCTCCGTGCCGATAAAACTGAACATGATGGTGATAAAGGCGCCGACCACCGCCGACAGCCCGTTGGGCGCAAACCCGCCATGGTCCTGCATCAACTGGCCAAGCCCACTGGCCTCGCGTTCCGGCACCCAGCCCATCAGCACCGCAAAGCCCACGCCGATAAAACCGATGATCGCGATCACCTTGGCCATGGCGAACCAGAACTCGAACTCGCCGTACTTGGACACGCTGAACAGGTTGGTGACCACCAACAAAAAGATCGACAACAAGGCAAACAGCCAAGCGTCGATCTGCGGGAACCACTGGTTGAGGATATGCCCGGCGGCCAGGGCCTCGATGGGGATCACCAGCACCCAGAACCACCAGTACAGCCAGCCGATGGTAAAGCCGGCCCAGCGGCCGATGGCCTGGTCGGCGTAGGTCGAGAATGAGCCGGTATCCGGGTTGGCCACCGCCATCTCCCCCAGCATGCGCATCACCAGCACCACCAGCAGGCCGGAAAACAGATAGGCCAGCAGCACCGCCGGCCCCGCCGCCGCAATCGCATGCCCGGACCCGACAAACAACCCCGCGCCGATAATCCCCGCAATGGAAAGCATGGTGACATGGCGCGGCTTGAAGCCTTGCGCCAACTGGCCGTTCGAGTCGTTGGAATTGAGGCTATTCATTGTTTTTGTTGTTCTCGGTGACCGGCGTGAGGACTGACTGGAGGGTCAGGCGATCGTCATTTTTGAATGATGGGTCACCTTACGCGGGCTGACTGGCGCGAAAATAGCCTGAAAACGGCGGAGGTTGGTCTGATATCGACATAGTGTTTCGGAAATAGGTTATCCGGTACGTCAGGCCTTGCCGCTCTGCCGGTCGATCACGGGCGAATGATCTCTGCGGCAAGGGCACTTACCCTCCCAAATTCATCGTATCTGACGATAGAATCAGGCTACCCGATGGATCACTTGTTACATACAGAAATACCTTCTCAGTCTCAGCAGAATCATCCCTGGCTGATTAGTAGGGTTGTATCTATGACAGCAGGTTTGAACCATGAACGACGAATACGACTTCAGCTCCGGCAAGCGCGTTGCAGTCGCCAGCAACAAAGGCTAAACCCACTCCGCTGAGGTAATCACTTGCCTACACGCTCGATAAACATCCGCCAGGCCACGCCCGACGACGTGCACGCCCTGATCGAACTGGATGCTTACGCCACGGCCCATACCCACCGCCGCGTATTCATCCATGAAGCGGTGGTTCGCCAACACTGCCTCGTCGCCGTCGATAGCGCTGGCCGGTGTGTGGGATACCTGGTGCTGACCCATGATTTTTTCGATCATGGCTTCGTGGCACTGGTGGTTGTGTCGCCGGTTTATCAGCACCAAGGTGTTGCGCTGCGGTTGCTGACGGCGGCACAAGCAGCGTGCAAGACGCCCAAGCTGTTTACTTCAACCAATGCGTCGAACACCGCCGCCCAGGCGCTGTTTGCAAAGGCCGGGTTCGTGCCGAGCGGGCACATCGAAAACCTTGACGATCACGACCCAGAGCGGGTGTATGTGAAATTCATCCAACCCCTGTGAGTGCTGGCCTCATCAGCTCCACGCCGCCTCCATCGAACCTCCCGCAAACATCCACCCCCCTCGCGCACACTGGCACCTCCTGAAACCGCAAAAACGCTTCAGAGGTGCCCATGTTCCGAACCCTTGCGGCGAGTGTCCTGCTGATGTCCGCGCCCCTGGCGATAGCCACCCCGCTCACGGACGAACAACGCTCGGCCATCGACCGCTATGTCAACGCAGAAATAACCCGTCAGCAGTTGCCGGGCCTGGCCCTCGGGATCTTCCGAAACGGCCAGGCCGTGCTCGCCGAGGGCTATGGCCTGGCGAATGTGGAACTCAACGTGCCCATGAGCGCCGACAGCGTGTTACAGTCTGGCTCGGTGGGTAAATCCTTTACCGCAACGGCCGTCATGATGCTGGTGGAGCAAGGCAAGGTCGGCCTGGACGACAGCATCCGCCAGTACTTCCCCGAGGCGCCGGCAAGTTGGGCGCCGATCACGGTCGCCCATCTGTTGTCCCACACGTCCGGCTTGTCGGCCTACGACACGCCAGCGCTGCAAAAGCCTGGTGGCCCATTGGATATACGCCGCGACTTCACCGAAGCGCAGCTGGCCAAGGCGATTGCCAAGCTGCCGCTGGACTTCAAGGCCGGGCAGAACTGGGCCTACGAAAACACCAATTTCGTGCTGCTCGGCATCCTGATCCAGCGTGTCAGCGGGATACCTTATGGCGAGTTTCTCCAGCAGCATATCTTCACACCGCTGGGCATGCGCTCGACACGGGTCATCTCGGACCTCGCGATTGTGCCCAACCGGGCGTCGGGCTACGAAAGGGTCGACGGTGAGCTGAGGAACCAGGAATGGGTGTCGCCGACCTTCAATGCCACGGCCGACGGCACGCTCTATTTCAGCGTCCGCGACCTGGAGCGCTGGGACCGCGCCCTCTACGATGAAACCCTGCTGACACAAGCCTCGCTGCAACGGATGTGGACGCCCTACCCCTACGCCGGCAAACAGCGGGCGCAAGGCTACGGGTTCGGCTGGGAAATCCGCACAGTCAACGGCCACCCCGTGATCGAGCACGGCGGCTCCTGGCAAGGCTTTACCTCGTCCATCTCGCGCTACCTCGACGACCGGTTGACGGTGGTGGTGCTGACCAACCTGGATGCCGAACACAGCTACCCGGAAGTCATCGGACGTGGCGTAGCCGGCCTGATCGAACCCGGATTGAAGTGATCAGGGCCAACAAAAAATGCCGCTCTCCATCATTCCTCCACAAAACCTCCCCTGAATGCGCACGTTCGTTGCGCACAATGGCGTTCATCAGAGTGCCCGGTCGACCGGGTTCACACGGAGAACGGCATGATTCCAGCCCTGTACGTCGCAAAAACCGGCTTGTCGGCCCAGGACACGCAGCTGACGACAATTTCCAACAACCTGGCGAACGTCTCGACCACCGGTTTCAAACGTGATCGCGCCGAGTTCCAGGACTTGCTCTACCAGATCAAGCGCCAGCCGGGCGCGCAGTCGACACAGGACAGTGCGTTGCCGTCGGGGTTGCAACTGGGCACCGGCGTACAGATCGTCGGCACCCAGAAAAACTTCAGCGCCGGCAGCCTGCAAACCACCGGGCAACCGCTGGACCTGGCGGTGAACGGGCGCGGTTTTTTCCAGGTGTTGCAGCCGGACGGCACCACCGGCTATACCCGCGACGGCACCTTTCACCTGAACGCCAATGGCCAGGTGGTGACGGCCAGCGGCTTTGCACTGGAACCGGCCATCGTGGTGCCGGATAACGCCAAGACCTTTACCGTGGGCCAGGATGGCGTGGTGTCGATCACCGTGGCCGGCAACCCCGCTGCGCAAGTGATCGGCAACCTGCAAACCGCCGACTTCATCAACCCCGCCGGCTTGCAGGCAATCGGCAACAACCTGTTCCTGGAGACCGCCTCCAGCGGCGCGCCCCAGGTCGGCACGCCGGGGCTCAACGGGTTTGGCACCACCCTGCAACGGTCTCTGGAGACCTCCAACGTGAGCACCGTTGAAGAGATGGTCAATATGATCACCACACAACGGGCCTATGAAATGAACTCCAAAGTGATTTCCACCGCCAACCAGATGTTGGGCGCCCTCACCCAGAAGCTATGATCAACACTTGCAAGCGTGGCCAGGGAGCGGCAAACACGACAAGGCTTATTCACCGAGCAGACTATGAACGATTTTCCCGTTGCATCCTCGCCCCTTCCGAACAGCGTCCGAGACACCCAGGCGCTGATCCTGATCGCCGAAGACGAGCCCGAGATCGCCGACATCCTGATTGCCTATCTCAAGCGCAGCGGCTTTCGTACCGCTCACGCCCTCGACGGCCGGCGCGCCCTGGAATTGCACCAGGCCCTCAAGCCCGATCTGATGCTGCTGGATGTACTGATGCCCCAGGTCGATGGCTGGAAGGTCCTGGCCGAGGTGCGTCATCGCGGCAATACGCCGGTGATCATGCTGACCGCCCAGGACCAGGACATGGACAAGCTGATGGGCCTGCGCATCGGTGCCGACGACTACATCGTCAAGCCATTCAACCCGGCCGAGGTGGTGGCGCGTACCCAGGCCGTGCTGCGACGCTCCATCGCCTACACATATGCCGCCGGCGCCAATGTGTTGCGGGTCGATGGTTTTGAAATCGACATCGAAAGCCATCAGGTCACGGTGAATATCGAGGGCAAGGTCCTGCCGCTGCTACTGACCGTCACCGAATTCAAACTGCTCGCGCAATTGGCCCGGGCACCGAAACGCGTGTTCAGCCGCGCGGAATTGCTGGCGCTGTGCTCACCGGAAAGCGACAGCCTGGAACGCACGGTCGACAGCCATATCAGCAAGTTGCGCCGCAAGATCGAAGACCTGGGGCTGCAAGGCGTGCCGGCGAGCATTCGCGGCGTGGGCTATCGGTTCGGGAGTGGCGTGTGAAGAAGCTCAATGGCTTGAGCCGCCAGATCATTGCCGCCATGTCGGCGGTGGTGCTCTGCGTGATCGCCCTGGCCGTGATCGGCTCCTACGTGTTTTATGCGCTGTTATGGACCTATTGGCCGCTCTCGGACGAGCAGGCCGATGCCTGGCTGCCGGCCAATGTCGAGTGGGCGTGGATGGCCTTGACCACCTGCGTCAGCCTGGCGGTGGGTGCCTTCGTGGCCACGCGGCTGTCGCGGCGGATCCTGATGCCGCTGAACTCGGTGGCCGAGAACCTGCGCAAACTGGCGGATGGCGACCTCGATGTGCAAGCCGTCGCCGGTGACCAGTCCATCGGCGAAGCGGCGATCCTGGTGGATGATTTCAACAGCATGGCCCAGCGCTTGAAGCGCATGGCACAGGAGCAGGCATTCTGGAATGCGGCGATTGCCCATGAACTGCGCACGCCGCTGACCATCCTGCGCGGCCGCCTGCAAGGCTTGGCCGAGGGTGTATTCGAACCGGACACGGCGCAGTTCTACAGCCTGCTCGGTCAGGTCGAAGGGCTGGCGCGGATGATCGAGGACCTGCGGGTAGTCGGCCTGGGCGACAGCGGCTACCTCGAACTCAATGTGCAGGACGCCGACCTGGCCGCCGGCATTGAAGAGGATGTGCGGCTGTTCGAACCGAGCCTGGTCGCCGCCGGTTTTACCCTGCAACTGGACCTGCAACGCCGGACCCTGCGCTGCGACCCCGCCCGGATACGCCAGGCCCTGCTGGCCCTGCTCGACAACGTGCGTCGGCACGCCACGCCCGGCAACGTCAACGTGCACCTGAGCACCCGCGATGGCATGCATTACCTGAGGGTACGCGACGACGGCCCCGGCATCGATGAGAACCTGGCCACGCACCTGTTCGATGCCTTCCAGCGCGGCGAAAACTCACGTTCCCGCGCCCAGGGCGGCAGCGGCCTGGGCCTGGCGGTGGTGCGCGCGATTGCCCTCGCCCACGGCGGTGCGGTGACGTGCCGGAAAATGGAAAACGGCGGAACGCTGTTTGAACTCAGTTGGAATCTTTGAGTAACCCAGGCCCCACCATGCGCATCTTTTCCATGATGTTCAGAACAACCCGGCGCTATCGATGCTTTGTCTTATTGGACGCCGAGGGTACGTGCGTTGCATTCAAAAGCTGTGCAGCACTGCCCGGAAACGGGCACTGGATCGAAGTTGAATGCATCAACTTGTCGTGGCTGGGCAACCCCTTTCCCAGTCACGCCCGGATAGCTCAGCGAGCGTGAGAAATGAATTCGTCCTTATCACCCCTTGAAGAGTCGTTGAAACTGCACACTGCCCGGCTGAAACGGCTGCAGCGTTACTGGGTGCCGTTGCAACAGCGCGCGCCCAAATGGGTATTGGCGCTGTGGATCATCGGCGTAGCCGTGTCGCTGGCGACTCAATGCTGGTGCCATTGGTTCGTGACCGCGCCGCTGATCTGCGCGCTGATCATCGCGGAAATCGTGATCGACGAGGCGCAGATGACCCTGCTGTTGCGCACCGATGCCGTGCGCGATTTATTGAATACAGCCCGTGGTCGCTGCTTCTGAGCCTGCTCACCACAGCACGTCCACTCAGCACCACAAGCCCGCTCACTACAACCTGAACATTCCCTCAAACCGCGTGTTGTCCACCGTGCTCCCGCGCGCCTGCATCATTTGGAGAGCATCGGCAGGTCGAAATTAAAATGTACATGCGTGTCGAGATTTATTGACGCACATGTACATTTATCCTAATTTCAAATCGCCAAGCCTGATGATGGCCACGACGGAGCACACTCTGATGTCCAACGATCCCCTGCTGCAGCCCTATAAGATCAAGCACCTGACCCTGCGCAATCGGATCATGACCACGGCCCACGAACCGGCCTACCCGGTGGACGGCATGCCGCAGGCGCTGTACCGCGCCTACCACGTCGAACGCGCCAAGGCTGGTGTGGCCTTGACCATGACCGCAGGCTCCGCCGCGGTGTCGCGGGACAGCCCGCCGGTGTTCAACAATGTGCTGGCGTACAAGGATGAAGTGGTCGGCTGGCTGAAGGATTTGACCGACGAGTGCCACGAACATGGCGCGGCGGTGATGATCCAGTTGACGCACCTGGGCCGTCGCACACGCTGGGACAAGGCCGACTGGCTGCCGGTGGTGTCGCCTTCGCACCGGCGCGAGGCCTCGCACCGCTCCTTCCCGAAGAAGCTGGAAGACTGGGACATCGAGCGAATCATCAAAGACTACGTCGACGCGGCCGAGCGCATGCAGGCCGCCGGGCTGGATGGCCTGGAGCTGCAAGCCTACGGGCATTTGATGGACCAGTTCTGGTCGCCGCTCACCAACGAGCTGGATGGCCCGTACGGCGGCCCGCTGGAAAACCGCATGCGCTTTACCTTCGATGTCCTGCGCGGCATTCGCCAGCGGGTCGGTGAAGACTTCCTGCTGGGCGTGCGCTACACCGGCGACGAGGCGCTGCCGGGCGGGTTCAATGCCAGCGAAGGTTTGCAGGTGTCGCACCTGCTCAAGGACAGCGGCCTGGTGGACTTCCTCAACGTGGTGCGCGGGCATATCGATACGGATGCGGGCCTCACCGATGTGATCCCGATCCAGGGCATGCGCAACTCGCCGCACCTGGAGTTTGCCGGTGAGATCCGTGCGTCTACCGGGTTCCCCACCTTCCATGCGGCAAAAATCCCCGATGTCGCCACGGCGCGCTACGCCATCGCATCAGGCAAGGTGGACATGGTCGGCATGACCCGCGCCCACATGACCGACCCGCATATCGTGCGCAAGATCATCGAGCGGCGTGAAGAAGACATTCGGCCCTGCGTCGGCGCCAATTACTGCCTGGACCGCATCTACCAGGGCGGTGCGGCGTACTGCATCCACAACCCCGCCACCGGTCGCGAAACCAGCATGCCCCATGACATTCCCAAGGCAGCGGTGCCGCGCAAAGTGCTGATTGTCGGCACGGGACCTGCCGGGCTGGAAGCGGCGCGGGTCGCCGGTGAGCGCGGGCATGATGTAACGGTGCTGGAAGCGGCGGACCGGCCCGGTGGGCAGATCCGCCTGACCGCCCTGAGCGAGCGGCGCCGCGAAATGATCGGCATCATCGACTGGCGCATGAGCCAGTGCGAACGCCTGGGTGTCAAGTTCCACTTCAACACCTGGGCCGAGGCCGAGGCCGTGCTGGCGCTGGAGCCGGATGTGGTGATCGTGGCGACCGGCGGCCTGCCGCATACCGAGGTGCTGGCCCAGGGCAATGAGCTGGTGGTGTCGACCTGGGACATCATTTCCGGCGACGTCAAGCCGGGGCGCCATGTGCTGATCTTCGACGACGCCGGAGACCACGCCGCCCTGCAAGCGGCCGAGGTGATTGCGCAGAGTGGTGCCAGCGTGGAAATCGTCACGCCGGACCGCTCGTTCGCGCCGGAAGTCATGGCCATGAACCTGGTGCCCTACATGCGCAGCCTGCAGGACCTGGACGTGACCTTTACCGTGACCTATCGGGTCGAAACGGTGGAGAAACGCGACGGTCGGCTGCTGGTCACTTTCGGCAGTGACTACGGCGCGGTGCACAAGCAGCGGGTGGTGGACCAGGTGGTGGTCAACCACGGCACCCTGCCCCTGGATGACCTGTACTTCGACCTGCGGGGGCATTCCAGCAACGGCGGCGCGGTCGAGCAGCACGACTTGATCGCCGGCAACGCGCAGCACCTGGTGACCAACCCCGAGGGCCGCTTCCAACTGTTCCGCATCGGCGATGCAGTGGCCGCACGCAACACCCATGCGGCGATCTACGACGCGCTGCGGTTGGTCAAGGATCTCTAAAGCGGCTCAAACACCCCCGGTGCGGTCTCGGCGTAGCCAAACGCCCCAAAGAAGCGGTCCAGTTCGCGCCGCTTCAAGGCCTTGCCGGTGAACACGCTGACGTACTGGGGAATGCGCCGGAAGCGCACCACCACGTCCTCGCTGGTGTTCATCGAGATGTAGCCGATCTGCGTCAGGTAGATGGTCCGCGCGCGCACATCGGCGGCCTCGTCATCGTAGCCAAAGCGCCGGAACATGCCGGTCAGGGCGTTGATACGGGTGTCATCGGCCAGGGCGATTTCCGCGCTGACTTCTGCCGACTGCATGGCCCAACTGCGCACGGCAAATTCGAACTGCGAGTCGAACAGCTCCGGGTTCAGCCAGCATTCAAAGACGTTGAGAATCGCCTCGGAAATGCTTTCGGCGTAACGCTCGCACTGGAACACCAGGTTGCCGGTGTTCTTGTCGCGCCAGCGCGCCAGCAAGGCGGCGAGCAGTTGCTCGCGGTCCTCGAAAAACCAATAGAAACTGGTACGCGACAAGCCCAGCTGCTTGGCCAGCGGCAGCACGCGCACGGCGTCGATGCCGGACTCTTTCAACGCCGCGTAGGCGGCGTCCAGCCACACATCGACCGAGCCTCGCCAGCCCGTGTCCTGGTTCTTGCCTCGCGGTTTTGCCGATGGAGCCATCCGGGGGTCACCTTTGCCTGGGAAATGCCGGTCACTTTACACGCCCCCTTCCCTGCGTGCAGTTCGTCGGTAAAACCGCACAAAGAAAAAATCCAGACTACTGTACATGCATACAGCAACGTAGTTGAGGATGAGCATCATGAATGACGATTTGAAGCAGGCAGGTTCTACCACCACCGCACAGCCGACCACCTCATTCGAGCAGGCTAAGACCGGTCGAGCACTGGATTTCACCTGGGCGCCTGACGCCAACACGACGAACACCATCGTCTCGGCGGATTGTGTCGACTATCGGGTCGATACCTCCCGGGGCAGCCCCACCGGTGACAGCCACTCCATTGCACGGCTGACCTACGTCCAGGGGAATGGGGGTGGCCAGATCGGCACGCTGTTTCTCGAAGAAGTGCGTGCCGGCGTAGGCGCCAATACCCAGATAGGGCTGATGGTAGGACGCAAATGGGCAATGGACGCCGACACAGCGAATACCGGCAGCATCGGCACCTACGTCGTGGAACAGTTCGATGACATGCGTGCCAGCGTCAACTACGTCGGGGCCTTCGCCCGTGTCTTCGCCGACCCCAGGATGGTCAGTTATCACGCCGGGGGCCATGTACACACCAATATCTCGATCACCGGCAGCAGGGCCCTGAGCATGGCGGATTCAGGCAAGTCGATTCTGGTCCTGAGCAACACGGACGTGACCCTGACGCTGGGTGATGATGTGACGGAAGGGTTCAGGGCCACGTTGATCCAGGCGGCGGCAGGCAAGATCAACATCGTCGCATCGGGCAACCACACGCTCTACAGTAATGCGGGAAGCCGTACACGCACGCTGAGCCCCCTGGATGAGCTGGAACTCAGCACGTTTCCAGGCGGCCCGGTGTTCCTGGCCTTCCGGGTGAGGCCGGCAGCCTGAGGTAGCAGGCCAGGCCCCGGGGATTCGGCAGCAAGCAGCCTTGAAGATCAACGCGGTCAACGAGTTCCCTAGGAACACTCAGGCGCAAGTTCCCTGAGGAATGCCCAAACCAATGCGTTGAACACCTCGCCCTGGTCGTCATGCACATAGTGACTCGCGTCGGCCACCTCCACGGTCCGAATATGCGGGTTGCTCGCGGTCATTGCTTCCAACGTTGCTGCCGGCAGGAAGTCCGAGCGACCGCCGCGAATAAACAGGGTCGGGCAATCCAATGCACGCACCGCCGGCCACAAATCCGTCGGCTCGATGCTCAGGCGCGCCTGGGCAATCCCCTGCTGATCATGGCGCCAGGTGATCCCTGCGTCGTTTTCCTTCATCGAATGCGCCAGCCTGGAGTTCAGGCCCTGCTCCGACAGACCGGGGCGTGACGCCTGCCAGAAGGCACGGGCCAGCTCCCAGTTCTCGAACTGCAACGGTGTCTGGCTCATCTCGCGACGGATACGCGCAGCGCCATCGCCCTGGCTTGAAGAACCGGGGCCGATGTCTTCAATCATCAGCCCCATCAGCCGACCAGGGTGCTGCCGCGCATATTCAAGGGCGTTGGCGCCGCCCAATGAATGCCCCAGCAAGACAAACCGCTGCAAGCCCACATGGGCGACGAAGTCAGCGAGGTCTTCGACATACGACTGCGTGTGGTAGGTGTCGGGCGCGGCCCAATCACTCAGGCCCCGCCCGCGTTGGTCCAGGGCATAGATGCAATAGCCTGCGCCCAGGGACTGCACCAGCGAATCCCAGGTTTGCGCATAAGCGCGCAAACCATGCAGCAGCACCAGCGGCACGCCACCCGGCTTGCCCCAGCGCAAAAAATGCAGGCGCAGGCCGCAACGGTTGGTGAAGAAACAACTGTCAGCAAGCATCGGTGTGTTCCTCTAGAAACGATCGAAGCGATAAGGGCTTGGGTCGATGATCGGTGTATGCCCGCTGACCAGGTCTGCCGCGAGATGACCCGCTGCAGGGGACGTACCAAAGCCATGCCCGGAGAAACCCGTGGCCACGGTCAGCCCGGGGATCTGCGCAACCGGCCCGATCACCGGGTTCGAATCCGGCGTGACATCAATCGTACCGGCCCAGGCCTGGGCGATGCGCGCCTGCTCGAACACCGGCCAGGCGGCGATGAGGTTGTTCATCGCATCGCCGTTCAGCCGTGGGTTGGCCGGAGGGTCCTGCACCCGGACGCGCTCGAACGGGCTCACACTGCTGGAGTGCCAACGCCGTGCAAGCTTCAGGTCGTGCAGGAACGGCTTGCCCAGCGATACATCGAGCACATGGCGCTGCGCCCGGAACTGCGGCATGTACTGCTTGGCGAGTAACAGGTGATCAAGGGTCAGGAAGGCGTCCAGCTTGCCGCGCTGGGTGACGATGAAACCGCCGTCCTTGTGCTTGCGGAACGAAAAGTCCGGCGCGCCGACGGCAATCTGCGTCGGCCCTTCCATGGGGTGGGTGCGCAGTACCGAGCAGGTCAACGGCAGGGTCGGCAACGACACCCCCAGGTTACCCAGGAAGCGCCGCGACCACATGCCACCCGCCAGCAATACGTGGTCGCAGCGGATTTCACCTCGCTCGGTGACCACGCCACTCACGGCCCCGGCAGACATTTGCAACGTACGCACCGCACACTGCTCGACAATCACCACGCCCAGCGCCATGGCCGCCTTGGCGATGGCGCTGCTGGCCAGGGTCGGTTCGGCGCGGGCGTCAGACGGCGTAAAGATGCCACCCGCCCAATCGCCCACGCCGCCGGGCACCAACCCATCGATCTCACGCTTGCTGAGCAGCCGTGAATCCAGGGACAGATGCTCCACGGACCTGAGCCAGCCTTCATGCATCGCCATCTGCGCCGGGGTGCGGCCGACAAACATAATGCCTTCCTGGCGATAGCCGACATCCGCGCCAACCCGCTCGGGCATCTTGGCCCATAACCGGTCGGCCGCGAGGGCCAGGGGAATATCGGCGGCGTGGCGGCTGGTCTTGCGTACCCAGCCCAGGTTGCGCGACGACTGCTCGGCGGCGATGCGGCCTTTTTCCAGCACCACCACCGCGATGTTGCGTTCGGCCAGGGTCAATGCCGCCGTCAAGCCAATAATCCCGCCACCAATGATGACAACGCTGGTGGCGGCAGGAAACGCGGCGGATGTGTTCACGGGCGCAATAGTCGGTGCCATGATCAAGACTCGCTGATGGGCAAATAAGAGCAACCGCTGGCGGTCACTGCGACAGACGAATGACTTCGACCTGCGCCTTGGATGCGTTGCGATAGGCCGTCACTTCCAGCTCCACCTTGTAGACCGTCGACCCCAGTGGCGGGCACGTGACGGTGCTGGCCGGGTCGACGCCGCGAAACTTCTCGCCGATCAGGCCCATCACCGCCGGCACGTCCTTGGGGTCCTGGATGAACACCCGCGAACACACCACATCGGCCAGGCTTGCATCCACCGCCGCCAGGGCGGTTTCGATGTTGGCGAAGACCTGGCGGGCCTGCTCCAGGACGTCTTCCGGGATCAGTTTGGTCTGTGGGTTGCGACCTGCGGTGTTGGACACGTAGATCCAGTTGTCGACGACCACCAGGCGCGAATAGCTGGCCTGGTCTTCGAACGGCGAGCCGGTCTTGAGCTTGATGATGTTTGTCATGTCGAATGCCTCGTCAGAATAGGGGTTGAGTGACTTAACGCAGTACCGGGGTTTCCCACAGGTTCAGGCTGACGCCGATGCCTCGCCTGATCGCATTGCGGTACACCACCGTGCCCCAGGCCACGTCTTCCACGGGCATGCCGCCGACCGACATGATGATGATTTCCTCATCGGTCCTGCGGCCAGGGGCGGCGCCGGCGATGATCTTGCCGATGTCCTCGACGTCTTCCAGGCGCAAGGTGCCTTCGGCAATCATGTCCATGAAGCGCACGCCAATCACCGGCACGCAGTGATGCGCAGGCTTGGGCAACTCTTCAAACCAGGCCTGGTAAAGACCGGTGTTATCCAGCACCTTGCGCACGTCCGCCTGCTCCATGCCTTCATCGAGCGAGCAGGCCGCCGGCATCGCCAGAAATGCGCCCGGCTTGACCCATTCACGCCGCACAATTGGGTAGTTCGAGGGGTCGCCCGTTTCGCCGGAGCTACAATAAGTAACAAGGTCCGAATCGCGGACCACCTCTTCCAGGGTGTCCACCACCTTTATCGTGGTGATTTGCGGATAGGTCGCTTCAACCCACGCAATAAAATCGGTCAGGCTCTTCTGGCCACGGCCTTTGATTTTCAGCGTCTCGATGTGCGGGCAGACCGCGATGAACGCCGCCAAGGTGGTCTTGCCCATCACGCCCGGCCCCAGCAGGCCCACGACTTTCGAGTCCTTGCGCGCCAGGTGGCGAGCGCCCACACCGGGAATGGCCCCGGTGCGATACGCCGACAGCAGGTTGGCCGACATGTGTGCCAACGGCGCACCGGTGTCGGGATCATTCAGGGTGAACATCAGGATCGAGCGCGGCAGCCCCTTTTCGCGGTTGGCGATATTGGAGCCGTACCACTTCACGCCAGCGGTGCAGAAGCTGCCGCCCAGGTAGGCCGGCATGGCCATCATGCGCCGGTCGGCCGTGGGCTTGGGCATGTTCGGGAACGGCGAATCCTTGGGGAAAATCACCATCGCACCATGGGAATCATTGTTCGGCCCGGCCATGCGGTAGTCGCCGGCGTACAGCAGGCTGAACATCTCTTCCATGGTATTCACGCACGCCAGCATGTCGGTCACGCCCGCGCGGATCATGTCCGGCTCGGAGAGGTAGATAAAGTCGATTTTTGTAGTCGTAGACATAGTTATTCTCGGGTCGAAGGTGATACCGCTGCGGTAGGCGCAGCGCCACGCTGTCGAGGTCGAGTATCGAGGGCACGGGGCCGGGTCGTATTGTAGTTTTCGGACACGCCAGGCCTTGTGTTACCGCCAGAGTTGGCGCGAATCCTGCGTGAAAAATCGCGCCTCTGAGCCTCTCGACAGTGCACCTATGATCTCGACTCCACGGCACCACACGGCAAACGAACAACCCTGGTTCGTTCTCAATTCGTCACGGTATTCGGTCATGCCCTCCGACCACCCGGCGATCTCGCATTTCTATGCGTTCGATGCGGCTCAATCGACTCAGGTACTGGCCGTTCCGGATGGGTGCGTGGACATCGTCTTCGACTGTGATGCCGTGCGTCCGAGCGCCAAGATCTGCGGGACGCCGCTCGCCGCCAAGGCGGTCGAATTGAACCCGAACCACCATTACTTCGGCGTGCGTTTTTCACCCGGCGTCATTCCCGGTTTCATCAATGTGCTGGCGGAGGAATTGACCGAGCGGGAGCTCGACTTGCTGGAGGTTTCGACGTTTGCCCGGCGCATCTTCGACAACATCGTGCAGGCGCCGCAGTTGAGCGAGCAAATGCGCCTGTTCAATGACTATCTTGCACCCCGCCTGATGGGCAAGGCATCACCGCTGACCGCCCTGGTCATTCAACAAGCCATGCGGCATCGCGGGTCTATTCGCATCCACCAGCTTGAAGACCTCAGCGGTTACACCAGCCGCACGCTGCACCGCCAGTTCAGCCAGGACACCGGCATGTCGCCCAAGGCCTTTTGCCGGATCATCCGCTGCCAGGCCGCCCTGGACACCCTCAATACCTGCCGGGACGTGTCGTTCTCGGCGTTGGCGCTCGACCTGGGTTTTGCCGACCAGTCGCACTTCCAGCGCGACTTCAAGCAACTGGTCAGCACCACGCCCTGCGACTACCAGCGCAAAATGCTGCAGAACGCCTACGCCGAGCGGATCAGCTACGCCTGAGAATGGGCGCCCTAGCGGGTCGCCCTGAGGGTTTCGGAGGGTGACTCGCCAAACAGTTCCCGGTAATGCCCGGCAAAATGGCTCAGATGAAAAAAGCCCATCGCCACGGCAATTTCGCCAACGTTCTGGGAGCAGGCAGAGGTGCTGTTCAAGCGGCGGCGCACGGCATTCAGGCGCAGGTTGCGCAAGTATTCGACCGGGCGCATACCGGTCACGGCCTGGAAACTGTTCTGCAGGGTGCGCCGGCTGACCCGCAGGTGTTCGCACAGATCAAGAATGCTCAGGGGCGTGTCGCCACTGGCGTCGATCAACTCCTGGCAACGCTTGACCAGGTAAGCACTGACAGTGACATTGCCACGCCGGCAACGCACCTCATCGGTGGCGTTGCTGAACAGATCGAGGAAGGCGTTGAGCAATTCGTCTTCAAGCATTTTTTCAGCCGCTGGGCTGACCGCCTCGGACTGTTCCACCAGGTGACAGAACAGGGGATGGATACGCTGGCGAATGCGCAAGAGTAACGCATCGTCCACGCTCAACTGAGAAGTGGTCTTCAGCCGCTTGAGCTGCTCGTTGGACAATTCGAAGGCCGCCAGTTTGGCGAAGCGCACCGCGTCGATATTGAACGCAAAAAAGTGCGTGCCCTCGGGCGCATGCAACACAAACTCCTCGCCATCGCGCAACAGCACCACGCTGTGGGTGCCCACCTGTTGGCCTTGCACCACCGGCGCGGGGCCCAGCGACATGGCTGCGCACAGCCGCCCTTTCGGGGCGTAACCGCGCTGGACCACGCGTTTGTCCAACACCTCCTGGAACACCTGGAAGCGATCGGCGGACAATTGCCGCAGCTCACTCGTCAGGCAACCACGGCCAAGCTGGTCATACACTTGGCGCCAGCCGTGGATAGACCCGGCGTGTTGTTGAGGGTCATTGAAGGTTCGCGCTTCAGCGAGCATGGTTGTCGTTCCTCGGTGGCCTGGTGTCTTCATCGACCTGAAAGGGACGCTGTCATCCTTGACCGCACGTGGGTTTACACCGGCACGGTGTCAGCGGTGAAAACCAAAGCCAGTTCCGTGCCAAACATCTGCAGGCGATAGGTGGTCGGCTGGATGCTCAGGGGCGCCAGCAACGCCCCGGACAGCACGACCTGTCCCGCCTCCACCGGTTGACCGTCGGCCAGCAGGCGCCGGATCAGCCAGCACAGGTTGGCCAGCGGTGTGTCTTCGCGCTCCAGGGTATTGCCGTCGCCGTACAGCGCACCGGCGCACTCCAGGCGGTAGGTTGCATTGAGGTGCAGGGCTGGATCAAACGGCGTCCGTGGCCCGATGCAATAAAGCCCCGCCGCGGCGTTGTCGGCCAGGAACGCGCCGGCGCCAAAGGTCCAGGCTTGCCAGCGGCAGTCGGCGATTTCGAAGGCGGGCGCGACGTCACGGATGGCCGCCAGGATGTCCTCGTCGCTGTAGTCACCGGGCGCCAGGGTGCGCCCGATGACCACCGCCACTTCAATCTCCAGCTTGGGCTGGATCAACCGTGACAGGGCCACCGCCGTGCCCGGCTTGACGCTCATGTTCTCGGTCAACGCGCCGTACACCGGCTGATCGAGGCCAAAACGCTGTTGCGCGGCGCTGCCGGCGAAGGCGATCTTCCACCCGCTCAGGCGCTCGCCGGCCGCCAGGCGGGCGTCCAGCCCCAGGCGTTGCAGCGCGTACCCGGAATATGGGTCCAGCGTCTCGGCGGGCAACGGCGGCAGGGCCTGCCGGGTCAGGGTGGCCTGGTGCAAGCGGTTGAGCAGTTCGTTGTTGTGGCTCATGACAGTTGCTCCGCCAGTTTGCGCAGTACCCCATCCAGTCGCTCGGGCGTGGTGATCGCGGCGACAAAACGGTCCGGCCGCACCACCACGATGCAATCGCGCACCTTGGAGAACCACTCGCCCAGGCGGTTATCCACGTCTTCCACGCTGATGGCGTCCGTGGCGGTCAAGGGCTGCCCACGGCCGACACCACTGCGCGAACGATTGACCTGGATGAAACGCGCATCCCAGCGTGCCCAATAGCCGGCCATTTCCTCGCTGAGGTGCCCGCGCGGGTTCACGCGATACCCCAGCACCGCGTAGCCGTTGCCCAATACATCGTCCAGGCGGCGGCGCTGGCCCTGGGCATCTTCGATATAGGGTTGCACGAACAATTGCCCGACCAGGTCATCCTCGCGCAACTCGGCCCGCTCATGATGGACCAGGCCTTTGGTGATGGTCGCCTTGGGTTTGAACTTGAACTCCAACAGGTGCGAGCGCAGGTTGTCGACGCTGTTCACCGCCTGGAACAACCAGTCGCGTACGCCGGCCATCAAGGGGTTGGTCAAGCCCAATACCGCGCCCATGTTGTCGGCCAGCGCCACCAGCTCGGTGGCGTGCCCGCGACGCTCCTGGTCGTAGCTCACAAGAATCCCATGGGCGGCACGCCCCTGGATGATCGCCGCGAGTTTCCAGGCCACGTTGGCCACGTCGCGCAGTCCGGAGTTGAGCCCTTGCCCGGCCCAGGGCGGCGAGATGTGCGCCGCGTCGCCCACCAGCGCCACGCGGCCCTGGACAAAGCGCGCCGCTACCCGTGAATGGTGGGTGTAGGCGCGGATACGGATGATGTCCAACTGGTCGACCGCATCGCCGATATGCCCACGGATCAGGTCGCGGATGGTGCTTTCGTCGCACATCTTCGCCTCGTCCTCGCCCTCCATCAGCATGAACTCCCAACGCCGCTGCTGGTAAGGCAGGTAGATGCACACGAACGGGCGCTGCGGGTCGGCATGCAGTGCGGTGTAGGGGGCATCCAGGGTGTCATTGGCGGTGTCGACCACCACCCATTTGCGCGGATGGGTCAGCCCCAGCAGTTCAACACCGACCTTTTTGCGTACGGTGGAGCGCCCGCCGTCGGCACCGATCACATAATCGGCGCGCAATTCATAGACCTCGCCCCGGGCATCGCGCACCTGCAAGGTCACGCCCTCGCCGTCCTGCTCCAATTCGAGCATTTCGTGGCCTTGGCGCAACTCGACACCGGCATGCCGGCCGAGGGTTTCGCGCAGCGTGCCTTCGAGCAACTGCTGCATGAAGATGTTGCGCATCGGCCAGCCGTAGTGGGCGGTGCTCGGCTTGACCTCGGCGAAACACACACCGCGTGCGTTGTAATAGCGCAACGGCACGTCGCAGATCATGTCCCGCGCGGCCAGTTCGGCAACGCCGATGCCCTGCAACACCCGCAGCGCTTCATCGTCCATGCCCACCGCACGCGGGTAAGGCAGGATGCAATCAGCCAGTTCAAGGACGACGCAGTCGACACCGTACATCCCCATATAGTGTGCGGCCGTGATCCCGTTGGGACCGCCGCCGACAATGACAACTTGGGTCTTCTCCTGCTTCATCGCTCATCACCGCTTTCTTGTTGTGGTTGTAATCCGGTACAGCTCAAGGCGCACGCCTGCTGTCAGTGCAGCCCATCCAGGCCTTTGACGTCCTTAGCCTGCAGGCCGCCCAGGCGCGCATGCAAGCGTCCACGCGTAGCGAAGGCCCAGATGATCACGACCTCGTCGGGCGCCGGCCCGTCGCCAAACATCAGCGATATGCTGTCGTAGTGGGAACGGACGTACAGGGCATCCTTGTGCGCCAGCGGTACGTCGATGGTCGACCCCGGCCCGCCACGCTTGCCGGTGGACGGTACCCAGGATTTGCCGCCGCCCAGCGCGACGCGGATCGGGTCGGCTGCCGGGTTGGTCAGGAATGCATTACCGTGCTCGTACTCGCCCTCGCTGCCCACCAGGATCGCCTTGCCATAGCTGACAATCTCACGGGCGCCGGCCAGTGCCTGGATGCGCCGGCCAAACTCTTCGCCCAGCAGCGGCGAAGGGTCGACCAGTTCGGCGAGCGACTCGCTGTAGCGACCGGCATAAGGGTTGGCGATCACGGCGGCAATCGCATATTTGAACAGTGGCTCGCCATCGGCCAGTTGGCCGGTTTCGTTGGCCAGGGTTTCTTCGACAAAGCTGTACCATTTGCGGATGTGATAGCTAGCAAAATTCGCGGTTTTCATCGGGGTTGCCTCAAAGTGGGTCCAGTGGGTCCAGGTTGAAATGTCGGCTCGGTGCGCCAGCGGCCTTGAACCGGGCCTTGCCGCGCGCATCGTCATGCTCGGTCTCGAGGAAGAATTCCATGCGGTTGCCGTCGGGGTCGTTGAAGTACACGCCATGGCCGATTTCGTGGTCGGTGATCTTGACCACCTCGACACCCTTGCCCAGCAACATGCCGTAGAGCTGGCGCAGGGTGGTCATGTCTCCGTCGATTTCCAGGCCGTAGTGTTGCAACCCCAGCCCACCCTGATGGGCGCCAGGGTCGGCGCGGATCAAGGCGATGTCGTGGTGCTTGCCGCCAAACGCCATCATGACCCAGCTCTCGCCCCGGGCACTTTCGTGCATGCCCAGGATGTCGGCGTACCAGCGCGCCGACACGTCCGGGTCACTGACCCAGAGCGATAAGTGAGTACGCAGGATCTCGACTTTCATGGCGATATACCTCAGTGCTTCTTGACGATGGATTGATGCCCGGCCTTGATCTGCGCCACGGCCGGCGTCCACAGCACATCGGCGATCTCGCTGAAGTCGCGCCACTGTTTCTGCCAGCCGTCGCCGCCGTTGTCGGAGGTGAACAGGTGCCCGTACTTGGTGCCCGCCACGATCTGCCGGGGGTTGGCCGGGTTGAAGGCAATCGCCCACACGCAGGAATTGGGCTGCTGGGAAAGCGGCAGCACTTCCCAGCTGAGCGCCGCATCGCGGGACACCAGGATCTTGCTGGTGGTGCCCGGCGTGCCATCGGAAATGCTCAGGTACAGGTCGCTTTGCGAGCCCAACGGCGCGTTCATGGCGCGGATGTAATACAGGCCGAAGGCTTCGCGGCCGATGATGCCAGTCCAGGTCAGCCCTTCGTCCAGGCTGCGGTAGACCGCGTTGACGCAGACCACCACGATGACTTTCTGGCCATGGTTGGGCAGTACCAGGATGTTGTGCACGTCCGAGTTGAACTCCCACAACAGGCGGTCATCGACGCGGGTCCAACTGTCGCCGCCGTCGCGGGAGTGGAACAACCCACCCTCTTCAAGGCCGAACCACAGCTGGTCGGGGTCGGTCGGGTCGTAGGCAAACGCCAGCAGGCGTGGGCGACTGACGCCGTCGCAAAACTCCGGAATTTCCACCGGTGCCCGATCCCAGCTCAGCCCACCGTCCAGGGTGCGCCACAACACAGCGCGGGAAGGTGCACCGGTGCCGACGAAAATCCGTTGTGCGTTCCGTGGGTCCACCGCGACTTTCCACACCGTCTGCCCGTTGAACGGCGAATCGACGCGCTGCCAATGGCCGCCGGTGTCACGGCTGACGCACAAGCCCACGTCGGTGCCGGCATAAATCACCTCGGGCGCGTCGGGGTGCAGGCTCAGTGAGCGAGTGATCGCATCGAATTCCAGGTCCTGCCCCAGGCCCAGGCGATGCCAGGTACGGCCATCGTCGGCACTGCGGATCACCGCTTGCCCGACGGTGGCCACCAAAAGGGTTCCGTTACTCATCACAGATGCTCCTCAGATATAGATACCACGGGTCAAACCGCCGTCGATGCCGATGGACTCGCCGGTCACCGCGCCAGCCTTGGGCGACGCCAGGAAACCAATCAGCCAGCCCATTTCAATCGGTGCGAGGGTGCGGCGAATCGGCGTCGAGTCGATATAAGCCTGCTCGACCTGCTCCGCGGTCTTGCCTTGCTTGACCGCTTCGCGGTCATACAGCTCCTGGATATGCGGGGTATCCACAACGCCTGGGTGAATCAGGTTGACCGTGATGCCCGAGGGGCCAAGCTGGTCGGACAGAGTCTTGGTCATGTGGGCGATGGCCAGGTTGCGCATGCCCGACAGCACCTTGCTGCTGCGTCCGGTGAGGCCACCGATGTTGATGATGCGACCGAAGCCAGCGGCCTTCATGTGCGGGGTCACGGCCTTGGCGCAACGGAAGTAGCCGATCACTTTGGTGTTGAGGTCCGACAGCAGTTCATCGTCACCGGCGTGTTCGATGTCATTGCGCACTACGCCAGACGGCGCAGCGGCACCGTTGACCAGGATGTCGATGCGGCCGAAGTGCTTGTAGGCGGCTTCGACCATTTCCGACACGGCGGACATCTCATTGGTGTCGCAGAACAGCGGCAGTACTTCGTTGCCGGTCTGGGCGCTGATCTCTTCGGCGGCCAGTTGCAGGAACGCCATGCGGCGCGCGCAGATCACCACCTTGCAGCCTTCTTCGGAGAGAAAACGTGCGACTTCCTTGCCGATGCCCATGCCGCCACCGGTAACGATGGCCACGCGGCCTTTCAATTCCAGATCCATAACAATTACCTCGTGTGATTATTCAGTTCAGGCCAGATCGACAAACACGCTTTTGGTCTCGGTGTAGGCATCGATCACGTTCTTACCCATTTCCCGGCCCCAGCCGGATTGCTTGTAGCCGCCGAATGGCGAGGCCGCATCGACCACGTTCCAGCAGTTGACCCACACCGAGCCCGCCTTGAGTTGCGCCGCCACGCGGTGCGCCGAGCGCAGGTCGCGGGTCCACAGGCCGGCCGCAAGGCCATAGGGCGAATCGTTGGCGCGCAGCACCAGGTCATCGATTTCGGTCCAGCTCATTACCGTCAGCACCGGGCCGAAGATTTCTTCGCGGGCGACGCAGGCCGCCTCGGCGCGATCCAGGAACACACTGGGCGCAATGAAGTGGCCACGCTCCAGATGAGCCGGACGCCCGCCACCGCAGATCAGTTCGGCGCCCTCTTCCTGGCCGCGTTGCAGGTAGCCCTTGACCGTCGCCAGCTGGCGCCCGGAAACCAGCGGGCCCATGCTGCTGGCCGGGTCCAGGCCATTGCCGAGGACATGGGCGGCGGCGTGCCGTTCGAGTTCTTCGAGGACCTGGTCCAGCACGCTGGCGTGCACGTACAACCGCGAAGCGGCGGTGCACACCTGGCCCTGGTTATAGAAAATGCCATCGGCGGCGCCTTTGGCGGCGCGCACGATATCGGCGTCGGGCAGGATGATGTTCGGCGACTTGCCGCCCAGTTCCAGCGAGACCTTTTTCATGTTGCGCGTGGCCGCTTGCGCGATCAGCCGGCCGACCTGGGTCGAGCCGGTAAAGGCGATCTTGTCCACATCGGGATGCTCCGCCAGCGGCGCACCGGTTTCGGCGCCAAGGCCGGTGACCAGGTTGACCACGCCGGCCGGGAACCCCGCCGCCTCGATCAACTGCACCAGGCGGATCGCAACCAGCGGCGTTTGTTCGGCAGGCTTGAGCACCGCGACGCAACCGGTGGCCAGCGCCGGGCCGAGCTTCCACACGCACATGTTCAGCGGGAAGTTCCACGGCACGATCAGCGCGCAGACCCCCACCGGTTCACGCAGGGTGTAGTTGAGCATCGGCGCGCCGCTGGCCGGTGAAACGGGCAAGGTGCTGCCTTCGATCTTGGTCGGCCAGCCGGCGAAGTAGCGCAGGATGGTGGCGGCGCTGGCCGCTTCACCGCGCGCTGCAGCAATCGGCTTGCCGTTTTCCAGGGTGATCAGCTGCGCCAGTTCTTCGCGGTGCTGGTCCAACAGGTCCGCCAGGCGGAACAGCAGCAAGCCGCGCTGGGCCGGTGACTGCAACGACCAGGCGCCGTTGAACGCCGAACGCGCGGCGGCAACGGCGGCGTCCACGTCCCGTGCACCGCCCTGGGCCACTTCGGTCAGGGTGTCTTCGGTGGCCGGGTTTTCTACCGCAAAACGGCGGCCATCGGCAGCATCCTGCCAACTGCCACCGATAAACAGGCGACCCGGCTGGGACAGAAAAGCCTGGACGGCGGGTAGTACTTCAAACAGCTTCATGGTCGACTCCTTCACAGCGCCATTTCGATCAGGCAAGGCCCGCCGTCGGCATTTGCATTGGCCAGCGCCCGTTGCAGTTCGGCATTGGTGTGCACCGTGCTGGCTGGCACGCCGTAGCCTTTGGCCAGGGCTTTCCAGTCAATGCGCGGGCTGTCGAGCACCGTCAGCTTCAGGGCTTCGGGTCCCAGTTCGGTCATGCCGAAACGACGCAACTCGTTCTGCAGAATCGCGTAGCGGTGGTTGGCGGCAATCAGGATCACCACTGGCAGTTGCTCGCGGGCAATGCTCCACAGGGTTTGAATGGTGTACTGGGCACTGCCGTCCGATTGCAGGCAGTACACGCGGTTGCCGCGCTCGGCCAGGGCGGCGCCGAAGCCCACCGGGATACCCTGGCCGATCGCGCCACCGGTGTTGGTCAGTACCCGGTGCCGAGCGGCGCGGGCCGAAGCGGTGAAGAACGGATAGCCGCAGGTGCCGCCTTCCACGGAGACAATGCTGTCGTCCGGCAGGGCGGCAGCCAGCAACTGGCCCACCGACTGTGGGGTCAGCTCGGCGTGACCGGGCGGCAGTTCGATGCCCTGGGGCGTTGGCACATACGCGGGTGCATCCAGGGCGTCGGCCAATGCCGTCAGCGCGCCGGCCACATCGTCACCGACATCGGCCAACGCCAGCAGGCGCTCACGTTCGGCCAGGCGCGACGGGATGCCTTCGTAGCCGAAGTAGCTGATGGGCTCCGGCACGCCGGCGCACACCACCCGGTCGTATTGTTCGAGGATTTCAATCGCCACTTCCGGGAAGTACGGCAGGCGGTCCAGGTCCGGCAGGCCACCGCCACGGTAGCTCAGGCGTGGAAAGGTCTCGGCGAACAGACGCACGCCCGGCAGTTGCGCCAGGCGCCCCGCCGCTTCCAGGCCGGCAACCGACAAGCCTTCGTCGCCGACGATAAACACCAGGCGCAGGCCGTCACGCAGGGCCTTGGCCACGCTCTCGATGCGGTCGCCGGCAAAGCGCCGGACCGGCGGGCGGATCGGGGCGAATACACCGCTGTGGGTCACGGCATGGGCTTGCAGGTCCATGGGCAGGATCAAACTGGCGATCTGCCCCTTGGCCTGCCAGGCCGCGCGCATGGCTTCCTGCAGATCCTCGCCCACCCCCGACGCCGTGCGCGAGGTGCGCACCCAGCCGGAGACCGCGCCTGCCAGGGCCTGGATGTCACTGGCCAGCGGCGGGTCGTAGTTGACGTGCCACGAGGCGTGATCGCCGATCACGTTGACGATGGGAGTGTTGGCGCGACGTGCGTTGTGCAGGTTGGCGATGCCGTTGGCGAACCCGGGCCCCAGATGGGTCAGGGTCATGGCCGGTTTGCCGGCAATCCGGCCATAGCCGTCCGCCGCGCCGGTGCAGACCCCTTCAAACAACGACAACACCGGCTTGAGTGCAGGTGCGCTGGCCATCGCCGCCACCAATGGAATTTCGGTGGTTCCGGGATTGGCGAAGCAGTACTCGATACCGCTTGCCGCAGCCGCATTCACTATCAGTTGCGCACCATTCATTTTCAGCCCTCTTGCTTGAGCGTTTGCAGTGATGAGATTTATCACACACAAAAATTCAATCAACAAGCATTTTATTTTGATTTGTCTCATTTAGTGAGATTTATGTGGCTTTTTGACGACCTCAAAAGCACAAAAGATTGCGTTTTTCTTTCACTGCGGTAGTGTTGCGCCAGCGGAACGCAGCACGTGCCCCTCCCCTTTTTAGGAACGAAATGAGCAGCCTGAGCAAATTGCTGAGCGTCCTGGACCTGTTCGGCCCACAGACATTGAAGATCGACCCCGACACCATCGCCGAGCGCATGGGCCTGTCACGGGCCACCGTGTACCGCTACGTCAAGGACTTGTGCGATGCCGGCCTGCTGACCCGCGTGGATGCCGGCAGCTATGGCCTGGGCCCACGGGTGATCGAGCTGGACTGGAAGATGCGCCAGTACGACCCGATCCTGCTCGCCGGGCGCGAGCTGATGCACGAGTTGTCCGCGCAAACGGGCCTGGCGGTGTTTGCCAGCGTGTTTTATGACGGGCGCATCATCAACACCTACATCGCCGAGCCCACCGACACCTATCACTTTGCGTTCGGGCGTGGGCAACCGTTGCCGTTCTTTCGCGGCGCGCAGTCGAAGGTGTTGATCGCCTACCAGAAAGGCCGTCGCCTGCAACGCCTGTTCGACGAGCACCTGGCCAACGACCCCGCCAGCCCCTACGACTGGGCGGGGTTCAACAAGGCCGCGAAAAAGATCCGCAAGGACGGCTACTGCCTGACCCACGATGAGCTCAACATGGGCCTGACCGGTATCGCCGCGCCCATCATCCAGACCGACCTGGACGAAGTGGTCGGCAGCCTGTCGGCCGTCGGCAGCACGCAAAGCTTCAAGCTGCTGCGCCAGGAAACCGTGATCGAGATGGTCATGGACACCACGCGACGGATCGCCGACAACATGCGCAACCCGCCTACCACCAGAACGGCATAGGTATCCCAACGCCGTACCCAGCCATGCTCAGAACGGTACGGCCACGGTCACCTGGCTGTACACATTGGTGCCATTGCCCCCCACCTGATTACCGCCCGTGGTCGCGTCCTTCTCGGGCTTGTACAGGCCGACCAGCGGGGTGACGATCAGGTGCGGGTTGACCGCCCATTCGGCATACAGGTCCAGTTCCCGGGCATTGAGGTTGATTGCATCGCGCTTGCGCACGGTGTCGAAATCGAAGAACAGCGCGCCAAGGCTCAGGGTTTCCAGCGGGGTCGCCTTCAACCCGACATGCTGGACCCGTGTATTGCTGTTGAACGGCCCCGAGTAGTTGCTGGCGACTTCGCCTTGCAGCCAGGTGCCGTACCCCAGGCTCTGGCCGGTGAACAACGAGTCCCACTTCTGTGAGTAGCGCGCATAACGGTACGTGAGTTTGGGCGACCAGGCGCTATCGGCAAAGGTATAGCCTGCCTCGCCGTACCAGGCGTTTTGCGGGCCGGCGTCCTTGTCCTGCCAGGCGTACTCGAATGCCAGGCTGACGTTCTTGACGCCCGCATCGCCCTCACCGCGCACGCTGTAGACATTCATGCCCTTGCGCTGGCGCTGGAAGTCACTGGCCCATTGATCGTTCACGTTGATGCCGTGGATCCAGGTCAGCCCGATCGTCCCCCGCTGGGCGGTGTAGTCCAGCGTACCGGCGGCCAGTTCGGTTTCAGCCTGGGCACGGTTGTCGGACTTCAACCACAGCAGGCTGCCATGCAGGCCGTCCTGCCCACCCAGGCGCACATACGCGGTCTGGTCGAACGCATGCCGCGCCGCCAGGTAGAACGCCCCCCCGCGGTTCAGCTTACCATCGGCGGGGCCCTTGCCCAGGTTCGGCCCGTCATCGTTGATCAGGAACCCACGACCCAGCTTGACCACCTGGCGCCCAGCGGAAATATCCACGCCGTTCTTGCCCAGCGCCGGGAACAGATCGTCGGACCGCCAGCCGAGGTACGCGTCTTCAATCTTGGTGGTGCGCTCGGTGCCCAGGGTGTTGCCTGCCGGGTCGCCATCGCCCCAGGTAGCGGAACTGAGCAGTGCAAAGGCACCGTACGCGGTGCCGTTGCCGGCGAGGGCCTGGTCGCCACTCAAGCCATACTTGATAAAACCCTCGCGCCAGGTAGAACCGCCGGGCGTGCCGTCGTAGTTCTTGCGGCTGTTGAATTGCCCGAACACCGCGGTCATGTCGGCGTTGAGGTGACGACTGTCATCGCTGTACAGCTCATAGGCATGCGCGGACGGGAAGGCGCAAAGCACCAGGGTGCACGCCAGCGCGGAGCCGATAAGTGGAGGGTGCATGGCTCAGGCTCCTTGTGGTGGCTTGCGAACAAACAGCAATTGCTGACCGGTGAACTCCAGCAGGCCTTCCAGGCCGAACTCGACGCCAAAGCCGGACATCTTGCTGCCGCCAAACGGCGTGTTCGGCTGGATCTGCGCATGGCAGTTGACCCACGCCACCCCACTCTCCAGGCGGCTGGCCAGGAGCTGGGCCTGTTCGACATCCGGCCCCCACACCGAGCCACCCAGGCCCATGTCACCGGCATTGGCGCGCCGCAGCACGTCTTCCACGTCGCGGTAGGCGATCAGCGGTAGCACGGGGCCGAACTGTTCTTCATCGACCAGGCGCTGACCGTCGGTGACGTCGGCCACCAGGGTGGGCGGGTAGAAAAAACCGGGGTGATCCAGGCGTGCGCCGCCGCACAGCACCCGCCCGCCGTTGGCCCGTGCGTCGTCGACCAGGGCTTCCACCAGCGCCAGCTGTTCCAGGTTCTGCACTGGACCGAAGGTGACCCCGGCCTCCAGGCCGTCCCCCACCACCTGGCGCGCCGCGATCTGCGTCAGCGCCTCGGCGAAGGCTTGGTATTGCGACTCGTGGATATACAGGCGCTTGAGGGCGGCGCAGGTCTGCCCCATGTTGAGAAACGCCGCCTGGAAGATCGCCTCGGCCACCTCTTGCACCGGCGTGCCCGGCAGGATGATGGCCGCGTCGTTGCCGCCCAGCTCCAGGGTCAGGCGCTTGAGGTTACTGGCAGCGCCGCGCATCACGCTTTGCCCGGTGGCGGTGGAGCCGGTGAAGACAATCTTCTGGATGCCTGGATGCGCCGTGATTGCGCTGCCGAAGCCTTGCTCGCCCGTCACGCAATTGATCACGCCGTGGGGCACATGGCGGGCGATGATATCGACCAGGCCCAGGGTGCTCAGCGGCGTCAGGCTCGACGGTTTGCTGATCACGCAATTACCGGCCCGCAATGCCGGCATGATGTGCCACACGGCGATCATGAACGGCCAGTTCCACGGCGTGATCGAGGCCACTACGCCCAAGGGTTTGCGGTGCAACTCGATGCGTTGGGTGGGGGTGTCTTCCACCAGCTCCACGGCAATGTCTTGCCCCGCCGCGTAGCGGGTCCAGGCGGCCGCTCCCATGACTTCGGAAAACGCCAGTTCCAGCGGTTTGCCTTGTTCCTGCACGATCAGCCGGGCCAGTGCATCGGCCTCCCGTTCGATATCCGCCGCAATCGCCAGCAGGCGTGCGCTGCGGTCGGCGTGGCTGCTGTGGCGCCAGCTTTTGAACGCCGCCTGCGCGGCCTCCACCGCCTGGTCGAGTTGCCCCAAAGAACCTGCCGGGCAGTGGGCGAACACCGCCCCGGTGGCCGGGTTGACCACTTCGAACCGCCCCTGCTCACCGGCCACCAGGGCCCCGTTGATAAGCATCTTGTAGTTGTGCATTTGCAACCTTCCTTTCACACGCTGGCGGGCCTGGCCGAAGGACGGCAGGCCGGTTTTATCTGGATGATCGGGTGTGGCTCAGAGCTTGTGGCTGCCCAACGCGTGGAAGCGCTGCGGCGAGAGTTTGCGCAAGCGTGCGGCGAGGTAAACCCCGATGATCAGGGCTACGGGGATGATCGCGCACAGGCCATAGGACAGGAGCTTGCTGGCCCCGGTCAGCACGTCGAAGTGCACCACCGCCAGCACCAGCACCGACACCAGGGCCAGGCTGGAGAAAACGGGGAGGATACGCCCACGCCAGAGCCCGACGTCCAGTTCGGGATGACGCTGGAAGTACACGCACACCGCCACCGACGTCAGCGCCATCAGCAGGATGACGCACAGGGTCGCCAGGTTGGACAGCCAGGCGAACAGTTGCAGGATCGGATCGGCATCCATGGCGGCGAAAATCAGCACCACCACTGCCGCGATCAGGCTCTGCAAGGCCGAGCCCATGTGCGGGCTCTGGTGCACGCGATGGGTGGTGCCCAGCAGGCTGTGCAGCAACCCATCGCGGCCAATCGCATAGAAGTAACGCGCGGCGGCGTTGTGGAACGCCAGCAGCCCGGCATAGATACTCACCATGAACAGCACGCGGATGACCTGGGTCAGCTGCGGGCCGACAAAATGGTCGGACATGCCGTAGATAAAGGTCGTCGGGTCCTGCAAGGACTGCAACAGCGGCACGATCTTGTCCGCGCCGACGCCCACCACCATCGACCATACCGACAACGCGTAGAACCCGCCGATCAGCAGCACCGAACAGTAGGTGGCAATCGGAATGGTGCGTTGCGGGTTCTTCGCCTCTTCGCCGTAGATGGTCGTGGCCTCGAAGCCGATGAACGCCGCGAAGCAGAACAGCAGGCCAATGGACGGCGTGCCGCTGAATACGTGATGGCTGCTGAACGACGCCAGGTTGACGCCACTGTCACCGCCTGACCTGAGGATCGCGAAATCCAGGATCAGGATCGCCAGGTACTCGGCAATCACCACCACCGACAACACCCGCGCCGACAGGTCGATCTTGCGATAGCCCAGTATCGCCACGCTGGCCATCGCCAGCAGCGAGTACGCCCACCACGGCAACTCCAGGCCGAACACACTGGCCATGGTGCCGCTGACCACCCCGCCGAACATGCCATACAAGCCGACCTGCAGGATGTTGTAGGCAAACATCGCCAGCACCCCCGCCGCCCCGCCGGCCAAGCCACCCAGGCCACGGGAGGTAAAGGCATAAAAGCCGCCTGCATTGGTCAGGTGCTTGGACATGGTGGTGTAACCCACCGAGAACGCCAGCAGCACCAGCAGGGCCAGGATCAGCAATGCCGGGGTACCGGCGCCGTTGCCAAGCATGATGCCAATCGGAAAGCCACCGGCGATCACGCTCAACGGGCTCGCCGCCGACACCACAAAGAAAATGATGAAGCCCACGCCCAGGGCGCCACGCTTGAGCTCCGTGGAGCTGTTGACCGGGAGAGATACGCTCATGTTGTTGACCTTATTGTATGAGGCAGTCGCTGTTGGATTGGGCCCGATCAAACGGCATCGGTGCCCTCTGGCGTTGTTGTTTTGGTTGCACGCTGAATTTGATCCTATGCCCGCGCCTGAGCCGCTCGCTATCCCAAATCGGTAGCATCCGAAGCGCCGCCCCAAAACAGGTCAAGCCACCCATGGCGTGCCCACAGCGTTTGCCGATTCGGGATAGCCGCTTATCGCGTCCCGCCGCATGCTCGCGTCACCCCGCCCTTCTCCCGGATGCCTTGCGTAGGAACCTCAGCCATGCGTTCAATTCACCTCACCCTCCAATGGCGCATCACCCTGCTGAGCGGGCTGTGCCTGCTGATGGTGGTCGGCGCGCTGATCGGTGCCGGCCTGTACCAGAATCAACAGAGCGCCGATCTGCTCAAGCAGCAGAGCAGTCACCTGCTGCGGCAAGCCGCCGAGGCGCGCCTGCAGGCCCAGGCCGTTGCCCATGGCCAACACGTGGAGCGCTTTTTCAATGACAGCGCCCTGGTAGGCGAAGGGTTCGCCGAGCAGGTCCTGCAACTGCGCGAGCAAACTCTCGAGGGCCGCCTCAGCGCCGCGCAATTGCGCGAAACGCTGGTCAGCGTGACCCGCCAGGCCCTGCTCAAACAGCAGCACGTGCTCGGCCTGTACGTGGTGCTGTTGCCTGGCGCGCTGGCCGGCGCAGACGCCGAGTTTGTCGGGCAACGCGCCCTGGCCGGCAATGAAACCGGGCGCTTTGCGTTGTACTGGTCACAGAGCCTGCCGGGGCAGCTGGTGCAGGATGTGCTGACCGAAGAACAGATCACCGCCAACCATGCGCTCCCCGGCGCCGACCCGGACACCGATTGGTACCGCTGCCCCCAGACGCAACGGCGCACCTGCGTGGTGGAGCCCTACACCAGCCAAGTGGAAGGCCGCGATGTACTGATGAGCAGTATTTCCGTGCCGCTGATCGCCAACGGCCAGGTACTCGGCGTGGTCGGCATGGACGTCAGCCTCGACACCCTGCAAAAGCTCGCCGCCCAGTTGGGCCAGGATTTGTATTCGGGCGCCGGCGAAGTCAGCATCCTGTCGCCCGCCGGCCAGATAGCAGGACGCAGCGGCGCCGTCGCGGGGGACACTGTCGATATCCGCCAGCCCCTGCAGGTGGTGGACGGCAACCCCGGCTGGCACCTGCAAATCAAAGTGCCGCAAGCCCTGGTGCAGGCCCCCGCCCGGCAGATGCAACGCGAGCTGGACAGCAAAAGCCGCGCCGCCAACGGTTTCAACCTTGGCCTGGGCCTGCTCGCCAGCGGCCTGGGTATGCTGCTGATCTGGGTGACCGCCTACGGCGTGACACGCCCACTGCTCAAGATGGTCGAATTGCTGGATGCCATCGTCGAAGGCGACGGCGACCTCACCCAACGCTTGCCCGCCGGGCGGCGCGACGAACTGGGCAGGCTGGCCGGTGGCTTCAACCGCTTCCTGGACACCTTGCAACCGATGATTCGCGCCATTCAAACCGCCGCCCGCGACACCCGCGACAGCGCCGACACCTCCTCGGGGGTTGCCCGCGACGTCAGCACCGGCATGCAACGCCAGTACCGCGAAGTGGAGTTGGCGGCCACCGCCCTGCATGAAATGAGCGCCAGTGCCCAGGAGGTGGCGCGCCACTCCCACAGCGCCGCCGATGCCGCCACCGCCGCCGAAAGCGCGAGCCGATCAGGCCAGGCGGTGTTCGCCACAGCCGAGCGCAGCATCGAGGCCCTCGATCAGCGCCTGGACGCCACCCTCCAGCACGTCACCGCCCTCGCCGACAGCAGCCACCAGATCGGCCAGGTGCTGGATGTCATCAGCAGCATTGCGCAGCAGACCAACCTGCTGGCGTTGAACGCCGCCATCGAGGCCGCCCGGGCCGGCGAGCAAGGGCGGGGTTTCGCGGTGGTGGCCGATGAGGTCAGGCACCTGGCGAGCAACACCCAACGCTCGGTGGAACAGGTACGCACGGTGATCGAAACGCTGCAACAGCTGAGTGAGGACGTGGTGCACAGCACCCAACTGAGCCGTGATCAAGCCAGCGGCAGCGTGGTCCAGGTGCAACAGACCCGCGCCGCGCTGGCGGATATTTCCCAGGCCGTGGACGTGATCGAACAGATGAACCAACAGATTGCCAGCGCGGCCCTGGAGCAAAGCACAGTGGTGGACGACATCAGCCACCGGGTCAGCGATATCCGAGGCATCAGCGAAACCCTCAGCCAGCGCATGCACGAGGCCTCGAAGGCCAGTGATGCACTGCGCGAAATGGCCAGTCACCAGCAGCAGCTGGTGGGCCATTTCCGTGTTTGACGGGGGAGGAGCCAGCCGCAGGGCACGCCTTAGAGCTTGTGGCTGCCCAACGCCCGGAAGCGTTCCGGCGACGCCTTGCGCAAGCGGGCCGCCAGGTACACACCGCCCAGCAGGGCCAGGGGAATGATTGCGCAGAGGCCATAGGACAGGAGCTGGCTGGCCCCGGTCAGCACATCGAAGTGCACCACCGCCAGCGCCAGCACTGCGAACAGGGCCAGGCAGGAGAAACCGGGGAAAATCCGTGCACGCCAGATCCCCACCTTGAGTTCGGGATGGCGCCGGAAGAACGCCAACACCGCGACGGAAGTCAGCGCCATCAGCAAGATCACGCACAACGTGGCCAGGTTCGACAGCCAGGCGAACAATTGCAGGATCGGGTCGGCATCCATCGCAGCAAAAATAAGCACCACCACTGCAGAAATCAGGCTTTGCAAGGCCGAGCCCATGTGCGGGCTCTGGTGCACGCGATGGGTGGTGCCCAGCAGGCTGTGCAGCAACCCATCGCGGCCAATCGCATAGAAGTAACGCGCGGCGGCGTTGTGGAACGCCAGCAGTCCGGCATAGATACTCACCATGAACAGCACGCGGATGACCTGGGTCAGGTGCGGGCCGACAAAATGGTCGGACATGCCGTAGATAAAGGTCGTCGGGTCCTGCAAGGACTGCAACAGCGGCACGATCTTGTCCGCGCCGACGCCCACCACCATCGACCACACCGACAACGCGTAGAACCCGCCGATCAGCAGCACCGAACAGTAGGTGGCAATCGGAATGGTGCGTTGCGGGTTCTTCGCCTCTTCGCCGTAGATGGTCGTGGCCTCGAAGCCGATGAACGCCGCGAAGCAGAACAGCAGGCCAATGGACGGCGTGCCGCTGAATACGTGATGGCTGCTGAACGACGCCAGGTTGACGCCACTGTCACCGCCTGACCTGAGGATCGCGAAATCCAGGATCAGGATCGCCAGGTACTCGGCAATCACCACCACCGACAACACCCGCGCCGACAGGTCGATCTTGCGATAGCCCAATATCGCCACGCTGGCCATCGCCAGCAGCGAGTACGCCCACCACGGCAACTCCAGGCCGAACACACTGGCCATGGTGCCGCTGACCACCCCGCCGAACATGCCATACAAGCCGACCTGCAGGATGTTGTAGGCAAACATCGCCAGCACCCCCGCCGCCCCACCGGCCAAGCCACCCAGGCCACGGGAGGTAAAGGCATAAAAGCCGCCTGCATTGGTCAGGTGCTTGGACATGGTGGTGTAACCCACCGAGAACGCCAGCAGCACCAGCAGGGCCAGGATCAGCAATGCCGGGGTACCGGCGCCGTTGCCGAGCATGATGCCAATCGGAAAGCCACCGGCGATCACGCTCAACGGGCTCGCCGCCGACACCACGAAGAAGATGATGAAACCCACGCCCAGGGCGCCACGCTTGAGTTCCGTGGAGGGGTTGACCGGGAGAGATACGCTCATGTTGTTGACCTTATTGTATGAGGCAGTCGCTGTTGGATCGGCACAGTCAACCACTCACCGTCACCGAGTCGCTTATCGTTGTTGTTGCACGCTGGAATCGATCCTATGCCTGCCAACGAACGTCGCGGTAGCCCAAATCGGTCACGCACGTCCTCACCTTGCGCAAGCAGCGAAGGTGCTCTCAGGTCGTTCAAAATCGGTGAAGGTTCAGCCGCGCGCAAAACCGCTGATGGCGGCGCGTGCCGTCTGGGACGGCAGCTCGGCGAACAGTTCCTGGTACTCCGCGGCAAAATGGCTCAGGTGGTAAAAACCCCACTGGGCAGCGGCATCGCCGATGGAGAGGTCGCAGGCACGGGTCGACATCAAGGCCCGGCGCACGCCGTTGAGCCGCACCGAGCGCAGGTAGTTCAGCGGCGTGGTTTCGGCCACCGCACGGAAGCTGTTCTGCACGGTGCGCCGACTCACCTGGAGCCGCTGGCACAACTCGATCACGCTGGGCACGTTGATCATTTCCGTGGTGGTCAGGCGGTGGCATTTCTCGACAATGAAACTGCGCGTAGAGCTGGGGCTGCGCTGCTGCTTGTCACAGGCCGGATCGGTCATCAGTTGCAGCAGCTCACCGAGCATCGCCTGTTCCAGCACCATCTCTCGCTCCCGATCGCGCGTGCTGTCGAGGTCATCGTCGGCCAGGGCCTGGGAGAACAACGCGAGCAATCGGCGGCGCGCCTGGGCGAAACGCTGGGGCGACACCTTGATCACCGGCTGGCGCAGCAGCAGGTTGAGTTCCTTCGCCGACGCGGTCTGCTCCAGCGCCTGCTCGAACAGCTCACGCTCGAAGGTGATGGACAGCAGCTCCATGCCCATCGGCATGTGGAACATGAACTCCTCGCCACCGTGCAGAAAGAACAGGCTGCTGTCGTCCACGTCGCGCCCCTGCATGCGGATCGAACCGGGCACGTTGATCGGCACCGCGAAGCACATCTTGCCCCGAGGGGCCACGCCGTTCTGCACCACACGCTGGTTGATCTGTTCGAGGAACAAGTGGCAGCCGGCGGTCGTCAGCTGCATCAGTGTGCTTTCGGCGGAGCCGGCGGTCAGCTGGCTGTAGTCCTGGCTCCACTGCTGGACGGTGGCTGCATGCACATGGATATCGCGAAAATGGCTGATCGTCTGATTTTTCATGGAGTCGCAAGCCTCTGCCAGAAATTCTTGTTTTTTTGATCGCCGCTGCGCTCGATAGTCGCACATAGCACACGTCCTGCAAATCGTTTGTGGGATAGCCGGCGGGCTGGAGCAGGCACGTGTATAGGTGCCGATTCGGGATACCGGTCAGGAACGCGCACCGGAGATGATCGGCACACGTAAATCGACCTGTCAGAGAGACCGTCATGAGTGAAGCCACACTAGAATCCCTGCACTTCGCGGATGCCCCGCGCATCCTCTCCAGCGCCCTGCCCGGCCCCAAGGCCAGCGAAGCCCTGGCGTTGTCGGCGCGCACCGAGTCGATGGCCCGTGGCGGCGGGCGCATGCCGGTGGCCATGGACCGCGCGTTCGGCGCAACCTTCAAGGACCCGGACGGCAATACCTACATTGACCTGTCCGCTGGCGTCGGCGTCAGCAGCGTGGGCCGTTGCCACCCCAAAGTGGTGCAGGCCATCCGCGAACAGTCCGAAGTGCTGATGCATGCCCTGGAAATCAACAGCACCCGGCGCACCGAGCTGGCCGCCAAGATGTCCGAGATCGCGCCGGACGGCTTGCGTGGTGACTGCATCACCTTTTTCACCCAAAGCGGCAGCGATGCACTGGAAGCCGCGATCAAGTTCGCCAAGCGCATCACCGGGCGGCACCAGATCATTGCTTTCCACGGCGGCTACCACGGCGTGTGGAACGCGTCGGGCGCGCTGACCACCGGCACTGCCTACCGCAAAGGCTACGGCGCGCAGATGGGCGGTGTGATTCACGCGCCCTACCCGTATGCCTACCGTTTCCCGTTCGACACCACCCACAAGAGCGCCGAGCAGATCGCCGGCGACTACGTGGACTACCTGCTGAACACGCCCTACACCGCCGCCGATGATGTGGCCGCAGTGATCGTGGAACCGGTACAGGGCGAAGGCGGCTACGTGCCGCCTTCGCCGGAGTTCCTGCAACTGCTGCGCAAGGCCTGCGACCGCAGCGGCACCTTGCTGATCGTCGATGAAGTGCAATCCGGCGCCGGGCGCACCGGCAAGATGTGGGCGGTGGAACACTCGGGCGTGAAACCGGACATGCTCACCTTCGGCAAAGGCATCGGCAGCGATCTGCCGATGGCCGGCCTGATCATGCGCTCGGACCTGGCGGCAAAGATTCCCGATGGCTCGATGCCCAACACGTTCGCCGCCAACTCGCTGTCGGCGGCCGTGGCGCTGACCAACATCAGCATCCTGCAGGACCCTGAACTGGACCTGCTCAACCGTGCCCATGCGCTGGGCCTGGAAGCCCAGGCCTACATTCGCGGCTTCAACAGCCCACTGGTCGGCGAAGTGCGCGGGCGCGGTTTGATGATCGGTATCGAATTGGTCGAAGACCCAGTCACCAAGGCGCCCCTGGCGGGTGAAAAGATCGGCCAGCTCATGGGCTACCTGCTCAACCACGGCGTGCTGATGATTCCCTGCGGTCGCTACAGCAACGTGATGCGCGTGATGCCGTCGCTGACCATCTCCCGTTCGCTGTTCTTCAAGGCACTGGACATCTTCGGCGACGCCCTGGCCGCCCTCAAGGCATGACTCATGGAGCGCAACATGACTGAACACTTGAATCACTTCATCGCCGGCGCGTCGCTTGAAGCCTCCGATGGACGCCGCATCGACCTTATCGATCCGGTCACGGAACAGGTCTACGCCCGTTCGGCACGCGGCACGGCCGACGACGTCAACCGCGCCGTGGGTGCTGCGCTCGAGCAACTCGAACGCGGCGCCTGGAGCCAACTCGACGGCGCCCAGCGTGGCCGGCTGCTGTCGAAACTGGCGGATCTGGTAGAGCGCGACAGCGAACGGCTCGCCGACCTGGACGCCAACGCCATCGGCCGCTCCCCCATCGAGCCGCGCCGCATGGACCTGCCCAATGCGATCGCCCACCTGCGCGCCGCCGCCGGCTGGGCCAACCAGCTCGAAGGACGCACCATCCCCACCGGCGGCTACTTCGGCACCCGCACCCTCTCGTACACCGTGCGTGAGCCGGTGGGGGTGGTCGGCGCTATCGTGCCGTGGAACTCGCCATTGATGATCACGGTCTGGAAGCTCGCCGCGTTGCTGGCGGCAGGCTGCACCGTGGTGGTCAAGCCATCGGAAGAGACCCCGCAGTCGGCCCTGCACCTGGCGGCGCTGGCGCAGGAAGCGGGTTTCCCGGACGGTGTGATCAACGTGGTCACAGGCTACGGCGCCGAAGTGGGCCGCGCCCTGTGCGAACACCCACACGTCGCCAAGATCAGCTTCACCGGCAGCCCCGAGGCCGGCCGCGAGATCCAGCGCACTGCCGGCGTGCTGTTCAAGCGCGTGGCCCTGGAACTGGGCGGCAAGAGCCCGCAGATTGTCTTCGACGACGCCTCCTTCGATGACGCCTTGCGCGGTTGTGCCCTTGGCCTGTTCGCCAACCAGGGCCAGGTGTGTGCGGCCGGTTCGCGCATCCTCGTCCAGCGCAGCCTCGCCGAGCGCTTCGGCGCGGCGCTGGCCGAAGCGGCCCAGGCGGTCAACGTGGGCGACCCGCGCCAGCCCGGCGTACAGATGGGGCCAGTGGCCAAGAAAGCGCAGTTCGATCGCGTCAACCGCTACATCCAGCTGGGCATCGACCAGGGCGCTACGCTGCTGGCCGGCGGCGTGTCCACCCCTGCACGCGGCTGGTTCGTGCGCCCGACGATCTTCGCCAACGCCCGCAACGACATGGCGATTGCCCAGGACGAGATCTTCGGCCCGGTGGGCACGCTGATCCCCTTCGACACGGAAGACGAGGCCATCGCGCTGGCCAACGACTCCACCTATGGCCTCGCCGCCACGGTGTGGACCACCGACCTGGTGCGTGCGCACCGTGTCGCCGCAGCGGTGAAAGCCGGCGCGGTGGGCATCAACTGCTGGAGCCCGCTGGACGCCAACCTGCCCTGGGGCGGCGTCAAGACCAGCGGAATCGGACGTGAAGGCGGCTTCAGTGGCGCGCTGGCCTACACCGAAGAGAAGGTGATCACCGTACTGATGCCCGGCTGAGCCAGCGCACTGAGCGAGCCACCCTCGATATCGCCAGGGTGGCTCACTCAACGGTGCATTTTTGATGATCGTTGGAGAGACCGTGATGAACCCAGAAAACCCAACCATAATCGATCGTTATCCAACATCCCTGCGCCTGCTGCACTGGGTGCGCGCTGTGCTCGTCGTCGGCCTGCTGTGGGCCGGCTGGCACATGACCGGTATGAATGATGAAGTGGCGAGCAAATTCGAGCTCTATTACCCCTGGCACAAATCCTTTGGGGTGCTGGCGTTCCTGCTGGTGTTGACACAGATCGCCGTGCGCTCGCGCACTCCGAATATTCCGCAACCGCTGCAAACCCTGGAACGCTACGAACAGGTGTTATCCCGACTGACCCAACGTGCGATGTATGCGCTGTTGGTGATCGTGCCGCTGATGGGCTACTCCATGTCGAGCACCTTCACCATGAGCGACGGTGTGTTCTTTTTCGGGGTCAACCTGCCCGAGTTGTTGCCGAAGAATGACGACTGGTTCGTGGTGTTCCAATGGCTGCACAAAACACTCGCCTATACCCTGCTGGTGCTGATCGTGTTGCACATCGCAGGGGCGCTCAAGCACCGCTTCTACGACAAAGACCCGCGCAACGACGTGCTGCGCCGCATGCTCTGAAACAACCAGGCGTCGGCGCCAGGCGCCGACGCCCTTCCCTTCTAGAACGTCACCCAGACAATGAACTGCATGTAGGTGTTGGTCGACGCACTGCCACTTTGCAGACCGCCATTGCCCAACCACTTCTCGGGTTTGTAGAAGCCGATCAGCGGTGACAGCGTGATGTTATCCGTCACCATCCAGTCCAGGAACAGGTCGACCTCGCGGGCGCTGAAATCCCGCTCCTGCTTGCGGGAAAGCTGGTGGTAATCGAAGGCCATCGCATTGAGGGTCAATGTATCGGTGGGCCGGACGGAGAGCAGCACATCGTTGATCCGCATGTTCGAGGTCACGGAACCGGCGTAATTCGTCGCTATCTCACCTTGGTAGCGTTTGCGGAAGCCACCCTGGAACAGGAAATCCCAGCCTTCGGAATAACGCGAATAGCGATAACTCACGGTCGGCTGCCATTTGACGTCGGCGAAGGTATAGCCCGCGTCGAAGAACATCGCCCGCTGCGAGCCGGAACGCTTTTCCTGGCGCGCCACTTCGAAGGCAAAGTCGGCATTCTCGATCCCGGCATTACCCTGCCCGCGCAGGCTGTAGATGTTCATGCCCTTGCGCTCGAGCCGATCACCGAAGGCGTAGCGCTCCTCCACATCCAGGCCGCGAACGTAGGTAGAGCCGATCGAGCCGAGGGGCGTTGTGTAGTCAATCGTGGCCGCCGCCACTTCGGTCTTGGACTGTCCGGGGTTATCCGATTTCAGCCAGATCAGGCTGCCGTGAAGGCCATCCTTGCCACCCAGCTTGAGCACCGCCGTGTTGCCGAACGCCAGGCGCTGGCCCAGGTAGAACGCGCCGCCACGGTTGAAGCGCCCGTCACGCACACCCTCGATGGGGCTGAAGGCATTGCCGGGGTTGAAGCCATCGTCGGTGATCAGGAAACCGTCCACCGTCACCAGCTGGCGGCCGAAGGAAAAGTCGACGCCGTCCTGGCCCAGGACGGGCACCAGGTCACCTGAGCGCCAGCCCAGGAAGGCATCTTCCACCGCGGTGCGGCGCTCGTTGCCGGCAGTGATCGCACCGGTGTCGCCATCGCCCCAGGTGCCGGAGCTGAGCAGGCTGAACCCGCCGTAGACCGACCCGGCGATGAGCTTGTCCGTCGAGCCGTTGAGGCCATATTTGGCATAGCCTTCCTGCCAACGCATGCTGCCGGGCGCCTTCTGCGGGTCGCCGAGGTAGTTGCGGGTGCTGCCGAACCAGCCAAAGCCGGCGCCCAGTTCCGCGTTCAGCAGCGTGCCGCCGTCGTCTTCGTTATAGAGCGTGTAGGCGTGGGCCTGCGGCTCGAAGGCACAGAGTGCAACCAGCGAAAGCAGGGGGGCATAGGGGGGGGTGCGCATGACGTCTCTCCTGTTTTTATATTTATGAGGCGAGACACGAGTGTTCCGATTGCGGCGTGCAGGCGGTAACCCAAATCAGCATGTGCGGGGCTGCTCAAAACATTCCCCCCTCCTCCCTCATTGGTTGCCGTTTTGGGCTACGGCCCGAGAACGCCATCCCCCTATGCTGGGCCCATAAGAACCATAAAAAACCGAGGCACCCGTCATGAGCGTTTCATCCCCCTCCCCGCTGTTCCGTCAGGCGCTGTGTCTGCTGACTCTCACTGCCTGCAGCGTGCTGTCGTCGGTCGCCACCGCCCACCATTCGTTCGCCTTGTTCGACCAGACCCGCACGGTCACGGTCAAGGGCGTGGTGGAGCGCTTCGCCTGGACCAACCCCCACATCACCCTTTACCTCGATGCCGACGGGCCGCCGCCCCAGCGCTACAAGATCGAGACCGGCAGCGTCAACGCCTTGCAACGCACCGGCTGGAGCGCGGACTCGATCAAGGCCGGCGACATCGCCGAGGTGTCCTTCAAGCCCCTGAAAAACGGTGAACCCGGCGGGCTCCTTGTCGAGATCAAGATCGGCGACGTGGTGCTCTCGGGCGGCGGATAGATCGCCCCTGCCCTGCGCCACGACATCCGAACTGCATCGATCCGCCGCGTGGAGACACCCCATGAAACCGACACGAACCTTGCTCGCCCTGGCCGTGGTCCTCGTGACCTGCGCCGGCATCGGCAACGCCGCGACAACACCGAATAAACACCGCCCCGACATCAGCGGCACCTGGGAAAGAACCCCGGACGACTGGTTCGGCGAGAACCCGGACGACCCTGTGCACCCGGGCGGGCCGATGGACCTCAAGGCGCCCTACGCCGCCGAATACGCCGCACTCAAGAAGAAACAGGCGGCGGCCAACGAAGCCGGGACGCCGCTGGCCACCACCAGCTCACGGTGCCTGCCCGAGGGCATGCCGACACTGATGGCGGCGCTGTTCCCGATCCAGATCATCCACGACGACCAGGACGTGATCGTGCTCGGCGAGTACCTGCAACAGGTCCGCCGCATCCGCTTGAACCAGGCCATGCCGCCCAAGGAAAAGCTCGACCCGCTCTACCAGGGCCATTCCCGTGGGCACTGGGAAGGCGACACCCTGGTGGTGGAGACCCAGCGGGTGCGTACGGATGTGCGGTTCTATGACGTGCCCCATGGCCCGGACATGAAGATCACCGAACGCATCCGCCTGCGCGGGCCGGACCGCCTGGAAGACCAGGTGCTGATCGAAGACCCGCAGGTGCTTGCCACGCCCTATCGCTTCACCTTCGAGTACAAACGCTCCAGCTACGCCATCCAGGAGTACGTCTGCGAAAACAACCAGATCGTGATCGACAGCGAGGGCAAGGCGTCCCTCAGCCTTGAGTGAGGTTGACCGCATGGAACGCTCGATAATCCTCGGCTGCATGCTGCTATCGCTGGCCCTCACGGCAAACGCGTGGGCAGAAGTGCCACGCATGCCCACGGCGATTGCCATCCCGCCGTCGGGCCAGTTGCCGCTGTCGTCGGCCAGGCGTCCCGGCACCGAATACAGCGACCTCGACAGGTACGGCTACACCGAGGAAGAGTTTTACCTGCAAGGCGTCGCCCCGGCCATTACCGCCGCGGGTCAAACCCTGCTGGAGGCGCCTTACACCACGCGCATCCTGGTGCGTAAGCCAATGGACCCGGCGCGGTTCAACGGCACCGTGGTGATCGAGCCGTTCAGTTGGTTCGGCGAGCGCGGTGCCGGCTGGATCCTGACCCGTGACTACCTGCTGCGGCGCGGCTATGCGTTTGTCGGGTACACCCTGAACCTCAACCAGCCGGCCGTTGATCCGAAGTTCATCGCGGACACCCCGGCGGCCGAGGCCGATGGGATTACCCAGTACGGGCGGATCGTGAACTTCGAGTTCATGCGCCGCTTCGACTTCGCACGGTACGCGCCGCTGGGTACCTATTACGACCCGCAACGTTTCACCCGGGGCAACGCGCCCGACCCGTTCGTGCCGCAATCCCAGGGCATCGGCGCGCAACTCGCGTTGCTGCTCAAGACCCCGGCGACACAAGGTCCACTGGCCGGCTTCGCCGTACAGCGCGTGTATGTGAACAGCTGGGCGGTGACCGCCCAGGTCTGGATGGACTACCTCGACCAGGGCCGCCACCAGCAATGGCGCATGCCCGACGACACACCACTGATCGATGCCTACATGACCGGCCGCATGGCCTATGGCGAAGTCGGTGGCGACGTGATCCGGCTGCCACGCCGGATGCCCGAGGGCGTGCCGTTCGTGACCGTCTACAGCCAGTCCGAACTGATGCATGACGTGCTCGAAGGCATCCCCCTGCCGCCGGACACCGACAGCCCGCAGGTGCGCTACTACGAAGTCACCGGCATGCCCCACCTGCGCCTGGCCGACCTCGGCACGCAGCATACCGAACGGTTCGCCGCCGATGTCGGCAAGGGCGACGACCCACGTTGCCAGACGCTGTACGACGAACCGGTGGAACTGGTGGTGTCGGCGCTGCTCGAGCGCATGGATCAATGGGTGCGCGAGGGCACCCCCATGCCCCGTGCGTCCCGGGTGGTGCGTGACGGCAAAGCCGCTGCGCGCGCGCCCTCCACCGGCAACCTGCTGGGCGGCGTGCGCCCGCCGTGGGTGCAGGTGCCCAGCGCGACTTACCTCACCGACCAGGAGACCGGCTGCGGGCTGATCTACGACACCAAGGTGCCTTATGCGAAGGACGTGCTTGGCCGGCGCTATGGAAACTTCAACCGCTACGCCCAGAAATTCGAAGAGGCCAAGGCCCAGTCGGTCAAGGAAGGCTACCTGCTTCCAGACGATGCGGCGGGCCTGCGCCCGATCGCCACGCCCCAAGACTTCTAACCCCACGAGGAAGGTACGCCGATGTCATCGTCACTCATCATTGCCTGGCTCTATGCGACGCCCTTGAGCACCGCCATCCGTGACGTCCTCTGGGTCATCCCCACGGTCCAGAGCATTCATATCATCGCCATCACCGTGCTGTTCGGCTCGGCGCTGGTCAGCGACCTGCGCCTGGCCGGGGTGCTCGCCACGGACGAGCCCTTGCGGGTTGTGGTGCGCCGCTACTACCCGTGGATGCGCAACGCCCTCATGGTCCTGCTCTTCACCGGGCTGATCATGATCATCGCCGAGCCCGACCGGGTACTCGTCAACACCACGTTCTGGCTGAAGATGGTCCTGGTGGTGACGGCGTTCACCCTGACGTTACTCCTGCGGCGCCCACTGCTGCGAGCCCCCGATGAGCGCGAAAAGCGCCCCATCAAGGCACTGGCCTGGCTGTCGATCGGCCTGTGGTGCGCGGTGATCATTTGCGGTCGCTGGATCGCCTACACGATCTAAGCGTTTTCAACCCAAGCCTTGAGGTACTCGCCATGGACATCCAACCGCTGCTGCAAACCCTCCAGGACACTCCCGTCGCCGCGTTCATCCGTGAGTCGGGCTCGGTCTTCCCATTGCTTGAATCGGTGCATGTGATCGGCATCGCCATCGTCTACGGCACCATCGCCGTGGTGGACCTGCGCCTGCTGGGCGTGGCCTCCCATCGGCGCAGTGCGCTGAAGCTGATCCAGGATCTGCTGCCCTACACCTGGGTCGCGTTCGTGGTGTGCGTGATGACCGGCCTGCTGATGTTCTGCGCCAATGGCACGACCTATGTGCAGAACACCGCGTTCCTGTGGAAGATGGGCCTGCTGGTGCTGGCCGGGCTGAACATGGGGGTGTTCCACCTGGGCGCCTTTCGCCGCATCGGCGAATGGGACACCACGCTACCGCCGCCCAGCCAGGCACGCGTGGCGGGTTTCAGTTCACTGGCGCTGTGGGCAGGGGTGATTTTCCTCGGCCGCTGGATTGCGTTTCTCTGATGGCCAGCCTGAGCGATGCAATCACGGTGGTGCGCCCGCGCTCCGGGCGCTGGGAGTCGCTGGCACTGCTGCTGGCGACCCTGGCCGTGATCGCCGGCGTGGCCGGCTATGTGGCCCTGCGCCCGCAGAAAGCCGGCCCGCCCATCCCCTTGAGCTGGCAGGTGCGCTCCTTCGACGGTCTGGGCGCAGTCGACCAGGCGATCCATAGCGCGCTGTTGCCGGCCGGCGAGGAAATCATCTGGTTCAACAACGACACTGGCGGCTGGATCACCTTGGAGCATGCGCAAAAGCTGCTGTTGCCGCCTTTCTACCGCGATGGTTTCTGGAAGACCCATGGCGAGGTGCAATGGCAGTTGATTTTGCCGGGTACCCACCAGGCCCACGGGCTTTCCGGCGACGCCCATGCACCGGCGGATCCGAGCGCCAACCAGGTGTCGCAAGCCACCCAGGGCCAGGGTGCCACGGTGTACTACGGCGCTGGCGGCCGCGCCACGGGCCAGAGCGCCTACCTGCTGGTCATCGGTCACGCCCACGCCGGTGTGATGTGGGCCAACCAAGCGACGATCTGGGTCCATCCCGACCCGAACGCGCCCTACCCTGGCATCGTCAAGCCCGAGTCGCTGGTCGGCGATGGCTGGCGCCAGGTCATTCCATACGACGGCGCCAGCGAAGTCGAACGTGTCAAAGGAACCCAGCCATGACTACCGCTACCCAACGCCCGTCACGGTGGCGCAGATGCCTTGCGCTGTTGATGCTGATGCCTGTGGTTGCACTCGCAGGCACCGCGACCGCCTCGGGCAAACCGCTCAGGATCGGCGTCACGCTCCACCCCTACTACAGTTTCGTGGCGAACATCGTCGGTGACCGGGCGCAGGTCATTGCGCTGATCCCGCCCGAGGCGAACCCGCACAACTACCAGCCGCAACCCGACGACATCACCCGGGCGATGAACCTGGATGTGCTGGTGGTCAACGGCATCGGCCACGATGAATGGGCTTTCCAGATCGTAAAGGCCGCCGGGCGCACGGCGACGTTGCCGATCATCCAGGCCAATGCATCGGTGGCCCTGATTCCCATCGCGGGCGACCAGAGCGGGGTCAAGGTGGTCAACCCACACACGTTCGTGTCCACCACCGCGGCGATCCAGCAGGTGTTCGAGATCGCCCGCCGGCTGGGCGAACTGGACCCGGACAACGCAGCGACGTACCGCCACAACGCCCTGGCGTATGCCGCGCGGATCCGCGAGTTGCGCGCGCGCTTCATGACCCGCTTCGCCGCGCTGGACCTGTCGGCGTTCCGCTGCGCGACCACCCATGCCGGCTACGACTACCTGATGCAGGAGTTCGGCCTGTTCGTCAGCGCGGTGATTGAACCACGCCATGGCGTGGCCCCGACGGCACGCCAGTTGGCCAACACCATCGAGGCCATCAAGCGCGCCAACGTGCGCGTACTGTTTGCCGAGAAGAACTTCTCCCTCGACCTGGCCAAACCGATCGAAGCCGCCACCGGCGTGAAGGTCTTCGCGCTGTCGCACATCACCGGCAACGCCTATAGCGCGGACGAGTTCGAGGTGGCCATGGCCGAGAACCTCGAAACCCTGGCCCAGGCCATTGAGTTCACCCAGCCAGCCAGGAGCACCCCGTGATGCATGGACCTGCCATCGTGTTTGACAACGTGTCCCTGCAACTGGGCGGCACCCGGGTGCTCGATGCCGTGAGTTTCCGGGTCGAGGCCGGCGCCCTGCATTGTCTGGTCGGCCCCAACGGCGGCGGCAAGACTTCACTGGTGCGCACACTGCTGGGCCAGATGCCGCATTCGGGGTCGGTACGGCTGGAGGGCGAGATCACCACGCCACTGGGCTATGTCCCGCAGCTGCTGGACTTCGACCGCAATGTGCCGATGACCGTCAACGACGTGATGGCCATGCTCGGCCAACGCCGACCGGCCTTCCTGGGTTCCAGCCGCGCAGCCAAGGCACTCAGGGCTGCGGCCCTCGCGCGTACCGGCGTGGCGGCGATGGGCGCGAAACCCTTCGGCAGTCTGTCCGGAGGCCAGCGCCAGCGTGTGTTGCTGGCCCAGGCGATCAGCCCGGTGCCTTGGCTGTTGATCCTCGACGAGCCGACCGCCGGCATCGATGAACCCGGCGTGCGCCTGGTGGAGGCGTTGGTCGCCGAACTGCACGACCGAGGCGTCACCATCCTGTGGATCAACCACGACCTTGAACAAGTGAGGCGCGTTGCGCAATCGGTCACGGTGATTAATCAACGGGTGTCGTTCCATGGCAGCCCCGCCCAATGGGAGAACGTGCGATGAACGCGCTGTACGACTTCATTCGCGAGCACCTCCAGGCGCTCGCTGCGACGGGCGTGCTGCCGCAACCCTTCGAGTACGAGTTCGTGATCAACGCATTGCTCTGCGCGGTGCTGATCGGGCCGCTGCTGGGCGTGCTCGGCTCGATGGTAATGATCAAGCGCATGGCATTCTTCAGCCAATCGGTGGGCAACGCAGCGATGACCGGCGTGGCCATTGGCGTGCTGATCGGCGAGTCCTACACCTCGCCTTACTTTTCGATGTTCGGCTTCTGCCTGCTGTTCGCCCTGACGCTCAAGTACACCCAGCATCGCACCACGCTGGCCAATGACACGCTGATCGGCGTGTTCCTGTCGATCTCGCTGGCAATGGGCGCCTCGCTGCTGCTGTTCGTGTCGGCGAAGATCAACACCCATGTGATGGAGAGCGTGCTGTTCGGCTCCATCCTGGCGGTGGACCACACCGACATGAACGTGTTGCTGGTAGTCACCGCGATCTGCGCGCTGATCGGGCTGCCGCTGTACAACGGCATGCTGCTGGCCAGCCTCAACCCAAGCCTGGCCCATGCGCGCGGCGTGCGGGTGCGCAGCGTCGACTACCTGTTCGTGGTGCTGGTCACCCTGGTCACAGTGGCCTGCCTGAAAATCATCGGCGCCGTGCTCGTCGAAGCGCTGTTGCTGATACCGGCAGCGGCGGCCCGCAACATCAGCCATTCACTGCCGGCACTGGTAACCCGCGCCGTGTTGATCGCGACGTTTTCCTGCGTGGTCGGCATCCTGGCGCCGATGCAGTTCCACATTCCCGTGCCCACGGGCGGCGCCATCGTGATCGTTGCGGCACTGGTGTTCGTCGTCACCACCGTCATTCGGGCGACCACGGCCCGGTTCAGAGGGGCCAGCGTATGAAATGGCTGAATGCTACGTGCCGCCCAAGACTGGCGCTGTTGGCGGTACTGCTGGGCAGCCCGTTGCTGGCCCAGGCGGACCAGGTGCTGGTGGCGTTGCCGGCGCTGTATGCACTCACCTCGGCACTCGGCGACGGCACTCGCCTTGAGGTGGTGCGTGTGCCGCCAGATGCGGCGGTGTCCCTGCAAAGCCAGGCCAATGCGCTGTCACGCCTGGACGCCAGTGTGTTCGAGCAGGCGACGGCGGTGGTCACCTTGAGCAGCCTGTGGCGCGCCGATCCTTTGTATGCCGCGGCCCGTCGCCACAACCTGCGGATCGTCGAGATCGACGCGTCACATTCCTGGGACGCCATCAAGCCCGGCGTGGCCGTGGCCCGCGTGCCGCCAAACGACGTGCCCTGGGCGGGCGCGCAAGTGGCCGACGACGGCCTGTCACCCTATGCCTGGCTCGGCCCCGTCAACGCCATGCGCATGTCGGCGCTGATCGCGGCCGACCTGGAACGCTTGTCTCCCGTAGACGCGCCACGCATAGAGCGCAACCTCACCGCACTCGACAGCCGCTTGCGCCGACTGAAGGCCGACTACGGCGCCCGGCTGCTGGCGGTGCCGGACCTGCGCGTGCTGTCGTTGGCCGACGAATTCATCTACCTGTTCGGCGAGTTCGGCATTTATGTCGACGGCTGGTTCGTACGGCAGGACATCGATTGGAGCGACGCTGACTGTGCTGCGCTGACCCGCTACCTGCGCGAGCGTGACATTCGCGTCGTCGTGCACAAGTGGGCGCCGGACGCCAGGATCGCCAAGGCCATCGAAGACGGTGGCGCACGCCTGGTGCTCCTGGACACCGGCGCCGATGCAAGCAACGGCTACGAGGCCCTGCTGAGTTCGAACCTGGACGCCTTGCTGGCGGCCTTCGCCCCCCTGCAACACCCTTGACTGTGGAGCGCTCATGAAACCCTTGGGTCCAACCCGTTTGATACTGATGACAGCAGCCCTGTCGTGCTGCCAGGCGGCCTTCGCCCATGGCCCGGTGTTCGACTGCTACCTCGAACACGATGACCAGGTGAAATGCGAGGCCGGCTACACCGACGGCAGCTCCGCCGTCGGGAGAAAAATCCGTGTCCAGGATGCCCGCAACAAGCTGCTGCTCGAAGGCAGCATCGGCGCGGACAACACCTATACGTTCCAGGCCCCCGCAGGCGACTACACCGTGTTGTTCCTGGGTGGCGACAACCATGACGCGACCATCCAGTCCGCCGACATTTCCAGGTGAAACAGACCATGACCTTCACACGACGACTGTTCCAAACCCTCGCCGGCGCCACTTTCGGCTGCGTGGCCTGTGCCGCCCAGGCCCACTTCCAGATGCTCTACGTCGAAGACACGGCGCCACAGCGCGGGGATAAGCTGGAGTTTGCGCTGGTGTTCACCCACCCCTTTTCCGGCGGCCCCACCCTGGTGATGGACAAGCCCCGGGCGTTCAGCCAGGTGAGCGCCCACGGCAGCAAGACCATCGACCTACGCCAATACCTGCGGCCGGTGCAGTGGCAGAGCCGCGACAATCAGGCGACGGCCTATCGTGCTTCAATCCCGCGGGAGTTGATGCGCTCGCTGGGCGACCATATTTTCGTCCTCGAACCCGAACCCTACCTGGAAGCCGAGGAAGGCCTGTACATCCAACAGTTCACCAAGCTGATCGTCAACGTCGGCGGCGTCCCCGGCGACTGGGCCGAGCCGCAGGGCTTGCCGGTGGAGATCCAGCCGCTGAGCAAACCCTACGCAAACTGGACGGGTGGCGTGTTCCGCGCCGTGGTACTGGCCGATGGCAAACCGGTGCCATTCGCCGAAGTCGAAATCGAATACCTCAACCATGCCGTCGATATCGAGCAGAACAGCTTCGGCCAGGCAGCCTACGTCACCGCGCCGCAAGCTTCATTCAACGCTCAGAGCACCTACGCGGACGCCCAGGGCATCGTGACCCTGGGCCTGCCCCGCGCCGGTTGGTGGGGCATTGCCGCGCTCGACATCGGCGCGACCAAGACCCACAAGGGCAAGCCGCTGTCGCAGGATGCGGTGTTGTGGGTGCAGGCCAGGGACATGGTGCCCGGCAAGGACTCAGGTATCGCTCATTGAACTATTGGCTCGCGACTGAACGCCTCGACTTCGCGAATCAAGCCCTGTGCCGCCATCATCACCAGGTCTCGCCCTTTCTCCGGCGAGGCCTGCGCCGGGTCCGAGCCCATGCGCCCATCGACGTGGCGGGCGCGGAAGTCGAAGGCCTCGCGGATCGGTCCCCACGGCGCGATCCGGGGTGAGTAGTCGGCGGTCTTGATCGAGTCCGGGTAGGCCCATTGGGTCACGGCGATCTCGGACGGCGTGGCATGGATGCCGTGGCCGGTGGGGAACTGCGCCTTGGCCAGTTCGCCCACGCCTTCCAGGTCCCACCAGTTGCATAACTTCAGGGCGAACCCCGCCGGGCGACGGGCAAAGCTGGCTTCGGCATACAGCTCGGAAAACGCCGCTTCAATGGACGCGACGTTGCCGCCATGGCCATTGAGAAACAGGATCTTTTCAAAGCCATGGGCCGCCAGCGAATGCACCCAATCGCTGATCGCGGCAATGAACGTCGAGGGCCGCAATGAGATCGTGCCGGGGAAGCCGATATGGTGCTGGGCCATGCCGATATTGAAGGTCGGCGCGATCAGGATATCGGCGCTTTTTTGCGCCTGACACGCAATGATCTCGGGGCACATCCAGTCGGTGCCGAGCAGCCCGGTCGGCCCGTGCTGTTCGTTGGAGCCGATGGGGATGACAATGGTGCGGCTGCGCTCGAGAAAGTGGCCGATCTCGGCCCAGGTCGACAGGTATAGAAGCATCTTGGGTTCCTCAGGGTGTTCAATGATGGCGGGCCACTCGACCCGTGCTGTATTCGCCCGCCGAGCCGGTGCGCGCTCGCGGTTTGGTCGCGATGATCACGAACGCCGCGCACAGGAACACGCAGCCCACGGCTACGACCCCCGTGTTCAAGCTGCCCGTGGCGGTTTTGGCCCAGCCGATCATGGCCGGGCCCCAGAAACCACCGGACAGGCCGATGGTGTTGATCAAGGCAATGCCGCCTGCGGCCGCGTCGCCCTTGATGTGCTCGGAGGGCATCGCCCACAACACGGTGTAGGCCATGAACATCATGCTGATCGACAGGATCAGCAGGGTCATCGACCCCACCAGGTGGCCGCCCGCCAGGGGATAGAGCATCAGCAGGAGCGCACCGGTGGCCGCCGGGACGGCGCAGTGCAGCCGGCGCTCGCCCAGGCGGTCCGAACGGCGCCCGATCCAGTACATGCCCAGTGCCGCCCCGACATAGGGCATGGCGGCATACCAGCCCACTTGCTGGGTGTCTTGCAGGCCCAGGGTCTTGATGATCGCCGGCAGCCAGAAACTCATGGCGTAGATCGAGAAGATGATGCAGAAGTACGCCGAAGCCAGGACATACAGCTTAGGGTCGCGCAGTACCGCACGGAACGAATGGCTGCGGGCATTCGCCGTGCCCAGTTCGGTTTCCAGCAGCTGTTTTTCCGCCTCATTCAGCCAAGGCGCATCGGCGGGCCGGTCGGACAGCACGCAGTACATGAGCACGCCGAGCAATACACAGGGCAAGCCTTCAATCAAAAACATCCATTGCCAGCCGGCCAGACCGCCGACACCGGCAAGCGTGGTGATGAGCCAGGCCGACAAGGGTCCGCCCAGAATGCCGCCCATGGGGCCGGCGATAAACACAACGGCAATCGCCCGCGCCATGCGGTTCGGGCCGTACCAACGCGACAGGTAATAGATCATGCCGGGAGCGAACCCGGCTTCGAATACGCCGAGCAGAAAACGCATCGCATAGAACGTCGGCACGTCCCGTACAAACAACATGCACGCCGAGGTAATACCCCACAGCACAAGGATCCTGCTAAAGGTTTTACGCGCACCGATGCGGGGCAGCATCAGGGTGCTGGGCAGTTCGAACAGCACGTAGCCGATAAAGAAAATCCCCGCGCCGGCGCCGTAGGCAGCATCGGACAAGCCCAGGTCACTTTGCATCTGCAGCTTGGCAAAGCCTACGTTGATGCGGTCCAGGTACGCAAAGACATAGCCGATGAACAACAGCGGCAACAGCCGCCAGTTGAGCTTGTGGTAGAGGGCAGAAATGGCTGCACTTTCTGCCGGCGCCAGGGAGGTTGGCATACGAGTCTCCAGTTGTTTTTGTGGGTCTGCGTACTTGCCAATTCAGGGTGCGCCGGCCCACGATAAGCAGCAAGAGCAACTAAGTTCACTTAGCGTTGCTCTGTAGGCAACACAACTTCTGGAGCGGGTCATCCTTCATGCGTGAGATCAATCAACAACGTCTTCGCTACTTCCACGAAGTGCTGGTGCACGGTTCGATCAGGGGGGCGGCGGACAGCATCAACACCTCGCCCTCGGTGATCACCCGCCAGATCAAGCTGCTGGAAGAGGAATTGGGCGCCAAGCTGTTCGAGCGCCAGGCCCGTGGCGTTCAGCCCACCGAGGCGGCGGCGCATCTGCTGGAGTTCTGGCGCGGCTATCGCTCGCACCAGGAAAAACTCGAAGACCAGTTGCAAGCCATCAAGGGCCTGCAGCAAGGCCATGTGCGGGTGGTGATCAGCGAAGGCTATGTGGATGCGCTGGTCGACAACGTGCTCGCGCCTTTCAGCAAGCAATACCCCAGGCTTGAAGTCACCCTGGACATCCTGCCGGTGGACGATGTGCTCAACGAAGTCGCCGAAAACCGTGCGCATATCGGCCTGGCCTATAACCCGCCGCCCCATCCACACATCGACTACCGCGCCGCCTCGCTGCAGCCGGTGATGTTGCTGGTGCGTCCCGATCATCCGCTGGCAGTGCGCGGCACCATGGTGACCGTGACGGAGGTGTTGGAATGCCCATTGGTGCTGACGCCGACCACATTTGGTATTGGCCATGCCATCACCCTGCTGGAATACGCCGAGAAGATCGAAGTACGCCCGACCCTGGTCAGCAACTCCCTGGCGGCACTCAAGCGCCTGGTTGCCACTGGCGGCTTTGCCTCGCTGGCCGGGGAGTTCGCGGCCTATCGAGAAATTGAAAACGGCGAGCTGGCGTCGGTGCTGATCGACCATCCGCTGTTGCTGGGGGTGGAGGCCAAGCTGTTGGTGAAGGCCTCAAGACCGCTGGCGGCACCCGCTCAGGAATTGTTGACGTGGATGCTGGAGCGGTTGCCGATGTTTTGCATGCCCACTGTTCACCAGAACCAATAAGGCAGGAATTTAGGCGTCGGCTCATGGGCCAACTCCAGATGGTAAGTAACGCAATTGAAGAAAAACATATCCAGTATGAGAAAGGTGACAGCCCCGAAAGAAAAGATGACGAACTCACGATGGGGATGCCCGTGAAAACGTGATTCCAACCAGGGCCGCACGGCGACTAGCGTAATCAGACCCAGGCAGGCACCGAGGTAGTTGGGCTGCAGCGGGGTCACCGCATACAAGCTGTACCCATAGGCAAGTAACAGCATCACGAGGCCTATCAGCGGCAACTCCAGGCAGAACCCAAGCAGTTTTTTCCGGGTGTTTGCAAACATTTCACTGCGGTCCACGAAGACATAGGCCGCCAACAACGAAATAGCTGGCGTGATCGACAGTATGTAACGCGCCTTTTTCGAACTTGGAATCGTGAACAGCACAATGATCACAAGGAGCCAGCCGGTGAGGTACAGGAGCATGTTCGTGGCGGCATGAGGCGTACTGTCGAAAAAGTGTTTGCCCTTCCTGATGATCACACTCACTGCAATCAAGGCGGTGACACCGTAGGTCAGCAAGCCTGCCGAAAAGTAGAAGTAATAACGGGGCGCGTGATCACTGCCGAACCGCCCGAGTCCTTGCATGATCAAAACCTCTTGCAGAAAAGCATCGCCGCCCTGCACATAGGCCGCCCAGGTCAGCACCGCGATACCCGTGGCCAGGACCAGGCCCGCCAATAATGAGAACACCACCAGCATGCGCCACTGCCGGCTCAACAGGTAATAAGAGGCGACGACACTGGCAGGTCCGATCAGGCCGATCGGGCCACGAAACGCAAAGCCCAGTGCCAGGCCCGCGAGTACCAGCGGCAACCGATAACGCTGTTGGTGCACCTCGCCCGCGTAGGCCAGGTAAAAGCACACCACCGTAAAAAGTGCCGGGTACACATCCAGCGCCAGGGAGTTCACGCCGTCCAGAAATGACCAGGTGAACAGCGCAAACACCACCCCGTAGGCGCCCCACTTCTTCTCATGCAAAGCCCCCAATTTATAAATGAACACCAACATCAACGCGGCAGCGACGCAAAAAGGCACGCCCATCGACAGAATGGAGACACGGCCAAACGGCAAGGACACCAGATAAACCAGGAGTGTATTGATCACCGTGTAATCGGGGTAAGGCTGCAGATCTTCGGCGATTGGAAACAGCGTGACGCCGTGCGCAAGCATATATTGGGCAAAGTCGACAAAGCGCGTGGTGTAATTGAGCACGGCGGGCTTGTATTGCAAGACAGCCAATAGAATAAACGCGACGACAAAAATAAATGAACAGGGCTTTTTTACAGCCACTTCCTTTAGCTTATTCATACGACCTTGCCGTCCCTGAAAAAAGCGCAGACTAGCACTTTGCTTTTCAGGCGTTCCAGATTGGAAAAGTGAAGAGTTGTAAAGGCCGCAAACTGTATTCATTCAACCCGGCAACTCGCCGTGGCATTCTGAACATTCGCTGAACATGCGTTAAAAAAATGCGAAGTCAGCCTAAGAAAAACTTCAACTGAATTTAATTTAGCGCCTTGTTGTGTGCGTCATGTGAAGAGGCACCAAGGAATAGTTTTATAAACAATCCGGTCACCTTGAAAAATAAGCAGTCCGTGCAAAAATTCGGAACAAGAGCAAAAAGCAAGGGTAGACACCCGGTGGTACATCAATCAGTTATCCGCACATCAACTCCCTGTTCTCCCCCTCAATCCCTCCTCGTAAGATCGCGTGGCTTACAGCCTCCTGGCATCAGGCATTTCAAGGCCTGACAACAACTGATCGGTTGCGCAATCGAACTGTTCGATAAGGAAGTCCAGCAATACACGCACGCGGGGAACCCGGTAACGGTTGCCATGTAGCACCGCGTAGACGCCGGCCTCTGGGACACAAAAGTCAGGCAACAGGACGTTCAGTCGTCCAGCACAGATATCGGCTGCCGCATCCCAGATGGTCTTGCGTGCAATGCCATGCCCGGCCAACGCCCATGCACGCGCGAGTGCGCCATCATTGGTTTCCCATGCCTGGCTCATAGGTACGGTGTAGTTCCATGCCTGACCGTCCACCACAAAGTGAAAGGTGTTCAAGGGCCCTGCGCCAGTCACCAGCACGATGAACTTGTGGTTAACCAGGTCAGCAGGGGTCTGCGGTTCGCCGTATCGCGCCAGATAGTCAGGCGAAGCGCACAGTACTCGCCAGTTGGGCGCCAACTGCCTGGCGATCATCGAGCTTTCATGTGGCTGCCCAAACCGGATTGCCAGATCAATATCGTCCTGCAGCAGATTCGACACCGAATCCGACAACGTCAGCGCAACGGACAGTTCCGGGTGCAACTTACTGAATGCCTCAAGCCAGTCATTCAAAAGATTGCGGCCAAAATCGGCAGACGCGGATATCCGTACCTTGCCACGCACCTCAGTTTGACTGGCTTGAAGCCCCGCTTCCGCCTCATCAATCGCCCGCAATGCGACCCAGCATTGCTGCAAGTAAAACCGACCTTCTTCCGTAAGGCGCAACTGACGCGTTGTGCGATCAAACAATTTGGTGCGCAGCGCCGCCTCAAGCTTGATAAGGCGCGCGCTGGCCGCGGCTGGCGACAGCGCCAGTTTGCGCCCTGCGGCAGACAGGCTGCCGAGTGCTGCCGCCTCGACAAACAAACGCATATCACCCAATCGGTCAGTGGCCATATTCAATTCAAATTTGATAGCTCATCAAATATTAAGCCAATTATCAAATCGTAGGCAATTCATCACACTCATGCCTCCTCTCCCATTGAGCACAAGTCATGACCGGCAAATCACAGGTTGAAAATGGCTCTTTCACAACATCGAGCAATATCGAACACCTCACTACCGAGGGTCTCCCACTGACGGCCCTGTTGGCGCTGACATTGGGTAGCTTTATCGCCACCGCCAACGAAACGGTGCCGGCAGGACTTTTGCCGCAAATCGCCGAAGCATTTGGTGTGTCGCAAGCATGGGCCGGTCAGATGGTGACGCTGTGTGCACTGGGCTCAGGGTTGGCGGCTATTCCTTTGACGCTCGCGTTGCAGGGTTGGCGTCGGCGCGGGGTGCTGTTACTGGCGGTCGGGGTGTTTTGCGCCTGCAATGCGGTGACCGCCCTGTCGCCCTGGTTTGCATTGACGCTGGCGGCTCGCTTCATGGTGGGTATTGCAACCGGTCTGGCCTGGAGCCTGCTGGCCGGCTACGCCAGACGGTTGGTCACCCCACCACTGCAAGGTCGCGCTATGGCGCTGGCCATGCTCGGTATCCCTCTGGCACTTGCCCTGGGCGTACCGCTGGGTGCCTGGCTCGGCAAACTGCTGGGATGGCGATGCGTGTTCGGGACGCTCTCAGGACTCAGCCTTTTGCTGATGGCCTGGATCTATCTGAAAGTACCTGATTACCCCGGACAACACGCCGATCGACGCCTGCCGCTGCGCAGGGTCTTGCAAACCCCGGGGGTGCGGCCGGTACTGGCGGTGGTCATGGTCTGGATCCTGGCCCATTACACCTTCTATACCTATATTGCTGCGTTCCTGGCTTCTGTTGGCTTGGCCGATCAGGTTGATCAGGGCCTCCTTGCATTCGGTATTGCGGCCTTGTTCGGTCTATGGATGATCGGCACGCTGATTGATGGCAGGCTTCGTAGCCTGGTACTGCTCAGCCTGACAGCATTCACCCTGGTGTCGTTTGTCCTTGGGCTGGGTGACCTGCCCGCCAGTGCGATCTACATCAGCATGGTCTTGTGGGGGATGAGCTTCGGTGGCGCGCCAACCTTACTGCAAACCGCCTTGGCTGAAGTTGCCGGAGACGGCGCTGACATTGCGCAATCGATGCTGGTCACCGTCTTTAACCTGGCGTTTGCAGGCAGCGGTGTGATCGGTGGCGTTCTCTTGGAAACCTGGGGGGCAAGCGCTATTCCCTGGGTAGCGCTGGCGTTGTTGCTGCCGGCGCTGATGATGGTCTCGGTGGCCAAGAGGCATGCTTTCAGGCGTTGACCGTTGAGCTGTGCTAACAATCGGCAATCGAGACTGGCCGAATGGCGGACACAACTCTGCACCAAATGAGTCCATTTGCCCGTGCACGTCGATAAAAATCAAAGTCACGAAAAAAGAGGACGAAGCGCCCAGCCAGTAAATTGCAGGCAAAAAAAAGCCACTCGTTAGAGTGGCTTTTTTTTGTGTTTGGAGCGGGAAACGAGACTCGAACTCGCGACCCCGACCTTGGCAAGGTCGTGCTCTACCAACTGAGCTATTCCCGCGTCTTGGTGATGCGCATTCTATAGAATTATCAGAACCGGTCAACCCCTTGATTCGAAAATGTTTTATTTCTTTTCAACGGTGGTGCGCAGATGCGGCCAGGCAGCGCGCAGGTACTGGAGCATGGACCACAAGGTCAGGCCGGCGGCGATGAGCAGCAGGGCGTAGCCGGTCAACACCCAGAAGGAGAAGTCCGACGGGTTGGCCAGCAGGATCACCAGCGCGAGCATCTGCGCGGCGGTTTTCCATTTGCCCATGTTGGAGACAGCGACGTGGGCGCGGGCACCGATTTCGGCCATCCATTCGCGCAGTGCGGACACCACGATTTCGCGGCCGATGATCACGGCGGCCGGCAGGGTCAGCCACAGGTTGCCGTGTTCCTGCACCAGCAGGACCAGGGCGACGGCCACCATGAGTTTGTCCGCTACCGGGTCGAGGAACGCGCCAAACGGCGTGCTCTGTTCCAGGCGACGGGCCAGGTAGCCGTCGAGCCAGTCGGTGGCAGCCGCGAAGGCAAAGACGGAGCTGGAGGCCGCATAGCTCCATTCGTACGGCAAATAAAACAACAGGATGAAAATAGGAATAAGCAGGACGCGTAGAACGGTGATCAGATTAGGGATATTCATCGGCACAACTGGCTACGAGGTGGAAAGGCATTCTATTCGCTGTGCAGATTCGCATAAATCAACTCAGCGAGCTTTTTACTGATACCGGGAGCTTTGGCTATTTCGTCAATGCTGGCACGGGATAGCTCCTGCAAGCCACCAAAATGTTTAAGCAAGTCGCGTCGCCGTGTCGGCCCGACGCCCGCCACCCCTTCCAGGGTTGAGGTTCGCCGGGTTTTGCCGCGTCGGGCGCGGTGACCGGTAATGGCGAAACGGTGCGCCTCATCGCGGATCTGCTGGATCAGGTGCAACGCCGGTGAGTCGCCCTTCAAAGTGAACTCATGGGCGGCATCATTCAAGTACAACGTCTCGAAACCGGCCTTGCGCGTAGCGCCCTTGGCCACGCCGAGCAGGATCAGGTCGGGCACCGCCAGTTCGTTGAGTACGTCGCGGGCCATGGACAGCTGGCCCTTGCCACCGTCCACCAGGAGGATATCCGGCAGTTTGCCCTCGCCGTCCTTCAACTTGCTGAAACGCCGGGTCAGGGCCTGGTGCATGGCTGCGTAGTCATCGCCGGCGGTGACGCCTTCGATGTTGTAGCGACGGTAATCGGCTTTGATCGGCCCTTCCGGCCCGAACACCACGCAGGACGCCACCGTGGCTTCGCCACTGGAGTGGCTGATGTCGTAACACTCCAGGCGCTGCGGCGGCTCGTCTAGGTTGAGGACTTCGGCCAGGGCGTCGAAGCGTGCGGCGACGTGCTGTCGATTGGCCAGGCGTGCGCCCAGGGCCTGCTCGGCATTGGTCACGGCCAGTTGCTGCCAACGGGCTCGCGTGCCGCGTACGCGATGGCTGATGTCCAGCTCGCGACCGCGCAATTCGTGGATGGCCTCGATCAGCGTGGGGAAGTCTTCGTGCACCACGTTGACGATCAGCTCCGACGGCAGGTCGCGCTCCGGGCTGCTCACGTAGTACTGGCCCAGGAAGGCCGCCATGACCTCAGCCACGTCTTCGTCGATACCGGTCTGCGGGAAGAAGTTCTTGCTGCCCAATACCCGCCCGCCCCGCACGCTGATAAGGTGCACGCAGGCACCGCCCGGGTTGACGAAGGCGGCGATCACATCGACGTCACCGGTACCGCCTTCCATGCTCTGCTGGTCCTGCACGCGGCGCAGCAGGGAGATCTGGTCGCGCAGTTCGGCGGCCTTTTCGAAATCCAGGGTGCTGGCCGCCTGCTCCATGGCGCCGGAGAGTTCGTCGGTGAGGGCATTGCTGCGCCCTTCGAGAAACATCACCGAGTGACGCACATCCTCGGCGTACTCGGCCGGCTCCACCAGGCCCACACAGGGTGCCTTGCAGCGCTTGATCTGGTATTGCAGGCACGGCCGGGTGCGGTTCTTGTAGAAGCTGTCTTCGCACTGGCGCACAAAAAAGGTCTTTTGCAGCAGGCTCAGGCTTTCGCGGATCGCGCCGGCGCTGGGATAGGGCCCGAAATACTTGCCCTTCTGCTTCTTCGCGCCTCGGTGAATGCTCAGGCGTGGGAAGTTGCCGTCGGATAAAAACACGTAGGGGTAGGACTTATCATCGCGCAGCAGAATGTTGTAAGGCGGCCGCCATTCCTTGATCAGCGTCTGCTCAAGCAGCAGTGCTTCGGTTTCATTGGCGGTGATGGTGGTTTCGACCTGGGCGATGCGCGCCACCAACGCGGCGGTTTTCGGCGCGAGACCGCTCTTGCGAAAGTAGCTCGCCAGGCGGTTCTTCAGGTTCTTGGCTTTGCCGACATACAGCAGGCGCGCCTCGCTGTCGAACATGCGGTACACGCCGGGACGGCCACTGCAGGTCGAGAGGAAGGCACTGGGATCAAACGGTGTGGTCATGTCAGGCGCTGGCGTCCACCATGCCGTGGCGCACCGCGAGCAGGGTCAATTCAACATCACTGCTGATGGCGAGCTTCTCGAAAATGCGATAACGGTAGGTGTTGACGGTCTTGGGCGACAGGCACAACTTGTCGGAGATCGTCTGCACCTTCTGGCAGCCGACGATCATCAGGGCAATCTGGATTTCCCGCTCCGACAGCGCATCGAACGGCGAGTCGCTGGTGGGCTGGAAAGATTTGATGGCCAGTTGCTGAGCGATCTGCGGGCTGATGTAACGCTGCCCGGCAAACACCAGGCGAATGGCTTGCACCATCTCGGCCAGGCCGGCGCCCTTGGTCAGGTAACCGGCCGCGCCGGCCTGCAACAGGCGCGTCGGGAACGGGTCTTCTTCACACACGGTCACCACCACGACCTTGATGTCCGGGTGGCTGCGCAACAATTTGGTCGTGGCGCCAAGACCACCGATACCGGGCATCTTGACGTCCATCAGTACCACATCGGGTTTCAACTCCCGGGCCTTGATCAGGGACTCTTCCCCGGACTCGGCCTGACCGACTACTTGCAGGCCATCGATGTCAGCCAGCATTCGTGTAATGCCTGTACGAACGAGATCATGGTCATCGACTACTAGCACCCTAATCAAGCAGACACCTCGCGATATGGTCTTATAGGTTGCTGAACACCTTAGCAAAAAACCAAGGCGCAGACCTAGCTGCAAGCGTCATATATATAGAGTTTGAATACACAGCAGCCGTCCACCCTGCGGTGGACGGCTCTATTTGTTGGGCAGCAGGTCAGGAATCCTGGGGCTGCGGTCTGCTTTTTCCATTCAGTGACACGGAGTGCTCGGCCAGGCTTGACGTCAAGCGACGGATTGCAGCCTGGTCTTCCTTGAACATCGCACGGTAGTCACCCAATACTTTTTCTTCAACCTGGCTCAGGTTATCCAGTTGAATCGGGGTAGGCGTACCGGTCAACACGTACAGCACATCCACACCTTTCTCGGCGACACGCGACAGGTAGTCCGCTTTAGGCGCCCGTCCTCCACTTTCGTATTTACCTTGTGCGTTGGCTTCAACGCCGCCTATTTCACCAAAAACTTTTTGCGACAAGCCAAGTCGCTCCCTTTCTTGCCTCAAACGCGAACCGATTCCACTCATTTGGATGTATGATCCTGGTTGGGACACCCCAAGAGGTGACACACTCATCTTTTTGCTAAACAAACTTGAACGGTTTTGAACTATGCCCGGAATCCGTACTGCCGCACAAGCCAAGGCCTGGCTGGAACATCAAGGAAAGTCAGTTCAAGCGTTCGCGCGTGAACATGGCGTTGATCCGGCAACCACCTATCAAGTGCTCGCTGGGCGCAAAAAGGGACGACGTGGAGAGGCCCATAAGGTAGCGGTCCTCTTGGGCATGAAAGAAGGGATCATCCATTCTGAGGCTGATGCTCAAAAAAACGATCAGGAGGTCATTTCCTGAAGCCAGTATGCGCTTATTAGAATTGGGTGCGTGGTTTAGCTTGATGGACAGAGACGTTCCATGCGCCAGAAGCAGTTTTCTTCACCGACGATACTCAGCCCCATGCGCTGATAGAGCCTTCGGGCCGGATTGGTCTTGAACACGGTCAGACGCAGCAACCCCAGGGCCTGAGCCTTGAGCGCCATCTGCTCCAAGACCCAACTGCCCGCGCCCTGCCCACGACATGCCGCAAGCATATGCAGCTCACGGATATAGAGTGCGCGGCTGTCGCGGCTCAAACTGATAAAGCCCAACACGGTCTCGTCGTTGCAGATCAGCCAGTTTTCGCGGCCCGCCCAAGCCACATCGAAGCCGTCGTTGGACCACACCAGATCGTATTGCAGGTAATAGCGACTCATGGCCTCAAAGGTCAGGGTTCGGGCGAACGGCAAGTCCTGGTCCGTCGCAGCGCGCAGGTGAAACGCCATTTACAGCGCTACCACTTGGCCAGCCCACACGGCGCCATCACGACGGGCGATTACCAGCGCATCACCCAGGCCCGACGCAGCAGCCAGTAAACGGCCATCTGCGGCCCAAATGGCGCTGCGACCGGCACACACATAGCCACCCGATGGCCCGCCATGGTTGGCTACCAGCACCACCAGGCCATGCTCGGCCGCATACCCCTGGAGCAACGCGCTGTCCGCTGCGTAGCCGCCTTCGCTGATCAACACACCGGCGGCATAGACAGTGGCGCCCACCTGGGCCGCCTGGCGCGGGTGACTGGCGCGGGAGAAATCCGCGCACACCGCCAGCGCAATCCGCTCATCGCCGATGTCGAGCGCCGCTCCCCCCTGCCCTGGGGCAAACGCCGCTTCTTCGCCTGGATGCAGATGCTGCTTGGTGTACACCGCAAGAGAACCGTCTGCCCTCAACACCAGCGCGCCGATCAGCACACCTGCCCCAGGTGCCAGGCGAATCGGCATGCCGACCACCGCCGTCAAGCCCAATTCCCGTGCCATTTCGCGCAGCGGTGCCAGCAGCGCGTCTTCGGGAGCAATCGCTAATTCGGCCGCGAGTGATGGTTCATAGCCGGTCAAAGACAGTTCCGGAAACACCAGCACGTGCACGCCATGTTCGGCCGCCGCGTGCATGAGGGCCAAGTGCCGTTCGATATTGGCCGGCACGTCGCCCGCGATGGAAACAGATTGAGCAGCAGCAAGGGTCAGGGCAGTCATGGTCGCGTCCAGGCAATCATCCAAGGTGTTGCAAGCATATCGCGGTCGATAGCGGTCAGTACCCCCGCGCAATAGAAATTACTGATTGAATCCACCTGCGTGCCTCTAGTAAGCTCCCCCCATCATTTGGAGACACACCATGTTGCAACTCACCCCCACTCAGGTTTGCCCTGTTGCCAGCGCCCCGCGCTCGGTATCGGCTACCCGTGTGAACGGTTCGAGCGCACTGGTCAGCTTTTATTTTGGGTATTGGTTTAGCCACTGGCGCGCCTGATACCTGAAATCGGCGCCCACTACTCAAGGGGTCGCCTACCAGAGAAATCCAAACCCCCGGTCGGCTCCCCGACCGGGGGTTTTGTTTTTTCAGGCCCCAATATTTTTTGACGAACACTTAAAGGACACACGACATGAACTACGCCACCTATTACCGCTACGACACTTCCACTGCATGGCGATTTAGCCAGCTCCGCTCGGGACAGCCTGCCGCCTCCGATCGGTCACCTATGGGTGGCAAGCCAACACACACAGCCAATACGGCCCACTGTCGAACACCCCAGTAGGGCCAGGCGCGCGGGAACAGCCCGCCGCTTGCCCAGGAAGCCTTGAATATGAACTCTGCCACCGCCGCTCTGCCCGTTTCTGCCCTGACCAGCGCCAATGAAGCCCTGACCCAGCGCTTGCCCAGCGCGCTTGATTTAAAGCTCAAGCTGCCGCTCAGCCCGTTCCTCAATGAACAAGTCCACGCCCATCGCCACGCCGTGCGCGCCATCCTCAATGGCCAGGATTCACGTTTGCTGGTGATCGTCGGCCCGTGCTCGATCCACGACCCGGAGTCGGCCATGGAATACGCACGCAACCTGAGGAAACTCGCACTCGAAGTGAGCGACCAGATGCTGCTGGTGATCCGCGCCTACGTCGAGAAACCGCGCACCACCATCGGCTGGAAAGGCCTGGCCTACGACCCGCACCTGGACGGCAGCGACGACATGGCCGCGGGTCTCAGCCTGTCCCGCGAACTGATGCGCGAAATGCTGCGCCTGGGCCTGCCGGTCGCCACTGAGCTGCTGCAACCGATGGCCGCCGGCTACTTCGATGACCTGCTCAGTTGGGTCGCGATTGGCGCACGCACCACCGAATCACAGATCCACCGCGAAATGGCCAGCGGCCTGGGCATGCCCGTGGGCTTCAAGAACGGCACCGACGGCGGCGTGGCGATTGCCTGCGACGCGATGCGCTCGGCGTCCCACCCGCACCGTCACTTCGGCGTCGACAGCCAGGGGCACCCGGCGATCATCCAGACCCCGGGCAACCCCGACACCCACCTGGTGCTGCGCGGCGGCCACCGTGGGCCGAACTACGATGCGCAAAGCGTGGCGCAGGTGAAACACGACCTGGCCAAGTCCAAGGTGGCGGCGCGGATCATGGTCGATTGCAGCCATGCCAACAGCGGCAAAGACCCGCTGCGTCAACCGGCGGTGTTCAACGACGTGCTGGAGCATCGCTTGCAGGGCGACACGTCGCTGATCGGCATGATGCTCGAAAGCCACCTGTTCGAAGGCTGCCAGCCGTTGAGCGCATCGATGAAGTACGGCGTGTCGGTGACCGATGGCTGCCTGGGCTGGGATGCCACCGAGCAGTTGTTGCGTAGCGCTGCCGAGCGTCTTCGCGCACAAGGCTGAACGACCAAGGCGCTGCCACATCGTGTACGGCGCCTCATCAAATTGCTCGAGTTTCGCAAACACCAGGCGTCAGTGCCGCTGTGAACGACTGCGGCTCGGGATGGGCGTGAACAATCAAAAACCTTCACGTGAGTTCCTCAAACAGCGCAGGCATGTTTCATGCTCTATCAGGGTCACGCCATTGCCTTGGAAACACGTTGCGCAGGTCCGTCTGCAATTAATCCAGGTTGCGGAGCTGGTTCACGGTGCAGCCGAACGCCCGGGCGAACAGCGCAAAGTCCGGGTTACACGGCAGCACCACCAGCGGGCAGTCCAACTCCTCCGTCAACTCGGCCGGGTAGTCCAGCACTAACAGGGCGGCATCGGCTTCGGTGCGCAGGGCGGCGTCGAGCATGGCATCGAGGGCCTCACGGTTGCCCCAGATGGCCTTGGGTCATGCGGAGGTTTCCTTGGATTGAGTCGCCAGCATGACTCTACATCGTCGCGAAAGCCCGGCGACACCCATCCAGCCCCCCGTAAATTCGTGATCTGCGGTAAAGAGTCCTTTTCGGGTTCGACGGTTTTTCCGAAGGAGCAACAGGCGGATACTTGACTCCATTGTTCCCCCCCTTCAGGAGTTACTGATGTCCACCACGCAAAACGTTCCGGCCTTTGGCCTAGGCACCTTCCGTCTGCAAGGTCAGGTGGTGATCGATTCCGTCAGCACCGGCCTCGAGCTGGGCTACCGCGTCATCGATACGGCGCAAATCTACGAGAACGAAACCGACGTCGGCCAGGCCATTGCCGACAGCGGCATCCCGCGCGATGAGCTGTTCATCACCAGCAAGATCTGGATCGCCAACTTCGCCGACGGCCAGTTGATTCCAAGCCTGAAAGAAAGCCTGCGCAAACTGAAAACCGACTTCCTGGACCTTACCCTGATCCACTGGCCCTCGCCGGAAGACCAGGTGCCTGTCGCCGAGTTCATGGGCCAGTTGCTGGAAGCCAAGCGCCTGGGCCTGACCCGACAGATCGGCATCTCCAACTTCACCATCGACCTGATGAAGCAAGCGATTGCGGCGGTGGGTGCGCAGAATATCGCCACCAACCAGATCGAGCTGCACCCCTACCTGCAAAACCGCAAGGTCGTGGACTTCGCCACCGCCAACGGTATCCAGATCACGTCCTACATGACCCTGGCCTACGGCGAAGTGCTCAAGGACCCGGTGATCCGGCAAATCGCCGAACGCCATCAGGCGACCCCGGCGCAAGTGACGCTGGCCTGGGCCATGCAACTGGGTTACGCCGTCATCCCGTCGTCGACCAAACGCGTCAACCTGGAAAGCAACCTCAAGGCCCTGCAACTGACCTTGAGCCCTGCCGACATGGTACAGATTGCCGAGCTGGAACGCGGTCATCGCCTGACCAGCCCCAAGGGTATCGCCCCGCAGTGGGACTAAACTCCGGCCACAGGCGTGCGGGATAATTCCCGCAGCCATGGCAGCACGCGCAGGCCTGTGGCGGCCACGGGCGGGTCGATGATGTCCATGAAGTGTTCGAGGTTGACGTTGTCCGGCACGCCGGGCAGGCGTACCAGCACCGCCGGCGTTGCGTCGGCAGACAGGCCCAGATCCAGGTGATCATAGACCAGCACATGATGCACCTGGGGTTGAGGACCGCAGGTGTGGATCGCCAGCCCCGCGTTGATGATCAGGACATCGAACGGCTGCGCCGGGATGGCGGTGAGCAGTTGGACCTCTTCGAAGGTCTGCACCGGAACGATCCGGTGATAACCCAACTGGTTGAGCATTTTTTCGATATACAGGCGTTGCAGGTGTTGCTCATCGGCAATCAGGATGGTCAGTGCTTTGTTTGGCATGGCGAACCCCTGGGCAGGCAGTGCTCGTCAGTGAGCGAGGCCCATTTTCCAGACATATGCCGACGATAAAATCAGGCTTGTTCCCGTTCCATGTAGGAGTTCTCCCAAACCTGCCGAGCGGCTGTCCGCTTCGGTCAAGCCTGCTTGCAGTACTGACTCAGGCCATGATGCAAACCATCGATAGCCACGCTCAATGCCGCCACCGCCACCGCCACCGCATCGCCGTCGCGCCTTTCGCACGCGTCCTCCAAAGCCTCGCAACAGGCGATCAGCGCCTGGGCCTTGACCATGCGCGCACCGCCTTTGACACGATGAGCCAGGTCATACAACTTGGCGAAATCGGCCCGGTCCTGCAGGGTCGACAGCATTCGGAGGTCCTCTGCAAGGCTAGTGAGCAAGGGTGCCAGCAAGTCGTTGAGCACAGCCGTGTCGCCACCTGTCAGCATCGCCAGCGAGCCCAAATCAAATTGCGCTTGGGCTTCATCCGTTGCAGCGCTGGCCGTGCGCGATGCCAAGGCCGCACGTAGATCGTCAAGTCCCGTCGGCTTGAACAGGCAACCGTCCATGCCGGCCTGTCGGCAGCGCTCGACTTCCTCAGGCTGGGCGTTGGCGGTAAATCCCAGTACCAGGCAAGGTACCAGGCCACGTTGCCGTTCCTGGGCACGAATATTACGCGCCAACGTGTAGCCGTCCATGACGGGCATATTGCTGTCAGTGATCACCCCGTCAAAATGCCCGCCTTGCCAAAGTGCAAAGCCTTCGGCGCCATCCTCGGCCGTAACGATGTGATGCCCCAGGAAGGTCAACTGTCGAGCCAGCAGCAAGCGGTTGGCCGGATAGTCATCGACCACCAGAAGTTTCAATGCCTGCGTGGCAGGAGCACAGGGGACAGATGAGCAAACCGGTGCTGCCGTGGTCAACACCAGTGCCAGTGTCACATCCACCCGCGTCCCCTTTCCCAGCACGCTGCTCAGGTGCAGCTGGCCGCCCATCATCTCGCACAGGTTACGGCTGATCACCAACCCCAGGCCCGAACCGCTACGTGCCGATTGCTCGTTATTGCTGCCCTGGATGAAGGGGTTGAACAAACGCAGCTGATCTTCGGCACTGATGCCGATCCCCGTATCTTCCACGCAAAGCCGCAGATTCAAATGCTCCCCGGCCAACACCGATGCGGCTTGGGCACCCAAGCGTATGTGACCGGAAGAGGTGAATTTGATGGCATTGCCTAACAGGTTCGACACCACTTGCTTGAAACGCAACGGATCGACCAGTACCGGCCGGTCGATCATCGGGTCCAGCTCGACATGCAACAACAGGCCCTTGTCCCGCGCCAGCCCTTCGAACACCCGCGCCACAGAGGCCAACAGCTCGTGCAGGTTGGCCGGCTCCAGGGTCAGGGACAGGTGGCCGGTTTCTATTCGCGCAATGTCCAGGATATCGCCGATCAGCTCCAGCAAGCTGTGCGAAGCCACCGACGCCACTTCCAGCGCATCTCGGTCCACATACCCCTGCTCAGCGTTTTGCTGGGCGAGTTCAATCATGCCGATCACCGCGTTCATCGGCGTTCGGATCTCATGACTCATCGTCGCCAGGAACGTGGTCTTGGCACGGTTGGCGGCATCCGCGTCTTCCTTGGCTTCCCGAAGTTCGCCCAACAGGCGTTGACGTTCGCTCACATCCACCCAACCGGCAATCATGCCCACCACGTTACCGTTGCTATCACGGTACGGCAGCATCCACTGGTAAATCGTCAGCACACCGCCACCGGGCACCTTCAGCACCCGGTCGTGAATCTGCGGCTCACCACGCGCCATCAAGTCCAGGTAGTCGGCATGGAACGACTGGGCCTGGGGCGGGTTGCCCGTATCGGTCTCCACAACGGTCTTGCCGATCACGTCCTCCAGCTTGAAGCCGAACACGTCAAGGTACGCGTTGTTGCACGCCATCAAGCGCCCCTGGCGGTCGCGCACGTAAATCGGGTGAGGCGTGCCGTCGATCAGCACGCTCATAAACCGCATCTGGTCGCTCAAGGCGCGTTCGGCCTGGGCACGCTTGCGAATCAGGTTACGCAGGTAGAACACCCAACCCAGGGTGATCAGCAACAACAATGCGGCCAGGCCAAACCCTTGGATGATTACATTGCGATGACTGACCCAGTAGCTGTCTTCAATGATGATTTCACTGCGCCAATGATTAGTCAGTCCGTCCATTTCTTCAGGCGAAATGCTCAACAGCGCTTTCTCGAGGATCGAATACAATTCCAACTGGCTGCGGTTGACGCCGAAGGCAATCCGCGCCGGTTCCGTACCGACCGTGCTGGTGATACGCAGACGATCGCGATAGCTGCGCGTGATCATGTAGCGTGCGCTGATCAACGAAATGACTGTCGCGTCGGCATTGCCCTTGGCCACCCATTCCATAGCCTGCTCAGGGTTTTCGACGTCGACAAACACGATCCCCGGATAGTCCTGCGCGATTTGCGCAGCGAGGCTGTTGCCACCGATGACCGCCAGGCGTTTCCCCGGCATGTCCTCCAGGGTCAGCAGACGTTGGTCGTCGGCGCGCGCCACAAGCACATAGGGATTGGACAGGTAAGGCCGGGTAAAGCGAACCTTTTCGGAACGCTCGATACTGGGCGTGATCACCGCCAGCATGTCCATTTGGCCGGCGCTGACCTCGTCGACTTGCCGAGGCAGCGAACTGCCCTGCACCACCTCGAACTTCAAGCCCGTGCGCAAGCTGATACGCGACAAGACCTCATCACTCAACCCCGCGAACTGCCCTTGCTCATTGAAAAATGACAGCGGCACGAACTTATCCAGTACTGCCACTCTCACCCGGGGATGCTTCTCCAGCCAACGCTGCTCGCTGTCACTCAAGCGCAATCGGTCAGCCTCCAGGAACCCACTGCCGCCGGCACTCCAGCGACGCAGGATTTCCATCTGCTGGCTGGCCGGGATAACTGCCAGCGCGGCATTGATGATCGTCAACAGACGCTGGTTGTCGGCAGTAAACGCGAACCCGAACGGGTTGACCTCCAGCGCGGAGAAGTCTGCCATGCGCACGTTATTAAGGTGGTTCTTGTTGATCAGATAGCGGGCGCTGATGGCATCGCCCAGGTAGACATCCGCCTGGCCGAAAGCCACGGCACCGATGGCCTGATGAGTCGAACCGTACAACAACAGTTGCGCCTGGGGGTAAAAGGCCTGGACAGCTTCGGGTTGCATATAGTGGTAGAGCATCGCCACGCGCTTGCCGGCCAGGTCGGCGCTCAAGGAATGGCTTTCACCCGTGCGGGTCACCAGCACCGGTTGATCATTGGCGTAGGAACGCGACAGTACCAACGCCTTGTCGGCCGCCTCATAACCATTGGCCGACCCCACCAGATCCACCTCGCCCAGCTTGAGCGCCTCGATCACTTCATCACGGGTGTCGTAGCGCCGAACCTCGATAGGTACATTCAAGATCAGGCTGATCAGCCACGTGTAGTCAGCCGTGATGCCTTCAAAATCGTTGTCGTTGCTCAGGTCGAACGGTGCGTAGTCGGGAGCCGACACGCCCATCACCAACGTGCGGCGCTCGCGCAACCACTGCCAGTCGCTGTCATCCAGCGCTACTGTTGGGTGCTCCAGGGTGGAATGGCCGAGCAGTCGAAGGGCATGCGGTTCGTCCAGGGCCATCGCTGCACAGGGCAACAGCCCCATCAGCAGGATGGCCGTGAATGTCACCAGCCGGGAGATGGTCATTTCAGATCAGATGATTGCGCTGGGCAAACTTGGACAGGTGCACCACCGAGGACATGCGCAGCTTCTCTTTGAGGCGAGTCTTGTAGGTGCTGATGGTCTTGTGGCTCAACAGCATATCCTCGGCGATTGACTTGTTGTCCAGGCCCAGCGCCAGTTTTTGCAGTACCGTCAATTCGCGGTCGGACAGCGCCTCCACCAACTCCTGTTCGGTGGTCTGCAAATCGTCGCGGCGCACGGAACTGGTGGCCGTGCTCGGGAAGCAACTGTAACCGGCCCTGATGGCCCTGATCGCCTTTTGCAACTCGTCCAGTTCACCGGTCTTGGCAACAAAGCCCATGGCCCCGGCGCGCATGCAGCGAGTTGAGAAAAATACCGCCAGGTAGGACGTGAGCACCAGGATCTTGCAGGGCAGTCCCAGCGCCTTTATCCGGCTGATCACCTCCAGCCCGCCAAGCTTTGGCATTGCCAGATCGAGGATAACCAGATCCGGGCGCTCCTCCCGAGCAATCTGCATGGCGTCGGCGCCGTTGCCCGCTTCAAAGATGGTATCGAAGCCCTCCTGCTTCAACAGGTACTTCACGGTGGCGCGGATAAAAGGGTGATCGTCCACAATTAAAGCTTTGCTCATAAGACTCCCCGAGGGATCAGTACGCTTACATATCACACGGGACCTATCTACCTGTGAAAAGTAACAGTTCCGACAAACGGTACTGATTACTCTGCATGACACTTCAGGCAGTACAGACCCCTCCTTTTGATAGAACACGCTAAACACGTAGAGCTGCGCCCTGCCTCCTGGGAAGACGCAAGCGCGCAACCTTAACAACGGCGTGTCCGCTCAAATGAAGGGATAGTCTCCAATACTTGTAGGACTTTTCCTTGTCATAGCATAGCCAGCTTTGCGCGGGGCAAGGCCCGACAGGCGGGGACTACTCGGTGGTACTGGGGCTCCAGAACGCTTGCACCACCAGGGTCGACATCGAAATTCGCGCCACCAGGGCGTCCAGCTCATCACCGTCTACCGAGGTCACGGCCAGGGTGGCTTCGATTTCCACTTCTTCCGTGCCAAAAGGCCGCACGTCCACATCGCTGGCTGGGTAGTTACAGCGCGCCAGCTCGGCCTCCAGCAAAGCCAGAACGGCCTTTTGCTGGGTACGCCGGGCAATCACGTACAAGATGTTGGTGACTTCCGCCGACACCACGTCCAGTGGCTGACGGTTGATGTTATTGACGATGGGACGCAGCAAGGTGTTGGCCGCCAGCACAAACAGCGTGCCCAGCAGCGCTTCGAGGACCAGGTCGGCGCCCGCGCAAGCGCCCACCGCCGCCGACGCCCAGAGGGTGGCCGCCGTGTTGAGCCCGCGCACATTGCCTTCTTCGCGCATGATCACGCCGGCACCTAGAAAGCCGATGCCCGACACCACATAGGCCACCACCCGCACCGCGCCTTCCGCGCCGCCGAGCCGGCTGGCCATGTCGACAAAAATCGCCGCGCCCACCGCCACCAGCACGTTGGTGCGCAGGCCCGCCGTGCGCTGGCGGTACTGACGCTCAAAACCGATCAGGCCACCCAGGATGAAGGCTGCGGTGAGGCTGACCAGGGTGTCGACCAGGGATTCGAGGTTGATGTTGTTGATTGCTTGCATAGGAAATCTTCCCTGTTCATTGCCAGCCAAACTTACGGATGTAGTACCCCTTCACCGCCTGGGTCAGGGCCATGTATGCCAGCAGGATCACCGGCAGGAACACGAAGTACAGCGACGGCAGCGCCTGCAATTTGAAGTAGTGCGCCAGTGGCCCCATCGGCAGGAAAATCCCCACCGCCATGATCACGCCAGTCATCGCCATCAACGGCATCGCCGCACGGCTTTGCAGGAACGGAATCTTCGGGGTGCGAATCATGTGCACGATCAGCGTCTGGGTCAGCAACCCCACCACGAACCAGCCGGACTGGAACAGGGTCTGGTGGTCGGGGGTATTGGCGTCAAAGACGTACCACATGAGTGCGAACGTGGTGATGTCAAAAATTGAACTGATCGGCCCGAAAAACAGCATGAAACGGCCGACATCTCCTGGCTGCCAGCGCTGGGGTTTACTCAGCATCTCGTCGTCGACGTTATCGAACGGGATCGCAATCTGCGAAATGTCATACAGCAGGTTTTGCACCAGCAGATGCATTGGCAGCATCGGCAGGAACGGAATGAACGCACTGGCCACCAGCACCGAGAACACATTGCCGAAGTTGGAGCTGGCGGTCATCTTGATGTACTTGAGCATGTTGGCGAAGGTGCGCCGGCCTTCCAGCACGCCCTCCTCCAGGATCATCAGGCTCTTTTCCAGCAGGATGATGTCGGCCGCTTCCTTGGCGATGTCTACCGCACTGTCCACCGAAATACCGATGTCGGCAGTACGCAGCGCTGGCGCATCATTGATGCCATCCCCCATGAACCCCACCACATGCCCATTGGCCTTGAGCAGGCGCACGATGCGCTCTTTATGGGAGGGCGTCAGCTTGGCGAACACGTTGGTGGTTTCCACGGCCTTGGCCAATTCGGCGTCGGTCATGTCCTCGATGTCGTTGCCCATCAGCAGGCCCTGTTGCTCCAGGCCCACTTCGCGGCAGATCTTGGCGGTGACCAGTTCGTTGTCACCGGTCAGCACTTTCACGGCGACGCCGTGGGCTTTCAGCGCCTTGAGCGCGGGCGCGGTGCTTTCCTTCGGTGGGTCGAGGAAGGCAACGTAGCCGATCAGCGTGAGGTTTTTCTCATCCGCCAGGCTGTAGGTATCGCGCACTGGTGCCATCGGCTGTGCGGCCACCGCGACCACGCGCAGGCCTTCTTCGTTGAACGCTGCCGTTACCTGACGAATGCGCGCCAGCAACTCTTCAGTCAGCGCCTCATTGGTCTCACCATGGCGCACGTTGTTGCACACCGAGAGGATTTCCTCCACGGCGCCCTTGCAGATCAGCAGGTGCGGTTGACCCTGTTCGGCGACCACCACCGACATGCGGCGGCGGTTGAAGTCGAACGGGATCTCATCAATTTTCTGGAACGCGGTGCCGACCTTCAACTCGCGATGCACCTCCACGTGCTCCAGCACCGCTACATCCAACAGGTTTTTCAGGCCGGTCTGGTAGTAGCTGTTGAGGTAGGCCATTTCCAGCACGTCATCGGACTCTTCGCCCCACACGTCCACATGGCGCGCCAGGAAGATCTTGTCCTGGGTCAGGGTGCCGGTCTTGTCGGTGCACAGCACGTCCATGGCGCCGAAGTTCTGGATCGCGTCCAGGCGCTTGACGATGACTTTCTTGCGCGACAGGAACACCGCGCCTTTGGCCAGGGTGGAGGTCACGATCATCGGCAGCATTTCCGGGGTCAGGCCCACGGCAATCGACAGCGCAAACAACAGCGCTTCGGTCCAGTCACCCTTGGTGAAGCCGTTGATGAACAGCACCAGCGGCGCCATCACGAACATGAAGCGGATCAGCAACCAGCTGACCTTGTTGACGCCGTGCTGGAACGAGGTGGTTGCACGGTCGGTGGCGGTTACACGTTGGGCCAGCGCCCCGAAATAGGTGCTGTTGCCGGTGGTCAGGATCACTGCCGTCGCCGCGCCGGACACCACGTTGGTGCCCATGAACAGGATGTTCTCCAGGTCCAGCGGGTTGCGGGTCTTGGCGTCCTGCTGCTGGGCGAACTTTTCCACCGGCATCGATTCGCCGGTCATCGCCGCCTGGCTGACGAACAGGTCCTTGGCACTGAGCACGCGGCAATCGGCAGGGATCATGTCACCGGCGGAGAGCACGATCAGGTCGCCCGGCACCAATTGCTTGATCGGCAGTTCGATGCGCTTGGCTTCATCGCGGCGCAGCACGGTGGCGGTGTTGCTCACCATCGCCTTGAGGGCATCGGCAGCCTTGTTGGACTTGGCCTCCTGCCAGAAACGCAGCAGCGTCGACAGCACCACCATGGAGAAAATCACCGTGGCGGCCTTCATGTCTTCGGTCAGCCACGAGATCACCGCCAGCAACGTCAGCAGCAGGTTGAACGGGTTCTTGTAGCAGTGCCACAGGTGCACCCACCAAGGCAGCGGCTGCTCATGCTCGACTTCGTTGAGGCCGTATTGCACGCGCAGGGCGTCGGCTTCCTGGGTATTCAACCCCTCGGCGTGACTGCCCAGGGTACCGAGCAATTGCACGGCACTGCTGTTGGCCGAGACCACCAGGGTTTGCGCCAGGGTCGGCGGCACTTCGCGGCTGACGCTGGCGTCGGTCACGGTTTCGAGCATCGCCAGGCGGCGGAAATGCCGGGCGATGTGCCGGGTCCGCAGGAAGCCGGCAAAGAACTCTTTGAGCAGAGTGAGGTTCATGGTGTTACTCCTGCGCGAGGAAAAAACCGTCGTGCAGGTACTGCCCTGTGCGCCGCGCCCTGTTTACAGGCACAGCCACTTTGGCCCGCCTGCCGCAAAGGACAGGCGCGTCCGTAGCATCCCGAGGTGAACCGGGTGCTGGTCAGCGTCGATGAGAGGGATTCGGGCAGGTGCCAGGACTGGCCGCTGCCGGGATGCCGCTTCTCGCTTTTAGTGGCGAGACAACGGCATCGGAAAAATGCGCGTTACCTTGCCAAGCCTGTGCCGGTTACTGAAACCGGCCGACTACTGTCACTCGAACAAGTACCCACTGAGGGTCTCCGCTATTGATGAAAACGCGCGAAGCTTACGCCCCGATGATGGGAGAGTAAACCGTAGGAAAGTTTCCGTATGGTGAATAAGAAGATTCTTCAGGGAGGGTTCAGGAAGTGTTTATCCAGGAGGTCTCAATCATCCCGCGTCAGTACTTCCAGCAACTCAATCTCAAAACGCAGGTTGCTGTTGGGCTTGATATGCTTGCCCATCGATCGCTCGCCATAGGCCAGATGCGCCGGAACGAACAAGGTCCGTACACCGCCGACCTGCATGCCCATCAAGCCCTGGTCCCAGCCCTTGATCACACGCCCGGTGCCGATCACACACTGGAACGGCTTGCCGCGTTCCCAGGACGAATCGAACACCGTGCCATCTTCCAGGGTGCCGGTGTATTGGGTGGTGATCAGCGCGCCCTTGACCACGGCTTTGCCGGTGCCGGGTCGCAGGTCGGTGATTTGGAGTTCTTCGGGGCTCATGGGGAATCCGTTGGATAGATAGTGTTTGCTTGAGTTGGTTTACGCTGAAAGCTCGCGCAATGCGGCAGTCGCCAAGAACGCTGACCGCGATGCATAGCGATGGTGCTTCTGCACACGCTCATCAATGCGTTGCAACAGGTGTTCCGGCAAAGAGGCATTAAACCGCACTGACTTGAAAATACTGCAATCTCCGACTTGGGATGAGGGACGGTTACTCTCCCCCGCTTCATAGGGTGTTTGAACTGGTGATGACTCCCCTTCACCGCCACCCAACCATCTGCAACCAACAGGTCAATCACCTCTCGACTTCTCATTGCCCACCTTTAGGTGTGCATATTACACACCGCTAAATGGCAATGCGTTTTTTGTACACACATGACACACCAATGAACCCCTCAAGCAAGCTTGCGTGCCGTGATGATGACGATGTGCGAAACATTTGCGCCAGAGAACTAATGTCAGTTTTTGTGCCTTGATCTTATGGCGCCATACGGAATATTGGAGAGATGACACACCTCAAGTCAGTGACATTGCCCTTTATCTCGCAGAACGTTTCCGAAAGAATCCCAACCGCGTGCGCCGCTCAAATCACGTGGCTAGTCTTCGTCGGTCACTGCCCATTCTCGTTCACTGGAGTGCATGCAGCCTCGCTCGTAATACACTGTCGTTAAGGGTGAAGCATGCTCTCCCACTCTAAATCTTTTGCACCGCCCCTACAAAAAAATACGAACTTCCCTCATCAAAACCCAACTGCAGCCTATTTCTGGCCAGCAGCGCTCACATCCATCCTTTCAGAGTCCGTTAACTCTGAACAGGAAATATCAGAATGACCATCGGTTCCACCTTTAATTACCCCGCAGATACAGCCCAACACGCTCATCGAAAAAAGCGCTCCAGCAAGAGCAAATGGGCGGCCAGCTTTCCAAACCCACCAGACTTATGTTTTGACTACCGCACCTTGGTGGAACAATTCAATGGCATTGCCCAAGCCACTGAGCCACATCATAAAATTTGCATCATTGGCGCTGGCATTACTGGACTGACAACTGCACGTGAACTTTACCGATGTGGTTTCACAAACATAACGTTAATTGAAAAGTCACAACGTATAGGCGGCAGGCACCTTACGGCCCTTGGAAATAACAATACCGATACCGTTGGAAGACCACCTTTCGAAATGGGCGCAATGAGAATGCCGTTCTTCAATAAATCAAACGAACTGCCTAAAGATGGGCGTTCACTCATGGCCTATTACGCCAACGAGTTCGAATTGCGCCATACAGACTTTCCCAACCCAGGCAGCCCTGCAGTGCGGTCGACGGGTATATTTCTACGTGAAGGGAGCATAGATGACAGCACCGAACCCACAATGCTTATCTGGAAAAACACTGATGGCAAAACACCGCCTCCCGGTCAAACACTGGGTAGTGTTTTCGCAAAATGGAAAACCTTCGCCGAGCGAATGACGCTGATTGTCTCCGAGCATTACGGTTGTGAAGGCTGGGAGCACATGTGGAATTCAATCGTCAAAAAATATGAAAGTGTTTCCTTCCGCGAATTGGTAAAAATGCCAAGCCTTGATGGCTGGCACCACAGCGACCCTGGAAACTTCGGTGGCTTGGGTATGACCGCACAGGAATCCGCTGTTTTCTACGCCATCGGCATTGGTGACGGCAGTTGGGGGGCATTCTATGACGTATGCTCGCTTTACCCACTTCGCACGGCGATATTTGGATTCAGCAGTCATCTGCAATTAATTCACGGGCGCGTAAACGTGGACGGTAAACCGATAGCATCGCCTTACTTGAATCATCCAGAGACCTTGGATTCAAGAGGCCTTGCATTCAACAAACCCACCTACATCGGCCTTGGTTCACTGGCCGAATCACTCCTTTTCATCAAATCCCAAGAAACACATGAGTCTCTATACGAGCACCTCATAAAAAGTCATTCAGGTTTCATGACCAGCAGTGCAGTGACAAAGCTCAAGAAACTAAAGAACGGAAAAATACGGGTCTATTTCGACTGGAACATCACACAAAAAGAACAGGCAAAGAAAGAGTTCATCGATTACGACTCTGTGGTAATGACACTGCCTTCGTGGCTGATCGAAACACACATATCAATTGAAAACTTCAGCCAGGAAATGCTTCCATTTGAAGTCATAGAAGCCTATAAGTCAGCCCACTGGGAAACCAGCTGCAAGGTGTGCGCACCTCTCAAAAAGTCGTTTCTCTCTCAAAATAAAAAAATCCCTCAAGCCATCGTCACAGATAGCTTGATTCATGACGTATACACTTACCGCTACAACGCTACCAATACCTACGATTGCATCCTTCTCAGCTACACATGGGAAGACGACGCTACCAAGCTATCGATATTTACTGACAAAGAACTGGTTGACCGGTGCATCGAAGACCTCGACAGAATTCTTTTGAAATCTGCCAATATAAAGGAAAAAATATCACCGTATATCGGACGCGATAACGCGGTGGTTCAACGGTGGATGAATGATAAAAACTCCCTTGGCTGTGCAAAACTTTATCGTGCAGGTACTTATTACGACGCCATGAAGCTACTGAAATACAATCGAGATTTTTCTCACACCTCAGGTTTGTATCTCTGCGGTGAATCTTTCTCCGTAGATGCGGGCTGGACGGAACCTTGCTTCAGGGGAGCAATTGATACCGTGATAAACATTTGCAGTAAAACCCAAGCCGATTTCAATGGTGACTTTACGATGCATGACTACCCACTCTACAAAGCTGAACCGTAAAAGAAAGAGACTACAACGCAACGGGAATCACCTGACTTTTAATTAAACATTTGTTCGCCTCTTATAAACGCCCAACCGACTCCCGGTTGCATAACAATAAGAGGTCACCGCCATGAGCGAACCAGCAAGCCCCGCCCGCGTAGCCGTCATCCAACTGGACCCTCAGGTTGGCATGAACAACCGAACCAACAACCTGCGTCAAAGTCTTGCACTGGCGACCGAGGCGGCAAACGGTGGAGCGAATCTGATCGTACTGCCCGAACTTACCAATTGCGGGTATTTCTTCAGCAGCCGCCAGGACGCCTTTGATCATGCAGAGCTGATACCAGGCGGCGAAAGTGTGCGGGCGTGGGCAGATTTTGCCTGCAAGCACCAGGTGTACCTGGTGGCGGGCCTGTGCGAAATAGACGGTATGCAGTTATTCAATACGGCTGTGCTGCTGGGTCCCGATGGGTTCATCGGCAAATACCGCAAGGCACATCTATGGAACCTGGAAAAGCTCTGGTTCACGCCTGGTGATAGCGGATTTCCAGTATTTGAAACGCCGATAGGCCGCATTGGCTTGCTGATTTGCTGGGATATCTGGTTCCCGGAGGTGCCCCGTATTCTCAGCCAGCAGGGCGCCGATATCATTTGCAGCCTGAACAACTGGGTGTGGACGCCTCCGCCCCTGTTCGATGAGGCAGGCAAATGCATGGCGTCGTACCTGACGATGACCGCCGCCCACGTCAATAACGTGTTTATCGCTGCCGCCAGCCGCATTGGCGAAGAGCGGGAAGCGCGCTACCTCGGATGCTCGTTGATTGCCGGAACCAACGGCTGGCCTATAGGCCCGGTAGCTTCAGCCAATCGCCAGGAAATCCTGTTCGCCGACATTGATATCACCAGCGCCCGCAGTGCTCCGATCTGGAACAGCCTTAATGACCTGCAGCGTGATCGACGCAATGATCTCTACGATCAAATGCTTGGCTACTCCCGCCACCCTGCCCTTCCACGCTGATCGGAGGGCTCTGTATGAAAACACTCAGTACAGAAACGAGGCCCCGCCGGTCCATGGCCGATATAACCGTCCTGATGTTGGGATTAGCCAGCGTGCTATTGATGCTGTGGGTTGCACTTAGCAACCAGTGGTCCTGGCCGGGCTATACCGAGATGATCACAAGCCTGCCCCATCCCGTTGCCTGGCTGCGGTGGATAGTCGGGGATATCAGTGAAGTAGCCTTCTACAAGCACGAACTGGCATCGCTCGGTTTGTTGGGCGGCGCCTACCTTGCATGGTGGGCGAGCAAGCACGGTAAAGCCTGGCAAGGGTTTTCTATTTCCTACGGAACAGGGCTATGGCCTTGGTTGGTGACAAGTTCACTGCTGGGGCTGATGTTGAGCAATCTTCTGTGGGGTTGGAGCGTCACCGCACAAACGTGGCAACCCACGTTTGCGGCATTCGTCTCGTTACCGGCAGCCATGGTGCTGATGTTCGGCGGCGGCTGGAAAGTTGCCGTAAACGGTGCGGTATTGGGCGCATTGCTGGTGACCCCCCTTTGTCTGCTGATCGTGAACTTCGTATGCGTTCCACTGGGTCTTCCAGTGGTGATCGGCAACGTGGTGGGCATGGCACTCGGCAGCGTCATTGCGTTTGTACTTTGTCGCCGAGTGCCGTCGTTGGTGAGTTCTGATTACACAGCCCTCGCCAAACCGGCCCCCGCCCCGCCCCCCACTTATGGTATTGCCTGGAGTCTGCGTCGGGTGCTCGCAGATTTTTCCGAAGCGCCTTTTTTCGGGAACGAACTTGCCAGTCTCGGGTTGCTGGCAGGTGTACTGGTAGCCTATGCGCTGAACCCGATCAGCCCGGCGTATGGATCAGGCCTGGTGTTGCCCCTGATAGCGGCCCAGGCGCTGACATCGGCACTGGGTGTCGCGATCTGGCGAAAACAGTGGAAGAAACGCGGATGGTATCCGACCTACGTTCCACTGGTCTCAGTGGTCCCGGCGGCTGTATTGACCCACGGTGGCAGTTGGACCGTCATCGGTTCAAGTGCACTGCTCGGGGCTTTGATCGCGCCGCCACTGGCCTGTGCAATTGCAGGTCGCTTGCCCACACACTTTCACCCGTACATTGGCAATGTCACCTCAATGGCGTTGAGTACGCTGATGATAGTGCCTTTGGTGGGTTGGTTGATTCAGATGTAGCCCATCCCCACGCTGTGCTCTTCACAATACCCTCCCAATAGGGCGGTCACTGCAACTGTGGCGAGCGGTCTTGCCCCGCGTTGGGCTGCGAAGCGGCCCCAAAACCAGCGGCCGAGGAGTGCCTGATTCACCGCATTCCTTCCTCCAGGGTCGCTTCGCGACCCAACGCGGGGCAAGCCCGCTCGCCACAGGGTGCTTACCGCCTGTGCGACCTTAAGACCTTGAAAGGGCTGCCCCTTACAACCAATGCCAGAACCGACTCCAGAACCCCCGCCCCAAGTCATCCTTGCACCGCGCATATTGCGCCGCATACATCTGCGACCGCGCCTGTACCTTGCTGGCTACCGGTGGCAGCCAGGCCTTGGCGGCGTAGGTGCGCTGGCGATAGCCGCCCCAGCCTTCGTGGTAGTTCAGGTACTGGCCGTAGGCGTCGTATTTGTAGACGCCGTTGATGGTGTAGGTCTTGTCCATGTACCAGCCGACGAAGTCGATGGCGTCGTCGAAGTCCTGGCGGCTGGCGCCGCTGCGGCCGGTGCTCTTGCGGTAATCGTTCCACACCTCGTCCTTGGCCTGGGCGTAGCCGGCGGCGGTGGAGACGCGGCCCCAGGGAATGATCCACAGCAGGTATTTACGCGGGGCCAAGGCGTCCTGATGGAAGCCGGACTCCTGATACATGATCGCGAACGGCACCTGGATCGGTACGCCCCAGCGTTTTTGCGTGACTTTGGCAGCGTCGTACCAGTCGTCTTTTTCGCGGAAGATGCCGCACAGATCATTTGGCGTACGTGGCGGCGAGGTGCCGCACGCCGTCAGCAGTGAGGTGAGTAACAACAGTCCGACGGCTTTGCCTGCGCTCAAAATGCACCTGTGCCTGATACGTATGAAACGGGCATTTTACGCAGGTCTGCGCCTGGTGCATCTGCACTATCCTGAGGCCCGGGTGTCGTAATTCCATGCGCCCACTCTCAGGAAGACCTATGACCCAGGATGTGCTTGCCAAGGAAACCAACCGCCGCCAGTTGCAGCAGATCATCTCCGGCCTGTCCGACGGGGTGATTCTGGCCGAGGTCGACCAGACCATCCTGTGGGCCAACGAGGCCGCGCTGACCATGCATGGCGTGGGTGACGTGATGGGGCTGGGCGCCAACGGGCAGCAATACGCCGAGCGCTTTGCGCTGCGCTACCGCAACAACCACCCGGTGCAGGCAGACAACTACCCGCTGGCCCGGGCCGCGGCGGGCGATGAGTTCAGCGACGTGGTGGTGGAAGTCACGCCCACCGCCGACGAAGAAAAAACCTGGGTGCACCGCCTGCGCAGCCTGGTGATCACCGACTCCCACGGTGAACCGGAACTGCTGGTGCTGATCCTCAGCGACGCCACCGAGTGGGCCAGCGCCGAGCAGCGCTTCGAAAAAACCTTCAATGCCAACCCGGCGCCGGCGGTGATCTGTCGCCTCAGCGACCTGCGCTATATCAAGGTCAACCAGGGCTTCCTGGAGATGACCGGCTACAACCGCGACCAGGTCATCGGCAAATCGGTGTATGAACTGGATGTACTGGAACAGGCCGAACGCAAGGACCTGGCCATCCAGCGCCTGGGCGAAGGCGCGACCATCCCGCAGATGCAGGCGGAGCTACGGCTGCCCGGAGGCGGCAGCAAGCTGGTAATCGTTGCTGGCCAGCCATTGGACATGAACGAAGAGGACTGCATGCTGTTTTCCTTCATGGACCTGGAGCCACGGCGCAAAGCGGAAATTGCCCTGCGTCAGAGTGAGGAGCGCTTCGCCAAATCCTTCCGCCTGACCCCGGTGCCGACCCTGGTGTGCAGCGCCGGTAACCGCCAGGTGGTGGATATCAACGAAGCTTTCATGAGCATCACCGGCTACATCAGTGAAGAGCTGATCGGCAAATCGATCGAGGACATCGACTTTATCGACAGCCCCCAGGCTGCCGCACAGTTGTTCGCCAGCCTGGAAAAAGCCGGCAACCTCGACGGCCAGGACCTCAAGGTGCGCAAGAAAGGCAACGAGGTGATCGACTGCGTGGTCTCCGCCGACACCGTGATCATCCAGGACGTGCCCTGCTACCTGATGGTGATGATGAACATCACCGAACGCAAACGCTCGGAGCTGGAGCTGGTAGCGGCCATCGAGGAAGTGATGCAGGATGCCTCGTGGTTCAGCCAGACGCTGATCGAAAAACTGGCCAACGCCAAGAGCGTCAACAGCGCCAGCCAAACGAACGTGGCCTTTACCGACCTTACCGCCCGCGAGCGCGATGTACTGGGCCTGATCTGTGAGGGGCTGGCCGACAAGGAGATCGCCTCGCGCCTGAAACTGGCGCCCAACACCGTGCGTAATCATGTGGCCACGGTGTACTCCAAACTGGGGGTGCACAGCCGCAGCGCTGCCATCGTCTGGGCCCGTGAACGCGGGCTGTTCGCCGGGGAATTGCGGGTCAAAAACAAGCCGTGACAGTGCAAATGCACTAGTGCACCTAGTGCGAATTCGCCTTATTGCGGCGACGGCTAGTCAATAACCTTCAAGGTATCAAACTGAATGCCTGAAGGAACCCGCATGTTTACCCTCTCTCAACTGCGAAACTGCATCGAAGAAGGCCTGTCGCCGCTGACGTGCGAGTTCACCCTGTGCCGGGATGCGTCCCTGACCCTCAAGGTCTATGACGCCGAAACCGGCCGGGTCGACCTGGTCGTCACCGGGATCAGCACCAACCGCCTGCAGACCCCGCAAGAAGTGGAAAAGATGGTGGAAGAGCTGCGTTACGAACTGCAGAGCAACACCATGGGCAAGCTCACGCTGGATGACTTGCCTTCAACGACGCCCCAATAAAGTAGAACACCCCGCCCCCGACGATAAACGCTCCCAGCATCCAGAACATGTAATGGGCCGGCAGGCTGGCCAGCACCAGCCCGCACAACACCGGCCCCAGCGCGGCGCCCAGGTTGGACAGGTTCTGTGCCCCGTAGTACATGCCGCGCAAGTGGTGCGGGGCTATCCGGTCGATGAACATGTATTCGGCCGGGAACACAATGATCTCCCCCACGGTGAACACCGCCATCGCCAGCACCCACCACAGTACGCTGGTGGACAGCGCAAACCCGACGATCCCCAGCATGAACATGCCCAGGCCCGCGACCAGCCACTGGCCGAGGTAACGGTGCGATATCCGCCGCCCAATCAGGTATTGCAGGGCAATCACCAACACCGCGTTGGTGGTCAGCACGGCGCTGACCACGGTGTAGGTGTATTCGGCCGTGGTGGTGGTCACCAGGTATTGCGACAGCCACGCGGTGAACTGGCCGAACACCACGGCACTGAGTACACCGCCGAGGGTGAAGCACACGAGACGATGATCCCTTAAAAGTACTCGCCCGACGGCAAGGAATGGCACCGGTTTTTGCGTGGCATCAACGGTGGCCAGGGTACGGTCGCCCCAGCGCCAATACAGAAGGAAAAACCCTACCCCCAACAACGCCGAAAGGATAAACGGCACGCTGATATCCAGCTTGGCCATCACCGCCCCGAAAGCGGGCCCAACCGCATAACCGATGTTGGTCAGGGTGTACTTGATGGAAAACACTTCGCTGCGGGCGTCTTCGGGCAACAGGCTGGCAAAACCGGCCTTGACCGCAATATCGATCACCGCATAAGCCAGGTTGATCAGGATCAGGCAGCTGTAGAACGCCCAGATGTTCTGGGCCAGAACAGTACCGACAAAGCCCAGCACAAACAGCACGCTGAAGGTCAGCAGCAACCGATAACTGTTGATACGGTCGACCAGGAAACCGCCATACACACTGAGCAGCGAGCCGACGATCAGCGAACTGCCGATCACCAGGCCAACCTGGGTGATGTCGAGGGAAAAATGGTGGGTGAGGTAGATCACCAGGTAGGGAAAAGTGATTGCCTTGGCCAGCGTGAGCAGCAATGTGGCGGACAGCAACAGGTTAACAGTGCGAGGGTAGTTTCTTATTGTCGCAAGCATCCTGCTCTCTTTCCTTGAAGGTAACACGGCCGTTTCCGCCGGTTACCTTAACTCAGCAACAGGGCACAAATGCAAGGTCATTTCTTGACAGGGGTGATCTCGAGAATGGTGCCGTTGGTGGTTTTGAGCAGCACGAACTTATCACCTACCCGCGCCCACTGGCTGTCCTCTTCAGGCTGTTTGAGACCGCGCTTTTTCCAGTCGCTGACGGCCGACTCCTTGCGCATCAGGATATCCGGGGCACGGTCACCTTCTTTCAAGTCACGGGTATTGATACTCGAAGGTTGTACGGTTTCCTGCGGGGTATCACCGGCCTGCACGATAAAGCTGGCGGTGGACAGGCTGGTGGCGACCAGCAGGCAGGCAGCGAGGGATCTGAATTTCATGGGAGTTCCTTCAATGAAAAGGTGTGTACCGAAGTTCGGACCGCTGCCACTCGCGATCATTCAATTGTGCCAACCTTCGCGCGTCGCTACAGCAGCCGTTCCAGCCCGAACGGGTGCGCGCAAAAGCCCATGCCATTGCCCTTGTGAAATAAATCCTGTAATTTTTCATGAAATTTATCGAAATAAATTTCATGAACAAACAAGAAGAACTTGCCACCCTCGCGGCACTGATCCACGACCTGCGCAAGCACAAGAAGCTTACCCTCGCCCAGCTCGCACAGAAAATCGAGCGTTCGGTGGGCTTCCTGTCCCAGGTCGAGCGTGGCCTGTCGCGCCCGACCGTGGCGGACTTGACCGCCATCAGCCATGCCCTCGGCGTACCTACTACTTACTTCTACAGCCAGCCCAAACCCAAGGCCGTGGACTGGATCACCCGCCCCAACGAGCGGCGCACGGTGTATTACGCCAACGGCATCACCGACATCCTCGTCTCGCCGAGCATGAACGGCGCCTTCTCGATGCTCGACAGCCTGCTGGCCCCCGGTGCCAACAGCGGTGAACAAACCATGAGCGACCGCGCCGAACAGGCCGGGTTTGTGCTGGAGGGCGAGTTGACGTTGTGGGTGGACGGTGAAGCCGGCTCAGTCACCCTCGGCCCCGGCGACAGCTTCCACCTGGCCAGTTTTGCCCATTGCCGCTACGCCAACCTGACCGACCTGCCCGCCCGCGTGTTGTGGGTTTACAACTAGGAGCAACACCCGTGAAAAGCCATGCCTCCACGTTACTGGCCGAAGTACGGACTTTTCGCCAGAACCATCCGGACGTGCGTTATGTCGACCTGATCGCCCTGGACATTCCCGGGCACTTCTACGGCAAGCGCTACCCCATCGAGATGCTGGAAAAAGTCGCCGCCGGCAGCCCGCTGAAGCTGCCACAGAACGCCGTGTTGCTGGGGGTTCAGGGCGGGTTGTTCAAGATTGGCGACTACTGCTTCAACGACGGCGACCCGGATGCCAACCGTCGCCTGGTGCCGGGCACCCTCAAGCCGGTGAGTTGGGAATCGCAGCCGCTGGGACAGATGCTGATCACCTCGGACGGCACCGAGGCGCCCATCGAGTTCGAACCCCGCGAAGTGCTGGCCAAGGTGCTGGAACGCCTGCAACACAAGGGCATTCACCCGGTGGTGGCGTTCGAACTGGAGTTCTACCTGTTCGACAAAAAACTCGACAATGGCCTGCCGCAATTTGCCCGCGACCCGTTGAGCGATGACGCCGACGACCAGCCCAACCTGCACATCGAACGGCTGTCGCGCTTCAGCGAAGTACTGGATGACATGGCGCAAACCGCCAAGGACCAGGGCATCGATATCACCGTGATCACCGCCGAGATCGGCCCCGGCCAGTTCGAAATCAACTTCGGCCACCTCGACGATGGGATGCGTGCTGCCGACTGGGCCGCCCTGTTCTGCCGCAGCACCCGTGGCGTGGCGTTGAAACACGGTTACCGCGCCAGCTTCATGGCCAAGCCCTACCTGCAATATCCCGGCAGCGGCATGCATGTGCATGTGAGCCTGTATGACGGTGCGGGTAACAATTTGCTGGCGGCGCACCAGCAGCAACCCTTGCGCCATGCCGTCGCCGGATGCCTGGAGTTGCTGCCACACTGCATGCCGATCTTCTCGCCCAACCACAATGCCTTCCGCCGCCTGGGCGGTACGGTCAACGCCGCCACCCGCGCCAGCTGGGGCTTTGAAGACCGCGACGCGTGCGTGCGCATCCCCGAGTCCGACCCGCGCAACCTGCGTATCGAACATCGACTGGCCAGTGCCGATGCCAACCCATACCTGGTGCTGGCGGCGATCCTGGTTGGCCTGGAACACGGTCTTGAGGCCAGGCGCGAACCCATCGCCCCGCTGAATGAAGACCGCAGCAGCGGCAGCGACTTCCCCCTGGAAATGCTCGACGCCGTGCGTGCCATGCAGCATCACGCGGTATTGCGCGATAAGCTGGGCGCCGAATTTGTCGAGGTGTACTGCGAAAACAAGCGTCAGGACCACTTGGCCTTCCAGCAAGAGATCCATGCGCGGGAATATCGCTGGTTTCTCTAATAGCACTCACGGAATCATCGATGACCGACCAAAGCGCCCCGGCCCTCAAGGAAATCTTCAACGTCGAACGCCTGCAACACATCGCCACCGAGATGACGGCGGTGTACCCGGCGTTCGACGCCAAGGGGTTCCTCAAGCACGCCAAGGCCGGGCTGGCCGAATTGTCGGTGATGCAGCGCATGGCGCGGGTCAGCGAGAGCCTGCATGCGGTCATCCCGCTGGATTACCCGCAAACGCTGAAGCGGCTCTACGCCCTGGCCCCGCGCCTGAACAGTTCGTTTGTCAGCCTGTTCCTGCCGCACTTCGTGGCGAGCTACGGGCGGGATGATTTCAAACGTTCAATGGCCGCGCTCAAGTACTTCACGACGTTTGGCTCCGCCGAATTCGCGATCCGCCATTTTCTACTGCACGACTTCCCGCGCACGTTGGCGGTGATGCACGAATGGTCGCTGGATACCAACGAACACGTGCGCCGCCTGGCCAGCGAAGGTTCGCGGCCGCGCTTGCCCTGGTCGTTCCGCCTGGCCGAAATACAGGCCAACCCCGAACTGTGTGCGTCGATCCTCGACAACCTCAAGGCAGATACCAGCCTGTACGTGCGCAAGTCGGTGGCCAACCACCTCAACGACATCACCAAGGACCACCCGGAATGGGTGCTCAGCCTGATCGAAGGTTGGAATCTGGATAACCCTCACACCGCCTGGATCGCCCGCCACGCGCTGCGCAGCCTGATCAAGCAAGGTAACACGCGTGCGCTGACGATCATGGGGGCCGGGGCCAGGGCCGACGTGAAGATCCACCATCTGCAAGTGACGCCAGCGGTGATCAACCTGGGAGAGCGGATCAACCTGTCCTTCACCTTGGAATCCACCGCCGCAGCCCCACAGAAGGTGGTGGTGGACTACGCCATCGACTATGTGAAAAGTGCCGGCCACAGTGCGGCGAAGGTGTTCAAGCTCAAGGCGTTTACCCTCGGCGCTGGCGAACTTCACAGCATCCGCCGTGAGCAACATATCCGCGAGTTGACCACGCGCAAGCATTACCCCGGCAAGCATGTCGTCCATGTGCTGATCAACGGCGAGAAGCTTGCCAGCGCCGACTTCGAACTGAGAAACGACTGACATAAATCAAAGAAAAGGCTCTAGCACGGGCCTTTCAGCCACATAAATTGTCGAACAATCCTGGCTTTCTTAGTTGCGAGCAATTATCATCCAGCGCCTTCTCGCTACCCACCGGGTAGCTGTTTCAATGTGTCACCCGAGGCGCCCATGTACCGTTTTTCGTTTCACCGCCCCCTGATTGCCATCAGCCTGGGGCTTGTTGCTCCTGGCGTATTTGCCGCGCTGCAGCCCCTGGCCGAAGCACCACTGGCCAGCGACACCGAGCTGCACTGCCACTTCAGCCGCGACGCCAGTACCGACTGCACCACCACCTACCGCTATACGATCCTCAAGCCGAGCGGCCGCGAAATGCTCTCACGCATCGACTTCGATTATTCCGAAGGCGACATCTTTGAAGTGATCAGCGCGCAGTCCACTCAGCCCGGCGCCAAACCAGTGGCGCTGGATGCGACGCAGATCGACACCCGCATCGCGCCCAATCCGGACCAGGGCTTCAGCCGCGACAAACAGACCTCTCTAGCCTTCCCCAACCTGCGCGTCGGCACGCAGATTCGCTACACCGTACGCGAGCACCACGCCGCCAAGCCCTTGATGACCCAGTTTCACTACGTGCTCAAATTCGGCGCCAGCCCGGCGCGGCGCGACCGGTTCAAGGCGCGTTTTACTGCGGAGCGCCCCATCCAGTGGCGCAGCGAACTGTTCGAGGGTTTCAGCGTAACGCCGTCGCAGAATGGCAAGACCCTGGACGTGGTGCAAAAGGCCCCGACCTACCTCAACTACATCAACGAAGCCTCCAACGCCGCGTTGCTGCGCATCCCGCGTATCGAGATAGGCAGTGCTCTGGAGCCCCAGGCGTACTTCGGGGCGTTCGCGCAGCGCTACAACCAGATCCTCGGTGCCAACCTGCCACCACAAGGTGCTGCTGCCGTGGTTGCCGTACGCGGTTTGGCACCGGCCGAACAGGTTGCGGCATTGATGCAGCACATCAACGATCACTATCGCTACCTGGGTGACTGGCGTGCGACAGAGCGCGGCTACGTGCCCTTCAACCTCGCTGAAATCGAACAACACGGTTATGGCGACTGTAAGGACCTGGCAATCCTGCTGACCGCCTTGCTCAAGGCCAGTGGCATCAAGGCCGAGACCGCCTGGGTCAGCCGGGGCGATGTGGTCGAGTCGCTACTGATCCCCGGCCCCCAGGCGCCGAACCACGCCATCGTCCGCGCCGAAGTGGATGGCCAGGTGTGGTGGCTCGACCCGACCAACCCGGTGTTCGCCCCCGGTCAGGTCATGCCCGATATCCAGGACCGCTGGGTGCTGGTCAACGACGCCCAGGGTCAGGTGCGCGAGGAACATATCCCGCTGGAACGCCCCGAAACCACCCTGCGCCTGGATAAACAGGTGCACTACGACAAACAAGGCTACGGCACGACCCAGGCCACGATCACCTTCAGTCGCCTGCCGCTGATGCAACTGAGCGTCGCCGACCGCCAGCAAGGCAGCACCGCCACCGACCAGGACATCTGCGCCAACTTCGGCAACGAGATCAGCGACTGCCAGATCACCCGCCCGGCCACCGGCTTTGTGGTACATGACGGCTATACCGTCACGGCCAAAATGAATGATCAGCGTGCGCTGGAAAAGCTGGCGAATGACTACGTATATAGCGATGAATCGCTCAAGGGTCGTTGGGATGGTTTTATCAACTACCGCCGCCAAGGGCAGCAGGCCGAGCTTGATCTGGGCAACCCGCAAACCCATGACTACCGCATCACCCTGAGCGGTGGGCGGATGGAAAAAGCCATCCCGGGTTGCCAGGTGCGTTCGCCGTGGTATGACTTGGATCTGCAGGGTTCGCAGGCGAATGGCGGGCTGCGTTATCACTATCGCCTGAGCCAGAAGGTGCGTTGGTTGAGCCGTGATGAGATTGTCAGCAAGGCGTTCGGGAAAATGATCGAGGATGCACGGGCTTGCGCGGAGCAGGTGCATCAAGTGGTGAAACTCTAACCCTCTGTTGGGCAGGCCTGGCATCAGGCCTCGCCCAACAACAACCCCTGCTCCCGCGCGCACAACTCCACCACGTAATCCCACAACACCCGCAGCCGCACTGACTTGTGCAATTCCCGGCGCGAGCTGATCCAGTAGCTGCGCTGGATCCCCTCCCCCGGCAGCAACGGCACCAGGTCCGGGTCGCCGGCGGCCATGAAGCACGGTAATACCGCAATCCCCAAACCGGAGCGCGCCGCCTGATGCTGGGCGATCACGCTGGTGCTGTGGAACACCACCTTGGGGTTGCGGCAGAAGCTGCTGAGGAATTTGAGTTCCTGGCTGAACAGCAGGTCGTCGACGTAATCGATCCAGGCGTGTGCCGCAAGGTCTTCGCGCTTTTCAATCGGCGGGTTGCGCGCCAGGTAGCCGCGGCTGGCGTAGAGGGCCAGGCGGTAGTCGGTAAGTTTGCGCGTGACCAGTTGATCGACGCTCGGCCGCTCGAGGTGGATGCTGATTTCCGCTTCGCGGTTGAGGATGCTGACAAAGCGCGGCACCGCCACCAGCTCCACTTCCAACCCGGGGTAGCGCTCGAACAGCCCGCCCATGCGGCTGGCCAGGAACATCACGCCCAGGCCTTCGGCCACACCCAGGCGGATCTTGCCCAGGGGCGCGGCAGCATGAGTCAGCTCGTCTTCGGCCAGCAGTGCGACGTTTTCCATGGCCTCGGCATGTTTTAGCAGGGCCTCGCCGGCGGGGGTCAGTTCGTAGCCCTGGGCATGCTGCACGAATAGCGCGGTGCCGAGACTTTTCTCGATCGCCTCGATATGCCGGGCCACAGTGGCATGGGTGGTTTTCAGGCGTTGCGCGGCGGTGAGCAAGCGACCGCTGCGCTGCAGCTCGAGAAAGTACCGCAGGTCATTCCAGTCGAACATGACGCCTCCATTGCCTATCCCTGGGCTACGCTGTTTAAAAACGCACAGCAGCTGGGTAAAAACTAACATTTTTAAGACGAAAACTAACAACTAGGATGGGGCCAATAAGAAAAACAAGCGAGACCTTCAGATGCCCATTGCAACTGCTGAATACGATTACATCGTCGTAGGCGCCGGCCCAGCGGGCTGCCTGCTGGCCAATCGACTGTCCGCCAACCCCGCCCACCGCGTGCTGCTGCTCGAAGCCGGTGGCCGCGACAATTACCCCTGGATCCATATCCCCGTCGGCTACCTGTTCTGCATCGGCAACCCACGCACCGACTGGTGCTTCAAGACCGAAGCCCAGGAAGGCCTGCAAGGCCGTGCGCTGAGTTATCCACGGGGCAAGGTGCTGGGCGGCTGCTCCTCCATCAACGGCATGATCTACATGCGTGGCCAGGCCCAGGACTACGACGGCTGGGCGGCCGCAGGTAATGAAGGTTGGGCGTGGAAGGACGTGCTGCCGCTGTTCAAGCAGAGCGAAAACCACTTTGCCGGCGGCTCGGAATTTCACAGCGACGGCGGTGAATGGCGAGTCGAGCAACAGCGTCTGCACTGGCCGATCCTCGATGCGTTCCGCGATGCGGCGGCGCAGAGCGGCATCGCCAACATCAGCGATTTCAACCAGGGCGATAACGAAGGCTGCGGCTACTTCCAGGTCAACCAGAAGGCCGGGGTACGCTGGAACGCGGCCAAGGCGTTTCTCAAGCCGGTGCGCCAGCGCCCCAACCTCACCGTGCTGACCGAAGTGGAAGTGGACCGCGTGCTCCTGGAAAACGGCCGTGCCTGCCAAGTGGTCGGGCGTCAACACGGCCAGCAAGTGAGCTGGAAAGCGCGCAAGGAGATTGTGCTGTGCGCCGGTGCAGTGGGTTCGCCGGGCATCCTGCAACGGTCAGGGATCGGTCCCGCCAACGTGCTGAAGCCACTGGGCATCGAAGTGCTGCATGAACTGCCCGGCGTCGGCGGCAACCTCCAGGACCACCTGCAACTGCGGCTGATCTACAAACTGGAAAACGCCCGCACCCTCAACCAGATCGCCGGCACCCTGTGGGGCAAGATGGGCATGGGCCTGCGCTACCTCTACGACCGCAGCGGCCCGCTGTCGATGGCGCCCAGTCAACTGGGTGCGTTTGCGCGCTCGGGTCCGGAACAGACCTCGGCCAACCTGGAATACCACGTACAGCCACTGTCCCTGGAGCGTTTCGGCGAACCGTTGCACGGGTTCCCGGCGTTTACCGCGTCGGTCTGCGACTTGCGTCCGCAGAGCCGGGGCCGTATCGACATCCGCTCGGCCAACCCGGCGGACGCACCGCTGATCCGCCCCAACTACCTCAGCCATCCGGAAGACCTGCGCGTGGCCGCCGATGCGATCCGCCTGACGCGCCGCATCGTCGCCGCACCGGCCCTGAGCCAGTTCAAGCCGGTGGAGTATCTGCCGGGCGATTCGCTGCAGACCGAAGCGCAATTGCACGAAGCCGCCGCACGCATCGGAACGACGATCTTCCACCCGGTCGGCACCTGCCGCATGGGCAACGATAAAGACGCAGTGGTCGACGCCCAACTGCGGGTGCACGGCGTGCCCGGCTTGCGCATCGCCGACGCTTCGATCATGCCGCGCATCACCTCTGGCAATACCTGTTCACCCACGCTGATGATCGCGGAGAAGGCCGCGCAGCTGATCCTTTCGCCGAATACAAGGAGTCTCGCCCCGGAGAAAGAACTGGTTCATGCAATCTGAATAGCGGCGCCGAACCTGGCGCCGACAGTGGAACAACAATAAATAATCACTGTGAGGGCTACCCGATGTCAGAACATGCTCAAACCCTGGGCTCGCCGGTCGACGCGAGCACCAGCAACGACTCAAAGAAAGTCATCTTCGCCTCGTCCCTGGGGACGGTGTTCGAGTGGTATGACTTTTTCCTCTACGGCGCCCTGGCGGCGGTGATCAGCAAGCAGTTCTTCGCCGGGGTCAACGACACCACGGCATTCATCTTTGCCCTGATGGCCTTTGCGGCCGGCTTTGTAGTGCGGCCCTTCGGTGCGCTGGTGTTTGGTCGGTTGGGCGACATGATCGGGCGCAAGTACACCTTTTTGGTCACCATCATTCTGATGGGCGTGGCGACCTTCTGTGTCGGGTTGCTGCCAACCTACGCCAGCATCGGCATCGCAGCGCCGATCATCCTGATCGTGCTGCGCATGCTGCAGGGCCTGGCGCTGGGCGGCGAATACGGCGGCGCCGCAACCTACGTGGCCGAGCACGCACCGGCCGGCAAGCGCGGCTTCCACACCAGCTGGATTCAATCCACGGCGACCATCGGCCTGCTGCTGTCGCTGCTGGTGGTGCTGGCCTGCCGTTACTTCACCGGTGACCAGTTCGAAGTCTGGGGCTGGCGCATTCCGTTCCTGTTCTCCATCGTGCTGCTGGGCATTTCCACCTGGATCCGCATGAGCCTGCACGAATCGCCCGCGTTCCTGAAAATGAAAGAGGAAGGCAAGGCCAGCAAGGCGCCGATCCGTGAGTCCTTCGGCAAATGGGAAAACCTCAAGGTGGTGCTGATCGCGCTGTTCAGCATCAACGGCGGGCAAGCGGTAACCTTCTACGCGGCGCAGTTCTACGTGCTGTTCTTCCTCACGCAGTTCCTGAAGATGGACCCGGCCCTGGCCAACATGCTGTTGATCATCAGCGTGGTGATCGGTGCACCGTTCTTTATCTTCTTCGGCTGGCTGTCGGACAAGATCGGGCGCAAGCCGGTGCTGATGCTCGGCCTGCTGCTGGCCACCGTGCTGTATTTCCCGATCTTCAAGAGCCTGGCGCACTACACCAACCCGGCGATGGACCAGGCCAGCACCCAGGCGCCGATCACCGTGATGGCCGACCCGGCCACCTGCACCTTCCAGTTCGACCCGGTGGGCAAGGCGAAATTTGACAGCCCGTGCGACAAGGTCAAGACCTTCCTGGTCAAGCAAGGCCTGCCCTACAGCAGCGTCGCCGCCCCCGCCGGCAGCCCCGTGCAAGTGAGCGTGGGCGACGTGCGTATCGATGGTTTTGACGAAAAAGCCCTGCGTGGCGCGGTGACCCTGGCCGGCTATCCGTCTTCGGCGGACGTGGCCCAGGTCAACAAGACCATGGTGGTGGTGCTGATCGTGGCGCTGATCCTGATTGCCGCGATGTGCTACGGCCCGCTGGCAGCGCTGATGGTGGAGCTATTTCCGACGCGTATCCGCTACACCTCGATGTCCCTGCCCTACCACATCGGTAACGGCTGGTTTGGCGGGTTCCTGCCGACCGTATCGTTTGCCCTGGTGGTCTACACCGGCGATATCTTCTACGGCCTGTGGTACCCGGTGGTGGTGACCGGGGTGAGTTTGATCGTGGGGATGGTCTGCCTTAAAGAGACCCGTCACGTGGATATCGATAACAACTAACCCGATCTCCTGAGCACAGAAGATCCGCTGTGGGAGGGGGCAAGCCCCTCCCACATTTGCCTTCAGGCGCCTACATAAATTGCTGTACATCCATACAGATAATGGTTGATCAATGCGCGCCGACTGAGCATCCTGCACAGCATCAACCCGATCTGTGTGACGACCATGCGCCTGTACCTCTGTGAAAAACCCTCCCAGGCCAAGGACATTGCGGCCGTGCTCGGCGCCAGCCGCCGTGGCGAGGGGTGCTGGCTGGGCAATGGGGTCACGGTCACCTGGTGCATCGGCCACCTGCTGGAAACCGCCCCGCCGGATGCCTACGACGAAAAGTACAAGCGCTGGGTACTGGCCGACCTGCCCATCGTCCCGGAAAAATGGAAGATGCGCGTCAAGCCCAAGACCGCCAGCCAGTTCAAGGCGGTCAAGCGCCTGCTGGGGGAAGCCCAGGAGCTGGTGATCGCCACCGACGCCGACCGTGAAGGCGAGATGATCGCCCGCGAGCTGGTGGAGCATTGCCGTTATCGCGGGCCGATCCAGCGGCTGTGGCTATCCGCGCTGGATGATGCCTCGATCCGCAAGGCCCTGGCGGCGCTCAAGCCGGGCGCCGAGACGTTCAGCCTGTATCACTCGGCCCTGGGCCGCTCCCGCGCCGACTGGCTGATTGGCATGAACATGAGCCGCCTGTTCACCTTGCTCGGGCGCCAATCCGGTTACCAGGGCGTGTTGCCCGTAGGCCGGGTGCAAACGCCAACCCTGCGCCTGGTGGTGGACCGCGATCGCAGCATCGCCGATTTTGTGCCGGTGGCTTACTGGGCCATCGATGTCGACCTGCGCCACGGGGGCATGACCTTTACCGCCCAATGGCGCGCGCCCGAGGACGCCTGTGACGACCAGGGCCGCTGCCTCAACCCGCAGTTGGCGCGGGACGCGGCCGACGCCATGACCAACGCCGCCACCGCCCGGCTGGTGAAACTGCGCACCGAGCGCATGCGTGAAGTGGCGCCCCTGCCCTTCGACCTGGGCACCCTGCAGGAAATCTGCTCCAGGAAGCTCGGCCTTGGCGCCCAGGAAACCCTGGATATCGCCCAGTCGTTGTATGAAACCCATAAAGTCATCACCTACCCGCGCAGTGATTGCGGCTATCTACCGATGAGCCAGCACCCCGACGCGCCGAAGATCCTGGCTGCGTTGGCACGTGCGGATACCGCAGTGAACGAGCTGATGCCGCATATCGATACCCAGCGACGCTCGCGGGCGTGGAACGATGCCAAGGTCAGCGCTCACCACGGCATCATCCCTACCGGCGCCGGCAAGGATGTGGGACAACTCACCGGCAAGCATCGTGCGGTGTATACCCTGATCCGCGCACGCTACCTGGCGCAGTTCCTGTCCAACCATGAGTACGATCGCACCCAGGCGGATTTCGACTGTGCGAATCAGGCGTTGCGTGCAGTGGGCAAAGTAGTGATCGAACCGGGCTGGAAACGCGCCCTGCCCGAAGCCCTGGCGCCAGCCAAGGGACGTGAAGCGCCGGCTCCGCAAGCCCTGCCGCCATTGGTACAGGGCCAGGATTATGGGGTGGCCAGGGTCAACCTCAAGGACCTGTGGACCCAACCGCCCAAACCCTTTACCGAAGGTGACCTGATCAAGGCGATGAAAAACGTCGCCAAGTTGGTGGAAGACCCGCTGCTCAAGCAAAAGCTCAAGGACACCACCGGCATCGGCACCGAAGCCACCCGCGCCGGCATCATCCAGGGGCTGTTGGACCGTGGTTACCTGGTGAAGAACGGCAAGGCGCTATCAGCTACACCGGCGGCATTCAGCCTGATCGACGCCGTGCCCCGGGCCATCGCCGACCCAGGCACCACCGCCATCTGGGAGCAGGCCCTGGACATGGTGCAAAGCGGCGAAATGAGCTTGGAAGACTTCGTCGCCAAGCAGGCGGCCTGGATGAGCAAGCAGGTCGCCCGTTGCAATGGCATGCGCATGACCATCACCGGTCCCGCCAGCCCGGCAGGCCGAGGTGCCACGCCATGGAAAAAGAAACGCAAGAGCACGCCACACAAGACGACGGCCAGTCCCAAGCGGGCCAAAAAACCGAAAAATGCCGGCTAAACACCCAAAAAAACCGGCGAATGACGTTTTTCGACGGGTTTAGCGCCGCTTTGGACCTTGCAGCGCGGTGGCCGGTCTAGGATTCTGTAGTGGGACCCTGACTAACCAACAACAACACCGGAGTGGCCGCCATGAAGACCGTTGCAGAAGTGCTCAAAGCCAAGGACCAGAAAAACCAGGAAGTGCATGTCATCAAACACGACCACACCGTGTTTGAAGCCTTGGTGCGGATGTCGGAGAAAAACGTCGGGGCCTTGCCGGTGGTCCAGGATGACGTAGTGGTCGGGATCATCAGCGAGCGTGATTACGCCCGCAAAATCATGCTCAAGGGGCTGTCGTCGGTCACCACCAAGGTCCATGAGGTGATGAGCTCCCCGGTGATCACCGTCGACACCCATAAAAAGGTCGATGAGTGTATGAATATCATGACCGACAGTCACCTGCGCCACCTGCCCGTGGTCGAAGACGGCAAGCTGTTGGGGCTGCTGTCCATCGGCGACCTGGTCAAGGAAGCCATTGCCGACCAGGCTGACCTGATCAAACAGCTGGAGCAGTACATCCGCGGCGAATAGGGGAGCCCATGCTCGACACGCTGAAACACCAAGAGAACCAACTCGATACCTTGCATCGGGCCATGGCCGAACGGCACTTTCTGGTGTTGACCGGTGCGGGGATCAGCACGTCGTCGGGCATTCCCGACTACCGCGACAGTGACGGCGTGCGCCGGGGCAAGGCGCCGATGATGTACCAGGAGTTCCTCGCCACCGCGCAGGCACGCCGCCGTTATTGGGCGCGGGCGATGCTCGGGTGGCCGAGGGTCCGCATTGCGCAGCCGAACAAGGCGCACCTGGCATTGGCGACATTGCAGCAACGCGGGCGTATCAGCGGGCTGATCACGCAAAACGTCGACACCCTGCATGATCAGGCCGGCACCCATGATGTAATCGAACTGCACGGCAGCCTGCACCGGGTGCTGTGCCTGGATTGCCAGTTGCGCAGTGCACGCGATGCAATTCAGCGGCAGATGGAAATCGACAACCCCTACCTGGCGCAGGTCCATGCGGTGCAGGCGCCCGATGGAGACACCTTGCTCGACCCTGCTTTTGAAGAACACTTTCAGGTCCCCCACTGCCCCCATTGCAATGGCGAGCGCCTGAAGCCGGATGTGGTGTTTTTCGGTGAGAACGTAGCACCGGCGACAGCAGCCAGGGCAATGGCCGCCGTCGGCCATGCCGAGGGCTTGCTGGTAGTCGGTTCGTCGCTGATGGCCTATTCGGCATTCCGCCTGTGCAAAGCCATGGTCGAACAGGGCAAACCCGTCATCGCCATCAACCTGGGCAAGACCCGCGCAGATGAGCTGTTGCAGGTGAAGATCGAAGCCGAGTGCGAGCGACTTTTGCCGCGTTTGGTCGAACGGTTACGGTAACTCAATCAAGCGCAGATCCTTTGTGGCGAGCCGGCTTGTCCCGCGTTGGGCTGCAGAGCAGCCCCAATCCAGGCGCTGAAAAGTTCCTGATGCTGCGCAGTGTTCTTATTGGGGCCGCTTCGCAGCCCAACGCGGGACAAGCCCGCTCGCCACAACAGGCGTTATACAGCCTGACCTGCACTTCCAGAAAATGACGCCCAAGTCACGTTTTCCCGCATTCTCCCGTCCCCACGGCAATTTATGTAGTGAGAAAAAATAATCACTACATAAGCGTTGACGTAACCATTTTGTCCTTGCATTATCGAGACGTCTCCCGGATCGGGAGCGTTGGCAACAAGCGTTTTGAACAAGCTCGTCTGACCGCCGAGCTGTTTTTTCCGGATGTGCACTGCCCACAAGGCAGATTGATGAAGCTGACCGGCCCTAAGGGCTCGGTACAAGGCGCTCAAATGCGGCTTGTCTTCGTTATGAATGCATTGCGTAGCAGTTCATCAGCAAGACTACATGCATCAGGTTCAAGACCCTGCCCGTATTCGGCAGACCGTCGCTGACGCCCGGTTTTCGCAACCGGAGACAACTTACGAAGTATTAACGAACCAACTGATAGATCGCCAACTGGTCAAGGGGCTTACACATGAATCTGAACAACCAACCAACTATCGATGAATTGGCTGAGATGTTCGCAGCGCAGAAAGACACACTCGACGACCATATCCTGTGGATTGGCAAATCGGGCGAAGTGCAAATTGACTGCCTGGCGCCCCACACCGAAGAGGCCGAGTTCGACCGCAACAACCGTGAACTGGCGGCGCGCCTGAAGATGTACCGCCGTGGCCAGGGTTATGTCGGCAAGAAAGCAGCCGCCGATCGCAACTTTATCGAGCAGGTCTTCCACACACTTAATACCGAATGGCAGAATCTCAAGGGCCAATCGCAAGTTAAAGTGATTGATAGATACTGCTGATAACACCGCATTAAACATTTAAGCCCGCTTGTTGATTCGAGCGGGCTTTTTAATTGCGGCTCTACAACACTGCGGGAAATCGTCCCTTCTTCGCTTCGTCGCAAAAGATATCAAACAACACCTGCGCTGCCGCCGAGAGTTCATGGCCGGGTTTGGTCAGCACCCCAATCGGTCGTTCAATGACCGGATCGGTCAAGGTGATGCAATGAGCCCCCGCCTCCTCCATCTGCCGCGCACACAATGCGGGGACGGCGCTGACACCCAACCCCGTCGCTACCATCTTGCCTACAGTCGCCAGTTGATGGCTTTCCAGCGCCACCGGCAACTTCATCTGCCGCGCCCCCAGATGCTCCTCCAGCATCACCCGCACCGTCGAAGGTCGCTGCAACGTGATGAACGGCTGCTCCAGCAAGGTTTTCCAGTCGATTTCATCAAGCTCGACCAACGGCGAATCCCCCGGCACCACGGCAATGAAGCGATCCAGGTACAACGGCGTGAACGCCAGCGACGAACCGTCTGAAGGCTCGAACGCCACGCCCAGCTCCACCTGGCGGTCGCGCACCATTTCCAGCACCTGCTCGTTGATCAAGTCGTGCACGGTGACATTCACCTGCGGGTAACGCGCGCGGAATATCTTCAGGATCGGCGGTAGCAAGTTGCCCGCGAACGATGGCATCGCCGCCACCGTGACCCGCCCGCGTTGCAGGGTAAAGCGCTGGCGCAGTTCGTCCTCGGTGTTGTCCCAGTCGGCAATCAAGCGGCGCGCCAAAGGCAGCAGGGATTCCCCCTCGGGTGTCAACGCGACGTTGCGCGTATTACGGCTGAACAGGCGCCCACCCAGGCCTTCTTCCAGACCCTTGATGGTCAAGCTCAGTGCCGACTGGGAAAGGTGCAGGCGTTCGCAGGCGGCGGCGAAACTCAGGCTCTGGGCCACGGCGAGAAACGCGCGCATCTGTTTAACTGTCATGACGCTACTCCAAATGGCCAGGCGACTATGCTGTTTTTTAAATCAATCAACCTTAAAAAACAACTTAACAAATCAATCCGTCGGAGCAACACTCGGTTCATTGGCTGGCCCACAAACAATAAAAGAGGTGCATATGGCAGGTTTCGATAAACGCGTGGCGTCCTACGAGGAAGCACTGGCGGGCCTGGAAGACGGCATGACCGTACTCTCCGGCGGTTTTGGCCTGTGCGGCATTCCGGAAAACCTCATTGCCGAGATCAAGCGCAAAGGCACCCGCGACCTCACCGTGGTATCCAACAACTGCGGCGTCGACGGCTTTGGCCTGGGCGTGCTGCTGGAGCAGAAGCAGATCAGCAAGGTGATCGCCTCCTACGTGGGTGAAAACGCCCTGTTCGAGAAGCAGTTGCTCAGCGGCGAAATCGAAGTGGTGCTGACCCCCCAGGGCACCCTGGCCGAAAAAATGCGCGCGGGCGGCGCCGGCATCCCGGCCTTCTTCACCGCCACCGGTGTTGGCACTCCGGTCGCCGAAGGCAAGGAAACCCGCGAATTCAATGGTCGTCCGTACCTGATGGAAGAGTCCATCACCGGCGACTTCGCCATCGTCAAAGGCTGGAAAGCCGACCACTTCGGCAACGTCATCTACCGCCACACCGCTCAGAATTTCAACCCGCTGGCTGCCACCGCCGGCAAGATCACCGTGGTCGAAGTCGAAGAAATCGTCGAACCGGGCGAGCTGGACCCGGCGCAGATCCACACCCCTGGCATCTACGTCGACCGGATCATCTGCGGCACGTTCGAGAAGCGCATCGAACAGCGCACCGTACGCAAATAATCCGCCCCCAGCCCGAACAATAAGGACACATAAAATGGCTCTTACCCGCGAACAAATGGCTCAACGCGTCGCCCGCGAAATGCAGGACGGTTTCTACGTCAACCTGGGCATCGGCATTCCGACCCTGGTGGCCAACTACATTCCGGAAGGCATCGAAGTGATGCTGCAATCGGAAAACGGCCTGCTCGGCATGGGCCCGTTTCCGACCGAAGACACCATCGACGCCGACATGATCAACGCCGGCAAGCAGACCGTGACCGCGCGTATCGGCGCGTCGATCTTCTCGTCCGCCGAGTCCTTCGCGATGATCCGCGGCGGCCACGTCGACCTCACTGTACTCGGCGCGTTTGAAGTCGACGTACAAGGCAACATCGCCTCGTGGATGATCCCCGGCAAGCTGGTCAAGGGCATGGGCGGCGCCATGGACCTGGTGGCCGGTGCAGAAAACATCATCGTGATCATGACCCATGCCTCCAAGGACGGTGAGTCCAAGTTGCTCAGCCAATGCAGCCTGCCGCTGACCGGCGCCCACTGCATCAAGCGTGTACTGACGGACCTGGCGTACCTGGAAATCGAAAATGGCGCTTTTGTCCTCAAGGAACGCGCACCTGGCGTCAGCGTTGAAGAGATTGTGCGCAAGACCGCCGGTAAACTGATCGTCCCGGACCACGTTCCAGAAATGCACTTCCAGTGAGGACAGATTCCATGCAAGACGTCGTGATTGTTGCTGCCACCCGCACCGCCGTGGGCAGCTTCCAGGGTTCGCTGGCGAACATTCCGGCACCGGAACTGGGCGCCGCCGTGATCCGTCGCCTGCTGGAGCAGACCGGCCTGGACCCGGCCGAAGTGGATGAAGTGATCCTCGGCCAGGTCCTCACCGCAGGCTCAGGCCAGAACCCGGCGCGCCAGGCGTCGATCCTGGCCGGCCTACCCCACGCGGTGCCCAGCCTGACCTTGAACAAGGTTTGCGGCTCGGGCCTCAAGGCCCTGCACCTGGGCGCCCAGGCCATCCGTTGCGGTGACGCCGACGTGATCATCGCCGGCGGCATGGAGAACATGAGCCTGGCTCCGTACGTACTGCCCGCCGCGCGCACCGGTTTGCGCATGGGCCATGCCAAAATGATCGACAGCATGATCACCGATGGCCTGTGGGACGCGTTCAACGACTACCACATGGGCATCACCGCCGAGAACCTGGTGGACAAGTACGGCATCAGCCGTGAAGCCCAGGATGCGTTCGCCGCCGCCTCCCAGCAAAAAGCCGTCGCTGCTATTGAAGCGGGCCGCTTTGTCGATGAGATCACACCGATCCTGATCCCCCAGCGCAAAGGCGACCCGGTGGCCTTCACCGTGGATGAGCAACCCCGCGCCGGCACCACCGCCGAATCCCTGGGCAAGCTGAAACCGGCGTTCAAGAAAGACGGCAGTGTCACCGCGGGCAACGCCTCCAGCCTCAACGACGGTGCCGCCGCGGTGCTGCTGATGAGCGCCGACAAGGCCAAGGCCCTCGGCCTGCCGATACTGGCGCGCATTGCCAGCTACGCCAACGCCGGCGTCGACCCGGCGATCATGGGCATCGGCCCGGTGTCGGCCACCCGCCGTTGCCTGGACAAAGCCGGTTGGAGCCTGGGCGACCTGGACCTGATCGAAGCCAACGAAGCCTTCGCCGCGCAATCCCTGGCGGTGGGCAAAGAGCTGGAATGGGACGCCGACAAGGTCAACGTCAACGGCGGCGCCATCGCCATCGGCCACCCGATCGGCGCCTCGGGCTGCCGCGTGCTGGTGACGCTGCTGCATGAAATGATCAAGCGTGATGCCAAGAAAGGCCTGGCGACGCTGTGCATCGGTGGCGGCCAGGGGGTAGCCCTGGCGCTCGAACGCATCTGATTCAAAGAGCAACATGGAAAGGGCCTGGTTCCACGAAAACCAGGCCTTTTCTTTACCCTTCAACCTCGCGTCTGCGGCACCGCTTTAATCCTCGTCAAATTCCCCCATACCTCCCAAGGAACCGCAATGCGCCATCTGGACGGCAAGCCAAAATCCTATCTCCTGTTCCTGCTGGCAGCCCTGGCCGTGGCAGGCTGTTCACCCAAGGATCAGTCCCGCGCACGGGCGATCAACGGCGAACAAAGCTCGTTCCTCTGATGGTGCGAACCTGTGGCGAGCGGGCTTGCCCCGCGTTGGGGTGCGAAGCAGACCCGCAACGAGCCGCCGAGTGGTATGTGATACACCGCATTGTGCTTGATTGGGGCTGCTGCGCAGCCCGACGCGGGGCAAGCCCGCTCGCCACAACAAGCCCGGTCATCACAACAAGCCCGCTTGCCACAGCAAGCCCGGTCACCACAGCAAGCCTGCTCACCTCGACGCTGATCAGCGCTTCAGGCAGCGCTGATAACGCTCGTCGACCCGCTGGGCAAACCACGCCGTGGTCAGATTACGGGTGATCTTGGGACTCTTGAGCACGATGCCCGGCAGGATCGCCCGTGGCATCGGCTTGCCGGCGGCCTTGTCGGCCAGGGCAAATACGCGCTTGTAGAGGGTGGTGTCCTCGAAATCCAATTGCTCGCCCTGCTCCAGCTGACTGCGGATGCTGGGGTTGCGCATGTCCAGCCTGGCCCCCAATGAACGCACCGCCAACTCGGTGGTGCCGGGCAGCAGCGAGCCGTAGCGAATCAGATCTCCGTCCAAGGCCAACTCGGTGCCCGAAGCACGGCTGACGGCAGCCTGGAACGCGGCATTACGGCTGGCGTACCACCCGGCATTGAAATCGGCAAAGCGATACAGCGGCCGGTCGTAGCTCACCGGGTAACCCAGCAAGTGCGCGATGCCGAAGTACATGCCGCCACGACGGGTGAAGACTTCGCGACGAATTGTGCCATCCACCGTGTAGGGATAACCCCGCGCCTGTTTCTGCGCAAAGTCGATACTTACCTGCATCGGGCCTGCGGTATGCACCGGGTTGAAACCACCAAACAACGTGTTGCCCAGGGGCACCATGCTGATGAAGTCATCGAAGATGCCACTCAGGTCCTTCTCCGTGCGCGCAGCATTGAGGCGGTCGGCGTAGGTCTTGCCGCTGGGCGAGCGCAGTTGCAGGGCGCTGCGCACGACAAACGCCGGCACATGGACTTTGCCGGCACGCCGCAGGATTTCATCCTGGGCGATCTTGCCCATGTCTGGCACCGGTGGGTCGACCTGATAGGTCGACTCCTGCTCGGTCACCGCCAGCACGGCGCAGATGTTTTCCGTGCTGGGGTAGATGTTCTGGGTGTCAAAGGCCGTGTAGATGTCCTGGGCCCAGCCCTCGCGGTCAGCCACCTTGGTCGGCAGCAGGCGCACGATCTGCGCTTTCACCTCGGCCTCGCTGCGCTGCGGCTGTTGCGGGTTGCGCGTGGTGGAGCAACCGGCCAGTACCAGCAAAGTGGCAAGGCACAGGATCAGGCGGCTTGAATACATGGGGCTTCCTTGGGCGACGATGGGCCGGGCATTGTTGATGTGGGAGGGGGCAAGCTCCCTCCCACATTTTACCTGTTGTGGTTCTAGATCCCCGCCAACGCCAGGTCCATCGCGAAGTAGGTGAAGATCAAGTCCGCACCCGCGCGCTTGATCGAGCCCAAGGTTTCACGCACCACACGGTCCTCATCAATCGCCCCGGCCTGGGCGCCGAACTTGATCATCGCGTACTCGCCGCTCACCTGGTACGCCGCCACCGGCAGGCGCGAGGCTTCGCGGATGTCGCGGATGATGTCGAGGTAGGCACCGGCCGGCTTGACCATCAGCGCATCCGCGCCTTCCTGTTCATCCAGCAGCGATTCGCGTACGGCTTCGCGGCGGTTCATCGGGTTCATCTGGTAGCTCTTGCGGTCGCCCTTGAGCGCGCTGCCGCCGGCTTCGCGGAACGGTCCGTAGAGGGCCGAGGCGAATTTGGTCGAGTAAGCCATGATCGGGATATGGGTGAAGCCCGCATCATCCAGGGCGCGGCGGATCGCCTGGACCTGGCCGTCCATCGCCGCCGAAGGGGCAATGACATCGGCACCGGCACGCGCGGCGGCCACGGCCTGCTTGCCGAGGTTGACCAGCGTCGCGTCGTTGTCGACATGGGCGCCGTGCATCACACCGCAGTGGCCATGGTCGGTGTATTCGCAGAAGCAGGTGTCGGACATCACGATCATTTCCGGCACAGCGTCCTTGATGATCGACGACATGCGCGAGACCAGGCCGCGCTCTTTCCAGGTGTCGCTGCCGCTGGCGTCCAGGTGGTGGGACACGCCGAAGGTCATCACCGACTTGATGCCGGCACGGGCATAGCGCTCGATCTCGCCGGCCAGTTTCTTCTCAGGGATGCGCTGCACGCCCGGCATGCTGGTGATTGGCACGAAGTCGTCGATTTCTTCTTCGACGAAGATCGGCAGCACCAGGTCGTTGAGGGTGAATTCGGTTTCCTGGAACAGGCCACGCAGCTCCGGGGAGCGGCGCAGGCGGCGTGGGCGGGCTTGGGGGAACTGGCTGGTCATGGTGGTCCTATCGCAAGGCAGAAAATCTTTGGGGCGAAAGCTTATGCCCCCAGGCCCCGGCAGCACAAACGCCGAGGGGCCAATAGTGTATTGCGGGGGCGGTAATAATTTATTGATCTAGAGCTGTACACGCCCGTCGATGCACACCGACACGGCGCCACCCATCCATATTTCAGTGCCCTGGCGCTCAACGCGGATCCGCCCTGCCCGGCCAATTGCCGTGCCCTGGCTGACCACATAGCGCTCGGGGGCCAGGCCCTCGCCGAGCAACCATTGCGCAAGCCCCGCATTCAAGCTGCCGGTGGCCGGGTCTTCCTGCGCGCCATCGCCTGCGATAAAGGCACGCACCTCAAATTGCGCATCCACATCGTCGCGCCCGCCGTCACAGGGGGCGATCACGCCCACGGCCAGCCCCAGCAGTTGCGAATAGTCCGGCTGCAACGCCAGGACCTGGTCACGGTCTGCCAGCATTACCGCGAGCCAGCCAGCGCCATTGTCCACCCACTGGCTGCGCACGATGGCCCCGGGCTCCAGGCCCAAGCCCAGGCGCACGCGCTCCAGCAACGGCGCGTCCACAGTACCGGCGCGCAATAACGGCGGCGCGATAAATGCCAGTTCATCGCCTTGGCGACGGATACGCACCAGGCCGATTTCGCACTCCTGGATTATCTCCTCGCCCTTGGGAATACCACCTGCCTGCAGCCAGGCATAACAACTGCCGAGCGTCGGGTGTCCGGCAAAAGGCAGCTCCGTCAAGGTGGTGAAAATTCGCACCCGGTAGTCAGCCCGAGGATCACGCGGCGTCAGTAAAAACGTGGTTTCACTGAGGTTGGTCCAATTGGCGAAGTCCGCCATCTGTTGGTCGCTCAGGCTGTCGGCGCCAAACACCACCGCCAGCGGGTTGCCTTTGAGCGCCACGCGGCTGAACACGTCCAGCTGTTTGAAATCGAAAGTCGGCATGCTTCAACTCGGAATATTAAGGCCACGGATCACCGCCGGCCGTGCGACGAAACCGTCCAGAGCGCGCAGTACATTGGGAAAGTCGGCAATGCCTACAAGGTCACCGGATTCGTAGAAGCCGATCAGGTTGCGGACCCACGGAAAGGTGGCGATGTCGGCGATGCTGTACTCGTCGCCCATGATCCACGTACGGCCCAGCAGGCGTTTTTCCAGCACGCCCAGCAGGCGCCGGGATTCGGCGGCGTAACGGTCGCGCGGGCGTTTGTCTTCGTAGGCCTTGCCGGCAAATTTGTTGAAGAAGCCCAACTGGCCGAACATCGGGCCGATACCGCCCATCTGGAACATCAGCCACTGAATAGTTTCATAACGTGTCGCCGGATCCTCGGAGAGCAACTGGCTGGATTTTTCCGCCAGGTAGATCAGGATCGCGCCGGACTCAAACAACGCCAACGGCTGGCCGCTGGGGCCATTGGGGTCGATGATCGCGGGGATCTTGTTGTTGGGGTTCAGCGACAGGAACTCGGGGGAGAGTTGGTCCTGGGTCTCGAAGCTGACCTTGTGCGCTTCATAGGGCAGGCCGAGCTCTTCGAGCATGATCGACACTTTTACCCCGTTGGGGGTCGGCAGCGAGTACAGTTGCAGGCGCTCCGGATGCTGGGCAGGCCATTTGCTGTTGATCGGGAAAGCAGCGAGTGGGTTCATCGGGAAGCCCTGTGTGTGTGTGTGCTGAAAGCCCCCATGATAGTCATCCGGCGAGCGTCCTGCATGGGTCATCAATACGCAACAACCGCCAGCTATTATGTCGTCAGGGCGAACCAATACGCCCTCGTGCACTCTTAACTGAGCTCAAGCGGTGAATGGAGGCACCTCGCTATCTCGACAGGGAACACCGCAGGCGCCCCAGGCGTCATAGTGGCCAGGCGTGTCTGCCTTAACGTGACGCATGAAGACTCGAACTTACAATGACGATCAAGCCTCTGCGCCTTGTGCAACGACTGAAACGCTATTCATACATCCTGTTGCCGCTCTTGTTGGTTGGCGGCGCTATCGATCTGAGCCTGGAGTCACGGATCAGCAACGCCGACCAGGTTGACGGCGTGCAAACCCTGGTCTTCCTGCGCCACGGTGAAAAACCCGCCGGTGGCCTGGGCCAGCTCAATTGCCAGGGCCTCAACCGGGCGATGAACCTGGCCACGGTTTTGCCAGAGAAGTTCGGCAAGGCCAATTTCGTGTTCGCCGCCAACCCGACACGCAATGTGGAGGAAGGCGAACTGGACAATTCCTACAGCTATATTCGCCCGCTGATGACCATCAGCCCCAGCGCGATCAAGCTCGGCCTGCCGGTGAACATCAAGTTTTCCGCGAATGACACCAGTGCCCTCGCCGACGAGCTGGTGGAAGACAAGTACCACAACTCCATCATCTACACCGCCTGGTCCCACGGCTATCTGCCGGAGCTGATCAACAAGGTGGCGAGCGAAGCGTCCGGCGAAAAACACACCATCACCGACGACTGGTCCGGCAGCGACTACGACACGCTGTATGTGCTGACGCTGACCTGGCACAACGGCAAAGCCTCGTTGCTGAGCCGCAACTATAAACAGGGCCTGAACAACGGCGAAGAAACCTGCCCTGAACCTACCCAGGTGAGCGCCGAGAGCTGAGGGCGTATGATGCGCCGCTATTGACTCACCTGCGGATCATCACCATGCCCAACCTCGCCTCCACCCAGCCCAACCGGGGCTGGTCGTTCTGGTGGAAACCAGCGCTGTTCCTGCTGGTCGCCTGCGTCGGCCTCTACTACGTGAAGTGGTCGCCTTACTACCTCAAGGCCTTCGTCGCCGCCGATAACCACAGCATTGGCGCCTCGATTCTCAACGATCAGCAAAGCTCGCCCCTGGCGGCCGCGCTGGCGTACGCCCAGGTGTACTTCCTGGCGATCTGGAAAGCCGCTGTGCTGGCGGTGATCCTGGGCTCCCTCCTGCAAGTGCTGATCCCCCGCGACTGGCTGCTGCGCCTGTTCGGCCGCGCCGGGCTGGGGTCGACCCTGCGGGGCGGGCTGTTCGCCCTGCCGGGGATGATGTGCAGTTGCTGCGCGGCACCGGTCGCGGCCGGCATGCGTCGGCAGCAGGTCTCGGTGGGCGCGGCACTCGCGTTCTGGATCGCCAACCCCGTGCTGAACCCGGCGACGCTGGTGTTCATGGGCTTCGTGCTGGGGTGGGGCTTCACCGCATTGCGGCTGGTGGCGGGCATTGTGCTGGTGGTGGGCGTGTCCCTGATCGCGCAACGTATCGCCCGCCCGGACCAGGTGCCGGAAGCGGCTCTGGGCGCGGTGGCCGAGGTCAGTGTGGTTGAGTCCCAGCCGTTCCTGGGCCGTTGGCTGCGGACCCTGTGGCAGTTGTTCTGGAGCACGATCCCGGTGTACATCCTGGCCGTGCTGATCCTGGGCGCCGCGCGGGTGTGGCTGTTCCCCCATGTCGACGGCGCCATGGCCAACAGCCTGGCATGGCTGGTGCCTCTGGCGATTGTCGGTACGTTGTTCGTGATTCCCACCGCTGCCGAAATCCCCATCGTACAAACCATGATGACCCTGGGCATGGGCACCGGCCCGGCCGTGGCCTTGCTGATGACCCTGCCGAGTGTGAGCCTGCCGTCGCTGCTGATGCTGCGCAAGGACTTCGATGCGCGGGTGCTGGTGACGGTGGCGGGGTTGACGATGCTGGTTGGGGTGGTGTGTGGGTTGATCGGCGCGGCTATCCTCTGATCGGCGCGCGTGCGCGCAAATATTCCACCACGGCGCCCTGCTCCCCTGCGAACTCGATCCGTGCGCCTTTGTTTTCGCGCTGGAAGGCGTACATCGGGTCGTAATACTCGCGCAGAAGCCCTTCGATCCAGGCGCGATGCAGGTCCACATCACCGCTGCGCGCCTGCTCCGCCAGGGCCGCCTGCAAGATCGCCTGCAACCGCTGGAAGCGTTCGCCGCCCAGGCGTTTATGGATATTGCCCAGGCCCTGGGTCAGGCGCTCGGCAAACAGCGCCTGGCCGGTGTCGCCAAACACCGCGATAAATTCGGCGCACAGGTCCACCACATAGTCGCGCAGGATGCGCTCGACCCGCCCTTCTACGCTGTCCTGCAGCCACACCATCGGGAACGTCTGCATGCCCTTGTGCAACGCCAGCGGCAGCGCGCAACTGCCGATCATGCGGCTCTCATCCTCGACCACGAACTGCTCGATACCCGCAGCACGCTTTTTCAGCAGGTCCACGGCCAGGCGGTTTTCGAAGTCGATGTTGGACGGCTGCGCCGTGGCGCGTTTGCCGAAGCTGGAGCCGCGATGGTTGGCATGACCTTCCAGGTCCAGGGCATTGCGCAACTGGCCGAGCACCTCGGTCTTGCCGGTGCCAGTCATACCGCCCAGCAGCACGAAGTCACACTGCGTGGCGGCGTGCTCGACGGTCTCCAGCAAAAAGGTGCGCATGGCCTTGTAGCCGCCACCGACACGGGGATACTCGATGCCGGCTTCGGTCTTGAGCCATTGCTGCACGATCTGTGAACGCAGCCCGCCACGGAAACAGTAGAGGTAACCCTCGGGGTTGGCCTGGGCGAACCGCGCCCACTGCTCGATACGCTCGGCCTTGATAGCGCCGGACACCAGCTCATGCCCGAGCACGATGGCGGCCTGCTGGCCCTGCTGCTTGTAGCAGGTGCCGACGCGCTGGCGTTCGTCGTCGGTCATCAGCGGCAGGTTGATCACCCCCGGGAACGCGCCCTTGGTGAACTCGATCGGCGCGCGGGTATCCATCATTGGCCGATCATTGAGGAAAATGTCGCGGTAGTCGGTGATATCGGTTGCCATCAAATCACCTCAACCGCGTGGGTCTGTCGTTCGAGCAGCTCGCCGATAGGTTCCAGGACCAGGCCCAGTTCAGCCGCCATGCGGTGGAATTCGGCGTCGCCCTCGGGCGTGACGGCGATCAACAGGCCGCCGCTGGTCTGCGGGTCGCACAGCACGCGCTTGTGCAGCTCCTGCAGGCGTCCGAGCTTGCTCGAATAGCTGTCGAAGTTGCGCAAGGTGCCGCCGGGCATGCACCCCTGGTCCAGGTAGTCCTCGATCCCGGCCAGGCGTGGGACCTTGTTGTACTCGATGCGCGCCGTCAGGCCGCTGCCGTCAGCCATTTCCACCAGGTGGCCCAACAAGCCGAAACCGGTGACATCGGTCATTGCGGTCACCCCCGCCAACTTGCCGAAACGGCTGCCGGGCTTGTTCAGGGTGCACATCCAGTCCCGGGCCAGGCCGATATCCGCCTCGCGCAATTTGCCCTTCTTCTCGGCGGTGGTGAGGATGCCGATGCCGATGGGCTTGGTGAGATACAACCGGCAACCGGCGGTGGCTGTGTCGTTGCGCTTCATATGGCGCTTTTGCACGATGCCGGTCACGGCCAGGCCGAAGATCGGCTCCGGGGCGTCGATGGAATGCCCGCCCGCCAGAGGAATCCCGGCTGCGTCGCACACCGAGCGGCCGCCGCGGATCACTTCGCGGGCAATCTCCGGCGCCAGTACGTTCACCGGCCAGCCCAGAATGGCGATGGCCATCAGCGGATCGCCACCCATGGCGTAGATATCACTGATGGCATTGGTGGCAGCAATCCGGCCGAAATCGAAGGGATCATCGACAATCGGCATGAAAAAGTCGGTGGTGGAGACCACGCCGCGCTCGTCGTCGATGGCGTACACCGCCGCATCGTCACGCGAAGCGTTGCCCACCCACAGCTTGGGGTCGAGGTTCTGTGCGCCGCTGCCGGCAAGGATCACTTCCAGCACCTGGGGCGATATCTTGCAGCCACACCCCGCGCCGTGGCTGTACTGGGTAAGACGAATCGGCTCGTTCATGTAGGACCTCACGCTATCAAGTGCGCGAATTCTAACAGACAGCAAAAAGCCGGCTGGGCTCATCTGAGCGCAGCCGGCCGTTTGGTTTCAGCGGTTACTGCCGGGCAGCGAGCAAACGCTGGTGGCGGTTACGCCGGGCAATGTTCAAGCATTCGATAGCCGCCGAGAACGCCATGGCCGCATACACGTAGCCTTTCGGTACATGGGCGCCGAAGCCTTCGGCGATCAGGGTCATGCCGATCATGATCAGGAAGCCCAGGGCCAGCATCACCACGGTCGGGTTGTCGTTGATGAACTTGGCCAGCGGTTCGGCCGCCACCAGCATCACGATCACCGAGGTCACCACGGCAATGATCATGATCGGCAAGTGCTCGGTCATGCCCACGGCGGTGATGATGCTGTCGATGGAGAACACCAGGTCGAGCAACAGGATCTGCCCGATGGCCGCGGCAAAACCGATGGCCACCACGTTGCCAGCATTGGTTTCCTTCTCTTCGGGTTCCGGGTCCATGCTGTGATGGATTTCGGTGGTGGCCTTCCACACCAGGAACAGGCCACCGGCGATCAGGATCATGTCCTTCCACGAAAAGGCCTGGCCGAACACTTCGAACACCGGCGCCGTCAGCTGCACGATGAACGCGATGGTGCTGAGCAGGCCCAACCGCAACACCAACGCCATGCTGATACCGATGCGTCGCGCCTTGGCCCGATGCTTCTCCGGCAACTTGTTGGTGAGGATCGAGATGAAGATCAGGTTATCGATGCCCAGCACGATCTCCATCACGATCAGGGTTGCCAGGGCAATCCAGGCGGTGGGGCTGGCGGCCAGTTGTAAAAGGTAATCCATAGGTCAGTCCTGACGTTGAGCGGAAATTAGGCTTCTTTACTGTTCGATTCGGTTTCGTTCTCTTCCTGATCATCCTTTTTCTGCGGGTTGATCAGGCCGTTGGTCGCTTCACTCAATGCCTGTTCGGCAGCCTTGTGGGTGTCATCGATGGCTTGCTTGGCCGATTCGGTGGCCTTGCCCAGTACCTGCTGCGCGCTTTTCTCGACCTGATCGCAACCGCTGATCACTACCAATGAAAGCGCAAGCAAGGATGCCGCGCCCAGGGAATTGAGTTTCATGATGTCTTCCTCGTTAGAACCCTTGGGTCCAAATAGTGGCCCCACGATAGCGACGCATTCTATGCAGGCAAACAGTTCAGGAAAATTCGTATTTTTCTCGCGTATACTTCGTTTTTTACGAAGTGAAGGCTGCCATGCTCAATTACCGACAACTGCACTACTTCTGGGTGGTGGCCAAGACCGGCAGCATCGTGCGTGCGTGCGAGCAGTTGAACCTCACGCCCCAGACCATCAGCGGGCAGATCAGCCTGCTCGAGCAAACCTTCGGTATCGCGCTGTTTCAGCGCGTCGGCCGCCAGCTGGAACTGACCGAAGCCGGGCGCCAGGCCCTGCCCTATGCCGAGCAGATGTTCCAGACCGGTAATGAACTGGAGGCCATGCTGCGCGCGCAGCCCGACGAACAGCAGATCCTGTTCCGCGTCGGCGTGGCGGACGTGGTGCCCAAGTCTATCGTCTACCGGCTGATCGCACCGACCATGGAGTTGAGCGAGCCGATCCGCATCACCTGCCGTGAGGACAAACTCGAACGCCTGCTCGCCGACCTGGCGATCCAGCGCCTTGACCTGGTGATTTCCGACAGCCCCATGCCCACGCACCTGGACATCAAAGGCTACAGCCAGAAGTTGGGCGAATGCGGCATCAGTTTTTTCGCCACCCAGGTGTTGGCTGACGAACACCGAGGGGATTTCCCACAGTGCCTGCACGGCGCGCCGCTGTTGATTCCGGGCGCGGAAACCGTGGTACGCAGCCGTTTGCAGCGCTGGTTTGCCGAACAACAGATTCAACCGAAGATCATCGGCGAGTTCGACGACAGCGCCTTGATGCAGGCATTCGGCCAATCCGGCAGCGGGATCTTTATCGCCCCCAGCGTGATTGCCGACGAGGTGGTGCGCCAGTACGGCGTGGCGCTGATTGGCCAGACCGTGGCCGTGACCGAATCGTTCTACGCGATCTCGGTGGAGCGCAAGGTCAAGCACCCCGGCATCGTGGCGATTACCGAAGGCGCCCGGCGCGAGCTGTTCACCACCCTGCCCTGACGGCTCAGGCGCCGGAGGCGAGCGGTTGCCTGGCGGTCATCAGCCACAACGCCAGCAGGATCGACACCAGGATAAACCCGGACGCCGCAAAGCCCAGGCTGCCCAGGCCGAGGGTGTCGATCACGTGCCCGCCAACCATGGCGCCCAGGCCGATGCCCAGGTTGGCCCCGGCGATGTTCAGCGACGCGGCAAACGCCGGCGCATGGGGTGCAGCCTTCATCAGGCGCACATGGCTGACCAGGAACATCGCCGCCTGGGTCACGCCCCACACGGCCATCGCCGCCGCCAGGCCGATGGTCGAATGAATCGCCGGGACCAGCGCCACCATGCCTGCGATCATGAAGCCGCAGAACACCATGGAGGCGATCAACGGGTGACGATCCACCGCACGCCCGCCCAGCGAATTGCCAATCAGACCGACCGCACCGAAGCCCATCAGGCACCAGCCCACCAGCGTACCGTCGAACCCGGCCAGGCGCTCGAGGATGTCCGCCAGGTAGGTGTAGGCGGTGAACATGCCGCTGAACACCAGGATCGACAGCAGGATATGCCCCTGCATCAGCGGGTTGCGCAGGATCTTGAACTGCGAGCGCAACGTCACTTCATCGTTCTTCGGTTGGGTCACCGGCAGGTAGATAAACAGCAGCAAAGCCTTGGCCAGCGCGATCACCGCGAGGATGGCAAACGCGCTGCGCCAGCCGAACATATCCGAAATCAGCGTGCCCACCGGAATGCCGAACACCGTGGCACAGACAATACCGAAGCCGATTTTTTCAATCGCTCGGCCAGCGAACTCAGGGCCGACGATGTCCACGGCGGTTTCACTGGCCAGGGCCCAGAACACTGGCAAACCTAGGGCCGGGATCAACCGTGCTAGCGCCATCACCCAGATATTCGGTGCCAGGGCCGCCACGGTATTGGCCACACCGAACAGGATCAGGATGCTGATAAACAGGCGCTTGCGTGGGAAACGTGCGCAGTACGCCGTCAGAAACGGACCAAACGCCGCCACGGTAAATGCGAACAAGGTCACCAGCAGCCCGGCTTGGGACACAGTGACGTTCAAGTCGCGGGCGATGGACGGCAACAGGCCGACGATCACGAATTCTGTGGTCAGCACGGTAAAGCCGGCGGCCGACAGCAGGAGGATGGGAAACAACATGAAAACTCCAGAAACGACGACATCAACGACAGCCCGAAGGGCCCGCTGACAGAGAGGAAAGATGAGAGGACAGAATCTTAACAGAGTATGTCCGGATTTGGCCAAGGCCTGGGCAAGCGGGTGACGCAATGCCGCACCGCCAGGGACTTTTCCCACAGCATGCTAGACTTCGCGATCCGCGTCCTACAGCCCTTTCCGAGTCAGTAGCTGCGCCCTAAAAAAAACCAGAGACAAGTGTTTATGACTGCTGCCCCCTCTCTCCTGCAACGACTGGCCCGCGTCAGCCTGGTCACGCAAATCGTCATCGGCCTGATCGCCGGCATCCTGTTGGCCTTGCTGTTGCCCGAGGCGGCCAAGGCAACCGGGTTCATCGGTAAGGTATTCGTCGCGGCACTCAAGGCCGTCGCACCGATCCTGGTGTTTGTGCTGGTGATGGCATCCATCGCCAACCATAAACATGGCCAGGAAACCCATATCAAGCCGATTCTGTTCCTGTACCTGCTGGGCACTTTTGCCGCCGCGGTGGTGGCGGTAGTTGCGAGCATGTGGTTCCCCTCTTCGCTGGTGCTGGCGACCCATGACGCAGCGGTGACCGCGCCCGGCGGCATCGGCGAAGTGTTGCAGAGCCTGTTGCTGAGCGTGGTGGACAACCCGATCAGCGCGCTGATGAATGCCAACTTCATCGGCATCCTGGCGTGGGCCATCGGCATGGGCATTGCCATTCGCCACGCCGCGCCGACCACGCGGGCGGTGCTGGAAGACCTGTCCAACGGCGTGACCCTGATCGTGCGTGTGGTGATCCGCTTTGCACCGCTGGGCATTTTCGGCCTGGTTGCCTCGACCCTGGCGACTTCCGGCTTCGGCGCCCTGCTCGGCTACGCCCACCTGCTGGTGGTGCTGATCGGCTGCATGCTGTTCGTGGCGCTGGTGATCAACCCGGCCATCGTGTTCTGGAAACTGCGCCGCAACCCGTACCCGCTGGTGCTGATGTGCCTGCGCGAAAGCGGCATCACCGCATTCTTCACTCGCAGTTCGGCAGCGAATATCCCGGTGAACCTCGCATTGAGCAAACGCCTGGGCCTGCATGAAGACACCTACTCGGTGTCGATCCCGCTCGGTGCCACCATCAACATGGCCGGCGCGGCGATCACCATCACCGTGCTGACCCTGGCCGCCGTGCATACCCTGGGCATTGCCGTCGACCTGCCCACTGCCGTGCTGCTCAGCGTGGTCGCGGCCATCTGTGCGTGCGGTGCTTCCGGCGTGGCAGGCGGTTCGTTGTTGCTGATTCCGCTGGCGTGCAGCCTGTTCGGCATTCCCAGTGAGATTGCGATGCAGGTGGTAGCAGTCGGTTTCATCATCGGTGTGTTGCAGGATTCGGCGGAAACCGCGCTTAACTCGTCCACCGATGTGTTGTTCACCGCCGCCGCGTGCCTGGGCAAGGAAGAACAGCCGGCTTAACAGTCGCGCACAAAAAAACCGGGACGGTTCCTTTAGGAATCGTCCCGGTTTTTTTATGCGTGCTTAGAAAGCACCCATGTAATCGCGCTTGCCCACTTCCACGCCGTTATGGCGCAGCAGCGCGTAAGCGGTGGTGACGTGGAAGAAGAACTGCGGCAGGCCGTAGGTCAGCAGGTAGGACTGGCCGCTGAAGCGCTTCTCTTTCGGCGTGCCAGGGCGAGTGACGATCTCGATGCCTTCCTTGCCGTCGATCTGCTCCGGGGTGATGGTGTCGACAAAGGCCAAAACCTTGGCGATCAGCGCTTGCAGGTCGGCGAAGGTCACTTCGCTGTCTTCGTACTTAGGCACTTCGATCTCGGCCAGGCGCGCGGAAACCCCCTTGGCGAAGTCGACGGCGATCTGCACCTGGCGCACCAGTTGGAACATGTCCGGAAACAGGCGCGCTTGCAGCAAGGCGTTCGGTTCGATGTTCTTGGCGCTGGCGTGGGCTTCGGCCTTGGTCAACACACCGCTCAGGGCGGTGAGCATTTGCTTGAAGACCGGGATGGAGGCGGCGTACAGGGAAATAGTCATGGCAGTCTCATGGTTATGGCACGGTTTGAACCAGCGGCGATTATAGACATGCCGGGCGCTTGTCTTTTAATTTTTCAGGATTACGCTAAGGACCTCCACTGCATAGGGAACGCGCGATGACCGCCGAGCACGACACCGACACCCCTGAGCCGCGCCTGAACAGCACGGAAATCCGCATCCTGGGCTGCCTCATCGAAAAACAGGCGACCAACCCGGAAACCTACCCCTTGACCCTCAACGCCCTGGTGCTGGCCTGCAACCAGAAGACCAGCCGCGAGCCGGTCATGAACCTGAGCCCGGGCCAGGTCGGCCAGAGCCTGCGCGCACTCGAAGGCCAGGGTTTCACCCGCCTGGTGATGGGCAGCCGCGCCGACCGCTGGGAACACCGCGTGGACAAGGCGCTGGAACTGGTGCCGGCCCAGGTGATCCTGACCGGGCTGCTGTTTCTACGCGGGCCGCAGACTGTCAATGAGTTGCTGACCCGCAGCGGGCGCATGCACGATTTCGAAGATGCCGAGCAGGTCGTGCACCAGCTGGAACGCCTGATTGCGCGGGGGCTGGCGTTGCTGGTGCCGCGCCAGGCCGGCCAGCGCGAAGATCGTTATACCCACGCCCTGGGTGATCCGGCGGAAATCGAGGCGATCATCGCGGCGCGGGGCAATCCGGTGGAGCGTGGGGTTGCCAGTGGCTTGTCTGTCGAGCGTATCGAAGAATTGGAAGCGCGCATTGCACTGTTGGAAGAGCGGCTGGCCAAATTGGAACCGCTGTAACGCGGAAAAAATGTGGGAGGGGGCTTGCCCCCGATGACGGTGTGCCAGTCAATAATTTCATTGTTGAGCTACCGCTATCGGGGGCAAGCCCCCTCCCACATATGATATTCAGGGTTCTTCAGGTTCGGGCGAACGCCACGGCTTTGGCGAACTGCTCCGGCGTCGGTCGCACCCCGGTATAGAGCACAAACTGCTCAAGCGCCTGGATCGCAATCACTTCGAGCCCGGTAATCACGCGTTTACCCTTGGCACGTCCACGCACGATCAACGGCGTTTCAGCGGGGATCGCCACCACATCGAAGATCGTCTCGGCAACATCCACCGCTTCGGCATCGAATGCCAACGCATCTGCCTCAGGCCCTCCCGCCATGCCGATGGGCGTCACGTTGATCAGCATCTGTGGGCGCAGGTCGCCCAGTTCGGCCAGCCATTCATACCCCAGGTTCTGCGCCAGCGCCCGGCCCGCTGGCTCGTTGCGCGCCACGATCACGCCCTTGGCGTAGCCGCCATCGCGCAAGGCACTGGCCACAGCCTTGGCCATGCCGCCGCTGCCACGCAGGGCAAAGGTCGATTCCTTTGGCACCGCGTGCTTCTTGAGTAACTGCTCGATGGCGATGTAGTCGGTGTTGTAGGCCTTGAGGTGCCCATCGGTGTTGACGATGGTGTTCAGGGAGTCGATGGCTTGAACCGAATCGTCGAGCTCGTCCACCAAGGCAATGGCGGCTTCCTTGAACGGCATGGAAACCCCGCAACCGCGTACCCCCAGCGCCCGGATACCACCGATCGCGCCGGGCAAATCCCGGCTGCTGAAGGCTTTATAGTAGAAGTTCAGGCCCAGCTGTTCGTACAGATGGTTATGAAAACGCAGGCCGAAATTCCCGGGGCGCGCCGACAGTGACATGCACAGTTGGGTGTCCTTGTTGGGGTGCATCTGCATGGGTAACTCCTTTGAGTAAGCAAATCGGTACAGACCTTACACAACCTTTACCTAGCGGCTGTGCTGTTTTTCAGAAATACGTTGTCTTAAAAGTATCCCCGCGACATTACTTGAGTCTATTGATTGCAGACCACAAGCGCTGGGGCTAACCGAGGAATGACCATGATTCGTACAATCCCCAAGATCGCCTTGCTGGTTGGCGCACTCGCGATGGCAGGCCAAGCCTCCGCCCACGGTGGTGGTTGGGGTGGCCCGGCTGTATTGGGTGCTTTAGTCGGCGCTGCAGTCGTGGGCTCCGTGGTTGCCAGCCAGCCGCGTGAGGTCTATGTGCAGCAGCCGGTGTATGTGCAACCGCAGCCGGTATATGCCGCTCCGCCGCCGGTTTATTACGCACCGCCACCGCCGGTGTATGTGCAGCAACAGGTTTACTACCGCCCGGCGCCGGTCTATTACGGCCCACCGCGTGGCTATTACGGGCCACCCCGCGGCTACTACGGCCCTCCCCACGGTTACTACGGTCGCGGCTGGTAACCGCACCGTCTAAAACAGGCCTCGCGTGATCGCGGGGCCTTTTTTTGCCTGGAAAGTCCGGATTCAGGGCGTCAAGGTCGCTCTGAGGACAATGCCCGGCGCGCAATCGCACATCATCAACACCAATGTCTACTTGCCCGAACAGGCCTTGCGCTGTCATGTTTGTGTCACGAAACACTTCCACTATCGAGACTGTCCACCCAATAACAACAAGGACGACTGACCATGCCCACGCAAAACCCGCACCGCGCCGCCGGCCTCTGTACATCCAGCAAGGTCTACAGCGCCCTCACGGAACTCAAGCACCTGGAAGGCCACCGCAGCGCCAAGTTCCTCGCGTTGCTCGCGGAAAACCTGGTGCGCAAGGGGCTGCTCAGTGAGCAGGAAGTGGTGAACATGCTCGATCAGGTCGTGGACTGACGCCTCGCGTCGATGTCGACTATCGAGACGGGTGATTTTTCCTGCGCCAGCCCGCCCCGTAAAGTGACCCCCATAGCGATTGGAGGTCTTTATGCCCACTGTACAAATCATGTCCGTCATCGGCAGCGCCGTCCCCGCCCCGCTTCGCAAGTCGGGTCTTCTCGCCTGCTGGTACCTGGTACGCGATGGTGAAGCCATCAGCGGCCCACTGACATCCCTGTCGGATGCCGAAAAACAACTGCAACACGTATCGAACTTCAGGCTCCACGCCTGAGGTCAGGGCAATGGCAGTTTGACTCGCGGCTTGCTCTCCACAAACAACGCCCAGCTGGACATGAACAGCGCCGCCACCAGCGGCCCGATCACAAAACCATTGAGGCCAAACACCGACAGACCGCCCAGGGTCGAGATCAGGATTAGGTAGTCCGGCATCTTGGTGTCTTTGCCCACGAGAATCGGGCGCAGCACGTTGTCCACCAGGCCAATCACAAATACGCCAAACAGCCCCAGCACCACGCCCTGCCAGATCGCACCGCTCAGCAGGAAGTAAACGGCCACCGGCCCCCACACAATCCCGGCGCCCACGGCCGGCAGCAACGACAGAAACGCCATCAGCACCGCCCAGAGCAACGCACTGGGAATGTCCAGGAACCAGAAAATCAGCCCGCCCAGCGCACCCTGGGTTACCGCCACCAGCACATTGCCCTTGACCGTGGCGCGCACCACCCGGTTGAACTTGAGCTGCAACCGCCGCTTCTGCGGCTCGGCCAGCGGCACCGCCGTACGCACCTTGCGCACCAGCTCCGGGCCGTCGCGCAGCAGGAAGAACAGCAAGTACAGCATGATGAAAAAGCTCACCAGGAAATCAAACGTGCCCTGGCCGAAGCTGAACGCCTGGGTCGCAAAGAACTGGCTGCCCTGCATCGCGCTCTTGACGATCTTCTCGCGCAAACCCTCCAGGTTGCCCATGCCGAAACGGTCCAACAGGTGCTGGAAATACGGCGGCAGCACGTTCTTGAATTGCTCGATGTACCCCGCCACATCCAGCTTGCCGCTCTCGACATTCTTGTAGAGCGTCGCGCCCTCTTGCACCAGCAAGGCACTGGTGATGATCACCGGCAGGATCGCGATGACCAGGCAGGCGCTCAAGGTCGCCAGGGAAGTGAAATTGCGGTTCCAGCCAAAGCGCTGCTGCAGGCGGCGCTGCATCGGGGCAAAAATGATGCCGAGGATCACCGCCCAGAACACGGCGCCGTAGAACGGCAGCAATATCCAGATAAACGCGACGGTCACCAGGCCCAGCAACAACAGCAGGGTCTTGAATTGCAGGTTGGTTTGATTCATGTCCGGTCCATGTCAGAAAAGCACAGGGCCGGTATAGGCCCTGTTGCTTAGTCCGCGGCGATTCCTGGGAGTGCCGTTGGTTATCGAACAAGCGTAGACCCTATCACTGCGTGGCCTTGGCCTCATTCAACAACGTCTGGATCATCTGCTCCTGGGCCTCGTACCGGCCTTCACCAAAATGCGTGTCGCGCACCTGCCCGTTGGCATCGATCAGGTAATGGGCGGGCCAGTACTGGTTATCGAAGCGGCGCCAGATCGCGTAGTTGTTGTCGATCGCCACCGGGTACGTAATACCCAACTTGCGCACCTGCTCCTTGACGTTGCCGATGATGCGCTCGTAGCCGTATTCCGGAGTGTGCACGCCGATCACCACCAGGCCGTCCTGCGCGTACTTTTTCGCCCAGGCCTTCACGTACGGCAGGGTGTGCTGGCAGTTGATGCAGTCGTAGGTCCAGAAATCCACCAGCACCACCTTGCCTTTCAAGGATTCGCGAGTCAGTTCAGGTGAATTGAGCCACTCGACCGCGCCGCCCAGCGACGGCATGGCACCCCGTGCATTGTCCTGCGGGTCGGCCTTGACCTTGCTCACCACGTAATCCACCACCTTGGGCACGTTTTCCAGCAGCCCTTTTTCCAGGCTGCTGACGCCTTCGGACGAAGTGCCGGCGAGCAGGGTCTTGTCAGCACCGGTAGAAATCACCACGGCCGCGGCCAGTACCGCCACCCCTGCCCCACGGCGCAGCCAACCGGTCAGCGGAATGGAGGCCTTGAGTCGATTGACCAGGCCGCGCCCGGCAACGATCAGGGTGCCGAGGGACAGCGCACTACCCAGCCCGTAGGCCAGCAGCAACAGACTGGTCTGCGCATTGGCGCCTTGCAGCATCGCACCGGTCAGGATCACACCCAGGATCGGCCCGGCGCACGGTGCCCACAGCAGGCCTGTGGCGACACCGATCATGAGCGACTTGAGCGGACCGGACAGCGCACGGCTGTAAGGATCGATACGGTTGCCCAACAACACGAACGGCCGCGCCAGCCAGCCACCGACCCGCGCCGAGATCAGCGACAGCGCAAACAGCCCCATCACGATCAGCGCCACATGGCGGCCGGTGTTATTGGCCTGTATCACCCACTCCGAGCTGACCACCGCCAGGCTGGAAACCAGCGCGAAGGTCAGCACCATGCCGCCGAGGGTCAACAGGATCGAACGACGACTGCGGTCGACACCGGCGAACAGAAACGGCACCACCGGCAGGATGCAAGGGCTGAGGACGGTCAGGATGCCGCCCAGGAATGCGACGAAGAGCATGGTGATCACCTTATGGATACGGGAAGCCCATTAAGACCGGATGAGGTATCGCGCCTGTGTCGGAAAACCGTGCGGATAAATCGATACGTATCCACAGCCCCCGTCGATACACAGCGATACAAAAATGCGCAAAGCACGATCTGGATCAATGAACCGCCCTCGCCGCTCGGCTACCTTCGCGACCTTTTGCGACCCGTGCCCATGCCTCCCATCCTCCCCCCCGAACTGCTCGCCCCTGCCGGCACCCTGAAAAACATGCGCTACGCCTTCGCCTATGGCGCCGATGCGGTGTATGCCGGCCAACCGCGCTACAGCCTGCGGGTACGCAACAACGAGTTCGACCACGCCAACCTGGCCCTCGGCATCCAGGAAGCCCATGCCCTGGGCAAGCGTTTCTACGTGGTGGTGAACATTGCGCCGCACAACGCCAAGTTGAAGACCTTCCTCAAGGACCTCGCCCCGGTGATCGCCATGGGTCCGGATGCGCTGATCATGTCTGATCCCGGGCTGATCATGCTGGTGCGCCGGCACTTCCCGCAGATGCCCATCCACCTGTCGGTGCAGGCCAATACGGTGAACTGGGCCAGCGTCGAGTTCTGGCAGCAGCAAGGGATCTGCCGGGTGATCCTGTCGCGGGAGTTGTCCCTGGAAGAAATCGATGAAATCCGCCAACAGGTGCCGGCCATGGAGCTGGAAGTGTTTGTGCACGGCGCCCTGTGCATGGCCTATTCCGGGCGCTGCCTGCTCTCGGGCTACATGAACAAGCGTGATGCCAACCAGGGCACCTGCACCAATGCGTGTCGCTGGAAATACCAGGCGACCCCGGCGGTGGAAAACGCCACCGGCGATATCGTCCAGCACTGCGAGCCGACCCTGGGCATTGGCGCACCGACCGACCAGGTGTTTCTGTTGCAGGAAGCCAACCGCCCCGATGAACAGATGCCGGCCTTCGAAGACGAACACGGCACCTACATCATGAACGCCAAGGACCTGCGCGCGGTGCAGCACGTGGAACGCCTGTCCCACATGGGCGTGCACTCGCTGAAGATCGAGGGCCGCACCAAGTCGCACTTCTATTGCGCGCGCACCACCCAGGTGTATCGCCAGGCCATCGACGATGCGGTGGCCGGTCGTGTCTTCGACCGCAGCCTGATGATCAACCTCGAATCCCTGGCCCAGCGCGGCTACACCGAAGGGTTCCTGCGCCGGCATGTGCACGATGAGTACCAGAACTACCAGAACGGCAGCTCGGTGTCGGAGCGCCAGCAGTTCGTCGGCGAACTGACCGGCGAGCGCCGGGGCGAACTGGCCGAGATCAAGGTGAAGAACCGCTTCGCCGTGGGCAATCACCTGGAATTGATGACCCCCGCCGGCAACTTCCACTTCGACCTGGCCACCCTGCACAACGCCAAGGGCGACGCCATCGAGGTCGCGCCGGGAGATGGGCACACGGTGTATCTGCCACTCCCGGCGGCGATGGACCTGCGCTTCGGCTTGCTGATGCGCGACCTCTAGCGCATCGCCGCCCAGCCCCTCAGCGCTAGATCCTGAACTGGCCGACCAGCTGCCCCAGGCGCTGGCCCAGGTCCGCGAGGCTGCGGGAGGTCTGGGCGCCCAGCTGGGTCTCGTCGGCCACGCTGTCCACCGCCACGGCAATCTGATGCACGCTGCGGTTGATCTCTTCGGCGACGGCAGTCTGCTCTTCGGCGGCGCTGGCGATCTGGGCGTTCATCGAATTGATGGTGCCGATCAACTGCGCCATGGTGTCCAGGGACGCGCCGGCTTGGTTGGCCTGGGCCGAGGTGCCGTCGCCAGCGTCGCTGGAGCGGCGCATGGCGTCCACCGCGGCTTCGGTGCCTTTTTGCAGGCGGTCGATCATGCCCTGGATTTCCTGGGTGCTGGTCTGGGTACGGCTGGCCAGGGCGCGCACTTCGTCGGCCACCACCGCAAACCCACGCCCGGCCTCCCCGGCCCGCGCGGCTTCAATCGCGGCGTTGAGCGCGAGCAGGTTGGTCTGTTCGGCGATGGAGCGGATCACGCTGAGCACACTGACGATGGAGGCCACGTCCTGCTGCAGGCTGTCGAGGGACACGCCGCTGCTGCGGATGTCGTTCACCAGCGCATGGATCTGCGCGATGCTGCCGTCCACCACGCGCTTGGCGGCCTGGCCTTCGGCGTCGGTCTGCTGGGCCGCGACCGACGCGCCCTGGGCACTGCGCGCCACTTCCTGGGCGGCCGAGGACATCTGGTTGATCGCCGTGGCAACCTGGTCGGTCTCATGGCGCTGGCGCTCCATGGCCTGTTCGGAGCGCTGGGCCTGCTCGGACACCTGGCTGACCAGGCCGGTGAGTTGGCCTGTCATCTCGGTGATCTGGCGCACCAGGCCGTGGATCTTGTCGACAAACCGGTTGAACGCGCCCGCAAGATCGCCCAGCTCGTCCTGGCTGGTGATGGCCAGGCGGCGGGTCAGGTCGCCTTCACCGGCCGCGATATCGTCGAGGTTGGCTTTCATCAGGTGCAGCGGACGCAGGATGGTATTGGCCAGCAGCATGCCCACGGCGGCGATCACCAGCAGCACCACCACGGCCACGCCGAGGATGCTCAGCAGCACGCCTTCCATGCGTTTCTCGACCTTGGCCTCGACCACCGCGACCCGGGCTTCGATGCCGTCCAGGTTCACCGAGGTACCGATGACCATGTCCCACTTGGGCAGGTATTCGGTGTAGCCCATCTTGGGCACCAGTTCGGTCTGGCCCGGTTGGGTCGAGCTGTATTGCAGGTAATGGGTGCCGTCCTTGCCGACCTTGACCAGGTCGCGGTTGACGTACACCCCGTTGGGGTCGCGGTTGTCCTTGAAGCTCTTGCCCACGCCGTCGGGGCTGTTGCCCTTGAACAGGCGGATGGTCTCGGAGTCATAGCCGAAGAAGTAGCCGTCCTTGCCGTAACTGGTGTTGGACAGCAGCTTGACCACCTCGGCGCGCGCCGCGTTATCACCGGGGGCTGCCGCGTCGTAGAGCGGCTTGATGGTGGTCATGGCCACTTCGACGTAGCTTTGCAGGGTGGCCTTGGCGTCGTTGAGCAGGCGCTGGCGGGTCTCTTGCACCTCATTGCGCGCCTGACCCTGCAGGATCCACACGGTGGTCAGGCTGATGACCACGGCAAACAACAGCACCGGCACTACGGCGAGGGACAGGACTTTGGCCTTGAGGCTCAGACGCATGGGTTTTCTCTCTTATTAGTGGCGACTTGAGAGGTTAACGGCCGCGTAGGATGTTTCTGTAGTAAGCCCGCTACGGTCAGAGGGTCATGGCAGCCAGCCAGCCGAATGCCAGCAACGGGAGGTTGTAGTGCAGAAAGGTCGGCACCACGGTGTCCCAGATGTGGTGATGCTGGCCGTCGATGTTCAGGCCGGAGGTGGGCCCCAGGGTCGAGTCCGAGGCCGGCGATCCGGCATCACCCAAGGCGCCGGCCGTGCCGACGATGCACACGATGGCCATGGGGCTGAAGCCCAGTTGCACGCACAGCGGCACAAAGATCGCCGCAAGGATCGGCACGGTGGAAAACGACGAGCCGATGCCCATCGTCACCAACAGCCCCACCAGCAGCATCAACAACGCCCCTACCCCACGGCTATGGCCGATGAAGGCTGCCGAGGTTTCCACCAGCGAACGCACATCGCCGGTGGCCTTGAGCACTTCGGCAAAGCCCGAGGCGGCGATCATGATGAAGCCGATCATCGCCATCATCTTCATGCCTTCGGTGAACAGGTCGTCGGTGTCGCGCCAGCGCACGATGCCCGACACCGAGAAGATCAGGAACCCGGCCAGGGCGCCGATGATCATCGAGTCCAGCCACAGCTGAATGATGAACGCCGAGGCAATCGCCAGCCCGGCTACCAGCAGGGTCAGTGGGTTGTACTGCACCGCCACCTGCTCGACCCGCTCGATCTTCTCCAGGTCGTACACGCGTTTCTTGCGGTAGCTGATGAACACCGCTACCAGCAGGCCGACGACCATGCCCAGCGCTGGCAGGCTCATGGCGTGAGTGACGTTGACCTGGCTGATGTCCACGCCGCTCTTGGCCACGTTGGCCAGCAGGATCTGGTTGAGGAAGATATTGCCGAAGCCTACCGGCAGGAACATGTACGGCGTGATCAGGCCGAAGGTCATCACGCAGGCGATGAGGCGGCGGTCCAGTTGCAGCTTGGTCAGCACGTACAGCAGCGGCGGCACCAGCAATGGAATGAACGCGATGTGGATCGGCAGGATGTTCTGCGAGGCAATCGCCACCCCCCAGAGCAGGCCGATCAGCAGCCATTTGACGTGGCTGCCACCGCTGGCTTCCTGGCGGTCTACCAGCAGCAGGGCCTTGTCGGCCAGCGCGTGAGCCAGGCCGGACTTGGCAATCGCCACGGCGAAAGCGCCGAGCAAGGCGTAGGACAACGCCACCGTCGCCCCTCCACCCAAGCCGCCATTGAAGGCCTTGAGCGTGGCCTCGATCCCCAGGCCACCGGTCAGGCCGCCCACCAGGGCGCCGAGGATGATGGCGATGACCACATGCACGCGGGACAGGCTGAGCACCAGCATGGTACCGACCGCGGCAATGACTGCGTTAATCATGGTTACCTCAAGCAAAAAACATAAAAAACAGGCATGCCCGCGCCCGGGCGGCCATTGGGTGGCAACCGGCGTGCAGGCTTGAAGGAGGTCTTATTAGAGGGCGCGCACTTTGCAGCAGGCGGGCGCGCATGTCAAAAAACGGCGCCGCTTTCAGGTTTAAATCGATCGTTTGAATAAAGAAAAACCTGAAACCGCCGATACAGGGGCTCTCTGTGTTTTCAGGTAAGGATGTACCGATGTCGCTCAGGCAGCTCTCCATTCAATGGAAAATCACCCTGCTCGCTGGCTTGTGCCTGCTGGGAATCGTGACCCTGCTGGTGGGTCTGTCGCTGTATCGCATGGCGCAGAGCTCGCAGCAGGTCAAGGCCTCGAGCATGCAGATGCTGGATGAAGCCGCCCAGGCGCGCATCGAAGCCCAGGGTGAGGTGCAGGCGCTGGGCATCCGTCGCCAGTTCATGGACGCCTATCAGTACGGCCATGGTTTTTCCCGCCAGGTACTGTTCCTGCGCGAGCAGGCCGAGAAGCGCTTTCTCGACGCCTTCGACACCCGTGAAGACCTGACCCGCCAGGTCAAGGCCGCGTTGCAGGCCAACCCGGATCTGCTCGGTCTGTCCCTGGTGTTCGAAGCCAATGCGCTGGACGGCAAGGATGAGCTGTTCGCCGGCCAGGCAGAGTTGGGCAGTAACGACAAGGGGCGCTTCGCCCTGTACTGGTCGCAGCCGACACCCGGCAAGCTGGAGTCAATGGCACTGCCGGAAAGCGACATGTCCGACACCCGCGTCGGCCCCAGCGGCGAAAAGGCCAATGCCTGGTTCACCTGCCCGCGCACCACGCTCAAGCCATGTGTGATCGAACCGTACTTCTACACGATCAACGGGCAAAACGTGCTGATGACCAGCATTGTCTTCCCGTTGATGGCCAACGGCAAAGTCATCGCCTCGCTGTCGGTGGACATCAACCTCAACAGCCTGCAGGCCGTGAGCCAGCAGGCCAGCCACAAGCTGTATGACGGCCAGACCCAGGTCAGCATCCTCAGCCCGACCGGTTTGCTCGCCGGCTACAGCCCCGACGCCAGCAAACTCAGCCAGCGCCTGGACCAGGTCGACACTGCCAACGGCGCACAGTTGATCAGCGCCCTGGCCGGCAGCTCGCAGATCCGCAGCCTGCGCACCGACCACCAGCTCAAGGTGCTCGCGCCGTTCGCACCGATCCCGGACGGCAAGCCTTGGGGCGTGCTGCTGGATGTGCCGGAGAAGGTCTTGGTGGCCCCCGCCGAAGCGCTGAAAAATCGACTGGATGCCGACAATGCCAAGGGCACCCTGCTGGAGCTGAGCCTGGGCCTGCTGGCCGCCGTGGTCGGCTTGATCCTGGTGTGGTTGATGGCACGTAGCGTGACCCGGCCGATCCTCGGCGTGGCGCACATGCTCGAAGACATCGCCAGCGGCGAAGGCGACCTGACCCGGCGCCTGGCCTACGACAAACAGGACGAGCTGGGCCAATTGGCTGGCTGGTTCAATCGTTTCCTCGACAAGCTGCAACCGATCATCGCCGAGGTCAAACGCTCGGTGCAGGACGCCCGTGGCACCGCCGACCAGTCCGCCGCGATTGCCACTGAAACCAGCGCCGGCATGGAGCAGCAGTACCGCCAGGTCGACCAGGTGGCCACCGCCTCCCACGAAATGAGCGCCACCGCCCAGGACGTGGCCCGCAGTGCGGCGCAAGCGGCCCAGGCCGCACGCGATGCCGACCAGGCCACCCGCGACGGCCTCACCGTGATCGATCAAACCACCCGCAATATCGGGGAGTTGGCGGCGGACATGAGCACGGCCATGTCCCAGGTCGAAGGTTTGGCGGCCAACAGTGAAAAAATCGGCTCGGTGCTGGAAGTGATCCGCGGCATCGCCGAGCAGACCAACCTGTTGGCGCTCAACGCCGCCATCGAAGCAGCCCGCGCCGGTGAAGCCGGGCGTGGCTTTGCGGTAGTGGCCGATGAAGTGCGCAACCTGGCGCGACGGACCCAGGAATCGGTGGAAGAAACCCGCCTGGTCATCGAGCACCTGCAAAGCGGCACCACCGACGTGGTCGGCGCCATGGCCAACAGCTACCGCCAGGCCCAGGGCAGCGTCGAACAGGTCGGACAGGCGGTGACCGCCCTGCGCCAGATCGGTGATGCGGTAACGGTGATCAGCGACATGAACCTGCAGATCGCCAGCGCCGCCGAAGAGCAAAGCGCGGTGGCCGAGGAGATCAACACCAACGTGGCGACCATTCGCGACGTGACCGAGTCACTGTCCGAGCAGGCCAACGAATCGGCGCGGGTGAGCCAGGCGTTGAACAGCCTGGCGAATCAGCAGCAGGGGTTGATGGATCAGTTCCGCGTCTGAAAATGCAAGGCTATCCAATGTGGGAGGGGGCTTGCCCCCGATTGCGGTGTATCAGCCAATCTGTTTTTTGACTGGAATACCGCCATCGGCGGCAAGCCCCCTCCCACAGGGCAGTTCGATCAACACTTTCAGGCCGCCCAGTTCAGACGCCTGCAACTGCAACACCCCACCCCACACCTCGACAATATCCCGCACGATCCCCAGCCCCAGGCCATGGCCATCGATCTGTTCGTCCAGGCGTGCGCCACGGCTGAACACCTGGTCTCGCTGGCTTTCAGGAATGCCGGGGCCGTCATCTTCCACCGCCAGCAGGTAATGGTGCTCAGTCTCGGTGACGCTCAGGCGCACGTCGGCATCCGCCCATTTGCAGGCGTTATCCAACAGGTTGCCGAGCAGCTCCAATAGATCTTCGCGGTCCCAGGGCAGTTGCAGGCCGGGCGCGGCGCGGTAGCTCAGGTCCAGGTGTTCGCCGTGGATCATGGTCAGGGTGGCAAGCAGGCCGGGCAGTTCTTTATCACAATCGAACAACGCGCCGGGCAAGGTTTCCCCGGCCAGGCGGGCGCGATTGAGTTCGCGGTTGAGGCGTTGCTGTACCTGCTCCAACTGATCACGCAGCAGTTTGCTCAGCTCAGGATGTTGCTTGAGCGTCTCGCTCGATGCCGCGCTCAACAGCACCGCCAAGGGCGTCTTGAGGGCATGGCCGAGGTTGCCCAGGGCGTTGCGCGAACGCTTGAGGCTGTCTTCGGTGTGCGCCAGCAGGTGGTTGATCTGCGCCACCAGCGGCTCCAGTTCCAGGGGCACCTGGGTATCGAGTTGCGAGCGTTGCCCCTGTTGCAGCTGGGCAATCTGGTTGCGCGCGGTTTCCAGCGGGCGCAAGGCGCGGCGCACGGTCAACCGTTGCAGGATCAACACCAGCAGCAACGCCGCCAGCCCCAATACCAGGCCGATCTGGCGCATCAACCGGAAGCTTTCGCGCACCGGTGTGTAGTCCTGGGCCACGCTGATGGAAATCGATTGGCCAAACCGCTTGTAGTCCGCACGCAGCACCAGCAGTTGCTGGCCTTCCGGGCCGAGTTGCAGGTTGCCCTTCAGCCCCGCCTCGGGCAGGCGCGGCAGTTCCTGGTCCCACAATGAGCGGGAGCGCCAGTGGACGTCGGCGAAATCAATGCGGAAGTAATGCCCGGAAAAAGGCCGTTGATAGGCTGGCGACAGGCGTTGCTCATCCAGCTGCACGCCGTTCGGCCCACGCACCAGCGCCACCAGCAGGTTCTCGGCGTCGTTGCGCAAACCGGCTTCCAGGTAGCGCTGCAAGCCGGCCTCGAACAACCACAGGCTGGTCTGGGCCAGCACCACGCCGACGATCACCATCACGCTGATCAGCCCCAGGCTCAGGCGCCGCTGGATCGACCTCATGCAGGGCTGGCGCCAAACCGGTAACCCTGGCCGCGCCGGGTCTCGATCACGCTGCGGCCCAATTTGCGACGCAGATGGTTGACGTGAACTTCCAGCACATTGGAGTCGCGTTCGGTCTCACCGTCGTACAGGTGCTCGGCCAGGTGGCTTTTCGACAGGATCTGTTCGGGGTGCAGCATGAAATAGCGCAACAGGCGGAATTCGGCGGCGGTCAGCTGGATCTCATCGCCATCACGCAGCACGCATTGGCGACCTTCGTCCAGATGCAGGCCGGCCGCCTGCAACGTCGGTTGGTTCGCCTGGCCGTGGGAACGGCGCAACAGCGCCTGGATGCGCAGGTGCAGCTCTTCGGGGTGAAAGGGTTTGGCCAGGTAATCGTCGGCGCCGGCCTTGAGCCCTTCGATGCGCTCGGCCCAGGAGTCGCGGGCGGTGAGAATCAGTACCGGAACGGCCAACGCGGCGGCTCGCCATTGGGCCAGCACCTCAAGCCCAGGCAGGCCCGGCAGGCCGAGGTCGAGGATGATCAGGTCGTAGGGCTCGCTGCGGCCCTGATACACGGCATCGCGCCCATCGGCCAGCCAATCGACCGCATAGCCCTGCCGCTGCAGGCCAGCCATCAGTTCATCGGCCAAGGGTACGTTGTCTTCCACCAGCAGCAGGCGCATCAGTCTTCCTCGTCTTTGATCAGCACACCGGTGCGTGCGTCCAGCTTGATTTCGCGCACCACCCCTTCGGTGGTCACCAGTTCCACTTCATAGGCATATTGGCCGTGTTTCTTCTCCAGCTCGGCCTCCAGCAGGCGCGAGCCGGGGTAACGCGCCATGGCCTGCTGCAACAATTGCTCAAGTGGCAGGATCACCCCCTGCTGGCGCAGCGCCAAGGCTTCATCCTGGTTGAGGTCGCGGGCCGCCAGGCTGGAGCAGAATGCCAAGAGCACCAGCGCCACTCGACTGCCGACGCGTAAATTTACCTTCATTACGTATCCTGATGATTCTTGAGGACCTGCCCGGTGAGCGCGTCCAATTCAACGTCCCATTCGATGCCGTGGGCATCCTCCAACTCGACCTCATACACATACTTGCCGTAGGCCTCGTCCAGGTCGGTGTCCAGCAATGTCGAACCGGGGTGCAGGGCCAGGGCCGTGGCTTCCAGTTGATCGAAAGCGACAATAGTAACAGTGGCCGGCACTTTCAGTGGTTTGTCGGGGTCCACGGCTCGGGCCTGGGTCGCCGTGAGGGCGATGATACCGGCGGCGGCCAGCGCGGTAAGGCGCTTCATGATAAGTCTCCGTTACAGGATGTTTTCCTACGCCGGCCACCGTACGCCCTGCAACTTAACTGAAACTGAATTGCCACCATGGCAATTCTCACCCAGGCCTTTGCCCCACATTCCACGAGATTTTCTATAATGCCCCGCTCGCTCGGACAGAGACCGGTATGACAGCCATCCATATCAAGTTTCCCGCCTTGACCCTCAAGGCCGGCAAACGCGCCTTTGCGCGCATTCGTGAACAAGGCCTCACGCCTGCCGAGGTGGGCATCCTGCCCGGCGCGGCCGGCGGCCCGAAGGCACTCGGCATCCAGGGCCTGGACCTGGCGCTGTTCGGCGACTGGCTGCCCCGCGCACCACGGGAACGTGCGCTGATCGGGGCCTCGATTGGCTCCTGGCGGTTTGCCAGCGCCTGCCTGCCCGACCCGGTGCAAGGCTTGCTGGACCTGGGCCGCCTGTATAACGAACAGCGTTTTGCCAAAGGCGTGACCATGGCCGAAGTCACCCAGAGCTGCCAGCGCATGCTCGACGACTTGCTCGTCGGCCGCGATGCACGGGTACTGGACAACCCGGATTACCGCCTGAACATCATGGTGGTCAAGAGCCACGGCCTGCTGGCCGACGACCATCGCGGGCGGCTCGGGCTGGGGCTGTCATCGGTGATTGCCGATAACCTGCGCGGCCGCGCACGGCTGTCGCGGCACTTCGAACGGCTGATCATCCACGACCCGCGCCAGGCGCCACCGGTGCATCCGCTGAAGGACTTCCCCTCGCGCTTCCTGCCCCTGGAACTGGGCAACCTGCGCCAGGCACTGCTGGCATCGGGGTCGATCCCCATGGTGATGCAAGGCGTGCGCGACCTGCCGGGTGCAGGCGCCGGCACCTACCGCGACGGCGGCCTGCTGGACTACCACCTCGACCTGCCCTACCACGGCGATGACATCGTGCTGTACCCGCACTTCACCGACCGGGTCATCCCCGGCTGGTTCGACAAGGGCCTGCCGTGGCGACGCAGTAACCCGCAAGGCTTGCAGGACGTGTTGCTGCTGGCTCCCTCCAGGGACTACCTGGCCCGCCTGCCCCACGGCAAATTGCCGGACCGCAGCGACTTCAAGCGCTTCATGGGCGACGACGCGAGCCGCAACCAGTACTGGCAGACCGCGATGAGTGAAAGCCGAAGGCTGGGCGATGAGTTTCTGGAGCTGGCGGATAACGGCGGATTGGGCGAGCGACTGCAGGTCCTGTAGACGCGGGCCGGAATCCGGCAGGGGTTTGGGGGGGACCACCCGATTAAGTGTGAACACTGCGACTGTGGCGAGCGGGCTTGTCCCGCGTTGGGTTGCGAAGCGACCCTGGAAGGAGGAATGCGGTGAGTCAGGCACTCTTCGGCTGCTGGTCTTGGGGCTGCTTCGCGGCCCAACGCGGGGCAAGCCCGCTCGCCAAAGGCAATCTTTATTCGCCGGCAAGCCGGCGTGTACAGAGGGACGGTATGCGCGGCGAGGGATCAAGCTGTTAAACTCGCCGGCTGCCAGATACCTGACCGAGCTGAAAATACCGTGGAAATCTTCAAAGAGTTTACATTCGAATCCGCCCACCGCCTGCCCCACGTACCGGAAGGCCACAAATGCGGGCGCCTGCATGGGCATTCGTTCAAGGTGGCGATCCACCTGAGCGGCGACCTGGATCCCCATACCGGCTGGATTCGCGACTTCTCGGAGATCAAGGCGATTTTCAAGCCGCTCTACGAACGCCTCGACCACAACTACCTCAATGACATCCCCGGCCTGGAAAATCCCACCAGCGAAGTGCTGGCCAAGTGGATCTGGAATGAGTTGAAACCCCTGCTGCCTGAGCTCAGTGCGATTCGTATCCACGAGACCTGCACCAGCGGTTGCATCTATCGCGGCGAATAAGCCTCCGGTAGGAAAAAGCCACCCTCGCGGTGGTTTTTTTGTGCCTGGTATTGCACCCTTCGATCTGCCCGCCTTTCGCACACCGATGAGGAATGTATGGAAAACACCTGGCTGGCCCAGGCCAAACGCTTGCAGGCATTGGCCTCCACGGGCCTGCACTTCTGCACCGATGATTTCGAGCGTGAACGCCTGGAGGAAATTGCCGAGATTGCCCACAGCATGCTTGCGCAACTGGGCAATGTGCCCCTGGAGCGTATCACCGGCTTGGTCAGCGACTTCGCCCAGCGTTACTCGACGCCGATGATCGACGTGCGCGGCGCGGTGATTGAGGGTGACCGGATTCTGCTGGTGCGCGAATTGACCGATGGCTGCTGGGCGTTACCAGGCGGTTACGCCGATATCGGCTTGTCGGCGGCGGAAAACATCGTCAAGGAAATTCGCGAGGAAGCCGGGCTGACGGTGACGGCCCGGGCGTTGTACAGCGTCACGCACAAGGCCAAGGGCTTGTATCGGCCGGACGTACGGGATTTCTACAAGCTGTATTTCCTGTGCGACCCCGTGGATCAGTCGGCACCGATGGCAGGCTTCGAGACCACCGAGGTGGGTTTTTTCCGCCTGGACGAGCTGCCGCCGCTGTCCCGCGGGCGCACCATCGAAAGTGATCTGGAGGCAGCGTTCGCCTTCCATCGTGGCGAGACCACCCACACGCTGTTCGACTGATCCAATTTGTATCACTGCTGCACCGCTTTCGTGCCCGATTGGGCACTGCGACCGTTTCTCGAGGCATTTGCCCCCTGTTTGGCTATAAATACTGTGCACGGTGCACAGCGCCCATCGTGCGCTCGCCACTGCTGCCGCCTTGGCACGCACGGTGCAATAGGCCTGCGTCACTCATTCAGGGAGCAAGGCACATGACGCAGCAAGAACCGGGCAACGATTACCCCCTTAGCGAAGTCCCGATGCATGCGCGCAAAGGCCTGGCGTCGACCGCCATGGTGCTGTTGGGCTTTACGTTTTTTACCGCGACCATGTTTGCCGGCGGCAAGCTAGGAGTGGCGTTCAGTTTCACCGACATGCTCGGCGTCGTGGCCCTGGGTAACCTGCTGTTGGGCATCTACGCCGCAGGCCTGGGTTACATCGCGTTCAAGAGCGGGCTGAACTCGGTGTTGATGGGGCGTTTCTGCTTTGGCGAAGTGGGCAGCAAGCTCAGCGATTTGATCCTCGGCTTCACCCAGATCGGCTGGTACGCCTGGGGCACGGCCACCGCCGCAGTGGTGCTGGGCAAGTATTTCGAACTCAGCCAGGGCAGCGTGCTGGCGTTGATGGTGGTATTTGGCCTGGTGTTCTGTGCCACGGCCTACATTGGTTATCGCGGGCTGGAGATTCTGTCCTACATCGCGGTGCCGGCCATGGGCATCCTGCTGTTTCTGTCGATGTGGGTAGCCACGGTAAAGGTTGGCGGGCTGGATGGGCTGCTCGCGGTGGTGCCTACCGGTGAGTTGGACTTGTCCACGGCAATCACCCTGGTGTTCGGCACCTTTGTCAGCGGTGCGACCCAGGCCACCAACTGGACACGCTTTTCGCGCTCGGCCAAGGTGGCGGTGCTGGCCAGCCTGATCGGTTTTTTTATCGGCAACGGCTTGATGGTGCTGATCGGTGCCTACGGCGCCATCGTCTATCAGCAACCGGACGTGGTCGAAGTGTTGCTGCTGCAAGGCTTTGCCATGGCGGCAATGGCCATGTTGCTGCTCAATATCTGGAGCACCCAGGACAACACCATCTACAACTTCGCCGTGGCCGGCTGCAATCTGCTGCGCACCAAACGCCGCAAGACCGTAACCCTGGCCGGTGCGGTGATCGGCACCCTGCTGGCGTTGCTGGGCATGTACGACATGCTGGTGCCGTACCTGATTCTGCTGGGCACGGTGATCCCACCGATTGGCGGGGTGATCATGGCGGACTTCTTCTACCGCTATCGCGGCCACTATCCACGCCTGGCCGACGCACGCCTGCCAGCGTTCAACTGGCCAGGGCTGGTGGCCTACGCGGTGGGCACGGTGCTGGCGTTCAACTCGCCCTGGGTCGCGCCGTTGGTGGGTATCGTGGCCGCGTCGCTGACCTACATCGCGCTCACCGCCGTGCTGCGCGTGCGGGCACCCTTGGTTGACGCCCAGGCATGAGCCTGACCATCGCCGATGTGCTGGCCCTGCCGGGCCTGGAATCCATGCGCCTGCGCGCCGGCACGGCCGGCCTGGAGAACGGCGTGCGCTGGCCCTACGTGGCGGAAAACAGCGGGATTGCCGAGTGGGTATTGGGCGGCGAGCTGGTATTCGTCACCGGGATCAACCACCCGCGCGACGAAGGCAACTTGATGCAACTGCTGGAGGAAGCCTGCGAGCGTCAGGTGGCCGGGTTGGTGATCCTCACGGGGCCGGCGTACATCCAGGCGATCCCCCAGCGTTTGCTGGAGGCTGCCGAAGCCGCCGGCATGCCGCTGATCGAACAGCCCTACTCGCTGAAAATGGTGCTGGTGACCCAGGCCATTGGTTCGGCGCTGATCCAGTCCGAGCAGTTGGGTCGCTCGCGGGACGATGTGCTGGAGCGTTTGCTGACGGGCGATTATCAGTCCCTGGATTTGCTGCTGCACCGTGGCGGACAGTTGGGTCTGTCGTTGGCCGGGCATTGGCAGGTGGTGCAACTGCAGTTGGAAGGCAGTGAGTTGCTGTTTGCCCAAGGCGACGCGGCGGCGGTCGAGGTACAACTGGCGCGGCAACATGACGCCATCAACCGGCGCTTGCGCCAGGTGTCGGCGGGGTTGCCGGTACTTGGGCGGGCCGGCCAATGGACGCTGCTGCTGCCGGCCTCGGACGCCGTCGCCGCCTTGGTCAACCGCCAGCACCTGGCCAACTGGCTCAACCCGTTGAATCTGCGACTGGCGCCGCTCAAATTGTTTATCGGCCTCAGCGCCGCCGCGCATCCACCGGCACGCCTGGCCCAGGCGCAGGATGAAGCACGCCAGGCACTGGCGGCTGCGCGGCGTTTCAGCGAGCGCGCCGGTCTGTGCGTGTACGACGAATTGGGCGTACTCAAGTTACTCAGTGGCGTGCGTGATCGCGCCCTGCTCGATCAATTCCTCCATGAACGCCTCGGCCCCTTGCTGCGCCACGACGCGCAGCATGGCCCCAACCTGATGCCGACCCTGGAAGCCTGGTTTCACGAGAATGGTAACCTGGTGGCCGCCGCCCAGCGGCTCGCCGTGCACCGCAACACCCTGACACACCGTGTCCAGCGCATCGAAGCCTTGTGCGGGCTGACGCTGGATAATTCATATGATCGCCTGGACATCGGCATTGCGCTGATGATCTGGCGACTGTCTGCCTGACTGTTTTTAGCCAAGAGGAACTTGCCCATGCACATCATCAACGCCCGCCTGCGCAACCGTGAAGGCCTGCATGATCTGCACCTGGAACATGGCCGGATCGCCAGTATCACCGCGCAATCGACAGTACCGCACCTGGGCGCGGGGGACCTGGACGCCGCCGGCAACCTGGTGATCCCGCCCTTTGTCGAACCGCATATCCACCTTGACGCCACGCTGACCGCCGGCGAACCACGCTGGAACATGAGCGGCACCCTGTTCGAAGGCATCGAGTGCTGGGGCGAACGCAAGGCCACCATCACCCAGGAAGACACCAAGACCCGCGCCAAAAAGACTATCCAGGCCCTGGCTGCCCACGGTATCCAGCATGTACGCACCCACGTCGACGTCACTGACCCGGACCTCACCGCGCTCAAGGCCATGCTGGAAGTACGCGAGGAAAGCACACACCTGATAGACCTGCAGATCGTCGCGTTCCCCCAGGAAGGCATCGAGTCGTACCGCAATGGCCGCGAACTGATGGAAGAGGCCATCCGCCTGGGCGCCGATGTGATCGGCGGCATCCCGCACTTTGAATACACCCGCGACCAGGGCGTGAGCTCGGTGAAGTTCCTGATGGACCTGGCCGAACGCACCGGCTGCCTGGTGGATGTGCACTGCGACGAAACCGACGACCCACATTCGCGCTTTCTCGAAGTACTGGCCGAAGAGGCCCGCAGCCGCGACATGGGCGCCCGCGTCACTGCCAGCCACACCACCGCCATGGGCTCCTACGACAACGCCTACTGCGCCAAGCTCTTTCGCCTGCTGGGACATTCCGGTATCAGCTTCGTTTCCTGCCCCACCGAGAGCATTCACCTGCAAGGTCGCTTCGACAGCTTCCCAAAACGCCGTGGCGTCACCCGGGTCAACGAACTGCTCGAGGCCGGCATGAATGTGTGCTTCGGCCAAGACTCCATCGTCGATCCCTGGTACCCACTGGGCAACGGCAACATCCTTCGGGTACTCGAAGCCGGTTTGCACATCTGCCACATGCTCGGCTATCGCAACCTGCAAAGCGCCCTCGACCTGGTCACCGACAACAGCGCCAAAGCCATGGCCCTGGGTGACCGCTACGGTCTGGAGCAGGGACGCCCGGCCAACCTGTTGATCCTCTCGGCGGACAGCGACTATGAGGTGATCCGCAGCCAGGGCCTGCCGCTGTACTCGATCCGCAACGGCAAGGTGTTGATGACACGCCGGCCAGCCCAGGTAGAGTTTGCGTAAACACCTCGGTCAGACAATCAAGTCGATATCCAGCGTATGTGCCCTCCCCCTGTCGTTATCCAGAGCGGGAGGGATACGGGCGACCTGCGACAGCTCGCGATTTTCACGGTGGCTGAACCAGCGCTTGAGGCTCGTTGCCAAGTGGGCACCATGGGCATGACTACCATAGACATCACGGGCTTCCAGACGGCGCCAACGCAGAGTCGCAAGGCGCTCGCGACTGCTGTGCAAACGGTCGATTTCGGCGTTCAAGGCTTCGTTATGCTCATAACCCCGGTCGTTGGCCGCCCTTAGACGGGTCAATTCCCTACGCTTGTTGCGCAATTGCTCGCGCATGGTCTCGAGTGCACGGTCGAGCAATTCGAATTCCCTCGGCGTTACCAAGGGCCCATTGCTTTCCTGGGTTTGCTGCCAGCGCCGGAGTGTTGCCCAGGCGGCCGGAATGTAGCTGGCGGTCATGAAGTGCTGGCTGGCCTGGAACAGCTGCTTGAGCAGGTTGTCACGTTCAGGCATGTCACCGCTGAGTTGCAGCGCCCGGTTGCAGCCGGCCTCCTGGATGGACTCACAACCGGGTTGCCACAACACCGAAGAATGCGTGCCGTCCGCGAGCGTGATTGGCATGAAATGGTATTGTTCGCCATGGTGCTCGTAGGGGTTGCCACCGAAACGTACCAGGCCGGCGGCGAACAGCAACCCACCCGGCGCGGGGGCGCTGAACAGCGTGACGGCACCTGGGACCCAGAGCTTGGCGGTGGTGTTCATCCATGGGGCCGGGACGCTGGGGACGGGGTCGTTGTGGTTGACGATGCGGTGGTGGACCAGGGTTGAGGCACCTGCGGTGAATTCGGAATCGGCGGCGCGGGGGGCGCCGTAGGTGTAGAGGAGGATGTTGTAGTTGGTCCCCGGCGACCGACGCAGGCTTTCTGCCAAGAGCAAGGCAATTGCACCGCCCAGGCTGTGGCCGCAGATGATTATTCGTTGGTTGGTGTGAAATTGTCTGAGGTAACTCAGTATGAAGTTGCGCATTGCCCGATAGGCTTGATAGAAACCTTCATGCGCTTTGCCAACGCCCTCCAGAAAAACCACTTGATGAGCATTAGCGTCCCGTAGCCCGTCAGCAGCGCTCGCTGTTCCGCGCACCGCAATCAGAATTACCTCATCGTGGTGAGTAATGAAAGCCTGGGTGTCAGTGCCGAATTTTTCGTCGTCGAAAAAATGCAAACGCGCAGGGTGTTCTTGTTCTTCTGCCCACTCAGGATGGTTCTGAGGGTACAACTCAGGATCGAAGGGCAGGATCTCGAATCGTCGGGAGTAAGGGACGTCTTCATAGACGGGATAGAAGCGTTGCTGCTGCTCGGCATCAACCCGCCATGCCTCGTGGAAACCCGAGAGTTTTTCAGCGAATAGATGGCCGACACTCGGATCAAAAGGAAATCGAACCTCCTCTGTCGGTGTTCGAGCGGGTTCTTGCCCGAAATTGCAGTAGCTCAAGGTTGCCATTAATGCCAATTGATAGAGGTTCAAGGCACAAAAGCTGTCTTCGCTGGAAATCAACGGGCGCAAGGCTCGCAGCGGCCGAACTTCCAGCGCGGTATGGTGGTTGGGAAACAACACGATCCCCACCAGCGTCGATTGGGGCGGTCCAAAACCTAGGTCGGCGAGCATTTTCAATGCGTGTCGTCGAGGTTGATGAGTGCGCTGGGCAATCGGTGGCAAGTGGGCGACATGGCGGACCAGATCACGGACTTCAACCTGGTAAAAACGGCTGGCTTTCAACTGGGCGGGGTTGCTTTCAGTGCGCCGACCATCCGAGGCAGAAAATCGAGTTTGCTCAGCACGAACCTGAAGCTCGGTGATTGGAAGCTTATAAGTCTGGCGCGACATCAGGCTCTGATACAACGGTTCTGTTCCTGAATACGGCTCGTCAAAAACCAGGATTACAGGACCGCAGTAAATATTGGCTAACTGGGCGAAGCCCTCTCCATTCAGCCTGCCCTTGTACTGTTGCCCTGCACTGTCGTGGACTGTGTAAGGCAATCCACCGTAAATCGTCCCGACGCCGAGTTCATCGACCAGACAAAAACTCAGCCAGTGCCCTCGCAATGAGCATGCCGGCTGGCTGTCACTGAAAAAAGCGTGCTTGCGTGCATCCATGTTCATGAACTTTCTCCTTGCTTACTTGCAGGATGGGTAGACATCGCAACTGCGACCGTCCGGCATTTTTATAGGTTTGAAGTCAGTGGTATTGCCGTTGCAAAACGCATACAGATCTTCAAAATCCTTGCCTTTACAACGCCTCCATCCACCTGGAACAACGACCCAGTTGTTATCAAAATAGGGCTCTTCCTCATTGGTCATCGTCAGCACCATCCTGAGCGTTTTCCCTGGTAGTTGATCTCGTTGCACAGGTCTGGATAACGGGACTGTTGCACCGGATGAACTGCATGCAAGAACCTTGACGATCGTGTGCTGCAACCCCACAGTGCGGAACAACCACCGACACTGCTTATGCAGCTCCTGAACTCCCGTTACTGGCATGCCTCTTATATCGGCGTCCGAGGGGTCTCGAATGGAGATAGCGGCAAAACTCCCACCCACGTCCGTATCCCGTTTGCCCCACTTCGCATAAAACTCAAACTCCAGGCTTCTCAGCACCGAAGGGCAGCCCTCGATTTTTTCACTCAGCGGCAGTTCATAGCTCACCCGGCTGGCAGCATCTTTGAAATCAGTAAAAAAGACTTTGCGCTCCGGTCGCTTACCTCTGCGTCGCGGCAAAGCGCAGGTCTCACCGGTAGCGGGCAGATAATTCGCGGCAGTCTTAAGTTCAAACTCCGCCGGCAAATCCACCTCCAACGTAAATCGATCCACAGGCTTGCCCCCACACCCCGTCAGCCCGAGTACCCCCAGCACCATCACCCCCGCCCACCTTCGCCTACTCATGCTTTCCCCCCATCAATCGCCACTGTTCCACTACTCGCTCAAAGTGCTCCCCAGGCGCTTCACCGACCCTGGGCTGCCACTGCAAAACACTGCTCCGAGTCGCCTCTTCCAGTCTTCGCACCACCAGAAACTCAAGCTGCTCCGGCCCCTGCCACTGCCAGGCACGCGCCTGCTCCAGTACCTGTGCCAGCCAGATTCGCGGGTCCTGGAATTCCACCAATGTCGCCAGGTCCTCACTGTGTTCGGTCAACAGGTAACGCAGGATATTGGCGTGCAGGATGGCCGCTGCGTTTGGGTTGGGCGCATCCAGCCAGGGCGCGGGATCCGGCACCGGATACTCGCCGGGGGCCTGGTTGTCAGCCGTGTGCCAGCGGTTTTCGTGCCAATAGCACACGCTGATCAATGGCCCGAGAAATACCGGCCAGCGGTCCTGACCCATATGGGCCAGGGCACGCGCCAGGGTACGGTTGTCGTGGAAACGGTATAGCGATTGCGCGCCTTCAGGGCCCACCAGCAGCCTGTCACGCCAGTGTCGAGTCACTGCCGTCAGGTCTTCGCCGGGTAAACTGCCCAGCCAGCCCCAGTTCGTCTCGGGTTGCTGCAATAGGCCAAGCAAAGCGTGCTCGTTCAGCGGGCCCAGCAGCACAATCAATGGGCCTTCTGCCGCCAACTCCGCTACGGCAGTCTCGGCGTAAACACTGCGGTACGCCGGCAAGTCGCGTACCTCCAGCAGCGGTGCGCGCGCGTCGCTCTGCCCTTCAAGGATCAAGCACAGTCGCCGTCCCCGCTGTTGCTGTTGGTCCATCCACTGGCCTGGCATGCTTGGCATCAAGCGGCCCTCCCTGGCAGTTCACACCGTCCTTCACGGCAGCGCTCGCACACCGGGCAGTAATCGGCCCCCAATTGCTTGGCCAGGTTCATGAGGCTGCCTTGCACCAGGGAGATCCTGGGTGTGTCGATCGCTGCCGAGGCATTCGCCGCCAGGGTGACGGACGGCGCTCCACCCAGGGTAACGGGGCGACTGCTGAAGATGCCGCCGGCCTGGATGACCAGATGCTCGCCCCCCGCCTTGAGGCTCAGTTGCGCCCCGGCGTCGATCACCAGGCTGGCACCGGACTTGAGATGAAACTGCTGCCCGGCCTCCAGGATCAGGGTCTGCCCCACATGGGTCCGGCTGTCACCTTGTACATCGAGGTAGTCGCTCGCCTTGAGCACGATCCTGCGATCGCCGGTGATGTGACGATGCTCCTCGCTGGCCAGGTGAGCCGTACTCAATCCATGAATGACTTCCCGTCGCTCCCCCGCCACTTCCAACCGACTGTCATGGCAGACCTGCTGCTCCAGGTCCCGCTGTGCACGAAGGTAAATGAGCTCCTCGCCACGACGATCCTCCAGGTACAACTCGTTGGCGCCCTCGCCCCCCTGCGTACTGCGGGTGCGCAAGACGCTGCGGGTCTTGTGCTGCGGCAAGGGGTAGGCCGGCCGGTGCGACGCGTTGGGCAGGCAACCGTTGATCAACGGCTGGTCCGGGTCCCCTTCAAGGAAGGTCACCAGCACTTCCATGCCCACACGCGGGATCATCGTCGTACCGAACCCGTCACCGGCCCATCCGGATGCAACCCGAACCCAGCAACTGCTTTTATCATCCGCCTTGTCCAGGCGGTCCCAGTGGAAGCGCACCTTTACCCGGCCATAGGCGTCACAATGCACGTCTTCCCCCGGCGGCCCGGTCACCGTTGCGGTCTGGCTGCCATGGATGGTCGGCTTGGAATGTTTGAGGGGCGGTCGATGCACCGCTTGCCAAGGCGTCGCGGTGAAGCGATTGCGATACCCCTGGAAGCCATCAGTCGTGGGCGTCGCCTCCTCCAGCACCTGCGGCTGATGACCTTCGTGACGCACCGAGGTGATCAGCCACAAGTCATTGCAGGACGGATCGGGGTGATCGCGCAAGTCAAGGAAATGCCCACTGCGCAGCGCCGGTTGATCACTGCGGCCCAATGCGCGAAGACGGTCGCGCTGGTGACGCTCCAAGCCCCGCCGCGCCAAGCGCTTGCCCCGGGCATGACCCGTGAATCCCGCTGGGTAACGATAGTCCTCGAGAGGTTGCGCCGGCGCCGAGCCGGCGCAGTCCTGCAGCAGCAATGAAGGTTGTTCGAAGTCATGATCGCGACGCACCGTCTTCTGGGTGCGCGTGGCCAGGCGCACATCAAAACGCTGGACGACCTGCGTAGCGGCTTGCGGCCCGCCAGCAGGGCAATAGCGTTGCTGGGGCAAACGGCGAAACACCGTCTGGTCATCACCGAACACCAGCAGATGGGCATCCGCGCTGTGACGGAAATGGTAATGAATGCCCTCCTCTTCACACAGCCGCTGGATGAAGTGCAGGTCGCTCTCCGCATACTGCACACAGAACGTGCGTGGCGGATACACCACGGGACCAAGCTCGAATGCATGGGCGTCCGCCAGGATGCCATGCCGCTCAAGCACCGCCGCGATAATCTGCGGCACGCTGCGTTGCTGGAAGATCCGCTGGTCGCGCCGGTGTGCAAGGTAGGCCAGGCGCGGTGCCAGGGTCAGGTGGTAGAGCGTGATGCGCCGGCCAGGGTCGTCCCGGCCGATTGCGTAAACCTGACCATGCAGCCCTTCGCCCATTCCGAAATCCAGGTAGGCGGGTTGATGGAGCAACCTCTCGAGGTCAAGGGAAGGATTTTCACTCACCACCTGCACCTGGATGAAAAAAGGCTGGTCAAGGCGCTCGCGGCCGTTGAATGCCAGCACCTGAAAGTCCGTTTCCATGCAGGGAAGAATCAGTTTGAAACGTGACGAAACAAACGCGTTAACCATCCGTTGTTACCCGCCATAAATGAATGAGCACGCAGGAATGCTTTGCCTCGTTAAGTGTGCGAATAAACTGCCGAGAAAAAGCCCCTGAACGCCTCAAAGCTTAGCGATTACGGGCGAAAATCGGCTGTTTTAAAATAAAAAAGAAGATTCGTACAAAGAAGTTGGAAGTGTCTTTTACAAAATAATAAAACGAGTCAATGCTCCACTTCTTAACAATAAGAAATGCCCTACATCAACCTTCTTAATAACAACTAACTGACAAAGAAACAGCCGACACTGAATCACAGCGTCAGCCGTTAAAAAACCTCAGGCCTGCAGCCGTGCGGTCCCGAACAGACTGACGCCGAGCAGCGTCTCGCCCTGGGTGTGCAAGCGTACCGGCGCAACGCCACCCGGCATCACCACCGCGACATCACCGCTCTCGACCCAGCCCGCACGCCATGCCGCGCAGGCGACGGCGCTGGCACTGGTGCCGGAAGACGCGGTCGGCCCCTCACCGCGCTCGAACACCCGCGCTATGACCCGGTTGCCAGGCTGGCGCGCCGCCCATTGCAAGTTGACCCCCGCCTCACAAGGCAGGCCACCGCCCGCAGGGGGCGCGAAGGCGATCGCCTTCAAGGGCTGGAACAGGTTTGGCAGCAGCATCTGTGCGTTGTCCGGCAACGTCGAGAGCTGCTGGACCAGCGTCACACAATGGGGGTTGCCCACCCGCACGAATTGACTGGCAGCCCACTGTGGACTGATCGCCGCCAGCTCGGTGACATGGCTCAGTTCAGTGCCCTCCTGAAACACCTGGCCAACCCCCTGCGCGCCCACCGCCGCAGGTCCGAAGGCGGGCACTCCGAGGTCAAGCCAGAACCCTGCGACGTCGTCACGAACGGCTGGCTCCACCCGAGTGGCGACTGGCGAGACCGCATCCGATTTGTCGTGATGCACCCGTAACTCGCAGGCTTCGGTCATCAAGCCCCGGTCGGTGAGGGCCTGGGCGAAAATCGTCAACCCATTGCCGCTGCGCTCGGCCAGAGTGCCGTCGGTGTTAACGATCAACAGGTCGAACGGCGGCTCGTCCTGAAACGGCCCCACCAGCAGACCATCACAACGGTGGGCCTTGCCATCGACCGGACGCGGCAACAAGCCCCAACTGCATTCCGAGGCGACGGCCGACGCTGCCCAGGCACCACGAGTGCGCGCGGCACACTCAGCGCTCTCGGGTACATTAATGCCCTTGCTGCTCAATGAAGCCGGGCTGACCACACCATAGATATTGCCGCGAGCGTCGTAGAACAGAGTCATGAGGTCATCCACCGAGGTATGCGCTGATCGCAAAAAAGGAGTTGCTCGATTGTGTGGGATCCCGCCGTTGCACACCACCCGCCTGACGCAGTTTCAGAAGCGGCCTGGAAGGTGGTAATCCACCGCGAGAACCCTGGGGTTCAATCGTTCCCGCAGGGATTACACACCTTCCAGACCGCCTCCTACAAACTCGATACGACTTATGTGGCTGCAACCCGCCCTGGCGTTCCAGCTTGTAAAAATAAAATTCAAGGCAGCCCGAATCCCAACGGAACCCGGCTCGCACACCAAGGCCTGATGTGCAAGGATGTCGCGCCGGACATCGTTCGTTGAACGCAAAACCAAGGATTTTTCATGACTGCCATCCCCACCTCAGCGCCCGTGGTTCCCGGGCGGCTGGAGCAAATGTCGACCCGTATCGCCTTCTTCATTGCCGGCTTCGGCATCGCGGCCTGGGCGCCGCTGGTACCGTATGCCAAGGCTCGCGCCGGTCTGAGCGAGGGCACGCTGGGGCTGTTGCTGCTGTGCCTGGGGGTCGGTTCGATCATCGCCATGCCCGCCGCGGGTGCATTGGCCTCACGTTTCGGCTGCCGACGCGTACTGAGCGCCGGGACGATCATGATCTGCCTGGCATTGCCGCTGCTGGCGACGGTCAGTTCGATTCCGCTGCTGATGGCTGGGTTGTTCCTGTTCGGTGCCGGCCTGGGCACGGTGGATTCCACGGTCAACTTGCAGGCGGTGATCGTTGAACGCGCCAGCGGCAAAACCATGATGTCGGGCTTTCATGGGCTGTTCAGCCTGGGAGGGATCGTCGGTGCAGCGGGTGTCTCGGGTCTGCTCGGGCTGGGCCTGTCGCCGTTGCAGGCGACCCTGGTGGTGATTGTCATCACATTGGCAGCACTGCTCAAGGCCGCGCCGCATCTGCTGCCTTACGGCAGTGAGAGTTCGGGCCCGGCGTTTGCCGTACCTCACGGTGTGGTGCTGTTCATCGGTTGCCTGTGCTTTATCGTGTTCCTGGCAGAAGGTGCGGTACTTGACTGGAGCGCGGTGTTTCTCAGTGCCGAGCGCGGCCTCGATGAAGCCTATGCAGGTCTGGGTTACGCAGCCTTTGCCCTGACCATGACGGTCGGACGATTGACCGGAGATTCCATCGTGCGCCGGCTGGGTGCTACCCGGGTGATTGTGGGCGGCGGTGCACTTGCGGCCGCCGGCACATTCCTGGCTACCCTGTCCCCCGCCTGGGAAATGGCCTTGCTGGGTTACACATTGATAGGCGCCGGTTGCTCCAATATTGTTCCGGTGCTGTACACAGCCGTCGGTAAACAGACTGTCATGCCAGAACATATTGCCGTACCGGCCATCACTACCCTGGGCTATGCCGGGATATTGGCCGGGCCGGCCGTGATCGGCTTCATCGCCCACGGCAGCAGCCTGGCAACCGCCTTCCTGTTGGTCGGTATGTTGCTGGCGGTGGTGGCAATCAGTGGGAAAATACTGCGGGTATGAGAGCGAAGCGGCATGGGCCGTTTGAGTATTTCAAACCGCTCATGCTCGCCTGCAGGGCCTATCGCCCTTTTTCTTCCTTGTCGTTTTTCAGCCAGCGATCAAGGCTGTAGTTTTTCAACCATCCATCGTCGTTATGGCTGCCGAAAATGTTGTGACCATTGGCTTTGGAACTGTCTAGAGAGGCCATCAACCCTGGCCTCTCCATAAGATTCTTGGCAAGGTATACCTGTTGCTCGCTGTATTTCTTTAAAGGAAACCCAGTACGCGCATCTCGTAAAGGCTCACCGTTCTTATCGGTTTGGTCTGGGTCCTTGCTCATTTCGATGATCGTGTCTTTTTTCACGTATCGATGTTTTTCGAAGAAGAACGTCCGGTCTTCCGACTTGTCGCGTAAATCGTCAAACATGCCCCTGAAAATCTGGACGACCTGCGCATCGGTCTTCGCATGGAACGGGTCCGCGCTTTGGGTGTTGGGGTTGGTGTTGCCAACCTGCAAGTCGGCCGCTTTGCCGAGGCTGTCATGCGTGATCTTACCGCCCTTTTCCAAGATAGCTTCGTTCAGCCGAGGACGGTTGAGTATCTCTCGCGCCAACATGATGGTGCGCTCCGAGACCTTACTGCTGCTGGGTTCCTCTTTAGCTATCTCCAGCAAGGAAGCCTGGGTCAACTGACCATCTTTCTTGAACGCGTCCAGTAATGACAGGTTGTTCTTCAGGTCCGTCGCCAACAGGTGGTCGTCTGAACTGACAAAGGGGTTGCCGGCCTTCGTCATGCCGCCATACAAATTCTGACCGTCAAAGTGCCTTGAGGCGCCATTCAAAAAACTGGCGCCGAATGACGGCGCCGCCGGCAGCGGCTTGCCCAGCGCACGCGTATCGATTGCATCGCGAGCCTGACCGTTGCCCGTGCGCCGCCCCGCGCCTGCCGAAGAAGTATTCAGTGTACTTGACACTATCGACTGCAAATAGTTATTGACACTACCGACCATGATTAACCTCCACCCTATCTAGATTACGTAACCCGTGCCTTGGTCGACTGATCCTCGAAAACACCTTGAAATCAACGTGGCACAAGCTCTGGTTGAGTGGCTCCGAGAAAACGATGGTTCCGAAGACCGCCGTCCAAAACGCCGCATATACCCGAATGAATCTTGAGCGTTTGTAACCAGTTCACCTTGTCGAGCCTCCATGCCCTAAAAAATTGTGTCGATGTGAAACTGCAAGGCCTAGCGGCGGACCAACTTGTTCCAAAGACTGGAAAACATTGAAATAACCGAACCGGGGGTCGACTCTTCCATGAGGGCTCGAGAGCCTTTGTCAAAATCTTCCGCGGTGGGCGCCTTGAAGCTGAACCGGGGCGAGGATGTGAGATAGAGTCCCAGAGGTTCTCTCGGGTTTTCCGCCTCCTGCGCAGGTGCGGCCAACGTCGAGATTTTGTACTGAGCATGACGGGATTCAAAAGATGTCGAATTCATAGTCCAGATCCGGTCCGGTATGATGAAGGCTCCATCGGCAGGCAATGACCGATGGATATCTTCTTTGTGATACACACTCGCATACAGCTCTTGCATGACTGGGTTGTATGGGCTGCGCCGAGCGCTCACCAACCTCTGCTGCGCGGTGCAGCAGAGGGCAGCCTCAGGTGTAACGAAGCAATGCGTTCAGTTCCTGTCGAGAAATCTTGCCATCGCGCCGCCAGCTTTCAACGTTGTCCATAGTCGCCATCAGGTTCGAGCGCGCCATGACTTCCCGTGCCAGGAGGGTGAGATGGTCGTTGCGGGAGTTACCGGTCAATGGTTGCATCGCGCGGGCGTGAAGGTCCCTGAGCTTGATCGTGCTACTGAAATACCCTCCTTTCAACTCATTGAAATGGTTGAGCATTTCCTGGACGAGTTGCTTATCGTCCTTCGATTTCAATGGATTATCGGACTGAATGAAGCTCTTGATGTCGTCCTTGGACAAACGACCGTTCAGTTCACCGGTGCTGCCATTTCGATCGAGCGCTTGCAGCAGCCCAGGACGTCGCAGCAGTTCCTTCGCCAACCGAATATTCGCGTCTTTGGCAGGATCACCGGTCAACGGTTGATTGGCCATTTTCTGCACACTCTTTCGCGTGACAGAGCGCGAAGGCCAGCGGCCCCTGAACGCGTCATAGCTGTTCAAAAGCGCCTGGGCCAATTGCTCGTTGCTTTGCTTTGAAAGATAAGGGTCCGGCAACGCAGGGTTCGGACGTGGAGGTGGGCCTGGGTTCGGGCGCACATTCTCGGGGAGTGGGCGCGGCGGCGGGCCACCGAATACCGGGCCGCAATGACTGGACTGCGAGGCGAAATGGATCCCTGCCGAGACCAGGGCCCTTGATGTGATGGCAGACCGTTCGCTGCTGCGCGTTTCTTCCCCCGGAGAGGCATTATCAAGGTTAGGGGCGACGCTGTGATTGTATGGCGATACCGACATTCCTGTTCTCCAGTTCGGTCTATTCAGGCGCCTGACATCACTGCTCCAGCGTCCTTGGGCTCTATTAGTCGTCAAGGAAACCAGCGCACGCAGGCCTATCCTGTGTGGCAGAACTGTGGGAGCCGGTTCCTGAGAAGGCTGAAAGTTTCCAGAAACCTGGTAGGAGGAACATTTGAAGGCATGAAAAACAAACCCCTCTATCGGTAGGTTTTGCCGCTCAACCCGGGCAGGAAGAGCGGCAGTGTTTCGATCAGAACCCGACGCTGGCCTGTACAAAGAACGTTCGCGGCTCGCCAAGGTACAGTCCAGCATTGTTGTCACTGGAACGGGTGTAGTGCTGTTGGTCGAAGACGTTTTTCACACCAACGCCCAGTTTCAGGTTGGACAACTGCTCGCCAAAGTCATAGCCACTGCGCACGTTGACCGAGACGTAGCCCGGAATATCACCGTACTGGCCGTCAGCCGTACCTTGGGTGATATAGGTGCTGGTTGTACCTGGCGCACGCTGGCCGGACTGGGCGTATACATCCAGGTTATGGGTCCAGCGGTTGACGTCGTAACGCAGGCCCAAGGTGGCCACCTCACGGGAATACAGCGGCAGGTCACGGCCCTTGAACGGCACGTCACCTTCGGACGTGGCCTTGGTGTAGGTGAAGCCGGCATTGGCGGTCAGGCCATCCAGGCGCGGGTCCAGGTTCGACAGGTCATAGTGCGCCGAGGCTTCGATACCGGTGTGCTTGGTGGCGCCGAGGTTTGTCCAGCCCACGTCGTTGCTGACGTATTGCAGCTCGTCCGAGAAGTCGATGTAGAAGAACGTCAGCTCACCGCCCCAGACATTGTCGTTGTAGCGCGTACCCACCTCGTAGGTCTTGGCTTTTTCCGGGTTCAGGCCGTTGGCGGTCTGGTCGCCGGTGCCGCCCTGGCCCAGTTGGAAGTACTGCAGGCTGCCAAAGGAGGTCTCGTAGTTGGCGAACAGTTTCCAGGCGTCGGAGACGTGGTACATCACGCTCAATGCAGGCAGCGGTTCGTTGTTGTGGACTTCGCGGCGTTTTTCCTGGGTGCGGGTGCCGTTCAACGCGATCACCGGACGGTCGTGCCATTCGGTGCGGATATCTTCGAAACGGATCCCCGGAGTCACCGTCCACTTGCCGATATCGATCTTGTTATCGATGTAGAACGCGTTGGCCTCGGTACCCCCGGTGCGATCCTGATAGACATGGCCGTCACTCTGTCCGCCCGGCGTCGGTACATTGTTGACCAGATTCAGGCTGGTCGCCTGCTCATGCATGCCTTCCTTGAGGTAGCGATAGCCCAGGCTGACTTCCTGGGTGCTCGGGCCTACATCGAATACACGGGAGACGCGTGGCTCGATGCCGAAGGTGTAGTAGGTGCGCGGGTAGGAACCGAGGGTCTTCAGGTCACGGTTGGCGATGTTGCTGCCGCGAAAGCTGTCGGAGTAATAGGTCAGCACCTCGGCCTGGGTACGGTCGTCGATCTGGCGGATGTACTTGAACGATACGTCCTTGCGGCGCCCGCTGAAGTTGTCCCAGTCGCGTACCGATTGGTACGGGTTGGCGTCGAACTGCTTCTGCGTCAGGCCGCCGGGCATGTCGGCGCTGGCGTCGTAGTAATGGAAGTTGAGCGAGAAGTCGTCCTGATCGGTCGGCGCCCAGTGGGTCTTGAAGATCACGTCGTCGATGTCGTTGGAATTGTTGCTGTTGCGGTAACCGTTGCCATTGACCCCGGAGTACAGCAAGGCGGCGCCGATGCCGTTGTCGGCGGTGCCGCCGATAAATGCATTGTCGATGTGCTTCCAGCCGCCATGGGCGGAGGTTTGCAGGGTGGTGCCGACTTCACCGGAGAATTTCTCGGGGATGGCGCGGGTCACGAAGTTGATTACGCCGCCGACGTTTTGGGGCCCGTAGCGTACGGAACCGGCACCGCGCACCACGTCGATACTGTCCAGGTTACCGGCGGATATCGGCGCCATCGACAATTGCGGTTGACCGTACGGCGCGAACGCTGCCGGTACACCGTCGATCAACACGGTGGAACGTGGCGACAGGCGCGACGTCAGGCCACGTACGCCAACGTTGAGGGAAATATCGCTGCCGCCGGTGCCGTTGGATTCCTGCACCTGCACACCCGGCACACGGCGCAGCACGTCGCCGACGTTCATCGCGCCCTGCTCCACCATGGCTTCGCGGCGGATCACCGTACGTGCGCCGGGGTGGTTCTGCACCACTTCGGCGTTGGCGTCGCCGAGCCAGTCGCCCACCACCTTGATATCGGTGGCGCCCAGTTCCAGCGGCGAGCCGGCTTCACCGGTGCCGCTGTTCAGCGGGCGCAGGGTCACGGAGCCGGCATCGATCTGGTAGTCCAGGCCGCTGCCTTGCAGCAACTGGCGCAGGGCTTGTTCGGGGGAAAGGTTGCCGTCGACCGCCGGCGCTTGCTTGCCCGCAACCAGTTCGGGGCTGAAGAACACTTGCAGGGACGTCTGCTGGCCCAACTGGCTCAGCGCTGTGCCCAGGGACTGGGCCTTGATGTGGATAGCCTCGGCGGCGTAGGCCACAGGCAGCGCGGCACTGACCGCAAGCGCCAGGGCCAGCGGCGCCCAGCGGGAGATTTTATTGTTGTTCACGGCGAGTTTTTTCACGTCGAACCTAGTCCTGTGATCGCAAGAGTGTGCGGCTGTTAATGCAAACCAGTTGCAGTTGCAGGAGAAGACGAAGAACTCGAAAAAAACCTGAATGTCAGCGTGAAATAATTTCCTGGCTGCCGTCCGGCAAGGTGCGCAAGGCTACCGGCAGGATGTGCGGTAACGCCTTGAGCAAGGCATCGGTGTCGTTGGACTTGAATACGCTGGTCAGGCGCAGGTTGCCCACGGCCGGCGTGCTGACCCGCAGCGGTTGCTCCCGATAACGCGAGACTTCCCGGGCCACTTCGCCCAGCGAAGCGTTGTTGAAGACCAGTTTGCCGGTACGCCAGGCGGTCAATTCTTCGGTGTTCACCGCGTAGGCCGCGGCTACCCGCCCCTGGTTGTCGACATGGCTGCCCAGGCCCGCTGTCAGCGTCACCATCTTGTCCGGCGCACGGCCTTGTACTTTCACGGTGCCGGCTTCGACCATGACGCGGGTCTGGTCGTCATCGCGGCGCACATCGAATCGCGTGCCGGTCACGGTCACCTGCCCTGCCCCGGCCGCCACGACAAAGGGCCTGCTGGTGTCATGTTCGACGCTGAACATCGCTTCGCCCTGCTTGATCTCGACGCCACGCCGACCTTTTTCGTAATGCACCGTGACGATGCTGCGGCTATTGAGGTCCATCACCGAACCGTCGGGCAAGGCCACCTGGCGATGTTCCCCCAGACGCGTACTGAACTCGGCGCTGTAGGGCTTGGGATGATCCAGCCCGCTGAACAGGCCCAGCCCCAGCGCGACTGCAACCACACTGGCGGCCACCGCATAACGCAGGATGGCTCGGCGCCTGGGACGTTCCGCGGGCGCTTCGCACAGCGCCTGCAGGCGGGCGTTGGGCAGCAAGTCAGCGGCGCTCCACACGCCCTGCAATACATCGAACTCATACTGGTGATCGGGATGCTCAGTGCGCCATGCGTCGAAACGCTGGCGTTCGGCAGCATTCAATTCGGCGTCTTGCAGGCGCACAAACCATTGCGCGGCTTCGTCTCGGGCACGGTTATCCATCATGGATGATCCTGTTTCAGAGCGGGCGATCATGGCGCCATCGCGTCCAGGCGGTCGCGCAGATGCCGCAGGGTGCGGATCATATACTTTTCCACCATGTTTTTAGACAGACCCAGGCGGTCGGCGATTTCCTGCTGGGTCAGGCCCTCGATTTTCTGCCAGATGAAAATCCTGCGGCAATTGAGCGGCAGCTCGGCCAAGGCTCGCTCGATAGAGTCCGCCAACTGGATCGCGTGCATGAAATGTTCCGGGTCGCCGGTGTGCGGCGAACGCTGATCAAAGGCTTCCAGGGTCATGGCCTCGCGACGGTCTTCGCGTCGAAAGGCGTCTACGGCAATATTGCGCGCTGTTTGATGCAGATAGGCGCGAGGTTGCTCGACCTCGGAGGATTTTGCCTCCAGCACCCGCACGAAAGTGTCATGGGCCAGGTCTTCGGCCTGCTGGCGGTTTCTCAGGCGGCGCGTCCAGGTCCCGATCAACTCTTCGTAGTGTTCGAAAAAGCCTGGTCTGCGGGGCGGCTGAGGGATCATCGCGGGAGCACTGGGGAGGCGGGGCGTGAATAGTAATGCTTCCTATTAAGCAGGGCAATTGCTACTCGCCATAGGCCCTCAATGCGCCGTTTTGCCACCCACCTGTCTGAGCCGGCTGAGTTTCTCCCGGCTGCCGCACACGCTCATCTGGCACCACTTGCGCTGTTTGTTCTTGGAGATATCCAGGAACACCCAGTCGCAGTCGGTAGCGCTGCAACTGCGCAATGCGTGCAGATCACCGGATACCAGCAATTGCGTGGCCTCGATGGCCAGGCGGCCCAGCACCATGGCCGTGAGCTCCTGCGCCGTGGTGCAAGGCATCCACGCCCAGGCAGGTTTGCCCTCGACAGAACGCAGCACCCGCCGTGCTGCGCCTTGCTGGAAGGCCTCGTTGATCTGCTGCAAGGCGTGGTCGGGCGCGGCAGCTTGCAAGGACAACGGATAAAACACTGCGTACAGGCATTCCCTGAACGCAATGATCGCGTCGAGGTTCGGTTGGTAGGCCATCGATGACTCAAACACCATCGGCTTGTAGTCATCGAACTCCCGGGCCGAGATCAACGACGCATGCAAGGCCCATTCAAAGAAGAACTGAAAACTGGTGAGCCGTTCTTCCATGACCTTGAGCGAAGTGCCGGGGCGACGCCCATTGGTGGTATTGATGAAGTCCAGGACCCGGGCCCCGCCAATCAGGCGAATTGATTTTGCAGTGCCCGTAAAATGTGTCATGCCTGCTCCCGAAAAAACGCGTTCTCCCTGCGATGGCGCAGATTACCTTGTTTTTTCGAGTTACAGATATTGTCATCCCGGCGCAAAGCCGACGCAAAGACAGACGGCTAACCGCGACTGTCGTTGTGCCCCACCCAATCCAGAATCGCCTCGACCGACTGCTCCACCGAAAGCGCCTGGGTATTCAAATGCACTTCAGGAAACACCGGCACGTCGTACTGGGAGTCGATCCCGGTGAAGTGTTTGATCTGGCCCGCACGGGCTTTTTTATACAGGCCCTTCGGATCACGTTGTTCAGCAACTTCCAACGGTGCATCCACATGCACTTCGACAAAAAACTCATTGCCGATGATCGAACGTGCGTAATGCCGACTGGCCGACGAAGGTGAAATCAGCGCGACAATCACCATCAGCCCCGCCTCCATCATCAAGCGGGCCACTTCGGCGACCCGCCGGATATTCTCATCGCGGTCGCTGTCGGTAAAACCCAGGTCGCGGCACAACCCGCCACGCACCGAGTCGCCATCAATGATCGCGGTCATCCGCCCCTGTTTCTGCAAGGCGATGTCCAACGCATCAGCGATCGTCGATTTGCCGGACGCCGAGATACCCGTCAGCCAGATGACCGCAGGCTTGTGCCCGTGTCCGGCGCGCCGATGGCTGAACGCAAACGCGTGCAGGTTCTGGCTTGGACTGTCTGGAAAATAACTCATGGCCGCACGCCCTCCTTCGCCGCAGTCGGCGGTTTACCCAACATGAACACCATCACGCATTGCACGAACAGCAACAGCGCAACCACCCAGTAGACCGTCGAGAACGACCCAGTGAGGTCCTTGGAAAAGCCACCCAGGAAGTTGCCGCACATCCCGCCCAAGCCGATCAGCACATTGGCGATGCCAAAGGCCTGGGTCAGCCGGCTGACCGGCACGATCTGCCCGATGTAACTGGGGACCAGCCCGAAAATGGGATAGAACGCCAGCGCAAACAGGAACGCGGCCAGGTAGAACGGCGGGAGGCTGTTGAAACTGAACACCAGGGTGGCGGCCAGTCCTGCACTGAGGAAACACATCGCCAGCGACGCCCGCACACCGACCTTGTCGGCAATCCACCCCACCAGAAAGCCCGAGGCCATGCCCACCGCACCGATGGTGGTCCAGATAAACCCGGCGTCTTGAACCGATACGCCCAATTCATCGCGCAGGAAGGGCGCCAGGTAGGTCTGGAACGGCAGCAATGCCATGCCATTGAGAAACGCGATGGCCCAGGTCAGGTACAGCGAGCGGCTGAGCCACGGCTGATGGCTGTCAAACGCTACGGCGCGCTCGCCGGCAAACCCGGTGTCCTGGCTCGCGGCCAGGTTGCGCAACAGAAACCAGGCCACCAGACACAGGGCCACCGAGATCAGGCCGGCAGTGAGCCAGATCGAGCGCCAGCCACCATTCAAGGTCAGGAACGACACCAGCAAGCCATTGATGAACACACCGTAGCTGGTGCCACTGGAGATCAGCCCCATGACCCGCGAGCGATTGCCCGGGCTGAAGCCCTTGGTGACGATTTCCGCCAGCGGGATGTACACCGAGGCGGAGCAACCACCGAGCAGGATCAACAAGGCCCCCGACAACCAGATGCTGTCGCTGACGCTCAGGCCCAGCAGCGCCAGGGACGTCATCACGGTGGACACCAGGCTGATTTTCCAGCCGTCGAAGAAACGGCTGATGTAGCTGGTCACCGACGAAAACAGCAGGAAGCCAATCTGCGCGCCGCCGGTGATCAGGCCCACCGTGGTGTAGTCGAATCCGATGTCGCGGCGCATGTCCACGACAAGGTTGGCGAACAGGTAAACCCCAAAGCCGTAGGTACTGGCCACGAACCCGGTGAGGACGATCGCCAGCGCGACACTGTCCAATGGGCGGGCATTGCTCTGTACGAGTGTGCTCATCAAGCCTCCCTATTCGGCGCGCGCAGTGTGGATGACAAAATCACAACCCATCATGTCGTAGTCACGCTCGAAATCACCGTAGCTTTCATGGTCGGTAAATCCGGACTTGAGCACTTCCCCCTTCAATTCCCCCGGCAACAGGGGGTAAACCTGCAGCCTGTACTGCTGCGCATCATCGAAGGAATAGATGAACTCACACAGGCGTTCATCGACCTGGCCCAAGCTCACCGAAGCGTTCGTACCGCAGTAATAGTAATGACCGCTGGCTTTGAATTTACCGGCACGGATGGCGAAGAAATTGCGCTGGTCCACAATCAGCAACCCGCCCGGCTTGAGCAAGGCCCTGAATTTCGCCAGCACCCTCAATCGATCATGGGCTTCAAACACATGGCACAGCGAACTGCCCAGGCACACCACGGCGTCGAATTGCCCCAGTTCCTGTGGATCCAGTGAATGCCAGTCACGGTAATGGGACTGGATATCCAGGCCATGTTTGCGAAAGTTCGCCCGCGCCTTGGTCAACATGGTGCTGCTGCCATCGGTGGCGACCACGTCAAAGCCGGCCTGCTTGAGCTGGACGGCATGAAAACCACTGCCGGTCGAGACGTCGATCACCGACTGCACGCCGTGGCTTCGCAACAGGTTTTCAAAGAACCCGCCCTCCCCCGCCTTACGCTTCTCCCAATCGATCAACTCATCCCAACGTTCGACAAATTCCGTCGAGTACTGCGCGGAGTAACTGGCCACGTCGTTGTGCTTGTTTCTGGTCATCTGATTCATGACATACCTACCAGGTCGAATTCTTGAAGGACAGGTACTTGCTCGCCAACTCACGGGCAAACTCGGCGGACTGTTCGATGGACATGCTGTGCTTGGAGTAGCCCAGCATCGATTGCATGACGGCCATGCACTGCGGGTTGTACGTGACGGAACCATCGCAATGGATTTCGTCGATGCCGTCCTGGCTCTGGCAGATGCTGTTGATGCGCACCGCCTCATCCCGTGGGCAGGCCTCGGAGAACTGCACCTCGATCCGCCCCTCATGCAGCCGCACCGGATAGCCACCCGGAAGCCCAAGTGGGCCAGGCGCATGCACCCACGCCGGCGTGGGTGAAAACAGCCCTTCGATAACCGTGACGGCGGAGCACGCGGTCAGGAACTGCCCATCCACCCCGCCCAGGCGACGGAACTCGGATTTCACCGTAGAAAAAATCGCCTCGGCCGGCAGGCGGGCCACCTGTGGGCGGTCGCGCACTTCATACAGCAGGCGGTAGCTGGCACGCGGAGGCAGGCCGCCGCGCGGCACGTAGTGGCTGAAGTAGTGCTGGGCATACAACTGCACCTGCACATCGGCGGGCGAACATTCGAGCAACCGCGCAATGGAAAGACGCACGGCGGGAATCAGGTTGGCCACATTCCCCACACCGATATCGGGTGCCAGGCCGACGCGAGCCAGGATCGGGTTGACCGCATCGGGGAACGCCGCGTTGACGGTTTTGGCCGAGATGCCGGAAGCCTTCACCGCCTGCATCAGGCAGTGCATCAACGTCAGGTGCATGGGCAGCCATGGCCCGAACTGGGCCTGATCGAGCTTTTCGAACGACAACTTGGGCAACCCGGTAATCACCCGCCACGACTGCAGCGACGCGCAGTTCACCAGGATATCCGGAGCTTCTTCACGCAGTAGCTGCGTCACCCGGCCGATGTCCGTGAGGTCAGCAATCACCGGCTTGATAGCAATGAATTGCCCCAGTTGCGCGCACGACAGCGCCACCAGGTTGCACAGCCGGATCGTCGCCTCTTCATTGCGCCCCAACACCACAAACTCGAACGCGTTTTTCGGCCCGAGAATCTTGAGGATCTGCAGGCACAGGTTGCCGGCGCCCACCAGCAGCAGTTTTTTCTTGCGCATCGAATGACTCACCGTGGGTAGGCTCCGTTGTCGACCGAAATCACCCTGCCGGTGCTGTGACGCAGGGCATCGCCGACCAGCAGCAAGATGACCTCGGCCACGCCGCCAGGCTGGATCGGATCCTTGAGGACTTCCTGGCGTGCGTACTCGGCGCGGCGGTATTCGGGGATGGTGTCGTAGATGGCGGTGTCATGGATCAGCGCCGGGGACACCGCGTTTACCCGTACGAACGGCGCAAAGTTCCAGGCGTTGGCCTTGGTCAGGCCGATCACCGCCGCCTTGGTGGCACCGTAGAGGGCATCGCAGCTGCCCACTTCACCGGCCACCGAAGCAATGTTGACGATGCTGCGCGGGGCTTCGTGGGTCATTTCCCGTTCGGCGAAGTCCTTGGACAGATACACCAGTGCCTTGAGATTGACGGTGAGGATCTCGTCGATCTGCTCATCGGAATAGGCGTAGACACTTTTACCGTGGTAAAGCCCGGCGTTATTGACCAAGCCATAAATGGTTGCATGACGCTTATACAGTTCAGGAATAAAACCCTTGATAACCGCCATATCGGAAAAGTCGGCGATATGCGCTTCAAATACTTCAGCACCGTAAAGCCGCTGCAATACGTTGAGGCCTTCGGCATCCTTGTCGGCGCCGATAACGAAGTAACCCTGTTGAATCGCCATTTCCACCGTGGCCCGACCAATGCCATTGGCCGCCCCGGTAACAATCAACTTCTTCATACAACCATCCTTATTGGCAAAATTCGTTCATGCGCGCGTAGAAAGTCCGATGGTATTCATACATCGCTTTTAACTTCGGATATTGGTCGAAGGCTTTCATATCGATGTGGTGTTTATCCGGCGTCACAATGCGCTCACTGTTTTCCGCCGCCGCATGCCAACGACGCCAGGTTTTCCATTGTTGCGGACACTCTCGCTTCCACGTCATGGCATGCGGCAGAAACTCAATGCCCAAGTAATCACACAACTTACGAATCACCCGTTCCGGTTCAGCGGCCAGATCATCAGCGTTAATCACATAAGGCACTTTGCCCGTGAGTTTTGTGACCACGCAAAAGATCTCGTAGAGCGCTTTATGCCCAATGGCCTGCAATGGCATATCCGGGTGCACCCGATGATGGGAAATAATGCTGCTGGCCGGCTCGCGGATAAGAAAGATATTGTCCTGTTGCGCGAGAAACTCACTGTCAACTTTCAAATTATCCAGACAGTGGTAACACATGTCTTTATGAACTACGTGTGTGCGCTCACGGGCGGTCAACAGATGCTGTTTTATATCCTGGTACGTCGTGGGCAAACTGTGATCCCACTCATCCGACGGGATCGCCGAGTCCTCGTAAAACGCCATGTGCGCAAAGGGCTCATGGAAAACCTCAAAATCGCCCCTCTCGATAAACACACGTTCCAGCACGGTGGAGCGCGAACGTGGGTGGGCCCACAGCCCGATCATCCGGTTCATGCGACCACCCCGAATTCAGCGGCCAGCAGTGCGTTGAGCGCGCGCTTGAAAGGCTTGGTCACCGGGCAAAGCCGCACGCAGTAATCGGTCAGGCGCCGGTGCGCGCTGTTGGCTTCGTTGCAGGCGTTGATAAACGCCTCATGATTGCCAAAGTCATACGGCTCGATGCTGTCGACAAAGTAGGCCTCGTAGAAATACGGGATACGGATCAGCTTGGCGAAGGTCGACGCGGGCGGTTTCTGTGGTTTCAAGGCGGGCACCACCGGTTTGCCGTGGCTTTCGCGCTCAATGAGGAACTCCACCACATCCGGCGTCAGCGTGTAGCAGGTTGCCGCATGCCCGGTCTTTTCCAGGTGCCAGCAATGCTTGTTGCCTCGCTCGTCCACATCGACTTTGATGCTGGACAGCAAGGTTTTGACCGGCACGCTCGCGGCCGCCACCAACGCCTGGACCTGCTCGTAGATCATCAGCTCGGCCCAGCGCAGCTCCTCGGCGCTGAATGCCAGGCCACGCTCCGCGGCCTGCAGCGTGAGTTCGGGCTGACAGGCGAAACGCCCGATCATGAAGGTGATCACGTACTTGCAGTGGGCAGTGTCGATACCGTTGCTGCGCGCGGTCGCCATGCCCCGCTCGATGGCCTGGATACCAGCCTGGAACTGCGCAACCGTGAAGCAGAAGGTGATATTGATCGACGCGCCCTGGGCGACCAGTTGCTCGACGGTCACCAACCCCTCCAGGCTGCCCGGCACCTTGACCATCACATTCGGTGCGAGGCGATGCAGTTCCAGGCCCCTGACGGTCATGCGCTCGGTGCAGCGCACATCCACCGGGTCGACCTGGGCGGAAATCCAGCCTTCGACCTGTGCCGATTGAACCCACAACGGCTGGAGCGCCGACGCCCCCTCAACGATGACCTCGTTGTACAACTGCTTGTGCAATTCGCTGGGAGTCAGGCTCGCCAGGTTGAAGCGCGACGACCAGTACTCGCGTTTTTCAAGGATAACGGCGGTCACCAGCCGGGGATTGGTGGTCACACTGCACAAGCCCCGGGGCTGGGAGAAATCGTCTGGCATCAACGCATCTATATAAGCTGCGGCGGCCGGGTACTTATCCAGCAGATGCTGTTTGTAAGGCAGGTAAACGGCAGGCGATGAATCCCACCATAGCTGTGAAGATTGATCGTTGCGTTTAAGTCTTTCCAGGTAACCCAGTGTGTTCACAACGCCTCCTCCCTGAGTAATAAGATCAATTAAAAATCGCCAGTACTTCACGCATGTCGGCGATCGGTAATGCGCCGGCAGCCGCCAACTGTGCACGCCGGTGCGGTGGACCAAAACCCAAAACCCTTATATTGGCAGCGACGGCCGCCTGAATACCCGTAACACTGTCTTCAATAACCAGCGCATCACTCACGGCAATATCGTAAGTGTCACAAGCCGTCAAAAACACCAACGGATCTGGCTTCCAGCGACCCAGTTCATAACAACTGAATATTCGCCCTTCGAAATAAGAAAACAGACCGGCAATACGCAAGCAGTGTTCTATCTTGCTACGGGGTGCGCTGGAGGCAACGCAGTACGGGACCTGCAAACTGTCCAGCACTTCAACAATCCCATCCGTCGCTTTTAAATCAAGCGTCAAGGCATCCAGCGCGCGCTGACGAAAGTGTTGCTCAAACTCATTGTCCAAATGAATATCTAAAATACATTCAGCTTCCCGCAAGCACTCCGCAATTCTGCGTCCGCGGAAGTGTTCGATAAAACGTGTCACATCAAGTGTCGCACTGCCAGGTGCACGTGCATTTAACATGGAGATCAACACAGACAGGGTGATCTCTTCACTTTGGACGAGTACCCCGTCGCAATCAAAGATCACTAACTTCGGCATGCCAACTAAGGCAGCGGTTTTTCCCTGAACTGGTAGTTCCCCTATATCGGCCGAAAGGCACATAGATACCTCTTGTAAGTGGCCCCGCGATGACTTCCGAACTACCAACGGAGCGGGTTGAGGTGTGCCTATAAGACACGGGCACAAAAAGCCTGTCAAACGCTTTTAAGCGGTTTTTTAGTATCTTATGGTTATTTTTTATAGTTCTGTTATTCCATTTTCCACCATGGTTGTAGTCGCTAAATTCACACGGCTGAACTTCCCTTGCGCACCGTCAGTCAGCTACTTGAACTCACGAAATAAAGGTCGGTGAGCAATGCGTATCTCGTTGGAGCAACAAGTGGCGCTGGTAACCGGCGCCAGTTCCGGAATCGGCGCCGGCGCGGCCAAGGCTCTGGCACAAGCCGGAGCGGCCGTAGTGCTGAATTACAACAGCCAGGCTGCCCCGGCCGAGGCATTGGCCAAGCAGATCAACGCCGAGGGTGGCCGGGCGATTGCCATCGGCGCCAACGTCTCTATAGAAGAAGAGGTAGAACAGTTGTTTGCCCAGGCCCTCGATGCCTTCGGCCACCTGGACATCCTGGTGGCCAACTCCGGCCTGCAGAAGGACGCCAACCTGGTGGACATGAGCCTGGACGACTGGAACACGGTGATTGGCGTCAACCTCACCGGCCAGTTCCTGTGTGCCCGGGCGGCCGTGCGCATTTTCAACCGCCAGGGCGTGCGCGAGGGTGTGTCGCGGGCAGCCGGCAAAATCATCCACATGAGCTCGGTGCACCAGCTGATCCCCTGGGCCGGGCATGTGAACTACGCAGCGTCCAAGGGCGGCGTGGACATGCTGATGCGCACCCTCGCCCAGGAAGTCAGCGAACAGCGCATCCGCATCAATGGCATTGCGCCGGGAGCGATCCGTACGGCGATCAATCGTGCGGCCACTGAAGGCGCCGCAGAGACGGAACTGCTGAAGCTGATTCCCTATGGACGGGTCGGCGATGTGGAAGACGTGGCCAACGCCGTGGTGTGGCTGGCCAGTGATGCGTCCGACTACGTCGTGGGCAGCACACTCTTTATTGATGGCGGCATGAGCCTGTATCCGGAGTTCCGTGGCAATGGTTGATTTGAAGAACGAGCAACAAAGCCCCATCGATGCCCACGGCATCATCGGCGACATGCGCAGCGCGGCACTGGTGAACGACAAAGGCAGCATCGACTTCTTCTGCTGGCCGGAATTCGACAGCCCGTCGATCTTCTGCTCGCTGCTGGACAGCCCCGATGCCGGCATCTTCCAGCTCACCCCGGACCTGCCCAACGCGCGCCGCGAGCAGATCTACCTGCCCGACACCAACGTGCTGCAAACCCGCTGGCTCAGCGACGACGCCGTGGTAGAGATCACCGACCTGCTGGCCATCAGCGAAGAAATCGACGACCTGCCACTGCTGATACGCCGGGTGCGGGTGGTCAGCGGCACCGCCGAGATTCATCTGCGCTGCGCCGTGCGGCATGACTATGCGCGCACGCCCACACACGCGACCGTCGACAACGGCACCGTGTGCTTCAGTGCCGACCGCCAGCCCGGCCTGCGCCTGTCCGGCAGCCATCCGCTGCAGATCCAGGACGGCGCTGCCATAGCCCGCTTCACCCTGGACCAGGACGAAGGTGCCGAGTTCGTCCTCGGCGGCCAGGACGACGAACGCGTAGACAGCGGTTGCACCGACCTGGCCCTGGCCCACACCTTGAAATTCTGGCGCGGCTGGATCGCACAATCGAACTACCGTGGGCGCTGGCGCGAAATGGTCAACCGCTCGGCCCTGGCCCTCAAGCTGCTGACGTCGCGCAAACACGGCGCGATCATCGCCGCCGCCACCTTCGGCCTGCCGGAAAGCCCCGGCGGAGAGCGCAACTGGGACTATCGCTACACCTGGATCCGCGATGCGTCGTTCACCGTCTACGCCTTCATGCGCCTGGGTTTTGTCGACGAGGCCAACGCCTATATGCGCTGGCTCAAGGGCCGCGTCAGTGACTGCTGCGGCCAGCCGACCAAGATCAATATCCTGTACGGCATCGACGGTCGCCAGGAGCTGCCGGAAGCCGAGTTGGAGCACTTCAAAGGCCATGGCGGCGCGAAGCCGGTGCGCATCGGCAACGGCGCGTTCGACCAGATCCAGCTGGACATCTATGGCGAGCTGATGGACGCGGTGTACCTGGTCAACAAGTACGGCGAAGCCATCTCCCACGAGGGCTGGAAGCACACCGTGGAAGTCACTGACCAGGTCTGCGAAATCTGGAATACCGAGGATGTGGGTATCTGGGAAATGCGCGGCGAACAGCACCACTTCCTGCACTCGCGGCTGATGTGCTGGGTGGCGCTGGACCGTGCCATCCGCCTGGCATCCAAACGTTCGCTGCCGGCGCCGTTCGCGCGCTGGGACCAGACCCGCCAGGCAATCTACGCGGATATCTGGAGCAACTTCTGGAACGAGGAACGCGGGCATTTCGTGCAGCATATCGGCAGCACGGCGCTGGACGGTTCGATGCTGCTGATGCCGTTGGTGCGCTTTGTCGCGGCGACCGATCCGCGCTGGCTGTCGACCCTGGAAGCGATCCAGAAAAGCCTGGTGCGCGACGGCATGGTCTACCGCTACCGCAACGACGACAGCCAGATCGACGGCCTGCAAGGCACCGAAGGCGCGTTTGCGGCCTGCTCGTTCTGGTACGTCGAATGCCTGGCCCGCGCCGGCCAGGTGGAAAAGGCCCACCTGGAATTCGAACAACTGCTGCGCTATGCCAACCCCCTGGGTTTGTACGCCGAAGAGTTCGACAACCAGGCCCGGCACCTGGGCAATACGCCCCAGGCCCTGAGCCACCTGGCGTTGATCAGCGCGGCGACGTTCCTGGACCGCAAGCTCAGCGGGGAGAAAACCACCTGGCAACCCTGAAAAGCCCTGTGCACAATGAGCAACTCTCCCGGCCACGGACAGGAACATCATGACCATCCCGTTCCCGCTGCTGTACGCACGCACGCCCCTGCTTGACGTGGCCTATGAAGCCCATGGTCCCATCGACGGCAAACCGGTGATCCTGCTGCACGGTTTTCCGTACGACCCACGTGCCTATGACGCGATTGCCCCGGTACTGGCCGGGCATGGCTGCCGTGTGCTGGTGCCGTACCTGCGCGGTTACGGCCCGACACGGTTTATCAATGCGCAGGTAATGCGTTCAGGCCAGCAGGCGGCGCTGGCCAAGGACCTGCTGGACTTCATGGATGCATTGGCGATCCCGCAGGCCACGCTGGCCGGGTACGACTGGGGCGGGCGCGCCGCGTGTATCGTCGCGGCGCTGTGGCCCGAGCGCGTGCATGGGTTGGTGACCGGGGATGGCTACAACATCCAGGACATCGCCCAGTCGCTGAAGCCCAGGGCACCTGTGACGGAACATCGCTTGTGGTACCAGTACTACTTTCATACCCCGCGCGGTATGGACGGCTTGACCGCCAACCGGGGCGAACTGTGCAAGCTGTTGTGGTCGCTGTGGTCGCCGTCCTGGGCCGAGGGGCCGGGGCTGTATGCGCAGACGGCGGCTTCGTTTGATAACCCGGATTTTGTCGAGGTGGTGATTCACTCCTACCGCCACCGCTTCATGTACGCACCTGGCGACCCGGCGCTGGAAGCCATCGAGCAGGCACTGGCGTTGCAGCCGGCGATCTCGGTACCGAGCATTTCATTGTGCGGTGCCGATGATGGCGTGGGTCCGCCGCCTGAAGTGGATGACGACGTGGAGCATTTCAGCGGGTTTTACCAGCGCCGGGTGTTGCCAGGCGTGGGTCACAACATCCCTCAGGAAGCGCCGCAGGCCACACTGGACGCGGTGTTGGAATTGCTCGGCGAAAAACGTTCACGATAAGCCTGAGGCGTCACCGACAAGGCGCGCAGAAAGCTGCGACGCAGGGTTTCCTCGCAACCGAACCCACATTGCACCGCAATGCGTTTGACCGACGCCGTGCTATCGGCCAATTGCCGACGCGCGGTTTCGACGCGGATGAGCTCGACGGCACGTGCCGGGGTCTGGCCGGTTTCGGCGCGATAGTGGCGTACAAAGCTACGCTCGCTCATGCCGGCCTGGGCGGCCAGGGTCGAAATGTTCAAATCCAGGGTGAGGTTTTCGGCTATCCAGGCGTGCAGTTCGGCGAAGCGGCTGTCATCTTTTTGCAGGGACAGCGTCACGCTGAATTGCGACTGGCCACCGGGGCGCTTGAGAAACACCACCAGGTGCCGCGCCACTTCCAGGGCCACGGCGCGGCCCAGGTCCTCCTCCACCAGCGCCAGGCACAGATCGATACCGGCGGTGACACCGGCGGAGGTCCAGACGGCGCCCTGCTGGATGAAGATCGGGTTGGACTCCACCGTCAGCGCAGGGAACTTGCGCGCCAACTCTTCACAACGGGTCCAGTGGGTGGCGACGCGGCAGCCGTCGAGCAGACCGCTGGCGGCCAACAGGAAAGCGCCGGTGCACACCGAGGTCATGCGCCGGGTGTATCTGGCTTTCTCACGCACCCAGTCCACCAGCGCCGGGTCTTCGGCAGCGCCGTACACGCCCCAGCCGCCGGCAATCACCAGCGTATCGCACGGCGCATCGACAGCGGGCAGCGGCTCGGCGACCAGCGCCAGGCCGGCGGAGGTCAGCACCGACTGCGATTGCGCGGCGATCACCGATACCGCGTAAGGCAAAGGTTCGCCGCGCTGGCGCGCCAGGTCATTGGTGGAGGCGAACACCTGCAGCGGCCCGGTGACGTCGAGCACCTGGGCGTTATCGAAAGCGAGTACATGGACGATTCGAGGCATGATTGGCGTGTTTCGTGGGCTTAATGGCGTATCCGCCAAAGCCTAGGCCTCTACAGTGAAGCCGTCCACCCCTTTATCGGAGCTTCATTCATGACCTTGCAGATCGGCTTTCTGTTGTTCCCCGGCATCCAGCAACTGGACCTTACCGGCCCCTACGACGTGCTCGGTTCCCTGCCGGACGTGAAGTTGCACCTGGTGTGGAAAGACCTGGCCCCCGTCACCTCCAGCACCGGCCTGGTGTTCACCCCGACCATGACCTATGCCGACTGCCCGCCCCTGGATGTGATCTGCGTGCCCGGCGGTTCCGGCGTCGGCGCGTTGATGGAAGACCCGCAGACCCTGGATTTCCTGAAGGCCCAGGCACAAACCGCACGCTACGTGACCTCGGTGTGTACCGGCTCGCTGGTGCTCGGTGCGGCGGGTTTACTGCGCGGGCGCAAGGCGACGACACACTGGGCCTACCACGACCTGCTCGCCCCGCTCGGCGCCATTCCTGTGCAAGAGCGCGTGGTACGCGATGGCAACCTGCTGACCGGTGGCGGCATCACTGCCGGGATCGACTTCGCCCTGACCCTCGCGGCAGAGTTGTACAGCGAAGCAGCGGCGCAGTTGGTGCAACTGCAGATTGAATACGCGCCGGCACCGCCGTTCGATGCCGGTCGCCCGGACACCGCCCCCAGGCATGTGCTGGACGAGGCCAACAAGCGCACCGCCGAATCACGCAGGGTACGCGGGGAGATCGTGGCACGGGCGGCTGCTCGGTTGGGTTGATACGCTTTCTGTGTGGCGAGCGGGCTTGCCGCAAAAAGCTGGCCCAACACGTTTAGTCAGGCCGGACGCGACATCACCGCCAGGCGCACCGCCAGCACTGTCAGCACCGTCGCCAGTCCCCATTTCTGCAACCAGGCGCCTTTCGAGCGCCTGGCGAAGAACCGGCTCAGCGCCCCGCCAAACATGCCCAGCAGCAGATGAAACACGCCCGCAATCAGGGTCAACACGCCCCCCAGCACCATCAACTGCACAGCGATGGACCCCGCCTCGGGCCTCACGAACTGTGGCAGGAACACCACAAAAAACAGCAGCGCCTTAGGGTTGAGCAAACTGTTGAGCATGGCTTGCAGGAACACCCGGCCCAGCGGTACCCGGCTGACGGGGCCAGCATCCAACCCAGGTTTTTTCTGCAAGGTCTTGAACACCAGCCACAGCAGGTAGATCACACCCGCATACCGGATCACGTCAAAGGATGGCGGCCAACTGGCAACCAGCGCCGTCACCCCGGTGGCGGTCAAGGCGGTCAGCAGCACGTCGGCCACGCCAATGCCCAGGGCAGACGCCATCCCGCCGCGCCAGCCGTGGGTCACGCCGTGGCTGATCACAAAGGCCATGTTCGGCCCCGGGGACAACAGCAACAGCAGCACAGCACCGGAAAAAACCGCCAGGGTCGCCAGGTCGATCATGCTCAAGCCTTCCACCGGGAAAAGCCTGCAGATTAGTCGGTGCACCGGCGGCAAACAAAAAATTGTGCTGGATACAGTGCGCGCCGGGAATTGCGAAGGGCCACGACCAACGTCTAGAATGCGAAACATTATCAATTAAGACAGCTGTGCCAGGATGCCCATGTCGAGCGATCACCCACTGGACCACGCCGCCATCGGCCAGCTTTACCACGCCCATCATTCCTGGCTGCGCGGCTGGTTGAGCCGGCGCACCGGGTGCCGTGAACACGCCGCCGACCTGGCCCAGGAAACCTTCGTGCGCCTGCTCAACGCGCGCAAACAGCAAACCTTGCAGCAGCCGCGCGCCTACCTGAGCAGCATCGCCCGCAGCCTGATGATCGACCAGTACCGCCGCCGCGAACTGGAGCGCGCCTACCTGGAAAGCCTCGCGCATTTTCCGCAACTCGAAGTGCCGTCGGAAGAAACCCGCCTGCTCATTCTCGATAGTCTGGAACGCATCGACCGCTTGCTCGACCAGCTCAAGCCGCGGGTGCGCGAAGCCTTCCTGCTGGCGCAACTGGACGGCCTGACCTGTGCGCAGATCGCCCTGCGCCTGGGTGTGTCCAAGGCCACGGTGGAGCGTGACCTGTCCAAAGCGCTGCATGCCTGTTACCGCTTGCGTTATGCCGAAGGCTGACCCGCGCCTGGTAGACCAGGCCATCCAGTGGATGATCACGCTGCGCTTCAACGTGGCCGACGACGCCAGCACCGCCGCGTTCGAACGCTGGCTGCACACCAGCGCCGAGCACCAGTTGGTGTGGCAGCGGGTGGCCGCAATGAATGACGATTTCAGCCAACTGCCGCCCCAGGTCGGCCGGCACGCCCTGCACGGCGCGCGCCGACACATCTCCCGTCGTGAAGGCTTGAAACTGCTCGGCCTGGTTGCGGGTGCGGCCGGTTTGACCTGGCTCGGCCGCGACTACACGCCACTGCCTGCACTGATGGCCGACTACCGCACGGCCACCGGCGAGCGGCGCTGGGTGGCGCTGGACGATGGCAGCCGGATCCAGTTGAACAGCGCCAGCGCCCTCGACACGGCCTTCGATAAAGAGCGTCGCCTGGTGCGTTTGCGCCAGGGTGAAATACTGGTCAACACCGGCACCGATCACCGACCGTTCTGGGTACAGACCCGCGACGGCTACCTGCGCACCCTTGGCACGCGTCTGCTGGTCCGCGAAGAAGCCCAAGGCACACAGCTGGCGGTGCAACAGGGCACGGTGGCGGTGTTTGCCGACAGCCATGCGGGCAATGCCCGCCAGGTACTCAAGCCTGGCGAGCAGGTGCTGTTCAATCGCAGCGGCATTCGTCCGGTTGTCGGCAACGGCCTTGACCCCTGGGCCTGGAGCGACGGCGTGATCAGCGCCCAGGCGATGCGGCTGGACGACTTCCTCGCCGAACTGGCGCGCTATCGCAACGGCCTGGTGCGCTGCAGCGAGGCGGTGGCTGGACTGCGGGTGTCGGGGACTTATCAACTGGACGACACCGATCAAGTGCTAGGCCTGATCGCGCAATCACTCAAGCTCGATCTCACGTACCGCAGCCGCTATTGGGTGACGGTTTCCGCGCGCGCGTAACCTTCAAAAATAAATGAGGTGAATTCTCATTGCCGTTCGACCTGTAAGGAAAGGCCGATCAACAGGCCGGTTCTGTCCCACTTCCTTCAGGAGCACCCCGCGGTCATGCAAGCGTTCCCCTCCCAAGTTTCACCCCTCAAGCGCGCCATGCAGGCCGCCTTGCTTGGCGTCTGCCTGAGCAGTGCCCTGCCCCTGGCCGTGATGGCCAATACACCGTCCAGCGACACCCAGGCCCGTGACTGGAACATCGCGGCCGGCGCCCTCGCCGCTGCATTGGATCAGTTCGCACGCCAGGCCGGTATCAGCCTGTCCTACGACGCCACCAGCGTCGCCGGCAAGACAAGCCCGGGCTTGAGCGGCCGCCTGGATCCTCAGCAAGCGCTTGAGCAATTGCTGCGCGGCCAGGGCCTTGAAGCCCAACGCCAGGGCAACAGCACCTGGATGCTATTGCCGCAAGTGGCCGACACCGGCGCGCTGAGCCTGGGCGCTACCCTTATCAACGGCGAACGCCTGGGTGTCACCACCGAGGGCACCGGGTCATACACCACCGGTGCAGTCACCATCGGCAAGGGCGAACACAGCCTGCGGGAAACCCCGCAATCGGTGAGCGTGATGACCCGCCAATTCATGGACGACCAGAACGTCACCACCATCGACGACGTAATGGAGCGCACGCCCGGCATCACTTCCTACGAGTCGCCCATGGGCGGCAAGTATTTCTACTCCCGTGGTTTCAAGATGCTCGGCCAGTACCAGTACGACGGCGTGCCCCTGGACATGGGCAAGGACTATGTCCAGGCCGACAGCTTCAGTGCGAACATGGCGATTTATGACCGCGTGGAAGTGCTCAAGGGCGCCGCCGGCATGCTCAAGGGGGCCGGCACCGCCAGCGGCGCGGTGAACTTTGTGCGCAAACGGCCACAGGCCAAGCCCACCACCAGCCTGTCGCTGTCGGCCGGCACCTGGGACAATTACCGCGCCGATCTCGACACCGGCGGCCCGCTGAATGACAGCGGCACGCTGCGTGGCCGCGCGGCGGTGAGCCAGCAGGATCGCGGGTCCTACATGGACATCGCCAAGCGCAAGGACCAGGCGTTCTACGGTGCGCTGGATTTTGACCTCACACCTGACACGACCCTGGGCGTCGGCGCCAGCTACGAGGATGTCGATGCCTCCCCGTGCTGGGGTGGCCTGCCGCGCTACGCCGACGGCAAAAGCGCCAACCTCAGTCGCTCGACCTGCCTGGGCCAATCCTGGAACGACTGGCAAAGCCGGCGCACCACGTTCTTTGCCGACGTCACCCACCACTTCAACGATGACTGGAAACTCAAGGTCTCGGCAGTGCACAGCCGCAACCTGCAAGACACCAAATACGCCGCCAGCGAAGGCACCATCAACTATGGCGACCCGGCGCCGACGGCCAACTCCTATGCAGCGCTGATGGACTACGACCACAGGGACTACGGCCTCGATGCCTATATCGACGGCAAGTTCGAAGCCTTCGGCCTGGAACACGAAGTGATCCTCGGCGCCAACGGCAGCCGCGGAACCCAGGACGACGTCTATGCAATCCAGAACCTGCCCAAACGCCAGAGCATCTACCAGCCCGACCACCACTTCCCGGAACCGGCCAACAGCACCTTCTGGCCGAACATGTACCGTGGCGGCACGGTCAAGGAAACCGCCACCCAATACGGTACTTATGCCACCTTGCGCCTGCGCCTGGCCGAGCCGTTGATGTTCATCGTCGGCAGTCGCGTAAGCTGGTACGACAACCGTCGCGAGTCCTATAACCTGGGCTGGGGCGAGTGGTCCCTGCAAGATGCGCACACCAAGGAAACCGGCGAGGTCACACCGTTCGCCGCACTGATCTACGACCTCAATGAGCACCTCTCGGTGTACGCCAGCTACGCTGATATCTTCCAGCCGCAGAGTGCCTACGCTACGGCCGATGGCGCGGCGCTCAAGCCGAAAATCGGCGACAACTACGAGCTGGGTATCAAGGGCGAATGGTTCGATGGGCGCTTAAACAGCTCCCTGGCATTGTTCCGTGCCATCGAGAAAAACGGCGCCGAAACCGACTACAACAGCTTCTGCCCGACCTCGGCCGATGGCTATTGCTACACCGATAAAGGCAAGGTGCGCGCCCAAGGCGTGGAGACCGAAATCAGCGGTGAAGTGCTCGAGCGCCTGCAACTGTTCGGCGGCTACACCTACACCCAGACCAAATCCCTGAACACCATTGACAGCACAAAAGAAGGCGGCGTCTCCAACACCTATGTGCCTCGGCACATGCTGCGCGTGTGGGGTGACTACCAGCTCGACGGCGCACTGTCGAAATGGAGCGTGGGCACCGGCGTCAACGCCCAGAGCAGCAACTACCGCGTGCAAACCATCAAACTGGAACAGGCCGGCTACGCCACCTGGAACGCGCGCGTGGCGTATCGCCTCGATGACACCTGGACCGTGGCGCTCAACGGCAACAACTTGTTCGATAAACGTTATTACAACACGGTCGGCACCGCCTCTTGGGGCAACTTCTACGGTGAACCGCGCAATTTTACCGTCAGTTTGAAAGGCAACTTCTGATCCGGTGAAAGCCCCGGTGGCAGGGTACTTAGTGCGCCCTGCCCCTCCCTTTTTGTCCCCCTTTCCTACCTCGCATTGAAAAAGGTTTTTCCTTTAAGCAGGAAAAATCTGACATTTGTTCCTACACTCAAAAACACACCCAATCACCGAGTGTTCGGACAAGGAACGTCAATAAAATGCCTAAGAAAAAGCCAGTTAACCTGTCTAACACGCCACCTCCGCACCATCGTCAATTCATTGACTGAACACATACCAAAGGAACACTCCTTTAGTCACTACCCCGCAAAACCCACTCAAATGGATAGCCGCATTTGGAATGGCTAGTTGCGTATTACCCAGCGTAGTCGTTCGACCCTAGTTCTAAAGCCAGTCACCGCTTATTGAACAAACCGTCGAACAGTGAAGCCTGGAGTGCAATGAGGGATGTTTGTATGCGAGAGAAGTCGTCCGTCGACAGCCTGTTCTTAACGCGCGCCGGTTTTGTTGAGTTCTTTGTTGTTTTCGTCAAGTTGGTCCATGGCCTGACGGCCATTCTGCCCCCCATGGTCCTGGTGCTCTTGCTCGACCCGATGGCCCCTGAGCTGCGCGCCCACTTCCTGGGCCTGCTGGTATTTTTTGCGGTCCTCACCATTATTTTGTTCCAGGCGCTGGGCATCTATTCCGAAGAACTGTTCAGCAATCGCCTGCGCCTGAAAACCAAGATCAAGGCCTGGTCGGCGGCGTTCTGCATCCTGCTGTTCATGTACCAGATCCTGCAAATGTTCCCGCAGTTGACCCCGCGCAACCTGGTGACCTGGTACGTCGCCAGCCTGGCACTGTTCTGCCTGGAGCGCCTGCTGATGCTGCGCCTGTATCGCAAGCTGATGCGTGCCGGCAAATTCCTGCAACGCACGGTGATCCTGGGTTTTACCGACACCGCCGTACACGTTGCCGATCACCTGCTGCGCAACGGTGACATCCGCTCCGGCCTGGTCGGGTTCATCGACGACCGCACCGAACGCATTCCCAAGGAACTGAGCAACCTGCCCCTGCTGGGCAACACCCGCGACCTGGAAAAGCTGATCCGCGCCGAGCAGGTCAACCAGGTGATGATCTGCCTGCCCTGGGCCGCCGAGCAGCGCATCCATGGTTTGGTCAACCGCCTGCGGCAGCTGTCGGTGAACGTGATGCTGGTACCAGACATGGCCGCCCTGCGTTACGGCCACAGCAAGATTACCGACGTGGGCGGCATCCTGATGTTCAACACCTCGCAATTGCCGTTGCGCGGCTGGTCGCCGGTAATCAAGCGCTGCGAGGACTTGCTGCTGGCCAGCCTGGCGCTGGTATGCCTGTCACCAGTGATGCTGATAACGGCGATTGCGATCAAGCTCGATTCCAAAGGCCCGGTGCTGTTCCGCCAGAACCGCTATGGCTACAACGACAACGAAATCCGCGTGTTCAAGTTCCGCTCGATGTACACCGACCAGAGCGACTTCACCGCGGAACGCCAGACCACCCGCGAAGACCCGCGCATCACCCGCGTCGGCCGCGTCATCCGCAAGACCAGCATCGACGAGCTACCGCAACTGTTCAACGTGCTGCTGGGCAACATGTCCATGGTCGGCCCGCGCCCGCACGCCACTGCGACCAAGGCTGCGGGCATTCCCTTCGAAGTGGCGGTCAGCGAATACAGCTCGCGGCACCGGGTCAAGCCGGGCATCACCGGCTGGGCGCAGATCAACGGCTACCGGGGTGAGACCGACACCCTGTTCAAGATCCAGAAACGGGTCGAATACGACCTGGAGTACATCTCCAAGTGGTCGGTGTGGTTCGACTTGTACATCGTTTTCATGACGGTCCCGGCCGTCCTTTCCACCAAGGAAGTCTATTGATGAACACACTCAACGGATTGATTCCCTGCATTATTTCCGGTGGTTCGGGCACGCGGCTGTGGCCGGTGTCCCGGCAGAACATGCCCAAGCCGTTCATGCGCATGCGCGACGGCCAGAGCCTGCTGCAGAAAACCTTCCAGCGCGCGGCCAAGCTGCCGGGTGTGGAAAGCGTGCTGACAGTGACCAACCGCGACCTGCTGTTCCGCACCCTGGATGACTACCGCCTGGTCAACAAGGCCCATCTGCCCCTGGACCTGCTGCTGGAGCCGTTCGGCCGCAACACGGCGGCGGCGATTGCCGTGGCGGCGTTGCATGTGCAGGAGCATTTCGGCGGTGACGCACAGTTGCTGGTGATGCCCGCCGACCATCTGATCCTCAATGAAGTGGCGTTCGCCGAGGCCGTGACCCAGGCCCGCGACCTGGCCGAAGCCGGCTACCTGGTGACCTTCGGCATTCAGCCGGATCATCCGGAAACCGGCTTTGGCTACATCGAACAGGGCGAGGCGCTGGGCACCGGCCATCGGGTCAAGCGTTTCGTGGAAAAACCCGACCTGGCCACCGCCCAAGGCTACCTCGACGGCGGCAAACACCTGTGGAACGCCGGCATGTTCTGCTTCAAGGCCAGCGCCCTGGTAGACGAACTCGCCGCCCATGCACCGGACGTACTGGACGCTGCCCGCGCCGCGCTGGAACACAGCCAAAGCCTGCAGAACAAGACCTCACGCCAGCGTGAGCTGGACGCGGACGCCTTCGGCAGCGCGCCGGATGTGTCCATCGACGTGGCGCTGATGGAGAAATCCAAGCAAGTCGCCGTGGTGCCCTGCGACATCGGCTGGAGCGACATCGGCTCGTGGGAAGCCCTGCGCCAGCTCACCCCCAGCGACGCCCATGGCAACCAGGTCAACGGCGAAGCGATTTTGCACGACGTGCACAACTGCTACATCGACTCGCCCAAGCGCGTACTCGGCGCCGTGGGCGTGCGCGACCTGATCATCGTCGACACCCCCGACGCCCTGCTGATCGCCGACGCCCAGCGCAGCCAGGACGTGCGCTACATCGTCGCCGAGCTCAAGCGCCAGAACCACCCGGCGTACAGCCTGCACCGCACCGTCACCCGGCCATGGGGCACCTACACCGTGCTGGAGGAAAGCAGCCGCTTCAAGATCAAGCGCATCGTGGTCAAGCCCCAGGCGTCGCTGTCGTTGCAGATGCACCACCACCGCAGCGAACACTGGGTGGTGGTCAGCGGTGCGGCGCAGATCACCAACGGCGAGCGCGAATTCCTGATCAACGCCAACGAGTCCACCTACATCCCCGCCGGGCACAAACACCGCCTGACCAACCCCGGCATCATCGACCTGGTGATGATCGAGGTGCAGAGCGGCGAGTACCTGGGCGAGGACGACATCGTGCGTTTCGACGACATCTACGGGCGCGCGCCTGCAGAAGTGAAGAAATGACATGCTCACCTCACTGATCATCCCGACCCGTAACGCTTCCAGCCATCTGGGCCGCCTGCTGCCGGCGCTGAAGATGCAAACCCTGCAACCCGACGAGATGCTGGTGGTGGACAGCGCCTCCAACGATGACACTGTGGCGCGCTTTCGCGAATTCGGGGCGCGGGTCGAGGTGATCGACGCGCGTGACTTCAACCACGGCGGCACCCGGCGCTGGGCCAGTGGGCAGGTGAGCGGCGACGCGCTGATCGTGATGACCCAGGATGCGATCCCCGCCACCCCGGAAACCTTCGCCAACCTGCTCGCCGAATTGCAGCAGGACCCGCTCAACGGCGTGGCCTACGGTCGTCAGTTGCCGCACCCCGACGCCGGAGTACTGGGTGCGCAATCGCGGCACTTCAACTACCCGGAGCAAAGCCGCAGCAAGAGCCTGGCCGATGCGCCGGAGCTGGGGATCAAGACCTGCTTCAGTTCCGACTCGTTTTCCGTGTACCGGCGCAGCGTGCTGGAGGCGGTGGGCGGTTTCCCGGCGGATGTGATCGGCAGCGAGGACGCCTATGTGGCGGCGCGCATGCTGCTCGAAGGCTACAAGGTGCGCTACGCCGCCACGGCGCTGGTGCATCACTCGCACGATTACAAGCTCATGGATGAGTTTCACCGCTACTTCGATATCGGCGTGTTCTACGGCCGCGAACCGTGGATCAAGCAGGCTTTTGGCGATGCCGGTGGTGAAGGCAAACGCTACGTGCTGGCTGAACTGGCGGCCTTGCGCAAGGCCGGTGCCTTGCACCGTGTTCCCGAAGTACTGGTGCGCAGCGCGTTCAAACTGCTCGGCTACCGGCTGGGCCATCTGGAGCGCCGCCTCCCCCTCGCCCTCAAGCGGCGCATCAGCATGTTTCCCGGTTATTGGAGGTGAGCATCATGACCCACAGGAAGTCCCCCTTGATGAAACGAACCCTGCTCGTCGTGGCCATGGTGGCCCTGGCCGCCTGCAATACGCCGGCACGCATCGTCCCGCCCGACAGTGACACCGTCGAGGCCGGCAAACGCGCCCTCGACCAGCTGGCACAATTGCCGCCGGCGGTGGAGCGCATCCGCATCGGCGACCAGTTGCGCATCGTCCGCGATGCCGGCGAGATGCCGACACTGTCGGCGTTCAACGTCAGCACCATCTATGAGCTGACGCTGTACACGGTGCAGACCGACGGCAAGATCAACTACCCGTTCCTGGGGCCGGTGCAGGTCGCCGGTCGCCAGCCGTCGGAGCTGGCCACGGAGTTGACCGGCAAACTCGCGCCCATCTACCGCGAACCGCGTGTGACGGTGAACATCAACCAGGCGCCGAGCGGCTCGATCATCGTCGGCGGCGCGGTGAACAACCCGACGGCGGTGCAGATCGCCACGGCCAACACCCTGGAACAAGCCATCATCGGTGCCGGCGGGGTCAGCCCGGCGGGCAACGCCAGCATGGTCGCCCTGCTGCGCGAAGACGCCCAGGGTGCCTATCGCGCGTACTTCCTGGATTTCAGCCAGTTGCTCAAGACCGGTCCCAACGGGCGCAAACCCGTGCGCCTGCAACGCGGCGATGTGGTGTTCGTGCCCAAGTCCAACGTGGGCGAACGCATCCAAGGGGTGGATACCTACATGAACCAACTGATCCCGTTCACCAAGTCGATCGGGGTTGGCTACAACTACACCCGAACCAGCGGCGGCAACAACTAAAGGAGCGACATCCCAATGATCGAGATCCGTTCTTTTCGTGATCTTCTGCGCTTGTTCTTCATCTTCCGGCATGAGTTCAAGCTGGCGGCGATTGCCGCGCTGGTGATCATCCTGCTGGGGGCGTTCCTGCTGCCGGCCAAGTACGAGTCCACCGCGCGCCTGTTGGTCAAGCCAGGGCGTGATTCGACCTTGCCCATCGAGATCAGCAACCGCCAGGCGCTGGTAATGCCCAGCACCCAACGCGACCCGATTGTCGACGAAGAACGCCTGCTCACCGGCCGGCCGATCGTACGCGCGGTGGCCGAGCATTACCTGGAAGTGATTGAAAACGCGCCGCCGCCGGAAGGTTTCTGGAAGCGCACCAAGTACTACGTCAAGAGCGGCGTGGGCGCGGTGTTCGATGGCCTGCGCGTAGTGCTTGAAACCGTCGGTATCGTGGAGAAAACCACGCCGGTGGAACGCCTGGCCGCCAGCCTGGAGAAAAACTTCGAGGTCAGCCACGCCGTCGGTTCCACGGTGATGGACATCAGCTTCAAGTGGGGCGACCCAGAGATCGCCCAGGCGGTGGTCAAGGATTGGGTCGAGACCTACATCAACGAGCGTACCGAGGCCCTGGGGCGCAAAAGCCTGTACGCGTTCTACGAAGGCCAGGTAGCCAACAGCGCCACCGAGATCAAGAGCTACAAGGAGCAGATCCTCACGCACCTGAACCAGATCGGCGCGGCGAGCATCACCGACCGCCTGGAAGATCTGTCCGAGCGCATCAACGTGCTGCGCGGTGAGACCTTCAACACGACGCGGCTGATCGCCTCGTCCGACAGCGCGATCCAGAGCACGCGCACCCAGCTCAAGGGCCAGCCCAAGGAAGTCACCACCGTACGCCAGATCGCCCTGAACCCGCAGCAGCAGGATTTGCGTCGCCTGCTCAACCAGAAGCTGCTGGAAAAGGCCGACATGATGCGTACCTATACCGACAATGCGCCGCCGGTCAAAGCCCTGGACGCGTCGATCCGGGCCATGCAGATGCAGGTCAACAGCGAGAGCAACACGGTGCAAGCCTCGGAGAACCGTGCGCCGAACACCCTGGAAATTCACTTGCAGCGCGTGTTGCTGGATGAAACCAGCAACAACGTGGCGCTGCGTACCCAGTTGGTGCAACAACAGAAACAACTGTTGAACCTGGAAGAGCAACGCAAGCAGGCCCTGGAGATCGAGCCGGAGCTGGCTCGCCTTTCCCGCGAGCTGAACACCACCGAGCGCAACTACGCGCTGTACGTGGATAACCTGGAAAAATCGCGCATCGACCGTGAGCTGGACAACAGCCAGATCAGCAACATCGCCGTGATCGAAGAAGCCACCCTGAACCCGGGCCGCATCTTCCCGAAAACCCTGGTGATGCTGGTGTTGGCGATCCCGTTCGCCATCGTGGTCGGCCTGCTGGTGATCTACCTGTGCTACCTGCTCGACCAGCGGATTCACGACGGTGGCCTGGTGGAGCGCAAGTTCGGCCTGCCGCTGTGGACCACCCTGCCGGAGCTGGACACCTCCACCGCGCAAAGCACCAACGCGTTCAATGCGAGCATCTACCGTTTGTACAGCCTGCTGCAGCCCGAGCGCATTGCCGAACAGGGCGTGACCCTGGGCCTGACCTCGGCGCGTCACGGCGAAGGGGTGACCTTTGTGGTTGAGCAACTGCGCCAATTGCTCAGTGAAAACGGCATCAACGTGCGCGTCGGCGGGCCGCACGCTGCTGCGCCGGGTGAAGTGGTGCTGCTGGATGCCTCGGCCCTGCTGGACAACCGCGAGGCGTTCGTCGATCTGCGTCGCGCCGACCTGATCGGGCTGGTGGTGGAAGCGCGCAAAAGTACCGTGCCGGTGGTGGAGCATGCGCTGTCGATCCTCAACACCGCGTTCGGCAAGGTGGACGGCATTATCATCAACCGTCGCAAGTTTGAAGTGCCGGGCAAAGTGCTGCGCACCATCGGCAAGTACCGGGGAGCGTTCTGATGCGAATCGCCCTGCTCGCCCCTTTGCCGCCGGAGAAAAACGGGATCGCCGACTACGCGAACCATTTCCGCACGGCCTTGGAACACCTTGGTGTGACGGTGCTGACGCCGTTGGCCGGGGTGGCGGGCAACTCCAAAGCGATCAAACAAGCCATCAACGCGTTCGACTGGCAGGCCGTCGACCTGGTACACGCCGAACTGGGCGGCGGGCGCCTGGGGGAATTCCTGGCCTTGCGTGAATTGCGCAAGGCTTATCCCCAGTTGCCGCTGACCGCCACGGTGCATGACCCGGAACGCATCGTGTGGCGCCGCGAGTACCTGCCGTTCCCCTTGAACCTGATGGAAAGTTTGCCCAGCCCACTGCCGCAGGCTGCCGTGGTGCTGGCCGACCCGCTGACCCTGCGCGAAGAGCGCCAGGTCGCCAAGGGGCTGACCCGGCTGGTGACCCTCACCCGCCTGGGCGCCGACTGCCTGAGCCAGCGCATGCACTTGCCGGCCGGCAAAGTCGCGGTGATCAACCATGCCAACCTGCCGATCCCAGCGGCACCGTTGCCGCCCCTCGCCACGCTGCGCCTGCTGTATTTCGGGTTTATCTACCGAGGCAAAGGCATCGAAGACCTGGTACAGGCACTGGCGGATGTGTTCAAGCAAGCCCCCGAATTGCGCGACCGCGTGCGCCTGACCCTGGCGGGCGGCACCGCCGCGGAAATGGCGTTTGGCGCAGGCGGTAACTACCTGGAGCAGTTGAACGCACAGATCGCTGCGCTGGGCCTGACCGACGCCATCGACTGGCGCCTGAACCTGCCGGCGGATGACATCGCCCAGACCATCCAGGCGCACCACGTGATGGTGCTGCCCTACCGTGAATCGAAAAAACTCGGCCTGCTGGGGCGCCAGCGTGGCACCAGTGGCGCACTGTCCTGGGCCACCGCCTGCGGGCGCGGCGCGATCACCTCCGACGCCCGCGCGTTTGCCGAGGAAGTCGCCAGCGGCAACGGCGCGATCTACCCCGAGGGTGATGTAGCCGCGCTCGGCGAACAGCTGCTGCGCCTGGCGCGTACGCCGCTGCTGGCCCGGGATTGGGCCGAACGCGCCGGCGAAATCGGCCGTGAGCGTGTGTGGCCGTTGACCGCGCAGAAATTCAAGCAGCTCTTCGAGCAGGCCATCACCGGAGCCCCCTATGGCGCGTAAACGCACCTACCTGGCCACCCTCGCGGTGGTCGCCGCCCTGGGCCTGACCGCCTTCTTGTGGGGACGCCAGGCGGATGCCGAAAGCCATGTGCTCAAGGGCAGCAAGGAGGTGGTCTGGAAGGACTTCCTGGGGGTGAATGCGCAGTTCCTGTGGTTCAGCCCCGAGCGCTACCAGAAGCAGATCGACCGCCTCAAGGCCCTGGGCCTGGAGTGGGTGCGCCTGGATCTGCATTGGGATCAGCTGGAAACCGCGCAGAACCAATACAAGCTCGCCACCCTCGACGAGTTGGTGGGCAAGCTGCAGCAGAACCAGATCAAGTCGGTGTTTTACCTGGTGGGGTCGGCGCGTTTTATCAGCAGCGCCCCGCCGCTGTCGATGTACCCGGACCAGTACCCGCCGAAAGACCCCAATGTGTTTGCCAACCGCATGGCACTGCTATCGCAGCGCTACCCCAGCGTCGAGGCCTGGCAAGTCTGGAACGAACCGAACCTGCTCGGCTTCTGGCGCCCGGCGGCAGACCCTGCCGGGTACGCGAATCTGTTGACCGTCACCACCAACGCCTTGCGCGCAGTGAACCCGAGCAAACCGGTGGTGGCCGCCGGCATGGCGTTCTTCAGCGAAATGCCCAGTGGCCAGACCATGTTCGACGCCCTGGGCGCACTCGGCGTGGCCAGCCTGAATACAGTGATCTCCTACCACCCCTATACCCAATTGCCCGAAGGCAACGACCCGGCCAACCTGGACTTCATCGCCAAGACCACCCAGCTCAACCAGGCCCTGCGCCACGGCGGCGTGAACACGCTGTGGAGCACCGAGTGGGGCTGGTCAACCTACAAGGGGCCAAAAGACGCCCAGGACATCATCACCCTCCAGGCCCAGGCCGACTACGTGGTCCGCCGCCTGGCGCTGATGAGTGCGATGGATTTCGACAAGATTTTCCTGTTCACCTTGAGCGACCTCGACCAGCGCGCCAGCGTGCGTGACCGCTCCTATGGTTTGCTGGATATCGACACCAACCCCAAGCCCGTCTACACCGCCTTGAAGAACTTCCTCGACGTCAGTGGGCCGACGCTCACGCCGGGCGATCCGCCGGTTGCCGACCAGTTGCCCGACGGCCTGTTCAGCATCGGTTGGACCCGCGCCGACGGGCGCAAGCTGTGGTTCTTCTGGTCGGCCCAGGGCGGCAACGCCCACTTGCCGGGCCTGGCCAGCGCCACCCTGTACGACCCGCTGCGCGGCACACAAACCCCGGTAAGCGGCACCAGCGGCCTGACCGTACCGGTCAAGTCGAACCTGCAAATTCTGTTATGGGACTGAGGCCTGCCATGCGCATTTTATGGATCCTGCCCTACTCACCCTGGCCCGCCACCAGCGGCGGCAAGACGCGCCAGTTCCATCTGCTGCGCAACCTCGCCGCGCGCGGGCATCGGATCACCCTGCTTTTGCATGACAAACACCCGGTGTCGCTCAGCGACCGCCAGGTGCTGGAAGCGTTTCTCGAACAACTGATCATCCTGCCGCGCCGCCCTCTGCGCAGCGTCACGACCCTGTTGGCCGGGCTGTTTGCGCCGTACCCGCTGCTGGCCAGCGTGAATGGTTTGTCGGGTGAATTGCAGGACACCTTCAATTGGTTGCTGGGTGACCCTTGGGACGTGGTGCAAATCGAACACAGCTACAGCTTCCAGCCGTATGAAGAGGTGCTGGCGCGCAAGTCCCAACCCTTTGTGCTGACGGAACACAACGTTGAATCGGCCCTTGGCGCCGCCACGTATGACCGTTTGCCGGGCTGGTCGCTGCCGTTCATTCGCTACGATCAATGGCGCTACGCCCGCTGGGAACGCCGCGTGATGCGCCAGGCCGCCCAGGTGGTCGCGGTGACCGACAGCGATGCGCAGGTGCTGGAAAAAATCGCCGGCAAGCCGGTGTCGGTGGTGGTCAACGGCGTGGATTGCGATCACTTCGCCGCCGCCCGTCCCGACCCCAGCACCCAACGCGTGCTGTTTCTCGGCAACTACGAATACGCGCCCAATGTGGACGCCATCGAATGGGCCCTGGATGAAATCCTGCCCCAGGTCTGGGAACGCTGCCCCGACGTACGCATGAGCGTGTGCGGCTTCGGCATGCCCGATAGCTGGCGCGCACGCTGGCCGGACCCGCGTATCGAGTGGCAGGGTTTTGTGCCCGACCTGCTGAGCCTGCAATCGAGCTGCTCGGTGTTCCTGGCGCCGTTGCGCCATGGCGGCGGCTCCAAGCTCAAGGTACTGGAAGCCTTGGCCGCCGGCTTGCCGCTGGCAAGTACCGAGCAAGGCGTATCGGGATTGGACCTGGTGGAAGGCCTGGATTACCTCGGCGGGCAAACCGCTGCGAGCCTGGCGGATGCCGTGGTGCGCCTGCTGCAATTTCCCGATGCCGCCACGACCATGGGTGAAGCCGGCCGCGCCTATGTGCGTCGTGCCCATGACTGGAACGTCGCCGCCAGTCAGCTGGAAAAGGTCTACACGACCCTTTTGCCCCAGAATCAAAAGGAGCCCGCATGCGTGTAGGCCTGGATTACCGCACCGTCGGCACCTCGCCGCAATCGGGCATCAGCCGCCAGGTGTACGCGCTGGAAAGCGCCCTGCACGGCCTGCCCGGCATCGAGCTCGAGCGGTTTACCGTGGCGCCCCTGGGCGATGAAACCCGCTTGCAGGCGCACTGCCCGGCCTGGGGTTGCGCCAAGACCGCCATGCACCAGCCGCAGAATCGCCTGCGCTTCGAAGCCGGGTTTCTGCCACGGGCGTTGCGCGAGCACCACATCGACCTGTACATCAGCACCTTCAACATGGGCCTGCCGTTGCCGCCCAAACCCAAGGGCCTGCGCACCGTGGTGCTGTTGCATGACCTGTTCCAGATCACCTTGAACAACTACCACGCCAACCGCTTGAAGGCGCTCATCTATAAGACCAGCGATCGCCTGTCGATCACCTACGCGGTGCACAGCGCCGACCGGGTGTGGACGCCGTCGCAGTACAGCGCCGATGAAACCGCGCGGTTGTTTCCCAAGGCCGCGGGCAAGATTCGTGTGCTGCCCAATCAGGTCGACGGCTTTACCGAACTGGCGGCGGACCTCGGCCCGCGCCAATTGCCCGAGCGCTATTGGTTGCTGGTGGGCACCCGCGAGCTGCGCAAGAACGTGCCGTTCCTGGTGGAGGCCTGGCACCAGGCGCGGCGCCAGTCCCCCGGCGTGCCGGAGTTGGTGCTGGTGGGCAGCCTCGATCATTTGCCTGAAAACCAGCGCAGCCTGCCTGGGATTCGTGCACTCAGTGGCGTGTCGGATGCCGAACTGCATGCGCTGTACCGCCAGGCGTCGCGCCTGTGGCAACCGTCTTACGCCGAAGGTTTTGGCCTGCCGGTGATCGAAGCCCTGAGCGTCGGCACGCCGGTGGCGGTGGCCAGCGGCACGTCGCTGGATGAAATCACCCCGCCGTCGGCACCGCGCTTTTCGCCCACCAATGGTCCAGCGCTGACGCAGCTGATGATCAGCCTCGGCGAGCGGGCCGCCGATGAATCGCCCGAACAATGCCGGCAGTGGGCAGAACGCTTTAACCATCGCGCCTATCGCGGGCGCCTGGCCGAACTGATCGAGGAGCTGAAGTGAACGTGAACCTGCCCAGCCTCGTCGCCATACTGTTCGGCCTGTTGTTCGGCGCCGCCGCCCTGCTGCTGTCGCCGGCCAAGGCGTTCCTCGCCGTGATCGGCCTGGCCGGTGCGGTGACCATCCTGCGTTTTCCGTTCTGGGGCCTGGTGCTGTTCGCCCTGGTCGCCACGTTCATGCCGTATTCCACGGTCAACCTGGGCATTCGCAGTACCGTCAGCGAAGCGATCCTGGCGCTGACCTGGGGCGCGGTGCTGTGGCACAACTTCCTGGCGCGCCTGCCGGATACGCCGAGCCTCGCCCGTCGGCCCACCGACCAGATGCTGTTGTGGCTGATGCTGTTCAGCGTGTTCCCGTTCATCGTCGGCCAGGTCACTATTCACGCCGACACCAGCGGCGTCGCCAACTGGCTGCGCTGGTTGCTGAGCCTGTCGGCGGTGTTCCTCTGTGCCAAGTTGCTGGTGGACCGCAAGCACCGTGAATCCCTGGTGATCGCCCTGCTGCTGGGCAGCCTGGCGATGCTGGTGCTGTCGATTGCGGTGTTCGTGCGCACACGCTCCGGGGCCGGTATTGCACCGGTGCTGGCGCTGTTCAACTACGGCAACTTCGACATGCTCAAATTCGGCCTGGAGGCGATGTCGTCGCGCATGGGCTCGCCGTGGATGCATCCGAATGCCATCGGCGGGATCATGGCGTTGCTGCTGCCCCTGGCGTTCTGCTTCGGCATGACCGAGCAAGGCTGGAAACGCGCACTGGGCCTGGGCGTGGCGTGCCTGGGCGCCGCCGCCTTGCTGTTGGCCAGTAGCCGTGGCGCGATGGTCAGCCTGGCGCTGGTGCTGCTGTGGATGGCCACGCGCCGGGTGCCGTACACCGGGCGCCTGCTGATGATCGGCGCGGCGCTGACGGTGGCGCTGGTGATCGCGTATCCGCCGTTGCAGGAGCGCCTGGCGACGATTTTCTCATCGAGCAACGCCAGTACCGAAGTGCGTTTCGACGAGTACCGCATGTTCCCGCAGGCGGTGATGGCGTATCCGTTCGGCATCGGCTTCAAGGTCGACCCGCCCGTACCCGACACCCACTTGCTGGGCATTTCCAACCTGTGGCTGAACTTCATCTACAAGACCGGCATCGTCGGCATGCTGTTCTTCGTGGCCGTGACCGTGCGCTGGTGGCGTGAAGCCCGCCCGGAACGCGGCCCGATCCGCCTGACCAAGGACAACGCGCTGTGGCTGGGCACCACCGCCGGGATTCTCTCGGCACTGGTCAGCGGCCTGTTTGACCACTACTTCAGCTTTGCCGTGGTGATGGTCGCGCTATTCTGGCTGATGGTGGGCATCAATGTGCTGGAAGCGCGGCGTCTGTTTCCGGCGCGCCTGCCGCAGGTGAAAAGCATAACGTCGCGCAAAACGCTGCTCGACGGCGTACAGCGCTGATGCTGGGCTCTGCCGCATGGCTGACGCTGGCGACGCTGCTGGGGCTGTGCCTGGGCTTTGCCCGTGAGTGGTTGCTGGTGGCGGCCTGGGGCGCGGGCGAGCGCAGTGATGCGTTCCTGATCGCACTGTTCTTGCCGGAGGCGCTGCGCATGTCGTTGGCCGGCGGTGTGCTGAGTGCGGCGGCGCTGCCGCTGTACCTGGCGCGCCAGGACGACGAGCGGCTGGGCTGGCTGGCGGTGTTGTTCCCGGCGTTGCTGTCGATCGCGCTGGTCACCAGCCTGCTGCTGACTGTATTGGCGCCGTGGCTGGTGCAACTGCTCGGGCCCGGCCTGGCGGCCAGTGCCACGGCGCTCGCCAGCAGCAACTTGCAGATTGTCGCCTGGTGTGTGCCGGGGCTGATGCTGCATGCGCTGTTCAGCATTGCGTTGCAAGCCAGCGAGCGCTTTGTACTGGCGGGCCTGGGCTCGTTGCTGTTCAACCTGCCCCCCGTGGCCTACCTCGCCTTCGCCGGCACCGCCACTCAACCTCACTCATTGGCCCTGGCCTGCCTGGCCGGCAGCCTGTTGATGCCGTTGGCGTTGCTGCCGTCGATGTGGCGCCAGGGCTGGCGGCCGTGGCATTGGCAGCGGTCGTGGGCACCACTGCGGGAGCTGGGCCAACGCATCGGCCCGCTGCTGTTGAGCAACGGCGCCAGCCAGGGCCTGGCCTTGATCGAACGGCTGGTGGCGTCCTTGCTGGGCGAAGGTGCGGTGACCTGGGTCAACCTGGCGCGCAAGCTGATGAACCTGCCGCTGATTGCGCTGATGAGCCTCAACCAGGTGTTGCTGGGCATGATGAGTCGGCGCCAGGGCGACGCGCGCCTGGCCCTGCTCAAGCGTGGCCTGGAAACCGCCAGCGTGCTGACCCTGCCCGCCGGAGTCGGCCTGGTGGCGGCGGCGCCGAGCCTGGTGGCGTTGCTGCTGCCCAAGCAATCGCTGGACTCGCCGTTGCCGCTGCTGCTCGCCTGGTTTGCCGTACCACTGGTGTTCGGCGCCTGGAACGCCCTGCTCGCGCGCTACGCCTACGCTGCAGGCGATACGCGCCAGCCATTGCGTTGTGAACTGCTCGGCAGCCTGGCCAATGTGCTGTTGCTGGGCGTGCTGCCGTTTGTGTTCGGCCTGGCCGGGATTCCGCTGGCTGCGCTGGCCGGCGTGCTCTGCACCGCGTTGCTGCTGATGCAACGCCAGGCCTTGCTCGGCGCCCTGCCCTGGGCTCGGAGCTGGCTGCTCAGCGCGGTGCTGATGGGCGTGGCGGCGTTGGCGCTGTTTCGGATTGAAGGCGTGTGGCTGCAACTGGGGCTGAGCACCCTGGCTGGCGCGGTGGTATTGCTGGGCATGGCACTCTGGCTGAGACCGTGGCGCAAGGCATGAATGATCGATCAGGACAACTCATATGAAACATCGCTGGATTCAAATGGATATCGCCAAAGGCATCGGCATCCTGGTGATCGTGTTTGCCCACAGTTGGTTCGTCGCCACTTCGCCGGACTTGCTGTACCCGGTGCTGGCGTCGTTCATCTTGCCGCTGTTCTTTTTTCTGTCGGGCGTGTTCTTCAAGCCCGAGCAGCCGTTCGTGGAGATGGCGATACGCAAGGCCGATGGCCTGCTCAAACCGTTTTTCTTCACCATGCTCACCTATGTGATCGTGCGCAGCATTCTGCGTGGCCAGCCGCTGTTGCCGGATATCGGCGGTGTGCTGTACGCCTCGGTGGATACCATTCCGTGGCAGGCGCTGTGGTTCCTGCCGCATTTCTGGGTGGCGATCCTGTTCAGTTGGGTGATGCTGCGCCTGATCCAGCGCCTGAAGCTGTCACTGTTGCTCAGTTGCGCGCTGGTAACGCTGCAGTTGATTGTGGGCGTCTGGATGCTGCCGTGGTTCTGGCAGTTGCCAGTCGCGTTCGGCGGGCATACCTGGGTGCTGCCGGGCCTGCCGTTCAGCCTGGATATCACCTTGATCAGCAGCACTTATTTCATTGTCGGCTACCTGCTGCGTGATTGGCTGCGCACCCACGCGGGCTCCTGGCTGACCCTGTTGATTTCGATTGCATTGTTCGTTGTGGTATTCACCTTCACCTGGGACACCATGGACCTGGCGCAGCGACGCTACGACCACTGGTTCTGGACCACCCTGCCGGCCGTGATCGGCGTGTACGCCTGCTGGGCGCTGGCGCGCGTATTGATGGTGTCGACCTGGGTCACGCGGGCCATGACCTATATCGGTCAGAACACCTTGATCCTGCTGATCTTCCACGGCGAGATCCAGCACAAGACGGTCGACCTGCTGGAGCGCCTGGGGCTGCCCGCGTTTGTCGCGGCCTGCGTGGGGTTTGTGGTGGCGGTGGTGGTGCCGTTGTTGATCGGGGAAGTGATCAAGCGGGTGGCGTTCCTGCGGTTTTTCTACTTTCCGTTTCCGGTGCGCAAGGCGCCTGTCGCAAAAACGGCGCCTTGAGGGCGCCGTTCAATCATTGCGTCAGAAAGCGTATTTGACACTGGTCATCAGGTTGCGCGGCGCTCCGTACATGCCGTGGTTGCCGGCGTAGCTGAAGTACTCGCGATCGAACAGGTTATTGACGTTGACCGAGGCGCTCAGCTTGGACGTCAGGTCATAGCGCACCAGCAAGTTGGTGATGGCGTAGCTGCCCTGGCTGAAGGTGTGCAGGTCTTCGCCGACCTTGCTCTGCCAGCTCACTCCGCCGCCCACGGTAAGCTTGTTGAACGCGCCGGGCAAACGGTAGGAAGTGAAGGTCTTCAGGCTCTGGCGCGGCAACGTCGTGACGATGCGTTTGTCGTCGGCATCGGTGCTCACCGCATAGGCATAGCCAGCGGAGGCTTGCCAGCCGTCAGCCAGTTCGCCGTTGAGCTCCAGCTCCACGCCTTCGGTGGTGGTGCCTTGCTCGTTGCGATAGGTGTTGCCGCCCGGGGTGTCGATCCAGATGGCCAGGTTGTCCTGCTCCAGCTTGAACAGCGCCAGGCTGGTGTTCAGCCGCTCGTCGAAGAAGCTGCCTTTGAGGCCGACCTCATACCCTTTGCCCTCCATCGGCGGCAGCGCCTTGTTATTGATGTCGCGCACCCAACTGGCCTGGGGATTGAAGATCTTGGTGTAGCTGGCGTAGGCCGACCAGTTGTCGGTGAGGTCATATACCACGCCGGCGTAAGGGATGTAGACGCCAGTTTCCGATTCGTCAGTGCGGGTCGCCGTGCCGCCGTAGGGTCGATCTTCGGTCTCGCGCTTCCAGTCGATCACCCGGCTGCCGAGGATCACGCTCAAGTCATCGGTCACTCGCAGTCGCGTGCTCAAGTAAGCAGCATATTGGCTCTCATCCACCGAGGATTTACCGGTGACATTGAACGCGGGCTTGACCGACTGGCCATCCCAATTGAACAGGTTGTCGATGGCACCGGCCGGCGAGCCGGAATAGTCGTAATGCCAGCCGCCGTAACTCGGCACGCTTTCATTGTATTTGGACAAGGTGACGCCCGCGATCAGCTCGTGCTCACGCCCGAGCAGGTCAAAGGGGCCGGTGGCGTAGAGGTCGATGTTGTCCTGGCGCGGCGTACCGGAGAAACGCACCGGCAATTGAGTGGTACCACTGCCGTTCGCGTTGAGCGAACCGTTGACGTAGTTGAAGACTTCATCGAACTGGTTTTCAGTGTGGGTGAATTCGGCCTTGGCGCTCCAGCCGCTGTCGAACGTCTGCTCAATGGCGGTGAAAAAGCTCGTCTGCTCATGATCGTTGTAGGACCACGCCGGCGCGGTGTTTAGCGAGCGGCTAAGGTTACTGCGCGACTCGTCGGTAAAGCGTGTGGGCAAACCGGAACGCGCCGGCGAATCGACGTCGGTGCGCAGGTAGCTGAAGCCCAGTGTCAGCAGCGTGTCTTCGCTGAGGTCGAACTCGGTGATGCCATAGAGCAGCTGCGTTTCCTGCTTGTAGCGATCGATCCAGGCGTGTTCGGTCTTGTAGTCCGCGACCAGGCGCCCGCGCACATTGCCGGTTTCGGTCAGCGGGCCGGAGACGTCCAGGCCGGTGCCGTAGCGGTCCCAGGTGCCGCCTTCCGCCGTGACGCTGGCGCGCGTCTCGGTCGTCGGGCGCTTGCGAATCAAGTTGATGGTCGCCGCCGGGTTGCCCATGCCGCTGATAAGGCCGGTGGCGCCGCGTACGATTTCAACGCGGTCATACATGGCCATGCTCTGGGTGTAGTTGTCCATGCGTGTGGCGGTGGGCACGCCGTCGATTTCGAAGTTCTGGATCTGGAAGCCGCGCGAGAAATAACCGTCACTCTCCGCCCCAAGGCCATCGCGCAACACGATGATGCCGGGAGTGGCATCGAGGGTGTCACTGAGATTGGTGAGACGTTGGTCATCCAGGCGCTGGCGGGTCATTACGGTGAGCGACTGCGGGGTTTCCCGAGGCGTCAGGTTCAGGCGCGTCGAACTGCTGGAGGACTGCGTGGTGTAAGAGCCAGTGCCCTCGGTGGTCGAGCCGGGTGCCTTGCCCGAAATGGACACGGTGCCCAGCTGCAATGCGCCATCGCTCGGGCGCCGCGCCAGTGAGTAAGTGTTGCCGCTGCCATGCACGGCTTGCAAGTTGCTGGTACTGAGCAGGATCGCCAGGCCGGTATCCAGGTCATGCCGCCCGCGCAGGCCTGGGCTGGTCTGGCCGTCGGTGAGCGCGGCCGGATAGGACAGCAGGATCTGGCTGGCCTGGCCGAACTGGTTGAGCGCCTCCGCCAGCGAACCTGGCGGGATGTCGAATTCCACTTGCGGTGCTGCGTGCACCCAGGCCGACGCCAGCAACAGCGGCGTGACCACAGTGACGCTGGCAATGCCCTGCATGACGGCAAGGGCCAATGATGTCTTCAAGCGTATGTTTTTCTTCGGTGTGTGCGGCTGCATGCCCTATTCCCCAGTGAAGGTAGTGTCTGGGGATATAAGTCTCGTGAGATTCGCAAACGGACCACCCAAGCGCGAAATAAATTCACACAAGCTTCTGGCGCGGCTTGAGGGCGACCCAGAAACGGGTGAAATGCTGCACGTCCAGCTTCAGGGTTTGCGCCAGCGCCGCGATAATCCGGTCGGTGTCGGACAGCGGATAGGTGCCGGATACGCGCAAGCCGCGCACCGCGGGATCACACGCCAGGCGCCCGCGACGGTAGCGGCTCAGCTCTTCGAGGAAGTCCTCCAGGCGCATGCCCTGAGCGACGATCATTCCACGGCTCCACGCCAGTTCACCGTCCCGTTGCGGGCGCCGGGCGAGCAAGGTGTGGGCATCAAAACTGATGAGTTCGCCCGCCTGCAGCAGCAGGCTGCGCGACGGGATCTGTGCCGACAGCGCGCCCTGGTCTGCGCCCAATTGGGTAAAGCCATCGCGCTGGCGCACACTGAAGCGACCACTGACCGCACGGGTCAGGCCTTCGGCGGTTTTCACCCACAGCGGGCGGATATCCGTGGGGTTGGGGTCCACCAGGATTTCACCACGCAGCACATGGATCTGGCGTACATCCGCGGTGTATTTGACGTCGATGGCGGTGTCGGTATTGAGCTGCACTTGGGTGTTGTCCGCCAAACCGATGCGCCACTGCTCGCCGACGGTGGTGCTGAAGTCGCTGGTCCAGTGTTGCAGCAGCGCCGCGTCTTTGATGCTCCAAGCGGCGGTGCCTGACGCCAGCAACACGGCGAGGTGCTTGACGACCTGGCGACGTGACAACGCCGGCAACAGCGTCGCGCGGGCCAAGGCTTGATGGGTCGGTGTGCGCACATCCTGCAAACGCTGGAAAAATCGCTGGGAATGTTGCCAGGCCTGTTCATGGGCCGGGTCCTGCTCACGCCAGCGCTGCCATTCGGCGCGGGTCTGCTCGCTGACGTTCGGCACCTGCAGCTCCAGTTGCCAGTGCATCGCTTGCTCGGCGACCTCGATCGATAACGGCACCGGATTCATGACCGCTGGCTGTCCAGCAAGATGCATTGTGCACCCGCCTTGACGATGTAGCGTTTGACCGTGGTGATGCTGGTACCGAGGCGCTCGGCGATCTCGCCGTGGCTCAGGCCATCGAGCTGCGACCACAGGAACGCCTGGCGCACGGGCAAGGCCAGGCGGCTGAGCACTTCATCGAGGGCCATCAGGGTTTCGAGGAGGATCCACTGGGTTTCGGCGTTGGGCGCGGCGTCTTCCGGCAACAGGGCCAAGGCCTGCAAGTAGGCTTTTTCGAGTTTCTGCCGACGGAAGTGGTTGGACAGCACGCTTTGCGCCACTTTCGCCAGGAAGCTGCGCGGCGCGTGGATTTCAAGGGGCTGGTTCTTCGCCAGCAGCCGCAGGAAGGTGTCCTGGGCCAGGTCGGCGGCGCTCTGCGGGCAGTTCAAGCGACGCCACAGCCATTGCTGCAACCAACGGTGTTGCTGGCGGTACAAGGTGGCCAGTTCAGTGGGGCTTACCGCAGGAGTCGAAGACATGGAGGCCGCGCGCGAAGAATAAGGCGTAAATGATAACGGTTATCATATTCTTCGCAGAGCTGTTACTGCAAGTTTCTGCTACGGGAGCCGGCTGCCCGGCTCCCGTACAGGGTCAGTCATCCAATGGCTGCGCTGCATGCTTGGCGGGCTTGCCAGGTTTGGCGCCAGCCTTGGCACCCTGCTTCTCCGCTGGTGCGGCAGCGGGTTCAGGCTCGGCCGGTGCAGCGGCTTCTTTCTCGGCCATCGGCATCTGGTCGATGGCGCTGAAGAATGCCTTCAGGTCGAGGGTATCCGGCGGTACGGTCTTCTCGAGTTTTTTCTCGCCGTCCTTGCCCACCAGGATCACTTTGGTGCCGCTGCCGGCGCCCAGCTTGAGGGCACGGATCAGCGCGTTGGTTTCCGGCGGGGTGAGTTTCCTGCTGTCCTTGGGGTCCTTGGCGAATTTCTCGCCTTCAGCACCGATGCTGCCGAACTTCACGGTGTAGAACACCATGCTGCGTTCTTCAAAGGACTGCTTGGTCGCAGGCTCGTTCAGCTGATTTTTGACCTTGGCCAAGGTGTCGTTGCCGGCATCAAGCTCCACCACCACCAGCGGCCGGTCCTTGCCCAAGTCCTGCTTGAGCGGGTTGATATCATCAGCAGCCAACAGCGGCCCCGTAAAAGCCATCAAGGTAGCCAGGGTCAGCGACCGGATGAGCATGCGCACCTCCTTTGAATTCCATGCAGGGTTCTTGAGTTTCATGTCTGCGACAGTCAAATTCAAGGATGATTCCTACACCACTTTAAGAAAGCGTAGGACAGGACGCCCGCCACGCAAGGGTTTGATGGCTGCGACTGGCATTGTTTCCACTGATTGCGGAAACATCATGAGACCTTCCACTGCGGCCAATGCCGAGCAAATACGGGCGCGACGATGGGGTCGGCGTCCACTTGTGCCAGGCTCTGGGCAAAGCCTGGCGCCAGGCCGCTCAACGCGTCGCGTGCCTCATCCCAGCGCGACACCGCCGCCGCCATCAGGCCCAGTGCATTCGGGGTGTTGTCCGGGGCAAACAACTGGTCGGCAAACTGATCGGCGAACACCACCCAGGCCTGGTGAAGGTAGCGTCGTGTGCCGGTGACAAGCTGGGCCTGCACGGTTTCGTTGACGTTACCGAGCCAGCGTTGCGGGTAGTCGATGATGCCGATCGCCGAGTAGCAATTGGCGGCGATATACACCAGGCCGCGAATGATCTGCGCGCGGTTGCCGGCCAACAGGTGGGAGGCGGGAAACTCCAGGCCCAGGTGGATCAGGATCGCTGCGCTTTCCGTCAGCACCTGGCCGTCAGGCGTCACAAGGGTCGGCACCTGTTTGAGCGGGTTGATACGAGCCAGTTCGTCACTGCCCTCGCCCTCTGCCCAGGAAGCCGCGTCGACCCTGCGCCACGGCACCGCACAGCGCTGCAGGGCAATTTCGATCATTCAGGAGCCGGATTCGTCGATGCCGTAGAGCGTATACATGGACCTGTCCTCCTAGCGTTGCAGTTTGGCCTGCAGGTTGGCTTTTACCTGCGGCCACTCCGAGTCGATGATGCTGAAACGCACCGAGTTGCGCTTGCGCCCGTCGGGCATGATGCGTTCGTGACGCACGATGCCTTCCTGCACGGCGCCGAGGCGCAGGATCGCGGCGCGGGACTTTGCGTTGAGTTCATCGGTGGTGAATTGCACACGCACACAGCCGAGTACTTCGAACGCGTAGGTCAGCAGCAACAGTTTGGCTTCAGTGTTGATGGCGCTTTTCTGGGTGGACAGCGCCAGCCAGGTGTGACCGATTTCCAGTTTGCGGTTGACCCGGTCGACCTTCCAGAACCGCGTGCTGCCGACCACCTGGCCGGTGTCGCGGCGCACCAGGGTGAACGGGATCACGCTACCGGCATCGCGCCCGGCCAGGGCGGTGTCGATGTACTGGTCGACAGTGTCCGGGCCCGGCACGTTGGTGACCTTGAGGTTCCACAATTCGCCATCGGCGGCGGCCTCGAGCAAGGCGGCCTTGTGTGCCCGTTGCAGGGGCAGGAGTTCGACCGTGGTGCCGGTCAAGGTAAGTTCGGTCATGGGGCTGCGCCGTCAGGGTGATCGTCAGTGACCAAGAGTGCAGGCTCGCGCACGGACGAATCAAGCGTTTTAAAACAGACCCATTTGCCCGCCGACCAAGGTACTGAAATCGTCATTCACGAATGGCAGGATCGCATCGGCCACCGGCTGCAATTGCCGGGTGACGTAGTGATCGTAATCGATGGGCGCTTGCCGCACCTCCATCGGCTCGGGGCCGTTGACGCTGATCACGTAGCTGATCCAGCCGCCGCGCTGGTATTGGCGCGGGCGGTTCAAGCGGTCGTTGTACTCATCGGCCAGGCGCGCGGCGCGCACATGGGGCGGCACGTTGCGTTCGTAGTCGTCCAACCGGCGGCGTAGGCGTTTGCGGTAGATCAGCAACTCATCGAGCTCGCCGCTCAGGGTGCGGCGCACGTAGTCGCGGATGTAGTCCTGGTGCGGCTGGCGATGGAAGATGCGCTGGTAGAGTTCCTGCTGGAAGCGGCGGGCCAGGGGCGACCAGTCGCTGCGCACGGTTTCCAGGCCCTTGTAGACCATGTCCTCGCTGCCATCGCTGTGCACCACCAGGCCCGCGTAGCGCTTTTTGCTGCCCTCCTCCGCGCCACGGATGGTCGGCATGAGGAAGCGCGTGAAGTGGGTTTCGTATTGCAGTTCCAGGGCGCTTTGCAGGCCGAACTCGGTGCGCAGGTGCTCGCGCCACCAGTCGTTGACGTGCTGGACCAACGCCTGGCCGATGCGGCCGGCCTCGACTTGGCTGTGGGCTTTGCCGAGCCAGACGAAGGTGGAGTCGGTGTCGCCGTAGATCACCTCGTAGCCTTGGGCTTCGACCAACTGGCGGGTCTGGCGCATGATCTGGTGCCCGCGCATGGTGATCGACGAGGCCAGCCGTGTATCGAAGAACCGGCAACCGCTGGAGCCAAGCACGCCATAGAAGGCGTTCATGATGATTTTCAGGGCCTGGGACAACGGCGCGTTGTGTTCGCGCTTGGCCACTTCGCGGCCTTCGGAAACTCGCGCAACGATGGACGGCAAGCAATGTCGGGTGCGGGAAAACCGCGCGCCGCGAAAGCCTTCCACCGATTCACTGTCGTCGGGGTGCTTGAGGCCTTCGACCAGGCCGACCGGATCGATCAGGAAACTGCGGATGATCGACGGGTAGAGGCTTTTGTAATCGAGCACCAACACCGATTCGTAGAGGCCGGGCCGTGAGTCCATGACGAAGCCGCCCGGACTGGCCTGGGGTGGTTTGTCGCCCAGGTTAGGCGCGACGAAGCCCTGGCGATGCATCAACGGCATGTACAAATGGGTGAACGCGGCGACGGAGCCGCCGTTGCGGTCGGCCGGCAACCCGGTGACGCTGGCGCGTTCCAGCAGGAACTTGAGCAGTTCGGTCTTGGCGAAAATCCGCGTGACCAGCTCGCAGTCCTTGAGGTTGTAGCGAGCCAGGGCGGGCTTGTCCTCGGCGAACATGCGGTTGATTTCGTCCATGCGCTGGTACGGCGTGGAGATATCCTTGCCTTCGCCGAGCAGGGTTTGCGCGACGTTTTCCAGGCTGAAGGATTCGAAACTCCATGTCGCTGAGCGCAAGGCCTCGATGCCGTCGATGATCAACCGCCCCGCTGCCGCCGCGAAGTAATGGTTGCGGCTGCCGTGTTCGCGCCAGGCCATCGGCTCGTCGCCCCGCCCGAGCATCAGCGGCACGTTGAGGCGCTGGGCGTGTTCGTGGAGCACGCGCAGGTCGAATTGCACCAGATTCCAGCCGATGATCGCGTCGGGGTCGTGCTCGGCGAGCCATTGATTGAGGCGCTCGAGCAGTTGAGCGCGGGTGTCGCAGTAGTCGAGCTTGAAATCTACCGTGTCAGTTTTGTTCGGCGGGCCGAGCATGTACACCTGGCGTTCGCCGCAGCCTTCGAGAGCGATGGAATACAGATCGCCCTGGGCGGTGGTCTCGATGTCGAGGGACACCAGTTTCAGCGGCGGGCGGTAGTCGGGCGCGGGTTTCATCTGCGCATCGCAGAGTGCGCCGGTAGCGTCGGGGGTGCCGCCGAACCACACGGGCGCGGTAATGAAGCGCTCCATCATGTAGCGCTCGGGTGGGCGCACATCGCCCTCATAGACGTCGACGCCCGCAGCGCGCAGGCGTTTTTCCACGTCCATCGCCTGACGGTGCTGGCGGGTGTACAGACCCAGGACCGGGCGGTGATGGAAATCGCACAACTGCAACGGGCGCAGTTCGATATCGCGCTCGCCCTTGAGCAGCCAATCCAACGGCTTGCGATGGGCTTCGGGGATGAACATCACCGAGGTCTGCACGGGTAGGCGGATAAACCTCGGACCCTTGTCGGTGGCCAGCCAGAAACTGACCTCCGTGCCCGCCGGGGTATCGCGCCAATGCCGGGTCAGGACAAAACCCTGCTGTAAATCCACCGTACCGCACCTCAGGAATCGCTTTCAGGGCGTGATTCTACTCGGCATCCGAGCGCGCGGACCTTAATCTCACAAAATTGTTGCACGACGTTAATAATAATTACTATCATTTGCACTGGAGTTGTATCCGCGCAGTGAGGAAGCGCAACCATTGTTGCCCTTTCCCTCACCATTGACGGTTCACCGTCAGGATCGACCATGCCCGCCCGTATTCCATTCGCTGTGCCGTATCGCCCCACCCTGCTCGCCCTGTGCTGTTCCCTGAGCCTCTCGGCTCACGCCAGCCAGGAAACCGGCACGCTGGAACTGGGCGCCACCACTGTCAGCGCCGACGGCCCTGCGCCAGGCGCCCTGCCCCCGGTATACGCTGGCGGCCAGGTCGCACGTGGCGCTCAGTTGGGGGTGCTGGGTAACCAGGACATCATGGACGTGCCGTTCAGCATGGCCTCCTATACCGAGAAATTGATCCGCGACCGGCAGGCCGAAACGATCGGCGATGTACTGCTCAATGATTCATCGGTGCGCCAGGCGTCTGGCTATGCCAACCAGGCACAGACGTTCATGATCCGAGGCCTGCCGCTCGCCGGTGACGACATGTCCTTCAACGGCCTGTACGGCATCCTGCCGCGTCAGATTATGTCCACCGACGCCCTGGAGCGTGTGGAAGTGTTCAAGGGGCCGAATGCTTTCATCAATGGTGTGACACCGACCGGCTCCGGAATCGGCGGCGGTGTGAACCTGCAACCCAAGCGCGCCGATGACCTGCCACTGCGTCGCTTCAGTACCGATATCAGCAGCGATGGCCGGGTGGGCGAGCATCTGGATATTGGCCAGCGCTTCGGCGAGGACAACCAGTTTGGTGCACGCGTGAACCTGTCCCAGCGCGAAGGCGATACCGGCATCGATGATGAAAATCAGCGCTCGAAGCTGTTCACCGTGGGCCTGGACTACCGCGGTGATGCGTTGCGTCTGTCCAGTGATTTCGCGTATCAGAAGCAGCGCATCAACGGTGGGCGTAATTCGGTATTCCTTGGCACGGCCACCCATGTGCCAGATGCGCCTTCGGCAGACACCAACTACGCGCCGAGCTGGAGCAGCACCAGCCTCGAAGACACCCTGGGGATGCTGCGCGCCGAGTATGACCTGAACGACAACTGGACGGCCTATGCAGCAGGCGGTGCCAAGCACACCCGGGAAATGGGGCGCTACTCGTCGGTCACGCTGACTGACAACAGCGGCAATGCCCTGGCAAGCCGCTCGACCATCGCCCACGAAGAAGATAACCGCAGCTTAATGGGCGGGTTGAACGGCAGTTTCCAGAGCGGCCCTGTGAGCCATCGACTCAACTTTGGCCTGGCCGGTATCTGGACTCAAGCACGCAATGCCTATGTGTTCAACGCCTCGTCAACGGCTACCCGAACCAATATCTACGACCCTGTGACCGGCGCTCCGCCCACCCTGAACAACCCGCGCAATACGCCAGGCACTGATTTCAGCGACCCGACCATTACAGGCAAAACATTCGTGCGCAGCGCAGCGGTGTCCGACACCCTGGGCTTCTTCGATGACCGCCTGTTGGTCACGCTGGGGGCGCGCCGCCAGCAGATGGTGGTACAGGCTTACAACTACATGAGCGGTACGCGCACTTCCAACTATGACGAGTCAATTACCACGCCAGTCTACGGCCTGGTGTTCAAACCGTGGCAACACGTGTCCTTCTACGCCAACCGCATCGAAGGCCTTGCGCAAGGCCCGACGTCGCCGGTCAACTCGGGCAACCGGACGATCATCGGTGGCGGCCAGGCGTTTGCGCCCGCTCGCTCCAGACAAATCGAAGCGGGTGTGAAGGTGGACATGGGCACCTATGGCGCCACGCTGGGTGTATACCGTATCGAACAGCCTGGGGCCGGCTACGTTCAGGTCATCGATGCGACTACAGCGCGCTATGTGCGTGAAGGCCAGCAGATCAACAAAGGCGTGGAACTGAACGTCTTCGGCGAGCCCCTCAGCGGCCTGCGTTTGCTGGGCGGTGTGACGGTGATGAAGACCGAACTCAAGGACACGCAAAACGGCGCCAACGACGGTAACCGAGCAATCGGCGTGCCTTCGTTCCAGCTCAACGCCGATGTGGAGTGGGATGTGCCTGGCCTGCAAGGCGTAACCCTCAATGGCCGCTGGCTGCGCACGGGCGGGCAGTACGCCGACGCCGCCAACAATTTGAGCTTGCCGACGTGGAACCGCTTCGATGTAGGCGCGCGTTACAACTTCAAGGTTGCCAAGCGTGATGTCACCCTCGGCGCCACCGTGGAGAACGTCGCCAACACGAAGTACTGGGAATCGGCCCAGGGCGGTTTCCTGAGCCAGGGCGACCCGCGTGTTGCCAAGTTGTCGGCGACTGTAGACTTCTAAAAAGCACTACAACGAAGTGAGCCCGTTGTTGCAGTCATGCCTGGCGGGCTTGGTTCAGGTAGTTTTCGATGTTGCCCATTTGTTCATCCCAGCCCCGGGAGTTCATCTTGAAGGCCTTTTGCCGACGGGCTTCTGGCACCGTGTCAAAGCCGGACTCGACCACCCGCAATAGAATGCCTGGAGCACGGTCTTCAAGGGTGAACTCCACCAGCGTGGGGGTTTCCTGGTCATAATCGACACTCGCCTCGACCGCGAAAGGGTGCCACCAGAAGGAGAACAGCGTTTGCGGCAGGATGCGTTCGATCTTGGCCTTCAAGATCACATGTTCATAACCCGGATAGGTGATAGGTGCCTCGATGGTTTGCCCGGCAACAAAGGCTTTGCCTTCGAGGGCGATACCAAACCATTGGCCGAACTGCTCGGCATCGGTGAGGGCTTCCCACACCTGTTTGCGTGAAGCGTTGAGCAGGACTTTCCGTTCGATTCGATCCAATACGTGCATAAGTCACCTCCTCCATTGACAGTAGGTGACATCGAACAATGCGCAACCTGGGATTGTAAGCAATGATGATGACCCCTTTATTGATCCGGCAATTACGTTATGACTGACCCATTGAATGGAAGTTGCTTCTGCAAGGGCGTGCGGTATCAGGTGAGGCGTCTGGACATGCCGATCAGCCACTGCCATTGCGACAGCTGCCGCAAGGTGCATGCGGCGGCATTTGTCGCGACAGCCGGCGTGATGCGCGAACACTTTCGTTGGACCCAGGGCGTGGAGTTGCTGGCGTCTTTCGAGTCGTCGCCGGGCAAGCTCAGGCATTTCTGCTCGCGTTGCGGCTCGCACCTGATGGCCGAACGAGGGCATCAACCTCACGTGATTGTGCGGGTGGCGACGCTGGACGATGATCCGGGCGTCAAACCCACCGCGCACATCTGGATGGCCCATGATGTGCCCTGGCTCGCCCATGAAGGCGTAGAGCAATGGGACGAGTGGAAAGCCTGATTTAAACCTTTGGGTCTCCAGGTGCTTTGGCCGGCGTTGCGTATTGCGGTTTCAAGTGACCTTCCTGGTCGAGCAACCAGGCGTCCATGATCTGGCGTACGACCGGCCCAGCAACGCGACCGCCGGCTTCACCGTTTTCGATCATCACCGAAATCACAATTTTCGGGTGTTCGGCTGGGGCGAAGCCGACGAACAACGCGTTGTCGCGGTGGCGCTCCAGGGTTTTCTCACGGTTGTAACGCTCGCCCTGCTTGATCGCGACCACCTGTGCGGTACCACTCTTGCCAGCGATGCGGTATTGCGCGCCTTGTGCGGCAGCACGGGCGATACCGCGTGGGTCGTGCATCACCAATTGCATGCCATGGTTGACCTGCTCCCAATCACGTGGATCCTTGAGGACCACATTGGGCATAGGGTTTTCATCCACCGGTGGCACGCCGTTAATGGTCTTGGCCAAGCGGGGTCGGTTCCACACGCCTTTGTTGGCGATCAGCGCGGTGGCTTGGGCCAGTTGCAGCGGTGTGACCTGCATGTAGCCCTGGCCGATACCGAGGATCACGGTCTCGCCCGGGAACCAGGGTTGGCGGCGAGTGGCGCGCTTCCAGGCCTGGGAGGGCATCAAGCCAGCCGACTCTTCAAACATGTCCAGCGACACTTTCTGGCCCAGGCCGAATTCAGCCAGGTAGTCGTGCAGGCGATCGATGCCCAGCTTGTGGGCCAGGTCGTAAAAGTAGGTATCGTTGGAGCGCATGATAGCGGCATCCATGTCGACCCAGCCGTCACCGCTGTGGTTCCAGTTGCGGTATTTGTGGTCGAAATCCGGCAGTTGGTAGTAACCGGGATCGAACACACGGGTCTGTGCAGTAACGACACCGCTGTCGAGACCGGCGATGGCGACTTCCGGCTTGATGGTCGAGCCCGGCGCATAGAGCCCGCGCAGGACGCGGTTGAACAGTGGCCGGTCGATGGAGTCATGCAGCGCGGCATATTCCTTGAAGCTGATGCCGGTGACGAACAAGTTAGGGTCGAAACTCGGTTTGCTGACCATGGCCAGCACTTCGCCTGTTTGTGGGTCGAGGGCAACCACCGAGCCACGGCGATCGCCCAAGGCTTCTTCTGCCGCCTCCTGAAGATGGACGTCGAGGCTCAGTACTATGTTTTTGCCGGGGATCGGATCGGTGTGCTTGAGCACACGCAGCACACGGCCCTGGGCGTTGGTCTCGACCTCTTCATAACCTACGTGACCATGCAGCTCGGACTCGTAGAAGCGTTCGATGCCGGTCTTGCCGATGGATTGAGTGCCGCGGTACTCAACCGAATCGAGGGCTTTGGACTCTTTCTCGTTGATCCGTCCCACGTAACCGATGGAATGCGCAAAGTGGGCGCCCAGGGGATAGTGGCGAACGAACTGAGGTTCTACATCAACCCCTGGCAGACGGAACTCGTTCACCGCCAGCAACGCGATCTGCTCTTCGGTCAGCTCGTAAAACAATGTCACAGGGACAAAGGGGTGGCGTGCCTGCTTCAGCGCCTTGTCGAACATCGCGCGATCCTCGGCGGGCAAGTGCAGCAAACTGACGATGGCGTCCAGCTCGCCCTTGAGGTCGGTGGTGCGCTCTCGGGTGATGGTCAGGTTATAGCTAGGGCGGTTGTCGGCCAACACGACGCCATTGCGGTCGTAGATCAGCCCACGCGTCGGCGTGATGGGTAATACGTGGACGCGGTTGTTTTCGGAAATCGTGGAGTGATAGTCGAACTGCACGACCTGCAGGAAGTACATGCGCCCCACCAGGGCGCAGGAAATGCCAATCACCAGCAGCGCACAGGCGAGCAGGCGCTTGTTGACCAGACGGTTTTCTTTTTCGTGATCTTTGATGGGTATCGGTTCAGGCATTTCTACAGCATCTCGTTGAAGAAGGTCGACGCCGCGTCCTGCGGTTGAAAGATCAATCCCTGTGAAAATGTGCTGCACCATACCAAAAATGCAGAAACACTTTGCATCGATTTCCCCAACGGTAAGGTATTTATCGAGGATGAGCAGCGCTTGAGTTTTCCACGGCCCAAAACAAAACCCCTGACTGCGTTAGCAATCAGGGGTTCTGGAATTTAATCTTGACGATGACCTACTCTCACATGGGGAAACCCCACACTACCATCGGCGATGCATCGTTTCACTACTGAGTTCGGGATGGGATCAGGTGGTTCCAATGCTCTATGGTCGTCAAGAAATTCGGGTACTGAGTCGTGGCCTGCGCCTCGCTTCAGCAAATTGGGTATGTGACAGCTTTCGGTGCTTTGTGAGCGTCGAACTTTCGGTTCATTTCGTCTTCACACACCGCAATCTGATGCTCGTTAGAGTAGTCAAATTGCTTGGGTGTTATATGGTCAAGCCTCACGGGCAATTAGTATTGGTTAGCTCAACGCCTCACAGCGCTTACACACCCAACCTATCAACGTCGTAGTCTTCGACGGCCCTTCAGGGAACTCAAGGTTCCAGTGAGATCTCATCTTGAGGCTAGTTTCCCGCTTAGATGCTTTCAGCGGTTATCTATTCCGAACATAGCTACCCGGCAATGCCACTGGCGTGACAACCGGAACACCAGAGGTTCGTCCACTCCGGTCCTCTCGTACTAGGAGCAGCCCCTCTCAAATCTCAAACGTCCACGGCAGATAGGGACCGAACTGTCTCACGACGTTCTAAACCCAGCTCGCGTACCACTTTAAATGGCGAACAGCCATACCCTTGGGACCGGCTTCAGCCCCAGGATGTGATGAGCCGACATCGAGGTGCCAAACACCGCCGTCGATATGAACTCTTGGGCGGTAT
>NZ_CP089519.1:0-2180000 GCF_024584605.1 Pseudomonas extremorientalis | reverse complement strand
GGGCGAATTATAGACTTCCAGAATCTGCCGTCAACCCTTAATTTGGTTTTTCTATCAAAGAGTCTGAAACACTCAAAGTCCGTCCTGTATAACGCATCAAAAAGGATAATTGAGCAATATATTGCTCACCACCAAACAGTTGAGCATCATAGCGCTCTTGCTTCTTTTATATGACTTCGGACGAATTCCCCAATGACCACCTCCCCTCGCAGCCTGGCCTCGACACTGTTCCCTGTCGGCCTGCTGTTGATTGCCATGGCCTCTATCCAGTCCGGCGCCTCGCTGGCCAAGAGCATGTTCCCTGTCGTTGGCGCACAAGGCACAACGGCACTGCGCCTGATTTTCGCCAGCGTGATCATGCTGCTTTTGTTGCGCCCGTGGCGCGCCAAGCTGACCTCCAAGTCCTTACGCACCGTCATCGTCTACGGGATGGCGTTGGGTGGCATGAACTTTCTCTTCTATATGTCATTGCGCAGCGTGCCCCTGGGGATTGCGGTCGCCCTGGAATTCACCGGTCCCCTCGCGGTGGCCATTTACGCCTCTCGGCGCGCAGTCGACTTCCTGTGGATTGCCCTCGCCATCATCGGCCTTCTCTTGTTGATCCCGATGGGCGAGGCCAGCAGCGGCATCGACTTGCTGGGGGCAGCCTACGCGCTGGGAGCAGGCGTCTGCTGGGCACTCTACATTCTGTATGGTCAGAAAGCAGGGAATGACAACGGCGTCCAGACCGCCGCCCTTGGGGTGATGATCGCCGCATTGTTTGTTGCACCTATCGGCATCGTCCACGCAGGCAGCGCATTGCTGACTCCCGCACTGATCCCGATCGCCATCGGCGTCGCCATTCTGTCCACCGCCCTGCCCTACACCTTGGAAATGGTTGCACTGACGCGCCTCCCTGCCCGCACCTTCGGCACTCTTATGAGCATTGAGCCGGCTTTTGGCGCACTCTCCGGCCTGTTATTCCTGCACGAGCACTTGTCCTTCGCCCAGTGGCTGGCAATCACTTGCATCATTTTGGCCTCCGTAGGCGCCACGGTAACGATGCGCAGCGAACCAAAGCCACTGGTTGCCTCGGATTGAAGTCTGTTTGAATGTAGCTCTGGTATTTACCGCACATTTAGGCCATGTTTAAGCCGTAAACGAATGTCATTCATGGAGAATTTCGACAAGGACAGCGCGAACGCTACACCCGAAAGCGAGTAGAGCCGGCCTCTGGCGTTGCAAGGCGGCTATTAAGGATAGGAATGAAGCGAATTTTAATACTGTTAATGGTCATGGCCGTTGCTGGTTGTGCCGCGACCACCAAGACAGAAGTGAAACGTGGCAAAAAAGGGTTGCATATCAACTGTTCCGGCCTGTCCTCTTCCTGGGAGCAGTGCTACACCAGTGCGACCAACTCCTGTGGCGCCAAGGGCTACCGAGTAATCGCAAAGTCCGGTGACAATTCTGAGGAACCTGGGGACTACCCATTCGGCCTCAACCCTGCTGGCTACACCAGCCGCAGTATGATCGTCATCTGTAAGTAATCGAATGAGCAGTCATCTCTGACTGCTCCTATCAAACCCGGATACAAATCCGGCCCTTCGCGACACAGCGTCTAAACTCCTGCTCGACCATCGAGCCAACGGAGTTCCCATGACACACAACAAAAAAATCGTATTGGTAGTGGGCGCCGGTGATGCAACCGGCGGCGCCATTGCCAGACGCTTCGCCCGCGAAGGCTATGTGGCCTGCGTCAGCCGCCGCAGCGCCGATAAGTTGCAGCCGCTGGTGGACAGTATTAACGCAGTGGGCGGCGAAGCCCACGGGTTTACCTGTGATGCGCGTAAAGAAGAAGACGTCATCGCGCTGATCGAACAGATCGAAACTGAGCTGGGTCCGATTGAAGCCTTTGTGTTCAATATCGGCGCCAATGTGCCGTGCAGCATCCTGGAAGAAACCGCGCGCAAGTATTTCAAGATCTGGGAGATGGCCTGCTTCTCCGGCTTTCTGAACGCACGCGAAGTGGCCAAGCGCATGGTCACGCGCAATCGAGGCACCATCCTGTTTACCGGCGCCACCGCCGGATTGCGCGGCGGCGCAGGTTTTGCCGCCTTCGCCGGGGCCAAGCACGGGATTCGGGCCCTCGCGCAAAGCATGGCGCGGGAACTGGGTCCCAGGAACATCCATGTCGCCCATGTCGTGATCGATGGCGCCATTGACACCGACTTCATTCGCGACAATTTCCCGAAGAAATACGCACTCAAAGACCAGGACGGCATCCTCAGCCCCGAGCATATCGCCGATAACTATTGGCACCTCCACAGCCAGCCACGCGATGCCTGGACCTTTGAACTGGACCTGCGCCCCTGGAATGAACCCTGGTAAGCACGCCCCCCATAACAATAAGCAGCGAGCATCGACCATGCGTAAAACCCTGGAATTCTTCTTTGACCTGGGCAGCCCCGCCACCTACCTGGCCTACACCCAGCTACCGGCATTGTGCACGGCAACCGATACACAGCTTGTGTATAAACCCATGTTATTGGGCGGCGTGTTCAAGGCCACCGGTAACGCCTCTCCAATCACCGTTCCTGCAAAGGGTCGCTACATGCTCGATGACCTGGCGCGTTACGCCCGGCGCTACAACGTACCGCTCCGGTTCAACCCGCACTTCCCCATCAATACGCTGGTATTGATGCGAGCGGTCACCGGCATCCAATTGCACCAGCCTGACCGTTTCCTGGACTTCGTTGATTGCCTGTTCCATGCCCTTTGGGTCGAAGGCCGTCACCTGGGAGACCCCGCCGTCGTGGCTGCCGTACTCACTGAATACGGATTTGCCGCCAATGAAATCCTGAATTTGGCCAATGACGAAACCGTAAAGGCTGCCCTGAAGGACAACACCGAACAGGCCGTTCAACGCGGCGTGTTCGGTGCCCCCAGTATGTTTGTAGGCAACCAGCTGTTCTTCGGTCAGGACCGTCTGGAATTTGTGCGCGAAGCGTTGAGTTAGAGCTTGATGGCCAAAACGCCCTGGCACGTTACTGCCTAGCAGGTAATCAGATAGCCGCAGTGCGTACCTGCAACCACTCCAGCGCGGCACCGCTGAGCAATGGGCTCAAACGCGTGCGCACCTCAGTGTGGTAAGCGTTGAACCACTCACGCTCGTCTGCCGTGAGCAACGATGGCACCAGGCAGCGCGTGTCGATCGGGCACAAGGTCAGGGTTTCGAACTTGAGAAACTCACCGAACTCGGTCTTGCCCGCTTCGCGGTTCAACACCAGGTTCTCGATACGCACGCCCCAACGGCCCGGACGGTAAGTACCCGGTTCAATAGAGGTGATCATCCCCGCTTGCATCGCCGTTTGCGGCGCCGTAGCCGCCTGGTAGGCAATCACTTGTGGGCCCTCATGCACGTTGAGGAAATAGCCTACACCGTGGCCAGTACCGTGGCCGTAGTCCACGCCGTCCGCCCAGATCGGCGCGCGGGCAATTGCATCCAGCAGCGGCGACAGGATCCCTTTCGGAAAGTGGGCACGGGACAAGGCAATCACGCCCTTGAGCACCCGGGTGCAGTCCCGCTTCTGCTCGTCACTCGGCGTGCCGATCGGCACCATCCGCGTGATGTCCGTGGTGCCGCCCAGATACTGGCCACCCGAATCGATCAGCAGCAGGCCATCGCCTTCGATCAGCGCGTGCTCTTCTTCAGTGGCGTGGTAATGCGGCATCGCGCCGTTGGCGTTGTAGGCCGCAATGGTGTTGAAACTCAACGACACATAACCAGGGCGGCGGCTGCGTGCAGCGGTCAGGTGTTCGTCGATGGTCAACTCGGTGATGCGTTCACGGCCCAGCGCACTGTCCAGCCAGGCGAAAAACTCGCACAGCGCTGCGCCATCCTGCTCCATGGCTTGGCGGATATGTTCTGCGTCGGCCAGGCTCTTGCGGGACTTGGCCAATGTGGTCGGGTTGAGGCCTTCGACCAGCTTGACGCCAGCATCGAGATTCTCCAGCAAACCCGCGGTAACGCGCGCCGGGTCGACCTGCAGACTGGCGCCCGCCGGCACCGCGCGCAATGCATCCGCCACTTCGCTGTAGTCGCGCAGCATCACGCCATCCTGCTCCAGCACAGCCCGCAACTCGGCGTCGACTTTGCTCAGTGCCACAAACAGCGTGGCCTGGTGTTGATTGATCAACGCAAAGGACACAAACACCGGGTTGAACGAAACGTCACCACCACGCAGGTTGAACAGCCAGGCAATGTCATCCAGGGTCGCGATGAAATGCCAGTCGGCGCCCTTCTCTTTCAAGGCAGCACGCAGCGAAGCGAGTTTTTCAATACGGCTGACAGTAGCCTGCGGTGGCAGATGTTGATAGATCGGCTGCTTCGGCAATGCCGGACGGTTACGCCAGACTTCATCAAGCAGGTCGATATCGGTACGCAAGCGCGCGCCGCGCTCCGCCAGCTTACCGCCCAGGGTACGCGCCGACGCCACAGCCATGACCGCACCATCCACCGCCACCACACCACCCTCCGGCGTTTGCTCGGCCAGCCACTCCAGCGGCCCGGGTTGGCCCGGCTGCAGCTTCACCAATTCGATGCCGCTGCCCTTGAGTTCCTTGGTCGCCTGTTCCCAGTAACGGCTATCGGCCCACACACCGGCGAAATCCGCAGTGACAATCAGCGTTCCCACCGAGCCATGAAACCCCGACAGCCATTGCCGCCCCTGCCAGTAGCCCGGCAAGTACTCGGACAAGTGCGGGTCGGCCGACGGCACCAGCAGGGCATGAATACCCTCGCGGCTCATCAGTTCACGGGTATGCGCCAGGCGCTGGGGAACCGTTCCATGGGTCAAGGGCTGCGTACTCATTGTGTCTCCTGCTAACCACGAATAATTGTTATGTGTCGCGATAAATGAATCAGACCGCCCAGAACGCCGGTGCGCTGGCGAGGGCCGCCTTGATCAGTTGCACCGCCTGGTCGATATCCTGTTCGGTGGTAAACCGGCCGAGGCTCAAGCGAATGGTGCGGCTGGCGCTGCGTGCATCATGGCCCAGGGCGAGCAGCACATGGGACGGTGCATTGCTGGCCGAATTGCAGGCCGAGGTCGCAGAAAACGCGATCCCCGCGCTCAACGCCGCGGCGTTGAATTCGCCTTCACTGAACGTGAGGCTCAGGGTATGGGGAATACGCTGTGTAGCGCTGCCATTGAGGCGCACACCGGCCACCGACTCCAACTGGTCGAGCAGGCGCTGGCGCAGAGCCACAATCACCGCCTTTTCTTCAGAGAAAGACGCCGCCGCCAAGGCGAACGCGGTGCCCATGCCAGCAATCTGATGGGTCGCCAGGGTGCCGGAACGCAAGCCGCCCTCGTGGCCGCCACCGTGAATCTGTGCCAGGACCTTCTGCTGCGCCCGCGGACCGACGTACAAAGCGCCGATACCTTTGGGGCCATAGAGTTTGTGCGCGGAAAACGACATCAGATCCACCGGCCACAGCGCCAGATCGATCGCCACCTTACCCGCCCCTTGCGCCGCATCCACATGCAACAACGCGCCGTGTTCACGCACGCGGGCACCGATGGCAGGGATATCGTTGAGGGTGCCGAGCTCGTTGTTCACCAGCATCAACGACACCAGGAAGGTGTCCTCGCGCAAGGCTTCGCTGACGGCATCGGCGCTGATCAAGCCATCGGCGTCCGGCACCAGGTAGGTCACGGCCACGCCGGCTTCCTGCAATTGTCGCGCGGTATCCAGGGTGGCCTTGTGTTCGATCTGGCTGGTAATGATATGCCCACCCGCCACGCCCCGCGCCTGGGCCACGCCTTTGATCGCAAGGTTGTTGGATTCGGTGGCGCCGGAGGTCCAGACGATTTGGTCCGGGTTGGCACCGACCAGCCCGGCCACCTGACGACGCGCCTGTTCGACCGTCTGCCGGGCCGCCTGGCCGAACGCGTGGGAACTGGACGCGGGGTTACCGAAATTGGCGTTGAAGCCCAGACACTCGACCATCACCTGGATGACCCGCTCGTCCACCGGGGTGGTGGCGGCATAGTCGAAATACAACGGACGTTTATTCATGACGTTAGAAACTCGCAGAGCAGGTTCCCGAGAGCAGCGTCTCAGGGGCACGGACCGGGACAGAGGTCGTCAGGTTTAACCGATCACACGCCATTAAAGAAGGACCACTTTATGTAAATGTGCGTAGGAACGCTCCTGAAATTCAGCTTAACAGGCTGAAGTCGCTCCATGGCAAACAAAAAGCCCGAGGATCCTTGTGGATAACCTCGGGCTTTTTGTCGCTGGGCGCGGGTTCAACTGGGACGACCATGCAGGGTCACGCTGCGTTCGGCATTCATTTCGCCCTTGCTATCAAAGCCGAAGGGTTTCTGTGGCTGGCCGGTCAGCGCGGCGCGCTGCTGTTGATATTCGTCAAACGACAAACCACGACGACTCAATGCTTCGAGGGCCAACTGCTTGGTTTCTTCTGCGGTGTAAGGACGCAATTCAGGCGAAGGATGAGTCGCACATCCGGCAAGGACTGAGCTGACAATCAATAAGGAAACAGCGAGGAATCGGTTCATGGTGGTGGCCCTGCAAAGGAGGTTTAGAGTCAATGAACACAGGCTACTCCCGCCCCTTAATGGTGAAAAATCACCTGCCTTGATAGTTGCTATCAACCGCGAAGGCACCTCCGATAGCAGCGCCTTTATATTTCTTTATGATCTATAAATATGGAAATACGTTCATTTACGGAATAAATACAACCCTCTATAACGGGACTACACCGCCCTGGCACTGTTGCCCACGCAACTGTTGCCCTGGCAACAGCCAATCAACAAATCACCAGGCAGCCAACACCGGCATTTTTCAGCAGTGAGCCTGCAACCCGCGTCGATCAAGGCTTGCACCCGTTGGTACAGCTCTTGCTCAAGCGGTTGCACTCCACCTGCTATGAACCACTGTTGAAAAAGGAACTGTTCATGACCCGTCCCCTGAATGTTGTTGCCCTCTCCGGCGGAACCTGGCGCCCGTCCCGTACCCTGGTGTTGACCCAGGCGGTGCTGGCTGAGCTGGATACCTTGCTGCCGATCCAGGCCACCCTGATCGAGCTGGGCGATATCGCCCGGCCGCTGGGCGGTGCGCTGTCCCGTAATGAACTGCCCGCAGAAGTCGAAGCGCAACTGTTGGCCATCGAACAGGCCGACTTGCTGATCGTCGCCGCGCCGGTCTATCGCGGTTCCTACCCGGGCCTGCTCAAGCACCTGTTCGACCTGGTCGGCCTCAATGCGCTGATCAACACCCCCGTGCTCCTGGCGGCAACCGGCGGCAGCGAACGCCACGCGCTGGTCCTCGACCACCAGCTGCGTCCGCTGTTCAGCTTCTTCCAGGCACTGACCCTGCCGATCGGTGTGTACGCCACCGAGGCCGACTTCACCGACTACCAAATAACCAGCGAATTACTGAAAGCCCGTATTCAACTGGCGGCAGAACGCGCAGCGCCTTTGTTCGCCGCGCACTCCCCCTCGCTGCTGAAAATCGCTTAAGGATTGGTCATGGATGTTTTCTGGTTTCTGCCAACGCACGGCGACGGTCATTACCTGGGCACCACCCAAGGTGCACGGCCGGTCACCCTCAATTATCTGAAACAAGTCGCCCAGGCGGCTGACAGCCTGGGCTACCACGGCGTGCTGATTCCTACCGGGCGCTCGTGCGAAGACTCCTGGGTCATCGCCTCGGCCTTGGTGCCGCTGACCGAACGCCTGCGTTACCTGGTGGCGATTCGTCCGGGCATCATTTCGCCGACTGTCTCGGCGCGCATGGCGGCGACCCTCGATCGCCTGTCCAATGGCCGCCTGCTGATCAACGTGGTGACCGGCGGCGACCCCGACGAAAACCGTGGCGACGGCAGTTTCCTCGACCACGCCGAACGCTACGAAGTCTCCGACGAATTCCTACGTATCTGGCGCCGTGTGTTGCAGGGCGAATCGGTGGATTTCGAAGGCAAGCACCTGCGCGTGCAGAACGCCAAGGCCCTTTACCCGCCGGTGCAGAAGCCTTACCCGCCGCTGTACTTCGGTGGGTCCTCCGACGCCGCCCACGACCTCGCCGCCGAGCAGGTGGACGTGTACCTGACCTGGGGCGAACCACCCGCCGCCGTTGCGGAAAAACTCGCGGATGTGCGTGAGCGCGCCGCACGCCACGGGCGCACCGTGAAGTTCGGCATCCGCCTGCATGTGATCGTGCGCGAGACCGAAGAGGACGCCTGGAAAGCCGCCGACAAGTTGATCGAGCACATCAGCGACGAAACCATCGCCGCCGCGCAAAAATCCTTTTCGCGCTTTGATTCCGAAGGCCAACGCCGCATGGCCGCCCTGCACGACGGGCGCCGTGACAACCTGGAAATCGCCCCCAACCTGTGGGCCGGCGTCGGCCTGGTGCGAGGCGGGGCCGGCACCGCGCTGGTGGGCAACCCGCAACAAGTGGCCGAACGCATCAAGGAATACGCGGACCTGGGGATCGAGAGCTTCATTTTCTCCGGCTACCCGCATTTGGAAGAAGCCTATCGCTTCGCCGAGCTGGTGTTCCCGTTGCTACCGGAACCCTATGCCAGCCTTGCCGGCCACGGCATCACCAACCTCACGGGCCCCTTTGGCGAAATGATTGCCAACGATGTGTTGCCGACCAAAGCTTGAGATCAATGAGGAACACCGTGTGACCGCCAAACCCCACAGCGTCCTGCCGTCCCCCTTGCAGACCGCCAGACTGCTGGCCGCCGAATTCGCCCTGACCGCCGTCGAACGTGACGAACGCGGCGGCACCCCCAAGGCTGAACGCGACGCCCTGCGCCAGAGCGGCCTGCTGGCCCTGAGCATTCCCACCCAGTACGGTGGCCTCGGCGCACGCTGGAGCGACACCCTGGGTATCGTGCGTGAATTCGCCAAGGTCGACAGCTCCATCGCCCATGTCTTCGGTTTTCACCACCTGATGCTCGCCACCGTGCGCCTGTTTTCGCGCCCGGACCAATGGCAACCCTGGTTCGAACAGACCGCGCGCAAAAACTGGTTCTGGGGCAACGCCCTCAACCCGCTGGACACGCGCACCGTGGTCAAGGATTTCGGCGGCTGGCGCGAGTTCTCCGGCAAAAAGAGCTTCTGCTCCGGCGCCAGCGACTCGGAAATGCTGATCGCTTCGGCGGTGGACGAATCCGCCGGTGGCAAACTGCTGATCGCGGCGATCCCCAGCGGGCGCAGCGGCATCACCTTGCACAATGATTGGAACAATATCGGCCAGCGCCAGACCGACAGCGGCAGCGCCAGCTTCGAACGGGTGCGCGTCGAAGAATCCGAGCTGCTGCTCGATCCGGGACCGCTGAGCACACCCTTCGCCTGCCTGCGCCCGCTGATCGCCCAACTGACGTTCACCCACATGTTTCTCGGCATTGCCGAAGGCGCCTTCGAGGAAGCGCGCAATTACACCCTCACCGAAACCCGCGCCTGGCATAAATCCTCGGCCGAAGATGTGCGCAGGGACCCTTACGTACTGCATCACTACGGCGAATTCTGGGTCGCACTGGAAGGCGTGCGCCTGCTGGTAGAGCGCGCTGCCGACCTGCTCGACCAGGCCTGGGCCAAAGGCCCGAACCTCAGCGAAACCGAACGCGGCCAGTTGGCCATTGCCATCGCCACCGCCAAGGTCGCCGCTACCCAGCAGGGCCTTGAGCTGTGCAGCCGCCTGTTCGAAGTCACCGGCGCGCGCTCCACCCACGCGTCGCTGCGCCTGGACCGTCACTGGCGCAACCTGCGCACCCAGACCCTGCACGACCCGGTGGACTACAAACTCCACGAACTGGGGGACTGGGCGCTGAACCACTCCCTGCCGATTCCAACGTTCTATTCCTAAGAGAGGTGCCCATGCAGCTGTTGACCCTACCGCCCTCGCCCGCCCTCGCGACCTCGATACGCGCCACGGCCCAGGTCTTCGAAGACCCCAAATCCCAGGCACTGCTCGACCACATCCAGCAAGTGGCGCCCAGCGAAGCCAGCGTGCTGATCATCGGCGAGACCGGCACCGGTAAAGAGCTGGTGGCACGCCACATCCACAACCTCAGCGCACGGCGCAACCGGCCATTCGTGGCGGTCAACTGCGGGGCGTTCTCCGAGTCCCTGGTGGAGGCCGAACTGTTCGGCCATGAAAAAGGCGCCTTCACCGGCGCCCTCAGCGCCAAGGCCGGCTGGTTCGAGGAGGCCGACGGCGGCACGTTGTTTCTCGATGAGATCGGCGATTTGCCGATGGCGATCCAGGTCAAGCTGTTGCGGGTCCTGCAGGAACGGGAAGTCGTACGCCTGGGTTCGCGCAAGAGCATTCCGATTGATGTACGCGTCTTGGCCGCAACCAACGTGCAGTTGGAAAAAGCCATCAACGCCGGGCATTTCCGCGAAGACCTCTATTACCGCCTCGACGTGGTCAGCCTGGAGCTCAGCCCGCTGCGCGAGCGCCCCGGCGATATCCTGCCACTGACCCGGCACTTTATCGAAGCCTACAGCCAGCGCCTGGGATATGGCCCCATCACCATCAGCCGCGAGGCCGAGCACAAGCTTAAAAGCTACAGTTGGCCGGGCAACATCCGCGAGTTGGAAAACGTAATCCACCACACCCTGCTGATCTGCCGGAACGGCGTGATCGAGCGCGACGACCTGCGCCTGTCCAACATGCGCATCGAGCGCCAGGACGACAGCCAGCACGGCAGCGACAACAGCGCCGAAGCATTGCTGGCGCGGGCCTTCCAGAAACTGTTCGAGGAACAGGCCGGCGCCCTGCATGAAAAGGTCGAAGATGCCCTGCTACGGGCCGCCTACCGTTTCAGCCATTACAACCAGGTGCACACCGCCAACCTGCTCGGCCTGAGCCGCAACGTCACACGTACGCGCCTGATCAAGATCGGCGAGCTGGCGGTGAACAAGCGCCGGCCCGGAGAAAACGTGCAAGGCGAGCGCATGCTGCACCTATCCATTTAGGCGGCAGTGCAACGCGTTGTCGTGGCTGCGTTCGAAACTGCGCAGCACCTGGAACGAACCAAAGGTCACGGCCGTGGCCTGGTGGGCGCGAATCAATGTCCAGAAATCTTCCTCGCCATGCTCAAAACACTGGAAGGCCGCCTCGCCGTCTTCACGCGAGTGCCATTGCAGGTAATTGAGCACCCGCCGTCCGTCATCGCTGACCAGCACACTCGCATTGATAAAGCCGCCATGGCCCTGGGCCAGGCGTTCGCTCTGAAGGGTCAGGGCGGCCACCAGGGCAGATTGTTGCCGGGGTTCGATCTGAAACTCGATCAATTGAGTGAAGCTGCGATTCTTCTCTGATACCTGCATGAACACTCCCCTTCCTCTGTAGGCAGAATCTTGCGATTCGATGCCATGCAGGGTAAAACCTCTAGTTAAGTCAAGGTCAAGCGCTTATCTGGAGTTTTTCATGCTCAACAAGGAACTCACTGTCGGCCAACTGGCCGCCCGCAGTGGTGTGGCGGTCACGGCGCTGCACTTCTACGAAACCAAGGGGCTGATCAAGAGCAATCGCAACGCCGGTAATCAACGGCGTTACCCCCGGGATGTACTGCGGCGCGTGGTGGTGATCAAGATCGCCCAGCGCCTGGGCATTCCGCTGGCAACGATTGGCGAAGCCTTGCAGACATTGCCGGAGGGGCGCACGCCCAACGCCCAGGATTGGGAGCGTTTGTCGGCGCTGTGGCGGCAAGACCTGGATGAGCGCATCAATAAGCTGACGCTGCTGCGCGACAAGCTCAATGGCTGTATTGGCTGCGGATGTTTGTCGATGGAGGCGTGTCCATTGCGCAATCAGGATGACCAGCTTGGTGAGCGCGGGCCGGGGGCACAGTTGCTGGAACCGACACCCCCTGCATGACCTGCGGCCCCAACACTTCGTCGACTGCCCACAGGCCACACGGAACGTGGCCTAAAGTGAAGAGGCCGTGTCTCTACAACCACAATCAAGGAGAGCGATATGAGCGTTGAACCTATTCCGGAGGGCTACGCCAGCATCACGCCTTACATGGGCATCGACAAAGCCAGTGAAGCCATCGAGTTCTACAAAAAAGCCTTCGGCGCCACCCAGGTCATGCGTCTGGACATGCCCGATGGCAAAGTCGGCCATGCCGAGCTGCGCATCGGCGATTCGGCCATCATGCTGGGCACGCCCTGCGACGAAATGGCCCTGCGCAACCCGGCCGAACACACCAGTGTCGGCTTGCACCTGTATGTGAACGATGTCGACGCGCAGTTCAAGCAAGCCGTTGCGGCTGGCGCCAGCGTCGTGTCCGAGCCCAAGGACCAGTTCTATGGCGACCGCTCCGCCAGTGTGAAGGATCCGTTCGGTCATCTGTGGTTCCTGGCCACCCACAAGGAAGACCTGACCGAAGCACAGATCCGCGAACGTGCCAAGGCACTGTTCAAACAAGGCTGACCCTTTGCAGGAGCGAGCAAGCCCGCTCCTGCATCACACTTCATGAACACCCCCTCCACGTTTTTGCCCTTGCCCCGAATGCCGCGTGATTCCAGGATGCAAGCAATTACAAAGAGGAGTCATTCCATGTTCGCCGGATTCCAGAAAGACCAGTGCCACGTCAACGGCGTGGACATCAGCTACCGCAAAGGTGGTACAGGTCCCGGTCTGCTCCTGTTGCACGGGCATCCGCAAACCCACGTCATCTGGCACAAAGTCGCCGAGCAACTGGCTGAACACTTCACCGTGGTGGCCGCCGACCTGCGCGGCTATGGAGACAGCAGCAAGCCACCGGCCAATGACCATCACACCCATTATTCGAAACGGGAAATGGCCCGGGACAACGTCGAACTGATGCAGGCGCTGGGCCTTGACACGTTCTCGGTGCTGGCCCACGACCGTGGTGCCCGCGTGGCCCACCGCCTGGCCCTGGACCACCCGGCGGCCGTGCAACGCCTGGTGCTGCTGGACATTGCCCCGACCCTGTCGATGTACGCGCAGACCAACGAAGCCTTCGCCCGTGCCTACTGGCATTGGTTCTTCCTGATCCGTCCGGCGCCGTTGCCGGAAGCCTTGATCGAGGGCAACCCGGAGCTGTACCTGCGCAGCGTGATGGGCAGTCGCAGCGCCGGGCTCAAGCCGTTCACCGATGAGGCCTTCGCCGAATACCTGCGTTGCCTGAAATTGCCGGGCGCCGCCACGGGCATCTGCGAGGACTACCGGGCTGCCGCCGGTATCGACCTTGAGCACGACCAGGCGGACATCGACGCCGGCAATCACCTGAGCCTGCCGTTACTGGTGATGTGGGGCGCCGAAGGCACTGTCGGGCGCTGCTTCGAGCCGCTCAAGGAATGGCAGAAAGTCGCCACCGACGTGCGTGGCAAGGCCCTGCCGGCCGGCCATTACATCGCCGAAGAAGCCCCTGAGTTGCTGCTGGGCGAAGTCCTGACCTTCCTTCGCTGAGCAGCGCTGTAACCCGGTTCTTGCGCATCGTCGGCATTATCGGCCGGGGAGACACCGATCGGCGCCTTCGCTGCTATCGCGTTCACCACCGGCAAGCAACCGGGCCTGCCGAAAGGTCTGCCCAACCGGTGCTATTCTGGCGGCTCATGCCGCCAGCCCTGTTTGTGATGACTAACAAGAAAGATACCGTGCCCCTACCCGAAGACCTACGGGTGTTCCTGACCGTGATCCGCAAGGCCGGTTTCGCTGCGGCGGCCGATGAGCTGGGCTTGTCGCCGGCGTATGTCAGCAAACGCATCCAGATTCTCGAAACCACCTTGGCCACCCGCCTGTTGCACCGCACCAGCCGGCGCATTGCCCTGACCGAAGACGGTGAACGGGTGCAGCGCTGGGCGGTGCGCATCCTCGAAGATTTCCAGCAACTGTCCGATGAACTCTCCGACGCCCATGACAGCCCGCGTGGCCACCTGCATGTGTGCAGCAGCTTCGGTTTCGGTCGCAACCATGTGGCACCGGCCGTGTCGTTGCTGGCTGAACAGTACCCGGACCTGGAAATCCGCCTGGACCTGTTCGACCGCGTGGTGGATATCGTCAGCGAAGGCTTCGACCTGGAGATCCGCGTGGGCGACGACATCCCCGGCCAGCACATCGGCCGTCGGCTGGTGAGCAACCGGCGCGTGCTGTGCGCCGCCCCGGCTTACCTGGAGCGGCGCGGCACACCGCAACAGTTGAGTGACCTGGAGCAGCACGACTGCCTGATACTCAAGGAGCGCGATAACGCGTTCGGCATCTGGAACCTGGAGCGCGACGGCACCCAGGAAAGCGTGCGCGTACGCGGGCCGCTGTCGTCGAACAATGGCGAGATTGTGTTGCAGTGGGCGTTGGATGGGCGCGGGGTGCTGCTGCGCTCGATGTGGGATGTGAAGCCGCTGTTGGAGCAAGGCAAGCTCGTGCAGATACTGCACGGTTATACCCAGAGCGCCAACGTGTGGGCGGTGTACCCGACACGGTTGGCGTATTCCGGGAAGCTGCGGGCCTGCGTGGAGTTTTTGCAGGAGCATTTCAAGGGATTGTCGATCTAGCTCAGCCAGGGGTTGGCTTGCAGGTGCCGGCGTTCGAAGGCCTTGATCTCGTCACTGCGCTGCAAGGTGCTGCCGATGGCATCCAGGCCCAGCAACAACGCCGTCTTGCGCAGGGTATCGATCTGGAACGGGATCACCTGGCCATCCGCCAAATGGATCTGCTGGGCTTCAAGGTCGACACTGATCTGCGCCTGGTCCGCCTGGCTGACGGTCTTGCCCAGCTGCTGCAACACCGCCTCGTCCAAGGTGATCAACAACACCCCGTTGCGCTGGCAATTGTCATAGAAAATCCCCGCGAAGCTGCTGCCGATCAGCGCGCGGATGCCCATCTGCTTCAAGCCCCATACCGCGTGTTCTCGGCTGGAACCGCAGCCGAAGTTCGGCCCGACCACCATGAACCTCGCACCCTGCCAGGCCGGCTGGTTCAGCACGAACTCGGGGTTGGGCTCGCCGGACGCCAAGAAACGCAGGTCGAAGAACAGCCCGCGGTCCAGGCCGCTGCGGTCGATACCCTTGAGAAACTGTTTGGGCATGATCACATCGGTATCGATGTTGGCCGCCAGCATCGGCGCGGCCTTGCCGGTGACCAGGGTGAAGGGTTGCAGGCTCATGGGTGCGCTCCAAAGTGGCGGATATCAGTGAGGCGGCCGGTAATGGCAGCAGCGGCGACCATCGCCGGGCTCATCAGATGGGTGCGTGCACCCGCGCCCTGGCGGCCTTCGAAGTTGCGGTTGGTGCTGGACGCACAGCGGTCGCCGGGGGCGAGCACATCGTCGTTCATGGCCAGGCACATCGAGCAACCCGACTGACGCCATTCAAAGCCGGCGTCGATAAAAATCGCTGCAAGGCCTTCGGCTTCGGCCTGGTCGCGCACTTCGGTGGAGCCCGGCACGATCATCGCCCGCACGTGTTCAGCGACGCGCTTGCCACGCACCACGCTGGCGGCGTCGCGCAGGTCTTCGATGCGGGCGTTGGTGCAGGAGCCGATGAACGCATGGCTGATAACGATCTCGCTCAACGGCATACCGGCTTCCAGGCCCATGTAGTTGAGGGCGCGGCGCATGTCCTGGCGCAGGATCGGGTCGCTGACGTCCTGCGGGTCGGGCACGCGGGCGCCGATGGGCGCGGCCTGGTCGGGGCTGGTGCCCCAGGTGACCATGGGTTCCAGGGTGCTGGCATCGAGGTGCACTTCCTGGTCGAACACCGCATCGGCATCCGAGTGCAGTTGGCGCCAGCCCACCAGCGCCTGGTCCCACAGCTCGCCTTTCGGCGCACGCGGCTTGCCCTTGAGGTAGGCGAAGACTTTTTCGTCCGGCGCCATGAACGCGCCGCGTGCGCCCGCTTCCACCGCCATGTTGCAGATGGTCATGCGCGCCTCGACGCTCAGCGCATCGATGGTGGAACCACGAAACTCAATGGCATAGCCCGTGGCACCGGAAGCGCCGATCTTGCCGATCAGCGCCATGATCACATCCTTGGACGTCAGGCCGGGTGCCAGGTCGCCCTCAACCGTGACCCGCAGGGTCTTCAGACGCTTGTAGACCAACGTCTGAGAGGCCAGCAGGTGTTCGATCTCCGAGGTGCCGATGCCGAAACCGAAGGCACCGAGGGCGCCGTAAGTGGTGGTGTGGCTGTCACCGGCGGCGATCACCATGCCTGGCAGGATAAAGCCCTGCTCCGGGGCGATTACGTGTTCGATGCCCTGGCGCTTGTCGAGGATGTCCAGCAGCTCGATGCCGAAGTCCCGGCAGTTCTCCGCCAGGTAGGACACCTGCCGCGCCCCGCCTGCGTCTGGCATTGCCGCGATGCGCTTGGGCGTGGTGGGGTTTACATGGTCGACCACGGCCAGCGCCGTGCCTGGGCGCCACACGTTACGCCCGGCCTCGCGCAAGCCGCTGAAGGCCTGGGGGCTGGTGTATTCGTTGATCACCTGGCGGTCGATATAAAGCAGCACATGGCCCTGGTCATCCAGGGGGCACACCGTGTGGGAATCGATGTGTTTGTCGTAGAGGGTTCGGGCAGTCATTTTTCTGGGCTCACTTTTGTCGGCGCTCGCTCAACGGTATGCGCCCATCCTACGCAGCCGCCCCGACCCATCAATGGCGCCTGGGTGATGGCTTGGAACATGTTTCGTGTTCGATCAAGGCGATAAAACGCCCCGAATGTGAACCTGAAACATTTTCTTTCATATCCGCCTTAGGGATTTCTCATTCTCATCCGTCTTAACTTAGATACAGCCCGTCGCGTCAGCAAAAGCTACGACTGGCCTTTTCCGGGCCTCCATTGCCCTCCTCCGATCAAGACCCTCATTCACATGTCGAAGAAGTCACGCTCCAAACTCTGGTTTCTCGTACATAGCTGGCTGGCATTGCCTATCTGGTTCTTTGTACTGATCGTCTGCGTCACCGGCACCCTGGCGGTGGTCAGCCAGGAGATCGTCTGGCTGGCCAACCCGGATATCCGTGCGAGCAAGCCCTCGGACGATGCCGAACCGCTGAGCTATGACCAGGTGATCGCCGCCATCAAGCGCGATGACCCCCAGGTATACGTGCAGTCGATCAGCCGGCCCGACGAATCGCATTTTGCCTTGAGCGTCGACCTCAGCTACCCCGACGGACGCTCGGTGGAGGTCTACGTCAACCCGTACACCGGGGCGATCCAGGGCATCAGCCCCTCCTTCAACTTCCAGCAGTTCACCCGCGCCCTGCATGGCTGGTGGCTGGTGCCGTTCACCAATGGCTACAGCTGGGGCTGGTACCTGGTGTCGGCACTCGGCATCCCGCTGCTGGCGTCGCTGGTCACCGGGCTGGTGGTGTACAAGCGGTTCTGGAAAGGCTTCCTGCGCCCGACCCTGCGGATTCGCCACGGCGCGCGGATTTTCTGGGGGGACTTCCACCGCTTGAGCGGTATCTGGTCGATCTGGTTCATAGCAGTCATCTCCGTTACCGGCATCTGGTTCCTGATCCGGGCGATTTTGGGCGACAACCAGATTTCGATTTCCACCGAACCGGTCATCCCGGTGATTGCCCGGGAGAAGGTGCCGATGTCGGCGCCCGGCGTGCCGGCCCCCATGATTCCGGTGGACGAGGCGATCAAGATCGCCACCCAGCGCATCCCTGGCCTGGAGGCAAGTTTCATCAGCCTGCCGCTCAATGCCTACAGTCACCTGCAGATCGGCGGGCGGGGCTGGTACCCGTTGATGTTCCAGACCGCGCAGATCAACCCCTATGACGGTGAAGTGGCTGCGGCGCACCTGCTGTCCGACCGTTCGAAGCTGGAGTTCGTCACCGAATCCATGCGCCCCCTGCACACCGGCGACTTCGGCGGCATCTGGATCAAGCTGATCTGGGCCTTCTTCGGCCTGATCATGAGCATGATGGTGTTGAGCGGCCTGCTGATCTGGACCAAGCGCACCGCCCTGGCCACCCTCAATGCCTTCAAGCGTGAAGCCAAGGCACAGCACAAACCGGTTTCCCTCCCCGCCCGGCAGGCGCAAACCTCGGAGGCCAACTCATGAGCAAGGTCGCTGCGGTAAAACCATCGCCTCTGCGGGCGCTCTGGCTGAAATGGCGTTTCCATCTCAATGTGCTGCTGTTGCTGGTGCCGCTGGGCTTCATGCCCAAGTACTTCGCCGATGCAGCGCTGTTTCGCGGCGACACCGGCATCGGCGAACGGGTGGCCGGCGACGTACAGGTCGGACCCTGGAGCCTGAAGCTTGCCGAGTTTCGCAATGAAGGCCCGCGCCCCGACCCGGCCGGCCCGATGAAATTCTTCAACGCCGCCCTGTGCGACAGCTGTGCCAACCAGGTCAAGGCCACCTACCTGCGCATCGGCAAGCCGCGCAGCCTGCGCGCTGCCGGGGTGATCTTCTTCGGTACGCCCTACCGCATGGGCGCCGGCCTGCCGATCCCGGAACGCACGCCCGTCGACGCCGAACTGTGGGTGACCATGGAAGGCTGGGACGGCAGCATGCACCAGGGTTCCATCCCGTTGAGCCAGGCTTCGCCTGCCACGATTGCCTGGCTGAACAAGCAAGGAGTTAAACCATGACTTTGATGCGACTGACCCGCGCCTGCGGCGTCCTGTTGATGGGTGCGGGATTCAGTACCGTCGCCCTCGCCCACAACCCGATGTGCGAGTGCAAGGAAATCCCCGGTGAGCAGATCCAGTGCAAGGGCGGCTTCTCCGACGGCAGCGGTGCACCCGGCGTGACCCTGGACGTGATCGGCTACGACGAAACCATCCTGGTGCCCGGCAAACTCGGCCAGGACTCGACCCTGACCTTCAAGAAACCGTCCGCCGAGTTTTACGTGCTGTTTGATGCCGGTCCCGGCCACGTGGTGGAAATCGACCAAGCGGATATCCAGCCGCAATGAGTACCACACAGGTTGTACGCCCGGCCGGTGCCGGTCACGAAACCCTCTACGTGCTGCTGTTGTGCCTGATCATCCTCGCGGTGGCCGGCTCGGTAATAGCGCTGCACGGTGAATCCCAGGAAGTCGCGGCGGTGCCCAGCCACCAATTGGACGCGCGCCGCGACCTGAGCGCCGCCGAGCAAGGCATTTACGCTGACCTGCGGGTGACCCTGGATGAAATCCAGCTGTTGCAGCAGGAACAAAGCGCGCTGCCCAGCCCGGCGCAACTGGCCGAAGAAGGCTTTGCGCCGTTTGCCCAGGACGCCAGTTCGGTCAGCCGTGGCGATCACCGCTGGCAACTGTTGAAACCCTCGGCCTACCTGGGCTTGAGCCAGGCGCCAGCGACCAGCGGTTCATTACTGATGCGCGTGCACGGGGCCGAGCCGGACATCTGGCTCAATCGCCAGGCCAACCTCGCCGCTCCCTCCGACCTCTCCGACCAGGCGCTGATCGCAGCCGGCTGGCGGCAGGTGGTCGCGCAATTCGATGCCGGCGTCACCCGCCAGCACCGTCACTGAACGAGAAGACCGATTGCCCATGTCTATTTCATCGCCCCTGTTGCGCCTGTTGCTGGTTGGCCTGTTCAGCCTGATGCTCGCTCCCCTTGCCAATGCCGAGGCAACCAAGCGCCTGCGTATCGGCATCACCCTGCACCCTTATTACAGCTACGTGGCCAATATCGTCGGCGACAAGGCCGAGGTGGTGCCGCTGATTCCGGCCGGTTTCAACCCGCATGCCTACGAGCCACGCGCCGAAGACATCAAGCGCATCGGCACCCTGGACGTGATCGTGCTCAACGGCGTCGGCCACGATGATTTCGCCGACCGCATGATCGCCACCAGCGAGCGCCCGGACATCCCGGTGATCGAAGCCAACGCCAATGTGCCATTGCTGGCCGCCACCGGTAACGCCGCACGCGGTGCGGGCAAGGTGGTCAACCCGCATACCTTCCTGTCGATCAGCGCATCGATTGCCCAGGTCAACAACATTGCCCGCGAACTGGGCAAGCTCGACCCGGACAACGCCAAGACCTACACCCAGAATGCCCGTGCCTACGGCAAGCGCCTGCGCCAGATGCGTGCCGATGCCCTGGCCAAATTGACCAGCGCACCCAACCCGGACCTGCGCGTGGCCACCGTGCATGCGGCCTACGACTATCTGCTGCGCGAGTTCGGCCTGGAAGTCACCGCCGTGGTCGAACCGGCCCACGGCATCGAGCCAAGCCCCAGCCAGTTGAAGAAAACCATCGACGAACTGCGCGCCCTGGACGTGAAGGTGATCTTCTCGGAGATGGACTTCCCGTCCACCTACGTCGACACCATCCAGCGTGAATCCGGGGTCAAGCTGTACCCGCTGTCGCATATTTCCTACGGCGAATACAGCGCCGAGAAGTACGAAGTGGAAATGACCGGTAACCTCAACACGGTGATCCGGGCAATTCAGGAGTCCGGAGCATGACGGCGGCGGAACAGCTGAAGGCGGTCAGCGTCGGCCCGACGCTCGAGTTCGACAAGGTGTCGTTGACCCTGGGTCGCACCGCGATCCTCGATGCGGTGAGTTTCCAGGTACAGCCGGGCAGCATCCATGCGCTGGTCGGCCCCAACGGCGGCGGTAAAAGCTCGCTGATCAAGACCCTGCTCGGGCAGACACCCCACCAGGGTCGGCTGAGCCTGCATTGGCCGGCCGCGCCCGGCACTATCGGCTATGTACCCCAGGCCCTGGAGTTTGACCGGGGCTTGCCGATGACCGTGGATGATTTCATGGCTGCCATGTGCCAACGGCGCCCGGCGTTCCTGGGCCTGTCCAGGCACTACGCCGGCGCGATCGGGGACGCACTGGAGCGCGTCGGCATGCAGGACAAACGCAAGCGGCGCATGGGCGCGCTGTCCGGCGGTGAACGCCAGCGTGTGCTGCTGGCCCAGGGGCTGATCCCGGTGCCGCACCTGCTGGTGCTGGATGAGCCGATGTCGGCCCTCGACGAAGCCGGTATCCAGGTGTTCGAGCGCCTGCTCAATGACTGGCGCCTGGCCGGGATCACCGTGCTGTGGATCGAGCATGACCTGGAAGCCGTGGGCCGCCTGGCCGACCGCGTCACCGGCCTGAACCGCCGCGTGCTGTTCGATGCCACGCCCAAGGAGGCGCTGACCCCGGACCGCCTGCTGACCCTGTTCTCCACTCACCCTCGGAGCCCGGCGCAATGAGTTATGAAGCCTTTCGCTTGATGGTCCAGGGCTGGGCCTCTTCGGGCTACCTGCCGGAGGCACTGGCCTACGGTTTTGTGGTCAACGCCCTGCTCGCCGGTCTGCTGATCGGCCCGGTGCTGGGCGGCCTGGGCACGCTGGTGGTGGTCAAGCGCTTCGCGTTTTTCTCCGAAGCGGTTGGCCACGCTGCGTTGACTGGCGTGGCAGTCGGGATCCTGCTGGGTGAGCCCTACACCGGGCCGTATGGCGCACTGTTCGGCTACTGCCTGCTGTTCGGCATCCTGCTCAACTACCTGCGCAACCGCACGGGCCTGGCGCCGGACACCTTGATCGGGGTGTTCCTGTCGGTGTCCCTGGCGCTGGGGGCGAGCCTGCTGCTGATCCTGGCCGGCAAGATCAACGTGCATATCCTCGAGAACGTGCTGTTTGGCTCGGTGCTGACGGTCAACGGCAACGATCTGCTGGTGCTGGCGGTTGTCGGTGCGCTGGTGATGGCCCTGGCGCTGCCGCTGTACAACCGCATCATGCTGGCCAGCTTCAATCCGCAGTTGGCCGCTGTGCGCGGCGTCGCCGTGAAAACCCTGGACTACCTGTTCGTGATCCTGGTGACGCTGATCACCGTCGCGGCGGTCAAGGTCATCGGTGCGATCCTGGTGGGAGCGCTGCTGGTGATTCCGGCGGCTGCGGCGCGGCTGTTGAGCCAGTCGCTGAAGGGCTTCTTCTGGGTCTCGGTGGCGATTGCCACAGTCAGCACCCTGTGCGGGATCCTGCTGCCGATCATCTTCGACCTGCCCGTGCCGTCCGGCGCCGCCATCATCCTGGTCGCTGGTATCGCCTTCGCCCTGGCCGCCATCGCGCGCGGCACAGTGCCCAGCCTCAAAGGGAATCTTGGATAATGCGCTCCGTTCTTCATCCCCTGGCCCTGGCCATCGCCTGTATGTTCACCGCGCCGCTGATGGCGGCGCAAGCGGCCAAACCGGCTGCTCATGCCGTAAAACCGGTCAAAGTACTGGCCTCCCTGCCGATTACCTATGGCCTGGCCGACGTGTTGCTCAAAGGCACCGATGTGCAGCTTGAACGCGCCGCCCCGGCCAACCTGCCGGGTTCACGCCAGGTGTCCTACTTCACCGGCCGTGGCGCGCCGGCCCTGAGCAAATTGGCGCTGGACGCCGACGCCGCCATCGGCCTGCGCTCATTGTGGGCCGATGACCCGCTGTACCCGGTGGCGCGGCGTAGCAATATCCGTATCGTCGAAGTCGACGCCGCCCGCCCGGTGGATGGTGGCTTGCCTGGCATCGCCGTACAGCCTGGCGTTGCCGATGGCCTGAACAGCCAGCCATGGCAGTCGAGCAACAATATGGGACGCATGGCCGATGTACTGGCTGCCGACCTGAGCCGCCTGGCCCCGGGCGCCAAGCCGAAGATCGACGCCAACCTCGCCGCCCTCAAGCAGCGCCTGCTCAAACTCACCGCCGACAGCGAAGCGCGCCTGGCCAAGGCGGATAACCTGAGTGTGGTCAGCCTGAGCGATCACTTTGCTTATCTGATCAGCAGTTTGAACCTCGAAGCGCTCAGCACCGATGCACGGCCGGATGCCGACTGGACGCCCGAGGCGCTACAGAAACTCACGGCCGAGCTGAAGGACAACGATGTGGCGGTGGTGCTGCATCATCGCCAGCCGAGTGAGGCGGTGACGGCAGCGGTAACGGCAAGTGGCGCCAGGCTGCTGGTGCTGAACGTGGACGGTGCGGAACCGGTGGCGGAGCTGGAGACCAATGTGGACCAGGTGATCAAGGCGCTGACCCCATGACATCCACACCGACATGAATCGCATCATGCCGCCAGAACTCCAGGTCGCAGTCGATCAACCGCTGGTGCTGGTCATAGTTGACCCGGGCGATACGCAAGCCCGGGCTGCCCACCGACACACGCAACGCAGCGGCGGCCTCCACCGGCAGTGACGTCGGCACGATCTCGAAACGCACCCGCCCGTAGTGCAGGTCGTACTTGCGTGCATACAGCTCGGTCATCGACTGATTCAAATCACACGCCAGGATCCCCGGGAAATACTGCGGGTTCAGGTAGTGCTCCACATACAACACCAGGCGCCCATCGATGCGCCGGCCCCGGCAGATCTGGATCACGCTCGACAGTGCCGGCAGCTGCAACCAGGCGCACACCGCCGCCGACGCCGGTTGCAGCCGCGCGGAGATGACCTCGGTGGACGCCACCCGCCCCTGGTCGCTGACCATCGCGTGAAAGTGGCTGCGTTGCATCAGGTTGTAGGCCAACCGTGGCGGCGAGACAAACCAGCCGCGTCGCTCCTCGCGATAAATCTGACCCTGCGCTTCCAGTTGTAACAAGGCTTCCCGCACGGTAATCCGGGTGGTACCGAACAACTCGCTGAGCTTGCGCTCGGCCGGCAGTTTGCTGGCAGGCGGCAACAGGCCGTGGTCGATCTGCTCTTGCAGCGCCAGGCCGATGGATGTCACCGCCTTGATTGCCTCATCACGCATCAACGTTACCTATCTGGACTAGACCAGCACCGACAAGGTGCACAAACCGCTCCGTAAATGGGCTTGCACGGTTGAGTGCCAGCCTAGGTAGTACAGATGACCGACAGATGACAGTCCGTGTGCAGCCGTCGCAGCACACCCTGCAATACGTCGGCCAAGTCCCTTCCCCACGGGCAGTTGAGCATGGTCTACGCTGACTCTGCGACAAGCGACATCAGCATTTTAAAAACGACATCGACATGAAACTGTCATCCATCGAGCCTAGATTGGCTCAGGTATTGCTCTGACCTAGACCAACAACACCGCAGAAACAACCGCCGCGTTGAAAACGCCCAAAGGAGCTTCGGATGAAACAGCTTTTCCTGGCATCACTGTTAGGCTCGACCATTGCCATGTGCACCGCCGCCATGGCCGCTGATACCGATCTAAAAACCCTGGAAGCTGCCGCCAAGGCAGAAGGCGCTGTCAACAGCGTCGGCATGCCCGATGACTGGGCCAACTGGAAAGGCACCTGGGAAGACCTGGCCAAGACCTACGGCCTCAAGCACATCGACACCGACATGAGCTCGGCCCAGGAAATCGCCAAGTTCAAGGCTGAAAAAGACAACGCCAGCGCCGACATCGGCGACGTGGGCGCGGCGTTCGGGCCGATTGCGGTGAAGCAGGACGTGACCCAGCCGTACAAACCGTCCACCTGGGCCCAGGTCCCGGATTGGGCGAAAGACAAGGACGGTCACTGGGCCCTGGCCTACACCGGCACCATCGCGTTTATCGTCAACAAGAAGCTGCTGCACGGCTCTGAAGTGCCCACTAGCTGGGCTGACCTGCAAAACGGCAAATACAAGGTCTCCATCGGTGACGTGAGCACTGCGGCGCAAGCGGCCAACGGCGTACTGGCAGCCGCCATTGCCAATGAAGGCGACGAAAAGAACATCGCCCCCGGCCTGCAATTCTTCACCAAGATCGCCCAGCAAGGCCGCCTCTCACTGTCCAACCCGACCATTGCCACTATGGAAAAAGGCGAAACCGAAGTGGGCGTGGTCTGGGACTTCAACGGCCTGAGCTACAAGGCCAAGATGGCCAACCCGGATGACTACGTGGTGCTGATCCCATCGGATGGCTCGGTGAAATCCGGCTACACCACCCTCATCAACAAATACGCCAAGCACCCGAACGCCGCCAAGCTGACCCGCGAGTACATCTTCAGCGACGCCGGCCAACTCAACCTGGCCAAAGGCAATGCGCGTCCGATCCGTGCTGAAACCGACCTGAAACTGCCGGCCGAGATCGCCAAGAACCTGATCCCGGGCGAGCAGTACACCAAGGCCAACCCGCAGCCGATCAAGGATGCCGATGCCTGGGAAGCCACCTCCAAGAAGCTGCCTCAGCTGTGGAACGAGCAGGTCATCGTAGAGATGAAGTAAGCCTGCCACCCCACATTGGACTCCACTGGAGATCCAATGTGGGAGGGGGCTTGCCCCCGATGGCGGTGGATCAGTGACAGATATTCAAACTGACACACCGCTAACGGGGGCAAGCCCCCTCCCACACTTGAACCCAGATGCATCAGGAATATCGAGCCAAGTCCATCGTTGCGGAGCGCCTCCCCCCATGAAGCACAATGTCATCCTTGTCGTGCTCGACGGCCTGAACTTCGAGGTTGCGCGGCACGCCATGGGGCACTTGCAGGCCTATGTCGGCGCAGGACGCGCAGCCCTGTACAAACTGGAATGTGAACTGCCCGCCCTGTCCCGCCCGTTGTACGAATGCATTCTCACCGGTGTACCGCCGATCGATAGCGGCATCGTGCACAACAACGTCTCGCGCCTGTCCAACCAGCGCAGCATCTTCCATTACGCCACCGACGCCGGCCTCACTACCGCGGCGGCGGCTTATCACTGGGTCAGCGAGTTGTATAACCGCACGCCCTTTCTCGCCGCCCGCGACCGTCATACCGACGACCCGGCGCTGGCGATCCAGCACGGGCATTTCTACTGGAATGACCACTACCCGGATTCCCACCTGTTCGCCGACGCCGAAAGCCTGCGCCTCAAGCACGCGCCGAACGTCCTGCTGGTGCACCCGATGAACATCGACGACGCCGGCCACAAGCACGGCCTCGACACCCCGCAGTACCGCAACAGCGCACGCTCGGCCGACATCATCCTGGCCGATTACCTGCACACCTGGCTCGACGCCGGCTACCAGGTAATGGTGACCGCCGACCACGGCATGAACAACGACCGTTCCCACAACGGCCTGCTCCCCGAAGAACGCGAAGTGCCGCTGTTCGTGCTGGGCGCTGCGTTCAGCCTGGACAGCCGCGCCGCACCGAAACAGACCGAGCTGTGCGGCACCGTCTGTGAGCTGCTGGGCGTGCCCCACGACAAACCTGTATGCCGGGAGCTGTTGAAATGAACCGAGGCAAATGGCTGGCGCTGCTGTGCCTGGTGCCTTTCGCACTGTTCTTTATCGTGTTCGAAATCGCCCCGCTGGTATGGGTGCTGATCAACAGCCTGCAAACCGAAGAGGCTGGCTGGGGCCTGGAAAACTTCACGCGCATCTTCAGCTCGAAGTTCTACCTGCAAGCCATCCAGTTCAGCCTGGAGATCAGCTTCTACTCCAGCGTGTTCGGCATCATCATCGCCACCCTCGGCAGTTACTCCCTGCGTCGGGTGGATTCGCCGCTGCGCAACTTCGTCACCGCCTTTGCCAACATGACCAGCAACTTTGCCGGCGTGCCCCTGGCCTTCGCCTTCATCATCCTGTTGGGCTTCAACGGCAGCATTACGATCATGCTCAAGCAGGCGGGGATCATTCAGGACTTCAACCTGTATTCGAAGACCGGGTTGATCATTCTCTACACCTATTTCCAGATTCCCCTCGGTGTACTGCTGCTGTACCCGGCCTTCGATGCGCTGCGCGAGGACTGGCGTGAGTCGGCGTCGCTGCTGGGTGCCAACGGTTGGCAGTTCTGGCGACACATCGGTTTGCCGGTGCTCACCCCGGCCCTGCTCGGCACCTTTGTGATCCTGCTGGCCAACGCCCTTGGGGCCTATGCCACGGTGTATGCGCTGACCACCGGCAACTTCAACGTGCTGCCGATCCGCATCGCGGGGCTGGTGTCCGGTGACGTGTCCCTCGACCCGAACCTGGCCAGTGCCCTGGCCGTGGTGCTGGTGGCCCTGATGACCGTGGTCACCGTGGTCCATCAACTGCTGCTCAAGAGGAGCTACCATGTCTCGCGCTGAAGCTGGCCAGGCCTCCCTCTACCACCGCGTGGTGGTGTGCCTGTTGTTTGCGATCCTGGTGCTGCCGCTGATCGGCACCTTCGTCTATTCCATCGCCAGCAGTTGGTCGGCAACGATCCTGCCCGCTGGTTTCACGGTGAAATGGTATGTACAGCTGTGGAGCGACCCGCGCTTCCTGATGGCCTTCGGGCAATCGTTGCTGGTGTGCGTGGGCGCCTTGGTGCTGTCGGTGGTGCTGATTTTGCCGCTGCTGTTCGTGGTGCATTACCACTTTCCCAAACTCGACGCGCTGATGAACATCCTGATCCTGCTGCCCTTCGCGGTGCCGCCCGTGGTGTCGTCGGTGGGCCTGCTGCAATTGTATGGCTCAGGTCCCTTTGCGATGGTGGGCACGCCGTGGATTCTGATCGGCTGCTACTTCACCGTGGCACTGCCGTTCATGTACCGGGCGATCACCAACAACCTGCAGGCGATCAACCTGCGCGACCTGATGGACGCCTCCCAACTGCTCGGTGCCAGCACCTGGCAGGCGGCGATCCTGGTGGTGCTGCCCAACCTGCGCAAAGGCTTGATGGTGGCGCTGTTGCTGTCGTTCTCGTTCCTGTTCGGTGAGTTCGTATTCGCCAATATCCTCGTGGGTACGCGCTACGAAACGCTGCAGGTCTACCTGAACAACATGCGCAACAGCAGCGGCCACTTCACCAGTGCCGTCGTGATTTCCTACTTCTTCTTTGTGCTGGTGCTGACCTGGGCCGCCAATATCTTGAACAAGGACAAAAGCCAATGAGCTTCGTCAGCGTCCAACACCTGCAAAAAAGCTACGCCGGCACCCCGGTGTTCAGTGACATCAACTGCGAAATCGCCAAGGGCGAGTTCGTCACCCTGCTCGGCCCGTCCGGTTGCGGCAAGTCCACGCTGCTGCGCTGCATCGCCGGGCTGACCTCGGTGGACAGTGGCAAAATCCTGCTGGATGGCCAGGACATCGTCCCGCTGAGCCCGCAAAAACGCCATATCGGCATGGTGTTCCAGAGCTATGCGCTGTTCCCCAACATGACCGTGGAACAGAACGTCGCCTTCGGCCTGCGCATGCAGAAGGTCAACGCCGACGACAGCCACAAGCGCGTGCAGGAAGTCCTGCAACTGGTGGAACTCAAGGAGCTCGCCGGCCGCTACCCGCACCAGATGTCCGGCGGCCAGTGCCAGCGCGTGGCCCTCGCCCGCTCCCTGGTCACGCGCCCGCGCCTGTTGCTGCTGGATGAACCGCTGTCGGCACTGGATGCGCGAATCCGTAAGCACCTGCGCGAGCAGATCCGCCAGATCCAGCGCGAGCTGGGGCTGACCACGATCTTTGTGACCCATGACCAGGAAGAAGCCCTGACCATGTCCGACCGGATCTTCCTGATGAACCAGGGCAAGATCGTGCAGAGCGGTGATGCCGAGACCCTCTACACCGCGCCGGTGGACGTGTTCGCCGCCGGTTTCATCGGCAACTACAACCTGCTGGACGCCGACAAGGCCACCCAGTTGCTGCAACGCCCGATCAACAGCCGTATCGCCATTCGCCCGGAGGCCATCGAGCTGAGCCGCAATGGCGAGTTGGACGCCTTGGTTCGCAGCCACAGCCTGCTGGGCAACGTGATTCGCTACCGCATCGAAGCGCGCGGCGTGGAACTGGTGGTGGACGTGCTCAACCGCTCGGCTGACGACTTGCACCCGGATGGGCAACGCCTGGCACTTTCCATCGACCCCAGCGCCCTGTGTGAAGTAGCCTGAGCAGCGACGATTATTGAGAGAGCGTGACGGATGGCATTGGTAATTTTTGATCTGGACGACACCCTGATCCATGGCGACTGCGCCACCCTGTGGAGCGAGCAGATGGGCCGCCTGGGCTGGGTCGACCCTGAGTCGTTCATGCGCAGGAACAACGAGCTGATGGACGCCTACAGCCAGGGCCAGTTGAAGATGGAAGACTTCATGGACTTCAGCCTCGAGCCGATGATCGGCCGCACGCCGGAGGAAATCGAGCACTTGGTAGAGCCGTGGGTCGAGGATGTGATCGAGCCGCTGATCTATAGCGACGCCACCAAGACCATTGCCCGCCACCGTGCGAATGGCGACCGGATCCTGGTGATCTCCGCCTCGGGCACGCACCTGGTTACGCCGATTGCGGCGCGGATTGGCATTGATGAAGTGCTGGGGATTGAGCTTGAAGTAAAGCACGGCGTGTACAGCGGCCATACTCAGGGTGTATTGACCTACCGTGAAGGCAAGATCACGCGTTTACTGGAATGGCTGGCGCAGGAAGGTGAAACACTGGACGGTGCGTACTTCTATTCGGATTCGCGCAATGATTTGCCGTTGCTGCTGAAGGTGGAGCATCCACAAGTGGTCAATCCGGACCCGGTGCTGCGCGAGCATGCCGAAAAAGCCGGCTGGCCGATCCATCACTGGATCTGATTGAACCGAGATCAAAAATGTGGGAGGGGGCTTGCCCCCGATGACAGTGTGTCAGATGAAGAATTCTTCACTGTCCCACTGTCATCGGGGGCAAGCCCCCTCCCACATTATTAAACGCATTACAATTCAGCTCAGGCTTTCGTCGATCACCAACACCAGCTTCCCGGAAATCCGGTTCGTCGCAAGCTCGGCAAACGCCGCTTCGGCATCCCTGATCGCAAAGGTCCTGGCCAACTGCGGGCTCAGCTGCCCTTCAACAAACAGCGGCCATACATGCTGGCTCAAGTCGCTGAGCAGGTCGGCCTTGAACTGATCACTGCGGCTGCGCAAGGTCGAGCCCAGCAACTGAATGCGCTTGCCCAGTACCTGGGCCAGGTCCAGTTGCGCGTCACGCCCGCCCATCAAGCCGATCAACACCCAACGACCATCGAGGGCCAGCAGCTTGAGGTCCAGCGCCGCATAGTTGCCACCGACCGGGTCGAGGATCACATCGAACGGCCCGAAATCCCGCAACCCTTCGATGCCGTCGGTACGCACCACGCCGCCCTGTGCGCCGAGCTCCTCGCAATAGGTCAGGCGCTCTGCCGAGCCGACGCTGACCCAGCACGGGCTGCCAAACGCCTTGCACAACTGGATCGCCGCCGAGCCCACGCCGCTGGCGCCGGCATGCAGCAACACTTTTTCGCCAGGCTTGAGGCCCGCCAACTGGAACAGATTCAGCCACGCCGTGCTGTACACCTCGGGCAGCGCCGCCGCTTCGACCAGCGACAGGCCTTCCGGCACCGGCAGCACGTGGCGCGCATCCACCACCACTTCTTCGGCCATGCCGCCACCGGCGAGCAGTGCGCAAACCCGGTCACCGACTTGCCAGGACGAGCCGGCGCCCACTTCGCTGATCACCCCGGAACACTCCAGACCCAGCACGTGGCTGGCACCCGGCGGCGGCGGATAGAGCCCCGCCCGCTGTAATAAATCGGCGCGATTGAGGCCCGCTGCCGCCACACGAATACGAACTTGTCCTACATCGCAAGTAAGACCGGGTTCTTCCAACCACTCCACATGACCGTCAACGCCTTGCAATGCTTTCACAGTGCCTCCATAGTGAGTCTGGACTGAGCCCGTAGCTGTATCGCCGGGCTTTTTGCATTATGCGACCGGACCATATGGAACCGGCTCCCTCAAAGACGGCCTAATATGCGTTATCAATTGCCCCCGCGTCGAATCAGCATGAAGCATCTGTTCCCCAGCACCGCCCTCGCTCTATTCATTGGTCTCGGCTTCGCGTCGATGTCGACCAATACGTTCGCAGCCAACAGCTGGGACAATCTTCAACCTGATCGCGATGAGGTGATTGCCAGCCTTAACGTCGTCGAGTTGCTCAAGCGCCATCACTACAGCAAGCCGCCGCTGGACGACGCTCGCTCGGTGATCATCTACGACAGCTACCTCAAGCTGCTGGACCCGTCGCGCAGCTACTTCCTGGCCAGCGATATCGCTGAGTTCGACAAGTGGAAGACCCAGTTCGACGACTTCCTCAAGAGCGGCGACCTGCAGCCCGCGTTCACCATCTACAAGCGTTACCTGGACCGCGTCAAAGCGCGTCTGGACTTCGCACTGGGTGAGCTGGACAAAGGCGTCGACAAGCTCGACTTCACCCAGAAGGAAAACCTTCTGGTGGACCGCAAGGACGCGCCTTGGCTGACCAGCACCGCCGCGCTTGACGACCTGTGGCGCAAACGCGTCAAGGACGAAGTGCTGCGCCTGAAGATCGCCGGCAAAGAGCCCAAGGCCATCCAGGAGCTGTTGACCAAGCGCTATAAGAATCAGTTGGCGCGCCTGGACCAGACCCGTGCCGAAGATATCTTCCAGGCCTACATCAACACCTTCGCGATGTCCTACGACCCGCACACCAATTATCTGTCGCCAGATAACGCGGAAAATTTTGATATCAACATGAGTCTGTCGCTGGAAGGCATCGGTGCCGTCCTGCAAAGCGACAATGACCAGGTCAAGATCGTGCGCCTGGTACCGGCAGGCCCGGCCGACAAGACCAAGCAGGTCGCTCCGGCCGACAAGATCATCGGCGTGGCCCAGGGCGACAAAGAGATGGTCGACGTGGTCGGTTGGCGCCTGGACGAAGTGGTCAAGCTGATCCGTGGGCCGAAAGGCAGCGTGGTGCGCCTGGAAGTGATTCCGCACACCAATGCACCGAACGACCAGACCAGCAAGATCGTGTCCATCACCCGTGAAGCGGTGAAGCTCGAAGACCAGGCTGTGCAAAAGAAAATCCTCAACCTCAAGCAGGATGGCAAGGACTACAAGCTGGGCGTGATTGAGATCCCGGCCTTCTACCTGGACTTCAAGGCCTTCCGTGCCGGCGACCCGGACTACAAGTCCACCACCCGCGACGTGAAGAAAATCCTCACCGAACTGCAGAAGGAAAAAGTCGACGGCGTGGTCATCGACCTGCGCAACAACGGCGGCGGCTCCCTGCAGGAAGCTACCGAGCTGACCAGCCTGTTTATCGACAAGGGCCCGACCGTGTTGGTACGCAACGCGGATGGCCGTGTCGACGTGCTGGAAGACGAGAACCCGGGCGCCTTCTACAAAGGCCCGATGGCCTTGCTGGTCAACCGCCTCTCGGCCTCGGCCTCGGAGATTTTCGCCGGCGCCATGCAGGACTACCACCGCGCCTTGATCATCGGCGGCCAGACTTTCGGCAAAGGCACCGTGCAGACCATCCAGCCGCTGAACCATGGCGAGCTGAAACTGACGCTGGCCAAGTTCTACCGGGTTTCCGGGCAGAGCACCCAGCACCAGGGCGTACTGCCGGACATCGATTTCCCGTCGATCATCGACACCAAGGAAATCGGCGAAAGCGCCCTGCCGGAAGCCATGCCGTGGGACACCATCCGCCCTGCGATCAAGCCGGCGTCGGATCCGTTCAAGCCGTTCCTGGCCCAGTTGAAAGCCGACCACGACACCCGCTCCGCCAAGGATGCCGAGTTCGTGTTCATCCGCGACAAGCTGGCCCTGGCCAAGAAGTTGATGGAAGAAAAAACCGTCAGCCTCAACGAAGTGGATCGTCGCGCGCAGCATGCCGACATCGAAAACAAGCAACTCGTACTGGAAAACATCCGCCGCAAGGCCAAGGGTGAGGATCCACTCAAGGAGCTGAAGAAAGAAGACGAAGATGCGCTGCCGACCGAAGCGGAAAAAACCAAGCCGGAAGACGACGCCTACCTGGCCGAGACCGGCCGGATCCTGCTGGACTACCTGAAGATCAGCAAGCAGGTGGCCAAGCAGTAAATGATGGCGATTTAATGTGATCGCTCCTTGGAGTGTCATCATATAGACATCATTCTGTCGTGAAATGAAGGACCGCAGGTTTCAAGCCTGCGGTCCTTTTTTTTCGATCGAGATCGCCATGACCATGACCGAACAGCTGAATGCATTGGGCTCTATCCTGGCTCAAGGCAGTTTGCACAGCCTGTTCCAACCGATCATCTGCCTGTCTGAACGGCGCATTCTCGGCTACGAAGCCCTCAGCCGCGGCCCGTCCAACAGCCCGCTGCACTCCCCCGTCGCCCTGTTCTCCGTGGCCAGCCAGGCCGGACGCCTGAGTGAACTGGAGATCGCCTGCCGCGAAAGCGCGTGCCGGCGCTTCAGCGAGCAGAAGCTACCGGGCAAGCTGTTCCTCAACGTCTCGCCTCAATCCCTGATGGAAACCGCGCACCAACCGGGACGCACCCTGCAACTGCTGCATGACTACGGCATTCCACCGAGCCAGGTGGTGATCGAACTCACCGAACAAACCCCCACCAACGATATCGACCTGTTGCAAACCGCCCTGCATCACTACCGCAACATGGGCTTCTCGATTGCCCTGGATGACCTGGGCGCCGGTTATTCCAGCCTGCGCTTGTGGTCGGAGCTGCGTCCGGATTACGTGAAGATCGACCGGCACTTTATCGACGGTATCCATCAGGATGCGCTCAAACGCGAGTTTGTCGGCTCCATCCTGCAGATCGCCAAGGCGTCACGCGCCCAGGTGATTGCCGAAGGCATTGAGTTGCACGAGGAGTTGGCGGTGCTGACGGAAATGGGTGTGGACCTGGTCCAGGGCTACCTGCTCTGCCGACCTCAGGAGCAACCGCCGCAGGAAGCCCGCCTGATGCTGCCCAAGCCCGACAGTTCCAATGTGGCACTGAACGATGAAGGCAGCGACCTCAGCGCCCTGCTGAGCGAACAGCCGGCGGTGGACCAGGATACCGCCACCGCCCAGGTACTCGAAGCGTTCCGCCGCCAGGCCAACCTCAATTCCCTGGCGGTGCTGGACGGGCGTGGGCACCCGATCGGTATCGTGCACCGGCATTCGCTGTCGGATGCGCTGCTCAAGCCGTTCGCCACCGACCTGTTTGCACGCAAGCCCATCAGCCGCTTGATGAGCACCGACTTCCTGGCGGTGGAGTTGAGCCAGTCGCTGCAACAGGTCAGCCGCCTGCTCACCAGCCGTGCGCGGCAACGTATCGAAGAAGACTTCATCATCACCCTCAATGGCGATTACCTGGGTCTGGGCCGGGTGATCGATGTGCTCAAGCTGATCACCGAACGGAAAATCCAGCAGGCGCGCTACGCCAATCCACTGACCCTGCTACCCGGCAACGTGCCGATCCAGCAGTGCCTCACACGTCTTCTGCAACAGCAGCGCGAGTCGGTGATCTGCTACGTGGATATCGACAGTTTCAAGCCGTTCAACGACATCTACGGCTATGGGCGTGGGGATGAGGTGTTGCTGTGCCTGGCGCAGTGCCTGAACGACCGCGTCGATCCCAGCCGTGACTTTGTCGGGCATATCGGCGGTGATGACTTTTTGCTGGTGCTCGGCCCGCAGGACTGGCGCAAGCGGCTCAACCAGCTGCTGGATGACTTCCACACCCAATGCCGGCGCTTCTACCGCGCGGAGCATCTGGAGGCTGGCTGTTTCGTGGCGTTGAACCGCCAGGGCGTGCGCCAGGAGTTCGCACTGCTGTCGCTGTCCATCGGGGTGGTGCATTTGTATCCACAGGCCTGTGGACAACTCGATGCCAGCCAGTTGGCGGAGTTGGCGTCGCAAGCCAAACACCATGCCAAGGATATGGCCGGCTACAGCATCCATGTGATCGACAGCATGGACGCACTGCCCCAGGCGCTTTAAGCCTCGGCGGACTCGGGATACTCGTATTCAAACACCCGCACCACTTCCGAAGCGTGCCAGGAGGCGGCGGCCACGCCATCGGACGGCCCGCTGAAACGCCCCAGGCGCTCCACGCACTCGAAGAAACCGGTACGCGGCAAACGGCTGGCACCCTGGCTGATCACCAGCGAGCTGCGCAATGGCTGCTCGGCCTTGGCGTCCAGCGCTGCCAGGTGTTCCAGGGCAGCGGCCAGGGTTTGCATGGCAGGGGTGGGAAATTGCAGGCGCTCCAACAGCGCGCGGTAGGTCAGCAAATGGCGCTGGCGGCGCGCCTGGTCCAGTTCGTTGAGTAACCCATCCCAGTGTTGACGGCTGATACGTAGGCTCAAGATTCATCCCTCCAACCTGCAACGCCCAATTCCCAGGCCAGGCTGCGGCGGATCGCGGCATCCGGCTGGCGTTCACCACTTTCAATCAATCCAAGATATGACGGGCTGATGCCCACGGTGCGGGCCAGGGTCTCGATCGCCAGGCCTTTGGCTTCGCGCAAGCCGCGCAGGTCGGCGAGCAGGCGCAGATCCTGCGCAGGGGCGGCTTGGGCAGTCGATACGGAAGGAGGTGGCGTAGGCTGTTGCTGACCGGCCGCTTTTAGCAACGCCTGGTACTGATCCCATGGCAACACCGCGTATTCGGGTTCGCCATTGCGTGAAATTATCTGAATATCCATGACTGCCCCGTAGGATAACTGCACTTACTAAGTAAGCTCTTTCCTTAGGAGTGTAATCCTAACAGCCACAAAGGTCGCAGGGGATAGCCAGGTCATGGGTTTTTTTGCGGGTTTTCCTGGGCCAGCAGCGCGGGCGTCGCAGGCAGCCGCTCAACCACGGCGAGCTTTTCCGGACGCTGGGCGTCGCGCCAGGCGCGAAACGCGTTCAGTTCGCCGTCCAGGGTCTTCATGACCCATGCCAGCACGGCAATGTCGTCGAGCATGCCGAACATGGGGATAAAGTCGGGGATCGCATCAATCGGACTGAGGAAATACATCAGCCCCGCCACCACCGAGATCAGCGCTTTGGGGCTGATGGCCCGGTACTCACCGCGCCAGTAAGCCAGGCACAGGGCCTGGAGCAACCTGAGATCATCCTTGAGTTTGCCCAGGCGATTGCCTTGGCTCGAGCCCTTGGCAGCGACCGCGAACAATAGCGTAGGCAAGCGCCCGCGACCCAGAAGGCGTGCGGCCATGGGCAGGAAACGGGTGAAATTGAACGGTGGTTTCATTCGTCACTCCAGTTCCATATGACATAAAAGGTTATCCACACAAATTGTGGATAACCTTGTGAACAGAGCCTGTTTTCCAGGCTGAAAGCCACGTAATACAAGGCTTGCAGTCAGATCGGGCGTTTTTTGCGCACTGAAAAAAAACCCAAGATTTCATTGACTTGGCGTTGATGTGCGGCTACCCGTACTCGAGTCTTATATCAGACTGTTGCAGGTTGCAGACGTTCGTTTGAATTCGCCGGGCTCTGATGTGGGAGAGGGCTTGCTGACCACAGAAACAACAACGCCCCGTCGAGACGGGGCGTTGTATGTTCAGGCGCCGATTACTTCTTGGCGGCTGGTGCAGCAGGCGCGTCAGCCTTGGCTGGGTCCTTGATGGCCAGCAGTTCCAGGTCGAAGACCAGCACGGAGTTGGCTGGAATCGCCGGGCTCGGGCTCTGTGCGCCGTAGGCCAGGTCGGAAGGAATGTACAACTCGACCTTCTCGCCCACGTGCATCAGTTGCAGGCCTTCGACCCAACCCGGAATCACACCGCTGACCGGCAGGTCAATCGGGCTGCCGCGATCCACGGAGCTGTCAAAGGTGGTGCCGTTGGTGAGCTTGCCGGTGTAGTGAACAGTCACCACGTCGGTCGGCTTGGGCTGGGCGCCATCGCCCTTCTTCACGATCTTGTACTGCAGACCGGAAGCGGTGGTGACGACGCCGTCTTTCTTGGCATTGTCTTCGAGGAATTTCTTGCCGGCGGCTGCCGACTCTTCGCTCATCTTGGTCATGCGTTCTTCAGCACGCTTCTGCAGTGCGGCAAACGCTTCAACCAGTTCGTCGTCTTTGAGCTTCTGCTCTTTTTTGCCGACGGCATCTTCGATGCCCTGGGCTACCGCTTTGGAATCCAGGTCATCCATGCCTTCTTGGGCAAGGCTCTTGCCCATGTTCAGGCCGATACCGTAGGAAGCTTTCTGCGCCGGGGTTTTCAGCTCTACGCTGGTCTGCGAATCACAACCCGCAAGTACCAGGCTAACCAGGGCCACCGCCGCCGCCAACCGATGCTGTTTCATGCTATTTCCTTGTTCATGCGCCAAAAGGGCATTCGAATAAAGTCGCGAGCTTATCAGGCGGCCACGACCAATGGCTACCGGCATGTGAGCAGGAAACTTCCGATAAGTTCACGTGTTTAAAAGCATTTTCATTCATGATGCAGGGCCCCGACGGATCGTGGAGCCACCTACTACCAGGCTCATGGCCACTTGCCGCCCTTGTGGCGTAGTGGCATAACAACGCGACCACTCGACAAGGCCGAGACAAGGATAGCCATCTTGCGCATTTTTTCCCGTGTTTTACTCCTGATATTCGCCATGTTGGCCCTGGTGCTGGCCGTGGTGCTCTATTACACCATCAACCCCAAGCTGCCGGACTACGTGCCTGTGGAGCAGGTCCACTACCAGGACCAATGGAGTGCCGCCGACCGCCAGACCTATTACTTCACGCCCCAGGGCACGCAAGTGAAAGGCCTGCACTACGACTGGTTCACCGCCCTCGAACTGCCGTTTTCCGAGCAACGTTTTGCCACGCCCGACTACCTGGCGCGCTTCGGTTTCCTGGTCGACCCCAGGCAGGTGCCCACCGTGCAAAACCCCGGCAACTTGCCCGTGGGTTTCGCCCGGCATAAAAACGCCGGCAGCAACGTTGAATACCTGGATATCACCTGCGCCGCCTGCCATACCGGCGAGCTGCACTTCAAAGGCCAGGCCCTGCGCATCGACGGCGGCTCGGCCCAGCATGTACTGCCCTCCAGCGTTCCGACCCTGCGCGGCGGCAGTTTCGGCCAGGCGTTGGTCGCCAGCCTCGCCGCCACCTACTACAACCCGTGGAAGTTCGAGCGTTTTGCCCGCCAAGTGCTCGGCGATCGCTACGACGCCGAACACAAACAACTGCGCCAGGACTTCAAGCAATCGCTGAACCAGTTCCTCAAGGTGGCCTGGAATGACACCCATCGCGGCCTCTACCCCACCGAGGAAGGCCCGGGCCGCACCGACGCGTTTGGCCGTATCGCCAACGCCAGCTTTGGCGATGCGATTTCCCCCGACAATTATCGCGTCGCCAACGCGCCGGTGGACTACCCGCAGTTGTGGGACATCTGGACTTTCGATTGGGTGCAATGGAACGGTTCGGCCCAGCAACCCATGGCGCGCAATATCGGTGAGGCCCTGGGTGTCGGCGCCACGCTGAGCTTTTTCGACGCCGCCGGCCAGCCGCTCCAGGGCGATGCACGTTACCCGTCCAGCGTCCGCGTGCGTGACCTCAACCTCATCGAAGAAACCCTGCAACGCCTCAAGCCGCCGACCTGGCCCGAGGAGCTGTTCGGCGCCATCGACAAGCCCCTCGCCGCCCAGGGCCGTGCACTGTTCGCGGAAAACTGCGCCGGCTGCCATGTGCCCAGCGTCACCCAGGAACACGGCCGCCCGGTGCAGGCGCTTAAAATGCTGCCGGTGGACTACATCGGCACCGACCCCGGTACTGCCAGCAACATTGCCGACCAACGCTACGACCTCAGCGCCCTGCAATGGGACCCGGCGGAACTGGCCACACTCAACGTCGAGCTGCACCCGACGCCGACCGAACCGCTGGACGTGAAAAAGATGTCCGTGGCCAAGGGCCTGGCTTACGTCACCGCCTTTGTCGAAGAGCATGCCTACCGTGCCGTCGGCGTGACCCCGGCCGAGCGTCCGCGCCTGGATGGCTACGGCTTGCCCATCGGCGTGCGCGAGCTGCGGGCCTATAAGGCGCGGCCATTGGCTGGCGTATGGGCTACGCCGCCGTTCCTGCACAACGGTTCGGTGCCGACGATCTATCAATTGCTCTCGCCTCAGGACGAGCGCAGCACCACCTTCTATAAAGGCACCTTCAACTACGATCCGCGTCATCTGGGCTTCGAGACCGGTGCGTTCAAGAATGCCTTCCTGTTCGATACCAAAATCACCGGCAACCACAACAGCGGCCACGAATTCCGTGCCGGGCAACGTGGCAATGGCGTGATCGGCCGTTACCTGCAACCGCAGGAACGCTGGGCGCTGCTGGAATACCTCAAAGTGCTGGGCGGCCCGCTGGAGCAACAACTGCCATGATGATTCGATCCCCCTACGACCGACCTTCCCTGCTCGCCCGCCTGTGGCTGCGCATGGGTGCGTTTCTCGGCAAGACCTTAGTCTGGCTGGTGGGCCTCGGCCTGCTCGGCTGGCTGGCCGCCACCGCCTGGTATGCCTGGCAGCACAGCGGGCCGGTGTCGCCGAATGAGCAGGTTCCGCCCGGCGAAGCGGCGATGACCCAGGGCATCATCCAGACGGCGGTGCGCATCGTCGACCAGCACCGCGAAGGCACGCGCTACCTGCGCGACGCCCACGCCAAGGCCCATGGCTGCGTGAAGGCCGAAGTCAGCGTAATGGCCGACCTCGATCCGGCGCTGCGCCAGGGCGTGTTTGCCGAGCCGGGCAAGACCTGGCAGGCGCTGATACGGCTGTCCAACGGCAACGCCTACCCGCAGTTCGACAGCATCCGCGATGCACGGGGCATGGCGCTCAAGCTGTTGGACGTGCCGGGCAAGCAACTGCTGGCCGACCAGCAGACCCGCACCGAACAGGACTTCGTGATGTTCAGCCACCCGAACTTCTTTGTCAGTGATGTCGCGGAGTACGCACAGAACATCGGCGCCCAGGCGGATGGCAAGAAAGTCCTGGCGTTCTTCCCCAAGGTCGACCCGCGTACCTGGCAGGTCCGTCACCTGTTCATCGCCCTGGCCACCCTGGCGCCGGCACCGGCGAGCCCGACACAGACCACGTACTTTTCGGTCTCGCCCTACAAGTTCGGCGCGGCCAACGCCAAGTTCCGCGTGGCCCCCGACCCACAGAGTTGCCCGGAATACGCACTGCCCAAACAGAATCAGGACCTGCCGAATTTCCTGCGCAGTGCCTTGAGCCAGCAGTTGTCTACCGATCGCGTGCCGGCGTGTTTCGTGCTGCAGATCCAGCGGCAGAACCCGCAGAAATTCATGCCCATCGAAGATACCAGCATCGAGTGGAAGGAAAGCGACGCGCCGTATGAGACGGTGGCCAAGGTGCGGATCCCGGCGCAGGACTTCGATACCCCCGAGCAGAACCTGGCGTGCGACAACCAGTCGTTCAACCCCTGGTTCGGCGTAGCAGAGCATCGCCCCATCGGCGGCATCAACCGCTTGCGCAAGGCGGTGTATGAAGCGGTCAGCGATTACCGCCACAGCCGCAACGCCCCGTAAAAAGTGCGTAACAATAGGCCCGCCCGCATAAGGATTGCGTCGGGTCTATTGAGCCGCTTTCTCCCCGCCTCTACCGTGAAGTCCTACTCCATCACCTGTAGGAAACCACCGTGGAAAGCTCAACCCTCGGCATGCTCGTACTCACCCTGATTGCAGTGTTCGGCACCGCGTCTTTTTGTTTCGAGCACTTGGCGACGCGTCAGACCCGCAAGAAAAAAACCGGCCAAGGTTGACCTTAAGCCCGATCACTCGACCTCGGCAGCCTTGGCCAGTAACCATTGACGAAAACTGCGCGCAGCCGACGGCGGGTTGCGGTGGTGGGGTTGCATCAGATGCAGGCGGCCCCGGCTGTGCATGGTGTGAGGCAAGGCCATTTGCAGGCGCCCGGACGCCAGATCGTCTTCCAGCAGACTCTTCCAGCCCAGTGCGACGCCGTGGCCCATCACCGCCGACTGCATCAGCAGTTGGTAGCTGTTGGTCCGCAACGCGTGGCGCGGGGTGTAATAGTCGGCACCGGCATCGGTGAACCAATCGGCCCAGGTCAGCCAATCGTGGTAGTGGTCCTCCACGATCAGCAAGGTGTGGGCGTGCAGCAAATGGTGTATATCGCGAATCGGGCCGTGGTGTTCGAGGTAGACCGGGCTGCACACGGTGATGACTTGCTCGCTGTCGAACACCGGCGAGAGCTCGAGGCCGTGGGGCGCGGCCAGTTCATCCAAGTGATAGAACAGGCCCAGGTCATATTCACTGACGTCCAGATGGCTGGGGCTTTCGCTGCACAGGATGCGAATGTCCAGGTCCGGGTGTTCGCGCTGGAATTGCGGTAACAGGCCGGCGAGCCAGATCGTACTGATGGTGGGCGTGCTGGCCAGGGTCAACTGGCGGTCGGCGCCACGCCGACGCAACTCGGCGGACTCGCGATCCAGCTCGCGCAACAGACGCTGGATGGTACGGAAGTAACGCACACCGGCGGGCGTCAGGCTCAGGCCCTGGGCCAGTCGATAAAACAGCGGGCGGGCCAGGTCTTCTTCAAGGCGCTTGACCTGACGGCTGACCGCGCTCTGGGTCAGATTCAGTTCATGGGCGGCCTGGGTAAAGCTCAAATGGCGGGCAGCCGCTTCGAACGTCTGCAAGCAGTTGAGCGGTGGAAGATCGACGTTTCGGCGCGACATGAACAGTTCCATTGGCAATGGCGAGCCCGGGTTGCCCCAGGCCCGCAGCGATCACGATGGCAAGCATCCTGCCAGTTGCCCGCTTACAGCGCGACCCTCGCCACGCGTTTGCTCCATTGCCGACGGTGTTCCAACTGGCCCTGTTCCCAGGCGGTCTGCTCCGCTTCGATGTAGAACCACTCGGCATCGGCGTGCACGCTCAAATGGCTTTCCACCTCCACGGCCCACTGGTCACGGCCGACGCGGTAGTGCCATTCGATATCCGCCCGCGTCGACAGCGGGTCCCAAGGCAAGGTGCGATATTGCTCGGTGCAACGCTGGTCCACCGACAAGCCGTGATCGGTAAACCGTACCGCGCCCAGGTCGTCTTCGATCTTCACGCAGACTTCGCCACTGCCCACATCTTCGATCAGGGTGCGTTTCGGTGCAGCGGCGCGCAGGACTTCCATCGCCACTGGCGTCGCCGATTGCGGCGCCTCGAACGGGCAGTCCACCGCCGCACCGGTGAACACCGGCAGTTGCAGGCTTTGCAGGGTCGGCAGCAAGGTCAACGTGGTCAGCTCGCGACTCGGCCACAGCAACGGGAAACTGGCGGTGCTCAGGGCCAGGCGCAGACGGTAGCCGGCCGGCAAGCGCATGCCGATGTGGTCGAGGTTTAGATGCACGTCCATCGGTTCACCCGGGACTACCGGTGTTACGCGGGAGAAGTCTTCACGCAGCGTGAGATTGAGCACGCCATAACTGATCTGCGTCACCTGCCCGTCCGGTGCCACGGCATTCAGCCGGGCGACCACTTGGCCGCAGGCCGTGTCACTCGCCAGGCGCAGCTTGAGGCGAGCATCGCCCAGCAACGCCAATGGCTCGGTCAGCGGCTGGGAATCGAAGCACAGCGAGTGGGCATCATCACGGCGCTGATCCGTCGGGCCGTCCGGGCCAAACCAGATGGCGCAGTATTCGCCCTGGTGCAGGCCCGTGGTCAGCGGCGAGCAAATGCTGCGCGTCGTGACCAAAGGCTGTGCTCCAGGATTCAGGCCATGTTCGCCCAGGCTGAAATCGGTCCATTGCACCTGAGGGTCCGGCCAGCCGGTGGTCTGTACCCAGACGCCGGGCCGTTCGGCATAACTGCCCTTCGGCGGCAGAATATCCTGTAGGTAAAAGGTGCACGCCGCGTCATCCATCACGCCGTTATCCACACCTTTGAGCCAGTGATCCCACCAACGCTTGGCCTCCTGCAGAAAGCCGATGGCCGGATTGGGCACCGCGAAATGCGGGTATTTATGAATCCACGGGCCGAGCATGGCCTTCTTCGGCCCCGGCAGGTTTTCCATCAGGCGCGACACGGTATTGCGGTAGGCATCGCCCCAGCCGCCCACCGCATACACCGCAGCCTTGATTTGCGCATAGTCCTCGCACACCGAGCCATGGCGCCAGTAGTCATCGCGGGTCTGGTGCTGCAGCCAGGTTTCGGCGAGCAACGGCATGGCGTCCAGGCGTTGGTGCCAGAGGCTTTTCCAGTCCTCGACCAACAGCGGATCGGGCACCGCAGCGCTGAAGTTGAGCATGGTGGCGGCCCAACCGAAGTTCTCCATCAGCAGGTTGCCGCCCTTGTAGTGGATGTCATCGGCAAAGCGGTCATCGGTGGAACACAGCGTGATGATCGCCTTCAGCGCCTCGGGTTGGCGTGCCGCGACTTGCAGGCCGTTGAAGCCGCCCCAGGAGATGCCCATCATGCCGACGTTGCCATCGCACCACGGCTGCCGGCACAGCCAATCGATCACTTCAAGGGCGTCTTCCTGTTCCTGCAACAGATATTCATCGGCCATCAGGCCCTGGGACTCACCATTGCCACGCATATCGACGCGAACACACACATAGCCCTGCCCCGCCATCCACGGGTGGGTCAACGCATCACGCACGGCGGTGCCATCGCGCTTGCGGTATGGCAGGTATTCCAGGATCGCCGGGAAGGTCTGCGGGTCGGCGACTTCCGGCAGCCAGATGCGTGCGGCCAGTTGGGTGCCGTCCCTCAAGGGGATCAGGCAGTGCTCGATTTCGCGCACGGTGTAAGAAAATTCAGTAACGATTTCCATCAGTAACTCCAACAGCAGTTCAATCGATCAGCGGGCGAAATCGGGCACAGGACTGGCGCCACGCAGTTCCGTTTCAGGTGTCCGCTGAAGGCGTTTCACGTCCAGCAAGGCGGGGTTTTTCAACCAGAAGATCAGCGAGGTACTGGCCAGCAACACCAGGATCATGCCCGGCAAACCGCCGAGGTTAGAGAGCATCTTCACCCCGTCCACCCCGACAAACGCGACCATCACCCACGACACCGTCCCGATGATCAGGCCCCAGACAATCTTCAACAGCGGGTTGCCGTCGAGGTCGGAATCGGCAGTCACGCCCTTGCTGCACAGGTTGGCAATCACGTCGGTGCTGGAGTCTGCCGCGGTCACAAAGGAGATGAACGCCACGAACAGCAGGAACGCGATCATCAGGCCGCTGGCCGGCAGTTGCTGGAACATCTGGTACAGCACGTGTTCCACGCCCTGTTCGTTGAGCACACGGTTGAGGCTGCCGTCGCCCAGCGCATCGAAATAAAGGCTGGCGCCGGAGAAGATGCAGATCCACACCGCCGTGAACAACGCCGGGTAGAGCATGTTGATGTGGATGAATTCGCGCACGGTATAGCCACGTCCGATCTTGCCGAGGAACAGCGCGCTCACCGGCGCCCAGGCAAACCACACCGACCAGTAGAACACCGTCCAACTGTGCGGCCAGGTGTCGCCACTGGCAGCACCGGTGAACAGGCTGCGGCTGAAGAAGGTGTCGAGGTAGACGCCGAGGGATTCGACGCCGAGGCTGAACATGTACAAGGTCGGCCCGCACAACAGCACGAACAGTCCCAGGGCCAGCATGATCCAGGTATTGAACGAAGACAGCATCACAATGCCTTTTTGCAAGCCACTGGCGGCCGAGGCGACAAAGGTGATGACGATGATTGCAATGATGATGGCCAGGCGGAACGGCGTGGTTTCACCACCGATGTATTGGGCCAGGCCACCGGCCAGGGTCAGCGCGCCTGTGCCCAGGGACGAGGCCATACCGGCGACCAGGGCGAACATCGCCAGGGTGTCGATCAGCCCGGCATAGCGCCGGACCCGCACTTCGCCGAGCAACGGCTCGAGCATGGCGCCGATGGAGAAACGGCTGCGGCGGTTGTAGAACACCAGGGCAAACACCAGCGAGGGCACCAGGTAGATCGCGTAGGGCGTGATGGTCCAGTGCAGGAACATCGTCGACATGGCAAAGCTCTTCGCCGCCGCGCTGCCGGGCTCAATCGGCAGGCTGGTGGGTGGGCCGTACAAGTGGTAGAGCGGTTCGGCGGTGGTCCAGAACAGCACACCCACCGCCAGCGTGGTGCACAACGCCACCATGAACCAGCGCCATTTGCTCAGCAAAGGCTGCGCATCTTCACCGCCGATACGCACCTTGCCCAGCGCGGAGAAGTAGACGATGGCGGTCAGCACCACCATGGCAAACGAGCCGGCGCTGAACAGCCAGGAAAAGTTTTTGAGGATCAGGTTGTTGAGCTGTTTGCTGATCGCCAGGAACGCATTCAGGTCAATGTAGCTGGCGATCACCGCCGCCAGCAGGATCAGGAAAGTTGGCCAGAACACCAACGGACGCAGTGGATATTTCATCTAGAGCCATTCCCCTTGCAGACTATTTTTATGTTGGAGAGCGGGCACCGCAGCCTCCTGCTGCCGATGACTCGCCTGGAAGTCTTCGCGTGGCTATAGATAAACGTTTAAGCCGCAAGGGGCGCAATCGACCAATGTGCATGGGGGTATTCCCTCACGTCATGACGCACCAGCACAGTTCAGGGCGAATAGGCAGTGCACAACGTCAAGGCAAGGGAGGTCAAATCGCGGACGAAAAAAAGCCCGCTCAGTGAGCGGGCTTCCTGGGGTGACCTGGCGTTCAGTGTTCCAGGTGACCGAATATGGCGCAGCGGACGGGACTCGAACCCGCGACCCCCGGCGTGACAGGCCGGTATTCTAACCGACTGAACTACCGCTGCGCGTAACACTTGAAGCGAATGGTGGGTGATGACGGGATCGAACCGCCGACATTCTGCTTGTAAGGCAGACGCTCTCCCAGCTGAGCTAATCACCCTTCGTTTCGGTGTGGGCGCATCATACACCAAAAAATCGTAATGTCTTGATTTAAATGCAATTTATTTAAAAAAAGTTCTGCTTGCGATTTTTTGCCATATTCCGGGCAAAGAAAAGCCCGCAATTAAGCGGGCTTCCTGTGGTGACCTGGCGTTCAGCGTTCCAGGTGACCGAATATGGCGCAGCGGACGGGACTCGAACCCGCGACCCCCGGCGTGACAGGCCGGTATTCTAACCGACTGAACTACCGCTGCGCGTAACACTTGAAGCGAATGGTGGGTGATGACGGGATCGAACCGCCGACATTCTGCTTGTAAGGCAGACGCTCTCCCAGCTGAGCTAATCACCCTTCGTTTCGGTGTGGCGCGCATTCTACGGAGCGACCTTAAGTCTGGCAAGCACTTTCTTAAATCTTTTTTTTGATAGCTTCCAATGGCTTAGGCAGGGTTGGCCTGGGACGTTATCAAGAGAATAATGCCCCCCTTTGTATAAAGGAGAGACTCACCCCATGTGGTTCAAGAACCTGCTTATCTATCGCCTGACCCAAGATCTGCCTGTTGATGCCGAGGCGTTGGAAGCGGCCATGGCCACCAAGCTGGCGCGCCCTTGTGCCAGCCAGGAGTTGACCACTTACGGTTTCGTCGCGCCGTTTGGTAAAGGTGAAGACGCTCCCCTGGTTCACGTCAGCGGCGACTTCCTGCTGATCGCCGCGCGCAAGGAAGAACGTATCCTGCCGGGCAGCGTGGTGCGTGACGCACTTAAAGAGAAAGTCGAAGAGATCGAGGCCGAGCAAATGCGCAAGGTCTACAAGAAGGAACGCGACCAGATCAAGGATGAAATCATCCAGGCCTTCCTGCCCCGCGCCTTCATCCGTCGTTCGTCGACCTTCGCCGCCATCGCGCCAAAGCAGGGCCTGATCCTGGTCAACTCCGCCAGCCCGAAACGCGCCGAAGACCTGCTGTCGACCCTGCGTGAAGTGATCGGCACCCTGCCGGTTCGCCCGTTGACCGTGAAAACGGCACCGACTGCGATCATGACCGACTGGGTCACCACTCAGAAGCCGGCCGATGACTTCTTCGTCCTCGACGAGTGCGAACTGCGCGACACCCACGAAGACGGCGGCATCGTGCGCTGCAAGCGCCAAGACCTGACCGGCGAAGAGATCCAGCTGCACCTGACCACCGGCAAAGTCGTGACCCAACTGTCCCTGGCCTGGCAGGACAAGCTGTCCTTCATGCTCGACGACAAGATGACTGTCAAGCGCCTGAAGTTCGAAGACCTGCTGCAAGACCAGGCGGAACAGGACGGCGGTGAAGAAGCCCTGGGCCAGCTGGACGCAAGCTTTACCCTGATGATGCTGACGTTCGGCGACTTCCTGCCGGCGCTGGTTGAAGCACTGGGTGGTGAAGAGACCCCGCAGGGTATCTAAACCGTGTGAAATTCAAAATGTGGGAGGGGGCTTGCCCCCGATAGCATTCTGTCAGTTAAAACACCTATGACTGACAGACTGCAATCGGGGGCAAGCCCCCTCCCACATTTGATCGAAACCAACAAAAAAGGACATCCCATGCGTGCTCTCGCCGCCTTGAGCCGCTTCGTCGGCAATACCTTCGCCTATTGGGTGTTGATTTTCGCCGTCGTCGCTTTCCTCGAACCTGGTTGGTTCATCGGCCTGAAAAGCGCCATCGTCCCTCTGCTGGGCCTGGTGATGTTCGGCATGGGGCTGACCCTCAAACTCGATGACTTCGCCGAGGTCGCCCGCCATCCCTGGCGCGTCGCCCTGGGCGTGGTCGCGCACTTTGTGATCATGCCGGGTGTGGCATGGCTGCTGTGCCAGGCCTTCCACCTGCCACCGGAAATTGCCGTCGGCGTGATCCTCGTCGGTTGCTGCCCAAGCGGCACATCGTCCAACGTAATGACCTGGCTGGCCCGTGGCGACCTGGCGTTGTCGGTGGCCATCGCCGCCGTCACCACCCTCCTCGCCCCACTGCTGACGCCGGCATTGATCTGGCTGCTGGCGTCGGCCTGGCTGCCGGTGTCGTTCATGGAGTTGTTCTGGTCGATCCTGCAAGTGGTGCTGCTGCCGATCGTGCTCGGCGTACTGGCGCAACGCGTGCTCGGTGAGAGGGTCCGCCATGCGGTCGACGTGTTGCCGCTGGTGTCGGTGGTGAGCATCGTGATCATCGTCGCGGCGGTGGTTGCCGCCAGCCAGGCGAAGATCGCCGAGTCGGGCCTGCTGATCATGGCGGTGGTGATGCTGCACAACAGCTTCGGTTACCTGCTGGGTTACTTCACCGGTCGTGTGTTCAAGTTGCCGTTGGCACAGCGCAAGTCGCTGGCGCTGGAAGTGGGCATGCAGAACTCCGGGCTGGGCGCCGCGCTGGCCAGTGCGCATTTTTCGCCGTTGGCGGCCGTGCCCAGTGCACTGTTCAGCGTCTGGCACAATATTTCCGGGGCGTTGCTGTCGACCTACTTCCGCCGCATGAGCGAAAAGGAAGACCGTCGCGTGCTGGAGAACACGCCGCAAACTTGATCAGCCGGGCACTTTTCGGCACTCTACCGAGCTTCGCGGGGACGACCCTGCGACGCTCCATAGCGCAGAATCCGGGGACGACCCCATCTATAGAAGGGGAATCACCATGTCCTGGATCATTCTGTTCTTTGCCGGGTTGTTCGAAGTCGGCTGGGCCGTCGGCCTGAAGTACACCGACGGTTTCAGCAAGCCGTTGCCCACCGCCCTGACGATTGCCGCCATGGCCATCAGCCTCGGCCTGCTAGGGCTGGCCATGAAGGAACTGCCGCTGGGCACCGCCTATGCGATCTGGACCGGTGTGGGTGCCGTGGGCACTGTGATTGCGGGGATTATCCTGTTTGGCGAGTCCATGGCGTTGTTCCGGTTAGCCAGTGTGGCGTTGATCATCTGCGGGCTTATCGGCCTCAAGCTCAGCACCTGAGCCACTACCGCAATCGGGGGCAAGCCCCCTCCCACATGTTGACTGTGTTCACACATCAAAGGTGGGAGGGGGCTTGCCCCCGATAGGGCCGTTACAGCCAAAACCAAAACTACCTGACACTCCCCCGCAACCCGCCTACCACCTCCTGCAACCTCGCAGGCGTCGGCCCCTCCACCGGCTCCCCCGCCACCAACACCACTCGCGACCAGATCCGATGAAAGAAGCCCTTGTTCGGATCGCGGCTGAAAAAACTCCCCCACAACCCCTGCAACGCCATCGGAATCACCGGCACCGCCGTCTCTTCCAGGATGCGCGTCACGCCACCGCGGAATTCGTTCATCTCGCCATCGGCGGTCAACTTGCCCTCCGGGAAGATGCACACCAATTCCCCTTCCTTCAGGTACTGCGCAATCCGCGTGAAGGCCTTTTCGTAGATCTGGATATCTTCGTGACGCCCCGCAATCGGAATCGCCCCGGCGGTACGAAAGATAAAGTTGAGCACCGGTAAGCGGTAGATCTTGTAGTACATGACAAAGCGAATCGGCCGACGCACCGCGCCGCCAATCAACAGCGCATCGACGAACGACACATGGTTGCACACCAGCAACGCCGCGCCTTCATCCGGAATCGCCTCCAGGTTGCGATGCTCCACACGGTACATGGAATGACTGAGCAGCCAGATCATGAAACGCATGGTGAACTCGGGGACGATCTTGAAGATGTAGGCGTTGACCGCGATGTTGAGCAACGATACCACCAGGAACAGCTCGGGAATCGACAGCTTGGCCACGCTGAGCAGCAGGATCGACACGATTGCCGAAACCACCATGAACAGCGCATTGAGAATGTTGTTGGCGGCGATGACGCGCGCGCGTTCGTTCTCGGCGGTGCGCGACTGGATCAGCGCATACAGCGGCACGATATAGAAGCCGCCGAACACGCCCAAACCGAGGATATCGAACAACACCCACCAGGCCTGGCCGTAGCTGAGCACGGCGAGCCAGTCATTGGCCTGTACGTTCTGCGGGAAGCCGCCGGAGTGCCACCACAGCAACAGGCCGAACACCGTCAGGCCGAATGAACCGAACGGCACCAGGCCGATTTCCACCTTGCGCCCGGAAAGCTTTTCGCAAAGCATCGAGCCCAGTGCGATGCCGACAGAGAACACCGTCAGGATCAGCGTCACCACGGTCTCGTCGCCGTACAACCATTCCTTGGCGTAGGCCGGGATCTGCGTCAGGTAGATCGCACCGACAAACCAGAACCACGAGTTGCCGACAATGGAACGCGAAACGGCCGGCGTCTGCCCCAGGCCCAGGCGCAGGGTGGCCCAGGATTCGCTGAAAATGTTCCAGTTCAGGCGCAACCCCGGGGTCGACGCCGCCGCCCGGGGAATACTGCGACTGGACAGGTAACCCAACACCGCCACGCCGACAATCGCCGCTGCCACCACCGGCGCATAATGGGTGGAAGACATCATGATCCCGGCGCCAATGGTGCCGGCCAGGATCGCCAGGAACGTGCCCATTTCCACCAGGCCGTTACCGCCCACCAGCTCATCTTCGTGCAGGGCCTGGGGCATGATCGAGTACTTCACCGGCCCGAACAGCGCCGAGTGGGTCCCCATGGCAAACAGTGCCAGCAGCATCAATTCCAGGTGATTGAACAGGAAACCGGTGGCGCCCACGGCCATGATCACGATCTCGCCGATCTTGATCGCGCGGATCAACGCGTCCTTGTTGAATTTCTCGCCAAACTGCCCGGCCAGCGCCGAGAACAGGAAGAACGGCAGGATAAACAGCAAGGCGCAGAGGTTGACCCAGATGGAACGGTCGCCGTCGATGGTGAGCTTGTAGAGAATGGCGAGGATCAGCGATTGCTTGAAGATGTTGTCGTTGAACGCGCCCAGCAACTGGGTGATGAAAAACGGCAGGAAACGCCGTGTGCGCAGCAAGGTGAATTGCGAGGGGTGGCTCATCGTCCGTGTTCCTGCGTGGCCTAATAGTTATCAGGCCACGACTTTACCTAACTCCGCTTACTTATTCCCTAGTCCCGCAATGCACGGCGAAACAAAAAGCTCACCTTTATAGGCACCCTGCACCGTGCGCTTGGCGACGATCAGCCACATCAGCGCCAGCGTCATCACCAGCACACTGCCGAAGACGCTGAAGAAACCCAGGTGCAACAGGCTCGCCAACTTCAACGTGGCCAGCGCGTACACCCCCAACGGAAAGGTGAAGCCCCACCAGCCCAGGTTGAACGGGATGCCTGCGCGCAGATAACGCAGGGTGATCAACACTGCGATCAGCATCCACCACAGGCCGAAGCCCCACAGGGTAATACCGGCCACCAGCCCCAGGCCGTTGGCCATTTCACCCACGCCCGGCAAACCGTTGGCCGCGAAGATCGCCGGCGCATCGCCGCCCAGCAGCAACATGCCAAGGGCACCGGTGCCGATGGGCCCCAGGGCCAGCCAGCTCGACGCGGCCATATTGGCGTGGGGCAGTTTATGCAAGGCCATGCGCAGCATCAGGATGGTCAGGATGCTGAACGCCACCGGCAGCGAAAACGCCCACAGCACGTAGCTGGTCACCAGCATCACCAGTTGCGAATGCGCATCTGCCAAGTGCGGCGCCAGCAGGCCACCGCTGGCGGCAGCGACTTCGGCGGCAACCACGGGCAGCAGCCACACGGCGGTCATCTGGTCGATGCTGTGTTCCTGGCGGGTAAACATCATGAACGGGATGAGTACGCCACAGGCCATGGCCATGGCCACGTCCAGCCACCACAAGGCCTCGGCCAGCGGTATCACGTCGCTGCCCCAACGCGGCAAGCCGAACAGCAGCAAACCATTGAGAATCGTCGCAAGGCCCATGGGAATCGTGCCGAAGAACATCGACACCGTGGAGTGCCCGAAAATCCGCCGCGCCTCGTGGAAGAACATTACCCAACGGGCCGCATACAGCACGCTGAACAACACGAACAGGCCGATGGTGAACAACCACAGCGCTTCGGCGATGGCGTGCAAACCTGGCAGGTTGACCGGCAGTTGCGCCAGAGCCAGCGCCAGTACGCCGGTGCCCATGGTCGCGGCAAACCAGTTGGGGGTGAACTGGCGAATCACTTCCCGTGGACGGGCCAGGTGACTGAAGGGTTTGTAGCTGAGGGTATTCGTGCAGGGCATGATGGCGTGCCTCTTTCTCGTATGAGGTTGAGGCCATCATAGAACCTGATCGAATATCTATATAACGGGTAATATCTCTAACTGTTATCTGTTTTACCAATATACGAGCAGTAACTATTACCGTCTGCTGTCCGTGGTCACCCGCACCCGCGCTGAATCCTGCCACAACAATGCGACGAGTGCGCCGAGCGCCAGCAGGATGAGGACCGCGCCGTAGCCGTCGGTGGTGGCGATCAGGCCAAAGCTGCGAATCAGGTTGCCTGCCAGCAATGAAGGCAAACAGAACGCCAGGTAGCTCAGCACATAAAACGCCGACATCAGCCCCGCACGTTCATGGGGCAAGGCCAGTGGCACCACACTGCGCAAGGCGCCGAGAAAGCCCGCACCAAAGCCGCTGCCGGCGATCAGGGTAGCGATGAAGAACAGTGCCAGGCTGGCGCTGTGCACGGCGGTGAGGATCAGCGTCACGCCGATGGCGAGCAAGCCGGCGCCCAGACGCAGCACCTTGTCGGCCGCACGATTGCGCAGGGTAAAGATCATCAGTGCGCCGCTCAGGGTCAGCACGGCCACCAGGCCGCCACCGATCAGGTTGGAAGTGGAGCCGGTGGCCGCACGCACCAGCGATGGCGCAAGGGACAAGTAGAACCCGCCCATTGCCCAGACGGCGATATCCACCGGCAACGACAGCCACAATGCCCGGCGCGCCTGGGGCGGTACGTGCAACGTCGGGCGCAGCGACGCCAGCGCGCCGGGGATGCGGCTCACGGTCTCCGGCAAACGCCATACGTAGAGGGCCTGCAACAGCATCAAGGCCAGCAGCGCCCAGTAGATCAACTGGGTCGGCAACGGCGCGTACTCCACCAGCAGACTGCTACCCATCGCCCCGCAGGCCATGCCCAGAAGCGGCGCCACGCTGTTGACCAGCGGGCCCTGCTGGCGGTCGGTGTCGAGCAATGCCGCGCCCAGCACGGCGGTGGCCATGCCGGTGGCAAACCCTTGCAGGGTACGGGCGGCAATCAACCAGGCCACGCTGCCTTCATTGATAAACAGCAACATCGCCAACATATTCAGAAGCAGCGCAGCAAAAATCACCGGCTTGCGCCCCAGGTGGTCCGACAATGAGCCAACGGTCAGCAGTGCCGCCAGCAGGCTCAGGGCGTAGACCCCGAAGATCAGCGTGAGCATGCCTGCCGAAAAATGCAGGCCCTCCTGATACAGGTGGTACAACGGCGTCGGCGCACTCGAAGCGGCCAGGAAGGTCAGCAAGGTGATCGCGAGGAACACCAGGCTGGAACGATGGGAAACAGGACTGGACATACGCACGCTCCGCTAAAGCTAATATTTTGCTTTTGCGGAGTGTGCTACCGGCCAGCGCTTAAAGCAAATTCTTTGTGTTAAGGTCACCAGCATGGCGATTAAAGAAGGCCTTCGCCCGGGGGGCCGCAGTGCCCGGGTCCAAGAATCAGTGCACAACGCGGTGCGCGAACTGCTGGAAACCCATGAGCGCTCCAGCGTCACCGTGCCGATGATTGCGGCGCGCGCGGGGGTTACGCCCTCCACCATCTACCGACGCTGGGGCGATCTGTCCGTGCTGTTGGCGGACGTGGCACTGGCACGCATGCGCCCCGACAGCGAGCCGGCCAACACCGGCAGCCTGCGCGGCGACCTGCAGGCCTGGGCCGAGCAGTACCTGGATGAAATGAGTTCGGAACCGGGTCGCAACATGATGCGCGACTTGCAGTGCTTGATCACGCCGGGGTACTGCGTGAGCATTCTGAGCGGGCAGTTTCAGGCGATTATCGAGCGCTATCCGGACGAGATGCCACCGAACGTGGACCATCTGATCAACCTGATCGCAGCGCCGACGGTGTTTCGCATTCTGTTCTCGAACACGCCGCTGACGGTTGAAGAGCTGCACCGTCTGATCGAGCTGGCACTGAAAGCCTGACATTACTCAAATACAAATGTGGGAGGGGGCAAGCCCCCTCCCACATTTTTGACCGCGTTTACGTACGCATCCCGCGCCCACTCACCAGCAACCGTGCACAACCGATATACAGCACCACGGTGGCAATCAACATGAACGTGATCGCCACGCTGATCTTGATATCCGACACACCCAAAATGCCGTAGCGGAAGGCGTTGACCATGTGCAGCACCGGGTTGGCCAGCGACACGGTCTGCCAGAACGGCGGCAGCAAGGTGATGGAGTAGAACACCCCGCCCAGGTAGGTCAGCGGCGTGAGCACGAAGGTCGGGATGATCGAGATATCATCGAAGTTGCGCGCAAACACCGCGTTGATGAAGCCCAGCAGCGAGAAGATCGTCGCCGTCAGTACCACCACCAGGATGGTGACCCCAAGGTGATGCACCTGCAGGTGGGTGAAGAACAGCGACAGCAAAGTCACGATCACGCCGACCATCAGGCCCCGCAGCACACCGCCCAGGGTGTAGCCGATCAGGATGGTATGGGGCGACACCGGCGACACCATCAGTTCCTCGATGGAACGCTGGAACTTGCTGCCGAAGAAACTCGAGACCACGTTGCCGTAGGAGTTGGTGATCACCGACATCATGATCAGGCCCGGCACGATGTACTCCATGTAGGTGAAGCCACCCATGTCGCCGATCTGCCGGCCGATCAGGTTCCCGAAGATCACGAAGTACAGGACCATAGTGATCGCCGGCGGCAGCAGGGTCTGCGGCCAGATCCGGGTAAAGCGCTTCACTTCGCGGTAGACGATGGTTTGCAGTGCGACAAGGTTGGGCTGCAGTTCGGAACTCATACCGCCACCTTCGTCAGATTTTTCTCCACCAGGGACACGAACAGCTCCTCAAGGCGATTGGTTTTATTACGCAGGCTCAGTACCTCGATGTTCTGGGTCGCCAACTGCGTGAACAACGCGGTGATGCCCACGGCCTTGTCCACCTGCACTTCCAGGGTGTGGCTGTCCACCAGGCGGCTCGGGTAGCCGAGCAACTGTGGCGCCACCGACAGGTTGTTCTTCAGGTCAAGCAAGAAGGTCTCCACATGCAACTGGCCCAGCAGGTTGCGCATGCTGGTGTTCTCGACGATGGTGCCGTGGTCGATGATGCCGATGTTGCGGCACAGTTGCTCAGCCTCTTCCAGGTAATGGGTGGTGAGGATGATGGTGATGCCCTTCTCGTTCAGCTCGGTGAGGAAGGTCCACATCGAGCGGCGCAGCTCGATGTCCACGCCCGCGGTGGGCTCATCGAGGATCAGCAGGCGCGGTTCATGCACCAGTGCGCGGGCGATCATCAGGCGACGCTTCATGCCACCGGAGAGTGAACGCGAAGGCACATCGCGCTTGTCCCACAGGCCCAGTTGGGTCAGGTACTGCTCGGCGCGTTCCTTGGCGATTTTCGCCGGGATGCCGTAGTAGCCCGCCTGGGTCACCACGATATCGAAGGTCTTTTCGAACTGGTTGAAGTTGAATTCCTGGGGCACCACGCCGATGGAGCGCTTGAGCGCCGCCGGGGATTTGTCCAGGTCGTGGCCGAAGATATTCACCGTGCCGCTGGTCTTGTTGACCAGGGTGGAGAGGATACCGATGGTGGTGGATTTGCCGGCACCGTTGGGGCCGAGCAAGGCGAAGAAGTCACCTTCGGCAACGTCCAGATCGATACCACTCAGGGCCTGGAAACCGTTGCCGTAGGTTTTGGTTAGCTGCCGGATGGACAGAGCGGAACTCATATCGGAATACGCACCAAAGAAGGGAATAGAAAGAGTAGATGGGGGCGCAGCCCAGGTAGTTCAACGGCGGCGCATGACAAGCATGGTGCTTGTCCGCGCCGCACAAGTACAGTCACCCGTATTAATAGTGGGTATTAAGTCAACGCGGTCATGACCGCTTTGCGGTAGGCCGGGCGTTGCTGCAGGCGCTGGTACCATGCCTCGAGATGGGGCATCGCAGGCCGTTCGATAGGCATTTCAAACCAGGCGTAAATAAAGCTGCCCAACGGAATATCGCCCATGCCGATCTCGTTGCCCGACAGATACGGCTGTGTGGCCAGGGCTTGATCAACGGTTTGGAGTACATCGATGCAGGCCTGGCGACCGGCGTGGATGTTGTCCCAGTTCTGTTTTTCCGCCGGGGTGCGCAACACGCCCCAGAACACGATCTTGAACGGTTCGGCGAAGGTGGAGGTGGTCCAGTCCATCCACTTTTCAGCATTGGCGCGAGCCTTCAGGTCGCTCGGGTACCAGCTGGAGGCCTGCCTGGCGCAGAGGTAGCGCACGATGGTGTTGGACTCCCACAGCACAAAGTCGCCGTCCTCGATCATCGGCACCCGACCGTTGGGGTTCAGCGCGCGGTACTGCGGCGTGTCAACCACGCCAAAAGCCCCGCCCGCATCAATTGCTTCATAGTCCAGGCCGAGTTCCTCGGCGCACCACAGTGCCTTCCTGACGTTTGATGAATTTTTACGACCCCAGATCTTCAGCATGACCGCGCCTTTATTGTTGATGAACATGGCTTGATGAAGGCAGCAGCATACGCCGGTTCACGCGCGGCTCAAATCGCTCTGCATATCACCCAGCAGGGGCGGCACTTCCTCGGCAAACAGGTGGGGGTAACACTGCTGGATATGCGCGAAGAAAAACGCCTCGGGCACGTCGGGAAATTGCCCATGGTCGACCACATACTCCATCGAGCGCAGGCCCTGGCGGTTGAACGCATGGAAGACGCTGTCGTGAACGCCATCGAAGTCCAGCGGCGGCACATCGAAGAGATCGCACAGCTGCTGGTTGAATGCGGGCGTGGCCTTGACCCAGCGATGGTTCAGGTAAAGCTCGGTGTAACCGTGCATGGCGAACACATCACTCTTGAGCAAGGCGATCAGGCGCGGTGTCGACAGGTGATTGCGTACATCCGCCAGGCCGATGCGCGCCGGGATGCCGCAGTGTCGGGCGCAAGCTGCGAGCAAGGTGGCCTTGGGCACGCAATAGCTTTCGCCGGTGCTCAACGCGAAGCTGGCACTCAAGGTGTCTGGATCACGGCTGAAGGTGTAGGGGTTGTAGCGAATCGCCTCACGCACGGCGTAGTAAAGGCTGACTGCCTGGTCACTTGGAGCCGCGTGGGTTCCGCGATGTTTTTCGGCGAACTCCACCACCGCAGGGTGGTCACTATCGATGAAGCGGCTGGGACTCAGGTACGTATCCATGAGCTTTATCTCCGAAGGAAGCCTGGAGTCTAACCACAGGTCTGCCGGGGAGATAACGACGAATCGGCCAAATCTCGTTACACCCTGATCACCCCGCTTGTTCGGATGCCGACTAAGCTCCCTGGTGGTTTCGCCCCTGGTTTCACGGAGGATTGAATATGCTGTTGTTGTGGATACTGGTGCTGGTGGTCGGCATTGCCTACCTCGCACACCGCCGCGTCGCCCCCCTGCCCGCCCTGGGCGTGGTCGCCGTCTACCTGCTGGCGATGGGCGCCTGGGGCCACGCACCGGGTTGGCTGCTGCTGATCTTCTGGGTGTTGATCGCCGTGGTGGCCGCGCCCCTGCTGTTGCCTGACCTGCGCCGCCAATACTTCACCAAGCCACTGTTCAATTGGTTCCAGAAAGTCCTGCCGCCGATGTCCGAGACCGAGCGCGATGCCATCGACGCCGGCACCGTGTGGTGGGACGGCGAGCTGTTCAGCGGTCGCCCCGACTGGGACAAGTTGCTGGCCTATCCCAAGGCCCGACTGACCGAAGAAGAACAGGCGTTCATCGACGGCCCCACCGAAGAACTGTGCGCCATGGTCAGCGACTGGGAAATCGGCCAGGCCATGGACCTGCCGCCCGCCGCCTGGGAACACATCAAGACCCACGGTTTCTTCGCCTTGATCATTCCCAAGGAATACGGTGGCAAGGGATTCTCCGCCTATGCCCACTCCCAGGTCGCAATGAAGCTCGCCACCCGCAGCGGCGACCTGGCCTCCACCGTGATGGTGCCCAACTCCCTCGGCCCGGCCGAGCTGCTGTTGCACTATGGCACCGAAGAACAACGCAACTACTACCTGCCGCGCCTGGCGCGTGGCGATGATATCCCGTGCTTCGCGTTGACTGGCCCGCTGGCCGGCTCCGATGCTGGCGCGATGCCCGACACCGGCGTGATCTGCAAAGGTGAATGGGAAGGCAAGGAAACCCTCGGCCTGCGCCTGAACTGGGAAAAACGCTACATCACCCTTGGCCCGGTCGCGACCTTGCTCGGGCTGGCCTTCAAGGCCCATGACCCGGATCACCTGCTGGGTGACGAGGAAGACCTGGGCATCAGCCTGGCGCTGATCCCCACTGACACCCCTGGCGTGGAAATCGGCCGGCGCCACCTACCCCTGGGCGCCGCGTTCATGAACGGTCCCAACTCCGGCAAGGACGTGTTCATACCCCTGGAGTTCCTGATCGGCGGCCAGGAAATGCTCGGCAAGGGCTGGATGATGTTGATGAACTGCCTCTCCGTGGGTCGTTCGATTTCCCTGCCGGCGGTCGGCACCGGCGCGGCCAAGTTCACCAGCCTGGTGACCGGCCAGTACGCCCAGGTGCGCGAACAATTCAACGTGCCACTGTCGGCCTTCGAAGGCATCCAGGAAGCCCTCGCCCGCATCGGCGGCAACGCCTGGCTGATGGACAGCGCGCGCATGCTGACCGCCAATGCGGTGGACCTGGGGGAAAAACCGTCGGTACTGTCGGCGATCCTCAAGTACCACCTCACCGAGCGCGGCCGCGAGTGCATCAGCCACGCCATGGACGTGCACGGCGGCAAGGGCATCATCATGGGCCCGAACAACTACCTGGGCCGCAACTGGCAAGGCGCGCCGATCTTCATCACCGTGGAAGGCGCGAATATCCTGTCGCGCAACCTGATGATCTTCGGCCAGGGCGCGATCCGCTGCCACCCGTTCGTGCTCAAGGAAATGGCCCTGGCCGGTCGCGAAGACCATGACCAGGCGCTGAAGGAATTCGACAGCCTGCTGATGCAACACATCGGTTTTGCCGTGAGCAACGCCGCCAGCACCCTGGTGCTCAACCTCGGCGTCGGCCATTTCGAAAAAGCGCCAGGCAACCGTTTGAGCCAGGGTTATTTCCGCGCACTCAACCGCCAGGCCGCCGCGTTCGCACTGCTGGCCGACCTGAGCATGATGCTGCTGGGTGGCGAGTTGAAGCGTCGTGAACGCCTGTCGGCGCGCCTGGGTGATGTGTTGAGTCATATGTACCTGGCGTCGGCCGCACTGAAGCGTTACCACGACCTGGATTCGCCGGATCACCTGGAACCGCTGTTCGCTTGGGCCATGGAAGAAAGCCTGGGCGAATCGGAGCGCGCACTGGATGAGCTGCTGAGCAACTTCCCGAACAAGGTGCTGGGCTGCCTGCTGCGGGTGATCGTGTTCCCGTTCGGGCGTCGCCATACCGGCCCGTCCGATGCGCTGGACGCCGAAGTCGCCGCCGTGATCGGCCGCGCCAAAGGCGATCCGACCCTGGAAGAGTTGCTGGCCGGCTGCTACCGCCCGCAATCGGCGGAAGACCCGGTGGGTGCCCTGCAACATGCCTACGACCTGCTGGGCGCCAGCCATCCGCTGCAAAAGAAACTGCACACCGCGCTCAAGAGCGGCCAGGTCAAACCTGCTGCCGGCGAGCATGCCATTGATGCGGCATTGCACGCCGGCGTGCTGCAACCCGCCGAAGCGCAGACCCTGCGTGACGCTGAAGCAGCGCGGCGCAAGGTGATCGACGTGGATGACTTCAGCAAGGAAGAGTTGACCCAGGCTGAGGGTAAAGTCCGCTGAGTCGAGTGGTCATATAAAAACGGGCGCGAGGGGCATATACTCTCGCGCCCGTTTTTGCTTTAGAGGACTTATCTCGTGTCCAACGTCGTTGCCGATCATCTCGTCTTGCTCGACCACTTGCGCAGCATCCTGGTTGCCGTCGGCGAAGCCGAACAGGTGCCCGAGGAAAGCCACTCCCTGTTCCTGGAGCGTTTCGACGAACTGCGCGCCCTGCTGCCGATCGACCCGATCGAAAGCCAGTACCTGGGCCAGGACCTGATGAGCCAGGTCATCCTGCGCTACCCACAGATCGCCCACCTGGTGCCACGCGACCTGCTGTGGTTCTTTGGCGGTGACTGCCTGCACTTCATGCCCGATGAAGAACTGGACCTGTACCAGGCCCTGGAAGAGCGCCGCTTCGAAGCCGAACAGAACGACGAACCGTTCGACTGGAACCAGGAAAAACAGCTGCTGGCCATGCCCGACGACCAAAGCAAGCACTGATCAGCGATCCGGAATGGGCCGTCGCAATGTCGGCTCCTTCGCCATGCACGCCACTAGATAATCAATAAACACCCGCAACTTCGGCGGAAGATAGCGCGTGGGCGAATGCAGCAACCACGCCTCGCCATGATAGGACGCGATAAAGTCCCACGCCGGCAACACCTGCACCAAACGCCCCTCCTCCAGCGCATGGCGCGCCGTAAAGTACGGCAGGCTGCCAATCCCCACATGCTGCAACACCGCATCCAACCGCACCCCGGTGTGGTTCGCCGCATACCGCCCGCGCACCACCACCGTCACCGCCTTGCCCGCCTGGCGGAATTTCCAGCGCGAGTCCCCTGGCGTTTCCCCCAGGTAAATACAGCTGTGTTCCAACAGATCATGGGGATGGCCCGGCACTCCATGCTCGGCCAGGTACTGCGGCGTCGCGCACAACAAATGCTCGATGGGCAGTAACTGCCGGCCAACCAACCCCGGCGGCGGGCTGTCAGTGATGCGGATGCTCAGGTCGACATTGTCATCAATCATGTCCACCTGCCGATCCTCCAGGAGCAACTGCACGTCGACCTTGGGATAGCGCCGCAGGAACTCCGGCATATGCGGGTGCACCACAAACCGCCCCACCGCCTTGGGCACGCTGACCCGCACCAGCCCTTCAGCTTCGTGGGTGAACTGGCCGCTGATCTCCATCACCGAACGCGCCGCGTTGACCATCTCCTGGCAACGCTTGAACACCTCTTCCCCGCCCTCGCTCAGGCGCAATTTGCGCGTGGTGCGTTGCAACAAACGCGTGGCCAGGGCTTTTTCCAGGCGCGAGATGCTGCGGCTCACCGAGGACGGCGAAGCGCCCAGTTGCCGGGCGGCTTCGGAGAAGCTGCCGGTTTCCACCACTTTGACGAAGATCGCCATCTCGCCCAGCAGTGGCAACGGTAGATTGATGCTCATGGTGCACAGGTCCATTGATAATTGAGCGGATTATCACCCATCTGCGCACTATTTATACTGCCCGTAGAACCCTGATGCGGATGTAGATCATGACCGAACGCCTGTTTTTCACCCACGACCACCTGACTGCCGAACTGGAGGTGCTGAGTTGCACGCCCCACGAAGACCAGTTCGCGGTGATCCTGCAGTCGACGATTTTTCATCCACAGGGCGGCGGGCAACCTTTCGATACCGGTTGGCTCGGTGAAAGCAGCGTGCTGCGCGTGACCCAGGAAGCCGATCAGGTGGTGCATTACGTCGACCGCCCGCTGGCGCCGGGCCCCGCCACCGCACGGGTCGATGAACAGCGCCGGGCGTTGCACACCCGTCTGCATTCCGCCGGGCACTTGATCGGCAACGTGGGCGAGACCCTGGGCTGGATGCCCATCAAGGCTCATCACTGGCCAGGCGAAGGCAAGATCACCTTTATCCGTGGTGAAGCCGCGCAGAGCATGGACGCCGAGACGATCCAGCAACAGGTCAACCAATGGATCGCTGCGGACTACCCGCGCCATATGAACCTGGAAGACGGTACCCGCCAGGTCGGCTTTGGCCAGTTGCCTGCGTATGCCTGTGGGGGCACTCATGTGCAGACCTTGGGTGAACTGGGCCAAATCACCATCCTGGCGTTATCGGAGAAAAAGGGCGCGTTGTCGGTACGCTACGAAATCACCTGAACCAGCCCCATTCCCCCTTGTGGCGAACGAGCTCGCCACAGAAAATTGGCTTGTCAGAACAAACTTCCCTACACCTCAACCGCACCCGCCCGGCCCGCCTCCACCACAAACGACTTCAGCGTCGACACCCTGGCCGCCGGATCACGCGGGTCGGTAATCACGCGCAAGTGCGTTAGCATCTTGCCCGCCTCCACCTCCACCGACACATACCCCCGCTGGCGACTGTCAAAGAATTTCACATGGGGGTTAAGCGGCAGGATCTTGCTGAACGCCTCAAACGGCGGCCCGTCGGACGTCACCGACGTACCGACGAACTCCGTGGCGACCACAGGCGAATCCGGGTTGTTGCCATCGGCATGCAAGTCCGTCACCCAGAACGAATGGATATCGCCGCCCCAGAACACCGGATTATTGACCCGGTTGCGCTCGAGGGAAGCCAGCATCCGCGAACGATTGGCCATGTAGCCATCCCAGCCATCGGTCCAGCGCCCCGGCTTGTGGTTGGTCAGGTCGCGCTGGGTCAACGGCGCCACCAGCAAGTCCTGGGCGATGATGTTCCACTGTGCCTTCGATTGGGCAAAGCCCCGGTCCAGCCAGGCCTCCTGCTGCCAGCCGAGCAGGGTGCGGGCAGGGTCGCGCAAGTCGTGGCAAAGGTTATCGGCGATATGCCCCTGGTGGCTGCCATTGGCCAGGACGCACGGTTGTTCGGAGCGGTACTGTCGGCCGTCCAGCACGTGGAAACGGGCCAACCGGCCGTAATCCATACGCCGATAAATGCGCATGTCCGGCCCTTTCGGCAAGCTACTGGCACGCAGCGGCATGTGCTCATAAAAGGCCTGGTACGCCGCCGCCCGTTGCTGCAGAAACTGCCCCAGCGGGACCTTCGGGTCCTGGGACCAGCGATTGGCGTAATCATTCTGCACTTCGTGATCGTCCCAGGTCGCCACGCTCGGTGCAGCAGCGTGCAGGGCCTGTAGATCAGGATCGGTTTTGTACAAGGCATAGCGGTTGCGGTAGTCGCTGAGGCTCACCGCGTTGCCGCTGCCATGGGGGCGAATGATCTTGCCCGAGTCCGCTGCGTAGGAACTGTCGTAGATGTAGTCCCCGAGAAAAAACACCAGGTCGGGTTGCTCCTGCGCCAAGTGGCGATACGCACTGAAATAGCCACGCTCCCAATGGGAGCACGAGACAAACCCCAAGCGTGCCGACACCATGGCATGCACCGCCGGTGCCGTGCGCGACTGCCCCACCGGACTTTGCGCGCCGAGCCCTTCGAACTGGTACCAGTACGACCTGCCCGGCTCCAGGCCCGCCACCTCCACATGCACCGAATGCCCCCAGCGCTCGCTGGCCATGACCTCGCCCTGGCGCACCACGCGGGTCATCGCCGCATCGTGGGCAACCCGCCAACGCACCGGCACCGGGCGGCTCAAGCCACCCCGGCCATCGCCAGCATTGAACAGCGGCGCCAGGCGCGTCCAGATCACAAACCCGTCAGGCAATGGATCGCCGGAGGCCACGCCCAAAGTGAACGGGTAGTCCACCCCGGCACTGCGCGCAAACGGGCTGAGGATCGAAAAGGTGGTGGCAACGGCCAGCCCGGCGAGGACCCGCCGCCGACCGTGATCGACGTCGCCGCTCACAGCCGAAACTCCCAATCCTCACGCAGGGTGGCGAACACCAGCATGTCTTCATGCACCCCATTCTTGAGGAACGCCCCGCGCAGGCAGCCTTCGTACTGCAGACCGATTTTCTCCATGACCCGCGCCGATTCCTTGTTGCGACTGAAACACTGGCTGCCCACACGGTGCAGGCCCAGTTCGCCAAAGCCGTAGTCCATCAGCGCGGTCGCCGCCTCGGTCGCATACCCCAGGTTACGTGCATCCGCCGCCGTCCAGCCGCCAAGGTGCCCATAGTGATGAGCCGCATTGATGCGCAGGCTGGCGATGCCGATCAGTTCGCCGCTGTCGCGCACATGCACGCCCAGGCTCAACAACCCCACCGAGCGAAATTTCTCCTGCATGCCGTCGATAAAATCCTGCGCCGTTTGCAGGGTATAGGGCGACGGAATGCTCGCCGTGTTATCGGCGATTTTCGGCCCGTTGGCGAGGGTGCACAACGTCTCGGCCTGGTGCTTTTCCAGTGCTTTCAATAGAAGTCGCGGAGTGGAAAGACATGGCAATTCGCTACTCATCTTTGGGGGCCCTCGATGTAAAGTTTTTGAGAATGCCCCTGTCGGGTTTCAATTCTGTTACGTCACAAAAATGACCCAAGAGTCGCCTGTAATACCCGTCCTAGAGCCCTCAAAACGTCAATTAAAGTTAACCAATCGGTCATTTTTGGTTGTTAGCGTGTCGCCCCTAATTCAATAACGGGGTAGCGGAATGAGAACCTGGGACGAACCGAAAAAACGCAAGGCGCACATCGAACTGATCCCGATGATCGACGTGATGATGTTCCTCCTGGTGTTTTTCGTACTCGTGAGCCTGAACGTGATTCCGGCCCTCGGCATGAAGACCCAACTGCCGAGCGCCAGCAGTTCGCAGCAGCTCAAGCCGCAGAACAAATTCATCCTGACCCTGGGCCTGGAAGGCCAGTTGCAACTGGATGGCAAGGACCTCACGGTCGATGGGCTGGTGCCGGCGTTGAAAGCGGCCGAAAAGCCTGACACCAAGTCGACCATCATCGTGAACAGCGACAAAGGCGTCGAGGTTTCGCGCCTGGTGGAGGTGATGGACACCCTGCGTCTGGGTGGCTTTACCTCCGTGTCCATTGCCACGCGTAAGTCCTGATCATGTACGTATTGTTTCGTGCGCGTCAGCTGCTGGGCAGCGTCCCGGCCCTGATCGCTCTGGTGCTGATTGCACTGGGTATCCAGTCCCAGACCTTGAAGGTCGAACCGGTGTATGACGAGTCCGCCGTCGAGTTGGCGCTGGTCGAACCGGAGCCGGAGGTGATCCCGGAACCGGTGGTGGAACAAGAGCCGCCACCGCCGGTGATCGAGGATGAAGAGGCCGAGCCGGCCCCGCCGCCGCCGCCGCCCAAGCCGCTGCCAAAACCCAAGCCTGAGCCCAAACCCAAGCCCGTGCCCAAACCCGTGGTGGCCAAGCCAACGCCTGCGCCGACGCCGCCACCGGTCGCCGCCAAACCGGCGCCTGCGGCCGTGGCCCAGGCCGCGCCGACACCCGCGCCGCCCGCCCCTCCCAAGGTCGACGGCCAAGCGCTGGAAGGCAGTTACCTCAAGGGGCTGCGCAACGAGTTGGACACCTACAAACAGTACCCCACCGGGCGCCAGGCCTCCCTCGAACGCCCGAGCGGCGAAGTGGTGGTGTGGTTGCTGGTCGACCGCCAGGGTCGGGTTCTCGACTCCGGCTTGCAAACCCAGGCCTCGAGCATGTTGCTCAACCGGGCCGCCACCAACAGCTTGCGTCGCATCAAGCAAGTCAAGCCGTTCCCCGAGCAAGCCTTCGGGGGCCGCAATGAGCAGCGCTTCACCGCCACCTTCAACTACAGCGTGCAATAAGCACCCGACACCAGGACGACAGAGATGAGGTTCACACGGATTCATCTGGCACTTGTTGCCGCAAGCATGGGCCATGGAATGGTCATGGCCGATACCAGTGACAGTGACGTCGGGACCATTGGGGTTCAGGGCAAGGCCACGGCAGGTGGCGGCTACATGGTGCAGGAAGAAAGCATCAAGGGCCGCTCCACCGTGACCAAGGAAGCGCTGGATAAACAGACCGCCACCGGCAACGCCGTGGACAAGCTCAAGTACACCCCAGGCTTGAACATTTCCAGTGAAGACAACACCGGTCTGTCAGGCTTTCGCTTTACCATGCGCGGCCTCAACTCCGACCAGGTGGGGATGTCGGTGGACGGCATGCCGATCAACGACTCCGGCAACTACGCGTTGTACGCCAACCTGCTGGGCGACCCGGAAAACATCGAGCAGATCTTCGTCACCCAGGGCTCTTCGGAAGCCGACGGCCCGCACATCGGCTCCAGCGGCGGCAACATCGGTATCGTGACCATTCGCCCGACCAAGGAAACCGGTGCGTTCGTCAAACAGATCATGGGCAGCAACGCCACCCGCAAGACCTTCGCCCGCCTCAACACCGGCGAGATCAACGGCCTGAGCAACTGGCTGTCGGCCTCCCATACCGAAGGCCAGATGTGGCGCGGTTCGGGTGCCGTGCGCGCGGACAAAGTCGAGTGGAACAGCTTCTTCGACGCCGGCGATGGCAACACCGCCAACCTGATCCTCAAATACCACGAGCAGGACAACAACAGTTACAGCCAACTGACCAAGGCCCAGTTCCAGCAGAACGGCCGCAAATACGACCCTTACCCCGCCACCCCCACCGTGGGCAGCAACGGCAAGTACAACAGCTACTACGCCCTGGCGCAGAACCCGTTCCAGACGTTTACCGCGGTGCTCAACACCCAATTCAAACTGGCCGACAACCTCGCGCTGTCGGTGATCCCGTATTACTACTGGGGTAACGGCAGCGGCGTCGGCTCGTCCAGCTATGCCCTGAACCGCGGCTCGAACCAGGGCGGCGTGTTCGACCTGGGCAACCTGCCCACCGGCGCTCAATACAACGCCGACGGCACCCCGAACAGCGGCGTGTACTATCGCCCTTCACGCACCCAGACCTGGCGTCCGGGCATCACCACCAAGCTTAACTGGGACCTGGGCGATCACAGCCTGCAAGTGGGCTACTGGTACGAGCGCGCACGCCAGAGCCAGACCCAGCCGTTCATTCCGCTCAAGGCCAGTGGCAAGCCGGTCGACACCTGGCCGGATTCCAACGAGGCGGTGGTGGATGCCAATGGCAACACCATCCAGGGCCGCGACCGCTTCACCATCACCCCAGCGCAAAAGGTCTGGGCCCAGGACACTTGGTACATCAACTCGGACTGGACCCTGATCGGCGGCCTGGCCTATATGAACGTCAAGCGTGACGGCACCAACCATGGCAGCCTCACCGAGCAAGCAGAAAAACGTAACCAGACCTACAACAAACTGCTGCCCAACGCCGGCCTCAAATACCAGGTGGATGAACGCGACCAGGTGTTCTACAGCCTGTCGCGCAACATGCGCATCCCGCAGAACTACGTGCTGTACGACAAGGGCGCAGGCTCCATCGACGCCAAGCCGGAAACCAGTTGGAACCACGAACTGGGCTGGCGCTACACCGATGAAGCCATGACCGTGGCCGCCACCTTGTTCTACATGCAGTTCAAGGATCGCCAGGTGTCGTCGCGCGATATCAACGGCGACTTCGCCGACATCAACGCCGGCTCCGTCAACAACAGCGGCCTGGAACTGGAGTGGAGCGGCCTGTTGCCCAATCACTTCAACTACTACACCTCCTACACCTACACCAAGGCCGAGCAGCAAGACGACTTGACCGTGTACAACGCTGGCAAAGCGATCGTACTGCCCACCAGCGGCAAGCAGTTCGCCAACGTGCCGAAAAACATGCTGGCCGCCAACATCGGCTACGACGACGGCCGCTTCTACGGCACCTTCGGCGGCAAGTACACCAGCAAGCTCTACGGCGATTTGACCAACGACGAAGCCATCTCCGGGCGCACCGTATTCAACGCCGGCGCCGGTATCTACCTGCCGGTGGACAAGAAAGTGGTCAAGGACGCGACCCTGCGCCTGAACGTCGACAACCTGTTCGACAAGAAGTACTTGGACGGCGTGTACACCACCAAGACCAACGCGGCCACCTACGGCGGTTTCCGTGACGGCGACCCGGCCTACATCGTGGGCCTGGAACGCACCGTGACGGTTTCCCTGGAAGCCAATTTCTAATTGCGAGGTAACTGAACATGGACATGAACCTGCTCCACGACATCACCTTCTATGTGATGTATGCCGCGATGGCCATCGCGATCTTCATCACCATCGAGCGCGGGATTTATTTCGCGTATGTACGCCGCCAGGCCCATGCACTCACCGAAGTGCTCGGCGCCAACGTGCACAGCGAACGCGACCTGCCGGAGAGCCTGACCCGTCGTGACAGCCTGCCGTTGAGCATGGTGCTGCCGGTGCTGGCACAGAAGGCGTCGAACGGCTCGCGCAAGGACCTGGATGACGTCATCGAGACCCAGTACCTGACCACCCGCGCGCCGCTGGCCCGCAGCCTGTGGATCATCGAAACCATCACCACCGCCGCGCCGCTGTTGGGTTTGCTGGGTACCATCCTCGGCATCATCGACACCTTCAAGGCGTTGGCGACGGCAGGCGTGTCGGACCCGGGCCAGATCTCCGGTGGCATCGGTACGGCCCTGTTCGCCACCGGCCTGGGGATCGCCATCGCACTGTTTTGCGTGGTGTTCCACAACTTCTTCCAGGACCGCCTGGAGCGCATCAACGACCAGCTGAAAATCCTGCTGATCCGCGCCGCCACCGGTGCCCGTGTGCAGAGTGAAGTGCCGCATCGGGTACCGACGCCGCTGCACAGCCGCACCGCATAAACCTGTGGTGAGCGGGCTTGCCCCGCGTTGGGTGGCGCAGCCACCCCATATCCAGGCACCTCGGTCTTTCTGGGACAACGCGGTGGACTGTTTGGGGCGGCTGCGCCACCCAGCGCGGGGCAAGCCCGCTCACTACATCAGTGAAGAGAGTGTTATGTCCGTCTCCTTGAAATTGCGTATCGCCGGCCTTGCCGGCTTGCTCCTCAGTCCGCTGGCCCAGGCGGACTTTTCGATTCCGGGGTTTGAACTGGTACACACCGTACCGGTGGACACCGCCCTCGGCACCGACGACCTGCGCCAGCCCGGCCCGGTATGGAGCGAACTGTTCGACGGCGCCAAAAGCCGCATCGATATCGGCCAGTTCTACGCCGCCGATCACCCCGGCTCGGTGATGGATCGTGTCATCGAGCGCCTGGAAGCCGCCGGCAAACGCGGTGTGAAGATTCGCTTTTTGCTCGAAGAAAAAGGCATCAAGTTGTCGGAGGCCTCCACCCTGGAACGCCTGCGCGCGATCCCCAACCTGACCTTTCGCGTCTTGCCCTACGCCCGTGTAAGCGGCGGGATCATCCACGCCAAGTACCTGGTGGTGGATGGCAAGCAGGCGTTTGTCGGCAGCCAGAATTTCGATTGGCGCTCGCTGGAGCACATCCACGAAACCGGCCTGCGCATCACTGATCCGACGGTCGTGGGGCAGGTGCAGGCCATCTTCGAACAAGACTGGAAAGCCCAGCAGGCCTTGGCCGACAACCAGCCGGTGCCACTGCCCGTCGCGGGTAAAGAACCACCGCGCACCGGCAACTACCTGGTCGCCAGCCCGCAGCGCTACAACCCGCCCGGCGTGGGCGACTCGCAGCTGGAACTGCCGCGTTTGTTGAATGAAGCCAAACAGGAAGTGCGCGTGCAATTGCTGGACTACGCACCGTTGTCCTACGGACCGGACAAGACCCGTCCGTACTACGCGGTGATCGACAATGCCGTGCGCGCGGCGGCGGCGCGTGGGGTGTCAATCAAGCTGATGGTGTCCAACTGGAACACCGACAAGCTGGAACTGCCCTACCTCAAGAGCCTGGCGGTGCTGCCCAACGTGCAGATCAAGATCGTCACCCTGCCCGAGGCCAGGCAGGGATTCATTCCTTATGCGCGGGTGATCCACAGTAAGACCATGGAGATCGACGGCCAGGTGGCGTGGGTCGGCACCAGCAATTGGCTGGGTGGCTACCTGGATAATTCGCGCAACCTGGAAGTGGTGATGCGCAATGAAGCGATGGCCAAGCGTGTGGGGCAATTGCACGAGCAGTTGTGGGATGGACCCTACGCCAGAGCCTTGGACATGACCGCTGAGTACCCCGAGCCCCACCCTGGCCAGCATTGACCAGAGGCACCTGACTAATGGTAGTGTGTGGAAATGTTTCTGACAGATCGATCAGAAACTTCCTACTCACTACCTGCAAAGGAATGCGTCTCTCCATGCACTTTCCACTCAAGCAATTGGCGGCTGCCACCCTGTTTGCGGCGAGCCTTTCGGCTGTTACCTGCCCCGCCTTCGCCAACATCACGCCCGAGCAAAGCACGGCGATTCTCAAGAACTTCAACGAAACGTCCGTCACCGATTTTCGCGGCTTCCTCGGCGCGCTGGCTAAAGGCGACCTGGGCAAGACCAGCGACGTCGGCCCGGCAATCAGTGCCTTTCTCGACAACAAAACCCTGAGCGCCGACCAGCAGAACGAAATCAATCGCCTGCTGGGCATCTACACCCGGGTGAAGTACGGCAAAGCCGCCCTCGAAACCCTGCGCGAGCTGGTGGAAATCCCGACCTTCAACGTGGATGGCCTGCCGCAGTACAAGAACCCGGAATTCATCAAGATCGCCGGCAAGCTCCAGGACCTGGCCAAGGCCTTTAACCTGAACTTCCGCAACATCGACAACCGCGTGTACGAAATTTCCCTGGAAGGCAGTGGCGACGACGTCGTCGGTATCCACGCCCACGCCGATGTGGTGCCGGTAACGCCGGAAAATTGGGTGCTCAAAGATGGCACCAAACTCGACCCGTTCAAGGTCACCCTGATCGGCAACCGCATGTACGGCCGTGGCACCGAAGATGACAAGAACGGCATCGTCGTGGCGATGTATGCCATGAAGGTGATCAAGGAAGAAAAGCTGCCACTGGCGCGCAATTTCAAGCTGCTGGTCGACACCACCGAAGAAACCTCCGGCGACGCGATCCCTTACTACTTCGAAAAGAACCCGACACCGCAATACAACCTGGCGCTGGATGGCGGCTACCCGGTGGTGATTGCCGAGAAAGGCTACGGCACGGTGATGGCAACCTTCCCGCGCCGCAAGGGTGAAGGCAAAGGCGCGGAAATCATCGCGATGACCGGCGGCATGGCCACCAACCAGATTCCGTCGGCATCGGTGGCGACCTTCGTCAGCGACAAGCCTGCCGAGTTGGCCGCCAGCCTGCAAAAGGCCGGCAGCGAATACGCCAAGCGCAACGGCGGCGATTTTGAAGTGGCCGCCAAGGTCGACGGCAAAGACGTCAAGCTGACCGTCACCGGCGTGTCCGCTCACTCCTCCGAGCCGGAGTCCGGGGTCAACCCGGTGGCGCGCATGCTGGAGCTGATCCACAGCGTCGACGGCAAGATCGCCCTCAAGCACAACCACATCACAGACGCGGCGCGGTATGCCTCCGACAACTGGGGCCTGGACTACCTGGGCGGCAAGTTGGGCGTGGGCTTCTCCGACGAGTTCATGGGGCCACTGACTACCTCGCTGACTTTTGTCGGCCTGGATGAAAAAGCCTTCAAGCTGGCGGTGAACCTGCGTGTGCCGAAGGGCAAGTCGCCAGAGAAACTCAAGGCCGAGATCGCCGACAAGCTGAGCGCCTGGGACAAGAAAGCCAAGGTCAAGGTGGACTTCGCCTACTCGGTGGCCGAGCCGATGTACCGCAACCCGGAAGGTGAATGGGTCAAGGCACTGCTGGCAGTCGCCACGGAAAACCTCGGCATGGAGCACAAGTTCGGCACCTCCGCCGGCGCAACCTCCGTGCATGAACTGCCCAACGGCGTGCAATTCGGCCTGGCGCGCCCGGAAGTCAAGTACACCGGGCACACCGACGGCGAGTTCAAGACCGTCGACCAGTTCCTGCTCGACCTGCAGATCGTCACCGAAATGATGGGCCGTATCGGTCAGCTGCCGAAGCTCTGAGCCTCACCGGACCCGCCAGCCTGGCGGGTCCTTTTTTACGCGGACCTAGCCGTTCGGTCAGTTACCGCGCCGAATGTTCTTGCGTACCCTGCCCTCTGACTCTATCGGGGGAATCGCAGTGTCTTTGCTCAATGCTGTCGAACGCGCTTGTGCCCGTCTGGCGCCCTTCGGGTGGCGCGACCTCTTGCTGCAGCATGGTCTGGATCTCACCTCAAATACGTTGCGTGAAGAACTCGCCAAACCGTTGCATATCAATCGCACGCTGGCAGGCTTCGAAGATTTTTCCATCAGCGCAATGCACGGCATTGCTCCTGGACGACCGGCTGATAGCCTGCTGTTTCATGCATTCGCGTCGCCGAATGTAAGCACCGGAGCCAGCGGCGAAGCACTGACAGTTTTCCCGACGGCTGCAGAAATCGAACAGGTGCTCAATTATGTTTACGGCGCCGCTCCACCAAGCCTAGAGGCGTTCGGTGATCAAAAACTGGCAATCGCCGTGTTCGCCTATGAATACAGGCCACAACCTGAAACCGTGCACCGTTGCCACGCGGACTTGTGTTTTTCACGTGCGGGCGTCGCAAGGGTTGGAACAGCCGACGCGCTTTACGATCCGATACGGCGAGGGTTCTTGCCATTCGTTGAGGGCCAGCCCAATCGAATGCGCGTTATTCCGGCGCGCTATGGCGCTTTTATTGCCGCAAAATGCGCTGGCCAGCCAGAGCGTTTCGGTCCGATGAACACCCAGCCTGGCGATCAGGAGCTGGCATTTTGGGTACCGTTGCACAAGCTGTTTGATGGCGATGAATGCCTCGCGGGATTCGACCTGAGGGTGCAGTTGGAAAACCATCAGATCAATGAAAAGATCGGACAGATCCACAGGCGCTTTCGTGGTACCGGCTGGCAAGAGCCTGACACTCTCAACGCGCCGTTCGTGATTACCCAAGGGCTAAGCCATTGGGCAGATACCGAAGCATTCGCGCCGGGGTTGCTGGTGCCTGATGCCAAGCAGACCCTGGTCGAAGCGGCTTACTACAAAGGACAGCCACTGTCGTTCATGATGCCGCCGGACTCGGGTGGCCTGATCCACGGGCGGCACCGTGTACGCGATGACGGTTCGATCGAAGACCTGAATGATCTGGAGAATGTCGACGCGATGGTCAAGGCTGGCGGCTATCGCGCCCTGCACTATCAGGACGCAATGGCGGAGGGTTGGGTACGCGCGCATTGCCCGCAGTTGACGCTGGAAAGCATCGCCGCCTATTCCATCATCGGTGCCCCGGACTTTTTCCCACTGTGCGGACAACGGGAGCTCAAGGAGTGGTCCAGTGACCCCGAGGTATTCCCCTGCCCGACGCCGCCCTGCCCGGAGGTGTGGCATACGCGGATCAATCCGCTCTCCGACGTGCGCTTCTATATCAATCAGTCCCTTGAGGGGAATTATTTTGCCCTGGAAGATCGCGGAGTCACCGCAATCGTCTCCCATCCCCAGTCCTTCACAACATCCCGTGCAACCCCCCAGGTGGCGCATGCCCAGCGACAATCCTGGCTACCGGATTTTGCCAGCGGTGTGTTCGGTCCTGGCTGGGAAGTTGGCCGAGGTTTGGTGGATGCGCCGTTTACCAATGTGCTGTGCGGCTATCAATTGGCCAGCCCGTTTACCGAGGATGCACGTATCTGTGCTGCGCTGGGTTCCTACTGGCCTGGTGTAGCGCCGGATTCGACCCGCACATTCGAACCGCGCAGTGTTTCGGCCACGACCATCCCGCTGACGGACAGCGAAATCGGATCGCCGGGTAGTCCGGGCTGGGATGGCCGTCATGGACCTACATGGGTTGAGGTCGAAGGCCGCCCCTTGATCCAGTACGAAGCCTATGAATACAGCGATTACACGCAAGCCGCATTGACCAGCCAGTTGTCGCTGACAATGACCGGACACACCAGCACCGAGCAGTACCATCAGCGTGTGCTCGGGATGCGGCGCGCGTACCAGGCGGTCGGCGCCGGATCAGACAAGGAACGATGGAAACGCTGGCCTTTGCTGTCGTTTTTCCTGGTGCAATTACCGGATGATGACTTCGAAGCAGCGCAGCAAGAAGCCAACTTTCGGCTGAAGGGCGATGTCCATTTCTACAGGCTGTTCGAGCACGGCTCGATCAGCACCCCCACGAGCAACTTCAAGCTTCGCCACGTGGAAATACTGCAACAGGTGGAGCTGTACATGAGCCCGCAAGCCATGCTTAAACGCCAGAACGGGGCGCCGTGGCGGCGTCACGATGAATCACTTTGACGGGGTTGTCGTAGGCGCCGGCCCGGCGGGATGCGCGACGGTAATCACCTGCGCGTAAAAAGGGTTGCGGGTAGCCCTGCTTGAGAAGACTCCGTTCTCCAGGAAAAGACCGGGAGAAACGCTCCATCGCACACATGCCTTCAGGCATCAAGCATCAGGATATCCTCAAAGAACCCACCGATCGGCTCGGTCGGATGGCACAGCTGGATTTCCAACACCCAGGCCATTTCACTCGGCGGGATATCCAGATCCGCCAGTTCCTTGTTCTCGAACAGCGCGTGGGGGAAGTCCGCCAGGCGATGCCCTGCGAGGTTGCGCGCCAGCCTCCAGCCTTTTGCCACGGCGCTCTGCTCGGCGAAGTCATACAGTTCGCGGCCGGTGAGGCCACGTAACCAGGCGTCACGGGTTTCATCGAACACTTCGTGCAGCGCAGTCGTGCACCCCAGGTGCAGCGGCGCGTCACCGAAGACGAAGGTGTCGCCATAGTCGCCCTCGTAGCCGTCCCACACCGGGCCCAGATCAACCACGACGATATCGCTGGCGCGCAGCCTGCGCTGGCGGTCGATCCCTTCGCGGGGTGGGCGGACCGTGTCGGCGCCAAAGCGAATATAGGTCGGGTGCCAGGTGTGCGATGCGCCCATGGCCTGCAGTTGTTCGGTGGCCATGGCGAGGGCTTCGCCGGTGGTCATGCCTACCCGCAGTCGGCTGGCAATGGCCGCCAGGGCGCGGATGGATTGGTCACGGGCCGCCAGCATGCCGTCGAACGAGTAACGGGGGCCGACCTTTTCCCAGATCGGATCGAACGCAGGTGTAGGCGCTTGCGTGCCTGCGCCACCACTGGGCACAAAGGCTTCGGCGACAAACCGGTGAGCCGGCAAGCCCGCGTCTAGGCACTGCTCGCGGACCTGGCGGATCATTGCGCCGTTGCCGCACGCGTACACCTGGGCGACTTGCCAGTGATGCCCATGACCCAGCGCAACGTCCTGCACGCGCCCCTGCGAAGCCAGCACCGGGTGCCAGTGAAAACGCGGGTGATCGATGACGGACTGGTCCAGGAACACGCGGTCATAGAAGTCTGCCGGCTGCGCGCCGCCCCAGTACAACGTCACCTCGACATTGCGCTTCAAGGCGCTCAACAGGATTGGTTTGATGCCGGCATAGCCGGTGCCCGTGGCGAACAGGACTACGGGGCTGTCATTCACGTCCTGCCAGGTGCAGGCACCAAAAGGCCCCTCCAGTTGCAGCACGTCGCCGGCCTCCAGGTCGCCCAGAACAGCCTCGGAAAACAGCCCGCCGCGCACCTGGCGAATCTGAAAGACCAGGCGCCCGTCATCTTCGGCCGGCAGGTTGGCGATCGAGAAACACCGCGAGTCACCGTCGACCAGACGGAACTTGAGGTACTGGCCGGCACGCACCGCCAATGGCAGGTCCGGCATCAGCACCAGCTCAATGATGTCAGGGCTCAATGCGCACTTGCTCAGCACTTGCGCCTCGACACTCAGCGCGGGAGTGTCCAGGGACCAGCCGGGAATTTCCAGGCGCATGTCGCCGCAGGCGTGGCTCTGGCACAACAACATTTCATTCGCCGCCAACGGATAGCACGGCGCGGGGGCGTTCGGCGCCAACTGCCTGGCCCGGTACTGCCCTTCTGCGACCACCACCTTGCACGATCCACAGGCACCGCGCCGACAGGAAAACGGCACGGACAGGCCACTGGCGAGCATCGCATCGAGCAACAGCTCATCACCGGCCTCAAAGGTTTTACCCGAGGGGGACAGTTCGATGACATGACGTGTATTCATAACAACCTCGGGGTGAGTGAGGCTTGATTGTTGCGGTAGACTAGGCCCATTAAAACCTCCAGTTTTGGATACTTCAGATGGTCCAGATGCGTAAATGGCGGCCGCTGCTCAAGCTGGACGAGAGCGCCAGCCAGGCGTCCTACCGCAAGATCGCCGAAGGCCTGGTGACGGCAATCGTCGAGGGCCGCTTGCCGCCCGGCACTTTGCTGCCGGGCACGCGGGAAATGGCGCAATTGCTCGACGTCAACCGCAAGACCGTGATCCTGGCCTACGAAGAAGCCATGACCAAAGGCTGGCTGGTCAGCGAGCCGCGACGCGGGACCTTCGTCAATGCGCAATTGGCGCCCAAGCCAATGCCGAATCGCGCGCAACCGTCCTTCGCACCGCCCATCCTGGCCCAGGCGAACGCGCCGTACTTCACCCAGAACGCCCAGGCGACGGCACTGCAGCACCGGCATGGCGCACTGTTTTTCGACAACGGCACCAGTGACCACCGCCTGCTGCCCCAAGCCGTGCTGCACCGCCACTACCGCAATGCCCTGCGCAACAGCTTCGCCTCTAATACGGTGCGCTATGGCAGTGAGGGCACCGGCTATGAGTTGCGCTGCGCCCTGGCCGAAATGCTGCGCAACAACCGCGGGCTGACGGTCAGCGCCGAGAATATCTGCCTGACCCAAGGCACCCAGATGTCGCTGTACCTGAGCGCCAGCCTGCTGCTCAAGCCTGGCGACGTGGTGCTGGTGGAACGCCTGAGCTACCCGCCGGCGTGGGAGATTTTCCGCAAGCTGGGCGCGCAACTGGTCACGGTGGACGTCGACGACGAAGGCTGCCGCACCGACCAGATCGATCACCTGTGTCGCGAGCACAAGGTGCGGATGATCTATCTGACACCACACCACCAATTCCCCACCACCGTGAGCCTGCACGCAGCGCGGCGGCAACAGTTGCTGGCATTGGCGGCGCTGCATGACTTCTGCATCATCGAAGAAGATTACGACCACGAATATCACTTCAACGGGCGGCCCTACCTGCCGCTGGCCAGCGACCGCTCACAGCGCCATGTGCTCTACGTCGGCTCATTGTCCAAGGCGCTCGGTTCCACGTTTCGCTGCAGCTATGTGGTGGCGCCCACACCGGTCATTGAAGCGCTGCACGGCAACGCCGCGTTGATGCTGGGCGATGCCGACGCGGTGGCGCAGAAGATGCTCGCGGACCTGATCAACGCGGGTGAATTGAAGAAACACCTGCGTCGGGTATCCAAGGAATACCGCGCCCGCCGCGAAACCTTGCAGGGCTGTCTACATGCGGCATTCGGTGATCGGATCATGGTGCGCGAACCCGAAGGCGGGCTGGCGCTGTGGGTGCGTTTTGACGAAAGGATAAACGTCGAGCAGATGGTGGCAACCGCATTGGAGCATGGGCTGGTCGTACGCAGTGGTCGGCAATTTTCGCCCATGGACCAGCCGGAAAATGCGTTGCGCCTGGGCTTTGCCTCACTCAATCAGGCGGAAATTCGTGAGGCCACGGTGCGCCTGGCCAAAGCGGCAAACCCGCGCGCACACAAAAATGCCGATCATCGCTGATCGGCATGGGGTTAGAGCGGCAGCAGGAAGCGGGATTTCTCTTCGGCCCGGGCCAATTCCGGGAACTCCAGCAGCAGCGCCCGGTTGCCCCGGCCAATGTGCTCCATCACCGCCCGCGTAATGTACTCACGCACCATGCCGGTCGAGACGTAATACATGGCCCAGGCTTGTTCGGGCGTACAGTGGCCGATCTGTTCTTCGATTTGCGTGTACGCCTCGTCATCGTCCGACTTCACGTCGCGCTGATATTCCGCTTGGCCCATGATTGATCTCCTTCAACGGCACGCCTGCAACCGCCCGGCATGCCTGGTCATTCAGCCGGTCACGTGCCGCTCTTCACTTTGGTCCACACACGCGTGCGGATTCGCTCCAACTTCAAGGGCAGCGGTTCAAGGGGAACCAGTGTGGCAATGGTCTCTTTGGACGGATAAATCCAGGGGTTGTCGCGCAGCTTCTGTTCGACCAACTCGGTAGCGTCCTTGTTGGCGTTGGGGTACAGCGTGTGGTTGGAACTCTTGGCAATCACTTGCGGCTCAAGCATGTAGTTGATAAACGCCAGACCCTGCCTGGCATGCGGCGCATCCTTGAGCAGCACGAAGTTTTCCGACCACACCAACCCGCCCTCGCGCGGCAGGCTGTAGGCAATCTTGCGCCCGGTGTTGTTTTTTTCATTGATGGCCTGCGCCGTCAGCGCCCCGCTCGCCCAGCCCACCACCACACAGATGTTGCCATCGGCAAAGTCGGCATCCGTTCTGGATGAATCAAAGTAAAGGACGTAAGGGCGGATCTTCAGCAGCAGCGCCTGGGCTTTCTGGTAATCCTCAGGGTTCTGGCTGTTGCTGGGCAGCCCGAGATAATGCAAGGCGATCGAAATGATTTCACTCGGGGAATCGAGCATCGCCACGCCACACGATTTGAGCTTGCTGATGTTCTCTTCCTTGAAGATCAGGTCCCAGCTGTCCACCGGGGCATTCTCGCCCAGGGCGGCCTTGACCTTGTCCACGTCGTAACCAATGCCGGTGGTGCCCCACAGGTAGGGCACGGCGTAGCGGTTACCCGGGTCATTGGCGGAGAGCAGCGCCAGCATCTCCGGATCGATATGCGAGAAGTTGCTCAGTTGAGAGCGGTCCAGCGGCGCCAGTACGCCGGCCTTGATCAGGCTGGGCAAGACATTCGACGTGGCGACGACCACGTCATACCCGGTACGCCCGGCCATGACCTTGCTCTGCATGATCTCGGCACTGTCGAAGGCATCCATGTGCATCCGGGTGCCGGTTTTCTGCTCGAATTCCTTGGGTGTTTCCGGGGCGATCAGCCCGAACCAGTTGTAGAGGTTGACCCGGGGTTCGGCCGCCGAGACCGGCGCGCTCGCGCCCACACAGACCAGCGCCGCCATGAACATGGCGCGCAAACGGGGTTGACTCATATCGCTATCCTTGTCAAAAACGACAGGCCATCATGGCCTTCATCCGCTGAGGGGTGAATATACTCGGCACGTCCGATTAGTAAATACCTAGAAGTACTTAGCCCAGCCCCATGAATGCCTAACCCTAAAGGGGTAGTACATGTCGCTCGACCTTCACAACCTGGCCTGGCATCGGTCGGCCGGGACGCTGATCATGCAACTGAACCGACCGGCGTTCTGGAGCTCACTGGTTCGCGTGCTAAAGGAATACGTCCAGATCGACAACTGGGTCGTGCTGATCTTCAGCGACCACCAGGTACGGGTGGTCAGCGTGACTGAGGTCGCCGATGCGGACGAAGTGGACGCGTTGACCCAGCGCTACGTAAAAGGGCTGTACCTGCTCGACCCTTTCTACATTGCCAACCGCGAAAACCCGCAGAGCGGCTTTTTTCATCTGTCCGACATTGCGCCGGAGCACTTCCTGACCACCGAGTATTACCACCAGTATTTCGCCCAGTACATCAGCGTGGATGAGGTGCAGTACAACGTACAACTCGACGCCGACAGAACGCTGTGCATTTCATTCGGCAGCAACGCGCGATACAGCCCGCAGCAGATCGCGACCCTGGACATTATCAAGCCATGGGTGATGGCGTTGATGCATCAACGCATGTGCTTTGAGACTGATGCGGAAAAAAGCCAGGACGAACCGCCACCCTGGTCAGAGGCCATCGTGCAACTGGGCACACAAATCACTGCGCGCGAAAAAGATGTGCTCAAGTTGCTGTTGAGCGGTTTTTCCAACAAAGAAATCGCCGGCAAGCTGAACCTGTCGGCAGAGACCATCAAAGTTCACCGTCGCAACCTCTACAACAAACTGAACATCAAGTCTCAGTCCGAGTTGTTTGCGCGTTTTTTCATGCCGGCGCAGGAGGCCCAGACGGCGCATTGAACGCTGCCGCAGCGGGCCTGCGGCGGCTCTGCACAAATCACGCACAAACAAAAACGCCGATCATTGCTGATCGGCGTTTTTGTCGAATATGGAGCGGGAAACGAGACTCGAACTCGCGACCCCGACCTTGGCAAGGTCGTGCTCTACCAACTGAGCTATTCCCGCAAATGGCGTCCCCTAGGGGACTCGAACCCCTGTTACCGCCGTGAAAGGGCGGTGTCCTAGGCCACTAGACGAAGGGGACACACAACTGAAACACATGGTGTGCATTTCAGTGTCCAGGGGTTAGATCCGAAGATCATGCCCTGGTTTCACTCAGTGCCGCCCGAGGGCCACACTGCTTAAATTGGAGCGGGAAACGAGACTCGAACTCGCGACCCCGACCTTGGCAAGGTCGTGCTCTACCAACTGAGCTATTCCCGCAAATGGCGTCCCCTAGGGGACTCGAACCCCTGTTACCGCCGTGAAAGGGCGGTGTCCTAGGCCACTAGACGAAGGGGACACACAACTGAAACACATGGTGTGTATTTCAGTGTCCAGAGGTTAAATCCGAAGATCATGCCCTGGTTTCACTCAGTGCCGCCCGAGAGCCACACTGCCTAAACTTGGAGCGGGAAACGAGACTCGAACTCGCGACCCCGACCTTGGCAAGGTCGTGCTCTACCAACTGAGCTATTCCCGCAAATGGCGTCCCCTAGGGGACTCGAACCCCTGTTACCGCCGTGAAAGGGCGGTGTCCTAGGCCACTAGACGAAGGGGACACACGTACAACATTCACTGCTTAACCGCGTTTTGCTGTGTGCTTTACGCGTTAAGTGGCGCGCATTCTATGGACGGATTGAAAGATCGTCAACCCCCAAGGATAAATTTATTAAAATCAATGACTTCCCCCAGCTTTTCGGGCTCATGGGGGGATTGTGCGCGTCCGGGCTTTGACGCCTATATTCTGGCGCCCGACAAGACGCTATAGTTCGCTCCAGCAAATGATGGCAATGTGCATCCATGCAGGGAGCGCCTATGCCTATAGAAGCAAACTACCCGGGCAACTGGTCGATCAGTCCTATCCGCCGGATGGCCCAGTCACTACACTCCACTGTAAACCCTATAAAGAGGTCACACCGGTGACACCACTCATGATCACCCTGCTGGTAATAGCCGGGATCGCAATACTGATCGCCATTGGCTACATGAACCACGTGGTGGAAAACAACAAGCTGGAAAAGAAGCGCACCGAGATCGAGCTTAACGATCGCCTGCGCCGTTGCGGTGAAATCACCGAGACCTTCCCTGGCCAGTTGATGACCCCGGCGCTCAAGCTGTTGCTGACCCGCCTGGAACTCAACGTCAACCAACGCCTGTTGAACCTCAACAAAGGCAGCGCGCCGCTCAAGGCCCGCATCACCGAGTTGAATACGCTGGTCGCCCAGGGCGAATCGATCCCGGTGAACAACCCGCCCGCGCCGATCCAGACCGAAGCCAAGGCCAAGGATGTGCGTTTCCTGCTCGAAGCCCTGCACGGCCAGGTCACCCGTGCGGCCCAGGACGGTTTCCTGCCGGCCAACGAGGCCAAGCACTGGATCCGCGAGATCCGCCATATCCTGGTGTTGCTGCATATCGAGTTCTTCAACAACCTCGGCCAGCACGCCCTGCAACAAGGCCAGCCGGGCCAGGCGCGGCTGGCATTCGAGCGTGGCGTGCAGTACCTGCGCAAACAGCCGGAGCCGGTGATCTACAGCGCACAGCTGCAACACCTGGAAGCCCAACTGGGACGCGCCAACTCCACGGTGCTGACCAACAGTAAGCCGGCCGAAGACGAAGTCAACGAACTGACCGAAGGCCTCAAAGTGGTCGACGCCGACGCCGAGTGGAAGAAGAAAGTCATCTACGACTGATTCGCCGGCTGGAAGACTGGCCTGTGGTGAGCCCGCTCACCACAGCAATAAAAGCCACGCCAGTACAAACCACCTCGCTGCTTCACAAGATGCCATCACTTTGCATCTATCCCCCCGCCCCCGACTAGCGTAAAAAAGTGCCCCTCACTCCATGAAGTCAGAGGCCCGCTATGCCTGTCGCCGTCATTGATGGACAACCGCTGCACTACGTCGACCAGGGTTCCGGCCCCGTCGTCCTGCTGGGCTCAAGCTACCTGTGGGACCGCGACATGTGGGCGCCGCAGATCGAAGCCCTGTCGCAACAGTACCGGGTGATCGTGCCCGAGCTGTGGGGCCATGGCGAATCCGGCCCGCTGCCCGCAACAACCCGCTCCCTTGACGACCTCGCGCGCCAGGCCCTGGCCCTGCTGGACCAGTTGGATATTCCACAGATCAACCTGGTCGGCCTCTCGGTCGGCGGCATGTGGGGGGCACGCCTGGCGCTGCTGGCTCCCGAGCGCATCAACAGCCTGGTGCTGATGGACACCTACCTGGGTGCCGAGCCCGAAGCCACGCGCCAGTATTACTTCTCGCTGTTCAAGATGATCGAAGACGCCGGCACTATCCCCGGGCCGTTGCTGGACGTGGTCGCGCCGATCTTCTTCCGCCCGGGTATCGACCGCGAATCCGCGCTGTATCAGGATTTCCGCAAGCAATTGCAGGGCTACTCCAAGGAGCGCCTGCTGCAGAGCATCGTGCCCCTGGGTCGCTTGATCTTCAGTCGCGAAGATGTACTGGGACAGTTGCCCAAGCTGGACGCCGACACCACCCTGGTGATGTGCGGCGAACAGGACAAACCGCGCCCACCTGCCGAATCCGAGGAAATGGCCGGCCTGATCGGCTGCAGCCTGATCCTGATCCCGCAAGCCGGGCATATCAGCGCCAGGGAAAACCCGGACTTCGTCAACGAAGCCCTGCTGACCTTCCTCGCCAACAACGCCTGACCGCCCTCCCCTGTGATCGCCGCATGAACGCTGCGATCACAGGCGGAAGTGCCCGACCATCCCCTTGAGTTCCGCGCCCAGCTGCGCCAGCTGAATGCTCGATGCGGCGTTGCCCTGCATGCTCAATGCCGACTGATCGGCACTGGCACGGATACTGGTGACACTGCGGTTGATCTCCTCGGCCACCGAGCTTTGCTCCTCGGCCGCCGCGGCAATCTGCTGGTTCATCTGCTGGATCAGCGACACCGCCACCGCGATGCTGCCCAGGGCGCTCTCGGTCTCCAAGGCATCGCTCACCGCCAGCTTCACCAGTTCGCCGCTTTGCTGGATCTGCTGCACCGAGGACTGGGCCGCGTTGCGCAAGGTACTGACCAGCCGCTCGATTTCTTCGGTCGATTGCTGGGTACGCTTGGCCAACGCCCGTACTTCATCCGCCACCACCGCGAAACCACGGCCCTGCTCGCCGGCACGGGCGGCTTCGATGGCGGCATTGAGGGCCAACAGGTTGGTCTGTTCGGCCACGCTTTTGATCACACTCAACACAGTGCCGATGTTCTGGATCTCGGCGCTCAGGCTCTCGATGCTGGCGCTGGCACTAGTACTGGAGGTGGCCAGCAATTCAATACGCTGCAAACTCTGGCGCACCACCCGCTGGCCGCTGTCGACTTTGTCGTCCGCTGTCTGTGCGGCTTGCGCGGCTTCTTCGGCGTTGCGCGCCACGTCATGCACGGTAGCGGTCATCTGGTTCATCGCCGTGGCGACCTGCTCGGTTTCTTCTTTCTGGCTACTGACTTCGACATTGGTTTGTTCGGTAACGCTGGACAAAGAGTGAGCCGAGCTGGCCAGTTGCTCGATACCGGCCTGCAGGCCGCTGACCATATGGCTCAGGCCATTGCCCATCTGCTGCATCGCCTGCATCAGTTGGCCGATCTCATCGCGGCGACTGACCTCCATGCGCCCGCTCAAATCGCCGGCCGCGATCTGCTGGGCAACCGCAATCACACTGCGCAGCGGCGCGACGATCAAGCGGGTGATCACCCAGGCCGCGATCAACCCCACCAACAGCGCCAAGGCCGAAGAGCCGATGATCAGCATCGCGCTTTTCTTCAACTGTGCCTGCATCGACAGGTCTTCAGTGTCGTACGCCTGGTTGACCCGGCCGACCACTTGCTCGGCCCGATCATGCAACTGCTTGTAGACCACCTTCTCCTGGGCCAGCAGGCCGGTGTACTCGCCGAGTTTTTCACTGAACGAAGCAATATGCCCGGAAACCTCATTCAACACCGTCTGGTAACCGGGGTCCTTGACCGCGGTTTTCAGTGTTTCAACCTGGGCAAGCGCCTGGTCGGCCTGCTCGATCTTGCCTTGCTCGGCGTCATCGGCGTCTACCTTGCGGCTCTGGTCCAGACGTATGTGGGCTTCGTTCATGGCTTGCAACATCAGCCGTGAAACCTGGCTGACCTGCCCTGCCTGCTCGATAAACTCGGCGCCCTCCTTGCCCTGGCTTTCCTTGAGGCCATAGGCACCGTCGTCAGCCAGCCCGGCCTGCAGCACATCGAGGTTGTTGGCCACGCTGGACACTGACCAACTGGCCATTTCCAACGCCAGGTCCTTGGTCTGGGTCAATTCGACAAACTCATCGAACGCCTTGCGGTAGGCGGCCAGGGCCTGTTCCACATCCGTCATGACGGGCACGTTGGCCGCCGACTGGGCCTTGAGGCTCGCCGCGAGCGCGGCCAAGGCGTCGACACTTTCATGCAGGGCGTCGACGGCCTTGGGGTCGGCATGCAACGCGTAGTCCTGCTCGATCAGGCGCACCTTGAGCAAGCCGCTGTTGAGCGACGACATGGCCTTGAGGCCTTCGAAGCGCTGGCCAACGGATTGCAGGGACCACACGCCGATGGCCGCGACCAGAGCGGTCAACAGCAATACCAGGGTGAAGCCCAAGCCCAGTTTTTTTGCCATACCGAGGTTGGCGAAGCGTCGTTGCACGGCCGAAATCATTGCACTTGCATCCTCTTGCAATGGCAGATGCCATCAAGCCCGGTTTACACAAGCGAGATTGGCAACCACAAGGCACCGAACACAAGTCATTGGCGCCACAATAATGGCAAAAAGCTACACGCTCGTCGTTTTCAGAATGGTCGAGGTCGATCTGGCAGGTCCCATGGCGCGGAATAACGCCAGTGCCCGTTGATCATCAGCATAGGCCACATTGATTCGCAGCCACTCACTCGGCTCATCCGTTGGACTGAACAATGCCCCCGGTGACAACAAAACCCCCAGCCGCCGGGCATACGCCTGCAACCGCGACCGATCCCCAGCCCCTGGCCGCGCCCACACGAACATCCCGCCGGCAGGGTTGGCGAACACCTCCCATTCCTCATCCTCCAGCACCTGCAAGGTCGCAGCCATTTGTGCACTCAGCCGCTTGCGCAAGCGCTGCACCCACTTGCGATAGGTGCCATTAGCCAGCAGCGTCGCCACTACGGCCTCGGCAAACCGCGAAGTCCCGAAGCCGGTCAGGGTCTTGAGGCTGGCCAATTGCGCGATGATCGCCGTGCTCGCACTGAGATAACCCACGCGCAAGGCACTGCTCAGGGTCTTGGAAAAGCTTGCGACGTAGATCACCCGGTCACCGTGGGGTAACGCCGAGAGCCGTGTGCAACTGGCGTGTTGCAGATCGCCAAACACGTCCTCTTCGATAATCAAAAAGTTATCGCGGTGCGCCAGCTCCAACACACGCTCCGCCACGGTGCGACTCAGGCTGGAACCGGTGGGGTTGTGATACAGGCTATGGATGAACAGGCATTTGGGCCGATGACGCTGCAGCAAGGCCTCAAGCGTCGCGATGTCCGGCCCGCCACGGGTGCGTGGCACCTGCAGCAGTTGCACACCATGAAATACCAGTTGCCGATAAAGGTTGCCGTACCCCGGCGTTTCAACCATCACGCAATCGCCGGCCTTGAGCAGGGTGCGTATCAGCAGGTCCTGTGCATGGCTGGCGCCCGCCGTGGTGAGGATGCCGTCAAGGTGGGTGGGGATGTGGACCTGTGTCAGGCGCTTGAGCAATTGCTCACGCAATGCCGGAAGCCCCAATGGGGTGCTGTAGTTGAACAGCGCAGCCGTGTCGCAGCGGGTGACTTCGCGAATCGCGTAGCTGATGTCATCGCTTTCGCGCCAGGCATCAGGCAGCCAGCCGCAGCCCAGTTTCAGCTCGCCCAACGGGTTATCGGCAAAGGCGCCCCAATCTCGCTCGGCACCTTCATACCACTGGCTTTCGTGCACCGTCGGTGGCTGGGCCACGCAGAAACCCGCCCCCTGTTTCGAAACCAGCACGCCCTGGGCGACCAACCGCTCGAATGCCTCGATCACACTGGACTGGCTGAGCAGGTTATCGAGGGCCACCTGGCGAACGGAGGGCAAGCGTGTACCAGGGCTCGCCCCACTCGTGCGAATCCATTGCGCCACCGCGCTGATGATTTGCTGCACCACCGGTACAAGGGCTTGTCGATCGATCCCTAAATCCATGCGCCACTCACTTCAACTGTCTGTAATTCAACCCGGGACAGTTAAGCACAGAAGCCCATGTCGGCCGCTCGCCAACTTTTATTAAATTATTGATTTTATTGAGTTATTTACCTGCTGATACACATTCTGACAAGGCACCGTGCCAGCTATGGAAAAACCTCACACCCTCCCAGGCCTTTTCGAATGGAGGGCGACCTGAGGTCCTAGATAGCCGTCGCGCCACCGTCCACTGCCAAGGCGTGACCGGTGGTAAAGGCCGCACCGTCGCTGCACAGGTACAGCACCGCGCTGGCGATTTCCTCGACCTTGCCGATGCGCCCCACCGGGTGCATGGCAGCGGCGAATTCGGCCTTGCGCGGGTCGGCTTCATAGGCACGCCGGAACATATCGGTGTCGATCACGGCCGGGCAGACCGCATTGACGCGAATGTTCTTCTTCGCATACTCGATGGCCGCCGACTTGGTCAGGCCGATTACCGCGTGTTTGGACGCGGCATAAATGCTCATCTTCGGCGCCGCGCCCAACCCCGCGACCGAGGCGGTGTTGACAATCGCCCCGCCGCCCTGGGCCAACAGCAGTGGCAATTGATGCTTCATGCACAACCACACGCCCTTGACGTTGACGCCCATGATGGCGTCAAACTCGTCCAGGGTCCCATCCGCCAGCTTGCCCTTCTCGATCTCGATCCCGGCATTATTGAAGGCGTAGTCCAGGCGGCCATAGGCGGCGAGGGTCTGGGCCATCAATTGCTGAACATCCGCCTCCAGCGTGACGTTGCAGCGCACAAACAGCGCTTCACCGCCGGCCTGGCGGATCAGCGCGACGGTGCCTTCGCCGCCCGCAACGTCCAGGTCAGCGACCACCACCTTCAACCCTTCGGCGGCGAACGCCAGTGCCGTAGCGCGGCCGATACCGGCGGCAGCACCGGTCACCAGGGCGACCTGGCCGGAAAACGTCATGCTCATGAGGGATGTCCTGTGAGGGAAAGTCGTGGGTCGAGTCTAGCCAACGCCGCGCCAGACGCGTCAGCAATATCAAAAGGCCGGTTGAAGCTGCATGAATCGTAGTGATAACAGCCGCCGCCTGACTATCAGCAACACCTATCGACCGGCATTCGCACGCTCGGTGAACCTTGCTCCCGGCCCGTTCAAGGTCTATCACTTCAGGTTCATTTCCAGAAGAGTCACTGCCATGAGCGCCCAGACCAACCGCCAATTCCTGCTCGCCAAGCGCCCGGTCGGCGCGGCCACCCGGGACACCTTCACCTACCAGGAAGTCCCGGTGGGCACGCCCCAGAACGGCCAGGTGCTGGTGCGCAATGAATACCTGTCCCTCGACCCCGCCATGCGCGGCTGGATGAATGAAGGCAAGTCCTATATCCCGCCGGTCGGTATCGGTGAAGTAATGCGCGCCCTGGGCGTGGGCAAAGTGATTGCCTCGAACAACCCGGCATTCGCAGTCGGGGACTACGTCAACGGCGCCCTGGGCGTGCAGGATTACTTTCTGGGCGAGCCGCGGGGTTTCTACAAGGTCGATCCGAAACTGGCGCCCCTGCCCCGTTACCTGTCGGCACTCGGCATGACCGGCATGACCGCCTACTTCGCACTGCTGGACACCGGTGCGCCGAAGGCTGGCGAAACCGTGGTGATCTCCGGCGCGGCCGGTGCCGTGGGCAGCATTGCCGGGCAGATCGCCAAGCTCAAAGGCTGCCGTGTGGTGGGCATTGCCGGCGGCGCCGACAAGTGCAAGTTCCTGGTGGATGAACTGGGCTTCGATGCTGCTATCGATTACAAAAGCGAAGATGTGCCTGCCGCACTCAAGCGCGAGTGCCCCAAGGGCGTGGATGTGTATTTCGATAACGTCGGCGGCGATATCCTCGACGCCGTGCTCAGCCGCCTGGCGCTGAAGGCACGCGTAGTGATCTGCGGCGCCATCAGCCAATACAACAACAAGGAAGCCGTGAAAGGTCCGGCCAACTACTTGTCACTGCTGGTCAATCGCGCGCGCATGGAAGGGTTTGTGGTGATGGATCACGCCGCAGGCTTTGCCGCTGCCGGGCAGGAAATGGCCGGCTGGATGGCCCAGGGCAAGCTCAAGAGCAAGGAAGATATCGTGGAGGGGCTGGAGACGTTCCCGGAAACGCTGATGAAGCTGTTCAACGGTGAGAACTTCGGGAAGTTGGTGCTCAAGGTCAGCTGACCACCCATAGATCTAAATGTTGGAGATCTGAATGTGGGAGGGGCAAGCCCGCTCCCACATTCGAAAATCAGGCGATTTCGGCGACGACTGCCGCCAATGCCTTGGCCGGATCGGCCGCCTGGCTGATCGGGCGACCGATCACCAGGTAATCGGAACCTGCATCCAACGCCTGGCGCGGGGTCAGGATACGGCGCTGGTCATCCTGGGCACTGCCCGCCGGACGAATACCCGGGGTCACCAGTTGCAGCGACGGGTGCGCGGTTTTCAGGGCCTGGGCTTCCAGCGCCGAACACACCAGGCCATCCAGGCCGGCTTTTTGCGCCAGGGCAGCCAGGCGCAGTACCTGCTCCTGGGGCTCGATATCCAGGCCGATACCGGCCAGGTCTTCGCGCTCCATGCTGGTGAGCACGGTCACACCGATCAACAACGGTTTAGGCCCGCTGCGCTGTTCCAGCACCTCACGGCAGGCACTCATCATGCGCAGGCCGCCGGAGCAATGCACGTTGACCATCCACACGCCCATTTCGGCGGCGGCCTTGACCGCCATCGCGGTGGTGTTCGGAATATCGTGGAATTTCAGGTCGAGGAACACTTCGAAACCTTTGTCACGCAGCGTACCGACGATTTCCGCCGCGCAACTGGTGAACAATTCCTTGCCGACCTTGACCCGGCACAGCTTCGGGTCCAACTGGTCAGCCAGCTTCAGTGCGGCGTCACGAGTGGGGTAATCCAGGGCGACGATGATAGGAGTCTGGCAGACGGACATTGGAATGGGCTCTCAGGCAAGTCGAAATCGGCGCGGATTGTAGCGCAAGCGGCGGCGTTGCGGGATCCGATGATCGGTAAATACTGACCAAGCGCTATCGAGCGGGCATTTCAGGGAATTATTTCAAAGCCGATACATTCACGACATGCCCCCAACACGCCTCACGGCTAGCCTCGCTTGCACGACCCACCGACCAGCACTTCCAGCCATGGGGCTGGGCGCCTATGCTGAGCGCAACAACAGGGCAGATGATCGCACTATGCATACCCCTTCCGTCTCCATGAACGACGAGCAAAAAGGCGCGGTGATCGCCGACGACAAACGCTGGAACACCCGCGCGCTGATCGTTGACGACGATGTACCGATCCGTGAACTGCTGATCGACTACCTGGCCCGCTTCGGCATTCTCGCCAGCGGCGTCACCGACGGTACGGCGATGCGCCAGGCCATGCAGGCCGAAACCTTCGACGTGGTGGTGCTCGACCTGATGCTGCCGGGCGAAGACGGCCTGTCGCTGTGCCGCTGGCTGCGCGCGGAATCGGATATCCCGATCCTGATGCTCACCGCCCGCTGCGAACCCACTGACCGCATCATCGGCCTGGAGCTGGGCGCCGACGATTACATGTCCAAGCCCTTCGAACCCCGTGAGCTGGTAGCGCGCATCCAGACCATCCTGCGCCGTGTGCGTGACGACCGTACCGAACAACGCGCCAATATCCGCTTCGACAATTGGCGCCTCAACAGCGTGCTGCGCCAACTGGTCGCCGACGATGGCTTGGTGGTGCCGCTGTCCAACGCGGAGTTTCGCCTGCTGTGGGTATTCATCGAACGTCCGCGCCGGGTGTTGAGCCGCGAACAACTGTTGGATGCCGCCCGTGGCCGCTCCATCGAAGCCTTTGATCGCAGCATCGATTTGCTGGTGTCGCGCCTGCGGCAAAAACTCGGGGATGATCCCAAGGCGCCCCAATTGATCAAGACCGTGCGGGGTGAAGGCTATCTGTTCGACGCCCGGGATATCGGTTGATGCGCAACGCCTTCAACACGCTGTTCGGTCGACTGTTTGGCGTGTTGCTGGTGGCGATTGTGCTGGCTCATGTGCTGGCCATTTCCTGGTTTCGCTATTACGGCCCGCCTCCGCCGCCGCCTCAGGAGACGTTTGTCGAGCAGCCGGACGGCACGATGAAACACCTGGCCAGGCACAAGCGACCATGGTTTGGTGGCCCGGTGGTGCCACTGACGTTCCAGTTCATCTCGTTGATCATCGCCGCCTGGTACGGTGCCAAGCTGCTGAGCCGGCCGATCCAGCGCCTGAGCGAAGCTGCCGAGCGCCTGAGCCTGGACCTCGACAGCCCGCCCCTCGACGAATCTGGCCCGCGTGAGGCACAGCAAGCGGCGTCGACTTTCAACCTGATGCAGCGACGCATCCGCGAGCAGGTCAGCCAACGCGCCCGTATGCTCGGCGCCGTCTCCCATGACCTGCGCACCCCGTTGTCACGCCTGAAGCTGCGCCTGGAACAGATCGAAGACACCCGGCTGCAAGGCCAGATGCGCCAGGACCTGGACGACATGATCGGCATGCTCGACGCGACCCTGAGCTACCTGCACGAACAACGCACCAGCGAAACCCGGCATTGGCTGGACGTGCAGGCGCTGGTCGAGTCGATGAGCGAAAACGCCCAGGACCAGGGTTCCGATGTGCAGTTCGGCGGGACCTGCGCACCGCTGCAAGTGCAGCCGATGGCCTTGCGATCGTGCCTCAACAACCTGATCGACAACGCCCTGCGGTACGCCGGTTCGGCGCGCATCGAGCTGACAGACAGCCGCGAGGCGCTGGTCATCCGTGTCATCGACCATGGCCCCGGGATTGCCGCCGACCAGCGTGAGGCGGTGTTCGAACCATTCTATCGGCTGGAAGGCTCACGCAACCGCAACTCTGGCGGGGTCGGCCTGGGCATGACGATTTCCAGGGAAGCGGCGGAACGCCTCGGCGGTCGGCTGCACCTGGAAGAAACCCCCGGCGGTGGTTTGACCGCCGTGATGTGGTTACCACGCGTCTAGAGCGGCTTGTCTTCCCGCCGCCCCTGGGCCTGGGTTGCACTCCAGTCCATCAACAGGCTGTAGGCCACCGCCAGCAGGGTCGGGCCGATAAACAGGCCGATGAAACCAAAGGCAATCAAGCCGCCGAACACCCCGAGCAGCACGATGACCAACGGCAGGTTGCCGCCGCGGCTGATCAGGTAAGGCTTGAGCACGTTGTCCACGCCACTGATGATGAACGTGCCCCACACGCCGAGGAACACCGCGTAGGTGTAATCGCCCTTCCAGGCCAGCCACGCCGTGGCCGGGATCCACACCAGTGGCGGGCCCATGGGAATCAGGCTGAGCAGGAAGGTGACGATGCCCAGCACCAGCGCACCCGGCACCCCGGCGATCAGGAAACCGATCAGCGCCAACAGGGCCTGGGCGGCGGCCGTGCCGATCACGCCGTTGACCACGCGCTGCACGGTGCCGGCCACCAGTTCGATGTAATAGCCGGCACGCTCGCCGATCAAGCGCTCCAGCAGGCGGTGAACAAACATCGCCAGGCGCGGCCCGTCCCGGTAGAAAAAGAACACGAAGACCAGGCTCAGGGTCAGTTCTAGAATCCCACCACCGATTTGCGCACTGCGCGCCAACAACCAATTGCCGACCTGCCCCAGGTAGGGCTTGATGCTGACCATCAAGGCCGCGCCCTGTTGGTCAATGCTGTCCCACATGGCCACCAGCCGCTCACCGACTAAGGGGATCGAGCCGAGCCAGGCAGGTGCCTCCGGCAGGCCGTCAACCTGGATATCCTTGATCAACGCCGTCGCATCGCGCACGTGATCCGCGAGGTTGAAGCCCAGCCACACCAGCGGCAGCGCCACCAGCAGCATCCAACCCAACGTCAGGATGCCGGCGGCCAGGGATTCGCGCCCCCCCAGCCAGCGGGTGAGCAGGACCATCAACGGCCAACTGGCAAATGCCAGTACCGCGCCCCAGAACAGCGCCGACCAGAACGGCGCCATCACCCAGAAGCTGGCACCGAACAGCACCAGCAGCAGGATTTGCACCAGTAGGCGATCGTTATTGAGCATGGAGTATCTCTAGAAGAAGGCTGTAGGAATAGAGCTTAGGCGAACGGCGCGGGTCCGTTCGCCTTGTAACGGTCAGCGTATCAGATGCAGGTGCAGGCCTTTGGTTTCAGCGGAGCCGGTTTCCATGCGCGCGGCGCGCACACCTTTGTCGACCAGGGCCTGGCGCCAGGCTTCGGCGTTCGGGCCGGTAAGGCTGACGCGCAAGGTGGTATCAAGGTTCAACCCACGGGAAATCAGGGTCAGCCAGGTGTCGTCAGGGTCGCCGCCCAGCGCGGGGAAATCCAGCTCGCCGGTGCTTTTCAGCTCTCGCAGCAGCGTTGCGGAGGTGGGCAGAAGGTCGGCCAGCGGCGCGTTGGCGTCCAGTTGCTCCACGTGCAGATAGGCGCGACGGTTGCCACGGGTGATGCCATACAGCGCCACCAGGGAGTTTTCCTGGGGGGCTGCCAGGCGCAGCAGCAGGTATTCCTGCTGGCCGTCGGCGCCGACCAACTTGGCGTTGCCGAACACTTCATTGGCCCACAGGCTGCTTTCGCCGCAATCCCGGGCCTGGCACCAGAACAGCAACTGCGCGCCCTTCGCCTGCAACGCTTCGCGCGTCGCAGTAAATGCAGCACTGGAGCTGTGTTCGGCAGGTAATTCATAGGTGATGGCGGTGGCTTGGCCCCGTGCGGTGGCCTGGCCTTCATAACGCAGCTGGCCGCTGATCTTGCGGATGGCACCCATGGGGTAGATGCGTTCTTTTTCTTCGGTGGGACGGTAGTCGACGATTTGCGCGTCGACCTGGCGGGCCACGGTGGGCAGGTCCTGGCTACCCGGTATGTCGGCGGCAAATACCAGTGGGCTCAGCAGGCCCAAGCCCAGGATACGGATACATCCGTTACGCACGCTCATAGGATCAACGAGCCCTGGCCATCGGCGGTCACAGCGGTGTTGAAGTAGTTCATGGTTGACTCCCTTTCAATCCGCCCAGCCTCGGCAGTTGACCGCCCCAAGTCAAGGCGCGCAGAAGAACCGATTGAAACAGTCTGCAACAAGGACCGCGCCGGGCTCGTCATTCAGGTGTAAATGATGGCCGCCTGGCAGCGTGGTCACGGTAAAGGGTAGCTGGGAAAGCAATTCGGAATGTTTCGCCAGCATGCCATCAGCCGCGACCACCAACTGTGTAGGGCAACCCACACGCCGCACGAAAGCCATTGCCTGCTCATCGGTCAGACGCATCGGCGAAGCCAGGGTCAGGCGGCTGTCGGTGCGCCAGGTGTAACCGCCCGGCACTGGCATCAGACCGCGTTGGGCCAGCAGTTCCGCGGCTTCGCGACTGACCGCCACCACGCCTTTCATGCGCGCCTCGACCGCTCGATCCAGGGTGCTATAGACCGGCTTGCGTTTGTCCTGCAGGTTCAATTGCGCCTGCAACGCCATGCCCAAGCGTTCGGCGGCGTTGTCACCGCTGGCAGTGGGCGGGATCACCCCGTCGATCAATCCCAGGTGCGTCACCCGTTCCGGCAGCGCACCGGCCAGCACCAGGGAAACGATGGCGCCGAGGGAGTGGCCAAGTAATGCAAAACGTTTCCAACCCAGTTGCTCGGCGACGTGCAGCACGTCGTACACGTAATCCCACAAGGCGTAACCGGCGCCGATAGGACGATGCGCCGAATGCCCATGCCCGGCCATATCCAGTGCAACGATGCGCAAGCCCTGGAGTTTCGGCGCCAGTCGCGCAAAGCTGTTGGCGTTGTCCAGCCAGCCATGCAGCGCGATCACCGGCAAACCGTCCTCGGGCCCGAACAGATGGGCCGCCAACTCGATATGCGGCAGGCTCAGGCGCACGTCTTCGACCGGTGTGCTCATGCGCAACTGCGCTCGCGGGCTTCCCAGCGGTAGAACAGGTTCTTGATCAAGGTCGCGGTGTCCTGGGGGCGTTCAAGGGGGAACATGTGGCCGCCGGGCATGGTGAGCATTTCGCCCATGGGCAGGCGACCGACGCCGCTGGCGTGGTGACGCATCACCACCCGGCTCTGGCGGCCGCGCACCACCGCCAGCGGCACCTTCATCTGGCGCACCTGGCCAGGGCTGGTGTGGGGCACGCCCCGGTAGATGCTGATCTCGGTGGCCGGGTCGAAGCGCAGGCGCAGGCGGTCACCGACCTGGTGCAGGCCGTGTTGCAGGTAAGCGTCGAAGCATTCCGGGTCAAAGCCACGGAACAAGGTCTTGCCGGCGAAATAGCTGCGCGCTGCGTCCAGGTCGCTGAACTCTTCGCGGCGTCCCAGGGTGCGCCCGGCCGGGGTCAGGCGGTCAATAAAACCAAAGCGCTTGGCCGCACGGATCACCCAGCGGTCGGCGCGGGTCAGCACCGGCGAATCGAGCATGACCACTCCACGATATAACTGAGGGCAACGCATGGCTGCATGCAGATGCAAAACGCCACCGAGGGAATGCCCCACACCCCACACCGGTTCCGGCTGCCGCTCCAGGTGGTGGATCAGCTCATCCACCAGGTTCTGCCAGTTATCGTCCACCGGAAACCTGGGGTCGTGACCGTGCTGCGGCAGGTGCGCCACTGCATATTCCGGGGCCAGGGCGGCAAACAGCTTGCCGTAGGTGGCCGAGGGGAAACCATTGGCGTGGGCGAAAAACACATGCTGCGACATACCGGATCCATCGACAAAAACAGAGATTGATTGTCACCAGCCCCGACCGCCACAGCAATGACTGTAACTGCCAGGAATGATGACACTCACGCCACGCCTATCGCGCCGGCGGGTTCTCGCCCAGCGGCACCACCGCCATGGTCAGGCGCGACACGCAATTGGCCTTGCCATCGTCGCTGGTCAGGCGAATGTCCCACACCTGGGTGGTGCGGCCGATATGGATCGCCTTGGCCACCGCCGTCACCCGCCCACTGCGCACACCGCGCAGGTGGTTGGCGTTGATCTCCAGGCCCACGCAGTAGAACTTGCTCGCGTCGATGCAAAGATAGGCGGCCATGGAGCCGACGCTCTCGGCCAGGACCACCGATGCGCCACCGTGCAACAAGCCATAAGGCTGATGGGTGCGATGGTCGACCACCATGCTGGCGGTCAGCGATTCGTCATCGAAGCTTTCAAAACGGATATCCAGCAATTCACCGATGGTGTTCTTCTGGATCGCATTGAGTTGGTCAATATTCGGTTGAGTGCGCCACAGGCTCATGCGGTTGTCCTTGTTGGTTTTATGATGGCCCTAATCCTGCCACAGAAAGGTTTCGGAACGCTCGCTCCACGTCTGGAAATGTTCACCGTAGGTCGATTCGATCACATTGCGTTTGATCTTGAGCGTCGGGGTCAGAAAGCCGTCGGCGGTGATGGTCTCAGCGGTTTTGTGCGGGTCCTTGTAGTAGCCGAGCATGGTCGCACCGCTGCGCATTTGCACTTCGCCCGCAGGATCGATGCGCACCTCGACACCAGGGCACGGCAGGCCGATCCAGCCGATGGACTGTTGACCGGGGCGACATACATGAGAGTAGCCGCAGCTCTCGGTCATGCCATACACCTCCAGTACGTCCAGGCCCAGCCCAGCGAGCACCTTGTGGCCCACGCGCTTACCGATGAAGGGTAGACGCAGCAGGGTGTCCAGGCGTTTTTCCGGGATTTTGGCGTAGACGCCCATCTGGAATTTGGTCCAGATACGCGGTACGCCAAACAGGGCGGTCAGACGTGCCCTGCGCAGGTCGGTCAGAAACGTCTCCAGGCTTTCGGCAAAAAACACTGTCTGCCCGGTGTAGATCGCCGCCATTTCCACAAACATGCGCTCGGCCACATGGCACAGCGGCAGGTAGGACAGCAGGCGGTCGCCCTCCCCCAGCCCGAATAATTCGGTGCCACGGGTGACGGCAAACCCCAGCGCGCCGAACCTGTGCATCACGCCTTTGGGATAGCACACACAAAGCCGCGATAACGCCTACGGATTCTTCACGCTGACCAGGCTCATCAGCCCCGCCAGCGGGAAATCCCCTTCCAGTTCCGCCAGGCTGGCGGTGTGCATCGGCTGCGGCTGGCGCTGATGACCATGCTGCAGAAAGCTGATCAGGCTGCCCACCAGGGGCTGATGGCTGACCAGCAGCACATTGTCGTCGGTGTCGAGCTTTTCCAGCACCTGCAACGGGCTGCCATCGGGCGTCAGCCAGGGCACCGTGCGAATCTGCGCCTCGAAGCCCAACGCATCACGCACCAGATGCGCGGTCTGCTGCGCCCGCACATAGGGGCTGGCGATAATCGCGCTGAGGGGCTGGCCGATCAGGTGCGCGGCACTGCGCAACACTTCGCCACGGCCATGCTCGGTGAGGTTGCGTTCGGCATCGGTGCGCGCATGCGCTTCGGCCTCGCCGTGGCGCAGTATCCACAACTTCATAGTTTCGGCTCTTCATCACGCACCGGGTGCGGCGCCGGCGGCACGCTGTGGGCGGCTTCGCCCTCGGGTGCGCGCGGGGTCGGCCAGTCGGCGAACGGCCACGGCTTTTGCTCGGTATGGAAGCTGCCGAAACGACCGATCTGCGCCAGGAACTGGCTGAGGCTGTCGCCGAAGTTCATCAGGCCCAGGTTCGGGGCGCCATAGACCAGGCGGTAGATCAGTTGCACCACCACCAGCGCGCCGAGCAGGAACTGCGCCACCTGCCAAACCAGGGCAAACACCAGCATCCACAGGATGCGCAGGGCAATGGATTCGTACTTGGGGGCTGCTTGCGGATCGTTCATGACGCGTTCCTCAGTTGAAACCTCTGGTGGAAATAAAGTCGACATCGGTCTTGGGCTCGGCGCGCATCAGCAACTCGATGACCTGGTTCAAGGTGCGCCCTTCGAACAGGATCGCGTGCAGCCCGGCGACCAACGGCATATACACGCCGACTTCCTGGGCCTTCGCCTTGAGCACCTTGAGGGTATTGACGCCCTCGGCCACTTCGCCCAGGCGCGTGACCGCGTCTTCCAGGCTCAGGCCCTGGCCGAGGGCGAACCCGACCTGATAGTTGCGGCTTTTCGGCGAGGAGCAAGTGACGATCAGGTCGCCCACGCCCGCCAGCCCGAGGAAGGTCATCGGGTTGGCCCCCTGGTTGACCGCAAAGCGGGTCATCTCGGCCAGGGCGCGAGTAATCAACATGCTTTTGGTGTTCTCGCCCATGCCCAGCGCCACGGCCATGCCGGCGATGATCGCGTAGACGTTTTTCAACGCACCGCCCAGCTCGACGCCAAAGCGGTCGCTGCTGGCGTAGACCCGGAAGGTACGGCCGTGCAATACAGCCTGGACCCGTTCGCACAGCTCTTCGTCTTCACTGGCGACTACGGTGGCGGTCAGCGCGTGCTCGGCGACTTCCCGCGCCAGGTTCGGCCCGGACAGCACGCCAATACGCGCCTGGGGCGCGATCTCTTCGAGAATTTCGCTCATCAGCTTGAAGGTTTGCGCTTCGATGCCCTTGGTCAGGCTGACCAGCAACTTGCCCGCCAGGCGTTCGGCGTGGGGCGCCAGCACCGAGCGCAAGGCGCTGGACGGCAGCGCGACGAAGCACAGGTCGCAGGCCGTGAGAGTGTCCAGCAGGTCGGTAACCGGCTCGACCGCCGGATGAATCTTGATGCCTTTGAGGTAACGCGGATTTTCCCGGTGCACCCGAATGGCCTCGGCCTGTTCGGGATCGCGCATCCACTGGCGCACAGCATGACCGTTCTCGGCCAGCAGATTAGCCACGGCGGTACCAAAACTTCCGCCTCCCAGGACCGCGATAGGGCGCTGTTCAGTCATATGCAATCCGTTAATCCATACCAGTGGCGATGGCGGCATTATACGGGCCGACCCGTCGGCGGCCAGCCCCCGTATCAATTCGTGCGCTTGTCGGAAAATGCCACACTTACATGAAGTAATTGCAAGTTCGGCGACTGGCAAATGGCCCCACCTCAGTTAACATGGGCGGCTATCCGTAATTATCAAGGCCGTGCCGTGTATTTGGGCCCTCCTCCCCGTTCATCTCTGTGGTTGATGCTGCTGTGCAGTGCGCCTGTCATGGCCGACGACCTGTTCCTCGACAGCCAGCCGCTGCCCCAGGTATTGACCGCCACGCGTCTCAAGCAATCGGCCGCCGCAGTGCCCGGCAGCATGACTGTGATCGACAGCGAGTTGATCAAGGCCAGCGGCGCGCGGGATATCAGCGAGTTGCTGCGCCTGGTGCCGGGGATGATGGTCGGCTACACCTCCGGCAACCAGGCGGCGGTGAACTACCACGGCACCAGCGCCAGCGATGCGCGGCGCATGCAGGTGCTGATCGACGGCCGCTCGGTGTACCGCGCCGGCCTGGCCACCGTGGACTGGAGCGACATTCCAGTAGCGATGGAAGATATCGAGCGCATCGAAGTCTTCCGCGGCCCCAACACCGTCAGCTACGGCGCCAATGCCTTGATGGCGGTGGTCAACATTCTCACGCGCTCGCCGGGTAACAGCCACGGCACACGGGTCAAAGTGGTGCGTGGCGAGCGTGGCATCAATGACTTCTATGCCAGCCAGGGCATCGGCTGGGAAACCGGCGATTTGCGCCTGTCGCTGTCCGGCCAGCAGGACGATGGGTTCGACAGCGACGCCGCTGGCGCCGACCGCCGCGACGGGCGTCGTCTCAATCGCTTCAGCCTGGCGGTGAGCCAGACGTTGAACGCGCAGCAGAGCATCGACTGGCAACTGGATGCGAAGGAAGGCACCAACCAACGTCCGTATACCTACAGCCCGGTATTCGCCGGGATTACCGAAGGTGGCAACAACTCCGACGTCACGGCCAAGGACTACGCCGGCTCGCTGCGCTGGAATTTCGATTTCAACCCTGAACACAGCCTCTACATCCAGGGCTCGGCCCAGCAGTGGGATCGCCGGCAAATCTGGAAGGCCTGCGACGCCAAGGTGTCGTTCAGCCCGGAATTGACCCAGCTGTGGCAGATGAACCCCAACTACGCCGAGCTGCTGGCCCGTCACATGGACACCTACAGCCAGGGCAGCGCGCCGCCGGGTAGCGCTGCCGAGCAAGCGCTGGCCAACCAGGTGTTGCAGCAGTGGCGCGACGGTGCCAGTCAAAGCGTGTGCGGCGACATCGACCAGAGCACCCGCGAAAGTCGCTATGACTTGGAAATCCAGGACACCCTCAGCCTGTCCGACAGCCTGCGCCTGGTCAGCGGCATGAACTACCGCTACGACCGCGCCGACTCCGATACCTACTTCAACGGCACCCTGGACGACACCACCTGGCGCCTGTTCGGCCAGTTGGAATGGCGCGCCAGCGAACATTGGCTGCTGCAAGGCGGCGCCATGTATGAAGACACGCACCTGAGCGGCAACTCGCTGACGCCACGGGTAGCGGTCAACTACCTGATCAACCCGCGCCATGGCTTGCGCGCGGTGTACTCCGAAGCCATCCGCTCGCCGGACATGTTCGAGAACAACGTCAACTGGAGTTATCGCGTCACCAACCTCAGCTCCCCGGCCTACGGTCAGACCACCGGGCAATACTTCGTAAAGACGCGGGGGCCGGGAAACCTCGATAAAGAGATGATGAAGTCGCGGGAACTGGGGTACAACGGCTTCTTTGCCGACATCGGGCTGAACATGGACGTGAAACTGTTCTACGACGAAATTACCGACATGATCAGTTCGCCGCTGCGCAATAACCAGTACATTGCCAGCAACGCCAACAGCGCACGCTTCACCGGTGCCGAAACCCAGTTCGACTGGCGCGTGAGCAACGCCGACCGCCTGCGGCTGACCTATGCTTATGTCGATGCCAGCACCAGCAACCCGCGGGACAAGGCACAGACCGCACGCAACAGTGGCTCTGCCGGTTGGTTGCGTGAATGGGGCCAAGGCTGGTCCAGCGCGCTGTTCTACTACGGCGATGACGCACTCAACCAATATCGCTTCGAACGGGTCGACCTGCGGGTGGCCAAGCGCATTGCCCTGGGCAAAGCCAACGTGGAGCTGGCTGGCATGTTGCAAGAACGCCTGGATCACCAGCCCACCACCTGGGCCGATAACAATTATGACCATCGCCACGTGCTCTACTTCAGCGCAGAGTTAGAGTTCTGACATGGGCGACTCGTCACGGATGACCTGCTTTTTTATCTACACGCTCTGGCGACGCATTGTGCTGTTCGCTTGCCTGCTGTCTGCCGCGCCGGCCTGGAGTGCCGAGATCCTGCTGACCGCTGCCGAAGACGGCGCTGGCGTCCAGGCCTTTGCCCAGGCCCTGGCCCAGCAACGCCCCGAAGACCGCATCACCTTCACCCCGCTCAAAAACCTGCCAGCCCCTGGTCGACTGCCGGCCAACACACGCCTGATCCTGCTCGACCTGCCCAGCCTCGACTGGCGCCTGCAGGAGACCCAGGGCCCGCCGACCCTGGTGCTGCGTATCAGCAGGTTGCAGGCCCATCAACGCCTGGGCACCACACCTCACCCGCACATCAGCCTGCTGTGGAGCGACCCACCGCTGGAACGCCAACTGCGCCTGATCGCCGCCATCCTGCCCCAGGCGCGGCGCATCGGCGTGCTCTACGGCGCCGACAGTGAGTTCCTGCTGCCCGAACTGCGCCAGCACGCCACACCCCTCGGCCTGGAAATCGTGCCACAGCTCTGGGACAACATTAATGACAGCCGCCCGCTGCAAAACCTGTTCAGGAACAGTGACGTGCTGCTCGGCCTGGATGACCCGCAGTTGTACAACTCGAAAACCGCGAAGAACCTGTTGCTGAGCAGCTATGCCCAGCAATTGCCGCTGGTGGGCCCGAATGCAGGCTTTGTGCGGGCCGGCAGCCTGGCCAGCACCTACAGCGACCAGACCGACTGGCTGGCCGTGCTTGACCGTTTGCTCGACCACCCGCCGGCCAACTGGCCGCGCTCGCTGTACCCGGAACACTTCAAAGTCGTGGGCAACCCGCAAGTCGCGCGCTCACTGGGGATCGAACAGGTGGACGAAGCCGGCGTCGCGATCCGCCTGGCCGAAGGAGAAAAACGCCCATGACCTTGCGCCGTCGTTGGGACATCAACACCCGCACCCAGCTCATCACCCTGGGCCCGGCGCTGTTGCTGACGTTGCTGCTGATCAGCTTTTTCACCTTCGTGCGGATCCAGGACTTGCGCCAGGAACTGGACCACACCGGCCAGTTGATCGCCAACCAACTGGCGCCCGCCACCGAGTACGGGGTGATCTCCGGCAACAACGAAGTGCTCGACAGCCTGCTGCGCGCCACGCTCGCTACGCCCCATGTGCGGTTCCTGGAGATCCAGGACAGCAGCGAGAACATCCTGGTGTATGTCGAGCAACCGTCGGAAAAACACGACCGTTCGTTGTCCGTCAAAGTGTTCCAGGCACCGATTCGCCTGCAACACATCCAGTTGGGCAATGATTTTTTCCAGGACAACCTCAACGAACCCAAGGCACCGCGGGCCGACTACCTGGGCCGGGTGATCGTCGGCATGTCCAACGACGCATTCAGCCAGCGCCAGCAGGAAATCCTGTTCAAGGCCGGCATCCTGGCGCTGTTCGCCCTTCTGTTTACCTTCCTGCTCGCGCGGCGCCTGGCCGCCAGCCTGTCTCAGCCGATCAGCGCCATGGGCCACGCGGTAAAAGCCATCCAGCAAGGTGACTACAAGACGCCGCTGCCGATCGTGGACGACTCGGAACTGGGCGACCTGTCGCGACACATCAATAACCTGGCCGAAGGCCTCAACCAGGCCAGCCGCGAACAGCAGCAGGCCATGGCCCAGTTGATCCAGACCCGCGAAGAGGCCGAGCGCGCCAACAACGCCAAGTCGGATTTCCTGGCGATGATGAGCCATGAGCTGCGCACGCCCATGAACGGCGTGCTGGGCATGTTGCAGTTGCTGGAAACCACCGAGATGACCGAGGAGCAGGCCGAGTACGCGGCGCTGGCCTCCGAGTCCACCGAGCATTTGCTCAAGGTCATCAACGACATCCTCGACTTCTCGCGCATCGAACGCGCTGCCCTGGAACTGGAGCATATTCCGTTCAACCTGGCGGACCTGATCAACAGCTGCGCCCAGGCGTTCCAGCACAGCGCCCAGCAGCGCGGGCTGGCATTGAAACTGTCGATACCCCCGGGGTTGGACGCCTTGCGCGTGCAGGGCGACCCGACGCGAATCCGCCAGATCCTGGTGAACCTGATCGGCAACGCGCTGAAGTTCACCGAGCAGGGCAGCGTCAGTGTCGAACCCCATTGGCAGACCCTTGACCATGAACTGGTGTGGTTCACCTGCACCGTGCGCGACAGTGGCATCGGGATTTCCGCCGAACGCCTGGAGTTGATGTTCGACGCGTTCCAGCAGGCCGACAGTTCCATTTCAAGACGTTACGGCGGCACCGGCCTCGGCCTGCCCATCGCCCGTACCCTGGCCGAACGCATGGGCGGCACCCTGCGCGCGCAAAGTGAAGAAGGCCGCGGCTCGGTATTTACTCTGGAAATTCCCCTGGCCATCGACCAGCAGAGCGTGCCGGCCATCGCGCAAGGCGCCGACGGCAAAGCCAACGCCGGCGCTGGTCGCCATGTATTGCTGGTGGAGGACAACCCGGTCAACCGCACCGTGGTCGAAGCCATGTTGCGCAGCCTGGGCTTTGAAGTGAGCCTGGCCACCGATGGTGCCGAAGCGATCCGCAGTGCCGAGAGCCTGATTTTCACCGCGATCCTGATGGATTGCCGGCTGCCGTTGATCGACGGCTACGAGGCCACCCGCAAGATCCGTCAACTGCCGGGCTGCGCCGACCTGCCAATCATCGCCCTGACTGCCAACGCGTTGCAGGGCGACCGTGAAGCCTGCCTGGCAGCCGGAATGAACGATTACCTGGCCAAGCCGTTCAAACGTACGGATTTGCAGCAAATCCTGCAGCGCTGGGTGCAATAGCGCCGCGCCATCAGCCAACTCCGACTGGCGTGAAAGACGAAAGTGCGGCAGTCTTAGGCACCCGAACGGGCCCATAAACGGGCCCGGTTTAAAATTTCAGTGAACAAGTGTACATTCAGTACCTTGCCGCTGTGACTTTCACTACAACGCAATAGTCTACGTGTAGGCTGCCGGCATGAGGCATGAACGCTTCATTCGGTTCGGGAAGATTTGCCCTACCCTGCCGCATGGGATTATTGAGGAGCTCGCATGACCAAACAAAACGCCTTTACTCGGGAAGATCTGCTGCGCTGCAGTCGCGGTGAGCTGTTCGGCCCAGGTAACGCGCAACTGCCCGCCCCGAACATGCTGATGGTGGATCGCATCACCCATATCAGCGAAGAGGGTGGCAAGTACGGCAAAGGTGAATTGGTCGCCGAGCTGGATATCACCCCGGACCTGTGGTTCTTCGCCTGCCATTTCGAAGGCGACCCTGTGATGCCGGGCTGCCTGGGCCTTGACGCCATGTGGCAGCTGGTCGGTTTCTTCCTGGGCTGGCAAGGCCTGCCGGGCCGCGGTCGCGCCCTGGGTTCGGGCGAAGTGAAGTTCTTTGGCCAGGTCCTGCCGACCGCCAGGAAAGTCACCTACAACATTCAGATCAAGCGCGTCCTCAAGGGCAAGCTGAACCTGGCCATCGCCGATGGTTCGGTGAGCGTCGACGGTCGCGAGATCTATACTGCCGAAGGCCTTCGGGTCGGCGTATTCACTTCCACTGACAACTTTTAAGGGTTATCCGCATGCGCCGCGTCGTTATCACTGGTCTGGGCATTGTTTCTTGCCTGGGCAATGACAAAGAGACCGTCACCGCTAACCTGCGTGCAAGTCGCCCTGGCATCCGCTTCAACCCGGAATATGCCGAAATGGGTCTGCGTAGCCAGGTTTCCGGCTCCATCGACCTGCCCCTCGAAGAACTGATCGATCGCAAGATCTATCGCTTCGTCGGCCACGCTGCCGCCTACGCCTACCTGGCGATGAAAGACGCGATCGCCGACTCCGGCCTGAGCGACGACCAGGTATCGAACGTACGCACCGGCCTGATCGCCGGCTCCGGCGGCGCATCGACCCTCAACCAGATGGAAGCGCTGGACATCTTGCGCGAAAAAGGCGTGAAGCGCGTTGGCCCGTACCGTGTCACACGGACCATGGGCAGCACCGTTTCGGCCTGTCTGGCCACGCCGTTCCAGATCAAGGGCGTGAACTACTCGATCTCCTCCGCGTGCGCCACCAGCGCTCACTGCATCGGGACTGCCGTTGAGCAGATCCAGCTGGGCAAGCAGGACATCGTGTTCGCCGGCGGCGGTGAAGAAGAACATTGGAGCCAGTCGTTCCTGTTCGACGCCATGGGTGCACTGTCCACCCAGTACAACGAAACCCCGGAAAAGGCCTCCCGCGCCTACGACGCCAAGCGTGACGGTTTTGTCATTGCCGGCGGTGGCGGCATGGTGGTGGTCGAGGAGCTGGAGCACGCCCTGGCCCGTGGCGCCAAGATCTACGCGGAAATCGTCGGCTACGGCGCGACCTCCGACGGCTACGACATGGTTGCCCCAAGCGGTGAAGGCGCCATCCGCTGCATGCAGATGGCCATGTCCACCGTGGACACCCCAATCGACTACCTGAACACCCACGGCACCTCGACTCCGGTCGGCGATGCCAAGGAAATGGAAGGCGTGCGTGCGGTATTCGGCGACAAGGCCCCGGCCATCAGCTCTACCAAGAGCCTGTCCGGTCACTCCCTGGGCGCCGCCGGCGTTCACGAAGCGATCTACTGCCTACTGATGATGGAAGGCAACTTCATGGCCGGCTCAGCCAACATCGACGAGATTGATCCGGTTGTGGCGGATATGCCAATCCTGACCAAGACTGTCGAGAATGCAAAAATCGATACCGTGATGAGCAACAGCTTCGGCTTCGGTGGCACCAACGCCACCCTGGTGCTGAAACGCTGGCAGGGTCAGTAAGACCTGTAGCTTGATTGCATGAAAAAGCCCCGACTGGTTCGGGGCTTTTTGCTTTCAGAGCTATAGGTTTCAAGCTATAGCCGCAAGGGAAGAGCACTCGAACCACTTGCAGCTTGTCGCTCAAGGCTTGCAACTGCCTGTGCCCTATACCGACGCAAGAGCAAAACGCGATATCAATCAGCGGCGCCATCGCGAGTCGACTCAGGCAGGATCGCCAGGAAGTTATCGCGGGCCACTTTGCGGGCGACCCCTTCGGAGAGTGCATCGAGGAACGGGTCGAAGCTGCGCATTTGCTTACCCAACTTGTTGAAGCGCCCTACGACGTCCGAGCCGAGCATAAAGCGCTCGGGAAAGCGCTCCACCAGTTTTACCCACTCGGGGCGAGGCTGGCCTGCATCATCCAGCAAGTAGGGCGTGAGCACGCTCCAGGACAGATCGATGTAAAGGTTGGGGTACGCCTCCAGCATGCGGCTCAAGGTGGGCAGCAAAAAGTCCATCTGTACCTGGTGACGATGGATCTCCTTGCTGGTGCCAGCATGGGCCCAGATAAAACGGGTGTGCGGGTGGTTGCGCAGGGGTTCTTCGACCTCAGCCAGGTACAGCGGGTTGCGCTCGCGCTTGGAGGTGATGTTGGAGTGCAGCATCACGGGCAAGTCATTTTCCGCCGCCAGGTGATAGATGCGGGTCATGGCTTCGTTATTGGCCCGTGGTGTGTCGCCAGCAGTGATGGCCGTGAGGTCGTCATGTCGGGTAAAAACCTCGCCGATGCCCTGCCACAGCCCTGGATTGAGATCGAGCATACGTTGGATATGGGCGGCCGAGTTCTTGTCGTTGGGGTTGAAGCCGGACAGGAACGGATGAAAGTGCTGGCGCTGCCCAGGGGTCAGTTTGTTGACCGCTGCGGCCACGATCACATCGGTGGCGCTGTACCAATAGGCATCCGCGTCGTCGCCGGCGTAGTAGCGCGGTCGCTTGGGTTCGTCCTCGTGCCATTTCTTCGCAACGGGAATACCAGAAATCATCACGTGATCGATGCGATTGTCGGCCATCGCCTTGAGCAGCTTGTCCATGCCCGCCGTTTCCTGGAAGAAGTCCACGTAATGCAGGTGCGCATCGCTATAGGCATAGTCGCGGGCCTGCGCGGCCAGGCTGCCGGCGGCGAACAACAGGGCAAGAGTCAGGCGAGTCCAGGGCACGGTAACACCTCGATAGGGGCTGATACGGGTAGACCCTGAACGCCTTGCCGGGGTTCATCCGGCAAAAACAAGGAACACCGAAGTGCCAGCATGCTCTATAACTGCATGACCTTCATCCTGCCACCCTGTGAGGTTTGCCATGCCAGTTACCGTAAACACCCTGAACCAGGACAACTTTCGCCATAGCCTCAACATCGACAACCACGAGTTGTTCACCGACCTGCCCAAAAGGCTGGGCGGTGACGATTCGGCGCCCTCCCCCCATGACTACTTCGACGCTGCCCTGGCCTCGTGCAAAGCCCTGACCGTGAAGCTCTACGCCCAGAAAAAAGACATCCCGCTCACCGGCGTGACCGTGGAAGTCAGCCACGACGCCACCGAAGAACAAAAGGGCAAATACAGACTCAACGTCAAGCTCACGCTCAAGGGCGTACTCACTGACGAACAACGCGATGAGCTGCATCGCATAGCGGATCGCTGCCCGGTGCACAAGCTGATGACTACCGCCGAGATCAGCATCGACACCAAGCTGTCGGAAGGCGCCTTCAGCCAATAGCGGCAACCTCCCGTCGAGCGGGTTATGCTCAGCAGCATCCAACCCGCTCAGACTGGGACGCACCATGACCACCCTCACCGTGATCCGCCCTCGCCCCGAAGATGTCGAAGGGCAACCGATCCTGCGCCCGCTGCCGTCGCGCGAATGCCGCAGCGTCGGGCCTTTTGTGTTTTTCGACCATATGCTGCTGACCCGCTATGCACCGGGCGATGGCATGAATATCCGCCAACACCCGCATATCGGGCTGTCCACCCTCACCTATCTGTTCGAAGGCGCTTTGCAGCACAAGGACAGCCTGGGCTCGGACCAGGTGGTGCAGGCCGGCGACGTCAGCTGGATGACCGCCGGCAGTGCCATCGCTCATGTCGAACGCACACCCGAAGCCCTCAGGGCCGAGGGTTTCAGCCTGCACGGGCTGCAAGTGTGGCTGGCCTCGCCCAAAGACCACGAGACCGGGCCGGGACATTACAGCCATCACCCGGCGGCGAGTCTGCCGGTGAGTGAGAACCTGGGCGTGCAGATACGCCTGATCGCAGGGGATGGGTTCTGTCTCAAGTCACCGGTGCCGGTGCTGTCGCCCACCTTGTATGCCGAGGTGCGGATGCAGACGGCTACGACCCTGCTGGTGCCTGAAGAGCATGAAGAACGTGCGGTGTATGTATTGGAGGGTGAAGCTCAGTTGGACGGCGTGGCGCTGGAAGTGCACAGCCTGGTGGTATTGCCCGCGGGGCAGGAGATGACACTGTTTGCCGAGAGCGATTGCCACCTTGTGGTGTTTGGTGGCGCGCCGCTGGATGGGCCACGGCGGATCAATTGGAATTTTGTCGCGAGTGATCCGGCGGTGATTGAACAGGCCAGGCAGCGCTGGGCAGCCGGGGATTGGCCGACGGTGCCGGGTGAGTCTGAAAGAATTGAGTTGCCATTGAGATAGCCATCGGGGGCAAGCCCCCTCCCACATTTGATCAGTGATTGCATCCAAGTGTGGGAGGGGGCTTGCCCCCGATTAGGCCCGGACAGGCGCTGAAAAATCAGGCCTTGAACACTTCATCCAGCAAGTTATGCATCGACCGGAACGCCCGTTTGGCGGTCTTGGCGTCGTACATCATCTTGCCCGGCACATTGGCATGGGGGTCGGTGAAGGAATGCACCGCGCCGCCGTAGCTCAGCAGTTGCCAATCCACGCCGGCTGCGTTCATTTCATCTTCGAACGCCGGCAGTTGTTCCTTCGGCACCAGCGGGTCGCAAGCGCCGTGCAGCACCAGCACTGAGCCCTTGATGTTCTTTGCGTCCGCCGGGTTTGGCGTGTCGAGGGTGCCGTGGAACGAGATGGCCGCCTTGACCGGCGCACCGGTACGCGCCAGCTCCAGGGAGCAGCAACCACCGAAGCAGAAACCAAAGGTCGCCAGTTTCGACGTATCGACAACGGCCTCGGTCTGTCCCTGCAACTGCTCGAAGGCCGCCTGCATACGCTTGTTCAACAACGCACGGTCGTTCTTCAGCGGCATCATCGCTGCGCCGGCCTCATCGCCATTCGACGGGCGTACGGTCTGCCCGTACAGGTCGGCGATCAGTACCACGTAGCCGTTGCCGGCCACACTTTTGGCGATCTCTTCGGCACCCGCACTCACCCCCATCCAGTTCGGCGCCATCAACAGCCCCGGCAGCGGGCCTTTATGATTGGCGTCGAACGCCAGGCGGCTTTCGTAGGACTGGCCATCAATCTGATAGACCACGGAACGTACAGTGACTTGGCTCATCATTTACTCCAGTTGAGGTGCGTTAGAACGAAAAAACCCGCCGAAGCGGGTTTTTCTACATCAGGGTCAAACCGACAGTTCAACCAACAGCTTGTTCAGGCGGCGCACATAGGCAGCCGGGTCTTTCAGGCTGTCACCAGCGGCCAGGGCCGCCTGGTCGAAGAGGATGTGCGACAGGTCGCCAAAACGCTCTTCGCTCTGCTCACCGTCGAGTTTCTCGATCAGCGGGTGAGCCGGGTTGAATTCGAAGATCGGCTTGGAGTCCGGAACCTTCTGCCCGCTGGCTTCGAGGATCTGGCGCATTTGCATGCCCAGGTCCTGCTCGCCGATGGCCAGGATCGCCGGGGAATCGGTCAGGCGGTGCGACACGCGCACTTCGCTGACAGCATCGCCCAAGGATGCCTTGATGCGCTCGACCAGGCCCTCGTTGGACTTGGCGACTTCTTCGGCTTCTTTCTTCTCTTCCTCGGAGTCCAGGTTACCCAGGTCCAGGTCACCACGGGCCACGTCGACAAAGGGCTTGCCGTCGAACTCGTTGAGGTAGCTCATCAGCCACTCATCGATACGGTCGGTCAGCAGCAGCACTTCGATGCCTTTCTTGCGGAAGACTTCCAGGTGCGGGCTGTTCTTGACCTGGGCGTAGGTTTCGCCAGTGAGGTAGTAGATCTTGTCCTGACCTTCCTTGGCGCGCGCCAGGTACTCGGCCAGGGACACAACCTGCTCGCCGTCGTCGCCCTGGGTGGAAGCAAAACGCAGCAGGCCGGCGATTTTTTCCTTGTTGGCAAAGTCTTCCGCCGGGCCTTCTTTCATGACCTGGCCGAAGTTTTTCCAGAAGCCCTTGTATTGCTCAGGCTCGTTCTTCGCCAGTTTTTCCAGCATGTCGAGCACGCGCTTGGTCAGCGCCGACTTCATCGAGTCGATGATCGGGTCTTTCTGCAGGATTTCCCGCGACACGTTCAGCGACAGGTCGTTGGAATCGACCACACCCTTGATGAAGCGCAGGTACAGCGGCAGGAACGATTCCGCCTGGTCCATCACAAACACGCGCTGTACGTAGAGTTTCAGGCCTCTTGGCGCTTCACGCTGGTACAGGTCGAACGGAGCACGGGCCGGCACGTACAGCAGCGAGTTGTATTCCAGCTTGCCTTCGACCTTGTTGTGGCTCCAGCTCAGCGGGTTTTCGTAGTCGTGACCGATGTGCTTGTAGAACTCCTGGTATTCCTCGTCCTTGATCTCGGTACGCGGACGGGTCCACAGCGCGCTGGCACGGTTGACCACTTCCCATTCCTGGGCAGGGACCTCTTCGCCTTCAGCAGCCGCTTGTTCTTTTGGCAGTTCGATCGGCAGGGCGATGTGGTCGGAGTACTTCTTGACGATATTGCGCAGGCGCCAGCCATCGGCGAATTCGTTTTCACCGGACTTCAGGTGCAGCACGATACGGGTGCCGCGGTCAGCCTTGTCGACGGTGGCGATTTCGAACTCGCCCTCGCCTTTGGAGGACCAGTGCACGCCTTCGCTGGCGTCGAGGCCGGCACGGCGGCTGAATACTTCAACCTTGTCGGCAACGATGAAGGCCGAGTAGAAGCCCACGCCGAATTGGCCGATCAGGTGCGAATCTTTCTTCTGGTCGCCCGAGAGGTTCTTCATGAAATCGGCGGTGCCAGATTTGGCGATGGTGCCCAGGTGGGCCACCGCATCGTCACGGCTCATGCCGATACCGTTGTCTTCGATCGTGACGGTCTTGGCGTCCTTGTCGAAGCTCACACGAATTTTCAGTTCGGCGCCACCTTCCAGCAACTCAGGCTTGGACAGGGCTTCGAAACGTAATTTGTCGACAGCGTCAGAGGCGTTCGAGATCAATTCGCGAAGGAAGATTTCCTTGTTGGAATACAGCGAATGGATCATGAGGTGCAGCAGTTGCTTCACCTCGGTCTGGAAGCCCAGGGTTTCCTTTTGAGTTTCCACACTCATGGTCATCAAACTCCAATTGGATGGCAATGGCCGCGCCCTAGAGGGTTGGCGGCGGGTTGTCATCAAAGTTGGGGGCTAAGAGCAGGATTTCAAGGGCGACCTGGTTCCTCGATCTTGAAATGCGCGCGAGCCGTGGCAATGGGCTCGGCCGCGGTGCTCTGCCAGGCGGTGATCGCCACATTCGCCACCCGTCGGCCCTGGCGCCATACCTGGCATTTGGCGTAAGTGTCGCGAAATTGGCCGGCGCGCAGGTAATCCAGGGAAAAATCGATGATTTTCGGAATGCCCGGCGCGCCCGTGAACACCAGCAGGTGCAAGGCCGCCGACAGCTCCATGAAGCCCGCGATCACCCCGCCGTGCAGCGCCGGCAATATGGGGTTACCAATATTGTCCTTGTTGGCCGGCAGGCGAAACAGCAGCTCATCCCCCAGCCGGGTGCATTCGATGCCGATCAGCCTGGCGTAGGGGATCAGGTTGAGCAGCGCGGCGTAATCGCCGCGCCCGTGGGCCTGCTCCAGGCGGGTCTTGAATCGGTGCGTCATGCCTGCTCCCCCTTGATCGTGCTGCCCAGTCCTTGCGTGCCCTTGAGGCGCTTGCCCATGCGCATGAATGTACCAACCACATGGGCGATGGGTTGCTGCGGGTCATCCTGGTAGGCGAAGCCACGGGTGAAGATCACGTCGGTGGTCACCCTGTAGCATTGGGCGAAGCCGTACACCGGTTTGTGTGGGGTAGCGGGATGCATGTAGTCGACGCGCAGGTCGAGGGTCGGACAAACCTCGAACTCCGGCAATACGCACAGGGTGGCCATGCCGCAGGCGGTGTCCATCAGGGAGGTCAGCGCGCCACCGTGAATCACCCCGGATTGGGGATCGCCGACCAGATGGGGCGCATACGGCATGATCAGCGTGATGCCCTCCTCGCTGGCCTGATGAGCGGTAATGCCCAGCACCTGACAGTGGCGCAAGGCCGATACAAAGCGCTTCGCACGCTCTAACAGGGGATTTTCGCTCATTCGTTCCAGACTCTTATTAGTGTTGATCCGCAGAATGGGCGGCAGGGCAAAAGTTCCTGTTAGTCAGCGATTTATATATCTACCGAATAAAAGGAACTAATGCCGAACCGCCATGCTCGAAAGGCCAGTAGATATCTTCAATAAGGAGAAACACCCATGCGCAAGACTTTAGCTATTTCCATGATGCTGGCCGCTGCCCTCGGTCTGGCTGCCTGCGACAAGAAATCCGAAGACAAAGCCCAAGACGCTGCAGCCCATTCTGAGCAAGCTCAGAAAGATATGGCCAAGGCTCAGGATAAAGTGAACGACGCTGCGAAAGAAAACGCCGAAGCTGCCAAAGCTCAGGCTGAATCGAACCAAGCCGCCGCAAAAGAAGCAGCACCTGCTACCGGTTCTTGAGACCGCGGCTTGTAACAGCTTCGCTGTAAAAAGGAAGCCCGCTTAGATAGCGGGCTTTACTTTGCCTGGTGTTTTTACTTGAAGGGTTGATCAAACTGCTTCTTTAACCGGTTCCGACGGCGGTGTATCCGTCTGGGTAAACACCATCACTTGCAGCACGTCGGAATGAAACTCCCGCCGATACAGCACCAACACCACCCCGGCGCTCATCAACATGAATAGCCAGGGGCTGACAAACCACGCCAGCATGGTCATGCCGAAGTAATAAGAGCGCAGGCCAAAGTTGAACTGGTTGGCCGCCATGGAGATGACTCGCGCCGCACGCAGAGCAAATGCCTTGCGCTCCTGCTCCGACACATCCCGCTCGCCGATCATCGGCGCCGAGCCGACCAGCACCGCCGCGAAGTTGTACTGACGCATGCACCAACTGAACGTAAAGAACGCATAGACGAACACCAGCGCCAGGCACAGCAGCTTGATCTCCGACATGCCTTGGGATGCTTGTTGCACCATCGGTATGTCCGCCAGCAACGACACCGCCCGCTCTGAAGCACCCAACACCGTGAGAATGCCGGCGAGGATGATCAACGTGCTGGAGGCGAAGAACGAAGCGTTGCGCTCCAGGTTGCCGATCACACTGGCGTCGGCGATGCGGTTGTCGCGCAGCAGCATGCGGCGCATCCAGTCTTCGCGGTACAGGTGCAGCACGCTGGCGAGGCAAGCCGTGTCGCGGGCCTTCCAAATGGCGTATCGGGTATAGCCACCCCAGCAAAGGGCGAACCATAGGGCGGCAAGCAGGTGGATCTGATTGGTTTCGATGAACGACATGCGGGTCCTTTGCAGAATGAGGGCTGAAAAGTATTTGCGTCAGTTCGACGTTAGCGCACATAAAAAGACACTGCCGTTCACCCATAAAAAATGCCCTGTATCGATTGATACGGGGCATTTCAGTACAGCGAGAAACGTGGGTTATGCGATAGCTTCGCTGCGCTTGCCGAGCATGCGATCGACCCCGAACGCCACGACCAGTGTCATCACTGACGGCACCAGCCACGCCAGGCCCTGCTCGCTCAATGGCAGGTTGGCCAATTGCGAAGGCATCCAGCCCGCCAGGCCAGCGCCCTTGAGCGCATCGATGCAGCCAAAGATGAACGACACCAGCATTACCGGGCCAACGATACGGCCCTGCTCCTGCCAGAAGTCTTTGCAGAAACTCAGCGCCACCAGCACGATGCACGGCGGATAGATCGCGGTCAGCACCGGGATCGAGAAGGCAATCAGCTTGGTCAGGCCCAGGTTCGAGACGAACAACGAGAACAGCGCCAGGATCACCACCAGGGTCTTGTAGGACAGCGGCAGGATCTTGCTGAAGTACTCGGCGCAGGCACAGGTCAGGCCTACCGCGGTCACCAGGCACGCCAGGGAGATCAGCACGGCCAGGAAGCCACTGCCCAGGGAGCCGAAGGTGTGTTGCACATAGGCGTGCAGCACCGCAGCACCGTTCGTGGCACCGGCAGCCACTGCATGGCTGCCCGAACCCAGGCGAAACAGGCTGAAGTACACCAGGGCCAGGCCCACGCCGGCAATCAAGCCCGCAATGATGGCGTAACGGGTGATCAGCTTGGGCGACTCGACGCCACGGGAGCGGATGGCATTGACGATCACGATGCCAAACACCAGGGCGCCCAGGGTATCCATGGTCAGGTAACCCTGGATAAAGCCTTGGGAAAACGGTGCGGCGACATATTCCGGGGTAGCGACGCCCACATCACCGGCCGGCAAGGCAAACGCGGCGATGCCGAGAATGGCCAGGGCGATGATTTTCAGCGGCGCCAGGAAACGCCCCACGGTGTCCAGCAGCCGACCTGGGTACAGGGAGACAAAGAACACCACGAGGAAGTACACCGAGCTATAGAGGAACAGCGCCAGCGGGCTTTCACCGGTCAGCGGCGCCAGGCCCACTTCGAAGGACACGGTCGCGGTACGCGGGGTAGCGAACAGCGGCCCTACCGCCAGATACGCCGCCGCCGCGAGCAGGCCACCGGCGATCTTGCCGATCGGGCTGCTCAACGCGTCCATGCCACCACCGACCTTGGCCAGGGCGATCACGGTGACCACCGGCAAGCCGACTGCGGTGATCAGGAAGCCCAGCGCTGCCATCCAGACGTGAGGCCCCGACTGCAGTCCAACGATAGGCGGGAAGATGATGTTGCCGGCGCCCACGAACAGGGCAAAGGTCATAAAGCCCAACGCCAGGATGTCCTGGCTTTTCAACACTTTCATTTCGGGAAATACCACACTACTGAATCGGAATTTAGAGAGGGATTCCCTATGGATGAGGGAAATGCTGCCAGCCCTTATGGCGGCCGACCGGTCTAGCGCGAGGCTTCCTTTTGGGATGCGCACGCATAAAGAGGCGGCTAGGTTACAGAAATTGGCTGACGAACGCACTGTTGCGGGGCGGACTGTCCGATAAGCGACATCTGCATGTCGCATTTTCATACCTAATTTGGCAATACAGGCAAATGTGGGAGGGGGCTTGCCCCCTCCCACATTTTGATCTTTATTAAACCCCGGAAAGCACAAAGGCCACCCGAAGGTGACCTTTGTGTGGTGAAGCGTCAGCTAAGCGCGAGGCTTACTTGACAGCCCAACCGGTCAGCTCGGCCAGGGCCTTGCCGATGTCTGCCAGCGAACGCACGGTTTTAACGCCCGCGTCTTGCAGCGCAGCGAATTTCTCGTCTGCAGTGCCTTTGCCGCCAGAGATGATTGCGCCAGCATGGCCCATGCGCTTGCCCGCAGGGGCAGTCACACCAGCGATGTAGGAAACAACCGGCTTGGTCACGTGTGCCTTGATGTAGGCAGCCGCTTCTTCTTCAGCCGAACCGCCGATCTCACCGATCATCACGATCGCTTCGGTCTTCGGGTCTTCCTGGAACAGCTTCAGGATGTCGATGAAGTTGGAGCCCGGGATCGGGTCACCGCCGATGCCGACGCAAGTCGACTGACCGAAACCGGCGTCAGTGGTCTGCTTCACAGCTTCGTAGGTCAGGGTGCCGGAACGGGAAACGATACCGACCTTGCCTGGCAAGTGAATGTGACCAGGCATGATGCCGATCTTGCATTCGCCTGGAGTGATCACGCCTGGGCAGTTAGGGCCGATCAGGACTACGCCCAGCTCGTCGCACTTAACTTTAGCGTCCAGCATGTCCAGGGTAGGAATGCCTTCGGTGATGCAGACGATCAGCTTGATGCCGCCGAATGCCGCTTCCAGGATGGAGTCCTTGCAGAAAGGAGCTGGAACGTAGATCACGCTGGCGGTGGCGCCAGTGGCCGCTACAGCGTCTTTCACGGTGTTGAACACTGGCAGGCCCAGGTGCTCGGTGCCGCCTTTGCCCGGAGTTACGCCGCCAACCATCTTGGTGCCGTATTCGATGGCTTGCTGGGTGTGGAAACTACCTTGCGAACCGGTAATACCCTGGCAGATAACTTTGGTGTCTTTATTGATCAGGACGCTCATTATTTGCCCTCCGCAGCTTTGACAACTTGTTGAGCAGCGTCGGTCAGGCTGGTAGCCGCGATGATGTTCAAACCGCTTTCTGCCAGTACTTTAGCGCCCAGTTCAGCGTTGTTACCTTCAAGGCGAACAACAACCGGGATTTTAACGCCGACTTCTTTCACTGCACCGATGATGCCTTCGGCAATCATGTCGCAACGAACGATGCCGCCGAAGATGTTGACCAGTACTGCTGCGACGTTGGAGTCGGACAGGATGATCTTGAAGGCTTCGGTCACGCGTTCTTTGGTAGCACCACCGCCCACGTCGAGGAAGTTGGCTGGTTTGCCGCCATGCAGGTTGACGATGTCCATGGTACCCATGGCCAGGCCGGCACCGTTGACCATGCAGCCGATGTTGCCTTCCAGGGCTACGTAGTTCAGTTCGAACTTGGCAGCGTGCGCTTCGCGCGGATCGTCTTGCGACGGATCGTGGAAAGTCTTCAGCTTAGGCTGACGGTACATGGCGTTGGCGTCGATGTTGATCTTGGCGTCCAGGCAGTGCAGATCGCCGTCAGCCTTGATCACCAGCGGGTTCACTTCCAGCAGGGCCAGATCGTGATCCTGGAACAGTTTGGCCAGACCCACGAAGATCTTGGCGAACTGGGCAACTTGCTTGCCTTCCAGGCCCAGCTGGAAAGCCAGCTCGCGCCCCTGGAATGGCTGAGCGCCAACCAGTGGGTCGATGGTGGCTTTCAGAATTTTTTCTGGGGTTTCGTGAGCGATCTTCTCGATGTCCACGCCACCTTCGGTGGAAGCCATGAACACGATGCGACGGCTCGAACGGTCAACGACAGCGCCCAGGTACAGCTCTTTAGCGATATCAGTGCACGATTCAACCAGGATCTTGGTGACTGGCTGGCCATTGGCATCAGTCTGGTAAGTCACCAGACGCTTGCCCAGCCACTGCTGTGCGAAGGCCTTGGCGTCTTCTTTGCTGCGAACCAGCTTAACGCCGCCCGCTTTACCGCGACCACCGGCGTGGACCTGGGCTTTGACAACCCACTCGCTGCCGCCGATTTTGTCGCAAGCTTCTGCTGCTGCTTCCGGGGTGTCTACTGCGTAGCCCTTGGAAACTGGCAGGCCGTATTCAGCGAACAGCTGCTTACCCTGATACTCGTGAAGATTCATGCTTTTTACCGTCTTCGTTAGGTACTGCGCATTCGGCGCTGCGCTCATTATGAGTGCCGCGCCACCTGTGACTGCTGCTCGCGCAACTTGCGGGGCTCAAGGCCCGTAAAGCTGCGCAAGGCTGCGTCCAGCGGATATTCCGCGGTGAGTCTTGCGCGCAAGGCTCACGACGGGCAACTCCGCCGTGGTTTCTTATTATCTCGCTTAGCGCTTCTTGCGGTTGGCGATGTGGATGGCGCCGCCATTCACTGCCAACGCTGCTTCGTGCAACGCTTCGGACAGGGTCGGATGGGAGAAGACCATCATGCCCAGGTCCTCGGCACTGGTGCCGAATTCCATACCGATCGCGCCTTGCTGAACCAGTTCTGCAGCGCTCGGGCCAATCACGTGGACGCCCAATACGCGGTCAGTCTTGGCATCAGCGATGACTTTGACAAAACCACCGGTGTCGTTGGCTGCCATGGCACGGCCAGAAGCGGCAAACGGGAAGGTGCCGACGTTAACTTCAACGCCTTCAGCTTTCAACTGCTGTTCGTTCTTGCCGACCCATGCAATTTCCGGATGGGTGTAGATAACCGATGGGATCAGGTCGTAGTTCATCTGGGTTTTGTGACCCTTGATGCGCTCGACAACCATGATGCCTTCTTCGGAAGCCTTGTGCGCCAGCATCATGCCGCGAACCACGTCGCCGATGGCGTAGACGCCCGGCACGGTGGTCGCGCAGTGATCGTCAACGTGGATGAAACCACGCTCGTCGATGTTCACGCCACTGTCGGCAGCCAGCAGGTCGGTGGTCACTGGACGGCGACCCACGGCTACGATCAGCTTGTCGAAAGTGATGGTTTTTTCGCCATCCTTGTCGGTGTAGTTGACGACAACTTCTTCGCCGTTGACTTTCGAGCCGGTGACGCGAGCGCCCAGCTTGATGTCCAGACCTTGCTTGGTCAGGGTTTTCAGCGCTTCCTTGGAAACGGCGGTGTCGGCAGCCAGCAGGAACGTGTCCAGGGCTTCCAGCACGGTCACTTCAGCACCGAGGCGGGACCACACCGAACCCAGCTCCAGACCGATCACGCCGGCGCCGATCACGCCCAGGCGCTTAGGCACAGCCTGGAATTCCAGGGCGCCGGTCGAATCAACGATCACGTTGTTGTCGACTGGAGCAGGCGGAATGTCGATTGGACGCGAACCTGGAGCCAGGATCACGTTTTCGGCTTCGATGATTTCGGTCGAGCCGTCTGGCTTGGTGATTTCAACTTTCTTGCCAGCCAGCAGCTTGCCGTGGCCTTGCAGGGAAGTGACGCCGTTGGCCTTGAACAAGGTGGCAACGCCGGAAGTCAGGCCCTTGACGATGTTGGCTTTACGACCGACCATCGCCGGTACGTCCATGGTCACGCCAGCATGGTTGATGCCGTGGATCGCGAAGCCATCCTGGGCTTCGTGGAATTTCCAGGAGCTGTCCAGCAGCGCCTTGGAAGGAATGCAACCGACGTTCAGGCAAGTACCGCCCAGCGCCAGTTTGCCTTCCTTGTCGGTGTATTTTTCGATGCAAGCAGTCGAGAGGCCCAGTTGTGCGGCCTTGATCGCGGCAACGTAGCCGCCAGGACCTGCACCAATCACTACGACGTCAAATTTCTGTGTCATGAAAATAGATCCTCTATTTGCGACAAGCTTTTAGCCGCAAGCTGCAAGCCAAGCTGCTTTTTCGTACAGCTTGTAGCTCGCAACTTGCAGCTGCTTCAATCAGATATCCAGCAACAGACGAGCCGGGTCTTCCAGCAGGTTCTTGATGGTCACCAGGAAAGTCACGGCTTCTTTACCATCGATCAGGCGGTGATCGTACGACAGCGCCAGGTACATCATCGGGCGGATCACGACTTGGCCGTTGATGGCCATCGGACGCTGGATGATGTTGTGCATGCCCAGGATCGCGGCTTGCGGCGGGTTGACGATCGGGGTCGACATCATCGAACCGAAGGTACCACCGTTGGTGATGGTGAAGGTACCGCCGGTCATCTCGTCGATGGTCAGCTTGCCGTCACGGGCTTTCTTGCCGAAGGTGGCGATGCCGCCTTCGATTTCAGCCAGGCTCATCAGTTCGGCGTTACGCAGTACCGGAACCACCAGGCCACGGTCGCTGGACACGGCAACGCCGATGTCTGCGTAGCCATGGTAAACGATGTCGTTGCCGTCGATGGAAGCGTTGACTGCCGGGAAGCGTTTCAGCGCTTCGGTGGCCGCTTTCACGAAGAACGACATGAAGCCCAGGCGCACGCCGTTGTGGGACTTCTCGAACAGATCCTTGTACTTCGAGCGCAGCGCCATGACTTCGGTCATGTCGACTTCGTTGAAGGTGGTCAGCATCGCCATGTTCGACTGGGCTTCAACCAGACGCTTGGCCACGGTGGCACGTACGCGGGTCATCGGTACGCGCTTCTCGGTGCGGTCGCCGGCAGCGAACACAGGCGCAGCGGCAGCCGGGGCAGCAGCCTTGGCAGGTGCGGCAGCCGGAGCGTTTTTCTTGGCTTCAACAGCCGCAACCACGTCTTCCTTGGTCACACGGCCGTCTTTGCCGGTGCCTTTGACGGAAGCCAGGTTGATGCCGTTCTCTTCAGCCAGCTGACGAGCAGCCGGTGCAGCGATCGGGTCTTCAGCGCCAGCAGCCGGAGCGGCAGCAGGCGCAGCGGCGGCGGCCGGTGCAGCAGCAGGCGCAGCGGCAGCAGCACTGCCCTCTTCGATCGAGCCCAGCACCTGGTTCGACAGAACGGTAGCGCCTTCTTCGGCAACGATTGCGCCCAGCACGCCGTCAGCTTCGGCCAACACTTCCAGCACGACTTTGTCAGTCTCGATGTCGACGATCAGGTCGTCACGCTTTACAGCGTCGCCTGGTTTCTTGTGCCAGGTGGCAACGGTGCCATCGGCAACCGATTCCGGGAATGACGGGGCTTTGATTTCGATAGCCATTATCTGTGGGTCCTTAAAATTCGGTTTCAGTCAGCGCGAAGGCGTTAAACAGTGAAAGCATCTTGCAGCAGTTTTTCCTGCTGCTCGGCGTGCATCGACGCATAACCACACGCAGGTGCAGCGGAAGCATCACGACCGGCATATTCCAGGCCCAGGGCCTTGTTGTGGTTGCCGATGCTGCGACGCAGGTGATGCTGGCTGCTGTACCAAGCGCCCTGGTTCATCGGTTCTTCCTGGCACCACACTACGTTAGTGAGGTTGGTGTAAGGCGCGATGGCCTCCATCAGGTCGTCTTCCGGGAACGGGTAAAGCTGCTCGATACGCACGATGGCGATGTCTTCGCGGCCTTCGGCACGACGTTTTTCCAGCAGGTCGTAGTAGACCTTGCCGCTGCACAGGACCAGGCGAGTCACCTTGGCCGCATCCAGCGCGTCGATTTCTGGAATAACGGTCTGGAACGAACCATCCGCCAGATCTTCCAGGGTCGAGATGGCCAATTTATGACGCAGCAGCGACTTCGGTGTCAGCACTACCAGCGGCTTGCGCAGCGGGCGGATCACCTGGCGACGCAGCAAGTGGTAGATCTGGGCCGGGGTTGTCGGCACGCACACCTGGATGTTGTGCTCGGCGCACAGCTGCAGGTAACGCTCCAGACGGGCCGAGGAATGCTCAGGACCCTGGCCTTCATAACCATGTGGCAACAGCATGGTCAGACCGCACAGGCGACCCCACTTGTGCTCGCCGCTGGTGATGAACTGGTCGATAACCACTTGGGCACCGTTGGCGAAGTCACCGAACTGGGCTTCCCAGATCACCAGCGCGTTCGGCGTGGTGGTCGAGTAACCGTATTCGAACGCCAGCACGGCTTCTTCGGACAGGAACGAGTCGTACAGGTCGAAACGTGGCTGGCCTTCGTACAGGTGCTTCAACGGAACGTAGGTACTGGCGTCTTTCTGGTTGTGCAGGACCGCGTGACGGTGCGAGAACGTACCACGGCCGATGTCCTGGCCGGTCATGCGGATCGGGTGACCTTCGAACGCCAGGGTCGCGTACGCCATGGTTTCGGCGTAACCCCAGTTGATCGGCAGGCCGCCGGCTTGCATCTTCTGACGGTCTTCGTAGATCTTCGCAACCTGGCGCTGCACCACGAAGCCTTCCGGGATTTCCAGCAGCTTGGCGGACAGTTCCTGCAAGGTCTTCAGGTCGAACGAGGTGTCGTGACGCGCCGTCCAGGCGTGGCCCAGGTATGGGCGCCAGTCGACGAACAGCTCTTTGTTCGGCTCTTTGACCAGGCTCTTCACTACATGCAGACCGTTGTCCAGCGCGTTGCGGTATTCGTCGACTTTCGCCTGAACACGCGCATCGTCAACCACACCGGCCTTGATCAGGCTCTCGGCATACAGCTCACGGGTAGTGCGCTGCTTGGTGATCTGCTGGTACATCAGCGGCTGGGTGCCGCTTGGTTCGTCGGCTTCGTTGTGACCGCGACGGCGGTAACAAACCAGGTCGATCACCACGTCACGCTTGAACTGCATGCGGTAGTCGACAGCCAGTTGGGTCACGAACAGCACGGCTTCCGGATCATCCCCATTCACATGGAGGATCGGCGCCTGAATCATCTTGGCAACATCGGTCGCGTACTCGGTGGAGCGCGCATCCAGCGGGTTGCTGATGGTGAAGCCAACCTGGTTGTTGATGACGATGTGAACGGTACCGCCGGTCTTGAAGCCGCGGGTCTGCGACATCTGGAAGGTTTCCAGGACCACGCCTTGACCGGCGAATGCCGCGTCACCGTGGATGGAAATCGGCAGGACCTTTTCACCCGTGGTGTCGTTGCGACGATCCTGGCGGGCACGCACCGACCCCTCGACCACTGGAGAAACGATTTCCAGGTGGGATGGGTTGAAGGCCATGGCCAGGTGAACTTCACCGCCGGTGGTCATCACGTTGGACGAGAAGCCTTGGTGGTATTTAACGTCACCGGAGCCCAGCTCGACCTTCTTCTTGCCTTCGAACTCGTCGAACAGCTCGCGCGGGTTCTTGCCGAAGGTGTTGACCAACACGTTCAGGCGACCACGGTGGGCCATGCCGATCACGATTTCCTTGGTGCCGTAGGAACCGGAACGCTGGATCAGCTCGTCGAGCATCGGGATCAGGCTTTCGCCGCCCTCCAGGCCGAAACGCTTGGTGCCCGGGTATTTGGTACCCAGGTATTTTTCCAGGCCTTCGGCAGCGGTGACGCGCTCGAGCAGGTGGCTGCGTACATCGGCGGACAGCACCGGACGGCCACGCACACCTTCCAGGCGATGCTGGAACCAGTGGCGTTGCTCGGAATCGGTGATGTGCGTGAACTCAGCGCCGATGGTGCGGCAATATGTCTGCTGCAACGCTTCGTGAATTTCGCGTAGGCTCGCTTCCTCTTTGCCGATGAACAGGTCGCCGGCACGGAAGGTCGTATCAAGATCGGCATTGGTCAAGCCGTAATGATTGATCGACAGGTCTGCAGGTGCAGGACGCTGCCAGAGCCCCAGCGGGTCAAGCTGGGCCGCCTGGTGGCCGCGCATCCGGTAGGCCTGGATCAGTCGCAATACTTCAACTTGCTTCTTCTCGTGCTCACTGCTCACGCTGCCGGCGGAAACCGGTTGGGCGCGGCGCTGGTTCTTTGCCAGCAGCACAAACTGATCGCGAATTGTTGCGTGCGATACATCGGTGGCAGCGTTGCCGTCTGAAGACAACGTCTGAAATTTGGTGCGCCATTCTTCTGGCACAGCGTTAGGGTCGTGCAGGTAGAGCTCATAAAGCTCTTCCACATAGGCAGCGTTACCACCTGAAAGATAGCCGCTGTTCCACATGCGCTGCATCACGCTTTCTTGCATGCTTGGTCACCCTCGATTTGGGGACACCACCGGCGAAAACACCGAGTTTGCTTGCAAAAGGCCAAGTGCAGCGACCAAAACAAGCCACTTAGGATCACGCTGATAGTTCGGGTACCAACCCGAATGCCCCTGCTTGTCTCATTTCTTCAAAATAAGAGCCGCGGCTTTGTAAGTCGCTGCTCAAGTTAAAACTACGGCGCCGGTTGAAGCCTGCGCCGTAGCATTTACGGGCACAACGGTCCTGCTTTTACTACAACGTCAGTTACACGCCGCTCTGCAGCAGCATGTTACGGATGTGACCAATGGCCTTAGTCGGGTTCAGGCCTTTGGGACATACGTTGACGCAGTTCATGATCCCGCGGCAGCGGAATACGCTGAACGGGTCATCCAGCGAAGCCAGACGCTCGGACGTCTTGGTGTCACGGCTGTCTGCCAGGAAGCGGTACGCTTGCAGCAGGGCAGCTGGGCCCAGGAACTTGTCCGGGTTCCACCAGAAGGACGGGCACGACGTCGAGCAGCAAGCGCACAGGATGCACTCGTACAGACCGTCGAGCTTCTCGCGCTCTTCCGGGGACTGCAGACGCTCGATGGCCGGAGCCGGCGTGTCGTTCTGCAGGAACGGCTTAACTTTCTCGTATTGCTTGTAGAAGATGCTCATATCGACGACCAGGTCACGGATAACCGGCAAACCTGGCAGAGGACGAACGATCAGCTTGTTGCCTTTGACCACGGCGGACAGCGGCGTGATACACGCCAGGCCGTTTTTGCCGTTGATGTTCATGCCGTCGGAACCGCATACACCTTCACGGCAAGAGCGACGATAGGAGAAACCTTCGTCCTGCTCTTTGATCAGTGCCAGTACATCCAGCACCATCAGGTCTTTACCACCGGTATCGACCTGGAATTCCTGCATGAACGGCGCAGCGTCCTGATCAGGGTTGTAGCGATAAACACTGACTTTCAACATGGCAGCCACCCTTAGTAAGTCCGAATCTTCGGTTCAAACGTCGGAACCGTCTTCGGCGAGAAGTTCACGGCACGCTTGGTTACGCGCTTGTCACCCGGGAAGTACAGGGTGTGGCACAACCAGTTTTCGTCGTCGCGATCTTCAAAGTCTTCACGGGCGTGGGCACCACGGGATTCCTTGCGAACCTCGGCAGCGATGGCAGTCGCTTCGGCCACTTCCAGCAGGTTCTGCAGCTCAAGGGCTTCGATACGAGCAGTGTTGAACGCCTGGCTCTTATCGTTGATCTTGACGTTGGCGATGCGCTTGCGCAGATCGGCCAGCTGGGCAATACCCTTCTGCATGTATTCGCCGGTACGGAATACACCGAAGTAGTTCTGCATGCAGCTTTGCAGCTCGCGACGCAGGGTTGCCACGTCTTCGCCATCGGTACGCTCGTTCAGAGCGTTCAGGCGTGCCAGGGCAGCCTCGATGTTGGCGTCGGTCGCGTCATCGTATTCGATGCCGTCGGTCAGCGCTTTTTCCAGGTGCAGGCCGGCAGCACGGCCGAAGACCACCAGGTCGAGCAACGAGTTGCCACCCAGGCGGTTGGCACCGTGCACCGATACGCACGCCACTTCGCCTACGGCGAACAGACCGTGGATGATCTCGTCCTCGCCTTCGGCATTCTGGGTGATCGCCTGGCCATGGATGTTGGTCGGCACGCCGCCCATCATATAGTGGCAAGTCGGGACAACCGGAACCGGAGCAACCACCGGGTCAACGTGAGCAAAGGTCTTGGACAGCTCGCAGATACCTGGCAGGCGGCTGTGCAGTACTTCTTCGCCCAGGTGATCGAGTTTCAGCAGTACGTGGTCGCCATTCGGGCCACAGCCGTTGCCGGCGATGATCTCTTTAACCATCGAACGGGCCACAACGTCACGACCAGCAAGGTCTTTCGCGTTCGGCGCATAACGCTCCATGAAACGCTCGCCGTGCTTGTTGATCAGGTAGCCACCTTCACCACGGCAACCTTCGGTCACCAGTACGCCAGCGCCGGCGATACCGGTCGGGTGGAACTGCCACATTTCGATGTCTTGTACCGGCACGCCCGCACGCAGTGCCATGCCGACGCCGTCACCGGTGTTGATCAGGGCATTGGTGGTGGACGCGTAGATACGACCTGCACCGCCGGTCGCCAGCACGGTAGCCTTGGCGCGGATGTAGGTGGTTTCACCGGTTTCGATGCAGATCGCGATCACACCGACGAACTCGCCTTGTGCGTTCTTGACCAGATCAACGGCATAGTACTCGTTCAGGAACGTGGTACCGGCTTTCAGGTTGCCCTGGTAAAGGGTGTGCAGCAGCGCGTGACCGGTACGGTCCGACGCGGCGCAGGTACGGGCAGCCTGCCCGCCTTTGCCGTAATCCTTCGACTGGCCGCCGAACGGACGCTGGTAGATACGGCCTTGCTCGGTACGGGAGAACGGCAGACCCATGTGGTCCAGCTCGAACACTGCAGCCGGGCCTTCCTGACACATGTATTCGATCGCGTCCTGGTCACCGATGTAGTCGGAACCCTTGACGGTATCGTACATGTGCCAGCGCCAGTCATCGTTCGGGTCGGCGGAGGCGATGGCGCAGGTGATGCCACCCTGGGCCGATACAGTGTGGGAACGGGTCGGGAACACCTTGGTGATCACGGCAGTCTTGTGACCGCCCTGGGCCAGCTGCAGCGCAGCGCGCATGCCAGCGCCGCCGCCACCAATAATGATGGCATCGAATGAAATAGTTGGAATGTTAGCCATGAATCAGATACCCCAAAGAATCTGCACACCCCAGACGAAGTAAGCGAACATCGCGACGCCGCAGACTGCCTGGAAGAGGAAACGTACTGCAGTCGCGGACTTGCCCAGCGCCATCGGCGTCAGGTAGTCGGTCGCGATGGTCCACATGCCTACCCAGGCGTGTGCGCCCAGGGCAACAAGGGCCAGCAGACTGAAGATTCGCATCGCATTGTGGGAAAACAGGCCGTGCCATTGCTCATAGCCAATGCCCGGATTTGCGACGAGGTATCCGATCAGGAAAATGAAATAAGCCGCGAGAACGACCGCAGACACACGCTGTGCCATCCAGTCATAGAGGCCCGAACGCGACAGATTCGTAACGCTGGTTACCATATCCAAACTCCTGCCAGAACGATCAGCACCACGGAAATGGCGATGATGATTTTCGAGCCCAGGCGGCCGCCTTCCAGCGTCTCACCGATGCCCATGTCCATGATCAAGTGGCGCACACCGGCTACCAGGTGATACAGCAGAGCGGACAGGAGGCCCCATGCTACGAACTTGGCCAGCGGGCTGGTCAAGCATGCCTTCACCTCGGCGTATCCTTCCTCGGAACCCAGGGATTTGCTCAATGCATAAAGCATGATGCCCAAGCCCAGGAACAGGATGATGCCGGAAACACGGTGCAGGAACGACGTAACGCCGGTGATGGGGAGTTTGATGGTCCTTAGGTCTAGGTTTACAGGTCGTTGGCTATTCACGGCTTTTTTTCACACTGAAGAGCCCCTAACAATCAGGGCAAAGTTGTTGGGGAGTGCGACTGGTCAGGTAAGCACCACCCAGGGAGTGCGACCCCCAATGAAAGCAAGCCCAAAAGCCCTTGGCGGTCGGTGGCCGAGTATAGACAGTTAGGTTACTAATGACAACGCGCACTCCTCACCCTAATAGCGGATTGCGCTGGGGGAATAAAAGGCGTAAATGGCAGGCAATTTCGAGGAAAAAGTACGGTTAAAGCCTTCTGGTGCAAGACTTTAGGCAAATTGACATCTGGATTTATATCAATATAGTGGTGCGGGCCCTGCGTGGGGGGTCTGTCTGATGATTTGAAGCATAAATAGGAGGCCACATGGCTGACAAAAAAGCGCAGTTGATCATCGAGGGCGCAGCCCCCGTCGAGCTGCCCATTTTAACCGGCACCGTTGGTCCCGATGTTATCGACGTACGGGGCCTGACGGCCACGGGCCGTTTCACATTCGACCCAGGCTTCATGTCGACCGCCTCTTGCGAGTCGAAGATCACCTATATCGATGGCGATAATGGCATTTTGCTGCATCGCGGCTACCCGATCGAGCAACTGGCCGAGAAATCGGACTACCTGGAAACCTGCTACCTGCTGCTAAATGGCGAACTGCCAACAGCCGAGCAGAAAGCCCAGTTCGTCAGCACCGTGAAGAACCACACCATGGTCCACGAGCAGTTGAAGACCTTCTTCAACGGCTTCCGTCGCGACGCCCACCCGATGGCCGTCATGTGCGGTGTGGTCGGCGCCCTGTCGGCCTTCTATCACGACTCCCTCGACATCAATAACCCGCAGCATCGCGAAATCTCCGCGATCCGCCTGGTTGCCAAGATGCCGACCCTGGCCGCCATGGTCTACAAGTACTCCATGGGCCAACCCATGATGTATCCGCGCAACGACCTGACGTACGCGGAAAACTTCCTGCACATGATGTTCAACACGCCGTGCGAGATCAAACCGATCAGCCCGACGCTGGCCAAGGCCATGGACCGGATCTTCATCCTCCACGCCGACCACGAGCAGAACGCCTCTACCTCCACCGTACGCCTGGCCGGTTCTTCGGGTGCCAACCCGTTCGCCTGTATCGCCGCCGGTATCGCCGCACTGTGGGGCCCTGCCCACGGCGGTGCGAACGAAGCGGTATTGACCATGCTCGATGAAATCGGCGATGTGTCCAACATCGACAAGTTCATCGCCAAGGCCAAGGACAAGAACGATCCGTTCAAGCTGATGGGCTTCGGTCACCGGGTCTACAAGAACCGCGACCCGCGCGCCACCGTGATGAAGCAGACCTGCGACGAAGTGTTGAAGGAACTGGGCATCAAGAACGACCCGCAACTCGAACTGGCCATGCGCCTGGAAGAGATCGCCCTGACCGACCCGTACTTCATCGAACGCTCGCTGTACCCGAACGTCGACTTCTACTCGGGGATCATCCTCAAGGCGATCGGCATTCCAACCAGCATGTTCACCGTGATCTTCGCCCTGGCGCGGACCGTGGGCTGGATCTCCCACTGGAAAGAAATGCTCTCCAGCCCGTACAAGATTGGCCGTCCGCGCCAGCTGTACACCGGCTACGAGTCGCGTGACATCACCCAGCTGGAAGATCGCAAGTAAGCATCGCTGAGTTGCACCGAAGACGGCCTCCCCTAGCGGAGGCCGTTTTTGTTTGTGCCGACTGGGCGACCGCTATCGGGGGCAAGCCCCCTCCCACACTGGGCTTGGTTTACACATGTCTATTTGTGAATACAGTCAAATGTGGGAGGGGGCTTGCCCCCCAGATGACGCGGGTACCCATACGCAGAACCCCAGGCAAAAAAAATGCCCCGGCCTTTCGACCGGGGCATTTCTTTTTCGGGCTGCAACCTTAGTGATTCACCGCCCCACTCGCCCCCAGGCCAGTCTGCGAACGCACAAACTGCGGGAAGTACAGCGCACGCTCTTTCTCTGCCGCCGCCGACTTGTCGGTGATGGAGAAGAACCAGATGCCGACGAACGCAATGATCATCGAGAACAGCGCCGGGTATTCGTAAGGGAAGATGGCTTTTTCATGGTGCAGGATCGAGACCCAGATGGTCGGGCCAAGGATCATCAGGCCAACCGCACTGACCAGGCCCAGCCAGCCGCCGATCATCGCGCCACGGGTGGTGAGGTTTTTCCAGTACATGGAAAGCAGCAACACCGGGAAGTTACAGCTGGCAGCAATGGAGAACGCCAGGCCGACCATGAACGCAATGTTCTGGCTTTCGAACAGGATACCCAGGCCGATCGCCAATACGCCCAACGCGATGGTGGTGATCTTTGAGACGCGAATCTCATCCTTGTCGTTGGCCTTGCCTTTCTTGATCACACTGGCGTACAGGTCATGGGACACCGCCGAAGCACCGGCCAGGGTCAGGCCTGCAACCACCGCAAGGATGGTGGCGAAGGCCACGGCCGAGATGAAGCCCAGGAAGATACTGCCGCCCACCGCGTTGGCCAGGTGCACCGCCGCCATGTTGTTGCCGCCAAGCAATGCACCAGCCGCATCCTTGAACGCCGGATTGGTGCTCACCAGCAGGATCGCGCCGAAACCGATGATGAAGGTCAGGATGTAGAAGTAGCCGATAAAGCCAGTTGCATACAGCACGCTCTTGCGCGCTTCCTTGGCGTCGCTCACGGTGAAGAAGCGCATCAGGATGTGCGGCAGGCCGGCGGTACCGAACATCAGTGCCAGGCCCAGGGAGAATGCCGAGATCGGGTCTTTCACCAGGCCGCCAGGGCTCATGATCGCTTCACCTTTAGGGTGAACCTTGATCGCCTCGGAGAACAACATATTGAAGTCGAAGTTGACGTGCTTCATCACCATCAGCGCCATGAACGAGGCACCGGACAGCAACAGCACCGCCTTGATGATCTGCACCCAGGTGGTCGCCAGCATGCCGCCGAACAGCACGTACATGCACATCAGGATCCCCACCAGGATCACCGCTACATGATAGTCCAAGCCGAACAGCAGCTGGATCAACTTGCCCGCGCCCACCATCTGCGCGATCAGGTAGAACGCCACCACCACCAGCGAGCCGCAGGCCGAGAGGCTGCGAATCTGGGTCTGGCCCAGGCGATAGGACGCCACGTCGGCAAAGGTGTACTTGCCCAGGTTACGCAGGCGCTCGGCGATCAGGAACAGAATGATCGGCCAGCCCACCAGGAAGCCGATCGAGTAGATCAGACCGTCATAGCCGGAGGTGTAGACCAGTGCGGAAATCCCCAGGAAGGACGCCGCCGACATGTAGTCGCCGGCAATGGCCAGGCCGTTCTGGAAACCGGTGATCTTGCCGCCGGCCGCATAGTAGTCGGCTGCCGATTTGTTGCGCTTGGAAGCCCAGTAGGTGATGCACAGGGTCGCACCGACAAACGCGATAAACATCACGATGGCCGATATGTTCAGGGGTTGCTTGTGCACTTCACCAGTCAATGCGTCTGCCGCCCAGACGGCCGGAGCAAAAAGCGAAGCGCCGAATATTGCCAGTAGACGACGGATCATTGCGCAGCCTCCTTGAGAATCGCATTGTTCAGGTCGTCAAACTCGCCATTGGCCCGGCGCACGTAGATGCCGGTCAGGATGAAGGCGGACACAATCAGCCCGACGCCCAGGGGAATGCCCCAGGTAATCGAGGAACCAGGGCTGAGCTTGGCCCCCAGCACTTGTGGCCCGTAGGCGATCAACAGGATGAAAGCGGAGTAAAGCCCTAGCATGATCGCCGAGAGAATCCAGGCGAACCTTTCCCTTTTTCTCACCAGCTCCTTGAAACGCGGGCTGTTTTGAATCGAGAGGTAAATGCTGTCGTTCATTGTTTTTATCCTCGCAGCACAGCTTTTTTATTATTGGAACGTATCCACTGTATGCGGCTGCCGTAGAGGTTCCAGACGACCTTAGTCTTAGATCGAGTGTAGCGAGGGTTTGCGGGGGCGCAGGGAGATTTACGGGAGGCAAAATTAATGTGGGAGGGGGCTTGCCCCCGATAGCAGTGTGTCAGCCAGTACATCGATAGCTGACAGATCGCTATCGGGGGCAAGCCCCCTCCCACAAGGGTATATCAGGGGCTGTTACTTACCGGTCCACTCGGCTACGCGCTCAGGGTGCTTGGCGACCCAATCCTTGGCCGCTGCATCAGGCTTGGCGCCTTCCTGGATAGCCAGCATGACTTCGCCGATTTCGTCCTTGGAGGCCCACTGGAATTTCTTCATGAAGTCCGCGACTTCCGGCGCTTTCTTTTCCAGGCCCTTGCTGCCGATACTGTTGACGGTTTCAGCAGCACCATAAATCCCTTTTGGATCGTCCAGGAAACGCAGTTTCCACTTGGCGAACATCCAGTGTGGCACCCAACCGGTGACCGCAATGGATTCCTGTTTGTCTTCGGCGCGGGTCAGCTCGGCGATCATCGCCGCACCCGAGCTGGCTTGCAGTTTGTAGTCGAGGCCGTACTGCTTGATCGCTTCGTCGGTCTTGAGCATCACGCCCGAGCCGGCGTCGATACCAACGATCTTGTTCTTGAAGGTGGTGTCGGTCTTGAGGTCTTCGATGGACTTGGCCTTGACGTACTCCGGCACGATCAGGCCGATCTTCGCATCCTTGAAGTTGGGGCCGTAGTCGACCACCTTGTCCTTGTTCTTGGCCCAATACTCACCGTGGGTCACCGGCAACCAGGCGGACAGCATGGCGTCGAGCTTGCCGGTGGCCACGCCCTGCCACATGATCCCGGTGGCTACCGCTTGCAGTTTCACGTCATAACCGAGCTTGGCCTTGATCACCTCTGCCGCCACGTGCGTGGTGGCAACGCTGTCGGACCAGCCGTCCACATAGCCGATGCTCAGGGTTTTGCTGTCGGCGCTGGCCAGTGTGGAGCTCATCGCAACTACCAGAGTGGCAGCTGCGCCCAAGAGTCGTCGCATCTTCATCGTACTTCCCCGAAAGTGCTGCGCCCGACGGATGCCGAGCGACGTCAACCTGTTGTTATGTGGTGCACCGCGCCCCCGTCACGCGCATCGATCCGGTGTCTGCGGCATCAGTGGAGTGCTGACAGTTCGATCATCAACCTGCCGCGCCCTTCGACCTGCTCTGTCAGCGACCTCATACAAGCAAGAAACGACATCACATAGCCAGCAGGGCGTTTTGTAGGACTTGACGCCAAAATCCCGCCCGAACTTTGCATGTCAAAATTATGCGGCCCCACTGGGACGGCCTAAATCCGGGTAAGATGCGCGACTTTGCTCTCCAGATAAGCCGACCATGCCTGCGACTGCCCGCTTCCCTGCCCTGCCCTATTTCTGCGCCCTGCTCCTCGGCCTGCTGGCCCTGATCGGCTATTGGTATGGCCTCGGCCGCTCCGTAGTGCTGCCCGATGTCGCCAGCGCCACACACAAGATGCAGTGCGCGTCCTACACGCCGTTCGATAAAGACCAATCTCCGTTTGATCAGCCGTTCAGACTGCGGCCGGACCGCATGGACGCCGACCTGGCCCTGCTGGCCACCCGCTTTGAGTGCGTGCGCACCTACACAATGGTCGGCCTGGAAGCGTTGCCAAGCATGGCACGCGAACATGGGCTGAAGGTAATGGCCGGCGCCTGGGTCAGCAGCGACCCAGTGGCGACCGAGAAAGAAATCGAAACATTGATCACGGCAGCAAACGCCAACCCTGACGTAGTGACCTCGGTGATCGTCGGCAACGAAGCGCTGCTGCGTAAAGAAGTCACCGCCAAGCAGTTGGTGACGCTGATCCAGACCGTCAAAAGCCGGATCAAGCAGCCGGTGACCTATGCGGATGTGTGGGAATTCTGGCTGCAACACCCGGAAATCGCGCCGGCGGTGGACTTCCTGACGATACACCTGCTGCCCTACTGGGAAGATGACCCTTCCGGCATCGACCAGGCGCTCAAGCACGTGGGCGATGTGCGCCAGACCTTCGGCAACAAATTCGCGCCCAAGGACATCCTGATCGGTGAAACCGGCTGGCCCAGCGAAGGTCGCCAGCGCGAAACCGCCGTGCCGAGCCGGGTCAACGAAGCCAGGTTCATGCGGGGTTTCGTGGCCATGGCCGAGGCGAATGGCTGGCGCTACAACCTGATCGAGGCCTTTGACCAGCCGTGGAAGCGTGGGAGTGAAGGTGCCGTCGGTGGTTATTGGGGCCTGTTCGATGCCAATCGGCAGGACAAGGGTATCCTCGCCGGGCCGGTTACCAATGTGCCGTACTGGCCGCTATGGCTCGGCGTGGGCGGGATCATCCTGCTGGGCACCCTGGTTCTGGGTGGCCGTGTGCGCAGCACGCGCACCGCGATCGCCCTGCCGTTGCTGGGCGCCGTGGCAGCCTGCTCCATCGGCACTTGGGCCGAGCTGACCCGCGTCACCGCGCGGTTCAACGATGAATGGGTGTGGGCAGGCTTGCTGGTGGTGTTGAACCTGCTGGTGCTGGCCCATGCCGCCCTGGCCTTGAGCGCACGGCAAGATTGGCGCGCACGCGCATTCAACTGGCTGGAGCAGCGCGCGGGCTGGCTGGTGGCGACTGCCGGTTTTGCGGGGGCGGTGATGATGCTGGCGTTGGTGTTTGACCCGCGCTACCGCAGCTTCCCGAGCGCAGCGCTGGTGTTGCCAGCCCTGGTGTACCTGGTGCGTCCGGTGACCGGACCGCGCCGGGAGATTGCCTTGCTGGCCTTCATCATCGGTGCGGGTATTGCGCCGCAGTTGTACCGTGAAGGGTTGTTGAACCAGCAGGCTTGGGGTTGGGCGGTAGTGAGCCTGCTCATGACGGCAGCCTTGTGGCGCTGCTTGCGGGTGCGCAAGGTCTAAAACCGCTATCGGGGGCAAGCCCCCTCCCACAGGTGAATGCATTACCAATGTGGGAGGGGGCTTGCCCCCGATGAGGCCCTATCAGGCAACGCGGGGCTTCCTGACCAACCGCAACCCCGCAATCACCACCGCAAACACCGCAAACGTGGTGTTGTACAACGCCAATGCCGGCAACCCGAACGCCACCCCCAGCACCGCCAACCCCCAACCCACGCGGCCAGGCACAAAAAACGCCAGCACCGACGTGATCAGCGCGGTCCAGCCCAGCACCTTGAAGTGGATCATCAGGCCCAGGTTCGAACGCAATTGGCATTCCCAGCGGCTGGCTTCATCCGCGCAGATGCCCACCCACTGGCCGTCCTCCATAAAGCCATAGCGCGCACCGTAACTGGCAGCCAACCATAGCGGCAGGGCAATAAGCAGCAAAATCAACGGTAAACGACGGGACATGGGCCACTCCGATAGGCAAAAACGGCGCTCAGCTTAATGCTCCGACAGCCGTTAGCAAGGCGCATACACACAATTAGTATTCATCAAAGCGCGGCAAAGTGTATCTTCTCGCTACTATTACCCCGATTCCGACGTTATTTACCGACTTTTCGTGCCGAGTGCTGGCACTTCGGCGACGACGCGGTGGTCATAGCCTGCGAACTTCATTAAGCACGTTTCCTCCTAGGGATTAAGTCATGCTCCGTTCCTTGCGCTGTGCTGCCCTGCTGGGCAGCCTATTTCTGAGTGCGTCAGCACTGGCCGTCGATATTGACCAGGCCAGCTATGGCTACCCTTTGACCAACCCGTTTGAAGCGACCATCGCCACCACGCCGCCCGATCTTCGGCCAACGTTGCCGAGCGATGACGAGATCAACCAATCCGACTACACCCTGAACATGCGCCCCGAGCGCGAGTTCAGCCTGCCGGACAACTTCTGGGCGGTGAAGAAACTCACCTACCGCATCGCCAAGCAGGACCGAGCGGCGCCGCTGATCTTCCTGATCGCCGGCACCGGCGCGCGGTTTGACAGCAGCCTCAACGAATACCTGAAAAAACTGTATTACCAGGCCGGCTACCATGTGGTGCAACTGTCGTCGCCCACCAGCTTCGACTTCATCAGCGCCGCCTCGCGCTTCGCCACCCCGGGGATCACCCAGGAAGACGCGGAAGATATGTACCGCGTGATGCAAGCCGTGCGCGCGCAGAACGCCTCATTGCCGGTCACCGACTTCTACCTCACCGGCTACAGCCTGGGCGGCCTGGATGCGGCGTTTGTGGCCAAGCTCGACGAGACCCGTCGCAGCTTCAACTTCAAGAAAGTCTTGCTGTTGAACCCGCCGGTCAACCTCTACACCTCGATCACCAACCTCGACAAGCTGGTACAGACCGAGGTCAAGGGCATCAACAACACCACCACCTTCTATGAGCTGGTGCTGAACAAGCTGACCCGTTACTTTCAGCAAAAGGGCTACATCGACCTTAACGACGCCCTGCTGTACGACTTCCAGCAGTCCAAGCAGCACTTGACCAACGAACAGATGGCCATGCTGATCGGCACCTCGTTCCGTTTTTCAGCGGCCGACATCGCCTTTACTTCGGACCTGATCAACCGCCGTGGCCTGATCATCCCGCCGAAGTACCCGATCACCGAAGGCACCAGCCTTACGCCGTTTCTCAAGCGTGCGTTGCAATGCGACTTCGATTGCTACCTCACCGAACAAGTGATCCCGATGTGGCGCGCGCGCTCCGATGGCGGCAGCCTGTTGCAACTGGTCGACCAGGTCAGCCTGTACGCCCTCAAGGACTACCTGCACAACAGCCCGAAAATCGCCGTCATGCATAACGCGGACGATGTGATCCTCGGCCCTGGCGACCTCGGTTTCCTGCGTAAAACCTTCGGCGATCGCTTGACCGTCTACCCGCTGGGCGGCCACTGCGGCAACCTCAATTACCGCGTCAACGCCGACGCCATGCTGGAGTTCTTCCGTGGCTAAATATCTTCTGCTGCTTGCCGCCTTGATGTGCGCAGGCGTGGCCAATGCCGACAACAGCAAGGCCCATGAGCCGGTCAATATGGATGCCGACGGCTTCAAGGAACCGCTGAGCAAGCTCAAGTTCAACCCAGGCCTGGACCAGAGGGAGTTCGAGCGCTCGTCGCTCACCGCACTCAACGTGTATGACCCGCTGGAGTCGTGGAACCGCCGCGTGTACCACTTCAACTACCGCTTCGACCAATGGGTGTTCCTGCCGGTGGTCAACGGCTACACCTATGTGACCCCCAGCTTCCTGCGCACCGGCGTGAGTAACTTCTTCAATAACCTGGGCGACGTGCCCAACCTGTTGAACAGCCTGTTGCAACTCAAAGGCCACCGCTCCCTGGAAACCACCGGGCGCCTGCTGGTCAACACCACCCTCGGTATCGCCGGCCTGTGGGACCCGGCCACCGCCATGGGCCTGCCGCGCCAGAGCGAAGACTTCGGCCAGACCCTGGGCTTCTACGGCGTGCCTGGCGGTGCGTACCTGGTGCTGCCGATCTTCGGTCCATCCAACCTGCGCGACACCACTGGCCTGATTGTCGACTACGGCGCGGAAACCCAGATCAACTTCCTCAACGTGTCGGAAGTCAGCTCCAATCACCCGGAAATCTGGGCGTTGCGTGCGGTGGACAAGCGCTATCAGACCAGCTTCCGGTACGGGCAGATGAACTCGCCGTTTGAATATGAGAAAGTGCGGTATATCTATACTGAGTCTCGAAAGTTACAAATAGCCGAATAATATAAATTCAGCAAATACAGGGCTACCCGGTTATTCGGGCAGCCCTTTTTTATTGCCAAAGATTTTCAACATAACCAGTAAAAACCTCGCCTCGCGCCGTACCGTTTTCATGGAACCGCCCAGCCATACGACGCACTAAGACTGCGCAACCGATACATTTTCCTGCCTCGCCAGAAAAACAGAAACTATACTTAATCAAATGGAGTTGTTTACTTATGATCCCTATTAAAAATGGCTACAGTACACCCTATTTCACCTCCCTGCCTGCAGCAACGCCTTCAACAACCTCAGTTCATCCCGCCCCTGTTTCCGGTCATGACCGAGACATACGTTATTCTCGCATCCTTAAACAGGTCCTTGAAGACCCTCTCTTTTCAACTCTAGACAAAAGGGGAAAACCAGACGGGGCTCAATTTCTGGACCTTAATAAATTTTATAAACAACTGGGTGGCCATTGGAACGACAAATCTTTAAGTCCGCTTCAGCAACTAATCTTTGCGATCAAGGCATTGAACGTGCTTGAACGTATCGACAGGCTGGGCGGCGCTTACTCGCCGGAAAACAACAATAAAATCGATGGCGTTATGCGCGATCGCCCAACGTTAGAAGCTCGTCACATTTCCAACACCGTACACGCAGATTCGGAATTCATGCGTTTATTGGATTATTGCGAAAGGGGAGAAGAAGCATTGTCGGGCGATATCGTTAACCGGCGATAACACGTCGCGAAGCATAATTTACAGACGGTAGAGCAAACACTTCTTAGAAGGCCATTCGATTGAATGGCCTTTTTATTGCCAACGGATCAAGCCCTCGCGGCGTTCCAGAGCTTGCCCACTGCGCTGACCACCGCCAGCACCACCGCCCCCGCAACAATCCCCACAATGCCGTTCAGCACCACCGGCACCAACCACGCCACCCCGCCCACGCCCTGGCTGACCGTTTCGATCCAGTGATGCACCACCGGCACGCCATGGGTAAGGATTCCACCGCCGACCAGGAACATCGCCGCCGTACCGATCACCGACAGGCTCTTCATCATGTACGGTGCTGCCCGCAGGATGCCGCCGCCGATACTGCGCGCCACCTGGCCGGGCTTCTGGGTGAGCCACAGGCCCAGGTCATCCAGCTTGACGATACCGGCCACCAGTCCGTAGACGCCCACCGTCATGACAATGGCGATGCCGGACAGCACGATGACCTGCTGCATCAGTGGCGCATCGGCCACAGTGCCGAGGGTGATGGCGATGATTTCGGCGGAAAGGATGAAGTCGGTACGAATGGCGCCCTTGATCTTGTCCTTTTCGAAGGCCACCAGGTCGGTTGCCGGATCGACCACAGCCTCGACCAACTGCGCATGTTCAGCCTGGTCCTGGTCCTTGCTGTGGAGAAACTTGTGCGCGAGTTTCTCGAAACCTTCGAAACACAGGTAGGCACCGCCGAGCATCAATAAGGGCGTCACCGCCCACGGCGCGAACGCACTGATCAACAGCGCTGCGGGCACCAGGATCAACTTGTTGACGAAGGAGCCCTTGGCCACCGCCCACACCACGGGAATTTCCCGTTCGGCGCGCACGCCGGAGACCTGTTGGGCATTGAGCGCGAGGTCATCGCCCAGCACCCCGGCGGTCTTCTTCGCCGCCATCTTGGTCATCAGGGCAACGTCATCGAGTACCGCGGCGATATCGTCGATCAACACCAACAAGCTGCTTCCTGCCATGAATCGGGCTTCCGTAAGAGTGAGATGGCGCGAGCATAACGCGGCAAAAGGCCCAACGGGCAGATTGTTGAGGCGCGCGGATAGCCGGTGCTACCATGCGCAACCGCCAGTCTTGGCAAGGAAACTCCAGGTTTATGAGCACCATTCGCGAGCGCAACAAAGAAAAGATCCTGCGGGCGGCGAGCGAGGAGTTCGCCGACAAGGGCTTCGCCGCGACCAAAACCAGCGACATCGCCGCCAAGGCCGGGCTGCCCAAGCCCAACGTCTACTACTACTTCAAGTCCAAGGACAACCTCTACCGCGAGGTGCTCGAAAGCATCATCGAGCCGATCCTGGCCGCCTCCACGCCGTTCAATCCGCAGGGCGACCCCAAGGAAGTCTTGAGCAACTACATCCGCTCGAAAATCCGCATTTCCCGTGACCTGCCGTTTGCCTCCAAGGTGTTCGCCAGCGAAATCATGCACGGCGCGCCGCACCTGAGCGCTGATCAGATCGAGCAGTTGAACGCCCAGGCCAAGCACAACATTACATGCATCCAGGATTGGGTGGATCGTGGCCTGATCGCGGCGATTGACCCCAATCACTTGATGTTCAGCATCTGGGCGGCCACACAGACCTACGCGGATTTCGACTGGCAGATCTCGGCAGTGACCGGCAAGGCCAAGTTGGATGAAGCGGATTACGAGGCGGCGGCGCAGACCATTATCCGGTTGGTGCTCAAGGGCTGTGAGCCGGACTGACACACCGTGGTGTGTGTGCCAATCGGGGGCAAGTCAACACAAAATCAAGCTGACACCCCGGCATCCGCCATCAACCCCACCCCCTCGATCGCCGTGATCGCACACTGCTCATCAATATCCGACGTATCCCCGCTGATCCCGATCGCGCCCAGCACCACACCTTCCTGACTTCGAATCAACACCCCACCCGGCGCTGGCACCACACTGCCCTGCCCCAGGCTGTTCAATGCGGCGATAAAGGCCGGGCGTTGCTGCGCGTCCAGCGCCAGCAGGCGTGACCCTTTGCCCAGGGCAATCGCACCCCAGGCCTTGCCAATGGCGATCTGCGGGCGCAGCAAGCTCGCGCCGTCCTCCCGTTGCAGCATGACCAGATGACCACCGCTGTCGAGCACCGCGATGGTCAGCGGCGCAGCAGAAATCGTGCGCCCTGCGGTGAGGGCCTGACTGGCCAGCTGGGTGGCAATTTTCAAGGTTAAAGCGCTCATGGTGCCGTCCTTCTTTTGTTATTGGGAAAGCGGTGCAGGCCTGAATGATCAGATGCTCCATTCAACAAATAGAACACAATGACTTTTATTTTTGTATACAATATTTTCACACAAAGGCTCCATACGTCGAAAAAAGCCGTTCAGATGAGCGCAAAGGCCAGTTTATAAAATGCATTGACCTGCGCAGCTCGCCGTGAATACACTTTGTATAGAAACCACTTGTATACAATTACAAAACGCAAGAGGCACCAAAATCATGAGCAAAATGAGAGCAATCGAAGCCGCCGTCCTTGTCATGCGCCGTGAAGGCGTAGACACCGCCTTCGGTATCCCAGGCGCCGCGATCAACCCGCTGTATTCGGCCTTGCAGAAGGTGGGTGGCATCGATCACGTCCTTGCTCGCCACGTTGAAGGCGCCTCCCACATGGCCGAGGGCTACACCCGCACCAAGGCCGGCAACATCGGCGTGTGCATCGGCACGTCGGGCCCGGCGGGCACCGACATGGTCACTGGTCTTTACAGCGCCTCGGCCGATTCCATCCCGATCCTGTGCATCACCGGGCAAGCGCCCCGCGCCCGCATGCATAAGGAAGATTTCCAGGCCGTGGACATCACCAGCATCGTCAAGCCAGTGACCAAGTGGGCAACCACTGTCCTGGAGCCCGGCCAAGTGCCGTATGCCTTCCAGAAAGCCTTCTATGAAATGCGCTCCGGTCGCCCCGGCCCGGTGCTGATCGACCTGCCCTTCGACGTGCAGATGGCCGAGATCGAATTCGACATCGACGCCTACCAGCCGCTGCCCCTGGCCAAGCCTTTGGCCACCCGCGTGCAGGTGGAAAAAGCCCTGGCCCTGCTGGACCAGGCCGAGCGCCCGCTGCTGGTGAGTGGCGGTGGCGTGATCAACGCCGACGCCAGCGAGCTGCTGGTGGAATTCGCTGAGTTGACCGGCATCCCAGTGATCCCGACCCTGATGGGCTGGGGCACCATCCCTGACGATCATCCGCAGATGGTCGGCATGGTCGGCCTGCAAACCTCCCACCGGTATGGCAACGCGACGATGCTCAAGTCAGACGTGGTGCTGGGCATCGGTAACCGCTGGGCCAACCGTCACACCGGTTCGGTCGAGGTGTACACCGAGGGCCGCACCTTCATTCACGTCGACATCGAGCCCACGCAGATTGGCCGCGTCTTCACCCCGGACCTGGGCATCGTCTCCGACGCGGGCTCCGCCCTGACGATGTTCATTGAAGTGGCCCGCGAGTGGAAAGCTGCCGGCAAACTCAAGGATCGCAGTGCCTGGCTGCACGACTGCCAGCAGCGCAAGGCCACCCTGCACCGCAAGACGCACTTCGACAACGTACCGGTCAAGCCACAGCGTGTGTATGAAGAAATGAACCAGGTGTTCGGCAAAGACACTTGCTACGTCAGCACCATCGGCCTGTCGCAGATTGCCGGCGCGCAGTTCCTGCACGTGTACAAGCCACGCCACTGGATCAACTGCGGCCAGGCCGGCCCATTGGGCTGGACCATCCCCGCCGCCCTCGGTGTGGTCAAGGCCGACCCGAGCCGCAAGGTGGTGGCGCTGTCCGGCGACTACGACTTCCAGTTCATGATCGAAGAACTGGCCGTGGGCGCGCAGTTCAAGCTGCCGTATATCCACGTGGTGGTGAACAACTCCTACCTGGGCTTGATCCGCCAGGCCCAGCGCGGGTTTGAAATGGACTACTGCGTGCAGCTGTCCTTCGACAATCTCAACGCCCCGGAACTCAACGGTTATGGCGTAGACCACGTGGCCGTCGCCGAAGGCCTGGGTTGCAAGGCCCTGCGCGTGTTCGAGCCAGGCCAGATCGCGCCGGCACTGCGCCGCGCCGAGGCAATGATCGAAGAATTCAAGGTGCCGGTGATCGTTGAGATTATTCTGGAGCGCGTGACCAATATTTCCATGGGCACCGAGATCAACGCCGTCAATGAATTCGAAGATCTGGCGCTGGTCGGCAATGATGCGCCGACTGCCATTTCCCTGCTCGATTAAGGAGAACCCTATGCCGCGTTTCGCCGCCAACCTGTCCATGCTGTTTACCGAACAGGACTTCCTTGCCCGCTTCAAAGCGGCTGCCGATGCCGGTTTCCAAGGGGTCGAATACCTGTTCCCGTATGAATTCAGTTCCGCTGAAATCAAGGCGCAGCTCGACGCCAACGGCCTGACCCAGGTGCTGTTCAACCTGCCGGCCGGTGACTGGGCCAAGGGTGAACGCGGCCTGGCGTGTCACCCGGACCGCGTCGAAGAGTTCCGCGCCGGGGTCAAGCTGGCCATCGCCTACGCCCAGGTGCTGGGCAACACCCAGATCAACTGCCTGGCGGGCATCCGCCCACACGGCGTTGATGACGAAACCCTGGAAAAAACCTTCGTCGCCAACCTCAAGTACGCCGCTGAAAAACTGCAAGCGGTGGGCATCAAGCTGGTGATGGAAGCGATCAATACCCGCGACATCCCTGGCTTCTACCTGAACAACACGGCGCAGGCCCTGTCGATTCGCGAACAGGTCGGCAGCGACAACCTGTTCCTGCAGTACGACATCTACCACATGCAAATCATGGAAGGCGACCTGGCCCGCACCATGGCCGCGCACCTGGGCGAGATCAATCATATCCAGTTGGCGGACAACCCGGGGCGTAACGAGCCGGGCACCGGTGAGATCAACTACCGCTTCCTGTTCGAGCATCTGGACCGCATCGGCTACACGGGTTGGGTCGGCTGTGAATACAAGCCGTTGACCACCACCGAAGCGGGTTTGGGTTGGTTGAAGACCCATAACGCCATCTAATAAAAAGAGGATTCTTTCATGGCTAAAATCGGATTCATCGGCACCGGCATCATGGGCCAACCCATGGCCGCGAACCTGCAGAAAGCAGGCCACCAACTGTTCCTCTCCGAGCACCACGGCAAGGCCCCGCAAGCGCTGATCGACGCTGGCGCCGTGGCCCTGGCCAACCCGCAGCAGGTGGCGCAGGAAGCCGAGTACATCATCGTGATGGTGCCGGATACACCCCAGGTGGATGACGTGCTGTTCCGCAAGGACGGCGTCGCCGCAGGCCTGTCGCCGAACAAGGTGGTGATCGACATGAGTTCGATCTCCCCCACTGCCACCAAGGCATTCGCCGCGAAGATCAACGAGACCGGCGCGCAGTACCTGGACGCGCCCGTGTCCGGTGGCGAAGTCGGCGCCAAGGCCGGCACCCTGAGCATCATGATAGGTGGCGAGCCGCAGACCTTCGAACGCGCCTTGCCGCTGTTCCAGGCCATGGGCAAGAACATCACGTTGGTGGGCGGCAATGGCGATGGCCAGACCGCCAAGGTCGCCAACCAGATCATCGTGGCGCTGAATATCCAGGCGGTGGCCGAAGCATTGTTATTCGCGTCCAGGAACGGTGCCGACCCGGCCAAGGTGCGTGAAGCCCTGATGGGCGGCTTTGCCTCGTCGAAAATCCTCGAAGTGCATGGCGAACGCATGATCAAGGGCACCTTTGATCCGGGCTTCCGTATCAACCTGCACCAGAAAGACCTCAACCTGGCACTGGCCGGGGCCAAGGAGCTGGGCATCAACCTGCCGAACACCGCCGGTACGCAACAGGTGTTCAGCACTTGCGCCGCGATTGGCGGCGGCAACTGGGACCATTCGGCGCTGATCAAGGGCCTGGAGCATATGGCGAACTTCTCGATTCGCGATAAATAACCCCTGATGAGCTGCAGTCAAATGTGGGAGGGGCGGTGCGACGATTCGACTTGCCCCCGATAGCGGTGTATCAACCGACAAAAATGTTGAATGAAAGAATGCCATCGGGGGCAAGTCGAATCGTCGCACCGCCCCTCCCACCATTTGACCCCATTCCAAGCCTGAAATTGACGCACCTCTAATAACAAAAATCCCCGGGAGCCCGCTTATGTCGGTCGATCCGCAACACCTGCTTCGCGCGCTGTTTGCCACAGCCATCGACGCCGCCCACCCCCGGCAAGTCCTTGAACCCTGCCTGCCCGCCGACCGCAGCGGCCGTGTGATCGTGATCGGCGCCGGCAAGGCGGCCGCCGCCATGGCGCTGGTCGTGGAGAACTGCTGGCAGGGCGACGTCAGCGGCCTGGTGGTCACCCGTTACGGCCACGGCGCACCCTGCAAAAAAATCGAAGTGGTCGAAGCCGCGCACCCGGTGCCCGATGCGGCGGGCCTCGCGGTGGCCAAGCGCGTTCTGGCATTGATCGGTAACCTCGGTGAAGACGACCGCGTGATCTTCCTGCTGTCCGGTGGCGGTTCCGCCTTGCTGGCACTGCCCGCCGAAGGCATCACCCTGGCCGACAAACAGGCCATCAACAAAGCCCTGCTCAAATCCGGCGCGACCATCGGCGAGATGAATTGCGTGCGCAAGCACCTCTCCGCAATCAAGGGCGGCCGCCTGGCGAAAGCCGCATGGCCGGCGACGGTCTACACCTATGCGATTTCCGACGTACCCGGTGATCAGGCCACGGTGATTGCCTCCGGGCCCACGGTGGGCGACCCGAGCACCTCGCAACAGGCCCTGGCGATCCTCAAGCGCTACCACATCGACGTTCCCGCCTCGGTGCGCAATTGGTTGCAGGACCCGGCCTCGGAGACCGTCAAGCCCGGCGACCCGGTGCTCTCCCGCAGCCACTTCCAATTGGTCGCCCGCCCGCAGCAATCTCTCGAAGCCGTGGCGGTGAAAGTGCGCCAGGCCGGGTTCAGCCCATTGATCCTCGGCGACCTGGAAGGCGAAGCGCGGGACGTGGCCAAGGTACACGCCGGCATTGCCCGGCAAATCGTGCAACACGGCCAGCCGCTGGCGGCGCCATGCGTGATCCTCTCCGGTGGCGAAACCACCGTCACCGTGCGCGGCACTGGCCGTGGCGGGCGCAACGCAGAGTTCCTGCTGAGCCTCACCGATAGCCTCAAGGGCCTGCCCGGCGTATACGCCCTGGCCGGTGACACCGACGGTATCGACGGCTCGGAAGACAACGCCGGCGCCATCATGACCCCCTGCAGTTACCGCCGCGCCGAAGCACTCGGCCTGTCGGCCAGCGACGAGTTGGACAACAACAACGGCTACGGCTATTTCGCCGCCCTCGACGGGTTGATCGTCACCGAGCCGACGCGCACCAACGTCAACGACTTCCGCGCCATCCTGATCCTTGAGGCTGCCCAACATGACGCCTGACAAGAAGGTCAAAATCCTCGCCACCCTGGGCCCGGCCACCGACGGTATCGATGACATCCGCGAACTGGTGGAAGCCGGGGTGAATATCTTCCGGCTCAATTTCAGCCACGGCGATCATGCCGACCACGCCCAGCGCTACCAATGGATCCGCCAGGTCGAGCGCCAGCTGAATTACCCGTTGGGCATCCTCATGGATTTACAGGGGCCGAAGCTGCGCGTCGGGCGTTTTGCCGAGGGCAAAGTGCAACTGGTGCGCGGCCAGGCCCTGCGCCTTGACCTGGATCCGACGCCGGGCGACCAGCGCCGGGTCAACCTGCCCCACCCGGAAATCATCGCGGCGCTGGAGCCGGGCATGGACCTGCTGCTGGATGACGGCAAGCTGCGTCTGCGGGTCATCACCAAACAAACTGACGCCATCGACACCACCGTGCTCAATGGCGGCGAACTGTCGGACCGCAAAGGCGTGAACGTCCCACAAGCCCTGTTGGAACTCAGCCCTCTGACCGCCAAGGATCGGCGCGACCTGAGCTTCGGCCTGGAACTGGGCGTGGACTGGGTGGCGCTGTCGTTTGTGCAGCGCCCGGAGGATATCCGCGAAGCCCGCGAGCTGATCGGCGACAAGGCCTTCCTGATGGCCAAGATCGAAAAGCCCTCGGCCGTGCTGCGCCTGCGGGAAATCGCCGAACTGAGCGACGCCATCATGGTGGCCCGGGGCGACCTGGGCGTGGAAGTGCCGGCCGAGAGCGTGCCGCAGATCCAGAAAGACATCATCCGTACCTGCCGCCAACTGGGCAAACCGGTGGTGGTGGCCACGCAGATGCTGGAGTCGATGCGCTTCTCGCCGGCGCCGACCCGTGCCGAAGTCACCGATGTCGCCAACGCCGTGGCCGAAGGCGCGGACGCGGTGATGCTGTCGGCGGAAACGGCGTCCGGCGAGTACCCGCTGGAAGCCGTGCAGATGATGAGCAAGATCATCCGTCAGGTGGAAAATGGCCCGGACTACCAGACCCAGCTCGACGTCAACCGGCCCAAGGCGGATGCCACGGTGTCGGACGCCATCAGCTGTGCGATCCGCCGCATCAGCAGCATCCTGCCGGTGGCGGTGCTGGTGAACTACAGCGAGTCGGGCAGTTCCAGCCTGCGCGCGGCCAGGGAGCGGCCAGTGGCGCCGATCCTCAACCTTACGCCGAACCTGTCCACGGCGCGGCGCTTGAGCGTGGCGTGGGGCGTGCACTCGGTGGTCAATGACCGCCTGCGCCAAGTGGATGAGGTGTGCTCCACGGCACTGGAAATAGCCCAGGCACAGGGCATGGCGGAGCGTGGGGATACGTTGGTGATTACGGCGGGGGTGCCGTTCGGGCAGCCGGGGTCGACCAATTCGCTGCGTATCGAGACGTTGATTTAGCGTCTGTAAGGGCCTCATCGGGGGCAAGCCCCTCCCACATTTGAATCTGTGAACCCAATCAAGTGTGGGAGGGAGCTTGCCCCCGATGGGAACAACTCGGTCCCACTGATTAATCACCATGCACAACCCATCCTGCCCCGACTGGGCCGAAGCGCTGCTCAACGGCTTCAGCCAGATTTTCCTGCAGCGCCAGCCGCTGTGCGGCCTGCTGTGCCTGCTGGCGATCCTGATCGGCGCCCCGGCCTTGTTCGGCGGGGCGCTGCTGGGTGGCGTGGCGGGGTTGCTCACGGCCCAGCGTCGCGGTTATCCCAAGGCCGAACGCCAGGCCGGCCTTTACAGCTACAACGGCGTGCTGCTGGGTTTATTGATCAGCCAGCACTTTGCCTGGTCGGCGTTGTTGCCGCCGCTGATCCTGGCATGCGGCGGACTGGCGGCGATGTTGACACGGCAATGGTTGAAACATGCCGACCAGCCCAATGACTTGCCCGCTTACACGGCGCCTTTTGTCGGCCTGGGCTGGTTGTTGCTGGGCACGGTGCCGCAGAACACGTTTGCCCTGGGCGAACCCGACACCTTGGCTATCCTCACGGCGCCTTTTACCGGGCTTGCGCAGATCATGCTGCTGGACCAGCCGATGGCGGGCGCGCTGATTGCACTGGGTCTGTGGCTGGCCAACCGCCGCGCCGCTGGATGGGCGCTGATCGGTGCCAGCGTCGGTGTGCTGCTTGCGCTGTGGCTGGACGAACCTGCGGGCGCCCTCCTCGGCCTGCACAGCTACAACCCGGCATTGGCGGCCATGGCATTGAGCCAGATGCGTCGCCAACCCTGGTTGCCGTTGCTCGGCATCCTGCTGGCGATCCTCCTCACACCGGGCTTTGCGGCCCTGCACCTGCCCGCGTTGACCGCGCCATTCATACTCGCCTGCTGGCTGGTACGCGCAGGTGTTCGAGTGCTTCAGAAACCCCGCATGGACAGCCCCTTCGAATCCCCCTAGGCTTGCTCGATATTCGATTCAGGTGGGCTTTATGGACAGCAACAACGACTGGCGCCAACGGCTCTACGTCATGGTTTTTCAAAGTGACACGGTCGCCGGGCGGCGCTTCGATGGCATCCTGCTGCTGATCATCCTCGCCAGCCTGGTGATCGTGATGCTCGACAGCATCGACCAGATCCACCAGAACTACGCCGACGTGCTGGCGTACATCGAGTGGGGGTTCACCCTCATTTTCCTGATCGAGTACGGGCTGCGGCTGTACTGTTCGCCCAAACCCTTGCGCTACGCCTTCAGCTTTTATGGGTTGGTGGATTTGCTGGCCATCGTGCCCGGTATCCTTGCGTTGTATTACAGCGACGCGCAGTACCTGCTGATCGTCCGCATCATCCGCATGTTGCGGATCTTCCGCGTGCTCAAGCTCAGCCCCTACCTCAAGCAGGCCAACTACCTGATGGCGGCGCTGCGCGGCAGCAAGCAGAAGATCGTGGTGTTCCTGGTCAGCGTGTGCACCCTGGTGACGGTGTTCGGCACCCTGATGTACGTGATCGAAGGCCCGGAGCACGGGTTTACCAGTATTCCCAAGGGCATCTACTGGGCCATCGTGACCCTGACCACCGTAGGCTTTGGCGACATCGTGCCCAAGACGCCGCTGGGCCAGGTGATTTCGTCCCTGGTGATGATTACCGGTTACTCGATCATCGCCGTGCCCACCGGGATTTTCACCGCCGAACTGGCCAGTGCCATGCGCGGTGAACAATTGCAGCATGACTGCCCGGTGTGCAAGAAAGACAGCCATGAGCCAAACGCAGCGTTCTGCTCACGCTGTGGCAATCATCTTTTCAAGAAAGTGGAATAAGCAAAGTTCGTTTTAATCTTTAAACGTCTATGCGACGCCAGCTATAGTCGCTGGCAAATTGCCCCTACTCAATCAGCAACCTTCTCGAACAACAAGGAATGAGCAGTGAAAAAACTCCTTAGCGCCTCCCTTCTGGCCGCCGGCCTTGCCCTGGCGGGCGCCGTCCAGGCTGCCCCGGTCACACTGCTCAACGTCTCCTACGACGTGATGCGCGACTTCTACAAGGACTACAACGCTGCCTTCCAGAAACACTGGGAAGCCGAGCACCCGAACGACAAGCTGACGCTGCAGATGTCCTTCGGTGGCTCCAGCAAGCAAGCACGCTCGGTCATCGACGGCCTGCCGGCCGATGTGATCACCATGAACATGGCCACCGACATCAACGCCCTGGTGGACAACGGCAAATTGGTGCCGGACAACTGGGTCACCCGCCTGCCGAACAACAGCGCGCCGTTCACCTCGGCCACCGTTTTCATCGTGCGCAAAGGCAACCCCAAAGCCCTGAAAGACTGGCCGGACCTGTTGAAAGATGGCGTTCAAGTGATCGTGCCCAACCCGAAAACCTCGGGTAACGGCCGCTACACCTACCTGTCGGCCTGGGGTTATGTGCTGAAGAACGGCGGTGACGAAAACAAGGCCAAGGCCTTTGTCGGCAAGCTGTTCAAGCAAGCCCCGGTACTGGACACCGGTGGCCGTGCCGCCACCACCACCTTCATGACCAACCAGATCGGCGACGTGCTGGTGACCTTCGAGAACGAAGCGGAAATGATCGCCCGCGAATTCGGCCGTGATCAGTTCGAAGTGATTTACCCAAGCGTCTCCGCCGAAGCCGAGCCGCCGGTGTCGGTGGTCGACAAAGTGGTCGAGAAGAAAGGCACCCGCGTGGCGGCCGAAGACTACCTGAAGTACCTGTGGTCGCCGGAAGGCCAGGAAATCGCGGCCAACAACTACCTGCGCCCGCGTGATCCGAAGGTACTGGCCAAGTACACCGACCGGTTCCCGAAAGTCGACTTCCTGTCGGTGGAGAAGACCTTTGGTGACTGGCGCACGGTGCAGAAGACCCACTTCAATGATGGTGGAGTGTTCGACCAGATCTACAGCGGCCAGTAATTGATAAATGTGGGAGGGGCAAGCCCCCTCCCACATTTGGCTCTGTGTCTGGCCGTTACATCGGTGGTGTCACGCCATCCTTACCGGCGGAGATCGCCTGGGCCGTGATCGTGCCATCCGCGCCCTGCGCGGCAAACAGCACCACCTTCACGCCCGGCTTGAGCAGGCTGCGGTCACCCGGCTCCAGGTTGACGATCGGCACATCTTCCGGCACCACGATCTTCTGCTCGCCGCCTTTGTATTTCACCGTCAGCGTGCGCCCGTTGCTCACTACCAGGTCGCCGACGGTGCCGTTGGTCATGCTGCTGCCTTCCTTCAAATCAAATGCGCGATGCCCGTCGCCGGTGCCGGCCATGGCTGGCGGGAACACGTGCACTTCCAGCGCGGTAAGGCTGCCATCGTCGTTGGGCATCGCGGCCGAGCCGATGTAGCTGCCCGGCTTGATCTCATCGATTTTGGCCAGGGTGACCGCGCGCACCTGGGTGTCTTTGGTCAAGTGCACGACCACCTCTTCGCCGCTGTTGACCTTGACGTGCATCGCATCGCCGTCCATCGCCGTAATGGCGCCGCGTACGCCCACGCGAGGCGTCTCGGCAGCATGGGCCAGGCCCACGGCCATGGCGGCGGCCAGCGTGGAAGCCAGGAGCATCTTGTTCAACGTGATCTTCATTGCAATGGATTTCCTGTTTCAGCAGTGGTGCCTGAATGTATCATCAGCCTTCGCGCAGAAAGTTAACGATTCACTCATCATTACCGGGCATGAGTGTTATCACTGCCAGCGGCCTACCCGGGCTACGGTGTTGTCTTTAGGCTCGCCCCACTTCCTTCGCTTTTATGAGAACACCATGAACGCTACTTCCCACGCTACAAGCACCATGACCCGGAGCATGGTGATGCTGTTTGCGTTTTGCTGCGGCGCCATCGTTGCCAACATCTACTACGCGCAACCCATCATCGAGCTGATCGCGCCGGACATCGGCCTTACGCCGGCCATGGCCAGCCTGATCGTTTCACTGACGCAAATCGGCTACGCCCTGGGGCTGTTTTTCCTGGTGCCCCTGGGCGACCTGCTGGAAAACCGCAAGCTGATGATCGCCACTACCGTGATCGCTATCGCCAGCCTGCTGGGCGCAGCGGTCACCGAGCAGCCGAACCTGTTCCTGCTGGTGTCGCTGCTGATCGGCTTCAGTTCGGTGTCGGTGCAGATCCTGATTCCGCTGGCCGCGCACCTGGCGCCCGCCGAATCCCGGGGCCGTGTGGTCGGCAGCATCATGGGTGGCCTGTTGCTGGGCATCCTGCTGGCGCGGCCGGTGTCCAGCGTGGTCGCGGACCACTTCGGCTGGCGGGCGATGTTCATGGCGGCGGCGGCGCTGATGGCGTTTATCAGTGTGGTGTTGATGCTGACCATTCCCAAGCGTCAGCCGGATCACTCTGCCAGCTATGGTCAACTGCTGCGCTCCCTCGGCACCTTGCTGCGTGAGCAACCGGTGCTGCGTCAACGGGCGTTCTACCAGGGCTGCATGTTTGCCACCTTCAGCCTGTTCTGGACCGCCGCCCCACTGGAACTGGCGCGTAACTATGGCCTGAGCCAGAGCGAGATCGCCCTGTTCGCCCTGGTCGGCGCACTGGGTGCCATAGCCGCACCCATCGCTGGTCGCCTGGCCGATGCCGGTCACACCCATCGCGCTTCGCTGCTGGCCATGTTGTTCGCCGCGTTGAGCTTCCTGCCGGCCTTCGTGCACCCGCTGTACAGCGTGATCGGCCTGGCCGTGACTGGCGTGGTCCTGGACTTCTGCGTGCAGATGAACATGGTGCTCGGCCAGCGTGCCATCTACGCCCTCGACGCCAACAGCCGCAGCCGCCTGAACGCGCTGTACATGACCAGCATCTTCATCGGCGGCGCGTTCGGTTCGGCGATTGCCAGCGGCGTGTATGAACACGGCGGCTGGTTGGGCGTGATGCTGGTGGGCAGTGCGTTCCCCTTGATCGCATTATTACGGTTCCTGAGCGTTTCCCGTGAGGCCTCGGTGGCCACTGCCTGAGGCGCTTGTCTCGCTATGCCAAAGCCGTCCGCCAGCAATGACGGACGGCTTTGACTGGATGCCGTTTCAAACGGCGACGCGCCTTTTGCAACACCATCAGTTACGTCGGGATAACTGCCGATCGTAGGCCTGGTTCACCTTCATACCTACCACGTCTGCGGCGCTTATCACGTTAGGGCTATTGACGACAAAATCACTGCATCTGTCCCCGTCCAGGTCAACGGCTACCCAGTACAGACCATCACTGTCTGATTTCATGATGAATGCCTCACCGGCCCTTCCCGTGAACCTGTCTACCTGTGTCAGCGAAACACCCGCCTTTTCAAGCATCCTGGATAAATCAATTTTATCCTTACCACTGGTGAAATCCTTCAAAGTGTCGACCTTGCGACAGTTCGATTCGGAAGCCGAACCGTACGTGTACGTTTTACCGCCCCTCTGCTCGTTTGCTGTGTTCGCTCTTTTAGTCCTCGGCGGGGTGGGCTCTGGTTCCGGAGCTGTCGTCAAATCGGGCTCTGGTTCAATTGAGGTGGGAGGTTCAGGGTTGACCATCAAATCCTTGTAGTGGATTTTCCCGTTACAGTTCACCAGAAAATCAGGCTTCCCATTACCTGTCAGGTCAAGCGCCAGGCGTCCCTGCCCGTTGCTGGCGTTGTGGGTCAATACCGCCTCGCCCGCACGCCCACTGAATCGGTCAACAATGTAGAGGACCTTCACAGCAGCGCGCTTCAATAGCGTGGAGATGTCGACTCTGTCAGTACCGCTGGCAAAATCCACGATCAAATCAGGGGACTCAGGCGTGGAGTCTGCGATGCTGTCATAGACAAACGTATCCGCACCGCCGCCGCCCTCGAGCTTGTCCGCCCCGCCACCGCCCTTGAGGCGGTTGCCGACCTGATTACCGATCAGGCTGTCATCACTGGAACCACCCACCGCATTTTCCAGCGTGACGCCCTTGGCAATGGAGACGTTGTTTTTCAGGCCGCCAACATCCGAAAAGGACTCAGCATTAAGATTGATTTTCTGTTTCTGGCGAAAACCGGAAAAGTCCAGGGTATCCGTTCCACCTGCGTCCCAGACGCAAAAAACAGGTTTGTCCTCGGCGGTCTTCAGGCTGTAGAAATCTCGACCGGTGTTGGAATTGAAGCCGTAGACCGTGTTGGTTTTTCGGGTTTGGGTGTTCGCCCCGTACAACCTCTGCGCCGCAGCGATATCGTGCATCATGGGGGCCGCGATTTTTTTGCCGTTGTAAGGATCATCGCCAAAGGATGAATCGTGGTAGCTCATGGCGGTGTAGGCGGTTGAGTCCTCCCGGTACCCCGGGCCTTCTCCGTGGGGATGCCGAAGACCGATGGAATGGCCAAGTTCATGGACTGCTACCTTATCAAACAAAGTCCCGTGTTCCAGCTTTCCATCAGCCCCCTCAATGCCGATGTCGACCGTACCGATCGACCAGTCATTGGGCAGGCTCGCTACTCCGCCGGCATATCCCGGTATGGCTGAGATACGGAGGGAGGCATCAGTCCCCTTGGCATTTTCCTTGAACAAGAGGTTGGTCACCTCCGCCCAAGACCGAAGCGCCTCCCTGATGCGCAATTTCTGGTGAGGGGTGAATCGAGAGTCCAAGGTATACGACAGGTCTATTTTTTTGTCGTCATTACGATCTCGCCATTTGAAATCTCCTCGCACGAGATGTTTCGCAGCTTGATCGGTCGTGTATGAATTGGGGTGGCCACCTGTTGTTAAAGTGTCACCATTAACAATCCTGCCACTGTGCGCAACAGGCGGAACGCTTGATAGTTTCATGAGCAACTCGCTAGGCTTTTAAAAAATGAAACAACAATTAATATCCACATAAATTATTTGCAAACAAGCAAACCATGAATACACGAATAAATTCGCATAGGAAAATACGCCAAACAAGCACTTGAACCATACCAATTGAAACACCGAACATTCGTTATAAACAAACTGATAAAAACTCACACATCACCTGACGTTCGAAAATACTTGCAACTGACAACGGCCCCCAAGCGTTCACCTGAACCATCCAAATATCCAGTTCGCGACGTGAGAGATCCCTGAAACTATCTGTTTGCCCACCCGCGATCCAAACCAGGGTGCAGGCCTAGGCGTTGGCAGCGGATCAGGCTCTGAAGTTGAGTCAGACACGGGATCCGAGTCCGGTTCCGGCGTGGGGTCAGCCGTTTGATCGGGCGTAACGGGTGCGGCCTCCCCCTTTCCGCTCCAGATCACATCCTCCTGTTTGATTTGGCCATGGCCGCTGATCAACAGGTCTGCCGTGCCATCCCCCTGGGTATCCACGGCCAGTGTGGAGCGCCCGGTTGTGGTGTCGTGACTGAGCACCGCGTCGCCGGCACGCCCGCTGAAGCTATCCGTGAAGTTCAGCGACGTGAGCCCCGCCTCGCGCAGAACACCGGCGACGTCGATTTTGTCGCTGCCGCTGGTGAAATCCTGAATAACATCGGGGGCCTGCGGTGTTGACTCGCTGGCGCGGTCGTATACAAACGTGTCGGCGCCCGCGCCACCACGGAGCGTGTCGCTGCCGCCAGCCCCCTTCAAGCGGTTATTGGCGCTGTTACCCGTCAACACATCACTGTTGGAGCCCCCAATAGCGTTCTCAACGACTACCCCCTTGGCGATCGACACATTCCCCCGCAGCCCTCCCACATCGGAAAACGCCTCGGCATTGAGGTTGATGTTTTGTTTATTGGCAAAGCCGGAAAAATCCAGGGTGTCCTCGCCTCCGCCATCCCAGACGCAGAAGACGGGTTTGTCGCGGTCGCTCCTGAGGCTGTAGTGCGCACGATTGGCATTGGAGTTGAACCCATACACGGTGTCGGTGGCACGGGTGCGCTTATTCGCCCCGTACGAGCGCTGGAGCGCCGCGATATCGTCCATCATGGGGGCTGCGGGTTGTCGTTCGTTGAAGTCATGCCCCGGCTGTTTGCGCTCCGACCAATAGCTCATGACACTGCGGGCCTTCGTATCCTGCGCATAATCGGCATTGGCCTCGTAAGTGCCACCGCCGTCGTAAGCGCCCGGATGTTGCAGGCCCAAGGTGTGCCCCAACTCATGGGCCAACAAGGACAGAAAATGACTGCCCACTTCAGGATTGGCGCCCGCGCCTGCCGTTCCCACATTCGCCGTTACGCTCGATTGGTATTGGTTGGGAAAACCTGCGCTGCCCGACCAGGAGCCTGGCACGCCTCGGATGACAATAGAGCCATCTACCTGGGCACTGTTTTCAACAAAGGAAATGTTGGCGACATCGGCATAAGCCTTCAATGCCCGCCTGGCGTGCTCTTTCTGGGCCGCAGTAAAGGCGCCGGAAAAACTAAAGCCCACCACGACTTTATTGTCTCGATCTCGATCATGAAACTTGAAGTTACCTCGAGTGATATGTTTGGCCGCCTGCGCGGTGCTAAACGATCTCTTGTTGCTTGTCCAGTGCAAGGCGTCGTTATCAAACACTGACAAAAGGGAATGCGACGGGTGAACAGGGGGTTGCAGTGAAGTTTGTCGGACAGGAAAGTGCATAACCATGAATACTCTGAACAGTGAACAGCCATTCGTCCATGCATGAGAAATACCAACGCTGACCAGTCCATTGGCAGGCGATTAAATTCTCAAATTAACGACACCTTCACCAGCGCGAGTTATTTTCAACGATACTTAATAAACACCCCTGCAAAGAAAACACAAAAAATCACTTAACAACCGATCTTCTCCGAAATACCAACAACACTATGAAGTTGATTTTTCAAGGAAAAAATCTTGTAAAACACCCCCTTAACTTAATCAAAATCTTAATTTCAAACATGAGGAAACTCACTCAAACATGCCTGAAAAAAGGCGGGCAGAAAAACCGTGCTCATCCGACAACGCACGCGCCCCCTCCCTGACACCGCCTGATCGCCCTAGGATCGCACCAATTTTTCCAACGCTGCGTCCGCCAGGAATGACGAGCGGCTTTTGACCTTGTGCTCCCGCACATAGCGGTCGATGCGCTGGATGACATAACCGGGCAGGGTCACATTGACCTTCTCGGTCTTACCCAGGTAGGGCGTGACGTCCAACTCCAACATGCCCCAGCCCATCCCGGCGTAGTCCTCATGGGCATGATAACGGGCGACCGACGTTGGCATCGGAATCGTCCCACCTTCTGCGGCGATCTCTTGCAGCATGATGTGCGCAACTTCCACGGCCGCGTTGTAGGCCTCTTCAAAACTGTCCCCGGCGGTGACTGCACCGGGGATATCGGGGATCTGGATACCGGTGGCGGTGAAGTCATCGCCCCATTCGATATAGATTGGGTATTGCATGAATGCTCTCCTTAAAAATCAAACAGCCCGGCGCGTTTCCTGATGCTTCTGAGGGTGCCCAGTGGCAGGTCCTTCTTGGGGTGGGGTACCGGGATTGTGTACAGGCTATAACGATGGATAAAAATGTGATGACTGCCCGTTACCCGATCCAATACCCAACCCGCGTCTTGCAGTTCCTTGATCAATAGCCTGCTTTGCACCCCAGCCTCCTTGGCTTGGCCCGAATAAAAGTAACTCTAGAGTTATCTTTACTCAAGCACAAAATGCGCATGTCTGACTGACGGCTGTTTTACCGAATATTGAAAACTCAACGGCTCACCACGGGAAACGCATGACACCGCTAGCCCAGCGCCTTAGGCTTGAGCGCCGCCCAGTCAACAGGAACATCCGATGGACCGTCTCACTGCCATGGAAACCTTCGTTCACGTCGTCGAGACCGGCTCCTTCTCGGCCGCCGCCAAACGACTGGGCGTAGGCCAGCCCGCCGTCTCCAAAAGCATCGCGCAGTTGGAGGGCCGCCTGGCCGTGCGGTTGTTACTGCGCTCGACCAGGGGCCTGACCCCTACCGAGGCAGGCCTGGCATTTTTCGAGAAAGCCAAGAGCGCCATTTTCGAAGCCGACGAAGCTGACGAGGCCGCCCGTGGCGCAGGCGCTGGCTTGACGGGCAACCTGCGGGTCAGCGCCGGCGTGACGTTCTCCCGTATGCGGATCATTCCTAACCTGGGACCGTTCCTGGACCAACACCCCGGCCTGAACATCGACGTGTTGCTTGACGACCGCCTCCTCAACCTGGTTGAAGACGGCATCGACGTTGCCCTGCGTATCGGCAACCTGAGCGATTCCGGCCTCACTGCTCGCCGGCTTGGCCAAAGCCCGAGCCGGGTGTTCGGTACACCGGCCTACTTCGAACGTTTCGGCGAGCCACAAAGCCCGGCGGATATCCTCAACCACCAGGCCGTGATCTACAGCCTCGGAGAAAGCCCGCTCTGGTCGTTCAAACAAGGCCCGCACGAACAGGCGATAGCCGCCCGTGGGCGCTTGCGCGTCACTTCGTCGGAAGGCTTGCGCGCAGGCGTACTCGCCCACCATGGCCTGGCGATGACGTCCGAATGGATGTTCTCGCCGGAATTGGCCAGGGGGGAGGTGAAAGCTGTGTTGACCGATTGGGAACTGCCTCCCAAGGATCTCTGGGCGGTATTGCCGACGGGTCGAATGCCGAGTGCCAAGGCCAAGGCGTTTATCAACTATGTCGAAGGGTTAATGACCTAGCGCCATCCGTGGGCCGGTGCCGCGCGAGGTCAAGCGCATGCCGAATGCCCGTGGTCGAGGCAACACAGCAGGCGCTCGACCGTGTGGTCCAGCGGCCCGGAGTTATCCAGCACGAACAACCCCGCGCCATTACCGGCGATCAGCTCGGCGGTGAACCGCGCATTGCGTGCCAGGCGCGCTTCGATATCCGCCAACGCCTCACGGCCCCGTGCGATCAAGCGTTGGCGCAACACGGCCTGGTCCACCGTCAACAGCAACACCAGCGACGTCGAATAGCGCTCGCGAGTCTGCGCCAGGTGTGCACGGGAGCCGTTGACCAGTACGTCGTCCCCCGCTGCCAGCCAGTCGTCAATCACCCTGGGAATGCCGTAGGACAAGCCATTCGCCTGCCAACTGAGGGCAAACGCACCCTCGGCCTGCATCTGCGCAAACCGCTCCGGGCTCACCCCTTGCGCCGCTTCGCCCACCGACTCCGGCGAGCGAGTGATCACGCGGCGTACAATGCGGCAGCCGCGCTCGGCCAAACGTGGGCGTGCGGCATCCAGCAGGCTGTCCTTGCCCGAGCCCGAAGGCCCGATGAGATAGATCAACCTGCCTGCCATCAGAACCCCCTCTTCGCTTGTCGTCATACGTATTGCGCTACAGGCGCCCCTTCGCGGCGGCGGGCCTGGACCCGGTCTTCGCGCGGGCCGAGGGCAGTCTCGCCACGGTCCTCCAGCCCTGCCGCTAAGTATATCCAGCAAGCCCCCGGCCGCCAGGCCGGCGGCGGTCACATTACCGGAGTGCGACGCGTCGCGCACCACGTTCGGCGCCCCCCTCGACACTTTCATGTTCAGCGTCTGGCAGCCCTTCGCCGCCTGAATCTGAAAGCACACTCCCATCGGGGGCAAGCCCCCTCCCACCTTTCTTTGATCTCCAGTGTTTGAAAGAGCGGATTTCAAAGCGCAAAAAAAAGGCGACCTGTGTAATAGGTCGCCTTTTGTCATTGCGCGTACTGCTTGCTCAACCCCGGCGGCACACCCTGCACGTCGGTGTCTTCCCACGGCCCGTTCGGGCTGATCGAGCGGCTCCAGCCGTTGCTCCAGCGGTAATACGTGCGCTGGCGATAGAAGGTGTCGGGCTGGTCGTCCAGTACATACACCTGCATCTTGCCGTCCCAGTGGCTGGCGGCGCCCGGAGGTGGCGCAAACGTCGGCGACTTGGTCGGCACGGGCTTCGGCGGCGGGGTCACCGGGCCGGACGGTTTGGTGCTCGGTTGGGTCGACGGGGACGGTGGAATGGTCGGGCCGGTAGGTGCCGGAGGTGGGCGGTGGACCGCACAAGCGCTCAGGCCCAATACCAGGCTGAGCAGGGTGATGCGTGCAAATGCGGTCATGGGCGTTTCCTCGGTTTACTGGTCCGGACTGTCGATGGTCAGCTGCTGCAAGGCAGTGGTACTGCTGGCCAAGGGTTGGCTGCGGCCGATCCACTCGCCAGTGGTCGGCTGACCGGCCCGGGATATGCGCGCAACCAGTTGGACTTCGGGGAAGTTGGACAGTTTCAATTGCGGCATCATCGCGTCGGCATCGCCCAGTTCGACGGTGATCGGCAGTTCGGCGACAGTGACGCGCTTGGCCGCCAAGGGAGCCGGCGGGCCACTGACGGCGCGGGCGAAGATGAACACGCTGTCGGTGGGCAGGGCTTTGGCCTTCGCCTCGGCGGACAGGTCCACGCGGACTTTCATCACGGCCTTCTGCGCAACCGTGCCGCCGCTTTCCTTGAGCTTCTCGGCCGCGCGGTCGATACCGCCTTGCAGGGCGGCGCGGGAGTTGTCTTGCGGTGGCAGTTGGGCCAGCAATCGATTCCAGTAGTCGATCGCCTCTTGATAACGCTGACCTTCAAAGGCAGCGATACCCAGCAGGCCGAGGCTGGTGACTTCCTTCGGATCGAGCTTCAAGGCTTCGTCGGTCAGGGCCTGGACCTTGGGCGACCATTGTTTGTTGTCGGCAAAGTACTGCGCCTGGGCCCACTGGCCGAGCAACTCCGGTTGACGCCCGGCCAGGGCCACGGTGCGCTCGAAGACTTTCGCGGCATCGGCGGAGCGGTCCTGGGCCATGTAGGCGCGACCGAGGAAGTACAGGCCTTCCGCCGAATCCGGCTGGGCAGCGGCGGCCCGTTCCAGGCGCTGGGTCATGTCCTCCATGGACACCGGCGGCTGGGAGAATTCGCGGGTCAGTTCGACCTTGTCGCTGGCCCCATAGTGCAAGTACAGGGCAACGCCGAGGACCGGCACCAGAAACGCCGCCAACAAGGGCAGCGGCTTGCCCAGGCGCGACTCACGGGGCTTTTCCACGCCTTCGGTATCGGCCAGCAATTCGCGGGCAGCTTCGGCGCGGCCGGTGTCGAGTTGCGCAGGATTCAACACGCCTTCCTCCTGCTGCACTTGCAGCTCGGCGACGCGTTCCTGGTACAGCGCCACGTTCAGCGCGGTGCGGTCCTCTTCACGCTGGGCACGGCGGCCGCGCAGGACAGGGATCAACAGGAAACTCAGGGCAATCAGAAGCAGCAGGCCGGCTGCGAGCCAGAAATCAATCATCAGTCTTGGTGTCCAGCAATTGGTCGAGGCGTTTACGCTCATCCAGGGACAGCGCGTCGGAACCATCGGTCGGCGCGGCGCGGCGGCGGCGCACGATCACCGCCATTACCACAACGCCGGCCAGCAACAGCCCGGCAGGGCCGAACCAGAGCAGCGCGGTCTTGCCGGTGAGGGCCGGTTTGTAGCGCACGAAATCACCGTAGCGGTCGACCATGAAATCGATGATCTGCTGGTTGTCCTTGCCCTCCCCCAGCATGCGGAAAATCTCTTTGCGCAGGTCGGCGGCAATCGGCGCGTTGGAGTCGGCGATGTCCTGGTTCTGGCACTTGGGGCAGCGCAGTTCCTTGGTCAGGTCGCGGAAACGCTCGCGCTCGGCGTCGTTGGCGAATTCGTAGGTGTCGATGGCGGCGTGGGCCACACCGGCCAATCCGAGCGCCAGGACCGCAGCAGCTAACAGACGCTTCATGGCTTGGCCTCATCGACCAGGGCCTGGTACTTGGCGGCCAGTTGCTCGCGCCAGACCACCTCGTCGATCACGCCGACGTACTTGTCGCGGATCACGCCCTTGGCATCGATAAAGAAGGTTTCCGGAGCGCCGTAAACACCGAGGTTCAGACCGAGGTTGCCGTCTTCATCGCGGATATCCAACTGGTACGGGTTATGGAACTCCGCCAGCCATTTCAAGGCGGCGGCATTGTCGTCCTTGTAGTTGATGCCGTAGATCACCACGCCCTTCTCGGCCAGCTTGTTCAGCACCGGGTGTTCGACGCGGCAGGAGATGCACCAGGTGCCCCACACGTTGACAAGCGCCGGCTTGCCCAACAGGTCGGCCTGGGTCAGGGTCTTGTCGCCCTGCACGGTCGGCAGGCTGAACGCCGGGAACTGTTTGCCGATCATCGCCGAAGGCAGCTCGGCAGGGTCCAGGTACAGCCCGCGATACAGGAATACCGCCACCACCAGAAACATCGCCAGCGGTACCACCATCAACCAACGCTTCATGTCGCCGCTCCTTGCAGGCCGAGGGCTTCACGCACCCGGCTTTTCACTTTGACCCGATAACGCCGGTCCAGCGCGGCGAGCAAACCACCAAAGCCCGTGAGCAAGCCGCCGAACCAGATCCAGCGCACAAACGGCTTCACATGCACCCGCACGGCCCAGGCGCCGTCGCCCAGCGGTTCACCCAATGCGACGTAGAGGTCACGGGTGAAACCGGCGTCGATCCCGGCTTCGGTCATCATCGAGCTCTGCACGGTGTACAGGCGTTTTTCCGGGTGCAGCACCGCCACCTCCTTGCCGTTGCGCACGACGCGCACGGTGCCTTTGTCGGAGGTGAAGTTCGGCCCTTCGAAGTGCCTGGCGCCTTCGAAGATGAAGTGGTAACCGGCCAGGTCCATGGACTCGCCCGGCGCCAGGCGCAGGTCGCGTTCAGCACTGTTCTGGCTGGACAGCACCACACCGAGGGCGCACACGGCGATGCCGATGTGGGCGACCTGCATGCCCCAGTAGCTGCGGGTCAGGGTTGGCAGGCCCTTGATCAGGCCTTTGTGGCGGGTTTTGTCGAAGATATCGCGCACGCCGGCCAGCAACACCCAGGCGGCGAGCAGGAAGGTGGCGAGCACCGCCCAGTTGAAGTCGCCGTAGGCAACCCCGGCGATCACCGCCAGGGCCACACTGCCCAGCAGCACCGGCATCAGCATGCCGGCCAGCCATTTGACCGGGGTGTCTTTCCAGCGCACCAGCACGCCGACCGCCATTACCACCATCAACAGGCCCATCAACGGGATGAACAATGCGTTGAAGTACGGCGGGCCGACCGACAATTTGGCGCCACTCAGGGCATCCAGCACCAGCGGATACAAGGTGCCGAGCAGGATCATCGACGCGGCCACCACCAGCACCAGGTTATTGCCCAGCAGCAGGGTTTCCCGCGACCACAGGTTGAAGCCGACCTGGCTCTTGACCACCGGGGCACGCAGGGCGAACAGGGTCAGGGAGCCGCCGACCACAAACAGCAGGAAGATCAGGATGAACACGCCGCGCTCCGGGTCGGACGCAAACGCATGCACCGACGTCAGCACCCCCGAACGCACGAGGAAGGTGCCGAGAAGGCTGAGGGAAAACGCGGCGATGGCCAACAAAACGGTCCAGCTCTTGAACACGCCACGCTTCTCGGTGACGGCCAGCGAGTGAATCAGCGCCGTACCCACCAGCCAGGGCATGAAGGAGGCGTTTTCCACCGGGTCCCAGAACCACCAACCGCCCCAGCCGAGTTCGTAGTAAGCCCACCACGAACCCAGGGTGATGCCGATCCCGAGGAACGCCCAGGCGACGATGGTCCAGGGCCGAGACCAGCGCGCCCAGGCCGCATCGAGGCGCCCACCCAGCAACGCGGCAATGGCGAAGGCAAAAGCCACGGAGAAACCCACGTAGCCCATGTAGAGCATCGGCGGGTGCACGATCAGGCCGATGTCTTGCAGCAAGGGGTTGAGGTCATGCCCGTCCGCCGGGATCTGCGGCAGGATGCGGCTGAACGGGTTGGAGGTCATGATCAGGAACAACAGGAAGCCGATGCTGATCATGCCCATCACCGCCAGCACCCGGGCCAGCATCACTTGCGGCAGTTGGCGCGAGAACACCGACACGGCAAAGGTCCAGCCGCCGAGGATCAGCGCCCACAGCAGCAGCGAGCCTTCGTGGGCACCCCACACGGCGCTGAACTTGAAGTACCAGGGCAACGCGCTGTTGGAGTTGTTGGCCACATAGGCGACGGAAAAGTCGTCGGTCATGAAGGCATAGGTCAGGCAGCCAAACGCGAACAGCAGGAAAGCAAACTGGCCCCAGGCCGCCGGTTGCGCCAGGCTCATCCACAAACGGTCGCCACGCCAGGCACCGAGCAACGGCACCACGGCCTGGACGATGGCAAAGCACAGGGCGAGGATCATCGCCAACTGGCCCAGCTCCGGAATAAACAGTGCGGACGTCATGGCTTAGCCCTCCTTGGCAGGTGTTGGAGCCGACTGGCCGCTGTCTTTCAACGCCTTGGTGACTTCCGGCGGCATGTATTTCTCATCGTGCTTGGCCAGCACTTCATCGGCCACGACCACGCCGTCAGCGTTGAGTTTGCCCAGGGCGACAATGCCCTGGCCTTCACGGAACAGGTCCGGGAGGATGCCGCGGTAGGTGATGGTCACGGCTTTGTTGAAGTCGGTGACCACGAAGGTGACGTCGAGGGAGTCGGCAGAGCGTTTCAGCGAGCCCTTCTCCACCATGCCGCCGGCGCGAATCCGCGTGTCCACCGGCGCTTCGCCGTTGGCGATCTGAGTCGGGGTGTAGAACAGGTTGATGTTCTGTTGCAAGGCGCTCAAGGCAAGGCCCACGGCAATGCCGACGCCCACCAGGATGGCAAGGATGATCAACAGACGCTTTCTACGCAGCGGATTCACTTTTCGGTCTCCCGGCGCAAACGACGCGCCTCTTGTTGCAGGTAACGCTTGCGGGCCAGGATCGGCGCGGCGACGTTGAGGGCCAGCACCGCCAGGCAGATGCCATAGGCGGTCCAGACGTACAGGCCGTGATGGCCCATGGCGAGAAACTCGCTGAAAGAAGCAAAACTCATCCACGCGCTCCCAGGCTGCTTTGCACTTCGGCCTTGACCCAACTGGTACGGGCTTCACGCTTGAGCACTTCGAGGCGCATGCGCAGCAGCAGCACGGCGCCGAAGAAGCAGTAGAACCCCAGCACCATCAGCAGCAGCGGCGCCCACATTTCCACGGGCATCGCCGGTTTTTCGGTGAGGGTGAAGGTGGCGCCCTGGTGCAGGGTGTTCCACCACTCCACCGAGTATTTGATGATCGGGATGTTGATCACGCCGACAATCGCCAGCACCGCGCAAGCCTTTGCGGCGCTGTCACGATTGCTGATCGCGTTGCCCAGGGCAATCAGACCGAAGTACAGGAACAGCAGGATCAACATGGACGTTAGTCGCGCATCCCACACCCACCACGAGCCCCAGGTGGGCTTGCCCCAGATCGCGCCGGTGACCAGCGCCACGGCGGTCATCCAGGCGCCGATGGGCGCGGCGCATTGCAGGGCCACATCCGCCAGTTTCATCTTCCACACCAGGCCGACAATGCCGCACACCGCCAGCATCACGTAGCAGGACTGGGCCAGCATCGCGGCAGGTACGTGGATATAAATGATGCGAAAGCTGTTGCCTTGCTGGTAGTCCGGCGGCGCGAAGGCCAGACCCCAGACCAGGCCGATGCCGATCAGCAACACGGCAGCTACGCTCAACCACGGCAACAGCTTGCCGCTGATGCCATAGAACCATTTGGGCGAGCCGAGCTTGTGAAACCAGGTCCAGTTCATTGCTGTTTCCATCACGGTTGCTTTTCGTCGTTGCGAAAAGCTTAGGGTCTTTACTGGTTAAGACAACGCTTAACCAGACCTCATTATTCGCCGACGCTGATCTTCAGGCCGGCCGCTATAGCAAAGGGTGTCAGGGTGACCGCCAGGGCGGTCAGGCTACCCAGCCACAACAGGTAACCGGTCGCTGGCATGCCCATGAGCGCGGCTTGCAAGGCACCGCTGCCCAGGATCAATACCGGGATGTACAAAGGCAGAATCAACAGGGCCAGCAGCAGGCCGCCCCGCTTCAAACCCACGGTCAATGCCGCGCCTACCGCGCCCAACAGGCTGAGCACCGGCGTACCGAGCAACAGGCTCAGCAGCAGGATCGGCAGGCATTCGGTGGGCAACCCGAGCATCATCGCCAGCAGCGGCGAGAGCAAGACTAGCGCGAGGCCGGAAAAAGCCCAGTGTGCCAGTACCTTGGCCAGAACCAGAAGTGGCAGGGGGTGCGACGAAAGGACCCACTGTTCCAGGGAACCGTCTTCGAAATCACTGCGAAACAGCCCGTCCAGCGAGAGCAGGACCGATAAAAGCGCGGCCACCCACACCAGTCCTGGGGACAAGTTTTGCAACAGTTTAGTCTCGGGGCCAACCGCCAGCGGGAACAGCGCGATGACAATCGCAAAGAACACCAGCGGGTTGGCCAGTTCGGCCGGGCGACGGCAGAGCAAGCGTGCTTCGCGGGCAACCAACAGGCCGAATACGCTCATAGCGACCACCGCCCCAGGTCCAAGTCACGATAACCGGCGGGCACGCGATTGAGGGTGTGATGAGTGGTGAGAACGACCAGACCGCCCTGCTCGCAATGCCGGGCCAGGTGCTCTTCCAACTGGGCGACGCCCTGTTTATCGAGGGCGGTGAAGGGTTCGTCGAGAATCCACAGCGGCGGGCCGGGCAGATACAAACGCGCCAGGGCCACGCGGCGCTGCTGGCCGGCGGACAAGGTGTGACAGGGAACGTCTTCGAAACCCTTGAGGCCGACAGCGGCCAGGGCCTGCCAGATGGCATCGCGGGAAGCGGGATGATGCAGGGCGCTGAGCCAACTGAGGTTTTCCTCGGCGGTCAGTACGTCCTTGATGCCGGCGGCGTGGCCGATCCACACCAGGTTGCGGGCAAGTTCGCTGCGTTGTTCGTTGAGGGGCTTGCCGTTGAGTCGAACCTCACCGGCGGTCGGCTGCATCAGCCCGGCCAGCAGGCGCAGCAAACTGGTCTTGCCGCTGCCGTTGGGGCCGCTGATCTGCACCATGTCGCCGCCCTTGAGCCGCAGTTCGAGGTGCTCGAACAGCAGGCGCAGGTCGCGTTCACAGGCAAGCGCTACGGCTTCAAGAAGAGGGCTGGTCAAAAGATCGCGGGCCTTTACGGTTCAAGTCGGCGGTGCAGCGGCCGTTAAAGAGAAATGCACAATAACGGCTTTGGCGACCGATTTTAGAGAGCTGGATCAAATAGTTGTGAGGTTTTTACCGCTCTCGTTGCAGACGGGCGGCATTATACATGTGATGCCCTACTCTAAAGAGGGCAATTTCCCCAGAGACGACGCGCGCGATGACCGGTGAGATCAACCTTCCTACGCTTGCACCCGCCCCGACAGCCGGGCCTGGCCCCGCACCCGCGGCCGGCGAGTTGCTGAAACTGCTGGAGCCGCAGATCGGCCTGATCGACCCTGGCAAAACCGCGAACGCTGAAGTCATCGCCCTGAAACAAGGCGGGGAAGCCTTCCAGTTGCTGCTCAAATTGACCCTGGAAGGCGGCCGCCAGACCCTGGTACAGGCCAGCAGTCCCCAACCACTGCCGCTGGGCAGCAATGTGGCAGTGAGCCAGACGACTGCGGGCAACCTGACCCTCAGCCTGCAGCAGGCCTTGAGCGCCAATGTCGCCGCCCTCACCCGCATTGACACAAACCAGATGCCGGTAGGCACGCTGTTGCAGGCCAAGGTGCTGACCACCCAGATGCTGCCCCAGGGCACGGCGCAGCCGGCGATCTACCGCTCGCTGGTCACTGTGCTCAACAACGCCCTGGCGGGCGCGACCCTGACCGTGGAAAGCCCTCAGCCCCTGCGCGTCGGCAGCCTGCTCAGCGCCGTGGTGCAGAACGCGCAGACCCTGAGCTTTGTGCCGCTGAGCGGGCTCAAGGATCAACTGGCCGTCAGCCAGCAACTGTCGACCCAACAGAGTCGCCAGGGCTCGCTGGATGCAGTCCTCACCGCCCTGCAAAACCTGCCACGCGGCGACAGTACTTCCGCCGACCTGCGCGCCGCCGCCGACCGCCTGCTGGCCGCACTGCCGGACCTGGCGCAGGTCAGTAACCCCAAGGTACTGGCGCAAGTCATCCAGAACAGCGGCGCCTTCCTTGAAGCCAAGCTGCTCGCCGGGCAGAACCCGCAAATTCCGCCGTTGGACATGAAGGGTGCGTTGCTGCGCCTGGTCGCGGACCTGTTGCCCGCCCTGCCCGCCAGCACCAACATGACAGCGATCCTCGCCGCCAACACCCTGGCCCAGGCACTGCCCAACTTCGTGCGCAGCCCTTTGAATACCCTCGGCCAAGTCAGCGCCCGCCAGATACCTGCCAGCTTCCCGCTGCCCGAACGGTTGATGGCGAAACTGGAAGGCGAAGGCGACCTGGAAAACCTGCTGCGCCTGGCCGCCGGAGCCATCTCACGCCTGCAAAGCCATCAGCTGTCGAGCCTGGAACAGACCGGCACGACTGCCGACGGCCGCTTGCAAACCACTTGGCAACTGGAAATCCCCATGCGCACGTTGCAAGACATCGTGCCGTTGCAGGTCAAGTTCCAGCGCGAAGAACCGGCACCGGACAAGGACCAGCCCGAACGCAAGGAGAAGAAGGACGCCAAGCAGATGCTCTGGCGCGTCGAACTGGCTTTCGACATGGAGCCGCTCGGGCCATTGCAGGTCCAGGCACAATTGAGCCAGGGCAAACTCTCCAGCCAGCTGTGGGCCTCCCGCCCCTTCACCGCCAGCCTGATCGAAAGCCACCTGGGCACCCTGCGCGAACGCCTGGTGACCTCGGGCATCAACGTCGGCGACCTCGACTGCCACCTCGGCACCCCACCGCGCGGGCCGAAAACCGGACTGGAACAACGCTGGGTGGATGAAACCGCATGAAGAACCCAACACCGCCGCGCCAGGCGATTGCCCTCAAATACGACGGCCAGCAGGCACCTACGCTGACGGCCAAGGGCGATGACGCCCTGGCCGAAGCCATCCTGAAGCTGGCGCGGGAAAATGAAGTACCGATCTACGAAAACGCCGAACTGGTCAAGCTGCTGGCACGGATGGAGCTGGGCGACAGTATTCCCGAGGAGCTGTACCGCACGATTGCCGAGATCATTGCGTTTGCCTGGACGTTGAAGGGCAAGTTTCCGGTGGGGTATGACCCGCACACCGCACCGGTAGAGCGCGACGTGACCGAACGCGGGGATGACTACTGAATCAGCCCGGCACCACACCGGCCAACATGCGGGCCGCTACCGAGGTGGCAACCGGCTTGCGCTGAGCGTGTTGTTTCAACGCCTGCTCGAACGTCAGCCCTTCATACTGCCGCAATGCCGCACCAAACGCACTCGCCTGCGCAGGCGGAAGTGGCGCGGTGAAGGCCTCGATGAACGGCGCGTCAATCACGGTGTTGCGAACACTCTCTACCTCTGCCTGTATGGAACGGCTATCCCGGGCAGTGACCTTATCGAACAGGGCTTGATCCTTGATCACAAAATCCTTGGCACCGGGTGCGCGTTGAGCAACGAGCACATTCTGCTGACCGTTCCAGGCCGACAGTGAATACTCCTTAAGCCTGTCCTGACTGTTCTTGACCGACTCGATACTCGGGCCACGATGCTCCAGACCCGCACTGAAAAACTGGCTCAGGACATTGAAGTCCATCACCGCCTCATCGGTGCCGCGCTTGAGAATCCGACAGCACAAAGTCGCGAGGTCCACCTGGATATCGTGGAAATGCAACTTGGATTCCTGGCTCAAGCGTGCGATATCGGCTATTTTCTGGTTGAAATCGTTTGGCCACAGGTACAACGCATCCCGCGTCAGTGGCTGCCCCAGGCGCTTTTCCATGGAGCTAATGAACTGCTGAACCAACGCCGCGCCCTGGTCATGCACCTGCAACATGCTCGTGCCGGGCATACGGTTTTGGATCATGTTCTTGACAATATCGGTGTTGAGCGCGAACTGGCCGGTGAGAAAGGTGGTTTTACCCGCTGATGGCGCACCCCGAACTATCGAGACATCCTGCGACAAGGCAGGTGCCGGGTCTTGAAGAATGGACTGGAATTGCGTCAGGTATTTTTCTGCCACCTGTGCGGTCAGGTTCTTCAGGATGTTGGCATTGAGGCTGTCCACCTCAGGCAGCCAGACATTTTTCTTGCCCAGAGCCTGTGCCAGTGTCGGCAAGGTTTCGTCAGCCGCAGCCGGGTCGGCCCACCGCAGCCGTTCATTGTCCTGCAATCGTTGCAACTGCCCAGGATCACGCGTCAGCGCCTGCCAGGAGGTAATACTCGGATCGGCGATCATGCAGGCAAGCCGCTCCCGATAAGTATTTTCGGAAAGCGGCCTGCCGATCAGTTGATTCAAAACCCCACGTGCAGTGCTTGAATTGATTGACGCTGCAGCGGGCAAGCCGGGTTCGGCGCGAGCAGGTGCCGCCACGCCAGGAACGGAAGTAGCAGGTTGAATAGTCATCGTCAGGCCTCCAGTAACCAAGACTCAGAAAATTAACCTGCCCGTTCTGGATGGCTCATAGGACTTATCTTGACTGTGCCCCCGCCACCGGTGAATTGTGTGTCAGCCAAATACCTCACTCAACGGAATGAAGTTGGCCCGATCGCCGATAGCCAGCGTCGTGCCTTCCAACACCTCGACAAACCCCTCCGCCCACGCCGCGCTGCGCAGTACACCGGAGCTCTGGTTGCGGTAGATGATCGCCTTGCCCTGTTCGATGCGACCACGCAGGTACTCGCGGCGGTTGCCAGGTTTAGGCCAGGTGAAGCCCACCGGCACTTCGAAACGCAACGGTTCGACATCCTGCACACCTTGGCGGCGCAGCAGATAAGGCCGGGCCAACAGCGCAAAGGTCACCAGCGTCGACGCCGGATTGCCTGGCAGGCCGATCACCGGCACGCCACGAAAATGCCCGAACGTCAGCGGCTTGCCCGGTTTGATCGCCAGTTTCCACAGGGCCAGTTCGCCCTCTTCGCGCAGGGCAATGCCGAGGAAATCCGCCTCGCCCACCGACACGCCGCCGGTCGACAGGATCAGGTCGACACTGTCCAGGTCGCCCAGGCGCGTACGGGTTTGCTCAAGGTCGTCGGGCAGAATACCGGCGTCGATCACTTCGCAGCCAATACGGGTCAACCACGAGCACAGCACCCGCCGATTGCTGTTGTAGATCTGGCCCGGCCCCAGTGGCAAGCCCGGCTCGATCAGCTCATCACCGGTGGACAGCACCGCCACACGCGGGCGGCACACCAGGTCCAGGCGGTCACGACCCAGGGAGGCGGCAAGTCCGAGTTCAATCGGACCCAGGCGCGTACCTGCCGACAAAACCAGCTCGCCTGCAGTGGTTTCCTGGCCTTGTGGACGGATGTTCTGGTCGAGGTGCAGGGGTTCGGTGAAGCTCACGCGCTCGTCGGCATGGACCACGGCGTTTTCCTGCATCTCCACGCAGTCGGCGCCTTCGGGTACCGGGGCGCCGGTAAAGATGCGCGCGCAGGTGCCCGCAGCCAAGGGTTGCGGCGCCTGGCCTGCGAAGATGCGCTGACTGACCACCAGGGGCTCGCCGGTCCAGTCCGACAGACGCACGGCATAGCCGTCCATGGCGCTGTTCGGCCAGGGTGGCAGGTCGAGCGTGGAGACCAGGTCCAGGGCCAATACACGCCCGTCGCAGTGCGCAAGGGGCAAGGTTTCCTGCTCGCGGATCGGTGCGGCTTCGGCCATGGCCAGCAGTTGCGCCAACGCGTCTTCCACCGGCATCAGGGCGCCGGTCTTGCCCGGCTTACCCACGGGATTCACAAGGCTCGGCCTGTTTCAGGTGCGGGACGAAGTTGCACGGACGGTGACGGTTGTCCAATTGCTCGGCGAGGATACCGTCCCAGCCGGTGCGCACCGCATTGGTGGAACCTGGCAGGCAGCACACCAGGGTGCCATTGGCCAGCCCCGCCAGGGCGCGGGACTGCACCGTAGAGGTGCCGATGTCCGCCACGGAGATCTGGCGGAACAGTTCGCCAAAACCATCGACCTGCTTGTCCAGCAGGCAGCTCACGGCTTCGGGGGTGCTGTCACGGCCGGTAAAGCCGGTGCCGCCGGTGATCAGCACGACTTGCACCACGTCTTCGGCGATCCAGTGGGCAACCTGGGCGCGGATCTTGTAGAGGTCGTCCTTGAGCAGCACGCGTTCGGCCAGGTTATGCCCGGCAGCGGTGAGGCGGTCGACAAAGACTTGGCCGGAGGTATCGGTGTCGAGGGTGCGGGTGTCGCTGACGGTCAATACAGCGATATTCAGGGGTACGAAGGGCGCATCTGCCTTGGCTTTCATGGCACGGTCCGGTTGTCGAAGGAACAGCCCGATGTTATATCACAGCCCCCCCTTTTACTGCCGCTGCGGAACCGCCATGCCTATCGATTCATCATCACTGCCCTGTTCGGTCTTGCTGCTGTCCGGTGGGCGTGGCCAGCGCATGGGCGGCCAGGACAAAGGCTTGCTGGCATGGCATGGCCAACCCTTGATCGCCCATCTGCAGCGCCTGGTGCGGCCGCTGACGGATGACCTGATCATCTCGTGCAACCGCAACCTGGAGCACTACGCCGCGTACGCCGACCAACTGGTGAACGACGACAGCCCGGACTTTCCCGGCCCGCTTGCCGGTATCCGCGCGGGACTCGCCGCCGCGCGCCACACACACCTGTTGATACTGCCGTGCGATGTGCCGCACGTCGACGCAGGGTTGCTCGCCGGCCTGTGTGACACTGCACGGCGCAACCCGCGGCTGCCGGTGATGGTACGCCATGGTGAGTTCTGGGAGCCGCTGATCTGCATCCTCCCCACCGCCCTGCTGGACGCGGTGGAGAGCGCCTGGCAAGCCGGTGAGCGCAGCCCGCGCAAGCTCTTCCTGCAACTGGGCGGCGTGGGCCTGGAGTGCCCGGCGGATGACCCGCGCCTGGCCAACCTTAATACGCCGGAGCTGTTACAGACGCGCCCGGGCGTGTCAGAATGAACCTCGCACCCGGAACTTTGTCGACGCCGTGAGCGTCACAAGGTCAGCTATTCAAAAGAATTATCTCGGAGACAAACTCATGACTCAACGGACCATCGCCGCTCTCATGCTTGCACTGGGCCTCGCCACCCTCGCCGGTTGTGCCTCGCCGACAGTGATCACCCTGAATGACGGCCGCGAAATCCAGGCCGTCGACACCCCTAAATACAACGAAGATTCGGGTTTCTACGAATTCGAACAACTTGACGGCAAGCGTACCCGCATCAACAAAGATCAGGTTCGCACCGTCAAAGACTTGTAAGCCTTAGCGTTTGCCATCAAGGCCCGCCTCGCGCGGGCCTTGTCGTTTCTGGCGGTTACCAGTCGAGGGTGATCTGGCTGCGGAAATTGCGCTCGACACCTGTGACCGGGTCGCTAAACCGCACACCCTGGGCCAGCAGTTTAAGCGGGTTGGCGTAGTCGTCTACGGCGTCCTTGATCACGTTCGGGTAGAACGGATCGTTGCAGATACTCGCGCCGAGTGCGGTCATGTGTACGCGTAGCTGGTGCTTCTTGCCGGTTACGGGAAACAGGCCATAGCGCCATAGATCGCCGTTTTTTTCGCGCACTTCCACCGCCGTTTCGGTGTTAATCGCGCCAGGCCCTTCCTGCATGCGAAAGAACGGCTCGCCATCGACCAGGCGGCTTTTATGCACCAGGGGGAACGTCAGGTTCGGCAGGGCCGGAGCGATGGCTTCGTAGAACTTGTCGATCTGGCGTGTGGGAAACAGTTGCTGATACGCCGAGCGGCTGGCCGGGTTGGCCGAGAACAGCACCAGCCCCGCCGTATGCCGGTCGATGCGGTGCAGGGGCACCAGCGATGGGTTATCCAACTGGCGAATCAAGCGCCGCAGCAGCGTTTGCTCGACATATTCACCGGCGGGGGTCACGGGCAGGAAGTGCGGTTTGTCGGCGACCACCAGGTGTTCGTCGGCGTACAGGATGGTTTCCTGCACCGGGATGACTTTCTCGTTGGGCACTTCGCGAAAGTAATAGATGCACAGGCCTTCCTTGTAGGCCAGGGCCAGGCCGATGGGGCTGCCGTTGATGTCCAGCACTCGGCCCCGGGCAATGCGGTCGATCCAGTGTTCACGGCCGATCGCCGGGAAGTGCTCGCACAGGCACTCGAGCACTGTCGCCCAAGGCCCGGGCGGCAAATACAGGGTACTGGCTTGGTGCTCGGATGGGATAAAAACGGAAGTGGACATGAAATGCTCGAAGCCTGGGAAAACCGGCGGGCATTATCCCGCATGGAGCGGGACTGAGCCTAGGGCGGATCTCAAGCCTTGGCCAACTCCGCCCGCAGAATCGGCGAGGCACTGGCGGCCTCGGTGAATTCCTTTAGCCAGCGCAGCACGTCCACGGCTTCCCAGCGACCCGGATCATACAACGCGTATAACAAGCCCTGGTAACCCACCACATCCAGCTGCTTGTGGTAACCGGCGCGCTGGAACAGCGCCTCGATCTCGGCAAAGCAGGTATTGAAATGCACTTTGTTGAACGGCGTCTTGCCTTCCGTGACCAGGCCATCGAGGCGCAGCTCGTTCACCGCGTCGCGCACGACATCGGCGGACATGCGATTGACGCTGCTTTTCAGTTGTTCGACATTCACCACGGGCGTTCCCTCTATTCAATCGCTGTACAAACATACAGTAACGTAATATTTGGAAACCTGCCATCGCATAAACTCAACGAAGGAAGGTCACGACCTGTTGTGAGTCAAATGGCCAATCCAGTTCCGCCCCGGTGTCCACCCTGCGAAGTACCGGAATCCGCAGGCCGTAGGCTTCGGTCAGGTCGTCGGGGTCGGCGATATCCACCAGTTCCACCAACAACCCGTGTTCGACGAGCGGCATGATTTCGGCTTCGGCGATTTCACACAGATGGCAACCCAGGGTGCCGAATAGCTGGCATTCAGGAAGCATGACGAATGGACCTGATCAGAAAGTAGGCCAACATTCTAAGCCTGACGAAAATCTGTGGCGAGAAACCAGCCCCCAAAAACCCTGACCCAGGTCACCATGGCCTATAACTGTTTCAGCGATTCTCGCGGCTTTTTGCCTGCCCCCTTGCAACGGAGATGCGTGTGTTTGCCAACCTGCTGATCATTCTGGCCTCATCCCTGGTGGTGATTGCGCTGTTTCGCCGGCTGCAATTGCCGCCGGTGCTGGGCTACCTCTGCGTCGGCCTGGCCGTAGGACCGACCGCGCTGGACTGGGTGAATGACAGCGAAGAGCTGCCCGACCTCGCCGAACTGGGCGTGGTGTTCCTGCTGTTCTCCCTGGGCCTGGAGTTCTCCCTGACCAAGATGCTCGCCCTGCGCCGCGTGGTGTTTGGCCTGGGCAGTTTGCAGGTATTGGGCTGCGGGGCGCTGCTGGGCATCTTGTTGATGATCCTGGGTGTGGCGCCAGGCGTCGCGTTGTTACTGGGCGCAGGGCTGGCGCTGTCATCCACGGCCATCGTCAGCAAGGAGTTGACCAGCCTCGGTGAAATCTTCAGCAGCCATGGCCAGAACGCGATTGGCGTGTTGCTGTTCCAGGATGTGGTAGCGGTGCTGTTACTGACCCTGGTGCCGGTGTTTGCCGGCACCGGTGAACAAGCCTGGTACTGGGCGCTGCCACTGACCCTGGGCAAGACCGTGGTGTTGTTTGTCGGCTTGCTGCTCGCCAGTCGCTGGTTGTTGCCGCGCTTGTTTCATGAAGTCGCCGCCTCCCATTCGGCCGAGTTGTTTGTACTGCTAGCGCTGGTGATTGTGTTGCTGACCGCCTGGCTCACCCACCTGCTGGGGCTCTCCCCTGCCCTCGGCGCGTTCCTGGCCGGTATGCTGCTGGGAGAAAGCCACTACCGCCATCAGATCGAGGCAGATATCCGTCCGTTTCGCGACATCCTGCTGGGGCTGTTTTTCGTCAGCATCGGTATGCTGATCGACCTGCAACTGTTCGTCAGCCACAGCCTGTTGATCCTCGCCCTGACCCTCACCTTGATGCTGGTCAAAGGCTGTGTGGTCGCCGCGCTGGTCAAGCTGCGCGGCAGCGACAGCGAAACCGCCTGGCGCAGCGGCCTGGCGCTGGCCCAAGGCGGCGAGTTCTGCTTTGCGTTGATGGCACAGATGCAACAGAGCCGGTTGATCCCGGATGAATTCAACGGCTTGCTGCTCGCCGCCACCTTCTGCTCGATGCTACTGACGCCGCTGCTGCTGCGTGCCGCGCCGGGCATTGCCCTGCGCCTGCACCGCAAGCCCAACCAGCAAGTACAACTGGAAGCCATCACCGCGCTCAACGCCGAGCTGCACGGTCACGCGGTGATCTGCGGCTATGGTCGCGTCGGCCAATCCATCGGGCGCTTTCTACGCCAGGAACAACAGGCATTCATCGCTCTGGATGACGACCCGGAACGGGTACAGGAAGCCGCCACCGAAGACAGCAGCGTGCACTACGGTGATTGCCGGCGTGGCGCCTTGCTCAGTGCGGTCGGCCTGGAACGCGCGCGGTTGGTGGTGATTGCGGTGGACAACACCGACGTCGCGCTGGTGGTGTTGAAAGAAGCACGCCGGATCAACACCGAAGTGCCGATCCTGGTGCGCACCCGCGATGACAGCCAACTGGCTGAACTGAAGGCCGCAGGCGCCAGCGAAGTGGTGCCCGAACTGCTGGAGTCAAGCCTGATGCTCGCCTCCCACGCCCTGATCCTGCTGGGCCTGCCGGACCAACAGGTGCAGGCGCGGGTTGACGATGTGCGACACAACCGCTACCGCCTGCTGCACGGTTTTTATCGCCAGGCAGACGAGCCGATCAATCCTGACTGACCGCGCCGATCTTGTGGATCGACAGGTCCGCGCCGTAATACTCCTCTTCCTGGCTCAGGCGCAGTCCGTGCACGCGCTTGATCACGCCGTACACCAGCAGGCCACCGACCAGCGCGACCAGCACACCAAGGGCAGTACCGATCAACTGGCTGACCAGGCTGACACCGCCCAGGCCACCCAATGCCGTCTGGCCGAAGATGCCGCAGGCAATGCCACCCCACACGCCGCACAGGCCATGCAGCGGCCACACGCCCAGCACGTCGTCGATCTTCCAGCGATCCTGGGCGGCGATAAAGAACCACACGAACAAACCACCAGCGACTGCGCCAGTGACCAGTGCGCCCACCGGATGCATCAGGTCGGAACCCGCACAGATGGCCACCAGCCCGGCCAGCGGACCGTTATGCAGGAAACCCGGATCGTTGCGGCCGATGATCAAAGCCGCGACGGTGCCGCCAACCATGGCCATCAGCGAGTTGACCGCCACCAGGCCACTGACGCCATTCAACGTTTGCGCACTCATCACGTTGAAACCAAACCAGCCGACAATCAGGATCCACGACCCCAATGCCAGGAACGGAATGCTCGACGGCGCGAACGCCACCAGGCGCCCTTCGCGGTAGCGCCCGTTGCGCGGGCCAAGCAGCAACACCGCCGCCAGCGCCAGCCAGCCGCCCATGGCGTGGACCACCACCGAGCCGGCGAAATCATGGAAGCTGGCGCCGAAGGTCGCGAGCAGCCAGGCCTGCAGACCGAAATTGCCGTTCCACACCACGCCTTCGAAAAACGGGTAGATAAACGCCACGATCAACGCGGTTGCGCAGAGTTGCGGCGCAAACCGTGCACGCTCGGCAATCCCCCCGGAAATGATCGCCGGGATTGCTGCCGCGAAGGTCAGCAAGAAGAAGAACTTCACCAGGCCGTAGCCATGGTCGGCGCTGATCACCGCCGCCGGTTGCATGAAGCTCACCCCGTAGGAGATCCAATAGCCTATAAAGAAATAGGCCAGGGTGGAGATGGCGAAGTCGCTGAGGATCTTCGACAGGGCGTTGACCTGGTTCTTCTGGCGCACCGTGCCGACTTCGAGGAACGCGAAGCCAGCGTGCATGGCCAGGACCATGACCGCACCGATCAGGATAAACAGGGTGTTGGAGCTGTGGACAAGCGTGTCCACTGCACTTTGCACATTTTCCATGGAAGTTGGCAGGCCTGCAGTAAGGCAAAAAGCACCAAAGCGGTTCAAGCCCGGGTTGCGCGCACTAAATTGGCACCGCCGGTCCCGCCCCTCTGCAGAGGGCATGAACCGATTTAGCGCAGCGATCAACACAACAGGCCGTTGCCGACAGGGTTTTTCCGCGAGTTTCAGTTATTTAGGGTAAGGTTTTTCAAGGCTTCCTGCCCGACCGCCCGGATTCAGCGCAGGCCCCGGGGCCTGCGCACCAAGGCAAAGCAAAAGCTGTACCACACAATTGCACTGAACCTTCACCGACGCCGGTGACTCGAAACCACTAAGTACAAAACAGCCCATCACGGAGATAACCATGGCCAGAAGAACTGCAAAGACTGCTCAAGAAATATTGATGGCGGATTTTCAAACCCTGGTGACTGATACCGAAAGGTTGCTGGACGACACCAAGGTGCTCGCCGGTGACCAGGCTGATGAGCTACGGGCCAAGATCCACGATACCCTGCTCCAGGCCCGCGAAACCCTCAAGCAGACTGAAGACTCGCTGCGCGAACGCGGCCAGGCGGCGGTCACCGCGACTGAAGATTACGTGCAAGCCAACCCTTGGCAGTCGGTGGGCATTGCCGCCGGCGTGGGCTTTCTGATCGGCCTGCTGGCCACAAGGCGCTAATCATGTCTATCGGCGAAACCGGCTCGTCCACTGGGACGACTTCAAGGCGCCTGGGCGCAGCCGTGCTGGGCTTGCTGCACAGCCACGTCGAGTTGTTCGGCATCGAATTGCAGGAACAGAAAGCCCGCACCGTCAGCCTTCTGCTGTTTGCCGGCCTGGCGCTGGTGTTTGCACTGCTGTTGCTGGTGGGGTTGTCGACACTGGTGATGATCCTGGTCTGGGACACCGGCTACCGCCTGACCGGAATCATCTGCCTCTGCGTGTTCTACAGTCTTGCCGCAGCCTTTTGCGGGGTGCGCTTGAAAGCGGCGGTGTTCGATGAATCCACGCCATTCCACGCCACCCTCGAAGAGCTGGCCAATGACCGGGAGCGTCTGCTGCCATGAGCCTGACTGAAATGCCAAAAAACACGTCACGGCGGGAAATGCGCAAAGCGCTGATCCGGCTGCGCATGGAAATGCACCGTCAGGAAATCCGCCACGAGTCCCAGCAACTGATGCTGCCGTTGAACAAGGTGCGCAACCTGGGCAGTCACTGGCAGGACAGCCTGGGCATCAAGCACGCGCCGCTGTGGGGCGTTGCTGCGGTGACGCTGATGGGCTTTTTCACCGGCAAAGGCGCCAAGGGCGGCGGTATCAGCAGCCTGACACGCCTGGTGCGTCTCGGTGCCGGGTTGATCCCGCTGATCAAATTGGCCATGCAGGGCACTTCGCGCAAAAGTTGAGCCTGGCTGGCTGCATTCTTGCTAACAGAATCGGCCCGGCCCTCGTTTTCGAGGGCCGGGCCTTTTTTCAGCCACCTCGCTTAAGGAGGCCCCGTGATCGACGGGCAACCGCTCGCCTGCTTCCAGCCGTTTATCGATACCGCCACCGGCCGCATCGCCGGTGTCGAGGCCCTCGGCCGCCTGCGCCAGGCCGACGGGCGCCTGCAATCGGTGGGGCCGCTGTTCGCCGACCCGCGCACCCCAGGCGTGACCTTGCGCCGTCTCGACCGGCAGATTCGCGACAATGCCCTGAGCCGCTTGCATGAAGCACCCGCCGACTGGTTCCTGAGCCTGAACATCTCGCCGCGCTGGATCAACCGCCTGCGTCCGGGCCAAGCCCTGCCGAGCCTGAAACAGATTCACAGCCATGGTGTCGACCCGCGACGGATCGTGTTCGAGATCACCGAACTGGGTGGCGACATCCAGCGCCTGGCTGACGTGGTCGCGCGTTACCGCGAGGCCGGTGCGCGTATCGCCATCGATGACTTCGGCGCCGGCTATTCCCAGCTCGACCGGGTGCTGGCATTGCAACCAGACATTCTCAAGCTGGACATGCGCCTGTTTCAGGAAGCGGCCCGCGGCGGGCCGAGCAGCGAAGTGGTGCGGGCGCTGGCACAGATGGCCGAGAAAACCGGCTGCTGGATCATTGCCGAAGGCGTGGAAACCGAAGCACAGTTGAGCTTCGCCCTGGAGTGCGGCTCGCGTTATGTGCAGGGCTATCTGTTTGCCCAGGCACAGTTGGACTGGTTTGCCGCCGACGCCTTCGTGCCGCGTTTTGCAGAGTTGCGCACCGCCTACGTTCAGCAAAAACTGGCGGAACGCGGGCGCATCATGCAATTGCGCCAGCAATTGGCCGAGCTGATGAAAATCCTGCAAACCTGGGCCCAGGCACAGGCGCCGCTGAGCCAATTGCCCCAACTGCCGGCGTTCCCCTGGCTGCTGCGCTTCTACCAATGCGACCGACACGGCACTCAGCTGACGCCCAATTTCGAATGGCGCCAGGACGCCTGGCAGGCCGACAGCCTTTATCTGGGCCATAACTGGTCGTGGCGCCCGTATTTCTATCACCTGTTGGCCGAGGGGTGGGACGAGCGTCGTCTGACCCTCTCCTCGACCTACCGCGACGCGACCACCAACCAGTATTGCCTCACGGCCGGACAGTTCTTTGATAACGGTCAGCGTTTGCTGTTAATCGATATCGACGCGGCCGGGCTGTAGATTTTCGCTTGCCCAGCCCGCGCTGAACCGGGAAGCTGGGAGGGTCATTCACCGCACGGAGAGTACCCGCCTTGGATTGGCCCACCCTGCTGACTCGCGAACGTCTAGGCAAACCGCTGCACAGCCCGGAAGAACTGGGCCGTAGCCCGTTCCACAAAGACCATGACCGTATTATCTTCTCTGGCGCATTTCGCCGCCTGGGCCGCAAGACCCAAGTGCACCCGGTCTCGAGCAACGACCACATTCACACCCGCCTGACCCATTCCCTGGAGGTGAGCTGCGTAGGCCGCTCCCTGGGCATGCGCGTCGGCGAAACGTTGCGCAGCGCCCTGCCCGACTGGTGCGACCCGAGCGACCTGGGCATGGTGGTGCAATCGGCCTGCCTGGCCCATGACATCGGCAACCCGCCGTTCGGGCACTCCGGCGAAGACGCCATCCGCCATTGGTTCCAGCAGGCCGCAGGCCGCGGCTGGCTGGATGACATGAGCAGCGCCGAGCGTAATGACTTCCTCAATTTCGAAGGCAACGCCCAAGGTTTCCGCGTGCTCACCCAGCTTGAATATCACCAGTTCGACGGCGGCACGCGGTTGACCTACGCCACCCTGGGCACTTACCTGAAATACCCTTGGACCGCCCGCCACGCCGACTCCCTGGGCTATAAAAAACACAAGTTCGGCTGTTACCAGAGCGAATTGCCGATCCTCGAGCAGATCGCCCACAAGCTCGGCCTGCCGCAACTCGAAGAACAGCGCTGGGCCCGGCATCCGCTGGTGTATCTGATGGAGGCAGCAGATGACATCTGCTACGCCTTGATCGACCTGGAAGACGGCCTGGAAATGGAGTTGCTGGAGTACACCGAGGTCGAGTCGCTGCTGCTAGACCTGGTAGGCGATGACCTGCCGCAGACCTATCGCCAACTCGGCGCGCAGAACTCCCGGCGGCGCAAGTTGGCGATCCTGCGGGGCAAGGCTATCGAACACCTGACCAACGCGGCCGCGCGGGCCTTTGTCGAACAACAGGATGCCTTGCTCGCCGGTACCCTGCCCGGCGACCTCGTGGAGCACATGCACGGCCCGGCCAAGCGTTGCGTGCTGGACGCCAAGGACATGGCGCGCAAGAAGATCTTCCAGGACAAGCGCAAGACATTGCATGAAATCGGCGCCTACACCACCTTGGAAATTCTGCTGAACGCCTTTTGCGGTGCAGCCCTGGAGCAGCATGGCGGGCGTACGCCGTCGTTCAAGAATCGGCGCATTCTCGACCTGCTGGGTAACAACGCGCCAAACCCCCAATGGCCTTTGCACGCCTCGTTCCTGCGCATGATCGACTTCATCGCCGGCATGACCGACAGCTATGCCACCGAAATGGCCCGGGAAATGACCGGGCGCTCCAGCCCCCAATGACGAGTACGATCAAGCCGCCTGTTACCCGAGAGGAATCGACCTACGAAGGGAACAGAGCGGCCTGATCGAATTCGCACAAGCACCTGCTGAATAATCACGCACGCTCCGGGCGACCCAGGCGAACAGTTCCTACGCGCCCTCCATCGACGCTTGACTCACCGTGTGCCCCCCAATGCCCAGTTATCCGCTTCGTATCCTGCTGGTGGAGGATCATCCGTTTCAACTCCTCGCCACCCAGTGCCTGCTCAGAAGCTTCGGCTTCGCACGGGTGACCCCCGCCGAAAGCGCCGAACAGGCAATCTGTTTGATGTCGCAGGCCGAGGTGCCTTTCGACATCATCCTGTGCGACCAGTGCCTGCCCGACCTGCCGGGGCTCGAACTGATTGAAATTGCCAGTCGCCGACGCTTTACCACAACCGCCATCCTTCTGAGCGGATTGCCCACGACAGAACTCGCCACCCTGATAGCCCAAGCGGTGGACCGTGGCCTGCCATTGCTCGGCTATTTGTCAAAGCCGCTGAACAAAGATGAGTTGGCACGTTTGATCTGCCCATTACTTCGGTTACACATGTAGGATTTTAAACATCAGTCTCAAAGAAAAAGCACTGCACCGGGCCAGTTAACTCCATAGCGGCGACATTTAATTCATTTATCTCCCAAGCGCTGGCACATCACTTCACATAGCCCGAGCAGCTGGTAGGCTTTTACCTTTTTTAATGTAGGAATTTTCCTGTTTTATATCTACACCCCTCTGTGCTCATGCTCCCGCCTCCGCTTCTGAGCTAATGTGCCCGCTTTATTTGCTCTTGCACGGAATGTGATCATGAACTCAGTTTTTATTATCGATGACCACCCGGTTATACGGCTTGCAATCCGAATGTTGTTGGAACATGAGGGCTACAAAGTGGTGGGAGAAACGGACAACGGATGCGACGCCATACAAATGGTCCGCGAATGCCTGCCCGACCTCATCATCCTCGACATCAGCATTCCCAAACTGGACGGGCTCGAGGTGCTCTGCCGATTCAACGCAATGAACACACCGATGAAAACCCTGATCCTGACGGCCCAGTCCCCCACCCTGTTCGCCACCCGCTGCATGCGCTCGGGCGCCGACGGCTACGTGTGCAAGGAAGGCGACCTGAGTGAATTGCTGAGCGCCATCCGCGCGGTGTTGTCCGGCTACAACTACTTCCCCAGCCAGGCACTGAACGCCAATGGTGCAGACGGCGTCGAGTCCCAGGAGCTTGAACTGTTCAAAAACGTCAACGACCGCGAACTTATGGTATTGCAACTTTTTGCACAAGGCCGCACCAATAAGGAAATTGCAAAAGGTATGTTCCTGAGCAACAAAACAGTAAGCACTTACAAAAAGAGGCTGATGCAAAAACTTCAAGCCAAATCCTTGGTAGAACTTATCGAGATGGCAAAACGAAACGCGCTAGTGTGAGAAAGCGGATGCCCAGGCGTATAAAGGACTATCTGATTATATTGAGTGCCGGTTTGTGCTTCAGTACCGCCGTGCTCGCGAACCATCAACCGGGCCCGGAACATTTCACCTTGTTGAGCCGTGCAGGCTCTGTTCAACTGGAAACCAACCTTAACAAGACCCAACGCCAATGGCTGCAAAACAAGCGCGAACTGGTGCTGGGCACTGCGGCCCCTGACTATCCTCCGTTCGACCTCACGTCCAGTGGTCGCGACTACGAAGGACTGACCGCTGATTACGCCGGCCTATTGGCCAAGGCGCTGGCCTTGCCAGTGAAGGTATTGCGTTACCCTTCCCGTGAGGCGGCCATCCGTGCGCTTGAAACCGGGGATATCGATTTACTGGGCTCCTCCAACGGCTTCGAGGCGGCGAACCCCAACCTCACGCTGTCCGAACCCTATGCCGTCGACCAACCGGTGCTGGTCACCCGCGAAGGTGAAACCCGCAGCCTGAACGATGGCCTGGCCGGCATGCGTCTGGCCCTGGTCTACCACTACCTGCCCTTGGCGGAAGTGGAAAAGCTGTACCCCCAGGCGATCATCCGCGCCTACCCCTCTTATCAAAATGCCCTGAATGCAGTGGCGTTCGACCAGGCTGACGTGTTCCTCGGCGATACCATTTCCACCCATTACATGATCAACAAGGGCTACCTGAAGAACATCCGCATGGCCAACTTCGGTAAACACGAAGCCTACGGGTTCAGCTTTGCCATGCCCCAACATCAGCGCACCCTCTTGAGTATTGTTGACGCGGTTCTGGCCACCGTGCCCATGAACGAACGGGAAATGATCGCCAAGCGCTGGAGCGCCGGCAGCGACATCTTGCTGTCCGATCAGAAGCTGCAACTGACCCAACGCGAGGAGCGCTGGTTGAAAGACCATCCGGTGGTCAAGGTGGTGGTGAATGAAACCTTCGCACCACTGACCTTTTTCGATGCCGATGGCAACTTCCGCGGCATCACCGCCGACCTGCTGGAATTGGTCCGCCTGCGTACCGGGCTGCGCTTCGAGATCCGGCGCGAACGCGACGTCAACGAAATGATTGAACAGGTAGATGCCGGCAAGGCCGATATCATTGGTGCCATCGTGCCCAGCGCCGAGCGGGAGGCGCAACTGAACTTCAGCCGGCCCTACCTGGAAAACTCCTATGTCCTGCTGACACGCAAAGAACCCAATGCACCCTTGAACCTGGAGCAGATGGCCGGCAAACGCCTGGCAATCACGCCAGGCAACCCTCTGGAGGCTATCCTTCGTCGCGACTTTCCCCAGGTCCACCTGGTCAAAGCCAGCGACACCTTCAAGGCTTCGGAACTGTTGGCCCAGGGGCACGTGGAAGGCGCGGTGAACTCCCTGGTAGTCGCCAACTACTTCCTGTCGTCCCAGGTGTTCCAGGACAAGCTGCAGATGAGTACGAGCATCGGCACCTTCCCAGCCATGTTTGCCCTGGCCACATCGCGCAGTGCCACCGAACTCAGCTCGATTCTCGACAAGGCCTTGTTGAGCATCGCTCCGGATGAACTGGGGGTGATCAACAGCCGCTGGCGGGGCTACACTGCCGCCTCCGACAGCTATTGGCGCAACTACCACCAGCTGATAGCCCGTATCATCATCGGCACCGGGCTGCTGCTGTTGATCTCCCTGGCCTGGAACGCCTACATGCGCCGTCAGATCAAGCACCGCAAGATGGCTGAGCGTGCCCTCAACGATCAGTTCGAATTCATGCGCGCGCTGGTCAACGAAACCCCGCACCCGATCTACGTGCGTGACCGTAAAGGCCTGCTACAGACATGCAACGACAGCTACCTGCAAGTGTTCGAGGTCAAGCGTGAGGACGTGATCGGCAAAAGTGCCCTGCAGATGAGCAAAGCCCTCGAGACGGACGCGGAGCAGTACCATGCCGACTACCAGCGGGTAATGGCCGAAGGCAACCCGCTGATCCTGGACCGCACCCTGCATATTCGCGGGAAGAAACTGACGATCTATCACTGGATCCTGCCCTACCGCGACTCTACCGGGGAGGTGCAGGGAATCATCGGTGGCTGGATTGACATCAGCGAGCGCCGCCAATTGTTCGATGAGATCCGCGCGGCCAAAGAGCGCGCCGACGAAGCCAATCGGGCCAAGAGCACGTTCCTCGCTACCATGAGCCATGAAATACGCACGCCGATGAACGCGGTGATCGGCATGCTGGAGCTGACCCTCAAACGCGCCGACCATGGCCACCTGGATCGCCCGGCCATCGAAGTTGCCTATAACTCGGCCAAGGACCTGCTGGAGCTGATCGGCGATATCCTGGACATCGCACGTATCGAATCCGGCCGCCTGAGCCTGGCGCCGGAACGGGTCAACCTGCGCGAGGTGATCGAGTCGGTGGTGCGTGTCTTCGACGGGCTGGCGCGCCAGAAAACCCTCAGCCTGTCCCTAGAGTTCAAGCCCGACCAGGACGACACCGAAGTCCTGATCGACCCGCTGCGCTTCAAGCAGGTGCTGTCGAACCTGATCAGCAATGCCATCAAGTTCACCGAACGTGGCCAGGTAAAAATCCGCGTTGAAGTATTGCCCACCAAGCTGGTGCAACAGGTCGAGATGAAGCTGGTGGTGGAAGATACCGGGATAGGTATCAGCCGCGATGATCAGAAACGCCTGTTCGAACCCTTTGCCCAGGCCGACAATTCCGGGCAGCTCGCCAGGAGCGGCGCGGGCCTGGGGTTGGTGATCTGCCGCAGCCTGTGCGCAATGATGGGTGGAGAACTGAGCCTGAGCAGCGTGCCCATGGTGGGCACCCAGGTACATGTCAACCTGCGAATGCCGCGACTGCTGCCGGAACAGGCAGCCGATGAACAGAAACCCGAGAAGCCCGCAACCACGCCGGTACTCAATGTGCTGGTGGTGGACGACCATCCCGCCAACCGCTTGCTGATGTGCCAGCAACTGGGCTACCTGGGCCACCAGTTCACGGCAGCCCAGAATGGCGCAGCCGGTTTCCAGGCCTGGCGCCAGGAACGCTTCGACCTCGTCATCGCCGACTGCAACATGCCCATCATGAATGGCTACGAGTTGAGTCGTTCGATCCGCGAATACGAACAGCGCGAGCAACTGCCACCGTGCGTGGTGCTTGGGTTTACCGCCAATGCACAGCCTGAAGAGAAACAACGCTGTGCTCAGGCCGGTATGAACGATTGCCTGTTCAAACCCATCAGCCTCACGACTCTGGAGCGGCAACTGGCGCAGATCGCCCCTCAAACAGTGGAGTTGCACCTGGACCTTGGCAACTTCGAGGCCTTGACCGGCGGCGACCCACAGTTGAATGGGCGACTGCTGGAGGAGCTGTTGAGCAGCAGCCGGAACGATCGCCAGGCACTGACCGCACTGATAACCGCACACGCCCCACTCCAGGAGATCATCGAGCAGGCCCACAAGATCAAGGGTGCCGCCCGTATTGTTCAGGCGGCCTCATTGGCCGGGCAGTGTGAAGCCCTCGAACAGGCGTGTGCCCGTGGCGATGACTGGACGTTAATCGAGGCGGGTGCGAAAACCCTGGAAAAATCCATGCTGGAACTGGAGAGGTTGCTGCAAGTGCAGCTCAGCCCAGAGGGTCAGTAAGGGGCATTGCTGCCCCTTGCGTGATCAGCAGTCGGTCAGACGCAGGAAAATCGCCGCCAGCTGTTCAATGCCCGCCTGGTCCTGGAGCGTAAAGCGTGCAAGCGACGGGCTGTCGAGGTCAAGAACGCCAACCAGCTTGCCGTCCTTGACCAAAGGCACCACCAGCTCACTGTTCGATGCGCTGTCGCAGGCAATGTGCCCGGGAAACGCATGCACATCCTCCACCCGCTGGGTTTGCCGCGTTACGGCCGCCGTCCCGCAGACCCCGCGACCGAAGGGAATGCGCACACAGGCAATCTGGCCCTGGAACGGTCCGAGCACCAGTTCTTCGTTGCGGTTGAGATAGAAGCCGGCCCAGTTCAAGTCGTCCAGCTGATTGAACAGAAACGCAGAAAACTGCGCACTGTTGGCGATGAAGTCGCGCTCATCGGCCAGCAGCGACTCCAGTTGCGCGCAGAGCATCGCATAGCCATCCAGGCCGGTGCCAGCGCTGTGTAGATTGATCATGGTTGAAGCTCCAACAATTTAAGGCCTACCCAGTAACGGGCAAATTGGTACGCGCAACGGCCGTTGCGGTTGCCGCGTCCGGTCGCCCAGCGCACGGCGAGGATGTCGAGGGCTTCATCGCGCTGCCATTGCAAACCGGCCTTGCTCGCCAGCTCGCCGATCCAGTGCTCCACCACATCCAGGAAATGCTCCTGGGTAAACGGATAGAACGACAGCCACAGGCCAAAACGGTCGGACAAGGCAATTTTGTCTTCCACCGCTTCGCTGGGGTGCAGCTCGCCATCCACGCGTTTCCAGTTGTCATTGTCGCTTTGGTTCTCCGGGACCAGGTGACGGCGGTTGGAGGTCGCGTACAGCAGTACGTTTTCCGGAGCCTGTTCGAGGGAGCCGTCCAGCACGCTTTTCAGCACGCGGTAATCGCCTTCGCCGGCCTCGAACGACAGGTCATCACAGAACAGGATAAAGCGCTGCGGCAACTTGATCAGTTGCTCGACCACGCGCGGCAGATCAGCGAGATGATCACGCTCGATTTCGATCAGGCGCAGGCCCGCCTTGGCATGCTGGGCCAGCAACGCGCGCACCATGGACGATTTACCCGTGCCGCGCGAACCCCACAGCAGTGCATGGTTGGCGGGCAGGCCATCGATGAATTGCTGGGTATTGCGCGCCAGTGTTTCACGTTGCTTGTCCACGCCAATCAGGTCGGACAGGCGCATGTCCAGGCTCACGTCCAGCGGCAACAGGAAACCACTGCGGCCTTCACGCTGCCAGCGTGCCGCCAGGCACTGGCTCCAATCGATGGCCTGGCGCGGCGCGGGCAACAATGGCTCCAGGCGGGCGAGCACGGTTTCAGCCCGTTCAAGAAAGGCATTCAATCGAGAGTCCACGATTATTCCTCTGGCAAGTTCTTGCAAAAGATGGCGTATTGGCAACCCTGCGGCAGACCGCACGAAGCTGCGTAAAAAACGATTCATGCCGGGTAAGCCAGAGCTTGTGGATGTTCAGCTATGCTTGCCGGGCGAAGGGAAACGTGAAGTGGTTCAACACTCGATGGATATCAAGTTCGCCCACCGCTTGTCTTATAAACAAGCCAGATTGACTGTGCTGGTCGGTTTCGTCTTGGGAACCTTGCTCAGCCTGATCCAGATCGGTATTGATTATGCCAGCGAAGACGCATCCATCAACCGTGAAATTCGCTCGTTGATCGAAATCAGTCACAACCCCGCGTCACGCATCGCCTACAACATCGACGCCGAACTGGCCCAGGAACTGACCCTGGGCCTTTTGCACTCCCCCGCCATCGTTCACGCCCAGTTGATCGACAACAACGGCGTGGTGCTGGCCGATGTCGACCGACCGCGCAAAGAAAGCACCTACCGCCCTATCAGCGACTTCCTGTTCGGTGCCAACCGTCAGTTTGAGGACCGCCTGTTCCTCAGCCACATGCCCAACGAATCCCTTGGGGTGCTGCGCCTGGATGTGGATACCTACGCCTTTGGCAGCCGCTTTCTGCGCCGTGCCGAGATCACGCTACTCAACGGCTTCGCCCGCAGCCTGTTGCTGACCGGCATCCTGCTGGGCTTGTTCTACGTGATGTTGACCCAGCCTCTGGTGCGCATTATCCGCGAGCTGAGCAATCGCCGGCAGGCCCGCCTGGACTGCCCACCGGGCCACGAGCACGACGAAATCGGCGTGCTCGTGAACGTCGCCAACCAGCAGTTCGAAAACATGGAGACGGAGATCCAGCAACGCCGTCACGCTGAAGATCGGCTGACCGAATACCTGGGGCAACTGGAAGATATCGTCTCTGCCCGCACCCTGGAGCTCAAGGCCAGCAACCAGCGACTGAGCCAGTCCAACGATGAACTGGAAGCCGCAAAGATGCATGCACTGGGCATGGCCCAGGCGCGGGCGGCCTTCCTGGCCAACATGAGCCATGAGATTCGCACCCCGCTCAATGGCCTGCTGGGGATGATCGCGCTGTCGCTGGACAGCCCACTCAACGCCGAGCAACGCCAGCAACTGTCCATTGCCCATGACTCTGGCAAAGTGCTGGTGGAGCTGCTCAACGATATCCTCGACCTGTCCAAGTTCGACGCTGGCCAGTTGGAGCTGGAGCGCATCCCGTTCGATTTGGGCTCACTGGTGGAAGACACCGCCAACCTGTTGTCGCAGAACGCGGCGCCGAGCGTCGAACTGACCTGCCTGATCGACCCGCAGTTTCCCGCCCAGGTCTTGGGCGACCCGACCCGCGTGCGGCAAATCGTCAGTAACCTGCTGTCCAACGCCTTGAAATTCACCCGCTTCGGCCGTGTGGATGTTCGCCTCAGCGCGCAGGAGGGCCGGGTACGCATCGAGGTGTGTGATACCGGCATCGGCATTGCGCAGGAAGCTCAGGTGAAGATCTTCCAACCCTTCACCCAGGCCGGCGCCGGCATCACCCGTCAGTTTGGCGGCACGGGCCTGGGCCTGGCGTTGACGCACAACCTGTGTGAAGCGATGCAGGGCCGCTTGAGCATCAGCTCGGAGGTGGGCTTCGGCAGCCAGTTCTGCGCCGACCTGCCATTGCCGACCCATTTGCCTGCGGTGCAACCGACACCGCTCAAGGGGGAAGTCATCGCCATTACCAGTGCCGGCAGTGGCCTCACAGAGCTGCTCACCACCCTGCTGCCCCACTGGGGGCTGACACCGCACTGCTACACGCAAGACGATGACTTGAGCGGACAAGCCCCGGACCTGCTGATCACCGACTGCCCCGAATGCCTGTTCCGCCTGCGCCCCGCCATTAGCGCGCCGATCCTGCTGGTGACCGCCTATGGCAATTTCATGCCCAGCGAAGAAGTCGCGGCACTGGCGCCGTTGCAGCAACAGGCGCGCCCATTGAGCCGCAACGCGCTGTATCAGATCCTGCAACGCAACCTGCGCAGCGAAGCGCAACTGATCCTCGACCCGATCCAGATGGACGCCGCGCCCCTGATGCACCGGGCGCGCATCCTGCTGGTGGAGGACAACCCGGTCAACCAACTGGTGGCCAAGGGCATGCTCAGCAAACTGGGGTGTGAGGTGATCGTGGCCGCCCACGGTGGCGAAGCACTCAGGTTTCTTGAGGAACAACCCTTCGACATGGTGCTGATGGACTGCAATATGCCAGTGATGGATGGTTACGAGGCCAGCCGACAGATCCGTCGCAGCGGGCGCTGGCCGGACCTGCCGATCGTCGCACTGACCGCCAACGCCCTGTCGGAAGAACGCGAGCGTTGCCGGGCTGCAGGCATGAATGACTACCTGGCCAAGCCATTTCGCCGCGAGGAGCTCAGCGGCTTGCTGGATCTATGGGTGCCGAAGGCGACAAGTCTTTGATCTGCCGGAGCAACTGGTCCAGGCCATCGCGCAACGTGTCGGCCTGGTTCAGGTCGATGCCGCTGTCGCACAGCAGCCGTGTTTTCAGGCCATGGGCCTGGTCGCGCAATTGCACACCGCTTTCGCTCAGGCTCAGGTGCACTTCGCGCTCATCCCTGGCGCTGCGTTGACGCCTGACCCAGCCGAGCTGCTCGAGGCGCTTGAGCAGCGGCGTGAGCGTGCCAGAGTCGAGCATCAGGCGCTCGCCCAAGGCCTTGACCGTGGGTAGCGCCGGCGTCGTGGCATGCCACTCCCATAGCACCAGCATCACCAGGTACTGCGGGTAGGTCAGGCCCAGTTGATCCAGCATCGGCTTGTAGGCTCGGGTCACCGCCCGGGAAGCTGCGTAGAGCTTGAAACACAGTTGATGGTCGAGCGCCAGGGAGACAGTCATTTGAGCAGGGCTTCGATCTCTTGGGTGAGGTCCTGGGGCTTGGTGGTCGGGGCAAAACGCTTGACCACCTGGCCGTCACGACCGATCAGGAACTTGGTGAAGTTCCACTTGATCCCCTTGGAACCCAGCAGACCCGGTGCCTGCTTTTTCAGCTGTACGAACAAAGGGTGGGCGTCGCTGCCATTCACGTCGATCTTTTTGAACAGCGGGAAGCTGACACCAAAATTCAGCTCGCAGAATTCGGAAATCGCGCCTTCGTTACCGGGCTCTTGCTTGCCGAACTGGTTGCAAGGAAAACCCAATACCACCAAACCCTGGTCCTTGTACTGCTGCCAGAGTTGCTCCAGGCCTTTGTACTGCGGGGTGAAGCCGCACTTGCTGGCGGTGTTGACCACGAGGATGGCCTTGCCGGCGAAATCGGCCAAGGTCTTTTGCTCACCCTTGATGGTGGTGCAAGGAATACTCAGCAGGTTGTTGCTCATGGCAGTGCCTCGAATAGCGGGGAAAAAAGGAAAAAGATAGTCGCCAATTAAATTGCGTGCAATTTAATTGGCGAAATTGATACCTCGCTATTACCCCTCCCTTGCAGGAGCCCGTCTTGCCGGGCTCCTGCAGGGTGCCGCGCCGTTCAATTCAACGCGGAACGAGGTCCAGGCACACCGAGTTGATGCAGTAACGCAAGCCGGTCGGCGGCGGGCCGTCCGGGAACACATGCCCCAGGTGCGCATCGCATTTGGCGCAGGTGACTTCGGTGCGGATCATGCCGTGGCTGACGTCGCGGATCTCGATCATCGCGCTCTCGGCAATCGGCTCGTAGAAGCTAGGCCAGCCACAGCCCGCATCGAACTTGGTGCTGGAATCGAACAGCGGTTCGTTGCAGCAAATGCAGTGGTACACGCCATCCGTGGTGGTGGCGTTGTACTTGCCGGAGAACGGGCGCTCAGTGCCCTTCAGTCGACAGACCTGATATTGCGCGGGGTCGAGCATCTCCCGCCATTCCTCCAGCGTTTTATCCAACTTTTCCATCGGTACACCTCGGCAACTGAAAAAGCCTGATCTGTGTCTTTTCCATGGATCAGGCGGCACGTATGATTGCGCCTCTTCAAAACGCCAGTCTGGCACCCGCGCTACCGGCATTCAAACGTATTTATGGGTGCGGCCTTCGCAGGGTTCACAGTACGGTAGTGCCCACACCGTCTGGATCGTTCATTTTCAGGATCACATCGCCATGCAGGTCAGCAAATCGAACAAGCTCGCCAACGTCTGCTACGACATTCGCGGCCCAGTGCTCAAGCACGCCAAACGCCTGGAAGAGGAAGGCCATCGCATCCTCAAGCTGAACATTGGCAACCCGGCGCCCTTTGGTTTCGAAGCGCCGGACGAAATCCTCCAGGACGTGATCCGCAACCTGCCCACCGCCCAGGGCTACAGCGACTCCAAAGGCCTGTTCAGTGCGCGCAAGGCCGTGATGCAGTACTACCAGCAGAAGCAGGTCGAAGGTGTCGGCATCGAAGACATCTACCTGGGCAATGGCGTGTCCGAGCTGATCGTGATGTCCATGCAGGCCCTGCTCAACAATGGCGACGAAGTACTGGTACCGGCGCCGGACTACCCATTGTGGACCGCCGCCGTGACCCTGGCCGGTGGCCACCCGGTGCACTACCTGTGTGACGAAGGCGCCGACTGGTTCCCGGACCTGGCCGACATCAAGGCCAAGATCACCCCGAACACCAAGGCCCTGGTGATCATCAACCCGAACAACCCGACCGGCGCCGTGTATTCCAAGGAAGTGCTGCTGGGCATGCTCGAACTGGCACGCCAGCACAACCTGGTGGTGTTCTCCGACGAGATCTACGACAAGATCCTCTACGATGACGCCGTGCACGTGTGCACCGCCTCCCTGGCGCCAGACCTGCTGTGCCTGACCTTCAACGGCCTGTCCAAGTCTTACCGCGTGGCGGGTTTCCGTTCCGGCTGGATCGCCATCTCCGGTCCCAAGCACAACGCCCAGAGTTATATCGAAGGCATCGATATGCTGGCCAATATGCGCCTGTGTGCCAACGTGCCGAGCCAGCACGCCATCCAGACCGCCCTGGGCGGCTACCAGAGCATCAATGATCTGGTATTGCCCCAAGGCCGCCTGCTGGAGCAGCGCAACCGTACCTGGGAGCTGCTCAATGCAATCCCGGGCGTCAGTTGCGTGAAACCCATGGGGGCGTTGTACGCGTTCCCGCGGATCGACCCGAAGGTATGCCCGATCCTCAACGACGAAAAGTTCGTGCTCGACCTGTTGCTGTCGGAAAAACTGCTGGTGGTGCAAGGCACCGCGTTCAACTGGCCGTGGCCGGATCACTTCCGCGTGGTGACGTTGCCGCGTGTGGATGACCTGGACATGGCCATCGGTCGTATCGGCAACTTCCTCAAGTCCTATCGCCAGTAAGGGAAACGGCGCCGTACGACCGACAATCGGTCGTACGGCGAGTATCTGGCAACACTTCTCTTCCTCTCCCCTGCCCTGCCATTTCACCGACGCCGCAAAAACCACTCGCCCCCTAAATCAAAGGGCTTCAAGGCAACGATGAACCGATCAAACGACCTTTTCCGCATCGGAAATTCCCTTCAAACCTCTACATTCCGGCTGTAGGACACAGTTTGAAATAGTCGCTCGGTTGAATCACCCTATGCGGCACCTTATATACCCCGCAGTACGCGACATATTAAGCATGAGGAGAACTCTACAACCATGATGCGCATCCTGCTGTTCTTGGCCACTAACCTTGCGGTCGTGCTGATTGCCAGCATCACCTTGAGCCTTTTCGGCTTCAACGGGTTCATGGCGGCCAACGGGGTTGACCTGAACCTCAATCAGCTGCTGGTTTTCTGTGCGGTCTTTGGTTTTGCCGGCTCGCTGTTCTCGCTGTTCATCTCCAAGTGGATGGCGAAGATGAGCACCAGCACCCAGGTCATCACCCAGCCACGTACCCGGCATGAGCAATGGTTGCTGCAGACCGTCGAGGAGTTGTCCCGCGAGGCCGGCATCAAGATGCCTGAAGTCGGGATCTTCCCGGCCTATGAAGCCAACGCCTTTGCCACCGGCTGGAACAAGAACGACGCACTCGTTGCAGTCAGCCAGGGCATGCTGGAACGCTTCTCCTACGACGAAGTGAAAGCCGTGCTGGCCCACGAAATCGGCCACGTAGCCAATGGCGACATGGTCACCCTGGCGCTGGTCCAGGGTGTGGTGAACACCTTCGTGATGTTCTTCGCGCGGATCATCGGCAACTTTGTCGACAAGGTGATCTTCAAGAACGAAGGCGGCCGCGGCATTGCCTACTTCGTGGCGACCATCTTTGCCGAGCTGGTGCTGGGTTTCCTGGCCAGTGCAATCACCATGTGGTTTTCGCGCAAACGGGAGTTCCGTGCAGACGAAGCCGGTGCACGCCTGGCCGGTACCGGGGCAATGATCGCAGCGCTGCAACACCTGCGTTCCGAACAAGGCCTGCCGGTGCATATGCCGGACAGCCTGACCGCCTTCGGCATCAACGGCGGTATCAAGCAAGGCATGGCTCGCCTGTTCATGAGCCACCCGCCGCTGGAAGAGCGGATCGACGCGTTGCGTCGTCGGGGCTGACAGGCAACACAAAAAAGGGCGATCTGATCGCCCTTTTTTGCAGGTCTGAAGGCCTCATCGGGGGCAAGCCCCCTCCCACACTTAAAGGTTTTCACAGATCAAAATGTGGGAGGGGGCTTGCCCCCGATAGCGATGGAAAATTCAGCGCCTGGTCAACTGATACACCCGTTCATCCAGCCGCGTGACGCCGTCCTGCACGAACTTCCAGCTCTCGCCCAGGATGTCTTGTTCTTCCAGCACCTCCAAGGCCCAGTGCGCACCCAGCAACACCTTCACCTCGTCATCCGTTACTGCAAATGGTGGTCCGGCTTTTTGCGTCTGGTCGTAATCGAGGGTGATCAACAGCCCCTCGCAACCTGGACGCAACAGACTGTTCAGATGCTCGGCATACCGCACACGCATCAGCGGCGGCAAGGCGATGAGGGCGGCGCGGTCATAAAGCGCAGCGCAATCGGCCAGCGCCTCAGCATCAAGGGCAAAGAAGTCGCCACACCACACCTCGATCAAGCCCGCCTGATACACCGCAAAGGTGCCCCGTTGCGTGATACGGGGCACAAGGTCCTGTTCGTCGAAAAACGCCTCGACCGCCTGCTCCGACAGCTCCACACCGAATACTCGCAGCCCCTGGCTGGCCAGCCACATCAAGTCCAGGCTTTTGCCACACAAGGGCACCAACACCTGCGCACCCTCGGCCAGGCCCAGTTGCGGCCAATGTCGTTGTAGATACGGATTGACCTTGGGTTGGTGAAAGCCGATCTGGTTGCTTGCCCAGCGGTCTTGCCAAAATTTAGGCTCCATACATCACCCTGAAAATTCGATCAAAAGGCACTAAAACTTATATTAGATTTAGATCAATGACCTGGTTGAAGATGGGCCCATACTAACGCTCAGGACCCTACTTATGTTGCCCAGCCTGTTTATCTCCCACGGTTCGCCCATGCTCGCCCTGCAACCCGGCGCCAGCGGCCCGGCGCTGCAACAGCTAGCGGCCGAGCTGCCCCGACCGAAGGCGATCGTGATGGTGTCGGCGCACTGGGAAAGCCCTGAACTTCTGGTCAGCGGCAGCGCCGCGCCGGAAACCTGGCATGACTTCGGCGGCTTCCCCCGCGAGCTGTTTGCCGTGCAGTACCCGGCCCCGGGCGACCCGCAACTGGCCAGCAAGATTGTCGAGCTGCTGCACGCCGATGGCCTGAATGCGCGCATCGATGACCGTCGCCCCTTTGACCACGGCACCTGGGTCCCGCTGTCGCTGATGTACCCGGCGGCGGATATCCCGGTGGTGCAGGTGTCTTTGCCGAGTCGCATGGGTCCAGCCCTGCAGACCCGTGTCGGACATGCACTTGCGGGCCTGCGTGAGCAAGGTGTGTTGTTGATCGGCTCTGGCAGCATCACCCACAACCTGGGCGAGTTGGACTGGCATGCAGGCCCGGAGAGCATCGAGCCATGGGCGCGGAATTTCCGGGACTGGATGGTGGACAAGCTGGCAGCCAACGATGAAACCGCGCTGCACGACTATCGCCGCCAGGCACCGAATGCCGTGCGTAGCCACCCCAGTGATGAACACTTGCTGCCCCTGTACTTTGCCCGTGGCGCCGGTGGCGAATTCAGCGTGGCGCACCAGGGATTCACCATGGGCGCGCTGGGGATGGACATCTACCGCTTCGGCTAAAGTAAATTTCAGGCAAAAAAAATCCCCGAACCAGTCGGGGATTTTTTATGTGCGATCAATCAGCCCAAGGGCGGATCAATCTTCGCGGTAGCGACGCAGTTTGAGCTGCTTACCGGCAACGCGAGTGTCTTTGAGCTTGGTCAGCAGTTTTTCCAGACCGTCTTCCGGCAGCTCCACCAGGGAGAAGCTGTCACGGACCTGGATGCGACCGATGGCTTCACGTGCCAGGCCACCCTCATTGAGGATAGCGCCCAGCAGGTTCTTGGCAGCGATGCCATCACGCGCGCCCAGCGCGGTACGGCAACGCGCACGGCCTTCAGCCAATGGAACCGGAGCGCGACGCTCACGATCACCACGGTCTGGACGGTCGCCGGAACGCTCCGGGCGATCACCGCGGGGTGCGCTGTTCGGCACCAGTGGACGTTCTTTCTCGATGGCCGCCAGGGTCAGGGCTTGACCGTTGGTTGCCTTGCGCAGCAGGGCTGCGGCCAGGGCACGCGGGGTGCAACCGATGTCGGCGGTCAGGCGGTCCAGCAGGTCGCCGTGGGTCGATTCAGCGTCAGCCACCAGTGGTGCCAGGCTGTTGGTCAGTTTCTTGATGCGGGCATCCAGGACTGCCTGGGCATCCGGCAGGCGCACTTCAGCGACTTTCTGACCGGTCACACGCTCGATCACTTGCAGCATGCGGCGCTCACGCGGCGTCACCAGCAGCAGTGCACGACCTTCGCGACCGGCACGGCCGGTACGGCCGATACGGTGCACGTAGGACTCCGGGTCGTACGGCATGTCAACGTTGAACACGTGGGTGATACGTGGAACGTCGAGGCCACGCGCAGCAACGTCGGTCGCTACAACGATGTCCAGGCGGCCATCCTTGAGGGAGTCGATCACGCGCTCACGCTGGTTCTGGGCGATATCACCGTTCAGCGCAGCGGCTTTGTAGCCTTTGGCTTCCAGGGCACTGGCCAGGTCCAGGGTCGCTTGCTTGGTGCGCACGAACATGATCAGGGCGTCGAAGTCTTCGACTTCCAGCAGGCTCAATACAGCCGAGGTCTTCTGGTCAGCGTGAACCAACAGGTGAGCCTGTTCGATCGCGGTAACGGTCTGGGTCTTGGTCTGGATCTTCACGTGTTGCGGATCGCGCAGGTGGCGTTCGGCAATGGCACGGATCGACTGTGGCAGGGTGGCCGAGAACAGTACGGTCTGACGGGTTGGTGGCAGTGCCTTGAAGATGACTTCCAGGTCATCCATGAAGCCCAGCTTCAACATTTCGTCAGCTTCGTCCAGAACCAGGTGGTTCACGGTCGACAGGACTTTCTCGTCACGACGCAGGTGGTCACACAGGCGGCCCGGGGTGGCGACAACGATCTGTGCGCCATTGCGGATTGCCTTGAGTTGCGGGCCCATAGGCGCGCCGCCGTAAACGGCCACAACGGTTACGCCTGGCATTTGCTTGGCGTAGGTTTCAAAAGCGGTTGCTACTTGCAGCGCCAACTCACGAGTTGGCGCCAGGATCAGGGCTTGCGGTTCGCGCTTGGCAGGATCGATGCAGTGCAGGATAGGCAGGGCGAACGCGGCGGTTTTACCGGTACCGGTTTGCGCCTGGCCAATCATGTCCTGGCCGGCCATGATGATCGGGATCGATTGCTGCTGAATCGCCGAAGGCTCTTCGTAGCCGGTCGCTGCGACGGCTGCAAGAATATTCGGGTTAAGATTAAAAGCGGCGAAGCCGCCGGTTTCCTGGGTCATGGGTCTGCCTCTAAGTGCATCCGCAAAGACCCATGCTCCAAAGCTGCGCATGCCGTGTTGAGACTCAAGAGTCGCCCTGGCTGCTTTGTCGGCGGGGATTTGCGAAAACGAATGAATGAAAAAGATTCGTCAAGGGAGAGTCCGCTGTGCGGACGTGCAGCCGAAGCTGACTTCGGGGAATTGCGCTACCTAAACGCGGCCCGGTTAAAGGCCGGCGCGCACTATACCGGAAATAGCTGAAAAAGGGAGCTTTTTTTATCGCCATGTGCCGATAAACCGCGCTATATCACAGTCTTTGCAGATAACGCCGGCAGGGTCTATTTTCCAGAGGCCCGGCCCTGCTGGTCATAACGCTTAAACGGTTCACCTGAGCGTTGCGGCCCTTTGGTCCGAAACCTTTCCCCGCGCCCGAGGGCACACCCGATGAATCAAGCCAGCAGCAGCCGCGTCAGCCGTGAACTCCAGGGTCATGTCTTGCTTTTGGGTCTGGACCGGGTGGCCAAACGCAACGCGTTCGACCTCGACCTGCTCAATGAGCTGAGCCTGGCGTATGGCGAATTTGATCGAAATGATGACGCTCGGGTGGCGGTGGTGTTTGCCCATGGCGACCACTTTACCGCCGGGCTGGACCTGGCCAATGTCAGCGGCGTAATGGCCGGCGGCTGGCAGCCGCCTCTGGGCGGTTGTGATCCGTGGGGCGTATTTGCCGGCCCGCGCGTGAGCAAACCGGTGATCGTCGCAGCCCAGGGCTACTGTCTGACCATCGGTATCGAATTGATGCTGGCCGCCGATATCAACTTGTGCGCGAGCAATACGCGCTTTGCGCAGATGGAAGTGCAGCGTGGGATCTTTCCGTTCGGCGGCGCGACGCTGCGCCTTCATCAGATCGCCGGCTGGGGCAACGCGATGCGCTGGCTGCTCACCGGCGACGAATTCGATGCCCATGAAGCCCTGCGCCTGGGCCTGGTGCAGGAAGTGATGGCCAGCGAGGACTTGCTGCCCCGCGCCGTCGAACTGGCCAACCGCATTGCGCGCCAGGCACCGCTGGGCGTGCAGGCCACGTTGATGTCGGCACGGCTGGCGCGCATGGAAGGCGAAGCCGTGGCGGCTGAGGCGTTGCCGCCGATGGTGGACAAATTGCTCAACAGTGAGGATGCCAAGGAAGGGGTGCGGGCAATGATTGAGAAGCGGCCAGGCATATTCAAAGGCATCTAGCTCAGGTCGCCGGGCGAATCGCCTTGATCAGCGACTGCAGCGAATAACCCAACTGCGGAGCCAAGGCGTCGGCGCGAGCGGACAGCGACTCCAGGTCCAGCACCTGATCCAGCTCCGAAGGCACCAACAGAATCACATTGCCCTCCTTCACCGGCAGTTCCCAGTAATGCCGGTGATACAACCCGCGCAACAATGCCGCGCCCAAGGGTTTGCCGTCATCGGTGGCCCATTGGTTGATCACCAGCCAGCCGCCGGGGTTGAGTTTCTTCTGGCAGTTTTCCAGAAAGGTCCAGGCCAGGTGCCCGACGCCGGGACCGACGTCCGTATAGAGGTCCACGAAGATCAAGTCTGCCGATTCGGCGCTTTCCAGCAATTGGAGGGCATCACCAATGCGGATATACAACCGCGGGTCGTCATCCAGCCCCAGGTATTCGATGGCCAGGCGCGGCACGTCGGGGCGCAACTCGATGGCTTCCACATCTTCCAGCGGCAGGAACCTGAGGCACGCCTGGGTCAACGTCCCGGCCCCCAGGCCAAGGAACAGCGCGCTCTCCGGCTGTTCATGACACAACGCACCGATCAGCATCGCACGGGTGTAGTCATACTCCAGCCAGCTCGGGTCAGCGGTGAACACGCAGCTCTGCTCGATGGCATCGCCAAACTCGAGAAAACGGTAATCGGCCACTTCGAGCACACGGATCATGCCGAATTCATCATGGACTTCGGCGAGCAGGCGCTCGACACGCTCCTCGGTCATCACAACTCCTAACGGGTTTGCTGCACGGCAAAAGCGCGATTGTCGGCCAACCGGCGGCAACAGGTCACGCACTAATTGCTGATAACATTGGCGCCCCACCGTCAATCAGCCAATCGAGTTCATGATGAGCCAACCCTGGAGCCCCGACAGCTGGCGCGCCCTGCCGATCCAGCAACAACCCCGGTACCCGGACGCTGCACACTTGCTGCAAGTGGAGCAAAACCTGGCCAGCTACCCGCCACTGGTGTTTGCCGGTGAAGCCCGCGAGTTACGCCGCCAGTTTGCCGAGGTGACCCAGGGCCGCGCGTTCCTGCTGCAAGGCGGCGATTGCGCCGAGAGTTTTGCCGAGTTCTCCGCCGCGAAAATCCGCGACACGTTCAAAGTGCTGCTGCAAATGGCTATCGTGATGACCTTTGCCGCCGGCTGCCCGGTGGTCAAGGTCGGGCGCATGGCCGGCCAGTTCGCCAAGCCGCGTTCGGCCAATGATGAAACCATCGACGGTGTCACCCTGCCCGCCTACCGTGGCGACATCGTCAATGGCATCGGTTTCGACGAGAAAAGCCGCGTGCCGGACCCGGACCGCCTGCTGCAGTCCTACCACCAGTCCACCGCTACCCTGAACCTGCTGCGCGCCTTTGCCCAGGGCGGTTTTGCCGACCTGCACCAGGTGCACAAGTGGAACCTGGACTTTATCGCCAACTCTGCGCTGGCTGAAAAATACAGCCAACTGGCCGACCGTATCGACGAAACCCTGGCCTTCATGCGCGCCTGCGGCATGGACAGCTCGCCGCAACTGCGCGAGACCAGCTTCTTCACCGCCCACGAAGCGCTGCTGCTCAACTACGAACAAGCCTTCGTACGCCGTGACAGCCTGACCAACGACTACTACGACTGCTCGGCCCATATGCTGTGGATCGGCGATCGCACTCGTCAACTGGACGGCGCTCACGTCGAGTTCCTGCGCGGGGTGAACAACCCGATCGGGGTCAAGGTCGGACCGAGCATGAACCCGGATGACCTGATCCGCCTGATCGATATCCTCAACCCGGACAACGACCCCGGCCGCCTCAACCTGATCGCGCGCATGGGCGCGGGCAAGGTCGGCGATCACCTGCCCCACCTGATTCGTGCCGTGCAGCGCGAGGGCAAGCAGGTGCTGTGGAGCTCGGACCCGATGCATGGCAACACCATCAAGGCCAGCAGCGGCTACAAAACCCGCGACTTTGCGCAGATCCTCGGCGAGGTGAAGGAGTTCTTCCAGGTGCACCAGGCCGAAGGCAGCTATGCCGGCGGGATTCACATCGAGATGACCGGGCAGAACGTCACCGAGTGCATCGGCGGCGCGCGGCCGATCACCGAGGATGGCTTGTCGGACCGCTACCACACCCACTGCGACCCACGGATGAATGCCGATCAGTCACTGGAGTTGGCGTTTCTGATTGCCGAGACATTGAAGCAGGTCAAACGCTGAGTTTTCAGTTGCCTTCAGGGCCTCATCGGGGACAAGCCCCCTCCCACACTTGAATGTATTCACAGATCAAAATGTGGGAGGGGGCTTGTCCCCGATGAGGCCCTAAAGACCAACCCCCATGCTGATCATCGCCGCCCGCAACCGCTCGGCACTCGGCCTTTGGCAATTGAGTTGCACCTGCTCCAGCCCCAGCCAGTCGGCCATTTGCCGCAGGTTCCGCGCCAACGCCAGCATTCCTTCTTCATCCAACCCCGGCTCTTCTTCGTGCACCGCATGCACCGCCAGGCGCCCATTGGCGCGTTCGGCGCGCAGGTCGACGCGCGCGGCGATCCGCTCGTTGTGCAGGAACGGCAGCACGTAGTAGCCGTACACCCGCTTGTCCTGCGGGGTATAGATCTCCAGCCGGTAACGGAAGTCGAACAGCCGCTCGGTGCGACTGCGCTCCCAGACCAGCGAATCAAACGGCGACAACAAGGCGCTGGCCGGCACTTTGCGCGGCACTTTGGGATCGGGCAGGCAGTACGCCGCGTGTTTCCAGCCTTGTACCTGGCACGTCACCAGTTGACCGTCCTCCACCAGTTCAGCGAGGCGATCGCGGCTGTCGGCCGGGTCGAGACGGAAGTAATCGCGCAGGTCTTTTTCAGTACCGACACCCAACGCGGTGGCGCTGTGCAGCAACAAACCACGCTGGGCCTCGGCTTCGGTCACCGTGGTTTGAAGGATATCGCCGGGAATGACCCGCTCCGGCAAATCATAGAGCCGCTCAAACCCGCGCCGACCGGCGACTGTGACCAAACCAGCAGCAAACAGCCATTCCAACGCGTGCTTTTCGTCGCTCCAGTCCCACCATGGGCCGGCGCGTTCCTCGCGGGTCGACAAGCTGCCGGCACCCAGCGCGCCCTGCTGCTCGACAGTGTGCAGTACACGTTGAATCGTGGCCTGTTGCTCACGCCCAAAACGCGCCATCTGCGAATAAATGCCCTGCCCTTGCCTGGCCCGCTTCATGCGCCAGCGCATCAACGGGAACAATGCCATCGGCAGGAGCGACGCCTCATGCCCCCAGTATTCGAACAGAGAGCGCCGCCGCCCCTGGCTCCAGGCAGCCTGCTCGAGCAACAACGGGGAATAGTGACCCAGACGGGAAAACAGCGGCAGGTAATGGGAGCGCACCACCGCATTGACCGAATCGATCTGCAACACGCCCAGGCGCTCGATCATACGGTTGAGGTGCGCAGCCTTGATCAGTGCAGGCGCCTGGCGCCCGGAAAAACCCTGGGCCGCCAGCGCCATGCGTCGAGCTTGCTTGAGTGAAAACGACTGGTCGGCGGGCATGGGTTTCTCCGTGGGGGCTCGCCGACTACCCTACTGTATCCGCGATCATTTTCGCAGCGGATCTTGCCAGAAATGCAGGTGGAGCTCCTGCTCCACGTCGCCGCGATTGAGGCCGATGTCCTTGAGCGCATCATCGCTCAAGGTCGCCAGCATCTGGCGCTCCTCATGCAGCGTCTGCCAACGGACAATCTTGTGAAGCAGCCCGGTAAACGGACGTTTCGCCAGTAATACAAAACCTCTTTGACCTTTCATCTTCTCGCCCTCCAGTGGGGATGGCGCAAGTGTGTGCGTGGGCTTAAGATCAATCCAACGAATGTTTCTTATGCAATACATCTCGGAGATTGATCAATTGTCCGGCTACCCAAGCATCGACACTGAGGTGCTGCGCACCTTCGTCGCCATCGCCGACCAGGGTGGTTTTACCCGCGCCGGCGAGCTGGTCAACCGCACTCAATCGGCGGTGAGCATGCAGATGAAACGCCTGGAAGAGGACGTATTGCAGCGCAAGCTGTTCGAGCGCGATGGCCGGCAGGTGCGGCTGACGCCTGAGGGCCAGGTATTGCTGGGCTATGCGCGGCGTATCCTGAAACTGCACAGCGAGGTGTTCAACACCCTGCGCGAGCCGCACATGGTCGGGTTGGTGCGCATCGGCACGCCGGACGACTACGTGATGCGGTTCCTGCCGGGCATTCTCAAGCAGTTCTCCAAGGCGTACCCGCTGATCCAGATCGAGATGCACTGCGAGGCGTCGACGGTATTGATGCAGCGTCGGGATTTGGCACTGACCGTTGTCAGTCGTGAGCCGGGCAATGAGATCGGTGAACTGTTGCGCACGGAGCGCATGGTGTGGGCAGCGGCGCCGTGCTTCTGCGCCGACGAGCACGACGCCCTGCCGCTGGCGATGTCCGGCGCCGATTGCCTTTATACCCAGTGGGCACGCTCGGCACTGGACGCGGCCGGGCGCGATTATCGCCTGGCCTACCACAGCTCCAACGTGTCGGCGATCCAGGCGGTCGTCAATGCAGGCCTGGCGGTGATGGTCAGCATGGAAAGCCTGGTGACCGAAGACCTGCGCGTACTCGGCCGCGACGAGGGTTTCCCGCCGCTGCCGTCAATGAATCTGCATTTGCTGCGTAACCCGCAGATGAATTCGCCCATCACCGACTGCCTGGCGGAATACATCCTCGAAGGTTTCAGACTTTAAAGGTCAACATCACTGCGCACACCACCAGGAAGCCGCAGAACAGACCGCGCAGCACACGTTCCGGCAGTGCATGGGCCACCTTCACGCCCCAACTGATGCTGAGCAAACCGCCCACGGCCAACGGCACACCGATCATCCAGTCCACTTCCTGATGCCAGGCGTAAGTGACCAATGTCACCCCCGTGCTCGGCAAGGCCAAGGCCAGGGACAACCCTTGGGCAACCACCTGGCTCGTGCCGAACACACTGGTCAGCACCGGCGTAGCGACCACGGCGCCGCCGACGCCAAACAAACCGCCCATGGACCCGGAAGCGGCACCGAGCACTCCAAGCCACGGCCAGGAATAGCGCATCTGCGCCGTAGGCGGTGCGTTGCGGGTGAACATGCGCAGCAGGTTGTAGGCAGACAGTGCCAGCAAAAAAGCGATAAAACCGATGCGCATCGCACCCGCGTCCAGCCCCACCGCCCAGATCGAACCCAGCCAGGCAAACGTGAACCCCATGACGCCGAGCGGCAGCGCATGGCGCAGCTCGATACGGTTGCGCTGGTGATAGCGCCACAGCGCCAGCATCACGTTGGGCACCACCATCACCAAGGCGGTGCCTTGGGCCAATTGCTGGTCCAGGCCGAACAACACGCCCAGCACCGGGATGGCAATCAACCCACCGCCAATGCCAAACAGGCCGCCCACCGTGCCGAGGGCCGCGCCCAAGATCAGGTACATCATTAAATCCAACACCGCTTGTTACTCCGCAATCCCAGGCCTTGCATGCTACGCAGTCGGCTCTGGCGCGGAAACGCACAGCAACGCACAATGGCTGTGCCAATCTCGCATAAGCGACGCTACGATGAACCCCAATCCTCTGACCGATCAACTGAGCCTGTTTCTCGATGTACTGGAGACCGGCAGTTTCTCCGCCGCCGCACGCCGCCATCCGCTGACGCCGTCGGCGGTAGCACGGCGGATCGACAGCCTGGAAAGCTCGGTGGGCAGCCGCTTGTTCCAGCGCAGCACCCATGCCGTGGTGCCGACCCCGGCCGGCCTGGCCTTCGCCGAGCGGGCACGGCGGATCGTCAGCGAGCTGCAACTGGCGCGTGCCGAAGCGGTGTCCCTCAGCCACGCGCCGGAAGGCCTGATCCGGGTAGATGCGCCGGCAGCGTTTGGGCGACGGCATCTGGCGCCGGTGATTGCGGATTTTCTGAATGTCTACCCTGGGCTGGATGTGCACCTGCATTTGATCGACAGCTTTGTGGATATGCAGGGCGCACACCTGGGCAAAGTGGACCTGGTGCTGCGCGCCGGGCATCTCGTCGACACGCGGTTGATCGCCACGCCCTTGGCGAGCATCGTGCGCATCGCGTGCGCCAGCCCGGCCTACCTGAAAAGCCGCGGCACGCCGATCCACCCTCGGGAACTGAGCGAACACGATGGGTTGGACTGGGATGGCCTGGCGCCCACGTTCGCCTGGCGCTTCGAGCTGGATGGGCGCCGCGCTACCTATCGCCCGCAACGCATCCGCATGAGTGCCAATAACGCTGAAGCCTTGTTGTCTGGTGCTTTGGCAGGACTGGGTATCGCTCACCTGCCCACGTGGCTGGCCAGCGAATACCTGGTGCGCGGCGAACTGCTGCCCTTGTTCTGCGAAGACGGCCTGCCCAGCCCCGAGACCACCGGAATCTACGCGCTGCGCCTGGAACAGCAACCCAATGCCCGCAGCCGATTGCTGCTGGAATATCTGAAGTCCCGCTTCAGCCCGGTGCCGCCTTGGGATCTGGCGCTACAGAGTGGCCTGGTCTAACCATTCGGTCAGAATTATCTGGCGCATTAAAGATTTGCCCGCTAGATTCCAGCCCAGACATGCTTTTTCGAGGTACCGCCATGAGCAAGAACCCTGATCCGTGCGAATCCCTGATGCTGGACAACCAGCTGTGCTTCGCCTTGCACTCCACTTCGCTGCTGATGACCAAGGTCTACAAGCCATTGCTGCAAGCACTTGGCCTGACCTACCCGCAGTACCTGGCCATGATGGTGTTGTGGGAAGAGGATGGTTTGACCGTCGGCGAAATCAGCAGCCGCCTGCTGACCGATCCGGGCTCGCTTACCCCACTGCTCAAGCGCCTGGAAGCCGAAGGTGTGCTCAGCCGTACCCGCAGCCGCGAGGATGAACGCGTCGTGGTTGTAGAACTGACCGAGGCCGGGCGGGCATTGCAGGACAAGGCCCTGGGGATCCCGCAGTGCATCCTGGGCGCCAGCGGCCTGGAGTTGGACCAACTACGCAAGCTACAAGCTGATTTGATTGCACTGCGCAGCAACTTGCAGAACGCAATTTAGAACGCCCCTCCCAGATCGGTTTTGGCTACACGAAAATATTTTATAAATTTATCTTGCGCACTAAACATTAGCGCTATACATTCACCTCACCAACTACTTAGCGCGCAAACATTTAGCGATAAAAACCAAGAGGAAAACACCATGCAAACGCTCTACACCGCAGTAGCTACCGCCACCGGCGGCCGTGATGGTCGTGCTGTTTCCAGCGACAACATCCTCGACGTCAAACTCTCCACCCCCAAAGAACTGGGCGGTGCCGGCGGCCAGGCCACCAACCCTGAACAACTGTTCGCTGCCGGCTACTCGGCCTGCTTCATCGGTGCCCTGAAATTCGTCGCCAGCCAGACCAAACGCAAAATCCCGGATGACGCCTCGATCACCGCCCACGTTGGCATCGGCCAGATCCCCGGCGGTTTCGGCCTGGACATCGACCTGCACATCAGCCTGCCCGGCCTGGCCCAGGACGACGCGCAAAGCCTGGTCGACGCCGCCCACCAAGTCTGCCCTTACTCCAACGCCACCCGTGGCAACGTCGATGTACGCCTGCACGTGATCGTCTAAATGAAACCGGCCGCCCCTGGAGAACGAAATGAACACAATTGGTAAAGCGCTCACCGGCACCCTGCTCGCCTTGTCCATCACCCACGCCTTTGCGGCGACCGGTGAAGTCGAGCACAACACCCAGGCCTTCCTGGATGTGTTGAACGCAGGCAACGGCAAACCGATGGAACAACTGACGCCCAAGGACGCCCGTGCCGTACTGACCGGCGCCCAGGCCGGTGTGAAGCTGACCTTGCCCAAGGCGGATGTGAGCCAGAAGACCATTCAGGTCGACGGCAAGCCGCTGGACCTGACCATCGTGCGGCCAGCCGGGGTCAAGGGCACATTGCCTGTGTTCATGTTCTTCCACGGTGGCGGCTGGGTGCTGGGGGATTACCCGACCCATGAGCGCCTGGTGCGGGATCTGGTGGTGGGTTCGGGGGCGGTGGCGGTATTCGTCAACTACACGCCTTCACCGGAAGCGCATTACCCGGTGGCGATCAACCAGGCCTACGGCGCCACAAAATGGGTGGCCGAGCACGGTACAGAGATCAATGTCGATGGCAAGCGCCTGGCGGTCGCGGGCAACAGCGTCGGCGGCAACATGGCGGCAGTGGTCAGCCTGATGGCCAAGGATAAGGGCACGCCGGCGATCAAGTTCCAATTGTTGCTATGGCCGGTGACCGACGCCAATTTCGACACCGCGTCCTACAACCAGTACGCCGAAGGGCACTTCCTGACCCGCAACATGATGAAGTGGTTCTGGGACAACTACACCACCGACGCCAACCAGCGCGCCGAGATCTACGCCTCGCCGCTGCGGGCCACCACCGACCAGCTCAAAGGCTTGCCGCCTGCGCTGATCCAGACCGCCAGCGCCGATGTGCTGCGGGATGAGGGTGAAGCCTACGCCCGCAAGCTGGACGCAGCCGGTGTACCGGTGACTGCCGTGCGCTACAACGGCATGATTCACGACTACGGTTTGCTCAACGTGGTCAGCCAAGTCCCGGCAGTCCGCTCCGCATTACTCCAGGCCTCGGATGAGCTGAAGCAACACTTGAAGTAAAAAACAGCGCCCACGAAAAAGCCCGACTCAAGGTCGGGCTTTTTTTCGTATCGGCGGGGCCAGAATTACTTCTTGGCGCGACCTTTGTACGAACCGCCTTCGCGGGTATCGATCTCGATCAGGTCGTCGATTTCGATGAAATCGGCCACTTGCAGTTCGGTACCGTTGCTCAGCTTGGCAGGCTTCATCACCTTGCCCGACGTGTCGCCGCGAGCGGAACCTTCGGTGTAGGCCACTTTACGCACGATGGTGGTCGGCAGCTCTACGGAAACCAGGCGCTCTTCGAAGAAAATAGCTTCGCAGACGTCTTCCATACCTTCTTCGATGAACGGCAGAACAGCTTCGATATCTTCAGCGTTCAGCTCGTACATGGTGTAGTCGGTGGTGTCCATGAACGTGTAGGTGTCACCGCTGATGAAGGACAGGGTCGCTTCTTTGCGATCGAGGATTACGTCGTCCAGTTTGTCATCGGCGCTGTAGACGATCTCGGTCTTGTAACCGGTCAGCAGGTTCTTCAGCTTGGTCTTCATGATGGCGCTGTTACGACCAGACTTGGTGAACTCAGCTTTCTGAACCAGCCAAGGGTCGTTTTCGAGACGGATCACTGTACCGGGTTTCAGTTCTTTACCAGTTTTCATTGCATATATCCGAAATTTGGATGGGATTTACAAAATTCAAGGTGGCGTATCATATCCAACTTTCATAAAACTTCACCAGCGCCGTCGCAAGATCGGCCCGCAAGCCCTGTTCCAGACACCACGTTTCGGCGTGCTGGCTGACCTCCGGCCAATGTTCCAGCAGCATTTTCCACGGCTGGGCCATATCGCCCTCCATGTTCCAGGCTTGCCAGAGCCCGATCAGCGCCGTCCTTGCCGAGGGTGATAAGCCTGCGGTGTACAGTTCCAGGAAGGCATCGAGTTTGTCGAGGTGAATATCTTCGTCCTGTCGATAGATATGCCACAGCAGCGGTCGCCCGGCCCACTGGGCGCGCACGAACGAGTCTTCACCGCGTACGGCATTGAAGTCACAGCACCACAGAAGGCGGTCGTATTGCTCCTGGCGCACGAACGCAATCACCTGCACCGTCAGCGATCCCCGCTGCTGGATATCCCCCGCCACCAGCCGCTCCAAGCCCAACCAACGCTGCACATCGCCAAGAATGCGCCCCTCCGGCACCAATAGATGAGTGGCACGCCCGTCCGTCGATAACACGTCCAGCCAACTGGCGAGCCCGGCATTCTCATAGGCAAACAGTGAGATCAGCCGCGCACCGGCTGTGGGAAACACACCCAAGGTTTGCAGGAAGTCTTGTTGCACGTTCACATCCTGCTGAAAAGCCCGACGCTGTTCCAGCAACCCGGCCTCACGCAAAAGGCCGCCGGTGCCGGGCCGAAATCCGGGGAAGAAGAAGTACTTCTGCACGCCCTTGAACTTCACCGATGGCAGCCGGTGACAACCGACGACCCATTCCTCGGCGCTGAGGTAATCCAGGTTCATCCACACCGGCGTGCGTTCGCGCTCGGCCATGGCCTCCATATACTCAGGTGGCAACTGGCAGGCAAACGCGGCGATCACGACATCCGCCGCAGGCGCGCCCACCCACTCCGTCGGCCAATGACGCACTTCGACGCCTTCCTGCCATTGTTGATCGAGCTGTACGTCAATCTCAGGACACATGCGTTCGAATGCGCGCAGGTCGTCGACCCACAAGCGCACATCACAGGCGTGTTCCGCCACCAATTGCCGGGCCAGGCGCCAGGTCACGCCGATGTCGCCGAAGTTGTCGACGACGCTGCAAAAAATATCCCAGCGGGCTTTCATTCCGGGCTCCAACGCTCAAAGGTTCGATTGTCCGCATAAATGCGCGGATGCAGAAGGCTTGATCGCGATTATTCTGCACTGTGGCTGTGCGACAATCGCAGCCACGCCATCAATGCCTGCCAGGAGGGCATCATGTCTGATCGTCCGTTGTCGCTGTTCAAGCTCAGTGCCGCTATTGCGTCTGGCGTATGGCTGGGGTTTATCGCCATCGTGCTGACCACCTGGCTGGCGTCGCGCTACCTGTTCCCCCAGAGCCTGGCGCCAGTGGCCCAGGCCGTACAGCAATTGGGCAAACCTGCTGTGGCGGAGCCTGAACCGCCGAATCGCATGTTCGAGCAATATCAGCAGAACCTGCAGAAGCAGGAACAGCAACAGAGCCTGGAGCAGGCTCGCAGCAACGCGCGCAACCTGTCCAACCCCAAATGCCAGTTCTGGCTGCAACAGGACCAGAACGCCCCCAACGAAAAGACCCGGGCCAATGTCCTGCAATTCTGCGATTGATGACCATGAATAAACACGCCGTCCACCTGCTGATCCTGGAAAAGCTCGGCGTCGACCTCGACATCGCCCAGCGCGCCGCGCAGACCGCCTACGAAACCGCGACCCACGAAGAAAACATCGCTGAAAACAAATACGACACCCTGGGGCTGGAGGCGTCCTATCTGGCGGCCGGGCAAGCCAAGCGCGTCGAGGAGATCAAGCAGGCGTTGGCGCTGTGCCAGAACATGCAATTACGTGCCTTCGATGATCAGCGCGGCATAGAAGTCGGCGCCCTGCTGGGCCTGGAAGACGAGAACGGTCGCCAGCAATGGCTGTTCCTGGCACCGGATGCGGCCGGTTTAAAGGTGGACGTGGTTGGACAACCGGTGACCGTCATCACCCCGCGCTCACCACTGGGCAAAAGCCTGCTGGGCAAGTTCGAAGGCGATGAGGTGGAGATTCTGGTGGCAGGCGCCCGGCAACATTTTACGGTTACCGAGGCCAAATAAACCGCTGGCTTAATGGACGGGCAATTCAACGCCGTCGAACAGCTCTTCCAGCTCCTGCTTGTTGTGGCACTGGATCGCCTTGGCCATGACTTCGCGGGTCAGGTGCGGCGCAAACTTCTCGATGAAATCGCACATGAAGCCACGCAGGAAGGTGCCACGACGGAAGCCGATCTTGGTCACGCTGGACTCGAACAGCTCGCTGGCATCGAGCACCACCAGGTCTTTGTCGAGGGCCGTGTCGACCGCCATCTTGGCGACGATACCCACGCCCAGGCCCAGGCGTACATAAGTCTTGATCACGTCGGCGTCGGCGGCAGTGAACACCACTTTCGGCGTGAGGCCACGATGGCTGAAGGCTTCGTCGAGCTTGGAACGGCCGGTGAAACCGAACACGTAGGTCACGATCGGGTATTCGGCCAGGGCTTCCAGGGTCAGCTTCGGCAGCTTGGCCAATGGGTGGCCTTGCGGCACGACCACACAACGGTTCCAGCGGTAGCACGGCATCATCACCAGGTCGCCGAACAGCTCCAGGGCCTCGGTGGCAATGGCGAAATCGACAGTGCCGTCAGCGGCCATCTCGGCGATCTGCATCGGCGAACCCTGGTGCATGTGCAGGGCCACATCCGGGTACTGCTTGATGAAATCACGGATCACCGGCGGCAACGCATAACGCGCCTGGGTGTGGGTGGTGGCGATGGACAGGGTGCCTTTCTTCTCGTTGGAGAATTCCTGGGCGATCTGCTTGATGCTTTCGACTTTGCGCAGGATCTCGCCGGCGGTGGTGATGATGCGCTCACCGGCGGGGGTGACACGGGTGAGGTGCTTGCCACTGCGTGCGAACACTTCGACGCCCAACTCGTCTTCGAGCAGGCGGATCTGCTTGCTGATACCGGGTTGCGAGGTGTAGAGGCTTTGAGCGGTAGCGGAAACGTTGAGGTCGTGGTGCGCCACTTCCCAGATGTAGCGCAGTTGTTGAAGCTTCATATGTGTCCCTCAAAGCAGATAGACGCCACGGGTATCAGCGACGGTATATAACTATATTAAAGGTTTGATGGATAAATCTAGAACTTTTTATCGTTTTCATCCATCACACGTCATCACTGCGTCGACGTTGCAACGAAGGCACCAGGTAGACCGGCACCGTAGACAGCTGCAGCACCCGTGCAGCGGTGCGACCCAACGGGGTGGCCGCCGCGGTTGCATGGCTATGACTTCCTACGATCAACAGATCCACGGAAAGTTTGCGCAGTTGGTCGAGAATCACCTCGCAGGGGTCCCCCTGGATCACCCGTACCGAGCGAATCAACTTCAGGTCTTGCTCCCCGTCCTCCAACTCCTCGCGAAAACTGTCCAGCACCCGCTGTTCGATCGTCGCCATGACCGTGGTCAGCCCCTGGCTTTGCCATTCACTCAGGGCCTTCTCATCAAGGTAGCTCTGCAACACCGATTCGGCGAACAGGCCGATGGGCTCGACCACATGAATCACATACAGGTCCGCCTTGAACGTTCGGGCCAGCGCCAGCGCATGTTGCATCACATAAGGCGCGTACAGACCGAGGTCCGTGGCGTACAGCATCGAACGGATCATAGAACCTCCTGGACTGCCAGGATGGCGGAGATGAAATCAGCTTAGCAGCGCCCTAGATCTTCACCTCATTACTGATTCCATGGGGCACGTGCCCGGTGGCGACAAATTCCATGGCTTTCTCGCAATGCCCGGCCTGGTCATCGAAAAACACGTCGGCGGCAAACGCCTCCAGGAATGCGGACTTCTCCAGGCCGCCAAGGAACAACGACTCGTCCAGGCGGATATCCCATTCACGCAAGGTGCGAATCACCCGCTCGTGTGACGGCGCCGAACGGGCAGTGACCAAGGCGGTGCGGATCGGGCAGGCCTCATCGGGAAACTCACGCTGCAACAGGTTGAGTGCCGCCAGAAACCCCTTGAAAGGACCGCCGTGCAACGGTTGGCGCGCCGCCTCCCGCTCATTGGCCTGGAACGCGGCCAGGCCACCGGCCTGGTACACACGCTCGGACTCATCGGAAAACAGCACAGCGTCGCCGTCGAAGGCAATGCGCAGTTCTTCGCTGGAGGCGCGGTTCGGGCCGCCTGACAGAATCGTCGCCGCCGCGAACCCCGCATCGAGGGCACTGCGTACATCCTCGGCATGGGTCGAAAGAAACAGATGGCAGCCAAACGCCGCCAGATAAGGATAAGGACTACGCCCGCCTACGAAAGCGGCGCGGGAAATATCCAGGCCGTAATGCTGGATCGAATTGAACACGCGCAAGCCGGTGTCAGCGCTGTTACGCGACACCAGCACCACCTCAACCCGCGCACGGCCCAGGCTGGCGTTCAGGCTGAGCAGTTTCTTGACCAGCGGAAATGCATCGCCGGGTTCGAGGATTTCTTCTTCGTGCTCGATCTGGTACTTGCGGTACGCCTCGACGCCTTGGGCGAGGTAGATCTTGTGGCTGTCACTCAGGTCGAACAGTGCCCGCGACGAAATCGCCAGCACCAGTTTGTCGCCCAATCCCTTTGCCATGGTATGCCCCCCTGCTCAGCGGTTACGCCGATCAATAAAACTCAAGGCCTGATACAGCGCCTGCATCCGTGGCAGCTCACAGCCGGCAGCCCTGGCCGCAGCAAGTGGGCGGGCGTAGATCGCCGCCAGTTCCAGCGGGCGTTTGTGCACGTGGTCGTGGTACATGCTCGGCAGGTAATCGTCCATGGTTTCAGTCAGGGTAAACATCTGTTCGGCGTAGCTTCTGGGAATCTCATGACCACAGGCGTGGGCGCCCTGCACCACTTCGGCCATCAGCGCCTGGATCAGTTCGCGGCTGGATTGGTCCGCCATCATCGCCGTGGTCCCCGCGCCCAATAACACGGACAGGCCGTTATAGGGCACGTTCCACACCAGCTTGTGCCAGCGCGCCAGATGCACATTGGCCATGGCCTGGGACTCGATACCCGCCTGGTGAAACAACGCGGCGCCCGCTTCGACAATCGCTTTCTGGAGGGCGTCATCGTTGGCCGCCGTACCACTGTGATACCCCAGGTTGACCCGCCCCAACGCCTGGTGCTCGATAACGCCCGGACCCGAACGGTGCACGCCGATATAACACAGGCCACCCAGCAAGTGCAGCGATGCTGGCAAGTGTTCACGCAGGCTATCTTCCACATCGAGGCCGTTTTGCAGCAACACTACCTTGGCATCCGGCGCCGCCACCTGGGCGAGGGTCGGGGCCAATTCGACGTTACCGGTCGACTTGGTGCCCACCAGCAGCCAGTCGCACGGCGGCATATCGGCAGCGCGGGCATAAGCCTGCACGGGATGCAGATGCAATACGCCGTGCACGGTGCTGTTCAAGTGCAGGCCGTGCTCGCTGACCGCCGCGTATTCACTGCGCAACAGAAAGTGCACATCGAAACCGGCACGCGCCAGCATCAGTCCGTAGAAACCACCAATGGCACCGGTGCCGATAATGCCGATGCGGGGTGACTGGAGGTTAACTGCTGTCATGGCAAATCCTCAGGTGAACGGGTGAGTGCCTGTTTTACGGCATCGAAAACGTCATCACGCGTAAGACGTGTCTGTATCTGCCCGAGGAATTGACCCTCGCACACCACGAACAGCGCCGGCAAATGAAAGATCTGGTAGCGTTCGACCGCACCACCGTTATGCCCGGCGTCCACCCAGCACAGCCGGTCCACCGGTAACGGCCAGCCCGGCAGTTGCTGGCGTGCCCAGCGGCAACTGGAACACCCTGCGCTGGTAAAGATCACCAGAGAAATACCTGGCAATCCCAGCAATTGCTGGTCAATATCCAGGTCGGTCAATTCCAGTTCCTTCACTATACTGCTGCCACCGCCGTCAATTGGACGGTGCTCGGAGTCCGTGTACATGGGTCGTTTTTTACCTCACCCTGATGATGTCGCTGTCGAGTTAATCCAACGTCCCTCTCCCGCCATTCCCCGCCAACGCCTGCACACGATCGGCCTGGGCGGCATTGCCTGCCATTGGCCACGCGCCTGGCGCGAAGGCACGGCGGTTGATCTGCATATCCCGTCCCTGGGTGCCAGCGCGCGTTATCCGGGCTATGTGGCGTGGTGCCGCAAGGTGGAAAACGGCTACCGCGTCGCTGTCTCGTTCACCGATGAACATGCGTTGTTCGGTGCACGCATGGGTGAGCAAGCATGCCGGATAGAACGCTACTGCCGCCAGCACGAAGACGCCGAGCCAACACCCCAGCAACTCGAAGCCCTGGCCCGCGAGTGGGTATCGCGCCATGCCAGCGAGTTCTCCCATGAGGCATTTGTGGCGCCAGCACTGGATTAAAGCGGGCTTTGCCCATTGTCGCGGGCCGGTGTTACGCGCTAAGGTTCCTCCCCCCTGCATTCAAATCATGCTGTGCTCCGCCGCACGGGGATGGCTGGCGGCCGGCACCCGTGACCCTGACGAGTAACACGATGGCTGATTTACCGATCAATGACCTAAACGTTGAATCCAACGAGACCCTGATCACGCCCGATCAGCTCAAGCGCGAAATCCCTTTGAGCGACGCTGCCCTGCATACCGTCACCAAAGGCCGCGAAGTCATCCGTGACATTCTCGATGGCACCGACCACCGCCTGTTCGTCGTCATCGGGCCTTGCTCGATCCACGATCTCAAGGCTGCCCACGAGTACGCCGAGCGCCTCAAGGTGCTGGCGGCGGAAGTGTCCGACACCCTGTACCTGGTGATGCGCGTCTATTTCGAAAAACCGCGCACCACGGTCGGCTGGAAAGGCTTGATCAACGACCCGTACCTGGACGACTCGTTCAAGATCCAGGACGGCCTGCACATTGGTCGCAAGTTACTGCTGGACTTGGCCGAGATGGGCCTACCCACCGCCACCGAAGCCCTGGACCCGATCTCCCCGCAGTACCTGCAGGACCTGATCAGCTGGTCGGCCATCGGCGCACGCACCACTGAATCCCAGACGCACCGCGAAATGGCGTCCGGCCTGTCCTCGGCCGTGGGTTTCAAGAACGGCACCGACGGCGGCCTGACTGTGGCGATCAACGCGCTGCAATCGGTTTCCAGCCCGCACCGTTTCCTGGGTATCAACCAGGAAGGTGGCGTGTCCATCGTCACCACCAAGGGCAACGCCTACGGTCACGTGGTACTGCGCGGCGGCAACGGCAAGCCCAACTATGATTCGGTCAGTGTTGCCCTGTGCGAGCAAGCGCTGAACAAGGCCAAGATCAAGCCGAACATCATGGTCGACTGCAGCCACGCCAACTCCAACAAGGACCCGGCCCTGCAGCCGTTGGTGATGGAAAACGTCGCCAACCAGATCCTGGAAGGCAACCAGTCGATCATCGGCCTGATGGTCGAGAGCCACCTGAACTGGGGTTGCCAGGCGATTCCAAAAGACCTGGCCGACTTGCAGTACGGTGTGTCGATCACCGATGCCTGCATCGACTGGGCCGCCACCGAAAACACCCTGCGCAGCATGCACGCCAAGCTCAAGGACGTGCTGCCTAAGCGCAAGCGCACCTGAGTCTGTATCGAGCGCACACAAAAACGCCGGGCTGAGCCCGGCGTTTTTTTCATGCTGCTGTTTATGCCTTACAACTTCGCGGCATGACGCTGGTGGCGCTCCATGTAGCGTTCGACATAGGAGCAGGACGGGATCACCGTGTAGCCCGCCTCCTCGGCAAACTTCAAGGCTTCCTCGGTCAGTGCCGCCGCAATACCACGGCCCCGCAGTGCGTTGGGCACGAAGGTCCGATAGATATCCAGGGTCTGTTTGCCGAGGTCCATATAGGTCAGATAGGCACGATGACCGTCCACATTGGTCTCGAACTGATGACCAGCCTGGTCATGGTGGATGGACAACGCCTCGCTCATCACTACTCCTCGCGGGTCTTGGTTTCTGACCCCTACCTTACCGATGTTTTTCCGGCGAAGGAACATCTACGCCACCCCGTGCCGGTTTCGACAACGAGAAAACCTTGAGCGCTCACACCTGCACGTAGGGAATAGTAGGCACCAATCCTGCAATTGCTCAAGGCGCACTCGTCATCCCTGCCACGGGTGGATATAGAAAGGGCTTCGATCTACCGATGATCGAAAGCCTGAACATTGCCGGCAGTTGAACCTTGAGACGAACAGGCGCTCTTAAAGTCACCTCTACATGCGCAAAAGATACCGGGCAACGCGAAGCCATGCTGAACGTAAGTGTCAGCGTGGATATATAAAATTTCATCTGTTTACAGGGCTTAACACATGCGGGCCGGCCCTTTCAGCCTGGATCCGATTTGCGCCTGGTTAAAAAAATTGGACAGTTTTTATACAAAGCTCCAAAAGATTAGCCAAAATAGATTCGGCACGAGAATTTTTTTTGCTTCTTGCGCTACGTCAGTTTACTTACTACAAGTAATGGGTAGTATGTACGCCGGCTATTGGCTCACTCTGAGATACTAGCCATCTAATAGAAAGTCCTTGAAGGGGAACACGATGAACAACGTTCTGAAATTCTCTGCTCTGGCTCTGGCCGCAGTTCTGGCTACCGGTTGCAGCAGCGTCTCCAAAGAAACCGAAGCTCGTCTGACTGCGACTGAAGACGCAGCAGCTCGCTCCCAGGCCCGTGCAGACGAAGCCTACCGTAAAGCTGATGAAGCGCTGGCTGCTGCTCAAAAGGCACAACAGACTGCTGACGAAGCTAACGAGCGCGCTCTGCGCATGCTTGAAAAAGCTAGCCGCAAGTAATAATCCCTCGGGGTTGTTATCAAGCCGATCCATTTATGGGTCGGCTTTTTTATTGCCTGGGATTTGTGCCTGGATCACGGCCAATAAAAAGCCCGCCGTGGCGCAAGGCCTTGGCGGGCGTTTGATGCCGTGCCTTATTGCTGCAGATCGATCGGCGCGCTGGTGGCGACCGCCGCTGCGCCGGGCACACCGATTTCCGTCGGCAAACCATCTTCCGCCGCGACCACGTCACGTACCTGATCCCAATTGACCCGCAAATTGTTGGCCAGGTCTTCACGCTTGAGCAAGGCGTTGATCACCGCAGTGTGCTTGTCGACCACCGACGGCGTACCGTCATCATTCAACGGCGTATGCGCTTCAAGGTACACCTTGCCGCCACTGCTGCCGAACTTGTAGGCATCGTTGATGATGCGCACCGATGTCCCCACCGGCACCATGCCGGCCATCTCCAGCACATTATTGTTGAACATGCGGAAGCAGCCGTGGCTTGTACGCGTGCCGATACCAAATTTCATGTTGGAACCGTGGATCAGGTAACCCGGTGTGCCCAGGGTGAACTTGAACGGACCCAGCGGGTTGTCCGGGCCGGCCGGCACCACGTTGGGCAGCGGGTCGCCGTTGGCGGCGTGCTCGGCCTTGATCGAGGCGGGCGGGGTCCAGGTCGGGTTGGGTGTCTTGGCAATGATGCTGGTATGGGCAATGGGTGAACCCCAGCCTTCACGACCAATTCCCAACGGGAACGTGTAGACCACGTTCTGACCCTTGGGGTAGTAATAGAGCCGGTATTCCGCCAGGTTGATCACGATGCCCTCGCGCGGCCCCGGCGGCAGGATGAAACGCGTCGGCAATACGATCTCGGTACCCGCACCCGGCAACCAGGCATCCACACCCGGGTTGGCCGCGACCATCTCCGAATAGCCCAGGTCATAGGTGGTGCCCAGGTCGGCAAAGGTATCTTCGTACTTGGCCTTGATCACCTGGACCTGGCCGACGATGTCTTCACCCGGTGGGGGCAATGGCAACTGCAAAGCTGACGCAGAACCGGCCGCACAAAGCGCAGCGATAGACAGGCAGCAGGTGACGACGGAAAGGCGCGACAACATCCGGTAAATCCTTCGCAGACGACGGGTAGGTAAACATCGATTGTATACGTGAAGCGCGCTTCTAGCTGCCCCCTACAACTCGAAACGCAGCTCCGGCCAGATCGGCGGCGTGCCGCGCTTCTGGGACTCCAGGATGGCACGGCACAGCGGGCACAAGCGCTGGTCCTGGAAAATCGAACGATCGACTCGCGACCAACGCGGTTGCGCCGGCAACAGGGTGCCGCACAGCGTGCGATCGATGGAGCCACCCAGTTCCAGTTGACGTGCCACCAGATGCACCCGCACTTCCTGGCAGGCGAACAGATCCAGCTGCTCGTCCGGCTCGATCAGTTGGTAGTTAAACAGGGACCAGGCAGGACGCGACATCAGGGGCTCCAAATCGGGGGGGCGCCACCTTAGCCGAAAGCCTGCCGGTAGAAAAGCGTCATAGCAGCGGTTTTAACGTCGGCCAGACATTTTCCAGCAACTTGCCCTGGGCACCGACCGCCGGGTGAAGTTGATCGGCCTGCATCAGCTCCGGGTGACCGCCCACACCATCGAGGAAAAACGGCACCAGCGGGACATTCTTTTGCTTGGCCAGCTCGCCATAGACTTCGGCAAACGCGGTGGTGTATCGCGGGCCATAATTGGGGGGCAATTGCATTCCCAACAACAACACCCTGGCGCCACCGGCCCTGGACTGGTCAATCATCGATGCAAGATTTTGTTGCAATTGCGCAGGCGGTTGCCCGCGCAGGCCATCATTGCCCCCCAACTCAATAACCACCACATCCGGCTTGTGCTCTGCAAGCGCCGCCGGCAGCCGCGCCAGGCCTCCGGCACTGGTGTCGCCACTGATGGAGGCATTGACCACCTTATCGTCGAAACCTTCCTGCTTGAGCCGTTGCTGCAGCAGGGCTACCCACCCTTTGCTGGTATCCAGGCCGAAACCGGCACTGATACTATCGCCAACGATCAGGACTGTACCCGCCGCTGCGTTCTGGGCCATGCACATCAAGGCCAGGCCAGCACTCAAAAACCACATTCGCATCGGATTCTCCATGGGCGCAAGCATTCTCACCGCGCGGAACCTTAGCAAAGTGGTTCCCAGCGCGGAAGGTGAACTGACTATCCTGCACGAACTGAGCCTGGAACTGAACAAGGGCGATAGCCTGGCTATCGTCGGCAGTTCCGGTTCCGGCAAATCCACCCTTCTCGGCCTGCTGGCTGGCCTCGACCTGCCCAGCAGCGGCGAAGTCACCCTCGCCGGACAAGCCCTCAGTACCCTCGACGAAGACCAGCGCGCGCGCATCCGTGCCGAGCATGTGGGCTTCGTATTCCAATCCTTCCAATTGCTCGACAGCCTCAACGCCCTGGAAAACGTCATGCTGCCGCTGGAACTGGACGGCCGCAAAGACGCTCGCGAACGGGCCAGGCACCTGCTGGAGCGCGTAGGCCTGGGCCAACGCCTGACGCACTCGCCACGCCAACTTTCCGGTGGCGAACAGCAACGGGTAGCGATTGCCCGCGCCTTTGCCGCCGAACCGGACGTGCTGTTTGCCGATGAACCCACCGGTAACCTCGACAGCCACACCGGCGAGCGCATCAGCGACCTGCTGTTCGAACTCAACAAGGAGAGCGGCACGACCCTGGTGTTGGTCACCCACGATGAGCGCCTGGCCCACCGCTGCCGGCGCCTGATCCGCCTTGAAGCCGGCCTGATGGTCGCGCCCCTGGAGCCTTGATGGCACGTTTGCCGCTGTTACGCCTGTTCAGCCTGGCCATGCGCCAATTACTGCGCGATGCCCGCGCCGGTGAATTGCGCGTGTTGTTCTTCGCCCTGTTGGTGGCCGTGGCCGCCAGCACCGCCATCGGTTACTTCGGTGCGCGCCTCAACGGTGCCATGCTGTTGCGCGCCACCGAATTCCTCGGCGCCGACCTGGTGCTTGAAGGCAGTTCGCCGGCCCGGCCCGAACAAATCCAGTCCGGCACCGAGCTGGGCCTGGATCACGCTCGCATCGTGGAGTTCTCCAGCGTCATCGCTACCGATAACGGCATCCAGCTCTCCAGCATCAAGGCGGTCAACGAGCAGTACCCGTTGCGCGGTGAACTGAAAAGCGCTGCCGTGCCTTTCGGCGATGAAACCCCAGGCGGTGGCCCGAAACCCGGTGAAGCCTGGGTGGAAGCGCGGCTGCTGACCGCGCTCGACCTCAAGGTCGGTGACAGCATCGATGTCGGCATGAAGACGCTGCGCCTGGCTCGCGTGCTCACCTATGAGCCGGACCGCGCCGGCAACTTCTACAGCCTCACGCCCAGAGTGATGATCAACCTGGCGGACCTGGACGCCACCGGTGTGGTGCAACCCGGCAGCCGCGTCAGCTACCGCGAACTGTGGCGCGGGCCACAGGGCAGCACCGTGCTGCAAACCTATCGCGATCTGGTCAAGCCGGGGCTCGCCGCCAACCAGCGCCTGCAGGATTCACGGGACGGCAACCAGCAGATCGGCGGCGCCCTGGGCAAGGCAGAACGCTACCTGAACATGGCCAGCCTGGTCGCCGTATTGCTGGCGGGTGTGGCGGTGGCGCTGTCGGCCAATCGCTTTGCCACGCGACGTTTCGACGCCAGTGCATTGCTGCGCTGCCTGGGCTTGTCACGACGTGAAGCCATGTTGCTGTTCAGCCTGCAACTGAGCGTCCTGGGGCTTTTCGCCAGCCTGGTCGGCGCCCTGCTTGGCTGGCTGGCGCAGTTTGGCCTGTTCTACTTTCTCCACGACCTGTTACCCGCGGACGTTCCACCCGGCGGGCTGCTACCGGCGGTTGCCGGGATCGGCACCGGGTTGGTCGCCCTCGCCGGCTTCGCCCTGCCCCCGCTGGCCGCATTGGGTCGAGTGCCACCGCTGCGGGTATTGCGCCGTGACCTGCTGCCGATCCCTTCCAGCACCTGGATGGTCTATGGCGCAGCGTTGTTCGCCTTGGGCCTGATCATGTGGCGCCTGAGCCTCGACCTGGTGCTGACCTTCGCCCTGCTCGGTGGCGGAGTGGTTGCGGCACTGGTACTCGGTGGCTTGCTCCTGCTCTTGCTGCAAAGCCTGCGGCGACTGCTGGCCCGCGCCTCCCTGCCGTGGCGCCTGGGTCTGGGCCAACTCCTGCGTCACCCACTGGCAGCGGCCGGTCAATCCCTGGCATTCGGCTTGATCCTGCTGTCCATGGGCTTGATCGCCCTGTTGCGTGGCGAACTGCTCGACACCTGGCAAAACCAGCTGCCCAAGGACGCACCGAACTATTTCGCCTTGAACATCCTGCCGGCCGACAAGGATGCCTTTGGCGCCCGTCTGCTGGAACTGCAGGCGCAATCCGCGCCACTGTACCCGGTGGTGCCGGGGCGCCTGATCAGTATCAATGGCGAACCGGTACAGGAAATCGTCAGCAAGGACTCCAGCGGCGACCGTGCGGTGCAACGCGACCTGAGCCTGACCTGGGCCGCCGACCTGCCACCAGGCAACGCCCTGACGGCGGGCTCGTGGTGGTCGGCGCAACCTACCGATGAAATCCCGGGTGTCTCGGTCGAAGCCAAGGTAGCGGAAAGTCTCAAACTCAAGCTCGACGACCACCTGGTCTTCACCGTGGGCGGAGAGAATCGAGAAGCGCGGGTCGCCAGCCTGCGCACCATCAACTGGGATAACTTCCAGCCCAACTTCTTCATGATTTTCCAACCGGGCACCTTGAAAGATCTGCCGGCCACCTACCTGACCAGCTTCTATCTGGCGCCCGGGCATGACCAGCAGATCGTCGACCTGTCCCGAGCGTTCCCGGCGGTAACCATCCTGCAAGTCGAGGCGTTGCTGGAGCAATTGCGCAGCATCCTCGCCCAGGTGACCCTGGCGGTGGAGTACGTGTTGCTGTTTGTACTGGCGGCAGGGATGGCGGTGTTGTTCTCCGGCCTGCAAGCCACCCTGGATGAACGTATCCGCCAGGGCGCGCTGCTGCGTGCGTTGGGCGCCGAACGCAAGCTGCTGGTCAAGGCCAGGCGTATCGAGTTCGGTTTGCTGGGTGCCGTCAGTGGGTTGCTGGCGGCGCTGGGCACGGAGCTGGTGACGTTCGTGCTGTACCGCTACGCATTTGACCTGGCCTGGCACCCTCACCCGTGGCTGTTGCTGCTACCGGTGATCGGTGCCGTGCTGATCGGCGGTGCCGGTGTGTTTGGCACCCGCCGCGCGCTGAATGCCAGCCCGTTGACGGTGTTGCGCGAAGGTTGAAATGCGATGGGCCCGGTTTCTTTACAGAATACGGGCCCATTTTGCTCACTTCACATATTCGATCCCGGTGATCCACCAGCACACCTCACCGCTTGGGGTCTGCACGATAGCCTCGTCATCCACCTCCTTGCGCAACAGCGCACGGGCCATGGGCGAATCGATGGAGATGTAGTCCATCCGGTCATAAATCTCGTCATAACCGACAATACGAAAACGCTTGGTTTCACCCTGCTCGTTTTCAATATCCACCCAGGCGCCGAAAAACACCTTACCCTCCTGCTCAGGCATGTACTCCACCACGCGCATGTCTTCCAGGCGTTTGCGCAGGTAGCGCACGCGACGATCAATCTCACGCAACAGTTTCTTGTTGTACTGGTAGTCGGCGTTTTCGCTGCGATCCCCCAGCGAAGCCGCCCACGTCACTTTGCGCGTGGTGTCCGGGCGCTTTTCGCGCCACAGGTAATCCAGCTCCTTTTTCAGCGCTTCATGGCCTTCTTTGGTAATCAGCTTGGTACTCAAACGCTTGCATCCCCAGGCAATGTCCATAGGTGCCGATACGCCTGGGTTTCATGCCCTGGGTTCGGCTGGCTGGCGTTGATGATAAATGAACCGGTGAAAGTAGCCAGGCCGGTCTAGCTGTCCAGCGTCCGATCCAGCTCCAGCAACATGCCCCGCAGGCTTTGCCGCAAGCCCGACACCTGTGACGTCATCACCTTCAAGGCTTCGGTCCTCTGGCTGACGGCAAGCGACTGATCATGCAGTTGAGTGGTGCGCTGTTCCAGCTCTCGAACCTTCTCATCCAGTTGGTTTTGTTCCTGTTGCAATCGCGCCTGCCACTGCTCAAGTGCAGTCTCCCGCTCGATTGCAGCGAGTTTTTGCTGGGTCAACTCTTGAGCGACACGGGCAAGGTTGGTCAGCGTGCTATCGACTTCGAACAATGTACTGTGGTCGCCTGAAGACATGGACTTCGTTGGCACCGGCGCATCAGGCTCACGTGGAATGGCAGGTGCGGCCTGCGCCACGTCCACTGGCGTGCTCAAGGGTGCCTGCCGGGGCTCCTCAACCGGTTGTTCATGCAGCGGAGGGCGGACCGACTCCGGTGGGCTCGCGCTCTTGGGAGGAGAGATCATTTGTGACGAAAACCGAATGGACGGCACAATCACTGAAGCACTTTCGATCGCTGGCAACGTCGGCGCAGACATGCCCAGGGTGATCACTTTCATCACCAGCGCTTTCTTGATGATCACCGAATGATGATCCTCAGGCCTGGCCGGTGGCAACTTGCAACCTTTCAAATCGACAAAATGATAAGGCACTTGGGTTTCGGTAACACCACCGGATTTAACACCCGAAGCGGCCAATGTCAGTATTTGCTTGAAAACATGCAATGCCACCTGCAGGTCTTCCTTGGATTCAACGCTTCCCAGAAAATACCGATCAAGTTTCTTACGCAAGGCCGCGATATAGACCCTGGAACTTCCAGGCTCTATCTCTTCATCCAGGCTATACACAAGGAAGTTTGAGGCCGTCTGACCGACAGCAAACCCACAGAGCAGTGCACCGTTAACCGGAGCATCTTGACCATTGCGTTCAAGAACAAGGGTACGTAGCAGCATCATGCAATCAGGCCTCAATATTCGGACAGAAAGTTTATATAAACAACCAATAAACATTCAAAAATTAGACACTCCAAAACACGACACATTGTTTCAGTGGTCTGCCCGCCCTGCACGTAGGACTTGTCTTATTAATGCTGACCGACGTTCCCAAAACCGCGAGCAACCCGTACCCTTTTTTCAACCTCCCTACGTCATACCAAACTTATTCGGTAAAACAATGATCGAAATAAGCAATCTGACAAAACACATGGGTAACAATACTATTGTCAGCGACTTTTCATTCAGTGCCGGTCAACAGGAATGCCTCGGGTTGTTCGGACAGGATCACACAGCCAAAACAGTCCTGTTCGATGTCATTGCCGGTTCGACACAGCCGTCCAGCGGTCATATAAATATTCAGGGCTTCGACACACAAACCCACCCGCTCGAAGCAAGGCAACTGGTCGGCTATCAACTGTCCAACGACCTCGGCCATTCAACGATGTCCGTCAAAGCGTTCCTGGATTTCATTGCTGCCATTCGTGGCTTTCGCGGTACCGAAAAACGTGACCGCCTGGAACAGTCCATCGCACGACTGGAGTTGTTTCCGGTGCTCGATGCCCCCCTCGACCTCCTTTCTATCGCCTGGAAACGCAAAGTCGCAATTGCCCAGGCCATCCTGCATGGCCCTGCCCTGTTACTGCTGGACGAACCCACCGAAGGACTCGCGCAGGATCAGAAGCACGCATTCAAGGCGCTTATCCAATCATTGACGCAAGAAATGACGGTCATCATTGCCTCGCGTCACTGCGAAGAGTTGTCCGAACTGTGCACACGCGCCCTGGTCATTGCCAACGGTCGTCTGGTGGCCGATACGCCACTGCCCGATCTACAGCGCGACTCGCGTCACTTCCAGGCAGTCACCCTTACCGCCGAGACGCCACTGGACCTGTTGGCACTGGCTGTCCTTCCAGGTGTGGCAGGCATCGAAGAGCATCGAAACGCGCCCGGCACAGTGACCGTTCTCGCCATGCCCGGACACACCATCTATCCCCATATCAACACGCTGATTGCCAGCCGGCGCTGGAAAATCAACTCACTGAACCTGGAGCCAGGTCGCCTGAATGATGTGGTCCACCATCTGACCAAAGAGGCGTCCCATTGAGACTATTGCCCATCATTCTGAGGCGTCAACTCACCAGCTATGCGCGCTCCCCCAGCACTTACCTCAACATTGCCATTTTCCTTATACTGTCAGTGACATTAGGGTTGTACGTAAGTCCGTGGCGGGAACAAAACGGCAGTGACTTACAGGTATTTTTCCGGTTCCACCCTTCGCTTTATTTATTGCTGATTCCCGCCCTGACCACTCAACTTTGGTCCGATGAAACCAACGCAGGTTTTTTCAGCCTGATGAAAACCCTGCCCATCACAACGCTCGAATGGATTGTCGGAAAATTCCTCGCCGCCTGGCTGGTGGCCAGCACCGCCCTGTTTCTGATGTTCCCCCTGGTGATCATTGCGAACTCTCTGGGCAACGCCGACAACGGTGTCATTGCCTCGCAATTTCTGGCGAGTTGGCTGCTGGCAGGCAGTTACTTATCCGCAGGCTGTTTTATTTGCGCACTGGTCCATCACCGCACTGTTATTTTCGTATTGACACTGGGCTTGTTACTGACAACCAGTGGCCTTTCCTATGTATTGGACTCACTTGAACACCAAACCCCTATATGGCTGATCGACAGCCTGGCATCCCTCAGCCCTACCTGGCGATTCAGCAGTATCGATGATGGAAAACTCACACTGCGCGACATACTTTATTTTATTAGCATGATCCTCGCCTTTCTCACCGCAACGACAGTCACACTCAACTACAAACACAGATGAGAAGGGAACCTCTTAATGCGGTCCACTCTGCGCACCGGTATGACGCTTTGCGTCACCTTTTTGCTTTTCCTGGCTTTCAACCTGGTGTGGATAGGTAAACTTCCTGATATACGCTGGGATCTTTCTCAACAAAAAATCCACACTTTATCGCCCCCCGTATACCCACTGCTCGCAACGCTGGAAAGCCCGGTGGACATGTATTACTTCAATTCAAATAACGACCCGAAGCGAAGCTACGCCGTGAAACGCTATGGCAAACGTATTGAGGACCTGCTCAAGGAGTACGAAAAGAAGGCTCGGGGCATGATCAACCTGCACGTGATTGAACCCGCTCCCTATTCGGAAGACGCCTATAAGGCACGGCTGTCAGGGCTCGACGAGAACACAGGTTTTCTCGGTCTCATCAGCACGAGCCCCGGTCATGGCGTGCGACGTATCGGTTCTTTCAGCCTCGAGCGCGAACCCTTGCTCGAATATGAAATAAGCCACCTGCTCTACAAGTTGCAGCACCCGGAGCGACCGGTTGTTGGGCTGCTGTCGGGGCTGTCGATGGACGAATCCGCAGGTCGGCTCCTGCAGGCCGTACGGCGAGAATTCGAACTGGTCACTCTGGAGCCGAATGCCGCTCTAATCCCCGAACACATCAAAACGCTGATGGTTGTACAGCCACGGATGCTGCCGGAACGGACCTTGTATGGGATTGAGCAATTTGTCTTGAGGGGCGGTAGATTGATGATGTTCATCGACCCGTTGAGCGAACAACGTTCAACCGCATTCCCAGCCAATAGCCGACTGGACGAGGTGCTTGCCGCCTGGGGTATCCAGATGCCGACGGACAAGCTGGTGGTCGACTCTCTCTACACGCCCTGGGAGACGCCAGATATGCCCAATCGAGTCAGGCTGAACTTGCCACGACAGGCAATGAACCTGAACGACATCAGCACCTGGAACCTCAACAGGGTGACAGTATCGAGCAGTGGGGCGCTGGTGCAGTTGAACAAAAGCCGCACAACCTTCACCCCGATCCTGCAAAGTTCCGAGCAATCCGTGCTGTTGGAGGCCAACCAATCCCCTCGCGCAACAAAGTCCGATTCCGTGATTGAAGAGGCTTCGAGCCGAGAACGGCGCCATGTCATTGCTGCACGCATCGAAGGGCCGAGCTACTCAGTCTTTTCCGATGGTATCAAGGGCCTGCCGCCCGGGTTGCAAACAGCCGCGCAGATTCATGTTGTGGTCATCGCTGACACCGACATGCTTACCGATAAGGTCAGCGACGCGGCGCCCGATGGCAACGCGCTGTTTGTTCTGAATACACTGGATAACCTGTCCGCCCCCGACATGCTCGTCGCGATTCGCCCAAGGGCAACGCAGGACATGCCGACGGTGCTGGAGGGTATGCGCGAGGTCGCAAGACAGGCCTATCGTTCGAAAGCCAGCGAACTGGAGCGACGCTTGCAACGAACAGAGCAGGAATGGCAACGGCTGAGCCCATGGACAACCACCCTCGGCACTCAGGCAGTGGAGACCAATACCCAGCTGCAAGCACTCAACAAGGAACGACTGCGCCTACCCATGGAGCTGAATACCCTGCAGCGCGAAGCCTACGCCCAAGTGCGTCGTCTGGAGTTGGCGATAACGCTGGTGGCGGTCTTCGCCATGCCGCTGACGTTATGCCTGATCGCCTGGGTGGTCTTTCTTGGAGAGCGCCGACGCCGGTTGCAAGCCGGCGGCATTATTCACTGAATGTTCAGCGACGGGCTATCAGCCCCTGTCGTGCGATACGGGTCAATTGGCGGATGACTTCGGTGGCATTGTTGGCACTCGGGGCCTGGATAACCGCCAGGTCAAAGCTGTCACTGGCAAAACGCGCAAGTGAATCGCCATCTTCAACAAACTGGATCAGGAACGCCGAAGGTCGGCCAGTGCGACGCGGCCAACCATCCAGGTAACGCAATAGCGTGGGCTGGTGTTTGCCGCCAAGAAGAATTTTCGGGTTGCGTTGAGTGAGGTCCGCAGTAATCGGGGCCAAGCGTATCAGGGGGCGTAATGCATTCATCGTGTCGTGTCTCTGCCTCAAAAGTCTGCGGGCAGGTGAGAGGCAACACCGAACCAGCGCTTTAGCGGAATTTCGAAGCATGAAACACGCTTCTGTCGGGACCGATGACGATCACCCATGGCGCCCCGCAATTAGCTGTTTAAATCGGCGCATGAGCGGCATCCTAGAGAAGCCGGTGGGGCGGTGTCAAGAATCCCGAGCAACGAAAAGGCCCGCACAGGGCGGGCCGATTCAAGGTGTTGCAGCCCAATCAGTGGGCGATGGCGCGGTCTGCGGACAGTTTGCCAGCACCCTCCAGCAGTACCGCCAGTGAGCCGCCGAGCAGGGCCAGGGCGAACTCATAACCGTTGTTGGCCATGAACAGGCCGTTATGGATGTGCACCGAGAAGATCGCCACCAGCGACAGGAAAGTCAGGCCCAATGCCGCAGGACGAACCAGCAGACCGATGATCAACGCCAGGCCGGCAAAGAACTCGGTACCGCCCGACAGCAGCGCCATCAGCGTACCCGGCGCCAGGCCGATGCTTTCCATCCACTGGGCGGTGCCCGCCAGACCGTAGCCGCCAAACCAGCCAAAAAGCTTTTGCGAACCGTGGGCGGCGAAGATGATGCCTACCACAATGCGCAGAATAGTCAGGCCGTAACCGGCGCGAGTGGAGAGAATGCGGTTGATCAGTGGGCTCATGGTGCAGATCCTTTTCAAAGTAGGGTTGGTTGGCCGCTATATTAATCAGTTAAAGCAATGATAAAAGCCGAAAAAATGCCTGATTAATATCGATAAAATCGATTACTTCCGTGAAGCGATTTTCGGCGCTGGCGGTTCCAGGGACTCCCGCTCCCGATCGAACGCCAAGAAATACTTGTTGACGCTATTAACATAGCTGACGCCGCCCATCCCTACCTGCTCCATGGCAATGCGTTCAACCTGGAAAAACCACTGGTTGGGGTTGAGCCCCCGCCGCTTGGCTTCAGTACGCATGCCCTGCACCCGCTCCGGCCCCATGTTGTAAGCCGCCAGCACAAAGGCCATGCGTTCGCGCTCGTTGAGCTTGGGGCTGGCGAAGAACTTGCGACGGATCATTGCCAGGTACCGCGCGCCGGCCTGCACGTTGCTGTCGAGACTTTCGATGTTGTTGACCCCCACGCGTTGCGCCGCCGATGGCGTGATCTGCATCAAGCCGGTAGGGCCGCCGCTGTTGCGCGCGCCAGGGTCAAGCGCCGATTCCTTGAAGGCCAGTGCGGCGAGGTTCAACCAGTCCATGCCCTGCTCGCGGGCGTGTTTCTGCAAGACCGGGCGCAGTTTTTCCAGGCGCTGTCGGTCGACGCGGGCCAATGGGTTGCGCACTTGGTAAAGGCGACGGTAGATACGCTGGAATGCCACATCCTGATCGGACGGGGTTCGATAGGTCTTGAGGAATCGATCAATGCTGGCCCGCAGCATCGAGGCATCCTGGCGCACGAACCAGTATTCGTCGCCCGGCTCGCTGATCGCCACCTGCTTATCGAAACGCAACTTGGGCAGGATCTTCGACCAGCGCTCGGCAATCGGCTTTTCGACAATGGTCAGGTGGAAAATACCGGCCTGGACCATCTCCAGCACATCTTCCACGGCCAGGGTCGGGTCCACCCACTCCACTTTCACCGGCGGCTGCTTGTGCAGCGCGAGTTTTTGATTGACCTGGTTGATGGCATCCGCCGCGGCGCTACCGGTGGTCAACGCCAGGGTGCGGCCGGACAATTGTTCCAACTTGGTAAACCGCCGCTCGCCCTTAACCCCCACCAGCCACAACGGCACATCGCTGGCAATCGGGTCGCTGGTACTGATCTTGTGCGCCGCTTTTACATCGAGCAGTTCACCGGGCGCCACCAAATCACCTTCGCCACGGGCCAGTGCGCCAAGCAACTGGTCCTTGGCCTTGGGAATGATCTTGAGGTTGATCTCCTGGCCATCACGGGCATGGCCATTGAGGTACTGCTCGAAGGCGCGCAGGCGATGGTATTCAACACCGATGGCCTGGCCTTGCACCTCACCGGAGCTGTTACGGCTCTGGTTGACCAATACGCGCAACGTGCGGCTTGAACGAATCTCCGCCAAATCACGCACCTTGCCGGGCTTGGTCACTTCCAGCGGCCCGTCCAGACGCGCAACCGCCGCCATGGGCAGCAGCATCGTCAGGCACAACATAAGCAACGCCGAGGGTCGGATCATCCGCTCTCCGGAAAGAATACTGGCCAACGCCCTCGCGAAAAACGAGGCGGTGGGGGTCAGAAACAGAGCGCTTTATGCGCTGGCAAGGTACGCAACGGCGGCATGATGAAAGGCGGCGGGCCAACCACAATGTCGCTTGCGACGTTCAAAGACAGCTATAACTCGTTGTAGTTCTTCGTTTTTCTTATAAATCTACAGCTCTGATATGCTTTCCGGCCGCAGGCGGAGATAGCACCATGCAACTCATTGATATCGGCGTCAACCTGACCAACCCCAGTTTCGACGAGAAGCACCAGGCCGTGCTCGAGCGTGCCTATGCTGCCGGCGTGCAACAATTAGTACTCACCGGCACCAGCATCGAGGGCAGCGAACAGGCCCTGGCGCTGTGCGAAAAACTCGATGAAAGCAGCCAACGCCTGTTCAGCACGGCGGGTATCCACCCCCACTCCGCCAGTGACTGGAACGGCGATAGCGCATCACGTTTGCGCGGGTTGCTGAAAGAAAACCGCGTACGCGCAGTCGGAGAATGCGGGCTGGATTTCAACCGGGATTTTTCACCGCGTCCGCAGCAGGAAAAAGTCCTCGAAGAACACCTGGTGCTGGCCATCGAGCTGAAACTGCCGGTATTCCTCCACGAACGTGATGCCAACCAGCGCCTGTTGGATATCCTCAAGGACTACCGCGACCACCTCACCGCCGCCGTGGTGCACTGCTTCACGGGCGAACAACAGGCGCTGTTCAGCTACCTCGACCTCGACTTGCACATCGGCATCACCGGCTGGATCTGTGACGAACGCCGTGGGACACACCTGCACCCCCTGGTCAGGGAAATTCCCCATGGCCGCCTGATGCTGGAAAGCGACGCGCCCTACCTGCTACCGCGCACCTTGCGTCCGAAGCCGAAAAACGGTCGCAACGAGCCCGCGTATCTACCCGAAGTGCTGCGCGAAGTCGCCCTGCACCGCAACGAGAGCGTGGAAGACCTGGCACGCCACAGCACGGCCTGCGCCCGTCGCTTTTTTGGGCTGCCTGCCGTGGATTGATGCGGCGCATTGACCCATGTCAAAACCGTTTTCCTGGATAGCGGCACAATAATGGCACCTTGCCAATGCTGTTTCCGCTATCAGAGAAAACCTTCCATGGGTGCCTGGCTTAGCAATATCTCGCTGAAGTACAAATTCTGGGCCGTCAATGCGGTCGCCTTCATTACCACCCTGCTGCTGGTGCTCTATGCCGTGCAGCTTGAACAACAGTCCCGCAGCGATGCATCCCGGGCTTCGGCGCAGGCCCAGGCACACTTGTTCAATGCGTGGCCGACTGGCGAAGCATTGCCCAAGGGCGAGCACTGGCTGACGTTCAAGCGCGGCCAGGTCCCACAACTGGCGGAGCAGGATCTGTCAGCCCTTGGCAGCAACCTGGGCTGGGTCGAACTCAATCACATGCCGTGGTTCGGCGAAAACCCGCTGATGGGTGCCGAAGTCATCGCCCGCCCTGACGGTCAATACGTCGCCGTGCTTGCCTACGCGCCAAGCCTGAGCCAGGTGTTCGAAGAACGCTTCGCCAACTATGCAGTGGCGGTCCTGATCCTGATGCTGGCGATGCTCGGCGCCTCGCAACTGCTGATCCGCTTCCTGCTCAGCCAACTCAACACCCTGAAAGACGTGATGCTGCACGTAGAGAAAACCGGCGACCTTTCGGCCCGCGTGCCGTTGGCCTGCAAGGATGAAGTTGGCCAGATGGCCAGCGCCTTCAACGCCATGCAAGCGGGCTACCAGCGCGTCGTCAACACCGTGGCACGCACCGCCCAGCAACTCGACGATGGCGCCGCACGGTTGGCCAGCAGTATGAACGACGTGCAGCACGGCATGCTCGGCCAGCAAAGCGAAACCGACCAGGCCGCCACTGCCATCAACGAAATGACCGCCACCGTCTACCACATCGCCCAGCACGCCGGCGCCACCCGCGACCTGTCCCAGACCGCCGACACCCTGGCGGGCAGCGGCCAGGAAGTGGTCACCCGCGTACAACGCTCGATTGCCGGCCTCTCCACGGGCGTGCAGCAGACCGCCGAGATGATCCAGAAGCTCGCCGAGGACAGTCAGAAAATCAATGGCGTGGTCAGCGTGATCCATAGCATCGCCGAGCAAACCAACCTGCTCGCCCTCAACGCCGCCATCGAAGCCGCCCGCGCCGGGGAAATGGGCCGGGGTTTTGCCGTGGTTGCCGACGAAGTGCGCAACCTGGCCAAACGCGTACAAAGCTCCACCGACGAAATCACCCGCATGGTCTCGGCGCTGCAGGCCGGCACCCGCGACGCGGTGGACTTCATGCAGGAAAGCTCGTTCAAGGCTGACGACTGCGTGCAGCAAGCCCAGGAAGCCGGCGCGGCCCTCGCCGAAATCACCAGTGCCGTGGCGCAGATGCGTGAAAGCAACACCCAGATCGCCGTCGCTGCCGAGCAGCAAAGCCACGTCGCCGAAGAGATGAACCGTGCGGTGGTGAGCATTCGGGATGTGACCGAGAACACGGTGCAGCAAACCGTGGATTCGGCGACGACCAGTAATGAACTGGCAACCTTGGCCGGGGAGCTGAGCAAGGCGATTGGGCAGTTGAAACTGTAGGACTGCTCAACCCGTAATCCTCTGCCTACAACAAAGCCTCGGTTTGCCCGAGGTTTTGGCGAAACGTCCTAACCCTCCCGGCGAATAACGCCGACTTCTTTTCCCTGGCAACCTCTTCAAAGTCTCTCGCCTGTTCAATCAGCGCGAGGGACCGCCGATGCACTTCTCCAGCCGTGCCCCACTCAATGGGGCTGCCTCATGACTCCAGTTATTGCCCGGTTCATCCTGGCGCCCATGGATGCCAAGGCGCCGGACGTTGAAGGCGTCCTGCGTGACTTGCGTGAATGCCTCAACACGTTTGACGAGTGGGCCGAAAGCTTCTGGAGCGGCTCGGCGCTGGAAGTCGAGCAGGTGTTCAAGGTCGGCGACGAGGTTTCCCTCGTCGCTCCGGCGTCCTCCAAGAAACCGAATCGCACGGTTGCCACCTGTAAGGCCCAGGGTGCGTTGACCCTGGTGCATATGTTCGAGAGCACGCGGTTTGTGCCTATCGGCAATACGCCGGTGATGCTGCAAGCGATTGCGCCTGACGGCAGCCCAATGGGTTCGCCGATCCATCACACCATCGGCCCCAGCGGCATGCTTGAAGTCAGCGACTGCACCCGCGATCAGCGCTACCAGATCACCCTCTATCCCAACGTTTCCAAGGATCACATCAAGGCGCTGTATGCGTCTTATCAGTCGGTGATCGCAGAGCTGGAAATGGGCCTGCGTGATGAGTGGGCGAAGACCTTCAAGCCGCAATGGAGCGACCTTGCCAACGCCATATCCTTGGAACGCAGTGCGATGCAGGGCATGGCGTTTTCCAGCGGCATGGCCAAGGCGCTCTACAACCTGTGGGACAACTTCACACAACTGTACGACCTGCTGGCGGACCTCAAGAGCAATAGCCAGAAACTGCTGCAGTACGTCTCCCAGGCCGAACTGGATGAACTGTTGAAACTGGGCAAGGACACCATTGCCCAGGGCCTGCTTGTGCTCAGCGATGAGCCGCTGATGTTTATCTATCTGTCGGCCCTGGTTGCCTGGGTACGCATGCTGCCGCCGCCGCAGATGTACGAGCTGCTGGGCGAGATGACCGGCGAGGTGCTGATCAATCTGTTTCTGATCTGGGCCACGCGAGGCATGGGGGTTCAGCTTCGTTTGGGTATGCAGGTGCTGGGGCACATCAAGTCCGAGCGCGTGCGTAAATGGCTGCAAATGCTGGCGGACCAGATGGTTGGACCTCGTCTAGAGGGCCATGTCGAGGCGGCCAGGCCGTTGCTGCTGGGTAGCTCCGCGACGCCGATCCGGGTGATTCCGGATGCACCGTTGAAGGCCGGGGATCAGGTGGTTTCCAACGCGGTGCCGGTGGTGCGCAACAAGTCCCAGCGAACGGCGTTGGTGCGGCAGGAGACCGTGGATGATGTGCCGGTTTCTGCTCGCAACCCGAATGGGGATGCGGCGGCATCTTCGGACAAGACCGCCACCAACGGCTGCCCGGTGTCGATGGTCACCGGCGAGGAACTCCTGACCCTCACCGATGGGACGCTGGACGGGATCTTGCCGTTTGAGTGGACGCGGTTGTATCGCACCAGTGCCGTAGAAGTGGATGTCGGGCTGGGGTTTGGCTGGAGTCACGCGCTGGCGCATCGGCTGAGTGTTTCCGGGGATTCGGTGCTTTGGACCGATCATGAAAACCGCTCCACCACCCTGCCCTTGCCGTCTACTTCTCGCCCCGCAATCACCAACAGCCTGGCCGAAGCCGCAATCTATCTGGGTTCGTCGCCTGATGAACTGGTGCTGGCCCAGGCATCACGTTTCTACCACTTCCGCGACGGTGTGCTGACAGCGATCAGCGACGCGTATGACAACCGGCTGCGCATTACCCGAGACTTTCTGGGCCGTGTTGAGCGGGTGGATAACGGCGTCGGGCGCTCGTTGTGGTTGCGCTATGTGTCGGGCCGGATCGTGGCGGTGGATTACCAGATTCATCGCGTTGTGGATGACGGTCCGTTTGTGTGGGTGACGGAGCAGACGGTTGTTTCCTACGCCTATGACGACCTGGGACGACTGGTTTCAGCGACCAATGCCGTCGGTGAAAGCGAGGTTTATCGCTACGACGAACAGCACGTCATTCTTGAGCGCGGCTTGGCCGGTGGGGCGAGTTTCTTCTGGGAGTGGGAACGGTCTGGCAAGGCGGCGCGGTGTGTCCGGCATTGGGCCAGTTTCTCGCAGATGGACACGCGTTATGCCTGGGATGACAACGGCCAGGTCACGGTGTTTAACGCCGATGGCAGCCAGGAAGTCTACGTGCATGACCAGCGGGCGCGGCTGGTGCAGCGAGTGAATCCGGATGGGGCCGAGCACTTTAAATCCTACGATGACAGAGGCCGGCTGACGGTTGAGCAGGACCCGCTCGGGGCGATCACGGCGTATCAGTACGACGAAGCCGGGCGCTTGGTGGCGGTGTTTCCGGGGGACGATGAGCCGACGACCTACGAGCATGATAACGGCTTCGTACGCGTTGTAAGGCGGGGTCAGGCGGTTTGGAAGTATGAGCGCAACGACCAAGGCGATGTAACGCGCAAGACCGATCCAGACGGTCACGTTACCGATTACACCTACAACAAATACGGACAGCTGATTGGGGTTTGGTACCCGGACCACAGCTGTCAGCGGCTGGTGTGGAACGAGCGTGGGCAGTTGCTTGAGGAGCAGTTGCCCAATGGTGGGATCAAGCGTTATCGCTATGACGACCTTGGGCGACAGATTGCGCGGGAGGATGAGCATGGCGCGCTGACCCAGTACCAGTGGGACGACGTTGGGCGGTTAGTCCAGGTCGTCTTGCCGAGCGGCGACACGCGTAAATATACCTACAACGCTTACGGAAAAATCATCGCCGAACGCGATGAACAGGGGCACGTCACCCGCTACGAATACACCGACGGCCTGCACCTGATCAGCCGCCGCATCAATGCCGATGGCACACAGGTCAAGTACCGCTACGACAACGCGCGGTTACTGCTGACCGAGATCGAAAACGAGGTGGGCGAGACCTACCAGCTCCAGTACCACAACAGCGGCCTGATCCAACAGGAAATTGGCTTTGACGGTCAGCGCACGGCGTACGTATACGACCTCAACGGCAACCTTCAGGAAAAGACCGAACACGGCGATGACGGCAGTCAGCTGGTTACCCGTTACCAGCGCGATCATGCCGGACGCCTGATCAGAAAAATCCTGCCCGATGGCAATACCGTCGATTACACCTACGACCGCCAGGGCAATCTCTTAGGCGTCGAAGACGGCCACTGGTCACTGGCCTACGAGTACGACAGCCAAAACCGCCTCACTGCCGAACACCAAGGCTGGGGCACCCTGCGCTACGGCTACGACGCCTGCGGCCACCTGCAAAACCTGCGCCTGCCGGACAACAACCGCCTCACCTTCACTCACGACAAAGGCGGCCACCTCGCCACCGTCGAACTGAATGGCGCCGTTCTCACCTCACACCTGTTCAAGGCCGGCCGCGAACAGCAACGCCAACAAGGCCAATTGCTCAGCCACTACCAACACGACCACCAGGGCCGCCTGTTCAACCAAAGCATCGTTGATGCCGAAGGCCCGCTATACCGCCGCCACTACGACTACGACAAAACCGGCAACCTCACCCGACTGCTCGACACCCGCAAAGGTGAACACCGCTACCACTACGACCCACTCAACCGCCTCACCCGCGCCGACCACACCCAAGGCGAGCAGGAACGCTTCGGCCACGACCCCGCCGGCAACCTGCTCATGCAAAACCGCCCCGGCCCCGACATCGTCGCTGGCAACCGCCTGATGATCCAGGGCGACCACCATTACGACTACGACGCCTTCGGCAACCTCATCCGCGAACGACGCGGTAAGGGCCATCAACTCGTCACCGAGTACCGCTACGACTGCCAGCACCGCCTGATCGGTATTAAAACGCCCAACGGCCAGACCGCCAGTTACTGCTACGACCCGTTTGGGCGGCGTATCAGCAAAACCGTCGACGGCATCACCACCGAGTTCTTCTGGCAAGGCGACAAGCTGATTGCCGAACACCATGCGGATCGGCATCGCAGCTACCTGTACGAGCCGGACAGCTTCCGTCCGCTAGCCTTGCTGGAAGGCTTCGGCCCCAAGGAAACCAAGGCCTACCACTACCAGCTCGACCACTTGGGCACCCCGCAAGAACTCACCGCCCCGGATGGCGAAATCGTCTGGTCGGCGCATTACCGTGCCTACGGGGAAATCACCCGACTCGACATCGGAAAAGTCGACAACCCGTTGCGCTTCCAGGGTCAGTATTTCGATCAGGAAAGCGGACTGCACTACAACCGCCATCGCTACTACAATCCGGATGTTGGTCGTTACCTGACGCCGGATCCAGTGAAGCTGGCGGGTGGGATCAATGCGTACCAGTACGTGCCTAATCCCACGGGATGGGTGGATGCGACAGGGCTGAGCGCCAATTGTCCGCCGAAAGGGATACAACAGCCAGCCTGTAAAACACAGAATGAACCGGAAACACCTGATGTTTCTCGCAGAGGCGCTTTCAGACAAGCGAAAAGAGATGCTGGGATACCGATGGTTCAGGCCCCAGATATGGTAGTAGACCCAGACATAGGAAAGGCCAAACAATACACGACTGAAAAAATGACAGACAAGAATAGGAAAACAGTTCTGGATGAAAACGGCAAACCCATAAACACAAAAGTCTATCAATTCACAAGAGCAAACGGCTCGAAAATCCTTATCCAAGACCACTCAGCAGGCCATAAATACGGTAGCGTAGATGGAATTGGAGACCATTCATCGCACTTTAATTTGAGACCAATCGAAAAACCTCGAAAAGGTTATCTTGAAGGCGCAAAAAAACACTATCCATTCAGGAAATAAAAAATGAAATACTGGAACGAGTTAGAGGGGAGTATATTTCTTAGCAAAGTCTTCAGCCTTCCTGTTGAGATTGGAAAAATAGCCATTTCCTCATTAAGGGTAGAAAATGATCAGCCTTGTATTGGAATAGGATTCGACATCTCCGAATTTCCAGACAAACTACCAGAAAAATGGAAAAACAAAGGGTATAACATGTGCAGACTTGGAATAACCTGCAACGACATTAAAAATCTGAAAGTCTTTAACATCCCCGCACACGAGGTATTTACCGTAAAAATCAATAAGAAAATGGACCACTTTACTTTTGAAGCCACCAGCGATAATGCACACATAGAGTTCAACGCAAAATTTATTTCACTCAGCGGACCAACCGTTTACATCAACGATCCGGACGACTATTACTTCAAATAACCAAAACCAGTATATACCTCCCCATAAATGCGGCTAGGCGGCGCCACCTAATCCATCATCTCGAAAAAATATAGACAACTCATTCGAAACTTTAAATATACGCGCCAGAAAATTGAATCGGCAGAACTCACGACTTCGATTAACAATCTGGCGTGGAGTCTTTTCAAGTCAGAAAGCGATGTACCCGAACCAATCGAATTGAACGAAAAAGCACAGAATACGGCTCTAACTTCTGGCAGGAAATACAGAACAGGATTAGTCAAGAAATCTGGTTTTAGTGGGGTTCGATTCGGCATACAGGGCTTAGAAAATCCATGATGCAAAAGATATTACAGCGGTTCTGGGTGAGACGACCGGTTATCCATTCCAGATAACCGATAACAACCTCACGTTTCTGATACACATGGACGACCATGACTGCGTTATTTGGACATAAGGGGGGACATGCCGAAAACTACCCTCTATGACCCCCATAGCCAGCCCCAATTCGCCGCCCCGCCCGCCCCCACCTAAACTCTGTTCAAGTTATTTCAACGGACAGAGGATTCATCATCATGGGCAAACGTCACCCCAATCTCCCCGCCTGGCAATGGCGTCACTACCCGCAGAACCATCAGCACCCGACCAATCTGGCGTTGCACCTGATTGCCGTGCCGCTGTTCATCATTGGGTTTCTGTTGATTGTATCCGGGGTGTTCAGCCTGAGCCTGGCCAGTTTTGCCGTCGGTGTGGTCGGTATCCTGGCTGGCCTGGCGTTACAGCGTCATGGTCATAGCCTGGAAGCCCAGGCCAGTGAACCGTTCAGTGATCGTAAAGATGCGGTCCAACGCCTAGTGGTCGAGCAGTTCGTGACCTTTCCGCGCTTTGTGTTGAGCGGTGGCTGGTGGCGCGCCTGGCGGCAGCGCCACAGGCATTGAGATCAGGCGAAGACCACCACGGTCTGGCGGCTGATGGCGATGAGTTCGCCGGTCGGGCTCCACAGGGCGGCGGCGGCATGGCCGTAGCCGTCGCGGGCGTGCTCGATATTGACGTAATACTGGCACCAGTCGAGGGTCGTGAGGTTTTGTAGCGGCTGGATGAATTCGATGGTCCAGGTCAGGGTGCTGCCCGGTGCCGGCTTTTTCAGGTGCGGCAGCAACGCAGGGGGCCAGGCGTCGACCAGGGCAAGGATATGCGCCTCCGTCAGCGGCTCTTCCTTCACATCGCCGCGCAACCGTACCCAACCGCCCATGTCGCGGGATTTATTACCGGTAAAGGGTAAGCCGCCGACGCTCCAGCGCATCGCCAGGTGGCGCATGAATTCCGGGGTGACGCCCTTGATATAAGGCAGTTCCTGGCACTCATCCCAGTGCTTGAACACCGGCGGCGCTTCGCTTTCGACCGCGATTTGCGACTCACGGGCCCCACCGAAACTGGCCTGTACCAGTGTCGCCACTTCACCGTTCTGCACCACACGGCCAAGCAATTGGCTGACGGCTTTGCCTTCGCGCAGCACTTCGACTTGATAACTGGCGGGGACGTCCGGCGCTACCGGGCCAACAAAGGTGATTGCCAGCGACCGTAAAGGACGATCCGCGGGCACTTGGGCACGCAGGGCTTCGTATTGCAATGCGGCGACCAGGCCACCAAAGGTCGCACGGCCCTGGGCCCATTCGGCGGGGATGGTGACATCCAGCGGGTTGCTGCGGGCGGCGTCGAGCAAATCACTAAAGCGCATGGCGGTCTCACATCAAAGGGAACAGATGAGGGATCTTAACCATCAGGCCAATCAGGTACAGCGCCTATTCCGGCCAAAAGCCGGACCGGCTTAGAAACAATCAGCGCTGAGTTTATCCAGCACTCGATCCGCCTGCCCTTCCGCCTTGGCCATGGTGCGATGCCATACGGCAACACAAGGTTGCAGATCAGCCTGGTGTTCAGCCTGGGCCAACCACTGCCAGCAGTCATGCCAATCCCCCAGGGCGCCCTGGGCTTTTTTCAGGTGCGACATGGCGTTGGCGGGCAATTTGTCCAACTCGGGATAGGCCTCGGCGGCGTAGCGCACGCGCTTGATCAGCAAGCGGAGGCGATGGCGATCATGGCCCGGATCCTTCAAGGCCTTATCGAGTGCCTGCCATTGCTTGGCCAGACGCTTTTCGATGCGTGGGCGCAGGCCTTTGAGCAACTTCTGGTGCTCAGAAGCACGGATGAAACGCGGAAAAGCGTCGAGGATCAGCAGCAAGTGCGCAAGTTCCGGGCTTTGCGCCACCTGACGATAGGCCTGGGGTTGCAGGCGCAGTCGTCGGTTTGCGGCCTCATGATGGCCGTGCAGGTGCAAATACGCCGCCAGCACCTCGCGGTCGCGTAGCGGCGTAGTCAATTGGCCGACGGTGCTGGCCGCCAATTCAAGCTGCTCCACCCCTGGCAAGCCGCGCAAGGGGCGCAACAGGCTGCGCAGACGACGCACAGTGGTGCGCAGGTCATGCAGGGCTTCATCGTCGGTGACGGCGGCAAGGCGAGCCTGGCAGCTCAGTAACCCTACTTCCAGGCCAATGACCTGAGCGACTAACTGATCGACCAAAGCTGACATCCTGCACCCACTACCTGATGAGAAATCCTACTCGCTGCTACAGGTCAACGCCCGGCGCGAGACTCACGAATATAGAACCGCGCTTTCTCGGCCTTGTTGGAGCAGCCTTCAAACGCTTCAAATTGCTGCTGGGTCTTGGCGCCTGTCAACAAAGACAGTGCCTTAGAGTAGCTCACGGTGCCGGCAAAGCCTTCAGCCTTGGCCAGGTCAAGTTCTTTCCAGGCGGCGTCCAACTGGCTGCCGCAACTGTCGCGGTAGGCGGTTTTCCCGGCGCAACCAGCCAGGGCCAACACGATCACAGGCACACACATCCAGGCTTTCATCAATGACACCTCAAAAAGAAAAAACAGTCGTACGTTGTAGACGTTGCCTACAGGGAAAAGTGCCTGTCCTTAGCCTGAAATCGATAGTACCTATTGACCAGAGCATACCCGAGCAGCAGCGCTATCCTGGAAAAATATTGCAGGCCACCACGAATATTGAAGCCGGCCTCCCATGGGTGCATTGTGGGCACCTGCCTTGGGGAGGACATGGACCATGAAGAAACGTGTTGCCTTGGTGCTGGGTTCCGGTGGAGCCCGGGGCTACGCCCATATCGGGGTGATCGAGGAAATCGAGCGGCGCGGCTACGACATCGCCTGTATCGCCGGCTGTTCAATGGGAGCGGTAGTGGGCGGCATTTACGCCGCTGGCAAGCTGGATGAGTATCGAAACTGGATTGAAAGCCTCGACTACCTCGACGTGTTGCGCCTGGTCGATGTGAGCTTCCGCCTGGGCGCCATTCGTGGCGAGAAAGTCTTCGGGCAGATCCGCAAGATCGTCGGCGAGATCAATATCGAAGAACTGCGCATCCCCTACACCGCAGTCGCCACCGACCTTACCAACCAGCAGGAAATCTGGTTTCAGGAAGGCTGCCTGCACCAGGCCATGCGCGCCTCGGCGGCGATTCCCAGCCTGTTCACCCCGGTGATGCAAGGCAACCGCATGCTCGTGGACGGCGGCCTGCTCAACCCGCTGCCCATCGTGCCGGTGGTGTCGAGCCACTGTGACTTGATCATCGCGGTCAACCTCAACGCCACCAATCAGAAGCACTACCAGTTGCCGGTGATCCAACGCCCGCCCGCGTTCAAGAGCCGCTTCAACAACCTGGCGAGATCACTCGGTTCGCACCTGCCCTTTCGCCGCAAGCAGGCCGAACAACTGATGAAACTCGAGCAGGAGGCGTTGGAAGCGCAGGCGGCGGAGATCAACCCGTGGCTGGAATCTGCCGAGCCGGAATCCCAACAACCCGCCGCGGCACCGGAAAAGCCCGGCGCACCGAAGTCGGCAACCGGGTCGTTCATCATTGATAACGTCGGCCCGGCTTCGCTGCTGGACCTGATCAACCAGAGCTTCGAGGTGATGCAGACGTCGCTGGCGCAGTACAAGATCGCCGGCTACCCGCCCGACGTGCTGATCAACGTGCCGAAGCGGGTGTGCCGGTTTTTCGAGTTCTACAAAGCGCCGGAATTAATCGCCCTGGGGCGGGAAATTGCCAGTGATACGTTGGATCGCTATGAAAGTGAGCAACGCTGAAACAGGCGCGTCACTAACGCCGTTGTGGCGAGCGGGCTTGTCCGGCGTTGGGCTGCGCAGCGGCCCTCATCAATAAGCAGCCGGAGCGTCAGGCACTCCTGAGGGGCTGGCTTTGGGGCTGCTTCGCAGCCCAACGCCGGACAAGCCCGCTCGCCACAACAAGCCCGCTTGCCACAGAGAAGCACCTGAGATCTATCCGCCCAACAACCGATACCCCACCCCTGCCTCGGTCACGATAAACCGTGGCTGGGTCGGGTCATCCGCCAGCTTCTGGCGCAGGTGTCCCACGACGATGCGCAGGTAGTGGCTGTCCTCGGTATGGGTCGGCCCCCAGATATCCTTGAGCAATTGCTGCTGGGTAATCACCCGCCCAGGGTGCCGTGCCAGTTGCGCCAGCACCGCGTACTCCTTGCGCGTCAGCGCTACTTCAGCGCCGTCCAGCAGCACCCGGCGATAGGCCAGGTCCACCGTCAGCGGGCCAAAACGCAAGGCTGCTTCCTGGGCTTCCCCCGCTGGCGCCTGGCGTAGCAATGCACGCACCCGGGCGAGAAACTCCTGGATGCCAAAGGGTTTGGTCACATAGTCATTCGCACCGCCATCCAGGGCCTCGACCTTTTGCCCCTCGCTGGCCCGCACCGACAGCACCAGCACCGGCACCGTCGACCACTCGCGAAATTCACGCAGCACCTGCTGGCCGTCCATGTCGGGCAGGCCAAGATCGAGGACCAGGAGGTCCGGCTTGTTCAACGCTGCCTGGGCCAGGCCTTCGTTGCCGGTACCGGCTTCGATCACTTTGTAGCCCTGGGAGGCCAGGCTGATGCGCAGGAATTTGCGGATCTGCGGTTCGTCATCAATGACCAAAATCGTCGCGGTCTGGCTCATGGCTTCCAATCAAAATCCGTGAAGAAAACAGGGTAGCTCATGCCTCGCGCTCCAGGCCAGGCTGTGTCGGTAAAGGCAGGAACAAGGTGATGCAGGTGCCACGCCCGTCAATGCCGTCGGCCACGCTGATATGCCCACCGTGGGCGCCGACCATGCCCTGGCAGATTGCGAGGCCCAGGCCCGTGCCCTGCCCGCCTCGATCACCGCGCGCTGCGGTGTAGAACATATCGAAGATCTTTGCGCGCTCATCCTCGGGAATGCCGGGGCCTTCGTCGGCCACGGCGAAGAACAGCTGGTTATCGGCAACGCCGGCGCTCAGTTGCAAACGCCCTTGCGGCGGCGAAAAACGCGCGGCGTTTTCCAGCACATTCACCAACGCCTGCTCGATCAACGCGGCATGCACATACAACAATGGCAACTCGGGCGGTACGTCGGTACTCACCTGCAACGGCGCCAGCACTGCACGCAGACGGCCGAGGGCGCTGCCGACGATATCACCCGGCGACACCCAATCCCGCGCCAGCTTCAACGCACCGTGGCCGAGGCGGGTCATGTCCAGCAGGTTCTGAATGTAACGGTCAAGACGCTCAGCCTCATCGCGAGTGCCTTCAAGCAATTCGCGACGATCCTCCAGCGGGATCGCTTCACCGAGTGCCAGCAAGCTGTCGATGCTGCCACGCATGGAGGTCAGCGGCGTGCGCAAATCATGGGACACCGACGCCAGCAAGGCGCTGCGCAGTTGCTCGGTTTCGCCGTGCAACCTTGCAGACTCCAACTCCTGGGCCAGTTGCGCCCGCGCCAGCGCCTGGGCCAATGGCTGGCTCAAGGCGGTGAGCAGGCGACGGCGTTGGCCACTCAATTCCAGGCCCGGTTTGGGGCTGACCCCCAGCAAACCCAGCGGGCCTTCTTCGCCCGACAACGGCCACCACCACCAACGCCCGAACGGCAGGGTCCCGGTGCCCATGCCCGCTGGTTGGTCATGTTGCCAAGCCCAATCGGCGGCGGCACGCTCGGCTTCGGTAAGCGTCAGCGGGCCGCCGGTCTCGATTGTCCAACCGCCTTGGCCATCACGATTGACCAGGCACAGGTCCAGGTCGCTCCAGCCTTCCAGGTGATGTGCGGCAGCACTGATCACCGCCTGGCGATCGGTGGCGGCCGTGAGTTTGCGCGACAGGTCGAGCAGCTCGCTGGTTTCTTCCTGGGTGTCGCGCAACGCCTGCAACTGGCGGCGCTGGCGCGCAGCCAGGTTGCCGGTCAGCGCCGCCATCAACAGGAAGAACAACAGGGTCAGTACGTCTTCTTCACGCTGGATGGCGAAGGAAAAATTCGGCGGGATAAACAGGAAATCATAGGTCAGGAACGACAACGCCGCACACACCAGCGACGGCCCCAGGCTGCTACGCACTGCCACCAGCAATACCGCCGCCAGGAACACCAGAGAGATGTTCGGCAGCGGCAAGGCGCTGGACACCGCCCAGGCCACCGCCGCCGCGACCACCGTGGCCAAAACCGCCAGTGCGTAGTCGAACCACACTAGCCCGCGTACATCCGGCAAGCGCGGCGGCGCCGGAATATCATCGCTGTCGAGGACGTTGATTTCCAAACCTCGCGCATTACGCAACAAACGCGCCGCCAGGCCGCCGCCGAACAAGCGACGGCGCCAACGCATCCGCGACTGCCCCACCAGCAGCAGGCTGGCACGGCGTTCGGCGGCGTGCTGGATCAGCGTCTTGGCCACCTCCCCTGCGCGCAGCAACACCACCTCGCCGCCCAATCGCTCGGCCAACTGCTGGGCATTTTGCAGGCGCAGCCGCGACTGCTCATCCCGCGCACGACCGTTATCGATATGCACCAGGCTCCACGGCAAATGGCGGCGCTGGGCAACCCGACTGGCATGGCGCACCAGGCGCTCGGCCTGGGCATCGCCATCCACGCCGACCAGCAAGCGCCCACGCACCGCCGGCGCGGCTTGGCCGAGCTGGCGATAGCCTTGGGCCAAATCGTCATCGACGTGGGCGGCGGCGGTTTGCATGGCCAACTCGCGCAAGGCCATCAGGTTGGTCTGGCTGAAGAACGCATCGATGGCCGCCCGCGCCTGCTCAGGCACATAGACCTTGCCGTCGCGCAGGCGCTCCAGCAGCTCGCGGGACGGCAGGTCGATCAGCAGCAGTTCGTCGGCCTCTTGCAGCACCCAGTCCGGCAGGGTTTCACGCACTTGCACGCCGGTGATGCCGCGTACCTGGTCGTTGAGGCTTTCCAGGTGCTGGACGTTGACCGTGGTAAACACGTTGATGCCGGCAGCGAGCAGTTCCTGGATGTCTTGCCAGCGCTTTTCGTGACGGCTGCCGGGGGCGTTGCTGTGGGCCAATTCGTCGACCAGCACCAGCTTGGGCTTGGCGGCGAGCAGGCCGTCGAGGTCCATTTCTTCGAGCATCACGCCACGGTATTCGCTGCGCAGCAACGGTTGCTGCGGCAGGCCGCTGAGCAAGGCTTCGGTCTCGGCACGGCCGTGGGTTTCGACCACACCGGCGATCAGCTTCACGCCCTGTCGCAGTTGCGTGTGCGCGGCCTGGAGCATGGCGTAGGTCTTGCCCACACCCGGCGCGGCGCCAAGGAAGACTTTGAGCCGGCCACGGCCGTCCCGGGGCAGATCGGCTAACAGGGCATCGGCGCGGCCGGAGTCGCTCATGCTCGGGGTTCCTTCAGATGTTTATGGGTTGCGCCGCAGGACGTCATCGCGGGCAAGCCCACTCCCACATTTGGAATGCATTCCCCTGTGGAAGCCGGCTTGCCTGCGATGGCGGCGCCACTGCCTACAACTTTTCCAGGGCCATATTCAGCGCCAGCACATTCACCACCGGCGGGCCTACCAGCGGGCTTTCGATGTGTTCATCGAGCAAACGCTGCAAAGTCGACACCGGCACATTCCGCGCCGCCGCCACCCTTGCCAGTTGATAGGCAATCGCCTGGGGTGGCAAGTGTGGATCAAGACCGCTGCCAGAGGTAGTCAGCGATGCCAGAGGCACCGGCCCTTGGCTCGGCACCAGCTGTTTACTCGCGTCATCGAAGATACGCGTCGCCAGCGCCGGGTTGCTGGGGCCGAGGTTACTGGCGCTGCTGGAGACCGTCGCAAACGCGCCGGCCGATGGGCGCGGATGGAACCAGCTGGCACCGGTAAAGTCCTGGGCAATCAGGCTGGAGCCACGCACCTTGCCGCTGTCGTCGCGCACCAGGCTGCCATTGGCCTGGTTCGGGAAAGCCACTTGGGCGACACCAGTCACCACCAGTGGGTAAGCGACGCCGGTGATCAGGGTCATGAGCACCAGCAGGCTCAGGGCCGGGCGGATCATGTTGGACATTTCGGATTCCTCAAGTCGGTCATTGCAACCTGTGGGCACCCGTCGGGCGCCCACAGGAATCGGGTCAAACCAGGTGCAACGCAGTCAGCAGCATGTCGATCGCCTTGATGCCCACGAACGGCACCAGAATCCCGCCCAGCCCATAGATCAGCAGGTTGCGCCGCAGCAATGCCGCCGCGCTCGCTGCCTGTACGCGCACACCGCGCAGCGCCAGGGGGATCAGCACCACGATGATCAGCGCGTTGAACACGATGGCCGAAAGGATCGCGCTCTGCGGGCTCTGCAAGTGCATCACGTTGAGCACGCCCAGTTGCGGATAGATCGAGGCGAACAGCGCCGGCAGGATCGCGAAGTACTTGGCCACGTCGTTGGCGATGGAAAAGGTGGTCAATGCGCCACGGGTCACCAGCAATTCCTTGCCGATCTGCACCACGTCCAACAGCTTGGTCGGGTCGCTGTCGAGGTCGACCATGTTGGCGGCCTCGCGCGCAGCCTGGGTGCCATCGTTCATCGCCATGCCGACGTCCGCCTGGGCCAGCGCCGGGGCGTCGTTGGCGCCGTCGCCGCACATCGCCACCAGGCGACCATCATTTTGCTCATGACGGATGCGGGCGAGTTTTTTCTCCGGGGTGGCTTCGGCCAGTACGTCGTCCACGCCCGCTTCAGCGGCAATCGCGGCGGCGGTCAACGGGTTGTCGCCGGTGACCATCACGGTACGGATTCCCAGTTTGCGCAGCTCGGCGAAACGCTCACGGATGCCCGGCTTGACCACGTCCTTCAGGTGGATCGCGCCGAGCAACTTGCCGTCGGCACACACCAGCAACGGGGTGCCGCCGCTCTGGGCGATCTTGTCGATTTCCCGCGACAGCGCAGGCTGCAAATCGCGACGTTGTTGACCGATGAAGGCCAGCAGCGAATCCACCGCGCCTTTGCGGAACACACGGCCCTGGTAGTCGACACCGGACAAGCGGGTTTCAGCACTGAACGGCACGGCCGTCAGTTCGTCTGCGGTCGGCTCGGCTTGAGGGTGCAAGGCGCGCAGGTATTCAACGATGGATTTACCTTCCGCCGTGTCATCGGCCAGGGAGGCAAACAATGCGCCTTCGGCCACTTCCTTGCCACTGACGCCAGGCGCCGCGACCACCGCCGCACAGCGACGGTTACCGAAGGTGATGGTGCCGGTCTTGTCCAGCAGCAACACATGCACGTCGCCCGCTGCTTCCACGGCACGCCCGGACTTGGCGATCACGTTGAGGCGCACCAGGCGGTCCATGCCGGCGATGCCGATCGCCGACAGCAAGCCGCCAATAGTTGTAGGAATCAGCGTCACCAGCAGTGCGACCAGGAACACCAACGGCAAGCTGCCGCTGGCGAAATGGGCGAACGGCTGCAGGGTTACCACCACCAACAGGAAGATCAGGGTCAGGCCGATCAGCAGGATATCCAACGCGACTTCGTTGGGGGTTTTCTGGCGCTTGGCGCCTTCCACCAGGGCGATCATGCGGTCCAGGGTCGACTCACCGGGGTTGGCGGTGATACGAATCAGCAGCCAGTCAGACACCAGGCGGGTATTGCCGGTGACGGCTGAACGGTCACCACCGGACTCACGGATCACCGGTGCCGATTCACCGGTAATGGCCGCTTCGTTGACAGCCGCAATGCCTTCGATGACCTCGCCGTCACCGGGGATCATTTCCCCGGCGGCAACGCGCACCACATCGCCTTTGCGCAGGCTGGTGGCCGGCACGACCTTGAAGCTGCCATCGGCCTCCTTGCGGCGTGCGCTGAGGCCTTCGCTGCCGGCCTTGAGGCTGTCGGCGCGGGCCTTGCCACGCCCTTCGGCCAGGGCTTCGGCGAAGTTGGCGAACAGCACGGTGAACCACAGCCACACGGCGATTTGTACGGCGACAAACGTGGGCACGGTGGTGTCGGGCACGAAGCACAGCACAGTGGTGAGGATAGCGGTCAGTTCGACCACCAGCATCACCGGCGAGCGTTGCAGTTGGCGCGGGTCCAGCTTGACGAACGCCTGGACCAGCGCCGGGCGCCACAGAGCCGAGATGGCGGTTTTGGCAGGCTCCTGGGTTTTGACCGGGGCCGCATTTTTTGCAGGCATATTCATGTTCATATCGCCTCTTAGAAGCCCATGCTCAAGTGTTCAGCAATGGGACCCAGCGCCAGCGTTGGCAGGAAAGTCAGGCCGCCCACCAGCAGAATGGTCACGGTCAACAGGGTCACGAACAGCGGGCCATGGGTCGGGAAGCTGTTCTGGCCGATCGGTGCGGTCTTCTTCATCGCCAGGCTGCCGGCCAGGGCCAGGACCGGGAGGATGTAGCCGAAGCGGCCGATCAACATGCCCAGGCCCAGCATCAGGTTATGGAACGGCGTGTTGGCGCTGAAGCCACCGAACGCCGAGCCGTTGTTGGCACTCGCCGAGGTGTAGGCGTAGAGCAACTGGCTGAAGCCGTGGGGGCCAGGGTTGCTGATGGCACTGGCCGGGCCAGGCAGGCTGGCGGCAATGGCGCCGAGCACGAGCACGCCCACCGGCATCACCAGCAGGGTCACCACCAGCAATTGCACTTCCTTGGCCTGCAGCTTCTTGCCCAGGTATTCCGGGGTGCGGCCGATCATCAGGCCGGCGAGAAACACCGCGATCAACACGTTGAGCAACATGCCGTACATGCCGGCGCCGACGCCGCCGAAGATCACTTCGCCGACCATCATGTTGACCAGCGCGACCATGCCGCTGAGTGGATTGAGGCTGTCCTGCATGCCGTTGACCGAGCCATTGGATGCCGCTGTCGTCGTCACCGACCACAGCACCGTACCGGCGGTGCCGAAGCGTGCCTCCTTGCCTTCCAGTGGCGCAGTCTGCTCCACGGCCGGATTGTTCAGGGTCGGGTTGGGCTGGTATTCGGCCCACAGCGAGGTCGCGCCGCCGATGATGAACAACGCAAGCATGCAGCCGAGGATCGCGCGGCTCTGACGCAGGTCTTTCACGTAATGGCCGAAGGTGAACACCAGCGCCACGGGGATCAGGATGATTGACGCCACTTCGAACAAGTTTGCCCAAGCGGTAGGGTCTTCAAACGGATGCGCCGAGTTGACACCGAAGAAGCCACCGCCGTTGGTGCCCAACTGCTTGATCGCAATCTGACTGGCGGCCGGGCCCAGGGGGATCACTTGATCCACACCCTGCAGGGTCACGGCATCCACGTAATGGGCGAAGGTCTGCGGTACGCCCTGCCACACCAGGAACAACGCCAGCACCAGGCATAACGGCAGCAGGCCGTAGAGGGTGGCGCGGGTCATGTCGACCCAGAAGTTGCCCAGGGTCTTGGTGGATTTGCGACCGATCCCACGGCAAAGCGCGACCAGCACTGCCAGACCCGTCGCCGCGCTGACAAAGTTCTGCACGGTCAGGCCGGCCATCTGGCTGAGGTAGCTCAGGGACGCCTCGCCACTGTAGGACTGCCAGTTGGTGTTGGTCATGAAACTGACCGCGGTGTTGAAGGCCAGGGTCCATTCCTGCCCCGGCAATTTCTGCGGGTTCAGTGGGAGGTAGTCCTGGAACAACAGGATCGCGAACAGCAGCAAAAAGCCCGCGAGGTTGAAGGCAAGCAAGGCGAGCATGTACTTCTGCCAGCTTTGCTCCTGATGCTCGTCCACGCCCGACAGGCGATAACAGGCGCGCTCAACGGGACCGAACACCGGCGTAAGCCAGGTGCGCTGCCCTTCCATTACTTTGTAATAGAACCGCCCCAGGAACGGGGCCGGCACCAGCACCACGGCAAAGAAGGCAATGATCAGCCAATAGTCATAACTGTGCATGGCCAGCTCCTAGTTCCGATCCGCGCGTAACAGCGCAACCAGCAGATAAATGAACAGCGCCACGGCCAATAGCAGTGACACCCCGTCCAGAACGCTCATGGAAGTCTCTCCGTTTAGCGGCGAGTGCCGCGTGTGGGGCAATTGTCGGCAGGAGTGGCGTAAAGGAACGAGAGCGAGGGGATGGGCGGGGCGTAAAGACGGCGTAAAGAGTGGGTTTATGCGGGGTTTACAGGGAGGTTTGTGCTGGATTGGAGGGCCTCATCGGGGGCAAGCCCCCTCCCACACTTGGCCTGCGTACACCGGTCAACATGTGGGAGGGGGCTTGCCCCCGATGAGGCCCTGCCAGCCCCCCCCGCACTTATCTGGTGCGACACCGGAAAATTTCAAACGCCAAACCATCCCCCAGACGACAGTTGCGCCGCTTTACGACACGGTTGTAAGGCATGGCATGTCCGCTGCAACACCTTGAATCATTCCAAACCGTTCAGGGAGCGCGTCACGATGAACACACAACTCAAACCCACCTTAGGCACTCTGCACTTATGGGGCATCGCCGTCGGGCTGGTGATATCCGGGGAGTACTTCGGCTGGAGCTATGGCTGGGGCGTCGCCGGGACCCTGGGCTTCCTGGTGACCTCATTGATGGTCGCCGCGATGTACACCTGTTTCATTTTCAGCTTCACCGAACTGACCACCGCGATTCCCCATGCGGGTGGTCCGTTTGCCTACAGCCGTCGCGCCTTTGGTGAGAAAGGCGGCTTGATCGCGGGGCTCGCGACCTTGATCGAATTCGTTTTCGCACCGCCCGCCATCGCCTTGGCCATCGGCGCCTACCTGAATGTGCAGTTCCCGGCGCTGGACCCCAAACACGCCGCCGTTGGTGCCTACATCGTGTTCATGGGCCTGAACATCCTCGGCGTCAAGCTCGCCGCCACCTTCGAACTGGTGGTGTGCGTGCTCGCCGTCGCTGAGTTGCTGGTGTTCATGGGCGTAGTGGCGCCCGCCTTCAGCTTCAGTAACTTTGCCCTCAATGGCTGGGCCGGTTCCGACACGTTCGGCGCACCGGCGATTGCCGGCATGTTTGCCGCAATTCCCTTCGCCATCTGGTTCTTCCTTGCCATCGAAGGCGCCGCCATGGCCGCCGAAGAAGCCAAAGATCCGAAGCGCACCATTCCAAAGGCCTACATCAGCGGCATCCTGACCCTGGTGATCCTGGCCATGGGCGTGATGTTCTTTGCCGGCGGCGTGGGTGACTGGCGCACCCTGTCCAACATCAACGACCCACTGCCACAAGCCATGAAAACCGTGGTCGGCGACAGCTCCGGCTGGTTGCACATGCTGGTGTGGATTGGCTTGTTCGGCCTGGTGGCCAGTTTCCACGGCATCATCCTCGGCTACTCGCGCCAGTTCTTCGCCCTGGCCCGAGCCGGTTACCTGCCGTCTTTCCTCGCCAAACTGTCGCGTTTTCAGACACCCCATCGCGCAATCATCGCTGGCGGCGTGGTCGGCATCGCGGCGATCTACAGCGACGGCCTGATCAACCTCGGCGGTATGACACTGACCGCAGCGATGATCACCATGGCGGTATTCGGCGCCATCGTGATGTACATCATGAGCATGCTCAGCCTGTTCAAACTGCGCAGGACCGAACCGCTGCTGGAACGCACCTTCCGCGCGCCGGGTTACCCCATCGTGCCGGGCATTGCCCTGGTGCTGGCGGTGGTGTGCCTGGTGGCCATGGCTTGGTTCAACGCGCTGATCGGGCTTATCTTCCTGGGCTTTATGGTGGTGGGGTTCGCCTACTTCCAGATGACTGCGCAAGACCGTGCCGATGCACCGGCGGATGCGATGTTGACCGGGCTCTGATCTACTGCGAGGCAGAACGGGCCTACACTGAACTAGTAAGAAAGCCCGTCACTCAAAGCAGTTATTACCGTGGGAAAACTCTCCCGCGGCAATCTGCCTCAAGGAGAGCCTTATGCCGTGGTATGCGTGGTTGATTATGGTAGTTGCGATCGGGTCGATCGTCGGTGGACTGATGATGCTGCGTGACAGCGCCAACAAAGTGGAACTCACCGACGAACAACGCAAGCGCGTGGCCGAGCGCAACGCCCAGGCGGATGCCAAGGATGCGCAGGACCGCTGAGCCTTGGCTACTCCCAATCCGCCTTGGCAATATGCAACCCGTGCTGCCCCTTGTAGGCAGCACGTTCCGGCTGGCTCCAGCCATTGAGCAACGCATCCTCCAACGTGTAGATCTCAACCCCCAACGGACGGCATACCGTCAGCGGGTCCTGCGCCTCCGGCCCCCACATCGGCAGCGACAAATCCCCACCGGGGCACGTCGACAGCGCGCATAGCAAATCAATCTCGGCAAAGAACTCCAGGTAGTCGCCCTTCTGCGCGGGGCAGGCCTTCATGAAGTACATGTCGTCGTGATTTAGACCGGTGCACTGGAAAATATTCAGCACGTCATGCACGTCGAATTCCGTCAGACCGTGAGGCAACACCGCGCGTGTCAGGTTGGAGTGGCAATGGTGATGGAAATCCTCACCGGTCAGCATCCGATTCACATAGGGATCACAACGTGTGCCAAGCAAATCATGCAGCCGCCCGCCGTGCTCATCAATGCCGTAGCTGGCCAGGCTGTCATCGGTGATCGTCACCAAAGGCCGCAGGAATGGCAGGTTCGACCACAAGCGGTCATGGGTGCTGACATGGGCGCCCTGCAACTGCCGGGTGCGAGCCGCCCACAGGCGCTCACGGGGGTCATTGGCATTCCATACGTTGAAATCACCCACCTGCGGGCCGACCGGCGTGGTCACACGGAACACATGCCCGGCGGGCACCTTCCACGCCCTGCCCGTACGAATCGGCACCTCAAACTGCTCGATGAGCGTGCGCTGGTCTTTTCGATCACGGATGCGCTCGTAAAACGCTGTGTCGACCTGCAACGCCGAACCTTTACTGACCTGATAAGCGGCCGGATAGTCTTTGTACATGGGGCGGATCCTCGATCAGGGGTGGTTAAACAAGGCCAGGGACAAGCGTTCCGAATCATCCAGGTAGAGGCTCATCGCCTCCCCCGCCGCCGGTTTATCCTGCCGGACCAATAACGTGTAGATCTCACGATCACGCTCCAGCCACGGCGACTGGAAGCGCCGCTCATCGGGCGCGGCGCAGAACACCAGCCGCAGCTGGGCGATGACCTGGGCAAAAAACTCATCGAACAACGGGCTGCGCATCAACCCGACGATGTGCTGGTGAAACACCAGGCTGTGGGTGGCGACCGCACGCCAGTCTTCGCGCTCGCGGGCCAGGGTGGTGGCATCGATGGCGTTCTGCATGCGCCTGGATTGATCCTCTGTCAGACGGCCGCTCTGGGCGATGGCCTGCAGCTCCAGGGTGCGGCGCACGACAAATAAATCCCGCACTTCCTCGCGCGCGACCCGCCGGACCATCACGCCTTTATTGCGCACATAACGGGTCAACCCTTCTTGCCCAAGGCGGTGCAACGCTTCACGGATCGTATTGCGCGATGCGTTGTAGGCGTTGACCAGTTCCACTTCGACTAATGGCATGCCTGGCAGCAATCGCCCGCCGATGATGTCGGCGCGGAGCTCCAGGGCGATCTGGTCGGCTAGAGACAAACTGAGTGTCATGGTTACCTTCACGATTGTTGAACAATCCTTAGTGGGCAGGTAATCACTTTTCATGCCAACGTGTCAGCGTGTAAAAAGATTCAAGTCGGTTAAAATGCCAGCCTGTCATTGAGGCCCACCTATGCGTTACTCATCCGACCACAAAGCCAAGACCCACCAACGCATCATCAAGGAAGCCTCGGTACGCTTTCGTCGCGACGGGATCGGCGCGACCGGTCTGCAGCCGTTGATGAAAGCCCTGGACTTGACCCATGGCGGTTTCTACGCGCACTTCAAATCCAAGGACGAACTGGTGGAAAGGAACCTTGGTCCTGGCCCAGAGCGTCCAAGACTACGGATTGGCGCTGCGCATCATTGACGTGGTGCGGAACAGTTTGAAGACCTAAGATTCCGGCAAATAAAAAAGCCGGTCAATGACCGGCCTCCCCTTAATAGCTTAGTTGATCACAAGCCTATCGCGGTTCTTCTCCAGCAGAGCCTTGCCTATCCCCTTCACCTCCAACAACTCATCCACTGCCTTGAACGGACCGTTGCTTTCTCGGTAGGCGACGATCGCCTTGGCTTTCGCGGCGCCGATGCCGAACATATCGCGCCGCAAAGTCTCTGCGTCGGCGGCGTTCAGGTTGACCGTGATGGACTGTTCGGCTCTTAACACCTGTGCAGTAACTGGGATTGGCGCCTCCGGTTTGGTGAACGGCGCTGCGATAGTTGCAACAGAGAGGCTAGTGAGAAAGGCGAATATGAGGGAAGATACATACACGTTTTGCATAGGTGGCGCTCCATGGCATCAGTAGGAAAAAAGCAGCTTTCCGAAGCTGCATGTCAAAATTAGATGACGCTGACGGAGAGTCAAAAACAAGTAGGTTACAGAGTATGTTTGTACCCACTCCGTGTACACTGACAGTTTCGTCAAGCATAAACGTTTCGAATAAAGGGAAGGTTGTCTTCTTGACGAAACCAAGACTGCCTATTTAAGTAGAACACCTGGAGAGCAAATGAGAGAACCCATGAACTACTTTGTGCATTCCCACGCATTGTGCGAGTCTTCGAACATAGGTAAAGGCTCCAGAATCTGGGCATTCACCCATATATTGCCTGATGCAAAAATTGGTAACGACTGCAATGTCTGCGACCACGTTTTTATCGAAAATGATGTGACTATCGGAGATCGCGTAACTATAAAATGCGGCGTTCAAGTGTGGGATGGCATCACTATCGGCGATGACGTATTCATAGGCCCGAATGTCACATTTACTAACGATATCTATCCGCGAAGCAAAGTCTATCCTGAGCGTTTTGATCGAACTCATGTAGGCAATGGTGCATCTTTAGGCGCTAATTGCACCATCCTTCCGGGACTGACCATTGGGGAAAATGCCATGGTTGGCGCAGGCGCCGTGGTAACCAGGTCCGTTCCTGCCAATGCAACAGTTGTAGGAAACCCTGCAAAAATTATCAGTTCTCATACTAAAAAAAACGTTCGAGAATAGCTATGAAAGCTTAAGCAAATCTAATGGCCAGATCAATAGTAGCGACAGTCAGATCAATTCAAAGCGCTAAGAAGCTGTACCATTGACACATGAACGGCATCTCTCATCGGAGCACCTGAATCAAAACCCTGCAGTGGCGCTGTCTATTGACATAAGGTTCGGCTTTGAGCGATCCCCGGAGCTCAGTCAGCCCGACGAATAGACGCCTGACACTGCCAGATTTCATCTGTAGAATTACCTCACCCACGAATATTTTCAGATCAATTATAAGGAGCGAAAATGAAAGTTTACGCAGTTGTAGGAGCAGGAGGCTTCGGACGCGAGGTTATACCTCTGGTCAACCAAGCAGTAGGTATAATATCCCAAGATAATCCCAACATTATTTTCGTGGACGATAACGTTCAAGACGATACCATCAATGGCTACCCCGTAGTGAATCTTGAGTCTTTTTTAAAGATGCCAGGTGAGAAATTCTTCAATATTACCATCGCCAATAGCAGGGTTAGACAAACCCTCTCCGAACGTCTGATATCAGAAGGCGTAGCCCCCTTTTCGATTTCGGCGCCCAACGCGGTGAATATCAGCCATAATACAATCGGTGAAGGAGCCGTTTTTTGTGCTTTTACTACCGTTACTGCAAATGCGAGAGTCGGCAAGTTTTTCCATGCCAATATCTACTCTTACATTGCACATGACTGCATTATTGGCGACTTCGTGACCTTTGCACCTAATGTTCAATGCAACGGTAGTGTCGTCATTGAAGACCATGCCTATATCGGCACTGGCGCAATGATTCGTCAAGGCACTCCAGAACGGCCAATTGTTATTGGCGAAGGTGCAATTGTCGGAATGGGCGCTGTCGTCACTAAAAGTGTTGCCCCCTATACCACTGTGTTTGGCAATCCCGCAAAGCCACTTCGACCAGCCACGCGATAAAGGACTAAAAAGCGCATGAGAGAAATAATGGTTGCCGTGATCGGCTCAGGAACGATGGGAAAAGGGATCGTCCAAGTCCTTGCACAGAGCGACGTAACTTCTTCAATAATCTGGATTGGCCGCTCAGAAGCAGGTTGCAAGACCGCATTTGAAGCGCTGCAATCCAGTTGGGACCGGATGGTTAACAAGAAAAGACTATCTGCAGAAGAGGCGGCGTTTTTTACACAGAAAGTCTGTGTAGCTGACCATTATAAAGCTGCTGAAAATGCTGATTTGATTATTGAAGCTGTGTCTGAAGACATGGCTGTCAAGCATGAAATTTTTCGCGGTATCGCTGCTTATGCAGATGCCTCTTCCGTGATTGCATCGAACACATCATCCCTGTCTATCACTGAGTTGGCAAGCCTGACAAAAAACCCGGAAAACGTAATAGGCTTGCACTTTTTCAATCCCGCCCCTGTGATGAAGCTCGTGGAAGTTATTGTGGGCCTCTCTACGTCTAAAACGACTGCCTCATGGGCATTCGACTTCGCCAAGGCTCTGCACAAAGAACCTGTGTTGGTCAATGAAGCTCCCGGCTTCATCGTCAACCGAATGTTGATTCCAATGATCAACGAAGCAATAGGTATTTTGGCTGAAGGTGTCGCGAGCGCTGAAGAAATAGATAAAGCGATGAAGTTTGGCGCCAATCATCCAATCGGGCCACTGGCCCTAGCGGACCTAATTGGCAACGACGTCAACCTTTCGATTATGGAGACACTTCATAATGAGACAGGCGACCCTAAATATAGGGCTCATCCTTTGCTTAGAAAGATGGTGAGGGCCAACAAACTTGGCAGGAAATCCGGTTCCGGATTTTACAAATATTAAAAAACCGGACCCTAGGATCCGGCGGTTTCTTTACATTTTCAAACAAAACGCTTCGTGGACTGTAAATTTAAAGCTCCAACCGCCGTTGCTGATAGATCCAATCTACGATCTCCCCGTCCGGCGTATAACCATTTACAGTATCACGTAGCAGTTGGCGCACGCGGGCATAATCGTCTTTACCGACGGCATCAAGCAGCTCAGTTAGCTTCGCCTTCAGTGCCTCCCACTCAATATGATCCTCGTTGGCGCTCATGATCATCGGGTGTTGCGTAGCGACTACATTGTCACCGATCAGAAGCTCTTCATAGAGCTTTTCTCCAGGTCGAAGCCCAGTATATTCAATAGCAATATCGCCATGAGGATTCTTTTCGGAACGCAAACTCAAGCCCGAGAGATGGATCATCTTCTCGGCTAACTCAACAATCTTGACAGGTTCCCCCATGTCTAGGACAAAAACATCTCCTCCCTGCCCCATCGAGCCAGCTTGGATCACTAACTGGGCCGCCTCAGGGATGGTCATGAAATAGCGGGTGATCTTGGGGTGAGTGACTGTTAAAGGGCCGCCCGACTTGATTTGTTTATGGAATAAAGGGATAACTGAACCTGATGAGCCCAGCACATTGCCAAACCGGACCATGGTGAATCGTGTCTTGTTTACTCGGGACACGTTAGATTTATCCCCAAACAATACCGGTGCCAACTCACGGCTCAGCGCTTGTAGTGTCAACTCGGCCAATCGCTTTGTACTACCCATGACATTGGTCGGGCGCACCGCTTTGTCAGTGGAAATCAATACGAAATTAGATACGCCAGCCTGCAACGCAGCTTGCGCTGTATTCAGGGTGCCAATCACATTATTTAACACACCTTCTGCAATGTTATGCTCTACCATCGGAACATGTTTATAGGCAGCAGCATGATAGACCGTATCGACGTGCCAGCTTTTCATAACATTAAGTAACTTCTCTTGATCCCGAACTGAGCCTAGGATCGGCAATATACGAACAGGAAGAGATTCACGCGCAATACGCTGTTCGAGCTCTGACAAGATACAGTAGAGATTGAACTCACTATGCTCGAACAACAGAAGCGTCACCGGCCCAAGGGTCAGTATCTGCCGACATAGCTCTGAACCAATGGACCCGCCTGCGCCTGTCACCAGAACACTCTGTCCCTTGATGCAAAGTTCCAGCAGTTCACCCTGAGCTGGCACGGGGTCGCGCCCCAGTAAATCAGCGATATCCACCTCCTGAATATCGTCGACCTTAACACGGCCACTGGCCAAGTCCATGAACCCTGGAACACTACGAACATGTAACGGGTAGTCTTCAAGAAAAGTCAGAATTTCTCTTCGCCGTGCGCGATTGGATGATGGAATGGCTAACAGAATTTCTTGGGTGCCTGTTGCGTCAATCATTCGCTGGATATGCTTGGGTTTGTAAACCTGCAACCCGGAAATCACCCGATTAGAAATACTATCGTCGTCGTCGATGAAAGCAACGGGACGCATAACGCGCCCCATCCGTAATGCAGCGACCAATTGGTTACCGGCAGCCCCGGCACCATAAATGGCAACACGGGGCAAACTATCCTCACGGTTGGTGAACGGTACGTGTTGAGCCGCAGCGAACCAATCGCCCAGAAAATATTGCCGCATCGCGAGGCGCAAGCCGCCCACCATGATGAGACTCAGCCACCAATAGTTAAAAACAATAGAACGGGGAACTACGTTCTGATGATTGCTGTACCAATAAACTACGAAGCCAAGAATCAATGAAGAAAGACTGACCGCTTTAACAATTGCAATCAGAGCATCGTTTCCGAAATACCGCATCACGGCTCTGTACATACCGAAACGAATAAACAGGGGCACAGCGACAACAGGCGCGCAAATGAACAACCACAGGTGCAGTTTGACGGGATTGATCATTTCGTCAACGCCCAGACGAACGACGAAAGCCAACCATAACGCTGCCCAGACTAAGACAACATCGGTGATCACCTGCAGGATACGTTTCTGTCGACGCGGAAGGCTCAACAAATACGTTCGAATACGACCTATAAGTCCCTTGTACACTTTTTTGCTCCCAGCCAAGCTTTAATTCACAAACAACGCACTACCGTGGCGATAGAGCTATTGAACAGATGCAAGCCGCATCACATCACTCAATACCTTACACGTCAGATCGATCTCACTGGCCGTCAGGGTTGGATGCACGAGAAACATCATACTCGAGTCACCCAACTCCTTAGCGTTCGAGAGGCGTTGAGCGGGTCGCAGCCCGGTATTATCGAACGCTTTTTCGAGATAGACTTCGGAACAAGAACCCGAAAACGCAGGTACACCGCGAGAAGCAATTTCATTAAGAATACGATCACGGGACCATCCGTCCTTCAAGCATTCTTGCCGAACGAATACATAGCATTTATAGGCTGCGTGTACATTGTCTTTGGGAAAGTCCGGCACTCTAAGTGCAAGCAAGCAACGAGCGGCATCCCATATGGATTGAAGATTGCGACTACGACTGGCTTGCCATTCCTGCATTCTACGCAATTGAATACGACCAATGGCAGCCTGAACCTCCATCATCCGCCAATTGGTACCAAAACTTTCGTGTAACCAACGAAAGCCAGGTGCGTGAGAGCGCTCGTAGACAGCCTCCCAACTCTTACCGTGGTCTTTATAAGCCCACATGCGGGACCAGAGTTCACGATCATTAGTAGTGACCATTCCGCCTTCACCACCCGTGGTCATGATTTTATCCTGACAAAAAGACCACGCTCCGATATGACCGATAGACCCAACAGGTCGCCCCTTGTAATAAGCTCCATGAGCTTGTGCGCAGTCCTCAATGACCTTCAAATCATGCTGCGCAGCAATTTGCATGATTGGGTCCATGTCGCACGGCCAACCGGCCAAATGCACGCAAATCAAGGCGCGGGTACGAGGCGTCAATACCGCCTCTATGGACTTAGCGGTGAAGTTCTGCGAGTCGAGGTCTACGTCCGCGAAGACCGGTGTCGCGCCTGAATTAATGATACTGGAAACTGAAGCAAGGAAAGTTCGAGACGTTACGATCACTTCGTCGCCTTTTCCGATTCCCAGCGCTACGAGCGCAAGATCCAAAGCGACAGTGCCATTTGTGAGCGCTACCGCGTAATCAGTACCCGCCCATGTCGCAAACTCACGTTCAAATTCGCGAGCTTCCTGACCGGTCCAATAGTTGACCTTATTGGACAGGATCACATTGCGAACGGCGTCAGCCTCTTCATCAGTGAACGAAGGCCAAGGAGAAAATGTTGTACCCAACATAAGTAATATCCTGTTTATTATGTTGAAAAGGACTAACAGCTACAAAGCTATTTATAGGTAAACCACTTGCAGCCGGTTATCAGCTTCATTTTGAGCCCGTAAACCTTTTCATCGTCGCTTCACCAACTGCATTAATGCCTTCTCGAACCACTACCTTCTTCAGCGTCAACAGGATAATTTTAAGGTCAAGCCAGAAGCTTCTGTTGTCAACATACCAGACATCAAGGTCGAATTTTTCTTCCCAACTCACTGAATTTCTACCATTTACCTGGGCCCAGCCCGTCACGCCTGGCCGGACCTGATGCCGACGATACTGTTCAGCATTGTACAAAGGCAGGTACTCCATCAGAAGCGGCCTTGGCCCAACCAGGCTCATATCACCCTTAAGAACATTGAACAGACCAGGAAGTTCATCCAAGCTACTGGAACGCAAAAAACTGCCAAATCGAGTCATACGCATTGAATCGGGCAGAGGATTCCCGTCATTGTCAACCGCATCACGCATGGTTCGAAACTTTATCATCGTGAAAGGCTTGGCATTCAACCCGGGTCTGACTTGGCTGAACAGGACAGGAGCCCCCAGCTTTCGCCTGACCATCCATGCAACTACGATCATAACAGGGGCCAGCAAAAGCAAACCAAACAAGGATGCTGAAATATCAATAGAACGCTTTAACATTATCCACCTAACACCCTATATAGGGCTCTCACATCCCACACTTTTGACAGATGGGCGTATGTTAAGAACGAAATAGCCAGTCGCATCTTCGGGTGTCATCTACCGCTAGATCCCCATACCTTCTAACATCGCCGCATTGACTTTTTTAACATCATATTTAATCTCCGCCAACTCTCGGGATTTTTCGCCCAAGAGCGCAACAAGTTCTGGACTCTCGACAAATTTCAACATGGCAGCCGCAAGCGTGTTGACATCTTTGACAGGGATCAGAAAACCATTCACCCCTTCAATCACCGTTTCCCGACAGCCTGGCGCGTCCGTAGTAATGACCGCCCGCCCCATCGCCATGGCCTCCAGAACAGTCCGGGGTGTTCCTTCACGATAAGAGGGCAAAACATAGACACTTGAGTCCGCAATGGCAGGTCGGACGTCCTTCAACCGCCCCAGATACTCGATCGTTCCATCCGCGATCCAAGCCTCTAGCTCCGCAGGAGCAATGGCATTAGGATTCTCGTCGATCCACCCGACGATCTTGAATCCCACGTTGGAGTACTCAGATCTTACCTCGCGCGCCGCGCAGACAAACTCACGAACGCCCTTGTCGCCTAGAAGCCTGGCGATCAGCAGAAAACTGACAGTTTCTGGAAAAGGGGCAACATTGAAATCATTCACATCAACTCCCGACCCATTTACCACCGTTGATGGTGTGTCAGCAGAGATTAACTTCAACTGCTTAAAAAGCGCTTCATCGTCCGGGTTTTGGAAAAAAACCCGGGTGGTGGAGCTCAATGCCAATGCGTATAAACGCTGCACAAGCGCCTTAAGCATGCCTCGGCTACTACCTGCCTGGGTGCCCGCAGATTGAAACGCATAGCCCAAACCTGTAATCAGCGCGAAGCGACTCTTTACCCTCATGATCTTCGCGGCCAACAACCCATATATGACAGGTTTGGCTGTATAGGCCAATACCGAATCTGGTTTGACCTCAAGCATCAGCTTACAAAGCGCCGCAAGACACCACAGATCGGCAAAAGGGTTCATTCCTACTCGCCTTAACGGCACCTCGTGCACCTTCACGCCTTTTTGCTCTAGAAGCATGCGAGTGGGCGTGCCCAGAGGCAGATCGGGAGCAGCTACGTGGACCGTCAGGCCCTTTGCAAGCATCGCGTCCAGCAACGGACCGCGAAAATTGATCAGTGAATCAGCGTAGCTTGCGATTAAGAGAAATTTCATTTTATTGCTCGGCCAGCCATGCTTGAAACATCAGAATATCCCAGAGGTGGTGCTGCCAGTTTTTTTTGCCACTCAAGTGTTCCGCCCACTTTCGCCTGATAGGCTGAGAGTAAAAATAACCCTCGCGACGCAACCGATCTTCGCTCAGAAGATCCTCCGCCCACTCTCTTAAAGGCCCTCGAAGCCAACTGTCCAGCGGAATACCAAATCCTTGCTTCGGGCGCTCGATAAGCTCTTTTGGGACATACCGATAGAGTACCTCCCGCAACAGCCATTTCCCTTGCCCCCCCTTGATCTTCAGCGATAACGGCATTCGCCAGGCTAGCTCGATTACTCGGTGATCAAGCATCGGCACCCGCGACTCCAAGCTAACAGCCATAGACGCCCGGTCAACCTTAACCAGAATGTCATCTGTCATATAGGTTTGCGCGTCCATAGCCATCATCCAATGCTCGAAACCATCTGCAACCGGCCATGCATTCTTATCTGTGAACACCGTGGTAGGCTCCCCCGCACCGATTACGACACTGGCAGGGTCATCCCAATGGCTATTGAGTTGATGGTAGAAAGCCTCGCCACTTGAAAGCCCGAGAACTGAAGCCAATTTATGAGCTTTATCTCCAGGGGTGGCAAGATGAAAGCGCTGAGGTAGAAGGGGCTTACTTAATGTAAACAAGTAATCCCAGGCGCTTGGCGACAAAGACCGTAGCACCTTGGCCGTGGCAGTACGTGCAAAACCCGGCAAAAGATTCATACGTTCCCAGACCTTACGGGCGGACAGGTATCTATTATAACCGCCAAACAACTCATCACCTCCATCACCGCTTAGTGCGACAGTGACGTGTTGCTTTGCCATCTGGCTTACAAGAAATGTTGGGATTTGAGAGCTATCGCTAAAGGGTTCGCTGTACAGTGTGCCGATCCTCGGAATGACTTCGAGTGCATCCTGTGAGCGAACATATAGCTCTGAATGTTGCGTTCCAAGATGCTTAGCAACCGCCTTGGCATGTGTCGCTTCGTCATAACCACTCTCATCGAATCCAATGGTGAAGGTCCGAACCGGTTGCATGCTTTGTGCCTGCATTAGCGCTACAACAGCACTACTATCAACTCCCCCACTCAGGAATGCACCCAGCGGCACGTCAGCCAACATCTGCTGACCGACGCTCAAACTAAGTTGCGCTTCCACAGCATCTATAGCCTCGGACGCCGCCCCTAGGAATGGGTCTTTCAAACCCGCAGCGACTACACCGTTGACGGACCAGTAAGCTTGAGACTGGGCGCCTTTGGCAACACTGATATCACTTAACTCAAGTGAAATATAATGCCCTGCGCGTAACTTATATATCCCCTTATATATACTGTAAGGTGCGGGGATGCAGTTATGCCGCAATAGCAGGGTTAGCGCATTACGATCAATGTCCGCTTTGAAATCGGGAAAGGCTTTCAAAGCGCTCAATTCAGAACCGAAAAGCAAAACATTGTCTTGCCAGCCCCAATAAAGCGGTTTTTCACCAACCCGATCACGGGCTAGCGTCAACAATCGCTCCTTCCGATCCCATAGCGCAAATGCAAACATGCCTACGAACGAAGCGAGCGCCTTTTCAATACCCCATCGAACAATGCACTCGAGAAGTACCTCTGTGTCCGAATGTCCCTTCCACGCCGGGCCGTCACCCTCAGCGATAAGTTGCTGACGTAATTGTAGATGATTGTAAATTTCGCCATTAAATACAAGGACATAACGCTGATTATGAGAATGCATCGGCTGATAGCCAGCACTCGTCAGGTCAACGATGGCCAACCGGCGATGACCAAGCGCAAGGCCGCAGTCATCAATCCAAATGCCCGCGTCATCGGGGCCTCGATAAGAAATGGCGTCATTCATTTTAGATAGACGCGAATGAAGCTCAGAGCGCCTATCTTGATCGAAAAGACCACTTATTCCACACATTCTAGCAGTCCTAAACTTTAGATTCGAAAAATGAATACGAGGGCTAAAAGACTCAACTGATAGAAGAAAATACAGCGGGGTAGGAACCCTTAGTCCGCAGTACCCTTCACTCGATTTTGAGCGCGCAAAAGAGCATCCCTCATGCGAGGTGCTTGAACCTGCAGAGAGAAAGTATTTTCGACCGCGCGGCGGCCATTCGCACCGTAAAATAACCGTAATGCCTGATCACTTAACAAGTGATCAAGGCAGCACTGCCAGTCATCAAGGCTCACTGCAAGCATCCCGCAGTGATTGCCGTCAACAATATCAACGTTAACACCCACTGGTGAGGCCACAACAGCGACGCCACATGCCATATACTGAATCAACTTATAACCACATTTTCCTTTTTCCCAAGGGCCATCGATCAATGGCATGATTCCGATGTCCAGCTGATTAATGAAGGTTGCTTCAGCCTCCTCATTCCAAGGGACAACTTCGACATTCAACCCATTGAGTTCTGCCAGTACGCTGGGGCTGGCCCCCATCAACATGACGCGGGCACTGTAGGCATCGCAGACCTTCTTGAGAGCTGTCTTGATTTGAACTACATATTTCTGAGTTGATGGAGATCCGATCCATCCAATCACCAACTGTCCATGCTCCTGAAAACCATCAGCCGCATATCGAGAATGATCAACCACCGTTGGAATGATCTCTACTCTCGACGCACCTGACTTAACGGCATACTCAGCTAGATAGGCATTCCCCACCACCACCAGTTCAGAGTGACGCATGACAACGTCGATTTTCGAGCCCAAAAACCTTCTAACCAAGGAACTGCTTGAAAGATCATAGCTGTGAAAAATAGCATCATCATAATCGACAACATAAGGAATTTTAAATAACTTCAGCGTTCGTTCAGCAAAGGCAGGTAAAAAAGGAAAAATCTCCTTCTCAATCCATACCACGTCGTAGCTACCGACCTTAAACAACACCAAGAGCCTTGAAAAATAGCATCTCAACGCTGAAAACAAAGAACGCCCATCCTTTGTATACAATCGCTCAAGATAGTGATCATCAAACAATGTGTTTACCTCGACGTGTAGTCCCTCCTTTTCAAGAAACGGTACAAACTGAAGTGCACGCAGCCGACTACTAGCCCCCATGCGAGAGTACTTTGACAATAGTAGTATTTTCATATTAATTACAAAACCTTATGTCAGACCATTAGCAACCACGTACACTAGCAAACACATGACTCTCACATTTTCGATGCCACGCCATATCGGCTTGCATTAAGAAAACGGCCAGCAAACAGTGGAAAAAGGATTATCATCAAATACAAATACGTAGTTAACGAAAACTGCCAAGCATAAAACATCATGATCAGCGCGTACATATAGCAACTCAGCAGTGCTAAATAATAACCTTTTCGTTTTATCGCCAATACCCTCATGAAGGCAAAAAAAGCCCCCATCAAAATCATCGATACAACCACCGCTGGCAGCCCGCCGAATAGGTAAGGGGAGGCCGCGTATGTCAACACGTTAAAATCTTTGTTCGTAAGACCCAGATCCAGTGGGCTGCACGAGTAAAGTCCAAAAGACATTAAGTCCGTAATCTTCCCGAATACAAGGTCCGCACATCCAAGATATTCCTTGCCCTCAGTCCATTGTGAAAACGCTGATACCGCATACCCGAGATACAGAAGAATAAAGTCGTACCCATTATCCCCCCCTGTCTTTCCTGTGCCAACAGCAACAATTATAAACAACGAGATCAGGACACTCAGCGCGACTAACAATCCTTTAAGTTTAACCCAACCTTCGTTGATAGCCGTATATCCAACTGCAACGAACAGAAACATCATACTTGTCCGCTCAGCCATGCTAAAAGCTGACACTAAATAAATTACCGAAACAACGAGGCACGGGATGGCTTGTTTTTTCTGAGCATAATAAAGTGCCAAGCACAGCGCGAACAAGGCAAAGTGCTGCGCACCGTAAGAAGGTTGGTGCTCCCAGGTATTGGCGATCCGCAACGCGAGCAATACGCTCCCATAAGGATTACCCACCCCCACCGAGTAAATCTTGTATAGAGAGAGAAACAGCCCCAAAAACGATAATACCCAATAACACCTTACAATCAATCGGTAAGGCGTACTGACTGTAAACTTAGGAGACACTAGGCCCGTCAATGTTAATAATACATAAACGAGCACATACCCAATCACAAAGGATAAGACTCCCATTAAATAGACGCTATGACCCCACTCCCAAGGTTGATCAAGGGCAACGACATTAGCCAAAAACATCAGCAGGGTGACGAATAGCATTACAAAAACAGGAGACAATAAGGACTGTTTGAAAAAAAATCTCACATGATCACCATATCCCAAGGCTCAGATAAGACGCTATTCATCACATGAGACACCTGAAAAATTCAACTCATTTTCCTCAGGGCTTTACGCCCCACCATCCCAAGCATTTCTGGCAGAGCCCACAAAATATGCTTTAGTTCCGAAGCTTTGAGCATCGATAGTATCGCTTTGGGATTCCTCACTTTAATCGCTGAAATAATATACGACGCCAGCGCACGGGAGATAGCCTTCAGTTTAATATCGGTAGGCGCCAATGCATCCATCAACGCTTTCACCATTAAATATTGTCTGCAGATATTTTTGTAGCTATTCGAATCATGCTGCCGATACCCAACAACACAGTTACTTGGCAAATACATGAAGTCAACATTCCGGATAGAAAATCGAGAAAGTAACTTAACAAACGTTGGATAGTCATCAAGTACCAGCGCCGGATCCCAACCACCAATATCACGTAATGCTTTCGATCTAAAAACAGTCGATTGTAATAACAATGGTGAGGGATAGTTGAGAAACATATCACGCGCCCTTGCGGCAGAGGTCGAGTTGAAGAACCTCTCCTGGGCCTCCCCATAAATTCCCAGCCTCTTTTCAGGCTGATGCTCATAAAATGCGTACCCTCCCCCGATAACAAACTTCACACCTGGGTTTTCAAGAAGCACTTTCACACAGCTAGTAATACCCGCCGCTTCAGGGATATCGTCCGACGCGACCAAATAGAAAAATTCGGTATCGGCCATTGTCAAGCCTATGTTCAACGAAGATACCAATCCCCCGTTTGGCTTTAATACCAGTTCGATTGAACTATCATTCAAATCAGATAGGTATTTTTTTATAATTTGAACGGATTCATCGGTAGAACCATCGTCTATGATCAATATCCGTCGACCAGCAAACGCGACAGCCGCGGCCGCCTCTATACACCCAATCACATACTTCGCGTGATTGTATGAAGGTATTAATATAGTGATCATATCATCGTCCAACGCAAGTCATTTAATGGCATCAAGTTTGCGGGACATACAAACCCCCATCACGACCCAATAGATAGCGTAATTAACCGCATAAGCAATGGTTACACCCTGCAGACCGAACATATCCGTGAAAAACCAAGACAACACCACAAACATTACAGCAAAGACTATCTCAGAGGCCATGAAAAGTTTAAACATCGCTTTCCCCAGCATTAAATAAGCCAATACCCAACTACCAATTTTCAACGTATCACCGACCATCTGCCAAGCAAACAAATCAGTCATCGGCAAGAAATCTGGAGTAAAAAGCAATTTTACAACAAGGTCTCGAAACACATATATAATCAACGCACCTAAGATCGTAAGTGGCAAGATGACTTTATATCCATTTTTAATTTCGGCACGAATTTCTGCCGGACTTTTCAGCTCGGAAAACCTCGGTAAATAATACACACTCAGAGTAGTCGTAATCAGCATGAGGTAGGCGCCACTCAGCCTGGTCAATGCCTCCCAATATCCAGCAGCCTCCCAACCAAAACTCTGGCCCAGATGATTTCGAACTAGAATCTGGCTGAGCGGGATGCAGGCCGCGGAAGTCAAAGACATTGCCGTATACTTTGCGAGGTTATTAGCCATTTTTGGATCAATACGACCGATGAAATGCTTTACCTTAAACCAAGGGGCTCGACAACAGAGTACTAACGTGACAAAAAAACTAATGGACTGGTAAACTGCCAACGCTATCAAAGCACCGTAAATACCCCATTTGATAGCCATATAGCTAGTTACCGCCAGTGCAAACAGGCTTCCCGCAATATTTGATATGACATAACGAACGATTTCTTTCTTACCGTTCAATACTGCTAGCAACAGTGTATTCAGCACAAACAACACTAACGTTGCTGCAAACCAAATAAATACACCACCGAACTTAATATCCCCCAGAAACAACAGCGACAATTGCTCATTGAACACGGCAACGATAGCGCCGGTGACTATCGCGCCGAAAACAGAAATACTGCCTGCAGTTCGCCAAACGGTATGCTGCTTCTGCTCATCCTCATGATACTCAGCAGTATACTTTGTAACACCTGCGTTGATCGCACCGCTGGCAAACGTAGTAATCATCTGCACGGCATTTTGAAACTGTCCAAGTGCTGCATAGCCAGTTGGCCCCACATAAATTGCAAGTATCTTGTTTATGCACAACAAGGTCAGCATGCGTACAACTACGGCAATCCCGTTAAGCAGACTGGTTTTAATAAATGTCATTCTTAGCTTTCACACTGAAAGCTGTTACATGCATGGACCACCAATTCAATCTCTTCATTGGTCATCGTCTGGCTGATTGGCAAACTAATAACTTCAGCATGGATGCGCTCGGTGATTGCGAGTTGTAGATCGCCCCATTCTGCATATGCCTGTTGCTTGTGTGGAGGAATCGGGTAATGAATCAATGTCTCAACACCCCGTTCCTTTAAGTGCTGTATCAAGGCCTGGCGTTTTTTAGAGCGGATGACAAACAGGTGCCAAACATGCTCTGAACAAACCTTCGCATCAGTTCCACTAACAAGTGGCAACTGCAATGCTTCGTTTTTTATACCTGAAATATATGCAGAAGCCACCGCACGACGTATTGCCGTGTCATCATCCAAGTGCCGTAACTTAACACGCAACATAGCCGCTTGCATCTCATCCAGTCGGCTATTGACCCCTTTGTAGAGGTTGTTGTATTTAACCTTGGAGCCGTAATTCCCCAACGCTCTGATAGTGTCCGCAAGCGTTTCGTTATCAGTTGTCACGGCACCCGCATCCCCCAGCGCACCGAGATTTTTGCCTGGATAAAAACTAAAGGCTGAAGCATGCCCCCAATTTCCTGCTTTTTTTCCAGCAATCATTGCACCATGGGACTGAGCAGAATCTTCCAATACCAGCAGACCATACTTATTCGCTACATCCATTATTGCTGGCATGTTACAAATTCTGCCATATAGATGGACTGGCAGGATCATCTTTGTTCGATCGGTTACAGCATTTGCAATTCCTTCTGCGCCCAGGTTGAAAGAAAACTCCTCCGGTTCAACTAGCACAGGAACGAGATTATTTTCCGTAACGGCCAGAATGCTCGCAATGTAGGTATTAGCAGGAACGATAACCTCATCCCCCTCCTTCAACAAACCTAAAACCTTCCAAGCTCTGATCGTGAGCGTAAGGGCATCTAAGCCGTTTGCCACGCCAACACAATGGCGCACACCACAATAACTAGCAAACTCCGACTCAAAAGCTGCTACCTCTTTTCCTGATATATACCAACCAGAATCTATAACCTTAGAGCAAGCTTCAATCAGTTCGGACCGGTATCTAGCATTAATATCTTTCAAGTTGAGGAAGTTTATCATGTTTATATATCCAATTGACTTTCTGAAACTTAATAAATGCGGCAACTAAGCGCCAGCACCCAAACACCCTGCTCGCTTGCTTATCTTAAAAGGCATAATGAAAGGGCATTTGGAGCAACACATACCCTGCCTCAAAACTCTAACACCTCAGAGCTCACACCCGGTCGCCAAAAACTCGTCATAATTACGAATATAATCACTTTCATCATACGGTGCACTCGCAAGCACCAACAAAATGCACTGTTCGCTGAAATCGTGCATTTCTCGCCACATTCCCCCCTCGATCAAAATCCCTTTTGTTGCGCAATCCAACCAAACATCTTCACGCACCACACCATTATCCAGCACCATGCGGCATTTGCCCGCCAGACATATCGCAACTTGCTGTAGATTTCGGTGAGCGTGGAATCCGCGACTTACCCCTTCCGCTGTTCGATAAATATAATAAACACGCTTGATTTCAAAGGGCACGACCTTACCTTGCTCAATAGAAACAAGACTTCCGCGCTCATCACCCAATGTCTGGAAGTTGATCCATTTAATAAGACTCATCGCACACCCCTCTGATACCGTCACACTATCGAGTTGAAAAGACTACAGTCATTTTAAAAATGTGATATACCACGGTACGGCTTTAGCCACGCCTTCGTCTATAAAATAGAGTGGATCATAACCGAGGCGGCCCTTGATTTTCCCAATATCAGCTTGTGAATGCCTGACATCGCCCTCACGGAAGTCCCGATAAATCGGATCTTTTGTATAGAGTACACCGTTGACACCAAGCTCTTTCTTCAGCGCTACAAACAATGAGTTCAACGTTGTTCGCCCACTGACTGCCACATTATAAACCTGGTTTCGTGCAGATGGATCCTCCGTCGTCGCCGCCAGTAAATTTGCCTGAACGGTGTTTTCAATAAAACAAAAATCCCTGCTGGTTTCCCCGTCGCCATTTATAAAAATGTCATCATCCTTGATCATCGAAGCCGCCCACTTCGGAATGACGGCCGCATACGCACCCTCAGGATCCTGACGTTTACCGAAGACGTTAAAATAGCGCAACCCTATCGTGTTGAAGTTATAGCTACGCGCAAACACTTCTGCGTATAATTCATTAACGTACTTTGTCACCGCGTAGGGAGATAGAGGCTTGCCAATGACCCCTTCTACTTTGGGCAATCCAGGATGATCACCATAAGTGGAGCTACTGGCCGCATAGGTGAAGCTGCTGACATTGGCATCACGTGCAGCAACCAGCATGTTAAGGAAACCGTCAATATTGGTTTGATTCGTAGCAATAGGATCTTTGAGAGAGCGCGGAACGGAGCCTAACGCCGCTTGGTGAAGAACATAGTCAATGCCAGTGCAAGCCTCGCGGCAACGCTCTAGACTCCGAATATCACCCTCAATGAAGCTGAAGCGGCACCATTGATCATAAGTGACACTACTACGAACCTCATCCAGATTACGCCGGTGGCCCGTAGCAAAGTTATCAAGGCCGACAACCTTTTGGTCAAGTTTCAACAACGTTTCCAATAGATTTGAGCCGATAAAGCCGGCAACCCCGGTTACGAGCCAGGTCTTAGGCTCAACTGGAAGCCGATTCAAGAGTTGTTCATAACGAGTCATAGATTATCCATTTAGCTTAAAGTAGAGCATGGCCACGAACCGTACTTTATGGCATTGATTTCTCTTACAGCCGAATGTCAGACTGATCAGAATCCAGAAGGTACTTCAAGTCGTACAACACGTGCTTCGGCTTCCCAAGCGCGCGAATGTTCTCTGCCCCCATGGATCTGAACTCGTCATGAGCGACAGCAAGCACTATCGCATCATAAGTACCTGGCTCTGGAGTGTCCGTGAGATCAATGTCGTATTCGTGCCTTGCTTCTTGACCATCTACCCATGGATCACATATATCGACAGCAATATTATAATCTGCCAATTCATGCACGATATCGACAATCCGAGTATTGCGCAGGTCCGGGCAATTTTCTTTGAACGCAAGCCCCATTATCAACACTTTTGCACTGTCAACATGGATACGCTTCTTCAGCATTTCTTTTACCAACTGAGAAACTACATAGGCGCCCATGCTGTCGTTTAAGCGGCGTCCCGCCAGAATGATTTCAGGATGATATCCGATTGATTGTGCTTTATGAGTAAGATAATAAGGATCTACACCTATGCAGTGTCCACCCACAAGCCCTGGACGAAAAGGTAAAAAGTTCCACTTGGTGCCCGCAGCTTCAAGCACCGCTTGAGTATCAATTCCCATCTTGTTGAAAATTATCGCCAATTCATTAATCAAGGCAATATTCAAATCACGCTGAGTATTTTCAATAACTTTCGCCGCTTCTGCGACTTTTATGCTACTTGCCTTGTGCGTGCCCGCCGTAATAATCTGGTTATACAAAGCATCGACCAAGTCTGCCACTTCCGGAGTTGAACCCGATGTAACTTTTTTAATTGTGGTTACGCGATGCTCCTTATCTCCTGGATTAATGCGTTCCGGGCTGTATCCAGCAAAAAAATCGATATTAAACGCAAGCCCCGAATTTTTTTCCAAGACGGGAACGCAATCCTCTTCAGTAGCTCCGGGATATACCGTGGATTCGTAAATAACCAGATCGCCTTTCTTCAGAATACTGCCTATACTTTCGGAGGCTTTAATCAGCGGCATCAAATCCGGCTGCTTATACTCATCAATCGGCGTAGGAACGGTGACGATAAAGACATTACAATCCTTGAGCTCCTCTAGGCTGGAGCTGTAGGAAATATATTTTGACTCAGAGAGCTCTTCTTCACTCACTTCTAATGTGGCATCATGCCCGGTTTTTAACGCTTTTATACGTAACTCATTGATATCAAAACCGACAACACTACGATGTTTGCCAAATTCGATGGCCAATGGCAAGCCAACATAACCGAGACCTATGACGGCGAGTTTTATATCTTCAAGTAAAAGCATATTTTTTCCGTAAAGTACTAAAAAGGCAGAAATATTCGACTCAGACTGATTCAGCCCGAGCCCAGACAGATAGGACGCGGATGGTGGGAGGCGTCGCCACTCTGGTCCACATTCGTCACTGGAAGGTCATTCAGCGGGGCACCGACACCATGTAAGCGACATCTGTAACCCCAACCCCCTCGGCAGAAAAGCAATCTGCTATTCCCGGATATGCCGCTCTGTTTCGTCCGGCATGCAGCTATTCTCTTGAGCACCGGATCAAAACGCGAAAAAATTAGCACCTGAGGGCATTTTGCAACACCTCTCTCGGTTATAGCTTTGATAGGCCAATCTCGAAAACCACCGTGAATTACCAGGTTGACAGACAAGACATCAGGCAAAAGCGTTAGCGTCATTCTCATGCTGTAGTGACTTCCACCATCAGTAACGGGCACGCGCATTACTGGACGAGCGGTCACTCGCAAAAATGCTCAAACTATCTTGCTCAAAGCTCATCACTGCGTCACTCCTTGCCAAAATATTCCCGCCAGTTTAATCATGGGCACCGGCTTAATCATGGGCACCGGCAGAAATTCATATCTCTATTCTGCCCCTAAAACCGCACTGCTGAAACAGCCACCTTTTGAATTTCTTTACGGATGATACAGCGCTGGCCCTCCAATTCAACCGGGCACACCATCATCTTCAGCGCTTTATACCTTATACACAGACAGCACGTCGGCCATGTAGTTGTGAAACAGGAAAGAAAAAATGATCTCAAAAAGCCATCACCCTTTAACCCAGCTTACACGCTCTTGACGGGTCGAAACATGCATTGACGCATGATTTCTGTTGAGAGATACGACCTTAAAAATAGGGGGGCGTCGGGTCTGTTTCCGACTTGAAGCTTCAGGTTGGACAGCAATTCTTGTCAACAAATAACCTCACACCAGCAGGTTGATACGGGAGCACCAAGTGCAGGCAACACTGCAGTTACTGGTTTCGTTCGCGCCCCGGCGTGCACCTGACTATAAGATATCAATATTTGGGAGAGACGAGCGGTGCCGCTTTGCCACTTACGACTCGTGCACTTTTCTCGGCAGACAAGCGCAACTCATCATTCCGAGTGATGCGTGATGTGAAGAAAAACATATGTCGGAAGACTGCAACCAACACACCCAGCAACAGACCCAGCATGATACCCAACACCACTATAAGAGATTTTTTTGGCTTGATAGGTTTCAGAGGATCTAACGCCTGCCGATCAATAGCAACCAGCTTAAGGTGACTCATGTCAAGATTCAGGTTGCGCAAACGAGCAGACTCCGCCCTTATAGGCTCTACACCACTGAGAAAAAGGTCCTCGTTCTGCCGGAGTTTAAGCACTTCGATCTGTCTGTTTGCCTGAAGCAATTGCAATTCTTTGGCAATCTGAGCAATTCGTGACTCTACGAAATCATCTGACCTGCGCCTCATCAGCGCCACTCTCTCTGCCTCCAGCGCATCGACCCCCATGAAGTATAAGGGTACCTGCTGGTTGTTGATTTCTGTGCGCATGACGTTGGCAGAGCCTACCTGATCGCCTCCCCCGAAGGAGGATGGGGTAGCCGGCCTTTTGATGCCCAAGGACCTGGCGATTTCTATAGCCTCGTTAAGTTGAGCCACACGATCCAACCGTGTGTTTTTCAACTGCGCGCGAAGTGCCTTGAGCTCATCTTCCAGTTGCATTCGTTTCAACGAATCCATTTCTGAAAGCATAGCAATTTTTGCTTCTTTCTCGGTATCGTAATTAGCACGAGCAGCATCGAGCTTGCCTTTAAGTTCGCTCAGCCGGTTTCTCACAATTACTTTCAAATCAGCTGCAATCTGCTTTTGCTCGCTCGAGATAGTATATTCCACCAAGCGATTCAGAATCGTGACGCCATCGACTCCTTCCGGATAATTCATCTCCAGTTTGATATAAAAATTTCGGGAGTCGCTTTTTTTATCAGGCATTGTGAGCTTTATAGAGTCTCGATTAAATGCCTCAAAACTTTGTTCCAAGGTACGCCCTGGCTGCTCGAACGCTTTAAACAACCGCTGGTTTTCCCTGAAAAAGCCAAGGCGGACGTCATATGACTCGAGCGCAGCCCCAACCTTGGTCAAAGCTTCCGCAGGAGGAAGCTTGTAGATTTCTGAGCGATTCAACTCATCAAGCTCATTGATGGCGGCAGCTCGAAGCACACTGGTGACCTGATACTCAGGGGTGGCAAGCATGGCATATGCAAATGAGATGATGCTCAACAGCATAGTCATCGCCAGAATGAGCTTCTTCTGCTGCCAGATGGCGCGACAAAGGATGACGAGATTCATGTCTTCAGGGGACGGCGCCGGAGGCGCACGAAAACTACTACTCACAACAAAAACCTGCCTTCAAAGAGAAACTGCGGGCTCGTTATGCAGACTATTTCATGTGTTTTTTATTTTAGTTATATGACCGCCAAAACCCAGCGTCTCTGCCAAATTTTGAGCGCACAAAATGCCCGTTATCGAGAACAGATTTCATTTTGCCATCTCTCTGACATATTACAAGTCTTGACAGAGCCGTCAGATTTTTCCCAAACAGGCACGTCAACCCGCCAGAGGCCATGTCTGAAAAATCTGAAAGCGCAAAGGAAATTCCGAATTGTCGAGTTAAACTCAATGAATCCGGGGATGGGAACTACTCGAGGATGACCGCATCATTACAGGACAAAGGCGAAACCGATGCGCCATGTCAAGGCAGTTTTCGGACGAACGGCTGCTAAGCGTGCGCTCACGCGACCTACTAAATAGAGAGCGCCCCTAGGCACGCCCTGCTGGAACCGACCTATGACGCCTAGTGCGCACCAACACACCTAACAACGGCCCTATCAGCATACCGAGAATCAACGCCACGATCACAAATACCGACACCGGCACCGGCCCAGTCGCCATCCCTAGGAATGAGAGAGACACGCCCTGCTGATTCTCCAGCACAAACGCCAACACCACTAGCGAAACCACCAGCACCGTCAGCACCACAACAACGCGTTTAACTCCGCGCATAACCTTCTCCTACCCCAAAAACACTCAGACGCCTTCTTCCTCTTCTTCGTTCACCCGATCGCGCAATTCCTTACCCGGCTTGAAGTGAGGTACAAACTTACCGTCCAGGCTGACGGACTGGCCGGTTTTAGGATTACGGCCTACACGAGGCGCACGATAGTGCAAAGAGAAACTGCCAAACCCACGGATCTCAATCCGATCCCCGGTCGCCAGGCACTGGGACATTTGCTCAAGCATGGTCTTGATAGCCAGCTCCACATCCTTGGATGAAAGCAGCCCTTGATGGGTGACAATTCGTTCGATCAACTCCGACTTCGTCATATTTTTCCCTTCTTTTTCAAGCAGCTAGGAAAAGCGCTTCGAAGGTTTTAGCACGACTTGATGAATTTGAACAGCCCACTCGTTCACTTATCTGCGGGATGGGTGACAGGCAATTGACGGCGCTTTCGCTCTTCAATTACAGATCACCAACATGGTGCGCGTTACAGCACCAGCCGGGTTCCAACCGAACAGATAGTCACCCTCTTCGTCCTTGGCGTCGCTGGACCTGGTGATCACCTTATAGCCCTGCATTTTGCACTCACGGGCAGCGCGCCTCTCGCACTTCTCCCAGCGATTGCCAAGGCCCGAGCAATCGATCTCAGTGCCGCTGACGCCGCGCTTGACGTGGGTTTTAGCGCTGGTGGAGGAGCAACCGGCGAGCACTATCATTGCAAGTATTACGATAAGCCTGTTCATTCAAATCCTTACTGAAACAACAACACAAGAACCGCATTTTTCTTAAGACTATAGTGAGTTCTGACACTGAGCTGTATGCCTTGGTTCTAGGTTGTTGATTCAACGAATTTCAGGCACAAAAAAGGGCGACCGAAGTCACCCTTTTTTATGGTCTGACAGAACTTAGTTCTGTTTTTCCATTTGTGCACGCAACAGGTCGCCCAGAGTGGTAGGACCAGCAGCGATGCTATCCGAAGGCTTGTCTTTCAAGCTCTGGATGGCTTCTTTCTCTTCAGCATCGTCTTTCGACTTGATGGAGAGCTGGATTACACGGCTCTTGCGGTCAACGCTGATGATCTTGGCTTCTACTTCCTGGCCTTCTTTCAGAACGTTACGCGCGTCTTCAACGCGGTCACGGCTGATTTCGGAGGCTTTCAGAGTCGCTTCGATATCGTCGGCCAGAGTGATGATGGCGCCTTTAGCGTCAACTTCCTTCACGATGCCTTTAACGATTGCGCCTTTGTCGTTGTCCTGAACGTATTCAGAGAACGGGTCGCTTTCCAGTTGCTTGATACCCAGGGAGATACGCTCGCGCTCTGGGTCAACCGACAGGATAACGGTGTCCAGCTCGTCGCCCTTCTTGAAACGACGAACAGCTTCTTCGCCCACTTCGTTCCAGGAGATGTCGGACAGGTGAACCAGGCCGTCGATGCCGCCGTCCAGACCAATGAAGATACCGAAATCGGTGATCGACTTGATGGTGCCGGAGATTTTATCGCCCTTGTTGAACTGGCCAGAGAAATCTTCCCATGGGTTAGATTTGCACTGCTTGATGCCCAGGGAGATACGACGACGCTCTTCGTCGATGTCCAGAACCATAACTTCCACTTCGTCGCCGACTTGTACGACTTTCGAAGGGTGAATGTTCTTGTTGGTCCAGTCCATTTCGGAAACGTGTACCAGGCCTTCCACACCTTCTTCCAGCTCAGCGAAGCAGCCGTAGTCGGTCAGGTTGGTAACACGCGCGGTTACGCGAGTGCCTTCTGGGTAACGGGCTTTGATAGCAACCCATGGATCTTCGCCCAGTTGCTTCAGGCCCAGGGAAACACGGTTGCGCTCGCGATCGTATTTCAGAACCTTGACATCGATCTCGTCGCCAACGTTGACGATTTCGGAAGGATGCTTGATACGCTTCCAAGCCATGTCGGTAATGTGCAGCAGGCCATCCACGCCACCCAGGTCGACGAATGCGCCGTAGTCGGTGAGGTTTTTGACGATACCTTTGACTTGTTGGCCTTCCTGCAGGGATTCCAGCAGAGCTTCACGCTCGGCGGAGTTCTCTGCTTCCAGGACGCTGCGACGGGAAACGACAACGTTGTTGCGCTTCTGGTCGAGCTTGATGACCTTGAATTCGAGTTCTTTGCCTTCCAGGTGCGTGGTGTCGCGCACTGGACGAACGTCGACCAAAGAACCTGGCAGGAACGCACGGATGCCGTTAACGTCGACAGTGAAGCCGCCTTTAACCTTACCGTTGATAACGCCCTTGACCACTTCTTCAGCTGCGAAGGCTGCTTCGAGAACAATCCAGCATTCAGCGCGCTTGGCTTTTTCACGGGACAGCTTGGTTTCACCGAAACCGTCTTCAACCGAGTCCAGAGCAACGTGAACTTCGTCACCGACATTGATTGTCAGATCACCAGCATCGTTGTAGAACTGTTCCAGCGGGATCAGAGCTTCAGACTTCAGACCAGCGTGAACGGTTACCCAGCGAGCTTGGTAATCGATATCAACGATAACACCGGTGATGATGGAGCCTGCCTGAAGGTTCAGGGTTTTTAGGCTTTCTTCAAAGAGTTCCGCAAAGCTTTCGCTCATTTTAATTCCTGTTGATAAGGGCGAAGAATACGCCCATCTCCACACCCCAGACGATGTGGGTCAGTTTCAATTAAAAGAAGCACCACAGGACTATGACTGGTCCCCTGCGGCCTTCTTGGTCACCCGGCGATATCGCGAATGGCGATCTCACTCAAGATGCGTTCCAGCACCTGCTCGATGGACAGCTCCGTGGAATCCAGCTGTATGGCATCAGCCGCCGGCTTGAGCGGGGCTACTGCGCGCTGGGTATCACGCTCATCGCGTGCACGGATCTCATCTAGCAGACTCGACAGACTAACACCATCGACTTTGCCCTTCAACTGCAAGTAGCGGCGGCGAGCCCGCTCCTCGGCGCTGGCGGTCAGGAAAATCTTCAATGGCGCCTCGGGAAACACCACGGTTCCCATATCGCGGCCATCGGCCACCAGGCCCGGCGGCTCCTGGAAAGCCCGCTGGCGCTGCAACAATGCGTCCCGCACCGCTGGCAGCGCGGCAACCTGGGAGGCCCAGGAGCCAACTTGCTCATTGCGCAGGTCATCGGTCACATCGTCCCCTTCAAGGATGATGCGCTGGGGATGCCCTTCCGTCGCGCCGACGAACTGTACATCGAGGTGCGCCGCCAGCAGCTTCAGGGATTCTTCGTTGGTCAGGTCGACGCCATGGTTGCGTGCGGCGAATGCCAGCAGACGGTACAGCGCGCCGGAATCCAGCAGGCACCAGCCCAGGCGCTTGGCCAGGATGCCGGCGATCGTGCCTTTGCCCGAGCCGCTTGGCCCGTCGATGGTAATCACCGGTGCTTTGATATTCACAATTGAGCCTCTTGGGCAACACGGATGCCGACTTGGGCACACAGTGTAAGAAAGTTCGGAAAAGACGTAGCAACATTGGCGCAGTCACGGATACGAATCGGCGCCGCCGCCCGCAGGGAAGCCACGCTGAATGCCATGGCAATCCGGTGATCGCCATGGGCATGTACGTCACCGCCACCCATCGGGCCACCGTCAATGATAATCCCATCAGGGGTCGGTTCACACGTCACGCCCAGTGCCAGCAGACCATCGGCCATGACCTGAATACGGTCGGACTCCTTCACGCGCAGCTCTTCAGCGCCGCGCAACACGGTCCGCCCTTCGGCACAGGCCGCCGCAACGAACAGCACCGGGAACTCGTCGATCGCCAAAGGCACCAGCGCCTCGGGAATTTCAATACCTTTCAACGCCGCGGCACGTACACGCAGGTCAGCCACCGGCTCGCCACCCACCTCACGCGGATTTTCCAAGGTAATGTCCGCCCCCATCAGCCGCAGAATGTCGATCACGCCGGTGCGGGTCGGGTTGACACCCACGTGCTCCAGCAACAACTCGGAGCCTTCGGCAATCGAAGCCGCCACCAGGAAAAACGCCGAAGAGGAAATATCCCCCGGCACTTCAATATGTGTTGCAGCCAACGCATGGCCCGACTCAACCGACGCCTTGCCCCCTACCACATCAACCGGATATCCAAAACCGCGCAACATGCGCTCGGTATGATCACGGGTCGGCGCAGGCTCGGTCACCGAGGTCTTGCCCTCGGCGTAAAGCCCGGCCAGCAACAGGCAGGATTTAACCTGCGCACTGGCCATCGGCATCGAATAATCGAAACCTTTGAGCACCTGCCCCCCCCGGATAGTCAGGGGCGGACGCCCTTCCGGGCCGGTCTCGATCACCGCGCCCATTTCCCGCAACGGCTTGGCCACGCGGTTCATCGGACGCTTGGACAGGGAAGCGTCGCCCGTCAGCACGCTGTCGAAGCTCTGCGCAGCCAGCAAACCGGACAGCAGGCGCATGGAGGTGCCCGAGTTGCCGAGGTAAATCGGCCCCGGTGCGGGCTTCAAACCATGCAGCCCCACGCCGTGGATGGTCACGCGCCCATGGTGCGGCCCTTCAATCACCACGCCCATGTCGCGAAACGCCTGCAGAGTCGCCAGGGCGTCCTCGCCTTCGAGGAAACCTTCGACTTCCGTCACACCCTCAGCCAACGAACCGAGCATGATCGACCGATGAGAAATCGACTTGTCGCCCGGCACCCGAATGCTTCCGCTCAAGCGGCCGCCCGGGTTGGCGAGGAAGGTCAGGTCATCAGCGTTCACAGCGGTTTCCATATACGCCCGGCGTGCCAGGATCTTGCTGAAATGCTCACGCGCCACCCGCGCACGGGTGAACACACCCAATAATTGATGGCCATCCCCGGCGTCGACCGCATCGCGCAAGGCGTCGAGGTCGCTGCGGAAGGTGTCCAGGGTGCGCAACACCGCTTCGCGATTGGCGAGGAAGATGTCGTGCCACATCACCGGGTCGCTGCCGGCAATCCGCGTGAAGTCGCGGAAGCCACCGGCGGCGTAACGGAAAATCTCGAGGTTTTCGTTGCGCTTGGCCAAAGAATCCACCAGGCCAAACGCCAGCAAATGCGGCAGATGGCTGGTCGCGGCCAGCACTTCGTCGTGACGCTCGACCTGCATATGCTCGACATCCGCACCCAACTCGCGCCACAGGCGATCGACCACCGCCAGCGCCGCCGGATCGGTTTGCGCAAGCGGCGTCAGGATCACTTTGTGTCGACGGAACAGCTGCGCATTCGACGCCTCCACCCCGCTTTGCTCCGAACCGGCAATCGGATGACCCGGCACGAAGCGCGTCGGCATGCCACCAAACGCCTGCTGCGCCGCGCGCACCACATTACCTTTGGCACTGCCGACGTCCGTCAGGATCGCCTGGCCCAGGTCCATGCCCGCCAACACGGCGAGCAATTTCTCCATGGCCAGGATCGGCACGGCCAGCTGGATCACATCCGCGCCCCGGCAGGCGAGCGCCAGGTCCGCTTCACAGCGATCCACCACGCCCAACTCGACCGCCAACTGGCGCGATTGCGGGTCCAGGTCCACACCGACCACTTCGCCACACAGCCCGCTTTCACGCAGGCCTTTGGCGAAGGAGCCGCCGATCAACCCCAGGCCGACCACCACCAGGCGACCGATCATAGGCACAGCAGGTTGCAATGCAGTGACATCAACCACGAGCCAGAACCTTGGCCAGCGCCTCCAGGAAGCGACTGTTTTCAGCCGGCAGACCGATGGTGATGCGCAGGTGGTTCGGCATGCCGTAGTTGGCCACCGGACGCACGATCACACCTTCACGCAACAAGCCCTGGAATACCGGAGCGGCCACCTGACCGAGGTCGACGCAGATGAAATTACCCTTGGACGGAACCCAGCCCAGGCCCAGCTCGCGGAAGCCTTCCTGCAACTGCAGCATGCCGCTTTCGTTGATACGACGACTTTGCTCGAGGTACTCGGTATCCTTCACCGCCGCACAGGCCGCTGCCAGAGCCAGGCTGTTGACGTTGAACGGCTGGCGCACGCGGTTCAGCACATCGGCAACCACCGCAGTGGACAGGCCGTAGCCCACGCGCAGCGATGCCAGGCCGTAAGCCTTGGAGAAGGTGCGCGACACCAGCAGGTTCGGGTACGCGGCCAGGAAATCGAGGCCGTTCGGCAGGTCGCTGCCTTCGGCGTACTCGATGTAGGCCTCGTCCAGCACCACCAGCACGTGCTCGGGCACGTCTTGCAGGAAGTCGTTCAGCGCCTGGGCGTCGAACCAGGTGCCGGTCGGGTTGTTCGGGTTGGCGATGAACACCACGCGGGTCCGGGCATCGATGGCTGCCAGCATGGCCGGCAGGTCATGGCCCCAATCCTTCGCCGGAATGATGCGCGCATCGGCACCGACGGCCTGGGTCACGATCGGATAGACCGCGAAGGCGTGCTCACTGAACACCGCGTTCAAGCCCGGCGCCAGGTAGGCACGGCCGACCAGCTCGAGAATGTCGTTGGAACCGTTGCCCAGGGTCACCTGGTTCAGCTCGACGCGGCATTTTTCCGCCAGCAGCGACTTGAGCGCGAAGCCGTTGCCGTCCGGATACCGGGTCAGCTCAGCCAGCTCTTCACGGATCGCCGCCAGGACTTTGGGGCTAGGGCCCAGCGGGTTCTCGTTGCTCGCCAGCTTGACGATTTTCGAAGGATCCAGGTTCAACTCACGCGCCAGCTCGTCCACAGGCTTGCCCGGAACGTAAGGCGACAGTTGTTGCACGCCCGGCTGCGCCAGGGCGAGGAAGTTGCCACTCATGTTAAAGCCTCACAAAACCGCTTTCGGGTAAGAGCCCAGCACCTTGAGTGCCACGGCTTCCTGACTGATTTTCTCGAGCACGCCCTTGACCAGTGGGTCGCGGTGATGGCCGATGAAGTCGATAAAGAACACATAAGTCCATTTACCGCTGCGCGAAGGACGAGTCTCGATGCGCGTCAGGTCAATCCCGTTGTCGTGGAACGGCACCAGCAGCTCATGCAGTGCGCCGGGCTTGTTGCTCATGGACACGATGATGGAGGTCTTGTCGTCACCGGTCGGCGGTACTTCCTGGCTGCCGATCATCAGGAAGCGCGTGGAGTTGTCCGGGCGGTCCTCGATTTTCTCGGCCAGGCGCGTCAGGCCGTACAGGCCTGCCGCCATATCGCCAGCGATGGCTGCCGAATTCCACTCACCCTTGACCCGCTTGGCGGCTTCGGCGTTGCTGGAGACCGCCACGCGCTCGACATTCGGGTAATGCGCATCCAGCCACTTGCGGCACTGGGCCAGCGACTGGGCGTGGGAGTAGATGCGACTGATGCTGTCGGTCTTGGTGTTCTCACCCACCAGCAGGTGGTGGTGGATGCGCAGCTCGACTTCGCCACAGATCACCATGTCGTGCTCGAGGAAGCTGTCCAGCGTATGGTTGACCGCGCCTTCGGTGGAGTTTTCCACCGGCACCACGCCAAAGTTCACCGCACCGGCCGCCACTTCACGGAACACTTCGTCGATCGCCGCCATTGGCTTGCTGATCACCGCGTGGCCGAAGTGCTTCATGGCCGCCGCCTGGGTGAAGGTGCCTTCCGGGCCGAGGTAGGCCACTTTCAGCGGCTGCTCCAGCGCCAGGCACGAGGACATGATTTCACGGAACAACCGCGCCATCTCTTCGTTGCCCAGCGGGCCCTTGTTGCGCTCCATCACACGCTTGAGCACCTGGGCTTCACGCTCGGGCCGGTAGAACACCGGCACTTCGCCTTCGGCCAGGGACGCCATCTTCACCCTTGCCACTTCCTGGGCGCACCGCGCGCGCTCACTGATCAGCTCCAGGACTTTCTCGTCCAGGCTGTCGATGCGTACGCGCAGGGCCTTGAGTTCTTGCTCAGACATTAGCCGTGTTCCTTTTCGAACTCTGCCATGTAGGCAACCAGCGCGTTGATCGCGTGGATGTCGACGGCGTTGTAGATGGAGGCGCGCATGCCACCCACCGAGCGGTGCCCCTTGAGGTTCAGCAGGCCGCGCGCGTCGGCACCGGCCAGGAACGGCTTGTCCAGGCGGTCGTCAGCCAGGCGGAACGGCACGTTCATCCACGAGCGGTCAGTCAGGTTGATCGGGTTGCTGTACAGGCCGCTGGCGTCGATGAAGTCGTACAAGACGCGCTTCTTCTCTTCGTTCAGCTTGCCCATCGCAGCGACACCGCCCTGCTCTTTCAGCCACTCGAAGACCAGGCCGGACAGGTACCAGGCGAACGCCGGCGGGGTGTTGTACATCGAGCCGTTATCCGCCGCGACCTTATAGTTGAGCATGGTCGGGCACAGCGAACGGGCACGGCCCAGCAGGTCTTCGCGGATGATGTTGACCAGGATGCCGCTCGGGCCGATGTTCTTCTGGGCACCGGCATAGATCATGCCGTACCGGGACACGTCGATAGGACGCGAGAGGATGTCCGAGGACATGTCGCACACCAGCGGCACGTCGCCCACTTCCGGCACCCAATCGAACTCCAGGCCGCCAATGGTTTCGTTGGCCACGTAGTGCACGTAGGCAGCGTCCTTCGACAACTTCCACTCGTTCTGACCCGGAATGGCGAAATAGTCGTAAGGCTTGGCGGTGCCCGCCACATTGACGTGACCGTAACGGGAAGCCTCTTCAATGGCCTTCTGGCCCCAGATACCAGTGTCGATATAGTCGGCAGTGCCGTCTTCCGGCAGCAGGTTCAGCGGGATCTGGGCGAATTGCTGGCTGGCGCCGCCCTGCAGGAACAGCACTTTGTAGTTGGAAGGGATGTCCAGCAAGTCGCGCAGATCCTGCTCGGCCTTGGTGGCGATGGACACGAACTCATCGCTGCGATGGCTCATTTCCATCACGGAGAGGCCTTTTCCATGCCAGTCGAGGAGTTCACCCTGCGCACGCTGCAGGACTGCTTCAGGAAGCGCCGCGGGACCGGCACAGAAGTTATAGGCTCTCTTGCTCACATCCAATCTCACTCTGATCTGGTGGGGCTGCAATCATGTTCGGCAACGCTCTGCTTCCGGAGCGGACCGTTGTGGAAGCTGGCTTGCCTGCGATACAGGCGCCTCGGTACGTCAGTGATACCGTGGTGATGCCATCGCAGGCAAGCCAGCTCCCACATGTTTCAAAGGGGACAAACAACAAGGGGGCGAATCTTCATCCGCCCCCTGTGTGTCCGCTTATTCCTGCGGTTCTTCTTCGTCTGCGGCAGCGTCGAGGGTTGGCTCGTCGACGTTGTCATCGCCTGCTGCGATCACCTCGCCTTCAAACTCCTCGCCTTCCAGCTCTTCGCCTTCGACTTCCGATGGCTCCTGGACACGCTCCAGGCCGACCAGTTTTTCGTCCTTGGCCAGCTTGATCAGGGTCACGCCCTGGGTGTTACGGCCCAGGCTCGACACTTCAGCCACACGGGTACGTACCAGGGTGCCCTGGTCGGAGATCAGCATGATTTCCTCGCCGTCGAGCACCTGCACCGCACCGACCAGACGGCCGTTGCGGTCGTTGCTGACCATGGCGATCACGCCCTGGCCGCCACGCTTGTACTCCGGGAACTCGCTGATGGCGGTGCGCTTGCCATAACCACGCTCGGAAGCGGTGAGGATCTGGCTGCCTTCTTCCGGGATCAGCATCGAAATCAGCTTCTGCCCTTCCGGCAGGCGCATGCCGCGCACACCGCGGGCGGTACGGCCCATGGCACGAACGTCGGATTCCTTGAAGCGCGTTACTTTACCGCCGTCGGAGAACAGCATGACTTCACGCTCGCCGTCGGTGATGGCAGCGGAGATCAGCACGTCGCCTTCGTCCAGCTCCAGGGCGATCAGGCCCACGCTGCGCTGGCGGCTGAAGGATTCCAGCGGGGTCTTCTTCACGGTGCCTTTAGCGGTGGCCATGAAGATGAAGTGACCTTCGGTGTATTCCTCGACCGGCAGCATGGTGGTGATGTATTCATCACTGTCCAGCGGTAGCAGGTTGACCAGTGGGCGACCACGGGCGGCACGGGACGCTTCCGGGATTTCGTAGGTCTTGAGCCAGTACACCTTGCCCTTGCTGGAGAACAGCAGCAGCGTGGTGTGGCTGTTGGCAACCAGCAGGTGAGCGATGTAGTCCTCATCCTTCACGCCGGTAGCCGATTTACCTTTACCACCACGACGCTGAGCCTGGTACGCAGCCAGCGGCTGGGTCTTGGCGTAGCCACCGTGGGAGATGGTCACCACGCGCTCCTCTTCCGGGATCATGTCACCCAGGGTCAGGTCGAGGCGTGCATCGAGAATCTCGGTGCGACGCACATCGCCATATTCGGCGCGGATCACTTCCAGTTCTTCGCGGATCACTTCCATCAGGCGCACGGCGCTGCTGAGGATGCGGATCAACTCGCCGATCTGGTTGAGGATCTCCTGGTACTCGGCCAGCAGCTTCTCGTGCTCCAGGCCAGTCAGGCGGTGCAGGCGCAGTTCCAGGATGGCCTGGGCCTGTTCCGGCGACAGGAAGTACTTGCCTTCACGCAGACCGTATTGCGGGTCCAGGGTCTCCGGACGGCACGAGTCGGCGCCGGCACGTTCAACCATCGCCACCACGGCGCTGGATTCCCAAGGGGTGCTGATCAACGCTTCCTTGGCTTCCGACGGGGTTGGCGAGGCCTTGATCAGAGCGATCACCGGGTCGATGTTCGACAGCGCAACTGCCTGGCCTTCCAGGATGTGGCCGCGCTCGCGGGCCTTGCGCAGTTCGAACACGGTACGGCGGGTGACCACTTCGCGACGGTGACGCACGAAGGCTTCCAGCAGGTCCTTGAGGTTCAGGATGCGCGGGCGGCCATCGATCAGTGCAACCACGTTGATACCGAACACGCTTTGCAGCTGGGTCTGGGCGTAGAGGTTGTTGAGGATCACCTCAGGCACTTCGCCACGACGCAGCTCGATCACCACGCGCATACCGTCTTTGTCGGACTCGTCGCGCAGCTCGGTGATGCCTTCGAGCTTCTTCTCTTTGACCAGCTCGGCGATCTTCTCGATCAGACGTGCCTTGTTCAGCTGGTAAGGCAGCTCGGTGATGACGATCTGCTGGCGGCCACCGACCTTGTCGATGTCTTCGATGATCGAGCGGGCACGCATGTAAATGCGGCCGCGACCGGTGCGATAGGCTTCGATGATGCCGGCGCGACCATTGATGATCGCGGCGGTCGGGAAGTCCGGGCCGGGGATGTATTGCATCAGCTCATCGACGGTCAGCTCGGGGTTGTCGATGAGGGCCAGGCAACCGTCGATGACTTCACCGAGGTTGTGCGGCGGGATGTTGGTCGCCATGCCCACGGCGATACCGCTGGAACCGTTGACCAGCAGGTTGGGGATCTTGGTCGGCATGACGGCCGGGATCATTTCGGTGCCGTCGTAGTTCGGCACCCAGTCCACGGTTTCTTTATGCAGGTCGGCCAGCAGCTCGTGCGCCAGCTTGGTCATGCGCACTTCGGTGTATCGCATGGCCGCGGCGTTGTCGCCGTCGACCGAACCGAAGTTGCCCTGGCCGTCTACCAGCAGGTAGCGCAGGGAAAACGGCTGGGCCATCCGAACGATGGTGTCGTACACCGCAGTGTCGCCGTGAGGGTGATACTTACCGATCACGTCACCGACAACACGGGCAGATTTCTTGTACGGCTTGTTCCAGTCGTTACCCAGCTCGCTCATCGCGAACAGCACACGCCGGTGCACGGGCTTCAAGCCATCGCGCGCATCAGGCAGTGCCCGACCGACAATTACGCTCATCGCGTAGTCGAGGTAGGACTGTTTCAGCTCGTCTTCGATATTGACCGGGAGGATTTCTTTGGCCAGTTCGCCCATGAGAAGCCTGATTCCTTTTTCGGGTGAAACCTCGTCACATCCATATGGGACGAACGAAGCTCGCCGCTGCCGGCAGAGTGCCTGACAACGACTTACGACAAATCAACGAGTTATGACACGGATCTGCACGTTATAGGCCACCCCTCGGGGCAGCCCTGGAAACCGCCGGATGTTATCACAATCGCCGCCACGCACCTATCCCCCTGATGCGCATGGAGCATAGTAAGTTGACGGATGACAGGCTTGAGGGCGACGAGAGGGGCTCAGAGCTGGAACCAAGCCCGATTTCGGGGGCAAATTGGCTTAATGCAAGCGCTTACGACACATCAACCTGGCCAGCTTGGCGGTATCCGGCCGTTCAACCACGCCTTTTTCGGTCACGATCACATCGATCAGGTCGGCCGGGGTCACGTCGAACACCGGATTGAAGGCCGCCACATCTGCCGCGAAGCGCTGGCCGGCGACTTCCAGCAACTCACCGGCATCGCGCTCTTCCAGGGCAACGTCATCGCCAGTGGCCATCATCAGGTCCAGGGTGGAACTCGGCGCCACCACCATGAAACGCACGCCGTGGTGCATCGCACACACAGCCAACTGGTAAGTGCCGATCTTGCTGATCACATCGCCGTTGGCGGCAATGCAGTCGGCGCCGACAATCACCCAGGTCACGCCTTTGGTCTTGAGGATATGCGCACCGGCCGAGTCGGCATTCACCGTCACCGGAATGCCCTCGCCCGCCAGCTCCCAGGCGGTCAGCCGCGAGCCTTGCAGCCAGGGCCGGGTTTCATTGGCGTAGACCTGCTCGACCATGCCTTCGAGGTAGGCCGCGCGAATCACCCCGAGCGCCGTACCGACACCGCCGGTCGCCAGTGCGCCAGCGTTGCCGTGGGTGAGGATGGCCTGAGCGTTGCCCTGGTGCTTGCGGATCAGCTCGACGCCCAGCTGGGCCATGGTCAGGTTGGCTTCGCGGTCACTTTCATGGATGGCGATGGCTTCCGCTTCCAGCACCGCCACAGGGTCGGCGTGCTTTTTGACGCGGTCGAGCCGGTCACGCATGCGCTTCAAGGCCCAGAACAGGTTCGACGCGGTGGGGCGGGCATCGGCTAACAATGCGTAGTCTTCTTCCCACGCTGCCTGCCAGTCACCGCCCTCGGCGATCCGCTCGCGGGCGGCCAGCACCAGGCCATATGCGGCGCTGATGCCGATGGCCGGCGCACCGCGCACTACCATCGAGCGAATGGCTGCAGCCACTGCATCGACCGTCACGCAGGCCACCCAGCTTTCGCGGGACGGCAAGGCACGCTGATCGAGCAGGTACAGTGCGCCATCACGCCATTCGATGGCCTTCACTTTCTCCGCTGCCAACAGTCGATCGCGCATCCCTTACTCCGCACTCATAAACAAAGCCGCCGATTATAGCGATCCGCCAGCCAGGACGCTCGGGTATACTTCGCCCTTCTTTTATAGCTGCCTGGGAAGAAGCCCGCGATGACTGCCACTGCCGCCCCGCTCGACTTACTGTTGCTGCCGACCTGGCTGGTACCTGTCGAACCCGCCGGCGTGGTGCTCAAGGAACACGGCCTGGGCATCCGCGATGGGCGCATTGCGTTTATCGGGCCTCGCCAGGCGGCGTTGAAGCTGACCGCCAAGGAGACCTGCGAACTGCCGGGCATGTTGCTCAGCCCCGGCCTGGTCAACGCCCACGGGCACGCGGCGATGAGCCTGTTTCGCGGCCTGGCCGATGACCTGCCGCTGATGACCTGGCTGGAAAAACACATCTGGCCCGCCGAAGCCAAGTGGGTCGATGAAGCGTTCGTGCGTGACGGCACCGACCTGGCCATCGCCGAACAGCTCAAGGGCGGCATCACCTGCTTCTCCGACATGTACTTCTACCCCAAGGTCGCCAGCGACTGCGTGCACAACAGCGGCATGCGCGCACAGATTGCGATTCCGATCCTCGACTTTCCGATCCCCGGTGCCGGCAGTGCCGACGAGGCGATTCGCCAGGGTGTCGAGCTGTTCGGCGACCTCAAGCACCACCCGCGCATCAAGATCACCTTCGGCCCCCACGCGCCCTACACCGTGTGCGATGACAACCTGGAAAAAATCCGGGTGATCGCCGAAGAGCTGGACGCCGCGATCCATATGCATGTTCACGAAACCGCCTTCGAAGTGCAGCAAGCGGTCGAGCAGACCGGCGAGCGCCCGCTGGCGCGCCTGGGTCGCCTGGGGCTGCTGGGCCCGCGCTTCCAGGCCGTTCATATGACCCAAATCAGCGAGGACGACCTGGCTTTGCTGGTAGAAAGCAACACCAGCGTCATCCATTGCCCGGAATCCAATCTGAAACTGGCCAGCGGCTTTTGCCCGGTGGAGCGTCTGTGGCAGGCTGGCGTGAATGTGGCCATCGGCACCGATGGCGCCGCCAGCAACAATGACCTTGACCTGTTGGGCGAAACGCGTACGGCGGCGATGCTGGCAAAGGCCGTCGCCGGTTCGGCCACCGCACTCGATGCCCATCGCGCCCTGCGCATGGCCACCCTCAATGGCGCGCGAGCAATGGGCCTGGAAAGCGAGATCGGCTCGCTGGAAGTCGGCAAGGCGGCGGATATCGTTGCTTTCGATCTGTCGGGGCTGGCGCAACAACCGATCTATGATCCGGTCTCACAGCTTATATATGCCACCGGACGCGATTGCGTGAAACACCTTTGGGTCGCTGGCAAGCAATTGCTCGACGACCGGCAATTGACCCGCATGGATGAACAACAGTTGACCGCCACGGCCATCGCCTGGGGCCAACGCATCAGCGGGCACAGCGAATAACGACGGCCTTGAACCCTGGCGTTCAAGACCGACAAACCGATTTATCAGATTCAGAGGATTCACCATGAGCAACGTCGACCACGCCGAAATCGCCAAATTCGAAGCCCTGGCTCATCGCTGGTGGGACCGCGAAAGCGAGTTCAAGCCTTTGCACGACATCAACCCGCTGCGGGTCAACTGGATTGACGAACGCGTCAACCTGGCCGGCAAAAAAGTACTGGACGTCGGTTGCGGCGGCGGCATCCTCAGCGAAGCCATGGCCCAACGCGGCGCGACCGTGATGGGTATCGACATGGGCGAAGCGCCCTTGGCCGTTGCCCAATTGCATCAACTGGAGTCCGGGGTGAGCGTGGAATACCGCCAGATCACCGCCGAAGCCCTGGCCGAAGAGATGCCCGAGCAGTTCGACGTGGTCACCTGCCTGGAAATGCTGGAACACGTGCCCGACCCGTCCTCGGTGATCAGCGCCTGCTTCCGCATGGTCAAGCCCGGCGGCCAGGTGTTCTTCTCCACCATCAACCGCAACCCCAAGGCTTACCTGTTCGCGATCATCGGCGCCGAATACATCATGAAGCTGCTGCCGCGCGGCACCCATGACTTCAAGAAATTCATCCGTCCGTCCGAGCTGGGTGCGTGGAGCCGCCAGGCCGGGCTGACCGTCAAGGACATCATCGGCCTGACCTACAACCCGCTGACCAAGCACTACAAGCTGGCCAACGATGTAGACGTCAACTACATGATCCAGACCCTGCGCGAGGAGTGAGCCTGTGAAGTTGCGAGCGGTTCTCTTCGATATGGACGGTACCCTGCTGGATACCGCGCCGGACTTCATCGCGATCTGCCAGGCGATGCGCGCCGATCGCGACCTGCCGCCGATCAACCCCCAGCACATCCGCGATGAAATCTCCGGCGGTGCGCGGGCAATGGTTGCGGTGACCTTCTCGATGGACCCGGAATCCCCAGGCTTCGAAGAACTGCGCCAGGAATTCCTCGAGCGCTACCTCAAGGGCTGCGCGGTCCACAGCAAGTTGTTCGACGGCATGGCGGAGCTGCTCGAAGACATCGAGAAGGCCAAGCTGATCTGGGGCGTGGTCACCAACAAACCCCTGCGTTTTGCCGAGCCGATCATGCAGCAACTCGGCCTGGCCGAACGCTCGGCACTGCTGATCTGCCCGGACCACGTGAAAAACAGCAAGCCGGACCCGGAGCCGATGATCCTGGCCTGCAAGATGCTCGGCCTGGACCCGGCCAGCGTGCTGTTCGTGGGCGATGACCTGCGCGACATCGAGTCCGGCCGCGACGCCGGCACCCGCACGGCGGCGGTCACTTATGGCTACATCCACCCGGACGACAACCCACGCCATTGGGGTGCCGATGTGGTGGTGGATCACCCGCTGGAACTGCGCAAGGTGCTGGATAACGCACTGTGCAGTTGCTGATTACTCAACGCCCCCACCCTCTATGAAGATCCAATGTGGGAGGGGCTTGCGCCCGATAGCGGTGTGCCAGCCCGCACCTCTATGACTGATAGGCCCTCATCGGGGGCAAGCCCCCTCCCACAGGGGATCTTCAGTGTTTTCAGAGTTGGGGTTCATAAGCTGCTGAATTTTATCGAGGCTATTTATGTTTGATTACTCCGCGCGTCCAGACCTGCTCAAAGGCCGAATCATCCTGGTGACCGGCGCCGGTCGCGGGATTGGCGCGGCGGCGGCGAAAACCTACGCCGCCCACGGCGCTACCGTGCTGTTGTTGGGCAAGACCGAAGCCAACCTTGCCCAGGTATATGACGAAATCGAAGCCGCAGGCCAACCACAGCCGGTGGTGATCCCCTTCAACCTGGAGACCGCCCTGCCCCATCAATACGATGAGCTGGCGGCGATGATCGAGAAAGAATTCGGCCACCTCGACGGCCTGCTGCACAACGCCTCGATCATCGGCCCGCGTACGCCGCTCGAACAGTTGTCCGGCGAGAACTTCATGCGGGTGATGCACGTGAACGTCAACGCGATGTTCATGCTGACCAGTACCTTGTTGCCGCTGCTCAAGCTGTCGAAGGATGCCTCGGTGGTGTTCACCTCCAGCAGCGTCGGCCGCAAGGGTCGGGCTTACTGGGGCGCTTATGGCGTGTCGAAGTTTGCGACCGAAGGCTTGATGCAAACCTTGGCCGATGAGCTTGAGGATGTGGCAGCAGTACGCTCCAACAGCATCAACCCAGGTGGCACGCGCACCAGCATGCGCGCCCAGGCGTATCCAGGGGAAAACCCGATGGAACGGCCTGCTCCGGAAGAAATCATGCCGGTGTACCTGTACCTGATGGGGCCGGACAGTGCCGGCATCAACGGCCAGGCGTTCGACGCGCAATAACCGGCACATTGTAAAACCAAATGTGGGAGGGGGCTTGCCCCCGATTGCAGTGGATCAGTCAACAGATACAGTGACTGTCCCACCGCTATCGGGGGCAAGCCCCCTCCCACATTTTTCAGCAGTGTGGTTTAGTTTTTCACCACTTCTTCAAGGGTGAAGCGGCCCAATGGGTTCTGCAGGAAGTTGCTCACATTCTTGCGTGAGATGTTGATGTACGGGCTGTAGTACAAGTCGATCCAGTTCACATCCTGTTTCGCCAGTTTCTGCAACTCCACATACATCTGCTCACGCTTGACCGGGTCGGCCTCGATCCGTGCCTGGGCCACCAGGTCCTTGACCTTGTCGTTCCTGTAGCGGGTCATGTAGTTCTGGTTGGTGTCGTGGCCCAGCACGAAGGTGGTCTTCTGGTCCGGGTCGAGGATGTCGTTGGTCCAGTACATCACCGAAATATCGTACTCACCGTCCACCAGCATCTGCCAGCTCTGGGTCGGATCGACCTTTTGCAGGTTGGCGGTTACGCCGACCTTGGCTAACTGGTCCTTGATGATCACCGCAATCTGCTCGTCGGCTTCGTTGCCGGCGTTGACCACGTAGTTGAGCTTCAAGTCCTTCGCACCGGCCTGCTCCAGCAGCTTCCTGGCGGCGGCGGGGTCATACGGGCGCTGCAGGTTGTTGGCGTAGTGGTACAGCGAGCCCTTTGGAATGTAGGAATAGGCCACAGTGCCCTGACCGTAGGTGGCGGTCTTCACCAGCGATTGTTTGTCGATGGCCATGTCCAGCGCCTGGCGCACTTCCGGCTTGGCCAGCAACCCGTGGGCGTGGTTGATCAGCAGGTGATCTTCACGGGTGGACGGGTCGGCGTGGATCACCACGTTCTTGTCTTTCTTCAGCTCTTCAACCCGCGAGAACGGTACGAAGATCGCCGTGTCCAGCTCATTGTTCTGCACCATGCGCATGCGCGTGTTGTCGTCGGTAACGGAGACCCACTCCACGCCATCCAGGCTCACGTTCCTGGCCTGCCAGAAGTTCGGGTTCTTCTTCAGGATCACCCGATCGCCCTTGCGCCACTCGTCTACGGTAAACGCGCCGGACGTCACCGGGTTTTCCGAGTAGGCGTCTTCGCCCATCTTGGTCATGGCTTTTTCCGACAGGATCGACACCGTCGGCGACGCCAGTTGCGAGAGGAAGGCGACGGCCGGGGTTTTCAGCGTGACCACCAGGGTTTTCGGGTCCGATGCCTTGGCCGTGTTGATCAAGTTGAACGGATCAGCCCACAGCGAAGCCTTGTTGTCGCGGATACGCAGCAGGCTGAATGCCGCATCGTCGGCGGTAATGGTCGAGCCATCGGAGAACTTCGCGTCACGCAGTTTGAAGGTGTAAGTCAGGCCGTCCTTGGAGATATCCCAGCTTTCGGCCAGGCCCGGCTCCATCTTGGTGCCCAGGTTGTCCACGCGTACCAGGGTGTCGTAGACGTTGGCGAAGACCCAGGTGTCGCGGTTTTGCGCGCTTTTGATCGGGTCGAACGTGGTGCTGTCTTCACGGCAGCCGATGGTCAGGACACCGGCGGCCTGGGCGAAACCGGCGGTCAGCGACCAGGCGGTCAGTGTGGCGGCGGCGAGCAACTTCAAGTGGCGCGATTGCATGTCATAACTCCTTGTTCATGAATGGCAGGGATGGGTCAAAGCAAAGGTTCTTCAAGCACGCAACTGTATCGATGCTCGTGCAGGAAATGGGTCGGCGGCAACACCACGGAACATAGGGTGCGGGCATGCCGGCAACGCGGGTGAAAGGCGCAGCCTGTGGGCAGATTCAGTGGGCTCGGTGGTTCACCCGGCAAGGGTTCTGTCGGCAATGGCCGATGCGGATCGATCTCGGGAATCGCCTGGATCAACGCCGCCGTGTACGGATGACGTGGCGCCGTGAAGACCGCCTCCACCGGTCCTTCCTCGACGATCTTGCCCAGGTACATCACCGCCACGCGGTCACACAATCGGCGCACGATGGCCAGGTCATGGGCGATAAACAGGATCGCCAGGTTCATGCGCTGTTGCAGTTCCAGCAGCAGGTTGATGATCTGGCCCTGGATCGACACATCCAGCGCCGCCACGCACTCGTCGGCGATGATCAGGCGTGGCTCAACCGCCAGCGCCCGGGCAATGCCGACGCGCTGGCACTGGCCACCGCTGAGGGCGGCGGGTTTGCGGCTGGCGAGTTCGGGGCGCAGGCCGACCAGGTCGAGCAGTTCATTCACACGAGCTGCAACCTGCTCTGGCGCGACTTTGCGCTGCACGCACAGCACTTCGGCAATGGTTTCGCCGATGGTGTGGCGCGGGTTCAACGCAGCGTACGGGTCCTGGAAGATCATTGCGGTTTCATGCCGCAGACGAGTGATGTCGATGGCGCTGCCATGGGCCATGTCGATGCCGTCAAACAACACCTGGCCGGCGCTGATCGGGTTGAGGTGCAGGATGGCGCGGCCCAGGGTGCTTTTGCCGCTGCCCGACTCACCCACCAGCCCCAGGGTTTCACCCGCCGCCAAGTTCAGCGACACGCCGTTCACTGCCCTCACCCACTGCTTGTTCAACCCGAACACGCCGGTGCCGGACGCGGCAAACTTCACCTCAAGGTCCTTGATCTGCAACAGGCTCATGGCTGCGCTCCCAACGGGTAATGACAGGCGACCCGAGCACCTTCCGGCAACACCTCGGTGCACAACGCGCCAACCTGCGGGCAACGCGGGTTGAACCGGCAACCGGCGGGTAATGCATCCAGCAACGGCGGCTGCCCGGGGATCGTGCGCAGCAAGGCGTGACCGCTGCTGTGGGCGGGCTGGCAATCGATCAGGCCGGCGGTGTAGGGATGCTGCGGTCGATCCAGCAAGTCGTATTTGCTGCCGTGCTCGCACAGCCGCCCGGCGTACATCACGGCGATGGAATCACAGGTTTGCGCCACCACGCCGAGATCATGGGTAATCATGATGATCGACAGGCCGCGCTGGTCGCGCAATTCCAGCAACAACCGCAGGATTTGCGCCTGCACCGTCACATCCAGGGCGGTGGTGGGTTCGTCGGCGATCAACACTTTAGGGTTGCAGCCCAGCGCCACGGCGATCATTGCACGCTGGCGCATGCCGCCGGAAAACTCGTGGGGGTAGTTGTCGACCCGCGCCTGGGGATCGGGGATGCCAACCTGGCGCAACACGTCGATGGCCTGCAATCGCGCGTCTTTTTTCGACGCGCCTTGATGCAGGCGGATGCCCTCAGCAATCTGCTCGCCGATACGCATCAGCGGATCAAGGTGGCTGCTGGGGTTCTGGAAAATCATGCCCAGTTGGCCGCCACGCACGGCGCGCATGCCAGCGTCATCCAATGCCAACAGGTCCTGGCCGGCCAGCCGCACCGAGCCGCCTTGCACGCGCAGGCTGGGCGATGGCAGCAGGCGCATCAGGCCACGGCAGGCCATGGTCTTGCCTGAGCCGCTTTCCCCTACCAGGCCGAGGATTTCGCCTTCGGCCAGATCGAACGACACCCGATCGACCAGGGTTACATCGCGCCCCGCATTGTTGGCGATGACACTGAGGTCGCGCACTTGCAGCAGACTCATGAGCGGTCCCCCAACACTTGCGCCACGCCATCGGCCAGCAGGCTGAAGCCCATGGCCAGGGTCACGATGGCCAGCCCCGGAAAGGTGCAGATCCACCAGGCCGTGGTGATAAAGGCCTGCCCCTCGGCCACCATGGTGCCCCACTCGGCGGTCGGCGGTTGCACGCCCAGGCCCAGATAGCTCACGGCGGCGCCATTGAGCAGCACCAGCACCGCGTCAGACATGGAAAACACAATCGAGCCGAACATCGCATTGGGCAGCAGATGCCGGAACAGAATGCGCCCGTGGCCAAAGCCCAGGCTCTTGGCGGCCAGGGCAAACTCGCTTTCCTTGAGCACCAGGATCTGCGAGCGGATCAGCCGCGCATACGACACCCAGCCCACCAGCGCCATGGCGATGTAGAAACTCTTCAGGCCCGGCCCGAGGATGGCCATGATCGCGAGCATCAGCACCAGGAAGGGAAACGCCAGGATCACGTCGATCACGCGCATGCAAACGCTGTCGAAGCGCCCGCCGATATAGCCCGAGACCGCACCGATGAAGGTGCCGATCATGAAAGGGAAGATCACCCCGACAATGGCCAGTTGCAGGTCGATGCGAGCGCCCCAGATCACCCTCGAAAGAATGTCTCTTCCGTAGTTATCCGTGCCAAACGGATGTATAAGGCTTGGAGCGAGTAAACTGAAATCAGTGTTCTGCGCAATCGGGTCATACGGTGCAATCCACGGCGCAAACAGCGCAAGCGCCAGCCACACCAGCAGGATCGCCAGGCCCCACGCCGCCGTCAGCCGACCATTGCGCAAACCGAAACGCAGGCGCAAGCGCCACGGGGCAATCAACGGGCGGCTGCTCATTGCATCTTCACCCGTGGGTCGAGGGCCACCGTCACCACGTCAGCGATGAAGTTGACCACCACCGTCGCACAGGCCAGCACCATGGCCACGCCCTGCACCACCATGTAATCGCGGGTGAAAATGCCACGCACCAGCAATTGGCCGATACCGGGAATGGCGAACAGGCTTTCGATCACCACCGTGCCGCTGATCAGCCAGCCGATGTTCACCGCCAGCAGGTTGACCGCCGGCACCAGGGAATTTGGCAACACATGCCGACGAAAAACGGCGGTTTCCGACAGCCCACGGGCGCGGGCCGCGGTCACGTGATCGGCCTGCAACTCCATCAGCATGCTCGCCCGCAGGTTGCGCACCAGCACCGCCGATAACGCCAGGGCAATCGTCAGGCACGGCAGCACCATGTGATGCGCCTTGTCCAGCCAGGTGCGGCCGTAGCCGGACACCGGAAACAAGCCCCACTGCACACTCAGCAACAGGATCAACATCAAGCCCAGCCAGAACGCCGGCATGCCCAGGCCAACCGTGGTGAACACGCGGATCAGGTTGTCCGCCCAGCCGCCCTTGTTGCGTGCGGCCCAGGTCGCCAGCGGCACCGCGATCAGCAGCGCCAGCACCACGCTGCCCAGTACCAGCACCAGGGTGGGCTCGATGCGCGTGACAATCAGCTTGAGGGCGTCGACCTTGTACAGCAGCGATTGGCCGAGGTCGCCCTTGAGCAGGTTTTTCAGGAAGTAGAAGTATTGCTGCCACAACGGCTGGTCGAGGCCGTACTGGGCGCGAATCTTCAGCAAGGCATCCGGCGTGCTGCGCGAGCCCAGCAAGGCGCGCGCCGGGTCGCCAGGGATCGAGCGCACCAGCACAAAGGTGATCAGGCTGATGCCAAACAGCACCGGCAGCAACTGCAGCGGCCGGGACAGCACAAAACGGTAGCGCGCCAAGTTCATCCGTCAGCCTCGGTGACGCGAGAGGAAGTCCAGCAGCACCGGGAAATATGCCTGGGGCTCTTCATAAAACGGCATATGGCTGCTGTTGGGGAACACATGCAATTCGGCGTGCCGGGCCGCCATTTTCATGCGCATGGCGCAGGCCGGGGTGAGTTCGTCGTGCTGGCCGGTGGTGATCAGGATCGGCATCTTGAACGCGGCCATCTCGGGGAGGCGGTTCCAGTCCTTGAGGTTGCCGATGTAGAGGAATTCGTTGGGACCCTGCATGGTTTCGTAAGGGCCCATGTTCCAATCGTCGAGAGAGCGTCTGACCGGTGCAGGCCACTCGTCCAGCCGGCACACGTGGCGGTAGTTGAGCAAGGTAATCGCGGCCTGGTACTGCGGGTGGTCGAGGGTACCCATGGCTTCGTGACGTTGCATCATGGCCACGGTTTCGCTGCCGAGGGCGCCGCGCAGGCGCTCCAGTTCCTGGGACAGGTGCGGAATGTCGCCCACGGTGTTTTCGAGGATCAGGCTTTTCAGCGCGTCGGGGTAATGGATCGCGTATTCGATGCCGAGCCAGCCGCCCCAGGAATGCCCGAGCAAATGCACGCGGCCCAGGCCCAGGGCCTGGCGCACGGTTTCGACTTCTTCGACATAACGGCGGATTTCCCACAGCGAAACATCGGTGGGTCTGGCTGATGCGCCCGTGCCAAGCTGGTCGAATGCAACCACTCGCAGGTTATGCTCCTTGAGCCAGCCATGGGCGTCGCGCAAGTAGTCACACGGCAGGCCCGGCCCGCCGTTGAGGCACAGCAGCACCTCATCGCCTTCGCCGAAGCTGTAGACCACGAGGTTATGGCCATCGACTTGCACGTTGTACTGCTGGTCGGGGGCAATTTCACGCCACATGCATACATTCCTTGTGTTGTATCGGCCTGGCAGGTAGCGGCCGTTGATCGGCCAACACTACCGAGGATGCCGCGCGTCCATAACCTAGTATTTCTTATAGGTTTGGCCTGGCAGTCCTTCGCCGGGGCGTGGCATTCTACTTGCCGCAAGTCGAGATTCAAATGAAATCGGGAGCAGAACGGATGCTGGCCAAGCTGACTGCCTTAAATCACCGTCTGATGCCGGGCAGGAGCCTGGACGAGCAGATGGACAACACCTTTATCCTTGCCCAACAGTTGGGCTTCGACGCCTTGGTGTACGACTACACCCCGGTGCCGATCGACCAGGATGGCGCATTGATCACCCCCTCGGTGCTGCAACTGCGCAACACCCCGGCCGACTGGCATGCCTTGTGGTGCAGCGAAGGGTTCTACCAGATCGATCCGGTGCAACACCTGGCTCTGAGCCGGGTGTCGCCGTTCGTGTGGTCCTACGACGTCAAGGCCGACACCCCCCTGCAAAAGATCATCGATCCCTGCCACGCGCCGGTTTCATCCTACCTGCATGACCAGCAATTGACCTGCGGCGTCAGCGTGCCGATCCACCTGCCCCGTGGCGGCTTCGCCTCGCTGACCGGCCTGCGCACCGGCAACGCCCGCAGCGTGTTGAAGGATGCGCAGCAGACCTTGTCGGACTTCAGCCTGATTTCCCATGCCTTGCAGGAAGCGGCCTACCCATTGTTCAGCAAAGAGCTGCGCACTTACCCGCATATCCACCTGACCAAACGCGAACGTGAGTGCCTCAAATGGGCCGCCGAAGGCCTGACTGCGGCCGAAATTGCCACGCAATTGAGCCGTTCGCTGGCGGTAGTCACCCTGCACCTGGCCTCGGCCATGCACAAACTGGGGGCCAAGAACCGCGTGCAGGCGGTAGTGCGCGCCACCCATTACCGGCTGCTGGAAGACTGACACCCCGGCAAAACCTAGCTGTTTTGCTAGTTACCTAAATTTCTGCCACGCATTATCGTGTCCCTGATCCTTTTTTCAGAGCAGGGTACGAAATGGAATTCATCGAAAAAATCCGCGAAGGGTATGCGGCGTTTGGCGCCTACCAAACCTGGTACCGCGTCACCGGTGACTTGTCGAGCGGTCGCACGCCCCTGGTGGTTATCCACGGCGGCCCCGGATGCACCCATGATTATGTTGACGCGTTCAAGGACGTCGCCGCCAGTGGTCACGCGGTGATCCACTACGACCAGTTGGGCAACGGCCGCTCCACCCATCTGCCCGACAAAGACCCGTCCTTCTGGACCGTGGGCCTGTTCCTCGAAGAACTCAACAACCTGCTGGACCACCTGCAGATCAGCGATAACTACGCGATCCTCGGCCAGTCCTGGGGCGGCATGCTCGGCAGTGAGCACGCGATCCTGCAACCCAAGGGCCTGCGCGCGTTCATCCCGGCCAACTCGCCGACCTGCATGCGCACCTGGGTCAGCGAAGCCAACCGCCTGCGCAAATTGTTGCCTGAAGGCGTGCATGAAACCCTGCTCAAGCACGAAGCCGTCGGCAACTACCAGGACCCGGAATACCTCGCCGCGTCGCGGGTGTTCTATGACCATCACGTATGCCGGGTCATCCCGTGGCCCGAGGAAGTGGCGCGCACCTTCGCCGCGGTCGATGCAGACCCGACGGTGTACCACGCCATGAGCGGCCCGACCGAATTTCATGTGATCGGCAGCTTGAAAGACTGGAAATCCACTGGCCGCCTGTCGGCGATCAACGTACCGACGCTGGTGATCTCGGGGCGCCACGACGAGGCCACGCCGCTGGTGGTCAAGCCGTTCCTGGACGAAATTGCGGATGTGCGCTGGGCACTGTTTGAAGACTCCAGCCACATGCCCCATGTGGAAGAACGCCAGGCGTGCATGGGGACTGTGGTGAAGTTTCTGGATGAGGTGTGTTCGGCACAATACAAAGTGCTCAAGGCCGGCTGAATGCTCAAGCTGGATGCATTCCAATTGTGGGAGGGGGCTTGCCCCCGATAGCGGTGTGTCAGGCGCCAATCACTCAGTTGATCCATCGTCATCGGGGGCAAGCCCCCTCCCACATTCAGGCCTCGCTAGCCTCGGGTTTGGTGACCTTCCCAGGCACGTCCGCCACCAACGGGATCTCCCTGCCCTCGGCATCAAACAACTTGCCGCCCTTGAAGTAATCCCCATCGCGCAGTTCCGACACATCGCGAAAGCACAAGCTGCGTTCGGTCCCCGCCACGAATACCGACTGCTGGTCCGAATTGCCGGCGGTGAAATGGTTGAACGCCAGGTTCAGCAGGATCGCCATGATTGCCGACGAGCTGATCCCCGAGTGGAAAATGGTCGCGAACCAGCTCGGGAAGTGGTCGTAGAAGCTCGGTGCCGCAATCGGGATCATGCCAAAACCGATGGACGTGGCCACGATGATCAGGTTCATGTTGTTGCGGTAATCCACCTTGGACAAGGTGCGGATACCACTGGCTGCCACGGTGCCGAACAGCACAATCCCGGCCCCGCCCAGCACTGAAGTGGGCACCGCCGCGATGACCCGGCCCATGAAGGGCAACAAGCCGAGGATCACCAGGAACAGCCCGCCCGTGGCCACCACGAAGCGGCTCTTGACCCCGGTCACCGCCACCAGCCCGACGTTCTGGGCGAAGGCGCTCTGGGTGAACGAACCGAAGATCGGCGCGAACATACTCGACAGCATATCGGCACGCAGGCCGTTGCCCAGACGCTTGGAATCGACTTTGGTGTCGATGATTTCACCCACCGCCAGAATATCCGCCGAGGTCTCGACCAGGGTCACCATCACCACGATGCACATGGAAATGATCGCGGCCACATGGAAGGTGGGCATGCCGAAATGGAAGGGTGTGGGGAAACCGAACATCGGCCCCTGGGTCACGCCGGAGAAGTCGGCCATGCCGAGGAACACCGCAATCACGGTGCCGATCACCATCGCCAGCAGGATCGACAAGCGCGAGATGGTCGCGCTGCCTATCTTGCTCAACAGCAACACCAGCACCAGGGTCAACGCCGCCAGGCCGATATTGGACATGCTGCCGAAATCGGCGGCGCGGCTGTTGCCGCCCATGGCCCAGCGCGCGGCAACGGGCATCAGGGTCAAGCCGATGGTGGTGATCACAATGCCCGTTACCAACGGCGGGAAAAACTTGGTGATCCGCGAGAACACCGGGGTTATCAATAATCCGATAAACGACGCGGCCATTACCGCGCCAAGAATCGCCGGCACACCACCGGCGCCATCACTGCCGACAATCGCCACCATGGTTGCCACACCGGCGAACGACACGCCCTGCACCAGCGGCAACTGACAACCAAAAAACGGCAGGCCCAGGGTCTGCAACAGCGTGGCCAGGCCACCGGCGAACAACGACGCGGCGATCAGCAGGCCGATATCCGCCGGCGACAAACCCGCCGCCTGGCCGACGATCAACGGTACCGCGACGATACCGCCGTACATGGTGAGCACATGTTGCAGGCCGTAAGCCATGTTGGCGGCGACGCCGAGATTCTCATCTTCTGGCCGCTGCGGTGACGCCTTCGGGATAGTCATGGTGAGGGGTTCTCTGTTTTTGTTGTGCGGCCACTGTATGCAATGTTTGGACTGGATGTCCATAGAGTTGTATACAATCAATCGAACAAGTTACCCTCCGTCGGCGTTACAAAAACAATCCGGCCGTGATGAGCCAGAACGCCAAAGGACCCATAACAATGAAAAAGGCACTACAGGGCGCAACCGTCGCACTCACCCTCCTCGGCGGCGGGGAGGCCGTCGCGGTGGAATGGATGAACAACAGCGTAGGGTTTCGCTACGGCCAGCAGTTCACCAACCCGAACAACCCCGACGAATTCAGCAAGCGCATCTACAGTTTTACCCACGCCAGCGGCTACCGGTACGGCAGCAATTTCCTCAACCTCGATGTGTTCCTGTCCGACAGCCGCGACCCGCGCAAGGGTACGGATCATGGCGGGAGCGAGGTGTATGCGGTGTACCGTCACCAGTTGTATGCATCGCGGGTGTTCGATGTGCCGCTGGGCACTGGCCTGGTCAAGGATTACGCGCTGACGTTGGGGTTCGATGCCAACCGCAACAACAACTTCGCCTCAGCCAGGAAGCGCGCCCTGGTGATCGGCCCGACCTTGAAGTTCAACACCGTCGGCGTGCTGGACCTGAGCCTGCTGTACTACAAGGAAAAGAACCACACCGGTATCCCCGGCGCGCAGGAGTCGAACCACACGTTCGACGATACCTACATGCTCAACCTGACGTGGATGCGCCCGTTCGAGATTGCCAATCATGCGGCGAAATTCCAGGGTTTCATCAATTATGTCGGGGAAAAAGGCGAGGACTATCACGGTCGCGACACCGCGCCGGAAGCCCTGATGCGCACCGCGCTGATGGTGGCGGTGCGACCGGGCAAAAGCGTCAAGCCGAACCTGTACCTGGGGGTGGGTTACGAGTATTGGCATAACAAATTCGGCGTGGATGGCGGCCGGGGTAGCCGCACATCGACGCCGACAGTGAACCTGGAAGTGACGTTCTAGGCGGCTGCCAGTTCCGAATCCTCGGCCTTGGGCCGCGCCAGCCAGTACCCCAGCACGGCCAGCGACGCGGTCGCCAGCATCACAATCACGGTAATCAGCAGTGGCTGGTCAATCATTGACGACACCAGCAGGCTGCTGAGAAAGCACAGGCCCAATTGCAGCGTATTTTGCAGCGCCGCCGCCTTGCCGGAGTTTTGCGCAAACGGCATCAGCGCGTTCGCCACGACGATGGGGTAACTGGCACCGTTGCACAGCGCCATCAGGCAGAACGGAATCAGCAAGGTGGTAAGGCTCGGCACGGTCAAGGTCGCGACCAGGTACAACGCCACCATGCTGATGCAATACGCCAGCAGCAGCCACGGCAACAGCGTCTTGCCCTGGAAGTGTTGCAAGGCGCTGCGGCAGCTGTAGCCGCCGACCAGAAACGCCAAGGTCGGCAGCACGTAGCTCAGGCCGATGTCATTCGGACTGTAGCCCATGCCGCCCAGGATGAAGGGCGACGCCGTCAGCCAGGCGAAGAAACTGGCCGAGCACGCGGCAAAAATCATGACATTGCCGGTAAACACGCGAGACGTCAGTAACTGTCCATAACCCAGGCGCGAAGGTTCGCCCTTCGCGGCCTGACGTTTCTGCGCAGTACGCAGGAACAACGTCGGCAACAACAGCAACAACGACACACCCAGCAATACGCCGAAGATCGCCTGCCAGCCGAAGTGACTCAGCACCATCGCGCCCAACAGCGGCGCTAAAGCCGGTGACAACGACATCAGCGGCATGATGCTGGCGAACACGCGATGGGCCTTGTCGGCCGGGTAGCGGTCGATCACCAGGGCTTGCCAACTGACGGCGGCGGCGCATACGCCAATGGCTTGGATAAAACGCAATGCCAGCAACTGAGGCGCCGTTTCGACCCAGAACATGCCCGCACAACCGAGCACAAACAGGCTCAGCCCGGCGAGCAGGATCGGCTTGCGCCCCAGGCGGTCGGACAACGGCCCCCATAACAACTGCCCGACCGCAAAGCCGGCGAGGAAAATGCTCAAGCTGGCGCCTACTGCACCGGCGCCAATCTGCAAGTGCTCGCCCATGGCGCCGAACGCCGGTAAATACATGTCCATGGCGAGGTAACCGAGCATGCTCAGCCCCGCCAGATACCCAGTGAAACCAAAAGAATTTTTCATTGAAGCCTTGTTGATCCTGCCATCAAACTATTTGCTGACTGGCGCCCATTATGAAGCTGACAGTTTTGGTGTGAAGCGATAATAATTGGATACTCTTATCAATAAATTTGAAGGCAATCGCCATGTGGTCCGAATATTCGCTGGACGTTGTCGATGCAGTCGCGCGTCATGGCAGCTTCAGCGCAGCTGCCCAGGAACTGCACCGGGTGCCGTCGGCCATCAGCTATACGGTGCGTCAGATCGAGGAATGGCTGGCAGTGCCGTTGTTTGTGCGGCGCCACCGGGACGTCGAGCTGACGCCGGCCGGCCGGCTGTTTATCGACGAAGCCCGTGGCGTGATGAAAAAAATGCTCGGCACCCGACGCCTTTGCCAGCAAGTGGCCAACGGCTGGAGTGGCCAGTTGAAGGTGGCGGTGGATTCCATCGTCAAACCCCAGCGCTGCCGGCAGTTGGTCATTGATTTCTACCGGCAGTTTCCCGAGGTCGAGCTGTTGCTGGAATACGAGGTGTACAACGGCGTGTGGGATGCCCTGGCGGATGAGCGCACCGACATTGTGATCGGCGCCACCAGCGCGGTGCCGGTGGCCAGCCGCTTTACCTTTCGCGACATGGGGTTGTTGAATTGGCTGTGTGTGGTCAGTGCGCGCCACCCGTTGGCCAGCGTCGAAGGCTTGCTGAGTGACGATCAACTGCGCCCCTTCGCCTCGTTGTGCATGACCGATACATCGCGCAACCTGCCCAAACGCGACACCTGGACCCTGGATAACCAGCGTCGGCTGGTGGTGCCGAACTGGTCATCGGCCCTCGATTGCTTGCGTGATGGCCTGTGCGTCGGCATGGCGCCGGCGCATCAGGTGCTGCCGTGGATCGAGCGCGGGGAATTAGTGGCGCTGCAATTGAGCCGGCCGTTTCCTGCCAGCCCGTCGTGTGTGGCCTGGGCACAGGACAGGCTGTCCCCGGCCATGGCCTGGCTGCTGGAATATCTGGGCGATACCGAAACCCTGAACCAGGAATGGCTCAACGGGCCTGATCCAGTAGCCGGGTAATGGCCCGCACGATCATCTCGACCTCCTTGGCAGCCAGGGTCAGCGGCGGCAGCAGCCGAATGACCTTGCCCCGCGTCACGTTGATCAGCAGGCCGTGTTCCTGGGCCGCGCGCTGGGCCAGGTCACGATAAGGGCTCGCCAGTTCGATCCCGATCATCAACCCCTGCCCACGAATCGCCAGGACGTGCGGGTGCTCACCCAGTTCCACCCGCAACCGCGCCAGCAAGCGCTCGCCCTGTAGCGCCGCGTTCTGCAGCAAACCTTGTTCTTCGATAATGTCCAGCACGGTGCACCCCACGCGACACGCCAACGGGTTGCCGCCGAAGGTGCTGCCATGGCTGCCCGGCGTAAACAACTGGGCCACACCGGCCCGCGCCAGGCAGGCGCCGATGGGTACGCCGTTGCCGAGGCCCTTGGCCAGGGTCATCACGTCCGGGACGATGCCTTCATGCTGGAAGGCAAACCAGGCGCCGGTGCGCCCAATGCCGGTCTGGATTTCATCGAGCATCATCAACCAGCCATGGCGGGTGCAGTGATCACGCAGGGCTTTCAGGTAGCCCGGTGGTGCCGGCAGTACGCCGCTTTCACCCTGGATCGGTTCCAGCAGGACCGCTGCGATCCGCGCGCCAAACGTCTGGGTGATGGCTTCAAGCGCAGCCAGATCGCCAAAGCCCACCTTGAGAAAGTCCCCCGGCAAGCGCTGGAAACCCAGGCGTACCGACGGCCCGTCACTGGCAGCCATGGTGCCGAGCGTACGGCCGTGAAAAGCATTTTCCATCACCACCACCAACGGTTCTTCAATGCCTTTTTTCCAGCCATGCAGCCGCGCCAGTTTCAGCGCTGTTTCGTTGGCTTCGGCACCGGAGTTGTTGAAGAAGGCCCGGTCGAGGCCAGACAGTTGAGTCAGGCGTTGGGCCAGCCGTTGTTGCCAGTCGATGCTGTAGAGGTTGGAGGTATGCAACAACAAGCCAGCCTGCTCGCTGATGGCCGTCACCAACCTGGGGTGCGAATGGCCGACATTGGTCACCGCCACACCGGCCACCGCATCCAGGTATTCACGGCCCTGCTGGTCCCACAGGCGCGTGCCCAGGCCGCGGGTAAAGCTCAGCGCCAGGGGTTGGTAAGTGGTCATCAAGCAGGCGGCGGTCATGGTGCGGCTCCAGTGCATCGTTGTGATGGCTTCAGTATCGTTAGCCACCTGAGCTGGATAAACTGCACATTCCTGCAATGACTTTAAACCAGGGCTTTATAATGGATCTGTTCCAGGCAATGTCGGTGTACGTGAAGGTGGTCGAGACTGGCAGCATGACCGCCGCAGCCCAAGCCTGCGGGATGTCGACCACCATGGTCGGCAACCACTTGCGCGCGCTGGAACAACGCCTTGGCGTCAGCCTGCTCAAGCGCACCACGCGCAAACAGAGCCTCACGGAATTCGGCGGGCAGTATTACCAGCGCTGCCTGGAAGTGCTGGGCTTGGTGGCCGACTCCGAGCAACTGGCCGAACAAGCCCATAGCGATGTCCCCAAGGGCACCCTGCGCATCACCGCGCCCCCCGTATTCGGCACCGAACGCCTTACACCGGCCTTGAGCGAATTTTCCCGGCGCTATCCGCTGATCAACCTGTACGTGGTGTTGAGCAATGAGCGGATGGACTTGGTTGACAGCGGCTTCGACGTGGCGATACGTCTTGGCGAACTGGAAACATCGAGCCTGATCGCACGGCCCATGCAGGACTACACCCTCACCCTCTGCGCGTCACCTGCTTACCTGGCGCGACGCGGCACGCCTTCGACACCCGAGGACCTCAGGCAGCATGACTGCCTGGCGTTCGCCTACCCGGCAAATGACAATTGGCGCGACACCGAAAAACTCTGGCGCATGACCGACGATAGCGGCGAGGTGGAAGTGCCGGTGTCCGGCTCATTGACCATCAACAGCTCGCAAGGCTTGCGCCAGGCAGCCGTCAACGGCATGGGCATCATCATGCTGGCCGATGCCCTGGTACAACCGGACCTGGAGAGCGGCAAACTGGTGGCCCTGTTGACTACCTATCGACTGCCCAGCCGCCCCATGCATCTGCTCTACGGCCAGGACCGTTATCGCCTGCCCAAGCTGCGCGCCTTCGTGGATTTCGCCATGGAAAAGTGGGCGCGCTAGAAGCCCACGCCCAACTCACGCAACTGCGCTGCCGTGCGCGCGGCAGACACATGGTGAATCCCCTGCCAGCCCAGAGCGATGGCCGCTTCGATATTGCCGGCAACGTCATCGATAAACACCACTTCAGAGGGCTGGATATCCGGCAACTGGGCCCGTACCTGACTGAGGCTGGCGTGGTAGATCGCCGCGTCCGGCTTGATCAGTTTCAACTCGCCGGACACCACGATGTCGCGAAAATACTGCAGGAACGGGTAGTTGGCCCGCGCATAGGGAAACGTCTCGGCAGACCAGTTGGTAAGCCCGAACAACGGTATATCGGCTCGGTGCAACGCTTCGAGGATCGCCACGCCTTCCGGCAACGGCCCTCGCAGCATCTCGTGCCAACGGTCGTAATAGGCTTGAATCAAGCGCTCATGATGCGGGTACTGCTCGATCAGGCTGCGGGTGCCTTCGGCCAGGGAGCGACCGGCGTCCTGCTCGGTGTTCCAGGCCTGGGTGCAGATGTGGTCGAGAAACCATTGTCGCTCGTGATCATCGGCAATCAGCTTGCGGTACAGGTGCTGCGGGCTCCAATCAAACAGGACACCGCCGAAATCAAAAACCACTGCACGAATTGTCATACGCTCCTCCCAATTAATGTGCTGCATCAGTCTCATACCGGTGACCTGCGTCGGCAAGTAAGCAGGCGTAGGACCGCTCCGATAATTTTCCGGCTCACGCATAACAGGTATCGCTGCAACGCCCATGCATTCAGGCCTGAACCTTCCGTTGCAGATCGGCTTCATACAGCCTGTAGTACTTCTTTCACCCCCCGCGCACAAAATGTCTCTAGTGTCGCGCTGTGTAATCGAGGGAATGCTCTGTTCCGGAAGGAATCATCCAACATGCCGATAAAACATGACTTGGAGCAACTCAATGAGCGACATCATCTCCCCTGTCATTTCACCTTCCGCGCTAAGCCTGCACACACTGCTGGGCGCTCAAGCCACTCAGTCGACCGGCACCGTCCAAGCGGCGAACAGCTCGATCATCGACGCATTTGAACGTGCCAAGGAGCGGACGGGAATAGTACCGAGCCACCTTGTTCCCCTGCAGAACATCGCAGCGGCCACCAATTCCATCATTGGCGTACGCCCTGTAGAAACCGTGGCTACCGGGATGATAGCGGCCGGTCACCCCACCAAGGACTTTCACATCAAAGGAAAAAGTGCCGACTGGGGACCGCAAGCTGGCCTGATCTGTACGAACCAGGCGTTCAGCAAGCTTGAAAAATTCAAGGAGGACGCCCCCGCCAAAGTGACCAGCGCCAATGAGCAAATCCAGGCATGCATTCGCGACGGGCACGCTGTCGCGGTCCCCTTGGAGATCTCGGGCGAGCGTATCGGCGAACTGATAAAACTCGGACACATTGCCCAGTTGGCAACAAGGCCCCACGAAGAAGCACTGCGTTTCAATGCCCAAGGGCCCAGTCGACAGCAGTATGCATTTGAAGGTAGACGCACATCTGCGTCAGAAGACAGCTACCTCATCACCCATGAGGGAGTACCGGTTGAAGTCCTGGCGAAACACGCCGGTGGCAAGGCGTTGACCGCCGATTATGACCTGCACATGGTGGCGCCTCACATCAGCGACTTTGGCCCCCAGGATAAAATCCCGGTGCCCGATGTGGCGCACAGTGTTTTCACACAACGGATCGACAGCTACAGGCATCGACACTCAATCACTGGCTGTTTTCAGGTGCCCGAAGCGCTGCGTGCAGACTATGAAAGCGCCGCCCGTTTCTATCAAAAGGAAGACCCCGACTTGGGTAACGCCACGTCACGGATAAAGCAGATGATAGCGTTGATCAATCATCGATTGGTCGGTAACGGAGAGCGGGTGGTACACCACAATGCGGACTCCGGCAGCCCGGCGACGGACGTCGACGCCAACTACCCGGCAACCTTCTTTCTGCCAGTCAAACTGGGACGGTTCGATGAAATCTGCATGATCAACGACAGCCAAGACATGGCGGAGCTGGTCAAAACAGCCAAGGACAGCGGCTATCACGTTCCGGTGAATCCGCTTTGGGAGAAAGAAATAGTGAGCATCAGGCGTTCTGACTTCGTCAAAGCCCAACAGCGGTTCAACCAAGGCTGAACACGCCAGGGCGTCAACAAAACAGCAGCCTCATAACAGGGTTATGGAGACTGCTGTCGGCCCAGATCGTTACGCCGAGATCAGACCGTTAATCTTCACGGTAGGATTCACGTCAGCCTCGTAGTCCACGCCGTCGACTTCAAAGCCGAACAAACGCAGAAACTCAGCCTTGTAGCCGGCGAAATCGCTGATCTCGTTGACGTTTTCGTCGGTGACCTGGTTCCAAAGGGCCGCCACGGCGTCCTGGACTTTCGGTTCCAGTTCGGCCAGGTCGGCACGCAGGCGGCCGTCGGCGTCGAGCTTCGGCTCTTTGCCGTACAGGCTGTCCTTGAACAGGCCATAGACCTGCTCGATGCAACCTTCGTGGGTGCCCTGTTCTTTCATCACTTTGAACAGCAGCGACAGGTACAGCGGCATGATCGGGATAGCGGAGCTGGCCTGGGTGACCACGGCCTTGAGCACCGACACACGGGCGTCGCCCTTGAGCGCGGCGAGGTTGTCGCGCAGGGTCAGGACTTTCTTGTCGAGGTCTTTCTTGGCTTCGCCGATGGAGCCGTTCCAGTAGATGTCCTGGGTCAGCTTCTCGCCAAGGTAGGTAAACGCAGTGGTCTTGGCGCCTTCGGACAGGACGTCGGCGTCACGCAGGGCGTCGATCCACAGTTGCCAGTCTTCGCCACCCATGACTTTCACGGTGCCGTCGATTTCTTCCTGGGTCGCTGGCTCCAGGGTGGTGTCGACCACAACGCCTTTGTCGGTGTTGATGCCGCGCAGGGTCACGGCCTTGCCGATCGGCTTGAGGGTGGAGTTGTGCACCACGCCTTGCGGGTCGGTACGGCGAGGCGCGGCCAGGCTGTAGACAACCAGGTCGATCTTGCCCAAGTCTTTCTTGATGGTTTCGATGGTCAGGCGCTTGATCTCGTCGGAAAACGCGTCGCCGTTGATGCTCTTGGCGTACAGGCCTTTTTCGACGGCAAACTTCTCGAACGCGGCGCTGTTGTACCAGCCGGCGGAGCTCAGCTTGCCTTCTTCGCCTTCTTTCTCAAAAAACACGCCCAGGGTGTCGGCGCCACAACCAAACGCGGCACTGATGCGCGCGGCCAGGCCGTAGCCGGTGGAAGCACCGAGGACCAGCACCTTTTTCGGGCCGCCTTCGATGACGCCGTGTTGGGTCACGTAGTCGATCTGTTCCTTGACGTTCGCTTCACAGCCAACAGGGTGAGCGGTCACACAGATGAAGCCACGAACCCGCGGTTTGATGATCATAAAATTTCTGCCTCTTCCAAGGTGCCGAAGGCCAGTGGTGGCCATTCAACTTCAATCGTACCGGTCTATGACGTCCAAAAAACCGAAGCGTCACGATAGTCGCAAATCTTCCGTTTACAAAATCCAATCCGCTCAACACTACCAGGGTTAAAAACCCTAGTGAGCCTTCACAATTTTGCAATATTTAAAACGCCTACGCGTCGTGGAACGGCTTATGATGGCGCAGTTGTTTCAATATGTTTCAAAACCCCCACCACTCGCGGCCACGGATCCGGACCTGTCGAATGGCGTCCTGCTGGAGCTGAGTTTCATGAAAAAGCCTGCTTTGCGTAAAAAAGCGGTATCGGTCGCCTGGGTATTCGGCGTGCTGCTGATTATGGATATTTTCCCGGAAACCACTTTGGTATTTCTCGGGCTGGTGGTGGTCTGCGGCATTTACGACTTCCTGCGCAATGGCCTGTATGACGCGCCCACCGCCAAGAAGTACTTTATTGGCAGTGGCCGTAACACGTGGCTGCTGGCGCCGTTCAACACCCTGTTCGACCTGTTGAGCTGGCGTAACCGATACGTTTACCGGATGGACGATCTGCCGCCGGCCTGGCGTGAAGACCTGCAACGGGTGATCGAAAACGCCATGGCTCATAAGGATGAAATCATCGGTTACCTAAACGAACGCATGGCCGAGAAAAAGCGCGGCATGTTGTTTTTCCAGTGGTACGGCCAGCCCATTGAAACGACCCTCGACATTCCGGAACTGCGCAAAAAACTGCCGTTCGTGAAGACCATCGGCGTGTCCGTGTTCAACGAAAACCGCTCGACCTCCTTCCACTTCGGCCCCCTGCGCATGATGTTCCGCGTGCTCTACAACATGGCCCCGGCACCGCATCACGAGGGCGTCTACATCCAGGTCGGCCAGCACAAACACTACTGGCATGACGACCCGCTGTTTATTTTCGATGACACGCTGATGCACGCGTCTTTCAACAAAAACGATGCCAAGCGTTACTGCCTGTTTATCGATATCGTGCGGCCGACCCCGGTGCCCCGGGTGCTCAACGCCGTGATCGCTGGGTTTGCCGGGATGGCCTTTACCCTGCGTCGGGTTTTCTACAAAAACTGGAAGCTGATTCAGTGAGTTCTGCGGCATGATGGTGCTGGACGGTATTTGCGCTGGGCCTTGCGCCTGAGGTAAATAACCGTCTCGTGCGACCGAATTCGGCGCCCATCATTCTCAAGCCATCGCGGCCCCTTGCGGGTGCGGTGGCTGCGCTTTCAAGGAATCAGAATGCCCCAACGTCAAGTCATCAATGCCTCCGTCAGCCCCAAGGGCAGCCTCGAAACCCTGTCTCAACGTGAAGTCCAGCAACTGAGCGAAGCCGGTACCGGCAGCATCTACACCCTGTTCCGCCAATGCGCCCTGGCGATCCTCAACACCGGCGCGCACATCGACAACGCCAAGACCATCCTCGACGCCTACAAAGATTTTGAAGTGCGCATCCACCAACAGGACCGCGGCGTGCGCCTTGAACTGCTGAACGCTCCGGCAGACGCCTTTGTCGATGGCGAAATGATCGCAAGCACCCGCGAGATGCTGTTCAGCGCCCTGCGCGATATCGTCTATACCGAGAACGAGTTGGACAGCCAGCGCATCGACCTGAGCAACTCCCAGGGCATCACCGACTACGTGTTCCACCTGCTGCGCAACGCCCGTACGCTGCGCCCGGGTGTCGAACCGAAGATCGTGGTGTGCTGGGGCGGGCACTCGATCAATACCGAAGAATACAAATACACCAAGAAGGTCGGCCACGAACTGGGCCTGCGCAGCCTTGACGTGTGCACCGGTTGCGGCCCTGGCGTGATGAAAGGTCCGATGAAAGGCGCGACCATTTCCCACGCCAAGCAGCGGATTACCGGCGGGCGCTACCTGGGTCTCACCGAGCCAGGCATCATCGCGGCCGAGGCGCCAAACCCAATCGTCAACGAGCTGGTGATTTTGCCGGATATCGAGAAGCGCCTGGAAGCGTTCGTGCGCGTTGGCCACGGCATCATCATCTTCCCGGGCGGTGCCGGTACAGCAGAGGAATTCCTCTACCTGCTGGGCATACTGATGCACCCGGACAACCGTGACCTGCCGTTCCCGGTCATCCTCACCGGGCCGAAACACGCCGCGCCGTACCTGCAACAACTGCACGCATTCGTCGGCGCCACCCTGGGCGAAGCAGCCCAGGCGCGCTACCAGATCATCATTGATGATCCGGCGGAAGTGGCACGCCAGATGACTGCCGGCCTCAAGGCGGTGAAGCAGTTCCGCCGCGAGCGCAACGACGCGTTCCATTTCAACTGGCTGTTGAAGATCGACGAAGGCTTCCAGCGCCCGTTCGACCCCACCCACGAAAACATGGCCAGCCTGCAATTGAGCCACGCCCTGCCGCCCCACGAACTCGCCGCCAACCTGCGCCGCGCGTTCTCGGGGATCGTAGCGGGTAACGTGAAGGACAAAGGCATCCGCCTGATCGAACAGAACGGCCCGTATGAGATCCACGGCGACCCGGCCATCATGAAACCGCTGGATGAGTTGCTACAGGCCTTCGTGGCCCAGCACCGCATGAAGTTGCCGGGCGGCGCGGCGTATGTGCCGTGCTACCGCGTGGTGCAATAAGCTAGCGCTGTACCGCCACACATTTGATTTCCACCAGCAGGCCGGGGTGCGCCAGTTCGGACACCCCGATAGTGGTCCAGGCGCAATGCCCACGTGGAAACAGGCGGTTTTTCACCTCACGGAAAACCGCCATGTGCTGGCTCATGTCGACGTGATAAGTGGTCATGTCCACCACATCGTCGAAGGTGCAACCGCCCTCTTCCAGCACCTGCCGCAGATTCTCCCAGGCCGCGACGAATTGCGCCTCGGGGTCCTCGATCACCGCCAATGCAGCCGTACGCCCGACCTGACCGGCGCAGTACAACGTCTTGCCCACTTTGATCGCTGGCACGTAGCCGGCGCGCTCGACGATTGAGTGCATGGAGGGAGGGATGATGAGCTGGCGGTCGGTCATGGCTTGTATCTCTTTAAGCCCGGCAGGCGAGCACAGTTGGGACTAGTGTTTTACCTGTTCCGACTCACCCACACCAGATGAGCACCCTATGGACCGACGGATATTGTCCTCTGTCATTCCTTACCCTAAGGTAAGGAATATCACGATGGAGATCTTCAACATGGCTATCGCTACACTCACCTCAAAAGGCCAAATCACCATTCCTGTCCAGGTCAGGACAGCCCTCGGCCTGGAAACAGGGGATCGGGTTGAATTCGTAGAAATGGAAGATGGGCAGTTTTCCATCATTGCCGCGAGCAAAACGGTGCATGACCTCAAAGGGCTGATCCGCAGCTCCGCCAGGGCCGTCTCCATCGAAGAGATGAACCAAGCCATCGCAACGCAGGGGGCAAAAGCCGGATGATCGGGCTGGATACCAATGTGCTGGTGCGCTACATCACCCAGGATGATCCCGTTCAATCCGCCAAGGCGTCCGATCTGATCGAATCACTGACCACTGCCTCGCCGGGCTTTATCAGCCTGGTTTCCATTGTGGAGTTGGTGTGGGTACTGCAAAGCTGCTACCAGTCGGCCAAAAGTGATGTGGTGATGGTACTGGAGACCCTGCTGCGCACCCGCGAATTGACCGTAGAACATGCCGAGATCATCTGGCAGGCGCTGCGCACGTTTGTGGCGAACAAGGCTGACTTTGCAGACTGCCTGATCGAGCGCTGCGCCCATGCCGCCGGTTGCGAGTACACGGCAACCTTCGACCTCAATGCGATCAAGACCACAGGCATGAAGCGACTGGGCTGAACCGCAGCATTGCGGCAGCGGGCGGGCTTTGATACAAACCGTTTTTTACCTTGATCGAGAGAAAGACCGACGTGCGCACGTTTCTACTCGCAGCCCTGGCTATGGCGCCCACTCTCGCCCTGGCCGATGCCATCACCTGGCCCGATCTGCCAAAAACCTGCTTCGTCAGCGGCCGCTCCGCCACCAGTGCGGATGTCGACAGCGGTTGCGCCGCCTTCCTGATCAATGTGAAAGGCCAGGCGGCGGGGACGCCGATCAAGCTGGATATTCCCCAATACGCGATGCATATCGACGAAACCACCGGCAAGGAAACCCCGGTGATCCTCATCCAGGCGGAGGAGAACGGCGAGGTCAAGGCCGTGGGCTATCGGGAACTGGGCACCGATCAACTCGGTGCCGCATTGTTGCGAGAGGTTCGGCTGCTGGGTACCCACAAGCCGATCTAACGCTACTGACCAATGAAACCTGGGCTCAGCGAACCCAGCCACCACCCTGCCAGTGATACCCGTCATTACGCTGCACCCAATGCGGATGCACGTAGCGATAGCCTTCGCGTACCGGCTCCCAGTGACCATGTACCGCCACATATCGCCCGCCGTCCCAGCGCCAATAACCACGCGACCATATATAGCCGTAGCGTACGGGTGGCTCGACTTCTATCACCTGCACCGGCGGCGGTTGCGGCGCGATGACTTCCACATACTCATGTTGCACCGGCCTGCGCTCATGCACGACGCGCTCTTGAACACACCCGGATGCCGCGACGACCATGGCCGCCAATGCCCCATAACGTAGCCACATAGAAAAACCCTCGGACGCTGACGCCCAGTACCTGCACCGCTAGAAAATGCCCCCTTGTTGCAGCCTCGCTCCTGCTTGGCTCTGGAGTATTTTTAACAGGTGGCGTCTGTCAGGTTGCTGAACCTGAGGGCGTTGCGTTCATGGGGTAGACGAAAGGCTCGTCGGGTACTTGAATGCTCAAACCGGACCGAAACGCGCCAGCACTGCCTCGACAAATCGCCGCAACTTGGCGGTGCGCTGCCGATTTGCGGTGTAGACCAGATGCATTGGCCGGCTCGGGGCCTCGAAGTCCGGCAGCACCTGTACCAACTCACCGCGGGCCATTGCCGTATGCAAAAAATCCTGGGGGCCGAGAACCATGCCGAAACCGTCCAGCGCCGCCGACATCAATGCCCGGCTTTCGTTGATCTGCAGACGACTGGTCACCTGTACGCTGTACAGCGTCGAGCCTTGATGAAATATCCACTCGCGGTCCGCCGGGCGTGACCAGAAGGCATAGCCCAGGCATTCGTGACGTTCCAGGTCTGCCGGCACCTGCGGCGTACCCCGCGCAGCCAGGTACGCAGGCGAAGCACAGACCACCAGGCGATAAGGCGCCAGTGGCCGGGCTGTCAGGCCGGTGGTCGCCAATGGACCGATGCGGAAGGCTGCTTCATAGCCCTCTTCCACCAAGTCGACGAAGCGATCCGTCAGGTGCAGGTCGATTTCCACGTCAGGGTTATCGCGCAGGAATGCAGTAATCAGTGGCATCAGGCTGTAGGAACCGAAGGTCACAGGCGCGGTGATCTTCAGCTTGCCACGCGGCGTGTCATTCATGATTTGCGCCAGCGAGTCCGCAGCTTCGGCCTCCGTAAGGATATGTTTGCAACGTTCGTAGTACGCGCTCCCCAACTCCGTGAGGCTTTGCCTGCGCGTGGTGCGATTAAGTAACCGCGCACCGAGACGCTGCTCCAGCGCGGCAACGTGTTTGGCCACCATTTGCGCCGACATGTGCAAACGCTCGGCGGCGCGGGCGTAGGAGCCCAATTCGGCGGCGATCACAAAGGCATTCATGCTCGATAGACGGTCCATCATTCCCTACTCCCAGTAATAACACCCGCGCCATAGTGCTTATTTATCGCCATTTGGTTGCCAATCATCATAGCGGCTTCCCCCTTTATCAGGAGCAAGACCATGAAGATTGGCGTGATTGGAGCCGGTTTTATCGGGCGCGCCGTGGCACAGCGGGCACTGGCGGCCGGGCATGAAGTGATGTTGAGCAACTCTCGCGGCCCGCAGACCATGAGCAGCGTGGTAAGTGGCATACGCGGCGTCAAAGTGGGCAGCGCAGAAGATGCCGCACAGTTTGGTGACGTGGTGCTGGTGGCGATTCCGTTTGAACACTACCGAAAAGTCCCGGCGCAGTGGCTGGCAGGCAAGACCTTGCTCGACGCCAACAACTACTACCCGGAGCGCGACGGTCATTTCCCCGCGCTGGATCGATTTGAAACCACCACCAGCCGACTGCTCGCCGAACACTTCACCCACTCAAAGGTGATCAAAGTGTTCAACGCGATTTTCGCCGCGGACATTACCGATCATGCTCGCCCCCACGGCGCACCTGACCGTCGCGCATTGCCGGTGGCCGGCGACGATGCTGTCGCCAAAGCGCAGGTAATCACCCTGCTCGACGAGCTGGGCTTTGACGCCGTCGATGCCGGCAGCCTGGATGAAAGCTGGCGGTTCGAGCGGGCCAAGCCCGCGTACTGCGTGCCGCTGGACCAGCCCGGGCTGAAGGCGGCCCTGGCCGCGGCCGAGCGTACGGTCGAACTGCCGCCGGTCGACCGCGAGCACACCCGCGCTTAAACACCGCCCCACAAAAAAGCCCGCTGACCGTTACCGGTTCAGCGGGCTTTGTGCATCAGCCTGGCTTACAGCGCCAGATCAGACGCCGGCTTGCTCGGCTCAGCCGCGGGCTTGGCAGCCTCGGTGGCCTTGGGTGCAGCCATTTGCGGAATCACAGGCGGCGTAGGCAGTTGCAGGACTTCGGCGGTGTAGGCCCATTCCTTGGCAACCGCTTCCGGACTGTCGTTCAGCTTGGTGCCGTAGCTCGGTACGATCTGGTGCAGCTTGGCCTGCCACTCAGGGGTCGCGACCTTGTCCTTGAACACTTTCTGCAGCACGGTCAGCATGATCGGGGCCGCAGTGGACGCGCCTGGCGATGCACCCAACAGGCCCGCGATGGTGTTGTCGGCGGAGCTGACCACTTCAGTGCCGAGTTTCAGGACGCCGCCTTGCTCCTCGTCACGCTTGATGATCTGCACGCGCTGACCGGCTTGCCACAGGCGCCAGTCGGATTGCTTGGCGTTCGGGAAGTACTCTTGCAGCGCCTTGAAGCGGTCGTCGTCCGACAGCATCAGTTGGCCGGCGAGGTACTCGACCAGTGGGTATTCACGAATACCGACTTTGGTCATTGGCCAGATGTTGTGGGTGGTGGTGCTGGTCAGCAGGTCCAGGTACGAGCCTTCTTTCAGGAACTTGGTCGAGAAGGTCGCGAATGGGCCAAACAGGATCACGCGCTTGCCATCCAGCACGCGGGTGTCCAGGTGCGGAACCGACATCGGTGGCGCGCCAACCGAAGCCTTGCCGTAGGCCTTGGCCAGGTGTTGCTCGGCAACGGTTGGGTTATCGGTCACCAGGAACGAACCACCTACCGGGAAGCCAGCGTATTCCTTGGCTTCAGGAATGCCCGACTTCTGCAGCAGGTGCAGCGCACCGCCGCCGGCGCCGATGAACACGAACTTGGCGTCGGTTTCGGTCTTGGTGCCGTCTTTCAGGTTTTTGTAGCTCACACGCCACGAACCGTCGGCGTTCTTGGTGATGTCCTGCACTTCGCTCGACAGCTTCAGGTCGAACTTAGGCGTGGTCTGCAGGTGAGCGACGAACTGGCGGGTGATCTCGCCGAAGTTCATGTCGGTCCCCAGCGGGCTCCAGGTGGCCGCGATTTTCTGGTTCGGGTCACGCCCTTCCATCATCAGCGGAACCCACTTGGCGATCTGCGCCGGGTCTTCGGAGTACTGCATGCCAGCGAACAGCGGGCTGGCCTTCAGGGCTTCGTAGCGTTTTTTCAGGAACTTGATGTTGTCATCGCCCCACACAAAGCTCATGTGCGGTGTGGTGTTGATGAACGAACGCGGGTCCTTCAGCACGCCTTGGCGGACCTGCCAGGACCAGAACTGACGGGAAATCTGGAACGCTTCGTTGATCTCGACCGCTTTCGGGATCTCAACGTTGCCGTTCTTGTCTTCCGGGGTGTAGTTCAGCTCAGCCAGGGCCGAGTGACCAGTACCGGCATTGTTCCAGCCGTTGGAGCTTTCTTCGGCCACGCCATCGAGGCGCTCGACCATCTCCATCGACCAGTCCGGCTCCAGCTCGTTGAGCCAGACACCCAGGGTCGCACTCATGATGCCGCCGCCAATCAGCAGCACATCGACTTTCTTTGCCTCTTCCGCCTGAGCGGAGCTGATCCCCAGCGACAAAGCCAGCCCCAGCAGGGCAGTGTTTACTTTTTTAAACATCAGTAGCACCTATGATAAAACGCCATCCGCCCTACCGCCCCTGATCATGGGCAACCCTCCATCACGATGCGCCAGGCAACGCACCGCGGGGTTTGCACATTCACGAGAGGGCCGCAGGGTGGGCACACAAGGCCGACGTATCGACCTCACTGTTTATGTCCCTTCTGCGCTGACTTTTTATCATTATTGGCTTCAGCTACCTGGGCGACAGCCAACCGCCGGGACGTATACGGATGTACGTACCCAGGAGAGACTAGACCAGGACGGCGCGCAGAATATCACGGCAAACGGCGTTTATGCGCCGTTTGGCCAATTGACAGCTCTAAATCGCGGCTTTTAACCCGTCGATGTCAAGCGTGGCAGGCGCGACCAGGGGTCACAGGCCTGGAACTCTGACGCAAACGGCTGTTCTAGACACCTTTGCCGCCGCTTGCGTAGCATCAGCGGCTCTCCTTCGTGCGCTACATCCAACCAGAGTTACCCATGACTATCCAGCAAACACCCGGGCATGTGCTGCCCGCGCGCAGCGCCGCCAAAATGGAAGCGGCCATGGCCGTGGGCGCCTTCGCGATCGGCACCGGCGAATTCGCCATCATGGGCTTGATGCCCGACATCGCCCACAATCTGAATTTGAGTGAACCGCAAGTCGGCCACGCCATCAGCGCCTACGCCCTGGGCGTAATGGTCGGCGCCCCACTGCTGGCCATCCTCGGCGCCAAGTTGCTGCGCAAACATATGCTGCTGTTACTGATGGGCCTGTATGCGCTGGGCAACCTGGCCACCGCCTTCACCCCGACCTTCGGCTCGCTGGTGGCCTTCCGCTTTATCAGCGGCCTGCCCCACGGCGCCTACTTCGGCATCGCCGCCGTGGTCGCCTCGAGCATGGTGCCCAACGACAAACGCGCCGGCGCCGTGGCCCGCGTGATGATGGGCCTGACCCTGGCCATGCTGCTCGGCAACCCCATCGCCACCTTCCTCGGCCAACACCTGGGCTGGCGCTCGGCGTTTGCACTGGTCAGCGTGATTGCCCTGTGCACCCTCTTACTGGTCTGGCAATTCGTGCCCCATCGTCACGACGAACAACGCAGCGACCCGCGCAAGGAACTGCGCGCCTTCACCAAACCGCAGGTGTGGATGGCGTTGTCGATTGGCGCGATCGGGTTTGCAGGGATGTTCTGCGTGTTCAGCTACCTGGCGCCGACCATGCTGGAAGTGACCAAAGTCTCGCCGCAGTGGATTCCCTTCGGCCTCGCCGCGTTTGGCGTCGGCGGCATCATCGGCAACATCGCCGGCGGCAAGCTGTTCGACCGCCTGCAATTTCGCGCCGTGGGTTGGATCATGGTGTGGTCGATGGCCGTGCTGATCTTCTTCACCTTCGCCGCCAGTTCGCTATGGAGCGTGCTGCTGGGCATTGGCCTGGTCGGCACCATGATCGCCATGGCCGCTCCCCTGCAAATCCGCTTGATGGACATCGCCCACGAAGCCCCGAGCCTGGCGGCGGCGTCGAACCACGCGGCGTTCAACCTGGCGAATGCGCTGGGACCGTGGTTGGGCGGGATGGCGATTACAGCCGGGTATGGCTGGACCAGCACCGGCTACATCGGCGCCGCTACAGCGTTGATCGGCCTGGGCATCTACCTCATCGCCCGCCGCATGAAGGGCGGCCACTGACGCCACACTTCCCGATCCAATGAAGATCCAACTGTGGGAGGGGGCTTGCCCCCGATGGCAGTGGGTCAGTCAACACACTCACGACTGCCCACCACCCCATCAATCATCATGCAACAACCCCGCCCCATACTCCCCATAACTACTCCCCAACCCACTGCCGCCGAAATTCATCTTGGCGGCTTTGCTGGGGCTATGGTCCCCAAACGCCTGGCATCCGCCTGAAAAACACGGGTCACTGCTCACGCCGGCCGACCCTGTCGAACACGCGCCCAACAGCAACGTACCCGCAACCATAACGACTTTAACGAGGTTCGAAATCATGGTTTCAGTTCCCTGTGGAATGGAGGCGCGGAGGTCCTCTCTTGAAGAGGATCGTAGCGCTCAAAAGCGCCGGGAATGATGAAACTTTGCTGGGTGACAGGAGGGGTTCAGGTTGCCGGTTGGGTGTTCGGAGGGAGCGCTGATTTGATCGATATAAGGATTGCGTGATTTGTTAGGCAATGTGTGGTCTGAGGGGCAAGCCGAAAGAAGAGTAGGAAGGTTTCCGCGAACGCCCTTAGACCAAATCGATAAAACCATGATGCTCTGAATTAAGGTTAGTAGCTTCTGGATACACCTCGCGACGACCTGCTGATTCAAGCCAACGATCCACAGTGTAAGATGCCCACAACCATCAACCTTCGAGGTCGCCATGACTGGAATCTCCCTAACCCTGCCGGAAGACCTGTCCAACTCTCTTGCCGACTTGGCCAAAAGCAACGGCCAGACTGCGACCTACCTGGCGATGGACGTTCTTCGCGACTACATCGAGCATGAAAAAACGCTGACCGCTCAGATCGAGTTGGCCGTGAAAGAAGCTGACCAAGGCAAATTCGCCACCGACGATCAAGTGGCGGCCATGCGCGCTAGGCGCTGGAGTCGGAATGCGGGTTGAGTGGCTTGAAAAAGCGCTCAAAAATCTAGAAGACGAAGCGAACTATATCGCTCTCGAAAATCCAACGGCTGCTGACGACTTCTCCGATGCCATTTTCGCCAGCGTCGACAAACTGGCTCAATTTCCCTCCATGGGTCGTGAAGGCCGGGTCAAAAACACCCGTGAATGGGCAGTCCCCAATTGGTCATATCTGATTCCGTATCGGATACGCAGTGATCGCCTGCAAATCCTCGGTGTATTCCATACACGGCAGCGTCCACGTTCGAAATGGTAGTGGACGCAAATCTCGGCTCCCCGACACCCAACATACATCCCTGATAAACTGCGCGCCATTCACCCCGCTGACTCAGACGCCCCAATGCCCCTACAAATCGCCCCACTCTCCCGCCGCTTCTCCGTCGCCCCGATGATGGATTGGAATTACTAATCCTGTAGGCCACGTATTCCTTGCTCTACAGAGCTGGCCTGAAAGCTGCGTACCACTTTCGTACCAACACTACTTCCAAGCACTGACGCCATGCTCCTCACGACAGGCGGCAATCGGCCAAAAGCGGACCTTCGGGATTGCAATTTTCATCCGCACCTCACTAGGCGGAGAAAAGCGCTGACCACCTGTCACCGAGCAAAGCGAGAGCCAGGCCTGCGAGCATCACCATCGCCCCTGCCAACTTGATGGGAGACACCGGTCTTTCCAATGCCCCCATCAATCCGAAGTGATCGATAACCAGTGACGAAATGATCTGCCCAGCGATAGCGAGGCCAAGCAGTGCTGACAAACCGATTTTGGGCGCAAGCACCACATAACTGAGCAACGCACCGGCACCCAGCAGACCGCCTAGCAGGCTCCACAAGGGCTGGGCAGGGATAGCCGCCAGTGAGGCCACTATTCCACCACGCATCAATGAAAAGATGCCCAGGCATACCGCACCGGCAGTGAAAGAGAACAGTGCCGCCGCTACGGGATCTCCACCCACACCTTTAGCGAGTCGACCATTCAGCGTGGTCTGCAGGGTGATGCCAAGCCCTGCGGCAGTGGCCAGCAGGTAGTAGACTGCGTTCATCTCGCGCCTCCTTACTTGGCTGACTCAAGCGGCAGGAATGTCTCGGCAAAGATGTCCGGCTGGTAGCCTGCAGCAGCAAACAGATGCTCACGGGACTCGTCGATTGCCGCACGCAGCCTTTCGCCGTCCACGCCCAGCACCTTGCCGCCGTGCTTGACGATGCGTCCGCCAATCATGACCGTGTCGACGTTGCTGCGTTCGGCCGCGTGTACCACTGTGCCGAAGGCGTTACCTGACGGGTAAAGGTTAATGTCCTGCACGTTGATAAGAATCAGATCCGCCTGCTTACCGGGGGCCAGGCTGCCGACTTTGTCCTGCAAGCCGGCACAGGCGGCGCCGTCGACCGTGGCGGCTTTGAGCAGGTCATGAGCGGGCAGGGTCAATACCGGATGATGTTCTGCGCCGCAGCAGCGCTGCTGGTGCATGCCCATAACGCGCTGCAGATAGAACGCCACCCGCATCTCCATGAACATGTCGCCACTGTAGGAGGTTTCGTTATCGACACTCAGTCCCGGGCTGATGCCGTGACGCTGGGCCGACTGCATGGCAAACATTCCATCTTCAATGCCGTAGTGGGCATCTGAACGGGGGCATACGTTAACCCGCACGCCAGCCTCGCGAAGGATTTTCCAGCCGGCGTCCGGCAGCGCGGTGCAGTGGTTAAAGATGTTGTCGGAGCGCAGCAGCCCCTCGCGATGCAATCCTTCCAACTCAGCCGCCATGTCCCCGCCAAAAAACTCGGTGATGATAGGCAGCCCTAGGCGCCGGGCCTCAGCCCACAGCTCAGGCTCCAGCTGCGCCATCACCGCCAGTGAGAGCAGCGGGTTGTCGCCGTTCTTGATGTATTTTTCCTGCAGGCGCTCCAGATTGCCCGGCCAGTGGGCTTTGTCCCACTCACCAGCAACCGGCGCCCCCGAGGCGTGTACGGCGCGTATGCCTGCATCGAGCAGGGCTTCGACAGCGGCATCGGAGTGCTCACCGGTGCGGCTGTTATGCGAGTTGTCTACCAGGGTCGTTATACCGGCATCGATGCAGCCCAATGCACTCAGGAGGTTGCCGATATACATGTCCGCCGGGCGATAGTATTTGGCGAACGAGAAGTGGGTTGCGTTGCAGTAGTCCTCCAGGGTTGCGGCGTTCGGATTGATTCGCCGTAGTTGCCCTTCCCAAGAGTGGCGGTGCGTGTCGACCATGCCGGGCATGGCAATCATGCCGGGCGCCTCGATCACAACGGCATCGCAGGCCTCGAGGTTTTCACCAATGGCCGTGATGGTACTGCCCTCGATAAGGATATCGCCGCGCGCCAGATTGCCGATATCGCCATCCATGCTCAGCACGGTTGCGCCGCGAATAAGTGTACGGGGGGCCGGAGCGGCCGGGGCCTGCATGATGCTGCGGTTGTATTCAGTCATTGCGCTACACCTCTTCAAATTTCGTTGGAAGAAATGTACGCAAGGCGATACTGCGGGAAAAAGATGGTTAAACTGTTTTTATTATTCAAGAATGACGAATAATAATGCTTTCCCCGATCACCGCTTTGAGGCTGCTAACAGTCATGGATCGTATTCAAACGATGCAGGTATTCGTCCGTGTGGCTGAGGCAGGAAGCTTTATCCAGGCGGCGCAGACGCTCTCTTTGCCGGCCTCGACGGTTACCAGCAGCGTCAAGAATCTTGAAAAGTACCTGCAGGTGCGCTTGTTGAACAGAACAACACGTCGGGTCAGCCTAACGCCTGAGGGCGCGCAGTACCTGGGGCAGTGCCGAGAAATACTTGAGCTGATTGAACACACCGAAACCAGCCTGACGGACTCCGTAAAACGGCCGCAGGGGCGTTTGCGGGTCGATATGCCAGGCGGCATTGCACACTTCATCGTCATGCCAAACCTGCACGACTTTTACAGGCGCTACCCGGATATCTACCTGATGATCGGCGTCAACGATCGGCAGGTTGATCTGATTCAGGAGGGCGTCGATTGCGTTATCCGCACAGGTGAGCTCGATGACTCAACGCTTGTTGCGCGCCCACTCGGCCGGTTTCGTTGGGTGACCTGTGCGTCTGTTGCCTATCTCGAAGAAAACGGTACTCCGCAAACACCACTGGATTTGTCACACCACCGGGCCATCCATTACTTTTCGGGCCGCGCAAGGCACGCGGGCGAAATGCGCTTCGCACGCGGTACTGAAAAGATCTCAGTCCCGGTAAACGGTACAGCCGCCGTCAACGAGACTGGGCTCTACATCAAAATGTGCCTTGATGGTTTCGGGTTGATTCAGCTTGCTGAGAACGTCGTCAGCGAACACCTGCAAGAGGGTCGGTTGGTCGAAGTGCTTGCTGACTGGCAGCCTGCCTCGGTTCCTGTGCACCTGCTATATCCGCATCAGCGCTTTCTGTCGCCGGCTGTGAGCGCATTCGCTGATTGGATAGCGGGGCTTATCCGAGACGAGTAATCGAGAAACCGCGAGTCCCCCGATCTTCTTCGCAGCTCATTACCGAAGGCTTGCTAAGCGTCCGCTTTTGGCCGACTGCTGCCGGTCACGAGCGAAAAACATCGTAAGCGTCCGCTAATCCCCCCCTAGATCCCTAGGCTGCACAGCGCTGCCCATTCAGCACTGACGCACCTGAACCTAAGCAACCAACTGAATACCTGAAAGCAGCTGCATTAAGCGGGCTTTCAATGTGAGTTATGGTCGGGCCGCTCTGCTGCGGGCCATATGGATGAGTGCTGATCTACGACTATCTTGGGAAATTCGCTCTTCGACGGCAAATGGTAAGAAGCCCAGTTTTGGATAAAGCAGCAAGCCTGCTGTATTTTCGTTGAAGCACGAGATCTGCACCTCTGTGGCGTCATAGCGGTCGAACGCCAGAGCTGTCATCGTCTCCACGATGAAGGTCGCCACCCCCTTTCCTCGTGCCTCTTGGGCAACGATGACATTGCCGATACAGCACACCCCACCCGTTTCAGCCCGATAAAAGTTAGCAAAGCCGACGACGCTGTTCTCGGTCTCGACAACCGTCGAGTCGAATCGTTGAGCAATAGCGTTAGACAGCTGAGCTTCAGTCAGAGGGTATTGAGCTTTCGGGAACATATAAAACAGTTCCCGAGCGTTCAGGGGAAAGCTACAGATAGTTTTGATGTCATCAGCCTTCACTGGCCTGTGTTGCAATATCATCGCGCGTCCTTAAGGTCTATTCATCCGGAATTCTAGCTCGCCTGGATTTACTCAAACACTTTGCCTGGTTACCTGGGCACCCATTGGTGGGGTAGTAGGTTTGCAATATCCCACGCCCGCTGTGTCGGCACCATCGCCCTAAGCGATGGCGTCAGGAAGGCGTGTTAGCCGGACGCTTACTTCTGTACCACCTGCCTCCCCAAATAGCTCCCACCTGGCACCAAACCCATGCGCCCTGTCGCGCTGCAATGCCGTTCGATAGTGCCTGTCGCTCCAATCCCAGCAACCTCGACAACTGACTGCATCTAACGCTTTGCGGGAGAGAGGGAGCGCGCGCGAATTTGAGACGGATGAAGATTGCGCAATCATGCATGCGGCGTCAGTAGATCTCCCGGCCTAGGTGCATTTAGGATTTTCATGTTGACCCACGGGAAACAGGTTAGGAGGGTTAGTTTTTTGCTGAATGCTATGAAAGCCGCGTCTGGTGTGGCTTTGCGGAGGATTGGAAAAGTTAGCTTTTGGTTAGCGATGGTAATTACCTAACCTTTATTGATGTTAAATATTCATTATATTTATTCCTTTAAAAACAGATAGTTACATACTCCTAACTTTTAACCTAACCCAACCTAACCCATCAAAGTTAGGTCTCAAGCCCAGCAAATTCGGGGCCTCCAGCCGAGCACACCCCACTCAAAAAAAAACTAACCCTTTTCCCGAGGCACCAACTGGATTCGGCTGCCCATGCGCATTTGTGGGCTTTGCGAAAACTACCCACCTTCGCAGGGTTTCGCAGGTTTTTAACCTCTCCACAACGCCGCGCAGAGCCCCAGCCTGAGCCGCCGGGAGTGGTCCGCAGGGACGCAGAAAAAACGACCCATTTAGCCCGCAGGCGAGGTGGGGGGACGACGGCGCGCGCCGGGTGGTGAAGCACGTCACTGCCCCTTTTGTGGCACGTCTGAACCCCGAAATGTGGCACGCCAACTCCCCGATTTGTTGGCAGCTCCCTGAGTGGCAACAGAGCAGCCCCGGAGCCCCGTGTTTATTGAGCCGCGCGGCCGCGCGGACTTGCCGTGACACCATGCTAGTGTTATGTTGAAATGGGATTTTTGATGCTGCTGAAGGGCAAACTTTCATCTATCCCAGCTGATTTTTTCTGACCCAAAGCCCCCCTCCGCCCTACAGTTCGTCGCCTCAAATCGCGTCCTGGGCAAACCTCTATTACTGTATGCGCATACAGTATTGGATTCGCCCCCATGAATAACGATGAAGACACCCTCGGCTGGCTTGGCCTCCCAACTGCATCGCAAATGTACCGGCAGCACTGCCGCCTCCTGGAGAACGAGATCTAGGAGTTGAACGTGCAACTGCGCAAAGCGCGGGAGGATGTTTTCGGAATCAGCCAGATGCTGCTGGCTACCCAGGCGAAGAACGCCGAGTTCGCTGGATACCTCCGTCAGAGAGGTGGTGAAGCGGCTGAGATGCGGAAGCAAATCGACACCCTGACGACGTCACTGCGCGTAAGCCAGCGTGAAGCCGAAGGCCTGAAGCGAATCGTCAACGAGATGAGACCTCGACCGACTACGATTGTCTGAGATCAAACGTGGAGGGAGGTTTAGCTATGAACGGACGACTGTCTCAGTACCGGGTCATGCAAGGTTTTGTGGCGATGCTAATGTATGTCCAGCGCCCGGAAAAAAATCGCTTAGTGATCAGCCAATTAGCGATACAATTTCACCCAACGGCCCGCGTCGCCTTACTGCGCGTGCAAGGCGAGCTGCCGGCGAAGATACTCTAGAAAGCGTTGGACAAAAGACCGTGCTACCCAGATCAGTGCACGCGTGTAGAGAAGGTCGCCCAGGGGGGGTTCTTCGCGCAGCTTTCGGGGCTCCCCCCGGTCAACCAAGTCAACTAACGGTTTACAAGGTTGACACCAGCGTCAACTTGATCAAAAATGATCAACGAGGACTGCAAACGCGCATTTCTGGGCTTGGCTTTCCAGTATTGGCCCCCCAGACTTTCGGCAGCAGTGAAACTGGTACTCACTGACGTAGGGACAACCGAGCTATTCGGTTGGATTCTGAACCAAGAGATAAGGAAACGAATCTCGAAGCTAAAGAATCGCTGCGACTACCCTCAAGTTTTACACAAAGGCGACCTTAGGGTCGCCTTTTTTGTTGCGCCCAATCTACATCAATTTGCCCTACCTGGATTCCCTTGGGGTGTGGACGAGGAGTCCAAGTGATTACTTGGTAGTGAAAGCCAAGGTTGCGATCCCCACTCCGAGGTTCGAGCAGCAGAGTCCCATCAGTCGTACGAAGCAGCGTGATTCTCTTCATATCTGCCCTAGGATGAGCTGGATCGTGATAAATCTCGGTCCCGATGACGATCAACTGACTCACAAACACGGGAACATCGTCAGCAGATGAGCATCCCCTTTTTTTCAGTTCCTGCTGCTTCCCTTCCCAAATGTGCCTAACACCGAAGCCACTAGGGGGTTGCCCTACAGCCATGCGGTGAACGCCCGCACGTAAGTAAATATTCGCTTGGCCCAATCCCAACCGTTGAATCTCCGGAATGATGCCGAAAATATTGCCACCGGTAGGATGGTCAATCAGCCGATTCGGCTTAAACGTAAAGATGACTGACACACTCGCTCCTTTCTTATGGAGGAGATATTAACTTGCGGTACTGGTGAAACTAAACATTGCCTGAAATTTATTGTTTCGCCCCCAATTCAAACTCCTTGAAACTGACAACATCCTCCCCCAGCCACTCATTAACTTGGGCCAGCCGCGCCTGCAACGGCTCCAGTTCGTTGACCGCCCAAACCTCAGCAGCCTCCCGTAACGACCCAAAACCACCAGCGTTCTGCGGCACGATGCCCATCAACTGCGGTGGAATGCGCAAAGCCGCGAGCAAGTCGTCACGGCTGATGTTCTTGATCGAGCTGAATTCGTCCTTGGCCGCAACCTCGCTCACCGGAATGAGCTGAATGCCATCCTTCTTCCCGGCCGGCGCGTACACGAACAGGTTGCGAAAGTTGCCAGGCCCTTTGGAGTTCTTCAGCGCGGTCCGCAGTGAGTCGATGTCCTCTTCCTTCTGCGCCGCGTCCGTCATGTAAAGGATGAAACCGGCATGGCTGCCGTTGTTGTAGTACTTGCGACGAAACAGCGTGGCGCTCTCGTTGAGCAGCGCACTTTGCAGCGCTGCAAGCCATTCCGGCAAGCCGTAGATCTCTTGATTGATATCGGCCTCGCGCAGGTGGCAGATCGATCCAGGGGCGAATTCGTGCTCATCCTTCCAGCCGCGCACCTGGTAATAGGTCTCCATATCCACGCCACGGCGCATGTACTTCGCCAGCGGCGGCAGCAGGCCCATGGTGTTACGGAGCATGTTGTTGCGCTTTTCGAGGTAGCAGTTGCCGCACCAGAGCCAGTCCAGGGCGAACTGCTCAAAAGCCTGTCGGCTCAACAGCCGGTGAGGAACAAATGTGCGCGCCAGCATGTTGCGCTTGAAGTTCAGCCCTGACTGAAGGTACACGCTGGCCCGCGTCGTCTTCGCCAGGCCATCCATTGACATAGGCGTTTCGAACCAACGCCCGTTGGCCCAGCACTCCAGGTAGTCGAGGATCTCCCGGCTGTCCAGAACGGGTGCAGGATCTCCAAAGGTGAACGCCTCAACCGGACCGGAATCAGGCGGCAACACCTCCCCCTCAATAGTCGGCTGAGCGGTGGCCAGTTGAGTGCCGCGCTTACGTCTGCTCATCAGTAGGACTCCATAAATCCGGTATTCGCCGTGGTCTGCCCTTCAAGGGGTTCGTTGTGCAGCGCGTGGAATAGCGCCCACGCCAAGTCGGCATGGCCCGTCTCGTCTGTGCGACCGGCCGTGTAAGTGAACATGCGCCCGGAGGCGGTGATTGTTTTGCGGATAGCCATCAATGACTGCGCCATATCCGTCCAGCCTGCATCGAACTCCAGACGGCCGTTTTTGATGACGTCATAAGCCTTCAGCACCAGGCGGGTTTTGACTTCGGGCGAGTAACTGAAGGTGGTCATGTTCGGGAAGAACTGCTTCACCAACTGCGCCACGCCGGAGCCCATGCCGGTGATATCGATCCCGATGTATGTCACCCAGTAGCGTCTGGTGACCTGGCGAATCGCTTCGGCCTGGGCCGCAAAGTCCATGCCCCGAAACTGGTGTTTTTCCAGCACCCTGAACTTGCCGCCAGGCACCATGGGCGGGCCGATCACTACCAAGCCAGCACTGTCACCATTCTCTGCTGGGTCGTAGCCAACCCAGACCTGGCGATCCCCGAACGGCCGCGTGGCAAACGGTTTGTAGTCCTCGGCCCACAGATCCCAGCTATCCACCATGCACGGCTGCAACATTGCGAGCGGAAAGATGCTCGCCCCGTCGTCGATGAACTGGCACATCAGCAGGTTCTGGAAGGCCTCCGCATCGTATTCCTGGCGCAGTTCGTCCAGGTCAAACAAGTCGCAGCCACGGTCTTCCGCGTCCAGAATGGTGACGATCTGCCGCCATACCCGGTCCTCACACAGCCGCCCCTGTTGCAGTGCGTTGTGAGAGACGTCGATTTTGACCCGCTGCGCCGCCGGTTTGCCCTTGTTGAAGCGCTCCCCCGTCCAGAACGTATAGGCTTCGTGCGCCATGCTGGACGGCGTCGAAAAGTAGGTCCGACGGTACTGTTTCTGCATCGCCATGCCACTGGCGACCTTGTTCAGTTCCTTGAACTTGAACGTCCAGAAGAATTCGTCGAAGTAGAAATTGCCGTGGTAGCCCTGAGCCGTGCGGGCGTTGGTGCCCAGGAAGTGCAGCTCGGCGCCATTGCCCAGAATGATCGGGTCACCCGTCAGCTCGACACCCACTACCTCGCGGGCAAAGGCCTGGATGTAGGCTTTGAAGATATGCGCCTGGTTTTTCGAGGCCGACAGGAAGATCTGATTGCGACCAGTCGTCAGCGCATCGATCAGTGCTTCACGGGCGAAATAGTATGTCGCGCCAATCTGCCGTGACTTGAGGATCGCCCTGGTCCGCTGATTCCCCGCCTTGTACCAATCCAGCTGATAGCCAAAGCAGCCGTCAATGAATGCCTCAGTCAGCTTTTCGATGTGTTCTTCGTCGAACTCGTTGCGCTTAGGCGCCTTCTTCGGCCCCTCGTTGCGCTTGGCCAGGTTCGGGTTCAGCTCGGTTTCGGTACCGCCATCGTTGAAGCGCTGAATACGGGCCTGGCGCTCCAGCTGGCGGTGCAGCAGGTCAATTTCCTTGTAGTCCGATCCTGACTTCGGGTCCTTGAGGATCAGTTGCACCAGGCGAGCTTCGGTCGCTGCCTGGATACGTTCCAGCGGCGTCGCCCGGTCCCATTCGTCACGGGCCTTCCAGCTGTGCAGGGTCTTTTCCTTCTCCCCGATCAGCTCGGCGATCTCGCATACGCGATAGCCCTGCCAGTACAGGTGCTTGGCGTGGCGGCGGTGATCAGTGGGCAATTCGACGATGGTATTCATGGCGCAGATGCTGCCGCCCGCGCGCGTACAGTTCCCGCGCCGGCCCTTGTAGTGCGCCGATCTACAACAGCGCCTCGTTGCCCGTCGCGCTCGCGCTCAACAACATGCGCTCATCGCCAAGGCACACAGCCACCGCACTGAGGATTCACGCATGGCCGGCAAAACCGACACCCCAGCCAAGAAACACCGCTCCAAGTTCTTCCGCGTCGCCGTTGAAGGCGCCACCACCGATGGCCGCCAAATCGAACGCCAATGGCTGGTCGATGCCGCCGAGACCTACAGCCAAAACACCTACGGCGCACGGGTCTGGATCGAGCATATGCGCAGCCTGCTGCCAGACAGCCCGTTCCGTGCTTACGGTGATGTGGTTGCGCTGAAAACTGAGGAAGTCGATATCGCCGGGGCTAAAAAGCTCGCCCTGTTCGCCCAGATCGAACCTACTGCCGACCTGATCACCATGAACAAGGCGCGGCAGAAGATGTTCACCAGCATCGAGATCCGTCCGAAGTTCGCCGACACCGGGCGGGCCTATCTGGACGGCATCGCGGTCACCGACACACCGGCAAGCCTGGGCACTGAAATGCTGACCTTCAGCGCTCAGAATCCGACCCTGAACCCGCTGGCAACCCGTAAACGCGATCCTGGCAACCTGTTTTCCGAGGCGGTCGAGATCGAACTTGAATTCGAAGAAGTTGAGGACGAAAGCGGCAAGGTCGCAGGCCTGTTCAGCCGCGTTCTCGAACTGCTCGGCAAGAGCAAGGACAAGGAAGGCAAGGACGCCGCTCTTTTCACCGAACTCGGCGAGGCCGTCGAAGCCATGGCCGAGCACGTCGCCCACCAGGGCGAAGCGTTCACGGCGGAAAAGGCTGCCCGTGAAAAGCTCCAGACCGCCCACGACAAGCTGTCCACCGACTTCACGGCGCTGGTCGCCAAACTCGAAAAAACCCCGGACACCACCGGACAAAAACCGCAGTACTCCGTTCGCCCGCCGGCTACGGGCGGTGACGGCGCTCTCGTCACCGACTGCTGATCCACACCACGGACAACACCCAGCCAAGGAACATCGGAGAACACCATGCGTAACGATACCCGCGTCCTGTACAACGCCTACCTGCAACAACTCGCGCAATTGCACGGCGTGAGCGACGTCACCACCAAGTTCACCGCCGCGCCGAGCGTTGCCCAAACGCTGGAAACCCGCATTCAGGAATCCAGCGCGTTCCTCAGCTCCATCAACGTGTACGGCGTCGGTGAGCAGTCCGGCGAAAAAATCGGCATCGGTATCGACGGCACCATTGCCAGCACCACCGACACCACCGTCAAGGACCGTGAACCTCGCGATCCAAGCGGCTTGGATAACCGTGGGTATACCTGCACCCAGACCAACTTCGACACAGGCATCCGCTACCAGAAGCTGGACCAGTGGGCCAAGTTCAAGGACTTCCAGGCGCGTATTCGCGACGCAATCATCAAAGCCCAGGCGCTTAACCGCATCATGATCGGTTGGAACGGCACCAGTCGCGCCGCGACCTCCAATCCAACCAACAACCCACTGTTGCAGGACGTGAACGTGGGCTGGTTGCAGAAAATGCGCCTGGAAAACGCGGCTCGCGTACTGCATGAAGTGGTCGGCGGTAGCGGCAAAATCCAGATCGGTGCGGGCAAGGACTTCGAAAACATCGACGCCCTGGTCGTGAGCATGGTCAACGAGTTCATTGAGCCCTGGTACCAGGAAGACACCGACCTGGTGGTGATCTGTGGCCGGCAACTGCTGGCCGACAAGTACTTCCCGATCATCAACAAGACCCACGCACCAACCGAAATGCTCGCGGCTGACATCGTCACCAGCCAAAAGCGAATCGGCAACTTGCCAGCGGTACGCGTGCCGCACTTCCCGGCAAACGGTCTGTTGGTGACCCGCCTCGACAACCTGTCGCTGTACTGGCAGGAAGGTACCCGCCGTCGCACCGTCGTCGACAACGCCAAACGCGACCGCATCGAAAACTTCGAATCGGTCAATGAAAGCTACGTGATTGAAGACCTTGGCTGCGCTGCCATGGCCGAAAACATCACACTGAGCTGAGGCAGGCAATCATGACCAACCCTTGTCGCCGCCACTTCCAGCGTGTCACAGCAGCCGTTGCAGCGGCTGCTGTGGAAGGCCCTGCCATGACCATGGAAGGCGCGTCTATTTACGAGCTGCACCTCGCGAAGCTCCAGCAGGACTATCTACGCCTGAAACAGGTGCAGTCGACCGAAGGAAAAGCCGAGCTGAAACGGCAATTGCTGCCCGAGTACGTCCCCTATGTGGAAGGCGTCCTCGCCGAGGGTAAAGGTGCACAAGACCAGGTACTCACCACGCTGATGGTCTGGCGGATGGATGCCACTGACTTTGCTGGTGCTCTGGACATCGCCGACTACGTGATCACCCATTCGCTGCTGATGCCGGATCGCTTTGAGCGCACTACCGGCACCATCGTGGCAGAAGAAATCGCCGAAGCAGCATTGAAGGCCCAGAAAGCCGGTGGTGCCTTCGACCTGGGTTTGCTGCTGCGTACCGCGAAGATTACCGCCAAGGAAGATATGCCCGATCAAGCCCGGGCCAAGCTGCACCTGGCGATCGGCAAGGCACTGTCGTCTGAGGTCGCCGACGATGCCCCGGCAAGTAGCGCGCTGGAGCCGCTGGAGTTGGCCAAGACACACCTGGCGCGTGCCATTGAGCTGCACACCAGCTGCGGCGGAAAAAAGGATCTGGAGCGCGTTGAACGCCTCCTCAAAAAACACGCTGCTCACAACAGCTAACCGAGCGTCCCCACGCACCCCGCCGGCTCGGGGCGGATCGGCCAGGCCGCTCCTCCTGAACGTGAAGCCCCGACCACCGGCGATCTATTTTTGAGAGCCGTTTCATGAGCGCATTTGTAGCCAGCGGCCCAGTCACCGGCGGCCATATCAACACCGACCCGTTCTGGCCCTCAATCGATCTTGAGCAGCTGCGCGGCACTCTGCGCATCGACAACAGCGTCACACCAGCTCGCCTGGAAACTGCCGTAATCGCCGCAGCCATCAACCTCAATCGCGAGCTGAGGTTGTGGAAAGCCAAACAACAGGCTGCCGGCTACACCACGCTGGCCGACGTACCCGACGACAAAATCAACGATGTGTCGGTCCAGGCTCACCTTTACCGCCGTGCGATCGAAGCCGGTACCGGCGCCGAAGTCTGTGAGCGGTACCGCGACTACAGCGCGACAAACACCGGCAGCGACAAAGCCGAAGAAACCACACCGACCATCGACGACTACCGCCGCGATCTGCGCTGGGCCATCCGTGACTTCCTCGGGATCAGCCGTACCACGGTGGAGCTGATCTGATGCCCACGCCCGTGCGCACCATCCAAAACGACACCCTCGACGCCCTCTGCTGGCGGTTCTACGGCCGCACTGCTGGCGTCACCGAAGCCGTGCTTGAAGCCAACCCCGGCCTGGCCGACCACGGCCCGATCCTGCCGCAAGGCCTTGTCGTCAACATGCCCGAAGCCCAAACCACCGCGCCCCAGCGGCAGATGGTGCAGCTATGGAACTGACCCCCTGCATCCAAGGAACCCACCACCATGGCTGATCCGACTTCCAGCGTTGTGACTGGTCTGCTCATTGGTTTGGGCCTGTCCACCGTAACGCCCGTTATCGACGACGGGGCGCTATTCGGGGCGATCCTCGGCGCGTGGCTGGTGACCAGTCTTAAGCGTGACCTGAAGGTCTGGCAGCGCTTGGGCTCCCTGTTTCTGTCGGCCGGGGTGGGCTATCTGTTCGCGCCTATGGCTTTACAGGCAATTCCGTTTATCACCAGCGGCGGCAGTGCATTTGTCTGTGCCCTGGTGGTCATCCCGATCAGCATCAAGCTCATGGTGTGGGTGGAAAAAGCGGACATCTGGGACATCTGGCGTCGCATCAGAGGGGGCACCTGATATGCCAAACATCGAATTGGCCGTGCAGTTGGTCGCAGCGATCGCTTACCTGCTGAGTGCCTTACGCCTGGCCTGCTACACCCGAGGCGATGCGCGGTACCGGCGCAGCATCTCGCTGTTGGCAAGCCTGTTTGGCGCCACGTTGTGCATCTGCGGTCTGGAGATCCTGCTGGAACGCCAGCCCACCAGCCTCGGACAGACCGCTGCCATCGTGTTGCTCTGCATCCTGATTTTCCGTTCACGCGGCAACGTCGCCGCCCTGTTGAGGCCCAGCGCATGACCAACACCCTTCGCCACGGCGACCGCTCGCAAGCAGTGCTGATGCTGCAAAAGAACCTCAACAAGCACGGTGCCAACCTCTACCCTGATGGTGTGTTCGGCGACGACACTGAATCGGCTGTTCGCGCTTACCAGCTGAAAGTCGGCCTGGTCGTCGATGGCGCCGCCGGCGAAAAAACCCAAACCAGCCTGGCAGGTGGCGACTGCGCTCAGTTGCTGCGCAACAATGACCTAGTGGCCGCGGCCGAACGCCTCGACGTTCCGTTGGCGAGCATCTACGCGGTCAATGAGGTGGAATCCAAGGGCAGAGGTTTCCTGGACAACGGTAAGCCGGTGATCCTATTCGAACGGCACATCATGTACCGCCAGCTCGCCACGGCACGACATGCCGGCGATGACGCGGCCGAACTCAAGCGTCATGCGGACCAGCTCGCCACAGCCAACCCTGCCCTGGTCAACCCGAAGCCCGGCGGATACGTCGGCGGTACCTCCGAACACCAGCGCCTGGCCATGGCCCGTCTAATCGACGACACAGCCGCACTGGAGTCGGCTTCCTGGGGAGCGTTCCAGATTATGGGCTTTCATTGGAAGCGCCTCGGCTACGCCAGCGTGCAGGCCTTCGTCGCGGCGATGGCTGCCGGCGAATCGCAGCAGCTCGACGCCTTCACCCGGTTCATCGAAACCGACCCGGTGCTGCACAAGGCGCTGAAGGGCCGCAAATGGGCCGAGTTCGCCAGGCTCTACAACGGGCCGGATTATCTGCGGAACCTTTACGACACCAAGCTCCAGCGCGCCTACGAGCGGCACGCGGCCTGCGAGTGTGGCAAAGGAGTGGCGGCATGATCGACTTCAAAGCGCTGCAAAAGCTGCGGGTAAGTGACGGTGACCTGCTGGTGGTACCGGAGTCGACCGAACAAAGCGATATGGAGTTGTTGGCCGAAGCCATCCAGATCATGAACGGCGCACGGGCCGTAATCGTGCGCGGCCCGATCAAACAGCTCGATACCGCCGACATGAACAAGCTCGGCTGGTACCGCGCGTGAGCATGCTGCGCCAGGCCCTATATGGCCTCGCCCTGCTCGGAGCTCTGGTGCTGCTGATCTGGGTCCAAGAAACACGCATCGACGTCGCTGAAGGCAAAACCGAACGGGCACAAGATGCGGCTAAGTCCGCCCGCGACGACGCCGACCGCAACCTGAAAACCGCCAATGCCCTCGCCGATACCCTGAAACAGGAACGCGACGCACAGAGCACCCTGCGCGGCCAGCAGGATCAGCTGCGCCAGAGCCTGGCCAAACGCGAGCGAACAATAGAGGAGCTGAAACGTGAAAACGACGAACTACGCGACTGGGCTACTCAGCTTTTGCCTGATGCTGCTCGCCGGCTGCGCGAGCGCCCCGCCCTCACCGGCGCCGCCGCTTATCGTGACTGGCTGTCCGGCCGTGGTACCGTGCCACCTGCCAGCGACAAGTCCGCTCAATAACGGTGACCTCCTGACCGACGACGACCGTGCCGAAGCCGCCTGGGCTGACTGCGCGGCGCAGGTAGACATGGTCTACAAACACCAGCAGGCCAACCCATGAATAAGCCGGAAAGCCTGCGCGCCCACCTCCTGGCCACCGTCGCCGAGTTCAAGCACAACCCCGACCGTCTGCTGATATTCATCGACAACGGCAAAGTCCGCTGCACTGCAGCCCACACCCTTTCGTTTGAATACAGCTTCGACCTGCAGATCATCCTCACCGAGTTCTCCGGCCACCCCGACAGCGTGATCTTGCCGATCCTGGGTTGGCTGAGCGTCAACCAGTCAGAGCTGCTGGAAAACTTCGACAAGGTCAAAGACGGCATACAGTTCGAAGCCGACATCCTGGACAAGAACAAGGTGGACCTCAGCATTACCCTGCCGCTGACAGAACGGGTTGTGGTCGGAGAAGATGACCAGGGCAACACCACCGTGAAGCATCCGAACGAACCGCAGTACGTCGCGGGCTACCTCGATCCGAACTGGAAGCCTGGGGCCCAGGGCAATACCAGTGAGTGGAGAGTGCCTAGTGGCGAATAACCTGGAAGCCTTGGAGACCTGGGCGGCGGTGCTGCTGGATCGGCTGCAACCGGCGGAGCGCAGCAAACTGGCTCGGAGCATTGGCCAGGAGCTGCGCCGCAGTCAGCAGAAGCGCGTGATGGCACAGGAAAACCCTGATGGGACCAAGTTTGCGCCACGCAAACAACGAAACCTTCGTGGGAAGCATGGTCGCGTTCGGCGGAAGCTGGCGATGTTCAAAAAGCTGCGGACTGCGTCATACCTGAAGGTTCGTGGTGACAGTAACGCCATTACCGTTGGTTTCACCGGGCGCATAGCCCGGATTGCTAGGGTTCACCAATACGGCCTAAAAGATCGTGCAGAGCGGGGCGCGCCCGATGTGCGGTACGAACAACGTCAGGTGCTTGGCCTTACAGATGCAGATCTTGATTTGATCCGTGATAGTTTGCTCACTCATTTAACCGTATAGACTCCAATACTTGGGCGGTGTACAAATTGTCGAATGTTCAGCTCGTGGCAGATTGAAATTAACCGAACATAATGGAGTTGTTCGCATGACAGAAGCGTTCCGGGCACACTGCCCTAGATGTGATGGAGAAAGAAAATGCCTTATTCATGGTGAGTTCGATCAGCCATGGTGTGAAGATCACGGACGAAACCAGATGCAGGGCCAGATGGACCACAAGTTGGTTCAGTGCGCAGGTTGCGAGACAGTATTTTACTATCGAAGTAGTTGGGACGATCAGGACTGGGATGGCGATTACCACCCTGTCACTGGTGAAAGCATTATCACCTACCCTAGAACAATTGTGACTTACCCAGTCCCAGAGAAAAAAGGCCACAAGCCCGACTGGGTATGGGATATTGGGCAAAAAGACCCGCAACTTTTCAAAATTCTGTATGAGGTTTATCAAGCCTACGAGGCGGAGTCTTTCATACTTGCGGCAGTTGGCTTAAGGACTGCTTTCGACCTAACAACCACATACTTAAAAATAGACCCAGGTCACACACTCGAACAAAAAGTTAAAGAGTTGCGAGAGAACGGCGTAATCGGCGAGACAGAAGCTATGACCCTCCAAACCGTTACTGAAGCAGGAAATGCTGCTGCCCACCGTGGATGGTCGCCTGATCGAGAGACTTTTCAAATACTGCTCACGACTCTGGAGCAGTTTGTGCATCGAGTGGTTGTAAGTGGCAAAGCGGCCCTAAGTTTGAACGCGAATATTCCTGCCCGCCAACCCAAACCAAAAAAGCAGCCCAAACCTAACAGCTAATTTGTAGCCCCCGTTGTTACAAGCTGTTTGAGCTGCACTCCCACGCGCGTGGCGCCACCATCGGCGCCATGAACGACTTCGCCGCCCTCTCCCGCATGCTCGAAAACCTCATCCGCTTCGGCGTCATCGCCGCCGTGCAGATGGAGCCCCCGCGCGTGCAGGTAAAAACCGGTTCACTGACCACCGCCTGGCTACCATGGCTCGCCCTGCGCGCTGGCTCTGACCGCGAGTGGGACCCGCCCACCGTCGACGAACAGGTCATCCTATTCAGCCCATCCGGCCAACTCGCCAACGGGATCGTTGTCACCGGCCTGTTCAGCGACCACATCCCCGCCAACGGCGACCGCCCCGGCCTACACCGTCGTACCTACGCCGACGGCGCGGTGATCGAGTACGACAGCGTCCAGCATCACCTGAACGCCACACTGCCCGATAGCGGGACCACAAGCCTGGTCAGCAAAGGCGGGATCAACATCATCGGTCCGATCAATCACCAGGGCGATTACAACCAAACTGGCAACCAAAACGTGGTTGGTCTGGTGACCGTCTCCGAAGATGTGGTCGCTGCCAACATCAGTTTGGTCAACCACCTGACCACTGGCGTCAAGCAGGGCGACGATCAATCAGGTAAGCCAACATGAATAGAGAAACCGGAGCCAGCATCGGCACGCTTGGCCATATCTCCCAATCCATGACCGACATCCTGACTACGCGTATCGGTGCCAGATTGACGCGCCGCGAGTACGGCAGCCTGCTGCCCGAGCTTGTGGATCACCCCTTCAACGATGCCACGCGTTTGCGCGTGTGTGCGGGCTCTGTCATGGCATTGATGCGCTGGGAGCCGCGTATCAGCCTCAGCCGCGTGCAGTTCTTGGGTGCAAGCTTACAGGGACAGTCAGTGCTGGATATTGAGGGGACCGTGATCGATAGCAATGAGGCGTTCAGCCTGAGTATTCCACTGCAGCTGGGGTCGAGCTCATGACTGAAATTGATCTGTCGCAGTTGCCCTCTCCCAAAGTGGTCGAGCTGCTCGACTTCGAAGTCATTCTTACCGCCCGTAAGGAAGCATTCCTCAGTCTTTACCCGGAAGAACAACAAGCCGAAATGACCAATCGTTTAGCGCTGGAGTCCGAGCCGCTCACCAAACTGCTGCAGGAGAGCGCTTATCGAGAGTTGCTGCTGCGTCAGCGAATTAACGACGCAGCTCGCGCAGTGATGCTTGCTCACGCTCAAGAGGCTGACCTCGACCAAATTGGCGCCAACTACAACGTCTATCGGCTCACGCTCGATGTTGGAGATTTAACCGCGAGCCCTCCCCGAGCTCCGGTTTACGAAAGTGACAATGATTTCCGTCGACGTATTCAATTGTCCCCGGAGGGATACACCACCGCCGGTAGCGAACAAAGCTACGTGTTCCATGGGCTTTCTGCCGATGCAGATGTCGCAGATATAAGCGCCGTTAGCCCTGTACCAGGTGCAGTAACGGTGTATGTGCTCTCACGTAGCGGAAATGGCGCGGCCTCGGACAGACTACTCGCGGCGGTTACTGCCAAACTGAACCAAGAAGATATACGGCCTATGACCGACAAGGTCACAGTGCAATCTGCGAGCATCGTCAACTACAGCATCAAAGCGGAGCTGGTCATCTTGCCGGGACCTGATTCAGAGGTCGTTCGCGCAGCTGCAATGACTGCAGCATTGGCCTACGCAAAGGCACAACATGCCATGCGGCGTGATATCAGTTTGTCGGGGGTCTACGCCGCGCTGCATCAGCCAGGCGTACAACGCGTGGAACTCTTGATGCCTTTGACCAATCTGGTCATCGGTAATGGTGAAGCCAGCTACTGCACAGAAATTACGCTGACCGTTGCAGGACAAACTGATGTCTAGCCTCCTGCCAATTAACAGCACCCAACTTGAGCGAGCCGTAGTATTCGCAGGGGCCCGCGTCAGCGATTTGTCTGTGATCACTCGCGAAATTTGGAATGCGGAAAGCTGCCCATCTGATCTACTGCCATGGCTCGCATGGGCATGGTCGGTCGATGCCTGGCAGAACGATTGGTCCGAACGTCAGAAGCGCGACACCATCAAGCAGGCGATAGCGGTGCAGCGTGTTAAAGGCACCATTGGCGCGGTACGCCAGGCACTGGCGGCTCTCGGCGTCCCTGCTCGTGTGCAGGAATGGTTTAACCAAAGCCCCGCAGGTGCCCCTTATACCTTCCGCTTGCTACTTGAGATCGACCAACAGCCGCTGACCCAAAGTGGTGTTTCCAAAATTCTCGAAGTCGTCGAGATCACCAAAAACCTGCGCTCTCATCTAGAGACGGTTCTGCAGTCCGTCACTAGCCGCACGACAATCAACACCGCCGTAGCAGCGAGCCTTGGGAATGAGCTGAGCATCACTTACGACGCGCCGCGTTACTCAAGTGGTAGCCCTGCCCTAGACCTGCTCACTGATGCTGCCGAGCACGGCATGACCTCCACCGTCGCAGCCATTAACAGCCTGAACACCCTTTTACATAGCCGACTGACCTCGTCTTACTGGTGACCTATGTCCGACTCCCTCAAAAGCCTTGTCACGTCGTTTGAAGCCGATCTCGACATCGCTCACAAAATCATTCATGGCTCTGCAGAAGAAACGGTCGGAACCGATAGCGGCCCAGTGCGAACTTTCGCCCGAGCGCTAGCTGAATACGATAGCCAGGTAGCCCGCAGTGAGACGGCGAAGAACGTTTTGGCCGCAGAAGCTGCCGCACGCGATTCTCATCAAGCCGTGGAGGCGCTTTCAGAGAGCGATGCCTCGAAACGCGTTGGCTACATGCCGGCAGGTAATGGCGCAGTCAAAAGCGACTTAGCATCAGCCGTGCAAAGCTTATCCGCAGGTGGGGTGGGAGATTTCAGCGTCGACAACAAACTCATGATTTTCTGCGGTGACTCGACCACCGAACAGATGGCCGGTGCAGGTTATGGTTTCGATAGGATCACAACACTGCATCGAAAGAGCGGCGGGCGATTCTCCAAAATACTCGGCACGATCAATTTTGGAGGTTCTGGTTATCCGCTAGACCTCTTCGTAAATGGCCCAGAGTTGCCACCGCCTGTCATCCAAACTCAGAGCAACGCTGGCGTTGGTGCCTGGGATTATTACGGACACAAACCGATCGGCGCCATCAGCCTCAGTACCGCCATGGCTTGGCGTGTGCAACAACCTGTCAAAGTGATCTGGGTCGTTGGTTTCGGCATCAATGACTGCATCCTAAATGCGGCTGTAGGCAACCTCGCACAGGACGAGATCACCACTTACATCGCCCAGCGCCTCCGAACCGCAGTGACACGGATAAACGCGGTGTTCCCGAGCGATGAAATTGTGCTACGGATGCCGAATCCGATGACGGCACGACCTTACAACCCTGCAGCAGGCTTCCCCTCCCAGGCTGCCTACCCCGACTTCGGCAAGAGCGTGGCCAACGACCAGGCGCTGGTAGAAAAGTGGAACCAAGCATTGCGCAGTGCTTACCTTCAGATCCGCGCCAGTTTCCCCCGAACGATTTTGTTCGACACCTGGGAAGCTGTGTTTGGTAGCTCCAACACCACCCTCATTGCGGCCACTGAACTCAAGTACATGGGGGACTTAGTTCATCCGAGCGGCCCGGGCTATGTCCGACTCGTCGATGCCTTGGTGAACCTGCTTGCACCGGAAGCCAACGGAAAACCATCGCGTCGTGTGGAAGCAGAGCAGCGAGCGATAGCAGTGGGCGGCGACGCTTGGACCCACTACCCACACTACTTCCGGGACAACCCGGCCTACAAAAAAGTGCTCCGCCTATCGACATGGGTGTCAATTGGCCAAAGTCATCTTGACCTGTCAGTTGACCCCGCCACCTTCTTCAACCTGGTGGACACTTCGAAGCCGATCTATGTTGCCATTGGCAATGCAGCCGCGCAGAGTTTCACGACCTACGCACCGGGTGCTACAGGGGCCAATACGCGGCTTACAGGCATCGCACCCTCGGCGGCCATGCAGGCCGCTATTGGTGAAATTGAAATTTTCCAATTCGCAGGGACTGGCAAGACGCTGGACAGCTACCTAGTGTCCCAACTTGCAAACCTGCGCCCACGCGAATCTTACATTGGGAAAATTTCGGGGGCTGGTTCAGGCTATATCGATGTCACACTGGATGCCGTGGAAGGCCGTCTTTCGACCAAATACATCGAAGGAGTGCTGGGCGGAAAGCTGTTGATCGGTGGAGGTACGGACACGGCCGTTTCACTTGCAGGTTTCGCCGTGGCGCGCGCAGGCACATCAACACAGCGAGTGTTTCGTCTTCTAAAAACCGGTGATTACACCACCTATAGCAACAAGACATGCGCCCTAGTATTCGACGACGCCGCACCGAGTCCACGTGCGCAGGAAGCCGTTTTCACACAGCGTGGTGTAGTGCCCCATGCCAAAAATGCCCGTGGTTTTGTGCATTGCCCAGCCCGAATGTCCGATGGTGCAACCCTCCAGATATTCCTAACAGAAATCATCGCGCAAGACGTCACGGTAGAGCTCTATCGGCCCAAGTGGCCTACGCGCACATTGGTTGGCAGCTTCACCATTTCAGCAAATGCCAGTGGCGCTTCACTCGCATCAGGTAACCCATCCGATGTGCCGGCTGGGAGCATTTTCGAGTTCGTTATTACCTCACAGACGTCACAAGAGACGGGCCTGATCGGCCTCGCTGTAGTGCCACTTTGATCAATGTCGGGAGTTTCATGTATGGCATTTAAGACCATTCATACCCAATACGGCCTAATCGCCATGGCGCGCGCTGAAGCCAGTGGCACGCCGATTAACCTCATTCATATGGCGGTAGGGGACGGCAACGGCTCACCGACGACACCCGACTGGATGCAGACGGGTCTGATCCGCGAGCGATATCGCAATACGGTCAACCGTGTCTATCAATCGCCCAATGACCCCACTCATTTCACAGTTGAGTTGGTAATTCCCGCCAGTGCAGGCGGTTGGGTCATGCGTGAGATTGGTGTGTTCGATGCATCAGGGTCCCTGTTTGCTGTGGGTAACTTGCCAGAGACCTACAAGCCGACGGCAACTGAAGGCGCTTTTGCCGATGCAGTTGTGCGTCTGGAGTTTGTGGTCAGCAACGCTAGCGTCGTAACACTTATGGTAGACCCGAATGTTGCGGTTGCCTCGCAGGCCTGGGTCATCAACAACATGACCGCAGCCCAGGTAATCCCCGGCGGAACCGTGGGGCAGTTGCTCGGCAAAGCCAGCAACGCGGACGGTGACTTCAAATGGGAAAGCCCCTCCGCGATCAACGTTACCGTCGACACAGTTGCTGAAAAGCAAATTCTGGCTCAAGACCAGACTGTCGTGGACCTCTCAATAACCACCACCTATGGCCTGGCGGTTTACATCGAAGGGCTACGAATAGACATCGGAACAAGTGCTATTGAATGGACGGCCGACCAGGATATTCCGACGCGTCTGCACCTTGGTCAGAGCTATGCGGCCGGCACCCGTATTACGCTGGTCAACAATGAACCGGCCGGTAGCGCTCCAGCACCGCTGGAACGTAGCCAAAATCTTGCTGATGTCTTCGACAAGGCCAAAGCCCGCGATAACTTGGAGATCTTCAGCAAATCCGAAACGCGGCAAATGGCACCCGTCGGAATCATCGGCCACTTTGCACGTAGCAATGCACCGGCTGGTTGGCTTAAAGCCAATGGTGCAGCCATCAGCCGCAGCGTATACGCAGAACTGTATGCCGCTGTCGGCACTACCTACGGGGGCGGTGATGGGTTCACAACTTTTAACGTACCAGACCTGCGCGGAGAGTTCGTACGCGGGTGGGATGATGGGCGTGGCGTAGATGGCGGTCGCGAACTCGGCAGTAGCCAGCTCGGTTCAAACCAGAGTCACAGCCACGGCGCTACCGCAGCTGATGCGGGTAATCACACTCACACTGGATCAACCAATAATGCAGGGGCCCACACCCACAGCGGCACACTTGCTACCGCATATGGCGGTAACCAAACAGGATTCGAAGAGGGACGCGGATGGCCGGACTGGATCACCGGCAATATGGGATCAGCCGGCGACCATAACCACACGTTGGCGATCGAAGCTGCGGGAAGCCATAACCATGCAATCACCATCAATACCAGTGGTGGTACCGAAGCACGGCCACGTAACATTGCCCTTTTGGCATGTATTAAATTTTGAGGAGCACACTCATGATCGCCTACCACTACGACCGTGCAGGCCTCTATCAAAGCAACAGTCAGGCCGACGAATCGCCATTGGAGCCAGGCGTGTATCTGCTGCCGGCCAACAGCACTTTCGTAGCGCCGCCGGTTGAAGTTCCGGACGAACGCTGGCCGCGTTGGAATGGCGTCAGTTGGGATCTCGTCAATCGACCACAACCAGCAGATAGAGACGATCCGATCGCTAAGTTGGCCGACTTTCTTGCGCAAAACCCAGATGTCGCCGCGCTGCTCAGCACTCCGCGTAAATAGTTCGCTATTGGCTGGTCGTTAACATACCTATCGAACTGTAACAGCGCTTCTTACAAGGCCCACCGCTCGCCCATCCGGCGCGCGCGCGGCAGCCTGTGCACTGTCATTTCATCACAGCGCAGGCAACCACCCATGGCCGGTTCAGACTATCTCCACGGCGTGCGGGTTCTCGAACTCAACGACGGCACCCGCCCCATTCGCACCATCGCAACCGCAGTCATCGGCTTGGTTTGTACGGCTGAAGATGCGGACCCGCTAGCGTTCCCGCTGGATACCCCTGTCCTGCTGACCAACGTGCAAAGCGCCATCGCCAAAGCCGGCGTCAAAGGCACCTTGGCGAAGAGCCTGCAGGCCATCGCCGATCAAACCAAGCCCTATACCATCGTAGTGCGTGTCAAGGAAGGCGCAGACTCGGCCGCCACCAACACAGCCCTGATCGGGACTACCACCGCTGACGGCAAGTACACCGGCATGAAAGCCCTGCTCGCCGCCAAGGCCCGTGTGGGCATGACGCCGCGCATCCTCGGTGTGCCAGGCCTCGACAGCCAGCCGGTAGCCACCGCCCTGGTATCGATCGCCAAGGACCTGCGCGCCTTCGCCTACGTCAGTGCGTGGGACTGCAAAACCAAGGAAGAAGTGGTCGCCTATCGTGAGAACTTCGGCGCACGTGAAGTCATGGTGATCTGGCCGGAGTTCCAGAACTGGAACACGGTCACCAGCGCGACCGCCACCGCGTCGGCAGTAGCCCGTGCGCTGGGCCTGCGGGCACTGATCGACAAAGACATCGGCTGGCACAAGACCCTCTCCAACGTCGCGGTCAACGGCGTGACCGGCATTAGCGCCGACGTGTTCTGGGACCTGCAAAACCCTGCCACCGACGCCAACTATCTCAACAGCAACGAGGTCACCACTCTCATCAACGAAGGCGGCTTCCGCTTCTGGGGTAGCCGTACGTGCAGTGCAGATCCGCTGTTTGCGTTTGAAAACTACACCCGTACCGCGCAGATCATTGCCGACACCATGGCCGAGGCGCACATGTGGGCCATGGACAAGCCCATGCACGCCTCCCTGGTCAAAGACATCATCAACGGGATCAACGCCAAGTTCCGCGAACTGGTCAACCAGGGCTACCTGATCGGCGGCAGCTGCTGGTACCCGGAAGACATCAACGACAAGGACACCCTCAAGGCCGGCAAGCTGACCCTGGATTACGACTACACCCCTGTGCCGCCCCTGGAAGACCTCACCTTGCGTCAGCGCATCACCGACCGCTACCTGATGCAGTTCGCAGCCGCCGTCAACGCTTAAACCGGGCCTCCCCGCGAGGGGAGTTAACCCTGTGCCATAACCCCGGAGATTCCCGCCATGGCCATGCCTCACAAACTGAAAAACATGAACCTGTTCAACGACGGCGGCAGCTACCAGGGCAAGGTCAAAACCGTCACCCTGCCCGCCCTGGGCCGCAAGATGGAAGCGTGGCGCGCCGCCGGCATGAATGGCCCGGTCAAAGCTGACCTGGGCATGTCCGACGACGGTATCCAGATGGAATGGAAGCTGGGCGGCCTGGACCTGATCGTGCTCAAGCAGTTCGGCGCGGTTAACGCCTCCGGTATTGCTCTACGCTTCGCCGGTGCCTTCCAGCAGGACGACACCGGCCAAATCAGTGCCGTAGAGGTAACTGTTCGCGGCCGTCACGAAACCATTGAGATGGGTGACGCGACACCGGGCGAAGACACCGAGCACTCCATCACCACCACTTGCAGCTACTACAAGCTGACCGTCGACAACGAAGACATCATCGAAATCGACCTGCTCAACTTCATCGAGAAGGTCGGCGGCGTCGACATGTTGGAGAAACAGCGTAGCGCCATCGGCCTCTGATAGCCGTCATCGATCACTAACCCAATCCCTTCATCTCCAGGAGCTCTACCCATGAAAGACGAAGCCACCGAACAACCCGACGTTAAATCACTGGCCGACGACAACACCGTCATCCTCGACACGCCGATTCGCCGTGGCACCACCAGCATCGACAGCATCACCCTGCGCAAACCCAACTCGGGCGAGCTGCGCGGCGTTAGCCTGGCAGAGCTGCTGAATATGGACGTCAACAGCCTGGTCAAGGTGGTGCCGCGCATCAGCACCCCTACCCTCACCGCCGTCGAAGTCACGTCAATGGACCCGGCCGACCTGTTTGCCCTTGGCACCAAGGTGTCTGGTTTTTTGCTACAGAAATCGATGAAGACGGACGCATCCCTCGTTGCGTAGAGGACGCCATGGCCGACCTGGCCGTGGTTTTTCACTGGGCGCCGGCTGACATGGATCAGTTGGGCTTGAAGGAACTGATGGACTGGCGCGAGCGCGCCAGGGTGCGGAGCTCCACCGATGGCAAATGATCTGAAACTTCAGGTGCTGCTCAGTACCATCGACAAAGCTACCCGCCCCCTGAAGCACATCAGCGAAGGGGGCATCCAGACTGCACGCGCCCTGAAGGACGCTCGCGACCGCCTGAAAGAACTCACCAGCCAACAGAAAGACGTCAGCTCCTGGAGGGCTCAGCGTGCGGCTGCTGAGCAAACCAGCGCGTCTCTCACCGCAGCACGGGACCGCGTCAAATCCCTGAGTCAGGAACTTGCCGCCACCGACACGCCGACCAGGGCAATGACCCGGAGTTTCCAGGCAGCGGTGCGCGAGGCAACGCGGCTCAAGCAGCAGCACCAGCAGCAGAGCGAGCAGTTGCAAGGCCTCCGTTCGAAACTCTACGACGCCGGCATCAGCACCAAAAACCTTGGCACCCACGAGCGCCAACTGCGCGAGAAAATCAACGCCACCAACGCCAGTATCAGTACCCAGGGCAAGCGCATGGCCGAGCTGAGCGCTCAGCATAAGCAGGCTGCGTTGGCCCGCAGTCAAATGGAGAAATCCCAGCGCGCCGCCGGCAACCTCGCCGTGAACGGCGCCGCCGGCTTAGGTGTCGGCTATGCAGCAAGCCGCCCTGTCGCTGCCGCAGTGAAGGCCTTTGCGCCCAATGAGGATTCCGCGACTCAGCTCAAAGTGTCGATGATGGACAACACCGGCAAGGTCTCCGAGGACTTCCAGAAGATCACGGATCTGGCCACCAAGCTGGGCGACCGCTTGCCAGGCACCACGGCCGACTTTCAGAACATGATGACCATGCTCAGGCGCCAGGGCATCAGCGCTCAGAGCATCCTAGGCGGTACCGGTGAGGCCGCAGCCTACCTCGGCGTCCAGTTGAATATGGGAGCCACAGACGCGGCTGAATTCGCCGCCAAGATGCAGGACGCCACGCGTACCAGCGAAAAAGACATGATGGGGCTGATGGATACCATCCAGCGTGGTTTCTATGCCGGTGTTGACCCAACAAACATGCTACAGGGCTTCAGCAAGATTGCCCCAGTGATGGACGTAATCAAGAAGTCAGGGATCGATGCTGCAAAGGAACTGGCGCCGCTGCTAATCATGATGGACCAGGCAGCTATGGACGGTGGTTCCGCAGGCAACGCCTTCCGCAAAATTTTCCAAGCGGGGCTGAATCAAGACAAAGTCGACAAAGCGAACAAAGCGCTCGCGAAATCTAAACCGGGGATGTCGTTCAAGTTTACGGATGACAAGGGCAACTTTGCTGGGCTGGAAAATTTGTATGCGCAAATTGAAAAGCTGAAGGGCCTGAACGATACCGATCGAACAGAAATAAAACAGACGTTGTTCGGGGATGATGCGGAGACGATGTCGACTCTGGACGCCATGATGAACAAAGGTCTGGCGGGATATCGGGAAGTCCAGCAGAAGCTGCAAACTCAAGCCGACCTACGCACCCGTGTGAATGAACAGTTAGGCACCCTCACCAACGTCATGGAGGCCGCAGAAGGCAGTTTCACCAACGCCATGGCTGAGTTCGGTGCAGCGGTAGCGCCGGACCTGAAGGATCTGATCAACACCCTGGGCGAAATCGCCAACAGCATCGGCACCTGGGCCCGGGAGAACCCTAAATTGGCCGGGGGCCTGGTCAAGGTCGTGGCCGCAATTGCTGCGATGGCATTTGTTTTCGGCGGCTTGGCGTTGACCATGGCAAGCATGCTTGGGCCGTTCGCAGTGCTGCGTTACGGCATGACCATGTTCGGTCTTCAGGGTGGCGGCATTACCAAAATGCTCGGCCGCCTAATGCCCACACTGACCAGACTGGCCCGCAACGCATTCCCCATGTTCGCCCAGGGCGTCCGAATGGTCGCCACCACAATGAGCGGCGCGCTACTGACCGCCCTACGCACCGTGGGTGTGGCTCTGTGGGGCCTGGCAGCAAACCCGATTGTCTTGATTATCACTGCCGTCGTCGCCGCGCTGGCCGGCGGCGCCTACCTTATCTACAAAAACTGGGACGCAGTGAAGAACTACTTCGCCAACGCCTGGACCGAGATCAAAGCGGGGTTCGATGGTGGGATCGGCGGCATCATCACCACCCTGGTCAACTTCAGCCCCCTCGGTTTGGTGTATCAAGCGTTCGCCGGCGTGATGAGTTACCTGGGCATCGAACTACCCGGCCGCTTCACCGAGTTCGGCGGCATGATCGTCAACGGCCTGATCAATGGGCTGACGGCCGGAATCGGCGCCGTCAAAGACGCCATCGGCTCGATCGGAGACGCCAGTATTGGTTGGTTCAAGGAAAAACTCGGCATCCACAGCCCGTCGCGGGTGTTTGCGGAGCTGGGCGGGTTCACCATGGCCGGGCTTACTCAGGGTCTTGAGGGAGGGCAGAAAGGCCCACTGAATGCCCTGACCAGCATGAGCAAGCAGATGACCGCCGCAGGCACGTTGGCCCTCGGCGCTAGCGCTATGCCGGCATTTGCCGTGGATAACGCGCCCCCGATCAGCGGATCGTCTGCAGCCATCGTTTACGACAGCCACGACACCTACCAAATCACCATCACCGCAGGGCCTGGTACCGACATGCAAAGTCTGGAAAAAAGCCTGCGCGCGATGCTGACCCGCATCGAAAACGAAAAGAAAGCGCGTCAGCGCAGCAAACTCTCCGACCTGGAATAACTACCATGATGATGGCACTCGGCATGTTCGTGTTCAGCCTCCACACCGCCGCCTACCAGGAGCTACAACGCCAAACCGATTGGCGCCACGCCAGCAACAGCCGCATCGGTGCAGCCCCCGCGCGGCAATTCGTTGGCCGTGGCGAAGATGCCATCACCCTCCCCGGCATCCTCTTCCCCGAACTGGCCGGCACGGCCCTCAGCCTTGACTCGCTACGCTTGATGGCAAACACCGGCAAGGCCTGGCCCATGGTCGAGGGTACCGGGCGGATCTACGGCCTGTGGGTGATCGAAAGTCTCAGCGAAACCAGGACCATATTTTTTCCCGACGGTACGGCACGACGCATTGAGTTCACCCTGAGCATCAAGCGCACCGATGATGACCGGATCGACCTGCTCGGCGCCGGTACCAGCATCGGCGTCAACATCCTGCGGGGCCTGCTGTGATAGAGCCCATCATTGCCAAGGTCACGGGCTACCTGCGTAACACCGCAGAGCGCTATGTCCGAGACGCAGCCTATCCTGTTCCGGCCTTTCGGCTCGCCGTCGACGGACTGGACATTGCCCAAATAATCAGCCCGCGGCTGATGAGCCTGGAGCTGACCGACAACCGCGGCGTCGAGGCCGACCAGCTCAACATCACCCTCAGCGACCATGACGGCTTGCTGACGATTCCGCCGAAGGGTGCGGTGGTCCGTTTGTGGCTCGGCTGGAGCGACACGGGCCTGGTGGACAAAGGTACCTACACCGTCGACGAAACCGAACACAGCGGCGCGCCCGACGTGCTAAGCATCCGCGCTCGATCGGCAGATCTGCGCAAAGGCCTGAAAACCAAGCGCGAGCGCAGCTGGAGCAACACCACCCTCGGCGACGTCCTGGGCGATATCGCCATCGGCAACGGACTCACCGCCACCATTTCCGGTGCGCTCGACAGTTTGCCCATCCTGCAGCTTGACCAGGCCAACGAGTCCGACGCCAACCTGATCAGCCGCCTGGGCGAAGAGTTCGACGCGGTGGCCAGCGTCAAAGCCGGCTGCCTACTGTGCCTGCCGGCGGGTGGCGGCAAGACCGCCAGCGGCATGGACCTGCCCCATATCACCCTCACCCGCGCCGATGGCGATCAGCACCGCTACCTGCAAGCCGACCGCGACAGCTACGACGGCGTGCGCGCCTATTACTACGACGTGAACAGCGCCAAGAAACAGGAGGCGATTGCCGGCGGCGGCGACAACCTCAAAGATCTGCGACACACGTACAGCGACCAGCAGTCAGCTCTCCGCGCGGCCCGGGCGGAGTTCCGGCGCCTGCAACGTGGCAGCGCAACTTTGAGTTACACCCTGGCCATGGGCCGGCCGGATCTGATCCCCGAGCTGACGTACACGCTCCAGGGCGTGAAAGCGGAGATCGACGAGATCATTTGGTACGGTGGCAACGTGCAACACAACCTAACTGACAGCGGTGGTTATACCGTGAGCCTGGAGCTGGAGAGCAAGCTGCCGGAGGATAACGTTGAGGACCTGGCAGAAGAGAATAGAGGCGATTACACAGGGATCATCGCGTATTTCCGAGACCAGAAGACCGGGAAGGAAAAGACGATCACGGCGGGGGATCAGGCGAGGCCGAAGCGGTTGCGGTGGTTGTATGCCAGTGAACGCACTGCAAAACGTGCCGCGCAAAGAGAATGGCAAAAAATTAAAGCTTGATAATTACAACGAAGAAAATAGCGGATCGACCTTAAAACAATAAATCATATATTGGTCGTGTATGAAGAACATAATATACAGCGGAACCACAGAACATTAGGACATCGAGAGTTGCTATTGCATAAACTGCTGCGTACTGCCAACGTAGGCGCCCAGCTATCGTAGAAAACTCTCCCTCATACGCCACCTGCTTACTTTCAAATCTTTTTGCAAAAACCTTTTTCTGTCGTAAAATTTCTTGATTAATAGTATTCAAAGTAGCGTGTTGATTAGCCAAAAACCCTATTAGAAGAAAACAAAAAACCATGACACCAAAAAAAATAACAGTATTCGCAGCAAACTGGGCATTCAGCCCCGTAGTTTTTTTGAGCTGACTAAGTGCAATAAACGTCGCGATTGGAATACCTAGAACCTGCGCCTGAATATCAGTAATAGCTTTATGAATTTTAGTTATCACATCAACTTTAAAAGCATGCACCTCAGTAACAGCTTTCTCATAGGTGTAATCTGAAGCGAAAAGATTATAACCAGCCTGCAGGCGGCTATACAAATCACCTAAATGGGAAATCAGGTAAGAAAACCTTTCACTCATTGGAACCATGGAAAGCATTTCAATCAAATTCTCGCCAAGCATCTTAATTTTCTGCTCTTTATGATACGGATCAAGCACAAACCGCTCTAAAGATTCAAAGACAGAAAAATCTAGCGCATCGACTTCTTGCACGCCATAAAATAGAGGAACAACAAACCGACCGTCCTTATAAAACACCAATTCCTCCTTTGCCGAATCCAAATAATGCGCCGACTCATTAATCAGCCCAATAAACCTCAAAACCCTACGATATCTATTTACACTGATATTTACCGGCTGATCAGAAGATGAAAAAGCCTCTTCTATTAAATAGTAATTATCTCTTTCTTTGACCCTGGCCCCGGTCGTCGATGTAATATATTTTGCAAAACTTTCAGCTAGAATACCTAACCCCAACCTTGGCTGGGAAACAGCTAGAAGAAAGACATCACCAAGGCTAATGTTTTCATAATCTCCTTGGCGCACAGCAATACCTGACTCATCGACATTAGAGTCATCAATTGCAAGCGCCAAAGCACTTTTCAAAACATCATTTGTGATTTCAAGCCTGTAAAGGGAGCCTGGAGCTTTCTCCATGGCTCTGTATATAGGCAGCAAATCTACAAACTTAATCCTCTTCGCCATCTTGACTGACTTCCACCCTTAAACGAGCAAGCAACTCTTCTGGCAATTTTTTAATCACCAATGTTTCGGCCTCAATATTAAACTCTATCTCATCATTACTCAAGGCTGCCCGATCAAACATTATCCGCCAGTTCTTTGTAGCACCGCTAAACTTTACCAGACTGCGAAGAGATCGCTTATCAGGTATAAAACCATCAGAAATATCTAGACCTGACGCCTCGAATGACTCACTAAGTTCCTGGGGTGCTTCCGGCCAAAGCTCGTTCGCAAAAGCCTCCAATTCAAATGGTGTATCTTTATCAGCATAACGCTTGCAAACAGTGTAAGCACTTTGTAAAAACTCTTCTCGCGAATCTTCGTCCATACCTTTTGAAAGAGCAAATGACTCAAGTGCGGTACTGAGCTTCTGTGTCTCCAACACCGCTGCGACTGAATTGTTACAGCCAAGAAATAGCTTAAAAAACTCAGATACCTTATCCTGACCACGACCTTTAATGAAGCTCAGGTACTTATCTCCACCATCAGCCCATGTTGTCAGATTGACACGGCCTGCCAGACGGAATCCTTTGATATCTAGATGCAGAGCATCCACAACTTCTTTGGACTTATTTAAAGCAGCACCCAACTCGTCATTAAGAATTGCAACTATAAAATAATGGGACTGATCAGCTTCTCTCTTGAAATGCGCAAAGAAAACGTGCCCACCAGTAGATGCAGTCCCTTGAGCGGACATTTTGAGATTTTCAGCCATCTGCAAGGTAGTAGCAACGAAGTCACTACTGCCTGCTTTATAATAGGATTCCAAGTACCTGGAAACAGGATAATTATCTACATCATCCTCAAATCGGCCATGCGACTTGCCCGTCTTTGCCGCGTATATTTTAGCCAACTGATCTATCAGACGCTGGATGGTTTCGCCGACCTCCAGAACTTCTTTACGATCATCAATAACAAATCCACCGTCCGCCTTGTTGAGGCTATGGACAATTACATTCATTATTTCATTTTCCAACTTAACCTCTGCTACCGCAGCGGCCTTCTCGCCCCCATCGCCCATACCCTAGCCCTCTCAAATAGTTATATGTGATTTTTATATATTTTTTCGCATTCTGGTGTGATATCCCCTGAGCACTTGACTACGAAGTGCGACAAGTTTTTTCGATACACACATACCGTCATGCGAGCGCATGCTCGTATGCTTTTTAGTTGAGAACATAGAAAATTTCTGAAGGCGAATGAATATTGCATTAGTCACATCCTTGTATCTCGGTTGTAAGCAGCACTGCCTTCGGGCTCACCGGCTTTGTGATCAAGCCTAGTGCAGGCGGATCATTGGCGTTCCTGCCTGACTGATCCGTTCTTAATGGGTACAGACTATGCTGGCCGTTTGGTATCGGCAAGGGCTTCAGTCAAATCCTTTAGTCGCTGCTCGATGTCCCTTATGCGTTTCTTTTCTTCAGCAGCGCTCTGTATCTCCCGCCTATCGGTCTCCTCCAAGGACCGGAATAGAGCCAAAATCGCGTCCTCCTGAGGAGTGGTGGCTAGCAAATCAGTGGCCGCGACCGACACACCTCGCATCATTGTTCCTTCCCCGGTGAGCAGCCAATCCAGAGAAACGCCTTCAGCCTCACTTACGTTTACGCATAACGCATAAGGTATTGATTGTCGGCTACGCCAACTCCCCAACGTCTGTCGATTCACGTCCAGCTTACGTGCCAGCTCGCTATCGCTGTCTACGGCGAAGACCGTCATCAAGCGTTCAAGCACGGCGTCGAGCGACTTTTTCTGCATTTTGAATAAATACCGCTTGATTTATTTAAATAGAATAAATAGGCTTATGCGCAATGAGTACATCTTAACCAACTAGGAACACATCAACCATGAGCCATGCCATGGAAAAGCGCCAGATCCAAGCACGATTGATCGAGCGCGGTAGCAACTTCCGTCAGTTCGCCCTCAGCCACGGCTATGAAGTGAGAACTGTGACGCAAGTGGTTCAGCGTTGGGCCGGGCACAACAAGCTGCCTCGTGGCCGGTTGACGTTCCAAATCCTTCAAGACCTGTCGCGGTTAATCGGTAAGGAAGTGCTGCCGGGAATCCTCGCGGAGAGCACCGAACAAACATCAGCACAGGCTGTATGAAACGACTGTAGGGGCGATGACTCCAGGGAGAAACCAGAAGATGAAACGCCCAGTTCTAGACAGCAGAAAGAGTGTCGTCATGGCCGTTATAGGCGCCTACCCAGGCGGAAGGGAATACGCCTCGGCAGACCTCGGGATGCCAATCAAGAAGTTCGACAACCAAGCCTACGAGAACGCCGGTAGTCGCCCGCTGACCGACGAACACATCCACCGTCTGGAGCAAGTCGCCGGCACCACGTTCTTGGCTGATTACATCGCCTCAATGTACGGCGGCATGTTCGTGCCGTTGAGCCTCCCGGAGAATCTCGACAACGTGGAGTTGTACAGCCGCTCGCTCAAAGCCTCAGCCAAGCGGGGCAAAGTCGATCAGATCATGTCTGCCGCCCTTGATGATGGAGTTATCGAAAGACGTGAAGCCGACGCGATCATCGCCGCCCTGCTCACCTACATGTCCGCCCGCTACGACGAGGTGTTCGCGACCATTCAGCTGTACAGCCAGGGAGCTGTCTAGTGAGTACTTACAAACTGGTCTGCCCCCACTGCCACGGCCGCATGCGAATCCGCACCAGCGAAGGCCAGCACATTTTCCTGCGCATCACCTATATGCAATGCACCAACGAAGCGTGCGGCTGGGCGGTGCGTGCTGAGTTTCAAATGACCCACGAACTGAGCCCCAGCGGCATGCCCAACCCGGCGGTGAAGCTGCCAGTTGCAGATGTGGTCATTCGTCGCCAGGCAATGAAAACCGCCAACGATCAACCAGATCTGCTGGATCAATTGGATATGGAGGCCACAACTGTATGAACACCATCGCTCTGACTACCAACCCCGCCAGTGACTACCGCGTCGCGATGCAACAAGCGGCGGTGGCCTACCTCTACCGCCATCGTTGCCAGCATTTGGCCGGAGACACGCAGTTGCTCGAGAACTGCACCCGCTACCTGACGCTGTCGCTTGAAGTCCCTCAGCACCTGGTGCAACGCATCGCTGAACTGGCCGTCGCCGAATTCGAAAGCATGACCTGCAAGCGCGTTGCCTGGCTTGGCGTTCACCCGAATAGCGGTCCGTTTCGACCGGTCATCTGGCTGCTCGACAACTGCACCCAACAGCGATACCCCGTTTCAGCGCGCTTGCTTCCCACACGCCTGCTGCTAACCCGCAACCTCCCGCACTAACCCGAAATCAATCCCTGATGGATGCCCGCACCGCGTGGGTAGGGGAAACTTGCAACTTACTGGTGGCCGAAATGAGCAAAATCACCATAAAACTGGAGCTGGACGAACAGCAGGCGCAGCACTACCTGCTGTGGTTGACCGCTCAGTACGAAGTCACCATGGCTGATATTTGGTACTCCGACCGCTACCGGAATGTGCCGAGCGGTCAACGGGCGCCCAGGGTGCTTGAGGACTTGCCCTACCTGGCCGGTATCTGCAAAACACGCAGCGAGCTGAAAAAACAGCTCGTTGTACCTACTGCGGAGCGTCCGCAGTGATACGTAAGCCAATGGAAGATCAGATCCGGGCTGACGTACTTCAGCGTCTGGAGTCCGATTACGGGCTTCAGCACATGACCGGCACGCATTACATGCGCAAGGGCACCTGCCCCCAGTGCAATCAGAAACGCCTGTTCTCGCGTCACGATGAACCATGGTTCATACGATGCGGCCGCGAGGAAAAATGCCGGTATATGGCTCCGACCAAAGAGCTGTACCCGGACCTGTTCGACGACTGGAGCAAGCGTGCGCCGGCAACCCGCGACGAGCCAGCCGCAAGCGCAAGGGCGTATCTGTCGTTTGCGCGGGGCTTCCAAGTCCAGTTGCTTGAGGGGTGGTACACCCAAGAGAGCTACTTCGATCGCGACCTGAATATCGGCTCCGCAACCGTCCGCTTTCCCCTGGAGCATGGCGGGTATTGGGAGCGCTTGATTGATCAGCCTTCCCGCTTCGGCAAGAAGAAAGCCCGCTTCCAGCCCCTCAAGAGTTACAGGGGATATTGGTGGTGCCCACCGTGCGTGGACCTGTTGGAGGTGAACGAGCTGTGGATCGTTGAAGGCATTTTCGACGCCATTGCGCTCATTCAAAACGGTATCTCCGCAGTCGCCGCCCTGTCATCAAACGCCTTTCCAGAAGAGTCGCTCAAGGCCCTCATCACCGCTCGCGGCGGCAAAACTCCCAAGTTGGTTTGGGCTTTGGATAACGAGCCAGGCGCTCACAAATACACCCGTACCTGGGTGAAACGAGCCCGTGAACTTGGCTTTACCTGCGAAGCCGCCCAGGTAACGCAGCCGGATGCACGCAAGGTTGACTGGAACGATTTGCACCAGCGCTGGGCATTTATCGACGACGAAAAATCCCGTGCTGATCGCATTGAAAAAGACCTGAAGGAGGCCCGTCACCAGGGCGCCCTGCTGATCGCAGATAGTGCCAGTGACAAGGCGTTGCTCATGTACCAGTGGCGCGAGCGCGAGGAGTTTCACTTCTGCTTCGACTCCCGCCTGTACTGGTGGAAGTTGGACCTTGCGAAATACAACAGCGCCAAGCAGGCATTGGAGAAAAGCGACGACCAAGAGACCCAGGTACTGAACGAAAAGCAGTTGCGGGAGAAGGCGCTGAACGTGGCCGGCTGCGTCGTAGAAATCGCCAACTGCTACCCCAAAGCCCTCTATTTCCAGCGCAACGAGATTACCGACGAGTCCTGGTACTTCTTCCGCGTCGACTTTCCCCACGACGGAGGCTCAGTGAAAAACACCTTCACCGGTGGCCAGGTCGCTGCCGCCAGCGAATTCAAAAAAAGACTTCTCGGCATGGGTGCCGGGGCCGTGTTCACCGGCAGCGGGCAACAGTTGGACAAACTCATGAAAGACCAGCTTTTCGGCATCAAGACCGTACAGACCATCGACTACGTGGGCTACAGCAAGGAGTACCACTGCTACGTGTTCAGCGACGTTGCCGTCCGCGAAGGCCAGGTGATCCACATTAACGAGGAGGAGTTTTTTGAGATGGGCAAACTCAAGCTCAAGACCCTACAAAAGGGAGTGAAGATCGATCTGGAGAAGGACGGTAAAACCTATGATCAACAGTGGCTCGGACTTCTCTGGCAGTGCTTCGGCGCCCAGGGCATCGTCGCGCTGACCTTTTGGTTTGGTTCACTTTTCGCCGAGCAGATCCGCAGCCGCTACCAGTCGTTTCCGTTCCTTGAAGCCACAGGCGAGGCCGGGGCCGGTAAAACCACGTTGCTTACCCTGCTCTGGAAACTGGCAGGCCGGGAAGGATACGAAGGGTTCGACCCATCCAAGTCCACCAAGGCCGGCCGCAGCCGCCTGATGGGCCAGGTATCGGGCATGCCCATCGTGCTGCTGGAGTCGGACCGCAGCGGGGACGACAAGGCCCACGCCAAGACCTTTGAATGGGATGAACTCAAGGACTACTACGGCGGCGGCACGCTCGCGACGAAGGGCGTCAAAACCGCCGGCAACGAAACCTACGAACCGCCGTTTCGCGGCACGATCGCCATCAGCCAGAACGCCCCTGTGGTCGCATCTGAAGCCATCATGACCCGGATTGTGAAACTGCACTTTGTGCGCCCGAACGTAACGCCAGAGAGCCGAGCGGCGGCAGATCGGCTCAATGCCCTGGAAGGCTCGACGCTCAGCAACTTTGTCTTGCAAGCCGTTCGCAAAGAGCTGGAAGTGATGGAACTGTTCGCCCAGCGCATCCCTGGCTACGAGACGAAGTTGCGCAACCTGCATTCGCATTGCTTTGCCTGCGAGACACCGTTTCAGGACGAGCAAGCCGATTGTCAGCACTGCGGCAACAAGCTGCGTGGTTACATCCGGGTCGAGCGGATCAACAAAAACCACGCCCAACTGCTCGCCCTGCTCGACTGCCTGCGCATGGTGGTGCCGCTCACCGAACCGCAGATCAGCCACACCCGCAAGCAGATCATCCGCATGGCGATTGAGCGCCAGTCCTCGATCAGCTCCGACCATCCGGTAGTGGCTGAATTCTGGGAAGTGTACGAATACCTGGAAGGCCTCGACGCCGACGGTCCCGTGGTCAACCACAGCAAGAAAGACAACATCATCGCGATCAACCTCAACGACTTTGTGAAGTGCGCGGCCGAGCATCGCCAAAAGATTGCCGACGTCAGCGAGCTGCGCGAGCGCCTGAAAGACTCCCGCTCGCGGAAGTTGATCGACACCAATAAAGCAACGGATAGCGCGGTTCGTGCCCACCAGGCCAAGACCAGCAACGCAGTCATAACTAAACAACCCATCGTGAAGTGCTGGCACTTCCAAGCCTGACCAAACATCCGCAGACGCTGCAACGCCTGCCACCCAAAGGAGAAGCACCATGCAAGTACAAGTCATCACCGGTGACGGCCGCGAGGGGGAAACCAACCGCCTTCGGCATCTGAAAGAGCTGAAGGACTGGCTTAACGAATCCGGGAATATCGTTCACGCCGAAGCCTACGACCCGGCTGGACTGGTCGCGATCCTCGAGGTTCGTGCAGTGAGCGACAAAGAAATTCTAGTGCTTGAGTGCAGCCGGGAACAGATCCAAGCAGTCCTGGAATGGCAGTCAGCAACAGATGAGGTTATTGAGTTTGAAAACCTGCTACTGCACCTGGTGCGGAAGCAAAACCCAACCGGCGAAAGCCAGTAAGAAGGTGGTGCCGAGGGGCTGCAACCCCTCGACACCGACCACCCAAAGGAGAAGCACCATGCAAGTGAATCAACCCAAAGGCGGCACCGCAGAGGCTACCACAACCGCGCTGGCTGTCGGCGACAAGGTCAGCTACGTCGAAATGAGCGGCGGTGGTCGGGAATACCGTCTCAGTGCTCATACCGGCGTGATTGAAGCGATCGGTGGCGGCGTTGCCACCTTGCGCACCGCGAGAGGTCGCACCATCACCCAACCACTCGAAAAGCTGACACCGGACGGCCAGCCCAATGCACTGACGCGCATGCTCATGGGAGGTTAGCGTATGACGGTATTCCTTCTGCTTTACCTATGTGCAAATGCAACCCGAACGGATTGCCAAGTGGTGAAGGCTGATAGCTGGAATGGCCCTCTCGCCTATGAGCAATGCACCGCCGTCGTGCCTGGCCTTACCGAGGCCCTGACTGCGCCCAACCGAAAGCGGCATCGGTTCGTTTGCGAGATCCAGGGTAATGACGCGAAACCCGCAGAACACAAAGCGCCGCCGGCGTTCATCCATCAATCGTTTCGGATGTAAGGGGCCATTATGAATACAGCCTTCATTCTCATGGCCCAATACGACTGTCAGGCGATTATCCCACTGGAGTTGGTGTGCAGGGATTACTTCACACATCTGACGCCTGACATGTTCCAGCGCAAGGTGATGAGCGGTCAGATCAAGTTGCCCATCACCCGCTTGGAACGGAGCCAGAAGTCGGCCAAGGGCATTCACCTAAACGACCTGGCCGCATACCTGGATCTGCAGCACGCAGCGGCAGTTAAGGAACATAACCAGCTCAACGGGATAAAACGCGCCTTTTGAGCCACTTCTCTGATGCGGCGCCCAGTTGGACGGGCGCCCTCAGTATCTTTTCGTGCCATTCCCAGCCCACATAGCGATCACCCTTGCCACGCAGGTGGGTGTAGCGCCGCATCGAATTCCAATCCCGGTGGCCGGACACACTTGCCACACGCGGGATATCCCAATCCATTTCAAACAGGCGGCTGACGCCTTCATGGCGAAGGTCGTGGAAGTGCAGGTCCGCAATTTCCAGAAACTTGCAGGCTTTGGCCCAGGACGTGGAGATGGATTCAGGGCTGTAGGGGAAGATGTCTTCGCCGGCCTTCGGCATGGTGTGGAGGATCTGCCACGCCTCGTCCGGCAGGTAGCACCACACGTCGTTGCCGATCTTCTGGCCGGGGTTCTTCATGTCGCGCACCAGCACTCGCTGACCAGGCTCGTCGACGTCGGCCCAGCGGATACGGGTTATTTCATCCAGCCTTCGCGTAGAGAACAGGGCAAAGCCCACGACCTTGAGCATATTGATGACGGTTGGGCGCCGCGCCTGCATGGCCTGATAGTGCGTGAGAACCTTGTCCAGCTCGTCCAACGTCGGCCGGCGGTCGCGCTCGCGGCTTTTAAGGTTGTAGCCCAACTTGCGCAGCACCCGGCGCGCACCGCCCATGGCGAGCGGATCGACCTGGTAGCCCCAGGCGTCTTTGGCGATGGCCAGGACGGCGCCGAGGTGCGCCAGGTCGTTGCCGGCGGTCTGTGGCTGGACCCCGCCACCTTCGCTGCTCATCCGAAAGAGCGCGAAGTCGACCAGGCATTGAGTGGTGACGTCGGTATCGTTCAGTTGGCCGATGTCCATCTTGCCGATGGCTTCAAGTGTGGCCTTCTTGGTTTTGCCCAGCGGTCGGGCCTTTCCCACTTCCAACAGGTACTGATCGATCATGTCTTTGACGGTGACGCCCTTCCGGCTGGCCCGCTCGATCGCACCAGGCTGGTCCAACTCAGATTCGCGCTTGCGCGTCCACGCCTGAGCGGCCTGTTTCCGGGCGAAGGTCTGGCTCTCTTGGTAGACTTGCACTCCGTCGCGTTTGATGCGGATTTGAGCCGTGTAGCTCACAGTCCCATCCGCCAGTTTTCTTGCCCTGATAGTCGCCATTTCGAAAGTGGTACGCGTCAGTTTTAAGGTGGTACATCGTACCACCGAGCTTCTAAAAACGCCTGAAAACGCCCTAAAACTCGCCAAGAACACGTTGAGTAAAATGCTAGATAAACAGAGCTTTAGCCCAGCAGAATCAAGCCCCGCACTGTCTCGGCGCTTTAGCGTTGCACCTATGATGGATTGGACCGACCGCCACTGCCGGTTCTTCCTGCGCCTACTCTCCAAGCACGCCCTGCTCTACACCGAGATGGTCACCACTGGCGCGATCCTCCACGGCGACCACGACCGTTTCCTGCGCCACAATGAAGCCGAGCACCCGCTGGCCCTTCAGTTGGGCGGTAGTGTTCCGGCTGATCTGGCGGCTTGCGCGCGTATGGCCGAGGCCGCTGGCTACGACGAGGTGAACCTGAACGTCGGTTGCCCCAGCGACCGGGTGCAAAACAACATGATCGGCGCGATCCTGATGGCGCATCCTGCCCTGGTTGCCGATTGTGTGAAGGCGATGCGCGACGCGGTGTCGATTCCGGTGACGGTGAAGCACCGCATCGGCATCAATGGCCGGGACAGCTACGCCGAGCTGTGTGATTTCGTCGGGACGGTGAAGGACGCGGGCTGCACCAGTTTTACCGTGCATGCGCGGATTGCGATTCTGGAAGGGCTGTCGCCGAAGGAGAACCGTGACATTCCGCCGTTGCGTTATGACGTGGCGGCGCAGTTGAAGCGGGATTTCCCTGAGTTGGAGTTTATTCTCAACGGCGGGATCAAGACGCTGGAGCAGTGCCATGAGCATTTGCAGACGTTTGATGGGGTGATGCTGGGGCGGGAGGCTTATCACAATCCGTATTTGCTGGCGGAGGTGGATCAGCAGTTGTTTGGCAGTGAGGCGCCGGTGATCAGTCGGGCTGAGGCGCTGGTGCAGTTGCGGCCGTATATTGCGCAGCATTTGGCGAGCGGTGGTTCGATGCACCATATCACTCGGCATATTCTGGGGTTGGGTACCGGTTTTCCGGGGGCGCGCAAGTTCAGGCAGTTGTTGTCGGTGGATATTCACAAGGCGAGTGATCCGCTGGCGTTGCTGGATCAGGCTGGGGCTTTGCTGGAAGGGCGGTAAGTCCGTTCAAGTCTGGGGGACTGGTCTGCCGCTATCGGGGCAAGCCCCCTTCCACCTTTGAATTGTGGTGATCATGCGGGAATTGGGTTGAACCTGTCGGCAGTTTTGGCCTCCTATTTAGCACCAAGACAAGGCATTCAAACGGCCGTTTTCAGGTTGTTGCCCTCGCAAACGATCGAACGCATTTGCGCCCTTGAGCGCCTGCCGGTGCTCGGGTAATGTCATCAGACCCACAGGACAGAGCACGCCCATGACTTCCAAGCTGGAACAACTCAAGCAATTCACCACTGTCGTAGCCGATACCGGCGATTTCTCCACCCTCGCCAAGCTCAAGCCGCAAGACGCCACCACCAACCCTTCCCTGCTGCTCAAGGCCGCTTCGATCCCAGGCTACGCCAAGCTGCTGGATGAGTGCGTGCAGGACTGCAACGGCGATGTGGGCCTGGCCAGCGACCGGTTTGCGGTGGCGGTGGGTCAAGAGATTCTCAAAGTGGTGCCGGGCCGTATTTCCACTGAAGTGGACGCCCGCCTGTCGTTCGACGAAGACGCGATTCTCAAGCGTGCGCATCGCCTGATCGACCTGTATGACAAAGCCGGCGTTGGCCGTGACCGCGTGCTGATCAAGATCGCCTCCACCTGGGAAGGCATCCGCGCGGCGGAGAAGCTGGAAAAAGAAGGCATCCAGACCAACCTGACGCTGCTGTTCTCCTTCGCCCAGGCCGTGGCCTGTGCCGAAGCCGGTGTGTTCCTGATCTCGCCGTTCGTGGGCCGTATCTATGATTGGTACAAGAAGGCCAACGGCAACGATTACACCGGTGCCGAAGACCCGGGCGTGCAGTCGGTGACGCGCATTTACAACTACTACAAGGCCAATGGCTACAAAACCGTGGTGATGGGGGCGAGCTTCCGTAATCTGAGCCAGATCGAGGAGTTGGCCGGTTGTGATCGCCTGACCATCAGCCCGGACCTGCTGGAGAAACTGGCGGCGGATAAGGGCAAGCTGGAGCGTAAGCTGTCGCCGGGGCATGCCGGTGAAGCACGCGTGCATCTGACTGAAGCGCAGTTCCGTTGGGAGTCCAACGAGGATGCGATGGCGACTGAGAAGCTGGCGGAAGGGATTCGTCAGTTTGCTCGGGACCAGGAGAAGCTGGAGGCGTTGCTGACTGCCAAGTTGTAAGGCAGGCAGTGGCAAAAAGGGCGGTTCCCTCGCGGGTACCGCCCTTTTTTGTGCTCAGCCGATCTGAAGCCTGTCTTACTTCAATGTGGGAGGGGGCTTGCCGCCTCCCACATTTGGAATGCATTCAACCCAGGAGGTCAGTGGCGCTCAAGGGCGTTGACGAGGTCGTGGAAGGCTTCGCGGTTGGAATCATTCAAGCCCATCAGGATCTTGTGCGCTTCCAGCACCTTGACCCGCACCACTTCCTCGGACTGGTCCTGGGACGGCAGGTCGGTGAGGCATTCCGGGCATGGGATCGGGCGGTCAACGATGTTGAACACCTGGTCGAAGCCCATGGACTGCAACAGGCGGGTGATGTCTTCGTGGGTGGTGACGACGGTCGGCAACAGGCCGACCTTCTGCCGAGACAGAATGGACAACTTGGCCAACAGGCCCAAGGTGGTGCTATCGATGCTGCGGGTTTCGGTCAGATCGATCACGATCGCCGAGAAGTTCAGCGCTGTGAAGATCCGCTCAATCGTCGCATCCAGCGCCGAACACAAGGTCAGGCGCACTTCACCGACAAACTTCAGGACGAAGGTCCCGTCTTGCTCGGCGAATTGGATTCTTCCGGTACTCATCAAAGATTCCTGCTCAACACCAATAGGGCGATATCATCCGGCATCTCCCCCAGCGTGGCCAATCCAAAAACCTGCCGCAGGCCATCCAGGCTGCCGCCCGCCGACTTGACCTTTTGGGGCAAGGCGGCTTCTTTCTCTTTGAGTGTAGGCTCTGGAAGCAGGTCCAGGATGCCATCAGACATCAGCGTCAGGCTGAACGTCGGCGGCAGTTCCAGGATGTGGTCTTCGTAGGTCGCTTCATTGAACAAGCCTACGGGCAGGCCACGCCCTTCCAGGTAACGCACACTGTCAGGAGTGTATAAAACAGGCATCGGCAGGTGACCGCCGATGCTGTAGGTCAAAAGACCGGTTTCTTCATCGATCACGCCGCCGACCATCGTCACGTGCTTGCCCAGCTTGCAACTGATCAGGCCTCGGTTGATGTGACCCAGCACCTCGGAGGGGGTGAACTCCGGCAAGGTGCCGTTGCGCTTGGATTCGAACAGCAACCGTGTGGTCATGAACTTCAACAATACGGTGACAAAAGCCGAGGAAGCACCGTGGCCGGACACATCGGCCAGGTAGAACGCGACACGCCGCTCGTCGACGCGAAAGTAGTCGACAAAATCACCCGACAGGTACAGCGACGGGATGATCTGGTGGGCGAACTGGAATTCGTCGATGGTCCACGGGCTGACCGGCAGCATGTTCATCTGCACCTGGCGCCCGGCATTCTGGTCTTCCTGGAGCAGGTTGAGGCTGGCTTCGAGTTCGCGGTTGGCGGTTTCGAGCTTTTCGCGGTAGCGCTGGTTTTCCACCAGCAGGCGCGCCCGGTCCAGCGCACGGCGCACTGAGTGCTCCAGCACTGCCAGGTCTTCCAGGGGCTTGATCAGGTAATCGGCAGCGCCCAGGCGCAACGCTTCGACGGCATCGTTCATCACGCCGGCACCGGACACGACAATCATGGGCGTCTGCGGGGCGAGCTCGGTCACCTGGCGAATCAGCTCGAGGCCGCCCATCTGGGGCATGCGCAAGTCGCAGATCACGAGGTCGGGCTGGTCGCGCTCGAACACCTGGAGACCCTGTTGGCCATTGCTGGCCTGCAGGACGCTGAAGCCACTGTCTTCCAAATAGGCCGCAAGGCTCGCGCGCACTACTTCGTCGTCATCGATTATCAGCAGCGTGGCACTGGTTTTTTGCATGTGGGCAAACGGCGCCAGAATTAGGTTGGCGTAGGTGGCGCGACAATGGCCGGGCTCACGTACTGGATTCGCTTTCTAGCCTCTCTGTCCTACAAAGCATTGGGATTTTTCCCATGCACAATGGTAAAGCAGAGGTGCCCTTCTAAGGCGCAGACGGTACTCCCATCCGTCAGGGGTTTCAAGCTCATGCCGATGGTCGCCGAGCGTCTTTACACCGCAAATCACCGGGAGTTATAAGAACAGGCACGACCACAACACAAAGAAAGGATGGAACCCATGAGCGAACACGAGCGCGACTACGCCGAAAAACGCGATTTCATCCGCATGCGTGTGGATGCCGATGTGTCTCTGATCCACGCAGGGCAAGAGATTGCCGGGGTTTGCGTGGACCTTTCCAGCTCCGGCATGCAGGTGCAGGCGCCGCGCCAGTTCAACACGGGCGACCTGTTGACCGTGCGCATCGACTCGGAGCACGCCGCGCTGAAGGGCCTGGAGGCGGACACCGAGGTGGTGTGGACCAAAACCACCGGCGAAGACCAGCACCTGGGCCTCAGGATCCTGAAAATGCGCTGAAAACCGCGCACAAAAAAGGCGACCGCCGGGGTCGCCTTTTTCATGTCAAAACATAACGGTTTAGAAGTCGTCGACGACCTTGCCATCCTTGACCTTGAACTCGCGGTTCTGCAGGTACGCGTTACGGATAAAGGTGTATTTGTCACCGGTGATCAGCTTCTCGCTGTCAAGCAGGCTGGCACGGGTATCGACGATGTTCAGGCCGAAGGTGCTGTTGCGCCAGCCGATATCGTTCATGTAGCGATACGGCTGGGTGTAGCTGTCCACGTACTTGGACGGCGCGTCACGCAAGGTGCTTGGGCCCAGCAGCGGCAGCATTACGTAAGGGCCGCTGCCGACACCCCAGTAGCCGAGGGTCTGGCCGAAGTCTTCATCACTGCGTTGCAGCCCCATTTTGGTGCCTACATCGATGAAGCCCAACACGCCGAAGGTGGTGTTTACCAGTAAACGGGCCGTATCTACACCGGCCTTTTGGGGCTTGAGCTGCAGCACGTTATTGGCCAGGTTGCCGACATCGCCGATGTTGCGGAAGAAGTTGTGAACGCCATCCTGGACGAATTGCGGGGTCACGAACTGGTAACCCTGGGCCAATGGCTTCAGTGCGTAGGTATCAACGGTGTCGTTGAAGGTGAAGATCGGGCGGTTGACGCTTTCCCATGGATCGTCTTCCGAAGCTGCCTGTGCGGCGAACGGCGCCAGAAAGATAGTGGCACACACCGACAGCTGAGCGAAATAGTGGCTCCAGCGCATAGCTTTTGCTCCTTGAATGGTCTGTCATGGGCGCTATGCCCTGAATAAGGCGGTCAGTATATGCCGGAAGTCGCCAATTAGGCAGCTGCTAGGAAACGTCTGATTCAAAATGCACAAAATTCCTACAATCAACCCGACTGTCATCGGCCTGTCATGGTGCCTGGATAGCGTTAGCGCTATTTCAGGGATGTCGACATGCCCCACGCCGAGATAGCCATCGCCAGCGCCCCCGCCCTGACCGCCGTTCTGTTTGGCCTGAGTGGCTGTCTGGTGGACTTCGGTTCCCGGGCCCGTACCGACTCCCAGGCCCCCGACTCCCAAGCCACACCGGGTGCGCTGAAAATCTTGCGCAGCCTCAAGGAACAAGGCGTGCCCTGCGCCTGGCTGGATGAACTCCCCCCCGCCGTCACCACGCCGTTGGCCGCCACGCTGCCCAACTGGGTCAAGGCGGCATCGCCCTCCTCCATTCGCTGGCCGGCCCCCCATGCCTGCTGGCAAGCCTTGATGGAGCTGAACATCGAACGCCTGGAAGGCTGCGTACTGGTCAGCGGCGAGCCGCGCCTGCTGCAATCGGGCCTTAACGCCGGGTTGTGGACCATCGGCCTGGCCTCCTGCGGCTCGCTGTGCGGCATGGCACCCGAGCAATGGCAGGCCCTGAGCGAGCCGGAACGCGAGCTCAAGCGCGGCAAGGCCACCCTCGCGCTGTACGGGCTGGGCGTACACTCGGTGATCGATCACCTGGGCGAGCTCGGCACCTGCCTGGCGGACATCAGCCTGCGCCAGCTCAAAGGCGAGAAGCCCTGACACGGATCATGCACAGTCGACGCCAGTGGATTAATCTACAGGCTAGCCCGTAGACCTTTCTCGGCGTGCCGCGGTCTATGCCAGTGCCTATCGATAAAAGGAAACACATCATGCCTGATCGCAAAAAACTGGAAGACCAGGTCGAAATCCTGCGCGGGCAGTTGGAACAGCAACCGCCGCTGTCGGAAGAAAAACGTGAAGCACTGGAGGCCTTGATTGCCAAGTTCGAGTTGCAACTTGAGCTGGAACCGGCCACCCAGACACCCAGTATTTCCGACGATGTGAATAAAGCGGCCATAGAGTTCGATGCTGAACACCCGGCCATTTCCGGGGCACTGCGCAATATCATGAACACGCTGGGCAGCATGGGAATCTAATCTGCCCGACATGTGGGAGGGGGCTTGCCCCCGATAGCAGAGGTTCAGACACAGGTTCTGTGACTGACACTCCGCCATCGGGGGCAAGCCCCCTCCCACATTTATCTTGCAATAAGCCTACTGTCGGGCCAGCCGCACGTTCTGGAACGCCACATCCTCAGTACTGCGATACGGGTTGATATCCAACCCACCCCGCCGCACATAGCGCGCATACACCGTCAATCTTTCCGGCTTCAGCAAGCGCTGCAGGTCCAGGAAGATGCGCTCTACGCACTGTTCATGGAAGTCCGAGTGCTGGCGAAAGCTCACGATGTACTCCAGCAGGCTCGCGTGATCCAGCGCGTGGCCACGGTATTGCACCACCACGCTGCCCCAGTCGGGCTGGCTGGTTACCGGGCAGTTGGATTTGAGCAGGTGGCTATGCACGCTCTCCTCGACAACGCGCGAGTCATCGCAACGCAGCAGCTCCGGGCGCGGGTGCTCGTAGTTGCTGACGCTGATATCCAAATCATCGATGCAAACGCCCGGCAGCGCCATCACGCCTTCGGCCTCGATCTCGGCCAGGCTGCGGATGCGCACGTTCACCGGTTTACCGGCTGCGGTGCTGAGGTCTGTGCGCAGGGTGGCTTCCAGGCTGGCCGTATCGGCAAACGCGGTCTGGTTCAGCGAGTTGAGGTACAGCTTGAACGACTTGGACTCGATGATGTTCGGCGAGTCGGCCGGGATGCTGAATTCGCCGATGGCCACCACCGGCTTGCCCGACGGCAGCAACCAGGACAGTTCGAAGCAGTTCCAGAAATCCACGCCCTTGTACGGCAGGGTCTCGGCGCTCAGGCCCAGTTCGGCCCATTTGGCGGCGCGTGGAATCGGGAACAGCAACGACGGGGTGTAGGTGGAGATGTATTCACTGGACTTGCCCAGCGGCGAATGTTCGGCTGCGGGATGCATGGCGGAAACCTGGCTAAATAAACCGCGCCAGTCTACCAGCCTTTGCCCCCGCGCCTAAGCGCCAGCGGATCAATCGACGTTGAGTTTGCCGACCATGCCCGCCTGGTAATGCCCCGGCAGGTTGCAGGCAAACTCAAGGCCCGTGGCCTTGGTGAACGTCCAGGTCAGCTCGGCGGTTTTGCCAGGCTCGACCAATACGCTATTGGGATCGTCGTGTTTCATCGCACCATGGCCCATGGCGCCGTGGTCCATGTTGCCCATGCCGGTGGACGTGAGCATACCGCTGGCCTGCATCTGTAACATTTCCTTCTGGTGCTCGGCATGCATCGCCGCGTCACCCAGGTTGAATTCGTGGAGCAACTGCCCTTTGTTGACCAATACAAAGCGCACCGTCTCACCGGCTTTTACATCCAGGGACTTGGGCGAAAAGGAAATATCCTGCAGGGTCACTTCCACGGTACGCGTGGCCTTACTCGCCGGTGCAGCTTCACCGAACGCATAGGTATGGGCGCCATCGGCCATCGCCTCAACACTCAACGCCAACAGGCAACCCGCCAACAACAAGGGTGTACGCAACGCCATCTGTTTTCTCCAAAATGTGTGACCAGGCAGGGGAACACTCTAAGAATGCGCCGCTGCCAGTCAGCTGACTGCTAGATTACAACTTTGTCAGGTTGCCCTCCTGCCCTGGCACCCAAGGTATAAAGCCGTCGTCCATCGCTGCCAAGAGTCGCCCATGAAACTGCTGATCGTCGAAGACCAACCCAAAACCGGCCACTACCTGCGCCAGGGCCTGGCCGAGGCAGGGTTTACCACCGAATTGGTGGCCGACGGCAGCAGCGGCCAGCACCTGGCATTGACCGGTGACTACGACCTGTTGATCCTCGATGTGATGCTGCCGGGCCGGGATGGCTGGCAGATCCTCCAAGCCGTGCGCAGCGCCGGCCTGGATATCCCGGTGCTGTTCCTCACCGCCCGCGATGCCGTGGAAGACCGCGTGCACGGCCTGGAACTGGGCGCCGACGACTATCTGGTCAAGCCTTTCGCCTTTTCCGAGCTGCTGGCCCGCGTGCGCAGCCTGTTGCGCCGGGGCGGCAGCACACCGCAGGAAACTGCGCTGCAACTGGCCGACCTGCGCCTGGACCTGATCCGCCGCCGCGTCGAGCGGGACGGCCAGCGCATCGACTTGACCGCCAAGGAATTCTCACTGCTGGAACTGCTGCTGCGGCGCCAGGGCGAAGTGCTGCCCAAATCGCTGATCGCCTCCCAAGTGTGGGACATGAACTTCGACAGCGACACCAACATCATCGAAGTCGCCATCCGCCGCCTGCGCCTGAAAGTCGACGATAACTTCCCCAACAAACTGATCCACACCGTACGCGGCATGGGTTATGTGCTGGAGGAGCGGGTCAATTGATCAAGCGCCTGTCCCTGGCCAGCCGCCTGGCGTTGCTGTTTGCCGCCTGCACAGCGGTGGTGTCGTTGATTGCCGGCGTGCTGTTCAACCGTGCCAGCGAAGCGCACTTCATTGAGCTGGACCAGCAACAGCTCGACAGCAAGCTGATCGCGCTGCGCAGTACGTTGCAGGGGGTCGACTCACGGGAAGCGCTGGCCCAGCGTGAAGCGCAATTGCGCGCCGAACTCAGTCGCCAGCCCGACCTGACCCTGCGTATCACCGCGGCCGGCCAACGCTGGCTGGACGATGCACCCAGCATCGACTTGCCCGCAGCGCCCGGCCTGCACAGCCTGCAAAACGCCGACACCGACTACCGTGTCTACAACGCGCCGCTGAGGGCCGACCAACCGGATTCGCCGCAACTGACGCTGATGCTCGATATCACCCACCATCAACATTTCCTGCAACGCATGCAGCATCTGATCTGGCTCACCGTCGGCCTGTCAGCCCTGGCCACTGCCCTGCTCGGCGCATGGGCCGCTCGCAGCGGGTTGCGACCGTTGCGGCGCATGGGCGAAGTGGCCGCCAGTGTGTCCGCCCATTCCCTGACCCAGCGCCTGCCCCAGCAACATATGCCGGTGGAACTGGCCGAACTGGCCCAGGCCTTCAACGCCATGCTCGGCCGCCTGGACGATGCATTCCAGCGCCTCTCGGCGTTCTCCGCCGACATCGCCCACGAACTGCGCACGCCGCTGTCGAACCTGCTGACCCAGACCCAGGTCATCCTCACCCAGCCGCGGCCGCTGGAGGATTACCGCGAGGCGCTGCACAGCAACCTGGAAGAACTGCAATGGATGGCGCAACTGGTCAACGACATGTTGTACCTGGCCAAGGCGGATCATGGCTTGCTGATGCCCAAGCGCGAGCCGTTGGCGCTGGCTGATGAAGTGGACGCGTTACTGGAGTTTTTCACGCTGCTGGCGGAGGACAGGCAAATCAGCCTGGTTCGCGAGGGCACGGCCCATACGACGGGCGACCGTGGGATGTTGCGGCGGGCACTGTCGAATCTGCTGGATAATGCGCTGCGGTTCACCCCGCAAAGTGGCCAAGTGCGTGTGCGTATGGAAGATGGGGTGAGGCTTTCAGTCGAAAACACCGGGGACGGTATTCCAACCGAGTTGCTGCCAAGATTGTTTGACCGATTCTATCGGGCCGACCCGGCGCGGCATGAAGGCAGCAGCGAGCATGCGGGGCTGGGGTTGGCGATTACCCAATCGATTGTGCGGGCGCATGGGGGGAGGATTTATTGTGAATCCGGGGCGGGATGGACACGGTTTGTGATCGAGTTGCCTGCTGGAGATTGATGCAAGCTGTACCGGCCCTATCGGGGGCAAGCCCCCTCCCACATTTGAATGTACTCACAGATCAAAGTGTGGGAGGGGGCTTGCCCCCGATGGCGGTCTTGAATATTACGAATATCTCAGCGCATGCGCCGGCTCAATCTTCGCCGCCCGATACGCCGGGTACAGCGTCGCCAAAAAGCTCAGCACAAACCCCGCCGTGCAAATCAGCACCACATCCCCACCCTGCAGCTCCGAAGGCAGGTTGCTGACGAAATACACGTCCGAACTGAAGATATGCTGCCCGGTGACCCGCTCCATCCAGCCCACCAGTTCACTCACATTCAACGCCGCAATCACGCCCAATACGCCACCGATCAAGGTGCCGACGATGCCGATCACCGTGCCCTGCACCATGAAGATCGCCATGATCTGCCGTGGCGTGGCGCCAATGGTGCGCAGGATCGCAATGTCCGCGCCCTTGTCGTTCACCACCATGATCAAGGTCGCGATGATGTTGAATGCCGCCACGGCGACGATCATCAGCAACAGCAGACCGATCATGGTCTTTTCCATCTTCATCGCGCTGAACAGACTGCCCTGGGTGTGAGTCCAGTCATCGGGCTTGTAGCCGTTGCCCAGGCTGGCGGCGATATCCGCCGAGACCTTGGGTGCCGCGTACAGGTCTTTCACCGCCAGGCGCACGCTTTGCACCTGGTTTGGCTGCCAGTGCTGGATCTCGGCAGCGTCGGCCATGTGGATCATGGCCATGGAGCCATCCAGTTCGGCACCGACCTTGAAGATCCCCACCACGTTCAAGCGCTGCATGCGTGGGGTGATGCCACCCGGCGCAGTGCTGATTTCCGGCACGATCAGGGTCAGCTTGTCGCCCACATTCAGGCGGAAACGCCGGGCAGTGATTTCGCCGACCACGACGCCGAATTCGCCGGGTTTGAGGTCATCCAGTTTGCCCTGCACGATATGCTGGGCCACGATCGACACCTTGCCTTCCTGCGCCGGGTCGATGCCGCTGATCTCGATCGGCTGCATCGCGCCTTTGTAGGAGAACATGCCGTCCATCTGTGTGAATGGTACCGCTGCGGTGACTTCCGGGTTCTTCATCGCGGCGGCGGCCACGGGCTGCCAATTATCGATCGGGTTCACACCGACGATGGTGGCATGGGGCACCATGCCGAGGATGCGTGAGCTCATTTCGCGTTGGAAGCCGTTCATCACCGACAACACCACGATCATCGCCAACACGCCCAGGGCGAGGCCGATCATTGAGGTCATCGAGATAAACGAGACAAAACGGTTGCGGCGCTTGGCGCGGGTATAGCGCGTGCCGATGAAAATCGATAACGGTCTGAACATTCGCTTGCACCGCCTGAAAAAATGAAAAAGCCCGGCGCATGAAGCACCGGGCTTGAAACGGGTCAGATGGCGACCAGGTGACCTTCCTGCAGGTGCAGCACGCGGTCCATCTGGCGGGCCATGCTCATGTCATGGGTCACCACCAGGAACGCAGTGCGCATCTGGGTGCTCAGTTCCAGCATCAAGTCCTTGATGCCCTGGGCCGTGTGGGAGTCAAGGTTGCCGGTAGGCTCGTCGAGCATCACCAGGCCCGGGTTGTTCACCAGGGCACGGGCGATTGCCACACGCTGGCGCTCGCCGCCGGACAGTTCGGCCGGCTTGTGCTCCAGGCGATGACCGAGGCCGACGCGCTCCAGCAGGGCCTTGGCGCGCTGGCGGGCTTCCGGGATCGCGGTCTTGCCGATCAGCAGCGGCATGCACACGTTTTCCAGGGCGGTGAATTCCGGCAACAGGTGGTGGAACTGGTACACAAAACCGAGCGAACGGTTGCGCAGTTGGCCACGGGCCTTTTCGCCAAGGGCCGAGAGTTCTTCACCGGCCAGCCATACGCTGCCCTGGGACGGCGTATCCAGGCCGCCCAGCAGGTTCAGCAAGGTACTTTTGCCGGAACCGGAACTGCCGACGATCGCCACGCGCTCGCCCGGGTGCAGCTCAAGTTGCAGGTTGGACAGCACCACCACCGACTCCGGACCTTCCTCATAGGATTTGCCCAGGTTGCGGCAGCTCAGGATTGCTTTTTCACTCATGCCCGATTCACTCATAACGTAAGGCCTGTGCTGGCTGGGTACGCGCCGCGCGCCAGGCTGGATACAGGGTGGCAAGGAAACTCAGGACCAACGCCGCGCCGCCTACCATCAACACGTCCTGGGCCTGCACCTGGGACGGCAAGTAGTCGATGAAGTAGACGTCGGCATTGAGAAACTTGTGGCCGATCAGGGTTTCGAGGCCGGCGATGGCGGCACTCACGTTCAGCGCGGCCAGAATGCCGACCGCCGTGCCGATCAAGGTGCCGACCACGCCGATCACGGTGCCCTGCACCATGAAGATCGCCATGATCTGCCCCGGCGTGGCACCGAGTGTGCGCAGGATGGCGATATCGCCCTTCTTGTCGTTCACCACCATTACCAGCGTGGAGATGATATTGAAGGCGGCCACGGCGACGATCAGCAGCAACAGCAGGCCGATCATGGCTTTTTCCATGCGGATGGCCTGATAGAGGTTGCCGTGGGTACGCGTCCAGTCGCGAGCGTAGTACTGGCTGTCGCCCAAATGCTGGGCGATTTCCCACGAGGTGCGCGGTGCGTCGAACAGGTCGTTGAACTTCAGGCGCAGGCCCTGCACCTGGTCCGGCTGCCAGCGGTGCAGGCGGGCCAGGTCGGTAAGGTTGGTCAGGCCGAGGTAACCGTCGATCTCGCCGGCGCCGACGTGGAAGGTGCCGACCACGGTAAAGCGCTTCATGCGCGGGAACATGCCGGCCGGGGTCACGGTGACTTCCGGCGCGACGAAGGTCAGTTTGTCGCCCAGGCCCACGCCCAGCTTGGCCGCCGCCTTGTCGCCGATCACGATGCCGAACTCGCCGGGCGCCAGGTCATCGAGTTTGCCCGACAACATGAACTTGTCGATGATCGACACATTACGTTCCTGGGCCGGGTCGATGCCATTGAGCAGGATCTTCTGCACCTTGCCGTCGTTGGTCAGCAACCCTTGCATCTGGGTAAACGGCGCAACGGCCAGTACCTTGGGGTTCTGCTTGACCTTGGCGGCCAGGCTTTGCCAGTCGCTGATGGGCGCATCGCCCTCGATGGTCGCGTGGGGCACCATGCCCAGCACGCGGGTGCGCATCTCATGATCGAAGCCATTCATCACCGACAGCACCACGATCATCACGACCACGCCCAAGGCGAGCCCGATCATCGAGGTCAAGGAAATGAACGACACAAAATGATTGCGACGCTTTGCACGGGTATAACGCGTGCCGATAAATACGAAGAGAGGTCTGAACATGTCGGGGCTTGTTCGGAGGAAAAGAAGACGTCCCGGTGGCGGGGTCTGGTAAGCAGCTTTACACTCAGACCATTAACGCTACTTGGGGTTCGCCATGTCGACATTAGATGAAGAAGAGCGCCGCGAATACTACCGTATCGCCGACATGATCGCACTCCAAATCAAAAGCCTGTCTGCCCCCGAGGCGGCGAGCAAGGAAGTGTTGCTGGATGATTCGCCGCTGTTCAATCTGCTCAGCGAACTGCACCTGAGCGAATTCGAGGCCCAGCACCTGTTGCGCCAGATCAATGAGAAAGATCGCAGCCTGGCCGCCTTCCTCAAAGTACAGAACAAACGCCTGGACCTGCTCAGCCAGATCATGGCGCGCGGCCTGCTGGATGAAGTCGGCGCGCCGCAGCCGGTGATCATTTCCGAAGGCGGTATCGACTTCCAACACCCCACGCCCCTGTCGCCCGGTGCCCACCTGGCGGTCAAGCTGGTGCTGATGCCCCAGGCGCTTGGCCTGCTGCTGCGCGCCCGCGTCACCCATTGCGATCCCAAGGGCACAGGTTTTGACGTGGGCACGGAATTCGAAGCCATGACCGACGCCCAACGCCAATTGCTGGCGCGCTATATCCTGCAGAAACAGGCGCAGGAACGGCGCCTGGCACGGGAACAGAGCGACGCCCAAGACACCTGAATTCGTATTACCCCGCCAGCAGACCTGGCGCATAGGAGCAACTGTGACCCTGATTTACGGCCACCGCGGTGCCAAAGGCGAAGCACCGGAAAACACCCTGACCAGCTTCCAGGAATGCCTCAAGCACGGCGTACGCCGCTGCGAACTGGACTTGCACCTGTCCATGGACGGCGAGTTGATGGTCATCCACGACCCGACCCTCAAGCGCACCGCCGACCGGCGCGGCAAAGTCGTCGAGTATTCGGCGGCCGACCTGGTGAAGATGGATGCGCGCAAAGGTGGCCCGGGCTGGGTCAAGCCCTGCCCGATCCCACGCCTGGAAGAACTGTTCGAGAAGTGCGACTTCGATCACTGGCAACTGGAAGTCAAAAGCGCCTCGCGCACCCGCGCCGCCACCACCGTGCTGGCGATTCGGGAGATGGCCGTGCGCTTTGGCCTGATGGACAAAGTCACCGTCACCTCAAGTTCGCGGGAAGTGTTGAAAGCTGCGGTTGAGCTCACCCCGGACCTGTCACGCGGCCTGGTTGCCGAATACGCCTGGCTCGACCCGCTGAAAGTCGCGCAGAACTATGGCTGTGAGATTCTGGCGTTGAACTGGACGTTGTGCACCCCTGAGCGACTGGAAAAAGCCCAGCGCCAGGGCTTGCACGTGTCCGTGTGGACGGTCAACGAACCCGCGCTGATGCGCAGGCTCGCCGACTTCGGCGTAGATAGCCTGATTACAGACTTTCCCGGTTTGGCCACTGCCACCCTCGGGAATTACTGAAATCGGTCTCCCCGGCCGGCTCAGGCCACCGGCCGGAGCCGCTCAAAAAAGCCGGTTGAGGCCGTCGTAGGCGGCTACCCGATAGGCTTCGGCCATGGTCGGGTAGTTGAACGTGGTGTTGACGAAGTACTTGAGGGTATTGAGCTCGCCCGGCTGGTTCATGATCGCCTGGCCGATGTGCACGATCTCCGACGCCTGGTAGCCGAAGCAATGCACGCCGAGTACCTCAAGGGTTTCACGGTGGAACAGGATCTTCAGCATGCCTTGCGGCTCGCCGGCGATCTGCGCACGCGCCATGCTCTTGAAGAACGCCTTGCCCACTTCGTAAGGCACTTTGGCCTTGGTCAGTTCGTGTTCGTTCTTGCCGATCGAGCTGATCTCGGGAATGGTGTAGATCCCGGTCGGCACGTCGTTCACGTAGCGCCAGCTGCCATTGTCGACGATGCTGCCAGCGGCTGAACGGCCCTGGTCATGAGCGGCACTGGCCAGGCTCGGCCAGCCGATCACGTCACCGGCACCGTAGATGTTGGTCACGCAGGTGCGGTAGTTCTCGTCCACCTCGATCTGGCCACGGCTGTTGACCTTGACCCCGATGTTTTCCATGCCCAGCTTGTCGGTGTTGCCGGTACGGCCGTTGCACCATAGCAAGGCGTCGGCCTTGATCTTCTTGCCGGACTTGAGGTGCAGGATCACGCCGTTGTCCAGGCCTTCGACGCGCTCGTACTCTTCGTTGTGGCGCACAGTGATGTTGTTGTTGCTGAAGTGGTAGCTCAACGCCTGGGAGATTTCCGAGTCGAGGAAGCTCAGCAACTGGTCGCGGTTGTCCACCAGTTCCACCAGTACGCCCAGGCCGCTGAAGATCGACGCGTATTCACAGCCGATCACGCCGGCGCCGTAGATGATCAGTTTGCGCGGGGTGTGGCCCAGGCTCAGGATGGTGTCGCTATCGTAGATACGCGGGTGGTGGAAATCGATGTCCGCCGGGCGATACGGGCGCGAACCGGTGGCGATGATGATGTGCTTGGCCACCAGCTTTTCGACCACGCCGTTGGGGCAGACCACTTCGATGGTTTGCTCGTCGGCAAAGCTGCCGGTGCCGAAGAACAGGTCGACGCGGTTACGGGCGTAGTAGCCGGTACGCGACGCGACTTGCTTGGAGATGACTTTCTCGGCGCTTTTGAGCACGTCCGGGAACGAGAACCAGCGTGGCTCACCAATGGCCCGGAACATCGGGTTGGTGTTGAATTGCATGATCTGGCGCACGGAGTGACGCAACGCCTTGGACGGGATGGTACCCAGGTGGGTGCAGTTACCGCCGACCTGGCGACGGCTATCGACCATCGCCACCTTGCGCCCAGCTTTGGCAGCGTTCATCGCCGCACCTTCTCCAGCCGGGCCGGAACCCAGTACCACCACGTCGTAGTTGTAGACAGCCATGCGTACTCCTCAGAACAGGCCAGGCGTACGGTTGGACGCCTGGCTAAATCATGCCGCGGCCAGCGGTCATGAAGGACAATTTGGCTCAAGTGTGTGAACCGGGGCACAGTCTATATAAGGCTCAACGCCGCGAACATTAACCCTTGGTCGCGTCGTAGGCCAGCAATGCCTTTACTACACAGCGCAGATTATCCCTGAACCCTGTCGCTGCCGGAAAATGAATTAACCTGTAGCCACGGATCTTTTCGGGACGCGCCATTATGCGGCATCTGGTTTTCGGTTTAATGCTGATGTTGTCGATCACCGCACAGGCCAATGAGCCGAATCGACTCAGGCAGGCCAACTTTCCGACACACTCCCAGACATTGGTGCTGAAAAACCAGACGGTGCTCACGTACCTCTGGGCGGATGTGTATGCGGCCGCGCTGTACGCCCCGCCGGATTTGAACGCCAAGCAGGCCTGGGACCAACAGGCAGCACTGCGCCTGACGCTGTATTACTTTCGCGACATCGACCGCAACGACGTGATCAAGGCCGCCAACACCACACTGGCGCGCCAGCACATCAGCAACCGCTTGAAATCCGAAGTGGACAAACTGCATGCCGTCTTTCGCAACATCCATAGCGGTGATCGCTACGCACTGGATTTTCGACCCGGACGCGGCTTGGACCTGGAAATCAATGGCGAAGTGTTATTCAGCAGCAGCGACAATGAGCTGGCGAAGGCTTACCTGGGGATCTGGTTAGCGCCCAAGGGCTTGTCGGAGAGGTTGCTGGAATGAAGGCGTGTATTGTCTGGACTGACGTCATCGGGGCAAGCCCCCTCCCACACTGGACCGCATTCACCCTGCAGGAATGCGGTTTAAATGTGGGAGGGGGCTTGCCCCCGATGAGGCCCTTCCAGCCCGCACAAAATCCCCAGCCACAAAAAAGCCCCGAACCAGTCGGGGCTTTTCATTCAACGCAAATGCTTAACGCGGGAACGCCGGCGGGTTGACCCCAGCCATGTCTTCCATCACGCGAACCACCTGGCAGCTGTAGCCGAACTCGTTGTCGTACCACACGTACAGGACAACGCGGTTGTCCTGGGTAATGGTCGCTTCGGCGTCCACCACACCGGCGTGGCGCGAGCCTACGAAGTCGGTGGAGACCACTTCCTGCGAGTTGACGAAGTCGATCTGCTTGTGCAGGTCCGAGTGCAGCGCCATGTAGCGCAGGTACTCGTTCATCTCTTCACGGGTGGCGGCTTTCTCAAGGTTCAGGTTGAGGATGGCCATGGACACGTTCGGCGTCGGCACGCGGATCGCGTTACCGGTCAGCTTGCCGGCCAGCTCAGGCAGGGCCTTGGCTGCAGCGGTGGCAGCACCGGTCTCGGTGATCACCATGTTCAACGCGGCGCTACGGCCACGGCGATCGCCCTTGTGGAAGTTGTCGATCAGGTTCTGGTCGTTGGTGTACGAGTGAACCGTCTCGACGTGGCCGTTGACGATGCCGAACTTGTCATTCACCGCCTTCAGCACCGGCACGATGGCGTTGGTGGTGCAGGACGCGGCGGACACGATCTTGTCGTCAGCGGTGATGTCAGCGTGGTTGATGCCGTGAACGATGTTCTTCAGCTTGCCCTTGCCAGGCGCGGTCAGCACAACGCGGTCGATACCCGGGCAGGCCAGGTGTTGGCCCAGGCCCTCGGCGTCACGCCATACACCGGTGTTGTCCACCAGCAAGGCGTCCTTGATGCCGTACTGGGTGTAATCCACCTCGGACGGGTTCTTCGCGTAGATCACCTGGATCAGGTTACCGTTGGCGGTGATGGTGTTGTTTTCTTCGTCGATGACGATGGTGCCGTTGAACGGACCGTGTACCGAATCGCGACGCAGCAGGCTTGCACGCTTGGTCAGGTCGTTCTCGGCGCCTTTGCGCACCACGATGGCACGCAGGCGCAGGCCGTCGCCGCCACCGGTTTTTTCGATCAGGATGCGTGCCAGCAGGCGGCCGATACGACCGAAGCCGTACAGCACCACGTCGGTGCCTTTGCGGGCCGCGGCATTTTGCTGGCCAACCACATCGGCCATTTCTTCACGCACGAACTGCTCGGCGGTACGGCCGGCGCCTTCCTTGCGGAATTTGTAGGCCAGCTTGCCCAGGTCTACCGAGGCCGCGCCGAGCTTGAGCTCGCTCATGGCTTTAAGCAGTGGGAATGTTTCGTGGACGGAGAGTTCGCTGTCGTCCGCAGAGCGATGGCGTGCAAAGCGGTGCGCTTTGAGAATCGCGATGACGGACTGGTTGATCAGGCTGCGGCCATAGATCGAGCTCACCACATTGTTATTGCGGTACAGCTGACCGATAAGCGGGATCATCGCTTCTGCGAGTGCTTCACGGTCGATCCATTCACCAAGACACTGGTCGGGCTTCTGAGTCACGGGAACCTTCCACATGTAGGGGCTGAAAAAAGGGGCTACATTATGCCGCCCGACCGCCCTCGGAGCAATGCGCGCGCCATAACAAAAACCCCTTGCCAAAAAATACCGCCCCGCTACAGCCCAGTAAATACGCGGGTTCCAGAAGGCCACCAGTTGGGGAGGCAGGCCAACTTGTCCGTAACCCTCCTAAACAATCGCGTATTTCGGCACTACATATTGAGTCAAAACGCGCCATTGTTTGTCTTAGCCACTACATTTCCCGCAAACCGTAATAGGCTCAGTCAGAAACTGACAGGCGGCACCTTGGGCCGTTACAATTACCGACTTTGTCGCAACGCTTGGAGCTCAACCTTCCGTGCCCGTTCTGCGTCTACCGCTACTCCCTGCCGAGGCAGGTAAACAGCATTGGGGCAACCTGCCCGGTGCCGCCCTGAGCCTGGCCATCGCCGAGGCTGCCAGCGCAGCCAAGCGCTTTACCCTGCTGCTCACCGCCGACAGCCAAAGCGCCGAACGGTTGGAGCAGGAGCTGAGCTTCTTCGCCCCCGATTTGCCGGTGCTGCATTTCCCCGACTGGGAAACCTTGCCCTACGACCTGTTCTCGCCGCACCAGGACATCATCTCCCAGCGCATCGCCAGCCTGTACCGCCTGCCGGAACTGGCCCACGGCGTGCTGGTGGTGCCGATCACCACGGCACTGCATCGCCTGGCGCCGACCAAGTTCCTGCTGGGCAGCAGCCTGGTGCTGGATGTCGGCCAGAAGCTCGATGTGGAGCAGATGCGCACGCGCCTGGAAGCCAGCGGCTACCGTTGCGTCGATACGGTATACGAGCACGGTGAGTTCGCGGTGCGCGGTGCGTTGATCGACCTGTTCCCGATGGGCAGCAAACTGCCCTATCGCATCGACCTGTTCGATGACGAAATCGAAACCCTGCGCACCTTCGACCCGGAGAACCAGCGCTCCATCGACAAAGTAGACTCGATCAAGCTGCTGCCGGCACGGGAATTCCCGCTGCAAAAAGACGCGGTCACCCGCTTCAAGGCGCGCTTTCGTGAACGCTTCGACGTGGACTTCCGCCGCTGCCCGATCTTCCAGGACCTGAGCAGCGGGATTACCCCGGCCGGTATCGAGTACTACCTGCCGCTGTTCTTCGACGAAACCTCCACCCTGTTCGACTACCTGCCACAAGACACCCAGGTGTTCTCGCTGCCCGGTATCGAACAAGCGGCGGAAAACTTCTGGAACGATGTGCGCAACCGCTATGAAGAGCGCCGCGTCGATCCATCGCGTCCTTTATTGCCGCCCGCCGAGTTGTTCCTGCCGGTAGAAGACTGCTTCGCCCGCCTGAAAAACTGGCCACGCGTGGTCGCCAGCCAGCAGGATGTGGAAAAAGGCGCCGGCCGCGAGCGCTTCCCGGCAGGAATGCTGCCGGACCTGGCGATCCAGGCCAAAGCCACGCAACCGTTGGAAGCGCTGTCCAACTTCCTCGGTGACTTCCCGGGCCGTGTGCTGTTCACCGCCGAATCCGCGGGTCGCCGAGAGGTGCTGCTGGAGCTGCTGGAACGCCTGAAGCTGCGCCCGAAAACCGTCGACAGCTGGCCGGATTTTGTGGCGAGCAAAGACCGCCTGGCGATCACCATCGCGCCACTGGACGAAGGCCTGCTGCTGGACGATCCAGCCTTGGCATTGATTGCCGAGAGCCCGCTGTTCGGCCAACGCGTGATGCAGCGCCGCCGCCGTGAAAAACGCGCCGACGCCAACAACGACGCGGTGATCAAGAACCTGACCGAGCTGCGCGAAGGCGCGCCGGTGGTGCATATCGACCATGGCGTCGGCCGTTACCTGGGCCTGCAGACCCTGGAGATCGACAACCAGGCCGCCGAATTCCTCACCATGGAATACGCCGAGGGCGCCAAGCTCTACGTGCCGGTGGCCAACCTGCACCTGATCGCCCGCTACACCGGCAGCGACGACGCCCTGGCGCCGTTGCACCGCCTGGGCTCCGAGACCTGGCAGAAAGCCAAGCGCAAGGCCGCCGAACAGGTGCGCGACGTCGCCGCCGAGCTGCTCGACATCTACGCCCGCCGCGCTGCCCGCGAGGGTTATGCGTTCGCCGACCCGAAAGCTGACTACGCCACTTTCAGCGCCGGCTTCGCCTTTGAAGAAACCCCAGACCAGCAAACCACCATCGAAGCGGTGCGCGCCGACATGCTCGCGCCCAAGCCGATGGACCGCCTGGTCTGCGGCGACGTGGGCTTCGGCAAGACCGAAGTGGCGATGCGCGCCGCCTTCATCGCAGTGCATGGCGGCAAACAAGTGGCGATCCTGGTGCCCACCACCCTGCTCGCCCAACAGCACTACAACAGCTTCCGCGACCGCTTTGCCGATTGGCCGGTGACCGTCGAAGTGATGAGCCGCTTCAAATCAGCCAAGGAAGTGAATGCTGCCGTCGCCGACCTCGCCGAAGGCAAGATCGACATCGTGATCGGCACGCACAAGCTGCTGTCGGATGACGTGAAGATCAAGAACCTGGGGCTGGTGATCATCGACGAAGAACACCGCTTTGGTGTGCGCCAGAAAGAACAGCTCAAGGCCCTGCGCAGCGAAGTCGACATCCTCACCCTCACCGCCACGCCGATTCCGCGTACGCTGAACATGGCGGTGTCCGGCATGCGCGACCTGTCGATCATCGCCACGCCGCCGGCACGTCGCCTGTCGGTGCGCACCTTCGTGATGGAGCAGAACAAAAGCACGGTCAAGGAAGCGCTGCTGCGCGAACTGCTGCGCGGCGGGCAGGTTTATTACCTGCACAACGATGTGAAAACCATCGAGAAATGCGCCGCCGACCTGGCCGAGCTGGTGCCGGAGGCGCGTATCGCCATCGGCCATGGGCAGATGCGCGAGCGCGAACTCGAACAAGTGATGAGCGACTTCTACCACAAGCGCTTCAACGTGCTGATCGCCTCGACCATCATCGAGACCGGCATCGACGTGCCGAGCGCCAACACCATCATCATCGAGCGCGCCGACAAGTTCGGCCTGGCACAGCTTCACCAGTTACGCGGCCGCGTCGGACGCAGCCACCACCAGGCCTATGCCTATCTGCTGACGCCACCGCGCCAGCAAATCACCGGCGATGCGGAAAAACGCCTGGAAGCGATCGCCAACACCCAGGACCTGGGCGCCGGTTTTGTGCTGGCCACCAACGACCTGGAAATCCGTGGCGCCGGCGAACTGCTGGGCGATGGCCAGAGCGGGCAGATCCAGGCGGTGGGTTTCACCCTGTATATGGAAATGCTTGAGCGTGCGGTGAAAGCCATCCGCAAGGGTGAGCAACCGAACCTCGATCAACCATTGGGCGGCGGTCCGGAGATCAACCTGCGCTTGCCTGCGTTGATTCCCGAAGACTACCTGCCGGATGTGCACGCACGGCTGATCCTGTACAAACGCATCGCCTCGGCCACCGACGAAGAAGGCCTCAAGGACCTGCAGGTGGAGATGATCGACCGCTTCGGCCTGTTGCCCGAGCCGACCAAGAACCTGGTGCGCCTGACCCTGCTCAAATTGCAGGCCGAGCAACTGGGGATCAAGAAGGTCGACGCCGGGCCGCAGGGCGGGCGCATCGAATTCGAGGCGCAGACCCCCGTGGACCCATTGGTGCTGATCAAGCTGATCCAGGGCCAGCCCAACCGCTACAAGTTCGAAGGGGCTACGCTGTTCAAGTTCATGGTGCCGATGGAACGCGCCGAAGAACGCTTTAACACCCTGGAGGCGCTGTTCGAGCGCCTCATCCCGAAACCTGCTTGAAGGACGCCCGAATGCGCCTGTTCCGCATGTTGAGCCTGTTGTTGGTGGTCGCGGCACCTGCGGCGTTCGCCGACAGCCCGTACCAGGTGGAAATGATCCTGGTGCGCCAGAACGCCGAACCGGTGATCAACAGCCGCGCCGCCCCGGAAAACTGGGATGCTGGCGCCGCGCGCCTGGGCGACCGGCTGAGCCCGCCGCGCCTGTCCAACATTGTCGATAAGCTGCGCGCCGACTCCACCTACACGGTGCTGCTGCATAAGGCCTGGGAGCAGAACCTGGGCGAGCAGCCGGTCAAGGTCGCCATCACCGACGGCCAGGAGCAGTTCGGCCAGTTCCCCATCGAGGGCGTGCTGAGCCTGCAACTGGGGCGTTTTACCGACATCGATGCGAACTTCTGGATCAACCAGTTCGACGCCAACGGCAGCGTGATCGCCAGCGAACACCTGAGCCAGACCGACGTGCGCACCAAGAACAACCAGCTCAACTACCTGGACGGCGGCCACCTGGCGTTGCTGATCAAGATCACCTCGCTGACCGCCAAGCCCCCCAGCGCACCACCGCCCGACCTGCAGGACTGATCCATCGCCATGCCCCTGACGTCGTCGCTGACCAAACCCCTGGCCCCTTCGTGGGCCAATCGCTTTAAAGAGCAGAGCCTTGAGCGCGGGCGGCGTTATGCCCTGGAGAACCGGGTGCGCATCGTCGAATCCGGCGACAGCACCATCATCGCCAGTTGCGAAGGCTCAGGCGGCAACGTCTACCGGCAGACCATTTCGCTGCGCGAATCGGCCAAAGGCACGTTGATCCTGGTGGACAGCCGCTGCACTTGCCCGGTGCGCACCAACTGCAAACACATCGCGGCGGTATTGCTCAAGGTCCAGGAAACCCTGGCCTTCCCCGCTGCCGCCCAGGACCCAGAACTGCTGGAAAAACTCCAGGCAGTCCTGGAAAACCGCGCGGTGTTGCCGCAGGTGGTCATGGAGGATGTGGTGCCGGTGCCGCGCCTGTGGATGGCCAGCGTGGAGTTCAGCGCGTTCGAACCACGCAACGGCAAGATGCAGCGCTATATCCAGCACCGGGCGGCGCTGTCGTTCAACTATTTGGGCAACTATGTCAGCGGGCAGAAAAACACTGACATCATCGTGCGCCAGGACACCCAGAGCCTGCGCATCAAGCGCCATCCCGAGCTGGAACAGCCGTACCGCGAGCGACTGCGCCTGCTGGGCTTCAAGATCGCTACGCGCCAGAGCAAGGCCCTGCCTGAGAGCGCCGGGGAACTGTTTGAGATGGTCAATGACAGTGCCTGGCTGACCTTCACCCTCAATGCCACGCCGACCTTGCGGGCCGAAGGCTGGGAGCTGCTGATCGATGATGATTTCGGCTTCGACCTGAGCGCTGTCGATGACTGGTACGCCACGGTAGATGAAGGGCCGGAGCGTGATTGGTTCGATCTGGAGCTGGGGATCATCGTCAACGGCGAGCGACTGAGCCTGTTGCCGATCCTGCTGAACCTGATGCGCTCCCACACCGAGATCCTCAACCCGGAGAAGCTGGCGCGGCGTCGCGATGATGAGCTGATCCTGGTGAATATCCCTGGCCTGCCCAATGGCCACGGCCCCATACAAGTGGCGCTGCCCTATGGCCGACTGAAACCGGTGCTGGCCACCCTTGGTGAGTTTTATCTACAGGAAGCCGGCACCACCACACTGCGCCTGGCCAAGGCTGATGCAATCCGCCTTAACCCGCTGGAAGACCTGCCGCTGCAATGGGAAGGTGGCGAGAAGATCCGCAACTTCGCCCAACGCCTGCGGGACATCAAGGACTTCACCTGCGTGGCGCCCGAAGGGCTGAACGCGACCCTGCGTCCGTACCAACTGGAAGGCTTGAGCTGGATGCAGTCGCTGCGCCAGCTTGATGTGGGCGGGATACTTGCGGATGACATGGGCCTGGGCAAGACCCTCCAGACCCTGGCGCATATTCTCAGTGAAAAGAACGCCGGGCGCCTGGATCGCCCCTGCATGGTGGTGATGCCCACCAGCCTGATTCCCAACTGGCTGGACGAAGCGGCGCACTTCACGCCGCAACTCAAAGTGGTGGCGTTGTATGGCGCAGCCCGCAAGAAACATTTCGCGAACCTGCAGGACTATGACCTGCTGCTGACCACCTATGCACTGCTACCCAAGGACATCGACCAGCTCAAGGCCCTGCCCCTGCATGTACTGATCCTCGATGAAGCCCAGTACATCAAGAACCCTTCCAGCAAGGCGGCCCAGGCGGCACGCGAACTGAATGCGCGGCAGCGCCTGTGCCTGAGCGGTACGCCACTGGAAAACCACCTGGGTGAGCTGTGGTCGTTGTTCCACTTCCTGCTGCCGGGCTGGCTGGGTGACGTAAAAAGCTTCAACCGCGATTACCGCGTGCCCATCGAAAAGCGCGCCAGCGACGTACGACTGCAGCACCTCAACGGTCGGATCAAACCCTTCCTGTTGCGCCGCACCAAAGAACAAGTGGCCACGGAGCTGCCGCCCAAGACCGAGATCATCCACTGGGTCGACCTCAACGAGGCCCAGCGTGACGTGTACGAAACCATGCGCCTGGCCATGGACAAGAAGGTCCGCGACGAGATCACCCGCAAGGGCGTGGCACGCAGCCAGATCATCATTCTTGAGGCGCTGCTCAAGCTGCGCCAGGTGTGCTGCGACCTGCGCCTGGTCAACGACGCCACCCTGCCCGCCCGCGGCAGCAGCTCGGGCAAGCTCGATAGCTTGATGGAAATGCTTGAGGAGTTGTTTGAGGAAGGTCGGCGGATCCTGCTGTTTTCCCAGTTCACCTCAATGTTGAGCCTGATCGAAGTCGAGCTGAAAAAGCGCGGTGTTGCCTACGCCTTGTTGACCGGCCAGACGCGGGACCGGCGCACGCCGGTGAAGGATTTCCAGAGCGGCAAACTACAGATTTTCCTGATCAGCCTGAAGGCCGGCGGTGTGGGCTTGAACCTGACCGAAGCCGACACGGTGATCCATTACGACCCCTGGTGGAACCCGGCGACGGAGAACCAGGCGACTGACCGTGCGTATCGCATCGGCCAGGAGAAGCCGGTGTTCGTCTACAAGATGATTGCCCGGGGCACGGTGGAGGAAAAAATCCAGCACCTGCAAAAGGAAAAGTCCGACCTGGCGGCAGGTGTGCTGGATGGCCGTACGACCGGGGATTGGCAGTTGGGCAACGAGGATATAGAAGCGCTGTTTGCGCCGTTGCCCAACAAACAGGAAAAGCGCTGACAGCTCGATCGCCATCGGGGGCAAGCCCCCTCCCACATGACAACTGCGGTCAAATGTGGGAGGGGGCTTGCCCCCGATGGGCTCGACGCAGTGTTCAGCCGATCAGCTGAGCATCCCGCAACGCAGTCAGCGCCGCCAACCAACGCGGATCCTGCTTGTAATCGGTCGAAGCAACCGCCTGCCCACGCATGCGCGCAATGCGCACCGATGGCGTGACCTTCATGCGCTGCGCCGCACTCAGTGCCAACTCAGCCGCCGCGCGATCGTTGCACACCAGTCCCATGTCGCAACCGGCCGTCAACGCGGCCTCGATGCGGCTGGCAGCATCACCGACCACATGCGCCCCCGCCATGGACAGGTCATCGCTGAAAATCACCCCATCGAACTGCAACTCGCCGCGCAGGATGTCCTGCAACCAGCGGCGCGAGAAGCCGGCTGGCTGGGTGTCGACTTGCGGGTAGATGACGTGCGCGGGCATCACAGCCGCCAGTTGCTTACTCAGGCGTGCGAAAGGCACCAAGTCATTGGCGCGAATCTGTTCCAGGCTACGCTCATCATTGGGAATGGCGACGTGGGAATCGGCCTCGGCCCAACCGTGACCGGGGAAGTGCTTACCGGTGGCGGCCATGCCGGCGCTGTTCATCCCACGGATGAATGCACCCGCCAGCACGGCGGCCCGCTCGGGGTCGCCTTCGAAGGAACGGGTGCCGACCACCGCGCTGCGCTGATAATCCAGGTCCAGCACCGGGGCGAAGCTCAGGTCCAGGCCCACGGCCAGTACTTCGGTGGCCATGATCCAGCCGCACTGCTCGGCCAGGTACTCTGCATTCGGGTTATCCGCCAAGGCACGCATGGCCGGCAGGCGCACAAAGCCCTGACGCAGGCGCTGTACGCGACCGCCTTCCTGGTCGACCGCCAGTAGCAGGTCTGGGCGCACGGCACGAATCGCCGCACTCAACTCGCGTACCTGGCGTGGGTGCTCGATATTGCGCGCAAAAATGATCAGGCCACCCACCTCAGGCTGGCGCAGCAGGTGGCGATCCTCGGCCGTGAGCCAAGTGCCGGCAACGTCGACCATCAAAGAACCTTGCAGGGCAGCAGTCATAAACCTTCCTTATAAAACGCACACAACCCGTTGCCCCCACCAGGCACAGTGAGCACAACAGGTTGCGAGTAAATAGCTGAATTCGGCATGGGCCGCTAGCTTAGCGGATGCAGGCGGCTGCGCACACCCGGGTGGCTCAAACCTTGGCGGGGCTTGGCGCGGATTTGCTGCGCGGGCGTAATTGGGCGGCAGCCATCGTCGGGTCGGTCACACCGGTTTCAGCACGCATACCGGCGGCCAGGAACGGCACCATCAGGCGCATGACCTGTTCAATAGAGGTGTTGACGCCGAAATCAGTCTCGGCAATCGCCCGCAGCGCCTTGATCCCCGACATGCTGAACGCCGCAGCTCCGAGCATGAAGTGCACGCGCCAGAACAGTTCAATCGGTGGAATACGCGGAGCGGCCTCGTTGACCAGCAACATATAGCGACGAAATACCTTGCCGTACATGTCCTCCAGATAGCGCCGCAAGTGACCCTGGCTCTGGCTGAACGCCAGGCCGAGCAGGCGCATGAAGATCGACAGGTCGTTGCCGCTGCGCGGTTGAACCACCAATGCTTGTTCAACGAGGATTTCCAGCAGCTCTTCGAGTGTCGGCTTGTGGTCGGTCTTGCCCTGGCGACGCTCGAGTTCACGGTCGAGACTGGCGCAGAACGGCCCCAGGAAGCGCGAGAACACCGCCTGGATCAGGGCTTTTTTCGAGCCGAAATGATAGTTCACTGCAGCGAGGTTGACGCCAGCCTTGCTGGTGATCAGCCGCAATGAAGTTTCAGCAAATCCTTTTTCCGCGAACAATTGCTCGGCAGCATCGAGAATGCGTTCAACGGTTTCCGACTGGGCCATGGCTACTCCGCCTGACAAACACTTGTTTGAAACATACGTTTCAGGGTGTGTCTTGTCAAGCCTGCGAGTTCGCTTTCCGGCCGGGCAGTCATGTATTTCATCGCTATTTAATCACATCTCTATTGATCTGTAGGCAGCGCTATCTCGGGCCTGTGGGAAGGATCGGGGATGACCGTCCAGCGGAGGGCTGGAAAAGGATGATTGCCAAGCGCAGTTCACTGTATATAATCCCAGTCACTGTATAAAAAGACAGAGCGATCAACATGCTAAAACTGACGCCACGCCAAGCTGAGATTCTGGCTTTTATCAAGCGCTGCCTCGATGACAACGGCTACCCGCCGACACGAGCAGAGATTGCGCTGGAACTGGGTTTCAAGTCCCCCAACGCCGCCGAGGAACACCTCAAGGCCCTCGCTCGCAAAGGCGCGATCGAGATGACCCCCGGTGCCTCACGCGGTATTCGCATCCCTGGCTTCGAGGCCAAGGCCGACGAATCGACCCTGCCGATCATCGGCCGCGTCGCCGCCGGTGCGCCGATCCTGGCGCAGCAGCACGTCGAGGAGTCCTGCAACATCAACCCTACCTTCTTCCATCCGCGCGCCGACTACCTGTTGCGGGTCCATGGCATGAGCATGAAGGACGTGGGCATCTTCGACGGCGACCTGTTGGCCGTCCACACCACCCGCGAAGCCCGTAATGGCCAGATCGTCGTTGCCCGTATCGGCGACGAAGTCACCGTCAAACGCTTCAAGCGCGAAGGCAGCAAGGTCTGGCTCCTGGCCGAGAACCCCGAGTTCGCCCCGATTGAAGTGAACCTGAAAGATCAGGACCTGGTGATCGAAGGCTTGAGCGTCGGCGTCATTCGCCGCTAAAGGAGGCATCATGCAGCTCGTCCACACCCCACAACACACACAACTGTCGCTGTTCGAGGCCTTCATGGCCCAACCCCTTGCGCCCATCCTCAAGGAAACGATCGAAGCGCCCTGGAGCGCGGAGCCTGAGGCGTTCAGTGAATTGTCGTTGCGCGGTGCAGCGGGGAGCTGCCTGAGCCTGCTGGCGCCGATCCTTCGCGAATTGAGCGAAGAGCAGGACGCCCGCTGGCTGACGCTGATCGCCCCGCCCGCTAGCCTGACCCAGGCCTGGCTACGGGACGCCGGCCTCAACCGCGAGCGCATCCTGCTGCTGCAACCACGCGGTACGCAAAGTGCCCAGCAGTTGACCTGCGAAGCCTTGCGCCTGGGTCGTAGCCATACGGTAGTGAGCTGGTTGAACCCGCTGAATGCCAGCGCCAAGCAGCAACTGATCAGCGCTGCACGTACGGGCGATGCCCAGAGTTTGAATATTCGATTGGGCTGAAATCACAGGCCTTGCCTGTGATATGCGAGCTTCTGTTGTGAGCGGGCTTCTGTGGCGAGCCCGCTCACTGCAGAAGCCAACTCACCACAACAAACTCGGTCATTGTAAAAACCGACCTGTCATCTGGGCTCAATGAAGAACCCGCGGCCCGTCTTCTTTCTCCGGTTCGCCTTCTGCCAGGCGACCTGCCATCTGCACACCCACGCTCAACATGGCTTTAGCCACTTCCACGTGCTGGCCCTGCAAGAACACCTTGGCATCCTCGGAAAAATCCAGAATGACCAGAGAACCTTCGTCCTCTGCCCGGCGCAGCTCGATTCGGCCGTCAGGCAATTCAACAATTTCCAGAAAGGACGTCGGCATAAAAGTCTGTTCTCCACGAAAGGCCGGGATTATATCAGTCATCCACCCAGCCTCGCAGAGGATCTGAACAGGTTTCTTGACAGCTTGATGAATGGTCGCCGCCCAATTCCTACAGGATGATCAACATTCGTTAAGGCCTTCACGAAAGCGCAGCGCCATCTTTTTCAATTCCTGGCGCCAGCCTTCCAGCTCTTCCCGGCTCAACGGCTTGGGCTCTTCCTCTTCCACTGCAACCGCCACGATCAGCGGCTGGGTCACATCCCCCTTGGGCACATGGGGAATGCGCGGCGGCTGGAACATATCGGCATGCGCCTTGAGCAGGCGGGCAACCCAACTGTCGGGGCTTTGCGCCATTTCCACCAGCTCAGCCAGCTCAGGAATCGCCATGGAGTCCAGCACTTCGCGATTCATGATCATTTCCGCACGGGGCGAACCGGCCTGGGGCAGGCGGTAAAACCCGGCGATTTCATGACACAGGCCCAGCAAGGCGCCATACAGGTGGAACAACGCCGCTTCACGCCCCGCCTGGACCAGCGCAATGGCATTCATCTCTTTCCCTTCCTCGGCACGGCCAAGGGCTTCCAGGGACAAACCCGCGAAGTAAATTTTCTGATTGGTACGGGTATAGAGTTCGTAGGCCATGACGGCAATCTCCACAACGAATAAACGTGATGCTGGCTGAACAGTGTCACGGATCAGCCGAGCCTACTGCAAGTGCAATAAACCGCCGCTTATGCGGGTCAAAAGTCGACTTTCAGAACCAAACAGACCCAAATGAGGGAGGGGGCAAGCACCCTCCCTCATTTGGGTCTTCAGCACATCCGCCGGATCAAGCGCCCTGGCGCTTATCCTCGACCTTCCACTTGCCGCCGTCATAGAACGCTTTCCAGCCAGTCGGCTTGCCGTCCACTTCGGACTGCACGTACTGCTCCTTGGTCTTGCGGCTGTAGCGGATCACGGCTGGACGACCATCCGGGTCCTTCTTCGGCGCTTCGCACAGGAAGTGGTACTTCGGATCGATCTCATCCTTGTGCGGCACGATTTCCAGCACCAGCGGCGCACGGGTCTCGCGGTTCTTAGGGAACTGACTGGCGGCCAGGAACAACCCCGAAGCACCGTCACGCAGGATGTAGGTGTCGTTGACCTTCTCGCACTTGAGCTCCGGCATCTTCACCGGGTCCATCTTCGGCGGCGCCGCATCACCGCTTTTCAGCAGCTTGCGGGTGTTCTTGCAGGTCGGATTGGTACAGCCGAAGAACTTGCCGAAACGGCCGGTCTTGAGCTGCATCTCGCTGCCGCACTTGTCACATTCCAGGCTCGGACCTTCATAGCCCTTGATGCGATAGGTGCCCTCTTCAATCTCGTAGCCATTGCAATCCGGGTTGTTACCGCAGATGTGCAGCTTGTGTTTCTCGTCAAGCAGGTAGGCGTCCATCGCCGTACTGCAGATCGGGCAGCGGTGCTTGCCACGCAGTACCAACGACTCGGACTCGCCCTCGTCATCGGCCGCGATTTCGTCACCCGGCACCAGGTTGACGGTGGCCTTGCAGCGCTCTTTCGGCGGCAGGCTGTAGCCCGAGCAACCGAGGAACACGCCAGTGGACGCAGTACGAATCTGCATCGGCCGACCACAGGTCTGGCACGGAATGTCGGTCATCACCGGCTGGTTGGCACGCATGCCACTCTCAGGGCTTTCGGCCACTTCGAGTTTCTTCTTGAAGTCGCCGTAGAACTCGTCCAGCACGTTTTTCCAGTCACGCTCGCCCTGGGCCACGTCATCGAGGTTCTCTTCCATGCCGGCGGTGAAGCCGTAGTCCATCAGGTTGGAGAAGCTCTCGGACAGGCGCTCGGTGACGATGTCGCCCATCTTTTCCGAATAGAAACGACGGTTGTGCAGCGCCACGTAGCCGCGGTCCTGGATGGTGGAGATGATCGCCGCGTAGGTCGAAGGCCGACCGATGCCGCGTTTTTCCATCTCTTTGACCAGGCTGGCCTCGGAGTAGCGCGCCGGCGGCTTGGTAAAGTGCTGGGACGGGTCGAGCTTGATCAGCTTCAGCGTATCGCCCTGGGCCATGTCCGGCAGCACGTCATCATCGCCCGGCTTGGCGATCTGCGGCATCACACGGGTATAGCCGTCGAACTTGAGGATACGGCCCTTGGCACGCAGCTCGAAGTCGCCAGCGCCCACACTCACGGTGGTGGACAGGTATTGCGCCGGCAGCATCTGGCAGGCCAGGAACTGGCGCCAGATCAGCTCGTAGAGGCGCTCGGCGTCGCGCTCCATGCCGCTCAGCTTGGCGGGCGTGGTGTTGGCGTCGGAAGGACGAATCGCTTCGTGAGCCTCCTGTGCGCCTTCCTTGCTGCTGTAGACGTTCGGCTTCTCCGGCAGGTACTTCTTGCCGAATTCGCTTTCGATATACGTACGCGCCATGGCGACCGCGTCCACCGACAGGTTGGTGGAGTCGGTACGCATATACGTGATGTAGCCGGCTTCGTACAAGCGCTGGGCCATCATCATGGTCTTCTTCACACCGAAGCCCAGGCGGTTGCTCGCGGCCTGTTGCAGGGTGGAAGTAATAAACGGCGCCGACGGCTTGCTGCTGGTCGGTTTGTCTTCACGCTTGACGATGCTGTAGCTGGACGCCTTGAGCTTTTCCAGCGCGGCCATGGCCTGGGCTTCGTTCAGCGGCTTGAAAGCCTCGCCTTTCTCACGGGCCACTTCAAAGCGCACGTTGGCGCCCTTGGCGGTGCCGAGGTCTGCGTGGACTTCCCAATATTCTTCGGGGATGAACGCACGGATCTCGCGCTCACGCTCCACCACCAGCTTCACCGCAACCGATTGCACACGACCGGCAGACAGGCCACGAGCAATCTTCGCCCACAGCAGCGGCGAGACCATGTAACCCACCACGCGATCGAGGAAGCGACGCGCCTGCTGGGCGTTGACCCGGTCGATGTCCAGTTCGCCCGGCTTGGAGAAGGCTTCCTGGATAGCTTTCTTGGTGATTTCGTTGAACACCACGCGCTTGTAGCGGCTGTCATCACCGCCGATGGCTTCCCGCAGGTGCCAGGCAATGGCTTCCCCTTCGCGGTCCAAGTCCGTCGCGAGATAGATGGTGTCGGCATCCTTGGCGAGCCGGCGCAGCTCTTCGATGACCTTTTCCTTGCCGGGAAGGATTTCGTACTTGGCCTTCCAGCCATGTTCCGGGTCCACCCCCATACGCGAGACCAGCTGCTTGCGCGCTTTCTCTTTAGGGCTGAGCACCGGACCTTCGCCCGCAGCCGCCTTGCCGCGCTTGGCGGCTGGCTCCTTGCTGGCGCTAGCCGAACCGCTGGTGGGCAGGTCTCGGATATGGCCGATACTCGACTTCACCACGTACTCGTTGCCCAAGTACTTGTTGATGGTCTTGGCCTTAGCCGGGGATTCCACAATGACCAGCGATTTGCCCATGGATCGGAAAATTCCTGAATTCGAGAAGTGAAAGGCAGTTGGCGCCTGTCGCGGCAACGCTATATATAGTGGCAACAAGGTGAGGTCAAGCGCAGCAGTCTGCGCGACCTGCCGTTATTGCCCTGAAAAAAGACTGGGTTCGGCCTGGACCAAAGCAAAGCGCGGGACCTGCTCGCCGTCAACTTCGACGGTCTCCATGAACATGCTCAACGGGCGCACCCAAAAGCCGTAATCGCCATACAGAGCTTGATAGAACACCACTTCTTCTGCGGTCTCGGAGTGGCGCGCCACACTGAAAACACGGTACTGCGGACCTTTATAATGTTGATAGAGCCCTGGTTCGACTTTCATGCTCTGGCCCTCTTACAAAATTTGTTGAAAAAAAATATTAAAAATTCCAAAAAACAAAAAACCGGGGCACTGGGCCCCGGCTTCCGTCACCCCAACGCTTAGACGCGTTCGAAGACGGTGGAAATGCCTTGGCCGAGGCCAATGCACATGGTTGCAACCCCGAGGTTGCCGCCATTTTGCTTCATCACGTTAAGCAAAGTGCCAGAAATCCGCGCACCGGAGCAACCAAATGGGTGGCCCAGGGCAATCGCGCCGCCGTGCAGGTTAACCTTCTCATTCATCTTGTCGAGTACTTTCAAATCTTTCAGCACCGGCAGGGCCTGTGCGGCGAAAGCTTCGTTGAGCTCGAAGAAGTCGATGTCGTTGATGGTCAGGCCCGCGCGCTGCAAGGCTTTTTGTGTGGCCGGTACTGGACCATAGCCCATGATTGCCGGGTCCACACCCGCCACCGCCATCGAACGGATCACGGCCAGCGGCTGGATACCCAGGTCCTGGGCACGCTGCGCCGACATCACGATCATGCATGAGGCACCGTCCGTGATTTGCGACGAGGTACCGGCTGTCACGGTACCGCCCTTTGGATTGAAGGCCGGCTTGAGCGCCGCCAGGCTTTCCAGGGTGGTGTCCGGACGAATGGTTTCGTCGTAGTCGAACAGTTTGAGGAAACCGTTCTCGTCGTAGCCGTTCATCGGGATGATTTCATCCTTGAACTTGCCTTCCACGGTCGCCTTGTGGGCCAACTGGTGGGAGCGCAGGCCGAACGCGTCCTGGGCTTCGCGGGTAATGCCGTGCATTTTGCCGAGCATTTCCGCGGTCAGGCCCATCATGCCCGAGGCTTTTGCCGCGTACAGCGACATGTGCGGGTTAGGGTCGACGCCGTGCATCATGCTGACGTGGCCCATGTGCTCCACGCCACCGACTACGAACACATCACCGTTGCCGGTCATGATCGCCTGGGCGGCGGTGTGCAGCGCGCTCATCGACGAACCGCACAGGCGGCTGACGGTCTGGCCGGCAGCAGTATGCGGGATCTGGGTCATCAACGACGCCATGCGCGCGATGTTCCAGCCCTGCTCCAGGGTCTGGTTGACGCAGCCCCAGATCACGTCCTCGACTTCGTTCGGGTCGACCTTGACGTTGCGTTCCAGCAATTTGCTGATCAGGTGCGCCGACATGTCTTCGGCACGGGTGTTGCGGTGCATGCCGCCCTTGGAGCGGCCCATCGGTGTGCGACCGAAGTCGACAATCACCACGTCTCTTGGATTCAAGCTCATAAATATTCTCGCTCTAGTCGTCTGGGCGCTTAACCGAAGAAGCTCTGGCCGTTCTTGGCCATTTCACGCAGCTTCGCGGTCGGGTGGTACAGCGGGCCCAGATCAGCGTATTTGTCAGCCAGGGCAACGAACTCGGCCACACCGATGGAATCGATGTAGCGCAGTGCACCACCACGGAATGGAGGGAAACCAATACCGTACACCAGGCCCATATCGGCTTCGGCGGCGGTTTCTACGATACCGTCTTCCAGGCAACGCACGGTTTCCAGGCACAGGGCGATCATCATCCAATTGATGATGTCTTCGTCGGACACCTCACGCTGCTCGTAGATGACCGGTGCCAGCACTTCGTGCACGGACGGGTCGGCCACTTTCTTCTGCTTGCCCTTCTTGTCCGCCTCGTAGGCGTAGAAGCCCTTGCCGTTCTTCTGGCCCAGGCGCTTGGCCTCGTACAGCGCGTCGATCGCCGAGCGGCGGTCGTCTTTCATGCGGTCCGGGAAGCCTTCAGCCATCACGTCGCGGCCGTGGTGGCCGGTGTCGATGCCGACCACGTCCATCAGGTACGCCGGGCCCATCGGCCAACCGAATTTTTCCATGACCTTGTCAATGCGCACGAAGTCCACGCCAGCGCTGACCAACTTGGCGAAACCACCGAAGTACGGGAACAGCACGCGGTTGACCAGGAAGCCCGGGCAGTCATTGACTACGATCGGGTTCTTGCCCATTTTCTTGGCGTAGGCAACGGTAGTGGCCACGGCCAGCTCGCTGGACTTCTCGCCACGGATCACTTCCACCAGCGGCATCATGTGCACCGGGTTGAAGAAGTGCATGCCGACGAAGTTTTCCGGACGCTTGAGGGCCTTGGCCAGCAGCGAGATGGAAATGGTCGAAGTGTTGGACGCCAGGATAGTGTCGTCCTTGACCTGGGCTTCCACTTCAGCCAGTACGGCTTGCTTGACCTTCGGGTTCTCGACCACCGCTTCGACCACCAGGTCGACATGGCCGAAATCACCGTAGGACAGCGTAGGACGAATGCCGTTGAGCACTTCAGCCATCTTCGCTGCGGTCATGCGACCTTTGTCCACACGACCGACCAGCAGCTTGGCGGCTTCCGCCAGACCTTGTTCGATGCCGTGCTCGTTGATGTCTTTCATCAGGATCGGCGTGCCTTTGGACGCCGACTGATAGGCGATACCGCCGCCCATGATACCGGCGCCGAGTACGGCAGCCTGTTTCACGTCGCGGGCGATTTCGTCGTAGGCCTTGGCCTTTTTCTTCAGTTCCTGATCGTTCAGGAACAGGCCGATCAGGCTCTGGGCCGCCGAGGTTTTCGCCAGTTTGACGAAGCCCGCCGCTTCCACTTCCAGGGCCTTGTCGCGCCCGAAGTTCGCGGCTTTCTGGATGGTCTTGATCGCTTCAACCGGCGCTGGGTAGTTCGGGCCGGCCTGGCCAGCCACGAAACCCTTGGCGGTTTCGAACGACATCATCTGTTCGATGGCGTTGAGCTTGAGTTTTTCCAGTTTCGGCTGACGCTTGGCCTTGTAGTCAAACTCGCCGCTGATGGCGCCCTTGATCAGGTTCAGTGCGGCTTCGGCCAGCTTGTCCGGAGCGACAACTGCGTCGACGGCACCGACTTTCAGGGCGTCTTCAGCCTTGTTTTCCTTACCGGCGGCGATCCACTCGATGGCATTGTCGGCACCGATCAGGCGCGGCAAACGTACGGTGCCGCCAAAACCTGGGTAGATGCCCAGCTTGACTTCGGGCAGGCCGATCTTGGCAGTGGCGGACATGACGCGGAAGTCTGCCGCCAGGCACATTTCCAGGCCGCCGCCCAACGCGATGCCGTTGATGGCAGCGACGGTCGGTACGTTGAGGTCTTCGAAATCGCTGAAAATCTTGTTGGCTTCGAGGTTGCCAGCCACCAGCTCGGCATCGGGCAGCTTGAAGTTGTCGACGAATTCGGTGATGTCAGCGCCGACGATGAACACGTCCTTGCCGCTGGAAACGATCACGCCCTTGACCGAAGCATCTGCTTTGATGGTGTCTACGGCCTGACGCAATTCATTCAGGGTTAGACGGTTGAACTTGTTGACGGACTCACCCTTGAGGTCGAATTTCAGTTCGACGATGCCACTTTCAAGAGCCTTAACCGTGATGGCTTTACCTTCGTAAATCATCAACTGATCTCCACGATATGGAAGCTGAACAGTACACATTGGACGCTGGCCTATGGGTTGGACATTGATGAAATCGTCAATGTTCACGCCAATCCGCCAGGCACACCCGCCAATGCGATAGTCGGGATTCTGTATGAGTCGTCTGACAGACAAACGCTCAATTCATACGCCCGTTTGATTTGGGTACGCCACCTTCATCCAATTCCGGGCAATTGTCAATCGCTCCAAAGGCTAGGAAAAACGCGACTTTCCAGTCAGTTCAGAACCTCACGCCCACGCCCGCGCATTATCAATATTTGAATATTCACGAAATCAATAATAGAAAAGATGTGGGAAAAGGCTGTACAGAATGAGATATGCGACTAGGCTAGCCGCAACCAACGATTTACCGGCCTGCCTGGCCAACTCCAGCCCGATGATGACTGTCGGGCTTTTTATTGCCTGCGATTCAGGCCAACGCCTTGAGCAGCGCATCGATATCCTTCAACACGCTCGCCTCGCCCTTCTCGCCCCAATACAAGGCGATCATCTGCTTGTCTGCCTCGACCTTGTAGACGTTGGCCGGCAGCGTCGCAAAATGCGGCAACAACTTTTCATCGACGCACACTTCGCGCCATTGATTGACCCACACACCTGGATCCAACTGCCAATAACACCATATCGCCGGCGTGCTGCCGCGTCGTGGCCGACAGTACTGCGCGCAAGGGCTCGGCGGCTCCTGCTTGAGCCAGTGCGGCCACTCCTGGGGCGCCAATTGCATGGCCAGGCCGATACGGCGCGCCTCCATGCGCAGGGCCATGCGCCCGCTCTGGTGGCGCGACGGGCGCAACCATGCCAGGGGGCTCAGCAGCACCACAAGGATTGACACCACTATCCAGACCGTCATATGTGTACTCCCGAATTTACAGATGAGCGGATTTGATCTGACGCAACCCCATCCGCTTGAAAGCAGCCATACTGAATCTATTGCAGTCCCCCTGGAGGAACGCCTCATGCCCTACCAACATATTCTGGTCGCTGTCGATCTGACCGAAGAGTGCGATCCAGTGATCAAGCGCGCGCAGGAATCTGCGTTGGCCAATGGTGCGGTGCTGTCGCTGGTGCATATCGTCGAGCCCATGGCCATGGCCTTTGGCGGTGACGTTCCGATGGACCTCTCCCAGTTGCAGCAACAACAATTCGACCAGGCCAAGGAGCGTCTGGACCGCTTGATTCTCAAGTACCCGCACCTGAAAAAGGAAGACTGCCACCTGACCTACGGCCAACCGCGCCAGGAAATCCACCACCTGGCCAAGGAAAAAGGTTGTGATCTGATCGTGGTCGGCAGCCATGGCCGTCATGGGCTCGCATTGCTGCTAGGCTCCACGGCCAACGATGTACTGCATGGTGCGCCATGCGATGTGCTGGCGGTGAAGCTGCTCAAAAGCTCGTAAGACCAGGAGGGGGCTTGCCCCCTCCCACATTTTGAATCGCATTTCATATGAAAAACCCGGTGTTCATCCAAATGAACACCGGGTTTTTCAATGCATTTGAATCAATCAGGCATCCAACTCAGCCCAACGCTCGACCAACACTTCCAGCTCCTGGTTCAGTTTCTCCAGGGAAGCGATGACCTCGGCGGTTTCCGCCGCCGGACGCAGGTAGAACCCCGCGTCAGCCATTTGCGCTTCTACCGCGGCAATCTGCTGTTCCTTGGCGTCGATATCACCCGGCAAGGCTTCCAGCTCACGCTGCAGCTTGTAGCTGAGTTTCTTCTTGGCCGCCGGCGCAGCGTCCTGGGCCGGTGCAGCAGCAGCGACCACCGGGGTCACGACGGCGGAGGTCAAGTCGGCTTTGCCGGACTTGCTCTCGGTCACGCCCAGCAATCGCGGGGAACCGCCCTGGCGCAGCCAGTCCTGGTAACCACCGACGTATTCACGCACCTTGCCCTCACCTTCGAAGACCAGGGTGCTGGTGACCACGTTGTCGAGGAATGCCCGGTCGTGGCTCACCATCAGCACGGTGCCGTTGAAGGTCAGCAGCACTTCTTCCAACAGCTCGAGGGTTTCCACGTCGAGGTCGTTGGTCGGTTCGTCGAGGACCAGCAGGTTGGCCGGCTTGCTGAACAGCTTGGCCAGCAGCAGGCGCGCACGCTCACCACCGGACAAGGCTTTCACCGGGGTACGCGCACGCTGCGGGCTGAACAGGAAGTCGCCCAGGTAGCTGAGCACGTGACGGCTCTGGCCGTCGATATCGATAAAGTCGCGGCCTTCGGCGACGTTGTCGATCACGGTCTTTTCCAGGTCCAACTGATGGCGCAACTGGTCGAAGTAGGCCACGTCGATCCGCGTGCCCTCCTCCACTTTACCGCTGGTCGGCTGCAGGCCGTTGAGCATCAGCTTGAGCAAGGTGGTCTTGCCGGTGCCGTTGGCACCCAGCAGGCCGATACGGTCACCGCGCTGCAGGACCATGGAAAAGTCCTTGATCAGGAACGGGCCGTCCGGGTGATGGAAGCTGACGTTCTCCAGCACCATCACCTGCTTGCCCGACTTGTCGGCGGTGTCCAGCTGGATATTGGCCTTGCCGGTACGCTCGCGACGCTCGCTGCGCTCAACACGCAGGGCTTTAAGGGCGCGTACGCGGCCTTCGTTACGGGTGCGGCGGGCCTTGATGCCCTGGCGGATCCAGACTTCTTCCTGGGCCAGTTTCTTGTCGAACAGCGCGTTGGCGGTTTCTTCGGCGGCCAGCGCGGCTTCCTTGTGCACCAGGAAGCTGGCGTAGTCGCCGTTCCAGTCGATCAGGCCGCCACGGTCCAGTTCCAGGATGCGCGTTGCCAGGTTCTGCAGGAAGGAACGGTCGTGCGTGATGAACAGCACGGCGCCCTGGAATTCCTTGAGGGCTTCTTCCAGCCAGGCAATCGCGCCGATGTCCAAGTGGTTGGTCGGTTCGTCGAGCAGCAGCAGGTCCGGCTCGGACACCAACGCCTGGGCCAGCAGCACGCGACGACGCCAGCCGCCGGACAACTCGGCGAGGGTCTTGTCCGCCGGCAGTTGCAGGCGACTCAGGGTACTGTCGACCAACTGCTGCAAGCGCCAGCCATCACGAGCTTCCAGATCTTGCTGGACGTGCATCAGCTTGTTCAGGTCATCTTCGGTGACACAGTTCTGTGCCAGGTGATGGTATTCGGCGAGCAGTGCGCCAACGCCGTCGAGGCCTTCGGCAACCACGTCGAACACTGTCCGTCCGTCGGCCACCGGCAATTCTTGCGGCAATTCGCCGATCTTGAGGCCCGGCGCGCGCCATACGGAGCCGTCATCGGGCTTCTGATCGCCCTTGACCAGCTTCATCATGCTGGATTTGCCTGTGCCGTTGCGGCCGATGATGCACACCCGCTCACCACGGGCGATCTGCCAGGACACCTTGTCCAACAACGGCATGGCGCCGAAAGCAAGGGACACATCGCTGAATTTGAGCAGGGTCATACGCTTCTCCAAAAACTGGGCGCGCATTCTACCTGAGTTAGGGGCTGAGGCGGCCGGGATTTTCTCAGTCGACATACTCTGAGAGACATTTCCGAGGAACTTGAACGAAGCGGCGGTGAAAGCTTTCATCGGCGTCAGGCAAAAGGCTAAGCTAGGGGCAATCAGTGTCGGCGGCGCCGGCACTTGTCCAGATTCCTCTGCACGGACGTCTCATGCGCAGTCGCCTTTTCAACTTTTTATCTTGTCTGCTTCTTTCCGCCACCGCCGTCCAATCCGCCCAGGCCGTGGACCTCACCACCCAACGTCAATATTACGATGAAGCCAAACGCGCCCTGGCCAAGGGCGATACCGGCCCGTACATGCAATACAGCCAGGCCTTGGCCGACTACCCGCTGACGCCCTACCTGGCCTACGACGAACTGACCGCCCGCCTGAAAACCGCGAGCAACCAGGAAATCGAGCAATTCCTCGCCAAAAACGGCGACCTGCCCCAGGCCAACTGGATGAAACTGCGCTGGTTGCGCTGGTTGGCCGAGCGCGGCGACTGGCAGACCTTTGAAAAGTACTACGACTCCAAGCTCAATTTCGTCGAACTGGACTGCCTGCACGGCCAGTACCAGCTCACCCATAATCTGAAGGCCGAAGGCTACAAGACCGCCGAAAAACTCTGGATGACCGGCAAGTCTCAACCGGCTGCCTGCGATGTCACCTTTGGCCAATGGGCGGCTGACGGCCAACTCACCGAACAGAAGATCTGGGACCGCGCCAAGCTCGCCGCCGAAGCACGCAACTACGCGCTGGCCAACAGCCTGGTAAAAACCCTGCGCACGCTGGGCCCTCAAGGCCGCCTGATGGTCGACGTGGCGCAAAAGCCGGACATGCTCAGTGACCCATCGCGCTTCTTGCCGGCCACCGAGGCCATGTCTGACGCCGTGGGCCTGGGCCTGCGTCGCCTGGCACGCCAGGATCCGGACAAGGCCATGGCCCTGCTCGATGGCTACGCCAGCAGCATGCACTTCTCCCGTGACGAAAAAGTGTCGATCGCCCGGGAAATCGGTCTCACCCTGGCCAAGCGCTATGACCCGCGCGCGCTGGAGGTGATGACCAAGTACGATCCCGAGTTGCGCGACAACACTGTGTCCGAGTGGCGCCTGCGCCTGCTGCTGCGCCTGGCCCGCTGGGAAGACGCCTACCAGTTGACCCGCAAACTGCCACAAGACCTGGCCACCACCAACCGCTGGCGCTACTGGCAGGCCCGCAGCCTGGAACTGGCCGAGCCGAAGAACCCGCAAGCGCTGGTCCTGTACAAGCACCTGGCGCAGGAGCGTGACTTCTATGGGTTCCTGGCCGCTGATCGCTCCAAGGCGCCGTACCAGTTGAAGAACAAACCGTTGCTGATGAGCCAGGCGCTGGTCAACAAGGTGCGCAATACCCCGGGCGTGCGCCGTGCACTGGAGTTCTACGCACGTGGCCAGGTGGTGGATGGCCGCCGTGAGTGGTACCACGTCAGCCGTCACTTCAACCGTGACGAAATGGTCGCCCAGGCCAAGCTGGCCTACGACATGAAGTGGTACTTCCCGGCCATCCGCACCATCAGCCAGGCGCAGTACTGGGACGACCTGGACATCCGCTTCCCGATGGCCCACCGCGATACCCTGGTGCGTGAAGCCAAGGTGCGCGGCCTGCATTCCAGCTGGGTGTTCGCAATCACTCGCCAGGAAAGCGCCTTCATGGACGACGCCCGCTCCGGCGTCGGCGCCAGCGGCCTGATGCAACTGATGCCCGGCACCGCCAAGGAAACCGCACGCAAGTTCAGCATCCCCCTGGCCTCCCCGGCCCAGGTGCTGGACCCGGATAAAAACATCCAGCTCGGCGCCGCCTACCTGAGCCAGGTGCACAGCCAGTTCAACGGCAACCGCGTGCTCGCCTCCGCCGCCTACAACGCCGGACCGGGTCGCGTACGCCAGTGGCTGCGCGGCGCCGATCACCTGAGTTTCGATGTGTGGGTGGAGAGCATCCCGTTCGACGAAACCCGTCAGTATGTGCAGAACGTGCTGTCTTATTCGGTGATCTACGGGCAGAAGCTCAACTCACCGCAACCGCTGGTGGATTGGCATGAGCGGTATTTCGATGATCAGTGACACCATCGCCTGAGGAGTGAGCGGGCATTTGTGGCGAGCGGGCTTGCCCCGCGTTGGAGTGCGCAGCGCTCCCAATCCAGGCGACGTTTGGGGGCTGCTACGCAGCCCAACGCGGGGCAAGCCCGCTCGCCACAACAAGCCTGTTCATCACAATAAGCCCGTTCACCACATAGGCCGCGCTAGCTGTCGCTTTTCGCGACCTCATCATTGAACTGCAACGCCGCCAACCTTGCATACAACGCATTGCTCGCAATCAACTGCTGATGCGTCCCCACTGCCACCAGCTTGCCCTGGTCCATCACGGCAATGCGGTCGGCGTTCTTCACCGTGGCCAGTCGATGGGCGATCACGAGGGTGGTGCGCCCTTGCATCAGTTGCGGCAGCGCTTGCTGGATCAGGTGTTCACTCTGGGCATCGAGGGCGCTGGTGGCTTCGTCCAGCAGCAGGATCGGTGCGTCCACCAGCAAGGCGCGGGCGATGGCCAGGCGCTGGCGTTGACCGCCGGAGAGGCCCATGCCGCCGTCGCCCAGGTGGGTCTGGTAGCCGTCGGGCATTTGCAGGATGAAATCGTGGGCGTGGGCAATGCGCGCCGCCGCTTCGACCAGTTCCTGGGTGGCCGTCGGGTTGCCATAGCGGATGTTCTCTTCGACGCTGCCAAAGAACAGCGCCGGGCTCTGGGACACCAGGGCGAAGTGGCGGCGCAGGTCCATGGGGTCGAGTTCGGTCAGAGAGTGGCCTTCAATCAGGATTCGGCCTTGCTGGGGGTCGTAGAAGCGCAACAGCAGGTCGAAGATCGTCGATTTGCCCGCACCGGATGGGCCGACCAACGCCAGGGTTTCACCAGGATTGATGGTCAGGTTCAGGCCGTCGATGGCGTAGCTGTCCGGCCGTGAAGGGTAGGAAAAGCGCAGGTCCTGCAGTTCCATGCGCCCGCTGACCCGGGCCGGCAGTTGGACAGTACCGGCGACCGGCGCCTGGATGTCGTTGCTCGACTGCAGCAACTCGCCAATGCGCTCGGCGGCTCCGGCGGCACGTTGCAGTTCGCCCAGCACCTCGCTGAGGGTGCCGACCGCGCTGCCGACGATCAGGCTGTAGAACACAAACGCCGCCAGTTCACCGCCGGAAATGCGCCCGCTGATCACGTCCATGCCGCCGACCCACAACATCACGCCCACGGCACCGAGTACCAGCATGATCACCAGGGTAATCAGCCAGGCCCGCTGGGTGATGCGCTTGCGTGCGGTGGTGAAGGCGTCTTCCACGGTGACGGCGAAGCGCTGTTCGTCCTGCACCTGGTGGTTGTACGCCTGCACGGTCTTGATCTGGCCGAGGGTCTCGGACACATAGCTGCCCACATCGGCGATGCGGTCCTGGCTCTGACGCGACAGACTGCGCACGCGACGGCCGAAGATCAGGATCGGCGCCAGCACCAGCGGCAGCGCCACCACCACGATGCTGGTGAGCTTGGGATTGGTGACAAACAGCAGCACGATACCGCCGATGACCATCAAGGCATTGCGCAGGAACAACGACAGTGAGGAACCGATCACCGATTGCAGCAGCGTGGTATCAGTGGTCAGCCGCGACTGGATTTCCGAACTGCGGTTGTTCTCATAGAAGCCCGGATGCAGGTAGATCAGGTGGTTGAACACCTGCCGGCGGATATCCGCGACCACCCGTTCGCCGATCCACGACACCAGGTAGAACCGCGCAAAGGTGCCGACCGCCAGGCCCAGCACCAGGATCATGAACAGCCCGATGGACTGGTTGAGCAGGTGCGGTGACTGCGTCATGAACCCCTGGTCCACCAGCAGGCGGATGCCCTGCCCCATGGACAAGGTGATACCAGCCGTGACGATCAGCGCCAACAGGGCGCCAAGCGCCTGCCAGCGGTAGGGCGCGATGAAGCGACTGGCCAGGCGAATGGCACGGCGTTGGCGAACAGAGAACATGGAGGGCATCACCGATAAGGAGTCTGTATATGCACATGGGGGGAACTTGGGCGAATAGCAATGAGTCAGGTTAATTATGCCCGCCGATGCTGATCCCTAGAGGCTATCGGTCTAACCCCCGGCTGGAAATATGTATCGGTTTCTGGTGGACTGGGAGTGCGTACCGCTGACCTGGCAGGGAGTTGTAACAGCCTGGTCACGCGCGGGTTTTAGAATAGGTACACAACCTGATGAGGAGACAGGCCATGACCTTGCAGAACAGCAGCGATGCCAAGATTGAAGTGATCCGCCAGCCGCAGCAGTTGCCTTGCTCGTACATCGATGCCCAGGGCCGCGAAGTGCAGATCACCGAAAAGATGATCCAGCAAGCGTGCAGCGAACTGGAACAGCGACTGGTCAAGCCTGCACAGCAAGGCTGAAGCGCCCACGCTCGTTAAAACCCGGCCCTGGTGGCCGGGTTTTTTATCGGGTATCTAAACCGCTACTGCGCCCAACGCGGACACGATGTTGGACAACACCGCCGACTCACCCTGGATGCGCACCTTCAAACCATCGATCTCGCGTCGCTCGGGGTAGTGCTTGCGCAGCAGGTCAAACGCCTTGCGCTGCTCGTCCACCGTTCCTACGAGGCTGCGGCGGAAATCCGCATCATCCCGGCGTGGGTCGTACACGCTGCGGCACAGGGTCGCCAGTGCCCACGCGGGGTCGGTGGAAGCATTCAACTGCACCTCGGCCAACCACGGTGGCGGCAGCAGGTCACTCAAGTGAATGCTCGGTTCCTGGCCCAGGTGCGCGCAGAACGCCTGATAGATCTGCGCCGTGCCGCGCTGCTTGCCGTCCAGGCTGTAGCCGGCGATATGAGGCGTGGCCAATACGCACAGGTCAGCCAGGTCGACGTCCACCTGCGGCTCGCCCTCCCACACATCCAGCACCGCTTGCAGGTCTTCGCGGTCCAGCAGCACCTCGCGCAGGGCGGCATTGTCGACCACCGGGCCACGGCTGGCGTTGATCAGCCAGGTGCCAGGCTTGAGCTGCTCAAGACGCTGGCGGTCGAACAGGTGCCAGGTGGAGCCGTTGCCGGACTTGGTCAGCGGGGTGTGCAGGCTGATCACGTCGCATTGCTCGATGATCTGCGCCAGGCTGACGTAATCGCCGTCTTCGGCGATTTGCCGGGGCGGGTCGCAGACCAGCACGTTCCAGCCCAGGGCCTTGAGTACCTTGACCAGTCGCCCGCCGACTTCACCGGCACCCACTACGCCATAGGTGCGCTGGTTGAGGTCAGCGCCCTCGATCTCGGCCAGGGTCTGCAGGCTGCCCAGCACATAGTCCACCACACCGCGGGCGTTACAGCCGGGGGCGCTGGACCATTGGATGCCGGCCTGCTGGAAGTAGTCGAGGTCCAGGTGATCGGTGCCGATGGTGCAAGTGCCGACAAAGCGCACGTTCGTGCCATCGAGCAAGGCACGGTTGACGTTGGTCACCGAGCGCACCAACAACACGTCGGCCTGCTCGACCGTCGCACGGTCGATGGAACGGCCAGGCACACGGCGAATCTCGCCGAAACCCTGGAAGAAGGCATCGAGCAGCGGAATATTTTCGTCGGCAACAATCAGCATGGCAGGCTCCTTAGGCGGACCCGCAGTGTACAGGGATCGCAGCCCTCGCTTACAAATCGCTAACACAGGTTTTTTCCTGACCGATGCGTCAGCGCGTAGAATCCGCCGTCCTGCGCTTCCTTCGACTGGACACCTGCACGTGAACACTGCCGCCGCCCCCCTTACCCGCCCCGCCCGCATCCGCCGGGAAGTGCGCGGCTTGCTGACGCTCGCCCTGCCGATCATGATCGGCCAACTGGCCACCACGGCGATGAGCTTTGTCGATGCGGTGATGGCCGGACGCGTCAGCCCCCAAGACCTGGCGGCGGTGGGCCTGGGCAACTCGATCTGGATTCCGGTGTACCTCTTGATGACCGGCACACTGCTGGCCACCACGCCCAAAGTTGCCCAGCGCTACGGTGCCGGGCAGTTCAGCGAGATCGGCCCGCTGGTGCGTCAATCACTGTGGCTGGCGCTGGTGGTGGGTATCACGGCAGCGCTGTTGCTGCTCTGCGCCGAGCCTATCCTGCATGCCATGAAGGTCGAACCCGACCTGATCAAACCGTCCATGGGCTACCTGCATGGCATCGCCGCGGGCATGCCGGCCATCGCGTTCTACTACGTATTGCGCTGCTTCAGTGATGGCCTGGGCCGCACCCGGCCCAGCATGGTCATGGGCCTGTGTGGTTTGGCGCTGAACATTCCACTGAACTACATCTTCATCTACGGCCACCTGGGCGTACCGGCCATGGGCGGCGTGGGCTGCGGCTGGGCCACGGCCATTGCGATGTGGGTGATGATGCTCGGCCTGGCCGGCTGGACCCGCTGGGGACCGGCCTACCAGAGCAGCGAACTGTTCAAGCGTTTCGACTGGCCGCAGTGGGCGGTGATCCAGCGCGTGCTCGGGATTGGCTTGCCGATTGGCGTCGCGATCTTTGCCGAATCGAGCATTTTTGCGGTCATCGCCCTGCTGATCGGCAGCCTCGGTGCTACGGTGGTCTCGGGCCATCAGATCGCGCTGAACGTCAGCTCGCTGGTGTTCATGATTCCCTACTCCCTGAGCATGGCCGTGACAGTGCGTGTCGGCCAGGCCCTGGGCCGTGGGGAACCGCGTGAAGCGCGTTTTGCCGCAGGGGTCGGCATGGGCACGGCGCTGGCCTACGCCTGCCTGTCCTGCAGCCTGATGTTGCTGCTTCGCGAACAGATTGCCACGATCTACACCCCGGACCCGATCGTCATCCACCTGGCATCCACGCTGATCGTGTTTTCAGCGCTGTTCCAATTCAGTGATTCGATCCAGGTCACTGCTGCTGGTGCCTTGCGTGGCTACCAGGACACCCGTGTCACCATGGTGCTGACCTTGTTCGCCTACTGGGGGGTGGGCCTGCCGGTGGGTTACGCCCTGGGCCTGACTGACTGGCTCGGCGAACCGAGCGGCCCGAGCGGCTTGTGGCAGGGGCTGATCGTGGGCCTGAGCTGCGCCGCGGGGATGCTGCTGGTGCGTCTGGCGCGCAGTGCACGCCGGCGCATCCGCGCAGAAAAAGCGCAGGGTTAAGCAGACTTCTTGCGGATCCAGTACAGGTACGTACCCGCCTGTTCCTGCTGATCCACCAGTTCGTGGTCCAGGAACACGCAGAACTTGGGGATATCGCGACGCGTGGACGGGTCGGTCGCGATCACCTTGAGCAGGCCGCCGGGCGGCAGGTCGCGGATGTGCTGGTGCAGCATCATCACCGGCTCCGGGCAGTTGAGGCCGGTGGCGTCGAGGGTGGCGTCGACGGGCAAATCGAGGTTCATACATCACTCCTGAAACGGATGCCGCTCCAAAGGTGGGAGCGGGCTTGCCCGCGAAGACACGGGCACATTCAACATTAGTTTCGACTGTTATACCGCTTTCGCGGGCAAGCCCGCTCCCACAGGGGTCCTGTGGTGATTTCAACTGTTCAGCGAGCCTTGGGTTTCTTCGCTGTTTCCAATCGACGCAAATGGCAGGTCACTTCCTCACGGTCGTGGTACAGCTGCTTGCAGCCGATCTCCACGCGAATGCCACGCGCCTTGAAGCCGTCCTCGATGCGCTCCAGCAAACGCTTCACTTCGGCGTAGCGCTGCTTCATCGGCAACTTCAGGTTGACCACCGCCTCGCGGCAATGCCCTTCGCCGATCCAGGTTTCCAGCAGCGCGGCGTTACGCGCCGGCTTCTCGACGATGTCGCAGACCATCCAGTCCACCGGCTGTTTGGGCACGAAGGTGAAGCCGTCGGCCATCAGGTGCTGGACCAGGCCGGTGTCCATCAGGCTTTCGGCCATGGGGCCGTTGTCGATGGCGGTCACCAGCATGCCGCGGTTGACCAGTTGCCAGGTCCAGCCGCCTGGCGCCGCGCCGAGGTCGACACCGGTCATGTCGCCGTGCAGGCGCTCGTCCCACTGGTCGCGGGGGATGAAATGGTGCCAGGCTTCTTCCAGCTTCAGGGTCGAGCGGCTGGGCGCCTCGCGGGGGAACTTGAGGCGCGGGATGCCCATCGGCCACATCGCCGAGTTATTCGACTCGGCCAGGCCCATGAACACTTCGCGGCCGCTCTTGAAGGTCAGTAGCAGGCGCGGTTTGCTCGGGTCGTCCACCAGCTTGCCAGCGTTGAGCAGCGCCTTGCGCAAGTGCACTTCGAATTTCTTGCAGAAGTTCGACAGCTCCTTGCCGTCGTTGGTATCGACCATCTCCAGCCACAGGCTGCCGCACACCGGGAAGTCGTGCAGGTGGGCGAGGATCACGCTGATGCGGTCGGTTTCCGGCAGGTCGATGAATACCCCGCGCGCCCACTGCCTGGGGAAGATCAGCTCGGCAAAGCGCTGGCCGTGCATCAAGCGCTGGGCGCCGTCTTCTTCGGTGCAGACGAATTCGGCGCAGGCGCTGCCGGTCTTGGCCTTGGCGTAGCCGGAAACGTTCAGGCGCGCGGCGTGTTCCGCGATCTCGGAACAGACTTCGCCTTCAAAACCCGGGCGGCAGTGCATAAAAAGGGTGTTCATTGAATCTCCTGGCAACTGGCTTGCGCTATCGCAATACCTGTCATGAAAACCCGCGCATGATAACGGAGTTCGGAACCTTGGACTTAACGATAGAGTCCAGTTATTAGCCTGCTAATGAAAACAGGGCTAAGTTGATAGCTCTGTTCGTCCCGTCGGGTCCGTAGCCGTGCGGACCATAAGGAGTTGTGTCATGTCATCGCTTGATAGCCTGAGAACCCTTAAAACACTGCAAATCGACAACAAGACCTATCACTACTTCAGTTTGCCCGAGGCCGCCAAGAGCCTGGGTGACCTCGACAAGCTGCCGATGTCGCTCAAGGTGCTGCTGGAAAACCTGCTGCGCTGGGAAGACGACAAGACCGTCACCGGCGCCGACCTCAAGGCCATTGCCGCGTGGCTCAAGGAACGTCAGTCCGACCGCGAGATCCAGTACCGCCCGGCCCGGGTATTGATGCAAGACTTCACCGGCGTACCCGCCGTGGTCGACCTGGCCGCCATGCGCGCCGCCGTGGCCAAGGCCGGGGGCGACCCGCAGCGCATCAACCCGCTCTCCCCCGTGGACCTGGTGATCGACCACTCGGTGATGGTCGACAAGTTCGGCAGCACCAGTGCCTTTGAGCAGAACGTCGACATCGAGATGCAGCGCAACGGCGAACGCTACGCCTTCCTGCGCTGGGGCCAGAGCGCCTTCGACAACTTCAGCGTGGTGCCGCCGGGCACCGGCATCTGCCACCAGGTCAACCTCGAATACCTGGGCCGCACGGTGTGGACCAAAGACGAAGACGGCCGCACCTATGCCTTCCCGGACACCCTGGTCGGCACCGACTCCCACACCACCATGATCAACGGCCTTGGCGTACTCGGCTGGGGCGTGGGCGGGATCGAGGCGGAAGCGGCGATGCTCGGCCAACCGGTGTCGATGCTGATCCCGGAAGTGATCGGCTTCAAGCTCACCGGCAAATTGAAGGAAGGCATCACCGCCACCGACCTGGTGCTGACGGTGACCCAGATGCTGCGCAAAAAGGGCGTGGTGGGCAAGTTCGTCGAGTTCTACGGCGACGGCCTGGCCGACCTGCCGTTGGCCGACCGCGCCACCATCGCCAACATGGCCCCGGAATACGGCGCCACCTGCGGCTTTTTCCCGGTGGATGAGGTGACGTTGGACTACCTGCGCCTGTCCGGGCGCCCGGCAGAAACCGTGAAGTTGGTCGAGGCGTACACCAAAGCCCAGGGCCTGTGGCGCAACGCCGGCCAGGAACCGGTGTTCACCGACAGCCTGGCCCTCGACATGGGCAGCGTCGAAGCCAGCCTGGCCGGGCCGAAGCGCCCACAGGACCGCGTAGCCCTGCCGAATGTGGGCCAGGCCTTCAGCGATTTCCTCGACCTGCAATTCAAACCCACTACCAAGGAAGAAGGTCGCCTGGAAAGCGAAGGCGGCGGCGGCGTGGCCGTGGGCAATGCCGACCTGGTGGGCGAAGCCGACTACGAATACGACGGCCAGACCTATCGCCTGAAAAACGGCGCGGTGGTGATCGCCGCGATCACCTCCTGCACCAACACCTCCAACCCTAGCGTGATGATGGCCGCCGGGCTGGTGGCGAAAAAGGCCGTGGAAAAGGGCCTGACCCGCAAGCCCTGGGTGAAAACCTCGCTGGCCCCCGGCTCCAAGGTGGTCACCGACTACTACAAGGCCGCCGGCCTGACCCAGTACCTGGACACGCTCGGCTTCGACCTGGTCGGCTATGGCTGCACCACCTGCATCGGCAACTCCGGACCATTACCGGAGCCGATTGAAAAAGCCATCCAGAAGGCGGACCTCGCGGTGGCATCGGTGCTGTCCGGCAACCGCAACTTCGAGGGCCGTGTGCACCCACTGGTGAAAACCAACTGGTTGGCGTCACCACCACTGGTCGTCGCTTATGCCCTGGCCGGCACCGTGCGCATCGATATCAGCAGCGAACCGCTGGGTAACGACCAGCAAGGCAACCCGGTGTACCTCAAGGACATCTGGCCGAGCAGCAAAGAAATCGCCGACGCCGTGGCGCAGGTCAGCACCGGCATGTTCCACAAGGAATACGCCGAAGTGTTTGCCGGTGACGCGCAATGGCAAGCGATTGAAGTGCCACAGGCCGCCACTTACGTGTGGCAGAAGGACTCCACCTACATCCAGCACCCGCCGTTCTTCGATGATATTGCCGGCCCCCTGCCGGTGATCAAAGACGTCAAGGGCGCCAATGTGCTGGCCCTGTTGGGCGATTCGGTGACCACCGACCACATCTCCCCCGCCGGCAATATCAAGACCGACAGCCCCGCCGGCCGTTACCTGCGCGAACAAGGCGTGGAGCCTCGCGACTTCAACTCCTACGGCTCACGCCGTGGCAACCATGAAGTGATGATGCGCGGCACCTTTGCCAACATCCGTATCCGCAATGAAATGCTCGGCGGTGAGGAAGGCGGCAATACGCTGTACATCCCAACCGGCGAGAAAATGCCGATCTACGACGCCTCGATGAAATACCAGGCGTCGGGCACGCCGCTGGTGGTGATCGCCGGCCAGGAATACGGCACCGGCTCCAGCCGCGACTGGGCGGCCAAGGGCACCAACCTGCTGGGGGTCAAGGCGGTGATCGCCGAAAGTTTCGAGCGTATCCACCGCTCCAACCTGGTGGGCATGGGCGTGTTGCCATTGCAGTTCAAGCTGGACCAGAACCGCAAGTCGCTCAAGCTGACCGGCAAGGAGAAAATCGACATTCTCGGGCTGAGCGATGTGGAGATCGTGCCGCGCATGAACCTGACGCTGGTGATTACGCGGGAGGATGGCAGTACGGAGAAGGTTGAAGTGTTGTGCCGGATCGATACGTTGAATGAAGTGGAGTACTTCAAGTCGGGTGGCATCCTGCACTATGTGCTGCGCCAGTTGATCGCCAGCTAAAGATCAAAGGTGATCAAATGTGGGAGGGGCAAGTCGAACCGTCGCACCGCCCCTCCCACATTTTGACCGCGTTAACGTTTCAAATCAGCCGAACAACCACTTCCACAGCAGCACCAGCACGACTACAGCCAACACCGGCCGCGCAATGCGGTAAGCCTTCGGATGCTTGCGCTTCCACTGCTTGACCACGCCGCTGAACTTGTCGCTGAAGGTCTTGCTCCAGGCATACGCCTGGTTGATCCCACCCACGCGCTCGTCATCCAGGTTCTGCGGCGCAGTCGCGCGGCCCAACTGCTTGCTGACCCAGCGATTGACCCGGGTCATCAGGCGGTTACTCAGCGGTCGCTCGATGTCGCAGAACAGGATCACGCGGGTCTGTTCGGTTTCGTTCTTGACCCAGTGCACGTAGGTTTCGTCGAACATCACGTCTTCACCGTCGCGCCAGGCATAGACCTGGCCGTCGACGAAGATGCGGCAGTCGTCGGAGTTCGGCGTGGAAAGGCCCAGGTGGTAACGCAGGGAACCGGCAAACGGGTCGCGGTGCGGGTTGAGGTGGCTGCCGCCCGGCAACAGCGCGAACATCGCGCCTTTCACATTGGGAATGCTGCTCACCAAGGCCACGGTTCTGGGGCACAGCGCCTCGGCCGATGGCAGCGGTTTGTCGTACCACTTGAGGTAGAAACGCTTCCAGCCCTTCTTGAAAAACGAGCCAAAACCGGCGTCGTTGTTCTTTTCGGCGGCGCGGATGTAGCCCTCGTCGAACAGGTGCATGGCCTCTTCGCGAATCACTTCCCAGTTGTCCTTGAGCACGTCCAGTTCCGGGAACTTGCTGCGATCCAGGTATGGCTTGGACGGCACGGCCGAGAACAGGTACATCAAGGCGTTATACGGGGCGAACAGCGCCGAATGGTTGACGAACTGGCGCAACATCGGCAAACGCGCCTTGCCGCGCAGGTGCACATACAGCGTGCTGCCGATAAACAACGCCAGCACCGACAGCTTGGCGGCCAAAGAAAAGGTCATGCAGCAACTCCTGGAAATAAGCGCCTGGCCAACAGCAGACGTAGCAGCCGGCCATGATAAACAGTTGGGCCAGTATGCAGAAGGCCTAAGGTGTTGGCGCTGACATACATCAAGCCTGGTTTTCCTGCTCGGTAAACAAATCGCTGAACAGCATGCTCGACAGGTAACGCTCACCGGAGTCCGGCAGGATCACCACGATGGTCTTGCCCTGCATTTCCGGCTTCTCGGCCAGGCGCACGGCCACGGCCATCGCCGCGCCGCAGGAGATACCGCACAGAATCCCCTCCTCCTGCATCAGGCGCAGGGCCATGGCCTTGGATTCGTCGTCGGTCACCAGTTCCACACGGTCAACCATCGACAGGTCAAGGTTCTTCGGCACAAACCCGGCGCCGATGCCCTGGATCTTGTGCGGGCTGGGCTTGATCTCTTCACCGGCCAGGGCCTGGGTGATCACCGGGGAGACCATCGGCTCGACCGCCACCGACAGGATCGGCTTGCCCGCGATGTTCTTGATATAGCGCGACACGCCGGTGATGGTGCCACCGGTGCCCACGCCCGCCACCAGCACGTCCACGGCGCCATCGGTGTCATTCCAGATTTCCGGACCGGTGGTTTTCTCGTGGATCGCCGGATTCGCCGGGTTTTCGAACTGAGCCGGCATAAAGTAGGTGGCCGGATCGCTGGCGACGATTTCGCCGGCCTTTTCGATTGCACCCTTCATGCCCTTGGCCGGCTCGGTCAGCACCAATTCAGCGCCGAGGGCCTTGAGTACCTTGCGACGCTCGATGCTCATGGATGCCGGCATGGTCAGCAGCAACTTGTAGCCACGGGCAGCGGCGACAAATGCCAGGCCGATGCCGGTGTTGCCGGAGGTAGGTTCGACGATGGTCATGCCCGGCTTGAGTTTGCCGGTGCTTTCGGCGTCCCAGATCATGTTGGCGCCAATGCGGCACTTCACCGAGTAGCCCGGGTTACGTCCTTCGATCTTGGCCAGGATGGTCACGCCACGCGGTGCGATCCGGTTGATCTGCACCAGGGGCGTATTACCGATGGAGTGCGCGTTGTCTGCAAAGATGCGGCTCATGACGGGTCCTATTGGCGGTATTCAGGAAGGCAACAAGGGTATGCCTCGTGCTGCAAAGCGTCCAGTCGGAGGAACGTTGCGCCCATCGCAAGAGTCCATCCCCTATACGGACAGAGGATCCCTCCCATGAAACGTCGCTACAGCTGGCCACTATGGACCGTTGCCGGAGTACTGGTGGTACTGGTCGCCTTGAGCATTGCCCTGCCCTATCTGGTGCGCAACTACCTGAATGACAAGCTCGCTGAGATGGGGGACTATCGCGGCCACGTCACCGACGTCGACCTGGCCCTGTGGCGTGGCGCCTACAAGATCAACGGTTTGGAGATCATCAAGGTCGACGGCAAGGTGCCAGTACCGTTCGTCAAGGCGCCGCTGATCGACCTGGCAGTGAGCTGGCACTCGTTGTGGTACGACCATGCGGTAGTGGCCAAGGTGCTGTTCATCAACCCTGAGGTGAACTTCGTCGACGGCGGCGCCAACAAGCAGGCCTCCCAGACCGGTAAAGGCACTGACTGGCGCGAGCAGTTGAGCAAGCTGGCGCCCATCACCCTCGATGAAGTGCGCATCGAAGAGGGCAAGATTGCCTTCCACAACTTCAGCTCCAAACCACCGGTCAATCTCAATGCAACGTCAGTCAACGCCAGCTTCTATAACCTGACCAACGTGGTCGACGTCAAGGGCAAGCGCGATGCCCGCTTCGACGGCAAGGCCCTGCTCCAGGGCCAGGCGCCGCTGGAAGCCAGCGCCACTTTCGACCCGCTGAGCAACTTTGAAAACTTCGAATTCCGCTTCCGCGCCAAGGACCTGCAGCTCAAGCGCATGAATGACTTCGCTTCGGCCTATGGCAAGTTCGACTTCAAGGCCGGCACCGGTGATGTGGTGATCGAAGCCCAGGCGGATAACGGCCAGTTGACCGGCTATATCAAGCCGCTGCTGCGCGATGTCGAAGTGTTCGACTGGCAGCAGGACGTGGAAAACAAAGACAAGAACATCTTCCGCTCGATCTGGGAAGCCGTGGTCGGCGCCAGCGAAACCGTGCTGAAAAACCAGCACAAAAACCAGTTTGCCACCCGTGTCGAACTCAGTGGCAGCGTGCACCAGCAGAATGTCAGCGCGTTCTCGGCGTTTTTGGCGATTTTGCGCAATGGGTTTATCCAGGCGTTCAATGCGCGGTATGAACAGCCCAAACCTTCGGCGGATTGAATGTGACCGGTCATTCAGAGACTGAATATTCCCCCTGCGTTCACAGTCGCCGGGGCTGCGCGGTATAGTCCCGGCATTGATGAATGCGAGGAAGCACCGATGAAGTTCGAAGGCACCCAGGCCTATGTGGCTACCGATGACCTGAAACTGGCCGTCAACGCCGCCATCACCCTGGAACGGCCGCTGCTGGTCAAGGGCGAACCGGGCACCGGCAAGACCATGCTCGCCGAGCAACTGGCCGAGTCCTTCGGTGCCAGGCTGATTACCTGGCACATCAAGTCCACCACCAAGGCCCATCAGGGCCTGTACGAGTACGACGCGGTAAGCCGTCTGCGCGACTCGCAACTGGGCGTGGACAAGGTGCACGACGTGCGCAACTACCTGAAGAAGGGCAAGCTCTGGGAGGCCTTCGAATCCGAAGAGCGGGTGATCCTGCTGATCGACGAAATCGACAAGGCCGACATCGAGTTCCCCAACGACTTGCTGCAAGAACTCGACAAGATGGAGTTCTACGTCTACGAAATCGACGAGACCATCAAGGCCAAGAAACGCCCGATCATCATCATTACCTCCAACAACGAAAAAGAACTGCCGGACGCGTTCCTGCGCCGCTGCTTCTTCCACTACATCGCTTTCCCCGACCGCACCACCCTGCAGAAGATCGTGGATGTGCACTACCCGGACATCAAGAAAGACCTGGTCAGCGAAGCGCTCGACGTGTTCTTCGACGTGCGCAAAGTGCCCGGCCTGAAGAAAAAGCCCTCCACCTCCGAACTGGTCGACTGGCTCAAGCTGCTGATGGCCGACAACATCGGCGAAGCGGTGCTGCGCGAGCGCGACCCGACCAAGGCCATCCCGCCGCTGGCCGGTGCGTTGGTGAAGAACGAGCAAGACGTGCAGTTGCTGGAACGTCTGGCGTTCATGAGCCGTCGCGGTAATCGCTGATGTTGCTCAACCTGTTCAACGAGATGCGCGCAGCCAAGGTGCCGGTGTCGGTGCGCGAGCTGCTTGACCTTATCAATGCGCTGAAGCAGCGCGTGACCTTTGCCGACATGGACGAGTTCTACTACCTGGCCCGGGCGATCCTGGTCAAGGATGAACGGCATTTCGACAAGTTCGACCGGGCCTTCGGTGCCTATTTCAACGGCCTGGAAAAGCTCGACGACCACCTGCAGGCGTTGATCCCCGAAGAGTGGCTGCGCAAGGAGTTCGAACGCTCGCTGACCGATGAGGAACGTGCGCAGATCCAGTCCCTCGGCGGCCTCGACAAGCTGATCGAGGAATTCAAGAAGCGCCTGGAAGAACAGAAAGAGCGCCATGCCGGCGGCAACAAGTGGATCGGCACCGGTGGCACCAGCCCGTTTGGTTCCGGCGGCTATAACCCCGAAGGCATTCGCGTCGGCGATGCCGGCAAGCGCCAGGGCAAGGCCGTCAAGGTGTGGGACCAGCGCGAGTACAAGAACCTCGATGACCAAGTGGAACTGGGCACGCGCAACATCAAGGTCGCCCTGCGCCGCCTGCGCAAATTTGCGCGCCAGGGCGCGGCGGAAGAGCTGGATATCGACGGCACCATCGACCACACCGCCCGCGACGCCGGCTTGCTGAATATCCAGATGCGCCCGGAGCGGCGCAACACCATCAAGCTGCTGTTGCTGTTCGATATCGGCGGTTCGATGGACGCCCATGTGAAGATCTGCGAAGAACTGTTCTCTGCGTGCAAGACCGAGTTCAAGCACCTGGAGTACTTCTACTTCCACAACTTCGTGTACGAATCAGTGTGGAAGAACAACCAGCGCCGCACCTCGGAACGCACCTCGACCCAGGACCTGCTGCACAAATACGGCGCGGATTACAAAGTGATCTTTATCGGCGATGCCTCGATGGCACCGTATGAGATCACCCAGGCCGGCGGCAGCGTCGAGCATTGGAACGAGGAGCCTGGGTATGTGTGGATGCAGCGCTTCATGGCCAAGTACAAGAAGCTGATCTGGATCAACCCGTATCCCAAGGACACTTGGGGGTATACGGCGTCAACGGGGATTGTGCGGGAGTTGGTGGAAGATCAGATGTATCCGCTGACCTTGCGCGGGCTTGAAGAAGGGATGCGCTTCCTCTCCAAATAAACGCCTCCCCTAATACTGTAGGAGATCCAATGTGGGAGGGGGCTTGCCCCCTCCCACATTTTGACCTCAGTGTTTTTCAGGTCGTGGTGAACCGCTTCATAAAGTCGATGTGCTGCTGGTGGGCTGTCTGTTGTACGACCGGCGCCAACCGCACCGTCTCCCCCGGCAAGCGTTGCGCCAGCCGCGCCAGCGACAACGGCGTCAATGCACCCAGGCGCGGATAGCCACCGATGGTCTGTCGATCATTGAGTAACACGATCGGCTGCCCATCCGGCGGAACCTGGATCGCGCCCAGCGGAATGCCTTCGGAAATCAGCGACGGTCCCTGGTATTGCAACGGCGCGCCCAGCAGGCGCATACCCATGCGGTCGGCGCGGCTGTCGAGGGCCCATGCGGTGTTGAAGGCGTCGAATAGGCTCTGGCCGCTGAATTGGCCAATCTGTGCACCAACGATCACATCCAACGGTTTACCGGGTTGCAAATCCGGTGCACTCAGCACCTTCATTGCACCACCTGTACCGGAGTAGACCAAGCGCCCTCCTTCGGCCAACGCCTTGCCGAAACCGTCCACCCCGCCCAACTCTTCACGCACAACCGTGGCGCAACTGCCAAGCACAGCCGGCGCATCAAAGCCGCCCGGAGCCGCAAGATAGACCCGCGCACCGCTGAACGGCTGGGTGAAGCGCAAACGCTGGCCCTTTTGCAGGATAAAACTGCGGCCCGGGCTGATGGCACGTTCATCGATGTACGCGCCCAGGTCTGCACCGGCCAGGGCCAGCAGGCAATAATCCTCGGCCTGCACGGTGAAACCGCCCAGGGTGATTTCCACCACCGGCGCGTCCAGTGCATTGCCCAGCAGCCAGTTCGCCCAGGACATCGACACCCAGTCCAGCGCCCCGCCCTGGGTCACGCCCAGGTGGCGTACGCCAAAGCGACCAGCGTCCTGCAACAGGCACAACGGCGTGCTGGCCTCGATCAGTAAGCGACTCATGCCAGCGCCTCCAACGGCGTATCATCGCCACCCAACTTGATGAATTCAGCACGCTCGACCGCTTCGAAGCGCACCGTGTCGCCGGGCTGCATCAGGCTGTAGCCGTCGCGCCCGCGGTCGAAGAGCCTGGCCGGCGTGCGGCCGATCAGGTTCCAGCCGCCCGGCGACACCACCGGGTAGGCGGCGGTTTGTCGTTCGGCGATGCCGACGCTACCGGCCGCCACGCGTTTGCGTGGGGTATTCAGACGCGGCGTGGCAAGAACTTCATCCACCAACCCCATAAAGGCGAAGCCGGGCGCGAAACCGAGGGCAAACACCTGGTACTCGTGGGCACTGTGGCGGCGGATCACTTCGTCGATAGCCAAACCGCTGCGCTGGCTGAGCAAGGTCAATTCCGGGCCGACGCTCAAGTCGTACCACACCGGCAGCACATGGCACTGGCCGCCGCCCTGGGCTTGCGGTTGCAGGCCGGCAAGGGCCTGCTCGATCAGTGCCCGCGCCTGGGCCGGGTTCACGGCGCCGAGGTCGTAATGCACCATCAAAGTGGTATAGGACGGCACCAGGTCCACCAGCGCGGCGCCGAAGCCACTGCGCAGGCGCTGGGTAGCGGCGAGCATCCACGGCATGTTGGTTTCGGCGATAGCATCAAACAGGCGCACCATCAGGCAGTCGATGGCGACCACTTCAATCCGTGGCTTCATGCTGGCTTCAATGCCTCGCGGATGCGCTGTACGGCCGCGACCGAGCTCGCGTTGTCGCCGTGCACGCACAGGGTATTGGCTTGCAGGAGCAGCGGGCTGCCGTCGCTGGCAATCAGCGCCTCACCACGGGCAAGGGTCAGGGCCTGCTGCACGATGGTGTCGGAATCATGGTGCACGGCGCCCGGCAACTGCCGCGACACCAGGTGCCCTTTGTTGTCATAGGCGCGGTCGGCGAAGGCTTCGAACCACAGGGTGACACCGTATTCGGCGCCCAAGGCCTGGGCCGCGCTGTTGTCACGGGTGGCGAGCAGCATCAGCGGCAGTTCGCCGTACGCCGCCACGGCCTGGATCACCGCGCGCAATTGCACGGGGTTGGCCATCATGTCGTTGTACATCGCACCATGGGGCTTGACGTAGCTGACCCGCCCGCCCTGGGCACGGCAGAGACCATCGAGCGCACCGATCTGGTAGTGCAACAGGTCCTGGATTTCCTGCGGGGTATAAGCCATGGAGCGACGGCCAAAGCCTTGCAGGTCCTGGTACGCCGGGTGTGCACCGATTTGCACGCCATGCTTGAGCGCCAGGCTGACGGTCTTGCGCATGATGCTCGGGTCACCGGCATGGAAACCGCAGGCCACGTTGGCGCAATCGATGAACGGCATGACCTCGGCGTCCAGCCCCATGGTCCAGTTGCCAAAGCTTTCGCCGATGTCGCAATTGAGTAAAAGACGGCTCACGGACTGTCGCTCCTGTAGGCGTTGTTTTCTTGTAGTGTGGGATTTTTTACGCAGAACTCGCAACTTGTCCTGATACCCCAACGGCGCTTATGGTGGAATGGCTCGATTTTTGGCGCTGGCCCGGTGCGGCGTCCAACTAATAAAAACCGATCCATGCATAAGAAAAAGTTGATCCCATGAATTTGAAGTTCCTCGAAACCTTCGTCTGGGTGGCCAAGCTCAAGAGTTTTCGCCTGACCGCCGAGAAGCTGTTCACTACCCAGGCCTCGATCTCCAGCCGCATCGCGGTGCTGGAAAGCGAGTTGGGGGTGAAGTTGTTTCTGCGTGACTCACGGGGCGTGAGCCTGACCCCGGAAGGCTTGAAGGTGCTGGATTACGCCGAGCAGATGATGTTGACCATGCAGGGCCTGAAGCAGTCCCTGGAGACCACCAGCAGCAAGGTCGGGCGCATCCGCATCGGTGCGATGGACACGGTGATCCATACTTGGCTCAGCCCCTTGGTGGCGGAATTGATGGACCACTCCCCCCTCGTGGAAATCGAATTGGTCGCCGATACTGCACTGAACCTCAGCGATCAGTTGCAAAAAGGCTTCCTCGACCTGATCCTGCAAACCGACCTGCTGCGCCTGGAAACCGTGCGCAGCCTGGAACTGGCCAGCCACCCCATGGCCTGGATCGTCGCCAGCCAGTCGATCTACAACCGCGACTACGCTTCCCTCGCCGAACTGGCCCAGGAGCGCATCATCACCTACTCGAAAAACTCCCACCCGCACCAGGACGTGATCAGCCTGATGCAAGCCAACGGCGTGGCCGCGCCACGCATGAACTGTGTGAACTCGGTGTCGGCCATCACCCGCCTGCTGCGCGATGGCTTCGGCATCGGCGCCCTGCCGCCGGTGCTGGTCAGCGAGGAACTGGCGCGTGGGGAGTTGGTGATGTTGCCGATGGCGCAGAAGCTGCCGAACTTGCAGGTGGTGGTGTCGTGGCGCGTGGGGGTGGAGTTGGTGGAAGAGATTGTGGGGCTGTGCCAGAAGGTGGTGGCACGGTATGCCGAAGAGGTTGGCGTAGAGCGGATGCTACTGAGCACACAACCTCACTGAAGACACAGGATTAAAACTGTGGGAGGGGGCAAGCCCCCCACATTTTGTCTCAGAGGCCCTTGAGGTCGCGCTCTTCGATCGGCCGGCTCTGGCGCAGGCGCTTGCCGCCCAGCACCACCCAGTCGATCAGGCGGAACAGGCATTCCAGGCCAAACGACAGCAGCATCGCCCCGCCCAGCCCCCAGCCCATGGCCTCGGGCGTCAGCAGGATCTGGTAGCTGTAGCCGTTCCAGGTTTCCAGGCGGATATCCGGGTCGGCCGCCACCGCCACCTGCAGGGCGCGGATGTACCACGGGCCTTGCATGGCCTGGAATTGCTTGTCCAACGCCACCTGGCGGTCAAGCATGGCGCCCAGGCTGTTGGCATCGCTCTGGAACACCGGGTCATCACTGGCGCGGTAATGCGCCACCAACGCTTTCAAATCGCCGTTGAAGAACTGGCGTGCGGTGTTTTCAAACCCGCTGAGGCCGGTCTGGGCCTCGATCAGGTGCGCTTCGACGCGCTTGGCATAGTCGTTGATAAACCCCGGGACTTGCACGCCGATCAGCAGGCCAATCGCAAACAGCACCAACCGCAGATAACTGAGCAACATGGGCGATATCCTTACTCGGTAATGCCCTGGCTGACGCATTCACCGCGTCGCCACAGGCTCCATTGGCCCGGTTCATAGCGGGTCCAGTTTTCGTTGTCGGTCAAAGGTTCGGTGGCAATCACCGTCACCACATCGTTAGGTGTGGTTTCGGCCTGAAAGTCGACGATCACGTCGACATCTTTCAGGCGCGCCGGGCCGAACGGTGCACGCCTTGTGATCTGTGCCAATTTGGTCGAACAGTAGCAGAACAGCCAGTCGCCATCGCTGAGCAGGCAGTTGAACACGCCCTTGCTGCGGTATTCGGCACAGGCGGCGATGAGGTCCGGCAGCACTTTTTCGATGTCCACCGGCTCGGGGAAGGCTTCACGCACGCGGTTGAGCAGGTCGCAGAAGGCCGCTTCACTGTCGGTGTCGCCCACCGGGCGGTAGAACGTGGCGCGGGGATTGAAGTCCGCCAACTGGCCGTTATGGGCGAAGCACCAGTTGCGGCCCCACAGTTCGCGCACGAACGGGTGGGTATTGGCCAGGCTGACCTTGCCGACATTGGCCTGGCGGATATGGCCGATGACCACTTCGCTTTTGATGGGATAACGCTGCACCAGCAGCGCGACTTCCGACTCACTGCTGGCGGCCGGGTCCTGGAACAGACGCAGGCCACGGCCTTCGTAGAACGCGATGCCCCAACCGTCACGGTGGGGGCCGGTGCGCCCACCGCGCTGCATCAGCCCGGTAAAGCTGAACACGATGTCGGTGGGGACGTTGGCACTCATGCCCAATAATTCACACATGCCAGGGCTCTCGCTGCAGGGCGGACGACGTTAAAGGCGCGGTTCGACGCGCATACCGCTCACGGGTGCAGGACGGCGGAAGGGCACGTCGTCTTCATCTTGATCCGGCTCGGCGGCCAGGGCCGCATCGGCGGCGGCCTTGCGCTCGCGACGGGCCTTGGCGGCACGCTCGATGGGCCAGCGGATCAACACGAACACCAGGTACACGCCAAAGGCGATCATGGTGTACATGAACAGATCGGAGATGGCCCGCCAGGCGTTATTGCCGACCTTGAGCACCAGATCGAGGGCGGTGATGGCCACCGCCGGCGCGAACTGGGTCTTGACCGGGTCGACGATGGTCGGGCTCAACAGCAGCACCGCCATCAGCAATTGCAGCGGCTCGCGCAACCAGCGCCAGATCCAGCGGGTCATGCGCCACCACACCAACAGGCAGCCCAAAGCGGCGAAGGCGTAAAGGCCCCAAGCGGTCAGATAGTCGTTCTCGGTCATGGTGTCCATGGCAAGGTTGGCAAACAGGCGGCTATGATAACGGCTTTTGCGTGTCGCGGCTGCAATGCCTGCCACCGTCTGCCAGATAGAGATCAATCCTATGCCTGTATCGACTGCTCCGATTGCCCGCAAGGCCCAAGGCCCCGATCCGTACGCCTGGCTGCAAGAGCGTGACAGCGCCGAGGTGCTCGATTACCTCAAGGCCGAGAATGCCTGGCAGGAAGCGCAACTCGCCGACCAGAAGGCGCTGCGCGACAGCCTGTTCGAAGAGATCAAGGGCCGCATCCTCGAAACCGACCTGTCCCTGCCCTCGCCGTGGGGGCCGTACTTGTATTACACCCGCACCACCGCCGGTGACGAGTACGCCCGCCACTACCGCTGCCGCCGCCCGGCGGATGACAGCAACCAGGTGGATGACAGCAGCGAAGAGCTGTTGCTGGACCCGAACGTACTGGCCAATGGCGGTTTCTTCTCCCTCGGCGCGTTCAGCATCAGCCCCGACCACCAGCGCCTGGCCTACAGCCTCGATACCAGTGGCGAAGAGATCTACACCCTGTACGTGAAGGAACTGGCCACCGGCAAGGTCAGCGAGCTGGAGTTTGAAGACTGCGACGGCAGCATGACCTGGGCCAATGACAGCCTGACGCTGTTCTTCGGCGAACTGGACGACACGCACCGCCCGCACAAACTCTATCGCTATCGCCTGGATGGCACGGCGGCGCAGGAAGTGTTCCACGAGCCCGACGGGCGTTTCTTCCTGCATTGCTACCGTTCCAGCTCCGAACGTCAGTTGCTGCTGTCGCTGGGCAGCAAGACCACCAGCGAAGTCTGGGCGCTGGACGCCGACCAACCGCACCTGGCGTTCACCTGCCTGGCACCACGGGTCGAGGACCATGAGTACGATGTCGATCACGGTCAGCTGAATGGCGCGTGGACCTGGTTTATCCGCAGCAACCGGGATGGCATCAACTACGCGCTGTTCGTGGCCACCGACATTGGCGACGTGCCGACCGAAGGCGAATGGCAGAACCTGATCCCTCATCGTGATGACGTGATGCTCGACGGCGTCAGTCTGAACACCAGCGCCATGACCCTGAGCCTGCGCATCGGCGGCCTGCCGGTGATCGAGGTGCACCCGGAAGGTTTGCCGGTGTATCGCGTGGAATTGCCCGACGCAGCCTATAGCCTCTACGTACAGAACAGCCTGGAGTTTGTCAGCGACAAAATCCGCCTGCGCTACGAAGCCCTGAACCGCCCGGCCCAGGTCCGCCAGTTGGAACTGGCCAACGGTGCACAACAGGTGCTCAAGGAAACCCCGGTACTGGGCGTGTTCAACGCCGACGACTACGTGAGCCAGCGCCTGTGGGCCACCTCCGCGGACGGCACCCGGGTGCCGATCAGCCTGGTGGTCAAGCGCGACCAGCTCGGCAAGCCCACACCGCTGTACCTGTACGGCTACGGCGCCTACGGTTCGAGCCTCGACCCTTGGTTCTCCCACGCCCGCCTGAGCCTGCTGGACCGGGGCGTAGCGTTTGCCATCGCCCACGTGCGCGGTGGTGGCGAGCTGGGCGAGGCCTGGTATCGCAACGGCAAGCAGGAACACAAGCAAAACACCTTCAGCGACTTTATCGCCTGTGCCGAACACTTGATCGCCGAGGGCCTGACAACGTCCAGGCAACTGGTGATCAGCGGCGGCAGCGCCGGCGGCCTGTTGATCGGCGCCGTGCTCAACCAGCGCCCGGCGCTGTTCCAGGCGGCGATTGCCGAAGTGCCGTTCGTCGACGTGCTCAACACCATGCTCGACCCCGAGCTGCCGCTGACCATCACCGAGTACGACGAGTGGGGCAATCCGCAAGAGCCCGAAGTATATGAGCGCATCAAGGCCTACGCGCCTTACGAAAACGTCAGCGCCCAGGCCTACCCGCACCTGCTGGTGATCGCCGGCTACAACGACAGCCGCGTGCAATACTGGGAGGCCGCCAAATGGGTTGCCAAGTTGCGCGACACCAAGACCGACGACAACCTGCTGCTGCTCAAGACCGAACTGGGCGCCGGCCACGGTGGCATGAGCGGTCGTTACCAGGGATTACGTGACGTAGCGCTCGAATATGGATTTGTGTTCAAGGCGCTGGGGCTGGTTTAAGGAACTTAGCCGGGCGGTCCTGTCTGACCACAGGACCGCCTACTGATTGATGGATCAAGATTGCAGCCATGGCACTACCGACATTAATGAATACCGAAATCCGCGACATGCTCATGGATTGCGGCCTGTTCGACCCGCTGTTGCCGGAAGACTTTTACGTCGCTGCCGGCTACTTCAACATCAGCAGCATTGCCCGTGACGAAGCGATCTTCCTCGAAGGGGACGCCGGCACCTTCATGTGCATCATCCACAGTGGCCAGGTGGCGGTGCAGAAAACCAATCATGACGGCCAGCGCCTGACCATCGCTACCCTGCGCAGCGGCCGGGCCTTTGGTGAAATGGCGGTACTTGACGGCGAGCGGCGTTCCGCCAGTTGCGTGGCGGCCAGTGACTGCGTGCTGCTGAACCTGGGCCGGGATTCCCTGGAAAAGATGCTCAACGAAGCGCCCAGGATCGCCGCCAAGATCATCCGCGCGATAGCCATCGCCTTGTCCAAGCGCCTGCGCATGGCCGACGGGCAGTTACTGTCCCAGCAGTTCTAACCGCCCGGCGACTTCGGCTTGCTGTCGTTCTGCAACAGGCCGGGCACCGTCTGGTCCTTCGGCGGCGTGGGCAGCACGATAGGCACCAGTGGTGGCGAACCGTTGGTCTTGGGCACGGCAGGCGGGGTGACTTGCGGGTACAACGTCGGTGTCGGCGTGCCCGGCGCGCCTGGCGTCGGGGCGGGCGCGACCGGTACGGTTTGCAACTCCTGAGCCTGCGTCGCACCACAGGCGAGCGCGCTCAACACAATGACCGTTAGAATGCTGCACTTCATCGATGGCTCCATGGCCTGACCGGAATGTCACAAGGCTACTCCCAACCGCGCAAGAATGCCCTTCCCAATGAGATTTCCATGAAACGTTTCGTTCTGCTCGACACCACCCCGATCCCCGACAACGGCGGTGCCTTGTGCCTGTTCGAATACGGTGAAGATTTTGTCATCAAGATCCAGGGCGGTGACGGCGGCCAATTGATGAACACGCGCATGCACGGTTCCGAAGATGCGCTGGCGGAAATTCCCTGCCGCAAAGTTGCCGGGCGTCCGGATTCGCGGGTGCTGATCGGTGGCCTGGGCATGGGGTTCACCCTGGCTTCGGCGCTCAAACACCTGGGCAAGACCGCCGAGGTGGTCGTGGCAGAACTGGTGCCGGGAGTCGTGGAATGGAACCGTGGGCCGCTGGGAGAAAAATCCGGCCGGCCGCTGCTGGACCCACGCACGGTGATCCGCCTGGAGGATGTCGCCAAGGTGCTGCAGGCCGAGCCCCAGGGTTTTGACGCGATCATGCTGGACGTGGACAACGGCCCCGAAGGCCTTACGCAAAAGGCCAACAGCTGGCTTTACTCCGCCGGTGGCCTGGCCGCCTGCGCCAAGGCCCTGCGCCCCAAGGGCGTGCTGGCCGTGTGGTCGGCGAGCGCCGACAAGCTGTTCAGCGACAAACTGCGCAAGGCCGGTTTCAAGGCCGAGGAAGTCCAGGTGTTTGCCCATGGCAACAAGGGCACGCGGCACACCATCTGGATTGCACAGAAGGTGTGATCGGCTAGCGCAGGGAATTGCGGTAATCGATCACGTACGGCACTTTTTTGTCGAAGGTCTTTTCCAGTTCGTTACGGTCGAGCCTGGTCATGCCGCCCAGTTGATGGGCGGTAAAACCGCTGTCGCCGACCTGTGAGCCGGGCGCCAGGCTGACCATGCGCTTGGCGACGGCTTCGATGGCGTCCTTGTAACCGCCCTTCTTGTTCAGGTTGTACTTGCCCAAGTCAATTTGAGTGCGCAGCCAATTGCCCCAGTAGAACTCCAGGAACTCCGGTGCGACCTCGCCAGCCTCAGGTTTGCCATAGGCGGCCTTGCGGGTGAAATACACCAGGCTGCGGAACGTGTCGTCCTGCAGGTTCTTGAAACCCAGATGTGCCGGCAACTGCTCGGGCGGCAGGGTCTGGCCCTGGTTGTCCTTGAGCCAGACCTTGCGCGCCGCTTGCATGCGCAGCCAGAAGCTCTTCATGTCCGGGCTGTTGCTGAAGTCATCCGTGACCTTGACCCACATGTTCAAGCGAGGGCCGCCACCAGGGACTTCCCACAAGGTGGTGAAGCTATGGTGACCATCGGTCAGGTACAACTGGCCGCCGGGGCCGACTACCACGGTTTTCATGTCGTCGGGATGGGTGCCGACCGGGTCCTGGCAGGTAAAACTCGACGGCTGGTGCAAGTCCGCGCCCTTGGGCACCTTGTCGGCTTCGCCCTGGCCGTTGGTCTCGCAGTATTCATCGAAGACCTTGGCGGGTTTGTCCGCAAACAGCCCCAGGCTGTAGTAAATCTGGTCGAAGCCCACCACGGCCTGGGTCGGGTGCAGTTGTTCGAGGGCCACCTCGATCACTTGTCCGGGTTTTGGCGTGGAGAACGCTTGGGCGTGGGCAACTGCCCCACACAACAACAGTGCAACAGTCCATGAATGCAGACGCATGAGTTTCAGATCCTTATGAGCAAAGTGAAGCGGTTATTTACGTCGCGAGCGGCTAGAATCAACCCTATCCGTGAACCACCAAATAGCCAGGAGCCATGATGAGCTCGACCAACCCGCCCTCCCACACCGCCAAGCTGGACCGCATCCTTGCCGATGCCCAGCGCGATCGGGAAATGGGCTACCGCGACAAAGCGTTGAAGATGTACCCCCACGTGTGCGGCCGCTGCGCCCGTGAGTTCTCGGGCAAACGCCTGAGCGAACTGACGGTACACCACCGCAACCACAATCATGATGACAATCCCCAGGACGGTTCCAACTGGGAATTGCTGTGCCTGTACTGCCACGACAACGAACACTCGCGCTACACCGACCAGCAGTACTTCGGCGAAGGCTCCACCAGCAGCCCGACGATTGCCAAGGCCACGCATAACCCGTTTGCGGCGTTGGCGGGGTTGATGAAGAAAGACGACTGATAGTCCATTGTTGTTAGCACCGGCCTCATCGGGGGCAAGCCCCCTCCCACATTCTGACCGGCGTACGCAGGCCTAGTGTGGGAGGGGGCGTGCCCCCGATGGCGATCGTCCAAGCAACACATCCCCCCAAGGCCGTATAATCGCCGTTTTTCTCCAAGGCACCCTTCCCCGTGGGCAATAAACGCTACAGCTGCATCGGTCTGTACAACCCCAAATCCCCCGAAAACGTCGGCTCGGTCATGCGCGCCGCCGGTTGCTACGGCGTGGCCTCGGTGTTCTACACCGGCGTGCGCTACGAGCGCGCCCGGGACTTCATCACCGACACCAAGAAGGTCCATCACGACATTCCGCTGATCGGCATCGATGACCTGAAAAAGATCCTGCCCCTGGGTTGCATCCCCGTCGCCGTGGAGCTGGTGGAAGGCGCCCGCCCGCTGCCTGAGTACACCCACCCCGACCGTGCGCTGTACATTTTCGGCCCCGAAGACGGCTCGCTGGATAAAGAGATCCGCGACTGGTGCGAAGATGTGGTCTACATCCCGACCACCGGTTGCATGAACCTCGCCGCCACGGTCAACGTGGTCCTTTACGACCGCCTGGCCAAGGGCAACAACACCCGTTCAGGCCCCAAGTACTGATATTTCGGGAACATCCGGCGTCTGCGGGCAGTCAGCTAATTATCAATAGCCCTTGTTGGAGACAGATCATGAGCGACAGCAAAACCTTGCGACCTATCATCGAACACACCCCCTTCGAGACTCAGCCAAGGCAGAACGTGCACGGTTGGGAGCGCATCGGCTCGGTGGCCGGTGGTGTGATGATGGTGGGCAAAGGCCTGCGCCGGGGCGGGATTTTCGGCCTGATCCAGGTGGCGATTGGCGGCGTGGCGCTGGCCCGTGGTTTCACCGGGCACAGTTCGCTCAAGGACAAGCTGGAGCAGGGCCGCCAGGAAATGAACAGCGTGCGTACGAAGATCGAGCGCGCCGGCGCAGAGTTGAAGAACTTGAAGACCAAGGCCGAAGTGGCGGCCGAGAAGGCCACCAAAACCAGCGTCTAACGTAGCAGCTTACTGTCCAGCACCACCGACGACTCGCCGATGATGCTTTCAGCCAACTGCACAAACTCCGCCGTGGTGATGCGGCTGGCCCGCATCACCGCTTGCGTCAGGTCATCCAGCGACCGCTTGTTATGAGTCTTCACGCGGATCTCGCGATCCAGCTCCTGCAGCACCACCACCGCCCGTGACACTGTCGCGCCGCTGACGTGCTCGCCACGCAGGCTGGTCACGTCCTTGCCTTCCTTCGCCAAGCGCGCCTGTATCGCCTGGTAACGCTCATCGGTGATGCCGCCGGCGCGGCGCAGCAGCTCGATGGCGTAATACTCGCCCAAGCCCTCGCTGATCCAATCACTGGTGTCGTGATCGTTGAAACGCCCTACCGCCTGCACCACTTCACGAATCAGCGGGCTGCCGCCGTTTTCGCTGACCAGCGGCGTGCGGCTGTTGAGGTAGATCGAGTCATGCGCCGAAAACGCACCACGACGCATCGGGTCGCTGGCGCCGACCACCAGCAGCTTGGCCGGGTGACGCGGGAACGCCGTTTCCACCTGCGGCCAGACGAAGGTCAGCAACGTCAGCACATCCATACGGCGCATGGCCTGGCCCTTGGGCGAAGCCACGGTGACGTCGGTTTCGCCCAGGCGTACGCGACGACTGCCAAGGTTGCCGGCAAGCATCCAGCCGGTGGGCCGGTCGAACAGGCGCGACACATTGTCGATGCGGAACTTGTTCTTGCCGATTCGGGGCCAGGCGGTTTCGACGCTTTTCCAGCCGGCCGGCAGTTCAAACACCAGGCGCGAGACCAACTCGACGCCGTCCTGCTGGTCGAGCCGCGCCGTCGGCACCAGGTCATCGCCGCGAAACAGCGCCCAGCCTGGTGTCATCCGCGCTTCATAGATACCCGGCTTGCGCGCGTGGGTGAGGCGCACGCGGTAGGTCAGGCTGGCCTTGTCGGCGCTGGGTTGCCACAGGCCACGGTGTTCCTTGACGCTCCACTGGCCGTCGGCCTTGAAGTCGCTGTAGTCGCCGTCGCGACCCAGATCGAAGTTCAGGCTGCGCACCGCCGAGCCCTGGGACAGGCTCAGGCGTACCTCGGCCTGATCGCTCTGGGGCAGCAGTTTGACGTGATAATCCAGGTCGACTTTTTTCGCGCACCATCCAGGCTGACTCAGTACCAACAACACCAGGCTCGCCGCCAGCTTGGTTCGCACCCTCATACACACTCCCCTTTCAGCCCGCGCGGAAAATCAGGTAATCCTCCCAGTCGTCCTCGGGCACGCTGCCTTCGCTGAGCATGCGCCCGGACTGGGAAATGCGTTCATGGTGCACGGCATCACGGTCGCCGCACACCAAGTGGTGCCACAACGGCAAGTCCTTGCGCTCGCTGACCAGGCGGTAACCGCAGGTGGGTGGCAGCCATTTGAACTGGTCGGCCTGGCCCGGGGTGAGCTGGATGCAATCGGGCACCGATGCACGACGGTTGGGGTAGTCGGTGCACTGGCAGGTCTTGAGATCGAGCAGTTTGCAGGCGATACGCGTGTAATAGACGCTGTTGTCGTCTTCATCTTCAAGCTTTTGCAGGCAGCACAGGCCACAGCCGTCGCACAACGACTCCCACTCCTCCTGGTCGAGGTGTTCGAGGGTTTTGCGTATCCAGAAAGGTTCGACTTTGGCGGCCATGGCTCTACATCAGTATCGGTAGGTGAAAAGGCCGCCAGTCTAGTGCCCACGGCTGCGGGATCCAAGCGCTTACGACTGGCGGTGTTACAACACTTGTCAGTCTAGTGGCTGCGCAGTAGCTTTGAGGGCCGAATTGACGATCAGGAACTGCTCCATGACACGTGTTGCCGACTATCCGATCCACACCCAGTTCACCGACCGCTGGTCGCCTCGCGCCTTCACCGGCGAGAGCATCTCCAAGGAAACCCTGCTGAGCTTCTTCGAAGCCGCACGCTGGGCCCCTTCCGCCTACAACTCGCAACCCTGGCGTTTTCTCTATGCGCGCCGCGACACGCCGGACTGGGAGCGCTTCCTGGGTTTGCTGAATGAATTCAACCGTGGCTGGGCGCAACATGCGTCGGCCCTGGTGATCATCGCCTCGAAAACCGACTTCACCGCCCCCGGCGCCACGGAGGAAACCCCGGCGCTGTGGCACACCTTCGACACCGGTTCCGCCTGGGGCCACCTGGCGCTGCAGGCCAGCCTCAGCGGTTGGCACACCCACGGCATGGCCGGCTTCGATCAGGAACTGACCCGCAAAGAGCTGAAGATCCCGGAGGGCTATGCGCTGCATGCCGCCGTGGCGGTTGGCAAGCTGGGGGACAAATCGACTTTGCCCGAGTACCTGCAAAGCCGTGAAGCGCCAAGCCCACGCAAGCCACTGAGCGAGTTGGTGTCCGAAGGTGACTTCAGCCTGTAGCGCCCGGTGAACACTGCCCCCGAGGGGGCAGTTGTGCGATCTACGCGATCAGCTGACGGAACTGCGCCCTGAGCTTGTCGGCGTCACGCAGGAAGTCATCCCGGTGTATCGCAAACGTCGACTCATCAAAGTGCAGGACATCCTTGGGCGGAAAGTCGAAATCCACCGGGTAGACTTTGTTTTCCTTCGCCGAATACATGAAGTTGGACAACTGCACATCGTTGGGAAACATCTCTTTCTTCTGCAGGTCCGCCAACATCTGATCGAGTGCCTGCTGTGCTTTTTTCGGCAAACTGCGCGGCGCAATGGCATCCAGCGCGACTCCGTTGATCTTTTTCATTTTTATATAGCCGCGGCCGTTTTCGAACAGCGTCATGGCAAACCCTTCGCCGTGATACTCATTCAGGCAAGCCGCTTGCCGCTCGAAGTAATCAGGCACTTTTACATGACCCGGCTCCCGGGTTTCCTTATAGACATGAATGCCGTCGAGACTTTCATAAAGACGGCTCTCGGAGCCCCCGCCCATCATCCGCCCCAGGTCTGATGCAACGCTGGGCGGGTTCCCACCCCTTGCCCCCAAGCGCATCCACTGGTCGCCCTGCACATGCTGCACCAGCAGCGGGGTCTGCCGATTGGCACTGTAGATGCGCGCCTGGACCACGCCTTCAGGCGTGCGGGTGACTTCACGCACTTCATAGACCGCCGCCTGGCCACTGCTGTCGATATGCCGGATATGCGCGGTGTGCCCATCCGCCGCCCTATACACGCCCTGGCTATTGCGCGTGCGCCCGGCAAGGTTGGATTCAGACACCCTGTACTCGCGAAACAGCGTGTTGCTCAGCTCACGGCCAGGCGCAACTTCAACGGTGGCAATAGCACCGTCCACAGCGCGCGCTTTGGCGGCGAAGTCTTCCAGCGGGCTGCCATAGGCCTGCATCCGGTCCGCATCAAAGCTATACCACTTGCCGTCCTTGAGCACCGCGCCGCCTTCCACTGTCTGGCTGGCCACCTTGAATGTCCCGGTGGCGGCCACGCCATGCTGTTGGCTCGCGGCCTTCAGCACGTCATAGCTTGCGCTGCGCCCCGTAAGCTTATTGAGGCCCCGTAATCCCAGGCGGCCGCCCTTGTACAACAGCCAGCCGCTTCCCACCACCAGATCCCCAAGCCCCGCCGCCGGGTTAAAGGTTTCAATGGCTGTCAGGCCAACAAAACGCAGCGCTTTCGACAGTCCGCGAATGCTGGTCACCCCCTTGGAAAAGGCTTTGCCGGCCTGCGCGGCCTTGCCGGCCCCCAAGGTCAACAGACCGACCACATCCAGCGCCAGATCAAAGGCTCCCTCACCATAGTTACCCTTGATGAAGTTGACGATGGCCGACCTGAACGGGATCAGGTTCAAGAAGAACTCCCCGACAGCCTGGTTGGTGGCGCGGTTTTCATCGTAGGAGGTGACACCTCTGGCATACGCCAACACGTCTTCGTTTTTCAAGTCCAGGGACCTGGCGAACACTTCGCCGATGGCATCGAATCGGCTGCCACTGGTCCCTTGTGCCGGACTCAAGGTGTCAAAGAGCACGGTTTTACTGACGACGTTCGCGGTCCTGGACTCCATGTTCCTGGCGGTGTAAGGCTCTGTATAGCGCCCCCTCAAGTAATTCTGTTTTTGTATCGTGCCGCTGCGCGTATCAATCTCATAGACGTTGACCTCCCCACCCCGCGTTGTCTTGACATGCAGGGTATGCCCGCGCGTCTTGAGGGCCAGCGGGGTAAGGAAATCCATGGTCATGGTGTATTCGTTGGTATGGAAGAACTCGAGCTTGCCGTGCTTGAAGTTGTTCCTGTCTTCCTGCGGCAAGGTGGAAACGAGGTAACTGGCCAGGCCCTTGTGCCCGTCTTCATGGTCTTGGATAGCCAGGTCATACTGGCGCTTGAAATCCTCGGCCACCTTGAAGGTACCGCCTTCATACAGGTGGCAGAACCGTTTGACCGGGATGCGGGGATTCTTGGAGATCCAATGCTCTTCGTGGCCCAGCGGCGCACCCTCCATCACGATATCGAGCATGGAATGCATGCCCGGAAAGAGCCCAGGACGTCCCGGCCTCAGCCAGGCTTTCTGGATATCACGGATCTCGAACACACTCGGGTCCACACCGGGGAAGCATTCCTGGAGTCGGGCCAGGGCCATCGCCCGGCGACTGGGAATCTCGGTCTGCACGGCGGCGCTGGCTTTCATCAGCGTGCTCAATTGGCTGTTGTAGGCGATGCGCGCGCGTTCCAGGTCACTGTCGGTCAACGTCGATGAGCCATCGAGCACGCCACTGGCCACTGCCCAGTCGGTCAACGCCTTACGCTGCACATGCTGGCTATCCAAACGGTCAGAACCGGTCTGTCCGGCCTTCGCCAGGACTTCGGTATAACTCATAGTGCGCGTGGCCCCAGGCGAATCGGCTTCGACCCTGGCGACCGCCATCGCCAGTTGCACCCAGATGAGGCTGCCGTAAGTCACATTGGCGGGGATGCCCTTGACCAGAAACTCGGGAGCCCTCAAGGCAAGGAGCAAGCGCGCCGCAAATGTCGCGGTTTGAGGCGTTGCCCGTCCTTGTTCGACCAGATGGGCACCCACGCCTTCGATCACCACTGAAGCTGGCTGCCCCCGGTAGCCGCTTTGCCCCTGGATAAATCCGTGGATCGAGTTCAGCGGATCCAGCCCTAGCTGGAGAGCGGCGATCACGTAATCCTGGTTGCTCGCGTCTGTCGGCAAACCGCCGAGTTCACTCTGGATGACCTGCTTCAGTGCCTGAGCTTTGGGCGAAGCCAGCAGTTTTTGCAGGGCAAGTGCCAGGGTTTTCAAGTCGGTGTTGGTCACCGCGCTACCGCTGAGCAAATCCCCCAGCACGCCTATGCGACTGTCCGGCATCAGGTCGAGGATGGCTTGCCGCTGCGATTCAGTCAGCGGAACCGGCCAGGAGAGCGCTCCGCCGAAATTACCCAGTACGGGAGCAGGTGCCGGTGCGGCCGCAGCTGTTTCACTTGGACCGGTGACGGCCGGGAGGGGAGTATTCACATTGCCCGCTTGAACAAGCGGGGCAGAAACGCGGTGAGCAGCGTCGATAGCGGTCATGATGTTCAGCTGTCCGTGGCCAAGAAGTCACTCTTGGTGCTGGAACCTGGCAAAACGGTTCCAGCGGGACGGTGAAGCGTGATCAGTAACCGCGGTCGAAATCCACTTCCCCACGCAATGCGTTCTTGGCCTGGTACGCCCGCAGGTTTTGCACAAACAGTTCCACCATCAATTCCGGCGAGGTCGGCGCGGAACTGTGCCCGGTCAGCAACAGCCCCCAGGCGGTCCAGAACGGATGACGCTGCGGCAACGGCTCCTGGCGGCACACATCGATCACCGCACCGGCCAGGTGCCCTTCCTTCAAGGCTTCGACCAGGTCGGCATCCACCACCGCCACCCCGCGTCCGACGTTGATAAACAGCCCGGTCGGCTTGAATTGCTTGAACAGCGACGCGTCGTACAGGTCGTGGGTGCTCGGCGTGTTGGGCAGCAGGTTGATCACGTAGTCCACCTCGCCCACCAGACGACCCAACTGGTCGAGCCCGGCCACCTCGATAAACGGCGCCTGCTCACGTGCAGTACTGGCGATACCGTACAGTTTCACGCCAAACGGCACGAGAAACTCGGCAACACTCTGGCCGATATCGCCGGTGCCGACAATCAACGCCTTGCGCCCGGCCAGACTCTGGCCCATGCGGTTGTCCCATTTGCGCTCGACCTGGCTCACCAGGCGCGCCAGTACTTCGCGCTCGTGGCCGAGCATGTAGGTGAGCACGAATTCAGCCATGACCTGGCCAAAGATACCCACGGCACGGGTCAGTCGATAATCCCGCGGCAGGCCCTCGGCCAGCAGCGGGGTGATACCGGCCCAGGTCGATTGCAGCCATTGCGGGTGATGGCCCTGGCGCAGCAGCGTCGCCAGCAGGTCCGGCTGGCCCAGCCATACCGGGCAATCGGCGGCCAGGCGCGACAACTCGGCCGAGTCGCCGCTGGTCAGCACTTCAAGGTCCGGTGCCGCTTCGCCGAGCAATTGGGCGTAGAGCGGGTGATCCTGTTCAGCAATCAGAACACGCATGCATAAAACCTTTCAAAAACAGTACGGACGGCCGCCCGCATCCTTACGGCCACCGCCCACTTATACGATTCCATTGAAGCGAGTGCCCCGGATGGGGGCACCGGTCGATCACATCGGGTCGTTGCGGCGCAGCAGCTCTTCGGGCAAGTGTTCGATGTACTCGTCCTCGGCCGGTGGCATTTGCAGGTGGTAGCCCTGTTTGTCGAGGTTTTCCAGGACTTGCACGATGTCTTCCTGTTGCAGCTTGCGCTCGGGCGTCAGCACCAGGTCAAACGCGTGGGCCGGCTTGCCGAAAATCGTGATCAGCGCTTCAGGCACACGTTCAAGGGCATCGCTCTTGAGCACATAGAGGTACATACCGGTGCGTTTGGAGCTGCGGTAGATGGAGCAAATACGTTTCAAGGCTGTTCTCCGGCGGTGGCCAGGCTGTCGAGCAGCGCCTGGCCCATCAACTCGCGGCGCCAGCCACGCAGCGAGTCTGGCAATTGGTAAGGCCCATCGGGGTAGCCACTCTTGACCAGGGCTTCGAGGGTTTTCTTGCGCAGCATCAGTTCCGGCGCCATGTCCAGGCGTTCGGCCTCAGCCTGGCCAAGGGCGCGCAGTTGCTTGATCAGTGCGGCGGCATCCACCGGCAAAGGCTCGGCAACGGCGGGCGGCCATTGGTCCATGGGCACGCTGCCGGCACGCTTGATCAGGTCCAGCAGGAACTGGCCGTCCTGACGCACGGTACGCGGGTGCATGTCTTCGATCTTGCCCAGGGCGGCGAGGTTATCCGGCTGGGATTTGGCCAGGGGCCACAGCGAGTGTTCGCGAATGATGCGGTTGCGCGGCAAGTCACGCGCGCGGGCTTGCTGCTCGCGCCAGGCGCACAGTTCACGCAGCACGGCGAGCTGGGCGCGGGACAGTTTCCACGCCAGCTTGGCGTCGCGGTACACCTCGTACGGGTCGACTTCGCGGCGCAGGTTGGCGACCAGCTCGGCACCGTCTTCCAGGACCCAGGCGTACTTGTCGTCGGACAGTTGCGGACGCAGCCGCGTATAGACCTCAGCCAAATGCACCGCGTCTTCGGCGGCGTAGCTGATCTGGGTCTCGGACAACGGCCGCTGCAGCCAGTCCGAACGGGTCTCGCCCTTGGGCAGCTCGATGTCCAGCACGGCTTGCACCAGGCGCGAGTAGCCCATGGAGAAACCGAGGTTCAGGTAAGCCGCCGCCAATTGGGTGTCGAACAACGGCGCGGGCAGGCTGCCGGTCAGGCGCAGCAACACTTCGAGGTCTTCGCTGCAGGCATGCAGCACCTTGATCACCGCCGGGTTCTCCAGCAGCGCAGCCAGGGGTTGCCAGTTGTCGATGGTCAGGGGATCGATCAGGTAAGCGCGCACGCCATCACCGATCTGGATCAGCCCGGCAATGGGGTAAAAGGTGTCGACCCGCATGAATTCGGTGTCGAGGGCGACGAATGGCAACTGCTGCCATTCGGCGCAATGCTGGCCGAGGCTATCGTTGTCGCAGATCCAGTGAATATCGATGGCCACACGGCTCTCCCTTGAAGAATGGCGCGCAGTATATATCGCGAAAGGGGCTAGCGAGCATCCGCAGTGCACAGCCGACCATGAAAACTCAGACAGGAGATGAAGAATAGTCCGACAGGCGGGAGTTATCCTCTCTTACGAAGAACGTAGACCCGCCACAGGTTGGAGCCCGGCATGAACTCGTGATGGCTCAGGACCTTGAAACCGGCCTGGCGGAACTCGTCCTCAACGCTGGTACGAGAAGGCACAGAGACAATCACCGAGTCGCGGCTGACCCGATGAAACTCGCGCAGCAACGCCTGGCGCCCTTCACTGCCGGGCACATGGCGAAACAATTCCAGGCAGAAAATGCAGTCCACCGCATTCGCCGACAAACCGATGGAAAACGCCGACCCCTGGAATGTCTTGACCCGCTTGAGCAATGCCGCCGGATGGTGGGTAAGCGCGTGGTCGAGCATGTCCTGGGAGTTGTCCGACGCCAGGATAACCCGGTTGACGTGTTCGGCCAGCACCGGCCAGAAGCGCCCCGACCCGCAGGCCAGGTCGAGGATCAGGCCCGGCTCACCCGCAACTTTCAAGGCCTGACGCACCAACCACTCACTGCGCCAGGCCGCCAGGCGCTGCGTCAGCCCGGGCGGGCGCGTGTCGCCGCAGACCCTGGCGTGCTCACGGCCGCAGCGCTCGGCGTATTCAATCTCGATGGAGGAAGGCGTGTGTGGCGACATCGCGGGCTCATATGGGTGAAACGGCTGTGAACGACCTTGATTCGCAGCTTAACCAGCGCAACGTGAAAAAAAGGTCGAAACCGTGATTGCCACCCAATCGATCATGCCTGATGCAAATACCACCGCCAGTCTTGCTCCCCGACCTCGCCCATGAACTGGCGGTATTCGGCGCGTTTTACCGCCAGGTACACGCCAAGGAACTCACTGCCAAACGCTTCCCGTGCCCAACTGGAAGCCTCCAGTGCGCGCAGGGTGGTGAGCCAGTCGGTGGGCAGCAGCGCCTTGGCCTGGGCATAGCCGTTGCCTTCCACCGGGGCGCCGGGGTCACGTTGCTCACGGATGCCGCGATGGATCCCGGCCAGGATCGCGGCGGCAGCCAGGTAGGGATTGGCGTCGGCACCGCAGATACGGTGTTCGATATGCCGCGAATTGGCCGGCCCGCCCGGCACCCGCAGGCTGACGGTGCGGTTGTCCACCCCCCAGGTGGCGGCCAGCGGCGCGTAGCTGTTGGTCTGGAAACGCCGGTAGGAGTTGGCGTTGGGACAGAACATCAGCAATGAGTCGAGCAAGGTACTGAGCATGCCGCCCACTGCCTGGCGCAACAGCGGCGTGCCATCAGCGGCCTCGCTGGCGAACAGGTTATGGCCCTCGGCGTCCGCCAGGCTCACGTGCATGTGCATACCGGTGCCAGCCAGACCGTCGAACGGCTTGGCCATGAAGCACGCGGTCATCCCGTGTCTATGCGCCACGCCCTTGACCAGGCGTTTGTAGCGCACCGCTTCGTCCATGGCTTGCAGGGCATCGGTGCGATGTTCCAGGGTGATCTCCACCTGGCCCGGCGCGTATTCGGAAATGGCGGTGCGCGCCGGAATACCTTGCAGCTTGCAGGCGCTGTAGAGGTCGGCCAGGAATGGCTCGATCTGCTCCAGTTCGCGCAGGCCATAGACCTGGGTCGAGCGCGGTCGCCCGCCGTCCACATCGCGTGCCGGTTGCGGATGGCCATTGGCGTCAGGCTTCTGGTCAAGCAGGTAGAACTCCAACTCGGCCGCCATCACCGGGTAGTAACCGTCGGCCTTGAGCCCGTCGATCACCTTGGCCAGCAGGTGCCGTGGGTCGGCCACGGTGGCAGGCAGGCCTTCGGTGGGGTGCATGCTGACTTGCACCGCCGCAGTGGGGATCAGCCGCCACGGCATGCGCTGCAGACTGCCGCTGATCGGGTAGGCGCGGCAGTCGATATCGCCCACCTCCCAGACCAGCCCGGAGTTTTCCACGTCGTCGCCGTTGATGGTCAGGCCGAGGATGGTGCTGGGCAAAGGCCGCCCGCTCTCGTACACCGCCAACAGTTCGTCGCGGTGCAGCCACTTGCCGCGTGGCACGCCATTGTTGTCGAGGATAAACAGCTCGAACATCTCGATGTCCGGGTGTTGTTCAAGGAAAGACTGGGCTTCCTGCAGGCAGGCAAAAACACTCATGGGCATTCTCATACGTAGGGGTCGGGCAGGCGCGCAGGTGCACGCCATCGAACGGGATGGATCAACGTAGGAATGCGGTATCTGGTGGGCGGGCGTGCCGGCAGTGGAACAGGGCCCAGAACGCGAGGGCGGACGGCAGTTTCGCGGAGTGAGTGTCGGAGGAGCCGTCCATGCGGGGATCACAGTGCAAGAGATAACTACCAGCGTCACACGCCGGCACAGGGCAATTAAATTCAGGGTTGACGGAGTTTGGTTGCAACTTGGCTAAACATTCAGCGTGCCTTGCCACCCTGCCCCACGCTGGAAATAATGGCCGCCCCGACCATGCCCCAAGGACTCGACCGCATGAAAGCTCTTTTCGCCCTGTGTGTACTCGGCCTGGCCACCAGCGCCGTGGCCGACACCGCGCCCTCGCGCCTTGACCAGGTGCTCGAGCGCGGCACACTCACCGTCTGCACCACCGGTGACTACAAGCCCTACACCTCGCTGCGCGCCGACGGCACCTATGAAGGCATCGACATTGCCATGGCCGAATCCCTGGCCAAGAGCCTCAACGCCAAGATCCACTGGGTACCCACCACCTGGAAAAGCCTGATGCCGGACTTCCTCGCCCAGCGCTGCGACATCGCCGTGGGCGGCATTTCGGTGTCCCTGGAGCGCCAGAAAAAAGCCTTCTTCAGCCAGGCCCTCGGCGTCGACGGCAAGATCCCCCTGGTGCGCTGTGCCGACGTGCAGCGTTACCAGAGTGTCGAGCAGATCAACCAGCCGAATGTGCGCGTGATCGAACCGGCGGGCGGCACCAACGAAGTGTTTGCCCGTGCCCATCTGGGCCAGGCGCAAATCCGTTTGCACGACAACGTGACCATCTTTGACGAACTGCTGGCCGGCAAGGCCGACGTGATGATCACCGACGCCAGCGAAGCGCGTTACCAGCAAAAGCTCAAGCCCGGGCTGTGCGCGGTCAACCCGGAACGGCAGATGCAATACAGCGAGAAAGCCTTCCTGCTGCCCCGCGATGACGTGGCGTGGAAGAGCTACGTCGACCAGTGGCTGCACCTGAGCGTCGCCACCGGTGTGTACGACGGCATCGTCAACCAGTGGCTGGCGGCGCCTTGATCAACGCGACAAAGGCCCGGCACGCGGCGCTGCGATAGGCGCCCCGGCGACTGAGCAGTGCCACATTGCGTTGCGGTAACGCAGGTTCAAGGGCGACCGCGCGCAACTCCGGCTGGGCCTGGGCAATCGCGCTGGGCAGGATGGTTGCCAGGTGGGTGTTGCGCACGATTTCGATGATCGCACTGATGGAGTTGGCCTCCATCGCAATCAACGGCTTTACCCCTTGCTCGCGGCAATAGCCATCGATGTAGCGCCGCGTCGCAAAGCCTGAGTTGAGCAATACCATCGGCTGCTCCAGCCACTGCCGGTCTTCCCCCCCTGGATGGCCGGCCCCCACCACCACGCTCAACGCTTCGGCAAACAGCCCTTCGCACTCGATGTCCGGCAGATGCTCGCCGGTAAAACCGATGCCGATATCCAGCAGGTCCTCGGTGAGCGCGGTTTCCATGCGATCCTGGGTCAATTCTTCGATGCTCAGGGTGATTCCCGGATACAGGGCGTTGAACCGCGCCAACAAAGGGCCGATCAGGTACGCGGTGAAGGTCGGCGTCATCGCCAGGCGCAGGCTGCCCCGGCTCAAGTCCTGCACGTCATGCATGGCCCGCGTGCCAGCCTGCAGGTCCTGCAGGGCCAGGCGCGCAAAGCGTGCATAGGCGGCGCCGGCATCGGTGAGGCTGACACTGCGCCCGGAGCGGTCCAGCAACGGCGCGCCGAGGGTGTCTTCCAGCTGTTTGATCTGTTGCGACAAGGTCGGCTGCGACACGTGCAGCGCCTCGGCAGCGCGGGTGAAATTACGGTGCTCGGCAACGGCCAGCAGGTAACGGATATGGCGCAACAGCATCGGCGGCCCTCCAGCTATAGGCATGACTTATGGAAACCATAATAAGCCGGTCTTGGACGCTATAGCTGAAAACTTCCATCCTTGCCCCATCAGCGACGCAAGGAGAACCCCATGCAAGACCTCATCAACGGCTTTCGCAAGTTCCAGTCAGAAGCCTTTGGCCAACGCAGCGACCTGTTCAAACACCTGGCCACCACCCAGAACCCCGGCACGTTGTTCGTGTCCTGTTCCGACAGCCGGGTGGTCCCGGAACTGCTGACCCAGCAGGAACCCGGCGATCTGTTCGTGATCCGCAACGCCGGCAACATCGTGCCGTCCTACGGCCCGGAGCCGGGCGGTGTGTCGGCCACGGTCGAATACGCAGTGGCGGTGCTGGGGGTGCGCGACATCGTGATCTGCGGCCATTCCGACTGCGGCGCCATGACCGCGATCTCCACCTGCAAATGCCTGGACCACCTGCCGGCCGTGGCCAACTGGCTGCGCCACGCCGAGTCGGCCAGGCTGATCAACGCCGCCCGCGAGCATGCCTCGGACGCCGCCCGCCTGAGTTCATTGGTGCGCGAAAACGTGATCGCGCAACTGGCCAACCTCAAGACCCACCCTTCGGTCGCCCTGGCGCTCGGGCAAGGCCGGCTGAACCTGCATGGCTGGGTGTACGACATCGAGACCGGTGCCATCGACGCCCTGGACGAACGCAGCGGTGGCTTTGTGTCGCTGCTGGATCAGATTCACGCTGCCTGACCTATTCCAACCAAAGAGGACACCACCATGTTGCAATCCCACTTCGCCCAAACCCCACGCCTGGCCCTGGCCGATACCGTGATCGAACTCAAGGCGCGCAAGAACCTGTCCTGGCAGGACCTGACCGACGGCACCGGGCTGAGCCTGGCATTTGTCACCGCCGCCCTGCTCGGCCAGCACCCGTTGCCCAAGGAGGCCGCTGATGTAGTGTGCGACAAACTCGGCCTGGACCAGGACGCCAGCCGCCTGCTGCAAAGCGTGCCCCTGCGCGGCAGCTTCCCCGGCGGTGTGCCGACGGACCCGACAATGTATCGCTTCTACGAAATGCTCCAGGTCTACGGCTCGACCCTCAAGGCGCTGGTCCACGAGCAATTCGGTGACGGCATCATCAGTGCGATCAATTTCAAGCTGGACATCAAGAAGGTCGAGGACCCGGACGGCGGCTCGCGCGCTGTGATCACCCTGGATGGCAAGTACCTGCCGACCAAACCCTTCTGAGTGGCCCGCGACCGTCTACGCTCTTGTCACACCAACAAGATCGAGGGACGGGTAATGAAGGCACTGCTTCGAACCACCTGGCTGCTGCTGTTGTGTTTCAGCCAGGTGCACGCCGCAACGGCTCAGGATGAGGACGCCCAGGCCGCCAAGGCGCTGCTGGAAAAAGCCTTGGCTTACTACCAGGGCAATGGCGACAAGGCGTTTGCCGCCTTCAGCCGCCAGGGCGAGTTTGTCGACCATGACCGCTATGTGTTCGTGGTCGACACCCGGGGCGTGCTGCTGGCCAGTGGCGGGCCCTCTTCCGCCTTGATCGGCCGCGACGTGTCCGAGGTGCTCGGGCCGGAGTTGCGCCAGTCATTCAAGGATGCGCTCAAGGTGCCGGACGGCCAGGGCATCCAACAGGCCGATTACCGCTGGCAGAACTGGAACGACGGCAAGGTCGAGCACAAGCACGTGTTTTATCAACGCGTGGGCGAACGCATCCTGGCGGTGGGTTACTACCTGCCCCGGGCCACTCCGGAACAGGCCCGGGCCCTGCGCAACAAGGCGGTGAACGCACTGCTCAAGGATGAAGCCGGCACGCTCAAGGCCATCAATTCCTTGCAGGGCGGTTTCCTGCAGGATGACCTCTACGTGTTCGTGGTCGACCTCGATACCCAGCGCTATGTGGCCCATGGCACCAACCTGCGCCTGATCAACACCGACTTCAGCAAGATCAAGGACCCCGACGGCAAGCCGGTGGGCGAGCCGATCCTGAAGCTGATGACCGAGCAGGACCAGGGCGAATACAAGTACCGCTGGAAAAACCCGGTGACCGACAAGGTCGAGAACAAGCATGCGTATGTGCGCAAGGCCGGGCATTTCATGGTGGCGGTGGGTTACTACAGCCCGTGAATGGTGTCCTGCCGGTTATTTAGCGTTGTCTTCACGGCCGCGCAGTACCCGGTTGGGCATTGCGATTGCGGCCGCGAGCCCCAGCAGCGACACCGCTGCGCTCACCATCAACAAATGCCGGAAGGTCACCGCCAGTTCCCCGCGCAGGGCGTCCTGCGCCGGGCCGGGGGCGGCGTTGAGGCCGTCGAGCAGCACGTTGCCGGAACTGCCCTCGGCCACCAGCGCACCGCTGGCCAGGTGGGCGAAGCTGGAGTCCTGCAGCAGCGCCAGCAACAGCGCCGACATGCACGCCACCCCTACCGCCCCGCCCAGGGAACGGAACAGGTTGGTGGTGCTGGTGGCGACGCCGATGTCGCGTTGTTCCACCGAGTTCTGCGTGCCCACCAGCGAAGTGGGGAATTGCATGCCGGCCGCGATCCCGCACAGCAACATGAACATCGCCGTCAGCCCCACCGCCTGGGGCGCGCTCAAGGCCATGCCAAGAATCGCAAAGGGGCTCAGCAAGGCGCCACTGAGGATCATCGGTTTATAACGACCGGTCACCGAGGTCATGCGCCCGGCAAAATAGGCGCCCATCGGCAAGCCCATCGCCAGGGGCAGCAGGTGCAGGGCCGCGCTGTCAGCGCCTGAGCCGGTCACCGTCTGATAGCGCAGCGGCATCAGCACCGTCAGGGAAATCGCCTGGAAGCTGGTGAAGAAAATCGTGCACCAGCACAACACCGCGCTGCGGTTGGCGAACAGATGCATCGGCAACAACGGCTCCCGGGCGCGCCGCTCATGCCAGACAAACACGGTTAACGCCACTAGCGCACACGCCAGCAAGCCGAGCACCTGATCGTCGCGCCAATGATGGCCCTGGCCGATTTCGGTAATGCCCAGCAACAAAGCGGTCAGGCCGATGATCATCAGCAACGTGCCGAGGTAATCGATGATCGGCTTGCGCTGCGGCACCGGCAGCCCCACCAGCGTGCGATGGGCCACGTACCAGGCGCCGGCGCCCAATGGCAGGTTGATCAGGAAGACCCAGCGCCACGACAGGTACTCGGTCATGTAGCCGCCGAGCACCGGCCCGGCGACGCTGGCCACCGCGTACATGCTGCTGAAATAGCCCTGGTAGCGCCCGCGTTCGCGGGGCGGGATGATGTCACCGATGATCGCCTGGCTCACCGAGATCATGCCGCCCGCGCCGATGCCCTGGAGGATCCGCGCCAGCACCAGTTGCTCCATGCTTTGCGCCATGCCGCAGAACAGCGAGGCCAGGGTAAACAGGCCCATGCCGATCAGCATCATTGGCCGCCGCCCGTACAGGTCGCCCAGCTTGCCGTAGATCGGCACCGCCACGGTCATCGCCACCATGTAGCCGGAGATGACCCAGGCCAGCAGGTTGACGTCATGGAATCGAGCGGAGATCGCGGGCATGGACACGGCGACAATCGTCTGGTCCAAGGCCCCCAGGAAGATCGCCATCATCAGTGAGGCGAGGATGCTGCGCACGGCGGGCAGCGGCGGAACGGGCTGATTGAGGTGCGTCACGGCAAGACCTTCGAGCAGGGCCCGCGGGGAAAGGCGGCCCGCGGGAATGCTCGATACGATAGCAGGCTATTCGATAGCTTCGTAAGGAAGCCCGACGTAATTTTCGGCGATGGTCTTGCGCCCGGCCTCGGAGTGGATGAAGTAATCGAGTTCACTCTCGGCGATGCGCTGGCTGAAGCCATCCGCCTCGGGAAACTGATGCAGCATCGAGGTCATCCACCAGGAAAACCGCTCGGCCTTCCACACCCGCCGCAGGCAGATGGCCGAATAGCGCTCCAGCAAATCCACCCGGCCTTCACCGTAGACCTTGAGCAGAATCCGATAGAGGGTGCTCACGTCACTGGCCGCCAGGTTCAAGCCCTTGGCCCCGGTGGGCGGCACGATATGCGCGGCATCGCCGAGCAGGAACAGACGCCCGTACTGCATCGGCTCCACCACAAAGCTGCGCAGCGGCGCGATGCTCTTCTCGATCGACGGACCGCTCACCAGGTCGGCTGCGAGGTGGCTGGGCAGACGGGTTTTCAGTTCGTCCCAGAAGCGCGCATCGGACCATTCATCAAGCGGCTCTTCCACCGGCACTTGCAGGTAATAACGGCTGCGCGTCGGCGATCGCATGCTGCACAAGGCGAAGCCACGCGGATGTTTGGCGTACACCAGTTCAGGGTGAACCGGCGGCGTATCGGCGAGGATACCGAGCCAGCCGAAAGGGTAGACCCGTTCGAAGACGTTCAGTGATTCAGCCGGGATCGATTGGCGCGCAACACCGTGGTAACCATCGCAACCGGCGATATAGTCGCACTCCAGGCGAAAGGCTTCGCCCTGATGTTCGAAAGTCAGCCAGGGTCGATCACTTTTGAGGTCGTGCGGTTGCACGTCATGGGCTTCATACAGGGTGATGGCGCCCGCGGCAGCACGGGCGGCCATCAGGTCGCGGGTGACTTCGGTCTGGCCGTAGATCATGACCGTCTGGCCGCCGGTCAGCGCCTTGAGGTCGATGTGGGTCAGCTGCCCATTGAGCGCCAGCTCGAAGCCCTCATGCACCAGGCCTTCGTTGTCCATGCGCTGGCTGACGCCCGCCTGCCGCAGCAGGTCGACCATGCCTTGTTCCAGCACCCCGGCACGGATGCGGCCTTGTACGTAATCAGCGCTCTGGCGCTCCAGGATCAGAGTCTGGATACCGGCGTTGTGCAGCAGTTGGCCGAGCAACAGTCCGGAGGGACCGGCGCCAATAATGGCGACTTGGGTTTTCAGCGTTTTCATTATTTTTATGGCCCGCAAGTTCCACTCGAACGGATTGAGTGAAAGAGTTGTCATTGGTCTTGTTGCTGACATTTTTCACTTGAGTGGCCGGCATAAGAAGGTGAAAACTGAGCCAAAGCCTGCGCTTTTTGCCAATCGGGGCGATTACCGCACCACTCTCCTGAGTATCGGATTGAAACCATGACCAAAACCGCGATTCCGGTCTTCAAGCTTTACGGGGAACACCAGCAATGGCCGACGCCCGATTTGTTGCACTGCGAAACCATTTCCCGGCGCAGTCGGGAATACCAGTGGGAAATCCAGCCCCACCGGCACGCGGATCTGTGCCAGTTGCTGTATGTGCACAAAGGTCAGGCACAATTGGAAATCGAAGGGCAGCGCACCACGCTGAACGAAGCGACGCTGCAAGTCCTGCCGCCGCTGTGCGTGCACGGTTTTCGGTTTCCCGAGGATGTCGAAGGCTACGTGGTAACCCTCGCGGCGCCGCTGGTCAGCCACCTGCAGACACAACTGGGGGCGACGGTGGACGGTCTGCAGTCCCTGGGCAGTTACCCGGCGGGCAAGGACAGTGATTACCTGAACAGCCAGTTCGCCCGTTTGCAGGATGAATACGCCGACGCACAACCGGCCAGGGACATGATGATGCACGCGCTGGTCAGCGTGCTGCTGGTGTGGATCAGCCGCCAGGCCATCCAGAAGCGCCACCCACGGGCGCCGAGGGGGCGTGAATACTTCCGCCGCTTCACCCAACTGGTCGAGCAGCATTACCGCGAACACCCGAAGATCGAGGATCTGGCCCACAAGCTGGGCATCTCGGTGTCACACCTCAACGGCACATGCCGGGAACTGGGTGGGCAGCCTGCGCTGCAGATCATGCACGACCGCCAATTGCTGGAGGCCAAGCGCCTGCTGACCTACACCAGCATGACCATCAATGAAATGTCGGAAGTGCTGGGTTTTTCCGACCCGACCAACTTCTCGCGGCTGTTCCGCCGACGGGTCGGGTTCTCACCCAAGGCGTTTCGCGAGCAACTCAAGGCTCAACAGCCGATTACCTGAGCGCACTGAAACTGCCGGTATGCGGCACGCATTGGTCCTGATGGCAGCTGATCGCAAAAGTCGGCTGCATGCGGGTCAGTTCAACACGGTAGGCAGCGGTCCCGTAAAGCGCGCTGGCGATGGCGCACAGGGTGACAATCATCAGGTACTTTCTGGTTTTAATGCTCATGGCACAGACCTCTGCGGATCTAAACGGTGCTGTTTAAAGCATAGGTCAACCAGGGCGAGTTGCCATTATCGGGCGACATTCAACAGGTTTATGTCGCCCTACAGACCGACGTCCCACGCAGGCTCCTCCGGGAACCTCAGCACCAGAAAATCCAACAGGCTGCGCAGTGCCGATGGCATGTGCTTGCGCGACGCATACACCGCGTAGATGTTCATCTGCCGGGGCTCGGCGTCGGGCAGCAGGCGCACCAGTTCGCCACGGCGGATGTAATCGCCGGCCTGGTAAGTAGGCAGCATCGACACGCCGGCCCCGGCCAGCGTCACGCGCAACAAGGTGCTGGCCTCGTTGGACGTGATGTTGCCGGTGATGGGCACCGAGACGTGCTCGCCCCGCTCTTCGAAATGCCACAGGCTCTTGCCGAAATAGGAATGGGTGAGGCAGTTGTGCCCAGCCAGGTCTTCGACTTTCTGCGGGGCTGGATGCTCCAGCAGATACGCCGGCGAGGCGCACACCACCGAGCGACACAGGGTCAGGCGGCGCGCAATGAGATTGGGGTCCAGGTCGTTACTGGTGCGGATGGCCAGGTCGATGCGCTCATCCACCAGGTTCACCGTGCGGTCGAGCATTTGCAGATCGACGGTTACCAACGGGTAACGCTTGACGTACTCGGCGATGGCTGCGGCCAATTGCGCCTGGCCGAACGAGGTGCTGACGCTCAGGCGCAGCAGGCCACGGGGCGCGTCATCCGGCTCGCTGACGGCGGCTTGCATATCGCAGCACAGGTCCAGCAATTGTCGGCAGCGCGGCAGGGTTTCGCCGCCGGCCGCCGTAAGGCTGAGCTTGCGCGTGGTGCGGTGCAGCAGGCGTGCGCCGACCCAGTCTTCCAGCTCGGCCAGGTAGCGCGACACCACCGGGCGCGACAGGTCCAGATGATCGGCGGCGGCGGACTGACTGCCCAGGTCCACCACGGTGACAAACACGCGCATTGCTTGGAGACGGTCCATGATTTGCCCGATTTCAGAAACAAACTATGTCCCAGCATCGCATTTTTAGTCTGGTTTTGTGCAACTAAGCTCTGTGCATCCTTTACCGATGCTGGAGCTGCCCGATGTTCCCAACCCTCAAGCGCCTGACCCTGGCCACCGCCGCCCTGGCCTTCGCCGCCCACGCGGCCGCCGCCGAGCTGAAGCTGGACGTGTACAACCCTGGCGACGCCGCGATCTTCCCGGTCACCTCGGTGCTGGTCAGCGGCGCCAGGGATGCGATCCTGGTCGACGCCCAGTTCGGCAAAGGCCAGGCCGAACAACTGGTGCAGAAGATCCGCGCCAGCGGCAAACACCTGACCACCATCTACATCAGCCACGGCGACCCGGACTACTACTTCGGCCTCGACACCCTCACCACCGCCTTCCCCGACGCCAAGGTGCTGGCGCCGCAACCGGTGGTCGATCACATCAAGGCCACCGTCGCCGGCAAGCTTGAGTTCTGGGGCCCGAAAATGGCTGCGGACAAGCCAGCCAAAACTATCGTGCCGCAGGTCCTCGAAGGCCACAGCTTGAGCCTGGAAGGCCAGCAACTGGAGGTAATCGGCCTGGACGGCCCACAGCCGGATCGCAGTTTTGTGTGGATCCCTTCGATCAAGGCCGTGGTCGGTGGCGTGGTCGTCGCCGAAAACATTCATGTGTGGATGGCCGACACCCAGAGCGCGCAGTCCCACAAAGACTGGCTGGCCACCCTGCAACGCATTGAAGACCTGCAACCGCGCACCGTGATCCCGGGCCATTACCTGGGTACGCCGTCTGTTCAATCCGTGAAATTTACCGCCGACTACATCAAGGCCTTCGACGCCGAAACCGCCAAGGCCAAGGATTCCGCGGCCCTGATCGCGGCCATGAAACAGCGTTACCCGACCCTCGCCGACGAAAGCTCGCTGGAACTCAGCGCCAAAGTCGCCAAGGGCGAAATGAAGTGGTGAACCGTTTCAAACCTTAACCGTACTGGAGAACGTCATGAGCAAGATCGCAATCATTGGGGCCACCGGCCGTGCCGGTAGCCAACTGCTGGAAGAAGCCCTGCGTCGCGGGCATAGCGTTGTGGCCATTGCACGTAACACCGACACACTGGCGGCGCGCCCTGGCGTCACCGTCAAGCAGGTTGATGCCCTGGACGCAGAGGCCCTGCAACAGGCCATCAGCGGCAGTGACGTGGTGATCAGCGCCGCGCACTTCGCCACCCTACCGGCCAGCGCCGTGATCGGGCCGGTAAAGAAAGCCGGGGTGAAACGCCTGCTGGTGGTGGGCGGTGCCGGTTCGCTGTTGTTGCCGGATGGCGGTCGGGTGATCGACAGCGCAGGTTTCCCGGCTGAGTACAAAGCCGAAGCCAGTGCAGGTGCCGCGTTTCTCGAAACGCTGCGTCAGGAAAAGGAACTGGACTGGACGTTCCTGTCGCCTTCGGCGGAGTTCGTCGAGACCGAGCGCACCGGTCAATTCCGCGTGGGCCAGGACGATCTGCTGGTGAGCAGTGAAGGTCGCAGCTGGATCAGCTTTGCCGACTACGCCATCGCCTTGATCGACGAAGTCGAATCGCCGAAGCACTCGCGTCAGCGTTTCACCGTCGGCTACTGAAATGTGAGCGTCAGGAGATTCTGGCGTTGATGACCAGCCAGTTCATCAACGCCTCAAGCCCCGCCGAAGGCTCGCTGCCCGGTGGATACACCAGGTAATAGCCCATCCCCGTCGGCACCCGCAGCTCAAACGGCGTCGCCAACCGCCCGGCCTTCAAATCGTCGCCAATCAACGCGCGGTCGCCTATCGCCACACCGGAGCCTTGCGACGCCACCGTCATCGCCAAATCCAGCGTCTCAAAATGATGCCCCTGGCTCAGGTTACTCAGTCGCGTCTTCGCCGCTTTCAGCCACAACGCCCAGTCCCGTTCATCCCGCGTGGGGTGCAGCAGCACCTGTTGCTGCAAGTCTGCCGGGCTGTGCAGCACACCGAGCAGCGCGGGCGTGCAGACCGGGGTGAGTTGTTCATCGAACAGATGCCGCGCCTCGGCCGACTGCTCGGCGATGGGCGCATAGATCACCGCCGCATCGAATTGCTCGCGGCGAAAGTCCACGGTGTAGGCCACGGTGGTAGTGAGCGCTACCGGCACATCCGGACGCTCCTTCTGCCACTGCATCAAGCGCGGCAACAGCCAGCGCATCACACAGGTGGAGGCCTTGAGCTGCAGGACCTGGCGGCGACTGCCGATCTGCTCCACCGCCTCGCCGATCAGACCAAACACCTGCTGCGCGCGCAACGACCATTCGCGGCCTTCCTCAGTCAGGCTCAAGCCCCGCGCCTGGCGTTGGAACAGCGCGTAGCCCAGGTGGCTTTCCAGCCCGGCAACCTGCCGACTCACGGCACCCTGGGTGATGTGCAGTTGCTCGGCGGCGCGGGTGAAGTTGCAGCATTGGGCCGTGACCCAGAAGGTGTGCAACGCGGGCAGCGGCGGGAGGCGTTTCATCGGGGCGCAGCCATGACGTGAGGACATGGCTAGTATGACTTTTTATCGATTGTTGCCGCTACCGGCCAGCCGGTCCAATAACGCCTTATCTCAACAACAAGAGCGACGTTTATGGCGACCTGCGGCGAAGTATTGGTCAACCTCCTGGAAGGCTATGGCGTGGACCAGGTGTTTGGCATCCCCGGCGTGCATACCGTGGAGTTGTATCGCGGCCTGGCCCGTTCCAGCATCCGTCACGTCACCCCGCGCCACGAACAGGGCGCCGGCTTCATGGCCGACGGTTATGCGCGCACCAGCGGCAAGCCCGGCGTGTGCTTCATCATCACCGGCCCCGGCATGACCAATATCACCACCGCCATGGGCCAGGCCTACGCTGACTCGATCCCGATGCTGGTGATCTCCAGCGTACAGTCGCGCAGCCAATTGGGCGGCGGGCGCGGCAAGCTGCATGAGCTGCCGAACCAGGGCGCGATGATCGCCGGCGTGGCGGCATTCTCCCATACGCTGATGTCGGCGGCCGAGTTGCCCGGCGTGTTGGCGCGTGCCTTTGCGTTGTTCCAGGCCGGACGACCACGCCCGGTGCATATCGAAATCCCGTTGGATGTACTGGTAGAAAACGCCGACGCACTGCTGGGCAGTCAACCGGTCAGCGTGGCGCGCGCCGGTGCCGCGCCATCGGCGATCAAGCAGATGAGCCAGTTGCTCGCAGCCGCCAGGCAGCCTTTGATCCTGGCCGGTGGCGGCGCCATCGATGCAGCCGCAGAACTCACGCAACTGGCCGAGGCCCTCGGCGCGCCGGTGGCCCTGACGATCAATGCCAAGGGCATGCTGCCTGCCAACCATCCGCTGTTGATCGGCTCGACCCAGACCCTGGTCGCCACCCGCGCCTTGGTCGCCGAAGCGGACGTGGTGTTGGCCATCGGCACCGAGCTGGCGGAAACCGACTACGACGTCACCTTCGCCGGCGGCTTCGGGATTCCCGGTGCGTTGCTGCGAATCGACATCGACCCGGACCAGACCGTGCGCAACTATCCGCCGCAGGTTGCCTTGGTGGCCGATGCACAAATCGCCGCCGAAGCGCTGCTGCTCGAGTTGAACAGCAAACCCTTGCCGCCCCGCAATTGCGCGTGGGGCGCGGCGCGTGTTGCACGCTTGTGGGCCGAACTGAACCCCGGCTGGGACGCCGCCACCCGCGCACAAACCCGGTTCCTCGACACCGTCCTGGAGGAGTTGCCCAACGCCGTGCTGGTCGGCGACTCGACCCAACCGGTGTACAGCGGCAACCTGACCCTGAACCTCGACCACCCGCGCCGCTGGTTCAACTCGTCCACCGGCTACGGCACCCTGGGCTACGCCCTGCCCGCCGCTATCGGGGCGTGGCTGGGGCGTGGCGACGGGCAACCGGTGGTGTGCCTGATCGGTGACGGCGGCCTGCAATTCAGCCTGCCGGAACTGGCCAGCGCCGTGGAGGCGCGCACGCCGATCATCGTGCTGCTGTGGAATAACCAGGGCTATGAAGAGATCAAGAAATACATGGTCAACCGCGCCATCGAGCCGGTGGGTGTGGACATCTATACGCCGGACTTTATCGGCGTAGCCAAGGCGTTGGGCTGTGCCGCTGAAAGCATCCAGGGCATCGCGCATCTGCGGACGGCACTGCGCAGCGCCGCTGATCGCCAAGGGCCGACGCTGATCGAAATCCACCAGGGCCTGTGGATGAAAGAGGTGGCGGTATGAGCGCGGTGTCGAACGGGATCTACATCGACGGCGCGTGGCGAGCCGGCCGAGCCGTACTCGAGGTGATCAACCCGGCCACCGAGGCGGTATTGGCCCGGGTCAGCGTCGGCGATGCGACGGCGGTGACCCAGGCGGTCGACGCCGCCAGCGCGGCCTTCAGCGAGTGGTCGAACAGCACCGGCCGTGATCGCGCCGCCCTGCTGCGCACGATCGCCCAGGGCGTGAGCGAGCAGCGCGAACAGCTGATGCACCTGCAATCGAGCAACAACGGCAAGCCACTGTTTGAAGCCGCAATTGATGTGGACGATGTGATCGCCACGTTCGAGTACTACGCCAGCGTGGCCGAAGAAATGGACGCCGCTCAGGATCAGCCGGTGGCGTTGCCCGGCGATGACTTCAGCGCACGCCTGCGTCGTGAGCCCTGCGGCGTGGTGGGGCTGATCGTGCCGTGGAATTTCCCGATGGTGACCACCGCCTGGAAACTCGCCCCGGCCCTGGCGGCCGGTTGCTGCGTGGTGCTCAAGCCCTCGGAAGTCACGCCGTTGGCCGAGTTGCAGTTGGCGCGGATTATCGCCGAGGCAGGCTTGCCCGCTGGCGTGTTCAACCTGGTGTGCGGCACAGGCCTGGATGTCGGCGCGCCGTTGGCGGCGGACCGTCGAGTAGCGAAGATTTCCTTTACCGGCAGCAACGCCGTTGGCGTGCAGGTGATGCAGCGCGCGGCCGAAACCATCAAGGGCGTGAGCCTGGAACTGGGCGGCAAGTCTTCGCTGCTGGTAATGGCGGATGCCGACCTGGACCTGGCGGTGGAACTGGCCTGTGGTGGCGGTTTTTTCAACGCCGGGCAGATGTGTTCAGCCACCAGTCGCGTGTTGGTGGCTGACACGCTCGCCGATGAATTCCTGGTGCGTGTGCAGGCGCGGGCCGAAGCGATTCGCGTGGCGGACCCGTTTGCCGATGACGTGGAAATGGGTGCGCTGATCAACCGTACCCAGTATCAGCGAGTGCTGGGGCATATCCAGCGCGCAATCGCGGACGGCGCCCGTTTGCTGTGCGGCGGTGAACGCCCGGCGGACTTGCCCAAGGGCTTTTTCATTCGCCCCACGGTGTTCACCGACGTGCCGCTGGACAGTGCGTTGTGGAACGCAGAGATCTTCGGCCCGGTGCTCTGTGTCCGGCGTTTTACCTCTGAGGCAGAAGCCATCGCCCTGGCCAACGACAGCGACTTCGGCCTGGTGGCGAGTGTGGTCAGCGGCCATGCCGAAACCGCCGAGCGTGTGGCGAATGCCTTGCAGGCCGGGCTGGTGTGGATCAACGCGCCGCAAGTGATCTTCCCGCAGACCGCGTGGGGCGGTTACAAGCAGAGCAGCATCGGCCGCGAGCTGGGACCGTGGGGGTTGGCGGCTTTCCAGGAGATCAAGCATGTGATCCGGTCTATCTAATGTGGGAGGGGGCTTGCCACCTCTCACATTTTGACCAGCGCAATTTTTAGATAGACCTAGCGACTTTCTCATTTGCCCCCTGCTCCCACCCATGGCCTGATTCGCCCTTGATCACTCAAGGGCCTCCCATGGAAACCGTTCACGCAAAACCCACCACCGCCCTCTGGCTGATGACCAGCGTCGTGCTGGTCGCCCTCAACCTGCGTCCGTCGATGGCGGCGGTCGGCCCGTTGTTGTCATCGATTCGCGGCGATGTGTCGCTGAGTTTCAGCAGCGCCGCGTTGCTGACCATGTTGCCGGTGATGGCCATGGGCTTGGCGATGTTCTTCGGCATGGGCCTGGCCAAACGCTTTGGCGAGCACCGCAGCATCGTGGTGTCCCTGCTGGTGATCGGCGTGGCCACGCTGTCGCGGTTGTTCCTCGATTCGGCGCTGGAGTTGATCGTCAGCGCCATCGCGGCCGGCGTGGGGATCGCGATGATCCAGGCGTTGATGCCGGCGCTGATCAAGTCGCGGTTCAGTGACAATGTTGCGCTGTTCATGGGTGTGTACGTCACCGCGATCATGGGCGGCGCAGCACTGGCGGCGTCGTTCTCGCCGTTCGTGCAAGTGCAGACCGGCAGTTGGCGCATCGGCCTGTCAATCTGGGCGGTGTTGGCAGTGCTGGCGTTGGTGTTCTGGTACGCGCAACGCTCGGTACTGCCACCGTTGCCGCAAGCCGGCACAGCTCAACAGGCGTCGTTTTTCGGCAATGGCCGGGCCTGGTTGCTGGCGGTGTTTTTCGGCCTGGGTACCGCGTCCTACACCTGCGTACTGGCGTGGCTCGCGCCGTACTACGTGGAGCAAGGCTGGAGCGAGCAGAATGCCGGCCTGCTGCTGGGCTTCTTGACGGCCATGGAAGTGGTGTCCGGCCTGGTCACTCCCGCCATCGCTAACCGCCGCCAGGATAAACGCGGTGTGGTGGCGGTGCTGCTGGTGCTGATCATCCTCGGTTTCTGCGGCCTGATTCTCAGCCCGCACCACCTGAGCCTGTTGTGGCCGTGCCTACTGGGCCTGGGCATTGGCGGCCTGTTCCCGATGAGCCTGATCCTGTCCCTCGACCATTTGGACAACCCGCGCCGCGCCGGTGGTCTCACCGCCTTTGTGCAGGGTATCGGCTACCTGATCGCCGGGCTGTCGCCGCTGATCGCCGGGATGATCCGCGATCAACTGGGCAGCTTCGAATGGGCCTGGTGGTCGCTGACAGCGGTGATCGGGGTGATGCTGCTGATCGTCACGCGCTTCAACCCCAGGCATTACGCACGACATATCCGCTGACGTCGTATTGCAAACAGTATTTGTCTCACGCCAAACATAGAAACGCCCTACAGAGCTTTCTAATGGCACGTTCGTTCCGTTAAGCTTTTGTGCTGTCTTGTACTGAGTTCGGTACAAAGGGTTTACGGACGAAACCGATGCTAAACAGTAACTTGCTCAGAAAGCTCGATATGCAGGACTTGATGGTGTTTATCGCCGTCTACGACCAGAGCAGTGTTACCGAGGTGTCCGAAACGCTGTTTGTCAGCCAGTCCACCGTGAGCTACAGCCTGAAGAAGCTGCGCACCAGCTTTGAAGACGAGTTGTTCATCAACACCCGGGCGGGCATGCGCCCAACGTACAAGGCCACCACCATGTACGGGCATGTGCAGAAGATCCTCGAAAGCATCAACCTGTGCCACGCCGGTGGCCAGGCCTTCGACCCGACCCAGAAGGCCGTGACCTTCAACGTGTGCGCGCCGGAATACTTCGAACAGTTGATCCTGCCGCGCCTGTTGAAGCACTTCGACCGTGCCGACCTGCCGGTGATCGTCAACGTGCAAAAGCTGGAAACCGACATCCCCGCCGACGACCTGCGCGAAGGTCGCCTCGACCTGGTGATCTGTTTCGGCCCCAACTTCCACCGCGCCCACAAGGACTTGCGTACCCAGATGCTGCTCGAAGACGACCTGGTGTGCGTGTTCGATAAGCGCTCGGCGCCACGGGAACCGGCGTTCAGCCTGCAGTCCTTCGTCGAACGGCGCCACGTGTTCCCCACGCCGTGGACCTCCGACACCAACATGATCGACGGCTGGCTGGCGCGCCAGGCCCACAAGCGCCAGGTGATCGCCCGCGCCAACAGCTACAGCGCAGCGTTGAAGATGATCACCGGCACCGACTTCATCGTCACCCTGCCGCGTCGCGTACAAAAGTTGCTGGCCCCCGCCACGACGTTCGGCCACTGCGAAGTGCCCAATGGGTTGCCGGGATTCACCCTGGAGATGCAGTGGAACGAAACCAGCGAACAGGACAGCGCCAATACCTGGTTTCGTGAGCAGGTGGTGAAGGTGTGCGCGGATCAGGGTTTGTTGTAAACCTCAGCCGATGGCGACTTTGCTGTAACAGTCGCGATCCATGTCGACCAGTTGGACGCTGAGTTGAACCTGGATACCCTCCGGCCAATCACCCATGTCCTGCAGGGCTGCCAGCAGGCTGTCCGACAGCTGCTTCTTGACCTGGGGTGGGCGCCCGCTGAGCAGCGACAGCTTCACCGCGATAAACCCGCGTGCGTCGAGGGAGGTGCCCACCTGGAACGTCTCGACCTTGACCGCACGACTTTTGATGTCGAACTCGGAACCGAACTGCCCGGACGCCATCAGCACGTTGTTGAGCCGCAACAGGGTCTTCTCGACAGCAAGGCCCGTCAGGTTGGCGGTGTATTCCAGGTGCAGGTGTGGCATGGATGGCTCCGAGTCTTTGGTAGGAAGATTCCTAGATATACCACGGATAAAAGCATCAGGCTTTGCTGGCCAGCCCTCTGTCGCTCATAAACGCTTCGAGCCGCGAACGTACCCAGCGTTCAGCCGGGTCGGTGTCCACGTGGCTGAGCCACACCATCGACAAATCCAGGGTTGGCGTTTCGAACGGGAACGGCTCACAGAACAGGTGGCCCGACACTGCCATGGCCTCGGCGGTGTAGTCCGGCAGGCTGGCGATCAGGTCAGTGCCGGCGAGCAAGGCCGGCAGCGCGCTGTATTGCGGCACCGACAGCACCACATGGCGTTTGCGTCCGATCTCCGCCAGCCACTCATCGGCAAACCCCGACACGTTGGCGGTGTGGGACACCAGCACGTGGGGCCGTGAGCAATATTCATCGAGGGTCAGCGGCGTTTCAGACGCATCGGCGCGCAGGATACGCGGACGGATATGGCGCAGCAGCTTGCGCTTGGCATTCGCCGGCAGGCCACGGGTCTGGGTGATGCCGACGGTGATATCGCCGGAGGCCAGCAGGTCGGGAATGCGCCAGTAGTCCACATGCTGCACCACGAATACCACTTGCGGCGCTTCCTGGCGCAAGGCGCGCAGCAAGGGCGGCAACAGGCCGAACTCCACGTCATCGGAGAGGCCGATGCGAAAGGTCATGGTGCTGATCGACGGGTCGAAATCGTGGGTCAGGCTCAAGGCCGATGACAACGAATCCAGGGCCGGCGACAGGTGCTGGATGATCTCCTCGGCCCGCGCGGTGGGCTCCATGCGGTGGCCGACGCGGATGAACAGCGGGTCGTTGAACAAGGTACGCAAGCGGTTGAGGGCCGAGCTGATGGTCGGCTGGCCGAGAAACAGCTTCTCCGCCACCCGCGTCACGTTGCGCTCCAGCATCAACGCTTCGAACACCACCATCAGGTTGATGTCGGCTTTGCGTAGTTCATTGCGATTCATCGGCGCCTGCCCTTTTCCCAAGACAAGCCGCAGTTTAGAAAGCCCCGTAGCCGGCGTCTACGTGTAGGACGCTTCGCTGGCCTGCGCACCACGCTCAGGTTCGTGCCCCATGCGCAAGCGCAGGGCCGCCACGGCCGCCACCACCAGCACCAGCGCAATGACTTTCAAGCCGTTCATTGCATTGCCGGTGCTCATCTCGATCGCACCCATCGCCGACGGCCCGACAAAACCGCCCAACAGCCCGCAGGCGTTGACAAATCCCAGCCCGCCGGCCAGCGCAACGCCCTTGAGACGGGAAGCCGGGTACAGAAAAATGATCGACTGCACCACGAAGAACATCACCGCCGACAGGCAAAAACCGAGCAGGCTGAACACCGGCCCCGATATCGACGCGATGCCCAGGCCCAGCGCCATGGTCAGCAGCCCTGTGACCAGCAACCGCCGGCAGCGTCCGGGCGTCGTGGCGAAACGCGGAATCAGCAAGGCACCGAGTGCCGCCGCGATCCACGGTAATGAAGTCAGCAGGCCGACGTTCATGGTGCTCAGTTCGCCATACTTGCTGATGATGCTCGGCAGGAAAAAGATCACGGTGTAGAGGGTGATCTGGTGACAGAAGTACACGAAAATCGCCAGCAGGATTTGCGGGGTCAGCCAGTTTTTCAACGAGTGACCGCCCTCGCCCGCGCCCTCTTCGGTTTCCCGGGCAATGCGCTGTTCGATACCGCGCGCCTCCTCGGCCGACAACCACGACGCCTTGCTCGGGCGATCCGGCAGTTTGCGCCATACCACCCAGGCAAACGCCACGGCTGGCAAGCCTTCGAGCAGGAACATCCACTGCCAGCCGTGCCAGCCGAGCAGGCCGTCCATGCGCATCAGGGCCGCACCCACCGGGCCACCGATGATGTTGGCAAAGCACACGCCGAGCAGGAAATACCCGGTGGCCCGCGCCCGTTGCTCACGGTTGAACCAGTAGGTCAGGTACAGCATGACCCCAGGAAACAGCCCCGCTTCGGCGATGCCCAGCAACAGGCGCAACACGTAGAACGAGGTTTCGCCCTGCACAAAGGCCATGGCCGCCGAGATCAGGCCCCAGGTCACCATGATCCGCGCGATCCAGAATCGCGCGCCGACCTTGTGCATGATCAGGTTGCTGGGGATTTCCGACAGCGCATACGTCAGGAAAAACAGCCCCGCGCCCAAGCCATAGGCGGCGGCGGAAATGCCCAGGTCGACGTCCAGGTGATGCTTGGCCAGGGCGATGTTGGTGCGGTCCAGGAAGCTCAGGATGTAGGCGATGATCAGCAAGGGCATCAGTTTGACGAACATCAGTTTGTTCAACGCCTGCGGGGTGCGGGCGGCGGTGGCGGTAGTCATCGGCAGTTCCTCTTGGCGCCCCGCCAGGCGGGCTGGGGGGCGCATCGGTGTTGTTCTAGGAGTCGAGTTGCAGGGCCAACGCCTGGGGGCGATGGGAAAACAGTTGCAGCAGCGCGCCGCCGAGGGCACAGCCGGCCATCACGAAGAAACACACGGTGTAGCCGTGCAGCGTGGTCCAGCCGCCGCCCATGGCGATCAGGCTGCCCATCAGCACCGGCGCCACGCCGCCGCCGATAAACATCGCGGTGGTGATGATGCCGTTGGCGGTGGACGTCGCCGACGGCTCGGCCGAGTCGCAGGCCACCGCGTAGTAGATCGGCCACACCGCGTTGGCCACCAGGCCGAACAACAGTTGCACGACGATGATCAGGGTCAGGGTGTTGGCGAAGTAGAACGCGCCGACACTCGCCGCCATCCACACCCCGCAGATGATCAGGGTGGTGCGTCGGCCGATGATGTCCGACAGCGACGGCCACACCAGTTGCCCGAGAATGCCGGTGAGGGTGAACACCACGCTCATCCCCGCCGACTCGGCCAGTGACAGTCCGGCGATGTTGTAGAGGTAGGCCGGCAACACGATGTTGACGCCCATGTACACCACTTGGGTGAGCATCGTATTGCCCGCCGTGAGGGCGATATTGCGGTTGCGCAAGGTGGCGACGAAAGTGCGCCAGGCCTCGCCCTTCACCGAACTGGCCGGCGCGTTGTCCGGTGGCGTCATGCCCTTGGCGGCGATGTCGACGTACAACGCGGTGATGCGTTCGGCGGTGGAATAACGCGCCCAGAAAATCATCAGTGGCAACGCCACCACGAAGGCGAAGAAGAACACGTAGCGCCAGTTGTCCTCGCCAAACACGGTGATGACGAAACTGGCGACGATACCGCTGAGCATCGCACCAATCGGATAGCCCGTATGGTGCGCACCCAGGGCGAAGCCGCGTCGCTCCACCGGCCACCATTCGGCGGTGTTGCTCACCCCCACCGGCTCACCCCAGCCGGCGCCGAGGTTGACCCCGACGCGCAAGGCAATGAAGGTGGCGAGGTTGCCGCTCAGGGCCTTGAAGCCGGACAGAAACGAGATCGCCGTGTAGCCCAGCACCAGCGGCACCTGGAAACGTGCACGTTTCCAGCCGCCGCCGTAGCGGTCGCTCCACATGGAGCCGGGTATATCCAGCAACGCCAGGGCCAGCATGACCACCGTGGCCACGGTGCCCCATTGGTCGGCGGATAAATCGAAGTGCTTGGAGATGGTCGGCCCCAGGCGCAACACGATCTCACGGTCGTAGGCGTTGAGAATCCAGATCATCCAACAGACCAGCAGCGACACCCAGGAATGCCGGTGAATGCTGCGCAGCGACGCTTTTTTGATAGTTGCCATGGGCCTCTCCAGGCGCGCGAGGGCGCGCACTGACACAAGGTTGCGAAGGAATATGCCTTGTCACACACACGCGCTAGCTGGCGAACCGTCGCTCGGCTATTCCTTGCACGCCCAACCCGGTAATGGCGAACAGCGCTCCGCGCTGCTGGCCGTCCGCCGGAAAACGCGGCAGCGGCGGCTTGGCCATGGAAGTCACAAACAGGGTGTCCAGGTTCGGCCCGCCAAAGGTCAGGCTGGTGACCTTTTTCACCGGCATCGGGATGATGCGGTCGACGTGGCCGTCGGGGGTGTAACGCACCAGGTTTCCGGCATAGACCAAGGCTTGCCACAGGCAGCCCTCGGCATCCACCGTGCAGCCGTCGGCAGCGCCGCCGCCCGAGGTGTCGACCCTGGCGAAGGTGCGGCGGTTGCTCACATTGCCGGTGGCCAGGTCATAGTCGTAGGCCCAGATCTCGCCGGACCAGGTGTCGCAGAAATAGAAAGTGTCACCGGACGGGCTCCAGCACGGGCCGTTGGACACGATGATGCCTTCGTCCAGGCTGTGCAGGCTCAGGTCGGCGTCCAGGCGGTAAAGCCTGGCGCTGGCGTTGTCCTCCAAGGTGTCCATGGAGCCGAAGATGAAGCGGCCCTGACGGTCGACCTTGCCGTCGTTAAGGCGGTTATCCGGCAGGTGCGGTTCCGGGTCGATGACCAGGTTGAGCTCACCGCTGTTGAGGTCGAGGGTGTGTACGCCGTTTTGCAGGGCGACAATCGCCGACTCACCGTTATGGCGCAGGGCCATGGAGCCGATTTTCTGGCCGACCTCCCAGGCACGCAGTTCGCGGCCGTCGTCGGTGCAGCGCAGGATGCGGCCGTCGGCGCTGTCGATCCAATACAGGCGTTGTTGTTCGACGTCCCACACCGGGCCTTCGCCCAGGGTGGTCTTGACGTCGACGAGCACTTCGATACGCATGGTGTGATCCCCTTATTGTTGTTGTGCGGGATGCAGGCCGCGCCGTGACGCGGCAGTTGGTCGGGTTAGAAATTGACCTGATCGCGCCCCTTGAGCCCGAGGATTTCCCGCGCTTCATCCGGCGTGGCGACGCGATGGCCGAGCGCCTCGATCACCGTACGGATACGTCGCACCTGGTCGGCGTTGGACGCGGCCAATTTGCCCGGGCCGTCCCACAGCGAATCCTCCAGACCGACACGCGCATTGCTGCCCATGGACAGGCCCATGGTCGCCAGCGGAATCTGCCCACGCCCGGCGCCGAGGATCGACCACACATAGTCGTCGCCAAACAAGCGGTCGGCAGTACGCCGCATGTGCGCCAGGTCTTCGGGGTGCCCGCCGATGCCACCACGCAAGCCGAACACTGACTGGATAAACAACGGCGGCTTGAGCAGGCCGCGTTCCAGGAAATGCGCGGCGGTGTACAGGTGGCCGATGTCGTAGCACTCGATCTCGAACCGCGTGCGGTTCTCGGCACAGGAATTGAGGATATGGGTGATGTCACGGAAGGTGTTGCGGAAGATCCGGTCGTCACTTTCTTCCAGGTACGGCCGCTCCCAGTCGTGCTTGAAGTCGGTGAAGCGGTTGAGCATTTCATACAGGCCGAAGTTCATCGAGCCCATGTTCAGCGAGGCCAGTTCCGGCTTGAACTGCATCACCGGTTGCAGGCGTTCTTCCACGCCCATGGTCGGCGCGCCGCCGGTGGTGATGTTGATTACCACGTCGCTGGCGGCCTTGATCTGCGGCAGGAATTCAGCGAACAACGCCGGGTCCTGGCTTGGGCGGCCATCGTTGGGATCGCGGGCATGTAGGTGGACAATCGCGGCGCCGGCTTCGGCGGCACCGATGGCGGCATCGGCGATTTCCTGTGCAGTGATCGGCAAATGCGGCGACATCGACGGCGTATGAATCGCACCGGTAACGGCGCAGGTGATGATGACAGGACGATTTTTGGGCATGACGACTCTCCGACTTTTATTCTTATGAAAAAAATCCTGGGTGCAGCGCGCTGTGTTCTTGCGTGGCTTACAGGTACTCGACGTTACCGTCGACGCTGATCGCCTGGCCGGTCACGTTGCGTGCGGCGGGCGAACAGAGGAACAACGCCATGGCGGCCACGTCTTCGGCGGTGACCATGCGTTTGAGGGAAATTTTGTTGAGGTATTCCTGGCGCATCTCGGCTTCGGGCACGCCGACCTGCTCGGCACGGGCACGGATCACGCCGTCCATGCGCGGGCCTTCGACAATGCCGGGCAGCAAGGCGTTGACGCGGATATCGCTCTCGCCCAGCTCCGAGGCCAGGGATTTCATCAGGCCGACAATCGCCCATTTGGTCGCCGCGTACGGCGTGCGCCACGCGTAGCCCAGGCGCCCCGCCACCGAGGCGATATGCAGCAGGTGGCCGTGGGACGACGCCTTGAGCATCGGCACCGCATGGTGGGCAAAGCGGTATTGCGCGGTGAGATTGATGTTGATGGTGGCCTGCCACTCGGCGTCGCTGATCGCATCGATGCCGCCGGTAGGCCCGGCGATCCCGGCGTTGTTGACCAGCACATCGAGACCGCCGAAGTGCTCGCGCTGCACCTTGAATACCGCCTCGATCTGCACGGCATCGCTGACGTCGGCGCGGGTGGCGACGGTGCCCGGGTACTTGTCGCGAAACGCGGCCAGGGCCGGCTCGCTGACGTCACACACATGCACCTGGGCACCGGCTTCCAGATACGCCGCCGCCAGCACTTCACCAATGCCGGCAGCCCCGCCGGAAATCAACACACGTAACCCAGGATAGGGCTGCAGCCGCTGTAAGACACTCATGCACGTTTACCTCCTGAAGCAGACGACCGCGAACGGTCGTTCTTGACGAGCAGGCGCGCGAGGGAATCGGCGGCCTGCATGATGTCATCGGTCACCGCTGCGCGTGCACCGGCGCCATCGCGGGCCGCCAGGGCTTCGACAATGCGCGTGTGCGCCTCCATCGAGCGTTGCAGGTGAGCTTTATCCGGGGCGACCAGCGCAAAACACGGGCCCATGTGCAGCCAGAAGTTTTCCACGGCGGCCATGGTCAACTCGGCCTGGGCCACGGCGTAGATGCGCCGGTGAAACGCAAAGTTGGTCCACAGGTAGCGCGACACGTCGACTTCGTCGGCGGCGTGCTGCATTTGCTGGCAGAGGTCGGTGATTTCGTCGAGGTCGGCCTTTTGCAGGCGCAGCACGGCTTTTTCCGCCAGCAGCCCTTCGAGGGCGACCCGTGCATCACGAATTTCACGCAGGCGTTCGACCGTCATCAAGCGCACGCGCAGACGAGAGGTCTCGGTGACTTCAAAGGCGTTTTCGGCACTGAGGCGTTGCAGGGCTTCGCGCACCGGCATCGGGCTGGAACCGAGGGCTTCGGCAAGGCCGCGGATGGTGAGTTTCTGGCCAGGCTGGAAACGGCCACTCATCAGCGCTTCGCGGATCTGGCGGTAGACCTGGTCTTGCAAGGTATCGCGGGACACCTGGCGCAGGGTGGGCAGGAGGAGCGGACCATCTGTCATGAGGCAAAACCTGTGTTGTCGTTCTTATGGCCTCAATATGTGATCACAAATCAAATATGTCAAATAGTTTCCCGATTTTGGGAGTTGCACATACAAATGTGGGAGTTGGCTTGTCCACTCCCACATTTGCAGCGCATTTAACCTGATATCAGGGTTTTAGCGGACGCTCCTGATCCCGCTCTGAAAGCTCGGTGCCATCATCGGGATGTTTCCAGGTCTGCGGTTTTTCTTCCTCCCGCCGCTGGGGCTGCTCACGTTCCGGCTCGTCCCGCCGTTTCTGTTGATCCGTCATTGCCACCTTCTATCCGTAAGAATTGGTCACATCTTCAGGATAGACAGCGAACGCATTTCCGACTGCATTACCGATTGATAGCCAATGAACATCAATCTATCCAAAATTGTCACTTAACATTTCTAAATGTGTCAGCCACTATTCCAGGTCTTAAGCGAAACAAGCACATTCAAAAAGAACGCTGGAGACATAAAACCATGACTAGCCCTACCCGGCCCGACTCTACCCGTTCGAAAGTGGGGGCGGTATTTCGCGTTACTTCGGGCAACTTCCTCGAACAGTTCGACTTTTTTCTGTTCGGTTTCTACGCCACCTACATCGCTGCCGCCTTCTTCCCTGCCGCTAATGAGTTTGCGTCATTAATGATGACCTTCGCCGTATTCGGCGCAGGGTTTCTGATGCGTCCTTTGGGCGCGGTCATCTTGGGTGCCTATATCGATGACGTCGGTCGCCGCAAAGGGCTGATCGTGACCTTGTCGATCATGGCCAGCGGCACCCTGCTGATCGTGCTGGTGCCCGGTTATCACACCATTGGCTTGTGGGCACCGCTGCTGGTGCTGCTCGGTCGTTTACTGCAAGGCTTCTCGGCCGGTGCGGAACTGGGCGGTGTGTCGGTGTACCTGTCCGAAATGGCCACGCCAGGCCGCAAAGGCTTCTACACCAGCTGGCAATCCGGCAGCCAGCAGATCTCCATCGTGGTCGCCGCCGCACTGGGTTATGGCCTGAACGTGTGGATGGAGCCGGCCGTGGTGGCCGATTGGGGCTGGCGCATTCCGTTCGCCCTCGGCTGTGTGATCATCCCGTTCATTTTCATCCTGCGCCGCAACCTGCAGGAAACCGAAGAGTTCGCCAACCGCAAACATCGCCCGACCATGCGTGAAGTGATGGCGACCCTGGTGAAAAACTGGACCGTGGTCATCGGCGGCATGCTGATGGTGGCCATGACCACTACCGCGTTCTACCTGATCACCGTGTATGCGCCGACTTTCGGCAAGACCGTGCTGCAATTGAGCACGTCCGATGCGCTGCTGGTGACCTTGCTGGTAGCCGTTTCGAACTTTGTCTGGCTGCCGATCGGCGGCACCTTGAGCGATCGTTTCGGTCGCAAGCCTGTGCTGATCGCGATGACCGTACTGACCGTTCTCACGGCTTACCCAGCGCTGTCCTACGTGGTGAACGCGCCAAGCTTCGCCCATATGCTGGAAACCCTGCTGTGGTTCTCCTTCCTCTATGGCATGTACAACGGCGCGATGATCCCGGCCCTCACCGAAATCATGCCGGTGGAAGTGCGCGTGGCGGGCTTCTCCCTGGCCTATAGCCTGGCCACCGCGATCTTCGGCGGTTTCACCCCGGCGATCTCCACCTGGTTCATCCACATCACCGAAGACAAGGCCTCGCCGGCCTACTGGATGATGTTCGCCGCAGCATGCGCGCTGTGCTCGACCCTCGCGCTGTATCGTCGTGCCAACGCCCGTGGGCAAGTGATGCAGGGGGCCGCACAATGAAGGCTCTGCTCAAGACCCTGACGGCCCTGGCCCTGGGCGCACTGGCATTGTCGGCCCAGGCCGAGCAGTTGAAGGTAATGACATCGGGTGGCTTCACTGCCGCCTATAAACTGCTTGGCCCGCAATATGCCAAGCAAAGCGGCGATACCCTCGACACTATCCTCGGCCCGTCGATGGGCAAGGCACCGGAAGCGATTCCCAACCGCCTGGCCCGAGGCGAACCCGCTGACGTGGTGATCATGGTCGGCTACGCCCTGGATGATTTGATCAAGCAGGGCAAGGTCGACCCGGCCTCCCGCGTGGAACTGGCAGACTCGCGCATCGGCCTGGTGGTAAAAGCCGGCGCCGTCAAACCGGCCATCGGCACCGATGCCGAATTGAAAGCCACCCTGAGCAAAGCCAAGTCGGTCGCCTATTCGGACAGCGCCAGCGGTGTATACGTCGAGAAAGAGTTGTTCAAGAAGCTCGGCATGCCCGCCAAAGGCACCATGATCGAACGCCAGCCGGTGGCCGAACAGGTGGCCAAGGGTGACTACGAAGTCGGCCTGCAACAGGTGGCGGAATTGTTGCCGGTGCCAGGTGTGACCTTCGTCGGCAAGATCCCGGAAGATGTGCAATCGGTGACGCGCTTTGCCGCCGGCATTCCAGTCAACGCGCAACACCCGGAGCAGGCCAAGGCGTTGTTGCAATTCCTGGCCTCACCCCAGGCGCAACCGGTGGTGCAATCCACCGGCCTGGACTCGGTGTCACGCTGAGCGAAACGGCATCTCCCGCAATAACCGCTCCAACTCCAGCGCCGCTGGCGGCAATGTCCGCCCGCGGCGTTTTATCAAGCCCACGTTGCGCATCACCTGCGGCTCCACCAGGGGCACGCTGACCAGGACCGTGTGCTCCAGGGCCGGCATCGCAATCGATGGCACCATCGCCACGCCCAATCCCGCCTCCACCAGGCCGATCATGGTAGTCACGTGGTGCGTCTCGCAGACACTCGGCTTTTTCACCCGTATGCCGCGCAAGGCCTGGTCAAGCAGGAGGCGATTGCCGGAGGTCTTGTCCAGGGTGATGTAATCATGTTCGCAGGCTTCGGCCCAGCTCACGCTGTCGCGCTGGGCCAGCGGGTGATCGCGGCGACAGGCCAGCACGTAGCGCTCCTGCAACAACAGTTCGAATTCCACTTCCTCGGCCAGGCTGCCGCTGAAACTCAAGCCGAAATCCGCTTCGCCACTCTCCACCGCACTGCACACCTCGCCGGCACTGGTATCCAGCACCCGCAAGCGGATCTTCGGGTACAGCTTGCGGAATTCAGAGATCACGTGGGGCATGAAGTAGTACGCGGTGGACGGCACGCAGGCGACAGTGACATTGCCCATGCGCGTGGACGCGACGTTGCTGATGCCCATCAGCGCCACGTCGAGGTCGTCAAGCATGCGTTCGACTTGTGGCAAAAACGTACGGCCAACCATGGTCAGGCTGACCCGCCGGGTGGTGCGTTCGAACAGCTTCACATCAAGGGCGGTTTCGAGCTTTTCGATGCGCCGGCTGAGGGCCGGTTGCGAGATGCGGATGGCCTCGGCGGCGCCACGGAAACTGCCCTTGTCTACCACGGCGCGGAAGGCCTGGAGGTCATTGAGGTCGAAGTTGATGATCACGGGAGGGCCAATGTGGTCGAAGTGGCGGGCATTATCGTACGCGAGTCGCAGCGTCGCCATATGTGGGTGACCGGCAGGCCGTTAAATGACCCGCGTCACTGGCCAAACAGGAGGCCCAAACTATAGTCCCCCAGGGCACTTTTTAATGTGACGGCACCCCTGAACGAATCCGCTTGAAACAATTCCAAACAGCTCAATTTAGTATAGATTGCGCGCACCGCATCAATGGCATTCAAGGAGGTTACCGTGGCAACTCTGCAAACGAACACAATCCAGGCCCTGCAAGCTAATCGCAGCTCTCTCCTTGATCAATGGAAAGCCAGTCTCGAAGCCTCGGGGGCCACGCGCAATATCAAGCCTGACGACGTGCAAACACAGACCGCCGAGTTCCTGGCTCTGCTGACTGAAGCCCTGCAAAATGGCGGTTCGCAGCAAATCGATCATGAAAACTGGGCACAAACCCGCCAATTCCTGGAAAAGCTCTCCCACAGCCGCGCCCTCGCCGGCCAGGACTCCCAGCAGACTGCCAGCTTCATTTTTGCCCTCAAGGGCCCGCTGTTCACGCTGTTGCAGCGTGAATATGCCGACCAGCCGGCACAATTGGCCGAACAACTGCTGACAGTCTCCGAGCTGCTCGACGCCCTGGGCATGCACACCATCCGCACCTTCCAGAAATCCCGCGAGTCGGTGATCAAGCGCCAACAGGAAGAGTTGCTGGAGCTGTCCACGCCGGTGGTGAAGTTGTGGGAAGGCGTCCTGGCCCTGCCGATGATCGGCACCCTGGATTCGCAACGCACCCAGGTGGTGATGGAGTCGCTGCTGCAACGCATCGTCGACACCGGCGCGGAAATCGCGATCATCGACATTACCGGCGTACCGACCGTCGACACCCTGGTCGCCCAGCACCTGCTCAAAACCGTCACGGCCATCCGCTTGATGGGTGCCGACTGCATCATCAGTGGCGTACGCCCGCAAATCGCGCAGACCATCGTACACCTGGGTCTCGACCTGCAAGGCGTGGTCACCAAGGCCAACCTGGCCGATGCGCTGGCACTCTCCCTCAAACGCTTAGGCGTCACCGTCACCAAGGCCGTTTAAGCATGGAACGCATCCCTATTTTGCAGATGGGCGAGTTCCTGCTCGTGACCATCCAGGTGGACATGCACGACCAACTCGCGCTGACCCTGCAGGACGACCTGTCCGAACGCATCAGCCGTACCTCCGCCCGCGGTGTGCTGATCGATATCTCGGCGCTGGACATGGTCGACTCGTTCATCGGACGCATGATCGGCACGATTTCCGGCCTGTCGCGCATCATGGACGCGCAGACCGTCTTGGTAGGCATGCAGCCCGCCGTAGCCATTACGCTGGTGGAACTGGGCATGACCCTGCCTGGCGTGGCGACGGCGTTGAATGTCGAGCGCGGCATGAAACTGCTGCGCGACCGGGTAGAACACTCATGACCCAAGCCAGCAATGGCACCCACCCGGTGCTGATCGAACAGGACGTCGTGCTGGCTCGACAACTCGTACGCAAACTGGCCCAGGACTGCGGCATGCGCCTGATCGACCTGACCAAGCTGGTCACGGCGGTCAGCGAGTTGGCGCGCAACACAGTGGTCTATGGCAAGGGTGGCTACATGGACTGGGCGGTGGTCGAAAAAGACCACCGCCCCGGCCTGCGCCTGACCTTTCGCGATGAAGGCCCGGGCATTCCCGACCTGAAACTGGCAATGACCGACGGCTGGACCTCCGGCAGCGGCCTGGGCCTGGGGCTCACCGGGGCCAAGCGCCTGGTGGATGAATTTGAACTGGAGACCGCGCCAGGCCAGGGCACCCGCGTGACGATCACCCGATGGGCCTGAACATTCCCAGTGCCTTGACCCATGTGCTGCTGATTGAAGACACCAGCCAGGTCGGCCACGCCCGCCGCACGGCGCAGCAACTCGCCGAGCAGTTGGGCTTCGACGACACCGATGCCGGGCGCGTAGCCCTGGTGGCCACCGAACTGGCCAGCAATGTCCTCAAGCATGCCGAACATGGCCAACTGCACCTGCGCACCACCGGTAATGGTGGCCTCGAACTGGTCGCCATCGACCGTGGCCAAGGCTTCGACCTGAACAGCTGCCTGGTGGACGGTTACTCTACCGGGGGCACCCAAGGCATTGGTCTGGGTGCGATTTCGCGCCTGGCCCAGGTATTCGATGCCTACGCCAATCCACGCGGAACGGCGATTCTGGCCAGGCTGTATCCACGCGGCTCAGTGGCAAAGGACATTCGCTACGGGGTCAGCCAGCACTCACTGCATGATGATCCGCATTGCGGCGATGCCTGGCACCTGGCAATCGAAGCCGGTGGTTTCAGTGTGATGGTGGCCGATGGACTGGGCCATGGCGAATATGCCGAGCAAGCCGCCCGGGCAGGTGAAGGGGTATTCGCCCAGAATGCCTTCCTGGATTCGACGGTGCTGATGAACGACCTGCACATTGCCATGAACGGCACCCGCGGTGGCGCCCTCGCCGTGGCCCAATACGATGCCGAGGCCGATAACCTGAGGTTTACCGGCGTGGGCAATATTGGCGCCAGCCTGATCGGGCCGGAAAAATCCCGTGGCCTGGCCTCCCATCCAGGGATCGTCGGCGTGCAGTTTCGCAAGGCACATGCCTTCGACTACGCTCAAGTGGGCGGCCAGTTGCTGATCCTCTACAGCGACGGCCTGCAGTCACGCTGGAACCTGTCGGACTACCCCGGGCTCGTCCACCGCCACCCTGCCCTGATCGCCGCCGTCCTGCACCGTGACTTCTGTCGCGGCCGGGATGACGTCACGGTCTTCGTGATTGCCCTGGAGGCCATTGATGGCTGACACCCCTGCCGCGCTCGCCGCTGAAATCCAACGTCTTCGCCTGGAGGCGGACGCCCTGCGTTCCGAGCTGGACGAAACCAACCAGGGCGTGCTGGCGCTGTATGCCGAACTGGACACCCAGGCCGACCAACTGCGCCAGGCGTCGGACCTCAAGAGCCGCTTCCTGTCCTACATGAGCCATGAGTTCCGCACGCCGCTGGGCTCGATCCTGAGCATCACCAGCCTGCTGGCCGATGAGCTGGATGGCCCGTTGAGCGAGGAACAGCACACCCAGGTCGGCTTCATTCGCAACTCGGCCCGCGAACTGCGCGAGATGGTCGATGACCTGTTGGACCTGGCGAAGATCGAGGCCGGACGTATCAGCATTTCCCCGGCCTGGTTCGATATGTTCGACCTGTTCTCGGCGTTGCGCGGCATGTTCCGGCCGATTGTCGATGCGTCCTCGGTGGACCTGATCTTCGAAGAGCCCTCCGGCTTGCCCAAGCTCTACACCGATGACAAGAAACTGGCGCAGATCCTGCGCAACTTTATCTCCAACGCGCTGAAGTTCACCGCGCAGGGCGAAGTGCGGGTGTCGGCGCGCATGGAGAATGAACACGAGATACGCTTTGCGGTGCAGGACACCGGCCTGGGTATACCGGGTGAATTGCACAGCAATCTGTTCGAAGACTTTTCCCAGATCGATTCGCCGTTGCAAAAGCGCCTGCGCGGCACCGGCCTGGGCCTGTCCTTGTGCAAGCGTTTCGCCGAACTGCTCGGTGGCCGGGTGGGCGTGGAAAGCACACCCGGTGTGGGCTCGCTGTTTTTTGTGGTCATTCCCTTTTCCATCGCCAGCGAGACCGTCGATGAAACGTGACATACAACTGCTGATCGTCGACGACAACGCTGCCACGCGCTATGCCCTGCGCCGACGCCTGGAGCGCCATCATTACCTGGTACTGGAAGCCGGCACGGGCCAGGAAGGGCTCGACCTGATCGCGAGGGGCAAGATCGACGCACTGATCCTGGACGTCAACCTGCCGGACATGAGCGGCTTCGACATCGTGCGTGGTTTGCGTGCCAACCCGGCCACAGCCTTGCTGCCGGTGGTGCACGTTTCGGCGGCGTCCATCGAGACCGGCGACATCATCACCGGCCTGGACGCAGGCGCCGATGCCTACCTGATCCACCCGGTAGACCCCGAGGTGCTCCTGGCGACCCTGCGCACCTTGCTGCGGGTACGCGACACCGAATACGCACTGCGCGAAAGCGAGGCGCGCTTCCGGGAAATCTTCTTCAATATCAGCGCACCGATTGCGGTGATGGACGCGCAGTTGAAGGTTCACGAGTGCAACCACGCCTTCGCCCAACTGATCCACGACAACCTCAACCCGGACGCCCTGCTCGAATGCTTCGCCAGCGATCAATACAGCGTCATCCAGGAGCTGTGCCTGCGCCTCGCGGCGGGTGAACGCTGGAAGGGCACGCTGCAGATGAAGGTCGATGGGCAACTGCGCGAAACCGAATGGCAGATTTCGCCCTATGACCGCGCCGAGCTGAGCCTGGTGTTTGTCGAGGACGTAACCGAACACCGCCATCGTGAACGCCACCAACAGGCCGAGCTGGCCAACGCCGCCACCCAGTTGGCACGTACGGAAGCGCAACTGCTCCAGGCCCAGAAAATGGATGCCTTGGGCAAGCTCACCGGCGGTATCGCCCACGACTTCAACAACCTGCTGACGGGCATCATCACCAGCCTGGAACTGATCAAGAAGCGTATCGAAAGCCAGCGCACCGACAAGGTACTCGGTTATGCCGACGCGGCGCTCAGTTCAGCCCTGAGCGCCGCCGGCCTGACCAACCGTCTGCTCGCCTTCGCCCGCCAGCAGCCGCTGGACACCCGGCCGACCGATATCAACGCGCATATCCGCTCCCTGGAAGAGTTGCTGGTGCGCACCATCGGCGAACACATTGCCCTGAAACTGGAGCTGACCACCAACCCCGCCGTGGCGATGGTGGACCCGATCCAACTGGAAAGTGCGGTACTGAACCTGGTGATCAACGCGCGGGATGCACTGCCCCAAGGCGGGATTATCTGGGTGACGACTTACCCGTCGTACTCCAACGGCAACCTCAAGCTGGAAGATGGCCCGTACGTTGCACTGTCGGTACGGGACAACGGTGTGGGCATCGAGCACAGCGTGATCGACAAGGTGTTCGACCCCTTCTTCACCACCAAACCCGTCGGCCAGGGCACCGGCCTGGGTCTGTCGACCATCTATGGCTTTGCCCGCCAGTCCGGCGGTGATGCGCAGATCCGCAGCGTGACCCGCCAGGGCACCGAGGTGACCCTCATGCTCCCCGCCGCCGACGGCCCCGCCACCTTTGCCACCAAAACCGTGGCGGTGCCGGGCAACAGCATGGGCGAACACATACTGATTGTTGAAGACATGCCCTCGGTCCGCAGTTTTGTCGCCGAGGTACTGACGGATGCCGGCTACCGCTGCAGCCTGGCGGCCGATGGTGACGAAGCCATCGTCATCCTGAAAGCCAATGCGGGCATCGACCTGCTGCTGACGGATGTCGGCTTGCCGTACATGACTGGCCGGGAGCTGGCCGACCACGCGCGAGCCCTGAACCCCAACCTGCCGATCCTGTTCATGACCGGCTACGCCGAGAATGCGGCCAACCGCCAGAACTTCCTGGGCGAACGCATGCACCTGATCACCAAGCCCTTTCATATCGATGAGCTGCTGGAAAAGATCAGGCAGGGCGTAGGGGAGTAGGGCTAGGCGCCGATAGACCGGGACACCTACAGGGCGGGGACCTGTCTGCTGGCGGAAGGCGGCAGGGATCGGGTGTTGGAACACGAAGGGCAAACCGTGACCTACGAGCTGAGAAGAAGAAGCGACGGTGTGCTGGAGGCATTCAACATTCGCGTTGAGGAAGAACCCAGTACGCATTAGTGCAGCCTACGGCGTGCCATGAACCGCGTTCGCGGCACGCCTTTCACTCTTTCCTCCCCCGTACGACCAACGCCCCACCTGCGCACGGACTGCTGCCTCGTCATGCAGTGCGCGCCAGAGCGTCGCATCGATAGCACTGATGATTACTATCGAAACGAGCGCCTGCCCGATTTTCAACACTGATTCCTATAATCGCCTCCAGATCCCCTCCCCCTCGCCTGACTGCAGGCGTCGTTCACCCTGGAACCCAACACCATGCCAAGTGCCAGCCAGGCCCCCAGCGGCCTCCCCGAACATAATCAACAGAGCGTCAAACAGCAGTGGCTGGCGATTCTCTCGGTCGCCGTCGGTGCCTTCGCCCTGGTCACCAGTGAGTTTCTCCCGGTGGGCGTGCTCAACGACGTCGCTGCCGACCTCGGCATCAGTGCCGGCCACGCCGGCCTGATGGTGACCCTGCCCGGCATCATGGCCGCCCTCGCCGCCCCATTGCTGTCGGTGATCATTGGCGCCATGGACCGCCGCTACCTGCTGATCGGCCTGACGCTGATCATGATCATCGCCAACATGGTCGTGGCGTTCGCCAGTGACTTCAGCCTGCTGCTGTTCGGCCGCGTCTTGCTGGGCATCAGTATCGGCGGTTTCTGGGCGACGGCCATCGCCCTCAGCGGCCGCCTGGCACCCAAGGGTGTGGACGTCGCCAAGGCGACCTCGATCATCATGATGGGCGTGACCCTGGCCACCGTACTGGGCGTGCCCGTCGGCACTTGGCTCAGTGGCCTGATGGGCTGGCGCATGACGTTCCTGGTCACCGCGCTGGTGGGCATACCGGTGCTGTTGGCGCAGGTCCTCCTGCTGCCCCGGCTGGACCCGGAGAAAGCCATTCTCGTTCGTGACCTGCCCGCCTTGTTCATCAACCCACGGGCTCGGGTCGGGTTGATCGCGGTATTGCTGATCGGCCTGGCGCACTTTGCTGCGTACACCTATGTCGCACCGTTCTTTAAATACAGCTCCGGTTTCGACGGCCCAACGATTGGTTCACTGTTGCTGCTCTTTGGCGTGGCTGGGGTATTCGGTAATATTTTTGCCGGTTTTGCTGCCAACCGCAGCGTACGCCACACCTTGATGCTGGTTGCACTGATGATCGGCACCAGCACCGCCCTTTTCCCTTACTTCGCCACCGGCATGACCGGCGCAGCGATGCTGATCGGCCTGTGGGGCTTTGCCTTCGGCGCCTTCCCGGCCTGTGCAAGTATCTGGATGTTCGTGGTCGCGCCCAAGGATGTCGAACGCGGCATGCCGCTGTTCGTCGCCTTGTTTCAAGTGATCATTGCCCTGGGTTCGTTCTTTGGCGGGCGGATCGTCGACCAGATGGGCAGCTCGGTGTTGTTGAGCCTGGCCACGGCCCTGGTCGGCGTCGGTTTTATGACTGTGCTGGTGCTGGGGCGGAATGTAAGCAATAGCCTGGCGGCCCAACCCGCCTGAGCGAAGAGTGCCCACCCAAAAAGCCTGCTGAGCCTTAAGCCCAGCAGGCTTTTTTATTTTCAAAGTGTCGCAACGCCCGTCACAGCGATGGAAAAGCCTGGTAATGAGAATTCGCACAATGAATCTTGTGCCCCCAGGCCCCTGGGCTAGCCTGAAAAAGTCGCTGCCGTGGCGACAGACTGCCAAGGAGGTTATATGCCAGCTAGATATCGTGACGCGGTCACAGGGGAGTACGTGACAGAGGCTGAGGCAAAGAAGAGGCCTAGGGAGACGGTGAAGGAGACGGATAAAAAGCCGCCGTCAAAGCCCAAGGGTAAGAAGTAGGGTCAAGCTTGAAGGCTTGCTGGCCACAGAGAAGGAACGATTACATTCCAAAACGAAAAAACCCCGTAGCTTATTCGGCTACGGGGCTTTTTCTATGTAATGGCGGAGAGATAGGGATTCGAACCCTAGGTACCGGTGAAGGTACAACGGATTTCGAATCCGTCCCATTCGGCCACTCTGGCATCTCTCCAACGGCGCGCATCATAACAGCATGATTCGTGGATGCAAAGCGCCGAAGCGATTTTTTTCCGTGCTATCAGATGCTTGCGTCGATTAAAGCGGTACGCCGAGACGATTGGCGACTTCTTCGTAGGCTTCGATCACGTCACCGAGGCCCTGGCGGAAGCGGTCTTTGTCCATCTTCTTCTTGGTGTCCTTGTCCCACAGGCGGCAGCCGTCCGGACTGAATTCGTCGCCCAGGACGATGGAGCCGTCGTGGAACACGCCGAACTCGAGCTTGAAGTCCACCAGCAGCAGGCCGGCGTCGTCGAACAGCTTGCTCAGCACGTCGTTGACCTTGAGGGACAGCTCCTTCATGCGCGCCAGTTGCTCAGCGGTACCCCAGCCGAATGCCACGACGTGGGATTCGTTGATGAACGGGTCACCCTTGGCGTCGTCCTTCAGGAACAGTTCGAAGGTGTACGGGTTGAGCTTGAGGCCCTCTTCCACGCCGAGGCGCTTGACCAGGCTGCCGGCGGCGTAGTTACGCACGACGCATTCAACCGGGATCATGTCGAGCTTCTTGACCAGGCACTCGTTGTCGCCCAGCAGTTTGTCGAATTGGGTCGGGATGCCGGCCGCTTCGAGCTTCTGCATGATGAAGGCGTTGAACTTGTTGTTCACCATGCCTTTGCGATCAAGTTGTTCGATGCGTTTGCCGTCGAACGCCGAGGTGTCGTTGCGAAACAGCAGGATCAGGCGGTTGGCGTCGTCGGTCTTGTACACCGACTTGGCTTTGCCGCGGTAGAGTTCTTCACGTTTTTCCATGATGGGCTCCGCTTGCTAAATGGTGGGCTAGGCGATGTGTCGCCAGTCGAGCCCTGAATCTTGATCGGCCAGTTGCAGCCAGTCCGGGTCGCACCCGAGGGTGTCGACAAAACATTGCCGGGCCAGCTGCGGCAGGTTGTTCTTGCTGCTCAGGTGGGCCAGGACCAGGTGTTGCAAGTCTTGCCAGCCCAACTCATACACCAGGTACGCCGCCTGGTGGTTGTTCAAATGTCCCAGTTCGCCGCCCACCCGCTGCTTGAGGAAGTAGGGGTAATGACCACGGGCCAGCAGGTCTCGGCAATGGTTGGACTCGATCATCAAGGCATCGAGGTTCCGGTAGCCGTCCAGCACCTTGGCGCAGTAGGAGCCCAGGTCGGTCAGTACGCCGAAGCGCCGCTCACCGTCACTGAAGACATACTGCGTCGGCTCCTGGGCATCATGCGCCACGGCAATCACATCGATGCTCAAGGCGCCGATTTGCAACTGCTCGCCACCGGCCAGGAAACCTGCGGGTTCAATGGGTTTGCGCATCCCGCGCAAGGTGCCGCGACTGAGGTACACCGGGAGATTGTAGCGCCGAGACAGCAAACCCACGCCATGCACGTGGTCGGCATGTTCGTGGGTTACCAGAATCGCGCTCAGCTGCGCGGGGTGAACCCCCAGGCGCAGCAGGCGCCGCTCGGTTTCTTTTAACGAGAAACCACAATCCACCAGCACATACGTGTCGTCATGTGCGACCAGCGTGCCGTTCCCTTGGCTACCGCTGCCGAGAACGGCAAAACGCATCGGATCAGCCCAGGTTGTCCTGAATCACGCCCAACACTTTGCGCGCTGTTTCAGCTGGCGCAACGGTATTGATGTTCTTCTCGACGGTGACCTGCACGCTGTCGCCCACCTTGCTCAAACGAACCTGGTAACGCTCGGCGCGGGTCTCGATCTCTTCCTTGGTCGGCTTGCTGCCGAACAGTTTGCCGAAGAAACCAGGCTCGTCGTCTTTACGCTCGGCCTTTTCCGCCACGTTGATGTAGTACAGGCCCAGGCTGCGGTTGATGTCTTCAACGCGCCAAGGGCCCTGCTCCAACGCGCGGCCAACACTGGCCCAGGCACGGTCGAGGTCTTCACCCAGGTTCAGCACCACGTTGCCGCTGCCGTCTTCGGTGAGGCTGACGCGGCTCGGGGTGTCGTAATCACGGGCAGCGAGCAGGGAAACCGAACCACCCTTCTCGGAGATACGGCTCATGCTGGCCAGCATCTCGTCGACCAGCGCCGAGTCGACGCCGGTGTTAACCGAGCGGTTGGTGAAGTCAACGTTGGCGGTGCTGCCGGCCGGGCGCTCGGCGCTGACCACGTAGACTTCACTGGTATTGCGCTGTACGCCTGGTTCGATGCGCACACGCACGCGGGCTTCGCTGTCAGCGGCTACGCCACCGGCCTGCAAGCGCTTGGCCATGGTGGCGGACAGCTCGCTGCCCTGCTGCCATGCGGTGGTGAACTCACCGGTCTGCGGGCGCTGCTCGTCCAGGCGGAAACCGTTGTCCTGGAAGAACTGCACGGCCACCGGCCAGACTTCGGCAGGTGGGCGTTGTGCAACGATCCAGCGCGAGTCGCCGCTCTTCTGCAGACTGTAGTCGCTGGCATCCGCCACCGCCGAGATCGGCTGTGGACGCGGCACCACGTACTCACCCTTGGTGGTGTCGTCGGCGACGTTGCGCGGGATCGGCAGCAACGGGTCAAGGCGCTTGGCGACGTTGACGCCCGGCGGCAATTCCATCGGTTTGGTGGGTTGTGCTTCCAGGTAATCGCTGCCGCGGTCACGGAAGTAGCCTTCCGGGCCCCAGATCCAACCGCAGCCACTGGTGCTGGAGATAATCAAGGCAAGTGCGGAAAGTCCGGCCAATCGCTTCATGCGTAGTGCTTCCTCAATTAAACCAGGACGCCGGACTGGCGCAGGGCCTGTCGCAGCGGTTCGTGACAGGCTTCGCTGAGACGGGTGAGCGGCAGACGGATACCGTCCGGCATCATGCCCATTTCAGTCAGTGCCCATTTCACGGGAATAGGGTTGGATTCGATAAACAGTGTCTTGTTGAGCGGCATCAGCTTCTCGTGGATCGCGCGGGCGGTCACGGCGTCGCCTGCAATGGCGGCGGCACACATTTCGCTCATGGCACGGGGGGCCACGTTGGCGGTCACGGAGATGTTGCCCTTGCCGCCCAGCAGGATCAGCTCGACAGCGGTGGCGTCGTCACCGGAATACACCAGGAAATCGCTGCTCACGCCGGCCAGGATGTCCTTGGCGCGCTGCAGGTCACCGGTGGCTTCCTTGATACCGATGATGTTCGGCACGGTGGACAGGCGGATCACGGTCTCGGCCTTCATGTCGCACGCGGTACGACCCGGTACGTTATAGAGGATCTGCGGGATGTCGACCGCTTCGGCAATGGTGCGGAAATGCTGGTACAGGCCTTCCTGGGTCGGCTTGTTGTAGTACGGGGTCACCAGCAGGCAGGCGTCGGCGCCGGCCTTCTTGGCGTTTTTGGTCAGCTCGATGGCTTCACGCGTCGAGTTGGCGCCCGTACCGGCGATCACGGCAATACGGCCGGCAACACGCTTGACCACGAATTCGATGACCTGGATATGTTCTTCCACGTCGAGGGTGGCCGATTCACCGGTGGTGCCGACCGCCACGATGGCATTGGTGCCTTCTTGCAGGTGGAAGTCCACCAGTTTGCCCAGGCTGTCCCAGTCGAGATGACCTTGTGCATCCATGGGTGTGACCAGTGCCACCATACTGCCCGCAATCATGCAACCGCTCCTGCCGGAAAAAGAGAGCCGTAATGGTACTGGCGCCAAGATGCTTGCACAAGCGAAGTACCGCCTGAGGATGCGTTCTGGCGCAACTAAACGACGGGCAATGCCATCATTGGGCGAAAGCATGCCCTGAAGCACGATGAAATCGGACCGATCACGCAATGAAAACGCCACCTCCTATCCCTTGGCGACGGTTTTCGCTACCCTTCATCCTTTGATCGATACAGCCCACACGGTATCGACCGCTCATCGTTTTAGGAAGGCTGCATGTCCACCCCCACAGTTCGCGAACAATTCCTTGTTATCAGTGCCCTCGGCGCCAACCCCATGGAGCTGACCAACGTCCTGTGCCGCGCCAGCCATGAAAACCGCTGCGCCGTCGTGACCTCCCGCCTGACCCGCCACGGCGAGTGCAGCGCGCTGGTCCTGCAGATCTCCGGCACCTGGGATGCCCTGGCGCGCCTGGAGACCGGCCTGCCAGGCCTGGCCAAGAAGCATGACTTCACCGTCAACGTGGTGCGCAGCGCAGCCCTGGAGAATCGTCCCCAGGCCCTGCCGTATGTGGCTTACGTCAGCTCCGCCTACCGCTCGGACATCGTCAATGAGCTGTGCCAGTTCTTCATCGACCACAACGTTGAGCTGGAAAACCTGACCTGCGACACCTACCAGGCCCCGCAAACCGGCGGCACCATGCTGAACGCCACGTTTACCGTGACCCTGCCGGCCGGCGTGCAGATCAGCTGGTTGCGCGACCAGTTCCTGGATTTCGCCGATGCCTTGAACCTCGATGCCTTGATCGAGCCATGGCGCCCACAGAACCCAATGTAAGGAAGTTTTCATGGCGGTAGTCATCGACAAACCCGTAGCCGATTTCGAAGCCCAGGCCACCAGTGGTCAGACCTTCAGCCTCGCCGCCCTCAAGGGCAGGCAAGTGGTGATCTACTTCTACCCGAAGGACAGCACGCCGGGCTGCACCACCGAAGGCCAGGGCTTTCGTGATCAGTACGCAGCGTTCAAGGCGGCCAACACCGAGGTGTTTGGTGTGTCGCGTGACAGCGTGAAGTCCCACGAGAACTTCAAGGGCAAGCAGGAGTTTCCCTTCGAGCTGATCAGTGACAAGGATGAAGCGGTTTGCCAGCTGTTTGATGTGATCAAGTTGAAGAAGCTGTACGGCAAGGAATACCTCGGCGTGGATCGCAGCACCTTCCTGATCGACAAGGATGGCGTGCTGCGCCAGGAATGGCGTGGTGTGAAGGTGCCGGGGCATGTGGATGCCGTGCTGGCGGCGGCGCAGGCCTTGAACAAAGCCTGAGACGCAGCAGACTGTTGTATGAGCGGGCTTGTCCCGCTCACTACAGAAGCGGCGCCACGACAGGCTCCTGCCGCGGCCACGCGTCCAGCACCGCCTTGAACAGCGTTGCCAGCGGGATCGCAAAAAACACGCCCCAGAATCCCCATAACCCACCGAACAACAGCACCGCGCAGATGATCGCCACCGGGTGCAGGTTGACTGCCTCTGAGAACAACAGCGGCACCAGCACATTGCCATCCAGGGTCTGGATGATCCCGTAAACCGCCATCAGGTAGATGAACTGGTCGCTCCAGCCCCACTGGAACAAGGCGATCAAGGTCACTGGCACCGTCACCACCACGGCGCCAACGTAGGGCACCACCACCGAAACCCCCACCAGCAAGGCCAACAAGGCTGCGTAGTTCAGGTCCAGGGCGATGAAGGCGATGTAAGTCACGCCCCCGCAGATAATGATCTCGATGACCTTGCCGCGAATGTAGTTGGCGATCTGCCGGTTCATTTCCTCCGCCACCCGGGTGATCAGCGCGCGCTCGCGCGGCAGGTAGCCTCGCACCCAGCGACCGATCATGGCGCGGTCCTTGAGGAAGAAGAACACCAGGATCGGCACCAGCACCAGGTAGATCATGATGTTGACCAGCAGCGGCAGGCTGGACAGGGAAAAGGTCAGCGCCCATTGCCCGAACTTTCCGATCTCGCCGCGCGCCACTTCGATGGCTTGCAGCACCTGTTCGTCCGACACCAAATGCGGGTAGCGCTCCGGCAACAACAGCAACAGCGACTGCCACTTGGCGAGCATGCCGGGCAGTTCATTGAACAGGGTGATCAACTGATGCCATAGCAACGGCAATACCACCACGATAAACAGCACCAACAAGCTCATGAACAAGGCAAACACCAGCCCTACCGCCGCCCCACCTGGCAGGTGCAGGCGCTCCAGCGTAGTGACCAGGCCCTGCATCAGGTAAGCCAGCACCATCCCCGCCAATACCGGCGCCAGCATGCCGCCCAAGGTGAGTACGGCCGTAAAGGCCAGAAACAGCAGGACCGCCAGCACCACCGCCTCCTCATCGGAGAAGTAGCGCTGGATCCAGTCTCGTAACACTTTGAACATCAATCAACCTCGGGTGATAGGGCAAACGATTCAGGCCTTGCGCAACCAGTAACGGTACACACCGGCGGCGTCTTCTTCATGCAACAGCGTGTGGCCGGCCAGCTTGGCAAACGTACGGAAATCACGCTGGGAGCCGGCGTCCGTAGCGATCACCTTGAGCACGGCGCCACTGCTCAGACGGTTGAGTTCCAGCTTGGCCTTGAGCAAAGGCAGCGGGCAATTGAGGCCGCTGGCATCGAGTTCGGCATCAAAGGCTACAGCGTTGGTCATGGTTTACTCCGGGCAAGCGTTGAGAGTGCTTAGAATATCTGGTCCGAAGCTCAGTGTCCGGCTACAGTAAGCTCTTTGTCGAAAGGCTCTGTGCATGACTTTTTTGCGCCCCACCCTGCTGACGCTGGCTTGCCTGCTGGCCTCCCCAGGCTTCGCCGACGACCTGCCGTCACTTGGCGACGCCAGTTCTGCCATTGTCTCGCCACAACAGGAATACCAACTGGGCCGCGCGTGGCTGGCCTACCTGCGGGGCCAGGTCTCGCAACTCAACGACCCGCAGCTCAAGGACTACGTCGAAACCAGCGTGTACAAGCTGGTGGAGACCAGCCAGGTCAATGACCGGCGGCTGGAATTCATCCTGATCAACAGCCCGCAACTGAACGCTTTTGCCGCACCGGGTGGCATCGTCGGGGTCAACGGCGGCCTGTTCCTCAACGCCCAGACCGAAGGGGAATATGCCTCGGTACTGGCTCACGAACTGGCGCATTTGTCCCAACGCCACTTCGCCCGTGGCGTTGAAGCGCAACAGCGCATGCAGATTCCGATGATGGCCGCCCTGCTCGGCGGCATCATTGCTGCTGCGGCGGGTGCAGGCGATGCAGGTATTGCCGCGATTGCCGGCACCCAGGCCGCGGCGATCCAGGAACAACGTCGGTTCTCTCGCCAGAACGAACAAGAGGCAGACCGTATCGGCATCCTCAACCTGGAAAAAGCCGGATATGACCCGCGCTCCATGCCGACCATGTTCGAACGCCTGATGCGCCAGTACCGCTTCGACGCCAAACCGCCGGAGTTCCTGTTGACGCACCCGGTCACCGAATCGCGGATCGCCGACACCCGCAACCGCGCCGAGCAATCCAAGCCTGGCGGCAAGGAAGACAGCCTGCGTTATCAGCTCATCCGCGCGCGGGTGCAATTGCAATACGAAGACACCCCTGGCCTCGCCGCCAAGCGCTTCCAGGCGCAGCTGGACGAAAACCCGAAGAACGATGTGGCGCGCTACGGCTTGGCTATCGCCCAGATCAAAGGCTCCCAATTCAAGCAGGCTCGGGAAAACCTCGCGCCGCTGCTGGCCAAGGCGCCCAACGACATCACCTACAACCTGGCGCAGATCCAGCTGGACATCGACAACAGCCGCCTGCCGGATGCCCAGCAACGCACGGATCGGATGCTCACCCAGTACCCAGGTAACTATCCGTTGAATCAGGTGCGCGTGGACCTGCTGCTCAAGCAGAACCGCACGGCGGATGCAGAAAAGGCACTGGACGGTTTGCTCAAGTCTCGCCCGGATGACCCGGACGTGTGGTACCAGGTCGCTGAGACACGCGGTTTGTCGGGCAACATCATCGGTTTGCATCAGGCCCGCGCCGAGTACTTTGCGCTGGTGGGTGATTTCCAGCAGGCCATCCAGCAATTGGATTTTGCCAAGCGTCGCGCCGGCAGCAACTTCCCGCTGTCGTCGCGCATCGATGCACGCCAGCGTGAGTTGATCGAACAGGAACGCCTGGTCAAAGGGATGATGAGCTAAACCGATCAGGCACAAAAAAGCCCCGCCTTCGTTAAACGAAGGCGGGGCTTTTTGTTATTACCGACTTACTCAGCCAGTTTGAAGGTAATGAAGCTGGCGCGGCCCTGACGCAACACACGCATCGACACCGAGCGGTTCTTCGGCAACGCCTTGGCGATGTCGGTGAACTGCTTGGTGGTCTCGATCGCCTGGTTGTTCAGGTGGGTGATGACGTCACCCGGCTGTAGGCCGATCAGAGACGCCGGGCCATCCTGCACTTCCTTGATCACAACACCGCTCTTGAGGTCAAAGCTCTTTTTCTGCTCAGCGGTCAGCTCGGCCACGGCGATGCCCAGGCGGTTGCTGCTGCGCTCGGCGCCCGGCTTGGTATTGCCCAGAGCATCCAGGGTGGCGCCTTCTTCAGGGATTGCGCCCACGGTCAGCTCAACAGTCTGGCGCTTGCCTTCGCGGATCACTTCCAGCTTGGCTTTGCTGCCCGCCTTGAGCGCACCTACGAGGTGCGGCAGGTCGGCCGACATGACGATTGGCTGGCCGTTCATGCTCAGGATCACGTCGCCAACTTGCAGGCCGCCTTTGGCAGCAGGGCCGTCGTCCTGGATCTGTGCAACCAGTGCGCCGGCCGGCTTGTCGAGGCCGAAGGACTCAGCCAGGTCTTTATTCACTTCCTGGATCACTACGCCCAACCAACCGCGGCTGACCTTGCCACCGCTTTTCAGTTGGTTGGAAACGTCCATGGCCACGTCGATCGGGATCGCGAACGACACCCCCATGAAGCCACCGGAACGGGTGTAGATCTGCGAGTTGATGCCGACCACTTCGCCCGCCAGGTTGAACAGCGGACCACCAGAGTTACCCGGGTTGATCGGCACGTCGGTCTGGATGAACGGTACGTAGTTTTCGTTCGGCAGGCTGCGGCCGATGGCGCTGACGATGCCTTGGGTCACGGTATGGTCAAAACCAAACGGCGAACCGATGGCGACCACCCACTGGCCGGCTTTCAGGTCCTGGGATTTGCCCAGCTTGAGCACAGGCAGGTCCTTGCCGTCGATCTTCAGCAAGGCCACGTCGGAACGTGGGTCGGTACCGACGAGCTTGGCTTTCAGCTCACTGCGATCGGCCAGGCGCACGAGAATCTCGTCAGCGTCGGCAATCACGTGGTTGTTGGTAAGGATGTAGCCGTCCGGCGAAATAATGAAACCCGAGCCCAGGGACTGGGCCTCGCGCTGACCACCGCCACCACGGGGTGCGCGCTGTTGCGGCATGCCGCGCTCGAAGAACTCGCGCAGCATCGGCGGCAGGCCTTCCAGGTCCGGCATCTGCTGGTTGGAGACTTTGCGATCCGGCAGTTTCTGCGTGGTACTGATGTTCACCACGGCAGGTGAGGCTTGCTCGACCAATTGGGTGAAGTCAGGCAGCTCGACTGCTTGCGCAGGCAGGGCCTGACCCAGCACCAACACCGTGGCGACTATGGATAGGTAAGACTTCAAACGTGGTATCGACATACAGCTCCCGTTACGACGAGCAGGGTTGAGCGACAGGGTTCAAGAAACGCCGGAAACCGCGACCGACATCTTTGTTCCGCGAACAAAACAAGGCCAGAGCCGACAAGCCCTGACCTATAAAAAACATGGGGGATTTTTGCAAGTGAAAATGCTGATCCAGACATTTCATGCTCTCGGCAGCCAACCTGGCATGGGAATACAGTGAAACGTCAGGATGAACATAGGATTAACGACTCACGGTTGGGCGGCTGGCTTTTTTTCACCGCGCACCGACAGGGCGATCCGCTCTGCGGTACCGATGGGTATTTCACCCACCACCGTTACCATCATCTCACCGTCCACCGTATTCAGCCGACGCGATACCGCGACTGTAGGGCCCAGCTGAGTGCGGGTCTCCGTAACGCTTGCATCGCTGATCGGCTCCAGGAATACCGAGAACCGCGCCAGCCCGTCTTCATACATCAGGCTGTCGACGGTCGCCTTGGTCTGGGTATCTTTGCGTGCACTGGTGTTGGTCAATTGAAAACCCGGTGGCAACCATTCCATATGCCAAGTCTCGGTAGATTGCACCTCGGGCGCTTTGCTATTAGCGACGGCGATAGGTGTGCAGTCGTTGCTGGGTTGCAGTTCCCGGTCATCAGGCACGACGGAAGTATTCAATCGCGTGAACTGGAAGCGCTCCAGCAGTTGCCCTTGATCATTCAGCAACAGGGACTTGAGCGGCAGCGCGGTTTCCCGATCCAGGTGCAGTTCAAAGCCATAACGGTACTGGTCACGCGGCGTGATCGAGACAATGACCGCATTTCGACCGGCCACGCGGGACTTGCCAATGACGGCCAGTTCGTAGAATTGATTGAGTTTTTGCGGATCAAGCGCACGTGATGGTGCATCACGCGAATTGCCAAGGCCTGCGACAAGAGTGCCGCTGACGCATTGCGTCCGGCCATCCAACCGCACGACCTCCTGAGCAGAACCATCGAGCTGCAAGAGCCGCTCACGGACCTGACCGTCCTGGACACGATGCCAGATGTCATGGGTAGAAAAACTGCCGTTGCGTTCGTAGACGAACGTACCTTGAAAGCTTTGCTGTTGCTCTGCACGCCCAAGTCGAGTCAGCCAGTCTTGGGCTTCATCGGCGTGGGCGGGGAGTGCAAACCAACCACTGAGCAAAAGCGTAAGGAGCGGTATGGCTCGCATAGAGCTCCTTACGGATTAGCGGTTTTCCAGGCTTGCTGCACGAGCATAAGGCAGAGCGCTTTCAGTGCCCTTCAGAGCCGATTCCTGTGCGTGTTGGCGCAGGTAGCCTGGAAGACGCTGGTCTTGCCAACCGGATTGCCCTTGCAGTACACCGTTGGCCATCGGGCCGGTGGTGTCAGCGCTTTCCTTGTAGCCGGCCAATACGGCTGGGCCTTTGACCTGCGGACCCGCCATTACAGGCTGCTGGGTCTGCTGAGCCAGTTCGGCACCGGCGATCTCGTCCTGGTTGTACAGGCGAACACCCGCCAGCACGGCGACAGTCACCGAGGCAGCAACCGCCAGGCGACCCAGGCTACGCCATGGACCACGAGCAGCCTTTGCCGGAACGGCTTCATCAGCCAGTGCAGCAGAAACGGCCGCAGCAATATCCAGACGAGGGATTAGAAGATCCTTGTGCATCACCGCCCGAGCGACTTGGTAACGAGACCAGGTATCACGGGTTTCGGCGTCATCAAATGCGTTGAGCACTCGACGAAGTTCCAGTTCATCCGCTTCGTTATCCATCACTGCGGACAGCGATTCCTGCAGGGCATCACGACTCATGGCGGTTCCTCTCTTGGCTGTCGCCGCTGTCTCTAGTTCTCTTGCAACAACGGTTGCAAGGCTTTATCGATGGCTTCCCGGGCCCGGAAAATCCGTGACCTTACAGTCCCCACCGGACACTGCATGACGCTCGCAATGTCTTCGTAACTCAGACCATCGAATTCACGTAAAGTTAACGCCGTACGCAAATCTTCTGGCAGTTGCTGAATTGTGCGATGAACGGTGCCTTCGATCTCGTCGCGCAGCAATGCACGCTCCGGCGACTCGAGATCCTTGAGGCCGTGATCACCATCGTAAAATTCCGCATCTTCTGAACTTACATCGCTATCCGGTGGGCGGCGTCCGCGAGACACCAGATAGTTCTTCGCCGTGTTGATGGCGATTCGGTATAGCCACGTGTAAAACGCACTATCACCGCGAAAGTTACCAAGTGCACGGTACGCCTTGATAAAAGCTTCCTGTGCAACGTCCTGCGCTTCATGGGTGTCGTGCACAAACCGCACGATCAACCCGAGAATTTTGTGCTGGTATTTCAGCACTAGCAGATCAAAAGCTCGCTTGTCGCCGCGTTGAACGCGCTCGACCAGCTGCTGATCCTCTTCCTGGGTTAGCATGAACACTCCTCGTAGTACTTTAAGGAGGCTTGCATAACTAAACGATCAGGCTTGCAAACATAGACTCGGTCTTTTCGCAAAAGTTCTCCCCCTTCAAGCAAGTTTCCGGCACGCACTGATTTGGCACACACGAAAAACGCAGCACGGGCAACGCCGACTGCGCGAATAATCTTGTCGTCGGTTTTCTGACGCGTCCAATGCTCCCGACGGGCCAATAAACTCAACGTTTTCCCAGCTTTCGGGCAACCTGCTATTGAGTCGGGGGCCATGCAAAAAGTTCCCGCCTCAATAACCAGCTGATTTTACCCGAGCCGTGCACCGTAATCTCACATTGCCACGAATGCCCGGCTATTGTGCCGCTCCACCCCTCTATATACTAGTAGCCCGTGTGACCCTTTGATTCGCCGATCCAGGCGTCCTGTTTGCGCCACCTCTTCGGATCGCTTTTTGCGGAATCCTTCAAATGAGCCAACAGTTTCAACACGATGTCCTGGTGATCGGCAGCGGCGCGGCCGGCTTGAGCCTTGCGCTGACCCTTCCCAGCCACCTGCGCATTGCGGTTCTGAGCAAAGGCGACCTGGCCAACGGCTCTACGTTCTGGGCCCAGGGCGGTGTCGCCGCGGTGCTGGACGACACCGACACCGTGCAATCCCACGTCGAAGACACCCTCAACGCCGGCGGCGGCCTGTGCAATGAAGAAGCGGTGCGTTTCACCGTGGAGCACAGCCGTGAGGCCATCCAATGGCTGATAGACCAGGGCGTCCCCTTTACCCGCGATGAACACGCAGGCAGCGACGACGGTGGTTTCGAGTTCCACCTGACCCGCGAGGGCGGCCACAGTCACCGCCGCATCATCCATGCCGCCGATGCCACCGGCGCGGCTATTTTCAGGACGCTCCTAGACCAGGCCCGCCAACGCCCCAACATCGAATTGCTGGAGCAACGCGTCGCCGTCGACCTGATCACCGAAAAACGCCTGGGCCTGGAAGGCGAGCGCTGCCTCGGCGCCTACGTGCTCAATCGCGGCAGCGGCGAGGTCGACACCTACGGCGCACGCTTCACCATCCTCGCCTCCGGTGGCGCAGCCAAAGTCTACCTCTATACCAGCAACCCCGATGGCGCCTGCGGTGATGGCATCGCCATGGCCTGGCGCTCCGGCTGCCGGGTGGCCAACCTGGAATTCAACCAGTTCCACCCCACCTGCCTGTATCACCCACAGGCCAAGAGTTTCCTGATCACCGAAGCGCTGCGTGGCGAAGGTGCGCACCTGAAACTGCCCAATGGCGAGCGTTTCATGCAGCGTTTCGACCTCCGTGCCGAACTGGCCCCGCGCGATATCGTCGCCCGCGCCATCGACCATGAAATGAAGCGTCTGGGCATCGACTGCGTGTATCTCGACATCAGCCACAAGCCCGAAGCCTTCATCAAGACCCACTTCCCCACCGTCTACGAGCGCTGCCTGGCCTTCAATATCGACATCACCAAAGGCCCAATCCCCGTAGTACCGGCCGCGCACTACACTTGCGGCGGCGTGATGGTCGACCAGCACGGACGTACCGACGTACCCGGCCTTTATGCGATTGGCGAAACCAGCTTCACCGGCCTGCACGGTGCCAACCGCATGGCCAGCAACTCGCTGCTCGAGTGCTTCGTCTATGCGCGCTCTGCAGCGGCGGACATCCTTGAACAACTGCCGCGCATTCCGGTGCCCGCCGCCCTGCCCCGCTGGGACGCCAGCCAGGTGACCGACTCGGACGAAGATGTGATCATCGCGCACAACTGGGACGAGCTGCGCCGTTTCATGTGGGACTACGTGGGGATCGTGCGCACCAACAAGCGCCTGCAACGGGCGCAGCACCGGGTGCGGCTGCTGCTGGACGAGATCGATGAGTTCTACAGCAACTACAAAGTCAGCCGCGACCTGATCGAGCTGCGCAACCTGGCCCAGGTCGCCGAACTGATGATCCGCTCGGCCATGGAACGCAAGGAGAGCCGGGGCCTGCATTACACCCTCGACTACCCGCAGATGCTGCCCGAGGCCCGCGACACTATCCTGGTGCCAACCACCTACGGCGGCTGAACTTCAGGCGCACACGCAGGCGCCGATGCACATCGGCGGCCTGCGCGTCCCTGGGCACACAGGCTGAACGTACCCGCCATTCGCCCTGCACCCGATAACGCAGCACCACGATCAACGGCAACGCCAGGCTGTCAGGACGCAATTGCACGGCATGCCAGCCCCGTGCGGCGCTCCACAGCTGCCAACCGTCTTCATCGCGTCGCAGGCCACGAATCGACGAACGGTGAGTCAGCAAGATAGAACGCGGCAAAACCCAGGCGGCGTGCGCCAGGCACACCAGCATGCCCAGGCTCGAAAAAGGAAGTTGCATAAACATCAAGGCGCCCAGCGCAAACAGCTGGGCAAGCAGATACGCCGCCAGCAACAGCCGTGAGGCCTGCCAGCGGCATTCAAAGCTATTACTTGGGCTGGACACGATCCAGGATCATCCGGACCATGCGCTGCAGCTCCGGGTCTTGCGACTCGGCGCGTTCCATGAACCAGCCGAACATGTCCTGGTCTTCGCACGTCAGCAGCCGCACATAGAGGTCGCGGTCCACTTGATTGAGCGTCGCGTAGACCTCTTTGGTGAAAGGTACCAGCAACACATCCAACTCCAGCATGCCGCGACGGCTGTGCCAGTAGAGGCGATTGATTTCTACATCTTCGACCATGGAGCGCTCCTCAAATAGGCGGCAAGTATACAGACCCGACGGCACCGGAACAGTCGGCTTTGGTCGCCCCATACGGAAACTATCCATTTGCCGGGCGCCCCTCTATGATGCACCCATGACTTTTTTTGACCTGCGATGACCCATGGCTGACTCTGCTTTCTTCTGCCCCCTGTCCCACGAAGGCGTTCTCGCCGTCCGCGGTTCCGACGCTGCCAAATTCCTTCAGGGCCAACTGACCTGCAACCTCAATTACCTGAGCGACACCCAGGCCAGCCTCGGCGCGCGCTGCACGCAAAAAGGGCGCATGCAGTCGAGCTTCCGCATCCTGCTGCAAGGTGACGGCGTGTTGCTGGCCATGGCCAGCGAGCTGCTGGAGCCGCAACTGGCTGACCTGAAAAAATACGCCGTGTTTTCCAAGTCCAAACTCACCGATGAAAGCGCCGCCTGGGTGCGCTTCGGTCTGATGAATGCCGACCCGGCCCTGACGGGGCTTGGCCTTGAGCTGCCTGCCGAGACCGACAGCGTCGTGCGCAACGATACGTTGATCGCCATCCGCGTCTCCCCTGGCCGCGCTGAACTTTGGGTACCTGCCGAGCAAGGCGACGCCGTACGCAGTCAATTGGCTGCAACCCTTGAACAAACCGATCTGAATGAATGGCTGCTGGGCCAGATCCGCGCCGGCATCGGCCAGGTCATGCCCCAGACCCGCGAACTGTTCATTCCACAGATGCTCAACCTGCAGGCCGTGGGCGGCGTCAGCTTCAAGAAAGGCTGCTACACCGGCCAGGAAATCGTCGCGCGCATGCAGTACCTGGGCAAACTCAAACGTCGCCTGTACCGCCTGAGTCTCGCTACGTCTGAAATGCCCGCGCCAGGCACTCCGCTGTTTTCTCCCAGCCATAACAGCTCGATCGGCGAAGTGGTGATCGCCGCAAAAGCTGACCAGACCGTTGAACTTCTGGCCGTATTGCAAGCCGAAGCTGCCGATAGTGAAGATGTGCACCTGGGCGCGCTGGAGGGTCCCCACTTGCAACTGCTGGACCTGCCTTACACGCTCGACCGCGATCGAGAGATCCAGCGCTGATCGCCGTACCTTTGTTGCAATACCCTAGAGAGCATGAATGAACAAGCTGGCGGAAAAAGTCCAACAGGCTTTGGTGAGGGCCATCGATAATGATGACCTGGTTCTGCCGACATTGCCGGAAGTGGCCCTGAATATTCGTCAGGCCGCCGAAGACCCGGAGATCAGCATCAGCCACTTGAGCAAAGTAATCGGTCGCGACACCGCACTGTCGGCACGCCTGATCAAAGTGGTCAACAGCCCGTTGCTGCGCGCGACCCAGGAAGTCACCGACCTGCACACCGCCATCACCCGGCTGGGTACCAACTACAGCAGCAACCTGGCGATCGGCCTGGTCATGGAGCAGATCTTCCACGCGCGCTCCGACGTGGTCGAACAAAAGATGCGTGATGTGTGGCGCCGCAGCCTTGAGGTCGCGGGTGTGAGTTATGCCCTGTGTCGCAGCCATTCCCAACTCAAGCCGGACCAGGCGGCCCTTGGCGGCCTGGTGCACCAGATCGGTGTGCTGCCGATCCTGACGTACGCCGAAGACCACTATGAGCTGCTCGCCGACCCGGTCAGCCTCAACCACGTCATCGAGAGCATCCACCCGCTGCTGGGCGACAAACTGCTGGGCGTCTGGGACTTTCCGGAAATGCTGGCGAAACTGCCGGGCCAATACCTGGACCTGGAGCGCGATTCAGCCCGCCTCGACTACATCGACCTGGTACAGGTCGCCGTGCTGTATTGCCATCGCGGCACCGATCATCCATTGGCAAACGTTGCGGTCTCCACCTTGCCGGCGATCAAGAAACTACGGGTCGACCCTTACAGCGACGCCTTGCGCGCCGAGCTGGATGAAGCGCGCTCGATGTTCTATTGATCAACCCGCGATAAAACTCACGCGCACCTTCAAGCCGGCGTGCTCGCCATCGTGCAGGCTGATCTGCGCCAGGTGCGCCCGGCAGATTTCGCCGACGATCGCCAGCCCCAGGCCTGAGCCCATGCCCTGCTGGCTGCGCCGGTAGAAACGCTCGAACACCCGGTCCCGTTCATCCAGCGGGATGCCCGGCCCATCATCTTCCACTTCCAGCACCGCCGGCGCCGTCACCCGCAGGATCACATTGCCGCCCGGTGGCGTGTGGGCCAGGGCGTTGTCCACCAGGTTGCTCAACAACTCGTTCAACAGGGTAGGCTCACCGCGCAGCCACACCGGCTCGTCGGCTTCCAGCGCCAATGCCACACCGCGTGCATGGGCCAGCGGTGCCATGGCCATGCCCAACTCACGGGCCAGTTGGCTGAGGTCGAGCAACTGCGCGCCGCCTTCGGCAATGGCACGCGCCCCATTTTCGATGCGCGCCAGGGACAACAGTTGATTGGCCAGGTGGGTCAGGCGGTCGGTGCCTTGGGCGGCGGCTTCGAGGGTGCTGCGCCAGGTGGCGGGGTCCTCGGCGCGCAAGCCCAGTTCCAGCCGGGCCTTGAGGGCTGCCAGTGGCGTGCGCAGTTCATGGGCCGCATCGGCAATGAACTGCGCCTGGCGTTCGAACTGGCCGCGCAGGCGTTCGGTGAAATGGTTGAGGGAACGCACCAATGGGCCGAACTCATGCTGCACTTCCACCAGGGGCAACGGCCGCAGGTCGTCAGGCTGACGCTCCTCCACTGCCGTACGCAGGCGCTCGAGCGGCCGCAACGCCGCACTCACGGCAAACCACACCAGCAACAGTGCGCCGACGGCGAGCATGCCCAGGCGCAGCAGGGTATCGGCCATGAGGCTGCGGGCCATGCTCACGCGCGCTTCATCGGTCTCGGCAACGCGGATTTCGGCCATGCCGTTCATGTTCGGTTCGGAAACGGCCTTGAGCAGGCTCACGACGCGTACCTGCTGGCCCTGGTAGATGGCGTCGTAGAAGCGCGCCAATGCCGGATAGTCATCGGTGCGTGGCGTACCCGGCGGCGGGCCGGGAAGGTTTTCGTAGCCGGAGATCAGCTTCTGGTCGATGTCGTTGACCTGGTAGTAAATGCGCCCGGCACTGTCATAGGCGAAGGTGTCCAGGGCCACGTAGGGCACGTTGGCGCTCAGGGTGCCATCCACCTGGGTCAGGCCGGCGGCGATGGTGCGCGCCGAGGCCAGCAGCGTGCGGTCGTAGGCGGTATCGGCGGCCTCGCGACCGTTCCAGTAGGCGCTCATGCCACTGGCCAGCATCAACAGCACCAGCAACAGCGCCAGGTTCAACAGCAAGCGCCAGCGCAGGCTGCTGGGCTTATGCATCGCGGGCTTCCAACAGGTAACCGAGGCCACGGAAGGTCACGATGGCGATGGGCTGGCCATCGAGTTTCTTGCGCAGGCGATGCACATAGATTTCGATGGCATCGGGGCTGGCCTCCTCGTCCAGGCCGAACACCTGGGAAGCCAGTTGCTCCTTGCTCATCACCCGGCCCGGGCGGGCAATCAGCGCTTCGAGTACGGCTTGCTCGCGGGAAGTGAGTGTCATCAGTTCACCCCCTACGGTAAAGCGCCGGGTGTCGAGGTCGTACACCAGCACGCCGCAGGCCTGCTGACGCTCCCCGCCCAGCACGCTACGCCGCAGCAGCGCCTTGACCCGCGCTTCCAACTCCGTAAGTTCGAACGGTTTGGCGAGGTAGTCGTCCGCCCCAAGATTGAGGCCGTGCACGCGGTCTTTCACATCACTGCGTGCCGTCAGCATCAGCACCGGCAGATTTTTCCCACGGGCACGCAGACGTGCGAGCACCTCGAAACCATCCATGCGCGGCAGCCCCACATCGAGGATCGCCGCCGCGTACTCCTCGCTGCTCAGGGCCAGGTCCGCCGCCACGCCATCGTGCAGCACGTCAACGGTCAGACCCGTGCTCTTGAGCGCTTGCGCAACACTTTCGGCGAGTTGCAGATGGTCTTCAACCAGCAAGACACGCATGGATTGCTACCTCATTCAGGGGTGGTCGGTGCCACGCTTTGGCGGGCAGTTTACAGGCGCCGACCGGCCTGTGAAGCCCGAAAACATTGAAAGCCGACTGAAAGGTTAGTGAAAGCTTCGCCCTTTAGCATCCAGTCTCGGTGGTCTATGCCCGCCAAGTTGCCTTATCCGCAGCGCCCGAAAAACGCCTCGAAGCGTTTTCGCCAAAATAAGAACAATAACGGAGTACACAACGATGCTGTCGACACAGCCCCAGGCCCCCTCGCCTGTTCGTTTTTCTCGCCTGACCCAGACCGCCCTCGCCAGTGCTGCTACCCTTGCCGGCTTTTCGCCGCTTAGCCAGGCTGCCTTCTTCGAAGACAGTAGCGCGACCCTGGAAACCCGCAACATGTACTTCAACCGCGACTTTCGCGATGGCACCAGCGCCCAGCAATCCAAGCGCGACGAATGGGCCCAGGGCTTCATGCTCAACCTGCAATCGGGCTACACCGACGGCACCGTGGGCTTCGGCGTGGATGCGCTGGGCATGCTCGGAGTCAAGCTCGACTCCAGCCCCGACCGCACTGGCACCGGCCTGCTGCCCACCCATGATGATGGCCGCGCCGCCAATGAATACTCCAAGCTGGGCCTGACCGGCAAAGTGAAGATCTCGGCCACCGAGCTGAAGATCGGCTCACTGATACCCGAGCTGCCGATCCTCAAGCCCAATGACGGGCGCATCCTGCCGCAGACCTTCAACGGTGGCCTGATCACCTCCAAGGAATTCAAGAACCTGGTGTTCACCGGCGGGCGCCTGGACAAGGCCAAGGACCGCGACGACACCAACTACGAAGACATCGCCCTCAACAACAAGAACAGCCGCTTCGTCAGCGGCGCCACCGGCAAGCATTTCAATTTTGGCGGGGCCGACTACAAGTTCGCCGACAAGATCACCGGCAGCTACCACTTCGCCCAACTCGACGATGTGTACCGCCAGCACTTCCTCGGCCTGGTGGCTTCGCGCCCGATGGGTCCCGGTACGTTCGGCACCGACCTGCGTTTGGCCATCAGCGATGACACTGGCGCCGCTCGTGGCGGCAAGATCGACAATACCTCCCTCAACGGCCTGTTCAGCTATGCCCTCAACGGCCACAAGCTCAGCGCCGGTTACCAGCACATGTCCGGTGACAGCGCCTTCCCCTATGTGGATGGCAGCGACCCGTACCTGGTCAACTTCGTGCAGATCAACGACTTTGCCGGCGCCCAAGAGCGTTCCTGGCAGGCGCGCTACGACTACGACTTCGCCAAGCTGGGCATTCCCGGCCTGAGCTTCATGAGCCGTTACCTCTCAGGTGACAACATCAAGCTCAAGAACGGCGAGACCGGCAAGGAGTGGGAGCGCAACACCGAGATCAAGTATGTGGTGCAAGCCGGCACGTTCAAGGACGTGGCCGTGCGCCTGCGCAACGCCACGTACCGCTCCAATTACTCGGCCCGTGATGCGGACGAAGTGCGTCTGCTGGTCAGCTACAGCGTTGCACTTTGGTAAGTAGTGCCTGGTAAGCCATTCATAACAACAACGACGGAGATAACCATGACCCTATCACTGCGTAAACTGGCCCTCGCCGCCGGCTGCATGCTGTTCGCCGGCCAACTGCTGGCCGCTGACGAACCCAAGCGCCCAGAGTGCATCGCCCCGGCCTCGCCGGGCGGTGGTTTTGACCTGACCTGCAAACTGGCGCAAAGCGCGCTGGTCAACGAGAAGCTGCTGAGCAAGCCGATGCGCGTGACCTACATGCCAGGCGGCGTCGGCGCGGTGGCCTACAACGCCGTGGTCGCCCAGCGTCCTGCGGACGGCGGCACGCTGGTGGCCTGGTCCAGCGGTTCGCTGTTGAACCTGGCCCAGGGCAAGTTCGGTCGCTTCGATGAAAGCGCCGTGCGTTGGCTGGCGGCGGTCGGCACCAGCTACGGGGCTATCGCGGTGAAAGCCGATTCGCCCTACAAGACCCTCGACGATCTGGTCAAAGCCTTGAAGAAAGATCCGGGCAGCGTGGTAATCGGTTCCGGTGGCACCGTCGGCAGCCAGGACTGGATGCAAACCGCGCTGATCGCCAAGGCCGCCGGGATCAACCCGCGCGAGCTGCGTTATGTCGCCCTTGAAGGCGGCGGTGAAATTGCCACCGCCCTGCTCGGCGGCCATATCCAGGTGGGCAGTACCGACATTTCCGACTCCATGCCGCACATCCTGAGCGGCGATATGCGCCTGCTGGCGGTGTTCTCCGAACAGCGTCTGGACGAGCCGGAAATGAAGAACATTCCGACCGCCAAAGAGCAAGGCTACGACATCGTCTGGCCAGTAGTGCGTGGCTTCTACCTCGGGCCAAAAGTCAGCGATGCCGACTACGCATGGTGGAAAGACGCCTTCGACAAACTGCTGGCCTCCGAGGAGTTCGCCAAGCTGCGTGACCAGCGTGAGCTGTTCCCGTTCGCCATGACCGGCCCGGAGCTGGACACTTACGTGAAGAAACAAGTGGCTGACTACAAAGTGCTGGCCAAAGAGTTCGGCCTGATCCAGTAATCGCCCCTCTTTTGTGTGGCCACGCCCTTTAGCCAAGCGGCGTGGCCCAGGAGTTCCACATGCTCTTACAACGCATTTTCGCCGCCGCGCTGCTGCTGGCCTGCGCCGGCCTCGCGCTGATGGCCTGGCCGTACCAGGCGTCGTTTTCCTACGAGCCGGTGGGGCCGCGCGCCTACCCGCTGCTGATGCTCGGGCTGATGAGCCTGGCACTGATCTACATGCTGTTTCGTCCACAGCCGACCAAACACACCGAAGAAGAACCCGCGCTGGACCGCGAAACCCTGATCAAGATCGGCGTGTGCGTCGCGCTGTTGATCGTGTTCGCCGGCACCTTCGAACCCCTGGGCTTCATCCTCAGCAGCATGCTGATCGGCATTCCCATGGCGCGCTTGTACGGTGGTCGTTGGTTGCCCAGCGTGGTGATCGTCACGTTGATGGCCATCGGCTTGTACCTGCTGTTCGACAAAGCCATGGATGTACCGCTGCCCCTCGGCCTGCTCGACGTTCTGGAGAACTGACATGGATACTTTCGGCTACCTGGGCCAGGGCTTCGGCGTTGCACTGTCCCCTTACAACCTGGTGACCGCGTTGTGCGGCACCTTGATCGGCACCGTGGTCGGCCTGCTGCCGGGCCTGGGCCCGATCAACGGCGTGGCGTTGTTGATCCCCATTGCCTTCGCCCTGGGCCTGCCGCCGGAATCGGCGCTGATCCTGCTGGCAGCCGTGTACCTGGGCTGCGAATACGGTGGGCGCATCAGCTCGATCCTGCTGAACATACCGGGCGAAGCGTCCACCGTAATGACCACTCTCGACGGCTACCCCATGGCCCGCAAAGGCCTCGCCGGTGTGGCGCTGTCGCTGTCGGCCTGGAGTTCGTTCATCGGCGCGTTTATCGCCACCTGCGGCATGGTGCTGTTTGCGCCGTTGCTGGCCAAATGGGCGATTGCCTTCGGCCCGGCGGAATATTTCGTACTGATGGTGTTCGCAATTGTCTGCCTCGGCGGCATGGCTGGCGACAAACCGCTGAAGACGTTTGTAGCAGCACTGATCGGCCTGTTCCTGTCGGCGGTCGGCATCGACGCCAACAGCGGTGTGTATCGCTTCACCGGCGACAACATCCACCTTACCGACGGCATCCAGTTCGTCGTGCTGGTGCTGGGTCTGTTCTCCATCAGCGAGATTCTGTTGCTGCTGGAAAAAACCCACCGTGGCCAGGAAGCAGTCAAAGCCACTGGCCGCATGATGTTCAACCTGAAGGAAGCGGGCGCGGTGTTCGTGGTGAATATCCGTTGCGGCCTGCTCGGTTTCATCATGGGCGTACTGCCCGGTGCCGGTGCCACGTTGGCGTCGGCCGTTGCCTACATGACCGAAAAACGCCTGGCCGGTGCCAGCGGTAAATTCGGCCAGGGCGACATGCGCGGCCTCGCCGCTCCGGAAACCGCCATCGGCGCGTCCGCCTGCGGCGCCCTGGTGCCGATGCTGACCCTCGGCGTCCCAGGTTCGGGCACCACCGCGGTGATGATCGGCGCACTGTCGCTGTACAACATCACCCCGGGCCCGCTGCTGTTCCAACAGCAACCGGACATCGTCTGGGGCCTGATCGCCTCGTTGTTCATCGCCAACATCATGCTGGTGATCCTCAACATCCCGATGATCCGCATCTTCACGCGCATCCTCGCCGTGCCGAACTGGGCGCTGGTGCCGGTGATCGCAATCATCACCGCCATCGGGGTATACGCGGTGCACGCCACCACCTTCGACCTGTTCCTGATGGTGGGTATCGGCATCTTCGGCTACATCCTGCGCAAGCTCGACTTCCCGCTGTCGCCGGTGCTGCTGGGCTTTATCCTTGGCGGCCTGATGGAGCAGAACCTGCGCCGTGCGCTGTCGATCTCCAACGGTGACGTGCAGATCCTGTGGTCGAGCCCGATCACCTTTGGTGTGTGGGTACTGACCGCGCTGATGCTGGCTTTCCCGTTGCTGCGCATCTACCGCAAACGTGCCCTGCAGCGTCGTGCCGTGGCCGATGTCTGAGGTCACCTTCAGACATTGGTGGGGGACACCGTTGGTCGGCCTGGCCGGAGGTTTCCTGGCCAGCCTGGTCGGCTGGCCTTTGCCTTACATGGTCGGTTCGTTGCTGGCGATCATCCTGGTGCGCTGCCTCACGCCGTGGCAGCTGGCGGAGATTCCCGGCGGGCGCAAATGCGGCCAATGGGTGGTGGGCATCGGCATCGGCCTGCACTTCACCCCGGTGGTGATCGAACAGGTGATGAGTCACTTCGGCCTGATCTTCTTCGGTGCGCTGGTCACCAGTCTGTCGAGCGTGGTGGGCGTGTGGTTGATGCGCCGTAGCGGTGAAGACCGCGCCACGGCGTTCTTCTCGAGCATGCCCGGCGGTTCCGGTGAGATGGTCAACCTCGGCGCGCGTAATGGTGCGGTGCTCAGCCGTGTTGCGGCGGGGCAGAGTCTGCGGGTGCTGATGGTGGTGTTGTGTGTGCCGGCGATTTTCAAGTACTTGCTGGAAGGCGGTACACCGCAGTTTCATCCGGCGCCGGTGAGCTGGCCTTGGCTGCTGGCGCTGTTTCCGCTTGGTGCGTTGGTTGCCTGGGGCTGGCAGCGCTTGCGCCAGCCCAACCCTTGGTTGTTCGGGCCATTGCTGGTGAGTGCGACGGCCAGCGTGGTCTGGGACCTGCATATCGGCCTGCCCGATGGCGGCAGCCAGATTGGCCAGTGGTTGATCGGCAGTGGCCTGGGTTGCCACTTCAACCGACAGTTCTTTCGTCGGGCGCCGTCGTTCATGGGGCGTACCTTGATCGGCACGGCGTTGACCATGGCATTGGCGACGTTGGCGGCGGTGGGTCTGAGTGCACTGACCCAGCTGGACCTGCGTTCATTGACCCTGGGCATGATGCCCGGTGGCATTGCCGAGATGAGCCTGACCGCCGAGACCCTGCAACTGTCGGTGCCGTTGGTGACGGCCATGCAGGTGATGCGCTTGTTGTTTGTGCTTTTTCTGGCGGAGCCGTTGTTCAGGTATTGGAACCGTCAGCCGGAAACAATCTAAACCTTCAAATGTGGGAGGGGGCCCCTCCCACACTCTGCATGTGCTTGGCCTTAGAGCGGCGGCAACCGCCACTCGATCGGCGTCTCGCCATTCTGCTCAAGAAACTTGTTGGTCCGGCTGAAATGCCCGCAACCCAAAAACCCGCGATACGCCGACAACGGCGACGGATGCACCGAGGTCAGCACCAGGTGCTTGGTCGCGTCGATCAGCTTCTGCTTGCTCTGGGCATGGGCGCCCCACAGCAGAAACACCAGGTGCGGCTGATGTTCGCTGACCACTTCGATAATCCGATCGGTAAAGAACTGCCAGCCCTTGCCCGCATGGGCGTTGGCATTGGCGCGCTCGACGGTCATGGTGGTGTTGAGCATCAGCACGCCCTGGTCGGCCCAGCTTTGCAGGTAGCCGTGATTAGGGATGTCGATGTTAAGGTCGCGCTTGAGCTCTTTGTAGATATTGACCAACGACGGCGGCGCCGGCACGCCCGGTTGCACCGAGAAGCACAGGCCGTGGGCCTGGCCGGGGCCGTGGTACGGGTCCTGGCCGAGGATCACCACCTTGACCTTGTCCAGCGGCGTGGAGTTGAGCGCATTGAAAATCAGCGGGCCAGGCGGGTAGATCTCTTTGCCGGCGGCATGTTCCTGGCGCAGGAACTCGCGCAACTGGGCCATGTACGGCAGCTCGAACTGATCCCGCAGGGCGTGTTTCCAGCTGGGTTCGAGTTTGATACGGTCGTCGTCGGTCATGGTTGAATGGTCTTGTCAAAAAGAATGAGGCGAACCCTAGGAAAGCCGACCCCGCTTGTCAATTGATCTGACACACCAACGGCGCTTTCCTGCGAAGCGATCATACTCATCCTTCACCTTCTCGATTGAGGTCACGATGAACCTGCACTTCGAAGAGCTGACCGGCAGCGACGGTGCCCGCATCGGCATCGCCAGCCTCGACGCTGAAAAGTCCCTCAATGCCCTTTCCCTGCCGATGATCCTCGCCTTGAGCAGTCGCCTGGACACCTGGGCCAAAGACCCGAATATCGTCTGCGTGCTGTTGCGCGGCAACGGCCCCAAGGCCTTTTGCGCCGGTGGCGAAGTGCGCAGCCTGGCGCAGGCTTGTCGCGAAGAGCCCGGTGTGGTGCCGGCGCTGGCGGCGCAATTTTTTGCGGCGGAGTATCGCCTTGATTACCGCCTGCACACCTACCCGAAACCGTTGATTTGCTGGGGCCACGGCTATGTGCTGGGCGGCGGCATGGGTCTGCTGCAAAGTGCCGCGATCCGCATCGTCACCCCCAGCAGCCGGCTGGCCATGCCGGAGATCAACATCGGCCTGTACCCGGACGTCGGCGCCAGTGGGTTCCTGTCGCGCCTGCCGGGCAAGCTCGGATTGTTCCTCGGACTCACCGGTGCGCATATCAACGGGCGTGACGCGTTGGACCTGGGCCTGGCCGACCGTTTCCTGCGTGACGACCAGCAGGACGAATTGCTTGATGGCCTGCTGCAACTGAACTGGCAGGAACAGACCCCGATGCAGCTTAACAGCCTGCTCAAGGCGCTGGCCCAGGAAGCCGCCAGCCAGCAACCCGAAGCGCAATGGCTGCCGCGCCGGGCACAGATCGACGAATGGCTGGATGTGGGCGACGTGCGGTGTGCCTGGCGCGCCTTGAGCCTGTTGAGTGAGCATGCTGATCCACTGTTCAGCCGTGCCGGCAAGACGTTGAGCGAAGGCTGCCCACTGACCGCCCATCTGGTGTGGGAACAGATCCAGCGCGCACGGCACCTGTCGCTGGCCCAGGTATTCCAGATGGAATACACCCTGAGCCTCAATTGCTGCCGTCATCCGGAATTCAGCGAAGGGGTGCGTGCGCGTTTGATCGATAAGGACCAGGCGCCCCATTGGCATTGGCCGGATATCAACGCCGTTCCTGCGGCGGTGGTGCAGGCCCACTTCGACAAGGCGTGGGAAGGTCGCCATCCGCTGGCCGACCTGTCCGATTACTGACGGCTGCGCCCAAAAAAAGCGGCGCTTCATGCGCCGCTTGCCGTACAGGCCCGTCAACGGTGACCGCCGCGACCACCTCCATGGTCGGAACCGCGACCGTGTCCACCACCATTCCCCCAATGACCTCCGCCCCAGCCCTGGTTTGGATACGGCCGGTAACCGGCACGCGGCCCGTAGTAACGCGGCGCCGGCTGGTAATAACGCGGGGCCGAGTAGTAGCGCGGTTGTGGCGCGTAGTAGCGCGGCGCGGGGTAGTAATCACGGCGGTACTGATACGCCGTGCCGCCGCCGTAGTAATACACCGGTGCCGGTGAGGTATAGACCTCGGATCGATAGTAGCTCTGGCCTCCATCGTAATAGGGCACGCAAGCGGAAAGGGTTAGACCGAGTAAAGCGCTGAGCAGCAGTCGTCGATACATGGCGGCCTCCTGGACCGCGGAAGAGCGCCTCCAGCGACGCTGGAGGGCGGCACTCAACTTTCATTGAATGACGAAATATCTGACATCAAAAACTGAATCTGGTGCGTTTTCGTAATAGGTTGAAACATCTACGTGCGCTTTATCGATTCAGTAAATTTATCTGGCTCGCAACTTTCTCAATTGCGATGATGTCACTATGACATCGCCAAGGGCCAGGGAGGCTCTAGCGTGCACCCTTCGCTACCCTGCCCGGACCTGACTCATGAAAATCTCAACCAAACTGCTGCTCTCATTCCTACTGTGCGCGCTGGTCACCCTGGGGGTGGGCCTGCTGGGCATCAAAGGCGTGGTTCGCCTCTCGTCAGCGCTGGAGCTGACGTTCTCCAACAACCTGGTCTCGGTCAGCAACACGGCCGCCACCCTCAATGGCATAGTGGCCCATAACCGTGGCTTGTATCGCTTGCTGGATGCCAGCAAGGGCGACGTATCCCCACAGGATCGCGACCGTGTGCGCCAGGATATCGCCCAGGAACTCAAGCGCAGCCAGGCTGCGTACGCCACCTACCGCGCTACGCCGCTGGAAGACGACGAACGGGCAGCGGGAGACAAGCTTGACCTGCTCTGGCCCAGCTACATCAGCAACTCCGAACGCATCATGGCGATGCTCGACGGCGGCCAGGTCGATCAGGCCCGCACCCAACTCAACACCAGCAATAATGAACTCTTCCGCCAGGCACGCGAGCTGATCCGCGTGATGATCGAGTCCAACAACCGCCAGATCAAGGAAGGCGCCATCGCTGCCGAGGAACTGCGCAACAGTGCATTGACCTGGATGATCAGCGGCATTGTGCTGGCCTTCATCATTGCGGTCATCATCGGTGTGTTGATCACCCGCCTGATCACCCGCCCCATCGCTCAAGCCGTGCAGAACGCGCAACGCATTGCCCAGGGCGACCTGACCCAGGCCATCGTCACCGAGCGTACCGACGAAGCCGGGCAACTGCTGATGGCCCTCTCGGATATGCAGGGCGGCCTGAAAAGCACCCTGGTGGAAATCGCCAACGCGTCCGACCAGCTTGCATCGGCGGCTGAAGAACTGAGTGCGGTCACCGATGAAAGCAGCCGTGGCCTGACCCGCCAGAACGATGAGATCCAACAGGCGGCTACCGCCGTCAACCAGATGACCGCCGCCGTGGACGAAGTGGCCAGCAACGCCGTCTCGACCTCTGAAGCCTCGCGCCAGGCCACCACCGAAGCCGAAGAGGGTCGCCAGCAAGTGGAACAGGCGGTGTCCGGCATGAGCTCGATGGTGGTTGAGATCAATGACTCCACGCAGTCGGTGGCAGACCTCGCCGGGCAGGTACGGGAGATCGGCAAGGTGATCGATGTGATCCGTGGCATCGCCGACCAGACCAACCTGCTGGCGCTCAATGCGGCCATTGAAGCGGCCCGTGCGGGTGAGCAAGGTCGCGGTTTTGCCGTGGTCGCCGATGAAGTGCGCGCCCTGGCCCATCGCACCCAGACGTCCACGGTCGATATCGAAAAGATGATTGGTGAAGTGCAGACCGGTGCCGACGCCGCCGTCGCGGCGATGAACAAGAGCCTGACCTGGGCCAACAATACCCAGACCCTGGCGCAGAACGCCGGCGAAGCGCTGCAACGGATCACCACCAGCGTGGCGAAGATCAATGAACGCAACCTGGTGATCGCCTCGGCCTCGGAGGAACAGGCCCAGGTGGCCCGCGAAGTGGACCGCAACCTGCTGAACATCCAGGACCTGTCCACCCAGACGGCGGCCGGCGCCCATCAGACCAACGCCTCCAGCCAGGACCTGTCGCGCCTGGCCACCTCGTTCAACGTGCTGGTCAGCAAGTTCCAGCTCTGAGTGGCCTGGGCGGGGACGGCCCTGTATCGTACAGGGCCTGGCGGAATCATCCGCACCCTTGCCCGAACCAGCCCATGACCACACCCACCCTTTGCCCCGCCTGCGGTGCACGCAACGACTGCAGCCTGGCTGACCCCCGTACGGTCGACCAGGCCTGCTGGTGCTACAGCGTCACCATCGACCCGGCGGTGCTCCAGGCCCTGCCCGATGAACTGCGCAACCAGGCCTGCCTGTGCCCGCGTTGTGCCCAGGTCGATGAGCAACTGCGTAGGGTTGAGCCGACGTAATGCGGGTGGATCGTTTCCTCAGTAACCTGCCGCGCTTCAATCGCAAGCAAGTGCGCCTGCTGTTGGTTGAGCGGCGTGTGGCGGTGGATGGCGTGGCCGTCAGCGACCCCCATCACGAGGTGCGGGAATTCAGCCGAGTGAGCGTTGACGATGAGGTGCTGCAGGCAGGCAAACCGGCGCGTTACTTCATGCTGCACAAGCCCCGGGGGTGCGTGAGCGCCACCTCTGATCCGCAACATCCGACGGTTCTGGATTTACTCGATGAGCCGGACAAAGGCGAATTGCACATTGCCGGCCGTCTGGACTTCAACACCACCGGCCTGATGCTGATCACCAACGACGGCCAATGGTCGCGGCGCCTGACGCAACCGCAGACCAAGTTGCCCAAGGTGTACCTCGTCGAGACCGAACAGGCTATCGGCCCTGAATACGCAACGACATTTGCCGAAGGTATTTACTTCGCCTTCGAAGACTTGACCACCCACCCCGCCGAGTTGGAATTGCTCGGGCCGAGAACCGCACGCTTGAGCATCATCGAAGGGCGTTATCACCAGGTGAAGCGCATGTTCGGGCACTTTGATAACAAGGTCATCGGCCTGCACCGCGAGCGCATGGGGCCCCTGGTGCTGGATGCGCCCCTTGCGCCTGGCCAGTATCGGGCGCTGACTGACGACGAAATCCGACAGGTCTGACGACCGTTCAGCCGCTGATAGCAAAAAACCGCCAGGTCACCTTGCGAGGTACCGACTCGACTGCTTGAATCAGGATCACCAGTTCAAATATGACTGGCGAGTCGCCTATAACCTCCAAGAAACACCTTGCCCCGCCCGCGCTTGATCTACGGGCCTTCCAGGCAAACAGCCCGTCACAACAACACCCGTCGGCCAGCCGTCATCGGATCGACATGGGCCCTCCTTTTCCAGGCGTATGCCTACCTGTCACAAAGCTCGTGCAGAGTGATCTGCGCGCCCTACCCGCTTGCCAGGAGTCTTACGACATGAGGCCAGAAATCGCTGTGTTGGATATACAGGGTCAGTATCGGGTTTACACGGAGTTCTATCGCGCGGACGTTGCTGCAAAGACCATCATCCTGGTCAACGGCTCCATGGCCACCACGGCATCCTTCGCCCAAACCGTGAAAAGCCTGTACCCGCAGTTCAATGTGGTTTTGTACGACCAGCCCTACGCCGGTCGCTCCAAAATCCATAACCGCCATGAGCAGATGCTGACGAAGGAAGTCGAAGGCCAGATCCTGCTGGAGCTCATCGACCACTTCGCCGCTGAACATGTGCTGTCGTTTTCCTGGGGCGGTGCCGCCACCCTGGTCGCCCTCGCCCACCGGCCACGTCGCGTGGAAAAAGCCGTGATCAGCTCGTTCTCCCCAGTGATCAACGCGCCCATGCGCGACTACCTGGAACGCGGCGTCGACTACCTCGGCAACCTCGATCGCGACCGCGTCGGCCACCTGGTCAACAGCACCATCGGCAAACACCTGCCGTCACTGTTCAAGCGCTTCAACTACAAGCACGTGAGCAGCCTGGCCGAGCACGAGTATGGGCAGATGCACTTCCACATCAGCCATGTGCTCAACAGTGACCGCCTGTGCTACCTCAAGGCAGCCAGGCAGATCGACATCCCGGTGTTGTTTTTGAACGGTGAATGGGACGAATACACCAGCGCCCAGGATGCCAAGCTGTTTGGCCAGCATGTGGCAAAAAGCAGCTTCAGCACGATCCAGGCCACGGGGCATTTCCTGGACATGGAGCACAAGGCCGCCTGTCGGGACAGCCGGGATGCGGTGGTGGGCTTCTTGAAACCGGAGCGCCAGGTCAGCCGATTGCGTTATCAGACCGGCCCGGCACAACATGCCTTTGCACTCTGAAACACGCCCCCCTGCAAGAGCGGGCTTGCCCGCGAAGAACGTCAACGATAACGCTCGTCTCCTGAGAGAACGTGGCGCTCTTGAGTCTTTCGCGAGCAAGCTCGCTCCTACAATGGGTTCGCTTGTCGATGTGTGAGACATCTGTAACCCACACATATTTTTGAAGAAAAACTTCAAATCCCGACGAACTTCTGGTACAAAGTCAGCCGCTCTGAGCGGGTATAGTTTAATGGTAGAACAGTAGCTTCCCAAGCTTCCGACGAGGGTTCGATTCCCTCTACCCGCTCCACTCGGATTCTCGTTCCGCGTCAGGTTGTCTCTGACGAGGGATGCAAAAAAACCGGTCCTTTGGTGGCCGGTTTTTTTATGCGTTGAATTTGATGGGAGGGTGGCAACTGCACGCAGGCGAGTGAACCGGGTAGCTTTCGGGATACCGGCACACTTTAGGATGTGTTGCGTGCAGTTGCCATCGAGCATCTAGCGGCTGACAAACCATAAATAGCCTCCCCATGGTATACAACCCAACGCGTTCCGATGAGCGTGTAGGCAACTTCGCAAGATCAGACTTCAGCGGTCAACACATAGATGCACATTGTGTTTTTCGGCTTTCCTCCCCCTTGGCATGGGCGGCCTGGTGTCTGTACAAGGCGTTTGCTCCCGGGGCAACACCTCGCTTTGAAACCGTGTTCAAGGCTCCCTGCTCCTTGGGCATCGACCTTTTCGCTCGAGCTGGACATACCACCAGACACTCAATCGCTTGAGTGAATCCCCCGCTGCACCACCCACGCCAACGGCAACGTCACCCCCAATATCCCGGCCAGCAGCATCACCGCCACCATCACGCCCAGCGCATCCCCCACCCCGCCGAACACCACCGGCGCCAGTGCCCCGCCACCAATCGTGCCGGTGTAGAACACGGCGAACGCCTGTTCGCGTTTCTCTGCTGGTGCCAGATCGGGCACCGCACCGTACAACACCGAAGACGTGCCGTTGAGCACCAGCCCCAGCACCGGCAACATCACCATCAACCCGCTCAACGGCAGGTACACCGCCGCCACGATCAGCAGTGCCGTGCTGCCCTCCGTCAACCACACCGTCTTCATCATGCCGATGCGTGCGCCCAGGTAGCCGCAGAATAATTTGCCGAACGCGCCGCCGATAAACAGCAGGGTCAGGGCCAGGCCAATACCGGCGGTGCCGGCCCCCTTGGCCTGCAGCAGAAACGGCAGGAAGGTGAGAAAGCCCATGCGCACGGCACTGTCGAGGGTGCCGGTGAGGATCAGTGCGCGCAGGCCGGTGACGGAGCCTGTTCCAGTGAAGGGTCTGGCTTTTTTGGTCGAGGACGCTTCGGATGTTTGCGCAGGAATAAGCCACCACAGCAACCCCGCCGCCGCCAGCCCCAGCAACCCCAGCAACGTGGCACTGGCGCGCCAACTGATCAGCGTGAGCAACAGGCCGACCAGACCGGGGATCAGGGTTTTGCCGATGTCGCCGGAGAAGTTGTACTGGGACAACGCCTGCTTGATTCCGCCACCGTCTTCGTAGGCATCGCTGATCATCGAAGACGCCAGCGGGTGTTGGCTACTGGCCCCGAGCCCACCGAGCAGCAGCGCCAGCAATAGCATCACCAGCCCGGTGGCCTGGCCCACCAACAGGTAAGCCGTGCCGGCGAGCGCGGTTCCGCCGACCAGCATCGGCACTCGGCCCCAGCGTTTTGCGGCGCGGCTGGCCATGAGCTGGAACACCGCCATCATCCCGGAATAGGCACCGCGCAACAGCCCGACCTGGGCGTAGGACAAGGCGAACTGTGTTTGCCAGATCGGCAGCAGCACGTAGATGACATCGGTCAGGCCATCATGCACGGCGTGGGCGCTGCAGCCGGCGATCAGCGTGCGACGGCGGGGTGGGATGGCATTCATGGCGTCGGGATCAGTTGAGTTTTGGCGGGCCTCCAGCCGGTCAGGGCGATCAGCAAGGTCAACACCTGGAAGGTGATAATCAGCGCCACACACCCGGCCCAGCCCCAGCGTTCCCAGATCAATGCCGGGACAATGGCGCCGCAACTGCCGCCCAGGTAGTAACACGTCAGGTACACCCCCACAGCGCCTGCTTTATTGTCACGGGCCGTCGCCGTGGTGAACGCGTTGGCCGCCGACTGCGCGAGGAATACGCCGGTAGAACTGAGAGCCAGGCCCACCACGATGCACCACAAGGAAGGCACCAGCGTCAGCGCCGAGCCGCTGATGCCCAGCAGCGCAGCCACACTCAGCAGTTCAGCGTGGGGCCGGGATTTGCTGAGGCGCCCGGCGATGGGGATCACGATCAGCGCCAGCAAAAACACCATATACAGCGTGCCCAATGCCGCAGGCCCCAGGCTGAAGGGCGGTAATCCAAGGTACAAACCTGCGTAGGTAAACGCTGCGACCTGTGAGAACAACACACAAAATCCTACGGCGTAGGCAGCCAGCAAAGGCTTGCTAAAAACCGCCGAGAACGAGGGTTGAACCTTCTCAGAGCGCACACGACTCATCGGCAACAGAAACTGGATAAACCCACCCACCATCAGGCTCAGCACCGCCAGCCATTCAAAGGCTTCGCGCCAGCCGACATATTCAGTCACGACGCCGGTGATGAAACGCCCGGCGAACCCACCCAGCACGGTCCCTGCCACATACAGGCTGGTGACTTCCGTCAGCGTACCGCCACGCCAGCGGTCGCCGATATACGCCACGCTGGTGGCGAATACCACCGGGATCAACATCCCCGCCACACACCGCCACACCAATACTTCGGCAAAGCTGTCGGCCCAGGCGGTCATCAGCGACGGCAGCGCCAACAGCAAAGCCGCTGCGCTGATCACCGTGCGTGGTTCGAAGCGCCCGGTCAGGCGGCTGACAAACGGCGCAGTGATCGCCACCGCCAGCGTCGTCACGGTGATGCTCCACCCCGCCGCCTTGGCGCTGATGTGAAACTGCGTAGCAAATGTCTGGAGAATGCTCTGTGTGGCATACAGGTTGAGGAACGCCGCGCAGCCACACAGGAACAGAGCAAGACGGGCACAATGCAGGCGCGGTTTCATGAAACCTCTCGTTTTATTTTGTGAGGTCTTTATAGAATGGCCGGCAGGTCTTGAACCAATACCGATTTCGGACCGATCGATACCCAAGGACCAGGATGCTCGACCTACGCAAGCTGCGTTACTTTCTGACCGTCGCCGAAGAATTGCACTTCGGCCGCGCAGCTATTCGCCTGCACCTGGCGCAACCGCCGCTGACGCGACAGATCTCGGCGCTGGAAACCGAGCTGGGCTTCAAGCTGTTCGACCGCACCAGCCGCACGGTCACCCTCACCGCGCAAGGCCGCTCATTCCTGCCCTATGCACGCGGCGTACTGGAGCAGGTGGAATTGGCACAGGTAATCGCCGGCAAACTCGCGGCAGGTACGGCCGGGCAACTGGCGTTAGGCTATGTCAGCTCGATCGCACTGTCGGACCTGTTCAGCCAGGCGATCCAGGCGTTTGCCCAACGCTTTCCCGATGTGCAATTGACCCTGGTGGAATGCGCCTCGGGCAGCCTGGGTGCGCAGGTGGCAGATGGGCGGCTGGATATCGGCCTGAGTCGCCTGTTGCCCCAAGGCGAAGCGGTGCAAGCGCTGTCCCTGGGTGAAGAACGCCTGGTGGCCGCTGTGTCCAGCGACAGCCCGCTGGCCAGCCTTTCTAACGTCAGCCTGGCGCAGCTCTGTGCCTACCCGTTGATTCTGTTTCCAGCGGATTATGGCTCGGGGCTCAACCAGTCCATCGAACAGCTTTACCGGCACCACGGCCAGCCGTTACGCCCAGGCCCGACCGGGCGGCAGATCACCTCGATCATTGCGCTGGTGGCCGCCGGACAAGGCGTGGCGTTGGTGCCGGCGTGTACGCAGAGCCTGATGAATAAAGGCGTGACGTACAGGCCGTTGGTGGAAGCGGATGCGTGTGCGCAGCTGTTGGTACTGACCCGAACAGAATCAAAAAGTGTACTGGTAGATGCGTTTCTCGCAGTCATTGCACAGACGCTAAAGGTCCGGTAACGCCGCTGCAAAACCTCGCAATACCTCCTTGCGACGCCATTCCGCCGCGCTCATACACTCTCTTGACCACCTGCCAAAACGCCGGTCATCGACCACTGGTAGGTAGAGTGTTGATAATTTCATTTCAGTGGTTATAGTCACCACCATCACACACCACAAGGAGGTGTTGTGGATAGCCGATATTTGATAGGTCACATCGTTGCGGACGGTTGGTATCTGGTACGCATCAGAGGCAGCCATCACCACTTCAAGCACCCGACAAAACCGGGGCTGGTGACGATTCCCCATCCAAAGAAGGACCTGTTGGACAAGACCGCCAAGAGCATTTTGAAACAGGCTCTGCTGAGTTAACCGTCCGTGGAGGACAACAGACATGCTTTACCCGATTGCAATTTCAACCGGCGACGACGACCACGCCTGGGGCGTGGAAGTCCCGGATATTCCCGGCTGCTACTCCGCCGGCGATGACCTGGACGACGCCATGGCCATGGCCCGCGAAGCCATTGAAGGACACTTCGAGATCCTGGCGGAAGACGGTGCACCGATTCCCAGCGCGCAAAAGGTCACCTTGCACGCCGCCAACCCTCAATATGCAGGTTGCACCTGGGCGGTGGTGGACATTGATGTCACCAAGTACCTGGGCAAGGCGCAGAAGCTGAACATCACGCTGCCTGGTTATCTGCTGAACCGCATCGATGAATATGTGCTGCACCACCCGGAAGAAAAAAGCCGTTCCGGCTTTCTGGCTTCAGCGGCACTTAAAGTGTTACAGCAGGACCACTGAACAAACCGAATTCAATCGCAAGAAACGTAGTTTTCAGTTGGGCGGCGTGGTCTAGATTCAACGCTACCCCGCCTACCAAGGAGCCCGCTCATGTCCTACGAATACAAGCTCATGCCTTCGCCTGTCGGCGTACTCACCCTCGTGGCGCGTGCTGGCAAGCTCAGTGCCATCCTCTGGGCAGAAGAACGCGCCAATCGCGTGCGCCTGGGTGAACTGCACGAGGCCAATGACAGCCCGGTGTTGCTGGAGACCGAACGCCAGTTGCACGAGTACTTTGCCGGCAACCGCAACCAGTTCGAACTTGAGCTGGACTTTACCGGCACCGATTTTCAAAAGCAGGTCTGGCAGGCGCTGCTCACCATTCCTTTTGGCGAAACCCGCAGCTACAGCCAAATTGCCCAGCAGATCGGTAATCCTAAAGCCGTTCGCGCAGTGGGCGCGGCCAATGGACGTAACCCGATTTCGATCATTGCGCCGTGCCATCGGGTCATTGGTGCGTCGGGCGGCTTGACCGGGTTTGCCGGAGGGTTGAAAGCCAAGCAATATTTGCTCGCGCTTGAAGGTACTGGCCAGGTCGAATTGGCGTTTTAAGAAGCGTCGGTCAAATGTAAAAAGAAATTTCAAAGATTCCCTGCGGTCCATAACTTCATCACCCTTCCAAGGAAAACGGTCATGAAATTCTCCGCAGTCTCCCAATCCCTGTCCCGCTGGGCCGGCAGCCCGCGCACGTTCTACGCGGCAGTGGCGCTGATCCTGGCGTGGAGCTTGAGCGGGCCGTATTTCCACTACAACGACACCTGGCAACTGATCATCAATACCTCGACCACCATCATCACCTTCTTGATGGTGTTCCTGATCCAGAACACGCAGAACCGCGATAACGACATCTTGCATATCAAGATCGACGAGCTACTGCGTGTGTCCAAGGATGCACAGAATGCGGTACTTAGCCTGGATGGGCTGGATCGCAAGGAACTGGAAAAACTGCGCCAGGAATATCGCAGCATCGGCAACGCCGGCACGGTAAGCCTGAACAGCAGTTGTGGTCATGCCGCCGACGATGCGGCAGCGACCAAGACCGATTTGAACCAGGCATGAAAAAACGGCGGTTGGAGAAGATCCAGCCGCCGTTTTTTCAGTTCAGGAGACAGGCTCAACCGTCGCCTTGATGACCTTTGCCATAGGTCGACGCCAATTCACGGGCTTTTTGCAGACGCTCTTCCAGCTTGGGCAGCGTCTCATCGACCAGGGCTTTGATTTCCGGCACATCCGACGCCGCACCTTCCTGCTTGAACAGGGCGATGGCGTCTTCGTTTTCCTTCACTTGCTGCGCAGTGTAGGCCGCATCGAAGGAGTCGCCGTCCTTGAGTTCGGGCATCAGGGTTTCGGCTTTATCGACAATCTTTTCGCGCGGTGCCACGGGCAGGTCGAGCTTCTTGGCGATGGCCGCCAGGTGCTGGTTGGCCAGGGTGCGCTCGTTGATCACCTCGATGGTGTAGTCCTTGATTTCCTGGGACGAGGTCTTGGCGTGGGCCATGCGGCTGGTTTCGATATCGGCCATGCCTTTGGCCGAAGCCTGCTCGATGAATTCAGCAGGCGACTGGGCGAAAGCATTGCTGGCGCCGAGGCCCAGCAGCATCGCGAAACTGGCGGTGCGTAACCGGATAGCCATGCGGCTCATGTTGGGTTCCTCCAGGGCAAAAATAGGGGCGGGGAATACACCCCGCCCTCATTTCGAATTTTGAGGGCGGTAAAGGTTTAGAAAAAACTTGTCAGTGCGACGAACGGTCATCACCGAATCAGGCGGGCTTGCCAGCGTTGCAGTGTTCGCCCTCAATGGGCCGATCAGCCTTTATCGAGGGTGCGCAACTTCTGCGGCAGCCCCCACAGCAACAGCGCCGCCGCCAACAGCGCGCACACACCGATCACGTAAAGCGCCGGGGTGGTGCTGCCGGTGAGGTCCTTGATCCGCCCCACCATCACCGGGCTGACAATGCCGCCGAACTGCCCGAGGGTATTGATCACCGCAATGCCTCCCGCCGCGCCTGCACCGGCGCCGGCCAGCAACTTGGGTGGCAGGGTCCAGAAGGTCGGGATCGAGGCGATGATACCCGCGCCCAACATGCCCAAGGCGATGATCAGGAAGGTGGTGTGGTCGGCAAAAATCCCGGCACTGAAAAAGCCTATCGCCCCCAGCACCACCAGGCCGCAGACAAACTTGCGCCGCTCGCCGGTGGCATCCGACAGCCGCCCGATTACCACCATGCTGATGGCGCCGCACACATAAGGAATCGCCGTGAGCAGGCCGATCATCACCGGGCTCTGGGTGCCGGCGCTGCGGATCAATTGCGGCGCCCAGAAGTTGAGGCCGTAGGACGCCACCTGGATCAGGAAGTAGATAAAACCGAGCATCAGGAACCCGGGGATGCGGATCGCCGACAGCAGCGAACCGCCGTGCTGGTTCGGCTCATGCTTGGCAATGCGGCTCGACAGCAGGGTCTTCTCCGCCGCCGTCAGCCAGTGGGCGTCTTCGATGCGATCCTTGAGCAAGGTCAGCACCAGCAAACCCAGGCCAATGCAAGGCAAGCCGCCGAGCAGGAACAGCCAGTGCCAGCCGCGCATTTGCAACACGCCGTCGAGGTGTTCCAGCACCAGGCCGGAGAACGGTGCGCCCACCAGGCCCGCAAACGCCGAGGCCAGGAACAACATCGAGGTGATGCGCCCACGGAAATGCTGCGGGAACCATAAGGTCAGGTAATACAGCACGCCTGGCGCAAAACCCGCCTCCATCGCGCCGATGATGAAGCGCAGGCCGTAGAACTGCCACTCGGCCGTGACAAACACCATGGCCGCCGTCGCCAGCCCCCACGACATCATGATCCGCGCAATCCAGCGCCGGGCGCCGACCTTGTACAGCATCATGTTGCTCGGCACCTCGAAGATCACATACCCCACCACGAACAACCCGGCGCCCAGGCCATAGGCGGTGTCGCTCAGGCTCAGGTCAGCCTGCAACTGGAACTTGGCGAAGCTGATGTTGATCCGGTCAAAAAACGCGAACAGGTAGCACACCATGATCAGCGGCATCAGGCGCCAGGCGACCTTGCTGACCAGGGCTTTTTCTGCATCGATTTCAGCGGCCGGGCGCGCGCCGGCCTCCAACGTATTAGTGCTCATGGTTTCTCTCCAGCGGGCTGCTCACAGGCGCCCGATTGTTTTTGTTGTCTGGTGCGGCGTTACAGCGTTGCGATATACGCCGGGGGGAGATGCAGGTCGCAATTGCGTCCGGCCTTGGCTACCTGGCCGGGCAACTCGTGTCCAAGCAAAGCGGGAAGACGGCGGGACATATTCAGCAGATGCGGCAGGTCGATGCCGGTGTGAATCCCGACTTCATCACACAGGTTGACCAAATCTTCAGTGCAGATATTGCCCGACGCCCCCGGTGCAAACGGGCAGCCCCCCAAGCCACCCAGCGCCGCGTCAAAACGACGGGCGCCAGCCTCATAGGCGGCCAGCACGTTGCACAAGCCCAGGCCGCGCGTGTTGTGGAAATGCAGGGTCAGATTGCTGGCGGACACACGCTCCAGCACGCGTTTGACCAGGCGCGTCACTTGACGCGGATTGGCCATGCCGGTGGTGTCCGCCAAGCTGATGCCCTGGATGCCCAGTGCCTGATAAGCCTCGACAATCTGCAGAACACGGTCTTCATCGATCTTGCCCTCGAACGGGCAACCGAAGGTGGTGGCAATGCTGCCGTTAAGCCTCACCGGGTAGTCGCGGGCAAAACTGACGATGTCATCAAACGCCGCCAACGACGCCTCGCAGCGCATGCGCATATTGGCCAGGTTGTGGGTCTGGCTGGCGGACATCACCAGGTTCAGTTCATCGGCACGGGACTCGATGGCGCGCTGAGCGCCCTTGAGGTTGGGGATCAGCGCCACGTAGATCACACCCGGCTTACGGTCGATGCCCTGGAACACCTGTTCGCCATCACGCAACGCCGGGATGGCCTTGGGCGACACGAATGAACCGGCTTCGATCCGTGAGAAACCGGCGAGGGAAAGCTGATCGATCAAGGCGATCTTGTCCGCTGTTTCGACCCAGGTCGGCTCGATTTGCAGGCCATCGCGCGGGGAGACTTCCTGCACGATCAGCGGGTCGCAATAGTCTGAAATCATTGCACCACTCCCGAGGTTTTCAGGCGTTGGATATCGGCACCGGCCAGGCCCAGGCTGCCAAGAATTTCGTCGGTGTGCTGGCCCAGGGTCGGGCCTTGCCAGTTCACGCCGCCGGGGGTTTCCGACAGTTTGGGTACGATGCCCGGCATCTTCACCGATACACCGCCGGGCAGCTCGGCATTGAGCAACATCTCACGCGCCTGGTAATGCGGGTCGCTGACGATATCCGCCACGGAGTAGATGCGTCCGGCCGGCACTTCGGCGGCTTCCAGGGCGCTGAGCACCTGCTCGATGGGCAGGCTGCTGGTCCAGTGGGTAATCGCGGCGTCGAGCAAACCGCTCTTGGCGGCGCGGCCATCGTTGTGGGCGAACGCGGGCGCTTCGGCCAGGTCGGCGCGGCCAATAGTGTGCATCAGGCGCTTGTAGATCGGGTCGCTGTTGCCGGCGATCACCACGTAGGCCCCGTCGGCGGTCAGGTAGGTGTTGGACGGCGCAATGCCCGGCAAGGCGCCGCCGCTGCGTTCACGCACATGGCCGAGCATGTCGTATTCCGGCACCAGGCTTTCCATCAGGTTGAACACGCTTTCGGCCAGAGACACATCGACAATCTGCCCATCGCCCTGGCCGGTCTTGACCCGCAGCAGCGACATCAGTGCGCCGATCATGCCGTGCAGTGAAGCCAACGAATCCCCCAGGCTCACGCCGACCCGCGCCGGTGGCGAGTCCGGGTTGCCGGTGGTGTAGCGGATGCCGCCCATGGCTTCGCCGATGGCGCCGAAACCCGGACGGTCGCGATACGGGCCGGTCTGGCCATAGCCGGAGATACGCACCAGGGTCAGCTTCGGGTTGAGAGCGTGCAGCACGTCCCAGCCGAGGCCGAGCTTTTCCAGGCCGCCGGGGCGCAAGTTTTCGATGAGCACGTCGGCGTCGCCAAGCAATTGCTTGATCAGGTCCAGGCCTTCCGGCGACTTGAGGTCCAGCGCCAGGGACTTCTTGTTGCGCGATTGCAGGTACCACCACAGCGACGTGCCTTCGTGCAGCTTTCGCCATTTGCGAAGTGGGTCGCCCTGGCCCATGGCTTCGATCTTGATCACCTCGGCGCCAAACTCGGCCATCAGCCGGGCGGCGAACGGCGCGGCAATCAGGGTGCCGATCTCGATCACCTTGATACCGCTCAGGGGAGCCGTCATGGGGTGTACCTCTTATTCTTGGAATGTGCGGCCAAGACTAGAGGGCCGATGCAGGAGAAATCCAACCGTCAGTTGGCAAACAGCGTTCGCTAAACGCGAACGCTCAAATAATCGAACAACAATCGACTGACCGGTGACAGCTGGGTTTCATCGCGCACCACCAGGATCAGGCTGCGATCCGACCAATCGTCCGTCAGCGGTACGGCATGCAAACCCAGTGCGCGACCAAATAATTCATAGGCTTTCTGCGGCAGGATGCCGATGCCCATATTGGCCTGCACCATCCGGCACATCGCATCAAACCCCGGCACGTGAATGCGCAGGCGCAGCAGCTTGCCCGCCTCGCGTGCAGCCGCGTGGGTGCGCATATTGATGGAGCTGGCGGCATGCAGGCCGACATAGTCGCTGTCGAGGGTTTCGGCGAAGGCCAGGCTTTCGCGGCTCGCCAGTGGATGATCCTTCGGCATCAGCACCACCAGTTTGTCGTGGCGATAGGTCACGCTGGGCAGGCCTTTGGTGTCGGTGTCACTGGAGCAGATCCCCAGGTCCGCGACGCCATCCAGTACGCCCTGCACCACGCCTTTGCTGGGGCGTTCTTCCAGATCGGTTTTGACTTCGGGGTGCAGTTTGGAAAAGTCCCGCAGGTCTTCCGGCAGGAACTCAATGATCGCCGACAGATTGGCCAGCATCCGCACATAGCCGCGCACGCCATGACTGTGTTCGCCCAGTTCCAGGCCCATCTTCTCGACGTTGAACAGCATCTGCCGCGCATGGTGCAGCAGGGTCTCACCGGCGGCCGTCAGGTCCATGCCCTTGGCCCGCCGCACGAACAGGCTCACGCCCAGCACCTGCTCCAGTTCCATCAAGCGCTTGCTGGCGGCGGACACGGCGATGGCTTCGCGGTTGGCAGCACGGGTCAGCGTGCCTTCCTCGAACACCGCGACGAACAACTGCAGCGTGATCAGGTCCAGCCGACGCACCAGACTCTTGTGCAGCATCAGCGACGCTCGCTGGCCAGCCGGTTGATCCCGGCCTGTTCCACCACCGGCTGCGGCGCGCCGTGGCTGGCCGCCTGCAACATGGCCCGGCCCACCGTCTCGGTACTCACCACCCAACCCGGTTTCAGCCGCCGTACAAACGACAGCAACGGCCCAAGCACGGAATAAAACCACTGATACAACGGCGTCTTCGAGCGCACGCCATGCAGCGGCTGGATCACCCCCGGCCGAAACACATACACCGCCTTGAACGGCAGGCGCAGCAAGGCGTTCTCGGTCTTGCCCTTGACCCGTGCCCACATCGACTTGCCCGCCTCGGAACTGTCGGTACCGGCGCCGGACACATAGATAAAGGTCATCTGCGGGTTGAGCCGCGCCAGGGTGCTGGCGGCGACCAGGGTGAGGTCGTAGGTGAGGTGGGTGTACCTGGCTTCATTCATGCCCGCCGATGAAACGCCGAGGCAGAAGAAACACGCATCAAAGCCTTGCAGCAGGTTTTCCAGGGGTTGGAAATCCAGCATGTCGCTGTGCAACACCTGGTGCAGCTTGCCGTGTTCCTGGGTCAGGGGCGTGCGACCGACGGCGACCACTTCCTGCACGTCGGCGGCCAGCAGGCACTCCCGCAGCACGCCCTGGCCGACCATGCCGGTGGCACCGAATAACAGAACTCTCATCCACTACTCCCTTCATCCCGCTGGTTTTGACTACCTGAGAGACAGGTCTTCAGAGGCTATCGTCACATTAGGCCCTTGCACTACCACCTTACTCAATATGGTGACAGGTGACTTCATCAAATCGTACGACGCCTCTGGGTATAGCTCGAAACACCACGATAAAAAACGCCTTGATCTCGTTACCCATTCAGTGCAGATGAATACACGCCATTGAAAATGGTAGGAAGTTACACACATCAAAATATCCGCCGACTGTCACCTCAAAAAGAAAGTCCTGACTTAACCTTCAAAAAAATTCCCATTAGTGTTATTTCTCTCCATCGCCAAGGACAGAAAAATGGAAAGCTCCAGGTCAACCAACAAATTCTCAAACTATAAAAAAATCATTCAAACCTCCAACCAAGACTGGGAATCGGCCAAAGAAGGACTAACCTGTGAACTTAATGCAATCATCAAAAGCAACAACTGCTTTGTCGACCAATACGGCCGTGAACTTCAACATTTCTGCACCACCTCCTACCTCGGACTTGATTACAACCAGCAAATACTGGATGGCGCTATCGAAGGGATACTCAAAGCCAAGACCCTGCGAGTAGCGAACTCAAAAAATAGATGCAAGCTGGACATGCTCGAACAATATGAAACAGCGCTTTCAACGCTTTTCGACTCAATCTGTCTGAGCACCTTATCTTGCAGCGCGGCCAGCGCTGGATTACTGCCCTTACTTGCCAGCGGAGCGTTTACCAAAAACGTCCCCCCTACGATGATATTCGACAGACATTCTCACTATTCAATGAACTATATGAAGGCCTCCTGCGCGGATGAAACAGAAGTAATAACAGCGCCGCATAATGACATAGACTTCATTGAAGAATCATGTAAGAAACACAAGAAAGTCGCCTACGTAGCCGATGGCATCTACAGCATGGGTGGAAAGGCGGATATTGACGGTTTGATCTACCTTAAATCCCGCTATGGTCTATTTTTATATCTGGACGACTCGCATGCTCTGTCGGCTTTTGGGGAGAAAGGAAAAGGCTTCATCCGCCCTAATTTTCAAACGCTAGACGATCAAACCTTAATCGTTGCAAGATATGACCCATGAAACAATACGTTTATTTTGCTCAAGGCTCCTGAGTCTGATAGAAGAAAATAAACGTGCTCGCTGAATTACACACGTTTCAAAAATGAAGAGCTTCAAACGGCACGATTCATATAACCCGACTTCCGACGATTTGTTCAGAACTCACGCTGGCGGTTTCCTCGTCTTGAAAAATACCACCACCCTTGTCATAGCCTGCAGTGCCGCCTTCCTCGCCCAAGTCGGCATCAGCAGCTACCTGCCCGCCGTCCCCACGATTGCACATGCACTCCCCGCCGCCGAAGACCACGTCGCGCTGGCGCTGGCGATCTACTTGGTCGGCATGGCATTGCCGATGTTGCTGTGGGGCAGCCTGGGCGAACGCTTTGGGCGTAAGCCGGTGCTGTTGGCGGCGCTTTGCGTGTATGCGCTAGCGAGTGCGGCGATTCCCTCGGCGTTCAGCGTTGAAGTCTTCTTGGCGTTGCGGCTGGTTCAAGGGTTGGGGGCAGGCGGTGTTTCGGTGATGGCGCGGGTGTTGGTGCGTGACAGCTTCAGCGGTGCATTGCTGGCAAAAGCGTTGTCATGGCTGGGCATGACTTTCGTGATTGCTTTGGGCATCGGTCAATTCGTTGGGTCGTTGTTGCAGGTGGTCTTCGGCTGGGAGGCGATCTTCTACGGATTGGCGATTGGCGCAGTCGGTTTGATGCTGGTGTTGAACCGGGTGATATTCCCTGCACGGGTAAAGGTCGATACATCGGCATCTGCCTGGCGTATCTACGCCATGATCATGCAGCATCCGCCGTTTCTGCACGCGGCGTTGGTCGGTGGCCTGGGTTATGGGGTGATCATCGCCTTCAACACCTGTGCACCGTTGATTCTGCAAGGGCGTTTCGAGTGGAGCGCGGCGCAATATGGCTGGCTGGGTTGGCCAATCAGCGTGGCGTATCTGGCGGGGGCATTAACGGTCAATCGCTTCGTCGCTCGCACGGGGCGGCTGAAAATGATGGGTTGGGGCATGACCCTGGTTCTAACGGGAACGGCTGTGATGTTGCTGAGCAGTGTGTTTGCTGGCGGAATCGCTGTCTTGCTGTGGCTGCCTTACTGCGTGGCGGTGCTGGGGCAAGCGATGAGTTACCCGATCAGTTTGTCCCTGGCCAACGATGCCTCACCGGTGAGCGACTCCTACGCCATGGCGTTGAGCGGCTTCATGCATCAGTTGATGGCCGCGTTGATCGGCGGCGTGGCGAGCCTGCTGGTGAGTCAACAGGCCTGGCCGTTGGCGGTTTTATGTGTGGTGTTGGCGGGCGCCGCATCGATATGCGTCGCCCGTTCTCGGATGGATTAAAACGCGCTGCGAAAGATCTCCTCGATCTGCCGCTGGTCCGCGCGGCGTGGGTTGGTGAAGCCGCATGCATCCTTCAACGCGTTGCTCGCCAGCAGTGGAATGTCCTGCAGTTTGGCGCCGAGTTCGCGCAACCCCGCCGGGATTTCGACGTCGTGGGCCAGGCTGCGAATCGCGGCGATGGCGGCCTGGGCGCCCTCTTCATCGGTGATGCCCTTGATGTCCGCACCCAACGCTCGGCCGACGTCGCTCAGGCGTTTGGCGCTGACGCTGGCGTTGAAGCTTTGTACGTGGGGCAACAACACCGCGTTGCACACGCCGTGGGGCAGGTCGTAGAAACCGCCCAGTTGGTGGGCCATGGCGTGTACGAAACCCAGGGATGCATTGTTGAACGCCATGCCGGCGAGGAACTGCGCGTAGGCCATGTTTTCCCGTGCGGCCTTGTCGGTGCCGTCGCGAACGGCCAGGCGCAGGTTGGCGCTGATCAGTTCGATGGCCTTGATCGCACAGGCGTCGGTGATCGGTGTGGCGGCGGTGGACACGTAGGCTTCGATGGCGTGGGTCAACGCGTCCATGCCGGTGGCGGCGGTGAGGCCCTTGGGCATGCCGACCATCAGCGCCGGGTCGTTGACCGACAGCAGCGGCGTGACGTTGCGGTCGACAATGGCCATTTTCACGTGGCGGCTTTCGTCGGTGATGATGCAGAAGCGGGTCATCTCGCTGGCGGTGCCGGCGGTGGTGTTGATGGCCACCAGCGGCAGTTGCGGTTTGCTCGATTGGTCGACGCCTTCGTAGTCGCTGATATGCCCGCCGTTGGTGGCGCACAGCGCAATACCCTTGGCGCAGTCGTGGGGCGAGCCGCCGCCCAGGGACACCACGAAATCGCAGGCGCTCTGCTGCAACAGCGCCAGGCCTTTCTCGACGTTGTCCACATTGGGGTTGGGCTTGGCGCCGTCGTAGATCACCGAATCGATGTCCTGCATCGCCAGTTTCTCGGCGATCATGCTGGCTACGCCGGCCTTGGCCAGACCGGCATCGGTGACGATCAACGCCTTGCGAAAACCATAGTTGCGGATGGCGATCATGGCTTCGTCGAGGCAGTCGGTGCCCATGATGTTGACGGCGGGGATGAAGAAGGTGCTGCTCATGGTCAATCCTCAGAGGCTTTATGCCTACAGAATCAACCGATCACGCGTTCTGCATCTTGATCAGGATCAACGCTCGCTCGTGATAAAGTCACCGTCCAGCCGATTTCGAGTAGACCCGCCCCGATGAAGGATTTCCAGGATATAGACGCCCACCTTGAAGACTGGAGCGCACTGCGCGCGAGCCTCGACTTCAGCGGGATTCTGATCGGCAACGGCGCCAGCCGCACGATTTGGGAAGACTTTGCCTACGACTCGCTGTTCGAAAACGCTCGCACCGTCGAAGAAAAACCCCTCGGCCAATCCGAACTCAGCGTGTTCGATGCCCTGCAAACCCGCAGCTTCGAGCAGGCCCTGGGCGCGTTGAAGACCACCAGCCGGGTCAACAAGGCCCTGGCCGTCAGTTCGGCGGCACCGCGCAACCGCTATTACGCGATCAAGGAAGCGTTGATCAATACCATCCACGCCGTGCATATCCCCTGGCGCCTGGTGCAACCGTCGACGCTGGCGACCCTCAACACGGAGTTGCAGCACTACGCGACGGTGTTCACCAGCAACTACGACTTGCTCAACTACTGGGCGACGCTGCACACGCCGGGCATCGACGATCTGTTCCGCAGCGCCGACGCCAGCTTCGACCTGCGCAACACCCGTACCGACGCCACGCGTATTTTGTACCTGCACGGCGGCCTGCACCTGGTGCGCAACCTCGACGGCACCGCGCGCAAACTGCCGACCACCGATAGCACCTTGCTCAGCAGTTTTGCGATCAACAACACCATCAAGACCCTGGACGATGTGCCGCTGTTCGTCAACGAGGGCAAGGTGCAAGAGAAGCTCAAGACCATCCGCAGTTCGGATTACCTGTCGTTCTGTTATGAGCAACTGCTGAACCACCGGGGCGCGCTGTGCATCTTTGGCCACGAGCTGGGGGCGCAGGATCAGCACTTGGTGGATGCGATTCGCCAGGCCGATGTGACAACCCTGGCGATCTCGGTGTCGGGGCGCAGCGATGGGTTTATTCGTCAGCAGAAGCGGCGGTATTCGCAATTGTTCGATGGGGCTGGAGTGGCGCTGAAGTTCTTTGCGGCGCGTACCCATGCATTGGGTAATCCGGCGCTGTCAGTTCCTGTCGAACGCTGATCACTCTTCGCCGCTGTGCACCACCACCAATAGCTGCGCCTGCACCGGCCCCACCGAACGCAACCGATGGGGCTTCTGCGCATTGAAGTGCAATGCATCGCCCCGCTCCAGGATCACCCGTTCATTCATGAAGTCCACCTCTACCTGGCCTTCATGCACGAACAGAAACTCTTCGCCCAGATGCTCCTTGAAGGACTTGTCGGTGAACTCCGCCGGCGGGTAGATGATGAACGGCAGCAGGCTGCGTTCACTGACCTGATGGGCCAGCACCGCATAACCGGGCGAGGTGTCGGGCCGCTCATGGCTGCGCACCAGGCTGTAGCTGTCCAGGCTGACGCTGTCTTCGCTGAACAGTTCCTCGACCTTCACGTTCAATGCCTTGGCCAGTTTCAGCGCGGCGGCAATCGATGGCGTGTTGAGCCCGCGCTCGACCTTGGACAGGTAACTCTTGGTCATCCCGGACTTTTCGGCCAGGGCCTCCAGGGTGACGCCAAGTTTTTTTCTCAATAATTTCAAACGGATAGACATGCGCCGCGGTTAATCCATGCAGTAAGCGATGAGCTGTGCTTGCCAATGACACAAAGTGTCATATAGCATCTTTAGTGTCATTTGCCTTCACCCAACGACCTTGCGAGCAGCGGGAGACAGCAAATCCGACGTCCATTGAACCCTCCAAAGGACACCGACATGGCCAAGACATTAGCACTCCCGAAAGACCAACTGGTCAAGCAAGCGCTGACCCAGATGCAAAACACCCTGGCGGATAATACGTGGACCGACCGGCAAAAGCTGGCGCTCACGTGTCGCATCCTGTTCGAGAACGGCCACGACTCCGGCCTGGCCGGGCAGATCACCGCGCGCGGGCCGGAACAGGGCACCTATTACACCCAGCAACTGGGCCTGGGGTTTGACGAGATCACCGCCAGCAACCTGTTGCTGGTAAACGAGGATCTTGAGGTGCTGGAAGGCCACGGCATTCCCAACCCGGCCAACCGTTTTCACAGCTGGGTGTACCGTGGGCGGCCGGATGTGAACTGCATCATCCACACGCACCCCACGCACATCGCCGCGCTGTCGATGCTGGAAGTCCCGTTGCAGGTGTCCCATATGGACCTCTGCCCGCTGTACGAAGACTGCGCGTTCCTGGAGACCTGGCCGGGTGTGCCGGTGGGCAACGAAGAAGGTGAAATCATCACCACGGCTTTGGGTGACAAACGCGCGATCCTGCTCTCGCACCACGGCCAGTTGTCCACCGGGGCGAGCATCGAGGAAGCCTGTGTGATCGCGCAGTTGATCGAGCGCGCGGCCAAGTTGCAGTTGCTGGCGATGGCGGCCGGCACCATCAAGCCGATCCTGCCGGCGCTGGGGCGCGAGGCCCATGCCTGGATTTCCCGGCCCAAGCGCCATGGCGCCGCGTTCAACTACTACGCCCGGCAGAACCTGCGCCAACACGCCGATTGCCTGAACTGACCTGCCCTTTTTCGACCGGAGACTTTCCATGTCCAGCCCAACCATCCACGGCATCATCGGCTACACCATCACCCCGTTCAGCGCCGACGGCCAACGCATCGACCTCGACGCCCTGGGCCGTTCCATCGACCGCCTGATCGCCAGCGGCGTACACGCCATCGCGCCGTTGGGCAGCACCGGCGAAGGCGCCTACTTGAGCGATGCCGAGTGGGATGAAGTCAGCGCCTACAGCCTGGCCAAGATTGCCCGGCGCGTACCGACCATCGTCAGCGTGTCCGACCTGACCACCGCCAAGGCCGTGCGCCGCGCGCGCTACGCCGAGGCCAATGGCGCCGATGCGGTGATGGTGCTGCCGGCGTCTTACTGGAAGCTCAGCGAAGCGGAAATCCTCGCCCACTACGCCGCGATCGGCGACAGCATCGGCGTGCCGATCATGCTCTACAACAACCCGGCCACCAGTGGCACGGACATGTCGGTGGACTTGATCCTGCGCATCATCAAGCAAGTGGCCAACGTGACCATGGTCAAGGAGAGCACCGGGGATATCCAGCGCATGCACCAGTTGCATCGCCACAGCGACGTGCCGTTCTACAACGGCTGCAACCCGCTGGCGCTGGAGGCCTTCGTGGCGGGCGCCAAGGGTTGGTGTACGGCGGCGCCGAACCTGATCCCACAGCTCAACCTGGACTTGTACGACGCGGTATTGAGCAATGATCTGAACCAGGCCCAGGCGCTGTTTTACCGCCAGTTGCCATTGCTGGAGTTCATCCTCAAGGGCGGGTTACCGGCGACAATCAAGGCCGGGCTGCGGTTGACCGGGCTGGAAGCGGGTGATCCACGGTTGCCGGTGTTCCCATTGGGTGAAACAGCACGCGATCAATTGAGGGCGTTGCTGGACGTCGCCTGAAAAAAAACGCCCCGGTTCTTGCGAGCCGGGGCATTTTGGTTTTTACGACACTTTCAAGTCTTGTCTTTGATCGTGGTCGTCGGGCCATTGGCCTTTACGCTTGCAATGCCATTGTCCCGTGCCGCTGTCGAGGAATACTGCTCGCTGGTACCAATCACTTGGTGATTGGCAGCCTTGAGGTTAAAAAACGGCTGGCCATTGCTGGCCACTTTTTTCTCATAGCGCTCGTCATGCGGGCTGTTGGTCTGCACGGAAGCAATACCGTTTTCGGCTGCGTTGCGGGTGACGTAAAGCTCGCTGGTCAAAATGGTTTCTGCGTTCGCCGCCTTCAACTCGAAACGGAACTGCCCGTTGCTGCTTTTGCTCAACTCATACCATCCAGCCATGACTCTCTCCTTATCAAGTGGGATTTTGTTCACCTGCTTGTAGGATTAAAGGTCATACCCGGCTGATTACCAGCCATGGACTCAGCGACTGTCATTTATCCGAATGACAAATGACAATAGTTCTCGATATCATTCACGACTTTTCCACGTCGTGCTTCGTCAAGAAGGATATCCATGTCTCGTCCCAAGCCCGACCCGTTGTCGGCCGATGCCTTTCGCGGGTTTTATACAGACATCCTGTATTTCCTGCGCAAACGCACCGACAACGCCAGCGACGCGGCGGACATGACCCAGGATGTCTTCACACAGTGGCTGGACTACCGCGACCGGGCCAAGGTCGAGCAGCCACGGGCGTTTCTGTTCCAGATGGCGCGCAACCTGCTGCGTGATCACTGGCGCAAACAGAAGGTACGGCACACCGTCCACTCTGATCAGGCCGAAATGGATGCGGAGCCTGTCACCGACGAGCAAAACGACCCCATGGCCGCCGCGCAACGCTTGCAACGCCTGGAACAGTTGAAAGAAGTCCTCGCCGAACTCTCGCCCCGCAGGCGAGAAGCCCTTATGCTGCACCGCTTCGAAGGCCTGAGCCAGGCGCAGATCGCCGAGCGCATGGGCATTTCGACCAGCATGGTGGAAAAGCACATCGCTTTTGCCCTGCTGCATTGCAAGCGACGCCTTCAACACGAACCCGGCACGGAGCAGCCAGAATGAACCGCCTGAGCGACACTGACGTGCAGGACATCGAAGACAGCGACGCCATCGATGCCCAAGCCGCCAGCTGGTTTGCGCGCAACCGCAATGGCGTGGGGCGTGCCGAGCGAAAAGCCTTTGCCGCCTGGCAGGCCGAGCCGGCCCATGCCCGCGCCTATGCCGAATTCGAGCAACTATGGGCAGACCTGGCCCAATTGCAGCAACTGAACAAACCCATGGCGCTGCCCAAGCGCAAACCGTCGGTGTGGCGCCCTGCCCTGGCCGTGGCCGCCGCGTTGCTGTGCGCGGTGTTGGCTACCCCTATCGGCGCCCCCCGCGAGCTGTATCACACCCAGGTCGCGGCCCATGCCAAAGGCATGCGCACCCTCAACCTGCCCGATGGCAGCACCTTGTATGTGAATGCCAACACCCGCGTACGCGTGGATTTCACCGCGCACCAGCGCATCCTGCACCTGGACAAGGGCCAGCTGTACATCGAAGTGGCCGCCGACAAGGAACGGCCGCTGTTCGTGCAAGCCGGCGAGGCCAATGTGCGCGTGGTCGGTACCGGCTTCGATGTGCGCCGCAGCCAGCAGCAACTGGTGGTCAGCGTCGCCCATGGCCAGGTCGCCTTCGAGCCGGACGCGAAAAGCCCCATCACCCTGCTGGGCGCCCGGCAACGTGCGATCTTCAGCTACGCCAAGGGCACATTGCAGCAGCAGACCCTCGCCCCCGAAGAGATCGCCGACTGGCGCAGTGGTCACCTGGCGTTTCGCAACCGCGAGCTGGCCAGCCTGGTCGATGAGTTGAGCCTGTATCGCCCCCAGGCGCCACTGCAGGTCAGTAACACCGTGGCGCATCTGAAAGTCTCGGGCAATCTGGATGTGAATGATCCCGACGCCCTGCTCAACGCCTTGCCCGCCTTGCTGCCGGTGAAAACGGTGATGTCGACCGACGGCATCGTGAGGATCGAACCGAGCAAATAACCCCAGTGAATTCTTATTTGAGAATATTTTGCATTCGCAGGTGTGGATTTTTTCAGCTGCACCGTCTTCCTCCGGTCTGAGTTCGATACGCACACCTTTTCGGCCAGTTGGCCATACCGGGGGATTTCATGTTTCGCGCGCCTTGCCACGCTTCGCACCTGTTTCTTCGACCGACCCTCATCGCCAGCTGCCTGGTATTGAGCCTCAGTGCCCAGGCCGAGGCATTCACGCTGCCAGCCCAGGCGCTGGCCACATCCCTGAGCCAGGTGGCGCAGCAGGCTCAGATCCAGTTGCTGTTCGACGAAGAGCTGCTCAAGAACGTGCAGGCGCCCGCGCTCAACGGCGACTTTACGCCGGAAGTGGCGATTCGCACCCTGCTGAAAAACGGCGAGTTCACCCTGATCAAGGTTGGCAGCACTTATGTCGTGCGCCCCGATCAGGGCAAGACCACCAACAGCGGCGCAATCCAACTGGACGCCTTGAGCGTGATAGGCACTGGTACCGAGGTCGACTCCAGCACCGTCGGCCGCTCGACCCTGAGCCAGGAAGACATCGACCGCTACCAGTCCAACAACATCCCCAGCCTGCTGCAGACCCTGCCCGGCGTGAGCCAGGGCGGTTCGCTGAAGCCTGGCGGCCAGACCATCAACATCCGTGGTTTTGGCGATGCCGAAGACGTGCCGCTGACCGTCGATGGCGCCACCAAGAGCGGCTTTGAGCGCTATCAACAAGGCACCGTATTCATCGAGCCCGAGCTGATCAAAAGCATTGAGGTGGAGAAAGGCCCCAACTCGCCATTCACTGGCAACGGCGGTTTCGGCGGCACGGTCAACATGACCACCAAGGACGCCCCCGACCTGCTCAAGGACGGCCGCAACAGCGGTGCGATGCTCAAATACGGTTACTCCAGCAACGACCACGAGCAGGTCTACAGCAGCGCCGTGTATGGTCGCACCGACGACGGACGCTTTGATGCCCTGGCTTACCTGACCCAACGCGACGGCGACGACATGAAGGTGGCCGCCAAATTACCCAACGAGAACAACCAATACCCGATCAACCCCCAGCGCCTGCCGAACTCCGCCCAGAACGTCGACGGCAAGCTGTTCAAGGTCAACGCCCACTTCACCGAAGAGCACGCCGTTGGCTTGTCCTACTCGCGTTCACACAGCGACCGTTGGACACCGTTTTCTGCCGCCAGCTATCCCACGCCGCCCACCCAGGCCAATATTGACCGCTATGGCTACGAAGCGGCACTCAAGCGTTTTCTGGCCCACCGCGACACCGTCGACACCACCTGGTCCGGCAAATATGAATACACCCCGCTGGACAACCCGCTGGTGGACCTGACCGTCAAGTACTCCCAGTCCAACACCGACCAGACCGACGAACGCGACGCCACGGCGTTTTTCCAACTGGCCACCGGCGGGCGCAAGATGGACACCGCCTACACCGACAAGAACCTCGACATACGCAACGTCAGCCTGTTTGATACAGGTCCCTTGCAGCATGCCGTCACGGTCGGCGGCCAAATCCGCAAGCACATCCGCGAAACCGAGATGTGGATGCCGGGTACCACGTACAACACCCCACGCTATAACTATGGGCATTTCCAGCCAGGCTTCATGCCCCATGGCAAGGTCGATACCAACAGTTTCTTCGTACAGGATGCCGTCACGCTGGGCGACGTCACCATCACGCCATCGATGCGCTACGACCATGTCCGCAACCGTGGCGAAGCCAACGATGCGCCGTACTACAGCAATCCCGACCCGTCCGTCGGCCACGATTACAGCGACCGCACCTACACCGGCTGGTCGCCGCGCCTGGCGGTGTTCTGGACCGTCAACCCGAACCTGGGGCTATTCGCCAACTGGAGCAAGACCTGGCGTGCGCCGGTGATCGACGAGCAGTACGAAGTTCAAGGCCTGGGCAACCGCACCGCCACCAGCGTCGACCTCGACCCGGAACGCATCACCTCGATCAGCGTGGGCAGCGTCAGCAGCTTCGACAACCTGATCGCCCATGACGACAACCTGCAGCTGCGCACCACCTTCTTCCACAACAAAGTCGAAGACGAGATTTTCAAGGCCACAGGTGTCGGCTGCCAGAACCAGGCCATCAATGGCGGGACCATCTCCACCGCCTGCCCGCCGGGGGCCATGTCCAACTACCGCAACATCGGCGGGCTGACCATCAAGGGCTTCGAGCTCGAATCGTTCTACAACTCCACCTACCTGTTCGGCTCGGTATCGTTCGCTTATGCCAAGGGTGACCACGAAGGTGCGTACACCAACCCGTGGGGCCCGGACGTGGCCGCGCGCGATATTCCGCCGACCAAATGGGTGCTGGTGGTGGGCACCAATATTCCGGCGTGGGATGCCCAGGTCGGCTGGACGGGCCAGTTCATCGGGGCAACCACACGTTTGCCCAGTGATAAATACTCCGGCGGCCCTGGCAGTAGCGTGGGTGATCTGTTCTACGACCAGTACGGCAACAAGCGCTACAACACCCAGGGCCTGTTCGCCAAATGGAAACCCCAACAGGCTTATCTGAAAGGCACCGAGGTGAACTTCACCGTGGACAACCTGTTCAACAACAACTTCCGCCCGGCACTGAGCGGCGACCGCGCCTACACCAAGGGCCGTGATGCCAAGGTCAGCATCACCCGCTTCTTCTGAAAAACTGTACGGATAAATCCGCACTCAGCTGTAGGCCCGCAACCGGCGGGGGATGTGGCTAGATGGGCTTCCCTTGAAGCCCTCTCGTTTTGGTTGCCCCATGAGTTCGCGCGAAAATACCGGCATGGCCCTCGGCCTGCTGGGCGTCATCATCTTCAGCCTGACCCTGCCCTTCACCCGCATCGTGGTGCAGGAAATCCACCCGTTGCTCAACGGCCTGGGCCGAGCGTTGTTTGCGGCGATCCCGGCGGCGGCGCTGTTGCTGTGGCGCCGCGAACGCTGGCCGACCTGGCGCCAGGTGCGCGGGCTGTGCCTGGTGATCGCGGGGGTGATCCTCGGTTTCCCGGTGCTGTCAGCCTGGGCCATGCAGACCTTGCCGGCGTCCCACGGCGCATTGGTCAACGGCCTGCAACCGCTGTGCGTGGCGCTGTATGCGGCGTGGCTGTCCCATGAGCGGCCATCGAAAGCTTTCTGGGCCTGCGCAGCGCTGGGCAGTGGATTGGTGTTGAGTTACGCGCTGATTACCGGCGCCGGTAGCATCCAGGCCGGTGATTTGCTGATGCTCGGTGCGATTGCGGTGGGCGGCCTGGGGTATGCAGAAGGCGGTCGATTGGCCAAGGAAATGGGCGGCTGGCAGGTGATCTGCTGGGCGCTGGTGCTGTCGACGCCGGTGCTGATCGGCCCGGTGTGGTACCTGGCGGCGCAGCATCAAGGCGCGATTTCGATGCGCGCGTGGTGGGCGTTTGGCTATGTGTCGCTGTTCTCGCAGTTCCTGGGGTTCTTTGCCTGGTACGCCGGGTTGGCCATGGGCGGGATTGCGCGGGTCAGCCAGATCCAGCTGTTGCAGATCTTCTTCACCATCGCGTTTTCGGCGCTGTTTTTTGGTGAACACATCGAGCCGATAACCTGGCTGTTTGCGTGTGGGGTAATCGTGACGGTGATGCTGGGGCGCAAGACGGCGGTGCGACCTGCGCCCGTAGCATTGGCCGATCAGGCCAGGTAACCATCCGCGCGCAGCAGGGTTTCCAGGCAGTGTTCGGTGATGTGGTAGAACGCCTTGAGTTGCTGGATCTTCTCCAGCAACTGCGCGTTGTCCAGTGGCTCTGAGCGCTTTACGGCCAGGATCATCTTGTTCTTGTTGGTGTGCTCCAACGAGATGAACTCGAACACCTTGGTCTCATAACCGCAGGCTTCGAGGAACAACGCCCGCAAACTGTCGGTGACCATTTCGGCCTGCTGGCCCAGGTGCAGGCCGTATTGCAGCATCGGCTTGAGCAGCACCGGGCTCTGGATCTGCAGGCGGATCTGCTTGTGGCAGCACGGCGAGCACATGATGATCGACGCGCCGGAACGGATGCCGGTGTGGATCGCGTAGTCGGTGGCAATGTCGCAGGCATGCAGGGCGATCATCACCTCCAGTTCGCTGGGGGCCACGCTGCGCACGTCGCCACACTTGAACACCAGCCCAGGGTGCTCCAGGCGGGCGGCGGCGGTGTTGCACAGGGTCACCATGTCTTCGCGCAATTCAACGCCGGTCACTTCGCCCTCGGCCTTGAGGGTGTTGCGCAGATAGTCGTGGATGGCGAACGTCAGGTAGCCCTTGCCCGAGCCGAAGTCGGCAACGCGCACCGGCTGGTCCAGCTTCAGCGGTGACGAGGTCAGCGCATGGCTGAACACTTCGATGAACTTGTTGATCTGCTTCCATTTGCGCGACATCGACGGGATCAGCGCCTGCCTGGCGTCAGTCACCCCCAGGTCGGCGAGGAACGGCCGGCTCAGGTCAAGGAAGCGGTTTTTCTCGCGGTTATGCTCAGCCGATGGCGCTTCGCGCAGTTGCTGCGGCTTGCTTCTGAACAGCGAGCTTTTGTTCTTCTTGCTGTATTCCAGCTGGGCTTCGTCGGTCAGCGACAGCAGGTGCGCGTTCTTGAACGGGGCCGGCAGCGACTCGGCAATCGCTGCCACACCCTCGGCCACCGGGAAGTTCTTGGTGATATCGCGGGTCTTGTAGCGGTAGACGAAGGACAGGCACGGCTGCTCCTTGACCGTTACCGGCTTGATGATCAGCCGTTGCAACTCGGCTTCATCGCCGACGTACTTGGCCAGCACCAGCTTGATAAAGGCATTCTGCGCGAGGCTTGCGCTCAGCAGTTCGATGAACTGGGCATGATGATCCGGTTGAGCAGTGACAGACATGAACAAAAACGCCTCGGGCAGGGAATGCCGGGCATTTTAGGGGGGATAGCGATTCAGAGCACGGGGTTATTTGATCAGCGGTCATTGGATGGAACACCACAGAACCCAATGTGGGAGGGGCGGTGCGACGGTTCGACTTGCCCCCGATAGCAGTAGATCAGCCAATGAATCGGGTGACTGACACACCGATCGGGGGCAAGTCGAACCGTCGCACCGCCCCTCCCACATTTTTTTGCCCAACACTGAGTTTTATTCGAGTACGACCAGGCGATTGGGCAGTTCATTGCGGGTTTGCGTCACCGGCACATGCACCTTCAACAACTCGCCACAGGCCTCGATGCACGCCACAAACCCCGCCAGCGTCTGCCCTTGCTTCACCTGCTGGGTAAACGCCTTGACGATCCCATCCCAGTTGCTGTCATCCAGGCGACTGGAGATGCCGTCATCCACCAGGATCTCCACGTACCGCTCGGCCTCACTGACAAAAATCAGCACACCGGTGCTGCCCAGGGTGTGATGCAGGTTCTGCTCGAGGAACTGGCGTCGCGCCAGGTTGGAGGCGCGCCAGTGGCGCACCGAACGCGGGATCAACCGTGTCGTCACCTTGGGCAGGCGGAACACCAGGCACAGCACGATGAAGGTCGCCCATTGCGCCAGCAGCAAGGTGTACATGGTCAGGTAGCCCGACAGGTAGTGCACCACTCCCGGCACCACCAACGCGATCAGGCTGGCCCACAGCAGCGGGATGTAGGCGTAGTCATCGGCGCGGGCGGCCAGCACGGTCACCAGCTCCGCGTCGGTGGTCTTTTCCACGCGGGCGATCGCCTCAGCGACTTGGCGCTGCTCGTGTTCAGTCAGTAATGCCATGGTTGTGCTTGCTCTCTCATTATTATCATCACCAGCCGCCTGAAGCCCCGCCACCGCCAAAGCCGCCACCGCCGCCGCGGAAACCACCGCCGCCGCCCCCGCCACCACCGCCGCGTCCGCTGCTGCTGAGAATCGCCAGCAGGATCGCGCCCACCGGCAGGCCCAGGCGATTGCACAGCCACAACACGCCGATCAGCAGGATAAACAGACCGATGGAAAACCCGGGATTATCCTTGGCAAAGTTGGCGTCCGCCACATGGGCCGGCACGGCCAGCGGTTCGCCGCTCACCACCTGCACCATCGCCGCCACACCGTCGCTGATGCCCTGGCTGAAGTTACCGGCCTTGAACTTGGGTGCAATCACCTGGTTGATGATCACCCACGACTGCGCATCGGTGAGCACACCTTCCAGGCCGTAGCCGACTTCGATGCGCAATTTGCGCTCATCGCGGGCGACGATCAACAGCGCGCCGTTGTCCTTGCCCTTTTGGCCGATGCCCCACTGGCGGCCCAGTTGATAACCGAAGTCCTCAATCGGCACGCCCTGCAGGTCGGGCACGGTGACCACCACGATCTGGTCGCCGGACGTCTGCTCCAGCGCCTGCAATTGCTGGGTCAGTTGCGCACGCGTGGCCGGGTCGATCATCTGGGCGTTGTCCACCACCCGCCCGGTCAGCGCCGGGAAAGTCAGCGCCGCCTGGGCCACGCCCATGCAGGCCAGAAGCCACAGCGCCAGGCCTATCCGTAATAAACGCATCGACACCTCAGCGCAGCCTTATTTGAACTTCACTTGCGGCGCTTTATCGGCATCGGCACTGGTGGCTTCAAACGTGGCGCGGACCGGCAAGTCGCTGTACATCACGCTGTGCCACAGGCGGCCAGGGAAGGTGCGGATCTCGGTGTTGTAGGCCTGCACCGCCTGGATGAAATCGCGACGGGCCACGGCGATACGGTTTTCGGTGCCTTCAAGCTGGGATTGCAGGGCCAGGAAGTTCTGGTTGGCCTTAAGGTCCGGGTAGCGCTCGGACACCACCATCAAACGACTGAGCGCGCCGCTCAAGCCGTCCTGGGCTTGCTGGAACTGCTTGAGTTTTTCCGGGTTGTCGAGGGTGCTGGCATCCACCTGGATCGAGGTGGCCTTGGCCCGCGCTTCGATCACGGCGGTGAGGGTGTCCTGCTCATGGGCGGCATAGCCCTTGACCACTTCCACCAGGTTGGGGATCAGGTCGGCGCGGCGTTGGTACTGGTTCTGCACCTGGCCCCAGGCGGCCTTGGCCTGTTCGTCCAGGGTCGGGATGTTGTTGATGCCGCAACCGCTGAGCACCGTACCGATCAATAGCAAAACCGCGGCTTTCAAGCCCCAGCGGTAACCTTGTGCTGCTTGCATGGTGTTTCTCCTGGCGAACCTTGATGGAATTGGGCACCGGTAAGGCATAATCCGCTGCCACGACTGGATTGCATCGAATCAATCAGCTAAAAAGATGCCCACCGCTAATAAGAGTTCCGAAGTGTGCGGCATTTGTCGGTATAACACTCGAACAACAACATTACGTTCACCACATTTTGGCAGAACAGCGCATTTTCGCTGTGCAGTGAGCCGAAAAAGGATATTCATGAAGAAGCTGTGTTTGCTCGGCCTTGTTGCCACGCTGGCCACCCACCCCGCCTGGGCAGAAACAAAGCCTGCTGCGCTCAAGGACAAGGACGCCTTCGTCAGCGACCTGCTCAAGCAGATGACCCTCGATGAAAAGATCGGCCAATTGCGCCTGATCAGCATCGGCCCCGAAATGCCCCGCGAGCTGATCCGCAAGGAAATCGCCGCCGGCCGCATCGGTGGCACGTTCAACTCCATCACTCGCCCGGAAAACCGTCCAATGCAGGACGCGGCCATGCGCAGCCGCTTGAAGATCCCGATGTTTTTCGCCTACGACGTGATCCACGGCCACCGCACCATCTTCCCGATCAGCCTGGCCCTGGCCTCCAGCTGGGACATGGACGCCATCGGCCGCTCCGGGCGCATCGCTGCCCAGGAAGCCGCCGCCGACAGCCTCGACATCACCTTCGCGCCGATGGTCGACATCTCCCGCGACCCGCGCTGGGGGCGTACCTCCGAAGGTTTCGGTGAAGACACCTACCTGGTCTCGCGCATTGCCGAAGTGATGGTCAAGGCCTTTCAGGGCGTCAGCCCCGCGAATGCCGACAGCATCATGGCCAGCGTCAAACACTTCGCCCTGTATGGCGCAGTGGAAGGCGGCCGCGACTACAACGTGGTCGACATGAGCCCGGTCAAGATGTACCAGGACTACCTGCCGCCGTACCACGCGGCGATCAAGGCCGGTTCCGGCGGCGTAATGGTCGCGCTGAACTCGATCAACGGCGTGCCCGCCACCGCCAATACCTGGCTGATGAACGACCTGCTGCGCAAGGACTGGGGCTTCAAGGGCCTGGCCGTGAGCGACCATGGCGCGATCTTCGAACTGATCAAGCACGGCGTGGCCAAGGATGGGCGTGAAGCCGCGAAACTGGCGATCAAGGCCGGCATCGACATGAGCATGAACGACACGCTGTACGGCAAGGAACTGCCCGGCCTGCTCAAGTCCGGCGAGATCGAACAAAGTGACATCGACAACGCCGTGCGCGAAGTGCTCGGCGCCAAGTACGACATGGGCCTGTTCAAGGACCCGTACCTGCGCATCGGCAAGGCCGAGGATGACCCGGCCGACACCTACGCCGAAAGCCGCCTGCACCGCAGCGAGGCCCGCGACATCGCGCGCCGTAGCCTGGTGTTGCTGAAAAACCGGGACAACACCCTGCCGCTGAAAAAATCCGCGACCATCGCCCTGGTCGGTCCGTTGGCCAAGGCGCCGATCGACATGATGGGCAGCTGGGCCGCCGCCGGCAAACCCGAGCAATCGGTGACCCTGCTCGACGGCATGAACGCGGTGATCGGCGAAAAAGGCAAGATCATCTATGCCCGTGGCGCCAACATCACCAACGACAAGGCAGTGGTCGACTACCTGAACTTCCTCAACTTCGATGCGCCGGAAGTGGTCGATGACACCCGACCAGCCCAAGTGATGATTGACGAAGCGGTCAAGGCTGCCAAGGATGCCGATGTGGTGGTGGCCGCCGTGGGCGAGTCCCGTGGCATGTCCCACGAATCCTCCAGCCGCACCGACCTGAACATCCCGCAAAGCCAGCGCGACCTGATCAAAGCCCTCAAAGCCACCGGCAAGCCGCTGGTCCTGGTGCTGATGAACGGTCGCCCGCTGTCGATTCTGGAAGAGAACCAACAGGCCGACGCCATCCTGGAAACCTGGTTCGCCGGCACCGAAGGCGGCAACGCCATCGCCGACGTGCTGTTCGGCGACTACAACCCGTCGGGCAAGCTGCCGATCACCTTCCCGCGTTCGGTGGGGCAGATTCCGACCTACTACAACCACCTAACCATCGGCCGACCATTCACCCCAGGCAAACCGGGCAACTACACTTCGCAGTACTTCGATGACACCACCGGGCCGCTGTTCCCGTTTGGGTATGGCTTGAGCTACACCACATTCGGCCTGTCGGACATGGCGCTGTCGTCCACCACCCTGAACAAGACCGGCAAGCTCGACGCCAGCGTGACGGTGAAGAACACCGGCAAGGTCGATGGCGAAACCGTGGTGCAGCTGTATATCCAGGACGTGGCCGGTTCGATGATCCGCCCGATCAAGGAGCTGAAGAACTTCCAGAAGGTCATGCTCAAGGCGGGCGAAGAGCGCACCTTGCACTTCACCATCACCGAGGAAGACTTGAAGTTCTACAACACCCAGCTCAAGTACGCGGCCGAGCCAGGCGAGTTCAATGTGCAGATCGGGTTGGATTCCCAGGACGTACAACAGCAAACCTTCGAACTGCTGTAAACATGTGGGAGGGGGCTTGCCCCCGATAGCGGTGGTTCAGTCAATATTTTCAGTGACTGACACCCTGCAATCGGGGGCGAGCCCCCTCCCACATTTGCCTCCCAGTGAACTGGCTAGCCGCGTCTATCCAGAAGGTTCACCACCAACCGATCAATCCACCCCCACACCCGCTGCTTCACCCGCCGCCACAACGGCCGCGACTTCCACGCCTCCAGGCTCACCGCCTGGCTCTGGGCAAAATCCCGCTCGAAACTGCCCGCCACCGCCCGCGTCAATTCAGGGTCCAACGCCTCCAGGTTGGCATCCAGGTTGAAGCGCAGGTTCCAGTGGTCGAAGTTGCACGAGCCCACACTGACCCAGTCATCCACCAGCACCATCTTCAGGTGCAGGAAACACGGCTGATACTCAAAAATCTGCACGCCCGAACGCAGTAAACGTGGGTAGTAACGATGCCCGGCATAGCGCACGGACGGGTGATCGGTACGCGGGCCGGTGAGCAGCAAACGCACTTTCACACCCCGCCCCGCCGCCCGGCGCAGAGCACGACGCACGCCCCAGGTCGGCAGGAAGTACGGAGTCGCCAACCAGATACGCGTCTTGCTGCTGTTCAAGGCACGGATCAACGATTGCAAAATGTCCCGGTGTTGGCGGGCATCGGCATAGGCAACACGCCCCAGACCCGGTCCGGTGGCGGGCATCCTGGGCAAGCGTGGCAAGCCGAAATGGGTGGCGGGTTTCCAGGCGCGGCGCGCGTTGTTGGCGTGCCATTGGCGGTCGAACAGGGCTTGCCAGTCGAGCACCAGGGGGCCGCTGATTTGCACCATCACTTCGTGCCAGTCGGCACTGTCGTTGCCCGGCGTCCAGAATTCATCGGTCACGCCGGTGCCGCCGACAAAGGCGATGTCCTGGTCGATCAACAGCAGTTTGCGATGGTCGCGGTACAGGTTGCGCATCCAGCGGCGCCAGCGCAGGCGATTGTAGAAGCGCAGTTCCACACCGGCATCGGTCAAGCGCCTGCGCAGCCCGAGGGTAAACGCCAGGCTGCCGTAATCATCGAACAGGCAGCGCACCTGCACACCGCGTTCGGCGGCCAGCACCAGCGCCTGCACCATGGCTTCGGCGCAGGCGCCGGCTTCCACCAGGTACAACTCCAGCTCGACTTGCCGCTCGGCGCGGGCGATACCCACCAGCATCTGCGGGAAAAAACTCGGCCCGTCGATCAACAACTCGAAACGGTTGGCGCTGCGCCACGGGAACACCGCGCCACTCACGTCAGCGCGCCGTAAAGATCAGCACCGCACCCACCGGCACCGACAGACTGATCGACTTGAGCCCCGCCGCCTTGCGCAGTGCGGCCACACCCGGCGCCAGGTCGAAGTCCTCGGCATGCACCACCAGCGGCTCCAGGGTGACCACCTGGAAACGCCGGTCATCCAGGCGCGTGGCCAGCAGCTCGGCGCTGTAGGTCTGGGTCTTGCCGTGCAGCGTCACGGATAACGGCAGGCGCAATTCAAGCTGCGCGCCGGGGGCCAGGTCGTTGATGGGTTGCAGGTTGATTTGCGCGTTGATCAGCGCCTCGGGGAACGTCTTGATCTCGAACAGCTGATTGCGCATGCGCTCGTCGCGCAGCGGGATGCCGCTGTTGACGGACTCCAGCTCCACCTCAAGCTGCGCCGCGCCCTTGCTGTCGACCTTGCCATGCAACACCAGGAAGCGATGCACTTCGGCGATTTCGGTGTTCTTGGTGGTGACGAACGACAGCCGCGAGGACTCGTTATCCAGGTACCAGTCGGCATGGGCAGGCACGGCAGCGGCGGCCAACAGGGCGAAAGCCAGGGGTTTGATCACAGAAGCGTTGAACATTGCAGACTCGTGGGGCGAAAAACCTGGACGAACCTTAACCGGATCGCGAGGGTTACGCCAATGCGCGCTGCACTTCGCGCACCGTCTCTTCCAGGCTGGCCAGGTGCAGGTTCAACACCCGCTCAACCGGCGCCTGATGCATCGGCCAATGCAGCGCCATGCTCCCAACCAAGCGACCATTGGCGCGCACTGGCAAGGCCACGGCGCGAATCAGAAACGGCAGGCGCACCGGATACTCCCAATACCCCTCGGTGCGCTGGCCGAAGCCCTGATGCTGGGTTTGTTCGCAGGCCTGGTACTGCTCGTCCGCCGCCACCTGGTCGCGGCCCGCCAAACGTTGAACCTCTTCGGCCGGCAATTGGGTCAGGCAGGCCTTGCCCATCGCTGAATGAAACAGGCTGGCGTGCTGGCCGACGATCTGGCAATTGTTCGGGTAGAGCTTGCGCAACACACTGGGAATCGCGCTTTCCATGACCTCCAGGCGCTCGCCATCAAAACAGGACAAATCCACCACCAACCCGGTGCGCTCACTGAGCTCCAGCAGCCAAGGCGCTGCGCTTTCCACCACCTGGCGCTTGAAGCGTTGCTGGGTGTCGCCGAACAAACGTTGGGCACGCAGGCGGTAACGACGATCGCTCAAGCCGCGATAGACCCAACCCTGCTCCTGCAACGTCAGCAACATGCGCGACACTGTGGCCTTGGGCAGACGTGTGAGGTAATGCAACTCCTCCAGCCCCAGGGCCTGGTGCTCGCCCAGCAACTCGACGATTGCCAGTGCGCGCTCGACCGAGCGTACGGTGCCTGTCTCCATGTTCGATCTCCCTGTTGCCGATGGATGATCATTGTTCACAGCAAGATACAGGCCCGGTCGTGGCTCAACCCGTCGGTTCAAGGCACGTCGGCGGTCGACGCTGCACCCATTGCGTCAGCTGTTCATGAGCATAGGCCAATTGCAACACCGCCCGATCCGCCTGGGCCGGGCCGATGATCTGCAGGCCCATGGGCAGGCCCTGGGGGTTGAAGCCCACCGGGACGCTCATGCTCGGCAGCCCCGCCAGGGTCGGGCCGATTACCACTTCCATCCAGCGGTGATAGGTGTCCATCTCACGCCCGCCAACGTGGCGCGGCCAGGGTTGTTGTGCCTCGAAAGGGAACACTTGGGCAGTCGGTAACAGCAGGAAATCGTACTGCTCGAACAGTTTGGCGAGGGCGCGATACCACACGCTGCGGTCGACCGACGCCTGGTACACCTGCTGGGCCGTCAGATTCAGGCCGCCCTCGACTTCCCATTGCGCTTCGGGCTTGAGCAGCGCACGTTTCTGAGGGTTGGCGTAGGCCGCGCCGAGGTTGCCGTGCACCAGCCAGTGGCGATGCACCAACCAACTGCGCCACAGCCGCGCCATGGAAAAGTCCGGCTGACAGCTTTCCACTGTGCACCCCAACGCGATGAAATCATCGAGGGCTGATTCGCACAGGCTCAGCACACCGTCGTCAATCGGCAGGTAGCCGTTGTAATCCCCCAGCCAACCCAGGCGTGCGCCCTTGAAATCACGCTGCAAAGGTTGGCCGAACACCGTCGGATCGTCCTTGGACGACAATGGCACCCGAGGGTCATAACCCGCCTGGATACCCAGCAACCGCGCTACATCCGTCACGCTGCGGCCCATCGGGCCTTCGGTGCCCAACTGTTGCACGAACACTTCAGGCATAGGCCCGTGAGGTACGCGGCCTTGTGACGGACGCAAGCCAAACACATTGTTGAACGCCGCCGGGTTGCGCAGCGAGCCCATCATGTCGCTGCCATCGGCCACCGGCAGCATGCGCAGCGCCAGGGCCACGGCCGCCCCGCCGCTGCTACCGCCGGCTACCAGGCTGGGGTCGTAGGCATTGACAGTGGTGCCGAACAGCGTGTTGTAGGTCTGCGAACCCAGGCCGAACTCCGGCACGTTGCTCTTGCCGACGAGGATCGCGCCACTGGCCCGCACCCGAGCCACGCTGATGGCGTCTTCAGTGGGCACGTGCTCGGCGAACAAGGGCGAACCCAGCGTCGTACGCAAGCCTTTGGTAGCCGCCAGATCCTTGATCGCCTGGGGCATGCCGTGCATCCAGCCACGTGACTGGCCCTGGTCCAACTCGCGATCACGTTCCCGCGCCTCGGCCAACACGTCATCGGCATCGCGCAGCGACACCAGCGTATTCACCCTCGGATTGAAGCGCTGAATCTGCGCCAGATAGGCCTGCATCACCTCTACGCACGACACTTGTCGCGCGTGGATTGCCCGCGACAGTTCGGTGGCATCCCAATCAACAATACTCAAGGCTTCACCTCTTTGGAAAACGGCAGCGGTCGCTTGGCCCGCGGTGCCTCATGCATGCAGTAAGTGCCCAGCAGTGTCAGCACGCAAGCGAACAAGACATAGAAGGAGGGCGCGACGGGCGTGCCCAGCACTTTGGTCAGCCACGTGACGATCAACGGTGCGAAACCGCCGAACACCATGACCGCCACGTTATAGGCGACCGATACACCGGTCGAGCGAACTTCGATGGGAAACTGTTCGGCCAATGCCGTCGGTGCCGGCCCGAAAAAACCACCGATGGCTGTGCACAGCAGCACCTGCATCGCCAGCAGCCGCTCGATGGACGGTGCGGCGGCGACCCACACGTACAGCGGATAAACCATGACGAAGAATGCGAGGGTGAATGCCATCAACACCGGCCGCCGCCCCAGGCGATCCGAGAGCAGCCCGGACAGTGGAATCACCACGGTCATCAGCGCCACCGCAAACATCTGCACCATCAATACCTGGTCCAGTGGCAGACCAAGGCTTTTGTGGGCGAAGGTCGGCATGTTCACCAGCACCACATAGAACGACACCGTCGCACCACAGGCCAGGCCCATGGAGACGAGGATGCTGCGTCTGTGCTCGCGCACCACCTGCACCAGGCTCGGCGCCGGGCCGCTCGCCTGTTTGCGTGCCTCGATGAACGCCTCTGGATCTTCCATGTGCCGACGAATCCACAGGCCCACCGGGCCAATCAGCAAACCGAACACGAAGGGCAAGCGCCACCCCCACAGGTCGAGGGTTTGCGGCGAAAAGAAATGCGTGACCGCCGCCACCATCGCTGCGCCGCCGAACACGGCCAGGCATTGCCCCACCAATTGCCAGGAGCCATATAAGCCCTTGCGATGGGCCGGAGCGCTTTCCACCAGAAACGCTGTTGCGCTCGCGTATTCACCGCCGGTGGCAAACCCTTGAAGCATGCGCGCCACCACGATCAACAACGGCGCGCCCATGCCGATGGCGGCGTAGTTGGGCGCGAACGCGATCAATGCGATGGACACGGTCATCAGCCGGATAATCAACTGCATCGCGGCCTTGCGGCCTTTGCGGTCGGAATAGATCCCCAGCAGGATGCCCCCCACCGGGCGCATGAAAAAGCCCACGCCAAAAGTAGCCAAGGCCATCAACAGCGACGCGTACTCGTCATCCGAAGGAAAAAACTGCCGGGCAATGATGCTCGCCAGAAAGCCGTAGACAATGAAGTCATACCATTCCAGCGCATTACCGATTACGGCCGCCACCACTTGGCGGGTGCGGGACACACCTGGTTTTGCAGTCTGCATGAGGAACACTCCATTCAACCGATCGAGGGAAAGGGTCCAGCGGCAGAAAAAGAAGGTCGTCAGGCAGGCTTGAGCCAGCTCTCGGCCAGCGCGCCCCAATAGGCGGCCCCCGTCAGCAGGATGTCGTCGTTGAAGTCATAGGCGGGGTTATGCACCATCGGCCGCGACACGCCATTGCCGATGAACAGATAGCTGCCGGGGCAGCGTTGCAGCATCCAGGCGAAGTCTTCGCTGCCCATCAGCGTTCGGGTGTTGCCGTCCACCGCATCGGCGCCGAGCAAGGCGACGCCGACCTGGCGAGCGAACTCGGTTTCTTCGGCGTGATTGACCAACACCGGATAGGCCGGGCGGTGTTCGATCTGCGCCGTGCAGCCAAAGCTGGCGGCCTGGGTGTGGATGATGGCGAGCACGCGCTCCAGCATCTGTTCGCGCACCTTGGGGTTGAGCGCGCGCAGGCTCAGACGCAACAGCGCCTCTTGGGGAATCACATTGGCTGCCTGGCCCGCTTGCAGCGCGCCCACCGTGACCACGGCTGCTTCCTGAGTGTCGATATTGCGCGCCACCACCGTCTGCAACGCCATGACCATGCTCGCCGCCGCTACCAACGGGTCCACCGTCAGATGTGGCATGGAGCCATGGCCGCCAACGCCTTCGAGGGTCACCGTGAGCAAGTCCTGCGACGCCATCATCGGCCCGACGCGCAACCCCAGATGCCCCGCCGGCAGCCCCGGCATGTTGTGCATGCCAAACAATCCATCGCAGGGGAAGCGCTCCAGCAAACCATCGGCCAACATGGCTTCGGCACCACCCTGGCCCTCTTCGGCAGGCTGGAAAATCAGGTTCAACGTGCCGTCGAATTGCCGCGTCGCCGCCAGGTAACGCGCGGCGCCAAGCAGCATGGTGGTGTGGCCGTCATGCCCGCAGGCGTGCATGCAACCGGCGTGCTGGCTGGTGTAGGCCGCGCCGGTAGTTTCGATGATGGGCAACGCATCCATGTCAGCGCGAATGCCAAGGGTGCGCGAGCTGCTGCCATTGCGCAGCACGCCCACCACGCCGGTCTTGCCGATGCCGGTGTGCACCTCATAGCCCCATTCCCTCAGGGACTGCGCCACGAGGGCCGAGGTGCGGTTCTCTTCGAAACCGAGTTCAGGATGGGCGTGAATGTCGTGGCGCACGGCGCGCAAGTCGCCGGCAACGTCGCTGAGCCAATCCAGGATGTGCTGGTGTGGGCGCATGGTGATTCTCCTCACAGGCGGGTGTTCCCGTTCTTGTTTGCTGCACATCGCCAGATAACCGCGAAGTGCGCAGGAGGACAATCAAAGGTGGTTCCACTCTGTGGAACCTCAGGGCTCCAGGCGACACCCCTGGCGGTCGCCCAGCCACCTCGCCGTGTGCGTGCGCCCCAACCCGCTCGCCGCTACCTCACTGCGCTCCGGGTTATCGCTGAACGCACTGGTCGGCACGTACTGCTTCACATACCCGCGGCAATACGCCGCCGGATTGTTCTGCACATACCGGCACGAACAGTATTCCTTGGCCGTATACGCCGCGATGATGTCGGGGAAGGCTTGCAGGTTGACGCGTTCGTGCCAGCCCCACCCCAGCAACGCGAGCAACAGCAACAGCAACAGGCAGGTAAACGGCCGACGACGGATCATGGTTGCACCGCCGCCAGCACGCGCTTGAGCAGTTCGTTATGGTGATAGCTGCCGTCGCGGTCATCGCCGTAGCGCACGATCACTAAATGTTCATCGGGCATCACGTATAACGCCTGGCCCCAGTGGCCGAGGGCGGCGAAGGTGTCGGCGGGGGCGTCGGGCCAGGGTCTTGATGCGCCTTTATTGAGCCACCAATGACCACCGGGGACGGCTTCGTCCTGACCGGACTTGTATTTGTCGAAGGGCTGGCGATTGAAGGCGACCCAGTCTTTGGGCAGCAGTTGTTGATCGCCCCAACGCCCGTCTCGCGCCATCAGCAGGCCGACCCGTGCCAGGTCGCGGGCGGTGAGGTAGGCGTAGGACGAGGCGACGAAGGTTTCGTCGGCGTCGGTTTCCCAGGTGGCGTTGTGAATACCCAGCGGCTTGAACAGCGCATCCCACGGGTAACTCATATAGGCCTTGTGACCGAGCATGCCTTTGAGGGCGGCGGACAGGATATTGGTGTCGCCGCTCGAATAACGGAACACCTGGCCCGGCTCAGCCGTCGCGTCGGTGTCAGCGGCAAAGTCGGCCATGTCACCGCGACCACGGGTGTAGAGCATCGCCACCACTGAGGATTTGAGCGGGGCGTACTCGTAGTCTTCCTGCCAGTCCAGGCCCGAGGCCCAGTGCAGCAGGTCGGCCATGGTCACCTTGGGGTGTTGTTTCATCGGCGGGTAAAAGCGCGCCGCGGGATCGGAGAGTTTGAAGCGGTTCTCGCCGTAGGCCACGCCGAGCACCGTGGCCATCAGGCTTTTGCTGACCGACCAGGTCAGGTGCGGGGTACTGGCGGTGGTGGGCGCGGCGTAGCGCTCATAGAGGATCACACCATCGCGGATCACCAGCAGCGCATCGGTGCGGATGCCTTTGCGGGTGGCATCGTCACGCGGCGGGAACGCGTAGGCATCGAGGGCATCGACAGCGGGGCCTTCGAGCGGCGTGGCCTTGGTCCAGTCCTTGTCAGGCCAGGTTTCGGCATGGGCGGCAACAGTGACAAACAGCAGGGCAACACACAACAGGCCTCTGACCATGGACGCAGACTCAAGGAACGATCAAACCCGGGAGGCTAGCCAACGCCAATGACCGTTTGAAGACACCGCTCTGTTCTTGAAGGCATACGCCACTTCAATAGCCTTTGTTGGTGAAGGCCCTCCCCGCTTGCCCCAACGTTCCTCTCGCCCCTTAAACACCAAAGCGGCGTGGCCGTTTGATTCATAGACGCCCATCCGGCCCTGGGCCAACTGCTCAGGCGGCACACCCTCCACCTCGTCCCAAACACCTAGCCGCCTGAATGCATATTCAAGGCGGCCGCCGCTATTCAGCACGTGCATCGCCTCGGTGAAGCTCGCCGGGCCAGATTCCTGATACCGTTTGGCGCTGACCGCGAACATGAAATTGGCATACAGCACCGTCATCGGATCTTCGCCTTTAAGCTGCGCAACAGCTGCGGCCTGTTTCAATTCGTCCTTCGTCAAGAACGTCGATTCCCCGTTTCTGAGCGTGACATGGTAGCCGTCAGCCGTTTCACGCACCGATTTGAATACGTCCGTAGGACGCTTGCCAAATTGCATCATCACCGCCTTGATCGCCGCAACAGTCGAGCAATTTGCTTTGTTCCACTGACTGAAATCGCCCCAGATATTTCCGACTTTCCCTCCACCGGTGGACGCCGCAGGTTTGTAGTCAAATAGTTTCTCTCCCGAAACATTGGGCTTTTGACTCATCTTTTCCCCATAGGTACGACCATCTTCACCCCGTATACCGGTACCCCCTTCCAGAGGCGCAGGGACTGAAAAGAAAGTCGGCGGGAAGGCCGATGGTGTCGTCTCAGGACGCGGGAAAAACTGCATAGCAACGGGATTTGGCATAGGTCAGCGCTCTGAAAAGCGGAGCCTTTCTGAAGCTCCTGACAGCATGAAGGCCCAACTGCCTTCAAACCCGGCAACTGGGTGGCCAATACCCTTCCTTGGGTTCCCGCAGTCTTCTGCCCTGCGGCTTGCAAGGCGCTGTCATCCAAGCGTCACCATAACTTCATGGAGATGACACCGAGCCTACATAGCCTGAGTTTGGACAACAAAGTCGACCGGCCGAAATCGTGGCCGGCACTCGGAGACTCGCCATGACTCAGATCGCCCGCATCAGCGACACCGGCAATGAACGCCGTCTGCAAGCCGAACGCCTGGTTGGCGCGCAGGCGTTGCAGGAAGCCCAGGCCCTGCGGTTCAACGTGTTCAGCGGCGAGTTCAACGCCAAGCTGAAAGGCGCGGAACTGGGCCTGGACATGGATGACTATGATGTTCACTGCAGCCACATCGGTGTGCGGGACTTGAACAGCGGTCGACTGGTGGCCACCACCCGTTTGCTGGACCATCAGGCGGCCAGCACCCTGGGCCGGTTCTACAGCGAAGAAGAATTCAGCCTGCATGGCCTGCTGCACCTGCAAGGCCCGATCCTGGAGATCGGCCGCACCTGCGTCGACCCGGCTTACCGCAACGGCGGCACCATCGCGGTGTTGTGGGGCGAGTTGGCTGAGGTGCTTAACCAGGGCGGCTACAGCTACCTGATGGGTTGCGCGAGCATTCCGATGCACGACGGCGGCATCCAGGCCCACGCGATCATGCAGCGCCTGCGCGAGCGCTACCTGTGCAACGAACACCTGCGCGCCGAACCGAAAAAGCCGCTGCCGGCGCTGGACTTGCCCTCCAACGTGATCGCGGAGATGCCGCCGTTGCTCAAGGCCTACATGCGCCTGGGTGCGAAGATCTGCGGCGAGCCGTGCTGGGATGAGGATTTCCAGGTGGCCGATGTGTTCATCCTGCTCAAGCGCGATGAACTGTGCCCGCGTTACGCGCGCCACTTCAAGGCTGCAATGTGATGAGCCGCCTGCGGGTTTACGGGCGCATTGCCCGCGTGCTGGTGGTGGTGGCGCTGGGCTTGAGCATGGCCAGTGTGTTTGGGGTGTTCGAGCGTTTGGGGATCGCCAATTCGATGGTGCGGCGCCAGCGTTGGTCGCGGTTTTTCATGGCGCGCCTGACCAACGCCCTGCCCTTTCGCGTGACGGTGCACGGCGAATTGCCAACGCAGCCGATGCTGTGGGTGAGCAATCACGTGTCCTGGACCGATATTCCGCTGCTCGGTGCCGTGGCGCCGATGTCATTCCTGTCCAAGGCCGAAGTGCGCACCTGGCCGGTGGCGGGCTGGTTGGCGGCCAAGGCTGGCAGCTTGTTTATCCGCCGGGGTTCGGGCGACAGCCAGTTGATCCGCAAGCAGATGACCCGCCACCTGGAACAACAGCACCCGCTGTTGATGTTCCCGGAAGGCACCACCACCGACGGGCGCAGCCTGCGTACGTTCCACGGGCGCCTGCTGGCCAGTGCGATCGATGCGGATGTGTCGCTGCAACCCGTGGCGATCCGTTACCTGCGTGATGGGCAAGTGGACCCGCTGGCACCCTTTATTGGCGACGATGATTTGCTCTCGCACTTGATGCGCTTGTTTGCCAATGACCAGGGCGATGTGGAAATCCATGTGCTCACGCCGATTGCCTGTGCCGGGCAGGAGCGTGCGGCGCTGGCGTATCAGGCGCAGCAGGCGGTGCAGAAGGCGTTGTTCGGGCCGGTGCCGGAAGCGGAACATGTGGATGCTCGACCAGCATTCGCTGCCTGAACTCAAGTGAACACCGTTCAAATGTGGGAGGGGGCTTGCCCCCGATTGGGGTGTGTCAGTCACTGCATGCTTTGACTGAACCATTGCTATCGGGGTAAGCCCCCTCCCACATTCAGCTTTACCTTGTCAGTTGGATCTGTGCGAATGCTTGCAGCTCGGGGTAGAACCGTCGGAAATCTTCACTCAGCGGCTCGTACAACTCTCGCAACTCGTGCATGGCATGCCCCAGTTCCTCGGGTTGTGTCAGCCGCCGCGAAATCCCCCGCAACACCTGCTCCATCACTGCAAACTCTCGGTACGAACCCAGCCAATCATCCGCCGCCATATACGGCGCAATCTGCGCCAGTCGCCCCGGCAATTGCGGTTCGGCCGCCAGCACGCGGTACACCTGCGAGGTGAAGTGCTCCAGCGGCTGGTCGGCATACAGCGCCCAGTCCCGCGCCAGGCAGTGGTCGAAAAACACATCGAGGACGATCCCGGCATAACGCCTGCGGGTCAGGCTGAAGCGTGACAACGCCTCCCCCACCAGAGGGTGGCTGTCGGTGAAGCGGTCGATGGAACGATGCAGCTGGATCGCCGATTCGATTTGCGGGCTGAACTGGCCCTGCAGGCGACCTTTGACGAAATCGCCATAGAGGCTGCCCAGCAGTTGCGCAGGAAGTTGGCCGCCCAGGTGCAGATGTGCGAGATAATTCATGGTGCGCAGTCTACCACTGCCCTCAACGTATCGTTATAACCCGATATACCGAATGAGCCTAGGCTCAGACCAAAATCATATTGGTATATCGGGATAGACCGATTTAAAGTTCGCCTCATCGCGATATAACGCTGCAAGACACCGAGCACCTGCCATGTCCATCGACCTCGACGAAATAATAAAAGCCCTGGCACACCCAGTACGACGAGACATCCTCACCTGGCTGAAAGACCCGAAAGTGCAATTCCCCGAGCAACTGCACAACCACGAATACGGCATCTGCGCCGGGCAGATCGACCAGCGCTGCGGCTTGTCCCAGTCGACGGTATCGGCCCACCTGGCCACCCTGCAACGCGCCGGGTTGATCAGCAGCCAGAAGGCCGGCCAGTGGCACTTTTTCAAACGCAACGAGGACACCATCCAGGCCTTCCTCGCGGCGCTCACCACCGAACTCAGCGCGCACGACAGCGCCGCGTTGTAACAAGGAAACGCCAATGCCCCTCTCGCTCCTCATACTGGCCCTCAGCGCCTTCGCCATCGGCACCACCGAGTTCGTCATCATGGGCTTGTTGCCCGATGTGGCGACGGACCTGGGTGTGTCGATTCCCGGCGCCGGCTGGCTGGTGACCGGTTACGCCCTGGGCGTGGCCATCGGCGCGCCCTTCATGGCACTGGCCACCGCCAAACTGCCACGCAAGGCGGCGCTGGTAGCGTTGATGGGCATCTTCATTATCGGCAACCTGCTCTGCGCCCTGGCCAGTGACTACAACGTGCTGATGTTCGCCCGTGTGGTCACCGCGCTGTGCCACGGTGCATTCTTCGGGATTGGTTCAGTGGTGGCGGCCAACCTGGTGCCGGCCAACAAGCGTGCTTCGGCCGTGGCCTTGATGTTCACCGGCCTGACCCTGGCCAATGTGCTCGGCGTGCCGCTGGGCACCGCGCTGGGCCAGGCAGCCGGCTGGCGCTCGACCTTCTGGGCGGTGACGGTGATTGGGGTGGTGGCGTTGATCGGCCTGATCCGCTTCCTGCCGGCCAGGCGTGATGAAGAAAAACTCGACATGCGCGCCGAACTCGCCGCCCTCAAGGGCGCCGGCATCTGGCTGTCGCTGAGCATGACCGCGCTGTTTGCCGCGTCCATGTTCACCCTATTCACCTACGTCGCGCCGCTGCTCGGCGATGTCACCGGCGTGTCGCCCAAGGGCGTGACCTGGACCCTGCTGCTGATCGGCCTGGGCCTCACCGTGGGTAACATCATCGGCGGCAAGCTGGCGGACAAGCGCCTGGCGGCCACTCTGATCGGCGTGTTCATCAGCATGGCGCTGGTCTCCACGGCACTGACCTGGACCAGCGTCGCCGTGATCCCCACCGAAATCACCCTGTTCCTGTGGGCCACCGCCTCGTTTGCCGCCGTGCCTGCGTTGCAGATCAACGTGGTGACCTTCGGCAAGGCCGCACCGAACCTGGTGTCCACCCTGAACATCGGCGCGTTCAACATCGGCAACGCCCTGGGTGCCTGGGTGGGCGGCAGTGTGATCGCCCACGGTTTCGGCCTGACCAGCGTGCCCTTGGCCGCAGCGGCCCTGGCGATTCTCGCGCTGCTGGTGACGCTGATTACTTTCCGTCAGGGCGGCGATGCCGACCTGGCCCTCACTACCCACTGATCAACCACTTAATAGAGAAAGGTGTTATCCCATGACGACTATTTTCGATCCGATCAAACTGGGCGACCTGGAACTGTCGAACCGCATCATCATGGCGCCGCTGACCCGCTGCCGTGCCGATGAAGGTCGCGTGCCCAACGCGCTGATGGCCGAGTACTACGTGCAACGCGCTTCCGCCGGGCTGATCCTCAGCGAAGCCACTTCCGTGACGCCGATGGGCGTGGGCTACCCGGACACCCCAGGCATCTGGTCCAACGACCAGGTGCGCGGCTGGGCCAACGTGACCAAGGCCGTGCACGGCGCGGGCGGCAAGATCTTCCTGCAACTGTGGCACGTGGGCCGTATCTCCCATGAGTCGTACCTGAACGGCGAAAGCCCGGTAGCCCCGAGCGCGATCCAGCCTAAAGGCCACGTCAGCCTGGTGCGTCCACTGGCGGACTACCCGACCCCACGCGCCCTGGAAACCGCGGAAATCGCCGACATCGTCGATGCCTACCGCACCGGTGCCGAGAACGCCAAGGCCGCCGGCTTCGACGGCGTGGAAATCCACGGCGCCAACGGCTACCTGCTCGACCAGTTCCTGCAAAGCAGCACCAACAAGCGCACCGATCAGTACGGCGGCTCCCTGGAAAACCGTGCACGCCTGCTGCTGGAAGTGACCGACGCCGCCATCGACGTCTGGGGCGCTGGCCGCGTGGGTGTGCACCTGGCACCGCGCGCCGACTCCCATGACATGGGCGATGACAACCTGGCGGAAACCTTTACCTACGTTGCCAGCGAACTGGGCAAGCGTGGCATCGCGTTTATCTGCTCCCGTGAGAAAGAAGGTGCGGACAGCCTTGGCCCACAACTGAAGAAAGCCTTTGGCGGCACCTACATCGCCAACGAGCGCTTCACCAAGGACAGCGCCAACGCCTGGCTGGCCTCGGGCAAGGCGGATGCGGTGGCCTTCGGTGTGCCATTCATTGCCAACCCGGACCTGCCGGCGCGCTTGAAAGCCGATGCACCGCTGAACGAAGCGCATCCGGAAACCTTCTATGCCAAAGGCCCGGTCGGCTACATCGACTACCCGACGCTGGCGCTGTAATCGTTATTCCGAAGTAGTACGACCACCCAATGTGGGAGGGGGCTTGCCCCCGATAGCGGCGTGTCAGCCAATGAATCGGGTGACTGACACTGTGCTATCGGGGGCAAGCCCCCTCCCACATTTTTGATTTCTAGCGTCCACGAGGAAACATTCCTTCACAGCCCTGCAACAAAATCGCTACAAAATACTTAGGCGGCTACCTATCAACCGCCCGCCAGCCCGTATATAAAGTCACCCCACCCATCAGGCAGAAGGACGATTGACGGTCCTTGGGCTTTACTGTTGACACAACCTGATGCAATTACGCATTTTGTCTTAATTGCGCAGGCTCGGGCTCCAGCGCAGCATGTCCAGCCCGGCGTCCACCCAGCGTTCGGCTTCCTGATGCAGTTGGAAGCTGTCGGGTACCAGCAGCCACTGGCCGATCAGCCCGTTGATGTAGGCGTGGATGCACACCGCGCCACGGGTGGTATCGAGGTTTTCCGGAAGTTGACCGCGATGGACCGCATTACGCAATGTCAGGCCGATGCGCAGGTTGCATTCCTGGCTGTGGGTCTGGCGCTGGCGACGCATGTCGCACATTTCATCGGTGAATTCGCACTTATGGAACAAGATCTCGTTGATGCGCCGGGTTTTCGGGTCCAGGGCCACTTGATGGAACAAATGAATCAACAACTTGCGCATACAGCCCAGCGGGTCGAGTTCATCCTCGCTTTCACTGGCCCTGGCCAACTCGTCCAGCGGCTCATGCAGCGTGTCGAGCAGCGCCTGGAGCAAATCGGATTTATTGCTGAAATGCCAGTAGATAGCGCCCCGCGTCACACCGGCCAGTGCGGCGATATCCGCCAGCGTGGTCCGCGCAACGCCACGTTCATAGAAGGCTTGCTCGGCGGCCTGGAGAATCTGGCTGCGCGTTTCCTGAGCTTCCTCTTTGGTGCGACGAACCATGGCAGTAAAACCTCAATCGGGACACGGTGGGTGGTGGTTGGCCACCGTCTGAATCATTGTGGGACGACACCGTCATGGGCGCCGAACGTACTAAAATCGAGGCTTTGGGCGTTGCTTTGTCAACATTCCGCGAAGCCTGTCAAGAGTTTACAAACAACCATGAACGTAAGTATATTGCGTAGCAAGCTACTTATCTACTCACAGCTTGTTTTTTACCCTTCCACACTTCTTGTGCGCACCCTGCGCGCCTGACCCGAGGATCTTCATGCAACTTAAGCCAGCTGTTACCGCTCTGGTCACTGCCGTCGCCCTGGCATCGCTGCTCAGCGGATGTAAAAAGGAAGAAGCGGCTCCGCCCGCCCAAACCCCTCAGGTCGGCGTGGTCACCATTCAACCGCAAGCCTATACCCTGACGACCGAGCTGCCAGGCCGCACCACCGCCTACCGCATCGCGGAAGTTCGCCCACAGGTCAACGGCATCATTCTCAAGCGCCTGTTCAAGGAAGGTGGCGACGTGAAGGAAGGGCAACAGCTCTACCAGATCGACCCGTCGGTGTATGACGCCACCCTGAAAAGCGCACAGGCCAGCCTGACCCAGACCAAGTCCATCTCCGACCGCTACAAGCAGTTGGTCGATGAGCAGGCCGTCAGCCGTCAGGAATACGACACCGCCGTCGCCAACCGCATGACCGCGGAAGCAAACGTTCAAACCGCCCAGATCAACGTGCGCTACACCAAAGTGTTCGCGCCGATCTCCGGGCGTATCGGCCGTTCTTCGGTAACCGAAGGCGCGCTGGTCAGCAACGGCCAGGCCGATGCCATGGCCGTCATCCAGCAACTGGACCCGATCTACGTCGACGTCACGCAGTCTTCGGCCGAAATGCTGAAACTGCGCCGCGACCTGGAAAGCGGCCAGCTGGAAAAAGCCGGCGCCAACGCGGCCAAGGTCAAGCTGACCCTGGAAGACGGCACTGCCTATGGCCAGGACGGCAAGCTGGAGTTCTCCGAAGTATCGGTCGACCAGACCACCGGCTCCGTGACCCTGCGCGCCGTGTTCCCCAACCCTGACCACACCCTGCTGCCGGGCATGTTCGTGCACGCCCAGTTGCAAGCCGGCGTGAACAGCAAGGCCATCCTGGCACCGCAACAAGGCGTGACCCGTGATATCAAAGGTATCCCGACCGCCATGGTGGTGAACAAGGACAACAAGGTCGAGCAGCGTCAACTGGTGGCCAACCGCACTGCCGGCGCCTACTGGCTGGTGGAAAAAGGCCTGGACGCCGGTGACCGCGTGATCACCGAAGGCCTGCAATTCATCAAGCCGGGCATTGAAGTCAAGGTCAAGGACGCCGACAACGCCAAGCCTGCCGGTTCTGCTCCCGCTCCTGCCGCCGCTGCTGGCCAGGGGGAGTAACCCATGTCGAAATTTTTTATCGACCGTCCCATTTTCGCCTGGGTAATTGCCCTGGTGATCATGCTGGTCGGGGCATTGTCGATCCTGAAGTTGCCCATCAACCAATACCCGGCCATCGCGCCAACCGCCATCGACATCCAGGTGACCTACCCAGGCGCGTCCGCACAAACCGTGCAGGACACCGTGGTGCAGGTGATCGAGCAACAGCTCAACGGTATCGACAACCTGCGTTATGTCGCCTCGGACAGTAACTCCGACGGCAGCATGACCATCACCGCGACGTTCAACCAGGGTACCAACCCGGACATCGCCCAGGTCCAGGTGCAAAACAAGCTGAACCTGGCGACCCCGCTACTGCCGCAAGAAGTGCAGCAGCAGGGTATCCGTGTGACCAAGTCGGTGAAGAACTTCCTGATGGTGATCGGTCTGGTGTCGGAAGACGGCAGCATGACCAAGGACGACCTGTCCAACTACATCGTGTCCAACATCCAGGACCCGATCTCGCGGACGGCAGGTGTAGGTGACTTCCAGGTGTTCGGTTCGCAGTACGCCATGCGTATCTGGCTCGACCCGGCCAAGTTGAACAACTACCAGTTGACCCCGGTCGACGTCAGCACCGCCATCGCGGCGCAGAACGTCCAGGTGGCCACCGGCCAATTGGGCGGCCTGCCTGCTCTGCCCGGTACCCAGCTGAACGCAACCATCATCGGCAAGACCCGCCTGCAGACCGCTGAAGAGTTCGGCAAGATCCTGATGAAGGTCAATACCGACGGTTCCCAGGTTCGCCTGCGTGACATCGCGCGGATCGAACTGGGTGGCCAGAACTACAGCATCAGCGCACAGTTCAACGGCAAGCCGGCTTCGGGTATGGCGATCAAGCTCGCCTCGGGCGCCAACGCCCTGGACACCGCCAAGGCCATCCGTGCCACCGTGGCGTCCCTGGAACCGTTCTTCCCGCCAGGCATGAAGGCAGTGGTGCCGTATGACACCACGCCGGTGGTGACCGAATCGATCTCCGGTGTAGTCCACACCCTGGTCGAAGCGATCGTGCTGGTGTTCCTGGTGATGTTCCTGTTCCTGCAGAACTTCCGCGCCACCATCATCACCACCATGACCGTACCGGTGGTATTGCTGGGTACCTTCGGGATCCTGGCCGCGTTCGGTTTCACCATCAACACCCTGACCATGTTCGGCATGATCCTGGCCATCGGCCTGCTGGTGGACGATGCCATCGTCGTGGTGGAAAACGTCGAGCGGGTAATGGCCGAGGAACACCTGTCGCCCAAGGAGGCGACGGTCAAGTCCATGGGCCAGATCCAGGGTGCCCTGGTCGGTATTGCCCTGGTGCTGTCGGCGGTACTGTTGCCGATGGCATTCTTCGGTGGCTCCACCGGTGTGATCTACAAACAGTTCTCCATCACCATCGTTTCGGCCATGGCGTTGTCGGTACTGGTTGCCCTGATCTTCACCCCGGCCTTGTGCGCCACCATGCTCAAGCCGATCGACCCTGAGAAGCACGGCCAACCCAAGCGGGGTTTCTTCGGCTGGTTCAACCGCACCTTCGACCGTGGCGTACTGAGCTACGAGCGCGGCGTGGGCAACATGATCAAGCACAAGTTTCCAGCATTCTTCGTGTACCTGATCATCTTCGCCGGCATGATCTGGCTGTTCACCCGCATTCCGAGCGCATTCCTGCCGGAAGAAGACCAGGGCGTGATCTTTGCCCAGGTGCAGACCCCGGTCGGCTCTTCGGCCGAACGTACGCAGAAAGTCATCGACGACATGCGTGCCTTCCTGCTCAACGACAAGGAAGGCGAGCCGGGCGAAGGCAAGGCGGTGAAGTCGGTATTCACCGTAAACGGCTTCAACTTCGCCGGTCGTGGCCAGAGTTCGGGCCTGGCGTTCGTGATGCTCAAGCCGTGGGATGAACGGGATGCGTCCACCTCGGTATTCGAAGTGGCCAAGCGTGCCCAGGGTTACTTCTTCGGAGCGTTCAAGGACGCCATGGTGTTCGCCATCGTGCCGCCTTCGGTACTGGAATTGGGTAACGCCACCGGTTTCGACGTGTTCCTGCAAGACCAGGGCGGCGTTGGCCACCAGAAGCTGATGGATGCACGCAACCAGTTCCTCGGGGCCGCCGCGCAAAGCAAGATCCTGGCGGGTGTGCGCCCCAACGGCGTGAACGATGAGCCGCAGTACGAGCTCACCGTCGACGACGAGAAGGCCAGTGCCCAGGGTATTTCGCTGTCGAGCATCAACCAGACCCTGGCGATCGCCCTGGGTGGCAGCTACGTCAACGACTTCATCGACCGTGGTCGGGTGAAAAAGGTGTACGTGCAAGGTGAAGCCGCTGGCCGCATGTCCCCAGAAGACCTGGACAAATGGTACGTGCGCAGCGACTCCGGGAAGATGGTGCCGATGTCGGCCATTTCCTCGGGCAAATGGATCTACGGTTCGCCCAAGCTCTCGCGCTACAACGGTGTAGCGGCAATGGAAATCCTCGGTACCCCGGCCCCGGGCTACAGTACCGGTGACGCCATGGCCGAAGTCGAACGTATCGCCAAGGAACTGCCGGCCGGTATCGGCTACGCATGGACCGGCCTGTCGTACGAAGAACGTCTGTCCGGCTCCCAGGCGCCTGCGCTGTACGCGTTGTCGCTGCTGGTGGTGTTCCTGTGCCTCGCGGCCCTGTACGAAAGCTGGTCGATCCCGATTGCGGTGGTGCTGGTCGTGCCGCTGGGTGTGGTAGGTGCGTTGATCGCCACCAGCATGCGCGGGTTGTCCAACGACGTGTTCTTCCAGGTGGGCCTGTTGGTGACGGTGGGCCTGGCGGCGAAAAACGCCATCCTGATCGTGGAGTTCGCCAAAGAACTTCACGAACAAGGCAAGGGCATCGTCGAGTCGGCCATCGAAGCCTCGCGGATGCGTCTGCGCCCGATCATCATGACCTCCATGGCGTTCATCCTCGGCGTATTGCCGCTGGCGATCTCCTCGGGTGCAGGTTCGGGCAGCCAGCACGCGATCGGTACCGGTGTAATCGGCGGTATGATCACGGCCACCGTGCTGGCGATCTTCTGGGTGCCCCTGTTCTTCGCAACCGTATCCGCCGCTGGCGAACGTAAAAAGACTGACACAACTGAAACCCCTAAAGAGGCTGGCCAATGAGCAAGTCGCTACTTTCCCTAGCCGTCACCGCATTCGTGCTCAGTGGCTGCTCGCTGATACCTGACTATCAGCGCCCCGAAGCGCCGGTGGCCGCACAGTTCCCGCAGGGGCCGGCGTATTCGTCGGCCCAGGCGCCGAGCCAGGCCGCTGTCGAGCAGGGCTGGAAGCAGTTTTTCCATGATCCGGCCCTGCAACAGCTGATCCAGACCGCGCTGGTGAACAACCGTGACCTGCGTGTCGCGGCCCTGAACATCGACGCCTATGCCGCGCAGTACCAGATCCAGCGCGCCGATCTGTTCCCGGCCGTGTCGGCCACGGGCAGCGGCAGCCGTTCGCGTACCCCGGCCCGCTTGTCGCAGACCGGCGAATCGACCATCAGCAGCCAATACTCGGCCGGTCTCGGGATCAGCTCGTATGAGCTGGACCTGTTCGGTCGCGTACGCAGCCTGAGTGAAGAAGCCCTGCAAAAGTACTTCGCCACCGAAGAAGCACGGCGCAGTACCCAGATCAGCCTGGTGGCCAGCGTGGCCAACGCCTACCTGACCTGGCAGGCCGACAAGGAACTGCTCAAGCTGACCCAGGACACCCTGGACGCGTACGAGCAAAGCTTCAAGCTCACCTCGCGCAGCAACGAAGTCGGCGTGGCCTCGGCCCTCGACCTGAGCCAATCGCGTACCTCGGTGGAAAACGCCCGGGTTGCCCTGGCGCGTTATACCCGCCAGGTGGCCCAGGACGAAAACAGCCTGACCCTGCTGCTGGGCACCGGCCTGCCGGCGAATATCGTCAGCAAGCCGCTGTCGGATAACCTGCTCAGCGAAGTGCCGGCCGGCTTGCCATCGGACCTGCTGCAACGTCGTCCCGACATCATGCAAGCCGAGTACAACCTCAAGGCCGCCAACGCCAACATCGGTGCGGCCCGTGCCGCGTTCTTCCCGAGCATCAGCCTGACCGCCAGCGCCGGTACCGCGAGCCCTAACCTGGGCGGCCTGTTCAAAGGCGGTTCGGGCACCTGGTCGTTCGCCCCGCAGATCAACATCCCGATCTTCAACGCCGGTAGCCTGCGCGCCAGCCTGGACTACTCGAAGATCCAGAAAGAGATCAACGTGGCCAACTACGAGAAGGCGATCCAGACCGGCTTCCAGGAAGTCTCCGACGGCCTTGCCGCACGTGAGACCTACAAGCAGCAACTGGACGCCCAGCGCGGCTTCGTCGCGGCCAACCAGGATTACTACCGCCTGGCCGAGCGTCGCTACCGCATCGGTGTCGACAGCAACCTGACGTTCCTCGATGCCCAGCGCCAACTGTTCAGTGCCCAGCAATCGCTGATCACCGACCGCCTGGCGCAGCTCACCAGCGAGGTCAACCTGTACAAGGCCCTCGGCGGTGGCTGGAGCGAGCAGACCGCGAAGAACGAGCCGTTGAAAGAAGAAGCACCGCCACTGAAGTTGTTCTGATAACACCCGCGTCAACGAAGCCCACCTTTTGGTGGGCTTTTTGCTTTTCTGCAGCGGACAACTTGCGTTCGATCATCGCCCACAACCCGCTCTCCCCCACTTTCATCGCCCCCGCGCCGCCGCGCACCATGGCCGCCACCTGCATAAACCCAATAACAACAGGTCCTTACGCCATGAGCACTTTCCACCCGCGCCAGCTTTTGCTGGCAACCGCTGTCGCCAGTCTTGCCCTGCCCGTCCTCGCCGAGGAACACGGCTTTCTCGAAGACGCCAGCGCCAACCTCAACCTGCGCAATTTCTTCTTCAACCGCAATTACACCAACCCGACCAAGACCCAGGGCGGCGCGCAGGAGTGGACGCAGAGTTTCATCCTCGATGCCAAGTCCGGCTTCACCCAGGGCACGGTGGGTTTCGGGATGGATGTGCTGGGCATGTACTCGTTGAAGCTCGATGGCGGGCGCGGCACCGGCGGCACCCAGTTGTTGCCGCTGGACCACGACGGCCGCCCGGCGGATGAATTCGGGCGTCTGGGCGTGGCGTTCAAGGCGCGTATTTCCAAGACGGAAGTGAAGGTTGGTGAATGGATGCCGGTGCTGCCGATCCTGCGTTCGGACGATGGCCGTTCCCTGCCGCAAACCCTGCGCGGCGGGCAGATCACCTCCAAGGAGATCGACGGACTGACCCTCTACGGTGGCCAGTTCCGCGCCAACAGCCCGCGTGACGACAGCAGCATGAGCGACCTGTCGATGTTCGGCAAAGCCGCGTTCACCTCGGACCGCTTCAACTTCCAGGGCGGCGAATACCTGTTCAACGACAAACTCACCCAGATCGGCCTGTGGAATGCCCAGCTCAAGGACATCTACAGCCAGCAGTTCGTCAACCTGACCCACAGCCAGCCGTTGGGCGACTGGACCCTGGGCGCCAACCTCGGCTTCTTCTATGGCAAGGACGATGGCAGCGCCCGTGCCGGCGAGCTGGACAACAAGACCTGGTCCGGCCTGTTCTCCGCCAGATACGGCGGCAACACCTTCTACGTCGGCCTGCAAAAGCTCACCGGCAACAGCGCCTGGATGCGGGTCAACGGTACCAGCGGCGGCACCCTGGCCAACGACAGCTACAACAGCAGCTACGACAACGCCCAGGAGAAATCCTGGCAAGTGCGTCACGACTACAACTTCGCCGCCCTCGGCGTGCCCGGCCTGACCCTGATGAACCGCTATATCAGCGGCAGCAACGTACACACCGGCACCATCACTGACGGCAAGGAATGGGGCCGCGAAACCGAAGTGGGCTATACAGTGCAAAGCGGCGTGGCCAAAAACCTCAATGTGCGCCTGCGCAATTCCAGCATGCGCCGCGACTACAGCAACAATGAGTTCGACGAGAACCGGTTGATCGTCAGTTACCCGATCAGCCTGCTGTAAAGCCGCATTACATTTATCCAGGGAACGATTTGAAGTGTCCGGTCGACTTCATGAGACAGGGCCAGTGCCTGGCTCTCCCACAGGGATCTCACATGGACGCTTCAAATCGTATTGCATGCTCCAAGGTCTTCAGCAACAGCCACTACACACCCGACCCACCTCCCCGACTGGCGTTCACGCCCGACAATCCGGTTCAAGCTCATCGGCATCCGTTTCTGGATGACGGCAATTTGAAGGCCTGCGGACAATCAGTCTGGGAGCATGACCTGACCTACAGCATCAGCAACAGCCTGATCCTTGAAACCGGTGACAAAGCGGACCAGATCCATATCAGCCAGCACCTTCCAGGCAAGCTGGATGTAAAGGTCAATGACCGGTCGTATCGCTTTGACAGCCACGATGAAAACGGCGAGCCACTGACCTTTCACCTCAAGACCCACGGCGGTAACGACAACATCCGCATTGACGCCAACGTGACCCAGCCGATCACGGTGGACGCCGGGGACGGCGACGATCGGGTGCGCGCCGGCGGTGGCTACACCCGCCTGTTCGGCGGTCCTGGCAACGATGTCCTTCACCTCGGCAGCGGCCTTGGCTACGCCGAAGGTGGCGACGGCGGCGACACGATCGTTGGCGGCAGCGGCGACAACGTGATCTATGGCAACAATGGCAACGACCGCCTTTACGCCGGTGCAGGGCCAAAAAGCAAAACGAGCTACCTGGACGGCGGCAATGGCAATGATCGCCTGTCTGCTGGCAACGGCCATACGGTGTTGCATGGCGGCGCCGATGATGATCGTTTGATCGCCCACGACCGCAGCACTGTCTATACCGGCAGTGGCCGCGACACAGTCATTGCCAATCGTCCCGGCGACCTGATCTACGCTCAATCCGGCGATACGATCCAGCGTCTCAACGGCTCGGTATTGACCACCGTCACGCCTGACCAAGCACCGCTTGAGGGGTTTGTCATAAAAGGCTCGGTCGACTTTATCCAACGGGTCGAAGACGATCTGGCCTTGCTGCGCAGCTCCCCTCAAGGCAAACAGATGCTTGCCGAAATGAACGCGATAGCCCGGCGCAACGGCGCACCGGTAACGTTGGTGGAGGACCTGCTCGACACTGGAAGCAGCTACACCTATGGCAGCGAGGAACTCAAAACCTTGATGCAATACGAACGCCCGCCAGCGGTCGGCGACGATCCCAAGTGGGGGTTCATGGTGGACGGTGTGCCGGGGTCGCGGGCTGACCGGGCTGAAATCACCTATAACCGCTCCGCTCTGGACGTATTGGCCGGCGTGACGTATTCGCCCATCACAATCCTTTATCACGAAATGGTCCACGCCTATAACGCCGGTAACGGCACCGCGTTGACGGGCTCGACCGTGGAGACATTCAAGGGCGAAGCACTGGATGTGCCCAACAGCGAACGTCAAGCGGTGGGGTTGCCTACCACGCCCGAGTCTTCTCCCAACCCCAAACCCTTTACTGAAAACGCCTTGAACGAAGAAATGGGCAAGCCGCTGCGTACCCAATACGTCGGCTGAGCCTGAACAGTGCTCGTTGGTCAGGCGGTAACCTCACACCATCCATCTTCCTGTATGGTGCGCGCCTGCCGCTGCTGATCCACCCAGCAGCGGCCCTCCATTCGAGCCCGTGCCCACCATGAAATCCTTCGCCATCGCATCCGCCGTGCTTGCCCTGGCCCTGAGCCTCAGCGGCTGTATTGGCGCACCTGTCGCCCTGACACCCCAGACCGAGCAACGCCTGCAAGGCCAGGCGCCGATCCGTTTTCTGCTGACCTTCGATGACGGCCCCAGTGCGTCAGGCTATAACAACCCGAGCCGCTCAGTGGTGGCTGACCTGGCGCAAAACCCGATACTGCCGGGGATCAAGGCGGTGTTCTTTCTGCAAACCGAAGCCTCACGCTCCGGTGGCAGTTCGCGGGGTCGCAAGACCATGCAGCGCGAGTATGCGGCCGGTCACATCCTCGCCTTCCACACCGCCACGGCGTTTCATACCAACCATCGCTGGCTGAATGACGCCGAACTGGAACGTACCCTCACCCAGGGTGCCGCTGACATTGCGTCGATCACCGGCAACCCGCCGGTGCTGGTCCGCCCGCCGTTCTGGAATTACGACCGCCGCACCTTCGCCGCCTACCAGCGTCACGGCATGCAGGTGCTGCTCACGGATTTGAGTGCCAATGACGGCAAGATCTGGGGCTTCAACGGCAGCCCACGGCGCCGGGCCAATTTGTATCGGCAACTGTCGGTGGTGCGCGAACACATTGCGTTGGGCGAGTTGCCGACGGTGGATGGCGTGATCCCTGTGGTAGTGACCTTCCACGACATCAACCGCTACACCGCGCGGCATATGCAGGAATACTTGCAGATCCTGTTGGACAGCGCACGGATCACCGGTATGAAGACCGCCGCTGAACCGTTCTACACCGACACGGCCGCCCTGCAACGTGCGGCGCTGGCACGCACGGTGAAGGACGTGAATGAACCGGTGCGTCTGCCGGGCGTGTGGAATTGGGTGTGGGATGCCGATTCCCACTGACCCCTATTCCCGCGACTCAACCCCCAACTCATCCCACACCGACTCAGCCAGATGAAAAGTGGCATTCGCCGCCGGAATCCCGCAGTAGATCGCGCTCTGCATCAGCACTTCCTTGATCTCGGCGCGGGTCACGCCATTGCTGGCGGCGGCGCGCAGGTGCAGCTTGAGTTCTTCACTGCGGTTCATGCCGATCAGCATCGCGATGGTGATCAGGCTGCGGGTGTGCCGTGGCAGGCCGGGGCGGGTCCAGATATCACCCCAGGCGTGGCGGGTGATCATTTCCTGGAACTCGCTGTTGAACTCGGTCAGGGCATTGAGGCTGCGGTCGACATGGGCATCGCCCAGCACTTCGCGGCGCACTTGCAGGCCTTCGGCGTAACGTTGTTTCTCGTCCACAAACAGCTCCTCAGCGGGCCAGCAGGAATTCGATTACGCAGTTGCTGAACGCAGCGCCAGCCTGCACATTGGACAGGTGCGCCGCATAGAACTCGGCGTACTCGGCGCCCCGCACATGGTTCTGGATAAAGTGACCGCCGGCCGGTGGGGTGACCGCATCGTCGGTGCCGGCAATCACTAACGTCGGCACCTTGATCAAGGCCAGTTGCTCACGAAAATCCGCATCGCGCACCGCCGCGCAATTGGCAGCGTAACCTTCAGGCGAGGTCGCCGCGAGCATGTCGGTAATCTGCTTGGCCTGGTGCGGGTTGGCGGCTGCGAAATCAGCCGTGAACCAGCGTGCGATGGACGCATCGCGCAGCGCCACCATCGCCGCTGCGCCGTCACGCAACACCATCTCGATGCGAGGGTTCCACACCTCGGGCGTGCCGATCCTGGCGGCGGTGTTGCACACCACCAGACGGTTCAGGCGCTTGCCCGCGTTGATCCCCAGCCATTGGCCGATCAGGCCGCCCATGGACAAACCGCAGAAATGCGCGCGTTGGATATCCAGCGCATCCAGCAGCGCGATCACGTCCCGGCCGAGCTGTTCGATGCTGTACGGCCCCGGGGTGACCAGGGATTTGCCATGGCCACGGGTGTCGAAACGCAGCACGCGAAAATGCTGGGTGAAGGCCGCAATCTGGATGTCCCACATATGCAGGTCGGTACCCAGTGAGTTGGACAGCACCAGCACTGGCGCATCCACTGGCCCGTCCAGTTGGTAATGCAGGTCGCCTTCGGCGAGTTGTACAAATGCCACGGTGGTCTCCTCAAGCAAAGTGTTCGGCTACGGCGCGGGTGACCCAGGTGCGGGCCTGGCCCAGGTAGTGGGCCGGGTCGAGCAGGCGGTCCAGTTCGGCCGCCGACAGCTCGGCGGTGACTTGCGGCTCATCCGCCAGTACCGCACGCAAATGCCGTTGCTCGGTAACGGCACGCTTGCAGCAGTGTTCCAGCAGGTGGTGCGCAGTTTCCCGGCCCAGGCGTTGGGCGAGCACGCTGCTGACGGCTTCGGCCAGCACCAGGCCTTGGGTCAGGTCGAGGTTTTTGCCCATGCGCTCGGGGTCGACTTCCAACCCTTCGCTCACCAGCAGCGCCTGTTGCAACGCGCCGGAAACCAGGCGGCAAATCTCGGGCAGGGTTTCCCATTCGGCATGCCACAGGCCCAGGCTGCGTTCGTGCTCCTGGGGCATGGCGCTGAACATCGTCGATACCAGGCCCGGCACGCGGGTGGCGGCGCCGATCAGCACGGCCGCGCCCACCGGGTTGCGCTTGTGCGGCATGGTGGACGAGCCACCCTTGCCCGGTGCCGACGGCTCGAACACCTCCGCCGCTTCGGTCTGCATCAACAAGCTGATATCGCGGCCCAGTTTGCCCAGGCTGCCGGCGATCAGGCCAAGCACGGCGGCGAACTCTACCAGCCGATCCCGCTGAGTGTGCCAGGGTTGTTCGGGCAGGGTCAGTTGCAGCTCGTCTGCCAAAGCTTCAGCCACCGGCATGGCCTGTTCGCCCAGTGCGGCCAGGGTTCCGGAGGCACCGCCGAACTGAAGCACCAGCAAGCGCGGCTTCAACTGCGCCAACCGTTGCCGACTGCGCGTCACCGCCCCCAGCCAACCGGCGATCTTCATCCCCAGGGTGACCGGCGTCGCATGTTGCAACCAGGTGCGGCCGGCCAAGGGCACGGCTGCGTAACGCTGGGCCTGGGCGGCCAGGATGTCGCCCAGGCGCGCCAGGTCGCTTTCGATCAACGCCAGCGCCCGGCGCAGTTGCAACACCAGGCCAGTGTCCATCACGTCCTGGCTGGTCGCGCCCAAATGCACATAACGTTCGGCCCCGGCGTCTTCACTGGCAATCAACCTGCCCAGCGCCTTCACCAGCGGGATCGCCGAATTCCCCGCCGTGGCAATCGCCACGCCGAGGGCATCCACGTCGTACAGCGACGCCAGGCAAGCCTGGGCAATCGGTGCGACAGCGGCCTGGGGAATCAACCCGACCCGGGCCTGGGCACGGGCCAATCCGGCTTCGAAATCCAGCATGCCCTGCAGGCGTCCGCTGTCGCAGAATACCTCGGCCATGCTGTCCGCCGTGAAGTAAGCGTCGAACAATTGATTGCTCGTGCGCAGTGTCATAACGCATCCCTTATAGATCGTGGTGCAGGTACGCCGCCTGTTTCGGCAGACGCAGGCTGAACAGGAAAGCGATGGCCATCATCGCCGTCACATACCAATAGAAACTGTTCTCCATGCCGACGGATTTCAGGCTCAGGGCGACGAATTCCGCCGAGCCGCCGAAAATCGCATTGGCCACCGCATAGGCCAGGCCCACGCCCAAGGCACGCACCTGAGGCGGGAACATCTCCGCTTTGACCAGGCCACTGATGGAGGTGTAGAAGCTGACAATCGCCAGGGCCAGAGTAATCAGCACAAAGGCCAGGAACGGGCTGCTGACGGTTTTCAGGGTCAGCAGGATGGGCACGGTGAACAGCGTGCCGAGGCCCGCAAACCACAACATCGAGTTACGCCGGCCGATCTTGTCCGCCAACATGCCGAACACCGGCTGCATGCACATGTAGAGGAACAACGCACCGGTCATGATGTAGCTGGACGTCTTGGCGTGCATGCCCACCGTGTTTACCAGGTACTTCTGCATGTAGGTGGTGAAGGTATAGAAAATCAGCGAGCCGCCGGCGGTGTAACCCAGCACCGTGATGAACGCGGCCTTGTGATCGCGAAACAGTGCGGCAATGCTGCCGGCGTCCTTGTCTTCGCGGGTTTCCTTGCTGGTGGTTTCTTTCAACGTGCGCCGCAGCAACAGGGAGATCACCGCCGCAATGGCGCCGATCACGAACGGAATCCGCCAGCCCCAGGCGCGCAACTCTTCTTCGGTAAGGAACTGTTGCAGGATCACCACCACCAGCACCGCCAGCAACTGGCCGCCGATGAGGGTCACGTACTGGAAGGACGCGAAGAACCCGCGCTGGCCCTTGAGAGCCACCTCACTCATGTAAGTCGCGGTAGTGCCGTACTCGCCACCCACGGACAAGCCTTGGAACAGTCGCGCAATCAGCAGCAGGATCGGCGCCCAGACGCCGATATCGTTGTAGGTCGGCAAAAAGGCGATGACCAGGGAGCCGGCGCACATCATCAGCACCGAAATCATCATTGAGTTCTTACGGCCATGCTTGTCAGCCACTCGGCCAAACAGCCAGCCGCCGATGGGGCGCATCAGGAAACCGGCGGCGAATACCCCCGCCGTATTGACCAACTGGACGGTCGGGTTATCCGACGGGAAAAACGCCGGGGCAAAGTAAATGGCACAGAAGGCGTAGACGTAGAAGTCGAACCATTCGACGAGGTTGCCGGAGGATGCCCCGACAATCGCAAAAATCCGTTTGCTGCGTTCTTCTCCGGTGTAGTGACTCGTTGTTGTTGTCATGTGGTTTCACTCAGTGGGAACGGTTATAGCCTAGACATACTTTGCAACAACCATGTTCCGCAAGAAGACTTTTGGGTAGGTGGTGCCTGAACCGGCCCCATCGGGGGCAAGCCCCCTCCCACATGTTGACCGCACCGCCTATCAAATGTGGGAGGGGGCTTGCCCCCGATGAGGCCCTGAAAAACCACTCAATAATCGAAGAACACCGTTTCCTTTTCCGTCCCCTGCAGAATCACATTCCACTGATACACCCCCGCCGCATCCTGCCGGGCGATCAAGGTACTGCGACGCTCTGCTGGCACACACGCCAGCAACGGGTCCTCCCCATTCAGCGCCTCGCCCTCGAAATAAATCCGCGTGAGCAAGTGCTTCACCAACCCACGGGCAAACACCAGCACCACCAGGTGCGGCGCCTGGGTGGTGCCTTTCAGTCCCGGTACGGCGCCCGGCTTGATGGTGGTAAAGCGGAACCGCCCTTCGGCATCCACCGGCACCCGGCCGAACCCTTCGAAGTTCGGGTCCAGTGCCTTGTCCTGCTCATCTTCCGGGTGATCGTACTTGCCGGCGGCATTGGCCTGCCAGACTTCGAGCATGGCGTCGTTGACGACATCACCATTGCCATCCACCACCTGCCCGCTGATCGCCACGCGCTCGCCAAGGGTGGCAGCCACGGTGAGGTCTTCGCGGTTCAGCCAGGTCAGGCCGATGTGGTAATACGGCCCGACGGTGTGGGACGTGGTCGCATTGAGTGTCATCTCATTTCTCCATCGGCGTGGCGTCGCGGCCGCGCAGGACAATGTCCCAGCGGTAGCCGAGGGCATAGGAAGGAATGGTTTTTTCCAGGTCGAAACGGGCGATCAAACGTTCCTTGGCCGAGGTGTCCGGCACGCAGTTGTAGATCGGGTCGTATTCCAGCAGCGGGTCGCCGGGGAAATACATCTGCGTGACCAGGCGCGTCAGCACGCTCGGGCCGAACAGCGAAAAGTGGACATGCGCCGGGCGCCACGCGTTGTGGTGGTTGCCCCAGGGATACGCGCCGGGCTTGATGGTCTGGAACTGGTACCAGCCGTCGGCGTCGGTGACCGTGCGGCCGGTGCCGGTGAAGTTCGGGTCCAGGGGCGCATCGTGCAGGTCGCGCTTGTGGTTGTAGCGGCCGGCGGCGTTGGCCTGCCAGATCTCCACGAGGATGCCCGGCACCGGCAGGCCGTTTTCGTCGAGCACGCGGCCGTGAATGATGATGCGTTCGCCTTGGGGCTCGCCTTCATGCTGGGCGGTGAGGTCGTTGTCCTTCGGGTTGACCCGCTCGGCGCCGATGGTCGGGCCGGTGATTTCCGACAAGGAATGGGGCAGGAACACCAAAGGCTGCGACGGCGAACGCAGGTTCGTCGACTGGTAGGCCGGGTGCAGGTAATCCGGTTGAGTGCCCGCTTGCGGGCGCCGGTATCCGGGCTTGTCACTCATGGAGCAATCCTCTCTTGTTAGATGCGTTCAATCGCCAGGGCCAGGCCTTGACCGACGCCCACGCACATGGTCGCCAGGCCTTTGCGGCCGCCGGTTTTTTCAAGCTGATGCAACGCCGTCAGCACCAGCCGCGCGCCGCTCATGCCCAGCGGATGGCCAAGGGCAATGGCGCCGCCGTTCGGATTGACCTGGGGTGCGTCGTCGGCAATGCCCAGCTCACGCAAGACGGCCAGGCCTTGGCTGGCGAAGGCCTCGTTGAGTTCGATCACGTCAAAGTCGGTGACGGCCAAGCCAAGGCGCTCGACCAGTTTGCGCACGGCCGGCACCGGGCCGATGCCCATCACCCGTGGCGCGACACCAGCGCTGGCCATGCCCAATACGCGAGCGCGAGCGGTCAGGCCATGTTTCTTGACCGCTTCGGCGGAAGCCAGGATCAGCGCCGCCGCACCGTCATTCACACCCGATGCATTGCCGGCGGTAACCGTTTTGTCAGGACCATTGACTGGCTTGAGTTTGGCCAGGGCTTCCAGGGTGGTGTCCCGTGGATGCTCGTCCTGCTCTACCACGGTTTCGCCTTTTTTATGGGCGACCCGCACCGGCACGATTTCTTCGGCGAAGAAACCGGCGGCTTGCGCGGCGGCAGTGCGTTGCTGGCTGCGCAGGGCAAAGGCGTCCTGGTCGGCACGGGAGACCTTGTAATCGTCGGCGACGTTATCGGCGGTCTGTGGCATCGCATCCACGCCGTACTGCTCTTTCATCAACGGGTTGATAAAACGCCAGCCGATGGTGGTGTCTTCCAGCTTCATGTTGCGCGAGAACGCCGCGTCGGCCTTACCCATCACGAACGGCGCGCGGGACATCGACTCGACGCCACCGGCAATCGCCAGCTCCATTTCGCCGCTGGCAATTGCACGGAAAGCGGTGCCAATCGCGTCCATCCCCGAGGCGCACAAACGGTTGAGGGTCACGCCCGGAATGCTTTCCGGCAACCCCGCCAGCAACAGCGCCATGCGCGCCACGTTGCGGTTGTCTTCACCGGCCTGGTTGGCGCAGCCGAGGAAGACCTCATCGACTGCCGTCCAATCCACCGACGGGTTGCGCTCGATCAAGGCCTTGATCGGCAGCGCCGCCAGGTCATCAGCCCGCACGGTGGACAGGCCACCGCCAAAACGGCCGATGGGGGTACGAATGGCGTCACAGATAAATACATCGCGCATCAGGCTTCTCCCGGTGCTTGGCCATGGGCGGCCGCGGTGCGTGCTTCAAGGTCACGCAGGGCGGTCAGCTCTACATCAGTGGGTTCGGCGGTGGTGTCGACCTGCTCGGCAAACCGAATCGCCCAACCGGTGGCGGCCACCACTTGCTCGCGGGTCACGCCCGGATGCAGCGCGGTGACTACGAACTCATTTGTACCGGCTTCCGGCTCCATGATGCACAGGTCGGTAATGATCCCTACAGGCCCTGCGCCCGGCAGGCCCAGGCGCTTGCGCGAGTCGCCGCCTTCGCCGTGGCCGACCGAGGTGATGAAGTCCAGCTGGTCGACAAACGAACGCGCCGACTGCTTGAGGATGATCAGCACGCTCTTGGCCGAACCGGCGATCTCCGGCGCGCCACCGGCACCCGGCAGGCGCACTTTGGGCTGGTGGTAGTCACCCACCACGGTGGTGTTGATGTTGCCGAAGCGGTCGACCTGGGCGGCACCGAGGAAGCCCACGTCGATGCGCCCGCCCTGCAGCCAGTAGCGGAAGATCTCGCCGGTCGGTACCACGGTGTCGGCGGTTTCCGCCAGTTCGCCATCACCGATGGACAGTGGCAGTACCGATGGCTTGGCGCCAATCGGGCCGGACTCGTAGATCAGCACCACATCTGGCGACGACGTCAGTCGCGCCAGGTTGGCCGCCTTGGACGGCAAGCCGATGCCAACGAAGCACACGGAGCCGTTCTTGAGGCGGCGCGCGGCGGCAACGGTCATCATTTCATTGGTCGAGTAAGCCATTACTTGGCCTCCTGCGCGGTGGCCAGCCTGGCCTGGAATTCGGTGAAATCGGCGGTGCCGTGGATGTATTCGTTGATCCAAGCGGTAAAGGTCCCGCGGTCGCGGGCGATCGGGTCCCACGCCTGGTAGAAGCGGTTATCGCGCTCGTTGTAACCATGAGCGTAGGACGGGTGCGCGCCACCAGGTACATGGCACACCGCCGTCAGGGCCCAGGTCGGCAAGACGCAGCTGTTCATCGGTGCATTCAGGTCATCGACGATTTCTTCGACGGTGACGATGCAGCGCTTGGCCGCCAGGGCCGCTTCCTTCTGCACACCGAGGATGCCCCACAGCAGCACATTGCCCTTGCGGTCGGCTTTTTGCGCGTGGATCACGGTGACGTCCGGTCGCACCGACGGCACCGCCGCCAGCACTTCGCCGGTGAATGGGCAGGTCACGGTCTTGATCAGCGGGTTGACCTTGGGCAGGTCGGAACCGGCGTAGGCACGCAACACCGCAAATGGCAGGCCCGACGCACCGGCGACGTAGGCATTGGCCAGGTCGGCGTGGCTGTGTTCTTCGATTTCCAGCGGTTGCGGCCATTGCTTCTCGACCGCGTCGCGCAAGCGATGCAGGGAACCCACGCCGGGGTTGCCGCCCCAGGAGAAAATCAACTTGCGGGCACAGCCGGCGCCGATCAACTGGTCGTAGATCAGGTCAGGCGTCATACGCACCAGCGTCAGGTCTTTCTTGCCCTGACGAATGATTTCATGACCCGCTGCCGTAGGGATCAGATGGGTAAAGCCTTCGAGGGCGACGGTGTCGCCGTCGTTCACAAATTGCTTCACCGCGTCACGCAGCGCGAGGATTTCAGCCATGGGGTTCGGGCTCCCGGTGTGGATCGAAAAAGGCGCTGAGGTGGCGCCGAAGTGCTTGAAGATTAAGCCGGGGAAATGGGCCAAACAATCCGATAATCGACTCAGCGTTCGATTATCGAACGGATTGTTGCTTGGCTAAGTATTAGGCAAAACTCGATAACTGTGGGAGTGGGCTTGCCCCCTCCCACAGGCCTCAGGTGGCGTCGGCATGGCTGACCATGCCTTTGATCACCACGGCCGTGGTGGCCAATGCGGCGGGGATCACCAGGGCGGTGAGCACTTGCTCGAAGTTCCAGCCCAGGCCCAGCAAGGTCGCACCCATCCACGCGCCGAGGATCGCGCCGAAACGGCCGATGCCGAGCATCCACGACACACCCGTGGCACGGCCTTGAGTGGGGTAGAAACGTGCGGCCAGGGACGGCATCGCCGATTGCGCACCGTTGACACACATCCCGGCAATCAGCACCAGGGTCGCCAGTAAGGTGATATTGCCCAGGCTCTGCCCTACCGCGTAGGCAAACACCCCGGCCAGCAGGTAGAACGTGCCGATGACCTTGTGTGGATTGAACCGGTCCATCGCCCAGCCCACGCCCACCGCGCTCAACACACCACCGAACTGGAACAACGCGCCGATAAACGCGGCCTGCTCCATGCTCGCGCCGCTGTCGCGCATCAGGGTCGGCAGCCAACTGGTGAGCAGGTACACGATCACCAGGCCCATGAAGTAGGTGAGCCACAGCAACAACGTACCGGCGCTGTAGGTGCCGGAGAAGATCACCGCAAACACGTTGCGCGCCTTGACGGTTTTTTGCTCGGGCACACTGAAATTGCTGGCTTGGGCGACGATGTTCGGCTCAATGGGCGACAAGGTTTTGCGCACCTTGTCCGTACCCCGATTGCGCACCACCAGGTAGCGCGCCGATTCCGGCAGCCATACCAGCAACACCAGCGCCAGGATCAACGGCAGGATGCCGCCGATCAGCAGCAGGCTGTGCCAACCGAACGCCGGGATCAGCTTGGCCGAGATAAACCCGCCACCGGCCATGCCCAGGTTGAAGCCACAGAACATGCTGGTCACCAGCAACGACTTGTGGCGCTCAGGGGTGTATTCGGACAGCAGCGTGGTGGCATTCGGCATGCCGGCGCCCAGGCCGAGCCCGGTCAGGAAGCGCAGCACCAGCAGTTGATCGACGTTGCTGCTGTAGGCCGACGCCAGGCTGAACACACCAAACACCAGCACCGCGCCTACCAGCACCACTTTGCGCCCGAAGCGATCCGCCAGTGGGCCGGAGCCGAGTGCGCCGAAGACCATGCCGATCAACGCGGCGCTCATCACCGGACCGAGGCTGGCGCGGTCGATGCCCCAATCCTGGGACAGCGCCGGCGCGATAAAGCCCATGGCGGCAGTGTCGAGGCCATCGAGGAAAACAATCAGGAAACACAGGATCACCACGCGCCACTGGTAACGGGACAGTGGCTGGGTGTTGATGAAGGACTGCACGTCCAAGGAAGTACCGACAGAGGGCTGATTCATTGTTTTTATTTCCACACCGATGGCGGGCTGACGACCTTGGGTCGTCGTTATTATTGAGCGCTCCCTGGAGCGCTGTCGCACAGTAATAAGCCAGGGAAAACAGCGCAATCGACCCAACCGGGATCTGTGCGGTCACCGAACAGCTTAGGCAAACAGCTGCGCACTCAACTCGCGGCTGGCACTGAGCATGCTCGGCAGGAAGCGCTGTTCCAGCTCGCTGCGGCTGACACGGCCGGCGTGGGTGCTGACGTTCAGCGCAGCCAGCACCTGGCCCGAGGCGTCATACACCGGCACCGCGATCGAGCGCAGGCCCTGCTCCAGTTCCTGGTCGACAATGCACCAGCCTTGCTGACGCACCTGTTGCAGGCAGTCGAACAGCGCGGCGGGCGTGGTCAGGGTGCGGCTGGTCTTGGTCTGCAGGTCGGCGTGGTCGAGGTAATCCTGCAGCGAGGCGTCATCCAGCGCCGCGAGCAAGATGCGGCCCATGGAGGTGCAGTAGGCCGGCAGCCGTCCGCCCACCGACAGGTCCACCGAAATCAGGCGCTGGGTGGTGGCCGAACGGGCGATGTAGAGAATGTCGTCGCCTTCGAGGGTCGCCATGTTGCAGGCTTCGTGGAGTTGCTCGCTCATGCGGTCCAGATAAGGCTGGGCCGACACCGCCAGTGGTGTGGAGGACAGGTAGGCATGGCCCAGGGTCAGGACTTTGGGCAACAGCGAATAGGTACGCCCATCGGTAGTGGCGTAGCCGAGCTTGATCAAGGTGTGCAGGCAACGGCGCACGGCGGCGCGGGGGATTTCGGTGCGGTGGCTGATCTGGGCGATGGTGAGGTGGCGCTTGCGCTCCTGGAACGCCTGCACCACGGCCAGGCCACGGGCCAGGGAGGTCATGAAGTCCGGATCACCGGTAAACGCCTGGATACGCTTGGCCGGGGACGCAACGATCGGCGGCGCCACTGACGCGAAAGAGTTGCGCAATTGATCGTTCATGTCGGGATCCTTTGTCTTATTGTCAACCGCAGGGGAGGATTGGCCACTATTACAAGCTGCGTCAGCCGAGATGTACAAGGCAGGGCCGACAACATTGTGCGATTATCGGACGACCATTCGATTATCGCAATTTGCTCGCAACCTCCCCCTTCACCCACGGCGGATTGAAAAAAAACCAGAGGTCTCTTATTAACGTTTGAAGTTTGGATGGATTCATGACACCCGAATGTGTGCAATAACCAATAGGCGCGTGTAACAAAACACTCATACAAAGTTGACGGTTTTTAACTTTATACCGATAGTGTTATTCAAATGCGCCGCTATAATGCACCCTGTGTACTGGTCCACCCGGTTTCATTATCGGCATAGGAGCTGGGCACATGATGCACAGGCCGTGCATCGTCGATAGCAACTATCTGCCTTGAATGACGGCACTAGCAGTGTTCACCCATGTCTGTTTCAAACTTGAACGCTATGGCGGTTCGACTTGAAACACCCTGAGGGCGCATTCCGGCATAACGCTGCAACGTATTGACACTCAACTTAATTAGGTAATGATGTGACGAAAGATGAACTGCGCGCGGAACTTGAGCGCCAGGAGCAACGTTACAAGGACGTTTACGGCGGGGAAGTCACCACCTACGCCGCCCAGCCTGAACCTGAACGCAAACCATGGCGCAAGCGCGCCAGCCTGCTTGACCAGGCATTTGCACAGGAAATCCAAAAGATTGAACAGGAACTCAAAACCGAAGAGCCCTAGGCGATTCGGTTCGAGCCTCAAGGTTTTGGCCCAGGTTGATGGCGCTTAGCCATCACCCAGAAATCTTGCACCCTAACAAGAACGGTAAAATTTCATACAAATGTTTCAGTCGTGACGTTTTTGTGACAATCCCCCGCTTCTGGCGCCCTCTGCCATATAAATCAAAGACTTGCCCAAGCCCCGAAAACCCTGGGATGCGCGCCTTTTTCGGGATTTTTTTCAGGGAAGATTGATACCGATGAGCAGCTAGTGCATCGATTACTGAGGTTTTCTGGCATAATCGCGCCCCCTTACGACCGGGTCAGAAAACCTTCATGATCGATTTATTCAGCGGACTGGATGCTTGGGTTCTCGTGAGCCTGTTGCTCGCCCTGGCCTTTGTCCTCGCCTTCGAGTTCATCAATGGCTTTCATGACACCGCTAACGCGGTGGCCACAGTCATCTATACCAAAGCCATGCCGCCGCACCTGGCCGTGTTCTTCTCCGGGGTGTTCAACTTCCTCGGCGTATTGCTCGGTGGTGTCGGTGTCGCCTACGCCATCGTGCACTTGCTGCCGGTGGAGTTGCTGATCAATGTGAACACCGGCCATGGCCTGGCGATGGTCTTCTCTTTATTGGCGGCAGCGATCACCTGGAACCTGGGCACCTGGTACTTCGGTATCCCGGCCTCCAGCTCCCACACCCTGATCGGCTCGATCCTCGGGGTCGGCCTGGCCAATGCCCTGATCAACGACATTCCCCTGGCTGACGGTGTGAACTGGCAGAAAGCCGTGGATATCGGCGCTTCGCTGGTGTTCTCGCCGATGGCCGGCTTCCTGGTTGCAGCCCTGGTGCTGATCGGCCTGAAGTGGTGGCGTCCGCTGTCCAAGATGCACAAGACCCCGGACCAGCGCCGCAAGCTCGATGACAAGAAACACCCGCCGTTCTGGAACCGCCTGGTGCTGGTGATTTCCGCCATGGCCGTGAGTTTCGTGCACGGCTCCAACGACGGCCAGAAGGGTATCGGCCTGATCATGCTGGTGCTGATCGGTATCGTGCCGGCGCAGTTCGTGCTCGACCTGGGCAGCACCACCTACCAGATCGAACGGACCCGCGACGCCACCGTGCATTTGAGCCAGTTCTACCAGCGTAACAACGCCACGCTCGGCGAGTTCCTGGCCCTGGGCAAAAGCGTGCAGAACGACCTGCCAGGCAAGTTCCAGTGCAATCCACAGCAGACCGAGCCGACCATCAACGCGCTGGTCGACACACTCAAAGGCGTGTCCGACTATCACGCGCTGACGGCGGACCAGCGTATTGAAGTGCGCCGCTACCTGCTCTGCCTGGACGACACCGCGAAGAAAGTCGGCAAGCTGCCAGGCCTGGATGCCCGTGAGAAATCCGACCTCGACAAACTGCGCAAAGACCTGACCGCCACTACCGAATACGCCCCGTTCTGGGTGATCCTTGCCGTCGCACTGGCCTTGGGCCTGGGCACCATGGTGGGCTGGAAGCGTGTGGTACTGACCATCGGCGAGAAGATCGGCAAGCAAGGCATGACCTATGCCCAGGGCATGTCGGCACAGATCACCACCGCGACCATGATTGGCTTTGCCAACATCTTCGCGTTGCCGGTGTCGACTACCCACGTGCTGTCGTCGGGCGTGGCCGGCACCATGGTCGCCAACAAAAGCGGCCTGCAGGGCGGCACCGTGAAGACCATCCTGATGGCCTGGGTACTGACCCTGCCGGCAACCGTGGCCCTGTCGGCCGGGTTGTTCTGGTTGGCTTCCAAGGCGCTGGGCAGCTGATAAGCCGCCTGCGATAAAAAAGGTGCGATCCGCGAGGGACGCACCTTTTTTTATGATCACTATTGCGTTAATTCAGGCGCAAAAAAAAGGGCGACCGAAGTCGCCCAAAATGCCTTGCGTGCTCATGTAACCTGGAAAAACTATGGTTTTTTCCGCTTGTTCGCGTCTTTCCAGATAAAAATTCCAAACCCTACAAAAAACATCACCATCAGGCTTACCGTCAGCACTCCGGCGAACACCACATTATCGATAAACATGACCGGCCTCCTGCGCTTGCCCTGTTGCGATAGGGCTAAGTTAATGGAGAAGGCGGATTGGAAAATTGACGGGGATCAATGTCGCCCGCGACGGGGCGTAAAGAAGGGCACTAACTGACCTGCATCAATGGATGCAGGTACTTTCAACGCTTTTTTGGCTTGTTCTTCGATTTCTTTTTAACTTTGCCGAGTGGCATTGCCTGTTCAAATGCCTGGCGGACTTCATTCAGGCGTTTGTCATTGAGGTCGTGAACGCGCTTGGCGCGCTCGGCATTCAGGTCGATCAGCTTGTCGTCTTCACTCATGGCTTGGCTTACGTCGTGGAGGGAGTGGCCCAATAATGCGGCCTCCCCCGCTCAACGGCAAATCAGCGGGCGACAAAAGGCAGGTCATCGCACAAAATCGCTGTTTTCCCGAACCAGGAGATTCACCCAGGTGGCACTGCACAAGGACCTTCCGCCGCTGCTGGCGCTGCGCGCCTTCGAAGCCGTGGCGCGGCACTTGAGTTTTATCAAGGCCGCCAGCGAGTTGTCAGTGACCCAGAGCGCGCTGAGCCATCAGGTGCAAAAGCTTGAGCAGCACCTGGGCAAACCCTTGTTTATCCGACGCACCCGTGCGATCGATCTGACCACCGACGGCCAACAGTACTACGACGAAATCCGCCCAGCCCTCGATGCCATCGCCGCCGCCACACGCGCCCAGCGGGTCACCCCCAGCGCCACCGTGCTGCGCATCGGCTTGCTGGCCTCCTTCGCGACCCTGTGGCTGGCGCCCCGCCTGGCAGGCTTCCTCAATCGCTACCCACATATCCAAGTGGAATTGTTGCCGGCCATTCAATTGGCAGACGTGGCAGGTGCCGAGGTCGACCTGGCCATCCGTTATGGCAAAGGCGACTGGCCCGATGTGCAGGCCACGCGACTGATGCCGGAAATCATCTCGCCGGTGTGCAGCCCGACGTTCAAGGCAACGCAAGACAGCCCATTGCTGATGGCCACTTCGCACCGCCCCTTTGAATGGACCGACTGGTCCGAGCACTATCAGGTCGACCTCGGTCACCACCCCCGCGTAATGCTGCACGACTACAACATCGTGGTCGAAGCCGCCGTGGCCGGCCAGGGCATCGCCATGGGCCGTCATCGCCTGATCGAACGCAGGCTGCAGGACGGCAGCCTGGTGGAAGCCTTCGATTGGCCGCCCTATCACAGCGACATCGGCTACTGGTTGATCGCACCTCAAGGCACCACCAACGAAGCCGCCGCGTGTTTCAGCCAATGGCTGAGGGAAGCCTGCACCGATACGTGAGTTTTTTCGATACATCGCGTGAGATCTATCCGTTTGTCGCGCCTCGATACAGCCAACATGCTGAAGCCTCCCGACCCAAGAGGATTCATCATGAGCGACTCCCTCCGCCAACGCGTGCAAGCCCTTGGCCTCACGCTGCCAACCCCCAGCCAGCCGATCGCCAACTACATCAACCACGTGGTCAGCCAGAATCACCTGTTCGTCTCCGGGCAAATCCCACTGGTGGATGGTAAACCCGCCTATGTGGGCCGGTTGGGCGAGTCCCTCAGCGATGCAGAAGGTGCACAAGCAGCGGAACTCGCTGCGCTGGGCCTGCTGGGGCAGTTGAGCAATGCCCTTGGCGATGACCTGTCGCGCCTGGTGCGCACCGTGCGCCTGGGAGTATTCATCGCCAGCAGCGGCGACTTCACGCAACAGAGCGTGGTGGCCAACGGTGCCTCCAACCTGCTGGTCAATGCGCTTGGCGAAAAAGGCCGACATGTGCGCACCGCCGTCGGCGTGTCCAGCCTGCCGGCCGGTGTGGCCGTGGAGGTTGATGCGATTTTCGAGCTGCACCCATGAGCCCGCTTGAAGTCCAGCACCTGCGGGATGACACGCCCGGCTGCCAGTCCGGCATCGTGCACTTCAACCATGCCGGCGCCTCGCTGCCCAGCCAGGCAACCCTCGACGCGATCTTCGAACAACTGCAACGGGAGGCTCGCGACGGCCCGATGGAAGCCGGCGAACATGGCGCCGTGCTGGTGGAAAGAGCCCGCCGCGCCGCCGCACAACTGCTCAACGCTCCCGCCTCATCCATCGCGTTTGCCAGCAGTGGTTCGACCGCCTGGAGCCTGGCGTTCCAGGCCCTGGGACCCTGGCAACCCGGCGACCGCATTCTGGTAGGCCGTCACGAATGGGGCGGCAACCTGGCCAGCATGGAACTGGCGGTGCAAGCGGGTGCCCGCGTGGAAGTCATCCCCTGCGATGCAAGCGGCGCGGTCTGCCCGGTGGCGTTGGAGTCGATGCTCGATGCCAGGGTGAAGCTGATCGACCTTACGTGGCTCCCGGCCAACGGCGGCCTGATCAACCCCGCCCAGGCCATCGGTGACCTGGCCAGGCGTCACGCCATCCCCTACTTCATCGACGCCGGCCAGGCCGTCGGCCAGGTGCCGGTGGACGTACAAGCATTGCAGTGCGATGTGCTCAAGTCCGCCGGAAGAAAGCATCTGCGCGGTCCACGCGGGACGGCGCTGTTGTATGTGCGGCCGGATTTCCTCGGGCGCCTGAACCCGGCCCAACGCGATGTGTTTTCGGCGCCCTGGACCGCCCAGGGTTTCGACCTGCGCAATGACGCACGGCGCTTTGAAACCAGCGAGGCATCCTTCGCCTTGCTGGCCGGGCTGGGCAATGCGCTGCAGGAGATGAATCGGCTGGGCATCGAGCGCGCCTGGGAGAGGGTTTCGCAGACCAGCGCGCAAATCCGTGAAGCGTTGCGTGGGATTGCGGGCGTTACCCTGCATGACCTGGGCACTTGCCAATCCGGCTTGATCGCCTTCAACCTCGCCGGCTGGGATGCCTTTGAACTCAAGCGGCGCCTGGGCTTGAAACGCATCAATATCGGCGCCAACGGCGTGGCCTACACCCCGCTGGATATGCAGGCGCGTGGCCTGGAGAGCGTGGCGCGGATCTCGGTGAGCCCGCTCAACAACGAGCATGATATCGAGCTGCTGATAGCGGCTCTGCGCGAGTTGCGCGACTAAACCTCGACGTCCACCCAAAGGCCCTGGCGCGGTGCATCTTCGATCAGCGGCGCCACTGGCACGGTGTTGTCGGCATTCAACAAATCGCCCGGAATGGCCAGGTGCTGCTCCGGGTCTTCATCGGCTTCACGCCGGCGTCTCTGCTGTTCCTGCTGGCGGCGCTGTTCTTCGCGCAGCAAAAAGGTCGACGTCTCGGCATCGCCTTTTTTCAGGTCGATGGTGCTCTCGTTGGAGCCCGGCTGGACGGGCACCACGGGCGGGATGTCCGGCTTCTGGCGCACCGGATCGAGTTGTGACGTGACCGGCACAACGCTGACGGGCAGCATGGGTGGAAGCATAGTGATTATTCTCCTGATCAACAGGCTGTCGGCGGGTTGCAGGGTGACTTGAGCACAGGCTCGCCAACCTGTGACCCAGTCGACACTCCCAAGTGCCCGCCACCCGTCGATTCGGTTTCCGGCCCCCCACGCAAACGGAGTAGTTTTTGTCAGAGTCCTTGGGCGTGGGGGCTTGTTCCGTTAAGATAGTCGGCTTTTTCACGGCGGGAGTCAGGCAGCATGGCGCAGCAGTATCAACCGGGGCAACGCTGGATTAGTGACAGCGAAGCAGAGCTGGGGTTAGGCACCGTTCTGGCACAGGACGGGCGCTTGTTGACCGTGCTCTATCCGGCCACTGGCGACACTCGTCAGTATGCGCTACGGAATGCGCCCCTCACCCGCGTGAGGTTCTCGCCGGGCGACAGCATCACCCATTTCGAAGGCTGGAAAATGACCGTGCAGGAAGTCGACGACGTCGACGGCCTGCTGGTGTACCACGGCCTCAATGGGCAGAACGAGCAGGTCACCCTGCCGGAAACCCAACTCTCCAACTTCATCCAGTTCCGCCTGGCCAGCGACCGTCTGTTCGCCGGGCAGATCGACCCGCTGGCCTGGTTCTCGCTGCGCTATCACACCCTGGAACACACCAGCCGCCAGTTGCAGTCCTCGTTGTGGGGCCTGGGTGGCGTGCGTGCGCAGCCTATCGCGCACCAACTGCACATCGCCCGTGAAGTCGCCGACCGTATCGCGCCACGGGTCTTGCTGGCGGACGAAGTGGGCCTGGGCAAGACCATCGAAGCCGGCCTGGTGATCCATCGCCAACTGTTGTCGGGCCGCGCCAACCGCGTGTTGATCCTGGTTCCGGAAAACCTGCAGCACCAATGGCTGGTGGAAATGCGCCGCCGTTTCAACCTGCAGGTGGCGCTGTTCGACGAAGAACGTTTTATCGAAAGCGATGCCACCAACCCGTTCGAAGACACCCAGCTTGCGTTGGTCGCCCTGGAGTGGCTGGTCGACGACGAGAAGGCCCAGGACGCGCTATTTGCCGCCGGTTGGGACCTGCTGGTGGTCGACGAAGCCCACCACCTGGTGTGGCATGAAGACAAGGCCAGCCCCGAGTACGCGCTGGTCGAGCAACTGGCCGAAGTGATTCCCGGCGTGCTGCTGCTCACCGCCACCCCGGAGCAATTGGGCCAGGACAGCCACTTCGCGCGCCTGCGCCTGCTCGACCCGAACCGCTTCCATGACCTCGCCGCCTTCCGCGCCGAGAGCGAGAACTATCGCCCGGTGGCCGAAGCCGTGCAGGAGCTGCTGGACAAGGGTCGCCTGTCCCCTGCCGCACACAAGACCATCCAGGGTTTCCTCGGCGACGAAGGTGAAGCCCTGCTCACCGCCGTCAACGATGGCGACACCGAAGCCAGCGCCCGCCTGGTGCGTGAGCTGCTCGACCGCCACGGCACCGGCCGTGTGCTGTTCCGCAACACCCGCGCCGCCGTGCAGGGTTTCCCGGAGCGCAAGCTGCACGCCTACCCGCTGCCAAACCCGGACGAATACCTGGAGCTGCCGCTGGGCGAACACGCCGAGCTGTACCCCGAAGTCAGCTTCCAGGCGCAGCCGGACGTCGAAGAAGAAAACCGCTGGTGGCGCTTCGACCCTCGGGTCGAATGGCTGATCGACCAGCTGAAAATGCTCAAGCGCACCAAGGTCCTGGTGATCTGCGCCCACGCCGAAACTGCCATGGACCTGGAAGACGCCCTGCGCGTACGCTCCGGCATTCCGGCCACGGTGTTCCACGAGGGCATGAACATCCTTGAGCGTGACCGCGCCGCCGCCTACTTCGCCGATGAAGAGTTTGGCGCCCAGGTGTTGATCTGCTCGGAAATCGGCAGTGAAGGCCGCAACTTCCAGTTCTCCCACCACCTGGTGCTGTTCGACCTGCCGTCCCACCCCGACCTGCTGGAACAGCGCATCGGCCGTCTGGACCGGATCGGCCAGAAGCACGTGATCGAACTGCACGTGCCGTACCTGGAAACCAGCCCGCAAGAGCGCCTGTTCCAGTGGTACCACGAAGCGCTGAACGCGTTCCTCAACACCTGCCCGACCGGCAACGCCTTGCAGCATCAGTTCGGCCCGCGCCTGCTGCCGCTGCTGGAAAACGCCGACGACGGCGAGTGGCAAGCCCTGATCGACGAGGCCCGTGCCGAGCGCGAGCGCCTGGAAGAAGAGCTGCACACCGGTCGCGACCGCCTGCTGGAACTCAATTCCGGCGGCGCAGGTGAAGGTGATGCCCTGGTCGAAGACATCCTCGAGCAAGACGACCAGTTCGCCCTGCCGATCTACATGGAAACCCTGTTCGACGCGTTCGGTATCGACAGCGAAGACCATTCGGAAAACGCACTGATCCTCAAGCCCAGCGAAAAAATGCTCGACGCCAGCTTCCCCCTGGGCGACGACGAAGGGGTGACCATCACCTACGACCGTAACCAGGCGCTGTCCCGTGAAGATATGCAGTTCATCACCTGGGAACACCCGATGGTGCAGGGCGGCATGGACCTGGTGCTGTCCGGCTCCATGGGCAACACCGCCGTGGCACTGATCAAGAACAAGGCGCTCAAGCCGGGCACCGTGTTGCTGGAACTGCTCTACGTCAGCGAAGTGGTTGCCCCGCGCTCCCTGCAACTGGGCCGTTACCTGCCGCCGGCCGCCCTGCGCTGCCTGTTGGATGCGAACGGCAACGACCTGTCCAGCCGCGTGTCGTTCGAAACCCTCAACGACCAGTTGGAAAGCGTGCCACGCGCCAGCGCCAACAAGTTCGTGCAGGCCCAGCGCGATCAACTCACGCCACGGATCAACGCGGGTGAAGAGAAGATCACCCCGCGCCACGCCGAGCGTGTGGCCGAGGCCAAGCGTCGCCTGGCGGCGGACACCGACGAAGAACTGGCGCGCCTGACGGCGTTGCAGGCGGTCAACCCGACCGTGCGTGACAGTGAGCTGGTGGCCCTGCGCAATCAGCGCGAGCAAGGTTTGGCCATGCTGGACAAGGCGGCGCTGCGGTTGGAAGCGATTCGGGTGTTGGTGGCGGGTTGATCACCGCCCTGCCCTGTTAAATGAAAAAGACCCGCGCAATGCGGGTCTTTTTCATTGGCCTTGGAGGCCCCATCGGGGGCAAGCCCCCTCCCACAACTGATCGGTGATCGACATGACAGCACCGTCAAATGTGGGAGGGGGCTTGCCCCCGATGGCGTCACCTCACTATCAGGCCGTTGCAGCAGCAGCCGGCACCTCAACCGTCCCCAACCCATCCTTCATCCGCTTGGAATCGCGCACAAAACTGCGCGACGCCTGGAACAGGAACAGCATGGTCAGGAACAACGCCACCGGAATCAGGTACATGGCATCGTGCAATCCCACCGCCTTGTAAGCCTCGGTCATCTGCTGCGCCCCCGCTGCATACATCGCCGAATGGGCAAAGTAGTCAGATAAGCCACCCACCACGATCGGCCCCATCCCGCCGCCCAGCAAATACAAGCCTGCGAAGAACAGCGCCATCGCCGTGGCCCGCAGGCGCGGCTCGACCACGTCCTGGATCGCTGTGTACACGCAGGTGTAGAAGTTGTAGGCAAACAACCAGCCCACGCTGAACAGCGCCACGAACACACCAATCTCGATGCGCCCGGCGTGCAAAGCCCACGCGGTGGTCACGGTAGAGATGATCAGACTGAACGCCGCAAACAAGAGACGGCCATTGGCGACCCGCTGATGGATCTTGTCGGCAACCCAGCCGCCCAGGGTCAGGCCCACCAGGCCGGTCAGGCCGACGATCACGCCGGTGGCGACCGCGGCGTCCTGCAAGGGCATCAGGAAGTAACGCTGCAACATCGGCACCAGGAACGAATTGCAGGCGTAGGTGGCGAAGTTGAAGCACAACCCCGCCAACACCAGCCACAGGAAGGTCGGCACCGCCAGCACGCGACGGATCGGGCGGTCGACACGCTCCTGGGAAACCTGCACGGTTTCTGCCGCGCCGCGCTTGGGCTCCTTGATATAGAACATGAACACCGCCAGGATCAGCCCCGGCACAGCGGCGATAAAGAACGGAGCGCGCCAGCTGTCGAACGCCTTGACCATCCAGCCGATGGTGAAGAATGCCAGCAGCAACCCCAACGGCAGGCCCAGCATGAAAATCCCCATGGCCCGCGCACGGCGGTGTGCCGGGAACAGATCGCCAATCAGCGAGTTGGCGGCCGGCGCATAGCTGGCCTCACCAATACCGATGCCCATGCGCACCAGCAGAAACGTCCAGAAACTGCCGACCAGGCCATTGACCGCCGTCAGCCCGCTCCAGGCGAACAGGCCCCAGCCCATCAGTTTGCTGCGTGAGCCGGTGTCGGCCAGCCGCCCGAGCGGTAGCCCGGCAATCGCATAGACGATGGTGAAGGCGGTGCCGATAATGCCGAGCTGAAAGTCGCTCAGGTGCCATTCCATGCGGATTGGCTCGATGATAATCGCCGGGATGGTGCGGTCGAAGAAGTTGAACAGGTTGGCGAGGAACAGCAGGAACAGAATGCGCCAGGCATTCGCCGCTTGGGTCGAGTTCTGCATGGGTCCGTCTCTTTTATTGTTATGAGAGCTGCGATGCCCGATGCATCCTGCCCGGTACCTGCAACATAGTCAGGCAGGGCCCGGTTGTCTGTAATGATTCGTAAAGCTGATAGGGCATGATTTCGCCCGGCAACACGGGACTTTCCCCACAAAAATATAAGTGCGCGCCCCCCTTCCCAACGGCCATGGCACGGATAGAATGGCGAGCCTTCCGTAGCATCCCCAACCTACTTTTCTTATTGATGACGCCCATGTCCGAAGCCAGTCCGTGTCTGAATTGCGGTGCCTGCTGTTCACACTTTCGTGTGTCTTTCTTCTGGGGTGAGTGCGCCTCGTCGGGGGGCACGGTGCCCGATGACCTGGTGGTGCAGATCAACCCGACCCGCGTTGCAATGATCGGCACCGACCAGAAACCCGCGCGCTGCTGCAGCCTTGAGGGCGAAGTGGGCCAAGGCACCCGTTGCACGATCTACGAACAACGCTCAAGCGTGTGCCGTGAGTTCGAGTCCTCGTGGTACGAGGGCGTGCACAACGCCGATTGTGATGCAGCCCGTGCCGCCTTTGGCCTGGCACCGCTGGAACAGCCTTTGGAACTGGCGTTGCCGATCAGCGCTTAGCATCAAACGCTATGGACGGCATGCCAAAATCGTAGAAAAGCAAAATGCCATTACTCCTTGCGAATTCTCCTATGCTTCTATACTCGACCTCATAGGTCATCGCCTCAGGCAGTGACGTGACTCTATGACGGGACATGCTATGGAATGGCTAGGTCTGCATTTTTTTACCGAGCTTCCAAAGAGCGGGCACTTATTACTCAATTGCAGTCATAACCCCTTTCTGGTGCTGCTCGCCTATCTGGTCGCTTGCGCGGCCGGCTTCGGTACGCTGGACATGGCCGAACGTGTCGGCCATGTCGAGGACGCTACCGCCAGACGTCATTGGCGCTGGCTCGGCGCCGGTTGCCTGGCAGGCGGGATCTGGTCCACCCATTTCATCAGCATGCTGGCCTTCCAGGCCCCCATCGCAATCCACTACGAATTATTGATAACGTTTGCTTCGCTGTTGATTGCGTTGGTCGCCTCGTTGTTCGCCATGCAAACCCTCAGTCATTCCAACCTGCGTTTCCACCAGTACCTGCTGGCGTCGGTGTGGATGGGCATCGGCATCGCATTGATGCACTACGTCGGCATGTCTGCCATGCGCTCACAGGCCCAGGTCTATTTCGAGTCCGGACTGTTCATGGCCTCGGTGGGCATCGCCATCGGTGCCAGCCTGGCTGCGCTGCTGCTGTCGAGCTACCTGCGTACCGGCGCCGGCGTGTTCCATCAACTGCTCAAGTACGCTGCCAGCCTGGTACTCGGCGCCGGGATCCTGAGCATGCACTTTACCGGCATGGCGGCCATGCAACTCATCGTTCCCACCGGGGCCGACCTTTCGTTACCCCTGGATAACAACCCCATTCAACTGGGCCTGTCGGTGGCCGTCATCACCCTGCTGGTGATCGGCAGCAGCATCAGCGCCGCCCTGGCGGACAAGAAACTGCAGCACAAGGAACGCGACCTGCGGCGGGTCAACGCCCTGCTCAGCGAACTGGACCAGGCCCGAGCATCGCTGCAACAGGTGGCGCATTACGACGCCCTCACCAGCCTGCTCAATCGCCGCGGCTTCAACCAGATCTTTGCGGAGAAGCTCGCCGAAAAAACCGCGTCCAACGGCATGATGGCGGTGATCTTCCTCGATATCGACCACTTCAAGCGCATCAATGACAGCCTCGGGCATGACGCCGGCGACCAGTTGCTCACCGTGCTGGCCGGGCATATCAAGGGTTCGGTACGCAGCCACGCGGATGTGGTGGCGCGCTTTGGCGGCGATGAATTCTGCATCCTGATCAGCATCCACCACCGCGACGAAGCGCGGCACCTGGCCCAACGCATCATGCAGCAGATGAAAGAACCCATCGAACTGGCCGGCCGGCGCATGGTGATGACCACCAGTATTGGCATCAGCCTGTTCCCCGACGATGGCCTGACCTGCGAAGAGCTGCTGAAAACCGCCGACCTGGCGCTGTACCAGTCCAAGGACGCCGGGCGTAACAACCTGAATTTCTTCAGTTCCAACCTGAAGACCCGCGCGTTCCTCGAACTGCAACTGGAGGAAGAACTGCGCAGCGCCCTGCGCACCCGCAACCAACTGGTGTTGTTCTATCAACCGATCTTTGACATGAAACTCGGCAAGGTCACACGCCTGGAAGCCTTGGTGCGCTGGCAGCATCCCCAGCATGGGTTGCTGGCGCCGGACCGGTTTATCGGTATCGCAGAAAGCAACGGGCTGATTGCCGAACTGGACCACTGGGTATTGCGCCAGGCCTGTCATGACCTGAGCCTGCTGTCTGACCGGGGCTACACCGATCTGACCATGGCGGTGAACTGCTCGGCCCTGAACCTGGCCCGTGACGAGCTGGCGGACGAAATCGAAGACGCCTTGCGCTTCAGTGGCATCGGCGCGAACCGCCTGGAACTGGAAGTCACCGAAAATGCACTGATGGGCAACATCAGCAGTACCCTGGCGTTACTGCGGCAAATCCGCGCGCTGGGCGTATCGCTGGCCATAGACGATTTTGGTACCGGCTACTCTTCCCTTGCCTACCTCAAGCGCCTGCCACTCAACACGTTGAAGATCGACCGCTCGTTTATCCAGGATATTCCCAGGTCCACCGCCGATATCGAGATTGTCCAGGCGGTTATAGGCATGGCCCATACCCTGCACCTGGAGGTCGTGACCGAAGGCGTGGAAACCCAGGCCCAGTTCGAGGTGCTGCTCAAGCATGGCTGCGATTTCGTCCAGGGTTACCTGCTGAGCCCGGCGGTGCCGGCCAGTGACATCGTTGGTGTGATGCAAGGCATCAACATGCGTAACCCGCTACACACAACCGGTACGCTGGCCGCCAAAGACATCAGTGCACCGAAAGAACCTGCCCCGGGTCGCGGTGGGTCCACGTCCATCGTCAGGCCAATTCGCTGACGCCGAATTTTTGGCATTTCGCCATCATTTGCCTAAAGAACCCCGACGAACGGCCGATTCATCAGAGTCCGGCCGTGTTCCCCCTGAAATCACAGGGGTAAAACCCAATCGTCCAGGACAAGGACGCACTGTAAAGTCGCGAACACCCATTCCGTGATGGCCCCTTGATCTGTTTCAGCCATCCGCCCAGGCACATGGCGCACAATGACTTCTAAAAATAACTCTGCCACCGTGGTATCCGACGTATTGCTCCCAGCGCCTGCGGACACACCCCCAGGTTCAAAGTCATTGAGCACCGCCCGCCCGCTGGCCACCCAGCAATACCTGTACTTCACCGAAACCAATACCGACCGCATCCTCGACAACCTCGACGGCCTGCGCGACATGGTGTTCCCGCGCCCGCCCCACCTGGAAGGCGACAGCGACCCGCGCAACGAACAGGAATTCCCCTCGGTGTGCCTGATCGGCCTGGGCCGCTGCGGTTCGAACATCGCGCTGGACGTCGCGGAACTGGTGTACAACGCGCGCAAGTTCTACCTGAACGAATTCAGCAACGAAGATAAGTCACAGGACAAGGGTTACAGCCCGGCCCAGTGGATCCGCAACAACCTGCGCCTGGGCAGCGGCAAGGCCAGCAAACCGGTATTCCTCGTCGAGCCGCTGGTGATGCTGGGCGACCTGGACAAGGACATCGCCGGACGTATCCGCTTCTCGCGCAAGGGCGAGAAAAGCGGTTTCCTGCGCGACTACAGCAAGATGAAAATCATGGACCTGTCGGAAGTCCATGCTGGTGGCGCCGGTAACGCGCCAATCCTCGGCCAGTACCTGGCCAAGATCATCCTGAACAAAGACACCCAGCGTTTTTCCAGCCCCGACTGGAAGATGATCCACTCGTACCTGATCGACTCCTGCGGTATCAAGGCCAACCAGTCGCGCCTGTACTTCTCGATCTTCAGCGCCGGCGGCGGCACGGGTTCAGGCATGGCCTCGGAATTCGGCCTGGCCCAGCAACACTCGTACATGAACAAGACCTTCGACACCAAGCCCGCCGATGAGCACGACAGCAAGAGCGGTCACGCCTTTGTGTTCGAGCCGATCTTCACCAGCGGCATCTGCGTGCTGCCGAACATTTCCGACCACCGCAGCGAAATGTCCGAGGCGCTGCACATCAACGCCGGGCGACTGCTGTGCAAATACCTGTCGGAAGAATGGGATTTCTCGTACAACTTCGCCAATGAAGACAGCAGCGAAGCCAGCGTGAAGGGACGGATCCGGCCGTGGAACGCGATGATGCTGATCTCCAATGACATCATGCGTTATGCCGAAGAAAGCGATGACGGCAATATCCAGAACATTGACGTCAATGCCATGGAAAAACACGCCAACCAGTATATTTCCCAGCAGATCTTCAACATCCTCACTGCCCAGGCCGTGACCACCGACTACGACCAGAACTACTTCCGGCGCGCCGGCATCGACATCGGCGAAACCATTCGCCTGGATGCCAACGACCTGTTCATGAGCCTGGCCGGCCCGGTGGCGATTGCCTACGCCGAGTCCGTGGTCCCGGAAACCCCGGCGCCGTCGAACGACAAGTTCAAGGTGTTCGAGAAAGAGCCGCAGCGCCTGAACATCGACGATCTGTTCTTCCGTTCCATCGACCTGCCGCATTTCAACAAGGTCACCCAGGCCATCGAAGGCATCAGCCTGTTGCCGATCGAATCCAAGCGCTACAAGGCGTCCCTGGAACAGTACAAGAACTCTGGCTACGACGCCGCCGCGCTGCATGACCTGCACTTCTTCAAGAACTGCTCGTCGGTGGTCTCGATTGTGTCGCTGCCCAAGGACTACAAGCTGTCCTACATGGACCTGAATCGGCTCAAGACCCACCTCAACAGCCTGTTCCCCAACACCACGCTCAAGCGCTACGCCCTGGTGATCGGCGCCTCGGCCAACCTGTCGTTGACCACCCTGATCGCCAAGAGCCCGTGCCTGTCGGATGATTTCCTCACGTTGATCGTGGCCTTCATCAAACGCTGTTTTGCGCGCAACCCTTATCGCTTCGATGACACGCTGGATAACTCGATCCTGGACTTCATCATCCACGAGGACTTCGACGAAGATCGTATCGACGAGTTGCTCAACGAGTTCGAGAACCCGGCGAAGATCCTCGATACCAACTGGTACGCGATCAAGCCGATGTATGAGAAGAAGTACCGCGAGCTGATCAACGACAAAGAGAAGTTCGTGTCGATCAATGACATTCGCCTGTCACGGGATTGCGTGAAGAAGGCGATCAAGTACCTGCGTGAGATCTACCGCCACCGGATTGGCAAGACCAAGGTTATCTCCTTGAACAACCATACCGGCAAGACGGCTTAGACCGAGGCGCGCCCATCGCAGGCAAGCCAGCTCCCACACTTGGAATGCATTTCAAATGTGGGAGCTGGCTTGCCTGCGATGACGGCCTGTATTGCAAAAAAATGTATAGCCTTGCCACACCACGAAACAATTCTGCAGCCGTTTAGCCACCCGCCCAACTGTTCCCGTGACGCGCACGTCACCCTCGGCTGTGACCTTTCTCTACGGCAAGATGCCATCACCGCCTCAGCGGTTACTCCGCTACACACTTACCGCGGCAAAAAAGACGCACCTTTTTCGTGCGGGCTTTTATTGCGCCGCCCTTTCCTGGATCAGAATCCACGGCGAAACCACCACCGCCCACAGGCTCGGATCGCGCTCCACCAGGTCCAGCGCCCGCGTCGCAGACACTTCGCCAAGGCTACCTGCGGCCAGCCAGGCAGCGACTTTGTCGCGGTTATCCTCGGCCATGCCTTCGGCCGCTTCGATCAAATCCAGGCCAGCGTCGACCCACAATAGGGCACCCTTGGCAAAGAACGGCTCAAGCTCCTTCCAGGAAATTTCGGCAGTTTCACCGAGCAGCTTGGCATAGAGGGTGCTAGGTTCTTGCGTCATGGGAGTTCACCTGAATAAAAAATCGGCGCAATCATAACGTCGAGCGTCAGGCAGAAAAACCCAGTTGCAAATGCGTCATCGATTGAAAGGGTCAGGAAAGCCAAGGATTGCCCGAAACTCTGGCATCACCCCGCCGCAATTCTGTCTTTTTCTTTCATTTAAGCGACATACCCGGGTTTTGCCCCCAGCAGCCAGCTTTTCAAGCGATCAACCGGCGCTCTACACTGTACCGGTACAGTTGCCAGGGCACTGCCGGGGGGATATCCGAGATATCTGATCCGGTTCTGCAGCTCACAAGGCCGCTAGAACTATAAAAAATACAACAGTAAGAGTGGAGCACTATGAATAAGGCTACTAAGCAGATTTCCAAACTGTTTGCCGCTATGGTCCTGGCTGGGGTTGCCGGCCATTCGTTCGCAGCCGACACCATCAAGATCGGTATCGCAGGTCCGAAAACCGGTCCTGTGACGCAATACGGCGACATGCAATTCATGGGTGCCAAGCAAGCCATCGCCGACATCAACGCCAAGGGCGGCGTCGACGGCAAAATGCTTGAAGCCAAGGAATACGACGACGCTTGCGATCCTAAACAAGCCGTTGCCGTGGCCAACAAAGTGGTCAACGACGGCGTCAAGTTCGTGGTCGGCCACCTCTGCTCCAGCTCCACTCAGCCAGCCTCCGACATCTATGAAGACGAAGGCGTGATCATGATCACCCCGGCTGCCACCAGCCCGGAAATCACTTCCCGTGGTTACAAACTGGTCTTCCGCACCATCGGCCTGGACAGCGCCCAAGGCCCTGCGGCCGGTAACTACATCGCCGACCACGTGAAGCCAAAAGTCGTTGCGGTCATTCACGACAAACAGCAGTACGGTGAAGGCATCGCCACCGCCGTTAAACAGACCCTCGAGAAGAAAGGCGTGAAAGTTGCCCTCTTCGAAGGCATCAACGCCGGCGACAAAGACTTCGGTTCGCTCATTCAGAAGCTCAAGCAAGCCAACGTCGACTTCGTCTACTACGGCGGCTACCACCCTGAGCTGGGCCTGATCCTGCGCCAAGCCAAGGAAAAAGGCGTGAACGCCAAGTTCATGGGCCCGGAAGGTGTCGGCAACGACTCCATCTCGCAAATCGCCCAGAACGCTTCCGAAGGCCTGCTGGTTACCTTGCCAAAGTCGTTCGACACCGATCCGGCCAACAAGGCCATCGTTGAAGAGTTCACCAAGAACAAGCAGGACCCAACCGGTCCGTTCGTGTTCCCGGCCTACTCGGCTGTTGAAGTCATCGCCGGCGGTATCGCTGCCGCGAAGTCCGAAGACACCGCCAAAGTGGCTGCGGCCATCCACGCAGGCACCTTCAAGACCCCAACCGGCGACCTGAGCTTCGACGCCAAGGGCGACTTGAAGGACTTCAAGTTCGTGGTCTACGAATGGCACTTCGGTAAACCAAAAACCGAAGTTTCCCCTCAGTAAGCCAGGCGTTACTGGTCCAACAAGCCCACTGTGAGAGCAGTGGGCTTTGTTTTACGAGGTTTATGGGCCTGACACCCGCGATCCGGGCGCTGGCTCACCTGAAAATCTTAAAACCGTCACCAGCGGTTCGCTGGCAAACGCTTTGTGCAAATGTGCTCACAGAACACAGCACGGGGCCGGAACATGACTCCACCAGTGAAATGCGTATCGGGTTTTTAGGAGCGCTGTAATGCCTGAGATCTATCATTTTTTCCAAACGCTGGTTAACGGCATGACCGTTGGCAGCACCTATGCCTTGATAGCCATTGGCTACACAATGGTTTACGGCATCATTGGAATGATTAACTTCGCCCATGGCGAGGTGTACATGATTGGCTCCTACGTGGCCTTCATCGCCCTTGCCGGGCTGGCCATGCTGGGTATCCACTCCCTGCCGCTGTTGATGACCGCTGCGTTCCTTGCATCGATCGTCGTGACCAGTGCCTATGGCTACAGTATCGAGCGCGTTGCCTACCGTCCCTTGCGTGGCAGCAACCGTTTGATCCCGCTGATTTCCGCCATCGGCATGTCGATTTTCCTGCAGAACACTGTACTGCTGTCCCAGGACTCCAAGGACAAGTCCATTCCCAACCTGATTCCGGGGAGCTTCTCCTTCGGCCCGGGTGGCGCACAAGAAGTGCTGGTTTCGTACATGCAGGTCCTGGTCTTCGTCGTCACCCTGGTGGCGATGCTGGGCCTGACCCTGTTCATCTCCCGCTCCCGTCTGGGGCGTGCCTGCCGGGCCTGCGCCGAAGACATCAAGATGGCCAACCTGTTGGGCATCAACACCAACAACATCATTGCCCTGACCTTCGTGATCGGTGCTGCCCTCGCCGCCGTCGCGGCGGTGCTGCTGAGCATGCAGTACGGCGTGATCAACCCCAACGCCGGTTTCCTGGTAGGCCTCAAGGCTTTCACCGCGGCGGTATTGGGCGGCATCGGCAGTATCCCGGGCGCGATGCTCGGTGGCCTGGTGCTGGGTGTGGCTGAAGCCTTTGGTGCCGATATCTTCGGTGACCAATACAAGGACGTCGTGGCGTTCGGCCTGTTGGTTCTGGTGCTGTTGTTCCGTCCGACCGGCATCCTGGGCCGTCCGGAGGTTGAGAAAGTATGAGCAGATATCTTAAATCGGCGTTTTTCAGCGCCTTGCTGGTATGGGCCGTGGCCTTCCCGGTACTCGGCCTCAAGCTGAGCATTGTCGGCATCAACCTTGAAGTGCATGGCACAGGGCCCGTCACCCTGACCGTCATCGCCCTGTGTTCGGTGCTGATGTTCCTGCGCGTGTTGTTCAGCGATCAGTTCAATGCCTTGCTCAAGAGCAACCGTGGTCCGTTGGTATCGCCCAAGGTCAGCCAATTCCTGACCCTGCCGCGCACCCAACGCTACATCATCATTGCCCTGATCATCGCCGCGTTGATCTGGCCGTTCTTCGGCTCGCGCGGTGCGGTCGATATCGCCACCCTGATCCTTATCTACGTGTTGCTGGGCCTGGGCCTGAACATCGTGGTGGGCCTGGCCGGCCTGCTCGACCTGGGTTACGTGGGCTTCTATGCCGTGGGTGCCTACACCTATGCGCTGCTCTCGCATTACCTGGGCTGGAGCTTCTGGATCTGCCTGCCACTGGCTGGCATGGCGGCGGCGACGTTCGGCTTCCTGCTGGGCTTTCCGGTGCTGCGCCTGCGCGGTGACTACCTGGCGATCGTGACCCTGGGCTTCGGTGAAATCATCCGCCTGTTCCTGCGTAACCTCACCGATATCACCGGTGGCCCCAACGGCATCAGCAGCATCCCCAAGCCAACGTTCTTCGGGCTGTCGTTCGACCGTTCCGCCGCTGAAGGGATGCAGACGTTCCACGAGTACTTCGGGATCGACTACAACCCGGTGAGCAAAGTGGTGTTCCTGTACCTGGTGGCGCTGCTGCTGGCACTGGCCGCCCTGTTCGTGATCAACCGCCTGCTACGCATGCCCATCGGCCGTGCATGGGAAGCGCTGCGCGAAGATGAGATCGCCTGCCGCGCCTTGGGCCTGAACCCGACCATCATCAAGCTCTCCGCCTTTACCCTGGGCGCTGCGTTCGCCGGTTTCGCCGGCAGCTTCTTCGCCGCGCGCCAAGGCCTGGTGACCCCGGAGTCGTTCACCTTTATCGAGTCGGCGATCATCCTCGCCATCGTGGTTCTGGGGGGCATGGGCTCGCAACTGGGCGTGATCCTCGCGGCAATCGTGATGATCCTGCTACCGGAAATGATGCGTGAGTTCAGCGAATACCGCATGTTGATGTTCGGTGCCATGATGGTGCTGATGATGATCTGGCGTCCTCAAGGTTTGCTCCCGATGCAACGCCCACACATGGAGCTGCGCAAATGAGTCGCGAGATCCTGAAAGTTGAAAACTTGAGCATGCGCTTCGGCGGCTTGCTGGCGGTCAACGGCGTGGCCCTGACCGTGAAAGAGAAACAAGTAGTCGCGCTCATCGGCCCCAACGGGGCCGGCAAGACCACGGTGTTCAACTGCCTCACCGGCTTCTACAAGCCGAGCGGTGGCAGCATCCTGCTGGACGGTCAGCCGATCCAGGGCCTGGCCGGTCACGAGATCGCCCGCAAGGGCGTGGTGCGGACCTTCCAGAACGTGCGCTTGTTCAAGGACATGACGGCGGTCGAGAACCTGTTGATCGCCCAGCACCGTCACCTGAACACCAACTTCTTTGCGGGACTGTTCAAGACCCCGGCGTTCCGCAAGAGCGAGCGCGAGGCCATGGAATACGCCGAGTACTGGCTGGACAAGGTCAACCTCACCGAGTTTGCCAACCGCCCTGCTGGCACCCTGGCCTACGGTCAGCAACGTCGCCTGGAAATCGCCCGCTGCATGATGACCCGTCCGCGGATCCTGATGCTCGACGAACCGGCCGCCGGCCTGAACCCCAAGGAAACCGAAGACCTCAAGGCGCTGATCAGCGTGTTGCGTGAAGAGAACAACGCCACGGTGTTGTTGATCGAACACGACATGAAGCTGGTCATGAGCATTTCCGACCACATCGTGGTGATCAACCAGGGTACGCCTTTGGCCGACGGGACACCGGAGCAGATCCGCGACAATCCTGAAGTGATCAAAGCCTATTTGGGGGAAGCGTAAAATGCTGCAATTCGAAAACGTTTCCACTTTCTACGGCAAGATCCAGGCCCTGCACAGCGTCAACGTGGAAGTGCGCCAAGGTGAGATCGTCACGCTGATCGGTGCCAACGGCGCCGGCAAGTCGACCTTGCTGATGACCTTGTGCGGATCGCCCCAGGCCCATAGCGGCAGCATCCGCTACATGGGTGAAGAGCTGGTGGGGCAGCAGTCGTCCCACATCATGCGCAAAAGCATTGCGGTAGTGCCGGAAGGCCGCCGCGTGTTCTCGCGCCTGACGGTCGAAGAAAACCTCGCCATGGGCGGCTTCTTCACCGACAAGGGCGACTACCAGGAGCAGATGGACAAGGTGCTGCACCTGTTCCCTCGGCTCAAGGAACGCTTCAGCCAGCGCGGCGGCACCATGTCCGGCGGCGAGCAGCAAATGCTCGCCATCGGCCGGGCGCTGATGAGCAAGCCCAAGCTGTTGCTGCTGGACGAACCTTCCCTGGGCCTGGCGCCGATCATCATCCAGCAGATCTTCGACATCATCGAACAACTGCGCAAGGACGGTGTGACGGTGTTCCTGGTGGAGCAGAACGCCAACCAGGCCTTGAAGATTGCTGACCGCGCCTATGTGCTGGAAAACGGCCGGGTGGTGATGCAGGGGACGGGCGAGCAGTTGCTGACGGATCCTAAAGTACGTGAGGCGTACCTCGGCGGCTAAGCGAACCGACGCTGAAATGTGGGAGGGGCTTGTTCCCTCCTACTTTTTTTGCGTCGCCTGAAATTATTTTTGGTCGACTTGTAACGGATTCCACCCTGCCGTCTCTAGTGGTACAAGCAGGCACTCTAGCCCGCCAACTCAACCCACTGCTGGAGATACATCATGACGACCAAACTGTCCGCCGCTACCCTTGTCCTGGCCCTCGGTTCCACCCTGAGCCTGTCCGCCCTGACCACCACCGCCCACGCTGCCGACGACATGCAGAAATGCTACGGCGTCGCTGAAGCTGGCAAGAACGATTGCGCCGCGGGCGCCGGCACTTCCTGCGCCGGTACCTCGAAAGTCAAAGACCAGGCCAACGCCTGGAAACTGGTTCCTGCCGGCACCTGCCTCAAAACCCCAAGCTCCACCTCGCCGACCGGTTTCGGCCAGGAAGCTGCCTTCACCGCTAAATCCTGATCCCTCGCAAAACCTGAGTACTGATGATGACTCTTTCATCCCTGCCAGCCGTCTCCCAGGCTCAGGCGCCCGGCCTTCCCGGCCGGGCAGGACTGGGGCTCAAGCATGAGCACTTCATTGAAGTGCTCGAGACCTCACCCGATATCGGTTTTTTTGAAGTGCACGCCGAAAACTACATGGTGGCCGGCGGCCCGTTTCATCATTACCTGGGGTTGATCCGCGAACAGTACCCGCTGTCATTGCACGGCGTGGGCCTGTCCATCGGCGGCGAAGGCCGGCTGGATCGGGCGCACCTGGCGCGATTGAGCACGCTGATCGAACGCTATCAACCCCACTCTTTTTCCGAACACCTGGCCTGGTCGAGCCACGGCCCGGTGTTCCTCAATGACCTGCTGCCTCTGGCTTACGACAGCGCCACCCTGCAACGGGTGTGCGAACACATCGACCAGGTACAGAGCACCCTCAAGCGGCCGATGCTGCTGGAGAACCCATCGACCTACCTGCAATTCCAACGCTCCACCCTCGACGAGACGGACTTCATCAGCGAAATCATCCGTCGTACCGGCTGTGGCTTGTTATTGGACGTGAACAACGTCTACGTGTCCTGCATCAACCATCAACGCGACCCCCAGTCCTACCTCGACGCCCTGCCGTTGCACGCTGTCAGTGAGATTCACCTGGCTGGATTTGCTGAGGACACTGACAGCCTCGGTGATCGCTTGCTGATCGACGACCACGGGGCGCCGATCGATAACGCCGTGTGGCAGCTGTACGAAAAAGTACTGGCTCAAGTCGGCCCGGTGCCAACCCTGATCGAACGTGACAACCAACTGCCGGCATTCAGCGTACTGCTGGCCGAGGCTCAACAGGCCGAAAGGTATCTGGCGCAGGTGAGCCCATGAGCCTTCAGGACGACTTCGCTGCAGCCTTGCTGGCACCGGAACAAGCCTGCCCCGATGGCCTGTTCAGCAGCAATGGTGCCGACCCGGCCAGCCGTTTCGCGGTGTATCGCAACAATGTGCACAGCTCGTTGATCAACGCATTGGCGGCAGCTTACCCGGTCACACTGCAATTGGTGGGCGAGGCGTTTTTCCGTGCCATGGCCAGCCTGTATGTGCAGGCGCACCCGCCTACCAGCCCGGTGATGAGCGAGTACGGTGGCGCGCTCGCCGAGTTCATCCAAGGCTTTGAACCCGCGCAAAGCGTGCCCTATCTGGCGGACATCGCCCGGCTGGAGCGCTTGCGCGTCCGTGCCTATCACGCCGCCGATTGCCAGGCGCTGGATCAGCAGGCCGTGCTCCTGGCGCTGCAGGGTCAAGCAGACCTGGGCACCCTGCGCCTGCAACTGCAGCCGTCGCTGGCCACGCTCAATTCGCCCTACGCGGTGGTGGCAGTGTGGGCCGTACACCAGACCGAGGGCGGCCTGGCCACCCTGAACCCCTGGCATCCCCAGGGGGCGCTGGTGCTGCGCCAGGGGCTGGAGGTCAAGGTATTTGCCATAGACCCTGGCTCAGTGGCGTTCATCAACAGCCTGGCGCATGGCAACGCATTGGGAACAGCCGTGGAGCATGCGCTTGAAGCATCCACCGAATTCGACCTGCACCAATGCCTGACGCTGCTGATCAGCCATAACACCCTCACTCATTTGCACCTGGAACAAAAGGTATCGCCATGAACACTCGCCCCTCAGGCCTGATCAAAAGGCTCATCGCGCTTTTCGAACAAATCCCCTACAGCCTGATCGCCTTTGTCGCGCGCTTTTCCATTGCCGCCGTGTTCTGGAAATCCGGGCAAACCAAAGTTGAAGGCTTTGCCGTTGATTTGATCAGCGGCACCTTCCAATTCGGCGAACCGAAACTGGCAGCCTCGACATTGCCGCTGTTTCGCAGCGAGTACCACGTGCCGTTGTTGTCGCCGGAAATGGCGGCGCATATGGCTGCATTTGCCGAGCATTTTTTCCCGTTGCTGATCCTCGTAGGCTTCGCCACGCGCTTTTCGGCCTTGGCCCTGATCGGCATGACCCTGGTGATTCAGCTGTTCGTCTACCCGGACGCCTACCCAACCCATGGCACCTGGATCGCGCTGCTGTTGCTGCTGGTGGCCAAAGGGCCAGGACGCCTGTCCATCGATCACCTGATCGCCCGACGCTACGCCTAAAGCCGGTCCAGCGCCTCGCCGCTGCGCTTGAACCAATCCACCAGGTAGTCGGCCAATACCTGGGTACGACGCGGCAAGCCACCCTGATAGGGATGCGCCAGGTACATCGGCATGCTGCGCGTCTGATAATCGCGCAGGAGCCAACGCAATCGGCCATCCGCCAATTCCGTCGGCAACACGTAGGACGGCAGCCGTGCAATGCCCGCTCCCACCAGCGCAGCCTTTTTCAGCAGGTTGTAGTGGTTGGAGGCAAAGGTGCCGCTGACGCGTACCCGCAGTAATTCGTGCTGCTGGTGGTACAACCACTCTTCACGGCCGCTGTAGTGGCTGTTGAGCAGGCAAGCATGGTTGCCCAGGTCGGCCGGCGTCTCAGGTTCGCCGTGTTGCTCAAGATAGGCCGGGCTGGCACAGGTCATCTCACGCCAGGCCAGCAACGGCTTGACCACCAGGCGCTCGCTCTCAATGGAACCTGAGCGTACCCCCAGGTCGAACCCATCTCGCGCCAGGTCTCGATAGCTGTTATTGAGCTCCAGCTCAATTTGCACCTGCGGGTATTGCTTGGAAAACTCCAGCAGCAGCCCATCAAAAAAGGTTTCCCCCAAGGACACTGGCACCGTCATGCGCACTGGTCCGGCAAGATCGTCCTTGAGCCGGGCCAATGCCTGACGGGCACGATCCACCTGCACCACCAGGGCCTGGGCCTGGGGCAACAAGGCCGCACCGGCTGCGGTCAGGCTGAGCTTGCGCGTGGTGCGGTGCAGCAACACCACAGAGAACCGCGCTTCCAGCTGGCTGATACGCTTGGACAATTGCCCTTTGCTACAGCCCAGTTGCTCGGCGGCGACGGTAAAACTGCCGGCTTCGATCAGCACGGCAAAGGCTGCCAAGTCATCCATCTCGCTCATGGATTGTTTCCAAAAGAAAACCAAAGGTTGCCTATTAGCGCGTTTATCCAGCAAAAAAGCCACTCTAGACTGAGCCTTCACTTACTCCCGGAGGAACAGCACCATGAAAATCCTATTGATTGGCGCCAGCGGCACCGTCGGCTCGGCGGTCAAGGCGGAACTGGCTCAGCGTCACGAAGTGATCAGCATCGGCCGCAGCAGCGGTGACTTCCAGGTGGATATCAGCGACAGCGCGTCGATCCGCAAGCTGTTCGAACAGACTGGCAAATTCGACGCCCTGGTCTGCGCAGCAGGCAGCGTGAACTTCGTGGCATTGGGCGAAATGAGCGAGAGCGATTTCGAGCTGGGCTTGCGTGACAAGCTGATGGGCCAGGTCAATCTGCTGCTGATCGGCCGTGAGTTCGCCAACGATGGTGCCTCGTTCACCTTCACCAGCGGCATCCTCAACCGCGACCCGATCCGCACCGGCGCCTCGGCTGCGTTGGTCAATGGCGCCATCGATGCCTTCGTCAGAGCGGCCGCCATCGAGCTGCCACGAGGCCTGCGCGTAAATGCTGTCAGCCCGACAGTGCTGGTGGAAGCCATGGGCAGCTATGCACCGTATTTTCGTGGTTTCAAACCCGCGGCAGGTGCTGACGTGGCGTTGGCCTACGCGAAGAGTGTCGAGGGTTTGCAGACCGGGCAGACTTACATCGTCGGTTGAGCGGCAACTGTCTCAGGTGATAACTGAGACATCCACCCAACCACCAGCGCACGCGGGGCTATAAATCTGAACGCCCCGCCCAATTGGCTGTGAACCCTGACGGTACTTAACTGATACCCGTCTACATAAAATGTTACGTACTTTAGGTAGGCCAGCAACGTGATGGATTTTGTCCTTGCTGTCGCCTCTGGGCTCAGTGAAACATTCACTTCAACATAACCCGGCGCAGGGTTCCCAGCGCCCTTGAGTATCACCGAAATATGCGTGAAATCAGTGGCTGACGAGTAGGAAAGCTGGGCGGGCTCGTCTGAAAAAGCTGCATTTGCCCAGAGCATGAGCACGCAGATACACCATTTGATATTCATTGCGGCTCCCAATCAAAAGAGCTCGACGCTCTCACACCTCTCCAAATCCAAGTGTAGGAAACGTCCAATCGACAGTGCTATTTTTCCCATCCGTTCCGGGCCGATGGTTCAAACCCTGTCACGGGCTTGTGATGCGGCGCCGGCCTGAGTAACGTGGCGGCACTTGCCTGGAGACCCGATAATGCGTGCCGCCCCTACCCTGTTCCTGTTTGCCCTGCTTCCCTTGTTCGCTGCCTGCCAGATGTTCGAGAGTGATCCTGCCAAGCCGTCGCTCGCCGGGCTGACGCGCATGCAAGGTGAACTCACCGCAGTCGGCGGCAAACTGCTGTTCCAGCCGTGCAACGACAAACGCAATTACGTGGTCAATGACACCGGCGGCACCAGCATCCTGCAGGAAGCGGCCTCACTGGCCGGCCAGCAAGGCGCGTTGTTTGCCGACCTGCGCGGCAAGTTCTCCGGGGTTGCCAGCGGCACCGAGGGCAGCGTCGACCTGCAACAACTCTACCGCGTCGAGCGCTCGACCTCGGCCTGCGGCGACCCGGACTTCAAGCGCATGATCCTGCGCGCCAACGGCCACAAGCCGACCTGGGTGATGAACGTGACCGCCAAGGGCCTGGTGCTGGAACGCGAAGGCCAGCCACCACTGGCGGTGCCCTATGTGGAAGAGCAAATCGGTGACGGTCGCTTTAACCTGATGACCGAGGCCAACAATCAGCACGTGGAATTGTGGGTGGCGCCGCAGCGTTGTGTCGACCCGGTCAGCGGCAGTTTGCAACACATGACCGCCGAGTTGCGCGTCAATGGCCAGGTCCAGCGCGGTTGCGCATCGTTCGGCGGCTCGCGCGACGACTGACGCGACGCCATGCTGTTTTAACATGACGGGAAACGGTCATTGGGGCTTATAATCGCCGGTTTGCAAAACAGCCGGCCTCTCTGCCCGCCGCCTACCGGATCCCGTCATGTTACGAATCACCGAACTCAAGCTGCCCATCGACCATCCCGAAGAAGACCTGCGGCCTGCCATCGTGCAGCGCCTGGGCATCGCCAGTGATGACCTGCTCGATTTCACCCTGTTCAAACGCAGCTACGATGCGCGCAAGAAGTCGTCGGAACTGTGCTTCATCTACACCATCGATCTGAACGTAAAGGGTGAAGCCGCCCTGCTGCTCAAATTCGCCGATGACCGCAACGTCAACCCGGCGCCGGATGTCAGCTATAAGGTCGTAGGCCAGGCACCGCAAGGCCTGACCGAACGCCCGATCGTCGTCGGCTTTGGCCCGTGCGGGATCTTCGCCGGGCTGCTGCTGGCGCAGATGGGCTTCAAGCCGATCATCCTCGAGCGTGGCAAGGAAGTGCGCCAGCGCACCAAGGACACTTGGGGCCTGTGGCGCAAAAGCGTGCTCAACCCCGAGTCCAACGTGCAGTTCGGTGAAGGCGGCGCCGGGACCTTTTCCGACGGCAAGCTGTACAGCCAGATCAAGGACCCGAAATTCCACGGCCGCAAAGTGCTGCACGAGTTCGTCAAGGCCGGTGCGCCGGAAGAAATCCTCTACGTCAGTAAACCGCACATCGGCACGTTCCGCCTGACCGGCGTGGTGGAAAACATGCGCGAGCAGATCATCGCCCTGGGCGGTGAAGTGCGCTTCGAGCAGCGGGTGACCGATGTGCTGATCGAAGACGGCCAGTTGAATGGGGTGGTCATCGATGGCGGCGAACAGATCCTGTCCAAACATGTGATCCTGGCCTTGGGCCACAGCGCCCGTGACACCTTCCGCATGCTCCACTCCCGTGGCGTGTACATGGAAGCCAAGCCGTTCTCGGTGGGTTTCCGTATCGAACATCCGCAGTCGCTGATCGACGCCGCGCGCCTGGGCAAATACGCCGGGCACCCGAAACTCGGCGCCGCCGACTACAAGCTGGTGCACCACGCCAAGAACGGCCGCTCGGTGTACAGCTTCTGCATGTGCCCGGGCGGCACCGTGGTGGCGGCGACTTCCGAGCCGAACCGCGTGGTCACCAACGGCATGAGCCAGTACTCGCGCAACGAGCGCAACGCCAACTCCGGCATCGTGGTCGGCATCACCCCAGAGGTGGACTACCCAGGCGGCCCGCTGGCCGGTATCGAGTTGCAGGAACGCCTGGAGTCCCACGCCTATGTCCTCGGTGGCAGCAACTACGAGGCTCCCGCACAACTGGTAGGTGATTTCATCGCTGGCAAGCCGTCCACCGCGATTGGTAGCGTGGAGCCCTCCTACAAACCTGGCGTGTCTCTTGGCGATTTGGCCCTGGCCTTGCCCGACTTCGCCATCGAAGCGATCCGTGAAGCGTTGCCGGCGTTCGAGAAGCAGATCAAGGGCTACTCGCTGCACGACGCGGTGTTGACGGGTATCGAAACGCGCACCTCATCACCGTTGCGGATCACCCGTAACGAATCGATGCAGAGCTTGAACGTGAAAGGGCTGTTCCCGGCTGGTGAAGGCGCTGGTTACGCCGGAGGGATTCTGTCGGCGGGCGTGGATGGGATTCGGATTGCCGAAGCGTTGGCGCGGGATATGTTGGGCCTGGAAGCCTGACGCATTGCCCTGCCGGCGATAGCGTCTTCAAGATCGCCATCGCCGGCAAGCCGGGCTCCTACAAGGTTAAATGTTTGCCCGCAGGATGCTGTCCGGCAATGGCTCGCCCCGCTCGACACTGTCCGCAACAGCAGTAATCAAACCGTCCAACGCATAGCCCTGCCCCGCCAGCCAGGCCTGGTCGTAATAGGTTGTGGCATACCGCTCCCCCCCGTCGCACAAGATCGCCACGATCGAGCCGGACTCCCCTGCCGCTTTCATCTGTTGCGCCGCGACCAGTGCGCCAATCAGATTCGTCCCGCTGGAACCTCCGACCCGCCGCCCCAGCCGGTCGGCCAGGTAATGCATGGCCGCCAGCGACAGGGCATCCGGCACCTTGACCATCGCATCGATGACCTTGGGCAAAAACGATGCCTCGACCCGTGGTCGGCCAATGCCTTCAATCCGCGAACCGCAGTCCAGGCGCAAGCTGGCATCACCACTCTGGTAGAAATCAAAGAACACCGAACGCTGCGCATCGGCACACAACACGCGGGTACAATGCTGGCGATAACGCACATAACGACCGAGCGTAGCGGTGGTGCCGCCGGTGCCGGGGCTGGAGATCAACCAGCTCGGCTCCGGATGCTGCTCGAAACGCATCTGCTGGAAGATCGACTCGGCAATGTTGTTGTTCGCCCGCCAGTCGGTGGCACGTTCGGCGTAGGTGAACTGGTCCATGAAATGACCACCGCTTTCCCGCGCCAGGCGTTCGGATTCGGCGTATATCTGCGTGGGATCCTGTACCAGGTGGCTCTTGCCGCCGTAGAAGGCAATCTGTGCGATTTTTTCCTGGGACGTGGTGGCTGGCATTACCGCAATAAACGGCAAACCCAGCAGACGCGCAAAGTAGGCTTCGGAAATCGCCGTCGAGCCACTGGATGCTTCGATCACCGGCGCACCAGGCTTGAGCCAGCCATTACACAATGCGTACAGGAACAACGAGCGTGCCAGCCGATGCTTCAGGCTGCCGGTGGGATGGCTGGACTCGTCCTTGAAGTACAACTCGATACCCGGCAATCCTGGTAACGGCAAGGGAATCAGGTGCGTATCGGCACTACGCTGGAAGTCTGCTTCAATGATACGAATGGCTTCGCGGGCCCAGGGACGGTGGTCGCTCATGGAGAGTTTCTCTGAAGGTGTCAGCCCTGATTTTAGGGGGTTTCCTACACGCCACACAGATACAGTACCGACTCAATCAGACACACAATTGCTAGGCTTGGCGGCAACATCACCCCAGCCAGCCCCTTATAACAAATAAGAATATAACTTTTGTTTTAACAACTAACGGTACGGGTTAGGGTACCCACCTATTGAACCTGGATTGGAGAGCATCCCTTGCCTCTGCGTAGCACTTTCACCCGTTTCTTCCAGCTGGAAGCCGCCAGCGGTCTGTTGTTGATCGCGGCTGCGGCCCTGGCGCTGATCATTAACAATTCACCTTTGTCGCACCTGTACAGCGCGTTTCTCGATGTGCCGGTGGTGGCGCAGATCGGCGCGCTGAAAATCGCCAAGCCCGCCCTGCTGTGGATCAATGATGGCCTGATGGCTCTGTTCTTCCTGCTGATCGGCCTGGAGGTCAAGCGCGAGTTGCTCGACGGCCACCTGTCCAAGCCCTCGCAAGTGGTGCTGCCTGGCGCCGCGGCCATCGGTGGCATGGTGGTGCCGGCGCTGATCTACTGGGCGATCAACAAGGACTACCCCACCGCGCTTTCCGGTTGGGCGATTCCCATGGCCACCGACATTGCCTTCGCCCTCGGCGTACTGGCCTTGCTGGGCAAACGCGTGCCGGTGTCGCTGAAACTGTTCCTGATGACCCTGGCGATCATTGACGACCTCGGCGCGATCATCGTGATCGCCGTGTTCTATTCTGCCGATCTCTCCGGTGCCGCCCTGGCGGGTGCGGGCGCCTGCCTGATTGCGTTGATCGCGATGAACCGCCTGGGCGTGATCAAGCTCGGGCCGTACCTGATCGTCGGGCTGATCCTGTGGGTGTGCGTCCTAAAGAGTGGTGTGCACGCAACGCTGGCCGGTGTGACATTGGCGTTCTGCATCCCCATGCGCACCAAAAACGCCGAGCCCTCGCCGCTGCTCACGCTGGAACATGCCCTGCACCCCTGGGTGGCCTACGGCATCCTGCCGCTGTTCGCCTTTGCCAACGCCGGCGTGTCCTTGACCGGCGTGAGCCTGGAAAGCTTCACCCACCATGTGCCCATGGGCATCGCAGCGGGCCTGCTGATCGGCAAGACCATCGGTGTGTTCGGCCTTACCTGGCTGGCCATCAAGACCGGCCTGGCCGCCCTGCCCAGCGGCGCGAACTGGGGCCAGGTATTCGGCGTGGCGATCCTGTGCGGTATCGGCTTTACCATGAGCCTGTTTGTTGGCTCCCTGGCATTCGTACCGGGGGCCAGTGAGTTTGCCGGGGAAGACCGGATGGGGATTTTGACCGGGTCGATACTGGCGGCGTGTATCGGGTATGCGGTGACGGCAATGGCGAGTCGTAAAAAGGCCGTACCTCAGGTTTGAATTTGACAGCCTCGAAAACCAAAAACCCCAACCAGTCACCCGGTTGGGGTTTTGTGTTTCTACAACCGACGGTTAGCGAGTAACGCGGCTGGTACCGTCAACGGTCATGATGCGTACGCGGTCGCCGATGCGGAAGATTTCATTCTCCTGCACGGCCTGCACGTAGGCACGCATGCTGCCGTCGTCTTCGCGCACGGTGATTTCCACACCTTGGGTACGGGTCAGGCCTTCTTCGGTGGCCGAACCCAGCAGGCCGCCAGCAACAGCGCCGATCACCGCGGTCACGATACTGCCACGGCCACCGCCGATGGCACTGCCGCCAACACCGCCGATAACGGCGCCGGCAGCGCCGCCGATTGGGGTCTTGGTGCCTTCGATTTTCACCGGACGCAGGGATTCGATGGTCCCCATGCGCACGGTCTGGACACGACGCGCCTCGTCACGGGAGTACGAGTCGCCGGTCAGACTCGAGGCGCAGCCACCCAGTAGCAACGACAGGGTGGTAAAGCAGGCAACCAGTAAAACAGACTTACGCATAGCATCAACTCCAAAGGACAGGTGGTCATTAAACGCTGCAGCTTGACGCCTGTCACGGCAAGCACCGCAGAAAATTGCTTTCATTCAGCCTTAGTACAGACTGCCCACACCAGAAAAACAGACGAACGGTAGCGCTGTTCTCTCAACCGGGATCTTCATGGATTACTTCATCATTGTAGTCACAACCCTTGCGGGACTGTATTTCCATGCCTGGTTGTACCTGCGCATCCGGCGTTGGATAGACCGTGACCTGGCCCTGTCGCTGGCGGGTAATGACCTGCACAAGCGCACCTTCATGCTGCAACAGCTGGAGAAGGCTCGCCGCTTGAAGATCAAACGGTCCCACTTGCCTCACTGGCTGAAGAACGCGGCGCAGCAGTACACGCCCGAAGCCTCTTCAATAGAGACGTCGGGGTGACAGGCATCATTCAAGCGGAGTGACGAAAGGTGCAGCTCAGGGTGCCAGGCGTTCGCGGGTCCAGTCGGCCCCTTGCAGGCGATAATTCAGACGGTCATGCAAGCGGCTGGCGCGGCCTTGCCAGAACTCGATGCGCTCGGGTAACAGGCGATAACCACCCCAGTGCTCCGGGCAGTCAGGCTGGGTATCGCTGAAACGCTGCTCGGTAGCCTTGAGCAGGTCCTGCAGCTCTTCCCGGTCACGGATGACCTGGCTTTGCGGAGACGCCCAGGCCCCAAGGCGGCTGCCCAAGGGACGAACCTGATAATAAGCATCCGACTCTTCAGGCGTGACCTTCACCACCCGACCCTCAATGCGCACTTGGCGCTCCAGGGTCGGCCAGAAAAACGTCATGGCTGCAAACGGCCGCGCCGCAAGCTGTTGGCCCTTGGCGCTCTGATAATTGGTGAAGAAGGTAAAGCCCTGCGCATCCAGGCCCTTGAGCAACAGGATGCGGCAGTGCGGGCGACCGTCCTGGTCGACCGTGGCCAAGGTCATGGCATTGGCCTCCACCGGTGGCTGCTCGGTTTTCACCGCGTCGGCAAACCACTGGTGGAACAAGGCAAACGGCTCGCTCGGGGCCTGGGCCTCGCTCAAGCCATCCCGTGTGTAGTCACGGCGCATATCGGCCAGTGCCTGGGTCATGCGGCTTTATCCTTCTGGTTCAGCGGATCAGTTTTTCGCCTGGTCGTTTGCCGGTGCAGCAGCCTTGGCTTTGGCGGGTGCCGCTTTTTTCGCCGCTGGCTTGGCCGGGGCTTTCTTGGCCGCTGGCTTGGCAGCCGCTTTCTTGGCGGTCGAAGCCTTCTTGGCCGGTGCCTTGGCGGCTGGAGCCGGGGCGGGAACGTCCTGCACCGCCACCATTTCGGCGACAGGCGGGGTTTTGCCCGACTGATACTTGCTCAGCAGCGCCAGCATGGTAGTGCGCTGGGTGAACATGATTTCCATGCGACGGTTCAAGGCGCGGCCCTGGCTGCTGTCGTTGGCGGCACGTGGCATCAGGTCGCCCATGCCGCGCAGCATCAGGCGGTCCTGCTTCAAACCGCTGAGGCTGAAGATCGAGGCGATGGACTGTGCACGCTCCTTGGTCAGCGCCTGGCTGGCCGGGGCGGTGCCGGTGGCATCGACGTGACCCAGTACCAGCACGGCAGTCTTCGGATCGGCTTCAACGGCCTTGGCAACCCGGGTGAACGGACCGAGGGTAACCGGCAGCAGCATGGCCGGGCGTTTCGGGTTGTAGGAACCATCAACCGGGGCAATCACCACGAGCACGTTGTCGCGACGCTCGAGTTGCAGGTTGCTGTCCTTGATAGCCGCGCGCAGACGCGGCTCATAGTCGTCCAGCCAGGCTTGGGTGATTTTCGGGTCGGGCATCGGCACGTTGGTCACGTCGACCTTGGCCAATGGCTTGGGTTTGCTTTCGAACGGCCACCACCAGTGAGTTTCGGTGTCGGTCTTGGCGACTGCTGGGGCTGGATCAGCGGCCTTCAGGTCGGCTTTCAGGTCGGCCTTCGCATCGGCCGCCTTCTCATCGGCGCTCTTGGAGGAAAACGGCCACCAGCTGGAACCGGTGTCCGCCTTGGCGGCGGGAGCTGGAGCCGAAGCTGGCGCTGCGGCGGCGGCAGCTACCGGTGCGGCAGGCTTGGCGCCTGCAGCCGGCTTGGCGTCTGGCTTAGCTTCCGGCTTGGTGTCGGCCTGGGTCACTGCGTCCTTGGTCGAGGCCTTATCGGATCCAAATGACCACCAATGCCCGCCCTCGGCATCATTTTGTGGAGTTTGTGCGCAACCGGTAATAGTGAGACATAGCGCAAGAGCCAAGGACTTGTTCGATAACATGAGATATCCACAAAATGAGAAAAAACCAGGGACCTAGATGATCCGTTAAACAGACGCTTGCAGAAGAATAAAGTTACAACTTTTCCTACAGCGTCTTCTTATAGTTGCCTTTGTAACAAAAAAATGTGAAACAGCAAGGGGTTTACAGACAACCGGCCAATATTCTGACCAACTTCTGTGCCCGCGGGTCCATAAGTACATAAGGTCCGAGTGTATTAGTCACGAAACCGAACGCAACATCATGTTCAGGATCGGCAAACCCCACCGAACCACCAGCACCCGGATGCCCGAATGCACGTGGGCCAAGGCCGAAGGTGGCATTGGCCAACTGCGGCTGATCCAACATGCAGCCCAGGCCGAAACGGGTTTGTGTCAATAATGTTTTATCCGGGCCGATGCTGTGCTCGCGAGTCAATTGTTCGAGCATGTCGGCCTCCAGCAAACTACCGTCCAACAGTCCACTATAAAAACCCGCCAGGCTGCGCGCATTGCCGTGACCATTTGCCGCCGGCTGCTGCATACGGCGCCATTCGGGTTTATTAGTGCTGGTCAGAATAGACGGTGGATTGGCAAATGCACGCGTGGTCATCGCCGTCGGTTCGCGCATCATTACTTGCAGTAAACGTTGCGCGGCTTCATCGCCCATATTGCCTTTGCTGCGCGCTATATGGGCCACGCGATAAAACTCTTCGTCCGCCAGGCCCACATGGAAGTCCAAGCCCAATGGCCGTGCGACCCGCGCCACGATGGACTCTCCCGGCCCGCGCCCATCGGCACGCCGCAGCAACTCACCGACCAGCCAGCCGTAGGTGATCGCCTCGTAGCCATGGCCCTGGCCCGGCGTCCACCACGGGGCTTCGGCCGCCAGGGTGTCGACCATCAGTTGCCAGTCGTACAGGGCTTCGGTGGGGAGCATCTCGCGGATCGCCGGCAACCCGGCCTGATGGCACAACAACTGGCGCAGGGTGATGGTTTCTTTCCCGGCCGCGGCAAACTCCGGCCAGACGTTTGCGACCGGCGCATCCAGTTGCAACTTGCCTTCGGCCACCAATTGCAGGGCCGTGACGGCGGTAAAGGTCTTGGTACAGGAGAACAGGTTGACGATGGTGTCGCTGTGCCAGGCCTCGGCGCCGTCCTTGTCGGCGGTGCCGGCCCACAGATCGACGACCGTTTCGCCGCCGACCTGGATGCAGAGCCCGGCACCACGCTCCTGCGGGTCATCGAACAACGCGGCGAACGCTTCACGTACCGCTTCGAACTGGAGTTCGTAATGACCCTGGATCTGCACCTGAGCGCCCTCGGAAAACATCGAAAAAAGTGGCCGACATTGTTCCAGCCCTGGTGGGTTTTGTGAACCCGTCAGCGTTCAATCAATGACCATTCCCGGAGTGACCGCCTGCATGCCCGGCGCCCTGCCCCGGGCCCTTGCCTTCATGCCCGGCCCTGCCACCTTCGCTTTCACGCGTGGCGCCTGCCGCCTTGGCCTTTTGCGCTTCCTTGCCCAGTTGGTCGACCGCCGCCAGGTTGCTTTTGCGCACACTCTCCACAAAACCCTGGAACGGTACGTCGGTGATACCGACCAGGCCAAAGTGACCGTTTTCACCGTCCAGCAGACGCCCGGTCACCGGCTGGTCCAGGTACTGGAACCAATGCACGCCGACAATCGACGGCTCGGCCATGGCCTGCTTGAGGAAGTTGCCATACGCCGCGCCACGATCTTCTTCCCTGGCCAACTGTGTCACGCCGCCCCAGAACGGCCCGCGGTCGGCCGAGCCGAAGTTGAATTCGGTGATCAGCACCGGCTTGTCCAACGCCCGCAACGCGGCGAAGTCGTAGCCGTCCTGAGGCTTGAGGGTGTACATGTTGAAACTCAACACATCGCAGTACTGCGCGCAGGAGGCCACGGCTTCCGGCGTGCTGACCGCATAACGGCCACCCAGCAGCAGTTGATGGGGCGCGTGCCATTTCAGCGAGTCGGAAATGGTCTTGAAGTAGGCATCGGCGAAGGTCTTCTGGAAGTATTTGAAGTCCGCCTCGATTTCCGGGTGCTCGGGATTCGGCATCGGCGGTTCGAAACCCGGGTCCTCCATCAGCTCCCAGCCCTTCAATTCGATACCCCAGGCTTTCGACAAACCTTCTTCGTTGCGGTACTTGTCGCGCAGTTGCTTGAGGAACGCGCGCTTGGCCGGTACGTCGGTGGTCATGCGCAACGTGCCGTACGCCAAGGCGTAGCGGGATTTCGGATCATCGCCAGGGCCGGCCCAGGCCAACTCGTTGTCGGCAAAAAAGCCGATCAACCACGGGTCATCGCGGTGGTCACGGGCGGCAATCGCCACGGCGCGCTCGGTGGCCATGGCGAAGCGCGGGTCGAACGGGTCGGGCATGCCGCCCCACCAGTCGGTGCCGGTGCTGATGCTGGCGTAATCGCCGACGATCGACAGCGGCAAGGTGTAGGGAACCCGGCCGGCAGTGGCCAGGCTCTCGTCGCTCCAGTTGCCGACAGTGTTGAAACCCCAGGCCTGCAAGCGATCGAGGGTGTGAGTGACCCAACGTTTCTGGTCGAAGCCGTCACCGCCATAGGTACGCTGCAAGTTGGCGCCGTAAAAGTCATACCAACGCCCGGCACCGAAGCCACGGCCTTCCCCCGCGCCATTGCCGGTGCGGTTGTCGCCGCTGCCGTAATACTTGTCGAAGGGTTCGCCGCCCTTGGGCAGCGCGGCGAACATCCATTCACGGCCGGCCACATAGGTCTGGCTGTTGTCCGGGGCCACGGTGTTGACGCCCAGGGAGTAGAACGGATGCCCTTGCGGTGTCACCAGGTACCAGCGCCCGTCGCGCTTCTCGGTACGGAAAAACCCGCTGGCGTCGAATGCCGGGCCTTTGTTCCAGCCACCGTATTGGTCCAGCGCGGATTTATCCCGCGTGGCCAGCCAAGCCTGGAGCTGCTGTTGCTCCTTGGCGGCAGCGGCTTTGAGTTGTTCGTCGCTGCTGACTTTTTCCGGCCACCGCGCACGGGTGGATTGACCATAGGCATCCACCAGCTCGCTGTAGGCCGCCTTCAGCACCGGCTCGCTGTCCTGCACGCCAAAGCGCTCCAGCAGGATGCTCTGGGCGGCGTTGGGTTTGAGCATCGACAGCGTCACCGAAACCACCTGGCTGCGGTCGATCTCGCCGGCGCTACTGGCCAGCAACACACGCTGGCCGTCCACGGTGATCGGCATCGGTGGGCCGGCCTTCATGCCCTGGCTCAGCGGCGAATTGGCCTGCAGCGGAACCAGCAAGGTCTGAGCCGGGCCGGCGGGCAGGTCGATGCGGCTGACCAGGGTCTTGCCATCCGCGCTCTGCACCTTGACGTAGAGGGTCAACGCCCAGTCCATCGCACTCTGGATGCGCAGGCTCATGGCACCCGACCGGGACCAGTCCCAGGTGCCGGCCTGCGGGCTCAGCACCAGGCTCGGTTCGGCGGCCGGGTTGAACGTGATGCGGCGCAGCACTTCGCCTTCGGGGGTTTGTTCGGCGTTGTATTGCGGCAGGCTGGCGTCCTGGGTCGCCACCTTGACCACATCGGCAGGCCGGACGAAGTTGAACAAAGTCTGTTGCCCCGCAGGGGCAGCCATCAAGGGCGCGGCGAGCAGCAAGGCAAAAAGAGCGGGCAGCGTGCGAATCATACGAACAAGGTTCTCCCAGACGGCCGATGAATGGCCTGATGAAATACAGTGAGATAGACCACGAAGTGGGCGAAACCGCCCACCGTGGCTTAAGAAATTTCGCGCCTGAAAGGCGGCAAGGCATTCAGGATAGCCTTGCCATAGCGCTGGGTGACCAGACGCCGATCAAGCAAGGTGATGGTGCCCCGGTCCTCTTCGGTACGCAGCAGGCGACCGCAGGCCTGGACCAGCTTCAAGGAAGCATCCGGCACCGAGATCTCCATGAACGGATTACCGCCCCGCGCCTCGATCCACTCGGCCAAAGCCGCCTCGACCGGATCGTCCGGCACCGAGAACGGGATCTTGGCAATCACCACGTGTTCGCAATAGGCACCCGGCAAGTCCACCCCTTCGGCGAAGCTGGCCAGGCCGAACAGCACGCTGGAGTCGCCGCCGTCTACACGCGCCTTGTGTTTGTTCAGGGTCTCCTGCTTGGACAGATTGCCCTGGATAAACACTTGCTTGCGCCAATCACGGTCGAGGCCGTCGAACACGTCCTGCATCTGTTTGCGTGACGAGAACAGCACCAGCGTTCCGCGCGAGCCTTCGACCAGCTCCGGCAGGTCGCGGATGATCGCGGCGGTGTGGGCCGCTGCGTCCCGTGGGTCGGCCTTGAGGTCCGGCACCCGCAGCACGCCCGCATCGGCGTGATGGAACGGGCTCGGCACCACGGCGGTGACGGCTTTTTTCGGCAGGCCGGCGCGCATGCGGAAGCGGTCGAAGGTGCCTAGCGCGGTCAGCGTGGCGGAGGTCACCAGGCAGCCATAGGCCACGTTCCACAGGTTGCGGCGCAGCATTTCGGCGGCCAGGATCGGGCTGGCGTTGACCTCGATATCGAACAGCGCACCGCTTTCCGACAGGGTCAGCCAGCGCGCCATGGGCGGGTTGTCTTCCGGGTCTTCGACGGTGAAGGCGGTCCACAGCTCCCAGTTGCCCTGGGAACGGGACAGCAGGCTGCCGAACAGCGGGTACCATTCCTCGGCCTGGTTGCTGGCGATGCCGATATTGACCTCGCCGTCCATGCCTTCCTTGAGCAAATCCGTAAGACGGGTGAACAGATCGGTCAGGCGTGAAAAGCCTTTCTTCAGCTCGATGCCCATTTCGCGCATGTGCTCGGGGATCAGCCCACCGACAAAACGATGGCGGGGACGCTCACGCCCCTCCACATCTTCACCGGGCTTGAAGTCGGCCACCTGCTCGCAGGCACTGAACATGAATTGCTGCTGGGTCTTGATCTCGCGCGCCAGCTCCGGCACCTGTTCGATCAGCTTGCCCAGGTCGCCCGGAAGCGGGTGCTGGGCCAGCAGTTTGGTGAGGTTCTTCGCGGTGGTTTCGAGCCAGTCGGCGGTGGAGCGCAGGCGCGTGTAATGGGCGAAATGGCCGATGGCCTTGTCGGGCAGGTGGTGGCCTTCGTCAAACACATAGAGGGTGTCGCGCGGGTCCGGCAACACCGCACCGCCGCCCAGGGCCAGGTCGGCCAGCACCATGTCGTGGTTGGTGACGATCACATCGACCTTGCCCATGCCTTCGCGAGCCTTGTAGAAGGCGCACTGGCCGAAGTTGGGGCAATGGCGGTTGGTGCACTGGCTGTGGTCGGTGGTCAGGCGCGCCCAGTCGGAATCCTCCAGGGCGGTGGGCCAGCTGTCGCGGTCACCGTCCCATTTATTGCCGGCCAGTTTCTCGATCATGCTGGTAAACAGCTTCTGGCTGGCCTCATCGACTTCGATCTTGAAGCCTTCTTCTTCGAACAGCTGGGCGGTGGCGGTTTGCGCGTGACCTTCCTGCAACAGCACATCGAGCTTGGACAGGCACATGTAGCGGCCACGGCCCTTGGCCAGGGCGAAGGTGAAGCTCAGGCCACTGTTGCGCATCAGGTCGGGCAGGTCCTTGTAGACGATCTGCTCCTGCAGGGCGACGGTGGCGGTGGCGATCACCAGGCGCTTGCCGGCGGCCTTGGCGGTCGGGATCGCGGCCAGGCTGTAGGCCACGGTCTTGCCGGTACCGGTGCCGGCCTCGACGGCCACGACCGCGGGCTCACCCTCGCGGCGGCCTTCGTCGTCGGTGTCGATATCCCCGAGGACCTTGGCCACTTCGGCGATCATCAGGCGTTGGCCATAGCGCGGTTTCAAGCTCTTGGCTTCGAGAAAACGCGAATAGGCACCCTGGATCGTGGTTTTGAGTTCAGTGCTGATCATGGATAGTCGGGCGCAAAAAACGCTGGATAAATTTTCAGTGGTTCGGATCGGCGGCTATCATACCCCGCTAATGAATCCCGCGCAGAACGGAGTACCACAATGACCGCGTTTAGCCTCGCTTACACCCTGCATGTATTGGCCGCCCTGGTATGGGTCGGCGGTATGTTTTTCGCCTGGATGATCCTGCGCCCCGCCGCTGTGGCGGCACTTGAAGGCCCTGCCCGGCTCAAATTATGGGCAAATGTGTTTCAACGTTTTTTCGTATGGGTGTGGATCGCCGTGGCGGTTTTGCCGATCAGCGGCATTGGCCTGCTGCACTTGCGCTTCAACGGGTTTGAGACGGCACCGCGTTATGTGCAGGTGATGATGGGCTTGTATCTGGTGATGACGGCGCTGTTTATCCGCATCCAGGCGCTGAAGTTCCCGGAGTTGCGCAAGGCAGTGGCGGCTGAGGATTGGCCGGCGGGTGCGGCGGTGCTGGGGCAGATTCGCCGATTGGTGGGCATTAACCTGATTGTGGGGTTGATGGTGGTGGCGATTGCTTCGGCTCGGCCGATGTTCTGAGGCCGGCTTTAGTCCGCTATCGGGGGCAAGCCCCCTCCCACAGTTGGAATGCAGTCCAATTGTGGGAGGGGGCTTGCCCCGATGGCGTCAGAGCAGGCAATTCAAAGCCGCTGGATGGTCACAGTCCCCGCAGGCCCAGCCGGCCCCGGCTGCCCTTCCAAGCCTGGACGGCCTTTCTCGCCGCCATCGGCGCGGTACACCAGGCAGCCTTTGGACTGGCCGCCCTTGCCCGGCTTGCCCGCCGTGCCAGCCAATCCACCGGGACCGCCATCGACCCAGACCTTTATATGCTCGGCCGGAAAGTCCTGGGGCAACTCGACGCGCACCTGCGCGCCCGACGCGCCAGGCAAGCCATCACCGCCGTTATCCCCGTTGGCACCGCGACCGGCCGAGCCCCAGGTGCACCCTGGGTCTTCGCCGTTGGCGCCATCCAGCCCGGCATAACCCTGGGCGCCGGCACCGCCACGGGCGTCCACCGAGAGTTCTTCTGCCGCCAGGGAGTTGATACGCAAGGTCAGGTCACGCCCGGCCTTGGCCGGTTTTTCGTGGGTGCCGGGAGCGCCGCGGGAGGTGATCTGGCTACCGTGGTCCAATTGCGCATGGCGCACCTGCAATTGCAAAGCGGTGTTGCCGGGCACAATGGTGATACGGGCGTCGCGGCCCAGGTGCAGCTCATCCACGGAGACCTGGCTGATGTTGGCGGGAATCAGCAAGGTGCCATAGTCCGCCACCTCCAGGCGCTCCAATTGCAACACGCTGGTGCTGTTGGGCAGGCGCATCAACGAGTTGGGTTCAACACTGACGCTCTGGGCCAGGGCAACGGGGCTGACCAACAGGGCCAACAGAAAAACCTTACGCATCATGGAGCTCCCCTGAATTTTTTCAAAAAATTTTTCTAGTTTTTCTTTGGACGCACAGTAACGACTTCCGCAGGCGCTTTGCCAGTGAAGGATCAAAAAAGTTAATAAAGGGGGAGGATTGGCAGCAATGCCCCTGTGTATCCCACAGGGGCAAGGGCCGTCAGCGGTTGATCTGGATTTCCGTACGACGGTTCAAGGCACGGCCTTCAGCGGTTTTGTTGTCGGCTACCGGATGGCTCTCGCCTGCACCGGTCACCGATACAAAACTGCTGCGCGGCACGCCGGACTTGATCAGGTACTCGACCACCGAATGCGCGCGTTTTTCCGAGAGTTTCTGATTGTAGGCCTCTTTGCCGACGCTGTCGGTGTGGCCACTGACCCGCAACTGGGCGCCTGGGGCTTCCTGTTTCAGGCGGGTGGCGACGGCGTCGAGCTTGGCGGTATCCGCCGCCGTCAACTTCGCCGAGTCGAACTGGAAGTGCACGTCACGGATCACGATGGTTTCCTCCTTGACCACGACCACTTCCTCAACCACGGCCGGTGGCGGTGCGGGCGGGCAACCATTGGCATCCACCTGCACACCTTTTGGCGTGCCCGGGCACTTGTCGCGGCTGTCCGGCACGCCATCGCCATCTTCGTCACCGTCGCCATGCACCCAGCAATAGGCGCCGGCCATACCGCCGATCAACAACGCGCCATAGCCTGCATAGGCCGAGCTTTCAGTGGCACCGATCGCCGCACCGGTCACACCGCCAACGGCGGCGCAGGTGGGCCAGTCGGTTTTTTGCAAACCTGCGCAACCTGTCAATACTCCGGTTAGCAGAACCAAGGGTAGAGCTGTCCGCATGATGCTCATCTGATTTCTCCTGAGGGGATCGGCGGGGGCCGATGAGTGGAGTAAAGACGGCTCTTTTCATCTGCGCCACTACGCCGCGCGCCCGTATTCATTGAGGATCGTCGCCCTCGTAGGACTTTTAGCCACCGCCCGCTCTAGGCCCGCACGCTCAGCCGCGCTAGTCTCTACGGTCCTGATGTGAGGATCTCTGATGACCGCCGGTATTTCTGACCGTACACCCCAGCAGGCCCTGGCCGCCTTGCTCGACCTGCACCAGCCCAAACGCCTGTTGCTGTTGGGCGCCAGCCAGTTCCCGGCGCTGGAGGCTTTTCAAGCAGCACACCCCGGCACCCAGGTTGCTGTTGCCCCACCCGGCCCACTGCCGGCGGAGCTGGCCGCGCAGCGTTTTGACCTGGCGCTGGTGGTGGATTGCCTGGAGCACCTGTCAAAACCGCAAGGCCTGACCCTGCTGGGCGGTATCCGCAACCTCAACGCCAGCCGCATTGCGGTGCTGGTTGACCTGGGGGCCTGCGACTGGAAGGACACCGACTTCTTCTCCCTGGCCCTGCAGGCTGGCGAGCGTTTCCAGCGTGACGAACAGGTTCTGACGCTGTTTACCTATGATCTGCTTGACTATAAACAGGTACCGGACTGGCTCAACGCCCGCTTCTGGGCCAACCCGGAAAACTTCGGAAAGTATTGGTGGTAACCCGATGAGTACATCCATTTGCCCCTGCGGCAGTGGCAACCTGCTGGATGCTTGCTGCGGCCATTATCACGCCGGGCACCCCGCGCCCTGCGCGACCGCGTTGATGCGCTCGCGCTACAGCGCCTACGTACTGGGCCTGGTGGACTATCTGGTTGCCACCACGCTGCCCGCGCAACAGCCCGGCCTGGACTGTGCCGCCATCGCCGCGTGGAGCGCCCAGAGCACCTGGCTCGGCCTTGAAGTGGAAAGCTCCGAGGTATTCGGCGGCCAGCCGGAACACGCGTTCGTGACCTTCACCGCGCGCTGGCATGACAGCACCGGCGAACATAGTCACCGCGAGCAGTCTTCTTTCGTACAGAATGACGGGCGCTGGTACTTCATCGACCCGACCGTGGAAGTGAAGACCGGACGTAACGATGCCTGCCTGTGCGGCAGCGGGCAAAAATTCAAGAAGTGTTGTTCCAGCTATCTCTAGCCATCACAGGACTCACGCCATGCTCCGAATCTACAGCTTGATGCTGGCGTTAACCCTTGGCCTGACCGGCTGCGCGTCGTGGTTCGAGGACGACGCGCCGCCCCCCCACATCTCCCTGGTGAAGGTCGAAGTGGTGCGAGCCAAGCTGCTGGAGCAGAAATTCAAGCTGTACTTTCGCGTGGACAATCGCGACGACGCCGACCTGACCGTGCGCGGCCTGATCTACAAAGTGACGCTGGATGACTTTGTGCTGACCGAAGGCGAGTCCAACGAATGGCTTACCGTGCCGCCGCGCGGCCATGCCTTTTTCAAGGTGTCGGTGCGCACCAACCTCTGGCCGCAGATCCGCGATGTGGTGCAGATGCTGAAAAAACCCGACCGCCCCGTGCCCTATCGCCTCGAAGGCGAGCTGAAAACCGGATTATTCATCGGTTATGACGTGCAGGTGAATCACAATGGCGAGATAATCCCCGGCGATTTTATTCCGGAGCGACATCGATGACTCAGCAACCCCATGTCCATGGTCCTGACTGCAACCATGATCACGATCACCATGATCACGACCACGGCCATGTCCACGGCCCGAACTGCGGCCACGCTCACCAGGAGCCGGTGCGCAATGCCCTGAAGGACGTGGGTCGCAACGATCCTTGCCCGTGCGGCAGCGAGAAGAAATTCAAGAAGTGCCACGGGGCGTAAAGCCACGCTGAAGATTTAAATGTGGGAGGGGGCTTGCCCCCGATAGCGGTATACCAGTCTCCTATTCAGTGCCTGACAGCCAGCAATCGGGGGCAAGCCCCCTCCCACATTCAGTTGCGTTCCACATTCAGGATTTGCGTTGAAACACCAGTTCCACCTCAATCCCTCCGCCGTCCCGGTTGCGCAACTCCAAACACCCGTCATGCGCCTTGGCGATGGTGTGGGCAATGCTCAATCCCAGGCCATACCCGCCGGTCTCGGCATTGCGTGAACCTTCCACGCGATAGAACGGCTCCATTACCCGCTCCAACTGTTCCTGCGGAATCCCGGGGCCACGGTCACTGATGACGATCTTCAAGCTGTCCGCCTGGTCCTCGACCCGCATCACCACATCACGGCCATAACGCACAGCGTTCTCCAGCAGGTTCTGCACGCAACGTTTAAGGCTGCGGGCATACCCCGGCAATGGCTGCTTCGCCCGGCCTTCGATCACCACCTGCTCGCCAACGTCTTGCAAGTCCGCCTGCAGGCTTTGCAGCAAGGCGTTGATATCGATGTTCTGCCGCGTCTCGTTGATTTCGCCGCTGCTGACAAAATCCAGCGTGCTGGACACCATGTGCTCCATTTCTTCCAGATCGCTGCGAAAACGCTCCTTGGTGCGATTGTCCTCAAGCATCTCGGTGCGCAGGCGCAGTCGTGTGATCGGTGAACGCAAATCGTGGGAAATCGCCGCAAGGAAACGCGTGCGTTCGGCGATGTTGGCGATCAGCCGCTGTTGCATCGCATTAAATGCCTGGGCGGCGCGGCGGACCTCAGTGGGACCGTCCACCGACAGCGGCGGGCGCTGGATATCCCGGCCCAATGCCTCGGCGGCCTTGGCCAGGGTGTTGAGCGGGCGAATCGCCAGGCGTACCGCGACCAGCGCGATCACCACCAACACCAGCACCCGCAACAGGTAGATGCGCATCACGTAATCGAACAGCAGGTCCAGCGGCGAGGTACTGGTCCAGCCCTGCTCTTCACTGGCATCCACCTGCAACCAGCGCCCGTCGGGCAGGCGCAGGTCGATCAAAAATTGTCCCACCACCGGTTGGGAACCGAGCAAGGTCGACAGGCCGGCGGTCTGCCCGTCGCCATCGACCAGCGACAGGCGCAACAGGATCAGGGTCTGGGCGTAACCGGTTTTTTCCGACAGCACCTTCTTGATCAATCGCTCGGTGGGCCGGTCACTTTCGTGCAGGGTGCCCGGGGTGTTGCTGGCCTGGTCGCTGAGGGTCAGGCGGAAGTTTGGCGTGTCGAGCAGCTTGATCAGCACATCCGCTTGCTGCGGATCGCTGTGCACCAGGCGCACCACGTCCGCCAGGCGCGTGGCGATCAACCGCGCCGGGATTTCCAGCACCTGCCCATGGCGTCGGTCGTACCAGATGCTGCTGGTCAGGGCCTGCGCGGCGAGCATGCCGCTGACGAGGATCAGCACCAGCCGGCCGAACAGCGAACGCGGCAGCAGTCTCACGACTCCAACACCACGTCATCGGCGGTGAGCATGTAGCCCTCGTTGCGCACGGTCTTGATCAACCCTGCCGGCAATTGCGAGCGCAGGCGGCTGACGCACACATCGATGGAGCGGTCGAACGGCGTGCTGTCCTTGTCGAACACATGGTTGAGCAGAAAGTCGCGGTTCAACGGGCGGTTGGGGTGCTGCAACAGCAGGCGCAACACGCGGTAATCCGAGTTGCCCAGGCTGACCACCACGCCCTGCGGCGACAGCAATTGCCGCGCCCGCGTGTCGAGTTGCCAGCCGGCGAAACGAATGCTCGGCGCTTCATCCAGGCGGGCGCGGTCGGGAAAGCTCTGTACCCGGCGCAGCACCACTTTTATCCGCACCAGCAACTCACGTGGGTCGAAGGGTTTGGGCAAGTAATCGTCGGCGCCGATTTCCAGGCCGACGATACGATCGATCAACGAGCCCTTGGCGGTGAGCATCACCACCGGCGTGTTGGAGTTCACCCGCAGTTCGCGGCAAAGGCTCAGGCCGTCTTCGCCGGGCAGCATCAGGTCGAGCACGATCAGGTCGATCACATTCAGCGCCAGGCGGCGGCGCATTTCCTTGCCGTCGGCAGCGGTGGACACCTGGAAGCCGGCGTCGCTCAGGTAGTCGCAGAGCAGTTGGCGGATTTGCGGGTCGTCGTCAACGATCAGCAGGTGGTCTTGCTTGGCCATGGGCAGTCAATCCGAAAAACGATGAAACGCAGCAAATAGCCGAAAATTCAGCCGGCAGCGCAGGCAAATGTAATGGAATGTTGTAGGAAACCCTAATCACGCATCAGCGATACAAACCTGGGGTATGGCAGGAGGAATCGCTCTTTAGACTACCGAACCTAAATGAGAGTAATTGTAATTTAGACTCGGACGCTACCATGTCATTGCCCCTATCATTGCCCACGCCTCACCACCACACGCGGCACACCACCCTGGCACCGATGTTCGGTTTGCTGGCTGCCGGAAGCGTCGCACCGGTCGCCCTGGCTGGCGCCCCAACCGCCACGTCCAGCGATTCGGTGTTGAGCCTGCCGGAAATCAAGGTCGACGGCGAAGCCACTTCCACCTTCAAGGTGGACCGCGTCACCTCGGCCAAAATCAGCCAGCCGCTGCTGGACGCACCGCAAAGCGTGACCATCGTGCCGCAACAGGTGCTCAAGGAGCAGAACGCGCAGACCTTGCAGGAAGTGTTGCGCAATGTCCCGGGCATTACCTTTATGTCCGGCGAGGGCAACCTGGGCTGGGGCGATCTGTTTTCGATCCGCGGTTTTTCTTCCGAGCAGAGCCTGACCGTCGACGGTGTGCGCGATGCCGGCATGTCCACGCGCACCGACACCTTCAACCTGCAGCAGGCCGAAGTGTTCAAGGGCACCGGTTCCATCGAGTCCGGGGTCTCGGCCGTGGGCGGCAGCGTCAACCTGGTCAGCAAGGAAGCGCATCTGGGCAATGCCAACAAAGTCTCGGCCGGGATCGGCACCGACAGCTACCGCCGCCTCACTGCCGACCTGAATAAACAGCTGAACGACACCACCGCCGTGCGCATCAACCTGATGAAGCACTACAACCAGGTGGCCGAACGCGACGATGTGGACTACGACCGCTGGGGCATTGCCACCTCGTTCGGCTTCGGCCTGGGCACCGACACGCGGTTGTTCATCGACACCTTCTACCAGAAAGACACCAACACCCCGGACGGCGGTGTGCCGATCCAGCGCGGCACCAACGGCGACCGCATGCCGGGCGTGAAACGCTCCAACTGGTACGGCGACTCCCGCCTCTACACCCAAGAGAACAAAACCACCTCGCTCACGGCGCGCTTCGAGCATGACTTCGCCTGGAACGACGCCAACCTGCGCAACCAGACGCGCTGGGAACGCAGCGACAACTTCGCCGTGCTTTCGCCGGCGCGCTTCTTCGCCGCCAACGCCAGCGGCCAGAAGACCTGCACCGGCACCCGCTGTGCGACTTTGGGCTACACCGGCGTAGGCCCGATCAGCCAAGTGCCGGGCAGCACGGTGAATGCCTACACCGACTACGTAAACAACAGCAACACCGCCTACGGCATCCTGCGCGGCAGCGACTTTGGTTTGTCCAAGCGCTACACCATCCTGGACAACCAGACCGACTTCAATTTCAACCTCACCACCGGCAGCCTGCAGCACGCGGTGGTCAGCGGCCTGGAGTTCTATCACGAGACCTACGGCGGCCTGAGACGCAACGCCGAAGTGCCGGCCGGCAACATGCTGTTTGATATGCACGACCCCAGCCACAGCTTCGCCAGCACCTACGTGACCAAAGGCGAAGGCGACCCGCGCTCGGTGATCGACAACGCCGGTCTCTACCTGGGCGACACCCTCACCCTCAACGAGCAGTGGCAAGTACTCGGCTCGTTGCGCTACGACAACTGGCGCGCCGAAACCCGCCAGCGCGGCCAGGCGACGATCAGCAGTACCGACGGTGCCGTCAGCGGTCGGGTTGGCGCCGTGTTCAAGCCGTTGCCCAACGGCAGCATCTATGTGTCCTACAGCGAGGCGGCGCAGCCCTCGGCGCTGGGCGCGTCCACCAACAACCAGATCTACGGCGCGGCCAGCACCCTTCGTTACAGCCCGGCCAAATCCAAGACCTATGAACTGGGCACCAAGTGGGACATCGCCCATGACATGCTCAACGTTACGGCGGCGATCTTCCGCACCGAACTGGACAACGCCTGGGAATACCAGGACGGCGAATCCGCCCCGGTACGCGCCCTGCCCGCCAAGCGCGTCGACGGCATCGAGCTGGGCCTGCAAGGCAATATCACCCCGCGCTGGACCGCCTACAGCGGCTTCTCGGCCCTCAAGAGCACCCAGACCAAAGGCATCAACAAAGGCGCCGAAGCCAAGAACGTCCCGGACCTGACCGCCAACCTGTGGACCACCTACGCCGTCACCGACGCCCTGAGCCTCAGCTACGGCGAGCAATACGTGGGCCGGCGCCGCTACACCGACAACAAATACGTCGGCGGGTTGAACAACAACAGCAGCTACGCCAACGGCCCGTCCGGGGTCTACGCGATCTACACCCGCGACCACGAAAAAGCCCCCGGCTACTGGCTGAGCAACCTGGCCGCGCAATACAAGGTGAACAAGGACACCACGGTCAACCTCAACCTCAACAACGTGTTCAACACGTTCTATTACAGCCAGGTCGGCGCGTCCCTCGATGGCTTCCAGCTCTACGGCATTCCGGGCGCCGGGCGCACCCTCACTGCCAGCGTCGACTATGAGTTCTGAACCGTGCTGGTCGAGATCCCGGCACTGCTCAACGCCTGCGATGTCGACACCTGCCCGGCCGCCTTGCCTCACAACCCCTTGCGGCGCTGTAGCAATGCCTGATGCGCCGCCTTCACCTGGAGTTCCTGCCATGTTGAAACCCCGTAATGTCCTCAAGCTGTGCGTGCTGTTCGCCGCGCTGGTCCTCGGCCATGCCGAAACCGCTGCCGCCCATGAAGTCACCGATGTGCTGGGGCGCAAGGTCGACGTGGCGGACAACGTCAAGCGCGTGGTCCTCGGTGAAGGCCGCTTGATTTCGGCGTTTGCCCTGTTGGACCGCGATGCGCCGTTCCAGCGCATCGTCGGTTGGCAGAACGATTTGAAGCTGCTGGACCAGCACACCTATAACGCCTACGTGGCGAAATTTCCCAGCGTGAAAGACATCCCGCTGATCGGCCAGGCGTCGGAACAAAGCGTCAGCGCCGAGGAAATCCTCTCGCTCAAACCCGACCTGGCGGTGTTCAGCATTTCCGGCCACGGCCCGACCGAACACAGCCCGGTCGCCGATGTGCTGGCCAAGGCGGGCATCCCGGTGCTGTTCGTCGACTTTCGCATCAACCCGGTGCAAGGCACCCACACCAGCATGAACGCGCTGGGCCAGGCGCTGGGGCGCGAAGCCCAGGCCAAGGCCTTCCTGGACTTCTATGACCAGCACCTCAAGGTCATCACCGACGCGGTCGCCACCTTGCCGGCCGGCCCGCGTCCGAGCGTGTTCCTCGAACTGCTGGCCGGCGCCTGGCAAGCGCCGGGGCACACCACGGGCAAGAGTGGCATGGGGGAAGTGATCAAGCTGGTGGGCGGGCGCAACATCGCCGCCGATGTGGTGCCGGGGGCACTGGGGGATATCAGCGTGGAATACGCCTTGAAAGCGGACCCGGATATTTATGTCGCCACCGGTAACCACAAGCCGGGGCTGATCCTGGGTGCCGGCGTGAGCCATGACGAGGCGCGTGAAGCCTTTGACCGCGTATTGGCGCGCCCCGAGTTCGCCAACCTGCGTGCCATCCGCGCAGGCAATGCCCACGGTCTGTGGCATGACTTCTACAACTCGCCGTACAACCTGCTGGCGATTGAGTCGCTGGCCAAGTGGGTGCATCCGCACTTGTTCGCCAAGCTGGACCCGCAGGCGACCATGGAACAGATCAACCAGCAATTCCTGGGGATGCCGTTGCAGGGTGCCTATTGGATCGACACCTCTAAATGACCACGCAAACCCTCGACCTCGCCTCAGCCACCCACGGCTATCGCCGCCTGCTGGCGCGCCGTGCCTGGCTATTGGCGCTACTGGGCATGGCGCTGGTGTGCGCCATGCTGGTGGACCTGGCCAGCGGCCCGTCCGGCATGGGCCTGCTGGCCTTGCTTGACGGGATTGCGCACCCGTCCCACCTCAGCGCCACCGACCAGGTGATCATCTGGAACGTGCGCCTGCCCTACGCGTTGATGGCGGTGCTGGTGGGCTGTGCGTTGTCGCTGGCCGGGGCGGAGATGCAGGCGATCTTGAACAACCCGCTGGCCAGCCCGTTTACCTTGGGCGTGTCGTCGGCGGCGGCGCTGGGGGCATCCCTGGTGATTGTGTTCCCGGTGACGACCTTGTGGGTGTCGGCCAATACGGCGATTTCCATTTCGGCGTTCATCTTCGCCGCCGCCTCGGTGTTTTTGCTGCAAGCCATGTCGCGCCTGCGGGGCGCCGGCGTAGAGAGCCTGGTGCTGTTCGGCATCGCCCTGGTATTCAGTTGCAACGCGGTGGTGGCTTTGTTGCAACTGGTGGCCACCGAGGATGTGCTGCAACAACTGGTGTTCTGGACCCTGGGCAGCGTGACCCGGGCCAACTGGGACAAGCTCGGTATCCTGGCCCTGGTGGTCGCGGTGGTGTTGCCGTTTTCCTTCGCCGCCGCACCGCACCTGACCTTACTGCGCATGGGCGAAGACCGCGCGCAAAGCTTCGGCGTGGACGTCAAGCGCCTGCGGTTTTTCTCGTTGCTGCGCATCAGCCTGTTGTCGGCTACCGCCGTGGCGTTCGTCGGCACCATCGGCTTTATCGGCCTGGTGGGTCCGCATATCGCGCGGATCCTGGTCGGTGAAGACCAGCGCTTCCTGCTGCCGGCCAGCGCCCTGACCGGCGCGCTGTTGCTGGCGCTGTCGTCGATTGCCAGCAAGCTGATCATGCCCGGTATGAGCGTGCCGGTGGGCATCGTCACGGCGTTGGTGGGCGTGCCGATTTTCGTGATGCTGGTGTTCAAGCGCGGGAGGCAGTTATGAGCGAAGGGTTAAGCGTGCACAACGCCAATGTAAGTTATGGCCGCCGGCAGATCGTGCATGACCTGAGCCTGCCGACCTTGCCCCACGGCAGCCTGACCGCCCTGATCGGCCCCAACGGCGCCGGCAAGTCCACCTTGCTGCGCGCCGTGGCCGGGCTGGAAAAGATGCACGGCGTCGTACGACTGGATGACCTCGACCTGTCAGCCATGTCCGTGGCCGAGCGCGCCAGGCGTGTGACCTACATGCCGCAGAACCTGCCACCGGGCCTGAGCCTCAGCGTAATGGAGAGCGTGATTGCCGCGTTGCGCGTCACCCCTGTGGACGGCCTTCCATTGTCCAACGACGCTTGCCTGCGCGAAGCCTTCGAGGCATTGCAGCGCATTGGCATCACGCACTTGGCCGATCAGTGGTTAAACACGCTGTCGGGCGGTCAACGCCAACTGGTCAGCCTCGCACAACTGATTGCACGGCGCCCCCAAGTGATGCTGCTGGACGAACCCACCAGCGCCCTCGACCTCAATTACCAATTGAAAGTCATGGAGTGCGTGCGTGGGCTGGTGCGCGAACACAACCTGATCGCCGTGGTGGTGTTGCACGACATCAACCTTGCCGCACGTTTTGCCGACCATATTGCCGTGCTGCGCCAAGGTCGCTTGTACGCCAGTGGCGCAGCAAACGAGGTGCTCAATCCGCTGTTGTTTGCCGAGGTGTATCGCGTGCGGGCGCGCATCGAGCGCTGTTCAGAGCAGTCGCTGCAGGTGTTGGTGGATGGCGCTTTTTGATTTGCTTCTAAGGGTATGCGCAAATGTTTCATTGAATTTTCGCACACCCAGCATTACCTATACCTACAGGCATCCGTTCAAGCATCACCACTTTTGGAGAGCTTCATGATCGACCTGTATTACTGGACCACCCCCAACGGCCACAAAATATCGTTGTTCCTGGAAGAAGCCGGCCTGCCCTACAAGGTGCACCCGATCAACATCGGCCAGGGTGAACAGTTCAAGCCTGACTTCCTGAAGATCGCTCCCAACAACCGCATCCCGGCCATCGTCGACCAGACCCCGACCGACGGCGGCGCACCGATTTCCCTGTTTGAGTCCGGCGCGATCCTGTTGTACCTCGCGGAAAAAACCGGCCAGTTCATTCCAAAAGACCTGCGCGGTCGCCAGGAAGTGCTGCAATGGCTGTTCTGGCAAATGGGCGGCTTGGGCCCGATGGCGGGGCAGAATCATCACTTCAGCCAGTTCGCCCCGGAGAAAATCCCCTACGCGATCAAACGCTACGTGGATGAAACCGCACGCCTCTACGGGGTGCTCGACCGGCGCCTGGCGGACCGTGCGTTCGTGGCCGGCGAGGACTACAGCATTGCCGACATGGCGATCTACCCCTGGATTGTTTCCCACAAATGGCAAAGCCAGCGCCTGGAAGATTTCCCACACCTGCATCGCTGGTTCAACAGCATCAAGGAACGGCCGGCGACGGTCCGGGCGTATGAGCTGGTGCAGAAAGTCAACCCGCCCAAGTCTTGATACGCAATTGCTGAAAATAAGGCATGGCTCCCGCTTGCGTCGTTTCGCCGCGCTCACTAACGTAGCGCCTTTACTGACGCTACCCCCCGCAGGAGCTTTGCCATGGCCTCGCCAGCCCTCTCACATTTTCTTCCCCGGTTCGGCGTTGCCGCGGCAGTGGCCAGTGCGTTAAGCCTGGCCGGTTGCCAGCTCCAGAGCACCCAGGACACCCTGCCGCCGGTTGCCGGCGTACAGCCGATCAAAGGCCTCGCGCAGAATGTATCGGTACGCCGCAATGCTCAGGGCATGCCGCTGATCGAAAGCAACACCTTCCATGACGCGCTGTTCAGCCTCGGTTACGTGCATGCCAGTGATCGCATCACCCAGATGGTCACCCTGCGCCTGCTGGCCCAGGGCCGCCTGGCGGAAATGTCCGGGCCTGAAGTGCTGGATGTCGACCGCTTCATGCGCGCGGTCAACCTGAAAAAAAGCGCCGGCGAGCTGTACAACGCCTCCAGCCCGCGTCTCAAGCGCTTCTTTGAAGTGTATGCGCGTGGCGTCAACGCCTACCTGTTCCGCTACCGCGACAAGCTGCCGCCGGACCTGGCCCAGACCGGCTACAAGCCCGAGTACTGGAAGCCGGAAGATTCGGCGCTGCTGTTCTGCCTGCTGAATTTCAGCGAGTCGGCCAACCTGCAGGAAGAGATTTCGTCGCTGGTGCTGGCGCAGAAAGTCGGCGTCGACAAACTCGCCTGGCTCACCCCAAGCGCGCCGGATGAAGCGATCCCGCTGGCCGAGGCCGAAAAACTCAAGGGCGTGAACCTGGGCCAGATCACCGGCCTGGCCGGGCTGGACGCGGTCAGCCAGCAACTGGGCAGCCTCAACGCCCTGGCGGTCACCACCTCAAGCAACTGGGCGATCGGCCCACAGCGCAGCCGCAGCGGTAAAAGCCTGCTGGCGGGCGACCTCGCCGCCCAGCCGCAGGCACCGTCGCCGTGGAGCTACGTACAGATCCGCGCACCGAAATACCAGGCCGCCGGCGCTTCGATTGCCGGCCTGCCGACGCTGCTGTCCGGCTTCAACGGCAAAGTCGCGTGGAGCATGAGCACGGTCAAGGGCGACACCCAAGACCTGTTCCTTGAAAAAGTCAGACGCCAGGGCAGCGCGCTGTATTACGAGAACAACGGCAAATGGCTGCCGGCGGGCGTGCGTAACGAAACCTTCTTCGTCAAAGGCCAGCGCTCGATCCGCGAAGTGGTGTACGAAACCCGTCACGGCGCCCTGCTCAACAGCAGCCAGGCGCTGACAACCGGTCTGGGCCTGGCCCTGCAAACCGCCGACTTCAAGGACGACAAGAGCCTGGATGCGTTCTTCGACCTGTCCCGCGCGCAAACCATCGGCAAAGCCTCGGACGCGACCCGGGAAATCCGTGCCATCGCGTTGAACATGATCTTCGCCGACGCCGGCAGCATTGGCTGGCAAGTCACCGGCCGTTTCCCCAACCGCCGCGAAGGCGAAGGTTTGCTGCCGTCGCCGGGCTGGGACACGCGGTTTGACTGGGATGGCTACGCCGACGCCATGCTGCATCCCTATGACCAGGACCCGGCCCAAGGCTGGATCGGCACCGCCAACCAGCGCACCGCGCCGCGTGGCTATGGCATGCAACTGTCCAATTCCTGGGATGCCCCGGAGCGCAGCGAGCGCCTGGCGCAACTGGCCAATGCCGGCAAGCATGACAGCCGCAGCCTGATCGCCATGCAGTACGATCAGACCACCACCTTCGCCGCCAAACTCAAGAGCATGTTCCAGGCGCCGGGCATGGCCCAGCCGCTGAAACAGGCGATTGACGCACTGCCGGCGGCGGAACAGGCCAAGGCGCGTGAAGCGCTGGGTCGCCTGATGGCCTTCGACGGTCGCCTGGTGTCGACCTCCGCCGACGCTGCGCTCTATGAACTGTTCCTGCAGGAAAGCACCAAACAGATCTTCCTCGACGAGCTGGGTCCGGAAAACAGCGCCAGCTGGAAAGCCTTTGTCAGCAACGCCAGCCTGTCCTATGCCGCCCAGGCCGATCATTTGCTGGGCCGCGAAGACAGCCCGTTCTGGGATGACGTGCGTACGCCGCAGAAAGAAGACAAACCGGCGATTCTCGCCCGCAGCCTGGCCGCCGCGATCAGCGCCGGCGACAGTCAGCTGGGCGCCGACCACAAGGCCTGGCAGTGGGGCAAGCTGCACACCACCACCTGGAAAAACGCCAATGGCCAGGTGATTCGTGGCCCACTGGCCTCCGGTGGCGATCACAATACCTTGAACCCGGCGCCCTACAACTGGGGACAGGACTTCGCCACCACCCAGGTGCCCGCGCTGCGCCTGATCGTCGATTTCGGCCAGGTGGAACCGATGATGGGCCAGGGTGGCATCGGCCAGTCCGGCAACCCGGCCAGCCCGAACTATGCCAATGGCATCGACCCGTCGCTCAAGGCGCAATACCTGAGCTTCCCGATGCAGCCGCAGAACTTCGAGAAGGTGTACGGGAAGGCCAGGTTGACCCTGACACCCGGCAAGTAACCCGGCTTTCCTGAAAAACCTGGATCTAATGTGAGAGGGGGCTTGCCCCCTCTCACATTTGGACTGCATGCATTCAGATAGAACTTCCCAGCCCACACCCGCCTCATAAGTAACAAGCCCACCTCCCCCGGTCACCCCATGGACCTTGTCATCGCCCGCCCCGAAGGCCTCTACTGCCCCGCCGGAGATTTCTATATCGACCCCTGGCGCCCGGTGGAACGCTCGGTCATCACCCACGCCCATGGCGACCACGCCCGCACCGGCAACCAGCACTATCTGGCGGCGGCCCCCGGCGAAGGCATCCTGCGCTCCAGGCTGGGCCAGGACATCAACCTGCAGACCCTGGCCTACGGTGAGCCACTGGTGCACCACGGCGTCACCTTGAGTTTCCACCCGGCCGGGCATGTGCTCGGCTCGGCTCAGGTGCGCCTGGAATACCAGGGCGAAGTCTGGGTCGCGTCCGGCGACTACAAGGTCGAGCCCGACGGCACTTGCGCGCCGTTCGAGCCGGTGCGCTGCCACACCTTTATCACTGAATCCACCTTCGGCCTGCCGATCTACCGCTGGCAGCCCCAGGCGCAGATCTTCGCCGGGATCAACGACTGGTGGCAGGCCAACATCGCCGCCGGCAAGGCCAGCGTGTTGTTCTGTTATTCATTCGGCAAGGCCCAGCGTATCCTGCATGGCATTGACGCCAGCATCGGGCCCATCCTCAGCCACGGCGCGGTCGAACCGTTGAACCGGGTGTACCGCGAGGCCGGCATCCATATCCCTGAAACCCTCTACGCCGGCGACTTCAACAAGACCGACCCATTGCTGCACCAAGCCTTGATCATCGCCCCGCCCTCCGCCGGCGGCAGCAGTTGGATCAAGCGCTTCGGCGACTACAGCGACGCCTTCGCCAGTGGCTGGATGCGCCTGCGCGGCACCCGCCGCCGGCGCGGGGTAGACCGGGGCTTTGTGCTCTCGGACCACGCCGATTGGCCCGGCCTGTTGTGGGCCATCGAGCAGACCGGCGCCGAGCGGGTGATGGTCACCCACGGTTCTGTCGGCGTATTGGTGCGCCATCTGCGGGAAAAAGGCCTGGATGCCCAGGGCTTCACCACCGAATACGGCGATGACGAAGAAGAGGCCGGCGCATGAAGGCCTTTGCCGAGCTGTACGCGAATCTCGACGCCACCACTTCCAGCAACGCCAAGCTGGCTGCGTTGCAAGCCTACTTCCGGGATGCCGCGCCAGAAGATGCCGCCTGGGCCGTGTATTTCCTGTCCGGCGGACGGCCACGGCAACTGGTGCCGACGCGCCTGCTGCGGGACATGGCCACAGAAGCGTCCGGCATCGAGCCGTGGCTGTTCGAGGAAAGCTACCAGTCAGTGGGTGACCTGGCGGAGACCATTTCCCTGCTGCTGCCGGAATCTACCTACACCTCGGAGGACGGCCTGGCCGTATGGCTGGAGGAAAAACTCCTGCCATTGCGCGGCTTGCCTCCCCTGGAATTGGCTGAGCGCCTACCGGCGTTGTGGGCGCAACTGGATCAACCCAGCTTGATGGTGTGCATCAAATTGATCACCGGCAGCTTTCGCGTCGGCGTGTCCAAGTTGCTGGTTACCCGTGCCCTCGCCGCCATGGCCGATCTCGACAGCAAGCGTGTGGCGCAGCGGTTGGTGGGCTACACCGACCTGTCCAATCGTCCGACCGCTGAGGGCTACCTCAAGCTGATCGCTGCCGAATCGTCCGACGAGCATGCACAACGGGGCGGCCAGCCTTATCCGTTTTTCCTGGCTCATGGCTTGGCGCAACCGGTGGAGCAATTCGACGCGCTGCTCGGTGCCCCCACCGACTGGCAGGTGGAATGGAAATGGGATGGCATCCGCGCACAATTGGTCAAGCGCGACGGGCGCCTGTGGGTCTGGTCCCGTGGCGAAGAGCTGGTCACCGAACGTTTTCCCGAACTTCACAGCCTGGTGAGTGGGTTACCGGACGGCACGGTGATCGACGGTGAGATCGTGGTGTGGAAGGACGCAGTGCAACCCTTCGCCCTGCTGCAACAACGGATCGGCCGCAAGACTTTGAGCAAGAAAGTGCTGGAGGATGCGCCGGTGGCGGTCCTGGCCTATGACCTGCTGGAACATCAGGGCGACGACTGGCGCAACCATACCCAGGCCGAACGCCGCGCCCAGCTTGAGCAGGTGGTCACCCAGTGCAACCAACCGGTATTGCTCGCCTCACCGTTGCTGACCGCAACCACCTGGCAAGCGCTGGCCGAACAACGCGAAGCTTCGCGCAGCCTGGGCGTGGAAGGCATGATGCTCAAGGCCCGCGATGGCCTGTACGGCGTCGGCCGCACCAAGGACATGGGCGTGTGGTGGAAGTGGAAGGTCGACCCGTTCAGCGTCGACGCGGTGTTGATCTACGCCCAGCGCGGCCACGGCCGGCGCGCCAGCCTCTACAGCGACTACACCTTCGCGGTGTGGGACGGCCCGCCCGGCAGCGAACGCACGCTGGTGCCCTTTGCCAAGGCCTACTCCGGGCTGACCGATGAAGAAATGCGCAAGGTCGACGCGATTGTGCGCAAAACCACCGTAGAGAAATTCGGCCCGGTGAGCAGTGTCACGCCCAGTATGGTGTTTGAGCTGGGGTTCGAGGGCATTGCCTTGTCCAAGCGGCACAAGAGCGGGATTGCGGTGCGGTTTCCGCGGATGTTGCGCTGGCGGCAGGATAAGGCGGTGGATGAGGCCGACAGCCTTGCCACCCTGCAAGACCTGCTGACCTGACACCGATCAACAGGTGGGAGTGGGCAAGCCCCCTCCAACATCTGAATTTCTTTATGACTCGAAATGGTGCGCTCATTTTTCTGCGCCCATTTTCGGGCATTTCCTACACTCAGATCTCCCTTGTCCCACCTTTTAAAACGCTCATTCGGAACTATGGTGCAGAAATTGCTACTTGTGATCCGTCTGACACCGTTCAGTAACAGTCCTAAACGCGCCACAAGCGCTTATCTTGGTTTCCAGGGATTACATAATGAAAAAAGCATTGCTGACCCTTTCTGCACTGGCTCTGTGCATGGCCGCAGGTTCCGCCTTGGCCAAGGAATACAAGGAACTGCGTTTTGGTGTCGATCCGTCCTACGCGCCATTCGAATCCAAGGCAGCGGACGGCAGCCTGGTGGGCTTCGATATCGACCTGGGCAATGCGATCTGCGCCGAGCTGAAAGTGAAGTGCAAGTGGGTCGAAAGCGATTTCGACGGCATGATTCCAGGCCTGAAAGCCAACAAGTTCGACGGCGTGATTTCGTCCATGACCGTGACCCCGGTGCGTGAAAAGGCCATCGACTTCTCCAGCGAACTGTTCTCTGGCCCGACCTCGCTGGTGTTCAAGAAAGGCGCGGGCTACTCGACACCTGAGTCTCTCAAGGGCAAGTCCGTAGGCTACGAGCAGGGCACCATCCAGGAAGCCTACGCCAAGGCCGTGCTGGATAAAGCCGGTGTGACCACCAAGGCCTACGCCAACCAGGACCAGGTGTACGCCGACCTGACCTCCGGCCGTCTTGACGCCTCCGTGCAGGACATGCTGCAAGCCGAACTGGGCTTTCTGAAGTCGCCGGCCGGTGCCGGTTACGAAGTCAGCGCGGCCATCGACGACCCTTTGCTGCCGTCGAAAACCGCCATCGGTATCAAAAAAGGTAACACTGAACTGAAGGCGCTTTTGGATAAAGGTATCAAAGCGTTACACGATGATGGCACCTACGCCACCATCCAGAAGAAACACTTTGGCGATCTGAACCTGTACAGCGGCAAATAATGCCTGGAGCGCCCTTCCCTGGGAGGGGCGCTTTTTTATCGCCATAGGTCCTGATTTATGTTCGAAGAACTGTTGCAAACCCTCGGGTTGAGCGCGCTCAGCCTGAAGGGTTTCGGCCCGCTGTTGCTGCAAGGCACCTGGATGACCATCAAGTTGTCGGTGCTGTCCCTGGCCGTCAGCGTGGTGCTGGGCCTGCTCGGCGCCAGCGCCAAACTTTCCAGCCTGCCCTTCCTGCGCATCCCCGCCCAGCTCTACACCACCCTGATTCGCGGCGTGCCCGACCTGGTGCTGATGCTGCTGATTTTCTACAGCCTGCAAACCTGGCTTACCGGCCTGACCGACTTCATGGAATGGGAATACATCGAGATCGACCCGTTCAGCGCCGGGGTGATCACCCTGGGCTTTATCTACGGGGCGTATTTCACCGAGACTTTTCGCGGCGCGATCCTCGCGGTGCCCCGTGGCCAGCTGGAAGCCGCTACCGCCTATGGGCTCAAGCGCGGGCAGCGGTTTCGCTACGTGACCTTCCCGCAAATGATGCGCTTTGCCCTGCCGGGTATCGGCAATAACTGGATGGTGATGCTCAAGGCCACGGCCCTGGTGTCGATCATCGGCCTGGCCGACCTGGTCAAGGCCGCCCAGGATGCCGGCAAGAGCACCTACCAACTGTTCTACTTCCTGGTCCTCGCCGCGTTGATCTACCTGTTGATCACCAGCGCGTCCAACTTCGTCTTGCGCCGCCTTGAACGTCGCTACTCCGCTGGCGCCCGGGAGGCCGTGCGATGATCGAACTCTTGCAGGAATACTGGCGCCCTTTCCTTTATAGCGACGGCCAGCACATCACCGGCCTGGCCATGACGATGTGGTTGCTCAGCGCCGCCCTGGTCATCGGCTTCCTGGTGTCAATCCCGCTGTCCATTGCCCGCGTGTCGCGCAAGCGCCTGATTCGCTGGCCGGTGCAGTTCTATACCTACCTGTTCCGGGGCACGCCGCTCTATATCCAGTTGCTGATCTGCTACACCGGCATCTACAGCCTCGCCGCCGTGCGCGAACAACCGTTGCTGGATGCGTTCTTTCGCGACGCGATGAACTGCACCATCCTGGCCTTCGCCCTCAACACCTGCGCCTACACCACGGAGATTTTCGCCGGGGCGATCCGCAGCATGGCCCATGGCGAAGTCGAGGCGGCCAAAGCCTACGGCCTCAGCGGCTGGAAGCTCTATGCCTACGTGATCATGCCGTCGGCGTTGCGTCGCTCGCTGCCCTACTACAGTAATGAAGTGATTTTGATGCTGCACTCGACCACGGTGGCCTTCACCGCAACGATTCCAGACATCCTCAAAGTGGCGCGGGATGCCAACTCGGCCACCTTCATGACCTTTCAATCATTCGGTATCGCTGCGCTGATCTACCTGACCGTGACCTTTGCCCTGGTCGGTCTGTTTCGTCTGGCGGAGCGCCGTTGGCTGGCCTTTCTCGGGCCGAGCCATTAAGGAGCGTTCATGCGGCATCAGATTCATGAGTTGATCGCGCCCGTGCCCGGCACGGCGCGGCAGATTCACAGTTTTCACTTCGGCCCGGAGCAGGCCGAGGGCAAGATTTACATCCAGTCATCGCTGCATGCCGATGAACTGCCGGGCATGCTGGTGGCCTGGCACCTCAAGGTGCAGTTGGCGAAATTGGCCGCCGCCGGTCGCCTGCGCAGTGAAATCGTGCTGGTGCCCATCGCCAACCCGGTCGGCCTGGAACAGGTGTTGATGGACATCCCGCTGGGCCGCTACGAACTGGAAAGCGGGCAGAACTTCAATCGCCGGTTTGTCGACCTCGGTGAAGCGGTGGGTGACCAGGTCGAGGAGTTACTCGGGGATGATCCCCGGCACAACGTCGAACGGATCCGCAGCGCGCTGTCCACCGCCCTCGCAGAGCAAAGCGCCGACACCCAACTGCAGTCCCAGCGCCTGGTACTGCAACGCCTGGCCTGCGACGCCGATATGGTGCTGGACCTGCATTGCGACTTCGAAGCCGTGGCGCACCTGTACACCACGCCCGAGGCCTGGCCGCAGGTGGAACCCTTGGCGCGCTATATCGGCTCGGAGGCGAATCTGCTCGCCACCGACTCCGGCGGGCAATCCTTCGACGAGTGCTTCACCCTGGTGTGGTGGCAGTTACAGCAACGCTTCGGCGAGCGCTTCCCGATCCCCATGGGCAGCTTTTCGGTGACCGTCGAGCTGCGCGGGCAAGGCGACGTCAACCATGGCCTGGCGGCGCTCGACTGCCAGGCGATCATCGATTACCTGATTCACTTCGGTGCCATTGCTGGCGATGTCGCACCGCTGCCGGACCTGCCCTACCCCGCCACGCCACTGGCCGGCGTTGAACCAGTGGCGACGCCGGTGGGCGGCCTGCTGGTGTTCAGCGCCCTGCCCGGTGAATACCTGGAAGCCGGGCAACTGATCGCCGAAATCATCGACCCCATTACCGACCGCGTAACGCCCGTGCACTGCCAGAAGGCCGGCCTGCTTTACGCCCGTTCGCTGCGCCGCATGGCCACTGCCGGGATGGTCATCGGCCATGTCGCAGGCTTAGAGGCCTACCGCAGCGGCTACCTACTTTCGCCTTGAGGATGCACGCCCCATGTACAAATTGACCGTTGAAGGCCTGCATAAAAGCTATGGCGACAATGAGGTGCTCAAAGGTGTGTCGCTCAAGGCCAGGACCGGTGACGTGATCAGCCTGATCGGCGCCAGTGGCTCGGGCAAGAGCACTTTTTTGCGCTGCATCAACTTCCTGGAAACCCCCAACGACGGCGCGATGACCCTCGACGGCCAGCCGATCCGCATGGTCAGCGACCGCCACGGCATGCGCGTGGCCGATGACGCCGAATTGCAGCGCCTGCGTACGCGCCTGGCCATGGTGTTCCAGCACTTCAACCTGTGGAGCCACATGAGCGTGCTGGAAAACATCACCATGGCTCCGCGCCGGGTGCTGGGTTGCAGCAAGAAGGACGCCGAAGACCGTGCCCGTCGCTACCTCGACAAGGTCGGCCTGCCGGCACGCGTGGCCGATCAATACCCGGCGTTCCTGTCCGGCGGCCAGCAGCAACGCGTCGCCATCGCCCGCGCCCTGGCGATGGAGCCGGAGGTGATGCTGTTCGACGAGCCCACCTCGGCCCTCGACCCGGAGCTGGTGGGCGAAGTGTTGAAGGTGATCCAGGGCCTGGCCGAGGAAGGTCGCACCATGATCATGGTGACCCACGAGATGAGCTTTGCGCGCAAGGTGTCGAGCCAGGTGCTGTTCCTGCACAAGGGCCTGGTGGAAGAGCAAGGCGCGCCGGAGGACGTGCTGGGCAATCCGAAGAGCGAGCGTTTGCAGCAGTTCCTGAGTGGCAATTTGAAGTAAACCTTTGCGCGCTCTGGAAGGTCTGTGAAATAGACCTTCCAGAGTTCCGCCGCCCCATGGCAAAACCCATCGACTTCGCCAAACAGTGGTTTGCCGCCAAAGGCTGGAAGCCGTTCGCTTTTCAGAAAGAGGTGTGGGCGGCGGTCAAGGGCGGCCAGTCGGGGTTGCTGCATGCCAGCACCGGCGCCGGCAAGACCTACGCGCTGTGGTTTGCGGCGCTCAATCGCTTTGCCATCACTCGCCCGCCTGTTGTGGGTAAACGTAAACCACCCGCTGAACCGCTGACGGTGCTGTGGATCACGCCCATGCGTGCCCTGGCGGCCGACACCGCCCGCGCCCTCGAAGCACCGCTTGCAGCCTTGCAGATTCCCTGGAGCATCGGCCTGCGCACCGGCGACACCAGCAGCAGCGAGCGCGCTCGCCAGACCCGTCGCCAGCCGACCGCGCTGGTGACCACCCCGGAAAGCCTGACCCTGATGCTGGCCCGCGCCGACAGCCAGGTGAGCCTGGCGCACCTGCGCATGGTGATCGTGGATGAATGGCATGAATTGATCGGCAACAAGCGCGGCGTGCAGTTGCAATTGGCACTGGCGCGGCTGCGGCGCTGGCATCCGGAACTGATGGTGTGGGGCATTTCGGCGACCTTGGGTAACCAATCCCATGCCTTGGAGGTGTTAGTCCCGCAAGGCGACGGGATCAATGTACAGGGGCAAACGGCCAAAGAGTTAAAGGTCGACACCTTGCTGCCGCCGGTCGCCGAGCGCTTTCCCTGGGCCGGGCATATCGGCTTGAAGATGTTGCCCCAGGTAGTGGCCGAGGTCGAAAGCAGCAGCAGTTGCCTGGTGTTTACCAATACCCGGGCCCAGTCGGAAATCTGGTACCAGGCGTTACTGGACGCCCGGCCCGACTGGGCTGGGGTGATTGCCTTGCACCATGGCTCGCTGTCTCGGGAAACCCGCGACTGGGTGGAACGGGCGTTGAAGGATGGCCAGCTCAAGGCCGTGGTGTGCACCTCCAGCCTGGACCTGGGGGTGGACTTCCTGCCGGTGGAACGGGTGCTGCAGATCGGCTCGGCCAAAGGCGTCGCACGCCTGATGCAACGCGCCGGGCGCTCGGGGCACGCGCCGGGGCGGCCCTCGCGGGTGACGCTGGTGCCGACCCACAGCCTGGAACTGGTGGAAGCGGCGGCGGCCCAGGATGCGATTGCCCAGCGGCGTATCGAAGCGCGGGAATCGCCGCACAAACCGTTGGATGTACTCGTACAACATTTGGTGAGCATGGCGCTGGGCGGTGGCTTCACGCCAGATGCGCTGCTGGCGGAAGTGCGCGGGGCCTGGGCGTACCGTGACCTCACGGACGCAGACTGGGCATGGGCCCTGGGGTTTGTGCGCCATGGCGGCCTGTCGCTGACGGCCTATCCGGATTACCGTCGCGTGGAGCCGGACGAACAGGGCGTCTGGCGTGTCCCCGATGCCCGTCTGGCGCGCCGTCACCGCATGAGCGTGGGCACCATCGTCAGTGACGCGAGCATCCATTTGAAATACTGGAGCAAGGGCGGGGGCGGCAAGAACCTGGGCAGTGTCGAAGAAGGTTTTATTGCGCGGCTCAAGCCCGGGGATGGTTTCCTGTTCGCCGGGCGTCTGCTGGAGCTGGTGCGCGTGGAAAACATGACCGCCTACGTGCGCCGCAGCACCGCCAAAAAAGCCGCCGTGCCGCGCTGGAATGGCGGGCGCATGCCACTTTCCAACGAGCTGGCCCTGGCGGTGGTGGAGCGCTTTGATGCGGCGGCGCACGGGTATTTCAAGGGGCCGGAAATGCAAGCGGTGCAACCGTTGTTACAGACGCAGTTGCGTTGGTCGGGCCTGCCCACACGCGAGCATCTGCTGGCCGAAGCGCTGAAATCGCGGGAAGGCTGGCACCTGTTTCTTTATCCGTTCGCCGGGCGCCAGGTGCACCTGGGGCTGGCGTGTCTGTTGGCGTGGCGTGTGAGCCAGGGACAGGCGGTGACGTTTTCGATTGCCGTGAATGACTACGGGCTGGAGTTGCTGAGCGCCACGCCTGTGGATTGGCCGGTGTTGTTGAATGACGCGCTGCTGAGTCCTGAGAACCTGCTGGAAGACGTGGCCGCCAGCCTGAATGCCGGGGAGCTGGCGCTGCGCCGCTTTCGCGAGATCGCACGCATCGCCGGGCTGGTGTTCGCCGGCTACCCCGGTGCGCCGAAAAGTACGCGGCAGGTGCAGGCGTCCAGCGGTCTGTTCTTCGAGGTGTTCAAACAGTACGACCCGCAGAACCTGTTGCTGGCTCAGGCTGGGGAAGAAGTCCTGCGCGATGAGTTGGATATTCGTCGGCTGGAAGTGACGTTGCGTCATCTGTCGGCGTTGAAGCTGGACCTGCACCGGATCGAACGGCCGACTCCCCTGGCCTTTCCGCTGCTGGTCGAGCGGATGCGCGAAAGCATGAGTTCGGAAAAACTCTCGGAGCGTATTGCAAGGATGGTCAAGGACCTGGAAAAAGTCGCGGATAACGGGAAGCGCTGATGGTCTGTTCGATAACGCTCGAGGGTGAGCAATTGTGGTTGCTGGCAGACAAAGCGATCTACTGGCCTGCACGCGGGTGCCTGTTGATTGCCGATGCGCACTTTGGCAAGGCCTCGGCGTACCGCAGCCTGGGGCAGCCGGTGCCGCAAGGAACCACCACTGCCAATCTGGAGCGGCTGGACCGGCTGCTCGCGTCGCATGGGTGCGCGCAGGTGATCTTTCTTGGCGACTTCCTGCATGGTCCCGGCTCTCACGCCAGCGGCACCCTGGGCGCCTTGCGGGCCTGGCGCGAGCGCCATCCCGCGCTGGCCCTGACGCTGGTGCGCGGCAATCACGATAAACGCGCCGGTGACCCACCGCTGGACCTGAGGATTGAAGTGGTTGAGGAACCACTGCTGATGGGCCCCTTTGCCTTGCAGCATGAACCTGCCGCCCACCCCAGCCACCACGTGCTGGCGGGGCATGTACACCCGGTGTACCGCTTGCGCGGCAAGGGCCGGCAAAGCCTAAGGTTGCCCTGCTTTCAGATCGGGACGCGGGTCAGCTTGTTGCCGGCGTTCGGTGCGTTTACCGGTGGCTTTGCGGTGGAACAGGCCGATGACCACCGACTCTATGTGGTCGGTGATCAGGAGGTGTGGCCGGTGCGCTAGGTATCAGGCGACAGGTGCGGGTGGTGGCTCGTCCGGCAGGGTCGGCTCACCGGGTTCGGTGGGTTGTGGGTAGTCCGGCTCGGGTTGGCCGGGGATGCCGCCCCCGTATGCGGGGTCGGCCATCAGGGACCAGGCCAGAACGCCAATCTGGTTGGGTTCAAGCCGGGCAAGTTCTGCGCTGATTCGCGGGTCGAGCTTCATAAGGTACTCCTCAAGCGTGGCCCGGCACGTTTTACACGCGCCGAGGCAGTACACCTAGATAGAGTCACTTTCTGCAGACTAATTCCCTTAGCGTGTAAGACCTTTCGATCAAGCGCGTGGGAGAGTGACTCCGCGCTGGCCCTGGTACTTGCCGGCACGGTCTTTGTAGGACACTTCACAGGCCTCGTCGGACTGCAGGAACAGCATCTGCGCCACACCTTCGTTGGCGTAGATCTTCGCCGGCAAGGTGGTGGTGTTAGAGAACTCGAGGGTTACGTGGCCTTCCCACTCCGGCTCAAGCGGCGTCACGTTGACGATGATGCCACAACGCGCGTAGGTGCTTTTACCCAGGCAAATAGTCAGCACGTCACGCGGGATACGGAAGAACTCCACGGTGCGCGCCAGGGCGAAGGAGTTGGGCGGGATGATGCACACGTCGCTCTTGATGTCGACGAAGCTCTTTTCGTCGAAGTTCTTCGGATCGACGATCGCCGAGTTGATATTGGTGAACACCTTGAACTCATCGGCGCAGCGCACATCGTAGCCGTAGCTGGAAACACCATAGGAAATCACCGGGGCATCGCCTTGGCCACGGATCTGGCGCTCGACGAACGGTTCGATCATGCCGTGCTCTTGCGCCATGCGGCGAATCCACTTGTCCGATTTGATGCTCATGGCGGGTGTCCTGAATAGCGAGGTGGAAAAATTCTGTGGGGCATCTTACCGGGGCCGGCGTTGGGGTTCAAAGGCCACGCGGCTTTTCTTGATGAACGCGCCTGCTGCTATCAGCCGCAGCCAGCGGGGCCGGGACCCGCATTGACGTGCAGGGTGACCGGAAATACCACCGCCAGTCACGAAAATGGAGAAACCTTCGGAAATACCATTGGCACGTTCCGGAAAAAGGGTTAAGGTGGCGCCACTGTGCTGCTTGTGTCACTGAGAATCTCTACACGATATGTTGAATTTCGATCCAACCATCTCCAAGAATTTTTCCTGCTCTTTGCACTCAGTCTCGGCCAGGGCTTTTCCTGAGTCGCAGTTAACTTTGTCCAAGGAGATACACCATGTCTAATCGCCAAACTGGTACCGTTAAGTGGTTCAACGATGAAAAAGGCTTCGGCTTCATCACTCCACAATCCGGTGACGACCTGTTCGTTCACTTCAAAGCTATCCAATCCGACGGCTTCAAAAGCCTGAAAGAAGGCCAACAGGTTTCTTTCATCGCTACCCGCGGTCAGAAAGGCATGCAAGCTGAAGAAGTTCAAGTTATCTAACTTGTACTGACTCAGTCAAAAAGACCCCGCCCTTAAAAGCGGGGTTTTTTTATGCCTGGGATTTGACCCTATGCCCCCTATAAGACTCTGCATAAAACCAATGTGGGAGGGGGCTTGAACTGGCCTAATGATTTTGGACACTTCAATCGGGCGCTATGATAGCGCCCAAATCTGAGGTGTTTGGATATGCGTAAATCTTATTCGAGTGAGTTCAAGCTCAAGGCTGCCAGCATGGTGCTGGATGAAGGTCAGCCGGTTACCGAGGTCTGTGCCAGCCTGGATATTGGTCCTACTGCTCTGCGCCGTTGGGTCGATCAAGTGCAAAAAGAACGCTTGGGCTCGACTCCGGTGGGAGCCAAGGCAATTACCGCTGATCAACGAGAGATCCAGAGACTCAAAGCCCTGCTCAGGGAGAAAGACCTGGACATTGAAATCTTAAAAAAGGCCAGTGCTCTCCTGCTTTTGGACGCCAAAGATCATTCACGCTGATCGATGAGCTGGACGAGCAGTACGGCGTTAAAAGGTGTTGCCGGGCGTTCGGGGTTAACCGCAGCAGCTTCTATGCCTGGCGCCAGCGCCAGGGCAGAGCAAATCCTGAGCGGGAAAAGCTCAAAGCCGCGCTGGTCAGGCACCACAAGGCGTCGAGAGAGTCGGCGGGCGCACGTACCTTGTCCAAGGAGCTGCAAGCCAAAGGACATCGTGTCGGACGTTACATGGCTCGCAATTTGATGCGCGAGGCTGGCATCGCTAGTCGTCAGCGCAGGCGCCATAAGTACAAGTCGCCGGGCGTGGAGGCCTTGGTGGCGCCGCATGTGCTCAAGCGGAAATTTGATGTGACGGCGGTTAATCAGGTGTGGTGTGGCGACGTAACGTACATCAAGGTCGGCAAGCGTTGGATGTACTTCGCCGCCGTTCTGGATCTGTACGCTCGCAGGATCGTAGGCTGGTCGTTCTCGATGATTTCGGATGCCAACCTGACCTGCGAGGCACTACGCATGGCAGTTGAGCTACGCGGCCATCCCGAGGATGTGTTGTTTCACTCTGACCAAGGTTGCCAGTACACCAGCCATAAATTCCGAAACGCGCTTGTGAAGCATGGGTTTAGGCAAAGTATGAGCCGTAAAGGCGAGTGCTGGGACAACGCCCCGATGGAGCGTTTCTTTGGTAGTTTGAAATCCGAGTGGGTTCCTGAAACGGGCTACAAACTGGAGCATGAGGCCCGGGCAGATGTGCAGCGCTATGTCTCGCGCTACAACATCAGCAGGCCTCACAGCTACAACGACTACCGGTCGCCGGTCGCGAAGGAAAGGTTGGCGGCATGAACCTTAATCGGTGTCCAAGATTACTTGACCAGTTCAGCTTGCCCCCGATTGCGGTGTGTCAGTCAATAAAGATTTGACTGAGTCACCGCTATCGGGGGCAAGCCCCCTCCCACATTCAAGCGTTAAAGCTGGGTCGTTACTGAAACAACGACTCACTCGACAAGCCATTCTTCTCCAGGATCTCGCGCAAGCGCTTGAGCCCTTCTACCTGGATCTGCCGTACCCGCTCACGGGTCAGGCCGATCTCCAGGCCTACGTCTTCCAGGGTGCTGCTCTCATGGCCACGCAGGCCGAAGCGGCGAATCACCACCTCGCGCTGTTTGTCCGTGAGCTCCGACAACCACTGGTCAATGCTTTGGGACAGATCATCGTCCTGCAACAGCTCGCAAGGATCCGTAGGACGATCATCGGTCAGGGTGTCCAGCAGGGTTTTATCCGAATCCGGACCCAGCGAGACGTCGACCGAAGACACACGCTCGTTGAGGCCCAGCATGCGCTTCACCTCCCCTACCGGTTTTTCCAGCAGGTTGGCGATTTCTTCGGGCGAAGGTTCATGATCGAGTTTTTGAGTAAGCTCACGCGCTGCCCGCAGGTAGACGTTGAGCTCCTTGACCACATGGATCGGCAACCGGATCGTGCGGGTCTGATTCATGATCGCCCGTTCGATGGTCTGGCGAATCCACCAGGTGGCATAGGTCGAAAAGCGGAAACCCCGCTCAGGGTCGAACTTCTCCACCGCCCGGATCAGGCCCAGGTTGCCTTCCTCGATCAGGTCCAACAGGGACAGCCCGCGATTGACATAGCGTCGGGCGATTTTCACCACCAGGCGCAGGTTGCTTTCAATCATGCGCTTGCGCCCAGCCGGATCGCCCTTTTGCGACAAACGCGCAAAATGGACTTCTTCTTCGGGGGTCAGCAGAGGGGAAAAGCCGATTTCATTGAGATACAGCTGGGTCGCATCGAGCGCCCGTGTGTAGTCGATGTACTTGTGTTGCTTTAACGCGGTGGAGTTCTTGGATTTGGTGCGAACTGAAGGTACAGCAGGTCCCTCATTCGACATCGATTCCGTAGCGATACCGGTCTCCATCAGGAGAACCTCATCGTCGATGTCAAACTCCGGCGCTTCTTTACTGAGAGCCATTGTTATAGTCCTTTGGTGAGTTCGACCTCAAGCTCAAGCGGCGCCTTTATCCTTGGCAACGCTGGAGCCTGTTCCTTCTACGTGAGGGAACAGGCTGTGCAACATATCAACGACGGGGTAGGAATTGCAGTGGATCTACAGGCTTCCCTTGACGGCGAATCTCAAAGTGCAGTTTCACCCGGTCTGTACCAGTTGACCCCATTTCGGCAATTGTCTGTCCGACTTTGACCTGCTGCCCCTCCCGAACCAACAGCCTGCGGTTGTGACCGTAAGCACTGACGTAGGTATCGCTGTGTTTGATGATGACCAGCTCGCCGTAGCCCCGTAAACCACTCCCGGCGTACACCACTGTCCCATCAGACGCAGCTAAAACAGGCTGTCCCAAATCTCCGGCGATATCAATGCCTTTATTCAAACTACCGTTTGAAGAGAATTTTCCAATCAGCACTCCGTTTGAGGGCCATCCCCAACCGGTCGGTGCAGGCCCGGCAGGTGGCAGCGGCGCGGGTGCCGGCTTGCTTGCAGGAGCGGGCGCAGCGGTGCCTGCAGGCCGGGTAATGATGGTGGTTTTGCTGGAGGACGACGGCGAAGATCCGGTGTTTGTCACAACTGTCGTAGGCGCAGAACCGGTGCGGCCGTCGAAACGAATCGTCTGACCGGGATGTATCGTGTAGGGCACGGGAATATTGTTACGGGCTGCGAGCGCCTTGTAGTCCCAGCCATACCGGAAGGCAATCGAGAACAATGTGTCGCCTTTGCGCACCACGTATTGCCCGGTGGTCACCGTCGGCTTTTGCGGGACGGCATTGTTACGGTCAACCACCCGTGCGCCGCTGCTTGGCGAGCTGGAGCAGCCGACCAGCACGGAACTGAAGACGAGGCCAAGCACCAGTCGATGAAAGCTTGTTTTACTCATACGCTGCGCAAGACCTGTGAGACTCACCCGCCGCTCCCTTTGTGGTGGCTGAACATGAATGCCTGTATCAGGCTTGAAATATGACGCAAGTATAACTGGGCATTGGAGTTTTACCGGCACACGACGGAAACGAAACATTCATCGCGTTTAATTCCGACTCCCGATCATGTTGACTCGATGGACCCCGCCGTAAGACACATCCCCGCCAACAGAATTCACTGCCCGCGAACAAATGATCAGGCCAGTGGCCCATTGAGCAACGGCACAAAACGCACGGCCCCCAGCACATGTCGGGAAAAGCCTTCGTCCTCACGGATAATGAGCATCAATTGTTGCACTTCGCCGGATCCCACCGGGATCACCAGGCGTCCGCCTGGGGCAAGTTGATCGAGCAACGCTTGCGGGATATCGGTGGCCACAGCGGTCACGATGATGCCGTTGTACGGCGCCAGCGCCGGCCAGCCTTCCCAGCCGTCACCCCAGCGGAATACCACGTTGCGCAGGTTCAACTCCACCAGACGCTCCTTGGCCCGGTCTTGCAGCACCTTGATGCGCTCGACCGAGAACACCCGCTCCACCAGTTGCGCCAGCACGGCGGTCTGGTAGCCGGAGCCGGTGCCGATTTCCAGCACCTTGTCCAACGGCCCCGCCGCCAGCAGCAGCTCGCTCATGCGCGCCACCATGTACGGTTGGGAGATGGTCTGGTTATGGCCGATGGGCAACGCTGTGTCTTCGTAGGCTCGGTGAGCCAGGGCTTCATCGACAAACAGATGGCGAGGCGTACGCCGGATCACTTCCAGCACTTGGGCGTTGGACAACCCTTCTTCGTACAGGCGCTGGATCAGGCGTTCGCGGGTACGCTGGGACGTCATCCCGATGCCCCGACGCAGCAAGTCGTCTTGTTCACGGCCCATCAGTGCAGCCCCTCCAGCCAGCCATCGAGACCACTGAAGGCATCACTGAAGGTGCGATCAAATTGCAATGGGGTAATCGACACATAGCCTTGCATCACCGCATGAAAGTCCGTGCCTTCACCGCCATCTTCGGCATCACCCGCTGCGGCAATCCAATAGCCTTCCTTGCCACGCGGGTCGACCACCTTCAACGGCGCCGCCGCACGGGCACGATGGCCCAGGCGCGTCAGCTTGATACCGCGAATATGATCAAGGGGCAGGTTGGGAATATTGACGTTGAGCACCGTACGCGGTGGCAGATCCAGAGAGCCATGGGCCTCCACCAGCTTGCGCGCAAAATGCGCAGCGGTTGCCAGGTTATCCAGTTGCCGCGAGGCAAACGAAAAGGCGAACCCAGTACGACCCAGGAAGCGCCCCTCAAGGGCCGCCGCCACGGTCCCGGAATACAGCACATCATCCCCCAGGTTTGCACCCAGGTTGATGCCCGACACCACCAGGTCCGGCGCCTGCTCCAGCAGACTGTTGATTGCCAGGTGGACGCAGTCGGTAGGCGTGCCGTTCACACTGATAAAGCCATTGGCCAGGACTTGCGGGTGCAGCGGACGGTCGAGCGTCAACGAACTGCTGGCGCCACTCTTGTCCTGGTCGGGGGCAACCACCACGCACTCGGCATAATCCTGCAGCGCAGCATAAAGCGCGGCAAGACCGGGTGCGGTGGCACCGTCATCGTTTGATATCAGAATACGCATGGGTTGTCCGTCTGCCCCACCGGCACCAGATCAACAAGCTCGCGCACCAACACAGTGGCGAAGCATCCGGCCGGCAGGACGAATTCCAATTGCAGAATGTCCAGCGAGGGATAATGCCACGTCAAACCGCCAATGGGCAGTCGAAGAATGCGACGTTCCTGGCTCATGCCGGCATTCACCAGCCAATCTCGCAGGTCGGCTTCACCAGCGGCAACCGCCTGTTCCAGCTCGAAGGTTGCACCACTGGCCGGCGAGTCGCCCTCGCCCCACTGCGGCCCGGTCGGGTGCAGGTCCAGGATTGCCAGGCGCGGGTCACTGCATTCCGCTTCGCCAGCCGGAAAAAAACTGCGGCTATCGGTAAACGCCAGCAGGTCGCCGACCTGGGCCCGTTGCCACGAGCCATCGGCCACACGTGCCGCCAGCACTTTGTTGAACAAAAAGCTGCGGGCGGTGGACAACAACCGCGAACGCACATTGCGCTGTTCCGGCAAGGCTTTGCGGGCGGCCCACTCGCGAGCGTCCACGACATTGCCGCCGTTGTGGCCAAAACGCTGCGCACCGAAATAGTTGGGAATGCCGTGTTGGGCAATCTGTTGCAACCGCGCATCGATGGCTGCGGTATCACCGGCCAACTGCGTCAGACGCAAAGTGAACCCATTGGCCGAATGCGCACCGCGCTGCAGCTTGCGCTTGTGGCGAGCGGTCTTGAGAACCTTGAGCGTGTCGTTCTCTGCCGCGCTCATGTCCGGGTCGGCCTTGCCCGGCAGTTGCACGCTGAACCATTGGCGAGTCAACGCCTGGCGATCCTTGAGCCCGGCATAGCTGACGGTGCGTAACGGCACGCCAGCCGCCCTGGCGATACGCCGCGCGGCTTCCTCGGTGTTGAGGCCGCGCTTTTCCACCCACAACCACAGGTGTTCGCCTTCGCCGGTCAGCGGAATGTCCAGCACTTCGTCAACCTGGAAGTCTTCGGCCGTCGCCTTCAGTACCGCGCTGCCCAAGGCCTCGCCATAGGCCCGAGGGCCCAGCAGTTGCAGGTCATTCATGCGCGCAGCAACAAGGCAACGGAGTGCACGGCAATGCCCTCTTCACGGCCGGTGAACCCGAGCTTTTCGGTGGTGGTGGCTTTCACGTTGACTTGATCCAGTTCAATTTGCAGGTCGGCGGCAATCAGCGCGCGCATCGACTCGATATGCGGGGCCATCTTCGGCGCCTGGGCCACGATGGTGTTGTCGACGTTGCCGACTTTCCAGCCCTTGGCATGGATCAGGCCAACCACATGGCGCAGCAAGACGCGGCTGTCCGCGCCCTTGAACGTCGGGTCGGTGTCCGGAAAGTGCTTGCCGATATCACCCAACGCCGCCGCGCCGAGCAAGGCATCGCTCAAGGCATGCAACACGACGTCGCCGTCGGAATGAGCCAGCAAACCATGGTGGTGCGCAATGCGCACGCCGCCCAGGGTGATGAAATCGCCTTCGGCGAAACGGTGCACATCGTAGCCGTGGCCAATACGCATAAAAAAACGCCCCGATTTAATTCAGGGCGTGATTCTACCTACTTTTGCCTCACATTAACCGAGCAAAGCACGGCCATGGTGTCGCAAATGGTCTTCGATGAAGCTGGCGATAAAGAAGTAGCTGTGGTCATAGCCCGGTTGCAGGCGCAGTTCCAGCGGGTGGTTGGCCGCCTTGGCTGCCTGCTGCAGGGCTTCGGGCTTGAGTTGCACGGCGAGGAAGTCGTCGCGGTCGCCCTGGTCAACCAGCAGTGGCAGCTTTTCCGTAGCTTCGCTGATCAGCCCACAGGTGTCCCACTCGCGCCATTTTGAACGCTCTTCGCCCAAGTAGCGGGAGAACGCTTTCTGGCCCCACGGGCAATCCATCGGGTTGTTGATCGGCGAAAACGCCGACACCGACAGGTAGCGCCCGGGGTTGCGCAAGGCACAGACCAGCGCACCGTGGCCACCCATGGAGTGGCCGCTGATGCCACGTTTATCCGAGGCAGGGAAATGCCCTTCGATCAACGCCGGCAATTCTTGCACGACGTAGTCATACATCCGGTAGTGCTTGGCCCAGGGTTCCTGGGTGGCATTCAGATAAAAGCCGGCACCGAGACCGAAATCCCAGGCGTTATCCGGATCGTCCGGCACCCCCGGACCTCGCGGGCTGGTGTCCGGCGCCACGATGATCAACCCCAGCTCGGCAGCCATGCGCTGCGCGCCCGCCTTCTGCATGAAGTTCTCATCGGTGCAAGTGAGACCGGACAGCCAGTACAGCACGGGCAATTTGCCGCCCTGCTCCGCTTGCGGCGGCAGGTAGACAGCGAAGGTCATGTCACAACCAAGCACATCGGAATGATGCTTGTAGCGTTTATGCCAGCCGCCGAAGCTTTTCTGGCACGACAGGTTTTCCAGACTCATGGCCGACCTCAGAAGTGGATGACGGTACGAATGCTCTTGCCTTCATGCATCAGGTCAAACGCTTTGTTGATGTCTTCCAGGCCCATGGTGTGGGTGATGAAGGTGTCCAGCGGGATCTCGCCGGTCTGGGCCATTTCTACGTAGCTTGGCAGTTCGGAGCGACCACGCACGCCACCGAAGGCCGAACCGCGCCAGACGCGACCGGTCACCAACTGGAATGGACGGGTGGCGATTTCCTGGCCGGCACCGGCCACGCCGATGATCACCGACTCGCCCCAGCCTTTGTGGCAGCACTCGAGGGCGGCGCGCATCAGTTGCACGTTGCCGATACATTCGAAGGAGAAGTCCACGCCGCCATCGGTGAGGTCGACGATCACGTCCTGGATCGGGCGATCGTAATCTTTCGGGTTGATGCAGTCGGTGGCGCCCAGTTGCTTGGCGATTTCAAACTTGGCCGGGTTGATATCGATGGCGATGATGCGACCCGCCTTGGCCTTGACCGCACCGATCACTGCCGACAGGCCGATACCGCCGAGGCCGAAGATGGCCACGGTATCGCCTGGCTTGACCTTGGCGGTGTTGATTACCGCGCCGATGCCCGTGGTGACGCCGCACCCGAGCAGGCAGACTTTTTCCAGCGGCGCCTCTTTAGGAATCCTGGCCACGGAGATTTCCGGCAGCACGGTGTACTCGGAGAACGTCGAAGTGCCCATGTAGTGGAAAATCGGTTGGCCTTTGTAGGAGAAACGCGTGGTGCCGTCCGGCATCAGGCCTTTGCCCTGGGTGGAACGGATGGCCTGGCACAGGTTGGTCTTGCCCGACAGGCAGAACTTGCACTTGCCGCATTCCGGGGTGTACAGCGGGATCACATGGTCGCCGACAGCCACCGACGTCACGCCTTCGCCGATCGCTTCAACCACCGCGCCGCCTTCGTGACCGAGGATCGACGGGAAGATACCTTCCGGGTCGGCGCCCGACAGGGTATAGGCGTCGGTATGGCACACGCCGGACGCGACCACGCGCAACAGCACTTCACCCGCCTTGGGCATGGCGACATCCACTTCGACGATCTCAAGGGGCTTCTTGGCTTCGAAGGCTACGGCGGCGCGGGACTTGATCATCCAGGTTTCTCCAGGAGGTTAAAAAACTGAGTGCGTGAGTGTAAAACATGCCTGACTGATGAATAATCCAGGCAAAAGCAAAACTTTATTGCTGTACAGGGATAATCCACGTGCTTGAAAACCGCTGGGAAGGTATCGACGAATTTGTCGCGGTGGCCGAATGCGGCCAATTCACAGCGGCTGCGGAACGGCTGGGGGTGTCGTCTTCCCATATCAGCCGGCAGGTGGCGCGTCTGGAAGAACGCCTGCAAACCCGCTTGCTATATCGCAGTACGCGCAAAGTGACGTTGACCGAAGCAGGCCAGACGTTCCTGCAACACTGCCAACGCCTGCAGGACGGGCGTGAAGAAGCCCTGCGCGCCGTAGGTGACCTCACCAGCGAGCCCAAGGGCATGTTGCGCATGACCTGCGCGGTGGCGTATGGCGAGCGCTTTATCGTGCCGCTGGTCACCCGGTTCATGGGACTGTATCCGCAGTTGCGGGTGGATATCGAGCTGAGCAACCGCCAGTTGGACCTGGTGCACGAAGGCCTCGACCTGGCGATCCGCCTGGGGCGTCTGCAGGATTCGCGCATGGTCGCCAGCCGACTGGCGCCGAGGCGCATGTACCTGTGTGCGTCGCCGTCCTACCTCGCTCGGTATGGTCGGCCACATAGCTTGTCGGAATTGAGCCGGCATAACTGTCTCATCGGCAGCTCGGATATCTGGCAACTGGCCCAGGACGGCCGGGAGTTTTCCCAGCGCGTGCAGGGAAATTGGCGCTGCAACAGCGGGCAAGCGGTGCTGGATGCGGCGCTACAGGGCGTCGGGTTGTGCCAGTTGCCGGACTATTACGTGCTGGAGCATTTGCACAGTGGCGCGCTGGTGTCGCTGCTGGAGGCGCATCAACCGCCGAATACGGCAGTGTGGGCGCTGTATCCACAGCAGAGGCATTTGTCGCCGAAGGTCAGGAAGTTGGTGGATTTCTTGAAGGAGGGGCTGGCTGAAAGGCCGGAGTACAGCAGTTGACTGTTGGTGGTTTGGACGGGCCTCATCGGGGGCAAGCCCCCCTCCCACACTTGGAATGTATTTCAATGTGGGAGGGGGCTTGCCCCCGATGAGGTCGACACGGTATCGCAGATTACCTGCGGTTGACCCACCGCAGCCGTAGCCATTCCAGATCTTCCGGCCGGGTCACCTTGATGTTGTCCGAGCGCCCTTCGATCAGGCGTGGCGACTGGCCGGACCACTCCATGGCCGAAGCTTCATCGGTAATCACCGCATCCGCCACCAGGCTGTCGGCCAAGGCACGATGCAAAGCCCCCAGGCGGAACATCTGCGGCGTATAAGCCTGCCAGATCAGGCTGCGATCGACGGTCTCGACCACACGGCCACGCTTGTCGACGCGCTTGAGGGTATCGCGGGCCGGTACGGCCAACAGGCCGCCGACCGGGTCGTCCGCCAGTTCGGCGAGCAAGCTGTCCAGATCATCACGGCTCAGGTTCGGCCGTGCAGCATCGTGGACCAGCACCCAATCGTCATCACTGGCGCCCAGGGCATTGAGCTGAAGCAGCGCATTGAGCACAGACCCCGAACGCTCGTCGCCGCCGTCCGCACGCACGATGCGTGGGTCGTTGGCACAAGGCAGGTTGGGCCAGTAAGGATCATCGACAGCAAGACTGACCACCAACCCTTTAAGGTCTGGATGGCCAAGAAAACAGCCAAGGCTGTGTTCGAGAATAGTGCGTCCGCCCAGTTGCAGATATTGCTTGGGACGGTCCGCGGCCATACGGGCACCGACGCCCGCGGCAGGAATCACGGCCCAGAAGGCCGGCAAACGGCTACTCATTGGGCCAACTGGTAGAGGGTTTCACCCTCCTTGACCATGCCCAATTCATGACGAGCCCGCTCTTCAACGGTCTCCGTACCTTTTTTCAACTCAAGCACTTCGGCATCGAGGACGCGGTTGCGCTCCAGCAGGCGTTCGTTTTCGGCGTGCTGGTCGGCAATTTGCTGGGTCAGGTCTTTTACCTGCGCAAAGCTGCCATTACCCACCCATAGGCGGTACTGCAGGCCAGCCAGCAACAAGAGCAAGACGAGGAACAACCAATTGGGACTGCGCATCGAATATCGGGTATCCAGTGAAAAAAGACCGCCATGCAAAACTTTTGCAGCAACCGATAGCACGAAGCCTGGAAAAACCAGGCTTGTGCTTGATAGCCATCAGATTAGCGTCGAAATCCACACTGTCGTGAGTTTTCCGACGCAATCCGCCGACTTTTTACCATGTTTCACCATCAACTAGCGATCAGCCGCGAAACTCGCCGCGACCCTTGTACTTGGCCTTGCCAGCCAGTTGCTCTTCGATACGCAGCAATTGGTTGTACTTGGAAACACGGTCGGAACGGCACAGGGAACCGGTCTTGATCTGGCCAGCCGAGGTGCCCACGGCCAGGTCGGCAATGGTCGAATCTTCGGTTTCGCCGGAGCGGTGCGAGATCACGGCGGTGTAGCCCGCAGCCTTGGCCATCTGGATGGCCTCCAGGGTTTCGGTCAGGGTGCCGATCTGGTTGAACTTGATCAGGATCGAGTTGGCGATCTTTTTATCGATGCCTTCTTTCAGGATCTTGGTGTTGGTCACGAACAGGTCGTCGCCCACCAGTTGGATTTTCTCGCCGATCTTGTCGGTGAGGATTTTCCAGCCGTCCCAGTCGGACTCGTCCAGGCCGTCTTCGATCGAGATGATCGGGTAGCGCTGGGTCAGGCCCTTCAGGTATTCGGCGAAACCTTCGGAGTTGAACACTTGGCCTTCGCCGGACAGGTTGTACTTACCGTCCTCGTAGAACTCGCTGGCCGCGCAGTCCAGGGCCAGGGTCACGTCGGTGCCCAGCTTGTAGCCAGCGTTGGCCACGGCTTCGGAGATCACTTTCAGTGCATCTTCGTTGGACGCCAGGTTCGGTGCAAAACCGCCTTCGTCACCCACCGCAGTGCTCAGGCCACGGGCCTTCAGCACAGCCTTGAGGTGATGGAAAATCTCGGTGCCCATGCGCAGGCCTTCGGAGAAAGACTTGGCGCCGACCGGCTGTACCATGAATTCCTGGATGTCGACGTTGTTATCGGCATGCTCGCCACCGTTGATGATGTTCATCATCGGTACCGGCATCGAGTAGACGCCCGGGGTGCCGTTCAGGTTGGCAATGTGCGCGTACAGCGGCAGGTCCTGGTCCTGTGCGGCGGCCTTGGCGGCGGCCAGGGACACGGCGAGGATGGCGTTGGCGCCCAGGCTGCCTTTGTTTTCGGTGCCATCGAGCTTGATCATCGCGTGGTCCAGGGCTTTCTGGTCCAGCGGGTCCTTGCCCAGCAACAGGTCACGGATCGGGCCGTTGATGTTGGCCACGGCTTTCAGTACACCTTTGCCCAGGTAACGGCCCTTGTCGCCATCACGCAGTTCCAGCGCTTCGCGCGAACCGGTAGAAGCACCGGACGGCGCGCAGGCGCTGCCGATGATGCCGTTATCGAGAAGCACGTCGGCTTCGACGGTGGGGTTGCCACGGGAGTCGAGAACTTCACGACCTTTGATGTCGACGATTTTTGCCATTGTTGTAAACACTCCAAAGTTGACGAAAACGACGCAGCTGAAGGGAATCTTTTGACCGACCGCAAGGGTGGAACAACGGGGCAGGCTTGCAGGCGACAAGGCTCAGGCCCATAGGCCTGAGCGTAAAGCGTGGGAAAGTCTACCGGAGAAACGACGCTTACGCGGTCTCTACCGTCGGAAAACTCTTGACCAGTTCGTCCAACTGCTTGAGCTGGGCCAGGAACGGCTCCAGCTTGTCCAGGCGCAGGGCACATGGGCCGTCGCATTTGGCGTTGTCCGGGTCCGGGTGGGCTTCCAGGAACAGGCCAGCCAGGGACTGGCTGATGCCTGCCTTGGCCAGGTCCAGCACCTGGGCACGACGCCCGCCCGCGGAATCGGCGCGACCACCGGGCATTTGCAGCGCGTGGGTCACGTCGAAGAACACCGGGTATTCGAACTGTTTCATGATGCCGAAACCAAGCATGTCCACCACGAGGTTGTTGTAGCCGAAGCTCGAACCCCGCTCGCAGAGGATCAGTTGGTCGTTACCCGCTTCCACGCACTTGTTCAGGATGTGTTTCATTTCCTGGGGTGCGAGGAACTGGGCTTTCTTGATATTGATCACAGCGCCGGTCCTGGCCATCGCGACGACCAGGTCGGTCTGGCGCGACAGGAAGGCCGGCAACTGGATAATGTCGCACACCTCGGCGACCACGGCAGCCTGCTCAGGCTCGTGGACGTCGGTGATGATCGGCACGCCGAAGGCTTGCTTGATGTCCTGGAAGATCCGCATGCCTTCTTCAAGGCCCGGGCCGCGATAGGAGGTCACGGACGAACGGTTGGCCTTGTCGAAGCTGGCCTTGAATACGTAAGGGATACCGAGCTTCTCGGTGACCTTGACGTACTCTTCACAGACCTGCATCGCCATGTCACGGCTTTCCAGCACGTTCATGCCACCGAACAGCACCATGGGCTTGTCGTTGGCAATCTCGATGTCGCCTACGCGAATGATCTTCTGGGCCATCAGGGTTACGCCTTCTTCTGGTGTTGCGTCAGGGCTGCCTTGACGAAACCGCTGAACAACGGGTGACCGTCGCGCGGCGTCGAGGTGAACTCAGGGTGGAACTGGCACGCCACGAACCACGGATGATCCGGCGCCTCGACCACTTCAACCAGCGCGCCGTCACCGGAGCGACCGGAGATCTTCAGGCCGGCCTCTTTGATCTGCGGCAGCAGGTTGTTGTTCACTTCGTAGCGGTGACGGTGACGCTCGACAATCACGTCCTTGCCGTAGCAGTCGTGAACCAGCGAGCCCGGCTCCAGCAGGCAGTCCTGCGCGCCAAGGCGCATGGTGCCGCCCAGGTCGGAGGCTTCGGTGCGGACTTCGACGGCGCCGGTGGCATCTTCCCACTCGGTGATCAGGCCCACGACCGGGTGACCGCTCTTACTGTCGAACTCGGTGGAGTTGGCGTCTTTCCAGCCCAGCACGTTACGGGCGAATTCGATGACAGCCACTTGCATGCCCAGGCAGATCCCCAGGTACGGCACCTTGTTTTCACGAGCGTACTGAACCGCGGTGATCTTGCCTTCCACGCCACGCAGGCCGAAACCGCCTGGCACGAGGATCGCGTCGACACCTTCGAGCAGCGCGGTGCCCTGGTTCTCGATGTCTTCGGAGTCGATGTAGCGCAGGTTGACCTTGGTACGGTTGCTGATACCCGCGTGGCTCATCGCTTCGATCAGCGACTTGTACGCGTCCAGCAGCTCCATGTACTTGCCGACCATGGCGATGGTGACTTCGTGCTCAGGGTTGAGCTTGGCGTCGACCACGGCTTCCCACTCGGACAGGTCCGCGCCGTTGCATTGCAGGCCGAAGCGCTCGACCACAAAATCGTCCAGGCCTTGGGAGTGCAGGATGCCCGGGATCTTGTAGATGGTGTCGGCGTCTTCCAGCGCGATCACCGCACGTTCTTCAACGTTGGTGAATTGCGCGATCTTGCGACGCGAGGAAATGTCGATCGGGTGATCGGAGCGGCACACCAGCACGTCCGGCTGCAGGCCGATGGAACGCAGTTCCTTGACCGAGTGCTGGGTAGGCTTGGTTTTGGTCTCGCCGGCGGTGGCGATGTACGGCACCAGGGTCAGGTGCATCAGCATCGCGCGCTTGGCGCCGACTTCGAAACGCAACTGGCGGATGGCTTCGAGGAACGGTTGGGACTCGATGTCACCCACGGTGCCACCGATCTCGACCATCGCCACGTCGGCATCGCCGGCACCCTTGATGATGCGGCGCTTGATTTCGTCGGTGATGTGCGGGATCACCTGGATGGTTGCACCCAGGTAGTCACCACGGCGCTCCTTGCGCAGCACGTGCTCGTAGACACGGCCGGTGGTGAAGTTGTTGTTCTGGGTCATGGTCGTGCGGATGAACCGCTCGTAGTGGCCCAGGTCCAGGTCGGTTTCGGCGCCGTCGTGGGTGACGAACACTTCACCGTGCTGGAACGGGCTCATGGTGCCCGGGTCAACGTTGATGTAGGGGTCCAGCTTGAGCATGGTGACCTTAAGTCCCCGCGCCTCCAGGATGGCCGCCAATGAAGCGGAGGCAATGCCTTTCCCCAATGAAGAAACAACACCGCCCGTGACGAATATGTAGCGCGTCATGAAAAACCCTAGAAGTCTGCGTTAAAGCGGTCCGAGCCGCCGGGGAAAGCGAAGGAAGGCCGAAGCCCCCGATCACCTGCATTAATCACAGTGCACCTTTCAAAAAAACCGCCGCGTGGTGACAGACCAGCAATGAAACACCGGTACGTTGATCGCTACACATTTTTTGGAATCGCCCAGCAAAGACTGCTTGGTAATCGGCAACTGCTGCGATTCAGTCGAATCCACAGAAGTTGTATCAAGAAGGGAGCGTAGTCTACCGGAAAGGCGCTATCAGCTCAAACCTTGATCGCAGGTCTGTGGCATCCAATGTAATTGCCAGTCATCACTTGCCGCCGGCCACAGTCCCGCAAGGCTGGGTGCACCCAGCAATTGCTGGCCGCGATACAGCAGCGGCAATCTGCCACGGACGAAACCCGGCAGGCCACTTTCGTTAAGCAGGCGCTTCAAATCACGCCGGCCTCGACCGGGTACGTCGAGGATTTCGCCGCCCTGGCGGTAGCGGACCTCCAGCGGGCCTGCGGGCACGCTGCCCGTGAACGTCAACTGACCATTGCCGGGTAACTCTAGTGGGTTTTGTGGATCGGACCAGCTCAGCGATGCGTCGGAAAATTCTGATCCTGCGCGGGGCAGCCACCAGATGCGCTCGCCACCGCGATGCAACTCACCGTCGGCCAGGCGCCATAAAGGTTGTGCGTCACCCCTGGCATCGCGCAGGGAATACCAGCCTGCCCAGTGGTCACTGTCGGGCAGGCGCGTCAGCGGCGTCAGCCAATGACGCAGGGCGTTGCGCTGACGGACGTCGGAAAGCTCACGCAGCGGCGCAAGAGCCAAGGACGGCAAATTCAGCCAGGGAAAAGGGGAAGGTTGATCGGCGGCCTGCAGGTCCATCTGCGCCAGCTCATCGAGCAGGCCCTGGGCTTCACTCAGGTGTTCGGCGGTGCGCGCCAGGCTTGAGAAGGCCTGAGGCCAGCGTTCCGTCAGTGCAGGAAGCACGCGGTGACGCAGGTAATTACGGGAGAAACGCAAATCTGCGTTGGAAGGGTCTTCGATCCATTTGAGCTGATACTGGCGTGCGTAGGCTTCCAACTCGTCCCTGGAGACACGCAACAATGGCCTTACCAGGTAGCCACTTGCCAATCGGCGCTGCACGGGCATCGCTGCCAACCCGCGCACCCCAGCCCCACGCAGCAGGCGGAACAACAGTGTTTCTGCCTGGTCTTCACGATGCTGGCCGGTGAGCATCACCTGCCCCGCCCCGATCACCTCGGTAAATGCCTGGTAGCGCGCGTCACGGGCGGCACGCTCGAGGCTGGCGCCCGGTTGTACCTGCACGCCCATCACGCGCAAAGGCACGCCCAGGCTGTCACAGATCGACTGGCAATGAGCCGGCCACGCGTCGGCGGCAGCCTGCAGGCCATGGTGGACATGGACAGCGCTGAGGGGTGGCAGGGTTTCGGTTTTCGCCAGGTTGGCCAGGAGGTGCAGCAGGACGGTGGAATCAAGGCCACCGGAGAGTGCGATGTGCCAGGCCGGGGCGTTGCGCCAAGGCGCTAGGATTTGCACGAGTTTGGCGGGCAGAGCCGGTTTCATGACAAGTTACCGCCTCTGGTCTGGAATACGCTCACCAAGCATACACAACGCAAATGTGGGAGGGGGCTTGCCCCCGATAGCGGTGGGCCAGTCCTGGATACATTGACTGACACTCAGCAATCGGGGCAAGCCCCCTCCCACATTTGGGTATTGCGTGGGTCTTAGAGACCGTAGCTCATCAGGCGCTCGTAACGACGAGCCAGCAGCGCTTCGTTATCCAGCTTCTTGAGCATCGCCAGTTGCGAACCCAGTTCAGCACGGATGGTCGCAGCAGCAGCAGCCGGGTCACGGTGAGCGCCGCCCAATGGCTCGGCGATCACTTTGTCCACGATCCCAAGGCCTTTGAGGCGATCGGCGGTGATGCCCATGGCTTCGGCAGCGTCCGGTGCCTTTTCGGCGGTTTTCCATAGGATCGAGGCGCAACCTTCCGGCGAGATCACCGCGTAGGTCGAGTATTGCAGCATGTTCAACTGGTCGCAGACGCCGATGGCCAGTGCACCGCCGGAACCGCCTTCACCAATCACGGTGGCAATGATCGGGGTTTTCAGGCGGGCCATGACGCGCAGGTTCCAGGCGATAGCCTCGCTCTGGTTACGCTCTTCGGCGTCGATCCCCGGATAAGCGCCCGGGGTGTCGATGAAGGTCAGGATCGGCATCTTGAAGCGCTCGGCCATTTCCATCAGGCGGCACGCCTTGCGGTAGCCCTCTGGACGCGGCATGCCAAAGTTGCGACGGACCTTCTCGCGCACTTCACGGCCTTTCTGGTGACCGATCACCATCACCGGCTGGTCGTCCAGGCGAGCGATACCGCCGACGATGGCCGCGTCGTCGGAGAAGTGGCGGTCGCCATGCAGCTCGTCGAACTCGGTGAAGATGTGCTGAATGTAGTCCAGGGTGTACGGGCGGCGCGGGTGGCGAGCCAGGCGCGCAATCTGCCAGCTGGTCAGCTTGCCGAAGATGTCTTCGGTGAGCGTTTTGCTCTTGTCTTGCAGGCGGGAGATCTCATCGCCGATATTCAGCGAATTGTCATTGCCGACCAGGCGCAGCTCTTCGATCTTGGCTTGCAGGTCAGCGATCGGCTGTTCGAAATCAAGAAAATTCGGGTTCATAAGCGTCCGTCTTGGGTCGACGGCCAGGGCATGCCTGGCCAGCCGGTTGTCTATTCGCGCCCTACCTTAAGGGAGAGGCGCGTTTAGGTCGAGATTAAATGTTTAGCCGAGGTCAGACATATCTGACCATCAACGGTATTGGAGGAAGACGTTGTCTCGCCCGAACTGGTCACGCAAAGCTTGAATCAAGCCATCAGCGGGATCGATTCGCCAGGTCTCGCCAAACTGCAACATGGCCTTGGCGTCATTGCCGGTGTACTCCATGGTCACCGGGCACGCGCCACGGTGGCGTTTGAGCAGGTCGCCCAACCAGCGTAGCTGATCGCCCTTGAGCGCTTCGGTTTTCACCTTCAAGCGCAGGCTCTCGGCCAGATTGGTGCGCGCATCTTCCATGCTCATCACCCGCTTGATCCGCAGGCGCAGGCCGCCGGAGAAGTCATCGTTGCTGACCTCCCCTTCGACGACCACCATGGCGTCGGTCTGCAACAACGACTGGGCGGAGTGGAACGCGTCGGCAAACAGCGACGCTTCGATGCGGCCCGAGCGGTCATCGAGGGTGATAAACCCCATCTTGTCGCCCTTCTTGTTCTTCATCACCCGCAGGGCAATGATCATGCCGGCGACGGTCTGGGTGTCCCGCGCCGGTTTCAGGTCGATGATGCGCTGACGGGCGAAGCGACGGATTTCACCTTCGTATTCGTCAATCGGATGGCCGGTCAGGTACAAGCCCAGGGTATCTTTCTCACCCTTGAGGCGTTCCTTGAGGGTCAGTTCCTTGGCCTTGCGATGGTTACCGTAGACATCCGCATCGTCTTCGACGAACAACCCGCCAAACAGGTCGGCATGGCCGCTGTCATGGGTACGTGCAGTCTGTTCGGCCGCCTTGATCGCTTCTTCCATGGCGGCGAGCAGCACGGCACGGTTACAGTCGATATTGGCCTGGTAGGCCTTCGGCTCGTCATGGAAATACGGGCCGAGACGGTCGAGCGCGCCGCTGCGGATCAGGCCATCGAGGGTTCGTTTGTTGATGCGCTTGAGGTCCACCCGTGCGCAGAAGTCGAACAGGTCCTTGAACGGACCGTCCTGGCGCGCTTCGGTAATGGCTTCCACCGGGCCTTCACCGACGCCTTTGATCGCGCCCAGGCCATAGATGATGCGGCCTTCGTCGTTTACCGTGAACTTGAACTCCGAGGCGTTCACATCCGGCGCATCAAGGCGCAGCTTCATGGTGCGCACTTCCTCGATCAAGGTCACGACCTTGTCGGTGTTGTGCATATCCGCCGAAAGTACCGCAGCCATGAACGGCGCCGGGTAGTGGGCTTTCAGCCAGGCAGTCTGGTACGACACCAGGCCGTAGGCGGCGGAGTGGGATTTGTTGAAGCCGTAACCGGCGAATTTCTCCACCAGGTCGAAGATGTTACCCGCGAGGTCGGCGTCGATATTGTTGGTCGCGCAACCTTCAATGAAACCACCGCGCTGCTTGGCCATTTCCTCGGGTTTTTTCTTACCCATGGCTCGACGCAGCATGTCCGCGCCACCCAGGGTGTAACCGGCCATCACCTGGGCAATCTGCATCACCTGTTCCTGATACAGGATGATGCCGTAGGTCGGTGCCAATACCGGCTTGAGGCCTTCGTACTGGTAGTCCGAGTGCGGGTAGGCCAGCTCGGCGCGCCCGTGTTTACGGTTGATAAAGTCGTCCACCATGCCCGATTGCAGCGGGCCCGGACGGAACAGGGCCACCAGTGCGATCAAGTCTTCCAGGCAGTCGGGCTTGAGCTTTTTGATCAGCTCTTTCATGCCACGCGATTCAAGCTGGAACACCGCCGTGGTTTCGGCTTTTTGCAGCAGGGTGTAGGTCGGCTTGTCGTCCAGCGGGATGAAAGCGATGTCCAGCGGTTCTTCGCCCACCTTGGCGCGGTCGCGGTTGATGGTCTTGAGCGCCCAGTCGATGATGGTCAGGGTCCGCAGGCCGAGGAAGTCGAACTTCACCAGGCCGGCCGCCTCCACGTCATCCTTGTCGAACTGGGTGACCAGGCCGTCGCCTTCTTCATCGCAATAGATCGGCGAAAAGTCAGTCAACTTTGTCGGCGCGATGACCACGCCACCCGCGTGCTTACCGACGTTACGCACCACGCCTTCAAGCTTGCGGGCCATCTCCCAGATCTCGGCCGCTTCTTCATCGACCTTGATGAAGTCGCGCAGGATTTCTTCCTGCTCGTAGGCCTTTTCCAGGGTCATGCCGACTTCGAACGGGATCATCTTCGACAGGCGATCCGCCAGGCCGTACGACTTGCCCTGCACCCGGGCCACGTCACGGATTACCGCTTTGGCCGCCATGGAACCGAAGGTGATGATCTGGCTTACCGCGTTGCGGCCGTATTTCTCGGCCACATACTCGATCACGCGGTCACGGCCATCCATGCAGAAGTCGACGTCGAAGTCGGGCATGGAAACCCGTTCCGGGTTCAGGAAACGTTCGAACAGCAGGTCATATTCCAACGGATCGAGGTCGGTGATCTTTTGCACATAGGCCACCAGCGAACCGGCACCTGACCCCCGGCCCGGACCAACCGGCACGCCGTTGTTCTTGGCCCACTGGATAAAGTCCATCACGATCAGGAAGTAACCGGGGAATCCCATCTGGATGATGATATCCAGCTCGAAATTCAGCCGGTCCACATAAACCTGGCGCTTGGCCTCGTAATCTTCGGTGGTGTCCCTGGGCAGCAGAACGGCCAGCCGCTCTTCCAGCCCGTCGAACGAGACTTTGCGGAAGTACTCGTCGATGGTCATGCCATCCGGAATCGGGAAGTTGGGCAGGAAGTGCTTGCCCAGCTTGACCTCGATATTGCAGCGCTTGGCAATCTCGACGGAGTTTTCCAGGGCCTCGGGCAGGTCGCTGAACAGCTCGGCCATTTCCTCAGCGCTTTTGAGGTACTGCTCTTCGCTGTAGTTCTTCGAACGACGCGGGTCATCCAGGGCCCGGCCTTCACCGATGCACACGCGGGTTTCGTGGGCTTCGAAGTCTTCCTTCTTGATGAAGCGCACGTCGTTGGTCGCCACCAGTGGCGCGCCCAGCTTGTCGGCCAGGGCCACGGCAGCGTGCAGGTGCTCTTCATCGTTGGGGCGGTTGGTCCGCTGGACTTCCAGGTAAAAACGGTCTGGGAAGACCTGCATCCATTCCCTGGCCAGCACTTCGGCTTCTTGGGGGTTGCCGCCCAGCAGCGCGATACCGATTTCGCCCTCTTTGGCGGCCGACAGCATGATCAGGCCTTCGCTGGCCTCGGCGACCCATTCGCGCTCGATGATGATCGAGCCATTGCGCTGGCCGTCAATGAAACCACGGGAAATCAGTTCAGTGAGGTTGCGGTAACCCACGCCGTTCATCGCCAGCAGGCTGATGCGGCTCAGGGGGTTATCCGGGTCTTTGTTGGACAGCCACAGGTCGGCGCCGCAGATCGGCTTGATGCCGGCGCCCATGGCGTTCTTGTAGAACTTGACCAGGGAACACATGTTGTTCTGATCGGTGACCGCCACCGCAGGCATGTTCATGCCCACCAGGGTTTTGACCAGCGGTTTGATCCGTACCAGGCCGTCGACCAGGGAGTATTCAGTGTGCAGGCGTAGGTGAACGAATGAAGCCGGCATAGTGATCTCTTATACGTGGAAACAACAAGGCCCGGATTGTACCGGGCCTTGGCAAAAACATCAGCCTCGCGACTACACCTCGCTGAGACTCTCCCGCGCCTCGCAAGCCTGGCGCACCGGGGCGAACGAGCGGCGATGGATCGGTGTCGGGCCAAGACGTGCAAGGGCTTCCAGATGAACGGGCGTCGGGTAGCCTTTATGACCGCCGATGCCATAGCCGGGATAGATCAGTTCGAAAGCCGCCATTTCACGATCACGACTGACCTTTGCCAGGATGGAGGCCGCCGCGATCGCCGGCACCTTGCTATCGCCCTTCACCACCGCTTCCGATGGCATGGCCAGTCTGGGGCAGCGGTTGCCATCGATCATCGCCAGTTTGGGCGTAATGTGCAGGCCCTCCACTGCACGCTGCATGGCGAGCATGGTGGCGTGGAGGATGTTCAGTTCGTCGATTTCCTCAACTTCGGCCCGGGCGATGTGCCAGCTCAGGGCTTTCTCGCAAATCTCGTCGTAGAGCTTTTCACGGCGCGCTTCGGTGAGTTTTTTCGAGTCGTTGAGGCCGAGGATCGGACGGTTCGGATCAAGAATCACCGCAGCCGTGACGACCGCACCGCACAAAGGTCCGCGCCCGACCTCGTCCACACCGGCTACCAGTTCGTGGGCTTGGGCAACCAGGCTGAAATCCAGGCCCATTTGCGTACTCATAACGCCTCCTGCTTCTGGCCGATCAGAGTCAACACGGCGTCTGCCGCCTGGTTCGAGGCGTCACGGCGCAGTATGCGATGGATGTCGTCGAAACCACGGGTCTGTTCTTCGCCACCCTCGATCAAGGGGAGCAAGGTTTGCGCGAGCGCCTCAGGCGTTGCATCGTCCTGCAACAACTCCGGCACCAACAAGCGCTGGGCCAGCAGGTTGGGCAGGGAGATGTAAGGACTTTTGACCATGCGCTTGAGAATCCAGAACGTCAGCGGCGCCAGGCGGTAGGCCACGACCATCGGACGCTTGTACAGCAAGGCCTCCAGCGTGGCCGTCCCCGAAGCGATCAACACCGCATCGCAGGCCGCCAGGGCCAGGTGCGATTGACCATCGAGCAGGGTCAACGGCAGGTTGCGCCCTTCCAGCAATGTCTCGATCTGCGCACGCCGTTGCGGGCTGGCGCAGGGCAACACGAAACGTACGCCCGGCTTCAAGACCTGCAGACGCTCTGCGGCGTCGAAAAATACCGAGGCCAGGCGGCCGACTTCGCCGCCACGGCTGCCCGGCATCAGCGCAACCAATGGGCCGTCGGGCAAGCCCAACTCGGCACGCGCGGCCGCGCGATCCGCCTGCAAGGGAATAGTGTCGGCCAGGGTGTGCCCGACAAACCGCACCGGCACGCCCTTTTCTTCATAGAACCGCGCTTCGAACGGCAGCAAGGTCAGCATCAGGTCGCAGCCTTCGCGGATCTTGAGCACGCGCTTCTGCCGCCATGCCCAGACGGACGGGCTGACATAGTGCACTGTCTTGATGCCGGCCTGGCGCAACTTGAGTTCGATATTGAGGGTGAAGTCCGGCGCGTCGATTCCGATAAAGACGTCCGGCTTTTCTTCGATCAGGGTCTGGATCAGCAGCTTGCGGCGGGCCAGCAGCTCGCGCAGGCGGCCCAGCACCTCGACCAGCCCCATGACAGACAAACGCTCCATGGGGAAGTAGGACGTAAGCCCCTCAGCCTGCATCAGCGGGCCGCCGACGCCGATGAACTCTACCGCTGGATGCTGGGCCTTGAGGGCCCGCATAAGACCTGCGCCCAGAATGTCGCCGGAAGCTTCCCCGGCCACCAGCGCGATACGCAGATTAGCCATGATCAGCGGGTGATGCCGCGAGTCGACGCCTGGATCGAGTCACGGAACACCGCGACTTCCGGGAACAACGCTGCCGGCTCGGTCAGTTGGGTCAACGCCTGGTCCACCGTGAGCCCCTGGCGGTAAACCACCTTGTAGGCGCGGCGCAGGGCGTGGATGGCTTCTTCGCTGAAACCTCGACGACGCATGCCTTCGAAGTTCATGCTACGGGCTTCGGCGGGGTTACCGAATACCGTGACGAATGCCGGAACATCCTTGCCAATGGCGGTACCCATGCCGGAAAAGCTGTGAGCACCGATATGGCAGTACTGATGCACCAGGGTGAAACCGGACAGGATTGCCCAATCGTCAACATGCACATGGCCGGCCAACGCGGTGTTGTTGACCAGGATGCAATGGTTGCCGATCACGCTGTCGTGGCCGATATGGGCGTAGGCCATGACCAGGTTGTGGTCACCCAGCGTGGTCTCGGCCCGATCCTGCACGGTGCCACGGTGAATGGTCACGCCTTCACGGATGATGTTGTGATCACCGATTACCAGGCGGGTCTCTTCACCCTTGTACTTCATGTCCGGGGTGTCTTCGCCTACCGAGGAGAACTGGTAGATGCGATTGTACTTGCCAATGCGGGTCGGACCTTTGAGGATCACGTGCGGCCCGATGACAGTCCCCTCGCCGATTTCCACACCTGCGCCGATGATCGACCAGGGGCCGACCTCAACGTCGGCGGCCAGAACGGCCGACGGATCGATGATTGCGCGAGGGTCAATCAAACTCATAGTTTGCGTTCCGCACAGATGATCTCGGCAGAGCACACCGGCTTGCCATCCACCGAGGCCTGGCATTCGAACTTCCAGATCTGGCGCTTGCAGCTGATGAACTTGGCTTCCAGGATCAACTGGTCACCCGGGGTAACCGGATTGCGGAAACGCAACTTGTCGGAGCCCACGAAATAGTAAAGCGTGCCATCGGCAGGCTTGAGGTCGAGCATTTTGAAACCAAGGATACCGGCAGCCTGGGCCATCGCCTCGATGATCAACACACCCGGCATGATCGGATGCGCAGGAAAGTGACCATTGAAGAACGGTTCGTTGATGCTGACATTCTTGTAGGCACGAATGCGCTTTTCCTCGACATTGAGGTCCACTACGCGATCCACCAACAGGAACGGGTAACGGTGAGGCAGGTATTCGCGAATCTCGTTGATGTCCATCATTTCGGGGGGAAGCCTGTAATAAAGATTGGGGGCGGGCGAACTAAAAGCACGCCCCGCTAGCAAATCAAGGAGGCAGTCTAGCGGCTGTGCACACTTGATATGGAAATGGTATCAGCCTTCTGATGAAGCATTACCGCCAGGGGTCACGTCCCCAACACGCTTTTCCAGCTGTTTGAGACGTCGAGCCATGTCGTCGAGCTGCCTCAACCGTGCTGCACTCTTGCGCCATTCAGCCGCAGGCTGCATGGCGGTACCGGAAGAATAAGCACCCGGTTCGGTAATCGAGTGGGTGACCATGGTCATGCCGGTGATGAAGACGTTGTCGCAAATATCGATGTGCCCCACCAGCCCGACGCCACCGGCCAGCATGCAATGCTTGCCGATCCGGGTGCTGCCGGAGATACCCACGCATGCTGCCATGGCGGTGTGATCGCCAATCTGCACGTTGTGGGCGATCTGGATCTGGTTGTCGAGCTTTACGCCGTTGCCGATCACGGTATCGGCCAGGGCCCCGCGATCAACAGCTGTGTTCACGCCAATTTCCACGTCATCGCCGATCAGTACGCCGCCGACCTGGGCAATCTTGTTCCAGATGCCCTTGGAATTGGCAAAGCCAAAGCCTTCACCACCGATCACGGCACCTGACTGGATGACCACACGCTCACCGATACGCACGTCGTGGTACAGGGTTACGCGGGGTGCCAGCCAACCGCCTGCGCCGATTTCGCAGCGCGCACCGATAAAACAATGGGCGCCAATGGTCACGCCCGCCGCAATGCGTGCACCGCTCTCGATCACCGCAAAAGCACCGACGCTGGCAGCAGGGTCAACCTGGGCATCATCGGCGATCACCGCAGACGGGTGAATACCGCTGGCGGCCTTGGGTTTCGGATCGAACAGGTGCGACACCCGCGCATACGCCAGGTAAGGGTCGCCTACCACCAGCGCATCCCCGGCAAACCCTTCGGCATCAGCCGCCTTCAGCAACACGGCTGCGGCTTGGCTGTCGACCAGGTATTTACGGTATTGGGGGTTTGCGAGGAAGCTCAACTGAGCTGGGCCAGCCTCCTGCAAGGTGGCTAGCCCAGTGATTTCCTTCTCCGGGGAGCCACGCAAGGTGGCTCCCAGGAACTCGGCCAACTCGCCGAGCTTGATAGTCGCGGTCATGGCTTACTTCAGCTGGTTCATGCGCTCGATCACCTGACGGGTGATGTCGTATTGAGGCTTGACGTCGATCACAGCGCCACGCTCGAACACCAGATCAAAGGCACCTTTCTTGATGACTTCTTCCACAGCGCTGTCGAGTTTCGGCTTCAGCTGTTTCAGCATTTCACGGTCAGCAACAGCCTTGGCTTCGTTCAGCTCCTTGGACTGGAACTGGTAGTCACGGGCCTTTTGCTTGAATTCAAGCTCCAGACGCTCGCGCTCGCCTTGCTGCATCTTGTCACCACCGGCTACCAGACGATCCTGGATGCCCTTGGCGCTGCTTTCCAGGGTCTTGAGCTTGGTCAGTTGCGGACCGAATTTTTTCTCGGCATCCACGGCGTATTTCTTGGCCGCATCGGATTCCAGCAGGGCCATCTGATAGTTCAGGACGGCGATTTTCATTTCGGCGAAGGCCGGGGTGGTTACCAGCACGGTTGCCAGCAGGACCAATTGAGTCAACTTGCGCACGATGTACTCCTACAGAATCCGTTGTCGTTATCTTGGGTCAGACGCTTAGAACGTCTGGCCGAGGGAGAATTGGAAAATCTGGGTTTCAGCGTTATCCGGTTTCTTGATCGGCATGGCCAGAGCAAAGCTCAATGGGCCAAGCGCAGTCACCCAGGTCACACCCACGCCCACGGAGCTTGCCAGATTACTCAGGCTCACGTCGTTACACTGGGTGTTGGACTTCACGCCGCTCGGGTTACGGATCTGCTCGCACTTGGAGTCGAACACGTTACCCACATCCCAGAATACCGAAGTACGCAGGGAGCGCTGATCTTTCACGAACGGCAGCGGGAACAGGATTTCCGCACCACCCTGGATCAGGACGTTACCACCGAAAGGCAGTGGGTCGTTGTCGGAGTCTGCTACGGTGCCTTGGTTACCGGTTACACCAACACCACGGCTCGGCGTACCACGCGGGCCCAGGGTGCTGTCTTTGAAACCACGTACGGAGTTGAAGCCACCCGCATAGTAGTTCTCGTAGAACGGTAGACCATTGGTGGAGCCATAACCATCGCCATAACCCAGCTCAGTGTGCAGGCGCATGGTGTAGTTGTCGCTCAACGGCTGGAACAGCTGGCCGCGGTAGTCGAGCTTGAAGAACGACAGGTCGCTGCCCGGCGTGGTGGTTTCCAGGGTCAGGCTCTGGGAATGACCACGGGTCGCCAGTACACCTTTGTTCAGGGTCGACTCGGACCAGCCGGCGGACGCCTTGAAGTTCAGGAACTTGTCACCTTCACGACGGGTGAAGTCGAAGATTTCGTCCACGGTGTACACACCGGTCTTGATTTCATCCTGCTGCGCAGTCAAGCCGAACGTCAGGCGCGAGGTCTCGCTGATCGGGTAACCAACGTTCACGCCAGCACCAAGACTATCGATTGCATAGCTGGCTACATCAACGTCGAGATCTTTGTAGTCAGTGGTGCGATAGAAGGCGTTGTAGCCCAGGCTCACACCGTCAGCAGTCCAGTAGGGGTCGGTATAACCGAAGTTATATCGGCTCTGGTATTCGCTTCGGGTCAGGCCGATGGAAACTCGGTTACCGGTACCCAGGAAGTTGTTCTGAGTGATCGAACCACCGAGGATCAGGCCGGCGCTCTGTGCGAAGCCAACACTGGCGGTGATGGAGCCCGATGCCTGTTCTTCTACGGCGTAGTTCACGTCAACCTGGTCATCCACACCCGGTACGGCCGGGGTTTCGACGTTGACTTCCTTGAAGAAGCCCAGACGCTCAAGACGGGTCTTGGACTGGTCGATCAGGTAAGTCGACGCCCAGCCACCTTCCATCTGACGCATTTCACGACGCAGCACTTCGTCCGCAGACTTGGTGTTGCCACGGAAATTGATACGGTTTACGTAGGCGCGCTTGCCTGGATCGACCACGAAGGTGATGTCCACGGTGTGGTCATCATCATGGGGCGTCGGCACGCCGTTGACGTTGGCGAAGGTGTAGCCTTCGTTGCCCAGGCGACGGGTGATCAGTTCGGACGTGGTGGTCATCAGCTTGCGCGAGAACACTTGGTCTTTCTGCACCAGCAACAGCGCCTTGACCTGGTCTTCAGGCACCTTCAGGTCGCCGCTCAGCTTGACGTCGCGAACCTTGTACTTCTCGCCTTCGTTGACGTTGACGGTGATGTAGACGTGCTTCTTGTCCGGGGTGATGGACACCTGGGTCGAAGCGATGTCCATATTGATGTAGCCACGGTCCAGGTAGTAGGAGCGCAGGCGCTCCAGGTCACCAGACAGTTTTTCGCGGGCATACTTGTCATCGTTCTTGAAGAACGACAGCCAGTTGGTGGTCTTGAGTTCGAACAGGTCGATCAGGTCGTCATCAGAGAACTTGGTATTGCCAACCACGTTGATGTGCTGGATCGCCGCCACAGTGCCTTCGTTGATGTTGACCTTGAGGCCGACACGGTTACGCGGCTGCGGCACCACTTCCGTTTCCACGGTCGCGGAGTAGCGGCCCTGCGCAACGTACTGGCGTTGCAGCTCGTTACGCACACCTTCGAGGGTGGCGCGCTGGAAGATCTCGCCTTCGGCCAGGCCGGATTGCTTCAGACCCTTCATCAGGTCTTCAGTCGAGATCGCCTTGTTGCCTTCGATCTCGATACTGGCGACGGAAGGTCGCTCGACCACGGTGATGACCAGGACGTTGCCTTCGCGACCCAGTTGGATGTCTTGAAAGAAACCGGTTTTGAACAGCGCACGAGTGGATTCCACCAGGCGACGGTCATCAGCCTGTTCCCCAACGTTCAACGGCAAGGCACCAAAGACGCTACCCGCGGAAACCCGCTGGAGGCCGTTGACGCGAATATCGGAGATGGTGAAGGACTCGGCGTGAACTTCGGCGATCATCAATACGGTGAGAACCGCAGTTAGCAGCAGACGTTTCATGAAGTCCTTTCTTATTCCAACTGGCAATAAACAAACTGCCGCAAAATGCGGCAGATTCGCAATTCAGCGAAGCGTTACAGTCGACCCAGATCGTTGACCAGGGCTAACAACATCACCCCGACCACCAAACTGATACCGATCTGTATCCCCCAACCCTGCACCCGATCCGACAAGGGGCGACCACGCACCCACTCGACCAGATAAAACAACAGATGCCCCCCATCCAATACTGGAATGGGCAGCAAATTCAGAACCCCCAGGCTAATACTCAGATAAGCCAGGAAATTCAGGAAATCCGCGACACCCGACTGGGCAGAAGCGCCCGCCACTTTAGCAATGGTTATCGGTCCACTCAAGTTTTTTACCGAGAGCTCGCCGAACAACATTTTCTTGAGGGATTCCAGGGTCAGCACACTCATGGTCCAGGTACGTTTCGCACCCTCGCCAATTGCCGCCAACGGCCCGAAACTCACCTCACGCACCATCGATGGCGGCCAATCGACACCTTTGACTCCAGCACCCAGGTAACCCCCGGCCGCCTTGGCTTCCCCGCGAACCGACAAGGTCACAGGGACGTCGATTTGAGCACCGTCGCGCTCAACTTTCAGCACAATTTTGGTATCAGGACGTACACGAACCAGATCGACCACCTGCTGCCAGTCACCCAGTGGCTGACCATCGAGGGCCAACAGGCGATCGCCGGTTTTCAGGCCAGCAGCCTGGGCCGGACCTTTCGGATCCAGCTCGGCAAGCACCGGCGGCAAAGCCGGACGCCATGGACGTATGCCCAGGGATTTGATCGGATCAGGCTCATCTGCGCCCTTGAGCCAGTGGTCGAGAGCCAGTTCACGCGGGCTTTCGGTGGTGGAGCCCTGCTCGCGCACCACTACATTCACAGTCCCGCTTTCGCCCAGGCGACGCACCAACTGCAAATTGACTGCGCCCCAACCCGTGGTGGGTTCGCCATCAATAGAAACAATTTCCTGCCCAGCGACCAGCCCGGCCTTGGCGGCGATGCTGTCCGATTCAACCGCACCGATCACCGGACGCACCTGTTGGCTGCCCAGCATGGCCAACACCCAGAAGAACACCATCGCCAACAGGAAGTTGGCGATCGGACCCGCAGCAACAATGGCGATACGCTGACGAACGGTCTTGCGATTGAAGGATTGATCCAACTGATCTGCAGGCACTTCGCCTTCGCGCTCATCGAGCATCTTGACGTAGCCACCCAATGGGATGGCCGCAATCACAAACTCGGTGCCACGACGGTCATGCCAGCGCAGCAGCGGCATGCCGAAGCCGACGGAAAAGCGCAATACCTTGACGCCGCAACGACGCGCCACCCAGAAGTGGCCGAATTCGTGGAAGGTGACCAGCACGCCCAGAGCAACCAGGGTGCCGACAATCATGTAAAGCGCACTCATCTAATTTCTCCGCATTCCAATCCAGTGCCTGAAGGCTCGAACCCGCCCACAGGCTAACGCGCGTTGCGGCTCAACCATTGCCCTGCCAGGGCTCGAGCCTTGGTATCGGCTTCGAATACCGCCGCCAGGTCATTCACCGCCACGACAGGCTCGAGCGCCAGGACGTCCTCGATGATACTCGCGATCTGCGGAAAGCGGATGCGCCGTTCGAGAAACGCCGCCACAGCCACTTCGTTGGCCGCATTCAGCATTGCTGGCGCGCTGTTCCCCACCTCGGCCGCTTGCCGGGCCAGGCGCAGGCAAGGAAAGCGCTGCTCGTCCGGCGCTTCAAAGTCCAGGCGGGCCACTGCAAACAGATCCAGCGGGGCGACACCGGAATCAATCCGCTCCGGCCAGGCCAAGGCATTGGCAATCGGCGTGCGCATATCGGGGTTACCCAACTGCGCAAGTACCGAACCGTCGACGTAATCGACCAGGGAATGAATAACACTTTGCGGATGAATCACCACTTCGACCTGATCCGGCCGCGCATCGAACAGCCAGCACGCCTCGATCAGTTCCAGCCCCTTGTTCATCATGCTCGCCGAATCCACCGAGATCTTACGCCCCATGGACCAGTTCGGATGAGCACACGCCTGGTCGGGCGAAACATGCTCAAGCTCGGTCAGCGGAGTTTGCCGGAACGGACCACCGGAGGCGGTCAGCAGAATCCGACGCACGCCAACCTGACCCAAACCACGCGCATAGTCGCCAGGCATGCATTGGAAGATCGCGTTGTGCTCGCTGTCGAGCGGCAGCAGCACGGCGCCGCTTTTACGCACTGCTTGCATGAAGAGCGCGCCAGACATGACCAGCGCTTCTTTGTTGGCCAGCAGGATCTTCTTGCCCGCATCTACAGCGGCGAGGGTTGGACGCAGGCCGGCGGCACCGACGATAGCGGCGACTACCGTATCTACCTCAGCGTCAGCAGAGACCTGGCACAACCCCTCCTCGCCCAGCAGCACTCGAGTCGCCAACCCGGCCGCCCGCAGATCATCCTGCAAGCCACGCGCCGCTCCTGCCTCAGGGACTACCACGAAGCGCGGTGCGTGGCGCACACACAAAGCCAACAGCTCGCTCAGACGACTGAACCCAGTCAGGGCAAAGACCTGATAGCGATCAGGATGACGCGCAATCACATCCAGGGTGCTCAGCCCCACCGAGCCGGTTGCACCCAGCACGGTCACTTGTTGAAGGCGGCTCACGAAGCAGTCATCCATAGCAGCACAGCGAAGATCGGAATAGCCGCCGTCAGGCTGTCGATACGGTCCAATACACCACCGTGCCCGGGCAGCAGGTTACTGCTGTCCTTGATGCCAGCCTGACGCTTGAACATGCTTTCGGTGAGGTCACCCACCACAGAAACAAACACGACAATGGCTGTGGCCAGCAGCGCCAGGAAGATTTCCTTCACCGTCCAGCCACGCACGACACCGACCACCAGCGCAATCACCAGTGTCAACGCCAAACCACCATAGACGCCCTCCCAGCTCTTGCCCGGGCTGACCGCCGGCGCCAACTTGCGCTTGCCGAAGGCCCGACCGGAGAAGTAGGCACCGATATCAGCCCCCCATACCAGCACCATGACTGCCAGGATCAACCAGTTACCCATTGGATAACGCTTGATCTCCACCAGCCCTTGCCAAGCCGGCAAGAGGATCAGCAAACCAATCACCAGCTTGCAGGCAACACTGGACCATTGGCCGCTGGTGCGCGGATAGGTCAGCACCAGGAACGTCGCCAGCGCCCACCACAGCACCGCCGCCCCCAACACCCAGGGCGCGAGATCCGGCAGGATGTACAAGAGGAACGCCAACGCGGCCACGACGGCGGCATACACCACGCGCGGCAACTGCGCGCTGAACCCGGCCAGGCGCGCCCATTCCCAGGCGCCCAGGGTGACGACCAGGCCAATGAACAGCGCAAAGCCGGAACCCTCGAGCAGGAAAAACCCGCACAAGGCGATCGGCAACAGGATCAGTGCAGTGATGATTCGTTGTTTAAGCATTTAAACCCGGGCTCCAGCTTCGATCTGCTCGCTCGTTTTACCGAAGCGACGCTGACGGGAAGCGAAATCGGCCAGTGCATTACGCATGGCATCGTGTTTGAAGTCCGGCCAGAACAGGTCGGAGAAGTACAGCTCGGTATAGGCCAGCTGCCACAGCAGGAAATTACTGATGCGGTGCTCACCACCGGTCCGGATGCACAGGTCCGGCAACGGCAGATCACCGGTCACCAGGCAGGTTTGCAACAGTTCGGGCGTGATGTCGTCGGGCCGCAGGTGCCCGGCCTGCACTTCGCGAGCCAGCCGCTGCGCTGCCTGGGCGATATCCCACTGGCCGCCGTAGTTGGCTGCAATCTGTAGCACAAAACGGTTGGCACCAGCGGTGATTGCCTCAGCCTCGCGCATGGCAGCCTGAAGTTCCGGGTGGAAGCGCGAGCGGTCGCCAATGATGCGCAGGCTGATGTTGTTGTCGTTAAGGCGCTTGGCCTCACGACGCAAGGCCTTGAAGAACAGATCCATCAAGGCACTGACTTCTTCGGCGGGCCGCTGCCAGTTCTCACTGGAGAACGCAAACAGGGTCAACACTTCGACCTTGGCCTCGGCACACACCTCGATCACAGCCCTTACCGCATCGACACCGGCTTTATGCCCGGCGACACCCGGCATAAAGCGCTTCTTCGCCCAGCGATTATTCCCATCCATGATGATCGCGACATGGCGCGGCACCACGGAGGGTACAGTCTGCTTGGTCTTTTCCATGAAGGCGTCCTGACCCCTTATACGGCCATCAGGTCCTTTTCTTTTTCTTCCGTGGCCTTGGTGATCTGGGCCTCGGCATCCTTGGTCAACTTGTCGATATCGGCGGTGGCACGACGCTCTTCGTCTTCGCTGATTTCCTTGTCCTTGACCAACTTCTTCAGGTCACCCAAGGCATCACGACGGATATTACGTACGGCAACACGCGCGTCTTCTGCAGCGCTGCGAGCCTGCTTGGTGAAGCCCTTACGGGTCTCTTCAGTCAGGGCCGGCATGGAGATCAGCAGCAACTCACCCAGGTTGGTCGGGTTGAGGTTCAAACCGGCGCTCTGGATGGCCTTGTCGACAGCACCCAGCATGTTGCGCTCAAACGCTACGACTTGCAGGGTGCGCGAGTCTTTAACGGTAATGTTGGCGACGCTGCTGATAGGGGTATCGGAGCCGTAGTAAGGCACCATCACGCTGCCCAGGATGCTTGGGTGTGCCTTGCCGGTACGAATCTGGCCGAATGCATGGCTCAGAGACTCCAGGGATTTCTGCATACGCGCTTGGGCGTCTTTCTTGATTTCGTTGATCATTGTTGGCCTTCCTCGATCAGAGTCCCTTCTGCGCCGCCGTGTACGATATTCAGCAGGGCGCCGGGCTTGTTCATATTAAATACGCGCAGTGGCATCTTGTGGTCGCGGCACAGACAGATAGCCGTCAGATCCATTACGCCCAGCTTGCGATCCAGCACTTCATCGTAGGTCAGATGATCGAACTTCTCGGCATGCGGGTCTTTGAATGGATCTGCGGTGTACACGCCGTCTACCTTGGTCGCCTTGAGCACCACGTCCGCATCGATCTCGATGGCGCGCAGGCAGGCTGCCGAATCGGTGGTAAAGAACGGGTTACCCGTGCCGGCGGCGAAGATCACCACTTCCTTGGAATTCAGGTGGCGCATGGCTTTGCGGCGGTCATAGTGATCGGTTACGCCGACCATGGAAATAGCCGACATCACGATAGCCGAGATATTGGCGCGCTCCAAGGCGTCACGCATGGCCAGGGCATTCATCACAGTGGCCAGCATGCCCATATGGTCGCCGGTAACCCGGTCCATGCCAGCAGCACTCAGGGCCGCGCCACGGAACAGGTTGCCACCACCGATCACCAGGCCGACCTGTACGCCGATACCGACCAGTTGGCCGACTTCCAGCGCCATGCGGTCGAGCACCTTGGGATCGATCCCGAACTCTTCCGAGCCCATCAGGGCCTCGCCGCTAAGCTTGAGTAGAATGCGTTTATAGCGAGCCTGATAACCACTGCCCTGCTGAGCCATTGCGAATCTCTCCTGCGGCGTATTTTTTAAAAATTCTTGGCGAGCCGTTTTACGGCTTGCGTTCACTCTAGCTGGACGCTGTAACAGCGCCATCGGAACACGGCTTTGTAAGCCAGTTCCGGAGGGATGCCAATTAAAATCGGCCCTCCCATTTGAAAAGAGGCTGCGCGCGTGAGCGGGCAGCCTCTTTCGGGCGACAGTTGAAAGCTGTCTTATTGCTTGGCGGCAGCCAGCTGGGCAGCAACTTCTTCAGCGAAGTTGTCGACCGGCTTCTCGATGCCTTCGCCTACTTTGTAGTAAGTGAAGGAAACGATTTCAGCACCGGCTTTCTTGGCCAGTTCGCCAACCTTGATTTCAGGGTTCTTGACGAACGCCTGCTCAACCAGGCTCGCTTCAGCCAGGAACTTGCTGATACGGCCTTTGATCATGTTTTCCACGATGTTTTCTGGCTTGCCGGCGATCTTGTCGGCGTTCAGGCTCAGGAACACCGCTTTTTCACGCTCGATCGCTTCGGCAGACACTTCCGAAGGCAGCAGGAACTCAGGGTTGCTGGCAGCAACGTGCATAGCAATGTCTTTGGCCAGCTCAACGTCGCCGCCTTTCAGAACAACAGCTACACCGATTTTGTTGCCGTGCAGGTAACCACCGACGACATCACCTTCAACGCGAGTCAGGCGACGGATGTTGACGTTTTCGCCAACTTTGCCGACCAGTACCAGGCGATCCGCTTCTTGAGCTTCGATCAGAGGCTCAACGGTGGTCAGCTTCTCATCGAATGCCTTCTTGACGCTGGCAGCAACGAATGCCTTGAAGTCGTCTTGCAGGGCCAGGAAGTCGGTCTGCGAGTTCACTTCCAGCAGAACGGCGGCTTTACCGTCTTCAACCAGGGCGATAGCGCCTTCAGCAGCGACGTTGCCGGCTTTCTTGGCGGCCTTGATGGCGCCGGAAGCGCGCATGTCGTCGATGGCTTTTTCGATGTCGCCGCCAGCCTTGGTCAAGGCCTTTTTGCAATCCATCATGCCTTCGCCGGTACGCTCACGCAGTTCTTTAACCAACGCTGCAGTAATCTCTGCCATTTCAAAATCCTCTTGGATAGGTTTTCAACCATTCCACCCGATCAGACGGGCGATCAATTCTTCCCGAATCTCCCTTGTAGGCCGCTGCACGTTACAGATGATGTAGCCGCGCTGCCGACAAATGGTTTTCGAGGTGGCAAAAAGGGGGCCAAGCCCCCTTTTTGCTTACTGAGTCAACGCCAGGGCGCTAATTACTCAGCGGCAGCTACCGGAGCTTCTTCAACGAACTGCTCGGTACCGCCAGCAACGTGGTTGCGACCACGGATGACAGCGTCAGCCATCGAACCCATGTACAACTGGATGGCGCGGATTGCGTCATCGTTGCCTGGGATGATGTAGTCAACGCCTTCCGGGCTGCTGTTGGTATCGACTACGCCGATAACAGGGATGCCCAGCTTGTTGGCTTCGGTGATCGCGATGCGCTCGTGATCAACGTCGATAACGAACAGTGCGTCAGGCAGACCGCCCATGTCCTTGATACCACCCAGGGAACGATCGAGCTTTTCCAGGTCACGGGAACGCATCAGCGCTTCTTTCTTGGTCAGCTTGGCGAAAGTACCGTCTTCGGCTTGCACTTCAAGGTCACGCAGACGCTTGATGGAAGCACGGATGGTTTTGAAGTTGGTCAGCATGCCGCCCAACCAGCGGTGATCGACGTACGGCGAACCGCAACGTGCTGCTTCTTCAGCAACGATCTTGCCAGCGGAACGCTTGGTGCCGACGAACAGAATCTTGTTTTTGCCCTGAGCCAGGCGCTCTACGAAAGTCAGCGCTTCGTTGAACATTGGCAGGGTTTTTTCAAGGTTGATGATGTGGATCTTGTTACGCGCGCCGAAAATGTACTTACCCATTTTCGGGTTCCAGTAACGGGTCTGGTGACCGAAGTGCACACCGGCCTTCAGCATATCGCGCATGTTGACTTGGGACATGATAGTTCCTTAATAAGTCGGGTTTGGCCTCCACGTATCCCAATGACCAACCAGCGGCATCAAGGCCTCCGGCACCCAGGTCATCGTGTCGACACGTGTGTGGATTTAAGCTTTGCGGGGTATCCCCGGAAAGCGGCGCATTTTATACCACAGCATCGGCAAAAACGGAACACGCAATCACATTTGCCGTTGGGCGCGTTCGTGTAACCCCTTGAATAGAGGTGACATAGCCCTACCTTATAGACAGAAGCGATCATCAGAGACTCATGATTTGACGCCATGGTCTGTTAGAATCGCGTTTTCTGTGGCTTGTGCGAATTTTGCAACCTTTTGTCGCACGCCCGTAAACCGTATTGATTTCAGCGCGTCGCGCTAGAGAGAGCCTGTATGACCGTTAGTTTGAAAACCGCCGAAGACATCGCTGGCATGCGCATCGCCGGCAAACTGGCTGCCGACGTGCTGGAAATGATTGCCGAACACGTCAAGCCCGGCGTCACCACCGAGACCCTCAACCAGATCTGCCACGACTATATCGTCAACGTGCAGGGCGCCATCCCTGCGCCGCTGAACTACAAAGGCTTTCCCAAGTCGATCTGCACCTCGGTCAACCACGTGGTCTGCCACGGAATTCCGGGTGACAAGCCGCTGAAGGACGGCGACACCCTGAACATCGACGTCACCGTGATCAAGGACCGCTACTTCGGCGACACCAGCCGCATGTTCCACGTCGGCAACGTGCCGGTCTGGGCCGAGCGCCTGTCCCAGGTCACCCAGGAATGCATGTACAAGGCCATCGAGATCGTCAAGCCTGGCTGCCGCCTGGGCGACATCGGCGAAGTGATCCAGAAGCATGCGGAAAAGAACGGTTTCTCGGTGGTACGCGAGTTCTGCGGCCACGGTATCGGCACGGTCTTCCACGAAGAGCCACAGATCCTGCACTACGGCCGCGCCGGCACCGGCATGGAGCTGAAGGCAGGCATGACCTTCACCATCGAGCCGATGATCAACCAGGGCAAGGCCGACACCAAGGTGCTGGGCGACGGCTGGACTGCCATCACCAAGGACCGCAAGCTTTCGGCCCAGTGGGAACACACTTTGCTGGTCACCGAGACCGGCTACGAGATTTTCACGCTGCGCGCCGATGACACGATCCCGCGTACGTCGGGTACAACGTCGGCATAAACGTTGCTCAGGTTTTCCCCCACTGTGTTGTGACTGACTGAATAGATAGAAAGGAAAGCCGATCAATGCCCCAGGTGGATCCCGAACTCTTCGACCGTGGCCAGTTCCAGGCCGAACTGGCCCTGAAGGCGAGCCCCATCGCCGCGTTCAAGAAGGCGATCCGCCAGGCCCGTGAGGTGCTCGACGAGCGCTTTCGCAGGGGCCGGGACATCCGCCGGCTGATTGAGGACCGAGCCTGGTTCGTCGATAACATCCTGCAAAAAGCCTGGGAACAGTTCAGTTGGAGCGAAGACGCCGACATCGCCCTGGTGGCGGTCGGCGGCTACGGTCGCGGTGAGCTGCACCCTTACTCCGACATCGACCTGCTGATCCTGCTGGACAGCGCCGACCATGAGATCTTTCGCGATTCCATCGAGCGCTTTCTCACATTGTTGTGGGACATCGGCCTGGAAGTCGGCCAAAGCGTACGCTCGGTGGACGAATGCGCCGAAGAAGCCCGCGCCGACCTCACCGTCATCACCAACCTCATGGAAAGCCGTACCATCGCCGGCCCCGAGCGCCTGCGCCAGCGCATGCTTGAAGTCACCAGCACCGCGCACATGTGGCCGAGCAAGGACTTCTTCCTGGCCAAGCGCGCCGAGCAAAAGGCCCGGCACCACAAGTACAACGACACCGAATACAACCTGGAACCCAACGTCAAAGGCTCGCCGGGCGGACTGAGGGATATCCAGACGATCCTGTGGGTTGCGCGTCGCCAGTACGGCACCCTGAACCTGCGCGCCCTGGCCGGCGAAGGCTTCCTGGTGGAAAGCGAAAACGCCCTGCTGGCCTCCTCCCAGGAATTCCTCTGGAAAGTGCGCTACGCCTTGCACATGCTGGCCGGGCGTTCCGAAGACCGCCTGCTCTTCGACCACCAGCGCTCCATCGCCACCCTGCTGGGCTTTGAAGGCGAAGACGCGAAGACCAGCATCGAAAGCTTCATGCAGCAGTACTACCGGGTGGTCATGAGCATTGCACAGCTCAGCGACCTGATCATCCAGCATTTCGAAGAAGTGATCCTGGCCCCCGAAGACGAGGCGCCGCCGCAACCGATCAATGCGCGTTTCCAACTGCACGATGGCTATATCGAGGCGCGCAACGACAACGTGTTCCGCCGCACACCGTTTGCCATGCTGGAAATCTTCGTGCTGATGGCCCAGCAGCCGGAAATCAAAGGCGTGCGCGCCGATACCATTCGCCTGCTGCGGGAAAACCGGCACCTGATCGACGAGGATTTCCGCAACGATATCCGCAACACCAGCCTGTTCATCGAGCTGTTCAAGTGCAAGATCGGCATCCACCGCAACCTGCGGCGCATGAACCGTTACGGCATCCTCGGGCGCTACCTGCCGGAGTTCGGTTTTATCGTCGGGCAGATGCAACACGATCTGTTCCACATCTATACCGTGGACGCCCACACCCTGAACCTGATCAAGCACCTGCGTAAGCTGCAGTACACCCAGGTGTCGGAGAAATTCCCGCTGGCCAGCAAATTGATGGCCAAGCTACCCAAGCCCGAGCTGATCTACCTGGCCGGCCTGTACCACGACATCGGCAAGGGCCGGCATGGCGATCACTCCGAGGTCGGTGCGGTTGATGCCGAAGCCTTCTGCCAGCGCCACCAGTTGCCGCTATGGGACAGCCGCCTGATCGTCTGGCTGGTGCAGAACCACCTGGTGATGTCGACCACCGCCCAGCGCAAGGACTTGTCCGACCCGCAGGTGATACACGACTTCGCGCAGATCGTCGGCGATGAAACCCGCCTCGACTACCTGTATGTGCTGACCGTCTCGGATATCAACGCGACCAACCCGACGCTGTGGAACTCGTGGCGCGCCAGTCTGCTGCGCCAACTGTACACCGAGACCAAGCGCGCCCTGCGCCGTGGCCTGGAAAACCCGGTGGACCGCGAAGAGCAGATCCGCCGCACCCAAAGCGCCGCCCTGGATATCCTGGTGCGCGGCGGCAACGACCCGGACGATGTGGAACAACTGTGGTCGCAACTGGGCGACGATTACTTCCTGCGCCACACCGCCGGTGATGTCGCCTGGCACACCGACGCGATCCTGCAGCAACCGGCCGACGGCGGCCCACTGGTGCTGATCAAGGAAACCACCCAGCGCGAATTCGAAGGCGGCACGCAGATTTTCATCTACGCGCCGGACCAGCACGACTTCTTCGCTGTGACCGTAGCGGCCATGGACCAGTTGAACCTGAACATCCATGACGCACGGGTAATCACCTCCAGCAGCCAGTTCACCCTCGACACCTATATCGTGCTCGACACCGATGGCGACTCGATCGGCGACAATCCAGCGCGCGTGAAGAAGATCCGCGAAGGCCTGACCGAGGCCCTGCGCAACCCTGACGACTACCCGACCATCATCCAGCGTCGAGTGCCGCGCCAACTCAAACACTTTGCGTTTGCGCCCCAGGTGACCATTTCCAACGACGCCCAGCGCCCGGTGACGGTGCTCGAACTGAGCGCCCCGGACCGCCCAGGCCTGCTGGCCCGTATCGGTGGGATTTTCCTGGAGTTCGACCTGTCGTTGCAGAACGCCAAGATTGCGACCCTCGGCGAACGCGTGGAAGACGTGTTCTTTATCACCGATGCCGACAACCAGCCGTTGTCCGACCCGGAGCTGTGCCTGCGGTTGCAGGAAGCGATCGTCCAGCAATTGAGCGTGACCCAGGAACCCGGCGTCGAGCTGACACGCCTGACTCTCTAAAAAACAAACAGGGCCCGTGTGCGAGGGGGCTTGCCCCCGATAGCGGTGGATCAGATAAAAATGCTTTGGCTGGCACACTGCAATCGGGGGCAAGCCCCCTCCCACATTTAGATGGCTTCGCCCAGCAGACCGCATGCTTTAAACCGAATTGAACGAGATGCCCATGAACAACGCCCTGAACCAACTGCAACCCTACCCGTTCGAGAAACTGCGCGCCCTGCTCGGCAGCGTCACGCCAAACCCGGACAAGCGCCCGATTGCGCTGTCCATCGGCGAGCCGAAGCACAAGTCTCCAACGTTCGTGGCCGAAGCGTTGAGCAACAACCTCGACCAGATGGCCGTGTACCCGACCACCCTGGGTATCCCGGCGCTGCGCGAAGCCATCGGTGCCTGGTGCGAACGTCGCTTCAACGTGCCCAAGGGCTGGCTCGACCCGGCGCGCAATATCTTGCCGGTCAACGGCACACGTGAAGCGCTGTTCGCCTTCACCCAGACCGTGGTCAACCGTGGCGACGATGCACTGGTGGTGAGCCCGAACCCGTTCTACCAGATCTACGAAGGCGCCGCGTTCCTGGCCGGGGCCAAGCCACACTACCTGCCGTGCCTGGACGCCAATGGCTTCAACCCGGACTTCGACGCCGTGACGCCGGACATCTGGAAACGCTGCCAGATCCTGTTCCTGTGCTCGCCCGGCAACCCGACCGGCGCGCTGATCCCGGTCGACACCCTGAAAAAACTCATCGCCCTGGCCGACGAATACGACTTCGTCATCGCCGCCGACGAGTGCTACAGCGAACTGTACTTCGACGAACAAACCCCGCCGCCCGGCCTGCTGAGCGCCTGCGTCGAACTGGGTCGCCAGGATTTCAAGCGCTGCGTGGTGTTCCACAGCCTGTCCAAGCGCTCCAACCTGCCGGGCCTGCGTTCCGGGTTCGTTGCCGGCGATGCCGACATCCTCAAGGCGTTCCTGCTGTACCGCACCTATCACGGCTGCGCGATGCCGGTGCAAACCCAGCTGGCGAGCATTGCCGCCTGGCAGGATGAAGCCCACGTGCACGCCAACCGTGACCTGTATCGCGAGAAATTCGACGCGGTGCTGGCGATTCTCAAGCCGGTGCTGGATGTGCAGAGCCCGGATGGCGGCTTCTATCTGTGGCCGAATGTGAACGGCGACGATGCCGCATTCTGCCGCGATCTGTTCGTGGAAGAACATGTGACCGTGGTGCCGGGTTCGTACCTGTCCCGTGAAGTGGACGGCGCCAACCCCGGCGCTGGGCGAGTGCGTATGGCGTTGGTCGCGCCGTTGGCCGAGTGTGTGGAAGCGGCTGAGCGCATTCGCGATTTTATTCAGCGTCGCCGCTAACGGGCTTGAGGGTCATTTCACCTGACCCAGATTCGCCTCACTCATATCCAGATCCGCCAACACCTCCCTCAGCACGTCATCACCAATCTGGTGATGACGGCTCAGGCTATACAGCTCCAACCGCTGTGCCCGCAGGGCCTTGAGGCGCAATTTGCGCTCGAGCAGGTCCATCTGCCGTGCCAACGCCTGGGCTTCGGCCGAGTCGTTGAACACCTCCAATTGATGGCGATATTCCGACATCAGCCGTGCCTTGAGTTCGGTGGCGAGCGCAGCCTGGGCGGCGTCCTGGGTTTCGGGCTCAACGGGCTCTTCCGTTTCCAGCGCATGGATCGCAGCGACGGCCGTTTTTTTCCAAGCCTCGCGGACCTCTTTATGGCGTTTCTCGTCCGGGCTCTTTTCAATGCCGCGTAACAACAACGGCAAGGCGATACAGGCGGCGATCAGCGACAGGAGGATCACGCCTGCCGCGATGAAGATCAGCAGGTCGCGCTCGGGAAAGTCCTGGCCCGGCGCCAGCAGCAACGGCACCGACATCACACCGGCCAACGTCACCGCACCGCGCACACCACCCACGGTCAACAACCAGCAAGAACGGGCGGTTGGCACCAGCGTCAGCTCGCTTTTCCCACGAATCCGGCGTAACAGGCCGGACAGCCGCCAGATGCTCTGCACCCAGATAAAACGCAGCACGACCAACACCAGGAAGATCGCAATCACATCCAGGCAGCGATAAAACAGGGTCGGCCACAGTGTCGGCTCATGGCTGACCACGGCCTTGATGATGTCCGGCAGTTGCAGGCCCAGCAGCAGGAAGATCAGGCCATTGAAGGTAAACTCCAGCAGCGACCAGACGCTGCGGTTGAGCAAGCGCGTGCTGGTCTGGCGCGGTAGCAGATCAAGCCAGCTTTGCATCATGCCTGCCGCGACCGCCGACAAGATGCCCGAGGCTCCCAGGCGCTCGGCCAGCACATACGCAGCAAAGGGCAGCAACAACATGAACACCACGTGGGTTGCCGGGTCATCCCAGCCACGGGCGATCATCCAGGCGCGCAGTCGGCCGACCAGCCAGCTCAGGGCCACGCCAACGGCCAGGCCACCGACGGCGACCAACACGAAGGTCAGGCTGGCATCCGCCAGGGAAAACACCCCGGTCAACGCCGCCGCCAGGGCAAACTTGAACGTTACCAGGCCCGATGCGTCGTTCATCAAGGCCTCGCCCTGCAACATGTGCATCAGTGGCGTAGGTAAACGATTCTGGGAAATGGCCGACACCGCCACGGCATCCGTCGGCGACAAAACCGCCGCCAGGGCGAAGGCCACCGGCAACGGGATCGTAGGCAATATCCAGTGAATGAAATAACCAGCACCAACCACCGTGAACAACACCAGCCCCACCGCAAGCGTCAGGATCGGCCCACGCAACCGCCACAACTCACGCTTGGGCATACGCCAGCCATCCGAAAACAGCAACGGCGGCAGGAACAGAAACAGAAACAGCTCCGGGTCCAGCGCCACATGCAGGCCCAGCGTCGGCCAGGCCAGCAGGGCTCCGGCAGCAATCTGTACCAGGGGCAACGGCAGAGGAATGACACGCCCAACCAGACGCGAAACGCTGACCAGCATCAGCAGGATAAGAACGGTGTAGGCGGTTTGCATAACGCGGTTTCCCGGACAATCGACTTGCAACGACACACATGAGGCAACAACTGGCCGCCTAAGTGCCATATTACCCAGCTATGTTAACCGCCTATGCTGCCTGCCGGCCTTTGCACATAAGTCGCACGCCGCATGACGAGGGGCACCCGCCCGCTGGTCGTGGCATAATCCGTGACCTTTAATTTTCACTTGGTCCAAAAGGGGGCAATTCCTTGACCGCTTCAAGCAAAACGTTGCACCTTTTCGGCATCAAAGCCTGCGACACCATGAAAAAAGCGCGCACCTGGCTCGATGAGCACGGCGTGGGCTATGAGTTCCACGACTACAAAACGGCCGGTATCGACCGCGAACACTTGACCCAATGGTGCAACGAGCACGGTTGGCAGGTGGTGTTGAACCGTGCGGGCACCACCTTTCGCAAACTCGAAGACGAACGCAAAGCCGATCTCGATCAGTCGAAAGCCATTGAATTGATGCTCGCACAACCCTCGATGATCAAGCGCCCGGTGCTCGATCTCGGTGACAGAACCCTGATTGGCTTCAAGCCAGATAGTTATTCGGCGGCCCTCAAGTAGGCCAGCCCTTTCCATTTTTGTAGAGGTAACAGCATGTCCAATTCCCTGTTCAGCCTGGGCTTCGGCGTCGGCACTCAGAACCGCCAAGGTGCTTGGCTGGAAGTGTTTTACGCACAGCCGCTGCTCAATCCATCGGCTGAAATCGTCGCGGCTATCGCGCCGATCCTCGGTTACACCGAAGGCAACCAGGCCATCACCTTCACCATCAGCCAAGCGCTGCAACTGGCCGATGCCCTCAAGAATGTCGACGCCACCCAAGCCGCGCTGCTCAACCGCCTGGCCGAAAGCCACACCCCGCTGGTCGCCACCCTGCTGGCCGAAGACGCCGCACTGACCTCCACGCCTGAGGCCTACCTCAAGCTGCACCTGCTGTCCCATCGCCTGGTCAAGCCCCACGGCCTGAGCCTGGCCGGTGTGTTCCCGCAGCTGCCGAACGTGGCCTGGACCAGCCAGGGCGCGATCGACATCAACGAACTGGCCGAACGCCAGCTGGAAGCCCGCCTGCGTGGCGAGCTGCTGGAAGTATTCTCGGTGGACAAGTTCCCGAAAATGACCGACTACGTGGTGCCGAGCGGCGTGCGTATCGCTGATGCCGCACGTCTGCGCCTGGGCGCCTACGTGGGCGAAGGCACCACCGTGATGCACGAAGGGTTCATCAACTTCAACGCCGGCACCGAAGGCCCGGGCATGATCGAAGGCCGTGTATCGGCAGGCGTGTTCGTCGGCAAGGGTTCGGACCTGGGTGGCGGTTGCTCCACCATGGGCACCTTGTCCGGCGGCGGCAACATCGTGATCAAGGTCGGCGAAGGCTGCCTGATCGGCGCCAACGCCGGTATCGGTATCCCGTTGGGCGACCGCAACACCGTGGAGTCGGGCCTGTACGTCACCGCCGGCACCAAGGTCGCGCTGCTGGATGAGAAAAACCAACTGGTGAAAGTGGTCAAGGCCCGTGAGCTGGCCGGCCAGCCGGACCTGTTGTTCCGCCGCAACTCCGAGACCGGTGCCGTGGAGTGCAAAACCCACAAATCGGCCATCGAACTGAACGAAGCGCTGCACGCTCACAACTAAGCAGCCACTCGATGCCACTAGCGGGCCCCGACCCTGGGGCTCGCTTATACGAGTCTTGAACACCATGCTAGTGCCCTCCCCCTGGCGCGCCGATTTCCCGGCCATCGCCACCCTGCAACGGCAAGACCAGACGTACCTGGACAACGCCGCCACTACACAAAAGCCCCAGGCCCTGCTGGATGCCATCAGCCATTACTACGCCAATGGCGCAGCCAATGTGCACCGTGCCCAGCACTTGCCCGGCGCCCATGCGACCCAGGCGTTCGAAGACAGCCGCAGCAAGGTCGCGCAGTGGTTGAATGCAGGCGGCAGTGGGCAGATCGTGTTCACCCACGGCGCGACTTCTGCGCTGAACCTCTTGGCCTACGGCCTTGAGCACTTATTCAATGCGGGCGATGAGATTGTGGTCAGTGCCCTGGAACACCACGCCAACCTGCTGCCCTGGCAGCAACTGGCCAAACGCCGCGCTGCCACGCTGGTGGTGTTGCCGTTGAACGATGACGGCGTGATCGACCTGACAGCCGCCGCCGAATTGATCGGCCCGCGTACACGCCTGCTGGCGGTAAGCCAGCTATCCAACGTGCTGGGCGCCTGGCAACCCTTACAGACGCTGATCACAACGGCCAAGGCCCACGGCGCACTGACCGTGGTCGATGGCGCCCAAGGCATCGTCCACGGCCGCCACGACGTGCAGGCCCTGGGCTGCGACTTCTATGTGTTTTCCAGCCACAAGTTGTACGGGCCGGACGGCGTCGGCGTGCTGTTTGGCCGCAACGAAGCCCTGCACCACCTGCACCACTGGCAGTTTGGCGGCGAAATGGTGCAACAGGCCGACTACCACAGCGCCAGTTTCCGCCCGGCGCCGCTGGGTTTCGAAGCGGGCACACCGCCGATTGCCGGCGTGATCGGCCTGGGCGCCAGCCTGGATTACCTGAGTTCGCTGGATCAACCGGCAGTGATCGCCCATGAAGCGGCGTTGCACGAGTATCTGCTGCGCGGTTTGAAAGCGCGCAATGGCGTGCGCGTGCTGGGCTCGCCGCAAGTGGCGTTGGTCAGCTTTGTGGTCGAAGGCGTGCATAACGCCGACCTCGCGCATCTGTTGACCGAACAAGGCATCGCTGTGCGCGCCGGGCACCATTGCGCCATGCCGTTGCTCAAGACAATGCACTTGTCGGGGGCGATCCGTGTATCGCTGGCGCTGTATAACGATTCCGACGATCTGGAACGCTTTTTTGAAGCACTGGATCAGGCGCTGGATATGCTGCGATGAGCCTGCCGGTGGAGGCAGTCGCTGCACTGGAGGCCTTCCAGGCGGTAGGCAGCTGGGAACAGCGCGCGCGCATGCTGATGCAATGGGGCGAGCGTTTGCCCGCCCTGCCTGCCGAAGATAAAGTCGACGCCAATCTCGTGCAGGGCTGCGAAAGCCTGGTGTGGCTGGTCGGGCAATTGCACGATGGTCATTGGCAGTTCGCCGCCAGCAGCGAGGCGCGGATGATTCGCGGGTTGGTGGCGTTGTTGCTGGCGCGGGTCAATGGACTCTCTGCCGCCGAGCTGCAAGCCGTCGACTTGCCCGACTGGTTCAACCAACTGGGGCTTTCCCGCCAATTGTCGCCGTCGCGCAGCAATGGCCTGAATGCGGTCTTGCAGCGCATGCGAGCATTGAGCCTTATACAAAACTAAATGTGGGAGCTGGCTTGCCTGCGATTACAGGGTGTCAGTCGTCGAAGAGGTTGACTGATCCACCGCTATCGCAGGCAAGCCAGCTCCCACATTTTGAATGGTGCAAGTATCCAGTATTAAGTGGGCTTGACCCGCTCGGAAGGCCTGCGCACCCCGGCCACAATCTTGTCCACCGCCTTGGTCGCCGCCACCATGCCGAACGTGGCAGTCACCATCATCACCGCACCAAACCCACCCGCGCAGTCCAGCTTCACGCCATCCCCGACAAAACTCTTCTGCAAACAAATGCTGCCATCCGGCTTGGGATAACGCAGTTGCTCGGTGGAAAACACGCACGGCACGCTGTAATGACGGGTCACGGTACGTGAAAAACCATAGTCGCGACGCAAGGTAGAACGCACTTTCGAAGCCAGTGGATCATTGAAGGTACGGTTCAAGTCGCAGACCTGGATCAACGTCGGGTCGATCTGCCCGCCGGCGCCGCCGGTGGTGATGATCTGGATCTTGCGGCGCTTGCACCAGGCGATCAGCGCAGCTTTGGCGTTGACCGCGTCAATGCAGTCGATCACGCAATCGATGTTGGGGGTGATGTATTCGGCCATGGTGTCGCGGGTCACGAAGTCGGCCACCGCATGCACCGTGCAGTGCGGGTTGATGCCGCGCAGGCGCTCGGCCATCACCTCGACCTTGGGTTTGCCCACGGTGCTGTCCAGGGCGTGCAACTGGCGGTTGCTGTTGCTGACACAGACGTCATCCAGGTCAAACAGCGAAATCTCGCCCACCCCGCAACGGGCCATGGCTTCCGCCGCCCAGGAGCCTACGCCGCCGACGCCGACGATCGCCACATGGGCCGCTTTCAAGCGCTCCAGGCCTTCAATGCCATACAAGCGGGCGACGCCTGCAAACCGCGGATCTTCTGTACTCATGACCATTACCCCAAAAACCGGCGCGCATTATAGGGCTACGCAGCGACAAGTTCGAAGCTTCAAGCTACAAGTTAAGAACTAAGATGGCCTTTCGCTGACTAATGTCCGGTTTTTCTCTGCTTGCTGTACGGTCAGGGAAGGGCCGGTGTAGGATGCGCGCCGTTCGGCGCAGGCCGACACCTCTTTTCGTTCCACACCTTTTGGAACCCGAAATAGCCATGGCATCGCGTAAATTTGGACTCAACCTGGTGATCGTGCTGGCAATCGCCGCGCTGTTCACCGGCTTCTGGGCGCTGATCAACCGCCCCGTCACCACCCCCAACTGGCCTGAACAGATCTCCGGTTTTTCCTACTCGCCGTTCCAGCAAGGCCAGTTCCCACAGAAAGACCAGTACCCGACCGACGACCAGATGCGTCAAGACCTTGCGATCATGAGCAAGCTGACGGACAACATCCGCACCTACTCGGTCGACGGCACCCTGGGGGACATCCCCAAGCTGGCGGAAGAGTTCGGCCTGCGCGTGACGCTGGGGATCTGGATCAGCCCGGACCTGGAGCGCAACGAACGAGAAATCCAGCGTGCCATCGAAATCGCCAACACCTCGCGCAGTGTGGTGCGGGTAGTGGTGGGTAACGAAGCCCTGTTCCGGGAAGAAATCACCCCTGAGGCACTGATTGTGCTGCTGGACCGGGTGCGCGCCGCCGTGAAAGTACCGGTGACGACCTCCGAGCAGTGGCACATCTGGGAAAAGAACCCGCAACTGGCCAAGCACGTCGACCTGATCGCCGCGCACATCCTGCCGTTCTGGGAATACATCCCGATGGACAAGGCCGGCCAGTATGTACTCGACCGTGCCCGTGACCTGAAGAAACTGTTCCCGAAAAAACCGCTGCTGCTGTCGGAAGTCGGCTGGCCGAGCAACGGCCGCATGCGCGGGGGTAATGAAACCTCCCCGGCCGACCAGGCGATTTACCTGCGTACGCTGGTAAACAAGCTGAACCGCCAGGGCTACAACTACTTTGTGATCGAGGCCTTCGATCAGCCGTGGAAAGTCAGCGACGAAGGCTCGGCGGGCGCCTACTGGGGCGTGTACAACGCCGCACGCCAGCAGAAATTCAACTTTGAAGGCCCCGTGGTCGCGATCCCGCAATGGCGCGTGCTGGCCATCGGTTCGGTGGTGCTCGCGCTGTTGTCGCTGACCCTGCTGATGATCGACGGCTCGGCCCTGCGCCAGCGTGGCCGCACCTTCCTGACCTTTATCGCGTTCCTGTGCGGTTCGGTGCTGGTGTGGATCGGCTACGACTACAGCCAGCAATACAGCACCTGGTTCAGCGTGACCGTGGGCATTCTCCTGGCCCTCGGTGCCCTGGGCGTGTTTATCGTGTTGCTGACCGAAGCCCATGAGTTGGCGGAAGCGGTCTGGACCCACAAGCGCCGGCGTGAATTCCTGCCAGTAGTGGGGGATTCGGACTACCGTCCAAAAGTGTCGATCCACGTGCCCTGCTACAACGAGCCGCCGGAGATGGTCAAACAGACCCTCGACGCGTTGGCCGCGCTCGATTACCCGGACTACGAAGTCCTGATCATCGACAACAACACTAAGGACCCGGCCGTGTGGGAGCCGGTGCGCGACTACTGCGAAACCCTGGGCCCGCGCTTCAAGTTCTTCCATGTCGCGCCCCTGGCCGGTTTCAAAGGTGGCGCACTGAACTACCTGATCCCGCACACCGCCAAGGATGCCGAGGTGATCGCGGTGATCGACTCCGATTACTGCGTATCGCCGAACTGGCTCAAGCACATGGTGCCGCACTTCGCCGACCCGAAAATCGCCGTAGTGCAGTCGCCGCAGGATTACCGCGACCAGAACGAAAGCACCTTCAAGAAGCTCTGCTACGCGGAATACAAAGGCTTCTTCCATATCGGCATGGTCACCCGCAACGACCGCGATGCGATCATCCAGCACGGCACCATGACCATGACCCGTCGCTCGGTGCTCGAAGAACTGGGCTGGGCCGACTGGTGCATCTGCGAAGACGCCGAACTGGGCCTGCGTGTGTTCGAGAAAGGCCTGTCGGCGGCGTATTACCACGACAGCTACGGCAAGGGCCTGATGCCGGATACCTTTATCGACTTCAAGAAACAGCGTTTCCGCTGGGCCTACGGGGCAATCCAGATCATCAAGCGCCACACCGCGAGCCTGTTGCGCGGCAAGGACACCGAACTGACCCGTGGCCAGCGTTACCACTTCCTGGCGGGCTGGCTGCCGTGGGTGGCGGACGGCATGAACATCTTCTTCACCGTGGGTGCGCTGCTGTGGTCGGCGGCGATGATCATCGTGCCGACGCGGGTCGATCCGCCGCTGCTGATTTTCGCGATCCCGCCGTTGGCGCTGTTCGTGTTCAAGGTGGGCAAGATCATCTTCCTGTACCGTCGTGCGGTAGGCGTGAACTTGAAGGACGCATTCTGCGCGGCGCTGGCCGGTCTGGCGTTGTCCCACACCATCGCCAAGGCGGTGCTGTATGGCTTCTTCACCACCAGTATTCCGTTCTTCCGTACACCGAAAAACGCCGATAACCACGGCTTCTGGGTGGCGATTTCCGAAGCCCGCGAAGAGATGTTCATCATGCTGCTGTTGTGGGGCGCGGCGCTGGGGATCTACCTGGTGCAGGGCCTGCCGAGCAATGACATCCGCTTCTGGGTGGTGATGTTGCTGGTGCAGTCGCTGCCGTATGTGGCGGCGCTGGTCATGGCGTTCCTGTCTTCGCTGCCGAAACCGGCGGCGGCAGCGCAACCCGCACCGGCTGCGTAAAAACTTGCGCAATGCACTAAACGGCGGCCTCTGGCCGCCGTTTTGCTATAAGATAACGGCCGTTTTATGAGTCTTGGCCCAGGCCAATGCTTTGTGTGGGAGGGGCGGTGCGACGATTCGACTTGCCCCCGATGGCGGTGAGCCAGTCAACAGATGCAGTGACTGACACTCAGCCATCGGGGGCAAGCCCCCTCCCACACTGAATCTGCGCCCCTTACGTCCTGCGCCCATCACATGCTTCCGGAGTTTCCCATGACGGCCCATGCCGACCTTTCGCCGACCCTTCAACTTGCCATCGACCTGATCCGTCGCCCCTCGGTGACGCCGATCGACGCCGATTGCCAGAAGCTGATGATGCAGCGCCTGGGCGACGCCGGTTTTGCGCTTGAGCCGATGCGCATCGAAGACGTGGACAACTTCTGGGCCACCCACGGCAAGCACGATGGCCCGGTGCTGTGCTTTGCCGGCCACACCGACGTGGTACCGACCGGCCCGGTGCAGGCGTGGCAGAACGACCCGTTCGACGCACTGATCGATGAAAACGGCATGCTCTGCGGGCGTGGCGCAGCGGACATGAAAGGCAGCCTGGCGGCCATGCTGGTGGCGGCGGAGCGTTTTGTCGCCGACTACCCCGACCACAAGGGTTCGGTGGCTTTCCTGATCACCAGCGATGAAGAAGGCCCGGCGCACCACGGCACCAAGGCCGTGATCGAACGCCTGGCTGCACGCAAGGAACGCCTGGACTGGTGCATCGTCGGCGAGCCGTCGAGCACCACGCTGGTGGGCGACGTGGTCAAGAACGGCCGTCGCGGCTCCCTCGGCGCCACCCTGACCGTGCGCGGCGTGCAAGGTCACGTAGCCTACCCGCACCTGGCGAAGAACCCGATCCACCTGGCCGCGCCGGCCCTGGCCGAACTGGCCGCCGAGCACTGGGATGACGGCAACACCTTCTTCCCGCCGACCAGCTTCCAGATCTCCAACCTCAATTCCGGCACCGGCGCGACCAACGTGATCCCCGGTGACCTGACGGCGGTGTTCAACTTCCGTTTCTCCACCGAGTCCACCGTCGAAGGCCTGCAGCAACGGGTTGCGGAGATTCTCGACAAGCACGGCCTGGACTGGCACGTGGAGTGGGCGCTGTCGGGCCTGCCGTTCCTCACCGAACCGGGCGCCTTGCTGGATGCGGTGTCGGCGAGCATCAAGGCGATCACCGGGCGTGAGACCCAGGCGTCCACCAGCGGTGGCACCTCCGATGGGCGTTTCATCGCCACCCTCGGCACCCAAGTGGTCGAGTTGGGTCCGGTCAACGCGACGATCCACCAGGTCAACGAGCGCATCCTGGCCAGCGACCTCGATGTGCTGACCGAAATCTACTATCAGACCCTGATCAAGTTGCTCGCCTGATGCTCGCCTGCCCCATTTGCAGCGCGCCGCTCAACACGGTGGACAATGGCGTGGCGTGCCCGGCCGGGCATCGTTTTGACCGTGCGCGCCAGGGTTACCTGAACCTGTTGCCGGTGCAGCACAAGAACAGCCGCGACCCGGGCGACAACCTGGCCATGGTCGAAGCGCGCCGCGATTTCCTCAACGCCGGGCACTACGCCCCGGTGGCCAGGCGCCTGGCCGAACTGGCCGCCGAACGCGCGCCGCAGCGCTGGGTCGATATCGGCTGTGGCGAGGGTTACTACACCGCGCAAATCGCCGACGCCCTGCCTCACGCCGATGGCTACGCACTGGATATTTCCAAGGAAGCGGTCAAGCGTGCATGCAAGCGCAACCCTGCGCTGACCTGGTTGATCGCCAGCATGGCCCGCGTGCCGTTGGCGTCAGGCAGCTGCCAGTTTCTCGCCAGCGTGTTCAGCCCATTGGACTGGGAAGAGGCCAAGCGCCTGCTCAGCCCCGGCGGCGGTCTGATGAAGGTCGGTCCGACCAGCGGCCACCTGATGGAATTGCGCGAGCGCTTGTACGACGAAGTGCGTGAATACACCGACGACAAGCACCTGGCCCTGGTGCCGGACGGCATGAGCCTGGCACACAGCGAAACATTGGAATTCACGCTGAACCTGGCCGAGCCCCGGGACCGCGCCAACCTGCTGGCCATGACGCCTCACGGCTGGCGTGCCAGTGCCGAGCGCCGTGCGCAAGTGATCGAGGCGGCCGAGCCGCTGGTGGTCACCGTGTCGATGCGCTACGACTATTTCGTGCTTCAATAAACACCTTTCCAATACCCGCGAATGGATTTTCGAATCCCGCAACGAGGAACATCCATGCGCCAACCCGATATCGAGATTTACCTGAAGGACGCCGACGTCGACCACAAGGCCATTGCCGCCTGGCTGGGCGCCGCCCTGGGCCCTTGCACCGACTGGGTCCAGAAAGGCCAGACCTACAAATGCAAGGCCGGCAACGTGCCGGTCACCTGGCTGCCCAAAGCCGTCGGCAAATGGAACAGCCTGTACCTGGAAAGTGACCAGACGCCGTGGGACGACGACATTGCCTGCGCCCGTGCTGCGTTTGCTGCACTGAACGTGGAAGTGCGTTGTGCACCGGGGACCTGGGTCGAGGAAGAAGGCGAAGAAAGCGCCGATACCTGGATTCGGATCAGCGTGGACGGTGAAGAGCAGATCACCTGGAAAACCGCCTGATCCTGAAAGCATGAGGGAAGGGCTTGTGTGGTGAGCGGGCTTGCCCCGCGCTGGGCTGCGAAGCGGCCCTAAAACCCTACGCCGCGGAGTGCCTGACACAACGCGGCGTTCTTATTGGGGCCGCTTCGCAGCCCAACGCGGGGCAAGCCCGCTCACCACAACAGGGGTTCAGCGCGCGTTAAAGCCCCACCACATCCTCCGCCTGCAACCCCTTCTCGCCAGTCACCACGGCGTATTCCACCTGCTGGCCCTCGGCCAGGGAACGGTGGCCTTCGCCGCGAATGGCACGGTAATGCACAAACACATCCTTGCCGTCTTCGCGTTGAATGAAGCCATAGCCCTTTGCATCGTTGAACCATTTCACATTGCCGGTTTCACGCGTTGCCATTCTGTTTTTGCTCCCACAGTTTTTTATTGTTGGGTCAGTCGCATTGAACTGCCGAGTATAAGACAGGCTCAAAAACGATCAACTCAAGTTTACATCGCTGCTTTTTTGCCGATTTTCGGCGAATACGGCACACTACCCGCCCGAGCGCCTGCTCGGTTTTTTCCACTTGAAGCAGCACGCCTATGACCCGCTCCCCGTTCCGCCGTCTAGTGTTTGGCACCTTGCGCCGACTGTTGTACCTCTGGGTTCGCTCGGAGACGATCAACCAGTCGTCCCTAACCCTCAACCTGGACCGCAGCCGGCCGGTGTTCTACGTCCTGCAATCACCCTCCCTCACCGAATTGGCCGTAGTCGATGCCGAGTGCACCAAGGCCGGCCTGCCGCGCCCGGTGCTGCCGGTTTCGGTCGGCCCGCTGATGGAACCGGCGGCGTTCTTCTACCTCACGCCGGAACCGGACTGGCTCGGCCGCCAGGACAAGCGTGGTGCACCGCCCACGCTGACCCGCCTGGTCGATACCCTCAGCGAGCACGCCGAAGAGAATGCACAAATCATTCCGGTCAGCGTGTTCTGGGGCCAGTCCCCCGAGAGCGAGTCCAGCCCGTGGAAGCTGTTGTTTGCCGACAGCTGGGCGGTCACCGGGCGTCTACGTCGCCTGTTGAGCATCCTGATCCTGGGTCGCAAGACCCGCGTGCAATTCTCTGCGCCAATCAACCTGCGTGAATTGATCGAGCACAATAAAGGGCACGAACGCACGGTGCGCATGGCCCAACGCATCCTGCGTGTGCACTTTCGTAACCTGAAGACGGCGGTGATCGGTCCCGATCTGTCACACCGGCGCAATCTGGTGAAGGGCCTGGTCAACATGCCGCTGGTGCGCCAGGCCATCATCGACGAGGCCGAACGGGAAAAGATCAGCCCGGAAAAAGCCAAGGCCCAGGCCTTGCGCTACGGCAACGAAATCGCCTCGGACTACACCTACACCGCGATCCGCTTTCTCGAAGTGGTGCTGAGCTGGTTCTGGAACAAGATCTACGACGGCATCAAGGTCAACAACATCGAAGGCGTGCAAAAGGTTGCCCAGGGCTACGAGGTGATCTACGTCCCTTGCCACCGCAGCCATATCGATTACCTGCTGCTGTCCTACCTGCTGTTCAAGAATGGCCTGACCCCACCGCACATCGCCGCCGGGATCAACCTGAACATGCCGGTGATCGGCAGCCTGCTGCGCCGTGGCGGTGCGTTTTTCATGCGCCGCACCTTCAAGGGCAACCCGCTGTACACCTCGGTGTTCAACGAATACCTGCATACCTTGTTCACCAAGGGTTTCCCGGTGGAGTACTTCGTCGAAGGCGGACGCTCGCGTACCGGGCGCATGCTGCAGCCGAAGACCGGGATGCTGGCGATCACCCTGCGCAGCTTCCTGCGCTCATCGCGCATGCCGATCGTGTTCGTGCCGGTGTACATCGGTTATGAACGCGTACTCGAAGGCCGTACCTACCTCGGTGAATTGCGCGGCGCGAGCAAGAAGAAAGAGTCGATCTTCGATATTTTCAAAGTGGTCGGCGCCCTCAAGCAGCGCTTCGGCCAGGTCGCGGTCAACTTCGGCGAACCGATCAAGCTGGCCGAATTCCTCGACAGCGAACAACCGGACTGGCGTGCCCAGGAGTTGGGGCCGAACTACAAGCCGGCCTGGCTCAACGAAACCACCAACCGCCTCGGCGAACAGGTGGCACGCCACTTGAACGAAGCCGCCGCCGTGAACCCGGTGAACCTGGTCGCCCTGGCGCTGCTGTCCACCACCCGCCTGGCCCTGGACGAACAAGCCATGGCGCGCCAGTTGGACCTGTACCTGGCGCTGTTGCGCCGTGTGCCCTACTCGCCCCATACCACCTTGCCCGAAGGTGATGGCCTGGCGCTGATCAAGCATGTGAAGGACATGGATTTGCTGTCGGAACAGAGCGATGCCTTGGGCAAGATTCTTTACCTGGGCGAGCAGAACGCCGTCCTGATGACCTACTACCGCAACAACGTGCTGCACATCTTTGCCCTGCCGGCACTGCTGGCGAGTTTCTTCCAGAGCAGCTCGCGGATGAGCCGCGAGCAGATCCAGCGCTACACCCACGCGCTGTACCCGTACCTGCAATCGGAGCTGTTTATCCGCTGGTCGCTGGAAGAGCTCGATACCGTGATCGACCAGTGGCTGGAAGCCTTTGTCGAACAAGGTTTGCTGCGTTTCGAAAACAACGTATACCTGCGCCCGGCGCCGAGTTCACGGCACTTCGTGTTGCTGACGCTGCTGTCCAAGAGCATCGCCCAGACCCTGCAACGCTTCTACATGGCGATTTCGCTGCTGCTCAACAGCGGCCAGAACAGCATCAGCGCCGAAGAGCTGGAAGACCTGTGCACGATCATGGCCCAGCGCCTGTCGATCCTGCATGGCCTCAATGCTCCGGAGTTCTTCGACAAGAGCCTTTTCCGACATTTCATCCAGACCTTGCTGGAACAAGATGTGCTGCGCCGCGATGACGCCGGCAAGCTGAGCTATCACGACCTGCTCGGCGAACTGGCCGAAGGCGCGGCCAAGCGCGTGTTGCCGGCGGAGATTCGCCTGTCGATCCGCCAGGTGGCATTGCATCGTGTGGATGGCGCGGCCGAAATACCCATCGAACCTGAAGAAAACCACTAGATTTGAAAAGGCGCCGGTTGGATGCCGGCGCTGTTGAAAAGGAGCGACACCATGAAAAAGATCATCCTCCTGGGCCTTACCGCCCTGCTCGGAGCCTGCCAGTCCATGAGCCCCACCCCCAAGGCCAGCCTCGATGGCGAAGTGTTCTACCTGCAACGCATCGCCCTGCCGCCAACCGCGACCTTGAGTGTCAGCCTGCAAGACGTTTCGCTGGCAGATGCACCGGCTGTGACCCTCGCCGAGCAGAAAGGCCCGGTCAAAGGCCAGGTGCCGCTGCCGTTTCACCTGAGCTACGACCCGGCCCAGGTCAAACCCGGCCACAGCTACTCGGTCAGCGCTCGCATCGAAGTGGATGGCAAGCTACTGTTTATTACCACCGAGCGACACGCTGTACAGCTCAACGGCCAGGATCCTCAACCACTGCGTCTGCGCGTTGACGCGGCGGCCCACTGAATTCGATAAAAGGAAGCGCCCATGCTCCGTAACTCCCTTCGCCTGACTGCCCTGTGTGCCGGCCTGCTGCTCGGTGCCAACGCCATGGCCCTGGACCTCAGCAGCCTGTCCCAGGGCGACGCCAGCGGCGGCCTCAAGGACGCCCTGACCCAAGGCGCGCAAATCGCCGTGAAACAACTGGGTGTACCCGGTGGTTTCAGCAACAACCCGGAAGTGAAGATCGGCCTGCCTGGCAAGCTGGGCAAAGTCGCCGACAAGCTGAAGATGTTCGGCATGGGTGACCAGGTCACGCAGCTGGAAACCAGCATGAACAAGGCCGCTGAAACCGCCGTGACCCAGGCCCAGCCGATCCTGGTGAATGCCGTGAAGAACATGAGCGTGACGGACGCCAAGGGCATCCTCAGCGGTGGCCAGGATTCCGCTACCCAGTACCTGAACAAAAGCAGTCGTGAACAGATCCGCGCCAAGTTCCTGCCCATCGTCAAGGCGGCTACCGACAAGGTCGGCGTAGCCCAGCAGTACAATGCCCTCGCCGGCAAGGCTGCGGCTTTCGGTGCGGTGGACGCCAAGAGCGCCAATGTGGAGAGCTACGTGACCGAGCAGGCACTGGACGGTTTGTTCAAGATGATTGCCAAGCAGGAAGAAACCATTCGCGAGAACCCGGCGGCGGCGGCTACCAGTTTGGCGAAGAAGGTGTTTGGGGCGCTGTAATACCCGTAATGCCCACGGTTCAAGAAGACGTGGGCATTCGTTAAATTAACGAGAAGTCTTCAACCAGTTTTTTTGTATTTCTGCTTGATCACGCATTGAAAAAACCCATTCACGACCCTGCTTCTTCTTGACGAAGATGTTCAATTCAACAAGACCGTTCAGGACGGCTGACGCCGTGTTGTAGGAACAGCCCAGATTTTCCTTCACATTGACCGCAGTGAACTGCTTCGCGGTGCCACTCTTGGCGACCTGAAATACAGTCTTCTGTTTCTCGTTCAACTCTTTGTAAAGCCCTGACTCCCAGAGCCATTGCTCGAACGACTCAGCCTCCTTAACACTTTTTTCGTAAGACGCCTTGAAGCTATCAACCGCCCGCTGGACCACAGAGCACTGGTAGTCAATAAAGTAAGTCAGATCCAGTTCATCTGTCTCGGTATAGAGGTAAGACGTACCGTACTGAACGGCGGCATTCTTAAGCAGAACACTGATGGAGATATACCTGAATGCCGCGTAATCGCTTTTAAACATAAACCAATAAAACAACGCACGCGCCACGCGACCATTGCCATCCCGAAAAGGGTGCTCGTAACCCAGCGCAAAATGCAGAGAAATACCTTTGATCAACGGATGGAGGTAGCGGCTTGTCGTAGCGTCGTCGTGGCAGGTGTTGATCCAGTCAGCTAATCGCCCCAATCTTTTGGCGATGCCTTCTGCAGGAGGGGGCGTATGGACCACATTGCTATCACCATCTTGGACAACTACGTCATCATTTAGACGAAAGCTGCCGGGAGAATATTTGTCATCGTCAATGCCTTGAACACCCACCTCATGCATTTCAGCGATCAGTTCGGCACTGAGAGGAGCGTTTCTCTTATCCCAAGCGAAACGCATCATCCGGTAATTACCAATGATCATTTTTTCATCGGGTGTTCTGGGTAGCCGCTCTCTTTTCAACATATCTTTTGCTACGAGCGTCGTGGTTGCTGCCCCTTCCAGCTGACTGCTGCTGATGGCTTCATCTTCAATCAAATCATTGAGCAGATACTTGATGTGAGCGGCCTTCCCAATCTTGCTGCTCATGTACTCAAGTGCTGCAGTTGAGGCGTACCTGTCGACCGTGGATACCACGCGCTGTGCGGTCGGTGTCAGTAAAAACTTGCACCAGGCCTCAGGCGTACCGACAGGCAATATTTGCTGGTACAGACGAGAGCGCTCGTATTTTACGATGCCCCAGCATATCGCCTGATCCAAATGCTTTGGGAAGCGGTGACGTAGTTGATCAAAGTGTAAGTAACGCCCCTGGCTATCGGTTGGCTGAGTCAGCTTCATATAGTCAGAAAGATGCTGAAGATGGGGTTCCTGGCCAATTAAAACGAAAATCCCTTCCGGCACCCTCGGTGGCAACTTGATCATCAAAATCTCAATTTTTCGATTTCTGAGACTTGAGTACAGCAGAAAACTGCAACTATCTCAATAAACATCAAATCTGAGACGCGCGCCCCCTCAATTCACCATCGATTCCGCCAACCGCCCCACCATCAGCGTGGCAAAGCAGCCAATCGCAATAGAGGTCGCACGGTTGATCTTCAATGGCGTGAGCCAGGCCTTTTGAATTCCTTCAAAGCGGCTGCCCAGCATGATCCACCCCGCCCCCACTGGAATCACCACCAGCACCAGCGTGGCCATGAACCCGGCATAGCCGGGTAGCGTGGCAAAGGTGCCGAACGGTGCAATGAATGACACGATCAGCAATCCCTTGGGATTCATCACCGTCAGCCAGAAGAAGTACAGCCCGGAGAAACGGTCGGAACCGGGGTGGATGACACTGTTCTTACGCTGCCAAAGCTTGTAGGAGACATAGAGCAAGTAGCAGGCTGCCGCCAATTGCGTTGCCTTCAGCGCCCATGGCGAGTACGCCGACAGAAACAGCAATGCCACGCCCCATACCGAAACTTGCAGCAGGTACGCCAGGCACTCGACAAATGCCAGCCTCCACGAAGCCCGCAAGCCACACAACACACCTGCACGAAATAACAGGGTGTTGGTAGGGCCTGGGGCAAGCAACAACAACATCAGGGCTGAAACGGTGGCCAGCATGATTACGCGACGTCCTTCCTCACTCGGAACCACGCAGCATACAGGGCCGGCAAGAACAATAGTGTCAACGCCGTCGCCACTATCAACCCGCCCATGATCGCCACGGCCATCGGCCCGAAGAACACACTGCGCGACAGCGGGATCATCGCCAATACCGCCGCGAGGGCGGTCAGCACAATCGGGCGGAAGCGGCGGACGGTGGCTTCGATGATCGCTTGCCACGGCGCCAGCCCCGCCTTGATGTCCTGCTCGATCTGGTCCACCAGGATCACCGAGTTGCGCATGATCATCCCCGACAGCGCAATGGTCCCGAGCATGGCGACGAAACCGAAGGGTTGGCGGAATACCAGCAGGAACAAGGTCACCCCGATCAAGCCCAGCGGTGCCGTCAGAAACACCATCGCGGTGCGTGAGAAACTGCGCAACTGCAGCATCAACAAGGTCAGCACGACCACGATAAACAGCGGCACCCCGGCTTTCACCGAATTCTGTCCACGGGCGGAATCCTCCACGGTCCCGCCCACGTCGAGCAGGTAGCCATCCGGCAGTTCGGCACGCACGCCTTCCAGGGTCGGCAGGATCTGCTGGACCAGCGTCGCGGGCTGTTCCTTGCCGTAGATATCGGCGCGTACGGTCACCGTCGGCAAGCGGTTGCGGTGCCAGATGATGCCTTCTTCGAAACCGTATTCGAGGGTGGCGATCTGCGACAGCGCCACGCTTTTGCCGTTGTCCGTCGGCACTGCCAGGCTTGGCAGCAACGAGAGTTCGGTGCGTTCGTGCACGGTGCCGCGCAGCAGGATTTCGATCAACTCGTTGTCCTCCCGGTACTGGCTGACGCTGGAACCGGTCAATGAACTCTGCAGGAATTTCGACAGGTTGGCCGTACTCACGCCCAGGGCACGTGCGCGGTCCTGGTCGATATTGAGGTAGACGATCTTGCTCGGTTCTTCCCAGTCCAGGTGCACGTTGACCACGTGAGGGTTTTCGCGAACCTTGGCCGCCACTTTGCGGGCGAGCGCGCGGACCTCTTCGATATGTTCGCCGGTCACACGGAACTGCACCGGGTAACCCACGGGCGGGCCGTTTTCCAGGCGGGTGACCCGTGAGCGCAGGTCGGGGAATTGTTCGTTGAGGGTTTCGATCAACCAGGTACGCAGGCTTTCGCGCTCTTCGATGGTTTTGGCCAGTACCACAAACTGGGCAAAACTGGCGGCCGGCAGTTGTTGATCCAGCGGCAGGTAGAAACGCGGCGATCCAGTACCGACATACGCCACGTAGTTGTCGATGCCGGCGTGATCCTTGAGCAGGGTTTCCAGGCGCTTGACCTGCTCGGCGGTGTTGCTCAGGGAGGCGCCTTCGGCCAGCTTCAGGTCGACCATCAGTTCCAGGCGACCGGAAGCCGGGAAGAACTGCTGCGGCACGAAACGGAATAGCGCCACCGAGCCGATAAACAGCAACAGGGTCAGGACGATCACGGTTTTGCGGCGACGCACGCACCACTCCACCAAACCTCTTACACGCTGGTAGAACGGTGTGCCGTAGGGGTCAGGACCATCGGTGCCATGTTTGGCTGCGTGAATTTTCGCCAGGTCCGGCAGGAGTTTTTCCCCCAGGTAGGGCACAAAGACTACGGCAGCCACCCACGAGGCGAGCAACGCAATGGTCACCACCTGGAAAATCGAGCGGGTGTATTCGCCGGTGCTCGACTGCGCAGTGGCAATCGGCAGGAAGCCGGCGGCGGTGATCAACGTACCGGTGAGCATCGGGAACGCGGTACTGGTCCAGGCAAAGCTGGCGGCCTTGAGCCGGTCGTAGCCCTGCTCCATTTTGATCGCCATCATCTCCACGGCGATGATCGCGTCATCCACCAGCAAGCCCAACGCCAGCACCAGTGCGCCCAGGGAAATCTTGTGCAGGCCGATGCCGAGGTAATACATGGTGGCAAACGTCATCGCCAGCACCAGCGGAATCGCCAGGGCCACCACCATGCCGGTGCGCACGCCGAGAGAGAAGAAACTCACCAGCAACACGATGGCCAGCGCTTCGGCCAGTACCTGCACGAATTCGCCGACGCTGGTCTTCACCGCTGCCGGTTGGTCCGACACCTTGCGCAGCTCCATACCCGCCGGAAGGTTCTTCTGCAGGCGTGCGAATTCACCTTCCAGGGCCTTACCCAATACCAGGATGTCGCCGCCATCGCGCATCGCCACGGCCAGGCCGATGGCGTCTGCGCCCATGTAGCGCATGCGGGGTGCCGGTGGATCGTTGAACCCACGGTGGATGTCGGCCACATCACCGATGCGGAAGGTGCGGTCACCCACGCGGATCGGGAAATTGCGGATCTCTTCCACGCTCTTGAAGTTGCCCGATACACGCAGTTGCACACGTTCACTCGGGGTTTCAAAGAAACCCGCAGTGGACACCGCATTCTGTTCCTGCAACGCCTGTTGCACCGCCGCCAAAGGCAAGCCGAGGGTGGCGAGCTTGAGGTTGGACAGCTCGATCCAGATTTTTTCATCCTGCAGGCCGAGCAACTCGACCTTGCCCACATCCGCCACGCGCTGCAGTTGGATCTGGATGCGGTCGGCGTAGTCCTTGAGCACCGCGTAGTCGAAACCGTCGCCGGTCAGGGCGTAGATATTGCCGAAGGTGGTGCCGAATTCATCGTTGAAAAACGGCCCCTGGATATCCGGCGGCAAGGTCTGGCGGATGTCGCTGATCTTCTTGCGCACCTGGTACCACAGCTCGGGGATCTGCGCCGAATGCATGGAGTCGCGGGCCATGAAGGTGACCTGGGATTCGCCGGGGCGCGAGAAGGAGACGATACGTTCGTACTCCCCGGTCTCCATGAGTTTTTTCTCGATGCGTTCGGTGACCTGCCGCGAGACTTCCTGCGCCGTTGCGCCAGGCCAGTTGGTCTTGATCACCATGGCCTTGAAGGTGAACGGCGGGTCTTCACTTTGCCCCAGCTTGGAGTAGGACAGGGTGCCGACCACTGCCAGCAGGATCATCAGGAACAGTACGATCTGGCGATTGCGCAACGCCCATTCGGAAAGATTGAAACCCATCGGGGACTACTCCTTGGCCGCCAGATTCACCACACGGTTGGAGCGGTCCACCGGGCGCACTTGCTGGCCCTCGTGAAGCACGTGCACACCGGCGGCGATCACCCAATCCATCGGGGCCAGGCCTTCCAGGACCGGGACGGTTTTCTCACCGAAGGCACCGATGCGCACCGGCGTGCGCTTGAGCGTGTTGTCGGGCTGGACGCGCCATACGTAGGACGCACCGTTCTCCGCACTGAGGGCAGACAGCGGCACCGACAACGGAACATCGCCGTCGACCTGTATGAATACCCGTGCGCTCTGGCCCAGTTCGGCCGGGACCTTGCCGCCGGTGAACGCCACACGCGCCGCAAACGTGCGCGACTTGGGATCGGCCGCCGGTGACAGCTCGCGAATACGCCCGGTAAAACGCTGATCCGGCTGGCTCCACAACTCCACAGAGACCGGCTGGCCGATCTTGAAGCGGCCGAAACCTTGTTCCGGCAGGCTGATCAGCACTTCGCGCTCACCATCGGTCGCCAGGGTAAACACAGTTTGCCCGGCGGACACCACTTGGCCGACTTCCACCGCACGCTTGGCCACCACCCCGTCCTGAGGTGCACGCAGAACGGCATAGCCGGCCTGGTTGCTGGCCACGTCGAACTCGGCCTTGATCTGCTTGAGGCGTGCTTCACCGGATCGGTAGAGGTTTTCGGAATTATCGTACTGGGAACGGCTGACCATCTGACGGTCCATCAGGGTCTTGTAGCGGTCGCGCTCGGCCCGCACCAGGCTCAGGTTGGCCTCGGCGGCGGCAACCTGGGCGCGGGTCGCTTCCAGCTGCAGGCGCACGTCCTGAGGGTCCAGCTCCGCCAGCGGCTGGTTGGCCTTGACCCGTTCGCCCTCCTCCACCAAACGCTTGCTGACTTTGCCACCGATGCGAAAAGCCAGGTCCGGTTCATAGCGGGCGCGCACTTCGCCGGGGTAGCTGTCCATCGACTGCGAAGAAGGCTGAGGCTGCACCACCATGGCTGGGCGGATGGTAATCTGGGCCGCTTCTTCATGGCCGCAGGCGGCCAACAGCACGACCAAACTGACAGGCAAAGCAAAGGGCAGGAAGGTGCTGCGCATGCTGTAGGACCTTTCGCAAGTAGAGCTAGGAATAATTATACTGGCGGGTATGGTATTAATACCAAACTCGCCAGTCCAGTATTAAAGGTGAAAATGTCCGACAATCCTCTGAACACCAATAGCCCCGGGCGCCCCAAGGACATGGCAAAACGCCAGGCAATCCTCGAAGCAGCGAAAATCCTGTTTTTGAGCAATGGCTACGCCAGTACCAGCATGGACGCGGTGGCACTGGAAGCCGGCGTGTCGAAACTGACCGTCTATAGCCACTTCAACGATAAAGAGACCTTGTTCACCGCCGCGGTGGTGGCCAAGTGCGAAGAACAACTGCCGGTGATGTACTTCGAGTTGCCCGAGGGCATACCCGTACAAACTGTGCTGTTGAATATCGCGCGGGGGTTCCATCGGCTGATCAACAGTGAAGAGTCGGTCAACCTGCATCGCCTGATGATGACCACCGGCAACCAGGACGTGAAACTCTCGCAGATCTTCTTCGAGGCCGGCCCCATGCGCATGCTGCAGGGCATGGAACGCCTGCTCGGCAAGATCGACCAGAGCGGCGCGCTGAGCATCGACAAGCCATTTACGGCGGCCGAGCATTTCTTCTGTCTGCTCAAGGGCACGGCGAATTTCTGCTTGCTGTATGGCTGCGGCGGGCAACTGAGCGAAGAAGCCGCCGAAGCCCATGTACAGGAGGTGGTGGGGCTGTTTATGCGGGCTTATAGGAGAGAGGCAGCGGTAAGTTGTTAGCTGCAAGCTGCAAGTTGAAAGCACTTTAGCTTGCAGCTTGTGGCTTAAGGCTTGAGTGCTTTTTTAGGGTAGATGTCATAGCGACTGGATTTGCCATCCAGCGCATGGCTCGGCTTTGGCCCGTCAATGCACGGCGCCTTGCGCGGGCGCTTGACCACCACCCGGTGGCTGGCCAGGGCCAGGGCGGCGGCCAGTAGCGCGGGGGCGTCAGGATCATCGCCAACCAGCGGCCGGAACAGGCGCATTTCCTTCTTCACCAGGGCAGTTTTCTCACGGTGCGGGAACATCGGGTCGAGGTAGATCACCTGGGGCGGCTCGCCTTCCCAGTTGCGCATCACGTCGATGGAATTGCCCTTGAGCAGCTTCATGCGCGCCACAATCGGCGCCACTTCAAAATCCTCCGCGCCGCGCGCCAGACCGTCTTCGAGTAAGGCGCCGATCAGCGGCTGGCGCTCGATCAGGCTCATCTCGCAACCCAGGCTGGCCAGTACGAAGGCGTCCTTGCCAAGGCCAGCCGTAGCGTCGAGTACCCGTGGGCGCACGCCTTGGGCGATGCCCACGGCCTTGGCGATCATCTGCCCGCTACCGCCCCCATAGAGGCGCCGATGCGCCGCGCCACCCTCGACAAAATCCACGCGCACCGGCCCCGGCGCATCAGGCCCGAGCTGTTGCAATTGCAGGCCATGCTCCCCCACTTGCAGGGAAAAGTCCGCATCCGCCTGCTGCAACGGCAAGCCAAGCCGCTGCGCCCATTGCTCAGCGCGGGCCTGGAAAAACTCGCCCAAGGCCTCGACCCGGATGCGGCTGGCCGCTGGTTGTTCGCTCATCAATCGCTACGCTCAAAAATATTAAGGATCGGCAAACAGCGGCCGATAAAAACAACAGTCAGGTATTTTGCCAGAGCTGAGCGTCGACCGAGAAAAATGTCAGACATTCTTCCCCTAACCATCGGTGTACTGCCGACCCACAACCACTACGGCCTGCGCAATACTCAAGCGCTGGCCGGGGTGAGTCATGTGTGGCAGGACTTCTTCGCCCGGGCACTGGCCGAGCAGCTCGGCGATACGCCGGACACGCTCGCCGTGCAGGCGCCAGCACCGGCGGATCCGGCGGTAGAACCCAGCGAAGGCGCCGACCTGCTGTCGCAGATCCTCACCCAGCGGGAGTGCGACGTGAAAGACACCGAGATTGCCCCGCCAGAGCCGCTGTTCCTGCCGATTGCCGAGTTCGAAACTGACTTGCTGCCACCGGCCGCCACACCGTATCCGGAAGAAGAAATCGTCGCGCAGCAACGCCAGCAGAATTTCGAAAGCGGCTGGGTCCGCCCCATCGTGCTGACGGCCGGCCAGCCGCTGCCGGAACCGGGCCCAGCCCCGGAGCCGCGCCCTCTGCACCTGCCCATCGCAGAATTCGAACTGGACCTGCTGCCTCCACCTGCAACTCCATTCCCGGAAGAAGAGCTGGTCGCGCAACAAAAGGCCCTGGATTTCGATTACTACTGGGCTCGCCCACTGGTCACCCAGAACCTGCGCCTGGCTGCCTGAGTCTCAGCGACACACCCACCAACGGCCCATATCCAGGTGGAAGTGGTTGCGGTGCGCGGCGTTGTAGTCCGGGCCCAGCACGACATTGAAATCATCACAGGCACTGTCGCGGACCTGACGCAGGAACCGCGCCTTATCGCCCTCCCCCGACCAGTCCTTAAGCACGCTGATGCTGCGCCCATCCGCCAGGCGAAAGCCGGCAATATCCAGCGCATTGGCCGACGCATGCTGGCTGAGTCGCCCTTCGGCACGGTTATACATATTGCGACAGGCAAAGCTGCCCAGGTGATCGACCCGCGTCACTGCCTGGCCGAATACCGCCTGGGCCGCCGGTTGCAAGCTGTGACGCTCAAACAAGGCGAACGCCACCGCCAGTGGGCAACTGGCGAGAAAACTGCTGCTCAGCCCCACCGCCGAACCCTGTACGCGCAAGGTATTGCGCAGGGGGCAAGCGGCATCTGCCGGCGAGTCCGCCTGATGACTGACGCGCAGGCCCGAGGTTTCCAGCACCTGGTCGCACAATGCCGGGTCATCCTGCAGACGACCCAATTTGTAGCGGGTCAACACGTTGGGGGTGGCCCGCACGTCCAGCGGCGCCCATGGGTTCCAATCGGCCGGCAGTGGGCCCCATCCACGCCAGACACCCACGGCAACGGCACCCGCAAGGATCAGCAGCGTGCCCATGACTTTGAAAAAACGCACCGCCTAGCCCTTGAAGAACTGGTTGGCCTGACTGAACGGCATCTTGCGCTCGGTAAAGGTGAACGTGCCCCGTTCATACATTTCCTGGGCTGCGCGATAGAACTCACCATAGGCGGCCAACGCCAGCGCCGAGCCGACGCTGATCCGCCGCACGCCCATCTCGCTCAACTGCGCAACGCTCAGGTTCAAGCCGCCGGACATCAACACATTCACCGGCTTGGGCGCCACGGCCTTGACCACCGCCAGCACTTCCTCGGCACTGCGCAGGGCCGGCGCATACAGCACGTCGGCACCGGCTTCGGCGTAGGCTTGCAGACGGCGGATGGTGTCGGGCAAATCCAGGCGGCCATGCAGGAGGTTTTCCGCACGGGCCGTCAGGGTGTAGGCAAAAGGCAGGCTGCGGGCGGCGGCGACGGCGGCTTCCACACGCTCGACCGAAAGATCGAAGGGATAGATCGGGTCGGCGGCAATGCCGGTGGCGTCCTCGATGGAGCCGCCGACAATGCCGACTCCCGCTGCGCGCAGGATGGTCTGGGCGCAGCCTTCAGGGGTGTCGCTGAAGCCGTTTTCCAGGTCGGCGGCCACCGGCAACTTGGTGGCGTTGGCGATCATACCGGCATTGACCAACGTCTCCTCCAGGGACAACGCGCCTTCCGCATCCGGTCGCCCCAGGCTGAACGCGTAGCCTGCACTGGTGGTGGCCAGCGCTTCGAAACCCAGGCTGGCCAACATTACAGCGGAGCCCGCATCCCACGGGTTGGGCATCACGAATGCGCGGTCACGCTCATGCAAGGCCTTGAAGGTTTCGGCGCGAAGGGTTTGGGCATCCATGTCGGGCTCCTGGCGGAAAAAGGAGCCCTAGAGTAACCCCAGTTGCTCCACGGCGGGGGCACGATCCAGCACGGGCAGGGGCTGCAGGCCTGGTAGGCGCGCCATCAGTTGATCGTGGAAACGCAGGGCCAGTTGCGCGGCCAGGCGGTTATCCGAGGTGTGCAGGAACACGTAGGGGGTGCGCCCTTCTTCGATCCAGCCCGCGACTTTTTCCACCCATGGCATCAGGAACGAATCGTTGGCCTCCAATTCGGGATGGCCAATAAAGCGTACCTGGGGAAACTGCGTCAGCGCCGCCGGGCGGGGTGGCACCTTGGGCTTTTTGGATTGGGCGTGCAGCACGGCGGCCGAGGTGGACGTGCAACTGAACAACGCACGCGGATCCAGGCAGATGCGCTCCACGCCGCGGTCACGCAACAAACGGTTAAGCATGCGCTCGGCCTCCCCCTTGGCGAAGAATTCCAGGTGGCGCACTTCCACCGCCATCGGCCGCTCCAGGCCATCGATGAAGCCTGCCAACTCCCCCAGGCGCTGCGGGGTGAAAGACGCGGGCAGTTGCAACCACAGCGGCGATACCCGCTCCCCCAACGGACTCATCAGGCCCACGAAGCTTTCCGCTGCCGGTAGCTGCTCGATCAGGTTGCCACTGTGGCTGATATCACCGGGAAATTTGGCGGTGAAGCGAAAGTCGTCAGGCATGATTTCGGCCCAGCGCTGCACGGTGGCGGCGGAGGGGCGGGCGTAAAACGTGGTATTGCCTTCAACGGCGTTGAAGACCTGGGAGTACAGCGCGAGGTAATCGCTGGAACGAGCATCGGCGGGGTACAGGTACTCGCGCCAGGCATTTTCACTCCAGGACGGGCAACCAAGGTAGTAAGGCAGACGCATCAGATATGGACGTCGAGGCCCAGCACTTCCATATCCCATTCGACAAAGCCGGCGGTGGTCAGGTAGCTGGCCAGGGCGGTGGCGACGCTTTTGCTCATGGAGCGCGGGAAGACCATGTCTTGCTGACGGGCGGGAAGACCGCTGATACGGGCTTGGGCGTTGGCTTGCGCATCGGCTTGGACTTCGATGAAGTCCGGCGAGTCCTCGACCGACTCATCCACCGTGACGTTCGCCTTACGCGGCTTGCGCTTGATTGGGTAAGACTGTGAGGAAAAGCCATCAATACGCATGGGCGCGAACTCGCTATCAGTAATGGCATTTTGGCAGCACCGTCCGTAGTGCGCAAATGCTCTGGTGATAACTAGAACACATAATTTGAAAAAGGTTTAAAACCCAGGGGGAATTCTGACGATTGGTGCAAGTTTGGGGGATTTTAGCGCTGCTTCGCAGCCCAATGCGGGGCAAGCCCGCTCGCCACAATTAAAGGCCGCGCTCTGCCTTGGTCTGCGCCACTTTATCGCGCAGATAGACCGGCGCCGCCTGGTCGGCCGGAATCGCCTCGCCACGCTCAAAGGCAAAACGTGCCAATGTCAGCAAGTCCTCGGCGTGAGGCAACATCGCGGCGTCCTCGCCCACCAACGGCACAGCGAGGCGCTCGCCATACCCCCAACCAGTACCAGCCCCGAACCAATCGCCGCTGGCGTCGGCTGGCAATTGCGATGACTCCGGCGGTTGCACGGCTTCCACGCCGACCAGACGCATCTCGCCCGCCGTTTCGCGGTAGCAGCCCCAATAGACTTCATCCATGCGCGCATCGATAGCCGCCGCCACCTGACGCGCGCCATGTTCACGCAAGGCGCGCTGAGCCAGCACGGCCAGGTTGGACACCGGCAACACCGGACGCTCCAGCGCAAACGCCAGGCCCTGCACCACGCCAATGGCGATACGGACACCCGTGAATGCACCCGGTCCGCGACCGAAGGCGATGGCATCGACCGCAGCCAGAGTGGTGCCGGCGTCTTCCAGCAGTTGCTTGATCATCGGCAACAGCTTCTGCGCGTGCAGGCGCGGGATCACCTCGTAGTGGCTCGTTACCTTGCCATCGTGCAGCAAGGCAACGGAGCAAGCTTCAGTCGCGGTGTCCAGGGCCAGCAGGGTGCTCATCGGTGTAGGTGTCCAAGTCGAAAAAAAGTGCGCCAGTATAAACAACAACGGCCCGCAAGCGGGCCGTTATCCATGAAGCCGGTCGAGGGATCAGCTCAGTGCTTGCAGCACTTTGGCGGTGATCGCCTCAACCGAGCCGACGCCAGGAATGTGGCTGTACTTCGGCTTGCCTTGGGCGACGGACAGCTTCTGGTAGAAGTCCACCAGCGGCTTGGTCTGGGAATGGTAGACCGACAGGCGATGACGCACGGTTTCTTCGGTGTCGTCTTTGCGCTGCACCAGGTCTTCGCCGGTGACGTCGTCCTTGCCTTCCACCTTTGGCGGATTGTAGACGGTGTGATACACGCGGCCCGAGGCTTCGTGGACGCGACGACCGGCGATACGCTGGACGATTTCTTCGTCTTCAACCGCGATTTCGACCACGGCATCCAGCTCGACGCCGGCCTTCACCAGGGCTTCAGCCTGGGGAATGGTGCGCGGGAAGCCGTCGAACAGGAAACCGTTCTTGCAGTCCTCCTGGCTGATGCGTTCCTTGACCAGGTTGATGATCAAGTCATCGGAAACCAGGCCACCGCTGTCCATCACGCTCTTGGCGATCAGGCCCAGCTCGGTGCCGGCCTTGACGGCCGCGCGCAGCATGTCGCCGGTAGAGATTTGTGGAATGCCGAATTTTTCAGTGATGAACTTTGCCTGAGTACCTTTACCGGCCCCGGGAGCTCCCAGCAGAATGACGCGCATTGATGTGCTCCTCAATTTTTTATAGAGATGACGCTCGGATTCGCCGCGGCGGGCCAATCGCGTAAAAATAGAATTCGGGCCGCCCAAACGGCCAAAGGCTGATCAAGATACACAGCAGGCCTTAAGCACACAAGCCGCCAAAAGTCGCAGGAACCCGTGCAGCGCTTACGTCATAGGTAGGGTGTGTCTGGGTGCAACCGGCGCCATAAACGCCGACCGCCCTTTTCAGGGCGGCCGCCGTGGTTTACCTGCAAGCCGTTGAGAACACGCAAAAAACCTTAGCCGGTATTACGCAAACCGGCGGCAATACCGGCCACGGAGACCAGCAGCGCCTGTTCCAGAGGGCTGTCCTGTGCCGCCTCCTGCTGGCGCGAACGCGCCAGCAACTCGGCCTGCAACAGGTGCAGCGGGTCGAGGTAGGTGTTGCGCAGGCGGATGAACTCCAGGGTGTCCGGGCTATGGGCCAGCAGCTGCGACTGGCCAGTCAGGCCAAGCACCACCTTGCAGGCCTGCGACAATAGGTCGCGCAAATGCGCACCCAGTGGCAACAGGTCCGGCTGCACCAGACGCTCGTCATACAGGCGGGCGATGTCGGCATCGGCCTTGGCCAGCACCATTTCCAGCATGTCGATGCGGGTGCGGAAGAACGGCCACTGCTCACGCATCTGCCCCAGCAAGTCGCCTTCACCACGTTCCAGGGCCTTGCTCAGCGCCGCTTCCCAGCCCAGCCAGGCGGGCAGCATAAGACGGGTCTGGGTCCAGCCGAAGATCCACGGAATCGCACGCAGGCTTTCAATCCCGCCCGCACGGCGCTTGGCCGGGCGGCTGCCCAACGGCAAACGGCCCAGCTCTTGTTCCGGCGTGGACTGGCGGAAATACTCGACGAACTGCGGATTCTCGCGCACCACGGCGCGGTAAGCGCTGACACCGTCTGCCGCCAATTCGTCCATCAAATGGCGCCAGGCCGGTTCGGGCGGCGGCGGCGGCAACAGGGTCGCCTCCAACACGGCGGCCAGGTAAAGGTTGAGGTTCTGCTCGGCAATATCCGGCAGGCCGAACTTGAAGCGGATCATCTCGCCCTGTTCGGTGGTACGGAAGCGCCCCGCCACCGACCCAGGCGGCTGCGACAGGATCGCCGCGTGGGCCGGGCCGCCGCCACGCCCCACGGTGCCACCACGACCGTGGAATAACAGCAGTTCCACTTGCTGTTCACGGCAGATATCCACCAGGCGTTCCTGCGCCCGGTACTGCGCCCAGGCAGCGGCAGTGGTGCCGGCGTCCTTGGCCGAATCCGAGTAGCCGATCATCACTTCCTGCGGGCCTTGCAGCCGCGCGCGGTAGCCCGGCAGCAGCAACAGTTGCTCGATCACCGGGCCGGCGTTATCCAGGTCGGCCAGGGTTTCGAACAGCGGCACCACGCGCATCGGCCGTTGCACGCCTGACTCTTTAAGCAGCAACTGCACCGCCAGCACGTCCGACGCAGCGCCAGCCATGGAGATGACATACGAGCCCAGGGACGCCGCCGGGGCCGCGGCGATTTCCTTGCAGGTGTTGAGCACCTCGGCGGTATCCGCCGACGGTTTGAAATAACCCGGCAGCAACGGTCGACGGTTGGCCAGCTCCTTCATCAGGAAGCTGATGCGCATCTCTTCGTTCCAGTCCTCGTAGCGACCGAGACCAAGATAATCGGTGATTTCGGTCATGGCCGCGCAATGGCGACTGGAATCCTGGCGCACATCCAACCGCACCAGGAACAGGCCGAAAGTCACCGCCCGCCGCAGGCAATCGAGCAACGGCCCATCGGCGATCACGCCCATGCCGCATTCGTGCAGCGACTGGTAGCACAGCTCCAGCGGCTCCAGCAGGTCGCGGTTGTTCTGCAATACCTCGGCAGGCGCTGGCGTGCTGCTGCTCAACGCCGTATGCGCCCATTGGCGCGTGGCACGCAGGCGTTCACGCAGTTGCTTGAGCAAGGCACGATAGGGTTCGACGCTGTCGCCGACCCTGGCCTGCAACGCCGGGCTGGCGCGCTGCATCGACAGCTCGGAGGCCAGGTGATCGATATCGCGCAAGTACAAGTCGGCCGCCATCCAGCGCGCCAGCAGCAACACTTCGCGGGTGACCGGTGCAGTGACATTCGGGTTGCCGTCACGATCGCCGCCCATCCACGACGCAAAGCGGATCGGCGCCGCTTCCAGCGGCAAGCGCAGGCCTGTGGCGGCGTGCAGGGCCTGGTCGGCCTTGCGCAGGTAATTGGGAATAGCGTGCCACAGCGAATGCTCGATCACCGCGAACCCCCACTTGGCTTCGTCTACCGGCGTGGGCCGGCTGCGGCGGATTTCTTCGGTGTGCCAGGCCTCGGCGATCAAGCGTTGCAGGCGTTGGCGGATCTGCTCACGCTCGGCCGTGGTGAGGTCGCGGTGATCCTGCAGTGCCAATTGGGCGGCGATGGCATCGTATTTCTGGATCAGGGTGCGGCGCGCCACTTCAGTGGGGTGGGCGGTGAGGACCAGCTCGATCTCCAGGCGCCCCAATTGGCGGGCCAGGGATTCGTTGCTGTGGCCTTCGGCTTGCAGGCGCGCCAGCAACTCAGGCAATACGCGGGATTCGAAGGGTGCCGGCTGCGACTCATCGCGTCGATGAATCAGCTGATACTGCTCGGCAATGTTGGCCAGGTTGAGGAACTGGTTGAAGGCACGGGCGACCGGTAGCAGCTCATCTTCCTGCAACTGGTTGAGGCTGGTGCTCAGTTCATCGCCTGCGCCACGGCGGTCGGCCTTGGCGCCCTTGCGGATCTGCTCGATCTTGTCGAGGAAATCATCGCCGTATTGCTCTCGAATGGTGTTGCCCAACAGCTCACCCAGCAGGTGAACATCCTCACGCAAGCGTGCATCGATATCACTCATCAGCCAATCTCCAGCCAGAAATCCGGGACGCGCAGGTTTGCCAGAGTGCCGCCAGCGCTCATTTATGACAAGACTTTAAACCTTGCGAGTTGCAGCTAGTCTCAACACTAAGTCGCCGCGCTTATCCGCGCGAGCGGCGGGTCACTCATCACCGCCTGCTATCGCGGGCTTTACTGAGGTTGCCATGAAAATCCGAGAACTGGCCCAGCATTGGGAAGAGAACGCCAAGGGTCGCCTGACCAAGACCGAGTACGCCATCCATCTGGATGTGGAAGCTGCGGCACGCCTGGCAGCGATCGCCGAGATGTACCCCAAGCGCAGCACCGAAGAACTGCTCGGCGAACTGATCGGCGCCGCACTGGAAGAGCTGGAAGCCAGCTTTCCGTATATCAAGGGGCAGCAGGTGATCGCGACTGATGAAGAGGGCGACCCGCTGTAGGAAGATGTCGGCCCTACTCCGCGCTTTCTGACGCTGTCGCGTCGCTATCTGCATGACTTATCAGCGAGCGGCGACAAACCGAAACACTGAAATCCTCGTACAACCCCCTTGTATTCCGGGCTCTTTACGAGCCCGAAGTACCGCTGCGCAACGCAGAAGTTCCAAGTTTTTTTCGCTGACCAGACAGTCAGATATTTTTTTAGGCAAATCGCCATCTTCTCTGAACTTTTGAAAAAAGCCTCCGGTCACAGCCAGTAAGCCATCACTTGGAACGGCCGTTTTAAAGGGCTTTTTGTACATCACCCTGAAGCCCCAGCCGAGTACCAGTGACATGGATTTTGATGTTTTTCAGGAGTTATCCAATGGAGTTGAAGACGATGAAGACCAGCACTGCCAAATCCTCGTTTAACCACCTGCGCGGGCTCAAATTGGCCGCGCTGGCAATCGGCACCAGCTTCGTTCTGGCGGGCTGCGCCGGCAACCCTCCGACCGAGCAGTACGCGGTGACCCAGTCCGCAGTCAACAGCGCAGTCAGCGCTGGCGGCACTGAGTTTGCGGCTGTGGAAATGAAGTCGGCCCAGGACAAGCTCAAAGAAGCTGAAATCGCCATGCACGACAAGAACTACGACAAAGCTCGCCAGTTGGCTGAACAAGCCGAGTGGGACGCTCGCGTCGCAGAGCGCAAGGCCCAGGCTGCCAAGGCTCAACAGGCTGTGAAGGATTCCCAGAAGGCTGTTGACGAACTGCGTAGGGAAGGCATGCGTCCGGCTGCTATCCAGCAGAAGTAAGACGCCCCTTGACTGCTTCGCACTTGATATCGAATTGAAAGGACGACACGACTATGCGTAAACAATTGATGATCCCTGCCCTGCTGGCGATGAGCGTTGCCCTGGCGGCCTGCTCCACCCCGCCTAACGCGAACCTGGAAAACGCACGGACCAACTTCTCTTCCCTGCAGACCAACCCGCAGGCCACCAAGCTCGCGGCGCTGGAGACCAAAGACGCCAGCGAATGGCTGGACAAGGCAGACAAGGCCTACCGCGACAAGGAAGACGAGAAGAAAGTTGACCAACTCGCCTACCTGACCAACCAGCGCGTTGAAGTGGCCAAAGACACCATCGTGCTGCGCGAATCCGAAGCCAAGCTGAAAAATGCCGGTGACGAACGCGCCCGCGCCCTGCTGGAAGCCCGTGACGCACAGATCAAACAACTGCAAGACAGCTTGAACGCCAAGCAGACCGATCGTGGCACCCTGGTGACCTTCGGTGACGTGCTGTTCGCCACCAACAAGTCCGACCTGAAATCCAGCGGCCTGGTGAACATCACCAAGCTGGCGCAGTTCCTGCGCGATAACCCGGACCGTAAAGTGATCGTCGAAGGCTACACCGACAGCACCGGTTCCGATGCGTACAACCAGAGCCTGTCGGAGCGTCGTGCGGCCTCCGTACAACGCGCACTGGCGCAACAGGGCGTGGATATCTCGCGCATCGTGACCCAGGGCTATGGCAAGGAATACCCGGTTGCCGATAACGGCAGCGTATCGGGCCGCGCCATGAACCGCCGCGTTGAAGTGACCATCTCCAACGACAACCAGCCGGTCAAGCCACGGTCTTCCGTCGCTAACTGATCGCTGGATGCACTAAAAAGCCCCATCTATATATAGACGGGGCTTTTTCATTTCTTGTGTATTTGAAAGGCCTTGAGATTTCAGTAATTAACACCGATGTGGCGATTGCCGTTCTGACCAGAGTTAATATAGCTGCTGAAGCCCCCGGAGTTACCGTTGTTCCCGTAGTTTCCGTAGTTGCTGGAACCCCCGTAATACCCCGGCGATTCCATCCATCGCCCAATCATCTCGTTGCCGTTCTGCCCATGATTTTCATAGCGACTGCGCGCGCCGCCATTTCCGTTATTGCCGTAGTTGCCATAATTTCCGCTATCGCGACTCACCTGGGAGCCCCTCCATACCCGTTGCCCTCCGAAGGGCTTCCAAGTGTATTCATCGGGAGAGAAGGTGTTGAAGTGATTGTAATGTTGATATCGCGACATTAATAGTTGAGTCATCTTGACACCCTATACAAACTAAATAATTTATAAAATCACGACATAATAAGCTGCACTGTACAGTCCGAACTACGCCGTCACCTGTAGTGGTGCATCGCAGCACAGTTCGTTTCGGGCGTCCTTAAAAACAAAACACCCTATGTACGTGAGTGCGTTACTAATACGGTCAAGGCCTTGACGCGTCAGGCTTGAATACCGTGGGCCAGGCGATGCTGGTTGAATCTGGCGCTTGCAGAGTTTCGAAGATTGCCATTACTGCCATGATTGGCATAACGACTGTCACTTCCGCTGTTACCGTTATTTCCATAATTTCCGAAATTGCCGTTATTCATACTGCCGTTGCCGCTATTGACATGCACACCCACCTGCGCCGATTTAACATCCCCGACACGCACATAATTGGTGTTGAATACATACTTGATATAGTTGACCGTATGCGGCTGCTTCAAAACCGACGGCTGAGCCCCAGGCGTCCGCCCCCTATGCTGGACTATCCGGTGATTCGCAGGTTGAACGCCAGCGTAACGGGGTCGCTGGCTTGGTTGATACCCGGGATAATGATATGTATTACTTCCACACCGCCCACCTGTACCCTGCCCCATGACAACATTCCATGCGGTGTTAATAGTCGCGAGGGTATTCGTGAATACCGTACTCATCAACGAGTCCAATCTCATCGTGCTACTCCAAATGTATTTTCCATGAGTCCGGGTATGATTTCCTGACCGATATAGCAGTGGTCGTCGATAACTATCGGTTCCCAACCGTATCTCCTGGTAATAAATTATGGAGCAGCGCGTTCAGTCACTTCCTCCCTACCGCTGATGAGTCGATTGGAGAGAAACAAAAAACCCATCAAAAATGATGGGTTTTCTCACACTTAGAATTTGATCTGACTTTTGTCGCTTTCGAAGCCTGCATACCCAGGTTTCTCTTGGCACTGCTCCCCCCGATCCTTTTGCGCGATGTCATCGGCGCCCCCTCCAAGCGCTTCAACGAGCTCCTGCATCCTGGACATCTCCAACCACCTGTCTATCGCACTTATCTCGCCTAACTTGACCATGATTCTCCCCCGGCTGGCCGTTCGCAAATTTCCATCACGAACGCTGACAAGCCATTGAGTGGCCGCCTACGCGAAACGGTTCCAGATATTTCAGGCGCGATGCGTCCGGCTTACTGCTGGAGTTGTGGTGTTTCCTGTCCCAGGCAGCGCACAGCCTGTTTCTTGTTATTCACCAGCACACCACTCAAGCCTTTCTGCTCAGTGTCGAACATCACCAGTACACCATCCACGCACTGCGCCACCTGGGCAGCTGGCGTCAGGGAGATCTTATAGTCCTCGCCAGGCACGGTCTTGAGCAGAGTGAAGTCGCTGAGCAACAACGCATCTTCCGGCTTGGCGAAGTGCAGGTAGCCGTAGTACCACAGGCAACCTACGGTACCGATGATGGTGCCGATACCGGTGAGGATCAGCGGGATCATGTTGCGTTCTTCACTCATTGCGGGCTCTCTGATGAGTCAACTTTAGGAATCGGATAATTCGGGATTTCGCCCAGGCGACGCAGACCGTTGAAATGCTGAGGGTCATCCAGGTAACGCAGCATCACGGTTTGCCAGGTCTTGTCGGCAAAGGTCTGCACATGGCCGCCTCGGGTCAGTTGCAACACCCTGGGTGGCGGTGCGGCCTGGTACAGGCGGATCCCGTTGGCTACCGGCACGATCGGGTCATCCAGGCTGTGGAACAGCAGTTTGGGTACACCTGTCAGCTGGGGCATGGCATGGATGGCGCTGTCAGCGTCCGGGACCAGCCAGGACAACGGCACCTGAAACGGCCATGTTAACCAGGAGGTGCTCAGGGCGAATTGTCCTACGTCACGATAACTGGCGGGCACGCCGTCCAACACCAGCGCCTTGAGCCGCGATTGGCGCTCAGGGTGGGCGGCCAGGTAGTGCACCGCCAATGCGCCGCCCAGGCTCTGGCCCAGTACTATCAACGGCTGGCCCTGGGTTTCGGGAGCCTTGTCGATCCATTGGAACGCCGCGTCCACATCCTGGTAGATCGCCGGCAACGACGGCTTCCCCTCCGACAAGCCATAACCGCGATAGTCCACCAACAGCACTTGGTAGCCCTGCTCGGGCAACCACCAACTGCCGCCCAGATGCCAGGCCAGATTGCCGCCGTTGCCATGCAGGTGCAGCACCGTTCCCTTGAGCGGCACTCCGGGTTTGGCCGGTAGCCACCAGGCGTGGAGCTTTACGCCGTCGGCAGTGGTGAGGGTGACGTCACGGTAGTGAAGGTGAGCTTTTTCCGGCGTGAACGGCAGGCCGGGCTCGGGGTAGAACAGCAGGGAACTGCAGCCGTTCAATGTGAGTAGCAGGCACAGAATGCCGAGGATTCTCATCCGTTGAAGCCTCGCGAATAGCACGGTTTAAAGGATATTGGAGTAATCCGCCTCGATCCGATCCAGGCTCAGGTGGTTGAGGAAGTTGGAGAAGCACATCCACGCCGCCAGCGCGTTCATGTCGCGGAACTGCTCGGGCAGGTACTTGGGTGGCACCACCAGGCCTTCGTCGACCAGTTGGCGCAGAGTACGCATGTCTTCCAGGGTGGTCTTGCCGCAGAACAGCAGCGGCACTTGTTCCAGCTTGCCTTTGCGCACGGCCAGCTGGATGTAGTTGTAGACCATGATAAAGCCCTTGAGGTAGGACAGGTCCTTGGTGAACGGCAGACCGGTCGGCACCGAACCACGGAAAACACGACTGGCGTTGCCGTAGCTTTCAGCCATCTCAAAGCCTTGCTCGCGGAAGAACTCGAACACCTGCAGGAAGTCGGCGCCCTCTTCCACCATATGGATGGCGCGGGTGCGGTTGGTCAACTTGCGCAGGCGGCTCGGGTAGGAGGCGAAGGTGATGATCTCCATCAAAATCGCCAAACCTTCCTGGGTCACGGTGGACGAGGGCGGGCCCTTGGACAGGAAGGTGCAGATCGGCTGGTTCTGGCCATTGAGGGTAGTGCCGACATGCACCAGGCCTTCATGCACTTCCAGGGCGCGCACGTCGCGGTCGTTGAACATCGCGTCGGCGCGGATCTTGATGTAGTCGGCGCCCGCTGCGGCGTCAGCGACAATACCGTCGGACTCGAACACGCGGATGGTCTCTTCGGCCTCACCGAACACCTTGTTCAGGCGGGTTTGCAACAAGGCGACGGCGTCCTTGGCGGTGAGGTTCTTGGCCTCATCCTTCAGGTCACCACGGCCGTCGATATTGTTAAGGTAATCGGACAGCATCAGGCCCAAGTCAGCCAGAGTCGGGTCGCCGGCGTGAAACGCATCGGAGGCAGCGCCATACAGCTCCTGGGAAATCAGGCCGAAATCCTCGGTACCACGCGCTTCGAGCATGCGCACCACCATGCGGTATTCCTTGCACATGCGGCGCATGATCTGCCCCACCGGGCTGAACTGGCCGAGGCAGCGGGTGATGTCGCGCTCGATGTTCTGGAACTCCAGCTTCACCGCGCTGGAGTCGAACGACAGTGGCCGATTGAGGTAGTAGTCGCGGCTCACCGCCGGCATTTCCTTGCCCTTGGCCTTTAGGAATCCCTGGCGAATGTTTTCGTCCCACTTCACGGCGTCGAGGACGCGAATCGGTGTTTGCGCCAGCACAATGCGATCAGACAAGGTGCGTATCGTCTGCTGGTAATCGTCCACCCGGTGCTTCCTCTTTAAACGTTATTTGCCCGCGCGCTGGTAGCGCACGGCTTCCACGAATACATCGGCATTGGCCGGGTCATCCAGGTAGGCAAACACCTGGTCCAAGGGACTGTCGACCAGCACCCCGGCGCCCTCGACCGTGTCCACGGTGCTGCCGTGCAACGCCTGCTGGCCTATCGCTTGGTGGATCTGCTCAAGGTCGAGGTTGTAGACCACCAATTCGTGCTTTTCGTTGATCTCAAACCCCGCCAGGATGAAATGCCCACCCAGCTTGGCCGGCAGCGGCGCCGACAAATACCAGCGGCTGCCATGGCGCGAAACGCTAAACAGGTATTCGTCACGCTGGCCGGGCTTGGCTGTAGGGTAGCTCACGGCTTTATAGCGGTGTTCACCAACGGCACTGATATGCAGATTGAGCGGCTCGCCCCAGGCATTTTTGCTCGACCACTGGCCGAGCAGGGCCGGCGGCGCGGCCTCATGGGCTGGCAGCGGGTCCTTGAAGGTCACCAGGCAACCGCTGAGCAACAGGAACGACAAGGCGATTGCAACCACACGCCAGGCTTTCATTGGACATCCCCCGGTGTCAGACCGAAGCCAACACCAAATGCATATAGCGCTTGAGGATCTCAAGCATCTCTTCACCGGTCAGAGGCTCTGCGCTGCCCAGCAGGCCCTGATATTCCATCCGACTGATTATCGCCGTCAACACTTTGGCATCCTGTTGCGGCTCGCGCGAGCCCAACACCTGGAAGAACTGCCCGGTCCCCTGCAACAGAATCTGCTGGTGGGAACGCACCAACTCCGCCAGGCGCGGGTTGAGCAGGGCTTCCTGGCGAAACGCCTGCTCGGCCATCAGGTGTTCACGGCGGTTGGTCAATTGGCGCAGGACGTAATCAGCGGTCAGCCGTGCAATGTCATCGGCCAGTTGTGAACGCGATTCGGGGCTGCCATCGCCATAGGCGACCATTTCGCGCAGCAGGCCTTCGTTACGCACCCACAGCTTGCCCATGAATGCGGCGCTGCGCTCGACGTATTGGGCGAAGGTATCGGTGAGCAGGTCATCGATATCCTTGAAGTAATAGGTGGTGGCGGACAGGGGCACGCCCGCCTCCGCCGCCACCGCTCGATGGCGCACGGCCCGTACGCCGTCACGTACCACGATGCGCATGGCCGCATCGAGAATGTCTTGCCTGCGTTGCTCGCTGCCCCGACGACTGGCCTTGCGGCCCTGGTACTGGACGCTTTCAGCCACGGCAGCGGCAATGCCGGCGGCGCCTTCTTGAGCGGTTACGCGGTTCACGACACACATCCTTGAATAGATCAAAACCTGGCGCTGTTTGCTTGACGCTTATTAACGCCACATAAAAAAGCCGCCTTATAAAAGGCGGCTTCGGATTTCGCTACGGTTACGCTTGTGGCCGCATGTGCGGGAACAAGATCACGTCGCGGATCGATGGCGAGTTGGTCAGCAGCATCACCAGGCGGTCGATGCCGATCCCTTCACCGGCGGTCGGCGGCATGCCGTATTCCAGGGCGCGGACGAAGTCGGCATCGTAATGCATGGCTTCGTCGTCGCCGGCGTCCTTGTCGGCCACCTGGGCCATGAAGCGCTCGGCCTGGTCTTCCGCGTCGTTCAACTCGGAGTAGGCGTTGGCGATCTCACGGCCGCCGATGAACAGCTCGAAACGGTCAGTGACGTTCGGGTTGTCGTCGTTGCGACGGGCCAGCGGCGACACTTCGAACGGGTACTGGGTAATGAAGTGCGGCTGTTCCAGCTTGTGCTCCACCAACTCTTCGAAAATCATCACCTGCAATTTGCCCAGGCCTTCGAAGCCCAGCACCTTGGCGCCGGCTTTCTTGGCGATGGCGCGGGCCTTGTCGATGTCGTTCAGGTCGTCGGCGGTCAGTTCAGGGTTGTACTTGAGGATCGAGTCGAACACCGACAGGCGCACGAACGGCTCGCCGAAGTGGAACACCTTGTCGCCGTACGGCACGTCGGTGCTGCCCAGGACCAGCTGCGCCAGTTCGCGGAACAGTTCTTCGGTCAGGTCCATGTTGTCTTCGTAGTCGGCGTAGGCCTGGTAGAACTCCAACATGGTGAATTCTGGGTTGTGACGGGTCGAAACGCCTTCGTTACGGAAATTGCGGTTGATCTCGAAGACTTTTTCGAAGCCGCCAACCACCAGGCGCTTGAGGTACAGCTCCGGCGCGATACGCAGGAACATTTCCATGTCCAGGGCATTGTGGTGGGTTTCGAACGGCTTGGCTGCGGCGCCGCCAGGAATGGTCTGCAGCATCGGCGTTTCGACTTCCAGGAAGTCGCGCTTCATCAGGAAGCTGCGGATGTGCGCGATCACTTGCGAACGCACGCGGAAGGTCTGGCGTACTTCTTCGTTGACGATCAGGTCAACGTAGCGCTGGCGGTAGCGCTGTTCGGTATCGGTCAGGCCGTGGTGCTTGTCCGGCAGTGGGCGCAGCGACTTGGTCAGCAGGCGCACGTTGGTCATTTCCACGTACAGGTCGCCCTTGCCGGAACGGGCCAGGGTGCCTTCGGCGGCGATGATGTCGCCCATGTCCCAGGTTTTCACCGAGGCCAGGGTTTCTTCCGACAAGGTCTTGCGGTTGACGTAGACCTGGATACGCCCGGTCATGTCCTGGATCACCATGAACGAGCCACGGTTGAGCATGATGCGACCTGCCACCTTGACCGGGATCGCAGCCTCTGCCAGTTCTTCCTTGGTCTTGTCCGCGTACTGTTTCTGCAAGGCATCGCAGTAGTTTTCGCGGCGGAAGTCGTTGGGGAAGGCATTGCCCTTGGCGCGCTCGGCAGCAAGCTTTTCCTTGCGCAGGGCGATCAGGGAGTTTTCTTCCTGTTGCAGGGCTTGCGGGTCGAGTTGTTGGTCGCTCATGTCTTTTGAAATTCCATCACAGATACGTTTTCCCCAGCCTTCGGCTGGGGATCGCGGGCAAGCCCGCTCCTACAAGGTTCTTTAGAGGCCGGATTTCAGGCTGGCTTCCAGGTATTCGTCGATATCGCCGTCGAGCACCTTGTCACAGTCGCTGCGTTCGATGTTAGTGCGCAGATCCTTGATCCGCGACGCATCCAGCACATAAGAGCGGATCTGGTGACCCCAGCCGATGTCCGACTTGGTGTCTTCCAGCGCCTGGGATGCGGCGTTGCGTTTCTGCATTTCCTGCTCGTACAACTTGGCCCGCAGCATTTTCATGGCGGTGTCCTTGTTGGCGTGCTGGGAACGTTCGTTCTGGCAGCTGACCACGGTGTTGGTCGGTACGTGGGTGATACGTACGGCCGAGTCGGTGGTGTTTACGTGCTGGCCACCGGCACCGGAGGAGCGGTAGGTGTCGATGCGCAGGTCGGCCGGGTTGATCTCGATCTCGACCTTGTCGTCGATCTCCGGCGAGACGAACACCGCGCAGAACGAGGTGTGGCGACGGTTGCCGGAGTCGAACGGGCTCTTGCGCACCAGGCGGTGCACGCCGATTTCGGTACGCAGCCAGCCAAAGGCGTACTCACCCTTGATGTGCACGGTCGCGCCCTTGATTCCGGCAACTTCACCGGCGGACAGCTCCATGATGGTCGCTTCGAAACCGCGCTTGTCCGCCCAGCGCAGGTACATGCGCAACAGGATGTTGGCCCAGTCCTGGGCCTCGGTGCCACCGGAACCGGCCTGGATGTCCAGGTAGGCGTTGTTCGGGTCCATTTCATGGCTGAACATGCGGCGGAATTCAAGCTTGGCGAGGTTTTCCTCGAGACGGGCCAGCTCGGCGACGACATCGCCCACTGCGCCTTCGTCGTTTTCTTCGACGGCCATGTCCAGCAGGTCACGGCAATCGGCCAGACCGGTGTTCAGCTCGTCGAGGGTATCGACGATCTGCGCCAGCGCAGCGCGCTCGCGCCCCAGTTCCTGGGCGTATTCAGGTTTGTTCCAGACAGCAGGATCTTCAAGCTCGCGATTGACTTCGGTCAGACGCTCATGCTTTTGATCGTAGTCAAAGATACCCCCGAATAGTTTCGGAGCGCTCGGACAGGTCCTTGATGGTGTTAAGGATCGGGTTGATTTCCATGGCGGGCAGCACTCGTTGGCGAACTTTTGAAAGCCGGCGAGTATAACGGCAAATGGGGGGGAACGGCAGTCCGCTGGGCGAAAAGGCAGGATTTGTACACAACCCAAGACCCATCAAGATCCCAATGTGGGAGGGGGCTTGCCCCCCCCACATTGAATGGGGTAAGACTTCAGGTCACTCGATACCGACCTGATTGCGCCCATTATGCTTGGCCGTATACAACCCCTTGTCCGCCGCCACAATCACCTGCCGACAATCCGTGCCCTGCTGCGGCGTCATCGTGGACAAACCAATACTGATAGTCAGACTGGAACCCTCGGTCGGCGCAATGTGCGGAATTTTCAGCGCGGCAACGGCCATGCGCAGTTTTTCCGCCACCAACCGCGCTCCGCCCGGCGAGGTGTTAGGCAGCACCAGGGCAAACTCCTCACCGCCATAGCGCGCCGGCAAATCCGAAGGCCGACTGCTGGCCTCTCGGATGGTCGCCGCAACCTTGCGCAAAGCCTCGTCACCTTCGACATGCCCGAAGCTGTCGTTGTAAGTCTTGAAGAAATCCACATCAATCATCAACAACGACAACTGAGTCTGGTCACGCATGGCACGCCGCCATTCCAGTTCCAGGTACTCGTCGAAATGGCGACGATTGGACAGCCCGGTGAGGCCATCGGAGTTCATCAGCCGTTGCAGCACCAGGTTGGTGTCCAGCAGTTGTTGCTGGCTGACCCGCAACGCACGGTACGCCGCATCACGCTGCAACAGGGTCATATAGGAGCGCGAGTGATAGCGAATGCGCGCCACCAATTCGATGTTATCCGGCAACTTCACCAGGTAATCATTGGCCCCGGCCGAAAACGCCGCGCTCTTGATCAGCGGGTCTTCCTTGGTGGAAAGCACGATGATCGGGATGTTCTGCGTGGCCGGGTGGTTGCGGTATTCGCGCACCAGGGTCAGGCCATCGAGGCCGGGCATTACCAGGTCTTGCAGGATAACGGTCGGCTTGATGCGGATCGCCTGGGCAATCGCCTGGTGCGGATCGGCGCAGAAGTGGAAGTCGATATTTTCTTCATGGGCCAGGCCACGCCGCACGGCTTCGCCGATCATGGCCTGGTCGTCGACCAATAACACCATGGCGGCATTTTCGTCGGTCTTGATGTCGTCGATCTGTAAATCATTCATGTGCAGTCACCTGAATTACTGCCTGCAAGCCAGCACCGCGAGAGGCCTTGTTCATTTGGCAAAGACCTCCAGCAATCGGGGCGCAATTCTATCCAGTGGGCGAATTTCAACAGCAGCATCTATCGCCGCCGCCGCTTTGGGCATGCCGTACACCGCCGAGCTCTGCTGATCCTGGGCGATGGTCAAATAACCTTGTTCACGCAGCAATTTTAGGCCCTGGGCCCCGTCGCGCCCCATGCCGGTCAGCAGTACGCCGACGGCATCGCCATTCCAGTGGCTGGCCACGCTTTCGAAAAACACGTCGATCGACGGCCGGTAAATCTCGTTCACCGGCTCTGCCGTATAGGCTAGCGTGCCATTCTTCAATAAACGAATGTGGTGGTTGGTACCGGCCAGCAGCACCACCCCGCTTTGCGGTGGCTCACCCTCGCGGGCCAGGCGTACCGGCAGGCCGGAGGCGCTGCTCAGCCACTCGGCCATGCCGGCGGCGAACACCTGGTCCACATGCTGCACCAGCACGATGGCGGCGGGAAAGTCCTGGGGCAAGCCCTTGAGCAGGATTTCCAGGGCAGCCGGGCCACCTGCCGAAGACCCGATGGCCACCAGGCTCTGGCGTTTGCCGGTAGTCCGCGGCGTGACGGTTTCGGCGCGTACACGGCTGCCGCGCTGGCCGATCAGCCAGCCGATATTGAGGATCTTGCGCAGCAGCGGCGCCGCCGCATCCTTGGGATTGCCCACGCCCAGCGTCGGCGTGTCCACCACGTCCAGGGCGCCATGACCCATGGCTTCGAACACCCGGCTGACGTTGGCCTGGCGGTCGACGGTCACGATGACGATGGCGCACGGGGTCTCGGCCATGATCTGGCGGGTAGCCTCCACGCCGTCCATCACCGGCATGATCAGGTCCATCAGGATCAGGTCCGGGGTCAGCTCGGCGCAGCGCTGCACCGCTTCCAGGCCGTTGCTGGCCACCCACACCACTTCGTGCGCGGGCTCGAAACTCAAGGCGCGGCGCAGGGCCTCTACCGCCAGGGGCATGTCATTGACGATCGCAATCCTCATGCCCGTGCGCCTCCGATCAGTTCCACTACGGCGTCCAGCAGGGCGTCATCGTGGAAACTGGCTTTGGCTAAATAATAGTCGGCGCCGGCGTCCAGTCCACGACGTCGGTCTTCTTCACGGTCTTTGTAGGACACCACCATCACCGGCAACGATTGCAGGCGACTGTCACGGCGCAAGAGTGTGACCAATTCAATACCGTCCATACGAGGCATATCAATATCAGTGATCAACAGGTCAAAGTCTTCGGAACGCAAGGCGTTCCAGCCGTCCATCCCATCGACCGCCACGGCCACTTCATAACCACGATTAAGCAGCAATTTGCGTTGCAGTTCGCGCACTGTCAGCGAGTCGTCCACCACCAGCACCCGCTTGCGCGGTGCCTCGGTGGTTTGCTGGCTGCGCCGGGCAATGCGCTCCAAGCGGCCGGTGTTGAGCAGTTTGTCCACCGAGCGCAGCATGTCTTCGACGTCGACGATCAACACCACCGAGCCGTCGTCCAGCAAGGCACCGGCGGAAATATCCTGGACCTTGCCCAGGCGATCATCCAGCGGCAACACCACCAGCGTACGCTCGCCGACAAAGCGCTCCACGGCAATCCCATACACCGCATCACGCTCGCGGATCACCACCACTTTCAGGGTGTCCGACTGACTCTGCCCCGCCGGGCGTTGCAGCAATTGGCTGGCGGCGACCAGCCCGACATGCCGGCCCTCGTGCCAGAAATGCTGGCGACCCTCCAGTTGCACGATGTCGTCGGGCGCCAGGTCGCACATGCGTTCGATATGGGCCAGCGGGAACGCGTAGGCTTCCTCGCCGACTTCCACCACCAGGCTGCGCACCACCGACAGGGTCAGCGGCACCTCCAGGTGGAAACGACTGCCCTGCCCTGCCGTTTGCTCCAGCACCACCGCACCACGCAGTTGGCGGACCATATGCTGCACCGCATCCAGGCCGACCCCGCGCCCGGACACTTCGGTGACCTTGTCGCGCAGGCTGAACCCCGGCAGGAACAGGAACGTCAGCAGTTCTTCTTCGCTCAGGCGCAGGGCGGTTTCCACCGGCGACAGGTGCCGGTCGACGATGGTGCCGCGCAGGCGCTCCAGGTCGACGCCATTGCCGTCATCGCTCAATTCCAGCACCAGCAACCCGGCCTGATGGGAGGCGCGCAGGCGGATCAAACCTTCCGCCGGCTTGCCCGCCAGCAGACGTTGTTCAGGCATTTCGATGCCGTGGTCGACGGCATTGCGCAATAAATGAGTGAGTGGCGCTTCGAGCTTTTCCAGCACGTCGCGGTCGACCTGGGTCTTTTCGCCTTCGATCTCCAGGCGTACCTGTTTGCCCAGGCTGCGACCGAGGTCGCGCACCATGCGCACTTGCCCGGCCAGCACATCGGCAAACGGGCGCATGCGACAGGCCAGCGCGGTGTCATACAGCACTTGGGCGCGCTGGCCGGCTTGCCAGCCAAACTCGTCCAGTTCAGCGGTTTTTTCCGCCAGCAGGGCCTGGGCTTCGCTGAGCAGGCGGCGGGTGTCGGCCAGGGCTTCCTGGGCTTCGAGCGGCAATTGTTGAGTCTTGAGTTGCCCGTCCAGCGTATCCAGCGCTCGCACGCTCTGGCTGTGAAGGCGCTTGAGACGCTGCAGGCTGGCCAGATACGGCTTGAGCCGCTGGGTCTCCACCAGGGATTTACTCGACAGGTCGAGCAGGCTGTTCAAACGCTCGGCGGTCACCCGCAGCACGCGCTCACCGCCTTCGGTCATGCGTTTGTTCTGGCGTGGCGGCTCGGCGACCACCGGCGGCGCGGGCTCCGGTTCGGGTTCGGGCTCCGGCAGCAGTGTTTCGACGATGGGCGCCGGCTCTGGCACAGGCGCCTGGGACGGGTCCAGCAAGCGCTCCATCAACGCCACATAGGCGTCGATGTCAGCCGGCCCCACATCATTGCCCGGCGTGGCGATGCGCATCAGCAGGTCGGTGCCTTGCAGCAGCGCATCGATATGTTCGGGTTGCAGGTACAGGCGACCTTCCTGGGCACTGACCAGGCAATCTTCCATGACGTGGGATACGCTGACCCCGGCGTCCACCCCAACGATCCGCGCGGCGCCTTTGAGCGAGTGCGCCGCGCGCATGCATGCTTCAAGCTGATCGGCCTGGGTCGGGTTGCGTTCCAGGGCCAGCAGGCCCGCGCTCAATACCTGAGTCTGCGCATCGGCTTCCAGGCTGAACAGTTCCAGCAGCGAGGCATCGCGCATCTGGTCGGGGGTCATGTGAGGCTCCGGGTCACGGCAGACAACAATTGCGCCTCGTCCAGCCAACGCAGGCTGCGGCCTTTCCACTGCAACACGCCTTGGGTGTAGCGCGCACTGGTCTGGGTGCCCGAGACCGAGGCGGCCTTCAAGGTGCGCTCATCGATGGCATGGATGCCGTCGACTTCATCCACCGGCACCACCACCGGACCATCCTGCGCGGCGATGATCAACATGCGCGGCATGATGCGCCCACCGCTGGCGCCGTTGCCGGTGGCATCCAGGCCCAGCAGTTCCACCAGCGACAGGCACGCCACCAGCGCACCACGGACATTGGCCACGCCGAGCAAGGCGCGGGAACGCTGGTGGGGCAGTGAATGAATCGGTTGCAGCGGCGCAACTTCCACCAGGCAGCGGGTGGCAATGCCCAGCCATTCCTCACCGAGGCGGAACATCAGCAGGGAGCGGGTGACCACGTCTTCGCCGACGTCAGCAGCGGCAACCGGACGATGATCATCCTGCTGCAAGGCATAGCGGTCCAGCAAACGTGTGGCCGCTGCCGAGTACACCGAGCAGTTGCGGCAGTGAATATGGTCCGCCAGCAGCGGGCAGGACTTGTCGCCATGGATGCCGATGCGGTTCCAGCAGTCGTCGATGGCTTGGGTATCGGCCAGGGTCAGGTCCAGCCCTGCGGTATCGAGTGCGTCGGTGTTACTCATCGTTTGGACTCACTGTCAGCTCGCTCACTCCGCGCGGCACGCGCCTGCAAGCGGCGCGCCCCCGCACTGTCGCCCTGGGACTCGAGCAACGCCGCCAGGTGCATCAAGGCCTGCGGGTGCTGGGGTTCCAGGTACAAGGCTTTTCGATAATAACCCTGGGCTTCCAGGGCACTGCCGGCCACATCGCTGAGCAGCCCCAGCCAGTAGAACACCTGGGCGGCCGGCGGATGGTTACTCAAATACTGTTCGCATGCAGCGCGGGCTTCGGCGCTTTTGCCTTCGTTGGCCAGGGTAGCGATGCGGCTGAGCAAGTCGCCCGCATCGGTTTGCACCGTCTTGATCGGCACCACCTGGGCGCTGGCCTTGCTGAAAGGCCGTGGCTTGCTCGGGATCGGTGCCGCACTGCGTTGCGGGACGGGCGCGGCGCTCGGCACAAATACCGGCTCGGGCTTGACCGGCTCGGCATGCCGACTGAACGCAAAGGACTGCGGCACACCAATCGAACGCATGCCGTGGCGCCCCAGCAGGCTGCCCTCGGCCGGACCGATAAACAGCACGCCGTCCACGTGGGTCAGGCCCTTGAGCACCTCGAACACTTGTTTCTGGGTCGGCTGGTCGAAGTAGATCAGCAGGTTGCGGCAGAACACGAAGTCGTAGCTCGCCTCATTGGCCAGCAGTGTCGGGTCGAGCAGGTTGCCGACTTGCAGGCGCACCTGTTCGCGCACGCGGTCGGCAATGTGATAACCGTCACCGTACTCGGTGAAATGGCGGTCGCGGAAGGCGATATCGCCGCCGCGAAAGGAGTTTTTGCCATACACCCCACGCCGTGCGCGCTCCACCGACAACGGGCTGACATCCACGCCCTGCACCTTGAACTGATGCGGCGCCAGCCCGGCGTCCAGCAACGCCATGGCGATCGAGTAAGGTTCTTCACCGGTGGAGCACGGCAGGCTGAGGATGCGCAGTGCGCGCATCTGCTTGATTTCGGCCAGGCGCGCCTTGGCCAGGCGGGCCAGGGTCGCAAAGGATTCGGGGTAACGGAAAAACCAGGTTTCCGGGACGATCACCGCTTCGATCAGCGCTTGCTGTTCATCCTGGGAGCTTTGCAGGTGCTGCCAGTATTCACAGGGGGTCTGCGCGTTGACCGCCTGAGTGCGTTGGCGCACCGCCCGCTCGATGATGGCTTCGCCGACCGAGGCAACGTCCAGGCCGATGCGTTCTTTCAGGAAGGCAACGAACCGCGGATCGTGGCTCATAGGCTCAACCCGGGGCAAAACAGCACGGCGCGCACGTCGTCGGTCAGCAGGTCATTCACGCCGATCCATTGCATCAGGCCCTGCGCATCTTCGCGCACCGGTCCCAGGTACGGCGCCTGGCGGTTGTCCAGGCCATAGGGCTGGAACTGGGCCGGGTCGCAGCGCAGGGTGTCGGTGGCCTGCTCCAGGATCAACCCCAGCCAACGCGGCTCGCGCCAGGGCTCTGGCTGGTAATTGACCAGCACCAGCCGCGTGCTGGTACGCGCCTGGGCAGCGGTGCCGAAAGTCAGGGCGCTGAGGTCGATCACCGGCACCAGCGCGCCGCGATGGGCAAAGATGCCCGCCACCCACAGCGGCGCATGGGCAATCGGTTTCAATGGCAGGCGCGGCAGCACCTCGGCCACTTCCGTGGCCTTGAGGGCATAACGTTCGTTGCCGATGTGGAACACCAGGAACAACGCCTTTTTCGCTGCCGGGACGGCGCCGCGTTTAGCCGCGAGGTCGCTCATCAGACTTTGAAACGCGACACGCCGCTGCGCAGACCGACCGCCACCTGGCTCAGCTCATCGATGGCAAAGCTGGCCTGGCGCAGGGACTCGACGGTCTGGCTGCTGGCATCGCCCAGTTGCACCAGGGCGTGGTTGATCTGCTCGGCACCGGTGGCCTGGGCCTGCATGCCTTCATTGACCATCAACACCCGCGGCGCCAGCGCCTGTACCTGGTGGATGATCTGCGACAGTTGCTCGCCCACTTGCTGCACTTCGAACATGCCGCGGCGTACTTCTTCGGAGAACTTGTCCATGCCCATCACGCCCGCCGACACCGCCGACTGGATCTCGCGCACCATCTGCTCGATGTCGTAGGTGGCCACGGCAGTCTGGTCGGCCAGACGCCGCACTTCGGTGGCAACCACGGCAAAACCACGCCCGTATTCACCGGCTTTCTCGGCTTCAATGGCGGCATTCAACGACAGCAGGTTGGTCTGGTCGGCGACCTTGACGATGGTCACCACCACCTGGTTGATGTTGCCGGCCTTCTCATTGAGGATCGCCAGCTTGGCGTTGACCAGGTCGGCGGCGCCCATCACCGAGTGCATGGTTTCTTCCATGCGCGCCAGGCCTTGCTGGCCGGAACCGGCGGCAACCGAGGCCTGGTCGGCGGCGGTGGACACTTCGGTCATGGTGCGCACCAGGTCCTTGGAGGTGGCCGCGATCTCGCGGGAGGTAGCGCCGATCTCGGTGGTGGTGGCGGCAGTTTCGGTGGCGGTGGCCTGTTGCTGCTTGGAGGTGGCGGCAATCTCGGTCACCGAGGTGGTCACCTGCACCGACGAGCGCTGGGCCTGGGACACCAGGGCCGTGAGCTCGGTCATCATGTCGTTGAAGCCGGTTTCGACCGCGCCGAACTCGTCCTTGCGCTCCAGGTTCAAGCGTTTGCTCAGGTCACCGTCGCGCATGGTTTCGAGGATATCGACGATGCGCTGCATCGGCGCCATGATCGCGCGCATCAGCAGCAGGCCGCACAGGCCGGCAGCGAGGATTGCCAGGGCCAGCGATACAAACATGCTGATTTTCGCGGCGGATACTGCATCATCAATCGCGTTGGTCGCACGGTCGGCGACGTTCTTGTTCTCGGTGATGATGTCGTTGAGCTTCATGCGGCCTGCGACCCAGCTTGGCGTCATCTGCGTGTCGAACAGCTTGCGTGCGCCAGCTATGTCCTTGTTCTGCAGGCGCTCTACGACGGCAGCCAGCGCCTTGTTGTAGGCCTGGTGCTGGATTTCGAATTTATCGAACTCGGCCTGGTCCTCGCCTCCACTGATGGTCGCCTGGTAGTTGGCCATCTGCTGCAGGATGCGTGCTTCATAGGACTTGAAGTCGGCTTTGTCGGTGTCGGTGAGACCCTTGTCTTCACGCAGGCCAATCAACTCCAGGGTCTGCAGGTAACTGTCGACCCACGCGCTACGGATCATGGAGCTGAGGTAGACCCCGGGCACCGCGTCGTCGCGCACCGCGACTTCACTGGTTTCGATCTTCAGCAACCGTGAATAGGAGACCACGACCATTAACAGCATGATGGCGATAATGACCGCAAAACTTGCCAGGATGCGTTGGCGCAAGGTCCAGTTCTTCACAGTAATTCCTCGGAGGGCCATTCAAATGGAGGGGAGTATAGCTGAGCAGAAGCCCTCATTTATCAACGGGTTTTGCTGTAGCGTCCACAGAATGCAAATGTGCGAGGAGGCTTGCCCCCGATGGCGATGTGCCAACCAACTGTAAATAGGCTGAAACACCGCTACCGGGGGCAAGCCCCCTCGCACATTTTGATCGCTGCACGCCCCGTCTTTACGCGTTCAGCCGCACCTGTTTTTCCAGTTCCAGCTTCAAGCCGGGCTCGAGCTTCAGTTGGCGGGCCAGCTCGTCAAGGTAGGCTTTCTCCATGAAGTTCTCCTCGTCCACCAGCATCACGCTGGCGATGTACATCTCGGCCGCCATTTCCGGAGTGCCGGCAGCCCGCGCCACATCGGCCGGGTCCAGGGGTTTGTTGAGTTCGGCGTGCAGCCAGCTTTGCAGCTCGCGGTCGTTGTCCAGCTTGGTGAATTCGCCTTCGATCAGCGCACGCTCGCGCTCGTCCACATGGCCATCGGCTTTGGCCGCCGCAACCAGCGCCTTGAGGATGCCCTGACTGTGTTGCTCGACCTGGGCCGGTGGCAGGCGATCGATAGTCTGTGGCTCGCCCTGGGGCGCGCTGGCCTGATTGGCCTGCCAGTTGCCGTAGGCCTTGTAGGCGATAACGCCCAACGCCGCCAAACCGCCGTAGGTCAGCGCCTTGCCGCCGAATTTACGCGCCTTCTTGTTGCCCAGCAGCAGGCCCATGGCCCCCGCCGCCAGCGCGCCGCCGCCAGCACCACCGAGCAGGCTGCCCAGGCCGCCACCGCCGAGCAGACCGCCCAGAGCACCTTTGTCGTCCTGTCTACGCTGGCCGCCAGCCTTGTTTTGCAGCATGTCCTGGCCAGACTTGAGCAACTGATCGAGCAATCCACGGGTATTCATTCGCAGCCTCCAGACACTTGGGTTCATAGGACCAATAGGCCCCCAGCGTAAAACTAAGTGCCAAAAAGCCCTGATCTAGAGTGCTTCCAGATGTAACGCGACCGCCCTTCACTTAAATCGATATACACTCGAACAAATCTATAAAAACACCCCACTGGTAATTCCAGCATGATGACCTTGCGTCAAATCCGGCACTTTATTGCCGTGGCCGAGACCGGTTCGATCTCCGCCGCCGCGCAGACGGCGTTTATTTCCCAGTCGACCCTGACCCTGGCGATCCAGCAACTGGAACAGGAAATCGGCGTCAACCTGTTCAACCGTCACGCCAAGGGCATGACCCTCACCCACCAGGGCCATCAGTTCCTGCGCCAGGCGCACCTGATCCTCGCCACCGTCGACAACGCCAAGCGCAGCCTGCAACAGAGCACCGACCAGGTCGCCGGACAGTTGATCATCGGCGTGACCAGCCTGGTGGCCGGTTATTACCTGGCCGATTTGCTGACTCGCTTCCAACGCGCCTACCCCAATGTGGAAATCCGCGTGATGGAGGACGAACGCCCGTATATCGAGCATTTGCTGGTCAGCGGCGAAATCGACGTGGGCGTGTTGATCCTCTCCAACCTCGAAGACCGCCACGCCCTGCAGACCGAAGTGCTCACCCACTCCCCGCACCGGCTTTGGCTGCCCGCACAGCATCCGCTGCTGGAGCACGACAGCATCAACCTGGCCGACGTGGCGCGCGAGCCCTTGATCCAGCTGAACGTCGATGAAATGGGCCACAACGCCCAACGCCTGTGGACCAGCGCCGGCCTGCAACCGCGCGTGACCCTGCGCACCGCCTCCACCGAAGCGGTGCGAAGCCTGGTGGCGGCAGGCCTGGGCGTGTCGATCCAACCCGACATGACCTACCGCCCCTGGTCGCTGGAGGGCGACATTATTGAAGCGCGGCCGATTGCCGACCTCAGCCAGACCCTCGACGTGGGCCTGGCCTGGCGCCGTGGCACGGCGCGCCCGGCGCTGGTGGACCCGTTCCTGACCGTTGCCCGCGAACAGCCGCACCCGCGCAAGCCATCTATTTAATCGAATGCTGTATTCAGTATTTAGTATTTGTTGACCTCGCGCCTGACCTCTAGTCTCTGCTTATCCCCTAAGAGAAAGGTCAGGCCTTCGTAAGAGAACGCCCATGGCCGCACAAGAAAAGAGATCACGAAAAATGTCCGGCGCGCCCACCCCGCTGCTCACTGCGTTGCTGATCGACGGCGAACTGGTCCCGGGCCAGGGTTTTGCCGAGCCGATCCTCAACCCGGCCACCGGTGAAGTCCTCACCCAAATCGCCGAAGCCAGCGCCGAGCAGGTCGAGACCGCGATCCTTGCCGCCCACCGTGCCTTTGCCGGTTGGTCGCGGACCACGCCGCAGCAACGTTCGAACATCCTGCTGGGCATTGCCGACGCCATCGAAAAACACGCCGATTACCTGGCCCGCCTGGAGTTCCTGAACTGCGGCAAGCCGTTGCACCTGGCGCGCCAGGATGACTTGAGCGCCACCGTGGATGTGTTCCGCTTCTTCGCCGGGGCCGTGCGTTGCCAGACCGGGCAACTCAGCGGTGAATACCTGCCGGGCTACACCAGCATGGTGCGTCGCGATCCGATTGGCGTAGTGGCCTCGATTGCGCCATGGAACTACCCGCTGATGATGGCCGCGTGGAAAATCGCTCCGGCCCTGGCGGCCGGTAATACGCTGGTGTTCAAGCCATCGGAACACACGCCGCTATCGATCCTCGCCCTCGCCCCGGTGCTCAAAGACCTGTTGCCGCGTGGCGTGATCAACATTCTGTGTGGCGGCGGCGAAGGCGTTGGCAGCCATCTGGTCAGCCACCCCAAGGTGCGCATGGTTTCACTGACCGGCGACATCGTCACCGGGCAGAAGATTCTGCAGGCTGCCTCCAAGACCCTGAAACGCACGCACCTGGAACTGGGCGGCAAGGCGCCGGTGATCGTATGCAACGACGCCGACCTGCAAGCCGTGGTCGAGGGTGTGCGCGCCTACGGTTACTACAACGCCGGCCAGGACTGCACCGCCGCATGCCGCATCTACGCCCAGGCGGGTATCCACGACAAACTGGTCGCCGAGCTCGGCGCCGCTGTCAGTAGCCTGCGCTTTGCCGGCAAGCGCGACACCGACAATGAGCTGGGGCCGCTGATCAGCACACGCCAGCGCGACCGCGTGGCCAGTTTTGTCGAACGCGCCCTCGGCCAGCCACATATCGAACGCGTCACCGGCGCCGCCGTGCATTCCGGTGCCGGCTTCTATTACCAGCCGACGCTGCTGGCCGGCTGTAAACAGAACGATGAAATCGTGCAGCGCGAAGTGTTCGGCCCGGTGGTCACCGTGACGCGCTTCGACGAACTGGAACAGGCGGTGGACTGGGCCAACGACTCCGAGTACGGCCTGGCCTCGTCCGTGTGGACCCAGAACCTGGACAAGGCCATGCAAGTGGCGGCGCGTCTGCAATACGGCTGCACCTGGATCAACAGCCATTTCATGCTGGTCAGCGAAATGCCCCATGGCGGCTTGAAGCGCTCGGGGTATGGGAAGGATCTGTCCAGCGACTCGCTGCAGGACTACAGCGTGGTGCGACACATCATGGCGCGCCACGGCCAGCATCTTTAAAACAACAACTAAGCTCTTGCGTTACCGGTTCAAACAACTGCCCCGACCATAATTAAAGAAGAGGGAACCCCCATGTCTGCGCACAAGACCGCACTGCTCAGTGCTTTGACTACCGCGCTGCTGGCCAGCGCCAGCCTGCAGGCCGCCGAACCGCTCAAAGCGGTGGGTGCCGGTGAAGGCCAACTGGATATCGTCGCCTGGCCCGGCTATATCGAACGCGGCGAAAGCGACAAGGCCTACGACTGGGTCAGCGGTTTCGAGAAGGAAACCGGCTGCAAGGTCAACGTGAAAACCGCCGCTACCTCTGACGAAATGGTCAGCCTGATGGCCAAGGGTGGCTATGACCTGGTGACCGCGTCGGGCGATGCGTCGCTGCGGCTGATCGTCGGCAAACGGGTGCAGCCAATCAATACCGCACTGATCCCCAACTGGAAGAACATCGACCCCCGCCTGAAAGACGCGCCGTGGTACGTGGTTGGCCAGCAAACCTACGGCACCCCGTACCAGTGGGGGCCAAACGTGTTGATGTACAACACCAACGTATTCAAGACCGCGCCCACCAGCTGGAATGTGCTGTTCGACGCGCAGAACCTGCCGGACGGCAAGCCGAACAAAGGCCGCGTGCAGGCGTATGACGGCCCGATCTACATCGCCGACGCGGCGCTGTACCTCAAGTCGGCCAAGCCGGAACTGGGCATCCAGAACCCGTACGAACTCACCGAAACACAGTACAAGGCCGTGCTTGAATTGCTGCGCGCCCAGCAACCGCTGATCCACCGCTACTGGCACGACACCACCGTGCAAATGAGTGACTTCAAGAACGAAGGCGTGGTGGCCTCCAGCGCCTGGCCGTATCAGGTCAACGGCCTGCAGAACGAGAAGCAGCCGATTGCCTCGACCATTCCGAAGGAAGGCGCCACCGGCTGGGCCGACACCACCATGCTGCATGCCGAAGCCAAGCACCCGAACTGTGCCTACAAATGGATGGACTGGTCGCTGCAACCGAAGGTCCAGGGCGATGTGGCCGCCTGGTTCGGCTCCCTGCCGGCGGTGCCGGCGGCGTGCCAGGCAAGCGAATTGCTCGGCGCCGAAGGCTGCAAGACCAACGGCTTCGACCAGTTCGACAAGATCGCCTTCTGGAAAACCCCGCAGGCGGAAGGCGGCAAGTTCGTGCCCTACAGCCGCTGGACCCAGGATTACATCGCGATCATGGGTGGCCGCTAGACACCATCGGTCTCCTGTGGGAGGGGGCTTGCCCCCGAGTGCAGTGTGTCAGCCAGCACATCTGTAACTGATCCACTGCTATCGGGGGCAAGCCCCCTCCCACATTGACCGCATTCACAGATGTTTTGTTTTTTCAGAAGTCCAGGCCGGGCCGCTGCGACGATCCGTGCCTTTTCGGAGCACCGCACCATGACACTTGCAGTCCAATTCACCCACGTTTCCCGTCAGTTCGGCGAAGTGAAGGCCGTTGACCGGGTTTCCATCGATATCCAGGACGGCGAGTTCTTTTCCATGCTCGGGCCTTCCGGCTCGGGCAAGACCACCTGCCTGCGCCTGATCGCCGGGTTCGAGCAGCCGAGCGCAGGCTCGATCCGTATCCACGGCGAGGAAGCCGCCGGCTTACCGCCCTACCAGCGCGACGTGAACACCGTGTTCCAGGATTACGCGCTGTTCCCCCATATGAATGTGCGCGACAACGTCGCCTACGGCCTCAAGGTCAAGGGTGTGGGCAAGACCGAGCGCCTCAACCGCGCCGAAGAAGCCCTGGCCATGGTCGCCCTCGGCGGCTACGGCGAGCGCAAGCCGGTGCAGCTCTCCGGCGGTCAACGCCAACGAGTGGCCCTGGCCCGCGCCCTGGTCAATCGCCCGCGTGTGTTGTTGCTGGATGAACCCCTGGGCGCCCTCGACCTCAAGCTGCGCGAGCAGATGCAGAGCGAACTGAAAAAGCTGCAACGCCAGCTGGGCATCACCTTTATCTTCGTGACCCACGACCAGACCGAAGCGCTGTCGATGTCCGACCGCGTCGCAGTCTTCAACAAAGGTCGCATCGAGCAGGTCGACACCCCGCGCAACCTGTACATGAAACCGGCCACCGCCTTCGTCGCCGAGTTCGTCGGCACCTCCAACGTGATTCGCGGCGAGCTGGCGCAGCGCCTCAGCGGCAGCACGCAACCCTTCTCGATCCGCCCGGAACACGTGCGCTTCGCCGAGGGCCCGCTGGGCGCCGGCGAAGTGGAAATCAGCGGCCTGCTCCACGACATCCAGTACCAGGGCAGCGCCACCCGCTATGAACTGAAACTGGAAAACGGCCAGGCGCTGAACATCAGCCAGGCCAACAACCAGTGGCTGGACATCAGCAGCGGCCACCAGGTCGGCCAGTCCATCACCGCCCGTTGGGCGCGGGAAGCCATGACCCCGCTGACCGACAGCGCAGGCGAGGTGTGACATGAGCCTGGCTATTTCCCACCCGCCGAAGCGCAGGTTTTCCAACCTGCTCTACCGCAAGCCCAACCTCTACCTGGCGATGCTGCTGGTGCCGCCGCTGATCTGGTTCGGCGCGATCTACCTCGGTTCGTTGCTGACCCTGCTGTGGCAAGGTTTTTATACCTTCGACGACTTCACCATGGCGGTCACGCCAGACCTGACCCTGGCCAACTTCGCCGCGCTGTTCCAGCCGTCGAACTTCGACATCATTGTGCGCACCTTGAGCATGGCGATCGTGGTATCGATCGCCAGTGCCATCGTGGCCTTCCCCATCGCCTACTACATGGCGCGCTACACCACGGGCAAGACCAAGGCGTTCTTCTACATCGCGGTGATGATGCCGATGTGGGCCAGCTATATCGTCAAGGCTTATGCCTGGACCTTGCTGCTGGCCAAGGGCGGCGTGGCGCAGTGGTTCGTGCAGCACCTGGGCCTGGAGCCTGTGTTGCAGTTCGTGCTGGGCGTTCCCGGCGTGGGCGGCAGTACCTTGAGCACCTCGCATCTGGGACGGTTCATGGTGTTTGTCTATATCTGGCTGCCGTTCATGATCCTGCCGATCCAGGCGTCCCTGGAGCGTTTGCCGCCGTCCTTGCTGCAAGCCTCTGCCGACCTGGGCGCCAAACCGCGCCAGACCTTCATGCAGGTGATATTGCCGCTGTCGGTGCCAGGGATTGCCGCAGGTTCCATCTTCACCTTCTCGCTGACCCTGGGCGATTTCATCGTGCCGCAACTGGTCGGCCCGCCCGGCTACTTCGTCGGCGGCATGGTCTACGCGCAGCAAGGCGCCATCGGCAACATGCCCATGGCAGCGGCGTTCACCCTGGTGCCGATCGTGCTGATCGCGGTTTACCTGTCCATCGTCAAACGCCTGGGGGCCTTCGATGCACTCTGAAAAATCCTCATTGGGCCTGAAGATCGCCGCCTGGGGCGGGTTGGTGTTTCTGCACTTCCCGATCCTGATCATCTTTCTTTATGCCTTCAACACCGAAGAAGCTGCGTTCAGCTTTCCGCCCCAGGGCTTCACCCTGAAGTGGTTCAGCGTGGCGTTCGCGCGGCCGGACGTACTGGAGGCGATCAAGCTGTCGCTGCAGATCGCCGCCATCGCCACGCTGATCGCCATGGTGCTCGGCACGCTGGCCTCGGCGGCGCTGTATCGCCGCGAGTTCTTCGGCAAGCAAGGCGTGTCGCTGATGTTGATCCTGCCGATTGCGCTGCCGGGGATCATCACCGGTATCGCACTGCTGGCGACGTTCAAGACGCTGGGTATCGAGCCTGGGATGTTCACCATCATCGTCGGCCACGCGACCTTCTGCGTGGTGATCGTCTACAACAACGTCATCGCCCGCTTGCGCCGCACCTCCCACAGCCTGATCGAGGCCTCGATGGACCTGGGCGCCGACGGCTGGCAGACCTTCCGCTACATCATCATGCCCAACCTGGGCTCGGCGCTGCTGGCCGGCGGCATGCTCGCCTTTGCATTGTCGTTCGACGAAATCATCGTCACCACCTTCACCGCCGGCCACGAGCGCACCTTGCCGCTGTGGCTGCTCAACCAGTTGAGCCGCCCGCGGGATGTGCCGGTGACCAACGTGGTGGCGATGCTAGTGATGCTGGTAACGATGTTCCCGATTCTCGGTGCCTATTACCTGACCCGCGGCGGTGAAAGCGTGGCCGGGAGTGGCGGTAAATAATTGTTTGAAGAGGACATGGCTATGCAAACCAAACTGCTGATCAACGGCCAACTGGTCGAAGGCGAAGGCCCGGCGCAGGCTGTATTCAACCCGGCTCTGGGCCGCGTACTGGTAGAAATCAAGGAAGCCAGCGAAGCCCAGGTCGACGCCGCCGTGCGCGCCGCCGATGCAGCCTTCGAAGGCTGGTCGCAAACCGCGCCCAAGGATCGTTCGCTGCTGCTGCTGAAACTGGCGGACGTGATCGAGGCCCACGGCGAAGAGCTGGCCAAGCTGGAATCGGACAACTGCGGCAAGCCCTACAGCGCCGCGCTCAACGATGAAATCCCGGCGATTGCCGATGTATTCCGTTTCTTTGCCGGCGCCAGCCGTTGCATGAGCGGTTCGGCCGGCGGTGAATACCTGCCCGGCCACACGTCGATGATCCGCCGCGACCCGGTGGGGGTGATCGCCTCCATCGCGCCGTGGAACTACCCGCTGATGATGGTCGCCTGGAAAATCGCCCCGGCCCTCGCCGCCGGTAATACCGTGGTGCTCAAGCCGTCGGAGCAAACCCCGCTGACCGCATTGCGCATGGTCGAACTGGCCGCTGAAATCTTCCCGGCCGGCGTGCTCAACCTGGTGTTCGGCCGTGGGCCTACCGTGGGCAGCCCACTGGTGACGCACCCTAAAGTGCGCATGGTGTCGCTGACCGGCTCCATCGCCACCGGCGCAAACATCATCTCCAGCACCGCCGACAGCGTGAAACGCATGCACATGGAGTTGGGTGGCAAGGCGCCAGTGATCATCTTCAACGATGCGGACATCGACGCCGCCGTGGAAGGCATTCGTACCTTCGGTTTCTACAACGCCGGCCAGGATTGCACGGCGGCCTGCCGGATTTACGCGCAGGCGCAGATCTACGACAAGTTCGTCGAAAAACTCGGCGCGGCGGTCGCCAGCATCAAGTATGGATTGCAGGATGACCCGGCCACGGAGTTGGGCCCATTGATTACTGCGCAACATCGCGACCGTGTTGCCGGGTTTGTCGAACGCGCCGTGGCGCAACCGCACATTCGCCTGGTCACGGGTGGCAAGGCGGTGGAAGGCAATGGTTTCTTCTTTGAACCCACCGTGCTGGCCGACGCACAGCAGGACGACGAGATCGTGCGCCGCGAAGTATTCGGGCCGGTGGTCTCAGTGACCAAGTTCAACGACGAAGCGCAGGTGCTGGGCTGGGCCAACGATTCGGACTACGGCCTGGCGTCGTCCGTATGGACCGCCGATGTAGGACGTGCCCACCGCCTGGCGGCACGCCTGCAGTACGGCTGCACCTGGGTGAACACCCACTTCATGCTGGTCAGCGAAATGCCTCACGGCGGTCAGAAACTGTCTGGCTATGGCAAGGACATGTCCATGTACGGGCTGGAGGACTACACCACCGTGCGTCATGTGATGTTCAAGCACTGACGATTCAACTCGGCATTCCCTCTGGATGCCGGGAACCTATAACAATAATTTTCAGGATCCCCCATGGATATCACCCGCCGCGACTTCCTCAACGGCGTCGCTGTCACCCTCGCCGCCGGCATGACCCCACTGCAAATCCTGCAAGCCGCCCCTGATGGCCGTTACTACCCACCCGCCCTTACCGGCCTGCGCGGCAGCCATGCGGGCTCGTTCGAAGTGGCGCACCAGATGGGCTGGGAAAAGAAGGTGTTCGACACCGACAAGCTGCCGGTCACCGAAGACTATGACTTGGTCGTCGTGGGCGGTGGCTTGAGTGGGCTGTCGGCGGCGTGGTTCTATCGCGAGAAGCACCCCAAGGCGAAGATCCTGATCCTGGAAAACCACGACGACTTCGGCGGCCACGCCAAGCGCAATGAATTCCAGGCCGGTGGCCGCATGATCATCGGCTACGGTGGCAGCGAGGCGTTCCAGTCGCCCAATCACCTGTACAGCAAGGAAGTGAACGGGCTGCTGAAAAAGCTCGGCGTGAACATCAAGCGCTTCGAAACCGCCTTCGACCGCCGGTTCTACCCCGGTCTCGGGCTGTCGCGCGGGGTGTTTTTCGACAAGGAGAACTTCGGCGAAGACAAACTGGTGACCGGCGACCCGACGCCGATGGTCGCCGACGACATCGCCCCCGACCAACTCAACGCACGGGCCATCCGCGATTTCATCAATGACTTCCCGTTGCCGGCGGCAGACCGTCAGGCCCTGATCGAGCTGCACACCGCGCCCAAGGACTACCTGCCGGGCAAGACCGCCAAAGAAAAGGCCGACTACCTGGCAGCCACCAGCTACCGCGATTTCCTGCTCAAGAACGTCGGTTTGTCGGAAGGCGCGGTGAAGTACTTCCAGAGCCGCACCAACGACTTCATGGCGCTGAGCATTGATGCCGTGGCGTCGGCCGATGCCTACAGCGTGGGTTTCCCAGGTTTTGCAGGGATGAACCTGGCGCCAATCAGCGAAGAAGCGGCAGCCGAAATGGAAGAGCCCTACATCTATCACTTCCCGGACGGCAATGCGTCGGTGGCACGGTTGCTGGTACGCAGCCTGATCCCAGGCGTAGCGCCGGGACATACCATGGACGATATCGTGCTGGCGGCATTCGACTACGCCAGGCTCGACCAACCCAAGGCGGCGGTGCGGCTGCGCTTGAACAGTACGGCGGTCAGTGTGCGTAACGTCGGCGACGGTGTGCATATCGGCTACAGCCGTGGCGGCCAACTCGCACAGGTGCGTGGAAAACGCTGCATCCTGGCCTGCTACAACATGATGATTCCGTATTTGTTGAAGGATTTGCCGGCACCGCAGGCTCACGCCTTGAGCCAGAACGTGAAGTACCCGCTGGTGTACACCAAGGTGGTTATCCGCAATTGGCAGTCATTCCAGAAGCTCGGCGTTCACGAGATTTACGCGGCAACCCAGCCCTACAGCCGGATCAAACTGGACTACCCGGTGAGCATGGGCGGCTATGACCACCCACGCGACCCGACGCAGCCGATCGGCTTGCACATGGTCTACGTGCCCACCAGCCCCAACAGCGGCATGAACGCCCGCGACCAGGCCCGCGCCGGGCGTGGCAAGTTGTATGGGCAGACGTTCGAACAACTGGAAGCGCAGTTGCGTGACCAGTTGCAACGCATGCTCGGGCCCGGCGGTTTCAATCATGAGACCGATATTCTGGCGATCACTGTCAACCGCTGGTCACACGGTTATGCGAGCTTCTCCAACAGCTTGTTCGATCAAGCCGATGAAACCGAAGCGTGGATGCAGCTGGCGAAAAAGCCGGTGGGGCATGTGAGCATCGCCAACTCGGATGCGGCGTGGAGTGCGTATGCCCACGCGGCGATTGATGAGGCTTACCGGGCGGTGGGTGAAGTCGCCTGAAATGCAGTCTGAATGTGGGAGGGGGCTTGCCCCCGATTGAGTTGGACCTGCGCAGTATTCAGTGACTGGCACACCGCTATCGGGGGCAAGCCCCCTCCCACATTTGGATCTTCATATTTCTTAAGTAATGTGTTCGACCACAGAGTCGGAAATGTCTTGTCGCATTTGCAACGCCATCACCACGCTATCAATCAATTTTCCTACGTCATCGAACCGCTTAAGCTATCCGGCGTCTGTTTAATGTCCGTTGCGTTTGGTCGAAGGCATGTCCGAACCGTAATTTCTGATCCGCTACGTGCCAGGAACGGCGCGGGATTTGCTCACGACAGGTTGTCTCTATGCACCGCAGGAATTTGCTCAAAGCGTCCATGGCCATTGCGGCTTACACCGGCTTGTCGGCCAGCGGCCTGCTCGCCGCCCAGGCCTGGGCCGGGAACCGTGCTGCCGATGGCAAGGCCGTGGCGTTCGACTTCGACACGCTCAAGGCCCAGGCCAAACAACTCGCCGGGACCGCTTACAAGGACACCAAACAGGTGCTGCCGCCCACGCTGGCGACCATGACCCCGCAGAATTTCAATGCCATCGGCTACGACGGCAACCATTCGCTGTGGAAGGAATTGAACGGCCAACTGGACGTGCAATTCTTCCACGTTGGCATGGGCTTCAAGACGCCGGTGCGCATGCACAGCGTCGACCCCAAGACCCGTGAAGCCCGTGAGGTGCATTTCCGCCCCTCCCTGTTCAACTATGAAAAAACCACGGTCGACACCAAGCAACTGACCGGCGACCTGGGCTTCTCCGGCTTCAAGCTGTTCAAGGCGCCGGAACTGGATCGCCATGACGTGCTGTCGTTTCTCGGTGCCAGCTACTTCCGCGCGGTGGATTCCACCGGCCAGTACGGCCTTTCTGCCCGTGGCCTGGCCATCGACACCTACGCGAAAAAACGCGAGGAATTCCCCGACTTCACGCAGTTCTGGTTCGAAACCCCGGACAAGAACGCCACCCGCTTCGTGGTTTACGCACTGCTCGACTCGCCGAGCGCCACCGGCGCGTACCGCTTCGACATCGACTGCCAGGCCAACCAGGTGGTGATGGCCATCGACGCCCATATCAATGCGCGTACCACCATCGAACAATTGGGCATCGCGCCGATGACCAGCATGTTCAGTTGCGGCACCCACGAACGCCGCATGTGCGACACCATCCACCCGCAGATCCACGATTCGGACCGCCTGGCGATGTGGCGCGGCAACGGCGAGTGGATCTGCCGACCGCTGAACAACCCGGCCAAGCTGCAATTCAACGCATTTGCCGACAAAGACCCGAAGGGGTTCGGCCTGGTGCAGACCGACCATGAGTTCGCCAGCTACCAAGACACCGTGGACTGGTACAGCAAGCGCCCGAGCCTATGGGTCGAACCGACCACCGCCTGGGGCGAAGGCTCGATCGACCTGCTGGAAATCCCGACCACCGGCGAGACCCTCGATAACATCGTGGCCTTCTGGACGCCGAAAACACCCGTGGCCGCCGGCGACTCGCTCAACTACGGCTACAAGCTGTACTGGAGCGCGCTGCCGCCGGTGAGCACACCGTTGGCGCAAGTCGATGCAACCCGTTCGGGCATGGGTGGCTTCACCGAAGGCTGGGCACCGGGTGAGCACTATCCGCAAGTCTGGGCGCGTCGTTTTGCCGTGGACTTCAAGGGCGGCGGCCTGGATCGCCTGCCGCCAGGCACCGGGATCGAGCCGGTGGTGACCTGTTCCCATGGCCAGGTGAAGGACTTCAGCGTGCTGGTGCTGGATAACATCAAGGGCTACCGCATCCTGTTCGACTGGTACCCGACCAGCGACAGCGTGGAGCCAGTTGAGCTGCGCCTGTTCATTCGCACCCAGGACCGCACTTTGAGCGAAACCTGGCTGTACCAATACTTCCCGCCGGCGCCGGACCAGCGCAAGTACACCTGATGCACCGCGTTCCCACGCTTGCGTGGGAACGCCCCCTCTTCGGTTCAGAACCGCGATACACTCTTCATTGCCCCAATCAAATAGCGCATCGCCACCTGATCGTTCTCGGTCAGCGCTCGATACTGCGCCAGCAACTCCATTTCATCCGAGCTCAACCTTCGCCCCCGCAATGACACCCTGCGGGTCAGAAAAGACGCTACCGCACCCGCCACACCATAGGACTTGGCCATGGACTGCTTCTCCTGTTATCCAACAAATACTCCTGGTGCCCATAACCCCTTCCCGTGAAGCGCAATGCCTGCGTGGGAAAACCGACTGACTCCCTGGGCCAGAAATCAGGCTTACCCTAAGCGTAGAAACGATCTCGCCAAGCGTGCGATTTTTTTAGAGTAATCACTTAAATAATTACATCGGTAACGAATACCTACAGCGCTATCCCACGCTATGACCGTAAAAAAACCCACCGGGTCAGGGTGGGTTTCGGCGGAGCGTGTCAGGGCTCAATCTCTCAAATCCGACTCGTGGATAGGTTGGTCACGATGGGTAGCACGCTGGTACTGCGCCGGCCAGATCGCCTTGCGCCCACCCAGGTCATCATCGGCGTGCAACGGCCAGTACGGGTCGCGCAACAGCTCACGGGCAAGGAAGATAATATCGGCCTGACAGGTGCGCAGAATGTGCTCGGCCTGGGCCGGCTCGGTGATCATGCCCACGGTGCCGGTGGCGATGCCCGACTCCTTGCGCACGCGTTCGGCGAAGCGGGTCTGGTAGCCGGGGCCAGTGGGGATCTCGGCGTTGGCGGCGGTACCGCCTGACGAAACGTCGATCAGGTCCACGCCCAGCTCTTTCAGGCGACGCGCCAGTTCCACGGTTTCATCCGGGTTCCAGCCGTCTTCCACCCAGTCGGTGGCCGACACCCGCACAAACAGCGGCAGCTCCTGGGGCCAGATCTCACGCACGGCCCTGGTCACTTGCAGCACCAGGCGGATGCGGTTTTCGAACGAGCCACCGTACTGGTCCTGACGTTGGTTGCTGATCGGTGACAGGAATTGATGCAGCAGGTAACCATGGGCGGCGTGGATTTCCACCACTTCAAAACCGGCGGTCAGCGCGCGTTTGGCAGCGGCGACGAAATCGGCGATCACTTGCTGGATCTGCCCTTCGTCCAACTGCCTGGGTTGGGTGTGCTGAGGGTCGAAGGCAATCGGTGACGGCCCCACCGGCACCCAGCCGCCGTCCTCCGGCTTGACGCTGCCATGCTTGCCGATCCACGGCCGATGGGTGCTGGCCTTGCGCCCGGCGTGAGCCAGTTGAATGCCGGCCACCGCGCCCTGGGCGGCAATGAAGCGCGTGATGCGTTGCAGCGGTTCGATCTGGGCATCGTTCCAGAGACCCAGGTCCTGGGCGGTGATGCGGCCATCGGCGGTCACGGCGGTGGCTTCGGTGAAAATCAGCCCGGCGCCACCGACGGCGCGGCTGCCAAGGTGCACCAGGTGCCAGTCATTGGCCAGGCCGTCATCGCTTGAGTATTGGCACATCGGTGAGACCGCGATGCGGTTGAGCAGGGTCAATTGACGCAGGGTATAGGGTTCGAGCAGCTGACTCATGGCGCACCTCTTCTGGGTTCTGTGGGCACTATTCAAACGGTGCTTAGAGCCTAGTCGACAACGCTGGATTGCACAGGGTTCAGAAGGAAAAGCGGGAGCCGATTGCCGGCCCCCGGTTGGCTGCCGCTTACATTTCGACCTGGGTGCCCAGCTCGATCACGCGGTTTACCGGCAGTTTGAAGAAGCGCAGGTTGCCGTTGGCGTTCTTCAACATAAAAGCGAACAACGCTTCGCGCCAGCGGGCCATGCCCTTGATTCGCGAAGCGATCACCGTTTCGCGGCTGAGGAAGTAGGTGGTGCGCATCGGGCTGAAGTCCAGGCCATCCAGGTGACACAACTTCAGCGCTTCGGGCACGTCCGGCTCATCGGTGAAACCAAAGTGCAGGATCACGCGGAAGAAGCCTTCGCCATAGGAATCCACCTCGAAACGCCGTGTGGCCGGTACGCGGGGAATATCCTCGTAGACCACCGTCAGCAGCACCACTTGCTCATGCAACACCTGGTTATGCAGCAGGTTGTGCAACAGCGCGTGGGGCACGGCGTCCGGACGCGCCGTGAGGAACACGGCGGTACCCTGCACGCGATGGGGCGGTTGCACGCGGATACTGCCGATAAAGATCGGCAGCGGCAGGCCGCCTTCGTCGAGGCGCTCCACCAGCAATTGCTTGCCGCGCTTCCAGGTGGTCATCAGCACGAACAGCACAATCCCCGCCAGCACCGGGAAGGCACCGCCCTGGATGATCTTCGGCACGTTGGCGGCAAAGTACAGCCCGTCGACCAGCAGGCAGCACACCAACACCGGCACGGCCAGGATCGGTGGCCATTTCCACAGCAGCAGCATCACCGCCGACACCAGGATGGTGGTCATCAGCATGGTGCCGGTCACCGCCACGCCGTAGGCCGATGCCAGTGCGTTGGAAGATTCGAAGCCGAGCACCAGCAGGATCACGCCGACCATCAACGACCAGTTCACCGCGCCGATGTAGATCTGGCCCTGTTCGGCGCTGGAGGTGTGCTGGATATGCATACGCGGGATGTAACCCAACTGGATCGCCTGGCGCGTCAACGAGAACGCACCGGAAATCACCGCCTGGGACGCGATCACCGTGGCCAGGGTGGACAACACCACCAGCGGGATCAGTGCCCAGCTCGGGGCCAGCAGGTAGAACGGGTTGCGCGCGGCTTCCGGATCGCCCAGCAGCATCGCACCCTGGCCGAAGTAATTGAGCACCAGCGCCGGCAGCACCAGCATGAACCAGGCCCGGGCGATGGGTTTGCGCCCGAAGTGGCCCATGTCGGCATACAGCGCCTCGGCGCCGGTCAGTGCCAGCACCACCGCGCCAAGGATGGCCACGCCAATGCCGGGGTGAGCCTCGAAGAAGCGCACGGCCCATATCGGGTTCAGCGCACTGAGCACTTCAGGGTGCAGGGTGATGCCATACACACCGAGGCCACCCAGCACCAGGAACCAGGTCACCATCACCGGCCCGAACAACTTGCCGATGTGATCGGTGCCGTGCTTCTGGATCAGGAACAGCGCCACCAGCACCACCAGGGCGATGGGCACGACCCATTTCTCCAGGCCGTCGAACGCCAGTTCCAGGCCTTCAACGGCGGACAATACGGAAATGGCTGGGGTAATCATGCTGTCGCCATAGAACAGCGCCGCGCCACACAGGCCGCACACCACCAGGAAGCTGCGCAGCTTCTTGCGCTCCCCCGCCGCCCGCCGTGCCAGAGCCGTAAGGGCCATGATGCCGCCCTCGCCCTGGTTGTCGGCGCGCAGCACGAACAGCATGTACTTGATCGAGACCACCCAGATCAGCGACCAGAAGATCAGCGCCAGGATCCCCAGCACGCCATCATGGTTGACCTGAACCCCATAACCGCCGTTGAACACCTCTTTGAGGGTGTACAGCGGGCTGGTCCCGATATCGCCGTAAACCACCCCGACTGCTGCCACCAGCATGCCAATCGGCTTGGCGTTTGACTGCTCGGCACCTGCTGCCTGACTACTCGCGTGACCCATCAACCACTCCTGCCCTTTGACCTGCGGTCTTTTATTAACAACGCGTCTAAGCTGACCCTAGCATGCGCCGTTTTACTTCTCGTAACAGACGTTTTGTTGACCTTAGGGTTTTACCTACGCACAACGGCGCGAAGCATAGCGCAGCACTCGTCGCATTTCCCTGCATAAAGCTGGTCAAGTGCGCTGCCCGTCGCTAGAATTGCGCACTTTTTGATCAGAGGCGCGCCAAGCGCCCGTCCGCAGCCCTGTCGTGCCCGACGGGCGGCGTCATTCAATACCGAGGTTAGACATGTCCACCACCATCGCAAAAGCCAACCCCAAGGTTGGCTTTGTTTCCCTGGGTTGCCCGAAGGCCCTGGTCGACTCCGAGCGCATCCTCACGCAACTGCGTATGGAAGGCTACGACGTTGTGTCCACCTACCAGGACGCTGACGTGGTGGTGGTCAACACCTGCGGCTTCATCGACTCGGCCAAGGCAGAGTCGCTGGAAGTGATTGGCGAGGCCATCAAGGAAAACGGCAAGGTCATCGTGACCGGCTGCATGGGCGTGGAAGAAGGCAATATCCGCAACGTGCACCCGAGCGTGCTGGCCGTGACCGGCCCGCAGCAATACGAGCAGGTAGTCAACGCCGTGCACGAGGTGGTGCCACCGCGCCAGGACCACAACCCGCTGATCGACCTGGTACCGCCGCAAGGCATCAAGCTGACGCCGCGTCACTACGCTTACCTGAAGATTTCCGAAGGCTGCAACCATAGCTGCAGCTTCTGCATCATCCCGTCGATGCGCGGCAAGCTGGTCAGCCGTCCGGTCGGTGACGTACTCGACGAGGCCCAGCGCCTGGTCAAATCCGGTGTCAAAGAGCTGCTGGTGATCTCCCAGGACACCAGCGCCTACGGCGTCGACGTGAAATACCGCACCGGTTTCTGGAACGGCGCGCCGGTGAAAACCCGCATGACCGAACTGTGCGAAGCCTTGAGCAGCCTGGGTGTGTGGGTGCGCCTGCACTACGTCTACCCGTACCCGCACGTGGACGAGCTGATCCCGCTGATGGCCGCCGGCAAGATCCTGCCGTACCTGGACATCCCGTTCCAGCACGCCAGCCCGAAAGTGCTCAAAGCCATGAAACGCCCGGCCTTCGAAGACAAGACCCTGGCGCGCATCAAGAACTGGCGCGAGATCTGCCCGGAATTGATCATCCGTTCGACCTTCATCGTCGGTTTCCCCGGCGAAACCGAAGAAGACTTCCAGTACCTGCTGGACTGGCTGACCGAAGCCCAACTGGACCGCGTCGGCTGCTTCCAGTATTCGCCGGTGGAAGGCGCCCCGGCCAACCTGCTGGACCTGGCCGTGGTGCCGGACGACGTCAAGCAGGACCGTTGGGAGCGTTTCATGGCGCACCAGCAGGCCATCAGCTCGGCGCGCCTGCAACTGCGCATCGGCAAGGAAATCGAAGTGCTGATCGACGAAGTCGACGAGCAAGGCGCCGTTGGCCGCTGCTTCTTCGACGCGCCGGAGATCGACGGTAACGTGTTTATCGACGATGCCAGCGGCCTGAAGCCGGGCGACAAGGTCTGGTGCACCGTGACCGATGCCGATGAATACGACCTGTGGGCTGAAAAGCGCGACTGATCGGTGTAAAAATTTGAAAAAGCCCTGCTTCTGGACAAGATGCGGGGCTTTTTTAGGTCTATCGTTTTGCCCATCAACGCCGATCATCGGCAAGGGGCAGCGGGCATGCGTCAGCATTCGGTTATCCACACACCTAAAACCAGCGACTACACCGAGTTGGCGCGGATCTGGGAGGCCTCGGTACGCGCCACCCATGACTTCCTGCCGGGCAGTTACATCGAGTTGCTGAAAAACCTGGTGCTGACCCGCTATCTGGATGCCGTGATGCTGATCTGCACCAAGGACGCCCGTCAGCGCATCACCGGGTTTGCCGGGGTCGCGAGCGGCAAGGTGGAGATGCTCTTCATCGACCCGCAGCACCGGGGCCAGGGCCTCGGGCGGCAGTTACTGCACTATGCCATCGAACACCTGAATGCCGACGAACTGGATGTCAACGAGCAGAATCCCCAGGCGCTGGGGTTCTACTTCAAACAAGGCTTCGAGGTGATCGGACGCACGGAGCATGACGGCCTGGGCCAGCCTTATCCGTTACTGCATATGCGTCTGGCAACGCCTGAAACGACACTGAACAACTGTGGGAGGGGGCTTTCCCCCGATAGCCGATCACCAGCCACTGGATTCTTTGCTGATACACCGCCATCGGGGGCAAGCCCCCTCCCACATTCAGACCGGGTTGAGCCAAATAAGACCGCGCGCCCTGAAATGGAGCCGGGATTAACCGGCGCCAGGCAGGTACAATAGCCACCCCCTTTTGTTACGGCCCTTGTCATGACTGACCCCATACGCCTCTCCAAACGCCTTATCGAACTGGTCGGTTGCTCCCGTCGGGAGGCTGAGCTGTTCATCGAAGGCGGCTGGGTCTCGGTGGACGGTGAAGTGATCGACGAACCGCAGTTCAAGGTCACCACCCAGAAGGTCGAACTCGACCCCGAGGCCAAGGCCACCGCGCCCGAGCCGGTGACCATCCTGCTGCACGCCCCGGTCGGCGTGGATGCCGAAACGGCCATGGCGTCGATCAGCGCCGAAACGCTCTCGGAAGAACACCGCTTCGGCAAGCGCCCGCTCAAGGGCCACTTCCTGCGCCTGACCGCCAGTGCCGACCTGCAGACCAAGGCCAGCGGCCTGCTGGTGTTCACCCAGGACTGGAAGATCCTGCGCAAGTTGACCGCCGATGCCGCCAAGATCGAGCAGGAATACGTGGTGGAGGTTGAAGGCGACATGGTTGCCCACGGCCTCAACCGCCTGAACCACGGCCTGACCTATAAAGGCAAGGAACTGCCGGCCGTCAAAGCCAGCTGGCAGAACGAAAACCGCCTGCGCTTTGCGATGAAAAACCCGCAACCGGGAGTGATCGCACTGTTCTGCGAAGCGGTTGGCCTGAAAGTCATCGCCATTCGCCGTATCCGCATCGGTGGCGTGTCCATCGGCAAGGTGCCAGTCGGCCAATGGCGTTACCTGTCCGGCAAAGAGAAGTTCTAAGCCGCCGCACTTTTTCCGACACCGCCTGACTGGCGGTGTCCTCAGTTGAATACCAGGATTGCCCACCATGATTCACAACGACGTACTGCGCAGCGTGCGCTACATGCTCGACATCAGCGACAACAAGATGGTCGAGATCATCAAGCTCGGCGGCATGGACGTGACCAAGGACGACCTGCTCACCTACCTCAAGAAGGACGAGGAAGAAGGCTTCGTGTTCTGCCCGGACGAAGTCATGGCGCATTTCCTCGATGGGCTGGTGATCTTCAAGCGCGGCAAGGACGAAAGCCGTCCGCCGCAGCCGATCGAAACCCCAGTGACCAACAACATCATCCTCAAGAAACTGCGTGTGGCCTTCGAACTGAAGGAAGACGACATGCACGCCATCCTCAAGGCCGCCGAGTTCCCGGTGTCCAAGCCGGAACTGAGCGCGCTGTTCCGCAAGTTCGGCCACACCAACTACCGTCCATGCGGCGACCAGTTGCTGCGTAACTTCCTCAAGGGCCTGACCCTGCGGGTTCGTGCGTAAGCCATGAGTTACCAGGTCTCGCCCGTCGGGTTCGTGCGTTCCTGTTTCAAGGAGAAGTTCGCCATTCCGCGCCAACCGCAGTTGGCGCCAGCCGCCCGTGGCGTATTGGAGCTAGTGGCGCCGTTCGACAGCGGCGAGGCGGTGCAGGGCCTGGAGCAGGTCAGTCATGTGTGGTTGCTGTTTCTGTTCCACCAGGCCCTGGAAGACAAGCCTCGCCTGAAAGTGCGCCCTCCGCGCCTGGGCGGTAACACGTCCATGGGCGTGTTTGCCACCCGAGCCACGCACCGCCCGAATGGCATTGGCCAATCAGTGGTGAAGCTGGACAAGGTGGAACCGGGACGCCTGTGGATTTCCGGGATCGATTTGCTGGATGGCACGCCGATCCTGGATATCAAGCCGTATGTGCCGTATGCCGACATTGTCGACACGGCCACCAACAGCATCGCCAGCGCAGCGCCGCAGTTGATCCCCGTGCAGTGGCTGAAGACTGCGCTGCAGCAGGCACAAGGGCATGCTCAGCGCCTTGGCGAGCCCCTGGTGGAACTGATTGATCAGTGCCTGGCGCAGGATCCACGACCGGCGTATCAGGTGCCGGGACCGGAGCGCGAATACGGGGCGCAGTTCTGGGATGTGGATGTGCGTTGGCACTATCCCGAGGCGGGGGTGATTTGTGTGTTGGAAGTGCTACCGGCTGGATAAACCGAAAACCCAATGTGGGAGGGGGCTTGCCCCCGATAACAGTGTGTCAGCTACAGATGTATCAACTGACACGCACTCATCGGGGGCAAGCCCCCTCCCACATTTGGATCTTCTGTGTGGCCCAGTCAGCATATGGCCCGGCTATCTTACTTCTCGACGAACGCGCGCTCGATCAGGTAATCACCCGGCTCACGCATGCGTGGCGAAACCTTCAGGCCGAAGCTGTTCAGCACTTCGCTGGTTTCATCCAACATGCTTGGGCTGCCGCACAGCATGGCGCGGTCGTCCTCGGGGTTGATCGGGGGCAGGCCAATGTCGCTGAACAGCTTGCCGCTGCGCATCAGGTCGGTCAGGCGGCCTTCGTTCTCGAACGGCTCGCGGGTCACGGTCGGGTAATAGATCAGCTTGTCACGCAAGGCCTCGCCGAAGAATTCGTTCTGCGGCAGGTGCTCGGTGATGAATTCGCGGTAGGCGACTTCGTTGACGTAACGCACGCCGTGGCACAGGATCACCTTTTCGAAACGCTCGTAGGTTTCCGGGTCCTGGATCACGCTCATGAAGGGAGCAAGGCCGGTACCGGTGCTGAGCAGGTACAGGTGTTTGCCTGGCTTCAAATCGTCAAGCACCAGGGTGCCTGTCGGTTTTTTGCTGATGATGATCTCGTCGCCTTCCTTCAGGTGTTGCAATTGGGAAGTCAGCGGGCCATCAGGCACCTTGATGCTGAAGAACTCCAGGTGCTCTTCCCAGTTCGGGCTCGCAATGGAGTAGGCGCGCATGAGCGGGCGGCCGTTGGGCTGTTGCAGGCCGATCATCACGAACTGACCGTTCTCGAAGCGCAGGCCCGGATCGCGGGTGCACTTGAAGCTGAACAGAGTGTCGTTCCAGTGATGAACACTGAGGACACGCTCGTGGTTCATGTTGCTCATGTACGGGGGACTCCTGGAAATGGGTCTGCGCCAAATGTAGTTGCGCAATTGCACAGCATTCTAATGGCGGCGACAATATCTGTTAACTGGATTATTAAGATAAGGGTTATCGGTTATATCGATATGCGATTTACTCTCCGTCAACTGCAAGTCTTCGTCGCCGTCGCCCAGCAGGAAAGCGTCTCCCGCGCTGCTGGCCTTCTGGCCTTATCTCAATCCGCCGCCAGCACTTCCATTACCGAGCTGGAGCGTCAATCCAGCTGCCAATTGTTCGACCGTGCAGGCAAACGCCTGAGCCTCAACGCGCTCGGTCATCAACTGTTGCCCCAGGCGGTAGCGCTGCTGGACCAGGCCAAGGAGATCGAAGATCTGCTCAACGGCAAGTCCGGCTTCGGCTCCCTGGCGGTCGGCGCCACCCTGACCATCGGCAACTACCTGGCCACCCTGCTGATCGGCAGCTTCATGCAGCAGCACCCCGAGAGCCAGGTGAAACTGCATGTGCAGAACACTGCCCATATCGTGCACCAGGTTGCGCATTACGAAATTGACCTGGGTCTAATCGAAGGCGACTGCAGCCACCCGGATATCGAGGTGCAAACCTGGGTGGAAGATGAACTGGTGGTGTTTTGCGCGCCGCAGCATCACCTGGCCAAGCGTGGTGTGGCGAGCATGGATGAGTTGACCCACGAGGCGTGGATCCTGCGGGAGCAAGGCTCGGGCACACGCTTGACCTTCGACCAAGCCATGCGCCATCACCGCAGCGCGCTGAATATCCGCCTGGAGCTGGAACACACCGAGGCGATCAAGCGTGCGGTGGAATCAGGACTGGGGATTGGCTGCATTTCGCGGCTGGCGCTGCGCGACGCGTTTCGCCGCGGCAGCCTGGTGCCGGTGGAAACCCCGGACCTGGACTTGGCCCGGCAGTTCTACTTCATCTGGCATAAACAGAAGTACCAGACCTCGGCCATGCGCGAGTTCCTGGAGTTGTGCCGCGCCTTCACCGCCGGGGTTCAGCGCAGCGACGAGATCGTGCTGCCGAGCATTGCCTGAGGCTCAGATCAGGATGACGGCCCACACCAGGGTGATCATGGTCAGGGCCACGAATTGCGCAGCGCTGCCCATGTCCTTGGCGTTTTTCGACAGTGGGTGGCGGTCCAGGGAGATGCGGTCGATCGCCGCCTCTACCGCTGAGTTGAGCAACTCGACGATCAACGCCAGCAGGCACACGGCGATCAACAACGCTCGCTCGACCCGGCTGACATTCAGGAAGAAGCTCACCGGGATCAGGATCACGTTGAGCAACACCAACTGACGGAACGCCGCCTCGCCGGTGAACGCTGCGCGCAGGCCATCCAGGGAATATCCCCCAGCATTGAAGATACGTTTGATACCGGTTTGACCCTTGAAAGGCGACATAGATGTAGGCAACTGAACCAAAGAAGTGGGGAAACTAGATCACGCAAAGTCAAAATAGCGTGAATCGGTAACAAGCTAGTGCTGCGAAATTGACTCAAGTTGTTGCAAGAGCAGCGCCGCCTGGGTGCGTGTACGTACGCCCAACTTGCGGAAAATCGCCGTCACATGCGCCTTGATCGTCGCTTCCGAGACGCTCAGCTCATAGGCAATCTGCTTGTTCAACAGGCCTTCGCAGACCATGGTGAGCACCCGGAACTGCTGGGGCGTCAGGCTGGCAAGGCCATCACGGGCAGCCTTGGCTTCGTCGGACACGTTGATTTGTTCAAAAGCCTGCGGCGGCCAGGACACATCGCCATCCAACACTGTGCGCACGGCTTTCTGGATATCTTCCATCGCACTGGACTTGGGAATGAAACCGCTCGCGCCGAACTCCTTGGAGCGCACAACCACGTCGGCTTCTTCCTGGGCCGAGACCATCACTACGGGGATCTGCGGGTATTGGCCGCGCAACAGCACCAGCCCGGAGAAACCGTAGGCGCCCGGCATGTTCAGGTCGAGCAGCACCAAGTCCCAGTCGGACTTTTCGGTGAGGCGGGCTTCCAACTCGGCAATGCTGGCCACTTCAACCAGGCGCACGTCCGGGCCGAGGCCCAGGGTCACGGCCTGGTGCAACGCACTGCGAAACAGCGGGTGGTCATCGGCTATCAGGATTTCGTATGTGGCCATTGATTAAATGATCCTGTTTTCAGGGGTGCCCTGATCGGCGCCCAGCATGCCCAGCGTAGCCTGGAGGGTCAAGCACTACGCCCGTGGGCATTTTAGCGGGTTGCGGGTGCGTGGTGCCATCATGCAAACGTCGTCTGGTTATGCCGTCGGAATATAGGGCGCAAGGCGCGTATGCACAGTGTCCGCAGGATCCAGCGGCATCTGGAACTTGGCGGCCAGGTAATGGGTGCTGAAGACATCCAGATAGGCGTCCAGGACTTCACTGGCTGCCAGATCATCGGCCAACTCAAGGCACAGGGCAGCGACTTCAGCGGTACAGAAATGGTCGTCGCGCTTGGAGCGGCGCAATTTGTAGCGCGACAGTTGTTCCGGCGCCAGGCTGAGTACCGGCAAATGCTCCAGGTAGGGGCTTTTGCGGAACATCTTGCGCGCTTCACTCCAGGTGCCGTCCAACAGGATGAACAGCGGGCGCTTGCCCTCCTCCACCTTCACTTCACTCACAACGCGCTCGGGCACGACGAATTCGCCGGGGAACACGATATAGGGCTGCCAATGCGGATCGGCCAGCAAGGTGAGCAGTTCAGGGTCGACCTCAGTGCGCGACCAGGCGAATGCCGTGGTGTCCTGGATGACATCGGCGATCAACCAACCGGTGTTGCTGGGTTTCATCGGCTCAACGTCATGCATCAGCAGGCACATGGCGGAGCGCGCTTCGACCTTGGGCCGCCAGGCGCATAGGCAGTATTCGGGGATGACTCGGCAGCCAGGGCAGCGTTCGGCACGCGAGCCACGATTGAGGAACGGCCGCACAGCACGGGCCAGGCGCTGGGTGCGCAGGCGGGAAACGGCGTGGCTCATCGGCTGTGCCGTAGGGACGGGTAAATCGACACGGTGAAAACTCGTGGAAGGCGGAAGTGGCCGCAGTTTACCAGCGATACGCCTGGCTGTAGTGGCAACGGCTCACCTATAATTGCGCGCCACTGAACGCACAGCGCAGTGGCTGGTCTATGCACCAGTAACCGAATCAGGAGAGTTTCATGCTGCGTTCCATGCTGCGTCTTGTCGCCCCATCCGTCGCCCTCGCGCTGGTATTGCCCGTGTGCGCCCAGGCGGCCTCGCTGCTGGAGGCCCAAATGAACCGGAAGCTGCAAAGCGTCGCGGCCGAAAGCAACAAGGACCTGCCCCGGGAAATCGACGAAAAAACCCTGGAAGTGGCCTACACCGTGGAAGGCATGCAACTGATCGATCACCTGAGCGTCCTGCCTGACCGCGCCGAACAAATGCGCGCCAACCCCAAGGCGGTGTATTTCCAGCTGGGCCAGAGCGTGTGCCTGAACAAGGGCTACCGCGAGCTGATGGCCAAGGGCGCAGTGATGCGTTACGAAATCACCGAGAACAAGACCAACCGTCCTGTGGCCTCGGTGAAATTCATCGAAGCGGATTGCCCGGCACCGGCGGCAGCAAAGAAGAAAAAGTAACAGCATGGCCTTCGCGCGCTGCCGTCCGGTGGCGCGTACTCCCCCGCTTCAACGTCCTGCCAACGGCTAAACTCCCTGATAAGTGACCAATAAGCGGTTGCCAGCCAAGGGTTTTGCGGCCCATGATCAAGTCATCCCGACCATTCATTCACAGCACTTTTCATGCTGTTCTGTAATATTTTCAGGGCAAAAGAAGGTTGCCCCCTGCGGCAAGCAACGACACATGCAGTGTCGTCGCCTCCGGCGAACGGCTCGTCGGCCACCCGGGCCCTGCAATAAGGAGAAGTTGAATGCCTTACGAACCGAATGAGCGCCTGCTTCGGCACTTTGAAGAAAACGGTGCTGACCTCACGCAGCAGGTCGACGCTCAACTCCAGCTGATCGCTCCCAACAGCCCGAATATTCCCCTGTATCGCGACATGATCCTCACCGTGCTGCGCATGGCCCAGGACGACCGCAATCGCTGGAACGCCAAGATCACCCTGCAAGCCATCCGTGAACTGGACAATGCCTTCCGCGTGCTCGAACAGTTCAAGGGCCGCCGCAAAGTGACGGTATTCGGCTCGGCCCGTACTCCGGTGGAAAGCCCGCTGTACGCCCTGGCCCGCGAAGTCGGCGCTGCGCTGGCACGCTCTGACTTGATGGTGATCACCGGCGGTGGTGGCGGCATCATGGCGGCAGCCCATGAAGGTGCGGGCCTGGAGCACAGCCTGGGGTTCAACATCACCCTGCCGTTTGAACAGCATGCCAACCCGACCATTGATGGCACCGAGAACCTGCTGTCCTTCCACTTCTTCTTTACCCGCAAGCTGTTCTTCGTCAAGGAGGCCGATGCGCTGGTACTGTGCCCAGGCGGTTTCGGCACCCTGGATGAAGCGCTGGAAGTACTGACCCTGATCCAGACTGGCAAGAGCCCATTGGTGCCGGTGGTGTTGCTGGACGCGCCCGGTGGCGGGTTCTGGCAAGGCGCCCTGGACTTTATCCGCAGTCAGTTGGAAGCCAACCGCTACATCCTGCCTACCGATCTCAAGCTGATACGCCTGGTGTACAGCGCCGAAGAGGCCGTGGAAGAGATCAACCAATTTTATGCCAACTTCCACTCCACCCGCTGGTTGAAGCGTGAGTTTGTGGTGCGTATGCATCACCCTCTCAGCGATGGGGCATTGGCCCATTTGCAGACTGAATTTGCCAGCCTGCGGTTGAGCGGAGAGTTTCAACAGCTCGCGTACACCGGCGAGGAACATGATGAGCCACGGTTCAGCCATTTGACGCGGCTGGTGTTCAACTTCAATGGCCGCGATCAGGGCCGGCTGCGGGAGTTGGTGGATTACATCAACCTGCCGGAGAACTGGGCGCAGGCTCAGGGGAAGGCGCAGCAGCGGGTTGCGCCGGAGCCGGCGTGATTTTTGAGGGCAAAAAAAAGACCCACTATTTTCATAGTGGGTCTTTTTGGTGGTGTTTCAGGTGGAGTGGAGGCGAGGCATTTGGGGCTGCTGCGCAGCCCAACGCGGGGCAAGCCCGCTCGCCACAACAAGCCCGCTCGCCACAACAAACCCGCTCACTACAACAAGCCAGCTCGCCATAGAAGTCTGCTCATTAATGCGGCCAGCACAGCAAGGTGTTCAGTCGTCCATATCCCGACCACTCAACAAGCGGCTGATCATTTCCATCGAAAACCCGCGATAACTCAGGAAGCGCCCCTGTTTCGCACGCTCCCTGGCATCAATCGGAAGATGGCCCGCGAACTTGCGTCGCCAGGTGTCTTCCAACTGCGCCTGCCAACTGATGCCGCACTCCCGTAGCGCAAGGTCGATATCTGCTCGTTGCAGGCCACGCTGGCTCAGTTCTTCACGAATGCGTGCCGGGCCGTAACCAGAACGCGCCCGGTAGGAAACAAAGCTTTCAAGGTAACGGGATTCGGAAAGCAGCCCCTCTTCCGTCAAGCGGTCGAGGGCGGTTTCGATCATCTCGGGCTCCGCGCCGCGCTGACGCAGTTTACGCGTCAGCTCGACTCGACCATGCTCGCGGCGAGCGAGCAGGTCCATTGCGGTGCGCCGAACGGCGACGAGTGTATCCAGTACAACGGTCATCGTTTGCTTCAGATATCAGTGTCAGCTTCTTCCACTTCTTCAACCGGCTCGCGGTTGGCGGCAGCTTTCACGTCTGGCGCTGCGGTCAGCAGCTTGTCGCGAATCTGCTTTTCAAGCGTGGCGGCGATGTCCGGGTTATCCGCCAGGAACTTGGCCGAGTTGGCCTTGCCTTGGCCGATCTTGCTGCCGTTGTAGGCATACCAGGCACCGGATTTCTCGACAAAACCGTGCAGTACGCCCAAGTCGATCATCTCGCCGTTCAGGTAGATACCCTTGCCGTAGAGAATCTGGAACTCGGCCTGACGGAAAGGCGGGGCCACTTTGTTCTTCACGACTTTGACGCGGGTTTCGCTACCCACAACCTCGTCACCTTCTTTCACCGCGCCGGTACGGCGGATGTCCAGACGGACCGAAGCGTAGAACTTCAGCGCGTTACCACCGGTGGTGGTTTCCGGGCTGCCGAACATCACGCCGATCTTCATGCGGATCTGGTTGATGAAGATCACCAGGCAGTTGGCGTTCTTGATGTTACCGGTGATTTTACGCAGCGCCTGGGACATCAGACGGGCTTGCAGGCCCACGTGCATGTCACCCATCTCGCCTTCGATTTCAGCCTTGGGTACCAGGGCTGCCACGGAGTCGACCACGATCACGTCGATGGCGTTGGAGCGCACCAGCATGTCGGTGATTTCCAGGGCCTGCTCACCGGTGTCCGGCTGGGAGACCAGCAGGTCGTCGACGTTGACGCCCAGCTTGCCGGCGTATTCAGGATCCAGGGCGTGCTCGGCATCGACGAAGGCGCAGGTGGCGCCCATTTTCTGTGCCTGGGCAATCACCGACAGGGTCAGGGTGGTTTTACCGGAAGATTCAGGACCGTAGATTTCAACGATACGGCCTTTTGGCAGGCCGCCAATGCCGAGTGCGATGTCCAGACCCAGAGAGCCAGTGGAAATAGCCGGGATCGCCTGACGGTCGTGATCGCCCATACGCATTACGGCACCCTTGCCGAATTGACGTTCGATCTGACCCAGGGCCGCAGCCAAGGCTTTCTTCTTGTTGTCGTCCATTAAAGTCCTCACGTAATCAATAAGGCCTGGTCGGCCAACACCTGTATAAGTAGACAGTATTGTTCCACAAAGATCCGGGATCGCCTACCCCTGATTTTCTATTTCTGCTGCAGCTCGTCGCAACAAGCCCTCTAGAGCGGCCTTAACCGTTTGTCGGCGGACCTCATCGCGGTTGCCGGTGAAGTGCTCAAGCTCGGCCGTGACCTCTTCCGCCACGCCAAACGCCAGCCATACCGTGCCGACCGGTTTGTCTGGCGAACCACCGTCCGGCCCTGCCACGCCACTGACGGCGACAGCAAACCGCGCCAGGCTTTTTTCCTGGGCGCCACGAACCATTGCTTCCACCACTTCCTGGCTGACCGCCCCGACTTTTGCAAACAATGTCTCCGGCACATTCAGCTGCCGGGTCTTCTGCCGATTGGAATAGGTGACATAACCCGCCTCGAACCAGGCCGAGCTCCCCGGAATCCGCGTGATGGCCTCCGCGATACCGCCGCCGGTGCACGACTCAGCGGTGGTGACGTGAGCGTTGAGCACCTGCAGGCGGCGGCCCAGTTCGGCAGCCAGTTGAGTGATTTCCTTCACGGTCGTCTCCAGTCGTGGGCGGGGGTTCGCCTACCCTACAGGAGACAATCTCACACGCAAGTGACGGACTGTCTCAAGACACTAACGGGCGACGGCTCGCACATACGCCTGGCAGGCACGCAAGGCAATCAGGGCGCTGTCGCCGTCGTCGGTGATGCGGATAATTCGCTGAGCATGCGCTGGGTCAAGTCGGGCTCGCGGGGCTGCATGAACCACGCTGCCGGCGGCGGTGGCGGCCGGCATTGGGCAGCCACTGGAAGCGTCGAGAAGGACTGACAGCCGCACATCAGCAGTAGCCAGGCGGTCACGCAAAGCTGCTTGAGTACGTTGGGCATCGCTCAACTCCCGGACATGTTGTTGGTCGATGGCACTGAGCTGTTGCTCAAGGGCCAGCCGTCTGTCTTGTTCGGCCTGCTGTAGATGCAGGGCTTTCTGGGTCTGTGCGGCCGACAAGCGTTCAATCTGTGCCCCGTACCGCCACGCCTGCACCTGCCAGACAACGGCCACCAGCACGCATACGCCAATCGCAACTAAGAAACGCATAACACCGCCTTCGCCCGCGCCCACAGCTGCAAACGATCCTCCAGGCCATTGAGCCCGCCGTTGATGCGCCGGGTGATGGTGGTGAACTGGTCCTTGTCAGCGAGTTCATTCAAGCCATTGCTTTGCCAGAACCAGGCGGCGGATTCAGCAGCCCACTGGGGCTGCTCCAGCAACATCGGCTCGCGCAATAAACGATCATCACCAAACAATGCCTGGCTGCAGGCCTGGTAGTTACGGCGCCCCGTCACCTGGATCAGCCCCCGGCCCCGGTACTTCTGGCCGTCGCCGTCCGCTTCAGGAGTATTGCCCAGGCGCGCCGCCAGGATGCCAGTGTCGTACTTGCTCAGGTATTGATCGCTGCCCAGTTCGCGCACGTAGCGCAGTTGCCCGGACTCGTGGCCGACTTGGGCGAGGAAGGCGGCGATGCGTTGTGGCGTGTTGATTTGACGGTGGAGCATGGCGCAGTTCAGCGCAGTAATGAAAACTCCCGCCTTGATGCGGGAGTTCGGTAGGATAGTTACGAGTTGCTGCTCAGACAGGACCATATTGTCTCCACATCAGAAACCTCAAACGAAGCATGAGGGGTGTCAATGGCGCGGTTTATTCCGCGGGGGACAAACCGCTCGCGCTGATCGTGCAGCGATAGCTGTCTTTGCGCTTGCCACTGGCCGTCACGGTATTGATCGACCAACGCCCCTGCATGAAGCCTGGCCATGACTCATCCAGCAGCAACAAGCCTTCAGCAGCGAATGCGGGGTTTCCAGGGCAAATCACCTCGATCTTCAGCCCTTCACGTCTCACACGGCGCATCTCGCCTTCAGCAGCGGAACGGGCTTCGGCTTCGTTCTGGTAACGCTGCGTAACCTCTTTAAACGGCTCGATACCCACCTGCACCACGTTTTTCTTACCGGCCGCCGCATCCCACCAGGACGCTTGTGCGCCGTCATATTTGGCGCGACTGCCCTCGGACATCTTGGCGCTGATAAAAGCACGCTCACCCGGGCGATTGTCACGCGTCAGCGACAGCCGCACATCCGGCAGGGTCTTGCCCGACAACGACGTGAGCTGGCCTTTTCGGCCCAGCACATAAAACTCATCGACCGGCTTGGCCACGGCATCAAAACGTCTGGCCAAGCGTGTCAGCAACGCCATGTCACTTTCGTTGGTCTGGTCAATGTGCGGAATCTGCTTGCCTTCGAGGTCAGGCGCCACCCGTGGTGAATAACCGTAGCGCGCCGTCAATTGACGGAACAGCGCGCCCAGGGTGATCGGCCCGTGACTGGCGGTGCGACGTTGCTTGAACCCGTCCACGTCAAACGGTGCCGCCGTGGCCTCCAATGCCAGGCGCATGGGAAACAGTGAAGGTGTGCGCTTGGTGATCTTGAACGTTCCCTTGTCCACCAGGCCGGTTTCCAGATACCCCACGCGCAGACCGATTTTCCCACCCAGGTCGGGCAGGCCATCAAGGCCCTCGATATCGAGGGTTAACTTGAGATGGTCTGAGACAAGACCGGCCGTATCACTATGCTCCCACTCCAACAGGCGTTCGTTGAGCAGCGCGGCATTGGCTCCGTAGATTTCCACCACTGGCGTATATCCAAGTGTCATGGTCGCTCCTTAGTCCCAGGCCGAAACGGGCTGCTTCGCAATGGGCTGCCTGTCCAGTTCCGGCACAATCACACTGACACCTGCCGGCAGTACTGCGCCCTGCTCGGCCAACCCTGGGTTCAACCGCCACAGCACTTCCTCGGCGGCATCGTCACAGCGGCCAAGCTCGCGGTACAGCAACAGGTTCACCGAATCACCAGCAATACTTCGCACCCTACGCATTGACGAACTCCTCCAATACCAGCGACCAATTGATAACCATGGCGGTGCCATCGTCGATCACATTGGATTGTTTTTCGCTCACCGATTTGATCGTCCACAGCCCCCAGCTGAGGCCTACGCCATCGACCAGCGGCAATGGCGCACGCAGGGCTTGCAACGCACGCAGCTCATCCAGGCGTGCCATGCCGGTTGCCCGTGCGGCCTTACCGCCGAAGGTCAGCGTTTCAAGCTCTTGGCCGACCTGGCTGGACTTGGGTTTGCCGGCAATAATCGGCAGGCCGACCCATCCACCTGTGCTGGCGCGGTCCAGGGTGTCGTAGGCGAATCCACGAGACAGCCCGAAAATAAACGTGCCCAATGCCATCTGTTGCCGCATCACACCCCTCCAATATCGGTCAGTGCCGAATCACGTCGCGACCCCAGCAGGTCGCTCATCGACAGCGGCGAAAATTGCGCTTCGATCTGTTGCACCACCAACTCCGCCAGCTGTTGATAGCTGGCCTGCTCCGTTGCATTGATGGTGATCTGCGGGGCGAACGTGACTTGACGGTTGTCGGCCTGGGCATTGTCCAGGCGCTTGCTGACGTCGGCGGGCGCGGGCAGGCGGTCGCTTGAACCGAGCAGCTTGTCACCGAGCCAACTGCCAGCCTCACTGCCCAACAAACCACCGATTGCACCACCGACCGCTGTACCGACACCGGGAAAAATCATGGTGCCGATGGCCGCACCGGCAGAGGCCCCGGCCCAGGCGCCACCGGCGGCACTGAGCCCGGCGCCGACGGCTTTGGCGTCACCGTTGCGCACGCCCTCAACCACATCCATAGCGGTGTCCACATACCGCATCGGGCCGAGACGACGGGCACCGACCGACTCCAGCCGGGTCATGGTGCCGGCCAACCGCGAAGTCGAGGCTTGAGGCAAAGGGGGCGCCTGCGCAGCGTGCAACGCAGGCGGCGTGGGCAACATCGCCTTACCCAATCGATCGGATGCATCACGCAGCCAATTACCGAGCCTGCCGCCTTTTTTACCCGAGCCCTTGCCGGGGGCTTTACCGGAAGTGCTTTGCTTACGCTCACGCTCGTAGCCCGGTGGCAGAATAATGCTGGGGCGCGTGGAGCCGCTCTGCGACTCGCCAGGGCAGCAGCAACCTTTACCCTTGTCCTTTTCTTTATCGTAACCGCCGTCCTTGAACAACGTGCCAACCCCGGGCAACTTGCCCAGCGTCATATCAACCAAATTGCCCGTCACCCGCTCTTTAATCGTCTCGCCCACGCCCGAAAAAAATTCGGAAACCACTGGTGAAACGACCGACGACATCACCGTTTCAGCAGTCTTGAGCGATTCAGCGGCGACCGGTGAATCGCCGGCCCAAGTATTGACGGTGTCCAACACGCCGGTTTTGGCCCGCAGCCATGTGTCTTCTCCCAGGACCGGCACGGGTTCAAGCGTCCTGGTCAACCGCTCCGCGCTTTTGGTCGACTCTTCGCGCAAGACCGTTATGGATTTTTCCGGGGGGCGTTTCGATCCAAATGCAAGGCTGGTATTCGCCTGCTGAAGAGCCGCGACCGGGTCGAGGCGCTCCATATTGCGCACTGTCAAGGCTTCGCGGGTCAGGCGCCGATCATCCACCTTGCTCGACTTGAACTCCGTGGCGCTGCCCGGCTCAGTCCGCCTGTCAGTTCTGGACGGGTTAATGTCCACGGCTTCAAGCCGTGATACTGAGACGCGCAGCGCATCTACGCTGCTGCGCAGTAGCCCAAGGGACAATGACAGACCAACGAGCTGCACGCTTGCGGTAGTCAGCGCCACGCTCATCGGGTGTATCGGTGCCGTCTCACCAAGGCGCTCAGGTGCCAAGGCGCCTGAGTTGACCATGGCGGCGTCCTTGCCGACGACCGCCTGGCCATCCTTGGCCGCGGCATACGCCAGCGAATACTTGTTCTGCATCCCGCTTACTCCTGTTTGACGCCAAGGCGAGTTATCGCGATGTCGTAGCGGCGCAATGCTTTTCCGGCGTCCCAGTCGAGGATCTCGGCCTCATTGACTGAGTAAATCAGCGGCACCACATCGAGGATCACTTCGATGTCGCGCTCCGAAAGAAGTCCGCCGGTTGATTTAAAAAATCGTCGATACGCTCCTGCAATTCGGTCCAGTCAGGCACGGTCAGGCCGGCCAGGTCAGGAATCATCAGGCCGGCGCAGTGCGCGGTGATGAACTCGGCGCGCTCTTTGTTGGTGGCGAGTTTCTTCATCACCTTGGTAGCGCGCAGCGCGGGCATTTCCAGGGGCAGTTCGATGAGGTTTCGGCCGGCTGCGTCGAGGGGCAACAGCAGTTGGACGGGTTGGTCGTGGGTCGAGTCCGCTTGTTCGCCGAGAAAGAACGACGCAGGACGCGTCGACATCTCGTGTACGTACTGGGCAATGCTCACGTAATCCGGGCGCTTGAGTTGGTCGAGTTCTTTTTCCGACAGGCCGGTGGCGAGTTTCGCCAGTTCGAAAAACTGGTCGTCCTCGTCATCACCGGCCCGGGCCAGCGCGTCTTTTTGCGCGGCGTAGTACAACGGTTTGAGTTGCACCTGCTCGATTATCGCGCCGGTATCGGCGGTGATCGGGGACAGCAGGACATGCAGCGGTGGCATCCAGGCCATGAGACAGCTCCTTGGTGAAGTATGAGGGCGAGCACGCCCGCCCCCGGGGCATTACGGCATCAGCACGGCGCGGCGCGCATCGCCGAGGATGTCGACGCCGTTGAGCACGAACTTCTGGGTGCGTACATCGATGTCGATGACCGGAATACCGTTTTCCAGGCGGTTGTAAGTGCGGCAGGACAGCTCCAGGGTGGTGAGTGCCTTATCGCCCATCTTCAGCTTCGCTTCGGACAGGGATTTGAGCTTGCCGCCAACGGTGTGGTAGGTGAAGTAGGTCTTGCCATCCTGATCCTGGCCGGCTTCGCGCACGTTGAGCAGGATGTCATCACCCAGGCGTACGCCCAGCGCGAGCATGATCTCCGGGCCGGCACCTTGCAGCACCAGCGTGGCGCCGAGCACCTTGCCGCTCTTGGCCATTTCCTCGGCGATAAAACGCCCGCCGGACATGGGCTCCATGTCGAACTCGATCTTCGGCGGAGTGAACTCCTCCACCGTCGCGGATAACGGCAGGCCTTGAAGGGTGGCCGCGATGGCCTGTCTGACTCGGTTGGTAAACATTAGAGAACGTCCTCCAGGAACTGCTCGATGATTTCATCGCGGGCATTGAGTTGATAAATCATGTGTTCATTCGGCGCGTAGCGGCCGTAGTCGATGACGATGAACCAGGTGCCGTTCTTGTACTTCTCGACACTGTTCAATTCCGGATGCAGGTACACGCTGCCACCAGGGATGGTTTCGTCGGCGACCAAGGTTTGCAGCCAGTCGTTGATGCGCTTGACCTCCTGATCCATGAAGGACTTGGTGAGGTTCTTGGCCATGGCTTTCTGGCCGGCCTTGACCAGCTTGCGGCTGATCGCATCTTCCAGGCCGACGTAGCTGATGAACTTGCCGGTGATGGAGCGGTTACCCAGCAGCGAGAAACCGCCGAGGATGGTACGGGCGTAGTAGCTCACGCCGTAGCGGTTGAGCAGGTCGCCTTCGGTGGAGGTGTCGAGGATGTTGTACTCGACCACGCGGGAAACGTCCTCGGCGAACGTCACCTGGTTGCCTGGACTTTCCCACTGCTTGACCTTGGCCAGCGCAGCGATGGCCAGGGACGATGGCGCGAGGAACACGTTTTTCTTGGCCGCCTTGGAGTACACCGACGGCATGTTGTGCACCAGAAGGCAGCGGTCAAAACCGAGATCGGCGCCGCCCAGTTCACCGCTGTAGGTCACTTGGTCGGCGACGCTTGCGTCTTTGCCATCCAACACCACGCGGGCTTTGATGCGTTTGCCGAACGAGGCGAACTCACCGGCCACGGCCTTGGTGCCGGTGAAGCCGGGGGCACCGATGATGGTCAAGTCTTCCGGTACGCTGGCCAATGCGGCCAGGCCCAGCTTGCGGCCGGTGACTGGCTCATCGCCGCCGATCACGTTGTTGATGGTCTCAGCCGGGGTCGCCCCCTCCTCCACGATCACTACGTAGACCGGCACCTTGACCACTTTTAGGATCTGGTACACGGCGTGGAACAGCGTGCCCGACTCCGTGCCGGTCGGGTCCAGCAGCGCCTGGGTGGTGAAACTGTTGATGCGGAACGGCGCATTCTTCGGGATCGACGCATGGGCCTTCGGCGCAGTGCCGACCAGGCCGATCACGTTGTCACCCAGGCCACCCATGGCCTCGGGGGATTCGGTGGCATTCACGGTGATGCCGTTGTGCTCGAAGTTCAAAACCTCAGCCATGGTTAGTCAGCCTTCTTTGGGGTGGAGTTGAGGACGCTGGTCAGTTCCAGGCGGCCGGCGGTGCGCAGGGCGGATGCTTCGACGTCCAGCAGCTCCAGTTCCTCGCCGACGGTGGACCAATGGCCGCCTCCGGTGGGGAAAGGGATGAGGACGGTGTAGGTTTGGCGGTTTTGCATAGGGACAAATCTCCGGGTGGAAAACGCCAAAGCCCCTGCGGGAGGGGCTTTGGGAGGCGAAAAAAAACCGCTTTCGCGGTAGGTTATTTAAGGAATATTGGCAGGTCCGGCCATACCACCTTATAAGGGTCGCCGGAGTCTTGGGGAACATCACGCACGGCCTGACGATACAGCGCGAGCTCACTTCGTTGCGCATCCGTGAGTGGACTATCTACGGCCTGCATTGCTTCTGTTGCGTTCAGCAACTGTCGACGACAGGTACGAATGGACGCCCACTCGGCGAGGGCGATAGACTCAGGATTAGGTTTGTATTGAGATCCCACTTCAATTGTTTCGCTCATTTAAAACTCCACCTTATCTGTCAGTGACAGTTTCGACTTAAGACTCCCCACTGCAAACAACCCTCCGATACCGACCTGCATTGTATCGATACGAATGGTTGTCACATAAATGCTTGGAAACTTCAAGCGCATAATCACATTACCAGTCGAATCGGTGTAAATTCCTGGAGACATGTTCCCGAAAACGGCTTTGTTCAATACTGCCCTTTGAGGCGAGTAGCAGTAGCCCACAATAGTCTCGTCTACGATAGTTGCACTGCCGTAGCTGTAACCACGAATATTAAACCAAAACATTTGATCGTGAGTATTGATATTCACCGGCAGTTTGAAGTGCATGTAAATATTATCCGACGTGCCTAGATCAACGACGGAAAATCCGCCAGATGCACCTGTATTTTGGGGCCCACCGGTACCCCACACGCCGCCTTGGAACACGTTAAGTTGGACCGAACCTGATGCCCCTACCAACCCAACCATATCTTTTTTGCTGCGGAATTCATCAAACTCTGCACGCGCCACATCCATCCGTGTGTCAATTTGAGAAATCTTCCCGTTGACGACAGCTGTCAAACTATCTGTTGCAGTGACCAACTCACCTATTTTCTGCTCAATGCCCATATTGAACCTCTTAATTATTAATCGTCCCGAATAGTGCCAACGCAAACAGCCTTCAGATTATTGTTAACCGTTATTTTCCAGAGCCATCACTCGAAATAACACACCGACGTGCCTGGCCATATTATTCACAGTGGCGGCTGCTAAAACTGCCAACTCTTCCGTAAGCAACAAGTTAAAGTTGTCACTCCCCACCACAATCGTCACACTGTTCGCTGGCAATGGCGAAATATCCAGCGTGAATTTTTGCAGTACTCGCGCTGCCGCCGCTTTATACGTCAACAACTTCCCTGCCACGGAATACACCGCCAGCAAAGTCCCGCTGGCGAGATAAAACCCGAACTCGCCGATTTCATATTCGGCCTCGCCATCAAACAGTGCGGCCATCCTGAGTTGCCGGTCGCCCAAGTCCTCGTAATCCACAATGGCGACCCGTTGGCGCTCATCGCGCAAGGCTATTTCCGAGCCGTCAGGGCTGTAGCGGCCGGTACCGGCGCCAATGTGGGTGATTTCGCCTTTCAAGCCCTGGTTCTTTGCCTGCAGCACTTCATCCAAACCTTTGGAGGTGAAGCGCACCAGGCGCGTAATGTCATCTGTCATGGCTGCGCCCTGAGGTCGTAGTCGTTAATGGTGTAGTGACGGGTGGCCCCGACACTGTTAAGCCGAGCAGCCAACGCCAACTCCGGTAGTGCGCTGGTCAGAGAAAACTCACCATCACTCAACGAAGCATGTGCGACTTGAGTGAACGCAAGGCGCCCTTGGGTTTCGAGAACGATGGTGATCGTTGCCAGGTCCCGCTCACTCTGCGCTGCATTGATGCGGCGGATCAGGCGGTTGTGGTCACCACTGGACCAACTGCGCCCGATGATGGCCTGCACATCAAAGGTGTAAGGCAAGCCCAAGGGTCGCTGCTGATACCAGGCACTGATGTTGGGAGTGAATCCCAGTGACTCCACCGCGTGAACGAGCGCCTTCGGTGTCCCCGCCTGACGCTGTATCTGCCAGGACAAGGCCACAGTCAGGCGTTTTTCCGACTCGCTGGCGTCAGCATCCCATTCACTGACGCCGCGGTCGGCGGCCAGATAAGGAAGAAACTCGCTGGGCGTTTGCAGCGGACTCATCAAGGCCGGAAATGGCGGACTCACTCGATCCAGCAGCCTGCCAAACCCCAGGTCCAGCGCCCTTTCCAGCGGTGAGCTGTTGACCGGCAACAGGCTCGCTTTGGGTTCATCCATCATAGCGTGCGCACCTCCACCTCGACGCCCGTGCAATACGGGGCCTGGAACGCGGTGCTGATGATCGGCTCCAGCGGCTCAAGGATCTGCAGTTGCGCCGCGCCAGCGCTGTGGATGGCGTAGTCGATCCAGCTTGGGTCGACCCGACCTTCCAGGCGATGGCAGGAGTCGGCGTAGGTTTGCAGCAGTTTCTGTGCAGCAACCTGGGTCAAGCCAGAATCCGGGCCGGCGTTGATCTTGGCGATCACGCGGATTTTGTAGCGCTGGATCTGTGCTCCCTGGACGGTGACCAGATCGGTTTCCGGCCTTACATCGGGCCGTGCGAAATGTCGCCGCACGCCGTCAAGCAAATCGGCGGAAGCGGTGCCATCACCCTCCCTGGAAAGCACGGTGACCATCACCTCGCCGGGCGCGGTGCGTCGAGCGTTGCCGTCCTTGACCTGGGCCGCATAGCCGTCCGGGTCAAAGGTGTAGCTGACGGTCACTACGCCCGGCGTGGCGCTTTGCACCTTGACCGATGGCCGCTCGCCCAGGGTGAACACCTCACGCCGGTACTGCATGCGCGAACCCGCCGCCGGGGCGTGGGGCGCCAGGTAGTAACGCAGGCGGGCGTCGTCGTCGCTTTCCAGAATCGGCGGCACCGGCGGGAAAGCAGCCGGGTCACCTGGGTCGAGGACCTGGCGCTCCAGCCCCATATCAGCCAGGCGTGCGTCCAGGTTGCTGCCGGTGGCCCACCAGGCCAACATCTGCTTGATGCGGGCGTTGTACTTGCGTTCGTGGGTTTGCAGGCGCACGCAAAATGCTTCCAGGGCCAGGGTCAGCAGTTCGCTTTCATTGTCGAGGCTGATCTTGAGTTTGGCCGCGCTTTGCGGGGCGCGAGTGGCGACGTAATCAACCACGAAGGCCTTGAACTCGGCCAGCAATGGTTCGAACTCATCGACCGCGATGATGGCCGGTTCGGCCAGTTGGTTCTGGCCAGGGATCAACATGCTCATGTCACGACCTCGAAGGATTGCTGGCGGTTTTTCCAGGTGCCGGCAAAACGCAGCAACAAACCGGCGCCCTGACGGGTAGCGACGATGATCTGGGGCTGAAAGTCGGCGATACCGTTCTGGGGGTTATAGAACGCCTGGGCGGCGTGGCTCTGGGCGAGGATCAGCAGATCGTCACCGAGGTTCTGCCCGAGCAGTTGCGGGATCAGCGAGCCGTACAACGGGCGCTTCTGGCGAGTGCCCACGGGAGTGGTCAGCGCTCGGGTGGCGCGCTGCACGAATTGCAACCAGTCATCGACGGCTGCCCCGGTGTCACGGTCGATTCCAATCATGGGATGTCCTTATCAGGGGCTGATGACCCGGCCTTGATGGTCCACCACCGGGCCGGTGAAGTGCGCGCCGCCGGCATCCAGCGACAGGCTGGTACCGCCGACTTGCAGCGTGATGCTCTGGCTGCTCATCGTCAGGCTGGCGGCGCCGACCTTGACGTAGACCTGTTCGCGAGAACCGATAAACGTGGTTGGGCCGTTGACCCAATTGAAGGTGTGGCTGGCGTCGTCGTAGTCGCTCTGGGTGCCGTCCTGATAACGCCGCCGGGTCAGCGTCGGAACACTGGAAACCGGCGGAAAACGATCGCTGTTCAAGCCGAACAAGGCCACCGACTGCGCCCCACCCTCGCCGCCGCCATAGTTGAGCAACAAGCATTGCTCGCCCACTGAGGGGATACGGGTTTCGGTCTGCGCCCCGGCGCTGGGGTTGAAAAACTTGATCGCCGGACTGAGTAAGTCCCCGTGGCTGATCGTGCAGGTATTGCTGGCGGCGTCGACCTCCTGGCACACGCCAATTCGGCAGAAGCTTTCTGCGCGTCGATAGAGATCTTCAAGCTGGGCTTCCATTTCGGCCAGGCGCTCGACGATCGGCCCCAGTTGCATGCGTAGCAATGCATCGAACATGGGCTACTCCTGCAACGGGCGGTATTGGTCGGGATCATCGATGTTCGTGACTTCCCAGGTGCAGGCAAACAGCGGCTTGCCTGTGGGATCTTCGAGCAGCGACGGGCCAAGATAGAGGGTTTGGATGAATGAAACAGTCCAGGTGTCGTAGTCCGTTTCCGCGCTGGTAAGCACGGAAGGTGCCGCGACAATCGCAGTGGGCAGGTCACATTGATCGGGCGGCAGGCCCCAGCGGTTATCCAGGGCCAAGTCCATCAGTTGGCTGGCCAGGTCGCAGGCGTCAAAGGGCGTCGAGCCACTGACGACCGTGACCTTGAGTGAAACCGACAAGGCATGCGCCTTGCGCCCGGCAAGGGAGCGAACACCCGGGCCATTGCGCTCCACGCTGATCAAAATGCCGGTTTTGTCGCCCGTCTCGGAGAAGTCATGGTGATTACCGACCCGTAGTTGTGGGAACGCGCGCTTCAGCGCGTCCCCAATCGCCACAGGCAGTTGGGAAGGTTTTTCGAGAAGTGTCATCTGCTTGCATCCTTGCAGCGCTTACTGCTGATCCGGGCGAGAGTTCGGGGCCTGGTTGACCCCGATGCGCTTGGCCGCCCAGCGTTCATAAAGGCCGATGGCCACGTCCGCACCGGCCATGGCGGTGAGGCAACCAATGGCCCCGGCGGTCCAGATCGACATGCCGGCGGCGTAGCACAGCATCAAGGCCGAGACCCCGCAGACCATGCACGCCCCGGACCGCAGGGCCAGGCGCCGGATCAACGACCAACCGCGGGCGCCCTCCTTGTCGGCGCGCCACATTTCGCCGGACACCCCGCCGATCAGGGCCAGTACGATCACCAGCCAGATAGGCATTTCCGCTAACGCTTGCTGCTCGTTTGTCATGTCACGCCTCCTGGCTGAGCACTACCGGCGCCGGGCCGGCTCTTGGGTAAATCCATTTCGTAGGTAGGCATTCCAAAAAGCCCGGTTGCCCGGGCTTTTCAGTAATGCGGTCCATATTCGATCTTTCGGCGCTACTGGCGCGGTACGGATCTTTCCTCGATGTTTTTCCGACCACGATCCCTGTCTGCCGGATAACTGCTTCTGGTGCTTTACGCTGCACACCCGGGTCAGTTGCCAACCCTCTGAACCGTTATGAGGCCGGTTCATCGCTGCCTGTGTTGGTTATGCTTTGAAACTAAAGAGCGTCGGCATCCTTGCCGGTATTGCCTGGCATCCCTGCCATCGCTCAGATGGCGTCCTTGCCGGTGTTGCGTGCCTTCCTTGTCTTTCCTGGCAGCATCCTTGCCGCCTCCACCAGGCCTTGTTTGGCTGGCTTGAGATGAAGAATAGATATGTATGCATATACAGTCAATGCACAAATGCATTTATTTTTAGCGGATAAATGCATTGACGCATTTATAGCCTTATAGGACGGGGGTTTGGCGATTTTCTGCAGACGGAAAAAAGCCCGCTCGTTGGCGGGCTTTGTCTTACGCGGGAAGGTTAACGGGCGTACATACCCCACCAAAACACATGACCCAGGATGCTGATCTGCTCATCCTGGATATCCTGGAAGCTGTAGTCTTCATCCGGGTGCTCATCGCGGTTGAAACTGCGCAGGCGGATCCCGGAAGGCAGGCGATAGAGCTGTTTCACGCGCAATTGGCCGTTGTGATTGATGGCATACAAGTCACCATCGACGATATCGCCGATGCCACTCTTGCCCGCGTTCACCCCGACCGTCGCACCGTCGCGCAGCACCGGCAACATGCTGTTGCCGCGCACCGTCACGCACTTGGCCTGGTCGAACTGCACACCGTTATGCCGCAGGCTGCGCTTGCCGAACCGCAGGCTGGCCTTCTCGCTTTCCTCGATGACGAATCTTCCTGATCCAGCAGCCAATTCAACCTCGCGCAGAAAGGGGATCGACACCTCGTCATCATTGACGGGCGTGTCGTCGTCCCACAGGCTTATGTCCTTGAGTTCCGAATGCATCGGGTCGCGCGCGTCATCGCGCAAAGCGCCCATCGCCGCGCGCCCGCGCAGGTAATCGGTGCTGACACGGAAGTACTCGGCAATACGGGAGATGTGCTTGTCCGACGGATCAACGATCTTGCCGCTGAGGATCCGGGACAGCGTGGATTGTGGCACGCCGGTGCGCCGGTAAAGCTCCGTGGGGGAGATCCGGTCGCGGTCCAGCAATTCTCTTAAGACGATAGAAACGTTGCGTTTTTGCATAACGAGGATAGTGACGGGAGTTTTTTGGCTTGGCAAATGCTAATTTGCATTTTTTATGCATACTATCACGCACTATGACAACCAAATCCTCCGTCCACGCATCCCGCGCCGAGTACGCCCGACGCATGAACCGCGTACTCAACTACATCGATACCCACCTGGATACCCCCTTGGAGGGTGCCCGGTTGGCCGATATCGCCAACTTTTCGCGCTTCCATTTTCATCGGATTTTCGCGGCGTGGATGGGCGAGACATTGGGCAGCTATGTCCGCCGGCGGCGACTGGAGAAGGCAGCGTTCCGCCTGTCCTGCGGCAACCACGAAACCGTACTCGAAACAGCATTGGCCAGCGGTTTCAACTCGGGCGAAGCATTCGCACGGGCCTTCAAACTACAGTTTGGCTGCACGCCATCCGAGTGGCGCACCAACACACCGCAGCGACTGGCAGCACAGGCGGCAGCCATCGGCCCGCGGCCGGGTGCGCAGCAGAGCAATCCTGATCAGGTCTTCGGCAATGCCCATCAGGCACATGAGCGTACGTTCGACGACGCTGGGCTCTCTTCTCCTTCAACGAAAGAGCCCACCATGGACGTACGCATCATTGATTTACCCAAGGTACGCGTTGCCTACCAACGCCTGATCGGCCCCTATGGCCCCGCAATCGGCCATTTCTGGCGCGGGACCATGGCGCCGTGGATGCACTCCAATGGCCTCGGCGATGAACGGTGTTACGGCATAGGGTATGACGATCCATCCATCACGCCCCCGAACAAGTGCCGCTACGATGCTTGCGTTGAAGTGCCAGCCTCTTTTTTAACCAGCGCCCAGGCAGACATTCAGACCCTGCCGGGCGGCCGCTATGCCGTAGCGAGCTTCAAAGGGAAAACAGAAAAAATAGCCGATGCCTGGATGTGGCTGACGCGAGAATGGATGCCTTCCAGCGGTCTGCAATGCGATGACCGACCATGTTTCGAGATGTTCTTTGCGGCAACCGCAACCGATTCGGACACCGGTGAGTTCATCTGCGACATCTGCATCCCTGTGCGGTCGCTGTAATACAAAGGCATCAAAGATACCGGCGGCGCGTTTACTTGCAGTTAAGTAAATGCACCGCCGGCTTTTGCGTTTTACCTATCCGTTTGCGACCTGCGAAGCTCCGACCTCACATGTTAACCTTGCGCCCATCGCAAAATCGCAGGGCGGAATGCCCCACATTTGCCCCACTCCTTTCAACGAATTTGCCTACGACCAATGAGTAAAACCACTTCAGACCTGTCCTCCCACACCCCGATGATGCAGCAGTACTGGCGCCTCAAGAACCAGCACCCTGATCAGTTGATGTTCTACCGCATGGGCGACTTCTACGAGATCTTCTACGAAGACGCGAAGAAGGCCGCCAAGCTGCTGGACATCACCCTGACCGCGCGCGGGCAATCGGCGGGGCAGTCGATTCCGATGTGTGGGATTCCTTACCATTCGTTGGAGGGTTACCTGGTCAAGCTGGTGAAGCTGGGCGAGTCGGTGGTGATCTGTGAGCAGATCGGCGACCCGGCGACCAGCAAGGGGCCGGTTGAACGCCAGGTGGTGCGAATTATTACGCCGGGAACGGTGAGTGATGAGGCGCTGCTGGATGAGCGTCGCGATAACCTGATTGCCGCCGTGTTGGGCGATGAGCGTCTGTTTGGCCTGTCGGTACTGGATATCACCAGCGGCAACTTCAGCGTGTTGGAGATCAAGGGCTGGGAGAACCTGCTGGCGGAGCTGGAACGCATCAACCCAGTGGAGCTGTTGATCCCGGATGATTGGCCAAAGGATCTGCCGGCAGAAAAACGTCGTGGGGCCAAGCGCCGTGCGCCGTGGGATTTCGAGCGTGATTCGGCGCTGAAAAGTCTGTGCCAGCAGTTCTCCGTACAGGACCTCAAAGGCTTCGGGTGCGAGACCCTGACCCTGGCCATCGGCGCCGCCGGTTGCCTGCTTGGTTACGCCAAGGAAACCCAGCGCACCGCCCTGCCGCACTTGCGCAGCCTGCGTCATGAGCGTCTGGACGATACCGTGGTGCTCGATGGCGCCAGCCGTCGCAACCTGGAGTTGGACACCAACCTGGCCGGTGGTCGCGATAACACCTTGCAATCGGTGGTCGATCGCTGCCAGACGGCCATGGGCAGCCGCCTGCTGACCCGCTGGCTGAACCGTCCGCTGCGGGACCTGACTGTGCTGCAAGCACGCCAGACGTCCATTACCTGCCTGCTGGACGGCTATCGCTTTGAAAAGCTGCAGCCACAGTTGAAGGAAATCGGCGATATCGAGCGCATCCTGGCGCGGATCGGCCTGCGTAACGCACGACCCCGTGACCTGGCGCGCCTGCGCGATGCCCTCGGTGCCCTGCCGCAACTGCAGGTGGCGATGACCGAGCTGGATACGCCGCACCTGCAACAGCTTGCAACTACAGCCGGGACTTACCCGGAGCTGGCGGCCTTGCTGGAAAAAGCCATCATCGACAACCCGCCGGCGATCATCCGTGATGGCGGCGTACTCAAGACCGGTTACGACAGCGAGCTGGACGAACTGCAGTCCCTGAGCGAAAACGCCGGGCAGTTCCTGATCGACCTGGAAGCCCGCGAAAAAGCCCGCACCGGTCTGGCCAACCTGAAAGTCGGCTACAACCGTGTGCATGGCTACTTTATTGAGTTGCCCAGCAAGCAGGCCGAATCGGCGCCGATCGATTATCAACGTCGCCAGACCCTCAAAGGCGCCGAACGGTTTATCACCCCGGAGCTGAAAGAATTCGAAGACAAGGCACTGTCGGCCAAGAGCCGCGCCCTGGCTCGAGAGAAGATGCTCTATGAGAATCTGCTGGAGGACTTGATCAGCCAATTGGCACCGCTGCAGGACACTGCCGCAGCGCTGGCCGAACTGGACGTGCTGAGCAACCTCGCCGAGCGTGCGCTGAACCTTGATCTGAACTGCCCGCGTTTTGTCAGCGAGCCGTGCCTGCGCATCGTGCAAGGTCGTCACCCGGTTGTAGAACAGGTGCTGACCACGCCGTTCGTTGCCAACGACCTGTCCCTGGACGACGATACCCGTATGTTGGTGATCACCGGTCCGAACATGGGCGGTAAATCCACCTACATGCGTCAGACCGCTTTGATCGTGCTGTTGGCGCATATCGGCAGCTTTGTGCCGGCGGCCAGTTGCGAGCTGTCCCTGGTGGACCGCATTTTTACCCGCATCGGTTCCAGCGATGACCTGGCCGGTGGGCGCTCGACCTTTATGGTGGAAATGAGCGAAACCGCCAACATCCTGCATAACGCTACCGAACGCAGCCTGGTGCTGATGGACGAAGTGGGTCGCGGCACCAGCACCTTCGACGGTTTGTCCCTGGCCTGGGCGGCAGCCGAACGCCTGGCGCACCTGCGTGCCTACACGCTGTTTGCCACGCACTATTTCGAGCTGACGGTGTTGCCGGAAAGCGAGCCGCTGGTAGCCAACGTGCACCTGAACGCCACCGAGCACAACGAGCGCATCGTGTTCCTGCACCACGTGCTGCCAGGGCCCGCCAGCCAGAGCTACGGCCTGGCCGTGGCGCAACTGGCGGGGGTGCCGAACGATGTGATCACCCGCGCTCGCGAGCACCTCAGCCGTCTGGAAACCACGGCCCTGCCCCATGAGACGGTGGTCGCCAGCCCAGCCAAAGCCGCCAGCAAACCGGCTGCGCCGCACCAGAGCGACATGTTTGCCAGCCTGCCCCATCCGGTGCTGGATGAATTGGCTAAGCTTGACTTGGACGGCTTGACGCCGCGAAAAGCGCTCGAAATGTTATATGCACTGCAAGTTCGGATATAACGCACACGCTTGCAAGCTGGTAGACTCTCGCGCGGTTTGGGATGCTGCAGGCTATTAGCCTGGCCTGCAGACTATCGCTCCCAAACCTCGCGAGCCCTGCCACAAAGGGTTTCGCTGCCGCCGCCTGAGGAGAAAATTAGAAATGACCTTCGTCGTTACCGACAACTGCATCAAGTGCAAGTACACCGACTGCGTCGAAGTGTGTCCGGTGGACTGCTTCTACGAAGGCCCGAACTTCCTGGTTATCCACCCGGATGAGTGCATCGATTGCGCCCTGTGTGAACCTGAATGCCCGGCCGTCGCTATTTTCTCCGAGGATGAAGTCCCGGCGGAGATGCAGGAATTCATTCAGTTGAACGTCGAGCTGGCGGAAGTCTGGCCGAACATCACTGAGCGCAAAGATCCGATGCCGGATGCAGCGGAGTGGGATGGCAAAAAAGGTAAGATTGCACACCTCGAACGCTGATAGCGTCGCCCCATCCAAAAGGCCCCTTGCGGGCCTTTTTGCGTTTCTAGGTGGCCGGTTTCTCTTTCCTACAGGCAAAAAAAAGGGGCGGTATGACCCGCCCACATTTTTTCCCTAGTCCCTGTATTCCTTTTCATCATCCTGATGAATCGCATCCTGCGACGTTCCTTCAACCATCGTTCCTTGATGGCCGTGCCAATCCGTGGACACAGGGCTGATCTTAAAGAGTTCCAAAGGAAGTTCAACGGGATCCTACCCATGAACTGACATGCAATCGCCCTGAACACGGAATAATTAATTGTTAAATTTCAATTGGTTAGAAAAAAGCTTCGAAGAAAACCGACGTCCGTGGAAGGTAAAAAAACCAAACACTTACGAAAAAGTAAGCAAATGCTTACACGACCAACTGCGTGATTGAGAAACAAACACACCTTGACCATCTTCCAGACATGAAAAAGCCCCGACACGTCGGGGCTTTTTTCCCTTCAACCGCCTCAGTCGTCGCTGACGGTGATGGTCGGCATGGCTGGCGTGGCTGCTTCCTGCAGGACGATCCGCGCACCTACATGACGCGCCAGCTCCTGATAGATCATGGCGATCTGGCTGTCCGGTTCAGCCACGACGGTAGGCTTGCCACCATCCGCCTGCTCGCGGATGAGCATCGACAGCGGCAACGAGGCCAACAGTTCCACGCCGTACTGAGTGGCCAGCTTCTCGCCGCCGCCTTCGCCGAACAGATGCTCGGCATGACCACAGTTGGAGCAGATGTGCACCGCCATGTTCTCCACGACGCCCAGCACCGGGATGTTGACCTTGCGGAACATCTCTACACCTTTCTTCGCGTCGAGCAGCGCCAGGTCCTGGGGCGTGGTAACAATCACCGAGCCGGCCACCGGGACTTTTTGCGCCAGGGTCAACTGGATATCGCCGGTGCCTGGCGGCATATCGATCACCAAGTAGTCCAGGTCGCCCCAGGCGGTCTGGGTAACCAGCTGCAGCAAAGCGCCGGAGACCATCGGACCGCGCCAGACCATCGGCGTGTTGTCATCAGTGAGGAAGGCCATGGACATCACTTCCACGCCCAGGGACTCGATCGGCACGAACCACTTCTGGTCCTTGACCTTCGGCCGTGTGCCTTCGGCGATGCCGAACATCACGCCCTGGCTCGGGCCGTAGATATCCGCATCGAGAATGCCCACGCGCGCACCTTCGCGGGCCAGGGCCAGGGCCAGGTTGGCCGCCGTGGTGGATTTACCCACGCCGCCCTTGCCGGACGCCACGGCCACTACGTTCTTGACGTTGGCCAGGCCAGGGATCTGTGCCTGGGCCTTGTGCGCGGCAATCACACATTGGATGTCGACCTTGGCCGAGCGCACGCCGTCGAGACCTTCAATGGCCATTTGCAGCATCTGCGCCCAACCGCTCTTGAACAGACCGGCTGCATAGCCCAGTTCCAATTGGACCGACACCTGGTCACCCTGGACGTCGATGGCGCGTACACAGCCGGCACTGACCGGGTCCTGGTTCAAATAAGGGTCGGTGTACTGGCGAAGCACGGCTTCCACCGCTGCGCGATTGACGGCGCTCATGGGCTACTCCCGAAAAAGACTGACTGAAACAGGCGGCTATCCTAACCGTTCCAGCGGCGTTACGGCATGCTTTCGCAGGTTGGGAAGATTCTGAAACAGCGCCACGGGGTGAAATATATTTCCCGGCGCTTTATAGTGGCCGACCTCCGTTTCATCAAGTAGCCGAGCCCCATGTCCGAGCCACGCAAGATCCTCGTCACCAGCGCCCTGCCCTATGCCAATGGTTCCATCCATCTTGGCCATATGCTTGAGTACATCCAGACCGATATGTGGGTGCGCTTCCAGAAGCATCGCGGCAACCAATGCATTTATGTCTGCGCGGACGACGCCCACGGTTCGGCCATCATGTTGCGCGCCGAAAAGGAAGGCATCACCCCGGAACAACTGATCGCCAACGTGCAGGCTGAACACAGCGCCGACTTTGCCGAGTTCCTGGTGGATTTCGACAACTTCCACTCGACCCACTCCGAAGAAAACCGTGAACTGTCGAGCCAGATCTACCTGCGGCTCAAGGAAGCCGGGCATATCGACCAGCGTTCGGTGACCCAGTATTTCGACCCGGAAAAGAAAATGTTCCTGGCCGACCGTTTCATCAAGGGCACCTGCCCGAAATGCGGCACTGAAGACCAGTACGGCGACAACTGTGAAAAGTGCGGCGCAACCTATGCACCCACTGACCTGAAGGATCCCAAGTCGGCGATCTCCGGTGCTACCCCGGTGCTCAAGGATTCCCAGCACTTCTTCTTCAAGCTTCCGGATTTCCAGCAGATGCTGCAAACCTGGACCCGCAGCGGCACCCTGCAGGATGCCGTGGCCAACAAACTCTCCGAATGGCTCGACAGCGGCCTGCAGCAGTGGGACATCTCCCGGGATGCGCCGTACTTCGGCTTCGAGATCCCGGGCGAGCCGGGCAAATACTTCTATGTGTGGCTGGATGCGCCGATCGGTTACATGGCCAGCTTCAAGAACCTTTGCGACCGCACGCCGGAGTTGGACTTCGACACGTTCTGGAGCAAGGATTCCAGCGCCGAGCTGTACCACTTCATCGGCAAGGACATCGTCAACTTCCACGCCCTGTTCTGGCCGGCGATGCTCGAAGGTTCGGGCTACCGCAAGCCAACCGGCATTGCCGTACACGGCTACCTGACGGTCAACGGCCAGAAAATGTCCAAGTCCCGTGGCACTTTTATCAAGGCACGCACCTACCTGGACCATCTGTCCCCGGAATACCTGCGCTACTACTACGCGTCCAAACTGGGCCGTGGCGTCGACGACCTGGACCTGAACCTGGAAGACTTCGTACAGAAGGTCAACTCGGACCTGGTCGGTAAAGTCGTCAACATCGCCAGCCGTTGCGCCGGGTTTATCCACAAGGGCAACGCGGGTGTACTGGTAGCCGAGAACGCTGCGCCGGAACTCACCGACGCCTTCCTGGCCGCCGCGCCGAGTATTGCCGACGCCTATGAAGCCCGCGACTTCGCCCGTGCCATGCGCGAGATCATGGGCCTGGCCGACCGCGCCAACGCCTGGATCGCCGACAAGGCACCATGGTCGCTGAACAAGCAGGAAGGCAAGCAGGCGGAAGTCCAGGCGATATGCGCCACAGGCATCAACCTGTTCCGCCAGTTGGTGATCTTCCTCAAACCCGTGCTGCCACTGCTGGCCGCCGACGCCGAGGCGTTCCTCAACGTGGCGCCGCTGACCTGGAACGATCACGCCACCCTGCTCGGCAATCATCAGTTGAACGAGTTCAAGCCACTGATGACCCGTATCGACCCGGTGAAAGTCCAGGCCATGACCGACGCTTCGAAAGAAGACCTGGTCGCCAGCCAGACCGACACTGGCGAATCGACGCCGGCGGGTAATGGCGAGCTGGCCAAGGATCCGATTTCCGCGGAAATCGACTTCGACGCTTTTGCTGCAGTGGACCTGCGTGTCGCGCTGATCGTCAAGGCCGAAGCCGTGGAGGGCGCCGACAAGTTGCTGCGCCTGACACTGGACCTCGGCGGCGAGCAACGTAACGTGTTCTCCGGGATCAAGAGCGCTTACCCGGACCCGTCCAAACTCGATGGCCGCCTGACCATGATGATCGCCAACCTCAAGCCTCGGAAAATGAAGTTCGGCGTGTCTGAAGGCATGGTAATGGCGGCCGGCCCTGGTGGCGAAGAGATCTACCTGCTCAGCCCTGACAGTGGTGCCAAGCCGGGTCAGCGCATCAAATAAGCTACCTTGTATGGGCATGTTGTGGTGAAGGAGCTTGTTGTGGCGAGCGGGCATGCCCCGCTCACCACAACAAATCCCTGCCCTCCCATTAAACCCAGTTTGCTATGCCTGTGATCACAGCATGAACCTCATTCAACGCATCGACGCACTGCTGCCGCAGACCCAATGCGGCAAGTGCGGGCACCCGGGTTGCAAGCCTTACGCCGAGGGCATCACCCGTGGCGAGGCGATCAACAAGTGCCCGCCCGGTGGCCAGGAAACCATCGCCGACGTTGCACGGTTGCTGCAGGTGCCGGTGCTGGATCTGGACGCCAGTCGCGGGGAAGCACCCGCCCAGGTTGCCTACATCCGCGAAGCTGAGTGCATCGGTTGCACCAAGTGCATCCAGGCCTGCCCAGTAGACGCAATCGTCGGCGCCGCCAAGCTGATGCACACCGTCATCATGGATGAATGCACCGGTTGCGACCTCTGCGTCGCGCCCTGCCCCGTCGACTGCATTGAAATGCACCCGACAACCACTGTATTGCCGATTGTCGGTGGCCTGGCGACAAATGATCAGCAACGCCATGAACGCCACCTCAAGCGCGACCGGGCAAGGCGGCGGTATGAGCAACGCAATGCGCGCCTGCAACGGGAGGAAGCGCAAAAACTCGCTGAACGCCAAGCCCGGACCAAGCGCTCCGTGCCGGTTTTACCTGTGCAAGCCGATACGGCACAGGATGTCGCGATCAAGAAAGCTAAAATCGCTGTCGCAATGAGCCGGGCCCAATTGCACAAATCCTTGAAGGCGTTTGGTCACCCTCCGACCTTTGAACAGCAGTCGCAGTTGATCATCCTGCAACGGCAATTCGAAGCGGCGGAACAAGCGCTGGCTGCCTTGGAGGTGGGTGTCATACCGAAAGCAGCGACGTCATCCAGCAACACTGCTGATCTGAAACGCGCCAAAATCCAGCTGACGATGCGTCGAGCGGAACTGAAGAAAGCCCAGGACCTGAACATCGAACCTCGGCAACTCGCCGAGGCGCAACGCAAGCTGGAGGACGCGCAGCGCCAAATGGATGCGCTCAACAACGCCTGATCTGCAAACCGGGTGTGTGTTGATACAATCCCGCCGACCTTCTGCAAGGAACCCACCGCCCCATGAACGCCGCAAAACGCCTGGAAATATTCCGCAGGCTTCACGAAGACAATCCAGAACCCAAGACCGAACTGGCCTACACCTCGCCGTTCGAGTTGCTGATTGCGGTGATCCTGTCGGCCCAATCCACCGACGTCGGCGTCAATAAGGCCACGGCCAAGCTGTATCCCGTGGCGAACACACCAGAGGCGATCTATGCCCTGGGTGTGGAAGGATTGTCTGAGTACATCAAGACCATCGGCCTCTATAACAGCAAAGCCAAAAACGTTATCGAGACCTGCCGCCTGCTGGTGGAACTGCATGGCGGTGAAGTGCCACAAACCCGTGAAGCCTTGGAAGCCCTGCCAGGAGTCGGTCGTAAAACTGCCAATGTGGTGCTCAACACCGCGTTCAGGCAACTGACGATGGCGGTGGACACCCATATCTTCCGGGTCAGCAACAGAACCGGCATTGCCCGTGGGAAGAACGTGGTTGAGGTCGAAAAGCAGTTGATGAAGTTTGTACCCAAGCCCTATCTACTGGACTCTCACCACTGGCTGATCCTTCATGGACGCTACGTTTGCCAGGCCCGCAGGCCGCGTTGCGGCAGCTGTCGTATCGAAGACCTGTGCGAATACAAGGACAAGACGTCCGACGATTGAGGGATCATTGGTTTTCTCGACCAGCCGATTGAAAAAATCTTTTTTACCCGATCATGGATTATCGTTATAAGGAGCGCCAACGGCAGTCCTAGCCCGGAGTGAACCTTATGAGCACTGGCAAAGAACAACTGGAAGTGGAAGACGACCTTGTTGAGTCGGATGATGATGGGGCAGAAGCACCCGTTGAGGTAGCCAAGACCAATTTGAGCAAACGCCGCACCATCGACAATCTTCTGGAAGAACGACGCTTGCAAAAACAGCTGGCAGATTACGACTTCGATCTGTGATAGAACTGTCGACGGCCGGAAGCCTCCCTTACGGAGGCTTTTTTCTGCCGGTCACCCAGACAATGTGCGCTGCAGTGCCCTCCTCTATACCAAGCCGTTGCGCTGGGCCAGTTCGATCAGGTCCACAAGGGAGCGGGCGTTGAGTTTGAGCAGCAAACGTGTCTTGTAGGTGCTGACGGTCTTGTTGCTGAGGAACATGCCGTCGGCAATCTCCTTGTTGGTTCGGCCCCGGGCCAACTGCTGCAATACCATCATTTCCCGACCCGACAGACGCTCGACCATATCGGCCTCGCTGGCATTGCCCATGGTGGAGCGTACCGAGTTGAGTGCCTGGTTGGGGAAGTAGCTGTAGCCCGACAGCACCGCCTTGATCGCACTCAGCAACTCGGTCAGGTCCTGTTGCTTGCACACGTAGCCGGCAGCCCCCGCCTGCATGCAACGCATGGAAAAATGGCCAGGGGCCTGTGACGTCAGCACCAGCACCTTGAAAGGCACGGATTGCTTGGTAGAAGACAGCCGGCAAATAACTTCCAGCCCGTCAAGTTTGGGAATCCCGATATCCAGTATGACAATGTCCGGCATATGCTCCCGTGCAAGTTGCAATGCATCGACACCGTTATCGGTCTCGGCAACGACCTCATAACCATGACGTTCCATTAGCATACGCACAGCAAGACGAATGACGGGATGATCATCCACGATCAGCACTTTATTCATGAGAAAGTCCAATTTCGCTGTTCGAATTATTTAGAGCAAGCACAATAGCCTAGTCGTTTCCTGGTTGGCATAGCGTTCCCCCCCGAGCAACAGCAAGCAGAGACCCACCCCACAGCGATAAAGGAATCGCCCTACAAAAAAACGCTAACTCAGATGTATCCAGTTTTATAGATCCTTTCAGACCTTTCCGGGGACTTACATATTTTGAGTGAAATATCCATGGAGTATCTGGGGGTGGGTAAACGTGCCGCACACAACTCTCAGGAAATGCCCCTTCCCTCTGCACTCCACTCAGGAATCCCGACAAGAAATGTCCGACTGTTTTAGTTCCATTCAACATATTCTCTTACATCCTTAATTCCTACAGCGTATTCCGCGCTTTATACGTTTACCTCACTTTCATGAGTGAATCTTCTGTAAGACCAGTTCCTAGGCAGGTGTAAAAAAATCATTCGCCCTACAAACTTTCAACAACAGCACCCTCGAAGGCGCATTTGAAAATGCGTCGACTGAAAAATATCAACAAATGTTTAACCATCTATAAACATCGCAATTCCACACAAAATCCATAGGCAAAAAAATGGCCCCTGAATAAGGGGCCATTCTTAAAACCGGCTGAGACTTAGAACAACGAGCGACCTTTGTTGGCCGCAATGCGCATGCGCAGTGCGTTCAACTTGATAAAGCCTGCTGCGTCCGCCTGGTTGTAGGCGCCGCCATCTTCTTCGAAGGTAGCGATGTTGGCGTCGAACAGCGACTCATCAGACTTGCGACCGGTGACGATCACGTTGCCCTTGTACAGCTTCAGGCGCACAACGCCGTTCACATGCACCTGGGAAGCATCGATCATCTGTTGCAGCATCAGACGCTCAGGGCTCCACCAGTAGCCGGTGTAGATCAGGCTGGCGTACTTGGGCATCAGCTCGTCTTTGAGGTGAGCCACTTCGCGGTCCAGGGTGATGGATTCGATGGCCCGGTGGGCGCGCAGCATGATGGTGCCGCCTGGGGTTTCGTAGCAACCACGGGACTTCATGCCCACGTAGCGGTTCTCGACGATGTCGAGACGGCCAATACCGTGTTCGCCACCGATACGGTTCAAGGTCGCCAGCACAGTGGCCGGGGTCATTTCGACGCCGTCCAGCGCGACGATGTCGCCATTGCGGTAGGTCAGTTCCAGGTATTGCGGCTTGTCTGGAGCGTTCTCCGGGGAGACGGTCCATTTCCACATGTCTTCTTCGTGCTCGGTCCAGGTGTCTTCCAGCACGCCGCCTTCATAGGAGATGTGCAGCAGGTTGGCATCCATCGAGTACGGGGACTTCTTCTTGCCGTGACGCTCGATCGGGATCGCGTGCTTTTCAGCGTAATCCATCAGTTTTTCACGGGACAGCAGGTCCCATTCACGCCAAGGGGCGATCACTTTCACGCCTGGCTTGAGTGCATAGGCGCCCAGTTCGAAACGCACCTGGTCGTTACCCTTGCCGGTAGCACCATGGGAAATGGCGTCGGCGCCGGTTTCGTTGGCGATTTCGATCAGGCGCTTGGCGATCAGCGGACGTGCGATGGAAGTACCCAGCAGGTACTCGCCTTCGTAGACGGTGTTGGCGCGAAACATCGGGAAGACGAAATCGCGGACGAACTCTTCGCGCAGGTCGTCAATGTAGATCTCTTTCACGCCCATGGCTTGCGCCTTGGCACGTGCAGGTTCGACCTCTTCGCCCTGACCCAGGTCAGCGGTGAAGGTCACCACTTCACAGTTATAAGTATCCTGCAGCCACTTGAGGATCACCGAAGTGTCCAGGCCGCCGGAATACGCGAGAACGACCTTGTTTACGTCGGCCATGCCATCACTCCACGGGGTTGTACGGAAAGGCGTCGATTCTACCGACCAAAACCGTGGATTTACAGGGGCGCGACAGCAAATGAAGATAAAGCGACAGATTATGTCGAACGGGCGACCGATGGTCGCACCTTAAGACGTGTGTGCAGGGTTACTTGCGCCAGTGGCTTGGGGCGCCGGCTTCTCGGGGGCTGCCACGCGTTCAAGCTGGATATTCACACGACGATTGCGTGCCCGGTTGGCCGCATTGGTGTTGGGCGCAAGGGGGTAGCTTTCGCCATGGAAGCGCAGGGTGATCTGCGACTCCTGGATACCGTTGGCCTTGAAGTAGTCCATCACCGCCAAGCCACGGCGGCGAGAGACGTCGCGATTGGTCAGGCGGTTGCCGCTGTTGTCCGAATGGCCATTCAACTCGATATGGTTGACCGTCGGGTCGGCTTTCATGAATGCAAGAATCACGTCGAGTTTCTTCTTGGCGGCTGCGTCCAACTCGATACCGCCCCCCGGGAATCCGACTTCGGTCTGTTTGACCTGATCGTAATTCATCGGCAACAGCTTGGCGGTGCACAGCTGGTAGTCGTTATAAGCCTTATTGAATTTCACCGGCAACAAGCGGATTTCGGAGTAGCCGCCTTCACGGCCGTAGTGGCGGACCGTCGGGCTGCGCCCTTCCAGCAGTCCGGTGAACAGGCGACCGGCCTGGGCCTGCGAGCTATTGAACAACACATCGCCACTACCGGCACGCACGGCGCCGAGGTTGATATCGCCTCGGCCTGGCTGCCAAGGGGCGGCGGCAGCCAACAAGGTGGCCGAGCCTGTGCCCAGCGAACCGTTATAGGCTTTCAGACGAAATATTGCCTGCTCACCCGCCCGGCGCACGAACTCACCCGAACCGAAGTCTGTGATCGGCTGGGTCAGACGGCACTCGAACTGGTCGCCCTCTACCTTCCACTCAATGTTCTCCAGACGTGTCTGGAACGTGAGGGCCATCGCGGGCAGGCTGGCGAACACACTGAGCAGGGCTAGGTAATGCTGGCGCACGGGAGGCTCCACTGGTTTCTACAACACTTCAAAGCGTCATACATCGATAAGGCATACAAAAGGCTATCGGTTGCATCCTGCAAAACTTGATAGCGAGTGCCTGATAGAGTCTTTTCCGGTAGCATTCCCCCCAGATTGACCCGCCTGGAATCCCCAATGTCCGACCGCCTGACCCTGCTGCGTCCCGACGACTGGCATATTCATCTTCGCGATGGTGCTGCGTTACCCCACACCGTGGCCGATGTAGCGCGTACCTTTGGCCGCGCCATCATCATGCCTAACCTGGTTCCTCCGGTACGTAACGCCGAGCAAGCCGATGCCTACCGCCAGCGTATCCTCGCTGCACGGCCGGCCGGCAGCCGGTTCGAACCGCTGATGGTGCTGTACCTTACCGACCGCACCCAGCCCGAAGAAATTCGCGAGGCCAAGGCCAGTGGGTTTGTGCACGCCGCCAAACTGTACCCGGCCGGCGCCACCACCAACTCCGATTCCGGCGTGACCAGTATCGACAAGATCCTGCCGGCCATCGAAGCCATGGCCGACGTCGGCATGCCGCTGCTGATCCACGGTGAAGTCACCCGTGGCGATGTGGACGTGTTCGATCGCGAGAAGATCTTCATCGACGAACACATGCGTCGTGTGGTGGAGCTGTTCCCGACCCTCAAGGTCGTGTTCGAGCACATCACCACTGCCGATGCAGTGCAGTTCGTCACCGAGGCCTCGGCCAACGTTGGTGCGACCATCACCGCGCATCACCTGCTGTATAACCGCAACCACATGCTGGTAGGCGGGATTCGGCCGCACTTCTATTGCCTGCCGATCCTCAAGCGCAACACGCACCAGGTGGCCTTGCTGGATGCGGCGACCAGCGGCAATCCGAAGTTTTTCCTCGGCACCGACTCCGCGCCTCACGCCCAGCACGCCAAAGAAGCCGCGTGCGGTTGTGCCGGCTGCTACACCGCCTATGCCGCCATCGAGCTATACGCTGAAGCGTTCGAACAGCGCAACGCCCTGGACAAGCTCGAAGGGTTCGCCAGCCTCAATGGCCCGCGTTTCTACGGCCTGCCGGCGAATACCGATCGCATTACCCTGGTTCGTGAAGACTGGACCGCCCCTGCCAGCCTGCCGTTTGGCGAGCTGACTGTCATCCCGCTGCGCGCCGGTGAAACACTGCGCTGGCGCCTGCTGGAGGAAAGCAAGTGAGTGAAGACCATTACGATGACGAACACGAGCACAGCGGTGGCGGATCCCGTCATCCGATGGCCGAGCGGTTCCGCGGCTATCTGCCGGTTGTCATCGACGTAGAAACCGGTGGTTTCAACTGCGCCACCGATGCGCTGCTGGAAATCGCCGCGACGACTATCGGCATGGACGAACAGGGTTTTGTGTTCCCGGAACACACCCACTTCTTCCGCGTCGAGCCGTTCGAAGGCGCCAATATCGAAGCGGCTGCCTTGGAGTTCACCGGGATCAAGCTCGATCACCCATTGCGCATGGCAGTAAGTGAAGAAGCGGCACTGACCGATATCTTCCGTGGCGTGCGCAAGGCATTGAAGGCCAATGGCTGCAAGCGCGCGATCCTGGTCGGCCACAACAGCAGCTTTGACCTGGGCTTTCTGAATGCCGCCGTGGCGCGGTTGGACATGAAGCGCAACCCGTTTCACCCGTTCTCCAGCTTTGACACCGCTACTCTCGCCGGGCTGGCGTATGGCCAGACCGTGCTGGCCAAAGCCTGCCAGGCAGCCGGCATCGACTTTGACGGTCGTGAGGCTCATTCGGCCCGCTACGACACAGAGAAGACGGCCGAGCTGTTCTGCGGCATCGTCAACCGCTGGAAACAGATGGGCGGCTGGGAAGACTTCAACGACTGAAGTGGAATCCCGCGCATAAAAAAACCGGCCTTCTCAGGCCGGTTTTTTTTGCCGCAAACGTGGCTTACAGCTTGCCAGCGTTCTCGGTCAGGTAAGCCGCAACACCTTCCGGCGAAGCGTTCATGCCTTTGTCGCCTTTTTTCCAGTTGGCAGGGCAGACTTCGCCGTGCTCTTCGTGGAATTGCAGGGCGTCGACCAGACGGATCAGCTCTTCCATGTTACGACCCAGTGGCAGGTCGTTGATGATCTGGGAGCGAACCACGCCTTTGTCGTCGATCAGGAACGCGCCACGGAAGGCCACGCCGCCTTCGGACTCAACGTCGTAGGCCTTGGCGATGTCGTGCTTCATATCGGCAGCCATGGTGTATTTCACTTTGCCGATGCCGCCATCATTGATGGCGGTGTTGCGCCAGGCGTTGTGGGTGAAATGGGAATCGATGGAAACGGCTACCACTTCAACGTTGCGCGCCTTGAAATCGTCCATGCGGTGGTCCAGAGCGATCAGCTCCGACGGGCAGACGAAGGTGAAGTCCAGCGGGTAGAAGAACACCAGGCCGTATTTGCCTTTGATGGCTTCAGACAGTTTGAAGCTGTCTACGATTTCGCCATTGCCGAGGACGGCAGGTACGTCGAAATCCGGGGCTTGTTTGCCGACGAGTACGCTCATTGGTTATCTCCTGATGTAAGGGTGACGATTGAAGTAAAAGGACCGGCCTTGAGTCTGCCGTTTATAAGCGACAGCCCTGTGACGCAGTCACGCTTCGTGAAGACCGACCATCATACACTGAAAAAACCGTTCGTCAGTGCGGGCACGGTGCCAGTGAATACCCTACGATTCTACTTTGACAATCATTCTCGTTAACATTAAGATCCACCGCACTTAAGCCTTAAACCCGCGATGGTTCTCCCTTATGTATGTGTGCCTCTGTACTGGCGTCACCGACGGAAAAATCCGCGAAGCAATCTATGAAGGTTGCTGCAGCTACAAGGAAGTGCGTGAAGCCACCGGCGTTGCCAGCCAGTGTGGCAAATGTGCTTGCCTCGCCAAGCAAGTGGTACGGGAAACCCTGACACAGCTGCAGACCGCTCAGACCGCGCTCCCCTATTCAGCAGAATTTACACACGCCTGATTAGGCATGTTTTAAAGAACCGGACTTAGTGTCCGGTTTTTTTATGCCCGCAATTCAATAAGTTAGCGCTAAGACGCGGAACACAAACATTCTTATTCCGATTAATTTTCATTTATTATTCAATAACTTAGGTTTGACACTAGGGATTTCGCCGCTCAAACTCCGCTTTATACACAGCGATTACAGGGCAGGACCCCAGTCATGAAAGGCGACATCTCAGTCATCCAGCAACTCAACAAATCCCTTGCCAATGAACTGGTCGCGATCAATCAGTACTTTCTGCATGCACGCATGTATGACGATTGGGGCCTGGAAAAGCTGGGCAAGCGCGAATACAAAGAATCGATCAAGGCCATGAAGGACGCGGACGCGCTGATCAAGCGCATCCTGTTCCTGGAAGGCCTGCCGAACGTGCAGGACCTGGGCAAGCTGAGCATCGGCGAACACACCCAGGAAATGATAAGCAGCGACCTGGGTTTCGAACGCAAGAGCCACAGCGACCTCAAGGCCGCCATTGCTCACTGTGAAACCAAAGGTGACTTCGGCAGCCGCGAACTGCTGGAAGACATCCTGGAAGACCAGGAAGAGCACATCGACTGGCTGGAAACCCAACTGGGCCTGATCGATAAAGTCAGCCTGGAAAACTACCTGCAGTCGCAGATGGGCGAGTAACCCCGCTTCCTGTAGAAGCAAAAAAGCCCCGCTCTCTCTCGAGAAGCGGGGCTTTTTATTGCAGGCCAATCACGCGTCGGTCTTGGCCGCCGCATTTGCCGCTGCTTCTTTGATCAGCGTTTGCAACGAACCATCAGCCGCCATCTCAACGATGATGTCGCTGCCGCCGACCAGTTCACCGGCAACCCACAGTTGTGGGAAGGTCGGCCAGTTGGCGTACTTCGGCAGGTTGGCGCGGATTTCAGGGTTTTGCAGGATATCCACGTAAGCGAATTTCTCGCCGCACGCCATGATGGCCTGGGAAGCTTTCGCGGAGAAACCGCACTGAGGAGCATTAGGCGCGCCCTTCATGTAAAGCAGAATGGTGTTGTTGGCAATCTGCTCTTTGATCGTTTCGATGATATCCATGGAACACCTCGGCTGGAACTTTGCGACTCACAGGTCGGCACGGTGGCGCATTGTAACGCAAAATTCCAGCGTGGTGCTCAGGCGGCTGCTACCTGCACCGGAACGCCATTGAGTGCGGCATTGCCCGACAACTCATCCAACTGCCGCTCGTCGGTCAAATCGTTGGCGCTCGCCCCCGGCTGTCCGCTGGCGATTGTCATCTGCACGCCTGGACGGCCATGGCCCCAACCATGCGGAAGGCTGACTACGCCGGGCATCATGTCCAGGCTGGCCAGGACTTCCACTTCAATCATGCCGATGCGCGAACTCACGCGCACGCGCTGCCCATCGCTCAACTGCCGACTGGCCAGATCATCCGGGTGCATGAGCAATTGATGACGTGGCTTGCCCTTCACCAGCCGATGGTAGTTGTGCATCCAGGAATTATTGCTGCGCACGTGACGGCGGCCGATCAACAGCAGTTCATCGGCCACTGGCAACGGCTGCGCGGCAAAACGCGCCAGGTCGGCAAGGATCACCCCCGGCGCCGCCTGCACCTTGCCATCAACGGTTTTCAAGCGTGCCGCAAGATTGGGCTGCAGCGGCCCCAAGTCCACACCATGAGGATGGTCCGCCAGCACGGCCACCGACAACTTGTGGCTGGACGCATCACCGTACACCCCGGCACGCAGCCCGAAGTCGATCATCTGCGCAGGCGGCATGGTCGGCTTGAGCACCGCGCCCGTCTGTGCGGCAAAGGCCTTGGCCAGGCCGACAAAGATCTCCCAGTCATGCAGCGCGCCCGCAGGCTTGGGCAGGATTGCGCGATTGAAGCGGGTGACATTGCGCACCGCGAACATATTGAAGGTGGTGTCGTAGTGATCATTCTCCAGCGCCGACGTGGACGGCAGGATCAGGTCGGCATAGCGCGTGGTTTCGTTGATATAAAGGTCGATGCTGACCATGAACTCCAATCCGTCGAGGGCTTGTTCCAACTGCCGGCCGTTGGGCGTCGACAACACCGGGTTGCCCGCCACCGTCACCAACGCACGGATTTGTCCTTCCCCTTCGGTGAGCATTTCTTCGGCCAATGCTGACACCGGAAGCTCGCCGCCATACTCCGGGCGCCCGGAAACCCGGCTTTGCCAACGATTGAAATGCCCACCACCAGTCGATGCAACCAGATCCACCGCCGGCGTAGTGCACAGCGCCCCTCCCACGCGGTCCAGGTTGCCGGTCACCAGGTTGATCAGTTGCACCAGCCAATGGCACAGCGTGCCGAACGCCTGGGTCGATACCCCCATGCGTCCGTAACACACCGCCTTGTCGGCGGCAGCAAAGTCCCGCGCCAACTGGCGGATCTGTTCGGCAGGCACCGCACACTGACGGCTCATGGCCTCGGCGGTAAAGCCGGCGATGGCGCGACGAACCTCCTCAAGGCCTTCCACCGGCAAATGGCTGGTGCGGGTCAGGTTCTCGCTAAACAACGTGTTGAGCACTCCGAACAGCAATGCCGCATCACCACCCGGGCGCACGAACAGATGCTGGTCGGCCATCGCCGCCGTCTCGCTGCGCCGTGGGTCGACCACCACCACTCTGCCGCCCCGGGCCTGGATCGCCTTGAGGCGCTTCTCCACATCAGGCACGGTCATGATGCTGCCGTTGGACGCCAGTGGGTTGCCGCCCAGAATCAACATGAAGTCGGTGTGATCTATATCCGGGATTGGCAATAGCAGGCCATGGCCGTACATGAGGTAGCTGGTGAGGTGATGGGGTAACTGGTCTACCGAGGTGGCGGAAAACCGATTGCGCGTCTTCAACTGGCCCAGGAAGTAATTGCTGTGGGTCATCAGTCCGTAGTTGTGCACGCTGGGATTGCCCTGATACACCGCCACTGCATTCTGCCCATGCCGCGCCTGAATCCCTGAGAGCCGCTCGGCTACAAGCGCAAAGGCGTCTTCCCAGGCAATCGGCTGCCATTCACAGCCCACCCGCAGCATCGGCTGGTGCAGGCGGTCGGGGTCATTCTGGATATCCTGCAGCGCCACAGCCTTGGGGCAGATATGCCCGCGACTGAATGTATCCAGCGGATCCCCTTTGATCGAGGTGATCGCCAGGCTGCCGTCGTCGGCCTGGGTGGTTTCCAGGGTCAGGCCACAAATGGCTTCACACAGATGGCAGGCACGGTGGTGGAGAGTCTTGGTCATGGCCAGTCTCTTTTATAGGGGCTTTGATCCCACTATGGGCCGGGAGCGGCAGGCGCGCCAGCAACGTTCGCCACGTGAATCGACCAGCATCAGGCCCGGCCATGAGCAAGCGTGAGCAAATGTTTCAAAACCCGCCCCATAGCCTCTGAAACCGACCCAGCCTGGTCTGCGCCCGCCTCCGCGCATTGCAAAAGGTCTCGGCGCCAGTGTACAAATGGCCCGCTGCTGTCTGGAATTCATCTTCAAAAGCGCTTCGGCGCCCTGCTTGAACACCCTTAAAAACCGTAGCCCTATTGGTAAGACGCGACATTTAATTATAAGATCGCGCCTTCCCCTATTTCGTCGCCCCGTGCGGCTTTCGCCGCAGGTCTCGCCCGTTGTCACAACAAACAAGGCTTTGAGTATCTGCGGTCTGTTGCAAAAAGGTAGTTAATGATGAGCGCAAGGCACTTTCTCTCCCTGATGGATTGCACGCCCGAAGAGCTGGTCAGCGTGATCCGTCGAGGCATTGAGCTTAAAGACCTGCGTAACCGCGGCGTACTGTTCGAGCCTTTGAAAAACCGCGTGCTCGGCATGATCTTCGAGAAGTCGTCGACCCGCACCCGTGTGTCGTTCGAAGCCGGCATGATCCAACTCGGTGGCCAGGCTATCTTCCTGTCCTCGCGCGACACCCAGCTGGGCCGTGGCGAGCCGATCGCCGACAGCGCGAAAGTGATGTCGAGCATGCTCGATGCCGTGATGATCCGTACCTTTGCCCACAGCACCGTGACCGAATTTTCCGCCAACTCCCGTGTACCGGTGATCAACGGCCTGTCCGATGACCTGCACCCGTGCCAACTGCTGGCCGACATGCAAACCTTCCTTGAACACCGTGGCTCGATCCAGGGCAAGACCGTGGCCTGGATCGGCGACGGCAACAACATGTGCAACAGCTATATAGAAGCGGCCATCCAATTCGACTTCCAACTGCGCGTGGCCTGCCCGGAAGGCTACGAGCCTGACGCGCGCTTCCTGGCACAAGCCGGCGACCGCGTGACCCTGGTCCGCGATCCGCGTGACGCGGTGATCGGCGCCCACCTGGTGAGCACCGACGTGTGGACCTCCATGGGCCAGGAAGACGAAACCGCCAAGCGCCTGGCCCTGTTCGCCCCGTATCAGGTGACCCGCGCCTTGCTCGACCTGGCCGCGCCCGATGTCCTGTTCATGCATTGCCTGCCGGCCCACCGTGGTGAAGAGATCAGCACCGACCTGCTCGACGACCCTCGCTCGGTCGCCTGGGACCAGGCTGAAAACCGCCTGCATGCACAAAAGGCCCTGCTCGAATTCCTCGTGCCACCGTCGTACCACCACGCATGAGCCATCCATTACTGCTGAACCTGCGCAACCTGGCATGCGGCTATCAAGATCAACGGGTGGTACAGAACCTCAACCTGCACCTCAATGCGGGCGACATCGGTTGCCTGCTGGGCTCCTCGGGTTGCGGCAAGACCACCACCCTACGAGCGATTGCCGGGTTTGAGCCGGTGCACGAAGGTGAAATCAGCCTGGCCGGCGAAGTGATCTCCAGTGCCGGGTTCACCTTGGCTCCCGAGAAACGTCGCATCGGCATGGTGTTCCAGGACTACGCGCTGTTTCCTCACCTGAGCGTGGCCGACAACATTGCTTTCGGTATTCGCAAGCACCCGCAAAAAGACCGGGTGGTTGCCGAGTTGCTGGAGCTGGTAAACCTGAAGAACCTGGGCAAGCGCTTCCCTCATGAGCTATCCGGCGGCCAGCAACAACGCGTCGCCCTCGCCCGAGCCTTGGCGCCAGAACCGGCCTTGCTGTTGCTGGATGAGCCTTTCTCCAACCTCGATGGCGAGTTGCGACGCAAGCTCAGCCACGAAGTGCGCGACATCCTCAAGGCACGCGGCACCAGCGCGATCCTGGTGACCCATGACCAGGAAGAAGCCTTCGCCGTCAGCGACCAGGTTGGCGTGTTCAAAGAAGGCCGTCTCGAGCAGTGGGACACGCCCTACAACCTTTATCACGAACCGCAGACACCTTACGTCGCCAGCTTTATCGGCCAGGGTTACTTCATCCGTGGTCAATTGAGCTCGCCGGAATCGGTCAGCACCGAACTGGGTGAGCTGCGCGGCAACCGCGCCTACACCTGGCCTACCGGCGGTGCGGTGGATGTGTTGCTGCGTCCGGATGACATCGTCTACGCGCCGGACAGCGGGTTGAAAGCGCGGATCGTCGGCAAGACGTTCCTCGGCGCATCGACGCTGTACCGCCTGCAACTGCCGACCGGCGCGCAGCTGGAATCGATTTTTCCGAGCCATGCCGATCATCAGGTCGGTGCGGATGTGGGCATTCGGGTGGCCGCCGAACACCTGGTGTTGTTCCAGGCGTCCGGCAGCACGGCCGCACACCTCCCTCCAGTCGAATCCGGCGTACGGCGTTACAGCCCGGTATAAAGCCTCGTCATACCCGGCCAATTTCCGCAAACTTGGCCTGGGTATGCTCAGCCAGCACCGCCGCCGGCAGCTCAACCTCCAAACCCCTCCTCCCCGCGCTCACAAAAATCGTCGCGAACGGCTGCGCCGTCACATCGATAAACGTGCGCAGACGCTTTTTCTGACCCAGCGGGCTGATGCCGCCCAACAGATAGCCAGTGGAGCGTTGCGCGGCCGCCGGGTCGGCCATTTCGACTTTCTTGACGCCTGCCGCGTGTGCCAGGGCCTTCAGATCCAGACTTCCGACGACCGGCACCACTGCCACCAGTAATTCGCCCTTCTCGCTGCTGGCCAGCAAGGTCTTGAACACCTGCGCCGGGTCCAGGCCCAACTTTTCCGCGGCCTCCAGCCCATAGGACGCCGCCTTTGGGTCATGTTCGTAACTGTGGACTCGATGTTCGGCGCGAACTTTTTTCAACAGGTCCAATGCGGGCGTCATGGTATCTCCGAGGCATGGCAAACAGATGGCCAATTCTAGGCCAAGCCCACGTAAAACGCTCTAGTCCGCCCACTCTTGCGGTACACACGCAATGTGACAAGCGTGATCATTCACCAGACCAATAGTTTGAAAGTGACTGACAGTTCACTTTCGACCTTTGACAGCCGTCATTCTTGTCTATATTTTTTCGTTTCCGAATGCTGTAGGAATACACCCGCAGCGTTCAAAGCAGTAAGCCATGGTCGGGATGGGGATCCCTGCCAAGGTGAAAATCGCGCAACAGCCCGTTGAGGTTGTGCGCCAGACAAGAACAACAACTGAGGTTTTCCATGACAACTGCTCTTCAACAGCCTTCACTTTCGAGCCAATGCATGGCCGAATTCCTGGGGACTGCGCTTCTGATCTTCTTCGGTACAGGATGTGTCGCTGCGCTCAAGGTCGCGGGTGCCAGCTTTGGCTTGTGGGAGATCAGTATCATCTGGGGGGTCGGCGTCAGCATGGCGATCTACCTGAGCGCCGGTATTTCCGGAGCCCACCTCAACCCGGCTGTCAGCATCGCGCTGTGCATTTTCGCCGACTTCGAAAAGCGCAAACTGCCCTTCTACATTCTCGCCCAGATCGCCGGCGCCTTCTGCTCGGCGGCCTTGGTGTACACGCTCTACAGCAACCTGTTTTTCGATTACGAACAAACCCACCATATGGTGCGCGGCTCCCAGGCCAGCCTGGAATTGGCGTCGGTGTTCTCCACTTACCCCCATGCGCTGCTGAGCACCGCCCAGGCGTTCCTGGTGGAAATGGTCATCACCGCCATCCTGATGGGCGTGATCATGGCCCTCACCGATGACAACAACGGCCTGCCACGCGGCCCGTTGGCGCCCCTGCTGATCGGCCTGCTGATCGCAGTGATCGGCAGCGCCATGGGCCCGTTGACCGGCTTTGCGATGAACCCGGCGCGGGATTTCGGGCCCAAGCTGATGACCTTTTTTGCGGGTTGGGGTGAAATGGCCTTCACTGGCGGCCGCGATATTCCTTACTTCCTCGTACCGATTTTCGCGCCGATTGTCGGCGCATGCCTCGGCGCCGCGGCCTATCGCGGGCTGATTGCCCGTCACCTGCCGAGCGCCGCACCTGCTATAGCTGAAGCAACACCTGACACGGCTGTCAACGGCAAGACCCGTATTTCCTGATAGCGCCAGCCTGAACGTACCTGCCCTTTTTACGGCCCAGGCTGATTACCGACTTTCTTATTTTCCAAGGCATTCGACATGACCGATATTCAGAATAAGAACTACATCATCGCCCTTGACCAAGGCACCACCAGTTCCCGGGCGATCATCTTCGATCGTGACGCCAACGTGGTCTGCACCGCCCAGCGCGAATTCGCCCAGCATTACCCGCAGGCGGGCTGGGTCGAACACGACCCGATGGAAATCTTCGCCACCCAGAGCGCCGTGATGGTCGAGGCCCTGGCTCAAGCGGGCCTGCACCACGACCAGGTCGCCGCCATCGGTATCACCAACCAGCGTGAAACCACCGTGGTGTGGGACAAAGTCACCGGTCGCCCGATCTACAACGCGATCGTCTGGCAGTGCCGCCGCAGCACCGAGATCTGCCAGCAGCTCAAGCGCGACGGCCACGAGCAATACATCGGCGACACCACCGGCCTGGTCACCGACCCGTACTTCTCCGGCACCAAGCTCAAGTGGATCCTCGACAACGTCGAAGGCAGCCGCGAGCGTGCGCGCAACGGCGAGTTGCTGTTCGGCACCGTCGACAGCTGGCTGATCTGGAAATTTACCGGCGGCAAGACCCACGTCACCGACTACACCAACGCTTCGCGCACCATGCTCTTCAACATCCACACCCTGGAGTGGGATGCGAAGATGCTGGAGATCCTCGACGTGCCGCGCGAAATGCTGCCGGAAGTGAAGTCCTCCTCGGAAATCTACGGCCGTACCAAAAGCGGCATCGCCATCGGCGGTATCGCCGGCGACCAACAGGCCGCCCTGTTCGGCCAGATGTGCGTCGAAGCCGGCCAGGCCAAGAACACCTACGGCACCGGCTGCTTCCTGCTGATGAACACCGGCGACAAAGCGGTGAAGTCCAAGCACGGCATGCTCACCACCATCGCCTGCGGTCCGCGTGGCGAAGTGGCCTACGCCCTGGAAGGTGCTGTATTCAACGGCGGTTCCACCGTGCAGTGGCTGCGTGATGAGCTGAAAATCATCAACGATGCCCACGACACCGAATACTTTGCCGGCAAGGTCAAGGACAGCAACGGCGTGTACCTGGTACCCGCGTTTACCGGCCTGGGCGCGCCCTACTGGGACCCGTATGCCCGTGGCGCACTGTTCGGCCTGACCCGTGGCGTACGCGTGGATCACATCATTCGTGCAGCGCTGGAGTCGATTGCCTACCAGACCCGCGACGTGCTCGACGCCATGCAACAGGACTCCGGCGAACGCCTCAAGGCCCTGCGTGTGGACGGCGGCGCGGTGGCCAACAACTTCCTGATGCAATTCCAGGCCGACATCCTCGGCACCCAGGTCGAGCGCCCACAAATGCGTGAAACCACCGCACTCGGCGCCGCCTACCTGGCCGGCCTGGCATGCGGCTTCTGGGGCAGCTTGGACGAGTTGCGCGGCAAGGCGGTGATCGAACGCGAATTCGAACCGCAGCTGGACGAAGCCGCCAAGGAAAAACTCTACGCCGGCTGGCAAAAAGCTGTCAGCCGCACCCGTGATTGGGAGCCTCACGAAGGCGCTGAATAAGCCAACGTCGGGTTGTAACTGGCAGGGAGCGGATTCCTGCGTCATCATGGGCCACTTTTGTATGGCAGCCCAAAGGACGCCCCATGAATCTGCCTCCCCGCCAACAACAAATCCTCGAACTGGTCCGCGAACGCGGCTATGTCAGTATCGAGGAAATGGCGCAGCTCTTCGTTGTTACCCCGCAAACCATCCGCCGCGATATCAACCAACTGGCGGACGCTAATCTGCTGCGCCGCTACCACGGCGGCGCGGCCTATGACTCCAGCGTCGAAAACACCGCCTACGCCATGCGGGCCGACCAGATGCGCGACGAGAAACAGCGCATCGGCGAAGCCATCGCCGCGCAGATCCCCGATCACGCCTCGTTGTTCATCAATATCGGCACCACCACCGAATCCATCGCCCGTGCGTTACTCAACCACAACCATCTGAAAATCATCACCAACAACCTCAACGTCGCCACCATGCTCAGTGCCAAGGACGACTTCGACGTGCTGCTGACCGGCGGCAATGTGCGGCGTGACGGGGGCGTGGTCGGTCAGGCGAGTGTCGATTTCATCAACCAGTTCAAGGTCGACTTTGCCTTGGTGGGCATCAGTGGTATCGATGAAGATGGCAGCTTGCTCGACTTTGACTACCAGGAAGTCCGGGTTTCCCAGGCGATCATCGCCAATGCGCGCCAGGTGATCCTGGCGGCGGACTCCAGCAAGTTCGGGCGCAATGCCATGATTCGCCTGGGGCCGATCAGCCTGGTGGATTGCCTGGTGACGGATCAGCAGCCGGTGCCAGCGTTGGTGCAGTTGCTCAATGACCACAAGGTTCGTCTGGAAGTGGTGTAGCGTCTGCACTGACGCCATCCGGGGCAAGCCCCCTCCCACAGGTTGATCACATTCCAATGTGGGAGGGGGCTTGCCCCCGATAGCTATTGACCAGACCACCCATTTCTCCAGCCAGCACTGGCTCATGTTCACAAATTTTCCTTTGCCCGCCCTTCGATGAGTTTTTTCAATCGAACTCAGGTGGCTGCGCGCGCGTTTATCAGCTACCATTTTCGCAAATGAACATTAATGTTCGAATTCCAATACGAAAAAGATCGCGAGGCCAGCCGATGAACCCTTCTACCTTGCCTGCTCCACCGCTTGCCGAAGTCTATGATGTTGCCGTTATCGGCGGCGGGATCAATGGCGTCGGTATTGCAGCAGACGCAGCCGGTCGCGGTTTGTCGGTATTCCTTTGCGAAAAGGACGACCTGGCCAGCCACACCTCCTCCGCCAGCAGCAAGCTGATCCACGGCGGCCTGCGCTACCTCGAACATTACGAATTCCGCCTGGTGCGCGAAGCCCTGGCCGAACGTGAAGTGCTGCTGGCCAAGGCCCCGCACATCGTCAAGCAGATGCGCTTCGTGCTGCCGCACCGCCCGCACCTGCGTCCGGCGTGGATGATCCGCGCCGGCCTGTTTCTGTACGACCACTTGGGCAAGCGTGAAAAACTGGCCGGTTCGAAAAGCCTCAAGTTCGGCGCCGACAGCCCGCTGAAAAGCGAAATCACCCAAGGTTTCGAATACTCCGACTGCTGGGTCGATGACGCCCGCCTCGTGGTGCTCAACGCTATGGCCGCCCGCGAAAAAGGCGCGCACATCCACACCCAGACCCGTTGCATCAGCGCCCACCGCAGCAATGGCATGTGGGAAATGAACATGGAGCGCGCCGACGGCAGCCTGTTTTCGATCCGCGCCCGGGCCCTGGTGAACGCTGCCGGCCCGTGGGTCGCCAAGTTCATCAAGGACGACCTGAAGCTGGATTCGCCCTACGGCATCCGCCTGATCCAGGGCAGCCACCTGATCGTGCCGAAACTGTATGAAGGCGCCCACGCGCATATCCTGCAGAACGAAGACCAGCGCATCGTCTTCACCATTCCGTACCTGAACCACCTGACCATCATCGGCACCACCGACCGCGAATACACCGGCGATCCGGCAAAAGTGGCGATCACCGAAGGTGAAACCGACTACATGCTGAAAGTGGTCAACGCGCACTTCAAGAAGCAACTGAGCCGCGATGACATCGTGCACACCTACTCCGGCGTACGCCCGCTGTGCAACGACGAATCGGACAACCCGTCGGCCATCACCCGTGACTACACCCTGGCACTGTCCGGTGGCACGGGCGAAGCGCCGATCCTGTCGGTGTTCGGCGGCAAGCTGACCACCTATCGCAAACTCGCTGAATCGGCCATGGTGCAACTGGCACCGTACTTCACCCAGATGCGCCCGAGCTGGACCGCCACCGCCAGCCTGCCGGGCGGTGAAAACATGACGACGCCAGAAGCCCTGGCCGAAGCGATTCGCAGCAAGTTCGACTGGATACCGAGCGAGATCGCCCGCCGTTGGTCCACCACCTACGGCAGCCGCACCTGGCGCCTGCTGGAAGGTGTGCAGTCGCTGGCCGACCTGGGTGACCACCTGGGCGGTGGCCTGTACACCCGCGAAGTCGATTACCTTTGCGCCGAAGAGTGGGCCACCCAGCCCCAGGACGTGCTGTGGCGCCGTACCAAGCTCGGCCTGTTCACCACCCCGGAAGAACAGGACAACGTGCAACGTTACCTGTCCAAGGTCGAGCAGACCCGTGCAAAGATTGAAGCGGCCTGATCAGGTCGCCCCGCAAAGCCCCTGCGCCGGACGGCCCAGGGGCTTTTTTATGCAAGATAAATCCCACACGCCCTATTCGGTTTCCCGAACGCCATACCACCGCCTATTCGGATTGCCGGATCACGGCATGATAAATTCCTCGAAACAAAAATTTAATACCCTTATAAATCAAATAGATAACCTTTTATTCGAGGTATGGCACGACTCATGCTCTACACTCCCTGACGATTGCCTGAGACGCCTCAGGAGCCGTCACGGGCATTCGCTGTACAAGAGAGCCGTCTAGCCGGCTTCATAAAAAAAACAAATGTCGAGGAAGTATTGATGCGCATCGTTCCCCATATCCTGGGCGCAGCTATCGCTGCTGCTCTGATCAGCACTCCAGTTTTCGCCGCCGAACTCACCGGCACACTGAAGAAAATCAACGACTCCGGCACCATCACCCTCGCTCACCGCGACAGCTCCATTCCGTTTTCCTACATCGCGGATGGCTCGGGCAAACCTGTGGGCTACTCCCACGACATTCAGCTGGCTATCGTTGAAACCCTGAAAAAAGACCTGAACAAGCCCGACCTGAAGGCCAAGTACAACCTGGTCACTTCGCAAACCCGTATTCCGCTGATCCAGAACGGCACCGCGGACCTCGAGTGCGGTTCCACCACCAACAACGCCGAACGCGCCCAGCAAGTTGATTTCACCGTCAACATCTTCGAAATCGGCACCCGTCTGCTGGTCAAGAAAGACAAGGATGGCAAGCCGAGCTACGCCGACTTCGCCGACCTGAAAGGCAAGAACGTCGTGACCACCGCTGGCACCACGTCCGAGCGCATCATCAAGGCGATGAACGCCGACAAGCAGATGGGCATGAACGTCATCTCCGCCAAAGACCACGGCGAATCCTTCCAGATGCTGGAAAGCGGCCGCGCCGTAGCGTTCATGATGGACGACGCCCTGCTGGCCGGTGAAGAAGCCAAGGCCAAGAAGCCGGACGACTGGGTCATCACCGGTACTCCACAGTCCTTTGAGGCCTACGCCTGTATGGTTCGCAAAGGCGACCCGGACTTCAAGAAGGCTGTAGATGACGCCATCGTTGCCCTGTACAAATCCGGCGAAATCAACAAGATCTACAGCAAATGGTTCGAGAGCCCGATCCCACCAAAAGGCCTGAACCTGAACTTCCCGATGAGCGACAAGGTGAAGGAGCTGATCGCCAACCCAAGCGACAAACCAGCCCCTGACGTAAAAATCTGATACCTGACTAAGCTTATCTCCTGAGGGAGCCAACCTCCCTCAGGCGTCTGTTACTACCTGCTGGCTTTATTGTGGAACACTCGACCTGGCGGTTTTCGAGCCGATCGCGTGTGCCTGGCGTTCATCGCCAGGCGGGAAAGGATCTTCCCCAAGCGGGTGCTTGTACATCGATCGATCTCGAGGGGAGACCCTAATGAATTACAACTGGGACTGGGGCGTGTTCTTCAAGTCCACTGGCGTGGGCAGCGAGACTTATCTCGACTGGTACATCGCCGGCTTGGGCTGGACCATCGCCATCGCTGTCGTGGCATGGATTATCGCCTTGCTGCTGGGGTCCATTCTGGGCGTCATGCGCACCGTGCCAAACCGCATCGTAGCGGGCATCGCGACCTGCTACGTGGAACTGTTTCGTAACGTGCCGCTGCTGGTTCAGCTGTTCATCTGGTACTTCCTGGTACCCGACATGCTGCCGCAGAACCTGCAGGACTGGTACAAACAGGACCTCAACCCGACCACCTCCGCCTACCTGAGCGTTGTCGTGTGCCTGGGCCTGTTCACCGCCGCCCGAGTGTGCGAGCAAGTGCGTACCGGCATCCAGGCGCTGCCACGCGGCCAGGAATCCGCTGCACGCGCCATGGGCTTCAAGCTGCCGCAGATCTACTGGAACGTGCTGCTGCCCCAGGCCTACCGGATCATCATTCCGCCGCTTACCTCGGAATTCCTCAACGTCTTCAAGAACTCCTCCGTGGCGTCCCTGATCGGCCTGATGGAACTGCTGGCGCAAACCAAGCAGACCGCCGAGTTCTCGGCCAACCTGTTTGAAGCCTTCACCCTGGCCACGCTGATCTACTTCACCCTGAACATGAGCCTGATGTTGCTGATGCGCGTGGTCGAGAAGAAAGTCGCAGTGCCCGGCCTGATCTCCGTGGGGGGTAAATAATGGACTTCGATTTCAGCGGCATCATCCCCGCCATCCCGGGCCTGTGGAACGGCATGGTCATGACCCTGCAGTTGATGGTCATGGGCGTGGTCGGCGGTATCGCGCTGGGTACGGTCCTGGCGCTGATGCGCCTGTCGTCCAGCAAACTGCTGTCGCGCGTTGCCGGCGCTTATGTGAACTACTTCCGCTCGATCCCTCTGCTGCTGGTGATCACCTGGTTCTACCTGGCGGTGCCGTTCGTATTGCGCTGGATCACCGGCGAAGACACCCCGATCGGCGCATTCACCTCCTGCGTCGTGGCGTTCATGATGTTCGAAGCCGCGTACTTCTGTGAAATCGTGCGGGCCGGCGTGCAGTCGATCCCCAAGGGCCAGATGGCGGCTGCACAGGCCATGGGCATGACCTACGGCCAGACGATGCGCCTGATCATCCTGCCCCAGGCGTTCCGCAAGATGACCCCGTTGCTGCTGCAACAGTCGATCATCCTGTTCCAGGACACCTCGCTGGTCTACACCGTGGGCCTGGTGGATTTCCTCAACTCCGCCCGTTCCAATGGCGACATCATCGGCCGCTCCAATGAGTTCCTGGTTTTCGCCGGTGTCGTCTACTTCATCATCAGCTTTTCCGCCTCGCTGCTGGTCAAGCGTCTGCAAAAAAGGTTTGCCGTATGATCTCTATCAAGAACATCAACAAGTGGTATGGCGACTTCCAGGTGCTGACCGATTGCAGCACCGAGGTTAAAAAAGGCGAAGTGATCGTGGTGTGCGGGCCGTCCGGCTCGGGTAAATCCACCCTGATCAAGTGCGTCAACGCGCTGGAACCGTTCCAGAAGGGCGACATCGTGGTCGACGGCACTTCCATCGCCGACCCGAAGACCAACCTGCCGCAGCTGCGCTCGCGCGTCGGCATGGTGTTCCAGCACTTCGAACTGTTCCCGCACCTGACCATCACCGAAAACCTGACCATCGCGCAGATCAAGGTGCTGGGCCGCAGCAAGGAAGAAGCCACCAAGAAAGGCCTGCAACTGCTCGAGCGCGTCGGCCTGTCGGCACATGCGCACAAGCACCCGGGCCAGCTCTCCGGCGGCCAGCAACAACGTGTGGCGATTGCCCGCGCACTGGCCATGGACCCGATCGTCATGCTGTTCGACGAACCGACCTCGGCGCTGGACCCGGAAATGGTCAACGAAGTGCTCGACGTGATGGTGCAACTGGCCCAGGAAGGCATGACCATGATGTGCGTGACCCACGAAATGGGCTTCGCCCGCAAAGTGGCCGACCGCGTGATCTTCATGGACGCCGGCAAGATCATCGAAGACTGCCCGAAAGAAGAGTTCTTCGGCGACATCAGCGCCCGCTCCGAACGCGCGCAGCACTTCCTCGAGAAAATCCTGCAGCACTAAGAAGCAACTCGCTGCTCTGTCTGTGAAGACGGGCTTGTTGTGGCGAGCGGGCTTGCCCCGCGTCGGGCTGCGCAGCAGCCCCGGTACTGAAAAATGCCGTGTATCAGGCATCTCTCAGTACCTGATTTTGGGGCTGCTGCGCAGCCCGACGCGGGGCAAGCCCGCTCGCCACAGAATAAGCACCATCAGCACAACTGGTTGACCCAAGGCATCTGTGATGAAATGCGACCCCAACCAATTTCGCGCCGCACCGCCATCACTTGCCGTGAAACCACGTCTGATCCGCCAACTGTTCCTGCCGCCCCTGATCATCGCCCTGATGATCGGCCTGGGTTTCATCGGCTTCTGGGTCAGTGAGTACTACGGCATCCGCACCCTCAGCGACACCGGCGAACGCCAGTTGGAGTTGCATGCCCGCACCGTCGAAAGCGAGCTGAGCAAATACACCTACCTGCCCAGCCTGCTGGAACTGGAGTCCAGCGTCTCCACGCTGCTGGCCGACCCGAACCAGGAAACCCGCAAGACCGTCAACGATTACCTCGAAGGCCTGAACCGACGCAGTCGCAGTCGGGCCATCTACGTGATGGACACCACCGGCCGCGTGCTGGCCACCAGTAACTGGCGCGATGCCGACAGTTACCAGGGTGAAGACCTGTCCTTCCGCGCCTATTTCCAGAACGCCGTGCGGGGCCAGCCAGGTCGCTTCTACGGCATCGGCAGCACCAACGGCGAACCCGGCTACTACCTGGCCCACGGCCTGGAAGAGCATGGCAAGATCATCGGCGTCGCGGTGGTCAAGGTACGCCTCGAAGCCCTCGAAGAGCGCTGGCAACGCGCACGCCTCGAAGCGTTCGTGAGCGACGAAAACGGCATCATCATCCTCTCCAGTGACCCGGCCCGGCGCCTCAAGGCCGTGCGCCCGCTGAGCGATGACACCAAGGACCGCCTGGCCCACAGCCTGCAATATTACTGGGCGACGCTGAACGAGCTGGAGCCCCTGGCCCGCGAGCGCCTCAACGAAGGCACCGAGAAGCTGACCTTCCCGGCCAACAGCGAAGTGGTCAACGACGCCCACGAAGTCAGCTACCTGGCGCAGACCCGTCCGCTCAACGACACGCCGTGGAATTTCACCCTGCTCACCCCGCTCAACGACCTGCGCCGCGCCGCAATCAACCAGGGCATCCTGGTGGCCGTTGCGTTTGGCCTGGTGGCGTTTTTGCTGATTGCCTGGAACGAGCGACGCAAAGTCATCGCCACACGCCTCGCCGCACGGGAAGCCTTGCAGGAAGCCAACAGCCAGTTGGAACGACGGATTGCCGAGCGCACCGCCGACCTGCGCGCCAGCAACGAACGGCTCAAGGGCCAGATCCGCGAACGGCGCCAGGCCGAAGAAACCCTGCGCCGTGCCCAGGATGAACTGGTGCAGGCCGGCAAACTGGCGGCCATCGGCCAGATGTCCACCAGCATCGCCCACGAATTGAATCAGCCACTGGCCGCGCTGCGTACCCTGTCCGGCAACACCGTGCGTTTCCTGGAGCGCGGCGCCCTGGATACCGCCAGCGCCAACCTCAAGACCATCAATGAACTGATCGACCGCATGGGCCGTATCACCGCCAGCCTGCGCTCCTTCGCCCGGCGCGGAGACGACCAGGGCGAAGCCAGCCTGGCCAAAGCGGTAGACGCCGCGTTCCAGGTGCTCGGCGCACGCATGGACAGCCTGCCACTGACCCTGCACCGCGACTTTTCCCACGCCCAATTGCAAATCGACCAGACGCGCCTGGAACAGATCCTGGTCAACCTGATCGGCAATGCCCTCGACGCCATGCAAGCCCAACCGGCCCCGCAATTGTGGCTGGAGGGCAGCAGCAGCGAGGGCAAATACCGCCTGCAAGTGCGCGACAATGGCCACGGCATCGATCCCGAGGCGCGCAAGCATTTGTTCGAACCGTTCTTCACCACCAAGCCCGGCGAGCAAGGCCTGGGCCTGGGCCTGACGCTGTCTGCCAGCCTCGCGGCGGCCACCGGCGGCAACCTCGCCGTGGAACACCCGGCCAGTGGTGGAACGGCCTTTGTCTTGTGCCTGCCGCTGGCGGGCACTCAACAAGCTGAGTCGACATGAATACAAACGCTACCGCCGTTAAAGAAGACCTCACCGTGCTGATCGTCGAAGACGACCCCCACGTGTTGCTCGGCTGCCAGCAAGCCCTGGCCCTGGAAGATATTCCCAGCGTCGGCGTGGGCAGTGCCGAAGAAGCCTTGAAGCGCATCGGCGAAAACTTCGCCGGCATCGTGATCAGCGATATCCGTTTGCCGGGCATCGACGGCCTGGAGCTGCTCACCCGCCTCAAGGCCCTGGATAAAAGCCTGCCGGTGGTGCTGATTACCGGGCACGGCGATATTTCCATGGCGGTCGGCGCGATGCGCAACGGCGCCTATGACTTCATGGAGAAACCCTTCTCCCCCGAACGCCTGGTCGACGTCGCCCGGCGCGCCCTGGAGCAGCGCGGGCTGGCGCGAGAAGTCTGGTCGCTGCGCCGCCAATTGGCCGAGCGCGATTCGTTGGAAGGCCGCATCATCGGCCGTTCGCCGGCCATGCAGAACCTGCGCGAACTGATCGCCAACGTCGCCGACACCTCGGCCAACGTGCTGATCGAAGGCGAGACCGGCACCGGCAAGGAACTGGTCGCGCGCTGCCTGCATGATTTCAGCCGGCGTCACGCCCACCAGTTTGTCGCCCTGAATTGCGGCGGCCTGCCGGAGAACCTCTTCGAAAGCGAGATTTTCGGCCACGAAGCCAACGCCTTCACCGGTGCCGGCAAGCGCCGCATCGGCAAGATCGAACACGCCCACGAAGGCACGCTGTTCCTCGATGAAGTGGAAAGCATGCCGATCAACCTGCAGATCAAGTTGCTGCGGGTATTGCAGGAACGCACTCTGGAACGCCTGGGGTCGAACCAGAGTGTCGCAGTGGATTGCCGGGTGATCGCCGCCACCAAGTCCGACCTCGACGAACTGAGCCGCGCCAACCAGTTCCGCAGCGACCTGTACTACCGCCTCAACGTGGTAACCCTGGAACTGCCGCCCCTGCGCGAGCGTCGCGAAGACATCCTGCAACTGTTCGAACACTTCCTGCAGCAGTCATCCCTGCGTTTCGACCGCACTGCGCCGGAGCTGGACAACCAGACCCTGTCGAGCCTGATGAGCCACGACTGGCCGGGCAACGTGCGCGAATTGCGCAACGTCGCCGAACGCTTCGCCCTCGGCCTGCCCGCCTTCAAGAAAAGCGGCGCCAGCAGCGGCGGCCAGGGGCTGGCCTTTACCGAGGCAGTGGAGGCCTTCGAACGCAACCTGCTCAACGATGCGCTGCAACGCAGCGGCGGCAACCTGACCCAGGCCAGCCAGGAACTGGGGATGGCCAAGACCACGCTGTTCGACAAGGTCAAGAAGTACGGGTTGAGTCACTGATGGACTTGCTATTGAAGGCCGCCCTCGGCGCGGCAGTGGTGCTGATTCTGGCGGCGCTGGCCAAGACCAAAAACTATTACATCGCAGGGCTGGTGCCGCTGTTTCCGACCTTTGCGTTGATCGCCCACTACATCGTCGGCAAAGGGCGCTCGGTAGACGACTTGAAGACCACGATCCTGTTCGGGATGTGGTCGATCATTCCGTATTTTGTGTACCTGGCGACCTTGTATGTGATGGTCGATCGGATGCGGTTGGAGGCATCACTGGCCGTGGCCGCCGTGGCGTGGTTGATGGCCGCGACGGTGCTGGTGAGCATATGGGTACGCGTCCACACCTGACCCAGCACGGTCAAAACTGTGGGAGGGGGCTTGCCCCCGATGGCGGTGTATCAGAGACAGAAAAGCTGTCTGACCCACTGCAATCGGGGGCAAGCCCCCTCCCACCTTTGAACCTCGATGTGTCAGCGGACGATCTTGTCGACCTGAATGCCCAGCTTCTTCAGGCGATACCAGAAACTGCGCTCGGAAATCCCGATCTTCGCCGCCGCTGCGGCCTGCACGCCATTGCTCTCCTGCAACGCTGCCAGAATATAGGCCTTCTCCACCTCTGCCAGCGCCGCATCCAGGTCCTGGGGAATGCCCGGCCCATCGCTGAGGATCGCCGTCACACCGCCCTCGCTCGGTTTGGATGCAAACAGATAACCCGGCAGGTCGATATCCTCGATTACCGGTGACGCCGCCACGATGGTCGCGCGCTCCACGCAGTTCTGCAGTTCACGGATATTGCCCGGCCAGTGATACGCCGCCATGGCCTGCAAGGCTTCCGGGCTGAAGCCAGTGATGCGTTTGCCGGCGGTGGCACTCAGGGTGTGGGCGAAGTGGCGGGCCAACGGCGCGATGTCTTCCACCCGCTCGCGCAAGGCCGGCAACGGGATCGGGAACACGTTGAGGCGGTAATACAGGTCTTCGCGAAACTCTTTGTTGGCCACCGCGTCCAGCAAATTCTTGTTGGTGGCGGCAATCACCCGCACGTCCACCTTGCGCTCGCGCAGGTCGCCCACCGGTTCGATCACCCGCTCCTGCAATGCACGCAGGATCTTCGCCTGCAACGCCAACGGCATGTCGCCCACTTCGTCGAGAAACAACGTGCCCTTGTCGGCCTGCTGGAAGCGCCCTACCCGGTCGGCCACGGCACCGGTAAACGCGCCTTTGCGATGGCCGAACATTTCGCTTTCCAGCAGTCCTTCCGGGATCGCCGCACAGTTGACCGCCACGAACGGCTGGTCGGCACGGCTGCCGTGTTTGTGGATGGCGCGGGCGACCATTTCCTTGCCGGTGCCGCTTTCGCCGGTGAGCAGGATGGTGGCGCTGCTGTCGCGCACCGAGTCCACCGCCTGCAGCACTTTGCGAAACGCCGGGCTGTCGCCCACCAGGCTGTCGAACTGTGCGTGCTCGTCCAGTTCGGCGCGCAGGCGCGCGTTGTCGCGCATGATGTCGCGAAACTGCAGGGCCTTGGCCACGGTGATGTCCAGCTCGTCGATATCGAACGGCTTGGCGATGTAGTCGTAGGCGCCATTGCGCATCGACTGCACGGCGTTTTTCACGGTGCTGTAGGCAGTCATCACGATCACCGGCACGTGGGGGTAACGCACCTTGATCTCGGCCAGCAGCGCCGGCCCGTCCATGCCTGGCATGCGCCAGTCGCTGATCACCAGGTCGATGTCTTCCTGCTCCAGCACCTTGAGCGCGTGCAGGCCGTTGCCGGCGATGAACACCTGCACGTTGTTCTGGCCCAGGGCCGACGCCAGCAGGTCGCAGAGCTTGGGTTCGTCGTCGACTACCAGAATGTTATGCGTCATGACTGTCCTCGTCGTCTTCGCCCATCGCCGGAATGTACAGGCTGAACGTGGCGCCGGCATCTTTTTCACTGGCGCATTCGATGCTGCCGTCGTGACTTTCCATGATCGAATAGACTTTGGCCAGGCCCAGCCCGGTGCCCGAGGCCTTGGTGGTGACGAACGGGGTAAAGATACGCTCGATCATGTCCGCCGGAATGCCCTGGCCGGTGTCGGCGATGCTGATCACTGTGTTGTCGTCCACCGAGCGAATGCCCAACGTCAGCCGCCCGCCTTCGGGCATCGCGTCGACGGCGTTGAGAATCAGGTTGAGACACGCCTGCTTGAGCTGCTTGGCGTCAGCATAGATGGTCGCTCCCGGCGCCTGGTCATCGACATGCGCATCGATCGCATGGGTGGCCAGTTCCGGCGCGCAAAAGCCGAGGATCTCGTCCACCAGCGCGCGCGCCGGCTGCAACACGCGCAGCGGCGGGTTGGGCTTGGCGAAGTCGAGGAACTCGGTGATCAGGTCGTTGATGCGGCTGACCTCACTGACCACGTATTCCAGGTGACGCTTGTCGGTTTCCGGCAGATCGGCACGCCGATGCAACAGTTGCGTGGCTGTCTTGATGATGCCCAGCGGGTTGCGGATCTCGTGGGCCAGGCCCATGGCGACTTCGCCCAGGGCGTGCAGGCGATCGCGTCGGCGCAACTGGGCCTCAAGGTAATGCAACTCGCCCAGGCGCTCGGTCATATGGTTGAAGGTGCTGCTCAACTGCGCCAGCTCATCGCCGCCGCTGACCGGCACACGGTGTTCGTAGTGACCCGAAATCACCGCGTCCACACCTTGGGACAGGTCGCGCAGCGGTTTGGTCAGGCGCCGCGACACCAACACCCCGGCCGCCAGCGACAAGGCCGAGCTAAGCAGGAAGATCAGCACGAACAGGTTGCTCTGGTTGACCAGCCCGACCAGGCTGGTGTGGCGCAGCAGACCGCTGAAAATCACGCCCTGCAAATCCCCCGCATCATTGAAGATCGGCCAGTACAGCCCGCTGTAGTTGTTGGTGAACTGCTCGCTGGGCTGGCGGGTGCTGCGCATCGCCGCTTCGACGCTCTTGGGGATGCGCGAGGGGTGATCCACGAAGCGCTGGGTCGAGAAGATCTCGGAAAAACCGTCGGGGTTGGCCAGGTACAGGCGCAGGTCGAGGGAATGCACATCGGCCACGCTGGTGAGGAAACTGCTGTCCAGGTAGGTGGCGACCAGCAACAGGTAGTCGACACCGTCACGGCTGGTTTCAAAGGTCGACACCACCAGGCCGGTATTCACCCCGGCCACCTGCACGGTCTGCAACACCGCGTTGCTGGTCAGGTTGATCTGTTTGACGATGTCATCGGAGGCGGTGCTGAATTCGACCTTGTGGTCGCTGGCGCGAATCAGCGCCACCACGTCGATGTCGGTAGCGTCGGCAATGTCGGCGGTCAGGCGGTCGTGCTTGGCGGCTTGCCGGCTTGACGGCGGGCTGGTGTAGCGCAGGAACAATTTGGCCATGCGCGCGTTGTCGTGAAGGATGTCGCCGATTTCGTCCTTGACGATCTTGGTCGACTCCTGCAGCCAGATGCGCACGTTGCTGTCGAAGATCTGCGACAGCGTGGTCGCGGCCAGCTCAGCCGCGATCATGGTAGGAATCACGCTGACCAACCAGAACGCCAGCACCAGCTTGCGCTGGACGCTCCAGCGCGAAATGGCAAAGGGGCGGGCTTTCTGGCGGGTCTTGGTGATCATCAGGTTTCGCTTATCGCAGCAGCCATGGCAGGGTCGGAACGGTCCGGTCGAATAAACAGTTTTACAAGCTTGAGCAGGCCGTTGACCAGCCGATTGCGGTGACGAAAAAACACACTGTTGCCCTGGAACTCGCAACCCAGGCGCAGCTTACTGGCATACCCGGCCTGGCCGCACTCATACACGGCAATATTGTGTTGAATACAGTAGTCGACATTGGTCAGCCAGCTGCGGAAGTACAGGTTGTAGTCGCGGGTGAACGCCACGTCATGCCCGAAAAACTTGTCCACCAGCCGGTGTTGGTCGACCAGCACCAGGTTGAACGCCACCAGTTGCTCGTCCACCCAGTAAAGAACACAGACCGCGCGCTCATCCAGGCGTTCGAGCACACCGGTGAAGTAACCGGCGGGCAGCCGTTCGAACTGCAACTCGGCACGCGTGAGCGTGGCCTCGTACAAGCGCATCACCTCGGGCAGCACGTCGTCGATATTGCGCCGCCACTCCACCCGCGGCCCCGGCGCACGCAGCTTGCGGCGCAGGTCCTTGCGTGTGGATTTGCCCAGCGAACCCAGGTAGGCATCCACCGAGCCGTACGGCAGCGGCAACACGCCGGTGGGCAAGCTCGGCATGCTCTGGAAGCCTGCCGCGCGGCAGCTCTGGAGCCAATGCGGATCCTTGCTCGGCGCATCCTTGACCGCCACCAGGCCGATGCCGAAGTCATCGGCATCCTGGCGGGCGGCGCCCAGCAGGTGCTTGAGCAACAGCGGACGCTGCGCATCCGCCACGCTGCTGGCGAAACCCACGTCGCAGCGTTCGGCCACCGGCGATCCGAGGGCATACAGCCCCAGTTGCAAAAGCCCCGGCCACAATCGTTCGACACGTTCGGTCAAGCGCTTGCCGGCGCCCGACACCGTGGTGTCGAGGCGATAATGCGTGATGAACGCGGCAGCCACGGCCACCAGCGTTCCATCCTGATAAACCGCGAGATAACGCCACTGGAAATCATCAATGGCCGCGTTTTCCACGGCTACGTAATAGTCCCAGTCCTCCAGGGCACCCGGGAAACAGTCGTTCCAGGCACTGCGCTGGATAGCCCGGATGGTCGGGAAGGCTTGGGCGGTGATCACATCGTGTCCTTTGTCAGAGTCTATGGCGGAGAGCGGGCTTGCTGTATCGAGTGGGCTCGCCACAAAGTGAACTGGCGCCCATGGCGGAGGTGTGTTGTTCGACGAAATCGGCGCTCAATTCGATCACCCGGCGGTATTGCAGGTCGACGGTGATCATGTGGTAGCAGTTGTCCAGCAGGATCTTGGTCACCGGCCCGCCGAGGTGGCGTTCCACGTAATCGGCGTTCCAGCGGCTGGTGATGTCGTCCTCGATGGAGTGCAATACCAGCGCCGGTACGTTGATCGACGGCATGCGTTTCTTGACCACGGCGTTCATCCAGTGCAATTCACGCACCGTCACGCCCTCCATCGTCAACAGGCCCGCCTCGCTGCTTTCGCCTTCCTTCATCTGCCGTTCAACGATGGCGCGCAGGCGTTCGTTCTTGATGCCGTAGGGCGGCTTCTCGGTAAAGCGGAACAGGCGCACGCCGAACGGGATACGGATGAGCAACGGCGTGATAAACGCCATTTTGTTGATGCTCCACCCGTCGTACTTGAGCGTGGTGGAATACATCAGCAAACCGGCCACCTGGCCCGGATGCTCCGACGCCAGGTACATCGACATCACCGCGCCCATCGACAAGCCGCCGACAAACACCTGCGCGTGGCGTTGCTTCACGCCCACGAAGGTCTTGCGCACGCCTTCGTACCAGTCCCGCCAGCCCGTGGCCTGCAGGTCGCTGTTGTCACCGCAGTGCCCGGCCAGGGTGGGCACGTACACCGTGCAATTGCCCACCTTGGCCAGGCCCTTGGCGACCTGGCGCAACTCCGTCGGGGTGCCGGTCAGGCCGTGGATCAACAGGATCCCGACCGGACCGTCACCGAGAACGAAACCGGCATCACCTTCACCGAGGTCGATCCCGACGCTGTTCACCGGTTGGTCGCCCGCACCAGCAGTTGCTCGAGCAGCTTCAGGCCCAGCTCGATTTCCGGGTAGCTGATTTCCAGGGACGGTGCCAGGGTGATCACGTTCTTGTAGTAGCCGCCCACGTCGAGGATCAGCCCGAGTTTCTGGCCGTCCACCACCATGTCGCCTTTCATGCCTTCTTCGACCATGTAGTCCAGGGTCGCCTTGTCGGGGGTGAAACCATCCGGGGCGCAGATTTCGCAGCGCAGCGCCAGGCCCAGGCCGTCGACATCGCCAATGATCGGGAAACGTTTCTGCAGGTCCTGCAGGCCTTCGAGGAAGAACTTGCCCTTGGCCATGACCATCGCGCCGTAGTCGATCTCGTTGGTCATCTTGAACATTTCCAGGCCTACCGCCGTGCCCAACGGGTTGGAGGCGAAGGTGGAGTGGGTCGAACCTGGCGGGAAGATCTTCGGGTTGATCAACTCTTCACGGGCCCAGATGCCGCCCAGTGGGTTGAGGCCGTTGGTCAGCGCCTTGCCGAACACGATCACATCCGGCTGCACGTCAAAGTGTTCGATCGACCACAGTTTTCCGGTGCGGTAGAAGCCCATCTGGATCTCGTCGGAGACCATCAGGATGCCGTGTTGATCCAGCACGTGCTTCAACTCGCGGTAGAAGTTCATCGGCGGGATCACGTAGCCGCCGGTGCCCTGGATCGGCTCGACGTAGAACGCGGCGTATTCGCTGGAGCCGACTTTCGGGTCCCACACCCCGTTGTATTCAGTCTCGAACAGGCGGGCGAATTGCTGCACGCAGTGGCTGCCGTATTCTTCCTTGGTCATGCCTTTGGGGCCACGGAAGTGGTACGGGAACGGGATGAACTGCGCGCGCTCGCCGAAGTGGCCGTAGCGACGACGGTAGCGGTAGCTGGAGGTGATCGACGAAGCACCCAGGGTGCGCCCGTGGTAGCCGCCCTCGAAGGCGAACATCAGGCTCTTGCCGTTGGTGGCGTTACGCACCACTTTCAGGGAATCTTCGATGGACTGCGAACCGCCGACGTTGAAGTGCACGCGACCGTCGAGGCCGAATTTCTTCTTGGCATCGACCGCGATCATTTCCGACAGCTCGATCTTGCCCTTGTGCAGGTACTGGCTGGCAATTTGCGGCAGCGTGTCGATCTGCTGTTTCAATGCGTTGTTCAGGCGCGGGTTGGCGTAGCCGAAGTTGACCGCCGAGTACCACATTTGCAGGTCGAGATAGGCCTGGTCTTCGGTGTCCCACACGTAGGAGCCTTCGCAACGGCTGAAAATACGCGGCGGCTCGATGTAGTGAACGGTATCGCCGTAGGAGCAATACTTGGCTTCTTTGTCCAGAAGGATCTGGTCTTCGGCGGTAGCGATACGGATATCAGACATGATGGAAGAGTTCCTGGTTGTCAGCAGTAAAGGTGGTGGCGTTGGCGGCGATGCCCTGAGGCAGCAGGGCCAGCAATGCAGGCAGTTCGGCAAAGGTGTCGAAGCGTGCGTGAGGAATGTCGTTGGCTTCGCAGTACTTGGCGAGGCTGCCCTTGGCGAACACGAAGTCGGCGGTGGAGGCCACGCACATATCGGACTTGCCGTCGCCGATCACCAGCACGCGCTTGTTGCGTGGGGTGGACTTGCACTTGCAGTTGCCGGAAGCGGCACGGCAGGCGTCGCTGGCATACGGGAAGTCGATGCGCCAGCTGTTCTGGTCGACCTGGCGCAGGCGGTTGGCAAGGATCGGCAGCAAGGTCACGTAATTGCGCGACAGGATGCGGGCGATGCCCTGCTCGATGCCGTCGCTGACCACTTCGATGGTCGCACCCAGTCCCATGACGTGGTCGACGAAGTCGGGGAAGTCCGGGTCGATCTCGACGCTGTCGAAGTACGCCAGCAGCTCGGAAGGTGTGGCCTTGATCAGCGCCAGTTGGCGGCTCAGGCATTCGCGTGAACCGATATGCCCATCCAGCCATTCCTGTTCGATGGTTTCCCACTCGGGGCCGGCGAAGCGTTGGAGGACGTTGTCGATGACATCGGTGGGGGTAATGGTCCCGTCGAAGTCACACACGATATGCCACTGGATCATCGTTGTTTACCTTGGAGGAGCGCGCTGTGTGCGCTTGCACCAGAGGTAGAGCAGGGACTGTGCCAACTGGCCACCACCCAGCAGGGCTGGGGCTCTGGCGCGTATCGAGGGCGGAATGTGTCGTCGAAGCTACAATTTTTGTAGCTTGCTACAAACAAGATGAGTGCTTGCGTGAAGCGAGCCCTTCGCGCGTTCATGCGCACGTAATCAATCAAGGAACCTGACCATGTACAGGATCACATGCGCTGCATTCGCCGGTTTGCTTGGCCTGTGGAGCTTTTCAAACGCTGCCCTGGCCGAAGGCATCACCGGTGAAGTGGGCGCAGGCATCAGTTATCAACCCCATGACCCCACCGCCAGCCGCTACGAAGTCCGCCCCGTGCCCTACCTGGACCTGGATTGGGGCAGCGTCAGCCTGGGCACCGATGACGGCTTGACCTGGAGCGCGCTCAACACCCACGGCTTTACCGCCGGCCCCTATATCAACTACCTGTCGGGGCGCACGTCCAATGGCGATCTGCAAGGCCTGCGCAATGTGTCGGACATGGCCGAGGTGGGTGGCTTCGTCCAGTACGCCCCGGCTGATTTCTGGCGGGTCTACGCGCAATTGGGGCAAGCCGTGGGCGGTGGGCATTCGCAGAGTGGCGCCCTCGGCAAACTGGGCGGCGAACTGGGCTACCCGCTGGGCGGCGGGATCATCGGCAGCAGCGGGCTGGTTGCGCATTTTGCCGATGCACGCCAGACCAACACGTTTTTTGGCGTGGATGACAACGAAGCCGCTTCCACCGGCTTTCGTCCCTACAACGCCAGCGGTGGTTTCCAGAACCTGACGCTGACCCAGAGTTTCGAATTTCCCCTGGCTGCCAACTGGTCCTTGCTGACCAGCGCCAGCTGGATTCACTTGGTGGGATCGGCCGCCAACAGCAGCATCGTCAAAGAGACCGGCGATGTGAACCAGGGCCAGGTGCAGACGGCCATCAGCTACAAGTTCGATTAGGTTGGTCTGGGGTTTGCAACAAGGTGCTGGAATCCACTTTTCCAGGACATTCTTCATGGCTCGCCCCGCTTACCGCCTGCTCCATCACTCGCTCTGGGACCTGGTGCCCATCGCCCTGGGCCTGGCGCATTTCGCATTTGTCGTCTGGCTGGTTGCCGCCTTCCATCACCTGAGCTGGTGGGCCCTGGTGCCGCTGGCGCTGCTTTACGCAGTCAGCCTGTCGTGGAGCATCAACAGCATCTCCCACAACCAGATCCACAACGCCTACTTCACCCATCGCGCCATGAACCGGGCCTTCGACCTGCTGCTGTCGGTGACCATCGGTTTCTCCCAGACGCTCTACCGCGACATCCACAATCGCCACCACCGTGGCAACGCCGACCTGCCGGGGCCGGACGGTAAAACCATCGACCCGCTGTCGATCTACCAGCGTGGCCATAATGGCCAGCCGGAAAACCCGTGGGCCTATACCTTCCTGAGTTTTTTCCGCGACGATCCCAAGCCGTTCTACGCCGAAATGACGCGCAAACGCCCGGCCGATGCGCGCTGGGTGAAAGTCGAGATCGGCGTGACCGTGGCGTTCTACATTGCGCTGGCGTTCTACAACTGGCAGGCGGTGCTGTGGCTGTTGCCGTTCTGGTACCTGGGCCAGTGCCTGTCATCGCTCAATGGCTACTACGAGCATTTCGGCGGCAACCCAAACCTGCCGATCGCCTGGGGCGTGAGTTCCTACAGCGTGCTGTACAACCTGATCTGGATGAATAACGGCTACCACGCCGAGCACCACTACCGGCCGAAGATGCACTGGACCCAGGTGAAGGCGTTTCATCGGGAGATTGCCGAGCAGCAGCGGGAGGCGGGGGTCAAAACACTTCCGGTGTCCCATGGCCTAGGTTTTTTGGTGAAACACCGCAAACCCTAGCCACTCAGTTTTCCTCGCCCTCTGCCAGGAGGGCGATACCCCCGATGATCACCGCCACCCCCACCCAGTGCAGCGGGCTGATATGTTCCCCCAGCCCCAGCCACGACCCGAGCAACACCACCACAAACACCAGTGAACTCAGCGGAAACGCCAGGGACAGGCTGCTGCGCCGCAGGATCAGCATCCATACGAAAAACGCGCCGATGTAGCTGGCAATCGCCGCCAGGATCCCAGGGTTGCGCGCCACTTGCGCCAACCACTGCCAACTGAAATCCATCTGCCCCAGTTGATCCCCGGCCACTTTGGTAAACAACTGGCCAGCGCTTTCGGTGCAGATCAACAAGGCCCACAGCACCACCGTGCCCAAACGCCCATGCAGCCATCCGGTATTCATCGTTTGCGTACTCATGCCTGACTCCCTGCAATCGCCACCAACATCACGCCCAAGGTAATCACCAGCGTGCCGAGCCAACGGCGCCGGCTGACGGTTTCGCCCAGCACCACCTTGCCCGCCAGCACCACGCCGCAATACGCCAGCGCGGCCGCCGGAAACAGCAGGCTCAACGGTGCTCGGGACAACGCTTCGAGCCACACGAAAAATTCGACGGCATAGGCGCCGATCCCCGCCCACAGCAACGGCGCATTGAACACCTGGCCCCAGAACGCATTCAGACGAAAACCGCCGTCCAACTCCGGCAAACGGTCCAGGCCGATCTTGAAACACAGCTGGCCGATCACATCGAGCACGATGGAAAACGCCACCAGCAACACCACGGTCAACGTCACGGGAACAGCTCCTCAAACAGATCAATCAGGGCTTCATTGGTCGCGGCATTGCGCTGCAAGTCCTCGGCACTCCAGCGTTCGGGCGGCGGCTGGTCGGACTTGGCCTCCCAACGCTTGAAGGCATTGCTGAACGCCGGCGTGGCGAACTCGCCGCACACGTCGATGCCGATGATGCGCTTGCGCGCCGCCAAAGCCCGCAAGGCTTGCAGCAGGTGGCTAAGGCGCATGCCGCCCTGATCCCAATTGGTGGCGGCGTCTTCGCTGGCGAGTACGTCTTTGTCGAGGGTGATCCAGATTGCCTCGGTGGGGAGGCTGTCGATCATCTGCTCAAGGAACGCCGCCCAGTCCAGCTCGGCCAGGTTGCGCCAATGCAGGTGGTTTTCCCGCTGCTGGTGGCCAGCGCCGTCCCCTACCCGCCCCCAGACTTTGGAGGGCGCATGCTGCCAGGGAAACAGCTGCAATTGCCCGCGTTTGAGGGCACCGAGGTTGCCGCCGCGCAGTTGCGGGTTGTGCAGGTCGTCGCTGCACGGGCCGAGGGTGACGATGCGTTTGATCGCCGGCATTTTCAACGCGCGATTGACCCACGAACCACAGTGACGCTTGGGCGCAAAGCGCACCCAGTCGGGGTGGTTGTCGAAGTGGATCAGGCTGATGGGCTCTTTCAAATCAGCCAGGAATGCCGGCGTGAGGTGGTGATAATCGCCGGAGCCGACAAACAGGATTTCCGGCCGTGCGTCGGAAGGCCGGGGCCGTTGGGCCAGGCGTTCGGCGAAGCGCTTCCAGGTTTTTTCGGTGGACCACAGGCGCAGCTTGGGGCCAAGGTCCAGCAGGTCGATACGATGGGCGCGCCCACTGGCCAGGCGCCGGGCAATCGGTGCCTGGCCGGTGAGGCTGTGGTCGAGGTCAAGAATGTTCAAGGCAGTGTCCCCTAAGGCTTTATGGGGTCAATGCAAGGGACGGGCCAGCACCTGTCTCAAGACCAATGGAGAACAATGTGGGAGGGAGCTTGCCCCCTATAGCAGAGTGTCAGTCAACACATGTCTTAACTGAACCACCGCTATCGGGGGCAAGCCCCCTCCCACATTTTGACCTGCGTTCGGCGTTAGTTTTTGGATTCGCTGATGATCTGCCGGATCGCGCCTACAAAAGCTTCCGCCGGCTGCCCACCGCTGACGGCATATTGATCGTTGAACACGATGGTCGGCACCGAGGTCACGCCACGGGAGATCCACAGTTGTTCCTGTTCGCGGACTTCGGCGGCGTACTCGTCGCTGGCCAGAATCTCGGCCGCACGCTGGATATCCAGCCCGACGCTCTCGGCAATGATCGCCAGCGTCGCGTGGTCGGACGGGTCCTGCTGGTCGGTGAAATACGCCTTGAACAACGCTTCCTTGAGGTTGTATTGCAAGCCCTCCAGCCCGGCCCAATGCAACAGGCGGTGCGCGTCGAAGGTGTTGTAGATGCGGCTCTGGCCGTCAGTGCGGAAGGCGAAGCCCAACCCGGCGCCCATGTCGCGGATGCGCTCGCGGTTAGCCTGGGATTGCTCGGCGGTGGAGCCATATTTCTCGGTGATGTGCTCGACGATGTTCTGCCCTTCGGCGGGCATGTTCGGGTTCAGTTCGAACGGCTGGAAGTGGATCTCGGCTTGCACGTCGGCGCCAAGCTGGTCGAGGGCTTCGGTCAGGCCGCGCAGGCCGATGATGCACCAGGGGCAGGACACATCGCTGACGAAATCGATTTTCAGGGGAGTACTCATGGCAGGCAACCTCGCTGGCAGTAATGCGCCGTAAAGGTTGCACGATACACCAATGTCACAACACCTTCGAAGGCTCGCCCAGGTCAATCTGCGCCCAGTGCGCCGCATCTTCCCGATGGGCTTGCAGGTACGGCAACACGGCCGTCAACAGGGGCGCCTTGAACGCTTCCTGGAACCGATGGGCCATGCCGGGAATCAGCTTCAACTGGCTGCCCTGGATATGCGCCGCCAGGTGCACGCCGTGCATCACCGGCAACAACGGGTCGGCCGTGCCGTGCACCACCAGGGTCGGCACGCGCAGTTGGTTGAGCAACGGCACGCGGCTCGGTTCGGCGAGGATCGCCATGATCTGGCGCTTCACGCCGTCCGGGTTGAAGGCGCGGTCGTAGGACAGCGCCGCCTGGTGCAACAGCGCCTGGCGATCATCCTTGACGTTCGGGCTGCCCAGTGCGGCGAGCAAGTCGGCCTGCTGCTCCAGGGCCACTTCACGATTCGGCGCGCTGCGTCGCGACAACAGCTGTACCAGCGCGGCATTCGGCGCCGGCAGGCCTTCGGCGCCGGAACTGGTCATGATCAGCGTGAGGCTTTCGACCCGCTGCGGCGCCATGGCGGCCAGGTGCTGGGCGATCATCCCGCCCATGCTCGCGCCGAGTACGTGGAATTGCTGGATCTGCAACGCGTCCATCAGGCCTATGGCGTCATCGGCCATGTCGGTCAAGGTATACGGAGCCGCCACCGGCAGGCCGAGTTTGTAGCGCAGCACTTCGAAGGTCAGGTTGGCATTGGCCGGAGCCTGGCGCCAGGTAGACAGGCCGACGTCTCGATTGTCATAGCGGATCACCCGGAACCCTTGCTGGCACAAGGCGACGACCACCTCGTCAGGCCAGTGGATCAACTGTCCGCCCAGGCCCATCACCAGCAGCAAGGCAGGGTCGGACGCACGGCCGATGCTCTGGTAGGCGATGCTCACCTGAGCCAGGTCGACCGTTTGGGTCGGGACATTCACATCACATCGAGAAGCCGCAAAAGACGGCAGGCCGAACACTAAGGCGGCCAATAAAAACAACACACGCATGGAAAACACCGAAACGCAGAACCCCAGTAGAGCGCGAGTCTGATGAAGTTTGTTCAAGCGCGCTGCCACAGTTGCGTGACAGTTTGATGAAGAGTGCTCAACGGTCACTGTCGACAGGGCTTACAACATGAGACAAACTCACGTCATTCCGATTCGTCACAAATTGTATTCATGGAGAGCCCGTGCTCGAAATCCGTCACCTCAAGACCCTGCACGCCCTGCGCGAAGCCGACAGCCTGGTGGAAGCGGCCGAGCGCCTGCACCTCACGCAATCAGCGCTGTCTCACCAGTTCAAGGAACTGGAAGAACGCCTGGGCATGCCGCTGTTCGTGCGCAAGACCAAGCCGCTGCGTTTCACCAGCGCAGGGCTGCGCCTGCTGCAACTGGCCGACGCCACCCTGCCGCTGCTGCGCGGCGCCGAGCGGGATATTGCGCGATTGGCCGGCGGCACCGCCGGGCGCCTGCACATGGCGATCGAGTGCCACAGTTGCTTCCAGTGGCTGATGCCGACCATCGACCAGTTCCGCGATGCCTGGCCGGAAGTCGAGCTGGACCTGGCCTCGGGTTTCGCCTTCGCCCCGCTGCCGGCCCTGGCCCGTGGCGACCTCGACCTGGTGGTCACCTCCGACCCGCTCGAGTTGCCCGGCATCACCTACGTGCCGCTGTTCACCTACGAAGCCATGCTGGCCGTGGCCAATCAGCACCCGTTGGCGAACAAGGCGTACATCGTGCCGGAGGACCTGCTGACCGAAACCCTGATCACCTACCCGGTGGAGCGTGACCGCCTGGACATCTTCACCCGCTTCCTGGAACCGGCCGACGTGGAACCGGCCCAGGTGCGCACCTCGGAACTGACGGTGATGATGATGCAACTGGTGGCCAGCGGCCGTGGCGTATGCGGCATGCCCCACTGGGCGCTGCATGAATACAGCTCGCGTGGTTATGTGAAAGCCAAGCGCCTCGGCGAGAAAGGCTTGTTCGCGACGTTGTATGCGGGGATTCGCGCCGACATGCTGGATGCACCGTACATGCGCGACTTCCTGCTGACGGCCAAGGACACCTCGTTCTCCACCCTGGATGGCGTCAGCGCGGTTCGCTGACCGCCCCCCATCAAGCGGACGTCGCGCAGCCGGCCAGCGATTCGCGGTAGAACGGCAGGATCAGGTCGCGGGTCAGCGGCGCCAGGTGCAAGCCGCCGTCGCCCATGGGATCGATCCAGCGTATTTCCTCGATTTCAGCGGCGGGCGTCACCGGTACGTCGATCCGCACCTGGAACAGCTCGGCTTCCACGGTGAAACCCGGCTCGTTGGCGGCCGGCGCCGAGAAGTGCCCCAGGTACAAGGCCTGGCCTGGATCGATATGCAGGTTCAGCTCTTCGTGCAGCTCGCGGGCCAGGGCCTGGGCGGGTTGCTCACCGGCGTCGATCTTGCCGCCCGGCTGCATGAAGGCCTGGGTGCCGCGCTTGCGAACCAGCAACGTGTGGCCGTCACTGCCGATCAGGAGGGCAGCAGCAATGCGGATAATGGTGGACATGCAATAAACCTCAGGCGCAAAAGCGGCAAGGATCACATGGGCATCCGTTGCAGGCAATCGCCCCCGGGCACGCGTTCACCCACACACATGCACCGCAACACGTGCAACCACCCACCCTAGACTCCGAACTCTGATCCAGCCGTGCGCAGCAAGCGCCTTCCATACGAGTTCACCATGTACCAGTCATCGCTTCCCCCCTCAGATGCCCCGGAACCACTCCTGCCGGTCAACGGGCCTGCCGACCTCTCGCAACCCGTGACCCTGCCGGTGGTACCCGCCGCCAACCAGACCGGCGACACCCAGCAAGTGCTGCTTATCCAGGCACTCGGCAGGTTCAATACCCAGACCGACGAACTGCTCCAGCAACAGCCGAATCTTGAAACGGTGTATCAGCAACAGTTGGCTGCCTTGTTTCCTGAATTGCAGCGGCCCATCAATCCCAACCACATTTTCTACAGCCGCTATCGCGAGGACGTACCGGGCCAGAAACAATGGCTGGGCAGCGAACCCCTGGGATCACTGCTGGCCAGGTTACGCGGCCCCGACGCGCAGGCTTATCTGACGCAAGAGAGCGGTGCCTTCTACCGGGAAAGCGGTACCGTGGATGAGGCCAAACGCCTGTCTGCGGCCAGCCCGACCGCCACACTGGCGGGCGTGCTGGAAATCGCCTTCACGGTCAAGCTCAATGAATTCTGGAGAGATCGGGAAGGCGACCAACCGACCCTCGAGGAGCGACTGGTCGACCTGCGCCGGCAGGTCCTGGCCCACCAATTGGCCCTGCGCACGCTGGACGGCACATTGTCGGCCGCGTCACGGACACTGGCGGACACGGTATTGAAATACCCCACCGCCGCGGCGCGCAAAAAGGTGTTTCCCACAGGCCCCAGACCTGCCGTGTACCGGCTGGCGCTGGACAATGGCAGCGAGTTCGCCGCCGCGTTCATCCTGAACGCCACCGGTGGCACACCGCCCGTTGGCAGCGTGCTGCTCTTCAGCCCTGGCGAAGGCTTCGAGGAATTTGAAAACCTGGCGCGGTTGAATGAAACCGTGGCGGCACGTCTGCGCGCCAGCGACCCCGCGGGCCAACGCCTGATTGCCAGCCTGCCGCTGGCCGCTCAAGCACACGCGAGTGACACGCCAATATTGGCGAGCGACCCGGCACGGATCGAGGCCGATGTGATCGCCGACCACGTCCGCTCCCTGCGGGTACGGCAGTACTTCAACACCCGGACGGCTCTGCGCCAACAGACGTTGCCACTGGCCGGTGAACTCGCTCTGGTTGCCGACCTGGCGAAACACCTGGATGTATCCGCGGCCCTCGCGGCACGCAACCTGCGCCTGGTCGCGCCGCACGACCCCGTCTGGCTGAGCACGGCCAGCCCGGCGGACCAGCAGTTGTACCGACAGCTGGAAACAACCCTGGTCGACAACAATGAGGCGCTGCGCCCACTGCTTGAACAGATTTCGACCCTGCCGGCATTCGCGGAGGATGAAACCCGCAAGGTGCTCAGCCGCCAGAAACCGGAATATGCCAATGTGGACCTGGACGTCCACAAGAGCCTGGTACGACTGCGTGTGAGCACGTCAATGCCAGTCAAGGTCACGGGTTATCGAGACGACGAATCCGAAACGGTCTACATCTGTGAAGACCCACAGCTCGATATTCCCCTGGTGTTGACGGAGCAGACATTGACCTTCGGCACCTGGAACGTCAAAGAAGTCGTGGACCTGCGCACCCTGGGAAGCTATGCCCGGCGCAACATCGATGCGTGGTCGCCCCATGAATTGCACAGAACGATCACCGCCACTGCCGACCTTTTCGACACGCGAGGAGAAAAAGTCGGCAGGCTCGACAACGCAGACCTGCGCGCCCTTGCCCTACAGGCCGACATTGGCCAGCAGTACGCGGCGTACCTCAGGGCGGCGTTCGCGCCAGACGGTGAAGGCCGCGCTTTCGCCAGCGCCTGGCAGCACGCGAATGCGGCAAGGATGCGCAAGGACGCCTTGGAGAGTCGGCTCAATCCTGCTGTCAACGACCTGTTTATTTTCAAGACACCCGGCGGTGGACTGGACTGGGTACAGGCAGTTGCGCAGCATCCCGACCCCACCACCCGGCCCAAGGTCGGCCAGTTCGATATCGAGGTCAATCTCCTGGTCATGGGAGGCGGGCTTGAAGGGGGCCAGGGAGGCCAGGTGATCAACGGCGTGCTGGTCATTCAGCGCAAGGGCACCAGGCCCGGCGGCGTGTGCGTGCTTTACACACCGGAGGCCCCCGATGATGCGCCCTTCAGGGAATTGGTGCTGGGCCTGGCGGAACTCGATACGCTCAAGGCCAAACCCGAATGGCGTGCCTATTTCAGCCAACGGATGGCCACGCACGATGTGCGCGAACTCTCCCGGGTATTCAATGACACTCGCAGCGTGCACCGTTATGCCCTGACCCCGGTCACCGGCGAACTGCATGCCTATTTGTATTCGGCACAACTGGGCTTTCAGCTTTCCCATGCCGATTACCGTTCGCGGACCAACGCAGAAATTGCCCTCGAATCGGCAGTCAACGGCTTTTTATTTTCCGTCGAAGTGGCTGACTTCCTCCTCGGACTGTCCCTGTTCAAGGCCCTGCGGCGCCTGGCCCACCGCTACATTGTCCGGGGGGTGCGCAACGCGCAGAAGTTGGGGCGCAGTATCCCGGGCCTGATCCGCAAAATCGGCGAAGACAAAAAAGCCTCCATCGTTCTCGCCAAACCCTCGATCCGCCCGCTGGACCCGGCCTGGGTCGATGTCGCAGAGTACCGACTGCCCCACTCGATCGACGCTCTTTTTGACGTCGAAGCGTTTGCCCAAACCCACCATTTTCGACTGTCGCGCGCGATGGGCGCGCTCAGTTTCATGGACAGTCGCAATCAGCATTTTGTCGCGATGATGGGCAACGACGGTCGCTATTACCTGTATGCGTCCCATGTGGAAGAAGGTGCGCGCTTTATCAAGCACCCGACGGGGAATAAGCCGGATTTCATGGTTGTGCCGGGCGATGCAAAAAGCTGGAAGCCACGCTTTGAGCGTACGACACGCGGGGGCGGGTCGGTGTTGGGCGTTCTCGGGGGGCGTACCGCCGAACAGCAAGTGCACGATGACCTGATCGCAGCGATGCGCATCTACTTCTCTGCTACCCATGGCGAAGCGATGCTCAAGGAGGTGACCGTGTCACAGAAACGTCGACTGCTGGACAACGCGCTGGAGCGCCTGAGTGTCGATGAGGCCACGTTTCGCCGTATTGTCTGGGGGCAGCGGGGGGTTCCCGCGCCGCGACTGCGCGAGACGTTATTGAACATTGAATTCGAAGCGAACCTTTATACACACCTGAACAAGACCACCTACTTCCTGTCCGGACAATTCACCCTTTCCAGCGAGGAGATGGAAAATCTGTTTATTAAAATCAAACGAATCGTTGGCCGGAACGACGACTTCTCAAAACACGTCGTGGCATCGATCAGTATTATCGACCAAGATACCGGCGCCACTTTCGTCGGTTATGCGTTCACCCAGAAACAGCTGAACAGCCTGACCAAGTTCGATAATAAGTTTCACTTGTCCACCTGGCGGCAGGAAACCCTCGAGGCGTTTGTGAGAGAAAAAGGACGCACGAAGATCGTCCAGGACATCGCTACACAACACAACATCAGCTTTAACGAGGCCTTGAAGAAACTGCTCGAGGCCCAGAGTATCCAGGAAGCCTTGGAAACGTTCAGGATCGAACGGCGCCGTGAGTTTTTACTGAAGCTCGGCGTCGATTCATTTTCAGACGATTTCAAAAAAGCCGGCATTCCCTACATTGTCTTGTCCCACGGCGAAAGGACCGGAGCAGTCTCCAGTTTCAAGGCGGTGGACAGCGTGACGGTCGCGGAATTTGAAAGAACCATTCCCAAATTCTCAACGCCTTTGGAATTTCAACCCGCACACCCGCCACTTCCTCGCGGTGAAAGGCTGCCTCAAAGGCCACAAACCCCTGTGCCACCGAGCCCCGTCACCCCCTCGGGCGACGGGGCGGCCCACATCGTCAGGTTCGACGAGCTGATGGAAACCCAACTGTCTCTGCTGCCAGCCAACGCCAAAAGCAAAATCGACGAAATCGTTCAGGACATTCAAGGAGGACGGGTCAGCGGCAAGAAAATCGGCAGCTACAGCTACGTGGATCTGCCGCAACTGGACCCAGGCGCCGGGCGCGGTCGATGGCGAGTGGCGCTCGAGAAAACCGGGAAAGACGGTGAGAAAGACGTGTACGTGCTCAGGGGCATCATCGACTATCACGGCAGCCGGCGTAAAACCTGGGGCCTGTAGGCAAACCGGGCCCCGTACGGAGCACACTAGGGGAGTTGCGCCTGCTCCTCGGGCGTCTTGATGAACACGCTGTACTTGGCGCCCTCCATCGCTTCGAACGCAATCAACTTGTCGACCAGCGGCAGGTTCAACACCTTGCCGGCGTTCAACAACAACATGCCGTTGTCGGCATTGAGGTTGCGGGCCAGGACCATGCCGGCCTCCAGTTCCCGAGTGGTGAGGACTTTTACCGTGGGGTCGCCCAGGGTCACGTCGCTCAGGAAGGTTGCGCAGGCCTGCACGAAATCTTCCACTAGGTCCGGATCGTAGAGGCGCCCGGCATATTTGCGGATAAACAGCAGGGCTTCATCGCTGTTCAAGTTGCGCTCGAGGATCAAGCCTTTCTGCAACTCGATGAAGTCCACCGCCAATTTCAACAGCCGTGAACCGGGAGGAATCGACTCGCCCTTGAGGTGGTCGGGAAAGCCCGTACCGTCCCAGCGCTCCTGATGATGGCGAATGATCCGCGCCGCGTCTTTCATCGGTTCAAGGGTCATCAACAGCGATTCACTCTGGGCCGGGTACTCGCGGTAGAGCGTGCGGTCGGTGCTGTGCAATTTGTCCGACGGCGACACCATCATGCTATCGGTCCAGCTCAGCTTGCCGATGTTGTAAAGCGCGGCGGCCATGGTCAGGTCGCGGGTGCTGGCTTCATCCATGGCCTGGGCGGCGCAGTACACGCGGATCAGTTCGATCAGCGCACGGTTGGTCTGCTTGTCCCTGGGCAGGCGCAGGTTGGCCAACAGCGAAAACACCTCGGTGCCGGTCACGTAGCTGCGCTTGAGTTCTTCGTAGGCCAGGTCGAGCATGTCGGCGGTTTGCTGCAACTCGGCGGTGCGCGACGCGACGCGTTTTTCCAGGGTGGCATTGAGCGCCTTGAGCTGGTCGTTCTGCACCTGGGTCAGCCGTTCAAGCCGCTGATGCTCAAGCGCCTGCTGCAGGATCAGCTTGAGTTCATCGTCATTCCACGGCTTGGCGATATAACGGTGGATCTGCCCTTCGTTGATCGCCTTGATGATGGTCGGCACGTCAGCGTAGCCGGTCAGCAGGATACGACTGGTGGCCGGGTACAGCCGGTGGACTTCGGCCAGTAGCTGCGCGCCATCCATGCCGGGCATGCGCGCATCGCTCATGATCAGGTCGATGGGCTGTGCCGCCATGATCTCCAGGGCCTGGGCGCCGCTGCCGGCCAGCACCACATCGAAGGCTTGACTGCGCAACAGCCGGCGCAGGCTATTGAGAATCGACTCTTCATCATCGACCAGTAAAACAGTGGGTTTCTCATCCATGGTGACCGCGCCTTCAAATCAAACAAAATGGAGCTAAATTGAACCCTTGTGCCCGGCCAGCTTCCTTCGCCTGAGGCGCGGGGTTGATTTGACGCCAACTGGCCGTCGATATCAAGGGACCTCGACTATGCTGACAGAACAGGTTGGCGCCCCGCTCCGAGGCGAAATCAGGGAAGGAGTCGTTATGCAGTCAAACCCTTTGTCGTCACGGAACAGGCCATGACTGCTGATTCCGCCAGGGCCAACCGGCGCATTCTGATCGTCGATGATACGGCCTCGATCCATCAGGACTTCCGCAAGATTCTCTGCGCCGATGCCAATGGCGAGCCTTCGTTGGAGAACCTTGAGGAAGCGCTGTTCGGCACCGCCCCTAAAGTACGCCAGGCCTTCAAGCTGGACTCCGCCTACCAGGGTGAGGAAGCCCTGGAACTGGTCAACCGGGCCCTGGCCGCCAACGCGCCCTATGCCCTGGCGTTCATCGACATGCGCATGCCGCCGGGTTGGGATGGCCTGCAGACCATCGAACAGCTGTGGAACGTCGATCCCAACCTGCAGATCGCCCTGTGCACGGCTTATTCCGACTATTCCTTCGAAGCCATCGAGGCGCGACTGAAGTACAACGACCAACTGCTGATCCTGAAAAAACCCTTCGACCACCTGGAAATCCGCCAGATGGCCAGCGCCCTGACCTGGAAATGGCAGCTTGCCCAGGATATCGCGCAGAAAGTGCTCGGCCTGGAGCGCACCATCGAAGAACGGGTGCAGGAATTGCTCAAGGTCTCGCACCTGTTGCAATACGACACCCTCACCGAATTGCCCAACAGTACCCTGCTGGGCGACCGGCTGACCCAGGCGATTGCCTTGGGCCGCCGGCATGACACGCAACTGGCGGTGATGTTTATCGGGCTGGACCGCTTCAAGCGCATCAATAATGCCTTGGGCTATCCGGTGGGCGACGAGGTGCTGCAACAAGTCAGCCAGAGCCTGGTGGCAGCTGTACGTGAGTCGGATTCGGTATTTCGCTACGGCTCGGACGAGTTCGTGGTCGTGCTCAACGATATCCAGCATCCCCAGCAAACCCAACATATTGCGCCAAAAATACTCACCGCCGTTAAAACCACCCGGCATGTGGCAGGGCACGACCTGAGCATTACCGCCAGCCTGGGCATCAGCATCTACCCCAATGACAGCGGGAATGCCGTGGAGCTGATCAAGCACGCTGAAACCGCCATGCACACCCGCAAGGAACAGGGCCCGGATGGTTTCAGCTTTTACACCGAAGACATGAACCTGCGCGCCCAATTCCAGCAAAACCTGGAAAGCGCGATTCGCCAGGCGCTGGACCGCAACGAGTTTGTGCTGCACTACCAGCCGAAGCTGGACCTGAAATCCGGCAAAATCGTCGGCGCCGAAGCGTTGATCCGTTGGTATCAGCCACGCTCGGGCTGGATCAAGCCAAGCGACTTCATCCCCGTGGCCGAAGACAGCGGGCTGATTGTGCCCCTGACCCAATGGGTGCTGCGCCAGGCCTGCGAGCAGGTGCAGTCCTGGCGTGCAATGGGCCTGCCGCCATTATGTGTCTCGGTGAATATCTCACCCCTGGACTTCCGCCAACGCGACTTCGTCGACAAACTCGCCGCCGTGCTGAAGCAAACCGGCGTGCCGCCGTACTTGCTTGAACTGGAAATCACCGAAAGCGTGCTGATGCAAAATGTCGAAGAAACCGTCAAGACCCTGCACACCATCAAGGCCATGGGCGTGCGCCTGGCCCTGGACGACTTCGGCACCGGTTACTCCAGCCTCAGCTACCTGAGACGCTTCCCCATCGACGTGTTGAAGATCGACCAGTCCTTCGTGCGCGGCCTGAACGTAAATAACCAGGACGAGCAACTGATCAGCGCTATCATCGGCATGGGCAGGAGCCTGGAACTGACTATCATCGCCGAAGGGGTCGAAACCCTCGATCAGCTGAGTTTCCTGCAAGCCCAGCTGTGTGAAGAAGGCCAGGGCTTTTTATTCAGCAAGGCCGTGCCTGCCAAAGACTTTGCCCAGTTGCTGCAAGTGGGCTGCGCGACATTGATGCCCACCCCATAGCCCTATGCTTGCAAGGAGTGCTCGCTTGAGCAATGTCTCAACTTACCGTCTTGGCCTGATGTTCATGCTGGGCCTGGCGGCACCGCTGCTGGCCGCACCACTGGATGAAGCGCTCAAACCGCTGCCTGCGGTTCCCACGCTGGACCCGGCCAGGGTCGAGCTGGGTCGCCAGCTGTTCAACGAACCGCGCCTGTCGGTCAACGGCACCCTCTCGTGCGCCAGTTGCCATCGACTGGCGTCCGGCGGTGCCGACGACAAGCCGTTTTCCCTTGGCTTCGACGGCAAGCCGGTCGAGATCAACACGCCGTCGGTATTCAACGCCAGCCTGAACTTCAAGCAGTTCTGGAATGGCCGGGTGGATACCCTGGAAGCCCAGGTCGAACAGGTGGTGATCAGCCCGGTGGAAATGGGCAGTGACTGGAAAACCGTGGTGCAGAACCTGTCCGCCATGCCTGCCTACCAGACCGCGTTCAGCCAGGCCTACCCCGACGGCGTCACCGCCGCCAATGTGCAAAACGCACTGGCCACCTATGAACGCACCCTGCTGACACCCAACTCGCGATTCGACCAGTACCTGCTGGGCAACACCGAGATCCTCACGACCCAGGAAAAGTACGGCTACCAACGCTTCAAGGACTACGGCTGCATTGCTTGCCACCAGGGGGTCAATATCGGCGGCAACATGTTCCAGAAGTTCGGCGTGATGGGCGACTATTTCAAGGCACGGGGCAATCCGGTGGAGTCGGACCTTGGGCGCTACCTGCTGACCCAGGACGAAGAGGACCGCCATGTGTTCAAGGTGCCCAGCCTGCGCAATGTAGCCGTCACCGCCCCGTACTTTCACGACGCCTCGGCCAGGACCCTGGAAGAAGCGGTCGATGTGATGTTCAAGTATCAACTGGGGCGCAACCCTTCCCAGGAAGACAAGGACCTGATCATTCAATTCCTCAAGACCCTGACGGGCGAATGGGCGGGCAAACCACTATGATCCTGGCCAGACGCCGTACCAGCCAACTGCTGCTCGCCCTGATCACCGTGCTGCTGGCCTCGACGCTGGTCTTTCTGTACTTCAAGTCAGGCCGTGACCAGACAGCCAGTTACACTCACTCGCGGGACCTGATCCGGCAACTCCAGCAACTCAATGCCCAATGGGACAGTGAGGTGCTCAAGGCCCGGATCTCTATTACCCATAACTACGACCCCCTGGTCGCGCCACTGCTGGAAATGACCCGGCTGTGGACCGAGCTGAAAAGCCGCGGTTCCTACCACGAGGCCACCGACCAGCCCCGCTGGCAGGCCGATCAACAAGCCTATGAGGCGGCCATCCAGGAAAAGGCCCGGTTGGTGGACCAGTTCAAATCCCACAACGCGGTGCTGCGCAACTCGCTGGCCTTCCTCCCGACTGCCGAGGACGATATCCAGGCCCAATTCAACCGGGTGGACGATGAGGGCAAGGCGCAACTGCAAAGCGTGGCCACCGACACCTACGACCTGTTGCTCAGCAGCCTGGAGTTCGCCCAGGTCACCAGCGATGATCGAGCCGCCGACATTCTCGTCGGCCTGGGCAAGCTGGCCGTCAACAAAGAGTTGCTGCCTGTCGAGTTCCAGGCGCCGGTCGATATTCTCAGCAATCATATTTCGCTGATCCTGCGCGAACAGCCGTTGGTCAACAGCCTGCTTGAACGGATCGCGGCGGTGCCCGTGGCCGAACGCCTGGATGACCTGACCACCCATCTCAACCAGGACCAGCAGACGGCCGACCTGATCGACCACCAATACCACCGTTACCTGCTGATTTTCTCGACCTTGCTGGTGGTGCTGTTGCTCTACCTGGCCGTGCGCCTGTTGCGCAGTTTCGCCGAGATCAACCGGGTCAACCGCGCCTTGCAGGCGGCCAATGAAACCCTGGAGCAACGCGTGGAGCGGCGCACGCAGCAACTCAAGGATGCCCAGAGTGAACTGATGGACAGCGCCCGCCAGGCCGGCATGGCCGAGATCGCCACCAACGTGCTGCACAACGTCGGCAATGTGCTCAACAGCGTGAACATTTCCGCCGACCTCGTCAGCCGCAAATTGCGTAGCAGCAAGGCCCTGGGCCTGGGTAAAGCCATGCAGTTGATCAACGAACGCCAGGCTGACCTGGGCACGTTCCTCACCGAAGATGAAAAGGGCAAACTGTTGCCCGGCTACTTGAACCAGTTGGTGGAAGCCATCGCCGCCGAACAGCAGGGCATGACCGAGGAACTGGCGCAGTTGAGCAAAAGCGTCGACCACATCAAGGACATCGTCGCCACCCAACAATCCTACGCCGGTGCGTCCACGCTGCTGGAGCCGGTCAACATCAGTGCCTTGATGGAAGATGCCTTGCGCATGAATGCCGGCGCCCTGAGCCGTCACCACGTCACGGTGGTCAAGGAGTACGCACGGGTGCCGGAAATCCTCGGGGATAAACACCGGCTGTTACTGATCATGGTCAACCTGATCAGCAACGCCAAGTACGCCATGTCCAACCTCACCGACCGGCCACGACAAATGACCCTGGTTGTCCAGCCGGGAGCCGATGACACCTTGCAGATCAGCGTGAAAGACGAGGGCGAAGGCATCCCCCCCGAGAATATGACCCGGATCTTCACCCACGGCTTCACCACCCGCAAGGAAGGCCACGGCTTCGGCCTGCACAGCTGCGCCCTGGCCGCCGTGGAAATGAACGGCCAGCTCAGCGCACACAGCGATGGGCCTGGCCTCGGTGCGGTGTTTACCTTGACGATTCCTCTCACTCTTGCCGGAAGCCCCCCATGAACCAGCCTCCCAACCGGCGCATCTTATTGATCGATGACACACCGTCGATCCATGACGACTTTCGCAAAATCCTGATGCCTGCCGTCGAATCCAACCAGGCGCTGGATGACATGGAGTCGGCCCTGTTCGGCGACACGGCCAAAGCCCAGGCCCAGGTGTTCGAGTTGCATTCGGCATACGGTGGAGAGGAAGGCCTGCAACTACTCATCACGGCCATGGCAAACAAACAACCCTACGCCCTGGCCTTTGTCGACATGCGTATGCCCCAGGGCTGGGATGGCGCAAAAACCATCGAGGAACTCTGGAAAGTCGCGCCCGACCTGCAGGTGGTGGTGTGCACCGCGTATTCGGACTATTCCTGGGAAGACCTGCTGGAGCGCCTGCACGCCCATGATCGCCTGCTGATCCTGAAAAAGCCCTTCGACAATATCGAAGTCCAGCAAATGGCCAACACCCTGGCCAACAAATGGGACATGGCCCGGCGTGCCTCCCTGCAAACCGCGCACCTGGAACAACTGGTGGAACAGCGCACCCAAGCGCTGCAACTGGAGATCGACGAGCGCAAGCACCTGGAAAGCCAACTGGTGCAGTCGGAAAAACTCGCGTCGCTGGGGCAACTGGCGGCGGGCGTGGCCCATGAGATCAACAACCCGGTGGGGTTTATCTCCTCCAACCTCAGTACCCTGGATGGCTATTTCAACCAGCTGCAACAGATGCTGGATGCCTACCGGACGGTCGAGGATAGCCTCGCATCGGGAACACAGCGCGATCAACTCAAGGCGATGCGCGACGAGGTGGAACTGGACTTTCTCAAGGAAGACATTCCGATCCTGATCAGGGAATCCAAGGAAGGCATCAGCCGCGTGGTACAGATCGTCAAGGACCTGAAGAACTTCTCCCGGGTGGACAACGACCAGACCTGGCAATTTGCCAACCTGCAACAGGGCATCGACTCCACGCTCAACATCGTCGCCAGCGAACTCAAGTACAAGGCCGATGTGGTCAAGCACTATGCCCCGCTACCGGAAATCGAGTGCCTGGCATCCCAGCTCAACCAGGTGGTGATGAACCTGGTGATCAATGCTGCGCAAGCCATGGGACCCGAGCGCGGCACCATCACCATCAGCAATGGTGTGGAAGGCGAGCATGTATGGCTGGAAGTGGCCGACAACGGCTGTGGGATTGCGCCTGAGAGCGTGCAGAAAATCTTCGACCCGTTCTTCACCACCAAACCGGTGGGTGAAGGCACAGGGCTGGGTCTGTCGCTGTCCTACGGCATCGTCAAGAAACACCGGGGCGATATTTCCGTCAGCAGCGAACCCGGCAAAGGTACGACGTTTCGGGTGGTGCTACCGATCCGGCAGACGGCGGCGTAGAACACGCCGCCATCATGTCGCTCAGGCCTCGGCTTTTTTCGGGCTAGAGCCAAACGACGCGAACCGCTTGTTGAACCCGGCAATGCGGCCTTCGGCCTGGGTCTTGCGCTGTTGGCCGGTGTAGACCGGGTGCGAGGCGCTGGACACGTCCAACGGAATATACGGGTAAGTGTTGCCGTCACTGTGTTTATGGGTGCGGTCGCTGTCGGCGGTGGAGCCGATCAGGAAAAACACGTCAGCGGCGGTGTCGTGGAACAGCACGGTGCGGTAATCAGGATGGATACCAGCTTTCATAAGGCCTCCGGGGCGTTTGAGTGCATTCGATGCGTTATACAGTAACACACGTCACATACCCAAACGAGAACAGATTGCAATAAGCATATACCTGTCAGAACTCACAGTAGACGTTGTTGGTGACTAACCAGACACTCCAGGTAAGCGCGTTGCCTCGGAGCACACGTATGAAGCGTCGACTGCTGATCCTGCTGCTCACTTACCTACCCTTGGTCGCGATGGCTCAGGATGACGTGGTCGAGCACTTGCTGGCGCAGATGACCCTTGAAGAAAAACTGGGCCAACTGACGCTGTTACACATAGTGGACACCCCTAACGGGGCCATCAACCATCTGCAAGGCCAGAAACACCTGGCGATGACTGATGTTGGCGCAGTGATAGGCGCCAGCGGTGCAGAAAAAACCCGTCAATTACAGCGTTTCGTGGTGGAAGGCTCGCGACTGCATATTCCTTTGCTGTTTTCTCTAGATGTCATTCATGGTTTTTGCACGATGTTCCCGGTCCCGCTTGCCGAAACCAGTGCCTGGGACCCTGATCTCACCCAGCGCACCGCGCATGCCGCCGCAGTGGAGGCGACGGCCAGTGGCGTGCATTGGACGTTCGCACCGATGATCGATATCACTCGCGACCCACGCTGGGGGCGAGTGGTGGAAGGTTCCGGCGAAGACCCCTTCTTGGGCTCGGCTATGGCCACGGCGCGAATCAAGGGTTTTCATGGAGACGGGCCGGCCAGTACGGCGTTCATGTTGGCCTCCGCGAAACATTTCGTGGCATACGGCGCCGCCGAAGCAGGACGCGACTACAACACCGTAGACTTGTCGCAACGAACGCTATGGGACGTCTACCTGCCACCCTTTCGGGCCGCCGTTCAGGCAAGCGTCGATGCCATCATGCCGGCTTTCAACGAACTTGAGGGGCTGCCAATGGCCAGCAACCAAGCACTGCTTGACCGTGTGCTGCGTCAGCGATGGGGGTTTTCGGGAATGATCGTCTCGGACTATGAGGCACTGGCGGAACTGATCACCCATGGCACTGCAGCGACACCCCTGGACGCGTCACGTCAAGCAATTGAGGCAGGCGTGGATGTAGAACTAGCCAACCAGTTTTTCAGGCTGACCCTGCCCTATCTGGTCAGTAACGGCCAAGTGCCGATGGCGACCGTGGACAACGCCGTACGCCGAGTACTCAAGGCCAAGCAACGGCTGGGCCTGTTCGATGATCCCTATCGCTACAGTGATACAACCCGGCAACGCTTGCTGTCCCAGACTCCGGAAGCCCGCGCACTTGCCCGAGAAGCCGCACAAAAGTCCATCGTGCTGCTGAAAAATGCCGATTCATTGCTGCCCTTGTCGAAAGATCTTCAAAATATTCTGGTCGTCGGCAGCCTCGCAACGGATGTCGCTGCCAGTCTGAAAACCTGTATGGCTGCGGAGCAACCCATCGGGGCGATCTCAATTCTGCAAGGCATACAGAACGCCACCTCCCCCGCCACTCGAGTGATCTACGTGCCCGGCGCTTCACCGTCAAGCCAGGACACCCGGGGTATTGCAGCGGCACAAAACGCTGCCCAAGACGCCGATGCAATCGTCGCAGTATTGGGTGAAACGTCAAACATGTCCGGCGAAGCCAACAGCCGCGCCAGCCTGGACCTGCCCGGCGCCCAGAATGCCCTCCTGCGGGCTCTCCTGGAAACCGGGAAGCCTGTGGTCGTTATCCTGGTGAATGGCCGCCCACTGGCACTGACCGACACTGTCGAGCAGGCGCCCGCAATCATCGAATCCTGGTTTCTGGGAACCGAAGCGGGCAACGCCGTGGCCGATGTACTGTTCGGCGACATAAACCCAAGCGGCAAACTGCCCATGACCTTCCCCCGCAGCGTCGGGCAGGTTCCCATCTACTATGCGCACAAAAACACCGGACGCCCGATTTTAGGCGAGGACGACAGTTGGAGCTCGCGTTACATCGATCAACCCTCGACCCCGTTATACCCTTTCGGTTTCGGTCTGAGCTATACCAGGTTCAGCTACGGCACGCCTCAATTGAGCAGCACGCGCCTCGGCTCCAGCCAGCCCTTGACTGTAACGACCACCGTTACCAATACCGGCCCACGCGCAGGCGATGAAATTGTTCAGCTGTACCTGCGGGACGATGTCGCCAGCGTCACCCGCCCGGTACGCCAGTTACGCGGCTTTCGCAAAGTGCATTTGGCAGCCGGCCAAACCCGGGAAGTGGTTTTCACACTCGATGAAAATGACTTTGCAGTGCTGGATGCGGATTTTGAGCCAAGGGTGGAAGCCGGCACCTTCACCCTGTTCGTTGGGGGTGATTCAACCACCGACAACCAGGCCCACTTCGAAGTCACTGATAGCCGCAAGCTCTCTATATCGGGCCAGTCCGTCTCACCCAGCATGCCAAATTGAACATTCCCACAGGTTGTCTAGGGTTTCCTTACAGGCGCAGAATGCCGTACCGACCAAAAGAGTCTGAACCCAAGGAAACCGTATGAGCCTGTCGTTGTTAAGCCGTTACGCCTTCTTTGCCGTGTGCGTCCTGTTCACCCTTGCCAGCCTCCCTTTTATCGAACACGAATGGCTCTGGCCCATCACGGTGGTCACCGGCGTGTTGAGCCTGATCGGTCTGTTCGACCTGCTGCAAAGCCCCCACGCCGTGCGCCGCAACTACCCGATCCTGGGCAATATCCGTTACCTGGTGGAAGCCATCCGCCCGGAGATCCGCCAGTACCTGCTCGAATCCGACAGCGATGCCCTGCCCTTCTCCCGCGCCCAGCGCTCACTGGTCTACTCGCGGGCGAAGAACGAAACCGCCGACAAACCTTTCGGCACCCTGATCGACGTGTACCAGTCGGGTTTCGAATTCATCGGCCACTCCATGCGCCCGGCGCCGCTCAGCGACCCCAGCGCATTCCGCGTGATGGTCGGCGGCCCGCAGTGCACGCAGCCGTACTCGGCATCGGTGTTCAATATCTCAGCGATGAGCTTTGGCTCGCTGAGCGCCAACGCGATTCGCGCGTTGAACCAGGGCGCCAAGCTCGGCAACTTCGCCCACGACACCGGCGAAGGCAGCATCAGCCCTTACCACCGCGAAAACGGCGGCGACCTGACCTGGGAACTCGGCAGCGGTTACTTCGGTTGCCGCACCAGCGATGGCCGTTTCGACCCGGAACGCTTCGCCGTGCAGGCGCAGAACCCGCAAGTGCGCATGATCGAAATCAAGATGAGCCAGGGCGCCAAACCCGGCCACGGCGGGATCCTGCCCAAGCACAAGGTCACCCAGGAAATCGCGGACACGCGTGGCATCCTGATGGGCGAAGACTGCATCTCGCCGTCGCGTCACAGCGCGTTCTCCACACCGATCGAATTGATGCAGTTCATCGCGCAACTGCGTGAACTGTCCGGCGGCAAACCGGTAGGCTTCAAGTTCTGCCTGGGCCACCCGTGGGAATTCATGGGCATCGCCAAGGCCATGCTCGAAACCGGCATCCTCCCGGACTTTATCGTGGTCGACGGCAAGGAAGGCGGCACCGGCGCCGCGCCAGTGGAGTTCACCGACCATATCGGCGTGCCGCTGCGTGAAGGCCTGCTGTTCGTGCACAACACCCTGGTGGGCCTGAATCTGCGCGACAAGATCAAGCTCGGCGCCAGCGGCAAGATCGTCAGCGCGTTCGATATCGCCAGCGTACTGGCCATCGGCGCCGACTGGGCCAACTCGGCGCGCGGCTTCATGTTTGCCATTGGCTGCATTCAGTCCCAGTCGTGCCACACCAACAAATGCCCGACCGGCGTGGCGACTCAAGACCCGCTGCGCCAGCGCGCCCTGGTGGTGCCGGACAAGGCCCAGCGCGTGTTCAACTTCCACCGCAACACCCTCAAGGCCCTGGCGGAAATGCTCGCGGCGGCGGGCCTGGAGCATCCGTCGCAACTGTCGGCCAAGCACCTGGTGCGGCGCATGTCGGCGACCGAGATCAAGTTGTTCTCGCAGTTGCATGTGTTCCTCAAGCCGGGCGAATTGTTGACCGGTGAGGTGAATGGCGAGTTCTATTCGCGGATGTGGCAGATGGCGCGGGCGGACAGCTTTGAACCCCACGAAGCCAGCGCCGCGTGATATCAAGATAACGACCCTCACCGCTGAACCGGACCACCGACGGCATCGTTGAAACAAGGAGATTCACATGCCGTTACTGGACTTTTCCGCCATCGCTGCGCAACTACCCGAGAGTTGGAAATCCAAGCGTCTGGGCCAGGTTGGCCGCGCGTGGATCAAGGTGTTGCGTATGGATGAGCAGGCGTACGAGGTAGAAACCCATGACTACAACGAAGGCTTACTGGTGATCGATGGCCTGTTGCGCCTGAGCATCGGCGACGACGAAATCAGGGTAGGCGCCGGCCAGATGTACCTCGTGGAAGCCGGTATCGCCCACGCAGTGCTCGCCGGCAGCCATGGCACACTGGTCATCATTGATGTCTAGAGACATTCAGTAATATCCAACCTTTGCAATTGCTTACAAATACCGCCAACCTGCGCCCGCCCGACGTGCGGCGTACGACAACGCCCACGCTCACCTGTCCTTGTTAAACCTGATATTCAAGAGCCCGTAGCCATGCCTGACGGACGCGACCCACGCATCGATTTTTTTCGGGGCCTGGCGTTGATCTTCATTTTCTGGGATCACGTCCCCCACAACCCTCTCGGCCAGATCACCTTGCGCAACGTCGGTTTCAGCGACGCGGCGGAGGTGTTCGTGTTCCTCGCCGGTTTTGCCGCCGTGCTCGCCTACGGCAAGATCCTGCAGCGCGACGGTTACTGGCTGGCCAGTTTGAAAATCCTGCGACGCACCTGGGTGCTGTACGTGGTGCATATCTTTTTGCTGGCGCTGCTGATGGGCATCGTGTTCTTCGCCAACAGCCATGTGGAAACCCGCGACCTGGTCGAGGAGATGGGCCTGACGCACTTCGTCACCCACCCCCAGCAGGCGCTGACCGACGAACTGCTGCTGCGCTTCAAGCCCAACCTGATGGACCCGCTGCCGCTGTATATCGTGCTGTTGGGCGGCCTGCCGCTGGTGCTGCCGATGATGATGCGCCGGGTCGAGGCCGTGGTGGCTGTGTCGCTGGCGATCTACTTGATGGCGCCCTGGATGGGCTGGAACCTGCGCGCGATTGCCGACGGCGTGTGGTACTTCAACCCGGTCACCTGGCAGTTGCTGTTCGTGCTTGGCGGCGCGGCGGCGGTGTACAGCCAGCGGCCGAAACCTGTGCAGGTATGCCCGTTGTCGCGCCAGCCGCTGTTTGTCGCATGTGCCCTGTATGTAGTGCTGGCTGCGGTGATCACCCTGTCGTGGCGCTGGCCGCACGTGCATGACGCCTGGATGCCGGCCTGGCTCAGTGATGGGCTGTACCCGATCAGCAAGACCGATTTGTCACCGGTGCGCCTCGTGCACTTCCTCGCCCTGGCCTACGTTACGGCGAAGCTGTTGCCCCACGTCGGCTGGACGCAGAACCGCGTTGCCACTGAGGTGTGCCGCATGGGCCGCTACTCCCTGGAAGTGTTTTGCCTTGGGGTCGTGCTGGCGCCCCTGGCAGACATGATCAACGCCTTGGCCCACGATGCCGTCGCCATGCAACTGGCGACCGCCGTGGCCGGTGCGCTGTTGATGGTCGGCCTGGCTATGTGGCTGGACATGCTCAAGCGCCTGGACTCGGCCCCCAAGCCCGCGCTACATAGGTAGCGCCCGGCAAAACCGGCAGGGTGATTCCATTTCCTTCCACTTAACCCGTGAAAGGAAATGGCCCATGCCAACCCATCAACTGCTCAACGGCCTGTCGGGCAACCTGCAATCGAGTGATGCCTGGGGCCGACAGCAAGCCCTGGAGCAGATCCGTGAAACCCTCACGCGCACACTGAACACCCTGAGCCCTGACCAGCAGCGCGATTATGTGCGGCTGCAACGCAATGCCCTCCAGGCCCTGAAAGCGGTAGAGACAGAAAACAACGCCCTGATCGGCACGTTCAAGACGTGGGGGCAGGCCCAATTGCGCGCGCGCATCGGCAACCAGGACCCCAAGCGCGTCTTCCTGCACACGCGCTACCTGGAACAGGTGCAGCCGCCGATGCCCTGGGAACCGCGCACCAGTTCCACCAGCCTCTCCCGGGAACGGCGGCGTTTTCGCCGGGCATACGATGAATGGAAATACCGCTCCCATGTGTCCACCCTTTCGTTGTGGGACGCCGCGTGCCTGAACTTCGACTTCACCACGGGCACACCGCAACGCCAGGGCAGTACCTTCGTCGATGCCTCCTACTTCACGGGCAATGAAAACCCGGTGTTGACCGTTCAGGGTTTTGTCGAGATCGCCCGCGAGCTGGACCTGGGCGGGCAACTGCAACGCACGCTCGATGCAGCCCTGGGCCGGGACGGAAGACTGCAACAGTTGCTGCAGGACAGCGCCCGTGCCTGCCTGCTCTTCGAAGCGTTGGAAGCCTATCGCAACCGCGCCGTGACAGGCGTCACCCTTGAACTCTACCACCGCCTGACCCAGGCCATTGAGGGCAGTGGCGCGGCGCTGGAATTCGAAACACTTGGGATGAGCACCGGTATCACGCTGCTGCCGGCGGTGCCGTTCGTGCCTTCCGACGAGACCATCCCGGTGCCGCTGCTGCTGATCCGGGTGGGCAGCCTCGGGGTAGTGTCCTACTTCCCGTTCCGTCCCGGCGGTGCGCTGCACTATCACGTCGACAGCAACGCGGCCCACGCGCACTTCATGCAGCAACTCAAGGACAGCCACCGCCGACATGACCTGGGCTGGTTTGCACGACAACTGCCCGTGACCGAAATGACGGCGTTCAAGCGCCTCGACCAGCAGGAGCGACGCCCGGAGCACCTCAGCGCCCTCGCCGGCTTCCTGTACGACACGTTCCATCGCCTGTTCCCGGCCAAGACCCTGGACAGCCTGCGCTTCAGCCCAGACCCCAGGCACGGGCGTCCCGAAACCCTGGTGCAAGCCCTCACTTACCGTCACGTCCAACACTACCAGGCCAATCTTTCCACCCTGGCCACCAGCCGCTCGACCCGCGACTTGCAGGCCGTCATGGACGGCGCTGCCGCCATCGCCGACGAAATCCTGCAATTGCTGCTGACGCCCATGCCCGGCGGCGTCACCGGCCTGAACCGGGTGATGCAGGTGGTGGTATTCGGCAGCCTCACCTACAGCACGATCGTGGGTATCAATGAAGCCGCGAAGGGCCAGGCCATGGACTTTGCCGCCGCATTGGCGGACGTGATGGACCTGGCGATCAACGGTCTGTTGATCACCACCGCCGGGCGGGTGCATCGGCTACGCATCCAAGGTTTGCTGCAACGCCTGGGCAACCCGCAAAAGCTGATGCGCAACGACGACACCGGGGTGCTCTGGAAACCGGACATAGGCCCCTACGCCATTCTCGATCAGAACCTGCTCAATGGTCAGACGCCCAATGCCCAGGGCGTGTACCAGATCAACGGGCAGCAGTACGCCTGGTTGAAGTACGGTGAAGAGCGACGCGTCGTGGAAATCAGCCATGACGCCAAGACTCTCAGGTTCGTGCTCAAGCAGGACAACGGCAGCGATGCGGCGCCGCCGATCGTGTTCGACCCCGCCTTGCAAGCCTGGACCCTGGACTTGAGAAACGCCCATGACCTGTCCGACGTGCAACTGCTCGAGCGCATGCTGCCCAATGGCTCAAGCCCGGTGCCCAGGCTCGACATGGAACGCATGCTGCGCAGCATCTCCCCCAGCCGCGCCACCCTGGACAACGTCTGGGCCGGCGCGCCTGCCCCCGTCAACCTGACCGAAGGCGTCAGGCGCCTGCAGGTTGACCGGCTCATAGACCAGTTGATCAGCGACTTTCACCGCCGCGGCCACCTGCCGCCCCATGCCGATGGGGCGGTGCTGTGCCTGTTGCCTCACGTGCCCGGCTGGCCAGCAGATGCGTCCCTCCGGGTGCATGACGCCCAAGGCACGCTCATCGAAACCTATGCCGCCGCCGATACCCCACCGGCCACGGGCACCGTTATCAAGCTCAAGCGCCGCGACGATGGCACCTATATCGCCCTGGACGGTCCGGACACCACCGTCGTCTCCCAGGAGCCGTTGTTCGAGCTGATCCTTGAGCAACAGCCTTCCGGTTCGGTACTGGGCAAAGAAGGCAGCCCGCACTTGACCACGGCGCAACGCATCGCCCGCGTGCGCCTGCAAATCAGCGAGCTGGCCCAGGCCCGGCGGTTGGCGCTGTTCAGCGCGCTGTACCGCTACGCCGGCCAGGCCCGGCATGAAGTACCGGCCAGTGATCCCGCACGCCTCTTTACGCCACTGAAGGTCGCGCCTCCTTTGGTGGAGGTCACGCCTGTGCTGAAGACACTGCGCGAGCGATTCGCACCGTTGACCCCGGCAAACCTGGCGCAACTGCTCAACGACATGCCCTTGAGTGAGCCTGAGCAGGCGCGCTTGCTTCAGACCGGCAAATTGCCGCAGGCGCTGCACGAGCACCTGGAGCATCACCGGACCGCGCTGCGCATCGATGTGGCCATCGACGGCCTTTACCACCGCCGCGCATCCAATCCGGACACCGATCGATGGGCGCGGGAGTTCGCTGTCAGCCTGCTACGCGACGCCCTGGGACGACATTTCGTGGTCACCGATATGAGCAGCGGCGATCCCAGGCAACGTTACGAATCCAGCGGACCCGACGACACCACGGTGGAATTGCTGTTCTACGGCGAAGGTCGCTACGAAGCCTACGACATGCGTAACGGCGGGCCGATCCCGGTATCACCGGCTGTCGACAGTTTCTACCTGGCCATCGGCTCGGTGCTGCAACCCCACGAACGCTTGAAACTGGGTATGCAATCCGCTTCCGATGCCCAGGGGTTGCGCACCACCCTGGGTGACCTGATGAGCGCCCAGCGCGGCCCTAGCGGCTATGTCAGTCTGCTGGACCTTTCGTTGCACCAGTACGAGCAGAACGTGGTGCTGCCGGCACACTTGCAAGCGGGCGCCAATGGCTTGTATGACCTGGACGGGCAAACCCTGCTGCCGCTCTATGGCTCGTTGTATCCGGTTGTCTATGACAACAGCCTGCGCAAGTGGCGGCTCAAGCACCCGGAAAAAATCGGCGTCGACACGCCCACTCTGGAACACAACCGTCGGGGCGCATGGCGCTTGTCCACCGAGAACCCGATGATCTGGAGCGATCATCGCCTGCTCTACCGCCTGGGTGCCCAGGACTACAACGTGGACGAAACCACCGCCGCGCGCATCCTGAAAATCACCGATACGCCGGCTCGGGCCCTGCGCGAGGTGCACAGCGCTCAACTGCCACCACCACCTTTGCTGGAAGACACCTGCAAACGCTTTCGCATCGAGCGCGACATTCTTCACTTTATCCAGGCGATGACCACCTATTCTGCCCAACAGAATGCGCGACCGTCCTTGCAACTGCAGCTCGCCAGCCACTTGCCTACCTGGCCGGACAGCCACAGCCTGGAGGTTGTCGACGACAACGGCCGCGTGATCAGCCAATACCGCTATCACCCCACCACCGAGAAAATACGCCTCACGGAGGCCGAAAGCCGCAGTCGCGAACCGTTGAAAAAGCTGGTGCAGAACGACGCCTTGACTCGCGCCTTGCTCGGCGAACTCCCGGCCACCCAGGAAGAACGCCTGTTCAAACTGGCCAAGACCATCGCCGAATATGCCTACCGCGAACGTGCGCAACTGTTCGACAACCTGTACGCCCAGAGCGAGCAGGGCGGCAACCGGCTGGAACAGCGCTTGAAATCCAATTTCCCGCAACTGCCCCGTAGCGCGGTCAGGGCCATCCTCGACCAGGCCACGCCGCAGGAACTCAAGCAACTGCAGGACCATAGTCAGGTCGGCCTGCGCCTGGTCGAACAGGCCCGGCTCACCGCCGACGATATGCGCCTGAACCGCGCCTACGAAGGCCTTTACCTCAGGACCCTGGCCAACCCCGACAGCGAAAGGATCATTTTGCATCTGCTCAAGGAGCTGCCCGGCTGGCCCCGGCAATTACGCCTGGACATCCACGACGGCAACGCCAGGGGCCGTCTGCTGGAGAGCGCCGGTCACCTCACCGGTATCGACCGACGCACCCTGGCGCGATTCAACGGCGGATTCCATGCCTATGACAAACAAGGCCGCTTGCTCAGCGACCCCGCCGAGGTCGGCAGCGACCTGTTGAGCGCCATCGCCCTGTTGCTGTCGGAAACCGAGTGCCGGACCCTGGGCATCGCCGACAGCGTTGACCTGTCCCCCCTGCGACACGCAATTGCCGAGCTGGCGTTGAACCAGCGCATTGCAATCAAGGGCCTGCTCGGCCTACGGCATATACCGCCGTGGCTGCAACCGCCGATGCAGGTGGACAGCTCGTTCATCGCCTATCCGTTCTCATTGAGAGGGCTATGGCCATTCGGCGGGGACCGGCCGGTGAACCTGGTCAGTAAAGTCCGCGAGCTTTACCCCAGTTTCAGCCACGCCAGGGCGCAAGAGTTGATCAACGGCCTGGGCATGAGCGAACCCGCCGCCCTGATCGAACTGCAACGCCGCAAAGCCGAGTATCAAGCCCTGCAGTTCGAATTGCAGCGCTGGATCGATACCCCCCAGGCCGTCGATGATCCGAACACCGATCCGGTCGGTTGGAACTACGGCGTGCGCAGGCAATTGGCCGACCGCATCCTGCGGGCCTGGCGCCAGGAAACACGCGCAGCCTATGACGGCGATACGGGACTGTTCGACACTCACCAACTGGTGCTGCGCCTGGACGGCAACAGCTTGCCCGACGCTGATTTCATCTTGAGCAACCGTAGCTTCGAGCACATTGAATACCTGCGCATCGACGGCGACGCCTTCCCGCAGACCGGCAACGCCTTCCTCGGCAAATTCACCGGCCTGACCCATCTGAAAATCGACTGCATGCTCAATGAGCTGCCCGCCAGCCTGACGCAGATGACCCAGCTTGAGAACCTTGACCTGAGCGACAACACTATCGTGCTGACGGCCGAATCCCGCCAGCGACTGGCCGGTATGACGCGACTGGCCGAGCTCCACCTGGATGGCAACCCCCTGGGCCTGACCCCGGATGTCTCCCGAATGGCCCGCCTGCGCGTGCTCTCGTTGCGTCAGACCAACATTGATCAGTGGCCCATCGGCGCCGACACCCGCAGCAGCCTGCGCACCCTGTTGTTGCAGGAAAACCGCTTGACCACGGTACCTGACGCAGTGCTTTCCGACGTGCGCATGGGGCCGACCAACCGCAACACCATCCTGCATGACAACCCGTTGAGCGAAGCTACCCTGGCCAGGATTCGCGAATACCGTCATCGCACCGGCATCGTCATCGGTGGCGCATTGCCGGGGATCTTGCACCAACAGGCCATGTCCAGGGAATTCAGCCGCTGGCTGGCCGGTGTTCCTGTCGCACAGCACAGTGCACGGCAACAGTTATGGGAGCAATTGCAACACCACGAGGGGGCGAGGTCGGATGACGCGTTCCGGGTACTGCGCGACCTGGTCCAATCCTATGCCTACACCCACAGTCCGGCCAGCCAGCAAGTCCTGACCACCAGGGTCTGGCACCTGCTCGAGGCCATGGGCCAATCAACTGAGCTGCGCGAGCGAATTTTCCTGAATACCTATGTCGCCGGTACGTGCGGCGATGGCGCCATCCTCGCCTTCATCGATATGGAGATTCAGCACAAGGTCCACCAGGCCCGGTCCCAGGCCGGCAGCAACCAGGCCGACCGGGATCTGCTGGCGCTTGCCAAAAGCCTGTTCTACCTGCGCCAGGTGGACCAATTGGCCGATAGCCACATCCAGGGACTGCGTGACGCCGGGGTGGAGCCGGACGATGCGGAAATCAAGCTGTATTACCGGCTGCGTTTTCTGCCGCAATTCGAACTGCCGATCCAACGCGAAGAAATGCTGTATGCCGTCGAGGACTGGGTTGATGAAAGCGACATCGCCGCCGCCCGCCGCCACCTGGAAGACTTGAGCAAGACCCAGGCGGCGCAGAACGCACTACTGATGGAGGAGTTCTGGATCGAGTACCTGGCCCGCAGTTACCCGGAGCCCTTCTCGACCATTGAGAACGTAGTGAGTCACCAATTGAACAGCCTGAACCTGGAGATCCCGGACAGACGCTCGGAAGCCTACCTGGAACGTCGGCAATCGCTGGTGGAGTTGCAGATCGCCGAACGTAATCGCCTGATACGCCAGTTGACCGAAGCGGCTCAACTGGCGCAGCGGGCCCATTGAGCGTCACGCCGAACGCGTGGCACCCTGTGCGGTGTCCAGCGGTTGCAGCTTGAACACGTAGAACAACACGGTCAGCAGCACCAGGAACGCCGGCCCCACATACAGCGCCACGCGGGTGTCCGGGAAGTACGCCATCAGGCCCACCACCAGCACCAGGAACGCCAGGGCCAGGTAGGAACTGACCGGGTACAGCCACATGCGGTATTTGAGCCCTGCCCGTTCGGCGGGGCTCAGGCCTTTGCGGAACTTGAGCTGGGCCAGCAGGATCATCAGCCAGGTCCAGATCGCACCGAAGGTGGCGATGGAGGTGACCCACACAAAGACTTTTTCCGGCACCAGGTAGTTGAGCAACACGCCTAGCAGCAAGGCAAAGATCGACAGCAGCAACGCCTTGCGCGGCACGCCGTTGCTGGAGGTCTGGCCGAACGTGGCCGGCGCCTGGCCGTTCTGCGCCAGGCTGTAGAGCATGCGCCCTGTGCTGAAGATGCCGCCGTTGCAAGACGACAGCGCGGCGGTGATCACCACGAAGTTGATGATGCCCGCGGCGGTCTTGATACCGAGCCGTTCGAAGGTCATCACGAACGGGCTGCCCTGGGTGCCGATCTCGTTCCACGGATAGATCGACAGGATCACAAACAATGCGCCCACGTAGAACAACAGGATGCGCCAGAACACTGAGCCGATGGCGCTGGGAATGGTCTTTTGCGGGTTCTTCGCTTCACCGGCGGTGAGGCCGATCATCTCGACGCCCAGGTAGGCAAACATCACCATCTGCAATGACATCAACACGCCCTGCACGCCATTGGGCATGAAGCCGCCGTGGGCCCACAGGTTGGAAATCCCCAGGGCCACGCCGTCATTGCCGAAGCCGAAGGCGATGATGCCGACGCCGCCGATGACCATGGCAATGATGGTGACGATCTTGATCAGGGCGAACCAGAATTCGAACTCACCAAACGCCTTGACCGCGATCAGGTTGATGGTGCCCATGCTGATCAACGCCGCCAGGGCCCAGATCCAGCGCGGCGTATCCGGGAACCAGACGCCCATGTACACCGCCACGGCGGTGATCTCCGCCACGCAGGTTACCAGCCACAGGAACCAGTAGTTCCAACCGGTGAGAAAGCCCGCCAGCGGGCCGAGGTAGTCTTGGGCATAGCGGCTGAAGGAGCCGGCTACCGGGTTGTGCACGGCCATTTCGCCGAGGGCGCGCATGATCACCAGGATCGCCAGGCCACCGATGATGTACGACAGCATGATCGCCGGGCCGGCCATTTCGATGGCCTTGGCCGAGCCGAGGAACAGGCCGACGCCGATGCAGGCGCCCAGCGCCATCAGGCGGATATGCCGTTCACCGAGTTCGCGTTTGAGCGGGCCGCCTTGAGCGGTCTCGCCATGGGGCAGTGGGTTGCCGACTGGCATAGGGTACAACCTCATTTTGTTATTGGATTGTCCGTCGAGTCTCCAGGGCGCGGGCCGGTAAGCCGGCACCCTTGCCGAGACCGGGGCCGCCTCATGGACGGGCCCTTCTTGCCAGGCAAGATCAGCGGGGCGTGCAGTATAAAAAGCCCGGAGCAGGGTCTTTCACTATAAAAGCGAGGCAATTTAGTGGAAGTGCTCGATATCTTGCAATTTAACAGGAGCATCTGACCTACATTGAGCGGCAAAACGTCGCGGCAGGCCCGCCCCCACAACCATCGGAAGGTTCTGACTCGAAAAACACATTTCCCTCACAAGCAGCGCCCAGCGACTACGCTTCAAGCAAGTCCGATCAATCTGCGTGAATGGATCAATCGACTATGGGCGCACTGTGGCAAACCGAATCGACCAAGGCTGCGAAACCACAAGGCAGTTCGGACCCAGCGCCTTTACCCGAAAGTAAACCCCGGCCGCGCCATGGGCGTCGCCTGTTCTGGTTGATCGTGCTGATGGCGCTGATCGCCCTGGGCTTTGCCGCCGCCAGGGAGATGCGCACCTCGCACCTGCAGGCCGAGGCACTCAGCCGGCTGGCCCGCGACCTGACTTATGACGTCAGGCCCGGCCCCAGCGATGCGATCGTTTACCCCGGCGCTGGCCCATTCGATCGTCGCCTGGGATACAGCGACCTCGATACATTCCTGCCGCGCTTGCTCAAGCGCGGCTACGTGATCGAAGCCCAGGCGCGGTTTTCCCCCGCGTTGATGGACTACAGCGCCAAAGGGCTGTTCGTGCCCTACACGGAAAAAATCCAGGCGGGACTTTCCATCACCGATTGTCGCGCCGTGCCGCTGTATCGGTACGACTACCCGCAACAGTTGTACTCAAGCTTCACGGCTATCCCCTCACTGGTCGTGAACAGCCTGCTGTTCATCGAAAACCGCGACCTGCTCGACCCCGCGCAACCCCAGGCCAACCCCGCCGTGGACTGGCCACGCTTCGCCAAGGCAGCCTGGTCGCAAGTCGCCCGGCTGCTGCACCTGCCGGGCCAGAGTGCCGGCGGCAGTACCCTCGCCACCCAATTGGAGAAATATCGCCATTCGCCAGACGGGCTGACCGTATCGGGTGGGGAAAAGCTGCGACAGATGTTTTCCGCCGCCGTGCGCGCTTACCATGATGGGCCAGAGACCTTGCCGGCGCGGCAGGATATTGTGCGCGACTACCTCAACAGCGTGCCGCTGTCGGCGGTGCCGGGGCACGGTGAAGTGCACGGCATGGCCGAGGGATTGCGGGTGTGGTACGGCGCCGACTTCAACCAGGTCAACCAGGCATTGCGCGGCCCAGTGAATGCGCAGCAAGGCCTGGCGTTGCGTCAGGTGCTGTCGTTGATCATCGCGCAGCGTCGTCCTTCCCATTACCTCGCCAAAGGGCGGGACGAACTTGCCGACCTGACCGACAGCCATTTACGCCTACTGGCCCAGAATGGCGTAATCGGACCTGACTTGCTGAAGGTCGCCCTGGCGAGCAAGGTCACTTACCGCGACTGGGCACAACAACCCACGCTTCAACCGATAGAAACCAATAAAGGCATCAGTGTGGCCCGCAGCCGTTTGGCCGCATTACTGGACCGGCCGCTGTACGACCTCGACCGCCTGGACCTGTCCGCCACCACGACCCTGCAAGCGCAGTTGCAGGGCCAAGTCAGTGACTACCTCAAGCAACTCGCCGACCCCGAGTATGCACGCCAGATCGGCCTGATCGGCGAGCGCCTGCTCACTCCCGCCAGTACCGCCCAGGTGCGCTACAGTTTCACCCTGTTCGAACTGACCCCGGACGGTTCGCGGGTGCGGGTACAGACCGACAACACCGACCAGCCCTTCGACATCAACGACGGCAGCAAGCTGGAGCTGGGCTCCACCGCCAAGCTGCGGGTGCTCACCACTTACCTGCAAATCATCGCCGAGCTACACGCCAAGTACGCCGCGCAAGCGCCCGCCGCGCTGAAAAAAGTCGCCGTCGACGACCAGGACCGCCTGAGCCGCTGGGCCCTCGACTACCTGATCCAGGCCCCGGACAAATCCCTGGCCGTCATGCTCGACGCGGCGCTGGACCGCACCTACTCGGCCAACCCCGGCGAGCGCTTCTTCACCGGCGGCGGCTTGCACAGCTTCCATAACTTTCGCAGCCAGGACAACGGCCGCAGCCCGACCCTGCGCGACGCCTTGCGCGAATCGATCAACCTGCCATTTATTCGGCTGATGCGCGACGTGGTGCGCTATGTCACCTATTCGGGCGAGAACAACAGCGCCGAGTTGCTCAAAGACGACAGCGACCCGCGCCGCCAGGAATACCTCGCCGGTTTTGCTGACCGCGAAGGCACCACCTTCCTGCGCAAGTTCTGGAAGAAGTACCAGAAGAAAGATACCCAGGCACGCCTCGACACCTTCCTCGACAGCCTGCGCCCCACGCCGATCCGCCTGGCCGCCGTGCACCGCTACCTGTTGCCCGACGCCAGCCAGGTGAGCTTCAACCTGTTCGTGCGCTCACACCTGGCCGGCATCAAGACCCACGAAAAACTCACCGACGAACGCCTGCAAAAACTCTACAAGGACTACGGCCCCGGCACCTACGACCTGCCCGACCAAGGCTACATCGCCAAGGTGCACCCGCTGGACCTGTGGTTGCTCGGCTACTTGCTCAACCATCCCGAGGCGACGTTCAGCGAGGTGGTCAAGGCCAGTCAGTTCGAACGCCAGGAGGTGTACAGCTGGTTGTTCAAGAGCCGCCACCAGAGTGCGCGGGACAGTCGCATCCGCACCATGTTGGAGATCGAGGCCTTCCTCGACATTCATCAGCGCTGGCAGGCCGTGGGCTACCCCTTCGATCACCTGGTGCCATCCCTGGCGACGGCGATCGGCAGCTCTGGCGATCGCCCGGCAGCCTTGGCGGAGCTGATGGGGATTATCCTCAACGATGGTGTGCGCCCCAGGGTGCTGCGTATCGACAGCCTGTTGTTTGCCGCCGGCACGCCTTACGAAACACGCGTCGTCAACGACCCGGCGCCGGGCAAGCAGGTGATCCCGGTCGAGGTCGCCAGAGCCCTGCGCGGCGCCTTGTCCCAGGTGGTGGATGCCGGCACCGCCAAACGCGTGGCCGGCAGTTTCAAGCTAGCCGACGGCACGCCACTGGCCATGGGCGGCAAGACCGGCACCGGCGACAATCGCATCGAAACCATCGGTGCTGGCGGGCGGATCCTCAGTTCCAAGTCGATCAACCGCACGGCCACCTTTGTGTTCTACATCGGCGAACATCATTTCGGCACCCTGACCGCCTTTGTGCCGGGCGCCTCCGCTCAACAGTTCACGTTCACGTCGGCGCTGCCGGTGCAGGTGCTCAAAGGCATGGCACCGCTGCTCAATCCGTTATTACAACCGGGGAGTCCCACCATGTGCCTGGCCGCTACTCACTGATTCAAAGGCCACCGCGCGACATGCCTGGGCGAAACAGACATGTAGTGGTTATGTAGGCCCGTCATTCCCTCGGCGGCCAATAGTGTGGGCATTCGCATGCAGAGACCTGCTCTGTATGGATAACCTTATCGCTACAGGACACCCAGGCTATGCCTACACAACCCCAGACCTCTACCGAGGACCTGCTACGCCGCTTGCCTATCCGTATCACCGCCATCGAGCACCTGCTGGACGCCCAGCCGGACTTGGCGACCGTCATGGCCACCGAACTGCGCCAGGGATTAGCGAAACTGGCACCCGCCAACCCGCCGAATCCCGATACGGTTTATCTCAACGAGTACGAGATTCCCTCGCAGACAGAGCAAGGCAGCGCACCTCGCATTACCCGGACACGTAACCTGACACAGCTGCTGCAAGAAACGATTGCCACCCAAAACCTGCCGACCGAGCTGGCCAAAGAGCCGCAAACCGGTAGCGTCAGTCAAGCCGCCGGGTTCTATCCAACTGCCCATGGCACCGGACGCGACACCGAACTGGCCGCGTTGGAAATCTCGGCAGTCAGTCAGTTGATCAGCGACCTGCAACTCAACAGCCAGACGCTCTACGTGAACACACTCAAGACGTTCTGGTCGTCGCCCCACGCAAGCACCGGTGCCCTGAGCGTCCTGGCGGCCGTGAGTCAAAAGCAGCGTGAGGTATTTACGCTGGAGGCGGACCTGAAGCTGCATGATGCATGGCAACAGGTCGAAAAGGCCGAGCAGAATCTGAAGAAAACGCCTGAAGATACTCAGGTTCAAGCGGCTGTGGCCACAGCCAAGTCACACCTGCAGGTGCTGATCGAAGGCCGGCAATTGATCGAAAACCGCGTACTCCATGAAACCAAGAACAACGCCACACCGCCGCTCACACTCAGTATTGCGCTGAACGCTACGAGCCCGCCTGACTGGACCACGACGCTCAACGGCTGCTTCGTGCTCACCGAGCAACTGCATGGGGCCAGACCGACCGTCCTGTATACCCCACAATGGGGGGGTGAATTTTTCGAGAATTTCTCGTCCATGGAAAATGCCTTGCGTCTACGCCTGGTGAGAAGCGCCGAAAGAGACCTGCTGTTCGCCAACATTGCCGCCAAGGAACACGCCCGCGCCAGGAACGTGTTACGCAATGAGCAGAAATTGACCTATGCGCCGATCACCGGGCAGGTATTCAGTGCGTGTCTGCACGCTCGGCGCATCCAGCAAGAGGCCGATATCGACCGGGCCTTCGATATGTCCCACACCACGTTCGAGACCCTGGCAGCCAGCGTACGCGCCACGCTGGCACTGCCGCTCAAGGGCAACCCGGGCTTGATCGCCCGCCTGCCTGTGCAGCCTGACTTGACACAGGCATCTCCCGTCCCGCTCACCCTGCCCGACACTGCGCAACAAACGCGTCTGATACAGCAGTGGAACTCGCTCAACCAACAGCTGGACCAGGTCCTGGAAAAGCACAAACATCCCTCGCTGGGCACTGTGCTGACGTCACTGCTCAAGGAGACCTTTGCACAATTGCCTGACGATACAGGGCTGGACAGCCTGTATGTCAACCGCTACCGCATCGACAGCAAGGGCGCACGCCATTTTGAATCTTCCCGCCCATTACTCGAGGCGGTGTGTGCCTTATTGCTTTGGGACAACACTGCAGTGGAAACGGATGAGGATCACGCCACTCAAGAAGATGACGCCAACCTGGTCGAGACCTTCGCCGAAAGTGTCTTTCGCAGCGCGACCGCGTTCAGCGAAACCGACCAACTGAACCAGACCGGCACACTGTCGGACCTGGCTCACAAGCTGAAAACACGATTGGCCGAACGGGTCACCACTTACTGGCGTACGCCAATAGCACCCGAGCTGGTCTGCCCACAGGTCCGGCTGATTGATATCCAGCGCCAAATCCTGGAGGTACAGGCACGCCTGCGCGTGGCCGACAATACCCTGAGCCCGCAGGCCAAATTGCTGATTGACCGTGTGCTGCGCTACCCGACTCAGGCGCGGCGCGAAGCGAGCTTCAGTCATGGCAACCGTCCCGGCGTCTATCAATTGACCGTAGTCACCGTCCGCAACGAAGTGGCGCGCATGGCCGGCAGCTTCGTCCTGACCTTCAATGACGGTTCCAGCCCGGTCACTCCTCATTGGCCCCAAGGGCACAAAAACCTGAGTACCCAAACAGCGGGCGTTGGCGCGGTAGTGTTATATACCCCGAACATGGGCTTTGAAGAGTGTGCATCCCTGCAAGCTCTGCATGACACACTCAAAGCCCGCATCAATGCCGGCGAAGACGCCGGCAGATTGTTTACCAGCGGCCTACCGCTGTTGGGTCAGCATGGAAAAACCGGATTGTGGGGCGATGACTTGAGTCGCATATTCGCGCCGATCGCAGACGATTTTGTGGCAGACAGCATCCAGGCCTTGCTCGACAAACAGCTCTCTGACATCGAAACCATTCTGGGCCTGACTGAGAATGGCTCGGACAGCGAAAAAAATGGCCGCGTGGAGCTGGCGGAACTGGTGGATATGGCCGGACCGTTCCTGGCGCGCAACCGGCTGCTGATAGAACACTGGCGGCCGGACTGGGAAAAGCGCTTGAGCGCGGCGGACCAGAAGGCTCTGCAAGATCAAGCCGACACCACCCTGGCCAAACAGGATGAACTGGCCAAACAATGGCAAGCGCTGATCCCCACATTGGCCGAGTATGCCAAGCAACAGGTACTGCCAAAAATTCGCGCCTTGCTGGTCGAAAAAGGCCAGGGCTATCCCGCGCAGGGCATCGACCCGGACAAAATAACAGTCGTCCGTACTACCCGAATAAGGATTTCATCCGGTGCCGGCTTTGGGTCTGTGCATGAAGAGGTCAAGAGCAGCAAGATGAGCCTGACCAACCTGCTGTTGAAAAACACCAAACCGTAGCAAATGGGCTTCAACTGGAAAGAAGGCGAGCTGTTGAATGCCGAACTGACCACCGCCCAGGGAGAATGGGTGCGCGATGCCAAGGGGACCATCATCACCTTGGAGAAAGAACGTCTTGAGCAGTGGCTCAAGGACCTGGATGTTGGCCAGCAGTACGAACAAAACGTGCTCGAAAAATACCTCGCCCCTCAGGCTACGGCAGCCGAGGCCCAGGCCTTGAAACAAGCCTGGATCGCATGCCAGGCAGCTGTCCTGGACTACGCGGCCCTTGCGGCCCGGTTGAATCCTGATATCTACCGCAGCCAAATGCCCGGTGACTCCGGGCAAAAGAAAGCGGCCGCTTGGGTGGAGGCGGTGCTCGCCTCGCCATCCCCCGCGACACGGCCACGGGTCGACGGGCAGGCAGTGATCGCCAACGCGCTGATGTTCAACCCGGCCAGTAACGCGCCCGAAGGATTAGGCGGGCAGACCGTGAATGGCGTGCTGATTCTCTCCACTGACGCCGATGACATGCGGGTGCTGTATACCCCGAATGCACCCGACGGTGTGGAACTCAGGGAACTCGCCGACGAGGCCGAGCTGGTACAACTGATGCGAGGGCCGGCCTGGCTGGATTATCTTCGCGCACGCCTGCCCGCCGATACACGCTTGCTCAATCATCGTCTGGCCGCGCATCGAGGCGATGTATTGGTCGGGCTGTACCGGCAGAACTACCTGTACCTGCTGGACAAAGCCGACACTGAAAGCTTGACCAACGAAGAATTGGAGGCCCAGTCGACCCTCAACAAGGTACTGTTCGGCGTGGACGTAGCGCTGAGCGTGCTGGGCGGTTTCCCCTGGAGCGGCCAGTTGGCCTCTTCGGCCGCCAGGTTTGTCGGTCGGGTGGGGCGCACGACGGTCCATACCCTGCGCAGCCTTGGACAAACCGTGGCGGGGCTCGTCGTGCGTCGCGGGTCACGTGCGCAAACGCTGTTTGAAGTCGCAAGAGTCACCACTACGGTTGCCGGGGTAACGCGAACAACAGGCCTGGGCATCAAGCCGCTGTCCATGCTACTGCGGCCAGGGAGAAACACACTGCGTCCGGACCTGCTGAAATACCAGAACGACTTTCTGCAAGAAAGCGCCCGCCTGGTGGTGAAAGGCGGCATCCCGGCCGGTGCAGAACTGGCCGAAGGCACAGGCATCTATCGCGTCCCCGGTTCGCCCAGTACCTACCTGGTACGCAGCGTCGGCGCAAAGGGCAAAGAGCAGGTGTTCCGTATTCAGAATGCGTTCAACCTCTATGACAGCAATGGCTTGGTCGCGCCGGTACTCACACCCGCTGGAGGCGTGACCCCGTTTCGGTTGCGGCGCCTGCCGAACAAATTCTGGGAGCTGGACACCTGGCAACGCCTGCCCGGCGCCGGGCCAAAAACCGACAGTCAGGTCGCCCAAGCACTCAGGGAATGGGACGCATACGTCAAAGCCGATGCGGCGTCCTCCACCCCACAGGCCGCTCTGAACCCGGCTGTTTTTTTCACAAGTCGCAATATCCCGTTGAAAACATGGAACAAATTCGTCAGGTCAGGCGGCGAAATAACTAAACGAGGCTTGGCACGACTCAACCCTGAGGGCACTACACATCTGTCAGACAATCTGTTCATGAAATGGGTAAACATGGAGCAGACGACCAAAGAAGCGGCGGATGCATTTATAAAAACACATGGCATTCACCCAGATCGTTGGAGCGAGTTCGTCGCCTGGGGCAAGCTGAACAAAGTTGGCGAGGCCCGCAAGGCAAGACTGACGAGCCTATCCGGCGGTTATTTCACCCGGATCACCGACCAGCATTTTCAAGACTGGTATCAGTTGGCCCTTAAACCGGTAAACCAGAACGCAGACGCAGTCTGGAAATTCGCCATCGATCGTGGCATTCACCCGCCATCCTGGACGCAATACGTGAACGCCGACGGCACCTTCAACACGAATATTGGAACAGTCGCGGAGCGTGTCAACCGACTAGGCCTTGAGTTCCCCCTTGACTTGACGAAACCCGGTCCGTCCTTACCCCCCACCTGAATCGCACTCGGCTGCCACTGCAGGAGCCGGGCTCGCTCCTGCAGATTGTGGCTAAACCTCTGAATCCCAGATCACCGTGACGCTGCCTTCATGAGTACTGGCCTGTCCAGGCCGTAAAAGAAGGGATTTCCAATTGCCTGACCGATGTATGGGCACGGTGCTGGTGCCGCCCTGGCAACCCGGCAGCCAGACCCTGTGCCGGGCAACCACTGAACTCAGTCGAGGCTGAAAAACAGCCGGCGTGCCATGCCCAGCGAGAGCTTCCCGCGCTCAATCTCAGGGATGGGCTCGAACTTGCCGGTCTGCCCACGGCGAATACGCGCAAACATCGCGGCTTCGACCTCAGCCTGGTCCTCGCGGCCCAGGTATTCCTGCCCGGGTTGCTTGAGGTGAGCGGCCTCGTAAGCCTCATTCTGCCGCGTCTGCGTCTTGTAGTGGAAATGGGCAAAGCACAGCGCCCGGCCGGTGGCGACATCGGCAACCTTGTACACCTGCAGGTAATCGTTTTTGTGCTTCTTGAGCTTCACCCGCTCACCGCGACGGGTAATCTGCACTTCGCGGTGGCTATACAGGAACTCCAGCGTGTCCGGGGTGATCGGCCGCAGCTTGCTTGCGCGTATCCGTGCGTCCAGGCCGGCCGCCTCCAGGCTCGCCACTGCGGCACGTAAACGGCTGACCATGGCCTCGGCTTTAGCCTGTTGCACCACCGCTAACCGTGCGGTGTCAAGCATGCTCAATTTCTTGCGGATGTCCTCGGCCACCCATCGCCGACTGATAGCCTGTGACTCGAGCAGGTGCTGCAGGCTCGCCGGTTCATTGACGGATTCGATCATCTTCTCCACGTTCCGGATGGCTTTTTCGTCATTGGCCAGCAAGTCTGCGCCCTTCTCCATCAGGCTGCTCAGTTCACGATTGGGGCGCCGCCGCGAGGGGGGTGGCTGGGCATCCCACACCCCATCCTCGGCTTCGGTGAACGCTGCGATGACCGCACCCGAGGGGTCCTGCAGCTCGGCGGTTTCGCCGCCCGGCAGCCCTGGCGCTTCACTCAGTTGCGCCACATACAGGTCGCGATTTCGCGTGCGGATGATTTTCTTGCGCCGCGCCCCAGGTACCGGCGGGGCAGGCTTGGTCTTGGGTGCGGCCGGCACCTCCCCTTGTTGCAGCTCGTTCAACTGACGTTCGATGTGCAGATGCAGGTCTGTCAGTAACGCCTGGAGTTGTTGCAGGTACTCCACATTAAACTTGTCCGGCTCCATTGCCCGCCAGAATTCGATTTGATCGTCGGTTTGCGCGTACACCCGGTCAATGCTCTGCAACAAATCAATGCGTTCCTGGTCAGTGACCTGAAGGTGACGCAAGTCCGCCATGGAACGGTTAGCCCGGCGGGCTCGATTGATGGTTTCACTCACGCTGTCAAAAAACCCGTCCTCCAGCGGTGGCCCCGCCACATCAATGGCAATGCCCCACAAGGTGGTAAATTGCAGGGCCTGCAGATCCTGGACCGACGGCCGTGCGGGCAAGGCTGCCGTGAGCGCCTCGGCCTTGGTGCGACCCTGCTTGGGAACTTGCCGTAGTTCGTCGAGGTAGCGATCCTCCAGGGTCCGCCAGCGAATGGCGTTTTCCTGAATCCTTGCCAGTTCACGCAGGCCCTGCCCAAGGGTTGAATGGGCCTGGCGATTGATGTCCGATTGGGCCTCATCCTCGGTTTCGTCTTCCAGTACCTTGAGCACCGGATCGAGCTGTGCGTTGGTCACGACCATGTGCTCGCGTGACAGGGAACCGAGCAGTTGCGTGCTCAGTATCACCGACTCCAGAGCCTCGCACAGTTCTTGCTCATAATGCGGACGCGGCGCCAGGTCACGCAATGCGCGCAGGCACTGCAATTCCCGCTGGGCATGACCCAGCGCTTTTTCAGCCTCCTGTTGATAGTGCCGGCTGGCTTCGATGCGACGTTGCTCGGCAATCGCGCCCACGGGCTGTTCGACGACGACGCGGGCGACCGCCATCGCACGGCGCGCCCGCGCCTGGGCCAGGCGTGCCTGTTGGTAATCTTCAGTCAGGGCATCCTTGAGTGTGCTCGCTGCCTGGCGTGCCTCCTGCAGCATCGAGTCGGCTGCGCCGCCACGCAGGTGCAGACCAAGATCGACGTCCCAACGCCCCTCACCGAGGTGCTTGAGCCATGGCCCCTGGACCTCACCGGTGGCGCTGACCACCCGCACCCGCCCCTGCTGGATCTGCACCCGGTAGACATGCCCACGCACCCGCGCCCGCCACTGCGGCGGCGTGGCGGAAGAGACCTTTACCAGGCCTTGCATGGGGCCGCTGGACTCGACAAGGTCCAGCGACTCGGCGGCGGGCGGCAGCATGAGGCTCAAGGCTGTCAACCGCGCCTGCATGGCCGGGGTCAAGGTATCCCGGGCATTGGCCCACCCCAGCGGCGCGCTGAACGCCACCGGCGCATCAACCCGCACTGGCGCGACAGCCACAGGTTCGGCACGTGCCAATGGCGCGAACGCCGGGTGTTCGAGGTCCAGGTGACGCTGCAAGTCATGGGGTGCGGCCTGATGCGCCAGCACCGCTACCAGGTTTACGAGCATGTCAGTGACTGCAGCTGCTCGCGCCTGCGGGTCGGTACTGCGCACGCTCTCAAGGTCATGTTGCACGCTGTCTGCCAGTTGCAACATCCAGCCCGCCAGTGCCATCGGCCCGCGCAGGAATGGCAGCAGGTTGGTAAACAGCAACCAACCGATCGTCTTCAGACTGGCCCAACGCTGCTCGGCATTGGACTGGGACTGGCGGTCGGCCAACGCCACCAGCGCGTCGGCAGTGGCCTTGAATACCTGCTGCGTCGGGTCGCCAGGTGCCACGTGCTTGTGCAATTGCGCGGGCCCCGGCTTGGTATAGACCGCGAATTCATCCGACGGTAGAAAATGGCGGATATGCGGCTCGCTGAAACCACCGTTGGCGTACACCGCCTGGCGCCGGGGCTCCATCCAGATGAGTGCCTGCTCTTGCAGCTCGCCCGGAGCCTTGATCGCCTCGAACAACGCCGCCAGGTTTTCATACTCCTGCAACATCGGGCTCAGCAGCGGCCGGTACAACAGGTGCGGCCCATCATGCCCGGCCTGTGGCCCGATGATGAACTGGTTGGCAACCACATCCGCAGCCTGATCGGGCGCAGCCTGGAACGCCAGCGGCCACAGGGCCATGGCTTTTCCGTCGAGCAGACGTTCCGTCGGGGTGGCTTGCAACGCGGCCTGCAGGCACAGGAACCCGCTGCGGGTCAGCCCCTGCAGCCCCCTGGCCTTGTATTCCAGGGCAAGCAGCGGCAATTGATTACGCAGTTGCCGGCTGAACAGACGCTGGCGGCGAGCGGCTTCAGTGGCATCGTCCACCAGCTTGCGTCTAAGCAACTGAGGATAGAACTGCCCGATATCAACCTGTTCGATGCAGGTGCCGAGCAGGCGGTAATTCAGCCACGCAGGGGCGTTCTCGCCCTTGAGGGTGATTGCCTTGGGGGTATGGGGAAACCCGGCGAGATTTTCCAGGGCCAGTTGCACCAGGGTCACTGTGACAGGTTCGACTTCACCGGCGATGAAACCACCCGGCACCGGTACGGCGGCGGCGATCACGCGATCAAACCTGATACTGATTTCGTGTGGTTTCAGTTCGACCGTCCCTGGATGCTGCTTCAAACACGCCCGCAATTGCTCATCGGCGAATTGCTCAATGGACGGGATGCCGTCCAGGTAGTCTTGCGCCCCGTCATCGTGCCCGGTCAGCGCCCAGCCGCGCAGCAACTGTGCAAAGGCCGCGCTGTCGGTGGCATCGGCCTGGCTCAACCACAGCGGCAAGCCGGCGCGCAATCGCTGCTGATACGGACTCAGTTGCGCGACAAACCAGCCGAGGGGGTCAATGATAGCGTCCAGCAATTGCTGCAAGGCCAAGGGCGTACGCGGCACCAAGCGGTTGATACGGTCGATGTCGCGCAATTGACGCTCCAGGAAGCTGGCCGCCAAGGCATCGAAAGGGTCACCCTCCACAGGCCGGACGAACCAGTGCGCAACCTGCCCGACCGGCAACGGGTCCACCTGCCCCACTAACAGCACTCCGATATCGTCCATGCGTTCGATGGGCGTTATCCCCGACGCCGGACTATAGAGCAGCAAGCATGAACCACCTTGCGGCAACGTTCGATCAAGCACCAGCCAGGGCAGTGTGCGCACCTGGTTTTGCTGCGACAGGTGCACGGTCTGCACCCGTAGCGTCGGGCTGTCCAGGCTCCATTGGCGGTCTGGCCGGTTCGGGCGCAACAGCGCCTTGGGAAACAGCTGCGCAACGCGCGCCTGGCTCATGCCGGGCGGCGTTTGTGCGTCGTAGAACAACGCCAGCAATTCATCGGACAAATACCCCCAGCGCACCATGTCCACGGGCATTGCCTCGTGCCACCACGCCTGCAGCCGCTGGGCAAAAGCCTCCAGCAGCAAGGCGCCGCACTCATTGATCAATACCTCCAGCTCGGCGAGGCTCAGCCCACCCGGCTCAAACACTTCGCGTACGCGTCGAACCACTTGGTGGCACGCTTCTACCAGCAACATCGGCCGCGCAGACGCCAGGCGCTCCACCAGCAACTGCGCCAATGAGACATAACGCCAAGCCCCCGCGCAGGGTGAGGCTTCTGGCGTCACGAGGTGCAGCGCTCCGGCGCGCTCATTACGCGCCGCAAAATGCTGGTCCAGATAGGCCTGGGCACTGTCCTGGGCCACCGCCAGCAATGACGGTGGGTCACTGAACAAGGTTTCGATCTGTTCGATATGGGCCTGGCGTCGGGCGCTGGCAGTCATGGTCATCCGGGTATCTCCGTCGAGTAAAGCCGCACACGCTAGCTCCTTGCTTGCGCCTTACCGACGTAGACAGTTACTACGCTTGCCTCACCTCACGCCCCCAGGCTTTGTGACCTAACCCGCGTTTTGTCTGATAACCCCGATCAGTTGTCATGCCCCGGACCAGTAGCTGTCCACCGCCAGTCGCCCCCGCCGGCGCTTGAGCCCACGCTTCAGATCTCGGAGTCCCAGACCACCGTGGCCGTGCCGGAATAAGTGGTGCCGCTGCCCTGCTCGAGCATCTGCGCGACTGCATCGGCCTGGACTGCAAAGTGCAGGGTACTGGGTTTGCGGTCGATGTAACGATTGGGTTGGAAACGTTCGCTGCCGCTGCCGTCCAGGCGCAGAGGCAGGTGATTGACCGGGCGCCCGGCAGCGTCGCTCAAGCCTGCCGGTAACGTGACCGCAAGGTCCAGCGGCACCTGGTGCGTACCATTGCTTACGCTGCAGGTATTGCCCATCGGCACGCCGCATTCCAGGGTCATCTTGAAGTGGGTACTGGTCCACAGGTTGACGGTTTGGTCGCGGTACAGACGGGTCGGTTTGCGCCCGTTCTGCAGCCAGGCCTGCCAACCTCCCTGGGGCTCCAACTGCACGCGGTTGCCGCCGGGAGGCACTTCGACTTTGAAGATGTGGTCGACATCCAGCTCGAAATTAACCAGGAAGGTATTGTCGTTGGCCAGGGTGATGTCGCCAAAGTCGAAGTCCATGCCAGGGCCCACAGTGTAAAGCATCTGCCCATGGTAGGTTCCCGCTGGCATGCTCAGTGGGTTGGGGGTACGCAGTTCATAGGTAAAGTACAGGCTGGCGTAATAAAAAACAGGCAGATTAAACAAGGCCTGAGTGACGCAGGCTCCGGCGTATTCCGGCACTAGCCAGAGCCATTGAACCTGGTAACTGGTGCCATTGAGCACCCCCGTGGGCAGGCACGGTGCCGGCGCTTTATGCCAGCGACCACTGCTCCATAACGCTTCATAGCCGCCACCATTGGTGATCTGCATGACGTCCCCGCCATGACGGGCCCAACCGCCAATTCCCGAGATACGTACCTCAAGTTCGCCGGTATCACCTTTATCGTTGTTAACCGAGACGGTTCGCCATTCAGACGGTATCTTCAGGTAAACCCCCTGGCGCGGATCGTCATGGTTGGCGGCAACCGGCGCCCCCGTTATCACCCCCACGGGCAAGTTCAAACTGAACCAGCCCCTGGGATCACAATAATAAGCAAAATGCTGGCAGAACCCGGTGCTGGGGGTGACGTTGGTAAAACGGTTGACCATAGGGTTGCTGGGGTCGGGACGAAACTTGGCCCGAACCTCAGCGGTGCCGGCCTGGGCCGCACCCGATACCCACATTAGAATAAGGACGCAGGCCCAGTGCCTGGCGCGTAAAAAGGCCATCAGTTCACTCCTGGCGCAATGGCATCGAACACCATGTGCACCGTGCCGTAGTAGTTGCCCGGCGCGTACTCATCCGCCGGTTTGATCGCTGCGATTTCCAGGGCCACCCGCTTGCCCGGCGCGGCGTCGGCGCTGGACACTACCTCAGTGGACGCCAGCCCCAGCACCTGCTGGTTGAAAGTCACACGCAGGTCGATACGGTCTTTGCCGTTGTACAGAAATGGTTCGGCATCCAACCGCGCGCCAATCGAGCCGCTGATGTTTTTGACATCGAACTGCGCACGCAGCGGGCTCAGTTGCGCCGATATCGGGTTGTAGTCCAGTGTCTGCTCGCGATGCACCAGCATCGGGTCCACCGGCAGCACATAAAACTGGGCTGTGGGAATCTCCACGAATACCTCGAAGGTTTCCCGCTCTACCGCAGCCCGGGCCGAGGGCAACACGCAAATAGCACTGAGCGAGGCGAATGCCAGCGTCTTGAAGAGTGTGATCACCCCTTGACCTCCATCGGTTTTTTCTCGCTGCCTTCGATCAGGCTGAAGCGGTAGGAGCGGCCAGGCTCTTTATCGAATCCATAGGAACGACCGGCCATGATGTGGTGCTTGACCGTCGGCCGGCATTCCAGGGTATTGGCCGCCGAGCAGTCCTTGAATTCATCGACCACCACGACACTGTTGCCCTTGTTGACCAAGGTGTAGCGCTTGCCTTCGTCACGCACCTGGGTGTCAAACCGCACGTTGCTGGGGCGTACGAAAAATACCGTGCCGTAACCGGCCAGCACGCGTACGCCAGCAGCCAGGCTGTCTTTGTATTGCTTACGCTCTTCTTCGGTGACGGCGAACTCGTCTTCGGTCTCGGGCACCACCGGTACGAAGCGCACGCGGAAGTAGCGTTCCTTGTCACGGTTGCCCATGAACAGCAGGCGCGTGCCCTGGGTGCCGTTGGCCGGTACGATCAGCCGCGCCGGGCTGGCCATCAGGCCATCGCGCGCAGCGGCCCCGGGCTGGTTCTGCAACGGTACTTCACGGTAGGAGCCATCGGCGTCGTAGATCATTTCCAGGATGTTGACCTTGACGAATGCCGTGGAGGTGCCGCCATTGAACACCCGTTTCATATAGGTGCTCTTACCCGCCTCCAGGTAGTCGTAGACCACGCCTACGTTGATCTGCGGGCCCGCCTGGGCCCCCAGGGAGAAAAGACATACGCATAACAACCAAAAACGTTTCATGCCACAACCTCATGTTTTGCAAGCGGCCAAACGCGGCCGTTTATCCAGGAACTATTCAACCCGCTGTTGCCGTGCCCAGGGTGGCCTCAGCCAGGGTGTCGGGGGTACAGCGCAGATCACCGATCATCAGCACATCGCTCTCCTGGCGCGCCTGGCTGGGGTCAAGGCGGAACTGGCAGAGCAACTGGTTGGCGTAGCGCACTTCCAGGGTGGGCGAGCTGGCGTTCATCTCCATGGAGAAGAACCCGTCGACCTCGCTGACCCCGCGACTGGCGTGATTGATCACGTGGTGCCCCTTGAGCGGCCGGCCCTGGGCATCCAGCAGGCGACCGAGCACCGTGACGGTTTTCATCACGCTGATCTTGCGGTAGCCCACCCCGCCCTTGTTCAAGTGGTAGCTGGACCGCGCCGGCTGAATGTTGGCCGCTGGTGGATGGTTGCCCTCGAAGTCGAAACTCAGGGTGCTGTTCTTGTAGGCGGTGATGGGCACGAAGTTGCGCCCCGGCCGCAGGGTGCTGCTGCCGCCGGTAAGGTCATCGGCGCGCAGGGTGATGTCGTCCAGGTCGGTCTCCACATCCACGATCATCCCGGCGCCGTGGCCTTGGGGCTGGCTGCTCAGGGCAACTTTCTGCCCGCCCACCGCGACGGTACTGCTCAGGTTCAAGCCACCGGTGATCTTGTTGTTGAAGGAGGAACGCTGGGCAAAGGCATCGCCGTACAGCGCATCGGTCTGGAAGCTGGTGCGACCGGACAACCCGACGCCGTAAGTATCGGCAATCGCCGTGGCCGACACGCTTTGCAGCATGTGATCGTCCAGGGTGCGCTGGTAGGTCAGCGAGCCATTGTTGTCGCGGCTGCCATCACGGGCGGTGCGCGTGCCGAGGCTGGCGGACCATTGCTCGTTGGGCCCGCCCAGGGCCAGGCTGACGCTCACGTCGACGCCCACGTTGCGTTTGTCGCCGGTGCTGGAGGTGGCCGGGCGATCGAACACCGAAAAGCGCCAGTTGGCATCGCTGCCAAGAAGCTTGCCGCGCTGGTTCCAACCCAGGTCCAGGCCGACCCCTTCGACGTTGCCCTGGCTGTAGGACAGGCGCGAGTTGATCGAACTCTTGTTGCTCAATCGATGGTTGATCGACAGCGACGAGTTGCTGGTCTGGCCGATAAAGGCGGTCCGCGGCCGCAGCCGTGTGCCGTCGGGGAGGATCTCGTAGGTGCGGCGGGTGTCCAGCCAACTGCGGTTGTGGCTGAGTACCACGCTGCCGTGCCCGTAGCTGTAGAGGCCTTGCATATCCAGGCCGGTGCCATGGTCCTGGGTCTGGTAGACGTTGGCGTAGAGGCTGGTGCTGTTGGCCAGTGTCCAGTCGATGGACGTGCCGTATTGCATCTTCTCGCGCACTTTGCGCGTGGACAGGCCCAGGATTACCCGTGGATGGGCCAGGTAGTTGGCGCTGGCGCCGTAGGTCATGAACCCGGTGGCTTGTTCGTCCCAGTTACTGAGCAGCTTGGTTTCCCGACCGACGAAGGTGTTATAGCGCCAGCGTTCGTCGGCATTGCGCCAGTTGTTGGGTTTGTACACCAGTTCCTGGGTGGTGGCCGTGGTCAGCCCGTCTTCGATCAGACGCACCTCTACTTCATAGATGCCCCCCGGCAGCGAGCGTGTGTCGAGGGTCTGCAACCCCGCCGCCACCGGCTGGCTATTGATCAACAGGCCATTACGGTAGATCTCTACCGACGCCTGGCGGCTGGCGGTGACGTAAATCGGGTACACGCTGGGCTTGGGGTTGTTGATCAGCAGGCTGTCGGAGCTGCCGTACATCAGGCCCACGGCGGTGTCGGGGTTGGCGCCGAATGAGCGGACCTGCCGCGTGAGGCCATCGGAGCCAGGGGTGAAGTAACCCAGGCGCAGGAAGTTGCCTTCCATTTCACGCTGGCTGTAAAGCTCATGCACGGCGTGGTACAGCGTGGTATCGGTGCCGCCGAAACGCGACAGTTGCAGGTTCAGTGCCTGGGTCCAATTGCCGACGCTGGCGCTGGCTTCCAGGCCATAACGGCCGCCCAACGCTTCATCCTGCCCACCATTGAGGTTCAATTGGTTATTGACGATCAGACCCAGGCTTCCGGCCTCCGGCTGGTCGTAATAACGCTTGGTCTGCGTGGTGCGCTCGACGTTCTCGGTGAGGATCGAGACCAATGAGTTTTCCAGGCTGTAGTGCATCGCCAGGAGTTGCTCTGGGCAACTTCTTTCGCAACTTCCAAGGGTCATTCCCTGTTGCAGGAGTTGCTGCCACTTGGCCCGTTCTGAAGCCGCGAAGGGACTATCGTTGGCGTCTGTGAATTCCAGCAAGGTAATACGGTCATTGCGATCCAGCACAATCATGGCCTCGCCGAGAAACTGTTGGTCCAGTTCCACGCGCACGGCCAAGGGCACGTCAAAAAAGTGCTCTTCGAAATCGTTTGGCAATCCCTTGGACTGTGACAGCAAACTGCCCGGCGTCGTGCCAGGCGCTGTCGGCGCGGCCAGGGCGCCGGCGCACATCAATAGCGCCAGCGCGCCCGCAATAGGCGTCTTCGAAAACATGAACGGAATACTCGTAAATACGCACAGTCAGGGCTGCTTGACAAGGTCGGCAGCCATTGCCGGCGACCGACCTTGGGTCAATGCCCGCGTGATCGTCGCGATCACGGGGCCAGGGGTGCTCCGCGTCGGTTACGGATTCGGCGTACGCGGCACGGCGTCGAAGATCACCGTGTAACTGGCGGTGTACAGGCCATTCTGGGTGTCTGTCGGCTTGGCCGGAGTGATCACCAGGTCGGCCTGGGTGCCCGGGGTGGATTGAGGGTCGTCCACCACTTCCTGCGGGGTGCCAGTCAGGGTGACGCCGTTGAAGGTGTTGGTCAGCGCAATGCTGTTGGAACCGTTGTACAGCGCTGCCGAAGACGGGCCGCCTTCGATGTAGGCATGCACCGAACCGTCGGTGTTTTTCACATCGAACGTGGCGCGCAGGGAACTCAGTTCACCGCTCACCGGGTTGTAGTTCATGGTTTCGTCTTTACCGAAGTTCGGGTCCCGTGGCTGAGCATGGAACTGCTTGGTCGGGATGTCGGCCTTGATGTTAATGGCGGTGCGCGCGTCATCGGCGGCAACGACCAGGGTTGAATTCAAGGCGACCGCGACCAGAGCGGCCGCGACGGAAAGTTGTTTCAACATAGCGATATACCTGTTGGCTAAAAACAATTTAGTGGAGTCATTAAAAACCTGCATTACGCAAACTTTTCAACAACTTGCATTGACGAACGTACCGTCTCGCCCTATGCCCAACCAGTATTCTCAAAATAAAAGCCCAAGTAAGCAGTCCGCTTCTCTACTTCATGTAGCCAAGACACACCTAGTAATATGGGAAAAAAGTGGCATTTTGCCAAAACTTTAAAATCAACTGTAAGAAACAGACTACTTGATAATAAACGAGAATAATTACGCACCGAACACGTTTGTAAGAACAGTATGACATGCGCATAAAAACTCCAACTCTCGCGTGCCGACAACGCGTGTAAGAGCACACCACTCACGACTTGAGTAATAGCTCTATTTATACAGAGTTGAATAACTCGAAACTTTCAGCCTGCTTGCCAAGCTCGTAATGCCTTGCGTGCCGTTGGTCGGGTGCGTTTGCCCTATCTATAAGATATATCTTACGTTGTATCTAAACACGACAGGAGAAGCGAAATGAGAGGACACCCTCACCACGACAGCCACGACGGCTTCGAAAAACGCGGCGGTCGCGAACGCGGTGGCCGCGGCCCGCGGGTCTTTGCCCCAGGCGATCTGAAATTGCTGCTGCCGGCGCTGATCGCCGAGCAGCCCTGCCACGGCTATGACCTGATCCGCCAGATCGAAAGCCTGTTCGACGGCGCCTACAGCCCCAGCCCCGGGGTGATCTACCCCACGCTGACCTTTCTTGAAGAAAGCGAGTTGATCAGCGGCGACACCGAAGGCGGGAAAAAACGCTACACAATCACCGACGCCGGTCGTCTCTTCTTAAGCGAGCAGACGGTTGCCCTCGACGGTATTCGTCTGCGCATGGACGTGAGCAAGCGCGCGCTGCGCGGCCAGGACCGACCGCCGGAAATCCACGAGGCGGTGCACAACCTGCGCCATGCCTTGCATTCGCACCACGGGCGCTGGAGCCCGGAAGAAATCGTGCGTGTCGCGGCGCTGCTCAACAGCACCGCCCAGGCCATTGTCGACGGGGAAAACCAATGAATACGCAAACCATCCATCGCGTTACCCACGAAATCAAACGTCGCCGCCTGCAGGTGCTGCGGGTGGTGGACATCACCCCGCGCATGCGTCGCATCACCCTGGGCGGGCCAGAATTGGCCGGGTTTGTCAGCCTGGGCAGTGACGATCACATCAAGCTGCTGTTCCCCCAGAACGCCGCCGAACAGGCCGCGCTGGAAAGCCCGACGTTCGCCATCAAGGGCGACGGGCCGCAACCGGCCATGCGCGACTACACGCCGCGGCGTTTCGACCTGAGCATCGGTGAGCTGGATATCGACTTCGTGCTGCATGGCGACGGCCCTGCGTCTACCTGGGCCGAGCAGGCGCAGGTTGGCCAACACCTGTACATCGGCGGGCCACGGGGCTCGATGATCGTGCCGGATATCTTCGACAGTTATCTGTTGATCGGCGATGAAACCGCCATCCCGGCCATCGCTCGCCGCCTGGAAGAGTTGCCGGCCGGGCGCACCGTGCTGGCCGTGATCGAGATCGCCAATACAGCCGAAAAGCAGGCGCTGCAAAGCGCGGCCGACGTCCAGGTAGTCTGGGTGATTCGCGGCCAGGACGACCTGCTCGACACCGTGCGCAAACTGACGCTGCCGAGTGGCTCGCTGTACAGCTTTGTCGCCACCGAAACCAAGCTGTCGCGCCAGGTGCGCCGCGTGCTGCTGGACACGCACCAGGTCAAGGAGGAGTTCCTCAAGGCCGTCGGTTACTGGCGCGCCGAAGGCAGCGACGAAGAATGAATCAGGGCTGGGGCTTGATGAGCTTGTCCAGCCCCACCACCGCCCCTGCTATCGCGACAAACCCCGCCAGAATGCCCCCCGCATTCACGAACACCTGTGGATAACCGAGGGTGCCCACATCAATGAACGGGTACTGATACTGCCCGAGCAAATCCCCCCGCAGCAGCACATAGGCGAAGTACACCAGCGGGTAAATCACCCAGCCGGCGATGTGCCTGAGGTGCAGGTTGCCCTTGGGCACGCACTGCCACCAGTAGATAAAAAACAGCACCGGCATTACGTCGTGCAGCAACTCGTCGGCAATGAACTGGAAGCCTTCGGGTTGCCACAGATGCCGCAGCAACAGGTTGTAAGCCAGGCCCACCACCAGGATGCTCACGGCGATCCCACTGCTGATGCCGGGCGCGAGGAAAAACCGCTTCGCGGGTGAATCGCGCCTCACCAGCGCATAGCTCAACACCACCACCGCGAGGGTGTTGGTGAGCACGGTGAAGAAACTGAAAAAATTGACCAGCCCGCCCATCAAGCTGGCGCCGGATTCCCAGCGCGAATAGAAAATCAGGTATTGCTGAATCACCAACCCCACCCAACCAGCAAGCGCCGCCGCAGCCACAAACCGCTTCATGGGATCAGTCCAGCGGGCGTTTGGTACGCATCAGTTTCACGTACAACCCTTCGACTTTTTCCCGCGCCCACGGGGTCTTGCGCAAGAACGTGAGGCTCGACTTGATGCTCGGGTCGCTCTTGAAGCAGCGCACGTCAATACGTTCGGCCAGGCCGGCCCATTCGTAATGCTCCACCAGGGTGGTGAGGACGTGTTGCAGGGTCACGCCGTGGAGAGGGTCGTTGCTTGTCGCGGTCATGCCAGGCCTTTAGAAAAGAGAACACACAGCTGCGCACTTTAGCACGATCAAAAAAGTTCCCGTTTTCAGCGAAAAAGAGATGTTATATTGTAACTACAAATCTCAAATCTTTTCGTTGCTTTACAAAGGAATGCCCAATGCTCTTCTCTTCCCTATGGCGCCTGTCCCCGCTCGCCGCCGCCCTGCTGATCGGCTCCGAAGCCCATGCCCTGGAGCTGCAACCCCAAGTCATCACCGGCAACCCGCTGGGCAGCGAGCAGCTCGCCTCGCCGACCACCGTGCTGGAAGGCGATGACCTGACCCTGCAACAAAAGGGCAGCCTCGGCGAAACCCTGAACAAGCAGCCAGGCGTGTCGTCGTCGTACTTTGGCCCGGGCGCCAGCCGGCCGATCATCCGCGGGCAGGATGGCGACCGCATTCGCATCCTGCGCAATGGCGTGGGCGCGCTGGATGCGTCGTCGCTGTCCTACGACCACGCGGTGCCGCTGGACCCGGTCAACGTGGATCGCGTTGAAATCGTGCGCGGCCCGGCGGCGCTGTTGTATGGCGGCAGCGCCATCGGTGGCGTGGTCAACACTTTTGACAACCGCATCCCCACCGAAGCCATCGAAGGCATCCACGGTGCCGGTGAATTGCGCTACGGCGGCGCCGACACCACGCGCAGCAGCGCCGGCAAACTGGAGGCAGGTAACGGCACGTTCGCCTTGCACCTGGACGCCAACGCGCGGGAATTCAACGACCTGAAAATCCCCGGCCAGGCGCGCAGCCGCCACGCCCCGGCAACCGACGACGTCCCCGGCAAGAATGGCCGCCTGGGCAACAGCGACGGGCGCCAGGACGGCGGTGCCGTGGGCGGTTCCTACACCTGGGACGACGGCTATGCCGGGTTGTCCTACAGCAACTACGACGCCAACTACGGCTCCCCTGCCGAACAGGATGTGCGCATCCGCATGAAGCAGGATCACTACGCCTTCGCTTCGGAAATCCGCAACCTGCAGGGGCCGTTCACCTCGGTGAAACTCGACGCGGGCTACACCGACTACGAGCACCGCGAAATCGAAGGGGGCGAAACCGGTACGATCTTCAAGAACAAGGGGTATGAAGCCCGGGTAGAAGCCCGCCACCAGCCGCTTGGCCCGTTCGACGGCGTGGTGGGGGCGCAAGTGACCCGCAACGAGTTCTCCGCCCTCGGCGAAGAGGCCTTCGTGCCGCAGACCGACACCAACGCCGGCGCGCTGTTTATCCTCGAAGAAATGCAGGCCACCGAGCGCCTCAAACTCAGCCTCGGCGGGCGCCTGGAACACACCAGCGTCGACCCGGATGCCAAGGGCAACGCGCGTTTTGCCAATGCCGACAAATCCAATGACTTCACCGCCGGCAGCTTGTCTTCGGGTGCGGTCTACACCCTCACACCCGTGTGGTCCCTGGCCGCCACCCTGGGCTACACCGAGCGTGCACCGACCTTCTACGAGCTGTATGCCAACGGCGCCCACGTCGCCACCGGCACCTACGAGCTGGGCGATGCCAACCTGAAAAAAGAAAAAGCAGTGTCTAGCGACCTGGCGCTGCGCTTTGACAATGGCACCCACAAGGGCAGCTTCGGGGTGTTCTACAGCCGCTTCTCCAACTACATCGGGCTGTTGGGCAGCGGTCGCACGCTGAACGATGAAGGCGAAGAAGACGCGGGCGGCATCCCTGAGTACAAGTACTCTGGCGTGCGGGCACGCTTCGCCGGCTTTGAAGCCCAGGAACACTGGAAACTTGGCGAAAGCGCCTACGGTAAGTTCGCGCTGGAACTGTCGGGCGACTACACCCGTGCGACCAACCTCGACACCGGCGAAGCCCTGCCGCGTATCGCACCGTTGCGTTTGAACAGCGGCTTGCTGTGGGAACTGGACCGCTGGCAGGCACGTATCGATGTGGAACACGCGGCGGGCCAGGGTCGCGTGCCGGATAACGAAAGCAGCACCGATGGCTACACCACCCTCGGCGCCAGCATGGGTTATCACTTCAATATGGGTGGCAGCCAATGGCTGGCGTTCGTGAACGGCGAGAACCTGACCAACCAGACCGTGCGCTATGCCAGCTCGATCCTGCGCGATATTGCCCCGGCGCCGGGTAGAAGTGTGCAGTTCGGCGTTCGAACCACCTTCTAAAAATTTTCCCCCCAGCCTGTAGCAACCCGCTTACTGTGGCGAGCGGGCTTGCCCCGCGTAGGGCTGCGCAGCAGCCCCAAAACCAGTCACTGAGTCTTTTTCAAAGAATGCGGTGAATTGACAGGGGGCTGCTTCGCAGCCCTACGCGGGGCAAGCCCGCTCGCCACAACAAGCCCGCTCGCCACAGGGCAGGGTTTCATGAAGCCAACGTTGCAGCGACTATCTGTCACTGTTACCAAATCTGAAATGATGCATCTTGCGATTTACGCTTTCTCTTGAAGCCCTCTCCCTTTATCCTTGCCGCAACAAACTGAAACGTTTCACGCCCCCCGGTCGACCTCATCTTGCTGATTATTCCCACCTGCAAAGACAGCGCTGTCTTACCCCGAGCTGCGCCTGGGGATAAATCGCCCGTCTGTGGATAACCCCACTTATCCCCAGAAAAACCGAATTAACGCTGAACCAAGCCCGTGCCGAATCGTCATCTACAGTGAAGCACGGGGTCACATAATTCCAACGTCACGGAGAAACACACTATGAGCACTGATGGTGCTTCGAGCCCAAGCCGCCTGCTGCCCAGGTTGCTAGGCGTCTTGCTGCTGATCATGGGCCTGGCCTTGCTGGCCGGGGGTATCAAGCTGACGATGCTCGGCGGGTCGCTGTACTACCTGCTGGCCGGTATCGGCATCACCCTGACCGGCATCCTGTTGCTGGCCACCCGCCGCGCCGCGCTGGGCCTGTACGCACTGGTGTTGTTCGCCAGTACCGTGTGGGCGCTGTGGGAAGTCGGCCTGGACTGGTGGCAGTTGGTGCCGCGCCTGGCGCTGCTGTTCGCCCTGGGTATCGTCATGCTGCTGCCGTGGTTCCGCCGTCCGTTGCTGCGCGGCCAACCTGCCCCACTGGGCACTGGCGCGCTGAGCGTCGCCGTGGTGTTGGCAGGTGCTACCGCCCTGGCCAGCCAGTTCACCAACCCGGGTGAGATGGTCAAGACCGGCCAACTGGACCGCGACGCGGTGCCAGGCATGGCCAGCGCTGCGCCGTCCCAGGCCGATGGCGACTGGAACTCCTACGGCCGTTCGGCCTACGGTGACCGTTACTCGCCGCTGGCGCAGATCACCCCGGAAAACGCCCACAAGTTGGTACCAGCGTGGACCTACCGCACCGGTGACATCCCTGGCCCGAATGATCCAGGCGAGACAACCGCGGAAAACACCCCGCTGAAAGTCAACGGCATGCTCTACGTGTGCACCCCGCACAGCCAGGTAATTGCCCTCGACCCGGACACCGGCAAGGAAATCTGGCGCTTCGATCCGAAGATCAGCAGCCAGGGGGCCGAGAACTTCAAGGGCTGGGCGCACATGACCTGCCGTGGCGTGTCGTATCACGATGACGCCGTGTACGCTTCCGAGCAAAGCCCGACCGGCAGCGCCAGCCCGGCCGCCGCACCGAACGCCTGCCCGAAACGCATCTTCGTGCCAACCGCCGACACCCGCCTGATCGCCCTCAACGCCGACACCGGCAAGATGTGCGAAGACTTCGGCGACAAAGGCCAGGTCGACCTGCGTGCCAACATCGGCAGCTTCGCCCCAGGCGGTTACTACTCCACCTCGCCACCGGCCGTCACCAAGAACCTGGTGGTGATCGGCGGCCACGTCACCGACAACGTCTCCACCGACGAGCCCAGCGGCGTGATCCGCGCGTTCGACGTGCACACCGGCAAGCTGGTGTGGAACTGGGACAGTGGCAACCCGGACGACACCACCCCGTTGGCCGAAGGCAAGACGTACACCCGCAACTCGCCGAACATGTGGTCCATGTTCGCCGTGGATGAAAAACTCGGCATGCTGTACCTGCCGATGGGCAACCAGATGCCCGACCAATACGGCGGCGACCGTACCGAAGACTCGGAAAAATACAGCGCCGGCCTGACCGCCCTGGACATCGACAGCGGCCATGTGAAGTGGACCTTCCAGTTCACTCACCATGACCTGTGGGACATGGACGTAGGCGGCCAGCCGTCGCTGATCGACATCAAGACCGAAGCCGGCGTGAAGCAGGCGGTGATGGCGTCGACCAAGCAAGGCAGCATCTACGTGCTGGACCGCGCCACCGGCCAACCCGTGGTGCCGATCCACGAAGTGGCCGTGCCGCAAGGCGCCGTCGCGGGCGACCACACCTCGCCAACCCAGCCGAAGTCGGACCTGAACTTCATGCCGCCGCCGCTCAAAGAGCGTGACATGTGGGGCGTGACACCGTTCGACCAACTGCTGTGCCGCATCGATTTCAAATCCATGCGCTACGACGGTGCGTTCACCCCGCCTTCACTGCAAGGTTCGATCGTGTACCCGGGCAACTTCGGCGTGTTTGACTGGGGTGGCATTTCCGTCGACCCGGTGCGCCAGATTGCCTTCGTCAACCCGAGCTACATGGCGTTCAAGTCCAAGCTGATCCCGGCGGCCGACATCGCCAAGCAAGGCCCGCGCGTCAGCGAAACCGAAGGCGTGCAGCCGAACAAAGGCGCGCCGTACGGCGTGATCCTCGAAGCCCTGCTGTCGCCAATGGGCCTGCCGTGCCAGGCACCGGCATGGGGTTATGTGGCCGCGGTCGACCTGACCACCCACAAAACCATCTGGATGCACAAGAACGGCACCGTGCGTGACAGCTCGCCGGTTCCGGTCCCGCTGACCATGGGCGTGCCTAGCCTGGGTGGCACCTTCACCACCGCCGGTGGCGTCGCGTTCCTCAGCGGCACCCTCGACCAGTACCTGCGTGCCTACGACGTGAAAAACGGCAAGCAACTGTGGGAAGGTCGCCTGCCAGCCGGCGCGCAGACCACCCCGATGACCTACACCGGCAAGGATGGCAAGCAGTACGTGCTGGTCATGGCCGGCGGTCACGGTTCACTGGGCACCAAGCAGGGTGACTATGTGATGGCGTTCAAACTGCCGGAATAAGCGACACCGGCAACAGAACTGTCACTGTGGGAGGGGGGCAAGCCCCCTCCCACATTTTTTATCAGTGTTCTATGACTTCACCGCGCATCACCGCCAACCGCGCAATCAAGCGGTTCTGCACCGGCACCGCGATTCCCTCGCTGTCCATCGCCTTGATCAAGTCCTCCACCAACGCATTGAAATCACTGCGGCTCACATTCTGGCCCTTGTGACTCTCGGCCATGCTGTCACCGGTGTAGGTGCACGGCCCACCCGCCTCCACACAGAACTGCTCGATCAGCTTGTTGCGCAGGCGCTGGATATCAATGCGCCGGAAGCGCTCGACGATGCGTTCATCCCGGGCGATGTTGAGCAACATGCCCTCCACGATCCGCGTGATGCCGGGCATGGCGCCGAGGTCGCGATAGAGGCTGTCGTCCTTGGGCGGTTGCTGCGCGCAGGCGCTGAGCAGCAGGACGAAAACCAGCGGTAAACAGCGCATCAGAAACTCCCCTGCACGGACAAATACGTGCCGTTCTGGTGGTCCAGCGTGGCGATTTCGCCAAGCCGTGCATAAGCCAATACAAACGACACATGCTTGTTGGGGAAGTACCCCACGAACAGATCCGCCCAATCACTTTCGCCGGCAAACGACAGGTTGTCGGGCTTCTCACGGTACTCCACGCCCACCGCCCAACGCGGGTTGAGCAGCAACGCCAGCGAGCCTTCCTTGAGCAGGCTGCGGCTGTCGCGGCGGTCGCCGCCAAAGCCGAGCAAGCCGGTTTCATTGGCCCGACTGTAGCGCAGGCTGCCGTTGACCAGCACGTTGTAGCCAAACGCGGCGCCCATGAACAGGCGGCTGGCGGCCAGGTAGCCTTCGACATCGCTGTCGCGCCTGGCGCCCACCAGGCTGGGGATATCAAAGTTCGTCTGGTGCTTGTATTCCAGGCCCAGGGAAACCTGGGGCAGCGCGTCGTAGATCACATCACCGAACAGGCGCACCTTGAGGCCAAGCACGTCCTGGCCCAGGTTGTCCTCGGGCAGTTTGAGCTTATGCACCAGGCTGCCGAGGTCAAAGCGCTGGCGGGCGAAAGACACCTCGATGCGGTTGTCGTAGGCCAGCGCCAGCCCGGCCACGTCCAGCCGATAATCCGGCAGGTTGACCGTGGTCGCGAACGCCGTGGCCCCCCATTCGTGCTGTTCGCCGTATCCGGCCAGCACTGCCCAGGGTGTGATCCCACCGCCCGCCGCACCTTCGATACTGCTGGCGCCGCCGGTAGCGATCAGGCGGCCGTTGTCGGCCAGTGCCGTTTGCAGGGCCAGTGCGCCAAGGCAACCGATCAGGAAAGAAAAACGCACGGTCATGTCACTCAATGAACCAGGGACGTTTGCGCACTGAGCGGCAAGGCCATCCAGGCTTCGAAGGCGTCGGCACTCAACGGCCGGCTGATCAGGTAACCCTGGGCCGTGTCGCAGTGCCAGCGCTCCAGCAGGCGCAGGCTGTGGGCGTATTCGACGCCCTCGGCAACGACCTTGAGGCCCAGGTTGTGGCTCATCTCGATGGTGGAGCGCACGATCACTGCGTCTTCACTGGTTTCATCGAGGTTGCGCACAAAGGATTGGTCGATCTTCAACTCCTGCACCGGCAGGCGCTTGAGGTGCGCCAGTGACGAATAGCCGGTGCCGAAATCGTCCACCGACAGGCCGATACCGCAATCGCGCAGCAAGTTGAGCACCTTGAGGGCTTTTTCCGGCTCACGCATCACCGCGCTTTCGGTGATTTCAAACAGCAGTTGTTCGGCCGGCAAACCATAGCGACACAGCAATGCCGAGACCCGGTGGGCCAGCTCATCGCCGAGCAGATCGTCCGCCGAGATGTTCAGCGACAGTTGCAAGGACAGGCCGCGCCGGTTCCATTCGCACAACTGGCGAATGCCCTGCTCGATCACCCATTGGGTCAGCAACTGGATACTGCCCGAGCGTTCGGCCAACGGGATGAATTCCCCCGGGGAGACCATGCCGAACTGCGGATGCTGCCAGCGCAACAGCGCTTCGGCCTGACGCACATGGCCCTGGCGGATATCCAGCTTGGGCTGGTAGTGCAGCAACAGTTGACCCTGGTTGGCCGCGTGGCGCAGGTCACGGATCAGGGTAATCTGGCGGCGGTGCGCCAGGTCGCGGCCCTGCTCATAGATTTGCAGGCGGCCGGGCATTTGCGCGGCGTCCTTCATGGCGATGGCCGCGCGTTCCAGCAAGGTGTGCGGGCTTTCACCATCAACCGGGTACACCGCGATGCCCAGGCGACAATCCAGCGCCAGGTCATGGCCGTTGATGCGCTGGGGACGCAGCAGCAGCTGTTGCAGTTTGTCGGCCATGCCCACCGCTTCGTCGCTGCCCGCACCTTCGAGCAGCAGCAGGAATTCGTCGGCGATCAGGTGCGCCACGGTATCGCCGGGGCGCAACGCCGCTTGCAGACGCTGGCTGACCGTGATCAGCAGTTGGTCCACCGCTTCGGGGCCGGCGGTTTCGCTGGCGGCGCGCAGGTTGTCGATGCCCAGGTAGATCAGGGCCACCGGGCGTTGCAGGGCAATCGAACTGCCCAGGCGTTCCATGGCCAGCGCACGGTTCGGCAGGCCGGTGACGCGATCATGCAAGGCATTGTGCGCCAGCTGTTGTTCGCGCTCGGCAATGCCGTTTTGCATCGCGTTGACCGCCAGGGCCAGGCGCCCCAGTTCATCACTGCGCGCCAGCACCACCGGGGTCTGATAGTCGCCGCTGCCGATGCGTTCGGCCGCCTGCGCCAAGGCCTGCACCGGACGCGACACCGTGCGCGCCAGCAGCAAGGCACCGATCAATGAAGCGATCAGCGCGACCAGGGCAATCCCGAGAATCTTTTCATCCAATGGCACAAAGGCCTGCATCGCCGCATCCAGCGGGCTTTGCAGCAGGGCCAGGACTTTGCCGTTTTCATCACTGGCCAATACCAGCGATTGACTGAGGAAGCGGTGCTCAAGGTGAGCGGTGGTGGACACGCCACGCCGCGTCGAGTCGCCCAGCATCAGCGCGCTGATGCTCTGGCGCAGTGCTTGCGGCTGGGTACTGACCAGCTCGCCGGGGCGGTCATGATCAATCGCCAGGAACGAGACTTCCAGGTTGCTCAGCGAACGCAGCTCATCGGCAAATGCCGCGTCCATGCTGAATCCCATTACCACCCGCGCGATAGGCAACGGCGCCAGCACCGAAGCTTCTACCAACAGATGCGGCTCGCCCTGCAACGGCACCACCAGCATCGCCTGACGATTGCGCCGGGCTTCGCGCAGGGCCTGGTCGTAGCGAAAGGTCGAGCCCTCCGAAACGTCCTCCAGGGTGCTGGCCAGGACTTTTCCGTCCATGCCCAGCAGGATCATGTCGCTGGCGTTGATGCGCTTGCCGTGGTTGAGCAGCACCGAGCGCAGGGTTGCCGAATCGCCACTGGCGACCGCATCGCGAAAACCGAAGTCGGCCGCCAACAACTGCACACCATCGGCCAGGCGCCGACCGCGTGTGTCGAGCAAGCGCTCGAACACCCGCGTGCCCACGTCCAGCTGGGCCAGGGCCTGGCCGTGGACCGCCGAGCGGGTGGCGGCCTTGACGCTGAAATACAGCGCGCCGATCACCACCAGTGACAGCACGATCAACACGCAGGCGACCCGCGCCTGGAAGCTACTGCGCAGTTTCATGGGCGGCTCGATTGAAGGCATCGCCAAAGGCGCTGGGCGGCGGCGGCAAATCCGCCGGTGCGGGCTCCAGGCTCAACGTCACACGGTGGCTGAGCCCGGCAGCAGGCATGTGCAAGCTGCCGCCATCCAACGGCTGCATATCTGCCAGTTGCGGATGCCACACGGTGAGGTGGTAGTCACCGGCCGGCAACTGTTCCAGGCGCACACGGCCCTGGGCATCGCTGACGCCGAAACGCGGGTCATCGGTGACGTAGATATAGCCGAGCATCCAGTCATGGATATTGCAGCCCAGCACCACCACGCCGGGCCTGTCGAACAGCAGCGGGTCAGTGGGCGTGCCTTCGTAAAGGCGCAGTTCGAAGCGCTTGGCAGCGGAGAACGAATACACCTGATGGCGAATATTGTCGCTGTTGGGGAAGCGCACCTGGGTACCGGTGTGCACTGCCAGTACATGGGGCGCGAAGCGTTGACCGCGCTGGTCCATATCCGCCTTGAGCACGCCTTGCGGCGCCTGCGCCGGGCCGTGCAAGGTGACCACTGCATCGGCAACAGGTTGACCGTCGACCTGCTGGGCCAACACCTCAAGCGTCGCCGCCGATGCGGGGCCGCCCACAGCCAGCAACAGTGCTGTACGAAGTAACGAGTGAAAAATCCAAGCCATGGTCGATCCGCAGGAAATGAGCTGAAAGAGCAGCCTGCCTTGGCACAGAAACATTGAAGTGCATGCATGATGACGCAAGCAAGGCCAATTGCCATCATCGGTTTTACAGCAATACATAACCGCCTGTCGGCAAAAAACTATGCATTCGGTCAAGCCTTGTAGAGGTTATCGACGCTGTTTTGAAAATCTGCAGTCGAAGGGAAAGGCTTTTCTAGATCGGCACCCGCTCACGCCGCATCCACATCTCGAACGCCATCGCGTTCAGCGGGCGGCTGATCAGGTAGCCCTGGGCGGTGTCGCAATTCCACTGCTTGAGCAGCTTGAGGCTGGGGGCGAACTCCACGCCCTCGGCCACTACCTTGAGTCCGAGGTTGTGGCTCATCTCGATGGTGGAGCGCACGATCACGGCGTCGCCGCTGGTGCTGTCGAGGTTGCGCACGAAGGACTGGTCGATCTTCAACTCCTGCACCGGCAAGCGCTGCAATTGCGCGAGGGACGAGTAGCCGGTACCAAAGTCATCCACCGATAGGCTGATACCGCAACCGCGCAGTTGCTCCAGCACACTGAGGGCCTGTTGCGGGTTGTGCATGATCGCGCTTTCGGTGATCTCGAAGATCAGTTGCCCGGCGTCCACCTGGTACTGCATCAACAGCGCGGTGACGCGAATCGCCAGGTCGTCATCAGCCAGGTCGTCCACCGAAATATTCACCGACAGCTGGATCAGCAGGCCGCGCTGCGCCCACTCGGCGATCTGGCGCACCGCTTCTTCGATCACCCACAGCGTCAGGCTGCTCATGCTGCCGGTGCGTTCGGCCAGGGGGATGAACTCGGCGGGAGACACCTGGCCCAGGGTCGGGTGCTGCCAGCGCAACAAGGCTTCGGCCTGACGCACATGGCCGTGCTTGAGGTCGAGCTTGGGCTGGTAGCACAGGAACAACTCGCCCTCGATGGCCGCACGCCGCAGGTCGCGGATCAGGGTGATCTGGCGCTGATGGGCCAGGTCGCGGTCCTGCTGGTAGATCTGCAGATGCCCCGGCAGGCTCGCGGCGTCATGCCGGGCGATGGCGGCGCGGCTGATCAACTCTTCCACTTGCTGGCCGTCGGCGGGGTAAGCCGCGATGCCGATGCTGACTTCGTGGCGCAGTTCGTCATTGCCGATGCGCTGGGGCTCGGTGAGCAGCGCGTAGAGGCGGTCGGCGCGGGCCACGGCGCGGTCGACCTCGGTGTTTTCCAGCAACAGCAAAAACTCACTGCCGGCAATACGTGCCGCGGTGTCGCTGGCCAACAGGCTCATGGCCAGGCAGCGACTGGCTTCGCGCAGCATTTCCTCGACACCTTCGGGGCCAAAGCCTTCGTTGATCACCCGGTAATTTTCGATCCCCACATACAGCAACACCACCGGCCTGCCGGCGCTGATCGCACTGCCCAGGCGCTCCATCGCCAGGGCGCGATTGGGCAGGCCGGTGAGCGGATCATGCAACGCGTTGTGCGCCAGTTGCCGCTCACGCACAGCGATGCCGCTTTGCATGGCGTTGAACGCACGGGCCAACAGGCCGAACTCATCATGGCTGCGCACCCGCACCGGCGTGCGGTAGTCACCGGCGCCGATGCGTTCGGCCGCCTGCACCAGCGCATTGAGCGGGCGCGACACCCGCCGCGCCAAAAACAACGCGCCGGCCAACGACACCACCAGCACCGCCAGGGCAATCCCGAGGAACTGCCGGTCCAGCGGCGCAAAGGATTCCAGGGCGTGGTCCAGCGGGCTTTGCAACAGCACCCGCACATCATCGCCGTCGCCGGTGTTGGCCAGCGGTAATACCTGGCTGAGCACACGCTGGCCGTAGAACAAATGGATCCGCGGTTCGGGGTCGATATGCCCGTCGCGCAACAGGCTGAGGGTACCGGCCTGGTAGGCGTCCGGCTGCGTGCTGAACAACGCGCCGGGCTTGCCGTCCTGCACGCTGAGGAACGACACCTCCAGGTTGCTCATGGAACGCAGTTCACTGGCGAACAGCTTGTCCATGGGGAACCCCATGACGATGCGAGCGATAGGCAGCGGGTCGAGTACTTCATCCTGCACCAACAAATACGGACGCCCATCCATGGCCACGATCAACATCTGCAGCCCCGTGCGCCGCGCGTGACGCAGGGCATCGTCGTAGGGGAAAACCTGGCCACGGGTGAGGATCGGCAACGTGCTGACCATGACCTTGCCATCCAGGCCCAGCACAAACACCTCACTGGAGCGGATACCCGTGCCGTGACGGCGCAACGCAGCAAGGATCGGCACGGTCTTGCCGTCGGCCACGGCTTGCTTGAACGGCAGGTCGGCGGTCAGCCAGTCCAGGCCGTATTGCAGGCGATGCCCGCGCAGATCGAGCAAGCGTTCGAACACCTGGCTGCCGGTTTTCAGTTGGACTTGCGCCTGGTTTTCCACAGCGCGGGCGGTGGCGGTCTTTACCGAGAAATAGGTGGCGGCCACGACTACCAGCAGCAGCAGCGCGAGCACCCCGGCGATGCGGGTCTGGAACGTGTGGCGCCACTTCATCGCAGTGCCCTCTGGCAGCGTTCGCCTCTCTCTGCCACTACGTCCCTTTGTCATGTGCATTCCCTGCGACTGCTGACCTGGCGTCAAAAAAATATCCATTTTTATTGAATATTCGATTTGAGGAGATTAGCTGGGAGTGGGCGTATGTGCACCCAATAAAGCCGGGGAACTGGGTGGCGGTTTTTTGGCGACAAAGGGTTGGCTGAGGTTTTGAGTTGAGTACATATCCGTTATTTGGATAACGGCGGCTTATGGCTCCACTCTTACAGTTGCGAACACTGCAATTGTGGCGAGCGGGCTTGCCACAGGGTAGTTATCGCCGGTTCTACTTAACGACCTTGATATGAACACAATCACCCACCCCGAGCCCGCATGAAATCCCCCCACCGCCGCACCAGATAATTGTGCTCATCCATCACCGAATTCCACACCGCAATATGCCCCATGCGCTGCTCATACGACCCCCCGTCCCGCACTTCCCCCACATCGATCAACGGCAACCCATCGCTGCCCAACAACTCCTCCCGCGCCGGCAACCCCGCATACCAGTAATCCCATTCGGCACTGCTCAAGTGATCACGACTGCGCGCGGGGTTACCAATGTAGTAACCCTGGCGCGCCATCACCGCCCCGGGCCAGCCGGACAGCCACCAATTCAAGTACGCATACGCCGCATCCAGCACCGGCCCCTTGGCATGCCGCGACAACGACAACCCGCCAAACCACGCGCGATACCCTTCACGCGGCACGGCAAGGCGGTATTTCACCCCTGCGCGATGCAGACGCATCAGGGTCGGCGACCACAGGCTCTGGATATCGATACTCGGGCTGAGCATCAACTGCGCAGCTTCTTCATCGTCGGACCAGAACGCCGCAAAGTGCCCTTCTTTCTGTTTACGCACCAGTATGTCAGCGAGCACGTCGATCTCTTCGATGCTCATATTGCCGATGTCCCTGAAGCTGGCCAGCCCCGCGCCCTGCACCGCCAGCGCGGCATCCAGGGCGCCGATGGCGGCGTCGCTTTGCAGCGCGGTGCGCGCACGCCAAGCCGGGTCCAGCAGCCAGCCCCAGCTCTCGTTACCGTGGCAAAAACCGTCGGGCAAGCGCTCGGGGCGGTAGGCGAAACTGTCGGCGTTGTGGGTCAGCGGCAGCATGCTGATGCGCTCGGTGACCGTGCTGCCGAGGCTGCCGTCGTGCTGCACGAACAGCCGCTCACTGGGCACGCTGCCACTGCCCAGGCGGTCGTCGGCCGACAGGCGCCCGCGCTTGGGCAGGTCGTTGATTTCATGCCACAAGGCGATGCGCCGGGTGTCGATAGGCTGGATCGCCTGGGCCGGCCACACAAAGTCGACGTTGTGGAACCACTGGTCGTACAGGTCGTAGCTGTCGGGCTGCATCACCGCAATACGCTGGGCCTGTTCGACATCGTGCACCTGGTACACCAGACGAATGCCCAGCTCTTGTTCGGCACGTACGCGCAGGCATTCAAGCAGGGTCACGGAGGTGCCGAGGACGCGCAGTGTGATCATGTCGCCCACCGCCGCGAAAAGACTTCAAACGAGCGCCTTAACAGCGCAGGGTCGAGGCCGCGCAGGATGAACACCAGGCGCGATTGGCGATCACTGCCCGGCCACGCCGGCAGATGCACCGGTGCGTGCAGGCAGTGCTGCACGCCATGGATGACGATGGGAGCGTTACTGGCGTTCACGTTGAGCAGCCCTTTGACCCGGAGGATTCGTTCGCCGTGGCATCTTAACAGCATCGACAACCACACCCCGAACCCCACCCAGTCCAGTGGCTGGTCGAACGTCAGGCTGCACACTTGCGCGGCGCCGTGAGTGGCAGTGGGGGTGCGATGCAACTGCCAGCGGCTGACTTCAACGGCGGGCTCGGCGCTGCGCAGGCCTTCGCCGAGCAGCAACTGGTCGCCGCCGTGAATATCCTGGGTATTGAAGATCGGCGTGCCGGCATTGAGTGCCTGCAAATGGGTACGTAGCGCTGCGCAATCCCTCGCCAGATCGGTCTTGCTCAGCAGCAAGCGATCCGCCGCCGCCACCTGCGCCAGCCATTCCGGGTGCAGGCGTTCTTGCAGGGCTGCGTGGCTGGCGTCGACCAGGGTGATCACCAGGCCGATATGGAAACGCCCGCGCAGTTGCACATCGTTGTTCAGGGTGGCGAGGATCGGTGCCGGATCGGCCAGGCCTGTGGTCTCCAGGATCACCCGTTTGAAGACCGGGATTTCACCGCGCTCGCGGCGCTGCAGCAGGTCAAGCAGCGCGTCTTTCAACTCGCCCCGGATCGAGCAACACACACAGCCGCTGGGCAGCAGCACGGTGTCCGGCGCTACCTCCTCAACCAGCAGATGGTCGATGCCGACGTCGCCGAATTCATTGATCAGCAACGCGGTGTCGCCCAGGCTTTCGCCTTGCAGCAGGCGCTTGAGCAAGGTGGTCTTGCCGCTGCCGAGGAAGCCGGTGATGACGTTGAGGGCGATGCTCATACGCAGGCCTCCAGATGATCCAGCAGGCGCGGATCGAGCGGGTCCAACGGACGGCCAAGCAAGGTCTCGGCAGCTTGCCAGAGTTGATCCAGGCCGCTGGCCAATGCCTGTTTACCGGTGGCGCCCAATAGCAGATAGGACGCGCCCTGGAAGTCTTCGACCTTGAGCCGGAACACCGCCAATACCTGGTTGATCGCCGCAATCCGGCGCAGGCGTTCGCGACGCCGGGGCAATTCATCGCCCAGGGGGTCGCTCCAGTGCAGGTCTTCGCCAAGCAATCCACAGAGTCCGCACATGGCTACACCTCACTCATGGCATGACATCGCCGGAGTTCGGGCCCAGGGTCTGGCCAACGAACAGGTTGCCGCCCGGCTCGCTGGCCAGCAGCACCGCGACCGGCGCCACTTCATCCGCCAGGCCGAAACGGCCCAGGGGCAGTTCCCTGGCCTTGGCGCGTTTCCAGTCGTCGCTGATGCCGCCGACCAGGGGCGTCTCGATCGGGCCGGGGGCGATGGCGTTGACCAGCACATTGTCCTTGGCCACTTCCAGGGCCAGGGATTTGGTAAAGCCGATCACCCCCGCCTTGGCCGCTGCGTAATGGGTCAACTCGGCGCCACCCTTGATGCCCAGTTGCGAAGCCACATTGATGATCCGCCCCCAGCGCTGCGCGAGCATGTGCGGCAACGCACGCTGGCTGGCGACGAACACACTGGTAAGGTCGACGCGCAGCATGTCGTTCCACATTTCAAGGGTCAGGTCCACGCAACGGGCCTGGGTGAGCATGCCGGCGTTGTTGACCAGAATGTCGATGCCGCCAAAGTGCTCGACGCAGCGGTCGACACTGGCCTGGGCACCTTCGACGGTACCGACATCGGCCAGGCATTCGAACACCTCGGCGCCGAGGTTGCGGCAGGTGATCGCGGTTTCCGCGAGGCTGGCCGCATTGCGGTCGGCCAGCACCAGGCGTGCACCTTCAGCGGCGTAGGCACGGGCGATGGCGGCACCGATGCCGCTGCCGGCGCCGGTGATCACGGCCCGGCGATTTGAAAGTTGGGACATGTAAATTCTCCTGAACAAAACACAGGTCCAATGTGGGAGGGGGCTTGCCCCCGATGGCAGTGGTTCAGATAAAACAACGGTGACTGATGCACCGCTATCGGGGGCAAGCCCCCTCCCACACTGGACCCAGTAAACCAGTTAGTCAGTCGGGCCAGCGGACGGTCAGGCCACCGTCGATGATGATGCTTTGCCCGGTCAAATAACTCGACGCCTCACTGGTCAAGAACTGCACCAGCGACGCCACTTCATCCGCCCGCCCTACCCGGCCCAAGGGGATCGCCCGCGCCGCTTTCGCCAAGCCTGCCGGCCCCAGCGAATTCTTCGCATCCAGCGACTGCGGCGTCTCGATCAACCCCGGGATCACCGCATTGCAACGAATCCCCAGCGGCGCCAACTCCACCGCCAGCGACCGGCACAACCCCGGCACACCGGCCTTGGCCGCCGCGTAATGGCTGTGTTCCTGCCAGCCGTATACGCCACCGGCAATCGACGAAATCGCCACCAGCGCACCACCTTCAGCCATATGGCGGGTGGCCGCACGGAAGGTGCGCATCACCCCCGTGAGATCGACATTGAGCATTTCGTCCCACAGCGCGTCGGTCATCTCCAGCAACGGTGCGCGGCGCAGCAGGCCGGCGTTGGCCACGGCGTAGTCCAACCGGCCGAAATGCGCCACCGCCTGTTCGGCCAGGGCGTCCACCGAGGCGGTATTGCCCACGTCCAAGGGCAGCATCAGGCATTTGCCGCCGACCTCTTCCACCAGGCCTACGGTGGTCTGCGGGTCATGGGGATCGGCCGGGTAATACCCGCCCACCACCGCCACACCCACGCGGGCATAGGCCACCGCGAGGGCTTGGCCGATGCCGCTGGCGGCACCGGTAATCAAGGCAACTTCAGGGATCATCGATCACTCCTTACTGAACGGTTTCCGGACGCACATGCCGTGCGGCGAACATCAGCGCTCCGGAGAGGAAGCACGGCAGTGCGCCAAACCACAGCGCGGCGGTCTGCCAGTCGCTGCCGGCAGACAACACTTGGGTCGCGCCAAAGCCTGCGACTACAGCGCCGATCGGCCCCATGGCATGGATGATCGCGCCACCGGTGGCGCGGATGCTGGTGGGGAAACTCTCGCTGATAAAGAACAGCGCCGCCGAGTACGGCCCGATTAGGAAAAACAGGCCCAGGCTGTACAGCCCGACCACCATCGGCATATTGCTCGGGCCAAACAGCATCCCGGCAAACGACAGCCCGCCGAGCATCCAGCCCAGGCCGATCACATTGCGACGGCCGATCTTGTCGCCCATCCAGCCGTGGCTCAGATAGCCGCAATAGCCCACCAGGTTCGACAGCACGAGGATGATCAGCGAGTTCTCGAACGAGATGTGGTGCACGCTGACGATCACCGAAGTGCCCAGCACGCTGAACACCTGGATCGCGGCCCAGTTGAGCAACAGCGCGGCGCCGATCACCAGGGTGGCGCGGCGCGCCGGGCCACGGAAGGCGGCCTTGAGGCCGGCCTTGCTGTGTTCGTCGTAGTCCACGCCGTAGGTCACGGCGACGTTCTGCGCTTCTTTCACCGCACCGCTTTTACGCAGCTCGCTGATGCGCTGGTGGATCTGGAACTGCGGGCTCTCCTTGAGCTTGCGCGCCATGATCGCGATGACGATGGCCGGGATCGCGGCAAAGATAAAGCAGCCCTGCCAGCCGATGATCGGCAGCAACAGCGCGGTCAACCCGGCGGCGATCAACGCACCGACCGGCCAGCCGCCTTGCACCAGGCTGTAGATAAAGCCACGGCGTTTGGTCAGGCGCGGGTCTTCCGAAGCGCCGTACAGCTCGCTCAGGTAGGTGGCGTTGACGGTCTCCTCGGCATAGCCCAGGCCGCCCAACGAGCGGATCAAAATCAGCGGCGACTTGCCCCACGCACCACCGATTGCGGTCAGCGCCGAACACAGCGCGGAACCCGCCACGGTGAAGATAATGCCTTTGCGCCGGCCCAACTTGTCGACCACCGGCCCAATGGCAAACGCCACCACCGCCGTGCCCACCGCGACCCAGGTCGCGATTTCCGCTTGCTCCACTTCACCCCAGCCGAAGTGCCGGCCAATCTCCGGCAGCAAGGTGCCGAACAGGATGAAGTCATACACCGCAAACACCCAGGCGAAAAACGCGATCCAGGTGGCGAAGCGCACTTCCTGGGACGTCAGTTGCCGGGGTTTCCAGCCAGTCAGGTCAAGCTTGTTGTAGATGGACATGGGTCGCGCCTCAGGGGTGGTTGCAAAGGTTCAGGTACGCGGTTGGCGGCGGATGAAGTCGTCGGCGATTTCGTCGAAGGTGACGAAGCGCACGCCGGCATGGCTCTGGATGTGTTCGATCAGGCGCTCCAGCATCAGCAGCACTTGCGGGCGACCGGACACGTCCGGGTGGATGGTCATGGTGAACACCGCGTGTTCGTGTTCGCGGTAGACCCAATCGAACTGGTCGCGCCACATTTCTTCGAGGTGACGCGGGTTGACGAAACCGTGGCTGTTGGGGGCTTTCTTGATGAACATCATCGGTGGCAGGTCGTCGAGGTACCAGTTGGCGGGGATCTCCACCAGGTCGGTTTCTTCGCCGCGCACCAGGGGTTTCATCCAGGTGTCGGGGTGCTGGCTGTAGTCGATCTTGGTCCAGCTGTCGCCCTTGCGCACGTAGTAGGGGTGGAAGTCGTTGTGCATCAGGCTGTGGTCGTACTTGATGCCTTTTTTCAGCAGCAGTTCGTTGGTCACCTTGCTGAATTCCCACCACGGCGCGACATAGCCGGTGGGGCGCTTGCCGGTGACCTGGGTGATCAGTTCGATGGATTTATCCAGGACGATTTCTTCCTGCTCGGCCGTCATCGCGATAGGGTTTTCGTGGCTGTAGCCGTGCACGCCGATTTCGTGACCGGCGTCGGCCACGGCCTTCATCTGTTCCGGGAAGGTTTCCATCGAATGGCCGGGGATGAACCAGGTGGTGCGCAGGCCGTAGCGTTCGAACAGCTTGAGCAACCGTGGCGCGCCGACCTCACCGGCGAACAGGCCACGGGAGATGTCGTCCGGCGAGTCTTCGCCGCCGTAGGAACCGAGCCAGCCGGCGACGGCGTCAACGTCGACGCCAAATGCACAGAGGATGTCTTTAGCCATGGTGTGTCTCCTTAAACGTTAAGTACGGTTTCGACGGACAACGCCGCGCGCAACAGGCGAGCGTCTTCTCCGGTGGGAGCGCTGAGCAGCAGCCCGGTGGGCAGGCCCTGGGCATCGCGGCCGCTGGGCAGGTTCACGCAGGCCATGTCGAGCAAACTGCCGGGCATGGTCAGGCGCAGGGTGGCGAGATTGGTTTTGACAAACAGGTCGTCGTCGGCCTCCAGCGGTGCCAGGGCTGGCGCGACATGGGCGACGGTGGGGGTGATCAGGATGGCGCCGTCGAGGTCGTCGATCAGTTGCTGTTGCAGGCGGCGGCGTGCGTCGGTCAGGTGGATAAGCTGACTGGCGGGCAGTGCGCGCGCGGCTTCGAGGCGGCGACGTACGCGAGGGTCGAGTTGCTCGGCATCAGGGCCGTCGAGCAGCACTTCATGCAGGGCAAAGGCTTCGAAGGAACCGAGCCAGCCGTGGTGCTTGATCAGGTCCAGGGTGGCCTGGAAGGTCGCGCATTCACGTTCTTCAACCAGTGCGCCCCGGGCCTTGAGTTGCTCCACGGCGCGCAGCAGATTGTTGCGCACAGCGGGCTCGACGTCCTGTTGCGCCAACACAAAGCGCTGGCCCTTGAGGCTGCGGGCAGCGTGGATCTGGGTACGGCCATGCAGCAGGTCGTCGATGGCCAGTGCATCGCGCACGCTGCGGGTCAGCGGCCCCAGGCTGTCGAGGGTATGGGCCAGGGGGAACACGCCGTCACGGCTGTAGCGTCGGCGGCTGCTGCGGTAGCCCACCAGGCCGTTGAACGCCGATGGGATGCGGATCGAGCCTGCAGTGTCGGTGCCCATGGCGATGGGCACGATCCCGGCCGCCACCGCCACCGCCGAGCCGGACGACGAGCCGCCAGGAATGCGCGGCTCGTCGTCGCCATGGGGATTGTGCGGCGTGCCGAAATGCGGGTTCAGACCCAGGCCGGAATAGGCCAGTTCGCTGAGGTTGGTCTTGCCGACACTGACCATTCCGACGCGGCACAACAGGCCGACCACAGGTGCATCGAGCAACGCGGCAGGCGCGTTGCGGCGATAGGCAGCGCCTGCGGTGGTGACGCTGCCGGCCACATCGAACAGGTCCTTCCAGGCCAGCGGCACACCATCGAACACGCTCAATGGCTGCCCGGCGCGCCAACGGGCAGCCGAGGCTTCGGCTTCACGGCGCGCACGCTCGGCAGTCAGGCTGATAAACACGGCCGGGGCTTGGCTGGCCTTATCGAGTGCCTGTTCGAGGGCTTGCACCGGGTCACTGCGACCGCTGGCAAAATCCTCGGCCATGGAAGTGGCGTCTGACATCGGCTTGATCCTCAAAACGTACATATTCATAAAATGTACATTTTACAAAGGCAGATTCCGTGCCAGTCTGTATCGGCACGTGTGTGCGCGATGAGGAAAGTTTGCCCAGAGCAGCGGGATAGATGCTTTTAGACGGCAGGAAAAATCTTGCCAGGACGAGGGAAAACACCTTCAATGAAATAATGTATCTTCTTTTAAAAAGTACATTTTGGTGCAGAAAAGTAACATCCTCGCTTTCAAGGCCCCAAAAAAGTGCCACCGACGTGGCGCAGAGTGACAGGCACGACTTATGAGAGAATCCTCGGCCACCTTCCTACAGTCTCCAGAGAAAACGATGAAAGCAGTGTCCGCCTCGGCGTCCCGTTACGCGATGATTCACAAGGTGATGCGTGACGCGATCGTCAACGGCACTGCGCGCCATGGCCTGGTGTTGCTGGAAGCGCCGCTGGCCGAATTGTTCGGCACCAGCCGTGTCCCAGTGCGCAAGGCCCTGGACCTGCTGCATGACGAAGGCCTGATCTGCCGCTTCAACGGCCGGGGTTACCTGATCAATCCCGAAGGCCTGGCCATGGAACCGCTGCGCCTGCCCCTGAGCCATGCACACCTGGGGCTCAACGGTGACGATGAACTGGTGGATACGCGGCCGTTGGGCGAACGTATCGTCGAAGAAATCGGCGCGGCGCTGTCCACCTGCATCGCCTTCGGCCATTACCGCCTCGACGAGCAAGCCGCCGCCGACCACTACGGCGTCAGTCGTGCGGTAGTGCGCGAAGCGCTGATGCGCCTGCGCGACCGTGGCCTGGTGGAAAAGGAGCCCTACTCCCAATGGCTGGCGGGGCCTTTGACGGCGCGGGAAGTCACCGAAGACTACGAACTGCGCGCCTGCCTGGAACCCGAAGCGCTGCGCCAGAGCGCGCCCCACCTCGACCGCGAGTTGCTCGAAGCCATGCTGCAGCGCGTGCTGGCCGCCCAGGACAACCCCCACTGCAGCCTGGAGGCCATCGAACAGATCGAGGACGACTTGCACCAACGCTGCCTCGCCGGCCTGCAGAACCGCAAGATCGCGGCGTTGATCCGCCAGGGCCAGAGCCCCATGATCATCAGCCGGATTTTCTACCGCTTGCTGGGGATCGGCGCGGATCCAGCCATGCTGGCCGAACATCGGTTGATATTGGAGCTGCTGCTGCATGGTGCGTTTGATGCGGCGGCGTTGAACCTGCGCGAGCATTTGCAGCGGGCCAGGCAACGTATGTTGCAGCGGTTGAAGGTGCTGTCGGTGTTACCGGAGCAGCCGTTGCCGAGTTATCTGCACAAGATCAGCTGAATTCATGCAATTTGTTGCTAACTCCACCCCGCCATTGAAACCACCACTGCCCCGCCCCATCTAAGCACCATACTTCCTTATGCAGGTGCCCCATGAGCGACCAGCAAGATTTCCCCGATTACGACCTCAACGACTACGCCGACCCCGAAAACGCTGAATCCGCCTCGTCCAATACCGGCCTGGCCCTGCCTGGGCAAAACCTGCCGGACAAGGTCTACATCATCCCGATCCACAATCGGCCGTTCTTCCCGGCGCAAGTGCTGCCGGTGATCGTCAATGAAGAACCGTGGGCCGAAACCCTGGAGCTGGTAAGCAAGTCCGACCACCACTCCCTGGCCCTGTTCTTCATGGACACGCCGCCGGAAGACCCGCGCCACTTCGACACCTCCAGCCTGCCGTTGTACGGCACCCTGGTGAAGGTGCACCACGCCAGCCGCGAGAACGGCAAGCTGCAATTCGTCGCCCAGGGCCTGACCCGCGTACGCATCAAGACCTGGCTCAAGCACCACCGCCCACCGTACCTGGTGGAAGTTGAGTACCCGCACCAGCCCAGCGAGCCGACCGACGAGGTCAAGGCCTATGGCATGGCACTGATCAATGCGATCAAGGAACTGCTGCCGCTCAACCCGCTGTACAGCGAAGAACTGAAGAACTACCTCAACCGTTTCAGCCCCAATGACCCGTCGCCGCTCACCGACTTCGCCGCCGCGCTGACCTCGGCCACCGGTAACGAGTTGCAGGAAGTGCTGGATTGCGTGCCCATGCTTAAGCGCATGGAAAAAGTGCTGCCGATGCTGCGCAAGGAAGTCGAAGTCGCACGCCTGCAAAAAGAACTCTCCGCCGAGGTGAACCGCAAGATCGGCGAGCACCAGCGCGAGTTCTTCCTCAAGGAACAGCTCAAGGTCATCCAGCAGGAGCTGGGCCTGACCAAGGACGACCGCAGCGCGGACGTCGAACAATTCGAGCAACGCCTGGAAGGCAAGGTGCTGCCGGCCCAGGCGAAGAAACGCATTGACGAAGAGTTGAACAAGCTGTCGATCCTCGAGACCGGTTCGCCGGAATACGCGGTGACGCGCAACTACCTGGACTGGGCCACCTCGGTGCCGTGGGGCGTGTACGGCGAGGACAAGCTCGACCTGAAACATGCGCGCAAGGTGCTGGACAAGCACCATGCGGGCCTGGACGACATCAAGAGCCGCATCCTCGAGTTCCTCGCGGTGGGCGCCTATAAAGGCGAAGTCGCCGGCTCCATCGTGCTGCTGGTCGGCCCGCCGGGTGTGGGCAAGACCAGTGTGGGCAAATCCATCGCGGAGTCCCTGGGGCGGCCGTTCTACCGCTTCAGCGTCGGCGGCATGCGCGACGAGGCCGAGATCAAGGGCCATCGCCGTACCTACATCGGCGCGCTGCCCGGCAAGCTGGTGCAGGCGCTCAAGGACGTGGAGGTGATGAACCCGGTGATCATGCTCGACGAGATCGACAAGATGGGCCAGAGCTTCCAGGGCGACCCGGCGTCGGCGCTGCTGGAAACCCTCGACCCGGAGCAGAACGTCGAATTCCTCGATCACTACCTGGACCTGCGCCTGGACCTGTCCAAGGTGCTGTTCGTGTGCACTGCCAACACCCTGGACTCCATCCCCGGCCCGCTGCTGGACCGTATGGAAGTGATTCGCCTGTCGGGCTATATCACCGAAGAAAAAGTCGCCATCGCCAAGCGTCACCTGTGGCCCAAGCAGCTGGAAAAAGCCGGTGTGGCGAAAACCAGCCTGACCATCAGCGACGGCGCCCTGCGCGCACTCATCGACGGCTACGCCCGCGAAGCCGGGGTGCGCCAGTTGGAGAAACAGCTGGGCAAACTGGTGCGCAAGGCGGTGGTCAAGCTGCTGGATGAGCCGGACTCGGTGATCAAGATCGGCAACAAGGACCTGGAAAGCTCCCTGGGCATGCCAGTGTTCCGCAATGAGCAAGTGCTGTCCGGCACCGGCGTGATCACAGGCCTGGCCTGGACCAGCATGGGCGGCGCAACCTTGCCGATCGAGGCCACGCGCATCCATACGCTCAACCGCGGCTTCAAGCTCACTGGGCAATTGGGTGAAGTGATGAAGGAATCTGCCGAAATCGCCTACAGCTACATCAGTTCGAACCTGAAGTCGTTTGGCGGCGATCCGAAATTCTTCGATGAAGCCTTCGTGCACTTGCATGTGCCGGAAGGCGCCACGCCCAAAGACGGTCCCAGCGCCGGGGTGACCATGGCCAGCGCGTTGTTGTCGCTGGCGCGTAACCAGCCGCCGAAAAAAGGCGTGGCCATGACCGGCGAACTGACGTTGACCGGGCATGTGCTGCCGATTGGCGGGGTGCGCGAGAAGGTCATTGCGGCGCGGCGCCAGAAGATTCATGAACTGATCTTGCCGGAGCCGAACCGCGGGAGTTTTGAAGAGTTGCCGGAGTACCTGAAGGAAGGCATGACGGTGCACTTTGCCAAGCGCTTTGCGGATGTGGCGAAGGTGCTCTTCTGACAGCTATCCAGCGCCTGGTAGGCCCCCTGTGGCGAGCAGGCTTGCCCTGCGTTGGGCTGCGAAGCAGCCCCTCTTTAAAGCAGTCCATTTTTCCTGAAAGTGTGGGTCGTTAGTTTTGGGGCTGCTTCGCAGCCCAACGCAGGGCACGCCTGCTCGCCACAACAAGCCTGCGGCCCTGTTGTCACACCTTGTCTCATCTTCGGTTATGCTCGCCCTTCGTCGTGAATGAATGGAGCCCCCATGACCGCTGCCCGCCTGCTTCTCCCCTTGAGCCTTGCCCTGCTGGCCGCGTGCGCCAGTGCACCGAAGCAAAACGTCACCGTGGACAACCAGAGCGCCTGCCCGCTTCAGCTTAAAAGCGGACAAAACCTGACCCTCACCCTCCCGAGCAACCCCACTACCGGTTACCGCTGGGCCATCCAGGATTCCGCCGGCGGCGTACTGCGTGCGTTGAGCCCTGAGGTCTACAGTAGCAGCGAGTCGGGCGTGATCGGCGGCGGCGGCCAATCGACCTGGCGCTTCCAGGCCTTCGCCGCCGGCCAGGGCCGTTTGCGCCTGACCTCCCAGCAACCCTGGGAGCCGGAGGCCGAACCTGTCGAAACCTTTGACTGCACCATTACGGTGAACTGATATGCCTTGGCTGATTCTTGCGTTGATGGGCGCCGGCACGTTCATCTACGGCCTGAGCACCCATGCCACCTTGCTGTGTCTATTGGTCAAGCCGCTGCCGGTACTTGCGCTGCTGGGCTGGCTGCATGATGCGCCGCCCACCGACTATCGACGCTGGATCAGCCTTGGGCTGATTTTTTCCCTGGTGGGGGATGTGCTGCTTGCCTGGCCCGGCGACCTGTTTATCTTTGGCCTGGGGGCGTTCCTGTTTGCGCACCTGGCGTATCTCAAGGCCTATTTCAGTGATTGCCGCCGCCTGGCGCTGCTGCCGCTGGTATTGGCGCTGGGGGTGGGCGCGATCCTGCTGAGCATCCTGATTTCCCACGGCCTGGGCGATCTGCTGATTCCGGTGGTGGTGTATGCGCTGGTGATCAGCGCCATGCTCTGGCGCGCATTGGCACGTTTGGGCAGTGAAGTGCCGCAGCGCTCGGCACTGTTGGCGGCGTCGGGCGCGGCGTCGTTTGTGTTTTCCGACACGCTGATCGGGATCAATCGGTTTGTGGTGGCGTTCGAGGCGGCGCCGTATTTGCTGATCGTCACTTATTGGCTCGGCCAGTGGGGCATCACCGCTTCGGCTTTCCATCAGACAACCCGCGCATCCGAGGGCCAAGTTGGCTAAAATGCCGGCCTTTCCCCCCTCGTCCCCCGGAACAGCCGTGAGCAAAGAACCCGATCGCCTATTCGCCCAGCCCCTGCCCCAGGTGCCGGACTTCGCCTTCAACGAAGACGTGGTGCGGGTGTTCCCGGACATGATCAAGCGCTCGGTGCCCGGTTACCCGACCATCGTCGAGAACCTCGGCGTACTCGCGGCACAATTTGCCCAGCCCAACAGCGTGCTGTATGACCTGGGCTCGTCCCTCGGCGCCGTCACCCAGGCCCTGCGCCGCCATGTGCGCACCGACGGTTGCCGGGTGATCGCGGTGGATAACTCGGCAGCCATGGTCGAGCGCTGCCGTGAGTACCTCAATGGCCAGGACTCGATGTTCCAGGAGTTGCTGCCGGTCGAGGTGATCGAGGGCGATATCCTCGCGCTGCAATTTGCCCCGGCCTCGGTGGTGGCGCTGAACTTTACCCTGCAATTCATTGCCCCCGATGAGCGCCTGGCGTTGCTCTCGCGCATCCGCCAGTCGCTGTTGCCGGGTGGTGCGTTGATCCTCTCGGAGAAGCTGCGCTTCAACGATGCCGAAGAACACGCGCTGCTCACCGACCTGCACATCGCGTTCAAACGCGCCAACGGCTACAGCGAACTGGAAATCGCCCAGAAGCGCAGCGCCATCGAAAACGTCATGAAGCCCGACAGCCTCGAAGAACACCGCGAACGCCTGCTGGCGGCCGGGTTCTCGAAAGTCGTGCCGTGGTTCCAGTGTCTTAACTTTGCCTCGTTGATTGCCTTGCCATGATTGATCTTTCCCCCCTCGCCCGCCATCTGGTCGGCACTCCCCTGGCCGTGTGGGCCCAGGGCCTGCAAGCGCAGCTCGACAGCAAGATGGAAAAGGGCCATGGCGACCTGGAGCGTTGGCAGAGTGCGTTGGATGCTCTGCCAAAGATCCAGCCCAGCGACGTTGATTTGCTCAACGGCCTGACACTCGATACCGACTGCGACGATGACACCCGCGCGCAGATGCACACTGCATTGATGGGCCTGAGCCCGTGGCGCAAAGGGCCGTTCAACCTGTTCGGCGTGCATGTGGACACCGAATGGCGCTCGGACTGGAAGTGGTCGCGGGTTGCGCCGCACCTGAACTTGAAGGGCAAACGTATCCTCGACGTAGGCTGCGGCAACGGTTACTACATGTGGCGCATGCTTGGCGCCGGCGCTGACAGCGTGATTGGCGTAGACCCGAACTGGTTGTTCTTCTGCCAGTTCCAGGCGGTACAGCGCTACCTGTCCGAGCCCAGGGCCTGGCACCTGCCGTTCCCGTTCGAAGACCTGCCGGCAAACCTGGAAGGCTTCGACACAGTGTTTTCCATGGGCGTGTTCTACCACCGTCGTTCGCCGATCGAACACCTGCTGGCGCTGAAAGACACCCTGGTCAAAGGTGGCGAACTGGTGCTGGAAACATTGGTGGTCGAAGGCGATCAGCAACAAGTGCTGGTGCCGGAAGATCGCTACGCGCAGATGCGTAACGTGTGGTTCCTGCCCTCAGTGCCGGCGCTGATGCTATGGCTGCGCCGTGCAGGCTTCACTGATGTGCGCTGCGTGGATGTGAGCGTGACCACCATCGAGGAACAGCGCGGGACGGAGTGGATGAAGTACCAGTCGTTGAGTGACTTCCTCGATCCCGAAGATCACAGCAAGACCATCGAAGGGCTGCCGGCGCCGATGCGGGCGGTGATCATTGCCAGGAAATGACGCTGATACCTCACTGATAAAATAGAGTTCCAAATGTGAGAGGGGGCTTGCCCCCGATGGCGGTGCATCAGTCATAAATATGCTTACTGACACACTGCTATCGGGGGCAAGCACCCTCCCACCTTTTGATTTCCAGCGTCGTTTAGAGAGCAGATTTGGCCCGGCGGGCCTTGAAGAACTCGCTCAAGACCGTCCCGCACTCCTCAGCCAGCACCCCGCCTTCAAACAACACTCGATGATTCAGAAAGCCCTGGGTAAAAAACTGCCCCTGGCTTTGCACGACTCCCGCCTTGGGCTCCAATGCGCCATACACCACCCGCGCAACCCGTGAATGCACGATCAAACCGGCGCACATGCTGCACGGCTCCAGGGTCACATACAGCGTGCTGCCCACCAGGCGGTAATTGCTGATGGCTTGCGCGGCGGCGCGGATGGCGACCATCTCGGCGTGAGCGCTGGGGTCGTTGCCGCTGATCGGGCAGTTGAAGCCTCGACCGATGATCTCGCCGTCCTGCACCAGCACCGCGCCGACGGGCACTTCTCCCAGCGCGGCGCCTTGGGCGGCGAGGGCCAGGGCTTCGCGCATGAAGTCCTGGTCGCGGCTGCGATCAATGATTGCGGTTGGGCGGATCTGGCGCATCACGCCACCTCGATGGCGGCCATCAGGCCGGTTTCCATATGGTCGATCACGTGGCAATGGAACATCCAGACGCCTGGGTTATCCGCCACCAGTGCCACGCGGGCACGCTCGTTCTTGCCCAGCAGGTAGGTGTCGGTGAAATACGGGATCACCTTGTGCCGGTTCGAGGCGATCACCTTGAAGCTCATGCCGTGCAGGTGGATCGGGTGCTGGTACTGGGTCATGTTCTTCAATTCGAAAATGTAGCTCTTGCCCTTCTCCAGCTTGGCAATCGGGCGGTCGGCGCACGTCTTGTCGGTGATGTCCCAGGCCTTGCCGTTGATCTGCCACAGGCTGGGTGGCTTGCCGTTGTCGGTGTTGACCGAGACCGAACCCACCCACTCGAAATTGAAGTTGAGTTTCTCGGCATTGGCCAGGTCCGGTTCGCTGATCGGGTTGGCGGGCAACGCAGGCGGCCATTCGCCTGGCGCATCGGTGTTGGCGACCGAACGGAAGGTGCCGAGGCGCACCGGACCGTTGCGGATCGACAGTTCCTCACCCACCGGCGGCGCCTTGATCGCCAGGCAGATACGCATGCCCGGGCCCAACCAATATTCCTTGCCCAGGGGGCGTGGCTCGATGGGGTTGCCGTCCAGCGCGTAGATCTGCGCTTCAACATCCGGGATGTTGATGCGATAGGTCAGGGTGTTGTCGAGGTTGAGCAACCGCACGCGGGTGATCTGCCCGGCCGGCAAATCGATCACCGCCTGGGACACGCCGTTGATCGTCGACAAACGCCCTGCCGTACCGCCCCGGGCCGCCTCACGCGGGATACTGAATGCGACGAAAGCCCCCTCTTCGTCTACATGCCAGCTTTTCAGGCTGAGGGTGCGCTCGTGCTTGAAACCGGTGGGTTCGCGCTCTTCGATGATCAGCGGGCCAACCAGGCCACGGCCAAGTTCTTCGCTGCTGTTCACGTGGGGGTGGTACCAGTAGCTGCCGGCGTCGGGTACGCGGAATTTGTAGTCGAAGTATTCGCCGGGCAGGACCGGCAATTGAGAGACGTAGGGCACGCCGTCCATTTCCAGCGGCAGGCGAATGCCGTGCCAGTGAATGGTGGTGGCGACCGGCAGGTGGTTGATAAAGCGTACCCGCAGCCATTCGCCCTGGCGCACCCGCAACTCGGTCCCCGGCGCCGAAGGGCCGAACGCCCAGGCTTCGGTCTTGTGCCCTGGCACCAATTCCACGTCCAGTGGCGCGGCGATCAGCTCGTAGTCGTGCCCCGCCTCGGCTTCGGCAACTTTCCCCAGCCAGTAGCGGTAGCCGCCACCGGCACCGACGCCCACTACGGCCAGGCCTGCAAGACCACCCAGGATTTGTCGACGGGAAAAGGATCGGGACACAACAACCTCACGTATCGGCCGCAGGCCCAAGGCCTGCAAAGGGCAGATACGATACACCTGCAACGGCTAAACAGTAAGGGTTCGCATGTGGGAGGGGGCAATCCCCTCCCACATTGCAACTGCATCGTTGTTTAGTGCTTGGCGGCAGCCAGGATCAGGGCTTTCATTTCGGCGACAGCGCCTTTGAAACCGACAAACAGCGCATGGGCCACCAGCGCATGGCCGATGTTCAGCTCGTTGATACCCTTGATCGCGGCCACGGCTTCGACGTTATGGTAATGCAGGCCATGGCCGGCGTTGACGATCAGGCCTTGCTTGAGGCCGCAGCTCACACCGTCGATGATGCGTTGCAGTTCCTCGGCCACTTCGGTGGGCGTGGTGGCGTCGGCGTAGCGGCCGGTGTGCAGTTCGATCGCCGGTGCACCGACACGACGCGAGGCTTCGATCTGGCGCTCGTCGGCGTCGATGAACAGCGAGACTTCACTGCCGATCTTCGACAGGCGCTCCACGGCGGCTTTGATCCGCGCTTCCTGGCCGGCCACGTCGAGGCCGCCTTCGGTGGTCAGCTCCTGGCGGGTTTCCGGCACCAGGCAGATGTGTGCCGGGCGGATGCGCTCGGCGAACTGCATCATTTCTTCGGTAACGCCCATTTCGAAATTCATGCGGGTTTGCAGCACATCCTTGAGCAGCAGCACGTCGCGCTCCTGGATGTGGCGGCGGTCTTCGCGCAGGTGCACGGTGATGCCGTCGGCGCCCGCTTCTTCGGCGTCCAGCGCGGCCTTGACCGGGTCAGGGTAACGGGTGCCCCGGGCCTGGCGCAGGGTGGCGACGTGGTCGATGTTGACGCCAAGAAGAATGCGATTGCTGGTGCTCACGGAAGCGCTCCTGAAAAGGGAAAGAAACGCCGCACAGCATACACGGGGTTGTCAGGGCTTTCGAAACAACTCGCGGCTGACCAGCGGCCGGCCGCCCAGGTGCACGGCCAGGGCCTGGCGCATCAGGCGCTTGGCGGCGGACAAGGCGCCGGGCGCCGTCCAGTCCGCTTCGCTCATGGCCAGCAGCTCGGTGCCCTGGAACAGGCCAGGTTGCAGCAGGTACACGCGCTCCAGGCCGGCGTCCACTTGCAGGCGATACATGCCATCGGCGGCGATGGGCTCGCCGTGCAGGTCGTTGGCCAGTTCGAAGCCGTAGCCCAGGTCGTCGAGCAGGCGCCATTCGAACGCACGCAGCAAGGGTTCCAGGGGACGGCCTTCGGCCAGGGCGAGCAAGGTGGCGGCGTAGTGATCGAATACTGCCGGGTGCGGGTCTTCGGCGGGGAGCAGGCGGATCAGCAGTTCATTGAGGTAAAGGCCGCTGAACAGCGCATCGCCGTTGAGCCAGGCCGAGGTGCCCACGCTTTCCATGCGGCCGACGTTTTTCAGCTCACCCTTGCCGCGAAACTCCACGTCCAGGGCCACGAACGGCCGCGCCAACGTGCCCGCCTTGCCCCGTGCACTGCGCAAGACGGCGCGCAGGCGGCCTTGGGGCGTGAGGAAGTCCACCAGGGCGCTGGTCTCGCGGTAGGCGCGGCTGTGCAGGACGTAGGCAAGTTGGCTGGGGGGTGGGGATTGGGACATGGCTGCTCACTGCTGGAATGCACTTTTGAAAACGACACAAACCTAATGTGGGAGGGGGCTTGCCCCCGATGGCAGTGTGTCAGTCACTTATTTGTCAACTGACCCACCGCTATCGGGGGCAAGCCCCCTCCCACATTTTCAGCCACGCGGTGCATTCAGGACCTTACAGGTCGCCATAGCCCAGGGAACGCAGTGCACGCTCGTCATCGGACCAGCCGCCCTTCACCTTCACCCACAGGTTCAGCATGATCTTGGAATCGAACAGCAATTCCATGTCCTTGCGCGCCTCGGTGCCGATGCGCTTGATACGCTCGCCCTTGTCGCCAATGATGATTTTCTTCTGACCGTCACGCTCGACGAGGATCAGCGCATGGATGTGCAAGGTCTTGCCCTGCTGCTTGAACTCTTCGATTTCCACGGTGATCTGGTACGGCAGCTCCGCACCCATCTGGCGCATGATTTTCTCGCGCACCAGTTCAGCGGCGAGGAAACGGCTGCTGCGGTCGGTGATCTGGTCTTCCGGGAAGAAGTGCTCGTTCTCCGGCAGGTGCTCGGCGATCACGCGCTCCAAGGCATCGAGGTTGTGGCCGTGCTGGGCCGAAATCGGGATGATCTGGGCGTTCGGCAGTTGTTCCTGCAGCCAGCTCAAGTGCGGCATCAGCTCGGCTTTGTCTTCGATACGGTCGGTCTTGTTCAGCGCGACGATCAACGGGCCGGTGACGTACTGCACGCGTTCGAGGACCATCTGGTCTTCGTCGGTCCACTTGGTGCGGTCGACCACGAAGATCACCACGTCGACGTCTTTCAACGCCGCCGAAGCGGTCTTGTTCATGTAGCGGTTCAGGGCTTTCTCGCCACCTTTGTGCATGCCTGGGGTGTCGACGTAGACCGCTTGCACGGTGCCTTCGGTCTTGATGCCCAGCATGTTGTGGCGGGTGGTCTGCGGCTTGCGCGAGGTGATCGCCAGCTTCTGGCCAAGGATGTGGTTGAGCAACGTGGACTTGCCCACGTTCGGGCGGCCGACGATGGCAACATAGCCACAGCGTGTTGCGGTTGAATCAGTCATGGCCATTCTCCACGCCCAGGGCAATCAGTGCTGCGGCGGCCGCTACCTGTTCGGCAATACGACGGCTCACACCCTGACCTCGGCTTTTTTCGTTCAGTAAGGTGATTTCACATTCCACGAAGAACACGCGGCAATGGGGCTCACCCTGGATATCCACCACTTCGTAGCGTGGCAGTTCGCACCCGCGGGACTGCAAAAATTCCTGCAGGCGGGTCTTGGGATCTTTGTTGGTGTCGACCAGCGTGAGGCTTTCGATCTCGGAGGTCAGCCAGGCAGTGACACGTTCCTTGGCGGCTTCCATGCCGGCATCGAGGTAGATGGCACCGATCAGCGCTTCAAGGGCATCGGCCAGGATCGACTCGCGACGAAAACCACCACTCTTCAACTCGCCGGACCCCAGGCGCAGGTACTCGCCCAGGCCGAAGCCACGGGCCAGCACGGCCAGGGTCTCGCCCTTCACCAGGCGCGCACGCAGGCGCGACAACTGGCCTTCACGGGCTTGGGGGAAGCGCTCGAACAGCGCCTCACCGGCGACGAAGTTGAGGATGGCATCACCGAGGAATTCCAGGCGCTCGTTGTTACGCCCGGCAAAGCTGCGGTGTGTGAGGGCAAGGACCATCAGTTCCTGATCCTTGAAGGTGTAGCCGAGCTGGCGCTCGAGACGTGCTAGAGAAACGGTCACGGTTTATCCATATCTAGTTGGTGGCACCGGCGGCCATCGACGATTGACGCAGTGTTCAAATTCAAATCCTGGTTGGTGCCGCATGAGGCAGGACCGATTTGTCCCCACCCCAGAAAAGCATTCGGCGCTGTGATCACAGCGCCGCCTGTATTACTTGATCAGCCCGATCCGCGAGAAGTTCGGCAGGTGGCTGAGTTTGGGTTCCGGCCAGCTCATCCAGACCGCAAAGGCCTTGCCGACGATATTCTGGTCGGGAACCATGCCCAGCAGGTCCTTGGGAATGTTGGGGTCATCCCAGTACCGGCTGTCATTGGAGTTGTCGCGGTTGTCGCCCATCATGAAGTAGTGCCCGGCCGGAACCTTCCACTGCCCATCAGGCTGGGCACGGTAGCGGCTCATTTCCTTGCGGATTTCGTGCTCCACCGCACCGAGCTTTTCCTGGTACAGCTCGGCGCTGCCCAGGCTGTTCGGCTCGGAACCCAGCAGCTTTTCAGCCACCGACTCACCATTGATGAACAGGCGCTTGTCACTGGTGTAGCGAATCACGTCGCCCGGCAAACCAACCACACGCTTGATGTAGTTGACATTCGGGTCGCTCGGGTAGCGGAACACCATTACATCGCCGCGCTGCGGGTCACCGACTTCGATGACCTTCTTGTCGATCACCGGCAGGCGAATGCCGTAGGAAAACTTGTTCACCAAGATGAAGTCGCCCACGTCCAGGGTAGGCTTCATCGACCCCGACGGGATCTGAAACGGCTCCACCAGGAAAGAACGCAGCACCAGCACGATGAACAACACCGGGAAGAACGACTTGCCGTATTCAACCAGCAAAGGCTCTTTGTTCAGCTTCTCGATCACCACGCCATCGGGCTGGCTGACGCTGCCCTGATAGGCCGCGATAGCCGCCCGCCGACGCGGGGCGAAGAACACCAGATCGAGCAACGCCAGGAGACCGCAAACGGCAACGGCGATGACCAGCAACAGCGGGAAATTTAGCGACATAGGACCTAACTATCCAACCTGAGCACCGCAAGGAAGGCTTCTTGTGGAACTTCCACGTTACCTACTTGCTTCATGCGTTTTTTACCGGCCTTTTGCTTCTCAAGCAGCTTGCGCTTACGGCTTACGTCACCGCCGTAGCATTTGGCCAGTACGTTCTTTCTGAGTGCCTTGACGGAGGTCCGCGCAATGATCTGCCCGCCAATGGCGGCCTGGATCGCGACGTCGAACATCTGGCGCGGAATCAGTTCTTTCATCTTCTCGGTCAACTGGCGACCTTTATAGTGCGCGTTGTCCTTGTGCACGATCAGTGCCAGGGCATCGACCTTGTCGCCGTTGATCAGCACATCCAGTTTCACCAGATTAGCCGATTGGTAACGGTCGAAATGGTAATCCAGCGAAGCATAGCCGCGACTGGTGGATTTGAGACGGTCGAAGAAGTCCAGCACCACCTCGTTCATCGGCATGTCGTAGGTCACCTGGACCTGGGTGCCGAGGAACAGCATGTCGCGCTGTACGCCACGTTTCTCGATGCACAGGGTGATGACGTTGCCCAAGTGTTCCTGCGGCACCAGGATATTGGCGCGCACGATCGGCTCGCGCATGTCTTCGATCGCCGAGAGATCCGGGAGCTTGGACGGGTTGTCGACGTAAATCGTTTCACCGGTTTTCAGCAACAACTCAAAAATAACGGTCGGCGCAGTGGTGATCAGGTCCAGGTCGTATTCGCGCTCGAGGCGCTCCTGGATGATTTCCATGTGCAGCATGCCCAGGAACCCGCAACGGAAGCCGAAGCCCAGGGCGTCGGAGCTTTCCGGGGTGTACTGCAACGACGAGTCGTTGAGGGTCAGCTTCTGCAGGGCTTCGCGGAAGTCTTCGAAATCGTCGGAGCTGACCGGGAACAGGCCGGCGTAGACCTGCGGCTGGATGCGCTTGAAGCCTGGCAGCACGTCGACGTCCGGCGTGGAACTCAGGGTCAGGGTGTCACCTACCGGTGCGCCGTGAATATCCTTGATGCCGGCGATGATGAAGCCCACTTCACCGGCTTTCAGATCAACGGTCGCGGTGTGCTTGGGGTTGAATACACCGACGCTGTCCACCAGATGGATCTTGCCGGTGGACTTGACCAGGATCTTGTCGCCCTTCTTCACGCGGCCATGGCGCACGCGCACCAGGGAGACTACGCCCAGATAGTTGTCGAACCAGGAGTCGATGATCAACGCTTGCAGCGGATCTTCGTAGTTGCCGGTCGGCGCAGGGATGGTGTGCACCAGGCGCTCGAGCACTTCGTCGACACCCAGGCCGGTCTTGGCGCTGCAGGTGACGGCGTCGGTGGCGTCGATGCCGATGATCTTCTCGATCTCTTCCTTGACGCGCTCAGGCTCGGCCTGGGGCAGGTCGATCTTGTTCAGCACGGGCATGACTTCCAGGCCCTGCTCGATCGCGGTGTAGCAGTTGGCAACCGACTGCGCCTCCACGCCCTGGCCGGCGTCCACCACCAGCAGGGCACCTTCACAGGCCGCCAGGGAACGGCTGACTTCGTAGGTGAAGTCGACGTGGCCCGGGGTGTCAATGAAGTTCAGCTGGTAGGTGATACCGTCTTTGGCCTTGTAATACAGAGTAACGCTGTGGGCCTTGATGGTGATGCCGCGCTCGCGTTCGAGGTCCATGGAGTCCAGGACCTGGGCTTCCATTTCGCGCTCGGCAAGGCCACCGCACATTTGGATAAACCGGTCGGCCAGCGTCGACTTGCCATGGTCAATGTGGGCGATGATGGAGAAATTGCGGATATGACTCAAATCACTCACGGATCAACACTCAAAAAGGCTGCAGGCAGATTGCCCGCTGAAAAATAGCCGGGAATTGTACCTGATGCTCAGGCCAGACGTCATCTTTGGTGACCAGAACAAAAATGCCCCGATCTCTCGACCGGGGCATTTTTTGATCATAAGCGCGACATCAGCCGGCTCGACGCAACAGCCAGAACCCGGCCAGGGCGCAGATGCCAGTGGGCACCAGCACCGCAAACAGCGGCGAGAAGCCAAACACCAGGCTCGAAGGGCCAAGCAGGTCCTGGGCGATGCGGAAGGTGAAGCCCACCAGCACACCCGTGAATACACGCTGGCCCAGGGTCACCGAACGCAGCGGGCCGAAAATGAAGGAAATCGCCATCAACACCAGCGCGGCGGTCACCACCGGTTGCAACACCTTGACCCAGAATGCCAGCCAGTAGCGGCCGTTGTTCAGGCCCTGGTCCTTCAGATAGTGGATATAGCCCCACAACCCGGAGATGGGCAGGCTTTCCGGGATCATCACCACGGTATTCAGCAACTCCGGCTTGAGGGCGATATCCCATTCCTGGCTCGGTACGTTGATCACTTCGGTGCTGGCCTTGGTGCCTTGGCCAATATTGCGGAAGTAGGTGGTGGTTACATCGCTGAGTTGCCACTTTTCGCCACCGTACTGCGCACGTTTGGCGAAGCTGGACTCCAGCAGGTGACGCTCCTTGTCGAACGTGTAACGGGTCACACCAATCAACAGTCCGCCGGGCTGCACGGCGTTGATGTGGATGAACTCATCGCCCTGGCGGTGCCACAGGCCATGCTTGGAGCTTTGCGCATCGCCTGACCCCTGGGCCAGGGCGCGATTGGCCTGGGCAGTGGTTTCGGCTGGTGGCGCGACGTATTCGCCGATCAGCACGCTGCAGGCCATCAGCAGCAGCATGGGCTTCATCACCGCCCAGACGATACGACCAATGGACACGCCAGCAGCGCGCATGATGGTCAGTTCGCTATTGCTGGCCAGGCTGCCCAGGCCGATCAGGCAGCCGATCAGCGCGGCCATCGGCATCATGTCGTAGAGGCGACGCGGCGCGGTGAGGGCCACATAGCTCAGCACGTCCCACACGGTGTAGGTGTCGCTGACATTGCTCACTTCATCGATGAAGGCGAACAACGACGCCAGACCGAGGATGATGCCCAGTACCGCCAGGATGGCGATCAGTACGCTGCTACCAATGTAGCGATCGAGCTTAGCCACGAGCCAACTCCTTCTGGCCACGACGGCTCATCATTTTCAAACGGATCGGCTCCCAGTAGAGCAGCCCCAGGCCGATCAATAGAAACATCCCATGCACCCACCACAGGCCCAGGGTCGGCGACAACTTGCCCTTCTCCAGGGAGCCACGGGCGGAAATCAGGATGGTCAGGTAGGCCATGTACAACAGGATTGCCGGCAACAGCTTGAGGAAGCGGCCCTGGCGCGGGTTGACGCGAGACAGCGGCACGGCCATCAAGGTCACGATGAACACCAGCAGCGGCAGGGAGAGTCGCCATTGCAACTCGGCGATGGAACGCAGTTCCTTGCTGCCCCACAGATCAGGCGTCGGGATGGCATCACGGTCGGTGACTTCGTCGCTGATGTCCGGACGAGCCAGCATCACGCCATAGGTGTCGTACTTGATCGCGCGGTAATCGGCCATGCCCGGGCTGCCGTCATAGCGGTAGCCATTTTCCAGGATCAGGTAGCGGCTGCCATCAGGACGGACTTCCTGGCGCCCCGAATCGGCCACCAGCACGGAAATGCCACGGTCTTTCTTGTCCTGGCCCAGGCGTTTCTCGGAGATGAACACGCCGCCCAGGTTGGCGCGGTCGTCGGTCAGGGTTTCGGTGTAGGTCACCCGGGAACCGTCATTGAGCGCCTGGAAGCGACCGGGTTCGAGGGTGTCGAACTCGGTCATCGCGTCCTGCTTGTTCAGTACCAGCTGGAACTGCAGGGCACCCTGGGGCGCCAGGCTCAGGCTCAGCCAGGCCACGATCAGCGCGATGCCGGCGGCCGGGATCATGGTCATGCCCAACAGGCGCTGCTGGCTCATGCCGGTGGCCGAGAGTACGGTCATTTCGCTTTCGAGGTACAGGCGGCCATAGGCCAGCAGTATCCCGAGGAACAGGCCCAACGGCAGGATCAACTGCAGGAAGCCCGGCAGGCGAAAGCCCATGATCAGGAACAGCGAACCCGGGTCCAGGGCGCCGGAGGCAGCCTGGGCCAGGTATTTGACGAAACGACCACTCATGATGATGACCAGCAGCACCGCACTCACGGCACTCAGGGTCAACAGGACTTCGCGGGACAGATAACGGAAGACGATCAAACCAGACACTCCAGGGTTGTCAGGCTAAGGCGGCCAAACAAGCAAGCATACCGAGACAGCCCATTTACACAGGGCCGGCTAAAAAGATGGCGCATTATCCTGTGATTGACCGCGCCTGTCACGGAGCTTGCTCGTGCACACGCACAAAGCGTGCACCAAGGGTTGTCAGGCTCCGTCGGCGAGGTTCAAACTGCGGCCTTTGTCGCCGGCGGCTTACACGGCTGCCTGGTATTAAAGCCGGAGTACAGACTCTTGGCCAACCGACCTTTATAAGGGACCCGAAAATGGAACTGGTTGTAAAAAGCGTTAGCCCCGAAACGTTGAAAACCGCCACCCTCGTGGTCGCCATCGGCGAAGGCCGCAAGCTCGGCGTGGCCGCCAGGCAACTCGACGAACTCAGCGGCGGCGCCATCAGCGCGGTGCTCAAGCGCGGCGACCTGGCCGGCAAAGTCGGCCAGAGCCTGCTGCTGCAAAGCCTGCCCAACCTGAAAGCCGACCGCGTATTGCTGGTGGGCGTGGGCAAGGACGCCGAACTGGGTGACCGTCCGTTCCGCAAAATCATCAGCGGCATCTTCAGCACCCTCAAGGGCCTGGGCGGCAGCGACGCGACGCTGGCCCTCGACGAAGTCGTGGTCAAAGACCGTGACAGTTATGGCAAGACCCGCCTGCTGGCCGAGAGCCTGGTAGACGGCGCCTATATCTTCGACCAGTTCAAGAGCACCAAGACCGAACCCCGCGCCCTGAAGAAAATCACCCTGCTGACCATCAAGGCCGCCCAGGCTGAAGTCCAGCGCGCCGTGACCCACGCCACGGCCATCGCCAACGGCATGTCGTTCACCCGTGACCTGGGCAACCTGCCGCCGAACATCTGCCACCCGACTTTCCTCGGCGAACAGGCCAAGGCGCTGGGCAAAGAGTTCAAGGGCCTGAAAGTCGAAGTGTTCGACGAGAAGAAGATCAAGGAACTGGGCATGGGCTCGTTCTATGCCGTGGGCCAGGGCAGCGACCAGCCGCCACGCCTGATCGTGATGCAATACAACGGCGGCAAGAAGTCCGAGAAGCCTTACGCCCTGGTGGGTAAAGGCATCACCTTCGACACCGGCGGCATCAGCCTCAAGCCGGGCCTGGGCATGGACGAGATGAAGTACGACATGGGCGGCGCCGCCAGCGTGTTCGGCACCCTGCGTGCCGTGCTGGAACTCAAGCTGCCGATCAACCTGGTGTGCATCCTGGCCTGTGCCGAGAACATGCCGAGCGGTGGCGCGACCCGTCCGGGCGACATCGTCACCACCCTGAGCGGCCAGACCGTCGAAATCCTCAACACCGACGCCGAAGGCCGCCTGGTGCTGTGCGATGCCCTGACCTACGCCGAGCGCTTCAAGCCGCAGGCTGTGATCGACATCGCCACCCTGACCGGCGCGTGCATCGTCGCCCTCGGCTCCCACACCTCCGGCCTGCTGGGTAACAGCGACGAGTTGATCGAGCAATTGCTCAGCGCCGGTAAAGCCGCCGACGACCGCGCCTGGCAACTGCCGCTGTTCGATGAGTACCAGGAACAGCTGGACAGCCCGTTCGCCGACATCGCCAACATCGGTGGCCCGAAAGCCGGCACCATCACCGCGGCCTGCTTCCTGTCGCGTTTTGCCAAGAACTTCAACTGGGCGCACCTGGACATCGCCGGCACGGCCTGGACCAGCGGCGGCAAGGACAAGGGCGCCACTGGCCGTCCGGTGCCGCTGCTGACCCAGTACCTGCTGGATCGCGCCAAGGCCTGAAACTGAAGATTCCGGGGCGACGCGTATGTCGCCTCGGTCTCGGGAACCGCAATGACCCAAGTCGACTTCTACATACTGCCCAGCGCCGATCCGCTCGCGCGCCTGGACTTTGCCTGCAAACTCACCGAAAAAGCCTGGCGCATGGGCCACCGCATCTACCTGCATTGCAGCGATGCTGCCCAACGCGATGAGCTGGATGCCCGCCTGTGGCGCTTCAAGGGCGAAAGCTTCGTACCCCATGGCCCCGCCGAGTCTGAACCTGAAGGGCTGGTGGTGCTCGGTTTGGGCGACAGTTGTGGCGATCACCATGACCTGTTGGTCAACCTGGACCTGAAAGTGCCGCCGTTCGCCAAGGCGTTTGCCCGTGTGGCCGAGGTGGTGGTGGAAGATCCGGCTATTCGTCAGGCCGCGCGGGAGAGTTTCCGTTTCTACCGCGAACAGGGCTATCCTCTCCAGGATCACCGGCTACAACGACTTTGAGTAAATGATGGACACGCCAAACCCGCTGAAAAAAGATGACCACCTGCTGGACGACCTGGAGTCAATCCGTCAGTTACTGGGTGATGATGACTTGCAACCGCCGCTGTTGACCGAAACGGTCGAGGGCGAGGTACAGATTCCGCTGCTGTTCGACATGGTCGGCGGCAAACCTGTCGCGCCGGAGCCGGTTGTCGAAGCACCCGCCGTCGCACCTGCCCCCGCTGAAAAAGGGCCCGACGCCCTGCTACTGCACCTGGACAACGAACTGCGCGCCGCCGCACAACTGATCATGCAGGACGTGATCGACGACTTTGCCCCGCATATCGAAACCGAGATCAAGCGGCGACTGGATGCGCGGATGGAGCGGCTGCTCAGCCAGTACCAGTCCTGAGCCTTGCATAATCTCCCAGTGGAAGGGGCAAGCCCCCTCCCACATTTGATTCGCACAAGTCTTCAACTCGCCCTCAGCTCCCAGCCCCGTTATACTTGCCGGCTTTCCTGAATTAATGCCAACTAGGGTCCCGCCGCGCATGGATAAGACCTACCAGCCGCACGCCATCGAAACTTCCTGGTACAACACCTGGGAATCCGAGAATTATTTCGCCCCGCAAGGCGCGGGCGATTCCTACACCATCATGATTCCGCCACCGAACGTCACTGGCAGCCTGCACATGGGCCATGGCTTCAACAATGCGATCATGGATGCCTTGATCCGTTTCCGCCGCATGCAGGGCCGCAATACCCTGTGGCAACCGGGCACCGACCACGCCGGTATCGCCACCCAGATGCTGGTGGAACGCCAACTCGAAGCCACCGGCCAGAACCGTCATGACCTGGGCCGCGAGAAATTCCTGGAAAAAATCTGGGAATGGAAGGACCAGTCCGGCGGCAATATCAGCCGTCAGATCCGTCGCCTCGGTTCGTCCGTAGACTGGAGCCGCGAACGCTTCACCATGGACGATGGCCTGTCGGAAGCCGTGAAAGAAGCCTTCGTGCGCCTGCATGAAGACGGCTTGATCTACCGCGGCAAGCGCCTGGTCAACTGGGACACTAAGTTGCACACGGCGATTTCCGACCTCGAAGTGGAAAACCACGACGAGAAAGGTTTCCTGTGGAACCTCAAGTACCCGCTGGCCGATGGCGCCAAGACCGCCGAAGGCAACGACTACCTGATCGTCGCCACCACGCGTCCGGAAACCATGCTCGGCGACGCCGCCGTGGCGGTTAACCCGAATGATGAACGCTACCAGGCGCTGATCGGCAAGTTCGTCGAGCTGCCGCTGGTGGGCCGCCGTATCCCGATCATCGCGGACGACTATTGCGACCCTGAATTCGGCACCGGCTGTGTGAAAATCACCCCGGCCCACGATTTTAACGACTACGAAGTCGGCAAGCGCCACAACCTGCCGCTGCTGAACATCTTCGACAAGAACGCTGCCGTGTTGCCAGCCTGCCAGGTGTTCAACCTGGACGGCACGCTGAACGAAACTGTCGATGGCAAGATCCCGGCTGAATACGCCGGCCTCGACCGGTTCGAAGCACGCAAGCAGATCGTTGCCGCCTTCGACGCCGCTGGTTTGCTGGTGAGCGTTGACGACCACGGCCTGAAAGTGCCGAAGGGCGACCGCTCCGGCACCGTGATCGAGCCGTGGCTGACCGACCAATGGTACGTCTCCACCAAGCCGCTGGCCGAACCGGCCATTGCCGCCGTGGAAGATGGCCGCATCCAGTTCGTACCCAAGCAGTACGAAAACATGTATTTCTCGTGGATGCGCGACATCCAGGATTGGTGCATCAGCCGTCAACTGTGGTGGGGCCACCGCATTCCGGCCTGGTACGACGAGTCGGGCAAGGTCTATGTAGGCCGCGACGAAGCCGAAGTGCGTGCCAAGCACAACCTGGGTGCCGACGTTGCGCTGCAGCAGGACAACGACGTACTGGACACCTGGTTCAGCTCGGGCCTTTGGACCTTCTCCACCCTCGGCTGGCCGCAGCAGACCGAATTCCTGAAGAAATTCCACTCCACCGACGTACTGGTCACTGGCTTCGACATCATTTTCTTCTGGGTTGCCCGGATGATCATGCTGACCATGCACCTGGTGAAAAACGAGGACGGCACGCCGCAGGTACCCTTCAAGACCGTGTACGTGCACGGCCTGGTACGTGATGGCCAAGGCCAGAAGATGTCCAAGTCCAAGGGTAACGTGCTGGACCCGCTGGACATCATCGACGGCATCGACCTGGAAACCCTGGTGCAGAAACGCACCTCGGGCCTGATGCAGCCGAAACTGGCGAAGAAGATCGAGAAGCAGACCCGCGACGAATTCGCCGACGGCATCGCCAGCTACGGCACCGACGCCCTGCGCTTCACCTTCTGCTCGCTGGCATCCACCGGTCGCGACATCAAGTTCGACATGGGCCGCGTCGAAGGCTATCGCAACTTCTGCAACAAGATCTGGAACGCGGCGCGCTACGTGCTGGATAAAGACGAAGACTGCGGCCAGAACGGCGAAGCCGTCGAACTGAGCCTGGCCGATCGCTGGATCATCTCGCAGCTGCAACGCACCGAAGCCGAAGTGACCCGCCAGCTCGACCAGTTCCGTTTCGACCTGGCCGCACAGGCCCTGTATGAGTTCATCTGGAACCAGTATTGCGACTGGTACCTGGAACTGTCCAAGCCTGTGCTGTGGGACGAGAACGCCCCGATCGAACGCCAGCGCGGCACCCGTCGCACCCTGGTGCGCGTACTCGAAGTCGCGCTGCGCCTGGCGCACCCGTTCATGCCGTTCATCACCGAAGAAATCTGGCAGCGCCTGGCGCCACTGGCCGGTATCGAAGGCAAGACCATCATGCTGCAACCCTGGCCGGTAGCCAACGAAGCGCGCATCGATGAGGCGGCCGAAAGCGATATCGAATGGCTCAAGACCCTGATGATGGGCACGCGTAACATCCGTGCCGAAATGAACATCGGGCCGGGCAAACCATTGGCAGTGTTCGTGAAGAACGCCAGTGCCGAGGACCTGCGTCGTCTCGCCGAGAACGATGCGCTGCTCAAGAAGCTGGCAAAGCTGGAGTCGATCACCGTATTGGCGGCCGGCGAAGAAGCACCGCTGTCCGCGACCGCACTGGTTGGCGAGATGGAAGTGCTGGTGCCAATGGCCGGCCTGATCGACAAGGGTGCCGAACTGGCCCGCCTCGACAAGGAAATCGCACGCCTGCAAGGCGAAGTGCAGCGGGTGGGTGGCAAGCTGTCCAACGCGGCGTTCGTCGACAAGGCGCCGGCTGAAGTGATCGAGAAGGAACGCGCCAAGCTGGCCGAGGCCGAACAGGCCCTGGGCAAACTGGCGGAGCAACATGCGCGGATTTCCAGCCTGTAAAATGGAACCTGTGTAAAAAAGAGGCCTTCGGGCCTCTTTTTTGTGTGGAACTAGCCAATACCTGACTGGCAATACGGTCAATGTGGGAGGGGGCTTGCCCCATCGGGGGCAAGCCCCCTCCCACATTTGACCGGGACAGGCTCAGGATGTGTGACAATGCCCACCACTTTGAGCCAACACCAGAATCATCATGACCGCCCCCAGCACGCCAAAACCTCCGCGCAAGAAGCCTAAAACCGCAGCCACGGCCAAACCCGTCGTGCCGCGCAAAGAGGCCACCCTGCATCCGCGCAACCGCCACACAGGGCGTTACGACTTCCCGGCGCTGATCAAGACTACGCCGGAACTGGCGCAATTCGTGATCATCAACCCTTATGGGAAAGAGAGCATCGACTTTGCCAGCCCCGATGCGGTGCGGGTGTTCAACCGTGCACTGTTGAAGGCGTTCTACGGCATCCAGCATTGGGACATCCCGGCCGACTACCTTTGTCCACCAGTGCCGGGGCGTGCGGACTACGTACACTTCCTCGCCGACCTGCTGGCCAGCACCAATGACGGCAAGATCCCGCGCGGTTCGATCGTCAAGGTGCTGGACATCGGCATGGGCGCCAACTGCGTCTACCCGCTGATTGGCTACATGGAGTACCGCTGGAACTTCCTCGGCTCCGAGGTCGACCCTATCGCCGTGGCTGCGGCCAAGGCCATCGTGCAGTCCAACGACCTGAGCAAGGTCATCCAGCTGCGCCAACAAACCAACCCCAAGCAGATCCTGCTGGGCTTGCTGGAGCCAGGTGAGCGCTTTGACCTGACCATGTGCAACCCGCCGTTCCATGCCTCCATGGACGAAGCGACCAAGGGCAGCGAACGCAAATGGCGCGCCCTGGGCAAGGCCGATCCCAAGCGCAAGTTGCCGGTGCTGAACTTCGGTGGCCAATCGGCTGAACTGTGGTGCGAAGGCGGTGAAGCGCGCTTTGTGACGCAGCTCATCGCTGAAAGTGCGCATTTTGCCCACAAGGTGTTGTGGTTCAGTTGCCTGGTGTCAAAAGCGTCGAACTTGCCCGCGATCGAGACGGCGTTGAAAAAAGCCGGCGTGCTGGAAAGCCAGGTGGTGGAGATGTCCCAGGGACAGAAGCAGAGTCGCTTCGTGGCCTGGACCTTCCAGACCAAGAACGAGCAGCAGATCTGGCGCCAGCGCTGGGTGCGCTAGGCACAAATTGCAGGCAACAAAAAACCGTGCCCGGATCGCTCCGGAGCACGGTTTTTTTTGCTGCGTCTTACTTGTTAACAGCGTCGGTCAGGCCTTTGGCCACAACCAGCTTGATAACTTTCTTGGCAGCGATTTCGATGGCGGCGCCGGTCGAAGGGTTACGGCCAGTACGGGCAGGACGCTCGGTCACTTTCAGTTTGCCAACGCCTGGCAGAGTGATTTCGCCGCCGTTTTCCAGCTGGTCAGCAACAACTTGGCTCAGTTGGTCCAGCAGAGCGCGCACGGTAGTTTTCGGTGCGTCTACTGCTTCAGCCAGGTCAGCGATCAGTTGGTCTTTAGTAATAGCCATTGTGGTGTTCCTTCCCTATCAAATTCATATGGATTGCAGAGTGCAGTGTCAGCCGTCGAGCCCGACCGTCACGGCCTGGCACCCCCGGCTATAACCACGGAGATCGGGGTTATAGATGCTTGAAACGGGGATTGGTTCGACCTGACAGATGCTGAATGCACGCTTATCGCCGAGACTTGGCGTAAGACGGGGCAAAACTAGCACAGAGACGGGGAAATATCCGCCTCTACCTACCCATTTGGTCAGCTTTATCGCTCTAAACCGTGAAAAAAAGGCATATGCCCCGTCGGAAGGTGCCCAAAACACCCTTCGAAGCACGTCTTGGCCAATGGTGCGGTACACTTGGCGACTTTTCGGGGAGGCCCACCGCTCCCCTCTCAACCAGCCGAGAAGCCTATGCCGATCCGTCATTGCATCGTCCACCTGATCGACAAAAAACCCGACGGCACACCTGCAGTTCTCCATGCCCGCGACTCCGAGCTTGCCGAGTCGGCCGCCATCGAGAACATGCTTGCCGACCTCAACGAGAGCTACAACGCCAAACAAGGCAAGGCCTGGGGTTTCTTCCATGCCGAGTCCGGCGCGCACCCGTTCAGCGGCTGGTTGAAGGAGTATTTCGACGGCGGGCAGGATTTCACCACGTTCAGCCGCACCGCCGTCGAGCACCTGCAGAAGCTGATGGAAGAGTCCAACCTCTCCACCGGTGGCCACGTGCTGTTCGCCCACTACCAGCAAGGCATGACCGACTACCTGGCCATCGCCCTGCTGCACCACAGCGAAGGCGTGGCGGTGACCGACGAGCTGGACGTGACCCCATCCCGTCACCTGGACCTGGGCCAACTGCACCTGGCGGCGCGGATCAACGTGTCCGAGTGGCAGAACAACAAGCAGTCCAAGCAGTACATCTCGTTTATCAAGGGCAAGAACGGCAAGAAGGTGTCGGAATACTTCCGCGACTTCATCGGCTGCCAGGAAGGCGTCGACGGCCCAGGAGAGACCCGCACCCTGCTCAAGGCCTTCAGCGACTTCGTTGAAAGCGAAGACCTGCCCGACGAATCCGCCCGCGAAAAGACCAAGACCCTGGTGGACTACGCCAGCAGCCAGGCCAAGCTTGGCGAACCCATGGGCCTGGAAGAACTCTCGGGGTTGATCGATGAAGATCGGCCAAAGGCGTTCTACGACCATATCCGCAACAAGGATTACGGCCTCTCGCCGGAGATTCCGGCGGATAAACGCACCCTCAACCAGTTCCGTCGCTTCACCGGCCGCGCCGAGGGCCTGTCCATCAGCTTTGAAGCACACCTGCTGGGGGACAAGATCGAGTACGACGAAGCCGCCGGCACCTTGATCATCAAGGGCCTGCCGACCCAGCTGACCGACCAGCTCAAGCGCCGTAACTGATGCTGGGCGGGGTTTTCAAGAAAGTCCTGCTGGTATTGCTGGTGGTGGTGGTGATCCAGAACTGGGGCAAGATCGAGCGGGTGTTCAACCCATCGCAGGTAGCCCCTGAACAAGTGCGCGCTTCGGCGCGCGTGGTGCTGTATGCCACCGCGTGGTGCGGGTACTGCAAGCAGATCCGCCGTTTCCTGGACCAGAAAGGCATCCCCTACCAGGCGTTCGATATCGAGAAAGACGCCCAGGCGCGCAAGACGTATGAGGCGTTGGGCGGCGGCGGGATTCCGTTTGTGGACGTGAACGGCACGCTGATTCGCGAGTACAGCCCCGAGAAGATCATGGCGGCGCTGAAGTAATCAGCGCACCACGATCATGCGCCCCAGCACCTGGTGCTGTTCAAAACCGAGAACCGCCTGCAAGGCATTCAGCACAGCCTGTGGGTCTTTGCTCGGGAAGCTGCCGCTGACGCGCCTGGCGCCCATCTCTTCGTTAAGCAACAGGATACGACCGGGGTAGTAACGGCCCAGGTCCTTCACTACGTCCGCCAAGGGCGCCTTGTAGTAGTTGAGCCAGCCGTCGCGCCAGGCCAGGCGTGATTCGCTGTCGACCCCATGCATTGGTTCGGCAATGCCATCGGCGTAGGCCACTTGCTGGCCGGCGGTAAGAACCTGCTGTTGGCCCTGCTTTGACGGCGTCACGCCAACCCGTCCGGACAACACCGTCACCTGGGCGCCTGCCGGTTGCAGGCGCACTTCGAACTGGGTGCCCAGCACCCGCGCTTCACCGCTGCCCGCCGCCACCACGAAGGATTGCCCGGTGTGGATCACGCTGAAAAAGCCGGCCCCGCGACGCAATTGGATACGCCGCTCGCCATGGTTGAAATCCACGGCGATGGCGCTGTCAGCGTCCAGGGTGACTTGGGAGTTGTCGGCCAGCGTGACGGTTTTGATTTCCCCGGGTGCCGTCACGTAGTCAGCGCCAAGGTCATCGACCCAGCGCGACGGCTGCCAACCAGCCCCCATGGACACCATCACCACCAGGCAGGCAGCCATGGCCAACGCCCCGGACCAACGCAGCACCCGCGAACGCTTCGGGGTGTTCATCGCATTGAGGTAGCCCTGCAAGGCCATGGCTTCTTCGTCCGCCAGCTTGCGCGCCGGGACTTCGCTCAACTCCCACAGCACCTGGGCCTGGGAATAGGCCTCGACATGTGCAGGGTCGGCCCGCAGCCACTGGCTGAACGTGGCCTGGTCGCCACTGCTGGGCTGGTCGTGCAGCAGGCTCAACCAGGCCAGGGCCGCTTGTTCCTGGGCGGGCGTGGGGGTGACGTTCACGGTGCTTTCCCTGGCGTGCGTGGGGATGAGGGGTCGCGAAGGCTGGCTTTGCAGGCTTCGAGGGCACGCATCATATGTTTTTCCACGGCACTTTGGGACAGGCCCATGGCCTTGGCGATTTGCGCGTACTTGCGCCCGTGGATGCGGTTGAGCAGGAAAATCTGCCGCGTGCGCTCGGGCAAACTGCGCAGCGCCGCTTCGACATGGCGCAGATCATTGCCGGCTTCCAACGCCGCCTGGGGCTCGGAGCCTTGGTTGTCGTGCTGTTCGGGCAGCCAGCCTTCGCTGCTGCGCACCCGCGCGCCTTCGCTGCGCAGGTGATCAATGGCGATATTGCCGGCGCAGCGCAGCAGGTAGGTGCTGAGTTCTTCGACCTGCACCAGCGGCCGGCGCCAGAAGCGCAGGAACAGGTCCTGCACCAGGTCCGCCGCCGTGGCGCGGCACCCCACGCGGCGACTCACCAGGGCTTCCATCTGCGAACGCTGGGACAGGAACACCTGCAGGAAATGCGCACGCCCACCGGCCGCGTCAGCGTGCTGGCTGTCCTGGGGTTCCGGTGGGGTGCTGATCATCATGGACGGGCTCAGAGGGTGGCGAAGGCTGCGACAGGGCTGGCGAGCAGGCCGACACCCGCCAGGATCAGGGCCAGCCTTGGCCGATACGGCAACAGCAGCACCAACAGCAGTGCGCTGAGCATCAACACGGCGCACCACTCCACCAGGCCCTGGCCCCAACCGGCGATGGCCACGGCGGGCCAGATCGACACGGTCAGCAGCAACCACCCGGCCACACGCAAACCCAGGCGCCGGCGAGGCGTGGGTCTACTGTGCAACAGTTCGCCGTGATGACGGTCGGTGGACAAGCACAGCGCAGTAAAGCCGGCGTAGCACATCAGCAGTGCAAGCAGCATTCAGTTCGCCTCCTGCTTAAGCGTCAACCCGCGTGTGCGTTCAACCTTGGGCGCAGGCACGGTGCGATGCCGCATCTTCCAGGCGGCCCAGCCGAGGAATATTCCGCTGGCCAGGCTCGTCAGGTCGAAGCCGGCCATGGCCCAGTCTCCGGTGGCCAATGAAACGCCCAGGTGATGCGAGGTGGTCAACGCGTTGAGCAATGGAATGGCGATAAACAGCAATGCGCCGACGCTCAACTGCTCGACCCAACCCTGGCGGCCACGCCGCAGGATGGCGTGCAGCAGGCTCAGGCCCCAGGCAATAAAGAAGGTTTGCACTTCCCAGCCGGAACGTTCGGCGAAGGTCACCGGCAGCAGGCGGTTGGCCCAGAAAAACGCCGCGATGGCGATCATCAGGCCAGACATGCTGGCGATGTTGAGTACTTCCACAAGACGCAGTTCAAACGGCATCACATTGCTCTTGAGGTGCTTGAGCTGACGCTTGCCAAGCCAGATGACCAGCCCGGTGCCGATCATCGCCGTGCCCGCCAGCCCGCAGATAAAGTACAACCAGCGCAGCACCGGGCCGGCGAAATGGCCCATGTGCAGGCCGTAGAAACTGCCGCCGATGGCCGCCGGCAGCGACTGCCCGCCGCTCACTCGCAACAGTTCGCCGGTGCTGCCATTGAAGGACACGGTACTGCCGAAATCGTGCACTACGCTGTCGGAACCGGCGCGCAATACATTGACCGAGGCGTTCATATCGCCGGGGTTATTCACCGCCACGCGCCCCACATGCCCGCCCGCCCACTGTGCCCGCGCCTGCTCGTACATCGGCACCAGCGGCAGCAATGTGCCTGGCTGGCCCGATGCAGGCGCGTTGTTGGTGTTCGGGAACACCTCGCTGAAAAAGGCGCGGGTGTCGTTGCCATAGGAAGCCAGGATCGGCGCCGGCATCACCATGCTCATGAAGATCACCAGGCTGCTGTAGGTGATCATCAGATGGAAAGGCAGCACCAGCACACCCACCGCGTTGTGCCCGTCGAGCCAGGAACGCTGGCCTTTGCGGGGACGGAAGGTGAAGAAGTCCTTGAAGATTTTCTTGTGGGTGATGATGCCGGTGATCAGCGCGATGAACATCACCATCGCGGCGATGGTCGACAGCCAGCGACCCCACGGGTGAGGCATTTGCAGTTGGAAGTGGAACCGGTAGAAGAACTCGCCGCCCATGCTTTCACGGGCCTGCACGGCCTGGCCGGTGACGGGGTCGAGGGTTTTCTGGATGAAGTTGCCACGCTTGCCGGGGTCGACCTTGTCCTGCCACATCACCGACAGGCCGGGGTCGCGGCTGTCCGGCAAGGTGATGAACCAGCGTGCGGCGGTGGGTGCGACCTGCTGCAGATAGGTTTGCGCGACGGTGAGGCTGCGCGCATCGTCCAGGGGACGGGCCTGCACTTCGGGCTGCATCCAGTGGCTGATCTCGTCCTTGAAATACGACAGGGTGCCTGTCAGGAAAATTGCAAACAGCAGCCAGCCGAAGATCAACCCGGCCCAGGTGTGCAACCAGGCCATGGCCTGACGGAAACCCTCTTTCATACTCGTGTCATCCACAAACCCACGCCCGCCAGGGTGGCGAACGCCGCACTTGGCAGCAGCACACCGAACCAGGCGCGTGCGGCACTGCGGCAGGCGAAACACCAGAGCACAGCGAGCAGGTAAAACACGAAGGAACTCATCATCCCGGTGATCACCGCATCGGCGCGAGAGGTAGGCAGCCACAGCGCCAGACAGATGCTGGCCAGGGACGCCATCAGGTAACCGCCCACCACGGCAGCCAGCACACGCGAGGTCACGGCGAGACGATAGGAGACAGGCAGCGAGGTTTTGCTTTTCATGCAGGAGGCGCCAGGTTCATCAGCGCGCAATATTAATGATAAATATTCTCATAAGCAAAACAGAACGGATGAATCACCTGTGCGGATGGATTGCCGAAGCCACTCACGCGCCCTACAATGCGAACAATTCTTGTTCTCTAAAGCATGGCGATGCTTGTGGAGTGTCCCCGTTGAGCCCGTCCAACACCGTCGAAGTTTTGTACACCGACCATCACCACTGGCTCACCGGCTGGTTGCGACGCAAGCTCGGCTGCCCGGAAAGCGCCGCCGACCTGGCCCAGGACACCTTCATGCGCGTGCTCACCGCGCGGGAAACGCCCACCCTGGTCGAGCCCCGCGCGTTTCTCACTACGGTTGCCAAGCGCGTGCTGTTCAACTTCTACCGCCGCCAAGACCTGGAACGCGCCTACCTCGATGCCCTGGCACACATGCCCGAACACGTGGCGCCATCGGAAGAAGAACGCGCAATCATCCTGCAAACCCTGGTCGAGCTGGACCAACTGCTCGACGGCCTGCCGGTGCAGGTCAAGCGCGCCTTCCTGCTGGCGCAACTGGATGGGCTGACCTACGCGCAAATCGGCGCGGAGCTTGGGATTTCCATCGCCACCGTCAAACGTCACCTGACCAAAGCGGCCATGCGCTGCTATTTTGCCCTATGAACTTCTCCACTCAAGTCGCCGAACAGGCCGTGCATTGGCTGATGGAAATGCAGCAAGGCGGACTCAACCCTCGCCAGCAGGCTGCCTGGCAACACTGGCTGAACGCCCACAGCGAACACCAGCGCGCCTGGGACCACATGCAACGCGTCAACCAGCGCCTGCGCGGCATGCCCTCGCCCCTTGCCCATGCGGCGTTGAACGCGCCAACCTCCACCAGCCGCCGCCAGGCGCTCAAGTTGCTGTTGATCCTCGGTGCCGGTTCGGCCGCCGCCTGGGGCCTGCGCCAGCAACATATCCTGCCGCCGCTGAGCGCCGACTACCGCAGCCCCATCGGCCAACGCCGCAAGGTGCAATTGGCCGATGGCAGCCAGTTGCAACTCAATACCGGCAGCGCGGTGGATGTGCACTTCGATGGCAGGCAACGACTGATCCGCCTGCTTGAAGGCGAAATCCTGCTGACCGGTATCGCCGGCAATACACCGCTTAACGTGTTGACCGGCCAGGGTCTACTTACCAGCCAGGCCGCACGCATGAACGTGCGTCAGTTCAACGACCACACCCAGCTGGCGGTATTCGATGGCCGCGTCGAGGTAATGCCCAACACCTACAGCGGCCTGCCGCTGACGGTCGAGGCCGCGCGCCAGGTCAACTTCACCCGCAAAGGCTGGGACACCCCGCGCCCTAGCGACGCCAACAGCGGCGCCTGGGCCGACGGCATGCTGGTCGCAGCCCACATGCGCCTGGAAGACTTCCTCGGCGAACTCGGCCGTTATCGTCGTGGCCAGGTCAATTGCGACCCACAGGTGGCCAACCTGCTGATCTCCGGCAGCTACCCGCTGGACGACAGCGAACGGATTCTGGACCTGCTGGAAGTGAGCCTGCCGGTGAAAGTGCGGCGCTTCACGCGGTATTGGGTGACGGTGCAGGCACGCGCCTGAAATTAATTCAAAACACTGTGAGCCGTTTTCCACACCTCGCGTGACAGAGAAGGAAAGCCCCCTTGATCCTTTCTTCTCAGGACCGCTCTTCATGCCCCAGCAACCCACGCTTCTCGCCCGCACCCTGCGCCAGTTCCTACTTGGCGCCAGCCTGAGTCTTACGGTACTGCCACACGCCATGGCGGCCGATGCCAAGCCGTATCACATCGCGCCGACTTCGCTGGAAGCGGCGTTGAATCAATTCGGACGTGAAGCGGGTGTGCTGATTTCCTTCGGTTCGCAAGTCACCGCGGGCATGCAGAGTCGTGGCTTGTCCGGTAACTACGGCACCGCAGACGGCCTGCAGAAACTGCTGGAAGGCACCGGCCTGCAAGCCCGCGCCGAAGGCGACAATGCCTACAGCCTGCAACCGACCAATGCACCGACCACTATTGAGTTGGGCACCTCCAGCGTGGTCGGCGACTGGCTCGGCGACGCAGCGCAAACCAATGTGTTCGAACACCCCGGCGCCCGAGATGTGATCCGCCGCGAAGAGTTCGAACGCCAGGGCGCCACCCAGGCCAGGGACGTGCTCAATCGCATCCCCGGCGTCAACGCCCCGGACAACAACGGCACCGGCAGCCACGACATGGCGCTGAACTTCGGTATTCGCGGCCTCAACCCGCGCCTGGCCTCGCGCTCCACGGTACTGATGGACGGTATTCCGGTGCCGTTTGCGCCGTACGGCCAACCACAACTGTCGTTTGCGCCGATCAGCATGGGCAACATGGATGCCGTCGACGTGGTGCGTGGCGGCGGCGCCGTGCGCTACGGCCCGCAGAACGTCGGTGGCGTGGTCAACTTCGTGACCCGGGCGATCCCGGATGCGCCCACGGTCAAAGGCGGCCTGCAGACCGAAACCAGCCCGTCCTCCAGCCATGACGGCTTCAAGACCACCGGCAATCTGCTGGCCGGCGGCACGGCCGACAATGGTCTGGGCGGTGCGCTGCTGTACTCCGGCACCCGTGGCGGCGACTGGCGCGAGAACAGCAACACGCGCATCGACGACCTGATCCTCAAGGGTAAATACCAGCTCGACGACGCCAACAGCTTCAACGCCATGGCGCAGTACTACGAAGGCCAGGCCGATATGCCTGGGGGTTTGAACGTTGCGGACTACAAGGCAGATCCGTACCAGTCCACCCGCCCCTACGACAAATTCTGGGGCCGCCGCACGATGTTCAACGTCGGCTACCGCTATGAGCAGGATCGTCGCGAGTTCACCGTGAATAGCTTCTTCACCAAGACCCTGCGCAGTGGTTACCTGGACCAGGGCACCTTCCTCTCGCTGTCCCCGCGCGAGTACTGGGTGCGTGGCATCGAGACCCGCTTCGCCCAAGGCTTTGATGTGGGCCCGACCAGCCACGAAGTCGGCGTCGGCTACCGCTACATCAACGAGGCCGGCCACGAACTGCGCTATCGCACGCCAATTGCCGCCAACCAGCAGATTCCCACTACCAACAGCCGCAACGACCGCGACACCCGTGGCGGCACCGAAGCCAATGCATTCTTCATCGACGACCGGATCGATATCGGCAAGTGGACCATCACCCCGGGCGTGCGCTACGAGATGATCGAGTCCCAGCAAACCAACAACCTGAGCAACGTCAAATACAAGGGTGACTACAACACCGCGCTGCCGGCGCTGAACGTGCTCTACCACCTCACCGACAGCTGGAACCTCTATGCCAACACCGAAGGTTCGTTCGGCAGCGTGCAGTACAGCCAGATGCCCAACCGCGTGACCAGCGGCGAAGTAAAACCGGAAAAAGCCCGCACCTGGGAACTGGGTACCCGTTACGACGACGGCACCTTGCGTGCCGAGATCGGCGCGTTCCTGATCAACTTCGACAACCAGTACGAAAGCAACCAGACCAACGACTCGGTGATTGCCCGTGGCGAAACTCGCCACCAGGGTATCGAGACCAGCGTCAACTACGCGCTCGATGGTTTGAGCCCGGCGCTGGCCGGGTTTGATGTGTACGCCACTTACGCGTACGTCGACGCCACCATCCGCGAGGACGGCCCGAACAAAGGCAACCGCGTGCCCTTCTCGTCCAAGCACAAAGGCACCCTCGGCGTCGGTTATACCGAAGGCCGCTGGAAACTCAACCTGGACAGCAGCTACCAGAGCAGCCAATTCGCCGACAACGCCAACACCCAGGCCGAAAGTGCCGACGGTGCCAATGGACGTATCCCGGGCTATATGTTGTTCAGCAGCCGTGCCGCCTACGACTTCGGCCCGCAGTTGTCGGATTTGAACGTAGCGGTGGGGGTGAAAAACATCTTCAACAAGCAGTACTACACGCGCTCGTTCGACGATAACAACAAGGGCAAATACGTCGGCGAGCCGCGCACGGTGTACGTACAGACCTCGATCGCGTTCTAACTGCCCGCCAGGCAACTGGGAGTGGCCGCGACCAGGGCGTCGATGGCGCAGCGGGTTTTGGCCGGCATATGCGCGGCGGTCGGCCAGATCACGTGGATCGGCGAGGGTTGCTCACGGTAGGCGGGCAACACCGCTTCCAACTGCCCGCGCAGCACATAGTGTGCAATCAACCAACTGGGCAACCAGGCCAGGCCGACGCCCGCGATAGCAGCGTCCGCCACGGCCTGGAGGTCATCCAGCACCAACGGCGATACGACCCGCGAACGATGCGGCGTGTTGCTGCGGTAGGCAATGCCGCGGTGGCCGGCAAGGTCATCCGTCGATTCAATCCGTCCCACCCGCTGCAAGTACGCCGGTGAAGCGGCCAGCCCCACCGACTGTTCACCCAGGCGCCGTGCACTCAAGCGTTCGGTGTCAGGCAAAGCACCGATTCGCACGGCGATATCGAAGCCTTCCTGCGCCAGGTCGGTCATACGGTCAGCAAAACACACCTCGATCTCCAGTTGCGGGTAACGGTCCATCAACCCCCATAACGCGGGCGCCGCATAGTGATGCCCGAAGGCCAGCGGCACGCTGGCGCGCAGCCGGCCGCGTGGCAACTGCCGGCCACTCTCCAGCACCGATTCGGCGGCTTCGAGTTCGGTCAGTGCGCGCAGGCAATGCTCGTAGTACGCCTGCCCGTCTTCCGTCAGACGCTGGCGGCGAGTGGAGCGCTGCAACAGGCAAGTCCCCAGCCGCGCCTCCAGCCGCGCCAGGCCCTTGCCCACCGCCGAGCGCGTGAGATTCAGACGTTCGGCGGCTTCCGTCAGGTTGCCGCTTTCGACGATCTGCAGAAAGAGTTCAACGCCATCGAAACGCGCAGTGGCCATGATTATATTGTCGCCCTTGATTCCCCTGTTGATGGAAAACTTATCACGAATAAAGAAACAGATTCCCCTGAAAATCTAACGCCCCCTCAACCTCAGGAGAATCCCATGCCACCCGCCGCCACCTTATCGGCCGTCAACCCACCCCGCACCGCCAGAAACGGCCTCGCCCTCACCGCCGTATGCCTCGTCGCCCTGATGTTCGGCCTGGAGATCTCCAGCGTGCCGGTGATCCTGCCCACGCTGGAGCAGCAATTGGGCACAGGCTTCCAGGATGCCCAATGGATCATGAATGCCTACACACTGGCCTGCACCAGCGTATTGATGGCAGCCGGCACCCTGGCGGACCGTTTTGGCCGCAAGCGCATACTGGTGCTGTGCCTATGGTTGTTCGGACTGGCTTCGCTGGCGTGTGGGTTGGCGAACGATGCACCGACGCTGATTGCCGCACGCTTCGTCCAGGGCGTGGGCGCCGGGGCGATGATGATCTGCCAGTTCGCGATTCTGTCGCACCTGTTTCGCGAACCGGCGGCGCGGGCACGGGCGTTCGCAATCTGGGGCGTAATCGCCGGCGTGGGCCTGGGCTTCGGGCCGATGGTGGGGGCGTTGATCCTGGCAGTGGCGGACTGGCGCTGGGTGTTCCTGGTGCATGTACCGCTCACCCTGTTCACCCTGGTGCTGTTGCATGTCAGCGTGCAGGAGTCCCGTGACCCGGCCAGCCATCGCCTGGACATCGCCGGCATGCTCACCTTGACGCTGTCGGTGTTCGCGCTGGTCTATTTCATCACCCAGGGCACCGAGAACGGTTTTGGCACACCAGTCATGCTCGGCTGGGCGGGACTGGCGGTGGCCGGGTTGCTGTTGTTCATCGTCGTTGAACGACGCAGCGCCCACCCGATGTTCGACTTCTCGGTATTGCGCATCCAGCGCTTCAATGGCGCCTTGATGGGCTCGATCGGCATGAATTTCAGCTTCTGGCCGTTCATGATCTACCTGCCGTTGTATTTCCAGGCCGGCCTGGGCTACGACACCCTGACCAGCGGCGGCGCCCTGCTCGCCTACACCCTGCCCACACTGCTGGTACCGCCGCTGGCTGAGCGCCTGGCCCTGCGCTATGGCGCCGAGCGCATCATTCCGTTGGGCCTGGGGTTGATGGGTGTCGGCTTCCTGGCCATGGCCGCTGCCAATGGGGTGGCGCAACCCAGTATCCTGCTGATCCTGGGCAGTTGCATCATTGCCGGCACAGGCCTGGCGCTGACCAACTCCCCCACCACCAACACCACGACCGGCTCGGTGTCGGCGGACCGCGCCGGCATGGCCTCGGGCATCGACCTCAGCGCACGGCTGATTACCCTGGCGCTCAACATCGCGTTGATGGGGCTGGTGCTGTTGCTGGGGATCAGCGATCAACTGGCGAATGTACTGCCCGACGCCACGGCGCTGGATTGGCCGGGCATCAGCCAGAACATCGCGGCCGGCAAGCTCGATGTACCGGGGTTGAACGCCGCGCAGGCACAGGCCGCACTGCGCCACGGTGCCGGCTGGGCGATGCTGTTTGCAGGGTTGGGTGCGTGTGGGCTGGCGCTATCGAGCCGGTACTTTTTCCGACGCGGACAGTAAATGAAAACGGGCCTGCAGTTGCAGGCCCGTTCTTAGTGGAGCGCGAGAACGTTATCAGCCGTTGAACACGGCACGTTCTTTTTCCAGGAACTCCTGCTCAAGCTCATCTTCATTGACTTTGGTGGTTGGCTGGCTTTTCCCGGCAGCGCGTGGCTTGCCTTGCAGTTTGCCAAACAGATGTTCCAACGCATGGTCCAGCTTGGTCGCCGCACCGTCGATGGCCTGTTCCAGCGTATCGGCCTTGTGCAGCACCGACAGTGGCTGATGGCCTTTTGGCCGCGCTTCCAGGCGGCAACTCAAATCGTGGGGACCGGGCTTGTCGCCGTTCTCATCCCGCAGGTAGACCTCCACTCGGGTCAGGTCTTCTTCGTAACGTTCGAGCGTGCTCTCAATGGTAGTACGTACCCACTCCTCCAGTCGGATGCTGCTTTCAATATGGTTATCGCTATTGACTTGGATTTGCATAGTTCTTCCCTTATTTCAGCTAGCTCGCGAGAGGTCACAACTGCGACACCGGGGCGGTGAAACCATGACCTCTTGATTACACAATTGAGCAGTCCGCAGAACAATTCAACCCCTTTGCAAAGATAAATCCTACATTACAAATTAAGCCTGACGACGAGCAAAAACGCTGTTAGGGTGGGGAGTTAGTTACATCTTCTTACGTGCAATCAACCTTAAAGTTGCCCCTCTCCCAACGGGTGCAATCCGCGAAAGATCTCCGCCTCCTCCACCAGCCAATCATGTACCGCACGCACGCCCGGATGGCTCAGCGCACCCGGCGCATACAGCAGTACGTAGCGTTTATGGTTAGGCACGGCCAGGCCGAAGGGCACGATCAAGGTGCCGCGCTCCAATTCATCGTTGAGCAAGGTGCGGCGTGCGATGGCCACGCCCATGCCGGCGATGGCGGCTTCGATGGTCAGGTGGTTACGGTTGAAGGTGTGGCCACGGCGCACATCGGCGTCGTGGTAGCCGATGGCATTCAAGTAAAACTCCCACTCCGCATACTCATAACTGCCACGCCAGGCGGTGATGTCATGCAGCAGCGGGAAATGCACCAGGTCGGCCGGCCCATGCAACGGTGGGCGACCGCGTAGCAGGCTCGGCGCGCACACCGGGAAGATCTGCTCGTCGAGCAAGGCGGTGGATAACAGGCCGGGGTAGCTGCCGTCGTTCAAGTCGACGGCCAGGTCGAAGTCGCCCTCATGCAAGGCGATGCTGCTGTCCTCGGCGACCATACGCAATTGGATATCCGGAAAGCGCTGCTGCAAACGCGGTAACCGAGGGGTCAGCCACTTGCCGAGAAACGACGGGATCGAGCGCAGGCGCAAGGTGCCGCTGATCATTCCCGCGTCCAGGCGCTGCAACTCCGCGTCGATGCTGCCATAGGCCTCGCCCACCGTCGCGGCCAAACGTTGCCCCTCGGCACTCAGCTCCACCCCACGGGCACGTCGATGAAACAGACGAAACCCCAATCGCTCTTCCAACTGACGGATTTGCTGGCTCACCGCGCCCGGCGTGATGTGCAGTTCTTCGGCACAACGGGTGAACGACAGGTGCCGCGCAGCACAGGAAAAAACGTGCAGCCAGACATACGTCTGGCCATGGAGGGGCCGGGTCATAGCGTTTAGTCTCGCTAAAGGGTGTCTTAGGATAATTCGTTGGTCAGTGTCGTGCCAGAGGCTCAGTATCGCGCCAATTGCGCTCGGCCTACAAAACATGGCAGCGATTCCTACTCCATTGCTTGTAAGGGTTTAGCATGGCTATCAGTGTTTTTGATCTATTCAAAGTGGGCATCGGCCCTTCCAGCTCCCATACCGTCGGCCCCATGCGCGCGGCGGCGACCTTTGCCCAAGCCCTGATCGACCAACGATTGTTGAGCGCCACCCGCCGCGTGGAAGTACGCTTGTATGGCTCGCTGTCCGCCACCGGTGTAGGGCATGCCACCGACCGCGCCTGTGTGATGGGCCTGATGGGTGAGTGGCCGGACACCGTCGACCCCACCTCGATCAATGCCCGTATCCAGCAACTGCGTGAATCCGGCCGACTGTTACTCGCCGGCCAGCAGGACATTGCCTTCAACTGGCACACCGACCTCCTGCTACTGGACGAAAGCCTGCCCTACCACCCCAACGCCATGTCCCTGCACGCCTACGGTGAAAACGGCCTGCTGAGCGAGCAAACCTATTACTCGGTAGGCGGTGGTTTCATTATCGAAGCCGCCGAAGCAGCCTCCGGCATCGCACCAGCCAGTGATGTGCAATTGCCCTACGACTTTTCCAGTGCCGTCGAACTGCTCGCTTTGTGCAACAAGCACGGCCTGCGGGTTTCCGAACTGATGATGGCCAACGAACGTGCGTGGCGCAGCGACGCCGATATCCGCAGCGGCCTGCTGCATATCTGGTCGGTGATGCGCGAATGCGTGGAGCAAGGCCTGCGCGACGAAGGCATCCTGCCGGGCGGCCTGGATGTGCCACGCCGCGCGGCGAAACTGCACCGCAGCCTGTTGGAAATCGGCAAGCCGAATGTCATCACCTCCACCTTGTCCGCCATGGAATGGGTCAATCTGTTCGCCCTCGCCGTCAACGAAGAAAACGCTGCCGGCGGGCGCATGGTCACCGCGCCCACCAACGGTGCCGCCGGGATCATCCCGGCCGTGCTGCATTACTACATGAAGTTCAACGCCGACGCGTCTGACGACGACGTGGTCAATTTCTTCCTGGCCGCTGCCGCCGTCGGCATCCTCTGCAAGAAAAACGCATCCATTTCCGGTGCCGAGGTTGGCTGCCAGGGCGAAGTCGGTTCGGCCTGCGCCATGGCCGCCGCCGGTTTGGCCGACGTGCTCGGTGCAACCCCCGAGCAACTGGAAAACGCCGCGGAAATCGGCCTGGAACACAACCTCGGCCTCACCTGCGACCCGGTCGGTGGCCTGGTGCAAGTGCCGTGCATCGAGCGCAACGCCATCGCCGCCGTCAAGGCGATCAACGCCACGCAAATGGCCCTGCGCGGTGACGGCAAGCACTTCATTTCCCTCGACCGGGTGATCCGCACCATGCGCGATACCGGCACCGATATGCATGACAAATACAAAGAAACTTCACGGGGCGGCCTGGCGGTCAGCTGGGTGGAGTGCTGATCGGCTTGGTTGCGCTGTCAGCGATCGTTTTCTCGGGACTGCCCTGAAACAGGTCACCCCACTCAAGCACGACCCAAAACAACGGTGGGAGGGGGCTCGCCCTCAATAGCGGTCTTCCAGCCAAGCATTCATTGGCTGAAAGTCTGCTATCGAGGGCAAGCCCCCTCCCACATTGGGATACGCGCCCCACACGGCACGGCCTTTGCTGTACAGCTCATGAGGCAAACGGACTTTGTGAAACCTCAGCGACGAAGTGGCCGGTGGTCAGGAGACGCGAACTAATCCCGACACCGGTCGTCAATGACTGCATGTTCTTATCAGGCGGTAACACACCATGGACAATCCTTTTCAGATCATCACCGACACCTTCACCCCGCAATACCGCGTCAATCTGAGCATTCAACGCCTGGACGGCAGCATCATGCTGACCCTCTCCAACGAGCAGGGCGTGGTAGCCAAACGCATGATCAGCGCCGAGCAACGCAATGATCCCAAGCGGCTCAAACGTCTGGTGCAGAGCATCCAGTTCGGCATCGCCATCGAGCAGGGCCACAGCGCCATGGACATCCTCACGGTGATGACGGATGGCGACCACAAAGTGCTACAGCGGCCGCCTGCCCGTACCCTGCCCTTCAGCGTCGGGCTTTAAAGCTCGCCCTTCTCGGTTTCCAGGCTCGCCTCGCCCTTGCGACGCGGGCCTTCGACCTTTACGGAAGGGAATGCCGATGAGGCATAGCGCACCACCAGGATCGAGAACGCCAACAGCAGAATCCCACCGCACAGGTAGATGATGCCTACATCCGGCGGGTTGTGATGGGACACGTTGGAGATCAGCAGACGCGTCAGCGCGGTGATTGCCACGTAGATCAGGAAGCGTACCGGCATGTGATTGGTCTTGAAGTAAATCCCCACCATCGCGCCCAATTCCAGGTAGATGAACAGCAGCAAGATGTCATCGATCTTGATGTGTCCGTTCTCCAGCATCCCCAGAAACTCCATCACCGCCGCCCAGGCCGTCACCGCACCAATGGCGAACAGCGCCAGGTAGTGGAACGACTCGACGAACAGATTGCCCAGGGACTCGGCCAGACCATGTACTTGCTGGCGCAGCCTTTCGGCCCAGTTGATTTTCACGATGATGCTTCCTTAGGTCGACTCGACCGGATAATGCGGGTTGGACGTGACGGTTGTTCTGCATGCAGAAAAAAGGCCAGGGGCAGGTATAAGATGATGGCGGGGTGATATGAGGCACTCCAATCCCGTATTTCCCGACTACATTAAAAAACTGCTACCCAAACCCCACGGTTTGGCTTACCCTTTTAGCTGTATATAAATACAGTGGTCGCAAAAGACAACTATCGTGAAGGCATGTGAGGTGGTGAATGGCCGTCGAAGTGGTATACCGCAGCAGCCGAGATCTGGAGCGTTTGTTCATGGATAAAGCCGAAGCTGACCGTCATGACAAGATGCTTGAACTCGCCGAGTTGCTCGCAGAAGTGTTGCAAAAGGCCGTGCCGTCCCTGAGCGAGCAGCAGGTGGAAGAAGCCGGGATCTACATGGCGAAGAACCGCGATGTGTTCGCCAAGGCGTTCAAGAGCCAGCCGGACGCGTTGTCCGAGTTGCTGAACGCGGCGGCGGAATAAAGCCCGAATTGAACAGGCCCTGAATCATTGGTTCAGGGCCTTTTTACTACCTGGCTATTGGTAAAGCAGGCGCTCGGCGAGTTCGTCGGCCACGCGGGCGGGTGAGCGTTTTTCGGCCTGGGCGTGGGCGAAGATTTCGGTGAGGCGCGTGCCGATGTTGGACAGGTGCGCGGTGATGGAAGGGAGCTCTGCGCCGCTGTGCCTGAGGGCGACGTAGATCAGCCCTCCCGAGTTGATCACGTAGTCCGGTGCATAGAGGATGCCACGCGCCTCCAGTTGATCCGCGTTGTCGAGGTGGGTCAGTTGTGCACTGGCGGAACCGGCCACGGCGGCGCAGCGCAGTTGGCCGACGCTCTGGCGGTTGAACACGGCGCCGAGGCCGCAGGGGGCGAGGATGTCGCACGGCGTGCTGAGCAAGGCGTCATTGGCGATGGGGTGTGCGCCCAGTTGCTCCATGGCCAGTTGCACCTTGCCGTGGTCGATGTCGCTCACCAGCAGTTCGGCCCCGGCCGCGTGCAGTTGTTCAGCCAGGGCGAAGCCGACGTTGCCCAGGCCCTGGATGGCGACACGCAAGCCTTCGAGGTTGTCGCTGCCCAGGCGTGCCATGGCGGTGGTGCGGATGCCGGCGAACACGCCCATGGCAGCGTGGGGCGAAGGGTCGCCCGCAGCGGTGGTGCTGGTGACGTAGCGGGTGTGCTGGGCGATGCAGTCCATGTCGGCCACCGAAGTACCGCTGTCGATGGCCGTGATATAGCGACCGTCGAGTTGTTCGATGCAACGTCCGAAGGCTTCAAACAAGGCGGCACGGTTTTCCACATGAGCGGGACGCAGGATCACGGCGGTGCCACCGCCCACCGGCAAACCGGCCAGGGCCGCCTTGTAGCTCATGCCCTGGGCCAGGCGCGCGGCATCCGCCACGGCACTTTCGTCGTCGGGATAGGAGAGGTAGCGACAGCCGCCAAGGGCAGGCCCCAGACGGCTGTTATGGATGGCAATGACCGCCTTCAGCCCGGTGACCGGGTCGACGCTCAAGTGCAGCGATTCAAGGCGGGTGCTGTGCATGAGAGCAAACATCGTCAAGCTCCCGAGTCACTTCTGGTAGTGGGCCAAGTATAGGCTTGCGGTAGAAAACTGCCGGAATACGCTGGAATAAGCCGGCCGATTTGGTAGGGCTTGCGACATAAGCGCGCAGGATATTTCCCAAGCCACTGGACGAAAATTCCCAGCAAGGCTAAAACGGGGGCATCCGCCGGAGAACGCAATGAACCCCCGCAAAGCCTTTTTCGCCTGCCTGGAACGCTCCCCGCCCGCGCTGTTTGAAGCAGCGTTGTGGATTGCGGCCGAGCATGACCCGGCGGTGCAGCCATCCGTGATCCTGCAGGAGCTGACGCTGCTGCAACAACAGGTGAGCATCGGCATGCCCGTACTGCCGGCGGATGAGCTGGGCCAGCCGTTGCTGCGGCGCCTGAATGACCTGGGGTTTGCCCAGGATGAATTCACCCCGCTGCGCCCCGCCGCCGCTTTGCTGGACAAGGTGTTGCAACGCAAGCGCGGACAACCCCTGGCGATGGGGCTGATCGCCATGGAGCTGGCGCGACGGATGGATATCCCCATGGTCGGCGTGAACTTCCCCGGGCATTTCCTGCTGCGCGTACCCGGCGCCGATCACCTGTTGGACCCGTGCGGCGGCCGGCGCCTGTATCCCAATGATTGCCGCGACCTGCTGCAACGCCAGTACGGCCCCAACCTCAAGCTGCAGGCCGACCACCTGCACACCGCCGACCCGCGTTCGATCCTGCAGCGACTGTCCCGCAACCTGCGGCAATTGCACCTGTCCAACGACGCCCCGCTCGAGGCCCTGGTCGACGCCGAACGTGTGCTGGAACTGGGCAATGCCAGCGCCGCCGATTACCTGGCACGGGCCAGCCTGTACCAGCGCCTGGACTGCCCCAACGCCGAGCGCTTCGATCTGGAACACGCGCTGATGCTCAGCGAAGACCCGATCCAGCGCCTGCGCCTGACCGAACGCCTGGGGCATTTGCCGCCCAACTCAGTGGTGCACTGAACCCACGACTTTCAGGAGATTATCTCTTTCTGTGGCGAGCGGGCTTGCCCCGCGTTGGACTGCGTAGCAGGCCCAATTTTGGGGGCTGCTTCGCGACCCAGCGCGGGGCAAGCCCGCTCGCCACAGCTAGTTCGCTCGCAGTGTCAGTGATTGGCTGGTGCCTTGAGAATATCGCCGGGCATCGCGCTCTTCGGCCCCCCAGCCCCAGGCGAACGCACCTGGATAATCAACAACGCCGCCACTACCGCCGGTATCGCGCAGAAGAAGAAAATCTGCTCTACCGGGATATGCATCGCCAGCAACATGCTGCCAAACAACGGGCCCAGGATTGAACCAAACCGCCCCACCCCCAACGCCCAGCCCGTCCCCGTGGCGCGCACCTGTGCCGGATAAAAATTGCTGGCAAAGGCATTGAGCGTCAGTTGCCCACCGATGATGCAAAACCCGGCTGCAAACACACAGGCCACCAGGTAACGGGGGTTGTCATGGTTCAGGCCGAGCAGGATGGTGCACACCGCCGCTATCGCCAGCACGCCGGACAACAGTCGCACCTTGCTTTTCAAACGGTCGGCGAACCAGGCCATGCCGATGGCGCCCAAGGTCCCGGCGAACAGGAACATCGAGGTCACCAGGTTGGCTTCTTTCAACGCCAGCCCACTTTCCAGCAGCAGCGACGGCAACCAGCTGATCATGAAGTACAACAGGATCAGGCTGACAAAAAAGGTCGCCCAGATCAGCAACGTCGGTCGTGCATAACCATTGCGGAACAACTCCACCACCGTCAGTTTGCTGCCCTGCTGCTGTTGGTTTTGCGCCTCGGTGGCCAACGGCGGTTGCCAGCCCGGCAACATGCGCGACGTCACGCTTTGCAGCCGCACATAAGGCGGAGCGTCGCGCAACAGACGCGGCAGGGATTCCGGCAACAGCCACACCAGAAACGGAAACAGCAGCAACGGCGTCACGCCACCGGCGAGAAACACGGCCTGCCAGCCAAACCCTTCGATGAACCCCGCCGCCACAAACCCGCCCGCCGCGCCGCCGAACGAGAAACCACAAGCCGCCAAAGTCACCATCAATGTGCGCAGGCGTGGAGGGGAATAGTCCGACATCAACGCCATCGCACTCGGCATTGCGCCGCCCATGCCGATGCCACAGATGAATCGGGCGGCCATCAACGTGGTCAGCGAGTTGGCGAACACCATCAGCACAGTCAGGGTGGCGTAGATCAGCACACAGCCGAGCAGGATACGGCGTACCCCGAAACGATCCGCCAGCGGGGTGACCAGCAACGAGCCCAAGGTCAGCCCGAGCAGGTTGGCGCTGAACACCGGGCCAAAGGCAGCCTTCTCCAGCCCCCAGTCCTGGGCCAGCGCCGGCACCACATAACCCAGGACCTGGGCGTCGTAGCCATCGGTCACCAGCAGCAGCGCCAGCAACAGGAGAATCAACCACTGGTAGCGCGACACCGGACGGGCGTCGAGTGCCGCGCGAAAGCTGGCAATCTGATTATGCATCGCAAGGTACCTATTATTTTTATAAGGGTGTTGCAGGTCAAAATGTGGAAGGGGCTTGCACCCTTCCACAGTGTGTCCTAAGGCGTGTCAGGTTGATTGGCGGGGTGTGCCTTCACAAACGCCGGATTCTGCGCCGCCAATGCCGCCACCCGCCCGATGCGCGGGTACGCCGCCAATGGCACCTTGAAGCGTTCCGCCGCATACAACTGGGGAATCAGGAACGTATCGGCCAGCCCCGGCTGCTCGCCAAAACAAAACCCCGTGTCGCCGATCAACTGCTCCACCGCACCCAGGCCCTGGCTGATCCAATGGCCGATCCATTCCAGCACCTGCGCCTCGTCATGCCCCCACTGGCGCAGCAGGTTCTGGGGACTGGAATTGTGCAGCGGATGAATATCGCAGCCGATGATCGACGCCACCGCACGCTCATGGGCGCGGGTCGCCAGGTCGTTGGAGAGCAGCGGTGCCTGTGGATAACGTTCTTCCAGGTATTCGATGATCGCCGGCGACTGAATCAACAGCTCGCCCTCATCGGTGCGCAACGCCGGCACACGGCCCTGCGGGTTGATTGCCAGGTACTCCGGCTGGCGATTGGCACCGCCCGCCGGCACCAGCAGGTTGACCGGTACGGCAGTGAAATCCAGGCCCTTGAGCGCCAGGGCAATGCGCACCCGGTACGACGCAGTGGAACGGTAGTAAGTGTAGAGTTCCATCGCCCGGCCCTCCTAGCGCGCCGCGACCACGGTGCCACGGCACTCGCCGAAGCCGATGGAGGCAAAGCCTTCGCGGCGGCAGCGGGCGCGCAGGATGATTTCGTCGCCATCCTCGAGGAACTTGCGCACCTCGCCGGACGGCAACTCGACCGCCTTTTTGCCACCCTCGGTCATTTCCAACAGGCTGCCGAACTGGCCCGCCTGCGGCCCGGACAAGGTGCCCGAACCAAACAGGTCACCGGCCTGCAACTGGCAGCCATTGACGCTGTGGTGCGCCACCAATTGCGCGACAGTCCAGTACATGTGCAGGCTATTGCTCAGGGCCAGGCGGAATGCCGGCAGGTTCTGTTCGCGCATCGCGGCGGTGGTCAGCAGCACTTCCAATTCGATATCCAGGGCGCCGGCAGCCTGGTCACGTTTATCCAGCAAGTACGACAGCGGTTGCGGGTCGCCTTCGGGGCGCGCCGGTTGCGCTGTGCGGAACGGCTCAAGTGCCTCGACCGTGACCACCCACGGTGAGATGGTAGTGATGAAGCTTTTCGACAGGAACGGCCCCAATGGCTGGTATTCCCAGGCCTGGATATCCCGCGCCGACCAGTCATTGAGCAGGCAGAAACCGGCGATGTGGTCCGCCGCGTCACCAATGGCAATCGAATCGCCCATCTCGTTGCCCTGGCCGATCCAGATACCCAGTTCCAACTCATAGTCCAGGCGTGCACACGGGCCGAAGGTCGGCTCGGTCTGGCCGGCCGGCAGTGTCTGGCCCTTGGGACGACGCACGTCGGCGCCCGAGGCGCGGATGGTCGAGGCGCGGCCGTGGTAACCAATCGGCACGTACTTGTAGTTGGGCAGCAGCGGGTTATCGGGACGGAACAGTTTGCCGACGTTCTGCGCGTGCTCGATGCCCACATAGAAGTCGGTGTAGTCGTTGATCTGCGCCGGTACGTGCATCCGGCAATCGGCGGCGCGGTGCAGTACCTGTGCCTCGCGGGTTTGCAATGGGCTGCCTTCGGCCAGCAGTTCCAGCAGACGCTCGCGCAGGGCCACGCGGGGGCCTCGGCCCAGTTCAAAAAATGCGTTCAGTTGACCACCGGCGGTAGCCTCGACGGCGCGGCGGGCATCACCACTGAACTCGTCGATGGCGGCATGCAGATCCAGGATCGAGTCACCAATCGCCACGCCACTGCGTGGCGCACCGCCGTTGATGCTGAACACACCCAGTGGCAGGTTTTGCAAGGGGAAATCGGTGTGACCGTTGGCGGAGGCCACCCAGCTGCGGGTGAGTGTGGGCTGCGTCATGGGTTATCTCCGGTTCGGGTTGAAGGTAGCGGGCAGCGAGGCCCAGCACGCGTCATAAGCAGGTTGCAGTTGCGGGCAGTCCAGGGCGAATTGGGTCGGGCGCAGCACCTGGCTGGTCTCGAACATGAACGCCATGGTGTTATCGATCTTGTGGGGCGCCAGCTCCACGTTGATGGCCTTGGTGCAGGTCTCGCCGTCCGGGCCGTGGGCGCTCATGCAGCTGTGCAGGGAAGCGCCCCCCGGCAGGAAGCCTTCGGCCTTGGCGTCGTAGGCGCCCTGGATCAGGCCCATGTATTCGTTCATCAGGTTGCGGTGGAACCACGGCGGGCGGAAGGTGTTCTCGGCCACCATCCAGCGCGGCGGGAAGATCACAAAGTCGAGGTTGGCCAGGCCGTGGGTGCTGGTGGGCGAGGTCAATACGGTGAAGATCGACGGGTCCGGGTGATCGAAGCTGACGGTGCCAATCGTGTTGAAACGGCGCAGGTCGTATTTGTACGGCACGTTGTTGCCGTGCCAGGCGACCACGTTGAGTGGGGAATGGTCGAGCTCGCAGGCCCAGAGTTCGCCGAGGAATTTCTGTACCAGCGTCGTCGGTTTCGTCACATCCTCATAGTGCGCAACCGGCGTCAGGAAATCACGCGGATTGGCCAGGCCATTGCTGCCGATAGGGCCCAGGTCCGGCAGGCGCAGGGGTGCGCCATGGTTCTCGGCGACGTAACCGCGCGCTTGCGCGTCCAGCAGCTCGACGCGGAACTTCAGGCCACGAGGCAACACGACGATTTCCAGTGGCTCCACTTCCAATACGCCAAGCTCGGTGGCGATGCGCAGGCGGCCTTGTTCGGGAACGACCAACAACTCGCCATCGGCGTTGAAGAACACACGCTCCATGGAGCGGTTGGCGCGGTAGTGATGGATGCTGATGCCTGAGGGTTTTTCTGACCCGGAATTAGCCACCATCCCGACCAGCCCGTCGATAAAGTCCGCCGCCTCGCTCGGCATATCCAACGGGTTCCAGCGCAGGCGATTGGGCGTCACCGCGCCCAGCGGACCACCGGCCAACTGTCGTTCAAGCTTGATAAACGCCGGGTGATTGGCCGACGGCTGGATGCGGTACAGCCAGGTACGCCGGGCTTCGCTGCGGGCCATGGTGAACGCGGTGCCGGAGAACAGTTCGGTGTACAAACCGTAGGGCGCTTTTTGCGGGGAGTTCTGGCCGACGGGCAGTGCGCCGGGCAAGGCTTCGCTGGCGAATTCATTGCCGAAGCCCGACAGGTATTCGAGGTTCATGGATCATCCTCTGTACGGAAGTTGTTTTTATCGTAATCCAGTTACGCATAACGTAATTTGATCACTATCGACCGTCAAGCTATAAAGACGCCCATTCATCTCTCGGATTCTCGTCCCTCCATGGAAAAGCCCCGCGACACCGGTAAACAGAAAGTCCGCTCGGCCGAAGTGGGCACCGATATCCTCAAGGCCCTGGCCGAGTTGTCCCCGGCCACGTCGCTGTCACGCCTGGCCGAACACGTACAGATGCCGGCCAGCAAGGTGCACCGCTACCTGCAGGCGCTGATCGCCTCGGGTTTCGCCGAACAGAACACCGCCACCAACCACTATGGCCTGGGCCGCGAAGCGTTGCGTGTGGGCCTGGCGGCGCTGGGCAGCATGGATGTGCTGAAAGTCGGCGCACTGCCCCTGGCGGAGTTGCGCGATGAATTGAATGAAACCTGCTTTTTGGCGGTGTGGGGCAACCAGGGCGCGACCGTGGTGCAGATCGAACCGGCGGTGCGCGCGGTGACGGTGGTGACGCAGCTGGGTTCGGTGCTGCCGTTGCTCAGTTCGTCCACCGGGCTGGTGTTCAGCGCCTTCCTGCCGTCGCGGGAAACCGTGGAGCTGCGCGAACGTGAGATCCAGGCCGGCATCGCCCATGCGTTGGCGGACGACCAGGCCTACGCCATCACCTGCGAACAGATCCGCAGCCGTGGCCTGCACTTTGTGCATGGTTTGTTGATGCCCGGCGTCGATGCGCTATCCGCACCGGTGTTCAACGCCATCGGCCAAGTCGCGGCAGTGATGACCGTGGTCGGCCCCACCTCGTTGTTCCATGCCGATGAAGACGGCCCGGCGGCGCAGCGCTTGCTGGCGGCGACTCGGGCCGTGAGTTGGCGCATGGGTTATCAGCCCTGAGCTAATCGTGCCATTGGGTCAGGGCCAACGCCACGCGGTTCTCCAGGGCGCGGATCGGCGCGGCGCTGCTCAGGTAGTTGTTACTGATCATTGAAAACACCAGGCGCCGGCCCTGGGCGTCGCTGATGTAGCCGCTCAACGACGACACGCCGGCCATGGAGCCGGTCTTGGCGTGCAGGTTGTTTTGCGCAGGCGTGCCACTCAGGCGATAGCGCAGGCTGCCACCGGTCATGCGGTCCGGGTTGCCGGCAATCGGCAAGGCGTTGTACCAGGCGTCGAACCACGGCTGTCTGGCCGTGGCCTGCAGCAGATCGGTGAGGCCTTGGGAAGACACCAGGTTACGCCGCGACAGGCCCGAACCGTCGACCTGGCTGAGAGTCGTCGGGTCCAGGCCCTGGCGCTGCATGAAGTCTGCCACCGCGGCCACCCCCGCCTGCGCCGTGCCCGCATTGGACGTCTTGCGCCCCATGGCCTTGAGCAAGGCTTCGGACATGTTGTTGTTCGAAAGCTTGAGCAGCGGCGTGATCAGTTCCTGCAACGGCGCCGACTGATGTTCCGCCACGACCTTGGCCGCCGCAGGACTGGCACCGCCGATCACACGGCGCCCGAGCACCTGGATGCCTTGCTGCGCCAGTGCTTGCTCAAACAGATTCGCCACCAGTTGCGTCGGCTCCCACACGCTCACCCACTGCCGGCTTTGCTTGCCCGGCGCCAACGCGCCGGTGAGTTGCAGCAGGTTGGTGCCGTGTTGGCGGGTGATGCCGAAATTGTTGCCGGGGCCGCTGACAGCACGGTTGTCCAGTTGCACGTAGTCGGTGGACGGACTCACCAACACGCTGACCGGCTGACCCACCACGGCGGGGGCTTTGGCCGTGACCAGCAACGTGCCCGCATCAAAATCAGAATTGGGTGACACGGTCAGCGCCGAAATTTGCGCGCCGTAGTAGGTGCTTTCGTCGTCCTGGGCCCAATCCACGCCCAGGCGTTCGGCGTCGAAAAAGCTATCGTCGAACACCAGGTCGCCCTGGATCTGACGCACGCCCTTGCCGGCAAGCTGTGCCGCCAATGCCTGGTAGTCGGCGAACTGCGTGGTCGGGTCGCCCAGGCCCTTGAGGTACAGGTTGCCGCTGAGACGCTCGCCTTGCTGCGTGCCGTTGCTCAACAGTTGCGTGGAAAAACGATATTGCGGCCCCAGCACATCCATCGCCGCTGCGGTGGTGAGCAGCTTGAGATTGGATGCGGGAATCAGGCGGGTTCGCGGGTTGTGTTGATAGAGGGTGCTGCCGCTGCGGGCATCACGCACCATCAGGGACACAGTGGCGCCGTTGAGGGCCGGGTCGGCCATCAACTGGTCGATGATGGTTGGGGTGGACGTCTGGGAAACACTCGCGCAGCCACCCAGCAATAAGCTCAAGCCCACCAGCATCCCGCTGGTGGATATCCATTTTCCAAAGTACATCAGTAGCGTTTTCCTAAAGCGGTCAGTGGCAGCAACGCTAACAGCTCCCTCCCCCTGTGGCGAGCAGGCTTGCCCTGCGTTGGGCTGCGCAGCAGCCCCCATCAGAACACCGCGCTATACCAGTTATTTCTCACCGACCAGGTTTGGGGCCGCTGCGCGGCCCAACGCGGGGCAAGCCCGCTCGCCACAGAAGCCTGCTCACCACGGAAGCCAGTTCGCCACACAATAGGCGCATCAGAACTCCAGGGTGCTCGACACCGACACCTGACGCGCATCACCCATGGACACAAACAACCGGCTGGCCGCCGAGGTGTAGTAGACGCGGTCGAACAGGTTCTTCACGTTGAGCTGGAACTTGACCTTCTGCCCGTCAATCCTGGTGTCATACGTGGCAAACGCATCCGCCACGGTGTACCCCGGCAAGGTGAAATCGTTGGCGGCATCGCCTGCACGCTCGCCGACATACCGCGCGCCGGTCCCCACCCGTAACTGATCGCCCCCGAACACGTTGCCGAAGTCATAGGCCACCGACAGCGAGCCGGTGTGCTTGGCCACGTTCTGCAGGCGGTTGCCTTCCAGGGTCGGGTCCTTGTCCTTGATGTCTTCAGCGTCGGTGTAGGCGTAGCTGCCGATCAGGCTCCACTTGTCGGTCAGTTGCCCGGTGGCGTCCAGTTCCAGGCCGCGGGAACGCACCTGGCCGGCAATGCTGTAGATAGTGTTCGCGCCGGAACCGACCGATACCAGCACGTTGCGCTTGTCGATGGTGAACAACGCGGCACTGGCCGTGATGCGCCCAGGGATGTCGAGCTTGGCCCCCAGCTCCCAGGACTTGGATTTCTCGGGCGTCAGGTCGCCAGTCAGCGTGCTGCCGTCGGCCAAGGCAGCAATGGTGGAGTTGGGCTTGAACGATTCGGTGTAGCTGCCATAGAACGACAACTCATCGGTATAGCGGTACACCAGCCCAGCACGCGGCACCCAGGCCTGGCCATTGCCGTTGGTGTTGGCCTTGAACGGTACGCCTTTGCCAGCGTATTGGTCGTACATCTGGTAGCGCGCACCGGCGACAAAAATCCATTGGTCGTTGAGGTGAATCGCATCCTGGAAGAACAGCGAGTCGCTGCGCAACAGGTCGGTCTGGGCGCTGTCGGCGGGGCTGACGGTGGTGCCCGCCACTTCGTTGCCATACACCGGGTTGTTGTAGTTGAAGGTGCCGCGCGAATTCTGGCGGATCAGGTCAGCGCGGTAGATCTTGCGGTACTCATCATCCAGGCCGAACACCACATCGTTCTGCAGGCCGAACACATTGACCTTGCCTTCCAGGCTTGCAGTGGCGAAACGGTCGGTGGTGATCGCTCCCTTGGTGCCATCCATCTTGCGGGTCAGGGTGCCGTTGGTGTTTACCGCGCTGACGCGCACCTGGCTGGCGTCATAGGTCTCGCGGTTCCAGCTGTAGCCGAAGTGGGCTTTCCAGTCGTCGTTCAGGTCACGGTCGGCTTCGAAGCGGTACAGGTCGGAACGGCCTTCCATGTTGTTGAAAGGCTCATCCAAACGACGTGTGGCCGGGATGTCCAGCGGGTGGTTGGACTTGTCGATGGCGGTGCCACGGTCAAACGGCGTGAGGAATTCGCGGTGCTCATAGGCGAACAGCAGTTGGGTGCTGTCGCCATACCAGGCCAGCGACGGCGCGATCAGGCTCTCGCGGTGGGTGCCGAAGTTGCGCCAGTAATCTTCGTCTTCATGATCGACGATCAGCCGATAGGCCAGGCCGCTGTCGCCAATCGGGCCGGTGGTGTCAAGGCTACCGCCGCTGCCGTTCTTGCCGTCACCGAAGGTGGAGCCGCGTACGGTCAGGGCGGTGGACTGGACCAGTTCAGGCCTTTTACTGACGATGTTAACCACGCCGCCCGGGTCCTGGATGCCGTACAGCAACGACGCCGGCCCCTTGAGCACTTCGACCCGCTCCGCCGTGGCGTTCAGCGCACGGCCCTGCACGATGGGCATGCCGTCACGCATGATCGAGCCGTTACGATTGTCGCCAAAGCCGCGCAGCATCACCGCGTCCTGGGTGCTGGCCAGAGTGTTGGCCTGGGTGATGCCGCTGATATTGCCCAGGGCGTCATCCAGGTTGCGCGGGGTCTGGTCGCGCAGCACTTGGGCGGGGACCACGTTGACGGTTTGCGGGGTCTCCAGCAGCAGGCCATGGGAGCGCATTACCGAACTGGTGGGTGGTGGCTGGTAGCTGGTGCTGTCCTGGACCTGGCTGGCACCGCTGATGGTGGTGGCGCCGAGGTTGACCGCGCCTTCGGTGGGCACCGGCTCCAGGGCCAGGGTGCGAGCGTCGATCTGGCGGAAGGTCAGGCCGGAACGGCCCAGCAGGCGCTGCAGGGCCTGGGTCGCGCTCATCTGGCCGCTGACCGCCGGGGCCTTGATGCCGTAGGGCGCTTCGTCGGTGTAGATCACGCTGATCCCGGTGACCCGGCTGAAATCGCTCAGGGCCTGGGGCAGCGGCTTGGCTGCCAGGGCAAAGGTGAACTGGGCGCTTTGCTGCTCTTGTGCCTGCGCCATGCTCAAGGGCAGCACCGCCAGACCCGATACCGCCAATACCGAGGCTCCCAGCCACTGTTTAACCCAACCGCCCGCCGCTGACTTCATGCTGTGAGAACCCGTGTAGAAAACGCTGTTAATGCGAATAGATCGCAGTTTCAAGCACTACACGGTTGGGCGGTGGATTTACCTCACTTTTATTTGCAAATATTTTTCCCTACTGCGCCTGGATGCGAAAACCGATGCGCGGGAAATGCACATGCACGGTGCCCGCGCGCTCGTCGGTGCGGCGCAGGATCAGTTCTTCACGCCCGGCAAACAGCAGTTCGCCGGCGACCGGGTCGGTGCCGTAGTCGGTCGCCGAAATGGTCACCTGCTGGCCTGCCTTGAAGCCGTTCAAGTCTTCAAACAGTTCTTCGGGCAGAGCAGCCGGCGTCGCATTGCGCGACACGTCCAGGGCTTGCTCGGCGCTCATCTGAGTGGAGGTACCGTGGCCGAAACCCAGCACACGATCCAACCAGGCGGCAACGGCGGGATAGGTGTCTACCAAAGGCGACGTCACTGAAGAGCCTTTGAGGAACCACAGGGGATGGGCCAGGGCAAAGTCGGCAATCGACGGCTCGCCGAACAGGAAATCCCCGGCCTGGTGCTGCAGTTGCTGATCGATGCGGCCAACAATCGCCGGCCATTGATGCTTGGCTACATCCAATTGCACCCGAGTCGCCGTGCCGCCGCTGAACAGTTTACTGCGATCCGCCACCAGCACCTGGAGCATTTCCGGCGGCACCTTGGCGAACTTGACCGCCAGTGATTCCGGCTGGAACACCAGCGCCACCGCATGGGAGAACACCACCGAATCGGCCCAGGCGGCGAAGCCTTGGATGACCAGTTCCAGGCCTTGGGGAAACAGGGCCGGAGCGGCTTTTTCCTGTTCCAGGCGCCGGGCGATCAGCGCGGTGTCGCAGTAGATATCGGCACCGATTTGCAGCACGGGGGTCTTGCGATAACCGCCCGTGAGAGCGGTGAGGTCTGGCTTGGGCATCACCGGCGAAATATGCACCGAGCGCCAGGACAAACCCTTGAAGCCCAGCAACAGCCGGGCTTTTTCAGCGAAGGGGGACTGCGGGTAGTGGTGGAGGATCAACTCAGACATGCCAGGCTCCGCGAGAGAAGTGAATCGCTAGCTTAGCCTGCAAACCCTGGCGCGGGCATGATGGGAACTCATCAGTCAAATCAATGAGCCACTTGCCGCCAGGCACTCCTTGGCGCTCTTCTTCAACTTCTTGATCAGCCGTTCCTGACGCAGGGCCTCGCCCTTGCTCGCGCATTGCTCGGTGTACACCAGCGCCACCGCCGGGCTGGACAGGAAAAACCGCGCACCCTTGCCGCTCTGGTGCGAGGCGAACCGGCGCACCGGGTCATTGCTGATGCCGCAGTACAGCGAGCCATTGGCGGCGCGCACCAGGTAGACGAACCAGGGTTTGGGGTCAGGCGTATTCACGGATCGATTCGGCAAGGCATAGGAGTTGCCAAGCTTATCAACGACTGGCCTGGAATGCCTTCAAGCCTTTGCGCGCCTGGGCACGCACGGCGTTTTTCACCAGCGGCGTCCACCCCAGCAACAACCCCTTGGTGCCCAAGGCCTGGCGCGACCAGCGCCACAGGTCGAAGTGATCGTGGTGTTCGCAGATTTTGCCGTCGCGAAACACAAAGCGCGCCTGGATATCGTTGACCACTGTGTTGCCAGTGGCGCTGAACAGGTAAGTCGCCACCCAGTGAGCGCCACCGCTACGGTCGTCGCTGCGCACATTGTCGAAGGTCAGGGAGAAATCCTTGGCGCGGGTGGTGAGCATGCGCCACATGTCACCGGCATCGCGGCCGCGCAGTTCGCCGAAGGCCGGGTCGCTGAAGACCACATCGTCGGTGTAGCAGGCCGACATGGCCTCGGCGTCCAGGCGCTGGAAGGCGCTGTAGAACTCGGTGATCAGGGCATTGTGGGCTTCACTCATGGACAGGCTCCGCGGTTATCGGCGTAAGGCCAGCACGATAATCCGCGGCGCCTGGAAACACCATGTTCTTTCACTCGGTGGATAAGCGAGGGTGCGTCAGAGGTAAACGATATCCAGGGTGGCGCTGCCGTCCAAAGGGACTTCCTCGGTAGCGCCCGTAGGCTTCCTGACACGGGTCTGGATCAATACTTCCATCGCCAGGCTCTGGACCGGTACCGGCAGCGCGTCAGCTTCGCCGACCGCCCCCACCGAACGCATCCAGCCGACTTGCCAGGTTTGGTCTTCGGGCGCGGGAAACCAGGTTTTTCCATCCACGGATTCAATCGCCGGTGCCGCGGCACCGTCCGCCTGGACGTTTTTCACAAGGAACTGATACCCGCCCAAGCGCCGGCTATTGTAGAGCCCCAGGCCAAATGCCCCATCAGTGTCGTGGCCGTACCACGCAGTGCCCGGGCGATTGTCAATGGCCATGACCGCCATCAACGTTGATGCTTCGCAATTGACACTCAACGCCAACGTGACCTCAGGCAGGTAGGCGTCACCGGGAAAATCGCTCATGGAAATCTTGCCGTGGTCCACCATACCGCCGCCGGACAAAGCAGGCGTGCAGGCGGAAGGCGTCAAGGCACCCACGACCCTCAGGTCTATGCTGGAGGCCGCAAACAAGTTCGACGCGCCCATCAATAAAAACGCGCTGGTAACAAGGGAAAGTGATTGTTTCATCAATTCGAGTGCTCGCATTCAAGGCAAAACAGAAACGCTTGTCCTGTCGCATAACAAGACACCCGCCCCTGCCTGACTCAGTGTTGGACATAAGTAGTTATGCCGCCGACTTATCGCTGCCGGGTACATAAGCACACACTAACCCGCCCCACACTAATGCCCCATACAAGTAATACGAATCGCCCTCTTGAACCGCGCAATAAAACTGAAACTTTCTCGCAATGCATTACAACTAAGGCACCATGCCGCTTTGCCGCGCATAGGTGAATAGATCCACATCGGTGGAAATGCATAACCGCTGCATGGCTGTACTCTTTTGCTTGCTGATGGTCGAGATGCTGCGGTTGACCCGCGCGGCGATCTGGCTGACGGTCATGCCGCTGGCAAGCATTCTCACCACCTCTCTCTCCTTGCCCGACAGCTGTGGCTGGGACGGATGCGCCAGTTCGGTCTGCTCCATCTGCAGGCGCAGGCACTCACTGACGAACGTACGCCCCTCGACCACTGCCCGCAGCGCCAAGGGCAACTCCCTGGCAGACGCGCTCTTGGCCACGATCGCCCGTGCACCATGGGCGAACGCCTCCCTCAAAGTGACCACATTGGCGAACATGGTTACCAGGATCACCGGCAACCTGGGGTATTGCCGGTGCAACAAACCCAGCAGTCCGTAACCATCCGCCTGTTGATCGCCCGGCATGGCAAAGTCGGTCACGATGGCGTCGCAAGCGGTACTGTTCACCAGCGCCAGCAATTCATCCGGACCATTGGCCTCCCCTACGACTTTGCACTTACCACTGGCTTCGATTACCACTTTCTGCCCGATACGCACGATGGGGTGATCGTCAGCAATAATTATGCGAATCATCGTCGCTACCCATGATGGCAATTTGAATATATGCAAAATAGCGCGCCCAGTCCTATGTAACAACCTGAAATAACTGGACGGGTTTACCCACTCCCCATGGTTACTGGAGAGCGACACTTAGCCCACATGATAAAAGGAAATTACATACAGACAACTCCTACGATTCAAACATGAAAAATCCTACAATTACCTGAACTCATAGTTTATGTAAGCGCAACAGATAACGTTCGACTTCGCGATGAAACAGCTCCAGTGCCTGCCGATTCACCTCCACTCCGCTGGCCTGCACACGGTCAATCAACACAGCGGCGTGTTGTTCCAGTCGCGTTGCCCCCAGAAACGCCACGCTGCCCGCCAGGCGATGCAAGCGTTGCGAGGTCAGCACGGCATCCCCGCTGATACGCGCCTGCACCAGCATAGCCAGATCTTCCCGGGCCTCTCGCGCCAGGCTTGCGAGCATCGTCTCTACCACCGCCCATGAACCAAAGGTGGCAGTGAGGCTGGCCCGGGAAGGCAACTGTTCGCGCCGGCGCCTCGCCGGCTGCACGCGCACTTGCGCAGCGTGCATCGGCGCCGGCGCCAGCCACTCGGTGAGTAGCTCGCGCAACTGCCACAGGCCGATGGGTTTGACCAGCCACCCATCCATGCCACATCCCAGGCAACGCTGAACCTCTTCGAGCCCCAGGCGCCCGGTCATAGCGATGATGGGAATCCCCGGCTTTCCCGTGATGCGCTCGCGTCGGCGCCATTCACGCGTCATGGCATAGCCATCCATGACCGGCATGCGGCAGTCGCTGATGACCAAGTCAAAGTGACGCGAAGCCAGGGCCTGCAAGGCCATGCGCCCGTCGCCACAGGTTTCGTGGCTGACGCCAAGCACTTGGAGCAGCGAGCCCACCAGCAGCCGATAGGTGGCATGGTCATCGACCACCAGCACCCTGGCTTGTTGCCAATAGGCCGGTGAGTCAACCGAATGCAAAACCTTGGGTGGATGACGACGTGGCTCGTTGCCCGGCATAACAACCTCATGCAGAGCGATCAGCTCACCAGGCTGGCACCCGGCGCAGGGAGACGTTCGAAAGGTCAATGACCTGTCGGACGATTTCACTCGAACTTTTCGCGCAAATACATTCAGACCTGTACAAAAAACAGGCTGTGCGGATTCAAAGAGCGCGAAAAATATCCGAATGAATGGGTTTGATCGATACAACAACTACGACTAAGCAATTTTTCTTACAAGCACATCAGTTGTTTCCAGCATCAAGGCAGGTTTGTCAGGCAGACCCATTATCGTAATTGTTGCATTCCTCCCCCCTGGGCCACGGGCGTTAAATGTGTCCCGGCTCAAGGCAATAGAAGGCGCGGCGTCGCTTGTGAAAAACATCCTGACCCTGCGACGCCAGCGCCCCGCCCGTGCCACTTGTCTGCCCTCCGTGCCAACACTTTGCCAGGAATACGTTGTTCAAATGAAAGCCCCACATTCCCTGCTTCTCACCACTTTACTGATGGCAGCCGCTACACCTGCGCTGGCTGCCAGCAGTATCGACTTGAACGTCACAGGTGTGATCACCCCAAACGCCTGCACACCAACCCTCAGCGCAGGCGGGGTTGTCGACTACGGCAAGATAGCGTTTGCCGACCTCTACGTGGAAAGCGCCACGCTCTTGCCGACCGCCAACCTGCAACTGAGCGTGGAGTGCGACGCCGCGACGTTGTATGTATTCCATGCCGTCGAGAATAGTGTAGGCGGCGGCGATACCTCCTTCGGCCTGGGGGTGATCAACCAGAACCGCTCCATCGGTGCTTACCACCTGGGGCTGAACAGCTCCACCGCCGAAGGTCTGCCGATCTCCACCCTGTCCTCACGAGACAACGGTGTCACCTGGATCCAGAGCTCGCCGAACGCGTTGTGGATCCGTGGTCGACTCGCCGGTTTCGGCGATGACTCAGGCGGGGCCTGGGCACCGGTTCCGATCCGCAACTTGACCAGCAACCTGCTCATCTACGGATACATTGCCGCCACCCGCGGCCTGACTTTGACCGAGGAGCAGCCTCTCACCGGTTCCGCCACCTTGGAAATGCGTTACCTGTAATCCCCTCTTTTCTCTTCACAAGGACCCGTGCCGATGGACAGAAGAACCTGCGCCACACTTGCCCTATTGCTGAGTGTCTGTGCCCCCGCAGCTTTCGCAGCCAGCACTACCGACCTGAGTGTCTCGGGCACCATTACGCCTAGCTCATGCACCCCCAGCCTGTCCAATGAGGGCGTCGTCGATCATGGCAAGTTGACCGGTCGGGATCTGGACATCGATCTGCCGACCCGTTTGCTCCCCGGTGAAATGCAACTGGATGTGCATTGCGAGGGCGCCACGCATTTCACCCTGACCACCGTCGATAACCGTGGCGGAACGTCAGCCATCAACCCGGTGTTCCACGGGCTGGGAGTGGTCAACGATGACCAGATGCTGGGCAGCGTCGCGCTCGGGCTGTTCGAGCCCGTGGCGGACGCGACGCCGGTACAGGCCATCATGTCGCGGGACGGCGGTGCCAGCTGGGGGCCGTCGTCCTACCTGGGGCACGCCGCACTCACCGCCTTCGCCGCCGCGGGCGCCCCCTATACCCCGATTGCCATCACCGACCTCAGCGCTCGCCTGCGGGCCTTCACCATCATCGCCCCGGCCCGCGACCTGACCCTGCTGGACGAGCTGCCGATCGATGGCAGTGCCACGTTGCAACTCAAGTACTGGTAACCCTTTTTTCCCTTGTCCTTTATATGGAGCCTGACCATGAAACTTTCCTTGAATACCCTGTTCGCCACCGTACTGCTGGCCGGTGGCACCAGCGCCTTCGCGGCCTCCAGCGTCGATCTCACCGTCAAGGGCCTGATCACCCCCAGTGCCTGCACTCCAGCCCTGTCCAATAGCGGGTCTGTGGACTACGGCAAGATTTCCGCCAAGGATTTGAATGTCGACCAAGTAACGCCCCTCACCGAGCAAACCGTACAACTGACCGTCACCTGTGACGCGGCTACCCTCATGGCCCTGGACGCCGATGACAACCGTGCCGGCTCGAACTATGGCGGCGACATCAGCGAATTCGGTCTGGGCCTGGTCAACGGTACACAGAAGCTCGGGGCCATGGGCCTGAGCCTGAACACGCCGATTGCCGATGGCGTGGAGGGGCGGACGATCGCCTCCGTCGACGGCGGCGTGACCTGGGTCAATGAGCGCAGCTTGACGCCCGACAACCTGATCTCGGTAGCCGACACCGCCGTCGCCACGCCCATCCCTGTTCAAGTGTTGACCTCGGACCTGATTGTCAGCCCCAAGATCGCCCCTTCCAGCCAATTGACGCTGACCAACGAGGTGGCCATCGACGGTTCGGTGACCGTGACGGTGCGCTACCTCTAAGCCCACTCGAAACGCACACAGGCAGGTCATGAGACCTGCCTGTGTCCTGCACTGAAACGAAGAACCAGGCAACCGGTGAACCTCCCCATGAAGCACACCTCTTCACGCCTTCTTGCCATGCTTTGCCTGCTGTGTAGCGGGCCCGCAGCGTTGGCGGCCTCCAGTACCGAATTGAATGTGACCGGGATAATCACCCCCAGCGCGTGTACACCGACACTGTCGGACAATGGCATCGTCGACCACGGATTAGTGCCGGCACGCAGTCTCAACCAATACGAGTTCAGTGTCTTGCCCACCCAGGCCCTGGACTTGAATGTGAGCTGCAACGAGTCGGTGCTGTTTGTGTTGGTGGGCTTGGACAACCGCGCCGATTCATCCCTGGGCCCGGGTTTTTACTATGGCCTGGGCCATAACGTCCACGCCCCCACTGAACGACTCGGCACCGTGTCCATTGCCTTTCGCGACGTGATGGGCGACGGCGAGCGCGTATTGGTGCTGGCGTCCAGCAATCAGGGACTGACCTGGTTCCCGGAAAGCAATGCCTACCCGAACAATTACATGGGGTTCGCTCACCCCGGTACGTTGGTGCCGGAACCCCACCGCCAGATCGCGGCCACCTTGCAAGTCAATACGTCGATCAACGCGGCCGCCTATTTGACCCTCAAGCAGGAAGTCCCCCTGGACGGTTCCATCGTGCTTGACCTGAGGTATCTGTAGCCATGTCCCCCCTTCCCTTTTCAACCCGCGCCTTCACCGCCATTCGCTACGCCGGCCTCTACCTCGGCGCACTGGCCCTGACGTTCGGCGGTCCCTCGTGGGTGCTGGCCGACGGCATGGTGCCCGACACCTCGGTGGTCATCGTCAACGAGGCGGACGGCGAAGCCTCGGTGTCCGTGACCAATACCGACGACAAGTTGGCGCTGCTGCACGTGACCCTTGAAGACATCCCCGAGGACAAAGCCTCACTGTTGTTCGTGACCCCGCCCCTGGCCCGAGTGGAACCGAACAAGAGCCAACTGATCCGCTTCATTCTGCAATCGCCGGAACCGCTGAAAACCCAGCGCCTGAAACGGGTGATATTCGAAGGCATGCCCCAAGGCCGTTCGGCGGCCCAGGCCGGGCACGCACGGGTGGGCGTGACGGTGCGCCAGAACCTGCCGGTGATTCTCCACCCCAAGGGCCTGCCCCCCAACCGCACACCCTGGACCGGACTGGAGTGGCGCCTGCAGAACAACCAATTGAGCGTCAGCAACCCCACGGCCTATGTGGTACGCCTGGCTCAGGAGCTGCGTTTGTTGCCCGGCGACGGTTCGGCCTTGCTGCCGCGCACCTACGTGCTGCCCGGTGAGACCCTGCGCGTGACGGTCACCGGCGGCGGCGCGAGTCGCGTGCAACTGCAACCGGCCACGGTGTATGGCTTTGCCGTGGCGCCTTATGAAGCACCGATCACCCTATAAAAAAGAGTGGCCTGCCAACGCCACCGAAGGGCCTGACTGAACCGCAGAGTCAGCAGGCCACCCACAGCTGAGAGTGACCTTGTGAGCACAGTAATGACTGACCGTCGCGGCCAAGCCGTGCCCGCCGTTTCACCACGCCGCGCGCACACCTTATTGGCAGGGCTGGCGCTGACCCTGGGTGGTTCACTGCCATACGGGGCAGCTTGGGCAAGCGACAACCTGATTGCCGGCGCCTTCGACCCCCAAACTTTGTCCCATCGCGGCATCGATCCGGAGTTGGCCAACCTGCTCCTGCAAACGCCCCGTTTTACCGCGGGCCGGCATGCCGTCAACCTGAGCGTCAACGGCCAACGCCGTGGTCGGGTGGATGTGGAATTCGACCACCAGGGCAGTCTCTGCTTCAGCCGGGCCCTGCTGGATGCGGCCAACCTGATAGTGCCCGATGAAGTCGAGACCCCAGGCTGCCATCGTTTCCTCGAGCGCTACCGACAAACTGTCATCGAGCAAGACCCGGCCAGCCTGAGCCTGGCCCTGGTGGTACCGACCGACGCACTGCGCCCCGCCCGGCAGGATATCTCCGGCTATCAGACCGGTGGTTTTGCCGGCCTGCTCAACTATGACCTCACGGGCCTGCACAACGAGTTCGGCGACAACACCAGCCGCTTCGGCTCAGCCAACACCGAAGTCGGCTTCAACGCCGGCGACTGGATCGTACGCAGCCGCCAGGTCAAGACCTGGCAAGACAGCCGTTCACGCACCGCTCATCTGGATGCCTATGCCCAGCGCACCTTTGCCGAGCAACAGGCAGTGTTCCAGGCCGGCCAGATCAGCCTCTACAACCCGGTGCTGGCGGGCACGCAGATCACCGGCGCCCAAGTGCTGACCGAAACAGCACTGCAAGACCAGAATCAGGGCGCGACGATCAACGGCATCGCCAACAGCCCGGCCCAGGTGGAAGTCCGCCAGAACGGTGCACTGATTCACTCCACCGTGGTGCCGGCCGGGCCGTTCGCGCTGACGGATGTACGCCGTTTGAACAGCCGCTCAGACGTGGAGGTTACGGTCAAGGAAACCACTGGCGAAGAACGCCGCTTTACGGTGCCCGCAGCCATGCTCGGCCTGGGCCTGCCGGCGCCGGGTTATTCCGTGGCGGCGGGACGCGTGAGAAAAATTGGCGACAGTGACGGCACTGAGCCCTGGGTGGTCAGCGCGGGCTGGAGCGGTGCGGTACACCCGCAAGTCAGCCTGGGTGGCGGCGCATTGGTCGCCGATGACTACCATTCGGCGGGCGTCAGCCTGGGGTGGCTGCCCTGGCAGGACAGTCAATTGCAGGTCTCGGCGCAAGCGGCCCAGGCCAGCCACGATGGGCGTGAGCGTGGCGTCCAGACGGACGTGTCCTGGTCCCAGCGTTTCAGTGAAAACTGGTCGGTGACCACCGCCGGCTCATGGCGCTCCCAAGGCTATCGCGACCTCGAGGACTCGACCTTCGTCGGCAACAGTCGCGACCAACAGCGCTCGCGCTATCGCGACCAGCAAAGCCTCACCGCGTCCTGGGCGCATCCCGCACTGGGAGCGTTCAGTGCCGGGGTGTCACGCACTGCGGCTTACAACGGTGAAAGCAGCAGCCGCGCGTTGGCGTCCTGGGGCACCAGTTTTGGCCGGGTGTCAGTGTCCGCCAGTGCCGAATGGCAGGTGGGCGGCCGCCAGCAAAACGATGACAGCGTTTACCTGAACATCAGCCTGCCGCTGGGTGAAAACCGCCGCACCCGCACTTGGGCGCGCAGGGCCGGCGGTGAGCATCGCCTGGGCGTGGGGTTGAACGAGCAACTCAACGACCAGTTGAGTTACCGCGTGGGCGTCGAGCATGACAGCCGCGACCGCGAGGTGGAGTCTTCGATCGGTGTCTCGGCCCTGCCGTGGTACAGCCAACTGGACTTCAACTACACCCGCAGCAACGACGAGCACTCCAGTTACCAGGGCGGCGCCCGTGGCGGCGTGGTGGTGCATGGCGACGGCTTGACCTTCTCGCCCTATCCGGTGCGCGACACCTTTGCCGTGATGTCGGTGGGCGAGATGGCGGGGATCAAGGTGACGACGCCCAGCGGCCCGGTGTGGACCGACTGGCAAGGCCAGGCCGTGGTGTCGCAACTCAACGCCTACGGCCGCAGCCCGGTGGAAGTGCAGACGCGCTCACTGCCGCGCAACGCCGATATCCACAATGGCCTGGCGGTGATTTCCGCCGGGCGCGGCGCGGTGGACAAGGTTGAATTCGGCGTCGCCCTCACCCGGCGCGCGCTATTGAACGTAACCACCGACAACGGTCAGCCGTTGCCGCGCGGCGCGACCGTGAGCACCGCCGACGGTGAATTCATCACTCTGGTGCAGGAAGACAGCAAAGTGTTCCTGCCCGACGTGCTCAACCCGCGTCCGCTGTGGATCAAGGCCCCCGGCCAGGCGCGTTGCCGCCTGAGCTACGAATTGGCGGACGACGTCGACCCCGAGGTGTATTACGAAACCGCACCCGCCCGGTGCCACCAGCCATGAGGACTGTGACCATGGGCCTGAAACCTGTCTTGTACGTCATGGGCGCCCTGTTCGGCGCCCATGCCCTGGCCGCCGACGAATGCCAACTCAACCTCAGCCAGACGCACGTGGACTTTGGTTTGATGAACCGCGCCGTGGCATTGGTGCCCGCCCCCGAGCGCCTGCTGGGAGAGCGACAACTGAGCCTGACGTTGAACTGCCCGCGGCCCACCGACATGAGTGTGTTTTATCGTGGGCTGGCGGCGGGGCCGGGGCGGTTCCGCTTTACCGAACTCGGCAGTTACGGCTTGCAAGTGCGTGACGCAGTGCTGGACGGCCAGGCGGTCGAACTCGGTTTGATCGCGGGTCCGGGGCAAGCGCCGTCCGCAGTCAGCGCTCGGCTGAGCTGGCAGCCCGACCACGGCGTGGTGCCGATGCGCGGTGGCGTGGCGGTGACCGGGCGTAACCTGTCGCTGCAACTGGACGCCAGTGCCTGGGCCAGCGAGGACGCCGTCCGGGTAAGCGACGCGGTCAGCTGGGACACTGCGGGGTTGTTCGACGCCCTCGCCGCCGACCATTCGCGGGAATTGCGTTGGCAGGCACGTTTTGCACCGGCGGCGTGCACCCCCACCCTGTCCAACGGCGGCCATGTGGAGCTGGGCAAGTTGTCGGTCAGCGACCTGTCCAACGACAAGGACACGCCCCTGGCGCCACGCGCGTTGTCCCTCAGCGTAACGTGCGATGCGCCGACAGCCTTCGCCGTGCGCATGCAGGACAACCGCCAGGGTTCGGCAACCGGTGCCGGTGATGAAACCACTTACGGACTGGGCCTGGACGCCAGCCGTCAGAAAATCGGGCGCTACCGCCTGCTGTTCGACCCGGCCCTCATCAGCGCCGACAACTTCGCCCAAGTCTTCAGCACCGATTCCAGCACCGGCGGCCTGCCCTGGAGCAGCGCCAGTGCGCGTATCACGGCGGTGGGGGCCATTCGTTACCTGGGTTTCAGCAGCACATCGGGCAGTACCGGCGGGCCCAGCGCCATTCAACACCTCAACGCCACGCTGAGCCTGGAGGCGACGGTCGCCCCACTGGAATCGCTGGATCTGGGCAATGAGGTTCGCCTCGACGGCTCGGCCACGCTCGAAATTCATTACTTGTAGGAACTCAACCATGAAAACGATACTGATCCGACTGGTCGCCTGCGTGTGCCTGAGCCACGTGCTGCAGGCCCAGGCCGCTTCAACCGTCGAGCTGAACGTCAGCGGCCGGATCACGCCCAGCGCCTGCGCGCCCAGCCTGTCCGATGGCGGCGTGTATGACTTGGGCAAGATAGCCGCCAAAGACTTGAACAGCGATCGACCCACCCTATTGCCCGCCACCAGCCTGCAACTGGCAATTACCTGTGAAGCCATGACGCTGCTGGCCCTTGAGCCCCGGGACAATCGCCTCGGCTCGAGTTACAACGATTCACCCAACTCATTCGGCCTGGGGCTGACCGGCAATAACGCCAAGCTCGGCTTCCTGCTGCTGACCCTCGATACCGTGTTGGCCGACGGCGTTGAGATGATACCGATTGGCTCGACGGCGTCCTCGTCCTGGTCCCCCACGAGCATTCTATCGCACCACTTCCTCACCGCATTTGCCCCAAAAGACGTATTCGCTCCAGCACCTGTGCAGCAACTGACCGCCCAACTGCACGTCGCACCAGCCCTCGCCCCCGCCAACACCCTGCCACTGAGCGAAGAAGTGCCCTTCGAAGGCTCGGTGACCCTGACCATCAAGTACTTATAGGAGCTGAACCATGAAAACCTCACTGATTCGCGTGGCCGCCCTTGCCTGGCTGGCCAGTATTTCAACCGCCCAGGCCGCGTCCACGGTGGAACTGACCGTGGGTGGCCTGATCACCCCCATGGCCTGCACCCCGGCGTTTTCCGGCGGTGGGTTGATCGACTTCGGCAAGATCTCCCAACAGGACCTCAACCAGGCCACGGGCACCCGGCTGCCGCTCAAGTCACTGACCCTGACCGTCAGTTGCAACGCCCCCGGTCGCTATGCCCTGCGCATGCACGACAACCGCGACGGCTCGGCTCACGTCAACAGCGAGATTTACTACGGCCTGGGCCTGGACAGCGCGGGTAACAAGATTGGCGTGTACTCGGTGAAATTCGATCCCAAGCAAACGGTGGCCGATGCTTTGCCGGTGACTTATGGCACCGAGTCGACCACGGGTGGGGTGGCGTGGCGTACATCCAACAGCAACCCCATCGATATCGGCTCCAGGAGCCTGCTGGGCTTTACCGATGTGGCTGGCAGCACCGCCGGCCCATCAGCGATCCAGAACCTGACCAGCACCCTGACCCTGGAAGCCGTGATCAACGCCAAGCAGAACCTCGACCTGAGTGTGGAAACGCCGATGGATGGCTCCGCGACGCTGGAAGTGGTGTACCTGTAGGCCGTGCCTGAGTGACTGTGCGACGTAGCCCCTGCGCTACGTCGAGGCCGCAGATCAAACCCGCTCGCTGAGCACGCCAACATAGCGTGCTCGGCCGGCGCCGAGCCCTGTGATGATTGCCCCCAGGCCGATCACAGCGAACACCCAGCCGGTGGCGCCCCAGCCGCCGGTCCAGTCATGCAGCACACCCACCGCCAATGGCCCCATGGACGCCAGTGTGTAGCCAAAGCCTTGCGCCATGCTCGACAGGTTGGCGGCCACGTGGGAATCCCGCGAGCGCAACACGATCAAGGTCAGCGCCAGGCTGAAGGTGCCGCCCTGGCCCAGGCCCAGCAGGATCGCCCAGCCCCACAAGCCGTCGAGCGGCGCGTACAGGCAACCGAACAGGCCGCCGAGGGTGAGCAGCATCACCACCACAATCGCCAGCCGTTGATCCTTGCCCCGCGTCGCCAACCACGGTGCCGCCAGCGAGCTGAACAGCTGCACGATGATCGAACCCGAGAGCGCCAACCCGGCCTCAGTGGCGCTCAGGCCACGACCGATCAGAATCGACGGCAACCAGCCGAACACGATATAGGCCAAGGACGATTGCAGGCCCATGTACAACGTCACCTGCCAGGCCAGCCGGTCGCGCAACAAGCCCTTCACGCGATAGGCCACGTGGTGCGCGCCGTGCTTGTGCCCGACCTGCGGCAACCAGGCCAGTGCCGCTACCAATGCCGGCAAGACCCAGAACCCCAGGCCGATGCTCCAGCTGTCGCCGAAGTAATGGCTCAGGGGCACCGAAGCGCCAGCTGCCAATGCCGCCCCCAGGCACAGGGCCATGGTGTAGACGCCGGTCATGGTGCCCGCCTGCCGGGGGAAATCACGCTTGACGATCCCCGGCAACAGTACGCCGATGATGCCGATACTCGCTCCGGCGATCAGGCTGCCGACGAACAGCCCGGCTTCGCCAAATGAACTGCGCAGGATGATGCCGGCGGCCAGGGCCAGGAGGATGCCCAGCACCACCCGTTCGGCGCCGAAGCGGCGCGCCAGCAGCGGAGCGGTCGGCGCGAACAGGCCCAGGCACAACACCGGCAACGTGGTCAGCAAACCGGCCCGGGCTGCCGACAGCCCCAGGCTGGCGGAAACGTCGGCCAGCAACGGCGCCATGCTCGACAGTGCCGGACGCAGGTTCAGTGCCACCAGCACCAGGCCCAGCAGCAACAGCCATGGGCGGCTCACCAGCGGTGGCGTGTGCTGCACCACCTCGTCGTCGGCCTCGGCGTCGATCAGCAGTTCTTCGAATTCGGTTTTACGTTGGGCTTCAAGGCTCATTGATCAACTGCCGGCAGAGGGATTTGGCGAGTTCCGGGTTTTGTTGTTCCACGGCGTCGAGCAAGGCGGTGTGCAGGTCGAACACCGCTTGGCGACGCGGTGAAATGTTCAGGGTCTGGCGCAACTGGGCGGCAACGATGCGCGAGAAATACTGGTACAGCTCGCTGAGTGCCGGATTGTGCGCGGCGTCCACCAGGTGCTTGTGGAACACCAGGTCAGCGCTGATATAGGCCTCAAGGTCGCCGTGATACAGCTTGCCACTGGTGTCAAGGGCTTCGCGCAAGGCGATGAGGTCTTGTTCGGTACGACGCATGGCGGCCAACCCGATGGCTTCCACTTCAAGAATCTGCCGCGTCTCCTGCGCCTGCTCCAGGGTGCAGTGGGATAGCGCCCGCATCGTGCCCAGCGGATCGGTCATCGAGCGCAGGTAACTGCCATCGCCCTGGCGGATTTCAATCAAGCCGGAGAACGCCAATACGCGCATGGCCTCGCGCACGGTATTGCGGCTGATGCCCAATTCGGCGGACAGCTCGGGCTCGGTGGGCAGGCGCTCACCGATGGCCCACCGGCCTTCAGTGATGCGCAGGCGCAACTGCTCCAGGGCCTGGTCGACCAGGGAGCGTTTGATCAAAGGGGCGATGTCTGTCATGGGCTCCGCGCTTTCGTCCAATCATAGGATGAATTTTCCTACAGCCTATTCGGACTTACCTACAAAGGCAACGCACTACGGTTCTTAGGCAGGTAAAGGAGCAGTATTTTCGATTGGTAAAATTACCCTTTGAGGGTAATTATGGACTTAGGTGTCTTATGGAAAAGTACACACCTCATTACGATTTGGCGGTGATAAAGGCGGATGTGAGACGGCTGGGAGACCAGGCATTTACCTCAACGGCCAAGGCCACAGGAAGGAAACTCGGCTTCGCAATCCATGAGATGAAGGAGGTCGTTTATCAATTGCAAACCAGGATGTTGTACAAATCAATGACTACCTATGCAGACCATCGGGTATGGCAGGACGTGTACCACATCAGTTCACACGGCATGGAGATCTACATAAAGGTGACTTACTGCCCAGGCGGTAACCCCCCGGTCATCTCCTTCAAGGAGTGCAACTCATGAAAACCCGACAATGCTATATATGCGGTACACCCGGCGGAATGACCCGGTTCGAGGGCCGAAGCGAAACCCTTAGTGTCAAAGGCATGGAAAGTCGTGTCGATGACCTTTCTGGCTGGGAATGCCATGCATGCAGCGACAGCGTGTATGACCCTGATAGTTCAGAGCGCCATGCGAAAGCCGGTGATGAACTCATCCACGCCGCGCGAAAAATGATCGGCACCGAGATGAAACGCATCCGACGCAAACTGCACATTACACAGAAGGAAGCGGTGGAACTGCTATCGGGAGGCGGTCACAACGCTTTTTCACGCTACGAGCGCGGCGAGCTTCTGCCCCCCAAACCCCTGGTGCTGCTGATGCGACTATTGGATCGCTACCCACACCTGCTGGCCGATGCGAGGGCGTTGGCCGAGGGTACTGATATGCGCGGATTCAACCACACCATCAATACCGATCAGGAAGCGCTCAAGGCCTCCTAGACAGGCAAAAACAAACCCGGCACCAGGCCGGGTTTGTCGTTTCAAGCATCGATCAATGCAAGATCTGGCTCAGGAACAACTTGGTCCGATCATTCTGCGGGTTGTCGAAGAAGTCATTCGGCGCCGCCTGTTCCACGATCTCCCCCTTGTCCATGAAGATCACGCGGTTGGCCACGGTGCGCGCAAAGCCCATTTCGTGGGTCACGCACAGCATGGTCATGCCGTCTTCGGCCAGGCCGATCATGGTGTCGAGTACTTCCTTGACCATTTCCGGGTCGAGTGCCGAAGTCGGCTCGTCGAACAGCATGATCTTGGGCTTCATGCACAACGCACGGGCGATGGCCACGCGCTGCTGCTGGCCGCCGGACAGTTGCCCCGGAAACTTGTGCGCCTGCTCCGGGATGCGCACGCGCTCCAGGTAGTGCATGGCGATTTCCTCGGCCTTGCGCTTGGGCATCTTGCGCACCCACATTGGCGCCAGCGTGCAGTTTTGCAGGATGGTCAGGTGCGGGAACAGGTTGAAATGCTGGAACACCATGCCGACTTCGCGGCGGATCGCTTCGATCTGCTTGAGGTCGTTGGTCAGCTCCACGCCATCGACCACGATGCGACCCTGCTGGTGCTCTTCCAGGCGGTTGAGGCAGCGGATGGTGGTGGACTTGCCCGAACCCGACGGGCCGCACAGTACGATACGTTCGCCCTGCTTGACGTTGAGGTTGATGTCTTTCAACACGTGGAACTGGCCGTACCACTTGTTGACGCCCTGCATCTGGATAATGCCTTCAGGGCTCACAGGCTGTTTGATCGCTTCGCTCATAACAACAACTCCTAACGCTTGTGGCCTGTGTCGAGCTTGTGTTCCAAATGAATGGAATAGCGCGACATACCAAAACAGAAAATCCAGAACACCAGGGCTGCGAACACGTAGCCTTCGGTGGCCATGCCCAGCCATTTAGGATCGGCGGCGGCTTGCTTGACGCTGTTGAGCAGGTCGAACAGGCCGATGATGATCACAAGGCTCGTGTCCTTGAACAGCGCGATGAACGTGTTGACGATGCCGGGAATCACCAGCTTGAGGGCTTGCGGCAGAATCACCAGGCCCATGCTGCGCCAGTAACCCAGGCCCATCGCTGCAGCCGCTTCGTACTGACCTTTGGGAATCGCCTGCAAGCCACCGCGCACCACCTCGGCCACGTAGGCCGACTGGAACAGGATCACGCCGATCAACGCCCGCAGCAGCTTGTCGATGCCCATGCCTTCGGGCAGGAACAACGGCAGCATCACCGAGGACATGAACAGCACGGTGATCAACGGCACGCCGCGCCAGAATTCGATGAAGGTCACGCAGACCACCCGAATGGCCGGCATGTTCGAGCGCCGCCCCAACGCCAGCATGATGCCCAGCGGCAAGGCACCGGCGATGCCGACGGTGGCGATCACCAGGGTCAGCATCAGCCCGCCCCATTGGCTGGTCGCCACGTTGGTCAGGCCGAAGATACCGCCATGCAACAGGAAGTAGGCGATGATCGGGTACAGCACCAAAAAGCTCAGGCCGTAGATCGCCTTGCGTTGGAAACGCGAGATGAACAGCGGCGCTACGCCAACGATGGCCAGCCACACGGTCAGGTCCACGCGCCAGCGCAGGTCGCCGGGGTAGTAGCCGTACATGAACTGCCCGAAGCGCTGTTGGATAAACACCCAGCAGGCGCCCTCCTTGGTGCAATCGGCCCGCGTGGTGCCGACCCAGTTGGCATCCAGGATCGCCCAATGCAGGATCGGCGGCACCACCAGGTAGATCAGGTAAAACGCCAACAGGGTCAGCAGGGTGTTGAGCCAGCTGGAAAACAGGTTGGCGCGCATCCATGCCATCGGCCCGAACACTTTGTTCGGCGGCGGCATATCCGGTTTGAATGTATGCGTAGTCATGCTGGTTTCCTCACCGCTCGATCAGCGCAATGCGCTTGTTGTACCAGTTCATCAGCAGGGAAATGCTGATGCTGATCGCCAGGTACACGCTCATGGTGATGGCAATGACTTCGATGGCCTGGCCGGTCTGGTTGAGCACCGTGCCGGCAAACAGCGAGACCATTTCCGGGTAACCGATACCGGCGGCCAGGGACGAGTTCTTCGCCAGATTCAGGTATTGGCTGGTCAGCGGCGGAATGATCACCCGCAGCGCCTGCGGGATGATGACCTTGCGCAGCGTCGGCCCGGGGCGCAGGCCCAGGGAGCGCGCGGCTTCGGTCTGGCCATGGCTGACGGACTTGATGCCCGAACGCACGATCTCCGCAATAAACGCTGCCGTGTAGACGGTCAGCGCCAGGGTCAGTGCCAGCAGTTCAGGGATGAGTACCCAGCCGCCGACAAAGTTGAAGCCTTGCAACTTGGGCATTTCCCAATGCAGCGGCGCGCCGAAGATCAAGGCGCACAACGCCGGGATCACGATGAACAGCGCCAGGCCCGCCCAGAACTTGTGGAACGGTACGCCGGTGGCTTCGAAACGTTTGTTGGCCCAACGCGCCATCAGCACGATTGCCACGATGGCGACAACGATACTGACCACAAACGGCCAGAACCCGTCAGCGGCAATCGCTGCCGGCATGTTCAGGCCACGGCTGCTGACAAAGAAGGTGTCACCGAAGTTATGACTGTTACGCGGCCCCGGCATGGTCAGGAACACCGCGAAGTACCAGAACAGGATTTGCAGCAGCGGCGGAATGTTGCGGAACACTTCCACATACACGGTCGCCAGCTTGTTGATCATCCAGTTCGGTGACAGCCGCGCCACGCCGATGATGAACCCCAGCAAGGTCGCCAGGATCACGCCGATAAAGGTCACCAGCAAGGTGTTGAGCAAGCCGATCACGAAGACCCGGGCATAGCTGTCCGATTCGGTGTAGTCGATCAAATGTTGCGCGATGCCGAAGCCGGCACTGCGTTCAAGAAAGTCGAAACCCGAGGTAATGCCCCGGTGCTGAAGGTTGGTCTGGGTGTTGTTGAAGAGGTACCAGCCCAGCGAGACCACCGCCACTATCGTGATGATCTGGAAGAGCCACGCACGCACTTTAGGGTCGCTGAAGCTGAGCTTCTGCTTGGGTGCGCCGATTTGATTTTGCATGAAGTGCCCCGGAAATAATGGAACAGAACATCACCCGGCGGTTGGCCCACCGGGTGACAGAACCATCAGCGATCAGCGCACAGGTGGTGCGTATTGAATGCCGCCAGCGTTCCACAGCGCGTTCAGGCCACGGTCGATTTCCAGCGGGGTGCTCTTGCCCAGGTTGCGCTCGAACACTTCACCGTAGTTACCGACTTGCTTGACGATCTGTACAACCCAGTCTTTCTTCACTTTCAGGTCTTTGCCGTATTCGCCGTCAGCACCGAGCAGACGCGCAACGTCCGGGTTCTTCGTGGACTTGGCTTCAGCCTCGACGTTTTTGGAGGTGATGCCGGCTTCTTCAGCGTTGAGCATGGCGTAGCCAACCCAGCGCACGATGGCCAGCCACTCGTCGTCGCCATTACGCACGACCGGGCCCAGTGGTTCCTTGGAAATGGTTTCCGGCAGAACAACGTAGTCCTTCGGTGAGGCCAGCTTGCTGCGCTGGGCGAACAGCTGGGACTTGTCGGAGGTCAGTACGTCGCAACGCCCGGATTCCAGCGACTTGGCGCTTTCATCGGAAGTGTCGAAGGTGATCGGCGTGTATTTCAGGCCGTTGCCACGGAAGTAGTCGGAAACGTTCAGCTCGGTGGTGGTACCGGCCTGGATGCAGATGGTTGCACCGTCCAGTTCCTTGGCACTTTTCACGCCCAGCTTGTTGTTTACCAGGAAGCCGATGCCGTCGTAGTAAGTGATGAAGCCTGGGAATTTCAGGCCCATGCCGGCGTCGCGGGAGCTGGTCATGGTGGTGTTACGGGACAGAATGTCGACTTCGCCGGATTGAAGCGCGGTGAAACGCTCCTTGGCATTCAACTGGCTGAATTTGACCTTGGTCGCGTCGCCGAAAACGGCGGCGGCCACAGCGCGGCAAAAGTCGGCGTCAATCCCGAGGATCTTGCCGCTGGCATCCGGTACCGAGAAACCCGGCAGGCCGTCACTCACGCCACACTGCACAAAGCCTTTTTTCTGCACGGCGTCCAGCGTGGCGCCCGCCTGGGCGAAACCACTGACACCCAGTACAGCCGCCGCAGTCACGATGGCCAGGGTGGATTTCAATACCTTCATTCAAACCTCCAGTTTGCTCTTGTTGTGTCGGAGCTCGAACCTCAGCGCACCCTTATGAGGCGATATCGACCCGTGTTGGCTTTTTTTAGGGTCAAGCGGCATGAAGTTGTCGCAGTAATTCCAGTTGCTATCCCACAAGCGGCAGTCACTGATAGTGTTACCGTCCCGGGATAGCGCTGACATCGTTCAACACATAGCAAGCGCCGTACCAGAGTGCCGGCTGAGTCGTTCCAGCCCCCGGTCAAGAGAAAAAGATTCAACCGTGCGACATCTTCTTAACAGATCAACCCATCGCGCACCGTTCCGTCGCACTTAATCGGAGCGCGCGCACATTAATGGAGCAGACATGACCGAACCCTTGATTCTTCAGCCCGCCAAGCCCGCAGACGCCTGCGTTATCTGGTTGCATGGCCTGGGTGCCGATCGCTATGACTTCCTGCCAGTGGCCGAGGCGCTGCAGGAAAGCCTGCTGACCACGCGTTTCGTTTTGCCCCAGGCACCGACCCGGCCGGTGACGATCAATGGTGGCTACGAGATGCCAAGCTGGTACGACATCAAAGCCATGAGCCCGGCCCGTTCCATCAGCCTGGAAGAGCTGGAAGTCTCGGCAACAATGGTCACGGATTTGATCGAGGCACAGAAGAGAACCGGAATAGAGGCTTCGCGGATTTTCCTCGCCGGCTTTTCCCAGGGTGGCGCCGTGGTCTTTCACACCGCATTCCTGAATTGGGAAGGCCCCTTGGGTGGCGTGATTGCCCTCTCCACCTATGCCCCCACGTTCAGCGACGAGCTGGAATTGTCCGCCAGCCAGCAGCGCATTCCCGCCCTGTGCCTGCACGGCCAGTACGACGACGTGGTGCAGAACGCCATGGGCCGCAGCGCCTACGAGCATTTGAAGAGCCGTGGTGTCACCGTGACATGGCAGGAATACCCAATGGGCCACGAAGTGTTACCCGAGGAGATACGCGATATCGGTGCCTGGTTGACCGCTCGCCTGGGCTGAACACCAGCGTTTATGTAGCCGTATGACAGACGCACTACGCCGCGCCCGATTCTTGCATTACACTGGCCGGCGTACATTCCTTAACCAATTAATGAGATCACCGTGCTCAAAGCACTCAAGAAGATGTTCGGCAAAAGCGAGGCTGAGCCGCTCGCGCCTGATTCCAGTGCTCCTGCCCCGACAGCCGGCAGCCGCAATGACGGCAGACAGCCCGACCGGACCGCACCCGCCGCCCAGCCGAAGAAGCCGACGGTGACCCCACCCGAACAGGCCAGACCGGTCGAACCCGTTGCCGCACCGGTGGCACCAAAACCGCGCCGTGAACGTGCGCCAAAACCGCCGGTAATTCCGTGGAAACTCGAAGACTTTGTCGTCGAACCCCAGGAAGGCAAGACCCGCTTCCATGATTTCAAGCTGGCCCCGGAACTGATGCACGCCATCCAGGACCTTGGTTTTCCATACTGCACGCCGATCCAGGCGCAGGTGCTGGGCTTTACCCTGGCCGGCAAAGACGCCATCGGCCGCGCCCAGACCGGCACCGGCAAGACCGCCGCGTTCCTGATCTCGATCATCACCCAGTTGCTGCAGACGCCGCCGCCCAAAGAGCGCTACATGGGCGAACCGCGCGCGCTGATCATCGCCCCGACCCGGGAGCTGGTGGTACAGATCGCCAAGGACGCCGCCGACCTGACCAAGTACACCGGCCTCAACGTCATGACGTTCGTGGGCGGCATGGACTTCGACAAGCAGCTCAAGCACCTCGAAGCCCGCCACTGCGACATCCTGGTGGCCACCCCTGGCCGTCTGCTGGACTTCAACCAGCGCGGCGACGTGCACCTGGACATGGTCGAAGTGATGGTGCTGGACGAAGCCGACCGCATGCTCGACATGGGCTTTATCCCGCAAGTGCGCCAGATCATTCGCCAGACCCCGCCGAAATCCGAGCGTCAGACCCTGCTGTTCTCCGCGACCTTCACCGAAGACGTGATGAACCTCGCCAAGCAATGGACCACCGACCCGTCCATCGTCGAGATCGAAGCGGAAAACGTCGCCAGCGAAAACGTCGAGCAACACATCTACGCGGTAGCCGGCGCCGATAAGTACAAGCTGCTCTACAACCTGGTCAACGACAACGGCTGGGAACGCGTGATGGTGTTTGCCAACCGCAAGGACGAGGTGCGCCGGATCGAAGAACGCCTGGTGCGTGACGGTGTGAACGCCGCGCAACTGTCCGGCGATGTGCCGCAACACAAGCGCATCAAGACCCTGGAAGGCTTCCGCGAAGGCAAGATCCGTGTGCTGGTGGCCACCGACGTGGCCGGGCGTGGGATTCACATCGACGGCATCAGCCATGTGATCAACTTCACCCTGCCGGAAGTGCCGGATGACTACGTGCACCGCATTGGCCGTACCGGCCGTGCCGGAGCGGCGGGTGTGTCGATCAGCTTTGCCGGGGAAGATGATTCGTATCAGTTGCCGTCGATCGAAGCGCTGCTGGGGCGCAAGATCAGTTGCGAGACGCCGCCGACGCACCTGTTGCGCGCCGTTGAACGCAAGCGTCCGTAAGCTGGAATGCAGTGAAAACTGTGGGAGGGGGCTTGCTCCCGATAGCGATGGCACATCTAACATCTCTGTTGGCTGACCCACTGCAATCGGGGGCAAGCCCCCTCCCACATTTGGTGCTGTGTTTGGCCTAAGACTTCCAGCGCTCCGCGGCGGCGTGGTCGCTGTGGCGCCCTTCCACCCAACGCGGCCCCTCACTGGTATTTTCCTTCTTCCAGAACGGCGCCCGCGTCTTCAGGTAATCCATCACAAACGCGCAGGCATCAAACGCCGCCTGGCGATGGGCACTGGCCGCCCCAACAAACACAATCGGCTCGCCAGGTTCCAGCGCGCCAATGCGGTGCAGCACTTCCAGCTTGAGCAACGGCCAGCGCTGCTCGGCTTCCACAGCGATCTTGGCCAGGGCCTTTTCGGTCATGCCGGGGTAGTGCTCCAGGAACATTCCCGCGACATCCAGACCGTCATTGAAATCGCGTACATAGCCAACAAAACTCACCACCGCGCCCACGCCGACATTGGCCGCATGCATCGCGTTGACTTCAGCACCGGGATCAAACGCCTGGGCCTGCACACGAATGGCCATGCTCAGCCTCCGGTCACGGGTGGGAAGAATGCTACTTCGTCACCTGCCTGCACCGGCTCATCAAGGCCGCACATCTCTTCGTTGCGTGCGCACATCAGGCTGGTTTCGTTAAGCACTGCAAACTCCGGGTCACTGGCCAGCGCCAGACGCACCGCATCGACAGTGGCGAAGTCGCCCTCCATCTCCAACGAATCAAAACCCACCGCTTCGGCGTAACGCGCAAAAAACAATACGTTGATGCTCATGCCTGGTCCGCCTTGAAATGCCCGCTTTTGCCGCCGAGTTTTTCCAGCAGGCGAATGCTTTCGATGGTCATGCCACGGTCCACCGCCTTGCACATGTCGTAGATCGTCAGCGCCGCGACGCTGGCAGCAGTAAGGGCTTCCATCTCCACGCCGGTCTGGCCGGAGAGTTTGCAGCGCGCCACGATACGCACCAAGTCTGCACCCTCGGTGCTCAGTTCGACCTTGACGCCCGTCAACATCAACGGATGGCAGAGGGGAATCAGGTCACTGGTTTTTTTCGCGGCCTGGATCCCGGCAATACGGGCCACGGCAAATACGTCGCCCTTGGGGTGGGCGCCGTCGACAATCATTTGCAGGGTCTCGGGCAGCATGCGCACACGCGCTTCGGCCACCGCCTCACGGAACGTCACGGACTTGTCGGTGACGTCGACCATATGGGCGCGACCTTGGGAATCGAGATGAGTCAGCACAGGGATACTCCTGATCAGGAGCAGCGATTGTAAACCCGTCGGTCAAGATTGCGCACACCTGATTCCCCGTCCCTGAATCACCAGTAGCCAATGCTCGATCAGTGCGACGAATACACCCCATCAGAACAAAGAATTGGCGCCAACAATCCAAGCACCGTAAAACTTGAAAAAAACGGAATGCCCACTTCATGACCTTACTGTATTTCATCCTGCTCAGTTTATTCGCCGGTTTTGCAGTGCCCTTGCAGGCAGGCACCAACGCAAAACTGGGTAACCTGCTAGGCCATCCTTTATGGGCCACGGCAGTATCTCTATTGGTCAGCCTGGTTGTACTCATTGTTGTCATTATTGCAGTCAAGGCGCCTCGCCCCAATCTTGCCGCCGTGCAAGACGGCCCCTGGTGGATTTGGATGGGCGGTGTTGCCGGCGTTTTTTATATTACCGTAGCGTTATTGATGGCGCCTCGACTCGGCGCCCTCAACTTCATCATGGCGGTATTGATCGGACAACTTATCGTTTCAATTGCGATTGACTATTTTGGTTTATTGGGCTTCCCCAAACAGTCTCTCAACATTAATAAACTGGTCGGCGTACTTGTCGTCATAGGAGGATTCCTTATTACCACTCGCACTTGATTCACGCGTAACAGGGTCACCAAAAACAGAAGACTTCTTCATGTTCCCAGTCAGGGATTGACGACAGCTATTAACTTTAAAAAGGTGAGGCAATGACCACTCAAACTGCAACGGCAACTTACGACGCCATCGGCGAACGCTTCGAAGCTTTCACGGACAGCGCCTCGCAGCGCTCGGTGGAAACCGCGACCTTCTTCAGTATGGTCGGTAATCCCCAGGGCAAATCCGTACTGGACCTGGCCTGCGGTTTCGGTTTCTTCGGACGCGAGCTGTATCGCCAAGGTGCCAGCAAAGTGGTTGGCGTGGACATCTCCGCCTCCATGATTGAACTGGCCCGGCAAGAATCGGCGCGCAACCAGGAGCCGATCGAGTACCACGTCAGCGATATCTGCGATCTGGGCATTCTCGGCAAGTTCGACCTGATCACCGCCGCTTGGCTGTTCAACTATGCCGATTCGCCAGAAAAACTGGACAAGATGTTCCAGGTCGTCGCCAAGAACCTCGCCCCAGGTGGACGGGTCGTGGCTTACACGGTAGAGCCAACCTTTCAATTGAAACGTGGCAACTTCACCAAATACGGCGTGCACGTACTCACCGAAGAACCCCACGAAGGCGGCTTTCGCCACCACGCCGAATTCGTCACCACACCGCCCAGCGCCTTCACCTTCCATCGCTGGAGCCGCGAACGCTATGAGCTGGCGATCATGAAAGCCGGCTTCTCCCGCCTGCAGTGGCAAAAACCGATTATTTCCGAGGCCGAGCGGGCCAAGCACCCCAAGGGCTACTGGGATGATTTCGAACGCAACTGCCTGCAAACCGGGCTGATCTGCACCCTCTGAAGGCCGGGCACGTACGCCTGGGTGTACGTGCCTTTTCTCCCACGCAGTAGGAAAACGAGCGTTATGACTCCCAAGGGTTTCAACCATTGGCCCGTGTTCGACGGCCCCCTGACCGCCGAAATGACAGACCGTTTCTTGATGGGCCTACCTGAGCATTTCCACGAAGCCGTCAACCTCAAGTTGCCGCTGGCAGCCTGGCGCCTGGTGTCGGAAGAGACCAGCGAACAGTTGGCCGACCGCGTCGAAAACCCTGTCTCGCCGCTGGCCTGGCGCTATGCCGCCGCCCAACTGCTGGCACTGACCCATGACCCCAGGCTCGATGTACTCAACCCCACGATGATTCAAATCAGCGCAGGCACCGTCGAGATCGGTCTGGCCGAATCGGCGGTCGACCAGGTGATGCATGACATGCGCGGCCTGGGCCTGGATCGGGACTGGATCGTCAAGGAAGTCCCTCGTCATCGCGTACACCTGCGGCCATACGCCATCGGTAAATATCCGGTGACCAACCTCGAATACCGAGCCTTTCTCGAAGCCAACACGCAGGCACGGATTCCCGAAAGCTGGGCCTTCGGACAGTACCCTCACGCACGCGCCAACCATCCGGTCTACGGGATCACTGCCGATGACGCCGACGCCTACGCTGCCTGGCTCAGCGAAGCCAGTGGGCGCAGCTTCCGCCTGCCCACCGAGGCTGAATGGGAATACGCCGCCGCCGGCCCGGAAAACCTCGAATATCCCTGGGGGAATACCTTCCTGCCCGAGCGTGCCAACACCGCCGAACTGGGCCTGTTCGACACCACTCCGGTCGGCTTCCTGGTCGAGGGTGCTTCGCCATTTGGCTGTCTGGACATGGCCGGTAATGTCGAAGAATTCGTCGCTGACGACTACGCCCCCTACCCCGGCGGCACCGCCATCACCGACGACCTCGTCACTGTGGTTGGCACCCACCGCATCGCCCGTGGTGGCAGCTTCACGCGGTTTCGCGACCTGACCCGCAATTGCCGGCGTCACGGCAAGTATCCGCGACAGATTTACGTAATGGGCTTTCGCCTCGCACAAACCCTGTAATCCCTCTTCTGTACCAAAACAATAACGCGTTGAACATTCAAGCACGGAAGGAACCGCCATGAACCGCCTAAGCGTACGCAACCATGTTGATATCCCCCTGGACGACCATTCCAACCCTGGAACTTTCTACACGTTCAGTGGGTTGGACACGGCACACGAACATATCGTGATAAAGCTTGGCCCCGCCAATCCCATCAGCCCGTTGGTGCGTATTCACTCCGAATGCCTGACCGGCGATGTATTCAGTTCACAGCGCTGTGACTGCGGCCCGCAATTAAACGAGTCGATCCTGCGCATGCAGGAAGTGGGTGGCTATCTTATCTACCTGCGCCAAGAAGGCCGCGGCATCGGCTTATATGCAAAGTTGGACGCCTACCGCCTGCAAGATTCTGGCATGGACACGTTCGAAGCCAATACTCATCTGAACTTTCCGGAAGATGACCGCGATTTCTCCATGGCCGCAGGCATGTTGAAAGCGCTGAACATCAAACATTGCCAATTGATCACCAATAACCCGGACAAAGTTCAAGCCCTGGTGGATAACGGCATTGTAGTGGACAACGTTATTCCGACCGGCGTGTTTGTCACCCGACATAACACTCATTACTTGCAAGCGAAAGTCGATAAGAAAAACCACGTGATCAACCTGATGAAACAACCGAAGCGCGCCTGAACACTTTCTTTCGCCCACACTACATTAAGGATGATGACGCATGAGACACTTTGGCCCTATTAGCGGTATCGCAACATTCAACGATACGTACGTTGCAACCGCCGGTTATGACAACCAGGTTATTTTGTGGGATGCAAAAACCAAGACGCCGATCCAGCGCGTGCTCCACGACCACCTGGCCAACCAATGCGCGTTCAACGCCAGCGGCACCCTGCTGGTCAGCGCCAGCAGCGACTACACTGCCCGCGTCTGGGAAATCCCTTCGCTGCGCTTGAAAAGCGTGCTGGTGGGTCACGATGACGACATCGAAATGGCTGCCTTCTCACCGGATGGCCAGACCATCGCCACCTGCTCGCGGGACCACAGCATCCGCCTGTTCGACCTCAGCGGGCGAACCCTGCGGATCCTCAGCGGTCACGATGCCGACGTGATTTCGGTGTGCTGGGCCGCCGATGGCAAGACCCTGGTTTCCAGCAGCGATGACGGTTCGATCCGCCGTTGGGACGCTGCCAGCGGCGAACAACTGGACCTGATCGACCTGGGCGGCGTCGAAACCGACACCGTGGCCCTGTCCCGCGAGGGCATCATTTTCGCCGGTGACGACGAAGGCAAAATCTCCGTGATCAGCAGCAGCGGCACCTACCTGCAAGCCGCCCATGCCGCCGGCATCAAGCGCATCGTATGGAACGACGCGCAGCGCCTGCTGGTCAGCCTCAGCTACGACCGTTGCGTCATGCTGTGGGAGTTGACGCCCGACAACCAACTGGTAAAAACCGCCCAGACTTCACTGCCAAGCATCATCTGGCCACGCAGCTGTGCATTGCTGGGCAACCATCGCATCGCCTTCGTGACCTTCGGCTCCACCTACGCCACCTGGGATTTCACCACTCAGGAATGGGACGTGGGCGGCATCGAGCCGGCCATCAGCTTGAACGCCGTCACGGTGGTCGGCGACGACATCTACAGCATCGGTGATGCCGGCATCCTGCAGATCAATGGCCAGCCCAGCACCAAGGCCGGCAGTCTGTGCAACTTCCTGCTGCCCTTCGGCGACAGCGTGTTGACCGGCGGCCAGATGGGCACGGTGTTCGACGCCAAGACCGGCGACGTCATCTACCAGCACCGTTCACCGCTCAACTGCGGCACCACCTTCGAAAAAGATGGCCAGTTGCACGCCGCAATCGGTACGTACACTGGCGAAGCCTTGATCTTCAATCTGGAAAACCAGCAGCCGCGTTTCCTGCGCGAAGTGCGCATGCACGAGAACGCCATCAAGGGCATCGCCGCCGATGAACAGTACCTGTTCAGCGTATGCGCGACAGCGGCCGCGGCGTTCTTCCGGATCAGCGACTTCGAACTGGAAACCTACCTGGACAAAGCCCACGACCGTATTTCCAACGGCTGCACGCAGATCCAGGGCGGCTTTGCCAGTATCGGGCGCGACCTCAAGCTGCGCCTGTGGCAAGCCGGCAACAGCGAGGTGTATGACACACCTCACAGCCACTCGATCAAGTGCATTGCCATCTCCAAGGACCGCCAGATGATCGCCACCGGCAGCTACGGCGGCACCGTGGCCGTGTTCGACCTGGCCAAGCGCAAATGGGCAAAGGTGGAGAAGATCACCGCCAGCGGTATTTCCTGCCTGACCCATGACGCCGAAGGCAGTGGCTTCCTGGCCAGCGCCTACGACGGGCGTATCTACCCGATCACCGCCCACGCCGTGGCAGGGCAACGCCGCCCATGACCCACTTCAGCGAAATCGACTTTCAACATATGCACCATGCATTGTCGTTGGCCGAGCGCGGCAGTCACTCCACCTGGCCCAATCCACGGGTCGGGTGCGTCATCGCCCACGGTGCACACATCGTGGGCGAGGGCTGGCATCGGCGTGCGGGCGGTCCGCACGCCGAGGTCTTCGCCCTTCGCCAGGCCGGTGCCCTGGCCAAGGGCGCCACGGCCTATGTGACGCTGGAACCCTGCAGCCATGTCGGGCGCACCGGGGCCTGTCACCAGGCGCTGATCGAGGCTGGCGTGGCGTGTGTGGTCGTTGCCCATGAAGACCCGTTCGAGCAGGTCGACGGTCGTGGCATCGCCGAACTGCGCGACGCCGGGATCGAGGTTCGCGTGGGCTTACTCAATGCGGTCGCCCGCGAGTTGAACCGTGGCTTCCTGTCCTCGGTCAAGCGCCAGCGGCCGTGGGTGCAACTGAAGATGGGCATGAGCCTGGATGGCCGCACCGCGCTGAACAACGGGCGCTCGCAATGGATCACCGGCGCCAGGGCGCGCGCCGATGTGCAGTATTGGCGAGCGCGCAGTGCAGCGATCCTCACCGGCAGCGGCACGGTGCTGGCCGACAACCCCTCATTGACCGTACGCGAGATGGCGTCCGCCGAAGCCATCGCGCCGCTGCGGGTGATCCTCGACAGCCAGGCGCGGGTGCCGGGTACCGCGAGAGTGTTCGACGACCAGGCGCCAAGCCTGCATGTGGTGCACGAGCAACATCTGCCGCCAGGCGCCAACGCTGAGCGCTTGCTCGGCCTGCCGGGCAACCAGAATGGCCTCGATCTGCATGCCTTGATGGTCCATCTGAGCCAGCGCGGTTTGCATGATGTGATGGTCGAGGCCGGGCCGACCCTGGCCGGCAACCTGCTGCGCGCCGGACTGGTGGATGAGCTGTTGCTGTACGTCGCGCCGCGCCTGCTCGGCGACCTCGCACGGCCGCTGGTGCATTTGCCGGAGCTGGAAAACCTCACCCACTCCCTGGACTTCACCCTGTATGAAGTGACCCAGTTGGGCCAGGACTTGCGATTACGCCTGCGCCCCGATCAGTCGACCTGCACGGTATGAGCTACCACTTGCTTGACCTGTTCGCGCAACCACGCATGTGCCGGATCGTCACAGAATCGCTGGTGCCAGATCTGCACAAAGGGAAAGCGCGGAATGCTGAACGGTGGCGGCAATTGCACCAGGTCCGGGTTGAGCAACGTGTCTTCCAGCGTGCGGGTGGCCACGGTAAGGATCAGGTCGGTGTTGTGCAACAGGCTCGGCGCCGTACGCCAGTGCGGCACGCTGACGGCGATGCGACGGCGCAATCCTTCGGCACGCAACAGGCTATCGACTTCACCATTGGCACCTCCGTCCATGGACACCTGGATATGCGGGCGCTCCAGGTAGCTCTCCAGATCCAGCATGCCGTCCTTGGACAGGGTCCGCCGGTCGAGCAGGCAGGAAAACGTTTCCTCGAACAACACTTCCATCGACACATCGGGCGTCAGGCTGGGGAACACCCCCAGGGCCAGGTCGATCTTGCCCTGCGCCACTTGCTCGAACATCGCATGCCGGCTGCCCTGGGTCACCACCAGCGTGGTGTTCGGCGCCTCGCTGCGCAGTCGCACCAGCAACTTGGGCAGGATAATCGCGGCGCCGTAGTCCGACATCGCCAATTGAAAGGTGCGTTGGGAACTGGCCGCGTCGAAGTCGATGGACTTGCCGAACAGTGTTTCGATCTGGCTGAGGATGTCGCGCAACGGCACCTGGATATTCTGCGCCAGGGCGCTGAGCACCACTTCGTTACCCTCGCGGATCAGGATCGGATCGTCGAGCAGCACCCGCAACTTACTCAAGGAGTGACTGATGGCCGGCTGGCTCAAATGCAGTCGCGCACCGGTGCGGGTGACGTGTTTTTCAGTCAGCAGTGCATCGAGCACCACCAACAGATTCAAATCGATATTGCGCAGTAGGACCGTGACCATGCTGTGAATTCCATCTCAGGGAGCAACCTTCAACAAGGAGCAAAACCATGCCTCAACTCAAACGAATCATTGAGACCGCGCTGTACGTAGAAGACCTCGACCGCGCCAAAGCGTTTTACGCCCGGCACCTGGAGCTTGAGACGATGGTCGAGAGCAACGTACTCGTCGCGTTAAATGTCGGTCAGCAGAATACTCTCTTGCTATTCAAACGGGGCGCCTCTCTTCAAACCAAATACTTGAGCGGCGGCGAGATCCCTCCCCATGACGCCAACGGGCGCATTCATATCTGCTTTGCCATCGACGCCGACGACCTGCCGACCTGGGAGGCACGCCTGGACAACGCGAACATTGCCATCGAGGGGCGCACCCACTGGCCCAAAGGTGGATCGAGCATCTATTTCCGCGATCCGGATGAGAACCTCGTCGAACTACTGACGCCGGGCTGCTGGCCCATTTACTGATTGCCGCTCAAGGAATGAAGCTTATGTCACACGTCAGTCGATCCGGACGTGCCGTCTCACGAACCAGCGTGGCGCTGTTGATCGCCGTGGTTGTCCTCATTGAGTTGGCGTGGGCATTGTGGCGTTGGAGCCATCCGGCTGCCGCGGCCTACGCGCCTGCGCCGATCAAAGTCGCGGTGGCGCCGGTCAGCGACGCCCCCTTCACCCGCTACCTGGAAGCCATCGGTGAGCTGGAAGCCGTGCAGCAGGTAAGCGTACCCGCCGAAGTCGGCGGACGTGTGGTGCAGTTGCCAGTGGAATCCGGCCAGCGCGTCGAGCGCGACCAAGTGCTGGTCAGGCTCAACGATGCGCCCCAACGCGGCAACCTGATGCGCCTGCAGGGCGAATTGGAAAATGCCAAGGTCAAACTGGAACGCTCGCGCACCCTGGTCAAGGTGAACGCCACGTCCCGCGAAGCCTTCGACAATGCCCAGACCGAATACACCACCGCTCAAGGCGCCCTGCAGGAACTGAAGGCGCAGATCGACCAATTGACCATACGTGCACCGTTCGCCGGCACCCTCGGGATCCGCAAGGTTCACCTGGGCCAATTTGTGAACCCCGGCGACAGCCTGATCAACCTGGTCGGCGACAAGGGCCTGTACGTGAACTTCAGCGTGCCGGAGCAAGCCCTGGCCCAACTGAAGGTCGGCAATACCCTGGATGTGCAACTCGACGCCCTGCCGGGGCAACGCTTCAGCGCACGTATCAGCAGTATCGACCCGTTCCTCGACCGCTCGCGCACCCTGAGCGTCCAGGCGCTACTGCAGGCCCCCACCGACGGCGCCCTGCCGCGCATGTTCGCCAAAGTGCGCCTGCCGCAGTCACTGCCCGGCAACACCTTGAGCGTGCCGGAAACCGCCATCACCTATAACGCCTACGGCGAAGATGTCTTCGTGGTGCAGCCATCGACCGATGCCAATACCCCACCCGTCGTCCGCCGCGTATTGGTCAAGACCAGCGAGCGGCGCAATGGCCGCGTGGTGATCGATGCGGGCCTGAATCCGGGTGACCGCGTGGTGATTTCCGGGCAGATCAAGCTCAGTGACGGTGCCGCTATCGAGCCCCTCGAACGTACGGTGTTGAACGATGCCGACCCGTCCTCGGGGATGACCATGGCCGGAGAAAACCCGTGAAATTCACCGACCTGTTCGTACGTCGCCCGGTACTGGCCCTGGTGGTCAGCCTGCTGATCGTACTGGCCGGGCTCAAGGCCTACCTCGACCTGCCTGTGCGCCAATACCCGCTGTTGGAAAGCTCGGTGATCAGCGTGACCACCGACTACCCCGGCGCCCCCGCCGAGCTGATGCAAGGCTTCGTAACCCAACCGATCAACCAGTCCCTGGCCTCGGTGGAAGGCGTGGACTATGTCAGTTCCTCATCGGTGCAGGGCCGCAGCCAGATCACCCTGCGCATGGCACTCAACCAGGACTCGGCCAAGGCGTTGAGCGATGTGATTGCCAAGGTCAACCAGGTCAAATACCGCCTGCCTGAACAGGCCTATGATCCGGTGATCGAACGTTCCGCCGGCGACGCGACAGCGGTGGCGTACGTGGGGTTTTCCAGTGACTCGCTGTCGGCCTCGGCCTTGAGCGATTACCTGAGTCGCGTGGTGCAGCCGTTGTTTTCCACGATCGACGGTGTGGCCAAGGTCGAGACCTTCGGCGGCCAGCGCCTGGCCATGCGCCTGTGGCTCGACCCGCAACGCATGGCAGGCCACGGCATCAGTGCCGCCCAGGTGGAACAGGCGATCCGCGACAACAACTTCCAGGCAGCACCGGGGCAGATCAAAGGCCACTATGTGATCTCCTCGATCCAGGTCAACACCGACCTGAGCAGCCTCGATGAGTTTCGCAACATGGTCATCCGCAACAACGGCGACCACCTGCTGCGCCTGCGCGATATCGCGACCGTCGAGCTGGGTTCGGCGGCCTATGAAACCAGTGCGCTGATGGACGCCAAGCCCGCGGTGCACCTGGGCCTCTACGCGACCCCCAAGGGCAACCCGCTGTTGATCGTCGCTGACATCAAGCGCCTGTTGCCGAACATCGAGAAAACCCTGCCGCCAGGGGTCAAGGTGGCGCTGGCGTTCGAGACCGCGCACTTTATCGAAGCCTCGATTATCGAAGTGATCGAAACGCTGATCGAGGCCATCCTGATCGTGGTGGTGATCATCTACCTGTGCCTGGGCTCGGTGCGCAGCGTGATCATCCCCATCGTCAGTATTCCATTGTCGATGCTCGGCGCCCTGGGCTTGATGACGTTGTTCGGCTTCAGCATCAACCTGCTGACGCTGCTCGCAATGGTGTTGGCGATCGGCCTGGTGGTGGATGACGCGATTGTGGTGATGGAGAACATCCACCGGCATGTCAAGGAAGGCCGCAGCGCGCTGCAGGCTGCCTTGTTCGGCGCGCGCGAGATCGCTTCGCCGGTGATCGCCATGACCATTACCCTGGCGGCGGTGTACATGCCCATCGGCCTGATGAACGGCCTGACAGGCGCGCTGTTCAAGGAATTCGCCCTGACCCTGGCCGGCGCCGTGCTGGTCTCCGGGGTGATCGCCCTGACCCTGACCCCGGTCATGTGCGCCAAGCTGCTACCGGGCCAGGAGCACGAAGGCACCATGAGCCGCCTGGCCGAGCGCTTCTTCCACCGCCTGGCACGCCTGTATCAGCGTGCGTTGCTGGGCTCGCTGCGCAAGCGCGTGCTGATCCTGTTGTTCGGCGCCGTGGTGCTGCTCAGCCTGCCCTGGCTGTATGGCCATGCCAGCAAGGAATTGGCGCCCAACGAAGACCAGGGCAACCTGCTGCTGGCGATCAAGTCACCGCAGCACGCCAACCTGGATTATGTAGAGCGCTACGCCTACCAGTTGAGCGGGATTCTCGGCCACTTGCCGGAGACCGTGAGCACCTGGATCATCAACGGCAATGACGGCGTCGCCGCGAGTTTTGCCGGGGTGAACTTCACCGAATGGTCGCAGCGTCAGCGCAGCGCAGCGACAATCCAGGCCGAGCTGCAACAAAGCGTCGACGCCGTGGAAGGCAACTCGATCTTTGTGTTTCAACTGCCGCCACTGCCCGCCTCCACTGGTGGCTTGCCGGTGCAAATGGTGATGCGCAGCACAGAAGACTACCGCTCGCTGTACCAGGCCATGGAAACGCTGAAAACCCAGGCGCGGGCCAGCGGGCTGTTTGCGGTGGTCGACAGTGACCTGGCGTTCAATAACCCGGTGACCCAAGTGCGCATCGACCGCAGCAAGGCCAACAGCCTGGGGATTCGCATGCAAGACATCGGCAGCACCCTGGCGGTATTGATCGGTGAGAACTACACCAACCGGTTCGCCCTGCAGGGCCGTTCCTACGACGTGATCCCCCAGAGCCAGGCCTCGCGGCGCCTCACGCCCCAGGACCTGAATGGCTTCTACGTCGACACCGACACCGGCCAGCAGGTGCCGCTGTCCACCGTGGTGAGCCTGCACAACGTGATCGAGCCGAACAAGCTCAAGCAGTTCAACCAGCAGAACAGCGCGACCTTCCAGGGTATTCCCGCGCCCGGCGTCAGCCTTGGCCAGGCAGTGGCCTTCTTGCAGGAACACAGCCGCCAGTTGCCCGCCAGTTTCAGCCATGACTGGCAGGCCGATTCGCGGCAGTTCATTCACGAGGGCAATGCGCTGATGCTGACCTTCCTGTTTGCGCTGATCGTGATCTACATGGTGCTGGCAGCGCAGTATGAAAGCCTGACCGACCCGCTGATCATCCTGATCACCGTGCCGCTGTCGATCTGCGGCGCGTTGATTCCCCTGGCGCTGGGGCTGGCGACCATCAATATCTACACGCAGATCGGCCTCGTCACCCTGATCGGTCTGATCAGCAAGCACGGGATCCTGATGGTCGAGTTCGCCAACGAGTTGCAGGTGCTGTACCGCTGCACGCCGGCCCAGGCGATCATGCGCGCGGCACGCATTCGGCTGCGGCCGATCCTGATGACCACGGCGGCCATGGTGGTGGGCCTGGTGCCGATGCTGTTCTCGTCAGGTGCCGGCGCCGGCAGCCGCTTCGGGTTGGGGCTGGTGATCGTGATCGGCATGCTGGTGGGCACGCTGTTTACCTTGTTTGTACTGCCGTCGGTATACACCCTGCTGTCCAGGGCACATAAACCGGCGATCGATTGGGCACAGGTCGAGCAATCGGCCTGAACACAAAAAACGGGCGTCCCATGGGACGCCCGTTTTGGTAGGTGCTGACGGTCAGAGATGGGATTCGGCGTATTCGGCCAGGATCGAACGTGGAACACCCTGCAGCGCAATGTGCACGCCGTTCGGGAAGTCTTTGAAGCGTTCAGTCAGGTACGTCAGCCCGGAGCTGGTCGCGGACAGGTAAGGAGTGTCGATCTGTGCCAGGTTGCCCAGGCACACCACTTTGGAACCAGCGCCGGCACGGGTGATGATGGTTTTCATCTGGTGCGGCGTGAGGTTCTGGCATTCATCGATCAGGATCAGGCTCTGCTGGAAGCTGCGACCTCGGATGTAGTTGAGGGATTTGAACTGCAACGGCACTTTGCTGAGGATGTAGTCGACACTGCCATGGGTGTTTTCATCATCCATGTGCAAGGCCTCGAGGTTGTCGGTGATCGCCCCCAGCCACGGCTCCATTTTTTCCGCTTCGGTACCGGGCAGGAAACCGATTTCCTGGTCCAGGCCCTGCACGCTGCGGGTGGCGATGATGCGGCGATAGCGTTTGGTCACCATGGTCTGTTCGATGGCGGCAGCCAGGGCGAGGATGGTTTTCCCCGAGCCTGCGGCGCCGGTCAGGTTGACCAGGTGGATGTCAGGATCGAGCAGCGCGTACAGCGCCAGGCTCTGGTAGATATCACGCGGTTTCAGGCCCCAGGCCTCCTGGTGCAACAGGGGTTCCTGATGCAGGTCGAGGATCAGCAACTTGTCGACCTGGATCTCTTTGATCCAGCCCACGAAGCCCTGTTCGTCGACGATGAACTCATTGATATGTACGGCCGGCAGGTTTTCGATCAGCTGCACCTGGTGCCAGGTACGGCCATGGTCCTGACGGGTTTCGACCTTGCTGACGCGGTCCCAGAACGAGCCGGTAATCATGTGATAACCACGGGACAGCATCGACACGTCGTCGACCAGTTGGTCGGTACTGTAGTCCTCGGCCGCGATCCCACACGCTCGGGCCTTGAGGCGCATATTGATGTCTTTGGTCACCAGCACTACGCGCAGGTCCTTGTCACGGGCGTGCAGGTCGATCAATTGGTTGATGATCTTGTTGTCGTTCAGGTTTTCCGGCAGCAGGCTGTTGGGCTCGCTGCGCTTGCTCATCAGAATCGACAGCAAGCCCTTGGGTCCGCTTTTGCCACGCTGGATCGGCACGCCGACTTCGACATCTTCTGGCGAAGCTTCGCCCAATGTCTTGTCGATCAGGCGGATGGCCTGGCGGCATTCGGCGGCCACGCTGTGGTGCCCGCTTTTGAGTTTATCGAGCTCCTCAAGCACGATCATCGGGATGGCGACGTGGTGTTCTTCGAAGTTGAGCAGTGCGTTTGGATCGTGGATCAATACGTTGGTATCAAGCACATAAAGGATTGGCTGGTCGGAAGAAGGGTTACGTCCATGATCATCCATACTCGGTCACCTTTGTGGGAGCCAGTCGACGCAATACCTGGGCGGTGCTGCGCCTCGATTCGACCACCGACTGCACCTGAGTGACGTCAAGCGCAGTGCCCACATGAGGAGTCTTGGAAGACGCCACCTGTGTTGCAGGTTTCGGCGATCTGACTTCGTAATACCGCAAAACGTGTGACAGGAAAAAGCACTTTGACGCTTTTTTGAAGTTTATTTTTCAGGATGACGAATAGCACTAGCCGAGTGCCACTTACCCCGCTAAAGTCGGAAGTCCGCCTGCATCGAAATGTCGCACAAAATTACCCCGAAGTCGCCCAAAACCCAACAGTTCCGGGCACTTCAGCGAAACGCCTCCCGGCAGTCCTGCCAACCCAGACCACTCTGCGCCGTCGCCTGCAACAGCATGGGCAAAGCGACCCGTGCCTTGTCCTGGGTGTCGTGGAACACAATCACGCCCTTGCGCCACAACAGCATCAAGGTCAGCACCCGTTGCGCCGACTCATCGGCCTTGAGCTTGCCCGGTTCATCCTGGGAATCGATGTCCCACAACGCCACCTGCAAGCCCTGGGCTTGAAAGAACCCCTGGCTGTCCGCGCGGCGCTGGCCATAGGGCGGACGGAACAGCGGCACGTAGTTTTCCGGCATCAGGTTTTGTGCCAGCGAAGCGCTGCGGGTAATCGAGCTCTGCCAGTCCACCCAATGGCTGTGGGAACGGTACTGCCAGCCCTGGGTGCCGACGCACTGGCCCTGGTACAGCGCCTGCACATCGGCAACCGAACTGCGCTCGACACGGGCCTGCAGGCTGCTGCCAAGGGTGAAGAAGGTCGCGCTCATCTTCTGCTTGCGCAAATAGTCGGCGAGCCAGTCGGTATTGCCGCTGACCGGCGCAGGGCCGCCGTCGAACGTCAGCAGGAACAGGCGGTCGTTGAACTCGTCGCCATTGCGCTCATGGTCGCCGAAACGTGCGACTTCGCTGCTGATCTGCGGAAACAGCGCGGCCTTGCGCAGCAATTCATCCAGGTAGCGCTCATGGAAGGTATGGCTCGGAGCGGCCCAGCCTATATAGAAGGAGTCTTCGCTCACCTCGAACTTGCCGGCCTGCTCGCGCAGGTCGTCCATGTTCTCCACCAGATAGCAGAACGAGGCGTCTTCCTCGCAGCTCTGCTGGGCGAAGGTGTAGTTCTCCAGCAGGCGCTGCCAGAGCTGGCGGCGCAGGTCGTCGATGGCGGCCAGGTTGATGATCTTCAGGCCCAGGCGCTGCTTGAGCGCGGTTTCGTCCTGGTTCTCGCTGGCCAGGAGGCTGTGGGCGAACATCAGGATTTCGGCGCGTGACGCCACGTCGAACAGCGCCGGGCTGCCGAGTTTTTCGGGCCAGGAGCCACGGTCCAGGCTGGCCACATCCACGGGCGCCGCCTGGGCATTCAGGCATAGCAGGCATGCCGACAATAAAAGCGCTATTCGCACACAGGGTCTCCCTCTCCAGAGTCACCGGCCATCATAGCGGATCACGCCTATCGCCATCATAGGTGGAGTCAAAACGCCCCAGCCCCTAGAATCGCCTCACGTTTAAAGGAGACGACTTCATGCTGATGGTGATTTCCCCCGCCAAGACCCTCGATTTCGAGACCGCGCCGGCGACCCAGCGCTTTACCCAGCCGCAGTACCTGGACCACTCCCAGGAGCTGATCGAGCAACTGCGCACCCTCAGCCCGGCGCAAATCAGCGAATTGATGCACGTATCCGACAAGATCGGCGGCCTCAATGCCGCCCGCTTCGGCAGCTGGACCCCGGCATTCACTCAGGAAAATGCCAAGCAGGCGCTACTGGCCTTCAAGGGCGATGTGTACACCGGCCTGAACGCCGAGACCTTCAGCGATGCCGACTTCAGCTACGCCCAGGACCACCTGCGCATGCTCTCGGGCCTGTATGGCCTGCTGCGCCCCCTGGACCTGATGATGCCGTACCGCCTGGAAATGGGCACCAAGCTGCCCAATGCCCGTGGCAAGGACCTGTACGCCTTCTGGGGCACGCGTATCAGTGAGTGGCTCAACCAAGCGCTGGCCGAACAAGGCGACGACGTGCTGCTAAACCTGGCCTCCAACGAATACTTCTCGGCGGTCAAGCGTACGGCCTTGAAGGCGCGGATCATCAACACCGAGTTCAAGGACCTGAAGAACGGCCAGTACAAGATCATCAGCTTCTACGCCAAAAAAGCCCGGGGGATGATGAGCCGCTTTGTGATCGAGGAACGCATCAACGACCCGGCGAAGCTCAAGCAGTTTGATGTGCAGGGCTATCGCTTCAACGCCGAGCAGTCCAAGCCGGATAACCTGGTGTTTTTGCGCGATCACGCACCAGAATAAAGCTCCCGAGAACACTGATGAACAAATGTGGGAGGGGGCTTGCCCCCGATGGCGATGGATCAGCCAGCTTATCTTTAGCTGACCCACCGTCTTCGGGGGCAAGTCCCCTCCCACATTTTTAACCGCATTTTAATTCGCGAATCGTCATTTTTTTGACGTCAAAAAATATCCCGACGCATCTCTAACAATTCTTTCACTCGACATTCGTCGATTTTTTTCGTAGTGGCACCACTTTTTTCAAACACTAGTGGCACAAAACTATCCCAGCGCGCCAACTCCCTATAACTACTGGCTCAAATAGCAAGTGCTATCAATATACTACCAGTGCCATCTTTCCTAATATTTCAAGAAATTTCAGGAAACAGGATGAGCGGCCCGGAACTTCGTCTAAACGCACGGCTCATACCACCGGTAACGAAATTCTCTGCTTCTGTAAGAGATGACTTACATGACGACCCAAGGAAGTAGCAAAGTTGCCCCATCAACTTTGACTCACGGGTCATATCATCAACTGATATGAGTTGAGGGCGGCGATAAGGATTAATTGCTATCCCCTATAGGCCAAGGCAGCGCTTACCCAAATGTGTCAGTGAAGACACCCAAGATGTTGATAAATAAGGGCTTAAAGCCCCCATCAGGATCTTGTGGCACTGGCGTCGGCACCTTTCCCCAGAAAGGCCGGCTGCATTTCAGGGCAAGCCCCAATAACAAGGCCAAGTTGCGCACAACTTGAGTGCAATTGTTAGTCACTCGCTAATTAACATGCCTGTACGCGGTAAGTTGGCGTCTATTCGCCTAACTTTCGCGGCATCAGTGACGCTTGCAAACATGAACTCCGCCATTAATTGGCATGATTAACACAGTCTTGAAGACAAAGAGGTAAATGCGATGCGCATCAGCATATTTGGTCTCGGTTACGTTGGCGCAGTCTGTGCCGGTTGCCTGTCTGCCCGTGGCCACGAAGTGGTCGGCGTAGACATCTCCAAGGATAAGATTGACCTGATCAATGCAGGCAAATCGCCCATCGTTGAGCCCGGTCTGGGCGAGCTGTTGAGCCAGGGTATCGAAACCGGCCGACTGCGCGGCACGACCAACTTCGCCGACGCCATCCGCGATACCGACCTGTCGATGATTTGCGTCGGCACGCCGAGCAAGAAAAACGGCGACCTGGAGCTCGATTACATCGAAGCCGTGTGCCGCGAGATCGGTTTTGTCCTGCGTGACAAAACCACCCGCCACACCGTGGTCGTGCGCAGCACCGTACTGCCGGGCACCGTGGCCAACGTGGTGATCCCGATCCTCGAAGACTGCTCCGGCAAAAAAGCCGGCGTCGACTTCGGTGTCGCGGTCAACCCGGAATTCCTGCGTGAATCCACCGCCATCGCCGACTACGACCAGCCACCGATGACGGTCATCGGCGAGTTCGACAAAGCCTCCGGCGATGTCCTGCAGTCGCTGTACGAAGAACTCGACGCACCGATCATCCGCAAGGACATCGCCGTTGCCGAAATGATCAAGTACACCTGCAACGTATGGCACGCCACCAAAGTGACGTTCGCCAACGAAATCGGCAACATCGCCAAGGCCGTCGGCGTCGACGGTCGCGAAGTGATGGAAGTGGTATGCCAGGACAAGACCCTCAACCTGTCCCAGTACTACATGCGCCCAGGCTTCGCCTTCGGTGGTTCGTGCCTGCCCAAAGACGTGCGTGCCCTGACCTACCGCGCCAGCTCCCTGGACGTGGAAGCGCCGCTGCTCAACTCGCTGATGCGCAGCAACGAGTCCCAGGTACAGAACGCCTTCGACATCGTCTCCAGCCACGACAAACGCAAAGTCGCCCTGCTGGGCCTGAGCTTCAAGGCCGGCACAGACGACCTGCGCGAAAGCCCGCTGGTTGAACTGGCCGAAATGCTGATCGGCAAGGGCTTCGACCTGAGCATCTACGACAGCAACGTCGAGTACGCCCGTGTCCACGGTGCAAACAAGGACTACATCGAAGGCAAGATCCCGCACGTGTCGTCCCTGCTCAACTCGGACTTCGACGATGTGATCAACAACTCCGACGTGATCATCCTGGGCAACCGTGATGAGAAGTTCCGTGCCCTGGCGCAGAACGCACCACACGGCAAGCAAGTGATCGACCTGGTGGGCTTCATGTCCAAGGCCACCTGTGCCACAGGCCGTACCGAAGGCATTTGCTGGTAACAGCAACGGCAAGTTCCGGGCTGCAAGCGTACCTATCCCCAGCGCTTGCAGCCGGGAGCCTTCTTCACCTTCGGATGACGCTTATGTCCAAGTTAAAACACGTACTGCTCCAATCCGCCGGCTGGCTGTTCTTTTTGAGCCTGCTGATGGGACTCGCCCTGCTCTTGCCGGCGAGTACGTTCGACTCCGAGTCGAAGAATTTTATTTTCCTGATTGGCGCCGTCGGCATCTGGCGCTACTCGATGGGTGCTACGCATTTCTTTCGCGGCATGCTGTTCCTGTACGTGGTCTACCCGCACCTGCGCCGCAAAGTGCGCAAGCTGGGCAAGGCCGCCGACCCGTCCCATGTGTTCCTGATGGTCACCAGTTTCCGTATCGACGCGCTGACCACCGCGCAGGTCTACAGCTCGGTGATCCGTGAAGCCATCGAATGTGGCTTCCCCACCACCGTGGTCTGCTCGCTGGTGGAAATGTCCGATGAGCTGCTGGTGAAGAGCCTGTGGGAACGCATGAATCCACCGGAACACGTGAAGCTCGACTTCGTGCGCATCGCCGGCACCGGCAAACGCGACGGCTTGGCTTTCGGTTTCCGCGCCATCTCCCGCCACCTGCCGGACGACCGTGCCGTGGTTGCCGTGATCGATGGCGACACCGTGCTCGCCGAGGGCGTGGTTCGCAAGACCGTGCCGTGGTTCCAACTGTTCGGCAACGTCGGCGGCCTGACCACCAACGAGTTCTGCGAAGTGCGCGGCGGCTACATCATGAGCGAGTGGCACAAGCTGCGTTTCGCCCAGCGTCACATCAACATGTGCTCCATGGCCCTGTCCAAACGCGTGCTGACCATGACCGGCCGCATGTCAGTGTTCCGTGCCAGCGTGGTCACCGACCCGGGCTTTATCGCCGACGTGGAAAGCGACTCGCTGCAACACTGGCGCCTGGGCCGCTTCAAGTTCCTCACCGGCGACGACAAGTCCAGCTGGTTCAGCCTGATGCGCCTGGGCTACGACACCTTCTACGTGCCGGACGCCGCGATCAACACCGTGGAACACCCGCCGGAAAAGAGCTTCATCAAGGCCAGCCGCAAGCTGATGTTCCGCTGGTACGGCAATAACCTGCGCCAGAATTCCCGTGCCCTGGGCCTGGGTGTGCGTCGGCTGGGCCTGTTCACCAGCATCGTGCTGTTCGACCAGCGCGTGTCGATGTGGACGTCCCTGCTCGGCCTGACCGTGGCGATCATCGCCACCTTCAAATACGGCGGCGCCTTCATCCTCGCGTACCTGCTGTGGATCGGCATCACTCGCCTGATTCTCACCCTGCTGCTGTCGTGCTCCGGCCACAAGATCGGCCCCGCGTACCCGGTGATTCTCTATTACAACCAGATCATGGGCGCGCTGGTGAAGATCTACGTGTTCTTCCGCCTCGATCAACAGTCCTGGACCCGCCAGGACACCAAACTGACCCGCGATTTGGCCAGCTTTCAACGTTGGTTCAACACCTGGTCGTCTCGGACCATGACCTTCTCCGCCGGCAGCATCTTCGTTGCCGTGTTGCTGATGATGGTCTGACCCTGCCAAGCCTGAATTAACTCTAGGAAATTGCCCTGATGAACAGCCAAGTAAATGCCAATGTTGTCCACGAATCCGAAGCCCAGCGCCAACATGCCCGCGTAAAAATCCCGGCCAAGCTGCGCTTCTTCAACACCGACCGCACCCAGACCGAAGCACGGGTGATCGACCTGTCCGCCGGCGGCCTGGCGTTCACCGCTACCCAGCCGTTGACCGTCGGCGAAGTGCACAAGGGCCGCCTGCAATTCGTCATCGATAACCTTGGCCTGGCCATGGACGTGGAACTGCAGATCCGCTCCTACGACCGCCAGACCGGCCGCACCGGTTGCCAGTTCCAGAACCTCGACGCCCAGGATATTTCCACCCTGCGCCATCTGATCACCTCGCACCTGTCCGGTGACATCGTGACCATGGGCGACGTGCTGGCGACCCTGCAACGTGACAACTTCACCAAGGCACGCAAGGTCAAGGACAGCGGCAGCAACATGAGCGCCGCCGGCCGCCTGCGCGCCGTGGTGTTCAGCGCGGGTATCTTCATCGTCGGCCTGGCGGCTTTCGGTTTCGTCTTCAAGTCGGTGTACGGCATGTACTTCGTCAGCCACGCCCAGGCCGGCCTGGTGAGCGTGCCCGGCATGAACGTGACCATGCCACGCGACGGCACCGTGCAGAGCCTGCTCAAGGGTGACGCGGTCGCCGCCAAAGGCGCGCCACTGGCGACCTTCAGCACCAGCATGCTCGACGTGCTCAAGGGCCACCTGGACGAAGACCAACTGCAACCGGCCAAGGTTGAAGAGCTGTTCGGCAAGCAAATGACCGGCACCCTGACTTCGCCGTGCGATTGCGTGGTGGCGCAGCAACTGGTGGCTGACGGTCAGTACGCCAGCAAGGGCGACGTGATCTTCCAACTGGTCCCACGCGGCAGCCAGGCCAACGTGGAAGCACGCTTCACCTATCGCCAGTTCGCCGATGTGCGTCCAGGTACCCCGGTGAGCTTCCAAGTGGCCGACGAGGAGCAGATCCGCACCGGCACCATCGTCAGCAGCACCAGCCTGAACAGCGCCGACCTGTCCTCCGACATCCGCGTGCAGATCAAGCCGGACGCACCGCTGGACAGCACCTACGCCGGTCGCCCGGTGGAAGTCACCAGCGACCGTGGCCCATCGCTGAACTGGCTGATCGATAAAGCCATGGCTGCGGGTCTTTAATCATGAGCGCCCTTCGAAACCTGCCGGTACCCCTGGCGCTGGCCATCGCCCTCGCCGGTTGCGCCGGCCTGCCCGACCAACGCCTGGCCAATGAAGCGCTCAAGCGTGGCGACACCGTCACCGCGCAGCAGAATTACCAGCAACTGGCGGACCTGGGCTACAGCGAGGCCCAGGTGGGCCTGGCTGACATCCAGGTAGGCACTCGCGATCCGGCGCAAATCAAACAGGCCGAAGCCACCTACCGTGCGGCAGCGGACACCTCGCCCCGCGCCCAGGCGCGCCTGGGTCGCCTGCTGGTGGCCAAGCCCGGCAGCACCGAGGCCGAACACCATGAAGCCGAAGGCCTGCTGAAAAAAGCCTTTGCCAATGGCGAAGGCAACACCCTGATTCCGCTGGCGATGCTGTACCTGCAATACCCGCACAGCTTCCCGAACGTGAATGCCCAGCGGCAGATCAGCCAATGGCAGGCCGCCGGTTACCCGGAAGCCGGCCTGGCCCAGGTGCTGCTGTATCGCACCCAGGACACCTACGACCAGCACTTGGATGACGTGGAGCGCATCTGCAAAGCCGCGCTGAACACCACCGACATTTGCTACGTCGAACTGGCCACGGTCTACCAGAAAAAAGCCGAGCCGGAAAAACAGGCCGAACTGCTCAAGCAAATGGAAGCCGGTTACAGCCGTGGCACCGTTACCGCACAGCGTGTCGACAGCGTGGCGCGTGTGCTGGGTGACGCCACCCTCGGCCAGCCGGACGAAAAAACCGCCCAGGCCCTGCTGGAAAAAATCGCCCCTGGCTACCCGGCTTCCTGGGTCAGCCTGGCGCAACTGCTCTATGACTTCCCGGAACTCGGTGACGTCGACCAGATGATGAAGTACCTGGACAACGGCCGCGCCGCCGACCAGCCGCGCGCCGAACTGTTGCTGGGCAAGCTCTACTACGAAGGCAAGTGGGTGCCGGCGGATGCCAAGGCAGCCGAAGCGCACTTCGAAAAAGCCGTGGGCAAGGAAGTGGCCGCCGATTACTACCTCGGCCAGATCTATCGCCGTGGCTACCTGGGCAAGGTCTACCCGCAAAAAGCCCTCGACCACTTGCTGACCGCTGCGCGCAACGGCCAGAACAGCGCCGACTTCGCCATCGCCCAGTTGTTTTCCCAAGGCAAGGGCACCAAGCCCGACCCATTGAACGCCTATGTCTTCAGCCAGTTGGCCAAAGCCCAGGACACCCCGGAAGCCAATGACCTGGCGGCCCAGCTTGAAGCGCCCTTGACGCCTGAACAACGCGCCCAGGGCCAACGCCTGGTGCAACAGGAACTGGCCGCCCGCGGCACCCTGGCCCAGAGCACGTTGCAACTGCACGCCCTGGATGAAGAAGACGACGGCGAGGAATCCCTATGAAGCTCAACCCATTCGTCAAGGCCGGCATCGGCCTGACCTTCGCCCTGCTGTGGTCGTGCCCGACCCTGGCCGCGCTGACCGAAGCCAAGAACTTCGGCCTGGAAGTCAAAGCCACCGCGCAGTCCGAAGATGACCGCGACCTCGGCACGCAAAAAGGCGGCGACGTCAACGGTATCGGCCTTGACCTGCGCCCGTGGATCTACGGCGAAAGCGGCGCGTGGAGCGCCTATGCCATGGGCCAGGCGGTGGCGTCCAGCGACATCATCGAGACCGACACGCTGCAACAGTCGGCCGATGACGCGAACCAGCAAACCACCAACAACGACCGCAAGGCCAAGAAAAACTACCTGGCCATGCGCGAGTTCTGGGTCGGCTACAGCGGCTTCACGCCCTACCCTGGCGAGATCCTCAAGCTGGGTCGCCAACGCCTGCGCAATGACGACGGCCAATGGCGCGACACCAACATCGAAGCGCTGAACTGGACTTTCGACACGACCCTGCTCAAGGCCAATGTCGGCGTCGCCGAACGTTTCAGCGAATACCGCACCGACCTCAAGGAACTGTCGCCCAAGGACAAGGACCGTCAGCACCTCTACGCCGACGCCGCCTACCAGTGGACGCCCGGTCAGTGGATCGGCCTGCGCGGTCACCACACCCATGACAACGGCAAGCTGGACTACCCGGAACCGGGCGTACCCACCGACTCGTTGGACAAGCGCGAAAACGGCGACCTGACCTGGCTCGGCATCGAAGCCAACAGCGACGCCTACAACTGGCGCAATACCAACACCGTCAACTACTGGGCCAGCATCACCGGCATGCAGGGCGACCGCGACACCGTCAACGCGTTGAAAGCCGACGGCAGCCGTCCCGACCAGGCCAAGCGCAGCGATGACGTGAATGGCTGGGCCACCGACCTGGGTATCCGCCTGCGCCTTGACCCGCAGTGGCAAGTGGGCGCGGCCTACTCCCGCGCCAGCGCCGAGTACGAGCAGAACGGCCTGCAAAGCAACCGTTCGAACTGGACCGGCACCCAGTCCCGCGTGCACCGCTTCGGTGAAGCCTTCCGTGGCGAAATGAACAACATGCAGGCCATGAGTCTGTTCGGTTCCTGGCAGCTGCGCGAGGACTACGACGCCAGCCTGGTGTACCACAAGTTCTGGCGTGTCGACGGCAACAAGCCGGTGGGCAGCAACGGTATCGATGCGGTGCAGAACAACACCGACGACGTCACCGGCGCGATCCTGTCCAGTACTTCCCTGCCCCTTGAAGATGGCAAGAAAGACCTGGGCCAGGAGATGGACCTGGTGGTCACCAAGTACTTCAAGACCGGCCTGTTGCCGGCTGCGCTCAGCCAGTCGATCGATGAGCCGTCAGCGCTGGTGCGTTTCCGTGCCGGCGTATTCAAACCGGGCGATGCCTATGGCAGCAACGTCGACTCGTACATGCATCGCGCGTTTGTCGACGTGATCTGGAAATTCTGATGGGAGCCCGCCCAATGAATGCTCAAAGCCTACTCGTCGCGGCAATGCTGTTGGCCAGTGCCACTGCGTTTGCCGACACGGCGGCCAAGGCGCCGACCATCGCCAAGGAACTGCAGCAGGCCAAGACCTACACCATTTCCAGCCCGCCTACCGCGCCGCTGGAAATGGCCAAGCCGACCCTGCCGGACCTGTCGGGCTACACCGCCGCGGCGATGGAAAAAAAGATCGTAAGGACCAAACCGGGCAAGATCAGCATCCGCCGCATGATGCAGGAAGACGCGCTCAAGGACTTCATCGGCGGTGACAACAAGATGGCCGAATGGGTGGTGCGCCAGCACGGTATTCCCCAGGCGATCTTTGTCGACGACGGCTACATGAACCTCAAGGACCTGCTGGGCAAGGTGCCCAAGCAGTACCTGAGCGAGACCTCGCCGGGTGTGTTCCTGGCCAAGTTGCCGATCGTGGTCGGGCGCAAGGGCATCCTGGAAATCGACAAGAAGACCCAGGAGCTGCGCCTGTCCCAGGAAGGCGGTTCGTTCCTGATCAACGACGGCCAGCTGTTTGTGCAGGACACCAAGGTCACCGGCTGGAGCGAAAAGGCCAACGGCCCGGCGCTGTTCAAGTCGCCCAAGGAATTCCGCCCGTTCCTGCTGGCCTGGGGCGGTACCGAAACCTACATTTCCAACACCAAGATGGCCAGTTTCGGCTACGCCAACAGTAAGTCGTACGGGGTGAGTATTTCCCAGTACACGCCGAACATGGCCAAGGTGCTCAAGCGTCCCGAGCCGACCGGCTGGATCATCGATTCCGAGTTCTCGGACATGTGGTACGGCTTCTACTGCTACGAGACCACGGGCTTTGTGATCAAGGGTAATACCTACAAAGACAACATCGTCTACGGCATTGACCCCCACGACCGTTCCCACGGCCTGATCATCGCGGACAACACCGTCTACGGCACCAAGAAGAAGCACGGCATCATCATTTCCCGTGAAGTGAACGACAGCTTCATCTTCAACAACCGCAGCTACGACAACAAGCTCTCGGGCCTGGTAATCGACCGTAACAGCGTGAACAACCTGATCGCCGACAACGAGATCTACCGCAACCACACCGACGGCATCACCCTCTATGAGAGCGGCGACAACCTGCTGTGGGGCAACAAGGTGATCAGCAACCGCCGCCACGGCATCCGCGTGCGCAACAGCGTGAACATCAAGCTCTACGAAAACACCGCGATGGCCAACGGCCTGACCGGTGTGTACGGCCACATCAAGGATTTGACCGACACCGACCGCGACATCGCCCTCGACCCGTTCGACGCCAAAGTCTCGCTGATCGTGGTGGGCGGTGAACTGGCGGGTAACGGCAGCGGGCCGCTGTCCATCGACTCGCCGTTGAGTATCGAGCTGTACCGCGTATCGATGCTGGCACCGACCAAATCCAGCGGCATCAGCTTCTCCGGCGTGCTTGGCGATCGCCAGGAAGAGATTCTCGACCTGCTGGTGCGCCAGCAGAAAGCCGTGCTGATCGACCCTGTCGAACGCCAGACCGAAATGCAGGACTGAGGATGACCCTTATGCACCCACACATGATCAAACTGCTGAGCCTCTCGGGTCTGACCCTCGGCCTGCTCGCGGCCAGCCAGGGCGTACGCGCCGACGACGTCAAGGCGCCGACCTTCACCGCCGAGCCATGCTGCAGCCTGTGCCCGGCCGCCCATGATGCGCGCAACTACACCACGCGCTATCAGCAGAACTTCACCACCCTGGTGCAAGCCCAGGGCGACTGGTTGTTCCGCACCCAGGAAGACCTGCGTACCGAATTCGACACCACCCCGTCCGGCTACAAGCGCATGCAACAGCTGCACGACGCGTTCAAGGCCAAGGGCGTGGAACTGGTGGTGGTCTACCAGCCGACCCGTGGGCTGGTGAACCGCAACAAGCTCAACCCGGAAGAAAAAGCCAAGTTCGACTTCGACAAGGCCCTGGGCAACTACAAGACCATGCTCGGTCGTTTCGCCAAGATGGGCTACGTGGTGCCGGACCTGTCGCCGCTGACCAACGAGCAACTGCCGGATGAGCTGCCGGCCCACGATTTCTACTTCCGTGGCGACCAGCACTGGACCCCGTACGGCGCCCAGCGCACTGCGAAAATCGTCGGTGCCAAAGTGCGTGCGATGCCCGAGTTCGCGGATATTCCCAAGCGTGAGTTCGAAACCAAGCGCTCCGGGCGCATGGGCAAGACCGGCACCCTGCACAACATGGCCGGGCAACTGTGCGGCACCAGCTACGCGATCCAGTACATGGACCAGTTCACCACCGAGCCCAAGGGCGAAGCGGGCGACGGCGACCTGTTCGGCGATTCGGGCAACCCGCAGATCACCCTGGTGGGCACCAGCCACAGCGGCAAGAACTACAACTTCGCCGGCTTCCTGGAACAGGAAATCGGTGCCGACATCCTCAACGTCGCCTTCCCCGGCGGCGGTCTGGAAGGTTCGATGATCCAGTACCTGGGCAGCGATGAATTCCAGAAGAACCCGCCGAAAATCCTCATTTGGGAGTTCTCGCCGCTGTATCGCCTGGACCAGGAGACCATCTACCGCCAGATGATGGCCCTGCTCGACAACGGCTGCGAAGGCAAGACCGCGCAGATGACCGCGAGCACCACCTTGAAACCCGGCAAGAACGAATTGCTGGTGAACAGTTCGAACAAAGACCTGCGTAATGCCAATCACCAGGTCGATATCCGCTTCGCCGATCCGTCGGTGAAAACCCTGCAAGCCACCCTCTGGTACATGAACGGGCGCCACGAGGACATCAAGATCGAGAAACCCGAGACATCCGATACAGACGGGCGTTTCGCCTTTGAACTGCGTACCGATGAAGACTGGGCCTCGCAGAACCTGCTGGCCGTGGAAGTGCAGGGTCCCGAAGCGGGCGCTGCTGCGCAGAAGGTCGAAGCGAAAATTTGCACACGCAACGTATTCCCGGCCGGTGGTCAACAGACCGCTTCAACTGGGAAATGAGGTTACCTATGCAGAAGTTACTGATCCCTACGCTGCTGGGCCTGGCGATGTTCGCAGGCTCCGTCAACGCCGCCGCACCGCTGCGTCCGCCACAAGGCTATTTCGCACCGATTGAAGCGTTCAAGACCGGCGACTTCAAGGAAAACTGCGACACCATGCCGGCGCCCTACACCGGGCCGCTGCAGTTTCGCAGCAAGTACGAAGGCTCGGACAAGGCGCGTTCAACCCTGAACGTGCAGTCGGAAAAAGCCTTTCGCGACAGCACCGCCGACATCACCAAGCTGGAAAAAGACACCAGCAAACGCGTGATGCAGTTCATGCGTGACGGCCGCCCCGAGCAGCTCGAATGCACCCTGAACTGGCTGGTGTCGTGGGCCAAGGCCGATGCATTGATGTCCAAGGACTTCAACCATACCGGCAAGTCCATGCGCAAGTGGGCGCTGGGCAGCATGGCCTCGGCCTATGTGCGCCTGAAGTTCTCCGACTCGCACCCGTTGGCCAATCACCAGCAGGAATCGCAACTGATCGAAGCCTGGTTCAACAAGCTCGCCGATCAAGTGGTCAGCGACTGGGACAACCTGCCCCTGGAAAAAACCAACAACCACTCCTACTGGGCCGCCTGGTCGGTGATGGCCACGTCCGTCGCCACCAACCGTCGCGACCTGTTTGATTGGGCGGTGAAGGAATACAAGGTCGGCGTGAACCAGGTCGACGACCAGGGCTTTCTGCCGAACGAATTGAAGCGTCAGCAACGCGCCCTGTCGTACCACAACTACGCCCTGCCGCCGCTGTCGATGATCGCCAGCTTTGCCCTGGTCAATGGCGTGGACTTGCGCCAGGAAAACAACGGCGCGCTCAAGCGCCTGGGCGACAAAGTGCTCGCCGGGGTCAAGGATCCCGAGATCTTCGAACAGAAGAACGGCAAGGAACAGGACATGAAGGATTTGAAGCAGGACATGAAATTCGCCTGGCTCGAACCCTTCTGCACCCTCTACACCTGCGCGCCGGATGTGCTCGAGCGCAAGCATGGGATGCAGCCGTTCAAGACCTTCCGCCTCGGGGGCGACCTGACCAAGGTCTATGACCCGACGCATGAGAAAGGCAACAAGGGTTCCTGACGAAACGCGGTAAAAAATGTGGGAGGGGGCTTGCCCCCGATAGCAGGGTGTCATTCAACACAGATGGCGACTGTTACACCGCCATCGGGGGCAAGCCCCCTCCCACAGTTCGAGTCGGTTTCGTCAGTTGGAATGTTGTACGGCCCGCCCCCGATTTTTCGTGGGGGGGTTTGGGGGGGCTCTGGCCCTTGACTGTTGGTTAAACATGGAGAGATCGGGATGGTTTTCTCGTCCAATGTGTTCCTGTTTCTGTTCTTGCCGATCTTTCTCGGCTTGTACTACTTGAGCGGGCAACGCTATCGCAACCTGCTGCTGCTGATTGCCAGCTACGTGTTCTACGCCTGGTGGCGAGTGGACTTCCTGGCGCTGTTCGCCGCCGTGACGCTGTGGAACTACTGGATCGGCCTGAAAGTCGGTGCCGCCGGTGTGCGCACCAAGCCGGCGCAGCGCTGGCTGCTGCTCGGCGTGGCGGTCGACCTGTGCATCCTCGGCTACTTCAAGTACGCCAACTTCGGCGTCGACAGCATCAACGTGATGATGAAGTCGGCGGGCCTTGAGCCGTTCATCCTGACCCACGTGCTGCTGCCGATCGGTATCTCGTTCTACATCTTCGAGTCGATCAGCTACATCATCGACGTGTACCGTGGCGATACCCCGGCGACCCGCAACCTGATCGACTTTGCGGCGTTCGTGGCGATCTTCCCGCACCTGATTGCCGGCCCGGTACTGCGCTTTCGCGACCTGGCCGACCAGTTCAACAACCGCACCCACACCCTCGACAAATTCTCCGAGGGCTGCACGCGGTTCATGCAGGGTTTCATCAAGAAGGTGTTCATTGCCGACACCCTGGCAGTCGTCGCCGACCACTGCTTCGCCCTGCAGAACCCCACCACCGGCGATGCCTGGCTCGGCGCGCTGGCCTACACCGCACAGCTGTACTTCGACTTCTCCGGCTACAGCGACATGGCCATCGGCCTGGGCTTGATGATGGGCTTCCGCTTCATGGAAAACTTCAAGCAGCCCTACATCAGCCAGTCGATCACCGAGTTCTGGCGGCGCTGGCACATCAGCCTGTCCACCTGGCTGCGTGACTACCTGTACATCACCCTGGGCGGCAACCGTAAAGGCACGCTGACCACCTACCGCAACCTGTTCCTGACCATGCTGCTCGGTGGCCTGTGGCACGGTGCGAACATCACCTACATCGTATGGGGCGCGTGGCACGGCATGTGGCTGGCGATTGAAAAAGCCATCGGCCTCAACACCGCGCCACGCAGCTTCAACGTCGTGCGCTGGGCCTTCACCTTCCTGCTGGTGGTGATGGGCTGGGTGATCTTCCGCGCCGAAAACCTGCACGTCGCCGGCCGTATGTACGGTGCGATGTTCAGCTTTGGCGAGTGGTCGCTGTCGGAACTCAACCGCGCCAACCTCACCGGCCTGCAAGTGGCAACCCTGGTGGTGGCCTACGCAACCCTGGCGTTCTTCGGCCTGCGCGATTTCTACACCAATCGCCCTGCCGAGAAGACCAAGCCGGCCGACCCGAGCCTGATCAAGGCCGTGCCGGGCGACAACCCCGGCAGCATCCACGAGCCCGGCTTCACCGTGGGCCAGGATGCCGCTGTGCAACCGGCCTACTGGACCGCTGACTGGCCACGCTACGCCATGCGCGCTGCGGTGCTGCTGCTGTTCGTGGCGTCGATTCTCAAACTGTCGGCGCAGAGTTTCTCGCCGTTCCTTTACTTCCAATTCTGAGGGAGCCGACCATGACCCGTTCATTACGCGTCCTCTATATCGGCCTGTTCCTGGTGGTGTTGCTCGCCCTGGGCGCCTGGTCGCTGCGCAGCTTCTTCGGCTTCAGCACCAATGCCGACGCCACCGTGCTCAACGGTCGCTGGACCAAGGCGGTCGAGACCCACTACGACGACCAGTTCCCGATCAAGCGCCTGGGCACCAACCTGTGGGCGGCGCTGGACTACAAGCTGTTCAATGAAGGCCGTCCCGGCGTGGTGCTGGGCCGCGATCACTGGTTGTACAGCGACGAGGAGTTCAACCCCGCCGTCAACGAAGACCAGAACCTGGAAGGTAACTACGCGCTGGTCGAAGGCGTACGCCAGAAGCTCAAGGCCCAGGGCATCCAACTGGTGATGGCGATCGTGCCGGCCAAGGTACGCCTGTACCCGGAACACCTGGGTGAAGTGAAGCCGGCGAGCATCCACGCCAACCTGTACCAGGACTTCCACGCCCGTGTCGCCGCCGACAAGATCATCGCCCCGGACCTGCTCGGCCCGCTGCAACAGGCCAAGCTCGGCGGCAAGCAGGTGTTCCTGCGCACCGACACCCACTGGACCCCGGACGGCGCTGAAATCGCGGCCAAGCAATTGGCCAAGACCATTGCCGCCAAGACCCCACTGAGCGGCGAGCCCCAGCGTTTTGTCACCGAGGCCGAGAGCACCACACCGCACAAAGGCGACCTGCGTCTGTTCCTGCCGCTGGACCCGCTGTTCGAAAACCTGATGCCGCCGCAAGAGCCGCTGCAAAAACGCGTCACGCACCTGGCCGAAACCAAAGGCGACGACGCGCTGTTCAGCGACAGCGAAACCCCGGTGGCGCTGGTGGGCACCAGCTACAGCGCCAACCCCAACTGGAATTTCGTCGGCGCCCTCAAGCAAGCCCTGGGCAGCGACGTGGTCAGCTACGCCGAAGACGGCCACGGCCCGATCCTGCCGATGCTCAGCTACCTGAAAAGCGATGACTTCAAGAACAGCCCGCCCCAGGTGCTGATCTGGGAGTTTCCTGAACGTTATCTGCCCGTGAACAACGAAATCGGTGATGCCGACCCCGCGTGGGTTGCGCAGCTTAAACAAGCCGGTTCGCGCCAACAGAACATGGCCATCAACACTAAATCCGAGACGCCCGACCGGGCGCAAAACTGAAAGAGAGGTAACTCACATGACTTTCACTACAACTCCTCGTCGTCTCGCTAAAACCCTGGCCATCGCAGCCGGTTTGAGCTTCGTATCGATGTCCGCCTTCGCCGGTGGCGACGCCGCCCTGTACGGCCCTACCGCGCCAAAAGGCTCGAGCTTCGTGCGCATCTACAACGCCAGCAACCAGGAAGTCAGCGCTACCGTCGGCGCCACCAACCTGAGCGACGTGGCCCCACTGGCCAGCAGCGACTTCAGCTTCATGCCCGGCGGTGACTACAGCGCCAAGGTCGGCAGCCAGACCGTACCGGTCAAGCTCGCTCCGGACCACTACTACACCCTGGTCAACAGCGGTAGCGGCCAGCCACAACTGATCGAAGAACCGCCGTTCAAGAACAAGCAGAAATCCCTGGTGCGCGTGCAGAACCTCAGCGACAAGGCCCTGACCCTGAAAACCGCCGATGGCAAGACCGATGTGGTCAAGTCAGTGGCAGCCAAGGGCCGTGGCGAGCGTGAGATCAACCCGGTGAAAGTAAGCCTGGCGTTGTATGACGGTGACAAGAAAGTCGGCGATGTGAAGCCGGTTGCCTTGGAACGCGGTGAAGCGGCGGTGCTGTATGTGACGGGCTCCGGTTCGAGCCTCTCGCCAGTCTGGGTCAAACGCCCAGTGTCGACCCGCTAAAGCATTTTTCCGGGTTGGTTGAGACCAACCCGGACCGAGACAAAAACAAGAGTGAAACGACAAACCTTCGTAGCTCTGACCCATATCGATTCAAGGAGAAACACCCATGATTCCAGTCATCCTTTCCGGTGGTAGCGGCTCACGTCTTTGGCCGCTTTCCCGTAAACAGTTCCCTAAACAGTTCCTGGCCCTGACCGGTGAACACACGCTGTTCCAGCAGACCCTGGAGCGCCTGGTGTTCGAAGGCATGGACACCCCGATCGTGGTCTGCAACAAGGACCACCGCTTTATCGTCAACGAACAACTGGCCGCCCGTAAGTTGGAAAGCCAACGCATCCTGATGGAGCCGTTCGGCCGCAACACCGCCCCGGCCGTGGCCCTCACCGCGATGATGCTGGTCAACGAAGGCCGTGACGAGCTGATGCTGGTGCTGCCCGCCGACCACGTGATCGACGACCAGAAAGCCCTGCAACGCGCCCTGGCCCTGGCCACCGTGGCCGCAGAGCGTGGCGAGATGGTGCTGTTTGGCGTGCCGGCCACCCGCCCGGAAACCGGTTATGGCTACATCAAGTCCACCAACGATTCGCTGCTGCCCGAAGGCGTGAGCCGCGTCGAGCAGTTCGTGGAAAAACCCAATGAAAAACGCGCCGTCGAGTTCGTCAAAAGCGGCGGTTACTTCTGGAACAGCGGCATGTTCCTGTTCCGCGCCAGCCGCTTCCTCGAAGAGCTGAAAAAGCACGACCCGGACATCTACGACACCTGCCTGCTGACCCTGGAACGCAGCGAACAGACCGCCGATACCGTGTCGTTCGACGAAGCCACCTTCGCCTGCTGCCCGGACAATTCCATCGACTACGCCGTGATGGAAAAAACCCAGCGCGCCTGTGTGGTGCCACTGAGTGCCGGTTGGAGCGACGTGGGCTGCTGGGCCTCGCTGTGGGCAGTCAACGACAAAGACGTCCACGGTAACGTCAGCAAAGGCGACGTGGTGATCCAGGACAGCCGCAACTGCATGATCCACGGCAACGGCAAACTGGTGTCGGTGATCGGCCTGGACAACATCGTAGTGGTGGAAACCAAGGACGCGATGATGATTGCCCACAAGGACAAGGTCCAGGGCGTCAAGCAGATGGTCAACACCCTCAACGACCAGGGCCGCAGCGAAACCCAGAACCACTGTGAAGTGTACCGTCCGTGGGGCTCCTACGATTCGGTGGACATGGGTGGCCGCTTCCAGGTCAAGCACATCTCGGTCAAGCCGGGCGCGTGCCTGTCGCTGCAGATGCACCACCATCGCGCCGAACACTGGATCGTGGTCAGTGGCACGGCCGAAGTCACCTGTGACGAGAACGTGTTCCTGCTCACCGAGAACCAGTCCACCTACATCCCGATCGCCTCGGTGCACCGCCTGCGCAACCCGGGCAAGATCCCATTGGAGATCATCGAAGTGCAATCGGGCAGCTACTTGGGTGAAGACGATATCGAGCGCTTTGAAGATATCTACGGTCGCTCGACGCCGGTTGAACGTGGCGTTTCAGTGAAAACTATCGCGCAGTAAAACAGTCGTACAAGAAGCCCTCGCCCAGCCGACTGCGTCCCCTATCCGCAGTGGGTTGGGTGGGGGCTTTTCTCGTTCACGGGTTCTCTACACCTATCAGCGGACGGCCCCATTGTGTCCCATCGAGTTGACGCCCCAATTTCTTGGGGAAAAGGCGTTGTAACTGCCGCTGGAGTGATCTTTCCCCGCATTTTTGAATTGATCTTTGCCAATTTTTTCAGTGGCCTTCCCTCCCCACATAAGCGCCCCACCTGCGGCTTTGGAGGCAAATCCCCCGGAGTTGGACACCGTCTTTCCGAGCACCTTTGCCATTCCCCCGACAACGGTCAGAGCGGCCCCCTGGGCTTTTTCCTTGTTATTGTTGTAGAGCGGTGGGAAGAAGTACGCATTCAGTTTTTCGTTGACGCCTTGCAGAACCGTTTGTCGCAGGTTTGTAAGCCCCATGTTTTGCATACGAGTGAATTGACGCGAGCTGACCTCCTCCCTGGGGGCTTGATCGATTGTTCCCAGCACGACAGGCGCTGATACAGATGCAGCTACTACAGGAGAAATCTGCGCAGGAGCGAGGATGTTTGGAATGGTCATGGTGGATCTCACTTCGTAAGATGACAGTTGGGTTACTGAAGGGCTGACAGAGCGTTTGCGTGCCCGGCTTTTTGTAAAAAGACTCCACACTGGTACGTGTCTCGAAGCCAATAAACACCTGGGGTGTTAGGGTTCAGCGGCGTCGGCAGCTCCACTCGGGCGAGTTCCCGAGGGTGATCGTCGGACGTCCTGCAAGATCGAATTTTTCGGCGCCATGTGCTTGGGCAACCTTGCCTCCCACAATCATCACTAGACCCAAGGCTTTGGAGAGAGGGCAACCGCTGGAAGCTAACTTTTGCCCAGCCTCCTGCACGGCCATGCCGCCCACGGCAATACCCACACCCTTGGCGCTCATGCCGCAGTTACGCGATTGCAGCAGGACTTGCCCCAGGTTTGTCAGCTTCTGAGGCTGCCTACGCGAAAACGGGCGTGCTCCTGCCGCGTCAATCGTTTGCGTGAGCGACGCAGGGAAGGGCTGCTCAGCCGCTTTTGAAGACGTCATAAGCGCGGTCGCCACCGACGCTAGGGAAGAGGTAACCTCAGGAGTAAGAAGGGCTGCAATAGTCATCGTTTATCTCACTTGATCAGACTGCGATGGGTACATCCTGGACAATCCGTACTTCCCTGTTATAGCTCTGTGGACAAAATGTGTGGGCCGGTTCCTTGCACAGGAAAACTGATCCTGCGTTAGGCATCCACACCCGCCCGCGAGTAGGATGTTTTATCCACATATGAGACTGTCATCATGTTCTTTGGCGTTCTACTGATCATCACTTGGCTGGTCCTGCTACTGCGCTACCCGGCCAGAGCCTTGCCGGTGTCGCTGGCCGCCGCCGTGGGCCTGGGATTCGTGGCGATCTGGGTGGTATGGCTGGACAACCGCGAAGCCTCGCAACTGGCGCGCCTGGAACTGCGCATCAACTACGCCCCGCAAGAGTGCCCGGCCGACCGCCCGCTCAAGTTGACCCTCAACAACGGCAACGATGTACCGCTGACCGAACTGCGCTGGCGCGTCGCCGCCTATGCACCGGGCGACTCGGTCAACCTGGCCGACAACGTCTACGCCGCCCCCCGCTATCGCGGCCCCGGCGAGTTGCAGGCCGGGGCGACATGGGATGACTGCCTGCCCACACCGCCGCTTCGCCCCGGCTACCGCCCGCAAACCCTGGAATTTCGTGCCGAGCACCTGCAAGGCAGTTTTGCTGACTAATCGTTCCAATATTGATGACACACGTGATTTTTCGTATCTATCATTATTCAACAACTTCAATCAACCCCAGAAATACCACCGCGAAAGCCGTCCCTGATTTTTTCTGTTATAAGTGTTTATATATGCACTGACACCACCGCCACTACCAGCCAATATAAAACGCTTATTCTTTTTATTTTTTGCATCTTTAGGTGAAACATCAGGGAATTTCTCCAGTGCGCCTCCCATCATAGAATCAAGTTTGGCTTTTCGATCCAAATCAATTTCAGCCTTGCCACCCAGATCCATCTGCTTATAATGAAATTTATCCGTATACGATAACCCCTTGTCTACCTCAGCCATTTGAATTTTCATATAACGCATCACACCCCGTTCTTGCATGCGCAAGTAACCCGTTCCTGCTTCAGCGTTAAACAAAACATTGTCAGCCCCATGTAAAATTTCAATCTCCTCAGGGCTCTTATCCGGAGCATCAGTAAAGCGCGAGACGATAGCCATCTTTACAACCTTGTCACTATTCATTTCCTTATAATACTCACTTACTAACTTATGTGCTCTGCTGATGCTGTTTCCGGTGACGGAAAAATCAATCATCACGATCGATTGCATGCCAGCATCTTTGCCGTCCATTGCCGACTTTATAAACTCACGTCTGTTTATCCGCTGCTGTTCGTCCAGCGTTGAGGCGTCGGCTATATTAGCTCTAGAAGCGCTCATCCCTGACAATTGTAACAATGCCGTTGTGTACCCCATATGTTCTATATAAGAGCCCAGCACCTGCGGGCTACGACCTACGATCAGATACAGTGTTTGTTTAGGATCGAGACCCTGAGCCATAAGACCCGATTTAATGGATGAAAAAACAGACGAAAACCCTTCAATATCTTTCTCATCAAAGTTATCTCGAGTGGACTCGGCGCCATTACTGTCATGCAGGCTCACTGGGTTATTTCTTACCATTGCATAAAGATTAAGTCCATCTACAAGACTAAACGAATCCGGGTTAAGCCATCGTTGAAAATGCGGTATGTAATATCTGAATCCATAGTAATAAAGCCCCGTCGCGTCCTTCTCCTTACCCGAGTAACCCAACGTGCGATAGCTCTTCTCACTCGAATCACCCCGTTTCCGAAGAGCTGTAGTGCCATACGGGTGATAACTTTCATGACTGACAACCTTTGCTATAGCATCCAACTCCACCAGCCATGATCCCAAATGACTATCCAGGTTGTAGCGGTACTGATCATTTGCCACTCGCTTGGGTCGCGCCGTTTCCCAGTGCAGCACCTGCACTTCACCCACAGTGATCACATGCAACACATTGCCGTGCACATTACGGATCTCCAACCCCGGTAAATAGCGTGTTTCAGTGGTGACAGCACGAGTGCGAGTATGGGCAATGCGCACCTTGCGTCGACGCGTACCGTTTGCGTCGTAGGCGTAACGCTCACTGTCGTTGTCGGTGGATTCGCGCATCACCGGCTCTACGCTGAGCAATTGGTTACGTAGATCCCAATTCAGCGGTCGGCCCCCCAGACTGCGCAGATTTCCGTTGGGGTCAAACTTGTCGTCGAAGTCAGCTGGGGTCAGCGGCCCCCCCTTACTTTCAGGCAAGCAGCGATTGCTGAAGGGAGCCGCTTTCAATATCCGCCCGTGGCTTTGCGGTCCATGGTGGATCAACTCCAGCAAATTACCGGCCCTGTCATAGCGGTATTTCTGATGGAAGTTGGCAATTGCGTGGGGGTCGACCACGTGATTCGGCCCTTGGCGCAAACTGCCCGCTTCAAAACCGGTTGCTTCAACCAGTTGACCGATGCTGTCGTAGTAGCAGCGACTGGTCGGATCGACACGCTGATTGTTAAAAAAACGCACCGCCAGCGTCGTGTCCTCAATACTGACGATGTTCCCCCCCGGTTCATACTCGTAATGAAGGTCCTGCAAGAGCGCGCCACTGCCGCGATAACTGGACAGCTGGCGTAATCGACCGTCTAGAGGACAGTAATCAAACTGCCTGACCACACCATTGCCCAGGGTTTTGCGTTCTACCTTGCCGTGCGCATCGTAGACAATGGCGCTCACCAGAGTCGTTTGCGCTGACGCCCCTTTGAGCCTGAGCCACGCCTCACGCAATTGGCCGTCGACCGTGTAGCGGGAGCCCTGGTGATTACCTGCCACATCGATCTGTTGCAGCACCCCGCCGAGTGCATCGAGGTAAACCTGAGTGCGCAACCCCTCACCAGGCTCCAACAGGGCATCGCGCAGATGCAGCGGTTCCGGCCAGTCCGGCATATCCAGGGTCTTCAGGAAATGCTGTACATGATCCAATACGGTACCGCCCATCGCGTACTCATTGAAATGACGAGTGCCCGCAGTGTCATCCTGCCGGATGACCTGCCCGCATAGGTTACTGTCGGCATGGACTGGCTCTGCACGCGCATAGGTAAAGCGCTCCGTGCACAAGCCTTGCTCAAACACTGCCAACAGTCGTATCAACTCATCAAATTCGACCTCACGCTGCGTACCCCGCCCATCCTGCGAATACACGTTTTGCCCAGCTTCACCAAAAACGTGGACACGCCACCCAGCGTCGACGCTTTGGGTACTCAGAACCTGGCCGCCCAAGGAGTAAGCGGTTGCCAGGTTTGCCGGCACCGTAGGGTCGCCTTCATGCAGTAAATGCAAGCGGGGGTCCCATTGGGCGACTGCCAAGCCTGCCTTGTTGTAAAGCGTGCGTGTGACTCTCAGGTCCGCCGAACCCTGCGGATCGCTGCGGCAATAGGCAACTGCGCGACAGGCCAGACCGCGCGGTTCAATCACCGTCAGGTCAGGCGTTTGGGTGTGCACCTTGGGATTGAATGACGGCGTGACACCCGCTTGCGCCCTGGCGGCCCGGACTTCTTCATAGGTGTCGTTTTCATCCTCATGGGTGGTGTGCCAGCAATGGTAAGTCTGGCGCCGCAGATAGCCTTCCTTGGCAAGAATAGTATTCGTCAGCCGCCCCAACGGGTCGTAGCGCTGTGTGTCGTAGTCGCCGTGCTGGCTGAAGCTGGCGTCGTTGATGCAATGCCAATCCGAGGCAAAGTACGGCCGATAAACCCTCACCGTGAGCCCCTTGTTGTTGTACTCAACCCGCTCGCTGACGCGCCAGCGCGGCACATCCGGCAGCGTAATCGGCTTGCTCTCGGAGTCCAGCGCCAGGGTGCCGTCCGACTGCACCTGATAGGCATAGCCATCGTCCACCTTATGCTTGGTCTGCAATGGACGGCCGAATCCATCCCAATAGCGGATCGTCATGCGAATCTGCCGGTCAGGGGCAGTTTGATCGTTATCCGCCCGGATGAGCACGCCATGCACTGGTTCGCGCCGCACGTTCACCAGGAGCGCACGCAGGCGCTGGCGTGCAGGCGTCAAGTCTTGCGTCGGTAAAAACGCATGTGCGCCAGCGCGTATGTGGCCACTGGGCAACAGGTCGCCTTGCTTAACGCACTCGTTAAACCAGACCAAGTCCAACCGGTCAACTTCGGGTATGCGGCCCATCCAACTGAACCGGTTTTCGAAATAAGCGGTGGCGGCACCTTGCAGTGCTTGCTCGGGCGCCTCGATCGCGTGGGCGGGGCTGTCGTCCTGTGGCCGTTGATAATCGTCAACGGGGTCGAATCCCACGGCCTCACCGCGCTCCACACCGTAACAGCTGGTAGCCAGCACCTCTCCGAAAGCGTCATGGAGGACTTCCTGGCTATTTTGATTGGGGTCGAGGATGCGGGCGGGTTGCATCAAGCGGTAATCAATTTTCTCGACCTGAGTCTTACAGCCATCAGGCAAGGTCACCGACGTATTCAGGCATTGGTGAGGGTCATAGCCCAGTAACGTCACGCCGTGGGCCTGGGTCTGCCGCACCGTCAAGACCTGATGAAAGCCGGACAATGGGGCGTAGGTGTAGAAGCCCCGCCTGATCGACCAAAGCAGCTCAGGTTCCAACTGCGGGCCGAGCAGCCAGGGCATGCGGCGGTAGCCGATCTCGGTCAGGCGCGCCTCCAGGTCAAATGGCATATCGCCGTGTTCATTCTTGAGCAGGTCATACGCCCGGAGCGCGGATTGATCGAGCTCAGCCGTCTCCACATAGTCCGGCAAAGCCTCGAAACCGGCCTGGCCGTCGGGCCATGGCGTATTACCGGGAAGTTTGCGATAACGCTGCAGGGATTGCCCGACCAACTGGCGCTGGATGCTGTCATTGAGCGGGTTGTCTGCGCTGTCGGACGTAAAGTATTCGTAGGTAATGTCTTGCGGCATCAGGCCTTTGGGGCCGGCGCCCTTGACCAGCACCATCGCATCGGTGCGTTGCACATACGGCAGGCCAAGGCGCCAGGCGTCAGGCTGGGTCAGGTGGATAAATTGCGCGCGGGTCTGCGTCAGGTAGTAACGCTGCTGTGCGTCATCATGGGCGTCGCACCACCAGCGTTTTTGCGGCGCAAGCATGTGAGGGTCCGATTGGCAAGCCGGATCACTCAGGGCGGTGAGACGCCGAGCGTAGTGGACGGTAACGCTGTTGGTCGGGTTGCCGAAAGCATCCCACTGCAAATTCAAGGTCTTCTGGCACACAGGGTCGGTGCTTTCGCGCTCGTAGCGGTAGGTGATGATTTCAACCGGCAATACGTGCAGCACATGATAGGGGGCATGTTTTCCACCGGTGGGACGCTGCAGCCTGCGCAGCAGGTAGCGATGCTGCTCGACCGAATACGGCGTGCCGTCCTCGTCACCAAAGTCAAAGAGTTCACTGCGCAGCACCTGCCCCACCAGTGCATTGCACAGTTGTGCCTGTTCCTTGGCATCGGGGATGACCAGCTGATCGCAGTCGTCCGCCTCGTGATAATAGCTGTAGAGCGTGCCCTTCAAATCGATAGCGTTACTATCCCCGTCGAAGTAGTCCTGGGTGGGTGGGTTCAAGACGCGACCGACGTGAAACCAGGTTTTGCGCAACACCGGCGCGCTGTAACCCTCCTCACGCTGCCCATGTGCCTGCTCCTCGCAGTCGCTCGACAGCTGCAAGGCGAACCCACGAAACTCACGCTCGACGCCATCGTAGAAGGCCTTTCGATAGCTGAACCGCTGGGTCAATTGGTTGCCGGTGATTTCATCATGCTGTATTTGGACGCTGACCAAGGGCAGCGCAAATGGCAGGTGGCACACCGCTGGTTGGTCGCGGGCCTGCAGGTATTTTTTTTCATCCAACCACTCCTGGGCCGAACTGCGGTACACGACAGTTGCGGCAGCACCGAGGTTATTGTTGGTGCCACACAACAGGTACGGCTTGGCGTGAACCAGGTCATAGCGCCAGTGCCGAGGGCTCATATGGGGCACGGTCAGCACCAGGCTCGAATACCCCTGCCCTTGCAGGTCCGCGGCGCTGACTTGGCAAAATCGGTCATAGTTCACACCGGGTGGCCAAGGCAGGCGCAGGGGGACTTCATCAAAACCGTTGCCACCACGGTTCATATAGATCAGCGCACAGTCCGGCCGCAAAAACACCAGGTCGACAGCACCAGAGCCGTCGAAATCGGCGAGCAGCACCCGTGACGCGTCGAACTCATCGTAGGTGAAAGGTAACTTGCACCACACAAAACCCTTGCCGAAACGCCCACGCCCCAGGTTAGGCCAGCATTTGAGCTGATCATGGCGCACTTCAATAAGATGCTGCTGGCCGGAACCCAGCACGTCACAGAACGCCACCAGTCGGTCATTCGCACGACTGAATAGCGGCAGGCGGTCCTCGTCGATACTGTGCGCCACTTCCTGGGCGGCTCGATATCCTTCTGCGCGACCGCTCGCATAAAAGCGCACACTGCGTGGACCGATCATTGCCAGGTCCTGCAGCCCTGCGCCCATCAGGTCCGCCAGTTGCGCCTGAGGGTGAAAGAACTCATTGGGCAGTGCCTTCAGCGAGATGAACTGATGCCAGCGGCCATCCGGCTGGTAGGTGAAAAAGCCGCTCCATCCCGGGTTGGCGATGATCCAATCCGGAGTGCCATCACCCGTAAGGTCCGCCAGGAATTGCTGCACAGGTTTTGTGCTATCGGCGACGGGAATGCGTTCGAGCTCGCGCCACTCGTCATAAATCACCTCATCGGGATGGGTCGGGACCTCGGCCCGTTTGGGCGCGCGGTAATACCAGCTTTTGTCGCTGCAATAGAGAATGCCTGCCATGCCTTCGCCCCGCAGATCGAACAGATGGTAGCGATCACCATCGTTCAAGCCAGGCATCGCATCGAAAGGTTGGTACCCCGCCACATCTTCAACCGGGGAGAACGCCTGATAAGTAAACTCAATAGGGGGACGGCTATGAAGCACGCCATTACCGTCACACGCCTGGGAATGGGCTGCGCTCAAGTGGCTGTAGCCCAGAGCGGTGGGGCGGTACTCGAATAACAAACGTTGCACCAGGACCGGCTCAGGTCCGAGCTGCGCAAAGTTGTGAAACATCAGGACTTGGTGGCACAAGCGTTGCGTCCGCAGTTCAAAGCCATAGCGGTAGTCGGAGTAGGCATCCGTTCGTGCAGTCCAATGTTCTGTTCCAGCATAGGCTGGGACCGCCTCGATCCCACAGGACCGCTCCCCGTAGTCAAACACCAGATGAAAGTGCCACGGCACATTGGCCCAGCCAGCAACTTTCCAGGCATAAAGGTGCCTATGCCCCTGGGCGTTACCGTAATACACCGTGCTCAAGTAACGCTGGGCACGGCCATCACGGGGCTGGTCGGGGCCTGGCGGGTCGGTATCACGTTTATATTCATAGGCCAGGTGCTGGCCATGGGGGTCAACTGTTTCATGAATCAACCAAGCGGCTACGTGTGTCTCATCGTCAGGACAAGCCAACCGTGAGTCCGCGGTCTTACCGTACATGTGAAGGCCGCCGTCTGCCGTATGCACCAGCCAGAACATGGTTTGATCGGCGTTTGAGGTCCAGCGCTCAATCAAGGCAAATGCGCCTTCGATGCGGGGCCAGTAACGTGTCACCTGGTGACTGCCGACGTCTAGCCCGCGGTAGTGGGTTTCGGTCCTCTGGACTAGTTGTCCCTCGCGGTCATCCCGTTCCGGCATCAACACTTCGCCGTCGGGGCCGAGAAACGAGTCCTCATCGGTGTAGGTAGGCACGCCCTGGGATGTGCGCCGACTGATGGCATTAACCGTCTTGCTCCAGCCCATACCGAAGTCGCTGTTGCCCGCATCGCTGCTATAGCTCAACGCAAGGTCCGGCGCAAAGCCGCGCCCAGGGGAAATAGGCAAGGGCAACGCGTATGACGCCGTTCCCCTCGCGCCTACGGCACCCAAGCCATCCCCAAGACTTCGAATCGCGCCACCGCCCTTCGGCAGGCTGGGTGGAATGATGTTCAGTGAGTCGTCATGGTTCATGAGGGCTACTCCTGGCCGGGTTTAGCGGTGTAACTCAGGTGCAGGATGATGTCTTGCAGCGATTCGATGTGCCGCTCACGTATCTGCGGATTTTGCTCGGTAAATGCAAGGTGCCACCGGGAGATCGAACCAGTGCCTTCGAAGGGGAGATAGCGCTCGTCGTCGCCGGTGAATTGGCCGTCGTCGTTATCCCCGTGAGATAAGACAATTTGCTGGCCGGGGCGCAGGTTCTCCAGTTTACTGCCGCCCATTTCCACTGCGTTGTAGCTTTGAGTCAGGATCGCACTGATGTTCTCGTACAGGCCTAGAGCCAACGGCAAAGACACACCCATGCGCTGGATTCGTCGCTGGGAGGTACCGGGGTAGTCATCTTCAAACATCTTCGCGCTCAGTTCGAAATTGATCGCATCCCCGTTTTTCAAGGCTTTGTGCATTGTTTCCCAGTCTTGATTGATCAACGCAGGATCGTCATCCATGGCCTTCAACTGTCTGAGTGACACGGTCTTGGTGATCTCCAGGAGTCGCTCGTTACGTACCAGGTAGGCAGAGCGCATTTTCAACAGTTGCAGCTTCAACGTCTCTCCCGCACCCAGCCCACGCCGACTGTCGTTCCAGCCGCCGGTCTGGATAAACCGGCTGGTAAAGTCGGCGATCTCAAATTGCCAACAGGTCTGCGCTGACAAGCACAGCGCCAAGGTGGCGTCATAGACCTGATAGTAGAACGTGGAGAACTGGCCATTGAGCCATTGATACAACTGCGCATTGCTAAAACGCCTGCCGAGAAATTCATACGTGAGCTTCGCCTGCTCCTGAGCGAACTCGGCCTGACGCAGCTGTATGCGATTCGCCGCAGATTGTTCATTCAGCACCGCCAGCTGAGCGTCGATCTGCGCGATCTCCAGGTCGGCCTGGTCACGGGCCTGTATCCATTCCTGATGGCGTCGACGAAACTGCTCGGTGCGGTCAAGGGATTCAGCGGTGGCATGGCTCAGCGTTGCCACGCCGTACGCGACGGCCGCGACCATTTGCGGTACTCCCTCCAGCCGCCAACCGCCTACGGAGGCATAAGCAAAAGCACCCGCGCTTGGAGTCGGTGGTATGCCCGGGCAAAGGCCCCCCACCCCACCGCCACCGCCACCGGCCCCGTTGGGCGGCAGTTTCAGCCCCGCACCCAGCGCATTTGCCACCGCTGCCACACCGTCGGCGATCCGACCCGCCAGGTGCAACCCCGCCGCCGCTTGTTCGCCGGTGTTCACCCCCTCATCCGCCAGTTTGCGATAAAACTCCAGGCGCCCTTGCACGATCGCTTTACTGGCCTCCAGCGCTTTGCGCTGTTCCTCATCGACCTTCAGCGCCTGAGTTTGCAACTCGATGCCAAAGCGAGCGAACTCCCACAGCTGTTGCTGTTGCAGCTCCTGGAACTGCGCTTGCTCTTTACGCTCGATCAGCGACAACAGGGTCTGGCCGAATTGAATCAGGGTATCCACCGCGTTGCTGGCCGCGGCATGCATCACATTGAAGCGATACGGCGGCACCCCTTGCGTCAGCAAACGCCCGGCGCCTCCCGCGGCAGCGCCTTGGCCAAAGGCCGCCAGCAGGTCACGGGGGTTCAGTGGTGCGGCGAACAACGGCAGCGACAAGGCCTTACCGTCCAGGGTGCGGTTGTTGCGCAGGTTGTTCAGGCGTGACTCGACCAGGTCCCAGGTATGCACCAGTTCCTGGTTGAACGCCAAGCGCAGGTGACCGCTGTCCAGATCACCGAGGGTCAGGTCGGGGGTAAAGGTGCGCAGGCGCAGCGCGGGCTCGGCAAAGTAATACGGCGCTTCGGGGGAGTTGTCATCGCGCAGTTGGTCCTGCTCGATCAGCCGTTGCTCGAAGTCGCGCAATTCTCGGCTGCTGCTGTTCGCCAAGGTTTGCAAGGTGATAGGGGTCCAGTGGTCCACCAGTTTCACGTCCGGACGCGGGCCCAACAGGTCCAGGATACGCACGTACCACAACTTGGCTTCGCCGAGGCTGTCGGGAGTCAGTTGCCGGTAGGCGGCATCGCCACGGCCCAGCAGGTTTTTCAGGTAGTGCAGGTAAACGGCCTTGCGGTAACGCACCGGATTGCTTTCGGCGATGCCATCCGCGTCGGCGGGGGCACGGCTCACCGCGTCCAGGTCCGGGTCTTCTATCAGGGACCGTACGTTCCAGTAGTCCGGGCGGCCCCATGAGTCTGACTTGCGTACCGGGTCAAAGATAAACCCCAACCAGCGCTCGGCCTCATCGAACTGTTGCTCCAGGTACATGCGCTGGCTGACCAAAAACGGCAGGTGCAGAAACAGCTCCCAGAAGTACTTGCCATTGGCACCGCGAAAATCCATGAGGTTATGGGCGGCCGGCGGATCGAGGGGTGGCTCCTCCAGCAATTGGGTGCGCCAGTCCAGCAGGTTTTCCAGGGCGATATTGGCTTTGTTGATCAACTCGCGGGCGAACAGGGTGTTCATACGGATGGGTTGGCGATTGACGGTGCTGCTACCGTCGGTTTTCTCGATGCCCGATCCGCGAAAATCGATGAACTCGGCGACGCCCAGGGTGGGGCTGGGGCGGGTGTTGAGGCGGGGGGCTATAAAAAGGGGAGCGACGTTAGGGAGGATTTCGAGCTCGACGTAAGTGACCTTGAGCACATTGCCGACGGTGGTCCAGTCAGTTCTGTTTACTTCGACACCATGAATGAAGGGTATTTTCTTTGAGTTAGCTGGCCAGTTAATCCCCCAGTCAGGTAATAGTGTTTGCACATCGATAGGTATCGACACGCGCTGCCTATCCGGAGGACTTCTATCAAACGACCAAGACGACGTTTTTAAATAAACTCTAGAGCCCGTCACAGCATTTAAATCTGACGGCCGCATAATATGATGGCGAAAGCGATGCACTATTACTGCGTTCGACGTCATCGCAAAAACTCTATAACTGTTCAAAAACCCCGTACTTATCTCTCTTACACCAACAGTCCAATCTAGCCCTATCGCTTCGAATGCAGGTCTTGAAACGTAGTTGCCGTGAAGAGGGAAAGTACCATAAGGCAACTCTGGAAATGAAATCATTCCATAGGGGTCGGGTCTCATTAAAAAACCATAAAATGGGCTTCCGCCATTTAAATCCAAATTAAACCCATACAGACCCGCCCTTAGAATAGGGCTGTTAGAGTACATTTCAATCCTTGATCCTTCCAGAAGAACTTCCCGTGAAACAGGTGAAGCATTAGAGATTTTCAACACCAACGCCCACTGACAAGAAGTGCCATAAGTCGTCAAACTTATAACCTTTTCAGTTGCAACACCGGGACCGGCGATCGAAAAGCCCTGCTTTATTGTTGACTCAAAAACCAGGCTCTGTGTTTCAATATCAACTTTTACATCCACACCTTTTAGCGGATCAACAATTTTCGTTGACTGCCAGCCCCCATAATTCCAGTCATTGTGGTTCGGATTCGGCGACTCCGTTTCAACAGATTTAACGCCGATTTTTGGCCTGGGCGACCTGAACTGTAAGCGGTCTTTGTTCTGCTCGGCAAACAGCCGACCCAGACTCAACACTATGGGCTTTTTCAGGTCCGGGATCGTTTCCATCCCAGGCACATAACCGACGCTGGGGAACGAGCGCACAGGTATAAGATTTCTATCAATAAACGCCGTCGCTAAAAATGCATATTTGTCCTGTGAACCATTAAGTGCCGCGCCCGCTTCATACCCCGCATACATCGCCACAAACATCGAGTCCGGTGAACTCGAACTGTCCTGCACCGCAATACTGTCAATCAACGCCATCACACCCGGTGCCTTGAACAACGCCGCCTCACTCCACGCCTCAATCACCGTGTGCGGCACACTCCAGCTGCCATCGTATTTCTCGTACACCATGTTCATGTGCAACATGGGTTTGACGTTGACTGTCGTCACAGATGTACCCGGCTCCGGCGGTTTACTGGTTTCAACCGTCAAGGCTTCAGGGTGGCGGTCAATCAACTCGACCCAAAATACAAACAACCGGTTATTGAAATACACCGGACGAATCGTGTGCTCGATGGCGCTGGCGGAAATCGGCAGACTTGCCTTGTGCCAATCCGACCAGGCTCCCGATTGTGGGAAGTCGACCTTGGGCCCGTCGGGTTGATTGATGTTCTTCAGTGAGCGTTGGGACATGTCCACCGAGCGCCAGTAATATTGGTTTTCGCCGCGGGACTTACCGATGAAGTAGTACCTACCGTTCTTGAAGTCATCGGTGGTGATATAGCCATTGATGATCGACAAATTGGCCACTTCTTCGAAGTTGTTCAGGTAATTCTTGACGGCCTCCTGAGCCGTGTCGAGGGTGATTTTGTTCTGGTTAAGGTCGATTTCCAGTTGCCGGAAGTACGTCGATTTGTTCATCCGCAACTGCGGGTGAATGTAGATCTCCGGGTAATAACGCAACTGCTGGTCAGCGGCCCAGATCGGGTACTGGCTCTGGATATCGCGCCACTGAGTAATCAGGTGTTGCTCCATCACCTTGATTTCATACCCAGGTTCCATGCTCATCAGTGCGGCATTGATGTACTGCTGCACGCTGGCAATGGCCGAAGCGACCGGGCTGCTTTTCACCACGTTATTGACCTGGTTATCGATCAACAAGTACTGGTACAGGTCGTTGGGGGTTTTGATTTGGCCGCTCAACCCGGCACTCACAAATTGCGCAGCGTTCGGCACCACTTCGTTTAACGTGTAGGCCACGAGGGCATCACGCAGGGCCTCGTTGAGTTGGCTTTCGATGGACGTCGTCAAGATCGTGTCCTCAAATACGTGCTACGCCGCGCTGGCCGGCGGCCACTGCGGCTTGCCCCACGACGGCCCAAGTTTCCTTGGTGCTTTCGGCATGCAACCGCGTGGCGTTCAGCAACTCGTCTGCCGTCAGACCACTATCGAAACAGGCCTGCTGACAACGCCGCACCCAATCCACCTGTGCCATTGAGGTGGCGCGCCCATCTGGCAACAGTTGAAAAAGCTGGCGGATGGATTGGGGATCCCAGTTCAATAAATTGGCCAGCACTGCGCTCGCATCTTCATTGATGGCATTGCGCATGGCTCGTGTACGCAACCGCTCCTTCGCCGGGTTTACCGTCAGGAAATACCCCAGCAACGCTTCTTCGGAGTGGTCCTGGCCGCGAAACCAATGGCTGTAGCGCTCAAGTAAATAAAAGCTCTCCAGAGTCAAACCAACACCACCCTCAGTCCCCAGGCATTCCGGCCGAGTCAAGAACAGACGCAGTGATCCCGTACTCAGTTGCAAATGCAAAGCTGCCTTGGCGTGGCGTAACACTGTTTTCAGTCTGTCGATCAAGGTGGGCGCGGTTGAAGAAACCAGCACGGTTGACAGCAACTGATAGACCGAATCTTTCGCCCATCGAACCACGACTTGAGTGCGATCCATTGGCAAGTTCACCCATTCTTGGGCCAACCCTTCGATAAGCCGCAACTGCCGGTCATGGCCGTTCAATAAAAGCCCGCTGAGTTTTTCCAGGCTGCTGGCGCGGTCTTGGGCTGAAAGGCTGAGTTTGGCAAGCTCTACGCCCAAGGCCACTTCCAATTGACCTTGAACGTTCTCGATCAATTCAAGCGGTAAGGCTTTCACCAACCCTTTGTTATCGAGCAAGGGCGATAACACCTGGGGCCAATTGATCGTGTCTCCAGGCGCGCGGCGCTTGCGCCCCTTGGGCAGTTGCTCATGGGTAGGCAAGTTGAGATTGAGAATGTCCTGAGGGGTGATCAGTGTCGCGCGAATATCCGTAGTCAGCTTGGCCAAGCGGTCATTCAAGTCCTGTGCGGGTACATATTCGGCCTCCTCCAGCCCCAGTAGGCGCAGCACATCGGAAACGTTTTGCCGAGAGTCTTTGAGGTAGTTATGGAACCAGTCCAAGTGCATGAGTACATCGAGGATATCGGGTGGGGGGCTTTCGCCAGTAATCAAGGATATACGAGCTATTGCCAACTCGACCCCTGCACTGTTACCAGACTTGACGTAAAAATATCCGAGTCTAGCTGGATCCATTTTTGAAATTTCAACCCACGCATCTCTAGTGATGGTTTTGCCTCCCAACTCCAGGATGTTGCCGGCGGAAACGGGATCGAGTGTCAAATCAGTACCGTCGGAATTTTTCAGAAACTTTTCAAGATCCGGAGCATTAGGTTGTCGTCTAAAACTAAAGATTCGCGGCGTCTGATCGGTATTGAATTGATTGCCCTGCAGCACCTCTAACCGCGACCCCGGCGACAACGTCAGCAGGTCGCCTGATTGCTGACTATCAGCGGCAAGTAGCAAGTTAATTTGCATTTTCGGGGATGTGTTAGGATCGTAAGCAACAAGCTCAATCAAATCGACAGGTGTCGGAGGTGGCAAAAGCAAATGGCCTCTACACAATACTCGTACATACTCTACATCCCCCAATAACCTAAGTACTCCCGAACACTCCCATACGGACCAGCCAAATAATTGAGCAACACGCGCTTGTCGATAAATGGACGAAACCGTGGTTAAGTCTCGCCGTAACGTAGAAGAAACATACTGCTTCGTTTGCCGGACCAAACACAGCAAAGAAACATCGGAGACTTCTAAGCCCAAGCCTGCCGCCAGTTGCGCCAACGTAGTTTTTGAACCCTCATCGGGGTTATCAACGGTGAACGACCCTTGATCCAATATAAAGGGTCTGCCGAATAACACCGGAAAGTTAAAGATTCGATCAAAAAGCGGTATCCCCTTGCCCGTCGTAAACGGTGTGATGTCATGCATGAGCGCCGCAAACTCTTCAGACTCGATGGAATAATGCTGATGTAGATGGCGAAACACTCCCAAGGCGCGCAGCGTATTAAGGTTGGGATCCAGCGTCAGGTTTTTTTCACTGCGCATAGCGGATATCACCAGCGTATCTAATTCGGCGTAGGCGATGCCAGTCCAGCGCTGTAAACGAATCATTCGCTGCAAACGGTCAAAGCGATTCAAGGAGGTTTTGGTCAAATACCAGGCAGGTCCCCTAGACTCCTGGACTTCCTTGAGACCCATGGCGTTGTCATATTTATCAGCCACGATTGACGCGGCAGTGGGTGGTTGCAGAGTGTCATAGCGGTCAGAACCATGACCATTGACGTAGCAGGAACCATAATAAGCGGCCATGCCACCTTTGAGCATTTGCACGTTAGTCGCCAAGCAGTTAGGCGATAATCGAGGATAATGAGTGCGCTGCGACAACAGCGCCTCTACCTGAGTAGAATTGAGTTCAGTCTGTTGTAGAAAGGTTGTGAGCGACACCAGTCGCTCGCTAACTTCAACACCAAAATACTCAAGGAAGAATGCATTCGACTCACCTGTCATATTATTGAAGTCGCCAAGTACGAGTGTGAAGCTTAACGTGGAAAGATACGTGGGATTCGCGTATTCGCCAGTCGCCAGGGTCAGATTGAAAGTCGTGTAATAACCTTCCCTATTTTCTGAAAGTGCAGAGGGCGGATTTATTCGTGGACCGATCGTGTAGGCGGTGGCTATATGACGAAAATTCAGCGCCCATGTATTCGTACTTTCTGGGGTGCTGCTTCGGAGAACAACGTCTGCTTCTAGCGATGGCGCGCTCTGTTTAGAAAATACAAGCGTTGCCTTATTGGTTGTGGTATGAGTGTTTACAAGTACCTGAGCAGGTTGAACGACCACCTTAACCGCAGGTTGACCCGGCAAAACCAAATACCCCACGTCCAGTGGCTTGTAAGGCGATAAATAAGCAGTACCAGGCCCCTGCCAAAACGGTGTCATCGACGATTCGCTCACATAGAACGTCGTAAACAACGAAGGCTCCGTCAATATTTTTTGCTGTTCCGCGCTTAAACCCGACAATAACCGTTGAGCCTCAAACCGCGAGTTTTGCACCGCACCATAAGCATTTCTTGACCATCGACCGAGCGGCAACTTCAAACTGATCCGATAATTCAGTTCGCCCAATGCAGGTTTCTTACCCCCCAGCCCCAACATGCATTGATGGTGCGCGAAGTTGTACGGAAAGATAAAGGGATGTTTGCGCTCGGCCAACACGTCATAGATGGGCTTGTCGGCGTCGGGCGTGCCTTGCAAATACTGTTTGATCCCGGCCTCCAGCACGCCGTTGACCAGTTCCAGCATGGGCCGTGGAGTGAATGTGCTGTGGTGGTCGATAAGCAGACTCTTAAGGTCGGGGCGGCGAGTGTCCAATAAAATCTTGGTCGAGGTGCCTTGCCCACCTGGCTCCAGTGTTTTCGTGGCTAAACGGTAGATCGACCGCAGATACGCGACAGGGGAGTCCATCGCCGCGAGGGCACCGACTTTGCAGAACTCGTGCCAGTTTTCATTGAACAGGTTGGTGTAGCTGGGACCGATATTGACCAGGCTGCGCACACCACTCGATTGGCTGAGCGGCTGAGACTTGCCGCTGGAGACCCGATGTTCGCGGTAGAGACTACCAATCTGCCCGGCGTAGCACAGCGCATTTCTATAAGCCAGAGTCCCATCGGCATCACACACTTTGCCTAAGCGCTCGACAAATACCGACTCGGGCTCGCGGATAATATCGAACACCGAAGTCATCCCCATCTTGGTCATGGCCTCGACAAAACTGACTTTGCCTTTCCTGGCCTCTTTCGACGATGCGTCAGTCACCAAGCCCTGTATCAAACGAGCGTTGAAAACCGGGTTGACAGCCGCCTTGGAGGACGCCTCGATCTGCCGTGCTTTTGCCGCGGCCTTGGGTTTAGCATTTGCTTTCACAGTAGCTGGCGGTTTGGACGCAGTCGTTTTTTTGTCTTTGGATTTCATTTTCAGCTCACCCGCATTGACCGAGGATCCTGAGATAACTCTAAGCGTCTTTACGCCATCACGAACCTGTGAAAGCTGACAGGTTGGCGCCCTCTTCCGTCGGCGTGCACAGCCAGGTCCTGGCTATTTTTGTTTGCACGACTGCTACAGTAGGGTGCCTATCCACTCTGAGATCGCCCAAGGACTGAGCAATGCCCAACGTACTCATCACCGGCTGCTCCAGCGGCATCGGCCGCGCCCTGGCAAATGCATTCAAATCAGCAGGCTATGACGTGTGGGCCAGCGCCCGTCGTGAAGAAGATGTCGCGACCCTCGGCGCGGCCGGTTTCAATGCTGTGCAACTGGATGTCAACGACAATGCCGCCTTGAAACACCTGGCCGAGCAATGGGGCGAGCTGGACGTGCTGATCAATAATGCCGGCTACGGTGCCATGGGCCCCTTGCTCGACGGCGGCACCGAGGCGATGCAACGCCAATTCGAAACCAATGTGTTTTCCATCATCGGCGTGACCCAAGCGCTGTTCCCGGCGTTGCGCAAACGCAAAGGCCTGGTGGTGAATATCGGCAGTGTGTCCGGTGTGCTGGTGACACCGTTTGCGGGTGCCTACTGCGCATCCAAAGCGGCCGTACATGCCTTGAGCGATGCCCTGCGCATGGAGTTAGCGCCGTTTGGCGTGCGGGTCATGGAAGTGCAGCCCGGCGCTATCAATACAAGCTTCGCAAAAAACGCCGGCGTCCAGGCTGAATTGTTGATCAACGAGCAATCGCCATGGTGGCCATTGCGCGACGGCATCCGCGCCCGCAGCCAGGCGTCGCAGGACAAGCCGACACCCGCCAATGAGTTTGCGGCGGATGTGCTCAAGGCCGTGCAACAGTCGCAACCGCCGCGCCTGCTGCGTTCGGGCAACGGCAGCCGCGCGTTGCCATTGATGGCGGCGCTGTTGCCCAAGGGGTTGTTGGAGAGGGTGTTGAAGAAGCGTTTTGGTCTGGCGGGCTCACTCTAGCCCTTCATGAAATCAATAAATGCCCGCACCTTAAGCGGCAAATGCCGAGTGTCCGGATACATCGCATAGACCCCTTGCGGAGCGAAGCGATGGTCCGGCAACAGGCGCACCAACCTCCCGCTGCTCAGATCGTCCTGCACCAACCACTGCGGCAACACTGCCACGCCATGCCCGCGCACGGCAAAGGCTTGCAGGACCGCCGCGCTATCGGCCACCAGAGAGGCATTGCCGGGACGGTACTGATGTTGGCCACCTTCGGGGTCGGTCAGGCTTAACTCAGTCAGACGGCCATGTGCCAATTTGGGCAACGGTTCCAATGCCTCCAGCGTGTCAACCCCGGCGAACTCCGGTGCCGCCACGACAAACACCTCGAAGGTGGACAACTGCACCGCGCGGTGATTGGAGTCCAGCAAGCGTCCCAACCGAATCGCCACGTCGAAACGCTCGGAGATCAGGTCCGCGTGAGTGGAGGATGTGGATAAGTGTATGTCCAGGTCCGGGTGCAGGCGGCGGAAGGCTTCGACCGCCGGGGCAACCACGGCCAATGCGTATTCGACGGTGGTGGTGATGCGCAACGTGCCTTTGAGTTGGGCATGCTCCGAGCGCGCCTCCTCCACCGCCAGTCGCGCCTCTTCGAGCATGCGTGTGCAGCGCAGGTAGAAGCGCTCGCCGGCATCGGTCAGCGCCAGTTGGCGGGTGTTGCGGGTCAGCAGAGTGACGCCCAGTTCTGCTTCCAGACGCTTGAGGTTGAAGCTGACCACGGCGCGAGTCTGGCCCAACAGGTCAGCGGCAGCGGTGAGAGAACCGGCCTCGACCACGGCCTTGAAGGTGTCGAATCGGTCTAGGCTGACCATCGGCGGCGCCCTCCTTTGTCAAAATATTTTTGACAAAGTAACAGGCAAATCGACGTATCCCAAACAGCATGACCCGCCTACCCTGCCCGCTTCACTCGCTGGATCACACCCATGACCTACCGCTCGAAAGTCGCCTGGATCTTTTTATTGGGTTTTGCCCTGGACCTGGTGAACATGTTTGTCGCCACGGTCGCCTACCCGGATATCGCCCACGAACTGCATGCCTCGGTCACACAACTGGCATGGATCAGCAACGCCTATCTGATCGGCCTGACCGTGATCATTCCGCTCAGTGTCTGGTTGGCTGCGGTGATGGGGGAGCGAACGCTGATCGCGGCAAGCCTGTTGCTGTTCGCCGGGGCGTCGGTGACGGTGGGCCAGGCGAGTTCGATTGAAACACTGATCGGCTGGCGTGCCCTGCAAGGGCTGGGCGGTGGCTTGCTGATTCCCGTCGGGCAGGCCATGGCTTACCGGCATTTCCCGGCGGCTGAACGCAGCCAACTGACAGCGCGAGTGATGTCGGTGGCATTGCTGGTGCCGGCGCTGTCTCCGGCTCTGGGTGGTTTGATTGTCGACAACGTGTCGTGGCGCTGGATCTTCTACGCCAATCTGCCACTGGCGTTGATGACCCTGCTGCTGACCGTTCTATGGATAAAACCTGACAGGCCGTCGAGCCGTCGTGAGCCACTGGACGTGGGCAGTATTTTCCAACAGCTGCGCAGCCCAATGCTGCGCAGCCCAATGCTGCGCACCGCGATGCTGATCTACCTGTGCATCCCCGGTGTGTTTATCGGTACCAGCCTCATCGCCATACTCTATCTTCGCGGCCTCGGGTACGACGCCACACAGACCGGCGCCTTGATGCTGCCGTGGGCACTGGCGTCGGCACTGGCGATTTTGCTCAGCAAAAAACTGTTCAACCGTTGTGGTCCGAAGCCGTTGTTGTTGGCGGGCATGCTGCTGCAATGCCTGGGCATCCTGTTGCTGAATGGCCCTGCACTGATCATTCCAGCCTATTTGTTGATGGGGTTGGGAGGCAGCCTGTGCAGCAGCACCGCGCAGACCCTGGCCTTTCTCGATATTCCCGCTGAACGCATGGGCCACGCCAGCGCCTTGTGGAACATCAATCGGCAAGTGAGCTTCTGCCTGGGCGCAGCCATACTCAGCGCACTGTTGTCGGCCTTGGATTCCTTCGCCATAACCTTCACGATGGCGGCAGCCCTGACCCTGCTGCCTCTTTTTGCGGTGCTGCGTCTGGATACGTCCCGAATACGCGCATTGCTTCACCCTGCCAGCGAGCCTCACCGATGATCGATTACAGCGATTTTTTTGACGAAGTGATCCAGACCCATGTCGAGATCGAACAATGGTTTGCCGGCGTTGCGCCCGAAGGCACCTTGCAGAACCTGCTCGCGCGCTTCTCCCCGGAATTCAGCATGGTTGCCCCGGCGACCGGCGCACGGGTGAATGCGGCCGGGGTCAATGCCCTGTTCACTCGCTTGGGCGGCATGCGCCCGGGATTGAAAATCACCTTGAGCGAGATGGCCGGTATCGATCGCCATGCACGTGGCGCGACGGTGACTTACCGCGAGCATCAGGTGGACGCCAGCGGCACGCAGACGGATCGCCGCGCAACCGTGGTGTTCGAGAAGCAGGCCAGTGGTGCACTGTTGTGGCGCCATTTGCATGAAACGTTTATCGCGCAATGACATAGCTACTCAGGCCGCGTCCTACAAAAAACAGCGAACGGCCTGACATCATTACAAGTAAACATTCCCCAGCCTCCTTCACCTCTGTCGACTCACAGGTGAAAGGATGCCCAGGGATTTTCTGCAAAGCGGTGTGCCGCAAGCGCATACCACTACTCGCCAGCGGCTGACCAGTCTGCTGGACCTGCCCAAGCTCTATCGAACCATAGACGCCGACCCGGCCATCGTCGGGGCCGCAGTGGTGCATATCGGCAGTGATTATCAGGTGACGGTACTGCGTGAGTTTGTGCCGCTGTGCAGTATCAGGCCCAAGCGCGTGATGTTGCGGGAAATGGCGGGGCCGATCAGGGCGGCAGAAGAATATGCGCAGCTGGCGGCAAGTTCGCCGCGTGAGTCGCAGGTGTGGAAAGAAGCATCGGGAGTCGTGAGTTCCTGCGGCGGGGCTGTAATAGGCATCATAATTGCGAAGGCAGGAATCGCGGCGGCACCGTTCAGCGCAGGTACCAGTCTTGCTTTGTCCTACGTTGCTTTGGCCGGCACGGCTGCAAGCGGCGTGCAATGCCTCAACAGTCTATGGCGGACCTACAATGAGTTCGTCAACCCCGCCGAGAACGACTACTACGACTCGTTAGGTTGGTACCAGACAATGACCGTCGCTCTAGACGGAATCTCACTCGTCGGTGCGGGAAGCACTACGTTTGCCACGGTAAAAACGATTATGGCGATCAAACATTCGACGGGGCGCGAAGTCACTGATGTCTTGAGGCATATGAGTCGTCAGGAACGCGCAAAGCTAACCACCGAAGTATTACGCCTGAAAAACCCTCGTCACCCCAGTGCAATGGTTCGCCTGAAACAGTTGTCTGGGCAGTTGCCCAGACGCTTCAGCAATTCCCAGATACGCCTAAGCATCATGACTCAGATCCAAGACCAAATCGGCGCCACTTTGGCTGTCGCGGGCAGCACTCTATCCGGAAACGTCAATCACGTGATCGTTGCACTCTACGAGGAGTTCGACAGCCATGAAATATAGCGTCGACCCCTTCCGGGAGTATTTAATTTGGCGACGTTATGCGTACCGTTTTTTACCGGTATGGGGTGGCGCCTTACTGCTTTGCTTGAATACGATTGCCGGCAACATGGCGCATAGCCTCTCGTACTACGCAGCGCTCTATCACCTATCGACCGAGTATTCTTTCGGAACCGGCGTAGCACTCTGCTTGATCTTCTACGTGGGCCAAGCGATGTTGTGGGAAGGATCCCGTCATGCATTTCGAGTACTTGTAACTGTGATCATCGCGAATATCTTGCTCTCGATCGCCTATCTGGGCAGCCACGCTGTGACATTGCTCAACCTATTGCCGCTATTCTCGGCTCTGCTTTACATCTTGGTTCTCAACTCAAAAAAACATCGCCGTTTTACCAGCATCTTGAGAGTGAAACGCCGTCGCAAAGTGAGGGCCAACGCACGCCGCCAATAGCCGACCTCAACCTCCCGACAACTCCCGCACAATCACCGTGCACGTAATCCCCGCCGCCAACAACACCCCCTGCGGCACTTCATCGATATGAATCCGCACCGGCACCCGCTGGGCCAGGCGCACCCAGTTGAAGGTCGGGTTCACATCGGCAATCAGCTCGCGGCTCTCGGGGTTGTCGCGGTCGTAGATGCCGCGGGAGATACTTTCTACGTGGCCCTTGAGGGTCTCACCGCTCATCAACTGCATATCGGCTTTGTCACCGACCTTCACATGGGGCAGTTTGGTTTCTTCGAAGAAGCCGTAGACCCAGAACGAATTCATATCCACCACCGCCATCTTGGCTTCGCCGATGCGTGCGTAGTCGCCTCGGTGCACGTTGAGGTTGGTGACATAGCCGTCCACCGCCGCCAGCACCCGGGTGCGTTTCAGGTTGAGTTCGGCGGCTTCCAGTTGCGCCAACGCATGCTGGTAATCGGCCAAGGCGGAGTCGGCGATGTTGCTGGCGTCGTCACGGTTTTCTTTCGAAATCACCAGCGCATCCAGGTCCGCCCGGCGATGAGCGTTGACCTTGCGCATTTCCCAAGTGGCTTTGCGCGACGCGACCAGCGATTGCGCCTGCTTGACCGCAATGCGGTAGTGCTCGGGATCGATCTGCATCAACAGATCGCCCTTTTTCACCAGTTGGTTGTCACGCACCGGCACGTCGACCACTTCGCCGGTGACGTCGGCCGCCACGTTGATGATGTCGGCGCGCACACGGCCGTCGCGGGTCCACGGGGTTTCCATGTAATGCACCCACAACGTGCGGCCAATCCAGATGGCCAAGGCCAGTACCAGCAAGGTCGCGAGCAGGCTGAAAAACTTTTTCATCGGGGCATTCTCAACGGTAGACGCTCAGCGCCAGGGCGCCGAACAGGCAGACGAACAGGCTCAGGCGCAGCAACGCCGGGTGCCAGAAAAAACGGTACAGGTCGAACCCGGCCAGGAAGCGATCCACACCCCAGGCCAGCCCCGCCGCGATCAGGAACATCAGGGTCATGGTCGGCATATAGATGCCGTGGAAGGCGATTTCACGGGGCATGCGCAGTTCCTTTAAAGGCAGCGAGTGGCGATTGCGGGTCGAGCAATGAAGTGCGGATAAAGTGCAGGTAGCTTTTCACCCGGCGCAGGGCCGACGTGTCGAAGTGCGGGGCGAAGGGTTCGTCGGTAGCCTGTACGCGGCTGATCGCATGGTCGACGGCGATGAGGCCGCGCTCCAGGTTGCTCGCGCTGGGTTGCAGGAACAGCCGCACCAGCGAGCGGCCCATCACGCGGATCGCCTGGCGCCACGGCTGGGACTCGGCGTATGCCGGGTGCACCGGCAGAATCGCCTGTTCCTTGCGCAGCTCAATGATCGCGTGACCGACTTCCAGCACCACGAACATCCAGCGCAGCAGGTCGCGCTGCACTTGCGGCTGGCCGACGGCGAGGCCGTAGGCCTGGTGCAGCAGGTCGCGGGTGCGGCTTTCAAAACTCGAGGCCAGGCCCTTGAGCTTGCCGCTGATCGCATACACCACCTGTTCGCGCAGGTCCTGCTCCAGGCGGCGCCACAACCAGCGGCTGTTGGGCGGCAGGATGATCGCCCCCGCCGCCGCGCACACCAGCATGCCGATGACCATGGCGATGTAGTCGTTGATAAAGGTGTAGGGGTTGTAGACCGTGAGGTTATCCGGCACCGAACCGGTGCTGAAGAAGATCAACAGGCCTACCCCGACACCCGCGTATTGCGGACGTGAAGCGAGAAACGCGCCGAAGATGATCACCGGCGCAAGCATCACGCACAGCAGCGGGAAACCGTCGATCCAGGGGAACACGAAGAACATTTCGACAAAGCCCACCACCGCACCGATCAACGTGCCGCAGGCCATCTGGAACGCCATGCGCTTCGGGTTCGGCGTGGCGGCGGACAGGCCCACGGTGGCGGCGGCGATCAGGGTCATGGTCGCACCGCTGGGCCAGGCGGTGGCGACCCAATAACTGCCGAGCACAACCAAGATAAACGACGCGCGAATCCCCGAGGCGGCGCAAGCCAACCAGTTGGTTTTCGGGATAAAGGTTTCGTCCCACTGCTCGCGCGCATGGCTGTGATCGGCCAGGGACGCGTGGGTTTGCGCGTAGTTGTGCAGGTCGTCGACGAAGCGGTAGAGCAGCTCGTAGGCGGTGTGGAAATCCAATTGTTCGGCTTCGGCGGGGTCGCCTTTCTGGAAGGCGGTGCGCAGGCTACGGACCTTGGCGGGCAAGCCGTCCTTGTAGGCGCTCAGTTGATTGACCAGGCGCGACGCGTCGGGGCTGGTGAGCGCACGGCCAGAAAAACCATCGAGCACTTCGGCCAGGTCTTGCAGGCCGGGTTTGATGGCCGCGACAACATGGTCGGCGGCATCGCTGCGCAGGCGCTCGAGCAACTGGTGCAAGGCATTGAAGCGCGTGGTAAGGCTCATGAACTCGCTGTTGAGGCGACTGAGCCGACCATTGCGCCGGCGCATGTGCGGGTCTTCAAACACCGTGACACTGCGCAGCCCTTCCAGGCCCACGGCTTCGGCGATGAAGCGCACGTTGCTGGCCTCGAACCCTTCACGCTGGCTGCGCCCGCGCAGGCCATCGGTGACGAACAGCGCGAACACCCCAAAGCGCTGGTACAAGGCATTGCGCATGGCGGCGCTGGAGGTTTGCGGCAGGATCGCGGCGCTGACCAGCGTGGCGCACAGAATCCCCAGGGAGATTTCCAGCACCCGCCACACCGCTGCCATGAAAGCACCGTCCGGATGCGCCAGCGCAGGCAGGCCGACCATCGCCGCCGTGTAGCCGGCCAGCACGAAACCATAGGCGCGAAAGTTACGATTGCGCGTGGCACCAGCGGTGCACATGCCCACCCAGATCGCCAAGGCACCAAGGAACAACTCGGTGTTCTGCGCAAACAAGGCGATCAGCAGCACCATCACCGCCGACCCCGCCAGAGTGCCGAGGAAGCGATAGAAGCTCTTGGCGAACACCTGGCCGCTTTGCGGTTGCATCACGATAAACACGGTGATCATCGCCGTGCGCGGTTGCGGCAACTCCAGGCGCATGGCCAACCACAGTGTGAGGAACGCGGCGGCCAGCACCTTGAAGATATACACCCAGGTCACGCCGTCGCTGCGTACCCAGTCGAAAAAACCACGGCGCCACTCAAGGGCATGCAGCCAGCGCAGCGGTGCAGGCAAGGGAGTCATCAAATCCTACTCAGTGATCGAACACGGCCAGTGCCGTCGGGGTCTTGCTCGGGAGGGTCTTGGCGTCTTGCGGTACGTCGCTGCCAGCACCGAGGCCGCCGCCCAGGGCGGTGACCAGTTCGGCGTGGGCACTCAGGCGGGCGGCCTGCACCTGTTGCTGCACCTGTTGCTGGCGGAACAGCAACGTCTGCGCATTCAGCACATTGAGGTAGTCGGTGAGGCCGCGCTGGTAGGCGATCATCGCGATGTCGTAGGTTTTCTGCGCCGAGGCCACCGACTGCGCGGCGAAGGACGCTTGTTTGTCCATGGACTCGCGACGGATCAACTGATCGCTGATGCCTTTGAGCGCGTTGACCAGCGTCTGGTTGTACTTGGCGACCGCGATGTCATAACCGGCGCTGGCTTCACCCAATTGCGCACGCAGGCGCCCGCCGTCGAAGATTGGCAAGGTGATCGCCGGACCGACGTTGTAGTTGAATTTCTTGCCCGCCAGGAACTCCAGCATGCCGCCACCGGTGGCCATGTAGCCGAGGCTGCCGACCAGGTCCACGTTGGGATAAAAACCGGCGTGGGCCACGTCGATGCCACGGGCCTGGGCCGCGACCTGCCAACGACTGGCGACCACATCCGGACGCTGGCCGAGCAACTGCGCCGGCAGGCTCGATGGCAACTTCAAGGGTGCGGCGAGGGACAGGCTCGGGCGCTGCAGTTGCGCACCCGCCCCTGGACCTTTGCCTGCCAGAGCCGCCAGCTGGTTGCGGCTCAGGGCGATGTCTTCGTCCAGGGCATCCAGTTGACGATGGGTTTCAGGAAGCGGGGTTTCGGCCTGGCTGACGTCGAAGTGGGTGCCGATCCCCGCGTCCAGGCGTTTGTTGGCCAGGTCGAGAATCTGCTGCTGTTGTGCCAGCGTGGCCGCGACGATATCGCGGTTGGCGTACTGCAACGACAGCTGGATATAGGCGCGCACCACGTTGTTCTGCAATTCGAGCTGAGCCTGGCGCGCCTCGGCGGCGCTCATGTGGGCCAAGTCGACGGCACGTTCGCTGGCATTGCTTTCACGGCCCCACAGGTCGAGGGCGTAGCTCAGGCCCAGGGACGCATTGTTGTCCCAGGTGTTGGCACCGCTCAGCTCACCGGGACCATAGAACTGATCCTTCGGCCAGTTGTGACGCTTGAGGGTCGTGTCGCTATTGATCTGCAACGACTCGGCCGACTCGGCAACCCCGGCCATCGCCCGTGCTTCACGCACCCGTGCAGCGGCCATGGCCATGCTTGGGCTGTTTTCGGTAGCGAGGGCGACCCAGCGGTTCAGTTGGGGATCGCCGTAGGCTTGCCACCAGTGTGCGGTGGGCCAGTGGGCGTCTTGCGCGGCGCTCTGGATGGCGTCGTCGGTAGCCAGGTTATTGGCGTTGAGGGACTGGCCTTGAGGGGCTACTCCTCCGGTTCCGATGCAGCCGCTGATTGCGAACGATAAAGCCCAAACACTGAGAGTCTTGAGCTCTCTGCTGATGCGACGCGGCACTGCTGTGAATTCCTGAGAGGGTGTTGCGGGGAGAGGTGGCGCAATTCTAGGCGGCGGCTTGGCGGACGATAAGCTGGCATTCCTGTGAATCTTTGTTACCGTTCAGGCGATAATCCGAGCTGGCGCCAAGGATGTAGGGCTATTTATCCCGGCACAGGGACATTCTCCCTACAGCGCGGTGCGCTGCCAGCAAGCACACTAACGAGCATTCCACCCTCTGGAGTGCCCGAATGTTTTCAGTCCTCAACGCACGCCCTTTCGAAGCAGCCATATCCGCCCCTGCACAACAGACCGCTGACGTTCTGCGCAGGCAGCTACACCTCTCGCCAGCACCACTGCAACCCGGTATGCGCCCCCTGGAGCGTGATGTGTGCTGGATTGCGGACAGAGTCCTGGAAAAGCTGGTCCCGCTCGCAGACTATCATCGCGATCGAGCGTCAATAGAGGCGCTTCACCACAAGCTGTCCAGCCGAGAGCCGAGCCTTGAGGTGTCGGTAGAGGCATTACCGGACTTTTACGCGTTTTTCAAAAAGGCCGAACACCTGCTTCGCCGGCACCGCACCTCCAGGGACCCGGACATCGAGGCCGACTATGCACTGTGTCGCGCCCTCAAATGGCAGTTCCGGGCAGCCGTCAGTGCTGGCAAACATCTGCGCCTGACGCAAAAGTTATTACCGGCACTCGCCTATGTCCGCAATGGCGGCGAACGCAGCAACCACCGTCATATCGGCTACAACGTTGCATTGGAACCAACGCAACAGACGCGTGCCGGGCCGCAGCTGGCAGCCGACTCCCGCCTGAAGGTCTGCGCCGACCAGCGCATCAGAAGCACGCGCACCATCAGCCTGCAGGCACAGTTGAAGTCATCGATCGAGAAGCAGTTCCAGACCCACAGCCAACTCGGTATCGGCTATGTTTCGGCTCGCGAATACGAAAACCTGGAACAGTACGCCGATGCGCGCAGCCATTCCGTTCGCACCTCGCTAAGCGAGAGTATCCGTCGCACTGCGAAGAACCTGCCCAGCTTGTTGCGTGATAGCTACAACCTGCAGAAACACTTGGCCTACTCAGCGCTGAGCCAACCCTATGTCAGGGCGGCATTGGCCGACGCAGGCCTGACCGATGTTGAGCTGCCCAGCGTGAGAAACACGTCCCAACCGGTGATCACCGAACGCGGCTTCGCGTTGACGGCCCATAACAAGTCGACGGTGAATGTCTTCAGTGCTCTGCAGGTGAAAACCACGATAAAGCCAACCCTGCAACGCACTCACCGACACATCACCCTGGATATCCTGAGCCTGTATGAAACAGCGCCGGAGTTGGCGCATCGTCGCCTGGCCTCGCACAAGCACTACAACGACGACCCTCTGGCACTGTTGGCCGACATGAAAAACCACATAGACGCCACCAGCAAACAATTCACCCGGCAGGTCTGCACACCCGTGCCAGCGTCCGAGCTGAACGCCACCCGCCACGCCAGCAACAAACAGGCCCAATCATTGCTGGAGCGCTATGTGCTGCTCAAGGCACAGTCGCGCATCGATAGGCCGCTGGAGAATGAAATGTACACGCTGATCCAGCGTCACCCTGCTCAGCTGCGCCCCGATGCGCTGAAAGTCTACAAGCTGACCGCCATCGCCCAGATACAGAGTTTCTCTGCCGGGGTAGCGGCCTCGTCACAGGGCGGGGCGGGCAAAGGCGTGACCATTGAAGTCAGCCAACGCAAGCTCGATGACCCGCACCTGAGCGGTGATTACCTGACAATCGATATTGCCCCTTCAGAATCCCGGCAAGTCGTCAAGGAAATGCTGGACCAAGCACTTGATACCATTGGCGAGCAGACATTCGGCTGGGGACACCTGGTCCGCTCGATCAGCGAATCGCTGCCTGATCCCGCCAGACCGTGGTCCACCCAAGTGCTGGTAAAGATAAAGCACGGCCAACCGGTGGTGCTCTATACCCGTCATACGGAGGACAAAGACCGCAATCTGGTACTGCCGCAACAGGTTGAACAGTTCAGCGGCATCGAGGCGCAGTCGTTGCGCACCCGGCAAACCTTGCACAAAGACCGGTTAGGCAGCGACTCACTGGATCATCTGCTGCCAATCGCCCTCCGCTACCTGGAAAACCCCGATGAGAAGCCGGGCTGGGACGATTACGTAGAGCGGCACGCCGATGACTTTCATGCATTGCTCGACACCCTGGGCCGGCAGGCCCACGGTACGTCGCTGACCGCGGAGATTGACGCACTCAAACGCATCAGCCCGGTACTCGCCCGGGCCGCCGAAACCCTGATACAGCGCGCCCACGCCGCCCTCGACGTGCCTACCGGTGAAAACCGCGCCCGCGCGCAGGCGGCATTCAATCACTTGCTACAGGAATACATGCCGCACTATAGGGCGAAAGTCAGTGAGGCCTGGACGTTGTCCTGACTCTTCGCCACCCATGTCGGGAGGGGACAGCGCCCAGCGGATACACACCTGCGCGCAACTTCATGTCACAATTTGGCATCTCCCTTGAGAACACTCCATGGACACTTTGCAAAACATGCGCGCCTTCAGTTGCGTGGCCGAAGCCGGCAGCTTCACCGCCGCCGCCGTGCAACTGGATACCACCACTGCCAATGTGTCGCGCGCGGTCTCCAACCTTGAGGCCCATCTGCAAACCCGCTTGTTGAACCGCACCACTCGGCGCATTGCACTGACCGAGGCGGGTAAACGTTACCTGTTGCGCTGCGAACAGATCCTGGCCTATGTCGAAGAAGCCGAAGCCGAGGCCAGTGACGCCCATGCGCGCCCCGCCGGGCAATTGAAAGTGCACACCATGACCGGCATCGGCCAGCATTTCGTCATCGACGCCATCGCTCGCTATCGCCGCACCCATCCGGACGTGACCTTCGACCTGACCCTGGCCAACCGTGTGCCGGACCTGCTCGACGAAGGCTATGACGTGTCCATCGTGCTGGCCAGCGAACTGCCGGACTCGGGCTTCGTGTCCCAGCGCCTGGGCATCACCTACAGCATCGCCTGTGCCTCGCCGGATTACGTCAAGGCCAAGGGCTGCGCCCATCGCCCCAATGACCTGCTCAACCATGCCTGCCTGCGCCTGGTCAGCCCGGTGATCCAGCTCGACAAGTGGACCTTCAACGGCCCCGAAGGCCAGGAAAGCGTGGCAATCAATACCTCGCCGTTCCTGGTGAACTCGGCCGACGCGATGAAAACCGCGATCACCAGCGGCATGGGCATTGGTCTGTTGCCGGTGTACGCGGCCATCGAGGGCCTGCGCAACGGCACCCTGGTGCGGGTCATGCCCAACTACCGTTCCCAGGAGTTGAACCTGTACGCCATCTATCCCTCGCGCCAATACCTGGATGCGAAAATCAAGACCTGGGTGGAATACCTGCGCGGCTCGCTGCCGGAGATTCTGGCGGCGCACCAGGCGGAACTGGTGGCGTATGAATTGAGTGGCAGCCTCAGCGGTGCGCGCCTGGCGAACTGATCTCTCCCAGGTGATATAGATCAAATGTGGGAGGGGGCTTGAACCCGATAGCGGTGCGTCAGTCAGCACATCATAGTGACTGAAACACCGCTCTCGGGGGCAAGCCCCCCGTTCCGATCACAAACCTGAGCAGACGCTCTTATCAATTCTCCCTTGATAACATGCCCTCTGATAACGCCACTCCACCGATCGGAACTGTTAACTTTCACAGTAGGCACACCTGACAGACAGCGATATTTAGTGTTCAACGTCAGCTATCAAGCTGATGTTGCTAATTACTGAATGGAGCCAACCCATGCCTACACAGTCCTCCAACAACCTGCTACCCCTGCTGGTGATAGAACGGGCAACCACCAACAACACTCTACCTCCCATGCTGGTGCAACAAGGTACCAACGCCGTTGTCACGTACCCCATGACACCCGAGCACCTCATCACCTTGCAGTGGATCGTCATCGACGGTGAAGGGCGCTACGACTTTACCGCTCAAGGCAGCGATAGCGGTCAGGTAGCCATTTTCATCCCGCCCTCAGTCATTGGCTTCAGTATCGGCTTGACGGTGCATATTATTTGCACCATTACATTGCAGGGGCAGCCTGTGCAGGAGGGGACACTTGATCTGACAGTCGAAGTCATCAGCTTGACGGATATGCCCCGGCCCGAACTACTTGATGTTGTGCAACAGGACGGTTCACCTTGGTTGGACATGCGCAGATTCTGGGGCAATGCCAGAGGAACGTTGAAGCTACCCCCTTTCATCGAGGCGGGAAATAGACTCTGGCTAGAGTACGTCGGCGAAGAACATTTGAACCCAAAAAGGTTGTACTGTGTTTTTGAGAACTACACGTTAACCGATAAAGATATTGAGAAGGGTTCTTTAGACTTCGAAGTCTCTCGAAATTGGCTCATTGACAACAGTGATTATTCATCTGTCACGGGCGCCGCAAAAGTGATCTATAGCAACGCTGAAGCGCTGCCCCCGTTGGACCCCTCTACCTCAGCACTACCCGCGAATGGGCAAGAATTTCATAGAAACACCAACAATCTGCGTCTGGGTAATCCTGACCTGAAACTGAATCCACCTTCAGTACGTCAAGCCAGTGGAAAGTTCTTGAATCCTCTTCATGCGCAGCAGGGAGCCACCATACGCATAGCGTACGAGATGCTCCCGACAGATCTTATATGTGCCGAGTGGATAGGCACAAACGATGAAATAGGATCGCCAGACCTTGACTGCATAAACGGCAACGACACTGGTATTTTGGAGGTTCACGTTCCTCCCTCTGCTGTCCGCGCCAACTTCGACAATATGGTCGCCGTTCGATACATCGTTCATCGAGACGGGAAAAAATGGAACTCCACCGACTTTGACTTGACTATTCTGCCTCTTACCGACTTACCCAGCCCAAATCTTGTTGGGTCCGAGGAGGGCGTTTTTGATCCAAGCGCCGGCAGTTGTGGAGCAACCGTACATGTCAAGATCTGGCCGTTTGCATTTGTCGGTCAACCCATCTGGGTTAATCTACATGAACAAGGTCAAGCACTGTACTGGCTGCGCTATGGAACACCTTTGACACCCCAAGAAAAAGACCAAAAGTTCATTGAGTGCTATGTACCTCCTGCGTACCTGAGCACACTGTCCGAGGGAAAATTGCTGCAGATTACGTGTAAAGCAAATTTCGATAATCAAATCGATGAAAGCACCAGCCTGCCATTTCCGACACAAGAGGTGTTAAGCAAACAAGCATACAAGGTCACTCAGAAAATTCGATTGGTCGGCTCACCCTGGGAGGTAACCGCCTCTCCTGACAACAAATGGTTATTTGTCGGAAAGTGGTATAAAGGCGGGCTGGATATTATCAATACCGACACTCAAGGGGTTGTCGCCAACCTTCCAACGGGAAATACACGCATGATCACCTTTAATCGCTCAGGCGAGTTGGCTTACGTCTGCGGCGAATCAGGGCTACATCTTGTAGACGTGCCGACTCACTCCATTATCAAGAAAATCACTACAAATCCGACGTTTGACTCAGCAGTGACGCCTGATGGGAAATACCTGTACGCCACTAACTTCGATAACCACAATGTGTACATCTTTAAAACCAGTGACTACACGCTCCACCATACGATTCCAGGCTTCAAACGTTCCAGAGGGATTGCAATCGAACCGAGCGGTGCCCGTGCATTTGTAGCAAACCTAGGCGCTAACACGGTGTCAGTGGTTGACTTAGCCACAAACGCTATTGCTCATACCCTTGAACATGGATTTTCGCAACCTAATGGTCTTGCTCTCAGCCCAGACGGATCGACATTATATGTTGCCAACTTCCTGTCGGCCTCATTAACCGTCATAAACACTCTAACGCTCAGTCTTATTACAGAAGTTTCCTGCTTCAAGAACCTGTATACCGTGATCGTGAGCTCAGACGGTAAAAAGGTGTACGCCTCTGACCCGGGTGAAGGCAAACTGGTCGTTATCGATGCGCAGTCAAATCGAGTCATTGGAAAAGCCGGCGGCTTTTCCAAACCCTATGGACTTGCCTTGTTGCCAGACCAATCAACGCTGTACCTGGCAGATACAGATCAACTCACGCGCATCAAACTCCCGACTTAAGAGTCGCCCCTTGAGAGCGCCCTCTAAAATCCGGGCATGGTGGTCGCAAGACAATCATGGCTTGGCGAGAGCACCGCGGAGAAGGGGCGCTGCCTTTTGGATGCGCCCTGATCTTTCAAATTCCAGCGCTTGCTCGACTGGCACGCCAACACGTCCTCCAATTGCATCGGCCAGCATTTCGTCATCGACACCATCGCTCGCTATCGCCGTACTGGATTACGTCAAGACTAAAGGTTGCGCACAGCGCCCACAGGATTTGCTCAACCATGCCTGCCTACACCTGGTCAGCCCGGTGATCCAGCTCGACAAGTGGACCTTCAACGGCCCCGAAGGCCAGGAAAGCGTGGCGATCAATACCTCGCCGTTCCTGGTGAATTCGGCCGACGCGATGAAAACCGCGATCACCAGCGGCATGGGCATTGGTCTGTTGCCGGTGTACGCGGCCATCGAGGGCCTGCGCAACGGCACCCTGGTGCGGGTCATGCCCAACTACCGTTCCCAGGAATTGAACCTGTACGCCATCTATCCCTCGCGCCAATACCTGGATGCGAAAATCAAGACCTGGGTGGAATACCTGCGCGGCTCGCTGCCGGAGATTCTGGCGGCGCACCAGGCGGAACTGGTGGCGTATGAATTGAGTGGCAGCCTCAGCGGTGCGCGCCTGGCGAACTGATCTCTCCCAGGTGATATAGATCAAATGTGGGAGGGAGCTTGCTCCCGATAGCGGTGCGTCAGTCACCAGATGTGTTGACCGGTCCACTGCCATCGGGGGCAAGCCCCCTCCCACACTTGGTCCGGTGCTCACTTGGATACATGTGACGTCCTGACAACTGTCGGCAGGAATGTTAGCGTGCTTGGCATTCTCCCGTAGTCGATGAGCCCGCCTGCAATGAAAAAGACTGTCCTCGCCTTCAGCCGCGTCACCCCGGCAATGATCGAACGCCTGCAACAGGATTTCGAGGTGATCGCGCCCAACCCCAAGCTGGGTGACATCAACGCTCAATTCAATGAAGCCCTGCCCCACGCCCACGGCCTGATCGGTGTGGGCCGCAAGCTGGGGCGCGAGCAGTTGCAAGGCGCAAGCAAGCTGGAAGTGGTGTCCAGCGTGTCGGTGGGTTACGACAACTACGACGTGGCGTACTTCAACGAGCGCGGAATCATGCTCACCAACACCCCGGATGTACTCACCGAAAGCACCGCCGACCTGGCCTTCGCCCTGCTGATGAGCAGCGCTCGCCGGGTGGCCGAGCTGGACGCCTGGACCAAGGCCGGCCAGTGGAAAGCCAGTGTCGGTGCGCCGTTGTTCGGTTGCGATGTGCACGGCAAGACCCTGGGCATCGTCGGCATGGGCAATATCGGCGCGGCCGTGGCCCGGCGTGGACGCCTGGGCTTCAACATGCCGATCCTGTACAGCGGCAACAGCCGCAAGCCGGTGCTGGAGCAGGAGTTGGGCGCACAGTTGCGCAGCCTGGACGCGCTGCTGGCCGAGGCGGATTTCGTGTGCCTGGTGGTGCCGTTGAGCGACAAGACCCGGCACCTGATCAGCACCCGCGAGTTGGGGCTGATGAAGTCCAGCGCGATCCTGATCAATATTTCCCGCGGCCCGGTGGTAGACGAACCGGCGCTGATCGAAGCCCTGCAAAGCCAGCGTATCCGTGGCGCCGGCCTGGATGTGTATGAGCAAGAGCCACTGGCCGAATCGCCGCTGTTCCAACTGAGCAATGCCGTGACGCTGCCGCACATCGGCTCGGCCACCCATGAAACCCGCGAAGCCATGGCCAACCGTGCCCTGGACAACCTGCGCAGCGCCCTGCTGGGCCAGCGTCCGCAGGACCTGGTGAACCCGCAGGTGTGGAAGGAATGATTTTAGCGGCCCATGCCCCTAAAGCATGGGCCGCTCAAGTCGATAACCTTCCATAGATCGTCATCCCTGATCCACAGAAGGTTTTTATGCCCACCACCAAAGCCCGCGCAGACTCACTCTCGCTTCTGCTCTTTACCTTGCGCAGCGGCAAGCTGATGGCGATCAACCTGCTGAAAGTCAGCGAAATCATCCCGTGCCCGCCGCTGACCAAGCTGCCGGAGTCCCACCCGCATGTGAAAGGCATCGCCACTCTGCGCGGCAACTCGCTGGCGGTGATCGACCTGAGCCGCGCCCTCGGCGAAATGCCCCTGGCAGACCCGGACGGTGGCTGCCTGATCGTCACCGACGTGAGCCGCTCCAAACAGGGGTTGCATGTGCAGGCGGTGAGCAAGATCGTGCATTGCCTGACCACCGACATCCGTCCGCCGCCCTACGGCTCCGGCGGTAACCGTGCGTTTATCACCGGGGTGACCCAGGTGGAAGGCGGCCTGGTGCAGGTGCTGGATATCGAAAAAGTCATCCATGGCATCGCACCGGCGCCAATCGAAGCGGCGCCCACCGACTTGACCATGGAAGAGGCCGAAGTGCTGGGCAATGCGCGCATCCTGGTGGTGGACGACAGCCAGGTCGCGCTGCAGCAATCGGTACACACCCTGCGCAACCTCGGCCTCACTTGCCATACCGCACGCAGCGCCAAGGAAGCCATCGATGTGCTGCTGGAGCTGCAAGGCACAGTTGAGCAGATCAATGTGGTGGTGTCGGACATCGAGATGTCGGAAATGGACGGCTACGCCCTCACCCGCACCCTGCGCGAAACCCCGGACTTCCAGCACCTCTATATCTTGCTGCACACCTCCCTGGACAGCGCGATGAACAGCGAAAAAGCCCGGCTGGCCGGCGCCGATGCGGTGCTCACCAAGTTCTCTTCGCCCGAGTTGACCAAGTGCCTGGTAGTGGCCGCTCAAACCGTGGCGCAAAAAGGCCTGTGAGCGAATACTTCCAACTGCTGCGCCGCGACCTCGCCGGCAGCCTGCCTGCCCCGCTGTGGCCCGCGGATACACAGTTGGATCATTATCGTGACGAGCTTGCACCAGCGATTCATGCGGTATTGCGCATGACCCAGGACCAGGGCGGCGGCCGCGTTCCCCACCTGGAAACCTGGCAGCGCCAATTCACCACCGACGCCGAGTTCGACCCCACTCTGTGCCTGGTGGCGAGCAACCACGAAGGCATTCTCGCCGTCGCGCAATGCTGGACCAGCGCATTCATCAAGAACCTCTCCGTTCACCCTTGCGCCCAGGGCCAGGGGCTGGGCCGCGCCTTGTTGCTGCACAGCTTCCAGGTGTTCAAGCAGCGCGGCGAGCCCTATGTGGACCTCAAGGTATTGGAAAGCAACCTGCGCGCTCGGCAGTTGTATGAGAGCGCAGGCATGAGATTTGTCCTACGCGATGTAGTGACAGAGGACTGACAGGCACTGGCGTGCAACTTGCTTCCACAGAGACAAAACGGTGAACAGAGGTAAAAACCCGTCACCGTTCTTGCGTGCCCTCTGACCTAGCCTGGTGACAGATCTGCCATGAACACTCAATTTTCCTGCGTAGGTTGCGGCAAATGCTGCTCCGATCATCACGTCCCCCTGACCCTCGAAGAAGCCCGCCAGTGGGCGGCCGACGGCGGCAGCGTCATCGTCCTGGTGGAAGGTTTCCTCGGTAATGGCCTGGGCCTGCCCCTGCAACAACGCGAACATGCCGAACGCCGTTCGGTGGTCGTGCCCAGCGGCAACACCGAGGCGTTTGTAGCAATCACCTTTGCCGCCTACAACGCCGGCCCCTGCCGGAATCTTGACGAGGACAACCGCTGCCGTATCTATGAGCGTCGCCCGCTGGTGTGCCGCATCTACCCGATGGAGATCAATCCGCATATCCCGTTGAACCCCGCCGCCAAGGATTGCCCACCGGAGTCCTGGGAACAGGGGCCGGAACTGATCGTGGGCGGCCAGCTGATGGACCCTGAACTGGCGCAGTTGATCCAGCGCTCACGTCAGGCCGACCGTGATGATGTGCAGACCAAAGAAGCGGTGTGCGCCTTGCTCGGCATTCGCACTACAGCGCTCAAGGGGGATGGGTTTACCGCTTACCTGCCGGACATGGGCGCGTTTGCCCAAGCGATCGAGTTGGCGGTGGGTCAGCCGTCCGTGGCCAATGAATGGGTGTTCCATGTGTCGGGGATGGACATCGCCGAGCAAGTGCTGGATGCCGGGGCGCAGATTGCCACCGAAGTGCCGGCCAACTATGCGTTTATCTCGTTACGCGCGGCCTAGACCAGAACTCCCGCGCCAACTGCCGTAGATCCTCCGCCAGTGCGGCCACATCGCTTGAACTGAGCTGGCTCTGCTGCCCAGCACTGACGGTGGCCTCCCCGGCATCACGGATGCCGACGATGTTGCGATTGATGTCCTCGCTCACCGTGCTCTGCTCCTCCACGGCGGTCGCAATCTGCTGGCTCATGGCGGTGATTTGCGTGACGCGCTGGCTGATGCCATCCAGTGCGGCGGCGGCCCGCTGCGCCTGTTTGACGCTGGCGTCGACATGCTCGCCACTGTGCGCCATGGCCTGCACCGCGTCCCGTGCGCCGCCTTGCAGGGTGCTGATCATGCGCTGGATTTCATCGGTCGATTGCTGAGTGCGCTGGGCCAGGCCGCGCACTTCATCGGCCACCACCGCGAACCCGCGCCCCTGCTCACCGGCCCGCGCCGCTTCGATAGCCGCGTTCAGGGCCAGCAGGTTGGTCTGCTCGGCAATCGTGCGGATCACTTCCAGCACGCTGCTGATTTCACCGCTGTGGTTTTCCAACTGGTGGATAACCTCCGTGGCCCGCGCCAGCTCCTGGGACAAGCGCAACACCGCATCACGACTTTCATCCACACGCAGGTGACCTTCACGGGTTTCGTTGCCGGCCTGGTCGGCCGCCTTGGACGCCTGCAGGGCATGGTTGGCCATTTCGGCCACGCTGGCGGCCATCTGGTGAATGGCTGCCGCCACCTGGTCGGTCCGGGTCTGCTGGCCCAGGCTGCTGGCGTGACTGTTGTCGAGGTGCTGCACCAACCGTGCAGCGTGGCCGGAGAGGCGCTGGGAGGCATCGTCTATACGCCCTACCACTGCGCCGACCTGGGCTTCGAGCATGTGCAGGGCGAACTCGATCTGCCCGCACTCGTCGCGGCGCCCGGTGTAGATCGCCTGGCTCAGCGGGTTGTCGGCCACCCGGCGCGCGCGCTTTTGCAGTTCAGCCAAGGGCCGCAACATCAGCCGCACGCCAGCCGCCCCCAACGCACACCCCGCCACCAACGCCAGTAACTGCCAGACCAGCGCGTAACCCGTCAGGCCCAAGCCCAAGACCCAGGTCACCGCGCAAGTGGCGATGACCCATGCCGACAGTTTCACGCCCATGCCAACGACCGGCCAGGACAGCCGCTTGCCCGCTCGCAAGCGCGCATACATCCGCTCCGCCACCGCGATCATGCGCGCATCCGGCTTGATACGCACCGATTGATACTCCACGGTCGCGCCCTCTCGGGTCACCGGCGTGGCATACGCGCTGACCCAATAGTGGTCACCGTTTTTGCAGCGGTTTTTCACCATGCCCATCCACGACCGGCCACTCTTGAGGGTTTGCCACATATGGGCGAATGCCTCGGCCGGCATGTCCGGATGCCGCAGGACGTTGTGCGGCGCACCCAACAGTTCGTCACGGCTGTAGCCGCTGATATCAATGAAGTCCTGGTTGGCGTAGGTAATCGCGCTGGTCAGGTCGGTGGTCGAAAGGATGTTGGCGTCGGGGGCAAAGTCCACATTCCGACCGGTGACCGGCAGATTGATCTTCATGGAGAAGCGCGCTCGTGATTGTTGGGGGAGTCGGCAGGGCGTCGACTCTAAGCGCACCGAGGGGGCAAATACTGATCCAGCTCATGTTCCGCGCAATTAATTAGCCATCACGGCCGGTCCAGATGATAAGGCGCGACGATCCGCTGGTATTCGCCATTGTGCTTGAGCTGTTCAAGCGCACGATTCAGCTCGACACGCAGCGCCGTGTCGGTATTGCGCAGCGCAATCGCAACACCATTGCCTAACAGCTCAGCACAAACGGCGGGCCCCAGAAAGTCGAAATCCTGGCCGGCAGCCGTGTCGAGCAGGGCCTCGCGAATTTCCACAGTGCCCTGCAGGGTCGCATCGATATCGCCTGCCACCAGGCTGCGGACCAGCTCGTCGTTGAGCCAGAAACTCTTGATAATCACGCCTTCGCGCGCCCATTGCGAACGAACAAAGGCTTCGCGATTACTGCCCAGCAATACGCCCACTCGCTTGCCCTTGAGCGACCTTGGTGTCGGCATCAGGCCCGAGCTTCGACGGGCGACAAGGCGCGTGGTAAAGGGGTAGAGGTTGTCGGTGAAACTGACCCAACGCCGGCGCAGGGGTGTAGGGGCAATGCCCATGATTGCATCGAATTGCCGCGCTTCAAGACGTCCGAAGTTTTCGACCAGCACCTGGTCGACCCAGGTACAGCGAACATTCAACTGCTGGCAAAGGGCGTTGCCCAACTCGATATTCAAGCCGACCAACTGCCCTTGCGGGTTGCGGCTCTGGAAGGGGGGAAATTGTGCGGCAACGGCGAAGCGGATTTCGCGTCGAGGTTGATCAAGGCCTGCAACGGCATCCACCGCAAGCAACAGGACAAACGCTACACAGAGGTGTATCAGGGCCACAGGAAACGTCCTTTTCCGGAAAGAGCGCCCTCCGCTGCTCCCTGTGGAAAAACCAGGGGTGCAGCGGAAGCTGTGCAAGCTTTCAAGAAATGGTCGCGGGCCTACAAGAAGAAATAGCGACTGGAGCTGTAGGCAACATCCCGCAAATATTACAGTGGATTAATCTTAACGTTTACCCATGGAACGGCGGGTGCCCGGTGGCGCCATGCCCGGGGTCTTGGTGTGGCCATTCTTGGCACCGTTCTTGTACCAGGGCTGGGCGGCATTCTTGGCCCCGACCAGCTCACCCGGCTTGAAGGGGAATTTGAACGCCGGGATCTCGGCTTTTTCAACGCCTTCGGCGCTGGCCGGATCGACGAGGTCGGCCGCTTCAACAGGGGGTTGTGTCGGGGAAGTCATGGAAGCTCCGGAGCGTGCAAGAAATGACGCGGGGCCGGCTTGCGGGCCACGCTGGCGCGCAGTATACCTGCCCGCCTCGGATCTTTAACCACCACCTGTACGAATGGTCTGCCTTTACTGACAGCGCCGTCAGTTAGCAGTCACCTTGCTGACCGGGTTGGCAGGCTATAAAGGCCTCACACACTTCCAATCCTTTGCCCTGGCGCCTCACCCCATGCACATTCAACGCAAAACCGCCCTGATCGTGGCTGTCCTCGTAGTGTTGGCTGTTGCAGCCTGGACCTTGACCCGTCCAGCCAAAGCCAGACTGGCGGCGCCCACGGCGATTCCGGTGCGGGTGGTGAGCGTGGCGCAACAGGATGTTCCGCGTTTTGTCAGCGGGATCGGTTCGGTGCTGTCACTGCACAGCGTGGTGATTCGCCCGCAGGTGGACGGCATCCTCACTAAATTGCTGGTCAAGGAAGGCCAACGGGTCAAGGCCGGCGACCTGCTGGCGACCATCGATGACCGCTCGATCCGCGCCAACCTCGACCAGGCCAAGGCGCAACTGGGCGAAAGCCAGGCGCAGTTGCAGGTGGCGCTGGTCAACCTCAAGCGCTACAAGGCATTGAGCGTCGATGACGGCGTGTCCAAGCAGACCTATGACCAGCAACAAGCATTGGTCAACCAGCTCAAGGCCACCGCCCAGGGCAACCAGGCCGCCATCGATTCGGCCCAGGTGCAACTTTCCTACACCCAGATTCGCTCACCGGTCAGCGGCCGCGTGGGTATTCGCACCGTGGATGAAGGCAACTTCCTGCGCACAGCCGATACCCAGGGCCTGTTTTCCGTGACCCAGATCGACCCGATTGCCGTCGAGTTCTCCCTGCCGCAACAGATGTTGCCCACCCTGCAAGGCCTGATCGCGGCGCCCACCCCGGCCAGCGTCGACGCCTACCTGGGCGCCGATACCGACGGCCAGACCGGCGATTTGCTCGGCGAAGGCCATTTGAGCCTGATCGACAACCAGATCAGCTCCACCACCGGCACCCTGCGCGCCAAGGCCGAGTTCAACAACGCTTCACAGCGCCTGTGGCCGGGGCAACTGGTGACCATCAAGATCCAGACCGCCCTCGACAAAAACGCCTTGGTCGTTCCACCGACCGTGGTGCAGCGCGGCCTGGATTCGCACTTCGTGTACCGGGTCAACGGCGACAAGGTCGAGGTGGTGCCGGTGCAGGTGACGTACCAGGACAGCGACCTCAATATCATCAAGGGCGTGCAGGCCGGGGATGTGCTGGTCAGTGACGGCCAGTCGCGGCTCAAGGCCGGCGCGCAGGTTGAGGTACTCAAGGACCCGCCGCAGGTCATCCAGACCGTCGATGCCAAGGTGCAGCCATGAGCCGTTCGCCGTCAGCCTGGTGTGTCGACCACCCGGTCGCCACCCTGCTGCTGACCTTCGCCCTGGTGCTGCTCGGGCTGATTGCCTTCCCGCGCCTGGCCATCGCCCCACTGCCTGAAGCGGAGTTTCCGACCATCCAGGTGACCGCCACCCTGCCCGGCGCCAGCCCGGACACCATGGCCTCGTCCGTGGCCACGCCATTGGAGGTGCAATTCAGCGCCATCCCCGGCATGACCCAGATGACCTCCAGCAGTGCCTTGGGCTCCAGCCTGCTGACCCTGCAATTCACCCTGGACAAGAGCATCGACACCGCCGCCCAGGAAGTGCAGGCGGCGATCAACACCGCGTCCGGCAAGCTGCCCAGCGATATGCCGAGCCTGCCGACATGGAAAAAGGTCAACCCGGCGGACAGCCCGGTACTGATCCTCAGCGTCAGTTCCAACAGCATGCCCAGCACCGAGCTGAGCGACTACGTGGAAACCCTGTTGGCCCGACAGATCAGCCAGATTGACGGCGTTGGCCAGATCAACATCACCGGCCAGCAACGCCCGGCGATCCGCGTGCAGGCGTCGCCGGACAAACTCGCCGCCATCGGCCTGACCCTCGCCGATATCCGCCTGGCTATCCAGCAATCGAGCCTCAACCTGGCCAAGGGCGCGATCTACGGCGAGAACAGCGTGTCGACCCTGTCGACCAACGACCAGTTGTTCCACCCGGAGGACTACGCGCAGTTGATCGTGTCCTACAAGGACGGCGCACCGGTTCAACTGCGCGATATCGCCAAAGTCATCAATGGCTCGGAAAACGCCTACGTGCAGGCCTGGTCCGGCGACACGCCTGGGGTCAACCTGGTGATTTCGCGCCAGCCGGGCGCAAACATCGTCGAGACCGTCGACCGTATCCAGGCCGAGCTGCCGCGCCTGCAAGCCATGCTGCCGGCGTCGGTGCAGGTCAGCGTGTTGACCGACCGCACCAAGACCATCCGCGCCTCCTTGCACGAAGTGGAAGTCACCTTGCTGATCGCCATCCTGCTGGTGGTGGCGGTGATGGCGCTGTTCCTGCGCCAGTTGTCGGCGACGCTGATTGTGTCCAGTGTGCTGGGCGTGTCGCTGGTCGCCAGTTTTGCGCTGATGTACCTGATGGGCTTCAGCCTGAACAACCTCACACTGGTGGCAATCGTGATTGCCGTGGGCTTTGTGGTGGACGATGCGATCGTGGTGGTGGAGAACATTCACCGTCATCTGGAGGCGGGCCTCGACAAGCGCGAAGCGGCGATCAAGGGCGCCGGTGAAATCGGCTTTACCGTGGTGTCCATCAGCTTCTCGCTGGTGGCGGCATTCATTCCGCTGCTGTTCATGGGCGGTGTGGTCGGACGGCTGTTCAAGGAATTCGCGCTGACAGCCACCTCGACCATCCTGATTTCGGTGGTGGTATCACTGACCCTGGCGCCGACCCTCGCCGCGCTGTTCATGCGCGCGCCCACCCATCACGCCCACGACAAACCAGGTTTCAGCGAGCGCCTGTTGGCCGGCTATGCGCGCAACCTGCGCCGCGCCCTGGCCCATCAACGCACCATGGCAGCGATCTTTGTGATAACCCTGGCCCTGGCCGTGGTCGGCTATGTGTTTATCCCCAAGGGTTTCTTCCCGGTGCAGGACACCGGCTTTGTACTCGGCACCAGCGAAGCGGCGGCCGACGTGTCGTACCCGGACATGGTCGCCAAGCACAAGGCCCTGGCCGAGATCGTCAAGGCCGACCCGGCGGTGCAAGCGTTCTCGCATTCAGTGGGGGTGACCGGCAGCAACCAGACCATTGCCAACGGGCGTTTCTGGATCGCCTTGAAGGATCGCGGTGATCGCGATGTGTCCGCCAGCCAGTTCATTGATCGCATCCGCCCGAAACTGGCCAAGGTGCCCGGCATCGTGCTGTACCTGCGTGCCGGTCAGGACATCAACTTGAGTTCCGGCCCCAGCCGCGCCCAGTACCAATACGTGCTCAAGAGTAATGACGGCGCGACGCTGAATACCTGGACCCAGCGCCTCACCGAAAAACTGCGCGCCAACCCGGCCTTTCGCGACCTGTCCAACGACCTGCAACTGGGCGGCAGCATCACCCACATCAGCATCGACCGTCAGGCCGCCGCACGCTTTGGCCTGACCGCCACCGATGTGGACCAGGCGCTGTACGACGCCTTCGGCCAACGCCAGATCAACGAGTTCCAGACCGAAATCAACCAGTACCAGGTGGTGCTGGAACTGGACACGCAACAACGCGGCAAGGCCGAAAGCCTGAACTATTTCTACCTGCGCTCGCCGCTGACCAACGAGATGGTGCCGCTGTCGGCGCTGGCCAAAGTCGATCCACCGACGGTGGGGCCGCTTTCCATCAGCCATGACGGCATGTTCCCGGCCGCCAACCTGTCGTTCAACCTGGCGCCGGGCGTGGCGCTGGGCGATGCGGTGATCATGCTCAACCAGGCCAAGAATGAAATCGGCATGCCAACTACCATCATCGGCAACTTCCAGGGCGCGGCCCAGGCGTTCCAGAGCTCCCTGGCCAGCCAACCGTGGCTGATCCTGGCGGCGCTGGTGGCGGTCTACATCATCCTCGGCGTGTTGTACGAGAGTTTCGTGCACCCGCTGACGATCATCTCGACCTTGCCATCCGCCGGGTTGGGCGCACTGATCATGCTGTCACTGATGGGCCAGGACTTTTCGATCATGGCCTTGATCGGCCTGGTGCTATTGATCGGTATCGTGAAGAAGAACGGCATCCTGATGATCGACTTCGCCCTTGACGCCCAACGCGTGCGCGGGCTGGCGCCTGAAGAAGCGATCTACGAAGCCTGCGTCACGCGGTTCCGGCCGATCATCATGACCACCCTCGCCGCCCTGCTCGGCGCGGTGCCGCTGATGCTCGGCGCCGGCCCCGGTGCGGAAATGCGCCAGCCGCTGGGGATCGCGGTGGTCGGCGGCTTGCTGGTGAGCCAGGCGCTGACGCTGTTCACCACGCCGGTCATATACTTGTACCTCGAGAAGTTTTTCCACCGGCCCATACCAACCCCTGCGTTGGCGACCACAGATTGAGGCCCGGCCCTGGAGCAAAAGACTCATGCGCGTCCTGATTATTGAAGATGAAGAGAAAACCGCGGACTACCTGCATCGCGGTCTGACCGAGCAAGGCTATACGGTCGATGTCGCCCGCGAAGGTGTCGAGGGTCTGCACCTGGCGCTGGAGAACGACTATGCGGTGATCGTGCTCGACGTGATGCTGCCCGGCCTCGATGGCTTCGGCGTGTTGCGCGCCTTGCGTGCACGCAAACAGACGCCGGTGATCATGCTGACCGCTCGTGAGCGCGTGGAAGACCGCATTCGCGGCCTGCGCGAAGGCGCCGACGATTACCTGGGCAAGCCGTTTTCCTTCCTGGAACTGGTGGCACGCCTGCAAGCCCTGACCCGCCGCAGCGGCGGGCACGAACCGGTGCAAGTCACCGTCGCCGACCTATGGATCGATCTGATCAGCCGCAAGGCCAGCCGCAACGGCCAGCGCCTGGACCTGACCGCCAAGGAGTTCTCGCTGCTCAGCGTATTGGCGCGACGCCAGGGCGAAATCCTTTCCAAGACGGCGATTGCGGAAATGGTCTGGGACATCAATTTCGACAGCGACGCCAATGTAGTGGAAGTCGCGATCAAGCGCCTGCGCGCCAAGCTCGACGGGCCGTTCGACACCAAGCTGCTGCACACCATCCGGGGCATGGGGTATGTGCTGGAGAGTCGCAATGTCGGCTAACTCCATTGCCTTGCGCCTGAGCGGCATGTTCAGCCTGGTGGCGTTGCTGATCTTCCTGTTGATTGGCGGCGCGCTCTATCAACAGGTGGACCGCAGCCTTGGGCTGCTGCCGGGCGCCGAGCTGGATGCGCGCTACAGCGTGCTCGAATCGTCGGTGAACCGCTTCGGTACGCCGGACCATTGGGTGAAGATCAAGGCCAAGCTCAAGCTGCTGGGTGAGGAAGACAAACGCATCCGCTTCTGGGTGGTGAGCAGCGACCCGAACTACGAGTATGGCAACCCCGATGCGCAGATCCGCGCCTTCGCCGAAGGGCGCACAGGCAAGCGCGACTTGCACCTGGCGGGCTACAAGCACCCGTTCAAGGTGTTGGTGAGTCAGTTCCCGGCCAAGGACCAGCGCCCGCCGCTGCGCTTCATGATCGCCATCGACACCGAGAACTTCCGCGCCACCCAGCATCATTTGCTGGTGGCATTGATCAGCCTGGCCCTGGTAGGGGTGGTGCTGGCGTCGTTGCTGGGGTTCTGGGTGGCGCGCATCGGCCTCAAACCGCTGGGCAAACTCTCGGACGAGGCGCAGAAACTCGCGCCACCGAAGCTCTCCGGGCGCCTGCAACTGTCGCCGTTGCCGCCGGAGTTGAGTCAGTTCGTCAACTCGTTCAACTCCACCCTGGACCGCGTCGAGCAAGCCTATTCGCGCCTGGAGTCGTTCAACGCCGATGTGGCCCATGAACTGCGTTCGCCGCTGACCAACCTGATCGGCCAGACCCAGGTGGCGCTGACCCGTGGGCGCTCGGCCGAGCATTATTTCGAAGTGCTGCAATCGAACCTCGAAGAGCTGGAGCGCCTGCGCTCGATCATCAACGACATGCTGTTCCTCGCCAGCGCCGACCAGGGCAGCAAGGCTACCAAGCTGATCGAAAGCTCCCTGGCTGACGAGGTGGCCACCACTCTCGACTACCTGGACTTCATTCTCGAAGACGCCCAGGTCCAGGTGCAGGTCCACGGGGATGCCGTGGTGCAGATCGAGAAGGCCCACCTGCGCCGCGCACTGATCAACCTGCTGAGCAATGCGGTGCAACACACCGCGCCCGGGCAGGTCATCGCAGTGAACATAGAGGTGCAGGAGCATCAGGTCTCGATTGGTGTGACCAACCCCGGCGAAGTGATTGCCAGCGAGCACCTGCCGCGTCTGTTCGAACGCTTTTATCGGGTGGACGCGTCGCGCAGCAACAGCGGGGCCAATCACGGGTTGGGCCTGGCTATCGTCAAGGCGATTGCGTTGATGCATGGCGGCGATGTGTTCGTGCGCAGTGACGGCGGTGGGAATACCTTTGGTATTAGCCTGCCGGTCTAGCACCATGACTGTTGCGATTTGGGCAACAGTCATTATCTTGTTACACTCTGTATCGCACCGCTCACCTGCGTTAATTTGACGCATCGATGAGCGCGACGGCAAAGACAGCTTTCCCGCTTACCCGCATTTCCCTCGACTTATTTCCAGGGCTCTACACTGGGAATCTGTCTTAAAGCCGCTGACGTTCAGCGGCTTTTTTTTGCCGTCAAAAAAGGCCAGGCACCCCCAACGACACTGGCCGTTTCCGATTGACCAAAGGAGCTCCACCGGTGAAGAACTCGCTGACGTTCACCCCGTTATTCCTCGCAATAGCCGCAACGATTCCCCCCCTTGCCCACGCGGCAGACACTACCCCCGCCGACGGTTTCGTCGAAGGCGCCCACCTCACTATCAACACCCGCAACTACTACATGAACCGCGACCGGCGCGACATTCACACCGATGACAGCAAGGAGTGGGGCCAGGGTTTCATCGGTATCTTCGAATCCGGCTACACCCAGGGCACCGTCGGCTTCGGCCTGGACGCCCATGCCATGCTCGGCCTCAAGCTCGACGGCGGTGGCGGCACCGATGGTTCCAGCATCCTTCCGTATGGCAGTGGCAACGGCAAGGCACCCGGCTCGTTCTCCACCGCGGGTGGCACCTTGAAAATGCGCGCATTCGATACCGAGCTGAAGGCCGGCGACCTGTTCCTCAATAACCCGGTGATCGCCGGCGGCGCGACACGCATGCTGCCGCAGACCTTCCGTGGCGTGAGCCTGACCAACCACAGTCTCGACGGCTGGATGTTCGAAGGCGGCCAGGCCAGTTTCACCAAGCTCTACAACCAGAGCGGCCATCGCCGCATCGGCACCAGCTACGGCGCGCTGCCCAACACGGCGGACAGCCAGCACCTGAACTGGGCCGGCGTATCGTTCAGCGGCATCGCCGGGCTGACCAGCAACCTCTACGCCGCCGAACTCAAGGACGTCTGGAACCAGTACTACTACGACCTGGACTACACCTACGCGCTGAATGATCTGGTCAGCCTCAACCCGGGCCTGCACTACTACCACACCCAGGACACCGGCCAGTCGCTGCTCGGCGCCATCGACAACAACACCTACAGCCTGCATTTCACCGTGGGCGTGGGCAACCACAGCGTCACCGCCACCTACCAGCGGGTCAACGGCAACACGCCATTCGACTACATCGCCCAGGGCGACAGCATCTACCTGGACAACTCCCAGCAGTACTCCGACTTCAACGGCCCCAACGAACGCTCATGGAAGCTCAAGTACGCCTATGACTTCGTCGGCCTCGGCATGCCGGGCCTGACCTCGGCGGTGTCCTACATCAGCGGCAAGACCGACCTGACCAAGGTTGATCCGCAAAGCCGTGGCTACAGCGCCTGGTACAGCGCCGATGGCAAAGATGCCAAGCACTGGGAACGCGACATCGACGTGAAATACGTGGTGCAGGGCGGCAAGGCCAAGGACTTGGCGGTGCGCCTGCAATGGGCGACCAACCGCGGTGGCAATGGCTACGCGGCGGTGGATCGGGATGTGGACGAGTACCGCGTGATCGTCGACTATCCGATCAACGTGTTCTGAGGGGTGATTTTTTCTTTTTAACCAAGTATTTAATTTTCATCGGGTAGAACTAAACTGCCAGCATCCTCACCGCTGAAGTCTGCCCGATGAGTCCACGCCCTGTTCGTACCTCACCCGCACACCCTGAGTTGTTACTGATCCTGGGCAGCGGGCTCAGCGTCGCCCTGATTGTGATCATTGTCGCGGTGCTGTTGATGCGCGAACACGCCAGCACGCTCGAAGCGGCCAAGCGGTCTACCACCAACATCGCCCAATTGATCAATGCCGACGTGCTGCGTAACGTCGAACTGTATGACATGGCGCTCAACGGTCTGATTGCGGCCACGCAACGCGAAGACCTGTCCCAGGTTGCCGCCAATATCCAGCACCTGGTGCAGTTTGATTTGTCCACGGCGGCGCCTTTCAAAGGCGAGGTCCTGCTGCTGGACACCACCGGTACGGTTATCGCCGACTCCTCCACGCTGCGGCCCACGCCGCGTAATTTTGCCAGCCGCGATTATTTCCAGGTGCATGCCAAGGACGCCAACGCCGGCTTGTTTATCAGTCGGCCGTTCAAGGTCCGTTGCGACTGCGACCAGGTCTGGCGCATGGCATTCAGTCGACGTGTGTCGGGCCCCAAGGGAGAGTTTGCCGGGGTGGCGGTTGCGACCATGCGCCTGGCGTATTTCGATCAGCTCTTCAACACCCTGACCATCGGCAACGGCAGCAGCGTCAACCTGCTGAGCAGGAATGGCATTCTCCTGGCCCAGCAGCCGCTGCTCGAACGCGACATGATCGACAAGGACCTCAGTGACCGGCCCAACTTCAAGCGAATACTGCGTGACGGAAGCGGCAGCTTTCAGGCGATCTCTGCCATCAGTGGCAAAGAGCGCCTGTATACCTTTACCAATGTCGGTGAACTGCCGCTGATCGTGGTCGTGGCGCTGTCCAGCGAGGACGTATTCGCGCCCTGGAGTCGCGTGGCACTGCTGACCAGTAGTGCAACCGGAGTGCTCTGTGCCGGTTTGTTGTGGCTGACCTGGATGCTACGCCGGGAACTGCGACGGCGGCGGCGCGCTGAACGGGTACTGTCAGAACTGGCAGCCACCGATGCGTTGACGGGCCTGGCCAACCGCCGCGTGCTGGACGAACGCCTGCGCCTGGAGTGGGACCGCGCCCAACGCTCGACCGAGCCGCTCACGGTGCTGATGATCGATGTGGACCACTTCAAGGCGTTCAACGATCGTCATGGTCATCATGGCGGCGATGAGGCACTACGTAACGTGGCCCAAGTGATCGGTACCAACATCCGCCGCCCGGCCGACTTGGCGGCACGCTATGGCGGTGAAGAGTTTGCGGTGGTGTTGCCGTTGACCGATGCCAAGGGTGCCTGGGTGATCGCCGAGCATATCCGCAGCGGCGTCGAGCACTTGCCGCGGGTGGCCGGGGACGAACAGCCGATTACGGTGAGTATTGGCATGAGTACGTGGGACAAGCGCAGTCGCCAGTCGCTGGAGGCATTGCTGTTGAGTGCGGACCAGGCGCTGTATGAGGCCAAGCACAGCGGAAGAAACCGCATTGCCGATTCAGCAACCCTCTGAATAGTGAAGCGGATCTAATGTGGGAGGTGGCTTGCCCCCTCCCACACTTGAACAGTGGCAGAGTCAGAAAAAGTGGGTATAAAAAAAGGCCACCCGAAGGCAGCCTTTCAAAACTAAAGAAAGAGAGTTGTTACTTACACCGCCGCAACGGGACGCATGTAAGAGATCGGTGCGGTGCTGGCATCTTCGAAGGTCACAACTTCCCAAGCGTCTGTCTGCTCAATCAATTTGCGCAGCAGCTGGTTGTTAAGGGCGTGGCCCGACTTGAAGCCTTTGAACTCGCCTATCAGGCTATTGCCCAGCAGGTAGAGGTCACCGATTGCATCGAGGATCTTGTGCTTCACGAATTCGTCTTCGTAGCGAAGGCCGTCTTCGTTCAGTACACCATCCGCGTCGACCACAATGGCGTTTTCAACGCTGCCGCCGAGTGCGAGGTTGTGCTTGCGCAGGTACTCGATGTCACTCATGAAACCAAAGGTACGGGCGCGGCTGACTTCTTTTACGAACGAAGTGCTGGAAAAATCCACGCTTGCACTTTGGGTGCGGTCACGAAATACCGGGTGATCGAAATCGATCTCAAAGCTCACTTTAAAGCCTTCGAACGGGACGAAGGTGGCGCGCTTGTCGCCGTCTTCTACTGTCACTTCCCGCAGAATACGAATGAACTTCTTGGCTGCGTCCTGTTCTTCCAGGCCGGCAGATTGAATCAAGAATACGAAGGGTCCAGCGCTGCCATCCATGATCGGGACTTCGGACGCGGAGAGCTCGACGTAGGCGTTATCGATGCCCAAACCGGCCATGGCCGAGAGCAAGTGCTCCACCGTGTCCACCTTGACGTCACCGTTGACCAATGTGGTCGACATCGTGGTTTCGCCAACGTTTTCCGCGCGAGCAGGAATCTGCACCACAGGGTCCAGGTCGGCACGCACAAACACGATGCCGGTGTCGACAGGTGCAGGCTTGAGGGTCAGGTATACCTTTTCCCCGGAGTGCAGACCTACACCTGTGGCACGAATAATATTCTTCAGGGTGCGTTGTTTAATCATGGCTTGGACCGCTTCAGCGCAAATTGCGAACTGGTATCAACAAAGGCTGGCGATAATAGCAGACCAGACCTTTGCTGAACACCAATCACCTTCATAGCCCTGATACATTCCATCAATCGGCCTGACGACGCAGGAATGCCGGGATGTCCAGGTAGTCCAGATCATCTTGCGGATTCGGGCTACGGGACGCCGCAGCACCGGCCTGAGCCTGGTTGCGCATCACGGTCGGACGGTCCAGGTCACGGTAGTTCACCGACGGCAGTTCCTGGCGCGAAGGCGCTGGAGCAGCAGCCGCCTGGCTGGCGTGGCTGGCCTGGCTGTTGTGCAGGGTGTTGTCGATGACCTTCACAGGCTTCTCGATTTTCGCGCCCAGGCCGGTCGCAACCACGGTCACGTGCAGCTCGTCGCGCATGTCCGGATCGATAACGGTACCGACCTTGACCATGGCGTGCTCGGAAGCGAAGGCTTCGATGATGCTACCCACGTCGGAGTACTCACCCAGGGACAGGTCAGGACCGGCGGTGATGTTCACCAGGATGCCGCGTGCACCTTGCAGGTTCACGTCTTCCAGCAGCGGGTTGCGGATGGCCGCTTCAGTGGCTTCACGTGCACGGTTCGGACCGCTGGCGCAGCCAGTGCCCATCATCGCCATGCCCATTTCGCTCATCACGGTACGGACGTCGGCAAAGTCGACGTTGATCATGCCTGGGCGCTTGATGATGTCGGAGATACCGCGAACGGCACCGGCCAGTACATCGTCAGCCTTGGCGAATGCGGACAGCAGGCTCGCGTCCTTGCCCAGGATGGTCAGCAGCTTCTCGTTGGGGATGGTGATCAACGAGTCGACGCTTTCAGACAGCAGACGGATGCCTTCGTCGGCGATCTGCATGCGCTTGCGACCTTCGAACGGGAACGGACGGGTCACCACAGCGACCGTCAGAATGCCCATTTCCTTGGCCACTTCGGCAATGATCGGCGCAGCACCGGTACCGGTACCGCCGCCCATGCCGGTGGTGATGAACACCATGTTGGTGCCTTGCAGCACTTCAGCGATACGCTCGCGGTCTTCCAGCGCGGCTTGACGGCCGACTTCCGGGTTGGCGCCAGCGCCGAGGCCCTTGGTCACCGCAGTACCCAATTGCAGGATGGTCCGCGCGCCGATGCTTTTCAGCGCCTGGGCATCAGTGTTGGCGCAAATGAATTCAACGCCTTCAATGTTGCTCTTGACCATATGGTTGACAGCGTTGCCGCCGCCACCGCCGACACCGATCACTTTGATGACCGGGCTTGCGGGGATGTTGTCTACGAGTTCGAACATGTTCCCTCTCCTTTCATTTCTCTAGTTTTTTCGCCTACTGCTTACAACGGTGTTGCGGTGTCGCGGTAAATCGTTAGAAGTTGCCCTTGACCCATGCCTGCAACCGCTCGAACAACGGCGCCTTGGCCTCGTCGTCGCTGCGGTAACTGTCACGGTTGCTCGGGCCCGACAGGGAAATGCCGTCGGTCTGCTTTTGCAGCCCGTACAACAGCAAGCCCACGCCGGTGGAATAAATCGGGTTGCGTACCACGTCGCCCAGACCCTTCACGCCATGGGGCACGCCCAGGCGGACCGGCATGTGGAAGATTTCCTCGGCCAGCTCGACCGCGCCTTCCATCTTCGAGGTACCACCGGTCAGCACGATGCCGGCCGGGATCAAATCTTCGTAGCCGCTGCGGCGCAGTTCAGCCTGGATCAGGGTGAACAGCTCGTCGTAGCGTGGCTCGACCACTTCGGCCAGGGCCTGGCGCGACAGTTCGCGCGGTGGACGATCACCCACGCTCGGCACCTTGATGGTCTCGCCGGCACCGGCCAGCTTGGCCAGGGCGCAGGCGTAGCGGATCTTGATTTCTTCGGCGTACTGGGTCGGTGTACGCAGCGCCATGGCGATGTCGTTGGTCACCTGGTCACCGGCAATCGGGATCACGGCGGTGTGACGGATCGCACCCTCGGTGAAGATCGCGATGTCGGTGGTGCCGCCGCCGATGTCGACCAGGCACACACCCAGTTCTTTTTCGTCGTCGGTCAGAACCGAGTAGGCCGAAGCCAACTGCTCGAGAATGATGTCGTCGATTTCCAGGCCGCAGCGACGCACGCATTTTTCAATATTCTGTGCGGCGTTGACGGCACAGGTCACCACGTGGACCTTGGCTTCCAGGCGTACGCCCGACATGCCCAGGGGCTCACGTACGCCTTCCTGGTTGTCGATCACGTAGTCCTGCGGCAGGGTGTGCAACACCCGCTGGTCAGCCGGGATTGCCACGGCCTGGGCAGCGTCGAGCACGCGCTCGAGGTCGGCCGAGCTGACTTCGCGGTCACGGATCGCCACGATGCCGTGGGAGTTCAGGCTGCGGATATGGTTGCCCGCCACGCCGACGAACGCCGAGTGGATCCGGCAACCGGCCATCAGCTGCGCTTCTTCGATGGCGCGCTGGATCGATTGCACGGTGGACTCGATGTTCACCACCACGCCCTTCTTCAGGCCCCGGGACGGATGCGTGCCAATACCGACGATTTCGATGACACCGTCTTCCCCGACCTCGCCCACCAGCGCCACCACCTTGGAGGTGCCGATATCGAGACCGACGATCATTTTGCCGCTTTGCACGTTTGCCATGGGTCCTGCCTCTTCTTAATTCTTCGCGACAGCGGGTTGCGCTGCCGTGGGCGCTGCCGGTTCACGCCAGCCGACGGCAAGGCCGTTGGCGTAACGCAGGTCGACGCTCGCAATGTTCGTAATCTGTTCTTTCAAGGTCTTGTCGTAGATGGCAATGAAGCGGCGCATCTTTTCCACCAAGCGGTCGCGTCCCAGCAACAACTGGATGCCCGGGCCGGAACTGCCTGCCCCGGTCGTCAAAAACCAGCTGCCCCGTTCACGCAGTTCCAGGCGTGCAATGGAGAAGCCCAGTGGCCGCAGCATCTGGCTCAAGGCCTGGTACTGCTGCATCACTTGCTGCTGAGCCCGCTGCGGCCCGAACAGCTGCGGCAGGTGCTCGTAGTTGGCCAGCTCACGCGGGGTGAACGCCTGGCCCTGGTTGTTCAACAGCGCTTCGTCACCCCAACGGGCCACGGGCAGTTGTTCTTCCAGGCGGATCGTCACCTGGTCCGGCCATACGCGGCGGACTTCGGCGTGGGCGATCCACGGCATCTGTTCCAGCTCCGAGCGCATGCCGGCCAGGTCGATGGTAAAGAAGCTCGCCGCCAGGTACGGGCCGATGCGCTGCTGTACCGCTTGCTGGCTGATGTAGCTCAAGTCGCCCTGCACGCTGATCTTGGTGATCGGCCGGTCGGCATACGGCAACAGACGCTGCGCGCCTTCGTAGGTTCCGAAGCCCAGCACCACCAGCAATACCGGCCAGTACAACGCCTTGAGGAAACCAAAGTTGGCTTTCGGCAGGCGCGCCGACATCGGCTCTTTAGCCACCATTCGGCTGGCACCCCGTGGCACCGGCTTGCGGCTCGGTGCTTGAGGGGGCTGATGACGAAGCGATGCGCCTTTCATGTCCTTAGCCTCGTGGCTCAATGCTTGCGGCCAGGATCGCCAGCACCAGTTGCTGGAAATCCAGGCCCGCAGCGCGAGCGGCCATAGGTACCAGGCTGTGGTCGGTCATGCCCGGTGCGGTGTTGACTTCCAGGAACCAGAAATTCCCTTGGTCATCCTGCATCACGTCTGCCCGCGCCCAACCGGCGATACCCAGCGCCTCACAGGCTTTCGCCGTGAGGTCCATCAATTCCTGTTCCTTGGCTGCGTCAAGGCCGCACGGGATCCGGTACTGGGTATCGGAAGCCAGGTACTTGGCGTCGTAGTCGTAAAAGGTGTGGGGCGTGCCCAATGCGATGGGCGGCAATACCTGGCCACGCAGGGTGGCGATGGTGTACTCGGGACCCTGGATCCACTGTTCCACCAACACTTGCGAATCGTAGGTACTTGCCGCTTTCCATGCGTCGATCAATTCGGCGGCCGAGTTCACTTTGGCCATGCCGATACTGGAGCCTTCATGGGCAGGTTTGACGATCAAAGGCAGGCCCAGTTCCTTGGCTGCAGAAATACAATCGTCTTCGCTGCACAGCACACTGTGACGCGGGGTCGGAATGCCCAGGCTGTGCCACACCTGCTTGGTGCGCAACTTGTCCATCGCCAGCGCGGACGCGAGGATGCCGCTGCCCGTGTAAGGGATGCCGGCACACTCCAGCAGGCCTTGCATGCTGCCGTCTTCACCGCCACGGCCATGCAGGATGATGAAGGCGCGGTCGATCTTCTCGGCCTGCAGGCGGGCGAGGAAGTCATCGCCCACGTCGATACCGAAGGCGTTCACGCCGGCACTTTGCAAGGCTTCGAGCACGGCGTTGCCGGACTTGAGCGACACTTCGCGCTCGGCGCTCTTGCCGCCGAACAATACGGCTACGCGACCGAAGTCGGCAGGCGTGATCGTGGAAAACAGGGAGGCGTAGTCAGTGATCATTTCGCCGCTCCCTTTTTTGCCGCAAACAGCGGGCTCGCCAGCAATTTCGGCGCAAGGCCACCAATGTCACCGGCGCCCTGGCACAGCAGGATGTCGCCGGCACGCAGCAGCGGCTTGACGATTGGCGCCAGGTCTACGCCACGTTCGATGTAGATCGGGTCCAACTGGCCGCGCTGACGGATGCTGTTGCACAGCTTGCGGCTGTCGGCGCCCGGGATCGGCTCTTCGCCGGCCGGGTAGACTTCCATCAACAGCAGCACGTTGGCATCGGCCAGTACATTGACGAAATCGTCGTACAGGTCGCGGGTACGGCTGTAGCGGTGCGGCTGGTACACCATCACCAGGCGACGCTCCGGCCAGCCACCACGCACGGCCTTGATCACTGCGGCGACTTCGGTCGGGTGGTGACCGTAGTCGTCCACCAGCATCACGTCACCGCCCTCTACCGGCAACTGGCCGTAGACCTGGAAGCGACGGCCCACGCCGGCAAAGCGCGACAGGCCTTCGACGATGGCTTCATCGCTGACGCCCTCGTCGGTGGCGATGCAGATGGTCGCCAGGGAATTGAGTACGTTGTGGTTGCCCGGCATGTTCACCGAGACATCCAAGGGCTCACGGTCCGGACGCAGCACGGTGAAGAAGGTTTGCATGCCTTCCTGGCGCACATTGATGGCGCGCACGTCGGCGTCTTCGCTGAAGCCGTAGGTCACGGTCGGACGCTTGACCAGCGGCAGGATTTCGCGCACCACCGGATCGTCCAGGCACACCACCGCCAGACCGTAGAACGGCAGGTTGTGCAGGAACTCGACGAAGGTTTTCTTAAGTTTGTTGAAGTCACCGTCGTAGGTCGCCATATGGTCGGCGTCGATGTTGGTGACCACAGCCACCAGCGGTTGCAAATGCAGGAAGCTCGCATCGCTTTCATCGGCTTCGGCGATCAGGTAACGACTGGTGCCGAGCTGGGCATTGGTGCCAGCGGCATTCAGGCGGCCACCAATGACAAACGTCGGGTCCAGGCCTCCGGCGGCGAACACCGAGGCAATCAGGCTGGTAGTAGTGGTTTTGCCATGGGTGCCGGCTACGGCGATGCCGTGGCGATAGCGCATCAGCTCGGCCAGCATCTCGGCGCGAGGCACCACGGGAATGCGGCGCTCAAGGGCGGTGGCCACTTCCGGGTTGGAGGTGTTCACGGCGCTGGACACCACCAGCACATCGGCCTCGGCGGCGTTCTCGGCACGGTGGCCGATAAAGATCTGCGCGCCGAACGACTTCAGGCGGTCGGTGACCGGCGACTCTTTCAAGTCGGAGCCGGACACCTGGTAGCCCAGGTTCAGCAGTACTTCGGCAATGCCGCACATGCCCACGCCGCCGATACCGACGAAGTGGATGCGACGGATGCGGCGCATTTCCGGTTGCGGCATGGCTTTCTGATTCTCAACCATGGGCCACCTCCAGGCAGATATCGACCACGGTGCGGGTTGCGTCAGGTTTGGCCAGGCGGCTTGCGGTGCTCGCCATGCTGTTGAGTCGTTCCGGTTGCATCAATACCTCGGTCAGGCGTGCGGCCAAGTCGGCGGCGCCAGTCGTTCTTTGCGGCAGCAGGAAGGCAGCGCCCTCCCCGGCCAAATATTCAGCGTTGCGGGTCTGGTGATCGTCGATCGCGTGGGGCAAAGGCACCAGCAACGACGGCAGACCGGCGGCGGCCAGTTCACTGACGGTCAGCGCACCGGAGCGGCAGACCACCAGGTCGGCCCAGCCATAGGCATGGGCCATGTCTTTGATGAAGGGCTGTACATTCGCCTCCACACCGGCCTCGCGATAGCGCGTGGCGGTGACTTCACCATGATCTTTGCCCGCCTGGTGGAAGATCTCAGGGCGCAACTCCACAGGAAGTTGCGCCAGGGCTTGCGGCAGCAATTTGTTCAAAGGCTCGGAGCCCAGGCTGCCGCCCATGACCAGCAGGTGCGCCTTGCGCCCGGCCAAGGCTTCACGGGCGATGCCCATGAACAGTTCGGTGCGCACCGGGTTGCCAGTGGTGCGCAGCTTGTCCGATGCACCAAAGGTCTTCGGAAAGGCCTCGCACACCCGCGCCGCCAAGGGCACCAGCAGGCGGTTGGCGGTGCCGGCGACGGCGTTCTGTTCGTGCACAATCACCGGCACACCGGCGAGCCTGGCCGCGACGCCACCAGGGCCGGTCACATAGCCACCAAAACCGAGCACACACACCGGCTTCAGTTCACGAATGATCTTGCGCGCCTGCCACACCGCCTTGAGCAACACGAACGGCGCCTTGAGCAGGGACAACTTGCCCTTGCCGCGCAGGCCGGTGACGTTGATCAGGTGCAGCGGCAAGCCGGCATTCGGCACCAATTCGTTTTCGATACCGCGCGACGTGCCCAACCAGTGCACGGTGTAGCCACGGTTCTGGAATTCCCGTGCGCAGGCCAGGGCCGGGAACACGTGGCCCCCGGTGCCGCCCGCCATGATCAGCACGTTAGCGCCCATGGGTCGGCTCCTCGGCGAAATCGCTTTCGCTGAACTCCATCTCTTCGCTGCCCAGGTGGGTTCGACTCTCCCACTCGATGCGCAGCAACAAGCCCAGGCACGCGCAGCAGATCACCAACGAACTGCCGCCATAACTGAGGAACGGCAAGGTCAGGCCCTTGGTCGGCAACAGGCCGACGTTCACACCGATATTGATCAGGAACTGGCCGATCCACAGGAACGACAAGCCGTACGCCACATAGGCGGCGAAATACTGTTTGGCCTTCTCGGCCCACAGGCCGATGTACATGCCGCGTACACACACGAACACGAACAGCGCGACGGTGCATAGCGAACCCACCACACCGAGCTCTTCGGCCAGTACCGAGAACACGAAGTCGGTGTGCGCTTCCGGCAGGTAGAACTGCTTCTGCACACTGTTGCCCAGGCCCACGCCCAGCCACTCGCCGCGACCGAAGGCGATCAGCGCCTGGGTCAACTGGTAGCCGGAGCCGAACTGGTCGGACCAGGGGTCGGTAAAGGTGATCAGACGCGCCATCCGGTAGGGTTGTGCCTGCACCAGGACCGTCACGGCAGCCACGGCCAACACCACCATCAGGGTGAAGCGGAACAGCCCCACGCCGCCGAGGAACAGCATCGCCGCAGCAGCGCCCATCATCACGACGGTGGCGCCGAAGTCGGGCTCCATCAGCAGCAGGCCAGCCATGGGCAGCAGCACGATGAACGGCTTGAAGAACCCCATCCAGCTTTCGCGCACTTCTTTCTGGCGACGTACCAGGTAGCCGGCCAGGTAGATCACCACGAACACCTTGGCGATTTCCGACGGCTGCACGTTGAACGCGCCGAAACCGATCCAGCGCATCGAACCATTCACCTCGCGGCCGATGCCGGGCAGGATCACCATGACCAGCAAGCCGAACGCCCCGATCAGCATCAACCAGCCCAGGCGTTGCCAGGTGGCGATGGGGATCATCATGGTGACGATGCAGGCGCCGAGGCCGATCACCAGGTACACCAGGTGACGGATCATCATGTACAGGGTGTTGCCCGACTGCACGGCAGCCACTTCGGACGACGCCGAGGTGATCATCACCAGGCCCAGGCCCAACAAGGCGAGGCAACCGGCGAGCATCGGGAAATCGAGGTCGATACCGCGCCCGGTAATGATCGGCGATGGGTACGGCTTGATGATATTCCGGAAATTCATGCCAAGGCCTCCACGGCGCGGGCGAACAGCTGGCCGCGCTCTTCGTAGTTCTTGAACATGTCGAAACTGGCGCAGGCTGGCGACAGCAGCACCGCATCGCCGGACTGGGCCAGGGCCTTGCAACGGGCGATGGCGTCGTCCAGGGACGTGGCGCGCACTTGCGGCACCGCGTCACCGAGGGCGGCGGCGATCAGATCGGAATCGCGGCCCATCAGCACCACGGCGCGGCAATGCTCAGCCACCGGGCCTTTAAGGTCCTTGAAGTCGGCACCCTTGCCGTCGCCACCGGCGATCAACACCAGCTTGCCGTCGATATCGGCCCCAAGGCCTTCGATGGCTGCCAGGGCTGCACCCACGTTGGTGGCCTTGGAATCGTTGTAATAGCTGACGCCATCAAGGTCGCGCACCCACTGGCAGCGATGCTCAAGGCCGCCAAAGCTGCGCAGCGCCGAGAGCATGGCGTCAAACGGCAGGCCGACGGCATGCCCCAGCGCCAACGCCGCCAGGGCATTGGACTGGTTATGGGCGCCACGGATTTTCAGCTCGCGCACCGGCATCAGGTTCTGGAATTCGAAGGCCAGGTATTTCTCGCCGTTCTCTTCGCGGATGCCGAAGGCTTTGAAATCGGGTTTGCCGAGGCCGAAGGTCCAGCAGGGCAGGCCCTCGCCCATCAGCGGACGGCTCAGGGCATCCTGGCGGTTGACCACGACTTGCCGCGCACCCCGGAAGATCCGGTGCTTGGCCAGGTGGTACGCCGGCAGGCCGCTGTAGCGGTCCATGTGGTCCTCGCTCACGTTCAACACGGTCGCCACTTCGGCGCCGAGGTCGTGGGTAGTTTCCAGCTGGAAGCTCGACAGCTCCATCACGTACAACTCGATGTCGTCACTGAGCAGGTCCAGCGCGGGTGTACCGAGGTTGCCGCCCACGGCCACGCGCTTGCCGGCCGCAGCCGCCATCTCGCCGACCAGGGTGGTCACAGTGCTTTTCGCGTTGGAGCCGCTGATGGCCACGATCGGCGCCTTCGCATTACGGGCGAACAGGTCGATATCGCCGGACAGCTTCACGCCACGGGCAGCGGCGGCTTGCAGGGCCGGGGTCGCCAGGGCCAGGCCGGGGCTCACGTAGAGCTCATCGGCACGGCACAGAAACTCGACATCCAGCTCGCCACAACGCACTTCCACGTGCGGGTAGTCACGGCGCAGCGTGACCAGCTCCGGTGGATTTTCCCGCGTATCGGCCACGGCAAACGACGTGCCCCGGTTCGCCAGGAAGCGAACCAGGGACATGCCGCTCTTGCCGAGGCCGAAAACGATGCGGAAGTGGTCTGAAGCGATCAGGGACACTCGTTTCTACCTCAGTTTCAGGGTGGCAAGGCCGATCAGCACCAGGATCACCGTGATGATCCAGAAGCGGACGATCACGCGTGGCTCGGGCCAGCCCTTGAGTTCAAAGTGGTGGTGAATCGGCGCCATGCGGAACACACGACGCCCGGTCAATTTGAAGGACGCCACCTGGATGACCACCGACAGGGTTTCCATCACGAACACACCGCCCATGATGAACAGCACGATTTCCTGGCGCACGATCACCGCGATGGTGCCGAGGGCCGCGCCCAGCGCCAGGGCGCCGACGTCGCCCATGAACACTTGCGCCGGGTAGGTGTTGAACCACAGGAAGCCCAGGCCGGCACCGATCAGCGCGCCGCAGAACACAATCAGTTCACCCGCGCCCGGTACATAAGGAATCAGCAGGTATTCAGCGAATTTCACGTTACCCGACAGGTAGCAGAAGATGCCGAGCGCGCCGCCCACCATCACCGTCGGCATGATCGCCAGGCCGTCGAGGCCGTCGGTGAGGTTCACTGCGTTGCTGGAGCCGACAATCACGAAGTAGGTCAGCACCACGAAGCCGATGCCCAACGGAATGCTGGCGTCCTTGAGCATCGGGATGATCAGGGTCGTCTCCACCGCGCTTGGCGCAGTGGTGTAAAGGAAGATCGCCGCAGCGAGGCCAAACACCGACTGCCAGAAATACTTCCAGCGGCTTGGCAGCCCCTTGGAGTTTTTCTCGATCACCTTGCGGTAGTCGTCCACCCAACCGATGGCGCCGAACAACAGGGTCACCAAGAGCACCACCCACACATAGCGGTTGTGCAGGTCAGCCCACAGCAAGGTGCTGATGCCGATGGACGACAGGATCAGCGCACCGCCCATGGTCGGGGTGCCGGACTTGGACAGGTGCGACTGCGGGCCGTCATTACGAACCGATTGACCAATTTGCAGGTTCTGCAGGGTGCGGATCATCCACGGCCCCAGGAACAGCGACAAACACAACGCGGTCAGCACACCCAGGATCCCGCGCAGGGTCAGGTACTGGAAGACCGCGAAGCCTTTGTGGAACTGTTGCAGATACTCAGCCAGCAGCAGCAGCATTAATGTTTCTCCGTACTTGAGCCACACAAGGCCGCGACGACGTTTTCCATCACCGCGCTGCGCGATCCCTTGATCAAAATGGTTGTGTGTTTGTCGTGTTCAGCCGCCGCCAGCGCCTGGATCAGCTCGGCCTGGGTCGCGAAATGCAGCGCGCCGGGGCCGAACGCGTTGACAGCGTGAGCCATGTTCGGGCCGACGGCGTACAGCGCGTCGACTTTGCCGGCCGCGTAGGCACCGACTTCACGGTGGGACTGTTCGGCCCAGTCGCCCAGCTCGGCGATGTCGCCCAGCACCAGTACCTTGCGGCCGTCGAAGCCTTTGAGCAGGTCGATGGCGGCGCAGACCGAGGACTGGTTGGCGTTGTAAGTGTCATCGATCACGCGCATGCCATTGGTTGCCAGCTGCGCCACGGTACGGCCCTTGACCGGCTGCACCGCGCCAAGCCCGGTGGCGATACCGAACAGCGACACGCCCAGGGCGTAGGCGGCAGCGGCCGCGGCCAGGGCATTGGCGACGTTATGGTTGCCCAGCAGGTTCAACTGCACGTGCTCATTGCCTTGCGGGGTGTGCAAGGTAAAAGACGGGCAGCCACGGGCATCAACGGTGATGTTGGATGCGTGGAAATCAGCCGCAGCATTGAGCACGGCAAACGTCAGGACCTTGCGACCGGCGGCGCGTACACGCCAGGTCTCGAAGGCCTTGTCATCGAGATTCAAGACAGCGGTGCCGGATGCATCGAGGCCTTCGAGGATTTCACCCTTGGCTTCGACGATCTTTTCCGGGCCGCCGAACTCGCCGACGTGGGCGGTTCCGGCATTGTTGATGATCGCCACGTGGGGCTTGGTCAGCGCCACGGTGTAGGCGATTTCGCCGATGCGCGATGCGCCCAGCTCGATCACCGCCGCCGTATGTTCAGGGGCCAGTTCGAGCAGGGTCAACGGTGCGCCGAAATCATTGTTCAGGTTGCCACGGGTGGCAAGCACCGGGCCGCGCGTGCGCAATACCCCGGCAAGCAACTCCTTGACCGTGGTCTTGCCGCTGGATCCCGTGATGGCCGCAACGGGGTTGGTGAACCCGGCACGGTTCAACGCACCCAATTGGCCAAGGGCCAGACGGGTGTCGGCGACCAGCAGTTGCGGCAGTGTGGAATCCGCGACTTCGCGCTGCACCAAGGCACCCACGGCGCCTTTGGCGGCAACTTCATTCAGGTAGTCGTGACCATCGAAACGCGGGCCCGCCAGGGCGACAAACAGTTGCCCCGGCTTGATGTTGCGGCTGTCGATACTCACGCCGTCGAAGCGGCAATCGCTCGACAGCATACGGGCCGACAAGGCCTGGACCAGTTCGCTGAATGTCATCGGTTTAAGCATGGGCAACCTCCCAGGCGGTCAAGGCGTGATCGGCCTCAACCAGATCGGAGAAGGCATGGCGCTCGCCGTTGATTTCCTGATAGTCCTCGTGACCTTTACCGGCCAGCACCACCACGTCGTCAGCACTGGCGCCGGCGATCAATTGGGCAATGGCTGCGCCGCGACCGGCGACGAACGTCGCCTTGGACACGTCTTTGAAGCCGACGCGGATGTCGTCGAAAATCTGGCTCGGGTCTTCACTGCGTGGGTTGTCGTCGGTGACGAGCACGCCATCGGCCAAGCGCTCGACAATCTCAGCCATCAACGGGCGCTTGCCGCGATCACGATCACCGCCGCAACCAAACAGGCACAACAACTTGCCCTTGGCGTGGGGACGCAGGGCCACCAGGACTTTTTCCAGGGCATCCGGCGTGTGGGCGTAATCGACCACCACCAACGGCTGTTTGCCGCCACCCAGGCGCTGCATGCGACCGACCGGGCCTTCCAGCTTCGGCAGCACACGCAGGATTTCGTCGAGGGCGTAATCCAGGCCGAGCAATGCGCCGACGGCCGCCAGGGTGTTGCTCAGGTTGAAACGACCGAGCAAGGTGCTGCGCAAATGATGTTCGCCCTGGGGCGTCACCAGCGTCGCGCGCACGCCTTCGTCATTGAATTGCGCGTCGCGGCAGTACAGGTACGCGCTGGAATCTTCCAGGCTGTAGCTGATCAGGCGCGACTCACGCTCTTCGGCGGCCAGTTGGCGACCGAACTCGTCGTCCAGGTTCACCACGCGGCACTTCAAGTCGTTCCAGGCGAACAGCTTGGCCTTCTCGGCCGCGTAGGCTTCCATGGTGCCGTGGTAGTCGAGGTGATCGCGGGACAGGTTGGTCATCACCGCCACATCAAACGCCAGGGCAGCAACCCGGCCCTGGTGCAAACCGTGGGACGACACTTCCATGGCAACCGCCTTGGCGCCGGCCTTTTTCAGGTCGGCCAGGGTCGCTTGCACGGCAATCGGGTTCGGCGTGGTGTGCAGGCCGCTTTGCAGCGCGCCGTAGAAACCAGTGCCCAGGGTGCCGACGATGCCGCAGTGTTGCCCCAGCAGGTCAAGGGCCTGGGCAATCAATTGGGTCACGCTGGTCTTGCCGTTGGTGCCGGTAACGCCAACCAGGTTGAGATGTCGACTTGGCTCGCCATAGAAACGCCCGGCGATGTCCGAGAGCTGTTTGGCCAGCCCCTTGACCGGAATCAGCGGGACATCGGTGATCGGCAACACGGTGGCGCCTTCCACTTCGTAGGCCACGGCAGCCGCGCCACGTTGCAGGGCGTCCGCAATATGTGCACGGCCATCGAACTTGCCCCCCGGCACCGCCAGGAACAGGTCACCGGCGCGCACATTGCGACTGTCCAGGCTCAATTCACGGATCAGCAGATCGCGGCCGGCGTGGGCAAAAATCTTGTTCAGGCTAAGAGACATCAGCCGCGCCCTCCATTGGCTTTTACAGCAGCGGCCGGTGGACCGGCGTTCGCTTGTTGGGTCGGCGGCAGGTTGTCCGGTGTGATGTTCATCAGGCGCAGGGTGCCGGACATCACTTTGCTGAACACCGGCGCCGAGACCAGGCCACCGAAGTAACCGGCTTTGCTCGGCTCATCGATCACCACCACGATGGCGTAGCGTGGATCGCTCATCGGGCCGAAACCGGCGAACAACGAACGGTACGAATTTTCCGCGTAGCCCTTGGTACCCACCGACGTTTTACGCGCAGTACCCGACTTGCCGGCTACGTGATACGCCGGCACCTGGGCACGGAATACGCCGCGTGGCGCTTCGATCACTTGTTGCAGCATGCCTTGCATGGTCTTGGCGACGTTTTCCGGAATCACCTGGGTGGCTTTCGGCGCTTCGTCGACATGGATCAGGCTCAGCGGAACCATGCGCCCATTATTTGCCAATACAGAGAAAGCATGGGCCAGTTGGATCGCCGTCACCGACAAGCCGTAGCCGTAGGAAAGCGTGGCGGTCTCGGCCTTTTTCCAGTCGCGGTAGTTCGGCAGGTTGCCGACGCGCTCACCGGGGAAATCCAGGCCGGTGGGCTGGCCCAGACCGATCTTCTGCGCCAGGTGATAAATGGTCTCGCCGCCGATATCGAAGGCGACCTTGCTCATGCCTACGTTACTGGAGTTGATCAGGATACCTGTCAGATCCAGCACCGGGCCTTCGGTACGGGATACGTCACGAATGGTGTACTTGCCCAGCTGCAACGTACCCGGATACACCTCGACCTTGTCGCTGGGTTTCCAGCGTCCGGTTTCGAGGGCGGCACTCATGGAGATGGCCTTCATGGTCGAACCCGGCTCGAACACGTCGATCATGGCGCGGTTGCGCATCATCGCCGGTTGCAGGTTGCGACGGTTGTTGGGGTTGTAGGTCGGCTGGTTGACCATGGCGAGGATCTCGCCGGTCTTGACGTCCATGATCACCAGGCTGCCGGCCTTGGCGCCGTTCTCGATGATCGCGTTACGCAACTCGCGGTTGGCCAGGTATTGCAGGCGCAGGTCAATCGACAACGCCAAGGGCTTACCGGCCTTGGCGTTTTTGGTGACTTGGACATCCTTGATCAGTCTGCCGCGCCGATCCTTGATGACTTGTCGTTTACCGGGAACCCCGGCGAGCCATTCATCGTAGGCGAGTTCCACACCCTCACGGCCGTGGTCGTCGATGTCGGTAAAGCCGACCATATGCGCGGTGGTTTCACCGGCCGGGTAGAAACGACGGAACTCCTCGATGCCGTAGACACCGGGGACTTTAAGGTCGAGCACCTGCTGGCCTTGTTCGGGGGTAAGGCCGCGAACCAGGTAGATGAATTCTTTATTGGCCTGGGCTTCCAGGCGTTCAGCCAAGGCTTTCGGGTCTTGCCCCAGCGCGGCGGCAAGCGCCGGCCAGCGATCCTTGGCGACCTGCAACTCCTTGGCGTTGGCCCACAGGGTGGTGACCGGCGTACTGACGGCCAGCGGTTCGCCGTTACGGTCGGTGATCAGGCCGCGGTGTGCAGGAATCGGGATGTGACGCAGGCTACGGGCATCGCCCTGGCCGATCAGGAAGTCACGGTCGACCACTTGCAGGTCGATGATCCGCCAGGCGATCGCACCCACCATCAATGCCAGCAAGCCGAGCATCAGGCGGAAGCGCCATGGATAGAGTGCGCCTTCGAGTTTCATCATGGCGCCACCATGCGGACTTCGGCCGCGCCCGGGATGTGCATTTTCAGTTGTTCAGTCGCCAGCACTTCAATACGGCTGTGGGCTGTCCAGGTGCTTTGCTCCAGGATCAACCGGCCCCATTCCGCCTGGGCTTTGTCGCGCACACTCAATTCCCCGTACAGGGTATTGAGCAACTGGCGGTTGTAGTGGGCGCTGTAGGACACCGCAATCGCGGAAATCAGCACGCCGACAAACAGCAGCAACATAAAGAAGCTGCCGCCCGGGAGGGGCTTGGCGAAAAGCTTGCTCACCGCAACTTCTCCGCGACACGCATGACAGCGCTACGGGAACGTGGGTTGGCCCTGAGCTCGGCTTCGGACGCGAACTGCGCCTTGCCATGGATTTTGATTTTCGGCACAAAGGCTTCGAAACGTACCGGCAGGTTGCGCGGCAGGTTGTCGGACTCACCCTTGACCAGGCGACGCATGAACAACTTGACGATGCGGTCTTCCAGAGAGTGGAAGCTGATCACCACCAGGCGACCGCCCACTTCCAGCGCCTCGAGAGCAGCCTCGAGGCCGGCCTCCAGGTCTCCCAACTCGTTGTTGACGTGAATACGCAGGCCCTGGAACGCACGGGTCGCCGGGTTCTTGCCCTTTTCCCACGCAGGGTTGGCGGCTTTCAGTACTTCGGCCAGGTCGGCAGTGCGCTCGAACGGCTGGATTTCACGACGCTCGACCACGGCGCGGGCCATGCGGCCAGCGAAGCGCTCCTCACCGTATTCCTTGAACACACGGGCGATTTCTTCCACTGGCGCGGTGGCGATGAACTGCGCAGCGCTGACGCCACGGGTCGGGTCCATGCGCATGTCGAGCGGACCGTCGTTCATGAAGCTGAAGCCGCGCTCCGGGTCGTCGAGCTGCGGCGAGGACACGCCCAGGTCGAGCAAAACCCCGGCTACCTTGCCCGCCATGCCGCGCTCGGCCACTTCGGCACCCAGCTCGGCAAAGCTGCGCTGCACAACGACAAAGCGGCCGTCTTCGGCCGCTAGCGCTTGCCCGGTGGCAATCGCTTGGGGGTCCTTGTCGAACCCGAGGAGTTTGCCGTCGGGCCCGAGCTGGCTGAGTATCAACCGGCTATGCCCGCCCCTGCCGAACGTGCCGTCCAGATAGCAGCCATCCGCGCGTACGGCGAGAGCCTCAACGGCTTCGTCAAGCAGTACGGTGATGTGGTTAAAGCCGCTATCAATAGTCACAGGATCAAATCACGCAGTTCATCAGGCATGGCGCCCGGTTGTTGAATAGCAGCCAGGTCAGCTGCAGAAACAGCATCCCAGGCATCTTCGTCCCACAATTGGAACTTGTTCAGTTGGCCGACCAGCATTGCGCGCTTGTCGAGCCTGGCGTACTCACGCAAGCGCGGCGGCACCAGGAAACGACCGCTGCCATCGAGCTCGAGGTCGACTGCGTTACCAATCAGCAAACGCTGCAGGCGACGGTTCTCTTCACGCAATGAAGGCAGGGCGCGCAATTTGGTTTCAATCAACTCCCACTCATCGAGCGGGTAAACACACAAACAAGGGTCAACGGCATCGATAGTGATGATCAACTGCCCGGAACTTCGCGAAATGAGCTCGTCACGATACCGGCTCGGCATGGCGAGACGGCCTTTTGCATCGAGACTGATAGCGTTAGCTCCGCGAAACACAGATGCGTTTCTCCAAATTTTAGCGTTTTACGTTCAAAAAACCCACTTTGTGCCACTTTCCGCCACTTGCGCACACTATAGGAATGCGCCCACCACACCGTCAAGGCGCGGATTCAAGGAAAAGCCTTACAGAACGGAGATTTAGGAGCGTAAAGGGAGGAGAAAACAGAGTTCGGGGATGTTTTTGGCCCAACAAGCGCAAATAGCTCAAAGAGCTATAGGCTAAAGTTAAAGTAATTTATTAAGAGTAAGATTTTTTTGGTATTACGAAGACGCATCTGCCAATGATTTGGCAGGGAGGGATTCTTGCGTTACTACCGGGTTTCTGCTCGAGATTCGGACAGAAGGAAAAAGGTGGAGAGTCGATCTATAAGCCGGGTTCTGTCTTGAACAGTCATTCGTCTACGATGGCCATCACTGGACATCTTTAGCAACCTACCCGGTCCCAGCGCGGGCCACGCCTTGGGACCCTATTTGGTCTTGCTCCAAGTGGGGTTTACCTAGCCACGAACTGTTGCCAGTCGTGCGGTGCGCTCTTACCGCACCTTTTCACCCTTACCGGCACCGAAGTGCTTAGGCGGTTATTTTCTGTGGCACTTTCCGTAGGCTCACGCCTCCCAGGCATTACCTGGCACTTCGCCCTATGGAGCCCGGACTTTCCTCCCCCCCCTAATTTTCATAGAGGGCAGCGACTGTCCAATCGACTCTCCGCCGCGCAGGTTAACGGCACGACGGACTTAGGACAAGTAATAAAAGTTCAGAATTGCCATCACGTTCAGACGGAATACCGCTTTAACCCTGGAACTATTCGCCTTTTTGTTTATCCAGCGCCGCTTGATACAAGAGGTTCTTGCGCACCCCTGTGATTTCCGCCGCCAGGGCGGCCGCACGCTTGAGGGGCATCTCCTTGAGCAGCAGGTCCAGGATGCGCATGGCCTCGCTGCCCACCGCATCTTCGTCCTCAGGCGCGGTCCAGCCTGCGACAAGCACCACACACTCGCCGCGCTGCTGATTGCTGTCGCCTTCGACAAACGCACGCAACTCTTCCAGCGGCAGACCCTTGAGGGTTTCGAAGGTCTTGGTCAGCTCACGGGCCAGCAGTGCCAGGCGCGCGCCGCCAAATACCAGCTCCATGTCCTGCAGGCATTCGAGGATGCGATGGGGGGCTTCATAGAAGATCAAGGTGCGCGGCTCTTCCTTTAACGCTTGCAGCCGCGCACGTCGCCCAACGGCCTTGGCCGGCAGGAAACCCTCGAAAATAAAACGGTCGGACGGCAGACCCGCCGCCGACAATGCCGCAATCAGCGCGCACGCTCCCGGAACAGGCACTACATTGATACCAGCGGCCCGCGCCTGGCGCACCAGATGGTAGCCAGGGTCGGAGATCAGGGGTGTACCCGCGTCGGAGATCAGCGCCACATCATCGCCGGCCAGCAGCCGCACGATAAAACGGCTGCCTTCTTCGCGCTCGTTGTGTTCGTGGCACGCGGCTAATGGCGTGCTGATACCAAAATGCTGCATCAAACGCTGGGAGTGCCGTGTGTCCTCCGCCGCGATCAATTTAACCTCGCGCAACACTTTCAGTGCCCGCGCACTGATGTCGTCCAGGTTGCCAATGGGCGTCGCCACGACAAAAAGCGAGCCTGCAGTGGAATTCAAAGGACCTGGAGCAGTCAAAACGCACACCTCGATGATTGGCAAAAGCGACATTGTAGCGCGTAGGCGCCTTGAAAATATGCCATCACCGCCGACGCCTTTTCAGCCGTTTAACGCCAGTTGCAACATTTGCACGACCTAATTCGACGGTTTCACGCCAGTAACATCGCGCCTGGGCCAGTGCTTGGGTACAATTCCACGCTAATTTGATCGGTATCAGGAACACTTACATGATCGCTTGCCTGCGGCTGCTCTCCGCCCTCTGCCTCGCTGCCTTATTGGCCGCGTGCGCCAGCTCGCCCTCGTCCAGCCTTGGCGACCTTCCACGGACCCCGGACGCCAGTATCGAGCAACTGCTCGAACAGGCCACTACCGCCAAGACGCCAGAAAAGGCCGCGTTGCTGCGCCTGAGTGCGGCAGACATGGCCTACAAGCAGAACAACCCTGGGCGTTCGTCGCAGATTCTTGCGCAAGTGCCCCTGGATGTCCTCAAGCCCGCCGCGCAAGTATTTGCCAGCACCCTGGCTGCCGAACTGGCCATGACGCGCAACCAGCCCAAGGCGGCGCTGACTGCCTTGAGCCACCCGAGCCTGCAAAACCTGAAGGACCTGCCGCCTGAACAGCAGATCCGCACCGCCAGCGTGCACGCCCGCGCTTATGAAGCCGACGGCCAGACCCTGGCTGCCGCCCGGGAACGTGTCGCCATGGCCCCACTGCTCACGGGTGATGCCGCCAACAACAACCACGAAGCCATCTGGGCGTTGATTGCCGCCGTGCCGGCCGAACAGCTGCAAGCCAGCGGCAATCCGGTGCTGGATGGTTGGATCACCCTGGCGCAGTCGGTCAAGGGCGCCGGTACGCTGGAGCAGCAACAGGCGGCCATCGACACCTGGCGCGCACAGAATCCGGGCCACCCGGCTGCCGTGCAATTGCCAACGCCGCTGACCAAGCTCAAGGAACTGGCCAGCCAGCCTCTGAACAAGATCGCCCTGCTGCTGCCACAGGACGGCCCGCTGGCCTCCGTCGGCAAAGCGCTGCGTGAAGGTTTCATGGCGGCGCACTACCAGGCCGAACAAGCGGGGCAGAAGCCGCCGGTCATCGAGTTCTATGACAGCTCACGCCTGACCTCCCTCGACGACTTCTACGCCAAGGCCCAGGCCGCCGGTGTGCAATTGGTGGTCGGCCCGCTGGAGAAGCCCCTGGTCAAACAGCTCAGTGCCCGCCCGCAATTGCCGATCACCACCCTGGCGTTGAACTACAGCGAGACTGATCGCAGCCCGGCGCAACTGTTCCAGTTCGGCCTGGCCGCTGAAGACGAAGCCCGCGAAGTGTCACGCCGCGCCCGTGCCGACGGCCTGCATCGCGCCGCTGCCATGGTTCCGCGTGGCGAATGGGGTGAGCGTGTCTACAAAGCCTTCCGCCAGGACTGGGAAGCCAATGGCGGCCAGGTCATGGGGGTTGAGTATGTCGATCAGCCCGTCGCCCTCGCCCAGCAAATTGCCGATCTGTTCCAGCTGCGCAAAAGCGAAGGCCGCGCCAAGAGCCTGCAAAGCACCGTCGGCACCGATGTCGCCGCGCAGCCGTCGCGTCGCCAGGACATCGAGTTCATCTTCCTGGCCGTGACACCGCAACTGGCCCAGCAGATCAAGCCGACCCTGAACTTCCAATATGCCGGCGACGTGCCGGTATACGCCACGTCCCACGTGTTCAGCGCCAGCGGCGACAAGAACCAGTACCTGGACATGACCAACGTGATGTTTTGCGAAACACCGTGGTTGCTCAACACTACCGACCCACTGCGCAACCAGGTAGCCGCACAATGGCCACAAGCCAATGGCAGCCTCGGCCGCCTGTACGCGATGGGCGTCGACGCCTACCGCCTGGCGCCGCGCCTGGGGCAACTCAAGGCGCTGCCAGACACCCGTGTCGACGGCCTGTCGGGCAACCTGGGGATCAGCGCCAACCAGCGCGTTGATCGCCAGATGCCTTGGGCCAAGTTTGTCGGTGGCGAGATCCAGCGCCTGCCGGACACTCCGCGCTGATGCCCGAGCGGTCCACTGCACAAAGCGGCAAGGACGCCGAACTGCAAGCCCTGAAGTATTTGCAACAACAAGGTCTGCGCCTGCTGGCGCAGAACTGGTTATGTAAACGCGGTGAGCTTGATCTGGTCATGCTTGACGGCGATACAGTAGTATTCGTCGAAGTCCGCTACAGAAAACACGCACAATGGGGTGGCGCGCTCGCCAGTATCGACGGGCGCAAGCGTCAGAAGCTGATACTCGCCGCGCAGTTTTTCCTGCAAAAAGAGCATCGCTGGGCCGACACCCCCTGCCGTTTCGATGTGGTTGCCATAGAAAGCACACCGTCTGGTCAGGCTGATCTGAACTGGCTCAAGAATGCCTTCGACAGCTGATTCGCCGGACATCTTCACCACACACTTTTGCTCTTTGCTTTGCGGGCTGCACATTCCTGTGCCAAACAGCCGCGCTACTTAAGGTCACACAGATGGACATGCAATCCCGAATTCGCCAGCTTTTCCAGGCCAGTATCGACACCAAGCAACAGGCGATGGACGTACTTGCACCGCACATCGAGCAAGCCAGTCAGGTCATGGTCAACGCCTTGCTCAACGAGGGCAAAATGCTTTCGTGCGGCAACGGCGGTTCGGCCGGCGATGCCCAGCATTTTTCGTCCGAACTGCTCAACCGCTTCGAGCGTGAGCGCCCAAGCCTGCCAGCCATTGCCTTGACCACCGACTCGTCGACGATCACCTCGATTGCCAACGACTACAGCTACAACGAAATCTTCTCCAAGCAGATTCGCGCCCTGGGTCAACCGGGTGACGTGCTGCTGGCGATTTCCACCAGCGGCAACTCGGCGAATATTATTCAAGCGATCCAGGCCGCACATGATCGCGAAATGATTGTCGTAGCATTGACCGGGCGCGATGGCGGCGGCATGGCCTCACTGCTGTTGCCTGAAGACGTGGAAATTCGTGTCCCGGCCAATGTCACCGCACGTATCCAGGAAGTCCACCTGCTGGCGATCCATTGCCTGTGCGATCTGATCGACAGCCAACTGTTTGGGAGTGAAGAATGACCGTTAACCGCCTCAGCCTTTTGGCCATCACCCTGTGCCTCGCTATCAGCGGCTGCAGCACGGCCATCACCGCGACACGTGACACCCCTATTCAGGATGACAAGGGCACCCGCACTTTCGGCAGCAAGATCGATGACTCGCTGATCGAAACCAAGGTCGAGGTCAACGTTGCCAAGGCCGCGCCAGACCTGGGCAATGGCGCTTCGCGCATCGTCGTGACCAGCTTCAACGGCGTCGTACTGCTCGCTGGCCAGACGCCACGCGCCGACCTCAAGGCCCAGGCCGAGCAAGCCGCAGCTGCCGTGCAGCGCGTGAAGAAAGTGCATAACGAATTGCAGGTGATGGACCCGATCACCCTGCTGGCCATCAGCAACGACGCCCTGCTGACCACCAAGATCAAGGCGCAGATGCTCACCGATAACGCGATCCCTGGTTCGCGCATCAAGGTCGTGACCGACAATGGTATCGTCTACCTGATGGGCCTGCTGACCCAGGCCGAAGCCACTCGCGCAGCCAACCTGGTGCAAGGTGTGTCCGGCGTGCAGAAAATCGTGAAGGTGTTCGAATACATCGATTGATGTAATCACGCAGCCACAAAAAAGGGCGCCTTTCACAGGCGCCCTTTTTATTAGCGAATGTTTACTGGTACTGCGAGTACGGGTTGCCCTGGAACTGGTTGTTCTGCTGCGGCGCCTGTTGCTGAGCACCTGGCTGGCCGTACTGCTGGCCCGGGATCGGACCGAGGTTGACTTCCACACGACGGTTCTGGGCGCGGCCGTTGACGTCGGCGTTGCTGGCAATCGGGTTATCCGGGCCGGCACCGCGTGCGCTCAGGTTGGCACCGTTGACGCCCTGGGACGTCAGGTAGTTGGCCACGCTCTGCGCACGACGCTGGGACAGGTCCATGTTCAACTGACGGCTGCCCGTACTGTCGGTGTAACCGACGATCTGGATCGTGTTCTGGTTGAACTGCTTGAGCGAGTTGGCCAAGTTGTTCAACGGCTGGTAGAAGCTGCTGGAGATCGCGTCCGAGTTGGTGGCGAAGGTGATGTTGCCCGGCATGATCAGCTTGATCTGGTCGCCCTGGCGCTGAACTTCAACCCCGGTATTGGCCATGCTCTCGCGCAGTTTCTTTTCCTGCTGATCGGCGTAGTAGCCGTAACCTGCTGCGCCGGCACCTGCAACCACGGCACCGATCAGCGCGCCCTTGCCACGGTTATTATGGTCGATGGCCGCACCCGCCAGTGCACCGGCCAGGGCACCCAGGCCGCCGTACTTGGCGGTCTTGCTCATACCGCCGGATTCATTACTCGCCTGTCCCTGGCTGCTGCCGTCATAAGGATTAGGTGATGCGCAGCCGGACAACAGGGCTACGGCGGTAGCAACAACAAGCAGACGACGCGAAGTGAACATGAAGGAAGCTCCTACTTTTGCATTCTATGGTGCAAAGGACATTGGCAATGGACCTGTGCCGAGTTTGGAACACGACAAACGGCAAAAATTCCGTCGCTACAGCAACCGTAGCAGACGCACGCTGAACACGACCTGAGTTTTTGCTGCAACGTTTGCCTCTGACAGAACAGCCCTACCCGGCAATTAATCTGTCACGCCCGTACAAAAGGGTTCTCACGCATTTCATCACCCAGTCGAGTATCCGGGCCGTGCCCGGTCACCACGGTCGCCCCCTCATCCAGCGTGTATAGCCGCTGCTTGATCGAACGCACGATAGTCGCCTGGTCGCCGCCCCACAAATCCGTACGCCCGATACCACGTCGGAACAGGGTGTCGCCAGCAATCAGCAGCTTGGCATCGGCAAACCAGAAGCTCATCGAGCCCGGCGTATGCCCCGGGGTGTGCAGTGCCACGCCACACCCGCAGGCCAACTCTTCATCATGTTCCAGCCAGCGGTCTGGCGAAGGCACCGGGGTGTAGGGCACGCGAAACATCTGGCATTGCATTTCCAGATTATCCCAAAGGAATTGATCCTCTTTGTGCAAGTGCAAGGTGGCACCGGTCTTCTCCTTCAACTGGCCGGACGCCAGGAAGTGATCCAAATGGGCATGGGTATGGATGATACTGACCACCTTGAGGCCCAGGGCATCGAGCCGCGCCAGGATCAGCTCATGGTTGCCGCCCGGGTCGACCACGATGGCCTTTTTGCTGATGGGGTCGCCGATGATGGTGCAGTTGCACTGCAAGGGGCCTACGGGGAAGGTTTCGCGAATCAGCGTGGGAGCCGTGAGCGTCATGGGTGAGCCTCTGAATCGTGATCAATGCAATTAAACTATAGTTTCGAGCCCTGTATCGCCAGAATAATTGCACTTTACAAAAAAATAGAAGTGCTATTATTTTTGCACTTCGCATTAAAAAGTGCAGGAATAATAGCATGGCAAAAAAAATCGCCCCATTGCTACCCACTACCGAGCACCTGCTTTCGGATTTCGGCGAGCGGATCAAACTTGCGCGCCTGCGCCGAAAAATCACTGCCAAGCAAGCAGCTGAGCGCGCCGGCATGTCCCAGATGACACTTCGAGCCTTGGAGCGCGGCTCTTCAGGAAGCACGATGGGTGCTTACCTGGCGATATTGCAGGTGCTGGGCCTCGAAAAAGACCTGAACGCCGTCGCAGCGGACGATGAACTGGGTCGACATCTGCAGGATGCAACACTGCTAACGGGCAAGGCATCAGCGTCGCGCAGGAATAAGCCGATGGAGTCAGAGAAAGTTACAAGAAACAAAGCCATCGCCCGCAAGAAGCCACTACCGTCAAAGCCTACGCCCCCTCCCGACAACGGCACGATCAGCAGCGACGCACTGGCCGCACTGATCCCACCACGGCAAAGGACAGACACGTAATGACCATGATTGGGGTTTATGCCGACTGGGAAGGTATCGACGGCCCCCGGCGCCTTGGTTGGCTGCACGCAAGAAAAACCCGGATGACCGAAAAGTTCGAGTACGAAAGCGACCCTCTGGCATTGCAAGACCGGGCGCTGAACGCCGTTCGGATCGACCCGGGCATCGGCCCCTATGCAGGCGCTCAGTTCCCTGTTGAGGGGCGAAACATGTTTGGTGTCTTCAGCGACTCCTGCCCGGATCGCTGGGGGCGATTGCTGATGAAACGACGCCTGGAACGCGACATCCGCGACGGACTATACGACGCGAATACTCGGCTCGGCGAGTCGGACTATCTGCTTGGCGTACACGATCTCTTTCGCGCCGGCGCCCTACGCTACCGGCTGAACGATACCGGCAGTTTTCTCGATGATCAGGACACCATTGCCGCGCCGCCTTTTGTCGAGCTGCATACGCTGGAAAGAGCCAGTCGCGAGCTGGAAAACGACCCGGATAATCGGGCCCCAGAAGGCCGGCAATGGCTACGCATGTTGATTGCACCCGGCGGCTCCCTCGGCGGTGCACGCCCGAAGGCCAGCGTCGCCGACCACGACAACCATCTATGGATCGCCAAATTTCCCTCGACCCGCGACACCTACGATGTGGGCGGCTGGGAGCTGGTCGTCAACGCCCTGGCCAAGGCCTGCGGCCTGAAGGTCGCCTCTGCGATCGGCAAGCGCTATGCCAGCGAGTTTCATTGCTTCATGGTCAAACGTTTCGACCGGACGGCTGCAGGCGGCCGCCTGCACTTTGCATCCGCCATGACGCTCACTGGCCGAGTCGATGGTGACGACGCCAGCTCGGGCGCTAGCTACCTGGAGCTGGCTGAAGTGCTGATGCGCAGCGGCTCGAATACCGACCAGGATCTGCAAGAGCTGTGGACGCGCATCGTGTTCAATATCCTGGTTTCAAACACCGACGACCACTTGCGTAATCATGGCTTTATCCTGGAGCCAGGCAACGGATGGCGCCTTTCGGATGCGTATGACTTGAATCCCACGCCACTGGGAGATGGCCTGAAACTCAATATTACCGAATACGACAATGCGCTGGATCTGGAACTGGCGAGAGAAGTCGCCGGTTTCTTCCGTGTGAACCTCGGGAAGGCGGATGAAATCATCGCTGACTGCATCAACTCAGTCAGCCATTGGAGGACCGTGGCTCAGGCGGTTGGTCTTTCACTGCGAGAACAAGACTACATGGCTGCGGCTTTCGCAAAAGCCCAGGCCTAGCCGATCAACCTCAGCTCCTGCGCCCGTGCCACCGCCTGAGTGCGCCGCTCAACACCCAGCTTGCTGTTGATGTGGCTGGCGTGGGTCTTGACCGTGTGCAGGGAGATAAACAGCCGATTACTGATCTCCTGATTGGAACAGCCCTGAGCGATCAGTTGCAGCACCGCCAGCTCCCGTGCGCTCAAGGCTTCATGGATCGACACTGTCTCCACCACCGAGGCGACGGGCAACAGCGCCAGCAGGCTCTCGTTCAAGAGGCCGTGGGGATCTCTGGCGAGTTGCTCGCGCATCCAGTCCGGGTGGTTTTCCAGCAGACGCTGGAAGGGTTGCAACGCGCCACCGGCCCCCGCCTCCAGCGCCTGTGCCAGCAGCGGACGCGCCTTGGCCTCCTGGCCGCTCTCCAACAGTAAATGCGCCTGCTGGGTCAGTGCCATGAGGGCGATCATCTGGCGCCCGCTGTTATGCGCCTGCTGCGCCAGTTCATCAAGGCGTTGCAGCGCCGCAGCGGGCTGGTGGCGCGTGGCGTCCAACGCAGCCTGTTGCAACCCGATATGCTGGGGCAGGTGCGGATGGAATTCTGGCGCGGCGGCGGCGTGTTCGCCGTTATAGGTCTGCCCCAGGCGGGTCAGCCAGGCGTCAGCCAGGTCGGTGCGGCCCTGGGCCAACCACAGCTCGCACTTGATCAGGGTAATCATCGCCAGGTAGTAGATCGGTGGCACGTCCCAGATATGCATCAGGCGCTCCGCCTCGGCAAGCTCGGCGAACGCCGTGGCGAATTGACCCCGACGCCCTTCGAAACTGGCGATCACGCAATGACCGATCAACACGCTGATATCGCGGCAAGCCCGGGCTTCGGCGAGACCGGCGCGCAAGCGAGCGAGACCGGCTTCAGGCTGGAGGCGCACCAACAGCAAAAAACCTTCGTAGAGCGACAACCGCGCACGCACCGCGTACAAGCGCTGCGGCGCCAGGCCATGCAGGCGCTGCAAGCCCTGGCGCACTTCATCCAGGGAACGCAGGATTTCACCGCGCGCCTGCAACACCCGCGCACGGTCATAATGGGCCAGGGCCTCGAACAACGGGTTGCCGACCCGCTGCGCCAGTTCCAGGGATTCGCGATTCAAACCACGGGCGCGCCATAGGTCGGCATCGACGATGGCCAGGTTGGAGAGCGTCGACAGGCACATCAAGCGCTGGCCGTAACGCCGTTGCGGCAGGCTTTCCAACGCTTCGCTGCAATAGCGTTGGGTCAACTCACGATCCCCCCTGCCTCGGGCGATGATCCCGCTAAGCGCCAGCCACTGGGCCAGCATCGACTTTTGCGCGGTGGCCGATGGTGCCGGCAGGAAGCGACTGAGGTAACTGGACAATTCTTCCGCCGCGTCCAACTGGCAAGCCAGGCCCAACGCCCAGCTGTACAGCACGATCAAACGCGGCGTGCTGATCAGCAGACTGTCGGGCAGGTCCATTTTCCAGCGCAGCAACATGCCCACGTTTTGCTCGGCCAGCAGTTGTTCTTCGGACAGGTTCTGTACCAGGTTGGCCGCCACATCCAGGTGGCCGGCGCGCAACGCCTGTTCCACCGCCTCATCGATCAAGCCCTGGGCGTTGAACCAGCGGCACGCACGCAGGTGCAAGCTGGCGGCCGGCAGTACATGGCTGCTGGCGCGCCGTGTGCGCAGCAGGTCGGAAAACAGATGGTGATAACGGTACCAGTGGCCCTGCTCGTCCAGCGGCACCAGAAAGACTTGGTGGGCTTGCAGGTAACGCAGGATTTCGGCGCTGTCGTGGGCTTCACGCACAGCATCACAGAGTTCGCTGCAAAAACGATCCTGCGGGGCTGTATCGTACAAAAACGCCTGTACTTCGGCCGGCAGACAGTCGATCACTTCTTCAAGCAGATAGTCGCGGATCAGCCCTTCCCCGCCATTCAGGCTTTGCGGCAAGGTGCCGTCGCTACCGGCCTCGGAGGCGGCCAGCAACCAGAAGCGCAGGCCGGCGACCCAGCCTTCGCTGCGGCGAATCAGGTTGTCGAGGGCTTCGCCGCGCAGGGAGTTGCTGTGGCGATCCAGCACCGCCAGGGATTCGTCGTGCGTCAAGCGCAGGTCCTGTTCATTCAGTTCCAGCAGGTGGCGCGATAGACGCAGGCGCGCCAGATGCCAGTCCGGACGTTGGCGACTGGTGACCATCACCACCAGGCCATCGGGCAGATGATTGAGGAAAAACTGCAGGCAGCGGTCAAGCACCGGCCCCTGGGCCAGGTGATAGTCATCCAGTACCAGCAACAGCGGCGCACGGGTGGACAGGTGCACGGCCAGCTCGTCGAGCAGGCCGTCCAACCATTCTTCAAAGGCAAAGGGTTGGTGACGCTGGCGCATTTTCAGCAAGCCCAGGGACTGGGCGCCGAGTTGCGTGAAGAATTGCTGCAAACCATCGAGCAGACGCTCGAGGAAACGACCGGGGTCGTTGTCCCGCGGACTCAGGCCCAGCCACAGGCTTTGCCAATGGGCCGGCAGGCTCTGGCAGAACTCCACCGCCAACGAACTCTTGCCGAACCCGGCCGGCGCGCTGACCAGCAACAGGCGCCCGTCCAGCCCGGCGCTCAGGCGTTCGCACAAGCGCGGTCGCAGCACGTAGCCGTCAGGCAGGGGTGGCCTGTAGAAGCGACCTTCCAGGGTCGGGATTACCGCACTGGCAGGCCCTTGGATTCGGGACAGATCAGTCATCGCCGGGCTCTTGTAGAAGGCTGTGGTCGGCATTGCAGATGTCCGCAGACTAGCGGTAAAAGCGGCGGGTTTGTAGATCTTTGCTACAAATGACTGAAAAAGAACTGCGACAAAAAATGTGGGAGGAAGCTTGCCCCCGATGGCGGCGGATCAGTCAATGCACTGTTTGACTGTCACACCGCTATCGGGGGCAAGTCGAATCGTCGCACCGCCCCTCCCACATTGAGTTACGCGTGCAGCTTAGCGAACACCATCCTGGCGCAGGGCCGCCGGGGTGAAGTCGCTGGTGGTCGCAGTGAAGCCGAAGTCATACGCCTGCTTCTCTTCGTTCTTCATGCCCAGTGCCAGGTAGCGGCCGGACTGCAGATCGTAGAGGGTTTCCAGGGCGTACCACGGCACTTGCTTGTCGTAGTAGTTCTCGGCATGGGCTTCGGCGACACGCCACAGTTGGCCACGGCCGTCGTAGTGGTCAATGACCGCTGCTTGCCAGGTGTCTTCGTCGATGAAGAAGTCACGCTTGGCGTAAATGTGGCGCTGGCCTTCCTTCAAGGTCGCGACCACGTGCCAGACACGGCGCAGCTCGTAGCGAGCCAGGTCCTGGTTGATGTGGCCGGCCTTGATGATGTCGGCGTACTTGAGCTTGGGATCGTCGATCTTGTAGCTGTTGGAGGCGATGTAGATTTCTTTCTTGCCCTCCAGCTTCCAGTCGTAGCGATCCGGTGCACCGTTGTACATGTCGAGGTTGTCGGAGGTACGCAGGCCGTCGGCGGCAGTACCCGGACCGTCATAGGACACTTGTGGCGCCCGACGCACGCGGCGCTGGCCGGCGTTGTAGACCCACGCCGAACGCGGTTCCTTCACCTGGTCCAGGGTTTCGTGCACCAGCAGCACACCACCGGCCAGACGCGCTGGCGCGGTCACTTGTTGCTTGAAGTAGAACAGCACGTTGCCCGGGTTTTTCGGGTCGAAGTCTTTCATCTTGTCGCGGAACACAAATTGGTCGCGGAAGTACACCAGGCTGTAGGAACCGTTGGTTTGCGGCGTGGCCTGGGTCACCAGGCGGGTCACGCTGCCACCGCGATAGCGGGTGATGTGGTTCCAGATCACCTCGACGCCGCTTTTGGGAATCGGAAACGGCACGGCGGTTTCAAAGTTTTCCAGGCCGTTGCCGCCGGACACCAGGTTGGTGGTGGTGGCGTTCTTCTTGATGGCCGCAAACACATCCGCCGGCACTGTGGCGCCGCGATGGGTCGGGTAGACCGGCATCTTGAAGGTTTCCGGGTAGCGCTTGAACATCGCGTACTGCCCCGGCGCCAGCTTGTCCTTGTATTGCTCGACGTTCGCTGCAGTGATGGTGAATTGCGGTTGCTCACTGGCGTACGGGTTAGCCAGGAACCCACGGGCGTCGACGGCGCCGGCGTTGGTGGGCAGTGGCGACCACTTTGGAATGGTGCCGGCAGCGTTGCCGGCCATTTCGGCGCCCATCGGGGTCAGGGTCGTGCCCAGCTTGGCAGCTTCATCCGCCGAGACTGCCGCCATGACGTTGCTCGCCAGGATCGACAGCCCAAGCACACCCACGTGCAACAGACTTTTGGTTATTTTCATGTTCTGGTCTTCCTGAAATGCAGTGTGCTTAGAAGTTGGCGCCGAAGCTCAAAGCGACAAAGTCGCGGTCATCCACCGTACTGAACTTGCCACCAAAGAAGTTGGTGTAGGCCAGGCTGGCGGTGTAGGTGTTCTGATATTCGGCGTCCAGGCCCAGGCTGACCGCCTTGCGACCTTCTTCGAAGTTACCGCCAGGGCCTGGCGAGTAACCTTTGACGTCGTGGGACCACGCCACGTTTGGCTTGAGGTTGACGCCGGCGAACACGTCCGGGTATTCCCAGATGGCGCGGGCGCGGTAGCCCCAGGAGGTGGCGGTGGTGTAACCGTCGTTGTTGCAGTTGGTGTTCAAACCTGCCGCATTGGGAAGACCGGCGCCGGTGGCCGTCGAGTTGTTGAGGGCGTTGCAAAACCCACCTGGCAGAGTACCTGGGCCAAACACCGGATCACGACCGTAACGGGCCTCGGATTTGCTTTCCAGGCCGCCCACATGGGTCACACCAATCTCACCGACGGTTGTCAAGCGGCTGGCGCCCATCACCTGATCGAAGAAATGCGTGAAAGTCGTCTGGAACTGAGTCACTTCCTTGCGGTTATAGCCATGCAAATCCTGGCCAGGCGTCCCTTTCAGCACGGACGCATTGCCAAAGCCAGGAATGGGCGTGACACCGGCATACAGGATATCGGTCGTGCTCAGTTGCACAGGCGCATTCGGCCGGTAGCTCAACTCACCGCTCCAGGCCGTGCCCGTAGGTAGCGTGGTGGAGAAGCTCAGGCCGTAGAGGCGGATATCTTCCGGGTACTCGACGAAGTAGTTCGAGCTACCGGCTACGATCAGCGGACGCAGCGCAGCCAGCGGCCCCAGCGGGCGGGTATAAGCGGACGACGGTGCACCTTGAGCACTGAAGATCGGTGCACGGCTGTGATAGTTCATGAAGTACGCGCCGAACTCGGTATCCAGCGGCTCGAAGTTGTAATGCATGGCCACGCCAAATTGGCCACTGTCCCGCGCATCGCGGTCGGGACCACGACGTACCAGTACACCTTCGTTATTGACGTCTACACCCAGGGCATTCAAGGTCGGTAAAGCGGCACCCGGAATGGTCGAGCGCTTGTTGAGCACTCGCAGATTATCGCTGCAACCGTCGGATATCACATCAGGCTGAGAGAAGAACGTGCCGCAGTTGTCGGTAACGGTCTGGTCCCACTCCAACTGATAGAACGCTTCCGCCGACAGGTTATCGGTCAGGGTTTGCGACACGTAGAACATGTTGACCGGAATCAAGCCTTCCTTGATCTCGGCGCCCGGACGCCGGAATGCGGACACATCGATCGGGTTGATGGAGTTGATGCCGCCGCCGATGAAGGTACTTTCCCCCCAGCTCACCACCTGCTTGCCGAAGCGCACGTTCCCCGGCAAATCGGCAATGTTGTAGTTGTGGTAGATGAAGGCATCTAGAATCTGCCCACCGGAGGACTTGGCGCCCTCCTTGCGATTGCTGTCGCTGATGTCCTTGAACTCACGGCTTTCGTCTTTCAACTCAAAGTCATACCAGTACTTGCCACGTACAAATACACCGGTATCGCCGTACTTCAGTTCCAGGTCATGAATGCCTTTGAAGATCTTCGAGAAGGTCTCACCGCGCTTGAAGTTAAGGTGACCGTCATCGGAAGTCTGGGACAGGCCACGACCACCGTTGTTCGCACCAATGAGATCTTTGTTGGGCTTGGCCGTCGACCAGCTCGCCCCCACGGAAAGCGACGAGTCAAAGCTCCCTTCGATTTCACCAATGTTGAAACTGACGCCGAATGCGGGCCCGGCGAGCGTAGAAGCGAGACTGACGGCCAGGGGCAGTCTTGCCCGGCGCCAGAACTGGTTTACTGAGGTCATCGACGCTACTCCATGTGCATTTTATTGTTATGGCAGTGAGTTCTTTCTGTGATGCGTGTAACGGCCGGAATACAACGATTCCAATGCCGCTCGGCAGCCGAGCCCCCATGGCCCGAAGCGGAACATCCGTGAAAAACTCTGGAAGGGACTATAGCCAGCAGGGGGTAGTGCTTGATCCCTCTAAAGTGTGATTTGCATCACCGACCCGTCTGCCACGACCCTTTCGCCACGTCGGCGAAGGCCGACGCGGCAAGGATGGCTGAAAATCGGCAAATCACAAGTCAAGGCGCGAGATAGAGCATTGCCGTGCCACAAGGGCGCGGCGAATCAGCTCACAGGGTGGACAGGAACGTGCTGTTGTTGGCCTGCCATTCGATGATGTCGATACGGATACGTTTTTTGTCGAGTTTTCCTACGCTCGTCTTGGGAATTTCAGTAACAACGGCAATCTGGCTCGGAATCGCCCACTTGCTCAAGTGGCCCAGTTCCACGAACGGCTTGAGGTGTTCCTTGAGCTCACGAGCGCCTATCACATGGCCATCACGCACCACCAGCAAGGCAAATGGGCGTTCGCCCCACTGCGGGTCGGCAATGCCCACCACCGCTACTTCGCGTACCGCCGGGTGACGGCTGACCAGGTCTTCGAGCGCCAGGGACGAGATCCATTCGCCGCCGGTCTTGATCACGTCCTTGATGCGGTCGCGGATATCAATCACCCCAAAGGCATCCAGGGTCGCCACGTCGCCGGTGTGCATCCAACCGCCGGCCCACAGCTCGGCGCCCTTTTGCGGCTCGTTGAAATAACCCTCGCTGAGCCACGGTGCACGCAATACCAGCTCGCCCTGGGACTCGCCATCGGCGGGCAGGAAGTTGCCGTCGCCGTCGATGATCGCCGCTTCTACCAACGGCCCGGGCACGCCGGCCTTGATGCGGTACGTGGTGCGCTCATCCTCGTTGCCCGCCATCAATTCTTCGTTGAGGTGGGCGCAGGACACCAGCGGCCCGGTCTCGGACATCCCATAGGCCGCAGTCAACTGAATGCCACGGGCCTTGGACGCTTCGTACAGCGAACGGTTGAGCGCACTGCCGCCGATGACGATTTTCCAGCCACCGAAATCCACGTCCTGGGCGGCCTTGGCGTTGAGCACCATCTGCAGGATGGTCGGCACGCAGTGGGAGAAGGTGACCTTTTCCTTGCGCCACAGCTCCACCAGGTATTCCGGGTCGTATCGACCGGGGTAGACCTGTTTCAGGCCGAGCATGGTCGCCACATACGGCAGGCCCCAGGCGTGCACGTGGAACATCGGCGTGATTGGCATGTACACATCGTTGGTGCCCAGCAGGCGCACACTGTCGACGCTGCCCATGATGGTCGCCACGCCCATGGTGTGCAGCACCAGTTGGCGATGGGTGAAATACACGCCCTTGGGGTTGCCGGTGGTGCCGGTGGTGTAGAAGGTGGTGGCGACAGAATTTTCGTCGAAGTCCTGGAAGTCGTACTTCGGGCTGGCGGCGGCCAGCAGGGTTTCGTACTCGCCCACCAGGTTGGGCAGCTCGGCAGTCTTGGCCTCGCCATCGGTGAGCAGCAGGGTCTTGTCGACGGTGGTGAGCTGCCCGGCAATCGCCTGGTAAAGCCCCACGAACTCGCTGTTGACCAGCACGAAGCGGTCCTCGGCGTGGTTCATGGTGTAGAGGATCTGTTCCGGCGACAGGCGCACGTTGATGGTGTGGATCACCGCGCCGATCATCGGGATGGCGAACATGCATTCAAGGTATCGGTGGCTGTCCCAGTCCATCACCGCCACGGTATCACCGGCCTTGACCCCGGCTTCAGTCAGCACGTTGGCCAGGCGCGCAACGCGCTCGATCAGGGTCGGGTAGGTGTAACGCAGTCTGTCGCGGTAGATGATCTCCCGGGTCTTTTCATAGCGGGTGCCGGACATCAGCAGGCGTTTGATCAACAGCGGGTATTGGTACGCACCTTCGGCGGGCGGGATAACACGGGTCTGCAACATACGAATCCCTTTTCTGACTGCACGGTCTTGGCTTGAAGACCTGCACTTTAGAGACCTTATGTTTCAGCCAAATCAGCCAAAGGAATGATTTGCAGACCCCAGCGAATGCTAGCTTTGCGCCAGCATCCGGCTTATTTCATGCTGGTGAAGGCCAGCTTGACTCCAATCGCAATCAACACCGCGCCCATGGTCCGATCGAACCAATGCCCCATCCGCGCAAACCCCGCACGCACGCGCTGCTGGCTGAACAACATCGCCACCAGGCAGAACCACAGCGCCGTCGCCACCGCCAGGTACACACCGTAACCGGCCTGGATCGCCAGCGGGGTGTGCGGGTTGATCACCACGGTGAACAACGACAGGAAGAACAAGGTGGCCTTGGGATTCAAACCGTTGGTCACAAAACCAGCAGTGAACGCCCCACGCGGGGTGCGTTCGCCCGCCTCGCGGTGCAACTCGCCTTCAACAGGTGGCTTGGCCGGCTGCGCGCGCAGGGCCTTGAAGCCGATGTACAGCAGGTAGGCCGCCGCCGCCCACTTGAGTGCGTTGAACAGCACGATGGACTGGGACACGATCAAGCCGATGCCGAGCAACGAGTAGCCCACGTGCAGGAAAATCGCCGAGCCCACGCCCAGTGCGGTCCAGGTACCGGCGCGGCGGCCGTGGGTCACGCTTTCACGCACCACCACCGCGAAATCCGGGCCGGGGCTGGCCACCGCCAACAAGTGAATCAGAGCTACGGTCAAGAACTCGGCGGCGTACATACTCACTCCATTAAGTAACGGATTATTTCATCTGATAGGCTCGGCAGATTACGCCTTCGAACCCTGTCGCAAAAGGTACAGTTGATGACGAACAATCGCCGCGCCGTCTTCCTTGATCACCCGTCCCTGGACCTGGGGGATCTTGACCTCAGCGAATTGCGCAACAGCTTCAGCGAGTTGCAGTTGTTTACCGACACCACACCGCAGAACGTGGTTGAACGCGTGCAAGGCGCCCACGTGGTGATCAGTAACAAAATCGCCCTCAATACCGAGACCCTGGCGGCCTGCCCGGAGCTCAAGCTGATCCTGGTTTCAGCCACCGGCACCAACAACGTCGACCTCGACGCCGCCCGCGCCCACGGCATCACCGTGAGCAACTGCCAGGGCTACGGCACGCCGTCGGTGGCCCAGCACACGATCATGCTGTTGCTCAACCTGGCGACGCGCTTGAAGGATTATCAACGGGATGTGAGCGCCGGCAAATGGCAACAGGCCAGGCAGTTCTGCCTGCTGGACCACCCGATTGTCGAACTCGAAGGCAAGACCCTCGGCCTGCTCGGCCACGGTGAACTGGGCGGCGCCGTGGCGCGCCTCGCCGAAGCCTTCGGCATGCGTGTGGTGCTGGGTGCGATTCCGGGGCGCCCTGCCCGCGCCGACCGCGTGCCACTGGATGAACTGCTGGCGCAGGTCGACGCGCTCACCCTGCACTGCCCGCTCAACGAACACACCCGCGACTTTATCGGCGCCCGCGAACTGGCGCTGCTCAAGCCCGGCGCGTTTGTGGTCAACACCGCGCGCGGTGGTTTGATCAACGAACAGGCCCTGGCCGATGCGTTGCGCAGTGGTCATTTGGGCGGCGCAGCGACCGATGTACTGAGTGTGGAGCCGCCGGTGAATGGCAACCCACTGCTGGCCGGCGATATTCCACGCCTGATCGTCACCCCGCACAACGCCTGGGGCAGTCGCGAAGCGCGGCAGCGCATCGTCGGCCAACTGGCGGAAAACGCCCGGGGCTTTTTCAGTGGGGCCCCGCTGCGCGTCGTCAGTTGATAAACTGCGCCCCTTTTCAAGGAGCAGACCATGGATCCGCGCAGTGAAGTACTGCTTCGCCAGGCCGAACTTTTTCAAGGCAACCTGCTATTGGTGGGCTTGCCCGCCGACGACCTGCTCGGTCGCCTGCCCAACGCCCACGGCTGGAGCTGGCACGCCGGGGACCAGGCGGCACTCGACGCACGTTTCCCTGAGCGCAGCCAGTTTGGCGTGAACGTGCCTGACAGGGCGTTTGATACGGCGGTGATCTTCCTGCCCAAGTCCAAGGACCTGACCGACTACCTGCTCAACGCCGTGGCCGCCCGTTTGCCCGGCGCCGAGCTGTTCCTGGTCGGCGAGAAAAAGGCCGGTATCGAAAGCGCCGCCAAACAGCTAATCCCCTTCGGCAAACCGCGCAAACTCGACAGCGCGCGGCATTGCCAACTGTGGCAGATCACCGTGGTCAACGCCCCCCAAGCGGTCGAGCTGGAGAGCCTGGCGCAGGTCTTCGAAGTGCCATTGACCGAAGGCCCGCTGAAGGTAGTGAGCTTGCCGGGTGTGTTCAGCCACGGCCGTCTGGATCGCGGCACCGAGCTGCTGCTGGAGCACCTGGACAAACTGCCGAGCGGACATCTGCTGGACTTTGGTTGCGGCGCTGGGGTGCTGGGGGCTGCGGTCAAACGGCGCTATCCGCACAACACGGTGACGATGCTCGATGTGGACGCCTTCGCCGCCGCCAGCAGTCGCTTGACCCTGGCCGCCAATGGTCTGGAAGCCGAGGTATTGACCGGCGATGGCATCGACGCGGCACCGATGGGTTTGAACGCGATTCTGAGCAACCCGCCGTTCCATGTCGGCGTGCACACCGATTATTTCGCCACCGAGAATCTGCTGCGAAAAGCGGCGAAACACTTGGCAAAAGGTGGCGAACTGCGCCTGGTTGCCAACAGCTTCCTGAAGTACCAGCCGCTGATCGAGGAGCATCTGGGTGTGTGTGCAGTGAAGGCCGAAGGCAACGGTTTTCGCATCTACCGCGCCAAGCGCGGCTGACGGGCGTTTGAAAAAGAAGGCTTGCCGAATGGATTTTGCCTAGGCAGAATCCGCAGCGTCCTAGGGGAGTAGTCTCCCACGAGCGCCACGCTCGTCCGGCATACGTCAACATACTTGGTCAGCAGACCATGGCGTATGCGACCCAGGAGTCCGCACAGACGGACCGGGGTTTGACAAGACCTATGACACGCACACCTTACCCGGGGCGGGAAGGCTGTACGTGTCATAGCCGTGTCGACCCGCCCCTGGAAACCTACCTGATGCTGGATTCATTGCTCGTACCTACCGCAATCGTTGCCTTGGCCGAAATCGGCGACAAGACGCAACTGCTCGCGCTCATCCTTGCCGCACGCTTTCGCAAACCCTGGCCGATCATCGCCGGCATCGTTGCCGCGACCCTGGCCAACCATGCGGCCGCCGGTGCCGTGGGGGCGTGGTTCGGAAGTTTCTTCTCGGATGCGGTGTTGCACTGGATCCTGGCGGCAAGCTTCTGCGCCACGGCGCTGTGGACCCTGGTGCCGGACAAACTCGACGATGACGAAGCCAGCACCACAAGCAAATTCGGGCCGTTCCTGACTACGCTGATCGCGTTCTTCCTGGCGGAAATCGGTGACAAGACGCAGATCGCCACGGTGATGCTGGCGGCTCAGTATCCGGAGCTGTGGCTGGTGATCATCGGCACCACCCTGGGCATGCTGATTGCCAACGTGCCGGTGGTTTTGGCGGGGAATTTCGCGGCGGAGAAACTGCCGTTGACGTTGATTCGTCGCTTGGCCGCTACAGCGTTTTTCATCCTGGCCATTGTGGCCGTGTACAAAGCCATGCAAAGCAGCGGGTGGATCTAAGGGTTCCCTGTGGGAGGGGGCTTGCCCCCTTCCACATTTAGATCTTCAAAAGGTCAGGATTTCTTGGCCTGCTGGTACAACGGCATCACCTTCGGAATCGCCGCCTGCAACGAGGCGATTCGGCTGTCGGAAGCCGGGTGGGTACTCATGAACTCCGGTGGTGCGCCTTCCGAAGCCTTGGCCATCTTGTTCCACAGCGTAATCGCCGCGTTCGGGTTGTAGCCCGCACGGGCTGCCAGCTCCAGGCCGATCAGGTCCGCTTCGTTTTCATTGCTGCGGCTGTTGGGCAAGGTCATGCCGTAGTTGGCCACGGTATCAGCCAGGGCCAGGCTGTCCTGGCCGAGGCCGAACAACGCACCGGCCCCCTGCTTGGCCATCTCGATCCCGTAGGCCTTGGACATGGCTTCGCGGCCATGCTCACGCAAGGCGTGGGCGATTTCATGGCCCATCACGGCGGCCAGTTCGTCATCGGTGAGCTTGAGGTTGTCGATCAACGCGCTGTACACGAAGATTTTGCCGCCAGGCCCGCAGTTGGCGTTCATCTCATCGCTCTTGATCAGGTTCACTTCCCACTTCCACTGCGCCGCATCCGCACGGAACGTCGGCGCCTGGGCGATCAAGCGGTTGGCGATGGCCTGCACGCGCTTGGCGTTGGCGCTGGTCTTGTCCAGTTGGCCCTTGCTGCTGGCCTCCCCCAGGGTCTGCTGGTAGGACTGGGCATACATCTGGTCGACTTCCTGGCTCGACAGCATGCTGAACATGTACTGCTTGCGCTCTACCCCGACAGCGCCGCCGCTGGTGGTATTGACCGACTGACACCCGGCCAGCAGCATCGCCGCGACCAAACCACTTATCACCAATGACTTCTTCATCAACACTCTCCCTGATAGCAAGCCCTTAAACATGGCGCGTATCGTAGGCGCACATTTGTATCGACGCCAGATACACCTGACATGTAACCGCTGACTTTCCGATACATCTCACACGCCAGCGGCGGCGCCGAGCATTCTGTTTGCGACACAGCCCCCTATTTTGCCGGGCGCCCCCCTCATGCCCACCTCGCCCTCGGCCGATACACAGGACAGGCCCTCTCCCCTGCGCCCGGAGCTTTCATGAAATTCAAGTCGATTCAATTTTCTGTCGCGGCCCTGGCCGGGGCCATTGTCCTGAGCGTAGTGGCGGTGCTGGTGCTCTACGCCTTGTTTGCCGGCGCGCGCACCCAGGAGATGGTGCAGAAGCGCACCCAGGTGCAGTTCGAACAGATTATCGAACAGCGCCTCACCGCCCTGGCGCAAACCCAGGCCACGCTGATCCAGCGTGAATTGGAAGCGCCGTTGGTAACCGCCAAAAGCCTGGCCACTACCAACGCACTGCTCGGCATGAAAGACGCGAAGGGTGAACCCGCCCTGCAGCTTGGCCGCGAGCAACTGATCAACCTGCTGCACGAAACCGTGGTACGCAACCCCAAAATCCTCGGCGCCTACATCGGCTGGGAGCCCAACGCTATCGATCACAACGACGCGGCCTACGTGAACAGCCCGATTGTCGGCATGGGCGCCGACGGACGTTTCCTGCCGTGGTGGTACCGCAACGCAGATGGCAGCCTGGGCATGGATAAACTGGCCGATGTGGCCGACCAGAAAATCCTCTCCACAGGCGTGCGCGCCAGCGAGTACTACCTGTGCTCCAAGGAAAGCAAAAAGGCCTGTGTCATCGACCCCGCGCCCTACAAGGTGGGCAACGCGATGGTGATGCTGGCCTCATTTATCGAGCCAATCATGATCGATGGCACGTTCCAGGGCATCGTCGGCGCCGACCTGTCGGTGAACTTCATCCAGGACATGCTGACCGGTGCCGACCAGAAACTCTACAACGGCGCCGGTGAACTGGCGCTGATCTCCAGCAACGGCCGCCTGGTGGCCTACACCCAGGACGCCAGCAAACTCGGCGAAAAGGCCAGCGACCTGCTCGACAGCAATGAACTGGCCAACCTCGGCCAACTGAAAATCGGCGAAGTGCGCTACGACATCGACAAGGAGCACGGGCATATCGAGTTGTTCCTGCCGTTCAACATCGGCCAGACCGATGCGCGCTGGACCCTGATGATGCAGCTGCCTTTGAGTGCCGTAATGGCCGACTCGCAGAAACTGCAAAGCGACCTGGAAACCCAGCGCAAGACCGACATTTTCGGCATGACCATCGCCGGCCTGCTGATCGCCGGTATCGGCCTGCTGGTGATCTGGCTGGTAGGCCACGGCATCGCCCGGCCACTCAAGCAAATGGTCGCGATGCTCAATGACATCGCCCAGGGCGAAGGTGACCTGACGCGGCGCCTGACCAGTGATCGCGCCGACGAACTGGGCGCGATTGCCAACGGTTTCAACACCTTCCTGATCATGCTGCAAGGCATGATCACCCAGGTGGTGAGTTCGGTGCAGAAGGTCAGCGACTCGTCGGAGCACACCGCTGATATCGCGATCCGTACCAACCAGGGTGTGCATAAACAGATGGTGGAGATCGACCAGGTCGCCACCGCCGTGCATGAGATGACCGCCACTGCGCAAGACGTTGCACGCAACGCCACCCAAGCCGCACAGGCCGCCAGCCATGCCGACCAGGCCGCGAGCCAGGGCATGCGTATTGTGCGTGACACCTCCACCTCCATCGGCGCGCTCGCCGAGGAAATCGGCAAGGCAGTCGGTGTGGTGCAAACCCTGGCCAAGGACAGCGAAAACATCAACGCCATCCTCACGGCGATTCGCGGGATTGCCGAGCAGACCAACCTGCTGGCACTCAACGCCGCCATCGAGGCGGCGCGGGCCGGCGAGCAAGGTCGTGGTTTTGCCGTGGTCGCCGACGAAGTGCGCAACCTGGCGCAGAAGACGCAAAAGGCCACTGAAGAAATCCAGACTATGATCCAGCAGTTGCAACAAGGCACGCGGGATGTGGTGCGGGTGATGGAGGACAGCCAGAACCGCACCGATGAAAGCGTGCAACACGCGGCCAAGGCGGCCGAAGCACTGGAGACCATCACCCAGGCGGTGTCGGTGATCAACGACATGAACACCCAGATCGCGAGTGCCGCCGAGGAGCAGAGCGCGGTGGCCGAGGACATCAATCGCAACGTGATCAATATCGGTCAGGTGGCCAATGAAGTGGCGGGCGGCGCGGATGAATCCAGTGCGGCCAGTGCCGACTTGACCAAGTTGGCCGAGCAGCAGCGCCGGCTGATCAATCAATTCAAGGTTTAAGCCGGGGTCAGGCACTCCGGCCCGTTAAGCTTGGGATCATTGACCATGTTGGCCAGGACCCGCTCGCGCAACGCGCTCGGCTCGCTGGCCAGCAGGCCTTGCAACACATGCAACGGCGTCTCGGGGTCGAGCCAGGCTGCCTGTCCGGCCTCATCCAGAATCAGTGGCCGACGCTGGGCCTGCGCAGCCTGGGTCACTACCGCGGTGCTCAGCCACACCTGTTCCTGCACCGGGTAGGCCTCCCAGATCGCGGCAAAAAACAACGTGGAGCCCTCCCCCGGTGTCAGCCAGTACGGGCGCTTGCGCTGGGTGCCACGCCATTCGTAGAACCCATTGGCCGGTAGCAGGCAGCGACGCTGGCGGAACGCTTCGCGAAACATCGGCTGTTCGGCCAGGGTTTCGGCGCGGGCGTGGGCGGGGGTACGGGAAAGATCGGTCAACCAGGGCGGGGTGAGCCCCCAGCGGGCGCGAGCCAGGGTGCGCTGGCCGTCGGCGGCGCGCTGGATCAGCACAGAATCATTCGGGGAAATGTTCCACTGGGCCTGCTGGTCGGCCGGAAAGCCCGGCAGGGCAGCAAAAGCGGGGGTCCAGCGAAACAGGGCATAACGTCCACACATGGGGTAACACGACTCTTGGGTAAACCGACCGACAGCCTAACAGACCAGCACGTCGGGGAAGCTGTCGGGTTCGTCGCCCGGCAACGGTTGTGCGCCGATATAGGCGGTAATCAACTCGCGGGCATACAGGGCGCGGTCATTATCCACCTCCAGGCCCAGCAGGCCGAAGATGGGCAATTCGCCGGTGCCGCCGAGCAAATGACGACCCACCAGGTGCGCCTCGATACCTTCGCTGGCGAGCATCTGTTGCAGCAGCTCGCCCTCCATCAGGTTTTCCGGTTCGTAGATTCGTTGCATCAGCGTCCCCGCTATTCGTTTTCACTACGGGTTTCAAGCATCCATTCTTCGCCATGTACCTGCAGATCGAAAATGATCGGTCGGCAGCACACCTGGCAGTCCTCTATATAAACCTGATCCCCCCCGGACAAATCCACCGTTGTCTCGACCACTTCACCGCAATAAGGACAATCGTACGTCGCGTTTTCCAGCATCGCAGCCTCCAAGGTGACTTGTGCGTATAATCGCCGGTCTATTTACAGGGCTATTTTTGGCCGAGCCCATTACTCGGGCCGCACCCTGGTATTTCCTTTACTTACCCTAGCCGTTTCTAACAAGAGAGCATGATGGGCGAATTCGATACCATCCGACCTTACAACGACAGCGAAGTCCCGGCAGTGCTGGCACGTCTGTTCAGTGACAAGGCCTTTCTGGACATCCTGACCCACTTCCGCTTCCCGCGCTTCGCCGGCGCCCTGGGCTGGCTGCTCAAGCCGATGATCGCCCGCAAACTGCGCCGTGAATTCGCCGGCGTCACCACCGTGGCCACGCTGCAGGACAAAGTCGAGTACTACGTCGACCACACCATTGACCGGGCGACCGACGGCGTGACCTACACCGGGGTCGAGCAGCTCAAGTCCGGCACCGCCTACCTGTTCCTGGCCAACCACCGCGATATCGTGATGGACCCGGCCTTCGTCAACTATGCGGTATACCACGCCGGCCTGCCGACACCTCGCATCGCCATTGGCGACAACCTGCTGCAGAAGCCGTTTGTCAGCGACCTGATGCGCCTGAACAAGAGTTTCATCGTGCACCGCTCGATCACCGGGCGCAAAGAGAAGATGGCGGCGTATCAGCTGCTGTCGGCCTACATCAACCATTCGATCCGCAACGACGGTGCGTCGATCTGGATCGCCCAGGCCGAAGGGCGCGCCAAGGATGGAGATGACCGTACCGAGTCGGCGATCCTCAAGATGTTCCACGTCAGCCGCAAGGACGAGCCGTTTGCCGAGGTGATCCAGTCGCTGAACCTGACGCCGGTGTCCATCAGCTACGAATACGACCCGTGTGATTCAGCCAAGGCCCGCGAGCTGTACATCCGCGCGACCACCGGCACCTACGTCAAGGCGCAGGGCGAAGATGATGTGAGCATTGCCCTGGGCATCACCGGCTACAAGGGTCGCGTGCACATTAACTTCGCGCCGCCGATTACCGAGCGTTTCGAAGACACCAAGTTGCTGGCCGCAGAAATGGACCGGCAGATTCTGGGGGGCTACCGGTTGTTCCCGGTGCATTACCTGGCCTACGCCCAGTGGAACGACGCCGACCCTCAATTGCAGGTGCCGACGGCGGCCGAAGTGTTCCCGGCTGATGAACTGGCCAAGGCGAAGGCGGAGTGGGAGCGGCGTCTGAACGACTGCCCGGCTGAGCACCGGCCGTTCCTGGTGGTGCAATATGCGACGCCGGTGCGCAATCAGTATCGGGTCAAGGCTGGAATACCCCTCTAAACACCGATTCAAAAATGTGGGAGGGGGCTTGCCCCCGATAGCGGTGTATCAGTCAATCAGCTGTCGACTGAAGCTCCGTCATCGGGGGCAAGCCCCCCTCCCACATTTGTTTTGTGGTGTTCTTAAAGGCGGGTGCTGAGCCAGGAGATGGCCAGCGCCACGCCCAGGCAGGCAAACCCGACGCGGTAAGCCAGGCGATGCGCCCGTTCGGTGCGCACATCCAGAAACAACATCGGCTGATCAATTGCGCGATCTTCGCTCTGCGCGGTGAGGTCGGCCATGGCGCGCTGTTCGCGCAGGCGGGTAATGAACAGCAGTGCCGCGCCCGGACAGGCCACGGCCAAAGCAACAACATTGGTCAAAAGTGCGGGCAGCGCCATCGCAAACCTCGGCAAAACAGTGTTTTGGTATCGGTTCAGATACAAACATGAACGATAGTGGCCTCCGGCGCCTGAAATGCTCCCTCCCCCATTGACGGCTAATGTATCCAGTAATTTACGGCGTCACCTGAACGTCACCTTAACAAGCCACTCTGTTGCCCTTTGACGTTTCAGGAGCTTGTCATGCTGCATGCGCACAACCAGGATCGGCTGTATCTGATCGCCCCGAGCGATGAGCAGGAAGCGCTGATCGGCGGCCTGGCCTTCAACGTCCAGGACCGCCACTGGCTGGTGTATTGCGCCCTTGGCGGACACCAGCATGCCGACCTGCCGGAGGCCGATCTGTTGACCGGGGTGAGCCTGCTGGATTTCTGTATCGACACGGCTGCATGAAACTGAAGACGAAAAAAAACCGGGCTCAGTGATGAGCCCGGCTTTTTTAAGGACCGGTTATTGCGCGCTGAGCAACGAACCGATGCTTGGGTCCTTGAACAGGCGGGTCAAGGCATCGCTCAGCACGTCGCTGACCAACTTGGTGTTGGTTTCCTGGTTCGGCGACATGCCGAAACGCTGGTTCAGGGACGCACCGTAGCGGCCGCTGTAGCGACGGGTGCCGGCGGTGACGTCGGACTTGAAGGTGGCGCCGATGGATGCTTCGGTCACGTACAGGCCGTCTTTAGGCGACTGGTACTTCAATTCGGCCAGGGTGATCGTCAACTGCGGAGCACCCGGCGCGTTGGGGCTCGGGGTGAAACCCAGCAGGCGCACGGCAGCTTCGGCCTGGGCCTGCAGCTTGGGCAGTACGTCTTGAGCGTTCACCGAGACCAGGGCGGTTTCCGGATACAGGCCGCCGCGCGAACCGAGCGTAGGCGACGGACGACCATCCACCACACGCACCGACACCGGCTGGCCGTGACCCACGGGGGCCAACTGCGTGGTGATTTTTGGTTCCGGGGTCAGTTGTTGCGGGCTGTTGGCGCAGCCAACCAGGGTCAAACTGGTCACAGTGATCAAACCGAACAACAGGCGTTGCAACATGCTCTTCTCTCCAGAAATCGGGTACCGACAGGCGGGCAGTATAGCGGTGCGCCAGTGCCGGGAACTAGCGCCAGTTACAACCTGAGACCTGCACAGACTGTAGCGGTTCGATGTCACTGATATGTCACGGCTGATACACAGAGCCGTCATGCCCGACAGGCAAGCTTGACCCCAATCCCAAGAGGTCTGTCGCCATGCAATTTCTCTGGTCACTGTTCACGCGCAAACCCGCCCTTCGCCAGTTCGCCCTGCTCGATGTGCAAGGCCGTTGCCAGGCCTTCAAAGAGTGCTGCCAGCCTCCTGTAGGCGACGGCTGGGTGGAAATCGATGAAATCCGCCTGAGCTGGATGCACCACCCGCTGCCGGCCAGCGCCCGTGTCAGCCCACGTGCAGCGCAGCCGTCGCGTCACCAACCGTTGGCCGCCTGACCGAACGCCTAATAAAAGTCATAAAACACGCCCATTTCCCTGGCGTTCTTCGCTACAATCTCCCCCCGATTATAAGGACGTCTCCTGATCGGGCCTCGCAGCATCGTTAATGCCTCGGCATTAGCCCCAAGAATCGCCCACAGAGAGCCGCCCACACAGATCGAGTGAAGCTGGCGCGCTTGCTGTTTTCTTTGCAAACCACCCGCCTTTACCGAATCTGCCAGAGCTGCCATTGCGCTCGGCCACTTGAGTTGTTTGCCCGTTTTGCCGCGTGTCGGCTAGGGGCCAGGTGCCAGGCTGGGGCAGCCCTTTTTTGAGGTTCACGTCTTCAAAAGAGCGTGAAAAAACGGGTTTTCACAACTTCACAAGAGTGTGGCGAGCAAATGAATAGTTTGGCGTTTGTACAAGCACCATCAGCGTCTGGAACAGCCCAACCACACAGGATCGAGTACTCCTCAACAACGGGAGCTTGAGCCTGTCCGCTACGGATTGGTTGCACGAATCGCACGCTTTGACCATAAGTCGAATTGCCACAGGCGCCCATGAATGCGTTCATAGGCAGATTAGCCCGGCAGGAAGCGTGCGCTGAACATGCAAAGAATTGCGAATCGGACATGGCGATCCTGGCCATGGGTAACCTGGGGCAACACGTGAACCGCCCCATCACTCCTGGCAGCCATGCCGTCAATTTGGTGCTGCAGATTTTGGAGACGCGTTAAATGGCGCATAACGAAGCAGTCGACGTAGTACTGGTAGGGGCCGGCATCATGAGTGCCACCCTGGCCGTACTGCTCAAAGAGCTCGACCCCGGCCTGAAGCTGGAAGTCGTTGAGCTGATGGATTCGGGTGCCGCGGAAAGTTCCAACCCGTGGAACAACGCCGGTACCGGCCACGCCGGGCTGTGTGAGCTGAACTACACGCCGCAGGCCGCCGATGGCTCCATCGACATCAAGAAAGCCGTGCACATCAACACCCAATTCGAGGTGTCGAAGCAGTTCTGGGCGTACCTGACCAAAAAGGGCACCTTTGGCTCGTCCAGGTCCTTTATCAGCCCGGTGCCGCACCTGAGCTTCGTGCAGGGCGAAAAAGGCGTGTCCTTCCTCAAGAAGCGCTTTGAAACCCTCAGCCAGCACCACGCGTTTTCGGACATGCACTACACCGAAGACCGTAGCGAGATGGCCGAGTGGATGCCGCTGATGATGCCGGGCCGTCCGCTCGACGAAAAAATCGCAGCCACCCGTGTGATGAACGGCACGGACGTGAATTTCGGCGCGCTGACCAACCAGCTGCTCAGCCACCTGACCAGCTCGGCAGACGCCCAGGTCAAGTACAGCAAGCGCGTCACCGGCCTCAAGCGCAACGGCGCGGGCTGGACCGTAAGCATCAAGGACGTCAACAGCGGCAGCAGCCGCGAAGTCGACGCCAGGTTCGTGTTCCTCGGCGCCGGCGGCGCGGCCCTGCCGCTGCTGCAAGCCTCGGGCATCGAAGAAAGCAAAGGCTTTGGCGGCTTCCCGGTCAGCGGCCAGTGGCTGCGTTGCGACAACCCGGAAGTGGTCAAGCACCACCAGGCCAAGGTCTACAGCCAGGCTGCCGTGGGTTCGCCGCCGATGTCCGTGCCGCACCTGGACACCCGCGTGGTCGATGGCAAGAAGTCCCTGCTGTTCGGGCCTTACGCCGGTTTCACCACCAAGTTCCTCAAGCACGGCTCGTTCCTCGACCTGCCGCTGTCGGTTCGCGCCGGCAACATCGGCCCGATGCTGGCCGTGGCCCGCGACAACATGGACCTGACCAAGTACCTGGTCAGCGAAGTGATGCAGTCCATGGAACAGCGCCTGGAATCCCTGCGCCGCTTCTACCCCGAGGCGAAAGCCGAAGACTGGCGCCTGGAAGTGGCCGGCCAACGGGTGCAGATCATCAAGAAAGACCCGAAAAAAGGCGGCGTGCTGCAATTCGGCACCGAGCTGGTCGCGGCCAAAGACGGCTCGCTCGCGGCGCTGCTGGGCGCGTCCCCAGGTGCTTCGGTGACCGTTTCGATCATGCTGGAGTTGATCGAGAAGTGCTTCCCGGAAAAAGCCGCCGGTGAGTGGGCTGCCAAACTGCACGAGATCTTCCCGGCCCGTGAAAAGGTCCTGGAAACGGATGCCGAGTTGTATCGCAAGATCAACGCGCAGAACAACATCAGCCTGGAACTGGTTGAGCCTGCCGCCGAGACCGAGAGCTACGCTTGAGGCCTTGAGGCAATAAAAAACGCCCCGCTCTCGGCATGAGAACGGGGCGTTTTTTTGTGTATCGGATAATCAGCCGCGAGCGTTTTCGATCAGTTCGATGTACTCGTCCGCGTTGCGCTGGTCCTTGATCAGCTCGACGAAGGTCTGGCCATGCGCATCCTTGCCGTCGAGGTCCAGGCCGGCTTCCTTGAAGAAGCCCAGAAACCGCTCGAAATCGTCGATACGCAGGCCACGGTAGGCCTTGATCAGCTTGTGCAGGGACGGAGAAGTTGCGTCGACCGGCTCGAAGTCCAGGAACAACTTGATCTGATCGTCGCCGATCTCGTCACCAATCACCTGTTTCTTATCTTTACGCATTACCGACTCCAGCCTGCAGACATTTACACGGGGTTTGAAGTCTACCTGCGGGGCGCGGGCTTGTGTAGGCGGGGCCTACCTGGCTTTAACCGCACCCGTATGCAAATCCGCCCAGATATGCCCGTTGGCATAACTGAGGAACTGTACATACACCGTGTCATTGCGCAGCAGGTCGACAATCACCCGGTATTGGGCCAAGGGGTAAGACAGCGTCAGGGTTTTGCTGGAGTCGTCATACACCGGCTTTTTCAGGCTTTTGCTTTCGGCGTCGAAATTGAGCACCACCTGGGCGATGGTCGCACCTTTGTTCAGGGACTTGCCCTTGAGACGGATCATCAGCGGCGAGGTCACCGGGATCGGCTGCTGGCTGGACTGACGCTGGTTGCCCACCACCACCGCGTAGTCGGTGACTTGCAACAGTTGCTGCTGCTCCGGCGCTTCAGCGCGCAGGGTCAGGTCGTCCGAAGGCAGGAATTGGCTGTGCATCGGCGCTGGCGCGGCAGCCAGCGGCAAACTGAGGGTCAGCGCCAGGGCGGCGCAGGTGCGTATCAACAGGCTCATGGGCCGCTCCGGCAAGGTGGGCCCAGCACTGTAGCTCAATCGAACTGGGCAAGCATCCAGCGTTGGTACTCGGCCACACCGGCCTCGCCTTCGCGGGGCGCCCAGTCGGGCTGTTCGCCCTCGCCCACCGGACGATAAGGCCCGGCCTTGCACTCGAACATCACCGTGTCGGGCTCCAGCACCACCAGGCCATGGAACACCCCCGACGGCAGATCGACACCGGCGCATTCACCGCCAGCCTGCATGACACGCCTGGCAATGACCTCGCCGGTTTCGTTGAAGACCAGCAAGCCCAAGCGGCCCTGCAGCACCAGCAAGGTTTCTGCCTTGTCCGCGCTCAGGTGCCGATGCGGCGGTACATAAGTGTCAGGTTGCAGGCCTACCGCCAGGCGATGGCAGGGTTCTTCCATCTGGTGGAAGTTATGGTGGTGCCGGCCACGGGGGTGGGTGGCCGCTTTCTCGGCCAGTTCGGCAAACAGCGTCTGATCAAGAAAACGGGCCATGGCTTACATTCCTTTGACGGCGAAAATCCCGTTGGCGTTGCGCCAGTAGCCTTTGTAGTCCATGCCATAACCGAAGATGTAGCGGTCGATGCACGGCAGGCCGACGTAATCGGCTTTCAGGTCCGGACGCGCCTTGCGGTCGTGGTCTTTGTCGATCAGCACGGCGGTGTGCACTTTGCGCGCGCCGGCGTGTTTGCAGAAGTCGATGATCGCGCCCAGGGTGTGACCTTCGTCGAGGATGTCGTCGATGATCAGCACGTCGCGGTCGATGAAGGAAACTTCCGGCTTGGCCTTCCAGAACAAGTCGCCGCCGCTGGTTTCGTTGCGATAACGGGTGGCGTGCAGGTAGGACGCTTCCAGCGGGAATTGCAGGTGGGTCAGCAATTTGCCGGCGAAGATCAGGCCGCCATTCATCACGCAGAAGACCACCGGGTTGGTGTCGGCCATTTCGCGGCTGATGTGTGCGCCGACCTTGGCGATCGCTTCTTCGACTTGCGCTTCGGTGTACAGGCAGTCAGCCTCGCGCATGATTTGACGGATATGCTCGAGATCAGCGGACATGGCGCTCTCCAAGGGGGTGCTGTGGCAAGAAAAGCGGGCGAAGGTACGCTTCTCGTGCGCTCCGAGCAAGCCTTAATGGACTAACGTACTAGATGTCTATAGGACAACACCCTCGGATAGATTAATCTAGGCCGGTTTTTTTGCCCGCCGCCGGAGCCTTTCCCATGCCCACTCGCGAGATCCGCCACCCGCTGATCCGACACAAGCTCGGCCTTATGCGCCGCGCCGACATTAGCACGAAGAACTTCCGTGAGCTTGCTCAGGAAGTCGGAGCGTTGCTCACCTACGAAGCGACCAAGGATTTACCTTTGGAGAGCTACGAAATCCCTGGTTGGGCCGGTCCCGTCCAGGTCGAGAAAATCGCCGGTAAGAAAATCACCGTGGTGCCGATCCTGCGCGCCGGTATCGGCATGCTCGAAGGCGTCCTCAGCCTGATCCCGGGCGCCAAGGTCAGCGCCGTGGGCGTGGCCCGCAACGAAGAAACCTTGCAGGCCCACACCTACCTGGAAAAACTCGTCCCGGAAATCAACGAGCGCCTGGCGATGATCATCGACCCGATGCTCGCCACCGGCAGCTCCATGGTTGCCACTATCGACCTGCTGAAAAAAGCCGGCTGCAAGGACATCCGCGCCATGGTGCTGGTGGCCGCGCCCGAAGGCATTGCCGCCGTCGAGAAGGCCCACCCGGATGTGCAGATCTACACCGCCTCCATCGACGAGCGCCTGAATGAACACGGCTACATCATCCCAGGCCTGGGCGATGCCGGTGACAAGATCTTCGGCACCAAGCAGAAGGACGCGTGAGCATGCAGGATGAATTCAACGACCCGCTTTGGCGCCAGATCCTGTCTGGCGCACAAATGCTCTTCGTAGCATTTGGTGCGCTGGTGTTGATGCCACTGATCACAGGTCTTGATCCAAACGTCGCGCTGTTCACCGCAGGCCTGGGCACGTTGCTGTTCCAGGTGGTGACGGGGCGGCAGGTGCCGGTCTTCCTGGCGTCGAGCTTTGCCTTCATTACCCCGATCATTCTCGCCAAGGGCCAGTTCGGCCTCGCGGCGACCATGGGCGGGGTGATGGCGGCGGGTTTCGTGTACACCTTCCTGGGCCTGGCGGTGAAGATCAAAGGCACCGGGTTTATCGACCGGTTGCTGCCGCCCGTGGTGATCGGGCCGGTGATTATCTCCATCGGCCTGGCCATGGCGCCGATTGCCGCGAACATGGCGATGGGTAAAACCGGTGATGGCGCTGAGCTGATCCATTACCAGACCGCGATGATGATCTCGATGCCTGCTCTGCTGACCACCTTGATCGTGGCGGTGTTCGGCAAAGGCATTTTCCGCCTGGTGCCGATCATCTCCGGCGTGCTGGTGGGCTTCGCCATGTCGTTCTACTTTGGCGTGGTCGACACGGCGAAGATCGCGGCGGCCCCCTGGTTCGCCCTGCCCCACTTCACCGCGCCGGAATTCAACTGGCAGGCGATCCTGTTCATCGTCCCGGTGGCCCTGGCCCCGGCAATCGAACATATCGGCGGCGTGATTGCGGTGGGCAGCGTGACCGGTCGCGACTACTTGAAGAAGCCCGGCCTGCACCGCACCCTGCTGGGTGACGGCATTGCCACCACGGCTGCCGGTCTGTTCGGCGGCCCACCCAACACCACCTACGCCGAAGTGACCGGCGCGGTGATGCTGACCAAGAACTACAACCCGAAGATCATGACCTGGGCAGCGGTGTTTGCCATCAGCCTGGCGTTCATCGGCAAGTTCGGCGCGTTGCTGCAGAGCATTCCGGTGCCGGTGATGGGCGGGATTCTGTGCCTGCTGTTCGGCTCGATTGCCGCGGTGGGGATGAACACGCTGATCCGCCACAAGATCGACCTGGGCGAAGCGCGCAACCTGGTGATTGTGTCGGTGACCCTGGTGTTCGGGATTGGCGGTGTGCTGGTCGGCACCGGCACCGGCCCGGATGACTTCGGCCTCAAGGGCATCGCCCTGTGTGCGGTGGTGGCGATTGGGTTGAACCTGCTGCTGCCGGGCAATGATGGCTGGAAGAACAAGAAGTCGGATGAGCCGTTGCTCTAACCAGCACTGCGAAACCCAATGTGGGAGGGGGCTTGCCCCCGATAGCAGTGTGTCAGTCAATGCATTAGCTGACTGATACACCGCAATCGGGGGCAAGCCCCCTCCCACATTTTGCTCTTCAGTGTGGCTTAGAGCTCACCGAGCCCATCGATCAACGCCTGGTTCTGCTCCGGCGTACCGATGCTGATCCGCAGGAACTGGGCAATCCGCTCCTGCTTGAAGTGCCGCACGATCACCCCTTGCTCACGCAACTTGGCCGCCAGGCCCGCAGCGTCGTGCCGTGGGTGACGGGCAAAGATGAAGTTGGCAGCCGACGGCAGCACTTCAAAGCCTTTCTCTTCCAGTTGCGCGACCAGCTTGTCGCGACTGTCGATCACCAACCGGCACGTCTTCTCGAAATACTCACGGTCCTCGAACGCCGCCGCCGCGCCAACAATCGCCAGGCGGTCCAGTGGATAGGAGTTGAAGCTGTTCTTGACCCGCTCCAGCGCCTCGATCAAGTCCGGGTGGCCCACGGCCAGGCCCACACGCAAACCGGCCAGTGAGCGCGATTTGGACAGGGTCTGGGTGACCAGCAGGTTCGGGTAGCGATCCACCAGGCTGATCGCGGTTTCACCGCCGAAGTCGATATAGGCTTCATCGACCACCACCACCGAATCCGGGCTGGCCTTGAGGATCTGCTCCACCGCGTCCAGCGCCAGCACGCAGCCGGTCGGCGCGTTCGGGTTGGGAAAAATGATCCCGCCGTTGGGCTTGGCGTAATCCGCCACGCGAATCTGGAACTGGTCATCCAGCGGCACCGGTTCGGACTTGATGCCATAAAGGCCGCAGTAAACCGGATAGAAGCTGTAGCTGATATCCGGGAACAGCAGCGGCAGGTCGTGCTGGAACAAACCGTGGAAGATGTGCGCCAGCACTTCGTCGGAACCGTTGCCGAGGAAGACTTTAGCGGCGTCGATCCCGTAATGCGTGGCCACCGCCTGTTTGAGCAGGTCGCTGTTGGGGTCCGGGTACAGGCGCAGGTTGTCATTCAACTCGGCCTGCATTGCCGCCAACGCTTTGGGCGACGGACCGTAGGGGTTTTCATTGGTATTGAGCTTGACCAGTTTGGTCAGCTTCGGTTGTTCACCGGGCACGTAAGGCACGAGGTCCTTGACGAAAGGGCTCCAGAATTTGCTCATGTCTCAGTTCCCCTTCTCTTCAAGGATGCGGTATTCGGCGCTGCGGGCGTGCGCGCTGAGGGATTCGCCACGGGCCAGCACCGAGGCAGTCTTGCCCAGCTCGGAAGCGCCCTGCGGCGAGCAGAAAATGATCGACGTACGCTTCTGGAAGTCATACACCCCCAGCGGCGACGAGAAACGCGCGGTGCCGGAAGTCGGCAGCACGTGGTTCGGGCCTGCGCAGTAGTCGCCCAGGGCCTCGCTGGTGTGGCGGCCCATGAAGATCGCACCGGCGTGGCGAATCGACGGCAGCCAGGCTTGTGGGTCGGCGACGGACAACTCCAGGTGCTCCGGCGCGATGCGGTTGGCCACGTCGATGGCTTGCTCCATGTCGCGCACCAGGATCAGCGCACCACGGCCATTGATCGATTTCTCGATGATCTCGGCGCGCTCCATGGTCGGCAGCAGCTTATTGATGCTGGCCGCGACCTTGTCGAGGAACTCGGCGTCCGGACTGACCAGGATCGCCTGGGCGTCTTCGTCGTGCTCGGCCTGGGAGAACAGGTCCATGGCGATCCAGTCCGGATCGGTCTGACCGTCGCACACCACGAGGATTTCCGAAGGGCCGGCGATCATGTCGATACCGACCTGGCCGAACACATGGCGCTTGGCAGTGGCAACATAGATGTTGCCGGGGCCGACCACTTTGTCGACCTTCGGTACGCTTTCAGTACCATAGGCCAGGGCGGCAACGGCTTGGGCACCACCGATGGTGAAAACCCGATCGACACCGGCGATGCAGGCCGCTGCCAGCACCAGCTCGTTGATTTCACCACGCGGCGTTGGCACCACCATGACCACCTCGGTCACGCCCGCCACTTTGGCCGGGATCGCGTTCATCAGCACCGATGAAGGGTACGAAGCCTTGCCACCCGGCACGTACAAACCGGCGCGGTCCAGCGGCGTGACCTTCTGGCCCAGCACAGTACCGTCGGCCTCGGTGTAGCTCCAGGAGTCCTGTTTCTGTTTTTCGTGGTAGCTGCGCACACGCGCCGCCGCCACTTCCAGGGCTTCGCGCTGCGGCGCGGTGATGCGCGTCAGGGCCAGCTCCAGGCGTTCGCGGGGCAGGATCAGGTCAGCCATGGACTTGACGTCCAGACCGTCAAACTGGCGGGTGAAGTCCACCAGCGCCGCATCACCGCGCTCGCGCACGGCCTTGATGATGTCGAGCACCCGCTGGTTGACCGAATCGTCGGACACGCTTTCCCAGCTCAGCAGATGATCCAGATGATGGGCGAAATCCGGGTCGGCAGCGTTGAGTCGGGCAATTGCAGTGGACGTGGTCATAGCGAGGGCCTCATAGGATTGGCAAAATGCTCAGGCGCCGAACGTTAGCAGTCGATCCGCTTGGGCACCTGAGAATTCTGGCTATGAGGCGGATAGACGGGCGCGACCCTGGGCCGCGCGGGTAGGTCAACCGCGGTGTCGCGACTCCACTGCCTTGCGCAGCGTGTCGATCAACGCCTGGATACGGGCGTGCTGCATCTTCATCGATGCCTTGTTGACGATCAGACGGGAGCTGATGTCGGCAATGAAGTCCTGCGGCTCAAGACCGTTGGCGCGCAGGGTGTTACCGGTGTCGACCACGTCGATGATCTTGTCAGCCAGGCCGATCAACGGCGCCAGCTCCATCGAGCCGTAAAGCTTGATGATGTCGACCTGGCGGCCTTGCTCGGCGTAGTAGCGCTTGGCGACGTTGACGAACTTGGTCGCCACGCGCAGGCGGCCCTTCGGCTCCACATCACCGACACGGCCGGCGGTCATCAGCTTGCACAGGGCGATACGCAGGTCCAACGGCTCGTACAGGCCCTGGCCACCGTATTCCATCAGCACGTCTTTACCGGCGACGCCGAGGTCGGCCGCGCCATGTTCAACGTAGGTCGGCACGTCGGTAGCGCGCACGATCAACAGGCGCACGTCGTCCTGGGTCGTGGGGATGATCAGCTTGCGGCTCTTGTCCGGATTCTCGGTCGGCACGATGCCCGCTTCAGCCAGAAGCGGCAACGTGTCGTCAAGGATGCGGCCCTTGGACAGTGCGATGGTCAACATGGGAAACGTCAATCCTTTATCAGGCTATTGCGGTCCGGTCGCAAACGGCGCCGGACACAGATCGAGGCCATTACAGCCTCGACTTGAAACAAATCCTGTGGAGAGAGATTACCCTCCCCCCACCGTTACAGCTTCCGGGACTAGCCCGGTACGCGGCGGATTTTCGCGCCGAGCATCTGCAGTTTTTCTTCAATGCACTCGTAACCACGGTCTATGTGGTAGATGCGGTCGATCAGGGTGTCGCCTTCGGCGATCAGCGCCGAGATCACCAGGCTGGCCGATGCACGCAGGTCGGTGGCCATGACTGGCGCGCCCTTGAGTTTTTCGGTGCCGGTGACGATGGCGGTGTTGCCTTCGACCTGGATCTTCGCGCCCATGCGGTGCAATTCGTACACGTGCATGAAGCGGTTTTCGAAGATGGTCTCGATCACGGCACCGGTGCCTTCGGCAATCGCGTTCAGGGAGATGAACTGCGCTTGCATATCGGTCGGGAACGCCGGGTACGGAGCGGTACGCACGTTGACGGCCTTGGGACGCTTGCCGTGCATGTTCAGCTCGATCCAGTCTTCACCGGTCGTGATTTCCGCACCGGCTTCGCGCAGCTTTTCCAGGACCGCTTCCAGGATGGTCGGATCGGTGTCCTTGACCTTGACGCGGCCACCGGTGACGGCGGCGGCAACCAGGTAGGTACCGGTCTCGATGCGGTCAGGCATTACCTTGTAGGTGGCGGTGTGCAGACGCTCTACGCCATCGATGGTGATGGTGTCGGTGCCCGCACCGGAAACCTTCGCGCCCATGGCGTTCAGGAAGTTGGCCAGGTCGACCACTTCCGGCTCGCGCGCGGCGTTTTGCAGGACGCTGCGGCCTTTGGCCAGGGCAGCGGCCATCATGATGTTCTCGGTGCCGGTCACACTGACAGTATCAAAGAAGAAATTGGCGCCACGCAGGCCGCCTTCCGGCGCCTTGGCCTTGATGTAGCCGCCTTCGACGTCGATAACGGCGCCCATGGCTTCAAGGCCACGGATGTGCAGGTCAACCGGACGCGAGCCAATGGCGCAACCGCCAGGCAGGGCGACTTCGGCTTCGCCGAAACGGGCAACCATCGGGCCAAGCACCAGGATCGACGCACGCATGGTTTTCACCAGTTCGTACGGTGCTATCAGGGTCTTGATGGTGCGCGGGTCGATTTCGACAGCCAGTTTCTCGTCGATCACCGGCTCGATACCCATGCGACCGAACAACTCGATCATGGTGGTGATGTCGTGCAGGTGCGGCAGGTTGGCCACGGTCACCGGGCCATCGCACAGCAGGGTCGCTGCCAGGATCGGCAAGGCGGAGTTTTTTGCACCGGAGATGCGAATCTCGCCATCAAGGCGGGCACCGCCGGTAATAATCAATTTATCCATAAGAATCTCGACGCCTTGGGGGCTCAGGTGCGCTCGGCCCAGGCCGCGCGGCTGAAAAATTTCATAGTGACCGCATGGATGCTGCCATCGGTGATCCACGGGTTCAAATGGGCATAGATCTGCTGCTGACGCTTGACCGGGCTGAGTGCCGCCAGTTCATCGCTAATCACGTTCAGCTGGAAGTTGCAGCCTTCGCCTTCAACTTCAACGGTCGTTTCCGGCAGCTTTCCTTCAAGAAAGCTCTTAACTTCTAGGGCCTGCATGCTCAACCTCTATCGGCGCCCAGTGCGCGCGGGTCGCACATCATACAAAAAAGCCCCGCGCCTGCGAACCCCGCATAGCAGGACTCTGACGGGGGGCTTCTTTAATAATGTGTATTAAGGATGCGCCAGCAGCTCGGTCAGACCGGAAACTTCGGCGATTTCGCGCATGTCTTCGGGCAATGCCCGGATGCTGACCGGCTTCCTGGCCGCCTCAGCATCACGCATGAAGCACAGCAGCAGCGACAAGCCGACGCTGCTGGACTTGGTCACGGCAGAACAATCCAGCACCAACGCGGGCGCAGTGCTGGTCTTGATCAGCGCCTGACCCTGCTTGCGCAGCTCAGGCCCGGTGCGGTAATCCAGCACGCCGCTGAGGAACAACTCACCGGCGTCGCCAAGACGAACAGCCGACTCGGTCATTGCACAGGCTTCCCGGCTTCTTTATCGGATGTTTCCTTGGCTTTGGCGACTTCACCGGCCCAACCGTTGATGGTTTTGTCCAGGTCGTTGCCATTACGCTGCATCGCGTCAGCGAACTGATCACGGAACAGCTTGCCGATGTTGATACCGTTGATGATCACGTTGCGCAGCTTCCACTCGCCGTTGACCTTCTCGAGCGTGTATTGCACAGGGTAGACGGCACCGTTATTGCCCTTGACGCTCATGTTGACGCTGGTGCGATTACCCGACTCGTCCCCGGCAGGCGCAACGGTAATGCCCTGGTTGTTGTACTCGAGCAGCGCGTTGCCGTAGAACTGGAACAGGCCTTTCTTGAAGTTTTCCTGGAAGGTCTGCATCTGCGCAGGCGTCGCCTTGCGCGAATACTTGACCGTCATGATGCTGCGGGAAATGCCTTCGGCATCGACCACCGGGCCGACAATGGTGTTGAGCGCGTTGTAAAACTTACTCGGATCTTGCTTGTACTGCTCTTTATTGGCAGTGAGGTCAGCCAGCATTTTGTTGGTCGTGTCCTGCACCAGATCGTGCGCAGAACCTGCCGCGTTAGCCATCAGCGGCAGCGCTGCCAACAGCACCAGCAGGCCGCGTCGCAAGGTAGAGATCATGAACAGATTCCTCATTTGGCGTCTTTATTGACCGTATTAAGCAGGAATTTACCGATCAGGTCCTCAAGCACCAGCGACGACTGTGTGTCGTGGATTGTCGAGCCATCCTTGAGCAGGGCTGTTTCCCCACCCACGCTGATACCGATGTATTTCTCGCCCAGCAGACCCGCAGTGAGAATAGATGCAGTGGAGTCAGTCGGCAGATTATCTACCTTCTTGTCCAGTTGCATCGTCACTCGGCCGGTGAAGCTGTCGCGATCCAGATCGATTGCCGTGACCTTGCCGATGGTCACACCGGCCATGGTCACTTTAGCTCTGACAGTCAAACCGGCGATATTGTCGAAGTATGCGTAAAGTTTATAAGTGTCGGCAGTGGGGCTGGCCGACAGGCCGCTGACGCGCAGGGCCAACAAGAGTAAAGCCAGGATGCCAGCCAGCAAGAAAAGGCCGACACCGATTTCCACAGTGCGGTTTTGCATCAGAAATCTCCAAACATCAAGGCGGTCAAAATGAAGTCAAGGCCCAGTACCGCCAGCGAGGCGTACACAACGGTCTTGGTGGTGGCGCGACTGATCCCTTCTGAGGTGGGCTCACAGTCATAGCCTTGGAATACGGCGATCCAGGTGACAACAAAGGCGAACACGATGCTCTTTATGATGCCGTTGAGCACGTCGCCAGTGAACGTCACGCTGTTCTGCATGTTGGCCCAGTAGGAGCCGTCGTAGACGCCCAGCCAGTCCACCGCCACCCACGAACCACCCCAGATCCCGACCACGCTGAAGATCATCGCCAGCAGTGGCAGGGAAATGAAGCCGGCCCACAGGCGTGGGGCAACAATGTACTTGAGTGGGTCCACGCCAATCATTTCCAGGCTGGACAGCTGTTCGGTGGACTTCATGTTGCCGATTTCGGCGGTCAGCGCGGAGCCCGCGCGCCCGGCGAACAGCAGAGCGGTCACCACCGGCCCCAGTTCACGCAACAGCGTCAGGGCGACCATCTGCCCCACCGCCTGCTCCGAACCATAGCTGGACAGGATATTGAAGCCCTGCAACGCCAGCACCATGCCAATGAACACCCCGGAGACCACGATGATCACCAGGGACATCACGCCCACCGAATGCAACTGCTTGACCAGCAGGCCAAAGCCGCCGCCAATGCCGCCACGGCCGAGCAATGCGTGGAACAGGAAAATCGTCGAACGGCCCAGCACTTCGACGATGTCGATGCCCGAACGACCGAAAAGGCGAACCTTCTCGATAAGAGATGTCTTGCGCATCAGCGCTTCCCCAGAAGATCTGAGCGGTAATCCGCCGCCGGAAAGTGAAAAGGCACCGGGCCATCAGGATCGCCGGTCATGAATTGGCGAATGCGCGGGTTGTCGGCGTTCATCAGCTCTTCGGGCGTGCCCTGCCCCAGCACCTGGCCATCGCCCACTACATAGAGGTAATCGGCAATGCTCGCGGTTTCTGCAAGATCGTGGGAGACCACGATGCTGGTGATGCCCAGTGCATCGTTGAGCAGACGGATCAGACGCACCAGCACGCCCATGGCGATGGGGTCCTGACCGACGAAGGGCTCGTCGTACATGAGAATCTGCGGGTCGAGGGCGATGGCACGCGCCAGCGCCACACGGCGCTTCATCCCACCAGACAATTCATCGGGCATCAGGTCGATGGCGCCGCGAAGGCCTACGGCCTGCAGTTTCAGCAACACAATGTCACGAATCATTTCATCGGACAGCTGGGTATGCACCCGCAGCGGAAAAGCCACGTTCTCGAAAACATCAAGGTCGGTGAACAGCGCACCGCTCTGGAACAGCACACCCATGTGCTTGCGTGCATCGAACAGATCGCTGCGCGACAGCGTCGGCAGGTTCTGGCCGTTGACCCACACCTCTCCCGCACTGGGGCGCAATTGCATGCCCATCAGGCGCAGCAGCGTGGTCTTGCCGCAACCGGAAGGCCCCATGATGCCCGTGACCTTGCCGCGCGGAATGCGGATATCGACGTTATTGAAGATGCTGCGCGTCCCGCGCTTGAAGGTCAGTCCCTTCAGCTCGACCGCGTAGGCGTTATCGGCACTCATCTAAACTCCTTGGGATGCAGCCTCTCACTCAGACACCACGCTTGCTACAAACGTTTGCAACCGTTGTGCAATAGTTGGCCACGTGGGCTGGGCGGACCGAACTGGCGGCGAACTATATCACTGCTGGTACTAGGCGCCCAAGGCCGGAACAGTGCTTGTTCAGATTGGGGACAGGGAAAAATCGTTGCTGGGGTTGAATCTCAAGCACATTGCGAACAAACCCTGACGAACTTGCGTGAGGGAATTGATCATTACCGCTATAATCGCCGACTTTTCGTCAGGCTATACGATTTCAGACATGAGCCAATCCAGCGACCTTATTCAATCCGCACAACGCACCATCCGCCTCGAGCTTGAAGCCGTAGAAGGCTTGCTGGCGCATATTGACGCGGATTTCGTACGCGCCTGCGAGATGATTCTGGCCAGCAAGGGCCGCGTTGTGGTGGTCGGCATGGGCAAATCCGGCCACGTCGGCAACAAGATCGCCGCCACCCTGGCCAGCACCGGAACCACCGCGTTTTTCGTGCACCCGGCCGAAGCCAGCCACGGCGACATGGGCATGATCACCAAGGATGACATCATCCTTGCCCTGTCCAACTCCGGCACGACTAACGAAATCGTGACCCTGTTGCCGCTGATCAAACGCCTGGGCATCAAGATGATCAGCATCACCGGAAACCCGGAGTCGACGCTGGCCAAGGCCGCCGAAGTGAACCTGAACGTCCACGTGGACCACGAGGCCTGCCCGCTGAACCTGGCACCGACCTCCTCCACCACCGCCGCACTGGTCATGGGCGATGCCTTGTCCGTAGCACTGCTGGAAGCCCGGGGGTTTACCGCCGAAGACTTCGCGTTTTCCCATCCAGGCGGCGCCCTGGGCCGCCGCCTGCTGCTGAAAGTGGAAAACGTCATGCACTCGGGCGATGAATTGCCTCACGTCCAGCGCGGCACCCTGCTGAAAGACGCGCTGATGGAAATGACCCGCAAGGGCCTGGGCATGACCGTGATCCTCGAGGCCGATGGCCGCCTGGCCGGGGTCTTCACCGACGGCGACCTGCGCCGTACCCTCGACCGCACGATTGATATCCACACCGCCACCATCGACGCGGTAATGACACCCCACGGCAAGACCGCGCGCCCCGAGATGCTGGCAGCCGAAGCCTTGAAGATCATGGAAGACCACAAGATCGGCGCGCTGGTGGTGGTTGATGGCGACGACCGCCCGATTGGCGCCCTGAACATGCACGACTTGCTGCGTGCAGGAGTGATGTAGATGACCAGCGACCTGTTGCAACGCGGCAAAAATATCAAACTCGCGATTTTCGACGTTGACGGTGTGCTGACCGACGGCCGCCTGTACTTTCTCGAAGACGGCAGCGAATTCAAGACATTCAACACGCTGGACGGCCAAGGCATCAAAATGTTGATGGCGGCGGGCGTGCAAACGGCAATTATCAGCGGCCGGAAAACGCCCGTTGTGGAACGGCGTGCACAAAACCTGGGGATTCCTCACCTGTATCAGGGCCGCGAGGATAAACTGGTGGTTCTGGACGAGCTTCTTGGCCAACTCAACCTAAGCTATGAGCAGGTCGCCTACTTGGGTGATGACCTGCCAGACCTGCCGGTGATTCGCCGAGTAGGCCTGGGCATGGCCGTCGCCAATGCGGCGGCGTTTGTTCGCGAACACGCCCATGGCATCACCAGCGCCCGCGGTGGCGAAGGTGCCGCCCGCGAGTTCTGCGAGCTGATCCTGCGTGCCCAGGGCAGCCTTGAAGCGGCCCACGCCGCCTACTTATAGAGCGTTTTATGCCGAGCAAAAAGATTCGCAACTTCCTGTTATTCGGGGTCATCGCCGCGCTGTTCCTGGCGGTGGGCTACTGGAATATCAGCCCGGAGCGCTTTCTCGACCAGCCTGCTGCGCAGGTTGACGAGGGCGCTATCGACTATTACGCCATCAATGCCAAAAGCGTGCAGTTCCTGCCTGACGGCAAGGTGCAATACGAGATGACCTCGGACAAGGTCGAGCATGTGAAGGCCACCGAAGTCACCCTGCTGACCAACCCGGACATGAACATTTACCGCGGTACCGAGTTCCCATGGCACGTCACCAGCAAGCGTGGCGAGGTCAACCCGGACGGTACCGAGGTGGAACTGATCGACTCGGTGCGCATTGCGCGCACTGACGATAAAAGCCGTGAGACCGTGATCACCAGCAGTCGCATGACCGTATTCCCGCAGAAGCAATATGCGCAGACCGAGCAAGACGTTAGAATCGACGGCGCTGGCGGTGTATCGACTGGCAAGGGAATGAAAGCGTATTTGAAAGAAAGCAGGATACACCTGCTATCGAACGTAAGAGGACAGTATGAGGCTCGTTAAAACTCTCCCTATTTTGCTCGGCCTGGGCGCAGCACTGGGAAGCGTGAGCGCCTGGGCTCTGCCGAACGATAGCCAGCAGCCGATCCACATTTCAGCTGACGATGCGCAACTGGATGACAAGCAAGGCGTGGCCACCTACACCGGCGGCGTGATCATCACGCAGGGCTCGATGAAAATCACCGGCAATACCGTGACGCTTACGCGCACCAAGACCGGCGATATCGATGTCGTGACCTCGGTCGGCAACCTGGCTTACTTCGAACAGAAGCAGTCCGCGACCGATACCGGACCGATGAAGGGCTACGGCAAGACCATCCAGTACCATGCCCAGCAGAACCGCATCGTCCTGATCGACCAGGCCAAGGTGCTCAGCCCCGATGGCAACTCCACGGAAGGTGAGAAGATCACCTATGACACCGTGAAACAGATTGCAAACGCCGGTCGTGCCAATGGCAACAAGGTCACCGCGCCTCGTCCACGCATCGACATGGTTATCCAGCCGAAGAAGAAGGCCGAGTAATGGCAACCCTGAAAGCCCAGCATCTGGCCAAGGCCTATAAAAGCCGTCAGGTCGTGCGCGACGTCAGCCTGTCGATCGACAGCGGCCAGATCGTCGGCTTGCTCGGCCCCAACGGCGCCGGCAAGACCACTTGCTTCTACATGATCGTTGGCCTGGTCCAGGCGGACCAGGGTCGCGTGCTGATCGATGACCTGGACGTGAGCCACCAGCCAATGCACGGCCGCGCCCGTGCCGGTATCGGCTATCTTCCACAGGAAGCGTCGATCTTCCGCAAACTGTCGGTGTCGGACAACATCATGGCGATCCTCGAGACCCGCAAGGAACTCGACCGTGACGGCCGTCGCAAGGAGCTGGAAAGCCTGCTGCAGGAGTTCCACATCAACCATATCCGCGACAACCTCGGCATGAGCCTGTCCGGTGGTGAGCGTCGCCGTGTGGAAATCGCCCGCGCCCTGGCCACTGCACCCAAGTTCATCCTGCTGGACGAGCCGTTTGCCGGCGTCGACCCGATCTCGGTCGGCGACATCAAGCAGATCATCCATCACCTCAAGGCCAAGGGCATCGGCGTGCTGATCACCGACCACAACGTCCGTGAGACGCTCGACATCTGCGAAACCGCCTATATCGTCAATGACGGCCAGCTGATTGCCGAAGGTGATTCCGCCACAATCCTGGCCAATGAACTGGTCAAGGAAGTGTATCTGGGTCACGAGTTCCGCCTGTAAACACCGTGGTGTCACGGCGTTCGCCAAGGTGCGCGGGAGTCAATGAAAACCTCCGGATTTTTATTGTTACCGCGCTCTAGGCAAAGCACCCGACATCAGGCATATAATTTGCTTATGTTTGGCGCTCACGCGCCCTGTCGTGGATGGCGCATTGCGCCGGCGAATAAGGTGTTAAGCCCCTGCCATGAAACCATCGCTAGTCCTGAGAATGGGCCAGCAGCTGACGATGACACCGCAGCTGCAACAGGCCATCCGCCTGCTCCAATTGTCGACCCTGGACCTGCAACAGGAAATCCAGGAGGCCCTGGAGTCCAATCCGATGCTCGAACGCCAGGAAGAAGGCGACGACTTCGATAATGCAGACCCGCTGGCCGATAACATCGAGCAAAAACCCAATTCCGATGTGCAGGAACCCTCCTACCAGGAAACCGCCCCCACGGTGGACAACCTTGAGGAAGGCGAATGGAACGAACGCATTCCCAACGAGCTTCCGGTCGACACCGCCTGGGAAGATGTCTACCAGACCAGCGCCAGCAGCCTGCCCAGCAACGACGATGACGAGTGGGACTTCACCACCCGCACCTCTGCCGGCGAGAGCCTGCAGAGCCATCTGCTATGGCAACTGAACCTGGCACCGATGTCGGACACCGATCGCCTGATCGCCGTAACCCTGATCGACTGCATCAACAATCAGGGTTATCTAGACGAGACGCTTGAAGAAATTCTTGAAGCCTTCGACCCCGAACTGGATATCGAACTGGACGAGATCGAAGCCGTCCTGCACCGCATCCAGCAGTTCGAGCCTGCCGGTATCGGCGCGCGCACCCTCAGCGAATGCCTGCTGCTGCAATTGCGCCAGCTGCCGGCCAAGACCCCATGGCTCGCCGAGGCCCAGCGCCTGGTCACCGACTATATCGACCTGCTGGGCAGCCGCGACTACAGCCAGTTGATGCGTCGCATGAAGCTCAAGGAAGACGACCTGCGCCAGGTCATCGAGCTGGTACAGAGCCTCAACCCGCGCCCCGGCTCGCAAATCGAGTCCAGCGAAGCCGAATATGTCGTCCCCGACGTGATCGTGCGCAAGGACAACGAGCGTTGGCTGGTGGAACTGAACCAGGAGTCGGTGCCACGCCTGAGGGTCAACCCGCAATATGCCGGTTTCGTCCGCCGCGCCGACACCAGCGCCGATAACACCTTCATGCGCAACCAGTTGCAGGAAGCCCGCTGGTTCATCAAGAGCCTGCAAAGCCGCAACGAAACCCTGATGAAAGTCGCCACCCAGATCGTCGAGCACCAGCGCGGCTTCCTGGAATACGGCGACGAAGCGATGAAGCCGCTGGTACTGCATGACATCGCCGAAGCGGTGGGCATGCATGAATCGACCATTTCACGCGTGACCACGCAGAAATTCATGCATACCCCACGGGGTATTTATGAACTGAAATACTTTTTCTCCAGCCACGTCAGCACCTCCGAAGGCGGTGAATGCTCGTCCACGGCGATCCGCGCGATCATCAAAAAACTGGTTGCCGCGGAAAATCAGAAAAAGCCATTGAGTGACAGTAAGATCGCTGGTTTACTGGAGGCACAAGGCATTCAGGTCGCCCGTCGAACCGTCGCCAAGTACCGCGAGTCCCTCGGGATCGCGCCTTCCAGCGAGCGTAAGCGTTTGATGTGACGGGCGGGCCACAGCGTTCCAGTGGCAGGCGCCTTTGCCTGCCGCTTTATGCACTGGCAACGAAGGAGAAGCTGTATGCAAGTCAACATCAGTGGACACCAACTGGAAGTGACCAAGCCCCTGCGTGAGTACACCGAAAGCAAGTTGAACAAGCTTGCAGGGCATTTTGACAAGATCACCAACGTGCAGGTCATCATGGAGGTCGATAAGCTCAAGCAGAAAATCGAGGCCACCCTGCACGTACCGAATGCCAAGCTCGTCGCCAATGCGGAACATGAAGACATGTACGCGGCGATCGACTCGCTCTACGACAAGCTGGACCGCCAACTCATAAAGCATAAGGAAAAGAATCTGCACCTGATGCAAGGTACAGGTCGTTAACTCTCCCCCCATGATCCGACTTGAAACCATCCTGACCCCCGGCCGTTCCCTCGTGAACGTGCCGGGCGGCAGTAAAAAGAAAGCCCTCGAACAAATTGCCAACCTGATCGCGCGCGAAGTGCCGGATCTGGAGATGCAGGATGTCTTCGATGCGCTGATTGCCCGTGAAAAACTCGGTTCCACGGGTTTTGGCAACGGCATCGCCATTCCTCACTGTCGCCTCAAAGGCTGCGAAACACCTGTCAGTGCCCTGCTGCACCTGGAAGCCCCCATCGATTTCGACGCCATCGACGGTGCGCCGGTAGACCTGCTGTTCGTCCTGCTGGTCCCGCAAGCCGCTACCGATGCGCACCTGGAACTGCTCCGGCAGATCGCCAGCATGCTCGACCGCAAGGAAGTACGCGACAAACTGCGTAGCGCCAGCAGCAATGAGGCGCTGTACCAGGTTGTCCTGGATGAACAGAACGGGCAGTAACCATGCGCTTGATCATCGTCAGCGGCCGCTCCGGCTCGGGTAAAAGCACCGCCCTCAACGTTCTTGAGGACAACGGGTTCTATTGCATCGACAACCTGCCCGCCGGCCTGCTGCCAGAGTTGGCGGAACGCGCCTTGATCCATACCGAACTGGCCCAACCGCTGGTCGCCGTTTCAATTGATGCCCGTAACCTGCCCAGCCACCTCGAGCGATTCCCGCAATTGCTCGAGGAAGTGCGGGGCAAGCACATTCATTGCGACGTGCTGTACCTGGACGCCGACGAAGAGACCCTGCTCAAACGCTTCTCCGAGACCCGCCGGCGCCACCCCCTCAGCAGCCCCCATCGCTCTCTGGCCGAAGCCATCGAAGACGAAACCAAGCTGCTGGGACCGATCATTGACCTCGCCGACCTCAAGATAAACACCACCAGCCTCAACCTGTACCAGTTGCGCGATGCCATCAAGCTGCGCCTGCTGAACCAGCCGGAGCCGGGCACGGCGTTCCTCGTGGAGTCGTTCGGGTTCAAGCGCGGCATGCCGGTCGACGCCGACCTGGTGTTCGATGTGCGCTGCCTGCCTAACCCGTACTGGAAACCGGAGCTGCGTGACCAGTCCGGTCTGGATCAGCCCGTGGCCGATTACCTGGCGGCGCAACCGGATGTGGAGGAGATGTTCCAGGATATTTCCACCTACTTGCTCAAATGGCTGCCACGCTTTGCTGCAAGCAACCGCGCCTATGTCACCATTGCCATCGGCTGCACTGGCGGCCATCACCGCTCCGTCTACCTGACCGAGCGCCTGGGCCAGGTGCTGCAACAAACCCTCAAGAACGTCCAGGTCCGCCACCGCGACCTTAGCTGAAAGGAACACCCCCGCGATGCCCGCTCTGGAAATTGAAATCATCAACAAGCTGGGCTTGCACGCCCGCGCCTCGGCCAAGTTCGTGGGCGTAGCAGGGCAGTTCCCCTGCCAGATCCGCGCCGGGCGTACACCGGAATCCATGGTCGACGGCAAGAGCATCATGGCCATGATGATGCTGGCGGCCGGCAAGGGCACCCGGATTCACTTGAAGACGGAAGGCGAGCAGGAAGACGAAGCAATGGCCGCGCTGGTGGCGCTGATCAACAATTACTTCGACGAAGGTGAATAACCCTATGTGGAAGCGAGCTTGCTCGCTCCTACAGTAGACTTTACCTACCCCAAAGCGGTGTCCATCACCATCATCAAGCAAAAACCGATGCACAGGCCCAGGCTGGCGAGTTTTTCGTGACCATTGCGTCGCGACTCGGGGATGACTTCGTGGGTCACCACCAACAGCATTGCGCCAGCAGCCAGGGCCAACCCCAAAGGCAACAACACTTCGGCCAGGCTGACCAGCCAGCCGCAGAGCACAGCGAATACGGGCTCCACCAGACCTGATGCAGCGCCGATCAGGAACGCCTTGACCCGCGACATTCCCGCCCCGGCCAACACCAACGCAATCACCAGTCCCTCGGGCACGTCCTGCAACGCGATGCCCATGGCCAGGCTGTCGGCATCCGGCATGCCACCACCGGCGGAAACGCCTACCGCCATGCCTTCGGGGATGTTGTGGGCGATGATGGCAAACACGAATAACCAGATACGCGGTGGAATTACCGGCTTGTCCGGCGTGCCCACCAGCATTTCCGGACTCGCCCCGGAGACCTTACGGTCAACCAAGTACAACCCGAATGCCCCCAGCATGATGCCAAAGCTGATCAAACCACTGGCACCCCACGGTGAGAGCCCCAGGCTTTCAGCTGCGGCAATGCCCGGGACGATCAGCGAAAACGCCGTCGCCGCCAGCATCACGCCTGCACCAAAACCCAGCAATGTGTCGCTCAGCGCCACCGGCATGCGTCGGATCACCAGTACCGGGACCGCGCCCAGCGCCGTCCCCAGGGCGCAAATGGAGCCGCCTTGCAGGGCGCGCAGGATGCGCGGTTCCAGGTTCAGCCAGGCCAGCCCGTGGGCCACCAGCAATGCAGTACCTGCCAATAGCAGCAGCGAGCCAAACGCATAACGAAACATTCGTCCGCTGCTGATCGCCAGTGTGTCAGTCCCCATAGTCGGCCTTAGATCTTGTCGAGGGTGGTTTTCAGGCCAAAGCGGCCTGATAGCGGGCGGCAACTTCTGGCCAGTTGATAACACTGTAGAAGGCATTGATGTATTCGGGGCGGCGGTTCTGGTACAGCAGGTAGTAGGCATGCTCCCAGACGTCCAGACCGAGGATCGGTGTATTGCCGTTCATCAATGGACTGTCTTGATTACCACTGCTCTCCACCACCAGAGTCTTTTGCGGGGTGACGCTCAACCAGGCCCAACCGCTTCCGAAGCGCGTCAAAGCGGCTTTGGTGAAGGCTTCCTTGAAACTCTCAAAACCACCCAACTGTTCGTCGAGGGCTTTGCCCAACGCACCTTCGGGCTTGCCACCGCCTTTGGGCGACATCACCGCCCAGAACAACGAGTGGTTGGCATGGCCGCCGCCCTGATTGATCACCGCTGCGCGCAGTTTTTCCGGCAGTTGCTGCACGCTGGACACCAGTTTCTCGACCGGCCAGCCCGCGAACTCGGTGCCTTCGACCGCCGCGTTGAGGTTATTGATGTAAGTCTGGTGGTGCTTGGTGTAGTGAATCTCCATGGTTTGCGCATCGATATGCGGTTCCAGGGCGTCATACGCGTAAGGCAAGGCAGGCAAGGTGTAAGTCATTTCAATGTGCTCCGTAGTGGGGCGTGGCGAGCTGCGCCGCAGTACCGCCCAGCAAGCGATGGGTGCGAGGGTATTCGCCGTGATCGCTGATGAAATTCAACAGTTCGACATAGGTTTTGCTGCTCTGGCGCAGCGCCGCTTCCCGCAACTGCGGGCTCAGGCGCGGGTCCTGCATGGTCTGCAACAGACGCTGGTGGATCGCGCAAAGGTATTCCGCGCTTTCTTCCGGCTGGTTCAGCCGCAGGTGCAGGTCCGCCAGGTTGTGATGGGAAATGACGCAAGCCGCCACTGCTTCGTCGGCATCCGCCCAGCGCTCGAACAGCACTTGGGCCAGGGCCAGGGCTTGCAAGTAAGCCTCGCGAGCGTCAACCAATTCACCCGCCATAAAGCAGCGATTGGCCCGTTCGATCGTGCGTTTCCAGTGCTCCATGGTGAGCCTCCAAAGCAGAGTCGGTGATTACACGCCGCCGGCCGTGAGCTTTTCCGGATCCAGCAGGATTTCCAGTTGGCTGCGCGGCAAGTCGGTGTGCTCAAGGGCGACATCAATCACCGGACGGCCCTGCTGATAGGCCTTCTTGGCGATTTCAGCGGCCTTTTGGTAACCGATGATCGGGTTGAGTGCGGTGACCAGGATCGGGTTGCGCGACAGCGCTTCCTTGAGCTTGGCCTCATTGACCTTGAAGCTGGCAATGGCCTTGTCTGCCAGCAAACGACTGGAGTTGGCCAGCAACTCGAGGCTGCTGAGCAGGTTATTGGCGATGATCGGCAGCATCACGTTCAGTTCGAAGTTGCCCGACTGGCCGGCGACCGTGATGACCGTGTCGTTGCCGATGACTTGTGCGGCCACCATCGCGGTGGCTTCAGGGATCACCGGGTTGACCTTGCCGGGCATGATCGACGAACCAGGCTGCAGGCCTTCCAGCTCGATTTCCCCCAGGCCTGCGAGTGGGCCGGAGTTCATCCAGCGCAGGTCGTTGGCGATTTTCATCAGCGACACGGCGGTGGCTTTCAACTGCCCGGACACAGCGACGGCGGTGTCCTGGGAGCCAATCAGGGCGAAGAGGTTCTTGCCCGGAGTGAATTTCACACTGGTCAGGCTGCTCAATTGCTGACTGAAACGCACCGCGAATTCCGGGTGTGCGTTGATTCCGGTGCCGACCGCAGTACCGCCCTGAGCCAACGCCTGCAAACTCGGCAGAAGGTCCTGCAAATGCCCGATATTGGCCTTGAGCTGCTGCGCCCAACCGTTGAGCACCTGGCTCATGCGCACCGGCATGGCGTCCATCAAGTGAGTGCGGCCAGTCTTGATGAACGGGTGAACCTCTTGCGCCTTCTGCTCGATCACCTGCACCAGATGCAACAGTGCGGGCAGTGTTTGCTCATGCAGCACCAGCGCGGCGCTGACGTGGATCGTGGTCGGAATGATGTCGTTGCTGCTTTGGCCGCAATTCACGTGGTCATTTGGGTTGACCGGCTCACCCAGCAAGCGGCTGGCAAGGGTCGCAATCACTTCGTTGGCGTTCATGTTGGAGCTGGTGCCGGAGCCGGTCTGGAAGATGTCCACCGGGAAGTGCTGCATGAAGTCGCCTTCCAGCAAGCCTTGGGCGGCATCGACGATGGCCTTGCCCTGCCCTTCGCTGATCTGCTTGAGATCAACGTTAACCTTGGCAGCAGCTGCCTTTGCCAGGATCAGAGCGCGAATGAATTGCGCGGGCATACGTTGATGACTGATGGGGAAGTTGTTCACCGCGCGCTGGGTTTGTGCGCCATACAAGGCTTCGGCAGGCACCTGCAGTTCGCCCATGCTGTCGCGTTCGATACGGGTGTTACTCATCGTTAGATCCTTGCACCAGGTCAGAAAAAGAAATGGAAGGCAGCAATTCGCAGGTCGCCAATTGCCAGGCAAAGGTCTGCCAGCGCTTGAGGCGGCAGGCACAGTGGGAGAGTTTTTCCAGGTCGCGCAGCGGGCGCCAGGCCTGGTCCAGGCACAGGGAACGCCAATGCCACGGCAGTGCAATATCGCTGGCAGTGTCGAGCAACAGGCGGAATGAGGTTTCAGCGATCGTCCACGGATGGGTCGCGGTGCAGCACGCCAGGTATCGACCCTCGTTGAGGTAGTGTTCGATCAGGCGCGGCTCGTTGGGGTCGAGGCCGCAACGAATCTGGCGACTCATCCAGCGCCAGCTCTCCAGGTAAGGATCCTCATGCAGGACAGAACTCATGATCCACGCTCACTCGGTAATGATATTTATTATTAAATGATATTGAGAATCAAAACAAGAGTAGCAGGATAATCCTCCTGACACGCAGCCACAAAAAAAGGCGCGCCATCTATAAAGATGGCGCGCCTTCTTGTTGAAGCGCGTCTGAAGGATCAGCTGCCGGCGACGGTCATCCGCTCGATCAACACCGAACCCGTGCGGATATTGCTACGCAACTCCAAGTCGTTTCCGACAGCGACGATCTGCTTGAACATATCGCGCATGTTGCCGGCAATCGTCACCTCTTGAACGGCAAACTGAATCTCGCCGTTTTCCACCCAGAAACCCGCTGCACCACGGGAGTAGTCGCCCGTAACCATATTCAGGCCATGGCCCATCAACTCGGTCACCAGCAGGCCACGCCCCATGCGCCGCAGCAGCGCCGCCTGGTCTTCATCACCATGGGTAACGAACAAGTTGTGCACGCCACCGGAGTTTGCGGTGCTTGGCAGGCCCAATTTACGACCGGCGTAAGTGCCCAATACGTAGGACACCAATTCCCCGTTCTCGACAAACGGCTTGGCATACGTGGCCAGACCATCACCGTCGAACGCCGAACTGCCCATGGCGCGCATCAGGTGCGGACGCTCATCGATGGTCAGCCATTCGGGGAACAGCTTCTGGCCGATCGCACCTTCAAGGAACGACGACTTGCGGTACAGGTTGCCGCCGGAAATCGCCCCCAGGAAACTGCCGAACAAGCCGCCGGCCAACTCCGCCGAAAACAACACCGGCACCTCGCAGGTTGGCACCGGGCGCGCGCCCAGACGGCTCGCCGCACGCTGCGCAGCGCGCTGGCCAATGCTGACCGGGTCAGCCAGCAAATCGCCCTGGCGGTTCACGTCATACCAGTAATCGCGCTGCATCTGGCCGTTGGCCTCGGCGATCATCACGCAGCTCAGGCTATGGCGAGTGGACGCATAACCACCGATGAAACCATGGCTGTTGCCATATACGCGGCAGCCCTGATGAGTACTCAACGTGGTGCCATCAGCGTTCTTGATGCGGGCATCGGCGTCGAACGCAGCGGCTTCGCAGGTCAGCGCCTGCTCGATGGCCTGCTCCGGCGTGATATCCCAGGCGTGGAACAGATCGAAGTCCTTCAGCTCCTTGGCCATCAGCGCCTTGTCGGCCAGGCCCGAGCTTTCATCCTCGGACGTGTGCTTGGCAATCGCCAGCGCAGCGGCGACTGTCTCGCGAATCGCTTCCGGGCCACTGGCCGAGGTGCTGGCCGAACCTTTGCGCTGCCCCACATACAAGGTGATGCCGAAGCCCTGGTCACGATTGAACTCGACAGTTTCCACTTCCCGCTGGCGCACCGACGTCGACAGCCCCTGCTCCAGCGACACCGCCACCTCACAGGCACTGGCGCCTTGGCGCTTGGCCTCGGCAAGGATCTGCTCGACTTGTTCCTGCAGTGCCGGTAACGCTTGCGGACCGACGCTTTGGGCTGCACTCATGGTTTTCTCCACTCAAATTCTGCTTTCGGTTAAGGCCATCGAGCGACCGGGCCGGACAAGCGGCCCCCGACTGGTTATCATGGCGGCGTTTCTTTGCGGACTGCCACCATGGTTGATTCTTACGACGACTCCCTCGATGGGGAGAAAAGCAAAACCCAGGTCAAACGCGAGCTGCATGCGCTGGTTGACCTCGGCGAGCGCCTTACAACGCTCAAAAAAGATTTGATTGCAAAACTGCCACTGACCGACGAAATGCGCCGGGCCCTGGCCGATGCGCCCAAGCACACCGCGAATATCGCGCGCAAACGGCACATCATGTTTATCGGCAAGCTGATGCGCGACCAGGACATCGACGCCATTCTGACTTTGCTCGATCAAACCGATGCCTCCACTCGCCAGTACAACGAACGCTTCCATAACCTGGAACGTTGGCGTGACCGCCTGATCTCGGGCGATGACGCGGTGCTGGAGAAATTCGTGCTGGACTACCCGGACGCGGACCGCCAGCAACTGCGCTCCCTGATCCGTCAGGCCCAGCACGAGCTGGCGCATAACAAGGCGCCGGCCACCAGCCGTAAAATCTTCAAGTACATCCGTGAGCTGGACGAGACTCAACGCGGCCTGCGTTGATGCCCTTCCCCGGGTGGCGGCCTTCGCCACCCGAAGCTCCACCGCTTAAGACCCCGTGCCACCCACGGTGATCGCATCAATCTTCAGCGTTGGCTGGCCGACACCCACCGGTACCGACTGCCCATCTTTCCCGCATGTGCCCACGCCGCTGTCCAGCGACAGGTCGTTACCGACCATCGACACCTTGCTCATGGCTTCCGGACCGTTACCGATCAAGGTTGCGCCTTTGACCGGCGCGGTGATCTTGCCGTCTTCGATCAGGTAAGCCTCGCTGGTGGAGAACACGAACTTGCCGCTGGTGATATCCACCTGGCCACCCCCGAGGTTGGCGCAGTAGATGCCGCGCTTCACCGAGGCGATGATTTCAGCCGGATCGCTTTCGCCACCCAGCATGTAGGTGTTGGTCATGCGCGGCATCGGCAGGTGCGCATAGGATTCACGACGACCATTACCGGTACGCGCCACGCCCATCAGGCGGGCGTTGAGCTTGTCTTGCATGTAGCCCTTGAGCACACCGTTTTCGATCAGGGTGGTGCACTCGGTCGGCGTGCCTTCGTCGTCGACGCTCAGCGAGCCACGGCGCCCGGCCAGGGTGCCGTCATCCACGATGGTACAGAGCCTGGACGCAACCATCTCGCCCATGCGCCCGCTGTAGGCCGAACTGCCCTTGCGGTTGAAGTCACCTTCCAGGCCGTGGCCGACTGCTTCGTGCAGCAATACGCCGGACCAACCCGAGCCCAGTACCACCGGCAATGTACCTGCCGGTGACGGGATGGCTTCCAGGTTGACCAGCGCCTGGCGCAGCGCTTCACGGGCATAGCCCATGGCACGGTCATCGGTGAGGAAATAACGATAGTCGGTACGCCCGCCGCCGCCATGGCCGCCGCGCTCGCGGCGGCCGTTCTGCTCGACGATCACACTCACGTTGAAGCGCACCAGCGGCCGCACATCCGCCGCCAGGCCGCCATCGGTGGACGCCACCAGGATGCGCTCCCACACGCCGGCCATGCTCACGGTGACCTGCTGGATACGCGGGTCCAATGCACGGGTCGCGGCATCGACACGCTTGAGCAAGTCGACTTTCTCGGCACGGGTCATCACTTCCAACGGGTTGTCCGGCCCGTACAACTGGGTCACATCCTGGGTGCTGAACGCCTGCACCGTGCCGTTTTGCCCGGCACGGGAGATCGAGCGTGCGGCACGTGCGGCCAGGCCCAAAGCCTCCAGGGTGATCGCATTGCTGTAGGCAAAACCGGTTTTCTCACCGGACTGCGCCCGCACGCCCACACCCTGGTCAAGGTTGAAACTGCCTTCCTTGACGATGCCGTCTTCCAACGCCCAGGACTCGGAAATCTGCCCCTGGAAATACAGGTCGGCCGCGTCGATGCCCGGCCCGGCAAGATCGCCCAGCACGGTTTGCAAGCTTTCGATGGTCACGCCACCGGGTGCCAGGAGGTGTTCACTGACTGAGGACAACAACTCGCTCATAGGTATGGCCTTAAATTCATCGTTCCGAAGCAGGTCGCTGTGCGCCCTGCGAGAAAAAGCGCCGATGGCTGACCACCGGCATGCGCGCCCTTATCGACGCCTGTTCACTGCTATCGCGTTCGGCCAGCAACACCGCTTCGCCTTGATCCTGTTGTGTCAGCACGCGCCCCCAGGGGTCGACAATCGCCGCATGGCCATAGGTTTCCCGCGGTCCCGGATGCACACCCCCCTGGGCGGCCGCCAGCAGATAGCACTGGGTCTCGATGGCCCGTGCACGAATCAGCACATCCCAGTGCGCGGCGCCGGTCACCGCGGTAAACGCCGACGGCGCCGTGATCAATTCAGCCCCCGCCGCGCGCAATTCGCTGTACAGCTCGGGGAAGCGCAGGTCGTAGCACACGGTCAGGCCCAATCGGCCGACCGGCGTATCCGCAACCACCACATTGCTCCCGAAAGCATAGTCGTCCGATTCGCGATAACGACCGCGAGCGTCGGCAACGTCCACATCGAACAGGTGCAGCTTGTCGTAACGGGCAACGATTTCGCCCTGATCATCGATCAGCAGCGAGCAGGCGTTGGACTTGGCGTGCGGTTGGTCCTTGGGCGGCAATGGCAAAGTACCGGCCACTATCCATAAGGTGAGGTCGCGAGCAGTCTGTTTCAACCATGGCAGGATCGGGCCTTCGCCCAGCGCCTCGGCGCGGCCGATATCGGCCACGTCACGACGGCCCATGGCGGCGAAGTTTTCCGGCAGTACCGCCAGCTTCGCACCACCAGCCGCCGCGTCTTCCAGCAAGCGACGGGCCTGGGCCAGGTTGGCCAGCACGTCGCTCTGGCTGACCATTTGAATTACCGCAAAGGACATGGGCCGACACTCCATAAAGGGCATGGGGCCATGCTACTCCACAGCCTCTCAGTTTGGCTTTTCAAATGGCTTGTCGAAGGTGATTTTCGGGTCCTTCCACGGGCCTTCGACCTTGTACTGGACACTGGCGAAGCGTGAAACACGGTCGCCGATCAGCTTGTCGATCAGGAACAACGCACCACCAATGGCCGGCGCACCCACGATCAACGCCGCGATCGGCAGGTTGTTGGTCACCGGCAGCGTTACCAGCAGCTTGGCATCGACGCGGTCAGCCACCAGGTCCAGGGTACCGTTGAGCTCGAGGTTGCTCGACGGCCCCGTCATGGTGATCGGTTCGCGGGTCACGAACACGCCATTGCTGGCGGCCAGCAGGCCTTTGACCCGGTCATAGCTCAAACCCTTGCCAAGCAGGTCCGAGAAATCCAGGCGCAACCGCCGCCCGATGGAGTTGAAGTTCAGCAGGCCGAATACCCGCAGGGCCTGGGCTCCGCCTTCCACTTCGACGAACTGGCCGTTGCGGAACGCCGCATCCAGGCTGCCGGAGAAACGCTTGGGCCCTACATAGGCCGGAGAACCAGGCCAACGGCCGTCCACATCCAGATGGAAATCCTGGCTGGTGACGGTCGGCGCATACCCCCACCCCTTGAGTACATCGCCAATATTCTTGCCGTCCAGGCGCCCCTTGTACCAGCTGCTGCTGTCTCCCGCCGCGCCCTCCCAGCCACCCGCACCCTTGAGCTGCATACCCTTGAGGCCCAGATCCAGGTTGTTGAAGGCCAGGCCCTTGGCGGTCGGGCGGATTTTCAGCGACCAGGCGCCGATCAGGTCCGGGCCCTGGAACAATTGGTCAATGGCGATATCCAGCGCCGGAATATCCTTGGGGTCGATGTTCGCCAAGGGGTCCGGCGCGTTTTCATCCGCCAGTACCGTTGGGTCCATCGCCGGCAGCCTCACGTACTGCAGGTTGATCGCAATCGGCGCGCCCTTGGCGTCCGGCAGGTTGACCGAGCCCTTGGCCTGCTGGCTGTCGAGCTGCACGCCCCACGCCGCAGGCTTGCGGTCCAGTTGCAAATTGACTTGATCGAACTGCGTGCCGAAACCGGTCAGCTTGCCGATCTTGAAGTCAGCGCCGCTGAGCAATTGCTTGGCACTGCCGCCCGGGTCATTGCCCGCATAACGATCCACCAGTTTCTTCCACGGGTCGATATCCAGCTCCGACAGCACCCCACGAATGCGCAAGCCCTTGGCGCCCGGCAGCACAGCATCGCCATCACCGAGGAACAGCTCGCCGCGCCCGTCATTGAATTTGTCCGGCGGTGCAGCAAAGGTAAAGTTGGCCAGCTCGCCATAATCGAACCAATAGCGGCGCTCGGCGCCCTGCAAGGTCATGCGGAACACACTGTCACGCCCCTGGCTGGCCGGCATGCCGAACGGCGCCGGCAGGTCCACAGCCACGCCCTTGAGGTTGGAACTGACCATCAGTTGGCTGTCGGCGCCATCCAGGGTCACCTGCAACTGGTACGGAATATCGCCGGATACCGGTAACGGCTGGCTGATTTTCAACCAGTCGGTCAGCCGCTTGACCGTAACCTGACCCTTGGCATTCACACGGGTGCTGATATTGCCGGGCTTGCCGTCGGCAACGATCTGCGCGGTGATCGGCCGATCAAACGCCTGGGCGGTGATGTTCTGGCCACTCAGGCCCTTGGCGCTGTCGAAACGGAACTCGCCCTTGAGCTGGGTCAGGTCCAGGGGCGGCTCGGCCAATTGCAGGCGCGCCTTGTCGGTCTTGAAGTCCACCACGATTTTCGGTTCGGCGCCCTTGGCCAACGGAATATCCAGGTCAAGGCCGCCTTGCAGGTCGCCCTCGCCCTTCCAGCCAGAAAAGGTCGACGCAGTGCCGATCGGCGCTTCCTGAAGGATTTTCAGGCCGTCGCCCAAGCCACCGGCAAAACCGCCCGTAAGCAGCAGATGACTGTCCTTGCCCGCAGGTGCATGGGGAATATTGACGTAGATGTCCTTGACCTTGGTATCGAGCAACTGGCCCTTGCTGGCCAGGATGCGCACACCGCTCTCCTCGACAAACACTTCGCCGTTGACCTTGCTCACATGAGGCCAGCCCGGCTGGAACGCCAGCTCGGCATCATGCACCTTGAAGAACAGGCTGATATTGCGTGAAGCCGGCAGCGCATCGTGGTTCAACGAACCCTGATACTGGAAGAAGCCTTGATCCACCGCGCCCTTGAGAATCGCGGTACGCAGCCATTCATCCAGGGCGGGGCTCAACACCGCCGGCAGGTATTTGGGGGTGAAGCGCCCGTCGCCATCGACCATACCGACCCGCAGGTCCATGTAGTCTTCCTGGTTGTGGTCGAAATGCAGACGGATCAGGAAGTCGGCGGCGATCTTGCCCTCCTCGCCCAGCACCTTGATGTAAGGGGCGATCAGGGTGAAGCCTTCTTTGTCCAGCTTCCACGTCAGGCGTGCATTGGCCTGGAGGTACTGCCAGGGCTTGGCGAAGATCGGGTCGAGGTGCAGGGAAAAGTCCTTGCTGTCCATGCGCAACTCGCCCTGGCCCAAGTCGCCGCTGATGCTGCCGGACACGTTACGCGCAGCCGGTGCGCCGAAGTAGGCATCGAAGCCGATGCGTTCGAGGTTGGCGGCGAAGCTGACCTTCTTATCGGTCGTGTCCTGGGGACGGAAGTCCACCAGCACATTACGCAGCAGGCCAGTGGCCTTGAGGTGCTCGACCGTCTTGGCAAAACCTTCCGGCAGCGGCGCCAGCGCATTGAGCAATGGTGTGATAGGCGTCAGGTCCAGGCGGTCGGCCTGGAGCTTCCAGACTTCCAGGTCCTTGTCGGTGGCCAGGGTCTGCCGCAATTGCAGGCGGGATTCCCAGCGAGTCTCGCCCAGGCTCATCGCCAGCGAGTCGAACAGCACGCTGAGACCGGTGTCACTGCGTTGCAGGTAGGCCGTAAGCGCGAGGTTTTCGATGTGCACAGGCTTGCGCTCGGCGTATTGGCCCTTCACCTGTGGCGAGTTGAGGCGCACTACCGCACTCTGCACGGTGCCTTTGGCCCAGGTCAGCCAGAATTCGCCGCCCGCCTTGAACTGCGTGAGCTTCCACTGTTGAGTCAGTTTCGCCGGGATCCACCTGGCCCAGTCACTCTGGGGCAGGCTCAGATAAGCCTGGACTTCGCCGTCCTTCCACTGGCTGGCGCGGATGCGGGTGCGCAGGCTCATGGCGAGGGGCTGGCCATCGGGCAGGGTCAGGCGTGCATCCAGGCGTTGGCGGGTGACGCCGGTGTGCAGGTTCAGACCGACATACGTCAGGGTCACCGGCGCCTGGTCGAACGGTTGCAGTGTCACCTGGCTGTCGAGCAGTGACACGCGCTTGACCTTCTGCATGTTCGTGAGCAACTGCTCAGGGTCCAGCGGCTGGTCGTCCTGAACCGGCAGGCCTTGCAAGGCCCACTTGCCGTCCTTGTCTTCCTTGACGCTGAGTTGCAGGCCACTGACTTGCAGGTGGGCAATCCGCACTTCGCGCGCCATCAGGCTGGCCCAGACATCGGGCACCACCTCGACCTGGTCCAGGCGCAAGGCACTGCTGCCCTCGCCCAGCATCACATCATGGGCCAGCAATACCGGCGCGAAGCCGCTCCAGCGGCCTTCGAGGCTGCCGATATGCAAAGGCATGTCCACGGCTGCCTGGGCCTTGGCTTCGACTTCGGCACGGTACTCGGCCACCAGCGGCGTCAATTCACGCCCCAGGCTCACGTACACCGCCGCCAATACCAGCGACAACGCGCAGAGGCCCAGCCCCCAACGGGTCAAAGCGGCAAAAAAGCGTATCAGACGCTCCATGTCAGGCGACCCTCAAGGCAGTAGTCGGACGGCAGATCAAGGCCTGCCTGTCTCATAAAAGGAAAGCGAATGGGGATCAGAGCAGCACCACGTCGTATTGTTCCTGGGAATACATGGTTTCAACCTGGAAGCGTATCGTGCGCCCGATAAATCCCTCCAGCTCGGCAACGTTGCCGGACTCTTCGTCCAGCAGTCGGTCGACCACTTTCTGGTTGGCAAGCACTCTATAACCTTCGGCCTGGTAGGCACGCGCTTCACGCAGGATCTCGCGAAAAATCTCGTAGCAAACCGTTTCCGGGGTCTTCAACTTACCGCGCCCCTGGCAACTGCTGCACGGCTCGCACAGCACTTGCTCGAGGCTTTCTCGGGTGCGTTTGCGGGTCATCTGCACCAGGCCCAACTCGGTAATGCCGATAATGTTGGTCTTGGCGTGATCACGCTCCAGCTGTTTCTCGAGGGTCCGCAGCACCTGGCGCTGGTGCTCTTCGTCTTCCATGTCGATGAAGTCGATGATGATGATGCCACCCAGGTTGCGCAGACGCAGTTGGCGAGCAATCGCGGTAGCCGCTTCGAGGTTGGTCTTGAAGATGGTTTCTTCGAGGTTGCGATGGCCCACGAACGCACCGGTGTTGACGTCGATGGTGGTCATGGCTTCCGCCGGGTCCACCACCAGGTAGCCGCCGGACTTGAGCGGCACCTTGCGTTCCAGGGCTTTCTGGATTTCGTCTTCGACGCCATACAGGTCGAAGATCGGTCGCTCGCCGGGGTAGTGCTCCAGGCGGTCGGCAATTTCCGGCATCAGTTCGGCGACGAATTGCGTAGTGCGCTGGAAGGTTTCCCGCGAGTCGATGCGAATTTTCTCAATCTTCGGGCTGACCAGGTCGCGCAGTGTGCGCAGGGCCAGGCCCAGGTCTTCATAAATGACGCTGGGCGCGCCGATGGTCTTGATCTGGGCGTCGATCTGGTCCCACAGACGCCGCAGGTAGCGGATGTCCATGAGGATTTCATCGGCGCCGGCGCCCTCGGCAGCGGTGCGCAGAATAAAGCCGCCCGCCTCCTTGATGCCTTCGGCGGCTACGCAATCGCTGACCACCTTCTTCAGGCGCTCACGCTCGGCTTCGTCTTCGATCTTCAATGAAATGCCGACATGCGCCGTACGCGGCATGTACACCAGGTAACGCGACGGGATCGACAACTGCGTGGTCAGGCGCGCGCCCTTGGAACCGATGGGGTCCTTGGTGACTTGCACCACCAGGCTCTGCCCTTCGTGCACCAGCGCACTGATGCTTTCCACCGCAGGGCCTTCGCGCAGGGAAATTTCCGAGGCATGGATAAATGCGGCACGGTCCAGGCCGATATCGACGAATGCCGCTTGCATCCCCGGCAGTACACGCACCACCTTGCCTTTGTAGATATTGCCGACGATCCCGCGCTTCTGGGTGCGCTCAACATGGACTTCTTGCAGAACACCGTTCTCTACCACCGCCACGCGCGATTCCATCGGCGTGATATTGATCAGAATCTCTTCACTCATGGCTGGGTCTCGTTCAGGCGTTTTCACAATAGTGACCGATCGCTAAAGGCTGGGCGCTGGGGAACGGCGATCAGCGCACGGTAAGATTTTGCCAACAGGGTATGCCGAATTGATGGAGCAGTTGTGCGGTTTCGCACACCGGCAGGCCGACGACCGCCGAATAACTGCCATTGAGCCCGGCCGCAAACACCGAGCCCAGGCCTTGGATAGCATAGCCGCCCGCCTTGTCCTGGGGTTCGCCACTGTGCCAGTAGGTTGTAGCCTCCTCGACAGAAATGTCGCGAAAACGTACACGACTGCTTACACAAATACACTCGCAGCGCTGGCCGTCGGTGAGGGCAATGGCGGTGAGCACCTCGTGCTCACGCCCCGACAAGGCCATCAACATCGCCAAGGCATCGGCCTGGTCAACGGGCTTACCGAGGATCTGACCATCAACGATCACAGCCGTATCAGCCCCCAGCACACAGGCGCCAGACGTATTTGAGAGCACAGCAAAACCCGCCGCAGCCTTACCGCGCGCCAAGCGCTCGACGTAGGAAACGGCGGATTCATTTGTAAGAGGGGTTTCATCAATAGCGGCGCTGACCACGGTGAAGGGCACACCGATCTGGGTCAACAGTTCACGCCGCCTCGGAGAGCCCGAGGCCAGGTAAAGCGAATTCATTGCAGACTCTCCCTGTAGGGCTCGATAACCAGGCAGAGCCTCGCAATCCATTCAATTGATTTTGTAGCGACGACGCAACCCACGCAGACCGAAGCTGACCCATGGCCACAGCAACGCACTGACCAGGGCCGGCAGCACCAACGCAAGGGTGGGCTGGCGGTTACCGGTCAAGGCACTGAGCCACAGCTGAACCAGTTGTGCCAGGCCGAAGATCACCAGGATCACCAGGCACTGTTGCCACATCGGGAACATGCGCAAACGCTGCTGCAACGACAGCACCAGGAAAGTGATCAACGTCAGGATCAACGCGTTCTGGCCCAGCAAGGTGCCATAGAGCACATCTTCCGCCAAGCCCAGGAACATTGCAGTGACCATGCCGACTTTGTGCGGCAGGTTCAGCGCCCAGAACGCCAGCAGCAACGCCAGCCAGAGCGGGCGCAGGATTTCCATGAACTGTGGCAGCGGCGAAACGCTGAGCAACAAACCGATGGCAAAGGTCAGCCAGACGATCCAACCGTTACGCGAATGAGTACCGGCCATTATTCTTCCCTCTGCCGCGTGGTGGTCGCAGCGGCCGCTGGAGGCTTGGCTGCAGGCGTGGCGGCCGGTGGCTTGGTCGCCGCCGGCTTGGCCGGGCGAGCGTTGTGGGCGGCCGGCTTGACCGGCGTGGCCACAGGCGCGGCCGGGGCAGCGGCGGGTGCGGGCGGCCCCACGAATGCAGGCTTGGGCACCGTCGCAGGAACGATCGGCGCGATGCCATTTCGCTTATCTTCTGCTTCCTGGGCCTGGGCGGCGTCGTTGGCGCGCTCTTCCGGGGTGCGGTTGTCGCTGAATACCAGCAGCAGGTAGCGGCTGCGGTTCAGGGCTGCAGTCGGCACGGCACGCACAATGGCAAATGGCTGGCCGGAATCGTGGATCACTTCCTTGACCGTCGCCACCGGGTAGCCGGCCGGGAAACGCTGACCGAGGCCGGAACTGACCAACAAGTCGCCTTCCTTGATGTCGGCAGTGTCGGCCACATGGCGCAACTCCAGGCGCTCGGGGTTGCCGGTACCGCTGGCAATCGCGCGCAGGCCGTTGCGGTTTACCTGCACCGGGATGCTGTGGGTAGTATCCGTCAGCAACAACACCCGCGAGGTGTAAGGCATCAGCTCGACCACCTGGCCCATCAGGCCACGGGCGTCGAGCACCGGCTGGCCGAGGACCACACCGTCGCGCTCACCCTTGTTGATGATGATGCGATGGGTGAAGGGGTTGGGGTCCATGCCGATCAACTCGGCCACTTCGACCTTTTCATTGACCAGCGCGGAAGAATTGAGCAACTCGCGCAGCCGAACGTTCTGCTCGGTGAGGGCCGCCAGCTTCTGCATACGCCCCTGCAACAGCAGGTTTTCGGTCTTGAGTTTTTCGTTCTCGGCGACGAGCTCGGTGCGGCTGCCGAACTGGCTGGCCACGCCCTGGAACAGACGTTGCGGCAGGTCGGTGATCCAGTAGGTCTGCATCAACACCAGCGACATCTGGCTGCGCACGGGCTTGAGCAGTGCAAAGCGGGCATCGACCACCATCAGCGCGACCGAAAGCACGACCAGCACCAACAGGCGCACGCCCAATGAGGGGCCTTTGGCGAAAAGCGGTTTAATAAGCCGCTCCTCCCAGGCAAATGTTCTCTTTATTCATACGGCATCTAACCGGCCTGGATGCAGATTGAAGAAGATAAACGCCAACAGGCAGCACTGCAAAGTGCTGCCTGCGGGCGAAACATGGGCTCATCAGCAAAGGCTTATTCGCTGGAAAGCAGGTCCATGGTGTGTTTATCCATCATTTCCAGTGCACGACCACCACCGCGAGCAACACAGGTCAGCGGGTCTTCGGCGACGATCACCGGCAGGCCGGTTTCCTGGGCCAGCAATTTGTCGAGGTCACGCAGCAAGGCGCCACCACCGGTCAGTACCAGGCCACGCTCGGCGATGTCGGAAGCCAGTTCCGGCGGCGATTGCTCCAGGGCACTCTTCACGGCCTGAACGATGGTCGCCAGGGACTCCTGCAGAGCCTCCAGCACTTCATTGGAGTTCAGGGTGAAGGCACGTGGCACGCCTTCGGCCAGGTTGCGACCGCGAACATCGACTTCGCGTACTTCGCCGCCTGGATAGGCGGTGCCGATTTCCTGCTTGATGCGCTCTGCGGTGGATTCGCCGATCAGGCTGCCGTAGTTACGGCGCACATAAGTGATGATCGCTTCGTCGAAGCGGTCGCCGCCTACACGGACGGACTCGGCATACACCACACCGTTCAGGGAAATCAGGGCGATTTCAGTGGTACCACCACCGATATCCACCACCATCGAACCGCGCGCTTCTTCAACCGGCAGGCCGGCACCGATCGCAGCAGCCATTGGCTCTTCGATCAGGAACACTTCACGGGCACCGGCACCGAGGGCCGATTCACGGATGGCACGACGCTCAACCTGGGTGGACTTGCATGGAACACAGATCAGCACACGAGGGCTGGGCTGCAGGAAACTGTTTTCGTGAACCTTGTTGATGAAGTACTGCAGCATCTTCTCGCAGACACTGAAGTCTGCGATCACGCCGTCTTTCATCGGACGAATGGCAGCAATATTGCCTGGTGTACGGCCGAGCATGCGCTTGGCCTCGGTGCCGACGGCAACGACACTTTTCTGATTACCATGGGTCCGAATGGCCACAACCGATGGCTCATTCAGGACGATACCGCGCTCGCGCACGTAAATAAGGGTGTTGGCAGTGCCCAGGTCAATGGAAAGATCGCTGGAAAACATGCCACGCAGTTTCTTGAACATGGGAAAGGGACCCTAGGCAACGCGTGGGTAAAAAAGTGCGGCAAACTCTAACAACGACAGGGATTTTGGGCAAGGCGCCAATGTGCTAAATTGGCCGACTTTCTGTGCACCTAACCCCACAATCGCGGCCGTAAGACCGTAGAAATGCGGTAGTGTTCCGACAATCTAACACACGGACAGCCTCCGTTCTGTTTTCCACTGGAGATTCCCATGACGCTTGAACGCTCCGACGTGGAAAAAATCGCTCATCTGGCCTGCCTGGGCCTCAATGAAGTCGATCTTCCACAGACCACCGCCGCCCTGAACAGCATTCTCGGGCTGGTCGACCAAATGCAGGCCGTGAATACCGACGGCATCGAGCCCCTGGCTCACCCACTGGAAGCCAGCCAGCGCCTGCGCGCTGACGTCGTGACCGAGAGTAATAATCGCGAGGCCTACCAGTCCATCGCGCCAGCGGTCGAAAACGGCCTGTACCTGGTTCCGAAAGTCATCGACTAAAGGGAAAGAGCCTGCAATGCATCACATGACTCTGGCCGAGATCGCCCGCGGTCTCGCCGACAAAAAGTTTTCTTCCGAAGAGCTGACCAAGACCCTGCTGGCGCGTATCGCCGAGCACGACCCCAAGGTCAACAGCTTCATCAGCCTCACCGAAGAGCTGGCCTTGAGCCAGGCCAAGGCCGCCGACGCACGTCGCGCCAACGGTGAAAATGGCCCACTGCTGGGCGCCCCGATTGCCCACAAAGACCTGTTCTGCACCCAGGGCATTCGCACCAGCTGCGGCTCGAAGATGCTCGACAACTTTAAAGCCCCCTACGACGCCACCGTGGTGTCCAAGCTGGCTGCCGCCGGGGCCGTGACCCTGGGCAAGACCAACATGGACGAATTCGCCATGGGTTCGGCCAACGAGTCGAGCTACTACGGCGCGGTGAAAAACCCGTGGAGCCTGGAGCACGTGCCCGGCGGTTCGTCCGGTGGTTCGGCTGCAGCCGTCGCCGCACGCTTCCTGCCGGCCGCCACGGCCACCGACACCGGTGGTTCGATCCGCCAGCCTGCCGCGTTCACCAACCTCACCGGCCTGAAACCGACCTACGGTCGCGTTTCCCGCTGGGGCATGATCGCCTACGCGTCCAGCCTCGATCAGGGCGGCCCCCTGGCCCGCACCGCCGAAGACTGCGCGATATTGTTACAAGGCATGGCCGGTTTCGATAAACAGGACTCCACCAGCATCGATGAGCCCGTGCCGGACTACAGCGCCAGCCTGAACACCTCGCTCAAGGGCCTGCGCATCGGCGTGCCGAAGGAATACTTCAGTGCCGGCCTCGACCCGCGCATCGCCGAACTGGTGCACAACAGCGTCAAGACACTGGAAGGCCTCGGCGCGGTGATCAAGGAGATCAGCCTGCCGAACAACCAGCACGCGATTCCTGCGTACTACGTGATCGCGCCGGCAGAGGCCTCCTCCAACCTGTCGCGTTTCGACGGCGTGCGCTTCGGCTACCGCTGCGAAAACCCGAAAGACCTCACCGACCTGTACAAACGTTCCCGTGGCGAAGGCTTCGGCGCCGAAGTGCAGCGCCGCATCATGGTCGGCGCTTACGCCCTGTCGGCCGGTTACTACGACGCGTACTACCTGAAGGCGCAGAAAATCCGTCGCCTGGTGAAGAACGACTTCATGGCCGCCTTTGAACACGTCGACGTGATCCTGGGCCCAACCACGCCGAACCCGGCCTGGAAACTCGGCGCCAAGAACGGCGACCCGGTGGCTGCGTACCTCGAAGACCTCTACACCATCACCGCCAACCTCGCGGGCCTGCCGGGCTTGTCCATGCCCGCCGGTTTCGTCGATGGCCTGCCGGTCGGTGTGCAATTGCTCGCCCCGTATTTCCAGGAAGGCCGCCTGCTCAATGTGGCGCACCAGTACCAGTTGAACACTGACTGGCACACTCGCACCCCTACCGGCTTCTGAGGAGAACACTATGCAATGGGAAGTCGTGATCGGGCTGGAGATTCATACCCAGCTCGCCACCCAATCGAAGATTTTCTCCGGTAGCGCCACCACGTTCGGCTCCGAGCCCAACACCCAGGCCAGCCTGGTCGACCTGGGCATGCCCGGCGTACTGCCGGTGTTGAACCAGGAAGCGGTGCGCATGGCGGTGATGTTCGGCCTGGCGATTGACGCCGAAATCGGCCAGCACAACGTGTTCGCGCGCAAGAACTACTTCTACCCGGACCTGCCCAAGGGCTACCAGATCAGCCAGATGGAATTGCCGATCGTCGGCAAGGGCCACCTGGACATCCCGCTGGAAGACGGCACCATCAAGCGCGTCGGCGTGACCCGTGCGCACCTGGAAGAAGACGCCGGCAAGAGCCTGCACGAAGAATTCCCCGGCGCGACCGGTATCGACCTGAACCGTGCCGGTACGCCGCTGCTGGAAATCGTATCCGAGCCGGACATGCGCAGCGCCAAGGAAGCCGTGGCCTACGTCAAGACCATCCACGCGTTGGTGCGCTACCTGGGCATCTGCGACGGCAACATGGCCGAAGGCTCGCTGCGTTGCGACTGCAACGTGTCGATCCGTCCAAAGGGCCAGGTTGAGTTTGGCACTCGCTGCGAGATCAAGAACGTCAACTCGTTCCGCTTCATCGAGAAAGCGATCAACAGCGAAGTGCGTCGCCAGATCGAGCTGATCGAAGACGGCGGCAAGGTCATCCAGCAAACTCGCCTGTACGACCCGAACAAAGACGAAACCCGCGCTATGCGCAGCAAAGAGGAAGCCAACGACTACCGTTACTTCCCCGATCCGGACCTGTTGCCGGTGGTGCTGGAGGACTCGTTCCTCAACGAGATCCGCGCCACCCTGCCGGAACTGCCGCAGCAGAAACGCGAGCGCTTCCAGGAACAGTTCGGTCTGTCGGTCTACGATGCGAGCGTCCTGGCGTCCAGCCGCGAGCAAGCCAACTACTTCGAAAAAGTCGTGAACATTGCTGGTGACGCCAAGCTGGCGGCCAACTGGGTGATGGTTGAGCTGGGCAGCCTGTTGAACAAGCAAGGCCTGGAAATCGACGAGGCCCCGGTCAGCGCCGAGCAACTGGGCGGCATGCTGCTGCGCATCAAGGACAACACTATCTCCGGCAAAATCGCCAAGACCGTGTTCGAAGCCATGGCCGGCGGCGAAGGCAGCGCCGACGAGATCATCGAGAAGCGCGGCCTCAAGCAAGTCACCGACAGCGGCGCGATCTCGGCTGTGCTGGATGAAATGCTCGCGGCCAACGCCGAGCAGGTCGAACAATACCGTGCGGCAGACGAAGCCAAGCGCGGCAAGATGTTCGGCTTCTTTGTGGGCCAGGCAATGAAAGCCTCCAAAGGCAAGGCCAACCCGCAACAGGTGAACGAATTGCTGAAAAGCAAACTCGAAGGCTGACAGCGGTGAAGAGACCGAGTGAGACCTCATGCTCAACTCGGCCTACTGTGGGAGGGGGCTTGCCCCCGATGAGGGTGTATCAGCCAGCAATTCTATTGACTGACGCGCCGCTATCGGGGCAAGCCCCCTCCCACATTCAATAGGGGGATAACCTGGAAATGAAGCGTCTACTCGGCCTCCTGGCCCTGTTCTCCCTGTTGGCCGGCTGCGCCAGCGGCCTCATCGACCCCAACGGCTACGACGAAACCGGCACTGCGTCCTACTACGGCGCCAAACACCACGGCAAGAAAACTGCCAGCGGTGAACCCTTCAACCAGAACGCCCTGACCGCCGCCCACCGGCGCCTGCCCTTCGGCACGCAGGTCAAGGTCACCAATCTCGACAACGACCGATCCGTGGTTGTCCGCATCAATGATCGCGGCCCGCATACACGTGGGCGCTTGATCGATCTTTCACGCAAGGCCGCCCAACAGCTGGGTATGATCGGCAGCGGTACGGCGCGAGTTCGCGTGCAAGCCCTGAGCAATTGAAAACGGAGCCCTGGCCATTTTCGGATTAACCGCCCTCTCGCCCTGGAGCCTGCTGGAATTGGTCAGCGGCCTGGTGCTGCTGATCCTCGGTGCCGAAATCCTGGTGCGTGCCGCCGTGCGCCTGGCCGCCAGCCTCAAGGTGCGGCCACTGATCATCGGCCTGACCATCGTCGCCTTCGGCAGCAGCGCACCGCAAATGACCGTCAGCCTGCAAGCCACCCTGGCCGGCAATACCGATATCGCCGTGGGCAGCGTGATCGGCAGCAGCATCTTCAACATCCTGGTGACCCTGGGCCTGTCGGCGCTGATTATTCCGCTGCGGGTCTCACGCCAGTTGGTGCGCCTGGACATCCCCGTGATGATCCTGGCCGGGCTGCTGGTGTTCACCCTGGCGGCCAACGAAGAACTCACGCCCATCGACGGCCTGATGCTGCTTGTTGCCCTGCTCGCTTACCTCGGCGTATTGCACTACCAGACGCGCCACTCCCGCCGCCCGCGCACCCTGGACACGGTGGCCAGGGCGCCGTGGCTGAGCAGCGTGCTGCTGATGATCGGTGGTTTTCTGATCCTGGTGCTGGCCGGGCATTTGCTGTTGGGCGCGGCGGTGGATGTGGCGAGCGACCTGGGCCTGTCGGAACGTGTGATCGGGCTGACCTTGATCGGTGTCGGCACCTCCCTGCCCTGCCTGGCGACGTCACTGATCGCCGCCTTGCGCGGCGAGCGGGACATTGCCGTGGGTAACGTGATCGGCAGCAACCTGTTCAACCTGCTCGGCGTGTTGGGCCTGACCGCCCTGCTCGCCCCGTCTCCGCTGTCGGTGTCGCCCAATGCCCTGGATTTCGACCTGCCGGTGATGCTCGGCGTGGTGGTGCTGTGCCTGCCGGTGTTCTACACCGGTTACCGCGTGACCCGCGCCGAAGGCCTGGTACTGCTGGGCCTGTATCTGGCGTACGGGCTGCACGTGATGGCGTTCACCACGGGCATGCCCCTGGCCAACAAGCTTGAACAACTGATGCTGTATTACGTCCTGCCAGTGCTGGTGGCTTTCCTGGTGTTCAGCACGCTGCAAGCCTGGCGCCGCCAACACAAGAGGGAACCGCAATGACCGATCAGAAGAAGCCCGGGGTACAAATGCGTCGCCAGGTCATGGGCGATACGTTCGTCGACCGCGCCCTGGGCAATGCCACCGAGTTCAGCCAGCCGTTGCAGGATTTCGTCAACGAACATGCCTGGGGCAGCGTATGGAACCGCGAAGGGTTGCCGCTGAAGACCCGCAGCCTGATCACCCTCGCCGCCCTGACCGCGCTCAAGTGCCCGCAGGAATTGAAGGGCCACGTGCGCGGCGCACTGAACAACGGTTGTACCGTGGAGGAAATCCGCGAAGCACTGCTGCATTGCGCGGTGTATGCCGGCGTGCCGGCGGCGATTGATGCGTTCCGTGCCGCGCAGGAAGTGATCGACGCGTATCAGACCGATCAGCAGTGACGGTCAGATAGCTATCGGGGGCAAGCCCCCTCCCACATTGAATGTGCTCGCCCGTCCAATGTGGGAGGGGGCTTGCCCCCGATTGGCCCTCACAGGCACCCGGGCGTTCAGATCCAACCACCCGCCTGCAACACAAAGATCCCGATATTCGTGGTCACCGCCGCCATCAAGGTGGTGATCACGATAATCGCTGCCGCCAGTTCATGGTTGCCCTCGGCCGCCCTGGCCATCACGAAGCTCGCCGCGGCGGTCGGTGCGCCGAAGTACAGGAACAGAATCCCCAACTCCGCCCCGCGAAAGCCCAGCAGCCAGGCGCCCAGGGTGGCGACCACCGGCAGCCAGACCATCTTCATCAGGCTTGCGCTCAATGCCATGTTGCCGCTCTTGCGCAAAGCCGTCAGTGACAAGGTGCCGCCGATGCAGATCAATGCCAGCGGCAAGGTAGTGTCCGCCAGGTACTGCATGGATTTTTCCAGCCAACCGGGCAGGCCGATCTGGAAATAGGCGAACGGCGCCGCCGCGATCACGCTGATGATCAACGGATTGGCCAGTACACTCTTGCAGATGCTCCACGGGTCGGACTTGATCACCGGGCTGTACACCGCCAGCACGATGGTCGACAGCGTGTTGTAGAACAGGATCACCAGCGCTGCGAGGATCGCGCCGAGGGAGATGCCGTAGTCACCGTACATGCTGGCGGCCAGCGCCAGGCCAATCACGCCGTTATTACCGCGAAACGCCCCCTGGGTGTAGATGCCCCGGTCTTCACGCGGGCAACGAAAGATCGCCCAGCCCCAGGCCAGGGCAAAGCTGAGCAAGGTGGCGACGGCAAAATAGATCAGCAAACCCGGCTTGAGCGCCGAATGCAGGTCGGCATGCAGGATGCCGAGGAACAGCAACGCCGGCATGGTGACGTTGAACACCAGGGACGAGGCCGTATGGATGAAGTTGTCGTTGATCCAGTTGATGCGCTTGAGCAGCACACCGAGGAACAGCATGGCAAACACCGGCGCGGTGATGGTGAGGGTGGAGAGGAAAATTGCCAGCATGCCGGGGAGAACCTTGGTGAGCGTCGTTAGGTGGCTAATGATAAGCCAGTGCAGGCCGCTTCGTCTGGTCTACCGCTATCGGGGGGCAAGCCCCTCCCACCTCTGACGGTGCTCACCGTTCAAAATGTGGGAGGGGGCTTGCCCCCGATGCAGGCGACTCGGTCTCAGGTAATAGGCGCCGGGTTAAACAAGGTGATGTCGTTATGCAGCTTGTGGTGTTCCGCCCATGTCTGCTTCTTGCCGCTGGCCACATCCAGGTAGAAGTGAAACAGCTCCCAGCCCAGCTCCTCGATAGTCGCACGCCCGGTGGCAATGCGCCCGGCGTCGATATCGATCAGGTCCGGCCAGCGCTGCGCCAGCTCAGTACGCGTCGACACCTTCACCACCGGCGCCATCGCCAGGCCGTACGGCGTGCCACGCCCGGTGGTGAACACGTGCAGATTCATCCCCGCCGCCAGTTGCAAGGTGCCGCACACAAAGTCACTGGCCGGCGTTGCGCAAAAGATCAGGCCCTTGCCCTTGAAACGCTCACCCGGACCAAGCACACCGTTGATCGCGCTGCTGCCGGACTTGACGATGGAACCCAGGGACTTCTCGACAATGTTCGACAACCCGCCCTTCTTGTTGCCCGGCGTGGTATTGGCACTGCGATCCGCTTCGCCCTTGGCCAGGTAACGGTCGTACCAATCCATTTCCCGGACCAGCTCCTGGGCAACGTCCTTCGTCTCTGCACGCGAAGTCAGCAAGTAGATGGCATCCCGTACTTCAGTGACCTCGGAAAACATCACCGTCGCCCCGGCCCGCAGCAGCAAGTCCGAGGCATAGCCCAGCGCCGGGTTGGCGGTGATGCCAGAGAACGCATCACTGCCGCCGCACTGCATGCCCAGGATCAGCTCGGACGCCGGCACTGTTTCGCGACGGCGCTGGTCGAGCTTCTTCAAGCGCACCTCCGCCAGCTCCATGATCTGCTCGATCATCTCGGTAAACCCGTGGCTGGAGTCCTGCAGGCGATACAGCCAGGGCTCACTCAGGTCCACCGAGCTGTCGTTGTCGTGCATCACCTGCCCGGCCTGCAATTTCTCGCAGCCCAGGCTGATCACCAGGGCCTCGCCCCCCAGGTTCGGGTTGCGCGCCAGATTGCGCACGGTGCGGATCGGGATGTAGGCGTCCGTCGCAGTGATCGCCACGCCACAGCCGTAGCTGTGGGTCAGCGCCACCACGTCATCGACATGCGGGTACCTGGGCAGCAATTCATCCTTGATTCGCTTGACCGCATGGTCCAGCACGCCCGTGACGCACTGCACCGTGGTGGTGATGCCGAGAATATTGCGCGTACCCACGGTGCCGTCGGCGTTGCGATACCCCTCGAAGGTAAAGCCCTCCAGTGGCGCCTGGGTTTCAGGCACCTCGGTGGACAGCGGCAAGCTGTCCAGCGGCGGCGCGGTGGGCATGCGCAGTTGATCTTCCTGCACCCAGCTGCCGCGTGGAATCGGTGCCAGCGCATAACCGATGATCTGGCCGTAGCGAATGATCTGGCCACCTTCGGGGATATCTTCCAGGGTCACTTTGTGGCTCTGGGGGATGAAATCCACGGTCACCAGGCCGTCCGGGAACTCGGTCCCGGCCGGGACGCCCTGGTCATTGACCACGATCACCACGTTGTCGCGCTCGTGCAAACGAATCGAGCGCGGCGAGTCGGCATGTTCAATCAACTGCATTACATCGCCCCTCAGGAATGCGCTTCGGTTAGGTGGGTCAACTCAGGCCCCTTGGTGGGCGGCTCTTTGAGTACTACACGCTTGATCGGCCCAACGATGACCAGATAGCTGAACACCGCTACCAGTGCGTTGGCGCCGACGAACACCAGGGCCCATTTGAACGAACCGGTGGTGCTGATGATGTAGCCGATGACAATCGGCGTGGTGATCGACGCGAGGTTACCGAAGGTGTTGAACAAGCCGCCACTGAGGCCGGCGATTTGTTTCGGCGAGGTGTCGGACACCACCGCCCAACCCAGTGCGCCAACGCCCTTGCCGAAGAAGGCCAAGGCCATGAAGCCGACCACCATCCATTCGATATCCACGTAGTTGCACGCCACGATGCTGCTGGAGATCAGCAGGCCACCAATGATTGGCGCCTTGCGCGCGAAGGTCAGGGAATGGCCCTTGCGCAGCAGGTAATCGGAAATTACCCCACCGAGCACGCCACCGATAAACCCGCAGATTGCCGGCAACGAAGCAATGAAACCGGCTTTGAGGATGGTCATGCCCCGGTCCTGCACCAGGTACACCGGGAACCAGGTGAGGAAGAAATAGGTGATGCCGTTGATGCAGTACTGGCCCAGGTAGACGCCGAGCATCATGCGGTTGGTCAGCAACTGGCGGATGTAATCCCACTTCGGCCCGTCGGTTTTCTTGCCCTTGCCTTTGTCCTGGTCCATATCGACCATGGCGCCGTTGGCCGCGATATGGTTGAACTCGGCTTCGTTGATCATCGGGTGCTGGCGCGGGCTGTGGATCACTTTCAGCCAGATCAGCGAGAAAATGATGCCGATCACGCCCATCACGATAAACACGTGCTGCCAGCCGAAGCGGTAGACAATCCAGCCCATCAGCGGCGCAAACAGCACGGTGGCAAAGTATTGCGCCGAATTGAAAATCGCCGATGCCGTACCGCGCTCGGCGGTAGGGAACCAGGCGGCCACAATCCGAGCGTTGCCGGGAAAGGACGGTGCTTCGGCCAGGCCCACCATGAAGCGCAGCATGAACAGCGCAACCACGGCGGTGGAGACCCCGAATTCACCGACATAGCCTTGCAGCACGGTGAACAGGGACCAGGTGAAGATGCTCAGGGCATAGACTTTTTTCGAGCCGAACCGGTCCAGCAGCCAGCCACCGGGGATTTGCCCGGCCACGTAGGCCCAACCGAATGCAGAGAAGATATAACCGAGGGTGACCGCGTCGATGCCGAGGTCTTTTTGCAGGCTGGAACCTGCGATGGCGATGGTGGCCCGGTCGGCGTAGTTGATCGTGGTCACCAGGAACAGCATGAGCAGGATCAAATAGCGGACGTGGGTCGGCTTGGTCGCTTGCATGTAGAAGTACTCCCACTAATTATTTTTTTTGCGGGTAATGGTTTTCTGTTTTTAGTGTGGGAGCCGGCAGGCATCCGGCTCCCACAAGGTGATGCGTCTTACGAACCGATGTAACTGGTCTTCACCACGGTGTAGAACTCTTGCGCATAGCGACCTTGCTCACGCGAACCATAGGATGAGCCCTTACGGCCACCGAAAGGAACGTGGTAATCCACACCGGCAGTCGGCAGGTTGACCATCACCATCCCGGCCTGGGAATGGCGCTTGAAGTGGTTGGCGTATTTGAGCGAGGTGGTGGCAATGCCCGCCGACAGCCCGAACTCGGTGTCGTTGGCCATGGCCAGCGCCGCTTCGTAGTCCGCCACGCGCACCACGTTGGCCACCGGGCCGAAGATCTCTTCACGGCTGATACGCATCGCAGCTTCGCTGTCGGCAAACAGCGTCGGTGCCAGGTAGTAGCCTTCGGTGTCGCAGGTCACCAGGCCGCCACCGCTGACCAGCCGCGCACCTTCGCTCTGGCCGATGTCGATGTACTTGAGGTCCTGGTCCAACTGGGCCTGGGACACCACCGGGCCGATGTCCGTGCCGCTCTTGAGTGCATGGCCGACCTTGATCGACTTCATGCGCTCCGCCATGGCCGCGACGAACTGGTCGTGGATACCCGCGGTCACGATCAGGCGGCTGGAAGCGGTGCAACGCTGGCCGGTGGAGTAGAAAGCGCTCTGTACCGACAGCTCGACGGCCTGCTTGAGGTCGGCGTCGTCGAGGATGATCTGCGGATTTTTGCCGCCCATCTCCAACTGCACTTTGGCCTGGCGCGAGACGCAGCTGACGGCGATCTGGCGCCCAACACCCACAGAACCGGTGAAACTGATGCCATCGACCTTCGGGCTGTTGACCAGCACATCGCCAACCACGCGACCGCTGCCCATCACCAGGTTGAATACACCGGCGGGGAAACCGGCACGGGAAATGATTTCGGCCAGGGCCCAGGCACAGCCCGGCACCAACTCGGCAGGCTTGATCACCACGCAGTTACCGTAGGCCAGGGCCGGGGCGATCTTCCACGCGGGGATGGCGATCGGGAAGTTCCACGGCGTGATCAGGCCGACCACACCCAGGGCTTCACGGGTGACTTCAACGTTGACGCCTGGGCGTACCGACGGCACGTAGTCACCGGACAGGCGCAGGCATTCACCGGCAAAGAACTTGAAGATATTACCGGCACGGGTCACTTCACCGATGGCTTCGGGCAGGGTCTTGCCCTCTTCACGGGCCAGCAGGGTGCCGAGCTCTTCGCGACGGGCGAGGATCTCGCTGCCGACTTTATCCAAGGCATCGTGACGCGCCTGGATCCCGGACGTAGACCAGGCTGGGAATGCGGCACGGGCGGCATCAATGGCAGTGTTGACCTGAGCGACATCCGCCTTGGCATACTCGCCAATGACATCGGACAACTCCGACGGGTTGAGGTTGACGCAATAGTCGGCACCGGCCACCCACTGGCCATTGATGTAGTTATCGAAACGTTGGGCTTGGGACACAAATCTTCTCCTGACGCAAAAGGCCGCTGATTGCTCAGCGGCCTTGTAGATAGGTTATTGCGCGCCTTGCTTGTCGATCAGCGCGGCCAGGGCTTCGTACTCTTCCGGCAGCAAGTCGGTCAGCGGCGTGCGCACCGGGCCTGCGTCGTAGCCGGCGATTTTTGCACCTGCCTTGACGATGCTTACCGCGTAACCGGCCTTGCGGTTACGGATATCCAGGTACGGCAGGAAGAAGTCGTCGATGATCCTGGCGACGGTGGCGTGATCGTCCTTGGCAATCGCGTGGTAGAAATCCATCGCGGTTTTCGGGATGAAGTTGAACACCGCCGAGGAGTACACCGGCACGCCCAGGGCCTTGTAGGCAGCGGCGTAAACCTCTGCCGTCGGCAGGCCACCGAGGTAGCTGAAACGGTCACCCAGGCGACGGCGGATCGACACCATCAACTCGATGTCACCCAGGCCATCCTTGTAGCCGATCAGGTTCGGGCAGCGCTCGGCCAGGCGTTCCAGCAGCGGCGCAGTCAGGCGGCACACGTTGCGGTTGTAGACCACCACGCCGATCTTGACCGACTTGCACACCGCTTCAACGTGAGCAGCAACGCCGTCCTGGCTGGCTTCGGTGAGGTAGTGCGGCAGCAGCAGCAGGCCCTTGGCACCGAGGCGTTCGGCTTCCTGGGCGTATTCGATGGCCTGGCGGGTCGAACCGCCGACACCGGCCAGGATCGGCACGCTGGTGGCGCAGGTATCTACGGCGGTTTTCACCACCTGGGAATATTCGCTGGCGGCGAGGGAGAAAAACTCACCGGTGCCGCCGGCAGCGAACAAGGCAGTGGCGCCGTAAGGGGCGAGCCATTCCAGGCGCTTGATGTAGCCCGCCTGGTGGAAGTCACCCTGGGCGTTGAAATCGGTCACCGGGAAAGACAGCAGACCGTGGGAGAGGATGGACTTCAGTTCTTGTGGATTCATTATTCGAACACCCTGGGCGAAGACTTTCTATCGAAAGGTTGTTGTTGGTTTTGGTGATGTCGTACGTCATCGTACAACTATAAAAAGATTCGTCAACTGCAATTGATCAGACTTCATTCAACGAGGGGTTAAAGGGCGCCGTCTTGACGTAGGAAGTTTTTCCTCTATGCTCGCAACAACTGTATATGCATACAGCCATTACGGAAGATTCCTACGACATAGCAAGGAGCTAACATGTCAGGTCTTGATCTCGCAGTATCCGAAAAGAAACCACCTGTCCTGCGTTTCGAAGGGGGTGAACACACCGCCATCGGCGACGACACCCTGCTGCGCTTCGCCAAGGACGCCCCGGCAATTCCCGCCCGCCAAGTCGAGCTGCACCTGCCCAACGGGCTGGCGTTGACCTATGGCCAGGTCATTGCCTTGGGCGGCGACTTCTATGGCATCCCCGGCCAACCCATCAGCGATGGCACCTCCCCGGCCGAACGCGTGCAACGTTTTACCGCTGCTTTCAACACGCTCGCCGTGCTGCCCGCTTCACGGGAAGAAGCGCACAAGATCCTCGCGGTGATGCAAAAGGAGATCAACGCGGTCAAACAGGCGATCAAGGATGGCAAGCAAGCCCATGAAGCCTACGACGCCTTGGGTGATACGTTGTCTGAGGAATGGAACCGCATCACCGGCGGTGGCAGCGCGGTGTCGGCGCTGATTCCACTGGGGCGCTATTTGAAGTTGGCGGCGGACAATGCCGATCACTTCGGCGAATGGGCGCTGTCCGCGTACCTGGCAGGGCATACGGCGGCGTTGCAACAAGCCGTCGTGGCCCATCAGACCGGTACCGACCAGGCGCTGGAACTGGCCTATGCCATGAACAGTTTTGCCGATCATTTTTTGACCGATCTGTTCTCCGCAGGCCACTTGCGTGTACCGCGCAAACAACTGGCAGCGGTGGTGACACCCGGTGAACTGGGCTCGCTGATCAGTCGTTTCATGCATGACGAAGACAGCAAGTTCGGGCTCAACGTACGCAATGCCATGGGCGATCAATGGCATGCGTATGGGGACAAGCGCTACTTCGATGATATCGATGCGGACAACCGGATGCAGGTCAAACGTGCGGTGCAAGCCTCAGCCGATGAGATCTTCGATACGTTTATCAGTAGTGCCGCGCCCTCCCCGGCCAACTTCAAGGCACCGCTGTATGTGCCCGACCTGACTGCGGCACAGAACCCGGCGAACAACTTTTCGCCGCTGTTCAAGATGGAGGGAGACAAGGTGCTGCGCCGCAAGGATGTGAATGACCTGAACGACAAGCGCTGGACGAATGATTGGTGGGGGTGGAGTACTTACCTGCTGCTCAAGGACTACAAGCCAAACACCCCGACAAACTGACAACCGCGCCTACAGGCAGCACTTCTAGATGCGCTGCGCCTCCGCCTCTTCATGGGCATGGCGCAGCCGCTCACGGCTGTTGGTCAAATGCAATCGCATCGCCGCCCGCGCCGCATCCGAATCCTGGCGGGCAATCGCCTCATAGATCTCTTCGTGTTCGCGGCTCAAACGGCTCATGTAGTGCTGCTGGTCATCATGGGCCAGGCGCGCTGAATTCAGGCGGGTGCGCGGAATGATGCTGGTACCGAGGTGGGTCATGATGTCGGTGAAGTAGCGGTTGCCGGTGGACAGGGCAATTTCCAGGTGGAAGGCAAAGTCGGAGGCCACCGCGTCGCCTGCGTGGGCCGCGCTTTCATTCAGGGCATCGAGCGCAGCGCGCATGGCGGCCAGTTGTTCGTCGCTGCGACGTAGAGCTGCAAGACCGGCGGACTCCACTTCCAGGCTGATACGCAGCTCAAGAATCGCCAGCACATCACGCAATGTCACCACAGTGGCCGGGTCGATGCGAAAGCCGCTCGGGCTCGGCGTGTCCAGCACAAAGGTGCCGATACCATGACGGGTTTCCACCTGTCCCGCCGCCTGCAGACGTGAGATAGCCTCCCGCACCACCGTGCGGCTGACCCCATGGGCCTCCATGATCGCCGACTCGGTGGGCAACTTGTCGCCCCGCTTGAGCTGGCCATCGCGGATCTGCTCGGACAACACCGTGACCAATTCCTGGGCAAGGCTGCGGCGCTTGCGGGGAAGACGAGGGGCGGTGTGGGCGTTTTCCATGATGAATCATCTTTCTCGGTGAACGTGAGCACGCATCATAGCCCATGGTGGTTGTACGATCACCGTCCGGGCGCGACTTTCATCCACATCCTTCACGCAAAAAAATGCCCCGACACAAGTCGAGGCATTTTTTCGGCAAACCCCGAGGGGAACGCCGTTTATTTCACCACTTTCAGGCTCGGCCGGCCGCTGGGACGCGGTGGCTCGGAATCCGGTGGCGGTTGATCATCGCCCTGTTCGCTTTCGATCGATTCGTCGTCCTCGAAAGGCGACTCCAGATCGAACACCATGCCTTGGCCATTCTCCCGGGCATAGATGCCGAGGATGGCGCCAATCGGCACGTACAGCGTATGCGGCACGCCGCCGAAACGCCCTTCGAAGCTGACCGCTTCGTTGTCCATGTGCAGGTGGCGCACGGCACTGGGTGATACGTTCAGCACAATCTGCCCGTCGCTGGCAAAACCCTGCGGTACCTGAACCGCAGGAAATTCGGAATTGACCAGCATGTGCGGGGTGCAATCGTTGTCCACAATCCACTCATAGAGCGCACGGACCAGGTAGGGTCGACTGGAGTTCATCAGCGGCTCCTTAAGCCTTAGCGCATATCGCGTTCGACACCAGACAGACTCGCCTGGAAAGCCTCACGCGCAAACTGGCGCTCCATGTAATCAAGCAGCGGCTTGGCTGGCCGCGGCAGTTCAATACCAAGAATCGGCAAACGCCAGAGTATCGGTAATAGGCAGCAATCCACCAAACTTTGTTCCTCACTGAGGAAAAAAGGCTTATCGGCGAACAGCGGCGAAACGCCGGTCAGGCTTTCGCGCAACTCCTTACGCGCCTGTACACGTGCCGCCTCTTTACTGCGGGTATCCAGGATCAGATCCACCAGCCCGCACCAGTCACGCTGGATCCGGTGGATCAGCAGGCGGCTGTTGGCACGCGCCACCGGGTACACCGGCAGCAAGGGTGGATGCGGGTAACGCTCATCCAGGTATTCCATCACGACGGTCGACTCCCACAACGCCAGGTCACGATCGACCAGGGTGGGCAAGCTGCCGTAGGGGTTCACTTCGATCAGTTTGGGTGGATGACGACCTGCTTCCACACTGATGATCTCGGCGCTGACACCCTTCTCTGCGAGCACGATGCGTACTCGGTGGGAATAGTGGTCGGCGGGGTCGGAGTAACAGGCCAACCGGTTGGTCACGCCCATGGCGGTCCTCCTCGCTTGTTGAAATTATCGAAAGCTCAAAAACGAGCGCGCCCAGAGAGCATCTCTGTAACGCCTGGAACAACCAGACCGCTACGTATTCAGAGATGCCGCTGGGCGCGCAAGATTAACAGCAATTGCTTACGGTTGGATCAATGCACATCCTTCCAGTATTCGCGTTTGAGCAGATAGGCGAATACGAAGAAGAACGCCAGGTACAGCAACACATAGGTACCGATGCGCTGATGCTGCAGTTTGACCGGGTTGGCCGAGTAGGCCAGGAAGGTCACAAGGTTCTTGACCTTCTCGTCGAACTGCTCGTCTGTCAACGAACCTGGGGTTTCTATCTTCAGTTGATCGCACGCTTCATGGGTCAAAGGTGTGCCGGTCAACGGATCGTATTGCTTCTTGCCGTCTTCAACGACCTGAATCTGCTTGCATCCTACCACTTGCTTGCCTTGCAGGCCGACCAGAACGTTAGGCATGCCGACGTTCGGGAACACACGGTTGTTCACGCCATAAGGGCGCGCCGGGTCTTCGTAGAAGGATTTCAGGTAGCCGTAGAGCCAGTCGGTGCCGCGTACACGTGCCACCAGGGTCAGGTCGGGCGGTGCCGCGCCGAACCAGGTCTTGGCGTCGGCGGGCTTCATGCCGATGGTCATGTGGTCGCCGATCTTGGCACCAGTGAACACCAGTTTCTCCAGCATCATTTCATGGGGGATACCGAGGTCATCGGCCACCCGCTCGTAACGCTGGAACTTGGCGCTGTGGCAGCCCATGCAGTAGTTGGCGAACGTACGCGCGCCGTCTTGCATGGCGGCCTTGTCAGACACGTCGATATCGACTTTTTCCAGCGCCGGGCCACCGTGCTCGGCGGCGAAGGACAGGAGCGGCAGCGCCGCAAGCATCAAAGCAACGAATAACTTTTTCATCAGCCAGTCACCCTTTCCGGAACCGGTTTGGTCTTCTCGAGCCGGGTGTAGAACGGCATCAGAATGAAGTAGGCGAAGTACAGGAAGGTGCAGACCTGCGACAGCAACGTACGCTCTGGGGTTGGCGCCAATACACCGAGGACGCCCAGGATGACGAAGGCAATGCAGAACACCCACAGCCAGATCTTGCTCAGCCAGCCCTTGTAGCGCATGGACTTGACCGGGCTACGGTCGAGCCAAGGCAACACGAACAGCACCGCGATGGCCGCGCCCATGGCGATCACGCCCATGAGTTTGTCGGGGATCGCGCGCAAGATCGCGTAGAACGGCGTGAAGTACCAGACCGGAGCAATGTGCTCGGGCGTCTTGAAGGCGTTGGCCTGTTCGAAGTTAGGCTTCTCCAGGAAATAACCGCCCATCTCCGGGAAAAAGAACACGATCGAGCAGAACACGAACAGGAACACCACCACACCGACAATGTCTTTCACGGTGTAGTAAGGGTGGAACGGAATGCCATCCAGCGGGATGCCGTTTTCGTCCTTGTGCTTCTTGATGTCCACGCCATCCGGGTTGTTGGAGCCGACCTCGTGCAACGCCAGGATGTGCAGCACCACCAGGCCCAGGATCACGATCGGCAGGGCCACAACGTGCAGGGCGAAGAAGCGGTTCAGGGTGATGCCGGAGATCAGGTAGTCACCCCGGATCCACTGGGTCAGGTCGTTGCCGATCACCGGGATCGCACCGAACAGCGAGATGATCACCTGGGCGCCCCAGTACGACATCTGGCCCCACGGCAGCAGGTAACCCATGAAGGCTTCGGCCATCAACGCCAGGTAGATCAGCATGCCGAACACCCACACCAGCTCACGCGGCTTCTGGTACGAGCCGTAGAGCAGGCCACGGAACATGTGCAGGTAGACGACGATGAAGAATGCCGAGGCGCCGGTGGAGTGCAGCAGACGCAGGATCGAGCCGTACTCGACGTCACGCATGATGTACTCGACGGAGGCGAACGCCTCTTCCGCCGACGGCGTGTAGCTCATTGTCAGCCACACACCGGTGACGATCTGGTTGACCAGCACCAGCAGGGCCAGGGAGCCGAAGAAATAGAAGAAGTTGAAGTTTTTCGGCGCGTAATATTTGCTGAGATGGTCTTCCCACATTTTAGTGGCGGGGAAGCGCGCATCCACCCAATCCATGAACTTGCTCATCACGCGTTCTCCTTATCGAGGCCAATGACAATGAGGTCGTCAGTTTCGTAGGTGTGCGGAGGAACCGGCAGGTTCAGGGGAGCAGGCTGGGATTTGTAGACGCGGCCAGCGAGGTCGTAGTGTGAGCCGTGGCAGGGGCAGAAATAACCGCCGACCCAATCCTTGCCCAGGTCGACAGGGGCCACTTCCGGGCGGAAGGTTGGCGAACACCCCAGGTGGGTACACAGACCGACCAGCAGCAGGATCTCTGGCTTGATCGAACGCACTTCGTTTTTGGCGTAGGCGGGCTGGTCGGACTTCTCGGATTTGGGGTCAGACAACTGGCCTTCGATCTTCTTGAGATTCCCCAGGATTTCCTCGGTACGACGAACAATGAACACCGGCTGGCCGCGCCACTCAGCAATCATCTGCTGGCCTGGCTCGATCTTGCTGATATTCACCTTCACCGGTGCACCTGCGGCTTTCGCCTTGGCACTGGGAAACCATGACCCCACGAACGGGACCGCAGCCCCCACCGCTCCTGCAGCACCCACCACGGATGTGGCTGCTACCAAGAAGCGACGCCGGCCTGCATTCACGCCGTCATTGCTCATTCAGTCCTCTCCCATCAGCTTTTTGGCCTGTTAAATCAGGCGTCTACTAAGTGTTGAATCTTTACTTATAAAAATTTTGCCGAATGGTAATGAAAAGCCCCACGTCTGACAAGGGAATTGCCCGGGGCTCAGCCTCCAGGCCTTGTAGTATAGGGGGTCTACGGATGTGGCAAGTTGTCACGGCGATTTTTCTGCATAAATCGCAGGCAATAAAAAACGCCCAGCTCCGTGAGGAGGCTGGGCGTTTTTGTGGAACGTAAAGCGAATTAACGCTTCGAGTACTGCGGACGCTTACGCGCTTTACGCAGACCGACTTTCTTACGTTCAACTTCACGAGCATCGCGAGTCACGAAGCCAGCTTTGCGCAGAGCGCCACGCAGGGTTTCGTCGTACTGCATCAGAGCGCGAGTGATACCGTGGCGGATTGCGCCAGCTTGACCACTTACACCGCCACCGATAACGGTGACGTAGATGTCGAACTTTTCAACGGTCTCGGTCAGTTCCAGCGGCTGACGAACTACCATGCGGGCAGTTTCGCGGCCGAAGAAGTTGTCCAGGGAGCGGTTGTTGATCGAGATGTTACCAGTACCCGGACGCAGGAAAACGCGAGCGGTTGCGGTTTTGCGACGGCCAGTGCCGTAATTTTGAGTCGCCGACATAATGAACTATTCCGTTAAAACTTCAGTTCTTGGGGCTGCTGAGCAGCATGAGGGTGTACAGCGCCCGCATAGACTTTCAGCTTGCGAAACATATCGCGACCCAGTGGGCCCTTAGGCAGCATGCCTTTGACCGCGATTTCGATCGGGGCTTCAGGCTTCTTGGCAATCAGGCCTTCGAAGTTGGAAGACTTGATACCGCCTGGGAAACCGGAGTGACGGTAGTACATTTTGTCGCTTGCTTTGTTGCCGGTTACACGAACCTGCTCAGCGTTGATGATCACGATGTAGTCACCGGTGTCAACGTGAGGGGTGTACTCAGGCTTGTGCTTGCCACGCAGACGGCTGGCGACTTCAGTGGCCAGACGACCCAGGGTCTGACCAGCGGCGTCGACGACAAACCAGTCGCGCTGAACTGTTTCCGGTTTTGCAGTAAAAGTTGTCATTCTTTAATAGCCTCAGGGGCCGCCCTGTAAATTAGACGGCGGATCTTACTGAATAGTGCGTACTTTGACAAGTCAAAGGCAGCCGGATACAGACGCTATCGGGGGCTCGGGTCGGCGCGTCCGTTCAACGGCAAGATTCTTCGGCAGGCGGCGCATCACTTCCACTGCAGAAAGAGGTGGGCAATTATGCAGATTGCGAAAAAAAATTCAACCTGCTTTTATGATTGTTTTCCCTGAAGGAGTACCCGATGGATTATCGACAGCTGGGCCGTACGGATCTGAACGTGAGCGCGATAGCCCTGGGCACCATGACCTGGGGCGAGCAGAACAGCGAGGCAGAGGCCTTCGCGCAGATCGAGCGGGCCAAGGGCGCGGGGATCAACTTCCTCGACACCGCTGAAATGTACCCGGTGCCGCCCAAGGCCGACACCTATGCCACCACCGAACGCTACATCGGTAATTACTTCAAGAGCCGTGGCGACCGTGCCGACTGGATCCTCGCCAGCAAGATCGCTGGCCCCGGCAACACCATCGATTACATCCGCGACGGTCACCTGCGCCACAACCGCAAGCACATCGTCGAAGCCCTGGACGCCAGCCTCAAGCGCCTGCAGACCGACTGGATCGACCTCTACCAACTGCACTGGCCGGAACGCAGTACCAACTTCTTCGGCCAACTGAGCTACAAGCACAAGGACGAAGACAACCTCACCCCGCTGGAAGAAACCCTCGAAGCGCTGGATGAGCAGGTGAAGGCCGGCAAGATCCGCCACATCGGCCTGTCCAACGAAACGCCGTGGGGCACCATGAAGTTCCTCGCCCTGGCCGAAGCCCGTGGCTGGCCGCGTGCGGTGTCGATCCAGAACCCCTACAACCTGCTCAACCGCAGCTTTGAAGTGGGCCTGGCGGAAGTCGCGATTCGCGAGCAATGCGGCCTGCTGGCGTATTCGCCCCTGGCGTTCGGCATGCTCAGCGGCAAATATGAGAATGGCGCCCGCCCAGCGAAAGCGCGACTGACGGAATACAGCCGCTTCAGCCGTTACTTCAACCCGCAGTCGGAAGCGGCATGCAGCCGCTACGTTGCACTGGCGCGGGAGCATGGGCTGGACCCGGCGCAGATGGCGCTGGCGTTTGTGACGCAGCAACCGTTCGTGACCAGCAACATCATTGGCGCGACAAGCCTGGGGCAACTGGACAGCAACATTGCCAGTGCGGATCTGAAACTGTCGAAAGAGGTATTGGAAGGGATTGAGGCGATTCAGAAGGATCACCCGAACCCAGCGCCTTGATTGATCTTAAGACCGCTATCGGGGGCAAGCCCCCTCCCACATTTTGATCTGTGAATACATTCAAGTGTGGGAGGGGGCTTGCCCCCGATTTGGCCATCAGCAGAACCGCCCAATCAAAGCGCCCGCGCAATGATCTCCTTCATGATCTCATTGGTCCCCGCATAAATCCGCTGCACCCGCGCATCCGCCCAGGCCCGGGCAATTGGGTATTCCCACATGAAGCCGTAGCCTCCGTGCAACTGCACGCACTCATCGAGCACCTTGCATTGCAGGTCGGTAGCCCAGTACTTGGCCATCGCCGCCGTGGGCACATCCAGCTTGCCTTCCAGGTGCAACGCCATGCACTTGTCGACAAACACACGGCCAATCTGAATCTCGGTCGCCATCTCCGCCAGCTTGAAGCGGGTGTTCTGGAAATCGGCAATCGCCTTACCGAACGCCTGGCGTTCACGGGTGTACGCCAGGGTCCACTCCAACGCCGCCTCGGCTGACGACAAAGCGCCAATCGCCACGGTCAACCGTTCCTGAGGCAGCTCCTGCATCAGATAGGCGAAGCCCATGCCGGCCTGGCCGAGCAGGTTTTCCTTGGGCACCCGCACATCCTGGAAGAACAGCTCCGAGGTGTCCTGGGCCTTCATGCCCACCTTCTCCAGGCGCTTGCCCTTGTCGAAGCCCGGCGTGTCGGCCTCCACCAGGAACAGGCTGGTGCCCTTGGCGCCGGCCTTGGGATCGGTCTTGGCGACCACGATGACCAACTCGGCCAGGTAGCCGTTGGTAATGAAGGTCTTGGAGCCGTTGATCACGTACTCATCGCCGTCCAGCACCGCCGTGGTCTTCACGCCTTGCAAGTCGGAACCGGCGCCCGGCTCGGTCATGGCAATCGCCGTGACCAGCTCGCCGGAGATCAACTTGGGCAGGTATTTGTGTTTCAGCGCTTCACTGCCGTAATGCAGGATATAAGGCGCCACAATGTCCGAATGCAGGGAAAAGCCGATGCCGGTCAGGCCCAGCCGGCTGATCTCTTCGATCACCACCGCACTGTATAAAAAGTCCGCGCCCAGCCCGCCATATTCTTCCGGCAGGTGAGAGCAGAGCATGCCCGCCTCCCCCGCCTTGCTCCACAAATTGCGGTCGATGTAGCCCTGTTTCTCCCATTGCCCATGGAACGGCGCGGCGTCCTTTTCGAGGAAGGTGCGCACGCTCTCGCGGAAGAGTTCGTGTTCCGGGCTGAACAAGGTTCTGGGAATCATGGGTCACCTGCATGGATTGTCGGACAAGAGCGAGCCCACAGAGACTATGCCGCGAAGGCAGCACGGGACACTGGACACATGCGACAAAAAATAAGACGATCCAGCCGTCTGGTGACCACTTTCCCCTATAAGAATAAATGAAATTATGTCTAACCAAATCTCCACGCCCTTGCGGCGCGTCAGCATTTTGGCCATTGATCGGGTATTCGCTTCCACCCTCATGCAAGCCAAGGATTTCTTCCACCTCGCCAGCCTGCGTTACGGCAAGCAACAAGGCCTGGGCCTGACGCCAGGGTTTGAAACACGCCTGGTCAGCCCCGATGGGCAATCGGTGTGCAGTTTCAGTGATGTGATCATGCCGGTGGACGGCGGCCTCGAAGACGCCGACATCATCGTGCTGCCGGCCTTCTGGGATGACTTCGACACCTTGTGCGCCCGCTACCCGCAAGTGCTGCCGTGGCTGCGCGAACAGCATGCACGCGGTGCTGTGTTGTGCGGCGAAGCCACCGGGGTATTCTGGCTGGCCGAAGCCGGCCTGCTCGATGGCAAGGAAGCGACCACCTACTGGCGTTTCTTCAATGCGTTCGGCGAACGTTTCCCCAAGGTCCAGCTCAACCAGGACAAGCACCTCACTGACGCCGACAACCTGTATTGCGCCGGCGGCACCACCTCGGCATGCGACCTCTACATCTACCTGATCGAACGCTTCTGTGGCGCCAACATCGCCCAGGCCGTGGCCCGCGATATCCTCTACGAAGTGCAGCGCAGCTATTCGCCAGGACGTATCGGGTTTGGCGGTCAGAAGCTGCACCAGGACGTGATCATCCTGCAGATCCAGCACTGGCTCGAAGAGCATTTCGCCGACAAGTTCCGCTTCGAAGACGTCGCCCGGGAACACGGCATGAGCATCCGCAACTTCATGCGCCGCTTCCAGACCGCCACCGGCGACAAGCCGCTGCATTACCTGCAACGCCTGCGGATCGAGACGGCCAAGGGCCTGCTCTCGGGCAGCCGCAAGAGCATCAAGACCATCAGTTATGAGGTGGGTTACGACGATGCGAGTTTCTTTGCGCGGTTGTTCAGGCAGCACACTGAATTATCACCGAACCAGTATCGCCAGCAATTCCAGCAGGCTGCCTGAGTCAGAGCGTACACAAGGCAAATGTGGGAAGGGGCTTGCCCCCTCCCACAGTTTGATCTACATCGATCTTAGGGTTTGTGTCCGCGCGAGAGGAACTCGTGGGACTGCATTTCCAGCAAGCGGCTCAACGTGCGCTGGAACTCGAAGTTCAGGCGCCCGCCGGTATACAGGTCCTTGAGCTCGACTTCCGCCGAGATGATCAGCTTGACGTTACGGTCGTAGAATTCGTCGACCATGTTGATGAAACGTCGCGCGATGTCGTCGGTGGTGACGCTCATCTGTTCCACGCCGCTGAGGATCACCGCGTGGAAGATCTTGCCCAGCTCGATGTAGTCGTTCTGGCTGCGCGGGCCGTCGCACAGTTGGCGGAACTCGAACCAGGCCACGTCGTCGCAGGTGCGCAGCGCGATGATTTCGCGGTTCTCGATCACCAGCTTGTCGTTTTCCACCGCCTGGGTGCATTCCGGCGTGAGGGCGCGGAAGCTCTTTTTCAGGCTTTCGTGGGCCGCCTCATTGAGCGGGAAGTGGAACAGCTCCGCTTGTTCCAGGTGACGCAGACGGTAGTCGACGCCGCTGTCGACGTTGACGATCTCGGTATGCTGCTTGATCAGCGCAATGGCCGGCAGGAAGCGTGCGCGTTGCAGGCCGTCCTTGTACAAGCCGTCGGGCACGATGTTCGAGGTGGCGACCAGGGTCACGCCGTTCTTGAACAGCTCTTCCATCAGGGTGCCGAGGATCATGGCGTCGGTGATGTCGGAGACGAAGAACTCATCGAAGCAGATCACCCGCGCTTCTTCGGAGAAACGCTTGGCGATGATGGTCAGCGGGTTTTTCTCGCCCGGCAGGGTCTTCATCTCTTCGTGCACGCGCTTCATGAAGCGGTGAAAGTGCGTCCGGACCTTTTCCTTGAACGGCAGCGCTTCGAAAAAGGTGTCCACCAGGTAGGTCTTGCCCCGGCCCACGCCACCCCAGAAGTACAGGCCCTTGACCGGCGTGTGGTCTTTCTTGCCAAACAGCTTGCTGAACATCCCTGGCTTGCTTTGCGAGGCCGCGAGCAGGTCATCGTACAGGCGCTGCAGATGACGCACCGCCGTTTCCTGGGCCGCGTCATGGAAGAATTCAGGGCGTTTCAGATCAGCTTGATATCGTTCTAGGGGCGTCATAATTTCGTTAGCAAGGCAACAAAAACGGGCCGTCACTGTAACGACGGCCCTGGATAATGGCAATCAACCCTTGGTCGGGTTAATCCTCGAGGGGGGTCAACGCAACGCGCAGGGCGGCGATGGCGGCATCACGCGATGCCTCGTCGGCGAACTCGGCGCTATCGGCCACGGCGGCACCGTCCAGCCATACGCTGAAACCCAGTGCCTCGGTGCGCAGGTCCAGCGCGTCGCCGCTTTGCAGTTGCTTGGTCACGGCACCGGCCGCCTTGCCGTCGGCAAAGTTGCGCGACAGCAACAGTTGCTCGCCATCTGCGGCCAGCAGACGGAAGCGGAAGCTACCATCGTCTTCGCGAAAGCTCACGAAGCGCGCGGCTTTCGCCGCCTTCTTCTTGGCGGCGACCGGTGCCGCAGCCTGGTTGACAAACGAACGCAGGCCCACCGCTTCACGCAGTTCAGCCAGGAACGGCGCCGCCACGGCACGGGCCTTCTTGGCGCCGATCAGCAGCAGGTCTTCCATGTCAGAAGGGCGCGACATCAGTTGATGGTAGCGCTCGCGGGCTTCACCCAACTGGCCGTCCAGCAGGTGGAACAGGCGGTTCTTCGCCTCGCCCCAACCCAGCCCTTGCAGCAGTTCGGCACGGAATTCTTCTTCCTGCGCCTTGGTCGCAAACGCCTGGTACAGGGTGAACAGGTGCGAATTGTCCGGGTCCTTGGCTTCGCCCGGGGCGCGGGAGTCGGTGACGATCCGCGAGATGGCGTCCTTCATGTCCTTGGCGCTGGTGAACAATGGGATGGTGTTGTCGTAGCTTTTCGACATCTTGCGGCCATCCAGGCCCGGCAAGGTGGCGACGCTTTCTTCGATCAACGCCTCGGGCATGGTGAAGAATTCTTTACCGTTGCCGAACAGGTGGTTGAAGCGCTGGCCGATATCACGGGCCATTTCCACGTGCTGGATCTGGTCGCGCCCCACCGGCACTTTGTGTGCGTTGAACATCAGGATGTCCGCCGCCATCAGCACCGGGTAGCTGTACAGGCCCATGCTGATGCCCGCATCCGGGTCTTCGCCGGCTTCCACGTTCTTGTCCACCGAGGCCTTGTACGCGTGGGCGCGGTTGAGCAGGCCCTTGGCGGCCACGCAGGTCAGCAGCCAGGTCAGCTCGGGGATTTCCGGGATGTCCGACTGGCGATAGAACGTCACCCGGTTCACATCCAGGCCACCGGCCAGCCAGGTCGCGGCGATTTCCATGCGCGAGCGCTGGATGCGCTGCGGGTCATCGCATTTGATCAGGGCGTGGTAGTCGGCCAGGAAGTAGAAAGAGTCGGCATTGGCGTCCTGGCTGGCGAGGATCGCCGGGCGAATCGCACCGGCATAGTTGCCCAGGTGCGGCGTGCCGGTGGTGGTGATGCCGGTGAGGATACGGGTACGAGTCGTCATGGGTAATCGCTTATCAGACTGCTATCAATTCGAGAGGCGCGGCAGCACCAGATCCTTCAGATCGGTGAGCTTGCCGTGAAAAAAGTGTCCGCATTCTGCCACTTTCAGCAGCTCATGGGGGCGATTCAAGGCGGCGGACCAGTCGTAGACGATCTGCGGGTCGACCACTTCGTCGGTTTCCGGCTGGATAAGGGTCAGTGGGCAGGCCTGGGGCAGTTGGTCGCTGTCACGCAGGCGCATCACCGCGGCGGCAACCATGAACAGGTGCGAGAGTTTTTCGCCCTTGGCCTCCAGGCGGCCACCCAGGCTCGCGGCCACGTAGCCTCCGAAGGAAAACCCGAGCAAGGTGATCGGCAGGTCGGGGTGTTTTTCCCGCAACCAGGTAGCAGCCGCTTCAGCATCGTCCACTTCACCGGTGCTCATGTCGTGGGTGCCGGCACTCGCGCCGACGCCACGGTAATTGAAACGCAAGGTGATCAAACCGGCATCGCGGGCGGTGCGTTGCAAGGTCGATACAACTTTATTGAGCATGGTCCCGCCCTGCACCGGGTTAGGGTGACAGATCAGCGCCAGGCCACGTGGCTCGGGGTGATCCAGGTACAGGGCTTCCAATTGGCCTACCGGGCCATCGATCAAAACGGGGGTTTCACGCATGAGCAAGGAATGAACTCCGTGACCTCTCAAAGGGTCGACTCGTCTAGCTAAAAGTCTGTGCTTGGCATGATTGCGAGCTTAATCGCGGTATACAGCGCAGGTTTGAGCCGTTAACGTAAAGCAAAGCCGTTTATAGAGGAAGGACTCGTGGAACACTCGCTCTTAGTTTGGTTGTTGCCGACTCTTGCCCTGGTTGCCGGTGTCGCCATTGGTTTCCTGGTTGCTCGCTTGCTGCCGAATGCCGCGCCTAACCGCACGCAGCGTCAGCTGGATGATATCCAGGAACGTTTTGACAGTTATCAGAACGAGGTTGTTACCCACTTCAACAGCACCGCGACCCTGGTCAAGAAGCTCACCCAGAGCTACCAGGAAGTACAGGATCATCTCGCCGATGGCGCCAACCGCCTCGCCCTCGACGACATCACCCGCCAGCGCCTGCTGGCCGCGTTGCATTCCGATGCACCGCAAACCCCACGGGAGCGCCTGACCCCACCGCGGGAAAACCAGGAGCCGCCACGGGACTACGCGCCAAAAACGCCGAACGCCCCTGGCATGCTGGATGAGCATTACGGTTTGAAGAAGTAAGTCGTCTTCAAGTATAAAAAAGCCCGGCTGATCAATGATCAGCCGGGCTTTTTTTGGGGTGTACCTGCTCGACTGGAATCGCTGCCGGCCGCTAAAAACGGGGCTTAAATCATAGCCTGGTCAACGACTCGTGGCTGGACCTGTGATTGCAACCGTCCTGCTTGTTCATCAGATGAATCACCGACGTTGCCAGTCGAGCCAGTGAATTCACGACACTGGCCGCAACCGGCCCGGTGCAACCGCTCATGCACCCGCTGTTTTTCTCTTCGGTGGCCATTGCACGGGTAGGCTCAGGCTGGGGAGCGGCTGAAGGTGTGGCACTCTGGGCGGTAGCCGCGTAATAGGAAGGCTGGGTGGTTGAAAAAGCATTCACCGAATTCATAAAAAACCTCTGGATCAGTAGGAAAAATAGGGGATCCCCTCACCCCTTGAGTGAGTGTCCTCCCCAAAACGGTTCCTTTTCTGACCCGGCCTCACATCATACTGGGACTTGTTCCTGCAACTGCCCCCCCTCGATACGCACATGCCGTCCATGGAAGCGCTTGAGGCTGCTGCGATGGCCGACGCTGACGATGCTCAGCCCCGGCAACTCATCGATCAACGCCTGATACAAGGTCGCCTCATCCTCTTCGTCCATGGCCGACGTCGCTTCGTCCATGTACAGCCATTGCGGCGCGAACAGCAACGCGCGGGCAAAGGCCAGGCGTTGCTGTTCGCCCGGCGAAAGCATGCGCTGCCAGTGGTTGGCTTCCTCCAGTCGGTCGATCAGATGGGGCAGGCGACAGGTTTCCAGGACCTGTGCATAACGTTCTGCCGGGTAGACGCTGTCGTCCTGTGGATAACTCAACACCGCCTTCAACGTGCCAATCGGCAAGTAGGGTTTCTGCGGCAGGAACAGATAGCGCTCGGCCGGCAGGCGAATATTGCCGTGACCGTTGGGCCACAGGTTGCCCATGGCCCGCAGCAACGTCGACTTGCCGCTGCCGGAGCGACCGCTGAGCATCAGGCGCTCGCCCTCGGCAACGGTCAGGTCGGCGCCTTGCAGCAGGTGACGGCCGTCGGCCAGGTCCAGGTTCAGGTCCTTGACCTGCAAACCTGCGCCCTGATGCTGCAAGCCAATGCCCATGGTGCGGGTTTCGTTGTCTTGCATGGCCTGGCCGAAACTCAGCAGACGATCACAGGTGGCGCGCCAACTGGCCAGCAACGTATAGGCGTCGACAAACCAACTGAGGCTGCCCTGCACGCTGCCGAACGCCTGGGCCACCTGCATCAGCACGCCCAGTTCGATCTTGCCGGCGAAGTAACGCGGCGCCGCCACCACAAAAGGAAAGATGATCGCGATCTGCGAGTAACCGCTGGTAAAGAAACTCAGACGCTTCTTGAGCTGCATGATGCTCCAGAAGTTGCTCCATACCCGTCCGAAACGCGCGCTCAATTGATGGTGTTCGTTAGGCTCACCGTTGAACAGCGCGATGCTTTCCGCGTTCTCCCGCACCCGCACCAGACTGAAACGCAGGTCCGCCTCAAAGCGTTGTTGACGGTTGCTCAAGCCGATCAGTTTTCGACCAATCACATGCGTCAGCCAACTGCCGATCACCGCATACACCAGCGCGGCCCAGAACATATAGCCGGGAATCGTGATGCCCCACACCTCGATGCTGCCGGACACCCCCCACAGGATCACCGAGAACGACACCAGGCTCACCAGGTTGCTGATAAAGCCCAGCCCCAGGGTCAGGGTGCTGGCGGTAAATGCATTGAGGTCTTCGGAAATACGCTGGTCGGGGTTATCGGTGTAACCGCCGTATTCCAGGTGGTAGTAATTCTTGTGGCCCAGCCATTGGGCAAAGTAGCGTTCCGTCAGCCAGCGGCGCCAGCGGATGGTGAGCATCTGTTGCAGATAGGACGTGAACACGCCGGTCACAATCGCCACCACCGCAATCACGCTGAAGTACATCAGCAGGTGGGTAAAAGCGTCGTAGTCCTTGTGCTCCAGCGCGTTGTAGAAATCGCGGTTCCAACTGTTGAACCACACCGATACGGCGACGCTGAACAGCGAAAGCCCCAGCACCACCAACAGCAGCAGCCAGGCGATGCCCTTCTCTTCACTGCGCCAGTAGGGAGTAATCAACCCCCACACCCGCCGTAGGAATTGCCCACGCACCGCGTCGTTGACCGCGGAATACTCAGCGTTCTGATTCATTGTTTCGCTCGGCGCAGTAGTGTGAATGGATCATAAGATAGGCTTTAGCGCAGCGGGCAATTCGATGTCGCTCATTCAGTCAGCGTTCAGTATTTAATTGACTTACATCGGCTGGAAACCAGGACTCGAAACCGTCCCACTTACTCTCGGCACCTTGGAACACGCTCAGAGAGAAAAATCCTATATGACCCTTCCCACGTCGATACAATTTGTACGCCTGCCCCCACAGACCATGCCTACCGTCCAGGAGCACACCATAGATGACTCCAGACAACTGCCCGCCTCGCCCGGACGGATCACGGAAGTCTATGAAACAGTCGACGCGTCCCACAGTAGCCAAAGCGTTGAACGCCTTATAAAAAATGCCAGCCAAACCATCCTGACGCCGGCACAGGAAACCTCACAAATAATTGCGCAAGCGTTGCGCAAAAAATTCAACCTGCAGCTGAACCCCGACCATACCTATATCGTAACGACCAACTACGACACCACCAAACCGGCACCGCCGGATGGCAAGATACTCAACCAAATTAGCCTGACCGAGGCCGCACTGACCAACGTACGCAGGAAAAACAATGACGATGAATCGCCTACCGGACTGGCGCGGACGCACCCGACAGCCTCAAGACTGTTGAATATTCTTCATTCCTTTCCTCTCGTGTCAGCCATCCAGACGGCCCACGATCTCATGAACCCGACATACGAGTACGTCGTTCGAGGCACAGACACCTCAAAGGACTCAGTACCGAATCTGTCGTCAAAGGTCTCGCTTACGCCACAACAATTTCGGGATCTGGTATGGGAAACCGAGCTGATTACGCCTTACAAATCCTACTTGGACACGTTCTGGGCAACCCATGAAAAACCCTACGAGCTACTCACCAAGATAGCCCTCGTTCAAGCTGCCCTTGCACAGCAAAAGGACGGTAGCCTGAGCAATGAAGAAACCCGCCTGGTCCTACGTGCATCGGGCCTTCAACCTGGAAAGCCTTGGTCTGAAACCAGTGTCAAGAACCTGGAAGCCCCGTATGCCAAGGACCCCGACGTCGACGTTGGTCTACTGTCGATCAATGGCGACGTATCTACCGACCTGCTGTACATCATCGACAAAAAGACCCGCCTGGACAGCCACGGCAAACCGATTAAAACCACCCTGCTGCATATTCCGGGCAACTCATCACCGCTGCACAGGTTTGATAACCCCGAAGCCATGAAAACCTGGCTGGCCGACCAGGCGGCTGACCCGATCAAGCGGACGGCGTTGCTTAACCACTTCACCAAAAACGACCAGGACGACAAGTTTTTTTCTGACGGTGTGAAGCAGTCCCTCGTGGGACTGGGTGGCTGGACCGAAGCACAAAAACCCAATGCGCTGGGCTTTACCTCACTCAGTGATTGGGATCCTCAGCGCTATATCGCTCTGGAGCCCCTGAACGGCGACCCGTTCAAGGCCATGACCCAGCGTCAAAAAGAGCGCGCCTACGCCGACGCCGATCACGACATCACTACCGATGGCGATGTAATCAAGGACGCCGCACTGAAACTGGCAGAGGCCGCTACTGCCACAGCGTTGCTGCTGACCCCATTGGCGTTTGTCATGCCGGAGGTAGGCCTGGCGCTGGATGCGATCTACACAGGGGCCGGTATCACAGAGGTGGGCGTCGGTATCGATGATCTGGCCCACGGCAAATCCCGCGGGACCGACCGGATCGTGTTTGGCGTGCTCAATGCAGTGCCCGGTATCGCCGGCAGCGCATCCAAGCTCGACAGCGGGACGGCGTCGATTGAATCGGCGGTGGCAGACGAGGCTATAAAAGCCCCCAACAGCCCTCCAACCGAAGACGTGACAACGCCGGCACCCACCGAAGCCGCCAATCGCCTGCGCCCCTCTGAATCTAACAACATCAGTGCCCATGCCGTCGAAGACGGCGAAAGGCTTATAGAGCACGCAACGAAGAACGCCAACAACATCTATCACCTCCGTGACGCCGACGGCCTGGACCGGTGGTTCATTCGACACACCGATCATTCGGAGATAGAACGGGTATATGAACTCAAAAGCAATTTTAAACTCACCGATCACTACGCCGAAATTATTGACCCCACCTCCAGACAATCGATCATGACTGTGCATCTCGACAAGGAGGGCATTTGGGTACAACTGGACAAAGGCGCAGGTATAAATTTCCCATGGAATGCCAGTAACTCCTCTGCCAAAGCTCAACTTGCGCAAGACATCAGCCGGATAGACAAAGACGAAAATGCCCTGAGTAGCGCAGAGCGCGAGCGGGTGCTGGACGAGTTGACCCGCTTGACGCAGACGTCCAGGGCTGAAGATTACGAGAGCCTGAACGAGTACACCGAAGCCGGTTCGGGCGAAATCAATGAAATCCTTCGCACGGAGGCCGATCCAAGCAAGTACCCACCGAATGTGAGCGAATTCCTGTCCGACCTGGATGAACAAGCCGAATACAGCGGCAAGGCCTTTCGCTACGCCTTTGTTACATCGGAGGGCGCTGACAAACTCAAAAACGGTGTTGGCAGAGTATTCAGGGACAGCGGCATCCAATCGGCGTCAACCCAGGCCTTCAACGCCAAGGGCTGGGCAACCTGGGCAAAAGACACGCTGCCCGTAAAAAACCGCCAACCGGTAATTTATATCTTCGATGAATCGATTGCCAAAAAGAACCTCTCCAGCAGCATCCTCCCTGACCACGTTGCGATCGAACCGCAAGCCTCACTCCAAGTGAGCGCTGCCAAGATAAAAGACGGTATTTTGTATGTATCCTTCAAAGCCCCGGCCAAGTTGCCGGATCAGCGCTATAACCTGTTCGACGGCCGTGTTGCCTTTCCCTACTGAGTAACCACTCTGGCGAAGAAAAAGCCCGGAAAGTCCGGGCTTTTTTGATCCAGCATTGCTCAACGCCGTACCGGACGCTTCTGCAACTTGCGCTGCAAGGTACGGCGGTGCATGCCCAGGGCGCGAGCGGTGGCGGAGATATTGCCTTCGTGCTCGGTCAGCACGCGCTGGATGTGCTCCCATTGCAGGCGGTCCAACGACATCGGGTTTTCCGGCACCAGGGTGTCGAGGTCGGCGTGTTCGGAGAGCAAGGCGGCCAGCACATCGTCGGCGTCCGCCGGCTTGCACAGGTAGTTGCAGGCACCGCGCTTGATCGCCTCGACGGCGGTGGCAATGCTGGAGTAACCGGTGAGGATCACCACGCGCATTTCCGGGTCGAGTTCCAGCAGCTTGGGCAGCAGCACCAGGCCGGAATCGCCGTCCATCTTCAGGTCGAGCGCGGCGTAGTCCGGCAGGTCGGCCTGGGCGATGGTCAGGCCCTCTTCGGCGGAGCCAGCGGTGCTGACGCGGAAACCGCGACGGCTCATGGCGCGCGCCATCACGCGGGTAAAGGTGGCATCGTCATCTACCAGCAACAGGTGCGGCAGTTCTTCGCCTTCGACTTGGATCTCGTCACTCATCGATATCTCCTCGTGCGACACGGGGCAGGCGCAGCTCGGTGAGCGTGCCACCTTCCTCATGACTATAGAGCTTCACTGAGCCGCCCGCGCGGGTCACGCTGGCCTTGCTCAAAAACAGGCCAAGGCCGAAGCCTTTGCCCTTGGTGGTAAAGAAGGGCTTGCCGATCTGCTCGGCAATGGCCAGCGGCACACCTGCGCCGTGGTCGCGAATGCTGATGGTCACGTCTTCGGCATCCCAGTCCAGCTGCACACCCAGGCCTTCAGGGCAGGCGTCGGCGGCATTGTTCAACAGGTTGAGCAGCGCCTGGGTCAGATCTGGTGGTGGCGCCATGCGCGGCACCGTGCCCTGCCCTAATAGATGAAAACGGTAACTGGCTTCGGGGCGCATCAGGTGCCAGCGGTTCAGGGCTTCATCGAGCCATTGGGTCACGTCCTGCATCTCTACCGCCAGGCGGCGATTGGCCTCGGCGGCGCGTACCAGTTGCTGCAAGGTCTGCTTGCATTGCTTGACCTGTTCGCGCAGCACGCCGAGGTCTTCCTGCAACGCCGGATCGTGGTGGTCCTGGGTCATTTCGTTGAGCAGCACGCTCATGGTGGCCAACGGTGTACCCAATTCATGGGCAGCGCCGGCGGCCTGGGTAGCGACAGCCAGCAGTTGCTGATCGCGCAGGCCTTCTTCACGGCGAATGGCGCGCAGCTCTTCCTGGCGGCGCAGTTCTTCGGCCATCCGTGCGGCGAAGAAGGTGATGACGGCGGCGGACAGCGCAAAACTCAGCCACATTCCGTAGATCTGCAGGTTTTCCCGGGCGATGGGGAAGGTTTGCAGCGGGTAGAAGCGCGCCAGCAACAGGGTGTAGAGGGTCAGGGCGATGCCCGACAGCACTACCGAATACCGCCACGGCAAGGTCACGGCGGCAATGGTCAAGGGCACCAGGTAATAAGAAACGAACGGATTGGTGGAACCGCCGGAGAAATACAGCAACACACTGTGGATAAACAGGTCGCAAGCCAATTGCAGGGCGTACTCCAACTCGGTCACCGGCCAGGTGGTGCGCAACCGGATAGCGGTGAACACACACAGCACGATGGAGAAACCCAGGGTCACGCCCAGTTGCAGCCACGGCAGCGGCAGCAGGTCGAACCAATAGGCGAGCCCGACGGAGCCGGCCTGTGCGGCCAGCACCAGCGTGCGGATGAACGTCAGGCGCCAGAGGTTCTGGCGGGTGGCGGAAGTCAGTTTTACGGCGGCGAGCATGAGCTCTCCCGGTGAGCGCTGCAGGCGGATCGGCAGGAGTATAAACGAAGCAGGCCCACCGGCACGGCGCGTGTGGCTCTTTGCCGCAGGCCGGGCAAATGACCGTTCGTCGGCATCGCTACAACATGTAGGTAATGTGTAAACCCGAAGAACCCGGTGCCACCGTCTACAGTCATACCGAACACGATCACCTCAAGGAGCTTTCATGTCTCGTTTCACTCGCAGTGCAGCTGTTATCACCCTCGGCGTCGCCACCCTGGCCAGCCTTCCGGCCGTGGCCGCCGAAGGACTGAACTACAACCAGATTTCCCTGCGCGCCGAGGTCAGCCAGGAAGTGGCCCGCGACAAGATGATCGTTACCCTGTACACCGAGTCCCAGAACAGCGACCCGGCCAAGCTCGCCGCCGAAATCACCACCACCATGAACAAGGCCCTGGGCCAGGCCCGCGAAGTCAAAGGCGTAACCCTGCGCCAGGGCAGCCGCAACAGCTACCCGATCTACGACAACAAGAACCAGAAGATCACTGGCTGGCGCGAGCGCGCCGAGCTGCGTCTGGAAAGTGCGGACTTCCCGGCGCTGTCCAAGCTCACTGGTGAACTGCAGAGCACCCTGAAAATGGAAAACATGGAGTTCTCCATCGCCGACACCACGCGCAAGTCCAGCGAAGATGCGCTGCTCAAAGATGCAGTCGCCGCATTCAAGGCTCGCGCCCAACTGGCCACCGATGCGCTGGGCGGCAAGGGCTACAAGATCGTCAACCTGAACTTCAACACCAATGGCTACCCGATGCCTTACGCCCGTGGCGGGATGATGATGAAAGCCGCGATGGCTGATTCAGCCCCCACACCTGAAGTGGAAGCCGGCACCAGCCAAGTCAACATGAGCGCCGATGGCGTGATTGAAGTGCAGATGCCGTGACCCCTACCTGATAGACCTGAACGGCGTTACCCTCGGTGGCGCCGTTTTCGTTTGGGCAGCTTATATACACCTGCCACTTCAGGGGTCTCCATGGAAAGAATTGCCTTAAAACCGCTCCTCCTCGCCGCCGGACTGCTGGCCTTCATGCCAGTGGCCCACGCGGCCAGTACCCTGGTCTATTGCTCCGAAGCCAGCCCCGCCGGCTTCGACCCCAGCCAGTACACCAGCGGCACCGATTTCGATGCTTCGGCCGAGACCGTGTTCAACCGCCTCACGCAGTTCAAGCGTGGCGGCACCGAAGTCGAACCTGGCTTGGCGACAAGCTGGGACATTTCCAAAGACGGCCTGACCTACACCTTCCATCTGCGCGATGGCGTCAAGTTCCACACCACCGATTTCTTCACCCCTACCCGCGATTTCAACGCGGATGATGTGCTGTTCACCTTCAATCGCCTGCTGGATGCCGACAGTCCGTTCCGTAAGGCCTACCCCTCCGAGTCGCCGTACTTCACCGACATGGGCTTGAACACCACGATCAAGAGCGTCGAGAAACTTGACGACCATACCGTGCGCTTCAACCTGAACAACGTCGATGCGTCGTTTGTGCAAAACCTGGCCATGAGCTTCGCCTCGGTGCAATCCGCCGAGTACGCCGCGCAACTGCTCAAGCAGGGCAAGGCCGAAGAGATCAATCAGAAACCGGTGGGCACCGGACCGTTTGTGTTCAAGCGCTACCAGAAGGATTCGCAGATCCGCTACGTAGCCAATAAACAGTACTGGAAACCCGAGGATGTGAAGCTCGACAACCTGGTGTTCGCCATCACCCCGGATGCTGCGTCGCGCCTGCAGAAGCTCAAGGCCGGCGAATGCCAGGTCAGCGGCTACCCGCGCCCCGCCGATATCGACGTGATGAAGCAGGACCCGAACTTGCGCGTGCTGCAGCAGGCCGGTTTCAACCTGGGCTTCCTGGCCTACAACGTGACCCACCCGCCGCTGGATCAGCTCAAGGTGCGCCAGGCCCTGGACATGGCCATCGACAAGCCGGCGATTATCAAGGCGGTGTACCAGAGTGCCGGACAATTGGCGCAGAACGCCCTGCCTCCGGCGCAGTGGTCTTATGACCCCACCCTCAAGGACGCCCCCCATGACCCGGTCAAGGCCAAGGCGCTACTAAAAGAAGCAGGGGTTGCACCAGGAACTACCATCAACCTGTGGGCAATGACCGTGCAGCGCGCTTCAAACCCGAACGCGCGCATGTCGGCACAAATGATCCAGCAGGATTGGGAGAAGATCGGCATCAAGGCCAATATCGTCAGCTATGAATGGGGCGAATACATCAAGCGCGCCAAAAATGGCGAGCATGAGGCCATGATTTATGGTTGGACGGGCGACAATGGCGACCCGGATAACTGGCTCGGCGTGCTCTACAGTTGTGCTGCGGTGAAGGGCAGCAACTACGCCAAATGGTGTAACCCGGCCTACGACAAATTGGTGCAGCAGGCCAAGGTCAGCAACGACCGCGAACAGCGCATCAAGTGGTATCAACAGGCACAAAAAATCCTTAAGGAACAAGTACCTATAACGCCTATTGCAAACTCGACGGTTTTCCAGCCCCTGCGCAAGGAAGTGCGGGACTTCAAGATCAGCCCCTTTGGCCTGACACCGTTCTACGGCGTGAGTCTAGATAAGTAACAGAAGCGCCCCAACCGAGTGCACCAGACGCCTCGGCTGGGTCTTTTTGGTGCGACGGATGCACCGAAAAAACCCTCGAAATATACGCAAATATGTCGAAACTTTCATAATTGCGACATTCCTGTACGTTCGTACCACTGTTTCAGCCTCGCAACGGTTCAGCATCTTGCAATGGGTATGGCGCCTGCATAAGTATCCGCAGGCCGACTCACGAGGTCGCCCTCACCACCAAAAATGACAACAAATCATGAGGCCAACATGCTTAAACACGCAGTCATTCCGTTAATTGTTAGCGCTGGCCTTATGGCCGCAGCTCCTTTCGCCCAAGCGGCGACTAACCTGGTGTTCTGCTCCGAAGGGAGCCCGGCCGGTTTCGACCCAGGCCAGTACACCACCGGAACAGACTTCGATGCCTCGGCCGAAACCATGTTCAACCGCCTGACCCAGTTCGAACGCGGCGGCACCGCTGTGATTCCTGGGCTGGCTACCAGCTGGGACGTGTCCCCGGATGGCTTGACCTACACCTTCCACCTGCGTGATGGCGTCAAGTTCCATACCACCCCGTACTTCAAGCCGACCCGTACCTTCAATGCCGATGACGTGCTGTTCACGTTCAACCGCATGATCAACAAGGACGATCCATTCCGTAAGGCCTACCCCACCGAGTTCCCGTACTTCACGGACATGGGGATGGACACCAACATCAAGAACATCGAGAAAGTCGATGACCATACTGTCAAGTTCACCCTTGGCACCGTGGACGCCGCCTTCATCCAGAACCTGGCGATGAGCTTTGCCTCGATCCAGTCGGCTGAATACGCCGCCAAACTGTTGAAAGAAGGCAAGGCTGCGGACATCAACCAGAAGCCGGTCGGCACTGGCCCGTTCGTGTTCAAGAGCTACCAGAAAGACTCGAACATCCGCTACACCGGCAACAAGGACTACTGGAAACCTGAAGACGTGAAGATCGACAACCTGATCTTCGCCATCACCACCGACCCGTCGGTGCGCATCCAGAAGCTCAAGAAAAACGAATGCCAGATCACCCTGTTCCCACGTCCGGCCGACCTCAAGGCGCTGGAAGCGGACAAGGACCTGAAACTGCCGAACCAGGCCGGTTTCAACCTGGGCTATATCGCCTACAACGTCATGGACAAGGTCAAGGGCAGCGACCAGCCAAACCCATTGGCTGACCTGCGCGTACGCCAGGCGCTGGACATGTCGGTGAACAAGCAGCAGATCATCGATTCCGTGTACCAGGGCGCCGGCCAACTGGCCGTCAACGCCATGCCGCCGACCCAATGGTCGTATGACACCACCATCAAGGACGCCAAGTACGACCCTGAGAAAGCCAAGTCGCTGCTCAAGGAAGCCGGCGTCAAGGAAGGTACTGAAATCGTTCTATGGGCCATGCCGGTTCAGCGTCCGTACAACCCGAACGCCAAGCTGATGGCAGAAATGCTGCAAAACGACTGGAAGAAGATCGGCCTCAACGTGAAGATCACCAGCTACGAGTGGGGCGAGTACATCAAGCGCTCCAAAGGTGGCGAGAACCAGGCCATGATCATTGGCTGGAGCGGTGACAATGGTGACCCGGACAACTGGCTGAACGTGCTGTTCGGCTGCGACTCGCTGGCCGGTAACAACTTCTCCAAATGGTGCGACAAGAAATTCGATGGCATCGTGAAAGAAGCCAAGGCCACGTCGGACGTCGCCAAACGCACCGAGCTGTACAAGCAGGCGCAACATATCCTCAAAGATGCAGTCCCGATGACACCTATCGCGCACTCGACGGTGTATCAACCCATGCGCAACACCGTACAGGACTTCAAGATCAGCCCGTTTGGCTTGAACTCCTTCTATGGCGTGAGCGTAAGCGGCAAGTAAGAAGCCATGACGGCGACGTTTCATAACGTCGCCGTTATTGCATCCGCCTGGCCCGTAGGAAACAGACCACGCTCGCAATCGTTGCCTCCTACAGCAACGAACTGCGATGCACGGCGCCGTTGCCTACAGGGTCAATCCGATTTGGCGTATTTACTGCGAAGTCCGCGACCCATAACGTCGTAGGACAGCAGAGGCTCCAAACTCGGAAAGGCACTTGCTGCGTGTGGGATCAGTGATGTCCCCCTGGCTGAATGCCGGGGTGATTGCTCGCTGATGACAACTACAAACAAGGATCGGGATCGTCATGCGCCATACCACCGCTCTATCCGCAATTTTTGGTACCGGCCTGCTGGCTGCGGCCACAATGGGCCACGCCGCCGACAAGCGCAGCCTGGTGTTCTGCTCGGAAGGCAGCCCGGCCGGCTTTGACACTGCGCAGTACACCACCGCCACCGATAACGATGCGGCCGAGCCGCTGTATAACCGCCTGGTTGAGTTTGAAAAAGGCGAGACGGGTGTCGTACCTGCGTTGGCAACCAAGTGGGATATTTCGCCGGACGGCCTGACCTACACCTTTCACTTGCGTGAAGGGGTGAAATTCCACAGCAACAAGGAATTCAAGCCGACTCGGGACTTCAACGCCGACGACGTGCTGTTCACCTTCAACCGCATGCTTGACCCCGACCATCCGTTTCGCAAGGCCTACCCCACCGAGTTTCCGTACTTCAACGGGATGAGCCTGAACAAGAACATTGCCAAGGTCGCGAAAACCGACTCGCACACCGTGGTGATCACCCTGAACACGGTCGATGCCGCGTTTATCCAGAACATTGCCATGAGCTTCGCCGCGATCCTGTCGGCCGAATACGCCGAGCAACTGCTCAAGGCCGGCAAGCCCAGCGACATCAACCAGAAGCCGATCGGCACTGGCCCCTTCGTGTTCCAGCGTTACCAGAAAGATTCGCAGATCCGCTATGTGGCCAACAAACAGTACTGGGACCCGAGCAAGGTCAAGCTCGACCAGCTGATTTTCGCCATCAACACCGACGCCTCGGTGCGCGTGCAAAAACTCAAGGCCGGCGAATGCCAGGTGACCCTGCATCCGCGCCCGGCTGACGTCGACGCACTCAAGGCCGACCCGAACCTGAAACTGCTGACCAAGCCGGGGTTCAACCTCGGCTACATCGCCTACAACGTGCGCCACAAGCCGTTCGACCAGCTTGAAGTGCGCCAGGCGCTGGACATGGCGGTGAACAAGCAGAGCATCCTGAACGCCGTGTACCAGGGCGCCGGGCAATTGGCCGTAAACGCCATGCCGCCGACGCAGTGGTCCTACGACGAGACTATCAAGGACGCCGCCTACAACCCGGAAAAAGCCAAGGAACTGCTCAAGGCTGCCGGCGTGAAGGAAGGCACCGAAATCACCCTGTGGGCGATGCCGGTGCAACGGCCGTACAACCCCAACGCCAAGCTGATGGCCGAGATGCTGCAAAGCGACTGGGCCAGGATCGGCCTAAAGGTCAAGATCGTCAGCTACGAGTGGGGCGAATACATCAAGCGCACCAAGAACGGTGAGCACGATGTGAGCCTGATCGGCTGGACCGGCGATAACGGTGACCCGGACAACTGGCTGGGCACCCTCTACAGCTGTGACGCCATCGGCGGGAACAACTACTCCATGTGGTGTGACCCGGCGTACGACACGCTGATCAAGCAAGCCAAGGTCGTGACCGACCGCGAACAACGGACTGTTCTGTACAAACAGGCGCAGCAACTGCTTAAAGCGCAGGTGCCGATCACGCCCGTCGCCCACTCGACGGTCAACCAGCCGCTAAGCGCCAAAGTCGAAGGGTTCAAGGTCAGCCCCTTCGGCCGCAACGTGTTCTCGGGCGTCAGTATCACCCCATAAGAAAATAACCGGATTGCGCAGGGCGGCCCCCGCCTTGCTGCAAACGCGCGGCCTTTTGTTGGGATTTTTCCTACGCCAAACGTTTGCAATGGCTTGAACGAGTTACACACCCAATAGCCGGATCACCAAAAAAGACCGGCATTAAAAAGAGAACCAAAGGAGCTTCAACCCATGAAACTGAGCAGCAAAGCGCTTCTGGCCCTGGCCATCAGCAGCATCACGGCCACCGCCTACGCGGAACCCGCCAGCCAGGACTTCGTGCCGACCACGTTGGCCGGCACCAGCGCGCAAAGCGAGGCGAAAGGCTTCATCGAAGATTTCAGCCTGGGCGGCACCACGCGTAACTGGTTCTCCCATGAGAGCAAATACCGTGGCGGCACCTTCAGCTACAAAGAGCACGGCGTGACCAAGACCGACCGTAACCGTACCAACTGGGTACAGGGCACCATCCTCAACGCCAGCTCGGGTTTCACCCAGGGCACCGTAGGTGTCAAGACCGAAGTGGCGGTATACAACGCCCTGGTACTGGATCGCAGCAAGCGTGACATCAAGGGTGGTTCCAACCGTACCCTGGCTGACTCCGACGGCAATGCCGTAGACCAGTGGAGCAAACTGGGTCTGGCCAACGTGCAGTTCCGCGTGTCGAACACCACCTTGACCGCCGGTCGCCAGAACTTCAGCAGTGGCATCGTCGACACCATCGGCAACCGTGCGCTGCCTTCGAGCTTCGAAGGTGTAAGTTTCAACAGCGAAGAGTTCAGCAACCTGTCGTTCCAGGGTGGCGTGTTTGACCGCGTGTCGCCACGTACCGAGCAGAGCCTGTCGAAATTCCGTTCGGAATACGGCAATGGCACGCAGGAAACCGACAAGGTCTCCACGCTGGGCCTGAACTACCAGCCGCTGAAAAGCCTGAAAGTCAGCGTCTTCGGCGCCAACGTGAAGGACTTCTGGAACCAGTACTACTTCGGCGCAACCCACGAGCTGGGTGATGCACAGCAACTGGCGCTGACCACCGGTTTCAACTACTACAAGACTGTCGATGAAGGCAAAAAAGAGATGGGGGAAATCGACAACGATACCTACTCCCTGTCCCTGGGCCTGGCCCACCAGGCACACAGCCTGACCTTCTCCTACCAGGCGGTGAACGGTAACGAATACTTCGACTACCTGCACGAAACCAACGGCATCTACCTGGCCAACTCCCTGACCTCCGACTTCAACGGTCCGAACGAGAAATCCTTCCAGATCGCCTACGGCATCAACATGGCCGAATACGGCGTACCAGGCCTGAAGTTCAATATCTACTCCGCGCGCGGCTGGGGCATCGACGGTACCCACTACACCGGTAACAACGGTCGGGCCAAGTTCGCCTACGACGGCATCCAGAGCCAAGACGGCGAAAAACACCAGGAATACGGTGTAGGCGCCTCTTACGCCATCCAGAGCGGCCCGCTCAAAGCCACCGCGATTCGTGCAACCTACGTTGAGCACCGTGGCAGCGAGAACCAGTCCGACGGCAGCATTAAAGAGTTCCGCCTGGTCACCACCATCCCGTTCAACATTCTTTAATCAGCGCCAAGTAAGCGGCGGGCTCAGGACGAGCCCGCCGTCTACGCTTGTCTGGTCCCATCGATTGCAGAGGGCTCCGAATGAAATTGCTCCCACTACAAGCCGCCATGGCTGCCGCGCTGTTGAGCGTGGCCATCGGCGTTTCGGCCAAACCACTGGTGGTCTGCACCGAAGCCAGCCCGGAAGGTTTCGACCCGGTCCTGTACACCACGGCCGTGACGGCTGACGCCGCTGCTGAAACCATGTTCAACCGCCTGGTGGATTTCAAGCCCGGCACCACCGAAGTGATCCCCGCGCTGGCCAAGGCCCTGCCGGAGATCAGCGCCGATGGCCTGACCTACACCTTTCACCTGCGTGACGATATCAAGTTCCACACCACCGACTATTTCAAACCCACACGCAACATGAACGCCGACGACGTGCTTTGGAGCTTCCAGCGCCAGCTGGACCCGAATCATCCGTGGCATAAAAAGTCCCTCGTGGGCTATCCGTATTTCGAAAGCATGGGCTTCAAGGAACTGCTCAAGAGCGTCGAGAAGCTCGACGATCACACGGTTGTCTTCACCCTGACCCGTCCTGAAGCACCGTTTTTGGCCGACCTGGGCATGGCCTTCTCTTCGATCCACTCGAAGGAATACGCCGACCAGTTGCTCAAGTCCGGCAAGACTGAAGACCTCAACGCCAAGCCCATCGGCACAGGCCCGTTCGTCTTCAACCGTTATCAGAAAGATGCCCAGGCGCGATTCAAGGCCAACCCCGACTACTTCCGCGGCAAACCGGCGGTAGACCCGCTGATCCTGGCAGTCACCACCGACAACAACGTGCGCCTGCAGAAACTCAAGGCCAACGAATGCCAGATCGCGTTGTTTCCCAAGCCGGATGACATTCCAAGCATCAAGAAAGATCCGAACCTGAAAGTCGATGAACTGGCGGCGATGACCACCAGTTACACCGCGTTGAACACCACCCACAAATACATGAGCGATGCGCGGGTGCGGCACGCGATCAACATCGCGTTCGACAAGGCCGGCTATACCGAAGCCCTGTTCGGCAAAGGCAATGCGGTGGTAGGCACTGGCCCCTATCCCCCGACCTTGCTGGGTTTCAGCGAAAAACTGAAGAACCCGCCCCGCGATCTGGACAAGGCCCGCGCCCTGCTCAAGGAAGCCGGTGTACCGGAAGGCACCGAATTCACCCTGTTCACCCGCAACGGCGGTGGCCCGACCAACCCCAACCCGATGCTCGGCGCCCAGCGCATGCAAGCGGATCTCGCGCAGATCGGCCTGAAAGTGAACATCAAAGTCATGGAATGGGGCGAAATGCTCAAGCGTGCTAAAAACGGCGAGCACGACATGGTTTCGGCCGGCTGGGTCGGTGACAACGGCGACCCGGACAACTTCCTGACACCCAACCTGAGTTGCGACGCTGCGAAAAACGGCGAAAACTACGCACGTTGGTGTAACAAAGAGTTTCAAGACTTGATCGACAAGGCCCGCGCCACCGCTGAACCCGGCCAGCGCGCTGCACTCTATGAACAAGCACAGGACGTTTTCGAGAAAGACCAACCATGGCTTCCCATGGCTTACCCGAAACTGTTCACCTCCATGCGCAAGAACGTAGAAGGCTTCACCCAAAGCCCTCTGGGGACCAATAACTTCGCCACCACCCAGGTGAAGTAAATAAGAAAAACGCTCGGCGCCGTCGACATTGACGGCGCCGGACCTGCCTAACCGGCTGATTGAGGTACACGACAAGATGTTTAGTTTTATTGCCCGCCGACTGGGGTTATTGATCCCCACGTTTTTCGGCATCACGTTGCTCACGTTTGCGTTGATTCGCATGATCCCTGGCGACCCCGTCGAAGTCATGATGGGCGAGCGGCGCGTCGACCCCGAGATGCACGCACAGGCAATGGAACGCCTCGGCCTTAACAAGCCGCTGTATGCGCAATACCTGGATTACGTCGGCAAACTGGCCCAGGGTGACCTTGGCGAATCGCTGCGTACCCGCACCAGCGTGTGGACTGAATTCACCGCCCTGTTCCCCGCGACCCTGGAACTGTCCATGGCCGCCCTGTTGTTCGCCGGTATCCTGGGCCTGTTGGCCGGGGTGATCGCGGCCCTGAAACGAGGATCCCTGTTCGACCATGGGGTGATGGGCATCTCCCTCGCGGGATATTCGATGCCGATCTTCTGGTGGGGCCTGATCCTGATCATGTTCTTCTCGGTGAGCCTGGGCTGGACCCCGGTTTCCGGGCGTATCGACCTGCTCTACGACATCGAGCCGCGCACCGGCTTCATGCTGATCGACACGCTGCTGGCTGACGAGCCGGACGCGTTCTTCGACGCCCTGCACCACCTGATCCTGCCGGCCATCGTGCTCGGCACCATCCCGCTGGCGGTGATCGCGCGGATGACCCGTTCGTCGATGCTCGAAGTGCTGCGCGAAGATTACATCCGCACCGCCAAGGCCAAAGGCCTGTCGCCGACGCGCGTGGTGTTCGTGCACGGCCTGCGTAACGCACTGATCCCGGTGTTGACCGTGGTCGGCCTGCAAGTCGGCACGCTGCTGGCCGGTGCGGTCCTGACCGAAACCATCTTCTCGTGGCCCGGCATCGGCAAATGGCTGATCGAAGCCATTGGCGCGCGGGACTACCCGGTGGTGCAGAACGGCATCCTGCTGATCGCCTGCCTGGTGATCCTGGTGAATTTCGTGGTGGATATCCTCTACGGCTTCGCCAACCCACGCATCCGTCACCAGCGCTGAGATCATGACCATGACCACACCTACTCCAGTGTCAGCAGTCGATCAAAGCCTGCTGTACCCGTCCCCGTACAAAGAATTCTGGCAAGCCTTTTCCAAGAACAAAGGCGCGGTTGCCGGCCTGCTGTTCATGTTGCTGATCGTGTTCTGCGCGATCTTTGCCCCATGGGTGGCACCGCATAACCCGAGCGAGCAATACCGCGACTTCCTGCTGACCCCGCCAGCCTGGCTGGAGGGTGGGCAGATGCAGTTCCTGCTCGGCACCGACGAGCTGGGCCGTGACCTGCTCTCGCGCCTGATCCAGGGCTCGCGCCTGTCGTTGCTGATCGGCTTGTCGTCGGTGGTGATGTCGCTGATCCCGGGCATTCTGCTGGGTCTGTTCGCCGGGTTCTTCCCGCGCTTGCTCGGCCCGACCATCATGCGTCTGATGGACATCATGCTGGCCCTGCCGTCGCTGCTGCTGGCCGTTGCCATTGTGGCAATCCTCGGCCCTGGCCTGATCAACACCGTAATCGCCATCGCCATCGTCTCGCTGCCGTCCTACGTGCGCCTGACCCGCGCGGCGGTGATGGGCGAACTGAACCGCGACTACGTGACCGCCGCGCGCCTCGCCGGTGCCGGCCTGCCGCGCCTGATGTTCATCACCGTGCTGCCCAACTGCATGGCACCGCTGATCGTCCAGGCCACCTTGAGTTTCTCTTCGGCGATCCTCGATGCCGCGGCCCTCGGCTTCCTCGGCCTTGGCGTACAACCGCCAACCCCGGAGTGGGGCACCATGCTGGCTTCGGCCCGTGACTACATCGAACGCGCCTGGTGGGTGGTAAGCCTGCCGGGTCTGACCATTTTGCTCAGCGTGCTGGCAATCAACTTGATGGGCGACGGCCTGCGCGATGCGCTGGACCCGAAACTCAAGAACGCCGCCTGAGGAGATTCCCATGTCACTGTTAGAAATCAAGAATCTCAACGTGCGCTTCGGCGACAAGACCGCCGTGCCGGTGGTCGATGGCCTCGACATTTCCGTCGACAAAGGCGAAGTACTGGCCATCGTTGGCGAGTCGGGCTCGGGTAAATCCGTGACCATGATGGCGCTGATGGGCCTGATCGAGCACCCCGGCATCGTTACCGCCGACGCCCTGAACTTCGACGGCAAGGACATGCTCAAGTTGAGCAATCGCCAGCGTCGCCAGATCGTCGGCAAAGACTTGGCGATGGTGTTCCAGGACCCGATGACCGCGCTGAACCCCAGCTACACCGTGGGCTTCCAGATCGAAGAAGTGTTGCGCCTGCACCTGAAAATGTCCGGCAAACAAGCGCGCAAACGCGCCATCGAACTGTTGGAAAAGGTTGAAATCCCGGGCGCTGCCAGCCGTATGGATGCCTACCCGCACCAACTGTCCGGCGGTATGAGCCAGCGTGTGGCAATCGCTATGGCGATTGCCGGCGAGCCGAAACTGCTGATCGCGGATGAGCCCACCACCGCACTGGACGTGACCATTCAAGCGCAGATCATGGACCTGCTGCTGGCCCTGCAGAAAGAACAGAACATGGGCCTGGTGCTGATCACCCACGACCTCGCGGTCGTGGCGGAAACCGCCCAGCGCGTGTGCGTGATGTATGCCGGCCAAGCGGTGGAAGTCGGCCAGGTGCCGCAACTGTTCGACATCCCGGCGCACCCGTACAGCGAAGCCCTGCTCAAGGCGATCCCGGAGCACAGCCTGGGCGCCACGCGCCTGGCCACGTTGCCCGGTATCGTACCCGGCCGCTATGACCGTCCGCAGGGCTGCCTGCTGTCGCCGCGCTGCCCGTACGTGCAGGAAAACTGCCGGAGCCAGCGCCCCGGCCTTGATCCGAAAACCAACAGCCTTGCGCGCTGCTTCTACCCCTTGAACCAGGAGGTGGCGTAATGGCCGTCGTTCTTACCGCCCGCGACCTGACCCGTCACTACGAAGTGTCCCGTGGCCTGTTCAAGGGCCACGCCACTGTGCGCGCCCTCAATGGCGTGTCCTTTGAGTTGGAAGCCGGCAAGACCCTCGCCGTTGTAGGCGAGTCGGGTTGCGGCAAATCTACCCTGGCCCGTGCGCTCACATTGATCGAAGAGCCGTCTTCCGGGTCCTTGAAAATCGCTGGCCAGGAAGTGGCCGGCGCCGACAAGGCCCAGCGCAAGCAATTGCGCAAAGACGTGCAGATGGTATTCCAGAGCCCGTACGCGTCGCTCAACCCACGGCAGAAAGTTGGCGATCAACTGGGCGAGCCGTTGTTGATCAACACCAACCTGTCCGCCGCCGAACGCCGCGAAAAAGTGCAGGCGATGATGAAGCAAGTGGGCCTGCGCCCCGAGCATTATCAGCGCTACCCGCACATGTTCTCCGGCGGCCAACGCCAACGCATCGCCCTGGCCCGCGCGATGATGCTGCAACCGAAAGTGCTGGTGGCGGATGAACCGACCTCGGCGCTCGACGTATCGATCCAGGCCCAGGTGCTCAACCTGTTCATGGACCTGCAGCAGGAATTCAACACGGCCTACGTGTTCATCTCCCACAACCTGGCGGTGGTGCAGCATGTCGCCGATGACGTGATGGTGATGTACCTCGGCCGCCCGGTGGAAGTGGGCCCCAAGGAAGATATCTACGCACGCCCGCTGCACCCGTACACCCAGGCGCTGCTGTCGGCCACCCCGACCATCCATCCGGACCCGAACAAGCCGAAGATCAAGATCGTCGGCGAGTTGCCTAACCCGCTGAACCCGCCGCCGGGCTGCGCGTTCCACAAGCGTTGCCCGTACGCGACGGCGCGGTGCAGCAGCGAGGAGCCGCAACTGCGGGCCTTGGATAACCGCCAGGTGGCTTGCCATTATGCAGAGCAATTCGTGGCGTGACCCGCAACAAAAATGCCCTGGGTGAAGGTGCCCAGGGCATCGCAAAGCGTTCTACCGCCCTTCCCGTCAGGTTGCGCATCAGCCTGGTGGGAGGGGCTTTCTTTTGGGCGATGCCTATGTCTGGCTGTCGCCTTCGGCGTCCGGATCATCACTGTCCGGCTCGTCGGTGGTGGAGTCATCGTCGTCCTCACTGCCACCCTGGCCCTTGTCGCCAGGCTCCGCCTCGGACTTCGCCAGTTGCAGATCCTGGCTGTGCCCCGAAGCCACAACACCGCTCTGCACCGGGTTATGCGCCCAGGCCGACGACATCCCCAACGACAACAGCACCAGCACTTTTATCAACAGCACGACTCGTTGAAAAATACTCATGGTTGATTCCGTCCAGTCAGTAGGTCAATCCCGCGCGACAGCCGTCTACCGCCGCCAGTATTGACGCTAGCCCCGATGCCGGGTTTACGCCAGGTCTCAGGTCTCACCGTCGTCGAAGGTAGCACTGTCCTCCCCCTCGTTATAGGGATTTTCCGCATCCTCCTTGGGCGCAGGCTGGGCCTGGGGCTGCCAACTGCCAGAGTTGACCTCCTGCTGTTTTTTCTTGGTGACAGGGCCCGTGTCCTTCCATTGGGGCGTGCCGGCGCCAGCCAGGGCCAATGAGGCGAACAAGCCCAAAGCCCCCAGCAGCACCAGTTGAATGACGCGTTGAGTTATACGCACGGTGGCCTCCTATTCCGTCGATGGGTGAGTGAAATACTTCAAACGCTAGACGGGATGTGGGTTTCTCGCCAATAGCCCTGATCGATGAAGATCAAGATGTGGGAGGGGCGGTGCGACGATTCGACTTGCCCCCGATGGCGGCGTACCAGCCAGCGGATTTATTGATTGACCCACTGATATCGGGGGCAAGCCCCCTCCCACATTTTAATTTCTGTTTGGCCAATAAAAAGGGCGAAGCCATCACAGCTTCGCCCTGTTCTTTACCGCTCAGACCTTAATGGTGCTCACGGGTCGCGCGGAATTTCACATCCGGCCAGCGTTCTTCCATCAGCGCCAGGTTCACCCGGGTCGGCGCCAGGTAGGTCAGGTGCCCACCGCCGTCCACTGCGAGGTTTTCCACGGCCTTGTTGGAGAACTCTTCCAGCTTCTTCTTATCGCTGCACTCGATCCAGCGCGCGGAGTACACGGTGATCGGCTCATACGAGCACTCCACCTTGTATTCCTCTTTCAAGCGGCTGGCCACCACATCGAACTGCAGCACACCGACGGCGCCGAGGATGATGTCGTTGCTGCGCTCGGGGAAGAACACCTGGGTGGCGCCCTCTTCCGCCAGTTGCTGCAAGCCCTGGCGCAGTTGCTTGGATTTGAGCGGGTCGCGCAGGCGTACACGGCGGAACAGTTCCGGGGCGAAGTGCGGGATACCGGTAAAGCCCAGCGCTTCGCCTTCGGTGAAGGTGTCGCCGATCTGGATGGTGCCGTGGTTGTGCAGGCCGATGATGTCACCGGCGTAGGCTTCTTCGAGCTGTTCACGCTCGGAGGAGAAGAACGTCAGGGCGTCGCCGATGCGCACGTCCTTGCCGGTGCGCACGTGGCGCATCTTCATGCCTTTTTCGTATTTGCCGGAGCAGATGCGCATGAAGGCAATGCGGTCGCGGTGTTTTGGGTCCATGTTCGCCTGGATCTTGAACACGAAGCCCGAGAACTTCTCTTCTACTGGCTCTACGGTGCGCTCGTTGGCCACGCGTGCCAGTGGGCGCGGCGCCCAGTCGACGACCGCATCAAGTACGTGGTCGACACCGAAGTTGCCCAGGGCAGTCCCGAAGAACACCGGGGTCAGCTGGCCGTCGAGGAATTCCTGCTGGTTGAACTCGTGGCAGGCGCCCTGCACCAGTTCCAGCTGGTCGACAAAACGATCGTACTCGTCACCCAGGTGGGCGCGGGCTTCGTCCGAGTCGAGTTTTTCGATGATCTTGGTTTCGGTGCGCTCGTGACCGTGTCCGGCGGTGTAGACAATGATGTAGTCATCGGCCAAGTGGTACACGCCCTTGAAGTCGCGGTAGCAACCGATCGGCCAGGTGATCGGCGCAGCCTTGATCTTCAGGACGGCTTCGATTTCATCCAGCAGCTCGATGGGGTCGCGGATATCGCGGTCGAGTTTGTTGATGAAGCTGACGATCGGCGTGTCACGCAGACGGCACACGTCCATCAGTGCGATGGTGCGTGGCTCGACGCCTTTACCGCCGTCGAGGACCATCAGCGCCGAGTCCACCGCCGTGAGGGTGCGGTAGGTATCCTCGGAGAAGTCTTCGTGGCCCGGGGTGTCGAGCAGGTTGACCATATGGTCGCGATACGGGAACTGCATGACCGACGTGGTAATGGAGATACCCCGTTGTTTTTCCATTTCCATCCAGTCGGAGGTGGCATGGCGGTCGGATTTGCGGGATTTCACCGTGCCGGCCACTGCGATTGCCTTGCCCATCAGCAAGAGCTTCTCGGTGATGGTGGTTTTACCGGCATCGGGGTGGGAAATAATGGCGAAAGTGCGGCGTTTCGCGACTTCGGCGGCCTGGTGGGTCATGGGAAATCGCCTGGCAGGTGAGTCAAAAAAGGGCGGCGAGTATAGCGCAAACCCGGGAGGACGGACCACCGTTCAGCCCATTGGGGGTGGCTAAATGCTGCCAAGTGTGGAACCTTTTAAAAGGTAGAGACGTCCACTCCCCTGCTACCGCACTCGGAACAGGGGCTGATAAATCAGCAAGTTAGCCTGACGAGGCTGCGCTCATGGCTCGATCGCATACCGCGTTGCCGGTATCGGCGAGCTGCATTTCGCGACCACATTCAGAGGCAGCCAGGAATGGCATTGCCGCCGGAGAATGTGGGCGCCGACAGAAGAAAAAAGGAGTCCGCCTGTGGCTATTCGCTATGGCAAAGGGCTGATAGGAGGAGCGGTTGTCGTCGCCCTCTTGGCCCTGCTGGTCCACTGGATCGGCATCAACACGATCGAACTGTACCGCGACGATTTGTTGTTTTACCTGCAAGCTCATCTGATCCTCGTTCTTGTCTCCATGCTGGCCGCCCTGATTGTGGGCATCCCCGCCGGTATCCTGCTCAGCCGACCGCACATGGTCGGGCGCGCAGAACGCTTCATGCAGATCTTCAACATCGGCAACACCGTCCCGCCCCTGGCCGTACTGGCCATCGCCCTCGGCGTTCTTGGCATCGGCAGCGGCCCGGCCATCTTCGCGCTGTTCCTCGCCTCCCTCCTGCCTATCGTGCGCAATACCTACGAAGGCCTGAAAAACGTCCAGGGCTCCCTGAAAGAAGCCGCCACCGGCATCGGCATGACGCCGCGCCAAGTGCTGTTTCGCGTGGAATTGCCCAACGCCGTGCCAATCATCATTGGCGGTGTGCGTGTGGCCCTGGCGATCAATGTCGGCACCGCGCCGCTGGCGTTCCTGATCGGTGCCAACAGCCTGGGCAGCCTGATCTTCCCCGGCATCGCCCTGAACAATCAGCCGCAATTGCTGCTCGGCGCTGCGTGCACCGCGCTGCTGGCGTTGTTGCTCGACGGTCTGGTGACTCTGGCCAGCCGCCTCTGGCTGGAACGCGGGTTGCGTGCGTCTTAAGGAACCGACATGAAAAAACTGACATTGATAATGAGCTGCGTCCTGCTCTTGGCAGGCGTTGCACAAGCCGCCGAAAAACCGGTGATCCGCATCGGCGCCCGGGTGTTCACCGAACAGACCCTGCTCGCCGAAATCACCTCCCAGTACCTGCGCACCAAGGGCTATGACACCCGCGTGACCGGCGGGCTGGGCAGCAACCTGGCGCGCAGTGCCCAGGAAAGCGGGCAACTGGACCTGATCTGGGAATACACCGGCGTGTCGCTGGTGGCCTACAACCATGTCGACGAGAAACTCGACAGTGAACAATCCTACGCTCGGGTGAAAGAACTCGACGCGAAAAAGGGCCTGGTCTGGCTCTCTCCATCGCGCTTCAGTAACACCTACGCACTGGCATTGCCGGAGAACGTGGCGAAGGAATTCCCGCAGATCAACAGCATCAGCGACCTGACCCAGGCCCTGGCGGAAAAAACCAAAGGCACACGCCTGGTCGCCCTGGACACCGAGTTCGCCAACCGTTCCGACGGCCTGGCCGGCATGGTCAAGCTGTACGACATGAACCTGACCCGCAAGAACACCCGGCAGATGGACGCCGGCCTGGTCTATACCGCGCTGCGTAATGGCCAGGTGTTCGCCGGTTTGGTCTACACCACCGACGGCCGCCTGAATGCCTTCAAATTGAAGTTGCTGGAAGACGACAAGCATTACTTCCCCGACTACACCGCCGCGCCGGTGGTGCGCCAGGTTTATCTGGATGCGCACCCACAACTGGCCGCCGAGCTCAAGCCGCTGGCCGCGCTGTTCGACGACGAAACCATGCGCCAGCTGAACGCCCGGGTCGACGTCGACCATGAAAGCCCTTCCACTGTTGCCGCCGATTTCCTGCGCCAGCATCCGATCAATCAATAAGAGGAGAAGACATGGAATTCCTGAACGCCTTTTCCCATCTTGATTGGGCCCAAGTCCTGCACCTGACCGGGCAGCACATCACCCTGGTCGGCATTGCCGTGATCCTCGCGATCCTGATCGGCGTGCCCCTGGGCATCCTGATGACGCGTTTCCCGACGCTTGCAGGCCCGCTGCAAGCCAGCGCCACGGTATTGCTGACCGTACCGTCCATCGCCCTGTTCGGCCTGCTGCTGCCGTTCTACTCCAAATTCGGCCAGGGCCTGGGGCCGATGCCGGCGATCACCGCCGTGTTCCTCTACTCCCTGTTGCCGATCATGCGTAACACCTACCTCGCCCTCACTGGCGTGGAGCCGGGCATTCGCGAAGCCGCCAAAGGCATCGGCATGACCTTCGGCCAGCGCCTGCGCATGGTCGAGTTGCCCATCGCCGTGCCGGTGATTCTCGCCGGTGTGCGCACCGCCGTAGTGATGAACATCGGTGTGATGACCATCGCCGCCACCATCGGCGCCGGTGGCCTGGGTGTACTTATTCTGGCTTCCATCAGCCGCAGCGACATGTCGATGCTGATCGTCGGCGCCGTGCTGGTCAGTCTCCTGGCCATCTTCGCCGACCTGCTTCTGCAATGGCTGCAACGCTCGCTGACTCCAAAAGGACTGCTCAAATGATCGAACTTCAAAACCTGTCCAAGACCTTCCAAAGCAACGGCAAGACGGTAACGGCCGTGAACGATGTAAGCCTGACCGTCAACGAAGGCGAGATTTGTGTGTTCCTCGGCCCATCGGGTTGCGGCAAGAGCACCACGCTGAAAATGATCAACCGCCTGATCAAGCCCACCTCGGGCAAGATCCTGATCAATGGCGAAGACACCACCGATCTCGACGAAGTGACCCTGCGCCGCAACATCGGTTATGTGATCCAGCAGATCGGCCTGTTCCCGAACATGACCATCGAGGAAAACATCGTGGTGGTGCCCAAGCTGCTCGGCTGGGACAAGCAGAAATGCCACGACCGCGCCCGCGAGTTGATGAGCATGATCAAGCTGGAGCCCAAACAGTACCTGCATCGCTACCCGCGTGAGCTGTCCGGTGGCCAGCAACAGCGCATCGGCGTGATCCGTGCACTGGCGGCCGATGCGCCGCTGCTGCTGATGGACGAGCCGTTCGGCGCAGTCGACCCGATCAACCGCGAGATGATTCAGAACGAATTCTTCGAGATGCAGCGCGCGCTGAACAAGACCGTGATCATGGTCAGCCACGACATCGACGAGGCCATCAAGCTGGGTGACAAGATCGCCATCTTCCGTGCCGGCAAATTGCTGCAGATCGACCATCCGGACACGCTGCTGGCGCACCCTGCCGACGAGTTCGTCAGCAACTTCGTGGGCCAGGACAGCACCCTCAAGCGTCTGCTGCTGGTGAAGGCCGAGGATGCTGCGGACAACGCGCCGTCGGTGAGCCCGGAGACCCCGGTGGCCGATGCCCTGGAGCTGATGGACGAAACCGACCGCCGCTATGTGGTCGTCACTTGTGCCGAGAACAAGGCGCTGGGTTATGTACGCCGTCGCGACCTGCACCGTCAGACCGGCACCTGCGGCCAGTATCTGCGCGAGTTCAACGCCACGGCGGCGTACGACGAGCATTTGCGCATCCTGCTGTCACGCATGTACGAGTTCAACCGCTCGTGGTTGCCGGTGATGGATGCGGAACGGGTGTTCCTCGGGGAAGTGACCCAGGAGTCGATTGCCGAGTACCTGAGCTCTGGTAAGTCGCGTGGGGGCAAGACCAGTATCGTGTCGCCAGCTGAAACTGCGTTGGCCTGACACAACACAGGTCAACATGTGGGAGGGGGCAAGCCCCCTCCCACATTTGGCTCTATGGTGGGCCAAGGAAATCCCGCTGATTTGCCCCATTCGGGGAACATCATTCCGTCACACCGGTCGGTTACATAAGTAGCTGCACGGGTTCGCGCGACGAACGCGTGCAAAAACGCGACATTTTTAGTTGATCTCAAGCCCCTCACGTCCTAAAGTTCGCGCCGAACGTCCATGCTGGAAACGATCCATCCGGCTCAAGTACTGACGACGAGACAGCAAGGCCAAGGGAAGCGGTTGATCCCATGGCCTTTTTGCTTTCGGCGACATGCCTTGGGAAGTAGGCGAACCAAAGTGGGGATACGGAGGACGTTCATTTGCACCCATTGACTAAATCAGTTTGCCCTTAGGAGTTCCCAGCATGTCGATCAACGTCGAAGATTATTTCGCGCGCGCCACTTTTGACAAAATGAAGGCGTTCGCCGACAAGCAAGAAACCCCGTTCGTGGTGATCGACACCGCGATGATCAGCCAGGCCTACGATGACCTGCGCGCCGGTTTCGAATTCGCCAAGGTCTATTACGCGGTCAAGGCCAACCCGGCCGTCGAGATCATTGACCTGCTCAAGGACAAAGGCTCGAGCTTCGACATCGCTTCGATCTACGAGCTGGACAAGGTACTGGGCCGCGGCGTCAGCCCTGACCGTATCAGCTACGGCAACACCATCAAGAAGTCCAGGGACATCCGCTACTTCTTTGATAAGGGCGTACGCCTGTTCTCCACCGACTCCGAAGCCGACTTGCGCAACATCGCCAAGGCCGCGCCGGGTTCGAAAGTGTATGTGCGTATCCTCACCGAAGGCTCGACCACGGCTGACTGGCCGCTGTCGCGCAAATTCGGCTGCCAGACCGACATGGCCATGGACCTGCTGATCCTCGCCCGCGACCTGGGCCTGGTGCCGTACGGCATCTCGTTCCACGTCGGTTCGCAGCAGCGCGACATCAGCGTATGGGACGCGGCGATCGCCAAGGTCAAAGTGATCTTCGAGCGCCTGAAAGAAGAAGACGGCATCCACCTCAAGCTGATCAACATGGGCGGCGGTTTCCCGGCCAACTACATCACCCGCACCAACAGCCTGGAAACCTACGCCGAAGAAATCATCCGCTTCCTCAAGGAAGATTTCGGCGACGACCTGCCGGAAATCATTCTGGAGCCGGGCCGTTCGTTGATCGCCAACGCCGGTATCCTGGTCAGTGAAGTGGTATTGGTTGCACGTAAATCCCGTACTGCCGTCGAGCGTTGGGTGTACACGGACGTGGGCAAGTTCTCCGGCCTGATCGAAACCATGGACGAAGCCATCAAGTTCCCGATCTGGACCGAGAAGAAAGGCGAGATGGAAGAAGTGGTCATCGCAGGTCCCACCTGCGACAGCGCCGACATCATGTACGAAAACTACAAGTACGGCCTGCCGCTGAACCTGGCGATTGGTGACCGCTTGTACTGGCTGTCGACCGGTGCGTACACCACCAGCTACAGCGCGGTTGAGTTCAATGGCTTTCCGCCACTGAAATCGTTCTACGTGTAAAACGGCCGCACATAAAAAACCCATGACATGTCATGGGTTTTTTTACGCCTCAAGAAAGGCTTACCGCGCGTTGTTGATAGGCACCGGCCATCGCCCGGATCCGCGGATCATTCGCCGCTACCAGGGCCTTGTGCGCCACCCGCAAGAACTTCAGGTTCCCGCCCGCCAACGCCTTGCGCAACCATTCCAGCGCCGCGTCGATCTGACCTCTGTCGGCCAGCACCGCCGCATAGCTGAACTGCCCGCGAAAATCACCGGCCTCGGCTGAGCGTCGATACCAGTCCACAGCGGCGTCCAGGTCCTGTGGGCAGAACCGACCATCTTCCAGGTAACGCCCCAGCAGGTTCATCGACTTGGCATGCCCCTGCTCGGCCGCCCGGCGATAACAGGCCAATGCTTGTCGTTGGTCCTCGGCGACACCGCGCCCCGTGGCCAGCAGATTGGCGTAGTTGTACTGCCCCCAATCCAACCCTGCGTCGGCAGCCGCCCGATATTCCCGCGCCGCCGCCGCCTCATCGACATCACATCCCCAGCCATGCTCGCGGCAACGCCCAACCATGTTGCGGGCCATCAAATGCCCGCTGTGCGCGGCGATCTGGAACCAGCGCAAGGCCAGTGTCTCATCGCGTGCGATGCCGCGCCCTTCGAGCAGGATTTGCCCGAGCAACGCCTGGGCATCGACCACTCCTTCCTTCGCCGCCATCAGGATTGCCTGGGCAGCGCGCACGGGGGAATCGTCGAGCATCGCTTGCAGTTGCTCAACGTTGAGCACCTCTTCCCGACGCAATAAAAAGCCCATGTCAGACCTCGACCCAACGGCGCAACAGGTTGTGATACGTACCGGTGAGTTGAATCAGCGCGGGGTGGTCAGGCACATCGGCGGTCAGTTGCTGGATCGCACCGTCCATTTCAAACAGCAGGGTGCGCTGGCTGTCTTCACGTACCAGGCTCTGGGTCCAGAAGAACGAGGCATAGCGTGCGCCACGGGTCACGGCGTTGACTTTGTGCAGGCTGGAGCCGGGGTACAGCACCATGTCGCCGGCCGGCAGCTTCACGCGCTGCAGGCCGAAAGTGTCCTGGATTTCCAGTTCGCCGCCGTCGTATTCGTCCGGGTCGCTGAAGAACAGCGTCGATGACAGGTCGGTGCGGACCCGCTCGTGGCTGCCCTTGGGTTGGCGCACGGCGTTGTCGATATGAAAGTCAAAACTGCCGCCCGCCGTGTAGCAATTGAGCAGCGGCGGAAACACCTTGTGCGGTAACGCCGCTGACATAAACAGCGGGTTCTGCCAAAGCCGTTCAAGCATCGCCGCGCCGATTTCCTTGGCCAGCGGGTGGCCCTCGGGCAACTGCAGGTTGTGCTTGGCCTTGGCGGACTGGTGCCCGGCGGTGATTTTACCGTCGGCCCACTCGGCGTTTTCCAGGGCCTGGCGGATGCGCTGCACCTCCTCACGAGAGAACAGGCCGGGGATGTGCAGCAGCATGGGGCAGTACCTGAATTCAGAGAGGCGCCAATGGTATTGATTCTTATCCGCCCTGTAAAACGCCAGGACGAACGAGATCGTAAAAACCGTAAGCAAAAAGTGTAAAGAATGTAAATTCAATGCAATTAGCAATGTATCGCAATTGATAGAAAGTCTTGTTCGCCCTATATTCCGCGACCTCACATCCTTGGGGAAAGGACACGTCATGTCGCGCACCACTACAAAAATACCTGCCGGTTCACCACGCATGCTGGCTTCAGCCATCGGCGTTGCCCTCAGCGCCAGCTCTGTCGCCCATCTGGCACAAGCTGCCGAAGACACTGAACAAAAAGGCCAGCGCAACAGCATTTCCCTGGGCGCCACCAGCATCACCGGGGAAGCGCAGGACAACACCTCCTACCAGGTCGAAAAAGCCACGTCGCAGAAATACACCGCACCGCTGGTAGATACCCCGCGCTCGGTCACCGTGGTGCCGCAACAAGTCCTCAAGGACACCGCCGCCACCTCGTTGCAGGATGCCTTGCGCACCGTGCCGGGCATCACCTTTGGCGCGGGCGAAGGCGGCACCCCCCAGGGCGACCGCCCGTTCATCCGCGGTTTTGATGCCCAGGGCGACACCTACCTGGACGGCGTACGCGACACCGGTGGCCAGAGCCGTGAGATCTTCGACATCGAGTCGATTGAAGTCAGCAAAGGCCCGAACTCTTCGTTCGGCGGTCGCGGTTCAGCCGGCGGCAGCCTCAACCTGGTGAGCAAGACCCCACAAGCGCGGGACTTCACCAACGGCGGCTTCACCTACGGTTCCGACCAGACCCGCCGCTACGTACTCGACGTAAACCGCCAGTTCCTCGATGACAGCGCCGCGTTCCGCCTGAACCTGATGAGCCATGAACAGAACGTGGCTGGCCGCGACGCGGTCAATTACGACCGTTGGGGCGTGGCACCGTCGCTGACCTTTGGCCTGGGTACCCCGACCCGCGTCAACCTCAGCTACTACCACCTGGAAAGCAACGACCTGCCGGATTCGGGGATTCCCTACGGCTATGGTTCGTCGACCGCCACCGCCCATGTGCATGACAAGCCCAACGATGGCGGCGACAGCAATAATTTCTACGGTTTGAAGGACCGCGACTTCCGCAAGACCCGCGCCGATATCAGTACGTTCTCCATCGAGCACGACCTGAACGACACCATGACGCTGAAAAACACCCTGCGCCATGGCAGCACCGGCCAGGACTACATTCTTACCCAGCCGGACGACAGCAAGTTCAACGTCAACCGCTACGGCACCGTGTGGCGTCGCGCCAATAGCCGGGTTTCGACCACGACCACCACCACCAACCAGACCGACCTGTTCGGCAAGTTCCAGGCCCTGGGTTTCAAGCACAGCTACTCCACCGGCCTGGAGTTCACCGGTGAAGAAACCCGCGTCAGCAGCTACACCATCAGCCCCAACGCCAACCCAGTGTGCACCGTGGCCAAAGGCAGCCTGGGCGGCCAGTGCACCTCCCTGAGCAATCCGAACCCGGATGACGCCTGGACCGGCAGCATTGCCCGCAACTACTACGGCACCGCCACCAAGGCCACCAGCCGTGGCGCCTATGTGTTCGACACCATCGAGTTGGACCCCAAATGGTTGCTGAACGTCGGCCTGCGCTACGACACCTTTGACACCGTGGCCAACACCGACTCGGCCACCGGCCGCAGCAAAATCAAGGAAGACAGCCAGTTCTTCAACTGGCAGGCCGGCCTGGTCTGGAAGCCAGTGGAAAACGCCAGCATCTATGCGTCCTACGCCACATCGGCGACACCTGCCGGTGGCCTGGTCGGTGAAGGGTCGGACGGCAACCCACTCTCAGCCGGTGCCGCCACCAGCGACCTGCAGCCCGAAGAAACCGTCAACTACGAGTTGGGCACCAAGTGGGACCTGTTCCACGATCGCCTGTCCCTCACCGCTGCGGTGTTCCGCACCGAAAAGAAAAACACGCGCATCCTCGTGGACGCGCTCACCTATCAGAACGCCGGCGAATCCCAGGTCGACGGCCTGGAACTGTCCGCCAGCGGCAAGATCACCGACCAGTGGCAAGTGTTCGCCGGCTACAGCTACCTGGACAGCGAGCTGGTCAAATCCGGCCTCAACGGGCGTAACGGTGTCGTCAGCGCGGGTTCGAACAAAGGCAACCAGATGCCGAATACGCCGAAGAACACCTTCAGCCTGTGGACCACTTACGACGTCACCTCCAAGCTCACCCTCGGTGGCGGTGCGTTCTACGTCGACCAGGTTTATGGCGACGCCGGCAACACCGTCTATGTACCGTCCTACACCCGCTACGATGCCATGGCCAGCTACAAACTGACCAAGAACGTCGACCTGCAACTGAACGTACAAAACCTGACCGACAAGGTTTACTACGACAAGGCCTTCTCGACACACTTCGCCAACCAGGCGGCCGGTCGTACGGCCCTGTTGACCACCAGCTTCCATTTTTAAGCAGCAGCGTCGCGCAGCAGAGGGCCCCACGCATCGGATGCGTGGGGCTTTTGCGTGTAAAACAGAATGTTTCTCGACAAGCCACGGCATAATGCGCGCCGTGCCCTACATATCCGGATAGACGAGGCGGTCAGACGTGTTGAAGAAAACCCTGTTTCAGTTGCACTGGTTCTTCGGCATCACTGCCGGGCTGGTGCTGGCCTTGATGGGGATCAGCGGGGCTGCGGTCTCGTTTCAGGATGAAATACTGCGGGCGCTCAACCCCAGCGTGCTGACCGTGGAAAAACGCGAAGCCGGTGTGCTGCCGCCCGCCGAACTGGTGCGCAAGCTGGAGGCCACCGAAGGCCAGACCGTGGCCATGCTGTTCGTCGAAAGCGAAAGCGGCAACGCCGCCCGCGTGTTCTTCACCGCGCCGCCCGGCGAGCGCCGTGGCCAACTGCGCTATTTCGATCCCTACACCGGCGACTACATGGGCGACGTGCTCGGCCAGGATGTCTTCGGCTTTCTGCTGCAGTTCCACCGTTTCCTGGTGATGGGCGATACCGGGCGCAACATCACCGGCGCGTGCACGCTGATCCTGGTGTTCTTCTGCCTCTCCGGCCTGTACCTGCGCTGGCCGCGCCAGGTGGCGAGCTGGCGGGCCTGGCTGACGCTGGACTGGCGCAAAAAAGGCCGTGCCTTCAACTGGGACCTGCACTCGGTGTTCGGCACCTGGTGCCTGCTGGCTTACCTGCTGTCGGCGTTGACCGGCTTGTATTGGTCCTACGACTGGTACAGCCAGGGCCTGACCAAGCTGTTGTCCGACGCCCCGCAAAACGAACGGGTGCGCAAGCGCGGCCCGGCGCCCGAGGGTGCGGCGCCGGTGGCCAACTACGATGCGATCTGGAGCAGCATCTACAGCAACGCCGGCCCGGGCTTGAGCGCCTATAACATCCGCATGCCAGCGGTCGCCGGGCAACCGGCCATCGTCTACTACCTGTTGAAAAACTCGCCCCATGACCGGGCGCTGAACCAGATCAATCTCGACCCGGCCACCGGCGAGGTCAAATCCCACGACCAGTACGCCAGCAAAAGCCTCGGTTCCAGACTGCTAACCAGCGTCTATGCGCTGCACACCGGCAGTTACTTCGGCTTGATCGGGCGGATTGTCCTCACGCTCAGCTCGGTGCTGATGCCGCTGTTCTTCATCACCGGCTGGCTGCTGTACCTGGACCGCCGGCGCAAAAAACGCCAGGTGCGAGATGCGCGCAAAGGCCTCACAACCAACCCCAGTAACGCCCCGGCCTGGCTGATCGGTTTTGCCAGCCAGAGCGGTTTCGCCGAACAGCTTGCCTGGCAAACGGCCGGGCAATTGCAGGCCGCCGGCCTGCCAGTGAAGGTGCAGCCCCTGGGCAGCGTCAGCCAGGACGACCTGCGCCAGTCGGAAAACGCGCTGTTTGTGGTCAGCACCTTCGGCGACGGCGAAGCGCCTGACAATGCCCGTGGTTTCGAGCGCAGCGTGCTCGGCCAGGACCTGTCCCTCAAGGGCCTGAACTACTCGGTGCTGGCCCTGGGTGATCGCCAGTACGAACATTTCTGCGGCTTTGCCCGCCGCTTGCATTTCTGGCTGACCCATCAGGGCGGCAACCCACTGTTTGCGCCCGTGGAAGTGGACAGCGGCGACACCGCCGCCCTGCTCCACTGGCAACAACAACTCGGCCAACTGACCGGCCACGCCCCGGCATCCGCCTGGCCGACGGCCCAATATGAAAACTGGACGCTCAGCCACCGCTCATTGCTCAACCGCGACAGCAGCGGCTCGGACGTCTACCTGCTGGGCCTCACCTCGCCGTCGCCACAAAGCTGGCAAGCCGGCGACCTGGTGGAAGTGCTGCCACGCAATTGCCCGTGGGCCATCGAACACTTCCTCGAAGGCCTGGGCCTGGCCGGCAGTGACAGCGTATTGATCGACGGCATGGCGCATACGCTCGACCAGGCCCTGGCCACCCGCCAGTTGCCGACCCATCGCGCGCACCTGGTCGGCCTGCACGCCCAGGCGCTGGTGGACGCGTTGGTACCGCTGGGCATGCGCGAATACTCCATCGCCTCGATTGCCAGCGATGGCGTGCTGGAACTCATCGTGCGCCAGGAACGTCACCCCGACGGCAGCCTGGGCCTGGGCTCGGGCTGGCTGACCGAGTACGCCGCCCTCGGTTCGAGCATCAGCCTGCGTCTGCGCCGCAACAGTGCGTTCCACCTGCCACAGGCGCCGGTGCCGCTGATCCTGCTGGGCAACGGCACCGGCCTGGCGGGTCTGCGCAGTCTGCTCAAGGCCCGCATCGCCGACGGCCAGCAGCGCAACTGGCTGCTGTTTGGCGAGCGCAATATCAAGCATGACTTCCTGTGCCAGGACGAACTGCAAGGCTGGTTGGCCAGCGGCGATCTGGCGTTGCTCGACCTGGCGTTTTCCCGCGATCAGGAGGAGAAGATCTACGTGCAGGACCGCCTGCGCGAGTCAGCGGATGTGCTGCGTAAATGGCTGGCCGACGGCGCGGCGATTTATGTGTGCGGAAGTCTGCAGGGAATGGCGACGGGGGTGGACCAGGCGCTGGTGGACATCCTCGGCAGTGAAGCCGTGGCGCGGTTGATCGAGCAGGGGCGTTATCGCCGCGACGTGTACTGACCCCCTGAACGAACAACACTCAACCTGTGGGAGGGGGCTACACCCCTCCCGCAATTTTTAATGCATTCCAAGTCAGGTGGGCTGGAGTTTTTGTTCGAACACCGAGACGCCATCCAGGTCCCGCAGCACCACACTCAACTCCGCCGTCTGCCCATCAATGTTCACCTCGCCAAAAAACTGAAACCCCGCCAGCGGCGAGGTGTTCTGCGCCGGCGGTGCCTTCTCGAACACCACTTCGGGGCCAAAGGTCTTGTCCAGCGGATTAGGCCCGAAACTCCCGGCGTTCAACGGCCCGGCGACAAACTCCCAGAACGGTTCGAAATCCTGGAACGCCGCACGATCCGGGTGGTAGTGATGCGCGGCGCAGTAGTGCACATCGGCGGTCAGCCACAGGTGGTTGCGCACGTTTTGCGCCCGTAGAAAGCCCAGCAGCTCGGCGATTTCCCATTCGCGGCCTTGCGGCGCACCGGGATCGTTGTTGGCGATGGCTTCCCAGCGCGGCACGCCGGGGCTGACTTCACCGTCGGGCACGCCAAGGCCGATGGGCATGTCGGCGGCGATGACTTTCCACTGCGCCTGGGAGCCCTTGAGTTCACGCTTGAGCCAGTCCAATTGCGCACGCCCGAGGAAGGGTTTTTCGCCGCCGAGGTTGTCATCGTTGGGCCCGCGATAACTGCGCATATCCAGCACGAATACATCCAGCAGCGGACCGTAGCTGAGCTTGCGATAAATCCGCCCGCCGCCGTCCGCTGCCTGGCGGCGCATCGGTGAGTATTCCAGCCACGCCTGGCGCGCACGGCCGACCAGGGTGTTGATGTCCTTGACCCGGTAACGCTCATCCAACTGCTTGCTCGGGGACCAGTTGTTCACCACTTCATGGTCGTCCCACTGCCAGATCTGCGGCACCTCGGCGTTGAAGCGGCGCACGTTTTCATCCATCAGGTTGTAGCGGTAATTGCCGCGATACTCCTCCAGGGTTTCAGCGACTTTACTCTTGGCCTCCGTGGTGATGTTGCGCCAGATGCGCCCGTCTTCGACGGTGAGCTGCGCGGGCACCGGGCCGTCGGCGTAGATGGTGTCGCCACTGTGGATAAAAAAGTCCGGCAGACGCAGGCGCATGGCTTCGTAGATACGCATGCCGCCGATGTCCGGGTTGATACCGAAGCCTTGGCCGACGGTGTCGCCGCTCCACACAAACCGAATGTCACGGCGCTGTTGCGGCACGCTGCGCAGGTGGCCGAACCAGGGTTCGCTGGCGATGCCGGTCTGGGCGTCCTCGAAGTGCACGCGGTAGAAGATCGCCTGGTCGACAGGCAGCCCGGTGAGCTCGACGCGGGCGGTGAAGTCGCTGCGCTGGTCGGCCAGCGGCGAAACAAAACGACGAGGGTTGCTGAACACGCTGCGGGTGTCCCACTCCACCACCATCTTGGCCGGGCGGTCGCTGCGGCTCCAGATCATGGCGCGGTCGCCGAGCAGGTCGCCGGACTGCACGCCATCGGTGAGCTGCGGCCGGTCCTTGACCGAAGCGATCACCGCCGGCGCCAGGCCCGGCAACAACAGGCCGGCGCCGACGGCTTGCATCACGCGGCGGCGGCCGAGATCGAAGTGGCTCATGCAGGTGCCCTCTTGAGTATCAAAAGGGCCACTAAAGCACGCCCCGATGAAGCAGAGATGACACCTATACAGCGATCAACGGTGGGAGGGGGCTTGCCCCCGATGGCAGAGTGTCAGCCAGCACATTTATGGCTGACCCACCGCTATCGGGGGCAAGCCCCCTCCCACATTTTCTACGCCGCCTCAGGCGGTCACGGTCAGTTCTTGCGCTTCGGGGCGTTTGATCAACGCGTAGACCAGACCGGTCAGCAGGCTGCCGGCGACAATCGCCAGCAGATACGGCAATGCATGGTTCATCGCATTCGGGATCACCAGCACAAACAGGCCACCATGGGGCGCCGCCAGTACGCAGCCGAAGTACATGGACAGGGCACCGGTCAATGCACCGCCGGCGATACTGGCCGGAATCACGCGCAACGGGTCCTTCGCGGCAAACGGGATCGCGCCTTCGGAGATGAAGCACAAGCCGAGGATCATCGCCGCCTTGCCCGCTTCGCGTTCGGTCTGGGCGAACTTGCGGCGCGCCAGGAACGTGGCGATGCCCATGCCGATCGGCGGCACCATGCCGGCCGCCATGGTCGCGGCCATCGGCGCACCGCTGTGGGCCGCCAGCAGGCCGACGGAAAATGCGTAGGCCGCCTTGTTGATCGGCCCGCCCAGGTCGACACACATCATGCCGCCCAGCAGGATGCCCAGCAGTACCGCATTGGTCGTGCCCATGGTGCTGAGAAAATCAGTCAGCCCCACCAGCATGCGCGCGACCGGCGGCCCCACCAGGTAGATCATCGCCAGGCCGGTGAACAGACTCGCCAGCAACGGGATGATCAGGATCGGCTTGAGCGCCTCCAGGCTCTGCGGCAATTTCACTGCGCGGGTGATCAACTTGACGCAATAACCGGCGAGGAAACCGGCGAAGATGCCACCGATAAATCCAGCACCCAGGGTGCCGGCCAGCAGGCCGCCAATCATGCCCGGCGCGATGCCCGGACGGTCGGCAATCGAGTAGGCGATGTAGCCCGCCAGCAGCGGCACCATCAGCATGAAGGCGCGGTCGCCGACGGTTTTCAGCGCAGCCGCCAGGGTGCCTTCCTGTTCAAAGGCGTGAATGCCGAACACGAACGACAAGGCGATCAACAACCCGCCTGCCACCACCATCGGCAACATGAACGACACACCGGTGAGCAGGTGTTTGTACACGCCGGTTTTTTCCGGCTTGGCCACCGCGCCGCTGGCCGCGCTTTCCACCGCACCTTCGGCAAGGGCCTTGTTGAGGGTGGCTTCGGACTGCTTGAGCGCAATACCGGTGCCGCACCGGTAGATCTTCTTGCCGGCGAAGCGCTCGGTGGCGACTTCGATATCGGCGGCCAACAACACCACATCGGCATTGGCGATTGCTTCGGCGCTCAATGGCGTACGGGCACCAACCGAGCCCTGGGTTTCGACCTGCAAGTCATAACCCAGGCGCTTGGCCGTCTGCTGCAAGGCTTCGGCAGCCATGAAGGTGTGGGCGACGCCGGTCGGGCAGGCGGTGATCGCAACGATGCGCGGCGCGTTCCTGGCCGGGGCTTCAGCAGCGACATACACCTGCGCCTCTTCGGCGCCACGACGCAATACGGCGTCGACATCCGCCAACGCCTGGGCCGGTGTGCTCTGGAACACGCGCTTGCCGACAAAGCGCTGCATATCCACCGGGGTGCTGCTGACCAGCAACACCCATTCGGCGTCGTCGATGACCGACTGGGACAATTGGCGCTCCGGGCGCTGCACATCCACCACTTCAACGCTGGTACTCCAGCCCTGGCGCTGCGCGGCGGCGTCCAACAAGCGGGCGCACAGCACACTGGTGACCATGCCGTTCGGGCAGGCAGTAACAATGGCTAACTTCATCACAAACCCTCTTATTGTTCTGTCAGCGTGCGCACGTGGACGCCGCTTTCGAGGCGCGCCAACTGCGCGTCATCGCTGATGCCAAAACCGATCTGCGTCACGGCCATGGCGGCAATTGCCGTGGCGCGGCGCAGGGTCTGTTCCGGGGTATCGCCGCTGAGCAGGCCGTGCAGCATGCCGGCCAGCAGCGAGTCACCGGCCCCGACGGTACTGGCCACCGTCACCTTTGGCGGCGTGGCCTGCAGCGCCGCGCCTGGGCGGTACCAAGTGACGCCGGCAGCGCCATCGGAAACCACCACATGTTCCACGCCTTGCCGATGCAGTTGGCTGATTGCATCCGGGGCATGCCCCAGGGCATCGGCCAGTTCTTCAGTGTTGGGCTTGACCATCCACGGCCCCGCTTTCAAACCGGCGCGCAGCGCTTCGCCGCTGGTGTCCAGGGCGACTTTCAACCCGAGGTTTTTCAGTTGCGCCAACAGCCCCTGGAACCACTGCGGGCTGATGCCACGCGGCAGGCTGCCGGCCACCACCACCGCATCGAATTGCGCACCGATATCGGCGATGCGCTTGAGCAGCGCAGCTTGCGCCGCGTCACTGACCACCGGCCCCGGCGCATTGATATCGGTGACACGGCCTTGCTGTTCGGCAATCTTGATATTGCTGCGGGTTTCGCCCGGCACGCGAATGAACGCGTCACCAAACCCACGGCGGGCGATCAGTGCCTCGAAGGCCTGGGGGTTCGCCTCGCCGAGGAAACCGCCCACGCTCACCTGATGGCCCAAATCCGCCAGCACCTGCGCCACATTCACACCCTTGCCGGCGGCATGGGTCAGCAGGGTTTCGCTGCGGTTCACTTCACCCGGTTCCAGGTGCGCCAGGCGCACCGTCAGGTCCAACGCCGGGTTCAGCGTCAGGGTCAGAATCCTTGCCATCTACACGGCCTCCACTAGGGCACGCACTTCGGCGGGCGAACCCACCGCCAGTGCTTGTTGCGCCAGGCCCTGGGCCTCGCTCAGACTGAATTCACGCACCCGCGCCTTCACTTCCGGAATGCTGCGGGCCGACACGCTCAACTCATCCACACCCAGGCCGATCAGCACCGGCACCGCCAGCGGGTCCGCCGCCAGCTCGCCGCACACCCCCACCCATTTGTCATGGGCATGGGCGGCGCGCACGGTGATGTCGATCAGTTGCAGCACCGCCGGGTGCAGGCCATCGGCCTGGGCGGACAAGGTGGGGTGACCACGGTCGATGGCCAGGGTGTACTGGGTCAGGTCGTTGGTGCCGACGCTGAAGAAATCCACTTCCTTGGCCAGCACCGGCGCGAGCAAGGCCGCCGACGGCACTTCGATCATGATCCCCAGTTGCAGGTCCGCCACCGGGATTTCCAGGCGCAGGCGCTCGGTCATATCACGGGCGGCACGCCATTCGTCGACGCTGCCGACCATGGGGAACATGATGCGCAGCGGGCGGCTATCGGCGGACCGTAACAGCGCGCGCAATTGTGCTTCCATGATCTGCGGGCGTTGCAGGGTGAGACGGATGCCGCGCACGCCAAGGAAGGGGTTTTCTTCCTCGGCAATCGGCCAATACGGCAACGGTTTGTCGCCGCCCACATCGAGAGTACGCACCACCAGCGGGCGACCGCCAAGACCGTCGAGCACGCGGCGGTATTCGGCCTCCTGGGTGGCTTCGTCCGGCGCCTGCGGGTGGGCCATGAAAATCAGTTCGGTGCGCAGTAGGCCGATCCCTTCGGCGCCCTGTTCCACCGCGCCGGCAACCCCAGCGCTTTCGCCGATATTGGCGAACACTTCCACGGCATGGCCGTCGCGGGTCAGCGCCGGTTCATGGCGTTGCGCCGAAGCGGCTTGCAGGCGTTGTTCGCGGGTGTCGCGCTCGACCGTGGCGCGTTGCAGGGTGGCGGCGTCGGGGTCGACATGCAGGCGACCGCGCTGGCCATCCAGCAGCAAGGGGGTGCCGGAGGCCAGCAGCAACACCGCCGGGCCGGCGCCGACCAGCGCCGGGATACCGAGGGCACGGGCGACGATGGCGCTGTGGGCCGTCGCGCCGCCTCGGGCGGTGAGGATGCCGGCGACGCGCGCGGGATCAAGACGCGCCACGTCCGACGGACCGACCTCGTCCATCACCAGAATGTAGGGTTCGCTCGGCTCCTGGGCGGTTTCGACGCCGCACAGTTGCGCCAATACACGGCGGCCGATATCACGCAGGTCGGCGGCGCGCTCGGCGAGCAAGGCGTCCTGCAACGATTCCTGCTGCCTGGCGGCCGCTTCGATCACACTCATCCACGCGGCTTCGGCGCTCTCGCCTTGCTTGAGGCGGGTGTCGACTTCGTCGGTGAGTTCCGGGTCGTCGAGCATTTCCTGGTGGGTGATGAAAATCTCGCGGATCGCCTTGGAAGGGTTGCGCTCGATCAGGCCCTGGATGTCGCGGCGCACTTCGCCCAGGGCACTGTGCAGGCGCTGGCGCTCAATAGCGGAGGATTCGCCGCGCAGGGGGTAATCGAACGTTTGCTGAACCTGGATATGCGCGGGGCCAATAGCGATGCCCGGTGCGGCGGCAATGGCCTGGACCTGGCTGCCGCTGGTCGGCGCATTGACAACCGGCTCGATATCCAGGGCTGCCGGTTGGACGCTGACCGTCGGTAGCGGCTCGACCTCTTCACCGAGGCCTTCCTCCACAGCGGCGAGCAACGCGGGCAGCGCATCGCCGGCAATCGTCGGCTCGGCGACAAACTCCAGCACCTGGCCACGCCGCGCGCCGAGGCTCAACAGCTTGCTCAGGCTTTTCACCGACACGGCGCCGACCGGACCGTCAACGATGCGCACGCGGATGTCGGCTTCAAAACTTTTCGCCAACTGCGCGAGGATCTTCGCCGGACGTGCATGCAGGCCATGGGCGTTGGCCAGGGTGACGCGGGCGCTGGGCCAGTCCGGAGGCAGTTCGCCGCCAAGCACTTCGAGCACGGCACGGCTGCTGGTGGCGCGGCCCAGTTCCTGGCCGCGACCTTCGATGAGCAAGGCGCACAGGCGCTCCAACAGCGCTTGGTGGGCTTCACCGAGGCTGGCCAGACAGAACAGGCCATGGAGCGGCTGGCCGAGGTAACGCATGGGCTTGTCCGGGGTGACAAACGCCAGGCCCGGGCGCTTGACGGTCTGTTCACTGTGCAACCACCACAGGCCATCGCCCAGGGGCAGCGCGTCAACCTGCTGCAACACGGCGGCGAAACCATTGCTCACACAATCGGCCTGGCGCAACAGGCGTGCGCCGCGCCAGACCAACTCTTCGAAGTCGTCGGCGGACACACCCAGGCTGATCATCTGCGCATCCAGCGCCAGTTCCTGCGGTGCGCCTTGCAGCAGTTTCAGCAGGACTTCGGCGCTTCCGGCACGGCGCAATGCCTGGCCCAGGTCGGTTTCGCCAAGGGCACGGGTGAGCAGTTGCAACAGGCGCAGGTGTTCGTCAGATTTGGCGGCAATGCCAATGGCCAGGTACACGATCTGGCCGTCGCCCCAGTCCACCCCTTCGGGGAACTGCAGCAGGCGCACGCCGGTAGAGAACACCTGGTCGCGGGTTTCGGGGGTGCCGTGGGGGATGGCAATACCTTGGCCGAGAAAGGTCGAGCCCTGGGCTTCACGGGCCTGCAAGCCACTGAGATAACCCTCGGCGACCAGGCCATCAGCCACCAGTTTGTCAGCGAGCAGGTGCAAGGCAGCAGATTTATCCACAGCCACCTGGCCCATGGAAATCTGCTCTACAGTGAGCTCAAGCATGCCGTTCTCCTAGTTAGTGCGATGACCGCACTAGGTATTGTTTTAAACAAACAGTGTAATGGGTGTGCATCAATAGCTGACTGAGCAGTCAGTTGGCAGTAGCTACTCAGTCGCGAACGTCGTAAAAATACGCTGGCTGAAACGTTTAATCTAGAATTTATGGCAGATTACGCGTTAATTGCGCATCCTTGAACAACCACTCGGCACTTGAGCTGAGACATTAGTCGAGTGCTGGAATCGGTTACGATTGGACAAAATGTCGGGGCAAGCTCCAGAAAACAAGGAAATCCCGGTTTGAAACTCAGTGATATCGCCCGTCTGGCCGGTGTGTCCGTGACCACCGCCAGCTACGTCATCAACGGCAAGGCCGAACAGCAACGCATCAGCAACGCCACCGTCGAACGGGTGCGGGCTGTCGTCGAAGCCCATGGCTTTACTCCTAACCCACAGGCCGCCGGGCTGCGCAGTCGGCACACGCGCACCCTGGGTTTCATCCTGCCCGACCTGGAAAACCCCAGTTACGCACGCATCGCCAAGCTCCTGGAGCAAGGTGCACGGGCGCGGGGCTATCAGTTGCTGATCGCCAGCTCCGACGATGACGCCGACAGCGAACGCCAGTTGCTGCAACTGTTCCGCGCGCGGCGTTGTGATGCGCTGTTCGTCGCCAGTTGCCTGCCGGCCAGCGATGACAGTTATCGCGAGCTGCAAGCCAAGGGGTTGCCGGTGATTGCCATCGACCGGGTGATGGGTGCGGATCAGTTCTGTTCGGTGGTCAGCGACGACCGCCAGGCGTGCGAGCAATTGACCAGCAGCCTGCTGCAACCGTTGCCCAAGCAGATCGTGCTGATCGGCGCACGACCCGAGCTGAGCATCAGCCACGAACGTGCCGCTGGTTTCCGCGAAGCCCTTGCCGGGTTCACCGGCGAGGTGATCGTCGAACACGCAGAAGCCTTCAGTCGCGATTGCGGCCGACAGCTGATGGAGCAACTTCTACAGCGACTGGGGCATTTGCCTGACGCGCTGGTGACCACGTCCTACGTGCTGCTGCAAGGCGTGTTCGACGCACTGCATGACTTCCCGCTCAAGTCGCGCCCGCTGCGCCTGGGAACCTTTGGTGATACCCAGTTGCTGGACTTCCTGCCGCTGCCGGTCAACGCCATGGCCCAGCAGCACCAACTGATCGCCGATACCGCCCTGCGCCTGGCCCTGGCGGCGATCGAAGAAGAACAGTATCAACCCGGCGTGCATGCCATCGGCCGGACGTTCAAGCAGCGTATTCACGAGGCTTGAGCGTGGAGCTGATCGACACCCATACACACCTGGACTTCCCGGATTTCGACAGTGATCGCCGGGAAGTCCTCGCCCACAGCCGAGCATTGGGCGTGCGGCGCATGGTGGTGTTGGGGGTGTATCAGCAGAATTGGCAAAGAGTGTGGGACCTGGTGCAAGCGGACGAAGGTTTGTTCGCCGCCTTTGGCCTGCACCCGGTGTACCTCGACGATCATCGCCCATCTGACCTGACGGCGTTGGGCGATTGGTTGATGCGCCTGCACGGCCATCGGCAACTGTGCGCCGTGGGGGAAATAGGCCTGGATTACTTCCTCGAACAACTGGACCGCGAACGCCAGCAAAGCCTGTTTGAAGCCCAACTCAAACTGGCCGTGGACGTCCAACTGCCGGCGCTGCTGCACGTGCGTCGCAGCCACGCCGCCGTGATCGCCACCCTCAAGCGCATCCGCCTGCCCCGCGGCGGCATCATCCACGCGTTTGCCGGCAGCCACGAAGAGGCTCGCGAGTACATCAAGCTCGGCTTCAAATTGGGGTTGGGCGGCGCCCCCACCTGGCCCCAGGCCTTGCGCATGCACAAGGTGCTGGCGCAACTGCCGCTGGACGCGGTGGTGCTGGAAACCGACTCACCCGATATGGCGCCGGCCATGTTCCCGGGCCAACGCAACAGCCCCGAACACCTGCCGGCCATCTGCACCGCCCTGGCCGAGCGCATGGGAATCAGCCCGCTATCGTTGGCTGAGGCGAGCACACGCAATGCGTGCCAGCTGTTCAATTGGTAAGACTGGCGCGACCACTTGCAGATCCAACGTGATCCGCTGCCGGTAACGGGCATAGCGCAGCGCCAGGAAATGCACCAGCAGCACCACCAGTGACACGTTGAACTGCCCGACTACTGTGATCAACCCCACCCATTCGGCGACCAGTGCCACGATCAGCACCATGCAGGTGAACACCGCCATGCTCGGCTGCACCAGCGCCCAATGCCCCAACAACTTGAACGCCCGCAATTGCCGAGGGCAACTCAACTGCAGGAATTGCTGGCAATACGGGCAATCGAACGGCTCTTCGATGGCGATGGCATTCAACTGCCAAGGCTTGAGTTCAAACCTGATATCACAATGGGCGCAATGCCCTTTGATGCCGACCGCAATGGTCATCGCCGTGCTCCCTGAACTTGAATTTGTCTGAAACAAATTCTCACCCATTCACCCAGCCAGAAAAGACACCCACGGAAATCAGGACAAGCGCTACACCGGCAAGCAATACGCCCTACCTACATTTCCTACACTCGAAACGCACCGATCAATTGCTTCAACTCAATCACCTGCATCGATAGCTGCCGGCTCGCCGCTTCGGTCTGGTGTGCGCCCTGGGCCGCATGCTCGCCGGCGCGGTTGATTTCGACGATGTTCTGGTCAATGTCGTGGGCGACGGCGGTCTGTTGCTCCACGGCGGCGGCAATCTGCTGGTTCTGGTCGACGATCATACCCACGGCGCCAAGAATATTTTCCAATGCCTGCTGGACCTTTTCCGACTGCCCGACCGTGCCACTGGCCATGGAATGGCTGGTGCCCATGGTTTTCACGGCGGCTGCCACACCGCTGTGCAGGCGGCTGATCATCTGTTCGATTTCTTCAGTGGAATGCTGAGTGCGCCGGGCCAGGGTGCGCACCTCGTCGGCCACCACTGCAAAACCACGCCCCTGTTCACCGGCCCGCGCGGCTTCGATGGCCGCATTGAGTGCCAGCAGGTTGGTTTGCTCGGCAATGCTTTTGATCACCTCCAGTACGCTGCTGATGGACTGGCTGTCAGTGGCCAACTGGTTGATCACCCGTACCGACTCATCGATCTCCGAGGCCAGCCGCGCGATGCTGCCCTGCTGGGATTGCACCAGGCCACGGCCGCTGACGGTTTCGTCGTTGACACTGTGGGCACTGCTGACTGCCGCCGCCGCGCTGCGCGCGACTTCCTGGGCAGTGGACGACATCTGGTTCATGGCCGTTGCCACCTGCTCGATCTGGCTACGCTGCCCGGACACCGCCTGGTTGCTTTGAGCCGAGATCGTTTCCACCTGGCCGGCCTGGAGCTCGACCTGGCTGACGGTGTGCCCGACGCGCTCGATCAGGTCGTGGATCTTCGCCACGGTGCCGTTGAACACCTGGCCCAGGTCGCCCAACTCATCGCGACTATGCGCAACAAAAGTGACGGTCATGTCGCCGGCCGCCACCTTGTCCATCATCGCCCCCAGGCGCCGCAGCGTGGTGCGGGTGGACGCGTAGAAACCGGCGTACAAATAGAAGATCAGCAAGAACACGGCGCTCAGGGCCGACACGAGCACCACCATGTGCGTGCGGTTTTGCGCCAGGCGTTGCTCCAACTGCTGTCCGAGGAACGCCAGGGTGGCGTCATCCAGCTGATAGGTCTGGGCCATCAACTGGCTGACGCCGTCGTAGAAGCCCTGCCAGGGTGCGTCGAGGGTTTCGGCCATCACCACCTGCTCTTCAAACAACTCGCTGCCATGCTTGAGGCTGGCGTTGCTGGCCGTGGCGAGGTTGTCGAGTGCCGCGTGGGCTGCGGTACTGGAGCCCAGGGCATCCTGCAACTTCAGGCCATATTCGGCCTGGAGTTTTTCCAGTTGCTGCAAAAGCTCGTCAAACCGTGTGCTTGACGAAGAATTGAGAAAACCCTGGCCCAGGGAATACGCGCCCATCGCCCGGCCTTCGCCCAGGGCCTGGGTGACTTGCGGGGTGACGCTGGTGATCAGCTCGCTGAGTTGGCGCAGGTCACTCTGGGCGTCTCGGCTGAGCCCGGATTGGCTGGCGACGATCTGGCTGAGCATCTGCGCCTTGTTGAGCAACTTGCCGATCAATGCACTTTTGCTCAGCAGCGACGTTTCCTGTTGCTGGGTCTTGAAGGCCGAAATCAACTCGTCGCGCTTGGCATTGAAAGCCGCAATCTGCTCGGGCTCGGTGGCCATAGCGTTGAGGCCTTGCAGGCGGTTGAGCACACTTTGTTCCAGGGCGCTGATCTTGCCGTCAAGATCGCCGGCCTTGCCGGACTGGCCGAGGGTGGCGTTGATCTGTACCTGGTTGTTGAGGGTTTCCAGGTCGCGGCGCAGGGCCAGGCTGCTGCCAAGTAAATCAAGGCTTTGCAGTTCGACGCGAGTGCCCTGGAATTCACGCCATGACTCACGCACCAAGTAATAGTTGGTTGCCAGCATCGGTAGCAGGAACAACACGCTGATCAGGCTGAACTTCATGCCGAAGCTCAGGCGATTCATCAAGGCGACGGCGGGATAGAGCAAGCTCTTCACAGGTGAACTCCCTTTCTTTTATTTTTATTGAGGTGCAGGGCGGCAGTTAGCCAGCATCTGTATAGCTCAATTTGAGAGGGAGTTTTGTAACTTAAGGTTAATGGTTGGTGGGGCTGCTTCGCAGCCCAGCGCGGGGCAAGCCCGCTCGCCACAAGCAAGCCCGCTCGCCACAGGCGAGACTGCTCACTACGGCGAGCCGGCTTCTACAGGGTCAGGGTAGGACGGTCCAGATGGCGAAGCCGGCGTACCACAGCACCGCTGCGCGTAGCAGCAGTTCCCAGAGTCGGTCCAGGCTGTTGATGCCATCGGGACCGACCGCAGGGGGTGGGATTTCGGCGGCGACCAGGCCGACTTTTTCCACCAGTTGGGCGGCGCTGATGTCCCAGCTCAGCAGTTCATGGAGCATCACACGGCTGACCGCAACGAAATTTCCGACCAGGGCAAAGCTGGCGGCCAGCAGGCGTACCGGCAGCCAATCGAACGCGTGGCGCAGTTGCCCGGCCCGCTCGGCTACCAAAGGGTTTTTGCTGTGTTCACTGGCCAGTGCGAGCAGCCGATAAGCCAGTGCGGCAACCGGGCCCAGCAGGAAGTACCAGAAAATCACCGCGAAAAAACTCTGGTAGGCCTGCCATAACAGATGACCCTGGACGCGTTCGAGCAATTGCTCGCCACTGTCGGCGCTCAGGCTCAGGTCACGTTCGGCCACATGCTCGGCGGCCTGCAGGTCACCCCGTCGCCAGGCATCGCGGAACGGACCAAGCCCGGCGAGCAAGTCACCACGACCCAGGCTGTAGATCACCACCAACAGGTGCACCGGTAGCGCCAGCAGCCCGTACGCCACCGGCTCCAGCACCAGCAGCAACAGCGCCAGCAAGGCCACCGGCAACAACACCAGCAACGCCAGAATCAGCCAGGGCTGCTTGCCCATGCGCGGGCTCGATTCCAGATTGGCCAGTTCGCGCAACCAACCACCATCTCGCTGCAACCGCTGGCGCAGGGCCGAAAACTTCTCGATCCATACAGCCAGCACCAACACCAGGAAACTCATCGTGCGTGTCCTCCATCCTGCAGGGCGCTGCGAAAGCGCGTCCAATCAAAAGCGGGGCCGGGATCGGTCTTGCGTCCCGGAGCGATATCGCTGTGACCACAAATGCGCTCGGGGGTGATGCCTGGGTAAGCCACCAGCAACTGGCGGGTCAGGTCGATCAGTGCGGCATATTGAGCGTCGGTGAACGGCAGATCATCCGTGCCCTCCAGCTCTATCCCCAGGGAAAAATCATTGCAGGTGTCCCGCCCCTCGAAATACGACACCCCGGCATGCCAGGCACGGTGGATGCAGGATACAAACTGCGTCACGGCGCCATCACGCTCAATCAGAAAATGCGCTGATACCCGTAGGTCGGCAATCCCTTCAAAGTAGGGATGTTCCGTGACATCCAGGCGGTTCTGGAAAAATTCCTGCACTTTGCCGGTGGCGAACTGCGCCGGTGGCAGGCTGATGTTATGCACCACCAACAGTGAGATTTCGCCGGCGGGGCGCTCGTTGAAGTTGGGCGACGGGCAATGACGGATGCCCTGGCACCAACCGCTGGTGGGGTCCAACTGCATACAGGTTCCTTGAACGATACAAAGTGTGACCAGTATGCCGCGTTAGACCCTCCGGTTGCGATCACTTGCCGCGATTGAGTTGACGCAGCTTGTCCACCACAGCAGTCAGGGCGCGCTCGAACAGGGGCCCGTCTTCCAGCGTGTGCAGTGCACCACGCTTGAACGCCATTGCCAGTTGGCCCGCGCTCTTTTCCAACACCTTGAGCCCCGTGCGGCTGATGAACACATAAGTGTTGGCCGGCGCCATGATCGCTGTCAGCTTGCAGCGCAGCGTGCTGGCCTGGCCTTCCTGGAAGAGTACCCAGTCGCCCACCTTGAGTTGGAGAGCCTTGTACAGGTCAGGATCGTTACCCGGCAGCTCGGTGACCGGGTCGGGTGACGCCGTACTCAGCACAAATGGCTCACGCACCTCGATCAGCTCATCAACGCCTTCAGGTGCCTGGATATGCAACGCCTGCAAGCGCACAAAGAATTCTCGGGTGCTGAAGGGGTCAAACGCCGCGCTGGTCAAACCGTCGCGCAAGGCCTTGAGCAACCCCGGCAGTTGTTCCAGCAAACGTCGCCCGGCCTCGGTGTCCTGCTGCAGGCCGACGCTCCAGATCAACTCGTCCATGGTGCGCAGCCCAGCTTGCCATTGCACTGACTGCTCGCCGTGCTTGAGGCTCGCCAGCAGCAACACCTGGCTCCAGGCCTGTTGCAGGAACTGCACCACAGGACGCGGCAGGACCTTGCCCAACAGCCGTTTATTCAGCACATCAGCCACACGCTGGCGGGCGGCTTCAGTGCGCACACGCCCGGCTTCGGCATCGCGGGTGTGCTGTTCGAGCAAGTCGCTGCGCCGGCGTTCATCGGCGGCAAACGCGCTGAACTCGGCGAGCAATTGAGAAAAAATCGCCGGATCTTCGACAAATTCGTTGAGCAGGCGCTGCACCACTTGCTCGATGCGCAGGTAGAGAGGGTCGCATGCCTGGCTATCACACGGGCTGCAGCCCATGGCGACGGTCGCGACTTCATTGAGCAGGCGCCGCGCCGGATGGCTGGCGCGACTGAAAAAACTCTTGTCCAGCAACGCCACTTTCAGCAGCGGGATCTGCAAGCGGCCGATCAGGGCCTTGAAGGCATCGGGCACGGTACGGTCATTGAGGATGAACTCAAACAGCAGCGCAACCAGATTGATCACGTCTTCGTCTGCGTCCTCCACCACCCGCGACTTACCACTCTTGACGCTGATACGGGTGAGCAATTGTTCAAGCTGGCTGCGCAGGTCGAAATCGTCCTCCGACTCAGGCTCCGGCACGTACTGCTGCAAATGGGAGAGCAGGCGCAGCAGGTCCTGGGTGGAAATGGGCAACGGCTCGGCGCTGGCCTCAAGCGTCGGCGCCACACTGCCACGCACCGCTGTCAGCAATGGCTGAAGCGCGGCGAAGGCTTCCTGGCCATTTTCGTCACCGGACCGGTCGGCGACTGGCGGGGTTGCTTCGCGCGGATGCTCGGGTGCCGCACGCCCATCGATGCGCCGTGACGGTACGGCCTTGAGTTCAGGCAAGACGCCGGTTGCGACCAGCAGTTGATTGGCTTCACCGTATAGCTGGTCGGCGTCACTGAGCACGTATTTTTCAAAGAGCTTGAGCATGACCAGTTTGACGCGGATCTCCACGCCCAGGCTGCGCCCCGCCCGCAGGAAAAACTCACACAGCAGCGCCGGCCCCAGCGGGTTCTCACGATCATCCAGACGGTTGCCCAGTAAAGCGCTCAAGCGTGCCGTAAGTTGCGCAAGAGCCAGGCCGTCACGGTGGCGCACCCGACCCAACATGGCTTCAAGCGCCACGGCTTTTTCCAGGTCGTCCCTGGTCGAACCCGGCACGCCGTCGTAGGAAACCACCGGCACCAGTTGCAGCTCGCCCCGCCCTGCCTGGCCCAGACTGGCAAAGGCGTCGAAAAGACGCTCCATGAACACACGTTCGAAATTCTTGCGCTTGAGGCGCAGATCACGCATGGCTTCAAAGAAAATATGGTGATCGAGGTTGTTGCGCGCCTTGTCGGCCATTTCGAACAGTGTGTCGTCGGCGTTATCGAACAGCTCCTGCAACCCTTGCTGCAACTGTTGCGCCGCCTTGTCGCGAACCTGCAGCAACACCACCGGCAGTCGGGCGAGCGGCGATGGCGTGGCATGCGCCTTCTTGATTGGCACCACCTTTCCGTCATTGTGCATCCTGGCCTCCTGAAACGGCGGTATTGGGCGAGACGTCAAAGCTATGACGCCAATTGCAAGGCGCGAGATTATCTTGCAAACAAGGGGGGTTGCGCCAGCACACTCTGTCATTTGGCGGTAAATGAGCAGGTCGCTGGGTTCAGACGCGCACTGCCCCTATAATCGGGGCACTTTGTCTGTGGAGCCTGTTATGCCGAATCTCCGTCTTGCCGACCTCACCGCCGAAATCGAAGCCAACGTGCGCCGCGCACTGCTGGAAGACATCGGCAGCGGCGACATCACTGCGCAGTTGATCCCGGCCGAACGGCTGGCCACGGCCACCATCATCACCCGCGATGCCGCAGTGATCGCCGGCACCGCCTGGGTGGATGCGGTGTTCCGCCAGCTGGACCCACGGGTAGCCGTGCATTGGCAGGTGGCCGATGGCGAACGCGTCAGCCCCAACCAGGTTCTGTTCCACCTTGAAGGCCCGGCGCGCTCACTGCTCAGCGGCGAACGCTGCGCACTGAATTTCCTGCAACTGCTGTCCGGCGTCGCCACGCGTGCCCAATTTCTGGCGGATTTTGTTTCCAGCACCCAGGTCAAGCTGCTGGATACCCGCAAAACCCTGCCGGGCCTGCGACTGGCGCAGAAATACGCAGTGACCTGCGGCGGCTGCCACAACCACCGCATTGGTTTGTATGACGCTTTTTTGATCAAGGAAAACCATATCGCGGCCAGCGGCGGCATTGCCCAGGCGATTGCGGCCGCACACCGGATCGCACCCGGCAAGCCGGTGGAAATCGAAGTCGAAAGCCTGGATGAACTGCGCGAAGCCCTGGCCGCAGGTGCGGACATCATCATGCTGGATGAATTGAGCCTGGAAGACATGCGTGAAGCCGTGCGCCTGAACGGCGGCCAGGCCAAGCTGGAAGCCAGCGGCGGGATCAATGAAGACACCCTGTTGCCCATCGCGGAGACAGGGGTGGACTACATCTCGATTGGCGCGATGACCAAGGATGTGAAGGCGGTGGATTTGTCGATGCGCCTGAGTATCTAGACCGTTGCAAGCGGTAGTGAGCGGGGGCAGCCCGCTCACTACACACTTCAGACTACAAGGTCATTCATCTCGCAGTATTCTTCCCATTCGACACCCAGCACTTCGGCCGCCTCTTTGTGCAAGGCCAGTCGTGCCGCTTCGAATTCTTCCGGTGTCGAGGTGTACTTGAGGGTCAGCTCCCAAGGCTGATAGCCCTGGCTCTCGGCTTCATCCTCGAATGCCCACTGGATCTGGTCGCGCTGATCATCGGCGCTCAGGTCCTTGATCTCTTCTTTAAGCTGCGGCGATTCCTCGAGGTATTTTTCGAGGGCTGCTTGATGCCGAACTTCCTGGGTCATTTCAGTCGTGGTCATGTTGTTCTCTTAGATCGAGGAATGGGGATGCATCTGGGTCATCAAGGTTGCGCAGATACAAAAGAGCAGGCTCAAATGCCGGCTCGTCTGGCCTTCAGAACCATTCTGGGATCATCTGAAAACGGTGTTGCCATGGTGCCTTTTTGCCCGAGACAGGAATCGAACCTGCGACCTTCGCGTTACGAGTGCGCTGCTCTACCGACTGAGCTACACGGGCGGTGGGCTAAAGCTAGCACTGCATTGGGAGTCCGGCAACTTGCGGCCTTCAGCGCGCAATCACGCCCTGGGCCCAGAAACGGGGTTGCAGCAGGTCGACATGAGTGCCCAGGTACTGCTGCTGGGCTTGCTTGATGTGAGGCACATCGCGAGCTGCGATAAAAACCAGCAGACCGACGGCCAGCACACTCAGCACTTTCCAGGCTGCCCAGGCCAGTGGCAACGCGGCGGTTCCCGGGGTTTTCCACACATGCAACGCCATCAGCCAGCCCACCACCAGCGCCAGCCAGACCTGGGAATTGGGCATCACCATCACGCCGTCGACCATGGACTGCACCAACGCCCCTACCAAGGCCGCAAACAGGCATAGCCGCAACAGATCAGCACGAGTGTTGGAAAGCGCTCGTTCACGCAACACGCTGAACGTCGCCCAGCCGCCTCGCCACGCCAGAGCCACCACGCACAAGGCCGATGGCACACCCCATTCACTCGCCCATTGCAGGATGGCCTGGTGCGGATGAGCGGCGATTTCATTGGCAATATCGGCAAAATGCATCGGTCCGAAGCCCAACCATGGACACTCCACGATCATATGCCAAGCCTGCCACCAGATCGGACCGCGGCCCGACAGGGAGGTGGTGAGGCGGTCACTGGCGCTCTTGGAGACCTCGACCCCCAGGTAATCCGCCACTACCGTAAACACCAGCCAGTACAGCAGCAGCCCGCCAAACATCGCGGCCAGTTGCCAACCCAGCCATCGTCGCCCCGAGGCGCCAAGTACCGCCAGCACACCTGCGGCCACACACATGCCAAGCCAGGTACCGCGCGTACCACCGGCGATCGCAATCATCCACCACACGCACAGCAACGCGAACACCGCCCCCTTGAGCGGACGCGAGATCACAGGGATCAACAAAGGAAGCGCCAACAGCGGCAGCGTGAACGTCTGAAACTGGCCGTAGAAGCGCTTGTTGGAAAAGCCGGACAGCAGCAGGTCAGGGTCCAGCGCACGTTCAGCGCTGATAAACACAAGTGTGCCTGCATACAGGTATTGAATCGACTTGATCAAACACAGCAGCACCACCACCATGACCAAGGCGCGATCCAAAGGCTCACCGCCCTGGCGACGCAGCAAGGCAAACGCCACGGCAATCGACCCGCAACTGACAAACAGCGCCATTTCGGCAAGTGCCCAGAGCGGCTGATGGGCCAGCATGGATGACACCAGGCCAAGCACGATAATCAGTATCAGGCCCAGGGCGGTTGGCCTGTCCAACAACTGGCCGACAGGGACGATGGACAACCCATACAGCACCGCACACGCCCCTATGGCAATCTGCATAGCTCGCTGCAAATCATGCCCACTGAAGGGTGCACATATTCCGACCACCAGCAGGCAAACCACTGTCACCAGGAAAACACTGCCACGCTGCTGTATAGATAAAGCCATCGGCCGCCTCAACTTCCCTGTGGATGGTTCAGCAACTATGCCCCGTCGGCGCCGCAGCCCTTGGCAACATATTTCGCTTCAGCGGTGGTACTGCATTTCCAACCGGTGGTGGCGTTGCGCGTCAGGCTGATGGTCTTGCCCAACACCGGCGCAGGGGCGTCGAGTATTTCGCAACTGATGGTGCCCGCGCCGGTAGCCACATCCCCTGTCACGTTGATCGTGCAATTGGCCGTGGGGCTAGTGCCGCCGATCAATGCCAAGGTCGGCACTGTGCCCTGGTTGAGGGTGTCTTCAAACCCGGGCTTCAACGCGGTGATTTCAGCCAGGCCTGCAGTGAATTTGGCCTTGGCCTGGTGCGTGGTGTACATGGGCAGGCCAATGGTGGCCAAAATGCCGATGATTGCAACGACAATCAGCAGCTCGATCAGGGTAAAACCTTTTTGACGTCTCACATTCACTCTCCAGGATAGAACTCATGACAAGGCGCTTCCTGCGCCCCGTGTTGTGCAGCGGCGCCAGTGTACTCATCCGCAGGCCGTCAATCGCGCACAGGACGCACATTCTGACATTTTATCCGCCACCGTCCGCCTGTCCGAATCCGTCACCTGACTAAGCTATACATCTTCAACGACCTCTGTGCGGAACGGTGACATGGACAACGCTTCAACGATCTACGCTTGGGAAGGCATCAACCGCAAAGGGCGCAGGGTGTCCGGGCACAGCACCGGGCACAACCCTGCCCTGGTCAAGGCTCAGCTGCGCCGACAAGGCATCAGCCCAGGGCTTGTACGCAAGCATTCTCCAGTTCTAGCGGGCCTCAAGCCATCTATCAAATCAGCGGATATCACCCAGCTCACGCGCCAACTGGCAACCTTGCTGAAGGCCGGGATTCCTCTGCTGCAAGCCCTCGACATCATCAGCGAAGGCTTTGACAACGCTACGCTGCGCGAGCTGCTACAGGGGTTGCAACAGTCAATCGCCGCTGGCACCAGCCTTGCCGACGCGTTGCGCAAGCATCCGCGCTGTTTCGATGAGCTGTATTGCAACCTGGTGGCGGCCGGCGAACAGGCCGGTGCCCTTGAAACCTTGCTGGAGCGCGTAGCGATTCATAGGGAAAAGAGCGAGCAGTTAAAGGCCAGGATCAAAAAAGCCATGACCTATCCGATCACCGTGCTGATAGTCGCCAGCCTGGTCACCGGCGTGCTGCTGGTCCACGTAGTGCCGCAGTTCCAAAGCCTGTTCGCCGGAGTCGACGGCAAACTGCCCGGCTTCACCTTGCAGGTGATCGCTTTGTCCGAGTTCATGCAGCGAGCCTGGTGGGGCGTGGCACTGGGCCTGCTTGCCGCGGGTTTTGGGTTGCGCCACGCCTACCATGCCTTACCGGCTTTCCAGCTGTGGCTGGATGCCGGTTTGTTGAAAGTGCCCGTGGCAGGCAAACTGCTGAGAAAATCGGCCGTGGCCCGCTACGCCCGCACGCTGTCCACTACCTTCGCCGCCGGTGTTCCGTTGGTGCAGGCCCTGGACTCGGTGGCCGGGGCCGCCGGTTCTGAGCCGTTCAGACAGGCAATCGAGCATATGCGACACGACGTATCCACTGGCATGCAACTGAATCAATCCATGGCCGTCAGCGGCCTGTTTCCCGGCATGGCCATCCAGATGACGGCCATCGGCGAAGAGTCGGGCACGCTTGACCGCATGCTGGAGAAGGTCGCCAACCAGTACGAGGCCGATGTGGACACCCTGGTCGATCACCTCACTAGCCTGATGGAGCCTCTGATCATGGTGATACTGGGGGGCATCGTCGGCGCGCTGGTGATTGCCATGTACCTGCCGGTATTCCAACTGGGGAGCGCATTTTGAGCCTGCTGCTGGGCGAGCATCCCTGGGCGTTTGTTGCGATAGCGTCGGTGCTGGGGCTGATCGTCGGCAGTTTTCTCAACGTGCTGGTGTGGCGCCTGCCGAAAATGCTCGAGCGGGAATGGCGCGCCCAGGCCAATGAAGTGCTGGGCTTGCCAGCAGAACCAGCCGGGCCGACCTACAACCTGATGCAGCCCAACTCCTGCTGCCCACACTGCAACCATCCCATACGCCCATGGGAAAATATCCCGCTGCTCAGCTACCTGTTCCTGCGCGGCCGCTGCGCGCATTGCCAAGGGGCGATCAGCATCCGCTACCCCCTCACGGAACTGGTGTGCAGCTTGATCTCGGCCTGGGTGGCCTGGCATTTCGGAGTTGGCTGGCAGGCAGGAATGGTGATGGTGCTGAGTTGGGGGTTGTTGGCGATGAGCCTGATCGACGCCGACCATCAACTGCTGCCGGATGTGCTGGTAATGCCGCTGCTGTGGCTGGGACTGATCGTCAACAGTCTCGGCCTGCTGACAACATTGGCCGACGCCCTGTGGGGCGCCGTGATTGGCTACATGAGCCTGTGGAGCGTGTTCTGGTTGTTCAAGCTGGCCACCGGCAAGGACGGCATGGGCCACGGCGACTTCAAGTTGCTGGCGCTGCTCGGCGCCTGGGGTGGCTGGCAGATCCTGCCGATGACGCTGTTGATGGCGTCACTGGTCGGGGTATTTGTCGGCTTGATCCTGATGCGCCTGCGCAACACCCTGGCGTCGGCACCGATGCCTTTTGGACCGTATCTGGCGACTGCCGGCTGGATTGCATTGCTCTGGGGTGGTCAAATAAGCGACTTCTATTTGCAGTCTGTCGGTTTCAGATGACCACTCATGTTGCAACACCCTGGATTCTTGGCCTTACCGGCGGCATCGGCAGCGGCAAAAGCGCGGCGGCCCAACACTTTATCGACCTGGGTATCGACTTGGTGGACGCCGATCACGCCGCCCGCTGGGTAGTAGAGCCTGGTCGGCCGGCATTGGAGCGCATCGCCGAGCACTTTGGTGCTGGCGTACTGCAGCCGGACGGCCAGCTGGACCGCGCCGCATTACGCAAGCTGATCTTTGAAGTACCCGAAGAGCGGCGCTGGCTCGAAGCCTTGCTGCACCCGTTGATTGGCGAGGAAATCCGCAGCCACCTGGCACGCGCAAAATCGCCTTACGCAATACTGGTGTCGCCGCTGCTGATCGAATCCGGCCAGTACAGCATGACCCAGCGCATCCTGGTGATCGACGTGCCGCAATCGCTGCAGATTCAGCGTACCCTGCAGCGCGACGGCATCAACGAGCAACAGGTGCAGGCGATCCTCAAGGCCCAATCCAGCCGCGAAGACCGCCTGAAACATGCCGATGATGTACTGGTCAATGACCAGGACCTTGCCTGGCTGCACAGCGAGGTCGAGCGACTGCACCACTTTTACCTTACTTTGCGTGGAGGCCGATCATGAGCCAACCCTTGACCGTCGACTGCCCGACCTGCGGCGCACCCGTGGAATGGAAAGCGACCAACCTCAACCGGCCGTTCTGCTCGGACCGCTGCAAACTCATCGACCTGGGCGCCTGGGCCGCTGAAGAACACAAGATTCCCGTAGCCCCGGATGCCGAAGACGAGCTGTTTTCCGAAGACCTGCCGCCGCGCCACTAAGGGCGCATGAAGGCGTATTCCTGCTGGTCGTCGAGGTTCTCTGCAAGGTATTGCAGCTCGTCGGCCAGGTCTTCGAAACTGCGCACACCCTTGCTCTGCTGCACCACTGCGCTGAGCATGGCGCGCAAGGTCAGGCCTGGGTCAAAACCGATTTCCTGTGCCGCATCCTGGCTTCTGCGCAACTCCTGCCGAGCCCATTCGTACACACTCATGATCCGCGCTCCTGGAAAAATTTCGCAGAGCATGGGCCTGCTCGGCGGCGCGGGATTTGATCCAGGTCAACGCTGCGAATCGTCATCCTTCCAAGGTGCCGAGAGGTAGCGCGTGCGGTTGAAGGTCTCCAGCCATTCGGGGCAAAACACCACCAGGGCACTGATGACCATGCCGTTGATAAAGGCCTCGGGGAAGATGATCAACCACAGGTAGCCGACGAAATCCTCCAGCCATTCCGGCATGGCGAAACGCCCGTCGAACCACAACAGCCCCAGCCCACACAGCAGGCACAAGAGCGTCGACAGGGCTGCCGCGAAAAAACCGGAACAGAAGATATACACGAAGGGATTGCGTGGTTGGGCACGCTCGACCAGCAGCGCGCAGGTTTCAGTGACCAGCACCGGTAACCCGATAAGCAACAGGCCATTGACGCCCAGGGCAGCGAGATCCTGGCGCCCCAACAGCATCAAGCCCAACTGGGCGGCAAAACCGCCGACGATTGCCAGGGGCCAGTCCAGCAACAAGGTCACGGCCGTCATACCGATGAAGTGGTAAGACACGCCGGTATCAAAATCCCGCCGCACCAGCCACAGCATGAACAACGCGAACACCGTGCCGAACAGCAAATGCTGGCGGCGCCGGTCGGCGAACAACTCGACCCACGGCGAACGCAGGATCGCCCACAGTACCACCGGCGCGTACAGGAGCCAGCCGATGCTCATGGTTGTCGGCGCCAACATGGCGGCACTGATCACGGCGATACTCCCCGGGTCGAATAGAGTCGGATGATCAGTCTACACCGACGTTTCACAGGGGTACTTCCTGCGGTCATCGTTTGGGCGCTAAGCTGCTAGCTATGGATGACTCAGATTACTTGCGCCTGCTCACCGTAGCGGCCGAACAAGCCAACGCGTTCTTGTCCAATGCCCGCAAATGGGAGCGTGAGCGTTGGGTCTGCCAGCGCCTGCTGCAAGGCTTGAACGTGCCCTACCGTGCCGAAGAATTCCACGCCGCCGGGCAAGAGCCGCCGGACGTGCTGTTTCGCGACGCCAGCTTCGAGGTGTTTTTCGTGCTGGACGAGGGTCGCCGCCTGAATGACGAATGGCGCGATGAACTGCTGCGTCGGCGCAGTGCGTTTTCCCTGAGCCAACTGGTACGGCGCGAAGCCAAGCCGAGGCGCATCCCGGCCCACGAGTTTCTGCTGCGTCTGGCGCCCACGCTGCGCAAGAAGGCGCATAACTATAAAGAGCGCGGAATGGACCTGGGCGAGCTGGATATCGTCGCCTTCACCAGCCTCAAGCGCGAAGTGCTCGACCTAAACAGCCATTTTCCGCCGCCCACGGAATACCTGCGCCAGGGTTGGCGCTCGCTGTCGCTGGTGGGGCCGACCTTTGCACGGGTGCTGTTCGCTCACCCCGACGCACCGGATTTCTTGCGCAACAACCTGGGCCGCAGCATAGTGTTCGACGTAGGTATCAGCCTCTGAGCCCACCCGGACTGTAACGTGGCGCCCTTTTGCAACGTCTACCTGACGAGGCCTTTATGACCAGCCGCCTGAACCCCGATGACCAACAGCATGTCGAAGAGTACCTGCAACTCTCCCAGAACCGAGTCGAGCGCAAGCCTTTCCGGCCGTGGCTGCTCCTCGGCGTGGTGCTTGCCGTGGTAATCGGCCTAGGCTTGCTGAGTCGCCTTTTGAGTTACCTGACGCTATGAGCTGCCTGGCGCTCGCGGGGGTAACTGCTCCGATTTCTTTTAGCCTTGCGAGATATCCCCATGACCCATCGTATTATTATCGTCGGCGGCGGCGCCGGCGGCCTGGAGTTGGCTACCCGCCTGGGTAAGACCCTGGGCAAGCGCGGCACCGCCAGCATCACGCTGGTGGACGCCAACCTGACCCATATCTGGAAGCCACTGCTGCACGAAGTGGCGGCCGGCTCGCTGAACTCTTCGGAAGACGAACTCAATTATGTCGCCCAGGCCAAATGGAACCACTTCGAGTTCCAACTGGGGCGCATGAGCGGGCTTGATCGTGAACAGAAGAAGATCCAGCTGGCCGCCACCCTCGACGAAGAAGGCCGTGAACTGGTGCCCGCGCGCGTGCTGGGCTATGACAGCCTGGTGATTGCGGTCGGCAGCACCACCAACGACTTCGGCACCGAAGGTGCGGCGCAGCACTGCCTGTTCCTCGACACCCGCAAGCAGGCCGAACGTTTCCACCAGCAGCTGCTCAACCACTACCTGCGCGCCCATGCCGGGCAGACTGACGTGGTAGAAAAAATCAGCGTCGCCATCGTCGGCGCCGGTGCCACCGGGGTCGAGCTGGCCGCCGAACTGCATAACGCCGCCCATGAGCTGGCGGCCTATGGCCTGGACCGTATCAAGCCGGAAAACATGCACATCACCCTGATCGAAGCCGGCCCACGAGTACTGCCGGCCCTGCCGGAGCGTATTGGCGGGCCTGTGCATAAAACCCTGGAAAAGCTTGGGGTGACGGTACTGACCAACTCGGCGGTCAGCGAAGTGACGGCCGATGCGCTGATCACCAGCAGTGGCCAAGTGATCCCGGCCAGCCTCAAGGTATGGGCTGCCGGCATTCGCGCGCCGGGTTTCCTCAAGGACATCGATGGCCTGGAAACCAACCGCATCAATCAATTGCAGGTTTTGCCAACGCTGCAAACCACCCGCGACGAGAACATCTTCGCCTTCGGCGACTGCGCCGCCTGCCCGCAACCGGGCACCGACCGCAACGTGCCGCCACGGGCCCAGGCGGCTCACCAGCAGGCCTCGTTGCTGGCCAGGTCGCTGAAGCTGCGTATCGAGGGCAAGGACCTGCCTTCCTACAAATATACCGACTACGGCTCGTTGATCTCGCTGTCGCGGTTCTCGGCGGTCGGTAACTTGATGGGCAACCTCACCGGCAGCGTGATGCTGGAAGGCTGGCTGGCGCGGATGTTCTATGTGTCGCTGTATCGCATGCACCAGATGGCGCTGTATGGGTTCTTCCGTACGGCAATGCTGATGCTGGGGAGCAAGATTGGGCGTGGCACCGAGCCGCGACTCAAACTTCACTGACAACTCGGCCCCTGAGGGCACTCAATAAATGTGAGAGGGGGCTTGCCCCCGATTGCGGTGAAGCAGTCACTGATTTTTCGACTGACACACTGCCATCGGGGGCAAGCCCCCTCTCACATTTGATTTTCACCGGACTTGAGTTTTGCACGCACAAAAAAAATCCCCGTATCTTTCGATACGAGGATTTTTAATATGGTCGGGGTAAGGGGATTCGAACTCCTGACATCCTGCTCCCAAAGCAGGCGCGCTACCGGACTGCGCTATACCCCGGTAAAAAAAAGGCGACCTCTCAGTCGCCTTCTTCGATCAGTGCTTTTGGCCTCTGATCTTAAGATTCGATTCCAGCGCTAACTGGTCTCAAAAATGGTGGGTCGTGTGGGATTCGAACCTACGACCAATTGGTTAAAAGCCAACTGCTCTACCAACTGAGCTAACGACCCAAATATGGTCGGGGTAGGGGGATTCGAACTCCCGACATCCTGCTCCCAAAGCAGGCGCGCTACCGGACTGCGCTATACCCCGATATTGAAATTGGCTCCGTGACCAGGACTCGAACCTGGGACCCAATGATTAACAGTCATTTGCTCTACCGACTGAGCTATCACGGAACTACATATTTCAAAGTACTACGTTGCTGCTTACTACCTTCTCTTCGACTTGCCCGTATCGCTACGTTCATGTCTCTGAGGCGCGCTATTCTACAATCTTAAAAACCCCTGTCAACCCCTTAAATTGCTTTTAAGACAATGATTTGCGCTTGTTTCTGATTTCTTCTTGGGGAGAAGAAACCCGTGGGCTGACGTTGCTGCGGGGCGCACTTTACAAGCCTTTGCCTTACAGTTCAACGCCCTATCGAAAAAAAAGGCCCCGCAATGCGGGGCCTTCCATTTTTGCTTTGCCCTTTGGGCTTAGTGGAAGACGATCTCGTCGTTTTCCACGGTCGCCTCGACGCTGGTGCCCGGCATGAAGCTGCCCGATAGGATCAACTGGGCCAGCGGGTTCTCGATCCAGCGCTGGATCGCACGCTTCAAAGGCCGTGCGCCATACACCGGGTCGTAACCCACCGCGATCAGCTTGTCCAACGCCTCCTGGCTCAGGTCCAGGGACAGCTCGCGCTCTGCCAGACGGCCGCGCAGACGACCCAGCTGGATCTCGGTAATGCCCGCGATCTGATCCCGCGCCAGAGGCTCGAAGATCACCACTTCGTCGACCCGGTTGATGAATTCCGGGCGGAAGTGCGAAGTCAGCGCATCCATCACCGCCGCACGTTGCGCTTCACGATCACCCACCAGTTCCTGGATCTGCGCCGAGCCCAGGTTGGAGGTCATCACGATCACCGTATTACGGAAATCCACGGTACGCCCGTGACTGTCGGTCAGGCGGCCGTCTTCCAGCACTTGCAGCAGGATGTTGAACACATCCGGATGCGCCTTCTCGACCTCATCCAGCAGGATCACCGAGTAAGGCTTACGCCGCACGGCTTCGGTCAGGTAACCGCCCTCCTCGTAGCCCACGTAGCCTGGTGGCGCACCGATCAAGCGAGCCACCGAGTGTTTCTCCATGAATTCGGACATATCGATCCGCACCATGGCCTCTTCGGTATCAAAGAGGAACTCGGCCAAGGCCTTGCACAGCTCGGTCTTACCCACGCCGGTCGGGCCGAGGAACATGAACGAGCCACTCGGACGGTTCGGGTCGGACAACCCGGCCCGCGAACGCCGTACCGCGTTGGACACCGCCACCACGGCCTCTTCCTGGCCGATCACGCGTTGGTGCAACAGGCTTTCCATCTTCAGCAGCTTGTCGCGCTCGCCTTCGAGCATTTTCGACACGGGAATCCCGGTCCACTTCGAGACGACTTCGGCAATTTCTTCCTCGGTCACCTTGCTGCGCAGCAGTTGGTTCTCAGGCTTGCCGTGCTGGTCGACCATCTGCAGGCTGCGCTCCAGGTCCGGGATCACCCCGTACTGCAACTCGGCCATGCGGTTCAGGTCACCTTTACGGCGTGCCGCTTCCAGTTCCTGGCGCGACTGCTCGATCTTTTGCTGGATCTGCGCAGAGCCCTGCACTTCGGCTTTTTCCGAGGTCCAGATTTCTTCCAGGTCCGAATACTCGCGTTCCAGGCGGACGATTTCTTCCTGGAGTTTTTCCAGGCGTTTCTTCGCCGCGTCGTCTTCTTCTTTCTTCAGGGCCTGGGACTCAACTTTCAGTTGAATCAGGCGTCGATCCAGGCGATCGAGCACTTCCGGCTTGGAGTCGATCTCCATACGGATGCGGCTGGCCGCTTCGTCGATCAGGTCAATGGCCTTGTCGGGCAACTGACGGTCGGTGATATAGCGATGGCTCAACTTGGCCGCCGCAATAATCGCACCATCGGTGATCGCCACCTTGTGGTGGACCTCATAACGCTCTTTCAGGCCACGCAGGATTGCGATGGTGTCTTCTTCGCTCGGCTCTTCCACCAGTACTTTCTGGAAACGACGCTCAAGGGCCGCGTCCTTTTCTATGTACTGGCGATATTCGTTGAGCGTGGTAGCACCGACGCAATGCAACTCACCCCGCGCCAGGGCCGGCTTGAGCATGTTGCCGGCATCCATGGAGCCCTCGCCTTTACCGGCGCCGACCATGGTGTGCAGTTCGTCGATAAACAGAATGATCTGCCCTTCCTGCTTCGACAACTCATTAAGCAGGGATTTCAGGCGCTCCTCGAACTCGCCACGGAACTTGGCACCGGCGATCAAAGACCCCATGTCCAGGGACAGCAGGCGCTTGCCTTTAAGGCCATCCGGCACTTCACCATTGATGATGCGCTGGGCCAAACCTTCGGCAATCGCGGTTTTACCCACGCCGGGCTCACCAATGAGCACCGGGTTGTTCTTGGTGCGACGCTGCAGGACCTGGATGGTGCGACGGATTTCATCGTCACGGCCGATCACCGGATCAAGCTTGCCCTCTTCGGCGCGCTTGGTCAGGTCGACGGTGTATTTATCCAGGGCCTGGCGCGACTCCTCATGGTTGGGATCGTTGACCGCATCACCGCCACGCAGGTTGTTGATAGCGTTTTCCAGGGCTTTCTTGCTCACACCCTGGCCCAGCAACAACTTGCCGAGCTTGCTGTTCTCGTCCATGGCGGCGAGCAGCACCAGTTCGCTGGAGATGAACTGGTCACCCTTCTGCTGGGCCAGACGGTCCGCCTGGTTGAGCAGGCGCGCCAGGTCCTGGGACATGTTCACGTCGCCAGTCGGGTTTTGGATTTTCGGCAGTTGGTCGAGCTCTTTGCTCAACTCCTTGCGCAGGCTGTTGACGTCAAAGCCCACCTGCATCAGCAAGGGCTTGATAGAACCACCTTGCTGTTCCAGGAGCGCCTGCATCAAGTGCGCAGGCTCGATGGCCGGGTGGTCGAGGCCCACCGCCAAGGATTGAGAGTCAGACAGTGCCAACTGCAATTTGCTGGTTAAACGATCAATACGCATTAGTCACCTTCCTTTTGAGCAGGCCGGAGCTATAAAACATCCTGAATGAAGAAACCTGCCAGATACCCTTATAGATGGGGTGGATTCTGGAAGATTCAAGCGAGCGACGGCGGATATGGACCGGGTTTGACCCAGATCAAAGGAGTCTAGCGTTCAAGCCAGACAAGGGAGGCAAAACGTCCGGTGCGGGGGCTACGCCGGTAGGAAAAGAAGCGCGGGTCGGTCACGGTGCAGTACCCGCCACCATAGACAGCAGTAACGCCGCGCGCAGCGAGGCGCAGGCGCGCGAGCTTATAGATGTCGGCCATGAACTTGCCTGGGTTATGGCTGGGCACGAACGCTTCGGCAGTGATCGGCAACGGCTGCATGAAGGCTTCGCGGACTTCCGGGCCGACTTCGAAGGCTTGTGGGCCAATCGCCGGGCCAAGCCACACCAGTACGTCTTCAGGTTCGGCGCCGAGGCTTTCGAAAGCCGCTTCCAATACCCCTGCCGCCAGGCCACGCCAGCCAGCATGGGCCGCAGCCACGCGGGTGCCGGCGCGGTTGCAGAACAATGCGGGCAGACAGTCAGCGGTCATTGAGGTGCAGGCGATGCCAGGGGTGCTGGTCCAACTGCCATCGGCTTCGGCAATGCGTGACGGGTCAGCCTCGACCACGCTTATCCCGTGGACTTGGCGCAACCAGGCAGGCTGAATATTAAATGCGTCGGTAAGACGGCGGCGGTTTTCGAGGACCGCTTCGAGGTTATCCTCAACATGATCGCCCAAGTTGAGACTGTCGAACGGCGCCAGACTGACGCCGCCCGCTCGAGTGGTGACGCAGGCTTTCACCTGAGCCGGCGCGGGCCAGTCAGGTATCAGCCAGTCACTCATCCGACAAACGCCTCGCGATCCTGCTTGAGCAGCGTCAACAACCAGACCAAATCGTCCGGCAGAGGCGATTCCCAGCTCATCCGCTTACCGCTCGTCGGATGATCCAATTCCAGGAAGCGTGCATGCAACGCCTGGCGCGGGAAGTTTTTCAGCGATTCAACCATGGTCTGGCTCGCCGCCGGTGGAATGCGGAAGCGCCCCCCGTAGGCCGGATCACCGACCAACGGGAAGTTGATGTGTGCCATGTGCACGCGAATCTGGTGGGTACGGCCGGTTTCCAGCTTGACCCGCACGTGGGTGTGGGAGCGGAAACGTTCGAGTACTCGGTAATGGCTGACGGCCTGCTTGCCACCTTCCATCACCGCCATACGCTGGCGTTGCTGGCCGTGACGACCGATCGGGGCGTTGATCTTGCCGCCGGCTACCACCACACCAATCACGATGCATTCGTAGATCCGGCTGACGCTGCGGCTCTGCAACTGTGTAACCAGCTGCGTCTGCGCCTGAATGGTCTTGGCCACCACCATCAGACCGGTGGTGTCCTTGTCCAGGCGGTGCACGATGCCGCAGCGTGGCACATTGATGATGTCCGGCACATGGTGCAACAAGGCATTGAGCAGGGTGCCATCAGCGTGCCCGGCTGCCGGGTGAACCACCAGGCCTGCGGGTTTGTTGATGACCAGGATGTCGTCGTCTTCGTAGACGATATCCAGCTCGATGTCCTGGGCGACCCATTCTCCCTGGGCTTCCTGCTCGGCAGTCAGCTCAAGAATCGCACCGCCATGGACTATGTCTCGCGGGCGGATAACCGCTCCATCCACAGTCAGGCGGCCGTCTTTGATCCAGGCGGAAAGGCGCGAGCGCGAGTGCTCAGCGAATAATTGTGCGGCGACTTGATCGAGGCGTTGGCCGCCCAATTCGGACGGCACCTCTGCGCGAAGTTCAATTTTATCGGACATGCTCAGACTAGGCGTGGCACAGCCTTTGGTTTCGGCTGCGCGCTTGTGGTTAAATACGGCGTCTTTTGCCCCGAGGCTTTCAACGGGGCGCTCATCATAACAGGACGGCCCCGCCCAAGACAGCGGCCGTCATAGGGACGCAAGCCGCCATGCAAGTGAAACACCTGCTGCTGATCGCCATCCTCGCCATGACTGCTGCTTGCTCGTCAACAAAGGAAGTCGTCGACGAAAACCTGAGCGAAGTCGAGTTGTACCAACTGGCTCAGAAAGACTTGGACAATAATAGCTACACCAGCGCCACAGCGAAGCTGAAGGCCCTGGAGTCGCGCTATCCGTTCGGGCGCTATGCCGACCAGGCCCAGCTCGAGCTGATCTACGCCAACTACAAGAACGCCGAGCCGGAAGCCGCCAAGTCCGCCGCCGAGCGTTTTATCCGCCTGCACCCGCAGCACCCGAACGTCGACTACGCCTACTACATGAAGGGCCTGACCTCGTTCGACCAGGACGTTGGCCTGCTGGCGCGCTTTCTGCCGCTGGACATGACCAAGCGTGACCCGGGCGCGGCCCGCGATTCCTACAACGAGTTCGCCCAGCTGACCAGCCGCTACCCCAACAGCCGCTACGCGCCGGACGCCAAGCAGCGCATGATCTACCTGCGCAACCTGCTGGCTTCCTACGAGATCCATGTGGCCCACTACTACCTGACCCGTCAGGCATACGTGGCCGCCGCTAACCGTGGCCGCTACGTTGTGGAAAACTTCCAGGAAACCCCTTCCGTAGGTGACGGCCTTGCCGTGATGACCGAGGCTTACCAGCGCCTGCACCTGGACGAACTGGCCAGCACCAGCCTGGAAACCCTGAAGCTCAACTACCCGGACCACCCAAGCCTGAAAGACGGCCAGTTCGTGCCTCAGGTGGCCGAAGCGGACAACCGCTCGTGGCTGAGCAAGTACACCCTGGGCCTGATCGAATCCCGTCCACCGCTGCCGCCGGGCGAAACCCGTGCCAACCAGGACGTGATCAAGCAGTACCAGGACGCCAAGGACGCAATTCCTTCGGAGCTCAAGCCCCACGACGAGAACGGCGACGTGATCGAAGAGGAAGAACCGCAGGCCCTGGGCAATAACCAGGACCGCTCGTGGTTCAGCTACATGACCTTTGGTGTGTTCGACTGACTGCACCCGGCGTCATCAAGAAGGAGCCTTGCGAGGCTCCTTTTTTGTGGGTGGTATTATTGCGCTGTGCGCCTGGCACGTCCTTGGCTAAACTGGCGCATTCCTTGTCGAGAAACTGCCCATCATGCTTCGTCTACTGTTCTGGATTGCCGTCATTGCCGCCGCAGTATGGTTCTGGCGCAAGTTCAAAAGCCCGGCCGCCAGGCCGCAGCGGGCCAGCGAGCCCGACGCGGCCCTGATGGTGCGCTGCGCTCACTGCGGCGTGCATTTGCCGCAGGATCGCGCCTTGAGCTCACGCCAGGAGTGGTATTGCACCCAGGCGCACCTGGAGCAAGGGCCGAAATCTATCCAGCGTTGATCCGACCTTCCGGCGCATAAGGCGCAGGGTCGATGATCGGCGCACGTGCCAGTAGCAGGTCAGCAAACAATTGGCAGGACGCCGGCGCAAGCACCAGGCCGTTGCGGTAATGCCCGCAGTTGAGCCAGAGGCCATTGAAGCCCGGCACCCGGCCTATATAGGGAATGCCTTCCGGCGAACCGGGGCGTAGCCCGGCCCAATGTCCGGCCACCTCGGCGTCCGCCAGGGCGGGGATCAACTCCACCGCTGACGCTTTGAGGCTTTCCAGCGCGGTCAGGGTGGGGGTCTTGTCGAAGCCTTCATGTTCCAGGGTACTGCCGATCAGAATGTGCCCGTCCCGCCGAGGAATCGCATAGCGGCCCTTGGCCAAGACCATGCACGACAGGAAGTCCGAGGCGCATTTGTACAGAATCATCTGGCCTTTGACCGGTTCGACCGGCAGCGACAGGCCCAACGTGCCGAGCAACTCACCGCTCCAGGCGCCGGCGGCCAATACGACCTGATCGCCGAAGATCGACCCATCAGCTGTGTTCACGCCCACGACATTACCCGCATCCAGGACAAAACCAGTCACTTCGCACTGTTCATGAATGGTCACGCCAGGCAGCGCCAGCAGGGCAGCCTTGAGGGATTTGACCAGGCGCGGGTTGCGTACATTGGCGACATCGGCCATGTAGATCGCCTGGGAGTAGCCGCCACCCAAGACCGGAACGGCGTCATGAGCGGCCGACACGTCCACTTTGCTCAAGGGTCGGCCTTCACGCGCGGCCCAAGCCAGCGCTTCGGCTTCGTCGTCCAGGTCCAGCCAGTACAGCCCAGTGGTGTGAACCTCCGGGTCAACGCCCGTCGCAGCAAACAGACGCTGCGCCAGCTGTGGATAAAAATCCTGGGACCAATGGGCCAGGGCCGTGACCGCCGGGCTGTAGCGCCACGGATACAGGGGCGAGACGATGCCGCCGCCCGCCCAGGAAGACTCCTGGCCCAACCCTGCGCGCTCCAGCAGCACCACCGACTGCCCCTGCGTGGCGAGGTTGAACGCCGTCAACAAGCCGATGACTCCGCCACCGACAATCACTACCTGCTGTTGCTTTGCCATCATTTGATCCAGCCGATAAATAGGAACAAGCGCACCCGGCGCCCAATCGTCGAGCACCCTCATCATTGCCCCCAGCACAGCTTGCGCGACATCTCCGGTGCAGCGCCCGGGTTGGTTCGCGTGCCCGTGCCGGTCAGGCCGAAGTCACCGCAAGGATCGCCAGCCATCACCGAGTCGGTGACCGGTGTGGCCACCAGTTGGAAGTCCTGAGGGTTCAATGCAGCGGTGATTCTATAGTGATCATTGCCTGCACTGACGCCGCCTGCATCAATAAAACTGCCGTTCCTCGCATAAAAACGCTCCAGGTGCTGGGCTTGCTCGGTCAACAGCGCGACGATTTCAGCGCGATAGACTTTTTTCAGATAGCCGGTGTATCCGGGGTAAGCAATCCCGGCCAGAACCGCAATGATCATCACGGCAATCAGTAACTCGATCAGGGTAAAACCCTGGCTGTCCATGCCCATTCCACTACTCCTTATTGAAGTTGTCGCCATGCCACTCGCCGAAACCGCGAGCCACCCTCCTCTTCTACCCGCGCATAGGTACTCTCCAGCACGGTGCGCAATTGCCCGTGCAGCCCGACTGCCGTCACTCGATACACCGCTGCTGGGATTTGCGCTGGCAAATGCGCGAGCCCTACCGCAGGCCCGAGGGATTGAACCCCGTATAAGCCGCCTTTCAGTGCCACCCAACTGATGCCTGAAACAGGGTCCACTCCAGGCCCGACCACCGAAAATGCCGCCTCCGGCGGTGCACAGTCGACGATCGATTGACATAACGGCAACGCTGCAAATGAACGCTGTATGGCAGATTCCCCGCGTCTCAGGCCACTCTCGGCACTTTGCAGCGACTGATTACGGTGCCAGAAACTACCGGCAATCTTTTGCTGAGTGAGCGCAGCCTGCATCGAGGACAAGCCGATCAGCGATAACAGCAGCAGCAACACCAGGCTGACCAGCAGCACCATGCCTGCCTGTCGTAGACGAAAACCTTCTGCAAGTGTCATGGCAGCCCTACCCCAGCCGGTTCCGCAGCGCCGCCACGACGGCGTAGGTCTGGTCTTTCACCCGGGCAGTCGGGTCTTGCAGCGTCATCACAATGCGCACGCTGCGTATCAAGGATTCGTCGGCGGGGCCGGCGTCGTAGCGCACCACCTCCGTTGACGCAGGCTTGGCCGACACACCAAAACTGATATCGAACGCCTTCACGTTATCCACCAATACCGCCTTGGCGGGTGATGCAGGCGTACTGAATTTCAACTGCCCTGCTTCGAAGGTGTAGGTAACTTGGCGTAACGCAAAACGGATTTGCCCGGGTGCCGATGCCGGGGCGCTTCCAGCGTAGGCCTGGGCGCTGCCAGTGCAATCGGACAACACAGTCCAGTCAGGCGTGCCGCCCCCAACGGCGACATCCGCGGTCACCAGCGTCAGCGAGGTTGATCCACCTCCGACACGCCAAGCGACAGGCCGGTCAAAAGCGGGCGGGGCGTTGTCGATAAACGCTGTCGCCAGACAGCCGAACATGCCCGCCTGACGGATATCCTGGAGCAGCTTGCCCAGCACAAACCGCGCATCATCCTGCATCAACAAAGCGGCCTGCTGGCTGGCGTTGGAGGCCCTGGTGTTGATTGCCACCTGGCTGGCCCAGAGCACCAGTACCAACCCCATCGCCAAGGCCAGCAGCAACTCCATCAGGCTGAAACCTCGAACAAGACACCTCATTGCGTCACTCCCGGTTCATCGCGGATGCGACTGGTCAGGGTGAAGGTTTCCCGGGCGCCCGGCCTGCCAGTACCTCGACTGTCATCCCAACTGATGCTGACCGTCACCTCGTCGCTACCGATCGACACCGATCCTTTGGCGCTCTCCCCGGCAAAACCGCGAATGTTGGCCTCGAAATCATGCAAGTCCAGGTCGCGCACACTGGCGGTAACGTTGCTGGCCAAGGCACGCTCGGTGCGCCCCCACGTGTAGTCGGCACCGGAATTGGCACGGATCCGGTCGAGCATGTCGTAGGCAATGAAACTGGCCTGGCTGATCATCCTGGAACTGTCGGTGTACTTGAGCGCATTGAGCTGGATCACCGCCGCGCCAAGCAGGCCAATGGTGAGAATCGACACTGCGACCAGCACTTCGATCAGTGTCGTACCGGCTTGGTCGCGGGATAAGGCATTGGGCAAAAAGGGGTTCGTACAGGCAAGCATTACCGTCGTCATCCGTGTCGAGGTCCAAAAAAAGAGCAGTTAAAACCTGCTGTGCGGCCCAAGACTAGCGCCGGTTTTTCACCTGCGCTGCAACCGGAACAAAGGGAAATACTTTGGACATGAAGGCCATCATCCGCCCCCCAGACGGGACGCTATACCTAGGACTGCACCCAAATCCACGGAGGGATGGCCCATGCAACAACGAGGTTTCACCTTGATCGAACTGCTGCTCGGGCTGATCGTGAGCGGCATCCTGGCCAACATGGCGCTGCCCAGCTTCAAGAGCCTGCTGGAATCACAGCAGCGACAGAGCGCGGCACATGCCTTGGTGCAAGGCCTGCGATATGCACGCACCGAAGCCATCGCACGCAACCGGGCGGTGGTTATTTACGCATTGAAGGACAATTGGGGCCTGGGGTGGCGGGTCATCGTGGACATCAGCGGGCGCGGCCCCCAGGACGATGACAACCCGGTGCTGCTGGAGCGCCAGGCCAGTGGGCAAGTGCTGATCGTGGGCAATGGGCCGCTCAAGACCCAGGTGCGCTTCAGCGGGCTGGGTGAACCCATCTTTTCAGGAGGAGGCTTCCGTGCCGGCACCGTGCATGTGTGTGCCACGGACCAGGCGCAGAGCCTGCACCAGGTAGTGCTGGCGCCCAGCGGGCGTATCAGCCTGCGCAGCGAGCGTGCCGAGCAGGCATTGTGCCGGAGTTGATCCGGCACACCGGGTCGTCACAGCAGCGAGCGAACCCGCAGCTCCTTGGGCATGGAGAACGTAATGTTTTCTTCGCGGCCAGCCAGTTCATCGGCACCGGTGGCGCCCCAGGCGTGCAACTGCTGGATAACGCCGCGCACCAGCACTTCCGGAGCGGAAGCACCCGCCGTGATGCCAATGCGCTCGACGCCATCGAACCAACTGCGCTGCATATCTTCGGCACCGTCGATCAGGTACGCCGGTGTTGCCATGCGCTCAGCCAACTCACGCAGGCGGTTGGAGTTGGAACTGTTGGGGCTGCCGACGACCAGGACCACATCACATTCGTCTGCCAGTTGCTTGACCGCGTCCTGGCGGTTCTGGGTGGCGTAGCAGATGTCGTCCTTGCGCGGGCCGCCAATGGCCGGGAAGCGACTGCGCAGCGCGTCGATCACGCGACTGGTGTCGTCCATGGACAGGGTGGTCTGGGTCACGAATGCCAGGCGCTCGGGGTTCTGTACCTGCAGGTTGGCGACATCCTTTTCGTCTTCCACCAGATAAATGGAGCCGCCATTGCTGGCATCGTACTGCCCCATGGTGCCTTCGACTTCCGGGTGGCCGGCGTGGCCGATCAGGATGCACTCGCGCCCGTCACGGCTATAGCGCGCGACTTCTATGTGCACCTTGGTGACCAGTGGGCAGGTAGCATCGAAGACTTTCAGGCCGCGGCCTGCCGCTTCGGTACGCACCGCCTGGGATACACCGTGGGCGCTGAAGATGACGATCACATCGTCTGGCACCTGGTCGAGCTCTTCGACAAAGATGGCGCCACGTGCACGCAGGTCTTCGACCACGAATTTGTTGTGGACGACTTCATGACGCACGTAAATCGGCGGCCCGAAGACTTCCAGGGCGCGGTTGACGATTTCGATCGCCCGGTCCACACCGGCGCAGAAGCCACGGGGGTTGGCGAGTTTGATTTGCATGCTGTGCCTCGTGTCTTGCCCTGTAGGAGCGAGCTTGCTCGCGAAGAGCGTTAACGGCGTCGCGTCCATTCTGGATAAATGCAGCGCCTTCGGGTCTTTCGCGAGCAAGCTCGCTCGTACAGTAGGCCAGAGTCGTCAGTTAGAGCGCTTTAACGTGGATGATTTCAACGTCAAAGGTCAAGGTTTTACCGGCCAACGGATGGTTGAAGTCGATGGTCACTTGCGCGTCATCAAAAGCTTTCACCACACCCGGCAGTTCGGTATTGGCCGCATCGTTGAAAATCACCAGCAGGCCTTCCGACAGGTCCATGTTCTGGAACTGCGAACGCGGGATGATCTGCACGTTTTGCGGATTGGGCTGGCCAAAGGCGTTTTCCGGCTGGATCTGCAGGGTGCGCTTGTCGCCGGCCTTGAAGCCGAACAGGGCCGCTTCGAAACCCGGCAGCAGGTTGCCGTCGCCGACCTTGAAGGTGGCCGGGGCTTTGTCGAACGTGCTGTCGACCGTGTCGCCATTCTCCAGGCGCAGTGCGAAATGCAAAGTGACTTCCGTGTTCTGGCCGATGCGTTGCTCAGCCAATACCTGATCAGTCATTGACGGTCTCTCCGGTTTTCTTGCTTTTGAACATATCCAGCGCCAGCATGATTGCACCGACGGTGATGGCGCTGTCGGCGAAGTTGAACGCCGGGAAGTAATGGCGGTTCTGCCAATGCACCAAGATGAAGTCGATCACATGGCCCAGGGCAATGCGGTCATACAGGTTGCCGAGCGCGCCGCCCAACACCAGGGCCAGGGCGATGGCCAGCCAGGTGTCATCGCGACCCAGGCGCTTGAGCCACACCACCAGCACCGCACTGACCACCACGGCGATCAGGGCAAACAGCCAGCGCTGCCAGCCACCGCTGTCAGCCAGGAAGCTGAAGGCGGCGCCGGTGTTGTAGGCCAGGGTCCAGCTGAAGTAATCCGGGATCACCACGATTTGCTGGAACATCTGCAGGGAGCCTTCGAAATGAGCCTTGCTGACCTGGTCGATGACCAGGACCAGCACACTCAGTACGAGCCAGCCCAGACGTCCGAAACGACTGGCGTTAGGCATAGTGGCGAACCTCGCCAGCGCCCGAGATATTGTCGACGCAACGACCGCAGATTTCCGGATGCTCAGGGTTCACGCCAACGTCCTCACGGCAGTGCCAGCAACGGGCGCATTTAGGGAAGGACGACTTGACGACTTTGAGCTTGAGGCCCGGCACTTCGGTGGCAACCGCGTCCGCCGGGGCCTGGGCGAATGGCGCCAGGCTCGCGGTTGAAGTGATCAGCACGAAACGCAGTTCGTTGCTCAGCTTGGCCAGGTCGGCGGTGAGACCGTCTTCGGCAAACAGGGTGACTTCGGCTTGCAGGTTGCCACCGACGGCCTTGGCCGCACGCTGTACTTCCAGCTCCTTGTTCACCGCAACCTTCACGGCCATCACGCCTTCCCAGTACTCGCGGCCCAGTTCGAAGTCGGCTGGCAGTTCGGTCAGGCCTTCGTACCAGGTATTGAGCATCACCGACTCATTGCGCTCGCCCGGCAGGTATTCCCACAGTTCGTCGGCGGTGAATGCCAGGATCGGCGCGATCCAGCGCACCAGCGCTTCGCTGATGTGATACAGCGCGGTTTGCGCCGACCGGCGCGCCTTGCTGTTGGCGCCGGTGGTGTACTGGCGGTCCTTGATGATGTCGAGGTAGAAACCACCCAACTCCTGCACGCAGAAGTTGTGGATCTTCGAGTAGACGTTCCAGAAACGGTATTCGCCGTAGTTTTCCTGCAACTCGCGTTGCAGCAACAGGGTACGGTCCACCGCCCAACGGTCCAGAGCAAGCATATCCTCGGCCGCCAGGCGGTCGGTGGCCGGGTTGAAACCGGTCAGGTTCGACAACAGGAAGCGCGCGGTATTACGGATACGACGGTAGGCATCGGCGCTGCGAGCCAGGATCTGGTCCGACACGGCGATCTCGCCCGAATAGTCGGTCGACGCGACCCACAGACGCATGATGTCGGCGCCCAGGGTGTCGTTGATCTTTTTCGGCTCGATCACGTTCTTCAGCGACTTGGACATCTTGCGGCCCGTCTCGTCGACGGTGAAGCCGTGGGTCAGCAGTTCGCGGTACGGCGCATGGTTGTCGATGGCGCAACCGGTCAGCAGCGACGAGTGGAACCACCCGCGGTGTTGGTCCGAACCTTCCAGGTACAGGTCGGCACGCGGGCCGGTTTCGTGCCCCATCGGGTGCGAGCCGCGCAGCACATGCCAGTGAGTGGTGCCCGAGTCGAACCACACGTCGAGGGTGTCGCTGATCTTGTCGTACTGCGGCGCTTCATCGCCCAGCAGTTCGGCGGCGTCCAGCTTGAACCAGGCTTCGATACCTTCCTGTTCGACGCGCTGGGCCACTTGTTCCATCAACTCGACGGTGCGTGGGTGCAGCTCGCCGCTTTCCTTGTTCAGGAAGAACGGGATCGGCACGCCCCAGTTACGCTGGCGCGAGATACACCAGTCAGGGCGGTTGGCGATCATCGAGTGCAGGCGCGCCTGGCCCCAGGCCGGGACGAACTTGGTGTCTTCGATGGCCTTGAGCGAGCGGACACGCAGGGTGTCGCCACTGACCGGCTCTTTGTCCATGCCGATGAACCACTGCGCGGTGGCGCGGTAGATCAGCGGGGTCTTGTGCCGCCAGCAGTGCATATAGCTGTGCTTGATGGTTTCGGTGTGCAGCAGCGAGCCGACTTCCGACAGTTTTTCGATGATCGAATCGTTTGCCTTGAAAATGAACTGGCCGCCGAAGAACTCCAGCGACGGTGCGTACACGCCGTTGCTCTGCACCGGGTTCAGGATGTCATCGTTGACCATGCCGTAGGCTTTGCAGGTCACGAAGTCGTCCACGCCATAAGCGGGCGCGGAGTGAACGATGCCGGTGCCGGCGCCCAGTTCAACGTAGTCCGCCAGGTAAACTGGAGACAGACGGTCATAGAACGGGTGACGGAAATTGATCAGTTCCAAAGCGGAGCCGGTGGTGGTGGCGATGACCGACCCTTGCAGCTCGTAGCGGGCCAGGCAGGCTTCGACCATTTCTTCGGCCAGCACCAGCAGGCGGTCACCGACGTCCACCAGGGCGTAGGTGAATTCCGGGTGCACGTTCAGCGCCTGGTTGGCCGGGATGGTCCACGGGGTGGTGGTCCAGATCACGATGGCGGCTGGCTTGGCCAGCGAAGACAGACCAAAGGCCTCGGCCAGCTTGGCGTCGTCGGCGATCGGGAAGGCCACGTCGATGGTCGAGGACTTCTTGTCTTCGTACTCGACTTCCGCTTCAGCCAGGGCCGAACCACAGTCGAAGCACCAGTTCACGGGCTTGAGGCCCTTGAACACGAAACCGCCCTTGACGATTTCGGCCAAGGCGCGGATTTCACCGGCCTCGTTCTTGAAGTTCATGGTCTTGTAGGGGTTATCCCACTCGCCGAGCACGCCCAGGCGGATGAACTCGGACTTCTGTCCTTCGATCTGCTCGGTGGCGTAGGCACGGCACAGTTCGCGGGTTTTATCCGCGCCCAGGTTCTTGCCGTAGGTCACTTCGACTTTGTGTTCGATCGGCAGGCCGTGGCAGTCCCAACCCGGGACATAAGGCGCGTCGAAGCCCGACAGGGTTTTCGAACGCAGGATCATGTCCTTGAGAATCTTGTTCAGCGCATGACCGATGTGAATCGTGCCGTTGGCATAAGGAGGGCCGTCGTGCAGGACGAATTTCGGACGATCCTTGCCAATCTCGCGCAACTTTCCGTACAGGCCAATACTGTCCCAGCGCTGCAGGATCTGCGGTTCGCGCTGTGGCAGGCCGGCCTTCATTGGGAAGGCGGTGTCCGGAAGGTTTAGCGTGGCTTTATAGTCGGTCATTTAAGGCTCTTCGGTTAGCGATGGGCGCTAGGTGCGGCTAGTGCACGGGCGGCGGCGACATCCGCATTGATCGCCGTTTTCAACGCCTCAAGGGAGGCGAAACGCTGCTCTTCACGCAGCTTTTGGTGGAAAACCACCGTCAAACGCCGGTCATACAGATCACCGGCAAAATCCAGCAGGTGTACTTCCAGGTGGGCCTTGCCATCACCTGCAACCGTGGGCCTGACGCCTATGTTGGCGACTCCCGGCCACGATTGGCCTTCGATGTCGACGCTCACCAGGTAAACCCCGGTCAGCGGCACACGACGGCGCTTGAGTTGCACGTTGGCGGTTGGCGTGCCCAGTTGGCGTGCCAGCTTCTGGCCGTGCAGGACCCGTCCGGCAATGCGGAACGGACGACCGAGCAAACGCTCGGCCAAGGCGAAGTCGGCAGCGGCCAGTGCGTTACGCACCTGGGTACTGCTCACGCGCAGGCCGTCCAATTCGACGGTTTGCGCGGCTTCGACGGTAAAACCCTGGTTGACGCCGGCTTGTTGCAGGAAATCGAAATCCCCGACGCGGTCGCAACCGAAACGGAAGTCGTCGCCGACCTCCAAATGCTGTACGCCCAGGCCATCGACCAGGATGCGGTCGACGAACTCGGCCGCACTGAGGCTTTGCAAACGCTGGTTGAAAGCCAGGCAGAGGACGCGGTCCACGCCCTCTTCAGCCAGCAACTGCAGCTTGTCGCGCAGACGGGCCAGGCGTGCCGGCGCAGTCTCGGGCGTAAAGTATTCGCGCGGCTGCGGCTCGAAAATCACCACGCAGCTGGGCACGCCCAACTCGACCGCACGTTCGCGCAGCCGGGCCAGGATAGCCTGGTGGCCACGGTGAACACCGTCAAAGTTGCCAATAGTGGCGACGCAGCCCCGATGCTCGGGGCGCAGGTTGTGGAGACCTCGAACCAGCTGCATAACGCGCTTCTTGCTCATAAAGTGGTCGATTATAACCACACCCGGCCCCGGACGACAGGCAACTGAACAGGCCAAATGGGTCGAATCGATAAAACAACCGTTTTATCGCGGCAAACTCTCTAACCCAGGGACTTGCGATTGAAATCCCGCAGGCGGAAGCCTTGCAGCAGCAACATCCCGAAGTACACCACCACACCGGCAACGACCAGCGCACCCAGGCGCAGGAAGCGCTCCAGCATATGGCCCTCATCCCAAGCGGGCATGAAGTGCATCAACCCCAGCAACACGGCCGACATCGCCCCGACCGCCACCAGCAGCTTGAGGGTGAACAGACACCAGCCGGCCTGTGGCTGGAACATCTGCTGCTTGCGCAACTGGTAAAACAAAAGCCCTGCGTTGATGCACGCGCCCGCACTGATGGCCAGGGCCAGGCCGGCATGGGCCAGCGGACCGATAAACACCAGGTTGAGCAGTTGCGTGACGATCAGCGTGAAAATCGCGATTTTCACTGGTGTACGGATGTTTTGCTGGGCGTAGAAGCCTGGGGCGAGCACTTTGATCACGATGATGCCGAGCAAGCCAACGGAATAGGCGACCAAGGCATGTTGCGTCATCAGTGCGTCGTGGGCATCGAATTGGCCGTATTGAAACAGTGACACAGTCAGCGGCTCAGCCAGGATCCCCAGGGCCAGTGCGCACGGCAACACCAGCACGAAGCACAGGCGCAGGCCCCAATCGAGGATGCGCGAGTATTCCTGGCGGTCCTTGCTGGCGTAGGTGCGCGACAGGGTCGGCAACAAAATCGTGCCCAGGGCCACGCCGAGCACGCCGGACGGCAGCTCCATCAGGCGGTCGGCGTAGTACATCCACGACACCGAGCCCGATACCAGCAGCGAGGCGAACGCCGTGTTGATGATCAGGGAAATCTGGCTCACGGAAACACCCAGGATCGCCGGCAGCATATTGCGCATCACGCGCCATACGCCAGTGTCCTTGAGGTTCAGGCGTGGCAATACGAGCATGCCGATCTTTTTCAGGTGTGGCAGTTGGTAGAGCAGTTGCGCCAGGCCACCGGCCAATACGGCCCAGCCGAGCGCCATCACTGGCGGGTCGAAGTACGGCGTGAGAAACAGCGCGAAGATGATCATGCTGACGTTCAGCAGGGTCGGCACGAAGGCTGGCACCGAGAAGCGGTTCCAGGTATTGAGGATCGCCCCGGCCAGGGATGACAGGGAGATCAGCAATATATAAGGAAAGGTCACTCGCAGCAGATCAGTGGTGAGCGCGAATTTTTCCGGGGTATTGGCAAAACCGGGGGCCGTGGCCCAGATCACCCAGGGGGCGGCGAGCATGCCAAGGATGGTCACCAGCATCAGCACCAGGGTCAACAGGCCGCAGACGTACGCGATGAAGGTACGGGTGGCTTCTTCGCCTTGCTGGGTCTTGTACTCGGCCAGGATCGGCACGAATGCCTGGGAGAACGCACCTTCAGCGAAGATCCGCCGCAGCAGGTTGGGCAATTTAAACGCAATAAAGAAGGCATCCGTGGCCATGCTGGCGCCAAAAATGCGCGCCAGCAGGGTGTCACGCACAAACCCCAGGACCCGGGAGATCATCGTGATAGAGCTGACGGCGGCCAACGATTTGAGCAGATTCATTGAAAGAGTTTGCGCCTTTAGATAAAGAGCAGGCGTACAAAGCGCCCACTTATGCGATACTGCGCGCCTGCAACAGCACAGAGCCAAAGCTCGCGAGTTTACAGGTCAAGCGCCGGAAATAAATCACCCGCCTCTTCAGATCGACCACTCAGCAGTTCGCATCAGCCGCCCTTGACAACCCATCAAGTCATCGGCATGATTCGCGGCCTATTTTGTTTGCTATTTCCTAAAAAGTCTTTCGAGGAGCTCGACGGTGGCCAACACACCTTCCGCCAAAAAACGTGCAAAACAGGCTGAGAAGCGTCGCAGCCACAACGCCAGCCTGCGTTCCATGGTTCGTACCTACATCAAGAATGTAGTTAAAGCCATCGACACCAAAGACGCTGAAAAAGCCCAAGCTGCTTACGTTCTGGCTGTGCCAGTTATCGACCGTATGGCCGATAAAGGCATCATCCACAAGAACAAGGCCGCTCGCCATAAGAGCCGCCTGAATGGCCACATCAAGGCTCTGAGCGTTGCTGCTGCAGCCTAAGTGGTAACAACTGCCACGCAGCCCCGGTTGCGAAACAGTTAAGAAATGCCCCGTACCGAAAGGTCCGGGGCATTTTTGTTGTGGGAGGTGGCAAGCCCCCTCCCACATTTTTTCAAGCGCAAAAAAACGCCCCGAACCAGTCGGGGCGTTTTTGCTACCGATTGATCAAACCACAATCAATGGTGGTGACCGCCTTCACCGTGAACGTGGCCGTGAGCCACTTCTTCCTGGGAAGCGTCGCGGATGGCAACGATCTTCACTTGGAAGTTCAGGCGCTGACCAGCCAGCGGGTGGTTGCCGTCGACGGTGACGTCGTCGCCGTCCAGATCACGGATGGTGACGATCTGCATTTGGCCGTCCGGCGCGGAAGCGTGGAACTGCATGCCCACTTCCAGCTCGTCGACACCTTCGAACATGCTGCGGCTCAGGGTGCTGACCAGTTCGGCCGAGTACTCGCCGTAGGCATCTTCAGGTTCTACGGCAACGGTCAGCTCATCACCGACGCTCTTGCCTTCCAGGGCCTTTTCCAGGCCTGGGATGATGTTACCTGCGCCTTGCAGGTAGACCAGCGGCGCGCCGCCGGCTGAGCTGTCGATGACCTCACCAGCGTCGTTGGTCAGGGTATAGTCGATGGAGACAGCCTTGTTAGCGGCGATCGTCATGGGGCGAGACCTTTTGCATAAGAATGAAGAACGGACAAGTCTAAACAAGGATTTGCCCGAAAGCGAACAGAACCCGGACAGACGGGGCCGATCAACGGCATCCTTCATCATCGGGTTCCACCAGGACGACGACCAGCACTGGGTTGCCGAGCTGTCCTGCGGCCACACCCAGCACCTGCGCCACCAGCCGCCGTGGCAGTCACGCGCCTGGGTGCTGGACCCCGTGCAACGTATTGAAAAAATAGGCCAGCCCTTTGCCTGCGGCTGGTGTGCGCGGGAGCGCGAATAACGATAACCTTGGCGCCTGATTCGCGGTAGACGCTCAGCCATAGAGCGCCACCCAAGCCATGCACCTCCAGAGAATCCGCATGCAGACTTTTTTTATCGCGCCCACCGATTTTGGTGTGGGTCTGACCTCCATCAGCCTTGGGCTGGTGCGTACCCTTGAACGGGCCGGGCTGAAAGTCGGTTTTTTCAAGCCGATTGCCCAGCCGCACCCCGGCGACACCGGCCCCGAGCGCTCCACCGAACTGATGGCGCGCACTCACGGCCTCAAGCCGCCGCAGCCGCTGGGCCTGGCCCACGTAGAGCGCATGCTCGGCGACGGCCAGCTCGACGAGTTGCTCGAAGAGATCATCACGCTGTACCAGCAAGCCGCCGTGGGCAAGGACGTATTGATCGTCGAAGGCATGGTGCCCACCCGCAGCGCCAGCTATGCGGCGCGGGTCAACCTGCACCTGGCCAAGAGCCTGGATGCGGAAGTGATCCTGGTGTCTGCCCCGGAAAACGAGGTGCTCACCGAACTCTCAGGTCGCGTGGAATTGCAGGCCCAACTGTTCGGCGGCCCGAAAGACCCGAAAGTGCTCGGCGTGATCCTCAACAAAGTGCGCACCGACGAAAGCATGGAAGCCTTCTCGGCTCGCCTGAAAGAACATTCGCCGCTGTTGCGCAGCGGTGATTTCCGCCTGCTCGGCTGCATTCCCTATCAACCGGAACTCAACGCACCGCGTACCCGCGACGTGGCCGACCTGATGGGCGCGCAGATCCTCAACGCTGGCGACTACGAAACCCGGCGCATGACCAAGATCATCATTTGCGCGCGCACCATGCGCAACACCGTGGAGCTGCTCAAGCCCGGCGTGCTGGTGGTGACCCCCGGCGACCGCGACGACATCATCCTCGCCGTCAGCCTGGCCGCGATCAACGGCGTCCCCCTGGCCGGCCTGCTGCTGACCAGCGACACCCTGCCCGACCCACGCATCATGGAGCTGTGCCGTGGCGCGTTCCAGGCCGGGCTACCGGTGCTGTCGGTGAGTACCGGCTCCTACGACACCGCCAACCAGCTCAACAGCCTCAACAAGGAAATCCCGATTGATGACCGCGAGCGCGCGGAAATCATCACGGATTTCGTCGCCAGCCACCTCGATGCGCGCTGGCTGCACCAACGTTGCGGCACACCACGGGAAATGCGCCTGTCGCCGGCGGTGTTCCGCTACCAGCTGATCCAGCGCGCCCAGGCTGCCAACAAACGCATCGTGTTGCCCGAAGGCAGCGAGCCGCTGACCGTGCAAGCCGCCGCGATCTGCCAGGCACGGGGCATTGCCCGGTGCGTGCTGCTGGCCAAGCCGGCTGATGTGGAAGCGGTTGCCCGCGCCCAGGGCATCGAATTGCCCGAAGGCCTGGAGATTCTCGACCCGGACCTGATCCGCCAACGCTATGTCGAGCCGATGGTGGCGCTGCGCAAGAGCAAAAGCCTCAACGCCCCCATGGCTGAGCAACAGCTGGAAGACACCGTGGTGATCGCCACCATGATGCTCGCACTGGATGAGGTGGACGGCCTGGTGTCTGGCGTCATTCACTCCACCGCCAACACCATCCGCCCTGCCCTGCAGCTGATCAAGACCGCACCGGGCTGCACCCTGGTGTCATCGGTGTTCTTCATGCTTTTCCCCGAGCAGGTGCTGGTGTACGGCGACTGCGTGATGAACCCGCACCCGAGCGCCGCCGAACTGGCGGAGATCGCCCTGCAAAGCGCTGACTCGGCGGCTGCGTTCGGCATCACCCCGCGCGTGGCGATGATTAGCTATTCCAGCGGCGATTCGGCCAGCGGCGAGGAAGTGGAAAAAGTCCGCGAAGCTACCCTGCTCGCCCACGAACAGCAAAGCTCGCTGCTGATCGACGGCCCGCTGCAATACGACGCCGCCGCCAACGAAAACGTGGCCCGGCAATTGGCCCCCAACAGCCAGGTCGCCGGCAAGGCCACAGTGTTTGTGTTCCCCGACCTGAACACCGGCAACACCACGCACAAGGCCGTGCAGCGCAGTGCCGATTGCGTGAGCCTGGGGCCGATGCTCCAGGGCCTGCGCAAACCGGTCAACGACCTGCCGCGCGGCGCCCAGGTGGACGACATCGTGTACACCATCGCACTGACTGCGATCCAAGCCGCCAACCGACCTATGGATATCTAAATGCTGGATTTTCTACCTGCCGCCGTGCGCGGGGTGATCGCGTCGCTGTTGTTGGCGCTGAATACGATCCTGTTGTGTTCGTTCCTGTTTATCGTGGCGTTGTTCAAGGCCTTGCCGTTTGCCAAGCGCTTCAGCGAATGGCTGATGAACCACACCCATGAGGCCTGGGTGACCAACAACAAGGGCTGGATGAACCTGGTACGGCGCACCCGCTGGCACATCACCGGGCTGGAAGGGCTGGACTACCAGCACTCGTACCTGGTGACCAGCAACCACCAGAGCTGGGTCGACATCATGGTGCTGCAATACGTGCTGAACCGGCGGATTCGCCCACTGAAGTTCTTCCTCAAGCAGGAGCTGATCTGGGTGCCGGTAATTGGCCTGGCGTGGTGGGCGCTGGGCTTCCCGTTCATGAAGCGCTACACCAAGGCCTACCTGGAAAAACACCCGGAAAAGAAAGGCAAGGACCTGGAAACCACCCGCAAGACCTGTGCGAAGTTTCGCGACAACCCGGTGGGTATTTTCAACTTTGCCGAGGGCACACGGTTTACTGCCGGTAAACATGCCCAGCAGAAATCGCCGTTCCGCTACCTGCTCAAGCCCAAGGCCGGAGGCATCGCGTTTGTGCTGGATGCCATGGGGGAGCAGTTGAAGTCACTGGTGAACGTGACCATTCACTACCCGGCTGGGCGCCCAGGTTATTGGGATTTGCTGTGCGGGAATGTGCGGGACGTGGTGGTGCAGTTTGAAGAGGTGCAGATCCCGGCCGAATTCATTGGCAAGAATTATGAGCAGGATGGGGATTATCGGTTGGCGTTCCAGGGGTGGATCAATCGGTTGTGGGAAGACAAGGACCAACTGCTGGAAAAGCTGCACAAAGACTTCCCAGGTAAACAGTGATCAAAATGTGGGAGCTGGCTTGCCTGCGAAAGCGGTGGATCTGTTGTAAATATATCAACTGGCAGACCGCTATCGCAGGCAAGCCGGCTCCCACATTGGCAGTGTGCACATTTGTTAATATGTAAAAAGCCCACCACCGATCACTCGGTGGCGGGCTTTTTTGTGGCCGCGAGGGTTAGATCGCGCCGCGCTGGCGCAACAGCTCCAGCACTTGCTTGACGCTCTCTTCCAGCGACAGGGCCTGGGTGTCGATGACCAAATCGGCATTCAACGGCACGTCGTACGGGAAGGACTCGCCAGGGATGTTATCCCCACCAGCAGCGTACAGCCCCTGCGGATCACGCTCGGCGCACACCAGTGGCGAGGCCTGCACATAGACAGTCAGCAGGCGATCGTCGCCGATCAACGCCTTGGCCTGTGCACGGCCTTCGGCATCCGGCGCAACGAACGCAGCCAGGGTCAGCAGGCCCGCTTCGTTGAACTGACGCGCCACATGCGCGGCACGACGCCAGTTCTCGGTGCGACCGGCACGGTCCTGCGGCAAGCCCTTGTTCAGGTCGTGGCGCAGGTTCTGGCCATCCAGCACAAATACCGCACGACCCATGTCGAACAGCTTGCGCTCGACCGCATAGGCCAGGGTGCTCTTGCCGGCGCCAGACAGGCCGCTGAACAGCACGGTCGCCGGTTGCTGGCCGAAGCGCAGTGCGCGCTCCTCGGTGGCGACATGCGCGAGGCTGCCGTGTTGCGCAGAGCCGCCATGATTGACCGGCGGCGCGATGATCATGCCCGCAGCCACCGTGCCATTGGTCAGGCGGTCGATAACAATGAACGCGCCAGTGGTGCGGTTGCTGTCGTAGCCGTCCAAGGCGATGGCCGCGTCAAGGCTGACCTTGACCCGGCCGATCTCGTTCAACTGCAACGAACTCGCCGGGCCTTCCGCCAGGGTGTTCACGTCCACGCGATGCACGATGCTGGTGATGGAACCCGGCACGTAGCTGGTGGCGCGCTTGATGTCGTATTTCTTGCCCGGCAGCATCGGTTCTTCGGCCATCCACACCAGCATGGCGTCGAAGGCGTCGGTCACTTGCGGCACGTTGTCGGCATGCACCAGCAGGTCGCCACGGGAGATGTCGATCTCGTCTTCCATGGTCAGCGTCACCGCTTGACCAGGGCCGGCGTGCTCCAGCTCACCTTCGAAGGTGACGATGGATTTGACGCGGCTGCTCTTGCCCGACGGCAGCACCACGACTTCATCTCCCTTGTGCACGATGCCGCTGGCCAGGGTGCCGGCGAAACCACGGAAGTTCAGGTTCGGACGGTTGACGTACTGCACCGGGAAACGCAGGTCGGTGTAGTTGCGATCGTTGGCGATCTCGACGGTTTCGAGGATCTCCATCAGCGACTGGCCGGTATACCAAGGCGAACGCTCGCTCTTGTTCACCACGTTGTCACCCTTGAGCGCCGACATCGGCACAAAGGCCAGGGTGCTCGGCTTGAAGGCGATACCGTCGGCGAACTTCAGGTAATCGGCCTTGATCTGCTCGAATACGCTTTGGTCGAAGCCATTGATGTCCATCTTGTTGACGGCCACCACGATGTGCTTGATGCCCAGCAACGAGGCGATGAAGCTGTGACGACGGGTCTGGGTCTGCACGCCATAGCGCGCGTCGATCAGGATGATCGCCAGGTCACAGGTGGAGGCACCGGTGGCCATGTTGCGGGTGTACTGCTCATGGCCGGGGGTGTCGGCGATGATGAATTTGCGCTTGGCGGTGGAGAAGTAGCGGTAGGCGACATCGATGGTGATGCCCTGCTCCCGCTCGGCCTGCAGACCGTCGACCAGCAAGGCCAGGTCGATGTCGTCACCGGTGGTGCCGGATTTCTTCGAATCGCGGGTGATGGCTTCCAGGTGATCTTCGTAGATCATCTTGGAGTCGTGCAGCAGGCGCCCGATCAAGGTGCTCTTGCCGTCGTCGACGTTGCCACAGGTCAGGAAGCGCAACATTTCCTTGCGCTCGTGCTGGCCCAGGTAGGCGAGGATGTCCTCGCTGATCAAATCAGATACATGCGACATGACAGCCCCTTAGAAATAGCCTTGACGTTTTTTATCTTCCATCGAGCCTGCGCCATCGTGGTCGATGACACGGCCCTGGCGCTCGGAAGTTCGCGTCAGGAGCATTTCCTGAATGATGTCCGTCAGCGTTTCGGCTTCGGACTCCACCGCGCCCGTCAACGGGTAGCAGCCAAGGGTACGGAAACGTACTTTCTTTTTGACGATTCGGGCTTTGTCTTCGTCGGACAGGTGCTCGAGGATGCGGTCGTCGTCAATCATGATCAACGTGCCGTTCTTTTCGATCACTTCACGTTCGGCGGCGAAGTACAGCGGCACGATTGGAATGCCTTCCAGGTAGATGTATTGCCAGATGTCCAGCTCGGTCCAGTTGGACAGCGGAAACACGCGGATCGACTCGCCCTTGTTGACGTTGCCGTTGTAGACGTTCCACAGCTCGGGGCGCTGGTTCTTCGGGTCCCAGCGGTGCTTGCTGTCGCGGAACGAGTACACGCGCTCTTTGGCGCGGGATTTCTCTTCATCGCGACGGGCACCGCCAAAGGCTGCGTCGAAACCATGCTTGTCCAGGGCCTGCTTGAGGCCTTCGGTCTTCATGATGTCGGTGTGCTTGGCGCTGCCGTGGGTGAACGGATTGATGCCCTGCGCCACGCCGTCCGGGTTGACGTGGGTGATCAGGTCCAGGCCCAGTTCTTCGACCATCTTGTCGCGGAACTTGTACATCTCCTGAAATTTCCAGCGGGTGTCGACGTGCATCACCGGGAACGGCAGCTTGCCCGGGAAGAAGGCTTTGCGCGCCAGGTGCAGCATCACGGCGGAGTCTTTACCGATCGAGTAGAGCATCACCGGGTTGTCGAACTCGGCGGCGACCTCGCGGATGATGTGGATGCTTTCCGCCTCCAGCTGTTTCAGATGCGTCAGTTTGTCGACCATGGTTACTCACGGAAAAACGATCTTATGGACGGCCAGCGGGCCGTGTTCGAGCGGGGCATGCTAGCACAGCACCTGCTTCTATTCAGGGAGCCAGCTAGATCGAAACGGTATATGGATATACCACGGAGTTTGGGGTTAATCGCGGTCAAGTGTGGGAGGGGGCTTGCCCCCGATAGCGATGTGTCAGTCACTGCATGAGTAGCTGATCCACCGCCATCGGGGGCAAGCCCCCTCCCACATTTGTTCGGTGGTGTTTGTTAGATTGGGTTGGGGCAGTCGATGAACAAATGCTCCAACGCGAAGCGCCGCGCCAGGTAATCGCCCAGCGCCTGTACGCCGTAGCGCTCAGTGGCATGGTGACCGGCGGCGATGAAGCTGATGTCGTTTTCGCGGGCGCTGTGGAAGGTTTGCTCGGAAGCCTCGCCGCTGAGGAACAGGTCGACACCGGCCGCAATCGCGTCGTCGATGTAGCCCTGGCCACCACCGGTGCACCAGCCGACGCGGCGGATCATCTCGCTACCTTCGATCAGCAACGGCTCGCGGCCCATGACGTCCTGCACGCGGCGTGCAAAGTCGCGGGGCGACAGGGGCTCGGCGAGCGAGCCGACCAGCCCGACGGTTTTGGGATTGCCCGGGTCCAGCGGGCCCTCGACGGTAATGTCCAGTTGACGGGCCAACTGCACGTTGTTGCCGACCTCGGGGTGCAGGTCCAGCGGCAGGTGGTAGGCCAGCAGGCTGATGTCATGCTTGAGCAACGTCTTCAGGCGGCGCTGCTTCATGCCAGTGATGCAAGGGTTTTCGCCTTTCCAGAAGTAACCGTGGTGCACCAGGACCAGATCAGCCTGGGCTTCGACGGCCGCGTCCAACAGGGCCTGGCTGGCGGTCACGCCGCTGACGATGCGCATGACCTGGGGCCGGCCCTCGACCTGCAGGCCATTGGGGCAGTAGTCGGCAATTTTCGCGCTGCCGAGGTAGCGGTCTGCTTCCTCGACGAGGGTGGTAAGGGGGACGGCCATAAAAGACTCCTAAATATCCGGTTCGCAGGCGTCACAGCCTCGTATAATGCGCGACATTATGGGCGCTCTCCCGCCCCCTGCAACCTGTCAGGACTTACTTGATGCTCAAGGCGCTGCGTTTTTTTGGATGGCCATTGCTGGCTGGCGTGCTGATCGCGATGCTGATTATTCAGCGTTACCCCGGGCTGGTGGGTCTGCCCAGCCTGGATGTGAACCTGCAACAGGCGCCGCAAAGCAACTCGGTGGTGCAAGGCCCGGTGACCTACGCCGATGCCGTGGTGATCGCCGCTCCTGCCGTGGTCAACCTGTACACCACTAAAGTCATCAACAAACCGGCCCATCCACTGTTTGAAGACCCGCAGTTCCGCCGTTACTTCGGTGACAACGGGCCCAAGCAGCGTCGCATGGAATCTAGCCTGGGTTCCGGGGTAATTATGAGCCCCGAAGGTTACATCCTCACCAATAACCACGTGACCACTGGCGCCGACCAGATTGTGGTGGCCCTGCGTGACGGCCGCGAAACCCTGGCCCGCGTAGTGGGCAGCGACCCGGAAACCGACCTCGCGGTACTGAAGATCGACCTGAAGAGCCTGCCGTCCATCACCCTCGGCCGTTCCGACGGTTTGCGCGTGGGTGACGTGGCGCTGGCCATCGGCAACCCGTTCGGCGTAGGCCAGACCGTGACCATGGGCATTATCAGCGCTACCGGGCGCAACCAGTTGGGCCTCAACAGCTACGAAGACTTCATCCAGACCGACGCCGCGATCAACCCAGGTAACTCCGGCGGCGCATTGGTGGACGCCAATGGCAACCTGACGGGCATCAATACGGCAATCTTTTCCAAGTCCGGCGGCTCCCAGGGCATCGGGTTTGCGATCCCGGTGAAGTTGGCGATGGAGGTGATGAAGTCGATCATCGAGCATGGCCAGGTGATTCGCGGCTGGCTGGGGATTGAAGTACAACCATTGACCAAGGAACTGGCCGAGTCGTTTGGCTTGACCGGACGCCCAGGCATCGTGGTCGCCGGGATCTTCCGCGATGGCCCCGCACAGAAAGCCGGCCTGCAACTGGGAGATGTGATCCTCAGCATCAACGGCGAACCGGCCGGTGATGGCCGCAAGTCGATGAACCAAGTGGCGCGAATCAAGCCGACCGACAAGGTGGCGATCCAGGTCATGCGCAACGGCAAAGAGATCAAGCTGCTGGCGGAAATCGGGCTGCGTCCGCCGCCTGCGCCGGTCAAGGAAGAGCAATAAGCCACCTTGAACAGGTGCCCGCTCTCGGGCACCTGTAAACGGATATTTCAAAGCAATTCATTCTCATTAGGCATGTTATATTGTTTCAATATCGCTATTGGAACGCTCTATCATGCCGTCTCGAAGAATCGCCCCCTTGGCTGGCCTGGCCTTGGGTTTGTTGCTCGACCCCGCCTTCGCCGAAGAAAACACCTTGGAGCTCGATACCATCAGCGTCACCACCGATGCCTATGAGTCCACCACCGGCCCGGTCAAAGGCTACCGTGCCACCCGCTCCGCCAGCGCGACAAAAACCGACGCCGCCATTCGCGACATCCCGCAATCCATCAGCGTGATTCCCGCCACTGTGCTCAAGGACCTGGGCAGTACCAGCGTGGAGCGGGCCCTGGAATTTGCCGGCGGCGTGTCCAAGCAGAACAACTTCGGCGGCCTGACCCTCTACGAGTACAGCGTGCGTGGCTTCACCACGTCGGAGTTCTATCAGGACGGCTTCAGCGCCAACCGTGGCTACCCGAGTACACCGGACGCGGCGAACATCGAGCGCATCGAAGTGCTCAAGGGCCCCGCCGCCAGCCTGTATGGGCGCGGCGATCCCGGTGGCACGGTGAATATCGTTACCAAGAAGCCCCAGCCTGAAGCCTTCACAACCTTGCAAACCAGCGCCGGCAGTTGGGACCGCTATCGCACCGCCGTGGACGTGAACACCCCGCTGGACAGCGAAGGCAACGTGCTGTCGCGGGTCAACCTGGCGGTGGAAGACAACCACAGTTTCCGCGATCACGTGCAGAGCAAGCGGGTATTCGTCGCGCCGTCGTTCAGTTGGCAACTGGACCCGGATACCAGTCTGCTCGTCGAGAGTGAATTCGTCCGCCACAGCTCTACCTTCGACCGTGGCATCGTCGACGCCCCCGGCGTATCTCGCTCCACCTTCCTCGGCGAACCCAACGACGGCGATATCGACAACCACAACAACCGTCTCCAGGCCACCCTTGAGCATCACCTCAACGATGCGTGGAAACTGCGCCTGGCCAGCCACTACAAACAAGGCAGCCTGTGGGGTGACGCCTCGGAAAACCGTGCGCTGAACATCGACGGTCATACCGTTAACCGCCGCTACCGCGAACGCTCAACCGGTTGGCACGACAGCATTACCCAACTCGAACTGCGCGGCCTGTTCGACATCGGCAGTTGGCAGCACGAACTGCTGGTCGGCACCGAATACGAGGACTACCGCAAGAAGGAGCGCGTGACCACTATCGCCGGCAGCCCCTACGCCATCGACATCTACAACCCGGTCTACGGCCAACCCAAGCCCAACGGCCAGCGCTCCGGCACCGACTTCTTCGAACAGACCAAGAGCCATGCGCTGAACCTGCAAGACCAGATCGTCTTCACCGATCGCCTGCGCGGCATGGTTGGCGCGCGCTTCGAGCATTTCGAGCAGAGCACCGATGACTTCACGCGCAACCACATCAAGAGCCGCCAAACCCACGACGCCTTGACCCAACGCGCCGGCCTGCTTTACCAGCTCACACCGCAAGTCGGGGTGTTCGCCAATGCCTCCACCTCGTTCAAACCCAACAGCGGCCTGGACGCCAACGGCAAAACCTTCAAACCGGAAGAAGGCGTGGGTTACGAAGTCGGGATCAAAAGCGAACTGTTCGATGATCGCCTCAGCACCACCCTCGCCGCGTTCCATATCGAAAAGGAAAACGTGCTCGCGCTGGACCCGTCCACCAATACCAACCGCGCCATGGGCAAGGCACGTAGCCAGGGCTTCGACCTGCAACTGTCGGGGCAAGTGACGGAGGCCGTACGCGTAATAGGTGCCTTTGCGTACATCGACGCCGAAGTCACCAAGGGCGACACGACCATTCCCGCCGGCAGCCGGATTCTCGGCGTGGCCAAGCGCAGCGGCAGCCTGTTGGGGGTGTATGAGTTCCAGGATGGCGCGTTGCGGGGTTCAGACCTGGGGGCGGCGTTCACCTATGTAGGGGATCGCTCCGGCGAGGCTGGCACGGGCTTCGAACTGCCGGCCTACCACACGGTTGATCTGCTGGCCCATTACAAGGCCACCGACAACATTACCGTGGGCTTGAACCTCAATAACCTGTTTGATGAGAAGTATTACGAGCGGTCGTACAGCAACTACTGGATCAGCCCGGGCGAACCGCGCAATCTTACGGTCAGCCTGACCCTCAACCTGTAACAAAACCAAATGTGGGAGGTGGCAAGCCCCCTCCCACACCTTGATCTTCACTTTGTTCGGTTACAGCGCCGTCGGTGCGCGCTCGCAAAGGGTATTGAGCGCCTTCGCCCACTGCGGATCATCATTCAGGCACGGCACCAGCACCAGCTCCTCGCCCCCGGCCTCGCGGAACTGCTCCAGCCCGCGATCGCCGATTTCTTCCAGCGTCTCGATGCAATCGGCGACGAACGCCGGGCACATTACCAGCAGCTTTTTCACGCCCTGCCGGGCCAATGCTTCAAGGCGAGCCTCGGTGTAGGGTTCGATCCACTTGGCGCGGCCCAGGCGCGATTGGAAGGCCACCGACCACTTGTCTTCGGGCAAGCCCAGGCGTGTGGCAAAGTCGCGGGCGACGCTGAAGCACTGCGCGCGATAGCAGGTCTTGAGCACCTCGGCGGACGCATTCTTGCAGCAGTCGGCATCCTTGAAGCAGTGCTGGCCGGTAGGATCGAGCTTGGTCAGGTGGCGCTCAGGCAAGCCGTGGAAACTCAGCAGCAGATGGTCGTAATCCTGTTCCACGTAGGGCCGCACGCTGGCGACCAGGGCATCGAGATATTCGGGCTGGTCGTAGAACGGCTGCAGGATCGAGAATTGCACGTCGAGCTTTTTGTCGCGCACCACACGCTTGGCTTCCTCGATCACCGTGGTCACGGTGCTGTCGGCAAATTGCGGGTACAACGGCGCCAGGGTGACCTTTCGGATGCCTTGGGCTGCGAGGCGGGTCAGCACGCTTTCAATCGATGGCTCGCCATAACGCATAGCCAATTCCACCGGGCCCTGGGTCCACTGCGCGGTCATCTGCTGTTGCAGGCGACGACTAAGTACCACCAGCGGCGAACCCTCGTCCCACCAGATGGAGGCGTAGGCATGCGCCGACTGCTCGGGGCGCTTGATCAGGATCAGCGACACCAGCAAGCGCCGCACCGGCCACGGCAGGTCGATCACATAAGGGTCCATCAAGAACTGATTGAGGTAGCTGCGCACATCCGCCACCGAAGTGGACGCCGGCGAGCCCAGGTTGACCAGTAACAACGCGTGATCCGTCATGCAACATCCTATCTTTAGAGGCGGCCGGACAAGTCATCCAAAGCCGCACGCAACTCAGTGAACTGAAAAGTGAAACCGGCAGCCAGCAAGCGCTCGGGCAGCGCCTTCTGCCCGCCCAGCAACAGGCCGGACAACTCACCCAGGCCCACCCGCAATGCAAAGGCCGGCATCGGCATGAATGCCGGGCGGTGCAGCACCTGGCCCAGGGTTTTCGCAAACTCGCGATTGCGCACCGGGTGTGGCGCGCAGGCATTATAGGGACCGCTGGCGTCAGGCTGGTGCAGAAGAAAATCAATCAGGGCGATTTGATCCCTGATATGCACCCACGGCATCCACTGCCGGCCACTGCCGATAGGCCCGCCCAGCGCCAGTTTGAACGGCAGCAACAGCCGCGACAAAAAGCCGCCCTGCGCCGCCAGCACCAGGCCGGTACGTACCAGGACCACACGAATCCCCAGGGCTTCGGCGCGCTGGGCGGTTTCTTCCCAGGCGATGCACAACTGACTGGGGAAATCGTCCTGCACCGGGCCGCTGGCTTCGGTCAATTCGCGCTCGCCGCCGTCGCCGTACCAGCCCACCGCCGAACCGGAAATCAACACCGCTGGTTTTTGCTCCAGGCCCTCAAGCCACGCCAGCAAAGTCTCGGTAAGGCTGATGCGGCTGTTCCACAACAACGCCTTGCGCTTGTGGGTCCAGGGGCGGTCGGCAATAGGCGCGCCCGCCAGGTTAATGACCGCGTCGACCGGGCCGATAACCTCTTCAAGGCGGCTGACTCCCGACACCTGGGCGCCGCATACCTTCGCGACTTGGTCCGCGTGGCGACTCCACACGGTCAGGCGATGGCCCTGGGTGAGCCAGTGTTGGCAGAGTTGGCGGCCAATCAAGCCAGTACCGCCGGTCAGCAAAATATGCATGGAACGCTCCTCATGTAACGTTCGCCGCCGATCACTGGTCTATTTTATAAACAGGGATCATTTGTTAGCAGGCGTAACGCTGGCTTAAGCCTCAGCTTTAACCATAGGTTACGCCGTTAGAACTGGTACGCCAAAACTTATACCAAAAAACAATATTGTACAGCTATTGGTGTCCGCGTAGTCTGTGCACAACGGTAAAACGAGGCCTCCCATGACTGTTCCCATCGCGATCATCGGCACCGGCATCGCCGGTCTCTCCGCCGCCCGAGCGTTACGAGACGCGGGGCACGCTGTACAACTCTTCGATAAAAGCCGCGGCAGTGGTGGCCGCATGTCCAGCAAGCGCAGCGATGCCGGCTCCCTGGACATGGGCGCGCAATACTTCACCGCCCGCGACCGGCGCTTCGTCAACGAAGTGCAGCGCTGGCAAAGCAACGGCTGGGCCGAGCAATGGAAACCCCAGCTGTACAACTTCAAGTCCGGCCAACTCACCCCGTCTCCCGATGAACAGATCCGCTGGGTCGGCACGCCGCGCATGAGCGCGATCACTCGCGCTCTGCTCGACGACCTGCCAGTGGAGTTCGGTTGCCGCATTACCGAGGTGTTCCAGGGCAAACACCACTGGAACCTGCTGGACGCGGACAGCGAAAACCATGGCCCCTTCAGCCACGTGATCATCGCCACGCCTGCGCCCCAAGCCACCGCCCTACTGGCCGCCGCGCCCAAGCTGGCGAGTGCCGCCGCCGGGGTGAAAATGGACCCGACCTGGGCCATCGCCCTGGCCTTCGATAAACCCCTGGATACCCCCATGGAGGGCTGCTTCGTGCAGGACAGTCCCCTCGATTGGCTTGCCCGCAACCGCAGCAAACCTGGGCGCGATACCACCCTCGACACCTGGGTGCTGCACGCCACCAGCGCATGGAGCAAGGCCCACCTGGACCTGCCCAAAGAGGCGGTGATCGAGCACCTGCACGGCGCCTTCGCCGAACTGCTGCACAGCGCGATGCCGGCGCCGTCGTTCAGCCTGGCCCACCGCTGGCTCTACGCACGGCCGTCCAGCAGCCACGAATTCGGCGTACTCGCCGATGCCGACCTGGGCCTGTACGTGTGTGGCGACTGGTGCCTGTCGGGCCGCGTGGAAGGGGCCTGGCTCAGCGGCCAGGAAGCCGCGCGACGCTTGATCGAGCACCTGCAATGAACCGCATCAACCCCGCCAAATTGCTGCTGTCGAAATGGACAGCAGCCCACCCTCGCAACAAAGAAAAACACTTTCTGGTCACCGAGCTGTTTCGTGATGAAGAAGGCACGGTGCTCGACATTGAACTGCAAGCCGTGATGACGCACCGCAGCGAACGCCTGCCCTGGCAAACCCTGCGGGATATGGAAGCCTGGAAAGTCGGCTGGAAATAGATCACTCGCAAAACTTGTACAAATAATTTGACTTGTACAGCATCGAACCTATGATGAGATTTAGTTGTACAGGATTTATATCTTGTATAGGAATCTTGCAGAGGGTTCGTGTATGTCCAGCACCACCAAACCGAAGATCGCCATCAGCGCCTGCCTGCTGGGCGAGAACGTGCGCTTCAACGGCGGCCATAAACAATCCCTGTTGTGCAGCCAGACCCTCGCCGACTATTTCGACTTCGTGCCGCTGTGCCCCGAAGTCGCCATCGGCCTGGGCATTCCACGCGAACCGATCCGTCTGGTGGGCGATCCCGCCCACCCACAGGCCGTCGGCACCGTGCACCGCGAGCTGAATGTCACCCAACCGTTGGACGAGTACGGCCAGCAGATGGCCGCGGAACATACCGACCTGTGCGGCTATATCTTCATGCAGAAATCGCCGTCATGCGGCCTGGAGCGGGTCAAGGTCTACCGCGACAACGGCACCCCTGTGGACGGCGGTGGGCGCGGCATCTACGCCCAGGCCTTCTGTGCGCGCCATCCCAACCTGCCGGTGGAAGAAGACGGTCGGCTGAACGACCCGGTGCTGCGGGAAAACTTCCTGACCCGGGTATTCGTCTACGCCAGCTGGCAGAAACTGTTGGCCGAAGGCCTGACCCGTCACCGCCTGCTGGCCTTTCATTCGCGCTACAAGTACCTGCTGATGGCCCACAGCCCGGCGCACTACAAGCGCCTTGGCCACCTGCTGGGCAGCATGACCAAGGATGCCAACCTCGACGAGTTGGCGGCGGGTTACTTCAGCGACCTGATGTCCGGCCTCACCAAGTGCGCCACCCGTGGCACCCACACCAATGTGCTGCAACACATCAGCGGTTACCTCAAACAGGTCATCAGCGCTGATGACAAGCAAGAAATGCAGACCGTCATCGGCCAGTACCGCCACGGCATCGTGCCGTTGGTAGTGCCGCTGACCCTGCTCAAACACCACTTTCGCCAACACCCGGACCGCTACATCGCGCAGCAGGCCTACCTGCAACCGCACCCGGAAAACCTCAGCCTGCGAAATGCGATCTAGACCATGAAAGCTGCCCTGCTAGACGAACCCGGCGACGACATCGCCCAAGCCCTCGAAGACGGCTGGCTGCCGATCCGCGAAGTGGCGCGCCAGACCGGCGTCAACGCCGTGACCCTGCGCGCCTGGGAACGCCGTTACGGCCTGATCGTGCCCCAGCGCACGCCCAAGGGCCATCGGCTGTTCAGCGCCGAGCATGTGCAGCGCATCCATACCATCCTCACCTGGCTCAATCGCGGCGTGCCGGTGAGCCAGGTCAAAGGCCTGATCGACTCGGCCCAGTCTCTTCCCGAGGCGGTGGAAAACGAGTGGCACAGCCTGCGCCAGAACCTGGTGCACGCTATCAGCGAATTGACCGAACGCCGGGTCGATGACGCCTTCAACCAAGCCATGGCGCTGTACCCGCCACGCACGTTATGCGAGCAACTGATGCTCCCGCTGCTGCGAGAGTTGGAACAGCGTTGGCAAGGCCAGTTCGGCGCGCAGATGGAGCGGGTGTTTTTCCTCTCATGGCTGCGCAGCAAATTCGGCGCACGCATTTACCACAACAATCGCCAGTTGCACGGCGCACCGTTGTTGCTGGTCAATCAGTCCGACCTGCCCCTGGAGCCACACCTGTGGCTCAGTGCCTGGCTCGCCAGCAGTGCCGATTGCCCGGTGGAAGTGTTCGACTGGCCGTTGCCCGCCGGCGAACTGGCCCTGGCGGTGGAGCACCTGCAACCGCGGGCCGTGCTGCTGTATTCGAGCAAGGCTCTGCATTTGTCGGGTCTGGAAAAACTTTTGGGCGGCGTCCGTTGCCCAAAGTTGGTCGTCGGACCAACGGTATGCATCCACCAGGCCGAGTTGGCCGTATTAGCCCAGGACATCCCTGAATTGTTCGTCGCCGAAGAGTTGTTGTCGGCCCACCAGCTACTGATCCAGCGTGGACTCGTTTAAATGCATTTGATCTGGCTGCGCACCGACCTGCGCCTACACGACAACACCGCCCTGACCGCCGCGAGCCAGCGGGGCCCGATCGCCGCCGTGTACCTGATCACGCCCGAACAATGGGTGGCCCATGACGATGCACCGTGCAAGGTGGATTTCTGGCTGCGCAACCTGGATGACCTGAGCAAGACACTCGGCGAACTGAACATTCCCCTGCTGATCCGTACGGCAGCCACCTGGGACCAGGCACCCGACGTGCTGGGCACGCTGTGCCGTGAACTGGCCGTGGAGTCGGTGCACGTCAACGAGGAATACGGCATCCATGAAAGCCGTCGTGATGCGGCCGTGTCCAAGGCATTGGAGTCGGCGGGCATCAGCTTCCACAGCTACCTGGACCAACTGTTCTTCCAGCCCGGCAGCGTGCTGACCAAGACCGGCACTTACTTCCAGGTGTTCAGCCAGTTCCGCAAGGTCTGCTACAGCCGTCTGCACAGCGCCCTGCCCCGGATAGTCCCGGCCCCCAAGGCCCAGGCTGCGCTCAAGCTGAAAAGCGACCCGATCCCAAAGACAGTCGACGGTTTCGAGCCACCCAGCGAGACCCTGCGTGCCCTCTGGCCCGCCGGTGAAGACGAAGCCCGGCGCCGCCTCGACGCTTTCACCGACCAACAGATCAGCTACTACAAGGACGAACGCGACTTCCCCGCCAAGCCCGGCACCAGCCAGCTGTCGGCGTACCTCGCCGCCGGCGTGGTGTCGCCGCGCCAGTGCCTGCACGCTGCACTGCAGACCAACGGCGGCGAGTTTGAAAGCGGCGACATGGGCGCCATCACCTGGATCAACGAACTGCTGTGGCGTGAGTTCTACAAGCACATCCTGGTGGGTTACCCCCGGGTGTCGCGCCACCGGGCGTTCCGCCCCGAAACCGAAGCCGTCGCCTGGCGCAACGCGCCCAAGGACCTGGCCGCCTGGCAGCAAGCGCGCACCGGCCTGCCGATCATCGACGCCGCCATGCGCCAACTGCTTGAAACCGGCTGGATGCACAACCGCCTGCGCATGGTCGTGGCGATGTTCCTGACCAAGAACCTGCTGATCGACTGGCGCGAGGGCGAGCGTTTCTTCATGCGCCACCTGATCGACGGCGACCTGGCGGCCAACAACGGCGGCTGGCAATGGAGTTCGTCCACCGGCACCGACTCGGCGCCATACTTCCGGATTTTCAGCCCCTTGAGCCAATCGGAAAAATTCGACAGCGAAGGTGTATTCATCAAGCGCTGGCTGCCGGAACTGGCCGCGTTGAATAAAAAGGAAGTGCACAACCCCGAAGCCGCCGGTGGTTTGTTCGGCGTGGCCGATTACCCGCGTTCGATTGTCGACCTGAAAAAGTCCCGTGAACGCGCCCTGGCCGCCTTCCGCAGCCTGCCCTCGCGACAAGCCGCAGGGGGCGAGTATGAGTGACTTTCTGCGCCGCTTCGCCCAGGCCTTTTCCACGCTGGACAAGCACAACCTGCACCTGCTCGACAGCCTGTACAGCCAGGACATCCGCTTCGCTGATCCACTGCATGAAGTGCAGGGCCTGCCCGCCCTGCACCGCTACTTCGCCGAGTTGTACAGCAACGTCAGCCAGTTACGCTTCGACTTCCACGGTTTCGATCAGGTGGCCGAAGGTGAAGGTTACCTGCGCTGGAAAATGAGTTTCTGCCACCCACGCCTGGCCAGCGGCAAGGTGATCCGGGTGGAAGGTTGTTCGCACTTGATGTGGCGTGACAAGGTGTACCGCCACCGCGATTATTTCGATGCCGGCGCCATGCTGTACGAACACGTGCCCGTGCTGGGCAGCGTCGTTGGCTGGCTGAAAAGGAGAATGGGATGAGCGGTACATTGCCTCGACGTTATTGGCTGACCGGCGCCAGCAGTGGCATCGGTGCCGCGCTGGCCGTAGAGTTGCTCAACAGCGGCGCCCACGTCGCCTTGAGCTCACGCTCGAAAGGCCCGCTGGAAGCGCTCGCCCACCGTTACCCTGGCCAGGTGCTGGTGGTGGCCGGCGACCTGACCAACAGCCAGACCGTGCGCGAGATTGGTGAACGCATTGGCGAGGCCTGGGGCGCCCTGGACACGGTCATTCTCAATGCTGGCACCTGTGAATATGTGGATGCCCGACAGTTTGACTCATCGATCATCGAGCACGTGGTGCGTACCAACCTGCTGGCCAGCAGTTATTGCATCGAAGCCGCCTTGCCGCTGCTGCGCGCCGGGCGCACCCCGCACCTGGTAGGCGTCGCCAGCGCCGTGACCTACCTGCCGATGCCGCGCGCCGAAGCCTATGGCGCGTCCAAGGCGGGTCTGCGCTACCTGTTCGAATCCCTGCGTATCAGCCTGTCGCCGGAAAACATCGACGTCACCGTGATCAGCCCGGGCTTTGTCGACACACCGCTGACCGAGCGCAATGACTTCCCCATGCCGCTTAGTTGGTCAGCGGATAAAGCCGCACGGCACATTTTCGCCAAGCTGGAAAAGCGCCCGCTGGAAATCGCCTTTCCTGCACTGTTCATCGCTACGTTATGGCCCCTGTCGAAACTGCCGAACCGTGCGCAACTGATCATCGGCAAGCGCATGTTGCGCAGCCCGCCGCCGAAAAAGGACGACCTGTGAAGATCGCCATTATCGGCAGCGGCATCGCCGGCCTGACCAGCGCCTATCTGCTCAGCCGCCGTCACGACATCACCCTGTTCGAAGCGGGCGACCGCATCGGCGGGCATACCCACACCGTCAATGTCACTGTCGAGGGTAAAAACTACGCGGTCGACACCGGCTTCATCGTGTTCAACGACTGGACCTACCCCAACTTCATCCGCTTGCTGGGGCAGATCGGGGTGGCGTTCAAACCGACCGAGATGAGCTTTTCGGTGTGCGACGAGCACACCCGGTTCGAGTACAACGGCAACAACCTCAACAGTTTGTTTGCCCAGCGTCGCAATATTTTGTCGCCGGGGTTCTGGGGCATGTTGCGCGATATCCTGCGCTTCAACCGCCAGGCGCCGCTGGACCTGCAGCAGCAGCGCATCAGCGCCGACATGACCCTGGGCAGCTACCTCACCGCCGGCGGCTACGGCGAGCGGTTTGTCCGGCACTACATCGTGCCGATGGGCGCGGCGATCTGGTCGATGTCCCTGGCCGATATGCTGAAGTTTCCGTTGCAGTTCTTTGTGCGCTTCTTCAAGAACCACGGGTTGCTCTCTGTGAACAACCGCCCGCAATGGTGCGTGATCGAAGGGGGATCAAGCCGCTACATCGAGCCGTTGACCCGCAGCTTTCGCGAACGGATCCGCCTCAATTGCCCTGTGCATAAAGTGGCACGTACCGACGACGGCGTGGTTATCCACAGTCCGGCCGGCAGTGAGGCATTTGATCGCGTGGTATTCGCCTGCCACAGCGACCAGGCCCTGGCGTTGCTGGCCGACCCGAGCCAGGCCGAACAGGAGATCCTCGGCGCCATGCCCTACGCCGATAACGACGTGGTATTGCACACCGACACGCGCCTGCTGCCCGACCGCAAACTCGCCTGGGCCAGTTGGAACTACCGGCTGACCGGCAATCGCCAGGCACAGGCGGCGGTGACCTATGACATGAACATCCTGCAAGGCATCGACAGCACCACCACGTTTTGCGTCAGCCTCAACCAGACAACCATGATCAACCCGTTGAAGGTCCTGGCCCGCTACACCTACGCCCACCCGCAATACAGCCTGGCGGCGGTGGCAGCGCAGGCGCGTCGCGAAGAAATATCCGGCGTGAACAATACCTTCTACTGCGGCGCCTACTGGGCCAACGGCTTTCACGAAGACGGTGTGGTCAGCGCACTGCGCGTGGCCGAAGCCTTTGGGGAAACCCTGTGAACAGCGCCCTGTACAGCGGGTGGATCGCCCATCGGCGGTTTGCGCCCAAGGCCCATGCCTTTCGCTACCGCATCGGCCTGCTGTACCTGGATTTGAGCGAAGAACACCAAGTGCTGGGGCTTTCGCCCCTGGCCGGGCGCAGCCGCCTGGCCCCCTTCGGTTTTCGTCAGCAGGACTACCTGCGTGAATGGACGCGCAGCGGCATGAACTTGAGCGATGCCGTGCGCCAGGAAGTCGGCAAGGCACTGGGGCGTACACCCCGGGGCGTTATCTGCCTACTGACCCAGGCCCGCAGTTGGGGCCTGGCTTTTAACCCCGTGAGTTTCTTCTACTGCTTCGAGGCCGACGGACGTCTGGCCGCGATCCTGTGTGAAGTGACCAACACCCCATGGCGCGAACGCTATCACTACGTGCTGCCGGCCCAGGCCCTGGACGCCGATGAACACCAGCATTTCGCCGTGGCCAAGGCCTTCCATGTGTCGCCGTTTCTACCCCGCGACCTGGAATACCGCATGAGCTTCAGCCCTCCCGCCGCCAGGCTGGGCGTGCACATGGCCGATTGGCAGGGCACGCAGAAAATCTTCGACGCCACGTTGAGCCTGGAGAAAGAAACGCTGGATCGCGCCAGCCTGCATCGCTACCTGTGGCGTTTCCCCTGGATGACCGCCAAGACCTGCCTCGCTATTTACTGGCAGGCCCTGCGCCTGTTGCTCAAACGCACGCCGATTTTTTCCCACCGGGCCGCCGATGGCGCCTCTCGCACCGCAGTCGGTTACACCAAGGATCGCCGCCATGAAATCCCCTAGCTTATCGGTCAAGACTCACCGCCTGAACGTCAACGGCATGACCGCCGCGCTGCTGCGCAAGGCGGTGTTGCGCCAACTCAGCCAACTGCGCCATGGCCAACTGGTGGTGATCGAGGACGGCGAGCGCCAAGTGTTCGGCGCACGGGAAGCGCACTTGATGGGGGAAATCCAGATCCTGGACTCTGCCGTGTGGGGCCTGGTGGCGGCCAACGGCTCCATCGGCGCAGGCGAAGCGTTTATCCACGGTTACTGGACCAGCCCGGACCTGACCGCCGTGGTGCGCGTGATGGTCAGCAACCTGGACGTGCTCGATGCAATGGAAGGCGGCCTGGCACGCCTGGCGCGGCCGTTCACCCAGGGCCTGCACTGGCTCAACCGCAACACGCGCAAGGGTTCACAGAAAAACATCGCCGCCCACTACGACCTGGGCAACGACCTGTTCGAAGAATTCCTCGACCCGACCATGATGTACTCCGCGGCACAGTTTCTGACGCCCGACGACACCCTCGAACAGGCGCAGTTGAACAAGCTGGAGCGCATCTGCCAGAAGCTCGCCCTCAAACGCACCGACCACCTGCTGGAAATCGGCACCGGTTGGGGCAGCATGGCGCTCTATGCGGCGCAGCATTACGGCTGCCAGGTCACCACCACGACCTTGTCCAAGGAACAGTTCGCCTACACCCGACAGCGCATCGACGCCCTGGGGTTGCAAGGCCAGGTCACGCTGCTGCTGCAGGATTACCGCGACCTCACCGGTCAATACGACAAGCTGGTGTCCATCGAGATGATCGAGGCGGTGGGCCATCGCTTCCTGCCGACCTACTTCAAACAGTGCGCGCACCTGCTCAAGAACGATGGGCTGATGTTGCTGCAGGCCATCACCATCCGTGAGCAACGCTTTGAACAGGCCAAGCGCAGCGTGGATTTTATCCAGCGCTATATCTTCCCCGGCGGCGCCCTGCCCTGTGTGCAGAACATGCTGCACATCGTCAGCCGCGACACCGACATGAACCTGCTGCACATGGAGGATTTCGGCCTGCACTACGCACGAACCCTGCGCCTATGGCATGAGAACTTTCGCCGCGCCCACGGTCGCCTCGCCGAGCTGGGCTACGACCAGTATTTCCTGCGCCTATGGGAGTTCTACCTGTGCTACTGCGAAGGCGGCTTCATGGAGCGCACCATTGGCACCGCGCAATTGCTGCTGGCCAAGCCATCGGCGATCAACCCGCCGCTGCTCGGGCGCTTCAATGCTTAAGACGCTGGCCAATGCCGTGCTGTTTCAGTGCGGTTGGTTTGCCTGTGTGCTTGGTGGGGACAGCGCGTGGTTAATGGTGGGGCTTGCCGTGCTGGCAGTTCACCTGCTGTGGATAAGTTCGTGGGCTGAAGACGGCAGGTTGATCCTGGCCGTGATGGTTCTGGGCACCCTATTGGACACCGCGTTGCGCATGCTGGGGGTGTTTGAGTTCACGCAACCGGGCACGTTGATTCCCTTCTGGTTGATCCTGCTATGGGCATTGCTGGCGACGACGTTGCGCCATTGCCTGGCCTGGAGTGCCCGTCCCTGGTGGCGTGCCGCTGTGCTGGGCGCGCTGGGCGGCCCGCTGTCTTATTACGCCGGTAGCCAACTGGCCGGGGTGCAGTTTGGTTTCGGCTTCGCGCCGACAATGGTTGCGCTGGCGTTGCTGTGGGCGATGGTGTTTGTGGGTTTGCATCGGCTGGCGCGCTGACGTCCGTCAGCCGTTTCACACGTGCGTCACCCGCTTGCCTTACACTGCACGCCTATGACCAACATCCCCCACACCCAAATCGCCGAACCCGCCGTCACCTGCTCGACGTGCGCGGCCTGCTGCTGCCAGCTGGAAGTGATGCTGATCACCGACACCGGCGTGCCGGAGCGCTATATCGATACCGATGACTGGGGCGGTGAAGTGATGCTGCGCCTGGATGACGGCTGGTGCGCGGCGCTGGACCGGGACACGATGATGTGCACGATCTACGAGCGACGACCGCTGATTTGCCGGGAATTCGAGATGGGCGCGCCGGAGTGCCTGGAAGAGCGACAGGGTATCGCTACCGCCTACCGCTGATGCTGAATGTGGGAGGGGCTTGCCCACTCCCACATGGGTTTTGCAGTGTTCTGAAGGCTTACAACGGCAAGGTGTAGTGCAACGAGTAGCTCTCTACCCCGTCGTTATTGCTGCTGATACCCGCGTTGGAGTAATGCGTGGCACGAATGCCCACCTCATGCCCACCCGCGAAGCGCAGGCCGAAACCCAGACGGTCTTCGAACTGAAAGGCCTGGCCGATGTTGTTGTCTTCCAGCTTGGTGCGGGAAAACACCGCCACCCCGATCCCTGCCTCGATATAAGGCTTCACCGATTCCCCGGCAAATTCATACACAAACACCGGCGAGAACGACAGGCTGCTGGCGCTGGCTCGCTTGTCCCCATCCCAATAGGTGTAGGCGCCGCTCCAGTAGCCGGTCAATCGACCTGTATCGCTCTGCCACCAGCTTTTATCCCAGTCCGATGTCAGCCCCAAGCGATAGGTCATGGTCGAATCACTGGTGCTCCCCACCCCGAACTCCAGGCCAGCAGCTTGTGCCGAAACAGAGTGCCCCACTACAGCGGCCGCAATCGCAGCCAAACAGAACAAGCGCTTCATAAGAAACATCCTTCCAAACGAAGTTATATGGTTGTGTACAGGCTATCTCGCTATAGAAGCTGGCGTGTAACCAGAAGTTCCAGCTAATAACGCAGGTATTTCACGAAATTTTCACGAGTCGAAGCTTCTCACAACGCCCGGATATTTCCATAGTGTCGGTAGGATATTTCTTAGGTGATACACATCACCGCTGGTCCAGAACTGTGCCGGTGCTGGATTGCCGACGGCCAACAGGTCGCGCTCACCCAGCAAACGCTTGAGCTGACGGGCCACGGCGGCGCCGGTGTCGATGAGGATAATGCTGGGGGGCAGCATCTGCGCCAGGAGCGGCCTGAGGAAGGGATAGTGGGTGCAGCCGAGGATGATGGTGTCGCAACCGGCGCTGAGCAGCGGGTCGATATACCCCTGCAACAACTGGCGCAAGGCCGGGCTGGTCAGGTCACCGCTTTCAATCAGCTCCACCAGGCCCGGGCATGGCTGGGTGATGACCTTCACATCGGTAGCGAAGCGGTCGAGCAACGCGGCGAACTTGGCGCTTTGCAGCGTGCCGGTGGTGGCAAGCACCCCAACCACGCCGCTGCGGGTGGCTGCCGCCGCCGGTTTGACAGCAGGCTCCATGCCCACCAGCGGCCAATCGGGAAAATCCCGACGCAGATCAGCCACGGCGGCAACCGTAGCGGTATTGCAGGCAATCACGAAGGCTTTGGCGCCCTGCGCCTGGAAAAATGCCGCCACCTGCCGGGAGCGCTCAAGGATAAACGCCGGGCTTTTCTCGCCGTAGGGGATGTGCCCGCAATCGGCCACGTACAGCAGTGATTCCTGGGGCAATAGCTGCTGGATTTCATCCAGCACGGTCAAGCCGCCGATACCGGAATCGAACACACCGATCGGCGCGCCCTTAACCATGTGGCGCCCCGCACACAGTGCAACCGGGGTCACGCTTGACGCGCAGTTCGCGAAAACGTGTGGCCAAGGCGTCGATCAGCAACAAGCGTCCCACCAACGGCTCACCGAAACCGGCCAGCAGTTTCAAGGCTTCCAGGGCTTGCAGGCTGCCGACCACACCGACCAGTGGGCCGACCACGCCAGCCTCACTGCAGGTGAGTTCGGTATCGCTGCCGTGCCCATACAGGCAGTGATAGCACGGGCTCTCGGCGCGACGCGGGTCGAACACCGACAGTTGCCCTTCAAGACGGATCGCAGCGCCGCTGACCAAAGGCTTGCCGGCACCGACACAGGCCGCGTTGACGGCTTCGCGGGTGGAGAAGTTATCACTGCAATCGAGCACAACGTCTACCGCTTCGACCGCCGCAGCGAGGGAATCGGCATCCAGCGCACTGCGATGGGCCATCAGTTTGATTTCAGGGTTGAGGGCGGTCAGGCGACGCAGGGCCGAGTCGACCTTGGTCTGCCCGACGCTGTCGGTGTCATGGATGATCTGGCGCTGCAGGTTGGTCAGGTCGACCGCGTCGAAGTCCGCCAGATGCAACTCGCCGACGCCGGCGGCAGCGAGGTACAACGCGACGGGCGCGCCCAGGCCACCAAGACCTACGATCAGGGCCCGGCCGTTTTTCAGGCGCAATTGGCCGTCTATGTCGACATGCTGCAACAGAATCTGTCGGCTATAGCGCAACAGCTCCTGATCAGTCAGCACGGCCGGCGCCCCAGGGTGATGCGTTCGTGGCCACCGAGGTCGATGCGGCTGTGCACTTCTTCGAAACCTTCACTCAACAGCAGGTCGCGCACCGCCGGGGCCTGGTCGTAACCATGTTCCAGCAGCAACCGCCCACCGGCATTCAGGTGGGCCGGAGCCTCCTTGATGATCAGGCGCAGGTCGTCCAAGCCATCATGACCGGCCACCAGTGCGCTGGCTGGTTCGAAACGCACGTCGCCGGCCACCAGGTGCGGATCGTTGGCGGCAATGTACGGCGGGTTGCTGATGATCAGGTCATAGCGATGACCTTGCAGCGCGCTGAACCAATGGCTGTTCAGCACCGTAGCGTTAGCGAGGTGCAACCGCTGGCGATTGCGCTCGGCCAGGGCCACGGCTTCCAGCACACGGTCGACGGCGGTGACCTGCCAGGCCGGGCGTTCACTGGCCAGGGCCAGGGCGATGGCGCCGCTGCCGGTGCCCAGGTCGAGGACCTTGGCGAGGGTGGCGGGCAACAATTCCAGGGCGGTTTCCACCAGCAACTCGGTATCTGGCCGCGGGATCAGCGTGTGAGGCGCGACCTCCAGGTCCAGCTTCCAGAAGCCTTGCTGACCGAGGATATAGGCCACCGGCTCACCACCACGACGGCGCTGCAGGTAGCCGGCAAAGATCAGCGCATGCTCGCTGCTGACGATTTTCTCGGGCCAGGTGTGCAGGTAGCTGCGGGACTTGCCCAAGGCAGCCGCCAGCAACAATTCGGCATCCAGGCGTGCCGTGGGCGAATCGGGCAGGTCGGCGGCGCGCAGCAGGCTGGCGATGATGGTCATTTATTCACCTATCGCGGCCAGTTGATCGGCCTGGTATTCGGCGAGCAACGGTTCGATCACCGCGTCCACACCACCGGCAAGGATTTCGTCCAGGGAGTAAAGGGTGAGGTTGACCCGGTGGTCGGTGACCCGGCCCTGGGCAAAGTTGTAGGTACGAATGCGCTCGGAGCGGTCGCCCGAACCCACCAGCAACTTGCGCTCGCTGGCAATCGCGTTGGCGGCGGCGCTGGTCTGCTGGTCATTGAGCTTGGCCGACAGCCAGGACATGGCCCGCGCACGGTTCTTGTGCTGGGAGCGCTCTTCCTGGCACTCCACAACGATGCCCGACGGCAAGTGGGTGATGCGGATCGCCGAGTCGGTCTTGTTGACGTGCTGGCCACCGGCGCCCGAGGAGCGGTAGGTGTCGATGCGCAGGTCGGCCGGGTTGATCTCGATGGCCTCCTGTTCGTCCGGCTCGGGCAATACCGCCACCGTGCAGGCGGACGTGTGAATACGACCTTGGGATTCAGTCGCTGGAACCCGCTGCACGCGGTGCGCGCCGGACTCGAATTTGAGCTTGCCGTAGACGTTGTCGCCCTCGACCCGCGCGATCACTTCTTTATAGCCGCCGTGTTCGCCTTCGTTCTCGGACAGGATCTCTACCCGCCACCCGCGACGTTCGGCATACCGCGAGTACATACGGAACAGGTCGCCGGAGAAGATCGCCGCCTCGTCACCGCCGGTGCCGGCACGGATTTCGAGGAACACGTTGCGCCCGTCGTTCGGATCCTTGGGCAGCAGCATGCGTTGCAGGTCGCCCTCCAGCTCGGCGAGTTTTTCCTTGGCTTCGCGGACTTCTTCCACGGCCATTTCGCGCATGTCCGGGTCGCTGTCCTTGAGCAGTGCCTGGGCACCTTCAAGGTCCGCCTGCACTTTCAGCAGGTTTTTATAGGTGGCGACCACGGGCTCAACTTCGGCGTATTCCTTGGAATAGGCACGGAACCTGGCCTGATCGGAGATGACCTCGCCATCGCCGAGCAGGGCGGTCAGTTCTTCGAAACGGTCCTGGAGCACGTCCAGTTTATTGAGCAGTGACGCTTTCATTGCGGTTTTTTATCCGAAGAGCTATCTGACGCGCCCTCACCGAGGGCAAAGAGTTCCTGGGCCATGGCCAGCGCATCGAGGCGGCCTTCGGCGGTAAGCTTTTTCAGTTGCACGCTGGGTGCATGCAGCAATTTGTTGGTGAGGCCACGGGCCAATTGCATCAGCACTTCTTCGGCGCTGCTGCCATTGGCCAGCAAGCGCTGGGCCTTGATCAATTCCTCGTCGCGCAGGCGTTCGCCTTGCTGACGATAGGCCTTGAGCACGTCCACCGCCGCCAGTTCACGCAGGCGCACCATGAAGTCTTCGGCGCCGGTGCTGACCATTTCCTCGGCGGCCTGGGCAGCACCCTGGCGGCTCTTGAGGTTTTCGGCGACCACTTCGTGCAGATCGTCGACGCTATAGAGGTAAACGTCGTCCAACTCGCCGACTTCGGGCTCGATATCCCGGGGAACAGCAATATCCACCATGAAGATCGGCTTGTGCTTGCGCAGCTTCAGCGCGCTCTCGACCGCGCCTTTGCCCAGGATCGGCAGTTGGCTGGCGGTGGAGCTGATGACGATATCGCTGCGTACCAGCTCCGCCGGAATGTCCGCCAGTAACACCGCATGGGCGCCGAACTGCTCGGCGAGGATGCTCGCGCGTTCCAACGTACGGTTGGCGACCACGATACGCTTCACGCCCAAGTCATGCAGGTGGCGGGCGACCAGGGTGATGGTCTCGCCGGCGCCGATCAGCAGGGCCTGGCTGCGTTGCAAGTCACTGAAAATCTGTTTGGCCAGGCTGACGGCGGCAAACGCCACGGACACCGGGTTTTCACCGATGGCAGTGTCGGTGCGCACCTGCTTGGCGGAATTGAAGGTGGCCTGGAACAGCCGCCCCAGCAGCGGGCCGACGGTGCCGGCCTCGCGCGCCACGGCGTAGGCGGATTTCATCTGCCCTAGAATCTGCGGCTCGCCCAACACCAGCGAATCGAGACCGGCCGCCACACGCATCATGTGACGAACTGCCGCATCCTCTTCGTGCACATAAGCGCTGGCGCGAAGGTCATCGAGGTCCAAATGATGGTAATCGGCCAGCCAGCGCAGTACGACATCCGCTGAAAGATGCTCCTGCTCTATATAAAGCTCGCTGCGATTGCAGGTCGAAAGGATCGCAGCTTCGCGACTGTCGGTGAGCCGGCAGAGCTGCTGCAGGGCCTCAACCAACTGCTCCGGCGTAAACGCCACGCGCTCGCGCACGTCTACGGAGGCAGTCTTGTGGTTAATACCGAGTGCGAGGAAGGCCATTCAATATCGCTGATGATGTCGGGAAGCCGACAATTGTCCTACTTCGAAAGATTCAGAACAACCACCGTCGTCTATTGTCCTAATGCCTTGTGTCTATAAAGGCATCAACTGAGACTCGGTTATGTTTGGCCGAAGGCTTGTGTCATGATGATCCGACCGCAGGTTAGTCGTCCTCTTCCTATATGAATAGATCTTCCGCGTTGCTCCTCGCCTTTGTCTTTCTCAGCGGCTGCCAGGCCATGGCCCCCGTGTCGCCGGACGGTACGCCACCGGTGGAAGACAGCGCCCCCGCCCCTGAAAAGCCCAAGGTTTATTCTTCGTTCACCGAAGAAACGGTGTACAGCCTGCTGACTGCGGAACTGGCCGGCCAACGCAATCGCTTCGACATTGCGCTGGACAACTACGTGACCCAGGCCATCAACACCCAGGATCCGGGGATTTCCGAGCGGGCCTTCCGCATCGCCGAGTACCTGGGGGCCGATCAGGCTGCGCTGGACTCCTCGCTGATCTGGGCGAAAAACGCCCCGGACGACCTGGAAGCACAACGGGCGGCGGCCATTCAACTGGCACGCGCCGGGCGCTATGACGACTCCATGGTCTATATGGAGAAAGTCCTGCAAGGCAAAGGCGACACCCATTTCGACTTCCTCGCGCTGTCGGCCGCCGACACCGACCAGGACACGCGCAATGGCCTGATGAAGAGTTTCGACCGCCTGCTGCAAAAGCACCCGAAGAACAGCCAGCTGATTTTCGGCAAGGCATTGCTGCTGCAACAGGATGATGAAGCCGACGCCGCACTGAAGCTGCTGGAGCAGAATCCGCCGGAAGAAGGCGAAATCGCCCCGATACTGCTGCGTGCACGCCTGCTTCAGAACCTCAACCGTGGCAAGGAAGCGATTCCGCTGCTGGAAAAAAGCCTCAAGAAGTATCCGGACGACAAGCGCCTGCGCCTGACTTACGCCCGCATGCTGGTCGAACAGGACCGCATGGAGGACGCCAAAGTGCAGTTCGCCAACCTGGTCCAGCAATACCCGGACGACGACGAATTGCGTTATTCCCTGGCACTGGTTTGCCTGGAAGCCAAGGCTTGGGACGAGGCCAAGGGTTACCTGGAAGAGCTGATCCAGCGTGAAAGCCATGTAGATTCGGCACACCTGAACCTCGGGCGCATCGCCGAAGAGCGCAACGATCCGCAAGCCGCCCTGCTCGAGTACGCCCAGGTCGGCCCCGGCAACGACTACCTGCCCGCCCAATTGCGCCAGGCCGATATCCTGATGAGCAACGGCCGCACCGACGAGGCGGAGAAACGCCTGGCCGCCGCACGGGATGCCGAACCGGATTACGCGATCCAGCTCTACCTGATCCAGGCCGAAACCTTGTCGGCCAACAATCAGGGCGAGCGCGCCTGGAAGCTGCTGCAACAAGCGTTGCTGCAATTCCCGGACGATTTGAACTTGCTATACACCCGCGCCATGCAGGCGGAAAAACGCAATGACCTGGCGCAGATGGAAAAAGACCTGCGCCTGATCATCAAGCGCGATCCGGACAACGCCATGGCCCTCAACGCCCTGGGCTACACCTTGTCCGACCGCACCACGCGCTACGACGAAGCCAAGGTGTTGATCGAGCAAGCCCACAAGCTGAACCCGGAAGACCCGGCCGTGCTCGACAGCCTGGGCTGGGTGAATTACCGCCTGGGCAACCTGGACGAGGCCGAACGCTTGTTGCGCCAGGCGCTGGAACGCTTCCCCGACCAGGAAGTCGCCGCGCACCTGGGCGAAGTGCTGTGGGCCAATGGCAAACAGCGTGAAGCACGGCAAATCTGGGAGAAATTCCTCAAGGAACAACCCGAAAGCCCCATCCTGCGCGGCACCATCAAGCGCCTGACCGGATCCGAGACCCTTTAAACCTATGTTTTTGCGCCATGTTGTTATTTTCAGCTTCATCGCCCTGCTCGCCGGTTGTGCGGGCATCGGCAGCCGCGAATCCGTTGAAGGCCAGGGCAACCCGGCGCAATGGAAGCAGCACAAGGACCAGCTCAGCAGCATCGATGGCTGGCAGATCGAAGGCAAAGTGGGGGTTCGCGCGCCGAAAGACTCCGGCAGCGGCACCTTGTTCTGGCTGCAGCGCCAGGACTACTACGATATTCGCCTGTCGGGTCCACTGGGCCGTGGCGCCGCACGTCTGACCGGCCGGCCGGGGCAAGTCAGCCTTGAAGTGGCCAACCAGGGCCGTTATGAGGCAACCTCGCCGGAAGCGTTGCTGGAAGAACAGATCGGCTGGAAACTGCCGGTGTCTCACCTGGTGTGGTGGGTCCGTGGCCTGCCAGCGCCTGATAGCAAGAGTCGCCTGAGCCTGAACGGCGACAGCCGCCTGGCCAGCCTGGAGCAGGATGGCTGGCAGGTCGAATATTTGAGCTACGTGGAGCAAAGCGGCTATTGGTTGCCCGAGCGCATCAAGCTGCATGGTCCCGACCTTGATGTCACGCTGGTGATCAAGGACTGGCAACCACGCAAACTGGGGCAATAACGTGTCCGTACAAAAATTGACCCTGCCCTCCCCGGCCAAGCTCAACCTGATGCTGCACATTCTCGGTCGCCGTGAAGATGGCTATCACGAGCTGCAGACGTTGTTTCAATTCCTCGACTATGGCGACGAGCTGACCTTCGCCGTGCGCGACGATGGCGTGATCAGGCTGCATACCGAATTCGAAGGCGTGCCTCACGACAGCAACCTGATCGTGAAGGCCGCAAAAAAACTTCAGGAGCAATCCGGCTGTCCGCTCGGCATCGATATCTGGATCGATAAAATCCTGCCCATGGGTGGCGGCATCGGTGGTGGCAGCTCGAATGCCGCGACAACTCTGCTGGGTCTGAATTACTTGTGGCAACTGGGTTGGGACCATGATCGCCTGGCCGCGCTGGGCCTGACGCTGGGTGCCGACGTCCCGGTTTTCGTGCGTGGGCACGCGGCTTTCGCCGAGGGCGTGGGGGAGAAACTCAGCCCGGAATACCCCGAGGAGCCGTGGTATGTCGTGCTTGTTCCGCAAGTATCTGTAAGTACAGCAGAAATTTTTTCAGATCCGTTGTTGACACGTAACTCTTCTCCCATTAAAGTGCGCCCCGTTCCCAAGGGAAACAGTCGAAATGACTGCTTACCGGTTGTAGCAAGGCGTTATCCAGAGGTACGTAACGCTTTGAATTTGTTAGGTAAATTTACCGAAGCAAAATTAACCGGAACTGGAAGTTGTGTGTTTGGGGGCTTCCCAAGCAAAGCTGAAGCTGATAAAGTCTCGGCCCTTCTTACAGAGACCCTTACAGGGTTTGTAGCAAAGGGAAGCAACGTTTCGATGTTGCATCGCAAGCTGCAAAGTCTGCTCTAAAGGAATCGAGTGTCAGGCACTCGTTGCAACAGATACAGGGGCGTCGCCAAGCGGTAAGGCAGCAGGTTTTGATCCTGCCATGCGTTGGTTCGAATCCAGCCGCCCCTGCCATTTTCCTATACTCATCCAGGTTACCCTCAGCCTCTAGGTACTGCGCGTGTCCAAGATGATGGTCTTTACGGGGAACGCCAACCCCGATCTGGCTCGACGTGTCGTACGTCAGCTGCATATCCCTCTCGGTGACATCTCTGTCGGTAAATTCTCCGACGGCGAAATTACAGCCGAGATCAATGAAAACGTTCGCGGTAAAGACGTCTTCATTATTCAGCCGACTTGCGCTCCGACCAACGATAACCTGATGGAACTCGTCGTGATGGCTGATGCCTTCCGCCGCTCCTCAGCGACTCGAATCACAGCTGTAATCCCTTACTTTGGTTATGCCCGTCAGGATCGCCGTCCGCGTTCCGCACGTGTGGCCATCAGCGCGAAAGTCGTTGCTGACATGCTGACCGTGGTAGGCATCGACCGTGTTCTCACGGTTGACCTGCACGCTGACCAAATCCAGGGGTTCTTCGATATTCCGGTAGATAACATCTACGGCTCCCCCGTATTGGTGGATGACATCGAAGACCAGCGCTTTGAAAACCTGATGATCGTGTCCCCGGACATTGGTGGCGTCGTGCGTGCACGGGCCGTTGCCAAATCCCTGGGCGTGGACCTCGGGATCATCGACAAACGCCGCGAGAAAGCCAATCACTCTGAAGTGATGCATATCATCGGTGATGTCGAAGGGCGTACCTGTATTCTGGTTGATGACATGGTCGACACCGCCGGCACCCTGTGCCACGCGGCGAAAGCCTTGAAAGAGCACGGTGCGGCCAAAGTCTTCGCCTACTGCACACACCCTGTGCTGTCGGGCCGAGCGATCGAGAACATCGAGAATTCCATGCTGGACGAACTGGTGGTGACCAACACCATCCCGTTGTCCGCTGCTGCTCAAGCCTGTTCGCGTATCCGTCAACTGGATATCGCACCGGTTGTTGCCGAAGCGGTCCGCCGCATCAGCAATGAAGAATCGATCAGCGCGATGTTCCGCTAAGGGTCAAACCTTCGGCACATCCCACTGACGAAAAGCGCCCCGCCCCGACATTCTGTTGGGGCGGGGCTTTTTTGCCCATGTCGAGGCCGGCGCTGGTCGCAAACGCCGCTCGATGATGGCTATTTTGGAGATACAAAATGACTGACTTTACTCTGAACGCCCAAGCGCGTACTGACCTGGGGAAAGGTGCGAGCCGCCGCCTGCGTCACGCCGCCAACATCCCAGCCGTTGTATACGGTGGTAACAAGCCTGCTGAATCCGTGACCATCCTGGCCAAGGAAATCGCCAAGCTGTTTGAAAACGAAGCGGCCTACAGCCACGTTATCGAGCTGAACGTCGACGGCGCCAAGCAGAACGTCATCGTTAAAGCGATGCAGCGTCACCCTTCCAAGCAATTCATCATGCACGCTGACTTCGTTCGCGTTGTAGCTGGCCAGAAACTGACCGCCATCGTGCCTGTGCACTTTGTGGGTGAAGAAGCTCCGGTCAAGAAAGGCGGCGAGATCTCGCACGTCCTGAACGAAATCGAAGTGACCTGCCTGCCGAAAGACCTGCCTGAGTTCATCGAAGTCGACCTGTCGGCTCTGGAAATCGGCGCTATCGTTCACCTGTCCGACCTCAAGGCACCTAAAGGCGTTGAGTTTGTCGCACTGGCTCACGGTGATGACAAAGCAGTTGCCAACGTTCACGCTCCACGCGTTGCTCCAGAAGCTGAAGAAGGCGCTGCAGAGTAATCCACTCTGTATTGCCGGAGCTTGAGGAAACATCGCGGACCGAAACGTAGCGAGAAAGCGGGCGATAACGCGGCGTTTACTCTTGAGTAAATGATGTAGTGTCGTCCACTTTCGCCGCACTCAGGTCTGGCGATGTTATCCACAACTCCAAAGGAAGGGCCCCTGTCGTGACTGCCATTAAACTGATCGTTGGCCTGGGAAATCCAGGCGCCGAATACGAACAGACCCGGCATAACGCGGGGGCCCTTTTTGTTGAGCGCATCGCCCACGCACAAGGTGTAAGCCTTGCGGCCGATCGCAAATATTTCGGCCTGACCGGGCGCTTTTCGCACCAGGGTCAGGATGTTCGTCTACTGATTCCCACCACCTACATGAACCGCAGCGGCCAGGCTGTCGCGGCGCTTGCGGGCTTCTTCCGGATCAAACCCGAAGAAATCCTGGTGGCCCATGACGAACTGGACCTGCCACCCGGCGTTGCCAAGCTCAAGCTCGGCGGCGGGCATGGCGGGCACAACGGCCTGCGCGACATCATCGCGCAGCTGGGTAATCAGAATAATTTCTACCGCCTGCGGCTCGGCATTGGCCACCCAGGCGTCGCCAGTATGGTTTCAAATTTCGTCCTGGGTCGTGCGCCACGCGCCGAACAGGAAAAACTCGATGCCAGCATCGACTTTGCCCTCGGCGTGCTGCCGGATATCTTCGCCGGTGAATGGAACCGCGCGATGAAAAACCTGCACAGCCAGAAGGCCTGACTCTTACCGAGGGGAAACACCATGGGATTCAATTGCGGCATCGTCGGCCTGCCCAACGTCGGCAAATCCACCCTATTCAACGCCCTGACCAAATCCGGTATCGCAGCGGAGAACTTCCCCTTCTGCACCATCGAGCCCAACAGCGGTATCGTGCCGATGCCGGATCCACGCCTGGACGCCCTGGCGGCCATCGTCAACCCCAAGCGCATCCTGCCGACCACCATGGAATTCGTCGACATCGCCGGCCTGGTCGCCGGTGCGTCGAAAGGTGAAGGTCTGGGCAACAAGTTCCTCGCCAACATCCGCGAGACCGATGCCATCGCCCACGTGGTCCGCTGCTTTGAAGACGAGAACGTGATCCATGTCTCCAACAGCGTCGACCCGAAACGCGACATCGAGATCATTGACCTGGAACTGATCTTCGCCGACCTCGACAGCTGCGAGAAGCAACTGCAGAAAGTCGCGCGCAACGCCAAGGGCGGCGACAAGGACGCAGTGGTCCAGAAAGGTCTGCTGGAGCAACTGATCGCGCACTTCACCGAAGGCAAGCCGGCACGCAGCCTGATGAAGAACATGGGCGCTGACGAGAAGGCCGTGATCAAGGGCTTCCACCTGCTGACCACCAAGCCGGTGATGTACATCGCCAACGTCGCTGAAGACGGTTTCGAGAACAACCCGTTGCTCGACGTGGTCAAGGCCATCGCTGACGAAGAAGGTGCCATCGTGGTGCCGGTGTGCAACAAGATCGAAGCAGAAATCGCCGAGCTGGATGACGGCGAAGAAAAAGACATGTTCCTCGAGGCCCTGGGCCTGGAAGAGCCTGGCCTGAACCGCGTGATCCGCGCCGGTTACGAAATGCTCAACCTGCAGACCTACTTCACCGCCGGTGTCGAAGAGGTCCGCGCGTGGACCGTCAAGGTCGGTGCTACCGCACCACAGGCTGCTGGGGTGATCCACACGGACTTCGAAAAAGGGTTCATCCGCGCCGAAGTGATTGCCTACAACGACTTCATCCAGTTCAAGGGTGAGGCCGGTGCCAAGGAAGCCGGTAAGTGGCGTTTGGAAGGCAAGGAATACATCGTGAAAGATGGCGATGTGATGCACTTCCGTTTCAACGTGTAAGTGCTGGCAGCGATTTACACGGCAACTAAAAAGCCGATGCATTGCATCGGCTTTTTTGTGCACGTTTTTCAAGGTTAAACACATGTGTTTACTCTGAGCTTTTACTCTGTGCACGAGAAAATCGGCAAATAAACGTCATGGCAGCCTTTAAGTTCGTTCAGCTTTAACTTCTCGCTCACCACTGACAGCTTTTTCCTGCATCTGGCCTCGGCAAATTACGCTCTACTGAGCAGTACTGCATTGCAGCACTGCTAAGCAATAGTGGAGTGACTAACAGCATGTCTGCCTCTGACCATCAGGAAAGTGAAGTACGTATACCGTTCATTGAGAACCCCGATGTTTACGCCGCGCTCAAGACTACGGCAGCCTTGAATATTGACGTTCTTCTACTGGGTGAAACCGGCACAGGCAAGGACACTCTGGCACAGCGAATTCATCGTTTATCCGGGCGGCGCGGTCACTTTATCGCGGTGAACTGCGCAGCCATCCCGGAGACCCTGGCGGAGAGTCAGCTGTTCGGCGTCAACAGTGGCGCTTATACCGGTGCTATTCAGTCAAGGGCCGGATTTATCGAGGCGGCACACCTAGGCACCCTGTATCTGGATGAAATCGACAGCATGCCACTCACCCTGCAAGCCAAACTTCTGCGTGCGCTGGAATCACGTGGCGTCGAGCGTCTAGGGTCGACCCGTTTCATCCCGGTCGACATGCGCGTGATAGCATCCGCCCAGCAATCACTGAATGACATGGTCGAGCAAGGCACCTTTCGACGTGACCTGTACTTCCGCCTGAATGTCGTGACCATCAACCTCGCCCCGCTGCGAAGCCGACTGGAATACATCATTCCACTGTTTAAGGACATGGTTGCCCAAGAAGCCAAGCTCTTCGACTGCCCAATCCCCGCGCCGTCTGAAACACTGCTCCAGCAATTGCTGTGTCACCACTGGCTTGGCAACGTAAGAGAATTGCGCTCTGCCGCCAAGCGGTTTGTACTGGGCATGCCACCTCTTGGTTCATCGGAGTCGAATGCACAGATAATACCCCTGAAGATTAGGTTGCAGCAGTTCGAAAAATCATTGATCGAAGAATCGCTCAAACGTCATGCCGACTGTGTGGAGCATGTCGCCGCTGAGTTAGGCGTTGCCAAACGCACGCTGTACTACCGTTTGAAGTACTTGAACATACTTACATGACGCGATTGCTCGGCACCTGCATTTGCGACACATCTCGAAATAACAAATCATTTTCGCGCTGGAACCACCCCCCTGTCGTCCACCACCCATGTTTCGAGCGAAGGCTCTCTAGAGAAGGCCAGACACTCGACACTTTATCAATATGAAAGGAAGGTACTTTTATGCCTATTGAACCTAACTATCCGGGCATTGGCGCAAATTATGGCGGCGTCGACAACGCAGAAGCAAAAGCCATTCAGGATCAGTTGCAGAGAGAAAAGAACGCGCAAAACATTAAGCAAACCATCGACAGCATGCTGCTCGACTACAGCACCAAAGTGATGGCGCAAATCGGCTCTGCCCGGGCCTAAGCATCAAAACACTTGCCTCCTCTGTTCATTTACAGAGGGGGCACTTTCTCGCTTTTGCCTGGGGAGCCTCAAATGCTTTCGAAAACCGAATGGGGCGCACAGCCTCAGATGCGTCTGCAAAAAAACGAAGCGACAACGCTTGTTGATAACTCCATCGATAGTCATTTTTTTGCGTCAGCGCTGATCGGGGAGAACCGCTCCCCCCCTTCGACGCCGGCCATCGGCACGTACTTTCTCGCCGAGCAATCGGTGTTCCTCAAATCCAAGAACGAGAAGTTTTCCAGAGGGTTGAAGGATCTGGCGCAAAGCAAGCACTCGATAAAATCGGTGGAAGTGCCCATGGCCCTGGTCGAGAGCAAAGAGCGCCTGACCGTGTCGGTGAAAATCATAAAACACTGCATTTCGATGGTAGAAAAAACCATCAACCTGCAGTAGGAAAGTTATGCGCAAACCTCTCGTCACCTGCCTGCTACTCACACTGGCACTGCTCCTGGCCGGCTGCGGTGAACGAATCGAACTGCACCGCCAATTGTCCGAACAGGAAGCCAACGATGTCATCGCCGAACTGGCAGACAAGCAGATCCGCGCCCAGAAAGCCTTGGAAAAGGATGGCGTAGTCGTTCGGGTAAAGAGCCGTGATATTGCCCGCGCGGTGCGAACACTGGAAGCTGCCGGCCTGCCGAAAATCGCGCGCTCGACCCTGGGGGATATATTCCGCAAGGAAGGCGTCATCTCTACACCGCTGGAGGAAAGGGCCCGTTACATCTACGCGTTGTCCCAGGAACTGGAAGCAACCCTATCCAACATCGACGGGGTCATCGTGGCCCGCGTCCACGTGGTACTGCCGGAACGGGTGGCGCCCGGCGAACCCGTACAGCCGGCATCAGCCTCGGTATTCATCAAACACGACCCCCGGCTGGACCCCGACAACATCAGGCCACGTGTGCGCAGAATGGTGGCCAGCAGCATTCCCGGTATGACCACCACGGCGGATAACCCGCAAAAACTCACCGTTACCTTTGTACCAGCGGCCGCTTATATTGAACGGGAGCGTCTAGTCTATCTCGGAGCTTTTCTGGTACCCGAAAACGACCTGATGTTCTGGCAAACAACCCTGACATCACTGTTTATAGTCTTGGTGCTTGCAGTCGCGGCGACCGTAGTCTGGCTTCGAAGGAAGCGCCACCCGACCCACGCTTCACCGAGCTTAGAATCCAATGGATGACCTGTTCAGGTGGGTCAATTGGTGGACCCGCCCATGGGAGCAGGCACAACATGGCTGGGCGCCGTTCGACCTCGCCTCACCCGCCGGCACTGCGATCTGCCGTGGCCAGCATGAGCGGGTCAGCCAGGCACTGGGCATCTCCCCTTGCCTGCCCGTTGAGCCATCACCTGCCCTGCTGCACCTGGTACTGGCGCCACCCGCAAAACGTGAACTGATGTTGGCCCTGGTCGATGGGATCTACCATCCTCAGCATGAACTATCGTTGAGCCCCGACCAACGCCAGTGGTGCGCCCGCCTGTCCCGGGCATTACCTGCCGTTCCCCATGAACCCGGCAACGACCCTCTGCACTATCTGCGCGCCTGGGTCGATCAGCCGATATGGCAGCGCCTGCGGCTCAGCTTCGCCCCGCAACGCGTTGATGCGCTGGAAGGCATCCCTGCGCCGCCACCCGGAAGCAAACTCGACACTGTCTGGCAGGCCGTCATATGGCGCGCTACCGCCCCGACCAACGATGCCCCCACTGCTGGCGAGACCCATTCCAATGTTGTACCGCTGCAAGATTAAACTGTCGACCCCCGCTGCAAGCTTGCCAAACGCTCTGATCCCCAGAGAGCTGCTTGCCGACAGCCTGCGTGCACAGCATTTGCTGAGCGACGCCCAGGCACAGGCTGAAGCGATCCTGCAACAAGCGCGTGAACAGAGTGAGCAGTTGCTGAAGCACGCACAGGACGAGTTTTGGCAGCGCGCCAACCGCCAACTTGAATGCTGGGAGACCGAGCGGCAGAACATGTGCGAGCAGCTTGAAAAAATCGCTACGTCAGTAACCCATCAGGTGGTGGGCAGTCTGCTGGAGCTGACGCCTCCCGCGGAGCGAATCAGCGCCCTGCTCAAAAAGCTGCTAGCCGCAGAAATACCCACCATTAACGCCACGCTGGCCTGTCATCCACAGGATCAGCCGGAGGTGGTGCAATGGCTGCAAATGAACAGCAATGCCCCCTGGAGTCTGCGTGTGGATGATCTCCTCAGCGTCCAGTCGCTGGTTCTGGAAACAGACGAGGGCAGCTTTCATATTGATTGGAAGTCGACCGTTGACAGCTTGTTCCTGTTGGAAATGCCACAGAGCCGCAAGTAGGGAATTTCCGACAATGTTCACACGCAGTCTTTCATGACGCCGTGTGTGGAACTGTTGCCAGGTATGAACCACATACATGGGCAATTCACTGGAGGATGCCCCATGACCTTTGATTATCGGCTGAGCCGACAGCATTACAGAGAGCTGGACACTGTCAAAAAACACATAGACCAAATGGGTAAGGCCGCCTACGAGGCGACCGATAATGAGACGTTCGCAGCACTGATGGATCAAGCGCTGGAGATGAAAATGACGTCGAACCAGCTTTTGACCTCTATACAGGCCATGACCAACTACAGGGCCGATCAGGGAAAGATCATCTTCGATGGCATCCCCTGATGGTGCGAGGCCGGGTGATGCAGGTACTCGTGAATCGACGACTCGGGGCTGTCACTGCCCGCCGACCATCACCCGTCTCACACGCTGCGTCCAAGACACGCGCCCGACTTCGCAGCATCCGCTCTCGTACCAAACAGAGAACCACTTATGAAGAACAAGACCTACAAGCCTGGCTGCTTGCGTTATGTCTCGTCCGGACTTTCGCAAAAACGCCCTGCCTGGCGCTACCTGCTCGCGCTGCCATGGCTGCTGACGCTTTCGCAAACCACATTGGCCGCCATCCCCAACGAATGGAAAAACACGGCCTACGCCTATGAAGCCGAGCACAAGCCCGTGCGGGAGGTACTTGAAGATTTCGCCCAGACGTTCGGTACGCAGCTTCAGATCGAAGGCCTGCTTGAGGGTTCGGTCAATGGAAAAATCCGCGCCAACACCCCTCAGTCCCTACTCGACAGACTGGGTGTGGAGCATCGCTTCCAGTGGTACCTGTACAACAACACGCTCTATATCAGCACGCTGGATCAGCAGCAATCCGCGCGCCTGGAAGTATCGTCGGAATCCATCTCGGACTTGAAGCAGGCACTGACCGATATCGGCCTGTTGGAAAGCCGCTTTGGCTGGGGCGAGTTGCCAGAGGACGGCGTCGTTCTGGTCTCTGGCCCCAGGGGTTACATAGAGAAGATCAAGCAGTTCAGCAGCCAGCGAAAGTCGGCAGATGAAAAGCAGAGCGTGTTGACCTACCCGCTGAAGTTCGCCAACGCAGCAGACCGCGTGATCGATTACCGGGGGGAAAAAATCACCATCCCAGGGGTTGCCACTATGCTGCGCGGGTTGTTGGAACCACGCCCGACGTCCGTCATGGCGACACGCTCCACAACCGCGGCGCAACCCTCGCCACTGGCTCCCACAACCGGCGCCCGGTTGAGCAACCCGCTGCTTGGGCAAATGCTGGGAACACCCGCGGGCGCGGGCTCATTGGACACCGGCGCGTCGCTCACTCCCCGCGCGCCGGTGAACGCCAGCAAAATCAGGGTCGAGGCGGATGTGCGCAATAACGCGGTACTGATTTATGACCTGCCCGAGCGCCAGGCCCTTTACAGAGAGCTGATCACGCAACTCGACGTGGCCCGCAAGCTGGTGGAAATCGACGCAATCATCCTGGATATCGAGCGCAGTCAATTGCGCGAATTCGGGGTCAACTGGGGGTTTCAAAACAGCCGTTTTCGAGGCGAATCGATCATGGCACCCGGCAGCTCTTCACAAATCAATATCGGCAATCGCGACCGTTTCTATGCTGAAATCCGCGCCCTGGAAAGCCGTGGCCTGGCCACTATCGTGTCGAACCCATCGGTGCTGACGCTGGAAAACCAACCGGCGGTGATTGATTTCAACCGGACCCAATACCTGGTAGCCGGCACAGAGAACGCGACTATTCTGCCCGTCACCGCAGGTACCAGCTTTCAAGTAGCCCCCAGGGTCATCACCAGCAAAGGCAGCCACCAAGTCCATTTGGTCGTGGATATTGAAGATGGCAATTTTAACGATTCCAACGTCTCAATCGGTGGACTGGATGTGCGCCGAGGCAAGGTGAGTACCCAGGCCGTAATGGCAGAAAAAAGCTCACTGGTGGTGGGTGGGTTTCACGTAACGGAAAACACCGACACCCAGAGAAAGGTGCCTGTGTTGGGAGACATTCCATTGCTAGGCAAGGCGTTGTTCTCCTCCACGAAACGCGAGAACAACCGACGGGAACGCCTGTTCATCCTGACACCCCGTGTGATCGGAGACCAAGCCGACCCTTCACGTTACCTGCCAAAAGCCGATCAGGCCGAATTACAGGCTGCACTAGCCCCCTTGGCCCGACGCAATGCACCCTACCCGCCAGTGATCCAGCGAAGCGAAATCACCAGCACGCTGGCGCATCTCGTGAGTGGCGAGGTGCCCAAGGCGTTCAAGGCGGCCGCGATGCCCCTGGGGTTGGATACATTGTGCTCGACACGTGAGCTGCTGGCTCTCAATACCCAGCGCAGCCAGTGGTATACAGGGCCACACTTCAACGTAGCAATCATCGTGTTGCGCAATCAGTTCAAACGCAATGTGCGCATTGATGAAAAGGAGTGCAGCAACGCTCAGACCCTGGCAGTAACCGTGTGGCCACGAGCCTGGCTCAAGCCGGGCGAAGAGGCTGAGGTTCTTATCGCCATGCGCCCCGTAGTGAAAGATGAACACATCGGCGTGCCCCGCCCGTCCCTTCTCACCCCAGCCCGGAAAGACATGCGATGAAACGCACCCTGTTCAGCGTCACTCTCATCATTACGGTATTGCTCAGCGTCGGCTGTACTGCAACGTGCAAAGGTGATTCATGCTCTCGTCCACAATCGAGCGAGTCTAAAATGGTGGTCTGGTGGCCGTCGCACATGCGTGCCGAGCCTGGCCCCGCAGGAGAACGCTCGGATTATCAGACGATCTCGCTGGAACGATGAGCCAATGCGGCTGGCCAAGCCTTCAGGCCCTGGCCAGTTGCACCTGACGTCGATTACCGCTGCGCAAGCTCGGGCAGTTCCAGGGTTTCGCGCTTGGCTTCATCGTCCAATTCACGCAGAGTCCGGTAGATCAGCGCCACAGCTTGCAAGGTTTCACGCGGGATGCCGGCACCCAGTTTCTTTTCATAGAGCGTACGCGCCAGCCATACGCACTGGATCACCGGCACATCAGCCGCTTTCGCCCGATCGATCAATGCGCGCGCTTGGTCATCGGTGCCCTTGTCCACCAGCAGCGGCAAAGGCGTTTTACCGGGTCGGTAATACAAGGCGACGGCAAAGTGTGTTGGGTTGACCACCAACATGTCGGACTCTTCCAACTTGGGCAGCTTGACCTGCGGTTCTTCCTGGGCGAGTTGATAAGCCAGTGAACGCCGTTGCCCTTTGATGTGAGGATCGCCCTCCGAGTCCTTGTACTCCTTCATCACCTCGACTTGCGTCATCCGCATGCGCTTGGCAAAAAAGTGTTTCTGCAACGCCAAGTCGATCAGCGCCAGCACCAGCAACAAACCCAGACAGGCATGCAGCAGGTGGCGAAATAAAATGATCAGGGCTTTGACATAACTCTGCAAGTCGCTGTTGGCCAGGTTGATCAACACGCCAAGTGAAGGGCTGATCACCACATAGAGGACCAATGCCAAAAGCACGGCCTTGGTCAGACTCATCAGCAGGTTCATCACCTGCTGAGCGGAGAACATCTGTTTGATCTGGCTGAGTGGGTTGAGACGGCTGAAGTTCAGCTTCAAGCTTTCGGGCGCAAACAGAACACCGAACTGCATCCAAGCACTGATCAATTTCACCGTGATCGCCACGGCGGCCATCATCAGGGCAAACGCAAAGAACATCAGCAGCGCTTCCAGCAGCACTTCTTCCAGCGCCCGTGCAAAGGGTTGGCCAATGCGGGACATGGGCAAGACCAACAGTTGCTGGAAACGCTGCATGCTGGGCTCGGCCGTGAACAAGGCTATCTCGCTCAAGGCGGTCAGTACCAACAGCTTGCCGACATCCTGGCTCTGCGCGACCTGGCCCTTCTGGCGCTGATCACGCAGTTTCTTGGGGGTGGCCGCGTGTTTTTTCTCACCTGAATCACTCATGATGCCGAGACCTGGAACATTGCAAGCAGGGATTGCTTGAGATCACCCAACAGGCTCATGCGCCCGACGATCAAATCCTGCAACAACGGCAGGTACAGAATCAGAATCATCAGGCCGGCCAGGCATTTGACCGGTGGTGCCAGAGTCGAGACTTGCAACTGCGGGCTATAAAGCCCCAGCAACGCAACGCCAAACTCCAGCAGCAGCAACACCGCTATAAATGGCGCGGCGTAGAGCATCATATGGGTGAACGTGTCCGCCAGCAGAGTGGTAAACACACTGAAACCGTTCACTCCAACGAAAGGTAGCCAAGCGGTCGGGGACCAGATTACATAACTGTCCCAGATCACTTGGGTCATCGCCCCGAGCCCGAGGGTGGCGATCAACAGGTAGATCGCCAACTGTTTGAACAGATGCCCCACCGGCGTTGCGTCCGGTCCCAGCGACGGGTTGAGTTGGCCACCGGCGAGCGCGCCGCGCTGGTTGTCGAGTAATGCCCCCACCGACTCGAACATCCAGAACGGCATGCTCAATAAGACCCCGAGCAAAAGGCCCAGAGCCACCTCCTTGAAAATCAGGGCACCGATCATCAGCAATGAGTAGTCGTGCGCTTTTAGCACCGTGTAAATGCCGGGAGCCGGAATCAGCCCCAGCACCATCACGATGATGTGCCGAGGCATACCACGCAGATGTTGAAAACAGAAGGCAGGCACCAGGAATACACAAGGATAGATTCGCGCCATAGCGACCAGAAGGCTGGGCAGGTAATCAATGAGTTGCAGCACGCGGGTTACCTCAGCTCAGCGCCGAACGGGCAATCATGTCGAACGTCAGGTTGATCAATTGCACCAGTTCCACACCAATCCAGCGCCCGGTCAGAATCAAGGTGACACCCACAGCTACCAACTTCACACCAAAGGGCAGGGTCTGGTCTTGTATCTGCATCAATGCCTGCAGGAGGGAAGTCAGTACACCGATAACCACGGCCACGATAAGCGGGGGTGCCGACAGCACCACCACCAGCAACATGCCTTGCTTGAACAGCACGATCGGCTCCATAAGCTACTCAGAGATAAGAAAGGAACAGGCTGTCGAGCAAGCGTGACCAGCCCGAGACGAGTACGAACAACAACATTTTGAGCGGCAGCGAAATCGTCATCGGCGAGACCATTTGCATGCCCAGCGCCAACAGCAGGTTGGAGACGATCAAGTCAATGACGATGAACGGAATGTAGATCAGGAACCCTATCTCGAAACCAGCCTGCAACTGCGACAGGACGAAGGCTGGCATCAGCAGGATCAAGTCTTCGCGCTGAACCTCATGGGCCATTTCAGACGGCCACATTCGGACGGTGTTTTCCTTCAGGTGCGTCAGAATGTCCGGGTCGGTGTTGCGACTCATGAACGTGCGCAACGGTTGTATGGCTACCAGGCCGGTGGTTTGCATCGCGTGCACGCTGCTGAGGTCCAGAGGTGCCGCCTTCAGCGTCACGGAGATCTCGTAGCCTACGGGCGCCATAATGAATAGCGTTGCCGCCAGGGCAATGCCGTTGATTGCCATGCTCGGCGGTACTTGCTGCACACCGATGGCGTTGCGGGTGATCATCAGCACAATGACAATTTTCAGGAACGCCGTGCACACGACCAGCAACATCGGCATCAGCGACAGCCCACCGAGAAACAGGGCGAGTACGAGCGGGTCCACTCCCTGGAAAGTCATCGAGAAAACGTCATGCGGGACAGTTGCAAGCCGAGGCACCCGTCAACCTCGACCAACTGCCCCACGCCAATCGGGCGATCACCGTAGTAAAGCCCGGCCATGCCGGGTGCATAGCCGGAGATACCCAGCACGGCTCCGGGGGACAGGTTGCGCAACTCCCCCAGCGTCAGGTTCAAGGTTCCACACCGCACGTTGAGCGCCATGCTCAATTCATCGAACGGCTCATGGCCAAATACGTCCGCTACCGGTTGTTCATCCCCGGATTTCGGGAAGTCGTGTACTGCAAAGTCCTCGTCCACAGAGGTTTCCTCAAGAGATGCAAGTGTCAAACACAAATGCCCGGATGCATCGTCGATATGCCCATGCAGGCGGCGTTCACCCACCTGCAGATACCCGACACCCCGCGCGTTGAAAAAGGCCTGTTCGATTACCACGACATCGCCCGACCGAGCGGTGCGCAAATGAGCAATGGACAGTTGCAGCCGCCCCAGCGTTACGGCGATTGCCACCTGAAAACGCTCAGGCAGCGGAGCAGCGATCGAGCGCCATGGGCCGGCATCACACACCGCCAGAAAGCTCTCGTGAGTCAGCCACAGGTATGCCGAAACCTGGGACATCCCCAAGGTCACAGTAAGCCGGCAGCCAAATGGCAATGAGTGACTACCCCCCAGCAATCGCAGGTGCCCCAACAGCTTCCTGACCTGCGGGCTGAGGTGGTACAGGAACAGATCCCAGAACCACGAATCCGGATCGTTGTCGGCCAGGGCCAGCGTCACAGGGCACTCTCCCAGCAAGCTCAACAGCGGACCGGGCTCACTGAAACCCAGCACGCCGCAGGCCGTTTCGAAGCAGACAGGTGTAGCACTTCCTGGTGGTCGCCCAGGCTCCAGCAAGAGTTCACCCTGCTGGCTTGAGACCTGAAACGGCATACGTATGCCACAGCCCAACCGGCGCCGGGCCGCGACGGCCTCAGCCTTGACCTGACGTAACGCCAACAGCGGCATCATCATGCCGAGGCCATATGAACCAACGTGAGATCGACCGGCTGTCCCAACGTGTTGGCGATGCGCTCCTGACAACGCTGGCGCATGCCGCAGAGCCAGTTCGTCGTGCGATCGCACTCAGCGTCCAGTTCGACGCTCCAGACTCCCGGCTCGCGCCGGATACTGGCTTTGATGCGCCCTAGACGAGGCACGTACAGCACCACCTGCAGTGGCCACTGCGATGATCCTTGAAAATGGGGGGCCAGTTGTTCAGTCAACGATTCGAGCAGGGGGCTATCGTTCGCCATTTTCGTGCTCGCCGCAGAGCTGCCAAGGTCGGTGGTGACCAGCAACGCAAACCGCAGCGCCTGCTCCAAGGGCACCACGGCGCTCATTCCCATCTCACGTGTATCACTGAGTTCACGCATGCGCTCAGTCTTGCCAATTGAAACCTGGGTCATGCTTGCTCCTGAGCCAATAAACCGGATAACTCTTGAAGTTTTTCCACCTCGAGCAAACAGCGGGTGACGTGCTTCTGGGCATCTCCTACCGCCAGCGTCTGCTGGTCTTTTTGCACGTGCAACGCTTGCAATTGGCTCTCCTCTCGTCGGGTGCTGGCAGACAGGTTGTGCTCTTGGGTGCTCCAGGCTTTCAGTGCCTGCAGTGTCATGACTTGGCCCTGATTCTCCTTGAGCAACTGCGCACACTGCCGCGCCTCTTCGCGTCGGCTCTGCTCAAGCGCCTCTTCAGCCTGTTCGATCTGTCGAAGCACAGTACGCTGGGCTTTCTTGGCGGCACTCAGTGCCCGCTCGGCACGGTCTGCCCGATGCCTGCGCAAGCGTCGCAATATCTCGACTTCAGCGATAAGCGATTCAGAAGGGCACATAAGCCGTCAGCTCCTTCAGTTGCTCCAGGGTCGTCGCGATGGGTGACGGCTCGCGCAGGTCCTGGCGCAAAAAGCTGTCGACCGCCTGGCGGCTGTCTACCGCCATATCAGTCAGCGCATCACTGCCGGCTTGATACTCACCCAGCTTGAGCATCAGCTCGATCTGTTGATACGCCGACAACAGGCGCCGTAATGCCGTACCGGCCTGGATATCTGCAGAATCGGCCACATTGCTCAAGATTCGCGACAGGCTGGCCAGCACATCGACCGCCGGATAGTGTCCCCGCTCGGCCAATTTACGTGACAGCACGATATGTCCATCCAACAGCGACCGGACTTCATCCGCCACCGGATCGTTCATGGAGTCCTGTTCGATAAGCACCGTGTAAATCGCGGTAATCACGCCGTTGCGTGTCAGCCCGGCGCGCTCCACCAAACGCGGCAACAGGCTGTACACCGACGGAGGCAAACCACCGCGCCCCAGTGGTTCCCCGGCCGCCAAGCCAATTTCGCGCTGGGCCCGGGCAAACCGGGTCAAGGAGTCGATCAGCAACAAAACCCGTTGGCCCTTGCTTCGGAAGCCTTCGGCCAGGGCGGTGGCGGTAAAAGCGGCACGGGCACGCTCCATGCTGGACCGATCCGAGGTAGCGCACACCAGCACCGCCTTGGCACGCAGTTGTTCATCCAACTCATGGTCGAGGAACTCACGCAGCTCACGACCTCGTTCCCCGATCAGGCCGAACACAATGACATCGCATTCCACATTGCGCGCGATCTCGGCCAACAACGTGGTTTTTCCGCAACCGGCACCGGCAAACAATCCCACACGCTGGCCCTCGCCCAGGGTCATCAAGCCATCAATCGAACGCACTCCGGTGGCCAGCGCCCGACTGATCCGAGGCCGCTCCGTGGGCAACGGCGCTTCGCACAATACGGTTGTTGCGTCGGGCGTATCGACGCCGGCGAAGGCACTCGGGCCGTCGCCGGCAATGGGTCGACCAAACCCATCCAGCACCTGACCCAGCAGCTCATCGCTGACCCGTACCCGATGGGGTACGCCGAGCCGCTCCACACTGGCCCCCACACGCACACCTTCAAGGTTGCCCAGCGCACTGAGCACTGCGTCCTGATGGTCAAAGCCGATGATCTCGGCAAGCATGTTCTCACCTGGATTTTTCTCGACCTGGCACAGATCTCCAATCCGCGCATGGGGCAAACGACACTGCAACAGCATGCCGTTGACGCGCTGGACCCGCCCCCGCATCGAAACAGGCGCGAAACGCGTCAGCGCCTCCGACTGCCTTGACTGCCAAGCCTCCAGGCGCTCCCGCAGCAGGTCGCTCACCAGCGCACCTCGTAGCGTTGCTCGCCGTCGAATACCACTTTGCTGTTATCGATCAATACCAGGCGCAAGCCGTCAATCTCATCGCCTACAAACAATCTATCCCCGGTTTCCAGCACAACGTGACCATTGGGTCCGCTGACAATCTGCAAAATCTTGAACGGAATCGTGCTGTCACGTACCCGTACACGGCTCATGACGGGCACTGCGGTTTCGAACTGCTCGCCAAAACGGATGAGCATGCGTGCGACCAGCTCCACGTCGTCTTGAGTGACTAAGCCGTCGAGTGCAATCTGGCCGTTGATCACTTGCAAACTGATGTGCTGGCCCAGCTCACGCTCGTTAAGCATCTTCAGCAGTATCTGGCGCACTTCGAACGGTGACGCGAGCTCGGTCTTGCTCGGCGCGCTCGGCATCAGCGACGCCTGGGCCGTGCGTTCCCCGGAAGAGACCATGCCGACAACCATGATGACGACCGCACACACCAGCACCAGGCTAAGCAAACGTTTTTGCTGGACCGAAGAGATAGAAGACAGCATCAGTGGCCGCGGCGGTTCAATGCTAGATTCAGGCGGCACGGCGCGGGGAACCGATGGTTGAGGCCAGGGCTGTTCGGCCAGGCTTACACACAAGCACACCCCACCCACCGAGAATAAGGCATTGAGTGGCAAGTGACCGATTTGCGCCAGTACCTGCCCATTGCTATCAGACAATAGCCCTGCCTTGGCTTGCACCGACCAACAGGCGTCGATCAGATGCAGGTGCGCATGGTGCTCGGCGATTCCCGGATCGCTGAGTACAAGGTCCGCATCCGCGTGTGCACCGATGCTCCACTGTTCACCGAACAGTGGCAGTGCCGCGCCCTGGTGCAAGCCGTCCAGAACTCGTAGCTCGTACATTATCGCGCCTCTCCCCGTGCGCACTGCAACGACCGACTCATGCCACTGCCCCACGCATCAACTCTTCCTGGCCAAGATCAAAGCGCCCCAGTACCCTGACCTTGGAAGTACTTCCAAGCTCAGCAAAGGACAGCACCGGCACGTGGTTGAATTCGTCCAGCAACAAAGTGCGCAAAGGGCTGCGCAGGTCCTGCGCCACCAACATCACGCTCTTGGTCTTGGAGCGCTGGCTGAACGCCTGATTGAGCAGGTTGACTAGCGAAGCGCTGCTGTCGTTGTCGAGGGCAAAGAACACTCCGGTCTGAGTCTGACGCAGTGCTTCACGCAGGATGTTTTCAGTCTGGGGCGACAGCAGCCAGGCATGCAGACCGTCAGGTTCGCTGTATTGGTGGAAAATCTGCGCCTTAAGGGCGATGCGCGCATAGTCGGCCAGCGCTTCCGGCTCACGTTCATGCTGGCCGTACTCGATCAGCGACTCAACAATCAAGCGCACCGCACGCAGCGGAACGCCTTCGCTGGCCAGACGCTGCAACACCGATGAAAACCTCGATAGCGGCATGATTCGCTGCAGCTCCTGCACCAGTTCGGGCTGGTTCTGTTCAAGCCAACTAAGGATTGCCTTGCTCTCCTGGATCCCAAGAAATCGGGGCCCACTGAGCATCATTGCGCTAGTCATGCGCTCAATGATCAGGCTTTGGGCGCTGAAGTGTTCAACCGCAGGGTCGTCCAGCAATGGATCATCCGGAGCGAACCACAGCCAGTCCTGTTCATCCCGCTCGACCATGCCCAGCTCAGCATGTTCCGGAGGCTCGGCCAGCGTCACCCTCTCGACGGCGACTCGTTCACTGAAGGTGGCCTTCATTACCGGAACTTCGTGGACGCAAAAACGCATTTCGTCGAGGGCCAGTGAATCGCTGAACTCCGCTTCGAAGGGGGGTAATGTCAAACCGATGTTGGCTACTAGCGCATTTCGCGCCTTGCGCACCCTCTGAACGATGTCAATGACCTGTGGCGTGCCATACAGCGCCGGGTTGAATTGAAGCAAGTAAGGCCGGGAAGGATCAAAGCCGCGCAGGTCTGCATCGCCGTTATCTTCCGGGCGAACCGCGGTGCCCGGTTCGGCCGATGGGGCCTCCTGCCGCTGACGCTGGCGCACAAGGTAATAACCCAAGGAGCCGGTCATCATTGAGATAAGAATAAACACCCCGGTGGGCATGCCCGGCACCACCGCGAACGCGAGCATACCCACCGAAGCAATCACCCAGCTCTTGGGCTCGCTGGTCATTTGCCGGGCGATTTCGGCTCCCATATTACTGACGCCCTTGCGCCCGTCCGGCGCTACGCGGGTGATGATCATGCCGGCCGTCAAGGAGATCAGCAGGGCGGGAATCTGAGCAATCAGACCGTCGCCGATGGTCAGTACCGAATACAGCGCCATGGAGTCGGCCGCACTCAAACCGTGCTGAAACATACCCGTCGAAAAACCACCGAGCAGATTGACCACAACAATGATCAGGCCCGCAACAGCATCGCCCTTGACGAACTTCATGGCCCCGTCCATAGCGCCGAATAACTGGCTCTCGCGAGACAATTGCTCGCGCTTGTCCCGTGCTTGCCCACCGTCGATCAAGCCGGCACGCAGGTCACTGTCAATGGACATCTGCTTGCCAGGCATCGCGTCCAGGCTGAAGCGCGCTGCCACCTCGGCCACACGCTCGGACCCCTTTGTGATCACCAGAAAGTTCACCAGCGTCAGAATCAGGAAGATCACCATCCCCACGGCGAGGTTGCCGCCGACCACAAAATTGCCAAACGCCTCAACGATGTCGCCAGCGTCCTGCTCCAGCAGGATCAGGCGTGTAGTCGCAATCGAAAGCGCCAGGCGGAACATGGTGGTCAACAGCAGAATCGACGGGAAAGAGGAAAAAGCCAGCGGGCCCGGCAGATAAAGCGCCAACACAATCAACAGGCACGAGATGCAGATGTTGAGCGCGATCAGAATGTCCACCAGCCAGGTGGGCAGCGGCACGATGAAAATGAACACGATGGCCATCACCACCACGGCGCCCAGCACTTCGGCGCGCTGCGCGACTTTCAGCAAAAACCGGTTGATGGCCGACAGCGCAGTCACGCAAGAGTCTCCGGCGTTGCCGTGGCTTGCAGGTACTCACGCTCCATTTTCGTGAGTTCCCCCGCTCTTACCAACAGGTTGTGCAGAAGCTCCTCACGTGTCCGGTTGTCAAACCACAACGCCAGAGGGAACTTGTTGAATACCGCGTAAATGGCATTGAGGGCTATCAAGGTGCGGCTGAGTTGGCTGCCCGCTTCCAGTTCTTCCAACAGTCGTTGAAATTCCTGGGAGTCGATGCCTGTAGTGGTGTAGCCCAACAAGCGCTGCATCAGCTTCGACGTAACGCGCTCTATCCTCAGACGCTCGATCAATGCCTGGCACAGGGCAAATACTCCACCCAACTGCCAACAGCTTTGCAGGCCCAGGAGCAAGGTACGCAAATGCGCCGAGGGCAATGATGACACCTTCGCCGCGATATCGTCCGCCAAGGCTTTTTGCATCACCTTGAGCCCTTTTGAAAACCGTTCGTCACCGTATACATCCAGCAGTGCCTGCAGGATCTTCACCAGGGATTGGCGCGAAACCACGTTGGTGTAATAGAGCATTCGCAGCGCCTGACGCTCTTGCAGGTCGGCACATCCCGCCCGAAGTGCAGCCACAGTATTCAGACCTGCCTGGATCTCCCCTCTGAAACGCGCCTCAAGCTTGATGATTGCATCGCGTGCCAAGGTTGCTTCGGTGCCCGACTGGGCTTCCACATTCTTGAGCACAATAAAGGTGAGAGCGGGGTCGCCCTCGCAAAGCCCCAGCAACTTTTCAACCCCGACAAGCATTCGCAGCTGCTGCTTGAATTGCAATGTGGCCATTGCCAACGTCTTCTTGGCGGGATGACCCCATTGATCATAAAGCTGGTTAAGCAACTGAACCGCAGCCACAGGCAGGATGAGCTGCCGCCGATTCAGTGCCCGGCTGCTGGCTCCCACTTCCTCGTTGAACAGAAGAGCCAGGTCATCGGCTACCTGGCTTGCAGTAGGTGTGGAGGTATGACTGACACTTGGCCGATCCTCGTTGCGAATTTTTTGCAGTTCGGAAGGGAAATCAACCATGACTGGACCTGAACAGGAAGAGTATTTCCCTGTGTGGCAAAAGCAGCCAAAGCAGTTCCATCAACAAATGGCCCACTGCACATTTGAAAAAACTTGCACAAGCCTTCAACGCTTTCTGCAAGCACTTGCACAAAAGCGCGCAAACAAAAAATATTTATCCATATAAATCAATAGATTATGAAATTTTTCCGCCTGGCACAGCCAGTGCAAATGGGGTTCTCGTCGACACCTTTCGACTGCGTCTACTCCAAGGAAAAATCCATGAATATCCCTATTGATGCTTTAGCGCACCTGGTTGGCAGCTCGCCTCAATTCATGCTTCACCTGACAGACGACCAGCAAAAAAAACTTCGGCGCTTCATTCACAAGCGCGTACTCAACCCCGAAGATGCAGACGATCTGCTGCAATTGACGTATCTGGAAGCCTGGCGCAACCGTGAGCGTTTCAGCGGGAACGCCACGCTGAGCACCTGGATGTGCGGAATCGCGCAAAACCTCATACGCAACCACTTCAGGCGGCTGTACGCCAAGCCCGTGCATTGCGAATTCGACGAATCGCTATGGCATGGACAGGAAGAGAACCATAACTTGGACTGGGAATTTGAAATCAATCGGCGCCTGGAGAAAACCTTGAGCGCCATCGACCACCTGCCGATAGAGATGCGAAAGACGCTGTACGCCTCACTGGAAACCGACGGCAGCTATCAGGACACCGCCGACGCACTGGACATTCCGATCGGCACGGTTCGCTCGCGCCTCTCCCGGGCGCGTGAACAGCTTAAACGCGCCACTCACAACGCGAAGTTCCCTTAATATCAGCCCCCCGCGTTGGGCGGCAGGGATATCTGCCCAACGCGATCAGGCTTTTCTTGCTGTGCAGACGGGTGAATCGCGAACCACTCGTCGCCCGATCCGGCAATTTCGCTTAAACAGTTGAAAGCGTAGATAAAAATTCAAAATAAATACTTGACGCGTTGCCGTTCTACGCGAATAATGCGCGCCACTTGGCTACATAGCTCAGTTGGTTAGAGCATAGCATTCATAATGCTGGGGTCCGGGGTTCAAGTCCCTGTGTAGCCACCAAGTACTAAAAACGGCTTACCGAAAGGTAGGCCGTTTTTTTATGCCTGGAGAAAAGTGCGGGGCATACTCGAAGCGCTCCTCCCCCTACGGCCCAGAGTTGCATCCGAAAAAAGGCACCATCTGTATTTTGACGCTCCCTTGACCCGCTGTTAGTGTCCAGCCTCCCCTCTAAGCACGGAGTGCTCCACGGTGAAACTGGACATCTACCAAGTCGACGCTTTCAGCCAGTCCCCCTTCGGCGGTAACCCCGCGGCAGTCTGCCCGCTCACCGAATGGCTCAGCGATGAGCAACTGCAAGCCATCGCCGCCGAAAACAACCTCTCCGAAACGGCCTATTTTGTACCTCGCGGCGAATGCTACGAATTGCGCTGGTTTACTCCCGAAATAGAAGTGGACCTGTGCGGCCATGCCACGCTTGCGGCGGCGTGGGTGTTGATTCACCAACTGGCGGACGCGCCAGAGGTATTGCGCTTTGCCACGCGTAGCGGCGAACTTCGGGTGACGCGCAATGGTGATGAACTGGCGATGGACTTCCCCGCCAAGCAACCGCAACCCTGCGAACCGCCCGATGGCATGTTGAGCGCGCTCGGCATTGAACAGGCCGACGTGTTCAGCACTGATGACTACATCGTACTGCTGGAAGACGAAGCGCAAGTCGCCGCACTGACACCAGACTTCGCCCGCCTCAAGGGCCTGCCCAAACGCGGCATCGCCGTGACGGCCAAAAGCGCGAGGTTTGATTTTATCTCCCGCTGGTTCGGGCCGAATGTGGGTGTGAATGAAGACCCAGTGACCGGTTCGGCCCACACTTCATTGGCGCCATTCTGGGCTGAGCGCCTGGGCAAGAACCGGTTGACCGCCGAACAGGGCGGCAAGCGCCGTGGCCAACTGCGCTGCGAGCTCAAGGGTGATCGCGTGATCATTTCCGGCCACGGGGTGCTCTACCTGCAAGGCACGATTTACCTGTAAAAAGCACTACCCCAAGGACAACAGATCATTCTCAAAATGAACGGAGTTCAGCGCGTGTTTTCGATTTCCCGCCGTCAACTGTCGGTGATTGCCACAGCCTTCACCCTGGCTGCCTGCCATACCCCGGTCAACCAACAGCCTCCGGCACCGGAGCTGGGTTCCGGCTATCGCACCGACCTCACTACTCAACACGCCGAGCGCCATATGGCCGCGGCGGCCAACCCGCTGGCAGCCGAATCCGGACGCGAGATGCTGCGCATGGGCGGTTCGGCAATAGATGCGGCGATTGCAATGCAGGCCGTGTTGACGCTGGTGGAGCCGCAGTCCTCCGGCATCGGCGGCGGCGCGTTCATCATGGTGTGGGACGGGAAAAACGTACACGCGTATGACGGCCGTGAAACCGCGCCGGCCGGGGCCACCGAGCGTTTGTTCCTGAGGGGCGACGGCACGCCGATGGCGTTTCCAGAAGCGCAAATTGGTGGACGCTCAGTCGGTACGCCTGGAGTACTGCGCGCGCTCGAAATGGCGCACAAGAAGACCGGCCGGTTGCACTGGGCCACGCTGTTCGAGCCGGCGATCCGCCTGGCGGAACAGGGCTTTGCGATTTCGCCACGCCTGCATAGCCTGATCGCGGCTGACCGTAACATCCCGCAGTCACCGGATATGGCGGCGTATTTCCTGAATGCCGATGGCACACCAAAAGCCACCGGTACCGTGTTGAAAAACCCGGCGCTGGCCAATGTGTTCAAACGCATCGCCAAGGAAGGCCCGGACGCGCTGTACCAAGGGCCGATTGCCGATGAGATCGCGCGCAAGGTGCAAGGCCATCGCAACGCGGGCAGCCTGTCCCAGGCAGACCTCAAAGGCTATACAGCCAAGGAGCGCCCCCCACTGTGCACCGATTACAAGCAGTGGAAAGTCTGCGGCATGCCACCGCCGTCGTCGGGCGGGATCGCCGTCGCGCAAATCCTGGGCACCTTGCAGGCGCTGCAAACCAACGACATCGCAGCGATGCCGCCGGTAAAAAGCGCATCGCCTGCCGGCCATGAACCAACGCCCGACGCCGTACACCTGCTGGCCGAAGCCGGTCGCCTGGCCTTTGCTGATCGCGGGCTCTACGTCGCTGACGCAGACTTTGTACCCGTGCCTGTCGCGGGCCTCGTCGCACCGGAGTACCTGGCCAAGCGCGCCGCGTTGATCGGCGAGCGCAGCATGGGCATCGCCAAACCGGGCGTGCCGGCGGGTATCCAGGTGGCCTATGCGCCGGACCGCTCGCCGTTGCGCATCTCCACCTCACAAGTGGTGGCGGTGGATGACCAGGGTGGCGCCGTGTCGATGACCACCACGGTTGAGGCGGCATTTGGCTCCCATCTGATGGTCCAGGGTTTCTTGCTCAACAACCAGATGACCGACTTCTCGTTTATCCCCGAGGAAAATGGCCAGCCGGTGGCCAACCGCGTCGAGCCCGGCAAGCGTCCACGCTCGGCCATGGCGCCGACGCTGGTGTTCGACCGCAACAGCGGCGAGTTGCTGGCCACGGTCGGCTCGCCCGGCGGCTCGCAAATCATCGAGTACGTCAGCAAGTCCCTGGTGGCGATGCTTGACTGGAAACTTGACCCGCAAGCGGCCATCAGCCTGCCGAACTTCGGCAGTCGCAATGGTGCCACCGAGCTGGAGGCCGGCCTGTTCAGTCCTGCACTGAAACAGGCCCTCAAGGACAGAGGCCATGCCCTGAGCGAGATCGATATGACCAGCGGCATCCAGGCCATCGTTCGCATGCGGGATGCCCAGGGCAAAGTGTCGCTCAGTGGCGGCGCCGACCCTCGGCGTGAAGGCAAAGCGGTCGGCGACTGAACACTTCAAACATCGGAGAAAGCGCTCGTGCAACAGGCAGATAATCTCGGCGCCATCCCAGGCGTCGACCACGGTTTTTGTTCGATCAATGATCCGCTGCGCCCCGATGGGGTGTTCATCTGCAAGCAGGTGCATAGCGCCTCAGTGATCGAGTGGCAAGCCGACCAGGTGCCCAATACCGTTGAAGCGGACGGGGTGTGCACAGGTGAGCACAAGCCCATCGCGGTGATCACCGCTGACTGCCTGCCCCTTCTGATTGCCGCGCAGAACGGCAAAAAGGTCGCTGCGGTGCATGGAGGATGGAAGGGGCTGCAAAGCGGGATCATCGCCAATGCAATCAAGCGTTTTACCGACGAAGGGATTGCAGTCGACCAGTTGCGCGTGGCGATCGGACCGTCGATCAAACCGTGTTGCTATGAGGTGAGCGAGGGGTTTGTTGCGCAGTTCCAGGCTGACCAGGGGCACCTGTGGTCAACCGGGCGGGCGCCGTGGAGCGCAGCGCAACCCGCACCGTTATTGCCCGCGCAAATTGCACCGCCCCACGCCAGGCAAGCAGCAAGCGCGTGGTTTGACTTGAGCGGGTATGGCGTGATGTTGCTGCAAGCGGCCGGCATCCGGCGTGAACAAATCGAGGTGAGTGAGGTGTGCACTTACTGCACCTCCCCCACCTTTGCCAGCTACCGCCGAAGGACGCATCACCCGGAGGAAGTGAAGACACTGATTTATTCGTGGATTGCTCGCATCACCGACTGATCTTCAACCCCTTGCGCCCCGCATGCCGCTCCAGCGCCAGCTCGATCAGGCGGCTCACCAGTTCGCTGTAGCTCATGCCCGCCGCCTGCCACAGCTTGGGGTACATGCTGATGCGGGTGAAGCCGGGCAGTGAGTTGATTTCGTTGATCAACACTTCGCCATCGTCGGTAAGGAACACATCGACCCGTGCCAGGCCGGAACAGCCCAGCACCTCGAAAGCCTCAATGGCCAACCGGCGAATACGCTCGCTGGCGTCATGACTGATATCGGCCGGCACCACCACCTGGGCGGCCTGGTCGTCGATGTACTTGCTGTCGTAGGAATAGAAACCGCTGCTCACCACAATCTCGCCGCAACCACTGGCGATGGGGTGATCATTGCCCAGCACGGCGCATTCGATTTCGCGGCCTTTTACCGCCGATTCGACCAGCACTTTTTCATCGAAGCCCAGGGCCAGTTCAACGGCAGCATGGTACTCGGCTTCGTCGCCGACTTTGCTCACGCCCACCGATGAGCCTTGGTTGGCAGGTTTGACGAACATCGGCAGGCCGAGCGTGTTCACCGCGGCCTCAAACGAAGTACGCGCCGCATTGCTGCGGGTCAGGGTGATGAATGGGGTGACGGCAATCCCGGCATCGCGCAGCAAGCGCTTGCTGATGTCCTTGTCCATGCACACTGCCGAGCCGAGTACGTCAGAGCCCACGAAAGGCAAGTCGGCCATGCGCAACAGGCCTTGCAGGCAACCATCTTCGCCGAGGGTGCCGTGGACAATGGGGAAGATCACGTCGACATGTTCCAGCAGGCCGCTGCCGGAAGTCTCCACCAATTGCTGGCTGGCCTTGCCGGGCACCACCGCCAGTTCGCGGTTGGACTGGTTGAGGGCGATCAACGCCGGGTTTTCCTGGTTGAGCAGGAAGTTCGAGGTGTCGTTGAGGTGCCAATGGCCGGCCTTGTCGATACCGATCAACACCGGCTCGAAACGCGAGCGGTCGAGCGCATCGACGATATTGCGCGCCGATTGCAACGACACTTCGTGCTCAGCCGAACGACCACCAAAAATAATTCCTACCCGCACCTTGCCCATGACCCGACCTCACTGTTGAACGTAAGGCTTCTTACCACGGGCCGTCAGCGATTCGCTACCAGATGTGCACCGAACAACACATAGCAGCCACCAGCAAAGCGGTCGAGCCACTTGCGCGATCGGCTGTAGAGCGTGGCCATGCGTTCGCTGGAAAACACCAGTGCCACGCTGGAATACCAACTGAACGACAAGGTGGCCATGGTGATTACCGCCAGGGTCAGCAGCATCGGCGACGGCGAAGGCGGCATGGTTGACGCGAAGATGGTGGCAACAAACAAAGCGGCCTTGGGGTTGGACAGATTACCCAGCAACCCCAGGCGCCACGCGGAAAACAGCGAGCGCCGGGCGTCGTCCGGCAGCACGTTCTGGCTCATGTTCGGTGAAGACCGCTTGAACAGTTTCAACCCGAGGTAGATCAGGTAGCAGCCGCCGATGATCTTGAACGCCAGGTACAGCATCGGTGCCGCCGTAAACAGCGACTTGATGCCCAGGCCACCCGCCAGGCCCCACATGATCGTACCCGTGGCCACTCCGGCCGATGCCACCACACCATGACGGCGCGAACAGCTGGCGGCCAGTTGCGCCGTGTTGAAAAAATTGGGGCCAGGCGTGACCACCGCGACGGTCCACAGCAAGGCCAGGGAAACCAGGGGCGTCACATAGGCCGGGTTGAGAAAATCCATGGTGGGCAGCTCCATCAGCGCGAGGCACGAGCGACGATCATAGGCCTCTGCCCTACCCTGCACAATCGTACAAGACCCCGGCAGACAAGGGATGCAGACTGGGTTAACGTATTTCCCTCTCTTTTTTGTGACCCCTTACCATGGGCAAACCCACCGCCACCCTCGACTGGTTGCACCGCGCGCCCCATGCCAGTGGCCTGGACCGTATCGAGGCATACTTTGCCGGCTTTGCCTTCGACCCGCATCGCCACGACACTTACGCCATCGGGCGTACGTTGACGGGCGTGCAGAGCTTTCACTACCGCGGCGACATGATCCACAGCGTGCCGGGCACAACCATGGTGCTTCACCCCGATGAAACCCACGACGGCCACGCCGGCAGTGAAGAGGGCTTCAAATACCGGATGATTTACGTAGAGCCGTCGCTGATCCAGCAGATTCTCGGCGGCAAGCCGTTGCCGTTTATGCCGGGCGGCCTGTCCACCGACCCCAGGCTGTTGCGCGCCAGCGAAGTGCTGCTGCAGAACCTGGACAACCCCATCGACCCATTGCAGGAACAGGACGCCCTGTTCGACCTGGCCCATGCGCTGAACAACGTCTCGGGCGGGATCATCAGCCGCAAGACTTTCGACTACGTGGCCGCCGAGCGCGCCCGGGAGTTCATCCACAGTGCGCTGGGCCGCAGCATCACCCTGGATGACATGGCCGACCACGCCGGCCGTGACCGCTGGGCCTTGTCGCGGGATTTTCGCCTGCTGTTCGGCACCAGCCCCTATCGCTACCTGACCATGCGCCGCCTGGACCTGGTGCGCAGCCTGCTGGCCCAGGGCCAATCGCTGGTGGACGCGGCGATGACGGCCGGCTTCACCGACCAGAGCCACATGACCCGGCAGTTTCGCAGCACCTACGGCATGCCGCCGTCGCGCTGGGTGAAGATGCTCGGGCGCTGACTAGGCTTAGAGCGCGTGCCCATCAATCGGCTGGCCGATGGTGAGAAAATGCCCGCCCGCCACATGGTGCAAGGTGCGCAGTTCATCATGCCCTTCGAAGTGCCAGCGGCCGTCGCTGAATACGCGTTCGTCGGCATAGGCCGCGACCACTTCGCCGAGGAACAGGTCGTAGGTCTGCTGATTATGCGGCTCGGGCAGCAGGCGGCATTCCAGCCAGGCCACGCAACCCTCCAGCAGCGGCACGTCGATATGTTCACCGCTGAACGTGTGCAAGCCGTAGGCGGCAAATTTATCCATGTCGGCACCCGTGGTGTTACCCACGGTTTGCACAAGGTCGGCCTGGCTCGCGCAAGGCACCTGCAACACAAAGGTGCCGGCGCCTTCCAGCAGTTGGCGGGTCCAGGTGGCCTTGTCCAGCACCACCGCTACCTTCGGCGGTTCGAAATCCAGCGGCATGGCCCAGGCCGCGGCCATGATATTGCGCTGGCCGTTGTGCGCGGCGCTCACCAGCACCGTAGGGCCGTGGTTGAGCAAGCGGTAGGCCTTGGACAGCGGGACGGGGCGACGGTGGGTAGGGCTCATGGACAGTCGACTCTTGATACCAGAAAGCCCCTACGATACCTGAAGCCCTAAGCTCAACTCGACAGTTGGTTGGCGAACTGGCCCACCGCGCTGACCACCTTCTGCGCCCCGTCCTGGATCTCCACGATCACCGTGCCCGCTTCGGCAGCCAGCGCCAGGCCCTGTTCGGCTTGCAGGCGACCGTCGGTCATCAGGGCGACCGCGTCGCGGGCCATGTCCTGGTTCTGACGGACCACGCCGACAATCTCCTCAGTGGCCTTGCTGGTGCGCGAGGCCAACTGCCGAACTTCATCGGCGACCACCGCAAAACCACGACCTTGTTCGCCGGCACGCGCCGCTTCGATGGCGGCGTTGAGCGCCAGCAGGTTGGTCTGCTCGGCAATGCCGCTGATGGTCTTGACGATGGTGCCGATCACTTGGGATTGGGCGTTGAGCGCCTCGATACCGTCACCGGCCTGTTGCATGTGCCTGGCCAGGTCGCGCATCACATCCACCGCCTGGGTCACCACGGTGGTGCCGCGCTGGGCGCTGTTGTCGGTTTGCAGCGAGGTGCTGTAGGCAATGTTCGCCGCGTCGGCGACCGCCTGTTCCTGGTTGACCTGGTCGGTGATCACCGTGGCGAACTTGACCACTTTGTACAATCGGTCATTGGCGTCCAGCACCGGGTTGTAGGTCGCCTCCAGCCACACCACGCGGCCATGGCTGTCGACCCGTTTGAAGCGTGCCGCGACGAACTCACCGGCGTTCAAGCGCTTCCAGAAGTCCTGGTACTCGGTGCTGTTGTATTCCTCCGGCTCGCAGAATATCCGGTGATGTTTGCCCTGGATCTGCGCCAGGCTGTAACCCATGCCCCCGAGGAAACGGTCATTGGCGCTCAGCACGTGCCCGCCGAGGTCGAACTCGATCACGGCGGTAGAACGCACCAGCGCGTTCATGAGGTTTTCATGCTCGCGGGAAGCCTCGATGGTGCGGGTGAGGTCGCTGGAATAAATCGAAAAATGCTTGATGCGCCCATCGGAGCTGCGCACCGGTTGCAGAATCGAGCGCAGCCAGGCTTCCTGGCCATTGCCCCGCATCAGGCGCACGGTGCCGGCGAAATGCTCGCCGCGCACCAGGGCGTTCTTGAAGCGTTGCTGGAACTCATCCCTGCGCACGTGGGCCGGCTCCAGGTCTTCGATCGCACGCCCCAGCAGTTGGCCACTCTGGTAGGCCAGCTCCTGCAGGAAGTTGGCATTGGCCCATTCCACCCGGCCTTCGGCGTCCAGCGTCAGGCACAGCATTTCACTTTCCAGGCTCTCCTTGACCTGATTCAAGCTGGACAACTCTTCGCGAAGAGCCGACAGCTCCTGCTTCAAACGGGTGTTGAACATGGGGCACCGAGGATCAAATGAGGGAGATGAATCCGACCTGCATCGGCGCTGCCGGCATTTTCTTAAGCGAGCTTGAGGCCCTCGCCCAAGTATTTTTTCGGCCACATCAGCTGCCGTTGTTTCGGCACACGCCCATCACTTGATACTCAAGGGTCTTGAGCTTGCCGCTGGAGTCTTCATAGGTCATGCGCGACGGCACCGCGTTGCACGAGCGGATCGGCGGCGTGACGTTGACCACCTTGGCGATGTCCAGCTTCATGCCGTAGCGATAGGCCTGCACCTCGGGCGCCGGCTTGCCCTTTTTGGCGGCGTAGTCGGCCATGGCTTTTTCATTACGCTCCATCATCAGTGCGAACGTACGGTCCCCCCCACCTTCGGCCAACGCACCGAACGACAGGATGACGGTTAAAACACCCAGCGCGACTTTATGAAACTTCATGATTAGTTCCTCGACTGAAAGATTCAGTGCGCAGACTAACCAACTGACCCTGACGCAAACTTCACCAGAACATTACTTATTTGTTAGATAAGTGTGAGTTTCCAGAATTGTAATCTTTGTACCACTTCTTCGTTATCTGCGGTTTGCAACTATCAGCCCGGGCCAGATCAATAAGAACGCCCACTCTCATAAGAAGCTGAAACTGCCAAGCACCAGGAGCGAACCATGCGTATCCGTCACTACAGCCTTCCCCTTTCACTGTGCGCCGCTTTCCCGCTGGCCGCCGTGGCCGTGGAGGACCCGCCCGAGGGCTTTATCGAAGGCAGCCGCTTCAATGTGCTGGCGCGTAATTTTTACTTCAACCGCGATGATCGCAAAGGCCAGTCCAGCCCCACCGGCAATGGCTATTCAGAGGCCTGGGCACAGGGTTTGATCGGCCGCTTCGAATCTGGTTTTACCCAAGGCACCGTGGGCTTTGGCGTGGATGCGTTCGCCATGGTCGGCATAAAGCTGGACTCGGGCACCGGCCGCAGCGGCGGCAAAGGCTCGTTCGGCGTGCTGCCGGTGGACAGCGAAAACCACCCCGAGGACACCTACAGTAAAGTCGGCGGCGCCGCAAAACTGCGCATGCTGGATACCGTCATCAAGGCCGGCGACGTCTTCCCGCTGACCCCCGTCGTGGCCTACGGCGATTCACGCGTGTTGCCGGAAAGTTTTCGTGGCGTGACCGCACAGAACACCAGCCTCGAGGGCCTGACCCTGCAAGGCGGGCGCTTGAGCGGCATGAGCCAACCGAGCGAAAGCGGCATGAACAAAGGCTTCGCGACCTTTTACGCAGGCCCGGTCGACTCGCCCTGGGTCGGTTATTTCGGCGGTGATTACACCGTCAACCAACACCTCAGCGTCAGCCTCTACGGCAGCCGCTTGAAAGATGCCTGGGACCAGTACTACGTCGGCAGCGTCGTCAGCTATCCGCTGGGTGAAGACGTCTCGCTGTTCGGCGACGTCAACTACTACAAGGCGGTGGACGAGGGCCGGAAAAAGCTCGGTGAATTCGATAACGCCATCTGGAGCGCCCGGCTCGGGGTGAAGGTCGGCGCCCACAGCCTGGCCCTCTCCCACCAGCGCAACAACGGCGATGACGACTTCGACTACCTGCGCCAGTCCGACTCGATCTTCCTCAACAACTCGATCCAGTACAGCGACTTCAACTCGCCCAAGGAACGCTCATGGATGGTGCGCTATGACCTGGACATGCAGGCATTCGGCATCCCCGGCCTGTCGTTCATGACCCGCTACGGCAAAGGCACTGGCGCCGATTACAGCAACGCCAACGCGGTGTACATGCGTCGCGATGCAGCCGGCGCCCCACTGACCGACCAACGCCGCTGGGAGCGGGATATCGAGGCCAAATATGTGGTGCAAAGTGGAAACTTGAAGGATTTATCACTGCGGTTGCGCCAGGCGACCGTGCGCTCAAGTGCATTCGAGTCGGACTTGGAAGAAGTTCGGCTGATTATCGAGTACCCCATTGCGGTGCTTTAAGGTAGGCCAATTACATTCACTTGCCGATGCGCTACATCTCTTCACAGGTTGAAGTCTGTCAGAACTGTAATATTGGTCTCACCTTCTCGTTAAGTTGCACTTTCTACACTGCACACCGAACACCTCTCATCTCTGCGGCTTTCGTGTAGCTCCTTTGGAACAGAGATGAATTTTTGCGCCCCGGTCGGGGCGTTTTTTTGTGTGCAGGCTCAGTGACGAATCGTCGCACCTGTCTGACATGGCTTGACCCTAAAGCTACTTCACGGCCCAGAGTTTTCCTACAGCCTCCCCCGCCTCGCCATGAGGCCATGCCCTTTTCGTTTTCTTTGAAGGTAACTCCCCATGCGTATCCTTGTGGTTGAGGACGAGCAAAAAACCGCCGACTACCTGCAGCAAGGCCTGACCGAAAGCGGTTATGTCGTCGATTGCGCCGCCAGCGGCATCGATGGCCTGCACCTGGCCCGGCAGCACAGCTACGAATTGGTGATCCTTGATGTGAACCTGCCCAACACCGACGGTTGGGAAGTGCTGGAGCAACTGCGCCGCGACGGCAATCAGCGCGTGATGATGCTGACCGCACGCGGTCGGCTGGCCGACAAGATCAAGGGCCTGGACATGGGCGCCGATGATTACCTGGTCAAACCCTTTGAGTTTCCCGAACTGCTCGCTCGCGTGCGTACGTTGCTACGGCGCAGCGAGCACATCCCGGTGCCGGACGTGCTGCGCGTCTCGGACCTGGAACTGGACCCGCGCCGGCATCGCGCCTACCGCGGCAACCGCCGGATCGACCTGACCACCAAGGAGTTCGCCCTGCTGCATGTGCTGATGCGCCAGTCCGGCGAGGTGATGACCCGCACGCAGATCATCTCGCTGGTGTGGGACATGAACTTTGACTGCGACACCAATGTGGTGGAGGTCTCCATCAGCCGCCTGCGCGCCAAGGTCGATGACCAGAGCGAGGTGAAGTTGATCCACACCATTCGCGGCGTGGGGTATGTGCTGGAGGCGCGGCCATGAAGACCAGCAGCCTGTCGATGCGCCTGGGGTTGACCGTCAGCCTGATGGGCGCCGGGCTGGTTGTGCTGCTGGCAACCCTGGCGTACCTGGCCCTGACCCACGAGTTGGACAAGCTCGCGCGCAAGGGCCTGGAAAACAAAATGGAGCAACTGGCCCATACCCTCGGCCAAGGCCTCGATGAACACCGCATCACCAACCGCCCCCATTCACTGCTGGACCTGGTGATGGGCCACGACAATATCTACCTGACCATCATCGGCGCACGGCCCGATGCACCGGTACTCCTCAGCGTCGGCGCCAGGCCCCAGCAACCGCTGTTGCTCGACGTGCCCACCGGCAAGAACCTGGCCTATTTGAACTGGGTCGATGGCCAGGGCAATCGTATACTCAGTGCGACGCGCCTGATGCCCCTGCAAGGGGGCGAATACGTACGCGTGTTGTTGTCGCTGGACCGTTCCGATGATGAAGCGTTGCTCAGTGCCTACCTGCGCTCCACGGTAATCGCCCTGCCGATGCTGCTGATCCTGATCGGCATGGGCGCCTGGTGGCTGGTGCAACGCGGGCTTGCGCCCTTGCAGCAGTTCAGCCGGGTGGCGGCCAAGGTCAGCACCCAGGACCTGACCCATCGCCTGGCCCTGGACAACCTGCCCAAGGAACTCGGCGAATTGGCCCAGGGCATCAATTTCATGCTGCATCGCCTGGACGCCGGGGTGCAGCAGCTGTCGCAGTTCTCCGACGACCTGGCCCACGAACTGCGCGCCCCGCTGACCAACCTGATGGGCAAGGCCCAGGTGACCCTGTCCCGCGAGCGGCCTTCGGCGGAGTACAAGGCCGGCCTGGAATCCTGTACCGAGGAAATGGAGCGTCTGTCGCGCATCGTCTCCGACATGTTGTTCCTCGCCCAGGTCAGCCACCCGGCAGCACGGGCCGGGTTTGCCCCGGTGTCGCTGGCCGAGGAAGCGCAACGGGTGATGGCACTGTTCGCGCTCAGCGCCGAAGACAAGCACTTGACCCTGAGCCTGCGCGGCGATGCCTGGGTAACGGGCGACCGCTTGATGATCCAGCGCGCCATTTCCAACCTGCTGTCCAATGCCATCCGCCACACCCCCTGCGACTCCAGCGTGTTGCTACTGGTGGAAAGCTACGACCGGAGCGTGGCGCTGTCGGTCGGCAACCCTGGGCGCGGTATCGAGGCCCATCACTTGCCCCACCTGTTCGAACGTTTCTACCGCGCCGACAGCAGCCGTACCCGCGCGGAAGGCGGCACCGGCCTCGGCCTGGCGATTGTGCAGTCGATCATGCACCTGCATCAGGGGCACGCCGAGGTCAGCAGCCAGCCGGGCCGGTTCACACGGTTCAGCCTAGTGTTTCCTCTTCCTTGCGATGGGCCCACTGATACAGCGCGGGCAGTACCAGCAGGGTCAGCACCGTCGAGGAAATGATCCCGCCGATCACCACCGTCGCCAGCGGCCGCTGCACTTCGGCGCCGGTGCCGGTGGCGAGTGCCATGGGGATAAACCCGAGAGACGCCACCAACGCCGTCATCAACACCGGGCGCAACCGGGTCAGCGCGCCTTCATTGATCGCCATCGACAACGAGCGCCCTTCCTCACGCAGGTTGCGGATAAAGGCGATCATCACCAGGCCGTTCAGCACCGCCACGCCGGACAAGGCGATAAAGCCCACCCCCGCCGAGATCGACAGCGGAATATCCCGCAGCCACAGCGCCATGATCCCACCGGTCAAGGCGAACGGAATCCCGGTGAACACCAGCAGGCCGTCCTTCAGGTTGTTGAACATCATGAACAACAGGCCGAACACCAGCAGCAATGCCACCGGCACCACGATGCGCAGGCGCTCGGAGGCTTCCTTCAACTGTTCGAACTGGCCGCCCCAGGTGGTCCAGTAGCCCGCCGGTACTTTCACCTGGGCGATCAAGGCAGCCTCGGCCTCCTCGACAAACGAGCCGATATCCCGCCCCCGCACGTTGGCGCTGACGATCACCAGGCGCTTGCCATTCTCGCGGCTGATCTGGTTCGGGCCGAGCACCAGGTCCAGGCTGGCGACCTGGGACAAGGCGATAAACCCCAACTGGCCAGCCGCGTTACCCGGCACCGGAATCAACAGCCGAGACAGCCCGTCGATATCGGTGCGCAACGCGTCGGACAAACGCACGACCATGTCGAAACGCCGGTCACCTTCATACAACGTACCGGCCTGGCGCCCACCGACAGCGACAGCAATAGTGTCCTGCACATCGCCCACATTCAGGCCAAAGCGCGCAGCCTTGTCGCGGTCGATATTGATGGTCAGCACCGGCAGGCCGGACGTCTGCTCAACCTTCACTTCCGAGGCGCCATCAAGCTTCTGCAACGTCTCGGCGATTTCCCCGGCGGTGGTGTTGAGCACGCCCATGTCATCGCCGAACACCTTCACCGCCACATCACTGCGCACCCCGGAAATCAGTTCGTTGAAGCGCAGTTGGATCGGCTGCGACAACTCGTATGCACTGCCTGGCACAATCGCACTGGCACGCTGGATATCAGCGATTAACGCTTCCCGGGACTTCTTCGGGTCGGGCCATTGGTCCTTCGGCTTGAGCATCACGTAGCTGTCGGAAATATTTGGCGGCATCGGGTCTGAGGCAATTTCCGCGGTGCCGGTACGCGCAAACACCCGCTGGATTTCCGGCACCTGGGCCATCAAGGTTTTTTCCAGTTGCTGCTGCATCTGCACCGATTGCGTCAGGCTGGTGCCGGGCACGCGCAAGGCCTGCTGGGCGAAGTCGCCTTCACTGAGGCTGGGGATAAACTCGCTGCCCATGCGGCTGGCAACAACGCCGGAGGCGACGATGGTCAACACGGCCAAGCCGAACACCAGCGGTCGGCGCGCCATCACCCAGTCCAGCACCGGTGCGTAGACCCGGCGCGCGGTGCGCATCACACCATTCTCTTCTTCCTTGACCTTGCCAGTGACGAACAGCGCAATCGCCGCCGGCACGAAAGTCACCGACAGGATCATCGCGCCCAACAGGGCGATCACCACGGTAAACGCCATCGGGTGGAACATCTTCCCGGCCACCCCGGTGAGGGCGAAGATCGGCAGGTACACGACCATGATGATCAGTTGCCCGAAGATCAGCGCCCGCCGCGCTTCCTTCGCCGCCGCGAACACCTCATGCAGGCGTTCGCTGCGGGTCAGCAGGCGACCATGACGCTGTTGCGCGTGGGCCAGGCGGCGGATGGCGTTCTCGACGATCACCACTGCGCCATCGACGATAATGCCGAAGTCCAGCGCGCCGAGGCTCATCAAGTTGGCACTGACCTTGTTGGTGAACATTCCGGTAAAGGTGAACAGCATCGCCAGGGGAATCACCATGGCCGTGATCAGCGCAGCGCGGATATTACCGAGGAACAGGAACAGCACCGCGACCACCAGCAACGCACCTTCGAAGAGGTTTTTCTTCACGGTGGCGATGGCTTTTTCGACCAGGTGGGTGCGGTCGTAGACCGTGACCGCCACCACGCCTTCGGGCAGCGAGCGGTTGATCTCTTCGAGTTTTTCCGCCACAGCCTGGGATACGCTGCGGCTGTTTTCGCCGATCAACATGAACACCGTGCCGAGCACGACTTCACGGCCGTTTTCGGTGGCGGCGCCGGTGCGCAGTTCGCGGCCGATCTCGACCTGGGCCACATTGCGCACGCGAATCGGTGTGCCGTCCGAGCTGGTGATAACGATGTTGGCGATGTCATCGATGGACGCCAACTGGCCCGGTGCACGGATCAACAGTTGCTCGCCACTGCGCTCGATATAGCCGGCGCCGACGTTGGCATTGTTGCGCTCCAGCGCCGTGACCAGGTCATTCAGCGTAAGGTTGTAGGCCGCCAGGCGCTTGGGGTCGGGGGCAATCTGGTACTCCTTGGCGAAGCCACCAATGGTGTTGATCTCGGCCACGCCCGGCACGTTGCGCAGTTGTGGCTTGATGATCCAGTCCTGGATGACCCGCAGGTCGGTGGGCGTGTAAGGCGTGCCATCGTCTTTGCGTGCGCCGTCCTCGGCCTCGACGGTCCACAGGAAAATTTCCCCGAGGCCGGTGGAAATCGGCCCCATGGCCGTTTCGATGCCGCTGGGCAATTGTTCGCGGGCCACTTGCAGGCGCTCGTTGACCAGTTGGCGGGCGAAGAACAGGTCGGTGCCGTCCTTGAAGATCACCGTTACCTGGGACAACCCGGAGCGCGACAACGAACGGGTTTGCTGCAACCCGGGTAAACCGGCCATGGCGGTCTCAATGGGGAAGGTGATGCGCTGTTCGGTTTCCAGCGGTGAATACCCGGCCGCCGCCGAGTTGATCTGCACCTGTACGTTGGTGATGTCGGGCACCGCGTCGATGGGCAATTTCTGATAGCTGGCGATGCCGACACCGGCCATCAACAGCACCGCCAGCAGCACGATGATGCGCTGCTCGATGGCAAATTGGATAAGGCGCTCAAACATGGGGAATCACTCGCAGGATCAATGGGCGTGCTCGGCCGAGCCTTTGCCCAGTTCGGACTTGAGGATGAAGCTGCCGACCGTGGCCACCTGCGCCCCGGCATCGAGGCCCTGGCGCACTTCGACGTAGCCGTTTTCGCTCGCACCAAGCTCCAGGTGACGGGTGATGAAGCCCTCCGGGGTACGTACGAATACCGAGGGTTTGTCCTCGACGGTCTGGATCGCGGCCTGCGGGACGGTGACCTTCGCCGGGTAAGAATCCGTCGCCAGTTGCACGCTGACAAACAGCCCAGGGCGCCAGGCGTCATCGGGGTTGGGCACACTGATGCGCACGGTGGCCGTGCGCGTCTGCTCACCGAGCAGGTTGCCGACGTATGCCACAGTGCCCTGCACTTGGGTGCCCATTTCGGTTGAGCTGACGGTGACCGGTTTGCCGACCCGGACCTTGTTCAAGTCCTTGGGAAACACACCGAAGGTCACCCACACCTGGGACAGGTCCGAGAGGGTGAAAGCGTTGCTGGTTTCGCTGACGACTTCACCGACGCCCAGGTGTTTTTCCACCACCACACCGGCGAACGGTGCGCGCAACTCGTAGCGATTGCCACCAACCAGCACAGCGCTGCCGCTTAATGCGGTCATCTTTTGACGAGCGTTGTTCAGGGCAATCTCAGCTTCCTGCAGGGCCTGGCGCGCCAGCAGGTAATCCTGTTCGGCGGAAATCTTGTCCTGCCACAACTGGCGTTCCCGCTGGAAGGTGGTGCGCGCCAATTCAACCCGGCGCTCGCTGGCGGCCAGCTCACTGCGCTGGTCGGAGATCTGCTGGCTGGCAATCACCGCCAACAGCTCACCCTTCTTCACCGATTGGCCGAGGTTGGCCTTGACCGACTCCACCACACCCGCCACACGCGGGATGATGTGGGAGGTGCGGTCTTCGTCGAAACGCACCTCGCCCGGCAATACCAGCATCGTGCTAAGAGTGCGGGGCTCGGCCTGGGCCAATTGAATGCCAGCGGCCTGGATCTGCTGCTCGGTGAGTTCGAGTGTGCCTTCTTCTTCATCGGCCCAGGCAACGCCGGACAGCATCAGGCCCAGGGCAATGGCAAGTGCCACACCGTGTCGGTTGTTCATAAAGGACTCCAAAGACAATCAAAACCGGGCGAGGTCGCCGTAGATCCGTTCGATACGCACCCAGGCGTCAGTGGCCTGGGCGGTGGCGGTGAGGTACTGGGTGCGCGCAGCGATCAGTGTGCGCTGGGCGTCGAGCACGTCGAGGTAGCTGAACTTGCCCATCTCGAAACCACGGGTGGCGCTGTCCACTGCACTTTGCGCGGCGGGCAGGATCTGCTGGTTGAACGCGCGCACTTCGGTATTAGCGGTTTGCCACAGGTCCAGCGCCTGGCGGGTTTCAGTGCGCAGGCGCAGTTCGGTGGCGTTGCGCAGGTCACGGGCCTGGTCGGCGCGGCGGGTGGCGGCGAGCACGTTGCCCTGATTGCGGTTGAACAGCGGGATCGGCATCGACACGCCCACCAGGTTCACGCGCTCGCGCACACTGGCGTCGTACTGGCTACCGATGGACACATCGAGGTCGGGAATGCGTTGGGCTTTTTCCAGGCCGACGCTGGCTTCGTTTTGCAGGATGTTCAGCTCGGCCAGGCGCAGTTCAGTGGTCTGCTCAAGGCGCGTCAACAACTGTGCAAGCGGCGGCAGGGGCGGTGTGGATTGGGACGGTGTAGCGACGGCCTGGAAATCCGCGCCGGCACTGCCGGTGCTGGCGGCCAGGCGGCGATAGGCGTCGGTAAGGCCGACCTGTGCGCGGTTCAATTCCAGGCGCATTTCCGATAGTTGCACCTGCGCACGGGTTGCCTCTACCGGCGACGCTTTGCCCGCCGTGACGCGACCATTGGCAACGCCCAGGCCGCGCTCGGCCACGGCCATGGAACGCTGCGCCAGGTCGAGGCGTTCCTGCGCACGCAGCGCGCCGTAGTAGTTGTCGATGACGTCGGCGCGCAGTGTGTTGCGGCGCTGTTCCAAGGTCAGGGCGGCGGCGTCCTGGGCACGGCTGGCCACGTCAATGCGTGCACCACGCTTGCCGCCCAACTCCAGGGCCTGGCTGAGCTTGATGGAGGTGGTGCGAGAGTTGCGACGGGTGTCTTCGGCGTCCCAGGAGAGCACCGGGTTGGGGATCAACCCGGCCTGCTGGCGGCCGCCCTGGGCGATGTCGATTTCCCATTGTGCAGCCGCCAGGTCAGGGTTATTGGCGAAGGCGGTTTGCAGGGCTGAATCGAGTGTGAGGGTCTGTGCCTGGGCAGCGCCGGCAACCAGCCACAACACACCCGCCCCCATGAGTTTTCTAACGGAAATTGCCATAACGAGAGTTCCACGCCCATGAAGTACAAGCGCAGGCAATGTAGCGGCCGCGACTTATCAGGGCGGTGGAGCAAAGATTACAAATCCGACAGCAATGGCTCTGCGGCGGGCATTTCGACCGCCCGCCGCTGATCGCACCAAAACGGTACATAAGCACTTGGCCAGCGCGGTATCGGGTATGCTTTTCGGACAGGAAACAAAAAGAAACAATTTTCCCAACCTGTTCGATAAGGAGTCCCGCCTTGGAGTTATCGACTGCCGCGTGGATGGTTCACGACACTCGCCTTATGTTTTGTGTACTGCTGGCCATCGCCAGCATCATCGTGCTGATCAGCGCGACCAAGTTGCCGCCATTTCTGTCGATCCTGATCGGCACCTTTATCGCCGGTGTCGGCGCCGGCCTGCCGCCGGAAGAAGTGGCCAAGGCCTTCAGCAAAGGCGCCGGGGCGATCCTCGGTGAAGCCGGGATCATCATTGCGCTGGGCTCGATGCTCGGCGCGTTGATGGCCGAATCCGGCGCGGCCGACCGCATTGCCACCACTCTGCTCGGGCTGGGCAAGGGCAAGTCATTGCCGTGGGTGATGGCGCTGGTGGCGATGGTGATCGGCCTGCCGTTGTTCTTCGAAGTGGGCCTGGTGATGATGGTGCCGATCATCTTTGTGATGGCCAAGCGTTCAAACCAGCCGCTGTTGAAAATCGCCATCCCGGCACTGGCCGGCATGACCACCCTGCACGCTCTGATGCCGCCGCATCCGGGGCCGCTGATTGCGGTAGGCGCCTTGCACGCCGACCTCGGCCTGACCATGTTGCTGGGTTTCTGCCTGGCGGTGCCGGCGGTGATCCTGGCTGGTCCGATCTATGGCAACTGGCTGTCCAAGCGCCTGCAGGTGGATGAACCGGCGGACATCGGCGCACTGTTCAGCGCCCCGCCCAAGGCGCCGCGCCAGCCGAGCTTTACCGTGTCGTTGCTGATCATTCTGTTACCGGTGATCCTGATGCTGGGCAGCACGCTGGCCAAGGTCGCGCTACCGGCCGACAGCAGCGTCGGCCTGACCTTGAAGTTCCTCGGTGAACCGCTGATCGCCCTCGGCCTGGCCGTGATCGCCGCCGTGATCTGCCTGGGCTGGGCCGCAGGCATGCCAAGAGCCGACGTGGGCAACACCCTGCGCAAAGCCCTCGCCCCCATCGCCGTCTTGCTGCTCACCATCGGCGCCGGCGGCGGCCTCAAGCAAACCCTGCTGGATGCCGGTGTGAGCCAGACCATCAGCAAGGTCGCCGAAGGTGCGCACATGCCGTACCTGCTGCTGGCATGGCTGATCGCGGTTGCGTTGCGCCAGGCAACGGGTTCGGCGACAGTCGCCACCACCACGACGGCGGGCATTCTCGCGCCGATGATGGCCGGGCTGGCGGTGACGCAAAGCTCGCTGGTCGCGCTGGCAATCGGTGCCGGCTCGGTGTTCTTCTGCCACGTCAACGACGCCGGGTTCTGGATGGTGCGTGAGTACTTCGGCTTGCAACTGAAGCAAACGATCTGGGTGTGGTCGGTGTTGCAGACGATTGTTTCAGTCGTCGGTCTGGTGGGGACGCTGGTGCTTTGGCACTTCTTGACCTGATCGCACCTCTCCACCACATAGACGAGCACTGCGCTATAGTGCGATGGCGCAGCTCGCACACAACACATGCAGGACAAAGAAAGAAAAACTCATTCCTACGCCTGTCCCGCAGATGAATTACCATCTGAGAGTTAAGGACAACCAAGTGACGCAACGAACATGGCGACTACAGCACCTCCGGTTCATGAATTAGATTTTTTAAAATTTTCAGCCAATCATCTGGAACTGAATCGAAAGCTCACAATATTAGGATGCACGGCCCCGGAACTTGGATTGTATGCACAGCATGTGTGCATCGCGTGGTTTCGACTAGGTGAAGAACATTTGACAGAAGCGAAGCAAATACAAGCTGCTGGTTGCATTCGGGCCGTGTTCTCCCGTGCATACTATGCTGCTTATAATGCATCAAAAGGAATGCGTTATATGACGCAGGGCTTCGTGAGCCTAAAGGGTGACGATCATGGGAAGGCCTCCTCTGAGCTGCCTGGTGATTTCCCGGAGGTTGCTACATGGGCGGGACGCCTATCATTGCTTTATGAACATAGATTACGTGCGGACTATGACAACTGGTCAAGCACGCAAGCAGAGTTCACATTAAAACCAGCTAAAGCCATCCTTGAAGCCGAAGAGTTTATTGCGGCTGCTCGCTCCTACTTAAACTCAAAGTGCAGTATCGGCCTATGAACATCGAAACCGACGAACAAAGAGACATCCACGAAGCAATAATCGCCTTCGAACGAGAGATTGGTGTTACAGGAGTTCCCTCCACAAAAACGCAAGTTGGAAACCAAGAATTCCTTAAATTCTCTGTGGGTCGCGACGCTCCGCTCTACCGGTACGCCCTATATGAAAGTCAGCGAAAATTAGAAAAAGAAAACACTTTCAAAGGAGCTATGGCACTTGCACCTATAAAGCCAAAGAACTTTCCAGCCTCCATCGAAGCTAGCGCCCTTCTTATATTGCTGACTCGATCTACGCGAGAAGTCTCCCAGGGTAGTTCATCGCGCGGATATGCCGTTCCATACGTACCATTCCAAAAACGTGAAGATCACCAACTGGCTCAACCTGCATCTCATATTGTCAGAGGTCGAAGAGGCGTTGGAAAATCAACACTAATAAGACGAGCAACTGAATTATTAGCTGAAACATCGGCAATTGTTACAGTTCTGGACATGCAATCCTACTCCACTCTTACTGGTGACGATCTTATTAGGGAAGTTGCATACGACATGTGCACCTCTCTAGCTAACGCATGCGAGGCCACTAATAGCGACAAGAAAACTCTGGAGGCAACCCAAAGACTTCTTGAAGCCGCCTCAAAAATTTCATCAGGCACAACTTCAATTGATCGTGCTCCGATCACGATAAAAAGAATATTGTCAGACATCACAAAAATTACCAAGAGTAATGCGTTCGTTTTCCTTGATGACTTTCACTTAATAGAACAGAGTTCGCAACCAGAACTACTGCATTCCATCAACGCAGCTCTAAAAGGCGCAAATGGATGGCTGAAGGTCGCAGGCCTTAGTTCTCTTCTTAACATCTACTCACCCAAAACCAGGAAAGGCCTGCAAATCCCCGGGGATGCGCAATATATCTCATTGGACTTAACACTTGAAAACCCTGAAGCGGCAGAGGCACATCTAAGAGCAATTCTCGATAGTTTTTTAAACTCTGTGGGCTACTCTCTCACAGGAGCAGTAATTCCTGAAGCAGCTTTCCGTAGACTGGCTTGGGCAAACGCTGGTGTTCCAAGAGATTTCTTACAGATGTTTGGCCGCTCTCTCGAGCACGCGACACGTACTCGACATACTACTATTACTCTATCTGATGTAAACGTAGCTATAGGAGAATTTGGCCAACAGAAAATGGATGACCTACAACGCGACGCACGCAATGAAGCGGGCATGCTTCATGAAATGCTAAATAAACTAGAAGCGCTTTGCCTAGATGACAATAAGATTAACGCCTTCTTAATCAGAAGTGACGAGTCGCAGGAACGATCCTTGGTGAAAGTACTAAGCGATTTGCGCATGGTCCATCTAATACATCAATCAATTACTCCAAGAAAGGCTGGCGAACGCTTCGAAGCATTCATACTAGATTACTCTTTGTTTACAGGATTTCGCCGTAGACCAAACGTTAAAGAAATGATACCGAAAGAGCTTCAATTCAAAGCGTCTGAGCTCAGAGCCCTACCAAAAGTTTCGGAAGGTTTTCTTGCTCTACCCGCGACAAAAGAAGAAAAATGAAAACTGTGGCAGACACAACCATGTCTGCCATTTTTTAAGATAGCATTACCATAAAATATTCATTCCCTAACAACTCTCTAATGCAAAAAACCAAAACATAAGGCCTATTTTTATGAATCAGAGTGGGACTACTGAGCAACGCCTTCGCCGTACCGAATGACACTACCCACCCCCACCGCCCCCATCACCACGCAATACCCCACGCAAACCCACGGGCTGGTCGGCATCAACGCAATCAGCAGTAGCGGCGTGGTACTCGCCCACAGCGCGTAGGCAATGTTGTAGGTAAAGGAAATCCCCGACACCCGCACCTGCGCCGGAAACAGGCCGACCATCACCGACGGCACCGCGCCGACCACGCCGCAACTGAGGCCCGCCACGGCATATGCCGCGCCCAGCCAGATCCCGCCGTTGATCAGGCTGGCGTACAGCACCGCAATCCCCACCGGCAGCATCAGGCTGTAGACCAGCACCGCGCGCCAGGCGCCGATGCGGTCCACCAACAGGCCGGCCAGGACGCAGCCGATGTTCAGGAACACAATGCCCAACGCGCTCAGGGCGAAGGTGTGGCTGGGGCTCATGCCGAAGGTTTTCTGCATCATGGTCGGGGTGATCACTACCAGTACGACCACGGCGGAGGTGAGTACGCAGGTGAGGATCATCGCGGGCAGCAACACCGCGCGATGGTCACGCAGCACGGTACGCAGCGGGAGTTCGGCGGCGGCCTGGCGGCGGGCCTGCATTTCGAGGAACACCGGGGTTTCGCTGAGCCAGCGGCGCAGCCACACGCCGATCACGCCGAACACACCGCCGAGCAGGAATGGGAAGCGCCAGGCGTAGTCGAGGATTTCTGCGGGGGTGAAGACCTGCGCCAGCAGCGTGGCGGTGAGGGCGCCGAGCAGGTAGCCGAAGGTCAGGCCGGCTTGCAGGAAGCCCAGGGCATAGCCGCGATGGTGGGGCGGCGCGTGTTCGGCGACGAAGGTCCAGGCGCTGGGCACTTCACCGCCGACCGCCGCACCTTGCAGCACGCGCAGCACCAGCAGGATCAGCGGGGCGAAGTAACCGATTTGCGCGTAGGTCGGCATGATCCCGATCAGCAGGCAGGGCAAGGCCATCATCAGGATGCTCAGGCTGAACACGCGCTTGCGTCCCAGGTGATCGGCGAAGTGCGCCATCAGGATGCCGCCCAGCGGGCGCGCCAGGTAGCCGGTGACAAAGATGCCGAAGCTTTGCAGCAGGCGCAGCCACTCAGGCATTTCCGGCGGGAAGAACAGCTGGCTCAAGGTCAGCGCGAAAAACACGAAGATGATGAAATCGTAGATTTCCAGGGCACCGCCGAGGGCGGCCAGGCCCAGGGTTTTGTAGTCGGAGCGGGAAAAACGCTGCGCCTGCGTAGGAAAGGTGGCAGTCATGTGGAGGCTCGGCAGACAAACGAAATGGCGTGCAGGTTATGAGCTGAGCCCAATGATGGCAATCGCGGCAGATATATTTGTTTTCCTCATGGATCGATGAAGATAACTGCATTCCCATATCAATGGCCGTAGCGGAACATGCCGGAAAAATCGCCTGCACCCTAATAACTATAAGAGGAAAGACTCATGGCCGATGCTATCGAAGAAAGCCGCTATGCCCGATTTGCCCTGCGTTGTTCCAATTTCGCCGAGCGCTGGTTTCCTGACTCCTGGGTATTCGCCGCCCTTGCGGTGATCATCGTTGCCGTGGCGACCCTGGGTATGGGCGCCGCACCGACCGAGGCCGCCAAGGCCTTTGGTGATGGGTTCTGGAGCCTGATCCCGTTCACCATGCAGATGGCCTTCGTGGTGATCGGCGGTTATGTCGTCGCCAGCTCGCCGCCCGCCGTGAAACTGATCGACCGCCTGGCGCGTATCCCAAAGAATGGCCGCTCGGCCGTGGCCTGGGTGGCGCTTATCTCGATGGTCGCCTCGTTGCTGAACTGGGGCTTGTCCCTGGTGTTTGGCGGTTTGCTGGTGCGGGCGCTGGCGCGTCGCACGGATCTGCGCATGGATTACCGTGCTGCCGGTGCAGCGGCGTATCTGGGGCTCGGCGCCGTGTGGGCGTTGGGGTTGTCGTCATCGGCGGCACAGTTGCAGGCCAACCCGGCCAGCCTGCCGCCGTCGATTCTGTCGATCACGGGAGTGATCCCGTTCACCGACACCATCTTCCTGTGGCAATCCGGCGTGCTGTTGTTGGCATTGATCGTGGTGTCGCTGATCATCGCCTACGCCACCGCACCCGGCCCGAACAGCGCCCGCGATGCCAAGGCCTGTGGGGTCGACCCGGCGTTCAACCTGCCCAAACTGCAAGCCCCCGCCCGCCCGGGTGAGTGGCTCGAGCACAGCCCCTTGCTGACCATTCTGCTGGCATTGCTGGCGGCCGGCTGGCTGTTCCATGAGTTCTCGACCAAACCGGCGATCAGTGCCATTTCAGGGCTGAACACCTATAACTTCCTGTTCATCATGACCGGCGCCCTGCTGCACTGGCGCCCGCGCAGCTTCCTCGATGCGGTGGCGCGTGCGGTGCCGACCACCACCGGCGTGCTGATCCAGTTTCCGCTGTACGGCTCGATCGCCGCGCTGATGACCGTGGTCAAGGGTGGCGACGGCCAGACCCTGGCGCACCATATCTCCACCTTCTTCACCTCCATCGCCTCCCATGACACCTACGCGCTGCTGATGGGCGTGTATTCGGCGGTGCTGGGCTTCTTTATCCCGTCGGGCGGCGGCAAGTGGATCATCGAAGCGCCATACGTGATGCAAGTGGCCAATGACCTGCAATACCACCTGGGTTGGGCGGTGCAGATCTACAACGCCGCCGAGGCGCTGCCGAACCTGATCAACCCGTTCTATATGCTGCCGCTGCTGGGGGTGCTGGGGCTCAAAGCGCGGGACCTGATTGGCTTTTCGTTCGTGCAGTTGCTGGTGCACACGCCGCTGGTCTTGTTCCTGCTGTGGGCGCTGGGGACAACGTTGAAGTATTTGCCGCCGGTAATGCCCTGACCAATCGATGAAGCATCTGTTGCTGCAACAGGTGCTTCATTCAGGCGCAACAGGAAAACATTCCAATAGATCAGGCAGGGCGCTCTGGATCGTGTCCCAAACCACATCAAGGTTGATATCGAAATAACCGTGGGCGATTCGGTTGCGCATTCCGCGCATGCTACGCCATGGGATTTGCGGGTGACTTCACGCAAAATCCGGATACTGGTCCATGATTTTCGTCGAAGCTTCACCAATGATGATCAGGCTCATGATCACCGCTTGCTGAGTACACTTGTCTTCCAGAAAACCCTCTTTACCCAAGCCATCAACAAAGGTGATCGCATCAGTGGCAGCTCAGCGGATGTGACTCATGTCTGATCGAGCGCGTGGGCTTATCTCACGCGGATGAATGGCAATCTCTGGCTTCACCCACCAATACCTTTGATTAACCTGACTCGGACTCCTACTCACCTAGCAACAAGGAACTCCGATGACGCCCCTATCCAAATCACTGGAAGAGTTGATCACTGATATCTACCAGTACGGCAACGTTTCAGTCACTGAATACAGGACCTTGCGCGACGACGCAGATCGCCGCATGGACGCGGTGATCAAGGAGTTCGGCCTGCACAACAACGTGACCGCCTTCCAGAAATCGATCGACGTGGCCATGCAGTTGTTGCAGACCACTGTTGTCGATGCAAAGAAGGCCAGGCTGACCGACACGGGCGAGGCCATCGTCAAGGACGCGGTGTCGGCGCAGGTGGAGTACTTGCGCGCCGGCAGCGAGTTGGCGCTGCGCCTGCTGTGATCCGCTGATTCAAATCACTGTCTTCGTTCCGTCACATTGCATTGCTACCGTCCTGCGAAATATCTTGCAACACCTCGCCAAGGACTCCCCGCAATGAGCGACGAGCACGAAGACCGCCCTTCCCCCGATTCCGCAGCCCAACCGCCAGTCGACACCAGCCGTCGTCGTTTCCTGGGGGGCGCGGCGGTGCTGGGGGTTGGCGCAACCTTGAGTGCCTGCGGCAATACCAGCGAAGCACCGGGTAAACCGGTGGCGCGGCCGCTGACGCCGCAAGAGTTGGACAAGGCCTTGCGTGAGCAGGTGAAAACCGTGGTGGTGATCTACGCCGAAAACCGCAGTTTCAACAACTTGTTTGCGGACTTCCCGGGTGTTGAGAAACCGCTGTCGGCGCTATCCGCCGCCGACACGCAGCAGCGTGACCGCGATGGCAGCCTGCTGACGACCCTGCCTCCAACCTGGGGTGGTGTGCTGCAAGTCGGCCCGCAAACGGTGGACGGGGTGACCTACCCCAGCGAAGTGCAATTCCAGGAGAACCTGCCCAACGCGCCCTTCGCCCTCAAGGGCCCGAACGCCGAAGACCTGCCGCTGAGCCTGGTCACCCGTGACCTGTGGCACGTGTTCTACCAGAACCAGATGCAGATCAACGGCGGCAAGAACGACAACTTCGTCGCCTGGGCCGACTCCGGCGGCCTGGTGATGGGCCATTACGCCCAGAGCCGTTATTCCCTGCGCCTGTGGGACGTGGCCAAGGAGTTTGTGCTCTGCGACAACTTCTTCCAGGGGGCGTTTGGTGGTTCGTTCCTCAACCATCAATACCTGATCAGCGCCACCGCGCCGTTTTACCCGAATGCCGCGCAATCGGTGGCCAAGGCGCAGATCGCCACGCTGCAAAGCGATGACCCCACCGACCCGCGCCTCAAGCCCCTGGACAAGTCCCCCGCCAGCGCGATGACCGGCCCGCCGCAGTTCGGCCCCAGCGCGCTGACCCCGGATGGCTACGGCGTGAACACTCTGGCTCCACCGTACTGGCCGACCTGGATCCGTGACCCGGAAAACCCGGACTATTCCAAGCCTGACCTGCCCAACGTGCTGGTGCCGCAAACCCACGAACACATCGGCGACAAGCTGTCGAAGAAGAACGTCGACTGGGCGTGGTACGCCGGCGCCTGGCAAGCGACGCTGGACCAGTTCAAGGATTCGGGCGGCATTCCAAAAATCCCGAACTTCCAGTATCACCACCAGCCGTTCAACTACTTCAAGCAGCAGGGCCCCGAGAACCGCGTCGAGCGCGACAAACGCCTGCGCGATGCTGGTTTGGGGGACGAGTCGAGCACCAACAAGTTCTTCGCCGACGCCCAGGCCGGCCAGCTGCCCGCCGTGACCTTCTACAAACCCCAGGGCAACCTGAACATGCACGCGGGCTATGCCGACGTGGCGTCTGGCGACCGCCATATCGCCCGTGCCTTGAAGGTGCTGCAAGAGAGTCCGCAGTGGAAAAACATGGTGGTGGTGGTGACCGTCGACGAAAACGGCGGCTGGTGGGACCACGTGGCACCGCCAAAGGGCGACCGCTGGGGGCCTGGCACGCGGATTCCGGCGCTGGTGGTATCGCCGTTCGCCCGCAAAGGCACGGTGGACCATACGGTATACGACACCGGGTCGATCCTGCGCTTGATCACCCGGGTGTTCCAGCTCGAGACTCTGGACGGCCTCAAGCAACGCGATGACGCGATGATCGCCCGCGGTCAGAAACCCATGGGCGACTTGAGCAACGCTTTGCAGTTCAGCGTGTAGGTTTTCTTATCCAATAGCGACATGCCCGCTGAATTAGCACGCGGTTTTCCTGGTCAGCCGCTACTGTGTGGAGGTGGGCTTTCACCCCGCGCAGACGGGCTTTCGCTGACAAGGAAATAACAATGTTCAAACCAACCAGGCTGTCCTTCACCCTGGCCGCACTGATGGCGAGTGCGGTCGTACAGGCCGATGTCGATGTACCGCTGGGGAGCACCCAGCGTGTGACCAAGCTGTTCGCTTTCCCCAACAACTGCAACGTAATCTGCTTCCGGCCCTGGACGCTGGAACAGACTGCCGAGCATTACCTGAACCAGAGCCTGCAACGGGATGGGTACACCCGGGCGAAAGTCAGCGTCAAGACCCATGACGGGCAGGTTTCGGCGACCTTCAGCGGTGTGCCGGACAATTATGGCCAACCGCTGACCTCCTTGCTCAATACCGCCGACCTGGCCTATCAAGGCGCGAGCAAGCTCAACAGCGATGGCAAGTGGGCCTACAACTGGTACCTGTTCCTGCCGCTGGGCATGGCCCTGGACAATCGAAAGAGCATCGAGCTGCTGCACTTCCCGCCGGACTACTCGCTGACCCAGGCCCAGGACTACCTTGAATCGGCCACCACCGACCGCTGGGCCACCTTGCTCACGGAGAATGGCATCCCGGCCACCGAAACGCCGGCCTACCAGACCATCATCGATATCGCCCCCATCGCCGCGCCCTCCAATGCGGGCAAGGACCTGGAAACCGTCTACAGCTATTTCACCGATTACCAGACGCGCATGGTCCGGGAGTTGAGCCTGTCCACCAAAGGGGCATTGCCCATGGTGGCGTTCGGCGCACCGGTGCGCAGCTGGATCAAGCAACAATACGGGCAGACCGTGGCAGTACTGGGCCTGGCGCAGATCAGCCCCGCCGCTGGCAAAACTGTTTCGGTGTTGGGTGCCAACCACCCCAGTTACATCTGGTATGCGGCAAGCCCCGACACCTACGACGGCAACGAGCAGAAAGCCGACGAAGCCGGTTTGAAGGTGATGGGCCAGGATCTCAGCGCCGCCTGCTGGCAGGCCGGGATGGGCCAAAAACCCGCGAGCGATCCGAACGTACTACTCAAGGCGTGCATGACTACCTGGCAAGTCACCCGCAAGGAGCAGACGTGCGAACTGTTCTACACCTCGGTGCGCAATCTATCCCCGGAAGATGCGAATGCAAAATGCGCCACGCCAACCATCAAGACCCAATTGAAACAGCTGCGCAATGCAGCACCACTCCCGACGATCAGCGCGCCGGTGCTGTAAATTGCACAAAAAACAGCCGATTTCTACTGTCAACATTGACAGTAGAAATCAGGTCCATGTTCGGCGAGTCTTGAGCCGCGCCCATCCGCTGCAAGACTGGTAGTCAGCCACCACCCGCAGGTCGATGCAGCCTAAACCAGGAGAGTTATGAAAACTCAGGCCATGGATAAGGCTAAAACCGCTGTGGGTGACAGCCTTTACCCTTTCAAGTCCACGCTCGGACAAGGCTACCCAACGGACAGGCAATTTGAGGTGGTGCACAACATTCAAGGGGTGGGCGTGGGAGTCAAGGCGCGCGTGGCCTTTGACAGCCGTGTGTGCATCGCCAAGATCTCAGGCTACGCCCTGAGCGAAAGACGCCTGCACACGTTGCAGTTATCGTCGCGTATCCACCTCTACGACTGCTGGTTCAGTGGCCTGCTGTCGCATTCGTGCAAACCGAACGTGTTTCTCGACTTGCACTACCTGGAGGTCTGGACGTTGCACGAAATCCAGGCCGACACCCTGCTGACCGTGGATTACGCCATGACCGAAGACGTGCTGTTCCGGCAGTTCGCCTGCCAATGCGGCGAATTGAACTGCCGGGGCTGGATTACCGGTCGCGATGAACCATTGAACGCCGAGGGGCAGGCGTTCATGGCCCAGTGGCGCGACCGTAAACGCTCTTAGGCTTCGCCCAGCGGACGCAGGCGGTATTGCGGTGGCAACTGCTCGAAACCACTGATGGTGGTGTTCAAGCTCTTCCAGCGACCGTCCTTGATGCCGTAGATGCAGCCATGGATCGACAGGCTCTGCCCACGGTGCCAGGCGTTTTGCACAATGCTGGTGTGCCCGACATTGGCCACTTGCTGGATCACGTTCAACTCGCAGAGACGGTCGACGCGTTCTTCCTCGGTGGGCAATTGGGCCAGCAGGTCGCGGTTCTCGTAGTAGAGGTCGCGAATGGTGCGCAGCCAGCCGTCGATCAGGCCGAACTGACGGTCCTGCATCGAGGCGCGCACGCCGCCACAGCCATAGTGGCCGGTGACCAGGATGTGTTTGACCTTGAGCACGTCCACCGCGTACTGGATCACCGACAGGCAATTGAGGTCGGTGTGCAGCACCACATTGGCCACGTTACGGTGCACGAACAGATCACCCGGCAGCATGCCGACGATCTCGTTGGCCGGTACGCGGGCATCGGAACAGCCGATCCACAGGTATTCCGGGGTTTGCTGGCGGGCGAGCTTGGCGAAGAATTCGGGATCTTCCTGTTTGATCGCGTCCGCCCAGCGTTCATTGTTATCAAGCAGGTCTTGTAGTTCGTTCATCAGGGAAAGCCTCAGGAATGATGCGCAGTTTTGTGACTGACAACCCCACGTCCAGGTCACGCCCTGCCGGCGAATAACAAGCGTGAATTAGCTTGAATCTTTAGGCCGCGCAGCCTGTCCACACACTATAAGCCCCACAGTATGAGGATTGGCCATGACTGAATCACGACGCCCCTACGGCGCTACACAGCCCGAACCGATTGATGACAATGAAGATCGCATGGGCTCGATGCGCGAGCTGGATTTTGACGAAGACGCGCCCACCACGCATATCGGCGACGAACGGGTGCGGGAGGCCGGGCTGACTGGGGCTTCGACCGAAGACCATGAAGCGACGAACGATGACATGAGCCCTGAAACGCTGATCCATGAAGATGGAGCAAGGGATGCTCAGGAAGCGGGCGAAGGCGAACCGGCGGACTGGGACCTGAGTATCGTCGATGAGGATGAGATCGGTGGGGGCAATGGCCTGGATGAGGCCGAATTGGCAGATATTGATCCAGTAGACGGTAACCGCTGACAGAACGTGTCCTACAGGTGGGAGGGGGCTGCCCACGATAGCGGCATGTCAGACTGATGAGGTGCCTGGTACACCGCCATCGGGGGCAAGCCCCCTCCCACAATGGGCTATGTATTTAGTCGACCAGGGTGCAGGCCATGACGACCGCATCTTCGCGGCCACCGACAGCCGGGTAATAGTCCCGGCGACGGCCGATCTCGTTGAAACCATAGCGCTCATACAGGCGAAACGCGCCGGTATTGCTGTCGCGCACCTCCAGGAAGCACTCCCGCGCATTGGCCGCGTAGGCACGTGACATCAAGTGCTCCAGCAGCGCCAGTCCCAGGCCGCGCCCCTGGTTTTCCGGTTTGACGGTAATGTTCAGCAGATGCGCCTCATCGAGGATGATCTGCACCACGCCGTGCCCCACCTGCTGCTCACCTTCGAACATCAGCCAGATCTGGTACTTGCCCAGCCCATCGAGAAAGATCCCACGGGTCCAGGGATGGCTGAACGCCGCGTATTCGATTTTCAGCACGGCGTCGAGGTCGGCCTCGGTCATCGGGCGGAAGGATAAAGCCTCACTCATCGGTTGTTTTCCAGCGCGCCATCAGCCGGCGCATGGCTTGCCAGACATCAGCCTTACGCTGTGGCTCTTCCATTAATAATTCCAGGCCCGGCAGGACCCACACCAAGCCCAGGCTTTCGACCTGCAGCTCGCGGTACCAGGCTTCGGCATTGGCCTCGCCGGCAAAACGCACAGCGGGCAAGCCGATCAGCCACAGGCACGCGCAGGGTTCGTCTTCCAGGCGCGCCGACACAAAACCTTGCACGAAATCCCGTGCGGCCTCGGGGCCTTGATCCATGTTGCCACGCACCAGCAGCGGCCAGCGCACCGGGTCGCCGACGATTTGCGGGCTGTCGGGCAGGCCGGCGGCGCGCAGCATGTCCTTGAGCAGCATGTAGGCGGGGTCGCGGGTCTGGAAACGTTCGCCGGTGGGCAACTCGACGAGCAGCAGGCAGCGCCCGGCGCGCAGCAATTGCAGGGCAAAGCGCGGTGGCGGCACCACCGGGGCCTTGACCACCGGGGCCGCCTCTTCGACCACCTTGGCGGCCTTGGTCACCGGCACGGGGCGCGGCACTTCGATCTTGGCGCGCTCGACCACCGGTCGCGTCTCCGGCGTGGGCTTGACCACCGCCACCGGCGCAGCCGCTTCCTCGCCCGAAGACTCGAACGCCTCATAGGGCTCAAGCGCCTGCAACAGCTCGGGCCGCGACGGCGCGGCAAACGGCAGTTCGGTGCGGGGCAGCCAGTTGACCACCTGCATGGCGGTCAAGTAAGCGCGACGTCGGGACTCGATAAGCACAGCTCGGCCACTTGTGGATAACTAAAGAGCGGGGATTCTACCGCTGTTCGGCAACAATCGCCCACTGCGTACTGACCGGCTGTGGATAAATCCCGCGTCCGATGCAGTACAATCGCGACTTTTAATCGCCAACCAGCCGGCCATTCCAATGATCGAACCCAAGCGCGTCTTGCGCGCCCTCGCCGAACACTGGGCCCTGCTTGAGCCACTGTGCGAACACTTCGACCAAGGCACCCTGAGCCTGGGCGAACTGCGCGCACAACTGGCCGCCCAACAACTGGACAGCACGCCACAGGACATCACCAGCCTGCTGGACGTGTGGATTCGCCTGGATATCCTGGTGCCTGTTGCCAAGAGCCCGAACCGTTTCGAGCTCAATGCGCAGATCCACGACTTCCTGGCCTATCTTCGCAAGGAGCACCGGCTTGGCCTGTGCCTGGAAATCGAAGCCTACCTGCGCCACCTCGAGCGCCTGGCCGGTTATATCCAGGACGCCTTCGATATCCGTGATGGCCACGACCTGGCCCGTCAGTTACGCCTGCTCGACATGCGCGTGCGCGACGTGCTGAAAAAACTCGCCAACGACGAACAGGCCCTCGCCGCAGTGGCCGATCGCGCCAAGACCAGCGACCGCCAGATTCCGTTGCGCCAGCGTTATGCCGAGGTCCTCGCGACCTGGGACGAATACGTCGAACCGATGATCCAACTGGTGAACGCCGACGGCGCCTTCGAGCAAGGCGTGCGCAAGGTGGAAAATGTGCTGTTGCGCATGCTCACCGAGCAGCAGCGTCTCGGCCATCTGGTGGACGACGACATGCTGCTGCGCACCCACGCGCGCATCCTGGAGATGCAGACCAGCGCCCAGCTGACTCTGCGCCACGCCCGCGAGCTGCTGCTACCGCTGCGCGAAGAAGCGCGTCGGCACAACGCCGTGACCCGTGGCGCGGCGCTGGCGTTGTCGGCCATTCGCCGTAAAGGCCTGGACGCAGTCCCGCAGGCGGCGATGCCGATGTTCACCCGGCCGCAGAGCACCTTCCTCGGCAGTGCCAGCCAGGTGGAAGCCTACGTGTATGCCCTGGCGAATTTCGAGCCGAAACCGGCGCGCTTTCCCAAGGCGCACAAGTCCCACAAGGGCGACGCCCAGCGCGCACCGCGCACGGTCAAGGAAATGCTCGAGCGCTGCGAAGACGCGCTGCCGATGCCGGACCTGATGACCTGGCTGCTGGAGCAGGAACCCGACGGCGCCACCGACGAATTGCTGTACTGGTTCTCGCGCCTCTCGCGGGAAAAACGCTTCAAGCGCGAACGCCTGGAACGCCGCGACTACCACACACACGAGCACCAGGTCAGCCTGCGCTCCTTCGCCCTGCTCCCGGCCAGCCCTGATGCAGCCGAGAATTCTGCGAGCACACCTTATGCATCTTGATCTATCCGAACTGTCCCAGCTGGCGCCGATCTTTCGCGAGCTGTTCAAGGGTTACCACGTCAGCCGCCGCGACCCGGAGCTGTACGCACAACTGTCGAACTTCCAGGACCAGTACCGCACGCTGTTCAAGGCCCTGGGCTTTGAGCTGGTATGCGACACGCGGGGCTTCTACTACTTCGTGCCGGACACCGCCGTGGCGGCCGCGCAGGTCAACAAGACCGCCCAGCGCCTGGCGTTGTTCACCTTCATCATCGTCGAGCACCTGGCCGACCAGGGCCGCGACCCGATTGCCGTGCTCGACGGTGGCAGCCTGGGCCGTGATGAGTTGCCGTCGTTGCTGGAGAAGTACCGCGACCTGTTTATCCAGGCCGAAGTGCAGACCCAGGAAGAACTCGAAGAAAAAATCATGCGCCGTATGACCCAGCTGGGTTTTGCCAGCGAAGACAACGGCATCTATCGCTTCCTGCCGCCGATGCACCGCTTCCTCGATGTGTGCCTGTCGGTGCAGCAAGACCGCGACCTGGCAGCCAGCGTGCACAGCGTGTTGCCGCTGCCGGCACCGGTGATCATCGACGAAGACAGCGATGAGAAATTGCTGAAAACCGATGACCCACTCGACTTGAGCGACTTCGCCGATGAGAGCGATGAAGACGCCCTGGCCCGCGCCATTGCCGAAGAACAGGAGACCGATGCATGAGTAAGGAACGCTACGGCATCCGCCGCTTCGCCCTATTGAACACCGCCGGTTACAGCCTGGGTCTGTTCCCGCTGGAAGAGCCGCTGTCGGTATATGGCGCAAACAACCTGGGTAAATCCGCGTCGATCAACGCCTTGCAGTTCCCGATCCTGGCGCGCATGTCGGACATGAGTTTCGGCAAGTACACCCTGGAACAATCGCGGCGCTTCTACTTTGCCACCGACACCAGCTACATCCTCGTGGAAGTCTCACTGCCCCACGGCCCACACGTGATCGGCGTGGTCGGGCGCGGCCCGGGCGGTGGTTTCGGTCACCAGTTCTTTGCCTATGCCGGCAAGCTGGACCTGGCGCACTACCAGAAGAACGACACCTGCCTGCGTCAGAAGGAGCTGTTCACCAACCTTGAGCGCGAAGGCCTGAAAGCCTACGAACTCAAGCCGGATGAGCTGCGTCGCTTGCTGGTGGGTGGGCATACGTCAATCCCGCTGGACCTGACGTTGATTCCGCTGCGCTCCACCAGCGAGCAGAGCCTGAAGACCTTCCGCGCGCTGTTTATCAACCTGCTGCACATGCGTGAAATCACTGCGGCCAAGCTCAAGCAATTGTTTCTCGATGCCTTCGAACACAGCTTGCGTTCCGGCAGTGTCGATTACATCGCCGCGTGCGAAGAAGCCTTCCGCGATGTAAGGCGCATGGAGCAGGACTACAACTCCCTGGTCGCCGCCGGCCCGCTGGTAGAAGCGCTGTCCAATGGTGTTCGCCAGCGCGACGTGCTGCGTGGCAAATTGCATCGCCTGTCGCCGCTGCTGGATTCGCTGCTGGGCACCTGGTCGGACTACGCCAGTGCACGCAAGGAAGAACTGACGATCCAGGCCGAGCACTACCGCAACGAGCAGGACGCGCTGCAGAACGACCAGCGTGGCGGCACCCAGGAGCTGATGCGCCTGGAGCGGGAAATCAGTGGTATCCAGCGTTGGTTGGGCGAGTTGTCGGTGCTCAAGCATCGATTTGCCCTGGTGGATGACGTCAAGATGCTGGAACAGCAACTGCTGGCGGCCAAGGATGCCCACGATGAGTTGGCCGGCGCCCTGGCGCAGTCGCGGCAGTTCAGCGCCGAGGATCTGGACGAGCGTTTGCGCGACCTTGAAAAGCGCTTGAAGTCGGTCAAGCAACAGCTCGACCATGCGGACAACAACAGCTACGCCAAACTGCGGGAAGAATTCTCACAGCAAGACGTCGAGCGTCTGATGCGCCTGTTCAACAGTTCGCTGTTCAGCCTGCCGTTGGGCGAGCACGGCATCACGCTTGACGAAGACGGCCAGTGGGTCAAATCCCTGGAGCAGATCCTCGACGGCTTCAAGGGCGAGCGCTTTGAAGTGCCGGGGCTGTCCATCGACATCTCACATATCGAACCGCCGGCTTTGCAGGCCCTGGCAGATCGCGCGGCGTTGCGTGACCAGAAGGAACGCCTGGAAAAAGAACTCAAGCAGTTGAAAACCCAGCAGGCTGTAGCCTCCGACCGTGCCGCGAGCAAGACGCAGACCGAAGCGCTGTACCAGCAGGTGCTCGATGCGCAAAAGGCCCTTGAAGACTTCCGCCGTGCACAAACCCTGAGCGCCGAAGAAGGCGAGAAGCTGGAAAACCTGGCGCAGATGGAAGCGGCGCAGGATGAGTTGAAGCGCTCCAGCGATGCGTTCACCGAGCGCGTCCAGCAGCTGTCGGCCAAGCTGCAATTGGTGGGCCGCCAGATCGGCGATATGGAAGCCAAGCAACGTACGCTGGACGACGCGTTGCGTCGCCGTCAGTTGTTGCCGGCGGATTTGCCGTTCGGCACGCCGTTCATGGACCCGATCGACGATTCCATGGACAACCTGTTGCCGCTGCTCAATGACTATCAGGACAGTTGGCAAGGTTTGCTGCGCGCCGATGGCCAGATCGAAGCGCTGTACGCCCAGGTTCGCCTCAAGGGCGTGGCCAAGTTCGACAGCGAGGATGATGTTGAGCGTCGCCTGCAATTGCTGATCAACGCTTATGCGCACCGCACGGATGAAGCGTTGACACTCGGCAAGGCCCGCCGTGCGGCGGTCACCGATATCGCACGGACCCTGCGCAACATCCGCAGCGACTACGACAGCCTTGAGCATCAACTGGCGTTGTTCAACCGTGAGATCAACAAGCGCCAGGTCTCCAACCTGCAAAGCTTCCGCATCGTACTGGCGCCGAACAAGGAAGCGCTCAAGCATATCGACCAGATCATCCACAGTGCCGGTCAATATGAAGAAGGCGAAACCCTCTCGGTATTCGACCTGAGCCAGAGCGCCGAGCAGGACAACAAGAACGAAGAAGCCAAGGAGTACCTGGCGCGGCTGGTGGCGGCCAACCACAACCAGCTGGGCCTGAAGGATTTGTTCGAACTGGCGTTCGAGATTACCAAGGTGCATGGCCAGCCGGTGATTCATACTGACATCGATGGCGCCGCGTCCAACGGCACCACCATGACCATCAAGGCGCTGACCAACATGTACCTGTTGCTGCACTTGATGGACCGCGACCAGGCCGGGCGTGTACGTTTGCCGTATTACCTTGACGAGGCAGCGGATATCGACGAGAAGAACCAGGCCGCATTGCTGGAGACCAGCTTGCAGTTGGGCTTTGTGCCAATCCTGGCCAGTGTGAAGCCGCAGGTGTCCGCCCAGGTGGCGATCGACCTGGAAGGCGGCAGCGGGCCGAATGGGATCTACATTGATGAGGCGGACTGGAAGTACATCCGCCGTCATGATGTGGTGAAGGCAACGGTTAATGTACAGGCGGATGAGCCGGAGTTGGATGAAGTCTGACGTGCTGCGCTGAAATGCAAAAAGGCCGCGATCTTATGGATCGCGGCCTTTTTTGTGGCGCTTATTTGCCGAGCGGGATTTTAGGTGCCCAAGTCAGCCACTCATCTTCGAACTTGTCGAACAGCGGGAAGGTTTGCTGTGGCCGGGCGGCATTGCCCATGCGCTCGCCATCGGGTGTGGCGAAGGCGATACCGCCGGCGACCAGCGTCTCCAGGGACTCCGTGCGTACGGTGGCGCCTTTGAACAGGCCGAAGTCGAGGCCAAAGCCACTGGTGTTCCAGAACCGGCTCCCGCCACGGACCAGCGGGGCATATTTGGGCTCGATCAGAATGTGGATCAATACACGGTCGGCAGTTTGCCCCAGCTCGTAGCCGGTGACTTTGCCCACAGTGACTTCGCGGTAGGTGACCGGCACGCCCTCCTTCAGCGAACCACGACGGGCAGCGCTGAGGGTCAGGCTCAGGCCGGCTTCCTGATGGGCGGCTTCAGGGGGCTGGGCGAGCGCGACAAAACTCTTTTGCGGACCGGCGTTTTTCGCAGCCGGTTGCACTTCGATGTATTGACCGGTGACCAGGGTTTCCAGGTTGGCGGTTTTCATCAGGCCCAGCTCAGGCTTGACCACCCAGAACTGGCTGCCGGCGCGGGCGATGCGGTCAGCCACTTGGGTGATACGCGCACTGAGCAGTACCGATTGCATGTCGGCACTGAGGTTGACACTTTCAATCTTGCCCACGTCCAGGCCTTTGAAACGCACAGGAGTGCCGGGACGCATGCCATCGGCGCGGTCGACCTTGATGGTCACCAGGGTACCGTGCTGGTTGGCAGCATCGCGGTCGGCAAACAGGCGGAAACGCGGGATGCGTTTTTTCAGCGGAACGTTCTGCTCGGGTGTTTCGAAGGCGATGCCACCCGCCATCAGGCTGGCCAGGGATTCACTCTTCACCTGGATTCCGCCAGTGAGACCACCGGTCAGGGTGACGCCACTGGCGTTCCAGAAGCGCGTCGAGCCATTGACCAGGTTTTCGTATTCCTTCTCGATGTGGACGCCGATCACCAACTGCTTGTTCTTGCGCGAGAACTGGTAGCTCTGCACCGAGCCCACCTTGACCTGCTTGTAGAGGATCGGACTGCCGACATCCAGAGAACCGAGGTTGTCGGTGAACAGCACCATGTGCAGGCCAGGGGAACGCAGGTCCAACGGTGGCGCCTTGGCCCGTGCGACGTACTCACGCTGTGGAGGCGTCCCTTTGTCCCCCGGGCGAATGGCGATGTAGTTCCCTTTGACCAAGGCTTCGAGCCCTGTGATACCCGCCAGGGAAATAGACGGTTTGACCACCCAGAACTGAGTGTCCTGTACCAGGTAATCTTCAGCCAGGGGATCGAGGGTCAGTTCGGCGTTAGCACTGGAAAGGTCCGGATTGATCTTCAGCGTTTTCAAGCTACCGACCTGGATACCTTTGTACATCACCGGAGTGCGGCCAGCCTGCAGGCCTTCGAAGTCGGAGAGTGTGACCTTGACCTTGATTCCGGCCGCAGCGGCGTCGAAATCTTCGTACAGGCGGAATGGCAGACTTGGGTCCGTAGGCGGACTGTCCTTGCGGTTCTCCGGCGTGGCGAAGGCGATACCGCCGGCAACGATGCTTGAGAGGGATTCGCTGCGCACTTTCACGCCGGAGAGGTTCGCATCGATGCTGATGCCGCTGGCGTTCCAGAAACGTGTGTGTTTACGCACAAGGCTGGCGTAGGTCGGTTCGATATAGACCTTGATCTCGACGGTACTCTGGTCTTCGGAGAGCAGGTAGCTTTTGACCTGGCCCACCTGGATCTGCTTGTAGAACACCGGGCTGCCACGGTTCAGCGAACCCAGACGGTCAGCCTTGATGGTCAGGTGCAAGCCGGGCTTGGCGTCGGACAAGGGCGGCTCTTCGGAGAGCGCCTTGAACTTGCGAGTGGGCTCACCGTCACCAGGGCTGGCGGCGATGTAGTTGCCCGACACCAGGGTTTCCAGGCCAGTGATGCCGGCCAGGCTGACACTCGGTTTGACCAGCCAGAAACGGGTGTTGGTCTTCAGGTATTGTTCGACATCCTTGTTCATCTCGATGGTAGCAATCACCCCGCGATTGTTACCCTCGTCATCCAGGGCCAGGGCCTTGACCTTGCCCACCGGCATGCCTTTGTAGACCACTTCCGTTTTGTTGATCTGGATACCTTCGCCACTCTCAAAGCGCACCTGAATATCGATGCCCTGTTGAGAATAGGCACGCCACCCCAGCCAGCCACCGATGATCAGGGCAATCAGAGGTAACACCCAAATGGCCGACCAATTGGAGGCGGGGCGGGTTTTAGCTTTTGGCAAATCACTCATGGTCGTCGTCCGACTCCGTGTTATCCCAAATCAGTCGGGGATCAAAAGTTACTGCGGCAAGCATCGTCAAGATCACCACACTGGCGAACGCCGCAGCGCCTAGATTGGCCTCGACACTGGCAAGTCGCCCAAAATTTACAACCGCCACCAGGATGGCGATCACGAAGATATCCAGCATGGACCAGCGGCCAATGAATTCGATAAAGCGGTACATCACAATGCGTTGTTGCGCGGACAACGGTTGGTGACGCTGCACCGAGAACAGTAGCAGACCTATGCCGACCAGCTTGAACGTCGGCACCAGGATGCTGGCGATGAACACCACGGCAGCGATGGGGTACATACCATGCTGCACCAGCTGGATCACGCCCGCCATGATGGTGCTGGGATCACCCTGACCAAGGCTATTGATGGTCATGATGGGCAACACGTTGGCTGGAATATACAAGATGGCCGCCGTGATCAGCAGTGCCCAGGTGCGGGTGAGGCTGTTGGGGCGGCGGGCATGGACCAGCGCACCACAACGCGTGCACAGTTGCTCATCGCTATCAGTGTCCTGTTTGTTCAATTCGTGACATTCGGTACAAATCAGAATGCCTGCATCAATCGCCCGCATGATCATCCTCTCCTGACAACGCTTGCCAGATCTGGTGGGGCGACATCACCACCTCAAGCAGTACTTGAACCATCAGCAGGCTGATAAAACAGACCAAGCCCAGGCCAATGGTGATGGACGCCATATCGGCGAGTTTTACGATCGCCACCAGCACCCCCATCAAGTAGACCTCCAACATCCCCCAATCCTTCAGGTGGTGGTAGATGCGGTACAACAGCAGTCCATAACTGCGGCCGATATTCCAGCGGATGCTGAGCAGTACTGCCAACTGGCAAATCAGCTTGAGCAATGGGATGCCCATGCTGCACAGGAACACAACGGCGGCGACGCCTTGCATGCCGGTATCGAACAGACCGACAACGCCGCTCCACACGGTATCCTCGGAGGACTGCCCAAGTAGATTGAGCTGCATGATGGGTAGAAAGTTCGCGGGTATATACAGCAACAGTGCAGCCAGCACCAAGGCGAGACTTCGCTCAACGACATTGTGGCGGTGAGCGTAAAGCTCGTAACCGCAACGCGGGCATTGGGCTTTTTCGCCGAGGGAGAGCACCGGTTTGCGCATCAGCAAGTCGCACTCATGGCATGCCACCAGGTCGTCCAGTGGTAAATCCGATAGCTCTAGGGCATCAGCCGGATCAGGCATAGATAGGGCTCTGGCTCTAAAAATGGTTAGGTGCCTATTCTAGTGCTCTGGTTCAGAAATAACTGTGCAAATTTGTCGGGGGGTAAGTAGTGCTTGAGTTTCCGACCGCCCAAAACAAAACCCCCGACTGCGTTAGCAATCAGGGGTTCTGGAATTTAATCTTGACGATGACCTACTCTCACATGGGGAAACCCCACACTACCATCGGCGATGCATCGTTTCACTACTGAGTTCGGGATGGGATCAGGTGGTTCCAATGCTCTATGGTCGTCAAGAAATTCGGGTACTGAGTCGTGGCCTGCGCCTCGCTTCAGCAAATTGGGTATGTGACAGCTTTCGGTGTTTTGTGAGCGTCGAACTTTCGGTTCATTTTCGTCTTCACACACCGCAATCTGATGCTCGTTAGAGTAGTCAAATTGCTTGGGTGTTATATGGTCAAGCCTCACGGGCAATTAGTATTGGTTAGCTCAACGCCTCACAGCGCTTACACACCCAACCTATCAACGTCGTAGTCTTCGACGGCCCTTCAGGGAACTCAAGGTTCCAGTGAGATCTCATCTTGAGGCTAGTTTCCCGCTTAGATGCTTTCAGCGGTTATCTATTCCGAACATAGCTACCCGGCAATGCCACTGGCGTGACAACCGGAACACCAGAGGTTCGTCCACTCCGGTCCTCTCGTACTAGGAGCAGCCCCTCTCAAATCTCAAACGTCCACGGCAGATAGGGACCGAACTGTCTCACGACGTTCTAAACCCAGCTCGCGTACCACTTTAAATGGCGAACAGCCATACCCTTGGGACCGGCTTCAGCCCCAGGATGTGATGAGCCGACATCGAGGTGCCAAACACCGCCGTCGATATGAACTCTTGGGCGGTATCAGCCTGTTATCCCCGGAGTACCTTTTATCCGTTGAGCGATGGCCCTTCCATACAGAACCACCGGATCACTAAGACCTACTTTCGTACCTGCTCGACGTGTCTGTCTCGCAGTCAAGCGCGCTTTTGCCTTTATACTCTACGACCGATTTCCGACCGGTCTGAGCGCACCTTCGTACTCCTCCGTTACTCTTTAGGAGGAGACCGCCCCAGTCAAACTACCCACCATACACTGTCCTCGATCCGGATAACGGACCTGAGTTAGAACCTCAAAGTTGCCAGGGTGGTATTTCAAGGATGGCTCCACGCGAACTGGCGTCCACGCTTCAAAGCCTCCCACCTATCCTACACAAGCAAATTCAAAGTCCAGTGCAAAGCTATAGTAAAGGTTCACGGGGTCTTTCCGTCTAGCCGCGGATACACTGCATCTTCACAGCGATTTCAATTTCACTGAGTCTCGGGTGGAGACAGCGCCGCCATCGTTACGCCATTCGTGCAGGTCGGAACTTACCCGACAAGGAATTTCGCTACCTTAGGACCGTTATAGTTACGGCCGCCGTTTACCGGGGCTTCGATCAAGAGCTTCGCGTTAGCTAACCCCATCAATTAACCTTCCGGCACCGGGCAGGCGTCACACCCTATACGTCCACTTTCGTGTTTGCAGAGTGCTGTGTTTTTAATAAACAGTCGCAGCGGCCTGGTATCTTCGACCGGCATGAGCTTACGGAGCAAGTCCTTCACCCTCACCGGCGCACCTTCTCCCGAAGTTACGGTGCCATTTTGCCTAGTTCCTTCACCCGAGTTCTCTCAAGCGCCTTGGTATTCTCTACCCAACCACCTGTGTCGGTTTGGGGTACGGTTCCTGGTTACCTGAAGCTTAGAAGCTTTTCTTGGAAGCATGGCATCAACCACTTCGTCACCTAAAAGGTAACTCGTCATCAGCTCTCGGCCTTAAGATCCCGGATTTACCTAAGATCTCAGCCTACCACCTTAAACTTGGACAACCAACGCCAAGCTGGCCTAGCCTTCTCCGTCCCTCCATCGCAATAACCAGAAGTACAGGAATATTAACCTGTTTTCCATCGACTACGCTTTTCAGCCTCGCCTTAGGGACCGACTAACCCTGCGTCGATTAACGTTGCGCAGGAAACCTTGGTCTTTCGGCGTGGGTGTTTTTCACACCCATTGTCGTTACTCATGTCAGCATTCGCACTTCTGATACCTCCAGCAAGCTTCTCAACTCACCTTCACAGGCTTACAGAACGCTCCTCTACCGCATCACTTACGTGATACCCGTAGCTTCGGTGTATGGTTTGAGCCCCGTTACATCTTCCGCGCAGGCCGACTCGACTAGTGAGCTATTACGCTTTCTTTAAAGGGTGGCTGCTTCTAAGCCAACCTCCTAGCTGTCTAAGCCTTCCCACATCGTTTCCCACTTAACCATAACTTTGGGACCTTAGCTGACGGTCTGGGTTGTTTCCCTTTTCACGACGGACGTTAGCACCCGCCGTGTGTCTCCCATGCTCGGCACTTGTAGGTATTCGGAGTTTGCATCGGTTTGGTAAGTCGGGATGACCCCCTAGCCGAAACAGTGCTCTACCCCCTACAGTGATACATGAGGCGCTACCTAAATAGCTTTCGAGGAGAACCAGCTATCTCCGAGCTTGATTAGCCTTTCACTCCGATCCACAGGTCATCCGCTAACTTTTCAACGGTAGTCGGTTCGGTCCTCCAGTTAGTGTTACCCAACCTTCAACCTGCCCATGGATAGATCGCCCGGTTTCGGGTCTATTCCCAGCGACTAGACGCCCTATTAAGACTCGCTTTCGCTACGCCTCCCCTATTCGGTTAAGCTCGCCACTGAAAATAAGTCGCTGACCCATTATACAAAAGGTACGCAGTCACCCAACAAAGTGGGCTCCCACTGCTTGTACGCATACGGTTTCAGGATCTATTTCACTCCCCTCTCCGGGGTTCTTTTCGCCTTTCCCTCACGGTACTAGTTCACTATCGGTCAGTCAGTAGTATTTAGCCTTGGAGGATGGTCCCCCCATATTCAGACAAAGTTTCTCGTGCTCCGTCCTACTCGATTTCATGACTAAGAGATTTTCGCGTACAGGGCTATCACCCACTATGGCCGCACTTTCCAGAGCGTTCCGCTAATCTCAAAGCCACTTAAGGGCTAGTCCCCGTTCGCTCGCCACTACTAAGGGAATCTCGGTTGATTTCTTTTCCTCAGGGTACTTAGATGTTTCAGTTCCCCTGGTTCGCCTCTTGCACCTATGTATTCAGTACAAGATAACCATCTTATGATGGCTGGGTTCCCCCATTCAGACATCTCCGGATCAAAGTCTGTTTGCCGACTCCCCGAAGCTTTTCGCAGGCTACCACGTCTTTCATCGCCTCTGACTGCCAAGGCATCCACCGTATGCGCTTCTTCACTTGACCATATAACCCCAAGCAATCTGGTTATACTGTGAAGACGACATTCGCCGAAAATTCGAATTTCTCAATTAAGAGAACTCACAAATTTTACCTTAGCCTGATCCGTTACCAGTGAAAGTAACGTTCAGTCTATCTTTCTATCACATACCCAAATTTTTAAAGAACGATCTAATCAAAGACTAGAAATCAACATTCATCATCACCTGGATGGAATGCTCATTTCTAAGCTTTCATACGTCAGAAGCAGTAGTGGTGGAGCCAAACGGGATCGAACCGTTGACCTCCTGCGTGCAAGGCAGGCGCTCTCCCAGCTGAGCTATGGCCCCGTATTTCTACAGGCGTTTCCCACACAAAATTGGTGGGTCTGGGCAGATTCGAACTGCCGACCTCACCCTTATCAGGGGTGCGCTCTAACCAACTGAGCTACAGACCCAATTTCGGGCTGCTTCTTTATCGTCTTCTTCAATGAATCAAGCAATTCGTGTGGGAACTTATGGAGCAGCTGATGTCGTCGATTAAGGAGGTGATCCAGCCGCAGGTTCCCCTACGGCTACCTTGTTACGACTTCACCCCAGTCATGAATCACACCGTGGTAACCGTCCTCCCGAAGGTTAGACTAGCTACTTCTGGTGCAACCCACTCCCATGGTGTGACGGGCGGTGTGTACAAGGCCCGGGAACGTATTCACCGCGACATTCTGATTCGCGATTACTAGCGATTCCGACTTCACGCAGTCGAGTTGCAGACTGCGATCCGGACTACGATCGGTTTTATGGGATTAGCTCCACCTCGCGGCTTGGCAACCCTCTGTACCGACCATTGTAGCACGTGTGTAGCCCAGGCCGTAAGGGCCATGATGACTTGACGTCATCCCCACCTTCCTCCGGTTTGTCACCGGCAGTCTCCTTAGAGTGCCCACCATTACGTGCTGGTAACTAAGGACAAGGGTTGCGCTCGTTACGGGACTTAACCCAACATCTCACGACACGAGCTGACGACAGCCATGCAGCACCTGTCTCAATGTTCCCGAAGGCACCAATCCATCTCTGGAAAGTTCATTGGATGTCAAGGCCTGGTAAGGTTCTTCGCGTTGCTTCGAATTAAACCACATGCTCCACCGCTTGTGCGGGCCCCCGTCAATTCATTTGAGTTTTAACCTTGCGGCCGTACTCCCCAGGCGGTCAACTTAATGCGTTAGCTGCGCCACTAAAAGCTCAAGGCTTCCAACGGCTAGTTGACATCGTTTACGGCGTGGACTACCAGGGTATCTAATCCTGTTTGCTCCCCACGCTTTCGCACCTCAGTGTCAGTATTAGTCCAGGTGGTCGCCTTCGCCACTGGTGTTCCTTCCTATATCTACGCATTTCACCGCTACACAGGAAATTCCACCACCCTCTACCATACTCTAGTCAGTCAGTTTTGAATGCAGTTCCCAGGTTGAGCCCGGGGATTTCACATCCAACTTAACAAACCACCTACGCGCGCTTTACGCCCAGTAATTCCGATTAACGCTTGCACCCTCTGTATTACCGCGGCTGCTGGCACAGAGTTAGCCGGTGCTTATTCTGTCGGTAACGTCAAAACAATCACGTATTAGGTAATTGCCCTTCCTCCCAACTTAAAGTGCTTTACAATCCGAAGACCTTCTTCACACACGCGGCATGGCTGGATCAGGCTTTCGCCCATTGTCCAATATTCCCCACTGCTGCCTCCCGTAGGAGTCTGGACCGTGTCTCAGTTCCAGTGTGACTGATCATCCTCTCAGACCAGTTACGGATCGTCGCCTTGGTGAGCCATTACCTCACCAACTAGCTAATCCGACCTAGGCTCATCTGATAGCGCAAGGCCCGAAGGTCCCCTGCTTTCTCCCGTAGGACGTATGCGGTATTAGCGTTCGTTTCCGAACGTTATCCCCCACTACCAGGCAGATTCCTAGGCATTACTCACCCGTCCGCCGCTCTCAAGAGAAGCAAGCTTCTCTCTACCGCTCGACTTGCATGTGTTAGGCCTGCCGCCAGCGTTCAATCTGAGCCATGATCAAACTCTTCAGTTCAAACATCTTTGGGTTTTTAAGAAACCCTAAACTTGGCTCAGCAATCGTTGGTTACATCTTTGATTTCTCGCGGAGTAACTTGTGATGCTGATAATCTTGTTGACTATCAGTCTGACTCCACAAGCACCCACACGAATTGCTTGATTCAGTTGTTAAAGAGCGGTTGGTTAAGATCTTTCGTCTCAACCGAGGCGCGCATTCTACAGCAGCCTCATTTGCTGTCAAGTGATTATTTTCAGAAGTTTTCGAAGATTTCTTCAACAACTTCAACCACTTGCGCTTCCGATCTCTCGTTAGCGGGAGGCGAATTCTACAGCGTTACACGCTGCTGTCAACACCTCTTTTTCTCCGCTTTCGACCGAGAGGATCGAAACGTCAATAGAGCCAGACAACACTGCCCTACCAACTCCTTCTGGGCTTCGATGAACTGAAGCAAGTCGCTGTCGAATTCTGCGTAACTCATTGTTTACCAAGGAGTTTTCCGTTTCGACTGCGCCGGAAGTGGGGCGAATTATAGACTTCCAGAATCTGCCGTCAACACCTTTTTTAATATTTCTGTCACACAGGTCAAAAAACGCCCAGAAACGCAAAAGCCGGCCCCGAGGGGCCGGCTTTCTGCACTACTTACAAACTAGGGAAAGCAAATTGCGAGGCTTCATGACTGGCCCGCTGCGGCCAACGCTGGGTAATCGCCTTGCGACGAGTATAGAAACGCACCCCATCCGGCCCGTAGGCATGCAGATCGCCAAACAGCGAACGCTTCCAGCCACCAAAACTGTGATACGCCACCGGCACAGGCAATGGAACATTCACCCCCACCATACCCACTTCAATCTCGTCACAGAACAGACGCGCCGCTTCACCGTCACGGGTGAAAATACACGTACCGTTACCGTATTCATGGTCGTTGATCAGTTGCATGGCCGCTTCCAGGCTATCCACCCGCACAACACACAACACCGGCCCAAAGATCTCTTCTTTGTAGATACGCATTTCAGGCGTCACATGATCAAACAGACTACCGCCTAGGAAGAAACCTTCTTCATGGCCCGCAACACTCAGTCCGCGCCCATCAACCACCAACCTGGCACCCGAAGAAACACCGTCTTCTATATAGCCACTGACCTTATCCCGCGCCTGACCAGTCACCAACGGCCCCATATCCAGGCCACAAGACGTCCCCGCCCCGATCTTCAGTGCCTTGACCTGCGGCACCAGCTTGGCGATCAACGCATCCGCCACTTGGTCGCCCACGCACACCGCCACCGAGATCGCCATGCAACGCTCACCGCAGGAACCGTATGCTGCACCCATCAGAGCGCTGACGGCGTTATCCAGATCCGCATCCGGCATCAGCACCGCGTGGTTCTTCGCCCCACCCAATGCCTGTACGCGCTTGCCACGCTTGGTTGCCTCGGAATAGATGTATTCGGCAATCGGCGTCGAGCCCACGAAGCTAAGCGCCTTCACTTCCGGCGCCTCGATCAGCGCGTCCACCGCGCCCTTGTCACCGTGCACCACGCTGAGCACGCCTTTGGGCAGCCCGGCTTCCTGCAACAGTTGTGCAATCAGCAATGTCGAGCTCGGATCACGCTCCGATGGTTTCAGGATGAAACAGTTACCGCAGACGATCGCCAGCGGATACATCCACAGCGGCACCATCGCCGGGAAGTTGAACGGCGTAATACCGGCCACTACGCCCAGCGGCTGGAAATCCGACCATGCATCAATATTTGGTCCTACATTACGGCTGTACTCGCCCTTCAGAATCTCTGGTGCCGAACACGCGTACTCAACGTTCTCGATGCCACGCTTCAACTCACCGGCAGCATCTTCCAGCGTCTTGCCATGCTCTTCGCTGATCAGTTGCGAAATGCGCGCTTCGTTCTGTTCCAGCAATTGCTTGAAACGAAACATCACCTGGGCACGCTTCGCCGGCGGTGTATTACGCCACGCCGGGAACGCCGCCTTGGCTGCGTCGATCGCCTGTTGGATGGTTTCACGGCTGGCCAACGGCACCTGATGAATCACTTGGCCGGTCGACGGGTTGTACACGTCGGCACTACGGCCGGAATCATTGACCAACTCACCGTTGATCAAATGCTGGATAAGGCTCATGCGGGGCTCCTGAAAAGTTGTTCTATATAGAAGGAGAAATCAGTCGATCTTGTTCAGCACTTCGCCGACCGCATCGAACAGGCGATCCAGGTCCTGCGGCTTGCTGTTGAAGGTTGGCCCGAACTGCAGGGTGTCACCGCCAAAGCGCACGTAGAAACCCGCTTTCCACAAAGCCATGCCGGCCTCGAATGGACGCACGATGGCATCACCATCACGCGGGGCAATCTGGATCGCGCCGGCCAGGCCGTAGTTGCGAATGTCGATCACGTTCTTGCTGCCCTTCAAGCCATGCAGCGCATTCTCAAAGTGCGGGGCGACTTCAGCGACGCTCTGCACCAGGTTTTCCTTCTGCAACAGGTCCAATGCCGCCAGGCCCGCCGCGCAGGCCACCGGGTGCGCCGAGTAGGTGTAGCCGTGGGGGAATTCCACCGCGTACTCCGGCGTCGCCTGGTTCATGAAGGTCTGGTAGATCTCGCTGCTGGCAATCACTGCGCCCATCGGGATCGCGCCGTTGGTGACTTGCTTGGCGATGCACATCAGGTCCGGGGTCACGCCGAAGCTGTCGGCACCGAACATCGAGCCGGTACGGCCGAAACCGGTGATCACTTCATCGAACACCAGCAGGATATTGTGCTGGTCACAGATCTCACGCAGACGCTTGAGATAACCCTGTGGCGGCACCAGCACGCCAGCGGAGCCGGCCATAGGTTCGACAAACACTGCAGCGATGTTCGAAGCATCGTGCAATTCGATCAGCTTGAGCAGTTCATCTGCCAGCGCAATACCGCCCTGCTCCGGCATGCCACGGGAGAAGGCATTGCTTGCCAACAAGGTATGCGGCAAATGGTCAACGTCCATCAAGCCCTGGCCAAACAGCTTACGGTTGCCGTTGACGCCCCCCAGGCTGGTACCGGCAATGTTCACACCGTGATAACCACGGGCGCGACCGATCATCTTGGTCTTGGTGGCCTGGCCCTTCAGGCGCCAGTACGCACGCACCATCTTCACCGCCGTATCGGCACACTCGGAGCCAGAGTCGGTGAAGAACACATGGTTCAGGTTGCCTGGGGTCAGGTCGGTAATCTTTTCCGCCAACCGGAAGGACAATGGATGACCGTACTGGAAGCCCGGCGAGTAGTCCAACGTGCCCAGCTGCTTGGCGACCGCGTCCTGGATTTCCTTGCGCGTATGCCCGGCACCACAGGTCCACAGGCCCGACAACGAGTCATACACCTTGCGGCCCTTGTCATCGGTCAACCAGCTCCCTTCGGCGGCCACGATCAGGCGCGGGTCACGCTGGAAGTTTCGGTTGGCGGTGTATGGCATCCAGTGCGCGTCCAGCTTCAATTGGCTGGCCAGGGACGATGGGGCATTTTCGGGCATGTTCATCAGCAAAACCTCGCAGGGCAAAAGGCAGCGTCGGGATTGAAAAAGCGTTGTTGCAGCTAAATTGCCACGGCGATAAAGTCGGTGAAATCCAACTCTTCTAACCTTCAGTCAGGCCTTCACTAAACTATGAGCAGCCGTCGACCCGACCCCCTGGCCCAAGTCAGCGACTTCGATATCCGCCTGCTGCGCATCTTTCGCAGCGTGGTGGAATGCGGCGGCTTCTCCGCGGCGGAAACCGTGCTGGGCATCGGGCGCTCGGCGATCAGCCAGCAAATGAGCGACCTGGAGCAACGCCTCGGATTGAGACTGTGCCAACGCGGCCGCGCCGGCTTCTCCCTGACCGAAGAGGGCCGCGAGGTCTACCAGTCGGCCCTGCAACTGCTGAGTGCCCTGGAAAGCTTTCGCACCGAGGTCAACGGCCTGCACCAGCACTTGCGTGGCGAGTTGATCATCGGCCTCACCGACAACCTCGTCACCCTCCCCCACATGCGCATCACCCACGCGCTCGCACAACTGAAGGAGCGCGGGCCGGACGTGCAGATCCAGATCCGTATGATCGCCCCCAACGAAGTCGAACAAGGCGTGCTCGATGGCCGCTTGCATGTGGGCGTGGTGCCCCAGGCCAGCGCCTTGTCGGGGTTGGAATACCAGCCGCTGTACAGTGAACGTTCATTGCTCTACTGCGCGGTCGGCCACCCGTTGTTCTATGCCGACAACAAGCAACTGGAAGATGCACGCATTGACGCCCAGGACGCCATCGCCCCGACCTTCCGCCTGCCCGCCGAAATCCAGGCCCATTACCAGGCGCTCAACTGCACGGCCAGCGCCTCCGACCGCGAAGGCATGGCGTTCCTGATCCTCACCGGCCGTTACATCGGCTACCTGCCCGACCACTACGCGAGCCTTTGGGTACAACAAGGCCGACTGCGTGCGCTGAAACCGGCTACGCGTTTTTACGATTTAAGCCTCGCATCGGTCACGCGCAAAGGCCGGCGCCCCCATTTGGTGCTGGAAAGCTTCCTGGAAAGTCTCGCGGCAACCCGCTAACTCGGCCTCGCAGCTAAAAGCTGAGCAGTTGGACAGCTTTTTGCAACAGCCCAAGGACATAGACCTTGAGTTTGCCCGCCATGTCACCAGAAACGTCCAACAGCAGCGATCTTATCTACGGGCTCAACGACCGCCCGAAACCCGGACCTGCCTTACTCGCCGCCCTGCAACATGTACTTGCTGCATTTGTCGGCATCATCACCCCGCCGCTGATCATCGGCTCCGCCCTGGGCCTCACCGCCCATTTGCCCTACCTGATCAGCATGGCGCTGATGGTCTCCGGTGTCGGCACCTTCATCCAGGCGCGCAGGCCCTTCGGCATAGGCGCCGGGATGATCTGCCTGCAAGGCACCAGCTTCGCCTTTCTCGGCGCGGTGCTGTCGGCAGGTTTCCTGGTGAAACAACGCGGCGGCAGCCCGGAAGACATCATGGCGATGATCTTCGGCGTGTGCTTTTTCGGCGCCGTGGTGCAGATCGTGTTAAGCCGCTTCATCGGGCAGCTGCGCCGAGTCATCACGCCTCTGGTCACCGGAATCGTCATCACCCTGATCGGCATCAGCTTGATCAAAGTCGGTATCACCGACCTCGGCGGCGGCTTCAATGCCGCCGACTTCGGCGCGCCGACCAACCTGGCGCTGGGCCTGTTCGTGGTGTTGACGATCATTCTGCTCAACCGCTCGAATACACCTTGGGTGCGCCTCTCGGCCATCATCATCGGCCTCGCCCTCGGCAGCCTGGCCGCCTGGTTCAGTGGCAAACTGGTGCCTCAAGCCCTGCCAGATCTGCCGCTGGTCAGCCTGCCGATCCCGTTCCGCTTTGGTTTCAACTTCGACTGGAGCGCTTTCCTACCGATCGCGCTTATTTATCTGATCAGCAGCATCGAAACCGTTGGTGACCTCACCGCCAACTGCATGATTGCCCGCCAACCCATCAGCGGCCCTTCTTATATAGGCAGACTCAAGGGCGGCGTACTCGGTGATGGCGTGAGCTGCATGATCGCCGCCACCTTCAGCGCCTTCCCCAACACCACCTTCGCGCAGAACAATGGTGTAATCCAACTCACCGGCGTGGCCAGCCGCTACGTTGGCCTCTACATCGGCGCGGTGCTGTTTTGTCTCGGTCTGTTTCCAATGATTGGCGCCGTGCTGCAGCAAATCCCCAAGCCGGTGTTGGGCGGCGCCACCCTGGTGATGTTCGGCAGTGTGGCCGCTGCTGGCGTGCGCATCCTCGCCCAGGCACCACTGGACCGGCGCAGCATGCTGATCATCGCCACTTCGTTTGGCGTCGGCCTGGGCATCGCCGCCCAACCGAACCTGCTGCATCTGATGCCGACGCTGGTGCAGAACCTGTTTGACTCCGCCATCACCAGCGGCGGGCTGACGGCCATCGTGTTGTGCCTGTTGCTGCCCGAAAGCAAGGCCCCCAGCGCTGCCGCAAACAAAGCACCGGAAAGCGACAGCCTGGAACCGCTTTGACGGTTTTATTGCATCAGGACTTGTCTGAGGCTTGAGGGTGGGTTATCTGTGCACACGTCGTCTCAATCGATCAGCACGGAAACCTCCATGAGCCTCGAAGTTCCTGCCCACAGCACCCACGCCGGTAAGCCCGCCAGCCGCATTCGGCAAAAGAACGAACAAGCGATTCTGCAGGCGGCTGAAGACGAGTTCGCGCGCCATGGCTACAAAGGCACCAGCATGAACACCATCGCGGCCAGTGCCGGGCTGCCCAAGGCCAACTTGCATTACTACTTCACCAACAAGCTGGGCCTGTATATCGCGGTGCTCAGCAATATCCTCGAGCTGTGGGACAGCACCTTCAACACGCTGACCGCCGAAGATGACCCGGCCGTGGCGCTCACCCGCTACATCCGCACCAAGATGGAGTTCTCGCGTCGCCAGCCCCAGGCTTCGCGAATCTTCGCGATGGAGATCATCAGCGGCGGCGAATGCCTCACCGAATATTTCAGCCAGGACTACCGCGCCTGGTTCAGCGGCCGGGCAGCCGTGTTCCAGGCCTGGATCGACGCTGGCAAGATGGACCCGATAGACCCCGTGCACCTGATCTTCCTGCTGTGGGGCAGCACCCAGCACTACGCCGACTTCGCCACCCAGATCTGCCGCGTCACCGGTCGCACCAAGCTGACCAAGCAGGACATGGAAGACGCCGGCACTAACCTGATCCATATCATCCTCAAGGGCTGCGGCATCAAGCCCGCCTATTAAACGAAGCGACTTATGCCTTTCACGCTCACCGGCCTTTGCGAGTTTCGCGAAGAAATACGCAAAAGCCGCTTTATCACCCTCGCCGCACCGATCACCAGCCCGCAGGACGCCCAGGCGTTTTTCGAGCAACACAGCGACTTGAACGCCACGCACAACTGCTGGGCCTGGAAACTGGCCGATCAATACCGCAGCAACGACGATGGCGAACCCGGCGGCACCGCCGGGCGGCCGATCCTGGCGGCCATCGAGGCCCAGGGCTTCGATCAGGTGGCGGTGCTGGTGATTCGCTGGTACGGCGGCATCCAGCTGGGCACCGGCGGTCTGGCCCGGGCCTATGGCGGTGGAGCGAACAAATGCCTGCAAACCGCCGATCGCATCGAACTGATCAGCCGTGTCCCCTTGAGTTGCGCTTGTGGCTTCGCCGAGTTGAACCTGGTGAAACTGCGCGTCGCCGAACTGGGTGGGCTGGTGGTCGAAGAAACCTTCACCGCCAATGGCGTCGAGCTGCAACTGGCCTTGGGCGAAGCGCATATCGACACCCTGCAAATTCAACTCGCCGACCTCAGCCGTGGGCGTATCCTGCTACAACGCTGAACTCCGTGAACCGCGACGCTAAAGGAAGCTTTTCATGTCTACGCCAAAAACCGCACTGATCATCGGCGCCTCCCGCGGCCTGGGCCTCGGCCTGGTCAAGCAACTGCTTCAGGACGGCTGGGACGTGACTGCCACCGTGCGTGACCCGAACAAGGCCGATGCGCTGAAAGCCGTTGGGCCGGTACAGATCGAAAAACTCGACATGGACGATCAGCAAGCCGTGATCGCCCTGAGCCAACGCCTCAAGGCACGCACCTTCGACCTGCTGTTCGTCAATGCGGGCGTCAAGGGCCCCGCCAACCAGGAGCCGGGCCACGCCACCCTGGCCGAAGTCGGCCGACTGTTTTTCACCAATGCCGTAGCGCCGATCAACCTGGCCCAGCGTTTCGTCGGGCAGATCCGCAAGGACACTGGCGTGCTGGCGTTCATGAGTTCGGTGCTGGGCAGCGTGACCATCCCGGACGGCTCGGACCTGGCGCTGTACAAAGCCAGCAAGGCGGCACTCAACTCCATGACCAACAGCTTCATCACTCAGTTGGGTGATCACAAGCTGACCGTACTGTCGCTGCATCCGGGCTGGGTGAAGACTGACATGGGCGGCGAAAACGCCCATATCGATGTCGACACCAGCGTGCGCGGCCTGGTTGACCAGGTGAACGCCTACACCGGCAAAGGCGGCCATCACTTCATCGACTACAAAGGCGACACCATCGCCTGGTAAGCGGTGCGGGATTGTTATCGACCGATTGCCGTCGATAACAATCCGCGCGTAGACTGCCCACCTCGCCCTCACGGGCGACCCTGGATCAGCAGACAGGGCAACACTGAGCTGGCAAACCTGAACCCATCATTCAGAGGAGCCGGCCAATGCCTGCGACCCGTATCTGGTTAAAAAACCCCCTTGCGATTTTCACGGCCAACGACCTCGACGCCCGTGGCGGCCTGGTGCTGCAGGACGGTGTGATCACCGAAGTGCTGGCCCAGGGCCAAGAACCCACGCAACCCTGCGCACAGGTGTTCGATGCCCGTGAACATGTTGTCCTGCCCGGGCTGATCAACACCCACCATCACTTCTATCAAACCCTGACCCGCGCCTGGGCGCCGGTGGTCAATCAGCCGTTGTTTCCCTGGTTGAAGACCCTGTATCCGGTCTGGGCACGGCTCACCCCGGAAAAACTCGCACTGGCCAGTAAAGTTGCGTTGGCCGAACTGCTGCTCTCGGGCTGCACCACGGCGGCAGACCACCACTACCTGTTCCCCGAGGGCCTGGAAAACGCTATCGACGTGCAAGTGCAAAGCGTGCGCGAATTGGGCATGCGCGCCATGCTCACCCGCGGTTCCATGAGCCTGGGCGAGGCCGACGGTGGCCTGCCGCCGCAACAGACGGTGCAACAGGGCCAGGTCATCCTCGAAGACAGCCAGCGCCTGATCCATGAATACCATCAGCGTGGCGACGGCGCGCAGATCCAGATTGCCCTCGCGCCCTGCTCGCCGTTTTCCGTCACCCCGGAAATCATGGAAGCCAGCGCTGAACTGGCCAATCGCCTGGATGTGCGCCTGCACACCCACCTGGCGGAAACCCTCGACGAGGAGGATTTCTGCCTGCAACGTTTCGGCCTGCGTACCGTGGATTACCTGGACAGCGTCGGCTGGCTCGGTCCGCGCACCTGGCTGGCCCATGGCATCCACTTCAACCCGGATGAAATCGCGCGCCTGGGCGCTGCCGGCACCGGCATCTGCCATTGCCCAAGCTCGAACATGCGCCTGGCGTCCGGCATCTGCCCGACCCTGGACCTGCTCGCGGCCGGCGCGCCTATCGGCCTGGGTGTGGACGGTTCCGCGTCCAACGACGCGTCGAATATGATCCTTGAAGCGCGCCAGGCTTTGTACATCCAGCGCCTGCGTTACGGCGCGGAAAAGATCACCCCGGAAGGTGTGCTGGGTTGGGCGACCAAGGGTTCGGCGCAGTTGCTGGGGCGTACGGATATCGGTGAGTTGGCCGTAGGCAAGCAGGCCGATCTGGCGCTGTTCAAGCTGGATGAGCTGCGCTTTTCCGGCAGCCACGATCCGATTTCGGCGTTGCTGTTGTGCGGCGCCGACCGTGCGGACCGGGTAATGATCGGCGGCAAATGGCGCGTGATCGACGGCCAGGTCGAAGGCCTGGACCTCAAGGGCCTGATCGCCGATCACACCCAGGCCGCGCGGCAGCTGATCGCTGGCTGATTACAACCCCAACAACGACAGCATGATAAAGGTCGCAAACAGCACGAAATGGGTCATCCCTTCGATGGCGTTGGTTTCGCCATCGTTGAGGTTGATCGCGCTGACGATCAGCGTGATAAACACCATCACGGTCTGCACCGGCGTCATCGCCATCTGGAACGGCTGCCCGGTGTAGAGCGCCATCGCCTCCATCACCGGCACCGTCAGGATCACCGTCGACAGCGAAGCACCCAGCGCGATATTCACCACCGACTGCATGCGGTTCGCCAACGCAGCCCGCAACGCGGTCAGAATCTCCGGTGCTGCCGAAATGGCCGCGACCACGATCGCCGTGATCACCGGCGGCGCGCCTGTGCCTTCCAGGCCCAGGTCCAAGGTCTTGGACATCACCTCGGCCAGTGCACCGATCACAATCACCCCAAACACCAGCGTGCCAATGGAAAACGCCAGGTTGACTGGCGGCGCTTCCTGTTCTTCCGGCAGTTTCTTGCGGCGCTTTTCCGGGTAGCTGTAGCTGAAGAAGTAACTGTGCGGCCCAACCTGCATGCGCAGGAACAGGGTGTACAACACCACCATCGCGCCAATGGTGAAGGCCGAATAGATTTTCCAGTCGGCTTCCGGGATAAATTCCGGCACCACCATCGACACACCCATGGCGGTGAGGATCATCACGCTGTAGGTGCGTGCCGAGTCATCGTTGTAGGACTGTTCACCATGCTTGATGCCGCCCATCAGCGCGGCCAGGCCGAGGATCCCGTTGATGTCGAGCATCACCGCCGAATAGATGGTGTCGCGCACCAGGGTGGGCGATGGCTCATTGCTCATCATGATCGCCAGGATCACCACTTCCACCAGCACGGCGGCGAGGGTGAGGATCATGGTGCCGTAGGGGTCGCCGACTTTTTCCGCGAGCTGCTCGGCGTGATGGGCCACGCGCATCGACGCCACCACGATAAAGCCGATCAGCACCACACCGGCCAGCAGCGCAGTGATTTGGCCACTATGGAGCATCCAGTGCTCCAGCGGATAGGCAGCGATGGCGGCAATCAGCGCCAGCAGCATGAATTTTTCTTGCTTGAGGGATGTGAGCATTCCGGGCCTTTTAGTACGGCAAATCAGTCATTGATGGGGTACAGACTGCGCCAAGCCGCTAACGTTTCGTTACACCTTAGTTCACAAGGCCCTTGCGTGAATGCAACGAAAGCAATCCTGCTGGTCAGGTTTTGCCGATTATTTCAGCCATGGCCTGTAGAATGCCTTCATTGCACCTGATGAGAATTTAGAAAATGTACGATTGGCTCAACGCCCTGCCCAAGGCTGAACTGCACCTGCACCTGGAAGGCTCGCTGGAGCCGGAGTTGCTGTTCGCCCTGGCCGAGCGCAACAAGATTGCGCTGCCGTGGAACGACGTCGAAACCCTGCGCAAGGCCTACGCCTTCAACAACCTGCAGGAATTCCTCGACCTGTATTACAAGGGCGCCGACGTGCTGCGCACTTCCCAGGATTTCTACGACCTGACCTGGGCCTATCTGCTGCGCTGCAAAGCGCAGAACGTGATCCACACCGAACCCTTCTTCGACCCGCAAACCCACACCGACCGTGGCATACCGTTCGAAGTGGTACTCAACGGCATCGCTGCGGCGCTGAAAGATGGCGAGCAGCAACTGGGGATCACCAGCGGCTTGATCCTCAGCTTCCTGCGCCACCTGAGCGAAGCCGAAGCCGAAAAAACCCTCGACCAAGCCCTGCCGTTCCGCGACGCGTTCGTGGCCGTGGGCCTGGACAGCTCGGAAATGGGTCACCCGCCAAGCAAATTCCAGCGTGTGTTCGACCGTGCCCGCCACGAAGGCTTCCTCACCGTCGCCCACGCCGGTGAAGAAGGCCCGCCGGAGTACATCTGGGAAGCCATCGACCTGCTGAAAATCCAGCGTATCGACCATGGCGTACGCGCCATCGAAGACGAGCGCCTGATGCAGCGCATCATCGACGAGCAGATCCCGCTGACCGTGTGCCCGCTGTCCAACACCAAGCTGTGCGTATTCGACGACATGGCCCAGCACAACATCCTCGACATGCTCGAGCGTGGCGTGAAGGTGACCGTGAACTCGGATGACCCGGCGTACTTCGGCGGTTATGTCACCGAGAACTTCCACGCGTTGTACACCTCACTGGGCATGACCCAGGACCAGGCCAGACGCCTGGCGCAAAACAGCCTGGATGCGCGACTGGTCAAACCGTAATACCCGTGGGAGCCGGCTTGCCGGCTCCTGCACAGTCAATGCCTGGACCGTCACTCAGGCACGGCCAACCGGCTGATCGCCCTGCGCCCGATGGCACTGACCTGCAAGGCCTGGGACTCATTGCTCACGCAGATCCAGCTCGACTGCAAAAACAGTTGCAACAACCCCGCCCCCAACGCACCGCCCAGGTGCGGCTGCTGCTGGCTCCAGTCAAAGCAGTTACACACCAGCGGCGACGCCAATGCCTGGGTAAAAATCCCCAGTTTTGCCAAGTGCTGGGCGCCCTTCACCGTGACATCGGGACGCTGTTCGTAGCGCTCGATCCAGCCTGCGTCCAGCAGATGTTGATACAACTGCGCCCCCAACTCGCCACCAAGGTGCCCATGGCACAAACGGGCATGACGTAACGACGGCGGAGCAATCAGGGTCGGCGGCAAAGCATCCGGCGCGCTGCGCGCAGCGCAGGCCATGGTGGTCCTGGCCAGGGCATCGATGGCTGCACTGACATCCGGCGCCGCCACGCGAAACAGGCGCTTGCCACGCCTGGCTTCCACACGCAGCAAACCGCCTGCGGTCAGTCGCGCCAGGTGCGCATGGGCGGAGGTCGTGGACAAACCGGCGAACGTCGCCAACTCTATCGGTGACTTGGCTGAACCGTCCATCAAGGCCCACAGCATGGCGGTGCGCTTGGGCTCGGCGAGCAAGCTGGCGATCTGACTGATGCAAGGTGCTGCTTCCATCTTTTCACTCCCTGTTGGCTTATTTTTCTACTGATGTGGGAGCCAGAGTATAGGGGCGCAAACCACCGGTTCCACGGCGTCTGACAGCGCGGATAGGGACAGGACCTGAGTGAAATTTCCTGCTCTGATGGAAGGCGCTACGTCGCGCTCAATCGCTCCGGCCATTGAGCGGTCAACGTCGCACAGCGAGATACGAGCATTTCCCGCAACAGGTTGATGGGCTTGCTCAGTTGCGCCCGATGGGCACACAGCAGATTGAGCGGCGTGCGCTCACCACGCAGCTCCGGCAGGATCAGGCGCAAGCGGCCCGCGAGCACATCGGTGCTGACATCCAGCCAGGATTTATAGGCAATCCCCACACCCGCCACCGCCCAACGACGGACCACGTCGGCATCGTCACTGAAGCGGTCCCCCGTGACGGTCAAGCTCACTTCACGTTTGCCGTCGTGGAACGTCCAGTGGTCATGAACCCGGCTTCCGAGCATATAGAGCAGGCAATTGTGCTGGGCCAATTGCTCCAGGTGCCGAGGCTGACCATAACGGGCGAGGTAGCTGGGGGAGGCACACAGCACGCGAACATTCTCCGGCGCAACGGGCAGCGCGATAAGGCTCGAATCCTCGGGCTCACCGTAGCGCAGGGCAATATCCACCGGCTGGCGAAACAGGTCGGCAATCCGATCACCCAACAGCAGACGCACGTTAAGTTGCGGATACTCACGCTGAAATTCATCCAGCCACGGCAGCAACTGGTTACGCCCGAAATCCGACGGGGCGGACAGCTGCAGCACGCCGCTGACATGGTCCTGGCCGCTGGCCAATAAACGGCGCCCCTCGTCCAGTGAACTCAACGCAGCACGGGCATACTCCAGGAAGCCCTCGCCTTCGGCGGTCAGGCGCAAGCTGCGGGTGGAACGCGCCAGCAAGCGCGCGTCCAGTTGCTGTTCGATACGCTTGAGCGCGGCGCTGGCCACGGCAGGCGACAGGTCCATCACCCGTGCCGCTGCGGACAGGCTCCCGAGGTCCGCCGCCCGTACAAACAACTGCAAATCATCAAAGCGCAGCATACGTTCCCGCCCATTATCAAAATTTCATTGAAACAGACTGCTGTTTTAGCCGCTTTTATCTGCGCTGGAAATAGCCAATCATCTGTGCATCCCGTTTATCACGTGTCTGGAGTTGACTATGTCCACCGCCTTTAACGTCATTGCCACGCTGATCGCCAAACCCGGCCAACAAGCCACCCTGGAACCCTTGCTGCGCGGCCTGCTGGAACCCACGCGCCTGGAAGCCGGTTGCGAACAATACGACCTGCACCAAGACCTGCAACACCCCGAGACCTTCTACATGCTCGAGCGCTGGAGCGACGAAGCGGCGCTCGCCGACCACGACCAGAGCGCGCATATCCAGAGCTTTCGCACCCAGGCCGCTGATGTGATCGAACACTTCGAACTCAAGCGCCTGAAATTTCTCGCCTGATCATCGCCCTTTTTCCGGAGCCATCATGAAAGCCATTGCCTACTACGCCTCGCTGCCGATCAACGATCCAAACGCCTTGCAAGACATCGAGCTGCCAGCGCCCGTCGCCGGCCCGCGTGACCTGCTGGTGGAAGTCAAAGCCATCTCGGTCAACCCGGTGGACACCAAGGTGCGCCAGAACGTCGCCCCGGAAAACGGCGCCGCCAAGGTCCTGGGCTGGGACGTCGCCGGTGTGGTCAAGGCCGTCGGCAGCGACGTGACGCTGTTCAAGACCGGTGACAAGGTGTTCTACGCCGGTTCCCTGGTGCGCCCAGGCGGCAACAGCGAACTGCACACCGTGGACGAGCGCATCGTCGGCCATATGCCGAAAAGCCTGGGCTTTGCCGAAGCCGCCGCGCTGCCACTGACGGCGATCACCGCCTGGGAGCTGCTGTTCGAACGCCTGCAAGTGCGTGAGGGTAAACAGGATGAAGGCCAGAGCCTGCTGATCGTCGGTGCCGCCGGTGGTGTGGGCTCGATCCTGACTCAATTGGCCAGCCAGCTCACCGCCTTGAAAGTGATCGGCACCGCTTCGCGCCCGGAAACCCAGGCGTGGGCCAGGGACCTGGGCGCCGAGCTGGTGATCGACCACAGCCAACCCTTGAGCGAAGCGCTGAAAAGTGCCGGCCACCCGCACGTGACCCACGTCGCCAGCCTGACCCAGACCGATCATCATCTGGACCAGCTGGTCGAGGCTCTGCAACCCCAGGGCAAGCTGGCGCTGATCGACGATCCCAAGGCGCTGGACGTCAGCAAGCTCAAGCGCAAAAGCCTGTCGTTGCATTGGGAGTTCATGTACACCCGCTCGATGTTCGAGACGCCGGACATGATCGAGCAGCACAACCTGCTCAACCGCGTGGCCGAACTGATCGACGCCGGCACCCTGAAAACCACGGTGGGCGAACACTTCGGCGTGATCAATGCGGCCAACCTGCGCCGTGCCCATGCGCTGCTGGAAAGCGGCAAGGCCAAGGGCAAGATCGTGCTGGAAGGGTTCTGAAAAAACGGCTGTCAGCGTCGTCCATTATTCATGTGAGTAATGGACGACACCGCTAGTCAGAGAGTTGATCTTTGTCATATTTGTGAGCGTATTCGGGTTTATATTGGCCGCCTTTGCCACGATTCTTTTACGTGAGGAAGTCAGCAATGAAGATCCTGATAAAAGCGTTAGCAAAATCCGCAGGCAATAAATGGCAGGTGCGTCTCGACCAGGACGCCTTCACCTTCCGCACCGAGGCCGAGGCCCGCGCCTTTGCCGACACCCTGCAAGCCCGTATCCAGGCCCCCCACCGTTTCCCCATCAGCCAGCAACGTTCTGCCGCTGGCTGACCCGCTCTTCAGACCTGCGCCTGCAAGGCCCGTTTGCGTTGCAGGCGCTGGGTCGACATCGCAATCGTCACCGCCAGTACACCGCACAAGCTGATGACCATGGCCATCGGCATCGCCGTGCCGTCGTGCAACACGCCGACCAACGAAGCAGCGCCGGCGGCCACGCCAAACTGAATGCAGCCGAGCAACGCCGAAGCGCTACCGGCCCGTGCACCCTGCCCGCTCATGGCGCAGGCCGAAGTGTTAGGCAGAATGCAGCCCAGGCTGGCAATGCAGATAAACAGCGGCACCAGCAATGGCCACAATGCATCGGTGCGCAATGCCGCGATGCCCAGCAACGTCAACGCCGCCAACAGGTAGACCCACACACTGCGCGACAGCAGGAACGCCGGGCCGCGCTTGGACAGCAGCCGCGCATTGACCTGCGCCACGAGGATAAAACCCGCCGCGTTGGAGCCGAACAGCCAGCCGTAATGCTCGGCCGGCACGCCATAGAGTTGGATAAACACGAACGGTGAACCGGCGATGTAGGCAAACATCCCGGCAATCGAAATGCCACCGGTGAGGGCATACCTGAGGTAGACGCGGTCCGACAACAAGGCCGCATAGCGACGCAACGAGCCGGACAACGGCTGGCGCGGCTGATGGGCCGGAAAGGTTTCCGGCAACCCGACGGCGACCGCGATGGCCGCCATTACGCTGAATATCGACAGCGCCAGGAAAATCGACTGCCAGCCCCACAGCCCCACCATCAACCCACCGGCCAGCGGCGCGAGGATCGGCGCCAGGCCAGTGACCAGCATCAGTTGGGAAAAGACTTTGGCCGACCCCACCGCGTCGCATTTGTCGCTGACCACGGCACGGGAAATCACCATGCCCGCGCAACCGCCCAGGGCCTGCACGAAACGCGCGCCAATCAACCATTCCAGTGAAGGCGCAAAGGCGCAGGCGAAGGAGGCCAAGGTGAACAAGGTGACGCCGCTGAGCAGCGGACCGCGCCGACCAAAGCGGTCAGCCAATGGGCCGTAGATCAACTGGCCGATGGCCAGGCCGCCGAAATACACCGCCAGGGTCAGCTGGATGTGTTTTTCATCGGTGGCAAAGGCCTTGGCCATGGCCGGGAAGCCCGGCAGGTAAAAATCGATCGCCAGCGGCGCGAAGGCGCTCAAGGCACCCAGGATCAGAATTATGCGGAGGTTCATCGGGCACCCAAGTGAGTCGGCAGCCCGATAGTCTAGCCGCGCTTGGGTGCGTTGAACACGATAGCTCGCTAACTATTTGTCCGCGTCAGGCGAGCTTGGCGCTATAGCCCTCGGCGTTGATCGCCTCGATCACTTGCTCGGCAGACAAGCGGCTCTCGACGCCCACCTCTTTTGCCGCCAGGTCGACCTTCACGTTGGCCGCCGGGTCCTGGTTCTGCACCGCCTGGGTCACCGCTCGAACGCAATGGCCGCAGGTCATTCCTTCAACGCTGAATACTTGCATGACATGACTCCTTTGATGAGGTTGGACCCAGTCTCGACCTTGCCACGATGGCAAGGTCAAGTTCCGGAAGTTTCTGCCGGGCTGGTATTTGGCCGCTTCAAAGGCCAAGCTTCACTCATCTTCGATTCACACCACGGAGCATTCGCCATGCGCTGGTCGTTTTTTGCCCTTGCCGGCCTGATGAGCCTGTCGGCCGCCGCGCCCCAAGCCTTCGCCGCAGAAGACTATGCGGTGCTGATCATTTCCCGGGAACGCCTGGAGGTGCCGACCAACTGCGAAATCGGTCTGTACCTGAATGACCAGTTGGCGGGTCGGCTGTTCCAGGAGCAGGCCACCTCGTTCAACCTGCCGGCGGGCAACCTGTCACTGCGCCTGAAGTTGCTGCCGGGCCAGTCCCCGGGTTGCCTGCCGGGCCTGCTGGCACCGCCTGCGCAAAACATTACGCTCAAGGTCGGTGATGTGCGCAAGTTGCGCATTGCCCAGGGCCCGGACGGCATGTACCTCAAGTCCGCCGCCTTGGAATACTGAAGGCGCTTGACCTTCCCCACAGGTCAAGGTTGATGCTAGGGGCAACTTCTCCTGGAGGACTGCCCCATGAATGGATCCACCACCTTTGACCTGCCCATCGGCGGCATGACCTGCGCCAGCTGTGCCGGCCGGGTCGAGCGCGCGCTGGGCAAGGTACCGGGGGTGCAAAGCGTCAGCGTCAACCTGGCCAATGAACGCGCCCATGTCGAAGTGCTCGGCCTGATGGACCCCGGCGTGCTGATTGCCGCCGTCGACAAAGCCGGCTACACCGCCAGCCTGCCCCAAAGCGAAACCTCCACCGATGCCGATCAGGCCCGGCGCCTGCACCGCGAGCGTTGGTCGTTGCTGCTGGCGATCCTGCTGGCACTGCCGTTGGTATTGCCGATGCTGGTGGAGCCCTTCGGCCTGCACTGGATGCTGCCGGCCTGGGCGCAGTTCGCCCTGGCCACGCCGGTCCAATTCATCTTCGGCGCACGCTTTTATATTGCTGCCTGGAAAGCCGTGCGGGCGGGTGCCGGCAATATGGACCTGCTGGTCGCCATCGGCACCAGCGCCGGTTACGGCCTGAGTCTCTACGAGTGGCTCACCGCTCACCCAGGCATGACGCCGCACCTGTACTTCGAAGCGTCGGCGGTGGTGATCGCCCTGGTGCTACTGGGTAAATACCTGGAGAGCCGCGCCAAACGCCAGACCGCCAGCGCCATCCGCGCCCTGGAAGCCCTGCGCCCCGAGCGAGCGATTCGGGTACTGGATGGCCGCGAAGAAGACGTCGCCATCAGCGCCCTGAAGCTCAATGACCTGGTGCTGGTGAAACCCGGCGAACGCTTCCCGGTGGACGGTGAAGTGGTCGAGGGTCAGAGCCACGCCGACGAAGCGTTGATCAGCGGCGAAAGCCTGCCGGTGCCAAAGCAACCTGGCGACAAAGTCACCGGTGGCGCCATCAACGGCGAAGGCCGCCTGCTGGTACGCACCCTGGCCCTCGGCGCCGAAAGCGTGCTGGCGCGGATCATCCGTCTGGTGGAAGACGCCCAGGCCGCCAAGGCACCGATCCAGAAGCTGGTGGATAAAGTCAGCCAAGTGTTTGTCCCGGCCGTGCTGGTGCTGGCGTTGATCACCCTGGTGGGCTGGTGGCTGTACGGTGCTTCGCTGGAAACCGCGATCATCAATGCCGTGGCTGTGCTGGTGATCGCCTGCCCCTGTGCCTTGGGCCTGGCCACACCCACTGCAATCATGGCCGGCACCGGCGTTGCCGCCCGCCACGGCATCCTGATCAAGGACGCCGAGGCCCTGGAACGCGCCCATGAAGTGAGCGCCGTGGTCTTCGACAAGACCGGCACCCTCACCTCCGGCGCCCCGAAAATCGCCCACCTGGCCGCCGTGGATGGCAACGAAGCGCGACTGCTGCAACACGCCGGCGCGCTGCAACGCGGCAGTGAACACCCGTTGGCCAAAGCCGTAGTGGATGCGTGCAAGGAACAAGGGTTGGCAGTTGCCGATGTGACGGCCAGCCAATCCCTGACCGGACGCGGCATCGCCGGAACCCTGGACGGCCAGTCGCTGGCCCTGGGCAATCGCCGCCTGCTCGAAGAAAACGGCTTGAACGCGGGGGGCCTGGCGGACTCGGCCAAGGCCTGGGAAGCCGAAGGCCGCACCTTGTCCTGGCTGATCGAGCAAGGCGCCCAACCGCGAGTGCTGGGGCTGTTCGCTTTTGGCGATACGCTCAAGCCCGGCGCGCTGGAAGCGGTACGGCAACTCAAGGCCCGGCACATCAGCAGCCATTTGCTCACCGGTGATAATCACGGCAGCGCCCGCGTGGTCGCCGAGGCTTTGGGTATCGACGATGTACACGCCGAAGTGCTGCCCGCCGATAAAGCCGCAACTGTCACTGAGTTGAAGAAAACCGGCGTGGTGGCCATGGTCGGCGACGGCATCAACGACGCCCCGGCCCTGGCCGCCGCCGATATCGGCATCGCCATGGGCGGTGGCACCGACGTGGCCATGCACGCGGCCGGTATCACCCTGATGCGCGGTGACCCGCGCCTGGTGCCGGCAGCCCTGGAGATCAGCCGCAAGACCTACGCCAAGATCCGTCAGAACCTGTTCTGGGCCTTTGTGTATAACCTGATCGGCATTCCGTTGGCCGCATTCGGCCTGCTCAACCCGGTATTGGCCGGCGCGGCAATGGCCTTGTCGAGTGTCAGCGTGGTCAGCAATGCCTTACTGTTGAAGACTTGGAAACCCAAGGACCTGGAGGATCGACGCCCATGAACATCGGCCAAGCCGCGCGCCAGACCGGGCTCAGCGCCAAGATGATTCGCTACTACGAATCCATCGGCCTGCTGAAGCCAGCCCACCGCACCGACAGTGGCTATCGCGTGTACGGCGCGGATGACTTGCACACCCTGGCGTTTATCAAACGCTCGCGCGACCTGGGATTTTCTCTGGAGGAAGTCGGCAGGCTACTGACCCTGTGGCAGGACCGGCAACGGGCCAGCGCCGATGTAAAAGCCTTGGCGCGCCAGCATATCGAGGCGTTGAACCAGAAGATTCTTGAGCTGGGGCAACTGCGCGATACCTTGCAGGACCTGGTGGAGCACTGCCAGGGCGATCATCGGCCAGATTGTCCGATTCTCAAGGAGTTGGCGTCCGGAAGCTGCTGCGCCTGACCGAATGTGCACAAATCCAATGTGGGAGGGGGCTTGCCCCCGATTGCAGTGGGTCAGCTACAGATAAGCCGGCTGATCCACCGCTATCGGGGGCAAGCCCCCTCCCACATTGTGATTTCCAGTTATCTGGCAATCACTGCATCCAAGGCGGCGGCGGAGGTTCGTCCGGCACCTTGCTCGGCGGCGCATCGTCCGCCGCGCGAATCGCCTGGCGGCGCTCTTCATCCAACCGCGCCGCTTCGATCTCGCGGATCACACCGCCGACGTCTGCCAGTTCTTCCGGCTCGTCGAACTCACCGGTCAACACGCTGGCAGGGTGCAACGTGCCGGCTTCGTACAGCGCCCACATTTCCTTGGCGTACTTGGTCTTCTTCAACTCCGGGGCAAAGCGCCCGAAATAGGAAGCCATGTTGCCCACGTCCCGCTCCAGCATGCTGAACGCGTGGTTATTGCCCGCCGCATCCACCGCCTGGGGCAGGTCGATGATCACAGGGCCGGTGGGCGTGAGCAGTACGTTGAACTCGGACAGGTCACCGTGCACCAGGCCGGTACACAGCATCAGCACGATCTGGGAAATCAGGAAGGCGTGGTATTCGCGCGCCTGGTCCGGTTCCAGCACCACGTCGTTCAGACGCGGCGCCGCATCGCCGTACTCGTCGGCCACCAGTTCCATCAGCAGCACGCCTTCAAGGAAGTCGAACGGCTGGGGCACGCGGACGCCCGCACCGGCCAGGCGGAACAATGCAGCCACTTCGGCGTTCTGCCAGGCATCCTCGGTTTCTTTCTTGCCGAACTTGGAGCCCTTGGCCATGGCCCGGGCCTGCCGGCTGTTACGGACCTTACGGCCTTCCTGGTATTCGGACGCTTGACGAAAACTTCGTTTGTTCGCCTCCTTGTAAACCTTGGCGCAACGCAATTCGTTGCCGCAGCGCACCACATAAACAGCTGCTTCTTTACCACTCATGAGTGGGCGCAGCACTTCGTCGACCAGACCGTCTTCGATCAGGGGTTCAATGCGTTTAGGAGTCTTCATCAGCTTTTATTGTGGGTCCTGTATTACCAAACACGCGTATGGCACTCGTTATACGGCAATCAGCTCGCCGGTGGGAGAGGCTAGCGACCGTTGATCACTTAAGAATGCATCCAATATGCCAGTTTCAGCGCTCGATGATCGCCGTAACACCCTGACCGCCCGCAGCGCAGATCGAAATCAGCCCACGCCCCTTGCCCGCCGCGTCCAGCAACTTGGCCAGATTGGCAACGATACGCCCACCGGTGGCGGCAAACGGATGGCCAGCGGCCAGGGAACTGCCTTTAACGTTCAAGCGGCTACGGTCGATGGAACCCAAGGGGGCGTCAAGTCCCAGGCGCGTCTTGCAGTAGTCCGCATCCTCCCAAGCCTTGAGCGTGCACAACACTTGGGCAGCGAAGGCTTCGTGGATCTCGTAGTAATCGAAGTCCTGCAGCGTCAGACCGTTCCTCGCCAGCAAGCGCGGTACCGCATACACCGGCGCCATCAGCAGGCCTTCGGCACCGTTGACGAAGTCCACCGCCGCCGCTTCGCCATCGCGCAGGTACGCGAGGATCGGCAGGCCGCGCTCCCTGGCCCACGCTTCACTGCCCAAGAGCACCAGCGATGCGCCATCGGTGAGCGGCGTGGAGTTGCCGGCAGTGAGCGTGCCCTTTGCGCTGCGTTCGAAGGCGGGTTTAAGGGCGGCGAGTTTTTCCAGGGTCAGGTCGGGACGCAGGTTGTTGTCGCGGGTCAGGCCCAGGAACGGCGTGAGCAGATCGTTGTGCCAGCCCTCGGCATAGGCGGCGGCCATTTTCTGGTGGCTTTCCAGGGCCAACTGGTCCTGCTCGGCGCGGGGGATCTGCCAGGTCTGCGCCATCAATTCGCAGTGCTGGCCCATGGACAAACCGGTACGCGGTTCGCCGTTGCGCGGCAGTTCCGGCTTGAGGTGATGGGGACGAAGTTGTAACAGGACTTTTAATCTATCCGCCATGGACTTGCTGCGGTTGGCTTGCAGCAAAAGCCTGCGCAGTCCTTCGTTCACCCCGATCGGTGCGTCGGAGGTGGTGTCGACCCCACCGGCAATCCCGCATTCGATCTGGCCCAGGGCGATCTTGTTGGCCACCAGCAACGCCGCTTCCAGGCCGGTGCCGCAGGCCTGTTGAATGTCATAGGCCGGGGTTTGCGGGGACAGGCGCGAGCCAAGCACACATTCGCGGGTCAAGTTGAAATCCCTCGAGTGCTTGAGCACCGCGCCGGCAGCCACTTCACCCAGGCGCAGGCCGTGCAGGTTGTAGCGTTCGATCAGGCCTTCGAGGGCCGCGGTCAGCATTGCCTGGTTGCTCGCCGTGGCATAGGGGCCATTGGAACGGGCGAAGGGAATGCGGTTACCGCCAATGATCGCTACACGGCGCAATTGAGTCATGGAAAGCTCCCTCTGTCTGTTATGGGCTGGATTACTGAGCCTAGTCGAACGACTGCTACCCTGGGATGGTCAACCCTTTGAACCCCAGCCTTCGGAGAGCGTTCCATGTCTGACCGTTATATCGACTTCGCCAACTCAAGCCTCGGCCATCGTCTGGTCGCCGCCATTGGCCTGCCGTCGCCGGTACGCCTGGAACGCTGGCAGGCCGGGCGCCTGCGCCCGGTGGAAGGCGCATTGCTGCTGGGCGGCGGTGCACTGGTCAGCAAGGTGCAGGCGTTTGCCAACAGACTCACCGATGCCATTTACACCTACGGGACTGAAACGTCGACGTGGATTCCCGGGCACGGTCCCAAACTCAAGGCCGTGGTGTTCGACGCCAGCGACTTGCAACACACCGACCAGCTCAAGCAACTGCGCGAGTTCTTCCAGCCGCTGCTGAAAAACCTGGATAACAGTGCGCACCTGGTGATCCTCGGCCGTGCGCCGGAAAACCTCAGCGATCCGTTCGCCGCCAGTGCCCAACGCGCCCTGGAAGGCTTCAGCCGCTCGCTGGCCAAGGAGTTGCGCAACGGTGGCGTGTTGCAATTGCTGTATGTCGGCGACGGTGCCGAAGACCAGTTGGAAGGCGCCCTGCGCTTCTTCCTCTCGCCGAAAAGCGCCTATATCTCCGGCCAGGTGATCCGCCTGGAGGCTTGCACTACACCGGTGGAAGATTGGACACGGCCGCTGGCCGGGCGCAAGGCGCTGGTCACCGGCGCCGCCCGGGGCATCGGGGCATCCATCGCCGAGACCCTGGCCCGCGATGGTGCCGAGGTGATCCTGCTCGACGTGCCCCAGGCCAAGGCCGACCTCGACGCCCTGGCCGCACGCCTGGGTGCACGCACCGTAGCGCTGGATATCTGCGCCGAAGACGCCGGCAACCAATTGATCGAACACTTGCCCGAAGGCCTCGACATCCTGGTGCATAACGCGGGTATCACCCGTGACAAAACCCTGGCAAACATGACCCCGGAATACTGGGACGCGGTGCTGGCGGTCAACCTCAATGCACCGCAGGTACTGACCCAGGCGCTGCTCGACAGCGGCACCCTGCACGACAACGCCCGTGTAGTGCTGCTGGCTTCGATCAGCGGCATCGCCGGCAACCGTGGGCAAACCAACTATGCGGCGAGCAAGGCCGGCTTGATCGGCCTCGCACAGGCCTGGGCGCCGCTGCTCAAGGAGCGCGGCATCAGTATCAACGCCGTGGCGCCGGGGTTTATCGAAACCCAGATGACCGCGCATATCCCGTTCGCCTTGCGTGAGGCCGGGCGACGCATGAGTTCGCTGGGCCAGGGCGGCCTGCCGCAGGACGTCGCCGAAGCGGTGGCCTGGCTGGGCCAACCGGGTTCCGGTGCGGTCAGCGGGCAAGCGCTGCGGGTGTGTGGGCAAAGTCTGCTGGGGGCGTAACCATGCAATGGAAGACGTTAGACAGTGCACCGTCTCTGCCGCCGCTGTATTGGCGTGCGGCCCTCAAGCGCAAGATCACCGGCCGCACGCTGCCCGAGCACGGGTTGCGCTGCCGGGTCAGCATCGACCCCAAGCGGGTAGCGGCCTATCGCAAGGTCTGCGGCTTTGCCGACAGTCCGATCCTGCCGGCGACGTATCCGCATATCCTTGCGTTCGGTTTGCAGATGCAGTTGCTCACCGATGAGAGTTTTCCGTTCCCGCTGCTGGGGCTGATTCACCTGAGTAACCGCATCCGCATTCATCGCCCCCTGGGGGGTGTGAGCGACCTGTCTGTGGCTGTACACGCGCAGAACCTCAAGCCCCACGCCAAGGGCGCAACCTTCGACCTGATCACCACGGTTGAAGACTCCCTCGGCCTGCTGTGGGAAGCTGAAAGCCGCATGTTGTGCCGGGGCGTGAAGCTGGAAGGCGCGGCAGAAGATATCGCCCAATCGCCCCCCGACCAGGTCAGCGAGCTGACCCGCTGGAAAGCCCCCGTCGATATCGGCCGTCGTTATGCGCGAGTCTCCGGTGATTACAACCCGATCCACCTCAGCGCCCTGACCGCCAAGCTGTTCGGCTTCCCCCAGGCCATCGCCCATGGATTGTGGAACAAGGCACACACCGTTGCCGCGCTCGGCGAACATTTGCCCGCCGCCAATATCGAGATCGACGTCGAGTTCAGGAAACCTGTGCGCCTGCCCGGTGAAGTGACGTTATTGTCCAGCGCCGCCGGTTCCAGCGGAGAGTTGCGGTTGAAAGGCGCGGGCGATATTGAACATATGGTAGGTAAGTGGCGACCGATCGCCTGAAACAAACAGATTAATTGTATATATACACCCTAAGTAATAGCGGACTTTATGAAGTCCGCTTTTTTATTTAACCAATTGATTTATAACCTATATATATCTTGATACATCCACCCTTTACACCCTTGGTATTAGTTGCTTAACCGGTACATCGCTGCTGTATATAAATCGTTAATACCAAGTAGAGCATTGAGAGAACGCACCGCCGGGGCTGTTATAGCCGCACGGACAAACGCATCGCTATCCCCAGAAGTAGCGAGCGCTTGAAGACAACGAAGGTTGTACAGGTGCAAGGAACTCAATCATGAAAACTCAAGTCGTGTTTTGGAAAGCAAGTACCGCGCTGGCCCTGGCAGTAGCACTGGCACTCGGCGGCTGCAGCAGCGGTGGTGGTGGGCACAAATCCAGCGTTGCAGCATCCTCCCCGGATGCAGGTGCAGGAACCGGGGGTGGCACGGGTGGCGGTGATGGCAGTGGCACAGGCGGCACGGGTGGCGGCACAGGTGGTGGCACAGGTGGTGGCACAGGCGGTGGCACAGGCGGTGGCACAGGCGGTGGCACGGGTGGAGGCACAGGCGGTGGCACGGGTGGAGGCACAGGCGGCGGCACAGGCTCGACCAGCACACCTCTGGTCACCGGCCAGATTGCCGGTACCCTGGGCGGCACCGTGGGTAACGTAGGCGCTGCCGTCGGCGATCTGGGCGACACTTTGACCAGCGTCCCCATCGTGGGCACCACCGCAGGAGGCCTGGTCACCGCAACCGGCAATGCGGTCACCAGTATTGGAACCGGCGTCACTGCAGGCCTGGGCTCGCTGGGCACAAATAGCAATTCCTTAGGCATCACCGTGGCGGGTGTAGGTAATGGCGTCGCCGACTTGGGCGACGGCCTTTCGACCACCGGCAAATCCTTGTCCACTACGCTGGGCGGCGTTCCAGTCGTCGGCGGACTGACCGGCGGTGTAGGGGGCGCAGCAGGAGGCCTGGTCGACCAGGTTGGCCAGGCCGTCACCATGCTCGGCGATACCTTGAGTACCGCCAGCACCACCGGCCCGCTGGGCTCGATCACCGGCCGTGTCGGCGCAAGAGTGCTGGTACCCGTGGTGTCGTTGGTGGAAAACACCACCGGCAACCTCGGCAACGCAACCGGTCTGGGAAACCCGGTAAACGGCCTGGTGGATAAGGTCGGTGCCGCAGTCACCGGCCTGGGTGGCCAGGTGGCCAGCGCAGGCGGTACCGGTAACCCCGTCACTGACATCGTGGGTGGCGCATTGACCGGCGTCGGTGGCGTGCTCGACAAATCAGGGGGTTATGTCGCTCCAGCGGGTGGCGCTTCCGCACCTGGCTTGCCTGAGTTGGTAGGTGGCCTGGTGGCAAATGTCGGTAACGGGCTGAATGCTGGCAACACCAACGGCGCGGTCAGCGCAGCAGGTGTCACCGGTGGCGCGCTGGGCGGCACCGTCGCCTCCCTCGGCACGGTCATCGGTGGTACCGGCGTGGCCAACACGGGGGCAACGGCACCCGTCGCAGGCCTGGCAACCAATGTCGGTGCAGCCCTCAATCCTGTGACATCAGGCGTGGCCAGCCTCACGCAAAACATCGGCACAACCACAGGCGTCGGTGCTCCGGTCAACGGCCTGGTGACCAACGTGGGCGCCGCAGTCACCAACGTCGGGACCACGCTGACCGGTGCAAATGCCAACCCGATCACTCACGCGCTGGGCAATACCGTCAGTGCCGTAGGCGGTACGGTAGGCTCGGTCGGGGGCCTGGTCACTGGAGGTACCGGCAGCAGTGGCGGCCTGCTCGGTGGCTTGAGCGTCGGCGCCTCCGCCAATGGCAGTGCAGGCGCTACCACCAACACCGGTGTAGGCGGTTTGCTCACAGGCCTCACCGGTCAATAGAAATGCACCTGGCCGATTAGACGGCCTCACCTACAGCGCCTACGCTTGGTTGAGACGAGAGCCCCCAATAAGTCTCTCGTCTTTTTTATGCGGCTTGGCACCATGTTCCTCCCGAGCCGAGTCCCAGAACCCGGTGGGCCCGAAACGCTGCTGCAGTTGACCATGGAGTGTCCTATGCGCGTGTTGACGCCGTTGTTATTGCTTTCTCTCAGTGCCTACGCCCAGGCCGAGACCCTTCCCAGCTTCCTCAACAGCAACGACACCATCCGCAACTTGCCAGTGCCCAACCTCCCTGCCGATGCTTATCGACCGGTCACGCCGCAAACCCAGGTGCCTGAAGCACCGCCTACCCAGGGCCAGCCGCTGATGATGGACACCAAGGTGACGATTCGCAAACTGCAGATCGAGGGTGGCACGGTCTACCCTCTCGCCGAGAGCGCCAAAGCCTACGAACCGTTGATCGGCCATGAGACCAACCTGGCGCAGTTGATCGAAGCTACCCGCGGTATCACACGTCGGTACCAACAGGACGGCTATCTGCTGTCCTATGCGTTCCTGCCCCAGCAGAACTTTGAAAACGGCCTGGTGCGCGTGGTGCTGGTGGAGGGCTATATCAAGGATTACCAGCAAAGTGGCGACATCGGCTCGGTCTCGACCTACGTCGACAAGTTGGCCGACAAGCTTCTGGTCGAACGCCCCCTGACCCGCAAGACCTTCGAGCGCTACACCACGCTCATGGGCCGCATCCCGGGCGTCACGTTGCAAGCCCAAGTTCCACCACCCCGTACCACTGACGGTGGCACGAGCATGCACATCACCGCAAGCCGCAAACCCTTCACCAGCAGCATGAGCATGACCGACGACAGCCGTGGTGGCCTGCAGGCCTTGCTTACCGGTACCAGCAACGCCCAGACCAGCATGGGCGAGCAGCTCAACATCAGCGGTCTGCTCCCACCTGGCAAGGATAAAGAGCATTACTACCGCGTGGGCTACAGCCAGTTCGTGAATGCCGAGGGGACCCAACTGGCGCTCGGCGCTGAGCGCTATCGCGCCGATCCCAACACCAGCCTGCAACTGGGCGGCGGCTTCGCGCTCAAGCCGCACCAGGCCATCGATCGCTATTCCGTCGGCCTCAGCCATCCGTTGATTGCCTCACCCAATGAGTCGCTGACCCTGGGCACGCGCCTGTACGCAGTCGACCAGACCACGCGCTACCAACTGGTGGGCTACCCCCAGCGCTTCGACATCGAAACCAACCTGCGCGCCCTGGCCTTTGAAGGTGACTGGCGCAAGGCCGACACGCGCCAGTTACGCATTCTCAGTGCAGGCCTGTACCAGGGGATAGACGGCATGGGTGCCAAGACCCGTAGTGATTTCGAAGGACTCAAGCCAGACCTGGATTTCTTCCGCCTGCGCCTGTCCGGCGTCCAGAGCGACACGTTCTTCGATAACTGGCAGGGCGTGCTGTCGGGAGCGTTTTACTGGAGTGATGACACCCTGCCCGACAGCGAACGTGCCACCTTCGGCGGGCAGAACTTCGGGCGTGGCTACCCCGATGACCAAGGTTCCGGCGACAAGGGCTGGGGGTTGGCGTATGAGGTCAACTACAGCTACAACCGCGCCGGTGAGTGGGTGCGGATCCTGCAGCCCTATATCGTGTTCGACCGTGCCAAGTCCTGGTTCAACAACCTGCCGGTCAGGGCCAGCGATATGTCATCTGCGGCGATGGGCCTGCGCTTTGGTGACAACAAGTACTACAACATTGCATTGGAAGCCGCCAAACCCATGTCAGATATTGCGCTGGACAGCTTCAACCGCAGGCCGCGCTACTCACTGAGCTTCAGCTACCAACTGTAATCCCCCATAGAGGCCAGGCTCTAAGGTTTCGCTTTGGGCAGGGGGAAGAGGTTGTTCAACGTATCGATCAACCGCACCAGGTAGATCGGCTTGCGAAACAGGTCCAGCACCTGCAGGCGCAGCATGTCGCTCACATCATCCATTTCGGCATGACCCGACATCACAATCACCGGCAAGTGCGAGCGTGAGGTGTGTTCGCGCAGGCGCTTGATCAAGGAAATGCCACTTTCCTCAGGCATGCGCAGGTCGGTGATGACCAGGGCGATGTCGGGGTGAAGTGTCAATTCTTGCAGGGCGAAGGTGACGGAATTGGCGGTGAAACACACAAACCCTTCGTTTTCGAGGGATTCGGCGAGTTCGATCAGGGCGTCCTCTTCGTCATCCACCAAAAGAATTTGTTGGCGGGAAGTCGAAGAGGCGCTCATGGCTGTACCTGGACAGGAAGAACGTTAATGAGGCGCTTCCACATGGAAAAAGACGCTATCAAGTGGTCATCTTAGTGGCGACGCTGTCGAAGATCGATTTGATCTTAGTTCCCAGCCCAGAACCGGCACCGACGATCACCAATGCAACCATGGCCACAATGATCGCGTACTCAATCCCGGACGCACCGTCTTTGCGTTGAAAAAAAAGTTGGGTTTGGACATACAGCTTCAACATCATGTCAAGGAACATTGGACTTCTCCCTAAAACGCCACTGAAAGCCGGAAAGGCTCTACCACCAGATGATCGCGGCGTGCCATTAGAGCATTGTCAACAAACCCTGGCCTCACAACTGTAAGAACGGATTAATCACAAAGTATTAGTCGCAACGTTGACGCCACAACACCGCAGTTTAAAAGGCCAACTTTCTGCTTCAGATAATTTTTCCCCGCGGTAATGGCATTTCGTCCTAGCTGAGCTACCTTCAAATAGCCAAATCGTTAGATGTTCATCACAGCCAGGTTGCGGATTAACCCGTTTGGATTAACAGGGTGTGCAGTGCAACGGGAAAGGGAGAGCCGTCATGAACAGTCGCATCAGCATGGTCCTGGCCGGCTTGCTGCTGATCGGGGCATTGATTGCCGGGTACTGGGGGCTGGTGTTGAGCCGCGCACCTGAGCCCGTCGCAGCGCCTGCCGCACCTGTCGTTTCCGTTGAAAAAACCCTCGCCGCCGCTGAAGACCAAACCCGCCAGCCGGTGGTCGTCCTGCGGCATGAAGTGCCTGCCTTTACGCCACTGACCGCCGCGGACCTGTCCGTCGAGAAACTGCGCACCGCGCCCGCCGGCAGCCTGACCCAACTCGACCAGGCCATCGGGCGCATACCCCTGAGAACCCTCGGCGCCGGTACCTGGCTCAACGAGGACAGTTTCAACGCCGGCGGCCCCCTCTCGCGCATGATCCGCCCCAACGAGCGCGCGCTGGCCGTGGCCGTGGACGAGGTGGTCGGCGCAGCAGGCCAATTGAGCCCCGGCGATTACGTGGATGTGCTGCTGTTCCTGCGCCAGGATGCCGGCAACGCCGAACAGTCGGCCCAGATCGTCCTTCCGGCGATGCGCCTGCTCAGCGTCGGCGATCAATTGGGCCTGGCCAACGATGGCCAACCGGCAGTGCCACCCCCGGCTACCGCCGAAGAACGCGCCCAGGCCCTACAACGTCGACTCACCGCACGCACCGTGGTGCTGGCCGTGCCGGAGCCTTTATTAAGCCGCATGATGCTCGCGGCACAAGCCGGGACCTTGCGCCTGGCCGTGCGCAGTGCCGAGGAACAACTGCTCAGCCGCTATTGGGCCGGTGAAGACGACACCGCGCAGAAGCTGGAAAGCGCTAACCGCGACCTTTACCAGTTCACTCAACTGGCGTTGACCGGCCCGCCCAAACCCGTCGTGCCGGCTGGCGGTGGGCCTGGTGTACGGCGTGGCATTGAAGTGATTCGCGGTGCCCAGGCGGCACCACAAACCCCGTGATCGAGCAAGGATGCCTTGAATGAGCCATCGCTACGCACCCCTGTTCACGCAACTGGCCTGCGCCCTGATGCTGGCGAGCCTGCCGATCGACATGGCCCTGGCAGCGCCGGGCAACTGCAGTGCCCTGGGCCAGCTGCCCGCCGTGGTCGAGGTGGGAGAAGGCCTGCAACAGGAACTGCAATCGCCCGTGGCAATTACGCGCCTGGCCATCGGCGATCCGAAAATCGCCGACGTGCGGGTCAACGGTGACCGTAACTTCCTGCTCACCGGTGTCAGCAGCGGCGCCACCAGCCTGCTGGTGTGGACCGCCTGCGCCAGCGCGCCGCGCCAGAGCATGGTGTTCGTCAAGGGCAAGGCCACCTCGGCGCTGACCAGCGTGTCGCTGTCGCCCTCGCAAGACCCGTTGCTGCCCAGCCAGGTGCAGACCGACATCCGCTTTGTGGAAGTCAGCCGTACCAAGCTCAAGGAAGCCAGTACGAAGTTTCTCGGCGTGGGTACCAACTTTTTCCTCGGTAGCCCCAGCCTTCTTTCGCCCTCTGAGGGGGTATTCAAGCTGCCGGTGAGCACGGACAGTTTCAACGTCGGATTTGGCGGCGGCCGGGTCAAGGCCATGATCAACGCCCTGGAGCGCAGCGGCTTTGCCTACACCCTGGCCCGCCCAAGCCTGGTGGCCATGAGCGGGCAGAGCGCATCCTTCCTCGCCGGCGGTGAAGTGCCCGTCCCGGTACCCAGCTCTGGTAGCGATACCATCTCCATCGAATACAAAGAGTTCGGTATTCGCCTGACCCTGACCCCCACCGTGATCGACCGCAACCGCATCACTCTCAAGGTGGCACCGGAAGTCAGCGAACTGGACTACAGCAACGCCGTGCAGATTCAAGGCATCCAGGTGCCGGCCCTGACTGTACGCCGTACCGACACCAGCGTGTCCCTGGCCGATGGCGAAAGCTTCGTGATCAGCGGCCTGATCAGCACCAACAACCGCTCGACCATCGATAAATTTCCAGGGCTGGGCGATATCCCCATCCTTGGCGCATTTTTCCGCGATTCCACGATCAGCCGCGAAGAAAAAGAGCTGCTGATGATCGTCACGCCGCACTTGGTGCAGCCGTTGGCCGCCAACGCCCAACTGCCCTCCTTGCCCGGCGAAAAACTGCGCAACTACGACCCGAACTGGTACCGGCTGTTCTTTCTGGAAAACGGCAACTTCGACCGTCGCAGTGGACTTTCCCAATGAGCGATAGCCTGAGCCAGACCTTCCTCGCCATCACCCGCAACACCACTGACCTTGAGTGGCTGCAGGGGGCTCTCGCACCGCTTGGTCAAGTGGTAAGTGCCGGCACCGGCAGCCTCGACGAACTGTTGGCGCTGGTCGATGTGACCTTCGCCAACCTGGTGTTCATCGGCCTTGACCGCGAAAACCTGGTGGCCCAGAGCGCACTGATCGAAGGGGCGCTGGAAGCCAAGCCCATGCTCGCCGTGGTTGCCCTCGGCGATGGCATGGACAACCAGCTTGTGCTGAATGCCATGCGTGCCGGCGCCCGCGATTTCGTGGCCTACGGCTCACGCTCCAGCGAAGTGGCCGGCCTGGTGCGGCGCCTGAGCAAGCGCCTGCCGACCGTGACCCCCAACGCACAACTGGGCGGCCTGACCGTGCTGTTCGGCACCCAGAGCAACGCCGACGGCGCGATGCTGGCCACCCACCTGGCGCTGGTGGTGCAAAAGAGCGGGCAGCAGACCCTGCTGCTCGACCTCGGCCTGCCACGCAGCGACAGCCTGGCGTTGCTGGGCCTGGAGAGCACGTTCAATTTCGGCGATGCGCTGCGGCATTTGCGCCGCCTCGACACCACCTTGATCAACAGCGCCTTCACCACCGCCCTGGATGGCCTGCGCATCCTGGCGTACGCCACCGGTGACGAACCGCTCAAACTCACCAGCGCCGCCGAGCTGTACATGTTGCTCAGCGCCTTGCGCCAACACTTCCAGCACATCGTCGTGAACATTACCGGACAGCCGGACAGCGAAGCCCTGCGCACCTTTGTCAGCCATTGCGACAAACTGCTGTGGTGCACCGACCAGAACGTACTGGACTGCCGTCGCAACCTGGCGGTGATCAATCGCTGGCGTGAAAAAGGCATGAAGCTTGAGCATGCCAAACTGGTAGTGGACCGCTACATCAAGGCCTGCGCACCGGACACCGAAGCCCTGGAAAAGAGCTTCGGCCTCGAATGCGTCGCCGTGCTGCCCCTGAGTGCCGAACTGCGCCTGAATGTGAAAAACCAGGGCCAGACGCTGTTCGCCCTGGCGCCGCGCGAACCCTTGACCCAGGCCGTGCGCGCCTTGGGCGAGCGCCTGGCAAAACGCTCCGAGGGTTTGGCAAAGCCTTCGATGCGCTGGTTTGAACGCATCCTGGGGTCAGGACGATGAACGGAGAAAAGCTGTTTGGCGGCCCGGCCCGCGCTGCCGGTGGCAACACCGATCACGATGGCCTGAAACTGGTGCTGCATCGCTACATCATCGACGCCATCGAAGAGTCGGGCAAGAACCTGCTCGAAGGCACGCGCCAGTCCCTGGCGCAATTCGTCACCGACAAAGTCTCCGAGTACATCACGCGCATGCGCCTGGCGATTTCGCGCTACGAGACGGAGCGCCTGGCCGAAGAGATCGTTGACGAACTCACCGGTTTCGGCCCGCTGGAGGTGTTGTTGCGCGATCCGTCGGTGACCGAAATCTTGGTCAACGGGCCACATCGAGTATTTATCGAACGTGATGGTTTGCTGCACCAGAGCGACCTGCGCTTCATCGACGACCACCACGTGGAGCGCGTGATGCAACGCATCCTCGCACCGCTGGGCCGGCGCCTGGATGAGTCTTCGCCCATGGTGGATGCGCGCCTGCCCGATGGCAGCCGGGTCAATGCGATCATCCCGCCGATCGCCCTGGACGGACCGTGCCTGTCGATTCGCAAATTCCGCAAGGACATGCTCAAGAGCAGCGACCTGGTCGCCATGCAGACCATCGACCAGAGCATTTTCGAGTTCTTTCAGGAGGCCGTGGGCAAGCGCTGCAATATCCTGATCAGCGGCGGCACAGGCACCGGCAAGACTACGCTGCTGAATATCCTCAGTCAGTTGATCAACCCCCACGAACGCCTGGTGACCATCGAGGACGTCGCCGAATTGCAATTGGGCCACCCCCACGTGGTACGCCTGGAAACCCGTCCACCCAACGCCGAGGGCCACGGCGAAGTCAAGTCCAGCGACCTGATCCGCAACGCCCTGCGGATGCGCCCGGACCGCATCATCCTTGGCGAGATCCGTGGTGTCGAAGTGCTCGACGTGATGACGGCGATGAACACCGGCCACGACGGCTCCATGAGCACCGTGCACGCCAACAACGCCCAGGATGCATTGCTGCGCCTGGAAACCCTGGTGGGCCTGACCGGGCGGGCAATCGCCGAAAAAACCCTGCGCCAGATGATCTGCGCCGCACTGGACGTGATCATCCAGCTGTCGCGCATGCCCGATGGGCGTCGCTGCGTGAGCGAAGTGGTGGAAGTGGTCGGTGTGCGTGATGACGTGTACGTCACCAATACCCTGTTTCGCCTGGACCGGCGTACCGGCTTTGGCTTCCTGCGCGAAGCCCTCAACCCGGCCGGCGACAAACTGCGCCGCGAATCGGCGTTGCAGTCCTAGGGAGCGCGTGATGACAGGACCGGTGTTGTTGCTTGTCTGCCTGCTGTTGATCGGCCTGTCGTTCTGGCAGTTTCAGCATGGCCTGCGCAAAGCCCAGACGGACCGCGTGCTGGAGCGCCTGGGTGACGGCCAGCCGCAGACACAGGAACCGAACAACAAGTGGACCGCTCTTGAGCGCATGTTCCAGCGTGCCGGGCTGGGCAAACCCACTGACCGCCTGGGCCTTTGGCTGAGCGCCTGGGTGATCGGCGCGCTGTTCGGCTGGCTGCTGGCCGACGGTCTGGGGCTGATCGCGATGGTCGTGACGCCGCCCCTGGTACTGCGCTTGTACATCAGTTGGCGTTATCAACGGCGCGTGCAGCGCATGGTCGAGCAACTGCCGCAGTTGCTCGACCACAGTGTACGCAGCCTCAAGTCCGGCAGAACCCTGGCAGATGCAGTACTGGGCGGCGTCGAAGGCGTTGAAGACCCGCTCAAGGACGCCATGGCCCGCGTGCAACGCAATGTGCGCATGGGGGTCAGCCTGCCGGACTCGGTGAGCGACTTTGCCGAGTTCTACGAGCAGGACGAATTCCGCCTGTTCGCCCTCGGCCTGAAGGTCAACCACCGCTACGGCGGCAACGCCAGCGAACTGCTGGAAAACCTCATCAAGATGATTCGCGAGCGCGAACAAGGTGCCCGGCAACTCAAGGCCATGACCGGTGAAACGCGCATGACCGCCTATGTGCTGGGCGGACTGCCCATCCTGATCGTCGGCTACTTCATGATCGTCAACCCTGGCTACTTGATGACCATGTGGAACGACGACACCGGGCGCATCATGCTGTTCGCCGCGCTGGGGATGGACCTGACGGGTACCTTCGTCATGTGGCGCATGTTGAGGAGTGTCTGAGATGGTGCTGCTGGCCTGCGCCCTGTTGTTGCTATCCGCCGCGGTACTGGTGGGAGGCCAGGTGCTTGAACATCGCCGGCGTGATCGACGGGTCGCCGAGCGCTTGCAAGGGCGGAGGGCAAGCGACCACAAACTCGGTAGCTTCATGCGTCAACTGGGGGGAAGCGCCCTGGCCCAGCGCTCGGTCAGCCTGGACAACGAGACTCAGGTTCTCCTCAACCGGATCGGTTGGCGCAAGGCCAGCCAGCGCTCGCTGTTCGCCGCCTTCCAGGTCGGCACGCCAATTGTGCTGCTGGGCCTCACCCTGCTCGGCCAGCAGCTATTGTTTCCGCACGCGGCCCCCGCATGGATTGCGCCGATGTTTGCCGTGGGCATCGGCTACCTGCTGCCCAAACGCGTACTCGCCGCTGCGGCCAAGTATCGCCAGCAGACCATCGCCAAGGAAATTTCAACCTTCATTCCACTGCTGCGCATCCTGTTCGAATCCGGCATGGCGATTGAACAGTCGCTGCGGGTGGTAGGCAACGAAGCTCAACGCCTGCTCCCCGCGTTGACGCATGAACTGCGCCTGATCCTGGCACGGGTCGATTCGGGGCTGGAGCTGGGCGAGGAACTGGGCAAGACCGCACGCGTGCTGGAGGTGGATGAGTTCACCGACACCTGCATCATCCTCCAGCAATTGATCCAGCAGGGCGGCGGCGCGATGAAGTCCCTGCTGGCCCTCAAGCAACTGCTCGACGACCGACGCCTGACCCGTTTGCAGGAATACATCTCGAAGATGTCGGCAAAAATGTCGGTGGTGATGATGGTGTTTCTGTTCCCCGCTTTGTTGATCGTGCTCGGCGGCCCCGCCTTTATCGGCATCGCCCGCGCGTTGAGCCACTTTTGAGGAGACCTTGATGAAAGCACTGATTGCCGGCCTGACGCTGTTGATGCTCGGCGGCTGCGCCACCAACGGCCAATCGCCCTGGGCGGCGCTGGCCTCACCGGGCAGTTGCACCAAGCCGAGCGCGGACCAGGAGCTGGCGCTGAACCTGTCCGACGACCTGGCCAACGAAGGCAAGCTGCACGCCAGCCTGGCCAACCTGCAAAACCTGCCCGAGTCCCTGCCCCAGGTGCGCCAGCGCAAGGCCCGCACTTATCGCCTGCTCGGGCGCAGCGAAGCCGAGCCGCTATACCGCAGCCTGCTCGGCACCTGCATGACGGCCGAAGGCGAGCACGGCCTCGGGCAGTTGGCGGCCGCCAGAGGCGACAACGGCCTGGCCATGACCCACTTGCAACGGGCTGCGCAGCTGGCCCCCACTGACGAAAAGATCCGCAATGACTTGGGCGTGGTCTACCTCAACCAATTACGGGTGGAAGACGCCCGCTTTGAATTCATGACCGCCATCGAACTCAAGCAAGGCGACCCGCTGGCCGCCGTCAACCTGGTCACACTGTTGATTTACCAGAACGACTGGGGGCAAGCGGCCAAGGTCGTCAGCCAGTTGGGCCTGAGCCGCGAGCAGTTCACCGAGGCCCAGGCCCGCGCGGAGAAACTCAAGGCCGCCGGCGTGGCGGCACGCAAAGTCGCGGCAGTCAGCCAGGCCCTGCCGGTGACCCTGAAGTAAGGAGAGCGAGATGACAGCACATTACTTCATTGCACTGGCGCTGCTACCGCTGAGCGCACTGGCCATCGAGCCGGGCCCGTCGTCCCCCTACCAGGCGGAGACGGAAAATTGGATGGCCTTGCAGGTCGATGGGCGCGCGGCTTCCGCCACGCCGCAACGGACCACGCCCGCAGAACGGGAACAGGCCATGCAGCGTTGGCTGGACAGCAACAAGCATCCGATTCCGGAGTTCTTCGAGTCGCAATCCGGCGGGTCTTCCAAGGGTGGGAAGAGTCAGTAACCGTCAGTGCGCCGTCACCCGTTGCCGCAGCACCGAGGTAGCCGGCGACAGGGCCAGTGCCAGCTGGGTACGGTTATGCATATGGGTGAGGCGCAGCACCTGGGACACGTACAGCTTGACGGTGTTCTCGGTGATCCCCAGTTCACAGGCGATCTGGTAGTTGGTCTGGCCCTTGCCCACCAGGCGCGCAACATCGAGCTGGCGCGGCGACAGCTGGTTGAAGATGGTCGGGATTTCGATCGGCCCGGCATCATCGACGACCGGCTCGCCCTCATCCGCCAAGCCGGCGCCAGGGCTGCGCCGCACTTTGTCGAGGTCCTGGTACAAATCGTTGATGGATTCGGAAAGGTATTGCAGCTTCTGGTTCAGGTGCCCCAGGTGCAGCTCCTTTTGCCGCTCCTCCAGCGCCGCTTCCTGGCGTTGCAGGCCTTCGAGCAACTCATCGAGGTTGATCGGCTTCTGGTAGTAATCCGAGATCCCCGCACGCAGGGCCTTGATCACGTCCTGTTTGTCGGCACGCCCGGTGAGCATGATGGCCTCGAACGCGCGCTGCTTGCCCGCGACCTTCTGCATGGCCTGCACCAGCTCGATGCCATCCATGTCCGGCATATGCAGGTCGCACAGCACCAGGCCGATCTCGGGGTCTTCACTGAAGCGCTGCAAGGCGTGTCGACTGGACTCACATGGGACGCAGCGGTAGCCGCTGCCTTCAAGAAATTCGCAGAGTTCTTCCACGATCAACGGCTGATCGTCGACCACGAGCACTTTTACTGCCGAGGTAAGCTTGTTCACGCGCTACTCCATGCCTGGCAAGCAAATGGGCGACCCATCCATTTGGACAAAAAATAACTTACGGATACTTCATAAACGTAGACGTACTTTTCGACTATGTACATAGCGGTAGAGCGGTTGTTCGACTAATGGATCCAAAGCCAGTACAGCACAAATCCTGTCAGGACAAAGGGGGCAAATGGCTGTTTGGTCGACACCTGCGCATCTGCCCTCCCCCGACGCGCCCCAAGCCTTTGACTCACAAGCACCCAGCACGCCTGAAAGAGCGCCGCACCGATCAACGACCACAGCAAACAGTCCAGCGTACTGGCCAGGGCCAGGGCAGCCAGCAGCTTCACATCCCCCGCACCAAAGCGGCCCAGCGCATAGCCGGGCAAGGTCAACAACAGGGCCAGGGCAAAGGCCCAACCGCCCTCGCTGGCGGGCGCTCCTAGCCAGGTCGTGCCCGTCCACAGCAAGAAGATCAGCGCCAGCAGCGCTGCCCCCAGGGTCAAGCCATTGGCGATCTGCCGCTGACGGATATCCTGCCACGCACAGAGCCCCAGCCAGAGCAGTATCACCACGCCGTGGATCACGTAAAAAACATCCCTTTTCGCTGATTGATTCTATGCTGATATCAAGTAGTAGCCGTCAGGGTAGACGCAGTCATGAAAACAGGCCTGCCTGGAAAGCAAAAAGGTGCGGCGGCGATTGAGTTCGCCCTGGTCTTCACGATCTTTTTTGCCGTGTTCTACGGGTTGATCAGCTATAGCCTGCCGTTGCTGTTGATGCAATCGTTCAACCAGGCCGCGGCGGAGGCCGTACGCCAGGCCCTGTCGGTGGACCCGATAGCCGCTGGCACCGCTTACGGCACGCAGGTGACCGACCGTGCCAAAACCACTGTGATAGAGCAGTTGAAATGGATCCCGAGCAGTTTCCAGTTCTCCCCCAGTTACATCAGCAGCTCCTATAACGGCACCACGCTGACCGTGGCAATCAACTACCCGACTACCAACCTCTATTCCGTGTTCCCGGCGCTGGTGCTGCCGGGGGTAGGTACCGTCCCGAACCTGCCGGCCAACCTGTCCGCCAGTTCGAGTCTGCAGTTTTGACGTCGGGGGACAAACTCTTCGGCCGCCTGCTCGGCCGCGTCAGCGCGCCGCCCCTCGACATGCCGGGCGTGCCAATGCCAGGCCTGCACGTGCAACTGGATGTTCAAGGCCACGTGCTGGGTATCCGCGGCACCCTGCGCTCACAGCTGGCGACCCACGCCATCGGCGAACGTCGGCTGCCACTGCGTGAGCTGCTGTGCGCCGACAGTGCCCTGGATATCGAAGGCAGCCCTGCCGACTGGCAACACCAGAACCTGGACCTGGACTTCCTGGGCGCAACCGGCCAGGTGCTGCACACCCGCGGCTGGATCGAACCCGACGGTGATGAATGGAGCCTGCGCCTGCAGGACGTGGGTGATTTACTGGCCGGCCGGCAACTGGCCCAGCACCGCGAACAGAACCATCAACTCGCCTGCCAGATGAGCGAGCAGTTGCGGGTGTGCAGCCTGACCCGCCTGCCCGAGGTGTTCAACGAGCACCTGCGCAGCCTGGCCCAGCGCTGGCACATCCCCTGCGTTGCCCTGGCCTTGCTCGATGACGAAGACCGGGGTTGGCGGATCTACAGCCAGTACGCCGCCCACGACGCCCCTGCCTTGTGGCAAGCCGGCCAACACCTGGGCATCAGCCTGGACAGCGTCAATGGCAACGTACCGTTGAGCCTGGCCCGGGAGCGCAGCGATAACCCGCGTCTGCACAGTATTTTCGGCGATGCCGACGGTTTCCTGGTGCCTTACCGTGACAGTCAGGGCGTCGCCGCCTGGTTGCTCTGTGGCCCATACAACGGCCAGCAGCACACCAACGACCGCGACTGGCTGAATCTCACCGCCGCCGTCGCCGCGCCCCTGCTGAGCCGGCTGCGCGAGCAGCGCTATCACCAGCAGCTCGACCGCATGGAGGCGTTGCAGGGCCTGCTCGGCACCGGCTGGTGGGAGCTGCTGCCGGCCACCCACGAAATCCAGTTGGCCCCGCAGTTGCTGCACAGCCTCAGCCTGGAAGACGGTCCGACCCTACAACCTTTGAGCCAATGGCTGGAATTGATTCACCCCGCCGATCGCCAGGCCCTCGACAGCCGTTTGCACGACCTGCAGGCCTTGGGCAAACCCTTGCTGACCAGCGTGCGCCTGCAACGCACCGACGCCGAGCACCACCCGCTCTGGTATCGCGTGCAGGGACAGGTGCTTGGCGTGGGTGACAGCCGCCGCTGGATCGGTTTCATGCTCGACATCAGCGACATCAAGAACCAGCAATTGCAAGCCGCCGCCGCCCATGCACGCCTGGACAAACTGATCGCCAGCTCACCGGCCGTGATCTATGTGCAGCGCTATGTCGACGGCGCCCTGCATCCGGCTTTTTTCAGCGACAGCCTGCTACCGCTGCTGGGCTGGACCCTGGCCGAGTGCAACCACGACAGCCTGGCATCCTTGATCCACCCCGAAGACCGCGACCGGTACTTCGAGCGCAGCCGCCAGTTGCTGCGCGAAGGCAGCGTACGCAGTCGCTACCGCCTGCGCGACAAACAGGGCCACTACCACTGGCTGCTGGACGAGGCCAAGCTGCTGCGCGATGACTTGGGCCTGCCGGTGGAAGCCGTCGGCCTGTGGCTGGATGTCACCGAGGCGACCCTGGCCGCCGAACAGATCAAGCAAAGCGAAGAACGCTATCGCATCCTGGTCGAAGACTCCCCGGCGATGATCTGCCGCTATCGCCCCGACCTGACCCTGACCTTCGGCAACACACCGCTGGCCAATTACCTGGAATGCCCGCCCGCAGAGCTGCCAGGGCTGAACCTGGGCCACTGGATGTCGCAGGAACAGCGCCAGGCGTTTGTGCAGCGTATCGGCCAATTGAGCGCAGAATTCCCGGTCAGCACCGCCGAAATCAGCCTTGAACTGCCGGGGCGCGAGCACGCCTGGTGGGTCTGGTCGGACCGTGGCGTGTTCGATGAACAGGGCACGCTGGTGGAGGTGCAGGCGGTGGGCCGTGACAACACCGAAGTGCGTCGCTCCCAGCAGCAACTGACACAAAGCGCCAAGATGGCCACCCTGGGTGAAATGGCCACCGGTCTGGCCCATGAAATCAACCAGCCGCTGAACGTGATGCGCATGGCCATCGTCAATGTGCTCAAGCGTCTGGGCAACGGCGATGCGCAAATCGACTACCTCACCGAAAAACTCCAACGCATCGACACCCAGGTGCAGCGCGCCACGCGGGTGGTGGACCATATGCGGGTGTTCGGCCGCCGCTCGGAAATCGAACAGCAACCCTTCGACCCGTCACAGGCCGTGGAAGGCACGCTGTCACTGCTCGGCGAGGGCCTGCGCGGCAAGGGCGTTGAGCTGCGGATCACCCCAGCGGACGTCCAGGTCCAGGTCAAAGGCTATGTCGATCAGCTTGAACAGGTGTTGATCAACCTGATGGTCAATGCCCGTGACGCGCTGTTGAGCAAACGGGAAAAACACCCCGAATTTCGTCCCTGGATCGCAGTGCATTGCGAACAGGACAGCCGCCATGTGCGGATCTGGGTGGAAGACAACGGCGGCGGGATTGACCCACGGTTGCTGGAGCGGATTTTCGAGCCGTTCTTTACCACCAAGCCGATCGGCGTGGGCACGGGGCTCGGGTTGTCGGTGAGCTACGGCATTGTGGAAAACATGGGCGGACGCCTGAGCGTCGCCAATGGCGAGCACGGCGCGAAGTTTTGTGTGGAGTTGCCGATCAGCTAGATCACCAGATAGGCGCGGCCCATGTGGCAACTGAGGTTGGCGCCGACTTCGGCGTTGCCGAGGTTGACGCCCAGCGCTGCGAGCAACGTATTGACGATAGGGTCGAGGATCGGCGCCAGGACGTTCTGGACCAGGCTGACCACCGAGCTGACGATGGTCGCCAGTGCACCGGTGACTGTACTGTTCGGCGTAGCGGGCGTGCTCCCCGTAGGTGGGACATAGGTGACCTGCAGGCCGTTCAAGGTAGCGCCCAGGCTGTTAACGATATTGGCGGTGCCGGGTGGGCTTTTGTAGATCGTCGCCGCATTGACGTCATTCACCGGCGAAAACAACACCGTATTGGTTTGCGCCCCCACGGTGGACAACGCCCTCAGGTTCAAGCCACCGCCAACGCCGGCCGTGCGAGGCCCGCACACCAGGGTCAGCAGGCAAAAGCGTTGGCCAAAGTCGATCAGCCGCACCGGCTGCACATTGACAGGCGCCGACGATGAAAACGCCGACACCGGGTCAACATAGCCGACGCCCAGGGTCGCGAGTGACGTGGTGGCCTGCACCGTCAACGACTTGGTGGCCGGTGTGGCGCAACTGAAGTCTGTCACGTGGCTCTCCGCGCTGGCCGCCTCGATATAGATGGATAAGGTCGTGGTGATATCCACATCAGCCACATTGCACCCGACTATGCACACGACACCGGCCACCACATCCAGCAGGTTCAGGTTCAGCAAACCGCCGACCACCTTCGACACAGGCGTCGCCAGCCCGGTCAGTATCGATGAAACCCCCGAGACCACCTTGATGATCGGCGCATCGATGGTGACCAACGTGCGTACCTGGGCAGTTCGTACAAAAATCTGGTCCGTCGGCGGATTATTCAAAAGCCCAGCCTTGGCCTTGGCCGGATTGCCAAACGCAGACAGTTGCGGCGGCTCGATGACTTTGGTCTGGACCGAGACGGTGCCAACCAGAGGAATATTCACCTGCGCTGCCGCACCGACCGCACTTTTGCTACTGGATAGCTGCGCCACGGTCTCCAGCAACTGAAACAGCTGCACACTGGTATTCAAGGCAGCCGCTGGTGTACCGGTAGCGACCTTCAACAGATCGCCCACCTTCAAAAGCTGGGTATTCGGGGCAATCGCTTTCACTGAAATGACATCGTTGATCACCGCCGTGGCGACCGCGCCGTTTTTTTGCAGGACCTTCACCGCTGCGTCGAGCAACTGGCTGGCGGATACGGCGGTGCTCAGCAACGCGTCGTAGTCCCCCGCCTTGACGTTCAATTGAACCGCCAACTGGTCCAGGTAACCGAGCAGGTTCACGTTCGTCGTCAGCAAGCCATTCCAGCCCGCAGCGGTCAGGGACAGGCTGCCGCCCAGCAGATTGCCGATGACCATGTTCAATAGCGGGGAGTTGCCGGAGTTCACAGAGGACAGGCTGCTGCGAATCGTCAGTTGCGCCACCGGCGGTGCATAGGCGGCCACGGCGGTGGCACTCAGCGTCATCTGGGTGGAGACCGGCGCACCACTGAACATGCCCCACAGCCCACTGGCGATGCTGGTGATTACGCTTCGCGTGGCGACCACGCGCACGGCATCGCTTTTGGTGGCGTCGGCAGTGAATACACGGACATTGCCGGCATTGGTGGTCAAGGTGCCGCAGGTGACGGCCAGGCCACGGCTGCTGTCGCCAGCGACCACGGTGAAACCGTTGCGTGTGGCGTTCTGCACGGCGTAGTCATTGGCGGTGGTGGCGGGTGTGCACAGGCCGCCACGGCTGGCGGCTTCCAGCGCGGCGCTGTCGGCGACGGACTGCAGCTTGCGCTTTTCCAGATAGAGACGGCCGCTGTCTACCGCCAGCAGCAGGAACACCATGGCCATCGCCAGGGTAGCCGCCGCCATCAGGCCAATCGCACCACGCTGCCTGTAACCAAGTCGGGGAGACATCAGGCACTCCTTAGCGCTTACTCTCCGTAGATGGTTTTGAGTGTAGACAAGGGCTGGCCCGTTGCCATAAATCGGTTTGGGGGTTTTAGGGTTTTAGGGGGCTGCTTCGCAGCCCAACGCAGGGCAAGCCTGCTCGCCACAGCAAGCCTGCTCTCCACAGCAAGCCCGCCTGCCACAGCGAGCCTGCGCCTGCAGAGGTTAGTGAGGGGGGTAGCTGGAGAGGACGCGGGTGACGGTGGTACGGATGGCTTTGTCACGGTCCTGAGGGTTGGGCGAGGTGGCCATCATCTGTTCGTCGCTGCCACGCCAGACCAGTTTGCCGTCCTTGCCATCGAGCAGGTCGATCTGGATGGTCGCCACTTTGTAGGTGATGTTGCGCGTTTCGTTGTACATCGGCGCGCCCCAATAGCCATTCCACGGGCCGCCCCAGGCGCCGCCGTAGTTGGTGGTGACCTGCTGCTGGCGGTCTTCGACGATCAGGTAGGCCTGCACGTTCAGGTCAGCCCTGGTGCCCGGCGCCGCAGGGCGCAGGCCGCGCTGGTCGAGTTGTTCACCGACGGCCTGGCGGATGCGTTGTTCAGTGAGGTCGCTCTTGATGCGCGGGTCATCCGGGCGGTATTGCAGGGCCGGGTCTTTCCAGGCCCAACTTCGGTAGGCACCGAAGTCCCGGCTGGCGTCAAAATCGTGGTTGACTTGGCTGGTCTGGCAACCGCCTAGCAGCACAACAAAAGCGAGCGTAGCGATACGACGAAACATGGTTGTTCTCCAAAGAGCGACCCGCGCCAAAGATGAGAATAGCGGTTAACTGGGAGGATACGCCGTCATTGCCTTCTGCACCGCCTGGCGCAAAGCATCCGCCCGTTCACTGAGGCTTCCCTGGCTGCCAGTCTCTGCGCTGGCGCTCCACACCGGCTGACCGGTGCGGGCATCGAACAGGTTGACGCGCACCACCACGACCTGGACTTCATAAGTGCGCACGATCGGCACCGAGTTGTACATGCCATAACCGTTGCCGTAGCGGTTATAGCCGCCATAACCGTAGCCGTAGTCATCCTGGACTTGCTTGAGACGCTTCTCCAGGCGCACGTCGGCGCTGACGAAAAGGTCCGCCGGACGGTTGTCATGCAAGGGGCGCAGGCCGCGCTGGTCGAGGGCGCCGCTGACCGCTTCGGCGATCTGTGCCGAATCGGCCCAGGCCGTGCCCGTCGGAAGCTGGCCGTTGCGCCAGGCCCAATTGCGGTAGGCACCGTAATCGCGCACCGGCGCCGGGTAGGCACTGGCATCAAAGGTGTGGGCGGCCTGGGGCGGCGCCGGAGGGATCGGCGCCGACGCGGCAACATAAGGATTGGGGCTTGAACAGGCGCCCAACCCCAGGGACAACAGGATCAAACAGAGACGACGCATTTCGACCTCCGCAGACTGGGCCGCTTAAACCGGACGGCAGATCCAGTGCAAATAACGCCCAAGTCCGGCAAAGCTTGGGTGACGACGGTGAGCGAGTTCCATCTCTACAAGGTCCTGCAAATCCGCACGGGCCTGGAATTCCACCGGCATATAGTCGTGGAACACCCGCACGCCACTTTGGCTTTCGACCTGCCAAAGGCCTTCGAGTTGCGCCGCCAATTCTCGTGGGTCCAGCGGTTGTTGCGGCGTGAGGCTCTGCTTTTCGCCGGCCATGTCATTCTTGCGCATTTTGCGGAAGTGGCCTTTGAGCAGGTTGCGATAGATAAGCGCATCACGGTTGTAGAACGCCAGGGATAGCCACCCACCCGGCGCCGCGAGTTGGTGCAGTACCGGCAGGATTGCATGGGGTTCGGCCAGCCATTCCAGCACGGCATGGCACAGCACCAGGTCGTAGGGTTCGGTGAGCTGGCCGAGCAGGTCTTGCCAGGGCGCATGGATAAACGTCGCGGTCTGCCCCGCCTCGGCGAAACGTTGACGGGCGCCTTCGAGCATCGGTTCGGCGGGTTCGGCCAGGGTCACCTGATGCCCTTGCTCAGCCAGCCACAACGACATATGGCCCAGGCCCGCGCCAATATCCAGCACACGCAGCGGGCGCCTTGGCAGGGCTTCGGTGAGGTCGGCCTGGAGCACCGCCAGGCGGATCGCGCCTTTGGCACCGCCGTAGATTTTCTCGGCGAAGCGCGTGGCCAACTGGTCGAAATGACGGTCACTCATGGGCAAACCGCCGTTCGCTGTCGGCCAATTTGGCGCGCACCACTTCGTTCATGTCCAGGCCCAGCTCACTGCACAGCAACAGCAGATACAGCACGATATCGCCGACTTCCTGCCCGGCATGGGCGAGTGTGTCGGCCGGCAGCTGGCGCGACTGGTCTTCGGTCAGCCATTGGAAGATCTCCACCAGCTCGGCCATTTCCACGCTGGCCGCCATGGCCAGGTTTTTGGGGCTGTGGAACTGCTTCCAGTCGTTGGTATCGCGGATGCGGTGCAGGCGTTCGGTGAGGTGTTCGAGGTTCATGTGGCAGGCTCCTGAAGGTGGATAGCTTCGGGGGGAATGGCCTTCAAGGCAAGTGAACCTTTGGGCCGTCACCGGAGCAAGCCCCCTCCCACCTTTGATAGGCCAACACATCCCAGTGTGGCAGGGGGCTTGCCCTCGATAGCGATCTAATCAACGACGCTGAACTCGACGCGCGCGGTCTGCCCGGCTTCGTCGAGGACACTGAGTTGATAGCGCCCCAGTTGCTCGAAACTGGCATTGATAAAGTCCTGGTTGGCACTGTCGCCCAGGGGCGCGCCGTTAAGGAACCACCAACGCCGGCCGCTGCCGCCCAACGCAGAGAGTTTGAGGCGCAGCGCCTGTTGGCTGGCGGCGGGCAGGCGCAGTTGGTCACCTTCACGCACGCCAACGATGGATAAAGGTGAAGAGGCGGCCAGCGCCGGTGGCGGGCAATCGGGGTCGGCCGCGGGAATGCGCGCTTCGCGGCGTTCGGCCCTGGGCAGCCAAGGCTCCAGGGGCGCGGGCCACAGGGCGATGCTCCTGGGCTCGGCACCGGGGCAACGGGCGTCCACCCGCAAGCCCTTGGCATTGACCCACACACTTTCCATCAAACCCACACTCAACGGTTGGTCCAACGCCTGCAAAGTGGGTGGCGTGGTGTTGTCCAGGGTCCAGGCAAAGCGCTGGCGGCGGCAGTTGGGATCGCTGCGGTTCATCGGCTGGCCCAGCGGCCAACAGATCGCGGCCACACCGACATTCGCCGGCACCGGCTTGACCGGTGCAGTGATACCGCGCTGGCTGTCGCGGTTGGTCAGCACATCGTGCACCTGCAACATCAGCGGTGCGGCCGAAGCCAGGCCGAACTGGCCCGGCACCGGCGTACCATCCGGGCGGCCGATCCACACGCCGATCAGGTAACGCGGCCCCACACCGATCGCCCAGGCATCGCGAAAGCCGTAGCTGGTGCCGGTCTTCCAGGCCAGCACCGGGCGCTGCACCAACTCGGCACGCGGGTCGCGGTCGGGTCGCGCCTGGCCGCTGAGGATGCGCCGCACAATCCAGGCGGACCCTGGCGACAATAATGGCCGTTCCCGGAGCGTATCGTCCGGCTGCAAGCGAAGGGTGGCGCTTTTGCCGTCCCGGGCGAAGGCGCTGTAACCACTCACCAAGTCTTCCAGGCGGCTGCCCGCCCCCCCCAGGATCAGCGCCAGGTTCGGCTCGGCCAATGCCGGCAATGCCAGCGGCACGCCGCCGATGCGCATTTCGGCGGCGAACCGCTTCGGCCCATAGGCTTCCAGCAACTGTACCGCCGGGAGGTTGAGCGAGCTGGACAGCGCCGTACTCGCCGGCACTGCGCCGGTGAAGCCCATGGAGAAGTTGCCCGGTCGGTAATCGCCATATCGTCGGGGCACGTCCTGCAGCAGTGATTCGGAGTGGATCAGCCCATCGTCCAACGCCATGCCGTACAAAAACGGCTTTAACGTGGAGCCCGGCGAACGCAGGGCGCTGATCATGTCCACATGGCCGAAGCGCTTGGCGTCGTTGATATCCACCGAACCGAGGTAGGCCCGCACGGCCATGGTTTCCTCCTCCACCACCAGGATCGCGGCGGAGGTGTGCTCCGGCAAACGCGCGCGCCAGCCCAACAGCAGGTCTTCGAGGCGACGTTGCAAGGTGGCGTCCAGGGTGGTGCGGATCAGCGACGGGCTGTCGGGGCGGTTCAGGCGCCGTGCGAGCAAGGGCGCCAGGCTCGGTTCCAGGCGCGGCGCGAGCAACAGCGGTTCTTCCAGGGCCTCATCGACGGCGGCTTGCGGCCACACCTGGAATTCGGCGAGGCGGCGCAGCACTTTGTCGCGGGCGTCCTGGGCGCGTTGGGGGTGGCGGTCCGGACGCAAGCGGCTGGGCGCCTGGGGCAGCACGGCGAGCAAGGCGGCTTCGGCGCGGGTCAGCTGTGACGGCGACTTGCCCAAGTACGCCCAACTGGCGGCGGCCACGCCCTGCAACGTACCGCCAAACGGGGCGCGATTCAGGTAGAGGTTGAGGATTTCTTCCTTGGACAGGTGCCATTCCAGCTGTGCCGTGCGCCACAACTGACGCAATTTGCCGTGGAAAGTGCGCGAATGCGGATCCAGCAAGCGCGCCACCTGCATCGACAAGGTGCTGCCGCCAGACACCACCCGCGCGCCGGTCAGGTTCTGCCAGGTCGCCCGCACCAGCGCCAGCGGATTCACGCCGGGGTGCTGGTAGAACCAACGGTCCTCATAGGTGAGCAGCGCATCCAGGTAATACGGCGACACCTCGCGGGTCTGTACGGGGTAGCGCCACACACCGTTGGCATCGGCAAACCGCCACAACGGCGTGCCATCCTCGGCCAGCACCACCCGCGCCAGGTCATCCTTGGGCAAGGGCAACGGCCAGATGCGGTCGGCCAGCCAGAGCAGGGCGATCACCAACAAAAGGCTGGCCAGGGTCCAGCGGGCAACTAAACGCAAACTCAAACGGGCAAACCTCTATGCTGGTAGGAAACTAGCCTGTTGCAATAACAACCAAAGGCACAGATACGCCCACCTTCTCATCAGGACACACACATGCAGGTAGAAAGCTTTTTCGAATGGTTGGGCCAGGCGCTCGGTTCGGTCATCCGTTTTATCGTCGACGGGCTCAGCGGCCTGTTTGGTGCGCTGACCCATGCCGGTGGCAACTTCATCGATGGCCTGTCCCGCACCTTGGGCATGGATACCTCGATCATCAGCATCCTCACCCTGATCATCGGCCTGATGCTGCTGTACTCGGCGGTGCGCGCCTTCATGCGGGCGTCGATCATCATGGGGATTATCTGGTTGCTGCTGGGCCTGTGGCTCTTGAGCTGGGTGGTCCACTAACCCTAGAACAGCGCAAATCCCCGGTGGGAGGGGGCTTACCCCCTCCCACATTGAGGCCATCTTTCACAATTGCGGTCTCAGCGCCCCTTGATCACCAGATCGGCCGGCGTCTCCCCCACCGCCTGCCAGTTCGGCCGGTACATCGACTCCACCTGCGGCGGCGGCACACGATAAGTCCCGGGCGTCACCGCCCGCGCCAGGTACAGCAGGTGCGTGGTGCCGGAACCGTCCAGGTTGATCGCTGCCACATAGCGGTCGTCACGGAACTCCTGGTGCTTGAGCGAGGCGTTCTGCATCGACTCACGCCATTCCTTCACCTGGCTGCTGGCGTTTTCCAGGCTGGCGGCGCTTTGCGCCAGGTTCTGGTTTTCCAGTTCCAGGCCGGCCGGCAGCAAATCTACCACCAGGGCATCCGGCACACGCTGCTTGGCGCTGACCGCCAGGTGCACCAGGACCAGCTCACCGCTGTTGAGGTTGCGCAGGTTCAGCGGCTGGCCGTTCATGCCCAGGTATTCGCGGTGGATGCTCAGGTTGTCGCCGCCGGCAGCCGGGGGCACCTGTGGATAACCCGAGATCGTCAATTGCTGGTACACCGGCGTCTCGCCCTGATTGCTCAAGGTCAGATCGCTGGACAGCAGCTTGCCTTCCAGCTCCAGCGTCGATTGCTGATTGTTCAACTCCTGCACGCCGCCACTGCCAGTGAGCGACACCTGCCAGTTCGCATCCGGCCTGGCAAACCCGAGGCGCCCCGCCAGGAACAGCGAGTTGCGCTCCTGGGTCGACAGATACGGGCTGGCCGCCAGTTGATCCGACAGCGTAAACAAACGCTCCTCACGCTTGCCCTTGGCCAGGTCGTTCTCTTCCAGCAGGGCCAGGATCATTGCCTGGTCGCGCAGCGGGCTGCCGTAGTCGGCCAGCCACTCATTGGCGTTACGCTGCGCCGCCAGCCCAGCGAGCAAGGCCTGGTCCGCACGCGGCTGGTCGCCCATCTTCTGCAGCGCGATAGCCAACTGCACCAGCGGCAAACCGGAGCGCGCATCGCTGCGTCGATCGAAAATACTGCGCAGCGCCCCCAATGGCGCCTGCTGACTGCGCGCCAGCACCATGCCAGCGTAGGCCTGTACGGCAAAGCGCGTATGGTCGGCGTTATCGCTGTAGTCGACGTCGATCAGGTTGCGTTCCTGCACGTAGCGCAGCAGGCGCTCGCTGGCTTTCTTCAACGCTTCAGGCGGCACGGCAAAACCCTGGTCGCGGGCACGCAGCAGGAAGTCGGTGACGTAGGCCGTCAGCCAGTATTCTTCTTCGCCATCGGCGCCCCACAACCCGAAGCTGCCGTTGTAGCGCTGCATGCCCAGCAGGCGCTCGATGCCCAACTCGATCTTGCGTTTACGCTCACTGTCCGACTCACCCTTGATCGACAGGCGCTTGAGCAGCGCATCGTCGGCATACAGCGACGGGTACAGGCCGCTCGCGGTCTGTTCCAGGCAACCATAGGGGTAGGCCTTGAGTGCGCTGATCTGAGCACCGAGATTCAGCGGCGGCCGGCTCGACAGGCTCAACAGCGCCTGGCGCCCCGATGAATCGAACTGATCGAGCGTGCCCGCCGGCAGGCTCCACGGCTGATCCTTGAGCACCGCGCGGTAATGCTTGAGCAGTGCCGGGTACGCCGGGCGCACGCCCAATGTCCATTCGCGAGTGAACGGCGGCAGGTTTTCACCCGGCAAGTCCAGCCCGTTCACGGTGACCTTGACCTTGCCCTGCCCCAAACCACCCCAGGCCTTCACCGGGATGCGCAGGGTGGTGCGCTGGCCTTGTTTCAACTCGACGGTCTGCGCGCCAGCGTTGACCAACTCCAACTGCCCTTCGGCGCTCAGTTGCACATCCAGCTTCTGGGCCTTGCCCGACAGGTTGGACAGGTCCAGCGCCAAGGTGGTCTGGTCACCACCGGCCAGGAAACGCGGCGCCGACAGCTCCGCAATCAAAGGCGCGGCGATCACCGTCTTGGCTTCGGCCATGCCGTAGCGGTCGTCGGTCCAGGCCTGGGCCATCAGGCGCAGTTCGCCGTTGAAGTCCGGGATATTGACGCTGACTTCGCCCTCGCCCTGCTCGTTCAGGGTCACCGGCGCACTTTGCAGGGCGACGATGGTCACGCTGGTGTCCGGGCGCTTGCCGCCCTTGGCCAGCGCGGCGTCACCGCCGAATGCCAGGCTGGCCAAGCGCCCCTGCCCGGCTTCGATCAACTGGCCGTAGATGTCGAACTGGTCCACGCCATAAGCCTTGCGACCGAACAGGCTGGAGTAAGGGTCCGGCGTCGGGTATTCGGTAATGTTCAAGATGCCCACGTCCACCGCTGCCACCAGCACGTGCACCTGTTTCGGCACGCTGCCATCGGCGTTTTTCGCAGCGACTTTCACCGTCAGCGGCTGTTTGGGACGCATTTTTTCCGGCGCGGCCAGGGTCACGCCGAGTTTGCGCTGGGTGCGATCCAACGGCAGGTGCAGCAGGCCCACGGCACGTTTGGGCGTGATGTTGGCTTTGCGCTCGCCAGGGCGAATCACCAGGGCACTGACGTACAGGTCATGGCGCGACCACTTCGGGTCGAGCTTCACGGCGAAGCTTTTACCCTCGGCCGGTACATCGATTTCCTGCCACCACAGCGGCCCTTCGGCGGACTCCACCAGCAGGTAGCCTTTGCCGGCAGCGGGCGGGGTGACGGTGACGTTGGCGGTATCGCCGTCGCCATAGGCCGGTTTGTCCAGCGCCAGCTTGACCTGGTCGGGGCGTACGGCGCCGCCTTCGGTGTTGTCCTGGGCCTGGTAGCCGGCCCAGAAGCGCAAGCTGCTGACCAGGCCGGTCTGCGGGTCTTCCACTTCGACGCGGTACGGGCCCCACTCCACCTGGAAGCTGACCTTGGCCGTATCGCCGGCCTTGATGTTCAGGGTCTGCTCGTCGAGGTTGAGGAATTTCTCGTTGAAGTGGTAGCTCCAGCCGTCGTTCTCGGAGTAGTTCCAGTAGTAGTCACGGCGCTCGCGCACCAGGCGCACCTTGAGGTTCTGCGCGGCGAGCTTCTGCCCGTCCTGGTTGGCCAGCAGCACTTCGAATTCCGCCGGGCCATCGCCATTGGTTTCCTTGCCGTCAAACAAGCCGCGCAGGCCCGGCAGTTGCTCGGCCGGCCAGATCGGCTGTACCAGGCGCCGAGTGATCGGCCGCCCGCCCGACTCGTGCAGGCTGGCTTGCACGATCAGTTGCAGCGGCGACTTGGCCTCGGCCCACTTGCTTTCCAGGGTCAGCGCTTCCTGGCCCTTGGCATCGAGCACGCTTTCGTCCAGTTCGAAATCCTGGCTCAGCTCTTCTTCGGTGACAGAGCCGAACTGATAGCCCGGCAGCGACTTGACCGCTTCGCGCAACGGCCGCACATAAACCTGCCCGCTGACCCGGTTGCCCGATGCCGGCGCACCGTAGAGATAGCGCCCGGTGACTTGAATCACCGGGTTATCCGCCGGGCTCAATGCGGTATCGCTGCCCTTGAGTTCCAGCGCCAGGCGCTCGGGCAGGAAGTCTTCGACGAGAAATTCATACAGCTGCGGCTTGCCGTCGCCCAGGTCGAACACCAGCTGCCAGCGCCCGGTTGGCGCTTCGCCAGCCAATTGCAGTTGATATTGATAGAGACCGGAGGCGTCGGCATCCCACACGAATTTGCGGCTCACCTGCTCATCCGGGCGACGCACTTCGACGCTCACCGGTTGCGGTTTGACGGCATTGCCATCCTTGTCGCGCAGCAGGGCGTTGAGCAGCACGGTTTCGCCGGGGCGATACAGGTCACGCGGGCCAAAGACGAAAAACTGCAAGGGGTGGGACGGTTGCCCGCCGATATCGAACTCGGCCAGGTCCAATGCGGCACTGTCCAGGCGCAGCATGCTGGTCTGCTCGCCCTGCTTGGCCAGCAACACCTGGGCCTTTTTCGGCAACGGCAACTCGGCGTGGCCGCCCTTCTCGGTCTTGCCCTGACCGACCACACGACCCTCGGCGTCGAGCACCTCGAGGTCGACACCGTCCAGCGCCTTGCCGCCATCCAACGCCTGGGTGAACACATCCAGGCGATTGGCATAGCGGTGCACCGACAGGCCGATATCGCTCAAGGTGAACAACGTGGCCGGTTGGGAATAGTTGTAGGTGCCGGAGGCACGCATTACCGCCAGGTACACGCCCGGCTGCTGCAGTTGCTTGAGGCCGGCGATCGGCAGCAACAGGGTTTCGCGGGTGTTGCGCGCCGGGTTCAGGTCGAAACGGCCGCCGTAGACCAGGTCGGCCAGTGGCAGCAGTTCGCGGGACTCATAGCTCTGCAGGCTGGTGTTGCGCCCCCACTGCGCGAGAAAAGTCGGCAGGGATTCGGGCTTGATGCGGAAGAATTCGATGTCGATCTTGTCGACGTTCAGCGCGATCACCGGCAACCCTTCAGCCAGACGCGTCGGCAGCAAGGTGCCACGGCTGGCGAAGCCGACGGTGGCTTGCAGGTCGCGGGTTTCCAGGCGGGCGCTGTACTCGGCGGCGAGTGTATTGCCGTTGACCGCCTTCACCCCGGCATCCACCGTGAGCACCAGTTTGCGCTGTGGCTCCAGGTGACGCAGGCGCAATTCCATGAGGTTGTCGGAGATTTCCCAGGCGCCATCGACCTTGCCGGACTTGCTGTCCACCAGGTGGAGTTTGTCGGCGAACTTCTGATCGGGATCCAGCGGAATGGAAAAGCTCACGGACAGGGTGCTGGCCCCATCGAGCTGCACTTCGGACACATCCACCACACTCAACTCACGGCCGGCATAACGCTGCTTCAGCGCCGCCACGTCCACCGCCGCCTTGGCCGGTTTGGGTGCAACCGTCGCCGCTGCTGGAGCGGTCGGGGCAGCCGGTTTATCGGAGGAATCGCAGGCGCTCAGCAGGGCCAGCGCACAAGCAAGGAACAGTCCTTTGTTAAGCATGGGGCACTCGTTGTGAGAGGGGTCCGAGGGGTGAACTATATATCAGCCCGCAGCGGGCCGATGTGGTGCTGGTCACATTGACCGACGGAGGGTGGTTTGGTTCTTGAGCAAACGTAATGCCGAGCCAAATCTTACAAACACTGGAGATCCAAATGTGGGAGGGGGCTTGCCCCCGATGGCAGTATGTCAGCCGATACATTTCCAGCTGACAGACCGCTATCGGGGGCAAGCCACCTCCCACATTGGTTCTGCAGTGAGATTAAGGGCCCGTTACAATGCCGCTCCCCCAAGGAGCCCCCATGCCCACCCTACTCACCCATTGGCGCCACCGCCCCACCCACCGCCGCGTCTGGGCCCTGGCCGCGCCGATGATTCTGTCGAATATCTCGGTGCCCCTCGTGGCCCTGGTCGACAGCATGGTCATCGGCCACCTGCCCCACGCCCATCAACTGGGGGCCGTGGCGGTCGGCGCCAGTCTGTATACCTTTCTGGCCTGGGCCATGGGTTTCCTGCGCATGGGCTCAACCGGTTTTGCCGCACAGGCTGCCGGGCGCAATGATGGGGCCGCGCTGCGACAAATCCTCCTGCAAGGCCTGCTACTGGCGTTGGGGCTGGCCATGCTGCTGGGCACCGTGGGCATTCCGTTCAGCCATCTGGCATTGGAATGGATGCAACCCTCCCCCGAACTCAATCAACTGACCCAGGACTTTTTCCACACGCGCCTGTTCGGCCTGCCTGCCGCCCTTGCCAGCTACGCACTGGTCGGCTGGTTCCTCGGCACGCAGAACGCACGCGCGCCCTTGGCGATCCTGCTGACCACCAACCTGGTCAACATCGCGCTGAACCTGTGGTTTGTGCTGGGCCTGGATTGGGGGGTGGTCGGTTCGGCGCGGGCGTCCGTGATTGCCGAATGGACCGGCGCCTTGCTGGGCCTGGCGATGACGCAAAAAGCCCTGCGCGCCTACCCCGGCCATGTCGCCTGGGCGGCGCTGAAACAGTGGGAAAGCTGGCGCCCGCTGCTGGCGGTGAACCGCGACATCTTCATCCGCAGCCTTGCGCTGCAATCGGTGTTTTTCATGATCACGGTGCAAGGTGCACGCCTGGGCGATGCCACCGTGGCGGCCAATGCACTGCTGCTCAACGGCCTGTTGTTGACAGCCCATGCGCTGTACGGCTTGGCCCATGCGGTGGAAGCCTTGTGCGGCCACGCCATCGGCGCCCACGACCGCCAGGCCATGCGACGTTCACTGGTCGTCGCTGGCGGTTGGTCGCTGATTGCCAGCGTCGGCTTTGCCCTGCTGTTCACGGTCTGCGGCCACCTGTTTATCGCCATGCAAACCGATATCCCCAGCGTGCGCGAAACGGCAGATATCTACCTGCCCTACCTGGCCGTTTTGCCCTTGATTGCGGTGTGGAGCTATTTGCTCGACGGCTTGTTTATTGGTGCGACACGGGCGCGGGAAATGCGCAATGGGATGCTGTTGACCGTGGTTTCAGTGCTACCGGTTGCCTGGGCATTGCAGGGCCTGGGCAACCACGGGCTGTGGATTACCTTCCTGGTGTTCATGTCGGTGCGCAGTCTGTTGCTTTGGGTCATCGCCAGGCGAATCAATCGGGCGAATGGATGGTTCGGCCCTCGTTTGGCACCGCGGTCATATTGGCCGTAACGCAAGGAACTCAGATACGCAATCTGGCGCCGGGACAAGCTATTGATCTGGATATAACCCAGGCAACTGTGTGTACGCTCAATGCGTCAGGGTAGATTGACCTGCCCTATCCGGCGAGGTGACATAGCTCAAATGAAGACCCGTACTCGGCGCTCAGGCCCCACAGCAGGGTAGGAGCGAATGGGCTCGCTCCTACCCTCTCATAGCTTACGACGAAAGATACGACGACCGCGTCAGCCCTAACCGAAGTGCATCCAGGAACTGCGTGCGCTCACTGGCGCTGATCTTCGCGCTCGCACACTTGTCACGGTAGTGCGTCATCAACTCCTCCGGCGACAAGTGCACATAGCGCAGCATGTCTTCGATGGTGTCGTGGGTCTCGATACCGGCGCTGTACACCGAACCGTCTTCACGCTGGTAGATGTTCACCGAATCGGTGTCACCGAACAGGTTGTGCATGTCGCCGAGAATTTCCTGGTAAGCGCCTACCAGGAAGATCCCCAGCAAGTAGTCCTCACCTTCGTTCAAGCCGTGAACCGGCAGGCTGGTCTCGATGCTCTGCTCATCGACGTACTGCTTGATCTTGCCGTCGGAGTCGCAGGTCAGGTCTTGCAGTACGGCGCGACGCAGCGGCTCTTCGTCAAGGCGGTGCAGCGGCAGGATCGGCAATACCTGGCCAATGGCCCAGGTGTCCGGCAGGCTCTGGAACACCGAGAAGTTGCAGATGTACTTGTCGGCCAACTTGTCGTTGAGCTCATCCAGCACCTGGCGGTGCGAGCGCTGGCGGGCCTTGAGCGAGTTGTGCAGGCGGCGGCACACGGCGAAGTAGCACTGCTCGGCCAGGGCTTTTTCGGCCAGGGTCAGCTTGCCGTCGGCGTACTGCGTGGCCACGTCGCTCATGTAGTGGGTGGCGCGCCAGTAGGTTTCGGTGACCATCTCGATGTCGGTCGGGCCGAGCAGGTCCACCAGCCATTGCACGGTTTCCGGCAGGGCTTCCTTGTTTTCGATGGTCGGGATTTCGTCGTTGTGTTTCTCGACGTCAGTGACCTGCACCACCAGCATGGCGTGGTGGGCGGTCAGGGAACGGCCGCTTTCGGAGAAGATATTCGGGTGCGGCAGGCTCTGCGCGTCGCAGAATTCCTTGAGCATGCCCACGACCACGCCGGCATAGTCATCCATGTCGTAGTTGATCGAACTGGCGTTACGCGAGTGCGTGCCGTCGTAGTCCACGCCCAGGCCGCCGCCCACGTCGATGTGGTCCACCGGCAGGCCGAGGTTGCGCAGCTCGCCGTAGTAACGGATGGCTTCCTTGAAACCGTGCTGGTAGTCGGCCAGGTTGGCGATCTGCGAGCCCATGTGGAAGTGCAGCAGGCGGATGCCCTGGTCCAGGCCGGCCGCACGGAAGCGCTCGACCACGGACAGCAGTTGCGCCGCCGACAGACCGAATTTGGATTTCTCGCCACCGGTGTCCGCCCACTTGCTCGACGCCAGGGAAGACAAACGCACACGCAGGCCAACCTGTGGCTTGACCTTGAGGCTGGCGGCTTCTTCGATCACCAGCTCAACTTCGGATTCTTTCTCGATCACGATGAACACGTTGTGGCCGAGCTTCTGGCCCATCAGCGCGAGGCGGATGAATTCGCGGTCCTTGTAACCGTTGCAGACGATGGTGCCGCCCTTGGGAGCCAGGGCCAGCACGGCCAGCAGCTCGGGCTTGGAGCCGGCTTCCAGGCCGATGGACACGTTCTGGGTGGCGATAATGTTCTCGATCACCGCCTCCTGCTGGTTCACCTTGATCGGGTACAGCGCGGTGTACTTGCTCTGGTATTCCAGGCGTTCGATGTTCGAATCGAAAGCGCCGGTCAGCTGGCGTACACGGTCTTGCAGGATGTCGGGGAAGCGCACCAGCAACGGCAACGACAGGCCGCTCTTGCGCAGCTCGTCGACTTGCTCGTACAGGTCGACGGGCGTGCTGTTCGGGCCGTTCGGACGAACTTCAACGCGACCGGCTTCATTGATCGCGAAATACCCGGCCCCCCAATGGCGGATCCCGTAAACACTGCGGCTGTCCGCAACTGTCCATTGGCTGCCATCGTCTTTGCGTGTGCGTCGTACGGACATCGAAGTCCCCTATAAATGAAGGCGAAAGCGCCGCCTCTGGTTGAGGCTGGCGCAGTCTAAAGAATGAAAATGACGATTTGCCTGCGTGCAAGGTAGGACCCCGCGCGCAGGACAGAGTTTAGACACAGGTTGGGAAGAGGCTTTCAGCCGCCGGACTTCTTGGCCTTGTACCCGAGCTTGATCAGCTCGGCCAACAGCAACTCGACGTGATCGCCCTGGATCTCGATAACGCCGTCTTTCAACGCGCCACCGGTGCCACAGCGCTTTTTCAGCGTGGTGGCGAGTTCCTTCAGCGCGTCTTCGGCCAGCGGCACGCCGGTGATGGTGGTCACCGTCTTGCCGCCACGGCCTTTGCTCTCGCGTCGCACGCGGGCAATACCGTCGCCTTCGGGAATCAGGGTCTGTTTGCAGGTGCAAGCGTCCACGGGCTGACGACAGTCCGGGCAGTGTCGACCTGCGTCGGTGGAAAATACCAGGCCACCAAGGGCGGCGAAGGATGCGGCTTTTTTGGCCACCGGCAATCCTCTTGGGAGGATGAAGACTGATCGATCAGACTGACCGACCGCGAAGCCCCACTCAGGCAGGGGCAGCGCTACCGAACCGCCAAGGCGGTTCGGGTGAAAAGTCGCGCAGTGTAACCACAAAAAGCCGACTTGCTAAGAGCCAAATGGCGCCAATTTATGCAACTTTAGCGACGTGAGGCCAGATAGCGGCGCAAGCCTTCCTGGGCGTCCGGGCAGTACGGCTTTTGCTCAGCCTCCTGCAGGACGGTGTCGATAGGTAAAAAGCGCGCTTCCATGACCTCTTCCGGCTGCAGGCGCAGCGGCCCGTCCCACACGGCTGAGTAGGATTTGCACCAGAGCCGGCTATCGCCATCTTCGAAGTAGAAGTGGTCGTGTTCGACCAACGCCACCCCACTGACCCCAAGCTCTTCTTCCAGCTCACGGGCTGCCGACACGGCATAGGACTCACCCGCCGCCACCATCCCGCCTGCCGCCGTGTCCCAGTAACCGGGATACAGGGCTTTGCTCAAGGTGCGCCGATGCACACACAACTCACCGGCGCTATTGAAAAGAAAGATAAAGGTGCAACGGCCGATCAGGCCGCGCTGGCGCAGGTCGGACCTGACAAGGTCGCCGAGCAGGTTGTCATGCTCATCGACCCAGCAGATCAGTTCAGCGTCGGAAGCCGCACGGTGGGCGGCCTCCTTTTGAGTAGCGTCCATCATCAACCCTGGTTGAGGAGCTGACGCAAGTCAATCACTGCAGCGTTTGCCCGGGAAATGTAATTGGCCATCACCAGCGAATGGTTCGCCAGTACGCCGAATCCACTGCCATTAAGAATCATAGGACTCCACACCGGTTCCTGCGAGGCTTCCAGCTCACGAATGATCTGGCGCACGCTGACGGTGGCGTTTTTCTTGGCCAATACGTCGGCAAAGTCCACTTCGATGGCGCGCAACAGGTGGGACAAGGCCCAGGCCTGGCCACGGGCCTCGTAGAACACGTTGTCGATCTGCATCCATGGAGTTTCCACCACTTCTTCATCGACCTGCGGCACTTCACCCGGCGCCAGCGCTTCGGTTTTCAACGCAGTGTTCAGCTTCACGCGGCCCACACTGGCCGACAGGCGTTGCGACAGCGAGCCCAGGCGGGTGGCGACATCGCCCAGCCAGTTGTTCAGGTTGTCGGCCCGCGCATAGAACAATGCGCCTTTCTGGTTCGGGTCGGACAGGCGCGCTTCATAGCGGCTCAGGGAGTTGATGCCTTCCTGGTATTCGGACTCGCTGGATGGCAGCACCCAGCTCTTGTTATCGAAGTTGAAGCGCGGCTCGGCCTTGGCCAAGTCGGCGTCTTCGGCCGACTGCGACTGCGAGCGGGCGAAATCCTTACGCAGGGCGCGGGTCAGGTCGCGCACCTGCACAAGCACGCCGTATTCCCAGCTCGGCATGTTGTCCATCCACAGGCCTGGCGGGAAGCGGTCGTTGGAAATGTAGCCACCCGGCTTGTTCAGCAAGGTGCCAACCACCGTCTTGAGGGTTTCGACGGTGGTAAAGCCCACCACCATCTGCTTGCCGTCTTTTTCGGCGGCAATCTGCGCGTTCTGCTGGACCGGGAACAGCGCCGGCTCTTCGCTCCAGTACCAGCCCAAGGCGCCTGTGACCAACAGGTACAGGCCGAGCACACTGAGCACGGCACGGCTCATCAGCAGGGTACGAAAATAGCTGCGGTTGGCCGACTTGGGCTCAGGGGCGGGGCCTTTGGCGCTGCCTGCACGGTTTTTCCAGTCCAGCATGGCGATATCCTTTCAATCACTTGAGTTCATGCACTTGAATTGATGGCGTGCGTTCAAACACTCCGACCACAACCCTACCCCATCGTGCCCGCCCGTGCGGGGCTTTTCGCCAAACTGGCGCACAGAGGGCGTTCGACTATAAAGAATGCACGCTTTTTCCGCCGCGCGACCAGCGGGTCAGCAACTGAATACTCCGCACGCACAGTTTATTGACGTATGACACTCATCCCATGGGAAAGAGGTGCTAGCATAGAGCCATCAGTCGACCTCAGCATGCACCCTCACTAGTAGTCAGGATATGACCGAGCCAGAAGACCCCAGCCGTGAGCGCCTCAAGCAGCATTTTGCCCAGCGGGTAATTCATCAGGCACGTCAAATTCTTGAGATCTGGCAGCGCCTGCAACGCAGCGAGTGGTCCGGCACTGACCTTTCCGAACTCAGCGAGGCCAATCTGCGCCTGCTGCGCTTTGCCGAGCGTTTCGAACAGCCGGAACACAGCCAGTTGGCGCAGCACATCGGCGAATCCCTCAAGGCCGTGGACGAAAACCGCGGGCGCCTGAGCAGCCAACTGATCACCGAACTCAACCGCCTGATGCAACGCCTGTCCCGCACCGGGCTGCGCCAGGGTGACCAGCTTGAGCAAACCTTCCTGCCGCCGATGCGCAAGCCGATCTACGTGATGCTGGCTGATCACGACCGTGCCGAGCGCCTGGCCAAGCAGTTGGAGTTCTTTGGCATGAGCGCCCAGTCCCTGGACAGTGTCGCGGCGTTTCGCGCGTCGATGGCCGAGCGCCTGCCGTCGGCGATTGTGATGGACGTGGACTTCTGCGGTGCCGGCCTGGGCCTCAAGCTCGCCGCCGAGGCCCAGGAAGGCCTGGAGCAGAAGCTGCCACTGCTGTTTTTCAGCCTGCACGAAACCGACACCCCGACCCGCCTGGCCGCCGTGCGCGCCGGAGGTCAGGAATTCCTGACCGGTACGCTGGAAGCCTCCAGCTTGCTGGAAAAGATCGAAGTGCTGACCTGCGTCGCCCAGTACGAGCCGTATAAAGTGCTGATCATCGACGACTCGCGGGCCCAGGCGCTGCACACCGAACGGCTGCTCAACAGCGCCGGTATCGTCACCCGCACCTTGATCGAGCCGATCCAGGCAATGGCCGAGCTGGCGGACTTCCAGCCCGACCTGATCATCCTCGACATGTATATGCCCGCCTGTACCGGCACCGAACTGGCCAAGGTCATCCGCCATAACGACCGTTACGTCAGCGTGCCGATCATTTACCTGTCGGCCGAAGACGACCTGGACAAGCAACTGGACGCCATGAGCGAAGGCGGCGATGACTTCCTCACCAAGCCGATCAAGCCGCGCCACCTGATCACCACCGTGCGCAACCGTGCGGCGCGGGCGCGCAACCTCAAGGCGCGGATGGTGCGCGACAGCCTGACCGGCCTGTACAACCACACCCATATCCTGCAACTGCTCGAAGACTGCAGCTTCCGCGCACGCCGCGAGAACAAGCCGCTGAGCTTCGCCATGCTCGACATCGACCACTTCAAGCGGGTCAACGACAGCCACGGCCACCCCATGGGCGACCGCGTGATCAAGAGCCTGGCGCTGTTTCTCAAGCAGCGCCTGCGCAAGACCGACTACATCGGGCGCTACGGCGGTGAAGAATTCGCCATTGTGATGCCTGACACCGATTTGGAAGCCGCCTGCAAAGTATTGGATGAAATCCGTGGGCGCTTTGCCGAAATCCATTACCCGGCCCAACCCCAGGATTTGTGGTGCACCTTCAGCGCCGGGGTGGTGGAGCTGTGCGACGGCTCCGACAGCCTGATGATGGCCGCCCAGGCCGACGAGGCGCTGTACCGCGCCAAAGACGCCGGACGCAATCGCGTACAACCCGCACGCGCATCAAAGCAAAGTGCCATCTTTTCACCGGAATCCACTGAATCCGTCATAACGCTGTAATGGAAACGCAATAACTTCAGGCACTTATCTTTTGCTGTCGGTTGAAACCCCGCATGCGCCTGAAGCTGCTGACCAATCTCAATACCCTTCTTCTGGTGGCCGTGTGCCTGGCGCTGGGGGCGACGTTGTGGTGGTCGCAACGGGCGCTGGAGCGACCCTATTTGCTGATGGAACGCTACCTGGGCCTGTCGCAGACGTTCCAGAATGAAGCCGCACGCAATATCGACGATTACCTGGCCAGCGGCGACGCCCTGCGCTTGAGCAGCGCGGGCCAGAGCCTGGAAAGCCTGTTGCAGCATCTGGACGAGTTGCCTGCGGACCTTGCGCAGAACCTGCGCCCGAGCCTGGTGGACCTGGATGCGTTCAGCAAGACTGAGTTGCTGGCGGCCGGTAAGCTGGCAGGCGACCCGCAAGCCTTGCTGCTACAGGCCGAACGTGAATTGGGCGCGAACCTGGAGCAACTGAGCCAGTACGCCATCGGCGTAAACTCTCCCGAAGCCGCGCGCTATCTGCCGCCGTTGCTGGCCGCCTCCCAGCACCTGGGCAAGTTATCCCTGGCCCGCGACAAACTGGTGAGCAGCGGGCGTGCGGAACTGGCCGACGATGTGGAACGCGAAGTCGGCGCTATCCGCAGCCAGGCCGACCTGTTGGAGCAACTGCCGTTGCTCGGCGTCAAGGCCAGCGCCGAATCCAGCGCCGATGACTTTTCCGCGCTGATGGGGCTGCAGAACAGCGAAAAAACCGAAGCCCAAGACACCGGCGTCGACCTCAAGCGTGAACTCAATAGCCTGCTGACCCGCTACCCCGCCGAACTCAAGCGCACCCGCGACCAGATCCAGCAACGCACCGAACTGGCCGCCAAGACCCACCAGAAAATCAACTCCGTTCAGCAAGCCATCGCCGCACTGGAACCGGTGGTGCGCGCGCAACATGGCCAAATCCAGGGTGAAGTGCGCCTGATGCAAGGGCTGATGATTGGCCTGATCCTGTTGATCGCGCTGCTGATCGACACCTTGCAACGCAAGCTGGCGCGGGTGCTGACCAATCTGGCGCCGGCCCTGTCGACTTGGGCCGAGGGTGACTTCAGCCAGCCGATTGCCCTGGGCAAGACCAACCGCGAACTGCACGATATCGAAGCGTCTCTGAACCGCCTGCGCACCTACCTGGTGGACTTGGTCGGCACCATTCGCGGCAACGCCGAAGAAGTTGCCAGCAGCAGCCGTACCCTCGCCGAACTGAGCAGCGGCCTGCACGACGGCGCCGAACGCCAGGCCGGGGATACTGCGCAAATCCGAGATTCATTGGGTGAACTGGAGGCGACGATCCAGCAAGTCGCCGGTGATGCCAGCCAGGCTGCCGGTGCCAGTCGCAGTGCCGGCCAGGCCGTGGAACAAGGCCAGCGCGTGATCGGCCTGAGCCTCACCGGGCTGCGTGCCCTGGTGGGCGAAGTGCAGCAAAACGCGCAGATGATCGAAAAACTGGCTGAGGAATCCGCCACCATCGGCGGCGTGCTCACGGTGATCCGCTCGATTGCCGACCAGACCAACCTGCTGGCCCTCAACGCCGCCATCGAGGCCGCCCGTGCCGGTGAAGCCGGACGCGGCTTTGCCGTGGTGGCCGACGAGGTGCGCTCGCTGGCCCAACGCACCGCTGGCGCCACCGCAGAAATCCAGACCTTGATCGCCGGGCTGCAGAGCGCCGCCCACCAATCGGTGCAAGGCATGCGGGCCCAGGTCGAACACGCCGAAGCCACCGCCCAGCAAGCCCAGGCGGCGGACGGTGCGCTGGATGAGATTGTCGGCGCGATCCAGACCATTTCCGACACCGCCGTGCGCATCGCCGATGTGACCGCGCAGCAGAGTGGTGCCGTCAGCGAGATTCGCGACAACAGTGAGCGGATTCATCAGTTGGGTGAGGACAACTTGCTGCGAATCGGCCAGGGCCGCAGCCAGGGTGAGCACTTGCTGGTGCTAGGTGGGCAGCTCAACACTGCCGTTCAAGCCTTCCGCGTCTGACACGATCTTCAACCTTATAGAGATCAAATGTGGGAGGGGGCTTGCCCCCGATTGCAGTGTGTCAGCCTCAGTGTCTGTAACTGACCCAGCGCTATCGGGGGCAAGCCCCCTCCCACATTTGACCTTCATGGCATTCAGGAGCGTATTACCCATGACCGGATCACCGGCCACAGTCACAAATTTCGCGCTATCCTCGCTAATCGTGCCGCCTACTGCATAGAACTGGACAGTCACAAAGGCTTTGCGGCATAGTCGCCGGGTTCTGCCGTACCCACATCAATAACAAGGAACAGCCGATGGCGACCTTACTGGTTCTTCACGGACCCAACCTGAACCTGCTCGGCACCCGTGAACCGGGCGTCTACGGGGCAGTCACCCTGGACCAGATCAACCTTGATCTCGAACGCAGGGCGCGTGAAGCCGGCCACCATCTGCTCTACCTGCAAAGCAATGCCGAGTACGAATTGATTGATCGCATCCATGCCGCGCGCGGCGAAGGCGTGGATTTTATCCTGATCAATCCCGCCGCTTTTACGCATACAAGTGTTGCATTACGTGACGCGCTGCTGGCGGTGAGCATCCCATTCATCGAAGTGCATTTGTCGAACGTGCACAAACGCGAAGCTTTCCGCCATCACTCCTACTTCTCCGATGTAGCGGTAGGTGTGATCTGCGGCCTTGGCGCCAGCGGTTACCGACTGGCCCTGGAGGCCGCCCTGGAACAACTTGAACAACCGGCCAAGCGCCCCTGACCGACCCTTGGGAGTTGATGATTCATGGATATCCGTAAAGTTAAGAAACTGATCGAACTGCTGGAAGAATCCGGTATCGACGAGTTGGAAATCAAGGAAGGCGAAGAGTCCGTACGGATCAGCCGTCACAGCAAGACCCCGGCCCAGCAGTTCTATGCGCCACAGATGCAAGCGCCGGCTCCGGCCGCTGCTGCTCCGGCCGCCGCGCCTGCTGCCGCCGCTGCACCTGCCGCCCCAGCCGCTCCGGCGCTGAACGGCTTCGTGGTCAAGTCGCCAATGGTCGGTACGTTCTACCGCACCCCGGCACCGACTTCGCCAGCCTTCGTTGAAGTCGGCGCTACCGTGAAAGTGGGCGACACCATCTGCATCGTTGAAGCGATGAAGATGATGAACCACATCACCGCTGAAAAAGCCGGCGTCATCGAATCCATCCTGGTAGAAAACGGTCAGCCGGTTGAGTACGACCAGCCGCTGTTCACCATCGTTTGAACCGCGGAGCGCCTTCGATGTTGAAACCTGCGAAGAAACTGCAAAAAGTCCTGATCGCCAACCGCGGCGAGATCGCGCTGCGTATCCTGCGCGCCTGTAAGGAAGAGGGCATCAAGACCGTCGCTGTTTACTCGACGGCCGATACCGAATTGATGCACGTGAAACTGGCGGACGAAAGCATCTGCATCGGCCCGCCACTGGCCACGAACTCGTACTTGAAAGTCTCGAACATCATCGCGGCCGCGGAAGTGACCGGCGCTGATGGCATCCACCCTGGCTACGGCTTCCTCGCGGAAAACGCCGATTTCGCCGAACAGGTGGAAAAATCCGGGTTTGCCTTCATCGGCCCGAAAGCCGAAACCATTCGCCTGATGGGTGACAAGGTGTCGGCCAAGGACGCCATGATCGCGGCCGGCGTGCCAACCGTTCCAGGCTCCGACGGCCCGCTGCCGGAAGACGAGGAAACCGCGCTGCGCATTGGTCGCGAAGTCGGCTACCCGGTGATCATCAAGGCCGCCGGTGGCGGTGGTGGTCGCGGCATGCGCGTGGTGCACAAGGAAGAAGACCTGATCGAAGCTGCCAAGCAGACTCGCTCCGAAGCGGGCGCCTGGTTCGGCAACCCGATGGTCTACCTGGAGAAGTACCTGACCAACCCACGTCACGTGGAGGTGCAAGTACTGTCCGACGGCCAAGGCCACGCCATCCACCTGGGCGACCGCGACTGCTCGCTGCAACGTCGTCACCAGAAGGTCCTGGAAGAAGCGCCAGCACCGGGCCTGGATGAAAAAGCGCGCCAGGAAGTACTGGCTCGTTGCGTCAAGGCGTGCATCGACATCAACTACCGTGGCGCGGGTACTTTCGAGTTCCTGTACGAGAACGGTCGTTTCTACTTCATCGAGATGAACACTCGTGTGCAGGTAGAGCACCCGGTGTCGGAGATGGTCACCGGTATCGACATCGTCAAGGAGATGCTCAGCATCGCCGCCGGCAACCCGCTGTCCTTCACCCAGGACGACGTGAAGATGCACGGCCACTCCCTGGAGTGCCGCATCAACGCCGAAGACCCGAAAACCTTTATCCCAAGCCCTGGCCTGGTCAAGCATTTCCACGCGCCCGGCGGCAACGGCGTACGTGTGGATTCGCACCTGTACAGCGGCTACAAGGTGCCGTCCAACTACGACTCGCTGATCGGCAAGCTGATCACCTGGGGCGCTACCCGCGACGAGGCCATGGCCCGTATGCGCAACGCCCTGGACGAAATCGTGGTCGACGGCATCAAGACCAACATCCCGCTGCATCGGGACCTGGTCCGTGATGAAGGCTTCTGCGAAGGTGGTGTGAACATCCACTACCTGGAACACAAGCTGGCCAACCAGTAAGTGTGCCAAACGACACAGCCGCCTCCGGGCGGCTTTGTTGTTTCCGGGCTCCGGATTTCCTGGATGTACAGGGTCCAATGTGGGAGAGGGCTTGCCCCCTCCCACAGTTGTCCTGTGTATATTTTGAATACTGCAAATCGCCAGCACAGTCGTCTTCTGACCGCCGCTCGCGTAAACTTGCGCCCTTTCGCAGCCCCACCCCGCTGCACACTCATTTTTTCAAAGGTGCCCGCCATGCCTTGGCTGCAAGTCCGTCTCGCCATCAGCCCAGAACAAGCCGAAACCTATGAAGACGCTTTCCTCGAAGTAGGCGCTGTCTCCGTAACGTTCATGGACGCCGAAGACCAGCCGATCTTCGAACCCGAACTCAACACCACGCCGCTGTGGTCCCACACCCATTTGCTGGCCCTGTTCGAAGACGGCACCGATGCCGCCAGCGTCCTGGCCCATATGGAGCTGCTCACCGGCGGCCCGCTGCCAGAGCACCACAGCGAAGTCATCGAAGACCAGGACTGGGAACGCAGCTGGATGGACAACTTCCAGCCGATGCGTTTTGGCCAGCGCCTGTGGATTGTACCGAGCTGGCATGCCGCGCCCGAGCCCGACGCCGTCAACCTGCTGCTGGATCCGGGCCTGGCGTTCGGCACCGGCACCCACCCGACCACCGCGCTGTGCCTGGAATGGCTGGACGGCCAAGACCTGACCGACAGCCACGTGCTGGACTTCGGCTGCGGCTCGGGGATCCTGGCGATTGCCGCCCTGCTGCTCGGCGCCAAGGAAGCCGTGGGCACCGACATCGACGTGCAAGCCCTGGAAGCCTCTCGCGATAACGCCGGGCGCAACAACATTCCTGAAGGCAAATTCCCACTCTACCTGCCGGAGCAATTGCCCCAGGTACAGGCCGACGTGCTGGTGGCCAACATCCTCGCCGGCCCGCTGGTGTCGTTGGCGCCGCAGTTGTCGAGCCTGGTCAAGCCGGGCGGCCGCCTGGCGCTGTCGGGCATCCTGGCCGAGCAGGGCGAAGACGTCGCCGCTGCCTACGCCAAGGATTTCGAGCTGGACCCGATCGCCAACCGCGATGGCTGGGTACGCATCAGCGGTCGTCGGCGCTAGAATGAGCGCTTGCCTGAATCGGATGGCCGCATGACCGACAGTTTCGTCACCCAGTGCCCGCATTGCCAATCGCGCTTTCGCGTCAACCACGCTCAATTGAGCGTGGCCCGTGGCGTGGTGCGCTGCGGCTCGTGCCTGCAAGTGTTCAATGCGGCTCGCCAGCTGCTGGAGCAACGCGCCCAGGCGCCGGCACCGCAGCCCGAGGCGACTCCCGAGGCGCCGCGCGCCATCAGCCAGAAACAGTGGAGCGCCGAAGAGCTGGACCTGGACAACCTGGACCTGGATGAAGAACTGGCCAAGCTGGAACGCCGCGAGATTCAGCACACGCAGCCTGTTGGCGCGGATCGTCGCCAGCCCGGCACCGACCGCCGCCAAAAGGATGAATCCTTCAGCGCCAGCCGCGACACGGTCAAGGCCGAAGAAGAAAAATGGGCGGCAAGCCTGTTCAGCGAGCCGCCTGAAGAGCGCCTCCACGTCACCGAAGACCAGCCAGAACCTGCGACCAGGCAGCGCACCGAACCGTCCATGTCGTTCCACACCGACGATCGCGACGATGAGCCCCCCCTGCGTTCAACACCAGACGATGACGACATCGACCCACCGTTTACACCGCTGACCAAAGCGGCCGAACCCGACGATCGCCTGCCCCCCCGCCGCAAGCGCCCACGCGCTGAAACCAGCGCCCATGACGACCTGCTGCAGGACCTGGAAGACGATCCGCTGCACCTCTACGCACAAAAACGCCCGACAGGCCTGGGCCGTCGCCTGGTCTGGCTGCTGCTGGTGCTGATCGCCGCCGCCGGCCTCGCAGGCCAATACATCGCCTACCAATTCGACGACCTGGCCCGCCAGGACGCCTATCGCCCGTGGTTCCAGCAACTGTGCCCCACCCTGGGTTGCACCGTGCCATCGCGGGTCGATATTGCCCATATCAAGAGCAGTAACCTGGTAGTGCGCAGCCACCCGGATTTCGCCGGGGCGCTGGTGGTGGATGCGATCATCTACAACCGCGCTACCTTCTCCCAGCCCTTCCCGCTGCTGGAGCTGCGTTTTGCCGACCTGAACGGCAACCTGATTGCCAGCCGTCGCTTCAAACCCGCCGAATACCTCAGCGGTGAGCTGGCCGGCGTTAGCGAAATGCCATCGCAAACCCCGATCCATATCTCCCTGGATATCCTCGATCCGGGCAACAAAGCCGTGAATTACAGCCTGAGCTTCCATTCGCCCGAGTGAATCGGTTCACGCGTTGAAGTTTGACGGCAGGTTATTGACTTTCCCCTGCGTAACCAAACCGCTGGCGATAAAGAAATAACTGTTCAGATTTTATCCAATTCAGCCTTTATCCAGTCATCGAGAGCGGGTATCATGCCAACCCTTTTTCGAACTCTAATGATCCGGCCCCACAACAGGGAAGTCCTATGTCGGCGGTACGCATCGGCCCATACACATTGCAGAACGGCTTGATCCTCGCCCCGATGGCGGGCGTCACCGACCAGCCCTTTCGTCAGCTGTGCAAGCGTTTGGGCGCGGGTCTAGTAGTCTCGGAAATGGTCACCAGCGACATGAGCTTGTGGAACACCCGCAAATCGCGGATGCGCATGATCCACGAAGGTGATCCCGAGCCCCGCTCGGTACAGATCGCCGGTGGAGATGCACAGATGCTGGCGGATGCGGCCCGGGCCAACGTGGAGTTGGGGGCGCAGATCATCGACATCAACATGGGCTGCCCGGCCAAGAAGGTCTGTAACAAGGCCGCCGGTTCGGCCCTGTTGAAAGATGAGCAGTTGGTGGCCGAGATCCTGCAGGCCGTTGTCGCCGCAGTGGATGTGCCGGTTACCCTGAAGATCCGTACCGGTTGGGACCGGGACAACAAGAACGGCCTGACAGTGGCGAAGATCGCTGAACAGGCAGGCATTACAGCGCTGGCGGTGCATGGCCGTACCCGCGCCGACCTTTACACCGGTGAAGCCGAGTACGACACCATCGCTGCGATCAAGCAGGCGGTATCGATGCCGGTATTCGCCAATGGCGACATCGACTCCGCCGAGAAGGCAAGGCGCGTGCTGCACGCAACTGGTGCCGATGGCTTGTTGATTGGCCGGGCCGCCCAGGGGCGTCCATGGATTTTTCGTGAGATCGATCATTTTCTGCGTACCGGCGAAGTGTTGCCGGCACCGGGGCTGATCGAGGTGGAACGTATTCTGCTAGAGCATCTGGCCGCCCTGCACGCCTTCTATGGGGACGTGATGGGAGTACGCATTGCTCGCAAGCATGTCGGCTGGTATCTCGCAACCCTGCCGGGCGCCAGGGAGTTTCGCGCCCACTTCAATCGTTTGGATGATACGCAAGCACAGGTCACCACCGTTCGAGAGTACTTCAGCGAGCGTGAAAAGAGCCTGGGGACAGGGGACGGAGAGGGGGTGGCCGCATGACGATGATGACCGAGACTTTAGTGAGTGGAACAACGCCCGTGAGCGACAACGTCAATTTGAAACAGCACCTCAACACGCCGAGCGAAGAAGGCCAGACCCTTCGCGGGAGTGTCGAGAAGGCGCTGCACAATTATTTCGCCCACCTTGAGGGCGCTTCCGTCACGGACGTGTACAACCTGGTGCTCTCCGAAGTCGAGGCGCCCTTGCTCGAAAGCGTGATGAACTACGTCAAGGGCAACCAGACCAAAGCCAGTGAGCTGCTGGGCCTCAACCGTGGCACCTTGCGCAAAAAGCTCAAGCAATACGATTTGCTGTAAGCATTCAATCAAACCAGAAAGGCGCCCGCGTAAAACCGGTCGCCTTTTTTGCTGACTCCTTTGCTTTTGATGGAAATTGAAATGACCGACCAGACTACCCGCCTGCCGATCCGCCGCGCCTTGATCAGTGTCTCCGACAAGACCGGGATCCTCGAATTTGCCCAGGAGCTGGAAGCCCTGGGCGTGGAAATCCTCTCCACGGGCGGGACCTTCAAACTGCTGCAGGACAACGGCGTGGCCGCAGTGGAAGTGGCGGACTACACCGGCTTCGCAGAAATGATGGACGGTCGGGTCAAGACCCTGCACCCGAAAATCCACGGCGGTATCCTCGGCCGTCGTGGCACCGACGACGCGATCATGGCCGAGCACGGCATCAAGCCGATCGACCTGGTGGCCGTCAACCTCTACCCATTCGAAGCCACCATCAACAAGCCAGGCTGCGACCTGCCGACCGCCATCGAAAACATCGATATCGGCGGCCCGACCATGGTGCGTTCAGCGGCCAAGAACCACAAAGACGTGGCCATCGTGGTCAACGCCAGTGATTACGCCAACGTATTGGAAAGCCTGAAAGCCGGTGGCCTGACCTACGCCCAGCGTTTCGACCTGATGCTCAAGGCGTTCGAACACACCGCCGCCTACGACGGCATGATCGCCAACTACATGGGCACCGTGAACCAGGCCGCTGAAACCCTCAGCACCGAAGGCCGCAGCCAGTTCCCGCGCACCTTCAACAGCCAGTTCATCAAGGCCCAGGAAATGCGCTACGGCGAGAACCCGCACCAGAGCGCGGCGTTCTACGTGGAAGCCAAGCCTGCCGAAGTGGGCATCGCCACGGCGACCCAGTTGCAAGGCAAGGAGCTGTCCTACAACAACGTGGCCGACACCGACGCCGCGCTGGAATGCGTGAAGAGCTTCGTCAAGCCGGCCTGTGTGATCGTCAAGCACGCCAACCCATGCGGCGTGGCCGTGAGCCCGGACGCTGAAGGCGGTATCCGCCAGGCGTACGAACTGGCCTACGCCACCGATACCGAATCGGCCTTCGGCGGCATCATCGCCTTCAACCGCGAACTGGATGCCGAGACCGCTAAAGCGATCGTCGAGCGTCAGTTCGTTGAAGTGATCATCGCCCCAAGCGTCAGCGAAGAAGCCCGCGCCATCGTGGCAGCCAAAGCCAACGTGCGCCTGCTGGCCTGCGGCGAGTGGTCGGCCGAGCGTGCAGCGGCCTGGGACTACAAGCGCGTCAACGGTGGCTTGCTGGTACAGAGCCGCGACATCGGCATGATCGGCAGCGAAGACCTGAAAGTGGTGACCAAGCGCGCCCCGACCGAGCAGGAGATCAACGACCTGATCTTCGCCTGGAAGGTGGCCAAATACGTTAAATCCAACGCCATCGTCTACGCCAAGAACCGCCAGACCATCGGTGTCGGCGCCGGCCAGATGAGCCGTGTGAACTCGGCGCGTATCGCCGCGATCAAGGCCGAGCACGCCGGTTTGCAGGTGGTGGGTTCGGTGATGGCTTCCGATGCGTTCTTCCCGTTCCGTGACGGCCTGGACAACGCCGCGAAAGCCGGTGTAACCGCCGTGATCCAACCGGGTGGTTCGATGCGTGATGCCGAAGTGATCGCCGCCGCGGATGAAGCTGGCATCGCCATGGTCTTCACCGGCATGCGTCACTTCCGTCACTGATTCAACTCGATCGAAATGTGGGAGCGGACTTGTGTGGCGATCGGGCTTGCCACATGAGTTCGGCTCCACATTGAAGCGCACCCTGAGCGCCTACAGAATTTGAGGTTTTTGACATGAATGTTTTGATCATTGGCAGCGGTGGCCGTGAACACGCCCTGGCCTGGAAAGTTGCCCAGGACCCGCGTGTCCAGAAAGTCTTCGTCGCGCCCGGCAACGCTGGCACCGCCATTGAAGCCAAGTGCGAAAACGTTGCCATCGACGTGCTGGCACTTGAGCAACTGGCGGACTTTGCCGAGAAAAATGTGTCCCTGACCATCGTCGGCCCGGAAGTGCCGCTGGTGGCCGGCGTCGTGGACCTGTTCCGCAGCCGTGGCCTGGACTGCTTCGGCCCTACCGCCGGTGCGGCCCAGTTGGAAGGTTCCAAAGCCTTCACCAAGGATTTCCTGGCCCGCCACAAGATCCCGACTGCCGACTACCAGAACTTCACCGAGATCGAGCCGGCCCTGGCTTACCTGCGCGAAAAAGGTGCGCCAATCGTGATCAAGGCCGATGGCCTCGCTGCTGGTAAAGGCGTGATCGTCGCCATGACCCTGCAGGAAGCCGAAGACGCCGTGCGCGATATGCTCGCTGGCAACGCTTTCGGTGACGCAGGTTCCCGCGTGGTCATCGAGGAGTTCCTCGACGGCGAAGAAGCCAGCTTCATCGTGATGGTCGACGGCAAGAACGTCTTGCCGATGGCCACCAGCCAGGACCACAAACGCGTCGGCGACGGCGACACCGGCCCGAACACCGGTGGCATGGGGGCCTACTCCCCTGCCCCGGTGGTCACGGCCGACGTGCACCAGCGTGTCATGGACCGGGTGATCTGGCCGACCGTGCGCGGCATGGCCGACGAAGGCAATGTGTACACCGGTTTCCTGTATGCCGGCCTGATGATCGACAAAGCCGGTAACCCCAAAGTCATCGAGTTCAACTGCCGCTTCGGCGATCCGGAAACCCAACCGGTGATGCTGCGCCTGCAATCGAGCCTGGTGCTGTTGGTCGAGGCGGCATTGGCCCAGGCCCTGGACAAGGTTGAAGCGCAGTGGGATCCACGTCCGAGCGTCGGCATCGTGCTGGCGGCTGGTGGCTACCCTGCCGACTACGCCAAGGGCGATGTGATTGAAGGCCTGGACGCGGCTGCTACGCTGGAAGGCAAGGTGTTCCATGCGGGCACCGCGCTCAAGGATGGCCAGGTCGTGACGGCCGGTGGCCGTGTGCTATGCGCCACCGCCATGGGCGCCAGCGTCGACGTCGCGCAGCAACAGGCGTACAAGCTGGCCGCGAAGATCGACTGGAAAGGCTGCTTCTACCGCAAGGACATCGGCTATCGCGCCATTGCGCGGGAACGTGGCGAGAACCAGTAAGCAGCTATCCGTTCGGCTAGGCAGGGGCCTCTGGCCCTTGCCGTATGCAGGCCTACCCGCGCATAGTTAACCGTGCATCAACCTACGAAGGGATTTCGCCGTGCGCTGGCTCAGGATCGCCATAGGTTTCACTGTCAGTCTGCTGACACTGCTCTGCTTGTTCCCGGCCCAGGCCGCCGCGCAAGGCAGTGGCTGGGCAGTATTGCTTGATGAACAGGCCGACCTGCAACTGAGCGACATCCGTTCCTCGCGCTACACCAACCAATTCAGCCCCATCGAACTGGACCGCATTACCGCCGCGGAACCGGACGGTGCGTTGTGGGTACGTTTCAAGCTGCAACCCGGCAAGCACGAACAAGTGCTGCGGGTATTCGCCCCGGACCTGTCGCACCTGAGCCTCTACGTGCTGGACGGCGACACCCTGGTGGAACAACAGAGCACCGGCACACGCCAGCCCCAGGCTGAACGGCCGTTGCCCAGCAGTGACTTCATGCTGCCGATGCCCCAGAGCCAGAACCCCCTCGAGGTCTACCTGCGCCTGGTCTCGGAACACGAGCTGCGCCCCTACATCACCTTGGAACCGGCCGTGCTCGCCGCCGCCGACCAGACCCAGACGCTGATCTACGGCCTGCTGTTCGGCTGCCTGTTGATGCTGATCCTGCACAACCTCACGCGCTTCGCCTACCACCGCTCGCGCAGCAGCCTGTGGCTGGCGGCCTGCGAAGTGCTGCTGATGCTCAGCCTGGCGCTGCTACTCAACCTGGTGGGCCCATGGCTGCCGAACTGGCATGCGATCCAGACGCCCGGCGCCTACCTGGCGCTATTGCTCACCGCGCCGTGCGGGCTGATGTTTGCCTACCGGTTCTTCATGCCCCTGGGCCCGCACCCGCTGAACAAGCTGTTGATGGCGGACATCCTGTTCATCGTGCTGTGCGGCCTGCTGTTGTTGTTCGTCAACACCCTGCCGCTGAACATCATCACCTACGCCCTGGTGGCCCTGGCCGGCTTGAGCATGTTGTTTGTCTCGGCCTATCACTGGCAGAAAGGCTACCGCCCGGCACGCCTGTTCGTGGTGGCGATGGTGGTGTTCAACATCGGTACGCTGATCATCCTGCCAGCGTTGCTGGGCCTGACGATGGTCTCGCCCCAGGGCCTGATCGTCACGCTGCTGGCGTTTATCTGCCTGAGCGGCCTGCTGATGAGCCTGGCGTTGGGCGAACGCCAGCGTGCGATTGTCGAGGCGCGTTTCAGCCTCAGCCGCGACCTGGCGGCGAGCAATGCCGAAATCGCGGCCAAGGCCGAGTTCCTGGCCAAGATCAGCCACGAAATCCGCACCCCCATGAACGGTGTGCTGGGCATGACCGAACTGCTGTTGGGTACGCCGCTGTCGGTGAAACAGCGCGACTACGTGCAGACCATCCACAGCGCCGGCAACGAACTGCTTACGCTGATCAATGAAATCCTCGATATCTCCAAGCTCGAATCCGGCCAGATCGAACTGGACGATGTGCAATTCGACCTCAATGCGCTGATCGAAGACTGCCTGAGTATCTTCCGCGCCAAGGCCGAACAGCAGAATGTCGAACTGATCAGCTTTATCCAGCCCCAGGTGCCCCGCGTGATCAGCGGCGACCCGACGCGCCTGCGCCAGGCCATGTTGAGCCTGCTGGAAAACGCCCTGCAAAAGACCGACGAAGGCGAAGTGTTGATCGTGGTGGCCCTGGACGACCGCAGCACCAAGCCACGCCTGCGCATTGCCGTGCAGGACAGCGGCCTGCCCATGGAAGCCTCAGAGCGTGACGCCCTGCTGCACAGTGAGCTGCACAGCAAGAATTTCTTCTCGGCCACCCGGCTGAATGGCCACCTGGGCCTGGTCATCGCCCGCCAGTTGATCCTGTTGATGAACGGCGAGTTCGGCATCAAGAGCGGCAGCCACCAGGGCAGCACCCTGTGGCTGACCCTGCCGCTGGACCCGGAGCGCCTGGAACACCCGACCTCCGACCTCGACGGCCCGCTCAAAGGCGCGCGCGTGCTAGTGGTGGACGACAACGACACCTGCCGCAAAGTGCTGGTGCAACAATGTTCCGCCTGGGGCCTCAACGTCAGCGCCGTGCCCTCGGGCAAGGAAGCCCTGGCATTGCTGCGCACCAAGGCGCACCTGCGCGACTACTTCGACGTGGTGCTGCTGGACCAGAACATGCCCGGCATGACCGGCATGCAACTGGCGGCGAAGATCAAGGAAGACCCGAGCCTGAACCACGACATCCTGCTGATCATGCTTACCGGCATCAGCAACGCGCCGAGCAAGATCATTGCGCGCAATTGCGGGATCAAGCGCATCCTCGCCAAACCGGTGGCCGGCTATACGCTCAAGACCACCCTGGCCGACGAACTGACCCAGCGCAGCAAAGGCAACGTGCCGCCACGTCCGGTCCTCAGCACTCCGGCCGCCATCACCGTGCCGGCGGATTTCCGCATCCTGGTAGCCGAAGACAACAGCATCTCCACCAAGGTGATCCGCGGCATGCTCGGCAAGCTCAACCTCGACCCGGACACCGCCAGCAACGGCGAGGAAGCGCTGGAGGCGATGAAGGCCCAGCGTTATGACCTGGTGTTGATGGACTGTGAAATGCCGATCCTCGATGGTTTCTCGGCGACCCAGCAACTGCGCGCGTGGGAAGTCAGCCACCAGCGCATCCGCACGCCGGTGGTGGCGTTGACCGCGCACATTCTGTCGGAGCACAAGGAACGTGCGCGCCAGGCCGGGATGGATGGGCATATGGCCAAGCCGGTGGAGTTGTCGCAGTTGCGCGAGCTGGTGGAATTCTGGGTCGCCCAGCGGCAACAGCGCCCAGAACACGCACCTTCCTGAACTTGAAATGCAGTCAAATGCGGGAGGGGCAAGTCGAATCGTCGCACCGCCCCTCCCGCCTTTGATCTCTTTCGCCTGATAGACTCTCCACACTTTCCTCCTGCGAGCCGCCCCCCATGCTCCACGTGTTATTCAGCGTCTACCTGAAAATGCTGGTGCTCTACAGCCCGTTCTTCGTGCTGTCCTGCTTTATCAGCCTGACTCGTGGTTATTCCAGCAAAGAGCGGCGGCGCCTGGCGTGGAAGGTGGCGCTGGCGACCCTGGTCTCGAGCGTGTTGCTCTACCTGTTCGGCCGGGTGATTTTCAGTGTGTTCGGCATCACCGTCGACGCCTTCCGCATCGGCGCCGGCAGTGTGCTGTTCATTTCCGCCCTGGGCATGGCCCAGGGCAAGTCGGCCGTACAGACCGACAACGTGCAGCAGGATGTGACCATCGTGCCGCTGACCATCCCCCTCACGGTCGGCCCCGGCACCATCGGTGCGCTGCTGGTGATGGGCGTCAGCCAACCGCACTGGGATGACAAGCTCACCGCCATCCTCAGCATCGCCCTGGCCAGCCTCACGGTGGGCGTGGTGCTGTACCTGTCCAACCGTATCGAACGCATCCTCGGTGACCAGGGCTTGCAGATTGTCAGTCGGTTGATGGGATTGTTCGTGTGTGCCCTGGCCGCACAAATCATCTTTACCGGCGTGCGCGGCTACCTGGTGCCCTAGATCCGGTATTTGGCAATTGCCAGTTGTACCTTGTCCCCCGCGCTCTCGCGCATCAGTTGGATCGTCTTTTCATTGATCACCGAGGTATTGAGCACCAGGCACGTCTGCCCGCTGAAGGCCTCGAACGAGGAGCTGTCCCACTCCAGGAAGGGCAGCCCTGTCTGTTTGCTCACGCCGTGAGTGCTGTAGGTCACCAGCACCATCGTCAATTCGCCATCGATTTCGGCACAAGAGGCCAGGCCGAAATCACCGCCCTGGTGCACCGAGCTGTTGCGTTTGAACAATTCAAAAGACGCCGGCGTCTGCTTCAACGCCTCCAATGCATCGGCCGCCAGTTTCGGCAGCATGCCCAGCAGCGGTGCGGACAAGGACGTGGAAGCCAACAGCGTGGCAATAAGATTCAGCGCCGCCAGCTGCACGGTCAGCCCCTTGCCCGAACGTGAGACCCGCTCGAAGCTGCTGCGCACCGGGAGCCATCCCAGGCTGACCATCACCTTGATGAATTCGTCGTACCAGTCCTCGGTACCGCGGTGTATTTTCAATACATCGCTGACGTAACTGCTGGCCAGTAAATAACTCTTACGGACATATTCTCGCTTCAGACCCGACAGGCCTTCGGCAAACGAAATCACGCCGTTGTTGACCACGGCTGCGTTGAAGTCATCTTCGGTGTCCAGCGGTACAGCTGCGTGCTTGCCTGACGCGCCCGGTAATGTGTAGGCGGCAATCAACTTGCGCCTTTTTGTAGTGTTGATCCGTCTGTGATGTCGCTCCATTTTGATTCTCCACAAGCACCCCAACGTGGGGCTTGTGTCCACCCTAGTTCACCGGCCGATGGGCTTTCCAGGCGATAAACATCCCTTGGCGCAACGCGTTAAACCGTAACGCCCAGCAATAATGCGGCATGACCGGCTTGCCTCCATATTTCGTTGTAAAAAAAAGAAAAAACGCCGAATAACGCCAGAAAAATCCCTGGGTTATTCGGCGCTTTCAGGCAACCGACAGACCGTTTTCAGGAAGCGGGTTTTTCACCGTACCAGCGAGGTGTGTAGACCCATTCGCCACCACCGGCACGGGGAAATGCGCAGGTGGTAGACGAGCCGATCAACACCATGGTGCGCATGTCCACTTGATCCGGCGTCAGTTGCCCCAGCGTGGTGACACGCAGGGTCTGCCCCGGGCGACCGATATCGCGGCCCAGCACCACCGGCGTTTGCGGCGTGCGATGCAGGGCGATGATTTCCAGGGCACGCCCCAGTTGCCACGGCCGCGCACGCGAGATCGGGTTGTAGAACGCCAAGGCCAGGTCGGCCTGGGACGCGAGGTCCAGGCGTTTTTCGATGATCGACCAGGGTTTGAGGTTATCCGACAGCGACATCACGCAGAAGTCATGGCCCAGCGGTGCGCCCGCCTGGGCGGCAGTGGCCAGGCTGGCCGAGACCCCGGGCAGGATTTCCAGGTCGACCTGATGCCAGGCCGGATCGCTGGATTCGTGCAGCGCCTCGATCACCGCAGCCGCCATAGCGAACACACCCGGGTCACCGGAGGACACCACCACCACCGAGCGACCTTGGGCCGCCAGCTCGAAGGCGTGGCGGGCCCGCTGCATTTCTTCGCGGTTATCGGTGCAGTGTTGCACTTGATCATCGCGGAACGGGCCGGCCATGCGCACATAGGTTTCGTAACCCAGCACATCGGTGCAACGCGCCAACTCAGCCTTCACCGCAGGCACCATCAACTCGGCGGCACCGGGGCCGAGGCCGATCACGGCAAGGCGGCCACGAACACGACCGATCTGCGACAACTCCAGCGGCTGTTCAGCCACGCTGACCACGATATCGGCGTCCTGGCAAACGCTGGTAAAACGCAACGGCACACCCAGCGCCAACGCCGCCTCATGCAGCGACGCTTCGGCCATCTGCGTTTCGCTGGCCAGCAGGCACGCCAGGGATTGCACGGCCAGACCCGCTTCATGCAACGCCGTGCGTACACGCTCGGCCAATTGCGCGCCGGGTTTGCAGGTCACACTGACGGTCTTCGGGTAGATCAGCAATTCATTGGCGGTGGGTTGGCGCTCGGCACTGCCGACATGAATCGCCAGGCGCGCTTGTGGGTCCTGCGGCAAGTTGGCCTGGTCCAGCCAAGGCGCTGCGCCTTCGATGCGCACGTTTTCACCGGCCAGCAAGTCGGAAACGAAACGCTTGCCCAACTCCAGGTCGGCCAGCTCATAGCCCTGCGGCGGGTTGAGCAGGCAGGTGCCAAAACGCAGTTCGCCACTGGTGGTGATCGCAGCGGCCACGTTCAACGCGGCAGCAATTTCGCGCGCCATGACGTTTACACCGCCAAGGCCCCCCAGCAACGGCACTACGGCGCTGCCGTCTTCAGCCACGGCCAGCACGGCCGGCTCTTCGCCTTTTTCCAGCAGCAGCGGCGCCAGGGTGCGGATCACGATACCGGCCGCGCACAGCGCAATCAGCGGCGTGCCTTGCTGGTACAACTGGCGCAGGGTCGTGCCGAACTCGCTATAGGCCTGGTCAGCACCTTCAACGCGTCCGGCAAGACCGTGGATCAGCGCCTCGGGATAAACCTGTTGGATCCTGCGCGCAGTGGCCAGGCTGCCCTGGCCCAGAATGACAATCGCCGGGTTCATCAACCTTGCCACCTTTCACCCGGCACGATGATCAGCGAGAAATAGGGCGAAGACGCCGGGTCGACCTGATCCAGCGGCACGATCTTCTGGTTGGCCATGGTGGCGCGCTCCACATAGAGGGCACGCTCGGCCAGGCCGAGTTCTTCGAGCACCAGGCGCACTTTCGGGAAGTTGCGCCCCAGCTTCATGATCACCGCCGCGTCGGCGTCGGCCAGGCGGCGCTTCAGGTCTTCATGGGGCAACACGCCCGAAAGCACCGACAGGCTCTGGTTGCGATACACCAGCGGCGCCCCCAACACCGAGGCGCCGCCGAGCATCGAGCACACGCCGGGGATGACTTGCGCTTCGTAGCGTTCGGCAAGTCGGTCATGCAGATACATGTAGGAACCGTAGAAGAACGGGTCGCCTTCGCAGATCACCGCCACATCGCGACCGGCATCCAGGTGCGCGGCAACGTCGACACTGGCAGCGTCGTAGAAATCGCTGATCACCTGCTCATAGGACATCGGCGCCGGCAGTACCTCGGTGGTCACCGGGTACACCAGCGGCATCAAGGTCTGTTGCGGCACCAGGTGATCTTCGATGATGCCGAAGGCATTGCCCTTCTTGCCCTTGGCCACGAAGTACGCCACCACCGGCGATTCGCGCAGCAGGCGCAGGGCCTTGAGGGTGATCAGTTCCGGGTCGCCGGGGCCTACGCCCAGGCCGATCAAACGTCCGCGTGCCGGCATTATTCGACCTCCGTGGCCAGGGCATTCACCGCAGCGGCGGCCATCGCACTGCCGCCCAGGCGGCCCTGCATGATCACGAACGGCACGCCACGGCTGTCCGCCGCCAGCATCGCCTTGGATTCGGCGGCGCCGACAAACCCGACCGGAAAGCCAAGGATCAAGGCAGGTTTAGGCGCACCGGCATCGAGCATTTCCAGCAGGTAGAACAACGCGGTCGGCGCATTGCCGATCACTACTACGCTGCCTTCCAGATGCGGGCGCCACAGCTCCAGCGCGGCGGCGGAACGGGTGTTGCCCAGTTCACGCGCCAGCTCCGGCACGCTGTCGTCGCGCAGGGTGCAGATCACCGGGTTATTGGCCGGCAGGCGCGCACGGGTCACACCCTCGGAGACCATCCGCGCATCACACAGGATCGGCGCGCCAGCGGCCAACGCATCGCGCCCGGCCTTGCCCGCGCCTTCGGAAAACTGCAGGCCGTCGATGGCCTCGACCATGCCGCACGCATGAATCACCCGCACCGCGAGTTTCTCCAGGTCGGCCGGAATGCGCTCCAACCTGGCTTCCGCGCGAATAATGGCGAAGGAGTTGCGATAGATCTCCTGACCGTCGCGGATGTAATCAATCATCGGTGTTGCTCCGTGGACGAGCGCGCAACAGGGCGCCCGCCGCTTCAATGGAAAGGGTGCGCGCGTGCAGCCGGCCGAAACCGGGCTGGGCTGCCTCGCGGAAATAGAGGTCGTAGTGGCCGGGGCTCACCGCCAGCAAGGTGACCGGCGCGACATGCGCGGCGGCACAGGAACGGGGGCAGCCGGACAGGTGCACGTCATGGCCGGGGTTCAGCGCAGCCAGTTGCACGGCGTCAGCCTTGGTGTCGGCCAGGGCCTTGCCGCAACCGCTGGAACCCGTGCAGGCGGTCATGCGCGCCAGGGGTTGGTCGATGGAGCAAAGGAAGCCCAGTTGCGCCAGGCGCTCGGTCACGGCGTGCGGTTTTTCGATGTTGGGCAACAGCACGCCTTGCCAAGGGGTGAAGCGCAAGGTGCCGTCGCCGTACTCACTGGCCAGGTGTGCGGCGCCTTTGAGCATCGTCGCGTCCAGGCGCCCCAAGGGTGCGATGACGGCGACGTAGAACTGATTCCTTTGAACCTGTGGATAAGTGCCGAGGTGCAGCAAAGCCCCGCTGGGCGGGCGTTTGAAGCCTTCAGCCGACAGCAATGGCAGGCGCAGATGCCCCAGCAAGTTATCCACAGCCAAATGCCGCATGCGGGTTTGTTCCGGGCCGGCCAGTTCGAGGAACGCCTCCAGCACGGCCACCACCAGCGCATGACCCTGCTCGAGCGGCACGGCGGCCAGCGGCGCATCCAGCCCCGGGCAACCGGCCAGGCCAAAGGCGAGGAGCGTCTGGCCATTGCGGATAAAGGCCGACAGCCACAGGTCGTGGTGATGTTCGAGCATCGCCAGGGCTTCGCCGCCATCCAGTTGTACGGCGAACTTGGCCGACAGTTCATGGAAACGGGGATGGTTTTGCAGGGTGGCGAGCATCTGCTCAGCCAACGGGCGGGTGTCGAACAGCATCTGCGGGTCGATCCCGGCGCTGGGGCTGAGCATCAGGTTGCGTACATCGTCGCCGGCGGCGTTGTCGGGACCCAGGCCTGCGGCCAGTAGCAGGGCGATCAATGCCTGCTCTTGGGCACCGATCCCGCGAATCTGCAGGTTGGCCCGGTTGGTCGCCTCAATCACCCCGCCCGCATGGGCCTGGGCCGCGTCCGCCACGGCATGGGCTTGTGTAGCGCTGATCGAACCACCGGCCAACTTGATCCGGCAAATGCCGCCGTCCAACGCCTGGACAATGCGCAGCAACCCCGGACAAGCCGAGGGGCGCAAGGTATTCACAGCGGGCGTTGGGTTCACGGGGCTACCGGTTGGTGGGTAAAGGCGCGGTATTATGCCTGCTTTGTCCGGCGGCATGAAAAGCCTGCCCGTCGGATGTCGTTCAAGGAATTCATATGTCGCCCTGGCTGACGGTTGTAGGCATCGGAGAAGACGGCTTCAAGGGACTGGGCAGGAACGCCCGGCATGCCCTGTTGCACGCCACGCGGATTATAGGCGGCCAGCGCCAGTTGGACCTGTTGCCGGTGTGTATCCGAGGCGAGCGCCAGGTGTGGCCGAGCCCGTTTTCCCTGGAACCGGTGCTGGCGCGGCGCGGCGAGCCGGTGTGCGTGCTCGCCAGCGGCGATCCGATGTTCTATGGCGTGGGGGCCAGCCTGGCACGGCAAGTGCCCGCTGAAGAGTTGCTGATTTTACCGGCGCCCTCGTCGGTGTCCCTGGCGGCGGCGCGGTTGGGCTGGCCGTTGCAGGACGTGGTGACGTTGTCCGTGGTGGCCCGACCGTTGGCCGCGATCAACGCGCACCTGGCCAGTGGCGTGCGCTTGTTGGTGCTGAGCAATGACGGTCGCAGTCCTGGCTTGATTGCCTCGTTATTGGCGCAGTCCGGTTTCGGCCAGAGCCGGTTGAGCGTGTTCGAGCACTTGGGCGGCCCGGATGAGCGGCGTATCGAAGGTTTGGCGGATGAGTGGCAGCACGCCTGCGTCGCCGATTTGAATCTGCTCGCCATCGACTGCGTCGCCTCTGGGGCAACACCGCGCCTGTCGCGCCTGGCAGGCCTGCCCGACTCAGCCTTCAAGCACGACGGCCAACTGACCAAGCGCGATGTGCGCGCCATGACCCTCGCCCGCCTCGCCCCCATGCCCGGTGAATTGCTGTGGGACGTGGGCGCGGGCAGCGGTTCCATCGGTATCGAGTGGATGCGTGCGCACCCGAGCTGCCGCGCGTTGGCGATTGAAGCCGATGAAGGTCGCCAAGGCCTGATCGAACACAACCGCGACGCCCTTGGCGTGCCCGGGCTGCAACTGGTTCGCGGCAAGGCGCCCGAGGCGTTGAGCGGCCTGGAAGCCCCGGACGCCATCTTCATCGGCGGCGGCGTCACCCGCAACGGCGTGCTCGATACCTGCTGGCAACACCTGCGCCCCGGTGGTCGGCTGGTGGCCAATGCCGTGACCCTGCAAAGCGAAATGACCCTGATGAACTGGCGTGCCCAGCATGGCGGCGAACTGACGCGCATCCACGTGGCGCAGGCGCAGCCGTTGGGGGAATTCGATACGTGGCGCCAGGCGTTGCCGATTACCTTGCTGGAAGTGGTCAAGCCGCTATGAAACGCATCCTGCTGTTGGGTGGCGTGACTGAAGCGCTGGCCATTGCTCGTACGCTGGGCCCGGAACCTATCTACAGCCTGGCCGGGGTTGGGCGCGTTCCCACCGACCTGACCTGCCAGGTGCGGGTCGGTGGTTATGGTGGTGCCGAGGGCTTGGCGCGATTTGTTCGGGATGAAGGGATTGGGCTGATTGTCGACGCGACCCATCCATATGCCGCGCAGATCAGCCGCAATGCCGCCGAAGCCGCGCGCGCGTGCGGCGTGCCTTGCTGGGCATTGCGCCGACCGGCGTGGCAGCCGCAAACGGGGGATGACTGGCGTGAGGTCAGTGATTGGGCTTCGTTGATTGAAGCGTTGAAGCCCTTCAAACGCCCGCTGTTCACCTTGGGCCGCGAGCCGTTGCAGCATCTGGATGAAATCCCGCCGGAGCAGTTCTGGACGCTGCGCGCGCTGGATGTGTACCCGGGGAATGCGCGGTGTGAAGTGATTGGCGCGCGCGGGCCGTTTTTGATTGCGGATGAGCGTGCGTTGTTCGAGCGGCGCGGCATTGATGTGCTGATCAGCAAGAACAGCGGGAGCACGGCAACGGAGCCGAAGTTGGAGGTGGCACGGGAGCGTGGGGTGCCGGTGCTGGTGTTGAAGCGGCCGGTGTTGGCGATGGTAGATCGAGAATTCACTACTGTGCCTGCGGTACTACAGGCAATCGCCACTCTCTAAACACCATCGATTCAGTGTGGAAGGGGGCTTGCCCCGATTACGGTGTATCAGCCTAAACATCTGTGACGGGTCCATCGCCATCGGGGGCAAGCCCCCTCCCACATTTAGAACGGCATCATCATGCAGCGCTTTTCGTTTGCCCGGCAGCATCGTGTACACGCTCCGCAAGCAACTGCGCCAGCTCAATCAACTGCGCGACGCCGAGCAATGCTTCGCGTGGCGCGCCTTCCAGGTTGAAGGCAATGTCACAACTCAGCGCATTGGCTGAGGCCAGGGTTTCGCTGAGGTTGACCAAAAGGTCTTCACTGCTGATTCCATCGGACACGGTGAAAAGCCGGACGGGTCCATCCCTGAGGGCTCGCCATTACTGACAAGATCTGTAAGCCACCCTCAACTCGACCTGCCGAACAGACGATTAGCGAACACATGATCGCAAATTCCGAGTTTGCGGACGCACTCAGCGTTGAAGCCGAAGCCCTGAAATCGGATGAACCTGAAGTAGCAGCGCGATTAAACCAATGGCTGGAAAAGGCCCAATACCTCCATGACAGAAAGACAGGATTCACTCGTTTCGACGCCGCTGACTATCTCCTAACGCAAAAAGATATGGATGCTTTCCTCGAAGCCTGCATCGAAGAGGACCCAGGCGATGGTTCTTTGATCAAAATAGGGAGAGACGACATTGCTCGCGCAACCCGCAGGCTCAACACCAAGCGATAGCCGAACACTGGCAAAATGTGGGAGGGGGCTTGCCCCCGATGGCGGTGTGTCAGCCACTGGTTTGTTGGCTGGGCTGGCGCTAGCGGTGGCAAGTGAATCGTTGCACCAGCCCTCCCACATTTGAACTGTGCAGCTTTGAAGATCGGCATCCACTCGATTAACCGTCTATCCTCAAACCCGTCACTGCGACACCAAACCACACCGCCCCTTTTTACTTATCCCTACCGATCAGGCTAAATACCCGCCTGATCGTTTAACCCTACGGATTGTCCGCCATGGCCCGTCAACGCTTTGCAATTGCCTGGATCGCCTGCCTTGCAGTGCTGTTCAACGCCTTTGCCATGCCGATGGCCAGCGCAATGCAACAGTCCAGCGACCCGGTCCGGCAATTGCTGTGGGGCAGTTTCTGTTCCTCAAATGGCGCAAGCCTCAAGACCATCGCCCTGGGCAAGCTGGAGATCCCGGCGCCGCAGCAGGACGATCATTCCACCATGCAGCATTGCTGGTGTTGCTCGGGCTCGGCACCGTTGGTGGCGTTGCCGGGGCATGTGCCGCAGTTGTATCTCACCCAATTCAATACTTCACAGCGCTTGCCGCCGCCCCGGCCGCACAGCCCGCCCCCGTGTCAGCAATGGCCAAGCCTCAACCCCCGCGCCTCTCCAACGGTTTGATCTTCTTCGCAAGTGAACTGCGTTTAGAACCGTTCTGGAGAACTGCCATGCTCAAATCTTCCCTGCTTCTGGCTGCGTTGTTGCTGCCGGTGTTCAGTGCTGCCAATGCCGATGACTACAAGGCCGGCGACCTGCTGGTCAGCGATCCCTGGTCCCAGGAATTGCCACCGAATGCGCCAACCGTCGCGGCGTACTTTGTGATTCACAACACCGGAGAAAGCCCGGACCGCCTGCTCAGTGTCGACACCCCCGTGGCAGACAAGGCCGAGCTGCATGAGCATGTAATGCAGGGCGACCTGATGAAGATGCAGCAGGTGCCCAGCGTCGCCGTACCGGCCAAGGGCGAGCTGACCTTCGCGCCCATGGCGTATCACGTCATGCTGCTGGGCCTCAAGGACCGCAGCCTGCTGGCCGACGGCAAGCAATTCCCGCTGACCCTCACCTTCGAAAAAGCCGGCAAGGTCGAGGTAGAAGTGTCGGTGCAGAAAGTGCCGCCGATGACCACCCACGAGCACAAGCACGCCCAATAGGCTGACACTCGATGGGCGCCCCTCGCGCCAGGTTGTCTCCACATTCGCGTATGAAGCGCGGCAGTTGGATCAGCCTGTTCGCCATGCTGATGATCTTTATCGGTCCGCTGATTTCCCAAGCGATGCCGATGGACCATCACGCCGGTATGTCGATGGACATGCCAATGGACCACGGCGCCTCCCATCACCCCAAGGCGCCTGACGAACACCACGCCCTCTGGTCCAAGTGCGGCTATTGCGACCTGCTCTATAGCTGCCCCGCCCTGCCCGGCGGCGTTTCAATCTTCACCCTGAGCAGCCCGCCGCCAGCCAGCGCCCTTACCCCCGCCACACGCCTGGGCCATGCCCGGCAGAGCATCTTCCCCGGCGCCCGCAGCCGCGCGCCGCCAATCGCTTCGTAAGCACTTAACACCGTTACTTCACACCGGCCGACTTTAGACAGACAGCCGCAGGCTGCTGGCCGTGTTGTTTACGATTGCTAGATGGAATGTGTCATGTCCAGGTTTCCTGCTGACTCCCGTATGGGATATACCCCTGTGCTCGCTGCCCTGTGCGGCGCGCTGCTTGCCCCTCACGCTCAGGCCGATGAACACGCCGAACATGAGCTGACGCCCACCGTGATCACGGCGATCGCCCCCAGCTCACCGCTGACCGTTATCACCAACCCCAAAGACCCACGCCAACCGGTGCCCGCCAGCGATGGCGGCGACTACCTCAAGACCATCCCCGGCTTCGCCCTGGTGCGCAATGGCGGCACCAATGGCGACCCGGTGCTGCGCGGGATGTTCGGCTCACGCCTGAACATCCTCACCAACGGCAGCATGATGCTCGGCGCCTGCCCCGGCCGCATGGACGCCCCCACCTCGTACATCTCGCCCGAGACCTACGACAAGCTCACCGTGATCAAAGGCCCGCAAACCGTGCTCTGGGGCCCGGGCGCATCGGCCGGCACCATTCTGTTCGAGCGCGAGCCGGAGCAGTTCGGCGAACTCGGCACACGTCTCAACGCCAGCGTGCTGGCCGGTTCCAACGGGCGCTTCGACAAGGTCGTCGACGCTGCTGCCGGCGGGCCGCTGGGCTACGTGCGGGTGATCGGCAACCAGGCCCACGCCGATGACTACAAGGACGGCAACAACGACACCGTCGCCTCGCGCTATGACAAATGGAATGGCGATGTGGCGGTCGGCTTCACCCCCGACGCCGACACCCTGCTGGAACTCACCGCCGGCCGTGGCGATGGCGAGGCGCGTTATGCCGGGCGCGGTATGGACGGTTCGCAGTTCCTTCGCGAGAGCCTGGGGCTGCGCTTTGAAAAGTCCAATATCGGCGAGGTGCTGGATAAGGTCGAGGCCCAGGTCTATTACAACTACGCCGACCACGTGATGGACAACTACAGCCTGCGCACGCCATCCGGCACCGGCATGATGGCGGGGCCCATGGCGTCCAACGTCGACCGGCGCACCCTCGGCGCACGTATCAAGGCCACCTGGCGCTGGGCCGATGTGCAACTGATCGGCGGCCTGGACGCGCAGACCAACGAACACCGCCAGCGCAGCAGCATGGGCATCGACACCTACAAGGACTTGCCCCGGGTCGAGGACGCCAACTTCCACAACTACGGCCTATTCGGCGAACTGACCTGGTACGCCGCCGACCGCGATCGCCTGATCACCGGTGCGCGGCTGGACCGCGCTTCGGCCAAGGATTTGCGCCAAACCAGCGGCTCGGGGATGATGACCCGCCCCAACCCGACCGCCGACGACACCCGCGCCGACACCCTGCCCTCGGGCTTCGTGCGTTATGAACACGACCTGGCCGACAGCCCCACCACCCTCTACGCCGGCCTGGGCCACTCGGAGCGCTTCCCGGATTACTGGGAGCTGTTTTCCCCCAACACCGGCGCGGTCGGTTCGGTGAATGCCTTCGACGGCGTGAAGCCGGAGAAAACCACCCAGCTCGACTTCGGCGCGCAGTACAAAGCCGACGATCTGGAAGCCTGGGCCTCGGGGTACATCGGCCGGGTGCAGGACTTCATCCTGTTCGACTACAGGCCCGGCATGACGGGCACCACCTCCCAGGCCCGCAACGTCGACGCCCGCATCGTGGGCGGCGAATTGGGCGCGGCCTACAAGCTCACCCGTAACTGGAAAGCCGACGCCACCCTCGCCTATGCCTGGGGCAAGAACAGCAGCGACGGCAAGGCGCTGCCGCAAATGCCACCGCTGGATGCACGCCTGGGCCTGACCTACAGCGAAGACGACTGGAGCGCCGGTGCGTTGTGGCGTGTGGTCGCGGCGCAGAACCGCATCGACCAGAACAAAGGCAATGTGGTCGGCAAGGACTACGACAAGAGCGGCGGCTTTGGCGTGTTCTCGCTGAACGCGGCGTACCGCATCAACAAGCACTTCAAGGTCAGCACCGGCGTCGACAACCTGTTCGGCAAGGCCTATGCCGAACACCTGAACCTGGCCGGCAACGCCGGGTTCGGCTACCCGGCGAGTGACCCGCAAGCCATCAAGGAGCCAGGCCGAACACTCTGGACCAAAGTCGACATGAGCTTCTAAGAGCATCGCGGGCAAGCGCCCTCCCACACTTTTGATGTTGTGAACACCATCAAATGTGGGAGGGGGCTTGCCCCCGATGACGGCCGACCAGACACAAAAAACTCAAAGCCTTGCGGAGCCCAATGATGAGCACTCAAAAAATATCCTTCTACAACCTGGCCTGGCGCTGGCACTTCTACGCCGGGCTCTTCGTCGCCCCTTTCATGGTGCTGCTGGCCCTGACCGGCATCATCTACCTGTTCAAACCCCAGCTCGACCCGCTGATGTACGGCGACCTGCTCAAGGTGCAGAGCGCCGCGCACGCCCTGAGCGCCGACGAGCAACTGCAACGCGCCCAGGCGGCCTACCCCAAGGCCGCGATCAGCAAATACCTGCCCCCCGCCGACGCCACCAGCAGCGCGCAATTCGTGACGCATCAGGACGGCCGCGAAGTGACGGTCTTTGTCGACCCCTATCGCGGCACGGTCCTCGGCGAGCAGGATGCCAAATACAACCTGCAAGCCATCGCCCGCGCCCTGCACGGCGAGCTGATGATCGGCACGGTCGGCGACCGTCTTGTAGAACTCGCCGCCGGTTGGGGCGTTATGCTGGTGGTGTCGGGCCTGTACCTGTGGTGGCCGCGCGGCAAGTCATCAGCCGGTGTTCTATGGCCACGCTTCACCACCCGTGGCCGGGTGTTCTGGCGCGACCTGCATGCGGTCACCGGTTTCTGGGGCGCCTCGCTGTTGCTGGTGATGCTGCTCAGCGGCATGACCTGGACCGGCTTCTGGGGCAAGCAGTACGCCGAGCTGTGGAATCGCTTTCCAGCGGCGATGTGGAACAACGTGCCGCAGTCCGACCAGCAGGCGCGCAGCCTCAATACCGCCAGCCAACAGACCGTGCCCTGGGCCATGGAGAACACGCCGATACCGATGTCCGGCGACCACGCCGAGCATATGAACCACGGCGCCATGCACGCCGCTCCCGCTGCACCCAAAGTGCGCCTGCAACAGGTGGTCGACCTGGCCAACGCACGCCACGTCGAGCCCGGCTACAGCATCACCTTCCCCACCACCGCCGAAGGTGTGTTCACCGTCGCAGTGTTCGCCAACGACCCACGCAACGACGCTACCCTGCACGTCGACCAGTACACCGGCAAGGTTCTCGCCGATGTGCGCTGGGAGCATTACAACCTGGTGGCGCGCGCCACCGAGACCGGCGTGATGCTGCACGAAGGCAAGATGTTCGGCTGGGTCAATCAGCTGATCGTGCTGCTGATCTGCCTGATGATCCTGCTGAGCGCGGTCAGCGGCGTGGTGATCTGGTGGAAACGTCGTCCGGTGGGCGGGCTGGGCGTGCCGCCGCTGCGCCACGACCTGCCGAAATGGAAAACCGCGATGGTGATCATGTTCGGGCTGGCGATCATTTTCCCGCTGGTGGGTGCGTCGTTGATCGTGGTGTGGGTGCTGGACCGACTGGTGTTGGCGCGGCTGTTCGCACAACGTGAATCTGCCTCAGGTTCGACATGAAGTCGGCGAGATGCCCTACATAGAGGCGTTATGTAGTCTTACGCGGGCTTTCGCCCACGCCGCAGAAAGTGTTAACTTATAACACTTTCTGCTTACTCCAGCTCGCCGCGCCCAGCGGCGAGCACTGCCTTCAAGAAGACTTTTTCGTCCGATGAACAAGTACCTCGCGTCCGGCCTGTGCCTGCTCGCCCTGCATACCAGCGCCCAGGCCCTGACTCTGCCCGCCAGCCCCGTCACTGCACCTGCCGTGGACGATGACCACGTCGACCTCAAGACCCCGACCACCGCTGGCTCGCGCCTGAACCTCAGCGCCCTGCAAACCCCCGGCAGCGTCGAGAGCCAGACCGGCGTGCAGATCCGCGAACGCGGCGACGCCAGTGTGCAGGACGCGATTTCCCGCGCCACCGGCATCAGCCGCACCGGCACGCCGGGCGATGGCGGCACCTCGTTGTCGGCCCGGGGTTTTACCGGCCAGGGCTCGGTGATGCAGTTGTATGACGGCAACCGCATGTACATGGGCATGGGCACCTCGACCTTCCCGGTGGACACCTGGTCGCTGGAGCGCGTCGACGTACTGCGCGGCCCGGCCTCGGTGCTGTACGGCGAAGGCGCCACCGGTGCGGTGATCAACACCGTGCCGAAAAAGCCTTTCGAGGGCGAGATCGAAAACCACATCCGCCTCGGCTACGGCTCGTATGATCGCCAGCAACAAGCCGTGGACAGCGGCGGCTCGCTGACCGACACCCTGAGCTACCGCCTGAACCTCAATCGCCTGCGCAGCAACGGATTCATCGACCGCGGAGACTCCAGCAGCGACTTCGTCAGCGGTGCCCTGCGCTGGCGGGCGGCAGACAACCTGAGCTTCACTTTCGCCAGCGACTACGGCGACCAGCGCCCGCAGAACTACTTCGGCACACCGCTGATCAACGGCCAGTTGCACAAGGGCCTGCGCGACAAGAACTACAACGTCAGCAACGACACCCAGCACTACAACGACCAGTGGACGCGCCTGACCAGCGAGTGGCAGATCAACGACAGCGTCAGCGCCACCAACGAGCTGTATTACCTGAAAAACCAGCGTCGCTGGCAGAACGCGGAGAACTACAACTTCATCGGCGGCCAACTGACCCGCAGCGGCAACTATGGCATCAAGCACAACCAGGAACAGGTGGGCGACCGCCAGACCTTCACCTTCAAGCACAGCCTGTTCGGCCTCGACAGCCAGACCGTGACCGGCGTGGAATACAACCGTATCCGCTTCCGCCTGGCCAGTAACTCGCCGTTTACCGACACGTTTGCCAGCGGCCAACCCATCGACGTGAACCACCCCGCGCCGGGCCAGTTCGCCAGCAACGACCCTTTCAAGCCGCTGTTCGCCAGCACCACCAAAACCGTCGCCGGCTTCGCGGAAAACCGCCTGCAGCTCACCGACCAACTGTCGCTGATCACCGGCATCCGCCGCGACTACGCGCACATCGACCGTGATGACCTGCGCACCGGCAGCCAGTCCGACAAGACCCTTACCGGCAATAACTGGAAGGCGGGCCTGGTCTACGCGATCACGCCCGACACCTCGGTCTATGGCCAGTACGCCACCAGCACCGACGGCGTCGGTGGCCTGATTTCCCTGAGCCCGGGCCAGCAGCAGTTCGACCTGTCCACGGCCAGGCAGACCGAGATCGGCATCAAACAGGCCTTCTGGGACCAGCGCGGCGAATGGACGTTGGCGGCGTATCACATCGTCAAAAAGAAACTGCTCACCGACGTGCCGGGCAACCCGAGCCTGCAGCAGCAAGTCGGCCAGCAATCCTCCCGTGGCCTGGAAGCCAGCCTCGACCTGCAACTGCCCCACGCCTGGCAACTGCAAGCCAACGCGGCCATCGTGCATGCGCAGTACGACGACTTCAAACAGGACGTCAACGGCGTGCAGGTGTCCCGCGACGGCAACCGCCCGGTGGACGTCCCACGTCGCACCGCCAACCTGTGGCTGAGCAAGGCGGTGACCGACGATATCCGCGCCGGTGCCGGTGTGCGTTATGTGGATGCACGTTATGCCGACATGGCCAACCAGAATGAGTTGCCCAGCTACACCGTGGTCGATGCCACCGTGTCGTGGAAAGCCCTGCGCAACACCACCCTGGGCCTGCAGTTGAACAACCTGTTCGACCGCACCTACGCCGTCAGCCAATACAACGACGGCCAGCAGTGGATCCTCGGCGAACCACGCTCGTTCTTTGTCACGGCGGACTACACCTTCTGATGACCGCACTCACCCTCAGCGACCTGGCCTGGACCCCGCCGGGGCATGACCATTGTCATCACCAGTTCCAACTGCGTGACGCCAGCCTGCAAGTCGGTGCGGGAGAGTTCGTCGGCCTGATCGGGCCTAACGGCAGCGGCAAGACCAGCCTGTTGCGCTGCGCCTACCGGTTCAGCAAACCGGCGTGCGGCGACGTGTTGCTCGACCATCAGAACGTGTGGAAACAGAGTTCGAAATGGTGCGCGCAACGCATTGCCGTGGTGCTGCAGGAGTTCCCGGATGCGTTCGGCCTGCGCGTCGATGAAGTGGTCGCCATGGGCCGTACGCCGCACAAGGGCCTGTTCGACGGCGACACGCTGCACGACCGGCAGTTGATCCACCAGGTACTGGCGTCAGTCGGCATGCACGGCTTCGAGGATCACGCTTTCGCCACCCTGTCCGGGGGTGAAAAGCAACGTGTGATCCTGGCCCGCGCCCTGGCCCAGCAACCGCAATTGCTGATCCTCGACGAGCCGACCAACCACCTCGACCCGCGCTACCAACTGGAGCTGCTGCGGCTGGTCAAGCGCCTGCACATCGGCACCCTGGCGAGCATTCACGACCTCAACCTGGCCGCCGCCTTCTGCGATCGCCTGTATGTGATCAACCACGGGCGCATCGTCGCCAGCGGCACGCCCCATGAGGTGCTGACCCGCGAACTGCTGCGCGATGTGTTTGGCGTCGAAGCGTTGATCGATCCCCACCCGCTGTCCGGCTACCCCCGAATCACCTGGATAACCCAACCATGATCCTGCGTTCGCTGCTTGCCACTACCTTGTTGTTCAATGCCACCGGGGCACTCGCCGAAGCGACCCACTACCCGGTGACCATCAAGAGCTGCAACCGCGACGTGACCTTCCAGGAAGCGCCGAAACACGCGGTCAGCCACGACATCAACATGACCCAGATGATGCTCGCCCTCGGCCTCAAGCCGAGCATGGCCGGTTACAGCGGCGTTACCGGCTGGAAGTCGGTCACGCCGGAAATGGCCGGGCTGCTCGACGGCCTGCCGGAGCTGGCGAGCAAGTATCCCTCGGTGGAAACCCTGCTCAACGCCAATGTGGATTTCTTCTTCGCCGGCTGGGACTACGGCATGCGCGTGGGCGGCGACCTCACGCCAAACACGCTGCAACCCTTGGGCATCAACGTGTATGAGCTGACCGAATCCTGCGCCTTCGTGATGAAGCGCCCGGCCGCGACCCTGGAAGACACCTATAACGACCTGCGCAACCTGGGCAGGATTTTCGATGTGCAGGAACGCGCCAATGCCTTGATCGCGCAGATGCAGGCGCAGGTCGCCGAGGTGCAACAGGACCTGCCCGCCGACAAGCCCCGGGTGTTCCTCTACGACAGCGGTGAAGACCGCGCCATGACCTCCGGCCGCCTGGGCATGCCCCAGGCGCTGATCGACGCGGCGGGCGGGCGCAACATTCTCGATGACATCGACGCCAGTTGGACCCGGGTCAACTGGGAGACCGTGGTGGAGCGCAACCCGCAGGTGATCGTGATCGTCGACTACAGCGAAGTCACTGCCGAGCAGAAGGAGCAATTCCTGCTCAACAACCCGGCGCTGCAAGCGGTGGATGCGATCCGCAACCAGCGCTTTATCGTGATCCCTTACGTGCAGGCCACGCCGGGTATCGACAACGTGCTGGCGGTGGAAACCCTGGCCAAGGGGTTCCACGGCGAATGATCACCCGTCGCTATGGGCTGCTGCTCGCCGCGCTTGGCGCGGTGCTGCTGGTCTCCTGCGTGCTCTCGCTGGGCTTCGGCCCGGCACGGGTGCCAGTGGACGTCGTGTGGCGCATCCTGCTGTACAAAGCGCTCGGCATCGGTCAAGCGAATTGGCCGGCCGGGCAGGAACATATCGTGTGGCTGATCCGTGTACCGCGCATGCTGCTCGGCGCGCTGGTGGGCGCCGGGCTGGCGTTGATCGGCGCGGTGTTGCAGGCGGTCACGCGCAACCCGCTGGCCGATCCGCACCTGCTTGGTGTCACGTCCGGCGCCACCCTGGGCGCGGTGATCGTGGTGCTGCATGTGGGCGAAGTCATCGGCCTGCTGACCTTGCCCATCGCCGCGTTTGTCGGGGCATTGGCGAGCATGCTGGTGGTGTTGGCCGTGGCCAGTCGCAACGGTCGCCTGGAAAGCGATCGTCTGTTGCTGTGCGGTGTGGCGGTGTCCTTTGTGATGATGGCGGCGGCCAATCTGCTGCTGTTCATGGGCGACCATCGCGCCGCCTCGGCGGTGATGTTCTGGATGCTCGGCGGCCTCGGCCTGGCGCGCTGGGAGCTGCTGGCGATTCCGGCGCTGACGGTACTGCTGGGACTTCTGGTGCTGCTGGGCATGGCACGCCCGTTGAACGCGCTGATGGCCGGCGAACAGACCGCCGTGACCCTCGGCCTGAACGCCCGCACCGTGCGGCTGAAGGTGTTCCTGGTGGCCTCATTGATGACCGGTGTGCTGGTCTCCATCAGCGGCTCCATCGGTTTTGTAGGGCTGATGGTGCCGCACATCGCCCGGCGTCTCGTCGGTGCCGAGCATCGCCGCCTGCTGCCGATCTGCGTGCTGCTGGGCAGTCTGTTCCTGGTCTGGGTCGACGTGGCCGCCCGCACGCTGATCGCCCCTGAAGACCTGCCCATTGGTGTCGCCACGGCGGCCATCGGCGGGTTGTTTTTCATCGGCCTGATGCGTCGGCACTGAGGGACTCACAGTTCATTCCGCAATGGACGCTGGGTGGGCCCGCCAGGTAGTTTCAGGTCGCCACGCAACACACCGCGCTGGGTCCAGAACTCACCGCGGTGCAACACCCGCACCCGCCCCCTGCGCGCCAGCTCACCAATCACTTGGGAGGGTACGGGCGCGGACGCCGTGTAGCCACCCTCAGCGGTCCACTTGCCGGTGGTCGTCAGCAGCTTGTATTCCGCCTGGTCGAAGTGCGGCGTATAGCTGAGTAAGGCACCGTCCCGAGCCGTCAGGTAAAAGCCGTTGATAGCCAGCCCTTGCTGCTTGAGCGTGTGAATGTAGAACGCCAATTCACGAAAACTGACGAAGTATTCGCCATACGAGCGCTCGCCCCCAAGCAGCGGCTGATCCAACCCGGCGTGGAACAGCAGGTGCGCCGCCCAGACTTGCCAGCCCTCGGGCCAAGGCTGCTTCACGAACAACACGGGAGCTACTGCCGATGGAAAACCGCTGTCCGGCGACGCCAGCACCGCTGCGTGCTTGCCCATTGCCCCATTGCTTTCCAGCAACGCGCTGATCGCTTGCTGGCCGGTAAAACGCCCCGCGTGTTGATGCACGAATCCCGCCGCGTCGTCCCCGTGCGCATGAATCGGCCCCAGCGCCCAGCGGCTGCCGAAAGGTTCGGCGCCACGGGAACGCCCCGGTTGCCACAGCGCATCCACTTTACCGGCGCCCGGCCAATTTTCGCTGGGCACCAGGATATGCAAATCGCCCGCTGCCGCCATGCGCCGGATGAAGTCGCGCGGGCTGAGCAGCCGCAGGCGCAACTTGAGGTCATCGCCGTACGCGGTAAAGCGCGGGTCGCGCACCACAAACCGCAGCAGCGCACCGTCCGCGCAAGACAGGTACAGAGGCAGCGCGTCACGGCCTTGCACCGCGTGCACTTGGTACATCGCTTCGATCAGCCGGGACGGCGAGAACAAACCCTGATAGACACTGTCGCCCGCCCGCGACGGACTGCCGGGAGCAACATCGGACGATGACTGCGCACACAGGTAAAGGCCGGCCAATTTGTAGCGATACGGATAACCGGCATCACTGAATACTCGACGGTGGGCCAGGCTGGAGCCCCCGTCCTCGACCGGCAACGTCGCGATGAAATGCCCGTTGCTGGTTGACTCCAGCACATAACCGAACTGGAATTCGGTGCGCGCACCGACAAGCTCGTGGGCGTAGCGTGCGGCGTCATCGGCCTGGGCATGCACCGGGCTGCACGCAGGGTCGTGACGCGCCCTCACATAGGCGTCATCGGTCGACGTCGCCGCTGCATGGGGGCGCCAACTGCGCACCGCGCCTTCGTCGCCCCACAGCGTACTGCCTTGCACGACCTGTAAGTCGAAGGTCATGGCGACACGGTTGACGTATTCGGTGGGGGTCAACCTGCCTTCTCGTACCAGGCGTTCAAGCTTGCCGTTGAACCAGTCATGGAGATTGCGCGGGCGCGTGACCAGGTCGGCCTGAGTCACCAACGGGGCTTTTTCGTCAGGACGGCTTTTCAAGCGCAGCAATGCACCATCGGCGGCCAGCCAGTAGTGAGCCATGCGCGCCCGCTCGGTCAAGAAGGTTTGCGCCAGCGCACGGGTGGAAAACATGTTGCCGTACACCTGTGACTGCTCAGGCGACAGCACGAACGGCCACTGCTCCACCGGCCTCGCGTAGTAACTGGCCACCGGCGACGTACGCAAGGGATGTTCCCCACGGGTGGTCAGCTCATCGGGAAAGATCCATTTCAGATCAAAGCTGTCGTCAGGCACCCCTAACGGTTCGGTGGCGAAGAACCAGCCATCATCGCGCCGCAGGATAAGCCCGCCATAGGGCTGGTCGATGCTGGTCGGCACGCGACGGCGTATATAACGTGCCGCGTCGTCCATCGACAGGAAGGCCGGGCTCAGGCGGCGGCGCACCAAATGTTCGTAGGGCGTCCACAGCCCCGTCACCTGGCCATAGCTGTCCCAGCACGCGCTTGTGCGGATCACGTCCAGACGCCCCGAAGTGGCGACATCACGGGCAAATTGCAGGGGTTCCAGGGTGCCGATAGTGAGCTTGGCCCGCACAGTCGCAGCATCGTCGCCGCTACTGTTGGCCTCGAACAAGCCTTGGTTGGAGGGGGACTGATAACGCAGCAGGGCACCCTCCGGCACTGCGATGTACACCGGCGCGCCGAGGGGCGGGCGCAGCGCATTGACCCGGGCCTGGAAAAGCGCCTCGCTCAAGTCTTCCGGTTCGATGAAAAAGCGTTGCAGCCAGCCGGCGTTGCCGTTGCCGATCCACGGTTTGCTGTAATAGAGGCTATGGCAGTCGAAATCGTCAGGCAGCTCGTCGCCATACAGCTTATTAAGGGCAAACAGCGCCGATTGCCGGGTCACAGGGAATAGCTCACTGCCGACATACTCTTCCCTGAGCCGGTGCTTGAGGATGAATGCAAAATACCGGCTGACATGATCTTCCCCCTGGTAATGGGGGCGGTGTTGATAGAGGTAGTCGGCGGCCGCGTCGGCGCTGGCGAAGATCGGCCCATGGCTGACCCTCTGCGGACGCTGGAAGGTCAGCAAGCGCACCCACGGCCCCCAATCCAGTTCGACGGGATCGGCGGGCCCCCAGAGCGCATTGCCGAGCACTATCCGCAGCGTCCCGGACTCGGCCAGTGCGCGGACCACGTCGGCCGGCTTGAGCTTGCCCTGCTCCAGTTTTTGGTTGATCGCGCTTTGCTTGCCCGCCGCCTCGGCGGACCATTGTTGGCGCCATGCCGGGGTGGTGATTGAAGGAGCCAGGGCCAGCAGGCAGTCTTCGGTGCCAGACAAGTAACCCACCTGCCCCGTTGCCAACAGGTCGGCCACATCGTCGGGAAGGAACATCTGGGCGTTCAGCTCGGTTTCCTGGCGGGTCCACTGGCGCTGGGTCGCAATGGCCGGGTCTGTCAGCGACAGGGCGGTCCGCGACCCGTAGCGGCCATGCAACTGGTGGCCGGGATGCAGGATAATCGGCATTTTCTGGCGGTCCAGCGGATAGAGCCCGGTGAAAGCGAACGGACGTGGCCCGGACGGCACCGGCTCGGTCACCACGAAACGGCCATCGGCCCGCTTGAGGATCATCCCGCCATGGACATGCTCACGCTGGCACCCTATCTGCACATGGGCATAGCGCGCAGCGTCGTCCGCGGTCAGGAATGCCGAGCTCAATTCCGGCAACGGGAACCGCGAGTAAGGCGTCCAGGTATCGTCCACCACGCCGCTGCGATCCCATAACACGCTGGTCTTTTCCACCGTCAGCTCACCGGCCCTGGCCACTTGCCGGACAACGTCACGGGTCAGCAGCGTGCCTTCGTGTAACTTGTCCTGGATGCCGTTGTCCGTCACTGTGCCGTCGGCCGCCTGGGTGAACAATTGGGACTCGGCGGCCGAACCCGAGAAGCGATAACGCAGGATCGCTTCGTCGCGCATACGAATGTACAGCGAGCCCCCCAGCGTGGGCTGCGGCCCCCGCCTGTACTGGCGGAATTGCGCGATATGTTGCGCCAACTCCAGGGGGCTGACGAAGTTCTTGTACAGCCAGGCTTCCTGGTCTGGGTACTGCCCCGGCAAAGGCCGGGAGTGGAAGTAGATACCATGCAGGTGACAGCCGGCGGGCAATACGGGCAATGCATCGCCAACCGTGGCCATCAGCTCGGGCTCGCCAGCCAGGTAGCCCTCGTTGCCGTCGCGTTGCAGGATCAACACACGCTGCTTGACCGTCGGCTTGCGCTGGATGCGCGACCAGGCGTGCGCCAGAGCCTGGTCCTTGTCGGCAAACACCGGTCCGCAAGGCAACGGCAGCGGCGGCGCCTTGAATGGCTTGTAGGGTTCCCAGCCCGTGGGAACCTCCCCTACCGAATCCCCCCAGACAGGAATGGACGCCAAAAAGCTCAGGCGCCCAAGCGATGCCAACTTCTTGTAGTAGCCGATCATGTCTCCGGCGTGGGCATGGGGTGAATCAAATCCGCCTTCTCGGTAGCGCAACCAGCGCCCGTACTCGGCACCCGCCGTAGAGTCATCAGGCTCGAACTTGATCAAGGTCCCGTCGGGCCCCGACAGGTAGGCGCTTTTGAACTTATGGCGATCCTGAAAGAGGAAGATGATGTCCGGCTCGGAAAAAAAACCCTGGAAGGCTTTCACTTCGCTCGCCGACCACTTGGGGTTCTGCTGCATTACCCACTCGGTCATGTTCGGGTGGGTATGCCAGCTGCCGACGATGCGCAAACCTTCTGGATCGATGAAGTCCTCGGTGACCGGGTCGCGATCCAGCAACAGGTTGAAATTGAAGACCGTGGGCCGATCGGAGATGGGCTCACTGGCCAGGTAAAGACCGTCGGATAAGCGCTGCAGAATGACGCTGGCGTGCTCCAGCTTCAAGGGTTGGGCGATGCGCCCGTGGATATAACGGACCACATCGTCCGCACTGATAAAGGCCGGCGTCAACGTGCCCAGCTTGGCATGCCCCTGTGGGATAGCTGCACGCTCCGCGCGCGGTGGTTTGTCGTCCATGAGGACACCTCGTAACAGAATCGAAGGATCTACCATCCTCCCTGCGCGCGTTTTGCAGGTGCTAAATAGTTAGCCGGCACCTCGCACCAAAATAACGCCCCGCCTGCACCGCCGGCCCCGTCGAGCGCCGTTTCAGTGCGCATCACTGCACCGGCCCACCGGGATACCGCCCTGGCGCCTGCCCCCTGAGCGACCGGGCACAGCCTTTGCAATCGTCCCTGCATCTGTCCAACAACAACACTTGGGTTCACGGAGATCGCACCATGAAACGTCGCAGCTTGATCAAGGCTTTCACACTGTCGGCATCCATCGCCGCCATGGGCATGAGCTGGACCCTCCAGGCCGCCGAGACCATCAAGGTCGGCATCCTGCATTCGTTGTCCGGCACCATGGCGATTTCCGAGACGTCCCTGAAAGACATGGCGTTGATGACCATCGACGAGATCAACGCCAAGGGCGGCGTGAACGGCAAGATGCTCGAACCGGTGGTGGTCGACCCGGCGTCCAACTGGCCGCTGTTCGCCGAGAAGGGCCGCCAGTTGCTGACCCAGGACAAGGTCGCCGTGGTGTTCGGCTGCTGGACTTCGGTGTCGCGCAAATCGGTGTTGCCGGTGTTCGAAGAACTCAACGGCCTGCTGTTCTACCCGGTGCAATACGAAGGCGAAGAGATGTCGCCGAACGTGTTCTATACCGGCGCGGCGCCCAACCAGCAGGCGATCCCGGCGGTGGAGTACCTGATGAGCGAAGAAGGCGGTGCGGCCAAGCGCTTCTTCCTGCTGGGCACCGACTACGTGTACCCGCGCACCACCAACAAGATCCTGCGCTCGTTCCTGCACTCCAAGGGCGTCGCGGATAAGGACATCGAAGAGGTCTACACCCCGTTCGGGCACAGCGACTACCAGACCATCGTCGCCAACATCAAGAAGTTCTCCGCCGGCGGCAAGACCGCGGTGATCTCCACCGTGAACGGCGACTCCAACGTGCCGTTCTACAAAGAGCTGGCCAACCAGGGCCTGAAAGCCACCGATGTACCAGTGGTGGCGTTCTCGGTGGGCGAAGAAGAATTGCGTGGTATCGACACCAAGCCCCTGGTGGGCAACCTGGCGGCCTGGAACTACTTCCAGTCGGTGGAGAACCCGGTGAACAAGAAGTTCGTGGCCGACTGGAAAGCCTACGCCAAGAAACACAACCTGCCGGGCGCGGATAAAGCCGTGACCAACGACCCGATGGAAGCCACCTACGTGGGCATCCACATGTGGGCGCAGGCTGCCGAGAAAGCCAAGTCCACCGATGTCGACAAAGTGCGCGAAGCCCTGGCCGGCCAGACCTTCGCCGCGCCATCGGGCTTTACCCTGACCATGGACAAGACCAACCACCATCTGCACAAGCCGGTGATGATCGGCGAGATCCAGGCCGATGGGCAGTTCTCGGTGGTGTGGCAGACCCAGGAGCCGATCCGCGCACAACCGTGGAGCCCTTACATCCCCGGCAATGACAAGAAGCCGGACTATGCGGTGAAAAGTAACTAAGCCCCAAGCGCAGATAAAAATGTGGGAGGGGGCTTGCCCCCGATAGCTGAGTGTCAGGCTCTGCATGTGCTGACTGACCCACCGCCATCGGGGGCAAGCCCCCTCCCACATCAAGCTTGCGCGTGATCAGGACATTTTGTTATGCCTACTGCCCTGTACCGCTTCATCCTCACGGCCCTGCTGTTGCTGCCTTTGGCCGCACACGCCAGCGACGCCGAAGACTTCCTGGCCGCCAACCCCACCCAACAAGCCAAACTGCTCCAGGACTGGGCCGCCCAGCCTGACCCGGCGCGCATCGAGCTGGTGGACGCCCTGCAACAAGGTCAGCTCACCGTCAACGGTGAGACCAGGACCGTACGCCTGAACAACCGCCTGCGCGGCCTGATCGATAACGTGCAGGCCAGCCAGCAACTGCTCGCCGCCGACCCCAAGGTGCGTCTGGCCGCCGCGAAGACCTTGCAGAAAAGCGCGCAACCCGCGCAGTTGAAATTCCTCGACCAGCAAGTCGCCACGGAAACCGATGAGCAGGTGCACAGCGCCCTCAGCCTGGCACTGGCCAACCTGCAACTGGTCGACACCGACCCGGCCATTCGCCTGAATGCCGTGCGTTTGCTCGGCAGTACCGGCGATCCGCTGGCCCGCACGCGCCTGGAAGCCCTGCTTGCGCCGGGCGTTGAAAGCGATGCTGCCGTACATACCGCCGCCGAAACCAGCCTGGCCCAGGTCAAGCGCAAATTGATGATCGGCGAACTGCTCGGGCAAGCCTTCAGCGGCATGTCCCTGGGTTCGATCCTGCTGCTCGCGGCCCTGGGCCTGGCGATCACCTTCGGCCTGCTTGGCGTGATCAATATGGCCCACGGCGAGATGCTGATGCTGGGTGCCTACTCCACCTACGTGGTGCAACTGCTGATGCAACGCTACGTACCGGCGGCCATCGAGCTCTACCCATTGGTCGCGCTGCCGGTGGCGTTCTTCGTCACCGCCGCCATCGGCATGGCCCTGGAGCGCACGGTGATCCGTCACCTCTACGGGCGGCCCCTGGAAACCCTGCTGGCGACCTGGGGCATCAGCCTGATGCTGATCCAACTGGTGCGCCTGGTGTTCGGCGCGCAGAACGTCGAGGTGTCCAACCCGGCGTGGTTGTCCGGTGGTATCCAGGTGCTGCCCAACCTGGTGCTGCCGTACAACCGCATCGTGATCATCGCCTTTGCGCTGTGCGTGGTACTGCTGACCTGGCTGCTGCTGAACAAGACCCGCCTGGGCCTCAACGTGCGTGCGGTCACCCAGAACCGCAACATGGCCGCCTGCTGCGGCGTGCCCACCGGGCGCGTGGACATGCTCGCGTTTGGCCTGGGTTCGGGTATTGCAGGTCTGGGCGGGGTCGCTCTGAGCCAGATCGGCAACGTCGGCCCGGACCTGGGCCAGAGCTACATCATCGACTCGTTCCTGGTGGTGGTGCTTGGCGGCGTCGGTCAGTTGGCCGGCAGCGTCACGGCGGCGTTCGGCCTGGGCATCGCCAACAAAATCCTGGAACCGCAGATCGGTGCCGTGCTCGGCAAGATCCTGATCCTCGCGCTGATCATTCTGTTTATCCAGAAACGCCCGCAGGGACTCTTCGCACTGAAAGGACGGGTGATCGACTGATGAACCAGCCATTGATGCTCACGGCCACACAAAAGGCCGGCCCCAAGCTGACGATCGCCCTCGGCGCGGTGATCCTCGCGGCGCTGCTCGCGCTGCCGCTGCTGTCGCTGTTGCCGCCGGACAATCTCTTTCATGTCTCGGCCTATACCTTGACCCTGGTGGGCAAGATCCTCTGCTACGCCATTGTCGCCCTCGCCCTCGACCTGGTGTGGGGCTACGCGGGCATGCTGTCCCTCGGACACGGCCTGTTCTTTGCGCTGGGCGGTTATGCCATGGGCATGTACCTGATGCGCCAGGCCGCCGGCGATGAGTTACCGGCGTTCATGACCTTCCTGTCGTGGACCGAACTGCCGTGGTACTGGGTGGGCACCGAGCACTTCCTCTGGGCCTTGTGCCTGGTGGTGCTCGCGCCAGGGTTGCTGGCGCTGGTGTTCGGCTTCTTCGCCTTCCGTTCGCGGATCAAGGGCGTGTACTTCTCGATCATGACCCAGGCCCTGACCTTCGCCGGCATGCTGCTGTTTTTCCGCAACGAGACCGGCTTTGGCGGCAACAACGGCTTCACCAATTTCCGCAGCATCCTCGGGTTTGGCATTACCGAGCCGGGCACGCGGGCGGTGCTGTTTGTCGCCACCGTCGCCTTGCTGGTGGCCAGCCTGTACATCGGCTGGCGCCTGGCGCAGAGCAAGTTCGGCCGGGTGCTGACCGCGCTGCGCGATGCCGAGAACCGCCTGATGTTCTGCGGCTACGACCCGCGTGGTTTCAAGCTGTTCGTGTGGGTGTTGAGCGCGGTGTTGTGTGGTTTGGCCGGGGCGCTGTATGTGCCGCAGGTGGGCATTATCAACCCCAGCGAAATGTCGCCGACCAACTCCATCGAAGCCGCCGTGTGGGTGGCCCTGGGCGGGCGCGGCACGCTGATCGGCCCATTGCTCGGCGCTGGCGTGGTCAATGGCATGAAGAGCTGGTTCACCGTGGCCTTCCCGGAGTACTGGCTGTTCTTCCTCGGGGCGCTGTTCATCCTCGTCACCCTGTACCTGCCCAAGGGCATTATCGGCCTGTTGAAGAAATGAGGAACGTCATGCTGGAACCCATTTTCGATGCGGGCAGCGGCCGCGACGCCATCGGCCTTGGCCAGGCGGCCGGCAAGGGCCTGAACACCCGCCACGGCACCATCCTGACCCTGGAAGACATCAGCGTGAGCTTTGATGGCTTCAAGGCACTCAACGCCTTGAACCTGTACATCGGCGTCGGCGAACTGCGCTGCATCATCGGCCCCAACGGCGCGGGCAAGACCACGCTGATGGACGTGATCACCGGCAAGACCCGGCCCAGCCACGGCACCGCCTGGTTTGGCGAAAACCTCGACCTGACCGGCATGAGCGAAGTGCAGATCGCCCAGGCCGGCATCGGTCGCAAGTTCCAGAAACCCACGGTGTTCGAGGCCCTGAGCGTGTTCGAGAACCTGGAACTGGCGCAGAAGACCGACAAATCGGTGTGGGCCAGCCTGCGCGCACGCCTGAGTGGCGAGCAGAAAGATCGCATCGATGAAGTACTCGACACCATCCGCCTGACCGCCTGCGCACCGCGCCAGGCCGGGTTGCTGTCCCACGGCCAGAAGCAGTTCCTGGAAATCGGCATGCTGCTGATGCAGGACCCGCAACTGTTGCTGCTGGACGAACCCGTGGCGGGCATGACCGACGCCGAGACCGAATTCACCGCCGAACTGTTCAAGCGCCTGGCGGGCAAGCATTCGCTGATGGTGGTGGAGCACGACATGGGCTTTGTCGGCTCGATTGCCGACCATGTGACGGTGTTGCACCAGGGCAGTGTGCTAGCCGAAGGGTCGCTGGAGCAGGTGCAAGAGAATGAGCGGGTGATCGAGGTTTATCTCGGCCGATAAGGCTGCCACAGACTGGTTTATGTAGGAGCTGGCTTGCCTGCGATGACGACGGATCAGCCAAACAGTTGTCACTGATAGTCCGCTATCGCAGGCAAGCCAGCTCCCACATTTGAATCGGTTCCCACAGGGGGATCGAGGAGGTTTTGGATATGTTGCAAGTCGACAAGCTGCACCAGTACTACGGCGGTAGCCACATTCTGCGCGGGCTGTCCTTTGACGTGAAGGTCGGCGAAGTCACCTGCCTGCTCGGGCGCAACGGCGTGGGCAAGACCACCTTGCTCAAGTGCCTGATGGGCCTGTTGCCGGCCAAGGAAGGCGCGGTGACCTGGGAAGGCCGGGCCATCACGGCGTTCAAGCCGCACCAGCGGGTGCACGCCGGTATCGCCTACGTACCCCAGGGCCGGGAAATCTTTGGCCGGCTGACGGTGGAAGAAAACCTGCTGATGGGGCTGTCGCGTTTTGGCGCGAAGGAGGCCAGGGAGGTGCCGGCCTTTATCTACGAATTGTTCCCGGTGTTGCTGCAAATGAAACACCGGCGCGGCGGCGACCTGTCCGGTGGCCAGCAACAACAATTGGCCATCGGCCGCGCTCTGGCCAGCCGGCCGCGCCTGTTGATCCTCGATGAGCCCACCGAAGGCATCCAGCCTTCGGTGATCAAGGAAATCGGCGCGGTGATCCAGAAGCTCGCCGCACGCGGTGACATGGCGATCCTGCTGGTGGAGCAGTTCTACGATTTCGCCGCCGAGCTGGCCGACCAGTACCTGGTGATGTCCCGGGGCGAGATCGTGCAGCAGGGGCGCGGAGACCAGATGGAAAGCGAGGGTGTGCGTGGCCTCGTCACGATCTGAGTTGAGCCTGCTGCGCTTTACGCAACGCCATCAAAAACCGTGAGGCGACATGCCCCTTGGGCTGCCAGAAACGGTCGGGCTCCAACACATGCAACCGGCCGGAATTGAACAAGACCGTGAGGACTTCGCTGGTCTTGAGCCGGGGTTTGTCCGATACGGGGTCGATCCAGCCAGACAGCAACAGGTCGTGCTCGACGCGCTCGAAACTGGGCGCGTAGACCAACAGGGCGCCATTTCTGGGAGTGAAGTAGTAGCGGGCGCCAGCCACTTTATCCTGCCTTAACATGTCGACCACAAACCGAAACTCCCTCTGTGAGATAAAGTTTTCGGCGATGGCTTGTTCATGTCGGTCACTCAGGCGCTCCAGGCTGACGTCCCATTTATGCAGTTGCTGCACCCCCATGACGTGATAGCCCTCGGGGTATCTGGGACGCGGTTGAGAGCCTTCAATCAGGTTCATCACCCCGCCAAACAGGTGCCGATAGGCACTCGTATTCATGCGCAACCCCACATAAACACTGGGACCACTGTCGTCCACCGGCTCACTGGCAAGATAACTGTTGCTCGCAGCATTTTTCAGGATAGCCCCCATGCTGGCCTTGCCTGGAACGGCCGGTGAGCGGCGCCACATATAACGCGCGGCATCGTCCGGGTGAGAAAACAGCGGCCCGAGCACCACCCGCGCATCCGGATCTTCGGCGACCGTAGTGGGTGCACCGTCACTCCAGGACTGTGACACCGGCCCTTGGCCTGCCCAGATTGCCCCCGTCACCAGCACCTCGAGCTGACCGGCCCGGGCGACCTGGCGTATGTAGTCTTGAGGGTTGAAGTTCCCATTCAACATGCGGATGTAGGCCTGCAACTGCGGTTCGGTGTCCCAGTCACTGTCCAGGCGTGAGGCACGGTATTTGAGCAGGGCGCTGTCGGCGCAGGACAGGTACAACGGCAGATAAGGCGCAGCCCCGGCATTTTTTTTCGTACGCACCACCGCTAACGCGGCACGCAGCAGGCTCGGCGGGATGAAGGCGTGATAGACCGGTGATGCCAATAATTCTTCCGGCTGCCGGGCCGGGGCGCACAGGTAGAGTGCCGCCACCGTACAGCCCACCGGCAAATGCCCGCCCAGCAACACCCTGTCATAGGGAAAACGCCGGTTCTCCCCGTCCACCGGTAGGCTGGCCATCCAGTGCCCATTGGCCAATTTGAAGATAAAACCGTAGGTCAGGCGATCTCGCTCTCCAGCGCGTTCATGGGCGTTGCGCGCAGCATCATCGATATGGCTGAACACCGGCCCCAAGGCACGATCGGCTGTGGCATGGATGAACCGATCAGGCGTGATAAAACCACGTGCAGGCAGCCATCCGCGGCCCAGCACCTGAGCGTTGCCCCATAGCGCGCTGCCTTGCACTACGGTCATCGAGGCGACCTCGAGCACCCGATTGACAAACTCGACAGGCGTCAGGCTACCGTCGCGCAGCTGTTTCTCGAGGGCATTGCTCAGCGGGTCGTGAGGCGTTTGCTCAGCCGGTGCCAATGCCCGCCGGAGTACATCAAGGTCATTGGCAAGCGGATCTTGCTGCGTCGCGTCCATTGCGCTTTTACAACTGAAACCGATCACCGAGCCATCCACCCCAAACAGGTACTCATGGCTCCACAGGTGCTGGCACGTAAGCGCCGTGCCCAGCACATCGGTGGAAAACATCGCTCGATAGACCGCCTCGCCATCCTCGTCCAGCACAAAGGAGGGCAGTACGTCTTGCCGCGAACGATAGCGCGCCACCAGGGTCATGCCTGGTGCCAACCAGTCCGCACGCACATCTTCATCGGGCAGGATCCATTTGGGATCGAAGTTTTCGGTCGCGACAGGCAGCGGCTCGGTGGCGACAAACAGGCCGTCGACGCGCTTGAGCAACAAGCCGCCGTACACCCTGTCTCGGCGATTGCCCAGGCGCTGGTGGGCGTAGCGCAGCGCATCTGCCTGGTGAAAGAACGCCGGGCTCAATGCCCTGCGACTGAAGTCGGCATAAGGGCCCCAATCGTTCCCTAGCCTGGCGATGTCCTCATCCCAGCATTCGCTGGGCACAAGCACGCTGAGCCAGCTCATGCCGATGACTTTTTTGACAAATTCCTGAGCCGACAACTGGCCACCACTTAGAAGGGTATGCACGTCTTCAAAGAGGCCGGAAGGTTGTTTTTCCGGATCAAACAACCGTGTCGAAACGGCCGTCTGGTATTGGAGTAGTGCAGTGTCCAGGGTTGAAATAAATACAGGCAAGGTCACGCTGCTGCCCTTGTCGCGCCAACGCCTGGCGGCCTGAAAGGCGCTGTACAAGTCCGCAGAAGACAAGAAATACCTGGCCAACCATCGCTGTGGATTTTGCAAATTATCGGGCATCCATCGGCGCACGTAGAACAGACCGTGAAGAGCAAACGCCGACGGGTAAATGAACGTTCCGTCATCCTGGCTACCAAACAAGCTCGCCAGGGTAAACAGCGGGTTGGTGGCATCTGCGGGAACAGCCTCACTCACCACATATTCATCTTTGTGGATGTGCTTGAGGAGAAAGGCAAAAGCCGTCTGCGCCGATTGATAGCTACGTCGCAACCGCATGTGAGCATCTATGACAGCAGATTTGGCAGTGGAAAACACCGCACCGAAGGCCGCCTGTTGCGGTTTTTCAAACGTCGCCGCTGGCGCGTAAGCGCGCCAGGTTGATGAAGCACCGCCAGGTAATCCCCACAAAGGGCTGCCGAGCACAATGCGCAAGCCGATGGCCGACAAGTGCCGCACTCTGGCCTGCGGCTCGCGGGGCGCCGAGGAGGTGTCTGGGTTCAATTCATCCAATTGCTCCTTGGCGCCCGTGAGATCAAAGGCAATCAGGGCGTCCTCGTCGCAGGAGAGGTAGCCGGTGGAGACCCAATGCCGGTTGCCGATGAGGTTGCGCAGATCAGCATCGCTGAACAGTTGCCAATCGACACTGGCCTGCTCACGTGACCAGCCGTTGCGCTGCATGCGGGCCTTGTCCAGCCGAGCAACCGACCGACATGACGCGTACTGCCCGTAAATCACATAGGGCTCAGGGACCAACAGCACACCGCTGTGGTCAGCAGGAAACACCGTGCCGATCGCAAACCGCTGCTCCTCCATGCACGCCACCGGCAGCGTGGCGACGAAACGCTGGTCGGGTGTCTTGAGGATGCAACCGCAGTATTCACCATAACGATCGGAACCCACCTGTTCATGGGCAAACCGTGCAGCATCATCGGCCTGCAGAAACGGTGGACTGAACTCCGGCATGCGGTAGCGCGCAAAGGGCCGCCAGTTTTGTTCCACGCGGCCTTGGACATCCCACAGCTTGCCAGCCACCAACACCGACAGCTCGCCCGCCGCCGCAACCCGAAGTACATATTCCGTGGGGGTCACGGCCCCAGAGCGCAAGCTCGCCTGATGGCCATTATCGTTGACCTCTCCGGTGGGCGTGACGTCATACAGCTGGCTCTCCAACCCCGTCCCGCTGAAACGGTATTGCAGCTGCGCGCCGTCCCGCGTGCTCAAGTAGAGCGTGCGCAGCGCCCGTTTCGATTCTCGGGCCTGGGCGATTGCAGCCGCCAGGTCCTGCGGCGCGACAAAGCTTTCGTACAACCAGTGTTGAAGCGTTTTCATCCCAAGGTCAGGCAGCGCCTGGTAGCATATCCCATGGACCTCATACCCCTCGGGTATCGCTGGATCGCCCTTGGCATCCTGGGTAAAAACCGACGACGGCGAAAACATCCGGTTACCGACGGGCGCAGGCTGCGTCGAGAAGTACGCTTGGGCCTCGGTAGCTTTCAAAATAAAGGCGACTTGTCGCAGCTGCGGCGTGAGGCCGAACTGCCCGTGTGCCACTTCTGCGGCCTGTTCCGGGAAAGGCACTATCCAGTTGTACGGCGGATCGACAGGAGACACGGAGACAAATGGCTCAAAGGCATTCCATGTCACAGGCAGCCTGCCACGGGAGTCGCCGAAGACAGCATTGGTCTCGATAACATGAAATTCACCCAGGCTTGCCATCTTGCTGACGACTTGCAAGGGCGTACCGCGGAAACCATCTACGCGAGGTTTGAAGACACCGGTGTCGATGATCGCTTTCAGCGCCGTATGAAACTCGCGCTCTTGTGGGCTGCCACTGCGTACATATTTGACCAGCGAACCCGCCGTGCCCGAATAGTAAAGGCAAGGAATGGGCTGACCATCCGCCGTCAGGCTGGCGACGTAGTTCCGATAGGGAATCGTCAGCGTCAACAGCAAACGCTCATCCAGCGAGCGCCCTCCTTCAACATCCGGCTGGGTAGCCAGCATCCGCTTCAATTCTTCAGGGTTGCTGCCCACGGCAACAAAAAAACCGTAATAGCGATAATCCGCAGGCAATGTCAGGACATCAAGAACGCGCCCTTTTGACAGCCCCATACTCACCAGCCGGTTGATGTCGGTAATCAGCCCGGTTGCCACAAACCTGCCGTCATTACGCTGCAGGATGTAGCCAAAATGGGAGATGTCACGCCGCAACACTTGCTGACTGAGGTATCGGGCAGCGTCATCGGGCCGGAGAAAATCCGGGCTGAAATGGGGTCTTAACTCTTCAAACCACGGATGAATCTTTCCTGCACGCGGCCAAATTACTCCGGCCTTCAGAACGGCCATCTCGCCCATGCTCGCCAAACGGTCAAAGTAACGGAACACCGTGAGCGCGCCGCTCTCGATCTGCCGCTGTGCGACCGCCCCGCCCTTGCCCAACAACAACGACTCGGCATCCGTTCCCGAGAACCTGTAACTGTTCAAGCCTCCATCGGGGAGCCTTTGCAACAGGGTCGGCGGACGCAGAGGGTCAAGTAGCGCGGGAGCGTCCGCCAGCAACTCGACGAGAGGTGCCAGGTGCGAAGGTAAAAAAGGTGGCTTGGTTTTATCGACCAGACGCATCAAGACGCCCTCGATCAGAAAGCCGGGCGGCAATTGCGTCTGACCGTCGGCACCACGCGGGAATAGTGTGTGCGGCTGGCCCCATTCATCCAAGGTGCCCTCGCCAGGCACATAGACGTATTCATCGAGGTCTGTTGCCTTGAGCAGATACCCCCAGAACGGCTGGTCAAACGCCTGGTCCGTGAAAGCAATCAGCTCTGACAGCTGGGAACGTGCGAAGACAGCGGAAAAGAGCGGTTGCATCCGCTCACGGCCCTTCAAGGGCTTGTTCTTCACCCACTCCTTGAGCACCCAGTCTTTGCTGACCTGCCCGCGCACACCGCCCCAGGCAGCGTTGGGCACCAGCACCCACAGTGCGCCGGCCTCGGCCACCTGCGGTACATAGTCCTTGAAAAAGTCGATCTCCGGGTTGCGGGCGGGGTCAAGCAAGGTAACGAACGCCTGCAATTTTGCCTGGGTCCGCACGACGAATTTCAACAAGGTGCCATCTGGCCCAGACAGATAATGCGCCGGGACGTGGCCGCTCAAGCGCAAGATGACCTGCATGTCGGGGTACGAAAACAAGCCTCGCAGAATTGAACGCTGCCTGGCCGGAAACATCCTTGAGGGAAAATCATCATCGGTATCAGGGTGGGAATGGTAAAACCCGGAGCAGGTGTAATCCGCCGGTAGAACCGGCTTGCCATCTCTGATCGGGATCACACTGTCGAGCGCTATCTGCTTGGTGGCACCCTGCTTTGGCACTGTCGCGAAGTACTGGCCGGCGTGCTTGAGAATCGCACCGCCGTACTCGCGATCGCGCTTGCTGCCTATCTGCGTGTGGGCCCAATACGCCGCATCATCGGCGCTGATAAAGGGTGGGCTGAGGGCGGGCATGTGCCCATCTGTTATGGGGGTTTGCCGAACACTATCGGGTTGTGGCAGGTCATGGATGTCCATCATGCAGCACCTTCGAGAAGGGTCGAGGAAGAAGCGCCCATCTAACGCTCCCGCCATTCCCGAAGGGGACTAACTATGTCTGGTCACGCACGCCGCTCGCGATGACCCGACTCAGAACTCATCCTTCGCCGGGCGCTGCGGTTGCACGGAAACGGACGGTTGCTCTTCACCGTCGTGCTTTGGCCAATCCACATGCAGTACACCGCTGCGTGTCCAGTAACCGTCCGGCTCCAGCACCTGCAAACGTCCATCGGTGGCCAGTCGCGACAGCCATTCGCCAGGCAGGAAGTCGACCGGGCCAAAAAATAATTGCCCGGTAAACAGATCCTCTTCCGGCGGGGTAAACCTGGGCTGGTACTTGAGCAGCGCACCGTGGCGTGTGCTCAGGTAACAGAACGCCCCCTTGACCCCGCCGACCCTCAACAGGTTGCGGTAGAAACCCAGTTCATCACGCCCGACAAAATGCTCGCGCAGTTTGTCATTGCCGGCCGCCTCACCCATGGTCTTGAAAAACAGGTGGCAGGCTTGCAGTTGGTAACCTGCGGGGTAGGCGGGAACCGGCGGATCGGGAAACAGCAGGGTGCTTTCATACAGAAACAAGCGTTGCGGCACTGAGGACTCGATACCACGGTCATTAAGGGGTTGCGCTGCGATGAACGCGCCTTTCGCCGTGTCGACCAGAATCGCCCCAAGCCACTCTCGCCCCTCAAACCTGCCGAGGCGTTGTGCGCAAGCGCGTGCCGCATCGTCGGGATGGGAAAACATCGGCCCGAACAACAACCCGCGATCGGGCTGGGAGCCGCCAGCCCCTGCGTTGGCAACCCAGCCGGAGCTGACTTTGCCCGGCTGGCTCCAGACGCTGCTGGTGTGTTCCACCTGTATATCCAAGGCACTCGCTAGCTGGCGAATGTACTCCAACGCGGTCAGACGGCCCGCCTTCAACTGTGCCCAGGTCTTTGCCGCAGGCAAGCCAGGAGCGAACGGTGTCGCGCTGACGGGGGTCAGTCTGAGCCAGGCACCGTCCACGCAGGAGACGTGCACAGGCAGGTAGGCGTGATGGGTCGGCGTACTGGCTCCCCAGGCCCGCTCCAGGTCTTGTGGCGCAACAAAATTGCGGTACAGCGGATCGTCCACGAGGATATCCGGCTTCGCCGGCGGGCACAGGTACCACCCCAACAACTCATAGTCCTGCGGTGGCTTGCCCTCGAGCATCACCCGGTCCAGGCCCAAGGCGCCTGTGGTACCTGCAAGCGGTACACTGGCCACATAACGCTCAAGTTTTTTCGCCTTGAACAGCAGGCCGAACTGCAAGCGCGTGCGGGAATCGGCCAAGTGATGCAGATAAAACTGCAGGTCGGCCCGTTGCACAAACACCGGTGTCAGCCCTGTATCGGCGGCCACAGGCAGGGCCTCGGGCACAGAGGCATTCGGCAGCCACTGCGAAAGCACACGCGCCGGCCCCCACAGCGCACTGCCCTCGACTACCCGCAACTGCCCGGTCCGTGCGACCCGGTTGACGAACTCACTGGGGGTCACGGAACCCTCACGAAACCGGCGTTCGACTTCACTGCGCTCCGGGTGCGCCTTGTCGCGGCCACGCACCGTTACCAGGCCTTGCAGGCTCTGTTCGAAGGCGCTATGGCTGGCGGTGTAGCACAACAAGGCGCCGTCGGCACACAACAGGTATTCGCGGCCGGGAGAGTACCGGGCCGGCACGGTGGACGGGCTGAGCATCGCCGCCAGAAACGCGGTGGAAAACATGTTCTGGTAAACCGCACGCTCTTGCTCGGTGAGGGCAAAGGGCACCTCCCCCGCTACCCGCGAGTGGTAACGCGCCACGCACGTGCTGGCGCTGAGGAACATCGCTTGCGTCACCAGTTCATCCAGGCGAATCCAGCTCGGGGCGAAGTCTTCGACCTGTACCGGCAAAGGTTCGGTTGCGGTAAACAAGCCATCGGCTCGTCGCAGGATCAGCCCGCCGTACACCTGATCACGCCGTGTGCCCAGGCGCTGCAAGGCATAGCGGGCGGCATCATCGGCGCAACTGAACACCGGGCCCAATTGCCGGCGGCTGATGTGCGCGAATCCGATCCAGTCAGCCCCAACCGGCCCCGGCACGTCCCAGCACTCACTGGTGACCCGCACCAGCAATTGGCCGCTGGCCGCCAACTGGCGAACATAGCTGCGCGGCGTCAAGGTGAGCGCTAGTTTGGCGGGCAGTACGTGCGGGTCGACTTCACCGGACTCGTCGCGAAACAAGGCAAACGGATCTTGCCGGGTGTGGTACTCCAGCAGCGCGCCGTCAAGCGTGGAACAGTACAGCGGCAATGGCGACAAAAACCCACCGCGCCTGACCCGCTGCTCATCGTAGAGGGCGTGATAGAACGACTGCGCGTCGATGAAATGGCGGGCCAGCCAGGCGTCCTGCCCTGTCAGGCCCGGTGCGATGCGCTGGCAGGCGTAGTACACGGCGTGCACCCGGAAATCGTCGACCAGTGCAGGCGCACCGAATTCGCTGGCATGGTAGAGACGATCCAGCAAGTGCCCTGGCAGCAGTTGTGTTGCACAAAATTCGTCGCGTACCGTGTGTTTGATCACCAACCCCAGGCCACTGGCACTGATGGCGTAGCGCGTGCGCCCACGGGCACAAGCCTCCGCCACGGCATCGCGGGCCGTGGCGAACACCGGTCCAAACTGTGGTTGCGATGCCACCCGGGGCTCATCCATCTCGAACGGCCCCGACCAGTCGCTCTGCACCTGGCCCTCAGGCCCCCAGACCGGATTGCCCACCACCACGCGCAAACGCCCGCCCAAGAGCATTTCGCGTACAAGGTCGCCGGGCTGCAGTATGCCGTCGCGCAATTCATGCTGAATCTGGCTGCCACCGGCGCCAGGGGCGACGCGGGCGCGCAGGTCATGGGCCATGCCCGGCGCAAATGGCTCATAGCACAGCAGGCTGTCCGCCGAGCCCGACAGGTAGGCCAGCGGGATGTCCGGTTGTAGTCCGAAAATCCCATGCAGGTCCGTGTCCATGAACATCTGTGCCGCAATCGCGGCCTCTTCGTCCGGCCACGTCAAACCGTTGCCATCACCGCGCCGGCGGGAGCTGCAGATACCCTGCACGCGGTGCCCCGCCGGCAACACGATGGGTCGGCCCTGTCGATCCACCGGGCAGACGTGACTCAGGTCGAAACGCCCGGCTGGGTTTGCCTGGGGGGCGGTGGCGACGAAACGTTGGTCGTCACGCTGCAGGATCAGGCCGGTGTAACCGCTGTCGCGGCGACTGCCGATCTGCTCGTGGGCGTAGCGCGCCGCATCGTCTGCAAGCACGAAGGCCGGACCGAGGTTCAGCGTATGCCGCGCATAGGGCGCCCAGTCCGTGCCGACGCGTCCTGGCACGTCCCACAGCGCACTGGTGCGCAACACCGTCAACTCACCGGCCGCGGCGACTTTGCGCACAAACTGCAGGGGCGTCAACGTGCCCGCTATCAGCGCAGCCTCAACGTTATGGTCGATTTTGTGCGCCGAGGTTGGCTTGGGGTTATAGAACTCTAATGACGCCTGAACGCTGGGGAACACCAGTCGCAACTGCGCACCGTCGAAGGTGCTGAAATAGAGTACAAAGGCGACGCCGTCGAGTTGCGCTCTGGATTCGCCGATGGCATGGGCCAGCGCTTGCGGTTTGATAAAGCGCTCGTACAGCCAGGGTTGCTTGACCTGTGGCGGCGCAGGCGAATCGGTGCACAACGTGAAGGCACCGAATAAGGCCCACGAGCGTGGCACGCTGAACGTGTCAGCACGCTCCGACGCAAATACAACGGCGGGCTTGAAGTCCATCCGGGCCACCGTCACCGGTTCGGTTGCCATGAACACTTGCCGCTTTTCATGCTTGAGCACAAAGCCCAACTGCTGCTCGGCAGGGCGACGTAGCAGTTGTTCATGAACACCCGCCATCACCTCAGTCGCATCCCCTTGGATTGGCCCCAGGTAGGGTTCGGGCGTGCGGGGAGCCGGGTTCACCAAGTAAGGACGCCAGCTAGGCAAGAGGTCCCCGCGCCAACCGGCCCAGACCGGCGAGGTGACGATAACCGACACTCGACCGGCCGCCATCAGCTCCTGGATATATTCCCCGACCGGCTCATCGGCCAACGGTAACGCCGGCGTCGCCTGCCCTTGCATCCTGGCTTGCATGCGCTCGACAAAGCTTTTCTGCATGGCGCGAGTATCCGGCGCGAAACGCACCAGAGAACCTTGCGGTCCCACGCTGAAAAACGCGTTGAAGTGGTAGTAGGTTGCAAACACCGCCTCAGCGCATGGGACGCTCTGCGTCAAGACAATACGCTGGGCGGACCAGCCGGGGCGCTGACGTTTGATTTCGGCGTGACGGTCGATATCACAGAAGTAATAGGCCTCGTAGAGATAGCCGTGGGGCAGTAACCGGTCGGCAGCCGACTCCATGCTCACCTCGTCGGGGAACAGAAAGTCGTGCAAAGCACCTTCCTGGGGGTAGCTGGCGTGGTAGTCGCCCTCGGCATCGGTAAAAATGTAGCCCCCATAGGACCGCCCCGTGGCCCTGTTGATCTGCGTTGCCGCGTAGCGTGCGGCAGCGTTCAACGTAGCGAACGGCGGGCTCTGCCGATGCAGCAACGCCTCGACAGTCAACGCCTGGGCAGAATTCGTCATGTGCTGATCACTCCTTTGAGAAGGGTGGACGGCCACCCTCACGGTTACACCATCCTGAAGAAGGCACATGCCCTGAGGCGTTAGATAATTAAGACATGCGCACCACAACAGCGCATGGATTGACGCCCCCATACCGAGACAGCACCAAGACAGCGCACAGCAGCGCATAGACTGACCGTTAGACGGTGCTCCTCCCCGGCACGTCCTTTGCTACACCAGAGGAAAAGCTGTCTAAAAACGACGTCAAGCAATCACCATGAACCTGCCCGCCTCCACCGCCCTGTTCACCCCCAGCTGGCATGCCGAGCTGGAACTCGGCTACGCCCGTGTCGGCGACACCACCCGCCCGGTGATGCGTCGCCACCATGGCCCGCTGCGGGTGCAAAAACACCTGTACGCCGAAGGCCCCGAAGTGTGCCAGCACATCATCGTGCACCCGCCCGGCGGGATTGCCGGCGGTGACCGACTGGACATCCGCGCGCATGTCGCCGAAGGCGCCTGGGCGCAATTGACCAGCCCCGGCGCGGCCAAGTGGTATCGCGCCAGCGGCCCTGCCTATCAGCAACTGGAACTCACCGTGCAAGCCGGCGCCACCCTAGAGTGGCTGCCCCAGGAAACCATCGTGTTCAGCTCCGCCCAGGCCGAGCTCACCACGCGCATCGACCTGCAGGGCGATGCCCGTCTGTTTTACTGGGACGTGGTCGCCCTGGGTCGCCCGGCCAGTGGCGAGCGCTTCGATCTGGGGCATTTCCAGTCTCATCTGGATATCCGCCGCGACGGCCGGTTGCTCTGGCATGAACGCCAGCGCATTGTGGGCGCCGACGGCTTGCTGGAGTCGCCCATCGGGCTGGACGGCCAGCCGGTGTTGGCGACGCTGCTGCTTACCGGTGAAATCGACACAGACTTACTGGAACACTGCCGCACCCTGCCCCATGCAGTACGCGGCGACCTGACTCAATTGCCCGGCTTGCTGGTCGCCCGTTGCCTGGCCAGTGAAGCACTGCTGGCGCGGGCATGGCTGATCGATTTATGGCGCTTGTTGCGCCCGGCGGTGCTCGGCCGGGAAGCCGTTTCACCACGAATCTGGAGTACCTGAACCATGGACCTGACCCCACGGGAAAAAGACAAACTGCTGATCTTCACCGCAGGCCTGGTGGCCGAGCGCCGGCTGGCGCGCGGAGTGAAGCTCAACTACCCGGAAACCATCGCCTACATCTCCGCCGCGCTGATGGAAGGCGCCCGCGACGGCCGCACCGTGGCCGACCTGATGCACTACGGCACCACCTTGCTCAGCCGCGAACAGGTGATGGAAGGCATCCCGGAAATGATTCCGGACATCCAGGTGGAAGCCACCTTTCCCGACGGCACCAAACTGGTCACCGTCCACCAACCCATCGCGTGAGGCCTGGTCATGATTCGTGATGCGACCCAAGACGACTTGCCGGCGATCCGCGATATCTACAACGATGCGGTACTCAACACCACAGCGATCTGGAACGAACAGCCGGTGGACCTGGGTAATCGCCAGGCCTGGTTCAGTGCGCGGCATGCCCAGGGATATCCGATCCTGGTCTCGGTGGAAAACGGTGAGGTCACCGGTTATGCCTCGTTCGGCGACTGGCGCCCTTTCGAAGGCTTCCGCTACAGCGTCGAGCACTCGGTGTATGTGCGTCACGACCAGCGCGGCAAAGGCCTCGGCCCACGCCTGATGCAAGCGCTTATCGAACGTGCGCGGGAAGGCGGCAAATACGTGATGGTCGCCGCCATCGAAAGCGGCAACCTGGCTTCCGTGCGCCTGCATGAACGATTGGGCTTCGTGTCCACCGGGAAAATGCCGCAGGTGGGCATCAAGTTCGGCCGCTGGCTGGACCTGACCTTCATGCAACTGGCCTTGAACCCGGGCGCCGAACCGCCCCAGGAGTGAAAACGATGAACGCCACGCACCTGCGTCGAGTCAATGCAGAAAGTTTTGCCCATTACCGCCCGGGCTTGATCGAGCTATTGCTGGATGCCGTCAGACACGGCGCATCGGTCGGCTTCATGGCGGACTTCGATGAGGCCCAGGCGCGTGCTTACCTGAGCACTGTGCAGGCGAGTATTGAAGACGCCAGCCTGTTGCTCTGGGTCGTGGTACGCGACGAACAGGTGATCGCCAGTGTGCAATTGGCCTTGTGCCAAAAAGCCAACGGCCTCAACCGCGCCGAAGTGCAAAAGTTGCTGGTACACAGCAGCGCGCGGCGTCATGGCCTGGGCCAGCAACTGATGCACACCCTGGAGCTCGCCGCACGCCAGCACCAGCGCGGCCTGCTGTACCTGGACACCGAAGCCGGTTCACCGGCCGAAGCTTTCTACCAGTCGCTGCGCTACACCAGGCTCGGTGAACTGCCCGACTACTGCCAAAGCCCGGACGGGCGCTACAGCCCGACCGCCATTTACTTCAAGAAACTGGGGCAACCTGCATGATTCCTGGCGAATACCGGATCCAGCCTGGCGACATCGAACTCAACGTGGGCCGGCGTACCGTCACCCTAAGCGTGGCCAACAGTGGCGACCGGCCGATTCAGGTGGGCTCGCACTACCATTTCTTCGAGACCAATGACGCACTGACGTTTGACCGGGCGGCGAGTCGTGGCATGCGCCTGAATATTCCGGCAGGCACGGCGGTGCGGTTCGAGCCGGGACAGAGTCGCGAGGTCGAGTTGGTGGATTTGAGTGGTGGCAGGCGGGTATTCGGCTTTGCAGGTCGGATCATGGGTGATCTTTAGGGCCTTATCGGGGGCAAGCCCCCTCCCACATTTTGACCGTGTTCACACATCAAGGTGGGAGGGGGCTTGCCCCCGATAGCGATCTCACATTCAACACATATCTTCAGGGCAACCACATGAAAATCAGCCGCCAAGCCTACGCCGACATGTACGGCCCCACCGTCGGTGACAAGGTCCGCCTGGCCGACACCGAGCTGTTCGTCGAGGTCGAACAGGACTTCACCGTCTACGGCGAAGAAGTGAAATTCGGTGGCGGTAAAGTGATCCGCGATGGCCAGGGCCAAAGCCAGTTGCTCGCCCATGAAGTGGTCGACACCCTGATCACCAATGCGTTGATCATCGATCACTGGGGCATCGTCAAGGCTGACGTCGGCTTGAAAAATGGCCGCATCCACGCCATCGGCAAGGCCGGCAACCCGGATATCCAGCCCGGCGTGACCATGGCCATCGGCGCCAGTACCGAAGTGATCGCCGGTGAAGGCATGATCCTCACCGCCGGCGGCATCGACAGCCATGTGCATTTCATCTGCCCGCAGCAGATCGAAGAGGCCCTGAACAGCGGCGTCACCACCCTGATCGGCGGCGGCACAGGCCCCGCCACCGGTACCAATGCCACTACCTGCACCTCTGGCCCGTGGCACCTGGCGCGCATGCTCCAGGCCAGCGACTCATTCCCGATGAATATCGGCTTCACCGGCAAAGGCAACGCCAGCCTGCCCGAGCCATTGATCGAGCAGGTCAAGGCCGGCGCTATCGGCTTGAAGCTGCACGAAGACTGGGGCACCACCCCCGCCAGCATCGACAACTGCCTGAGCGTGGCCGACGAGTACGACGTACAAGTGGCGATCCACAGCGACACCCTCAACGAGTCCGGCTTTGTCGAAACCACCCTCGCCGCGCTCAAGGGCCGCACCATCCACACCTACCACACCGAAGGCGCCGGCGGCGGCCACGCGCCGGACATCATCAAGGCCTGTGGCTTTGCGAATGTGCTGCCCAGCTCCACCAACCCGACGCGGCCCTTCACCCGCAACACCATCGACGAACACCTGGACATGCTGATGGTCTGCCATCACCTCGACCCGAGCATCGCGGAAGACGTCGCCTTCGCCGAAAGCCGTATCCGCCGCGAGACCATCGCCGCCGAAGATATCCTGCATGACCTTGGCGCATTTTCCATGATCAGCTCCGACAGCCAGGCCATGGGCCGCGTCGGCGAAGTCATCACACGCACCTGGCAGACCGCCGACAAAATGAAAAGACAGCGCGGCCCGCTGCCGGGCGACGGTGCAGGCAACGACAACTTCCGGATCAAGCGCTACATCGCCAAGTACACCATCAACCCGGCGATTACCCACGGCGTCAGCCATATCGTCGGCTCCATCGAAGTGGGCAAGTGGGCCGACCTGGTGCTGTGGCGCCCGGCGTTCTTCGGGGTCAAGCCGACGCTGATCCTCAAGGGCGGCGCGATTGCCGCCAGCCTCATGGGCGACGCCAACGCCTCGATCCCCACGCCGCAACCGGTGCACTACCGGCCGATGTTCGCCAGCTTTGGCAGCGCCCTGCACGCCACCAGCCTGACCTTCATCAGCCAGGCGGCCCGGGACGCCGGGCTGCCCGAGGCCCTGGGCCTGAAAAAGCAGATCGCCGTGGTCAAGGGTTGTCGCGACGTGCAGAAAACCGACTTGATCCACAACGATTACCTGCCCGACATCGACGTCGATCCCCAGACCTACCAGGTCAAGGCCGACGGCGTGTTGTTATGGTGCGAACCGGCGGATGTGCTGCCGATGGCCCAGCGTTACTTCCTGTTCTGAGGTGTACGGCCTGCGTCCGGTTACAAGTCCTGGTACAAGTCTTCGATGCTGTCCAGCTTGGCGCGCTGTAACGCTTCGTCGGTGAGCTTTTCCACCTGGGCCCGGTCTTGCGCCGCCAGTTTCTCCATTTCGGCGTCGAGCTGCGCCTGGGTCATCACTGCCCCCGGCGGCACCTCGGCGGCCGGCTTGCCCAGGTGTTCCGCCAGCCGCAGTACCTCGCTGCGCCAACGGTCCTTTTGCACCGGATCAGCGGCGTCGAGCCAGGCTTGCTGGGCATCGCGCAGATCCAGCCAGGCCTCTGCCTTGCCTTGCAGCGTCTTGAAGGGCTCTGTGTGTGCCTGCCGGAGATAATCCAGCCAGAACGGCTGCTCACTGATCGATTGCCGCAACAGGTTGCCTTCCTCAAGGGCGAGCACTCGCTTGCGGGCCTGTTCGATCATGTCCGCGGTCACGTCCGGTTCCGAGAACATCATCCGAGCGGATTGCCAGGGCAAGTGCAATTTGTCCGGGGGCGCCAATTCGGTCGCGTAGATCAGGTAGACCTCTACCTCGTCGATGTCGCGCATCGCATTGCCCTGCGCATCGCGATGGGTGATGCGTTCGCCATCGGCGTCGCGCTCGGGGTATTTGCGCCCTTCGGCCACCAGCGCATCGACCCGGGCACGCGCAATCCGACCCAGTTCATCCAGGCGTGACTTGCCGCGCGCCACAGCCAGCAAGTCGCGCTCCACCGTGTCCGGGAGAAGCGAGTCGTACGCCCGCGCCACCAGCACTTCAACGCCCATGGCATTGAACAGTTGGGCACCGGCATCCACGCAGGTGGTGGGCGCCGCGGCCATGGCAAACAGTTTTTCACGCAAGGCTGTGTTGGCCGCCGCCGACTCGACCATTTTCCACACTTTGCGTGTGAAATCGATCTTGGCCGCACTCTCTTGTTCGAGTGCATCTGCAGATTCGGACAGTTTGCGCAACTCATTGAAAAACGGTTCGGAGCCGTGCTCATTTTCCAGGGCGTCCCAGGTGTCCTGTTTGGCCCGCCACTGCTCATCGCTCAGGCCACTGCGCCAATGGATGCTGTCCATCACCCCTCGCAGCGGATAGGTACGGTCCGGCTCCAGCCCGACGGACAGCCGGTAGCCCCTGACGATCTCCAGATTCTGCGCGGAAATGAACGCCGGTTCCACGCTGATACGGGTGCGTGCCACGGTGTTTGCGTGGCTTGACCCAGGTTCGACCTGGGGAACGCTGTCCAACCGATTGGCGCTCAGGTCCAGCACGAACGAACGCGCCCGTGGTTGCTCAAACAAGCCGGTAGGCCACGTGGTCTGCCCGCTGTCGCCGAGCAGCAGCATGCTCAATTCCGGCATGCGGCCGATGTCGGGCGCGCGGCCAAGCGGATTGCTTTCCAGCCCCAGGTAGTTCAGCTTCGTAAGCCCACTCAGGTGATTGAAGGCGTTCGTGTCCAGGACAATCTGATTATCGGACAGCTCCAGCTCGGTCAATCGCTGCATTTGACCTATCGGCTCGGGCAGCACGCTCAGTTCGTTGTTACTCAGGTCCAACCGCCGCAGCCGCTTGAAATAGCGCAGGAAGGGGCTGGGGTCTGTCGAGATTCCCGCATCCGATAGGTCAAGGGCCGAAACATGGTCGAAGTTGGCGGTCAACGGCGGCAGTTGCTCAAGCTGGTCATGCAGGTCCTCGTCGGACAGGTCGAGGACTTGCCCATGGGAGTACCCGCTGACATCCGCATCCTCGGGCCCAGCGCGGCGCCAGGCGTCGCGCAAGGCCTTGACGATTCGCAGGCGGGCAAACCGTTGTTGCTGGAATGCCCCTGATCGGCGCTGCTCCTCGGTGACCTGGTTATAGTGTTCGCGTTGCCAGTTCTGCAACGTGTTGTCGAATGTCTTGTATTCCATCTCCAGGGCCTTGAGCCGGGATTGGTACTCCAACCCCATGTCGTCGATGAACGTGTTCACTTGCTCGAAGGTAAACCCAGGGAAAAGGGTGCGCACGCGCTCCTCGATGATATGCCCCCAGGCCGTATGCTGACCGTGGTTGCTGGCCAGGTACCCCAACTTCCCGCTCGCCAGGCGCGGTGCCGGTCGGTGTGAAAAGAGGTACCGGCGCTGCTGGAGTTTAAGCACCGTGCGCAACTGGTCACGGGGCAGCGCCGCGGCAATGATCCTGGCCTTCAGTTCCTGGCCTTGCTTGATGTTCGGCAAGCCGATGGCCTGGCGGTGCTCGTCGGGCAAGGCGTGCTGGATAGCTGAGTAGAGGTCGTCGGGCTCATGCAGGGTTTCATCGCGGACATTGCGTGCCTGGTAACGGCCCTCTCCAACCCGCACCAACACCTTGCGTTCAGTCGCCTGCTGCGGGCCGAAACTGGCCCGTAGCTCACCGTCCAGCTCTGCCTCACGCACTTCCAGGCGCAGGTTGTCCTTCCATCCCGCCAACCTCGGCACTGAATTGACGACCAGGGCTTCGGTGTCCTTATCCGCCAGCGCCTCCAGGTACAGGCCCTCGTAGGCGTGGGTCAGGCGCATGTTCTGCTGCAGGTCGCGCGCCTGCTCGGCCAATCGCAGCGGCACACGCTGCCGGGTGTTGAGCGTTTTTCTCTCCTCGGCAGTAGCGCTCCCCAGCAACTCCTGGACCATGAGCGTCGGGACCCGAGCAAACTGGCGCTTGATCAATTGGGTGGCGGCGTCCGTGGGCGGCTGCTGTCCGGCGTAGAGGCTGCGCATCAAGCGCGCGCGCTGGGTGACCGCGAAGGTTTGCAGACGTGCCTTCAGGGCAGCGACGCGCAGTTCCGGCGTTCTGGGGGTGTAGCCAGGCAACAGGGCATGGATCTGGGCTTCGTCGAGAAAACCGATCACCCGCGCGGGCAACTGGCCCTTCATCAATTCTGTAAGGCTGATCCGCAGGGTGTCGCGGGTGGAGGCACCGGGGTCGCCGTACTTCACTGACCGGCCGCTTGGCTCGATGTCCCAAAACGCTTCGATCGCCAACTGTTGCGGCCAACCCTTGAGGTACACAACCAGGGACGCTGGATAGCCGCACAAATTGATGGAATGCTTGCCCGCGCCGATCTCCTCGGCCACCGTCCCGGCGTCGCGATAGGCACGGAACCTGCGCACGGTATCCAGCAGGATCGCCGGCACCGGTTCACCTTCGACATGCACCCGACGCAATCGGTCTTGCGTCACGCCACTGGTGTGGCGGATCTGCTCCAGCTCGGTGTCACTGAAACCGTCCATCACCGGCCCCAGGCGGCGCATCAGGGTTGCGCCTTGCCACTTCAAGGGTTGCTCAAGTTCATGGTTCCAGGCGCCCTCGCCATTGGCGGTCAGGCGCGGCAAATAGGCATCGCCCCGTGACGGGTGCTCGATATGAAAACGCTCGGTCTGCGGGTCTTGCCGTACCGCATAGCGCTTGCCCTCCAATTCCAGCAGCTGTTTGCCGTCGACCTGATGCAGTCCCTGTGCGTCGGCGACGGAATCGGCGGGCAACGGCGAAGGATGCTCGTAGATGGACAGATCGGGCTTCCACAGCCGGGTCTTGCCGCTGGGCAACTGCACCGCCTTGAGCTGCTCGATGAAGGGCGACAGGGTCAAGTGAGCCACGCCCGCACCGGCCGCCAGCAGGGCCAGGTTTTCCAGCACATCGGTGATATGCGCCCAACCGGCTTCGCGGTCCCCCTGTGCCCACTCGATAACACCGTCCAGCACTTCGTATAGCAACTGCCCCGCCGTGACCAGGGACATCGCCACCCCCAGCGGCGGAACCACCATGCCCAACAGGTTCACGGCAAACAGGCCGGTATTCAGATAATGCTCAAGACGCCGCGAACGTTCAGCATCGTCCGCGTCGGCAGTGCTCACGGCCTGGGCCCGCGCATCGGCATACAGGCGCTTGCGCAAGCTTTCGTAGCGATGGGGCCACAGGTCCACTTCCTCCCACAGCCCCTTGATCGCATTCGCGCCGATATTGAATTCCGGCGCGCTGATCGGCACCCGTGTCTGCGGCCGAGGCTCACCGAAAATCGATGGAATACTCTGCAGGTACGACGGCGTCACCAGTGACGTGAGGTACTGGCCCCATTCGGACTGCAACCAATCCTCGATGAACGATCCTGGCGGTGCATCCACCACCAGCTCGGTGAGCCGGCGAAAGTAGTAGGGGCGATGCCGGTAATCAATGAACCGGCTGTAGAACCGCTGGTATTCGGTAACCGGTAACTCTACGGAGCGGTCGCCATGGGCCTGCGTGCCGGCAGTAAGACGGGCTGTCACGGCGTTGCTGAAGTCGGCGAATGACGCGTACCGCTTGATCGGATGCTCGGGGTCGTCCGGGACGTAGATGATCACCCATTGGGAATAGCGATATTTGACGCAGGGGTCGATGACCAGGCAATCGCGCAGGCGCAGGTTCATCATGCACGGCACGCGGTACCACACCTGCTTGTCGCCCAGCATGATCGGTTGTTCACCGGCCAGCACGCGCATCAGCAAGGCATGATCGCTCGCGTCGATATCACCCTTGACCAGGGCCAGGTAGGCCGCCGCCTTGAACGCGGCTTTCTGGTGGGTCAGGTAGCGCTCGCGCAGCAAGCCCTCGGCGACCGCATCCTGGGGTTCCAGGAAGGTCTTGAGGTAGGCCTGGTACTGCGCGCCCAGGTCCAGGTCACGGCACAACTGCACAAAGGTTTCGATCTGCAACGAGGTGGCATGGCGTTCGAACTGGCCGCGCGCATCGGGTGGGGTGATAAAGCCTGAGGATTGGTTGAAAAATCCCTTCTCGGCCTCCCGCGCTTCGAAGTTGTTCAACGCCGCCTGCAACAACGAAAAGGACTTGCTCTTGAACCCGCCCGTTGGCCGGCCGAAGGCATCTTCCACCGGTGAATAAAGCCGCAGCCAGGTTTGATGGACATCCAGTTCGAAGCCCGCCTTTTTCAAGGCAGCCTCCAGTAACGGCTGGGCGAATGCGGTCACTGACTGCAATTTTCCCATGGACTTTTCCAACTGGTTGAGCGCGTCGCAGCGTGCATCCATCAGGGTTTTGAGCTGATCTTTCTGGTGCTGGGCGGCGGCGGCGTACCAGTCGGGAATCTGTGGAGCAGTCTCTTTGAGGGCCTGGCGACGCTCGGGCGAGGCCCGGACAAGGCATGGCGCGATGGCCTGTTTGATCAGCGTGTAATGCTGGCCTTGATCGATGGGTACGGGCAATGCTGAGTGTTCGACTGCAACGGACTTGGACATGGGATGGCTACTGTGTGATCTGAAGACCACGGGATCCTAGGTCCCCCGCAGAAGGGTGCGGGCCTAACTATTTATCCGACGTTCGCTGTGATCAGGTAAACGTCAATCGAGCCCACGCTTGGGCTGTTCGGACACCGCGAACCGCCCGTTCCTGCGTACGCTTGCAAGGTAGCCTAAGCGTACTTATCTACCGCGTCACTTCCCTGCGCGAGTGATGTGCTGTCACCTCCTAAACCCAAGGAGTGACTCATGTCAGTTCTACGCCCAACAGACGAGACTCGACCGACCGTTTCAGAGAGCGTGCACAGCACTTTCCTCGAAAGCGCCATCCCCGACTGGTTGATTCAAGCCACACCACAACAACGCAAAACCCTCAAGGCCGCCGGCACGGTGCTGCCGGACTGGTACGTGCAGGCCTCGGCGACGCAACGCAACGCGCTGCAAGCCAGCATCGCCACCCATTTCGCCGCACAGACCCGGTTGGACAACACCATGTCCAGTCTGGAAGACATCGACACCTTCGCCCGCCCCCTGCTGGTCAACGCCTTGAAAGAGCGGTTCAACGTCACGCTGGATGTCGACAAGACCTTCATCCGGCTGAGAAAAACCGTGTCCCTCACCGAGTTCTATATTCCTGTCGGTTGGTTCGAAGCGCTCAAGTTGCCGCTGCTGCAAGCGGCACTGCACAACTTCGAGGCCTCGGAATGCGAAGCCGGCGCGTTTCATTCCTCCTCGGGGTTCGTGGTCCAGTCGGCGAACGCAGACGGCTCCACCGCCGTCACCACCCCCTTGACGGTGGAGCAGTTCACCAGCCTGTGCCGTTCGCTGGATATCGGCGCGAAATACCAGGCTTACCTCAAGGATTTCCTGGAGCCCAATAACGCGGTGGCGCAGGCCGTCCTGCAGGAGCGATTCACCGTCGCGCATAAATCAGCGTTGCGCTCGGCGGCTGAACAGGCCTTGTTGAAAAATGACATCACCGACGCCGATTACCGCATGGTGTTGTCGGTAATCGACGGCGAAAAAAAGCCGGTGCTGAACGGCAAGCGCATCTGGTTGCGCGACCTGAGCCTGACGCAACACCGACTCACCGGTGTGGTGGTGTTCGTGGTCAGCGGCGAACTTCACAACGGGAGCGAGTTGCTGCTGTACATTCCCGACGATCCCCAGGCACCGCTCAAGCGCTACACCCTGGGTCAGCTCACGCCGCTGTTCAAGCAACGACTCACTGCCGCTGATGCCACGCCGGCTCCGCAGGAAGGTCCCACGACCTACCAGCGGTTCTTCAGCCAGTTCATCCATTATGGAGAGCGGGCGGAGTATTTCAGCCAGTTCACCCAAGACACCTCGGACACCTCCCTCGCCCAGAAGCTCTTGCCCTATAAACCGCTGATTGATCAAATACGACAGGGGATCGACCCGTTCTATTTCTTCAGCACCACCCACCCCTCGCCACCACCTGCTCCACCCAAACAAGTGCCCAATCCTGATCCGCGCCTGGAGCCGGTCATCACGCCGCCGGCCCACGGGGGATGGTTCTGGGGCGAGGACCTCGACCTGTGGACCTATCTCTACGCACAGCATCGCGCCAAACTCTACGCCGACGCACGCGCTCATGCGGTGCCCACGGCAGATGTGGATGCCAGCGTACGCTCACGCAAACTGGCGCAGTTGCTCAACATCGGCATGCTGGTGTTCACGGGTATCTCGATGTTCATACCGGCGTTGGGTGAGGCCATGATGGCGGTGATGGGCACCCAACTTCTGCTGGAAACCTTTGACGGCGTGAAGGAGTGGTCGGAGGGCGATCGCAAGGCGGCCAAGGCCCACCTGATCGACGTCGCGCAAAACCTGGTGCAGTTGGCGGCGATGGCCGCCGTGGGGAGAGGTTTTACCAAACTGACAGCGGTGCCGGCTGAACCGGTCGTCGAGGCGACTCAGCCAATAACGTCGAGCGATGGCAAGAGCCGCCTGTGGAAACCCGACCTGAGCCCCTATCGTACCTCGATCCAGCTGGCGCCCGATGCCCAGCCTGATGCGCAAGGGCTGTACAGCCATGAGGGGCAGACGATCTTGCCGCTTGAAGGCTACACCTACCGCGTCACGCAAGATCCGAACACCGCCGAATACCGCATTCAGCATCCTACCCGTCCCGAGGCCTACTCACCGAAACTGGCCCAAAACAACCAAGGGGCCTGGCGCCACGAAGGCGAAACCCCACTGGACTGGGACGACACCACTGCACTCAGGCGCCTGGGCCATACCACCGAGCCGCTGGACACTGACCAGTTGCTCAAGGCCCAGGAGGCCAGCGGTGTCACAGCCGACGCCCTGCGCGAAGCGCATGTGAATGGCGAAGTCACACCGCTGTTGCTGGCCGATTCGCTGCAACGCTTCAAACTCCACCAGCAGGTCAACGAACTCATCCAGCGGCTCAAGAGCTCCGATCCTTTCGTCTTTCCCAAGGCCGACCTGGGCACGCAACTGGACCTGATGAAGCGCCGTGGACTGTTGTCCAGCTCCCCGCCATTGCGGGTGATGGACAGCCAAAGACGCGTACTCTGGGATGACGTACCCTCCCTGTCACCCCAGCCCAGGCGCACGGTAGTACTCAACGAACAGCACCTGGCTCGAGGCGAGGGACTGCATCAGGTGCTGTACACCCTGCAAGGCGCCGACCCTGACCTGGTCGACATTCCCGGTTCGCCCCTGGACACGCTGCCCATGCGGGCCGCCAAACTGCGTCGGCAACTGGGCGAGTTTGTCGAGTCGATCAAGCCTTCGTATGTCGAGGAACGTTATCAGCAACTGACCGCCAGCAACGACCCCGATGTACAACGTGTACAGGACGCGTACCCTAAACTGCCGACACGCATCGCCGAGCCGTTGCTTAAAGAACTCAGCGCTGCAGAATTGGCAGCCTTTCGCCGCAGCGCGCGCCTGCCGGTCGCGCTCGCCGAACGGGCGCAATGGGCCGAGCAGGAAACCCGGGTGTCGCGCGCCTATGAAAACCTGCACTTGAACACACCGTCCGACCTCGACAGCCAGCGCCTGGCCCTGCGTACCCTGGAGACCTTGCCCGGCTGGCCTAGGGGAACGCGCGTGGAATTGCGCCAGCGTATGCCCAACGATGCTCAGGACGTCTTACTCGATGCCATCGGCGAGGCGGGCGGAACACCGAGTAAAATCCTTGTACAGCTCGACGATGGGCGGTTCGAAGGCAACCACGCCACGGATTTGTACGATGCCATTCTGAATACGTTGTCACCGGGTGAACGTATCGACATGCGGGTGACCGACACCGACCACCTGCGGGCTGCCATCCAGTCCACTCCCTTGCCCCGCGAACAACTGCGTGCTGTGTTGCTCGAAAACCCAGTGCGAAAACCTGCCTACGACGCCACGATGCGGTTGCTCGGTGGCGGGCGTGGCTACGAGAAACTCAAAGCGCAGCTCAGCACTGCGCAACAACGGGTGCGCAAGCTTTACCCCTCATTCAGCGATGAGCAAGTCAGGGACTTTATCGAATCGCTTGGCAGCGAAGTGCGTTCATCCTTGACACGACGGGAAGCCGAGTACCGAAAGCTTGAGGACGATTTGAACGTGTGGGTCGAGGCCAACAACCCGCGAGTCGGCGCGTACGCCAGTACGGTCGCTAATGACATCAAGCGCTGCTGGCGTCGTGAATCGGGCAGTACGCTCAAACTCATCAGCTATGTACCGCTGGACCTGCCCGCGCTCACGGCAGACTTCAGCCATGTCACCGAATTGGAACTGCGTACCCGCCTGTGGGGTGGCAACACGCAGACGTTCCTGAATAATTTCAACCAGCTTAAAAAGCTGAGCCTGGCCAACTGCGAACTCACCGCCGTCCCTGAAGGGCTCGACAGAATGCCTCAGCTGACTCAGTTGAGGCTGAACCAGAACAAGATCGTGCTCACCCCACAAAGCGCCGCACGGCTCAGCGCACTGCACAAGCTGGAAACCCTGGAGCTTTCGGGCAATCGCTTGGGCCTCACCCCGGACTTCAGCGCCATGCGGGAGTTGAAGAGGCTGGACCTGTCGGGTTCCGGAATCGAACACTGGCCCACCGGCCTGCTGGACAAAACCAACCTGGAGTTTCTGAACCTGCGCGATAACCGCCTGAGTGAGGTTCCCGAGGCAAATCTCGACCCGCAGCCCGAACAGCTGGAAACCATCGCCAGGATCAACGATGTCACGTTCCTGAAAGGCAACCCGTTTCCTGAAGCCTATCGGCAACGCTTCGACACTTACTGGCAACGCTTGGCCGCGGAACGTCCGGACCTGATCAAAACCCATGACGCGTTCGACATGAACAACCCGCACCTTGAACGCGCACGCGCGCTGTACCCCAATCGCAACACGCTGGAGATCCGGCAATTCATCTGGGATTTGGGGGAGGGTCTGGAAGCGGAGTTGTCGCGCCTGGAACAAGAATTCCAAGTGCTCAATACACAGCTCAACACGTGGGCCTCTGCCGGTGGCAACATCAACAGCAGGACCGGGACCGGCTACGTGCGCACCCGCCAGCGCATGCTCAATTTCGCGGGGCGGGATGATCGCTACCTGGCAAGGGACCGGATAATCAGTTGCTGGCGCAAGGAAGGGCCTCAACAAAAGGCTTTCGACCTTACCCCCATAGGTTGGGAATTGGACCTCAGCAATCTCACCCTGCCAAGCCTGCCGGAGCTGGACGCAGATTTCAGCCACGTCGGCTCGCTCAAACTCAATAATATGAGTCTGAGCACCAGCCCCGAGCAATTCCTGCTACGCCATCGCGGTGTCCGTTGGCTGGATATGTCGAACAACCAGTTACGCGAGTTGCCCCAGGCCCTCAATCAAATGAACGGGCTGACCCGCTTGCTTTTGCATGGCAACCAGATCCAGCTCACTCCCGTAACCGCGCAAGTGCTGGCCCAGCGTACAACGCTCAGGGCGTTGAGCATGGCGATCAACCCCTTGCGCATCGCTCCGGATTTCAGCGCTATTACCGACTTACGTACGCTGAGCCTGCAGAACTGCGAGCTTGAAACCTACCCGACCGGAATCGGCGCGCAACCGCTTCTGGAGTACGTTGCATTGTTGAACAACCGCATCACCGAGCTTCCCGACTCACTCATCAATCCGCCTGCCGAGCAACTGGCGCAGTCGGCCCGCATCACTAACACCATCAGGCTCCAAGGCAACCCGCTGACCGAGGCGACGCGACAACAGCTGCGCCAATACCAGGCGCGCCTCGAGCAGGTAGGCCTGAGTTCGGCCGACCACCCTAACCAACTGGTTTCCTCGGCACTGCAGGTTACGTCGACGCCAAGAGTACACGCCATCGGTCAACAGCAGACCCGCTGGATGCGAGGCGTGCCCGACGCGCAAATCGCGCCCCGTACGGCCCAATGGCAGCAATTGCGAACACAACCGGGCAGTGACGGGTTCTTCGCCATGCTCGAAGGCATGAGAGAGGCGCCCGCCGGCCATGCAGACCTGCAGAACCGGGTCTGGACAGTGATCGACGCTATTACCCAGAACACTGCGGAATCCGCGGCACTGCGCGAACAAATATTCGAGTGGGCCGGCCGCGCAACCTGCTGTGACCGCGCCGGATTGTCGTTCAGCAACGTGGAGATCATGGTCATGGCGCACAACGCCAAGGCACTGGCCAGCGATGTGAACCAGGGCGCTACGCTGATCAAGCTGGCCAGGGGGTTGTTCCGCCTCGACGAGGTGGAAAAAGCCGCGTTGAACGATATCGCCCGGCGTACCCAGGCGATCAATGACAATCCCAGGTACTCGCCTACGGAAAAACTCCAGCAGATCGCACTGTTGGATGAGGTCGAGATCAGGCTGGCCTATCGCTTCGGACTCAAGGGCCCGGACCAACTGGACTTGCCTGGACAACCGCAGACGGCGGCCTACACCGCAGGCAGGGTGAGCGAAGACGTGCTGAAAAAAACCCGCCAGGAGATCCTCAAGCTGAACGATTCACCGGCCGAATTGCAGGCGCTGGTCGCCAGGGAGTTCTGGCAGGAATACCTGGCCCAGAAGTACAAGGGGCAATTCGAGGAGCAGGGCCAGCCCTTCCATGAACAACTGGCGGCCTTGCATGACGAACACGCCGAGGGTCGGTTGTCCGACAAGCTTTATGATCAGCAGGCCAAGAACTTGCAAGCCGGGCTTGCCATCCAGGAAGCCACGCTGATGGAGGCACTGACCCGCACAGAGCTGAAGACCCATCCGCTCAGCTGACCCCACGGCGCCAGGGGCGTCGCTCCCTGGCGCTGTTTTATCTACCCCGGCCTGCGCCTACTTACGTGATTTGCTGTCTGCTCCCAATACCCAAGGAAAGACCGCATGACTATTTCAACTTCGCCAAAAAGCGAAGCGACTCCCTCCGCGTCAAATAGCCTGCACGACGCGTTCTTCAAAAGCACCCTACCTGAGTGGCTGACAAAAGCCACGCCACAGCAACGCGAGGCGCTCAAGGCCGCTCCCGTAACATTGCCCGACGGCTACCTACGGGCCTCGGCGGCGCAACGCAAGCCCGTGCATGACAGCATTACGGCCAGCGCGACCGCTCAAGCCCGCCTGGCTGAGGCAATATCCACCTTCAAGGAAATCGATGCATTCGCCAAACCCTTGCTGGTCACGGCGCTCAAGGACCAGTTCAACGTAGAGCTTGAGGTCGACAGCACTTACATCCGTCTGCTTCAACCGCTGGAAATCGGCATCTTCGGTATCGATGTGAGTAGCTTCGAGGTGCTGAAGCTGCCGCTGCTCGACGCCGCCCTGCACAACTTCGAAGCGTCGGAATGCGAGGTCGGCGCCTTTCATGCCGCATCCGGCTTCATGGTCGAGCATGCAGGTGAACTCATACCGCTTGCGACATCGCTGACCGTACCGCAATTTACCGGGCTGTGTCGCTCTTTGGATATCGGCGCGCAGTACCAGACGTACCTCAAAAACTTTTTCAAGCCCGCCGATGCCGTCGCCCTGGCGGCATTGCGCGAGCCCTTTATCGACGCACACAAAACGGCCCTGCGCGCCGCCGCCGAAATGGCCTTGCTGAACAAGGACATCCTGCCCCAGGATCATCGGATGATTCTCTCGGTCATCAATGGCGAGCTGACACCCTCTGTGGATGGCCGGCCTGTGTGGTTCCGCGACCTGACGCTAATGGGCCACCGCATGATCGGCTGCATAGTGTTCGTGATCAGCGACAAGTACCGCTACACCGATGACTCCATCATCTATATCCCCAACGACCCATACCATCCGCTCAAACGCTACACGGACGCCGAACGCATCGCATTGTTCAAGAAGCGCCTGGTCACACCCGATCCGACACCGTCCGCAGGTGACCTGCCCACCCAGGACCAACGCTTTTTCAGCCAGTTCGTGACCTACACCGAACGCCCGAATTACTTTGGGCGGTTCACAAAAGACGCGCCATCGGGCAGCTTCAGTGAGGCGCTCAAACCCTACGGGTCGATAATCAACGACCTGGTGCGCGGCGCATTCACCTTCGCAGGGTTCAAAAAATTGCCGCCCGCGGCACCCCGCCCCCAGGTGCCGTTGCGTGATATCGACCCCGCCCCCGGTGGCGTGGCGCGCAAAGGCCATGGAATGTGGGCGGCCAACGTCGACCTGTGGGCCTACCTGTTCGACCAGCACCGCGACAAGCTCCTCGACGATGCCCGCGCCCATGCCGTGCCCACCGCGCAGGTGGATGCCCAGGTACGCTCACGCAAATTCTCGGCATTGCTCAATATCGGCCTACTGCTGCTGACCGGCGTCTCGATGTTGGTGCCGGGGCTGGGCGAGGCCATGCTCGTATTGATGGGCGCCCAACTGTTATACACGGCGTTCGAAGGGGCCATAGAGTGGAGCGAGGGCGACCGCAAGGCGGCCAAGGCCCATCTGGTGGACGTGGCCGAAAACCTGGTGCTGATCGGCGTGATGGCCGGTGCCGGCAAAGGCTTCGGCAAACTGCTGGCCGTGCCGGCTGAACCGGTGGTCGAGGGCTTGCACCCGGTCGTGCTGCCCAACGGAGAAACCCGCCTGTGGAAACCCGACCTCAAAGGCTATGAAAGCGATGTCAGCCTGGCCGCCGATGCCCGCCCTGATCCTCTGGGGCGCTATGAAGTCGACGGCAAGACCTATATCCGTCGGGACGGCAAGGTTTATCAAATAAGCCAGGATACCGCGAGCAACGCCTGGCGCATCCAACACCCCAGCAAGCCCGAGGCCTATCAACCGCTGCTGCGGCATAACGGACAAGGCGCATGGCGCCATACCCTGGAACGTCCCCTGACGTGGGACCGCCTGACCCTGCTGCGACGCCTGGGGCATGCCACCGAGCCGTATTCCGACGAGCAACTGCTCAAGATCGCGGATATCAGCGGTATCAGCGACAACACCCTGCGCAAAGTTCACTTGGATAACCAACCGCTCCCCGCCGACCTGGCGAATGCCATTCGCCTGTTCGATGCCGACCAGGGTGTCGACGCAGTAATCGTCCAGGTACAGAGCGGCCAAGCCATCGACTCGCGATACCTTTACTGCCTGCCGTTGATCACCGAGCTGCCACGCTGGCCAAGGGGTCGGGTGCTGGAAGTGTTCGACGCACCGGACCTGACGGGAACCCCTGTACGCTACGGCGCCGAGCGGCTGGCGGCAGGCGATCCTGTCAAGGAGCCCATCCGCGTGAACCGCGAGGAGGTTCTGGCCGATGGCTTGCCGGCACGTATCCTTGATGCGCTGGATGAGGCCGAGGTTAACCGCCTGCTTGGCGGTGAGGGCGCTCGCGTCCGAGAGGCCCGGCCCGATGAATTCAGGAAACAGCTCAGCGACTTCGCCCAGACCCGCCGGTCGGCTATTTTTGAACGTCTCTATGAAGGCGCCCAAGCCCAGGACCCGCGTGTCGCGCAATTGCGCAAGGCCTCGCCGGGGCTTAGCCAGGCTGCGGCCAATGAGATCCTGGCCCATACGCCTGAGGAAACCCTCGCCCGCCTTGAAAGCACAGGCACCGTGCCCTTGGCCATGCGCGAAGAAGCCCACTGGTATGCGCGGCAGGAACGCCAGACCCGTGCCTTTGCCGGGCTGTACAGTGAACACGTTGCAACCACCGACACCAAGCGCCTGGCCTTGCACGCGTTGCAGCAATTACCCGGTTGGTCGGACACTGTGCGCCTGGAAATACGCAGGGACAGTATCGACGGGGCACTGATCGATGCCATCGGCGATGAAAGCAGCACTGTGCGTAAATACCTGGTCAAGGACGGCCCGACCTACCAGGCGTTCAATGAACGCGGTGAACCCCTCAACAGTCGACCCCGGTATGGCGACAACTTCTATGCCTCCGTGCTTCACGCCTTGCCTGACGAAGCCCGGCAGGCCTTGGGGATCCCTCACGTAGGCCAGCAGGCTCAATTGCGCGAGGCGATCATCCGCAGCGCCAAAGAACATGCGCGCCTGGCCCCCCAGTGGATCGAGCAGGCCCCACTGCGCCCCATGCCGCCTTCGCGCGCGAGAACCCACCAGATAGGGTACGCCTTCAGTGGGCGCGGGCGAGGCCTGGCGCCGTCCCTGGAATCCAGGGCGCGGGATGTGTACCACGGGCTGACCCCGAAAAAGGCCAAGGCGTTTATCCGGCGCTTGAAAGCCGCCGGAAAAACCGACAACCAGATTTACGACCTGTTGCAGCAACGCCGACGCGAGTGGGAAGACCTGGAAGCCACACTGGAGCGCTGGGTCAATGAAGGGTCAGTCGACAGAAGAGCAACCGCCGATGCATTGAAGCGCTGCTGGCAAAACGGCCCCCTGGCCGAGAATAACAAGGCCTTTACCTACTTCTACCTCCCGGCCGACGGACCTCTGCCCTTCATCGCGATAGATTTCCCCCACGTGCGTAAGCTGAGTGCCTGGCATCTTACGGTCGAACAACTGTCCAACCTCTTCCCCAACCTGGAAAACCTCAAGATCTCGGTACGAGAGGAGCATGCCGGAGACCTGCTGCTGAAACTCAAACAAACGCCGAAGATCAACCACTTGGAGCTCAGCGTAAAACTCACGCCCCAGGTGTTGAACGGCTTGGGTGACCTCACTCACTTGGTTGAGTTGAAAGTGAACGATGATGGGTACGGCTCACAAATGCAGCCAACCCTGGACGTCAGCCCCCTGCGCCAACTGCGCCGCCTGGAAATAAACTCGCCGCGGATGCTCTTCTGGCCGACAGGGGTATTCCAACTTCCGCGCCTGACCCGTCTGAACCTATACCGAACCGGCATCAGAACGGCGCCTTCGGAGTTGCTGACCAGCAGCAACCGGTTCGTGAAGGCACTGTCGCTGGACTGGAGGAAGTACCCGCTCGACCAATTCAGGCTGGCCTACAACAACTTCATAAGCCGACCGCACATCGTCGACCTGGAAAGCATGGTCCAGGACTTCTGCACCGGGGAATTGGATCGAATGTCCCACGAGACGGGTTATCACAACAGTAACGAAATCAGCAGAAACTTCGCCACGCAATGGTCAACGCATCAGGCACGCTTCCAAGCGATTGAGGCCCTCAGCGAACAGTACAACACACTCAGCACGTATCTGGAGGCGTGGTCCCAGGCCGACGCTGGCCCCCCCGTCAGCATGAAGACACAAACAATGAACTCCCTGAAGGGCTTATGGGGCGCAGGGGCGCTTGAACGCTACTCACAAAATCAACTGCAGAGTACGCCCCGCGTGCGCCATTTGACGTTGAGAGACCTGCCGGCCACGGCGCTACCAGACTTGCCGGCCAACAACTTCAATCATGTGACCGATGTGCGCTTGAGTGGCCTGAATAACCTGCGCGCGCCCATAGAACAAGTCCGCGGTTTTATCGCCGCGTTCCCGCAGTTGAATATCTTGCAGCTGGACAATTGCAACCTTGCCGAAATGCCGTTTTCTGCCCAGCAGCAACGCGGGCTTCAGCATCTTTCGCTGAAAAACAATCCGCTGACAACCGCAGACGTTACAGGCCTGTCGGACCTGCGCAGCCTGAACCTGGGAGGCACCCATTTGGAACAGGTACCTACCGGCGTCGAGACACTGGAGCAGCTCCACTCATTGGACCTGCGCAACACCCGGATCACCACGTTGCCGCAAGCCTTGCTGGACCGCGAGGCATTACTCTTTGATATCAAGGTTGAAGGTGCACCATTGAGCTCGACCAGCGAAGCCGCTCTGGACGCTGCCAGGGCGCAGGTTGAACAGAACCGGAGTTTGCCTGCCAACAGTCTCAAGCGCCTGGCCGATGGCGTGCAAGACCACTTTCCTCCCTCCGAAAGCATCGCTTCAGTGGTCGGCCGGTCGCTATTGAAGCTGCCAATCCCCGAGACGGCCCCGGGCTCTGCGCCCCTGACTCAACGCCTGCAACGCCTGCTGCCGCCGCTGGAGACACCGTCAGTGGATCAGTGGCTGGAGCGAATGCGCGGCGAAGGCCTCAGTGATCTGCAGATCCATGCCCGCATCGATGGCTGGAACCTCACGCAGGAAACGCTGATCCATCAGCTCAACGCTTGGTTCATGGCACGCATCCCCTCGGCAGATATCGATCTTCTCCCCGCAGCCTTCAATCACAGTCGCGTCATTGAGAATATTCTGCAGTGCTGGCGCCGCGGATTGATGGCGGACAGCGCAGGCCAGACCCTCACCTTAACTGGCCTGCGCGTAGGAGACCTGCCGACCCTGACCGGGGATTTCTCGCATGTGCGCAACCTCGACCTGTCCGGAGTTATGATCACCGCGTCAGGAGCCAACGGGTTCCTGGACAGTTTCAGTGGACTGCATTCGCTGTTGCTGGTCGACAATGGGCTTCAACGCTTGCCCATGGCACTGGAACGCATGCGCGACCTGCGCGACCTGGACTTGGCGTACAACCTGTTCCACGACGAGCAGACACTGCACAGCACCCTCAGCGAGCTCCGGCATCTACAACAGTTGAACCTGAACAATAACGCCCTGACCAGCTACGGCATCGACAGTACCTCGCCACTTCGGATTTTGAACCTACGCAGCAATCGCCTGACCGATTGGCCCCAGGGCACTCTGGAGTCGAGCCGCCTGCGCCAACTCGACATCGGCTCGAACCTCATCACATCGATCCCGCTCGAGGCGCTGGACGGTAGCCACGATAACCTGATGGCGGGGACCGATATCTCAAACACCCCCACTCTGTCCGAACAAAGCTTGAGCGCACTGCTCGCTTACGGCGACCGCACGGGAAGCGCCCGCGCCCTTGGCATGACCCGTCACGAACTCGCCGTGGCGCTGCGCCTTGAATTGCCGCACATCGCAGGCGTCGATCAAGTCGCACCAGTGCCCTCGACGGACAGTCGCCTACTTGCCCCCTGGATCAGTGAGCTGGGAGCGCTCCAACAGGATCGCTTCCGGGAGATGTGGGCTCAATTATTGGCTGAACCCGACAACGCAGAATTCTTCGACTTGCTCAAGAGCCTGCAAAACACCGATGAGTTCAGGTACGCACGCGTCGATCTGGCGCAGCAAGTACGCACGGTGCTGGAAGCCGCTGCCGGTAACACGGAATTGCGTCAGACCCTGTTCGGCCTGTCTGCCAGCCATGGCACCTGTGGGGATGGAAGGTTGCTCACGTTCAGCGGGCTGAGGGTCAAGGTCTACGAGCAACAGACACTGATGAGCATCGACCCCACCCGCCTGGATTTGAAAGGCGACGCCCTGTTGAAGCTATCCCGCCAGTTGTACCGCCTGGATAAAACCGAAGAGCTGGCGATGGCGTTCATCAAGCAAGCCAGTGGCATGGTGGACCAGGCCGAAGTCCGGTTGCGCTACCGCATCGGCCTGCGCGCTGGCTGGAAAGACAAACTGCTGCTACCTGGGCAACCCACACGCATGATGTACGACCGTCCGATCAGTGGCGAGACACTGGTCAAGGCGCGCCAGTGGATTCTGGAACAGGAACATAGCGATGTCTTTTATGAAAACCTGATCACCCGGGATTACTGGCTGGACTACCTAGGGCAAAAATACCCCGTAGAACTCGAAACCCTGGAGAGTGAGGCCGACCGCAAACACCAGGCCCTGGAAGACGCCCATGAAACAATGGACGAGGACTACCAAAAGGCCGTGAATATGCTGGAGATTGATCGCCAGACGGAACGCAACCTCAAACTGCTGGACCTGTCACGTCGGGAGGTCGCCGAGTTGACGCCGCCTGGCGACGACAGCCCGCAACCCGGCCCCTCCAGAAACATGACAGGCGACCGTGCGCCATAACGGTCGCCCTGGCGTTCAACCCCTTAGAAGTTCTCGCGGGGGTTGAACGCCGCTTTTTGCGCCAGCTCCTGCCACAAAGCCTTGACCGCCTCATCGTCCGACTTGGGCATCACGGCCTTGAGCTGCACGAACAGATAGCCACGTTGCCCGGCCTTGTTCAGCAGGCCGTGGCCCTTGGCACGCATGCGCTGGCCGTTCTGGCTGTTGGCGGGGACCTTGAGGTTGATCTTGCCGGTCAGCGTCGGCACCGCCACTTCCGTGCCCAGCGCCAATTCCCACGGCGTCAGCGGCAGGTTGATGATCAGGTTTTCGCCATCCACTTCAAACCTGGGGTGTGGCGCGAACTTGATGATCAGGTACAGGTCGCCATTGGCCCCGCCGCCAATGCCCGGCGCGCCCTGGCCCTTGAGCCGGATGCGCTCGCCGTCGGTCACGCCGGCGGGAATCTTCACGTTCAGGCTCTTGGTGGTGTTGCTGACATGCCGGCCCGAGGCGTCGTACTGCGGCACCTGGAAGCTGATCTGCTTGGATTCGGTGGACAGGGTCTCCTCGAGGAACACCGACAGCTGCATCTCCACGTCCTGGCCTTTACGCCCGGCAGGACGGCGTTGGCCGCCACCAAAGGCGTCGCCACGGGAGCCGAAGATCGAGCTGAAGAAGTCCGAGAAATCCTCACCGCCACCACCGCCACCAAAGCCGCCATGGCTCTGCCAGCCCGGTGGTCCCTGGAACGGTTGGCCATGCTGGCCGTATTTGCGCAGCTCGTCGTATTCGGCGCGCTTGTCGGCACTCTTGAGCGCCTCATAGGCTTCGGACGCGTCCTTGAACTTGGCTTCGGCGTCTTTTTCCTTGCTCACGTCGGGGTGATATTTGCGTGCGAGCTTGCGATAGGCCGCCTTGATTTCCTTATCGTCGGCCGTCGGCTCTACGCCCAATATCTTGTAATAGTCTTTGAAATCCATCGGCGGTTCACCATCCTTAATCGAGATCGCACAGCCCGGGGCACAACGTGCGCTGCATTGCACTTGTTGAGTGATGTGGCCTGGGGATGCGTCAAAGTGTTATCGGCACTTGCCGTATGCAGCAGATGTGGGGGCGAATACCCAACTTTCAAGCACGATTTAGCGGATAGTCGGCCTACGCATCCGCCTTCGACTGGCATACACTGCGCGGCCGTTTTTCAACCGGAACCCGATAGACATGAAAAACCCATCCCCAGCCCGTGCCTGCGGCATCGACTTTGGCACGTCCAACTCCACCGTCGGCTGGATCCGCCCCGGCGAGGAGACGCTCATCGCGCTGGAGGACGACAAGATCACGTTGCCGTCGGTGGTGTTCTTCAACTTCGAGGAGCGCCGCCCCGTGTACGGTCGCCTGGCCCTGCACGAATACCTGGAAAACTACGAAGGCCGGCTGATGCGCTCGCTCAAGAGCCTGCTGGGTTCCAAGCTGATCAAGCACGATACCAGCGTGCTCGGCACCGCAATGCCGTTCACCGACCTGCTGGCGCTGTTTATCGGCCAACTCAAGAGCCGTGCCGAAGCCAACGCCGGGCGCGAGTTCGAAGAAGTGGTGCTGGGTCGCCCGGTGTTTTTCGTCGATGACGACCCGATGGCCGACCAGGAAGCCGAGAACACCCTGGTCGACGTGGCGCGCAAGATCGGCTTCAAGGACATCTCGTTCCAGTACGAGCCGATTGCGGCGGCGTTTGACTACGAGTCCACCATCGAGAAAGAAGAATTGGTGCTGATCGTCGACATCGGCGGCGGTACGTCCGACTTCTCTCTGGTGCGCCTGTCGCCGGACCGCCGCCACAACGACAACCGCCAGAGCGACATCCTCGCCACCGGCGGCGTACACATCGGCGGCACCGACTTCGACAAACAGCTCTCGCTGAACGGCATGATGCCGTTGTTCGGCTACGGCAGCCGCATGAAAAGCGGCGCCTACATGCCCACCAGCCACCACATGAACCTGGCCACCTGGCACACCATCAACTCGGTGTACTCGCAAAAATCCCAGCTGGCCCTGGGCAGCATGCGCTACGACATCGAAGACACTGGCGGCATCGACCGCCTGTTCAAGCTGATCGAACAGCGCGCCGGGCACTGGTTGGCCATGGAAGTGGAAGAAACCAAGATCCAGTTGACCCACGAAGACAGCCGTCATGTGCCGCTGGACCGCATCGAAGCCGGTCTGAGTGTGGACCTGAGCCGGGCACTGTTCGAGTCGTCCATCGACACGTTACTTGAGCGCGTGCGCAACAGCGTCACGCAGTTGCTCAACGATGCATCGGTCAGCGTGGCCCAGGTGGACACCGTGTTCTTTACCGGCGGTTCCAGCGGGATTCCGGCACTGCGCCACAGCATTTCGGCGATGCTGCCGAATGCACGGCATGTGGAAGGCAATATCTTCGGCAGTATCGGCAGTGGCCTGGCGATCGAAGCAAGCAAGCGCTACGGCAGCTGAGTTTTATCTGAAACGCTGCGTCGCGCCCATCGGGGGCAAGCCCCCTCCCACCTTTGAATGTGTTCACAGATCAAAATGTGGGAGGGGGCTTGCCCCCGATGGGCCAGACCGGCCAATACAAAGCCTAAACCATCCCACCGAGCTTCAGCTCACTCTTCAAATACGCATAGTAAATCGGCCCCGCCACCACACCCGGCAGCCCAAAAGCCGCCTCAAACACCAGCATCGCCAACAGCAACTCCCACGACTTGGCACTGATCTGCCCGCCCACGATCCGCGCGTTGAGGAAGTACTCGACCTTGTGGATCACGATCAGGTAACCCAACGCCGCCACCGCCACCCAGATCGACAGCGACAGTGCGACGATGGTGATCAGGGTGTTGGACATCAGGTTGCCGATCACCGGCAGCAGGCCGAGCAGGAAGGTCAGCACGATCAGGGTCTTGGTCAGCGGCAGGTGGATACCACACAGCGGCAGTACCACGGCGAGGAACACGGCGGTGAAGGCGGTGTTGAGCGCGGCGATCTTGATCTGGGCGAAGACAATGTTGCGAAACGCCTGGACCAGCAAGTGCAGGCGGTCGAACAGCGCGGCGGCCAGGGGTTTGCGTTTGGTCAAGTCGGGCACGCGCTGCAGGGCGATGATCGCGCCGAGCACCATGCCGATCAGCAAGGTGACGAACATGTGGGCGGCGTCTTTGCCCACCAGTTGCAGTTCGCTGAGGTGCTTGCTCAGCCAGTCTCCGATGGCCACACGGAACTCGGCAGCGCTGGCGGGCAGGTAGGCGTCGAGGAACGGCGGCAACTGGCCGCGTGCGCGGTCGACCACGCCCATGAATTTGTCGAGGGACGCCCCGGGGTTTTCCGCTTCGTGGAGCAGGAAGCTGATGGCGCCGGCAAAGATCAGCGCCAGCACGCTGACGATCAGGGTGCCCAGCAACGCCACCGCCAGCCAGCGCGCACGCCGGCCTTCGATCAGCCGTTGCAGTTGAGGGGTGAGCATGTTGACCAGTTCATAGACCAACAGGCCGGCCAGCAGGCTGGGCAGCAATTTGAGCGGCAGCACCAGCAGCAACCCGCCAAAAATGATGATGTAGCTGGCCAGCAATAGCACGTGACGCTGAGAAAACGTTGGCATACAGCCTCAAAACGAACGGCGTTAAAGGATGGGCAGTCTGCCAGCCTTGAGGGAATCAAGCGAGTGGGTCGATTATGAATGCGATCAAGTGTGGGAGCCGGGCTTGCCCGCGATGGCCTCGCCGCGGTGTAGCAGACAGAGCAAGGCGCCTGTATCGCTGGCAAGCCCGGCTCCCACCGTTGATCTGCGGCGTTCGCGAAAGAGTGATCAGCCTTTGAGACAGGTGCTCATAAAGGTTTTACGCGCATCGCCGGTCAGCGCCTTGGTTTTCGCCGACGCATTGCAATCCTTCATCTTCTGCTGCTGCGGTGTCAGGGTCTTGGCATCATTGGCCGCCGGGGCGGACAGGCAGGTCTTCATGAACGCCTTGCGCTCGTCGCCCTTGAGCGTCTTGGTGGTGGCTTCGGCGTTGCAGGTGGTCATTTTGTTTTGCTGGGCGGTGGCGGCAAAGCCTTGGGAACACAACAGCAAGCCCATCATCAACAGCGGAATACGCAGCATCTTCATGGAGTTTTCTCCCTGTTACCGCGCCGACGGGCACGGCCTACCGAGCAGTGTAGTCAAAGCCTGTTACATCTTCACCGACTACGAATATGGGCACGCCGGTACTGCTCGGGGGTACATCCCGCCTGGCGCTGGAACATGGCGATAAACGCCGAGGCGGTGCTGTAGCCCAGGTCAAACGCCACATGTTGCACGCTGCGCTCGCTGTCGAGAGCCTCGATGGCGGCCAGGTAACGCAGGCGCTGGCGCCATTCGCCGAAGCTCATGCCCAGCTCCCGTATGAACTGACGTGCCAGGGTGCGCTCGCTCACGTGCACCTGTTCGGCCCAGTGCGCCAGCGGCCGGTTGTCGCCGGGATCAGCCTGCATGCCTTCCAGTACGCCGAGCAGCCCTGGGTGACGGGCGTAGGGCAGGAAGCACTCGTGGATCGGCGCCTGCTTGAGTTGGTCCACCAGCACCTGGGCCAGGCGGACATCGGACTCGGTCTGCGGCATGTTCACGTCGCGCTGGGCGAAGTCATTGAGGATGGCCTTGAGGATATCGCTGATGGCCAGGGTGCACGGCTGCCGGGGCAATTGCTCGCAGAGTTCCGGGGCCAGCCCCACCGAGTGGTAGACAATTGCCTCGGCGTTATAGGAACTGTGCTCGGTATGCGGCGGCACCCACACGGCGTACTGCGGCGGTGACATGAAGCGGCTGCCGGCCACTTCCATGCGCATCACGCCACTGGCGGAGTAATCCAGCGAACCCCAGAAATGCTGGTGCGGCGTGCACTCGGTGTCGGGGGCGAAATCCGAATAGCGGAAATACACCGGACTCGGCAGTTGGGGGAAATCCTGGAGGCGTACGTTGTGCTTGGCCATGTTGTCTGGATACAGCGGTGGGTTGTCTGGATCGCAGTATAGGCTTCGATCCAGACAATGGATAATCCTGCCTCACCTATACACCGGGCTCCTTTCGATGCAATACGCTTATCCCTTGCTGGCCATTTTTATCTGGGCCGGCAACACCGTCGTCAACAAACTGGCCGTGGGTTCGATCTTCCCGGCGGAGATTGGCTTCTATCGCTGGCTGCTGGCGGCACTGCTGTTTACGCCATTCATGCTCAAACCGGTGATTGCCCACTGGGCGCAGATCCGCCCGAACCTGGGCAAAGTGTTCATCCTTGGTGTGCTGGGCATGGCGGTGTACCAGAGCCTGGCCTACTACGCCGCGTCGCTCACCACGGCGACCAACATGGGCATCATCCTGTCCCTGATGCCGTTGATGGCGCTGGCGGCGGCGATCATCAGCCTCGGCCAACGCCTGACCTACGGCGCGCTGACCGGTGCGGTGCTGTCATTCGCCGGCGTGGTCGTGGTGGTGTCCGCCGGCAGCCTCGGCGCACTGCTGCAACATGGGGTCAACCTGGGTGACGGCATGATGCTGGTCGCCACCCTGGCCTATGCGGTCTACAGCACCCTGCTGAAGAAATGGCAACTGCGCCTGCCCCCGCTGGTGCTGCTGTATCTGCAGGTGCTGGTGGCGGTGGTGGTGCTGTTTCCGCTGTTCCTGTTCTCGGCCAAGGCCGGCCTGGGCTGGGCCAACATTCCGCTGGTGTTGTATGCATGCCTGTTGGCTTCGATGCTGGCACCGCTGGCCTGGATGCACTCGGTGAAAACCCTGGGCCCGAGCCGCACCACGTTGTTTTTCAACCTGCTGCCGTTGATCACCGCGCTGATCGCCGCCGTGGTGCTGAAAGAAGAACTGGCGCCGTACCACCTGGTGGGCGGCCTGCTGACCTTGGGCGGGGTGATCTTGTCGGAGCGCTGGACCACCCCAGTGCGTTAAACCCCGGCCGCCTTCAAGCGCCGGGCATGCTCGACAAATAGCCGGATCGGCTCCGCGCCCTTGCCCACCAGGCCCAGGGACTGGTTGACGATATCGAAGTGGTCCAGCGCGTAGTCATCACCGATCACCAACCCCAGGTGTGAGCTATAGCGCCCGACCATGCCGTCGCACTGGCCTTTTTCCCGCACGAAGCTGCGGGCGAACAAACGGCAACTGCGGTTCGTGCCGTCGAACAGGTTGCGGCCACGGTCAGTGATGCCCGGCTGCAAGGTGCCGGACCACGAGTAATAGCGCACGCCGTTGACCTCTTCGGCACCCTGCCCGCCCCAGGTCTGCGGCAACCCCTGCGGGTATTGCTGGTTGAACAACGCCACGCCGGCACTGGTCAGTGAGTGATGGGACGCCTGCAAATCTGCCTTGAAGCGTGGCCCGCGATAGCCGGTTTCCAGCACGCCCATCACCCAGGCGGCCAGGTGAAACAGCGCGCTCATGATTCGGCCCTTCACGCCGTCAGCGGGGTAATGCAGGTGGATATGGTCCGCCAGCTCCGAGCCATGATTGGGGCCTGCCACGGAGGTCACCGAGGCGACCCACTCAGGGCGCTTGGCCGCCGCATACCGCGCAGTGAGCGAGCCCTGGCTGTGGCCGATCAGGTTGACCTTGTCGGCACCGGTTTCGCGGCGAATGCGTTCGATCTGCAGCAACAGTTGCTCGCCACGCACCTCACTGGAATCCAGCGGCGCCACCTGCACGGGAAACACCTGCGCCCCGCCCGCCCGCAATGCCGGGACGATGCCGTACCAGTAAGGGAACCAGCCCAGGCGCACGAAACCGAGCATGCCGGGTACCAACACCAGGGGGTAACGCGTGGCCAACGACTGCGGCATGAACCGGGCATCCTCTCAATCCGATCCATCCAGCCTAGCCCAGCCTCAAGTCGGGCTTGTGACGTTGCCGGTAAATCCAATAAAACTTTTTGCTCCTCCCAAGACTCACAACTTGGAGCGATCACGCCGGCAGAGCGTGGCGCAAAACCGGATTAGCCCCAGGAGATAGAGATGACCGAAGCAAACTTGACTGACGTTGCGACCCTGCGCAGCCGCGCCCGCCAGAACGTCGAAAACGGTGCCGTGACCGAGGGCTATGACGCCGACCGCGAAGAAATCATCCGCCTGCTCAACGCGTCGCTGGCCACCGAGCTGGTCTGCGTGTTGCGCTACAAGCGTCATTACTTCATGGCCAGCGGCATCAAGGCCGCCGTCGCTGCACAAGAGTTCCTCGAACACGCCACCCAGGAAGCCGAACACGCCGACAAACTTGCCGAACGCATCGTGCAGTTGGGCGGCGAGCCGGAGTTCAACCCGGACCTGCTGTCGAAGAACTCCCATGCGCAATATGTAGCGGGCAATAACCTCAAGGAAATGGTCTACGAAGACCTGGTCGCCGAACGGATTGCCGTGGACAGCTACCGCGAAATCATCCAGTACATCGGTGATAAGGACCCGACCACGCGCCGCCTGTTCGAAGAGATCCTCGCGCAGGAAGAAGAGCATGCCGACGACATGGCGGATATTCTCGAAAGCCTGTAACCCGGCAGAACGCAATACCCATGTGGGAGGGGGCTTGCCCCCGATAGCGGTGGATCAGTCAATTGAGATATCGACTGATATGCCGCCATCGGGGGCAAGCCCCCTCCCACATTTGCAGTTAGCCTTTCACGGTTTTTGGCGCCTTGCCTTCTTTCATCTGTTGCAGCAGCGGCGCGCACTCGTTCGGTTCCCCGCCACTGGGGGCAACCAGCGCCAGCAACCCGGCAGCCGGTCCGGCGATGACCCCCAGCGCCACCATGCCTGCGCCACGCAGTGCCAACGGAATGGCCTTCACACCCGCATTCGGCTTGATGAACGGCCCGTTCACATACAGCGGTGAACGCAGGGAGAACAGGCGGAAGCCTTTCGATTCCGGGGTAATGGTCAAGTCCAGTTGCTCGGTGGCCATATTCGCCGTGCCATCGATATAGATGATCGCGTTCTCGGTATCGAACACAAACAGGCGAGTGGTCGCCAGGCCGGTCTTGATGCCGAAGTCCGCCGCTGCGCAGTTGATCTTCACTTCTTTATCGCCGAACAGGCGACCCACCACGTAGTTCCCCACGTTGAGCCCGGCAATTTCCATCAGGCCACGGCTGATCGCGCCGTCGTTGATGAGCATCTTCAGGTCACCGTTGGAGGTGCCCAGCAGTGCCGCCACCGAGTTGCCGCGTCCGGAAATATCGGCATCGCCATTGAGTTCACCGAAACTGGTCTTCATCGGTTCGAAGGTCGGGAACAGTTGTTTGAGCTTGAAGTTGCGCGCGGTGAGTTTGGCGCGACCCTCCATCGGCGTGGTGCGGCCATTCAGGCGAATCTGCGCATCCAGCTTGCCGCCGGCCACGCCGAAACGCAGGGGTTCGAGGCTCAGTTCGCCGTCATTCAGCACCAGGTGGGTGTAGAGATCGGTGAACGGCAGATCGGCACTGTGCACGATGCGTTTTCCGGTGAATTCCACATCGGCATCCATCACGCGCCAGCGCTCGGTGCGGAATTCTTCCACCGGCAACACTTTGGTCGCCGGTTGCTTGCTGTCGCCACCACGGGCTTTTTGCTTGGCATTGGAGTCGGCGCCGATCAGGGGCGCGAGGTCGGTCATCAGCAGTTGGTTGGACACCAGCGTACCGCTGAGTTTGGGCCGTGGCTGGCTGGCGACGTAGGCGAGGCTGCCGTGGATGTCGCTGTTGCCGATCTTGCCGTTGAAGTTTTCATAGCTGAACGAGGCACCGGTGGGCTCGTGCAGCTTGGCGATCAGGTGGCCATCGGTGGAATAGGACGGTGAATCCGGCAGGGTCACGCCGGTCAGCGGATACAGGTTGCCCAGGCTGGAACCGGCGAGTTTCAGGCGCAGGTCGAGGGCGCCCAGATTCAGTGGGTCCGTGAGGGTGCCGGCCAGGGAGATGCTGGTGTCGGCAATCTTGACCTGGGCTTGCAGAGGGAACGGCTTGGCCGCGTCCTGCAAGGCCAGCAGGCCGCCGATCTTGCCGCTGCCGTCGAGTTTCTGGCCGTGGTACTGGCCTTTGACCTTGAGGCCGAATGCATAGTCCTGAGGGGCCGAGCCTTTTTCCAGGGCTTTCTTGGCATCCGCGTCGCCGACGATTTCGCCGAAGGGAATGGGTTTGCCCAACGGATCGATGATCACATCCAGTTGAGACTTGAGGGTCTGGTCGTCGAGGGTCACGTGGCCTTTGTCGAAGCCGATGGCGCCGATATCCACCACCCAGTTGGAGGGCTCGGCGTTGGGGTCCTTGGGATCGAACGTGAAGGTCCAGTTGGCGCGACCGTCGGCCAGGCGCTGCAATTGCGCGCTGGGCTCAGTGAGGTCGATGCGCGGGATCACTACACGCTGCACCAGCAACGCCAGGGGCGAAATGCGCAGTTCCACCTTCTTGAGGGTGACCATCTGCGGGTTTTTCGACCAGTCAGGGTTGCCCAGGGTCAGGTCTTCGGCAATCACATGGGGCCACGGCACCCAGGCGCGCCAGCCGCCTTCATCGGGCTCGCGCGCCCACACCACCGCCAGGTTGCCATTGATGGCAAACGGTCGATGCAATTCTTCGGAGACCTTGGCATTGAGGGGGGGCTTGATGCGGTTCCAATCAAAGAACACCAGGACCAATACCACTATGGCGATTAACAGAACGAAGCTGGCGCAGCTCCAAGCGGCGATTTTACGCGTGCGCGTCATTGCACAGGACTCCTGAATACGACTGGCCGGATGACAGCCTTTAAGGACAGCTTATAGGACTACGACTGGCAAACCGCAGCGGGGTTTAACCCAATCGCCGATTTGCCAGGAAAAAGCTCATTTCCTGACCGACTCGACAGATTCCACCTGCGCCACCGCACCATTGTTACCCATGCGCGTGTCGAAAATACCCACACCGGTGCAAAACCGCGTGCTTGAGAGGCCCGTCCTAGAGCCTCTGACCAGAACAATCAATTCTGTTGATTATTACCATTGTGTTTATGAACTTTTATATCGACTTATCGAGAGTAGCATTAGCCCTGTACCCACTTTATCGCCCTCCCAAGGAGCAACCCATCATGAAACGTCAAGTACTCGCTACCGTCCTGTTATCCATCCTGGCTTCCAGTGCTTTTGCCCTGCCAGCCGCCGAACAGGCCACCCCACAAGTCAAAGCCGACGCCGCTCATTTCAGCCAGACCGTCGCTCGCAGCGGTTCGCAAGAAGAAGAGAACCGTGACTACGCCAAAGGCGCCGTTGCTGAGAATGGCTCGGAACAAGCCAACAAACGCGCCTACACCGAAGGCCTGACCGAAAACGGTCGCAACCGCCTGGAACAGAAAGGTCTGGTTGAAGGTGGCGCCGATCGTCTGCTGGAACGCAATGCTGTTGCCGAAGGTGGCCGTGATCGCCTTGAACAGAAAGGCCTGGTTGAAGGTGGTGCTGAACAAGCCAATGAACGTGCCTACACCCAGGGTATTGCCGAAGGCGGTGCTGACCGTCTGCAAGAACTGCATCAAGCACAGAGCTAACCCCGTGGTGGCCGAAAAAAAAGCCCGATCTGTCGATCGGGCTTTTGCTTTCCTGTAGATCGCGTCACGCCCTTCCCCTGCCAAGTTCGACGCCAACAGAACTGTTTTGCTAGAGTGCGTCGCTGTACTTGCCGACAAAGCCCGCTCGCCAATGCTGCCCCGCGCCGAACAGAAGCAACAGACACGCCTCGCCCTGATGGACGCAGCCCGCCATCTGATGGAGTGTGGCCGTGGGTTTGGCAGCCTGAGCCTGCGCGAAGTGGCGAAGACGGCCGGCATCGTGCCCACCGGTTTCTACCGTCATTTTGCCGATATGGACCAGCTTGGGCTCGTCCTGGTCAGCGAGGTGGGCCAGACCTTCCGCGCCACGATCCGCCTGGTGCGCCACAACGAGTTCGTGATGGGCGGCATTATCGATGCCTCCGTGCGGATCTTCCTGGATGTGGTCTCGGCCAACCGTTCGCAATTCCTGTTCCTGGCCCGTGAACAATACGGTGGCTGCCTGGCGGTGCGCCAAGCGATCGGCGCCTTGCGCGAAGACATCACCCGCGACCTGGCAGCCGACCTGACGCTGATGCCCAAGCTGCAGCATCTGGATGCCGAAGGTTTGCACGTGATGGCCGACCTGATCGTTAAAAGTGTATTCGCTACGCTGCCCGATATCATCGACCCGCCGGCCCAGGCCCTGCCTGACCACCTCACGCCCCAGGCAAAAATCACCCAGCAATTGCGCTTTATCTTTATCGGTTTGAAACACTGGCAAGGCCTGGGCAGCACCGAGTAACGCCGTCATCCCGCTGAGTGGAAGCGCTTGGCCGTGGTGTAGTTCCTGTTCCAGTAGTTGTTGCTCAACGAATCGATGCGGATGCTCTTGCCGGTACGCGGCGAATGAATAAATTTGCCCTCGCCGATATACAGGCCCACATGGCTGACCTGGCCGCGCCCGTTGCCCTTGAAAAACACCGCATCGCCGGGCTTGAGCGCACTGCGCTTGATGGTCGGGGCCGTGGAGCGGTGCATCGCGACCGTCGTACGGGGTAGCTGGATATTGGCTTGGGTCTTGAACAGATAGACCAGGAAACTGCTGCAATCGAAGCCCTGGTCCGCCGAGGTGCCGCCCCATTTGTACGGCGTGCCCAGCAGTTCGTGGGCGCGGTCGATCACGTCATCGATGGATGCTTCTTTCAGTGAAGTGGAGAAAGAGGCGTGAGGCTGCAGATTGGCGGAGGCCGAAGACAGCATAAAAGTCAGGCTGACTATAAACAGGTAACAAAGTGATTTGAACATGATGAACGTCGCAGTGGATTAAACACGGCGCACAGACTAAAGATCTCGCAGGTAACTTGATGAACGCCAATTCCTTTGACCCTGTAGGGAAAATCTGAAAACACCCATCACAGTGCAACAGGCAACACTTCGCACCATTTTGGCGCAATTCAGCCGAGTCTTTTCGCCCTATTTAGTGGCGCCACCCACACACCTACAGGCATTTCCTACACCCCAGTGAGGTTGGCAAGCCCCTTGCTCTAACTGTTGCATCGCTCATAGCTGGAAGCTTCCTGATGCTGGTGATCCACCGCCGAATCGCCCCCCAAGCCCTCTGGGCCGCCGAGTTGCTGCTGAACTTCGAAGCTCGCAGCAAAAGCCGCCTGCGCTGTTTCAGTGCCGACGGTGAAGACGTAGGCCTTTTTCTGGAGCGCGGCCAGCCTCCGTTGCACGATGGCGAATTCCTGCAGGCTGAAGACGGACGCGTCGTACGTGTGCGCGCCCGGCCTGAACACCTCTTACACGTGACCTGCAGCAGTGCATTCGAACTGACCCGTGCGGCCTATCACCTGGGCAATCGCCACGTCGCGTTACAAGTAGGTGACGGCTGGTTGCGCCTGCTCGACGACTACGTGCTCAAGGCCATGCTCGAACAGTTGGGTGCGCAAACGCAAACCATCGAAGCGCCGTTTCAACCGGAGCATGGTGCCTATGGCGGCGGCCATCATCATTCGCGCCATGGCGATGAAGACTTCAATTACCCGCCCAAGCTGCATCAGTTCGGCGTGCGTCTATGAACCCAGCCTGGGCGCTGCTGCGTCTGGCCAGTCCGCAATTGCCGATTGGCGGATACAGCTATTCACAGGGCCTGGAAATGGCTGTCGAGAACGGTCGCGTCAACGATGCGGCCAGTGCACGCCGCTGGATCAGCGACCAGTTGCTGCTCAACCTCTCGCGTTTCGAGGCGCCGTTGCTGCTCGCCCATTGCCAGGCCGCCCAGGCGGCGGATTGGTCGCGCCTGGCACAGTTGTGTGAGGAACACCGCGCCAGCCGTGAGACACGCGAGCTGTATCAGGAAAGCCGGCAGATGGGCTACTCCCTGCAACAACTGCTCAATGGCCTGCCCGAGTTGGACGACGCGGCCCGCACCTTTCTTCAACAGTGCACCGAACCTCACCTCGCCCTGGGCTGGGCCCTGGCCGCCCGCGCCTGGCACATCAGCCCCGCCGATGCCCTCGCCGCGTGGCTGTGGAGCTGGCTGGAAAACCAATTGGCGGTGCTGATGAAAACCCTGCCACTGGGCCAGCAAGCCGCCCAACGCCTGACCAGCGAACTGCTGCCGCTGTTGCAACAAGCCCAGCAGGACGCCAACCACATCGACCCTGATCATCTCGGCAGCGCCGCGTTTGGCCTGTCCCTGGCGTGCATGGCCCACGAGCGCCAATACAGCCGCCTGTTCCGTTCCTAGGAGACAACACACATGAACGCACAACCTCTACGCGTCGGCATCGGCGGCCCGGTGGGCTCCGGCAAGACCGCCCTGACCCTGGCCCTGTGCCTGGCGCTGCGCGATCGCTACAACCTGGCGGTGGTCACCAACGACATCTACACCCGCGAAGACGCCGACTTCCTGGTGCGCAACCAGGCCCTGGCGCCGGAACGCATCATCGGCGTGGAAACCGGCGGCTGCCCGCATACGGCGATCCGCGAAGACGCCTCGATCAACCTGGAAGCCGTGGACCAGCTCAATCGCCGCTTCCCCGGCCTGGACCTGATCCTGGTGGAATCCGGCGGCGACAACCTGTCGGCTACGTTCAGCCCGGAACTGTCGGACCTGACCATCTACGTGATCGACGTGTCCGCCGGCGACAAGCTGCCACGCAAGGGTGGGCCGGGCATCTGCAAGTCCGACCTGCTGGTGATCAACAAGATCGACCTGGCCCCACTGGTCGGTGCCTCGCTGGAGCTGATGAACAGCGACACCACCCGCATGCGCAACGGTAAACCCTTTGTGTTCAGCAACCAGAAAACCGGCGTCGGCCTGGATGACATCGTCGCCTTCATCGAACGCCAAGGCCTGCTGACCGCCGCCTGATCAACCCATAAGGAACCTGTCCATGAACCTCAAGAAACTGCTGACCGCCGCCGCCCTGCTGCTGGCCCCTGCCCTGGCCTTCGCCCACCCGGGCCACGGCGACAACGGCCTGGTGGCCGGCATCAGCCATCCCCTGAGCGGCATCGATCACTTATTGGCCATGGTCGCCGTCGGCTTGTGGGCCGCCCAACAAAAAGGCGCCGCGCGCTGGGCACTGCCGTGCACTTTCGTGGGCACCATGCTGATTGGCGGCGTGCTGGGTTTTGAAGGGCTGGAGTTGCCGGCGCTGGAAAGCGGGATTGCCGCGTCGGTGCTGGCCCTGGGTCTGGCGGTCGCGCTGGCGGTGCGTCCGCCGCTGTTCGTGGCGGTCGGCGCGACGGCGTTGTTCGCGCTGTTCCATGGCGTGGCCCATGGCTTGGAGCTGCCGGACATGTCCAGCCCTTGGGCGTATGCGGCTGGTTTTGTCGGTGCAACGGCGGTGCTGCATGCTGCCGGTTACGCGGTGGTGCGCTTGCTGCCGGCTGCGGCGGCGCCGCTGGTACGGGTTGCAGGGGCGGCTTCGGCGGCGACCGGGGTCTGGCTGTTGGCAGGCTGATTTGCGGCGTATTTGACGGCCTCATAGGGGCAAGCCCCCTCCCACCTTTGGGGAGGGGGCCTGCCCCGATAGCGCTAGACCAGACACCACAGAACCCAAGCCTGCTACCATGCGCGCCTACACCCCTGCCGTGACGACGCCAGCCAATGCCCAGCGCTTTCCAACCCTCCTTGAACACCGTGCTCACGCACTTCCACAGCCTGATCGTGCCGCTCTGGCAAGGCCCGGGCTGGAATGCCGAACTGGCATTGCCGTATGAGGCACTGGACGCCGACCACCGGCCATTACCCGCGCAACGCTACCGCGCCATGGCCTGCGCCCGGCAGTTGTACCTGTTCGCCAGCCTGATAGGCGAGCCCGGCGCGGCCTTTGCCGAAGAACGTGCGGCGGCGTTGTTCCGCTCGCTGCAACGGCACTTCCACGACGCCGAACACGGCGGCTGGTTCTACAGCATCGACCCCGCCGGCCGGCCGCTGGACAAGCGCAAAGACCTGTACACCCACGCCTTCATCATCTTCGCCTGCGCCCATTACTGGGCCAAGGTGCGCGAGCCGCTGGTGGAATCGGTGCTCAATGCCGCCCTGGCCGTGGTCGCCGAACGGTTTTCCACAGGCGACGGCCTGTACGAAGCGGTGCTGGAGCGCAATTGGTCGTCCCTCAAGTCCGGCCCCCTGCAAAACCCGCTGATGCACCTCGCCGAAGGCTTCCTCGCCACGCTGGCCGTGCGCGAAGACGCCATCACCCAAGACGCGCTGCTGGACCTGGCCAACGCCCTGCAGCAGCGCTTCATCGACCGCGAGCACGGCGTAATGATGGAAAAACCGCTGGGTGCTGTGGATAACTGGTTTGAGCCGGGGCACCAGTTCGAATGGTTTTTCTTGCTGGAGTCGTCTGAGTTACTGCGCGGTACGCCGTTGCACGCCTCCCTGACACGGGCGTTTGCCTACGCCGAAGAAAAGGGTGTGGATAACGCGAGCGGCGCCGTCAGTGGCATGTTGGCGTTGGATGGCACGGTGCGCGACGGCACCCAACGCATCTGGGCCCAGGCCGAGTACCTGCGGGCACTGACCTTGCGACCGGACAGCGAAGCGCGGTTGCAGCGCCAGTTGCTGGCGCTGCAACAACACTTCCTGCATGCAAAAGGCTGGCATGAATGCCTGGATGCCCAGGGCGCGGTGAGCCGACGGGATATGCCGTCGACCACGCCGTACCACCTGGCGACCTGTTACCAGGGCCTTATGCAATCCACTTGCGATCTCCGGTAAAGCTGATCGTCAGCCAGCGCGCCGCATCCGGCGTGCCAAGCCCTGTGGATATCTCTTCGCGCAGCCCATCCAGGGTCGCGACGTTATCCACCGGGTAATCCGCCGGCAACACCACATGAATCTCGATAAACCGTGCGCGCCCATGCTTTTGCACGTAGGACACGTAGTCATCGAAGCCATGTTTGGCCCGGGCCGCGTCCATGACCTCGCGCACCTTGTCGTCCAGGTGGTCCGGCGCAATCCCCAGCACCTCGCGCAACGCCGGGCGCAAAATCTTGAACGCCGGCGCCAGCATGCTCAGGGCCAGCAGGATCAGGATCAACGGGTCGACATACACCGCCCACTCGCCATAGCCCTGGGACTTGAGCAACAGGGCCGCCAGAAAGCTGATCAGCAGGCCCACCGAGAGCATCGCGTCCACCAGCCAACTGATGTTGTCGAACTGGATCAGCGATGATTTCAGCGTTCGATTGCGGTAGCGCACGTAGAAAAAATAGGCGAACTCGACGACGGTAAACACCGCCGCATAGATGATCACCAGCCCCAGCTCGATCTCACGCCCGCCATTGATAATGCCGAACACACCGTTGAGGAACGCGTAGATGGCGATCAGCAACAGGAAGCTGCCTTCGATCAGCAGCACCATGGGCTCCAGGTGCCAATAGCCGAACTGGAAACGCTCGTTGCTTTTCTTGGCGATCAGCTTGGCCGTGATCAGCATCAACACCTTGATGGCGGTGGCGATCAGCGAGAAAAAGCCGTCGAACAGAATGGACTGGGCGCCGGATACCACACCCGTGACAATCCCGGCGATCGCTACAGCGAACATCAGGATGGTCGATTGTTTGAGCAGTGCCTGCTCACCTCGGTTACTCACATTTCCTCCCGTCAAAACCTTGAATCCGCAGAGTGCGGAGGGGTTTTCAGGAGGTGAGTGTACCTTATGGCCTGTTTTGGCCGATCTGACGCTATCGGGGGCAAGTCGAATCGTCGCACCGCCCCTCCCACCTTCGACCGCATTCACATGCTGAAACTCGGTCAAGTGTGGGAGGGGGCTTGCCCCCGATGGCAGCGACTCGTTTTTAAGCCTTACTTGGCCCCACGCTCAATCGCAAACCCCGCCCAGGTCTGGCTCACCGGCATCAGCTCCAGGCGGTTGATGTTCACATGCGCCGGTGTGTTCATCACCCAGAAAATCGTGTCAGCAATGTCCTGCGGCTGGATCGGCTCGGCGCCCGCGTAGGTCGCGTCATACCGCGCCTGGTCGCCGCCAAAGCGCACCAGCGAGAACTCGCTCTCACACAGGCCCGGCTCGATGTTGGTCACGCGCACGCCGGTACCTTGAAGGTCGCAACGCAGGTTCAGCGAGAACTGCTTCACGAACGCCTTGGAGCCGCCGTACACATGGCTGCCCGGGTACGGGTAGCTGCCGGCGATGGAGCCGAGGTTGATGATGCCGGCACCACGGCCATGGGCGATCAGGCGCGGCAGCAGCAGGCTGGTGGTGGTGAGCAGGCCCTTGATGTTGGTGTCGACCATGGTTTCCCAATCGTCGAGATTGCACTTGGGCGCAGGGTCGGTGCCCACGGCCAGGCCAGCGTTGTTGATCAGCCCGCGCAGCGTGGCAAACGACGGCGGCAGGTTGGCGATGGCGTCTTCCATGCCCTTGCGGTCACGCACGTCCACGACCAGGCCATGCACTTCGGTCTGCTTGGAAAGCTCTTCGACCAACGCATTCAGGCGGTCGGCGCGACGGCCGGTGAGCACCAGTTTCCAGCCGGCTTCGGCAAAACGACGAGCACAGGCTTCGCCGAAACCTGAGGTTGCGCCAGTAATAAACAGCGTGTCGGACATGGTGTTCTCCTTGCGGGCATCGGGAAAAAAACAGCCAGCAGAATGCCCGTACGCCGCGATGGCGGCAACTACTGGGCACACAAGTTGACACATGCCTGATCACTTTTTGACCACTCAACGCAAAGCCTTACAGGCCGTGGCTTACAGCCATATGCGCGCAGGTTATCCACAACTGCGCCCACAGTCTTTGGGGGCAAGTGCAAAATGCCTCAGGCCTCTATACACAAGGGTTGCAGGCGGTTTTAGAAAGTTTTTTGCTTGACCTTGGCCGGTGCGTATGTAGGCCCTTTCACGAACGGCAAACCAGAACGATGGCTCCAGGCCAGTCATTCCGGCCTCTGCGGCGGTCTTTCCAGAGTTTAGTCACAGACTTATCCACAGGCTGCCGGGACATATTCCAGTCATATACCTGTGTCTTTAAACAGGTTGACAACGGGCTCGGGCGGTCCCTAAAAACCCGCTGATCAAAAAACAATCACCGCGCTACAAGCCGCGTGTTTGTTGGCTTTCAGCCAGCTACTCCCACGTTACCCACAGCCGGTTCCACAGCGGATGGGGACAAGTCAAAACTGTGACAAAACAGAGATTTGCGGCGGCTATATGTCGCGCTTTGGAGGGGGGCTGGATTTGTTTTCCACAATTTGGCTGCAACCCTGTTCATACCACAAAAACAAATGTGGGTCGGCTTGATGTGGGAGGGGCTTGCCCCCTCCCACAAGGGGCCTGCGTTATCCGTTGGATCAGTGACCGCCGAGGTAGGCGTTGCGCACTTCCTCGTTCACCAGCAATTCCTTGCCAGTGCCGGTCAGGCGTATCTCGCCGTTGACCATCACATACGCCCGGTCCGACAAGCGCAGTGCATGGTTGGCGTTCTGCTCCACCAGGAAGATGGTCATCCCGGTGGCCGCCAGCTCGCGCAGGGTCGAGAAGATCTGCTTTACTACGATCGGCGCCAGGCCCAGGCTCGGCTCGTCCAGCAGCAACAACTTCGGACGGCTCATCAGTGCCCGGGCAATGGCGAGCATCTGCTGCTCGCCACCGGACATGGTCATGGCACGCTGGGTACGCCGTTCCTTGAGCCGTGGGAACAGCTCGAACATGCGCTGCATGTCATCAAAGGCATACTTGTCGCCAATCGGGATGGTGCCCATCAGCAGGTTTTCCTCGACGGTCATGTCGGGAAACACCCGCCGCCCTTCCGGCGACTGCGCAATGCCGTTGGAGGCGATGTAGTGGGACGACTTGTGGGTAATGTCGACGCCGTTGTAGAGGATCTGTCCCGACTCGGCCCGTGGCTGGCCGAAGATCGACATCAGCAGCGTGGACTTGCCCGCGCCGTTGGAGCCGATCAGGCTGACGGTTTCGCCTTCGTTGATGTGCAGCGAGACTTTCTTCAGGGCCTGGATCGGGCCGTAATACACGTCCAGGTCCTTCATTTCGAGGATAGGTGCACTCATACCAGCTCCTCTTCGTCAGCGCCCAGGTAGGCGGCAATCACTTTCGGGTCGTTGCGGATCGCGTCCGGCCCGCCCTCGGCGATCACGTTGCCGTGGTCCAGTACCACGATGTGGTCGGAAATACTCATCACCATGCCCATGTCGTGTTCGATCAGCACCACCGTGAGGTCGTGTTCGTCGCGCAACAGGCGAATCATCGCGCTGAGGGCTTCGGTTTCCTGGGGGTTGAGGCCCGCAGCGGGTTCGTCCAGGCAGATAATCTGCGGCCGGGTGCACATGGCGCGGGCGATTTCCAGGCGGCGCTGCTGGCCGTAGGAGAGTTCACCGGCCAGGCGGTTGGCGCAGTCCACCAGGTCCACCACTTCCAGCCAATAGAAGGCGTGGTCAAGGGCGTCGCTTTCAGCCTTGCGGTAGCCCTTGGTGTTGAGGATACCTGCCAGCATATTGCGGTTGACCCACATGTGCTGGGCCACCAGCAGGTTTTCCAGTACCGACATTTCCTTGAACAGGCGGATGTTCTGGAACGTCCGCGCCAGACCCGCACGGTTCACCAGATGCGTTCCGCCGAACATCTTGTAGTACAGGCGACTGAGGAAGCTTTTCGGTGACACGAAGTCGGTCGGCTGAAACCGCTCGCCGAGCAACTGGATCACATTGGTCTGCTTGCCACGTATGTTCAGTTCGATCTTGCCGCCGCTGGCCTTGTAGAAACCGGTGAGGCAGTTGAACACCGTGGTCTTGCCGGCGCCGTTGGGCCCGATCAGGGCGAAGATCGAGTTGCGTTCGACCTTGAGGCTCACATCGCTCAAGGCCTTGATGCCACCGAAGTGCATCATCAAATGTTCCACGCAGAGCACAACTTCCTTGCTCATGGCGCTACCCCCTTGCGTGGTGTCACACCGGTACGGCTGATGCGGATCAGGCCTCGCGGTCGCCAGATCATCATCACCACCATCAACACGCCAAACAGCAGCACGCGGTATTCGGAGAAGCTGCGCAGCAACTCAGGTGCAACGGTCAATACAAAGGCCGCGATCACCACGCCCACCGTCGACCCCATGCCGCCCAACACCACGATGGCCAGGATCAGCGCCGATTCGAAGAAGGTGAAAGACGACGGGTTGACGAAGCCCTGATAGCTGGCAAAGAACACCCCGGCCAAACCTGCCGTCGATGCACCGATAGTGAATGCCGAGAGCTTGACCAGCACATGGTTCAGGCCCATGGAACGGCAGGCGATTTCATCTTCGCGCAGGGCTTCCCAGGCGCGGCCGACCGGCATGCGGGTCAGGCGGTGCTTGATGTACAGCACGGCCAGCACCACCAGGAACAGCACGATGTAGATGAACAGGAATTTGATGTTGGGGTTGTAGTCGATGCCAAAGAACTCATGGAAGGGAACCCCGCCATCCTTCGCGCGCTTGCCGAACTCGAGGCCGAGGAAGGTCGGCGAAGGCACCGGCATGCCATTCGGGCCGCCGGTAAACGACAGCCAGTTATTGAGCACCAACCGGATGATTTCACCGAAGCCCAGGGTCACGATGGCCAAATAGTCACCGTGCATTCGCAACACCGGGAACCCGAGTATGCACCCCGCCAGCGCCGCGGCGATGGCCGCCAATGGCAGCACGGTCCAGAAGCCCAGGCCGAGGTATTGATAACCCAATGCCAGGCCATAGGCGCCGATGGCGTAGAACGCCACGTAACCCAGGTCGAGCAGGCCGGCCAGGCCCACCACGATATTGAGGCCGAGGCCCAGCAATACGTAGATCAGCCCGAGGATCACCACGGTCAACAGGTACTTGTTGGCGAAGATCGGGAACACGATGGCGATCACGATCAGCACCGGGATGATCCAGCGCAGCCGCGACTTGTAGTCCGGTGGCAGCACGTGCACCCCGGAACCACTGCTCTCGAAGCCCTGCAGGATCTTCAGGCCCTTGGGGGTTTGCAGGAACAGGCTCATGGCAAAGCGGCCGACCATCACGATGGCCACCAGCAGGCCCACGCGGGCCGGTTCCAGGTTGAAGCTGTAGCCGTCGAGTACGACGCCGACGATCGGACCGAACACGATCAGCGAAATCAGCCCGGCAAGGATCGTATCGACCACACTTTTCTTGATATCGATTGATTTGGCAGCAGACATGTTTACACCTTCGCCACGAGTGGGCGACCAAGCAGGCCCTGGGGACGGAAAATCAGAATCACCACCAGCAGGGAGAAACTGAACACGTCTTTGTAGTCAGAGTTGATCAACCCCGAGAACAGCGACTCGGAGATACCGAGGATGATCCCGCCCAGCATCGCCCCAGGCAGGGAGCCGATGCCGCCGAGTACCGCCGCGGTGAACGCCTTGATGCCGATGATGAAGCCGGCATAGAAGTCGAAGGTGCCGTAGTTGAGGGTGATGAGCACGCCGGCCAATGCCGCCATGGCGGCGCCGATGACGAACACGTAGGAGATCACCCGGTCGGTGTTGATGCCGAGGATCGACGCCATCTTGCGGTCTTGCTGGGTGGCGCGGCACATGCGGCCGAGCTTGGTGTACTTGATCACGTAGGTGAGCAACGCCATGCCGGCGAACGCCGCCACGAGGATGAAGACCTTGGTGTAGGTGAGCTGGACGAACCCTGTGCCGAAATCGACGCGCCAGGCGCCTGCCAGCAGGGTGGGAATGCCTTGTTGCTTGGCGCCCTGAGCGATCTGCGCATAGTTCTGCAGGATCAGGGAGATGCCGATGGCGCTGATCAGCGGTGCCAGTCGGGTGGAGTTGCGCAGCGGTTTGTAGGCGACACGCTCGATGACCCAACCGTACACGCCAGTGACGACCACGGTGAAGATCAAGGTGCCGAGAATGAGCAGCGGGAAGGATTCGATGCCGAAGTAAGCCAGCAGTGCCAGACTGATCGCCGCGAGGTAAGCGGAAATCATATAAACCTCGCCGTGGGCGAAGTTGATCATGCCAATGATGCCATAGACCATTGTGTAGCCGATGGCGATCAGGCCATAGACCGACCCGAGGGTCAGGCCGTTGACCAGTTGCTGCAGGAAAATACCATCCATAACGCAATCTCACGCGGTGAGCACCTGCACACCGGGAGGTGCGCGGCGCTTCTGGAGGAAAAGACAGATATTGATAACAACACGATCTCCTGTGGGAGGGGGCAAGCCCCCTCCCACATTGGAGCTGTGGTGTTCTGGATTACTTCTGTTTTTCCAGCTGGTGGTATTTGCCGTCTTTATCCCACTGGTAAACCACGTAGTCGGAGATTTTCAGGTCGCCCTTGGAGTCCCAGGCTTTTTCGCCCATGACGGTTTTCACCGGGTGAGCCTTGAGCCACTTGGCGGCGTCTTCGCCCTTGTTGGACTTGGCGCCGTTGAAGCCGGCGGCCAGGGCCTGGACCGACGCGTAGGCGTACAGGGTGTAGCCTTCGGGCTCGGTGCCGTTTTTGCGGAACTCTTCCACTACGGCCTTGCTGTCCGGCAGCAGGCGCGGGTCGGCGCCGAAGGTCATGTACACGCCGTCGACATATTGCTTACCGCCCGCGGTAGCAACCAGTTCGTCGGTGACCACGCCGTCATCGGACATGAACTTCACGTCTTTCAGACCCGCTTCACGGATCTGGCGAACCAGTGGGCCGGCTTCCGGGTGCAGGCCGCCGAAGTACACGACGTCGGCACCGGTGGAGCGGATCTTGGTGACCAGGGCGCTGAAGTCTTTCTCGCCACGGGTCAGGCCTTCTTCCAGCACCGGCTTGACGCCGCGCTTGGTCAACTGGGCAGCGGTGGCGTCGGCCAGGCCTTTGCCGTAGGTGTCCTTGTCGTTGATGACCGCGACCTTCTTGCCCTTGAGCACATCAACGATGTAGTCGCCGGCCACGATGCCTTGCTGGTCGTCACGCCCGCACATACGGAACATGGCGCCCAGGCCGCGTTCAGTCACCTGTGGGTTGGTGGAGCCAGGGGTGATTGCGATGATGCCCGCTTCGTCGTACACCTCGGACGCCGGGATGGTATTGGAGGAACAGAAGTGGCCGACCACGCCGATCACTTTGTCCTGGTCCGCCAGACGGTTGGCCACGGCCACGGCTTGCTTGGGTTCGCAAGCGTCGTCGCCAGCCACCAGCACGATTTTCTCGCCGTTGATGCCACCGGCCTTGTTGATCACATCGGCTGCCGCCTGGGCACCCTTCATGTACTGCTCACCAAAAGCCGCGTTGGCACCCGTCATCGGGCCCGCTACGCCAATCTTCACATCAGCTTGAACAAACGTAGAAACACCCAGCGCCGCTGCAACGGCGAGGGCCAGAAAACCTTTCTTGTAAAACGTCTGGGACATGAGTGGTGCTCCGATATTTTTGATTTTTGGCACGACAACTTGCGTTCAAACTTTTCACTGAAAGCCCAGAGCAAAGCGCGTGCCATTAGGTTTTTATTCTTCAAAAAGACACGGTGTCATTGTTATTGCAGGCGTTTCGGCTCCGTTCGCCAGGACGTGCAACCCTCTAGCGCCCAGAGGTGCAACCGACAGGCCGAAAAAGTACAACCTCGACGGGTCGCACCTGCAACCAGAGCTATAAACGACAGTTCCTACAGCTGTAACAACCTGCGTAACGGAACTGCACATTTACAGTGCGTGATTGCTACGACTTGCACCAATACAGATTAGTAGCCTGCTAAGAAAATGCAGGCTTTTGAGCGGTATTTCGCTGATCAGATCACGATCCTGAGGCATTGGCCGGCGTGATACAGCGAAAATCCTGCTTCATACAGACAGCTACGCAGCCCTACCCCGGACAGCGGTTGCATGGGCGCGAAGGGAATCGGTAAAGCCTGGGGATTCTGGTGACACAAGTAGTCGGCAAACGCCTTGCCGACCACGCTGCCGGTGGTCACGCCACGACCGTTATAGCCCGTTACGGCCACAAGGCCCGGAGCGGGCTCGAACAGGCGCATCAAGTGGTCCGGGGTGAAGGCGATGCAGCCGGTCCAGGTGTACTCCCACTGCACCGATTTGAGGTACGGGAAGTAATGCTGCTGCACCCGATCAGCCCACGCCTTGAGGAACCAGGTAGGTTTCTGGTTGCCGTTGCCCAGGCTGCCGAGTAGCAAGCGACCGTCAGCATCGCGGCGGATGCTGCTCAGCACCTGGCGCGTATCCCAGGAGCCTTGGCCGCCGGGCAAAATCTGCTGGGCGGCTTCGTCTGTCAGCGGGGCCGACGCGACCTGGTAGTAGTAACCGGGGAAAAAGTTGCGCCGCAGCTCGGTCCATTCGCCTTCTGTATAGGCGTTGGAGGCGATGACCACCTGTGCAGCCTGCACTGAGCCCTGGGCGGTCTGCACCGACCAGTGCGCACCTTGGCGCTCAAGTTGAGTAACCGGTGAATGATCGAACAACTGCCCGCCCAGCCCGGCGGCAGCATTGGCGAGGCCGCTGGTGTAAGCCATCGGGTTCAGGGTGCCGGCACGCCGGTCCAGCAAGGCGGCGGCAATCTTTTTGGTACCGGTAGCCTGCTCGCAGGCCTGGCCGGTGAGCAGTTCCACCGGTGCGCCACGACGCTTCCATTGTTCTTCACGACTGCGCAGATCCGCCTCGCCACGGGCGTTGTGCGCCATGTGCAAGGTGCCTTCACGGCGCAATTGGCAATCGATGTTGTATTTGTCGATCAGGCTGAACACCAGCGAGGGGGCCGCGCCCAGCATGCGGTTGAGCTGGCTGCCCACCGCCTCGCCGAAACCGGCTTCGATCTCGTCCGGCGGGATCCACATCCCGGCGTTGACCAGCCCCACGTTGCGCCCCGAACCGCCATGACCAGTGCGATGCGCCTCCAGCACGGCCACGCTTTTACCCTGTTCCAGCAAATGAATGGCCGCCGACAGACCGGTAATGCCGGCACCGATCACGCACACATCCACCTTGACCTCGCCGTTGAGCCCAGCGCGATCCGGCCGGCTGGGGGTGAGGTGTTCCCACAAACATGTTTCGCGTAATGGCATTGCCAGACTCCGTGATGAAACCTAACAAACAGCTCGGTCAATGTGGGAGGGGGCTTGCCCCCTCCCACATGTTGATCCCATTCCGGCCAGCAGGATCAGTCAAACGTGATGCCCTGTGCCAGCGGCAACTCCAGCGAGTAGTTCACGGTATTGGTCTGGCGACGCATGTACCCGCGCCACGCGTCCGACCCCGACTCGCGCCCGCCGCCGGTCTCTTTCTCGCCACCGAACGCGCCGCCGATTTCCGCGCCGCTCGGGCCGATGTTGACGTTGGCGATGCCGCAGTCGCTGCCCACCGCCGACATGAACTGCTCGGCTTCACGCACGTCAGTGGTGAAGATGCACGACGACAAGCCTTGCGGCACGGCGTTGTTCAGACGCAGGGCCTCGGCGAAGTCGGTGTAGCCGACCACGTAGAGAATCGGCGCGAAGGTCTCGGTGCACACCACATCGCTTTGCTCGGGCATTTCCACAATCGCCGGAGACACGTAGTAGGCATTCGGGAACTTGTCTTCCAACTGGCGCTTGCCGCCAAACACCTTGCCGCCTTCGCTCAGGGCCTGCTCCAGCGCGTCCTGCATAGCGTCGAAGCCGTGCTTGTCGATCAGCGGGCCGATCAGGTTGCCTTCCAGCGGGTGGCCGATGCGCACCTTGGAATAGGCCGCCTTGAGGCGAGTGACGATTTCTTCCTTGACCGATTCATGGGCGATCAGGCGGCGCAGTGTGGTGCAACGCTGACCGGCGGTACCAACGGCGCTGAACAGGATGGCGCGCACGGCCATGTCCAGGTCGGCGCTTGGGCCGAGGATCATCGCGTTGTTGCCGCCAAGTTCCAGGATGCTGCGGGCGAAGCGCGCGGCGACTTTCGGTGCCACTTCGCGGCCCATGCGCGTGCTGCCGGTGGCGCTGATCAGGGCGACACGCGGGTCGTCCACCAGCGCGGCACCGGCGTCACGGCCACCGATGATTACTTGGCTCAGGTACTGCGGGGCACCATCGAATTTTTTCAGCACGCGCTCGAACAGTGCCTGGCAGGCCAGGGCGGTGAGCGGGGTCTTTTCCGAGGGTTTCCAGATCACCGCGTTGCCGCACACCAGCGCCAGGGCGGTGTTCCACGCCCACACCGCCACCGGGAAGTTGAAGGCACTGATCACGCCGACCACACCCAGCGGGTGCCAGGTTTCACGCATGTGGTGGCCCGGACGCTCGGAGGCGATGGTCAAGCCGTACAACTGGCGCGACAGGCCGACGGCGAAGTCGCAAATGTCGATCATTTCCTGCACTTCGCCCAGGCCTTCCTGGGTGATCTTGCCGGCTTCCCAGGACACCAGCTCGCCCAGGTCGGCCTTGTATTCGCGCAACACATCACCGAACTGGCGCACCAATTCGCCACGGCGCGGTGCCGGCACTTTGCGCCAGGCCTCGAATGCATGCTCGGCGCGACTGACCTGCTGCTCCACCTCGGCGGCGCCCTCCCAGTGCACACTGCCGATACGGCTGCCATCAATCGGCGAATGCACAGGTTGTTTACCCGACTGGTACAACGCCGGGTTTACCCCGAGACGATCAAGCAATGCGGCAACCATGAGTCACTCCTTCAATTTCAAACAGAAAATTCGCACCGTCACACACACGGCGACCCAGGCCTTATTTGTAGCTGGCCCAAGACTTGCCAACAAACGACGATTAGGCGAGATATCATTCCGTTTATTCATGCAAAGAATAAAAAGAGGCGTGCCGTGCTGAACAAAAGACATTTGCCCTCGATCACTGCCCTGCAGTGCTTCGAAGCCGCCACCCGCCACCTGAGCTTTACCCGCGCCGCCGAGGAGCTGAACCTCACCCAGAGCGCCGTGAGCAAACAGGTGGCGCAGTTGGAAGAACTGTTGCAACACCTGCTGTTTCGCCGGGTGCGCCGCCGTTTGCAGATGACTCCGGCAGGCGACCTGTACCTGGTGGAAGTGCGCAAGATCCTCACCCAGGTGGAGATGTCCACCCACTACCTGCGGTCCTACGGCGGCGAGACCGAAGTATTGCGCGTGTCCACGCCCTACACCTTCGGCGCGCGCTGGCTGGTGCCGCGCCTCAAGGGCTGGCGCCTGCGTCACCCGCAGATCCACCTGGACCTGTGCAACGAGCAGGAGCCGGACGAACTGCTGCAAGGCAAGGCCGACATGGCCTTCTACTTCGGCCAGGGCTCACGCCCCGGTACCGAGAGCCTGAAATTGTTCAGCGAAGAGCTGGTACCGGTGTGTGCGCCGGAAAGCCTGCCGGCGCAGCCTTTGAGTGACCCCACGCAACTGAGCGGCCTGGTCCTGCTGCAAAACGCCTCGCGGCCCCAGGGCTGGCATGACTGGTTCGCCAGCCAGGGTTACCAGACCGAACACAGCTACCATGGGCCGCGCTTTGACACCTTCTATATGTGCATTCGGGCGGCGCAGGTGGGCTGCGGCGTGGCCTTGCTGCCGCGCTTCCTGGTGGAAGAGGAACTGGCCGACGGCAAGCTGGTGATCCCCTGGCAGCATGCGATGCCGAGCCAGGACGCGTATTACCTGGCCTACCCGGAGCATTCAGCGGAGGTGCCCAAGGTGCGTGATTTTGTGAAGTGGATGATGGAACAGGTCATTTAGTGCCTGGAATACCGCCATCGGGGGCAAGCCCCCGATGAGGTCAGTGGTCCCACTGAAAAAATCACTGGCAAAACCCCACAGGTCTATGCGCCACTAGCCCCCTTCCTTAATTGTGCGTAAAGGTCGGCGCCCATCGCCGTCCCGTCTGGAGATTCCCGTTATGAGCGAGAGTGTGTTTGCCGATCGCATCGTGCAGAACTTGCTCGACACCGACTTCTACAAGCTGACCATGATGCAGGCGGTGCTGCACAACTACCCCAACGTGGAAGTTGAATGGGAGTTCCGTTGCCGTAACAGCGAAGACCTGCGCCCGTACCTGGCCGAGATCCGCTACCAGATCGAACGTCTTGCCGAGCTGAGCCTGAGCCCCGACCAACTGGGTTTCCTGGAGCGCATCAGCTTCATGAAGCCGGATTTTTTGCGCTTTCTCGGGCTGTTCCGCTTCAACCTGCGCTACGTGCAGACCGGCATCGAGAACGGTGAGCTGTTCATCCGTCTGCGCGGGCCGTGGCTGCATGTGATTCTGTTTGAAGTGCCGATGCTGGCCATCGTCAGCGAAGTGCGTAACCGCTACCGCTACCAGACGGTGATCCTCGAACAGGCCCGCGAGCAGTTGTACCGCAAGTTCGACTGGCTGACCGCCAACGCCAGCAGCGACGAGCTGTCCGAGCTGCAGGTGGCCGACTTCGGCACGCGCCGGCGCTTCTCGTACCGGGTGCAGGAAGAAGTGGTCAGTGTGCTCAAGCATGACTTCCCCGGGCGCTTTGTCGGCACCAGCAACGTGCATCTGGCCCGCGAATTCGACATGAAGCCGCTGGGCACCATGGCCCACGAATGGATCATGGCCCACCAGCAACTCGGCCCACGCCTGATCGACAGCCAGATCGCCGCGCTGGACTGCTGGGTCCGCGAATACCGTGGCCTGCTGGGCATCGCCCTGACCGACTGCATCACCACCGACGCGTTCCTCGGCGACTTCGACTTGTACTTCGCCAAGCTGTTCGACGGCCTGCGCCACGACTCCGGCGACCCGGTGCAGTGGGCGGAAAAAGCCATCGCCCACTACCACAAGCTCGGCATCGAGCCGATGAGCAAGACCCTGGTGTTCTCCGACAGTCTGTCGCTGCCCAAGGCCCTGGAAATATTCCGCGCACTGCGTGGTCGGATCAATGTGAGCTTTGGCATCGGCACCAACCTGACCTGCGACATCCCGGGTGTCGAGCCGATGAGCATCGTGCTTAAAATGACCGCCTGCAATGGCCAGCCCGTCGCGAAGATCTCCGATGAAGCGGGCAAGACCCACTGCACCGACCCGAATTTCGTCGCCTATTTGCGTCACGTTTTCAAAGTACCTGCCCTATCCAGCAAGGAGTGAATCATGCAAGCCGTACAGCGTGAGATTGCGCAGCAGCTCAAGGTCCAAGCGCCGTTCAACGACCAGGCCGCACTTGAGGCCGAGGTTGCCCGTCGCGTGGGGTTTATCCAGGATTGCCTGCGCAATGCCGGGCTCAAGGCGCTGGTGCTGGGCATCAGCGGTGGTGTCGACTCCCTGACCGCCGGCCTGTTGGCCCAACGCGCGGTGAAAGAGCTGCGTGAAAATACCGGTGATGAGGCCTACCGCTTTATCGCGGTGCGCCTGCCCTACGAAACCCAGTTCGACGAAATCGACGCCACGGCCTCGGTGGACTTTATCGAGCCGGACGAGCGCCACACTGTGAACATCGGCCCGGCGGTCAAAGCCCTGGCCAATGAAGTGGCGGCGTTCGAAGGCAAGGCGGCGGTGTCCCGTGATTTCGTGCTGGGCAACACCAAGGCGCGCATGCGCATGGTGGCGCAGTACACCATCGCGGGCGCGACCGGTGGCTTGGTGATCGGCACCGACCATGCGGCGGAAGCGGTGATGGGCTTTTTCACCAAGTTCGGTGATGGGGCCTGCGATTTGGCACCGTTGAGCGGGCTGGTGAAGAACCAGGTGCGTGCGATTGCGCGGTACTTCGGGGCGCCGGAGTCGTTGGTGGAAAAAGTACCGACTGCGGACCTGGAAGACCTGTCGCCGGGCAAGCCAGACGAAGCGTCACATGGCGTGACCTACGCGGAGATCGATGCGTTCCTGCACGGCGAGCCGGTGCGTGAGGAAGCGTTCAGGATTATCTGCGAGACGTATCGCAAGACGGAGCACAAGCGGGTCATGCCGTTTGCGCCGTGAGGTAGGACGCCATCGGGGGCAAGCCCCCTCCCACACTTTGATTTGTGAACACATCCAAATGTGGGAGGGGGCTTGCCCCCGATGAACGATGATGCGGTGTTACTTGACGGTCACAGTGCCTTTCATCATCGAGATGTGGCCTGGGAACGAGCAGAAGAACGCGTAGTCAGTCCCGGCGGCCAGCTTCGACACATCGAAGGTCACCGAGTCTTTCTCGCCAGCACCGATGATCTTGGTGTGGGCGATGATGCGCGTGTCGCCGTCTTTCAGGTAGTTCTTGTCGATACCGGCGGCCATGCCGTCAGTGGCAACCGGCTGCATGTCGGCGGCGCTGGTCAGCACCCAGTTGTGGCCCATGACGTTTTTCGGCAGGTTGCCGGAGTGCGTCAGCTCGACGGTGAATGTCTTGCAGCTCTTATCGATTTCGATGGCTTTGGTGTTGAAGGACATTTGGTCGGTGGAGTCGACAGTGACCTTGCACTCTGCAGCAAGCAACTGGCCACTTGCCAGAGTCAGCAGGGAAACAGCAACGAGTTTGGCAAACATGTGAATCTCCAAGGCAGGGTTTAAAAAACGCGTAATGCGACAAGGGTGCCTGAAGCAGGCAGAAATTCTTATGACCTGAATCAACAGATTGTATACAACTTTAGGCTATCAGACTTATCGACACAATCAACCAGCCAAAGTGCCGCACGCTGATTATGATCGGCCCATCACCCACTGGAGTCCGAGCCATGCACCTCAATCAACTGTTCAACGGCCTGCTGGCCGCCTACGCCTGCGGTAAGTGAAGGCCAAGCGCACCTTGAAGCTGCTACCATGTCGTCCCAAGGCAGCTGCGCGCCGCCACCCTCACCTTCGACCTTAGAGGATCGCCCATGGCCAAACCTAATTACTCCTTCGCCAAACGTCAGAGAGACTTGGCCAAGGAACAGAAGAAAGAGGAAAAACTGCAACGCAAGAAAGCCGCTGCAGACGAAGAAGCTGGCGCACTGAACCCGGACGCCGATGCTGAAGTAACGAGCGACGAGAGCGAAACACCAAAAGATCCGGCTGAATAATTTTCTTTGTGCTGAGCCGGCTGTTCCGGCTCGGCACAATCAACCATCATTCCAGCGGCATCACCGTCACCCGCACCTCCGGGTCATGGCTCCCTCCCCCCAGAATCACCCCCCGCAACGGCGACACATCGGAAAAGTCCCGGCCCCAGGCCAGGGTGATGTGCTCCAGTGCCGGCTGCACATTGTTCGTCGGATCAAAATCCACCCAGCCTGAAACCGGGCAATACACCGAGACCCACGCATGGGACGCATCGGCGCCGATCAGCCGTGGCTGGCCGGGCGGTGGCTGGGTGAGCAGATAGCCACTGACGTAACGCGCCGCCAGGCCTCGGGAGCGCAGGCAGGCGAGCATCAGGTGGGCGAAGTCCTGGCACACGCCGCGACGGCGCTCCAGCACTTCCACGAGTGGAGTGGCCACCTGGGTGGCTTCGGCATCGAAGGTGAATTCGCTGAAGATCTTCTCCATCAATGCCCGCACGCCCAGCAGCAACGGCTTGCCAGGCGGGAAACAGCTTTCGGAGAACTCGACGAAGGTTTTCTTCAAGTGCACGTAGGGCGATTCGAAACGATAGCGGCAGGCTTCGATCAGCTCACCGGACATCGGCTGGCTGCTGTAGGTCAGGCGGTCGCGGGTCTGGTCCCAGGCCGGCGATTGCTGGAAATCCAGCACCGGCCGCGCCAGCACTTCCACGGTCAGCCCGGCATTCACCAGCAGTTCGTCATGGGGCCTCTCGAACGCCAGGCGGGTGATAGGGTTGCCGAACACGTCCAGCTCATCGCGGCGCGACGACGGCTGCGGGCTGATATCCAGTTGCTGCGAGCTGCAACGCTGCCAGGCGCACGGCCGTGGCCACAGGTGCGCCAGCTGCTGGGCCAGGGACACCGGGCTGTCGTAGTGGTAATGGGTATCGTGGAAAATCTGGTAGCGCGCACTCATCACACCGACACCGTTTGCTGGCTGACATCATCCACATGGGCAAAATGGCGCAAGGCCAGACGATCCGACACTTGCCCACTCTCATCGGCCACTGCTTGCAGCAGGTCGGCCAGGCCGTCCAGTGCGGCACGCACGCTGGACTCGCCGAACAATGGGTTCTCCAGGCAGCCCAGGTCGAAGCGCGCCAGGCGCTCCACCAACGGGCCGAGGCCGGTTTCACGCGGCACGCCAAAGTCATCGTTGAGACGGCGCAGGGTGCGGCTCACCAGTTTGAGCTGGAACAGCACCGCATGGGGGTTCTGTTCATCCAGCAGCAACAGATCGAGCACCGGGATCAACTGCGGCACCGCCAGGTAGCGCGAGCGATAGGTGATGCTGCTGTTGCCCAATTCCAACAACCACTCCAAGCCAGCCTGATCGAACACCGCCACGCCGCGCAGGAATGCCGCCAGGCTGCTGCTCAGGAATTGCAGGCGCTCGATGCGCCGGCCCATCATCAAAAAGCGCCAGCCTTCGTCGCGGGTCATGTCGTCCAGGGCGAACCCGGACAGCGCCGCCAGGGACATCACCAGGCGGTTGAGAAAGTCCAGCAATTCGCCAAAATCCGGGGTCTCGCTTTCCAGCTCCAGGGCTTCGCGTTGCAGCTCCACCAGGGCCTGCCAGTTCTCCCGGGACAGCTTGCCGCGCACCTGGGACGCCGCCCACTGCAAGCGTTGCAGGTTGGCGCGCAGGCTCGATGGCCAGTCATCGCCCAATAGTGCGGCCTGCAAGCGCTCCGGTAACTCGCCCTCTTCCGGCAACAGGCGCAGGTTTTCGCCCAGCTCGACGGCGGCCTGCAAGGCCAGTGGATCGTCGCCGTCCACATAACGCGCCAGCACGATGCGCAGCCAGCGCGCACTGTCGTCACAGCGTTCGCAGTAACGGCCGAACCAGAACAGGTTTTCCACTACGCGGGACGGCAGATAAGGGTCGCGGCGTACCAGGTCATGGGCGCCGATTGCGCGTTGCGCGCGCCAATGTTCACCACCGGATGCGCGCTCACCGAGCACCCAGGTGTCCTTGCTGGCGCCGCCGCGTTGCATCGACACCACTTCGGCATCGGCTTCAGCGGCGACCCGTGTCAGACCGCCGGGCAACACGCGATAACCGTCATCGCTGGCCACGGCGTACACGCGCATGCCGATGGCGCGGTGTTGCAAATGATCATCCTCGGTGTGCCATACCGGCGCCTGGGACAGCTGCGCCAACTCCTGGGCGACGTACGCGTAGGGCCGCGCACGCATGCGCTCGGCCAGGGCTTCGCGCTGTTCTTCATTCAGGTCACGGCCAAATACCGGGGTGAAACTCTGCGACGGAAACGCAGGCTTGATCAGCAGCTCCGGCAGTTTTTCCAGAGCCTCGGCCAGTACCGGCGCTTCACCGCACCACCAGGTGGCGATGGACGGCAGGATCAGTTCTTCGCCAAACAGGAATTCGTTGATCTTCGGCAGGAAACCCAGCAAACCTGGGGACTCCAGCACACCGCTGCCCAAGGCATTGGCCACCAGCACGTTGCCTTGGCGCACCGCATCAAGCAGGCCGGGTACGCCGAGGGCGGAGTCGGTGCGCAGTTCCAGCGGGTCGCAGAAGTCATCATCCAAGCGACGCATGATCGCGTGCACCCGGCGCAGGCCGCTGAGGGTTTTCAGGAACACCGTGCTGTCACGCACGGTGAGATCGCCGCCTTCCACCAGCGGGTAGCCGAGCTGGCGGGCGAGGTAAAGGTGCTCGAAGTAGCTTTCGTTGAACCGGCCCGGCGTGAGCAGCACGATCAACGGCGGCTGGTCATCGCCGGGCGCCTGGCGGGCCAGGGTTTCCTGCAAAGTGCGAAAGAAACCGGTGAGGTGCTGCACCTGCAAGTCGCGGTAAAGATCCGGAAAGGCGCGGGACACGATGGTGCGGTTTTCCAACGCGTAACCGGCGCCAGACGGCGCCTGGGTCCGGTCGGCGGTGACCCACCAGCGGCCATCCGGCGTGCGCGCAAGGTCCACGGCGTACAGGTGCAAAAAGGCACCGTCCGGCGGCTGGATACCCTGGCACGGCCACAGGAAGTTGTTATGCCCGAACACCAGCTCGGCCGGCAGCAAGCCTTGCTTGATCAAGCGTTGCGGACCATACAGGTCGGCAAGCACGGCATTGAGCAAGCGTGCACGCTGGGCGATACCGGCACACAGGTGCTGCCATTCATCGGCGGCCAGCACATGGGGCAGCAGGTCCAATTCCCAGGGGCGGTCGGCGCCCTTGGGGTCGGCGTAGACATTGTAGGTCACGCCGTTTTCCTGGATCTGCCGGGTCAGCAGCGCCTGGCGCTGGGCCAATTGCGCAGGCGTGCTGCGTTGCAGGTGGTCGAGCAGGCGCTGCCAATGGGCACGCACTGCGCCGCTGTCGTCCAGCAGTTCGTGATAAGTGCCCGCGGTCAGCGGGTAACGGTCGAGCAAGTCGGACATGGAACGCTCGGCAGGGACAAGGGGGCTCAGATTAACTCAAATTCACTGCAATCCACTGTGGGAGCGGGCTTGCCCTCTCCCACACTTAAACAGTGTTCAGTCATTTTTATTGGGGAAACGCCGCATATCCAGGGTCATCGGTAATTCATCGTTGACGGTTACCGTCGGTACGGGAAGCTTGCCGGGGCTATGCCCAAGCCGGAAAAACCGCGCCATCCGCCGGCTCTCCGCCTCATTGGCATTTACCGGCAAGCTGTCGTAATTGCGTCCACCCGGATGGGCAACGTGGTACTGGCAGCCGCCCAACGAGCGCTGCATCCAGGTATCCAGCAGATCGAACACCAAGGGCGCATGCACCGGGATGGTCGGTTGCAGGCAGTTGGCCGGTTGCCAGGCGCGATAACGCACGCCGGCGACAAACTCACCGACGCGCCCGGTCGCCTGCAGCGGCACCGGGATGCCGTTGCAGGTCAGCAGGTAGCGTTGCGGTGGCAGCCCGGTCAACTTGACTTGCAGGCGCTCCAGCGACGAATCCACATAGCGCACCGTACCGCCCACCGCGCCCTCTTCGCCCAGTACATGCCAGGGCTCCAGGGCCTGGCGCAGTTCCAGCTCGATACCGCTGACGGCGTAGTCGCCCACCTTGGGAAAACGGAACTCCAGGTGCGCGGCAAACCACTCGGCGCGCAGCGGGTAGCCGGCTGCGTTGAGCTCGACGATCACATCGGCAAAATCCTGCTCGATAAAGTGCGGCAACAGGAAGCGGTCGTGCAACTCGGTGCCCCAGCGCGCCAGCTTCGACGGTGCATAGGGCTCGCGCCAGAAGCGCGCGACCAAGGCACGCAGCAGCAGTTGTTGGGTCAGGCTCATGCGTGCATGGGGCGGCATCTCGAATGCACGCAGTTCCAGCAGGCCCAGGCGGCCGGTAGCGCCATCCGGTGAGTAGAGTTTGTCGATGCAGAATTCGGCGCGGTGAGTGTTGCCGGTCACGTCGATCAGCAGGTTGCGCAGCAGGCGGTCGACCAGCCAGGGCGGGCATTCTTCGCCGGGAGCAGGCATTTGCGCGAAGGCGATTTCCAGCTCATACAGCGCATCGTTGCGCGCCTCGTCCACCCGAGGCGCCTGGGAGGTCGGGCCGATGAACAGGCCGGAAAACAGGTAGGACAACGAAGGATGGTTGTGCCAGTAGCTGATCAAGCTGCGCAGCAGATCGGGGCGACGCAGGAACGGCGAATCCTTGGGCGTGGCGCCACCGAGCACGAAATGGTTACCGCCACCGGTGCCGGTGTGGCGCCCGTCGATCATGAATTTCTCGGTGGTCAGGCGGGTTTGCCGCGCCTCTTCGTAGAGGAACTCGGTGCGCTCCACCAACTCGTCCCAGGAGGCGGACGGCTGCACGTTGACCTCGATCACACCCGGGTCCGGCGTGACGCGAAAGTTGCTCAGGCGCGAATCGGCCGGTGGCTCGTAGCCTTCGAGCAAGACCGGGCAGTGCAGTTCTTCAGCGGTGGCTTCGATGGCCGCCACCAGTTCCAGATAGTCCTCGACGCGCTCCAGCGGCGGCATGAACAGATAGAGCCGCCCTTCCCGCGCTTCGGCGCACAGTGCGGTGCGGGTCAGCCAGTCGGCGGACTCGTCCACCTTGGGCACGCGCTCATCACTCAGCGCAGGTTCGCCATGGCTTTGCAGTTGGGCGGTGGACGGCAGCTCGGGCTGATCCTGGTTAGGGTCCGTCGGGTGCACAAACGGATACTCGGCCGCCGTCACCCACGGCTGCGAAGCCAACGGCAGGCGATAGCCCAGGGGAGAATCTCCCGGCACCAAACGGCAGTGGTTATCGCGCAGGTACCAGCGGCCACTCTGCCAACGATCATTGGCAGGCGTACGCGCCAGCGGCAGTACTTGCCCGATGATTTTATCCAAGCCCTGGGCAAACACCTTGCGCAGGCGTTCGCGCTCCAGCTCATCGCCCAGGCGCGGGTCCTGGGCAGTGACGTTCTGCGGCAGCGCACCTTCGCGCCACAGGTAGTAGAAATTGTCTTCGAAGGCCGGGAACACAAAGCGTGCCGGCAGCTTAAGGCGCTCGGCGACGCTGGCCAGGAAACGCCCGGCCATCACGCCGTCCGCACCGTAATCCTCTCGCTCATCGGCGATCAACGCGCTGTTGTGCCAGATCGGCACGCCGTCACGGCGCCAGTAGCAGTTGAGCGACCAGCGCGGCAGTTGCTCGCCGGGGTACCACTTGCCCTGGCCGAAGTGCACCAGCCCTTTGGGCGCGTAGTGCTTGCGCATGCGCTGGAACAGCTCGGCGGACAGGCGGCGTTTGTCCGGGCCGAGGGCGGCGGTGTTCCATTCGGCGCCGTCGGGATCGTCGATGAAGGCAAAGGTCGGCTCGCCGCCCATGGTCAGGCGGACATCGTCCTTGAGCAGGTCGCCATCGATCTGCCGTCCCAGTGCCTGGATCGCCAGCCACTGTTCCTCGGTGTAGGGCTTGGTGACCCGTGGGGCCTCCCAAATCCTCTCTACAGACATTTCGTGGGTGAATTCACACTCGCAGGGTTCCACCAGCCCACTGATCGGCGCGGCAGACGAGGGATCGGGACTACAGGCCAACGGGATATGCCCTTCACCGGCGAACAGCCCGGAGGTGGCATCCAGGCCGATCCAACCGGCGCCGGGCAAATACACTTCGCACCAGGCGTGCAGGTCGGTGAAGTCCACTTCGGTGCCGGACGGGCCGTCGAGGGCTTTGACATCGGCGGTCAACTGGATCAGATAGCCAGACACAAACCGCGCCGCCAAGCCCAGGTTGCGCAGCAATTGCACCAGCAGCCAGGCCGAATCACGGCAGGAGCCGGAGGCGTTTTCCAGGGTGAATTCCGGTGTCTGCACGCCCGGTTCCATGCGGATCAGGTAGCCGATGTCGGCCGCCAGGCGCTGGTTGAGGCCCACCAGGAAATCCACGGCCGGCAACGGCGTACGGTCGATGCCCGCAAGGTACGCGGCGAACTTCGGCGTCAGCGGCAGGGTTTCCAGGTACGGCGCCAGCTCGCGTTGTTCATCGGCGGCATAGCTAAAGGGGATTTTTTCGGCGTAGGGTTCAAGGAAAAAGTCGAACGGGTTGAACACCGCCATCTCGGCAACCAGATCGACCTCGATGCGCAGCTCATCGGTCTTTTCCGGGAACACCAACCGCGCCAGGTAATTGCCCTGGGGGTCTTGCTGCCAATTGATGAAATGCTGCTCGGGCAGCACTTTCAGCGCGTAGGACAGAATCCGCGTGCGGCTATGGGCGGCCGGACGCAACCGTACAATCTGCGGGCCGAGTTCGACAGCACGGTCGTAGCGGTAATGCGTAACGTGGTGCAACGCGACATGAATCGACACGGCGGCCTCCTGCGAGCCAGGGCATGGACACAAAGCGCGCAAGACTTATGCCAGAGCGGCGGTCATTGCGCTTTATCGTGGGACCCGGTGCAGTACAGCACCAAAACGGCGCCAACGGCGATGCTCTGGTGCAAGTGACGCACATATTTGTGGCGCAGGTGTGAAGGTGGGTGGGGAATCTACCCAATCAGCCGGTTTTGCGCTTGGCGATCACGGCTTGGCGCAGATGGCGTATTTCAAGCAGCTTCTGGCGCATCTCTCGTTGAACCTTGCTGTTAAGTGTCAATAATCCGAGCAATGGGAATAACAGCGCCAACCCATAAAGAATTTTGTGAGGCTGGAATTGAATCATCGGAACTACAAACAGCAGACAGGCGACGTAGATGCCGACCATCACCCACACCCAGGAGGGGCGCCCCCGCAAAATCATAAAGTTGCTATGGACCGTCAACAGAATGAGCAGCGCCCCGGCAGACATGATCTTGAGCCCCACTTGAGCAATGGGCGCATCACGAAAATAGGTGATGAACGCCAGCGCCACAGCCAACGCCAAAGAAAAACACGCAGCAAATACGCCGCCCATAAACGTCAGAAAGTATTGCCTGAAAAAGTCGCGTAGCGTCATTAACTCGTTCATTCGTTTATTTCCTCGTACAACCCAATCGCGATGGTATTGACGTTTCCGGAGTACGCACTCCCGCCAAATCCTATGGTTGCGCCGAGGACGTCTTTGATCTGGGTCGTGGTGCTGTGCTTGAGCTGCGTAGGGGTGAAGCGCTTGGTGAGTTCGCCCGACGCCTGCCGCAATTTGAGCATCTTGGCGGTCAAGCTGGGATGGTTGATGCTCAGCAGCTCTTTCGTCAGCTTGGCTCTTTCCTGGCGATTCAAACCGCGAAGCACATCACGCAGGCTCTTGCCCGTCGATGCTTTGGCAGCCCTGACCAGCTTGACCGTCGTCAGGGCCGAACCGCCTACGCCAGCCAGTGAAACGGCGTCCAGCACAACGGATGCATTCTGGTACCAGCCCTCACTGTCGAGCCAATCGTTTACCTCCGGTTTGGCGACCTCAAGCGCTGTTCGAGCAATGCCGTTAAAGCACTGAAGCGTACTCGCGCCGGCAGCCGCATACCCCACTACAACGATGACGGAACTGGCGCCAGCGCTGAAAGGCACCAGAATGGTTCCACTGGCGATCGCAGCCCAACTGATGACCGCCCCCAAGCAGGAGATTCCGGTATTCACGGCTTCGCCAATCAGTCGCGACTCTCGAGGATTGCTCACGACATGTTGAGCAAACTGTGTTGGCGCAATGTACTTCTGCGCTTCACGCAAAATGATGCGCTTGGGCTTGATGCTGCAGATGGGCTTGAATTCGCGCAGGGTAATGACGTTGAAGTCGGCGTCGATGTATACGACGCCTGCGCCAACGATACCTGGATCGGCGTCGATGGCCGCAAACAGGCGCGGAAGGTTGATCTGGCTTTCGATGCGCTGGCGCGCCATGAACTGCGAGCGGTTGGAGTCCATGCCGATGGAGGCCAGGGGGTTAGCCATAAGTGTTCTTCCTTGAGAATGATGGTGACCAGGCGGGCCCCATCGCGGGCAAGCCCACTCCCACATTTGGAATGCATTCGCCTGTGGGAGTCGGGCTTGCCCGCGATGGCTTTCTAATGGGCGCCACCTTAGCAAACAGGTTACCCAACAGCTAGAAAGCAAAACGCCAGCACGAGGCTGGCGTCTGGCATGTTCAGGCTGCGATCAACGCGGCACGACCGGCTTGCGCGCAGGCTTGCCGCCCTTGCCCTTGGCCGCATCCGCGCGTTCCTTGGCGGCCTGCTTGTTGCGCGCCTGGGCCGCGGCCTTGGCTTGTTCACGCTTGTCCCATGGGTTGCTGCCGTCACTGCCACGGGGCGGCAGGCCGGTATGCTGGGTGAGGATCCTGGTGGTGGTTTCCTTGGCGACCTTGTGGCTGCCGGCCGGCGTCGAGTTCTTGCGACGGGCGCTCTGGTAGCTGTCGGTGCTCGGCTGGTGCAACGGGATCAACTGGTCCTTGCCCGGCCCGATCAGGTCGGCGCGGCCCATGCGGGTCAGTGCCTCACGCAGCATCGGCCAGCCTTTCGGGTCGTGGTAGCGCAGGAACGCCTTGTGCAGGCGGCGCTGCTCTTCGCTCTTGACGATGGTTACCGCGTCGCTCTTGTAGGTGACCTTGCGCAGCGGGTTCTTGCCCGAGTGATACATGGCCGTGGCGGTGGCCATCGGCGACGGGTAGAACGCCTGTACCTGGTCGGCGCGGAAGCCGTTGCCCTTGAGCCACAGGGCCAGGTTCATCATGTCTTCATCGGTGGTACCCGGGTGGGCGGCGATGAAGTACGGAATCAGGTACTGCTCCTTGCCCGCTTCCTTGGTGTACTTCTCGAACATGCGCTTGAACTTGTCATAGCTGCCAATGCCCGGCTTCATCATCTGGTTGAGCGGACCTTCCTCGGTGTGTTCCGGGGCGATCTTGAGGTAGCCGCCGACGTGGTGGGTGACCAGCTCTTTCACGTATTCCGGCGACTCGACGGCCAAGTCATAGCGCAGGCCGGAGGCGATCAGGATCTTCTTCACACCCGGCAACGCACGGGCGCTGCGGTACAGTTGGATCAACGACGAGTGGTCAGTGTTCAGATTCGGGCAGATACCGGGGAACACGCACGACGGCTTGCGGCACGCGGATTCGATTTCCGGGCTCTTGCAGGCGATGCGGTACATGTTCGCGGTCGGACCGCCGAGGTCGGAGATCACGCCGGTAAAGCCGGGGACCTTGTCGCGGATCTCTTCGATCTCGCGAATGATCGACTCTTCGGAACGGTTCTGGATGATGCGGCCTTCGTGCTCGGTGATGGAGCAGAAAGTGCAGCCGCCGAAGCAGCCACGCATGATGTTCACCGAGAAGCGGATCATGTCGTAGGCCGGGATTTTTTCCTTGCCGTACGCGGGGTGCGGGACGCGGGCGTACGGCATGCCGAACACGTAGTCCATTTCTTCGGTGGTCATCGGAATGGGTGGCGGGTTGAACCACACGTCCACTTCGCCGTGTTTCTGCACTAGGGCGCGGGCGTTGCCTGGGTTGGTTTCCAGGTGCAGCACGCGGTTGGCGTGGGCGTAGAGCACCGCATCGCCACGGACTTTCTCCACCGATGGCAGGCGGATCACGGTCTTGTCGCGGGTCATCTTGGGGCTGGCCAGGATCTGCACGACCTTGGCTTCTTCCGGATCATCCTGCGGCCCTTTTTCCTGCTCGATGGCGCAGGCCTGGGTGTCCTGGGTGTTGACGTACGGGTTGATGATCTTGTCGATCTTGCCCGGACGGTCGATACGCGTGGAGTCCACTTCGTACCAGCCGGCCGGCGTGTCGCGACGGATGAACGCGGTACCGCGCACATCGGTGATGTCTTCGATCTTGTGGCCCCACGACAGGCGCTGGGCGACTTCGACGATGGCGCGCTCGGCGTTGCCGTACAGCAGGATATCGGCGGTGGCGTCGATCAGGATCGAATTGCGCACCCGGTCCTGCCAGTAGTCGTAGTGGGCGATGCGACGCAGGGAGGCTTCGATGCCGCCGAGTACGATCGGCACGTTCTTGTAGGCTTCCTTGCACCGCTGGCTGTACACCAGGCTGGCGCGATCCGGGCGTTTGCCGGCCATGCCGCCTGGGGTGTAGGCGTCGTCGGAGCGGATTTTCTTGTCGGCGGTATAGCGGTTGATCATGGAGTCCATGTTGCCGGCCGCGACGCCGAAGAACAGGTTCGGCTCGCCGAGCTTCATGAAGTCGTCTTTGGACTGCCAGTTCGGCTGGGCAATGATCCCGACGCGGAAGCCCTGGGACTCCAGCAGCCGGCCGATGATCGCCATGCCGAACGACGGATGGTCAACGTAGGCATCACCGGTGACGATGATGATGTCGCAGGAATCCCAGCCAAGCTGATCCATCTCCTCCCTGCTCATCGGCAGGAATGGCGCTGGACCGAAACATTCGGCCCAGTACTTGGGATAGTCAAATAACGGCTTGGCTGTTTGCATGACGGTGACCGGTGTTGAGATGGAAAATCGCGGGCGCGGAATATAGCACAAATTTTGACCAATTCCGACGGCAATGGTCGGCTTTTACCCTGGCATCACTTTTCCCCGGTACTCATAGCCGGATTTGCAGGGGGCAAGGGCCTAATCCGCTAGCCCCATCCCCGGAAACACCCTGGATAGGCTGTCAGGATTCAACTAGCCTTTTCATGGAAACCCAGATGAGCAGTAATCCCGCGCCTCCACTGGTAACACCCGACGCCCACGCCGCCTTCATCCAGACCCAACTCCCCACTTGGCTCACCGACTCCCCCGCAGACACCCGCGCAGCCCTGCGCGCCAACCTGCTCAAGAGCAATCAATCCAGGCACAAGATCCAAGAACTCCTCAGGCAACTGCAAAGCCCCGAGGCGTTCGCTTTTCCGCTGTTTGAGCAGGCGCTGCGCCGCGAATACCTGACGCTGCTGAATGCGAAGACTTCGGTCCTGGTGCGCGAATGGAAAAACCATCACCTGTTCGGGCTGCTACGCACCCACGCACGCACCACTGAACAATCCCTTTTGGAGGCGGCCCTGCAGAACTTCGAGGCTTCGGAAGCAGAGGACGGCGGCATGGAGACCGGGACCGAGCTTTTCAACATCACCCAGGACTCACGATTTCCTTCGTTGATTTCCGCGACGCTCTTCGCCGGTTTTTGCCGCAAACTGGACCTGGGCGGGCAATACCTCAAGCATATTCGCACGGTCATCAGCACCAATCTGTCGGTACGCCGGTTCTTTCGCGAGCACGAACAGCAGCGTTTCAACGTTGCCTTGCACCTGGCCTACCTCAAGAAGAAGATGCCGGAAACCCTTTACGAAGAATTGGTCGAGCTCTCCGAGCGCGGACACCACGTGTCCTTCGACTGCTTTCACCTGACGCTTGGTGGAGTGGTGTTGCCTGACGTCCTGGTCATCGTTGACGTCCGGGCAGAAACCGGACCGCTTCTCTACACACCTGAAGACCCGATCGAGGCACTTCGCCAGCACCCCTCGATGGACGACCTGGAAACTCAACTCGTTAAACGCCTGATGCGACCGGACTACCTGGCCTTCTTCAAGCGGCTGGCCCCAGTGCATCAGCGAGAATCGCTGCTGCATGTAAAGCCCATGTGGATTGATTGGCTGCCCATCGGCTCACCCGGGAAAATCAAGCCAGCGCAGCTGGACAAACCGCTGACCCTGACCAAAATCACCGGCAATCTGTTCCACGCCATCATCCTGCGACGGTTTTCCCAGATAGAAAGCGACGCTTGCGAAGTCGCGGTCCCGACGGCACAGGTTGATGCCATCAGCCGACAAAAACGCCTGCAGTTCTATGCCGACCTGGGTAAATCCCTGCTGTTCTTTGCCGCATCCTTCGTGCCAATCGTCGGGGAGGTTGTGCTGGTCGTTACCGCCGCCCAATTGATCGGCACGGTCTATAACGGCTTTGCCGCCTGGAGCCGGGGCGATAGCCAACAGGCGCTCGACGACCTGCTGGACGTGGTGGATAACGTTGCCATGGCCGTAGCGACCGCCGGCGTGATCAAGGCAGGACGCTTTACGGCGGGCCTCGTGAAAGTTCAGGTACGCAATCAGGGCTGGCGCCTCTGGCACTCTGACTTGGAACCCTACCAACACCCCGCGACATTGCCTGAACACGTGGTTGCCGATAAACAAGGTATCTATCAATACCAACAGCAGTCGTATCTAAAACTGGATGATCACCCCCATGCCATTCAGCGCTCACCCGATGGCACACGATGGGAGTTGTCACACCCCAGCAATCCGCACGCTTATGCACCTCCCCTGTTGAACAACGAAGCCGGCGGCTGGCGCCATGTGCACGAAACGCCAGAGGATTGGGACACGCTCAAACTGATCAAGCGCCTGGGCCCAGATGCGGCCAACATAACCCAACCGTCCGTAGAGCCCATCCTGCTGATCAGCGGGCTGGACAGCACCACATTGCGCCAAGCCCATCAAGAGATGGTGCGCCCTGCCCCCTTGCTATGCGATACGGTTACACACTTCAACCTGGACCAGGAAATCAATGATTTCAACCTGAGCCGTGCCGAGGGCACCTCCGTGACGGCTCACTCGCCGCTGATTCAAGCCCACCTGCTCACCTCGCTGCCCGAATGGCCCGCCACTTACGGGCTGAAGGTGGTCGACCAGCAGCAACAGACCGTGATGCAGTTCGGTCAGGGCAACGTCGAAATCAAGGTCAGCGAAGACCGTTTCAGAAAGGGCGAGTTATTGCATGCCATAGAGGCGCAAATGCCTCAGACCGCGTTCAATAATCTGCTGCCCTCCTCGCCTATCGACTACTTCAGTAAAACCGAAAACCTTGCCCTGAGATTGAGCAAGCAGGCCGCACAGAAAAAACAATGGCTGTTTTCTCAACTCAACGCGGCCAATGAAGCCGCGGTCACACCCACCGAAAAAAGTCTGCGCACACTGATGCCGCAACTGTCCAAACGACATCTTGAAGAGATAGAGCGCACACTCCCAGCAAGCAAACGCCAACGCTTGCAAGCGGGAGACAGCCTGGACCCCGTATCGCTCGAAGAAGCAGACCACTACACAAAGATGGCAAAGGTCGCCCAGCTGCAAGAGAGCATTTTCCTCAATACCTTGCGCAACCGGGAAAGCGTGCAATTGATGCTTTACACACTGGAGCAGATACCCGGTTGGCCTGGGGCGCGCCGGATTGATGTGTATGACGACAGTACCGAGGGGCCGCTTCTGGGGAGTATCGGTAACGCGGATGCCCCTTCGAGCCATACGCTGATCCGCAAAGGCGAGCTATACGCGCTTCACGCCTCACCAGATACCCTCCCCCCCCCACTGACCGATCTGCCTCACGCAATCGAGCAAACACTTTCCCCCTTGGAGCACCGTGCACTGCTGCGCCAATCGGGTGCGGATTCGTTTGAGCAGGCCCTGCACAAATCCGGCAAGTCACTGATGGCCAGCAGCCTTCCGCGTCTGCGCGGCAAGCCCCTTACCCTCGAAACCCGGCCCTCGGCAGGGTTGCCACTCGACCCCTTGTTCGCCGAACCAACCCCTCCGGCCGAACTGACAAGGCTGGCTGACCAGACCTTTCAAGCGCCGCCACTGCCTGACGGAAGTTTTCGCTATTACGTCCAGGACGAGCAGAACTACTACCAGATCAAAAAAGACCCGCAGGGATGGCGACTGGTCGATGCGCGTAGCCGTTTCCGGGCCTATTCGCCCTATCTGCGCAAAAACGCCAACGGGGGTTGGGAAATCGACCCCGCCAAAGGTGGGTTACCGGGCGGAGGGGGCTCGCCTGCGCCATCACTCGAAAGCGTCGACTCCATTGACGGGTATGGGTCGGCACACTCGTCCAATTCTTACGGATCAGCCGAGGAAGGCACTGTAGACGCGCTCTACACTCCTCAGGAATTGGCCTACATGCGCACCGAGCGCAGCTACCAGCACAGCCAGAACTATCGGCGTATTTATGACCGCGCCAACTGTGGCCGCTACCCACTGCGCGATGAAAATGGTCAGCCCATGCGGATCCGACTCATGCAAGTCCAAGGGAAGTCGTTAACGTCCGGCACGGTATTCAGCAAAGACCAGCTGCTGCCCTACATCCGCTGGGAAGGTTATGAAAACGTCGCGCGCCTGTATGAAGACAAGCTTGAGGTTTTACCCTTCACCGCCGCTCATCAAAAATTCCCCCAGGAGGCCGCAATGATCGGCGAAGCCACGGTCATCACGCGGCGCCCGCTGAGCAAGGGCGAAGCGCTGGGCGTGTATGGAGGGGACATCCTGCCGTTTTTCGTGGCGAAGGCGCGCCGAGATCCTTATCTGATGGCCGTCAAGGATGTGAGGCCTGTGTCGCCCCACGCGCTCAACACTCAGCCGGTACTGTCCGGCGACAACGCGTTGTCGAGGATCAATACCATTTTTGAATATGAGGCCGATGTTCCGGTGCGACAGGCCGCCTCGGGCTACAACGTTGAGGCGGCACAATTCAGGGTCCAGGCCCAGGTCGGCAACCGACAGGATCAAATGATACTCACCGGATTATTTGCCAGCGAATCTATTCCCGCCGGCACTGAGTTGCGCTGGAACTACCAATACGACGAAGCCACCATCCGTGCGCTGTTTGCCCGGCCGTAAGGCGCGTTATTCGTCGTCGTCGAAGTTGTAGCTGCCCGGGGCGAGGTTTTCGAAGCGTGTGTACTTGCCGATGAACGCCAGGCGGATAAAGCCGATGGGGCCGTTCCGCTGTTTGCCGATGATGATTTCGGCAATGCCTTTGTGCTCGGTCTCGGGGTGATACACCTCGTCGCGATACACGAACATGATGACGTCGGCGTCCTGCTCGATCGCTCCGGATTCGCGCAAGTCGGAGTTCACCGGGCGCTTGTTGGGGCGTTGCTCCAGGGAACGGTTGAGCTGGGACAGCGCCACCACCGGGCAGTTGAATTCCTTGGCCAGGGCCTTGAGGGACCGGGAGATTTCGGAAATCTCGTTGGTCCGGCTGTCGCCGCTGGAACCGGGGATCTGCATCAACTGCAGGTAGTCGATCATGATCAGGGCGATATCGCCGTGCTCGCGCGCCAGGCGGCGGGTACGCGCACGCATTTCCGAGGGGCTGATACCGGCGGTGTCATCGATGAACAGCTTGCGGTCGTTAAGCAGGTTGACCGCCGAGGTCAGGCGCGGCCAATCGTCGTCTTCCAGTTGGCCGGAACGCACCTTGGTCTGGTCGATACGCCCGAGCGACGAGAGCATCCGCATGATCAGCGATTCGCCTGGCATCTCCAGTGAGTACACCAGCACGGTCTTGTCGCTGCGCAACACCGCGTTTTCCACCAGGTTCATCGCGAAGGTGGTCTTACCCATGGAAGGACGGCCGGCGACGATGATCAAGTCGGAGGGCTGCAGGCCGCTGGTTTTCTCGTCGAGGTCGGTGTAGCCGGTGGAAATACCGGTGATGGCGGCGTCGGTGTTGAACAGGGTGTCGATGCGGTCGATGGCCTTGGTCAACAGCTCGTTGACGCCCACCGGGCCGCCGGTTTTCGGGCGGGCCTCGGCGATCTGGAAGATCTGGCGCTCGGCTTCGTCGAGGATCTCTTCGGCGGTGCGCCCTTCTGGGTTGAAGGCGCTGTCGGCGATCTCGGTGCTGATGCCGATCAGTTGGCGCAACGTGGCGCGCTGGCGAACGATCTGGGCATAGGCCTTGATGTTGGCGACGGACGGCGTGTTTTTCGCCAGTTCGCCCAGGTAGCCGAGGCCGCCGACCTGGGAGGTCTGGCCTTCCTTGTCCAGTTGTTCGGCCAGGGTCACCACGTCGATCGGCGAGTTCTGGTCGGCCAGCTTGGCGATGGCGCGGAAGATCAGGCGGTGGTCATGGCGATAGAAATCACCGTCCGAGACTTGATCCAGCACGCGTTCCCAGGCGTTGTTGTCCAGCATCAAACCACCGAGCACAGCCTGTTCGGCCTCGATGGAATGCGGCGGCACCTTCAGGGCAGCGGTTTGCAGATCGTATTGCTCAGGAGCTGAAATATCGTTCATGGCCACTTGGAATTTGGGGTGTGTAGAAAAACAAAAGGCACGACCTGTAAACAGGATCGTGCCCGATGTTAACCGCCTGGCACGCGAGGTGCCAGCCAGTTAGGTGCGGCTTAAGCTGCTACCACGACAACGCGTACGGTGGCTTCAACTTCGGCGTGCAGGTGCACGGCTACGTCGAATTCGCCTACGTTGCGGATGGTGCCGTTCGGCAGACGAACTTCGCTCTTCTGCACTTCAACGCCGGAGGCGGTCAGTGCATCAGCGATGTCGTGGGTGCCGATCGAACCGAACAGCTTGCCTTCGTCACCGGCGGTGGCAGTGATAGTCACTTCCAGCTCAGCCAGTTGGGCAGCGCGAGTTTCGGCCGAAGCTTTTTTGTCTGCTGCGGCTTTTTCCAGCTCGGCACGACGCTCTTCAAACGCAGCCAGGTTGGCAGCGGTTGCAGCGGTGGCTTTGCCGTATGGCAGCAGGTAGTTACGACCGTAGCCGGCCTTAACGTTCACTTTGTCGCCCAGGTTGCCCAGGTTGGCGACTTTTTCCAGAAGGATCAGTTGCATGTGAAAATCCTCTAACTTTTAACCTTCACCGTTCGCGTTATCGGCGTCTTTCGGCGCCAGACGACCGCGAAAATCAATCAGGCCGTCGACAATGGCCAGAACCACGAGTAACGGATAGATCAGCTGCATGAACAGCACCATTGTTACGTACATCCCCACCAGCCAGAACTTGGCCAGGCGCTTCTGCGCGACCAGCCCGTGAATCAGGGCCAGTCCGGCGAACACCAGCGGTACGCTGCAAAACAGCACCAGCAAGGTGGCTTGTGAACCGAAGTACGGTCCGACCACCATGAGTGCCAGCAGCAACATCGCCGGGCCCACGGGGATTCTGATACTGCGAAATTCGCGACCAAAACCACCCGGGTTGTACAACAACGCCTGCCAATATCGCCCAAGCATCAGGCTCAGCACGCTGACGATCTGCATCATTACCGCCATCAGGCCGATCAGGGCCGGTGCAATCAGTGTCGCAAGACGCGCTCGCTCATCTACCGAAAGCTGCTGGTAGAGTTCCCCGAGGGCCATCGGCAGGACCTTGACGATCTCTTGCGACAGCACCTCGATCTGCGGGCGGAAAGCCGCGTCGATCAACACCGAAAACACCAACCCCACTGCCACGCTGACCAGCAGCGTGCGGGCCCAGGACTCACTTGCGCGCAAAACCAACGCAAGGCTCGACGATCCCAGCAGTACCAGAAGTACCTTGGGTTCGCCCAGTTGCAGCCACCAGATCAAGGCGGCCAGCACTCCCAGGGCCAGGACGCCAAGGGCATCCTGCAAACCGCGCCGCAGCAGCACAAGGCAACCTGCGGCAGCACCCAACCAATACAACAACGGCAATGCTGCACATCCAGCCACTACGAGAGTGGCCTGCACGCGACCGCGCATGATGAACTCAGCTAAGGCGCGCATGCATTCAATCCCTTACTACTTGTCGACTGCCCGGTCTCAGCGGCCGTGGCTGTCGGTGTAGGCCAGCAGGGCCAGGAAGCGGGCGCGCTTGATAGCGGTGGCCAGCTGACGCTGATAACGTGCTTTGGTACCGGTGATACGGCTTGGAACGATTTTGCCGGTCTCGGATACGTAGGCTTTCAGAGTGTTGAGATCTTTGTAATCGATCTCTTTCACGTCTTCAGCGGTGAAGCGGCAGAATTTACGACGACGGAAGAAACGTGCCATTTGATAGGCTCCTTAAAAGGTCCGTGGATTACTCGTCAGCGTTATCGCTGTTGTCGCTGTCATCACTATCAGCGCTATCAGCGCCTTCGTGCTCAGGACGGTCGCGACGCTCACGGCGCTCACTGCGGTTTTCTTCAGCCTTGAGCATCTCGGATTGGCCGGTAACGGCTTCTTCGCGACGGATGACCAGGTTACGGATCACAGCATCGTTGTAGCGGAAGTTGTCTTCCAGCTCGGCCAGGGCCTTGCCAGTGCACTCAACGTTCAGCATCACGTAGTGAGCCTTGTGAACATTGTTGATTGCGTAGGCCAGTTGACGACGGCCCCAATCTTCCAGACGGTGGATTTTGCCGCCGTCTTCTTCGATCAGCTTGGTGTAACGCTCAACCATGCCGCCGACTTGCTCGCTTTGATCCGGGTGGACCAAAAAGATGATTTCGTAATGACGCATGAATGCTCCTTACGGGTTGTAGCCTGCCGCTCAAAAACGGTCAGACAAGGAGTGAATGACACTTATGGATCTTGCCGCAGGGAGGCACCTCGGTGCCCGCCAGGAAGGCAAGGGGCGCAATTGTAGAGAAGGGGGAGGATGCGTGCAAGGTGATTGGTGATTATTTGAACAATCTTCCAGACACCCCAAAAACACTGTGGGAGGGGGCTTGCCCCCGATTACGAAGGATCAGCCACATCATCTGCAACTGACACACCGCTATCGAGGGCAAGCCCCCTCCCACATTTTGATCACTTCTTCGTTTTGGCCTTGGCCTTTGCGCCACGCTGGCGCTGGGCTTCGAACAGGCAGACGCCGGTGGCGACCGACACGTTGAGGCTACTGACACTACCGGCCATCGGCAGGTGCACCAGGTAATCACAATGCTCGCGGGTCAGGCGGCGCATACCTTTGCCTTCGGCGCCCATGATCAGGATGGTCGGGCCGGTGAGGTCCTGGTCATAAATGCTGACCTCGGCCTCTCCCGCCGTACCCACGACCCACAGGCCGCGCTGCTGGAGCTTCTCCAGGGTGCGCGCCAGGTTGGTCACGGCCACCAGCGGAATCACTTCGGCTGCGCCACACGCGACTTTACGCACCACCGGCGTCAGCGTCGCCGATTTGTCTTTAGGCACGATTACCGCCAGCGCACCGGCAGCGTCCGCCGAGCGCAGGCAGGCGCCGAGGTTGTGCGGGTCGGTCACGCCGTCCAGCACCAGCAACAACGGCGCACCTTCGGTGCGGTCGAGCAGCTCGTCGAGCATCGCCTCGCCCCAGACCTGACTCGGGCTGACATCCGCCACCACGCCCTGGTGAACGCCCTCTACCCACACGTCCATTTCACGACGCTCGGCCTGGCCGATGGCAACCTTGTTTTGCGTGGCCAATTCAACCAGCGCTTGTACGCGCGGCTCGCTGCGCCCTTCCGCCAGCCAGACTTGCTTGACGCGCTTGGGGTGGTGACGCAGCAGTGCTTCTACGGCGTGGACGCCGTAGATTTTTTCCAGACTCATGACTTAGCCTTAGGTTTGCGCGACCCGCCGCTTTTCGCGGGAGCCGAGCCCGCTTTTGGCGGGCCTTTACGGTGTTTACTGGGCTTGCTCGACGGTTTTTCCGCCCCGTGGGACTTTCCCCCAGACGCCGCTTTACCACCGCTTTTGGCTTCATTGAGCAACTGCTGCTTCAACTCACGGCTCTTGCGCAGTTCAGCGTTTTTCGCCGCTGCATCGCTTGGGCGGTAGGCTTCGGGGGCCTTTTCCTTGGTCGATGAACGACGACCGGCCTTGGCTGGCGCAGGTTCGACGGTCGCTGCTTTGGCAGGCGCGGCCTTGCCTTTGCTGGTCGGTTCGCTACCACGCTTTTTACGGCTGCCCGGCGATTCGGCTGGCTTATCGGACATGCCGAAGTCGATCTTGCGTTCGTCGAGATCGACGCGCATGACCTGCACTTCAACGGTATCGCCAAGGCGGAAGCTGCGACCGGTGCGCTCGCCCGCCAGGCGGTGATGCACAGGGTCGAAGTGGTAGTAGTCGCCCGGCAAGGCGGTGACGTGCACCAGGCCTTCGACGTAGATATCGGTCAGCTCCACAAACAGACCGAAGCCGGTCACGGCGGTGATCACACCCGGGAACGATTCGCCTACGCGATCCTTCATGAACTCACACTTGAGCCAGTTCACCACGTCGCGGGTGGCTTCGTCGGCGCGGCGTTCGCTCATGGAGCACTGCTCGCCCAGCTGTTCCAGGGCCGCTTCGTCGTACGGATAGATCCGCGCCTTCGGAATGGTCATGGCACCGGCGCGCTTGACGTGCGGGGTGTTCATCTTGGAATGGATCACGCTGCGGATCGCACGGTGCGTGAGCAGGTCCGGGTAACGGCGGATCGGCGAAGTGAAGTGGGTGTACGCCTCGTAGTTCAGGCCGAAGTGGCCCTGGTTATCCGCGCTGTACACCGCCTGGCTCAGGGAGCGCAGCATGACGGTCTGGATCACGTGGTAATCCGGGCGGTCCTTGATGCTGGCCAGCAGAGCCTGGTAATCCTTCGGCGTCGGGCCGTCCTTGCCTTTGTGCAGGGACAGGCCGAGTTCGCCGAGGAACGCGCGCAGCTTTTCCAGACGCTCCGGCGGCGGGCCGTCGTGCACCCGGTACAACGCAGGGATCTCGTGCTTTTTCAGGAACTCAGCGGTGGCCACGTTGGCCGCCAGCATGCATTCCTCGATCAGCTTGTGCGCATCGTTACGGGTGGTCGGGGTGATCGCGGCGATCTTGCGCTCGGAACCGAAGACAATCCGGGTTTCCTGGGTTTCAAAATCGATCGCGCCTCGGGTGTGACGTGCGCCCAGCAACACCTTGTACAGCGCATAGAGCTGCTTGAGATGCGGCACGACATGGCCGTACTCACCACGCAATGCTTTGGCTTCGCTGGTTTTCGGCTGTTCCAGGATGGTGCTGACCTTGTTGTAGGTCAGGCGCGCCTGGGAATGAATCACCGCTTCATAGAACTGGTAATCGGTCATTTCGCCGGTTTTCGAGATAGTCATCTCGCACACCATGGCCAAACGGTCGACTTTCGGGTTCAGCGAGCACAGCCCGTTGGACAACTCTTCCGGCAGCATCGGAATCACGCGCTCGGGGAAGTACACCGAGTTGCCACGCACCTGGGCTTCGTTATCCAGGGCCGAACCGATCTTCACGTAGCTGGAGACGTCGGCAATCGCCACGTACAACTTCCAGCCGCCGGAGAACAGACGCAGCTTGCCCGGCTTGGCTTCGCAGTAGACCGCATCGTCGAAGTCGCGGGCGTCTTCGCCGTCGATGGTGACGAACGGCAGATGGCGCAGGTCGATGCGCTTCTCTTTGTCCTTCTCTTCGACTTCCGGCTTGAGCTTGCGCGCTTCTTTCACGACGGCTTCAGGCCAGACGTGAGGAATATCGTAGGTACGCAGCGCGACATCGATTTCCATGCCCGGCGCCATGTAGTTGCCGACCACTTCAATCACATCACCCTGCGGCTGGAAGCGAGGGGTCGGCCAGTGGGTGATCTTCACCTCGACAAACTGGCCAACCTTGGCATTCGCATTGCGGCCCGGGGTGATCAGCACTTCCTGCTGCACCTTCGGGTTATCCGGCACCACAAAACCAATGCCGCCTTCTTCGAAGTAGCGACCGACGATGGTCTCGTGACCACGGGACACCACTTCGACGATCACGCCTTCACGGCGACCGCGACGGTCCAGGCCGGAAACACGCGCCAGGGCACGGTCGCCATCGAACACCAGGCGCATTTGCGCCGGGCTCATGAACAGGTCATCGCTGCCGTCGTCCGGGATCAGGAAGCCAAAGCCGTCACGATGGCCGGCGATGCGGCCGAGGATCAGGTCGAGCTTGTCCACTGGCGCGTAAGTGCCACGGCGGGTGTAGATCAATTGTGCGTCGCGCTCCATGGCGCGCAGGCGGCGGCGCAGGGCTTCGAGCTGGTCTTCGGTGGTCAGACCGAATTCTTCAACCAACTGCTCGCGGCTAGCAGGCGAGCCCCGATCGGCGAGGTGCGCCAGGATCAGTTCGCGGCTAGGAATAGGGTTTTCATATTTTTCCGCTTCACGAGCGGCCTCGGGATCGAGGGACTGCCAATCGGCCATTAGAGAGTTTTCACCTTGTCTATATGCGGGTTAGTTTGGCATACGCGTATTGAAACGGGAAATTTCAGACGTCAACAAGCCTTTTAAAGCCCTTTGCAGCCCGCAACAGGCACCTTGCACGACCACTGGCGAAATTTTCCAGGCTTTTTTCGTGGCGGGGGTTTACAGCTTAAAATCCCCTCCGTATAGTGCGCGCCATCGACGACGGCAACGTTGTTTGATAATGCCCAGGTGGTGAAATTGGTAGACACGCCAGCTTCAGGTGCTGGTGACCTTACGGTCGTGGAAGTTCGAGTCTTCTCCTGGGCACCAAATTCAGATCAAACCCGCGAAAGCGGGTTTTTTCGTTTCAAGGCTCTGATTTTTAACGGAAAACTTGATTTATTTTTTTGAATCAGGGGTTTACAGATCAAAAAGCCCTCCGTATAGTTCGCTCCATCAACAGCGCAAGCGTTGTTGATAATGCCCAGGTGGTGAAATTGGTAGACACGCCAGCTTCAGGTGCTGGTGATCGCAAGGTCGTGGAAGTTCGAGTCTTCTCCTGGGCACCAAATTCAGATCAAACCCGCGAAAGCGGGTTTTTTCGTTTCCGGGGTTTGAAAACTTCCCAGTCGATTTCCGTCTGCGTCCGCACCTGAGAAACTTTATCGTTTATCCTTGCAATGATTTGTTGCACACAAGCGAGGAAAACTTCGGATGACCATCCGCGATACCCGTCTCAAGACATCCCTTCTGCGTGGCCTGACCCTCACCCTGCTCGGCCTGACCTTGCTCTCGCCCACCGCCTATTCCGCCGACAAGGTCTCCCTGACCCTGTACAACGGCCAGCACAAAGAAGTCGGCGATGAACTCGCCAAGGCCTTCGAAGCCAAGACCGGCATCCACGTCAACGTGCGCAAAGGCAGCAGCAACCAGTTGGCCAGCCAAGTCGTCGAAGAAGGCGACCGCTCGCCCGCCGATGTGATCTACACCGAAGAATCGCCTCCGCTGAACAAACTCGGCGAGCAAGGCCTGCTGGCCAGGATCGACGCCAGCACCCTCGACGTATTGCCCAAGGATTATGTTGGCGCCAATGGCGACTGGATGGGCGTGACCGCGCGCACCCGCGTTGTGGCTTTCAACCCGAAGCTGATTGCTGAAAAAGACCTTCCCGAATCGGTACTCGACTTTGCCGGCCCCGAGTGGCAAGGCAAAGTCGGCTTCGTGCCAACCAGCGGCGCGTTCCAGGAACAAGCCGTTGCGATCATCAAGCTGCACGGTCGCGAAGCGGCTGAAGAATGGCTGACCGGCCTGCGCGCCTTCGGCAAGGTGTACAGCAACAACATGGTTGCGCTGAAAGCCGTCGAAAACGGCGAAGTGGCCACTGTTCTGGTGAACAACTACTACTGGTTCGCCCTGAAGAAAGAAAAGACCAATCTGGATTCCCAACTGCACTACTTCACCAATGGCGACGCCGGCGGCTTGATCACCGTGTCTTCCGCTGCCGCGCTGAAATCCAGCAAGCACCCCAAGGAAGCCCAGCAACTGTTGGCGTTCATGGCCAGTGAAGAAGGCCAGCGCGTGATCACCAACACCTCGGCCGAATACCCGCTGCGCAAGGGTATGGAATCCAATCGCGGTCTCAAGCCTTTCAGCGAACTGCAACCGCCGAAAGTCACCCCGGCCGACCTGGGCAACGCCGAAGAAGCCCTCGACCTGGAACGTGACGTTGGCTTGAACTGATGAACCCATCGCTACCCGCCCTGCGCACAGGGCTCAGCCCAAGGCGCAAACGTCCGTCGATCTGGCTGTTGCTGCCGGTGCTGTTTCTGGTTGGCTTGAGCCTGTTGCCGCTGGCGTACGTCGGTACCAAGGCCTGGCAAGCGGGCTGGGCGGAAGCGGTGCATCTGCTGTGGCGACCTTATGTGTTTGGGTTGCTGCGCAACACCCTGGCGCTGATGGTGGGCGTTACGGTGAGCTGCGCAGTGATCGGCCTGTCCCTCGCCTGGCTGCTGGAGCGCAGCAACCTGCCGGGGCGACGTATCTGGGGCGTGATCCTGTGCCTGCCGTTTGCGGTACCGGCGTTTGTCAGCAGCTTTACCTGGGTGTCGCTGAGCGCCAGTTTCGAAGGGCTCGGTGGCGCCATCCTGGTGATGAGCCTGTCCAAATATCCGCTGGTGTTCTTGCCGGTGGCGGCAACGCTGCGCAATCTTGATCCCGCACTGGAAGAGTCGGCCCGCACCCTGGGACTGAATCGCTGGGGCATCTTTTTTCGCGTCACCTTGCCGCTGTTGTGGCCCTCGCTGCTGGCGGGGGCATTGTTGATCGCGCTGCATATGCTGGTGGAGTTCGGTGCGCTGTCGATCATTGGGTTGCAGACCTTCACCACCGCGATCTACCAGCAGTTCGAGCTGGAATTCAGCAATGCGAATGCTGCAATGCTGTCCGCCGTGCTGCTGGTGATGTGCCTGACGCTGCTGTGGCTGGAGCTGCGCGTGCGTGGCAAGGGCCGGCACGTGCGCATTGGCCAGGGCGCAGCGCGACATGCGGAGCAGGTGCGATTGGGCAAGTGGGCGCCATTGGGCCAGGTGTATTGCCTGGCGTTGGCGATCATCGGTAGCGGCATTCCCCTGGGAATGCTCGGTTATTGGCTGGCGGTGGGTTCGTCGGCTGCATTTCCGCTGGCCGAGATCAGTGAGGCGTTGCTGTCCTCCCTGGCGCTGTCTCTCGGCGGCGCCGCGCTTTGCCTGGTACTGGCGGTGCCGGTGGGACTTCTGGTAGTGCGCTACAAAGGTCAGCTGGCGATCTGGGCCGAGCGCCTGCCCTACCTGCTGCACGCCTTGCCCGGCCTGGTGATCGCACTGAGCCTGGTGTATTTCGCCCTGCATTACGTGCCGGCGCTGTACCAGACCTCGGCACTGTTGCTGATTGCTTATGCGCTGCTGTTTCTGCCACTGGCCCAGGCACCGATTCGCACAGCACTGAACAAGGCGGCGCCACAGCTTGAAGAGGCTGCACGCACGCTGGGCGCTTCGTCGTTCAGTGCATTTTGTCGGGTGACGCTGCCGATTATCTTCCCGGCCCTTGGCGCAGCATTTGCGCTGGTGTTCCTGGATGCGATGAAGGAATTGACGGCGACGCTGCTGCTCAGCCCGACCGGCCTGAATACTTTGGCGACGGCGGTGTGGGCGCATACTTCGAATGTGGAATTTGCGGCGGCGGCGCCTTATGCGGCGTTGTTGATAGTGGTGTCGGGGTTGCCGGTTTATCTGCTCACGACGCGGATGTATCTGAGCCGTTGAGACCGCTATCGGGGCAAGCCCCCTCCCACAGTTGACCGAGTTCCAGCTTTGGAATGCTGACAAATGTGGGAGGGGGCTTGCCCCCGATGAGGCCGGCACAGGCAACACTACGCCCTGAACTGCCCCAGGCTCGCCTTCAACTGCGCCGCCAACCCATCCAGCACCTTGCCACTGGCGGTGGTCTCCACCACCGCCTGCGCGGCACGCTCGGCCTGGGCATGGATCACCTCCACCCGACCACGCACCGCATGGGCACCCTGGGCCTGATGCTCGGCTGCACGTGTTGCCAAACCAATCGCGGCATGTACCTGCTCCACCGAGGCCTGCACCGTCTGCTGCAAACGCACGCTGTCACGCAGCACCAACAAGCCTTCGTTGGCCTGGCGCCCAGCCTTGCCGATGGTTTCCACCGCCTCCCGCGCGCCTTGCTGCAACGCCACGATATGCGCCTGGATATCGCCGGTGGAGCTTTGGGTCTTGCTCGCCAGTGCGCGCACCTCATCCGCCACCACCGCGAAGCCGCGCCCGGTTTCACCCGCACGTGCCGCCTCAATCGCCGCGTTGAGTGCCAGCAGGTTGGTTTGCTCGGCAATACCGTGAATCACGGTCAGCACCACCTCGATCTGCTCGCTTTGCTGGGCCAGGCGCTCGATAACCGTGGAACCGGCCTGCACCTGCCCCGCCAGCGCCTCGATCAAACTGCCGACTTCAGCCGAGGTGCGCGAGTTCTCGTCCGTGGCCTGACGAATATCCACCACCTGTTGCAACGCCGCCTGCATGGCGTGGCTTTCAGCCTGAGCTTCATCTGCCATCTGCGACAGCGCACGCAGACTTTCAGCCACTTCATCACGCTGCAAGCCCGCGGCCGCATCGGCACCGGCGTTGCGCAAGGTCATGGCGCCGATTTCCACACCCGTTCGCTGGGCTACATCCCCCGCCTCACGCACGATGGGCTGCAACTTATCCACAAAGCGATTGACCGCCGAGGCCATGTCGCCGATTTCGTCCTTGCTGCTGATTTGTACGCGCTTGGTGAGGTCGCCCTCGCCCGCCGCCAGATCATCCATGGCCGCGATCAACAGCTTCAAGCGGTTGACCACGCGACGACCCAGCACAACAGCGATCAGCAGCAATACGCCAAGACCGACCAGCGCGAGCCCCATGCCAATGCGCCAGCGCAGGGTGCCGGCAGCGTCCTGGACGGCACTGGTGGTGTTGGCCGTCATTTGGGTGGCTGTGGCTTGCGCAGATTGCAGACGGGCGCCCATGGCCGCAGCACTGTCGGCCGCTGCGCCCTTGAGGCTGTCGCCGACCAGTTGATCACCACTGGCGATCAGCGCCGCGAAACGCTTGTCGAGCGCTTGCAAGTCAGCTTCAACCGCAGCTGTCGAAACCCCCATGCGCACCTTGCCGATCTCTACACCATTCGGGCTGATGGACGCTTCCACGTAGAACACAGAAGGATCATCCTTGGCCGCATCCAGCACTTTATCCAGGGCACGATCACCCTTGCCCTTTTCCAACAACGCCTGGTTGATCGGGTTTTCACGGTTCAGGTAGCGAGTCAGGTGCTCACCTGCCGCGTCGTCATACACCACAAACAGCACGTTGGGATTGCGCTGGGCGCGTCGGGCGAACTCCGACAACGTCGGCACGTCACTGTCCCACATGGCGCGGGGCGCCACTGAGGCGAGCAGCTGTGCCATGTCATTGGCGGAGTCTTTCAGGTCTTTTTCCAGGGTCGCACGCAGTTGCTTCTGCTCTTCCTGCAGGCGAGCCGAGAGCCCAGCGGTCAGACGTTGGCGAGTACTTGTCGACAAGCTATCGAGACTGGACGTGACTTCCTTGCCAGCCTGGGCCAATTCGCCGGACAGCTTCTGGCTGTCGACACCCAGGCGATTGCCCAGATCAGCCTCCAGTGCTGTGACCGTGCTTCGCGTCAGGGCGACCGCCACCAGTACTTGCACCAAAAGAGCGATACCTAGGGTAACGAACACCGGCCGCAACAGACGGCTTTGTAACAATGAGAGAACGGCAGACATCGGGAATCCCTCCATCACGGGTGCCATTAATTTGATAGCACCGCGAAAGAAAGAACCAAAGCAAGGGTCGTGCCGCTCGGGCGACAGAAACGACAAAGGGCTCCCGAAGGAACCCTTTGCTTTTTACATCAACAGCTTATTAAGCGAACGGATGACGCAGAACGATGGTTTCGTTGCGGTCCGGCCCCGTCGAAATAATGTCGATCGGCGCGCCAATCAGCGCTTCAACACGCTTGATGTACGCACGGGCATTCGCCGGCAGCTCTTCCAGGGTCTTGGCGCCCACGGTCGATTCGGTCCAGCCCGGCACTTCTTCGTACACAGGCTGCAGACCTACGTAGCTGTCAGCGTCAGTCGGGGCGACATCTTTACCTTCCGCATCTTTATAACCAGTGCAGATATTGATGGTTTCCAGGCCGTCGAGCACATCCAGCTTGGTCAGGCAGATGCCCGAAATGCTGTTCACGTCGATAGCGCGACGCAGGATAACGGCGTCAAACCAGCCGCAACGACGGGCACGGCCGGTGGTCGCACCAAACTCGTGACCTTGCTTGGCCAGGTGCGCGCCGACTTCGTCGAACAGCTCAGTCGGGAACGGACCCGAACCGACACGGGTGGTGTAGGCCTTGGTGATGCCCAGAATGTAGTCCAGGAACATCGGGCCCACGCCCGAACCCGTCGCCACGCCACCTGCGGTGGTGTTGGAGCTGGTCACGTACGGGTAGGTGCCGTGGTCGATGTCCAGCAGGGAGCCTTGGGCGCCTTCGAACATGATGTCCTTGCCGGCGCGACGCAGGTCGTGCAGCTCGGCGGTCACGTCCAGCATCAGCGGCTTGAGCAGCTCAGCGTATTCCTTGCACTCGGCCAGGGTCTTTTCGAACTCGATGGCCGGCTCTTTGTAGTAACCGACCAGCATGAAGTTGTGGTAATCCACCAGTTCACGCAGCTTGTCTTCGAAGCGTGGCATGTTGAGCAGGTCGCCCACACGCAGGCCACGACGTGCGACCTTGTCTTCGTAGGCCGGGCCGATGCCGCGACCGGTGGTGCCGATCTTCAGCTCGCCACGGGCTTTTTCACGGGCCTGGTCCAGCGCAACGTGGAAGGACAGGATCAGCGGGCAGGACGGGCTGATACGCAGGCGCTCGCGCACCGGTACGCCTTTTTCTTCCAGCTTGGTGATCTCACGCAGCAGGGCATCCGGTGCAACTACTACACCGTTGCCGATCAGGCACTGCACGCCTTCGCGCAATACGCCCGACGGGATCAGGTGCAAGACAGTTTTTTCGCCATCGATGACCAGGGTGTGGCCAGCGTTGTGGCCACCTTGGTAGCGCACTACGGCGGCAGCATGTTCGGTCAGCAGATCAACGATCTTGCCTTTGCCCTCATCACCCCATTGGGTGCCCAGGACTACGACATTCTTACCCATAACACTTGTCCTCATTCGCGCAAACTTGGTGCCGGCGATGGCCGGCAGGAAAACTCAAGAAGCCAGTGGCGATACTTGCCAAAGCCCGTTCTGCAGAATCAATTGCCGGTCGCAGTCCGCTTCACGGGCGGCGGCCAATGGCTGACCAGGCAAGGCCTGGACAACACGCTGACCCTCACTGCGCAACTGGCAAACCTGCTGCCAGAGTGCTGCGTCCGTACTGTCGGGCATCCAGATGCCACCAGACGGCAGCTCGACCTCAGCACGCCCCAGGGTCACCAGGGTTTTCAAATCGGTGGAAAAACCAGTGGCCGGACGCGCACGACCGAAGTCAGCGCCGATATCGTCATAACGACCGCCTTGGGCGATGGCCTGGCCAACACCCGGTACAAATACGGCGAACACCACACCGGTGTGGTAGTGGTAACCGCGCAACTCACCCAGATCAAAGTACAGCGGCAGCTCCGGGAAACGCGCCGATAGCTGCTCGGCAATTGCCAGCACGTCATCCAGTGCCGCCAGTACCGGCGCCGGCGCATTGGCCAGGCGCTCACGGGCTGCCACCAGCACTTCACGGCCGCCACACAGATTCACCAGTGCGCGCAGCATGTCGGCCAGATCGGCAGGCACGCCAGCCGTGAGGGCGATCACTTCATCGATGGCCTTGCGTTGCAGGGCATCGAACAGCTGTTGTTCAACTTCACCAGACAAACCGGCCGCACGGGCCAGGCCACGGTAGATACCTACGTGACCCAGGTCCATGTGGACATCCGGTACGTCGGCCAATTGCAGCATGGCCAGCATCAAGCTGATCACTTCAACGTCGCTGCTTGGGCTGGCATCGCCGTACAACTCGGCGCCCAACTGGATCGGGCTGCGGGACGACGACAACGCACGTGGCTGAGCATGCAGCACGCTACCGGCGTAACACAGGCGGCTCGGGCCTTCTCGGCGCAGGGTGTGCGCATCGATGCGCGCCACTTGCGGCGTGATATCGGCACGGAAGCCCATCTGACGGCCCGACTGCGGGTCGATGACCTTGAAGGTGCGCAGATCCAGGTCCTGGCCCGCGCCGGTCAGCAGGGATTCCAGGTACTCGATATGGGGGGTCACGACAAACTCGTAACCCCAGCTCTGGAACAGATCCAACACCTGGCGGCGCGCTACTTCAATGCGCGCAGCTTCTGGTGGCAGTACTTCTTCGATGCCATCTGGCAGCAGCCAGCGGTCTACCGTTGCCATTACGCCATTCCCCTTTGATCCGGGCGGCCAGCCCTCGGCCGAGCCTTGAGTGAAGCAGAAAACACCCGCCCCCTGCATAAACCACGCGCAAGAGCGACGTGACGAACGGCCTGCAATCGGCCTCGTCGGGCACTTTCCTCGAAAAACCTGTCACGCCTGCCGAATCAAACATGCAGACGCAAAAAAGCCGGGAATTTCCCGGCTGCCGCATCATACACCCGTTTTCTGAAAGGATCACCCCGCCTGGCGTTTTAGCCGCCCGACGGAGTGCTTCCTACACAGTGACGAGCTGATTACTTGGCTTTTTCCAGGTAGCGGAAGAAATCGCTACTTGGGTCCAGCACCATGACGTCGGTTTTGTTCGCGAAGCTTTCACGGTAAGCACGCAGGCTACGGTAGAACGCGTAGAACTCCTGGTCCTGACCGTAGGCCTTGGCGTAGATCGCTGCGGCTTGCGCGTCGCCATCACCACGGGCCTCTTCAGACTCGCGATAGGCTTCAGCCAGCAGTACACGACGCTGACGGTCGGCATCCGCACGGATACCCTCGGCCAACTCGTTACCCTTGGCGCGGTGCTCACGGGCTTCACGTTCACGCTCGGTGCTCATGCGCTCGAACACGCTGCGGTTCACTTCCTTCGGCAGGTCGATAGCCTTGACCCGGACATCGACCACTTCGATGCCCAGCTCTTTTTCCGCCATGGTGTTCAGCGAACGGGTGATGTCAGCCATCAGCGCGTCACGCTCACCGGATACCACCTCGTGCAGGGTGCGCTTACCAAACTGGTCACGCAGGCCCGATTCCAGACGACGCGACAAACGCTCGTCGGCAATCTGCTTGAGGCCGGAGGTCGCGGTGTAGAAGCGCTCGGCATCCTTGACGCGCCACTTGGCGTAGGCGTCAACCATCACGGCTTTCTTTTCCAGGGTCAGGAAGCGCTGTGTCGGTGCATCCAGGGTCATCAGGCGGGCGTCGAACTTGCGTACCTGGTTGACGTAGGGGACTTTCACATGCAGGCCCGGCTGGACATCCGCCTGGACCACGCGACCGAATTGCAGCAGCACCGCACGCTCGGTCTGAGCCACGATGTAGAAGCAGTTCCAGGCAGCGATGACCACGACGACGCCCACAATCAGGGCGGTCAGCGATTTATTGCTCATCAACGACTCTCCCTGGTACGTGTTTGCTGTTGCAGCAAGTCGGCGGCCGCACGGGCGCTCGCTTCGTTGGCAGCGGCATTGGAACCGGTGGACGGTGCGCTGGTGCTGCTACGACCACCTTCGATCATCTTGTCCAGCGGCAGGTACAGCAGGTTGTTCTGCCCACCCTTGCTGCCGGTCACGAGAACCTTGCTGGTGTTGCTGAAGACTTCCTGCATGGTGTCCAGGTACAGACGCTCACGCGTGACTTCCGGCGCCTTGCGGTACTCGGCAACCAGCTTGGTAAAGCGATCCGCCTCACCCTTGGCGCGGGAGACCACTTCGTCGCGGTAACCGTTGGCATCCTCGAGGATGCGCTGGGCCTGACCACGGGCTTCCGGCACGACGCCGTTGGCGTAGGTTTCAGCCTGGTTGCGCGAACGCTGCTCGTCTTCACGGGCGCGGATCACGTCGTCGAAGGCTTCCTGTACTTCACGCGGTGCGGCTGCGCTCTGTACGTTCACCTGGGTGACGGTGATACCGGTGCGGTAGGTGTCGAGGAACCGTTGCAAGCGCTCCTTGATCTCGCTGGCCATCAATTCACGACCTTCGGTCAGCACCTGGTCCATCGCGGTCGAACCCACGACGTGGCGCAGGGCACTTTCGGTGGCGTGTTGCAAGCTGATTTCCGGCTGGTCAACGTTCAGCACGAAGTCCTGCAGGTTGCTGATCTTGTACTGCACGGTCAGCGGCACTTCGACGATGTTCTCGTCTTCGGTCAGCATCTGGCCCTGCTTGGTGTAGGCACGCTCACGCGTGACGTTCTCCATGTACTTCTTGTCGATCGGCGGGAAATAGATGTTCAGGCCCGGTCCGACGGTTTCGTAGTACTTGCCGAAGCGCAGCACCACGGCCTGCTCCTGCTCGTCCACCACGTAAACGGCGCTGTACAGCCAAACGGCCGCCAGCACGACAAGACCCAGGCCCAGCAGGCCATAGCCACCGCCCTTGCTTGTGCGACCGCCGTCGTCACCACCACGTTTTTTCCCACCACCGAACAACCCATTCAGGCTTTCCTGCAGCTTTCGGAAGGCCTCGTCGAGATCTGGTGGCCCCTTGCGGTCGCCATTATTGCGGCGTTTACCACCCCAGGGATCCTGATTATTCGAGTTGCCACCCGGCTCATTCCAAGCCATAGCGCTCTCCATCTGATAAAGCAAAGACGCACCCACGGCGCGCCGACCAATGCTACAGAATGCCTGCCACTGCGGCACAACCGCTTTAGGAGGCTTTTATTGCAAAGTGTGTTGTTCGATGAACTCTGTCGGTACCACGCCTTCACGGCTGACCAGCCGATTCAGCTCCGAGCGCGGCAATCGAACGGCCAGCAAGCTGACACCTTCTTCGTCGTGTTCTTCTTTCTGTACCGCGCCCAACTCGAAAAACTGTGCACGCAGTCGAGCAAAACGCTGGGGCAAGCGCAAGGTGCCAACGAACAAATCGCTGCCGAGCAACTCGGCAATGGCTTGTTCAAGCAACTCAAGACCGCTGCCATCACGCGCCGACAGCCAGACCCGCTGGGGCTTGCCGTTCTCATCGCGCTGGATTTGTGGCTCAACGCCCTCAAGCAAATCGAGTTTGTTATAGACCTCGAGGATCGGCAAGTCCTGGGCGCCAATCTCGCCCAGCACCAGCATCACCTGTTCAATCTGCAACATGCGATCCGGTTCCGCCGCATCGATCACGTGCAACAGCAAGTCGGAATTGCTCGACTCTTCGAGCGTAGACCGAAATGCCTCGACCAGCTTGTGCGGCAAGTGACGAATGAAACCCACGGTATCGGCCAGGACAATCGGCCCCAGGTCGTCAAGGTCCAGACGGCGCAGGGTCGGGTCGAGGGTGGCGAACAGTTGGTCGGCCGCGTACACGTCCGACTTCGTCACGTTGTTGAACAGTGTGGATTTGCCGGCGTTGGTATAACCCACCAGGGACACGGTCGGGATATCCGCACGGGAACGGCCACGCCGCGATTGCTCGCGCTGGCTGCGCACCTTCTCGAGGCGGCCCTTGATCTGGCGCAGGCGAACCCGCAGCAGGCGTCGGTCGGTTTCGAGCTGGGTTTCACCCGGACCGCGCATACCGATACCGCCACCCTGGCGCTCGAGGTGAGTCCAGCCGCGGACCAGCCGGGTGCTCATGTGGTCAAGCTGGGCCAGTTCGACCTGGAGCTTGCCTTCATGGGTACGGGCGCGCTGGGCGAAAATATCGAGAATCAGACCGGTACGGTCGATCACGCGACACTCGAAGACACGTTCGAGGTTACGTTCCTGACTGGGCGTGAGGATGTGGTTGAAGATCACCAGATCGGCTTCTTCGGCGTGGACCAGGTCGCGCAGCTCCTCGACCTTGCCGCTGCCAATCAGGAATTTGGCGGTTGGCCGATGACGCGGCACGTTAAAAAACGCAACGGTCTCGGCGCCGGCCGAATTTGCCAACTCCTGAAACTCCTGCGGATCTTCGCGCGCCTCAGGGTCCTGTCCATCCAAGTGAACGAGGATCACTCGCTCACCACCACCGTGGCGCTCAAAGAACAAAGGAGACTCCTATCAGGCGTTACCTGCCTCAACATCACCCTGTTCATCACCCGCTGCGCTAGGCAGACGGATTGGACGAACTGGAACGACTGTCGAGATAGCGTGCTTGTAGACCATCTGGCTGACGGTGTTTTTCAGCAGGATCACGAACTGGTCGAACGACTCGATCGTACCTTGCAGCTTGATACCGTTGACCAGATAAATGGAAACCCCCACTTTCTCTTTACGTAAAGTATTCAAGTAAGGGTCTTGTAGCGAATGCCCTTTTGACATGTGCCGCACTCCTTTAAGGATCAATAATAAAAAATCGGAAAATAGATAGCTTATGGCCGTCACACCCCCAAGGATAGACGGCAATTGCAAGGACTCAGCTCAATATGGAGACCGTTCCCAAGTATTTCAAGGCGCGTGACAGATTGTCGCTGTCCAGGCTGTCCAGCCAGTGCAAATCGCTCCAGCTGCGCAACCAGGTGAACTGGCGTTTCGCCAATTGGCGCGTGGCAATGATGCCGCGCTCCTGCATTTCGGCTGACGTCAGCTTGCCATCCAGATGATCCCAGACTTGGCGGTAGCCTACGGCACGTATCGAAGGTAACCCTGGATGCAGGTCACCTCTGGAACGCAGAGCTACGACCTCGTCCACAAACCCCTGTTCCAACATAATTGTGAATCTTTGTGCAATTCGTTCATGCAGCACCTGGCGATTTGCCGGAGCGATGGCCAGATTCGCCACAGTATAGGGCAATTGTGACTGTCCCGAAGCGCCTGCGTCAGCACTTTGCGCACTTTGTTTGCGCCGGTGTTCAGTCATGGTCTGCCCGCTCACACGCCAGACTTCCAGGGCGCGGGTGAGGCGCTGGGGATCATTGGGGTGAATGCGTGCGGCGGAGACCGGGTCGACTGCCGCCAACTGGTCGTGCAGGGCTTGCCAGCCAAGGCGTGCCGCTTCTTCTTCGAGCTCGGCGCGCACCTGGGCGTCGGCCGGGGGCATATCCGCCAGACCTTCCTGCAAAGCCTTGTAGTAGAGCATCGTCCCCCCCACCAGCAGCGGAATATTGCCCCGAGCGGTGATGTCGGCCATGGCGGCGAGTGCATCGGTGCGAAAATCTGCAGCCGAATAGCTCTCGGACGGGTCGATGATGTCGATCAACCGGTGCGGATACTGGGCCAGAAGCTCTTTCGAAGGCTTGGCGGTGCCGATGTCCATGTCCCGGTAAACCAGGGCAGAGTCGACACTGATCAGCTCGCACGGCAACACCTTGGTCAGCTCGATGGCCAGGTCGGTCTTGCCGGCGGCCGTGGGGCCCATCAGGAAGATCGCGGGGGGCAAGGCGCTCATCAACGGCCGCGCAGGAATAGTTTGTCCAGATCGTCCAGGCCCATCTGGGTCCAGGTCGGTCGGCCATGGTTGCATTGCCCGCTGCGCTCGGTGTTTTCCATGTCGCGCAGCAAGCCGTTCATTTCCGGCAGGGCCAGGCGGCGGTTGGCGCGGATGGCGCCGTGGCAGGCCATGGTGCCGAGCAGCTCGTTGATGTGCGCCTGGATGCGGTCACTGGTGCCGTACTCCATCAGGTCAGCCAGCACGTCAGCCACCAGCCGGTTAGCCTCGGCCTGCTTGAGCAGCGCGGGAATCTGGCGGATGGCCAGGGTTTCCGGGCCAAGGCGTTGCAATTCAAAGCCCAGTTTCTGGAACACGCTGTGGTGCTCTTCGGCGCAGTCGGCCTCACGCTGGCTGACTGCCAGGGATTCCGGCACCAGCAGCGGCTGCCCACTGAGGCCTTCGCTGGCCATGGCAATCTTGAGGCGTTCGTACATGATCCGCTCGTGGGCGGCGTGCATGTCCACCAGCACCAGGCCGTGGGCGTTCTCCGCCAGGATGTAGATGCCCTTGAGCTGCGCCAAGGCGTAACCCAGCGGTGGAATATCACCACCGCCTTCCGGCAAGGCGACCGGCGCCCCCGGCTCAGCCCCCGGCAGCGGTGCAAAAAACTCGCGATACGCAGCCTGGGCTTCGGCCACCGGCACCGCCGATTGCGGGCGCGGGGTGTATTGGTACTGATAACCCGAGCCGGAGCCGGCATTCGGCGCGGTATACGAAGGTTGCGGCTGTGGCGATTGCAGCAGGTTTGCCGCCAGGCTCATTTCGCCTTGAGGGCCGAACTCACCGGCTTGCGGGCCACTCGGCCGGACCACTGCCGTCACAATCGGTGCGGACAACTGATCATCCGGGCGCACATCCCCCAGGGTGCGGTGCAAGGTGCCATAGAGGAAGTCATGCACCATGCGTCCATCACGGAAGCGCACTTCGTGCTTGGTGGGGTGCACGTTGACGTCCACCACCGACGGGTCGACCTCAAAGAACAGCACAAACGTCGGGTGACGCCCGTTGAACAGCACGTCGCGATACGCCTGGCGCACCGCATGGGCCACCAGCTTGTCGCGCACCGCGCGGCCGTTCACGAAGAAATACTGCAAGTCCGCCTGGCTGCGGGAGAACGTCGGCAACCCGACCCAGCCCCACAGTCGCAAGCCGTTGCGTTCGATTTCAATGGGTAACGCTTGCTCTAAAAAGCCCGCGCCGCAAATCGCCGACACCCGGCGCGCTCGCGCAGCGTCATCGTTGGCTTCATGCAGGCTAAGGATGGTCTTGCCGTTGTGGCGCAGGTGGAAGGCCACGTCGAAGCGGGCCAGGGCCAAGCGCTTGATGACTTCCTGCAGGTGATCGAATTCGGTTTTCTCGGCCTTGAGAAATTTGCGTCGCGCCGGAGTGTTGAAGAACAGGTCGCGCACTTCCACCGACGTCCCGACAGGGTGCGCCGCCGGCTGGACCCGAGGCGCCATGTCGCGGCCTTCGGTTTCCACTTGCCAGGCCTGCTCGGCGCTGCGGGTGCGGGACGTCAGGGTCAGGCGCGCCACAGAGCTGATGGACGCCAGGGCCTCGCCGCGAAAGCCCAGGCTCATCACCCGCTCAAGGTCTTCCAGGTCGCGAATCTTGCTGGTGGCGTGACGCGCCAGAGCCAGCGGCAGGTCATCGGCGGAAATGCCGCTGCCATCGTCGCGCACGCGCAACAGCTTGACGCCGCCCTGCTCCACATCGACGTCGATGCGCTTGGCGCCGGAGTCGATGCTGTTTTCCAGCAGCTCCTTGATCACCGATGCGGGGCGCTCGACCACCTCGCCTGCCGCAATCTGGTTGGCGAGGCGCGGGCTCAGCAGTTCAATGCGCGACCCGCTGTTCAGGAGTGATTCACTCATTACTGCGCCGCCAATTCAGTGCCAGGGATGGTCAGCACCTGGCCGACCTTCAGTTCATCGGTTTTCAGGTTGTTGGCGCTGCGCAAGGTAGCGGCCGATACCTGGAAACGCACCGCCAGCATGGCCAGGGTGTCGCCCGGCTGCACGCGATGGTCACGCGGGCCCTGGGCGATTTTCCCCGAGTCACGCAGCCAGGCGATGTAGGTGCCCGGCGGCGGGTTCTGCTGGAAGAACTGGCGGATACCTGCACTGATCGAACGCGCCAGTGCCTGCTGGTGACTGGCGCTTGCCAGCTTCGAGGCTTCGTTGGAGTTGGAGATAAACCCGGTTTCCACCAGGATCGAGGGGATATCCGGCGATTTCAGCACCATGAACCCGGCCTGTTCCACACGCTGCTTGTGCAGCGAGGTGACCCGGCCGATGTTGCTCAGGACCTTCTGGCCCACGTTCAAGCTGGACGTCAGCGAAGCGGTCATCGACAGGTCCAGCAGCACGCCGGCGAGCATTTTGTCCTTGTCATCGAGGGACACGTTGCCGGCGCCGCCGATCAGGTCGGAACGGTTTTCACTGTCGGCCAGCCAACGGGCGGTCTCGGACGTAGCACCTCGATCCGACAGGGCAAACACCGAGGCGCCAAACGCGGCGGCCGAAGGCGCGGCGTCGGCGTGGATCGACACAAACAGGTCGGCGCCTTTCTTGCGGGCGATTTCGGTACGGCCGCGCAGCGGAATGAAGTAGTCGCCGGTACGCGTCAGCTCGGCGCGGTAGCCCTTCATGCCATTGACCTGGCGCTGCAGTTCGCGGGCGATGGCGAGTACCACGTCTTTCTCATGCTGGCCGCGTGAGCCGGAAGCACCCGGGTCTTCCCCGCCGTGACCGGCGTCAATCACCACGATAATGTCACGCTTGCCGGCCGGGGCCGGTGGCGGCGGTGGCAGCTTGACCTGCGGTTGCGACGGGTTCACCGGCACCGCCGGCACCGTTGCTACGCTCGGGGTCGGCGCAGGCGGCGGCGCGGCATCGGCGGCGTTGTCGAACAGATCGACCACCAGCCGGTTGCCGTACTGGGCGTTGGGCGCCAGGGAGAAGCTTTTCGGGGTCACGACCTTTTTCAGGTCGATGACCACGCGCAAATCGGTCGGCGTACGCTGGGCCGAGCGCATGGCGGTAATCGGGGTGTTGGCGGTGGAGACTTTCAACGGCGCGGCCAGGGTCGCCCCGTTGATGTCGATCACCAGACGATCAGGCGCCGTCAGGGTAAAGACGCTGTGCTGGACCGGGCCAGACAGGTCGAACACCAGTCGCGTGTTATCCGGCGCTCGCCACAGGCGAACACTCTTCACCTGTGAAGCAGCCAGAGCATTGACAGTCATTGCCGCAAGCAACACCCCCACGACAGCAACCAACGCGCGAAAGCGCATACCTAACCCCACCAATTATTTGAATTCCAATGCCAAAGCCGCGCACCACGACTGGCCGCGCACGCTTTGGGGCAACAACTTCAACTGACGTCCATGCTCATGCGGCGTAATGGTAATGGTCAGGTCAGGCTTTGGCAAAAAGCCTGTGCCTTTATCTGGCCACTCGATCAGGCACAGCGCATCTTCGTCGAAGTAATCCCGGATACCCATGTATTCCAGTTCTTCGGGATCGACCAGGCGATAGAGGTCGAAATGGAACGCTCGCACGTCGCCGATTTCGTAGGGCTCTACCAGGGTGAACGTCGGGCTTTTTACCGCCCCCGTGTGGCCCAACCCGCGAATGATCCCCCGGGACAGCGTGGTCTTGCCCGCCCCCAGGTCGCCTTCCAGAAAGATCAGCCCCGCTCCCGCCGTGACCTGGGCGATGCGCTGGCCGAAGGCAACCATGGCCTCTTCATCGACCAGGAAAAGAATTACTTCAGACACGGTGACTGCTCCTCCAGCAATTGACGAATGGCAGGGATCAAGTCACTGGCGGCCAACCCGCGACCGAACGTGCCCTGGCGATCTCCCGCCGTTGCGTGCAACCACACGGCCAGGCAGCTTGCCTCATAGGCTGGCATGCCCTGGGCCAGCAGTGCACCCACCAGGCCGGCCAACACGTCACCCAGCCCTGCCGTGGCCATCGCCGGTTGGCCTTGGTCACAGCGTGAAACACGCCCGTCCGGGCTGGCAATCAAACTGCCTGCGCCCTTGAGAATAGCCACTGCGTTGAATTTCTGGCTCAACGCGCGCGCCACCTTAATGCGATCGGCCTGAACCTCGGCTGTCGACAGACCCAACAACCGCGCCGCCTCCCCGGGATGCGGTGTGATCACGCAGTTGGCCGGCAAGCTGACGCTGCCGGTGGCGAGTTGATTCAAGGCGTCGGCGTCCCACACCTGCGGCTGGCTGGCGTTGGCGGCGACCGAAAGCAGGCTTTTGCCCCAAGACGCGTCACCGAGCCCAGGCCCGATCACAATGACCGAGATCTTTTCCAGCAGGCCCATCAGTTGGTTGGCCGAGGCGACGCCGACGGTCATGACTTCCGGCAGTCGCGCCAGGGCCGCGGGCACATGCTCCAGGCGCGTCGCCAGGGACACCATGCCCGCGCCGCTGCGCAAGGCGCTTTCGGCACTCAGCAGCGCTGCGCCGCCAAAGCCGCGGTCACCACCGATGACCAGCAAATGGCCGAACCGGCCTTTATGGGCGTCCGGGGAACGCGCAGCGAGTTGCGGCAAATGGCCGTGCAGCAGCGGTTGTACGTCGGTTATTGCGTGTTTTGTCTGCGGCATGCGTCTTCAAGCTCCGATGTCTGGCAGAATTATACCTATCTAACCTGCGGTTTCCCTTGTCTCATGCCTGCCATCACCACCGATCTGCCTGCCCTCGCCCAATCGATCAAAGACTGGGGCCGCGAGCTGGGCTTTCAGCAAGTCGGCATCAGCGGCCTGGACCTGGCCGAGCATGAACAGCACCTGCAACGCTGGCTCGACGCGGGTTACCACGGCGAGATGGACTACATGGGCGCCCATGGCAGCAAACGCTCCCATCCGGATGAGCTGGTGCCCGGCACCTTGCGCGTGGTGTCGCTGCGCATGGATTACCTGCCCGGCGACACACAGATGGCGCAACTGCTGGCCAAGCCGGAAAAAGCCTATATCTCGCGCTACGCCCTGGGCCGCGACTACCACAAGCTGATCCGCAAGCGCGTGCAGCAACTGGCCGACCGTATCCAGGCGCAAATCGGCCCCTTCGGCTTCCGCGCCTTCGTCGACAGCGCACCCGTGCTTGAGAAAGCCATCGCCGAAAAAGCCGGGCTGGGCTGGATCGGCAAGAACACCCTGGTGCTCAATCGCAAGGCCGGCAGCTACTTCTTCCTCAGCGAGCTGTTTGTCGACCTGCCGCTGCCGATCGACGCACCTCATAGCACTGAACATTGCGGGCGCTGCACCGCCTGCCTGGACATCTGCCCCACCAATGCCTTTGTCGGCCCCTACGTGCTGGACGCCCGTCGCTGCATTTCCTACCTGACCATCGAGCTCAAGACCGCAATCCCCGAAGACCTGCGCCCGTTGATCGGCAACCGCGTGTTCGGTTGTGATGACTGTCAGATCGTTTGCCCGTGGAATCGTTTCGCCCGCGCCACGGCCGAAGTCGACTTCAAGCCACGCCACAACCTGGATAACGCCGAACTGGCCGAGTTGTTTATGTGGGATGAGGATAAATTCCTCAGCAGCACCGAAGGTTCACCCCTGCGTCGCGCCGGCTATGAGCGTTGGTTGCGCAACCTGGCGGTAGGCCTGGGCAACGCACCGTCGAGCATTCCGGTGCTGGAAGCCTTGAAGGCGCGGCGCGAATATCCCTCCGAACTGGTGCGCGAACATGTGGAATGGGCGCTGAACCAGCACGCCAACCGCTAATGCACGTCGTCGTTGTAGACGAACTTGGGCATTTCCCAATGGAAACGGATCGCCAGCAAGCGCAGTAGAAAGCCGCTGAACAGCGTCAGCAGGATCGACTGCTCACTGGGCAGTTCCAGATACAGGCACAGCATGTAGAACCAGGCGGCCAGGAACGACACGCTGGCGTACAGCTCACGGCGGAAGATCAGCGGGATATCGTTGCAGAAGATATCCCGCAGGATGCCACCGAAAACGCCGGTGATCACGCCGCTGACCGAGGCCACCAGCATGCCGTGGCCCATCTCCAGGGCGGTCATGCAACCGATCAGGGTGAAGGCCACCAGGCCCAGGGCGTCCAATGCCAGGAACAACGAACGCAGGCGGCGCATCAGCGGGGCGATAAAGATCGTCACCAGCGCGGCGACGGAGGTCAGCACCAGGTATTCCGGGTGCTTGACCCAAGTCAGCGGGTAATGCCCCAGCAACACATCGCGCACCGAACCACCACCCAGTGCCGTCACGCAGGCGATCAGCACGACGCCAAACCAGTCCATGCCCCGCCGCCCAGCCGACAGCGCACCGGTCATGGCTTCGGCAGTGATGGCGATGAGGTAGAGCATCAGCAGCATGAGGGCGATCCTTGCAAAACTGTGGCGAGCGGGCTAGCCCCGCGTTGGGCTGCGCAGCAGCCCCAAAGCCGGCAATGATATCTGTTTGGAGAGGTGTGTTGGCAGTATTAGGGCTGCTTCGCAGCCCAACGCGGGGCTAGCCCGCTCGCCACAAAAAACCGGCTCACCCTTGAAGGAATTCAAGCCTTGATGAAATGCTTGCGGTAATGCTGCAACTCGGCAATCGACTCGCGAATATCATCCAGCGCCAGGTGCGTGCTGCCTTTGTGGAAGCTGTCCTTCACTTCCGGCGCCCAGCGCGCCGCCAGCTCTTTAAGCGTGGACACATCCAGGTTGCGGTAGTGGAAGTAGCTTTCCAGCGCTTTCATATGCGTATAAAGGAAGCGGCGATCCTGGCAGATGCTGTTGCCGCAGATCGGCGACTTGCCCCTGGGCACCCATTTTTCCAGGAAGGCGATGGTTTCGGCTTCGGCTTCGGCCATGCTGATGCGGCTGTCACGCACGCGCTGGGTCAGGCCGGAGTTACCGTGGGTGCGGGTGTTCCACTCGTCCATGGTGGCGAGTACGGCATCGCTGTGGTGGATGGCGATCACCGGACCTTCGGCCAAGGTGTTGAGGTTGCTGTCGGTGACAATGGTCGCCATCTCGATGATGACGTCGGTGTCGGGGTTCAGACCGGTCATTTCCAGATCGATCCAAATCAGGTTCTGTGGGTTTTGCATGGGTTGATTCTCTTGGCACCTTGGCGTAGCTGCGCAGTTTAGCAGGCGGGGCCGTGCTAGACTCGCGACCGTTTTACCCAACCTTTGCATTATCGACACGGAACACCAATGGCCAAACGCCAGCTCAACCGTCGCCAAAACTGGCGCATCGAAAAGATTCAGGGCGAACGCGCCGCGCGCGCCGCCAAACGTGAATCCTCCGCCGTGGAAGCGCTCGAGGGAGGCGACCTCGGCCCTGAACAAACAGGCCTGGTGATCGCGCACTTCGGCGTGCAGGTCGAAGTCGAGGCGCTCGAAGGCGAACTCGCCGGCCAGGTGTTCCGCTGCCACTTGCGCGCCAACCTGCCGGCGCTGGTCACTGGTGACCGGGTTGTGTGGCGTGCTGGCAACCAGGGTATCGGCGTAATCGTCGCCCAACTGCCGCGCACCACCGAACTGCGCCGCCCCGATAGCCGCGGCCAGCTCAAGCCGGTCGCGGCCAACGTCGACATGATCGTGATCGTGTTCGCGCCGCTGCCCGAGCCCCATGCCAACCTGATCGACCGCTACCTGGTGGCGGCCGAACACGCCGGCATCCGCCCGCTGTTGCTGCTGAACAAATTCGACCTGATCGACGAGCAGAATGCCCCGGCACTCAACGCCCTGCTGGCGGTCTATCGTACCCTGGGTTACCCGGTGCTGGAGGTTTCGGCGCATCACGGTAATGGCATGGAACAGCTGCAACAGCAGCTGGACGGGCGCATCAGCGTGTTTGTGGGCCAGTCCGGCGTGGGTAAGTCCTCGCTGGTCAACAGCCTGCTGCCGGAAGTCGACACCCGCGTAGGTCCGCTGTCGGAACTGTCCGGCCAGGGCACCCACACCACCACCACCGCGCGGTTATTCCACTTCCCCGGCGGCGGCGAACTGATCGACTCCCCCGGCATCCGCGAATTCGGCCTCGGCCACGTCAGCCGCAGTGATGTGGAAGCGGGCTTCATCGAGTTCAACGACCTGATCGGCACCTGCCGCTTCCGCGACTGCAAACACGACCGCGAACCGGGCTGTGCGTTGCTCAAGGCGCTTGAGGATGGGCGCGTGCAGCAGCAGCGGATGAACAGCTATCGATCGATTATTGCGAGCTTGCCGGAGAGCAGTTACTAAAACCGCCCTGCCTTGATACACATAAAGCACGGCACAGCATGGCCTGGTCCATTGATTTAACGGGGTCTGGCATTAAGAATTCAGGACAACTGGGCGGCCCACCGACACGAGCCAGCCTGAATTCGGAATTCCTGCTGCGCATAATTGCTCCGTCACCAGCGCAAGCTGGCAGGAGTCTGGATCCTCTTCGGGGCTGATCCAGCGGCGCAGATGGGGCGAAGCAAGCTCCATAGAAAGACGCGAGCCACAGGGCGGGAGTACTTCGTACCGCGCCTGTGCACCGATGACATGCGAGGCGTGATCAAAGGCGTCAAAGCCTACCTCCCGCTATGACTGCAAAAGAAAACGCCCCGATCAGTATCGGGGCGTTTTCATGAGTGAAGCAGCTTCGGCAGCTTAAGAACCCGTCTTGGGCACCGTAGGATCCTTCACCCCACCGTCATCAAACAGGTTCAGCTTCTGGCGCAACTCATGCGCCGGCAACGGCTCCTGCCCTGGCGGAATCGCGTTCGGGTCGGCCGGTACTTCACCCGGTGCGCCGGCCCCCGGAGTAGGTTGCGGCGCTGGCGGCTGGTCACCTTCAATCGCACGCTGGGCCTTTTTGGTCAGCACCACGATGTCGATCCGGCGGTTGACCGGGTTGAACGGGTCTTGATGATCAAACAGCTGCGACGAAGCAAAACCCACCACCCGCGCCACCTGCGCATCCGGATAGCTGCCGGCCACCAGCGCACGGCGTGCGGCGTTGGCGCGGTTGGCCGAGAGTTCCCAGTTGCCGAAATCCCCCTGGCCCGCGTAAGGCTTGGCGTCGGTGTGGCCGCTGATGCTGATTTTGTTGGGTACCGCTTTGATGGTATCGGCCATGGCCAGCAGGATGTCTTCGAAGTACGGCTTCAAGCGTGCGCTGCCGGAGTCGAACATCGGCCGGTTGGCGGCGTCGGTGATCTGGATGCGCAGGCCTTCAGGCGTGATTTCGAAGGAGATCTGGTCCTTGAACTTCAGCAGTTGCGGGTTTTCCTCGACCTTGTTCTGCAGCTCCTGCAGCAACAGCTCAAGGCGCTCCTGCTCGACCTGTTCGGCCATCGACTCGACAGTATCGCGCTCGATCGGGATTTTTTCCTGAGGCGCTTCAGTCTTGACTTCGGGGTTGATGGTGCGCTCAGGCGCCAACTGCGGCGAACCGCCCAGGTCGATCACAAAGGGCGTGCCGCTTTCCGAAAAGCCAATCGGGTCCTTGAAGTAACCGGCAATGGCGATCTTCTGTTCGGGCGTGGCGGTGGACATCAGCCAAAGCACCAGGAAGAACGCCATCATCGCCGTCGCAAAGTCGGCGAAGGCGATTTTCCAGGCGCCACCATGGTGCCCCGCAGCGAAGCGCTTGACGCGCTTGATGATTATCGGCTGGTTGTTTTCCATGGCTTAGCGACCGCGAACCGCTTGTTCCAGCTCGGCGAAGCTTGGGCGATGCTTGGGGTAAAGCACTTTGCGACCGAACTCCACCGCCAGCGACGGTGGCATGCCGGAAGCGGAAGCAACCAGGCTGGCCTTGATCGATTCGTACAGGTTCACTTCTTCCTTGGCGTCATGGGCCAGGGAAGTCGCCAGCGGGCCGAAGAAACCATAGGCCGCCAGAATACCGAAGAAGGTACCGACCAGCGCTGCACCCACGTGCATGCCAATAGCGGCCTGGTCGCCCTCACCCAGGGACGCCATGGTCACCACGATACCGAGTACCGCCGCGACGATACCGAAACCCGGCATACCATCGGCGATGCCGGTCACAGCGTGGGAGGGGTGCTCCAGCTCTTCTTTAAGGCTGAACAATTCCATGTCGAACAGGCCTTCCAGCTCATGGGGGGCCATGTTGCCGGAGGACATGATGCGCAGGTAGTCACAGATGTAGGCGGTCATGCGCTCGTCTTTGAGCACGGCCGGGTACTTGGCGAAAATCGGGCTGGCGGCAGCGTCTTCGATATCGGCTTCGATGGCCATCATGCCTTCACGGCGGCTCTTGTTGAGGATCTCGTAGACCAGGCCCAACACCTCCAGGTAGAAGGTATGGGTAAAGCGTGAACCGAACATGCCCAGCGACTTCTTGATCACGTGCATGGTCATGTAGCCGGGGTTGGCCTGCAGGAATGCACCCAGCGCCGCACCGCCGATGATCATCACCTCGAAAGGCTGGATCAGCGCAGCGATTTTACCGTGGGACAGGACGTACCCGCCGAGCACGCTTGCGAAGACGACGATGATGCCGATAATTTTAGCCATAGGAGATGAGTACTTGCGCCGTCGGGTTCATGGACATATTGGGTGTAGCAGAAAACTCTTGTTCTACTTATCGGCAAAACTGCGCCAGACTATAGCCCGTTAAGGCGAAAAGCCAGTTCGGCCCGCTCCGGGCGTGTAGACCGCAAGTGATGATCGCGCCCCAATCATGGCTAATGAAACGACAGTCCCAACTGCAAAACCCAACTCTCTCGCCGCTTGGATCAAGCGCCTGGACGAAGTGCTGCTGCCCGTTCCCCAGGCCAGTCACGACCGTGTGTGCAAAGGCATCCGCGATAACCGCAGTTCATTGCGGGATATTGCCGAACTGATGCAAAGCAGCCCGGCCCTGGTGCTCAGCGTGATGCGCGAGGCCAACAGCCACACCCATGGCAGCCTGGCGGAACCGGCGGAAAACCTGGAAGTGGCGCTCAACCGCCTGGGCCTCAAGCGCGCCGAAGAACTGCTGGCACGCCTGCCCTCGGTGCCGGCCAACGAGATCCCCGTGGCGTTGCGCCAACTGTTGCTGGTCAGCCAGCACGCGTCGCAGCAGGCCAACGGTCTGTTCGGCAGCCGCCTGGCGCGGCTGTGGCAAGACATCCACTGGGGCAGCCTGTTGTTCCTGTCGCCACTGTGGCCGATGGCGGTGGCCTACCCCAAGCTTCTGGAGGAGTGGGAGCTGCGGGTTATCCACAAGGGCCAATCAGCCCGCACGGTCGAGCAGGAACTGTTCGGCGTACGCCTGCTGGACCTTTGCGTCGGCCTGACCGAAGCCTGGCACCTGCCGATCTGGGTGTCCCAGGGCTATAAGTTGCTGATGAGCGAGCAGCGCCTGCTGGTCAAGGCCCTGCATATCGCTCGTGAAGACGACCCGCTGCGCCATCAGCAATTGCTCGACGCTGAACCCAATCTGCGGCGCTGGCTGAACCAGCCGGCCAATACCGTGTTGCTGGCCAACGGCCTGGCGATGTCGGCCCAGGAGTCCTGGACCTGCCCGCACACCGAACGCTGGCAGTTGCTCACAGCACTGTACCTGCAACAACCGTTGGATGAGGTGCAGCAACTGGTCCACCAACAAGCCGTCACCAGTGCCCGTACCACCCTGATGCCCGACCTCTGGCACCCGGCGCTATCGCTGATCTGGCCGTGGCATGTGGCGAAGATCCATCGCGGCCTGCTGCCGGCGCCACCGCCCACCGCCGAGGCCCTGGCCGTGTGGCGCAAGCGCTGCACTGAACTCTTGGTGGAACCGAGCCGCTTTGCCAACGCGATGCACCTGACCACCTGCGCCAAGGAGGCCTTGGTCGCCAGCGGCATGCAACGGGTCATGCTGTTGATGGCCGATCGCGCCATGAGCACCTTGCGCGTGCACCAGGTCGATGGCCTGCCCAAGGACGCCGCCAACCTGAGCCTGGACGTGGTCAACAGCACCTTGCTGCAACGTCTGCTGGAAAAGTCCGCCCAGGTGCGCCTCAACCCCGAAAACCATGCCCAGTTCTCAGCCTTGCTGCCGCCGATCCTGCGCCGCCTGTTCACCGGCGAACACCTGCTGCTGCGTTCCCTGAGCTGCAATGGCAAGGTGGTGATGCTGATGGTGGCCGACCAGGGTGGGGGGCCGTTCTCGGAAACCACCGTGCAGGCCTTCGGCAAAACCGCCCAATGCATCGAAAAAGCCCTGCACTGCTTTACCAACCGCAGCGCCTGATGCTTGCGCTACAATCGCCCTCTTTTATCGCCAACATTTGTGCCCAGGAGACCTCACATGCCTGACTTCTCTGGCTTGCCGCTGGTGATCGAGTCCAGCGACCTGATTGGTCGCCTCGGTGCCGAACACCTGATTCTGGTGGACCTCACCAGCGCTGCCCGCTACGCCGAAGGGCATATCCCCGGCGCGCATTTCGTTGACCCCAAGCGCACCCAACTGGGCCAGCCGCCGGCGCCCGGCCTGCTGCCCAGCAAGGCGGACCTGGAAAAACTGTTCGGCGAACTGGGCCACACCCCGGATGCAACCTACGTGGTCTATGACGACGAAGGCGGCGGCTGGGCCGGGCGCTTTATCTGGATGCTCGACGTGATCGGCCACCAGAAATACCACTACCTGGATGGCGGCCTGCTGGCCTGGCTGGAAGAACACCACCCGGTCTCCACCGACGTGCCCGCGCCTGTCGGTGGCCCGGTCAGCCTCACGCTGCACGAAGGCCCCACCGCCACGCGTGAATACCTGCAAAGCCGCCTGGGTGCTGCCGACCTGGGCATCTGGGATGCTCGCGGGCCGCTGGAATACTCCGGCGAGAAGGTCCTCGCTGCCAAAGGCGGGCATATCCCCGGCGCGGTCAACTTCGAATGGACCGCGGGTATGGACAAGGCACGCAACCTGCGTATCCGCCGTGACATGCCGCAGATTCTCGAAGACCTCGGATTGACCAAAGATAAAGAAATCATCACTCACTGCCAGACTCACCACCGCTCTGGCTTCACCTACCTGGTGGCCAAGGCGCTCGGTTATCCGCGAGTCAAAGGTTATGCCGGTTCCTGGGGCGAATGGGGCAACCACCCCGACACCCCCGTCGAGATTTAAGGTTTAAGGACAGTTATGAAAAAGCAGTTGTTTATCCTCAGCCAATACTTGCTGCCGCACCACTTGCTGTCGCGCCTGGCAGGTTGTGTCGCCGAGTGCCGCGTGCGCTGGTTCAAGAATGCCTTCACCGCCTGGTTTGCCAAGCGCTATCAAGTGGACATGTCCCAGGCCCTGGTTGAAGACCTGAGCGCCTACGAGCACTTCAACGCCTTCTTCACCCGCGCCCTGAAAGACGGCGCCCGCCCGCTGGATCAAACCCCAGGCGCGGTGCTGAGCCCTGCCGATGGCGCGGTCAGCCAACTGGGCCCGATCGAACATGGCCGCGTATTCCAGGCCAAGGGCCACAGCTTCAGCGTGCTGGAACTGCTGGGTGGCGATGCGGCCGTAGCTGCACCGTTCATGGGCGGCGACTTCGCCACCATCTACCTCTCGCCGAAGGACTACCACCGCGTGCACATGCCGTTGGCCGGCACGCTGCGCGAGATGGTCTACATTCCTGGACGCATCTTTTCGGTCAACCAGACCACCGCTGAAAACGTACCCGAGTTGTTCGCACGTAACGAGCGCGTTGCCTGCATCTTCGACACCGAACGCGGCCCGATGGCCGTGGTATTGGTGGGCGCGATGATTGTGGCGTCGATTGAAACCGTATGGGCCGGCTTGGTGACACCGCCAAAGCGCGAGCTGAAAACCTTCCGCTACGACGAAGCTGCACGTGCGCCGATCCACCTGGAAAAAGGTGCCGAGCTGGGGCGCTTCAAGCTGGGATCGACGGCGATTGTGCTGTTCGGGCCGGATCAGGTGAAGTGGGCTGAAGAATTGGCGGCGGGTACGCCAGTGCAGATGGGCCAGGGTATTGCACTGCCAAAAGCCTGATTTGAATTCAGTACAGAGCAAATGTGGGAGGGGGCTTGCCCCCTCCCACATTTGCTCTGTATTCCTACTGTGAGATCGAGTTACAGCTGACCGTCGCGATCGCGAAAGCCCAGCAGGTACAACACACCGTCCAGCCCCAGCGTCGAAATCGCCTGCTTGGCCGATTGCTTTACCAACGGCTTGGCCCGGAACGCCACACCCAACCCGGCAATCGCCAGCATCGGCAAGTCATTCGCCCCGTCGCCGACTGCAATGGTCTGCTCCAGACGCAACCCTTCCTTGTGAGCCAATTCCTTGAGCAGATCCGCTTTGCGCTGCGCGTCGACAATCGGCTCCACCGCCACGCCGGTCACCTTGCCATCCACCACTTCCAGCTCGTTGGCGAACACATAGTCGATACCCAGCCTGGCCTGCAATTGCTTGGCGAAGTAGGTGAAGCCGCCGGACAGAATGGCGGTCTTGTAGCCCAGGCGCTTGAGTTCGGCGAACAGGGTTTCGGCGCCCTCGGTCAGGCGCAGGGAAGCGCCGATGGAGTCCAGCACGCTCACGTCCAGGCCCTTGAGCAGCGCCAGGCGTTCCTTGAAGCTGGCGCGGAAGTCGAGTTCACCGGCCATGGCGCGCTCGGTGATTTGCGACACCTGCTCGCCAACACCCGCGGCCTTGGCCAGCTCGTCGATGACCTCAGCCTCGATGAGAGTCGAGTCCATGTCGAACACTGCCAGGCGGCGGTTGCGGCGGAAAAGCGAGTCCTCCTGGAAGGCGATATCGACGTTCAGCTCCTGGGCCACGCTGAGGAACTCGGCACGCAGGGCTTGCGGGTCGGCCGGTTCACCGCGCACGGAGAACTCGATGCAGCCCTTGCCCTTGTCGGCCGGCGTGTCCAATGGCATACGACCCGACAAACGGTCGATATGGTCGATATTCAGGCCATATTGCGCGGTGATGGAGCTGACGCGCTGCAGTTGCTCGGCGGTGACCTTGCGGGTCAGCAGCGTCACGATGTGGCGTTTCTTGCCCTGGCCGGCAACCCATTGCCGGTAATCCTCTTCGGACACCGGAGTGAAACGCACCTGTTGGTCCAGCTTGTAGGCCGTAAACAGGATGTCCTTGAGCACCGAAGACGCCTGCTCGGTGCTCGGAATCTCGACCAGGATGCCGAACGACAGGGTGTCGTGGATCACCGCCTGGCCGATGTCGAGAATGTTCACACCACCCTGGGCCAGAACGCCGGTAATGGCTGCGGTCAGACCCGGGCGGTCTTCCCCAGTGATGTTAATCAGGACAATTTCGCGCAAGGCGCACCCCCAGGCTGGAAAAAAACCGCATTCTACCCACTTTCAGTGACCATCGGGCACAGCCAGCGCTTTGCCGGTCATGGGGCTGTCGCTATACTGCGCGTCAACTTCACGGACCAAGAGCCGAGCGCAAGTGAACCGGCCCACGCCAGTAAAAACCGATAACTTCTTCCTGCTGATCTTCCGGGCACTGCGCCACCGCCGTGTACCGATCGCATTACGCATCGCCAGCCATAACGTGATCCTGGTCGCCCTGGCCCTGGTGATCTACGCCTGCGTGATGGGATTGCAGTTCAAGCAGGCCATGCACGAACAAGCCGACGCCCTGGGCGAGAGCCTGACGACCCAGACCGCCACCTCGGCGACTGAGTTGCTGGTGTCCAACGACATCCTCAGCCTCAACGTACTGCTCAACAACCTGACCAAGAACCCGCTGGTGGCCCACGCCGCCATCTACAGCGTGGACAACCGGATCATGGCCGAAGCCGGGCAACGCCCGAAAAACGGCCTGCTGGGTGAAGCCGAAGGCCTGTATTCGAGCAATATTACGTTTCAGGATGTGAAGGCCGGCCAACTGCGCATCAGCCTCGACATGCAGCAATTCCAGCAGCCGATGACCATCAGCCTGCAAAGCATGGGCATTCTCAGCGCGATCCTGCTGGCCCTGGCCCTGGCTCTGAGCCTGCGCCTGGGACGGCATATCTCTACGCCCTTGATGCAACTGCGCATCTGGCTGCGGGACATCGACGAACATACTCCGGCCACTGATCGCCAGGACGAAATAGGCGACCTCGCTCGCCAGCTGCACGCCAGCTTCGCCCCGGAACCGGTGGTGCGCGAGATTGAGCCCGAGCCTGAGTTCGACGATGAGCCTGAGTTTGAAGTGGAAGACGCCCCGGTCGCAGGCCTCAAACCTGCCACTCGCCAGGCGTTCAAAGCCGAAGAGGACGAGCTGGACGACGAAGACCCGTTCGCCGATCTGCGCGACACCTCGGCCAGCGCCCCGGCCGTCGCCGCCAAACCGGCTCCGGTAAAGAGTGCAGAACCCCAGTACAGCGCCGTTCTGGCGGTGCAACTGGGAGCACAGGATCAACTCCGTCGCCTGCCACGCGCACGCCTGACCGAGTTGCTGGAACGCTACCGTGACTGCCTCGACCAGGCCGCTTCGCTGTACCAGAGCGAATTGCACACCCTGAACGATGGCAGCACGCTGATGCTGTTCCACAGTGAAGACAGCGGTGAAGACTACCTGACCAACGCCATCTGCTGCGGCGAGTTGCTGCGCGCGCTGGGTCATGAATTGCAGATCGAAGTGGCGGACAGCGGCATTACCCTGCAACTGCAGCTTGGCCTGACAGTGGGCGACGATCTGTTCGGCATAAGTCAGATCGACCTGCTGCTCACCGAAATCGCCCAGGACGCCCTGGCCCTGTCCCAACACAGCCGCAACCTGCTGCTGGTGGAGCGCAAGATCAGTGAAGACACGCTGATCCGCCAACGCGCGCGTATCCGCCCGATTGCCAGCCCTGAAGGGGCCAGTTGTGTGGAGCGATTGATGGAGCCGTATCCGTCGATGCTGGAGCGGCAGTTGGCGCGGATGCATGAAACCCGCGCCAAATAAAACGGTAGGACTCATGTGGGAGGGGGCTTGCCCCCGATAGCCGAGTATCAGTTAACACATCATTAACTGAACTACCGCTATCGGGGGCAAGCCCCCTCCCACATTGGGTCCGCAGCCTGGCTCAAATTGCGCACAAACAAAAAGGCCCGCTGATTCAGCGGGCCTTTTTGTTTGTCTGCGATTCAGGTCAGAACCTGAACACTTCCATATCCGTACGGATCGGCGTAGCCATCGGCATCTTCGGCTTCTGCGGCTCTGCCGGCCTGGCCTGCGCCGGCGCGCTTTGCTTGCGCGGCGCTTCGGCAATCGGCGGTTGGTTGGCCAATGGCTTGAGCGCCACCGACAACTGCTGCGCCAAATGCTGCAACAACACGCCCTGGGCCTGGACCTGGGACGCAGTGGAACCGGTGTGCTGTTCCTGCAAGTGCACGATACGGTTATCACGCACCTGCCCACGACGGTCGATCAAGCGCCATTGCGCATCGAGGATGGCCGGTTGCGACGTGCCGGAGTCAAGCCGGGTAATGGTCAGCAACACCTGTACATCAGGCGTGAACCCGGAGGGCCCTGGTGCCAGGACCACCCGCTGGCTGTCCAACTGACCCGCCACCTGGCGCAACATCAACTGATTGATATCAGAGGACAAACTCCCCGCCCAACGGCCATCGGTGGAACCTTGCAGGCTTCCATCGTTCTGACGTTGCAGGAGGGTTTCGCGTTGCAGGTAGTCGGCTACGACCACCGGGCCGAGCAGGACGGCCATGCCGGCGGACTGTGCAGGTTGAGCCGGACTTCCGCTGTCCAGCTGGTACAGCGACACCGGTTGGTGTGTGCTGCAACCCGCCAGCCCCAAAAGGCCAGCGAGCATGAAAATAAAAGGAAGGCGTGGAGCAGTCATCATCCCATCCAGGTGGCTGCCACAAGGCGAACCACAATGTAATACTAAAAATAACCTAAATACGCTCGGCCACGCCGGCGCTGGAAAGGCCATATCATCCGTGAATATGCGCCATGACTCCAGCGCCAAAGCATCGATCTACGCGTTAAATCGTAGATCGAGAGCTCTAAAACGCGTTAAACCGGCGCTTCTACCAGCAAGGCATCCACTCGCTGGAAGCCTCGAGGCAGTTTGTTACCACGCCGACCACGTTCGCCCTTGTAATGTTCAAGGTCGTCAGGGCGTAGCGACAGCGTACGCTTGCCGGCCTGGAGCACCAGGGTCGCGCCTTCCGGGATCACCGCGATGTCGGTCACGTACTCTTCGCGACTGGCCACCCGCTCGCCGGGAATACCGATGATCTTGTTGCCTTTACCTTTGCCCAACTGCGGCAGGTCGCTGACCTTGAACACCAGCAAACGCCCTTCGGTGGTCACCGACGCCAGCCAGTTGCTCTCACGATCATCCACCGGCCGCGGCAGGATCACCTTGGCGTTGTTGGGCAAGCTCAGCAACGCCTTGCCCGCCTTGTTCTTGGCCTGCAGGTCTTCACCCTTGACCACGAAACCGTAACCCGCGTCGGATGCGATCACATACAGCGCATCGTCGTCCGGCAGCAGCACACATTCGAAATTCGCCCCTGGCGGCGGCGTCAGACGCCCGGTCAACGGCTCGCCCTGTCCCCGTGCGGATGGCAAGGTGTGAGCCGGCACCGAATAACTGCGCCCGGTGGAATCGATAAACACCGCAAACTGGTTGGAACGCCCGGCCGCAGCGGTCTTGAACCCGTCACCGGCCTTGTACGACAGACCAGTGGCGTCAATATCATGCCCCTTGGCGGATCGAACCCAACCCTTTTCCGACAGAACGACAGTAATTTTCTCGTTTGGCAGCAGCTCGGTTTCTGTCAGGGCTTTCGCCTCGGCACGCTGCACAATTGGCGAACGACGGTCGTCACCGTAGGTTTCGGCGTCTTTGATCAGCTCGCTGCGCACCAGTTTCTTCAGCTTGGCCTCACTGCCCAGCAGGGCTTGCAGCTTAGCTTGCTCCTTGAGCAGCGCGTCCTGTTCGTCGCGCAGCTTCATCTCTTCCAGTCGCGCCAATTGACGCAAGCGGGTGTCGAGGATGTAGTCAGCCTGGATCTCGCTCAGCTCGAAACGCGCAATCAACTCGGCTTTCGGGTGCTCGGCGGTACGGATGATGTGGATCACTTCATCCAGGTTGAGGTAGGCAATCAGCAAGCCGTCCAACAGGTGCAGGCGGCGCTCGACCTTGTCGAGGCGGAACTGCAGGCGGCGACGCACGGTCTGCACCCGGAATTCCAGCCACTCCACCAGCAGGTTGCGCAGGTTCTTCAACTGCGGCTTGCCGTCCAGGCCGATGATGTTGACGTTGACCCGGTAACTGGACTCCAGGTCCGTGCTGGCGAACAGATGCTGCATCAACACTTCGTGGTCGACCCGGCTGTTGGTCGGGATGATCACGATGCGGCATGGGTTCTCGTGGTCGGACTCGTCACGCAGGTCGGCCACCTGCGGCAGTTTCGACGGTTTGGCCTGCATCAGCGCGGCGATCTGCTCCAGCACCTTGGCGCCCGACACCTGGTGCGGCAGTGCGGTGACGATAATGTCGCCATCCTCGATGTGGTAAACGGCGCGCATGCGCACCGAGCCCTTGCCGGTTTCGTACATTTTCAGCAGGTCGGCGCGCGGTGTGATGATTTCCGCTTCGGTCGGATAGTCCGGGCCCTGGATGTGCTCGCAGAGCTGTTCAACCGTGGCTTTGGGCTCATCCAGCAAACGCACGCAGGCCGTGGCGACCTCACGCAGGTTGTGCGGCGGTACGTCAGTGGCCATCCCCACCGCAATGCCGGTGGTGCCATTGAGCAGGATATTCGGCAAACGTGCCGGTAACACCAGTGGCTCGTCGAGCGTGCCGTCGAAGTTGGGGCCCCAGTCGGCGGTGCCCTGCCCCAGTTCGCTCAGCAAGACTTCCGAGTAACGCGACAGGCGCGCTTCGGTGTATCGCATGGCAGCGAAGGACTTGGGATCATCCGGCGCACCCCAGTTACCCTGGCCGTCCACCAGCGTGTAGCGATAGCTGAACGGTTGGGCCATCAGCACCATGGCTTCGTAGCACGCCGAGTCGCCGTGGGGATGGAACTTACCGAGTACGTCACCGACGGTACGTGCCGATTTCTTGTGCTTGGAATCAGCGTCCAGGCCCAACTCACTCATGGCGTAGATGATGCGCCGTTGTACGGGCTTCAGGCCGTCGCCGATATGCGGCAAGGCACGGTCCATGATCACGTACATGGAGTAGTTGAGGTAGGCATTTTCGGTGAAGTCAGCCAGCGACCGGCGTTCTACGCCGTCTAAGCTGTCTGCGAGGATGTCACTCATGCGGGCCTCATCATGCTTGGGTATGGCGCAGCGGAAATGCCACGGCACCGGGTCAATTCAAAAAAGTGTTGGCTCATGGCTTGGCGCTCCAGCCACCGACAGGGGCGGCAAAACGATAGACCATGGGGCGTTTTTCACCATCGGCACGTGGGCCGAAATTGTTGTCCAGACCGATCCAGGCGCCATCGGCGTCCACCACCAACGCTTCGGCCAGGCCGTAGGGCTGATCGTATCGGCGTTGCGGCGTGAGCATCTCGGAAGCAAATGACCAGCATTGCTCGACAGCCCCCGTGACGGCATCGCGGCGGCACAGCTGGTATTGGCTGCTTTCGAGCGTGAACAACTTGCCCTGAAACAGCGCCACATCCGAAAAATTCCTGGCGACCGCCTTGGCCTTGGGCACCTGGGCAGGCTGCATCTCGGTGCCCGCCTCACTCAATAACACGCACGGGCCATCGCAGTCCCACAGGCTTTGCGGACGCTTGATGGAAATCAGGCCACGCCGTTCACGCTCAGCCGCCAGCCAGATCTGATTGCCTTCAGGGTTGATCGCCAGGCCTTCAAACAATGCATTGAAGTGCAGCAACAGGCCGCTGGCCCGGGCCTCACGCACCATGCCCGGCGCGATCCTCAACCAGTCCGGCGCCCCCGTTACCGGCACTTGCAGCACCGCCGCATGGGCTTCGCTGACAATGTAGCGGTTACCGGCGGCATCGCAGGTGATACCTTCAAAATCCAGGTCACCACCGCGAATGAGCGAGGCTGCCTTGGTGCGCGAACGCAACCCCCAGGGCAAGCCGGACTCGGGCACCGGCGGCACGTCGATATTCACGGTTTCGGCCTTCCAAGTCGTCTCGCTTGTATCCAGGCGGTAGATCTGGTCGTCATCACGATCGGAAACCGTCCACAACTCGTTACCGCACAACGCCAGGCCCGACAGGTTGCCGCCGCGCATGCCGTCTACCGGGTGTTCGGACACCAGCTTTAGCTCGGCCGCAGGCGCGGCAGCCACCTGGGCGGCCGCCAAACTGCTCAACATCAGGATCGCCAGGGCGAAACCTGTGCGCATCAGCCCAGAACCTCGGCCAGGTTGCCTTTGGATTCCAGCCAGGACTTGCGGTCCGGCGCGCGTTTCTTCGCCAGCAGCATGTCCATCATTTCCGAGGTGGCGGCGAAATCGTCGCCCAGCGTCAACTGCACCAGGCGCCGGGTGTTCGGGTCCATGGTGGTTTCGCGCAGTTGCGGCGGGTTCATTTCACCCAGGCCTTTGAATCGCGTGACCTGTGGCTTGCCGCGCTTCTTCTCGGCCACCAGGCGGTCGAGGATGCCATCGCGCTCGGCTTCATCCAGGGCATAGTAAATCTCTTTGCCCAGGTCGATACGGTACAGCGGCGGCATGGCGACGTAGACGTGGCCGGCATCCACCAGCGGGCGGAAGTGCTGGACGAACAGCGCGCACAACAGCGTGGCGATGTGCAGGCCGTCGGAGTCGGCGTCGGCGAGGATGCAGATCTTGCCGTAGCGCAACTGGCTCATGTCCGCCGCGCCCGGGTCTACCCCAATGGCCACGGCGATGTTGTGCACTTCCTGGCTGGCCAGGACTTCGCTGCCATCGACTTCCCAGGTGTTGAGGATCTTGCCGCGCAACGGCAGGATCGCCTGGAACTCCTTGTCCCGCGCTTGCTTGGCGGAACCGCCGGCGGAGTCACCTTCCACGAGGAACAGCTCGGAGCGCATCGGGTCCTGCCCGGCGCAATCGGCCAGTTTGCCGGGCAATGCCGGGCCCTGGGTGATGCGTTTGCGCTCGACCTTCTTGCTGGCCTTCAAGCGACGGCCGGCGTTGTTGATTGCCAGCTCAGCCAGGGCCAGGCCCAGTTCAGGGTGCTCATTGAGCCACAGGCTGAACGCATCCTTGACCACCCCAGAGACAAACGCCGCCGCTTCACGGGACGACAGGCGCTCTTTGGTCTGGCCGGAGAATTGCGGCTCCTGCATCTTCATCGACAGCACGAACGCAATGCGCTCCCACACGTCTTCCGGCGCCAGCTTCACCCCGCGTGGCAGCAGGCTGCGGTATTCGCAGAATTCGCGCATGGCATCGAGCAGGCCCTGGCGCAAGCCGTTGACGTGAGTGCCGCCCTGGGCCGTGGGGATCAGGTTGACGTAGCTTTCCTGCACGCTATCGCCGCCCTCGGGCAACCACAACAGCGCCCAGTCCACGGCTTCTTTATTACCGGCCAGGCTGCCGCAGAACGGCTCGTTGGGCAGGCGCTCGAAGTCGCTGACGGAGTCTTCCAGGTACGAACGCAGGCCGTCTTCGTAATGCCACTCGACCTTCTCGCCGGTGCCTTTGTCTTCAAAGGTCACCAGCAGGCCCGGGCACAGCACGGCCTTGGCCTTGAGCACATGCTTGAGGCGGCTGATGGAGAATTTCGGCGAATCGAAGTATTTCGGGTCCGGCGCGAAGTACACGCTGGTGCCGGTGTTGCGCTTGCCAACAGTGCCGATCACTTCCAGGTCGGTGGCTTTGTAGCCATCGGCAAAGGTCATCTGGTACTCGTTGCCGTCGCGCTTGACCTTGACCCGCACCAGCGTGGACAGGGCGTTGACCACGGAAATACCCACACCGTGCAGGCCACCGGAGAACTGGTAGTTCTTGTTGGAGAACTTGCCACCCGCGTGGAGCTTGGTGAGGATCAGCTCGACGCCCGGCACTCCCTCTTCCGGGTGGATGTCCACCGGCATGCCGCGACCATCGTCGGACACTTCCAGGGAGTGGTCAGCGTGGAGAATGACATGCACCGACTTGGCGTGCCCGGCCAAGGCTTCGTCGACGCTGTTGTCGATGACTTCCTGGGCAAGGTGGTTCGGCCGACTGGTGTCGGTGTACATGCCGGGGCGTTTGCGCACCGGGTCGAGGCCCGAGAGGACTTCGATGGCGTCGGCGTTATAAGAGCTAGCGCTGGGAGTGGCCATGGGGTCTCGTCGTGAGTCGTTCGATTAAAAAATGACCTGCGACTTTACAGTGCAGCAAAGTCGAAGGATTGATACTGATCTGCGCCAATACCGGCAAAGCTCAAGATCGCCGGTAATTGCCGGGCGAAACCCTGGTAACCATGGTCGCCGCCGGCCTGGATGCGCAAGGCACAGGCCCGGTAATACTGCTGGGCGAGGCGATAATCCAGGGTTTCATCCCCGGTCTGCAACCACACCTGATACCGCGCGGCGTCCTGGGGCGCCGGCACTTCCAGTTCGGCCAGGGCCGTCACGTGGTCGTGGGTCAGCTCCCAGGTTTCATCGGTGTAGAGGTTCTTCTGGGTGCCCAGGTAACCGTCGAACATCCGATGGGGGCTGACCGCCGGGTTCACCAGCAATGCCTTGAGGCCATGGCGTTCGGCAAGATGGGTTGCATAGTAGCCGCCGAGTGAGCTGCCGACCAGCAGTGGCCGACCCAGTTCGGCAATCGCGGCTTCCAGTTGAGGAATCGCCTGACGGGGATGGTGATGCAGGGCCGGTACACGCAGTTGCCCGGCCAGGCCAAGGTTGTCCATCACGGTGATCAGCTGGCTGGCCTTGTTGGACGCCGGCGCGCTGTTGAAACCGTGGATATACAGGATCGAAGCGGACATGCCGGGCTCTCCATGACTCAGCCAAAGAGGCGCAGTTTACAGGGATCGAAGCCGTGTGTGATGACCTCAGCCCTCAATACACCGAAGATACAATGTGGGAGGGGGCTTGCCCCCGATAGCGGAGTGTCAGGCACTGTTAGATGTGACTGATCCACCGCCATCGGGGGCAAGCGCGCTCCCACAGTCAATAGCCGTTGCTGCCGTAGTCCACGGTAAATTCGAAGCCCTGGACACGCTCCACCCCGGTCTCCAACCGTCCGTCGGCGTGCAGGCGCAGCCAGCGGTAGCCCGGTGCCTGTTCACTGACCTTGAAATCCTCGCTACCCGGCGCGAACTGGATGCAGGTGGACGGCGACGCCAGCAGGCGCACGCCGTTGCGCTCGTGGTCGATTTCCTGGTGCACATGCCCCCACAGTACCGCCCTCACCTGCGGGAAACGGTCGAGCACCGCAAACAGGGCCTCCGGGTTGCGCAGGCCAATGGGTTCCATCCAGGCGCAACCAATGGACACCGGATGATGGTGGAAGCACACCAGATGGTGACGGTTCGGCGCTTCGCTCAGGGCCTGGGCGAGCAGTTGCAACTGGCTGTCCTGCAAGTAACCGGGCACAGAGCCGGGTACGGCGGAGTCCAGCAGGGTGACACGCCAATGGCCGATATCGACCACCGGTTCCAGCAAGTCGCTGTGCACGGCGGCGTGGGCCATGATCTGCGGCTCGTCGTGATTGCCAGGAATCCAGCGCGTCGGGGCGCCAATGAGCGCAGTCATATCGCGAAACTGCTGATAAGACTCCAGCGTGCCGTCCTGGGAAATATCCCCCGTAGCCAATAGCAGGTCGATCCGGGGCTGCTGCGCACGCACCAGCTCGATCACCCTTTGCAGGCTGTCACGGGTGTTCATGCCCAACAGCGTGCCATCGGCCTCGGCAAACAGGTGGCTGTCGGACAGTTGCACCAGCAAGGCCGGTGCATCGGGGCTCACGGTGGATACGCTCGGCAAGGCGCTCTCCCAAGGCAATCACAGGAATGGACGTTTGGCGTGATTATGCTGGGGCAGGACACAAAGAGGAAACCCAGGAAGCGGACGCAGTTCACATCTACCGAACGGCTTCGAACTCATGGCCCAGGGCCAGGCAGTGACTCAACCATTCACCGAGGAACACATTCAGTTGTGCTTTCTCGTCGGGCTGGTGCATGAACACGTTGGGGTAAGGATAGATGCTGCGAAAGCGCCGCGCATGTTCGGCGCTGATCACTTCGGCCATGCGTGCGTCGTGGTACACCTGCACTTCCAGCTGCGGCACCGGCAGCCAAGGCAGGCTGTGTTCCTGGCGCACGCGCAGGGTGGTGGTGTACGGGCAGTTGACGATCACTTCCAAGGCCAGCACGCCGAGCATCTGGTCGCCATGGGTCACGCCGATACGCCGCGCCTCGGGGGCGTGGCGCATGTCGGGGAGCAGGCGCATCAGCCGCGCATAGTTGGCCTCGCAGGCGGCTTGCAGCCCGATCAGGTCGACTCGATAACGTTCCCGTGCCTTTACTGCCATAACCCCCTCACTTCCGCGCGATTAAGCGCAAGCCACTGCAGGGCGATAATGCTGGCTGCGTTGGAAATTTTGCCGTCGCGCACCGCTTGCAGGGCATCTTCGAAGGCCCACACGGTGACGCGGATATCTTCAGCTTCTTCTTCCAATCCATGGACGCCCCCCGCACCCGAGCTGTCGCAACGGCCCAGGTACAAGTGGACAAATTCGGTACTGCCACCGGGCGACGGGAAATATTTGGTGATCGGCCACAGCGCGGAGAATGTCAGCCCAGCTTCCTCCTCGGCTTCGCGGTGTGCAACCTCCTCCGGCTCTTCATCCTTGTCGATCAGGCCGGCGACCATCTCTACCAGCCACGGGTTGTCGGTACGCCCCATGGCGCCGACGCGGAACTGCTCGATCAGCACCACTTCATCACGCTGCGGGTCGTAGGGCAGCACGCACACGGCATCATGACGAACAAAGACTTCGCGGTTGATCACCCGGCTCATGCCGCCATCGAACTTCTCGTGGCGCAGTTGCACGCGATCAAGCTTGTAGAAGCCCTGGTAGGCATTGTCGCGCTGAACAATCTCGATTGTGCTCGGCGTCGATTTTGCAAAATCCGTCATATCCCTTCCTCGTTGAGCCTGCGCAATTGGCGCCATCCTAACGCGCTCATGCCTCTGGATGCAGCCCCTTTCCAGTTGCCGGGATAGACGGCGGGCGTCAAACACACTCTAATCAGCTTAGTGGCGAACTGACTGCCGTGCTGGCAGTCGAAGCTCCACAAATTTCGCTCTTATCGATAGACGAAGGACTTACATGTCGCTTTTAAAAATCGCCTCCGTGGCCTGCATCGCAATGACCCTCGGCGCGTGCCAGAGCCTGTTCCAGCCGAGTTACAAAGCCCCGGTGGAAGCCACCCGCGACGCCACCGAGCAAAGCAAGCCGGGCTGCGCCAGCGCCGATTGCCCGCTGGTGAATATCGACACCGTGCACTTTGCCAAGGAACCCAAGCTGGACGCATTGATTGAACAGCGCCTGCTGGAAATGACCCAAAGCGATCCCCTGCCGACGAGCCTGGAGACCTATCGCGAGCAATTCCTGAAAACCGCCGCTCCACGCAACAGCATGTACTTGCAGGCCAAGGTACGTGAACAGCATGACGGCTTGGTGATCATCGAATTGTCCAGCTACCTGGACCAGGGCGCCACCCACGGCGAGCCCGGCCGCGCGTTCATCAACTATTCGCGCCAGCGGCAAAAGGCCCTGACCCTGACCGACATGCTGCTGCCCGGCAAGGAAGATGCGTTCTGGAAAGCCGCCCAGGTGGCCCACAACAGCTGGCTGATCAGCACCCGCCTGAGCCTGGAGCCGGAGTATGTGAAGACCTACCCCTTCCAGAAAACCCCGAACGTGGCGCTGACCTATGGGGGCGTGATCCTCAAGTACCCTACCAACACCATCGCGCCGTACGCCCTGGGCCACGTCGAATTGCAGATTCCCTACTCACGCCTGGACGGCATCATCCAGCCTGAGCTGGTGCCTGCACGCCGCTGAAGGCTTTAGCCAGAATTAACTGCAACAGCCCTGCCAGCACCAGCGCCGGCAGGGTCGCGCCGATGTCCGGATACAGATTGGCCAACAGGTGATACGTCGCGACGCCGCCCAGCCAAGCCAGCAGCGCCGGCCAACGCAGGTTGGCGACAGCGCCCTGGCCACGACGACGCAGGATAAAGTGATCCACCAGCACCACGCCGAACAGCGGCGCGAACACCGAGCCGATCAGCAACAGGAAGTTCTGGTACTGCGCCAACGGTGCAAAGCAGGCGATAAGCGTGCAGATCACGCCGATGGCCAACGCCAGGTGCTCCACCTTCAAACGCAACAGCATGCCGCTGGAAACCGCCGCCGAGTGAATATCGGCAAAGGCATTTTCCGACTCATCCAGCAGGATCAGCAGCAGCGGAATCCCCAGGCCAGCCCCGGCCAGCGCCAGCAACAGCGCATTCACCTCACCGCTCGGCGCAAACGCCAGGGTGTAGGCCACGCCCAGGCTCATCAGCCAGAAATTACCGATAAAGAAACCCAGCGCCGTGCCGCCGAACACGTTTTTGGCGCGCTTGCCGAAGCGTGAGTAATCGGCAATCAGCGGCAGCCATGACAGCGGCATGGCAATCGCGATATCAACGCCCACCGCGAACGGCATCGAACTGTCACCGGCGTTGGCCCAGAGTGCGGTGAGGTCGGCTTTGGCGAACAGGTTCCAGGTCAGCCACAGGCAGGCGGCGAGCAGCAGCCAGATGCCCCATTTGCGCAGGATCTGACGCACAAACGTCAGTGGACCGCTGACCGCCAGCAAGGTCGCCAGACCGCCGAAGAACAGCGTCCACAGCAATGGGCTGGCCAACAGGCTGCCGTCGCTGAATGCCCGCGCGCCCAACAGGCTCGCGGCGTCACGCATCACGATGATTTCGAACGAGCCCCAGCCGATCAGTTGCAGCAGGTTGAGCAACGCCGGCAGGCTGGCGCCCTTGGCACCCAGGCTGAGCTTGAGCGCGGCCATGGCGGACAGGCCGGTATCGCTGCCGATGACGCCAACGGCGGCCAGCAGCAGGACGCCGACCAGGGTGCCGAGGAAAATCGCCAGCAACGAACCGGACAAGCCCAGGCCCGGCGCCAGCAAGGCGCCGGTCTGCAGAACCATCAGGCCGATGCCGAGGGAGAACCACAGGGAGAACAGGTCGCGGGCGCCGAAGACTCTTTTGTCGCTCGGCACTGCGATATCGGGGGAGTAAGTACTCGGTTGAATGCTCAAGGGTGTTATCTCTGAGGGGCATTTGTTGTTTGCTGGATCGCTATCGGGGGCAAGCCCCCTCCCACAGTTTGAGTCATGTGGGAGGGGGCTTGCCCCCGATAAGGCCGGTACAGACGTCTTGAATCAGACCTTCTTGTAGAGCTGGCTGCCTTCCTGCTTGAACCGCTCCGCCTGCTCGGCCAGGCCCTTGGCCACGTCCACGTCCACCGCTTCAATGCGCTGGTTGGCCGCGTACTCACGCACTTCCTGGGTGATCTTCATCGAGCAGAACTTCGGCCCGCACATCGAGCAGAAGTGCGCGACCTTGGCCGAGTCCTTCGGCAGGGTTTCGTCGTGATAGGAACGCGCGGTGTCGGGGTCAAGGCCAAGGTTGAACTGGTCTTCCCAGCGGAACTCGAAACGCGCCTTGCTCAAGGCGTTATCGCGGATCTGCGCGCCCGGATGACCTTTGGCGAGGTCCGCCGCGTGGGCGGCGATCTTGTAGGTGATGATCCCGGTCTTCACGTCATCCTTGTTCGGCAGGCCCAGGTGTTCCTTGGGCGTGACGTAGCAGAGCATGGCGCAACCGAACCAGCCGATCATCGCCGCGCCGATGCCGGAGGTGATGTGGTCGTAGCCTGGCGCGATGTCGGTGGTCAGCGGGCCGAGGGTGTAGAACGGCGCTTCGTCGCAGCACTCGAGCTGCTTGTCCATGTTCTCCTTGATCAACTGCATCGGCACGTGGCCAGGGCCTTCGATCATGGTTTGCACGTCGTGCTTCCAGGCGGTCTTGGTCAGTTCGCCCAAGGTTTCCAGCTCACCGAATTGCGCGGCGTCGTTGGCGTCGGCAATCGAACCCGGGCGCAGGCCATCGCCGAGGGAGAAGCTGACGTCGTAGGCCTTCATGATTTCGCAGATTTCGTCGAAATGCGTGTAGGTGAAGTTCTCTTTGTGGTGCGCCAGGCACCACTTGGCCATGATCGAGCCGCCACGGGACACGATGCCGGTGACGCGCTTGGCGGTCAGCGGCACGTAGCGCAGCAACACGCCGGCGTGGATGGTGAAGTAGTCGACGCCCTGCTCGGCCTGTTCGATCAGGGTGTCGCGGAACAGCTCCCAGGTCAGGTCCTCGGCGGCGCCGCCGACTTTTTCAAGGGCCTGGTAGATCGGCACGGTGCCGATCGGCACCGGCGAATTGCGGATGATCCATTCGCGGGTTTCATGAATATGTTTGCCGGTGGACAGGTCCATCACCGTGTCCGAGCCCCAGCGAATGCCCCAGGTCAGTTTGGCCACTTCTTCTTCGATGGACGAACCCAGGGCGCTGTTGCCGATGTTGCCGTTGATCTTCACCAGGAAGTTACGGCCAATGATCATCGGTTCCAGTTCGGTGTGGTTGATGTTGGCCGGGATGATCGCGCGGCCGCGGGCGATTTCTTCGCGCACGAATTCGGGGGTGATGATCTTCGGCACGCTGGCGCCAAAGCTGTGGCCGGCGTGCTGCTGGTCGAGCAGGCCACTGGCGCGGGCTTCTTCGAGCTTCATGTTTTCGCGGATGGCGACGTATTCCATCTCGGCGGTGATGATGCCTTTGCGCGCGTAGTGCATCTGGGTGACGTTGGCGCCGGCCTTGGCACGACGCGGGTTCTTCACATGGGCGAAGCGCAACGCGGTCAACTCGGCGTCGCTGAGGCGCTGTTGGCCGAAGTGCGAGCTGAGGCCCGGCAGGCGCTCGGTGTCGCCACGCGCTTCGATCCACGGCGAGCGCACATCGCCCAGGCCTTTGCGCACATCGATGATCACGTTGGGGTCGGTGTAGGGGCCGGAGGTGTCATACACGGTAACCGGCGCGTTGATCTCACCGCCGAAATCGGTGGGGGTGACGTCCAGGCTGATTTGTCGCATCGGTACACGGATGTCCGGGCGAGTGCCTTCTATGTAGATCTTCTGCGAGCGGGTAAAGGGCTGCACGGAGCCGGAGTCGACTTTGGCCGACTCACTCAAATGCACGGTATTTTTTAATTTTGTAGTCATCACGGGCTCCAATATCCAGGCGGTGGATTATTGTCGGAGCGAACCTGTGACGGACGGACGCACTGGAACCAGTGCTGTGCTTGGCGCACGAGGCTGTTCGATTGTCGAACAACATCCCGGACGAAGCACAAGAGGACTCGCCGGGTGACGAGAAATCTTGTTCCCTACGCAGGCGCTAACCTGATCAGGTTCAACGGGATCCGGTATTTACCGATCTCAGCCTTCCAACAAGGCACCCCGACAAGAACGCGGCCAGTCTAGACCATGCCGTGGGCAAATTGCCAATGGCGGTGCATTCAGCGTGATGAATGGCGTGATTGCGGGATTGTTGCGCCGAGTCAGCACCACTACACTCGGTTGCCGCCACAATGCTTGACGCCAGGAATGGCCGGCCTTAGCCTTGGGCGCTAAATTATCACCGTAATATTCAAACTAGGGATCGCCTCATGCTGCGCAAACTTTCACTGGCTTTTGCCGTGTCTTGTGCGACCAACGGAATGGTCTGGGCAGCTGAAGCGCCCTTGTCCGCCAAAACCGACCTGGTCAGCGTCTACCAGGAAGCGGTGGACAACAACGCCGACCTGGCCGCCGCCCGTGCCCAGTACGGCGCGCAAAAGGAAGTGGTGCCCCAGGCCCGCGCCGGCCTGCTGCCGAACCTGACCGGCGGTGCCGATATCAACAACGTGCGCACCCAGATCGACACCCCGGCCGCCACCGCCAACCGCGATGCGCACTCCTGGCGCGCCACCCTGAGCCAGCCGCTGTTCCGTGCCGACCGCTGGTTCCAGCTGCAAGCCGCCGAGGCCACCAATGAGCAGGCGGCATTGCAACTGTCGGCCACCGAACAGAACCTGATCCTGCAAAGCGCCGAAAGCTATTTTGCCGTGCTGCGCGCCCAGGACAACCTGGCCTCGACCAAGGCCGAAGAAAACGCGTTCAAACGCCAGCTGGACCAGTCCAACGAGCGCTTTGACGTGGGCCTGTCGGACAAGACCGACGTGCTGCAATCCCAGGCCAGCTACGACACCGCCCGCGCCAACCGCATCCTGGCCCAGCGCCAGGTCGAGGATGCGTTCGAAGCGCTGATCACCCTGACCAACCGCCAGTACAACTCGATCCAGGGCATCGTCCACACGCTGCCGGTGCTGCCGCCGCTGCCGAACGACGCCAAGGCCTGGGTCGAAACCGCCGGCCGCCAGAACCTGAACCTGCTGGCCAGCAACTACGCGGTCACTGCCGCCGAAGAAACCCTCAAGCAGCGCAAGGCCGGTCACGCGCCAACCCTGGACGCCGTGGCGCAATATGAGAAAGGCGACAATGACGCCCTCGGTTTCAGCAACCCGAACGCTTTCGGCACGCCGTACCGGGGTGATGTGGAACAGCGCACCATTGGCCTGCGCCTGAGCATCCCGATCTACAGCGGCGGGCTGACCAGCTCGCAGGTGCGTGAGTCCTACTCGCGCCTGGGCCAGACCGAGCAGCAGCGCGAAGGCCTGCGCCGCCAGGTGGTGGAAAACACCCGCAACCTGCACCGCGCGGTGAACACCGACGTGGAGCAGGTACAGGCGCGCCGCCAGTCGATCATCTCCAACCAGAGCGCGGTGGAAGCCACGGAAATCGGCTATCAGGTGGGTACGCGCAATATCGTCGACGTGCTCGACTCACAGCGCCAGCTCTACGCGTCGGTGCGCAACTACAACAACAGTCGCTACGACTACATCCTCGACAACCTGCGCCTGAAGCAGGCGGCCGGCACCTTGAACCCGGGAGACCTGCAGGACCTGGCGCGCTACCTCAAGGCTGACTACAACCCGGACCGCGACTTCCTGCCGCCGGACCTGGCCAAGGCTGCCGCCGAGCAGCTCAAGGCCCGCCCCGGCAACTGAATCCACTGCAACCCCCCTCCCACATTGAGTCAGGTGCTGATTCAGTTAGCCAGCAGTCGACCCAGGCCATCCAGTAAACGCTTCAACGCGCCCTGGTTGGCCTGCATCACCCTGAGCCCCGCCTGCGCCATCTTGCGCGCATCCTGCGGCAGTTCGAACAACTGGCGCACGGCTTCGGCCAACCCTTCTGCGTCGTCCACCGCGCGCAACGCCCCGGCTTCACGCATCATCGTGGTGATTTCGAGGAAGTTGAACACATGTGGCCCCATGATCACCGGCAAGGCCAGCGCCGCCGGCTCCAGTGGGTTATGCCCACCGGTCGCCACCAGGCTGCCGCCTACGAACGCGCTATCGGCCAAGGCGTAGAGAAACAGCAACTCGCCCATGGTGTCGCCGAGCAGTACCGACGTGTTCGCGGTGACGGGTTCGCCACTGGAGCGACGCACCGTGGCAAAACCCTGCTGCTCGCACAGTGCGAACATCGGGCCGAAGCGCTCCTGATGGCGCGGCACCAGAATCAGCAGGGCGTTGGGGTAGCTGTCGAGCAGTCGGCGATGGGCGGCCAGCACCACCTCATCTTCACCTTCATGGGTACTCGCTGCGATCCAAACCGGACGCTCGCTGGCACCCCATTGCGCGCGCAACGCGGCGGCGCGCACCGGCAACTGGGGGTCGATGGTCAGGTCGAACTTGATCGAGCCGGTGACTTCGACGGTTTCCGGCCGAGCCCCCAAATCCAGGAAGCGCTGCGCTTCGGCTTGCGTCTGCACAGCGAACAGGCTCATTTCGGCCAACATCGGCGCCGTCAGCCTGGCAAAGCGCCCATAGCCCTTGGCCGAACGCGCCGACAACCGCGCATTGGCCAATGCCACCGGAATCCCGCGCCGGGCGCAGGCGTGGATATGATTGGGCCACAGCTCGGTTTCCATGATCACCGCGAGCTTGGGCTGTACACGATCAAGAAAACGCTTGGCCGCGCACGGCAAGTCATACGGCAAGTAGCAGTGCTGGATTCGCGGTTCATTGGCGAACAACGCCTGGATACGCTCGGAACCGGTCGGCGTCATGCAGGTGACGGTGATCGGCAGCGTCGGATAACGCTCCAGCAACCCGCGCACCATAGGCGCAGCGGCAATGCTTTCGCCCACCGACACGGCGTGCACCCAGATCCCACCCGGCCGCATCACCGGCAAGCCATAGGAGAAGCGCTCGCCGACGCGCTTGGCATAGGCCGGCGCCTTGCGCGCGCGCAGCCACAGACGTAAAGCCACCAAGGGCAGCGCCAGGTAAAACAGACAGCTGTAGAGAGTTCTATTCATGGCGGCGGAGTTTATCGGCTTTTTCAGTCGATCGCCTGCAAGCACTCGGCAAATCGTTTTGCCAGGAAGCGCGCTGCCGGCCCCAGATGTTCGTCGCGCCGCCAGACCAGCTCGACCACCAGGGCCGGCGGCGTCCATTCGCTGTCCAGTTCGACCATCTGTTGCTGGTAGGTCGGGTATTGCACGATATGCCGCGGCAACCAGGCCCAGCCCAGGCCACTCATCAGCCATTCGGCCAGCACGTAGAAACTGTCGGCGCGCCACACCAGCGGGCTGGCGGCCTCGCTGCCGGGGTAGACACTGGTCTGGGTCGACATCAGCAACTGGCGGAACTGTGCCAGGTGCTGGCACGTTACATAGGTTTGCTTGGCCAGCGGGTGATTCACACCGCACACCGTGACCATCTCAACGCTGCCGACCACGCGCCGCTCCAGGGCTTCAGGGATCTGGTCGTGATAGAACAGCAGGCCCAGGTCAGCCTTGCGCTCCACCAGCTTGCGCGCTACATCACCCTGGGCCGCACTGGACAACTGTACCTCCAACAACGGGTACTGCCCGGCCAGTGCCTCAAGACTATCGAGCACTGGCTGGAACAGCATGGCTTCATCCTGGGCCAGGCGCAGGCAGGCCTCTTCACCACGGGTCAATGACAGTGCCCGGCCATTGAGTCGCTCGCACTGGCGCAGCACTTCGCGCGCTTCTTCCAGCAACACACTGCCGGCTTCGGTCAGCCGGGGCTGGCGGCCACTGCTACGCTCGAACAGGCTGACGCCCAGGTCCGCCTCCAGCATGGCAATCCCATTGCTGACCGCCGATTGAGCTTTGCGCTGCTGGCGCGCCACCGCCGAAAACGAACGCTGCTCGGCGACGCTGACAAACAAACGCATCCGTTCCAGATCCCACTGTACGCTCATGGCTCAACCCATCTTTGATTCGGATAGGTAATGACTTTACCCCATCTGACATAACTCTAAAATACCAGCCTTAACTGACCGCTTTATCCGAGGACTGCCCCATGAACGCCGCCTACTGCTATCTGGCTATCGCCATCTGCTCGGAAGTGATCGCCACCGTTTCCATGAAAGCCATCAAGGGCTGGAGCACGCCTATCCCACTGCTGCTGGTGATCGTCGGCTACGGCGTGGCGTTCTGGATGCTGACGCTGGTGGTGCGCACCGTGCCGGTGGGCGTGGCCTACGCGGTGTGGGCTGGAATGGGGATTGTGATGGTCAGCATCGCGGCGTTGTTCATCTACGGGCAGAAGCTGGATATCCCGGCGATGCTGGGGATGGGCCTGATTGTGCTGGGCGTGGTGGTGATCCAGCTGTTCTCGAAAACCGCCGGACACTGACCACTCCTCAACAGCCTGTATACTGCGCCTCTTGTCTTGAACACTGAGGTCGCCCATGCCATCCGTTATTTCCACCGACGTTCTGATTGTCGGCGCCGGGGTTGCCGGCCTCTGGCTGAATGCGCGCCTGCGCCGCCAGGGGTTTTCCACGGTGGTGGTGGAAAACGCCACCTTGGGTGGCGGGCAGAGCGTGAAGTCCCAGGGGATCATTCACGGTGGTGCGAAGTACGCCCTGCACGGCGCGATCACCGGCGCGTCCGAAGCCATTGCCGACATGCCGCGTCGCTGGCGCGAAGCACTGGCGGGTAGCGGTGAGCTGGACCTGCGCGGCGTACGCTTGTTGTCCGAGGCGCATTACCTGTGGTCCCCCGGCACACTCGCCGGCAACCTCACCAGTTTTTTCGCCAGCAAGGCCGTGCGTGGCCGTGTTGATCAGGTCAAGGGCGACGATTTACCCCCAGCGCTGCAAGACCGCCGCTTCAAGGGCAAGGTCTACCGCCTTGCCGAGTTGGTCATCGATGTACCAAGCCTGATCGAACGCCTGGCCCAACTGGCCGGCGATGGTTTGCTCGCCGGCCAGCACATCGAACCGTTGTTGGAAGGCGACACACTGGTGGGCTTGAAGGTGGACAGTCGCGAGATCCGCGCCCAGCGCATCGTGTTGAGTGCCGGCGCAGGTACGGCGGATCTGCTGACCGCGCTGGGCATCAGCCAGCCGGCCATGCAAAAACGCCCATTGCATATGATCATCGCCAAAGGGCCCGGCCTGAAGCCACTGTATGCCCACTGCCTGGGCGGCGGCACCAAACCGCGCATTACCGTTACCACTCACCCGGCGGCCGATGGCAACTGGGTGTGGTACATGGGCGGCGATATTGCCGAAGCCGATGGTGTGGCGCGCACCCCGCAGGAACAGATTGCTACGGCGCAAAAAGAGCTGGCGCAGTTGCTGCCCTGGATCGACATGAGCCAGACCCAATGGGCGACCCTGCGCGTCGACCGCGCGGAGCCCCTGCAATCGGGCCTGACCCGGCCCGACAACGCCTTCATCGCCGAACAAGGCCGTCTGCTGGTGGGCTGGCCGACCAAATTGGCCCTGGCGCCGGACTTCGCCGATCGGGTGATCAACAGCCTGGAGCGTGACGGCATCCGCCCAAGTGTCGGCGAGCCGCTGCCGGACCTGCCACGACCCGCCATCGGCGTGCCTGCCTGGGAGCAACTGTTGCCATGAGCCTGCCCACCCTGCACGACCTGCACCGCCCCCTGGGCAGCACTGGCCTGTTGGTGTCACCCCTGGGCCTGGGCACCGTCAAGCTGGGCCGCGACCAAGGGGTGAAATACCCCAGCGGCTTCCAGATCCCCGGCGACGACGAGGCCCGCATGCTGTTGCGCCAGGCCCGTGAACTGGGCATCAACCTGATCGACACCGCGCCGGCCTATGGCATGAGCGAAGAACGTCTGGGGCCGCTGCTGCGGGGCCAGCGCAAAGACTGGGTGATCGTCAGCAAAGTCGGCGAAGAATTCGAGAATGGCGCGTCCAGCCACGACTTCAGCGCGGCCCACACCCGGATGTCGATCGAGCGCAGCTTGAAACGACTTGAAACCGATTTTATCGACCTGGTGCTGGTGCACTCCGACGGTAACGACCTGCATATCCTCAATGACTGCGAGGTCTACCAGACCCTGGCGGCGCTGAAACAGGAAGGCAAGATCCGTGGTTTCGGCTTTTCCGGCAAGACCGTCGAGGGCGGCGTAAAGGCTCTGGAACAGGGCGATTGCGCGATGGTCACCTACAATCTGAACGAACAGGCCGAGAAAGCCGTCATTGAATATGCGGCGGCCCACGGCAAGGGCATCCTGGTGAAAAAGGCCTTGGCCAGCGGCCACGTCTGCCTGGAGCCGGGAATGGATCCAATTCGCGCCAGTTTCATGTTGTTGTTTGCGCAAACAGGCGTTGCCAGTGCTATTGTCGGGACCATTAATCCGCTGCACCTGGCCCATAACGTGGCGACCGCTGCCCAGGTCATTCGTCAACTCTGATGCCGCCGACGCGGCCGACCCCGTCGCAAGAAGGAGCCGACATGCCGCGAACGCTCATAAGAAAAAACCCCAGCAACTTCAAGACACTGCCGCTACACGTCGAAGCCACCCCCGAAGGCCTGAGCTACCAGAGCGTCGGCATGCCGCTCAACTTTGCCCAGACCCTGCAACGGCGCAAGCCGGTGGAGGTGGCAGACCCCGAGCGTTTCGCCCTGGAACTGGCCAACCTCGGCGTGTCGGTGCGCCTGACCCTGCATTGGCAAAACAAGGATTACTGGGTGCTGGTGCGCCAGCGCCGCCAGGACCGTGGCGACGTGGTACTCAAGCTGATCTCCGGCTACGTGCCCGCCCATGAGCTGAACCTGCCGCTGCACACCGCCATCCAGGAAATTGCCGAAGAATGCCTGCTGGAGACGCCGGAAGGCTGGCTCGGCGGGCGCTTCAACGACACCTGGCTGCCGGCGCCCTACTCCGCCGCCCTGCATTACCGCGAAGCGCTGCCCTTTCGCCTCAGCCCGCTGTCCGGCGCGGCTCGCCCGGTGCGCTGCGCCACCACCCAGTTGATCGAACGCCCGCGCGCCTACGTGCACCTGCCCACGGCATCGCTGCAATTGATCTACGACCTGCGCCTGGAAGTGCCCAAGGAAGCCAAATCCCTGAGCCTGTTCCATGTGGACGAGCGCCTCGAAGGCGACCAACTGGTCGCCCGCCTCGACCGTCAACGCCCGGACCTGTACCTGATGCCATTGAAAGACGGCCAGCCCCAGGCTGAGTTGTACACCGTCAAGAAAGACCAGTTGTACCCGGCGAGCACGCGAGGCTTGTACCTGGCGGAGAGCTTCGCCCAGCAGGAAGGCTGGCTGGTTCGTGAGGAGCGGATTCGCTGGAAGGATTGGCTACGCCAGCAAGGTCTGGCGGAGCCTGAGAAAGAGTCGAAATTGAAACGCCTGGCCCAGCGGGTGCTGCGCAAGATCGTGCCGAAGAAAAAAACCAAGGCCTGACGCAAGCCAGCTCCCACAGTCGATGGCGTTCAGCCTTTGAGCAAGCGCTCCAGGCCCACCTTCAACGGCGTGGGCTCAGGCAGTGTGAAGCTCGCCAGCAACCGCTGGTTGTTCGCCCGCGAATGCCGGATATCGCCGGAGCGTGCCGGCCCGTAAGTCACCGCCGGCAGCTTGCCGACGATGTCTTCCAAGGCCCGCAGCACATCCTTGAGCGTGGTGGTGCGGTTCCAGCCGACATTGATTGCGCCCAGCGGAGCTTCAGGCGCTTCAATAGCCTGCACCAGCAAATCCACCAGGTCCCCCACATACATGAAGTCGCGGGTTTGCTCGCCATCGCCAAACACGGCAATCGGCACGCCCTGTTGCACGCGCTCGCTGAAGATACTGATCACGCCGGAATACGGCGATGACGGGTCCTGCCGTGGTCCGAAGATATTGAAGAAACGGAAGATCACCGGCTCCAGGCCATGCTGGCGACGGTAGAAGTCGAAGTAGTGCTCGCCGGCCAACTTGTCGGACGCATAGGGCGTGAGCGGCGCCTTGGTGGTCTCTTCGTCGATCGAAGCCCCTTCGCCATTGTTGCCATATACCGCGGCGCTGGAGGCATACACCACACGCTTGACGCCGGCCTTGCGCATGGCTTCGCACACATTCAGGGTGCCGACGAAATTGCTCTGGTGCGTGCTGACCGGGTCATCCACCGAGGCCTGCACCGAAGCCACCGCTGCCAGATGCACCACCGCCGCTGCGCCGACAGCGGCACGGGCGACCCACTCGGCATCGGCCACATCACCTTCCAGCAGTTCGACGCGCGGATTGTCCAACGGCAAGTTACTGCGCTTGCCGGTGGAAAGGTTATCCAGCACCCGCACGCCGTAGCCTTTGGCGAGCAGCGCATCGACCAGGTGCGAACCGATAAACCCCGCGCCGCCGGTGACAAGAACCTGCTTACTCATTGTTGCGGATCTTCTCGACGATGGCGGTGGTCGAGCTGTTCTCGACCAGACCCAGCACCTTCACCTTGCCACCATAGGCGCTGACGATGTCCGCCCCCACGACCTGGTCGACAGAGTAGTCGCCGCCCTTGACCAGCACGTCCGGCTTGACCTGGGCCAACAGGTTTTCCGGGGTCGCTTCAGGGAAGCTGATCACCCAGTCCACCGCGCCCAGCCCCGCCAGCACCGCCATGCGCCGGTCGACACTGTTGATCGGACGGCCAGGGCCTTTCAGGCGGCTGACCGACGCATCGTCATTGACCGCGACAATCAGTCGATCCCCCTGGGCACGCGCCTGTTCCAGGTAGGTCACATGGCCGGCGTGCAGGATGTCGAAACAACCGTTGGTGAACACAATGCTTTCGTTGTGGGCGCGGGCATCGTCAATCGCCAGCAGCAATTGCTCGATGGTCAGCACGCCCCGCTCCGAGCCTTCGGAGCGCTGGATTGCACGGCGCAATTCAGGCGCGCTGATGGCAGCAGTACCCAACTTGCCCACTACGATGCCCGCCGCCAGGTTGGCCAGGGCCACGGCGTGGGGCAGTTCTTCACCGGCGGCAATCGAGGCCGCCAGGGTAGAAATCACGGTGTCGCCGGCGCCGGTGACGTCGAATACTTCACGGGCACGTGCCGGCAAGTGCATTGCCGGGTGGCCGGGGCGCAGCAGGGTCATGCCGTGCTCGCCGCGGGTCACCAGCAAGGCGCCGAGGTCGAGGTTGGCCATCAGCCTCGCGCCCTTGGTCACCAGGTCGTGCTCATCGGCGCAACCGCCGACGATGGCTTCGAATTCGCTGAGATTCGGCGTAATCAGGCTGGCTCCGCGATAAATCGAAAAGTCCTTGCCCTTGGGATCGGCCAACACCGGAATGCCCCGGGCCTTGGCGGCCTGGATCAGTTCCTGGTGGTTTTTCAAGGCGCCTTTGCCGTAGTCGGACAACACCAGCACCTTGATGCCTTCCAGCAACTGATCGACCTGACCACTCAAGGCCAGGGCGTCGGTGGCGAAGGGTTCTTCAAAATCGATACGCAGCAATTGCTGGTGACGGCTCATCACCCGCAGCTTGACGATGGTCGGCTGGTGGGCGATGCGCTGGAACAACGCCCGCACGCCGGCACCGCGCAGGCTGTTGGCCAGGCTGTCGGCGGCTTCGTCGTCGCCGGTGACGCCGACCAGCGAGGCCGGGGCGCCGAGCGCGGCAATATTGAGGGCAACGTTGGCAGCGCCACCTGGACGGTCTTCGATTTGCTCGACCTTGACGACCGGCACCGGCGCCTCAGGGGAAATCCGTGAGGTACCACCATGCCAGTAACGGTCGAGCATGACATCGCCGACCACCAAGACAGGGGCTTGATCGAATCGCGGCATGGACAACTTCATGGAGCAACCCACATACAAAATGAACAGGGGCGCGATATTAGCACAGGGCGAGCGTCGCCTAGTTCGAGAGCTTTGTCCGGGATGCATCACGGGCGAATTCTGATCACTTTTTAAACAGGGCCGCCAAAATATGGTCCACGGCGTCGGCCAACTCGACGTCATCCGTATTGATTTCGCAGTCCGCCTTGATCGGGGCCTCATAGGGGCTGTCCAGGCCGGTGAAGGCCTTGATGCGCCCTTCCAGGGCGGCGCGATACAAGCCTTTGGGGTCACGTCGAGCGCACACATCGAACGGTGTACTGATATAGACCTCAAAGAACTGCTCCGCCCCGAACAGCGCTTTGGCGGTCGCCCGGTCGGCGCTGAACGGAGATATCGCCGAGACAATCACGATCAGTCCCGCATCCACCATCAGCCGCGCCACTTCGCCGATACGCCGGATATTTTCCTTGCGCGCCGCATCGCTCATGCCCAAGTCATTGCACAGGCCGGTGCGCAAGTTATCGCCATCGAGCACAAAAGTGTGCCGCCCTTGCTCGCTGAGCCGCACTTCCAGGGCATTGGCCAGGGTCGACTTGCCCGACCCGGACAACCCCGTCAACCACACACAGCAAGGCTGCTGATGCTTGAGTGCAGCCCGTGCCGCCACCGACAACGACATCGCAAAGGGGCGGATAGAAACAGAACTGCCGACGAGCGACTGACTATTCATAACCCAGGACCTCATAGTCACGTTGATAGGCACGCCGAACCAGCCGACGAGTACGCAAGGAGCAGAAATCCCTGACCGGCCCATTGCGCCGTCCCAGTGAAACATTCAGATGTGGCAGGGATGTGGTCACGCCGAGGCGCTCGCACAGGTGCTGGAAGTCTTGCTCCAAGGACTCCTGACGCCCCAGGAAATCCATGGCCATGCGCCCTATCTCGTCCACCAGAAAATCGATCTGGGGCGCAAAGTGCAGCTGGCGACGCAGGTTGTCGGGGTGCAGCCAACCGGCCACGAATTGATCAAAATCGCGATAGCTTGAAACCAGCGCCTGGGCGTGCAGGTCACGACTCCCCATATGATTGCCGCGCAAGTAGGTATAGGCCGAGTAGGCGCGCTCCAGCGGGTCACGCACGAAGGCAAACTTGAAGCTGCGCTCGCAGTGCTCGGGAAATTGCTGCTGGTACCAGTAATACGGCAGGTGCCCCGGCCAGCGCCCATCGAGCAATGCCGAGCAGACACTGCTGCCGGCGCACTTGGGCACGTGGATGAATACACATTGGTGTCGTTCGAAGGCCGGGTTGAGAGTGGTCACTCCAGACAGGGATTTATTCACCGCTTGGCGATCCACCACCGACAACCGCCCCAGCAAGAACACCCTTTGGGGCTTGGGAAGCAATTTCCAGAACAGACGCTGCAACATTCCATTACCCACGCAAGAAGGTTAGCCCTCTCGTTCGTCATTCGAATCGAGAAGGCCAACATAACAAACGGCAGGTCGCGAATTATTTGGCTTTGGTCAAGCTGGGTAAGGATCTTGATACAAATACCGGGGCGCCTTGCGCGCCCCGGTCTATCAGGTGATGTTAGCCGTTGCCGGCTCATCCAGGCCCATGGCGTGCAGGCGCGAGTAGTAGCCGCCCATGGCCAGCAGTTCCACATGTGTACCACGCTCGACAATTTCGCCGTGGTCCATCACCAGAATCATGTCGGCTTTCTCGATGGTGGACAGCCGGTGCGCGATCACCAGGGTGGTGCGGCCTTTCATGACCTTGTCCAGCGCGGCCTGAATGTGACGCTCGGACTCGGTGTCGAGTGCCGACGTAGCCTCATCCAGAATCAGCAGCGGGGCATTTTTCAGCAATGCACGGGCGATGGCCAAGCGCTGCCGCTGGCCGCCGGAAAGCAGCACGCCGTTCTCACCGACTTCGGTGTCCAGGCCTTTGGGCAGCTGGGCGATGAAGTCCATGGCATAGGCATCGGCGGCGGCTTTTTCGATGTCCTCACGCGGCGCATCCGCCAGGTCGCCGTAGGCGATGTTGTTGGCCACGGTGTCATTGAACAGCGTGACGTGCTGGGTCACCTGGGCCACATGGCGGCGCAGGTTACGCAGGCGGTAGTCTTCGATCTCCACCTCATCCAGCAGGATTTCCCCGGTTTCGTGGTGGTAGAAGCGCGGAATCAAGCTGGCCAGCGTGGACTTGCCACTGCCCGAACGCCCGACCAGGGCGATCATCTGCCCAGGTTCTGCGGTGAAGTTGATGTTCTTCAGCACCTCACGCTCGGCACCTGGATAGGTGAAGCTCAGGTTGCGCACGTCGAGACGGCCGCTGACGCGATCACGCTCCACGGTGCCGCTGTCGACTTCCGGTTCTTCATCCAACTGCTCGAAGATGCTTTCGGCACCGGCCACGCCCTTCTGGATCGTCGAGCTGACTTCCGACAGCTGCCGGATCGGCTTGGGCAGCAGGCCCGCAGCGGTGATGTAGGCCACCAGGTCACCTGCCGTGGCGTCCCCGCGCAGCAGCAGCACCAGGAACATCAACGTCGCCATGGCGGTATAGATCACCAACTGCAGCATTGGCGTATAGACCGCGCCGGTCTTGTTCATACGCAGTTGCTTGTCGGTGTTGCCCTGGCTGGCTGCGGCAAAGCGATGCTGTTCATAGCTTTCGCCACCGAAGCTGCGCACCACGCGATAACCCTGGATGGTCTCCGAGGCCACGTGAGTGACGTCCCCCATCGCCACCTGGATCTTCTTGCTCTGCTTGCGGAATTTCTTGCTGGTGCTGCCGACCATCACGGCGATCAGCGGCAGGATCGCCAGCATCACCAAGGTCAGCTTCCAGTTCATCCACAGCAGGTAGCCGAACAGGAACACCACCGTCAGCCCTTCGCGGATGACGACCTTGATCGCATCCGTGGCGGCGCCGGTGACCATGGTCACGTTGAAGGTGATGCGGGAAATCAGGTGCCCGGAGTTATGCGTGTCGAAATAACGGTTGGGCAGCACCAGCAACTTATTGAACAGCTGGACCCGCAAGTCATGCACCAGACCCAGGGAGACCTTGGCCAGGTAGTAGTTGCCCAGGAACGAGCCGAGGCCCTGCCACGCAGCGATCAGGATGATCAGCAGCGGCACGGCCATCAGCAACTTCAGGTCCTTGAAGAACGGGACCTTGGGCATGAACACCACGTCCGGGTTGCTCAAGCCATCCACGAAATACTTGAGGATCCCGGCGAGCATCGGCTGGGTGGAAGCAAAGATCACGAAGCCCACGATACTCAGCAGGAACATGCCGATGTACGGTTTCACATAGCCCAGCAGCCGGAGATAGATCTTCAGGCTGGATTCCTGGTCCGCTTTGGGCGGTGCGTCACTCATGTGTCGAGCTCACTGATTGGGTAGGACGCGAACTTTATCACATGCGTCGGGGTTGGCCCGAGCCCAGACCAGGACACTGGCCAGCGCAATCGGCAGCCACGAGATAAACCACTCCGCCCGTGGCGTGCCCGTGAGGCTCGCCGCATCGAACTGCATGGCCAGGAACGAAAACACCCACATGCCGATGATGCCCTTGCCGTAGAGCGTGTCGCGGGCTTTCCAGGCTTGCCACAGCACGCCGAACCACAGCCCGCACCAGAGCAGCAGGCCAGGCAGGCCCAGTTCGATGGCGACATGGGAAAACAGGTTATGGGCGTGGTCGAAATAAATGCCGTCAGCCAACACTTTGTAATCGCCCCCCAACCCAAGGCCGGCCCACGGATGCTCAGCGATCATCTGCATGGAAGACATGAAGATCTGGGGCCGATAAGAGACACCGCGAGCCAGCATCAACGATTGCATCGCGAAGAACACCGCCAGTGCCGCAACCACCGCCCCAATGGCGATCACTGCGGTACGTCGGTCACGGCACCACGCCGGCATCGCCACTACCGTCAACAGCAACGCCAGTGCAGCGCCACGGCTTTGGCTCAGTACCACGAACAGCCCGAGAAGACCGATGGACAGCACCCACGCCACTTGCATCCAACGACCACGCGGCAGCCAGTGCAGCAGCCAGACCGCCGCCAGGCCAATCACGTAGGCCCCCAGGATCGGGTGGGACAGCTGCCCCAGCCCTTCAAGGCGGGCGAACCAGGCATTATGCTCAACCCCATAAAACTTGATGATCGCCACCAGCGAAGAAAGGGCCAGACCGAAACCGCCCCACTGCATCACACGAATGACACGCTCGGTCTGCCCACAGGCGAACACCGGGAAAAACAGCAGGAACACGCCGATATACAGCAGGCGCTTGGCCTCACGCGAAGGATCTTCAGCGTTGGTCCACAACAAACTGACCGAGCCCCAGACCGCCAGCGCCGCAATCATCAGGCATATCCAGCGTTGCTCACGCCAGACTTCCATGAGCCGCTCACGCGCCGACCAGGCAAACACCATGGCCGGCAACCACAGAAACAGGGTCAAGCCTTGTTGATAAATTTTATTGGTAGGCGCAAAGGCAATTGCCAGCAAAAACCACAGCAATCCGAAAATCATCCATACCTGCGCCCAACGACTTGCTTGCATCACTCGCTCCTGAATACGTTCAACCTGCCAACCCGGCATGGTTAAAACCCAAAACTTTCGGCATTATTGCCGATCACTGTGCCCGCGACTCCCACAAGGCTTTCCGACGATGCAATGTTCAAGGCTTCCCCAAGCCGATTTAACCACGATGATTGAAGGCGCCAAGATCCTCGAACAGGACAGCCACGGCCCCAAAGTCTACCTGTTGGCGGACGGGAACATCCTTAAACTGTTTCGCCGCAAGCGCCTGCTTTCATCAGCACTGTTTCGTCCCTACTCCAAACGCTTCATCGATAACGTGGCGCAGCTGCAACAGCGTGGCATCCCCACCTTGACCGTACTTGCGTACTATCAGTTGGCTGCACCTGGCATGACGGCGGTGCTGTATCGCCCACTGCCAGGGGAAACGCTGCGCCAGATTTCCAACAAGGAAGGCTTTGACTGGCAGTCCAACCTCGACCCGCTGGTAGCACTCATTCGCCGCCTGCATGGCGCAGGCATCTACTTTCGCTCCCTGCACCTGGGCAACATTGTTGTCACGCCTGACAATGAAATGGGGCTGATCGATGTGGCGGATATGCGCTTTCTTCGCGCCCCGCTCAACCCCGCACTCGCACGGCGCAACGTGCAGCATTTCGCACGTTATATTGCGCGCGAGAAGCTGAACGAACGCTTTCCAATGCAAGCACTGGAACAAGCCCTGCTAGCGGCATGAGAAAAGACGCCGGGAGGTTTCACTGAAATCCTTCCACGCTTGCTCCGGCGCCAACGCTCGCGATTGAGCCTCCAGCACACTGTGGGCCGGCGTAGCGAAAGCGCGCTCCATCAGGCGCCCCCAAGCGTGCACATTGTCTGACGGCGCGTACCAGCCGGCATCCGCCAACTGTTCGCGAAACACCGCCAACTCGCTGGTCAATACCGGCACACCGGCCATCACCGCCTCTTGCAGGATCAGTCCCAAGCCCTCTTCCGTCGATGGGATGGCCACCCAGTCAAACGCACGGTACAGAGTCGCCGCTTCTGGCAGATGGCCCGGCAACGATACCCTGCCTCGCAAATCCAGCTCGTCGATGCGCGCCTCAAGGGCAGGCCTTGCCGGCCCCTCACCGATAATCACCAGGCGCGCATCTGGTTGATGGGCCGACACACTGGCAAACGCGTCAAGCAAACAGCCGAACCCCTTACCCTCCACCAACCGTCCGACGGCGCCCAGCACGGGCGAGCCTTCCAGCGGCAAGCCCAGATGCGAACGAGCCTGTTCCCGGGAAAGCGTGGCCGCACGAAAAGCCACTGGGTCAAATGCACTGCGCAGCACCGCGACGGGCCGTTGCAGATACCGCTCCAGCGAGCTTGCAAGGGTTTGCGACACGGCGGCGATGGTCAAGCGTGCAGCCGGAAACTGGTCGAGCAGCTTCTGGTCTGCTCGGCGCAAGCGCGTGGCGCCGTGAAAGACGACAACGGCCCGTACCTGCGGCAACCGTTGGAGTACGGGCAATATCACCCGGGCCACGCCAATTCCATCCAGCAGCACAATTTCCAGATCCTCAGGCAGCGCCTTGTGAAACCGCGTACGCATCAGCGGCGTCAGCAGTTTCCACACGTGCCGGCCCTTGAGCTGGGCAGAGGAGAGGTTCCACTCTCGCACCGGATCACCTTTCTGCGCACCGCCTTGAAGCAGCCAAGTGTTGATCGGTGAAGGACAAATGGCATGAGACAGTATCTGTTGGTGAACCTTCTGCACTGAAGCGAATGCAGAACCCCCGGCCCACATGATATTGAGGATACTCATCGATAAAAGTGACCTTTTGCGGCGTGAAGGTGGCTTGTCATAAGCAACTAATGGATCAACCAGCCGATACCCAGTCCCAGTATCAACATGGCCGCCAGCTTGATCCGCTCTCGCCGCTTGCGCCGTGCTTTGGTCAGACGCTCTTTCGCCGTCGCCACATGCAGACCGAAACCGGTATGCAAAACCGCATCACCTTCAAGAGTCACGGCCACCAGGTTCAACTGCGCGTAACGCTTGGACAACCCTTTCTCACCCTCAAACCCGGCATAGGGAGCGCACAACCGATACTCCTTGATACGACGCAGCCCAGGGTTCAGTGAAAACCCCTGCCACTCAGGCTTGTCGGACTGCAAGGGATAACACGGCACCCCGCCGATCACCTCGCGCGGCCCCAGATGGATATAGGGGCTGTGCACCTGCAAGTCATAAACGTAATTGCGTAACCATACCTGCAGAATGTCGGGGCGCTGCTCCAGCACAGTTTTGGAGTCCTCGACAAAACCCGGTCGATAAAACGCCCAGTCATCCTCGCAATGAAAAATGTAGGGAGTCTTGACCAACTCGTAAGCCAAGTCGATGGATGCCAACTGCCCAAGCTTTGGGCGGTTGATCAAAAAAGTGCAATGTCTTTGCCAGTGTTCGGGAACCGCAAGGCGCACGGCTTCATCGCCGGAGTCTTCAGTAATCAAGACTTCGCGTATGTCCGCCGTATTGAACAGATCGAAGCTCTCGAGCGTGCGCTTCAACAAATCGAAGCGACCACAACTGGTCACCACGAGCGTTATGTCGCTTTGATCGGAGAATTGCATTCAAGCCTCGATAATATCATATAGCCATCATTTACGGCTACTCAGCCGATATTAAACGCCCAGCTTCAGGCGCAACCTTTCCAGCATACTCAAGGGAGAACGCGGCCTTAAGGGCGGCTTTAATACCTCGACAATACGCTGGCCGATACGGGCAAAACTGAACTCGCCAACCGCCAGCGCTTGCCCACGGCGTGCAATATCGGTCGCCAACGACGGGTTGGACCGCAACACGGCGAGCTTTTCCTGCAACTGCGGGATGTCCTTATAGAACACCACATTGACCATATCCTCAAAGCCAAGGGCCTCGTTTTCCGCCGCACCCTGGTCAAACGCCAGCAGTACGCAGCCACAGGCCATGGCTTCGAAGTTCTTGATCATGTATTCGCCCATGCCCACATCGGCACTGACGAAAAAGCGGATGCGGTTGAGGGTGGCGCAATATTCCTCACCGGACTTGGTGCGCGTCACCACCAAAGGCTCAACCTTCGCCAGCTCATCGAGCAATGCCTTGCGACCACTGTAGGCCACGCTGTTGGTGCTGCCGACAAATGCCAGTTCAATATCACGCTCACGATCCTGGGGCTGCAACAGTGCCTGGTCATAGCCCTTGGGTACGAATACCGCATCAAAACCTTCGGCCCGCAGGCGCTCGGTCACCATGTGGCCGGAGCTGATCACCCGCGCCCACGGGAGGCGCCGGTAATGCGCGCTGAACTTGCCGGTGTACTTGCAGGGAATGTAGTTCTGGTAAGCATCGTGCTCGAGGATCACCAGGTTCGGGATCGTGCGGATAAACCCGACCTGACGGATTTCCTGCTTGAAGCGCAGGAAGAACACGATGCGGTCGTAACGGGTCACGTCGACTTCGCGCCGGAAGTAACCACGCAGGTTGCGCTGATCAGCACTGCTCAGCCAGCGGGTATCACACTCGCAGTGCTCGGCAATGCCTTCGTACAAGCGATCGAGGATGGCGCGCTGTTCTTTCTGCACCAGAAACAAGACTTTCATGACTCATCCTTTCCCAAACGCCACAACAACTCGTGCCGTCGTACGGCCTTGCGGAAAAATTCGTTCTCACCATAGGGCGACGGCGCACGGCCCGCCAAGACACGCTGCAGCCAGCGTCGTACACGGCGCTTGAACGGCGGTGCCGGTTGCAGGTCATGCATCATGCCCAACGCCATGGCCTTATCGCGCTGCTGCGCCAGCGACAGCGACACACTGTAGGGTGACAACACCAACGCGTCGTCGAACTGCGGCGGCAACGCAATGCCGGCGCCTGCATCGCCCATGGGCCAGCGGTCGTTGTCATGCAGGTGGTTGGCATAGCCCAGGACAGTTGTCGGTTGCCACTCCAGCCCTTGCAAGGCTTCGGTGACCGCCTGGTGCGCACAGATGTGATCAGGGTGCGGGTCGAGGACCGGATGTGGCAGCACAATCACCTCGGGGCGCGCCGTCAGCAGCAAGTGGCGCAGGTCGGCCAACAGGTTGTTCCAGGTGGGCAGGCCATCCTGGTCCGCCGGCAACGGGAACGGGTTGAACTGGCGGAACAGGCGGATATCCGACAAATCCGCCTCACGCGACGCGACCGGCTGATCCGGCGTCGCCCGCATCGCCGGCAATTGCAGGCAGAAGTAGCCCAATTGCACGCATTGCGCCTCGGGTACCCCGGCCCAGCGGGGTACGGCAATGCTGTCCCAGGCACGCAGGCGTCCCTTGATGCGCGCGGCCTCGACCGCATCCAGGCCCATCTTTTGATAGTGCTCGGCTTCGATTTCACCGGCGGTGAGGGTCACGATCCAGGGTTTGTCGGCCTGGCTGTAAAGACCAAATGCGGCCAGCTCGGCATCGTCGGCATGGGGCGCGATGACCATCACCCGTTGCGCCGTGTAATCCGCAGTGGCCCAGGCCCAAAGCCGGGGCGCTCCCAGCAATCGGCAAAAGCGCCCATGCAAGCGCAACTCATCGGCCATCAGGGCCGGGGCCAAGCCACTGAGGTTGAGATAACGCACGCCATTCACGCCTCGCTCGAAGGCCTGGCGGTCGGGACTCTCGCCCCCCAGAATCTCGACAGCAGGGTCCAGCAGGCGTCCCAACCAAGCGCTTTTGACCCGGATCGCCAACACCAACGTCGCATCGGTCTCCAGAGCCGAATCAACCAGCAGACGCCCGCCCTCGAAGCGAACCCCACTCACCTCGGCATCCGCCGAAAAACGGTATTGATAGTCTTCGCCAGGCGCATAAAACAAATGGTCGGCAAACCAGGCTTCATGGGCAACCCAGGCCAGCACGCCCAGTACCAAGGGCAACCACCAGGCCACGCAGATGCCGATCGCCACCAACAGCAGCAAGCCGATCAACAGGCCGATGCGCTTGTTGCGCCGATGGCGCTTGAGCAATTGCTGTTTGCGGCTCATACGGTCAGCACCGGCACAGGGTTGCACCAGCGGTCCTTGTACTCGCGGTCGGCACGCCCAAAGGAAAACCGCAGCGGCTTGCCGACTTCACGCGCCTGTTCCCAGGCACTCTGGGTGTTGAGAAAACTCAAGACACTGCCCGGGCTGAACGCACGGGTTTCAGGGTCGACGCCACCATTGACATACTCCACGCTGATCCACTCGGGCGACTCGACCCGGTACACCAGTTGGACCGCAATCGGCGCATCGTTGAGAAAGATCACCGAGCCGATCAGCCACTCGCGCAGCAGCTCGATCACCTCAGCCATACGCTCGGCGCCCGTGGCGACAAAGCCCCAGCGGCGCAGGAACAAATCGCAGTAGATCGCCGCCAGCTCCTGGCTGGAAAACTCACCCACCGGCCGCACGACGCCGCCCGCCTCTTCCAGCAGGCGCAGTTCACGGCGCTGGTTGTAGCGGAATTTCTTCGACAGTTCTTCCGGCGTACGCGCCATGGCCAGTTGCTCGGCCTGGGGCTTGAGGCCACTGAAACGGCCTTCGTTCAACACCGACAGATAGCGCGCACGCTGACGCAGCGGCGCCTTGGCCCTAGCGGCTGCCGGCAAGATCAGCTCGGCATTGCCCAGGTCGAACAGGCCCTTTTTGCCGCGCTGCTTGAGTACATCCTTGGACAACGCCAGGTCACGCCCCCAAGTGGCGATGCACGCCTGAAGATCGCCGCCCTGCTCCCAGGCCAGGTAACGCACCGGGATCTCGGCAAGCCCCGCCAGGCGTTCGATCACCTGTGGATGGGTGGCGACGCTGCCGCCAAAACGCTGCCAGGCATCGCTGTAGACTGGCGCGTCAACAACGGACCAGCCTCGCTCGCGCCAGCCTCGGAATCGATTGAGCATCAAGCCCCCGCGGTCAGTTCAATAACGTGCGGCAGTTGCCAGAAAGTATCGCGTACCGCCTGATCCGAGAAACGCGCATGCAGGCGCTCCAGCATCATCTCGGCACACTGCCGTTGCTGCTGGCGATCCATCGCGGCCAGGTGCCGCAGCCCGTGGGCCAGGCGCTCGGTGTCGCCAAAGGGGAACAGGACACCTACCCCTTCCACTACTTCCTTCGCCCCGCCACAGGCCGTGACCAGCAACGGCACGCCAGCAACCATGGCCTCCAGCAACACCATGCCGAACGGCTCGTGGTCGGAGCTCAGTGCAAAGACATCGAATGCGCGGAAATACCGGCGCGCATCCGGCACCTGGCCAAGGAACAGCACCTTGTCGGCAACGCCCAGTTCCCGGGCCAGTTCCTTGAGGTCCTGCTCCAGGCGGCCACTGCCGAGGATCGCCAGTCGGCTTCGCTCCGGCAGTTGCGGCAGTGCCAGGGCAAAACCCTTGAGCAACGTGGCCTGGTCCTTGTCCGGGTGCAGGCGGCCGACATTGCCGACTACCCACTCGTCCGGCGACAGCCCCAGGGCGTCACGTGCCTCATCCACCGGCACCTGCATGGCCTGCTGGGCGTCGACATCGATGCGGTTGTACAGCGTCTGGATCCGCGTAGCCGGCCAAGCCGGCAGGCAACGGCGCATATCGTCACGCACCGCGTCGGACACCCCGAGCAGGCTCAGGCGCTTGCGGAAAATGCCGGCAAACAGCTTGCGGCTACGGCGCTGGTAATCACCAAAGGCATGATGCACACCGATCACCGGCAACCGCGTGGCCAGCAAGGCCACGTAGATCGGCTTGAAACGGTGGGCAATGCAGAATCTGAAATTGCGCGACGCTGCGATCTTGCGCAGCTCGGCAATAGCCCCAAGCTTGAGGCCGCGAACGGCCTTGGAGCTGAATTCCATGAACAGCACTTCATCACTGGCGCAACCGGCGGCCACCTCGAGGTCGGCGACCCCGGTGAGGAACACCGTGGTCACTTTGTAGCCGGAGCCTGCGAACAGACTGGCGTACTGCCGCGCGCAGTCCAGGAACGGCCCGTCATAGCCGTGGCAGAACTGCAGGACGTGGCGTTCAGCCGAGCGCGTCATAAGGGTCCACGCCGTCCTTGACGACCAGGATGTCTTCCATGATCAGGTATTGCAGGTCGGAGCCGAAGAACATGTTCAGCGCGTCGGTCGGCGAGCAGATCATCGCTTCGCCGCGACGGTTGAGCGAGGTGTTCAGGGACACGCCGTTGCCGGTCAGCACTTCGAGCTCTTTCATCATGTCGTAGTAGCGCGGGTTGTACTCGCGCTTGAGCACCTGGGCGCGGGAGGTGCCATCTTCATGGACCACTTCCGGCACGCGGGTCTTCCACTCTTCGGCCACTTCAAAGGTGAAGGTCATGAAGGGTGCAGGGTGGTCGACCTTGATCATCTGCGGCGCGACGGTGTCGAGCATCGACGGGCAGAAAGGCCTCCAGCGCTCGCGGAACTTGATCTGATGGTTGATGCGGTCCGCCACGCCGGTGGCGCTAGGGCAACCGATGATCGAACGACCGCCGAGTGCACGCGGGCCAAACTCCATGCGGCCCTGAAACCAGGCCACCGGGTTGCCATCGACCATGATCTTGGCGATGCGCTGGGGCATGTTCTCGATCTTGCGCCAGTTCGGCTTGCTCTCGTGCTTGGCGCACGCGGCGATCACGTCTTCGTTGCTGTAGGACGGGCCGAGGTAGACGTGCTCCATCTTCTCCACCGGCACACCCCGGGCGTGGGACACGTAGGCCGCTGCGCCCACGGCAGTACCGGCATCGCCGGAGGCCGGCTGTACGAACAGCTCCTTGACGTCATCACGGGCGATGATTTTCTGGTTCAGCTTGACGTTCAACGCACAGCCGCCGGCGAAGGCCAGCTTGCCCGTGTCCTTGAGGATGTCGCCCAGGTAGTGGTCGATCATCTGCAGGGCCAGCTTCTCGAACAGCGCCTGCATGCTGGCGGCGTAGTGGATGTACGGCTCGTCGGCGATATCGCCTTCGCGCTTGGGGCCCAGCCACTCGATCAGTTTTGGCGAGAAGTAGAAACCCTTGCCCTTCTCTTTATAACGGCGCAGGCCGATGACGTTGGCGTAGTCGGTATTGATCACCAGCTCGCCGTTCTCGAAGGAGGCCAGGCGCGAGAAATCGTACTTGCTGGCATCGCCATACGGCGCCATGCCCATGACCTTGAACTCACCGTCGAGCATCTCGAAACCGAGGAACTCGGTGATCGCGCCGTACAGGCCGCCCAGGGAGTCCGGATCGTAGAATTCCTTGATCTTGTGGATCTTGCCGTTTTCGCCGTAGCCGAAGAACGTGGTGGCGTACTCACCTTTACCGTCGATCCCGAGGATCGCGGTTTTCTCCTGGAAGCCGGAGCAGTGGTAGGCGCTGGAAGCGTGAGCCAGGTGGTGTTCAACCGGTTCGATCTTGATTTTCTTCGGATCGAAGCCCAGTTGCTCCAGGCACCAGACGATCTTGTTGCGATAGCGCTTGTAGCGACGGTTGCCCATCAGGATCGCATCAAGGGCGCGGTCCGGGGCGTACCAGTAACGCTTGGCGTAATGCCAGCGCGCCTCACCGAACAGGCTGATCGGGGCGAACGGGATCGCCACCACGTCAACGTCGGAAGGCTTGATACCGGCCTGTTCCAGGCAGAACTTCGCCGACTCGTAGGGCATGCGGTTCTTTGCATGTTTGTCGCGTACGAAGCGTTCTTCTTCGGCGGCAGCGATCAGCTTGCCGTCGATATACAAGGCTGCGGAAGGATCATGGCTAAGGGCGCCGGACAGGCCAAGAATCGTCAATGCCACAGGGGTCTAGCCTCTTTTAGTCTGCATGCAGGCGGGTTGCGCCTGAAAAAAGTGTGTTTCCCGCCTGGGCGGGAAACAGCTAAAGGGCGGGATTATAGCGTAAAAGCGAGGGGAAGCTGTTAGCGGCGAGCGTCAAGAGGGATCAGCGGAAGATCTCGATGCTGCCGTCCCGGCTTTGACGGTAAACGGTGTAGGGCAGCACCAGGGTGTCCAGCACGCCGGAGGCGACAAACTCGACCGCGACAAAGGGTAGCATGCTCCCGCCATGGTCGATCAGGCTGTTGTCCTTCAGGCTCTTGTCGGGCGCCGGCTCCCCATTGAGCGTGCAGAACCCGTAGATCACCCCGCTGTAGATGCGCGGCACGTTTTCGCAGTGACTGCGCGAGTCCTTGAGGTTCTGGCTGGTGACCGCGTCGGGTCGGAAGACCGTATTGATGGTTCCGCAGCCCGTCAACACAAGCGACAGCGTACTGCACAAGACTTTCGACCCCATCCTCATGACCCTCTCCTTATGGCCCATCCGCCATTGTTATTGCCAAGGCTGACCACGCTACCATCGCCAAGGTGGGTGACCCAAAGCAGCAACATTGATTTGCAGCGTAGGACGATTCCCAAATGATAAAAATCGCCTGAGCCACTAAACTCGCGCCCCTTTGCGCGTCTACCTCCTATGCGCGCCATGGATTCCGGCTGACTGATGAAAACCCTCGCCCGCTTCACCTTGTTGCTGCCTGGCCTGTTGGCCCTGAGCGATGCCGCTCGGGCCGACGACGCCCCGCTGGTACTCGACCCCAGCGTGGTCACCGGCTCGCGCAGTGCCAGCCCGACCTTCGACCTGCCGTACTCGGTGGACGGCATCAGCCGCGAACAGATCAGCGACGGCCAATTGGGCATCAACGCCTCCGAGGCCCTGTCCCGCGTGCCTGGCCTGGTGGTACAGAACCGCCAGAACTATGCCCAGGACCTGCAGATTTCCTCCCGAGGCTTCGGCGCCCGCTCGGCGTTCGGCGTGCGCGGCATCAAGCTGATTGCCGACGGCATCCCCGCCAGCACCCCGGACGGCCAGGGCCAGGCGGCCACCTTCAACCTCGATACCGCCGAACGCATCGAAGTGCTGCGCGGCCCTGCCGCCACCCTGTATGGCAGCAATGCCGGCGGCGTGATCCAGATGTTCTCCCGCGACGGCGAAGGCCCACCGCGCATCGGCGCCGAGACCCTGGTGGGCAGCGACGGCCTGAACAAGAACCACCTGAACGCCGAAGGCGCGACCAACGGCGCCGGTTTCGTGCTCGACGCTTCGCGCATGGACACCAACGGCTACCGCGACCACAGCAGCGCACGCCGCGACCAGACCTTCGCCAAGCTCAATGTCCAGCCGGATGACGACAGCAAGCTGGCGCTGATCTACAGCAGCCTGGAGCAGAACGGCACCCAGGACCCGCTGGGGCAGACCTGGGCAGCGTACAAGGCTGACCCACGCTCGGTGAGCGCCAACGCGCTGACGTACAACACGCGTAAAAGCATCGATCATCAGCAATTGGGGATGAATTACGAGCGGTACTTCGGCGATGCGACACTGCAGGTGAACGGATATACGGGGCGGCGGAGTGTGATTCAGTATTTGTCGATTCCAAAGGGCACACCCGCCAACGAGCGTGGCGGCGGCGTGGTGCAATTCGACCGCAAGTTCTATGGCGGCAGCGTGCGCTGGATGCAGCCTATTGAAAGCGCACCGGGCGAGCTAATGATCATCTCCGGCCTGGATTTCGATCAAAGCGAAGACAGTCGCCACGGCTACCAGAACTACAGCGGCAACACCCTCGGCGTAAAAGGCCAACTGCGCCGCGATGAAATCGACACCGCCCGCAGTCTCGACCCCTATATCCAGGCCAACTGGGCCCTCGACCGCTGGACCCTGCAAGCCGGCGTCCGGCACAGCACCATGCAGTTGGACGTTGACGACCAGTTCCTCAGCAACGGCGATTCCAACGGCAACAAGACCTATCAGAAAAATACGCCGTCAATGAGCGTGATGTATGCGTTCACGCCTGAACTGCATGGTTATGTGAGCGCGGGCAAAGGCTTCGAAACACCAACCCAGGCCGAATTGGCCTATGCGCCGGGCAATGTGGAGGGCTTCAACTTCGGCTTGAAACCGTCAGAGAGCACCCAGTACGAAGTGGGATTAAAGGCCCAAGTGAAAAACACCAGGATCAATGCGGCCGTATTCCAGATAACTACAGAAGATGAGTTAGTGGTCGCTCAATCCAAAGACGGCCGCACCAGTTACCAAAACGCCGGCCGCACCCTGCGCCGCGGCTTCGAACTGGGCATCGAAAGCCAGCTCAGCGAGCACTGGAGCGCCAACCTCGCCTACACCCGCCTGCAAGCCACCTACGACAGTGACTTCGTCAGCGGCAACACCGCCGTCGACAAGGGCAACTACCTGCCGGGAGTCCCTCAAACCACGCTGTTCGCAGAACTGAGCTGGAAACCAAGGGACTGGGTCAGCACCGCCCTCGAAGGGATGTACCGCAGCCAGGTCTACGTCGAAGACACCAACAGCCAACACGCCGCCCCGGCCTACAGCGTATTCAACTGGCGCGCCCGCTTTGAGCAGAAAGTCGAACACTGGACCTTCCACCAGACCCTGCGCCTGGACAACCTGCTCGACCGCCAGTACGTCGGCTCGGTGATCGTCGGCGACGGCAATAACCGCTACTACGAAGCGGCGCCTGGACGTTCGTGGTATGCAGGCGCCGGGGCGGAGTATCGGTTCTGATCAGTTGATATCTCGAGGCAACCGCTGATCAATCAATTGGTACAACGCACTGCTTTCAGGCCAGTTACGCATGAACCGCGCCCGGTCCTTGGCATACGCCGGGGCGAAGCTCGCCTCGGAGCCGTGCTGACACATGGCGTCCAGGTCGATCAGCGACCAGCGCCCCTGGTCCCAGAACAGGTTGTGGCCCTTGAAATCGCCATGGCTGATGCGTTCACGGATCAGCTCGGCGAACAGGTGATCCAGCGCCTGCAGTTCGTTTTCCGGCGCGTCACCATTTTCAACGTACGGTGCGAAGCGCTCGATGATGTCCGGGCCGGGCAGGTATTCGGTGACCAGGTAAGCGCGACGGCGCAACCAGAAGAAGCGTTTTTCCAGCACAGCCAGCGGCTTGGGCGTGGCGATACCGAGGAACGCCAGGCGGTTGCCTTCGCGCCAGGAGTGCCAGGCACGGCTCGGACGCCAGAAGCGTTTGAGCCAGTGGGCGAAGCCCTTGATGTTATAGCGCTTGATCACCAGCGGCCGACCGGCCACCTCGACCTTGGCCACGCTGGCGGCGCCGCCGGTCTTGTACAAATGCCCCTGGTCCAGCAGTGCGTCAGCCTGTTCCAGCACCGGCAGCATGGCCGGTTCCTCTTCCCGCCGGATCGCGCGCAAGGCAAAGGCGCCGCGCACCACGCTGAACAGCGTGCATTCACGGCCGACCTTGCTCAGGAAGTCCTTGAGGCGCCAGGCACTGACCTTACGCACCTGTTTCTCAAGGGCTTCCAGCGGCAGGGCGTGCTCGCCGTTGCTCAGCAGGTAGTACACCAGCAGCTCTTCGGTAAACGGCTCGAGATTCTTCGGCAACTGGGCGAAAAACACCCCGAGGTTTTCCAGCACACGGTTGCGTGAGAGCGGTTTACCCGCGTCTTCGACGCGGATCCCGGCGCCATCGATCAGGTACAGCTTGCCGTCCTGGCGCAGCAGGTTGTCCAGGTGCAGGTCTTCCTGCCATAGGCCCCTGGTGTGCATCTGCGCAATGGCACCCAGCGCTTCGGCCAGCACGGCGGTTTGTTCGTCAGCCAGCGGCGGCAGGTCTTCGACGGCCTGCCAGGCAGCGGCCAGGCTTTCGGCGCCCTCGATGAACTCGAACAGCAGCCAGCCGCCCTCGCCTTCCTGCAAGCCATCGGCCAGCAGCAACGGCGTGGTCAGGCCTTGCTCGGCGAGCAGGCGCACGCCGCTGAGTTCACGCTGAAAGTGCCGCGCCGCCTTGCTGCCCACCAGTAACTTGGCCAAAACCGGACGACCGCGCCAGACCGCCGCCCCCACATAACGCTCGCCCGGCAGCACACGCAACAGGCTCAGCAGTTGCAACTGGCCCGGGCCGGCCGCATCGGCCAGTTCGAGGGTCAGTGGCAGCTCGGGGTTACGGCCGGCGGCTTTCAGCTCGGACAGACGCATCAACGGTTTTCCTTGTGACTACGGCGCGCGGTCAGTTTCTGCAGCCAGCTGGTGACCAGCGCGCTGTCCTTCGGTTGATCAAGATAGGCGGCCAACAGTTGGCGTACCTGTTCATCCGACCACTGCGGTGCACGTCGCAACAACGGCTCCAGGTCCTTGACCCGATCGCGCCAGCCGAACAGCAGCGGGCGGGTTTTCTCAAGGTCGATCAACTGCGCGGCATAGCCGTCGCCGGTGGCCTGCATAAAAATATGCTTGGGATAAAAACAGCCATGCACCTGGCCGACGCTGTGCAACCGACGTGCAAGCTGACCGCAGGCCAGCAGGATCGCGTGGTGCTGGGCGTCGCTCAATTGAGGCCACTGCCCCAGCAGCGAATCCAGGTCATTCCAGCCGTCCAGGGCACGGGTCAGCAGCATCGCGCGATGCTCGCCGCCCACCTTGCGCTCGCCGTAGAAAGCCGCCTGCAAGGCAGGGATGCCGAGCTTGCGGTAACGACTGATATTGCGGAACTCGCGGGAGAAACTCGGCTCGCCAAAGGGACGGTGCAGGCTGCGCGTCAGGTAGTTGCTCTGACGCTTGAGATAATAACCGTGGCCGTCCAGCTCCAGACGAAACACGCTGCTCCAGCCGCCGCGACTGGTGTTGGGTTCATCCACTGCATCCAGTTGTTTGGCCCACAGGGCGTCGAACGTCGCCAAGCCGTTGCGCTCCAGCAGCGCCCGGTCTTCAGCCGCCAGGAAATCACTCATTCACGTCCCTCGAAAAACTTCACCACGTGGCGAATACGCTGTTTGTCCGCTGCACTCAGGTGTCGGCGCTGACGGTATTGCATGTAGAAACGCAGGCGCTGGGTGGCGGACAAGTGATACTTGGCCACCTTGTCCAGGCAGGCCAGGTCTTTGGTGATGCGGTACTTAAGCCAGAACCCGCGCCAGAAATCGCCGTTGGGGCAGTCGATCAGGTACAGGGTCTGCTGGTCATCGATCAACAGGTTGCGCCACTTCAAGTCGTTATGGGTAAAGCGATGATCGTGCATGGTGCGTGTGTATTCGGCGAGCTGACGGCTCACCGCGTCGACCCACTTGGGGTCGCGCAGGCGCGCATCGTTGCGCTCGGCCAATACCGAGAGGTCTTCGGTCTTCGGCAGCTCGCGAGTGATCATCGCCCCACGATCATAGGCCACACCCTTTCGCTCCAGCCCCCAGGCGACTACATCAGCGGTGGGAATACCCCATTTGGCGAAACGCTTGAGGTTCTGCCATTCGGACTTGACCCGCGGCTTGCCCAGGTAGCGCCGCAGCCCTTTGCCGGCACCGATGTAGCGCTTGACGTAATAGTTGACCCCGCCACGCTCCACGCGGATCACTTCCGACAGCGGATCGCGGGTCAGGCGCTCGCCCTGCAGGGCGAAGACCGCTTCGAGGTTGCCGAAATCATCCGCCAGGCTGGCGTACGCAGGTTCCAGGTTCCAACCCGCCATCAGATCGCATCCCCATAACGCAGCTTGCGCGCATACAGCTTGTCGGCCTTGCGCTGCATCAGGCTCAGGGACGCCGATTGCTCAGCGAGGATCTGGCGCAGCGGCTGGCGGAAGTAGCCCTTGAGGAAACGCAGCTTGTCGCGACGGGTGAGGCCGATATCCAGCGCCGAGTAGTACAGCGCGGACAGGTCCTTGTCGCGCCAGCGCAGCGGCAGATGGGCACGCAGTTGAGCGCGGTGCAGGTCGATCACCGACAGCTTGATGTTGTTCGCATCGATGGGCCTGGCGGTGTCCAGCAGGAAGTGGCACAGGTAGCAGTCGCGGTGGTTTACGCCACCCCGGTGCATATCACCAACCATGCGCGCCAGCTCGGCCGTGAGGGCATGACGCAACGCGGGCGCAGGCGGTTCGGCGACCCAATTGATCGTGACGTCTTCGAGGCTGAGGGTCGGCGCCAGCTCTTCGGTGATGATGAACGAATGCTGGTCCGCCGGGTTGCTGCCCTTCTCGCCGAAAGCCACGCCGGTCATGGTCGGCACGCCGAGTGCCTGGAGTCGATGAATCGCCGCCCATTCAAGGCCTGCGCCCAGCACCGGCAGCTTGGCGGTAATCAGGTTCTTGAAGATTTCGCCCCAGCCGATGCCACGGTGGATCTTCACGAAATACGGACGGCCATCCACCACGGTGCGCAGCGTGCGGCGCGCCGCAAGCTCACGGAATACCTGGCCTTGCAGTTTCTCGACTTCGGCAAAGGCATCAAGCCCGGCCCACAATGTCTTGAACGGTTCGGCAAGAATCAACTTCATCGTTTTGGCTCCGCCAGAATCACATCCGCAGCGCGCTGCGGCATGCTGTAAAGGTCGGCCGTCTCAGCGAAGGCCAGGCCATTGCGGCTCCAGGCCGCGCGCTGTGCAGTGTCGGTGAGCATGTGCGTCAGGTACTGGTTGAGCTGCGCTTGTTCAAACGGCTCATCCAGTACCAGGCCACTGTCGGCCTCGGTAATGTAGTGGGCATACCCACATACTGCCGAGACCAGCACCGGCAACCCGGCCACCAGGGCTTCGAGCAAAACGGTGCCGGTGTTTTCGTTGTACGCCGGGTGAATCAACAGGTCGGCGCCCAGCAGGAAACGCGGGATATCGCTGCGGCCCTTGAGGAACTGCACGTTATCGCCCAAGCCCAAGGTGGCGCTTTGCAGTTGGAATACCTTGGGGTCGTCCTGGCCGATCACAAACAGGCGCGTGCGTTTTTTCAATTCAGGCGGCAACGCGGCCACGGCCTTGAGGCTGCGGTCGACGCCCTTGGTCTTGAAGCCCGAGCCGATCTGCACCAGCAGCAACTCGTCGTCGCCGAGGTTGAATTCCTTGCGGAAACCCTCACGGATTTCGGCGGCATTCGGCGGTGCGCGGCGGTCCTGGGCAATGCCCGGTGGCAGCAGGTGGAAGCGCTCCACCGGGGTGTCGTAATGCTTGATGAACAGCGGCTGCTGCACTTCGGAAATCATCAGGACTTCGGTCTTGGCGTCCTTGGCGAACACTGCGCGCTCGTACTCGGCGAAGTGCTTGTAGCGGCCGAAATAGCGGTACAGCGAGTGGCGCAGGTTTTGCGCCTTGTCTTCAAAGCAACCGTCGGCGGCGTAGTACACGTCCAGGTTGGGCATTTTGTTGAAGCCGACCAGGCGGTCAACCGGGCGCTTGGCCAGGTCTGCGGCCATCCAGGCGCTGAGCTTTTCATTGCGCCGATGGTTGAAGAACGCCTTGACCGGCGCCACCAGCACTTCGAAGCCGGGCGGGATGTCGCCTTCCCAGATCAGCGTGTACACACGAATCTGATGGCCGCGCTGCTGGCACTCCAGGGCGATGCGCATGAAGTCGCGCTGCAGGCCACCGAAGGGGAAATATTTGTACAGCACAAAAGCCAGTTGCATCAGTGCAGCTCCTCAGCCAATAACAACGTGCTCAGTCGGCTTGCCACACGCTCTGGGTTCAGGCGAGTGAAGCACAGGGGCGACTCGCGCTTGAGGTCGAACCGACGCAGGTCGTCGGCCGTCGGTTGATAGGTACATTGCTTTTGCAGGCACGGCGCGCAGGGGAAGTCGCTGGCCAGATGAATCTGGCGCTTGCCGTAGGCACCGGTGAGGCCGGGGTTGGTCGGGCCGAACAGGGAGATGGTCGGCACATCCAGCGCGGCGGCCAGGTGGCCGAGACCGGTGTCCACTGCCACACAGGCGCGAGCGCCGGCCAATACACGAGCCACACCGGCCAGGTTCAGCTTGGGCAGCACCTCGGCGTTTTGCAGGCCCTGGGCCAGGCGTTCGGCACGGGCTTTTTCGGCGGCGTTACCCCAGGGCAATTTTACGTCGACGCCCAGGCGGCCCATGCGCTCGGCCAGCTCGCGCCAGTAGGCTTCGGGCCAGTGCTTGGTGTCCCAGGTGGTGCCGTGCAACAGCAGCACAAAAGGTTTTTTCGGCGGCAGGCCCAGGAGCTTTTCAGTGCTCAGGCCGTAGTCGCCCAGGCCTTTGGGCAGGTCATATCCGAGCGCCACGGCGAACAACTGGCGCAGACGCTCCACCGCGTGTTGCCCTCGCGCAACGGCGAGGCGTCGCGAATAGAAACGCGCAGCCATCGGCTCGCGGGCGGAGTTTCTGTCGAAACCCGCGACGGGCGCACGCACATAACGGGTCAGCCAGGCGCTTTTCAGCAGGCCCTGGGCGTCGATCACCAGATCGTATTTGGTCGACTGGACTTGCTGCTTGAAGCGCCGCCATTCGCCACTCTTGATGGTTTGCCAGATGTTTTTGCGCCAGCGGCGGATCGCCACCGGGATCACCTTGTCGACCGCCGGGTGCCAGGTGGGAATCTCGGCAAAGCCTTCTTCCACTACCCAGTCGAATTGAATGCCGGGGATCGCCCGCGCCGCGTCGGTCAGCGCCGGCAAGGCGTGGATCACGTCGCCCAGGGATGAGGTCTTGATTACCAGTACGCGCAAACTATCGGACCTCGACCGCAGAGCCCTGCAACCGCTGCAAGGCCTCGTTCACCGGCTGTGGCAACAACTGGCGCATGCAATTGTAGTGGCCGAAACGGCAGGTACGGTCAAAACACGGGCTGCACTCCAGGCCCAGGCGCACCACTTCGACCTGATCGGCCAAGGGCGGCGTGAAGCCCGGCGAGGTGGAGCCATACACCGCCACCAGCGGGCGGTTCAGCGCAGCGGCCACGTGCATCAGGCCGGAGTCGTTGGACACCACCGAATCGGCGCAGGACAGCAGGTCGATGGCCTCGGCCAGGGACGTGTCGCCACTGAGGTTCACTGCCTCTTCACGCAGGCCGGGGATCAGGCGCTGACGAATGTCTTCACCTACCGGATGGTCCTTCTTCGAACCGAACAGCCACACCTGCCAGCCTTCGCGGATCTTCGCCTCGGCCACCTTCGCGTAATGCTCCGACGGCCAGCGCTTGGACTCGCCAAACTCGGCGCCGGGGCACAAGGCCAACACCGGCCGGTCCAGGGTCAGGCCGAACTTGGCCAGGGCCGCGTCGCGGCTCAGCGGATCGATCTGCAGGCTCGGGCGCGGATACGGCTTGGGCAACTCGGCACCCGGCTCATAGGCCAGGGCCATGAAGCGTTCGATCATCAGCGGGTAGCGGGCTTTGTCCAGCGTCCGCACGTCATTGAGCAGCACGTAGCGGAACTCGCCGCGCCAGCCGGTGCGCTTGGGGATACCGGCAAAATACGGCACCAGCGCCGACTTGAGCGAGTTGGGCAGCAGGATCGCCTGGTCGTACTCACCCGCCAGGGACTTGCCGATGCGACGGCGGGTTGCCAGCTCCAGGGCACCGTGGCCGAGCGGGAAGCTCAAGGCCTTGCGCACCTCGGGCATGCGCTCAAGGATCGGCCGGCTCCACTCGGGGGCGAGCACGTCGATCTGGCAGTCCGGGTAACGCACGCGCAGGCACTGGAAGAGTGTCTGCGCCATCACCATGTCACCGACCCAACTGGGCCCAACGATCAGAATATTCATGTAGTTTCCACAAACGATGCGGGGAGGCTTATGCCTCCCCGCCGTAATAGTGTTTCAGCTCAGCCCCAGCGCCTGCCAGATTCGCATTACCTGGCGCCGTTCGTCGGCAAACTGATCCCCGGCCACTGTACCGGCCTCGTTCTGCAAGGCCTGGCGGTGCGCGGCGGATCGGTAGGCCTTATACACCTCACGCAGCAGATGGGCATCGGCGGCGGGCATCAAGCCTACCTGCTCCAGGCCTTCCAGAATGCGGATATTGTCGGTGTAGCGCAGCAACGATGGATGTTGCGCAGACCACGCCAAAGCCGCGTATTGCACCATAAATTCAATATCGACGATACCTCCGGCGTCCTGCTTGAGGTCGAACAGCGCCGTGGCTTCGAAGGCATTGGCGCCGGTGCCGGCCGCCGTGCCCTTGGTACCCAGGTTGTCACGCATCTTGGCGCGCATCTCGCTGACCTCCTGGCGCAGCTTCGCCAGGTCCCGCTCCTGCCCCAATACCTTAGCCCGTACCCGCTCGAACGCCTGGCCCACATCCTGGCTGCCCACCAGCACCCGCGCACGGATCAGGGCCTGATGCTCCCAGGTCCAGGCTTCATTTTGTTGATAGCGCTCAAACGCCCCCAGCGAACTCACCAACAAACCGGATGCGCCGGAAGGTCGCAGGCGCATGTCCACTTCATACAACTGGCCCGAGTTGGTCTGGGTGGTCAGCAGGTGGATGATGCGCTGGCCCAGGCGCGTGAAGAACTGCGCACCGTCGATAGGCTTGGCGCCATCGGTTTCCGCCTGGGGATCACCGTCGTGGATAAACACCAGGTCCAGGTCCGAACCATGCCCCAGTTCTATACCGCCGACTTTCCCATAACCGACAATGATAAACCCAGGATCGCACAGGGTGCCGTCCAACCGCTGCGGCGAGCCATGGCGCGCCACGGTCTGGCGCCAGGCCAGGGCCAGCACTTGTTCGAGGATGGCCTCGGCGAGCCAGGTCAGGTAGTCGCTGACTTTCATCAGCGGCAGGCTGCCGGCGATCTCCGAGGCCGCCACGCGCAGGCGGTGGGCCAGCTTGAAGTGCCGCAGGGCTTCCATCTGTTGCTCAAGGTCATCTTCGGGGATGCGTGTAAGACGCTCGCGCAGTTCGGCGGCCAGTTCCGGCGCCAGCGGTGGCTTGAACAGGCGGCCTTCGTTGAGCAATTCGTCGAGCAACAGCGGGAAACGGGTGATCTGCTCGGCGATCCATGGACTGGCGGCGCACAGGGTCAGCAGGCGGCGCAGGGCATCGGGGTTTTCCGTGAGCAGCACCAGATAAGCGGAACGCCGGGCGACGGCTTCCACCAGCGGCAACACGCGCTCCAGCACCAGGTCCGGGTTGGCGTGCTCGACCGCCTGGGCAAGCAGGCGCGGTATAAAAGCATCCAACCGTTCGCGCCCCAAACGCTGCATGGCACGCAGTTGCGGGCTGTTGCGCAGGCCGGCCAACGCCTTGAGCGCCTTGGCCGCGTCGGTAAAACCACCTTCGGCCAACTGACGGCAGGCCGCCTCTTCATCCTGGGATTCCTCCCAAAGCGGCAACCACTCACCGCCCACCACCAACTCGCTTTCTTCGCCCTCTTCTTCATCCGGATCGGCGATCACCTGGCGGAAGTGCCAGTCCACCCGACCGCGCCAGTACATCAGGCGCTCGTGGAAAGCGTCCCAATCGGCAAAGCCCAACATAAAAGCAATGCGCGCCTGGTCTTCGGGGCTGTCCGGAAGCATTTGTGTCTGGCGATCGGCAATCGCCTGGATCGCGTGCTCGGTGTAACGCAGGAATTCGTAGCCATTGCGCAATTCGGCAATCACCGCCGGCGGCAGGTAACCCTGGCCTTCCAGGGTGCCGAGCACCTTGAGCAGCGGGCGCTGTTGCAGGCTCAGGTCGCGGCCGCCGTGGATCAACTGGAACGCCTGGGCGATAAACTCCACTTCGCGGATGCCGCCCGAGCCCAGCTTGATGTTGTCGGCCATGCCTTTGCGCCGTACTTCCTGCTGAATCAACTGCTTCATCGTGCGCAGCGCTTCGATGGCGGAGAAGTCCAGGTAGCGGCGATAGACGAACGGCCGCAGCATGTCGAGCAGTTGTGCACCGGCCACCTGGTCGCCGGCCACGACCCGCGCCTTGATCATGGCGTAGCGTTCCCAGTCACGGCCCTGATCCTGGTAATACTGCTCCAGCGCGTTGAAGCTCAGTACCAGCGCACCGGCCGAGCCGTAGGGACGCAGGCGCATGTCGACGCGAAACACAAAGCCGTCAACGGTGATCGGGTCGAGGGCCTTGATCAGTTTCTGACCAAGGCGGATAAAAAACTCCTGGTTATCCAGGGCGCGCTTCACACCCACCGTCTCGCCACCTTCCGGGTAGGCGAAGATCAAGTCGATATCCGACGACAGGTTCAACTCCACCGCACCGAGCTTGCCCATGCCGAGGATCACCATGTGCTGCGGCTCGCCGCTGCGCCGCCCGGTGGGCGTGCCGAACTGTACGCAGTGGCGTTGGTACAGCCACTGGTAGGCCTGGTCGATGCAGGCGTCGGCCATGTCGGAAAGGTCGCGGCAGGTTTGCACCAGGTCGGCCTGGCGGGTCAGGTCGCGCCAGATGATGCGCACTTGCTGGCGCGTGCGCTGGCGACGCAGCACACGGCCGAGTTCATCTTCTGTTTCGACTTGTTGCACGGCGCCAGCAATCTGCCCGCACAGCTCGCCGGGCGCAAAACCCCGGTCCAATTCGCCCCAGGCGACCAGTTCGAGCAACATCAAAGGGTCACGAACACTCTGTTCAATGACGAAATCACTGGCGGCGCACACGCGGGCGAAGTCGGCCCACCGTTGCGGCGTCCACGCAGAAAGTCCATGATCGTCGTCCAGCGCGGCCACTGCGTCACGAAATGACTGCTCGGCCCGCTGGGCTTTTGGCAAGAGAATGGCCGGTAGTTGGGCCAGTGTTGGAAGGCTCATGGTCTATCCTTGATCGGCGTGTAATTGGCTACGTGTTGTGAACGCAAGGACCACGCTCTATGAAGGACTGTCGAACAAAGGTTAGAAATAGCTGAAATTAATTTCATTTTGGCAGCCAACATCAAGCTTTCACCTTTTCTTGTTCGCAAAAGATCAACAATAACGATTATGCTCACCAGCCAGACCGAGCCATACGCTCAGTCTTGTGTAGTTTTACTACTCGTATATACATTCGAAAGGCTGAAATGGCCGACGATTTGTAGTAAAACTACAGGACGCCGAAGCAACCTTCGGCCATCCAAGAATTTATGTCGTCTGCCCACAAGGCCAGTCGCAAACTTCAGGCAACCGATTCTGGTAGCCTTTCCGCCCTGGAGCAAGCCATGCAAGACCTCGATCCCGTCGAAACCCAGGAATGGCTGGACGCCCTGGAATCGGTTCTCGACAAAGAAGGCGAAGACCGTGCTCACTACCTGATGACCCGTATGGGCGAACTCGCGACCCGCAGCGGCTCGCAACTGCCTTACGCCATCACTACGCCATACCGCAACACCATCCCCGTTACCCACGAAGCACGCATGCCTGGCGACCTGTTCATGGAACGCCGCATTCGCTCGCTGGTACGTTGGAACGCCATGGCGATGGTAATGCGCACGAACTTGAAAGATTCGGACCTGGGCGGTCACATCTCCAGCTTCGCTTCCAGCGCAACCCTGTATGACATCGGCTTCAACTACTTCTTCCAGGCCCCGACCGACGAACACGGCGGCGACCTGATCTACTTCCAGGGCCACACCTCGCCAGGCGTCTACGCCCGTGCGTTCATGGAAGGCCGCATCAGCGAAGAACACATGAACAACTTCCGCCAGGAAGTGGACGGTAACGGCCTGTCGTCGTACCCGCACCCTTGGCTGATGCCTGAGTTCTGGCAGTTCCCGACCGTTTCCATGGGCCTGGGCCCGATCCAGGCGATCTACCAGGCACGCTTCATGAAGTACCTGGAAGCCCGTGGCTTCATCCCTGAAGGAAAGCAGAAAGTCTGGTGCTTCCTGGGCGACGGCGAGTGCGACGAGCCGGAATCCCTGGGCGCCATCTCCCTGGCCGGCCGCGAGAAGCTGGACAACCTGATCTTCGTCATCAACTGCAACCTGCAGCGCCTCGACGGCCCGGTTCGCGGCAACGGCAAGATCATCCAGGAACTCGAAGGCGTATTCCGCGGCGCCCAGTGGAACGTGACCAAAGTCATCTGGGGCCGTTTCTGGGACCCACTGCTGGCCAAGGACGTCGACGGTATCCTGCAACGTCGCATGGACGAAGTCATCGACGGCGAGTACCAGAACTACAAGGCCAAGGACGGCGCGTTCGTCCGCGAACACTTCTTCAACACGCCTGAACTCAAGGCGATGGTTGCCGACCTGTCCGACGACGAGATCTGGAAACTCAACCGTGGCGGCCACGACCCGTACAAGGTCTATGCGGCCTACCACGAAGCGGTCAACCACAAAGAACAACCGACTGTCATCCTGGCCAAGACCATCAAGGGTTATGGCACCGGTGCCGGCGAAGCGAAGAACACCGCGCACAACACCAAGAAAGTCGATGTCGACAGCCTGAAGTTGTTCCGCGACCGCTTCGACATCCCGGTCAAGGACGAAGAACTGGAAAACCTGCCGTTCTTCAAGCCGGAGCCGAACAGCGCCGAAGCCCGCTACCTGGCCGAGCGCCGCGCCGCACTGGGTGGTTTCGTGCCACAGCGTCGCGCCAACAGCTTCAGCGTACCGACGCCGGACCTGAGCACCCTCAAGGCTATCCTTGACGGCTCGGGCGACCGTGAAATCTCCACCACCATGGCCTTCGTGCGGATCCTCGCGCAGCTGGTCAAGGACAAGGACATCGGCCCGCGCATCGTCCCGATCATTCCGGACGAAGCCCGTACCTTCGGTATGGAAGGCATGTTCCGTCAGTTGGGCATCTACTCCTCCGTCGGCCAGCTCTACGAGCCAGTCGATAAAGACCAGGTGATGTTCTACAAGGAAGACAAGAAGGGCCAGATCCTCGAAGAAGGCATCAACGAAGCGGGCGCAATGAGCTCCTTCATCGCTGCCGGTACTTCGTACTCCAGCCACAACCAGCCGATGCTGCCGTTCTACATCTTCTACTCGATGTTCGGCTTCCAGCGTATCGGCGACCTGGCCTGGGCAGCAGGCGACAGCCGTACCCGTGGCTTCCTGATCGGCGGCACCGCCGGTCGTACCACGCTGAACGGCGAAGGCCTGCAACACGAAGACGGTCACAGCCACATCCTGGCTGCCACCATCCCGAACTGCCGCACCTTTGATCCAACCTACGGCTACGAGCTGGCGGTGATCATCCAGGACGGCATGAAGAAGATGACCGAAGAGCAGCAGGACGTTTTCTACTACATCACCGTGATGAACGAGTCCTACCAGCAGCCAGCCATGCCGGCCGGCGTGGAAGAAGGCATCATCAAGGGCATGTACCTGCTCGAAGAAGACACCAAGGAAGCAGCGCACCACGTACAACTGATGGGCTCCGGCACCATCCTGCGCGAAGTGCGTGAAGCGGCCAAGATCCTGCGTGACGAGTTCAACGTCGGCGCCGACGTATGGAGCGTGACCAGCTTCAACGAACTGCGTCGCGATGGCCTGGCCGTAGAGCGTCACAACCGCCTGCACCCTGGCCAGAAGCCACAGCGCACCTTCGTTGAAGAGTGCCTGACCGGCCGTAAAGGCCCGGTGATCGCTTCGACCGACTACATGAAACTGTTTGCTGAACAAATTCGCCAGTGGGTCCCGTCCAAGGAATTCAAAGTCCTGGGCACCGACGGTTTCGGCCGCAGTGACAGCCGCAAGAAGCTGCGTCACTTCTTCGAAGTTGACCGTCACTTCGTGGTGTTGGCAGCCCTGGAAGCCTTGGCTGACCGTGGTGAGATCGAACCGAAGGTGGTGGCTGACGCTATCGTCAAGTTCGGGATCAACCCGGAAAAACGCAACCCACTGGACTGCTGAGGAGACTTTTTGTGAGCGAACTCATTCGCGTACCTGACATCGGCAGCGGTGAAGGTGAAGTAATCGAGCTGTTTGTGAAGGTCGGCGACACCGTCGAAGCCGACCAGAGCATCCTGACCCTGGAATCGGACAAGGCGAGCATGGAAATCCCTGCTCCCAAGGCCGGCGTGGTCAAGAGCCTGAAAGTGAAGCTGGGCGACCGCCTGAAAGAAGGCGACGAACTGCTGGAGCTGGAAATCGAAGGTGCCGCTGATGCGGCCCCTGCGCCGGCGGCCCCTGCTGCCGCCGCTGCACCTGCGCCTGCTGCTGAAAAACCTGCCGAAGCGCCTGCCGCTGCGGCTGCCGCACCTGCCGCCGCCACTGTCCAGGACATTCACGTCCCGGACATCGGTTCGTCGGGCAAGGCCAAGATCATCGAGCTGCTGGTCAAGGTCGGCGACACCGTCGAAGCCGACCAGTCGCTGATCACCCTGGAGTCCGACAAAGCCTCCATGGAAATCCCTTCGCCGGCTGCCGGCGTGGTGGAAAGCATTGCGGTCAAGCTGGAAGACGAAGTCGGCGCCGGTGACTTCATCCTCAAGCTGAAAGTACAAGGCGCTGCGCCTGCCGCCGCCCCAGCCCCGGCCGCTGCTCCAGCCGCCAAGGCTGAAGCCGCACCGGCTGCCGCTGCACCTGCGCCTGCACCTGCTGCAAAAGTCGAGGCCGCTCCGGCCGCTGCTGCTGCCGCACCTGCGCCAAGCGGTGCCAAGGTTCACGCCGGCCCCGCCGTGCGTCAACTGGCCCGTGAGTTCGGCGTTGAGCTGAGCGCTGTGGCGGCCACTGGCCCTCACGGTCGCGTGTTGAAGGAAGACGTGCAGGTTTACGTCAAGGCCATGATGCAGAAAGCCAAGGAAGCGCCAGCTGCTGGTGGCGCTACCGGTGGTTCGGGCATTCCGCCGATCCGCACCGTGGACTTCAGCCGCTTCGGCGAAGTCGAAGAAGTGCCGATGACCCGCCTGATGCAAATCGGCGCGGCCGGCCTGCACGCCAGCTGGCTGAACATCCCGCACGTGACGCAGTTCGACCAGGCCGACATCACCGACCTGGAAGCTTTCCGCGTTGCGCAGAAAGCCGTGGCCGAAAAAGCCGGCGTGAAACTGACCGTGCTGCCGCTGCTGCTCAAGGCCTGTGCCTACCTGCTCAAGGAGCTGCCGGACTTCAACAGTTCGCTGGCGCCAAGCGGCAAGGCGATCATCCGCAAGAAGTACGTGCACATCGGTTTCGCGGTGGACACCCCGGATGGCCTGCTGGTACCGGTGATCAAGAACGTCGACCAGAAGAGCCTGCTGCAACTCGCAGCCGAAGCCGCCGCGCTGGCTGCCAAGGCCCGCGACAAGAAGCTCACCCCGGACGACATGCAGGGCGCATGCTTCACCATCTCCAGCCTCGGTCACATTGGCGGTACTGGCTTTACGCCAATCGTCAACGCGCCGGAAGTGGCGATCCTGGGTGTGTCCAAGGCGACTATCCAGCCGGTCTGGGACGGTAAAGCGTTCCAGCCGAAGCTGATGCTGCCGCTGTCGCTGTCCTACGATCACCGTGTGATCAACGGCGCCGCCGCTGCGCGCTTCACCCAGCGTCTGGGCCAAGTGCTGAACGATATCCGCACGATCTTGCTGTAAACCGTCACGGCCTCCTCTTCACTGAGGAGGCCTGGCTGTATCGATTTTCGAGCGCCACGCTCGTACCTCAACCCCGCCACTTGGCGGGGCTTTTTTTGCCGGCTTTCAGGCAGGAAACTGGACATACAAGACAGGTTTGTACACCTTCCATCACCTCGATTGCAGAAATCCCTTCCGCAGCCGATAACCCCGTTATAGCACTTAGCCTTCATCCTCTCTTGTCAGCCCGCGCCGCATGATGCAACCTTGCCGCAGGCAACAGAAAAGAGGGCGTGAGCCCGGCGCCGTGCGCGTTATTTCAAGTGAGTCTCCCCCATGAAAAGCCAGCCCGATGTCGCCCGAATGGCGGCCGAGGTAGTGACGCAGTTACCGGTGCCTTCGCGCCTCGGTATGCTGCGTTTCGAGCGGCTTAATGAGGCAAGCTGGGCCCTGCTTTACCTCGACCCCAATTGCGAGCGCCAATTCGGCCTGCCGGCGGTCGAGCTGTGCGCGCTGATCGGCACCCCGTACGCCAGCCTGATGGAGCCTCAGGCGCGCTATCAACTGCATGACATCATCCAGCAGCAACTGAACCAGAGCCCGCACTACCTGGTGCGCTATACCCTGCACACCAGCGACGGCCCGCTGAGCCTGCTGGAAATGGGCGAAGCCTACAAACAACACAATCGCCACCTGCTGCGCGGCTACCTGATGGTGGTCGACGGCCTGTTCAGTGAAATCCCCACTGCCGTGCCCACGGCAGACCTGGAGAACCAGAACAGCCGCCTGCAGATCGCTCTGGAACTCAACCAGCGGGCCCAGCAGGAACAGTTGCAGCACCTTGAGCGGGTGCGCGCCCAACAGGAGTTGATCCTGCTGCTGGCCCGCCAGCGCTACACCACTAACAATTCGCTGCAGGAAGCCGCCGAGCTGATCACCCGCAGCGCCTGCGATATCTACCAGATCGACTGCGCCAGCATCTGGAACCTTGAAGGCCAGCGCCTGGTGCCGATCTCCGCCTACCACCGCGCAGACGGGCAGCATCACTTGCCCGAGCCTATCGACGCCAGCTGCTTCCCGGACTACCTGGAAGCCTTGCACTCCAGCCGGGCCATCGACGCCACCAACGCACTGCGCGACCCGCGCACCCGAGAAATGGCCGACAGCCTGCGCGACAAAGACATCCACGCGATGCTTGACGCGAGCATTCGCGTCGATGGCCATGTGGTGGGCGTGCTGTGCCTGGAGCAAAGCGGCAGCACCCGCGCCTGGCAGGCCGATGAAATTGCCTTTGCCGGCGAGCTGGCCGACCAGTTCGCCCAGGTGATCAACAACCACAATCGCCGCACCGCCACCAGCGCCCTGCACCTGTTCCAGCGTGCCGTGGAACAAAGCGCCAACGCCTTTCTGCTGGTCAACTGCGATGGTGTAGTGGAGTACGTCAACCCAAGCTTTACTGCAATCACCCAGTACAGCGCCGAAGAGGTCCACGGCCACCGCCTGGCCCAATTGCCGGCGCTGGAGAACCTCAGCGAATTGCTGTTCGACGCTCCCTCGAGCCTGGCCAAAAGCAACAGCTGGCAGGGCGAATTCAAGAGCCGGCGCAAGAACCTGGAGCCCTACTGGGGCCAGCTGTCGATTTCCAAGGTGTATGGCGACAACCGTGAGCTGACGCACTACATCGGCATCTACGAAGACATTACCCAGACCAAGCTGGCCCAGCAGCGTATCGAGCGCCTGGCCTACACGGACAACCTGACCAACCTGGGCAATCGCCCGGCGTTCATCCGCAACCTCGATGAACGCTTCGCCCGTGACAGCGACAGCCCGATCAGCCTGCTGCTGGTGGACATCGACAACTTCAAGCGCATCAACGACAGCCTAGGCCACCAGACCGGAGACAAGCTGCTGATCAGCCTGGCCCGGCGCCTGCGCAACAGCCTGAGCACCGGTGGCAGCCTGGCGCGCTTTGCCAGCAACGAGTTTGCGGTGCTGCTCGACGACACCGACCTGGAAAGTGGCCAGTTGGTGGCCAGCCAATTGCTCGCGACCCTCGACAAGCCGATGTTCGTCGACAACCAGTTGATCAGCGTCACCGGCTCCGTGGGCCTGGCCTGCGCGCCACTGCATGGCCGCGACCCGCAGACCCTGATGCGTAACGCCGGCCTCGCCCTGCACAAGGCCAAGGCCAACGGCAAACATCAGGTGCAGATCTTTACCGAAGCGCTGAATGCCGAGGCCAGCTACAAGCTGTTCGTCGAGAACAACCTGCGCCGCGCCCTCACCCAGAACGAGCTGGACGTGTTCTACCAGCCCAAGCTGTGCCTGCGCAGTGGCCGTCTGCTGGGCATGGAAGCGCTATTGCGCTGGAACCATCCGGAAAAAGGCATGATCCGCCCTGACCAATTCATCAGCGTGGCTGAAGAAACCGGCCTGATTATCCCCATCGGCAAATGGATCGCGCGCCAGGCCTGTCGCATGAGCCGTCAGTTGACCGCCGCTGGCATGGGCAACTTGCAGGTGGCGATCAACCTGTCACCCAAGCAGTTTTCCGATCCGGACCTTGTGGCCTCGATCGCCACGATCCTCAAGGAAGAAAAACTGCCGGCCAACCTGCTGGAGCTGGAACTGACCGAAGGCCTGCTACTGGAAGCCACCGAAGACACGCGCCTGCAGCTTGATCAATTGAAGAGCTTCGGCCTGACCCTGGCCATGGACGACTTCGGCACCGGTTACTCGTCGTTGAGTTACTTGAAAAAATTCCCTATCGACATCATCAAGATCGACCGCAGCTTCATCCACGAAATCCCGGACAACCAGGACGACATGGAAATCACCTCGGCGGTGATCGCCATGGCCCACAACCTCAAGCTCAAGGTGGTGGCCGAGGGCATCGAAACCGCCGAGCAACTGGCGTTTCTGCGCCGGCACCGTTGCGATGTGGGCCAGGGCTACCTGTTCGACCGGCCGATCCCCGGCGCCGAGCTGCTGGCGATGCTGAAACGCTACCCGCGCGGCCCTATCGCCTGACAGCGCTGTAACACTCGGGCACACTGGCGGTCTCAATCTTTATTGCTAACTCAACCTGACGAGAGGACTGATCATGGTCTTGCGCTCGGAAATTCTGGTGAACAAAAACGTGCTGCCTACTCAAGAACAAGCTCTGCCTGGCCGTGAAACCCCGATGGCATTGCCGGAGACGCACTTCGTCAATGGCAACCCGCTGCTCGGACCGTTCCTCGATGACGTCGGCTTTGCAATCTTCGGCCTGGGCTGCTTCTGGGGTGCCGAGCGTCGGTTCTGGCAGCGCGATGGCGTGGTCAGCACTGTGGTCGGTTACGCCGGTGGCTACACGCCCAACCCGACCTATGAAGAAGTCTGCTCGGGCCTGACCGGCCACAGCGAAGTGGTGCTGGTGGTGTATGACCAGGCCAAAGTGAAATACGAAGACTTGTTGAAAATGTTCTGGGAACTGCACAACCCCACCCAGGGCATGCGCCAGGGCAATGACATCGGCAGCCAGTACCGCTCAGTGATTTATGCCACCACGCCGGAACAACTGGCGGCGGCGCAGGCCAGCGCCAAGGCGTATCAAGCCGAACTGACCAAGGCCGGCCTGGGTGCGATTACCACCGAAATCGAAGAGGCACCGACGGTGTACTTCGCCGAGGCGTATCACCAGCAGTACCTGGCGAAGAATCCACAGGGCTATTGCGGGATTGGTGGCACCGGTGTGACCTGCCCGATCTAAAGCCGACACGGGTAAAATGTGGGAGGGGGCTTGCCCTAATGCCAGTCAGTTAAGGAGGAACACTGTAACTGTGGCGAGCGGGCTCGCCCCGCGTTGGGCTGCGCAGCAGCCCCAATAAGAGCACTGCAGTGTGCCAGACAGCTCCGGGGCTATGTTTTGGGGCTGCTTCGCAGCCCAACGCGGGGCAAGCCCGCTCGCCACAGGTGACTGGTTGCCCGTTCTGTCCCTTAACTGACCGGCATTAGGGCTTGCCCCCTGCCACATTGTTTCTAACCAGGCGTGGTTACTCAGCGATGAGCCAATCCATCTGCCATCCGCCCTGGGTCTGCCCAAGCTTCCTGGACAGCCACGGCAGCAGCTCACGCAGCTCCTCTTCCAGCCCCCACGGCGGGTTGGCGATGGCCAGGCCCGAGCCAGTCAGGGTGTTGGGGGTGTCCAGCGGATGCACCAGTAACTCCACTCGCAGCAACTTCGGCGCGCCGGTGCCGGCCAGGTCCTGGTAGAAACGACGCAACATGCGCTGGTCCTTCACCGGGTACCAGATGGCCGCGACGGTCTGGCGCATGCGGCCCACGGCTTCCTTGAGGGAGGCGGCGCAGCGTTGCATCTCGTCGAGCTTTTCGAACGGCGGGTCGATCAGCATCAGCGCGCGCTTTTCCGGCACCGGCAACAGCGCACGCGGTACGTGCCAACCTTCGCCCAGGTGCACTTTGACGCGGCGGTCGCCCTTCATGTTGTCCTTGAGCAACACGCCGTCTTCCGGGTGTTTCTCATTGAGCAGCACGCGGTCCTGAGGGCGCGTCAGGCGCCGCGCCAGCTCGGGCGAACCAGGGTAGTAGCGCAACTCGCCATCCGGGTTCATCTCATGCAGCACGCGCATGTAATCGGCGGTCAACGGCGGCAGGTCGCTTGCGCCCCACAGGCGGGCGATGCCTTCCAGGTATTCACCGGTGCGGTTGGCCTGGTCGCCCTGCAGGTCGTACAGACCGATCCCGGCATGGGTGTCAAGGTAGGCGAACGGCTGCTCCTTGCGCGACATCAGGGCAATGAGGCGGGTCAAGGTCAGGTGTTTGAAGACATCGGCGTGGTTGCCGGCGTGAAAGGCGTGACGATAATTCATGGTTGCTCCTGCGCAGGGGGCGAAGTTTACCTTTTACGCAAGCGTTGGTGCAGGGCAACGTGCCGGGCGGTGCTTATATCGAAAAGACAGGCTTTCACCTGAAAAAAGTCTAAATATCAATGATGACTCGGACTTATTGTGGCGATCCACACTCCAGGGAGGTCCATCACCCTCATGAAAGACGCCACCATCGCACTGCACCACGGCTTCAAGTCGGACCCGACCACCAAGGCTGTTGCTGTGCCGATCTACCAGAATGTTGCCTTCGAATTCGACAACGCCCAGCACGGCGCCGACCTGTTCAACCTGGACGTGCCCGGCAATATCTACACGCGGATCATGAACCCCACCAACGACGTGCTGGAGCAACGCATCGCCGCGCTCGAAGGCGGTATCGCAGGCCTGGCGGTGTCGGCCGGCAGCGCGGCGATCCACTACGCGATCCAGACGCTCACCCGCGCCGGGGACAATATCGTCACCACCCCGCAACTCTACGGCGGCACCTACACCTTGTTCGCGCACTTGCTGCCCAGCTTCGGCGTCGATGTTCGCTTTGCCCAGGATGACTGCGCCGAAGCCATCGCCGAGCTGATCGACGACAACACCAAGCTGGTGTACTGCGAAAGCATCGGCAACCCGGCGGGCAACATCGTCGACCTGGAAGCCCTGGCCAACGTCGCCCACGCGCGCGGCGTGCCGCTGGTGGTGGATAACACCGTGGCCACGCCGATCCTGTGCAAACCCATCCGGTTCGGCGCCGATATCGTGGTGCACTCGGTGACCAAGTACATCGGCGGCCACGGCAACTCCCTGGGCGGCGTGATCGTCGACAGCGGCAACTTCCCCTGGACCGACTACCCGCAGAAATTCCCCGGGCTCAACAACCCCGAGCCCGCCTATCACGGCGTGGTCTACACCGAGAAATTCGGCCCGGCCGCCTTCATCGCTCGCGCCCGCACCGTTCCACTGCGCAACACCGGCGCAGCACTGGCCCCGATGAACGCCTTCCTGCTGCTGCAAGGCCTGGAAACCCTGGCCCTGCGCATGGAGCGCCATACTGAAAACGCCCTGAAGGTCGCACAGTTCCTGCAAGGCCATGCCGAGGTAGAGTGGGTCAGCTACGCAGGCCTGCCGGACCACCCGCACCACGAACTGGCGCGGAAGTACTTGCAAGGCAAACCGTCAGCAATCCTTTCATTTGGCTTGAAGGGCGGCTATGAGGCCGGCGTGCGCTTCTATGACGCACTGCGCATCTTCAAGCGCCTGGTGAACATCGGCGATGCCAAATCCCTGGCCTGCCACCCGGCCTCCACCACCCACCGGCAGATGAACGAGCAAGAACAGGCCAAGGCCGGCGTAAAGCCCGAGATGATTCGCCTGTCGGTGGGCATCGAGGCCATTGAAGACCTGATCGAGGATTTGCAGCAGGCGCTGGGCTCAACTCAGCTCTGAGGCCAGGTAATCAGCCAGCGCTTCATGGCTGATACCCGATCGACGCGCAAAGTAGGCGACCTTGTGTTGCAAGGTCGCCGGCGCAAAAGCGGTGTAGAGGTCGGGTCGCTGCTCTTCGAGCCACTGCAACAGGTTACCGACCAGGGTTTGCGGCGATTGCTCCGCCAAGTGCTCCAGCAAAGGTACCGGCACTCGCCACCATGGGCTGGCTTTGGCGGCAGTGACCGGGCCAGTCGCAACAGTCAGCGATTGGCCATTAATGAGGTATCGCGGGAACACCGGCAACAGCTCTTCACCGCAGCGCTGAATGATCGGCAGAAACTGCGCGCCATCCCAAAAGCGCAAAAATACCTCTTGCCCATCGGCCAGGTACACCTTGGTCAGGCTTTGCAGGTGTGCGACCACCACGTCCAATGGGCAGGACGACACGGCCAGCCAGCCCCAATCCGTGGCGTCTGTGGCGGCAGCCCATTCCAGGAACGCGCTACCTGGATCGACGATGCCTACATGGGGCATCACCTCCTCCCAGGTCGCATAGGCCGTACTGGCCCAAACGGGATGCAAAGGCGCTCCGCCGGCCAGCGTTCGCCACGCATTCAAGGGCTGGGCGTCGCTGGCAGCGCCGAGTACTGCGAAGATCTTTTCACCAGCAAGCAAGGGTTGAAGCATCGACGTAGAGTCCTTCTGGGTGGAGGTCAGGTGAGATTGCACTGGCCGTTCCTGCATCGTTCGCACTCTTCGCAAAACGGTGCACTGCGTTTCAGGCTGGCGACCTGCACACGGGACAGCGGAGCCGGGATCACTGCCAACAATTTTTCCTTCACCCCCGGCATCAACGGCGCCGCTACTGCAGCGGGCGCCCCGCCAGGCTGGATCGGCACGCTGCTGAAAATGCCACCGGCAGACAGGGTGATCGACTGCCCACCCGCCTGAATCGTGACGGTCGCGCCTGCGTCGATGACGATGCTTTGTCCTGCGCCTATCTGGATGGTCTGCCCGGCCCGGACCTGCTGCGAACCGCCCACCACCAGATGGTCGTCCTGCTTGAGGTCGGTCAGGCGGTTGCCATGATTTATCCGCTGTTCCTCGCCCTGCACTTCATGGTGCGATTCGCCGTCCACCGTCACCCGATGGTCATGCAGCACATGTTGCGTCCAATCCCGCTGGGCACGCAGATAGATTTCCTCGGCCCCCTTGCGATCCTCGATGCGTAGCTCGTTGTAGCCACCACCCCCAGGGCTGCTCTGGCTGCGCAAGATGCTTCGGGTCTTGTCCGCCGGCAAATCAAGGGGCACCTGTGTTGCCGCATTAGGCAGGCAACCCATCACCAATGGCATATCCGGGTCGCCATTGACGAAGCCCACCAGGACCTCCATACCGACCCGCGGAATCAACACCGAACCGTAACGATCATGAGCCCAACCGCTGGCAACCCTCAGCCAGCAGCTGGACTGATCGTTGCGTTCACCGTTGCGGTCCCAGGCAAACTGCACCTTGACCCGGCCGTACTCGTCACAATGGATTTCACTGTCGGCTGGCCCCGTTACCACTGCGTTCTGGTAACCCGATATGGGCGGCCGCGACATCAGGAGCGGTGTTCGAAACAGCACGTCCCAGGGCGTTACGACAAATTCATTGCTGTAGCCTTGGGAGGATTCATCGCCGTACCCTTCAGGGGCAGATTCCTCAAGCACCTGAGGCTGCCGCCCTGTATGGTGCAACTGAGTGACCAGCCACAAATCATTCCACTCCTGGCGCGGGTGCCCAGCCATCTTCAGGAACTGTCCGGTGACCAACGCCGGCTGGTCGCTATGGCCGCTGGCCTGGCAGTAATCGCTGCGATGACGCTCCAACATGCGTTGCGCCAGGTACTTGCCGCGCTCACGATCCACGAAGTGCCCTGGGTAACGCTGTTCGTTCAGAGTCGGTTGCTGCTTGCTGGAGACTGCGCTTTCCAACGTCAGGTTCGGCTTTTTGAAGTCGTAGTCCCGCAGATTCACCTCACTGGTGCGGGTCTTCAGCCGCAGAATAAAGCGCTTGATCGCAGGCCCATCGGCCACCATCCCGGAGCCGGGTGAATACGGCGTGACGTGATCCGGCTGCGCGAACACACTCTGGTCGTCGCCAAACACCAACAGGTGGCGCTCGGGGCTGTGCTGGAAGTGATAGTGAATGCCCCATTCGACACACAAGCGTTGAATGAACTCCAGATCGGTTTCGCCGAACTGAACACAATACTCACACTCGGGGTACTTGCCGCTCAGATGAAACGCGAAGGCATCAGCCTTGATTGCCTGGGCTTCCAATACCTGCGCAATGATCTGGGGCACTGTTTGTTTCTGGAAGATCCGCTGATGCGTGCTGTGCTCCAGATAAGCCAGCTGCGGCACCAGAGTGATCTGATAGCGCGTAAGGCGCCTGCCCGAATCGCCTTGTGCGACCCGATACACCAGGCCATGAATGCCATGGCCATTGGCATCAAACCCCAGGAACGCCTGGCTGTGCAGCAGGCTCTCAAGGTCCAGGTCGGGTTGCTCGCTGACCAACTCCAGGTCAAAGCGAAAAGGCAGGCTGATGAACTCAGTCCCCATGAACCCCTGGACCTTGAACTCACTGGGCTCCCCATTGAGGGACAGGGTAAAGGCACTCTGATTGGCGGGAGCTAACATCCGGTGTTTCTCTGCAAGGGGTAAGGGGCCGATTCTGCATCACGGCTGCCCTCTGCCGAGCACGCGCCAGACAAATCAGTAAAACCCTACAAAAACGCGTACGAATTCTCTCTGGGTCGGCGTAAAGCACACGCAAAAAAAGGCCCGCTATCCATAGGAAGCGGGCCTCTCTTTCAACTCATCAGGCGCTTAAGGCCCGGCGAATTACTTGTTGAGGTTGTAGTCTTTTTCCGCCGCATCAAAACGCTCGACCATACCCGCAGTCGGTGCGCCCATCTTGCTCACGACGTAGATCGCGAGGCTGGCGAAGATGAAGCCTGGGATGATTTCGTACAGGCCCAGCAGCTCAAAGTGTTTCCACACGATCACGGTGATCGCGCCGACCAGGATACCGGCCAGTGCGCCGTTGCGGGTCATGCCTTTCCAGATCACCGAGATCAGCACCACAGGACCGAACGCGGCGCCGAAACCGGCCCAGGCGTAGCTCACCAGGCCCAGTACGCGGTTGTTCGGGTTGGCGGCCAGGCCGATAGCGACCAGGGCCACCAGCAGCACCATGGCACGACCGACCCACACCAGCTCAACCTGGGAGGCGGTCTTGCGCAGGAAGGTTTTGTAGAAGTCTTCGGTCAGGGCGCTGGAGCACACCAGCAATTGGCAGCTCAGGGTACTCATCACGGCAGCCAGGATGGCCGACAGCAACACACCGGCAATCCATGGGTTGAACAGCAGCTTGGCCAGCTCAATGAATACACGTTCGTGGTTTTCAGTCACAGGACCGGCCACTTCCGGGTGGGCCGAGAAGTAGGCAATACCGAAGAAGCCCACCGCCACGGTGCCGCCCAGGCACAGGATCATCCAGGTCATGGAGATACGACGCGCCTTGGCAATCGACTTCACCGAATCCGCCGCCATGAAGCGCGCCAGGATATGCGGCTGGCCGAAGTAACCCAGGCCCCAGCCCATCAGTGAAATGATGCCGATGAAGGTGGTGTTTTTCAGCATGTTGAAGTTGTCAGGGTTCTTGGCTTCGATGGCCAGGAAAGTGGTGTCGACGCCACCAGTGGCCAGCAGCACGATGATCGGCGTGAGGATCAGCGCGAAAATCATCAGGGTGGCCTGTACGGTGTCAGTCCAGCTCACGGCCAGGAAACCACCGACGAAGGTGTAGGCAATGGTCGCTGCGGCACCGGCCCAAAGGGCGGTCTCGTAGGACATGCCGAAAGTGCTTTCGAACAAGCGGGCACCGGCCACGATGCCGGAAGCGCAGTAAATGGTGAAGAACACCAGGATCACCACGGCGGAGATGATCCGCAGCAGGCCGCTTTTATCTTCGAAACGGCTGGAGAAGTAATCCGGCAGGGTCAGGGCGTCACCGTTGTGCTCGGTCTGGACCCGCAGGCGACCGGCGACGAACAGCCAGTTGAGGTAGGCACCGACGATCAGGCCGATGGCGATCCAGCTTTCCGACAGGCCGGACATGTAGATCGCGCCCGGCAGGCCCATCAACAACCAGCCGCTCATGTCGGAAGCACCGGCCGACAAGGCTGTCACCACGCTACCGAGGCTGCGACCGCCCAGGATGTAGTCGGAAAGGTTGTTGGTGGAGCGATAGGCCATGAAGCCGATCAGCACCATTGCTGCGATGTAGATCACGAACGTGATCAGGGTTGGATTACTAACGCTCATAAGAGTGACGCCCTGGCTTTGTTTTTATGTAGCGGCGGTCTGTCAGACGACCACCCACTGGAAGTAGGTAGACGTAGCTGCGTGCCGCGCATTTATGACTGACGTTTCCCCAGGAAAGCCGCCAGCCGATGAACCAAACCTCAGAGGTGGTTGCACCTTGGGCGCGAATGCTATTCAACAAAGCAAATAAGGTGCAACCAGTTTCGCGAGAATAAGTTGCACCTTGATGTTAAATGCGCAAAACACCTCGTTTTTGCTCCTTTTCGGAGCAAGAACAGCCGATCTCAGAAGCAAACGCACCAAGGCGAAGCGGATTCCGTCGAAGGCCGGTTTTTTTCCCGATCACGATCGAAAAAATCATGAAGAAAATGGGTTGCACCCGGTTGCACCTCAGCATGCGCAAAGCTAATCTTGCCGCCAGCTGATGCCACTCGGTAGTGGCACCCATGAGGATAAGAAAATGGCTACGACCACCCTTGGGGTCAAACTTGACGACCCGACCCGCGAGCGCCTCAAGGCCGCCGCGACCTCCATTGATCGCACGCCTCACTGGCTGATCAAGCAGGCGATTTTCAATTACCTGGAGAAACTGGAGGGTGGTGCAACCCTGACCGAACTCAATGGTTTGAGCAGCAAGGACGCCGACGACGCGGGCGAGGTCCAGACCGACCACGCCCACCAGTGCTTCCTCGAATTCGCCGAAAGCATCCTGCCGCAATCCGTGCTGCGTGCGTCGATCACTGCCGCTTACCGTCGCCCCGAGCCGGAAGTGGTGCCGATGCTGATCGAACAGGCCCGCCTGCCGGCGCCGATGGCCGAAGCCACCAACAAGCTCGCCGCCTCGATTGCCGAAAAACTGCGTAACCAGAAGAGCGCCGGCGGCCGTGCCGGGATTGTCCAGGGCCTGCTGCAAGAGTTTTCCCTGTCGTCCCAGGAAGGCGTTGCCCTGATGTGCCTGGCCGAAGCGCTGCTGCGCATCCCGGACAAGGGCACCCGCGACGCGCTGATCCGCGACAAGATCAGCACCGGCAACTGGCAGCCGCACTTGGGCAACAGCCCGTCGCTGTTCGTCAACGCCGCCACCTGGGGCCTGCTGCTGACCGGCAAACTGGTCGCCACCCACAATGAAGCCGGCCTCACCTCGTCCCTGAGCCGCATCATCGGCAAGAGCGGCGAGCCGATGATCCGCAAGGGCGTCGACATGGCCATGCGCCTGATGGGCGAACAGTTCGTCACCGGCGAAACCATCGCCGAAGCCCTGGCCAATGCGAGTAAGTTCGAAGCCAAAGGCTTCCGCTATTCCTACGACATGCTCGGTGAAGCCGCGCTCACCGAACACGATGCCCAGAAGTACCTGGCCTCGTACGAACAAGCCATCCACTCCATCGGCAAAGCCTCCCACGGCCGTGGGATTTATGAAGGCCCGGGCATTTCCATCAAGCTGTCGGCGCTGCACCCGCGCTACAGCCGTGCGCAGTATGAGCGCGTGATGGATGAGCTGTACCCGCGCCTGCTGTCCCTGACCCTGCTGGCCAAGCAATACGACATCGGTTTGAACATCGACGCCGAAGAAGCCGACCGCCTGGAGCTGTCCCTGGACCTGCTCGAGCGCCTGTGCTTCGAGCCTCAACTGACTGGCTGGAACGGCATCGGTTTCGTGATCCAGGCCTACCAGAAGCGTTGCCCGTATGTGATCGACTACGTCATCGACCTGGCGCGCCGCAGCCGCCACCGCCTGATGATCCGCCTGGTAAAAGGCGCGTACTGGGACAGCGAAATCAAGCGCGCCCAGGTAGAAGGCCTGGAAGGCTACCCGGTGTACACCCGCAAGGTGTACACCGACGTGTCCTACATCGCCTGCGCACGCAAACTGCTGTCGGTACCGGAAGTCATCTACCCGCAGTTCGCCACGCACAACGCCCACACGCTTTCGGCCATCTACCATATCGCCGGTCAGAACTATTACCCCGGCCAGTACGAGTTCCAGTGCCTGCACGGCATGGGTGAGCCACTGTACGAGCAGGTTGTAGGCAAGGTTGCCGATGGCAAGCTGAACCGTCCGTGCCGCGTGTATGCACCGGTCGGCACCCACGAAACGCTGCTGGCCTACCTGGTCCGTCGCCTGCTGGAAAACGGCGCGAACACTTCGTTCGTCAACCGTATTGCCGACCAATCCATCTCGATCCAGGAGCTGGTGGCCGATCCGGTGGCCAGCATCGAGCAAATGGCCACGCTGGAAGGCGGCTTCGGCCTGCCGCACCCGCGCATTCCATTGCCACGTGACCTGTACGGCAGCGACCGCGCCAACTCGGCCGGTATCGACCTGGCCAACGAACATCGCCTGGCATCGCTGTCGTGTGCCCTTCTCGCCACCGCTCACAACAACTGGAAAGCCACGCCGATGCTCGGTTGCACCTCCAGCGAGCAAGCAGCGGCGCCGGTGCTCAACCCGTCCGACCTGCGCGATGTAGTCGGTCATGTGCAAGAAGCCACCGTCGAAGATGTCGACAGCGCCATCCAGTGCGCAATCAGTGCCGGTCCGATCTGGCAGGCCACCCCGCCCGCCGAACGCGCCGCGATCCTGGAGCGCGCCGCCGACCTGATGGAGGGCGAGATCCAGCCGCTGATGGGCCTGCTGGCCCGCGAAGCCGGCAAGACCTTCGCCAACGCCATTGCCGAAGTGCGTGAAGCCGTGGACTTCCTGCGCTACTACGCGGTGCAGGCACGCAACGACTTCACCAACGACGCCCACCGCCCACTGGGCCCGGTGGTCTGCATCAGCCCGTGGAACTTCCCACTGGCCATCTTCAGCGGCCAAGTCGCCGCCGCATTGGCCGCCGGCAACCCGGTACTGGCCAAGCCGGCCGAACAAACTCCGCTGGTCGCCGCGCAAGCCGTGCGCATCCTGTTGGAAGCCGGTATTCCGGAAGGCGTGCTGCAACTGCTGCCGGGCCAGGGCGAAACCGTGGGTGCCCGCCTGGTGGGGGATGATCGAGTCAAAGGCGTGATGTTCACCGGCTCCACCGAAGTGGCGCGCCTGCTGCAACGCAACGTCGCCGGCCGCCTGGATGCCCAGGGCCGTCCGATCCCGTTGATCGCCGAAACCGGCGGCCAGAACGCGATGATCGTCGACTCCTCGGCGCTGACCGAACAAGTCGTGATCGACGTGGTGTCTTCGGCCTTCGACAGCGCCGGCCAGCGTTGCTCGGCCCTGCGCGTACTGTGCCTGCAGGAAGATTCAGCAGACCGTGTGATCGAAATGCTCAAGGGCGCCATGGCTGAATGCCGCCTGGGCAACCCGGAGCGCCTGTCGGTGGATATCGGCCCGGTGATCGACGCCGAAGCCAAGGCCGGCATCGAGAAACACATCCAGGCCATGCGCGACAAAGGCCGCAGCGTATACCAGGTGGCGATTGCCGATGGTGAAGAGATCAAGCGCGGCACCTTCGTGATGCCAACCCTGATCGAACTGGAAAGCTTCGACGAGCTGCAACGCGAGATCTTCGGTCCGGTGCTGCACGTGGTGCGCTACAAGCGTAAAGAGATCGACCAGCTCATCGGCCAGATCAACGCTTCCGGCTACGGCCTGACCCTGGGCGTGCACACCCGTATCGACGAGACCATCGCCAAGGTGATCGACAACGTCAATGCCGGTAACGTCTATGTGAACCGCAACATCGTCGGTGCCGTGGTTGGCGTACAACCGTTCGGCGGCGAAGGCCTGTCGGGCACTGGTCCAAAAGCCGGTGGTCCGCTGTACCTGTACCGCCTGCTGTCGACCCGTCCTACGGATGCGATCGAGCAATCCTTCGTACGCTGCGACGCACTGGCCGCACCGGATGTTCGTTTGCGCGACGCCATGAGCCAACCGCTGACGGCCCTCAAAACCTGGGCCGACAGCAACCAGTTCAGCGAACTCAGCGCCCTGTGCAGCCAGTTCGCCGCGCAATCGCAAAGCGGTATCACCCGCCAACTGGCCGGCCCGACCGGCGAGCGCAACAGTTACGCCATCCTGCCCCGCGAGCACGTTCTGTGCCTGGCGGACGTGGAAGGTGATCTGTTGACGCAACTGGCGGCAGTGCTGGCCGTGGGCGGTTCGGCGGTATGGCCGGAATCTGACCTGACCAAAGCCTTGTTCCCACGCCTGCCGAAGGAGATTCAGGCGAAGATCAAGCGCGTGGCCGACTGGACCAAGGACGAAGTGGTGTTCGATGCGGTATTGCACCACGGTGATTCCGACCAGTTGCGCGCGGTGTGCCAGCAAGTGGCACAGCGTGGTGGCGCGATTGTCGGGGTGCATGGTTTGTCCCAGGGCGAGACGGCGATTGCGCTGGAGCGTTTGGTGATTGAGCGGGCGTTGAGTGTTAACACTGCTGCGGCGGGTGGCAACGCCAGCCTGATGACCATCGGCTAACCCTGACGAAACACGGCCAAAATGTGGGAGGGGGCTTGCCCTCGATAGCAGTGGATCAGTCACCTGTGTATTGACTGAAGCGCCGCAATCGGGGGCAAGCCCCCTCCCACATGGCCTGCACCCTACCTCCCACCCGCGTTTTGCCTCTGCATCACCCAAATCAATGTTGCTATCCAGCCTCTATTCGCGCACTTAGACTCAGGCCAATTCCTCCAAAGGTAATCCGCCATGTCCGAGACGCTGCTCAGTTCCCGCAATCTGGCTTTCGAGCTGTACGAAGTCCTCGATGCCGAGGGCCTGACCCAGCGCGAGCGGTTTGCCGAGCACAATCGCGAAACCTTCGACGCGGCCATCAGCACCGCCCGCAGCATTGCGGAAAAATACTTTGCGCCCCACAACCGCAAGAACGACGAGAACGAACCGCGCTACGAAGACGGCAAGGCCATTCTGATTCCGGAGGTCAAACCGGCGGTGGATGCGTTCCTTGAAGCCGGTTTCCTCAACGCAGCACGCAGTTTCGAAGCCGGTGGCATGCAACTGCCCACCCTGTTGTCACAAGCCTGTTTCGCGCACTTCCAATCGGCGAACGCCGCGTCCACGTCCTACCCGTTCCTGACCATGGGCGCCGCCAACCTGATCGAAAGCTTCGGCACCGACGATCAGAAACAACGCTTCCTGCAACCGATGATCGACGGCCGTTTCTTCGGCACCATGGCACTGACTGAACCCCATGCAGGTTCATCGCTGTCGGATATTCGCACCCGCGCAGAACCAGCGGCTGACGGCACCTATCGCCTCAAGGGCAACAAGATCTTTATTTCCGGCGGCGATCACCCGCTGTCGGAAAACATCGTGCACATGGTGCTGGCCAAGCTGCCGGACGCGCCCGCCGGGGTGAAGGGCATTTCGCTGTTTATCGTGCCCAAGTTCCTGGTCAACGACGATGGCAGCCTGGGCGAGCGCAACGATGTGTTGCTGGCCGGTCTGTTCCACAAGATGGGCTGGCGCGGCACCACCTCCACGGCGTTGAATTTCGGCGATAACGGCAACTGTGTCGGTTATCTGGTGGGTAAACCGCACCAGGGGTTGAGCTGCATGTTCCAGATGATGAACGAGGCACGCATCGGCGTGGGCATGGGCGCGGTAATGCTTGGCTACGCCGGCTACCTCTATTCCCTGGAGTACGCCCGCGAACGCCCTCAAGGTCGCCTGCCCGACAGCAAGGATCCTACAACCGCACCGGTCTCGATCATCCAGCACGCCGACATCAAGCGCATGCTGCTCACACAAAAATCCTATGTGGAAGGCGCCTTCGACCTGGGCCTCTACGCCGCACGCCTGTTCGACGACACCACCACCCTGGAAACCGAAGACGCGCGCAAACAGGCCCATGAACTGCTGGACCTGCTGACCCCGATCGTCAAATCCTGGCCGTCGGAGTTCTGCCTCAAGGCCAACGAACTGGCGATCCAGATTCTCGGCGGCCATGGCTACACCCGTGAATACCCGGTGGAGCAGTACTACCGTGATAACCGCCTGAACCCGATCCATGAAGGCACCCATGGCATTCAGTCCCTGGATTTGCTGGGGCGCAAGCTGGCGCAGAATGGCGGCGCGGGCTTGAAGCAACTCATCAGGTTGATCGCCGAAACCGGCGCCCGTGCGCAGCAATATCCAAGCCTCACTGCACTGAGGGAACCGCTGGAACAACTGGTGAACCGCCTGCAAGGCGTGACCATCGGCCTGCTGACGGATCTCGCCCAGGGCAAGGTCAATAGCAGCCTGGCGAACTCGGCGCTGTACTTGAAGGTGTTCGGACATACGGTGATTGGCTGGCGCTGGCTGGAACAGGCAATTCGCGCCGAAGAAGGCTTGGCCAAGGGCAATGCGGCCGATGTGGCCTTCTACAAAGGCAAGCTCCGGGCAGCCCGGTACTTCCTGACCTGGGAAGTACCGGGCTGCCATCATGAACTGGCGATTCTGGAGGCACGCGATGACACGTGCCTCGGTATGCAGGAGGAGTGGTTCTAAGGCGTTCCGATCGCCTTGGAAATCACATCGACCGTGGCGCTGACTTGCTCTTGGTAACGGTCGAGTTCCTGCTGGTGAGCCTGCTGCATTTCGATCTGCTCGGCGCACAGGTTCAGCGCCGCCAGCACCAGTAATTTGTCACCGATCAGGGTCGGGTACTTTTTCTTGGTGGTGGCCAGGGAGGCCTTGAGCAGGGTCACGGCGTGCATCAGGGTCTTATCTTCCCCAGGCGGGGCCTTGATCGAGTAATCCTCTCCGAGAATCGAAACGACCTTTATCCCTTCACTCATGCGCTGACAGGCCCTGCACTCACACGCTCAACCAGCGCCTGGATACGGGCGGCGGTGGCGCCGTGCTTCTCTTCCTGTTCCATCAGGCTCAGTTGCAGGCTGTCGTTCTCATCCTTGGCGCGGGCCAGTTCGGCCTTGAGGGATTCATTGCTGCCCAGCAGGTCCTGATTCTGTTGTACGAGGTCGCTGACGAGTTGTTCCAATTGGCTGAGGGATGCTTCTAACATTTTGATTTCTCTGGCTTTTCAAAGGGCGGTGACGATAAAGAAAATTCACCTCGGATGCCAGGGTTATCCCCGGCGCGCGGCCCGTTTTTTAAGGGCCGGGCCGCACTTTCGAGCCTTAGTGACTGCATTTACCGGATCTGGTTCCTGAATCAGTCAAACCCCTCGTCAGGTGCGACAAAACCGCACACGCCCCTTTAGACTTTAGTCGTACGACCGATAGAGAGGCACACCCCGTCTCACGGCCGCACGGATCGCGCTTCTCCCCCCAGGATTCCCGCATGTCGCTTCGTAATATGAATATCGCTCCGAGGGCCTTCCTCGGCTTCGCGTTTATTGGTGCGTTGATGTTGTTTCTCGGTGTGTTCGCCCTGAATCAGATGAGCAAGATCCGCGCTGCCACCGAAGACATCACCCTGTCCAGCGTGCCAAGCATTCGTGCCCTGGATGAGTTCACCCAACTGACCCTGCGCCTGCGGGTGCTGTCGTACCGCCTGCTGACCAACCGTGAACCGGATGTGCAACAGAAAACCCTGGAAGCCTTCGAGCTGCGCAACCAGCAGATCCGCACCGCCCAGGGCATCTACGAAAAACTGATCGAGAGCAGTGAGGAGCGTTCGACCTATGACGAGTACGTACGCCTGCTCGGCCAGTACCACCAGATTGAAGAGCGCATGAAGAGCCTGTCACGGGCCAATCAAGTGGAGGAACTGCGCAGCCTGCTCAACACCGAATTGCTCAGCAACTCCGAGCAAGTCAACGCCGTGCTCACGCGGCTGCTGGACCTCAACAACACGATGGCCCTGACCACCAATAAGGAAGCCGAGGACCAATACAACATGGCCTTCAACCTGGTGGTAAGCCTGTTGGTGGTCGCCACGCTGCTGACCCTGCTGTTTGCCTGGCTGTTGACCCGCAGCATCACACTGCCCATCTCCCAGGCATTGGAAGCTGCGGAAGAAGTGGCCGAAGGCAACCTGACCCGCCCGATCAAGGTCGACGGCAACGACGAAGCCGGGCGCCTGCTGGCAGCCATGGCCAAGATGCAGGACAAGCTGCGCGACACCCTGCAACGCATCGCCGGTTCCGCCACCCAGTTGGCATCGGCCGCCGAAGAGTTGAACGCGGTCACCGACGAAAGCGCCCGTGGCCTGACCCAGCAAAACAATGAAATCGAACAAGCCGCCACGGCGGTGAATGAAATGACCAGTGCCGTCGAAGAAGTTGCTCGCAATGCGGTGAGCACCTCCGAAGCGTCGCGCAACGCCACCACCTCCGCCGGTGATGGCCGTGATCTGGTGCAGGAAACGGTCGGCGCCATCGAGCGCATGAGCGCCGACGTGCAAGCCACCGCGACCCTGATTGGCGACCTGGCCAATGAGTCCCGCGATATCGGCAAGGTACTCGACGTGATCCGTGGCCTGGCCGACCAGACTAACCTGCTGGCCCTGAACGCGGCGATTGAAGCCGCGCGTGCCGGTGAAGCCGGTCGCGGCTTTGCGGTAGTGGCCGATGAGGTGCGGGCCCTGGCCCATCGCACACAGCAGTCGACCAGCGAAATCGAGCGGATGATCGGCAGTATCCAGGCCGGCACCGAGCACGCGGTGGATTCGATGCGCAACAGCACCGAACGCGCCGAATCGACGCTGAACATCGCCAAAGGTGCCGGGATGTCACTGGATACCATCAACACCGCAATCGTCGAGATCAACGAGCGCAACCTGGTGATCGCCAGCGCGGCGGAAGAGCAGGCGCAGGTGGCGCGGGAAGTGGACCGCAACCTGGTGAACATCCGCGATTTGTCGGTGCAGTCGGCCACCGGCGCCAGCCAGACAAGCGCGGCGAGCAGTGAACTGTCGCGCCTGGCAGTGGACCTGAACGGCATGGTCGGCCGCTTCCGCCTCTGACTGAAACAACTGGGTCAAAACTGCGGGAGTGGGCTTGCCCCCTCCCACATTTGATCGCTGTGAATCTGGAAAAGCTTTTTGACAGCGCAGCAATTCAACAGGTTAGAATCGCTGGCACGCAGACTGCATGGTCAGTTTGCGCCCTGTCTTGTTTGCCCATGGAGTACTGCCTTTGAATGCGACGACCATCAACAGCCTGTTCCTGATCGGCGCGTTGCTGGTAAGTGCGAGCATTCTAGTGAGTTCTCTTTCGTCCCGCCTGGGGATCCCGATCCTGGTGATCATCCTGGCCGTGGGCATGGTCGCCGGCGTCGACGGCGGCGGCATCATCTTCGACAACTACCCGACCGCCTACCTGGTGGGCAACCTCGCCCTGGCCGTGATCCTGCTTGATGGCGGTTTGCGCACGCGGGTGGCGAGTTTCCGCGTGGCACTCTGGCCGGCGTTGTCGCTGGCCACGGTGGGGGTGTTGATTACCACCGGCCTCACCGGCATGGCCGCGGCCTGGCTGTTTGACCTCAATATCATCCAGGGCTTGCTGATTGGTGCGATTGTCGGCTCGACGGACGCCGCAGCCGTGTTCTCGCTGCTCGGCGGCAAAGGCCTGAACGAACGGGTCACCGCCAGCCTGGAGATCGAATCCGGCAGCAACGACCCGATGGCGGTGTTTCTCACGGTCACCCTGATCGACATGCTCGCCAGCGGCCAGACCGGCCTGCACTGGAGCCTGCTGACGCACCTGGTGCGCGAATTCGGCATCGGCGGCATCGTCGGCCTGGGCGGCGGCTGGTTGATGTTGCAGATGGTCAACCGCATCAACCTGGCCACCGGGCTGTACCCGATCCTGGTGATCGCCGGTGGCCTGTTCGTATTTGCCGTGACCAACGCCCTGCACGGCAGCGGCTTCCTCGCCGTGTACCTGTGCGGCCTGGTGATAGGCAACCGCCCGGTGCGCAGCCGTCATGGCATTCTGCATATGCTCGACGGCATGGCCTGGCTGGCGCAGATCGGCATGTTCCTGGTGCTGGGCCTGCTGGTCACGCCCCATGACTTGCTGCCGATTGCGTTGCCGGCCCTGGGCCTGGCGCTGTGGATGATCCTGTTTGCACGGCCGCTGTCGGTGATGGTTGGCCTGCTGCCCTTCAAGGCGTTCCATGGCCGCGAAAAAGCCTTTATCGCCTGGGTCGGGTTGCGCGGCGCGGTGCCGATCATTCTGGCGGTGTTCCCGCTGATGGCCGGACTGCCCCATGCGCAGCTGTACTTCAACCTGGCGTTCTTTATCGTACTGGTGTCACTGCTGGTGCAGGGCACGAGCCTACCGTGGGTCGCCAAGCTGCTCAAGGTCACCGTCCCGCCGGACCCGGCGCCGATTTCCCGCGCGGCGCTGGAAGTGCACGTCACCAGCGAATGGGAGCTGTTCGTCTACCGCCTGGGCGCGGAAAAATGGTGCATCGGTGCCGCCCTGCGCGAGCTGAAAATGCCCGAAGGCACGCGGATTGCCGCGCTGTTCCGTGGCCAGCAACTGCTCCATCCGTCGGGTAGTACCGTGCTGGAAGTCGGCGACCTGCTCTGCGTGATCGGCCACGAACACAACCTGCCAGCCCTGGGCAAACTGTTCAGCCAGGCTCCGCAACGCGGGCTGGATCTGCGCTTCTTCGGCGACTTCGTGCTGGAAGGCGACGCCCAGCTGGGCGCGGTGTCGGCCTTGTACGGCCTGAAGCTGGAGGGCATCGACCCGGACATGCCGCTGAGCAGCTTCATCACCCAGAAAGTCGGGGGCGCGCCCATCGTCGGCGACCAGGTGGAGTGGAACAACACCATCTGGACCGTTGCGGTCATGGACGGGAACAAGATCGGCAAAGTGGGCGTCAGATTCCCCGAAGGAAGTCGCCCGGGCCCCGGACTCTTCCTCTAAACTGCGGGGCGATGACGCCCCCGATTCTTCACCTTGCACGACCGGTCTCTATGCCAACCTTGCGCACTCTTCTCGCCACTGCCCTGCTGAGCCTGACCCTGTGTGTCGGCGTCGTCCACGCCGCCGACCCGCCCAGCGCCGAGGCTATCCAGCAAACCCTGGACAAGCTGCCCGACCGCAAGCTGCCCGACGCCGACATGAAGGCGCTGCAGACCATCCTGCAGCAAACCCTGACGTACCTGGGCAACAAGCAGGATTACGAGCAGCGCCTGGCCGACCTCAAGCGCCAACTGGAAGACGCCCCGCGCCAGACCACCGAGAACCAGCGCGAACTGACCCGGCTCAAGGCAACCAAAGTCATCCCGGTCGCCCAGCGCTACGCCAGCCTGCCGGTGCCACAGCTTGAACAGTTGCTGGTGCAGCGCAGCACCCAGCAAGGCGACCTGCAAAAAGAACTGGCCGATGCCAACAGCCTGTCCATCGCCGCCCAGACCCGTCCTGAGCGCGCCCAGACCGAAATCAGCAACAGCCAGACGCGCATTCTGCAGATCAACTCGACCCTCAAGGCCGGTAAAGACAACGGCAAGACCCTCAGCGCCGACCAGCGCAACCAGCTCAACGCCGAACTTGCGGCCCTCAACGCGCTGATCCCCCTGCGCCGCCAGGAACTGGCTGGCAACAGCCAGCTGCAAGACCTGGGCAACAGCCAGCATGACCTGGTGATGGAAAAGACCGCACGCCTGGAACAAGAGATCCAGGACCTGCAGACCCTGATCAACCAGAAGCGCCTGGCCCAGTCCCAGCAGACCGTGACCCAGCAGTCCATCGAAGCGCAAAAGGCCGGTGGCAGCAGCCTGCTGGCCACGGAAAGCGCGGCCAACCTGAAGCTGTCCGACTACCTGCTCAAAAGTACCGACCGCCTCAACGACCTGACCCAGAAGAACCTGCAGACCAAGCAGCAACTGGACACCGTGACCCAGAGCGACTCGGCCTTGGACGAGCAAATCAACGTGCTCAAGGGCAGCCTGCTGCTGTCAAAGATCCTCTACAAGCAAAAGCAGGCCCTGCCGCGTCTCACCGTGGACCGCGACCTGGCGGACGACATCGCCAACATTCGCCTGTACCAGTTCGAGGTCAACCAGCAGCGCGAGCTGATCAGCTCGCCCAGCGCCTATGTGGATAACCTGCTGGCGAACCAGGCGCCGGAGGATGTCACCCCGCAGCTGCGCCGCACCTTGCTCGAATTGGCGATCACCCGCAGCGACCTGCTGGAGCGCCTGAGCCGTGAACTGAGCGCGCTGCTAAACGAATCCATCACGTTGCAACTGAACCAGAAACAACTGCTTAGCACCGCCACCACCCTGCGCGCGACGCTGGATGAGCAGATGTTCTGGATTCCCAGCAACAAGCCGCTGGATACCGAATGGCTGGAAACCGTCCCCGCGCACCTGAGCAAGCAAGTCGCCACCCTGCCCTGGGCGTCCAGCGTCAGCGAACTGTATGACGGCCTGACCCAACGCCCGCTGCTGTTCCTGCCCCTGCTGCTGTTGATCGGCGCGTTGCTGTGGCGTCGTAAAAACCTGTACCAGCGCCTGAACAAGGTGCACCTGGACATCGGCCACTTCAAGCGCGACAGCCAGTGGCACACGCCCCAGGCCATCCTGATCAACATCCTGCTGGCGATGCCGGTGTCCCTCGGCCTTGCGCTGTGCGGGTATGCGCTGCAAATCGACGCCCGTGGGCAAAACGCCAACCTCGGTTCAGCCCTGTTGCAGATCGCTCAGGCCTGGCTGGTGTTCTACACCGCCTATCGCATCCTGGCGCCCGGTGGCGTGGCCGAACTGCATTTTCGCTGGGAAAAGCCCCAGGTCGAATTCCTGCAAGGCTGGGTGCGCAAACTCGGGCTGGTGGTATTGGCCCTGGTGGCCGTGGTCGCCATCGCTGAACACCAACCCGCGGCGCTGGCCGACGACGTGCTGGGCATCGGCGTGGTGCTGACCTGCTACGCGCTGATGGCCTGGCTGCTGGGCCGCCTGTTGCTCAACAGCCCTACGCACGAAAAGGCTTCGCTGTTTCGCAAGGCCGTGGGCCTGCTGTTTACCGCGCTGCCCATCGCGCTGTTTATCGCCGTGTGCTTCGGCTACTACTACACCGCACTCAAGCTCAGCGACCGGCTGATCAATACCCTGTACCTGCTGATGTTCTGGCTGGTGATCGAAGCCACCTTCGTCCGTGGCCTGGGCGTTGCCGCCCGGCGCCTGGCCTATGCGCGCGCCCTGGCCAAACGCCAGGCCGCCAAGGAAGCCGGCGACGGCGAAGCGGTGATCGAAGAACCGACCCTGGACATCGAGCAGGTCAACGAGCAGTCCATGCGCCTGATTCGCCTGGCATTGCTCGGCGGTTTTATCGCCGCGCTGTATTGGGTGTGGGCGGACCTGATCTCGGTATTTTCCTACCTGGATAACGTCACGCTGTACGAATACACCAGCGGCACCGGTGCGAATATCAGCATGGTGCCCATCAGCATCGGCGACTTGCTCGGCGCGCTGATCATCATCGGCATTACCTTCGCGCTCGCGCGCAACTTGCCGGGTTTGCTCGAAGTATTGGTGCTGTCCAAACTGGACCTGGCCCAGGGCAGCGCCTACGCGACTACCACGCTGTTGTCCTACGTGATTGCCGGCGTCGGTTTCGTCTCCACCCTGTCGACCCTCGGCGTGAGCTGGGACAAGTTGCAATGGCTGGTGGCGGCGCTGTCGGTGGGCCTGGGCTTTGGTATGCAGGAGATCTTCGCCAACTTCATCTCCGGCATCATGATCCTGTTCGAACGCCCGGTGCGCATCGGCGACACCATCACCATCGGCAACCTGTCGGGCACGGTGAGCAAGATCCGCATCCGCGCCACGACGATCACCGACTTTGACCGCAAGGACATCATTGTCCCGAACAAAACGTTCATTACCGGACAACTGATCAACTGGTCACTGACCGACACCATTACCCGCGTCACCCTCAAGCTCGGCGTGGACTACGGCTCCGACCTGGACCGCGTGAAGGAACTGCTGCTCAAGGCCGCCCGCGAGAACCCGCGGGTACTCAAGGAGCCGGAACCCCATGTGTACTTCCTCAACTTCGGCGAAAGCACCCTCGACCATGAACTGCGCATGCACGTGCGCGACCTGGGCGACCGCAACCCGGTGATCGACGAAGTGAACCGCTTTATCAATCGCGAGTTCAAGAAAGAGCACATCAACATCTCGTTCCGCCAGATGGAGGTCTATCTCAAGAACCTCCACGGCCAGGAATACAAACTGGTGGAAGTCGACACCCCGGCCAAGCCCGCCAATGACGGCGGCGTGCAGGAACCACCACCGAGCAAACTCGACTAACTGCGCTATCCCCAGCAGAATGCTCGGACATTCTGCTGGAGATGGCCGGTGAAAGCCCTCGACGAACTGACCTTCGACAACCGCTTCGCACGCCTGGGCGATGCGTTCTCAACCCACGTATTGCCCGAGCCCCTCGACGCACCGCGCCTGGTCGTGGCGAGCGAAGCCGCCATGGCCCTGCTCGACCTGGACCCCGCCGTTGCCGAAACACCGGTGTTCGCCGAACTGTTCGGCGGGCACAAACTGTGGGCCGAGGCAGAGCCGCGGGCGATGGTCTATTCCGGGCATCAGTTCGGCGGCTACACCCCGCAATTGGGTGACGGCCGTGGGTTGTTGCTGGGCGAGGTGTACAACGAGGCGGGCGAGCATTGGGACCTGCACCTCAAGGGCGCCGGCATGACGCCTTACTCACGCATGGGCGATGGGCGTGCCGTGCTGCGCTCGTCGATCCGCGAATTCCTCGCGTCCGAAGCGCTGCATGCGCTGGGCATCCCCAGCAGCCGCGCGCTGTGCGTGATCGGTTCCGACACCCCGGTGTGGCGCGAAAAACAGGAACGCGGCGCGATGGTGTTGCGCATGGCGCACAGCCATATCCGCTTCGGGCATTTCGAATACTTCTACTACACCAAGAAACCCGAGCAGCAGGCGCAACTGGCCGAACACGTGCTCAACCTGCACTACCCCGAATGCCGCGAACAGCCCGAGCCGTACCTGGCGATGTTCCGCGAAATCGTCGAGCGCAATGCCGAGCTGATCGCCAAATGGCAGGCCTATGGCTTCTGCCACGGGGTGATGAACACCGACAACATGTCGATCCTCGGTATCACCTTCGACTTCGGACCGTTTGCATTCCTGGACGACTTTGACGCGCACTTCATCTGCAACCACTCGGATCACGAAGGGCGCTATTCCTTCAGTAATCAGGTGCCGATCGGGCAGTGGAACTTGAGTGCATTGGCGCAGGCGCTGACACCGTTTATCAGCGTCGATGCGTTGAAGGAAGCACTTGGATTGTATCTGCCGCTTTATCAAGCGAACTACCTGGACCTGATGCGCCGCCGCTTGGGGCTGACCACCGCCGAAGACGATGACCAGCAACTGGTCGAGCGTTTACTGAAGCTGATGCAAAACAGCGGCGTGGATTACACCCTGTTCTTCCGGCGCCTGGGGGATGAATCGGCGGCGTTGGCCGTAGCGCGGCTGCGCGATGACTTTGTCGACCTGGCCGGGTTTGATGCCTGGGCCGAGCAGTACCAGGCGCGCGTTGAGCGGGATGGGGAGTTCAGCGAAGAACAACGCCGTGCGCGGATGCATGCGGTGAACCCGCTGTATATCCTGCGCAACTACCTGGCGCAGAACGCCATCGTTGCCGCCGAATCCGGGGATTACAGCGAAGTGCGGCGGTTGCATGCGGTGCTTTCCAAGCCGTTTGAGGAGCAAGCGGGGATGGAGCAGTACGCACAGCGGCCGCCAGATTGGGGGAAACATTTGGAGATTAGTTGTTCGTCATAGGAGGCCTATCCAGAAGATCGCCCACCGCCGTGATCGTGATCAGATGAACATATCCACAGGGACCTTGAAGAACTCCGCCAGCCAACGAATCTGCCGAACGTTCAGCTGGCGTTTTCCACTCAGGATTTCTGAGACAACCGACTGAGCGCCGACACCAGGCAGGTCACTTTGCGTCAAGCCATGCTCCTGCATCATTGAACGCAATACATCGACACCGCTCGCCTCAGGTATTGGCCAATGCTCTAAGTCATAGGCCTCAACCCAATCACCGATGATATCGACCAGCCCCATCAGCGGATGGGTTTCATCGTCCCCCACGATATCCAGCAATTCGTCGAGCGCCTCTACCAACACATCGTAATCAGCCTCGGTTTTCGGCTTACGCAACAAGGGGGACACGAACTTCCAATGCTCGGCGACTTGCTCGATCAATACACTCATTTTTCCCATTACTCCTTCCACTTACCCTTGTCGTATTCACGATGGTCCAAAACATGCCGGATGTAGAGACGCTGCATTCGATAGCGCACGATGGCAATAAGGCGGAGCTTGTTGCCTGCGATATTGAACACATGCAGCGCCCCCACTTTATCCACAGCAGGGAAAACTGCTCTCAACGTCGCAAAGTCTTCAGGGTTGATGACTTTGACCTTCCGATGCCACTCATCCAGAGCACTGGCTGAGTGAGGCCATTTTTCCTTGGCATTTCATATTTGCTTCGCACTGATCACTCGCATGCAACATCCCTATCGCATCTTGCTATGAAGGTTAAACTCGAACGCTGACTATCGCAATTTGCTATAGAGTCGATCGGACCGGTGGTGCTTTGTCGAACACGCTTTCACAGCCTAGGTAGGCATGCCCAACCAGCACGCAAAAATCTGTGAGCATATGCAACGCCGCTTCATAACTTGATAACACCTGCGTCCGGCTCCACATTGAACTTCACTGACTGCTTTCATTGGAACCCCACCATGCCCGAACCTCTTGTCATCCCCTGCCCCCACTGCAACGGCCTCAACCGCATCCCCGGTGAACGCCTGGGTGATGCGCCCAAATGCGGGCGCTGCAAGCAGCCGGTTTTGTTGAACAAGCCGTTTGAGTTGAAGCAAGGCGACTACGCCAGTCAAATCAAGGGCGATTTGCCGTTGCTGGTGGATGTGTGGGCGGACTGGTGTGGGCCGTGTAAGTCGTTTGCGCCGGTGTTCGAGCAGGCGGCCGGGCAGTTGGCGGGCAAGTGCCGGTTGGCCAAGCTGGACAGCGAGGCCAATCAGCAGTTGTCGGCACAGTTGGGGATTCGCTCGATTCCCAGTTTGATTCTGTTCAAGAACGGCCGCGAAGTGGCGCGCCAGAGTGGGGCGCTTGCGTTGCCGCAATTGATGAGCTGGTTGCGTAGCCAAGGCGTGTAACTCGGCCTTGGAAACCACCCATCCCCCTCCCACAGGGTTTTTGTGTTGTCTTTTGGATCACGCGTTTTCCAGCAGGTTATGCAACTCTACAAACTGCTGCGTCAGCTTGTGCCGTGGGTCCAGGTGGATCAGCGGCTTGCTCTCCTGGTGCGACTCACGCATGCGCACGGAGCTGGCCAAGTACACCGGCAGCACCGGCAACCCTTCTGCAATCAACTCATCCAGCATCTGCTGCGGCAGGCTCGCCCGGGCCTGGAACTGATTGACCACGATGCCTTCCACTTCGAGGTCCTCGTTGTGGTCTTCCTTCAACTCTTCGATCTCCGCCAGCAGACCATACAGGGCCTGGCGCGAGAAGCTGTCGCAATCGAAGGGGATCAGCACGCGATCAGCGGCAATCAGCGCTGAAACCGCATAAAAATTCAGCGCTGGAGGCGTATCCAGGTAAATCCGGTCGTAATCTTCACTCAGCTCATCCAGCAGCTTTCGCAGCTTGTTGATCTTGTGCTTGGCCTCGAGCTTGGGCTGCAGGTCCGCCAGCTCTGCGGTTGCGGTGATCACGTGCAGGTTGTCGAAGGGGGTCTCGTAGATATCCACTCGGTTTTTCTTCGAAAACGGCCCGGAAGACAGGGTTTGCTTGAAGAATTCGGCAATACCCATGGGGATATCGTCGCCGGTCAGCCCAGTGAGGTATTGGGTTGAATTGGCTTGCGCATCGAGGTCCACCAACAGGGTTCGATAACCTTCGCTGGCGCTGACTGCCGCCAGGTTGCAGGCAATGCTGGACTTGCCAACGCCACCTTTTTGATTGAACACCACACGCCGCATGGAAAAACCTCCGTGTATCAATGAATGTCCGAGTGTAGAGGGCAAAAGCGCCTGTTAGCTACCTCGTTCATCCATGCACTGCTGCATCACGATGCCATTGGCACGATAGCTGTCATACACAGCCCACAGATTAAAAAGAACGGTCCGACAATCCATCCAGTCCTTGGGTAAAGGACAATCTGTCAATTCTTTCCACTATTTTGTAATCGACCGTGCACAAATCTTTACCAAAGTTTGCTAGAACCCCACGGCACCGGGATAATACGCGCCATTCGGCTATTGTTCCCTGTCCCGGTATTCGGGGCCAAAAGTCGCACATGGAAGCCCGCAGGGGCGGGACAACTTCTCAGTGATCACTTTCAACATCGCCCAATGGCGCGCCTGGGCCCCCGGGCTCGATAGCGTGGATGACTGGCGCGCCTGGTGTCAGGCGCCGGCGTTGCTGCCCGCAAGTGATGCAGCCCCTGATGTCTCGTTCCTGCCTGCCATGCAACGCCGCCGCCTGAGCAGGCTGGCGCGCATGGCGTTCAGCGTGGGTTGGCCACTGGCCGAAGGCCTGCAGGACCTGCCGCTGGTGTTTATCTCCCGGCATGGCGAAACCCCGCGCACCCTTGACATCCTCAGCGACCTGGCCAGCGAACAACCGCTGTCGCCAACCCAGTTCAGCCTGTCGGTGCACAATGCGGTGATTGGCCTTTGGTCGATCCTGCGCAATGAAACCAGCGAAATGACCGCCCTCGCCGCCGCCGGCGATGGCCTGGAGCACGGCATGCTCGAAGCCGCCGCGCTGCTCAACGAAGGTGCGACGGCGGTTTTACTGGTGATAACCGAAGAGCAGGCGCCCGAAGCCTATGCCAGCTGGATCGTCGACGTGCCCTTCCCCTACGCCCTCGGTCTGCTGCTGACGCCGGGCGACGAGTGGCAACTGGAACTCGGTACCGGCACTGTCCAACCCACTCAAACCCAGTGGCCCCACGCCCTGAATCTGCTGCGCACCCTGCTCACCGAACAGGTCGCCTGCCAACATGCCTGGAAGAACCGCGTATGGAACTGGCAACGCAAGCCCTGAATGACAAACCACGAGACGCCTATTACTGGCGTCTGTTCGCCACCGCCGCCAGCTTTGCGCTGTTCGGTTTCGGCGGGTTGTGCCTGCGTTTGCTGGTGTTTCCGTTGCTCAGTTGCCTGCCAGGGGACGCTGCAAAGCACCGCAGCCGCGCCCGTCACACGATCAGTTGGCTGTTCTGGTTCTTTATCCGCCTGATGCAACGCGTCGGCGTGCTGACCTACAGCGTCGAAGGCGCCGAAAAGCTCGGTCGCCCGGGCCAGATGATCATCGCCAATCACCCATCGCTGATCGACGTGGTATTCCTGATCGGCCTGGTGCGCCAGGCCAATTGCGTGGTCAAACAGAGCCTGTGGCAGAACCCGTTCACCCGCGGCCCGGTGCGCGACGCCGGTTATATCAGCAACGACGGCAGTGCCGAGATGCTCGATGCTGCCGCAGACGCCCTGCGCAGCGGCCAGACCCTGATCATCTTTCCCGAGGGCACCCGCACCACACCCGGCGCGGCGCCTGCCTTTCATCGTGGCGGTGCCGCCATTGCACTGCGGGGTGCGACAATCATCACCCCCGTGGTGATCAAGGTCAGCCCGACCACGCTGACCAAGGCCGAACCCTGGTATCGCATCCCTAAATGCCGCGTGCACTTCAGTTTGCGGGTGGGTGCCGATATAGAACCACAGGCGTTCGCAACACTGGGGCCCGCGCCCCAGGCCTCACGCAAGCTCAACGATTACCTGCATCACTATTTTATTAAGGAGCTCGCCGAAGATGAGCGACCAACACCGCCTTGAGCACGACATAAAGGCGCTGATCATCGAGGCCCTGGGCCTGGAAGATATCAGCGTCGACGATATCGGCAGCGATCAGACCCTGTTCGGCGAAGGCCTCGGCCTGGATTCGGTAGATGCCCTGGAACTGGGCCTGGCGATCCAGAAAAAGTACGGCATCAAGATCGATGCCGACGCCAAGGACACCCGCAATCACTTCACCAACGTGGCCAGCCTTGCGGCGTTCGTCACGGCCAGACAGGCAGCTTGAGACCGGACCATGCAAACTCGTGACGATATTTTCAACACCCTGCGCGATGCCTTGGTGGAACTGTTCGAACTGCCGCCGGAACGCGTCACCCTGGACGCCAACCTGTACCAGGACCTGGAAATCGACAGCATCGATGCCGTCGACTTGATCGACCATATCAAGCGCCAGACCGGCAAGAAGATCGCCGCCGAGGAATTCAAGGCTGTGCGCACCGTGAACGACGTGGTTGAGGCGGTGTACCGTCTGGTCACGCCTGCCGCATGAGCCGGCTGATCGGCCTTGGCCTGTTGCTGGCGGGGCTGCTGTACCCCTTTGCGGTGTATTACGGCACCGAACACTTCGCCCCGTGGCAATTCGGTCTGCTGCTCGGCAGTCTGTGGCTGCTGCGCGCGCTGACCGGTGCACGACGCCCAGGCAGCCGCTGGATGGCGCTGGCGGTGATCGTGTTCTGCCTGTTGCTGGCCTGGTTCGACAACCCCCGCCTGCTGCGCTGGTACCCGAGCCTGGTCAGCGCGTTCATGCTGGCGCTGTTCGGCCTGAGCCTCAAATATGGCCCGCCGATGGTCGAGCGCCTGGCGCGCATGACCGACCCGGTGCTGGCGCCGCATGCCATCGTGTACACCCGCCAGGTCACCGTGGTGTGGAGTGTGTTTTTTCTGTGTAATGGCCTGCTCGCCGCGGCCCTCACCCTGTGGGCACCGCTGAGCTGGTGGACGTTGTACAACGGCCTGATCGCCTACGGGCTGATGGGGCTGTTGTTTGCCGTGGAATGGCTGGTACGACAAAGGGTTCGAGGCCGCGTATGAATGGGTTGAAACTTGAGCACGTGCTGCTTGAGCCGCTGGAACAGCGTCCGGTTACCACCGAACCTGCCATGAATCACGCCCAACTGTGGGCATACTCCCTGAGCCTGGCGGCGGGCCTGCAAGCCCGCGGTATCCAGCGACTGGCCGTGTACCTGGAAGATGCCGGCCTGCTGGCGATTGCCCTGCTGGGTGCCTGGCGGGCCGGAGTCAGCGTACTGCTGCCCGCCGACCTGCAACCTCAGACCCGCCAACGCTGGGATGAAGCCGTCGATGCCTGGCTGACCGAAGCGGCTGACCTTGAGTCGCTGTATGCGGCGCCATTGAGCGCTGCCGCACTTGACCTGGACGCTTGCCAACTGAGCCTGTGCACCTCCGGCTCCAGCGGCGAACCCAAGCGCATCGACAAGACCCTGCGTCAACTGGCCAACGAGGTCGAGGCCCTGGAAACCCTGTGGGGCCAGGACCTCAAGGACGCCTGCATCATCGGCAGCGTCGCCACCCAACACATCTACGGTTTGCTGTTCCGCGTCCTGTGGCCGCTGTGCGCCGGCCGTACCTTTGTGCGCAAGCAACTGGCATTCCCCGAAGACATGCAGCGCGCCAGTCGCGAGCATGCGCACTTTGCCTGGGTTGCCAGCCCGGCACTGCTCAAGCGCATGGGCGATAACCTCGACTGGCCGGCGCTGAGCAGCGTGTCGCGGGTGTTTTCGTCCGGCGGCGCGTTGCCGGTGGACGCCGCCGGCAGCCTGTACGACCGCTTGCAACAATGGCCGACCGAGATTCTCGGCAGCTCGGAAACCGGCGGCATCGCCTGGCGCCAAGGCGCACAGCCTTGGCAGCCGTTTACCGACGTGCAACTGAGCCAGGATGCCGACGGTGCCCTGCGCATTGCATCGCCTTACCTGCCTGAGGGGCATGTCGAACAGACCGCCGACGCCGCACGCATCCATGCCGATGGCCGTTTCGAGCTGCTCGGCCGCCTGGACCGCATCGTCAAGCTGGAAGAAAAACGCATCTCCCTGCCCATGCTGGAACACGCGTTGATGACCCACCCGTGGGTCGCCGACACCCGCCTGGGCGTAGTCCAGGAAAATCGCGCCTCACTTGGTGCGCTGGTGGTGTTGAGCGCCGAAGGCCTGCATACCTTGCGCAATCAAGGCCGCCGGACCGTCACCCAAACCCTGCGCCAACACCTGAGCCAGCACTGCGAAGCCCTGGCCCTGCCGCGTCGTTGGCGATTGCTGAGGCAGCTGCCGCTGAACAGCCAAGGCAAACTGCCTCAGGCCGACATCGAGGCACTGCTGCTGGCACCCCGGCCCAAGGCACCGGAAGTATTGGAGCGCGTCGAAGCCAACGGCGAATGGACCGTGCAACTGAGCGTTCCGCCAGACCTGGCCTATTTCAGCGGCCACTTCCCGGTCACGCCGGTGCTGCCGGGCGTGGTGCAAGTCGAGTGGGCGTTCAACCTGGGCCAACAACTGCTCGATTTGCCACCGAGTTTTGCGGGTATGGAAGTGCTCAAGTTTCAGCAATTAGTGCGCCCAGGCGATGGGATCGAACTGCACCTGCGCTTTGACCCGGAACGCGGCAAATTGTATTTCGCCTATCGCAACGGCGTAGCGGCCTGCTCCAGCGGACGCATTCAGTTGGTGGCATCCAATGCATAACCCCTGCGCCCTGATCCCGGTCTACAATCACGAAGCCGCCGTGCCGGCCGTGGTCCGCAGCCTGCTGGACAGCGGCCTGCCCTGCCTGTTGGTGGATGACGGCAGCAGCCCGGCGTGCGCAGCGGTATTGGCGCAACTGGCAACCCTGGACAACGTCACCCTGCTGACCTTGCCGAACAACCAGGGCAAAGGCGGCGCAGTGATGGCCGGCTTTCGCGAAGCCGCACGCCTGGGTTTCAGCCACGCCCTGCAAGTCGACGCCGACGGCCAGCATGACCTGCGCGAAGTCGAGACCTTTATCGACACCTCGCGCCGGCACCCCGATGCGATTATCTGCGGCTATCCCGAATACGACGACAGCGTGCCCAAAGGCCGCTTGTACGCGCGCTACCTGACCCACGTGTGGGTGTGGATCAACACCTTGTCGTTGCAGATCCGCGACTCGATGTGCGGCTTTCGCGTGTACCCGCTGGCACCGGTGCTGGCGCTGATGGACTCGGCCTACATCGGCACGCGCATGGACTTCGACTCCGACATTCTGGTACGCCTGGCCTGGCGCAACCAACCGATGCGCTGGCTGCCGACCCAGGTGCATTACCCGGCCGATGGCCTGTCGCACTTCCGCCTGTTCCGCGACAACGTACGCATCTCGGCCATGCACACCCGGCTGTTCTTCGGCATGCTGATCCGCGCGCCGATGATCCTGTGGCGGCGGTGGCAGGCATGAGCGACAGCAGCAAACACTGGGCCGACCGCGAGGAGCGCGGCAGCTATTGGCTGATGAAACTCACCGCCTTCGCCGCCAAGGTCCTTGGTCGTCGACTGCTGAGCCCGGTGTTGTACGGCATCGTCCTGTACTTCTTCCTGTTCGGCCGCACCGCCCGACAGAGCGCCTGGCAATACCAGCAGCGCCTGGCCGACTGGAGCGGGCGTGACGAACTGCGCCCTACCCACTGGAAAGTCTTCGGCCAGTTCATGGCCTTTGCCGACTCGTTGCTCGACAAGCTCGACGTGTGGAACGGCAAGCTGCGCCTGGAGCAGATCGAAATCAACGACCCTGCGCAATTGCGCGGGCAACTGCGGGGCGAGCGCGGGCAGATGCTGGTGGGCGCGCACCTGGGCAACCTCGAAGTGTGCCGGGCGCTGGCCGAGATCGGTGAACAGGTCACCATGAACGTGCTGGTGCACACCAAGCACGCCGAACAATTCAACCGCCTGTTGGGCGAGGCCGGGGCGACGCACTTGCGCCTGATCCAGGTCAGCGAGCTGGACCCGGCCACCATGCTGCTGCTCAGCCAGCGCCTGGATGACGGCGAGTGGCTGGCCATCGCCGGCGACCGCGTGCCGCTGCACGGTGGGCGCACGGTGCGTGTGGACTTCCTCGGCCACGACGCCGCCTTCCCCCAAGGCCCGTGGCTGCTGGCCGGCCTGCTCAAATGCCCGGTGAACCTGTTGATGTGCCTCAAGCACGGCAGCCGCTATCGCCTGAGCATCGAGCCGTTTACGCCGCTGATCGAATGGAAACGCACCACCCGCGAGCAGGTCATAGCCCTGTGGACCGCACGCTACGCCGCACGCCTGGGCGAGTTCTGCCTGGAAGCGCCCCGACAATGGTTCAACTTTTACCCTTTCTGGAAGACCGATGACCACGCATCTTGAGCCGGTAACCTTTGGCGAACGCCCTTTGCGCATCGAAGACGTGCTGGCCCTGGCCAACCGTCAGGCGCCTACGCAGTTGCAGGATGACCCCGCGTATCGCCAGCGCATCGCCAAGGGCGCACAGTTCCTCGACTCGCTGCTGGACAAGGAAGGCGTGATCTACGGCGTGACCACCGGCTACGGCGACTCCTGCGTGGTGGCGGTGCCCTTGCAGCACGTCGAAGCGCTGCCGCGTCATCTGTACACCTTCCACGGTTGCGGCCTGGGCAAGTTGCTCGACGCCCAGGCCACCCGGGCGGTGCTGGCTGCACGTTTGCAGTCGCTGTGCCACGGCGTATCCGGCGTGCGCGTGGAGCTGCTGGAGCGCCTGCATGCGTTCCTCGAACACGACGTGCTGCCGCTGATCCCGGAAGAAGGCTCGGTGGGCGCCAGCGGTGACCTGACGCCCCTGTCCTACGTGGCCGCAACCCTGTCCGGCGAACGTGAAGTGATGTTCCGTGGCGAACGCCGCCAGGCCGCCGACGTGCACCGCGAACTGGGCTGGGACCCGCTGGTGCTGCGCCCCAAGGAAGCCCTGGCGCTGATGAACGGCACCGCCGTGATGACCGGCCTGGCGTGCCTGGCCTTCGCCCGCGCCGACTACCTGCTGCAACTGGCCACGCGCATCACCGCGCTGAACGTGGTGGCGCTGCAAGGCAACCCGGAACACTTCGACGAGCGGCTGTTCGCCGCCAAGCCGCACCCGGGGCAGATGCAAGTCGCCGCCTGGCTGCGCAAGGACCTGGCCATCGATGCGCCGACCGCGCCACTGCACCGCCTGCAGGACCGTTACTCACTGCGCTGCGCGCCCCACGTCCTCGGCGTGTTGGCCGACAGCCTGAACTGGCTGCGTTCGTTCATCGAGATCGAGCTGAACAGCGCCAACGACAACCCGATCATCGACGCCGAAGAAGAACGCGTGCTGCACGGCGGGCACTTCTACGGCGGGCATATCGCCTTTGCCATGGACAGCCTCAAGACCCTGGTGGCCAACGTCGCCGACCTGCTCGACCGCCAGCTCGCACTGTTGGTGGACGTGCGCTACAACCACGGCCTGCCGAGCAACCTGTCCGGCGCGCCGGCTGACCGCGCCATGATCAACCACGGCTTCAAGGCGGTGCAGATCGGCACCAGCGCCTGGACCGCCGAAGCCCTGAAAAACACCATGCCCGCCAGCGTGTTCTCGCGCTCCACCGAGTGCCACAACCAGGACAAGGTGAGCATGGGCACCATCGCCGCCCGCGATGCGATCCGCGTGCTGGAGCTGACCGAACAGGTCGCCGCCGCGACCTTGCTCGCCGCCAACCAGGGCGTGTGGCTGCGGGCCCAGGCCGAGGATGCGCGGCCGCTGCCACCGGCCTTGGCCGCCATGCACGCGGATCTGGCCAAGGACTTCCCGCCGGTCATCGAAGACCGCGCCCTGGAAGGCGAACTGCGCCTGTGCCTGCAACGCATCGCCGAACAACACTGGAGGCTGCATGCGTAACCCTGGCGTGCTGCATTGCGACACTGAAATCCTCGTGCCATTTTTTGACGTCGACACCATGAACGTCGTGTGGCACGGGCATTACGTGAAGTACCTGGAGGTGGCGCGTTGCGCGCTGCTGGACAAACTCGGCCACAACTACGCGGCGATGCTCGAATCGGGCTATGCCTGGCCGGTGATCGACCTGCAACTGCGCTACGTGCGCGGCGCCGTGTTCGGCCAGACCATCAACGTACGCGCCAGCCTGGTGGAGTGGGAGAACCGCTTGAAGGTCAACTACCTGATCACCGACCTCGCCAGCGGCGAGCGTTTGACCCGCGCCAGCACCGTGCAAGTCGCGGTGGAAATCGCCACGCGCGAGATGCAACTGGCCTCCCCCAAAGTCTTCACCGACGCCGTCGAAAGGGCCCTGAAATGAAATCCCATATGGGAGGGGGCTTACCCCCGACGGACTTCAACGATAACGCGATCCGCCGGACACTACGCAGCGCCCTCAGGCTCATCGCGGGCAAGCCCGCTGCCACATTTTTGATCGGGTTGTTCCTGAGCTTCAGTGCACATGCTTTTGACTTGCAACAACTCAGCGACCAACTGGCCAAACCCTTGGTGATCCACGGCAACTTCACCCAGGAAAAACACCTGCGTGCCCTGCCCCAGCCCTTGGTCAGCAAAGGCACCTTCGTGCTCGCCAAGGACCATGGCCTGCTGTGGCTGCTGAAAACGCCACTGCAACAGGACTACCGCATCAGCGCCCAGGGCATTGCCCGTCGCGACGCCAATGGTTGGCAACTGCTGCCGAACAAGAGCGCCGGTGCCGAACAAAATCGGCTGTTCCTCGCCGTACTGCAGGGCGACAGCAGCGGCCTGCAACGTGACTTCGAATTGAAGCTGCAAGGCGAGGCCAAGCAGTGGAAGTTGACCCTGATCCCGCGCTCGCTGTTGCTCAAGCAAGTCTTCACCCAGATCAACATCGACGGCGGCGACCTGGTGCAAACCATCGAACTGCTGGAAACCCAGGGCGACAGCACCGTGCTGCGCATGCAAGACAGCCATGCCGACCTGCCCCTGAGTGAAGCGGAGCAACACGACTTTGCCCAGTGAGCGCCTGCTGCCGCGCCTGTTCCTGATCCTGCTGGTGGCCGTGCTGGCCCTGGCCGGCTGGCAGTGGCGCCACGGTGCGCCGCTGTCGGCCAACCTGATGGAACTGGTGCCGGGCAACACCCCGGATGCGCTGGAACAGCAAGCCGAACAACGCATGCAGGAGCCACTGAACCGCGAAATGCTGGTGCTGGTGGGGCATGCCGACCGCCAGCAAGCCGTGGCCGTGGCGCAACAGTTGGGCGAGCGCTGGCAGGCCAGCGGGCTATTCGAAAAAGTGCAGTGGAACCTGCAAGCCGACTTGCCGGCACTGCGCGAGCAATTGCTGCGTGGCCGCCTGGCGATGCTGTCAGCCAAGGACCGCGAGCAACTGATCGAGCATCCCGATGCGTTTATCCAGCAACGCGTACAGGCGCTGTTCGACCCCTTCACCGGATTCAGCCTGGTGCCGAGCCAGGATGACTGGCTGGGCCTGACCGGGCGTATCCAGAACAGCCAGCCGCAACACGGCTCGGTGCAACTGGATATCGGCAGCGGCGCATTGATCGCCGATGCCGACGGCAAAAGCTGGGTGCTGCTGCGGGCACGCACCACCGGCAATGCCTTCGACATGAAACTGCCGTTGCAGGTGGCGGATCTGCTCCAGGCGAGCCGCGAGCAAGCCGGTCAGCAAGGCGCGCAATTGCTCGCCGCCAGCGGTTTGTTGTACGCCGCCAATGGTCAACAGCAGGCCACGCGGGAGATCACCTGGGTCGGCGGCGGCGCTACCGTTGGCATCCTGTTGTTGCTGTTGCTCGCCTTCCGCCGCTGGCGCGTGCTGCTGGCCTTTGTGCCGGTGCTGGTGGGCATGCTGTTTGGCGCGGTGGCCTGTGTGGCGCTGTTCGGCCATATGCATGTGATGACCTTGGTACTCGGTTCCAGCCTGATCGGCGTGGCGGTGGATTACCCGCTGCACTACCTGTCGAAGAGCTGGAGCCTGCAGCCGTGGCGCAGTTGGCCGGCGTTGCGCATCACTTTGCCGGGTTTGAGCCTGAGCCTGGCCACCAGTTGCATCGGCTACCTGGCGCTGGCCTGGACGCCGTTCCCGGCGCTGACCCAGATTGCGGTGTTCTCCGCGGCGGGACTGGTCGGTGCGTACCTGTCCGCCGTGTGCCTGCTGCCGGCGCTGCTCAAGGGCGTCGAACTGCGCCCGGCGCAATGGCCGCTGCGCGTCGCGCAATGCCTGTGGCTAGTGCGCGAATCGCTGCTCAAGCGCGTGCCGAGCCCGGCATTGCTGGCGCTTGTGCTGCTGTTTTGCGCCGGCGGCCTGTGGCACTTGAACAGCAAGAACGATATCCGCCAGTGGATCGGCGCGCCGCCGCAGCTGCTGCAAGAAGCCCAGGCCGTGGCGCGGATCACCGGGTTCCAACCTACCAGCCAGTTTTTCCTGGTGCGTGCAGACAACCAGCAACAGCTGTTGGAGCGTCAACACGCGTTGGGCCAACGCCTAGATCAGCTGGTGAACATGGACAAGCTCCAGGGCTACCTGGCGCTCGATCAACTGGTCAGCCTGCCCGCCGAACAGCAACAGCTGCGCGACGCACTGAACGCACTGCCGCAACACTGGCGGCCGCTGCTGGACCTCGGCGTGCCCGCCAGTGCCCTGCAAGCCGAAGTCGCCCAGTTGCAAGCACTGCCCACCCAAGACATCGACGCCGCGCTGAAAGGCCCGCTGGCCGAGCCTTGGCGCACGCTGTGGCTCGGGCCGGTGGACGGCGGCGTGGCGGCGATGGTCAGCCTGCAAGGCTTGAACAACCCCGCGCTGCTGCGCGTGCAAGCGCTGGATCTGCCCGGCGTGCAGTTGGTCGACCGCCTGGGCGACTTGAACCGGGTGTTTGCCGACACCCAGATCAGCGCCGCTGAATTGAAGTTGATGTCCTGCGTCTTGATCGTCCTGCTGCTGATCCTGCCGTTCGGTTTCGGCGGGGCCTTGCGCATCGTCGCCCTGCCATTGCTGGCGGCGCTGTGCAGCCTGGCCAGCCTCGGTTGGCTGGGCCAGCCGCTGACGCTGTTCAGCCTGTTCGGCCTGCTGCTGGTCACGGCCATCAGCGTGGACTACGCAATCCTGATGCGCGAACAGATAGGCGGTCCTGCGGTCAGTCTTCTCGGCACATTGCTGGCGGCGCTGACGACCTGGTTGTCGTTTGGCCTGCTGGCCGTATCAAGTACGCCAGCGGTGAGCAATTTCGGCTTATCGGTCAGCCTGGGCCTGGCATTCAGCTTTATGCTGGCACCCTGGGCCGGGCGGCAGAAGCACGCCTTATGAATGTAATTATCGCCAATGTGGCAAGGAGCCCTCGTGCCCACAGTTGAAATGGAACGTCGCCAGGTGGTGGTGATCGGTGCCGGTCCATCCGGGGCTATCGCCGCCGCGCTGTTAAAGCGCAAAGGGCATGATGTATTGATCATCGAGCGCCAGCATTTTCCACGGTTCTCGATTGGCGAAAGCCTGCTGTCGCACTGCATCGACTTTATCGAAGAAGCCGGCATGCTCGACGCCGTGCAGGCGGCAGGTTTCCAGGTGAAAACCGGCGCCGCGTTTGCCTGGGGCGAGCGCTACAGCGCGTTTGATTTCGGCGACACCTTCAGCAACGGCAAACCGACCACTTTCCAGGTGCAGCGCGGCGAGTTCGACAAGTTGCTGGCCGATCAGGCAGCCAAGCAAGGCGTGGATATCCGCTACGGCGAAACCATCGTCGGCGTGGACTTCAAGGGTGAGTCGCGCTACCTGCATGTACGCAGGGAGAACGGCAGCGAGTACCACCTCAAGGCCAAGTTCGTGCTCGATGCCAGTGGCTACGGCCGGGTGTTGCCGCGCCTGCTGGAGCTGGATCTGCCGTCGGACTTTCCGGTGCGCCAGGCGGTGTTCACCCACATCGAAGATCGCATCGAACACCCAGGTTTCGACCGCAGCAAGATCCTGGTGACCACACACCCGACCCAGCGTGATATCTGGTTCTGGACCATCCCGTTCAGCAACGGCCGCTGCTCGGTGGGCGTGGTCGCTGCCAAGCAGCATTTCGACGGTCGTGACAGTGACCTCGACGCCTGCCTGCGCGGCTTCATCGATGAAACCCCGAGCCTGGCCGGTGTGCTGCAAAACGCCGTATGGGATACGCCGGCGCGGACCATCGGCGGCTACGCGGCCAACGTCAAAGCCCTGCACGGGCCTGGCTTTGCGCTGCTGGGCAACGCGGCGGAATTTCTCGACCCGGTGTTTTCTTCGGGCGTGACCATCGCCATGCGTTCGGCGAGCATGGCGGCCGGCGTGCTGCATCGTCAGCTCAACGGCGAAACCGTAGACTGGCAGACAGAGTTTGCCGAACCGTTGAAGCGCGGTGTCGATACGTTCCGCTGCTACGTCGAAGGCTGGTACGCCGGGACGTTCCAGGATGTGATCTTCCATCCGGGCAGTTCGCCGGAGATTCGCCGGATGATCGCGTCGATCCTCGCCGGTTATGCGTGGGATGAGCGCAACCCGTTTGTGAGTGAGCCCAAGCGACGCTTGCGGATGTTGTCGGAAATTTGCGCAGGGGACGCCGCGTGAGCAGTCAGTATTTGAGTAAGAACTACGTCGAAGAAACCAGGTTCGGCTTCTGGTTCCTGCGCAGCCACACCTGGCAGCACCATGTGTTGCGCGTGGCGATCAACGACCTGCGCAGCCTGTTCACCGAACCACTGCCACAAGCGCCGGTGCTGCTGGACGCCGGTTGCGGCCAGGGCAAATCCTTCAAGCTGTTGCAGCAGGTGTTCGCCCCGAAGCGCCTGATCGGTCTTGACGCGGACCTGCACAGCCTGGAACTGAGCCGTGAAGAAGCGGCGCGCCAGGGCCTGACCATCGAGCTGATCGGCAGTGACTGCGCCACCCTGCAGGTGCCGGACGACAGCGTGGACATCCTGTTCTGCCACCAGACCTTCCACCACTTGGTAGAGCAGCATCGCGCACTCAAGGAGTTCTACCGCGTGCTCAAGCCAGGCGGTTACTTGCTGTTTGCCGAGTCCACCGAAGCCTATATCGACACCTGGGTGATCCGCTGGCTGTTCCGCCACCCGATGCATGTGCAGAAAAGCGCCGAAGAATACCTGGAGATGCTCCGCGAACAGGGCTTTGAGTTCGGCCCGCAAAACATCTCGTACCCGTACTTGTGGTGGAGCCGCTCCAGCGACTTCGGCCTGCTGGAACGCTGGGGCCTGCGCAAGGCACCGCCGGTGGGGCAACGCGAAGAAACCCTGGTCAACTGCGTGGCACGCAAACCACTGGCGAGTGCCAACCCATGATGCGCTGGCTGTTGATCGGTTGCCTGTTGCTGCTGGGCGCCTGTGCCAGCCAGGCGCCGTTGCCCGAGAAAATCCCGGCCCTGGCCTTGCCGCTGCAACTGCATGTGCAACGCCTGGCTGACGGCCAGAGCCAGGACTGGCTGCTGGTGATCCAGCGCGAAGGCGGCGGCATTCGCTGGTCGATGATGGACCCGCTGGGCATTCCCCAGGCCCGGCAAAAGCTGATCGATGGCGAGTGGCAAGCCGATGGTTTGCTGCCGCCCAACCCCCAGGCACGCGAGCTGTTTGCCGCGCTGCTGTTTGCGCTGACCTCGTCGGATGACGTGCGTACGCTGTACCCCAGCGCGCAGGCGATGGATTTGACGCGCACCCTGCCGGGCCATTGGCAGATCGTGTACCAGTCTTCCGAGGTGTTCAGCGTAAATATGACTGGCCAACCCTTGAGCTACCGCATCACACCGCTAGGAGCGGCACGATGACCGCCTACCTGAACGCCCTGGGCGTGATTTGCGCCCTTGGCCGTGGCCAGGCGGAGGTCAGCCGCAGCCTGTTTGCCGGTGACTGCTCCGGCATGCGCGCCGAAAGCGGCTGGGTCCCGGACCGTGTGCTGCCGGTGGCCGGTGTGCACGGCGAACTGGCAACCATACCCGCTGAGCTGGGCCAGCAAAGCAGCCGTAATAACCAGTTGCTGCTGGAAGCGGCGTTGCAGATCGAGGGCGAGATCCGCCAGGCGATCCACACCTACGGCGCCTCACGGGTCGGCATCGTGCTCGGCACCAGCACCTCGGGTATCGATGAAGCCAGTCGCGGTATTGCCCATTACCTGCGCGAACACCAGTTCCCCGGCGATTACGATTACCGGCAGCAGGAACTCAGCGCCCCGGCGAACTTCCTCGCCGACTGGCTGCAACTGAGCGGCCCGGCCTATGTGATCTCCACCGCCTGCACCTCCAGCGCGCGCGCATTGATGAGCGCCCAGCGCCTGCTGGACCTGGGCGTGTGCGATGCAGTGATCTGCGGCGGCGTCGACAGCCTGTGCAAGCTCACGCTCAACGGGTTCAGTGCCTTGGAAGCGGTGTCGAACGAACGCTGCAACCCGTTTTCGGTGAACCGTAACGGCATCAACATCGGCGAAGCGGCCGTGCTGTTCCTGATGAGCAAGGTGCCTGCCCCCATCGCCCTGCTGGGCAGCGGCGCCAGTTGCGATGCGCACCATATTTCCGCCCCGGAACCCACCGGCAAAGGTGCATTGCAGGCGATGCGCAAGGCCCTGGCCAGCGCGAAATTGCAGCCCGGGCAGATCGGCTATCTGAACCTGCACGGCACCGCCACCCAGCATAACGATGCGATGGAAAGCCTGGCGGTCGCCAGCCTGTTCCCGCACGGCGTGGCCTGCTCGTCGACCAAACCCCTGAGCGGGCATACCCTGGGCGCTGCCGGTGCGCTGGAAGCGGCGTTCTGCTGGTTGAGCCTGGTCCATCACCGGGTGCCGCCGCATGTCTGGGATGGCCAGGCCGACCCGGCACTGCCCGCCTTGCACTGGGCGCAAGCCGCAGAGCCCCTGGAAAAACGCTGCCTGATGAGCAACTCGTTTGCCTTCGGCGGTAACAATGTCAGCCTGATTATTGGAGAGGCCCCATGATCGATTGGCCACTCGCCGAACTGCTGCCCCATGCGGGCGACATGATCCTGATCGACCAGGTGCTGTCGTTCGATGAAGAGCAGGTCCGCACCCGCACCACAATCAAGCCAGGCGGCCTGTTCAACCGCGCTGACGGTAGCCTGCCGGCCTGGGTCGGCATCGAGTTGATGGCGCAAAGCGTCGCCGCCTACGCCGGTTGCCACGCGCGCCAGAAAGGTGAAGCGGTGGAACTGGGTTTCCTGCTCGGCACGCGCAAGTTCGAATGCAACGTGGAACACTTTCCGGCAGGCGCCGAGCTGAGCATCCACGGCCTGCGCTCCCTGGAAGACGACAATGGCATGGGTGTGTTCGAATGCCACCTGACCGGTGACGGTATCCAGGCGAGCGCCCGCTTGAATGTATTTCGACCGCCCCAGGCGGCCAATTATTTAGATGAATCGAAGGACGTAACGCCATGACTGAATCCGTACTGGTCACCGGCTCCAGCCGTGGCATCGGCCGCGCTATTGCACTGCGCCTGGCCCAGGCCGGGCATGACCTCGTGCTGCACTGCCGCAGCGGGCGTAGTGACGCCGATGCGGTGCAGGCCGAGGTTGAAGCCCTGGGCCGCAAGGCGCGGGTGTTGCAGTTCGATGTGGCGGATCGTGCGCTGTGCAAGGAAATTCTCGAGGCCGATGTGGAGCAACATGGCGCCTACTACGGCGTGGTGCTCAATGCCGGCCTGACCCGTGACGGCGCATTCCCGGCCCTGTCGGAGGAGGACTGGGACGTAGTGATGCGCACTAATCTGGACGGTTTCTACAACGTGCTGCACCCGGTGATGATGCCGATGATTCGTCGTCGCGCGGCTGGGCGTATCGTGTGCATCACGTCGGTTTCCGGTTTGATCGGCAACCGTGGCCAGGTCAACTACAGCGCGTCCAAAGCCGGCCTGATCGGCGCGGCCAAGGCCCTGGCCATCGAGCTGGGCAAGCGCAAGATCACCGTCAACTGCGTCGCCCCCGGCTTGATCGACACGGCGATGCTGGATGAAAACGTACCGGTGGAAGAGCTGATGAAAATGATCCCGGCGCAGCGCATGGGCACGCCGGAAGAAGTCGCCGGTGCGGTGAACTTCCTGATGTCGGCCGAAGCCGGCTATATCACGCGCCAGGTCCTGGCCGTGAATGGAGGCTTGTGCTGATGAAGCGCGTCGTCGTCACCGGCATGGCCGGCATGACCTCCCTGGGTAGCGATTGGGCGAGCATTTCGGCCAACTTCCGCGCCAACCGCAGTGGCATCCGGCGCATGGACGAGTGGGACCGCTTCACTGAATTGAACACGCGCCTGGCCGGGCCGATCGACGACTTCGTCGTGCCCGCCCATTGGACGCGCAAGCAACTGCGCAGCATGGGCCGCGTCTCGCGTCTGGCGGTGTGGGCGGCGGAGCAGGCGTTGCAGGACGCCGGTTTGCTCGGTGACGAGTCGATCAAGGACGGACGCATGGGCGTGGCTTGCGGCTCGTCCACCGGCAGCACGGACGAGATCAAGGCGTTCGGCAATATGCTGCTGAACTCGGTGGCCGAGGGGCTGAATGCCAACTCCTACGTGCGCATGATGCCGCACACCACGGCGGCGAATATCAGCATCTTCTTTGGCCTGACCGGGCGGCTGATCCCCACGTCCAGCGCATGCACCAGCGGCAGCCAGGGCATCGGCTATGCCTATGAGGCGATCAAGTTCGGCCGCCTGCCCCTGATGCTCGCCGGCGGTGCCGAAGAGCTGTGCCCGACCGAAGCCATGGTGTTCGACGCGCTCTACGCCACCAGCCTGAAAAACGACGCCCCGCAAACCAGCCCACGCCCCTATGACAGTGGCCGCGATGGCCTGGTGATCGGTGAAGGCGGCGGCATGCTGGTGCTCGAAGAACTGGAACATGCGCTGGCGCGCGGTGCGCATATCCATGCCGAGATTGTCGGCTTCGGCAGCAATGCCGACGGTCAGCACACCACCCGCCCGGAGCAGAAAACCATGCGCCGCGCCATGGAGCTGGCCCTGGAAGATGCCGGGCTTGAGCCGTCCGCGATCGGCTACGTGAACGGGCATGGCACCGCCACCGACCAAGGCGACATCGCCGAAACCCTGGCCACCAGCAGCCTGTTCGGCACCCGCATGCCCATCAGTTCGCAGAAGAGTTTCCTCGGCCACACCCTCGGCGCGTGCGGCGCGCTGGAGTCGTGGTTCAGCATCGAGATGATGAACCGCGACCAGTACGTGCACACCTTCAACCTGGACACCGTCGACCCGCAATGCGGCGAGCTGGATTACCTGCAGGGTGACTTCCGCGAGATGCACCACGACTACGTGATGAACAACAACTTTGCCTTTGGCGGCGTCAACACCTCGCTGATTTTCCGCCGCTGGGCCTGACTCTTTAATCGATTGGAGAAAACGGAATGTCTTCCTTGCTACGCGTTACCTTGATCACCCTGGCTCTGCTGGTCAGCGCCGGCTGCACCAGCAAACCGATCCTCAATACCCAGCACGACCTGCCGGCCAACGCCCAGGTCAGCGAAGAAAAAATGAAAACGGTGATCGTCAACGCCCTGCAAAAGCGCGAATGGACGGTACAACGCCTCAGCCCGCAACTGGTGCAGGCCGAAATCACTGTGCGTAACCAGTACTACGCCGCCATCGACATCCGCTACACCCGCAACAGCTACGCCATCACCTACCGCGACAGCCGCGAACTGGGCTACAAGGATGGCAAGATCCATCGCAACTACAACCGTTGGGTGAACAATCTGGATAGCGATATCATGGCGGGCTTGCGCAGCAATGGCGTGAATGAGGCAGGGTCGGCGGCGCAGTTGTTTGAGCAAACCGGCACCACCAAGTAAAACGAATTCAGGCTCTACAGAAACGACAAAGGGCGCCTTTCGGCGCCCTCTTCACAAACAGGTTGGCTTGTCATCGCCGCTTCCTGCCTGGCTCTGCGATTGCTGGTTGCCCAGGATCCTCAGAGTCTCACAAGCCCCTTTCGGGAACGTGGGCAGTATGCCTGAAAACAACTTTACGGCAACCTGTGGCAAAGTGCCGACTCTGCGAATCTTTCCCGCGAATCGCTAAGCAGCTTGCGTTACCTGATATGTGAGCACGTCTACACCCAGGCCTTGCGTGTCAACAACTCCACAAACGCCTCTGCCATCGGCGTCTGCGCGCCTTTGCGTTGCACCAGCCACACTGCCGTCATCGCCTCCTGATCCAGCAGCGTGCGATACACCACACCATCGATCCGAATGCGCTGGTAGGACGCCGGCAGTACCGACACGCCCAAGCCCGCCGCCACTAGGCCGATGATGGTCATCGCCTCCCCGGCCTCCTGGGCAAAGTGCGGGCTGAAGCCGGCATCACGCGCCAGGTTGAGCAACTGGGCATAGAGGCCACTGCCGTAAGTGCGCGGGAAAAACACAAACGGCTCCTGTGCCAATTGCGCCAGGTGCAAACCACGCTCGCTGCCCGCCACCAACGGGTGACCAGCATTCAGCACCGCCACCAGCGGCTCACGCATCAACTCGACCACACTCAGCGAATCCGGCAATGGCAGCGGACGCATCAGGCCCACTTGGATAGACTCATCCACCAGCGACTCGGCCACTTCGGTACTGCTCATCTCCTGCAGGTTGAGATGCACCGCCGGGAACGCCTGGCGAAACGCAAAGATCGCCTGGGGAATGCTGGAATTGAACGGCGCCGACGAGGTGAAGCCAATCTTCAGTTCGCCCAGCTCACCCAACTGCGCCCGGCGCGCTACGTCCGCCGCCTTGTCCACCTGCGCCAGCACCAGCCGCGCCTCTTGCAGGAACAACCGCCCCGCTTCACTCAGTTCGACCCGACGATTGGTACGCTCAAACAACCGCGCCCCCACTTCCTGCTCCAGCGCCTGGATCTGCTGGCTCAGCGGCGGCTGCGAAATGCCCAGCACCTGCGCGGCCCGGCCGAAATGCAGTTCTTCGGCGACGGCGATGAAGTACCGCAAGTGACGCAATTCCATGGGAGCCTCATTAGGTCGTTAAAGCTATCAAACAGGTCGAACAATATATTGGAAAGAATCATTAGGGAGCTATATTCTTTTTTGCATTGCCTGTCCTGGCACGCTCTTCCTCCCCGAGGTCCCCGTGAAAGCTGTTGTTGCTCCACTCGCTCAAGACGTACCGCCCACCGCCCTGGATGAGGTGGTGGCCCAGCTCAATGACGCGTACATCGAAAAAGGCACGCCGATGTTCATGCGCACGGTGCTGGCGTTGTTTTCCGGCGGGTTCGCCACCTTTGCGTTGTTGTATTGCGTGCAGCCGATGATGCCGGCGCTGTCCCAGGAGTTTTCCATCAATGCGGCACAAAGCAGCCTGATCCTGTCGGTGGCCACGGCGATGCTCGCATGTGGTTTGTTGATCACCGGGCCGATTTCCGACCGCCTGGGGCGCAAGCCGGTGATGGTCTCCGCGTTGTTCTGCGCCGCGCTGGCGACCATCGCCAGCGGCCTTATGCCGACCTGGGAAGGTATCCTGCTGATGCGTGCACTGGTGGGTCTGTCGCTCAGCGGCCTGGCCGCCGTAGCCATGACCTACCTGAGCGAAGAGATCCACCCGCAGCACATCGGCCTGGCCATGGGCTTGTACATCGGCGGTAACGCGATTGGCGGCATGAGCGGGCGGCTGATCATCGGCGTGTTGATCGACTTCGTCAGTTGGCACACCGCCATGCTGATTATTGGCGGTCTGGCGCTGATCGCCGCCACGGTGTTCTGGAAGATCCTCCCCGAATCACGCAACTTCCGCGCTACCAGCCTCAAGCCCCGCAGCCTGGTGGACGGCTTTGTCATGCATTTCAAGGACGCCGGCCTGCCGTGGCTGTTCCTCGAAGCGTTCCTGTTGATGGGCGCGTTCGTGACCATGTTCAACTACATCGGCTATCGCCTGCTGGCCGATCCTTATGACCTGAGCCAAGCCGTGGTCGGCCTGCTGTCGCTGGTGTACCTCTCGGGCATCTACAGCTCGGCGAAAATCGGCTCCCTGGCTGACCGCCTCGGCCGCCGTCGTGTGCTGTGGGGCACCATGGTGCTGATGCTGGCCGGCATGGCCCTGACCTTGTTCACCCCCCTGTGGCTGGTGGTGCCGGGCATGCTGATCTTCACCTTCGGCTTCTTCGGCGCCCACTCGGTGGCCAGCAGCTGGATCGGCCGCCGCGCGGTGAGGGCCAAGGGGCAAGCGTCGTCGCTGTACCTGTTCTGCTACTATGTGGGGTCGAGTATTGCGGGGACGGCGGGCGGATTCTTCTGGCACTTCGCCGGGTGGAACGGGATCGGCGCGTTTATCGTGGCGCTGTTGATCGGGGCGTTGCTGGTGGCGTTGAAGTTGGCAAAGTTGCCGCCGTTGGGGCAAGCGAAGGCCTGAGTTTCTCTGGCTTTTAATGTGGGAGGGGGCTACACCCCGATGAGGGTAGGTCAGTCATAGTTGTACTGACTGGTACACCGCCATCGGGGGCAAGCCCCCTCCCACATTTGTTTTGCGTGTTATTCGTGATACTGCGCCGACAGCTCATGCACCGCGCGCAGGAACGCACCCGCATGCTCCGGATTCACTTCCGGGGTGATGCCATGGCCGAGGTTGAACACGTGCCCGGTGCCTTTGCCGTAGCTGGCCAGGATGCGGCCAACTTCGGTGCGGATGGCTTCAGGCTTGGCGTACAGCACGGTCGGGTCCATGTTGCCTTGCAGCGCGACGCGGTTGCCCACGCGCTGGCGGGCTTCGCCAATGTCGCAGGTCCAGTCCAGGCCCAGGGCGTCGGCACCGGCGTCGGCAATGCTTTCCAGCCACAGGCCGCCACCCTTGGTGAACATGATTACCGGCACTTTGCGGCCTTCGTGTTCGCGGATCAGGCCGCTGACGATCTTGCGCATGTAGGCCAGGGAGAACTCCTGGTAGGCCGCCGCCGAGAGGTTGCCGCCCCAGGTGTCGAAGATCTGCACGGCTTGCGCGCCGGCCATGATCTGGCCGTTGAGGTAGGAGGTGACCGACTGTGCCAGCTTGTCCAGCAGCAGGTGCATGGCTTGCGGGTTGTCATAGAGCATGGCCTTGGTCTTGCGGAAGTCTTTCGACGAGCCGCCTTCGACCATGTAGGTGGCCAGGGTCCAGGGGCTGCCGGAGAAGCCGATCAACGGCACGCGGCCGTTAAGCTCGCGGCGGATGGTGCTGACGGCGTCCATCACGTAACCGAGGTCTTTGTGGGGGTCTGGAATCGGCAGGGCTTCGATATCGGCCAGGGTGCTGACGACTTTCTTGAAACGCGGGCCTTCGCCGGTCTCGAAGTACAGGCCCTGGCCCATGGCTTCAGGGATGGTGAGGATGTCGGAAAAAAGGATGGCCGCATCCAGTTGTGGATAGCGGTCCAGCGGCTGCATCGTGACTTCGCAGGCGAACTCCGGGTTCATGCACAGGCTCATGAAATCGCCGGCGTTGGCGCGACTGGCGCGGTATTCCGGCAGGTAGCGACCGGCCTGGCGCATCATCCACACAGGGGTGACGTCCACGGGTTGCTTGAGCAGGGCACGAAGGAAACGGTCGTTCTTGAGGGCAGTCATGTCGGCATCCGCAAAAAAAGTGCGGGCATTTTCTCAGAGCCAGACGCAAAAGGCACGGTATGAGCCGTGCCTTTTGTCTATCGGGTCAATTTGTCGCGGACATGAAAGCGCTGCAAAAATAAATGTGGGAGGGGGCTTGCCCCCGATTGCAGTGTGTCAGTCCCAGTATCTGTAACTGAACCACCGCTATCGGGGGCAAGCCCCCTCCGACATTTTTGACCGCATTTCAGCCTGAACGAGATTAGACGTTCAGGTAATCCAGGATCCCTTCGGCGGCATTGCGGCCTTCGAAGATCGCGGTTACCACCAGGTCAGAACCGCGCACCATGTCGCCACCGGCGAAGATCTTCGGGTTGCTGGTCTGGTGCTTGTACTGGCCTTGTTCCGGGGCCACGACGCGGCCCTGGCTGTCGGTCTGGATCTGGAACTGCTCGAACCACGGCGCCGGGCTTGGGCGGAAGCCGAAGGCGATGACCACGGCATCGGCCGGGATGATCTCTTCGGAACCCGGGATCGGCTCGGGGCTGCGACGGCCACGGGCGTCCGGTTCTCCGAGACGGGTCTCGACAACCTTCACACCCTCGACACGCTCTTCACCGACGATTGCAATAGGCTGGCGGTTGTAGAGGAATTTCACGCCTTCTTCCTTGGCGTTCTTCACCTCTTTGCGCGAGCCCGGCATGTTGGCTTCGTCCCGACGATAGGCACAGGTTACCGACTTGGCGCCCTGGCGGATCGAGGTGCGGTTGCAGTCCATCGCGGTGTCACCACCGCCGAGCACCACGACCTTCTTGCCTTTCATGTCGACGAAGTCTTCCGGCGACTTTTCAAAGCCCAGGTTGCGGTTGACGTTGGCGATCAGGAAGTCGAGCGCGTCATAAACGCCCGGCAGGTCCTCACCGGCGAAACCGCCCTTCATGTAGGTGTAGGTGCCCATGCCCATGAACACGGCATCGTATTCTTCGAGCAGTTGCTCCATGGTGATGTCCTTGCCGACTTCGGTATTGAGGCGGAACTCGATACCCATGCCGGTGAACACTTCACGACGGTTGCTCAGGACGGTTTTTTCCAACTTGAACTCGGGGATGCCGAAGGTCAGCAGGCCGCCGATTTCCGGGTTCTTGTCGAACACCACCGGGGTCACGCCGCCACGTACCAGCACGTCGGCACAGCCCAGGCCCGCCGGGCCGGCGCCGATGATCGCGACGCGCTTGCCGGTCGGCTTGACCTTGGACATATCCGGGCGCCAGCCCATGGCGAACGCGGTGTCGGTGATGTACTTCTCCACCGAACCGATGGTCACCGCGCCGAAGCCGTCGTTGAGGGTGCAGGCACCCTCGCACAGACGGTCCTGCGGGCACACCCGGCCGCAGACTTCCGGCAGGGTGTTGGTCTGGTGCGACAGCTCGGCGGCAGCGAGGATGTTGCCCTCGGCCACCAACTTGAGCCAGTTGGGAATGAAGTTGTGCACCGGGCACTTCCATTCGCAATACGGGTTACCGCACCCCAGGCAGCGGTGGGCCTGGTCGGCCGAGTGCTGGGGTTTGAAGGGTTCGTAGATTTCCACGAACTCTTTCTTGCGTTGACGCAACAGTTTCTTCTTCGGATCTTTGCGCCCGACATCGATGAACTGGAAGTCGTTATTCAGACGTTCAGCCATGTTAAAACCTCATCAAACTCTTCAGGCGCATATCACTGCGGGTTGGCACGGATGCTGGAAAGCAACGATTTCAGGTTGGCAGCCTTGGGCTTGACCAGCCAGAAACGACGCAGGTAATCATCGAGGTTTTCGGCGAGGTTACGACCCCATTCGCTGCCGGTTTCCTCGACGTACTCGTCCAGCACGTGCTGCAAGTGGTTCCGGTAGGACTCCATGGCTTCGCCGCTGATCCGCTGGATCTCGACCAACTCGTGGTTGACCTTGTCGACGAAGGTGTTGTCCTGGTCGAGCACGTAGGCGAAACCGCCGGTCATGCCCGAACCGAAGTTGTAACCGGTCTTGCCCAGTACCGCGACAAAGCCCCCGGTCATGTACTCGCAGCAATGATCGCCAGTGCCTTCCACCACGGTGTGGGCACCGGAGTTACGCACGGCGAAACGCTCACCGGCAGTACCGGCAGCGAACAGCTTGCCACCGGTGGCGCCGTACAAGCAGGTGTTGCCGATGATGGCACTGTCCTGGGTCTTGTACACGCTGCCTTTAGGCGGAACGATCACCAGCTTGCCGCCGGTCATGCCCTTGCCCACGTAGTCGTTGGCGTCGCCTTCCAGGTACATGTGCAGGCCGCCGGCGTTCCACACGCCGAAGCTCTGGCCCGCGGTGCCCTTGAAGCGGAAGGTGATCGGCGCTTTCGCCATGCCCTGATTACCGTGCTTGCGCGCGATTTCGCCGGAGATGCGTGCACCGATGGAACGGTCGCAGTTGCAGATATCCAGGGCGAACTCGCCACCGCTGGCGTCGTTGATCGAGGAACCGGCCATGTCGACCATCTTCTCGGCCAACAGGCCTTTGTCGAACGGCGGATTACGGTCCACGCCGCAGAACTGCGGTTTGTCGGCCGGGATATGATCGCTGCCCAACAGCGGCGTCAGGTCCAGGTGGTTCTGCTTGGCGGTCTGGCCTTCGAGGACTTCCAGCAGATCGGTACGGCCGATCAGCTCTTCCAGCGAACGCACGCCCAGCTTGGCCAGCCACTCACGGGTCTCTTCGGCGACGTAGGTGAAGAAATTCACCACCATGTCGACGGTGCCGATGTAGTGATCCTTGCGCAGCTTCTCGTTCTGAGTGGCGACACCGGTGGCGCAGTTGTTCAGGTGGCAGATGCGCAGGTATTTGCAGCCCAGGGCGATCATCGGTGCAGTGCCAAAGCCAAAGCTCTCTGCACCGAGGATCGCGGCCTTGATCACGTCGAGGCCGGTTTTCAGGCCGCCGTCGGTCTGCACGCGCACCTTGCCACGCAGGTCGTTGCCGCGCAGGGTCTGGTGGGTTTCGGCCAGGCCGAGTTCCCACGGCGCGCCGGCGTACTTGATGGAAGTCAGCGGCGAAGCGCCGGTGCCGCCGTCGTAGCCAGAGATGGTGATCAGGTCGGCATAGGCCTTGGCCACACCGGCGGCGATAGTGCCCACGCCGGCTTCCGCCACCAGCTTCACCGAGACCAGCGCCTGCGGGTTGACTTGTTTCAAGTCGAAAATCAGCTGCGACAAGTCTTCGATCGAATAGATGTCGTGGTGCGGCGGCGGCGAGATCAGGGTCACGCCCGGCACTGCATAACGCAGCTTGGCGATCAGACCGTTGACCTTGCCGCCTGGCAGCTGGCCGCCCTCACCGGGCTTGGCGCCCTGGGCCACCTTGATCTGCAGCACTTCGGCGTTGACCAGGTATTCCGGGGTTACACCGAAACGGCCGGTCGCGACCTGCTTGATTTTCGAGCTCTTGATGGTGCCGTAGCGCGCCGGGTCTTCACCGCCTTCGCCGGAGTTGGAACGCGCACCCAGGCGGTTCATGGCTTCGGCCAGGGCTTCGTGAGCCTCGGGCGACAACGCGCCCAGAGAGATACCGGCGGAGTCGAAGCGCTTGAGGATCGATTCCAGCGGCTCGACTTCGGCGATGTCCATCGGCGTGTCCAGGGTCTTCACCTTGAACAGGTCACGGATCATCGACACCGGGCGGTTGTCCACCAGCGAGGTGTATGCCTTGAACTTGGCGTAGTCGCCCTGCTGCACGGCGGCTTGCAGGGTGTTGACCACGTCCGGGTTATACGCGTGGTATTCGCCACCGTGCACGAACTTGAGCAGGCCGCCTTGCTGGATCGGCTTGCGCGCACTCCAGGCTTCGGCTGCCAGGGCTTTCTGTTCAGCTTCGATATCGACGAAACGTGCGCCCTTGATGCGACTTGGCACGCCCCGGAAGCTCAGCTCGCAGACTTCTTCGGACAGGCCGATGGCTTCGAACAGTTGCGCACCGCGATAAGACGTAACGGTGGAGATGCCCATCTTCGACAGGATCTTCAGCAGGCCTTTGGTGATGCCCTTGCGGTAGTTCTTGAACACCTCATAGAGGTCGCCCAGCACTTCACCGGTACGGATCAGGTCACCCAGCACTTCGTACGCAAGGAACGGGTACACCGCCGAGGCGCCGAAACCGATCAACACCGCAAAGTGATGCGGGTCGCGGGCGGTGGCGGTTTCGACAAGGATGTTGGAGTCGCAACGCAGGCCTTTCTCGGTCAGGCGGTGGTGCACCGCGCCAGTCGCCAGCGAGGCGTGGATCGGCAGCTTGCCCGGCGCGATGTGGCGGTCGGTCAGTACGATCTGGGTACGACCGGCACGCACGGCTTCTTCGGCCTGGTCGGCGACGTTGCGCACTGCGGCTTCAAGGCCGAGGCTCTCGTCGTAGTTCAGGTCGATGATCTGGCGGTCAAAGCCCGGGCGCTCCAGGGTCATCAGCGAGCGCCACTTGGCCGGAGACACGACCGGCGAGCTGAGGATCACGCGGGAGGCGTGCTCAGGCGACTCCTGGAAGATGTTGCGCTCGGCACCGAGGCACACCTCCAGGGACATCACGATAGCTTCGCGCAGCGGGTCGATAGGCGGGTTGGTCACCTGGGCGAACTGCTGGCGGAAATAGTCGTACGGCGTACGCACGCGCTGGGACAGCACGGCCATCGGCGTGTCATCGCCCATGGAGCCAACCGCCTCGTAGCCTTGCTCACCGAGCGGACGCAGCACCTGGTCGCGCTCTTCGAACGTGACCTGGTACATCTTCATGTATTGCTTGAGTTGGTCCACGTCGTAGAACGCCGAACCATGGTCGTTGTCTTCCATGGTCGCCTGGATGCGCAGGGCGTTCTTGCGCAGCCATTGCTTGTACGGGTGACGGGACTTCAAGCGGTTGTCGATGGCGTCGGTGTCGAGGATCTGCCCGGTTTCGGTGTCCACGGCCAGGATCTGGCCCGGCCCCACGCGGCCTTTGGCGATAACGTCTTCGGGCTTGTAGTCCCACACGCCGATTTCCGAAGCCAGGGTGATGAAACCATTGGTGGTGGTGACCCAACGCGCCGGGCGCAGACCGTTACGGTCGAGCAGGCATACCGCATAGCGACCGTCGGTCATGACCACGCCGGCCGGGCCGTCCCACGGTTCCATGTGCATCGAGTTGTACTCGTAGAATGCACGCAGGTCCGGGTCCATGGTCTCGACGTTCTGCCACGCTGGCGGAATGATCATGCGCACGCCACGGAACAGGTCGATGCCGCCGGTGACCATCAGTTCGAGCATGTTGTCCATGCTGGAGGAGTCGGAACCCACGCGGTTGACCAGCGGGCCGAGCTCTTCCAGGTCCATCAAATCGTTGGCGAACTTGGTGCGACGGGCCACGGCCCAGTTGCGGTTGCCGGTGATGGTGTTGATCTCGCCGTTGTGGGCGAGGAAGCGGAATGGCTGGGCCAGCGGCCATTTCGGCAGGGTGTTGGTGGAGAAGCGCTGGTGGAACACGCAGATTGCGGTCTGCAGGCGCTCATCGCTCAGGTCTGGATAGAAGGCGGTGAGGTCCGCCGGCATCATCAGGCCTTTATAAATGATGGTCTTGTGGGAAAAGCTGCAGATGTAGTGGTCGGTGTCGGCGGCATTGGCAACGGACGAGCGGCGACGCGACGTGAACAGCTTGATCGCCATGTCCTGGTCGCTCAGGCCGTCCCCGGCGATGAACACTTGCTCGATCTGCGGCAGGCGCTCGAGGGCCAGGCGGCCGAGCACGCTGGTGTCGATCGGCACTTTGCGCCAGCCGACGAGTTGCAGGCCGGCAGCCAGGATCTCGCGGTTCATGTTCTCGCGAGCGGCTTCGGCTTTGACCGGGTCCTGGTTGAAAAACACCATGCCCACGGCGTACTGCTTGGGCAGGTCGACCGCAAATTGTTCTTTTGCGACAGCGCGCAGGAACAGGTCGGGCTTTTGAATCAGCAAGCCGCAGCCGTCACCAGTCTTGCCGTCGGCGTTGATCCCACCGCGGTGGGTCATGCAGGTCAGGGCCTCGATGGCCGTTTGCAAAAGGGTATGACTGGGCTCGCCCTGCATATGGGCTATCAGGCCGAAACCGCAGTTATCCTTGAATTCATCGGGTTGGTACAGACCTGCTTTCATAGACACTTTCTCACCAGGCTGCCTCTTATTCCGAGGCAAATTTCTTTTCAATTCAACCGGTTACCTTCCACGCCGAACGTACGCCGGCTTAGCGGGGGCAAAAGGGAGGTCATTGTACACACCGACACAGACGCTCACAAATTTAGCGACGAAATGTCGCAAATCTATGTCGCATTTATGAAAGGTTTAAAGCGATATGCTGTGCTAGTCAAAACTTTTTTAATTCTGACCGTTACGACTCAAAAGCCACTGTGACGCAGACACCACAAAGCGCGCGGTCTCTAGAGACAGCACGCACTTGTGGTTTTTTTGAGGTGCCGGGAGGGCGACCTGGGTAAGGCCGCCGGATCTTCAGCGAGTTGTTGCGAGTTCTTGTTGAACGCTGGCAACAGTGCGAGGCCAAGGTTTACCAGCCTGAACCTTCGCTGGCAAGGCCTTGATGGCAGAATCAGCCGCTGCACGGCTGGAGAAACTGCCATAGGTGATCACGTAGAGAGGCTTGCCGTTGAGCACTTTCTTGAAATAACGGTACTCGCCGCCCTGCTCTTTCACGAACGCCTGGGCGTTGGCTTCGGAGCTGGTGCCGAGGATCTGCACCACGAAGTTGCCGGAAGGCTGGCTGCCATACCAGCCGCTACCTGCAGCACCGGCCTTGGCAACGGTGGCGGCCGGTTTTTCAGCAGGCTTGGCAGCCGGGGCCGGAGCGGGCTTGGCGGCTGGCGCTGGCGCAACAGGTTTGGTCACAGGCGCAGGCTTGGCGGTTGCAACAGTCGGTGCCGGCGTTGGTTTTGCCGCTGGCTGACCGGCTGGGACGCCCGCAGGTGGTGCAGTGGTCGTGACGGTCGGCGGTGTTGCGCTGGAACCTTCCACCGGCACGCCGTCATCACCTTCGGAGATACCACCAGCTTCTTCGGCGAGCGGGCCGCGCATGACAGGTTGGCCAACCATCGGCAGGTTGGTCGGTTGCCCGGAATTGGCGAACTCGACGTTTGGCGTGGGTTTGCCCAGTGGCAACTGCGCCTGTTCGGTTGGCGCGCCGGCCGTAGTCGGTGCCTTGCTGCGGCCTGGAATCAACCAGGCGGCGGCGACAGCGACCACGACAACGGCGGAAATAGCCAATACGTGTTTCTTAGGCATAGTGAACCCCATCTTTGGACGCTTGACCGCTGTGCGGCTGGCAATCATGGCTTCGATCATGGCATCGCGGGCAACCTGGTTGATGGTGCCAGGCCAGCCGTCGGAGCTTTCGTGAATATCAGAGATCTGTTGAGCGGAGAAAAGTTCGATACCCGCGCCCGCGCCTTCCAGGCGTTGAGCCAGGTATTCGCGGGTTTCTTCCTCTTCGTACGGCTGCAGTTCGATGACGTGGAACAGCTCCTGATCACCGCTGATCTGCTCCAGCTCGGCAATCAGCGACGACTCACCAAACAGGAACACGTGGGGGCGACCTTCCGGCGTACCGGCTGCCAGCGCCAGCAGCGCTTCGAGGGCGGATTCGTCGAGCTGTTCGGCGTCATCCACCAGCAGGTAGACTTCCTGGCCGGTCAGGCCCAGTTGTACCACTTGCTTGAGGATTGCGTTCGGCTCGGCAGTCGCCACGTCCAGCGCCTGGGCGACCTGGCGCAACACGCCCGCCGCATCACCGGCACCACGGGCCGACACCACCACGCTCTGCACCGACTGCTTGTTAGTGCTGGCCACCAGGGCCTGGCGCAGCAAGGTCTTGCCGCTGCCCAAAGGGCCGGTCACGACCAGCAGCAATTGGCTGTAGCGCGCGAGGTGATGCAACTGGCCGAGCACTGGTTTGCGCTGGGCCGGGAAAAATTTGAAACCAGGCACCCGTGGAGCAAAAGGGTCGTGGCTTAACTGGTAATGGCCGAGGAACGCCTCGTCGGCATGCAAACTAGTCATCGGGATCTTATTAACCTTTAAGCTGGGCCAGGGCGCGGTAATCCGCTCCCAGCGTGGCCTGTAAAATCTCTTTCGGATAATCGTCGGTCACCACCGCTTCGCCCATGTGGCGCAGCAGCACCAGTCGCAGTCGACCGTCGATCACTTTCTTGTCTATTGCCATATGTTCGAGGAAATCTGCCTCGGTCATCTCTTCAGGCGGAATCACCGGCAAACCGGCGCGCTGGAACAGGCGGATGCCACGGTCACGCTCCTGGGCACTGATCCAGCCCAGGCGCTGCGACATCTCCAGTGCCATCACGGTGCCAGCCGCAACGGCTTCCCCATGCAACCACACACCATAGCCCATGTGGGTTTCGATCGCATGGCCGAAGGTGTGACCCAGGTTCAAGGTGGCCCGTACGCCGGACTCCCGTTCGTCGGCATTCACCACGAGTGCCTTGGCGGCACAGGATCGGGAAATGGCTTCGGTGAGGGCCGCCTGGTCGAGATTGCGCAAGGCGTCGACGTGCTCTTCCAGCCAGGTCAGGAACGGTTCGTCGCAGATCAGCCCGTACTTGATGACTTCCGCCAGACCCGCCGACAGCTCACGCGGCGGCAAGGTGTTGAGAGTCGCGGTGTCGATCAGCACGGCTTGCGGCTGGTAGAACGCGCCCACCATATTCTTGCCCAGCGGGTGGTTGATGCCGGTCTTGCCGCCCACCGACGAATCCACCTGGGACAGCAGGGTGGTCGGCACCTGGATAAAGTCCACGCCACGCTGGTAGCAGGCCGCTGCAAAGCCGGCCATGTCGCCGATCACACCGCCGCCCAGGGCGATCACGGTAGTACGGCGGTCATGACGTGCAGTCAGCAGGCCATCAAAGATCAGTTGCAGGGTTTCCCAGTTCTTATGGGCCTCGCCGTCGGGCAGGATCACAGAAATAACGGAGTACGCCGCGAGGCTGCGGCTCAGACGCTCAAGATACAGCGGCGCGACCGTTTCATTGGAGATGATCGCCACTTGCCGCCCGGCAATATGCGGTGCGAGCAACTCGGTCTGGTCCAACAGACCTTCGCCAATATGGATCGGGTAGCTTCGCTCGCCTAGATCGACCTTAAGTGTCTGCATGTGTCCCCGCGTTGAAGATGTATTGACGACCGGTAACGCCAAACACTGACGCTGCCTGATGGCTCTACGCCACACCTTGGGAGGTGTTGGCGCGCCGCCGAGAATAGCGCATTTCGGGCCTGGCTTTAACGGGGTGGCAGCCGTTGCAGGCGCTCAAGAATGTCGAGGACCACCATCCGGGGTGGCCGCTCATCGGTTTCCACCACCAGATCGGCAATTTCCCGATACAGCGGATCGCGCAGCGCCAGCAAATCCCGCAGGGTTTTCTCCGGATTGGCCGTGCGCAGTAACGGGCGATTGCGATCACGGGCGGTACGGCCCACTTGCTGCTCGACCGACGCATGCAGGTAGACCACGCGGCCACCGGCATGCAGCGCGCGACGGTTCTCGTCACGCATCACCGCGCCACCACCGGTCGCCAATACCACGCCATCGCAGCCGCACAGCTCGGCAATCATCGCCTGCTCGCGGTCACGAAAGCCCAGTTCGCCTTCCTTATCGAAGATCCATGGGATATTGGCACCCGTGCGCAATTCAATTTCCTTGTCGGAATCTTTGAACGGCAGGCGCAGCTCTTTGGCCAGCAAACGGCCGATGGTGCTTTTTCCAGCGCCCATCGGTCCTACAAGAATCAAATTTCGCACAGAATCAACGACTCACAGCAATCGCCTGGTTATTCATAATACGCGGAGTCAGGAATACCAGCAGCTCGGATTTTTTCTCCGCCAGCACATCGCGCCGGAAAAGGCGGCCAAGATACGGCACATCGCCCAAAAATGGCACTTTATCTACCACTTTGCTTTGGGTATTGGAGAAAACCCCGCCGATGACAATGGTCTCGCCATCCTTGACCAGTACCTTGGCGTTGACCTCGTTTTTCTTGATCGGCGGCACGTCGTTGAGTTTATTGAGATAGTCGGGCTCATCCTTGGTGACTTTCACCTCCATGATCACGCGGTCGTCAGGGGTGATTTGCGGGGTGACCTCCAGCGACAGCGAGGCCTCCTTGAACGACACCGAGGTGGCGCCGCTGGAGCTGGATTCCTGGTAGGGAATCTCGGTGCCCTTGAGGATGCGTGCGGTTTCCTTGTCGGACGTGACCACCTTGGGTTGCGAGACGATTTCGCCGTTACCGGTTTTCTCCATGGCGGTGAGCTCCAGGTCCAGCAGCAGGTTGTCGGTGATAAAGGCGATGCCCAAGCCCGAGGTGCCGTTGAGTGTCCCCAAGTCCACGAAAGGTGAACTGGGTGGGTTTTCCGGCGGCTCCGCGCCTTCAGGCAGAGGTTTGGGAATGCCACCCGCGCCCCAGTTGCCGCGAGTCAGCCGCCCACCCCAGCGCGCGCCCAGGCTTTTGTCGTAATCGACATTCGCCTCGACAATCCGTGCCTCGATCATGACCTGGCGCACCGGCACATCCAGTTGCGCCACGATCCTGCGCAGTTCCTCAAGCCGCTCGCCAGTCTGATAGGCGATGATGTTGTTGGTGCGATCATCCACCGCCACCGAGCCACGCTCATCGGTGACGCCCTCAAGGCCCGTGACTGACTGAAACAACTTGGCCAGGTCCGCCGCCTTGGCGTAATTGACCTGCAGCAGCTCCCGACGCAACGGCGCCAGTTCGGCCATTTGCTTGCGCGACTCCAGCGTCAGCAGCTCACGCGCGGCCAACTCCTCGGCGGGCGCGACCAGCAACACACCGGCCTTTACCCGCTTATCCAGGCCCTTGGCTTGCAGCACCAGGTCCAACGCCTGATCCCAAGGCACATCCTTAAGACGCAGGGTGATCGAGCCCTGCACATCGTCGCTGGCAACCAGATTGAGGCCCGCCACATCGGCAATCTGCTGCAGCGCGGTGCGCAACTCGATGCTCTGGAAGTTGAGGTTCAGCTTGTCGCCGGTGTAAGCGCTCGACGTGGCGCTGCCAGGCGGTGGCAACTGGATCAGGTCTACACGATTGGGCACAGCAACAGCCATCGGCGCCGTGAACGCTATCCATAGCGCCACACCGAAGGACAAGAAAATCCTTTTCATTGATTCGATTCCGTTATGAGTTGACGTTCAACACCAGGGTTCGCGGGCGCTCCAGCCATGCACCCTGACCATCAGGAAACAGCTCGACCAGCTCTATGTGACGCTCATGGATGGCCGTGACCCGGCCATGGTCCGGCCCCACATAGTCACCGACCGCCAGGCGATGCACCGTGGAGGCCGCACGCAGCAAGGCGAAAACCTGCGACCCGCGGGACAGCGTGCCGACCATTTCGAACTGGTCCAGCGCAAGGCTTTCCAGGGCTGCGCGTGGCCGGGCGAGATCTGGCGCACGGGCCGGCCGCCCAGGTAGGTGATCGACCTGAACGGCAAGCCGCTGAAAAGGGTCGCGCAGCCCGCAAGCCTCGTAGACAAAGGGCTGCCCTTGGCGGGCCTGACCGCCTCCCACGCCGCCCGGCTGCCAGTAGCTCTTGACCAGCAGATCAAGGCGCAGCAGCTTGCCATCCCGCCGCAGGACCACATCGTGCACCGTCGCGATTCGCACCAGACCACCCAAGCTACTCAGGAACGTCGCCAGGTCGTGGTAAGCCCCTGCCACGCCGACCTGTACCGGCTGCTCGTGATAGTACGGCTGGGACTGTTCGTCCAACGGCGTGACACTCTCGACCACCAGACCATTGGCCAATGCCAAGTGCGCGATGTCTTCCAGCAAGCCGGGCATTTCGGATTTTCCCGGCAACGCCCGGAAAAGCTCATCGGCTTTCGCCTGCATCAATTGGAGCTGCTGCGTGCGCGCCTCAAGGGGGGCAGCCATGGCCGTCTTTTGAGCGACTTGCTGTTGCAGGGCCACTTCCCGCACCTCGACCTGGCTTAGCCGCTGACGCGACGGGCTCAGGTACACAAGGTCACCCACCACAAATATCAGGCTCGCCAGCGCACAGCCCAACAGGGCCTTGCCAGGTAGGGGCCATTTTGCAGCGTTGTGAGTGAGTGCAGAAAGATTGAGCCTCAACGGGCTCAAGGTCGCGCCTCGGAAGGCTCGCCCTGTCGCACCATCAGCTGGAATTCGTTGTTGCCACGCGCGCCCTCGGTTCGCACCTGTTGCAACCGCGTGGAGTGGGCGCCTTGCGCAGCCTCCAGGCGACGCATCAGTTGGGCGATATCCTGGCTCGACTCGGCACTGCCGCTGATACTCACCGTATCGCCCTTCGCCACCACTTCATGCAGATGGACACCGTCGGGTACTGCGCGCGCCAACTGATCCAACAATTGCGCACCGGACGAGCGGGAGTCGTGCAGGTCCTGCACAACCTTCATGCGCTGCGCCAACTGCTGGCTTTGCTCCTGCAGGTCATCGATGGTCTTGATGCGCGAATCCAGGCCGGTGATTTGTTTGCCCAGATGGTCATTACGGGTCACTTGCCGGTCAATGGCCTGGTCGATCACCTGGTCCGCCAGCCACACGGCTGCGAGCGCCGCGCAGGCGAACGCCAGCAGGCACGCCAGCAGGTACTTGCGTCGCCGCTCCGCCAGCGCCTGGCGCCAAGGCAAAAGGTTGATTCGTGTCTTCAAGCGAAACTCCTCAGGGCCAACCCGCAAGCAATTCCCATCCCGTGGGCGTCCACGGCCCATTGTGCACCATCGACTCGATGGCCCGGCGTGAAGCTGGCGAAATCCTGACTGCATGCGCGCGCCAATGCAAACGCTTCGACATCGACCACCCTCGGCACCAGCCCGGCCAGCGCCAGAACCGCCTCCCGTGCCTCGACGTGTTCCTTCAGGCACGCCGCCAGCAGCACCTCGACACGACCTGGGTCCAGGGCGGTCGGCCCGCGCACTTGAAAGTCGATGGCCACGTCATCCAATGGATAAGGAATGTACTGGTCTGCCTCCATCTGGATCATCCAGGCCATCTCATCGTCGGTGAGCCCAGCCTCCATCTCGATTATGCGCGTGATCACCGAGGGCCCGGATACCGCAGCGGCAGCACCACGGACCGATGTTGCCATTCGCGACAACGCACTGCGCAAGGTGCGTCCCACGCCTTCGAGATCCAGGAATGTGCCGTCCACCACCGAGCGTACCGGCAATGCCTGGGTGACATAGGCCCGAATGTGGTAACCCGTGATTGAACGGCCCAGCTCCACCAGCCGGATTGCCGTGTCATTGATGTCGACGCCCAGCAGGGTATCGAGTTTTCCCGTGAAAAATCCTTTTCCCATAAAACTCCCTAAAGCTTTGCCTGTCATACCGCCTGATTGCCGCCGGGCGCCATGCATTCGGTCGACTTGTTGAGCAGGTGCGAATGACGCCCCAAGTCGAAAAATGCTTTAATGCCCAGCGTTTTTTGCCGCTTTTTATCTGCAGCTCGGGTCGATCCATCGATTGCCATGCAAGCCCCGACGCCTAACCCATTCTTTTCTCTGGAAATCCAAAAGCCTTGATTCGTCTGCTGAAGTTTTTCGGGTACTCCATTGTCGCCATCGTTTGCGGGCTGCTGCTCGTGCTCAGCGGGGCCTACCTCTACCTTAGTCCGGGTTTGCCCTCCGTAGAGGCTCTCAGAAGTATCCAGTTGCAGATTCCTTTGCGGGTCTACAGCAGCGATGAAAAACTGATCGCGGAGTTCGGCGAAATGCGCCGCACACCGATCCGTTTTGCCGATATTCCACCCAATTTCATCAGCGCCCTGCTCTCGGCCGAGGACGATAATTTTGCCAACCACTATGGCGTCGACCCCAGCAGCCTGGTGCGTGCGGCCACGCAATTGGTAAAAAGCGGACACATTCAATCCGGCGGCAGCACCATCACCATGCAGGTGGCGAAGAACTTCTTCCTGACCAGCGAGCGCAGCTTTTCGCGCAAGGCCACCGAGATCCTCCTGGCGCTGCAAATCGAACGCCAGTTGACCAAGGATGAGATCCTTGAGCTGTACGTGAACAAGATCTACCTGGGCAACCGCGCCTACGGGATCGAGGCGGCCTCGCAGGTCTACTATGGCAAGTCCATCCGTGACGCCAGCCTGGCGCAGATGGCCATGATCGCCGGCCTGCCCAAGGCGCCCTCACGCTTCAACCCACTGGCCAACCCGGCGCGCAGCAAAGAGCGCCGCGACTGGATCCTGGGGCGCATGTACAAGCTGGGCAAGATCGACCAGGCCGCTTACGAAAGCGCCATCGCCGAGCCGTTGAATGCCAGCTACCACGTGCCGACGCCGGAAGTGAACGCCCCTTACATCGCCGAAATGGCGCGCGCCGAGATGGTCGGCCGCTACGGCAGCGAGGCGTATACCGAAGGTTTCCGCGTGACCACCACCGTGCCGAGCGACTTGCAGGATATCGCCAATAATTCGGTGCATTCCGGCCTGATCACCTATGACCAGCGTCACGGCTACCGTGGCCCCGAATCACGCCTGCCGGGCAAGACCCTGAGCGCATGGACCACCGAGCTGGGCAAACAGCGTGCGATCAGCGGCCTGGAGCCGGCCATCGTCACCCAGGTGAAAAAAGATGGCGTGCAGGTCCTGACCCGCACCGGCGAAGCCCATGTGGCATGGGACAGCATGAAGTGGGCGCGCCCGTTCCTGAACACCAACAGCATGGGCCCGATGCCCAAGCAACCGTCGGACGTGGCGCAGGTGGGCGATTTGATCCGCGTACAACGCCAGAAGGACGACAGCCTCAAGTTCAGCCAGGTGCCGCTGGCCCAGGGCGCACTGGTGTCGCTGGACCCGCAGAACGGTGCAATCCGTGCCCTGGTCGGTGGCTTCGCGTTCGAGCAGAGCAACTACAACCGCGCGACCCAGGCCAAACGCCAACCGGGCTCGAGCTTCAAGCCGTTCATCTACAGCGCCGCGCTGGACAACGGCTACACCGCCGCCAGCCTGGTCAACGATGCACCCATCGTGTTTGTCGACGAGTACCTGGACAAGGTCTGGCGCCCGAAGAACGACACCAACACCTTCCTTGGCCCGATCCGCATCCGCGAAGCGCTGTACAAGTCGCGTAACCTGGTGTCGATCCGCTTGCTGCAGGCAATGGGCGTGGGCAAGACCATCGATTACATGACGCGCTTCGGTTTCGCCAAGTCAGACCTGCCGCCCAACCTGTCCCTCGCCCTGGGCACAGCGACCCTCACACCGATGGAAATCGCCACCGGCTGGAGCACCTTTGCCAACGGCGGCTACAAGATCACACCGTACCTGATCGACAAGATCGAAAGCCGCAACGGCGACACCCTGTTCACCGCCAACCCACCACGCGTGCCGGGTGACGTGGTCAACGGCGTGGCAGCGACGGATGGCCTGGCAGCACCGAGCAATGGCGGCATCACCATCGAGCCGACCCCAGGCACGACGCAGGCCGCCAACGGTACCCCGGCGGAGCCACAGGCGCCGGCAGTTGCCGAGCGTATTGTCGACGGCCGTACCACTTATATTCTCAACAGCATCCTGGAAGATGTGATCAAGAAGGGGACCGGCCGCCGCGCCCTGGCGCTGAACCGGCCAGACATCGCCGGCAAGACCGGTACCACCAACGAATCCAAGGACGCCTGGTTCTCCGGCTACAACGCCGACTACGTGACCACCGTGTGGACCGGCTATGACCAGCCGGAAAGCCTGGGTCGCCGCGAGTTCGGTGGCACCGTCGCACTGCCGATCTGGATGAGCTACATGGGCGCAGCCTTGAAGGACAAGCCGCCGCACACCCAGCCGGAGCCGGAAGGCATCCTCAGCCTGCGCATCGACCCGATCAGTGGCCGTGCGGCCTCGCCAAGCACACCGAATGCGTACTTCGAACTGTTCAAGAGCGAAGACACGCCGCCATCGGTCAATGAGCTGGGCAATGGCGTTGCACCGGGTAGCCCGCTGCCGGCGGATGAGGCGGCGCCGATCGATCTGTTCTAGTGAGATTTATGGCCTGAAACAGATTCAATGTGGGAGCGGGCTTGCCCGCGATTGCGGTGTGTCAGGCGCCACATGAGCTGATTGATCCATCGCTATCGCGGGCAAGCCCGCTCCCACACTTGGGTCTCCACAAGGCCCAAGTGAATCGCCACAAAAAAGCCCCGACTCGCGAGAGCCGGGGCTTTTTGTGGGTGCGCTACAACGGCTTAGCCGTTGAACACATCATCCACGCTTTTCAGCGGGTAGTGCTTCGGATACGGCAGGGTGGCCACGCCGGTCTCGATGGCGGCCTTGGCCACGGCATCGGAGATCAGGGTGATCAGGCGCTTGTCCATTGGTTTCGGGATGATGTACTCACGACCGAATTCCAGCTTGGCGCCACCGTAGGCGTCGCACACGTCCTGAGGCACCGGCAGCTTGGCCAGTTCACGCAGGGCATTGGCGGCAGCCACTTTCATCTCTTCGTTGATGCGCTTGGCGCGAACATCCAGGGCGCCACGGAAGATGAACGGGAAGCCCAGTACGTTGTTGACCTGGTTCGGGTAGTCCGAACGGCCGGTGGCCATGATCACGTCGCTGCGAGTGGCGTGAGCCAGTTCCGGCGAGATCTCCGGGTCCGGGTTGGAGCAGGCGAACACGATCGGGTTGGCCGCCATGGACTTGAGGCCTTCGGCGCTCAGCAGGTTCGGGCCGGACAGGCCGACGAACACGTCTGCACCGTCGAGGGCGTCAGCCAGGGTGCGCTTGTCGGTGGCGTGGGCAAACATCGCCTTGTACTGGTTCAGGTCGGTACGCTCGGACTGGACCACGCCCTTGCTGTCGACCATGAAGATGTTTTCCAGCTTGGCGCCCATGCTCACCAGCAACTTCATGCAGGAGATGGCCGCAGCGCCGGCGCCCAGGCAGACGATCTGCGCGTCAGCCAGGGTCTTGCCGGCGATTTCCAGGGCGTTGATCATGCCGGCCGCGGTAACGATCGCGGTGCCGTGCTGGTCATCGTGGAATACCGGAATGTCGCACTGTTCGATCAGGGCCTTTTCGATCTCGAAGCACTCAGGTGCCTTGATGTCTTCCAGGTTGATGCCACCGAAGGTGATGGAAATGCGCTTGACCGTGTCGATGAAAGCCTGCGGGCTTTCGGAGTCGACTTCGATGTCGAAAACGTCGATGCCGGCAAAGCGCTTGAACAGCACGCCCTTGCCTTCCATGACTGGCTTGGAGGCCAATGGACCGAGGTTGCCCAGGCCGAGAATCGCGGTGCCATCGGAAATCACTGCAACCAGGTTGCCTTTGCCGGTGTACTTGTACGCCAGTTCGGGGTCGCGGGCGATTTCACGTACGGGCTCGGCAACACCAGGGCTGTAGGCCAGCGACAGGTCGCGGGCGGTGGCAGTGGCCTTGGTGAGCTCTACACTCAGCTTTCCTGGACGAGGGTGGGCATGATATTCGAGAGCGGCAGTTTTCAAATCAGACATATCGGCATTCCGCTTTTACTGTTGGTCGACGGACCGCCGAGGATACGCGTGTCGCAAAGTCCCTACAAGACTGGGTAGTCACAGGTGTCAAGGCCCCAAAGCGCCGTACTTTGGTCTAAGGCCACGGGATACAAGGGGTTAACTGTTCACAATCGAATAAAAAAATGTCTACAATTTTTTATTAATCAGCCAATTTGAGCATGCTGGGGTCGGTCAGCGGCAGCAACCAACGTGCCTGGCCGTTTTTCCGGCCACCCCGTCTGGATCGATCCTGCACCCAGCCACGGGCTTCGACTGCCCTGCCTTGCAGACCACTGAGCAATACGGAGTCGAACCGGCGGGCGAGTTCGGGTGCAATGCGTAATACCAGTGAACCCTGCAACTCGATCCAGATTCCACCACGATTGCGTTCGACCTTGCTCACTCGGCCGCTGACCAGGGCGAAGCCGGACTGCTTGAGTTGCGCCACGCCTTGCACGGGTGACGGCTGCCATACGCCCAAACGCGCGTCACGGGCGCTGTCCTCCGCAGCTTTCTGGCAAGCGACAAGATCGACATTGGGCGCGACCCCCACCTGAAACCCCAGGCCTTCGGCCAGCAGTTGCGCCTCAAGGTTCTTTCCATCAGCGCTGTAGAGGTGGGCCAAGGTACGGCCGTAGCGGTCCTTGCTCTCGCGCCCCGGCACCAAGCCAACCCGGCCGCCACTGGCCTCAACCAACACCTGCAAACGCTGGCGAGCCGCGACGGCGTAGGGCTCGTCGGAGCGGCCTTGCTTGCCGGTTTCCGGGGCATTGAGACCGATCATCCGCACACTGCGGCCATCCTTCAGGCGCACGGTGTCGCCATCCACCACGCGTTGCACCTCCACCCGGGCCAAGGCGGACGGCGCGGGGCACGACACGTCGGCCTGGGCGACTGAAAGCCAAATCCCAGGCACAAAAAAGGCGCCCACACGGGACGCCTTTTTCAACAGCTGGCAAAAGCCCATAAGGCTTTTGAGCCTTACTCTGCTGGAGTAGCAGCAGGCTTCTTGCCGAAAGCACCAAAGCGATCTGCGAAGCGCTGTACACGGCCGCCGGTGTCCAGAGTTTTCTGCTTACCGGTGTAGAACGGGTGGCACTCGTTGCATACGTCAGTACCCAGTGGCTTGCACAGGTTCGAACGGGTTTCGAACTTGTTGCCGCAGCTGCAGGTGACTTCGATGGTTTCGTACGCTGGATGGATATCGGCTTTCATGGCACTTCCTCGGGCTAGCGTGCCGCCACTCGACACTATTGTCGAATACCGCACGTAATTAGGCCGCGGATTCTACCAGACCTTTTCAATCACGCAAGCTGCACATCTGGCTGAAAACCTCCTTTCATCAGAAAACCGTGGCATACCCAAGCCCTCCCGGCTCTGCTAGGCTCCCGCCCCTGCGCCACCGCCTGCCTTTATATGAGACTCCTCGCGTGCCCGACGCCATTCTGCGCCTCGCCCTGCCTTCGCCCCTGCGCCGCCTGTTCGATTACCGGGCGCCGGCCGGCGTACTGCGGGCGCAGTTGCAACCGGGCATGCGTGTGCGTGTGCCGTTCGGGCGGCGTGAGATGATCGGCATTCTGGTTGAAGTCACCGACCACAGCGAAGTGCCGGCCGAAAAACTCAAGCCCGCGCTGGCCATTCTCGACACCACCCCTCCACTGCCACCCGCGCTGTTCAAGCTGTGCCTGTGGACCGCTCAGTATTACCAGCACAGCCTGGGCGATACGTTGAGCTGGGCCTTGCCGGTGCTGCTGCGCCAGGGCGAACTGGCCGAAGCGCGTCAGGAGCGCTTCTGGTCGATGGTGCCCGGCGCGCGCCTCGACGACCCGCGCATCGCCCGTGCCCCACGCCAACGTGAAGCACTGGCCACGCTGGCGCAGCATCCCCATGGCGTGGCTCATCAACTGCTGAGCAAGCTGATGCTGAGCAAAGACAGCCTCGACCTGCTGCTTGCAAAAGGCCTGGTACAGGTGGAAATCCGCAAGCACGCCCCTGACGCCCGCCACGAACACTGGCTGGCCCAGCCGGAATTGCCGCTGAACCCCGAGCAACGCGCCGCCTACGAAGCGATCCGAGCAGGCTTCGACAGCTTCCACGCTTTCCTGCTGGCCGGCGTCACGGGCAGCGGCAAGACCGAAGTCTATTTGCAGTTGATCCGCGAAACCCTGCAAGCCGGCAAACAGGCGCTGGTGCTGATCCCCGAGATCAACCTCGGCCCGCAGACCCTGGCGCGCTTCGAGCAGCGTTTCAATGCGCGTATCGCGCTGGTGCATTCGGCGGTCAACGACCGCGAGCGCCTGGAGTCCTGGCTGGCAGCGCGGGATGGCGAGGCCGACATTATTATCGGCACCCGTTCGGCGCTGTTCACCCCGATGAAAAACCCCGGGCTGATTATCATCGACGAGGAACACGACGGCTCCTATAAACAGCAGGAAGGCCTGCGCTACCACGCCCGCGACCTGGCGCTGGTGCGCGCTCGCCAGGAAGACATCCCGATTGTGCTGGGCTCGGCCACGCCGTCCCTGGAAAGCCTGCACAACGCCTACACCGGCCGTTACGGCCTCTTGCGCCTCAACGAACGGGCGGGCGGCGCCAAGCAACCACGTTTCCTGCGCCTGGACGTCAAAAGCCGACCGCTGGACAGCGGTATTTCCGGGCCAATGCAACAAGCCATCGGCCAGACCCTCGCCGCTGGCCAGCAGGTGCTGGTGTTCCTCAATCGGCGCGGCTTTGCGCCGACGCTGCTGTGCCATGACTGCGGCTGGATGTCCGAGTGCGAGCGCTGCGACGCGCGCATGACGGTGCACCAGCGCCACGGCGAACTGCGCTGCCACCACTGCGGCCATGTGGAGCGGGTGCCGCGCCATTGCCCGCAGTGCGGCAAAGTCGACCTGCGACCGGTCGGCGCAGGCACCGAGCGCGCCGAGGAACGCCTGGGCATCCTGTTCCCGGATTACCCGGTGCTGCGGGTCGACCGTGACAGCACGTCGCGCAAAGACGCGATGAACCAGCTGTTCGCCACCATCCAGAAAGGCCAGCCGTGCATCCTCATCGGCACGCAGATGCTTGCCAAGGGGCATCACTTTCCACGGGTGACCCTGGTGTCGATCCTGGATGCGGACGGTGGGCTGTTCTCCGGGGATTTCCGTGCCAGCGAGCGCATGGCGCAGTTGATCGTGCAGGTTGCGGGCCGCGCAGGGCGTGCCGAGGAGCCAGGCCGAGTGATTATCCAGACGCACCTGGCCGACCATCCGCTGCTGATCCAGCTCACCGAGCAAGGCTACTTCGCCTTCGCCGAACAGGCCCTGAGCGAACGTCGCGCCGCCGGCCTGCCGCCGTTTTCCCACCTGGCACTGCTACGCGCCGAAGCGCACAAGCCGGGGCAGGCCGAAGGTTTCCTGGATGAAGCGTGCAGCGCGGCCGAACGTTTGCTTGGCGAACCAGGTCTGAGCGGCATCGAACTGCTCGGCCCGGTGCCTGCGCCCATGGAGCGCCGCGCCGGGCGCTATCGCGCTCAGCTACTCTTGCAGGCAACCTCCCGCGCACCGCTGCATCGGCTATTAAGTAGCTGGTTGCTTGCCCTGGAGCAAATGCCCAGCGGCCGGCAAGTGCGATGGTCGTTGGACGTAGACCCGGTAGATTTGTATTAACCCTGGCCACAGGTCCCGCGAAGGTTGGCAAGCCCGCCCTCGCCACGGATAATGCCCAGTTTTTCCACCTGCGCATCGCGCGCCGCCGCTTGCGGTCGAAAGAGAACACCATGAAAGACACCATTCGCCAGCTGATCCAACAAGCCCTCACCCAACTCGTCAACGAAGGTGTGTTGCCTGAAGGCCTGTCGCCGGCGATCCAGGTGGAAAACACCCGCGACAAGACCCACGGTGACTTCGCCAGCAACATTGCGATGATGCTGTCCAAGCCGGCCGGCATGAAACCGCGCGACCTGGCGGAAAAAATCATCGCCGCGCTGCCGGCCGACGAAAGCGTCACCAAGGCCGAAATCGCCGGCCCCGGTTTTATCAACTTCTTCCAGAACACCCAGGCCCTGGCTTCGCGCCTGGATGCAGCCCTGGCCGACGCCAGGATCGGCGTGCTCAAGGCCGGCCCGCTGCAGCGCGTGGTCATCGACCTGTCGGCACCGAACCTGGCCAAAGAGATGCACGTGGGCCACCTGCGCTCCACCATCATCGGCGATGGCGTGGCGCGGGTGCTGGAGTTCCTCGGCGACAGCGTGATCCGTCAGAACCACGTGGGCGACTGGGGCACCCAGTTCGGCATGCTGATGGCTTACCTGCAAGAAAACCCGATCACCAGCAACGAGCTGTCGGACCTGGAAAACTTCTACCGCGCCGCCAAGAAGCGCTTCGACGAATCCGAAGAGTTCGCCGACCGCGCCCGTGGCCTGGTGGTCAAACTGCAAGCCGGTGACGAGGAATGCCTGGCGCTGTGGAACCGTTTCCGTGAGATCTCGCTGTCGCACTGCCAGGAAATCTACGATCTGCTCAACGTCAAGCTGACCATGGCCGACGTGATGGGCGAAAGCGCCTACAACGACGACCTGATCAACGTGGTCAACGACCTCAAGGCCCAGGGCCTGCTGGTGGAGAGCAACGGCGCGCAATGCGTGTTCCTCGAAGAATTCAAGACCGCCGACGGCGAGCCGCTGCCGGTGATCATCGTCAAGGCCGATGGCGGCTACCTGTATGCCACCACCGACCTGGCGGCCGTGCGCTACCGCAGTGGAGTGCTCAAGGCCGACCGTGCGCTGTATTTCGTCGACCAGCGCCAGGCCCTGCACTTCCAGCAAGTGTTCGAAGTGGCACGCCGCGCGGGCTTCGTCACCCACCCGATGCACATGGAACACATGGGCTTCGGCACCATGAACGGCGCCGATGGCCGCCCGTTCAAGACCCGTGACGGCGGCACCGTGAAGCTGATCGACCTGCTGACCGAAGCCCAGGAACGTGCCTACAACCTGGTGAAGGAAAAGAACCCGGAACTGGCCGAGGCCGACCTGCGCAACATCGCCCGCGTGGTAGGCATTGGTGCGGTGAAATACGCCGACCTGTCCAAGCACCGCACCAGCGACTACAGCTTCAACTTCGAGCTGATGCTCAACTTCGAAGGCAACACCGCACCGTACCTGCTTTACGCCTACACCCGCGTGGCCGGCGTGTTCCGCAAACTGGGCAAGGACTTCAGCGAAGTTGAAGGGCACATCGTGCTGGACGCCCCGCACGAGCAGGAACTGGCCGCCAAGCTGGCGCAATTCGGCGAAGTGCTGAACAGCGTCGGCGAAAAAGGCACCCCGCACATCCTGTGCACCTACCTGTACGAAGTCGCCGGCCTCTTCTCCAGCTTCTACGAGAACTGCCCGATCCTGACTGCCGACGACGAAGCCCAGAAGCAAAGCCGCCTGCGCCTCGCCGCCCTGGCTGGACGGACCCTCAAGCAAGGCCTGGAACTGTTGGGCCTGGAAACACTGGAGCGTATGTAAGTTGGCTGCCAAGAAAAAACCTGCACCCAAGCGCGGCGCCAGCCGCTATCAGGCCCCGGCGAAGAAGCCGATCCCGGGCTGGTTGTGGATGGCGATCGGCCTCACCGTCGGCGCGTTTATCGTATTCCTGATGAAACTGGATCCGGGCAAGGGCGATGACGTCAAACGGGTCAAGCAGGAGCAACAGAAGGCCACGAAAATGGCCGAAGCCAACAAGACTGCGCCGAGCCCGACCGCTCCGGTAAAGCCGAAGTACGACTTCTACACGCTGTTGCCCGAATCGGAAGTGATCGTGCCGCCGGACGCCGTGCCGGAGAAAACCCTGCCGACGCCGCAAGTGCCGACCACCCCGGTCACCCCGGCGGAAGCCGCTAAAATCGACACAGCGCGCGCCCAGGCCGCATTGGCCGGGATCACCCCGCCGCCAGCACCGCCGGTGGCCGAAACCAAGGCCGCGCCAGTGACCAAGTTCTTCCTGCAAGCGGGCTCGTTCCCCAAACAGGCGGATGCGGACCGCGTGCGGGCGCAGATCATTCTGCTGGGCCAGTCGGTGACAGTGGAGTCCGGCACTGTGAAGGATGCGACCTGGTATCGCGTACTGGTAGGACCGTTCAGCAACCGTGAACAGCTGACCGTGGCGCAAAAGCAATTGGCCGGCGCGGGTTTTAGCAACCTGTTGTTACAACAACGCCAGAGCCGCTGACCTTCAGCCAACCTGGATCAAATGTGGGAAGGGGGCTTGTCCCCTCCCACATTTGGTTTTGCAGCGCTGTGGATGTGTGTCAGACCCTTGAGCACCACTCGTCCGCCATAACCCCCTATGGTTGAAATCCCCTCCGCCACCCCCATATGAGTTTCCATCAGGGCATTTTCGCCCCGCTGCGTGGAGACTCTCCCCTTGACCACCATCGTTTCAGTACGTCGCCACGGCAAAGTCGTCATGGGCGGCGACGGCCAGGTTTCCCTGGGTAATACCGTGATGAAAGGCAACGCCAAGAAAGTGCGTCGCCTGTACCACGGCCAGGTTCTCGCGGGCTTTGCCGGCGCTACCGCCGACGCCTTCACCCTTTTCGAACGTTTCGAAGGCCAGTTGGAAAAACACCAGGGCCACCTCGTGCGCGCCGCAGTCGAACTCGCCAAAGAATGGCGCACCGACCGCTCCCTCAGCCGTCTGGAAGCCATGCTGGCCGTCGCCAACAAAGACGCGTCCCTGATCATCACCGGCAACGGCGATGTGGTTGAGCCCGAACATGGCCTGATCGCCATGGGTTCCGGCGGTGGCTACGCCCAGGCGGCAGCCAGCGCACTGTTGAAGAAAACCGACCTGTCGGCCCGCGAAATCGTCGAGACTGCCCTGGGCATCGCAGGCGATATCTGCGTGTTCACCAACCACAACTTCACCATTGAGGAGCAGGACCTCGCCGAGTAAGCCGTAGGCTTATTCCCGCTTGAGGCCGCCAAACATTATGTCCATGACTCCCCGCGAAATCGTCCATGAACTCAACCGCCATATCATCGGCCAGGACGATGCCAAGCGCGCCGTAGCCATCGCGCTGCGTAACCGCTGGCGCCGGATGCAACTGCCCGAAGAACTGCGCGTTGAAGTAACGCCAAAGAACATCCTGATGATCGGCCCGACCGGCGTCGGCAAAACCGAGATCGCCCGTCGCCTGGCCAAGCTGGCCAACGCGCCGTTCATCAAGGTAGAAGCCACCAAGTTCACCGAAGTGGGCTATGTGGGCCGTGACGTCGAGTCGATCATTCGTGACCTGGCCGACGCAGCCCTGAAAATGCTGCGCGAACAGGAAATGACCAAGGTCAGCCATCGCGCCGAAGACGCCGCCGAAGAACGCATCCTCGACGCCTTGCTGCCACCGGCACGCATGGGTTTCAACGAAGACGCCGCACCGGCCTCGGACTCCAACACCCGCCAGCTGTTCCGCAAGCGCCTGCGTGAAGGCCAGCTGGACGACAAGGAAATCGAGATCGAAGTCGCCGAAGTGTCCGGCGTCGACATCTCTGCCCCGCCTGGCATGGAAGAGATGACCAGTCAGTTGCAGAACCTGTTCGCCAACATGGGCAAGGGCAAGAAGAAAAGCCGCAAGCTCAAGGTGAAGGAAGCGCTGAAACTGGTGCGCGACGAAGAAGCCGGGCGCCTGGTGAATGAGGAAGAACTCAAGGCCAAGGCCCTGGAGGCGGTCGAGCAGCATGGCATCGTGTTTATCGACGAGATCGACAAGGTGGCCAAGCGCGGTAACTCCGGCGGCGTCGATGTGTCCCGTGAAGGCGTACAGCGCGACCTGCTGCCGCTGATCGAAGGTTGCACCGTGAACACCAAGCTGGGCATGGTCAAGACCGACCACATCCTGTTTATCGCCTCCGGTGCGTTCCACCTGAGCAAGCCAAGCGACCTGGTGCCGGAGCTGCAAGGCCGCCTGCCGATTCGCGTGGAGTTGAAGGCGCTGACCCCGGGCGACTTCGAACGCATCCTCAGCGAGCCGCACGCCTCGCTCACCGAGCAGTACCGTGAACTGCTGAAAACCGAAGGCTTGGGCATCGAGTTCCAGACAGACGGTATCAAGCGCCTGGCGGAGATCGCCTGGCAGGTCAACGAGAAGACCGAGAACATCGGCGCCCGTCGCCTGCACACTTTGCTGGAGCGGCTGCTGGAGGAAGTGTCTTTCAGTGCCGGCGACCTGGCCAGTGCGCAGAATGGCGAAGTGATCAAGATCGACACGGCTTACGTCAACAGCCACTTGGGCGAATTGGCGCAAAACGAAGACTTGTCGCGCTATATTCTGTAAGCCTCACACAGAATCGCTTCGCTTGAATGTGGGAGGGGGCTTGCCCCCGATGGCGGTCTGTCAGACAACTATGTACTGACTGACACACTGCTATCGGGGGCAAGCCCCCTCCCACATGTTGAAGCCGGTCTCTTCAGGATCATTACCCATGTCCAAATTCCCCACCGCGGTAAACCTGCACAAAACCTCCAACACCCTAGGCCTCACCTACGGGCCCGACGAGGTGTACCAACTTCCTGCCGAACTGTTGCGCACCCACTCGCCTTCCGCCGAGGTCCAGGGTCACGGTAAGCCGATCCTGCAATTCGGCAAGCTCAACGTGAAGCTGATCAAGATCGAACCGGCCGGCCAGTACGCACTGAAATTGACCTTTGACGACGGGCATGACAGTGGACTGTTCACCTGGGACTACCTCTATCAGTTGGCCGTGCGTCAGGACGCGCTGTGGGCCGACTATCTTGCCGAACTCAAAGCCGCCGGCAAAACCCGCGACCCGAGCGAGTCGGTCGTACGGCTGATGCTCTAGCTCAGGCGTCTTGCTCTTTAGAGCGCATTTTCTAATTTCATCTGCTTGAATGCCCTGTCGCGTGGCCAACGATTGGCCCGCTTGCGAAAAAAATTAAACTCGGGTAACCAATGGAACTGGCAAGTTCCCTGCATTTGACGATGTGGTATCAACGGTCACCCGAGTCGCAGTACCAGGCTTGTGTTGTGTATCGAAACTGGGTGCGCAGCGGTCCCCGGTACTCGTCTTTCGGACAATGGAGCGTCGTAGATGAGTAACAAGAACAACGATGACTTGAAACGCCAGGCCTCGGAAAACACTCTGGGGCTCAACCCGATCATCGCGTTACGTAAAAAGGATTTACTCGCCTCGGCGAAGATGGTGCTGACCCAAGCCATCAAGCAACCGTTGCACAGCGTCAAGCACGTCGCCCATTTTGGCGTCGAACTGAAGAATGTGATGTTTGGCAAATCCGCGCTCGTGCCGGAAAGCGATGACCGTCGTTTCACCGACCCGGCCTGGAGCCAGAACCCGCTCTACAAGCGCTACCTGCAAACCTACCTGGCGTGGCGCAAGGAACTGCACGACTGGATCGGCGACAGCAACCTGTCGGAACAGGACATCAGCCGTGGCCACTTCGTGATCAACCTGATGACCGAAGCCATGGCCCCCACCAACAGCGCGGCCAACCCGGCGGCGGTCAAGCGTTTCTTTGAAACCGGCGGCAAGAGCCTGCTCGACGGCCTGTCCCACCTGGCCAAGGACATGGTGCACAACGGCGGCATGCCCAGCCAGGTCAACATGGGCGCCTTTGAAGTGGGCAAGACCCTGGGCACCACCGAAGGCGCGGTGGTGTTTCGCAATGACGTGCTGGAGTTGATCCAGTACAAGCCGATCACCGAACAGGTGCACGAACGCCCGCTGCTGGTGGTGCCGCCGCAGATCAACAAATTCTATGTATTCGACCTGAGCCCGGAGAAGAGCCTGGCGCGCTTTTGCCTGCGCAACGGCCAGCAGACGTTCATCGTCAGCTGGCGCAACCCGACCAAGGCGCAGCGCGAGTGGGGCCTGTCGACCTATATCGAAGCGCTCAAGGAAGCCGTCGATGTGGTCACCGCGATCACCGGCAGCAAAGACGTGAATATGCTCGGCGCCTGCTCCGGCGGCATTACCTGCACCGCCCTGCTTGGCCACTACGCGGCGCTGGGGGAGAAGAAGGTCAACGCCCTGACCCTGCTGGTGAGCGTGCTGGACACCACGCTGGACACCCAGGTGGCGCTGTTCGTCGACGAGCAGACCCTGGAGGCGGCCAAGCGCCATTCCTACCAGGCCGGCGTACTCGAAGGCCGCGACATGGCCAAGGTGTTCGCCTGGATGCGCCCCAATGACCTGATCTGGAACTACTGGGTTAACAACTACCTGCTGGGCAACGAGCCGCCGGTGTTCGACATCCTGTTCTGGAACAACGACACCACGCGCTTGCCGGCGGCGTTCCACGGCGATCTGATCGAACTGTTCAAGAACAACCCACTGGTGCGCGCCAACGCACTGGAAGTGTGCGGCACGCCCATCGACCTGAAGCAGGTCACCGCCGATATCTATTCATTGGCGGGCACCAACGATCACATTACGCCGTGGCAATCCTGCTACAAGTCGGCGCAGCTGTTTGGTGGCAAGGTCGAGTTCGTGCTGTCGAGCAGCGGGCATATCCAGAGCATCCTCAACCCGCCGGGCAACCCCAAGGCGCGCTACCAGACCAGCGATGGCCTGGCGGGCAAGCCGCTTGAGTGGCAGGAGAATGCGACCAAGCATACGGATTCGTGGTGGCTGCATTGGCAGGCATGGCAGGCGGAGCGAGCGGGTAAGTTGAAAAAGGCGCCTACGAGTTTGGGTAACAAAACCTACGCCGCAGCAGAGGCGGCGCCCGGCACCTACGTACACGAACGCTAAATTGAAATGCATTCAAGTGTGGGAGGGGGCTTGCCCCGTCCCACATTGACCGCATTCCGGCTGTAACACTTCACAGGGTTTGAGCATGCCGCAACCGTTCATCTTCCGTACCATCGACCTGGATGGCCAGACCATCCGCACGGCGGTACGCCCGGGCAAGCCTCACTTGACGCCGCTGCTGATCTTCAATGGCATCGGCGCCAACCTTGAGTTGGTGTTTCCGTTCGTCCAGGCGCTGGACCCGGACCTGGAAGTGATCGCCTTCGATGTGCCCGGCGTGGGCGGTTCGTCGACACCCAATCGACCGTACCGCTTTCCCGGTTTGGCCAAACTCACCGCGCGTATGCTCGATTACCTGAACTATGGCCAGGTGAATGCCGTTGGCGTGTCCTGGGGCGGCGCGCTGGCGCAGCAGTTTGCCTATGACTACCCGGAGCGGTGCAAAAAGTTGATCCTCGCAGCCACGGCGGCGGGTGCAGTGATGGTGCCGGGCAAGCCAAAAGTGCTGTGGCTGATGGCCAGCCCGCGCCGCTACATCCAGCCGTCCCACGTGGTGCGCATCGCGCCGATGATCTACGGCGGTTCGTTCCGCCGCGATTCGAAACTGGCCGCCGAACACGCCAGCAAAGTGCGCTCGGCCGGCAAGCTCGGCTACTACTGGCAACTGTTCGCCGGGTTGGGCTGGACCAGCATCCACTGGCTGCACAAGATCCGCCAGCCCACCCTGGTGCTGGCGGGGGACGATGACCCGCTGATCCCGCTGATCAACATGCGCATGCTCGCCTGGCGCATTCCCAATGCACAGTTGCACATCATCGATGACGGCCACCTGTTCCTGATCACCCGGGCCGAAGCCGTGGCGCCGATCATCATGAAGTTTCTTGAAGAGGAGCGCATGCGCGCGGTGATTCATCCGCGACCGGCCGTGTAAGGACCACACCGCCGCGCAACTTGCCAGGAACCGACTATGGTTCTGAATTGGCGTGCCTGTTTGATGGCTTGACGAAGGAGTGTTGGCTCATGCGAGAAAGACCCGTGACGAACCCGGCGCCCACACCCGCCGCGTTCATCAACGCGCAAAATGCGATCACCGGCCTGCGCGGCCGGGATTTGCTGTCGACGCTGCGCAGCGTGGCTGCCCATGGCCTGCGCAACCCGGTGCATACCGTTCGGCATGCCTGGGCGCTGAGCGGGCAACTGGGTCGCGTAGTGCTCGGTGAAACCGTGCACGAACCCAACCCCAACGACAGCCGCTTCAACGACCCCACCTGGAAGCTAAACCCCCTGTACCGCCGCAGCCTGCAGGCCTATCTGAGCTGGCAGAAGCAGACACGTCACTGGATCGATGACAGCACCCTCAGCGACGATGACCGGGCCCGTGCGCACTTTGCCTTCTCATTGCTCAACGATGCGGTCTCGCCGTCCAACACCCTGCTCAATCCGTTGGCGGTCAAGGAGCTGCTCAACTCCGGCGGCAACAGCGTGGTGCGCGGGGTGACCAACCTGGTCGAAGACCTGCTGCACAACAATGGCCTGCCACGCCAGGTGAGCAAGCACGCTTTCGAAGTGGGCAAGACGGTCGCCACCACCCCCGGTTCGGTGGTGTTTCGCAATGAGCTGCTGGAGCTGATCCAGTACAAGCCCATGAGCGAAAAACAGTACGCCAAGCCGCTGCTGGTCGTGCCGCCGCAAATCAACAAGTTCTACATTTTCGACCTGAGCCCGGCCAACAGCTTTGTGCAGTACGCCCTGAAAAACGGCCTGCAGACCTTCATGGTCAGCTGGCGCAATCCGGATGTGCGGCATCGCGAATGGGGCCTTTCCACCTATGTCGCCGCGCTGGAGGAAGCACTCAACGTCTGTCGCGCGATCAGCGGCGCCCGCGAGGTCAACCTGATGGGCGCCTGCGCCGGCGGCCTGACCATCGCCGCGCTGCAAGGCCACCTACAGGCCAAGCGCCAGCTGCGCCGCATCTCCAGCGCAAGTTACCTGGTGAGCCTGCTGGACAGCCAGATCGACAGCCCCGCCACCCTGTTCGCCGACGAGCAGACCCTGGAAGCCGCCAAGCGTCGCTCCTACCAGCAAGGCGTGCTCGACGGCCGCGACATGGCCAAGGTATTTGCCTGGATGCGCCCCAATGACCTGATCTGGAACTACTGGATCAACAATTACCTGCTGGGCAAGGAACCACCGGCCTTCGACATCCTGTACTGGAACAACGACAACACGCGCCTGCCCGCCGCCTTGCACGGCGACCTGCTGGACTTCTTCAAGCACAACCCACTGAGCCATCCGGGCGGCCTGGAAGTGTGTGGCACGCCCATCGATTTGCAGAAGGTCACGGTGGACAGTTTCAGCGTGGCCGGCATCAACGACCACATCACGCCGTGGGATGCGGTGTATCGCTCCACTCAGTTGCTGGGCGGCGAGCGGCGCTTCGTGCTGTCCAACAGCGGGCATATCCAGAGCATTCTCAACCCGCCGGGCAACCCCAAGGCCAACTACGTCGAGAACCTCAAGCTGAGCAGCGACCCACGCGCCTGGTATTACGACGCCAACCACGTCGAAGGCAGCTGGTGGCCGCGTTGGCTGGAATGGATCCAACAGCGTTCCGGCGTACAACGCGAAACCCTCACCGCCCTGGGCAACCAGAATTACCCACCGATGGAAGCGGCACCGGGCACTTACGTGCGCGTGCGCTGAGCTCAACGATCACCTTAAGAAGACTGGATGAAGACCCGCGACCGTATCCTTGAATGCGCCCTGCAACTGTTCAACCAGAAGGGCGAACCCAACGTGTCGACCATGGAGGTGGCCAATGAAATGGGGATCAGCCCCGGCAACCTCTACTACCACTTCCATGGCAAGGAGCCGCTGGTCCTGGGGCTGTTCGAGCGTTTCCAGAATGAGCTGGCGCCCCTGCTGGACCCACCGCCAGACGCGCAATTGGAAGCCGAGGATTACTGGCTGTTCTTGCACTTGATTGTCGAGCGCATGGCGCATTATCGGTTTCTGTTTCAGGACCTGTCGAATCTGGCAGGGCGCCTGCCGAAGCTGGCCAAGGGCATTCGCAACCTGCTGACGGCGCTGAAACGGACCCTGGCGTCATTGCTGGCGCGGTTGAAGACGGCAGGACAACTGGTCAGTAGCACCCAGGCCCTGGGGCAACTGGTGGAGCAGATCACCATGACCTTGCTGTTCTCCCTGGATTACCAACGGATTCTCGATCGTGAAGGCGAAGTACAGGTGGTGGTTTACCAGATCATGATGCTGGTGGCGCCCCATCTGCTATCGCCGGCACGCCAGACAACTGAGCAATTGGCCCTGCGTTATCTGGACAGGCCGATTTAAATACTCGCGCAAGTCAAACATTCAAACCACGCGGCGTTAATCAGGACGACCAAACTGCTTGGTAAACATAAAAAGCTCACTGTCAGTCCTGATACCCAACTTCCGATACGCCGACTGTTTTTGTGTACTGATAGTACTCGCGCTACGCGAAAACTTTGCCGCAATTGAATTCACGGACATTCCGTCCAGAAAACAACGCAGGACCTCCTGTTCCCTGGGGGTCAAGGCGCCGCTCAATCGTACCGGCAGTGCATTTTCAAGTGTCGACTTGATATTCTCCCGTGCCAGAACAGACTCTCCCTCCCGCAGCACCGACAACATGCAACGCTGCAGGTAAATCCGCCCCTGGGCGACAGTCCGAATAGCCACGATCAATTCCGTGAGGTGTTCGGTCTTGCCCAGCACTCCAAAGCTCCCGGCCTTCAACGCCAGTATCACCGTTGCGCGCGTGCAGCGGGATGACACAACGAGCACCTTGCAACGTTTGAAACGCCTGCCCAGCATCTGGATCAGGCCGAGGCCATCGATGTCTGACGGCCCCAGTGTAAAGTCCATCACCACCACATCCGCAGGTTGTTGGCCGAGCGCATCAAGCAACTCCCTGGATGTGCCGAAGGACCCGATGACCTCCAGGTCGGGCTCTTTGCGCAGGCCCAGTTCAATTCCCTGCCGAACCATTTCATGATTATCCAGCAACATGATGGTGTGCATTTCAGACACCCGGAAGTTCGCTCAAGTAAGTAAAAATTAGTACACATATGCTCGTTGCACGAACAGTGTATAGCGCAGCCTTTTTCGTGAATCAATCCATCAAAAACAGCCAACATGCGCCTGACAAGTTATTCCTACATACATGTCTTACATTGAAACCCTACAGACACCACCACATACAATTGTTTTAATTAAAATTTTAGACTTCGAATATTTACGAGATAAATCTCGTGACCTGTCGATAGGCAAAAATAACGTTCCCAGCCAAATTACTGCCACCTGCCATTCGGTAAAAAAACGAAACAAATTACCGATGCAACACTTCAATGTGTGGCGGGTTACTCAGATAACTCACGATTGGGAACACTATGAAAGTCAACGTTTTCTCTACCCTCGCCGTAGTACTCGCCTTAGCCGCGGCGGTTTCGCAGCCGGCACAGGCTGCCAACGACGGAACCATCAACTTCACCGGGTTGGTGAGCGATACGACCTGCACCATTGAAGGCGCAGCGCCAGGCACCGGCGCCGTGGTCAAAGACGTCAACCTCGGTGGCGTGTCCGCCGCACGCCTGCAGAAACCGGGTGATCGCGCCAACCTGACCGGCTTCACCATCCGCATCGGCGCACCTGGCGAAGGTGGCTGCACCAACGGACGCACCGCAATGGTTGCATTCGACCCTACCAGCCCGGCCATTGATGTGGCGACCGGGCGCTTGAACATCGACGGCTACGATGACCCGTCCGACACCACCAACGCCAAGAACGTACAGGTTGAGGTGACGAACCGTAATGGCACTCCGATCAACGTTTACACGGAAAAATCCGAAGGTGTGGTCATCGCCGACAACCAGGCTGTCATCCCATTGGCCGCACAGATGTACGCCAGTGGTGCCGCGACTGAAGGTACTGTCAAGACCCGCGTCGGCTTCATGGTCGTGTACGCCGATTGATAGAAAAGCAGGCCCGCTCTGGCGGGCCTTGCGCGCAACGGGCCTGCCGCCGCCAGGCAGGCCCACCCGCTTGATTCGAAGAGAGCTTTGAGCATGAAAAAGCTGGCCTGCCTCGTGCTTTACACCTGTGGTGTTGTGGGGTTATTGCTGCAAGCAGTTCCCGCCCGGGCCGGGGTCATTATGCATGGCACCCGCGTGATCTATCCCGCTGACCAGCAGGAAGTGGTGGTACGCCTGGAGAACAAAGGTGACCGTCCAGCGCTGGTACACGCCTGGCTGGACACGGGCGATATCCGCTCGACGCCGGCGACGGTACGCACGCCATTTACCCTGTCGCCACCGATTTTCCGCATTGAGCCCCACCAGCAGCAGGCGCTGCGGCTGCGCTATACCGGAGCGGCCGCAGCCCCCGATCGCGAAAGCCTCTACTGGCTGAATGTGCTGGAAGTACCACCGCTTACCGCCGGTACCGAACAAGGCAACCAGATCGAACTGGCATTTCGGACTCGCTTGCGTGTGTTCCTGCGACCACAGGCATTGCCCTACTCCGTAGCCAGTGCTGCGTCAAAGCTGCAATGGAAACTGGTCGCACATGAGCATGGCTACGCCCTGCAAGCCACCAACCCCACGCCATATCATGTTTCCCTGAGTTCGGTGGATTTGCTGAACGGAGGAAAACGATTCACTAAAGCACCAAACAAAGAGGCCAACGACAGCCTGATGATGCCGTGCGGCGACGTGAAACTGTTTGCACTGCCATTGTTGCGCGAATACCCCACCGGCGCGCTGAACGTCGAATTCACCGCCGTCAGCGACTTCGGTGCCCGCGTGCGTCACTCGGCAAGCGTCACACCGCCAGGCGCCAGGCGATCAAAACCATGAATGCCATTTTCACTTCACACTGGGTGGCCCGTCTCATTGCATTGACACTTGCGCTGTCTGGTGCCGCCGCCGGGCACGCCAGTGTGGTCATTGGCACCACTCGGATCATCTACCCGCAGCGCGACAAGGAGGTGACGGTCAGGCTCGAAAGCAAGAACCAGGCACCCGTGCTGGTCCAAGTCTGGCTGGACAGCGGTGACGAACACTCAACCCCGGATAGGGCCACGGTGCCGTTTATCGCCACGCCGCCGATCTTTCGCATGGATCCAGGCAAGCAGCAGGTCGTACGCCTGGCGTACACGGGCGACACCTTGCCCACCGAACAGGAAAGTCTGTTCTGGCTCAACCTGTTGGAGGTGCCCGCGCACTCCCAGGAGGCCAATCAGTTGCAACTGGCCTTCCGCTCGCGGATCAAGCTGTTTTTCCGACCGTCGAACCTGCCTTCCGGGGTCGACGCGGCGCCGGGAAAACTGCAATGGCGGCGTGAATCGACCGCGCAAGGCCAGGTACTGGAGGTCTATAACCCCACGCCTTACTACGTAACCTTCGAACAGGTCGAGTTGCTGGAGTCCCGGCAGCGCCATCCACGCAAGGCCGCGTCTTCAGGTGCTGGAAACATGGTGGCGCCGGGTGATCGCACGCGCTTCGAACTGCCCAGCCTCAAAACCCCACCAGGCAGCGCCGCCACCGTGGAGTTCCAGACACTCGACGACTACGGAGTGCGCAATACCCACAGTGCCCGGGTCTCGACATGACCCCGAGAGCTGCCTAGCGCCGTATTGGCCCGCCCCCCGCTACTGACCTCACTGCACACGTTCGTTTGATGCCCGGTTTTCAGGGTAGGGCTTCCCATTGCCCAAATTCGGACAGCCCCTATTTTTTGGAAGTGGTACACATGAGTTTTGTCACCCGCGCCAGTTTAAGAAACTGGCCTTTTGCGCGTCATCAATTGATGCTTGCGACGCGCTGCCTTTTACTGATGAGCAGCGCCTATGCTGTGGGCGCCCAAGGTGTCGAGAATGTCAGGTTCAACCCGGCCTTCTTCCCGGATGGGGTTGGCGGCCAACAAGTCGACATAGGCAAATTCAGCCAGGGTAACGTCGTGCTGCCCGGCAGCTACCGCACCGACGTTTATCTCAATGGCCAATGGATTGGGCGCGAAAGCCTCACGTTTGTCGCGGTAAAGGGCCGAGATTCCGCACAGATGTGCCTGGAGCGGGATGTCGTGCTCAGGTTTGGCATCGACTTGGACGCGGCACAAGCTCAACCCACCGAAGCCAGACAAACGCCCACTCCCGCGTTTGCACCCTGCGAAGACATCTCAACCTACCTGCCGGGAAGCACCGGTCAATTCGACTCGGGCGAAAACCGCCTGACCCTGCAGGTTCCTCAGATCTACCTGGCACGTAAAGCGCGCGGTTATGTCGACCCCAGGCACTGGGACGGCGGGGTCGATGCGGCTTTCGTGCGCTACAACGCCAACACCTTTGAGACCCGCACAAATGGCCGCTCCGTCGACGCTCATTACCTGGGCCTGAATACGGGGCTCAATCTGGGAGACTGGCACTGGCGCCACAGCGGCAGCTTCAGCCAGACCGATACCTCCTCGGGCTATCAGCGCAGCAGCACCTATGTGCAGCGCGAGTTGAGCCCGCTGCGATCACAGATGATGCTCGGCGAGATCTATACCCCAGGCGAACTGTTCGACAGCGTGCGCCTGCGTGGCGCCAGCCTGTTCAGCGATGATCGGATGCTGCCGGACTCTCAGACCGGGTTCGCCCCGGTCGTGCGCGGCATCGCCGAGACCAATGCACGGGTTACCGTGCGCCAACGTGGCGTGTTGTTGGATGAAGTGTCGGTCGCTCCTGGCCCGTTCGTGCTCAACGATTTGTTTCCTACCGGTTATGGCGGCGACTTGACCGTCACGGTGACCGAGGCAGATGGCCGTCGACGCGAATTCATAGTGCCATTCGCCGCCAACGCCAATCTGCTGCGCACTGGCCACAGCCGCTATTCCCTTAGCGTCGGCAGGATGGATGAAATCGGCCTGCGCCACCCCCAAAGGCTCGTACAAGCCACTTACCAGCACGGCCTCAGTAACCTGGTGACCGGCTACACCGGGACGGTGGCAGGTGACGACTACTTGTCGCAATTGCTGGGCGCGGCATTCAATACCCCGTATGGCGCGCTCTCCCTTGACCTGACCCACTCAGATGCAACATTACCGGGCCACGGTTCACGCCAGGGGCAAAGCGTGCAGCTGCGCTACAGCAAGAACTTCACCGACACCGGCACCCACTTTGCCCTCGGCGCCTACCGATACTCCACGCAAGGCTTTCTGAGCATCGCCGACGCCGCACGGGTTCGCGACCTCGCCATCGGCGGGCACAACTTGGATAACGTATCGCGTCTGCGCGACAGGATGGACATCAGCCTCAATCAAAGCTTGAGCAACGGCACGGTCTACCTGACCGGATCCTCGCAAAACTACTGGAACCGCAACAGCGGCAACCTGACCTTTACCACCGGTTACAGCGGCAACTGGAAGGGCCTGCGCTACACCCTCAGCGCCCAGCGCACCAAGGATCTGCTGAGCGAGCGGGTCGACAAGCAAGTGGAACTGACCCTGAGCCTGCCCTTAGGCAGCGACGCTCGCTCCCCCACCCTGACCACCACTGTCTATCGCGGCGATCAAAGCAGCGGTGAACGGATGAACCTCGGCGGCACCCTGGGCGAGCGCGGCCAATTCAGCTACGGAGTAGGGGGTAGCCGTACGCAGGGCCGCAGTAATTCGGTCTCTGCCGACATGAAATACCAGACCAGCCACGGCGTGCTGTCGGCAGGGTTCGGCCAGAGCAACGCCTACCGCGCAACGTCCCTGGGCATGACCGGCGGCATCGTCGCTCACGCAGGTGGTGTGATTTTCGCACCGGAACTGGGCGAAACCATTGGCATTGTCCAGGCCCCAGGCGCACAAGGTGCGCGGATCAATGGCAATCACGGCGCCCAGGTCGGCAAGGGCGGGTATGCCGTGGTGCCGTACCTCACACCTTATCGCCAGAACGTGGTCGAGTTGGACCCCAAGGACCTGTCTGTAGATGTGGAACTCAAGAGCGCCGCGCAAAACGTCGCCCCCCGTGCAGGCTCGGTGGTGAAACTGCACTTCGACACCGTCAGCGGCCAAGCCTTATTGATCTCTGCATTACGCAAGGATGGCAGCCTGCTGCCCTTCGGTTCCGATGTGTTCGACGAGAATGGCGACAGCGTCGGCGTGGTCGGCCAGGGTGGCAAAGCCTTTGCGCGCGTACCGCGCTCCCAGGGGGTGCTGGCGGTGAAGTGGGGCTCCGAGGGAAACGCTTCCTGCCGGCTTCGTTACGACGTCAGTGGACAACAGGGCGCCAACCGCTTGCTTCAGGTGGACGCAGGTGCATGCCAATGACTGCGGCCCGCCGTTCATCCCGTGTTTACACAGCCACTTTTCACGATGGACTGAAGATGAAACATCACCTCCCCTTCCTGGCGGCACTACTGGCCCTGGGCACATCGATCACTGCACAGGCGGCCTGTGACAGGTACCCGGATGCAACGCTGACCCTCAATACGGCCACGACAATCAGCGTGCCGGACAGCATTCCTGTCGGCGGCGTGATCCTGCGACAGGCGTTCAACGGCACATCACCCGGCTTCACAACCCATTGCTGGGGGCAGACGCTGAGGACGATTACCGGGCGCTACGCACGCGATCTGTACCCCGGCACACTCATCTATCGCACTGAGGTACCCGGTATCGGTATCACGGTGTCGATGACATGGGCCGATGGCGGGCCGGCAAACTTCGGGCTCTTCAGTCAGAGCACCGTTATGTACCCTGGAAAAGTCCAAAGCTTCACCTCGGCGCAAGTCACGTTCTACAAGATGGGCACAGTGGCAGACGGGACCATACCCAGTGGGAGCCTCTGGGAGGACAGGTGGCATAACGTCCCGGAAAGTTTTCGATTGGTGTTCGGCAACGCCATACGTTTCATCCGGGCTCCCGCCACTTGTGACCTCGCCGCCGGGGACGTCAACCGCCTGATCACACTTGCCCCGATCAATGTCGGCGATTTGAAAGACGCACCGTACGCCGGCGTTCAGAACTTCGATCTCACCGCCAATTGCACCGACGCTGGCAGCGTCACCTTTCGTTTTACCGGGACGCCCGCGCCAGACAACACCGCACTGTTCGCCAATACGGGCACCGCCCAAGGCATAGGGCTGTGGCTCTACTCACGCATCAATGGCGTGCCTCAGACCATCAGCGTCAATGACCAGCGCACGGTGACGGTGTCCGGTGATCGGGCGGTCTTGCCGCTCAGCGCCGCGTACCACAAAAACGGCAGGGTCAGCCCAGGCACTCTGGCTAGTACCGCCACCGTCAGCATTACCTACAACTAACTGAAACCCGAGGAAAACCCAATGTACCTTCGAAGCATTCCCTTGCTGATGGCCATGATTGGCGGACTCGTCAGCCTCACCGCCCACGCCGCGACTACCGGCACCTTGAGTTTCGCCGGACAAGTCAACGCCGGCACCTGCAACCTGGCAGCGGGCGACGAAAATCGGAACATTACGTTGCCAACGATCAAGATTTCCGACCTGGACGCGAGCCCCTCCGCCGGCCAGCTCGACTTCGAGGTTACCGCCGACTGCGAATCGGATATCCGTAACGTGATCTTCCTATTTGCCGGAACACCCGCCGTGGGCAACGGCGAGTTATTTGCCAATACCGGCGGCTCAAAAGGCACTGCGCTGTGGCTGACACATCGCGCGCCCACCCTTTCGACCATCCCCGCCAATGGCACCCCTGAGCAGCGCAGCCGAACTGTGGCGACGAACGGCAACAAGGCCGTACTTCCCCTCGCGGCGGCTTACCATAAGACCGGTGAAGCCATCACTCAGGGCAGCCTGGTCAGCGCGGTCACCGTTTCCATCACTTACAACTGACGAAACGGCCTTAAGGGCGCAAAAAAATGCCCGACCTTCGTAGGCCGGGCATTTTTCGTCTCCTGGAAAAAATCAGGACTGACTGGATGGCGTCGGGGTTACCGGCGTTGCAGTCGGGGTCGCAGCAGCAGGGGTCGGCGCGGACACCGAGTTGGCTGTGGAGGCGGTTGGCGCAGTAGCAGGCTTGGCAACAGCTGGCTTCGGTGCTGCTGGTTTTTTCGCTACCGCAGGCTTCTTCGCGGTGGCTGGTTTTGCCGCTGGCTTGGCAGCCGGTTTCGCGGCGGCCGACTTGGCGGCTGGCTTGGCCGCTGCGGTTTTGGTCGCTGGCTTGGCGGCAGGTTTTGCTGCTGGTTTTGCAGCAGCCTTGGCTGCGGGTTTAGCCGCTGGTTTAGCGGCTGGCTTGGCAGCAGCTTTCGCAGCGACAGGCTTGGCAGCGGGTTTGGCTGCAGCAGTTTTGGCGGCTGGCTTCGCAGCAGCCTTGGCCGCTGGTTTGGCGGCCGGCTTGGCGGCCGGCTTGGCGGCGGCTTTTACCAGAGGCTTGGCGGCAGTTTTCGCAGCCGGTTTGGCCGCTGCTGTTTTAGCGGCAGGCTTGGCAGCAGGTTTGGCGGCTGCGGTTTTCGCCGGAGCCACTTTGGCGCCGGTGAGTTTTTCAATTTGCCTGGTCAGGGTATCGACCTTGCTGTGCAGCGTTTTGAGTTCAGCTTTACTCGGCACGCCCAGTCGCGAAACGGCACTGGCGAGGCGCTTGTCGAAAGTCTGTTCCAACTTCTCCCAAGTGTCAGCAATGCTGGATTTGGCAGAGCCGGCAGTTGCCTTGGCCGCTTCAACTTTTTTTCCAACCGTGGTTTTGGTCAACTTCTCGGCCTTCTCGCCGTCCTTGACCAAAGTCTCGAAGTATTTGCCGCCGTCACTGCTAACCTTCGAGTACACGCCTAAACCAGCAAGCCAGATCTTACGGGAATATTTTTCAACTTCCCCGACCCACGAGCTGCCTTCTTTCTGAGTAGTCTTTTTAACAGCCATCCCGATGTCTCCTTAGTGTTTACGCGCGACACGTTCTAGCAATGTCGTCAGCTCTTCGAGCTTAGCAGAGAGTGTCTCAACGTCATGTTTAGACGCAATGCCGATTCGATTCAAGGCACTGGCAACGCGAGTATCAAAAGCTTTTTCAACTTTATCCAGCTGAACTTCTACCAGACCTTTGACTGCGGAGACATTACTCTTTACTTGGTCAATCTGACTGTTGGCGGCCTCAAGTTGTTCAACTGCAACTTTTTTGCCTTTGCTTTCAACATGTTGCCCAGTTTTAACCAGCTCTTTGAAGTACTCGCCGCCCTCGCTTCCGACCTTGGCGTAAGCCCCCAGACCCGCCAACCAAATCTTGCGGGCATAGGACTTGACCTCGCTCAGGGTGGTGGTCTGGGCGTCGATTTTTTTCTTCAGGATAACTTTGGCCATGGTGCACCTCACGCAGAATAGGGGGGAGGAACGGCCCACAGGAGTTGAGGGCTTGGGCACAAAGTAGGCGGGAAAATTAGAATCGGCACCCTAAGAACAATGGGATCACGCCAGCGCCTTATCCAGGGCCTTTTCGATTTCGGACTTGATGGTGCCACTCATGGCCGACATCAACAGCCCCAGCTCCACATCAATGCGCAGCGAATCCTCAGCGACTAATACCGTGCCTTTAACCCCCGAACGCTTGAGATTCAAGGTATCGCCGGACCACGACGGCTCCAGGCCGTATTGCTCCTTGAGTTTGTGCGCCAACTTGTCGGCCTTTGCCCGCGCGCCCTCTTTACCCAGGGAATGTGCACGCTCAACAGTTATACGGGCCATTGCAATGACTCCTCTTTATAGGGACTTGGATACCTTCGATGCGGCAAAAGGTCTCGCTGACCGCCCATCTTACCGTCAGCCTTGCCAAGACAAAGCAGGCCTTGGGGATTATCATGTCCCGCATTCTCTTTTGGTGACAGCGATATGACTGATCAGCGCAAAGGCAGCGATGCCGAACCCACCACTCACTTCGGCTTCAAGAACGTCCCGGAAAGCCAAAAAGCGGAAAAAGTCGCTGAGGTGTTCCACTCCGTGGCAGCCAAGTACGACTTGATGAACGACGTGCTGTCGGGCGGCATGCACCGCCTGTGGAAGCGGTTCACCATCGAGTTGTCGGGCGTTCGCCCCGGCAACCGCGTGCTGGACATCGCCGGCGGCACGGGCGATCTGGCGGCCAAGTTCTCCAAGCTCGTCGGCCCGACCGGCCAGGTGGTGCTGGCCGACATCAACAGTTCGATGCTCAAGGTCGGTCGCGATCGCCTGCTGGATAAAGGCGTGGCCGGCAATATCGAGTTCGTCCAGGCGGATGCCGAGAAGCTGCCATTCCCGGACAACCATTTCGACTGCGTGACTATCGCCTTCGGCCTGCGCAACGTGACCCATAAGGAAGACGCGATCCGCTCGATGCTGCGCGTACTCAAGCCGGGTGGCCGCCTGTTGGTGCTGGAGTTCTCCAAGCCGACCAATGCGGTGATGTCCAAGGTCTACGACACCTACTCGTTCGCCTTCATGCCACTGGTGGGCAAGCTGGTGCTCAATGACCCGGACAGCTATCGCTACCTGGCCGAATCGATCCGCATGCACCCCGACCAGGAAACCCTGAAGTCGATGATGGTAGAGGCCGGTTTCGACCGCGTGACCTACCACAACATGACCTCGGGTATCGTCGCCCTGCACCGCGGCATCAAGCCCTGATGCTGATCAAAGGCCTTCTCGCCAGCGTTGAACACGGCCTCAACCGTGTGCTGCGCCTGGACAGCACCGCCCTGGCACGGCTTGCGCACCTCAACGGTAAAGTCATTGCCGTCGATTGCCGCAGCCCCCGCTTGCAGCTGTTTATCCTGCCCAGCGATGAAGGCCTGATGCTTGCGACCCAGTGGGCCGCCGACGCCGACTGCACGCTGCGTGCGCCGGCATCGAGCCTGTTGCACCTGGCCCTGAGCCGCAACAAGACCGCCATCCTGCACAGCGCCGAAGTCGAGCTGGAGGGCGACAGCTCGGTGCTGATGGACCTCGCCGCCATCCTGCAGGACCTGGAACTGGACTGGGAATACGAACTGTCGCGCTGGATCGGCCCCGTCGCCACCCAGTTGATCAGCGGGCACCTGCGCAGCCGTTCGCGCTGGTACCAGCAAGGGTTCGCCAGCCTCAACCAGAACCTCGCCGAATACCTGAGCGAAGAATCGCGCACCCTGGTCGGGGAGCGGGAAGCGCAAGCGCGCTTTCGTGAACTCGACAAGGCCAAAATCGACCTGGAACGCCTTGAGGCGCGCTTCGAGCGCCTGAGCCGCTCCCTTGATCCAAGCGATAACGCATGAAGCTGCTCGCCGTCCGCCGTTTGTTTCGTATCCAGCGCGTCGTAATCCGCTACCGCCTCGATGACCTGCTGTTCGCCCTGCCCCTGCCGTGGTTCCTGCTCGCCGTGCGCTATGTGCTGCCATGGCGCTGGTTCCCGCGCAAACAGCTGGAACTCAGCAGAGGCGCGCGCCTGCGCCTGGCCTTGCAGGACCTGGGGCCGATCTTCATCAAGTTCGGGCAGATCCTCTCGACCCGCCGCGACCTGCTGCCCGAAGACATCGCCGACGAGCTGATGCTGCTGCAGGACCGCGTGCCGCCGTTCGACTCCCAGCAATCGATGAAGCTCATCGAAGCGCAACTGGGCAAGAAGATCAGCGACGTGTTCAGCCGTTTCGACGTCGACCCGCTGGCCTCGGCCTCGGTCGCCCAGGTGCACGCCGCGCAACTCAAGACCGGCGAAGAAGTGGTGGTGAAGGTGATCCGCCCCGGCCTCAAGCCGATCATCGGCCAGGACTTGGCGTGGCTGTTCATCCTCGCCCGCGCTGCCGAGCGTTTCAGCGCCGACGCACGCCTGCTGCACCCGGTGGACGTGGTCGCCGACTACGAAAAAACCATCTACGACGAACTCGACCTGCTGCGCGAAGCGGCCAACGCCAGCCAGCTCAAGCGCAACTTCGAAGGCTCGCCGCTGCTGTACGTGCCGCAAGTGTACTGGGACTGGTGCCGCCCGAAAGTACTGGTGATGGAGCGCATCTATGGCGTGCAGGTCACCGACCTCGCGACCCTGGCCGACCAGCGCACCGACATGAAGATGCTTGCCGAGCGTGGCGTGGAGATCTTCTTCACCCAGGTGTTCCGCGACAGTTTCTTCCACGCCGACATGCACCCGGGCAACATCTTCGTGAGCACGGTCAACCCGTGGAGCCCGCAGTACATCGCGATCGACTGCGGCATCGTCGGCAGCCTGACTCCGGAAGACCAGGACTACCTGGCGCGCAACCTGTTCGCCTTCTTCAAGCGCGACTACCGTCGTGTGGCGCAATTGCACATCGACTCGGGTTGGGTGCCGGCCGAGACCAAGCTCAACGAGTTCGAAGCGGCGATCCGCACGGTGTGCGAGCCAATCTTCGAAAAACCGTTAAAAGATATTTCCTTCGGCCAGGTGCTGATGCGCCTGTTCCAGACCGCGCGGCGCTTCAATATGGAAGTGCAGCCACAATTGGTGCTATTGCAGAAAACCCTGCTGAACATCGAAGGCCTGGGCCGCCAGCTGTACCCGGACCTCGACCTGTGGAACACCGCACAGCCGTTCCTCGAACGCTGGATGCGCGAGCGTATGAGCCCGAAAACCATGCTCGGCAACCTGCACAGCCAGATGGAGCAACTGCCGCATCTGGCCAACATGACCCGCGACCTGTTGGAGCGCATGTCCCAACCCCACGCCAAGGACCCGTCGCCGCCCTGGAAGAAGCCCAAGGACGACTGGTTCCTGCGCCTGCTGGGCGCCGCGCATCTGGTCGGCGGCGTCATGCTCGCCATTGGTGGCCCGCTGAACCCACTGGGCCACTGGCCGGCCGGCATCATGGTCGCCGTGGGTGTTTATCTGATCGTGCGTCGATAGCCAATCCGGTTATACACTGTCGCAAATTGCCGGAGCTGAACATGAAAGACTGGCTGGACGAGATCAAGTGGGACAGTGACGGCCTGGTGCCGGCCATTGCCCAGGACTACAAGACCGGGCGCGTGCTGATGATGGCCTGGATGAACCGCGAGGCCCTGAGCCTCACCGCCACTGAGCAGCGTGCCATCTACTGGTCACGCTCGCGTGGCAAACTGTGGCGCAAGGGCGAAGAGTCCGGGCACGTGCAGACCCTGCACGAGATGCGCATCGACTGCGACGCCGACGTGGTGATCCTGATGGTCGAGCAGATCGGCGACATCGCCTGCCACACCGGCCGTCACAGCTGCTTCTATCGCGTGTTCGAGAACGGCGAATGGAAAGTCGTGGAGCCGGTGCTCAAAGACCCGCACGCTATCTACTCGGCAGGACACTAGACATGAGCGATACCCTGAACCGTGTGGCCCAGGTGCTGGAAGACCGCAAAGGCGCGGACGCCGACAGCTCCTACGTCGCCAGCCTGTACCACAAGGGCCTGAACAAGATTCTGGAAAAACTTGGCGAAGAGTCCATCGAGACCATCATCGCCGCCAAGGATGCGCAGCTCAGCGGCGACTGCAGCGATGTCATCTACGAGACCGCCGACCTGTGGTTCCATAGCCTGGTCATGCTCGCCCAACTGGGGCAGCACCCACAGGCTGTGCTGGATGAACTGGACCGTCGCTTCGGCTTGTCCGGGCACGCCGAGAAGGCCTCGCGCCCGTCCGCCTGAATAACCAAGACTAGAGGATACGCAGCATGGGCATTTTTGACTGGAAACACTGGATCGTCATTCTGGTGGTCGTGGTACTGGTATTCGGCACCAAGAAACTCAAGAACCTGGGCACCGATGTGGGCGAGTCGATCAAGGGCTTCCGTAAAGCCATGAACGACGACGAAAAGCCGGCCGACCCTGCCGTCAACCCCGTGCCTCCGGCGCAGCCTGTGCACCCGCAGGCTACCCAGCCAATCAGCGAGCGTCGTACTTTCGACGTACAGGCTGAGAAAGTCGAAGAGCCGACCCGCAAAGACTCGTGAGCACTGACTAATGTTTGGTATCAGCTTCTCTGAACTGCTGCTCGTCGGCCTCGTGGCCCTGCTGGTATTGGGGCCGGAACGCCTGCCCGGTGCAGCGCGCACGGCCGGCCTGTGGATCGGGCGCCTGAAACGCAGTTTCAACGCCATCAAACAGGAAGTTGAACGGGAAATCGGCGCCGACGAGATCCGCCGGCAACTGCACAACGAGCACATCCTCTCGTTGGAGCAGGAAGCCCGCAAGATTCTGTCGCCCGTGCAGGAGCCTGCCAAACCGGTCGAACCTGCGGCTCAAAACAGCATCGCGCCTTCCGTTGAAGCCGCTCCCGTGGCACCCTCCGCGCCAACCGAGCCTGCGCCGACGCCTGCCGCGCCGCCCGCGCCCCATGACCCTACATTGCCGCCGCGAGCCCCATGAGCGCTGATAAACCGGAAAACGACCAGCACATGCCGCTGGTCTCGCACCTCACCGAGCTGCGTACCCGCCTGCTGCGTTGCGTAGCGGCCATCTTCATCATCTTTGCCGGGTTGTTCGCCTTTACCCAGCAGATCTACACCTTTGTCTCCACGCCGCTGCGCCAGTACCTGCCGGCCGGCGCGACGATGATCGCCACCGATGTGTCGTCGCCGTTCCTCACGCCGCTGAAGCTGACCATGATGGTCTCGCTGTTCCTGGCGATCCCGGTGATCCTGCACCAGATCTGGGGCTTCATCGCGCCGGGCCTGTACAAGCACGAGAAACGCATCGCGGTGCCGTTATTGGTGTCGAGCATCCTGCTGTTCTACACCGGCATGGCGTTCGCCTACTTCCTGGTGTTCCCGCTGATCTTCAAGTTCTTCGCCGCCGCCACCCCGGCCGGTGTGGAAATGATGACCGACATCACCAGCTACCTCGACTTCGTGATGACGTTGTTCTTCGCCTTTGGCGTGGCCTTCGAAATTCCGGTGGCCGTGGTGCTGCTGGTATGGATCGGCGTGGTCAACGTGACGTACCTGAAGAAGATTCGCCCGTACGTGATCATCGGCTGCTTCGTGGTCGGCATGATCCTCACGCCGCCGGACATCTTCTCCCAGACCCTGCTGGCCGTGCCGATGTGGATGCTGTTCGAGATCGGCATCCTGTTCAGCAGCCTGATCAGCAAGCGCGGCGAACACCCGGACGACCAGCGCGACGACGACCAGCCGCCAGCGACCCAGCCGTGAACCTGTTGCTGCTGGAGGAGGCCGACTTCATCGCGGCCGACCGCGTGGTGCTGCGTGATCGGCGCCTGGTGCACATGCAGGAAGTCCACCGCGCCGCCGTAGGCGACAACCTGCGCGTCGGCCGCATCGGCGGGTTGATGGGCAATGCCCAACTGCTGCGCCTGGAGGCCAGTGAAGCCGAGTTGCATGTGAGCTTCGACCAACCGCCGCCGGCCAAACTGCCGCTGACCCTGCTGCTGGCCCTGCCGCGCCCGAAGATGCTGCGCCGAGTGCTGCAGACCGTAGCGGCCATGGGCGTGCCCAAAGTAGTGCTGGTCAACAGTTACCGGGTCGAGAAGAGCTTCTGGCAAACCCCCTTCCTGGAGCCCGAGGCGATTCGCGAGCAATTGATCCTCGGCCTGGAACAGGCGCGGGACACGGTGCTGCCCGAGATCATTATCGAGAAGCGCTTCAAGCCGTTTGTCGAAGACCGCCTGCCGGCACTGGTTGAGGGCACCCTGGGCCTGGTCGGTCATCCTGGCGACTACCCAGCCTGCCCCCGCGGCCTCGACGAGCCAGTGACTCTGGCGATTGGTCCCGAGGGCGGCTGGATTCCCTACGAAGTGGACCTGCTGGCCAAGGCCGGCTTGCAGCCGGTACAACTCGGCGCCCGCATCCTGCGCGTCGAAACCGCCGTCACCGCCCTGCTCGCCCGCCTCTTCTGACCGCCCTGAGCCCCCTCCCACACGGGTACAGCTTCACTACAGAATTGCGCATGCCGGCCGATACCCTTTGAATAAGTCCAAGCCTTGTTCCAGGGGAGTTCGCAGCATGTATCGTTGGTTAGCCGAAAAGCTGGGGAATGTCAGCGTCAAAACCAAACTCGGCGTGGGCTTCGGCCTGGTATTGCTGCTCACGCTGATGATCACCTTCACCGGTTGGACCGGCTTGGGGGATGTCACCAGTCGCGGTGACAAGCTGGGTTATATCTCCAGCCTCAACGGGCTGACCAAGGACTTGCGCCTGGCGCGCCTGGACTTCGAAATGCGTCGCGGCGAACAAGGCACGGACGCGGTCAACGGCTTGATCGCCAAACTGGACAGCGGCCTCAAAACCGCCGCCGACCTGATCGAGCAACCCGCCGACAAGGCCCTGGTGGAACAGCAACAGGATGCCCTGAACCAATACAAAAAAGCCTTTGGCGCCATGGTCCAGGCCGGGCTCAAGCGTGAAGGTGCGCGCAGCAGGCTGGGCGACACCGCCGACAACGCCGTGGCCAAGGTCAGTGAGGTGGAAAAATCCCTGCTGCAAGGCGATAGCGTCACCCAGTTCAACAGCGTGGTCGACCTGAGCAAACTGATCCAGCAAGCGCGCTTCCAGGTGCGTGGCTACACCTACAGCGGCAAGGTCGAGGCCGAGCAACCGGCCCTGGATGCCATCGACAATGCCCTGAAGAAAATCACCGAACTCGAAGGACAACTGCCCGCGCAGTACCAGGCCAACCTGCAGGAGGCCAGCACTTCGCTGCAAGCCTACCGCGCTGCCGTCAGCCAGTACCGCGACTCACAGACGGCCGCCGCTGCCGCGCTGAAAATCATGAGCGCCCAGGGCGACACTCTGCAGAGCCACAGCGAACAACTCACCACGTCGCAAACCGTGGTGCGCGACACCGATGCCGCACATGCCAAACAACTGTTGCTGCTGGCGACCGTGCTGGCGTTGATCTTCGGCCTGGTGGCCGCCTGGGCAATCACCCGCCAGATCATTCTTCCGCTGAACCAGACGCTGCAGGTGGCCGAACGCGTGGCCTCCGGCGACCTCAGCCACAACCTCACTTCCGTGCGCCAGGATGAACTGGGCCAGTTGCAACGCGCCATGCAAAGCATGACCGTCGGCCTGCGGGAGCTGATCGGCGGGATCAGCGAAGGTGTCACCCAGATCGCCAGCGCCGCCGAGCAGCTGTCGGCCGTGACCGAACAGACCAGTGCCGGCGTCAACAGCCAGAAGGTCGAGACCGACCAAGTCGCCACCGCCATGAACGAAATGGCCGCCACCGTGCAGGAAGTCGCGCGCAACGCCGAGGAAGCCTCTGAAGCGGCCGTGGCCGCCGATCAACAGGCCCGTGAGGGTGACAAGGTGGTGGGTGAAGCCATCGCCCAGATCGAACGCCTGGCCACCGAGGTGGGCAACTCCACCGTTGCCATGGGCGACCTGAAGCGTGAAAGCGACAAGATCGGCAGCGTGCTTGATGTGATCAAGTCCGTTGCCCAGCAAACCAACCTGCTGGCCCTCAACGCCGCGATTGAGGCCGCACGTGCCGGGGAAGCCGGGCGAGGCTTCGCTGTGGTGGCGGATGAGGTGCGCAGCCTGGCCCAGCGTACACAGAAGTCCACCGAAGAGATCGAAGAGCTGATCGTCGGCCTGCAGAGCGGCACCCAGCAGGTCGCGACCATCATGGACAACAGCCGTGGCCTCACTGACAGCAGCGTCGAGCTGACCCGTCGAGCCGGCAGCGCGTTGGCGAGCATCACGCGCACGGTCTCGACCATCCAGGCGATGAACTCGCAGATTGCCACTGCCGCAGAACAGCAAAGTGCGGTGGCTGAGGAGATCAACCGCAGCGTATTGAACGTGCGCGATGTGTCGGAACAAACCTCTTCGGCCAGTGAAGAAACCGCCGCCTCCAGTGCCGAGCTCGCACGCCTGGGCATTTACCTGCAGACACTGGTGGGGCGCTTCCGCATCTAATCAGCACCTTGTGAAATTTCCTACGCAGTTATCAGCCCAGCAATACTCCGAATCGAATTAGCGTTTCTTTTGTCGCGAAACGCTTTTTCAGATTTGGAGGTTCACCATGCTTCCTCTACTGACCCGTTGGCTGGTCAATGCCAGCGTCCGCCTCAAGCTCGCCCTGGGGTTTGGCCAGGTGCTCATGCTCAGCTTCGCCATCGCCGTGGCCGGCTGGCAAGCCCTGAATGCGGTGTTGTTCCGCTCAGGCAACCTGACTGCCTTGAGCCAACTGTCGGTTGTTGCTGAAGCCATGCGTGCGGACCGTATCGTGTACCGGACCCTGGCGGACACGGCCAGCCTGGACAAAATGAAGAGGCAGGTCGTTCAGATCGATGAGCACCTCGGCTTCCTGTCAACCCATCTGAAAGACCCAGCCGACTTGCAGCGCGTCCAGGAAGCGGAACGCCTGTCGGCCAGCTTCAAGGCGGCGCTGGTGGAGCTGCCGCCGTTGATCCAGGCGCGCGAGAACTTGCGCTCCCCCCTCCACGCCACAGCACTCCAGGCCAGCGACACGCTCGTACAACTGGCCAGCGAACTGCCTGACCAGCAGGACCAGCAGGCACTCGATGCCATCGAGAACCTGCGCCAGGCTATGGAGCAAGCCGAGGACCGCGCCCGCAGCCCCGCCTGGGCGGAGGAATCGCTGCAAGCCTATGCCGAAGCCGTCGGCCAGGCCCTCGATGCCCTGGACATTGCCCAAGCGGCGGTGACAGACCTGCCGATCGATTCCACCTTGCTTAAAACCGACCTGGCGAACTATCGCGCGCAGTTGACCAAGCTCAAGGACGCTCAGCTCACCACCGAAACTGCGCAGGGGCGGTTTGAAACGCAGCTCAACCAGTTGCTTGAACACAGCGAAGCGGTGAGCAATAGCCAGATTCTCAAGCGCGGCAAGGAAGCCGACGACACCCGGACACTGCTCATCAGCGTCACGGTGGCTGCCCTGCTGCTCGGTGCCCTCGCAGCCTGGTGGATCGCCCGCCAGATCGCCGTGCCGCTACGCCAGGTGCTGGTGTCTGCCAACCGCATCGCCCAGGGCGATCTCAGCCATGACATCCAAGTGGAACGCCGCGATGAGTTGGGGCAATTGCAGCGAACTATCAGTGACATGAACCGCAACCTGCGCAGCCTGATCAGCGGCATCGGCGACAGCGCCCGCCAGGTCGCCAGCGCCGCCACACAGCTGTCGGCCGTTACCGAACACAGTCACACCGGCATCAACCACCAAAAAGACGAAACCGATCAAGTGGCCACCGCCATGAACGAAATGCTCGCCACCACACAGGAAGTTGCCCGGCACGCCGAGCAAGCCTCGGTCGCGGCGAACGAAGCCGATCTGCAAGCCAGCGCCGGGGAGAAGGTGGTGACCCAGGCCGTTGAGCAGATAAGCCAACTGGCAGATGAGATGGCCCTCGCGGGCAGGGCGATGCTGGCGTTACAGCAAGAAAGCCAGAAGATCGGCAGTGTGCTGGACGTGATCAAATCGGTGTCCCAGCAGACCAACCTGCTGGCGCTGAACGCCGCCATCGAAGCCGCACGCGCGGGCACGGCCGGCGAAGGCTTTGCGGTGGTGGCCGATGAAGTACGCAGCCTTGCACAGCGCACCCAGGAATCGGCCGAAGAAATCGAAGGACTGATCCAGGGGTTGCAGACCGGCACCCAGCAAGTCGCCGACATCATGGACAGCAGCCGCAGCCTGACCGACTACAGTGTCGGGCTGACCCGCGACGCAGGTGACGCCTTGGCGGCGATTGCGCGCACGGTCTCGGTGATCCAGGAAATGAACCCGCAGATTGCCGCGGCGGCCGAACAGCAAAGTGCAGTGGCTGAAGAGATCAATCGCAGCGTGTTGAAGGTGCGGGATGTATCGGAACAGACCGCCGCCGCCAGCGAGGAAACGGCGGCGGCGAGCGTCCAACTGACCAAACTGAGCCTGGACTTGCAGACGCTGGTCGGCAAATTCAGGCTCTGAGCCTTACAGAACCTGGCGCAGGAACGCCTGGGCCCGTGGGTCTTTGGGTGCATCGAAGAACTCGGCCGGGGCGGCATCTTCGAGCAACTTGCCATGGTCGAAGAACAGCACGCGATCGGCCACCTCACGGGCAAAGCCCATTTCGTGGGTGACGCAGACCATGGTCATGCCTTCCAGGGCCAGGGTCTTCATCACGTCCAATACTTCGCCGACCATTTCCGGGTCCAGCGCCGAAGTGGGTTCGTCGAACAGCATCACCTTGGGCTCCATCGCCAGGGCCCGGGCAATCGCAACCCGTTGCTGCTGGCCGCCGGACAGGCGTGACGGAAACTCATTGGCCTTCTGTGCAATGCCGACCTTTTCCAGCAGCGCCAGGGCCTTGGCCTCGCGCTCCTGCTTGCCACGCTTGCGCACGACTTTTTGCGCCAGGCACAGGTTCTCCAGCACGGTCATGTGGGGGAACAGGTTGAAGTGCTGGAACACCATGCCGACTTCACGGCGATAGGCGTTCACATCGGTCTTCGGATCAGCCAATTGCAAGCCGTCGATGCTCACTGAGCCGGAATCGAACTCTTCCAGGCCGTTAAGGCAACGCAGGAAGGTGGACTTGCCGGAACCGGAGGGGCCGATCACCACCAGCACTTCGCCCTTGGCCACATGCGTGGTGACGTGGTCCACCGCGCGGACCACGTGGCCACGGGTGTCGAAGACTTTTACCAGATCGCGGACTTCAATCACTTTGTGCGAGCCTCCGCTCAAGCCGGCTGGCCATTTTCGACAGCGGCAGGTTGATCAGCAGGTACAGGCCTGCAACACAGAACAGGATTTCAAACGGTGAGAACGAGGTGGTGATGACCTCCCGACCGCTCTTGAGCAGCTCGGTAATCGCGATCACCGACACCAGGGACGTGTCCTTCACCAGGCTGATAAATTGCCCGGCCAACGGCGGCAGCACACGCTTGAACGCCTGCGGCAATACCACGTGGCGCATCGACTGACTGGCACTCAGGCCCAGGGAACGGGCAGCTTCGTTCTGGCCACGGGTGATGGACTGCACGCCGGCGCGGACGATTTCCGCCACGTAGGCACCGGTAAACAACGACAGCGCCGCGATGCCGGCAAACTCCCGGGACAGGTTGAGCACCGTGCCGATAAAGAAATAGAAAATGAAGATCTGCACCAACAGCGGCGTACCGCGTACCAGTTCGACGTAGATCGTCGACAGATCCCGCAGGGTCGGGTTGCTGGACAAGCGACACAAACCAGTCGCCAGCCCGATCGCCAAACCGAGGATGCCGGACACCACCGACAACCACAGCGTGGTCCACAAGCCCCACATCAACGGGCCCAACGCCCACTGCCGGGTCACGCCGACCACATCGCCTTCAGCCACATCGTCGCCACGGGCCACCTGCAGGCTGTTGTCGGCCACGGTCAGCTTTTGCTCGGCGCCCGCGTCGTTGCGCAGGGTCACCTCGGCTACATCGCCTTTGCGTACCAGCTCGACCACGGTGGAGATGTCAGCGGCACGCTGGGACGTTTCGGCCTGGTAGGCGAAGTATTGCGGTACACGGTTCCAACGCCACTCGTAGGACATCAGCGAAGTGGCGTAGTACAAGGCGCCGGCCAGGCCGACCAGCACGACCACGGTCAGCAGGTGCCAGGGCCATTGGGCTTTTTTCTGTTTCATTTCACTTTCCGCGATTTGTGTTGCCTGTGAGGCCGCCATCGCGGGCAAGCCCCCTCCCACATGTTGATGTGTGAACACCGTCAAATGTGGGAGCTGGCTTGCCTGCGATACAGGCAACTCGGTCTGAAGCGTTATTCCATGTCCTTGAGCCACTCGGAGCTCTTGAACCACTTGTCATGGATGCGATCGTAGGTGCCGTCGTTACGGATCTGGTGCAGGAAGTTATTGATGAAGTTGATGCTGTCGTAGTCGCCCTTCTTCAAACCAAACGCCAGCGGTTCGAAGGTGAAGGGTTCTTCCAGGAACACCAGCTTGCCGTTACCGACTTTCTTCTCGGCGACCACGTTGTACGGCGCGTCATACACAAAGGCATCGGCCTTGCCGTTGACCACGTCCAGCACGCCTTCCTGCTCGTTGTCGTAGCCGTGGTACTTGGCCTTGGAGATCAGCTTCTTGGCGACCATTTCACCGGTGGTGCCCAGCTTGGAGGTGAGGCGGTATTTCTCGTCGTTCAGGTCTTTGTAGGACTTGACGGTGCCTTCCAGCTCCTTGCGGATCAGCAGGGTCTGGCCGACCACGATGAAGGGTTCGCTGAAGTTCAGGCGCAGGTTGCGTTCCTGGGTCAGGGTCATGCCGCTGCCGATCATGTCGAACTTGCCGGTCAGGAAGGCCGGGATGATGCCGTCGTAGCCGGTGGAGACCAGCTCCAGCTTGACGCCCATGGATTTGGCCATGGCCTTGAGGATGTCGACTTCGAAACCGATGATTTCGCCGCGTTTGTCTGTCATTTCGAACGGCATGTAGGTCGGGTCCATGCCGACCTTCAGCGTACCGCGCTTGACGGCATCGTCGATCGCGCCGGCCTGGGCCGCATTGGCCGCGACCAGCGCGGTGACGCCGAGCAGCAGCATCGAAAGATACTTTTTCATCATCAAGTCCCCTGAACCATTCTTGTAAGGTCGGCGCGCAAAAGGGCTGCACCATTTCGGGGTGCGATCCTAACCCACTCGTCTGCCGTCACAAAGGTTTCACGGCTATTTGTTGTCGGCGTATGTCGGAAAAGCCCCACAACGCTGCAGCAAAGCGCAGGGGTAGACACTCGCGCAGACAGCCCGGGCAACGGATTGATATGTAAGCAGTTATGACTTTCAGTCGATTTCCACCATCCAGTCGGTGTCTTTAAACCACTTGTCGTGCAAGCGATCATAGGTCCCGTCCTGCGCCACCTGATTGAGGAAATGGTTGATCCAGTTGAGGCTGTCGAAATCACCCTTTTTCAAGCCGAACGCCAGGGGTTCGAAGGTGAAGGGTTGTTCCAGCGCCAACAGCGTGCGGTTTTCCGGGCGGCTCAGGGCGATCAGGTTGTAGGGGGCGTCATGAATAAAGGCGTCAGCCTTGCCCTGCACCACCTGGCGCACCCCTTCCTCGGGCGTGGCAAAACTGCTGATCCGAGCCGCCCCCAGGAACCGTCGGGCCGCCGCCTCGCCCGTGGTGCCTTCGGTGGCAGCAATTCGGTAGCTGGCGTCGTCAAGGTCTTCGACAACGTTGACCTTGCCCGCAAGGCTTGGGTGCAACAACACCGACTGACCAACGACGATGAACGAATCGCTGAAATTCAATTTGAGGTTACGTTCCTGAGTGACGGTCATGCCGCTGCCGATCAGGTCGAATTTCTTCGCCAAAAGCCCCGTAACCAGTTCGGTGTAGGGCACCGCGACCAGCTCAAGCTCGACCCCGAGGGCCTGGCTCATGACCTTGAGCAGGTCGATTTCAAAACCGACGATGCGCCCCTGATTATCGGTCATTTCGAAGGGCACGTAAGTGGGTGTAGTGCCGACTTTCAGCACGCCGCGCCGAACGGCGTCATCGATTGCACCGGCCTGGGCCAGGCCCATGTGAATGAAAGCGACAGCGCCGATCAGCAGCGCCGAACCATACCGTTTGATCATGAATCCCCCGCACCAAGTCAAATTCGGGGGCGAAGCTAACGCAGCCACGCGCACGGCAATACGCCTCGAACCAGGGTCTTTTGTTTCGAAAAAACAAGGGGTTAGCACAAAGAAGGAAGAACCGGGAAACGCTGTAGGATCAGCGCTTGAAGCACCCCCGAGGTGAGCCCTCGGGGGTATCCGAATCAGGCCGGTTGGGCCTGGGACGACAGGGGTTTCAGCGGCAGCAACGGTGCATGCGGATCTGCCTTGATCGAGTCCCGCCAGGCGGCGAGCCACTCGGCGTGACCTTCGCTCCAGACCTGCTCGTGCAGGCGGGCCAAGGCGACCGGGTCACTGAGCAACGCCAGGCGCTCGCCGTTGTTGAGGCCGGCAGGGCCGACTTTCAACGCGTGGCGCACACGTTCGGTACGCAGGTACTCGATCGGTTCGGCCTGGGCGTGACGCGAGGTTGCCAAGGCGCAAGCCAAAGCGTTCTGCTGCGGGTCGACCACCGAGCGCACAAAGCCGTCATTCAGCGCGTGCCAACGGTTTTCGTGGGTGTACTTGTCGGTGGACAGCAGGGCTTGCGGCGGGTTGTATTCCTCAGGGATCAGGAACAGGCTCTCGTCGCGAGACTTGAGGCCCAGCCCGACACGGCTGGAAATCACCGATACCGGGATCGACAGCATCAGCGAACCGACGATCGGCACCAGCCACCACAGGAAACTCGGGTTCAACCACACCACCAGCAGCGCCCACAGGAAGCCCAGCACGGTTTGCGGACCGTGACGCTTGACCGCTTCGCTCCACGGGGTGGAGTCGTCGTCACGTTGCGGCGAGTTCCAGGTTGCCGCCCAGCCGAGGAATGCGGCGAGCACGAAGCGGGTGTGGAAGATCATCCGCACCGGCGCCAGCAGCATGGAGAACAGCATCTCCAGCAGCATCGACAAGGTCACCTTGAACTTGCCACCGAACTCTTTCGCGCCCTTGGCCCAGATCAGGATGATGCTCAGCAGTTTGGGCAGGAACAGCAGCACGATGGTGGTGGAGAACAGCGCTACCGCCTTGTCCGGATGCCATTGCGGCCACAGCGGGTACAACTGACGGGGTGCCATGAAGTACTGCGGCTCCATCAATGTGTTCACCGCCAGCAGGGCCGTGGACAGCACCAGGAACAGGAACCACAACGGCGCCGACAGGTAGGACATCACACCGGTCAGGAACACCGCACGGTGCACCGGGTGCATGCCTTTGACGAGGAACAGGCGGAAGTTCATCAGGTTACCGTGGCACCAGCGACGGTCACGCTTGAGTTCATCCAGCAGGTTCGGCGGCAGTTCTTCATAGCTGCCCGGCAGGTCGTAGGCAATCCACACGCCCCAGCCGGCACGGCGCATCAGCGCAGCTTCTACGAAGTCGTGGGACAGGATGGAACCGGCGAACGCGCCCTTGCCCGGCAATGGTGCCAGGGCACAGTGCTCGATGAACGGCTTCATGCGGATGATCGCGTTGTGACCCCAGTAGTGGGATTCACCCAACTGCCAGAAGTGCAGGCCGGCGGTGAACAGCGGGCCGTACACACGGGTGGCGAACTGCTGCATGCGCGCGTACAGGGTGTCCATGCCCGACGCACGCGGCGCGGTCTGGATAATCCCGGCATCCGGCGTGGCTTCCATCAGGCGCACCAGGCTGGTCAGGCATTCGCCGCTCATCACGCTGTCGGCGTCGAGCACGACCATGTATTTGTAGTCACCGCCCCAGCGACGGCAGAAGTCGTCGAGGTTGCCGCTTTTACGTTTGACGCGACGGCGACGACGGCGATAGAAGATCTTGCCGAAACCACCGGCTTCGCGGCACACGTCAAGCCAGGCTTGCTGTTCGGCGATGCAGATGTCGGCCTCGTTACTGTCGCTGAGCACGAAGAAGTCGAAGCGATCCAGGTCACCGGTGGCGGCGACTGACTCGAACGTGGCGCGCAGGCCTGCAAACACCCGGGGCACGTCTTCGTTGCAGATCGGCATCACCAGCGCGGTGCGGGCGTCTTTCGGGATCGGCTCGTCGCCGGCACTTTTACCGGAGATGCGGTATTTATCATGACCGGTGAGCAATTCCAGGAAGCCCATCAACGCAGTCCAGAAACCGGCCGACACCCAGCAGAACAAGATGCCGAACATGATCAGGATGCTGGTTTGCAGGGCGTATGGCAGTACCTGGGTCGCGGTTTGCAGCAGGGTCTGGTTGCGGATCTCGTCGAAGTCAACCAGCGACCAGCCCTGGTAAGGCATGATGCCTTTCATGTACCAGCCGGCGACGAGGGTCTGGCCGATCATCAGCACCAGCAGGATGTAGCGGCGGATCGAACCGACGGTACGCCAGCGGGCAGCCGGCAATACGCGCTCGTCCTTCGGCGGGGCCGGCGGGTTGCTGCGCCCGGTGATACGGCGCCAGCCACGCACCAGGATATTGGTGCGCCACGGCTCCGGGACCACGCGAGTGCGACGGATCGGCGGGGTGGCCTTGAGGCACACGCGGCCTTCGGCATCGAGGGCCAGCATTTCGGCGTCCTGCAGCTCTTCGGCGGTGCTGAGGGTCAACCGCGTGCCAACCGACGCCTGGGCGGCGTCGATGGGCGCGTCGAAGGTCTTCGACGACAAGCGCTCGTGCAACTCGCTGAAGGAGGTGCAGCCCGCCAGTTCGGCGCGCTGCTCAGCGGTCATGGGCAGATGCGCCAGATACTCGGAGAGGGTCTCTGGCTGGATTTGAGAATTACTCATCGGCAGGCAACTGATAGCTCCAGGTTTCGGTCAGGACTTGTTCGGTCTTGATCGGCTCCGGCGTGGCTGGGGCAGCTTCTGGCTGCTTGGCTTCCTTGTCTTTGGCGTCTTTCCTGGCCTGCTTCTCGTGTTGCTTGGCCAGGACCTTGTCGGCCTTGAGCACGTGGCTCGTGTCCTGCTCAGGGGCCGGAGGCGGAACGTCCTGCACCAGCGCTGCGCGCATTTCGGTCGGCTTGCCTGCGTCCTTGATCTTCATGCGCAGGGTCAGGCGCCAGCCTTTGGTGTGCTCGTTGTAGCGCACGCTGTTTTCAACCAGTTCGGCGTTGTCGCTGACGCTCACCTGGCTGCGCACTGCGGCATCCGGCGGCAGGGCCTTGAGGGACGGGCCCTCGAAGTCCACCAGGTAGGCCACGCTGCCATCCGGCTGGCGGATCAGGTTCGATTGCTTCACGTCACCGGTGGAACGCAGGGTCTGCTTGACCCAGGCGCTGTCGGCCGGATGCAGGGCTTTTTCGTCCATGGTCCAGTGCAGGCGGTAGGACACGTCCAGCGGCTGGCCCACCTCCGGCAGTTTTTCCGGGCTCCAGAAGGCAACGATGTTGTCGTTGGTTTCATCGGCCGTCGGGATCTCTACCAGGTTGACAGTGCCTTTGCCCCAGTCGCCTTCAGGCTCGATCCAGGCGCTTGGGCGCTTGTCGTAGTTGTCGTCCAGGTCTTCGTAGTGGCTGAAGTCGCGACCGCGCTGCAGCAGGCCGAAACCTCTCGGGTTCTCGACGGTGAAGTTGCTGACCGACAGGTGTTTAGGGTTGTTCAGTGGGCGCCAGATCCACTCGCCGTTGCCGGCATGGATCGACAGGCCGCTGGAATCGTGCAGCTCACGACGGTAGTTGAGCACCTTGGACGGCTGGTTCGCACCGAACAGGTACATGCTGGTCAACGGGGCAACGCCCAGCTTGCTGACCTTGTCGCGCAGGAACATCTGGGATTTCACATCGACAATGGTGTCGGTGCCCGGACGCAGGATCAGACGGTAAGCACCGGTAGCCCGTGGGGAGTCCAACAGGGCGAAGATCACCAGTTGTTTCTCACCCGGTTTTGGACGCTCGATCCAGAACTCGGTGAAGCGCGGGAATTCTTCGCCGGACGGCAATGCCGTGTCGATCGCCATGCCTCGGGCGGACAAGCCATAGGCCTGGCCCTTGCCGACCACGCGGAAGTAGCTCGCGCCCAGCATGGTCATGATTTCGTCTTGCTTGTCGGCCTTGTTGATCGGGTACAGCACACGGAAGCCGGCATAACCCAGCTGTTCGGTGGCCTTGGGATCAAACTTCACGTCGCCGAAATCGAAGCGCGTCGGGTCGTACTTGATTTCCTGGACGCTGTCGGCGGTGACTTCGTTGATTTTCACCGGTGTATCGAAATGCATACCCTGGTGATAGAAGGACAGCTTGAACGGGGTGTTCTGATCAGCCCACTCGGCTTTTTCGTTGCGGAAACGAATCTTCTGGTAGTCCGCGAATTTCATTTCGCGGAATTCATTCGGCAGATTGCTGCGCGGAGCTTCGTATTTCTGTCCGGCCAGCTCTTTTGCCTTGGCCGACACATCATCCAGACTGAATGCCCACAGTTGACCCGCGCCGAACAGGCAAAACAGGGCGGAGCCCGTCACCAGTGCGTTTCGTAACCGTTTGGCAGACAATTTTGGTGCATTACAGGGACTAACAATCACGAGCAACCCTCGCCGAAAACAGATCAAAAAACCAACGGCCAGCTATCTATATGCCAGGTTGGCGAGCATTGTTCCGACTCCCCGGGGGCAAAATGATTCCCCATTGGTTGTCGGACAAGTCTCTACCTAAGTCAAAAATGGACCAAACAACGCTGATCCCCGTAGCGCGCGATTATCTAGTAGCCCGCGAGACAACGCATCAGGGACAACGAAGTATTTGTAGCGAAACCCTGCGTTTTTAGGCATTAAAAGTCGTTTTTAATACATTCACGTCTGCAAGAGGAAGGTCACAGGGCCATCATTGACCAAATGCACCTGCATATCGGCGCCAAAACGCCCCGACGCCACCCTGCCATGCAATTGTTGCGCTTGTAACAGCAAGTGATCAAAAAGCGCCGCTCCCAGGGCCGGCGGGGCTGCTGTGGAGAAGCTCGGCCGCAGCCCGCTCTTGGTATCCGCCGCCAGGGTGAACTGCGACACCAGCAACAAACCGCCGTCGATATCCTTCAACGACAGGTTCATCTTGTCTTGGTCATCGCTGAACACCCGGTAGTTCAGCAGCTTGTGCAGCAGTTTATCGGCACTGTGCGGCGTATCCGTAGGCTCGACGGCCACCAGCACCAGCAACCCCTGGTCGATAGCGCCGACGATTTCGCCCGCGACCTCCACCCGGGCGCCTCTCACCCGTTGCAACAGGCCCTTCATGCTTCTTCAGGCGGCAGATCGAGCAAGCGACGTGCCATTTGGCTGGTCGCACGCACCAGGGCATCGGTGATGCCGGGTTCGGACGCCGCATGGCCGGCTTCGCGGATCACCTGCAGCTCACTGTTGGGCCACGCCTGGTGCAACTCCCAGGCGTTATCCAATGGGCAGATCATATCGTAGCGCCCGTGAATGATTACGCCAGGCAGATGGGCGATCTTGTGCATATCGCGGATCAACTGGTTGGGCTCAAGGAACGAGTTGTTGGTGAAGTAGTGGCACTCGATTCGCGCAATGGACAGCGCGCGTTGCGGTTCGGAAAAACGCTCCACATGCTGCGGGCTCGGGCACAGGCCCAGCATGCGCCCTTCCCAGCCGGACCAGGCCTTGGCCGCGTGCATCTGGGCGATCTGGTCGTTGCCGGTAAGACGCTTGTGGTAGGCCGCAATCATGTCGTGGCGCTCTTCCGCCGGGATCGGCGCAAGGTAGTCCTGCCAGTAATCCGGGAACAGGCGGCTCGCGCCCTCCTGGTAGAACCAATGGATGTCCTGCGGCCGGGCCAGGAAAATGCCGCGCACGATCAGACCATGCACGCGTTCCGGGTGGGTTTGCGCGTAGGCGAGGGACAGGGTCGAGCCCCAGGAACCGCCGAACAGCACCCATTTGTCGATGCCCAAGTGCTCGCGGATGCGCTCAAGGTCGGCGACCAGGTCCCAGGTGGTGTTGTTTTCCAGACTGGCGCGCGGGGTGGAGCGACCGCAACCACGCTGGTCGAAGGTGACGATGCGGTACAGGTTCGGGTCGAAATAGCAGCGGCTCTGTGCATCGCAACCGGAACCAGGGCCACCATGGATGAATACGACGGGCAAGCCTTCGGGGGAGCCACTTTCATCGACGTACAGGGTGTGGGTGTCATCGACTGCCAGATCGTGCCGGGCGTAGGGTTTGATCTGCGGGTACCAAGTCTGCATTGCGCGCTCCGTAGGGGGTCGGGTTCATCCCTGGGGGGACGTCTTTTATTTTGCCGTCTGGCACTATAAACCCGAATTGTGCAATGAGCATGTCCTAGAGCGCTTAGACCTGTGTCAGCCCTTCGCTCCCCAGGTAATCCAGCAGGAAATCGTAGAGCCGGTCCACCTCCGGCACGTGCCGCCGCGCCCTCAGGCAGCCGTGCACCAGGCCTTTGCCCGGATACAGCACGGTGCTCACACCCGCCGCTTGCAGGCGCTCGGCGTACAGCATGCCGTCATCGCGCAGCGGGTCGAACTGGGCCACGGCGATGAGCGCCCTGGGCAAACCGCTGAAGTCATTGGCCAGCAGCGGCATGGCATAGAGCGTGGGCTTGCCGCTGCCCTGCAGGTACAGCGTCAGGTAACTGTCAGTGTCGGCGCTGCTGAGCAAGGGGGCATCCGCGCAGTCGCGCCTCGACGGCAAGTCAGGCGGGCCGCCCAGCCCCGGGTAAATCAGCACCTGGGCCAGCGGCAGTGGCTGCCGGTCGTCGCGCAACCCCAGGCACAACGCCGCGGCCAGGTTGCCGCCCGCGCTGTCGCCGATCACCACCAGACGTTGCAGGTTGATGGCATGCGGCCCCTGCCCCGCCTGGACCGCCTGCCACACGGCGCGGCAATCCTGATAGGCAGCGGGGAACGGATGCTCCGGCGCCAGCCGGTAGTCGATGGCGATCACCAGCACCTGCAAGGTACTGGCCAGTTCGAAACAGATGAAATCGTGGGAGTCCAGCCCACCGACCACCCAACCACCACCGTGCATATAAAGGAGGCACGGCCAGCCATCCAGGGGCGTGGGGGCAGTGGGCAGATAGCTGCGCACACTCACGCCAGCCAGGGAAAAATCCGAAATCGTCAGCCCCTCGGGCAACGGCGGGGTAAACGCCTGGCACATGCGGTCGTAGCCGTTGCGCAACCCAGCCAGCGACGTGTCTTCGCTGGTGAAGGACTCCGTCTTCTCCACAAACGCCGCCAGCTCAGGCGAAATCGGATACCCACTCATTTAAGGCTCGCCTGCACCGCCGCCACACCATCGCCGCCATCAAACGCCTTTACCCCGGCCAGCCAGCGCTGCAAATCCTCGGGGTGGTCGCGCAGCCATTGTCTGGCCACATCCTGCGGCGACTGGCGTTCCATGATCGGCACCATCAGTTGGCTTTCCTGGGCGGCGGTGAAGGTAAGGTTCTCCAACAGGCGGTTGGCGTTGGGGCAACGCTCGGCAAAGTCCGGCGCGGTGACGGTGGACACGGCGGCACGGCCTTCGTCGGGGCCGAACACGTCTTCGCTGCCGGTGAGATAGGCCATTTTCATGTTGATGTTCATCGGGTGCGGGGTCCAACCGACGAACACCACGAACTCCTTGCGATTCACCGCGCGCTGCACGGCGGCCAGCATGCCCGCCTCACCCGAGGCCACCAGCTTGAAGCCGCCCAGGCCGAAACGATTGGTGTCGATCATTTTCTGTATATCGGTATTCGCGCCGCTGCCCGGCTCGATGCCATAGATCTTGCCGCCCAGTTTGTCCTTGAATCGGGCGATGTCGGCAAAGGTCTTCAAGCCTGCGTCGGCTACGTACTGCGGCACGGCCAGGGTGGCCTGGGCGTCGGCGAGGCTTGGGGTGTCGAAAACCTTGACCTGCCTGGCCGCCAGGAACGGCGCAATGTTGTTGTCCATCGCGGGTTTCCAGTAGCCGAGGAAGATGTCCAGGCGCTTGTCGCGGATGCCGGCGAAGATGATCTGCTGCACCGCGCTGGTCTGCTTGCTGTCGTAGCCCAGGCCATTGAGCAGCACGTCGGCCATGCCCGAGGTGGCGATCACGTCGGTCCAACTGACCACGCCCATGCGGATGCTTTTGCAGGAGGTCGGTTCGGCGGCCATGGCGTGTGCACTGAGCAGTGCGACACAGGTGAGGGGCAACAACAGTTTTTTCATGGGTGAGCACTCACTCGGCTGTTTTTATTAAACAACCTTACGCAGTGAGCATGCATTCAACACGAACTGTGGCGACCGGCAGTTGCACTGGGGCGACGGTGAGACCGCCATCGGGGGGCAAGCTGAACTGGCCTAATGATTTTGGACACTTCAATCGGGCGCTATGATAGCGCCCAAATCTGAGGTGTTTGGATATGCGTAAATCTTATTCGAGTGAGTTCAAGCTCAAGGCTGCCAGCATGGTGCTGGATGAAGGTCAGCCGGTTACCGAGGTCTGTGCCAGCCTGGATATTGGTCCTACTGCTCTGCGCCGTTGGGTCGATCAAGTGCAAAAAGAACGCTTGGGCTCGACTCCGGTGGGAGCCAAGGCAATTACCGCTGATCAACGAGAGATCCAGAGACTCAAAGCCCTGCTCAGGGAGAAAGACCTGGACATTGAAATCTTAAAAAAGGCCAGTGCTCTCCTGCTTTTGGACGCCAAAGATCATTCACGCTGATCGATGAGCTGGACGAGCAGTACGGCGTTAAAAGGTGTTGCCGGGCGTTCGGGGTTAACCGCAGCAGCTTCTATGCCTGGCGCCAGCGCCAGGGCAGAGCAAATCCTGAGCGGGAAAAGCTCAAAGCCGCGCTGGTCAGGCACCACAAGGCGTCGAGAGAGTCGGCGGGCGCACGTACCTTGTCCAAGGAGCTGCAAGCCAAAGGACATCGTGTCGGACGTTACATGGCTCGCAATTTGATGCGCGAGGCTGGCATCGCTAGTCGTCAGCGCAGGCGCCATAAGTACAAGTCGCCGGGCGTGGAGGCCTTGGTGGCGCCGCATGTGCTCAAGCGGAAATTTGATGTGACGGCGGTTAATCAGGTGTGGTGTGGCGACGTAACGTACATCAAGGTCGGCAAGCGTTGGATGTACTTCGCCGCCGTTCTGGATCTGTACGCTCGCAGGATCGTAGGCTGGTCGTTCTCGATGATTTCGGATGCCAACCTGACCTGCGAGGCACTACGCATGGCAGTTGAGCTACGCGGCCATCCCGAGGATGTGTTGTTTCACTCTGACCAAGGTTGCCAGTACACCAGCCATAAATTCCGAAACGCGCTTGTGAAGCATGGGTTTAGGCAAAGTATGAGCCGTAAAGGCGAGTGCTGGGACAACGCCCCGATGGAGCGTTTCTTTGGTAGTTTGAAATCCGAGTGGGTTCCTGAAACGGGCTACAAACTGGAGCATGAGGCCCGGGCAGATGTGCAGCGCTATGTCTCGCGCTACAACATCAGCAGGCCTCACAGCTACAACGACTACCGGTCGCCGGTCGCGAAGGAAAGGTTGGCGGCATGAACCTTAATCGGTGTCCAAGATTACTTGACCAGTTCAAGCCCCCTCCCACATTTGACTGGGTTCACCAATCAAAAGGTGGGAGGGGGGCTTGCCCCCGATAGCTATTCCAGCAGCACCCCAATTCACCGATAGCGCGCTTGCCCCCAGGCCAATACCCCCTCCAGCAATTGCTTCAACACCACCCGCGTCGGTTCGGCCAAGTCAGGGCGATACCGAAACGGTTCAACCTCTTCCATATAAGTGCTCTGGCACAACTCCAACTGCACCGCGTGGACATCCTGAGCCGGATCGCCGTAATGCCGGGTGATGTGGCCGCCCTTGAAGCGCCCGTTCAGTACATGGGAGTACTGCGGGTGCGCGGCGCAAATGGCTTCCAATTGGCTGGCCAATTCGGGATCACACGCGGCGCCATTGAAAGTGCCAAGGTTGAAGTCCGGCAGCTTGCCGTCGAACAGGTGCGGGATCACCGAGCGGATCGAGTGCGCATCGAACAGCAAGGCATAGCCGAACTCGGCCTTGAGGCGCGCCAGTTCTTCTTGCAGGGCACGGTGGTACGGCCCCCAGATTTTCTGGAGGTAGCTGACGCGTTCCTCCGGGGACGGCTCCAGCCCTTCGCGGAACAACGGCACGCCGTCGAACAGCGTTGCCGGGTACAGCCCGGTGGTCGCGCCGGCGTACAGCGGCTTGTCGTCGGATGGCCGGTTCAGGTCGATGACAAACCGCGAGTATTCGGCGGCCAGGGTGCTGGCGCCCAGCTCTTCGGCGAAGTCATACAGCGCAGGAATGTGCCAATCGGTATCCGGCAGGCTTTGCGCCTCGGGAATCAACCCGGCTTCGACCGCAGGCGTCAGGCGCAGACCGGCATGGGGCATGCTGATCAGCAGCGGCACGCGGCCTTGTTTGAAGTTCAGAACCTTATCCACAAGCAGTACTCCTCACACAGTGACGTCGACGCCATGGCGCACGACGCGTTTATCCAGCTCGCCACCCAGCCAGTAGGCGAGGTCGGCGGGGCGATCGATTTGCCAGGCGACAAAATCCGCGACCTTGCCCACTTCCAGGGAGCCGTGGGTGTCGCCCATGCCTAATGCGGTAGCCGCATGTTGCGTGGCACCGGCCAGGGCTTCTTCCGGGGTCATGCGGAACAGGGTGCAGGCCATGTTCAGCATCAGGCGCACCGACAGCGCCGGCGAGGTGCCGGGGTTGAGGTCGCTGGCGATGGCGATCTTCACGCCGTGTTTGCGCAGGGCGTCCATCGGCGGCAACTGGGTTTCGCGCAGGAAGTAGAACGCGCCCGGCAGCAACACCGCGACGGTGCCGGAGGCGGCCATGGCGATGGCGTCTGCTTCGGTCATGAACTCCAAGTGATCCGCCGACAGCGCCTGGTAACGCGCGGCCAGGCTGGAGCCGTGCAGCGACGAAAGCTGCTCGGCGTGCAGCTTCACCGGCAAGCCCAGTTGCTGGGCGACCTTGAAGACCCGCTCCACCTGCTCGGTGGAAAACGCCAGGTATTCACAGAACGCATCCACCGCGTCCACCAGCCCTTCCGCGGCCAGGGCCGGCAACATCTCGGCGCAGATATGCTCGATGTAATCGTCGGCGCGGTCCTTGTACTCCGGCGGCAACGCGTGGGCCGCCAGGCATGTGGCGCGCACGCTGACCGGCAGCGCTTCACCGAGGCGACGGGCCACACGCAGCATCTTGCGTTCGTTGGCCAGGTCCAGGCCGTAGCCGGACTTGATCTCCACGCTGGTGACACCGTCCCGTAGCAGACTGCGCAGGCGTTTTTCAGCACTGGCAAACAGCTCATCTTCGGTTGCGGCGCGAGTGGCGCGCACCGTGCTGGCAATACCGCCGCCCTTGGCCGCGATCTCGGCGTAGCTCACGCCTTCGAGACGCTGCTCGAATTCGCCGCTGCGGTTACCGCCGAACACCGTGTGGGTGTGGCAGTCGATCAGCCCGGGGGTGACCCACGCGCCATGCAGGTCATGCACCTGGGCGTAATCCGCCGTCGGTGCCTGGCTGCGGGGGCCGATCCACTCGATGAGTGAACCCGCGGTGACCATGGCGGCATCCTCGATGATCGAGTATTTGCCCTGGGCCATGGTTGCGATATGGCAGTGTTGCCAAAGCGTTTTCATCAACGCCTCCCTGGATTAACGATGAGACAAAGCCGGGTCGTAATGGACCTTGGCCGCTTGACCGGCAGCGGGTTTGACCCACAGCAGGTAGGCAAGCACCAACAGCACGATCCATACGGCGCCGACCAGCAAGGCAGCCTGGGTGTCCGGGAAGTAACCCAGCACACCAAACACGAATAGCATGAACACGATGGCGGCCGCCGGCGCATAGGGCCAGAACGGCACCGGGAATTTCAGCTCCTCGACTTGCTGCTTGTTCATCGAGCGGCGCATGGCGACCTGGGTGAACAGGATCATCAGCCACACCCAAACGGTGGCGAAGGTGGCAATCGAGGCGATCAGCAGGAATACGTTTTCCGGGATCAGGTAGTTGAGCACCACGCCACCGAGCAAGGCTGCGCCCATCACTACTACGGTCATCCATGGCACACCGTGTTTTGACAACTGCGCAAAGCCTTTGGGCGCCTGCCCTTGCTGGGCCAGGCCGTACATCATGCGGCCGGCGCCGAAGATGTCGCTGTTGATGGCCGAGACGGCGGCCGAGATCACCACGATATTGAGGAGGGTCGCCGCCGAGCCGATGCCCAGGTTGCTGAAGATCTGCACGAACGGGCTGCCCTGGCTGCCGATCTGCGGCCACGGATAGATGGCCATCAGCACGAACAGGGTCAGCACGTAGAACAACAGGATGCGCAGTGGCACTGCGTTGATCGCCTTGGGGATCACACGTTGCGGATCCTTGGCTTCGCCAGCGGTGATGCCGATGATTTCGATGCCGCCGAAGGCAAACATCACCACCGCGAACGAGGCGATCAGGCCACCAATGCCATTGGGCATGAAGCCGCCGTGGGCCCACAGGTTGCTGAGGCCACTGGCCTGGGCCTCACCGGCGGAATGGATGCCGAACAGCAGGATGCCGAAACCGCCGAGGATCATCGCGACGATGGCGCCGACCTTGAGCAGCGACAGCCAGAACTCCATTTCGCCAAACACCTTGACGTTGCACAGGTTCAGGCCGCCGATCAGGAACACGATGCCGAGCACCCAGACCCAACGCGCAACCTCGGGAAACCAGAAGCCCATGTAGATGCCAAACGCGGTGACGTCGGCCAGGCACACAATGATCATTTCAAACGCGTAGGTCCAACCGAGGACAAACCCGGCCATGGGGCCCAGGTAGGTGCTGGCGTACTGGCCGAAGGAACCGGCGACCGGGTTGTGCACGGCCATTTCGCCGAGGGCGCGCATCACCATGAACACGGCGGCGCCGCCGATCAGGTAGGCCAGCAGCACAGCGGGGCCGGCCATCTGGATAGCCGAGGCGGAGCCATAGAACAACCCGGTGCCGATCGCGGAACCGAGTGCCATGAAGCGAATATGTCGGGCGCTGAGCCCGCGTTTCAAAGCCTTTTCTTGCTGATGCATTTCTCGTCCTTAATTATTTTTATCCTGAGAAAAATCCGAACGGCTGCGTGATGAATGCCTTCTCTTGTGGTGAGCGGGCTCGCCCCGCGTTGGGCTGCACAGCAGCCCTTCTGCGGTCGTCGGGTTTGGGGCCGCTTCGCGCCCCAACGCGGGGCAAGCCCGCTCACCACAGGAAGCATGTCGTCCTATGGATCGGTTACAGACTCGGCAGCAGCTTGGCCGGCACCAGCTCATTCAGGCAGCGAGTGGCGAGCAGTTTGCTGGCGGCATTGATGTCCGGGGCGAAGAAGCGGTCCTTGTCATAGAAGCCCACTTTGGCGCGCAGGATGCCACGCGCCTTTTCCAGCTTCGGTGAAGTTTTCAGGCCTTCGCGCAGGTCCAGGCCCTGGCACGCGGCCAGCCACTCAACCGCGAGAATGCCACGGGTGTTCTCAGCCATTTCCCACAGGCGTTTGCCCGCAGCCGGGGCCATCGACACGTGGTCTTCCTGGTTGGCGGAGGTCGGCAGGCTATCGACGCTATGGGGATGAGACAACGCCTTGTTCTCGCTGGCGAGCGCGGCAGCGGTCACCTGGGCGATCATGAAACCAGAGTTCACACCGCCATTGCCCACCAGGAACGGCGGCAGTTGCGACATGTGCTTGTCCATCATCAACGAGATACGGCGCTCACTCAGGGAGCCGATTTCGGCGATGGCCAGCGCCATGTTGTCGGCCGCCATGGCCACCGGTTCGGCGTGGAAGTTGCCACCGGAAATCACGTCGCCTTCAGCGGCAAACACCAGCGGGTTGTCCGACACGGCATTGGCCTCGACCACCAGCACTTCAGCGGCCTGGCGGAACTGGGTCAGGCAGGCGCCCATGACTTGTGGCTGGCAGCGCAGCGAGTACGGGTCTTGCACCTTGTCGCAGTTCTGGTGCGACTGGGACACCTGGCTGCTTTCGCCGAGCAGGTCGCGGTAGGCCGCCGCCGCGTCGATCTGGCCGCGCTGGCCGCGAGCCGCGTGGATACGGGCGTCGAACGGCGAACGCGAACCCAGCACCGCTTCCACGGTGAGGCCGCCGCAGGCCAGGGCGCTGGCGAACAGGTCTTCACCTTCGAACAGGCCACGCAGTGCATAAGCCGTCGACACCTGCGTGCCGTTGAGCAGCGCCAGGCCTTCTTTGGCGGCAAGGGTCAGCGGCGTGAGGCCGGCGACTTTCAGCGCGTCGGTCGCTTCCAGCCACTCGCCTTTGTAGCGTGCCTTGCCTTCGCCCAGCAGCACCAGGGACATGTGCGCCAACGGCGCCAGGTCGCCGGAGGCACCCACCGAACCTTTCAGCGGAATATGCGGGTATACCTCGGCGTTGATCAGCGCGATCAGCGCGTCGATCACCTGGCGGCGGATGCCGGAGAAACCACGGCTCAGACTGTTGACCTTGAGCACCATGACCAGCCGCACCAGCGCATCGCTGATCGGCTCACCGACGCCGGCGGCGTGGGACAGCACCAGGGAACGCTGGAGGTTTTCCAGGTCTTCGCTGGCGATGCGGGTCGAGGCCAGCAGGCCGAAACCGGTGTTGATGCCGTAGGCGGTGCGGTTCTCGGCGAGAATCTGCTCCACGCAGGCCACACTGGCGTCGATCTGCGCCGTAGCGCTGTCATCCAGACTGAGGGTTACCGGCTGCTGGTAGATGGCTCGCAGTTGGGCAAGGCTCAGTTGGCCTGGAATCAGGTTTAGCGCAGTCACATTCATACTCCTTCTGAATTGTTCTTTTAAAAGTGCACATTCGGTAAATCGGTGTTTTTCAGCAGCTGAGCGGCGGCGGCAATGTCCGGCGCCAGCCAGCGGTCCTGTTCATAGGCCGGGACGACTTCACGCAACAACCGCCAGGCACGGTCGGTGCCGGCGCCGAAACGTTGTTCCTTGAGAAACTCGAACGCCTGGGCCGCCAACAAGTACTCGATGGCGAGAATCTGGGTCACGTTGGCCAGCACCTGGTGCAGCTTGAGCGCGGCATTGGTGCCCATGCTCAGGTGGTCTTCCTGCAGGCCCGAGGTGACGAAGTTGTCGAGCACCGCCGGTTGCGCCAGTTGGCGGTTTTGCCCGCACAGGGAGGCGGCGACGTACTGCACGATCATCATCCCGGAGTTGACCCCGGGGTTGCTGACCAGGAACGCCGGCAAGCCGCTGACGTGCGGATTGATCAGGCGGTCCAGGCGACGTTCGGCCACCGAACCGATTTCGGCCATGGCGATCGCCAGCATGTCCGCCGCCAGCGCCACGGACTGGCCGTGCGGGTTGGCCTGGGACACCACGCGGTAGTGTTCCGGCGTGCCGAGCACCAGCGGGTTATCGGTGGCGCTGTTGAGTTCGGTCTCGATCTGACGGGTGGCGTGCTCCACCTGGTCGCGGGCCGCGCCGTGGATCTGCGGGATCGAACGAATGCTCAGGGCGTCCTGGGTACGGATACCTTTGCTGCTGGCGATCACTTCACTGCCATCGAGCAAGGCGCGCAGATGGGTCCCCACGTGCTGCATGCCCGGGTGCGGCTTGAGCGCGATGATTTCTTCATCGAAGGCATCGATCTGCCCACGCTGGGCTTCGAAACTCATGGCGCCGATCACGTCAGCCCATTGCAGCAAGTGATGGGCGTCAGCCAGGGCCAGGCAGCTCAGGCCGGTCATGCACGGCGTGCCGTTGACCAGGCACAGGCCGTCCTTGGCGCCGAGCACCACCGGCTGCAGACCTTCCGCGCTCAATGCCTCTTGAGCCGGAACGACCCGACCTTGGTAACTCACGTTACCCACGCCCAGCAAAGCCACACCAACATGGGCCATATGGGTCAGGTAACCCACCGAGCCCTGGGATGGCACTTGCGGCGTGATGCCGTGGTTGAGCAGCGCCAGCAGCGAATGCACCACCTGCGGATGCAGGCCGGATTTGCCGTGGCTGTAGTTGATGATGGCGGCGCAGATGATCGCGCGGGTCTGCTCGTCGCTCAGCACCGGGCCGACGCCACAGGCGTGGCTGAGCAAGGTGTTGCGCGACAGTTGGCTGAGTTGCTCGCCCTTGAGCGACACATTGCACAGCGCGCCCAGGCCGGTGTTCACCCCATAGGCGCGCTCACCGCTGGTGACGATGCGCTGCACAATGGCCTGGGCATTGTCGATGCGCGCCCAGGCCTGGCCCGAGAGTTCTAGCACGGCACCGTGGCGGGCGACGGCGACCACGTCCTGCCAGCGCAGCGGGGTGTCGGCGATGGTGATTTTTGTTGCCTGGGGCATGTTCATACTCTCTTCAATTCTTGTGCAGCCTTACCGGCCTTATCGGGGGCAAGCCCCCTCCCACATTTGGAATGCATTCCCCTGTGGGAGGGGGCTTGCCCCCGATGAGGCCATCAGCCTCACCAACACATCCAGATCAGACCACCGCCGCCCGCCGCTGGACAAACCGATCCACATACTCATCCGCCGGCGAATGCAGGATCTCCCGAGGCGTGCCGACCTGGATCAGCTTGCCGTCCTTGAGGATCGCAATGCGGTTGCCAATACGCACGGCCTCGTCGAGGTCGTGGGTGATGAACACGATGGTCTTGTGCAGGGTCTTTTGCAGTTCCAGCAACTGGTCCTGCATCTCGGCGCGGATCAGCGGGTCGAGTGCGCTGAAGGCTTCGTCCATCAGGATGATGTCGGTGTCTGCCGCCAAGGCGCGGGCCAGGCCGACACGCTGGCGCATGCCGCCGGAGAGCTGGTGCGGGTATTTGTTTTCGTAGCCCTTGAGGCCCACGGTTTCGATCCACTGCAAGGCGCGCTCGGCGCAGACCTGCTTGGTTTCGCCACGCACCTTCAGGCCATAGGCGACGTTGTCGAGCACGCTCTTGTGGGGCAGCAGGCCGAAGCTCTGGAACACCATGCTGATCTTGTGCCGACGGAATTGGCGCAGGGCTTCCATGTCCAGTTGCAGGATGTCTTCGCCGTCCACCAGGATCGCGCCGCTGGTGGGGTCGATCAGGCGGTTGAAGTGACGCACCAGTGTGGACTTGCCGGAACCCGACAGCCCCATGATCACAAAGATCTCACCGGTGCCGATGCTCAGGGACAGGTCGTTCACACCGACCACGCAGCCGGTCTCGGCCAGCACCTGGTCCTTGGTCTTGCCCTGGCCGATCAACGACAGCGCATCCTTGGAACGCGCGCCGAAGATCTTGAAGACGTTTTTGACTTCGATTTTGCTGACAGTAGTCATTTGCTCGCCTCATGCCGTGGACGACCATAGGCCTGGGTAATGCGGTCGATGACCACTGCGAGAATCACGATCGCCAGGCCGGCCTCAAGGCCACGCCCGACGTTGAGGGTCTGGATGCCGACGAGCACGTCTTCACCCAAGCCACGGGCGCCGATCATCGAGGCGATCACCACCATCGACAGCGCCATCATGGTGGTCTGGTTGATACCGGCCATGATGCTCGGCAATGCCAGCGGCAGTTGCACACCGAACAGTTGCTGCCAGCGGTTGGCACCGAAGGCGTTGATGGCTTCCATGACTTCACCGTCGACCTGGCGAATGCCCAGGTCGGTGAGGCGAATCAGCGGTGGCGCGGCGTAAATCACCGTGGCGAAAATCGCCGGGACCTTGCCCAGGCCGAACAGCATCAGCACCGGGATCAGGTACACGAAGCTCGGCATGGTCTGCATGATGTCGAGCAGCGGCATCAATACCGAACGCAGGCGATTACTGCGCGCCGACAGGATGCCCAGCGGAATGCCGATCAGCACCGAGATCACCGTAGCGACCATCATCAGGGCCAGGGTCTGCATCAGCTTGTCCCACAGGCCAACCGCGCCCACCAGGAACAGCAGGCCGACGATCACCGCCGTGGTCACCACCTTGCGGGTCGCGTGCCAGGCGACGGCGCCGACGATGGCCAGCATCAGCCACCAGGGCGCTGCGCGCAGCAAGCCTTCCAGGTTGACGATGGCCCACAGCAGGGTGTCGGAGATGTGCCGGAACACATCGCCGTAGTTGGTGACCAGTGAGTCCACCCAACCGTTGACCCAGTCGGCGATGGAAAACGTAAAACTCTCAGGAAACATATCGTGCTCTCGATCCAGTGGGTTGTGGCCAGGCGCCCGGCCGGCCCTTCAGGGTAGCCGGGCACGCTTGACCTACAAGGCCGCGTCGATTTTCTTGGCTGCGTCGTCGCTCACCCAGGCGTGCCAGACTTCAGGATGTTCCTTGAGGAAAATTTTCGCCAGTTTTGGCGACTCAATTCGCTCCTTGGCCATGCGGCCCAGGTTCTGGTTCAGCAGGTCGATGGGCAGGTTGACCTTTTCCAGCACGGCCACCAATTCAGGGGCTTGCTCGTGGAAGGTCTTGGACAAGCCGACCTTGATGCTCACGCTTTTATCCACGCCGGGTTTTTCTTCCAGCTTGACCAGGTCGACCTGGCCCATCAGCGGCGTGGGCGACCAGTAGTAGAACAGGATCGGCTCGCCACGCTTATAGCTCGACAGCACCGCCGCATCCAGCGCCGGGCCGGTGCCTGGGCGGAAGTTGGTGTAGGTGCTTTCCAGCCCATAGCTTTTCAGCATCTCGCTGTTGTCCAGCTCGCAGGTCCAGCCGGCCGGGCAGTTGTAGAAACGACCCTTGGAGGGCTCTTCCTGGTCCTTGAACACCGAGGCGTACTTGGCGAGGTCAGCGATGTTTTTCAGGTCCGGGGCCTTGGGTTCCAGCTTGCGCTTGGCGTCGCCTTCGATCACATAGCGCGGCACGTACCAGCCTTCGATAGCGCCCACTACAGGGGCACCGACGCCGACGACTTTGCCGGCCTTCTCGGCCTTGTTCCAGACCTCGCTGCGGCCGACCCACTCTTCGGCAAACACCTGGATGTCATTGCTGCTCAGGGCGTTTTCCATGGTGATGGAGTTGCCCGGCAGGCTGTCGGTTTTGCAGTCGTAGCCTTTTTCCAGCACGGTTTGCAGGATGTCGGTGAGCAACATGCCGCTCTCCCAGTTCAGCCCGGCGAATTTCACCGGTTTGCCGGATTCGCACCAACCGGCTGCCTGGGCGCCAGCGCTGGCCAGCAAGCCCGCAGAGAGCAAGGTAGCCATCAGGGTCTTATGCATTTTCATTGTTGTGACGCTCCCAATCTTGAAATGGATTACGGCAGTCAGTAGGCATCCTGCCCTGTCCACGTCCCATCAGGCCTGTGCAGCCAGCCCGTTTGTTGTGGGTATAGCGCCCTGCTCTGTTGGCAGGATCAGTTGATCGGGCACGGTGCCGTGCCATTTTTTCGCACACACGTAATACAGCGCTGCGGGCAGTACCAGGCCAATGATCCAGGAGATATCCACATCACCCAGCGCGGCCACCAAGGGACCTGTGTAGAACTTGGTGGAGATGAACGGCAACTGCACCAGCACGCCGAACACGTAGACGCTGATTCCCAGCAGGTTCCAGCGGCCATAGCGACCGTTCGGGTCGGCCAGCGCCGGTACGTCATAGCGCTCGCGGGTGATGCAGTAGTAGTCCACCAGGTTGATCGCGCTCCAGGGCGTGAAGAACGCCAGCAGGAACAGGATGAAGGACTTGAACGCCCCCAGGAACGAGTGCTGGCCGAGCAATGCGATCAGGGTCGCCGTGCCGACAATCGCCAGCACGAACACCAGGCGCTGCAGACGCGTGACCTCCAGGCGACCACGAAAGCCGCTGATGATGGTCGCGATGCACATGAAGCTGCCGTAGGAGTTCAGCGTCGAGATGGTGACCTTGCCGAACGCGATGCTGAAGTACAGCAACGCAGCGGTAGCACCCGTGCCACTCAAGCCCACGATGTACGCCACTTCATGCCCGGCGAACTGACCGTTGGACATGGCCGCGGCAAACACGCCCAGCACCATGGCCACCTGCGCGCCCACCACCGAACCGGCGCCGGCGGCGAAAAAGGTTTTCACCGATGACGTCTTGCTTGGCAGGTAACGCGAGTAGTCCGCCACGTACGGGCCGAAGGCAATCTGCCAGGAGGCCGCGAGCGATACCGCCAGCAGGAAACTGCTCCAGCTGAAGTGGCGGATTTGCAGGAGTGCGCCCACATCGGTCTGGCTCACCAGCCGGCTGAACAGGTAGACAAAGGCGACCACGCCAATGACGCTGGCGACGCGGCCAATGAAATGGATCACCCGGTAGCCGAGCACCGTGACCAACACGATCACGCTGGCGAAAATCAGGATGCCCACGCTGTCGCTGACCCCGAACAACTGGCCCAGCGCCTGCCCCGAAAGCACGGTGCCAGTGGCGGTGAAACCCAGGTACATCAGGCACACCAGTACGATCGGAATCGCCGCGCCATACACACCGAACTGCACCCGGCTGGAGATCATCTGTGGCAGGCCCAGCTTGGGCCCTTGCGCCGCATGCAACGCCATGACCCCACCGCCGATCAGTTGGCCGATCAACAGACCGATCAACGACCAGAACACATCACCGCCCAGCACCACGGCCAGGGCCCCGGTGACAATCGCGGTGATCTGCAGGTTGGCGCCCATCCACAGGGTGAACTGGCTGAACAGACGACCGTGTCTTTCCGCTTCCGGGATGTAGTCGATCGAACGCCTTTCGATCAACGGGGTGGTGTCATTTGCAGCCATGTCGGTTCAACCTCTGATGGATTGTTTCAGGGTGGTGCTGGCTTACTTGATCATCGGCAGGTTCAAGCCCTGCTCCTTGGCGCAATCGATCGCGATCTGGTAACCGGCGTCTGCGTGGCGCATCACCCCGGTGGCTGGGTCGTTGTGCAGCACACGGGCGATCCGCTCAGCCGCTTCATCGGTACCGTCGCAGACGATGACCATGCCGGAGTGCTGGGAGAAGCCCATGCCCACACCACCACCGTGGTGCAGCGACACCCAGGTCGCGCCGCTCGCGGTGTTGAGCAGAGCGTTGAGCAGCGGCCAGTCGGATACGGCGTCGGAGCCGTCCTGCATGGCTTCGGTTTCGCGGTTCGGGCTTGCGACCGAGCCGGAATCGAGGTGGTCACGGCCGATCACCACCGGTGCCGACAACTCGCCGCTGCGCACCATTTCGTTGAACGCCAGGCCGAGCTTGGCGCGCTGGCCCAGGCCAACCCAGCAGATACGTGCCGGCAGGCCCTGGAAGCTGATGCGTTCGCGGGCCATGTCCAGCCAGTTGTGCAGGTGCGCGTCGTCCGGGATCAGCTCTTTGACTTTGGCGTCGGTCTTGTAGATGTCCTGCGGGTCACCGGACAGCGCCGCCCAGCGGAACGGGCCGATGCCACGGCAGAACAGCGGGCGGATATAGGCCGGGACGAAACCCGGGAAATCGAAGGCGTTTTCCACGCCCTCTTCCTGGGCCATCTGGCGGATGTTGTTGCCGTAGTCGAAAGTCGGGATGCCTTGCTTCTGGAATTCCAGCATGGCTTTGACGTGCACGGCCATCGACTGCTTGGCGGCCTTGATCACGGCGGCGGGCTCGGTCTTGGCGCGGGCGCGGTATTCGTCCCAGGTCCAGCCAGCGGGCAGGTAACCGTTGAGAGGGTCGTGGGCGCTGGTCTGGTCGGTGACCATGTCCGGGCGCACGCCACGCTTGACCAGTTCCGGCAGGATTTCGGCGGCGTTGCCCAGCAGGGCGATGGAGATAGCCTTGCCTTCCTTGGTGTATTTGGCGATGCGTGCCAGGGCGTCGTCGAGGTCGGTGGCCTGTTCGTCGACATAACGGCTGTTCAGGCGGAAATCGATGCTGACCTGCTGGCACTCGATGTTCAGCGAGCAGGCGCCAGCCAAAGTGGCCGCCAGCGGCTGGGCGCCGCCCATGCCGCCGAGGCCGGCAGTCAGTACCCAACGGCCTTTGAGGTCACTGTTGTAATGCTGGCGACCGGCTTCGACGAAGGTTTCGTAGGTGCCCTGGACGATGCCCTGGCTGCCGATGTAGATCCAGCTGCCGGCGGTCATCTGGCCGTACATGGCCAGGCCCTTGGCATCCAGTTCGTTGAAGTGCTCCCAGCTGGCCCAGTGCGGCACCAGATTGGAGTTGGCGATCAGTACACGCGGTGCGTTGCTGTGGGTCTTGAACACGCCGACCGGCTTGCCGGATTGCACCAACAGGGTTTCGTCGTCATTCAGGTGGGTGAGGCTCTCGACGATCTGGTCGTAGCACTCCCAGTTGCGTGCTGCGCGGCCAATACCGCCGTACACCACCAGTTCTTTCGGGTTCTCGGCCACTTGTGGGTCGAGGTTGTTCATCAGCATGCGCAGCGGCGCTTCAGTCAGCCAGCTTTTGGCGGTGAGCTTGTTACCGTGGGCGGCACGGATTTCGACGTCACGGTATTTTGTAGGCCTGGCTTTAGAAAAATCGGTCACGACTGGACTCCTCGGCATGATGCGCGAACATGGATGGTGCGAAGGAGAGTCTTACGCACACATCTTTACTTGTACATACAAGCATATGCAATCAAGCGGCCAACTTTAGAAAGGCGTTGTCGGGATTTTTTGTGAAGGGGTGTGCAAGCCTTGGAAATTGAGGCTTTGAGGCTTGATGAAATTTCTTGCAGACGTTTCTTCCCGGGAGAGGGGTTTGTCACCCCCAATGCAGCATTGCGCCGCATTGGGGCATTCGGTAACAAAATGGTGCGCACGGTTGGGAATCGAGGGTGGGCATGCGTAGCAGTGAAATGGCGCGCCTGGCCTGCCAGGTAAAAGGCGCGTCCCAACGACGATTTTTCTGAGTTATCTGTAGCCCAGTAAAAACGGATTTTTTTGTATATTCAGTGGTTTAGAGTCGGCTTTCACACACCCAACACCATGGAAGACTTATCGTGACCACTCTAAAACGGGCAGGCATCTTTATCGTACTCATGGCGACAAGCACGGCTTCAGTCCAGGCCATTGCCGACACCTTTACTGCGACCCTTGATAAAACAGGAAAAATTACTGCGCAGTCACCCAAGTGGATCAAGGACGTGAAACTCACCGCCCAACCTGATTACTTCTCCGATTACAAAGTCAGGTTTGTGCCGGGAGTGTTCAAGGACGCGCCACGGTTTTGCACCGTGTCGGTGACGGACGTCAGCTCCAATGATCACATCTTCTACGGCCACGCCAAGTTGGGGAGCGTCCCGGCGATCAACTACGTCAACGTTTTAACGCTGAAAGTGGGAGACAACAAACCCGCGGGCGATTCTTCGATGGGCTTTCAACTGATGTGCGTTAAGTAAACCCATCTCCCCACGCTGGCTGAGCGCCGGTCATACAAGCGCTCAGCTGTTGCTCAGTTCGATAACACAACAGCGACCGCTCACGGCAACCTCCAGCAGGCCAGTGTTACCGTCCACTTGCAGGCAGTCGTGATGGCCTAGCTTTTGGTCCAGCACCTTCACTTCATCCGCGACACAGAACACCAGCACTGTCTGCGCCGTGCTGAAGAAGCGCTGTTCGCCATCGATCCATTGCAGCCGTGCGTGGTAACGCTGGGGCGAATAGATCAGGTTGAAGTCGCGGATCGGCCCGGTGATCAAACGGCATGACACCTGGCTGTCACCCTTGAACGCAAAAGCTTGCAGCGGCAGCAACCCGCGCTGCTCCTCGCCGTCCACGGTCAAGACCATGCCGGCGCCCTTGATTACGGTGATCACGCGCTGATAGCCGGCAAAGGTGGAGAAACCGCCGGATTCAGCGATATCCGCAATCGACAGGCGCCAGCCAAAGCCATCCAGGCCTGCGCCGGCGTCGCGGGTGATTTCTTCGGTGCTGCCACCGCCGTTTTTCCACGGCATGCGTACGTACTCAGCGGCGCGCCAGACTTTTACGCTACTCATTTGCTGAAGCGTCCTTCCAGGCTGTGACGGGAACCGGGGTGGATCAAACGCGCAGCAGTCACCGGCTGGCGCCCCGACCAGGTGCGTCGTCGGATCAACAGGCACGGCTCACTGGGTTCGATCTGCAGCAGTTTGCATTCGGCCGCATCGGCGAGGATGGCTTCGACCACATGCTCGCCTTCGGTCAGCGGTGCCACTTGGTTCAGGTAGGCGTAAGGCGTCTGCTGGGTGAAATCCTGTTGCAGGTATTCCGGCGCGACCAGGGCATTGACGAAGCGGTCTTCGATTTGCACGGGAATATCGTTTTCGAAGTGCACGATCAATGAATGGAACACCCGCCCGCCTTCACGCATCTCCAAGGCAACGGCGCGCTCGGAACCGGCGGCCTCTTCACCCAGGGTGATGACCTGGCAGGTATGCCGGTGACCGCGGGAGGCGATCTCATCGGCGATGTTGTGCACCTCGAACAGCGCTGACTGGCTCTTGGGTTCGGCGACAAACGTGCCGACGCCTTGCATGCGCACCAGCAACCCTTCGGCGGTGAGTTCGCGCAGGGCGCGGTTGATGGTCATGCGGCTGAAACCCAGCTGGCTGACCAACTCGCTCTCCGATGGCACGCGGTAATGGGGCGGCCAGTTGCCGTTGAGGATCTGCTGGCTGATCATCTGTTTGACGCGGGCATACAAGGGCGCCGGACTTTCGTCCATGTGGGCAGCCAGCGAAGAGTTGGCGGGCGGAGTCGGCACGGGGAATCCTTGCAGGGGAAAAAGATGCATAGATTGCCGGAGTTTACCGAGCAGGCAAACGTCTGTATATGTATATACAAATAAACACACGACCGGGGTGCCTTGATCATGTCCGCTTTCTTCGCCGAACGCGCGCTGCTGCCTGATGGATGGGCCAATGATGTACGTCTTGAAGTCAGCGCCGATGGCCTGCTGACCAACGTTGAGGCCAATGCCAGCGCAGAGGGTGCCGAACGGCTGAGAGGGCCGGTCTTGGCGGGTATGCCGAACTTGCATTCTCACGCATTCCAGCGTGCCATGGCCGGCTTGGCCGAGGTGGCCGGCAACCCGAATGACAGTTTCTGGACCTGGCGCGACCTGATGTACCGCATGGTCGGCAAGATCAACCCGGACCAACTCCAGGTCATCGCGCGCCAGCTGTATATCGAGATGCTCAAGGCCGGCTATACCTCGGTGGCCGAGTTTCACTACGTGCACCATGACGTCAGCGGCCAGCCCTATGCCGATCGCACACAATTGTCGCGGCAGATCAGCCAGGCGGCGGCCAGCAGCGGGATTGGCCTGACGTTGTTGCCGGTGCTCTACACCCACTCTGGGTTTGGCGGCCAGGCGCCCACTGAAGGCCAGCGGCGCTTTATCAACAGCACTGAAAATTATCTGGAGCTGCAAGCGCGTCTGCAGCCAATTCTGGCCGCGCAACCCGCACAGCAACTGGGTCTGTGTTTTCACTCGCTGCGTGCCGTCACACCGCAACAAATCAACGAAGTGCTGGCCGCCAGCGACAAGGCGTGCCCGGTGCATATCCACATTGCCGAGCAGCAGAAGGAAGTCGATGACTGCCTGGCCTGGAGCGGCAAACGCCCGCTGCAATGGCTGTATGACAATGTCGACGTCGATGAACGCTGGTGCCTGGTGCACGCCACCCATGCCGACGCCGATGAGGTGATGCGCATGGCCAAGAGCCGGGCGATTGCCGGTTTGTGCCTGACCACCGAGGCCAACCTAGGTGATGGGATTTTCCCGGCGGTGGACTTTCTCGCCCAGGGCGGACGCCTGGGCATCGGCTCCGACAGCCATGTGTCACTGAGCGTGGTGGAAGAATTGCGCTGGCTGGAATACGGCCAGCGCCTGCGTGATCAACGGCGTAACCGCTTGTATCGCAGTGACCAGCCGATGGTTGGGCGCACGCTGTTCGATGCCGCGCTGGACGGTGGTGCCCAGGCGCTGGGGCAGCCAATTGGCCGATTGGAAGTGGGCAAGCGTGCGGATTGGATTGTGCTGGATGGTAATGATCCGTACCTGGCCACGGCGACCGAGGACGGGATTCTGAATCGCTGGTTGTTTGCCGGTGGTGATCGGCAGGTGCGGGATGTGCTGGTCAACGGCCAGTGGGTGGTGCGTGATGGGCGACATGCCGGCGAGGAAGACAGCAGCCTGGCATTCACGCAGGTTCTAAGGGACTTACTCGGTTAAAACGTGTGGGAGGGGGCTTGCCCCCGATTGCAGAGTGTCAGCCAGCAAATCAGATACTGACACACCGCTATCGGGGGCAAGCCCCCTCCCACATTGGATTGAGGAGTTCTCAGATTATTGCGAAGTCTTCGCCATCTGCTTGTCCGACGTACGCCAGATCAACCGTGTGGTGTCATACCCCTGCTGTCGCGCCCTGCTCAGCAGGTCTTCGCGGGTGTCCGCATTGACCGTTGGCGTGCGCGACAGGATCCACATGTAGCGCCGGCTCGGGCTGCCGACAATGGCGGTCTTGTAGTCATCGCTGACATACAGCACCCAGTAATCGCCCTTGGCGACGCCCGGCAGCAGCGAGGTGAACCAGTTGTTGAATTCCACCCAGAGCTTGTCGGTCTTGCCCGGCACTTGCGGGGTGGCGGTACCCTTGGCTTCCTCCCACTTCCATTCAGTCGTCAGGCAGCGGTTGAACACCGACATGTCGCCGTCCGGCAACAGGGTGTAGCGGGCTTCGGACTGCGCACAGTTGCGCTGGAAGTACATCGGCAATCGGGCCAACTCATACCAGGTGCCCTGGTAACGCTTGAGGTTGACGTTGCTCGCTGTCTTGGGTTGCAGATCATCGCCAGAATGGCTGGCACAGCCCGCCAAAAACAGGCTGGCACAAAGGAACAAAACAAAACGCATCATTCTTCTTCTCCCGCAGGCTTGCGCCCCGGTTTACTTCAGGCCTTGCCCGGAAAACATCAGAACCTTGTCACCGGCATATTGAACGCTGATAAAGCTGTTTTTATCGCCCCAGGTGCAACTGGACATGCCCAGTGCGCCGGAACAATCGGTCGGCTTGCCCAGCAACGACTCCACCTCAGCCTTGGCCATGCCAGCCGACAATTTTTGATAGTTTTCTTGGTTGACCTTGCTGCAAGCGGCCAACAGCACGCAAAAAGCCAGCAAAGCGAGACGGCGTAACGACATGGAAACACTCCTGGAGGGACGAAGCAGCGTGGGTATCTGCCAGAAGCTTAGAAGGGAAAAGAGGTGTCTGGTTCCCGATGAGCGAAAACAAAAAAGCCCCGAAAACGCTGAAACGTTTCGGGGCTTCTTCAACGGTGAACCGGCTCACAACAACACCAGTCACTTGTCGCCGCAGCTTACTTCTTATGGTAAGCCGTCACACGCTCGACTTCTTCCTTCGACCCCAGGAACACCGCCACACGCTGGTGCAGGCCTTCCGGCTGAATGTCGAGGATGCGCTGATGGCCGTCGGTGGACGCGCCGCCCGCCTGTTCAACCAGGAACGACATCGGGTTGGCTTCGTACATCAGGCGCAGTTTGCCCGGTTTGGACGGCTCGCGGCTGTCGCGTGGGTACATGAACAGGCCACCACGGGTCAGGATACGGTGCACGTCGGCGACCATCGCGGCCACCCAGCGCATGTTGAAGTTTTTCTTCAACGGGCCTTCCTCACCTTCCATCAACTCGTTGACGTAGCGCTTCACCGGCTCTTCCCAGTGGCGCTGGTTGGACATGTTGATCGCAAATTCCTGGGTCGACGCAGGAATGGAGATGTCTTCGTGGGTCAGTACGAAGCTACCCATTTCACGGTCCAGGGTGAAGCCCTTGACGCCATCACCCAGGGTCAGCACCAGCATGGTCTGCGGGCCGTAGATCGCGTAGCCGGCAGCGACCTGCTCGGTGCCTGGCTGCAGGAAGGCTTTTTCGTTCAGCGCTTCGTTCTGGCTCAGGTATTCATTCGGGCAACGCAGTACCGAGAAGATGGTGCCGACCGGTGCGTTGATATCGATGTTGGACGAACCGTCCAGTGGGTCGAATACCAGCAGGTACGCGCCTTTCGGGTATTTGCCGGGGATCTGGTAGGCATTGTCCATTTCTTCGGACGCCATGCCGGCCAGGTGACCGCCCCATTCGTTGGCTTCGAGCAGGATTTCGTTGGACAGGACGTCGAGCTTCTTCTGCACTTCGCCCTGCACGTTTTCAGTGCCCATGCTGCCCAGGACACCACCCAGTGCGCCTTTGGACACGGCGTGGCTGATTTCCTTGCAAGCACGCGCCACCACTTCGATAAGGAAGCGCAGATCGGCAGGCGTGTTGTTGCTGCGGGTCTGCTCGATCAAATAGCGACTCAAGGTAACGCGGGACATGTAAGGCTCCGGAGAATGGGGGGCTTGAAAACCCGCGCAGTTTAACGCGAGTCGGGGCGTATTTCCTCCTATCAGAGGATTTAAACCCAATAGAGTTCATGGACTTTATTTAACGTGCCGCCGGCGGCTTGCGCAGCAAACTGTAGGCCATGGCGCCCAGTGCCGCCACGCCGAGCAGCAGTACGGCCCAGAGCCCGAGCTTTTTCCAGTTCGTCCCGGGATCGGCAGCGGCTACCATCGCAACCGGTGTGACCGCGACTTCCCCGGCGACCGTGGCCTGCCCCAGCGTCTTGAAGCGCTCGGGTTTGTAGTCCGGGATCAAGGTCGAGAGCGGCAAGCTCGCGGCCTTGGCCGACGCATTGCCCAGCGCCAGCGTAAACGGTGGCTCACCCCGCGCCAGGAACACCAACTGCGTGGCACGCACTGCAAAGCGCAGCGCGGGCGCCTCGACGCCCAGGCCGCCACCGCGCTCATCTACCTGCAATTTGAGCTCGGCCACCGTTTGCCCCGGCAATTGCAGTTCGTCCTGCACCACGTCCTGGCCATTCTGGGTCAGGCGATACAACAGACCATTGCTCAACGGCTGCCATGCCTGCTTGCTGTCCCTTCGACCGGATAACGTCACGGGCGCCAGCGTGTTGGGTTGCTTCAACGCGACGCGCAAGCGTTCGATGCTCACCCCCGCCGGCAACTGCCAACTGTATTCCCCGGGGCCAAGCCGCGTACCCGAGAGCGGCTGCGACCATACCAACGGCAGCGGCACGCTGCTGCGGGTAGCGCTCACCAGTTTGGCCGAGGTCAGCAACGGCGCCGCCTGGCCCTGCCAGACCAGACGCAGGTAGCGCGCCGATTGCCCGGGCAAGTTCACGTCATGTTGCTCGACCCGTTCGTCGGCAAACGACAAGCGCGCCACCTGCCCATCGCCCCAGGCGTCCCAGTGCTGCAAGTCATCACTGGCCTCAATGCTGAAACGCTGGAAGCCCTCTTGCTCGCGGCTCCAGTCCAGGGTCAATTGCTGCAAGGGCGCCTTGATCGCGCTGGCGTCCAACACCCAGCCGCGCAGTACTTGCTTGCCGGGTTTGGGTGCAGTGGATGGGGTGATTTCCACCAAGGTGCCTGTGGTAGAGGCCTTCATCACCACGTCGGGCAACGCTGTTTGAGTGTCGGCGGCGTACAGCGGGAACCACTTCACGTCAGTGACGTTGCGACTCTCGGAGCGTTGCGCGGACTGGCGAGACAGCGCATAGGCCTGGGGCTCACCGGCGGCGTTGAACACTCGCACATCGCTGAGATCGGCCTGGCGTGCATTCAGTTGAACCGCCAACGGCAGGTCCAGGCGATACCAGGGGCCAGTGCCGCTCACGGCGAGCGGCACCTGGGTGGCGAAATCAGCCGGCCGCTCTTGAGCAAACGCCACCGAGCACAGCATCCATATCGCTAACCCACTCAGACTCAGCTTGCCTATCAAGAAGACGCTCCCTCAGTTTCAATACGTTTGGGCGGCAGCGGTGCAAAATAGCCCACCACCAGCAACAACCCGCCCACGCCGATAAACGACACGATTCGCGCCAGGCCGCCACGGTTACTCAATTCGACGAAGAACAGCTTGGCCACCACCACCGCAATCAGCGCCGCGCCGATCAGCCACACTTCACGACGATGGCGCAGGTGGCCGCCGATCATCAGGCCGAGGGCGATCAGGGTCCAGACAATCGACAGGCCGGCCTGTACCAGCATCGACTCCAGCAACGCATCCCATTGAAACGGCACGTCGCCCCAATGGTGGGCCGTGCGCATCACCAGCGCGGTAAAGAAGGCGAACAGCGAAAGCCCCGCGACACCTTGGGCGATCGACTCGACACGCGGCCCCCGCTGCGGCGCGGCGCTGCGCGACCACAGGTAAATGCCCAGCAACGCGAACAGCAGGCCCAGGTCCAGCGGATTGAGCATGGGCAGATAGGGCAGCGGCTTGGCAGTGCCGTCACTGAAGATGTTCGCCAGCCAGAACCAACCGAGCATCAGCACCGCCAGCGGCAATGCGGCGAGCACGCGGTATTCCCTTGGGTACGCGGAAACAGGCCACGGCCAGCTGCGCGGCGCGGCGGCCAGCACCAGGTACAGGCTTGGCAGGATCGCCCAGCCCAGCCAGCGCCAGGCGTTGTATTCGCTCGAGAGCATCAGCAAGCCGTAGCGCAGTTCCAGTGCCAGTACGCCGATCAGCATCCAGCAGCCCAGTACATGAGCCGCGCTTAAGACCTTTCCAGGCACCAGTGCCGCCAAACGTCGCAGCGAGATGAAATGCACCCCGAACACCGCCAGCCAGGCCAGCCAGCCGAACTGCGCGGCTGGGTGGTAATACTCGGTCCATGCGTCCCACAACACCAGGCCCGCCGCAGGCATCAGCAACGTGCTGGCGAGACCCAACGCCACCCAGCGCAAACGCAGCGCCAGTAACGTCCAGATCACCCCGCTCAGCGCAGCCGCCAGCAGCAACAGTGCAGCGTGCAAAGGTACAGGCGCCAAGCGCCACACTTCAATGATCACCGCCAGCGCCCACCACGCCACACCCCAGGCCAGCAGAGCTGAGGACAAACGGCCACGGGGCAAGCGCCAGGCGCCGGGCATTGCCGCCAAGGCAATGATCATCGGCGTCCAGGCATTGCTCACGGGGTCGAGGGCAAACAGCGCGCCCGAAAGGACTTGCACAGCAATGCCACAGCGCACTACCACCGGCGAGCCGATACGCTGGCCCACCCATAGGGTCGCAAGGCCCGCAACTGCCCAACTGACGATGCTGCCTTGGGTTGAAAACAACAGCGGCGCCAGCAGGTAGGCGCAACCCAGGCCGAGTATGGCGAGCCCTGGAGCGCCGAGACGCTCCCAACGCCGGCTCTGCTCCGGCGCGGCTTTGTGTAGTTGGTAAAAACTGAACAACAGTGCGGCGCCCAGCAACAACGCCCCTAATGGAGGGCCCAGCAGCAAGGTGTCCTGGCCATCGCGCAGTTCGCTGAGGAAGGCGAGCAACGAACCCAGTTGCAACAGCAAGGCGAACGCCCGCGCCACGGGGCGATGCTGGCGTAGGCCGAGCCAGAAGATCCCGGCGCCTTCGACAGCCCACGCCGCAGCGGTCCAGCGTGCATCGAGGCCCAAGGGAATGGCCAGGCTGGCGAAGATCACCCCCAGGGCCAGACAGGTTTCCGTCAGGAGCCCGGCGCGCCCACCACTGAATACACGGGCCAAGACCATGTAAATAATGCCCAGGCCCAGCGCACTGAACGCAGCGGCGAACTCAAGGTGTTGCACCAGCGCGAACTGCAAGCCAAAGCCCACCAGCGGCGGGCCGAACAACAAGGTGCCGTCGACATAGTCGCCCTTGCGCAATTGCGCACCCAGGCTGTCGCCCTCGCCCACCTGCAGCAACTTGCGCCAGGCATACAACAGGCCGATTGCCAGGTACATCGCGAAAAACAGGATCAGGAACGGTTCGGTGCTCCACAACAGCTCCGGCGTGTAGGAACGCATACCCCAGGCGAAACCGATCCCGAAGGTGCCCACAAAGCCGATCACATTCAGCAGGCGCCAGGCCTTGAACCAGGCAATCGCGAGAATGCCGGCATTGAGCAACGCAAAGTAACTGAACAACGCCACATGGCTTCCGGCGCCGGTCGATACCAGGATCGGTGCCGCAAAACCGCCCAAAGCCGCCGCACAGGCGAGGCCGAGGGCATCCTGGGTGATCGCCAGGATCGCTGAAAATACCGTGACGGCGACCAGCAACCCCATTGCCGCGCCGGGATCGATCAGCAGATGCACACGCATCGCCGCAAACACCGTGAGGTACAACACCGCAATGCCCGCGCCCTGCAGCATCAACCCGTAGTTGCTGTTGCGCAGCCGCAGCCACCAGCCCAGGCCCAGCAGGCCCACCGCAGCCGCAGCCACACCGGCATAACGCAGCTCGATTGGCACCACCATGCCTTCGGTGGCGTAGCGCAGCAGGAACGCGAGGCCGAGAAACAGCAGCACCACCCCGACGCGCAGCACCGTGTTGCCGCCAAACAGCCAATTGCGTGCACCGTTGAGGGCACGCTCGATAAGGTTGGGGCCACGCGGGATGGCAGGTTCTTTAGGGGACGACGACGCAGCCGGTGCCCACACATCATCCGGCAGCGGCTGGCTCGGTTCGGCGACCATGGCTACAGGTGTCAGCTCGGCAGGCAGCTCCCAGACCAGCTCAGGCGTTTGGGCGACCGGGGTGGGTTCTGCCACGGCGGGCTCGACAAACACGCTGCTGGTTGCAGGCGCAGGCACTTCCAGTTGCCGCAGGCGCTCACCCAGCGCTATCAGCGACTTCTGCGTGGTTTCCAACTGACGCGCCTGTTGGTCCACCTGGGAGGACAGCTTCGCCAGGCGGATCGCCTGGCCAATGCCCAGCCCCAACAGCGCACCGATGCCCGCATCGCTGAACGACTCATCGAGCGTCCAGCCGAGCACCAGGCCAATCAGCATGAAAATCCATTGCATGGTCGATATTCCCTAGGCAAACCGGCGCCCAGTATATCGATGCAGAACCAATGTGGGAGGGAGCTTGCGCCCGATAGCGGTGCACCAGTCGACATATCTGCAAACTGACAGGCTGCTATCGGGGGCAAGCCCCCTCCCACATTTTTGGATCAGCGATGTTTAGTCGAGGGCTTTCCAGATCTCGGTCGCGTACTCCCTGATCGTCCGGTCCGAGCTGAACCAGCCCATGCGCGCCGTATTCAGCACCGCCGAACGCCACCACGCCTTGGAATCATGCCAATGCGCCTCGACCCGCGCCTGGGCGTCCCAGTACGAATCGAAGTCGGCACACACCAGGAATCGATCGTAGTCGATCAACCCATCGATCAACCCCACGTAGCGGCCCGGATCATCCGGCGAGAACACCCCGCCGCGGATCGCTTGCAGCACATCGTTCAACCGATGGGAGGCGGCGATGTCCGGCCCGGCGCTGAACTCCCCGGCGTGTTTGCGGGCTTCCACTTGCTGCGCGCTGAGGCCAAAGATAAACATGTGCTCGGCACCCACGCGCTCATGCATTTCAACGTTGGCGCCGTCCATGGTGCCGATGGTCAGCGCGCCGTTGAGGCCGAACTTCATGTTGCTGGTGCCCGAAGCCTCAAAGCCGGCGGTAGAGATCTGCTCCGACAAGTCCGCCGCCGGAATGATGCTTTCCGCCAGGCTGACGTTGTAGTTAGGCAGGAACACCACCTTGAGCAGGCCGCGCACGGTCGGGTCGTTGTTGACGGTGCGCGCGATGTCGTTGGTCAGCTTGATGATCAACTTGGCCTGGTGGTAACTGGCCGCCGCCTTGCCCGCGAAGATCTTCACGCGCGGCACCCAGTCGGTGCCCGGTTCGGCACGGATCGCCTGGTACAGCGCCACGGTGTGCAGCAGGTTGAGCAGTTGGCGCTTGTACTCGTGGATACGCTTGACCTGCACGTCGAACATCGCCGCCGGGTTCACCGCAATGCCCAGGCGCTCGTGGATGATGTCGGCCAGTGCACGCTTACTGTGTAAACGTTGCTCGGCAAACGTCTTGCGGAATGTCTGTTTCTCGGCAAAGGGTTCAAGCTCCAGCAGTCGCTCTTCGGGCTTGTCGAGAATGTCCGGACCGAGCGCCTCCACCAGCATGGACGTGAGCTTGGGGTTGGCCTGGTACAACCAGCGACGGAAGGTAATGCCGTTGGTTTTGTTGTTGATGCGCTCCGGGTACAGCTTGTGCAGTTCGGAGAACACAGTGCTGCGCATCAGTTGTGTGTGCAGGCCGGACACGCCGTTGACGCTGTGGGAACCGAGGAATGCCAGGTTGCCCATGCGCACACGGCGGCCGTTATCTTCTTCGATCAGTGAGACGGCGCGCAGCACATCGAAATCGTGGATGCCTTTGGCGCGCAGCGAATCGATGTGCTGGGCGTTGATCAGGTAGATGATCTGCATGTGCCGGGGCAGCATGCGTTCCATCAGGCCCACAGGCCAGGTTTCCAAGGCTTCGGGCAACAGCGTGTGGTTGGTGTAGGAAAGGGTTTCAACGGTGACGTCCCAAGCTGCTTCCCACGGAATATCGTGCAAATCCACCAACTGCCGCATCAACTCGGCCACGGCAATGGACGGGTGCGTGTCGTTGAGCTGGATCGCCGCGTGTTCGCCCAGGCTCAGCACCGAGCCGTGCATGTTCTTGTGACGGCGCAGCAGGTCCTGCAATGAAGCGGAGACAAAGAAGTATTCCTGACGCAGGCGCAGTTCCTGCCCCGCTTCGGTGCTGTCGGCTGGGTAAAGTACGCGGGAGATGCTTTCAGCCCGGGCCACTTCGGCGACAGCGCCCAAGTGGTCACCGGCGTTGAAGCGCTCCAGGTGCAAGTCTTCCACCGCACGGGCACGCCACAGGCGCAGGGTGTTGACGCTGGCGCCACGCCAGCCGACCACCGGAGTGTCGTAGGCCACGGCCCGGACGGTTTCGTTGGGCGACCACACCTGAATCATCTTGCCGGAGGCATCCGCCAAGGTTTCGACGCTGCCGCCAAAGCCGATCGGGTAAATCACTTCGGCCCGCTCGAACTCCCACGGGTTGCCGAAATCCAGCCAACGCTCGGTCTGCTCCTGCTGCCAGCCATCGACAATCGCCTGGCGGAATAAGCCGTGCTCATAACGAATGCCATAACCATGGCCGGCAATGCCCAGGGTCGACATGCTTTCCATGAAGCACGCCGCCAGGCGGCCCAAGCCACCGTTGCCGAGCGCCGCGTCGGGCTCCAGCAGGCGGATACGCTCCAGGTCGACGCCCAGCTCGGACAACGCTTCGCGCGCAATCTCCAGCACGCCAAGGTTGCTCAGGCTGTCGTAGAGCAGGCGGCCGATGAGGAATTCCAGGGAAAGGTAATAAACGCGTTTCTGGCCTTTGCGGTAGATACGCCGCGTATGGTCCATCCAGTGGTCGACCATCTGGTCGCGGGCGGCCAGGGCAATGGCTTCGAACCAGTCGTGGTCGAAGGCGTGATCCGGGTCCTTGCCCACCGCGTAGGTGAGTTTGGTCAAGACGGCATCGCGGAATGCGGCTACCTCTGCTTCTCGTGCAAGTGGTTCCTGAGACATCAATTGCGACCTCGGGCGAGATAGAAGGAGTTGCTAGAGCCTAGACGGTCTGACAGGCGGTAGACGCGCTGGTTCGGCAGTTTTTTAACGCATTCACCGTTGTGTGAATTAGATGCAGGGGTCGTGCCCGATCTGCCTTTGAGCTGAAACCCAGAAAATATTGTTCAAAAAATCACCAATCCCGGTATGATCGCGCGCCCGGATACAGCCCCACCTTTTGGAACCCTGATGAAGCCTCAATTGATCGCCGCCGCGGAACTCGACCGTCTTGAAACGTGGCAGAAATATTCCGCGCATATGTGCGGTGGTTGCGTGTCCAGCTGCTGCACGCTGCCGGTCGAAGTGAAGATCAAGGACCTGATCCGCATTGGCATCGTCGATGAATTCGAGCGTGGCGACCCGCCGAAGAACATCGCCAAGCGCTTGCAGAAGGAAGGCATCGTCGAGCGCTTCAATTCCAAATCCGAGATTTTTACCCTGCAGCGCATGAGCAACAACGATTGCCTGTACCTGGATCGTAAGACGCGCTTCTGCACTATTTATGACAAGCGCCCGGATACCTGCCGCAACCACCCGAAGATCGGGCCGCGTCCGGGATATTGCGCGTACAAGCCGAAGGAAGTGGTGCGCGAGACCACGTTCAAGACCCTCGACAAGTTCTGATCAGGGTTTTGCGGGGCTTTCAAGGGCCCTATCGGGGGCAAGCCCCCTCCCACACTTGAAAGTGTTCACAGTTCAAAATGTGGGAGGGGGCTTGCCCCCGATAGGGTCGGCACAGTCACCACAAAACCTGCAGGCATAAAAAAACGCCCCCGGCCTTTCGACCGGGGGCGTTTTTCATTCAGCCTGAGTTAACTCAGTTCTTGGCTTTCTTGGCAGCGCGGGTACGCTCGCCTTCGTCCAGGATCTTCTTACGCAGGCGGATCGACTTAGGCGTGACCTCACACAGCTCGTCGTCCTGGATGAATTCCAGGGCCTGTTCCAGGGTGAAGCGAACAGGTGGAACCAGGGCGATGGTTTCGTCTTTACCCGAAGCACGCATGTTGTCGAGCTTCTTGCCTTTGGTTGGGTTGACGCCCATGTCGTTGTCACGGCTGTTCAGACCAACGATCTGACCGTTGTAGATCTCTTGACCGTGCTCAACGAACAGCTTGCCACGCGCCTGGAGGGTTTCCAGGGAGTAGGTCAGTGCCTTGCCGGTTTCTACCGAGACCAGAACACCGTTCTGACGGCCGGACATGTCGCCGGACTTCATGGTGTCGTAGCGATCGAAGATCGAGGTCAGGATGCCAGCACCGTTGGTCAGGGTCAGGAACTGGTTACGGAAACCGATCAGACCGCGAGCAGGGATGTTGTATTCCAGACGCACACGGCCTTTGCCATCCGGCACCATGTTGGTCAGGTCGCCTTTACGCAGGCCCATCTCTTCCATGACCTTGCCCTGGGATTCTTCAGGGGTGTCGATGGTGACGTTTTCGAACGGTTCCTGCTTCACGCCGTCAACTTGACGGATGATCACTTCAGGACGACCAACGCCCATTTCGAAGCCTTCGCGACGCATGGTTTCGATCAGTACCGAGAGGTGCAGCTCACCACGGCCGGAAACCTTGAACTTGTCAGCCGAGTCGCCTTCTTCAACGCGCAGGGCAACGTTGTACAGCAGCTCTTTGTCCAGACGCTCCTTGATGTTACGGGAGGTCACGAACTTGCCTTCTTTACCGCAGAAAGGCGAGTCGTTTACCTGGAAGGTCATGGAAACGGTTGGCTCGTCAACGGTCAGAGGCTTCATCGCTTCTACCGCGTCCGGGTGGCACAGGGTATCGGAGATGAACAGCGAGTCCATACCGCTGATGCACACGATGTCGCCAGCTGCAGCTTCTTCAACGTCGATGCGGTGCAGGCCGTGGTGGCCCATCAGCTTCAGGATACGACCGTTGCGCTTCTTGCCGTCGGCGCCGATAGCGACAACCGGGGTGTTCGGCTTGACGCGACCACGGGCGATACGGCCAACGCCGATAACACCCAGGAAGCTGTTGTAGTCCAGTGCCGAGATCTGCATCTGGAACGGACCGTCACGGTCAACAGCCGGCGCAGGTACGTTGTCGACGATCGACTGGTACAGCGGGGTCATGTCTTCAGCCATGTCGGTGTGGTCCAGACCGGCAATACCGTTCAGGGCCGAGGCGTAGACGACTTTGAAGTCCAGCTGTTCTTCGGTGGCACCCAGGTTGTCGAACAGGTCGAAGATCTGGTCCAGAACCCAGTCCGGACGCGCGCCTGGACGGTCAACCTTGTTGATGCACACGATCGGACGCAAGCCGGCTTCGAAGGCCTTCTTGGTCACGAAACGGGTTTGCGGCATAGGGCCGTCTTGAGCGTCAACCAGCAGCAGAACGGAGTCCACCATCGACATTACGCGTTCTACTTCGCCGCCGAAGTCGGCGTGGCCCGGGGTGTCCACGATGTTGATGTGGTAGCCGTTCCAGTTGATGGCGGTGTTTTTCGCCAGGATGGTAATACCGCGCTCTTTTTCCTGGTCGTTGGAGTCCATCACGCGCTCGTCGTTGAGCTCGTTGCGCTCCAGGGTGCCGGACTGACGCAGGAGTTTGTCTACCAGGGTGGTTTTACCATGGTCAACGTGAGCAATGATGGCGATGTTACGTAGATTTTCGATCACTTGTGTATCTCGATCAGAGGATTCGGTGTGCTGACAGGTCGTGGCAGCGATTAACAGTAGAGTCAGGCCTTGCCGTTACAGCTTGACGGCAGAGTCGGGGGGCCGGTGACGCAGGCCACAGGCAAACAGCCCCGGGCTCTTAGCTCGGTCGATAAACGCGCACATTGGCATGCCCCTCACTGAGCAAATGGTGGGCATGCAGGCGACTCATCACGCCTTTGTCGCAATACAGCAGGTACTGACGGCTGTTATCCAGTTCCTTGAAACGCGCGTTCAATGCATAGAACGGCAGCGTTTGTACGTCGATGCCGGCGATTTCCAGCGGCTCATCCTCAGCGGCATCCGGGTGACGGATGTCGATGACGATCTGGCCGGCCAGGGCTTCGCTGACTTCTTCGATCTTGATGTCCTGGCCCAGCTCGTCGATGACACGATCGATCGGGACCAGTTTGGCGTTCTCGAGCGCACGCTCCAGAATCGCCATGTCGAATTCTTTCTCTTCATGCTCCACGCGGTGACGCTTGGCGTGGGTCTTGGGGTTCACCGAGATGACCCCGCAGTACTCGGGCATGTGCTTGGCAAAATCGGCGGTGCCGATCTGCTCTGCCAGGTCGATGATGTCCTGCTTGTGGCTGGCGATCAGTGGGCGCAGTACCAGCTTCTCGGTAACACAATCGATGATCGACAGGTTCGGCAGCGTCTGGCTCGATACCTGGGAGATCGCTTCACCGGTGACCAGCGCGTCGATCTGCAACTGGTCGGCGATCCGCGAGGCCGCGCGCAACATCATACGCTTCAATACCACGCCCATATGACTGTTATCGACTTTGCCGAGAATTTCGCCCAGCACTTCCTCGAACGGTACGCTCACAAATAGCACGCGTTGGGAGCTGCCGTACTTCTTCCAGATAAAGTGCGCAACTTCCATCACGCCCAATTCGTGTGCACGCCCGCCCAAGTTAAAGAAGCAGAAATGGCTCATGAGGCCGCGACGCATGATCTGGTAGGCCGCCACCGTGGAATCGAAACCGCCGGACATCAGTACCAGGGTCTGTTCCAGAGCGCCCAGCGGGTAGCCGCCGATGCTGTTGTGCTGGCTGTGGATCACAAACAACCGTTGGTCGCGAATTTCCATGCGCACTTCAATTTGCGGTGCTTTCAGGGAAATTCCGGCAGCGCCGCACTCGCGACGCAGCTTGCTGCCGACATATTTCTCGACGTCCATGGAGCTGAAGCTGTGCTTGCCGGCACGCTTGCAGCGCACCGAAAAGATCTTGCCGGTAAGCGAGTCGCCGTAGTGCTGTTTGCACTTCTCGGTGATGTCGTCGAAGTCGCCCAGCGGGTACTCATCCACCTGCAGGAAGTGCGCGATGCCCGGCATGCAGCTCAGGCGCTCGGTCATGTCCTTCAAGGCTTTGGGCTCGGTGACACGGGTTTCCAGCTCGAGATTGTCCCACACGCCGTTCACCACCACAGCCGGGTCCAGATCGCGGAGCACGGCACGGATGTTCTTGGCCAACTGACGGATGAAACGCGTCCGTACCGGTCGGCTTTTGATGGTGATCTCGGGGAAGACTTTAACGATTAATTTCATGGAAACAGCGCGCGCCGGGCCTGCTGAAAAAGGGGGGCGCGGATTATAGCGGAAATCGCTCAAGGTTTAACCAGTTAATATGCACAGCAGGCGCAACGCACTAAATAGGTGCGCTTGCGCGCCTTTGCGCTACATTGAGGTGCGCTATTTTCGGGCTTTTGTCGTAATGCACCGTTATAGGGGCGTTTTTGGAACAGAAAACCCATGTTGGCGCACTGGCATGCAATTTGCTCTCTTGTGAGGCAGGTTGCCATGGCGGAGTATCCGCGCCGGCATCACCCACATTCTAAGGGCTAACTCCACTACCCCAGCCCGAAGCCACCCGGAGGACACTATGTCGAAGTCGGTTCAACTCATCAAAGATCATGACGTTAAATGGATTGATCTGCGCTTCACGGACACCAAAGGCACTCAGCACCACGTGACCATGCCGGCTCGCGACGCGCTGGATGATGCTTTCTTCGAAGAAGGCAAAATGTTCGACGGTTCCTCCATCGCTGGCTGGAAAGGCATCGAAGCTTCCGACATGATCCTGATGCCGGACGACAGCACTGCTGTTCTCGACCCGTTCACCGAAGACCCAACCCTGATCATCGTCTGTGACGTGATCGAGCCTTCGACCATGCAAGGCTACGACCGCGACCCACGTGCGATCGCCAAGCGTGCCGAGGAATACCTGAAGTCCACCGGTATCGGCGACACCGTATTCGTAGGCCCGGAGCCAGAATTCTTCATCTTTGATTCGGTCAAGTTCAAGTCCGACATTTCCGGCTCCATGTTCAAGATCTTCTCCGAACAAGGCTCCTGGATGTCCGACCAGGACGTGGAAGGCGGCAACAAAGGCCACCGTCCAGGCGTCAAGGGAGGCTACTTCCCGGTTCCGCCATTCGACCACGACCACGAAATCCGTACCTCCATGTGCAACGCCATGGAAGAAATGGGCCTGGTCATCGAAGTGCACCACCACGAAGTGGCCACTGCCGGCCAGAACGAAATCGGTGTGAAGTTCAACACCCTGGTCGCCAAGGCTGACGAAGTACAGACCCTGAAGTACTGCGTACACAACGTGGCTGATGCCTACGGCCGTACCGCGACCTTCATGCCTAAGCCACTGTACGGCGATAACGGTTCGGGTATGCACGTTCACCTGTCCATCGCCAAAGAAGGCAAGAACACCTTCGCTGGCGAAGGTTACGCCGGCCTGTCCGACACTGCCCTGTACTTCATCGGCGGTATCATCAAGCACGGTAAGGCCCTGAACGGCTTCACCAACCCGTCGACCAACTCCTACAAGCGTCTGGTCCCAGGTTTCGAAGCTCCGGTAATGCTGGCCTACTCCGCTCGCAACCGTTCCGCCTCGATCCGTATTCCTTACGTGTCCAGCCCACGTGCTCGCCGTATCGAAGCGCGCTTCCCGGATCCGGCAGCCAACCCATACCTGGCCTTCGCGGCGCTGGTCATGGCCGGTCTGGACGGTATCCAGAACAAGATCCACCCTGGCGACGCCGCCGACAAAAACTTGTACGACCTGCCGCCTGAAGAGGCCAAAGAGATCCCACAAGTGTGCGGCAGCCTGAAAGAAGCCCTGGAAGAGCTGGACAAGGGCCGTGCGTTCCTGACCAAAGGTGGCGTATTCAGCGACGACTTCATCGATGCCTACATCGAGCTGAAAAGCGAAGAAGAAATCAAGGTTCGCACCTTCGTACACCCACTGGAATACGAGCTGTACTACAGCTGCTGATCCGGTAGCGCTGCTTAACGTGGCGTGACGAAAAAGACCTCCTTCGGGAGGTCTTTTTTTTGCCTGGGGTTTAGCTGGCCGGCGGATTCTCGCGTAACTATAAGGTAGCCTCTGACTGACGCTGCTGTAGACCTGCAAACCCAATCAAAAAGGTGGGAAGGGGCTTGCCCCTCCCACAAGGAGATCTTCATTGAAACATAGACTTGTGTTCGCCCTGTTGTTCGCAAGTGCCAGTGCCAGTGCCAGTGCCGCGCCGCCCACCCTGGAGCCGCTGCTCAACAGCATCGCCGAACGCCTGGAGATCGCCGACCAGGTCGCCCTGAGCAAATGGGACAGCAAAAAGCCGGTAGAAGATAAAAAGCGCGAACAAGAGGTGATCGCCAGCGTCGTCGCCCAGGCGCCAAGCTACAAGCTGGCCCCGGCCGCCGCCGAGCAGTTCTTTTCGGCGCAGATCGAGGCGAACAAGCTGGTGCAGTACACCCACCTCTCCGACTGGCAGTTCCAGGGCAAGGCACCCGACGACCCGCGTCCGGACCTGGTGAAGCAAATCCGCCCGCAGTTGGACGAGTTGCAAAAGCGTCTGTTGCAGCAACTTGCCGACTTCACCCCGCAGCGCACTGACCCGCAGTGTCCGCAGTGGTTGGCCGAGGCCGTGCATGAGCCGCTGAACGATCCGTTGCGTCAACTGGCAATGATCCGCGCCACCGCCGAGGTGTGTATCACCCCCGCCTCTTGATTTTTGCCTTTCTGAACACACCCCAGCAAATCGCACTATATTGGTGCGATAGGCTGCACCCTTCCCACTTGCCCAGCCCATTTTGGTTCGAAACTTCCCGTGCAAGCTGGCAGAACGCCACAGTTTCGCGCCTGAAACACCCATTTCAGGGCTTTCACGCTTCTTTTCGGAGCCTTGGTTTGGTTTTTGCATTTTCCATGTATCAGCGTGTGCCTCAAGCCCGCGCCTTGCTCCAAAAGAGGTCCTGATGACCATCAGCGATGCACTGCACCGTTTGCTACTCGACAACCTGACCACCGCGACCATCCTGCTCAATGACGACTTGCGTCTTGAGTACATGAATCCGGCGGCGGAGATGCTCCTGGCCATCAGCGGCCAGCGCAGCCATGGGCAGTTCATCAGCGAATTGTTCACCGAGTCGGCCGAAGCCCTGAGTTCGTTGCGCCAGGCGGTGGAGCAGGCACACCCGTTCACCAAACGTGAAGCGATGCTCACCGCCCTCACCGGCCAGACGCTGACCGTCGACTATGCCGTGACCCCCATTCTGAGCAACGGCGCGACGTTGCTGCTGCTGGAAGTACACCCGCGCGATCGCCTGCTGCGCATCACCAAGGAGGAAGCGCAGCTGTCCAAGCAGGAAACCAGCAAGATGCTGGTGCGCGGCCTGGCCCATGAGATCAAGAACCCACTGGGCGGCATTCGCGGTGCGGCGCAGTTGCTGGCCCGTGAGCTGCCGGAGGAACACCTCAAGGACTACACCAACGTCATCATCGAGGAGGCCGATCGCCTGCGTAACCTGGTGGACCGCATGCTCGGCTCCAACAAGTTGCCGTCCCTGGCGATGACCAATGTGCACGAAGTGCTCGAGCGCGTCTGCCAACTGGTCGAGGCCGAAAGCCAGGGCTGCATCACCTTGGTGCGTGACTACGATCCGAGCATTCCTGACGTTCTGATCGACCGCGAACAGATGATCCAGGCAGTGCTCAACATCGTGCGCAATGCCATGCAGGCCATCAGCAGCCAGAATGAGCTGCGCCTGGGTCGCATCAGCCTGCGCACCCGCGCCCTGCGCCAGTTCACCATCGGCCACGTACGCCATCGCCTGGTGACCAAGGTCGAAATCATCGACAACGGCCCGGGCATTCCTGCGGAACTCCAGGAAACCATTTTTTTTCCCATGGTCAGCGGCCGCCCGGACGGTACCGGGCTGGGCCTGGCCATCACCCAGAACATCATCAGCCAGCACCAGGGTCTGATCGAATGTGAAAGCCATCCCGGCCACACCACGTTCTCGATCTTTCTGCCTCTGGAACAAGGAGCCCCATCGACATGAGCCGTAGTGAAACTGTCTGGATCGTCGATGACGACCGTTCTATCCGCTGGGTCCTCGAGAAAGCCTTGCAACAGGAAGGCATGACCACCCAGAGCTTCGACAGCGCCGACGGGGTGATGAGCCGCCTGGCGCGCCAGCAGCCCGATGTGATCATCTCCGACATCCGCATGCCCGGCGCCAGTGGCCTGGACTTGCTGGCGCGGATTCGCGAGCAGCACCCGCGCCTGCCAGTGATCATCATGACCGCGCACTCGGACCTGGACAGCGCTGTCGCGTCCTACCAGGGCGGTGCCTTTGAGTACCTGCCCAAGCCGTTCGACGTGGACGAGGCGGTGGCACTGGTCAAGCGCGCCAACCAGCACGCCCAGGAACAGCAGAACCAGGAAGCCCCACCGGCCCTGACCCGCACTCCGGAAATCATCGGCGAAGCGCCGGCGATGCAGGAAGTGTTTCGCGCCATCGGGCGCTTGAGCCACTCCAACATCACCGTGCTGATCAACGGCGAATCCGGCACCGGTAAAGAGCTTGTCGCTCATGCACTGCACCGCCACAGCCCACGGGCCGCCTCGCCGTTCATCGCGCTGAACATGGCGGCGATTCCCAAGGACTTGATGGAATCCGAGCTGTTCGGCCATGAAAAAGGCGCGTTCACCGGCGCGGCCAACCTGCGGCGCGGGCGTTTTGAACAGGCTGACGGCGGTACCTTGTTCCTCGATGAAATCGGCGACATGCCGGCCGATACCCAGACCCGCCTGCTGCGGGTACTGGCTGACGGTGAGTTCTATCGCGTTGGTGGGCACACGCCGGTCAAGGTCGACGTACGCATCATTGCGGCAACCCACCAGAACCTGGAAACCCTGGTACACGCCGGCAAATTCCGTGAGGACTTGTTCCATCGCCTCAACGTGATCCGTATCCACATTCCACGTATGTCGGACCGTCGCGAAGACATCCCGACCCTCGCCCGTCACTTCCTCAGCCGCGCCGCCCAGGAACTGGCCGTCGAGCCGAAGCTGCTGAAAAGCGAGACCGAGGAGTACCTGAAGAACCTGCCATGGCCGGGCAACGTGCGCCAGCTGGAGAACACCTGCCGCTGGATCACCGTGATGGCGTCCGGGCGCGAAGTGCATATCAGCGACCTGCCACCGGAGCTGCTGAGCCTGCCGCAAGACTCTGCGCCAGTAACCAACTGGGAACAGGCGCTGCGCCAGTGGGCCGACCAGGCCCTGGCACGCGGCCAGTCGAGCCTGCTGGACAGCGCCGTGCCGGCGTTTGAGCGGATCATGATCGAGACCGCGTTGAAACACACCGCCGGTCGCCGTCGCGATGCCGCCGTGTTGCTGGGCTGGGGCCGCAATACCCTGACGCGCAAGATCAAGGAACTGGGGATGAAGGTCGACGGGGGGGATGATGACGAGGGTGATGAAACCTGAATCTCGGATCCACTCAAGACCCAATGTGGGAGAGGGCTTGCCCCCTCCCACATTTGGACCTCTACAAGGCTCCAGCACCGTGCACCGCTTCAATGCACCATGAACCGGCATCGGGCACGGATCTGGTAGCGAAAGCCAGAGCCTCACTCAATAAAACCCGCGAACCGAAAACACCAAAGCCCCGTATTCCGGGGCTTTGCGCTTTCTGGAGAAATTTTTTGGCCCACATTGCGAATTTTGGCACGCGCCCTGCAACAACCCTGTTACTACCCAGTTTCGGGGACCTTGGTACAGGCAGGCCGAGAATCCCCTCTTTACACCCGGGGTGCTTGATGCGAATCGCGTCGCGCTCCACACCGCTTTGGGGAACCTCGGTACAGGCAGGCCGGGGATTCCCTCTTTAACACCGAAGCTTTGCAAGCTTCACCCCGTTTTGGGAGCCCTGGTACAGGCAGGCCGGGAACTCCCTCTTTTATTCCTCCTGGAGATGGATCTCCAGCCGCCAACGGCCATCGGCCTTCTCGCCCTTCCACTCCCCACGCAACGGTCGCGCCGCCACCAGGTTCAGCAGCAGGCCGCCATCGGTCTTGCGTACGCGCCAGTTCACATCCTTGTCATTGACCTTGAGCCGTCCACTCGCGGCCTTGCCCTGGGCGTCGAACAACAGCGCCACAGTGCCGTCGACGTGCTCGCCGTGCAACTTGGGTTCGCCGTTGAACCACACCACCACGCCGTCCCTCGCGGTCTCGACCTGTTGCAGTTCGACCGGCTCCGGGGTGGTCAGGCGACCGATCATCAGGCCGACCATCATGCCGACAATCGCCAAAGAGCCCATGACCCTCGGCATAAGCTTCGGCCTCGGGTCCTCTTCGAGGGTAGAATGCAGCGCATCTTTGCCTTCGGAGCCGTGCATGTTTCACGTCATCCTTTTTCAACCAGAAATTCCGCCGAATACCGGCAACGTTATCAGGCTGTGCGCCAACAGTGGCTGCCACCTGCATTTGATCGAACCGCTGGGCTTCGACATGGACGACAAGCGCCTGCGCCGTGCCGGGCTGGATTACCACGAGTACGCCACGCTCAAACGCCACGCCGACCTGGCCAGTTGCCTGGAAAGCCTGGGCCACCCACGGCTGTTCGCGTTCACCACCAAGGGGTCGCGGCCGTTCCATGATGCCAGCTTTGCCGAGGGCGATGCGTTCCTGTTCGGCCCGGAAAGCCGGGGCCTGCCGGCCGAGGTGCTCGACGCCCTGCCCGACGGCCATCGCCTGCGTTTGCCGATGCGCGAGGGCTGCCGCAGCCTGAACCTGTCCAACACCGTGGCCGTCGCCGTCTACGAAGGCTGGCGCCAGCTCGGCTTCAAATAACACACATAACAAATGTGGGAGGGGGCTTGCCCCCGATGACGGAGTGTCAGTCGACATCTATGTGACTGATCCACCGCTATCGGGGCAAGCCCCCTCCCACATGGGGTCCTGCACCGGGTTCGAGATTACTGAACCGTCGACGAACCTTCCTGTTGCATGCGCTGCAGCTCTTGCGCGTACAGGGCATCGAAGTTCACCGGAGCCAGCATCAGCGCAGGGAACGAGCCACGGGTGACCAGGCTGTCCAGGGTCTCACGGGCATACGGGAACAGGATGTTCGGGCAGAACGCGCCCAGGGTGTGGCTCATGGACGCTTCGTCCAGGCCCTGGATCAGGAAGATACCGGCCTGTTGCACTTCAGCGATGAAGGCCACTTCTTCGCCATTCTTGACGGTCACGGACAGGGTCAGCACGACTTCGTGGAAGTCGCCTTCCAGTGCCTTCTGGCGGGTGTTCAGGTCCAGCGCAACGCTTGGGGTCCATTCCTGACGGAAGATGGCCGGGCTTTTCGGCGCTTCGAACGACAGGTCACGCACGTAGATGCGCTGCAGCGAGAACTGTGGCGCTTGGGCTTCTGCAGCTTCGGTGTTCTGTTGGTCAGTCATCGCAGATCCTTGTGATCTTGAGGTCTTTTAGGGTTTAGGAGTCAGACGAGCAGCAGCGCATCCAGTTTACCGGCGCGCTCCAGGGCGAACAGGTCGTCGCAGCCACCGATGTGCCTGGCGCCGATCCAGATCTGCGGCACGGACGTGCGCCCCGCCTTCTGGGCCATTTCGGCGCGCACTTGCGGTTTGCCGTCGACCTTGATTTCTTCGAAGGCAACACCCTTCTTCTCAAGCAGGGCCTTGGCCCGCATGCAGTAAGGGCACCAATCGCTGGAATACACGACAACCTGGCTCATATCACTTCACCAGCGGCAGGTTATCGGCGCGCCAGCTGCTGATGCCACCGGACAATTTGGCGGCGGTGAAACCGGTCTTGAGCATTTCGCGGGCGTGGGTGCCGGCGTGCTGGCCTTGGGCGTCGACCAGGATGATGGTCTTGGCCTTGTGCTTTTCCAGCTCGGCCAGGCGCGCGATCAGCTTGTCCTGAGGAATGTTCAGGGCGCCGACGATATGACCGGTGGCGAAATCCTTGGCCGGACGAATGTCCACGACAACGGCCTCATCCTTGTTGACCAGCGCGGTCAGCTCCGCCGTGCTCAGGCTGCGGCCACCGCGGCTCAATTCATGAGCGATCAGCAGCGCCAGCAGGATGACGAAGGCACCCACGAGCAGGTAGTGGGCAGTGGCAAATGCAATCAGGTGATCAACCATCAAGGAGGTTCCAGGGCGTTAAAATGGCGGTAAGTATACACAGCCGCCAGGGGGGGCCAACCCCCGTAAAGCGGTGACGTGGTCGGAACTTCGCTTTAAACTGCCACTCCCTTTTCAATTGTCTTCCTTTATTACCGCCGCGAGAGGATCTATGACTACAACGCCTAAACCTTTGGTCCTGATAATTCTCGATGGCTTCGGACACAGTGAAAGCCACCACGACAACGCGGTATACGCGGCCAACAAGCCTGTCCTCGACCGCCTGACCGCCACCGTACCCAACGGCCTCATCTCCGGCTCGGGCATGGACGTGGGCCTGCCGGACGGCCAGATGGGCAACTCGGAAGTCGGCCACATGAACCTCGGCGCCGGACGAGTGGTGTATCAAGACTTCACACGCGTGACCAAAGCGATCCGCGATGGCGAGTTTTTCGAGAACCCGACGATTCGCGCGGCGGTAGATAAAGCAGTGGCTGCCGGCAAGGCCGTGCACTTCATGGGCCTGTTGTCCGATGGCGGCGTCCACAGCCACCAGGACCACCTGGTCGCCATGGCCGAACTGGCCTTCAAGCGCGGCGCCGACAAGATCTACCTGCATGCCTTCCTCGACGGCCGCGACACCCCGCCGAAAAGCGCGCAATCGTCCATCGAACTGCTCGACACCACCTTCGCCGCCCTCGGCAAGGGCCGCATCGCCAGCCTGGTGGGCCGTTACTTCGCCATGGACCGTGACAACCGCTGGGACCGCGTCTCCCAGGCTTACAACCTGATCGTCGACGGCCAGGCCGAATTCAACGCCGCCACCGCCCAGGAAGGCCTGGAAGCCGCCTACGCCCGTGGCGAAAGCGACGAGTTCGTCAAAGCCACCACCATCGGCGAGCCAGTGAAGGTCGAAGACGGCGACGCCGTGGTGTTCATGAACTTCCGCGCCGACCGCGCCCGTGAGCTCAGCCGTGTGTTTGTCGAAGACGGCTTCAAGGAATTCGAGCGCGCCCGCCAGCCAAAAGTGCAGTACGTGGGCCTGACCCAATACGCCGCCAGCATCCCGGCCCCCGCCGCCTTTGCCCCGGGCAGCCTGGACAACGTGCTGGGCGATTACCTGGCAAAAAATGGCAAGACCCAGCTACGCATTGCCGAAACCGAAAAATACGCCCACGTAACCTTCTTCTTCTCCGGTGGTCGCGAAGAGCCGTTCCCGGGTGAAGAGCGCATCCTGATCCCATCACCAAAGGTCGCCACCTACGACCTGCAGCCGGAGATGAGCGCGCCGGAAGTCACCGACAAGATCGTCGACGCCATTGACCACCAGCGTTACGACGTGATCGTAGTCAACTACGCCAACGGCGACATGGTGGGCCACAGCGGCAACCTGGAAGCTGCGACCAAGGCCGTGGAATGCCTGGACCTGTGCGTCGGCCGTATCGTCGACGCCCTGGAAAAGGTGGGCGGCGAAGCGCTGATCACGGCCGATCACGGCAACTGCGAGCAGATGTCCGACGAATCCACCGGCCAGGCCCACACTGCTCACACGACCGAACCGGTGCCGTTCATCTACGTCGGCAAGCGTGATTTCAAGGTGCGTAGCGGTGGCGTGCTGGCGGATGTGGCGCCGACCATGTTGATGCTGATGGGGCTGGAGAAGCCGGTGGAGATGACCGGGACTTCGATTCTGATTTGATTTCAACCACACCGCGCAACAGCGTGGGAGGGGGCTTGCCCCCGATAGCAGTGGATCAGCCAGCACCTATTGAGCTGACACACTGCAATCGGGGGGGCAAGCCCCCTCCCACATTGGATCTGCGGTGTTTGGAACATGTCTTTTTGCCATACCACTGCCACTCGGCACCTATCTTGCGCTACAGCCCGAATTGGGCGTTTTTTTTGCCGCGCTTGGCGGGCATACTAGGCCGTCCATTTCCCTGGTGTCGCCCGCCTCTATGCTTCGCGCCTTGATTACCCTTGCTCTTGTCTGCCTGCTCCAACCGGCGTTTGCCGACGAGCGCGCACAAACCCAACAACAGTTGGACGCTACGCGTCAGGACATTACCGAGCTGAAGAAACTGCTCGGCAAGCTCCAGGAAGAGAAATCCGGAGTGCAGAAAGACCTGCGCGGTACGGAAACCGAGATGGGCAAGCTGGAGAAGCAGGTCCAGGAGCTACAAAAAGAATTAAAGAAGAGCGAGTCGGAACTGGAGCGACTCGACGCTGAGAAAAAAAAACTCCAGAGCGCACGCGTTGAACAGCAACGCCTGATCGCGATCCAGGCCCGTGCCGCCTACCAGAACGGCCGCCAGGAATACCTCAAGCTGCTGCTCAACCAGCAGAACCCCGAGAAATTCGCGCGCACCCTCACCTACTACGACTACCTGAGCAAGGCCCGGCTGGAGCAACTTAAAAGCTTCAACGAAACCCTGCGCCAGTTGGTCAACGTCGAACAGGAGATCGCCAACCAGCAGTCGCAGCTGGAAGACCAGAAAAGCGCCCTCAACACCCAGCGCGACGAGCTGGACAAGGTTCGCAAGGAGCGCCAACTGGCCCTGGCCAAGCTCAATGAGGATGTGAAGGCCCGCGACGCCAAGCTCCAGGCCCGCGAGCAGGACCAGGCCGACTTGGCCAAAGTGCTTAAAACCATCGAGGAAACCCTGGCACGCCAGGCACGCGAGGCCGAAGAAGCGCGGCAGAAAGCGCTGATCGCCCAGCAGGAAGCCGAAAAAAAGCGCCAGCGTGAGGCCGAGCTGGCCGCCACTACGGATGCGCCGGCACCGCGTAAACCGGCGCATTCAGCGCCTGGCCCGCTGGTTTCCAGCGCCGGCGAGTCGTTCGGTGGGCCTTTTGCTTCGGCCCGCGGCAAACTTCCATGGCCAGTTGATGGTCGATTACTGGCACGCTTCGGGGAAACCCGTGGCGATGACACCCGCGCCAAGTGGGATGGGGTGATGATCAGCGCCTCCGCCGGCAGCCAGGTCCACGCCGTTCATGGCGGGCGTGTGGTGTTTGCCGATTGGCTGCGGGGCGCCGGTTTGCTGGTGATTCTCGACCACGGCAATGGCTATTTGAGCCTTTACGGCCACAATCAGACATTACTCAAGTCGGCAGGTGATGTTGTAAAAGCCGGTGAATCCATCTCCACTGTGGGTAACAGTGGTGGCCAGGACACTCCGGCGCTGTACTTCGCTATTCGTCAGCAGGGTCGCCCGAGCGATCCCGCACAATGGTGCCGCTCCCAAGGATAGGGGCGCATCTACATTAGGAGTTCGTTCGACATGCTGCATTTGTCCCGCCTCACTTCGCTGGCCCTGACGATCGCCCTGGTGATCGGCGCGCCCCTGGCTTTCGCCGACCAGGCTGCCCCGGCCAGCACGGCCGCGACCACCAAGGCGCCGCTGCCGCTGGACGAGCTGCGCACCTTTGCCGAGGTCATGGACCGGATCAAGGCCGCTTATGTCGAACCTGTAGACGACAAGACCCTGCTGGAAAATGCCATCAAGGGCATGCTCAGCAACCTCGACCCGCACTCCGCCTACCTGGGACCGGAAGATTTTGCCGAGCTGCAGGAAAGCACCAGCGGCGAATTCGGCGGCCTGGGCATCGAAGTCGGCTCCGAAGACGGCAACATCAAGGTGGTCTCGCCGATCGACGACACCCCGGCGTCCAAGGCCGGCATCCAGGCCGGCGACTTCATCGTCAAGATCAACGGCCAGCCGACCCGTGGCCAGACCATGACCGAAGCCGTCGACAAGATGCGCGGCAAGATCGGCCAGAAAATCACCCTGACCCTGGTACGCGACGGCGGCAACCCGTTCGACGTGACGCTGACCCGGGCGACCATTGTGGTCAAGAGCGTGAAGAGCCAGCTGCTGGAGTCGGGCTACGGCTACATCCGCATCACCCAATTCCAGGTCAAGACCGGCGACGAAGTGGCCAAGGCCCTGGCCAAGCTGCGCAAGGACAACGGCAAGAAGCTCAGCGGTATCGTGCTCGACCTGCGCAACAACCCGGGCGGCGTGCTGCAGTCGGCAGTGGAAGTGGTCGACCACTTCATCACCAAGGGCCTGATCGTGTACACCAAGGGCCGCATTGCCAACTCCGAACTGCGCTTCTCGGCAACGGGCAACGACCTCAGCGAAAACGTCCCGTTGGCCGTGCTGATCAACGGCGGCAGCGCCTCGGCGTCGGAGATCGTCGCCGGCGCCCTGCAAGACCAGAAGCGCGGCGTGCTGATGGGTACCACCAGTTTCGGCAAAGGCTCGGTGCAAACCGTGTTGCCGCTGAACAACGAACGTGCGCTGAAGATCACCACGGCGCTGTACTACACGCCAAATGGTCGCTCGATCCAGGCCCAGGGCATCGTGCCGGACATCGAGGTGCGCAAAGCCAAGATCACCAACGAGATCGACAGCGAGTACTACAAAGAAGCGGACCTGCAAGGCCACCTGGGCAATGGCAACGGCGGCGCCGACCAGCCCACCGGCAGCGGCAAGAAAGCCAAGCCGATGCCACAGGACGATGACTACCAGCTGGCCCAGGCGCTGAGCCTGCTCAAGGGCTTGAGCATTACGCGCAGCCGTTGATATGCGTTTTGCCCTGATCATCGCCGTGCTGTGCAGCCTGGCCGGAGTCGCCCATGCGACCCCGGCCAACGAGCCCAACAAAGCCTACCTGACCCTTATCATCGACGACCTCGGGCAAAATCTGCCCAGGGATCGTCGCGTGCTGGCCCTGCCCGGGCCGGTGACCACGGCGATCATGCCCGACACGCCCCACGCCGCCGAATTCGCCCGCGAAGCCCACAAGGCCGGCAAGATCGTGATCCTGCACATGCCCATGGACCCGGCCACCGGCCCGTTCGCCTGGCACCCGGAGCTGCCCATCGAGGAACTCGGCAGGCGCCTGGACGCTGCCTTCAAGGCAGTGCCCTACACCGCGGGCATCAACAACCACATGGGCAGCCGCATGACCGCGCAGCCCGAGGCCATGGCCTGGTTGATGGGCGAGCTGCAACGGCGCAACAAATTCTTTGTCGACAGCCGCACCAGCGCCAAGACAGTCGCCGCCGCCGAGGCGCAGAAGATCGGCCTGGCCAGCGTCTCGCGGGACGTGTTCCTGGACGACGAACGCACCGAAGCGGCAATCACCACACAGTTGCAGACCGCAATCAAACTGGCGCACAAACAGGGTTCGGCGGTGATGATCGGCCATCCTTATCCACAGACCTTGGCGGTGCTGGAGCGCGAGCTGCCCAAGCTCAAGGCCCAGGGCGTGGAGTGGATCGATATCAAGTTGATGATCAGCGTGCGCAGTAACCAGGCAATGGCCGGCCATGGCAAGAATGGCAAGTACTAGATAGCTACCGTACTGCCCAGCTGACATTCCTGAATAGTCGAGCCTTGCGCTCACTCTTTCAGGACATGCCATGAACACGCTCCACCACTTGATTTCGGGGCTGCTGCTCTGCAGCCTTTCCAACCTGCTTATCGCGGCACCAAGGGACTATGGTGAAGGCCTTGCCAACGCCAGCCCGCCCAGAATGCTCGCCAATGCGCAGCATCAGCACGCCCATTGGACTGGCGTCGGTCGCATCCGCAATGAAGCCCAGGCCCTCTGCACCGCCTCCCTACTGGACACCCGCGACGACGCAGGCAAGTCCGGCCCGGCCTATGTGCTCACCAGCAGCCACTGCCTTCATCGCCATAACGGCGGGGTACAAAAAGACCTGGATATCAAAGGCAACATCAGCTTCAACTACTTCGACGACACGCTGGAGAGCCTCAAGACCTTTCCGTTGAAAACCCTGAAATGGAGCAGTAGCCAGGGAGTAGACCTGGCGATCGTCGAGCTGAAAGCTTCGCTTGCCGATTTGCTGAAGGCAGGCATCGCCCCTTTGAAACTGGCCGAAGCGGTCCCCGCCGACGGGGTCGATATCCTCGCGCTGGCTGCACCGGAATGGGACACCCTGCATCTCTCCGCCTGCGCGCAGCAAGCCTCGCGCGAACTGGTGGAACAGCCGTTCGTGTGGCGGGTGACCATGAAAAACCAATGCCAGGGTATCGGCCGCGGCGGCTTCGGCGGGCCACTGCTGGAGCGGGCGACTAATACGCTCTTCGGCATTCTCAGCACCAGCACCTCAGGCCAGACCGAAGAACGCAAATGCCAAAGGGACGCACCCTGCGAGGTCAACAACGGTATGCCCACCTGGCACCCCGAAACGAACTACGGCAGCCCGGTGACGTTCCTCAACCGGTGCTTTGTCGAAGGCGTTCTGAAAGCCGACAGTGAACACTGCGAACTCTTCCCGACCACCACCATTTCCTTTCAGCACCCGGACCCCATCCAGCAATACTTCGTCAAGCGACCCGACGGCACACACAAGGATATCGTGCCGCGCTGGAACCTTTCCTTCACGACCAACACTGCGCTCTATCGCTACAAAACCACACGGCGCGCCATTGATTGCGAAAAACCGGAGCTTTACAGCACCCCGATCAAGGCGCAGGACGCGTACGTGAATGACGCCATCGGACCGGAAACCGGTATGCACATGCTGTGTATCGTCGGCTTGGATTCCGAGGAACAACAGGCGACCAACGGCATGATGAAAAATGCCCTGACCCTGGCGGTGGAACTGGCCGAACCCGGGCCGGCACGCACGCCGAACTTGAGCATCAGCCTGGATAAACAGGGGCTGGCGGCGTACACCGTGATCTGGAAGCTCGCGCCGCCATTCATGCATCGCTACTCCTACAAGTTCGGCCCGGCCACCACGACCGATTGCCTCAGGCCAGTCGATTATCTGGCCTTTCCGCCCCCTCCCGTGGAGGAGGAAGAGGACGAACCTATCGAGATATTTTCCACGCTCAATGACTCCCCCAGCACGCGAACAGAGCAGTACGCACGGCTGATCACCGTTCGGGACAAACCCTACAAGATCTGCACCTACGCCTACGACCAGGCTGACCAACCCTCAACACTGCGCGTGGACTTGCTCAAGCCCCGCTAACCGGTCCGGCTCGACCACATCGAGAGACAGAACCATTCCATCCACAAGGAGTACCCCCATGGAACCCATCCAAGTCAAAGACCTGCTGATCAACTTCACCTCGGAGTTCACCCCACTCTGGAACGACCAAGGCTCGGGAGCCAAAAAGTCGGCCAGCCTTTGGCGCCCGAGCACCAGTGCCGATCACTTGATCTCGTTCTCCTCATTGGGAGACGTCGCTCACCCGAGCCATGACAATTTGAATCATCGCAAGACCGTCGTTGTTGTCAGCGAAGCCAACAAAACCAACGGCACCGCACTTCGCCAACCGAAAGACTTCATAGAAGTCTGGAACAGTCGCGGCACAGGCGCCAACGCTGATATTTCGATCTGGCAGCCGGTCCCGCCTGATGGCTATGTGGCCCTGGGTACCGTATGCGGCGTGGGCTATCAACGGCCTTCGCTGCACACCGTGCGCTGTGTGCGGGCTGACCTGGCCGTGCCGGCTTACGTTGCCGATCAGATCTGGAATGACAAAGGCAGCCGCGGCCAAATCGACTTCAGTGCCTGGGACGTCATGCCGCCGACCGCTCATCCGGGCGAGGCTTACCTGGCACCAGGGACATTTTTCGGGGTGCGGGGCTATGCAAAGCCGGAAGCGCCCGGGTTAGCGCATGCCTTGCATATCCCCCTGACCGAGGTGGCAGGGCGCGAGCTCCCGGCCCCGCCCGCACCGTCTGCGGACGGGCAACCTTCAACCCTGGACGCCGAAGAGTCCTTGCATGTCTGCCAACTCCCCTGGTTTCTAGTCTCCGACCCGGAGCTGCCAGCCGACGAGCAACCCTTGCGGTCCCCCTTCTACAGGCTGCAAAGACGCGACAAGTACGTACTGGTCGATGTGGCGCGCAACCCAACGACCACCAGCCAGACCTTCAAATGGACGATTACCAAAGGCTCGCCCGGTTTCGCAGCCAACTTTCTCAAGTGGGCCACGGGTGTCGACATGACCGAGGCATGGACAGGCCATTCTCTCAGAACCAACCCGAAAAGCTCGGTAAGGCTGGGCAGTGCATTCACTCACTCGAGCGTTTCGTCCAAAGGCTGGACCGCCCCGCAAACCACCGACATCGCTGCATATGTCCCGGCCCACAAGACCGTGGCAGCCTATGTGGTCGAAAGCGAGTACACATTGCTGCGCAGGGATGCCAGCCCCCTGGCAACATCAGTGACCTACACCAATACCGAGCAGGTGTATTTCAGTGAGGCAAATACCACCGATTCCGTAGAGGCCGAGCGCCCGCAGCCCGTTCCCGCAAAGGAGCCGCCACTAGAGGTAACGCCCCATGATGTCAGCCACGACCCCCTCGTCTCGTAACTGATCCAACGCCGCTTGAAGCCTGCTCACTACTTCATCCGGCACCTGCTTGTTGAGCGCCAGGTACAGTTCAGCGCTGTTGAAACGCAGGATTGTCTTGAGCCCGGAGACCCCGATCTGGCGCGCCAGATAACGCCCGGCGGGGTCGCCGGTGGCCCACAGGTCGATCTGGCCATCCAGCAGCTTTTGCGCGTTGTCCTGGTCGCGCAGCACGACGACCGGGTTGAGTCCCTGCTTCTCCAGGGTCTCGGCGATGGCATCGCCCTTGTAGGCACCGATCCTGTAGCGGCGCGCGTGCTCCAGGTCGTTCAGCTGGATCTTGCTGTCGGCCTTGGCCAGCAGCACCCAATCGTCCGGACCGATGGGGCCGACCCATTTGAACAGCGCCTCACGGTCCGGCAGGCGCGCCATCACGAACACGCCGTAGCCTGGCTTCTCCAGGGCGAGCTTGTAGATGCGCTCCCAGGGGAAACGCAGGGTGAGATTGTAGGAAATGCCCGCACGCTTGAAGGTTTCGCGCACGATGTCCACGGCGATGCCTTCGATGTTCTCGTCCTTGGCGAAGTTCTTGCCGTTTTTCGCCATGTTGTAGGGCGGGAAGTTTTCCGTCAGCAACACCAGGGAGGCGTCGGACGGTTCCTCGGCGCTGGCCGGAACGGTCAACAGGAGGGACGTACTGGCAAGGGCGAGCAGCAGGTGCTTGAACATGAAAGTTACCGGAATCCATGGCAAGCGCAGAGAGTGCCTCTGGCCTGCCATGGTGTCCAGCAGCGTTTAGCGAACGACGATACCGCGCGCCGCCATGTAGGCCTTGGCCTCGGGAACGGTGTATTCGCCAAAGTGGAAAATACTCGCCGCCAGTACCGCGCTGGCGTGGCCTTCGATCACGCCGTCGGCCAGGTGCTGCAGGTTGCCGACGCCGCCGGAAGCGATCACCGGGATGCCCAACGCATCGCTGATGGCCCGGGTCACGCCCAGGTCGAAACCGTTTTTCATGCCGTCCTGGTCCATGCTGGTCAGCAGGATTTCACCGGCACCCAGGCCTTCCATCTTCATCGCCCACTCCACCGCGTCCAGACCGGTCGGCTTGCGACCGCCGTGGGTGAAGATTTCCCAGCGCGGGGTTTCGCCCGGGCCGGAGACTTTCTTGGCGTCGATGGCGACCACGATACATTGCGAGCCGAAGTGCTGTGCGGCCTCGCCCACGAACTCCGGGTTGAACACCGCCGCCGTGTTGATCGAGACCTTGTCCGCGCCGGCGTTGAGCAGGTTGCGGATGTCTTGCACAGTGCGCACGCCACCGCCCACGGTCAGCGGGATGAAGACCTGGCTGGCCATGCGCTCGACGGTATGCAACGTGGTATCGCGGCCGTCGACACTGGCGGTGATGTCGAGAAAGGTAATCTCGTCGGCACCTTGCTCATCGTAGCGACGGGCAATTTCCACCGGGTCACCGGCGTCGCGGATGTTCTCGAACTTGACGCCCTTGACCACGCGACCGTTGTCGACGTCCAGGCAAGGGATGATGCGTTTGGCCAGCGCCATGATCAGTCCTCAGCCGTTGTAGGCATCGCAGTAAGCCTGGGCTTCAGCGACGTCCAGGGTCCCTTCGTAGATCGCACGGCCGGTGATGGCGCCGATGATGCCGGGCGCCTTGGCGTCCAGCAGCGACTTGATGTCGCCCAGGTTGTGGATGCCGCCGGAAGCGATTACCGGGATCTTCGTGGCGGCCGCCAGCGCAGCGGTGAATGGCACGTTGCAGCCCTGCATCATGCCGTCTTTGGCGATGTCGGTATAAACGATGGCGGAGACGCCGTCGGCTTCGAACTGCCTGGCCAGGTCTATCACCTGCACCGTGCTGATTTCAGCCCAGCCGTCGGTGGCGACGAAACCGTCCTTGGCGTCCAGGCCCACGATCACTTTGCCCGGGAACGCGCGGCAGGCTTCGGCGACGAACGCCGGGTCTTTCACCGCCTTGGTGCCGATGATCACGTAGCTCACGCCGGCCTTGACGTAGTGCTCGATGGTTTCCAGGGAGCGGATACCGCCACCGATCTGGATCGGCAGGTTCGGGTAACGCTTGGCAATGGCGGTGACCACTTCACCGTTCACCGGCTGGCCTTCGAAGGCGCCGTTCAAGTCCACCAGATGCAGACGACGGCAGCCCCCTTCCACCCATTTGGCGGCCATGCTCACCGGGTCATCGGAGAACACGGTGGAGTCTTCCATGCGGCCTTGGCGCAGACGTACGCAGGCACCGTCCTTGAGATCGATAGCGGGGATAATCAGCATCTGGCAAACCTTATTCGATATTCAGCAATGCTTGGGAAATCAGGGTTTCTCAAGCGACCACAGGTCGCTTTCGATGCTTTCGAACCTTTCTTTAAGGAGCGTCTGCGCGTCGAAAATCGCCCTGTTGTAATAGTGCGGAGCCACTTCGGTGGTGAACAGTTCGAGGATCTCGGCGACCTCGAACGACCCCAGCTTGAGCTCGAAGCGATCTTCCATGAAACGCTTGATCTTGAGGGTAGCCTCACTCTCCTGTTCAGGCGTGAGGTTCAAGACCGGCTGCTTCGGCTTCCTGGCCATTACCAGCGCCCGTCCCAGGCGGCGAAGTTCTGCAGCAATTGCAGGCCATGGGTATGGCTCTTCTCCGGGTGGAACTGCACGGCAAACCGCGAGCCTTCGGCCAACGCAGCGGCGAAGTCGACGCCGTAGTGCCCGCCACCCACCACCTGGCCCGGCTTGCCGGCGGCAATGTAGTAGCTGTGCACGAAGTAGAAGCGCGCCATGTCCGGAATGTCGTGCCACAGCGGGTGATCCACCGCCTGGCTGACTTCGTTCCAGCCCATGTGCGGGACTTTCAGGTGAGCGCCGTCTTCATGCAGGTCTTTGCCGAAGAACTTCACTTGCCCAGGGAACAGGCCGATGCAGTCGACGCCCTCATTCTCTTCACTGCGGTCGAGCAAGGCTTGCATGCCCACGCAGATGCCGAGGAAGGGACGGTCCTGGCTGACTTCGCGCACCAGGCTGTCAAAGCCCAGGCGGCGAATCTCGGCCATGCAATCGCGAATCGCGCCGACGCCGGGAAACACCACGCGATCGGCTTCGCGAATCACGTTGGCATCGCTGGTGATCAGTACCTTGCCGGCCCCTACGTGCTCGAGGGCCTTGGCCACCGAGTGCAGGTTACCCATGCCGTAATCGATAACCGCGACCGTCTGCATTACAGGACGCCCTTGGTCGATGGCATTTGCCCGGCCATGCGCTCATCCAGCTCCACAGCCATGCGCAGGGCGCGGCCGAAAGCCTTGAACACGGTTTCGATCTGGTGGTGGGTGTTGGTGCCGCGCAGGTTGTCGATGTGCAGGCTGACAAGCGCGTGGTTGACGAACCCCTGGAAGAACTCCTGGAACAGGTCGACGTCGAAGCCGCCCACGGTGGCGCGGGTGTAGGGCACGTGCATCTGCAGGCCTGGACGGCCGGAGAAGTCGATGACCACACGCGACAGCGCTTCGTCCAGCGGGACATAGGCATGGCCGTAGCGACGGATGCCTTTCTTGTCGCCGATGGCCTTGGCAAACGCCTGGCCGAGGGTGATACCGACGTCTTCCACCGTGTGGTGGTCGTCGATATGCAGGTCGCCCTTGCTGACGATATCCAGGTCGATCAGCCCGTGACGGGCGATCTGGTCCAGCATGTGCTCAAGAAAAGGTACACCGATATCAAATCGGGCCTTTCCGGTGCCATCCAGGTTGATCGAGGCTTTGATCTGGGTTTCCAGAGTGTCGCGCTCGACGGACGCCTTACGTTCGGCCATCACCAGCTCCGCAAAATCATTGGGCGAAAAAGGCAGCCATTATAGGGGCGCGGGCGCCAAACAGAAACATCGGAGGGGATAAGACTGATGGAGTGTCGGGGATAGACATGTGCATACATGTGAGAACCAGCTTTTGTGGAGCTGGCTTGCCTGCGATGCAGGCACCTCGGCGTTTCAGTTGCACCGAGGTGATGCCATCGCGGGCAAGCCCGGCTCCCACAGGAACCGCGCCCACAAAATTTTTGCGGTGTTAGTGGAACAGGACTGCGGTCTTCTGCAGGGTCACCCACACACCCCACGCCAACGGAATACCCACCACCAGCCAGGCAGCGATCGCCAATGGCACGGTGCCCGGGGCTGCTTTCCACTCCAGGGAAGTGGTGGCATCCGCGCCTTTGTCATGGCCCAGCGCCTGTTCGGCGGCCAGTTCGGCGTCGGTCATGAAGTACTTGTCCGCCACCGGGCGGACCAGCAGGTTGCAGATGAAGCCCAGCACCAGCAGGCCAGCGAGGATGTACAACGTGATGTCATAGGCCGCAGCGCGTTCAACGCCGATGCTCAGTTGATACTCACGCAGGTAGTTCACCAACACCGGGCCCAACACGCCAGCCGCCGCCCAGGCGGTCAACAGGCGACCGTGGATCGCGCCGACCATTTGCGTACCGAACAGGTCGGCCAGGTAGGCCGGGACGGTCGCAAAACCACCGCCATACATCGACAGGATGATGCAGAACGCCGCCACGAACAGCGCCACGTTGCCCAGGTGCCCCAGGTTCGGGATCAGCGCGTACAGGGCAAAGCCCAGGGCGAAGAACACGAAGTAGGTGTTTTTACGGCCCAGGTAGTCGGAGAACGACGCCCAGAAGAACCGGCCACCGATGTTGAACAGGCTCAACAGGCCAGTGAAGCCCGCCGCAATGGCGGCGATGGAGGCCAGTTGACCGGTGTCCAGCTGGCCGAATGGCACATCCACACCCAGCAACTTGCCGCCGAACACTTCCTGCAGCAGGGGCGAAGCCATGCCGAGGATGCCGATACCGGCGGACACGTTCAGGCACAGCACCAGCCATACCAGGCGGAATTGCGGGGTTTTCCACGCCACGTTCACGTGTACGTGACGGTGGGTGATCATTGCATTGCTGGCTTTTTTCGCCGGCGCGGTCCAGCCTTCAGGCTTCCAGCCGGTCGGAGGGACGCGGTAGGACAAGGCGCCACCGATCATGAACACGAAGTAGATCGCGGCCATCACCAGGAAGCTCTGCCACACGCCCACGCTGGTGGGCGTAGCAAAGTGACCCATCAATGCCGCTGCCAACGGGGCACCCACCATCGCGCCACCGCCGAAGCCCATGATCGCCATGCCGGTGGCCATCCCGCGCTTGTCCGGGAACCACTTGATCAGGGTCGACACGGGCGAGATATAGCCCAGGCCCAGGCCGATACCGCCAATGACCCCGGAGCCGATCCACATCAGCCAGATCTGGTGGGTATAGATCCCCAACGCCGAAATCAACAGGCCGCCACACCAGCACAGCGCCGAAACAACGCCCGCCTTGCGTGGCCCGGCATGTTCCAGCCAGCCGCCCCAGATCGCTGCCGAGCAGCCCAGGAAGATGAAGAACAGCGTGTAGATCCAGCCCAGCATGGAGATGGGCCAGTCGCATTGGGACGAAAAGACTTGAGCGATAAAGCTCATGTCCGGCGCGCAGGCGACCGGTTTGGTGATACCCAGCGCTTTAGACAGTGGCAGCCAGAACACCGAGAAGCCGTAGGCCATGCCGATGCACAGGTGGATGGCCAAGGCGGCCGGCGGAACCAGCCAGCGGTTGAAGCCGGGCTTGGCGATAATGCGTTCCTTGGACAGGAACGCAGGCTGCGCGGCAGATGAAGCTGCCGCAGTGCTAGTGCTCATTGGTGTTTCCCCCAGTTGTTAGTATGTGTCCGTCAGGCGCTCTCTCCCTCGGCCTTGCACGCAAAGCGCGGCCGTTTTGTTGAGTGAAGCTCCGTTTTAGGCGCGACGTTAAGTCGCAGAAGGCGGACGAACATGCAGAGATTAGCATCTGTGGATGACAGAAAAACCAAACTGCCATCACCTTTTTCAGGAAATCTGCTTTGTTTGACGTCAAAAACCCGTTTCCCGGCCCCTGGATACAATGTAACGATCGGGGCACTGACGCAGGCCGTCGGGCGTTATACTCTGCGGCTAAATTTTGAAATCGACATACAAGGACTCGCCCATGAAAGCGTTCGGCAAAATCCTGGGTCTGGTACTTCTCGGGCTGTTGCTGATCATTGTGGCCCTGGGCTTCGCCCTGACCCACCTCTTCGATCCCAACGACTATAAAGATGAGATCCGCCAGATTGCCCGCGACAAGGCCCACATCGAGCTGACGCTCAATGGCGATATCGGCTGGAGCCTGTTCCCCTGGCTCGGGCTGGAACTGCACGAAGCCAGCGTGGCGACCCTGACCAACCCGACCAAACCGTTCGCCGACTTGCAGATGCTCGGCCTGTCGGTACGGGTTTTACCGCTGCTGCGTCGTGAAGTGCAGATGAGCGATGTGCGTGTCGAAGGCCTCAACCTGCGCCTGAACCGCGACAAACAAGGCCATGGCGATTGGGAAGACATCGGCAAGAGCGCCAATGAGCCGAGCGCCAGCGCACCCGCTGCCGCGGAACAGGCCGCCGAGCCCGAGCCGGAGAAACCCTCGAAACCTATCCGGCTGGACATCGACAGCCTGACCATCAACAACGCCCGCATCGAATACAACGACGAGCAGACCGGCAAGCAGTTCAGCGCCGAAAGCATCCAGCTGAGCGCCGGCGCCGTGCACGAAGGCGCCAGTATTCCGGTGAAGCTCACTGCCTTCTTCGGCACCAACCAGCCGGTGATGCGCGTCAAGACCGAACTCAACGGCAACCTGCGCATCCAGCGCGCCCTCAAGCGTTATCAGCTGGAAGACATGAAGATCACCGGCGAAGCCACGGGCGAACCGCTGCAAGGCAAGACCGTGACCTTCTCCACCCAGGGCCAACTGCTGGTGGACCAGGCGGCCAATATCGCCGAATGGACCAACCTGAAGCTCTCGGCCAACCAGTTGCGCGCCTTGGGCGAGCTTAAGGTCAACGACCTGGACAAGACCCCGCAGCTCAGCGGCGCCCTGTCCATTGCCCAGTTCGACCTGGCCAAGTTCCTCGACAGCGTCGGCCACCCCCTGCCACCGATGGCCGAGGGCAGCCTGAGCAAGGTCGAACTGGTCAGCCGCCTCAAGGGCACCCCGACCAGCCTGGCGCTGGAAGACCTGAACCTGAAACTCGACGGCAGCACCTTCACCGGTCGCCTGGCGGTGGACGATTTCGCCAAACAGTCCCTGCGTGTGCAGCTCAAGGGCGATACATTCAACGCCGACAACTACCTGCCGGCCAAGTCCGAATCCGCCAAGGGTGCAAGCGCCGCACGCCAGGCCGAGGTGCAGAACAGCGAAGCCGGCGCAATGGCCGCCGGCGGCACCACGCCATTGCCCGATGCGCCGACCAAAGGCGCCTGGAGCACCGACAAGCTGCTGCCATTGACGCGCCTGCGCACGCTGGACGTGGATGCCGACCTCGCCTTCGGTCAACTGACCCTGAGCAAATTGCCGATCCAGAATGCGGCGCTCAAAGCGTCCGGCCTCGACGGCCAACTCAAGCTCGACACCTTGAGCGGCGGTCTCTACAACGGCACCTTCCAGGCCAACGGCAGCCTCGATGTGCGTCAGGATATTCCGGTGCTGGCGTTGCAGAGCCGGATCAAGCAGGTGCCGGTCGAGCGCATCCTGCAGGCCCAAGGGCAGAACCCGCCGGTGAAGGGCCAGATCACCCTGGACAGCAACCTCACAGGCCGCGGCAACAGCCAGAAAGCCCTGATCGACAGCCTCAACGGCACCGCCAGTTTCGTGATCAACAACGGCGTGCTGCTCAACGCCAACCTTGAGCAACAACTGTGCACCGGCATTGCCCTGCTCAACCGCAAGACGCTGAGCAGCACGCCGCCAGGCAAGGACACGCCGTTCCAGGAGCTGAAAGGCAACCTGACCTTGCGTAACGGTGTGGCCAGCAACCCTGACCTGAAAGTGCGCATCCCGGGCCTGACCGTCAACGGTAACGGTGATGTGGACTTGCGCGTGCTGGGCATGGACTACCGCGTCGGCATCATTGTCGAGGGCGACCAGCGCGAAACGCCGGACCCTGCCTGCCAGGTCGGCTCCAACTTCCAGGGCATCGAAGTGCCGCTGCGCTGCCGTGGCCCGCTGGAGCTGGGCGCCAAGGCCTGCCGCCTGGACAAGGACGGCTTGACCCAGGTCGCCATCAAGGCGGCCGGCAACAAGCTCAGCGACAAGCTGGAAGAGAAGCTCGACAAGGTGAACCCGCAGTTGAAAGATGCATTGAAGGGCCTGTTCAAGCGATGAGAAACGAGCAGTTTTCAGAGGCCGTGCTCAATTGGTACGACCGCCACGGTCGCCATGACCTGCCCTGGCAACAGGGCATCACGCCTTATCGGGTGTGGGTCTCGGAGATCATGCTGCAGCAGACCCAGGTCAGCACGGTGCTCAATTACTTCGACCGCTTCATGGCGTCATTGCCAACGGTCGAAGCCTTGGCCGCCGCGCCGGAAGATGAAGTGCTGCACCTGTGGACCGGCCTGGGTTACTACACCCGGGCGCGCAACCTGCAAAAGACCGCGAAGATTGTCGTGGCCGAGTACGGTGGCGAGTTTCCCAGGGATGTCGAAAAGCTCACCGAGCTGCCCGGTATCGGCCTGTCCACCGCCGGCGCGATTGCCAGCCTGAGCATGGGCCTGCGTGCGCCAATCCTCGACGGCAACGTCAAGCGTGTGCTGGCGCGGTTTACCGCACAGGAGGGCTACCCCGGCGAACCCAAGGTGGCCAAGCAGCTGTGGGCCACCGCAGAGCGCTTCACGCCCCAGACCCGCGTCAACGCCTACACCCAGGCGATGATGGACATGGGCGCCACCCTCTGCACCCGCAGCAAACCCAGTTGCCTGCTGTGCCCGCTGGAAAAACATTGCGAAGCCCACATGCTCGGCCTGGAGACGCGCTATCCGGTCCCCAAGCCGCGCAAGACCGTCCCGCAAAAGCGCACGCTGATGCCGATGCTGGCGAATGCCGAGGGCGCGATCCTGCTTTACCGTCGTCCTTCCACCGGGCTGTGGGGCGGCCTGTGGAGTTTGCCGGAGCTGGATGACCTGCAAGACCTGGAACACCTGGCCCACCAGCATGCGCTGGAACTGGGCAACCAACAGGCGCTGCCGGGGTTGATCCACACCTTCAGCCACTTCCAGCTCGCCATCGAACCCTGGCTGATCCAGGTCGAGGAAACCGCCCATCACGTGGCCGAGGCCGACTGGCTCTGGTATAACCTCGCCACCCCGCCGCGCCTGGGCCTTGCCGCCCCGGTAAAAAAACTGCTGAAACGCGCGGCCGACGTATTGAATGCAGGAGTGTCGTCATGACCCGCACCATCATGTGCCGCAAGTACAAAGAAGAATTGCCCGGCCTGGAACGCCCTCCGTATCCAGGCGCCAAGGGCCAGGACATTTTCGAACATGTCTCGGCCAAAGCCTGGGGCGACTGGTTGAAACACCAGACCCTGCTGATCAACGAAAAACGCCTGAACATGATGAACGCCGAAGATCGCAAATACCTGGCGGGCGAGATGGACAAGTTCTTTTCCGGCGAGGAATACGCCAAGGCCGACGGCTACGTGCCGCCTGCTCAATAATTGATCAAAAACCGGGGCCGGCACGTAAGCGACGGTAATAATTAAATATTTTTCGAAAACTTGCTTGACGACCCCCTGAAAAACCCGTTTAATGCGCCCCGTTGCCCAGATAGCTCAGTCGGTAGAGCAGGGGATTGAAAATCCCCGTGTCGGCGGTTCGATTCCGTCTCTGGGCACCAAATACCGAAAGCCCCTGATTCCGCAAGGTCTCGGGGGTTTTTACTATCTGGAGTTGCTGTAACCCGTCACGCATGAGTACACACGGCGGGTACACGATGGGCTTTATGGCACAACCTTGGAAAGATCCCCGCACCGGGACTTACTACATTCGCCGCCGTATCCCTAAGGACATTAGGCCGCTCCTTCCTAATGCAGGCGAGACCTATAAGCGCACCCTGGGCACCAAAGATGCGCGAGAAGCAAAGACCCTCTTCGCTGCCGCATGGGGTCAATCAGAACAGTTCTTCTTGAACACCCGTCTCCAGCTTTCCGGCACTCACACCCCTACCCTTCAAGACGCCATCCAGCTCGCTGCAAGATGGGCGAAGGATGAGCTTGACTACATGGAATCAACTGGACGATTTGAGGGATATCTCATTGGCTCGGAAGATGTGGGCCACGAGACCCTGCGTGATCATTTCAGCGTCAGAACCCCGAAAGCCCTACTTGCCCCCGAAGGTCTGGAGTCGCGTGCTCGACAGCGCCTCGATCAAACGGTAGCCGATGAGCTGGCGAAGGTTTCACTACCAATGCCTTTGCCCGGCACGCCTTTCCACAAGTATCTGTACGAAGCTTTTTTGGCGCAGCATCTGGAGCTGTCCGAGATTGCCTACAAGCGCCACTACGGCGATTACTCTGCGGTCTTTGAGCTACCCCACGAAGCCCCCTTGAGCATCGACAAGGCCAAGGCAGAGGGCCCAAGCGAGACCCTTTCGGTGGTCTTCGAGTACTGGGCTCGGAATCATCGTCACATGGGCGATGGGAAGCGTGACGTTGAGAAGACCGCTGGGGAATATCAGACCACAATCGTGCGATTCATAGAGCTGCTGGGCGACCTCCCAGTAAAGCAAATCAAACGCAGGACGATTGAAGAGTTCTACAACCTGCTCCGCCAAATGCCTTCTAAGGGCGAGGGCCTCAAAGGGCTCAACGCTTACGAGCAGATTGCCCGAGCGAAGCAGCATGATTTGCCCCTGCTGAGTAGCGCAACGATCAAGAACAAGCTGATGGGTCTTTCTTCAGTCCTGGCCTACGCAGTGCAGATGGAATACATCACAGAGAACCCAGTGGTCGCCTCAGGCATCACAAAGTCCCTGCGCAAAGCGAGCGCCAAGCAATCACGCACCGCCACTCGCAAAGGCTACACCCAAGCGGAACTCATTCAGGTCTTCTCAAGCCCGCTCTTCAAGGGTGAATGGATCGCTCCTCGGGCATCGTTTGGAGAGGCTTGGAAGTGGCTACCTCTCCTGCTCTGCTACACAGGTGCGCGAAGAGAGGAGATCGCTCAAATGAAGGCCAGCGAGGTCTGTAAGTCTGAAGACGGTATATGGCATCTGGACCTTCTTAGTGTGTCCGAGGATGGCGCAGACGACGACAGGACCCTGAAGACCAAAGGTAGCCATCGCTTGGTTTTCATCCATCAGGACCTGATAGACCTTGGTTTCATTGAGTACGTCGAGAGCCTGCCCGCATCTGGACAACTCTTTCCGGCCCTCAAGCCAAACCCTACGGGCTGGTATGGACACAACTTCGGTAAACGCTGGGGCGTGTACCTTCGCGAGGTCGCTGAGCTTGAGACGCCTGTGAGCCCTTCCCACGGCTTCCGTCATAGCTTCAAGACCATGTGTCGAGAGGCAGGCATCCCAGAAGAAATACACGACGCAATCACGGGTCATGACGATGGCTCAGTGAGCAGAAGTTATGGTGAGCGTCACTTGCTCAAGACCCAACAAGAGCAGTTGGCCCGCTTGCCACACATTGCGATCCTTGCAGGTCTTCTGCCTGAACAAGCTTAGCGATTGAAAAAAAGGTGCCCTTGAACGGCAGAACGGTAGGCATGTGAATACAGTAGCTTTTGTCGCATCGTTTGGTAACATCGACCTGCCTCGCCTGCTTGCTGGTGCAGCCGCCTCACAGCACTGAACCCAGTTTGACAGACGCCAGCCATCTCTCTTCCGAGGTTGCTGTGAGGGTCGCGACCAAGATCGCCGTTAAGGCTTCAAGGTGCCCCGATGGTAAAGAGCGTCACCCAACTGCTGCGGCAATAACCGTATCTCTGTCTGTACATTGGGGTCACCAGACGGTTAGCAGCTTTATTTTCAGGGCGGTGTTCGATGTGTATCCGCATGGCGCGAGCTTGACCGCAAAACCCAAAAAGGTACGATTTGTGCCTCGGCGGGATCTTTGGGGACCATCGGGCGCTCATGCAAAAACGTGCCAATTTGGCGCATGGGGCGGGATTCACAGTGATATCTAAAAAGCTGCGATTAATCGTGTCTTGGCGGAGTTTCTGGAGGAAATCATGCTTTCATGCAAAAACGTGCCAACTTGGCGCACGCCGCATCGCGAATATTCGTGACTGCGGTCAGCCTCGCCTGCTTGCTGGTGCAGCCGCCTCACAGCACTGAACCCAGTTTGACAGACGCCAGCCATCTCTCTTCCGAGGTTGCTGTGAGGGTCGCGACCAAGATCGCCGTTAAGGCTTCAAGGTGCCCCGATGGTTGAAGGTCCTCTGTAGCGGTTGGGTGAGAGTTTACTGGTGTCTCCCAACAAACAAGGAGCTGTTTTGACCACGCCGCTATACCGCAAGATTTACAGCATGGAGTCGCTTCACTCAGCCTGGAGGAAGGTTAGGAGTAGCGCCCTATCGTCTACGTCCGAACTTATCCGAAATGAAGCAAAGGATTTCGACGGGCGACTCCCCAAGTCTCTGTCTGACATTCAGCGCGAGCTATCCAATAAGACGTTTACCTTCAAGCAGCAGACGGGCGTGGCAAAGACCAAGACCAATGGCAAATCTCGACCTATTGTGCTTTCTCCTATACCTAACCGAATCGTTCAGAGAGCCTTGCTCGACGCCTTGCAGACGCGCATCAAGTTTGTAAAGAACGCGCTGGCTACGCCAACGAGTTATGGCGGTATTCCAAGCAAAAAAGTTGCAATGGCGCTAATGGACGCCAGAGATGCTATTTCACAAGGGGCTGCCTTTCATATCCGATCGGATATCGCAGAATTCTTTACGAGAGTCGACAAGGTCCGCGTGATGGAGTTGTTAGCGCCTCACATCAAATGCCCGGACACCATAAACTTGCTCCGAGCGGCAATCACTACAGACCTCGCGAACATTGATGCGCTACGGCGGCAGGGTCTCGATGAATTGTTCCCCCTCGGAGTGGAAGGGGTGGCTCAAGGCTCCCCCTTGTCGCCTCTCATAGCAAATTTGTACCTGCACGACTTCGACAAAACTATGAACACTGGAGGGGTCATTTGTCTGCGCTATATCGATGACTTCCTTATTCTCGGAAAGGATATGGGCTCTGTAGACCGAGCATTCAACAAAGCGCAGGTTGAACTCGAAAAGCTTTCACTTAATGCCTATTCGCCGTCGACAACAAGTGACAAAGCTTCAAGAGGGTGGACCTCCGATGGCTTTGATTTTTTGGGTTGCTATGTTTCACCAGCTTTAATGCAGCCATCGAAGGCCACAAGAGAAAAATTCAAGAAGCGAATAAGGTCTGAGCTGGAGACATCTCTTAGGGTAATGAAATTCAGCGTGGAGGCAGGAAAAATTTCTCCGAAAGCGACATATTCCGGCGCATTACAAAATCTTGATCGAGTCATCCTTGGCTGGGGGAAAGCTTTCTCTTTCTGCAATCATGGTCACTGGCTTAAGGCCTTGGACGACTACATATCAAATGAACTGACCACATACGAAGTAGAAAAAGGAAAGCTCTTCGCTAAGGCAAATAGCATTTCTCGCCGCAGGATGCTTGGAGTACGGCTTCTTTCGGAGCTTCACTCAGATGGTCGTGAGCCGAACGAGGGTTCTGCCTGAACGCTTTAACGTTTACAGATAGGGGTAGCTGAAGAACTGCTCCCGGTGCTAGCCGTCAGATGTAACCGCATTCAGCTTCATGGCCCGCTGAACAGTTGCAGTGCTGGCTCCCGTAGCCCTTGAGGTTTCCCGCAGCCCCATGCCCTTACTCAAACAATCCAGAATGCGCTGATGCTTGTTCTGATCGACTCCACGCCCCTTGTAGGCACCTTGCCCCTGAGCCTTTTTGATGCCATCCATCTGACGACGGCGACGGTCCTCATAGTCCTTACGTGCAACCGCTGCGAGCATGTCCAAGAGCATATCGTTGATAGCCCCAAGCATCCGAGAGGTGAAGGTATCCAGCGCTGTGCTGCCCTGCGCCATGAACTGATGCGAGGTAGGCAAATCGAGCGAGACCACACGGACCTCCTTGTCCTTGATAATCCCCCTGAGCTTCTGCCAGTCAGCCTCTGTAAGGCGCGAGAGACGGTCTACCTGTTCGACCAAGAGAACATCTCCGGGATGTGCGTCTGACAGAAGCCTGAACAGCTCAGGGCGCTTGAGGGTGGTTCCGCTCTCATTCTCGATGTAGTAGGCCGCTACCCGCTGCCCATGATCCTGTGCGAAGGCCGTGAGCTGGTCCTTAGCCCGGTGAGCGTCTTGGTCAGTGGTAGAGGCTCGGAGGTAAGCACGGATGAACATCGAAAGGCGTCCTGCGGTCGTTAAGGTGTGGTCACTATAGATGTAGTCGTTATGGTGGTCAACACAGCCCAAACAACCACACTCGCACAGGTATTGAGTCGTGGTCGCTGAGGCATACTCAAAGGACCACGCATGGTGACGCCCTTCGACCTGCCCAGTCAGAGGGAGGAGAGCGACTACGAAGGACCATCGAGGCGGTGAGCAATCCCTGGCCCCATCATCGAGTTGTCATCCAGAGGCGCGCATGGGCGCACGATGATAAGGACCCCCACCCCACTGGTGGCATGGGGGAATCACAGTGGAAAATCTATTGAGATGGTGTCTCCAAAATTTGCCCCAGATTCTCGTCACTCGTTCTTCCAAGGCCGGGCAGGTCCTAACGAAATCTCATGAGATTCTCTTTCTCGAATCTCCGAGCGGCCCTCAAGTGCCCCTGCATTACCTTCTCTTGCTTCGTGAGCTGCCGAGGAGTCTTGCCTTTGTTGATTTGCTTGAGTGCAGCCCGGCGATTGTCCTTCTCTCGCTCGACCAGATGAATGACAGCGGCTTGTACTGACACCCGCTCAAAGCCTGTCCCTTCAAGTTCCAGCCAGCGCTTCACGATCAGATTGGTGAGCTTGAACGAATATCGAGACAGCAGAGTAAATGTCAGTTCTTTCGCAAGGACGGTTAGAGGTCGTGCCTGACCTTTGGAGTCGCGGTAAGTGGACTCGACGAAATCAACCGACCCAAATCTGGACCCGTTAACGTCAGCATGGCCCAGCTCATCGAGCATCTTTCGGATGTCCCGAAGGACGTGGGCATGACGCTTGCCGGTGATTTCTGCAATCTCCAAAGAGGACATACCGGGAAAGCCATTGAGGGTCGTTGCTGCGACTGACCCAGTGGTGACGATCCTTTCAAAGACGGACGTAGTTGTGTACGTGGTGGGAGTGGTATTTGTGATGTTCATTGTCTGTTTTCCTTTTGGTAGCGCCCTTCAGGTCGCACCCACAGCCGGTCATCCAGACCCCAGACAAGGGAACCGGTGTGGCATGAAAGGCGCTATCAGAAAGACTGGATGGGATGAATGCCCAGCGACGGGCGTGTACTTCGGTAAGGCTTAGCGACCAGCCGAGAGAAGGGCATGATTGTTGGTCATTGCTGATCTCCACCAGAGAGAAACCGGTGAGCGGAGCTAAAGAGCAGGGAGAGTTCCTCAAGGGATAACTTTAAGTCTCCCTCGGCTTATAGTGGGGGTATACGGGTTCCGGTTGCTGACTCGCTAAGGTTCTCAGAGGAGAGCTTGGTGAAAGAATGTTGTTATCACAACTATCATCCCCCTCAGTAAGCTGCCCGTACGTCCACCAGCGATTATCATTACGAGTCGAGGTCTTGACTTTCAGATGCTCAGCGGCCCTTGAGACTGCCTTTCTATTCCCTGCGTTTAATCAGCGGCCAAGCTCGTAGCTCAGCTCAAGATCCAGTTTTGCTCTGGTTGCTGGGTAGCGATCCAAGTGGCAGGCGACTCCGTGTATTGCGTGTCGTGCTGCTTTCGCGACCGTTTGCGCTGTCCGCTCAGAAATCATCGCGGTCTGTATAGCTGCCGTTGAAATGGTCTTGAGGTGCATTGCTGCAATGACCGTATCGGGCCGCACATTGAGCTTACCTGCGCTCACACCAGCGGCTGTCACGGTTGAACCGTAGATGATGCTATCCAGCCAACGAGGTCTTTCAAAGCTCAAGAGGCTCATATAGTGAGCGACCGAGTTTGTTGTGCTCTTCTTTGACCTGCCTCGCTGGGGATTTGCTTTGGCAAGTTTCTTCGTTGCTGCTTCTCCCGATACGGCTTCAGATTCTCCTTCAGTCTCCGGCGGGGTCCACTGAGCGGCCTTGCAGGCATCAAAGAAGAGTGTCGGGTCGTTACGGCGCTTGTTGGCCCATCGTTCGTAGTCCAGGTACTCATCGGGGTACATCATTTCGTTGCCCTCATCAGTTCTCGGTCCGACGGGGTGTCGTTCCGGGTAAAGTGAGGGGTTTTGGAGGCCACGGTTTACAAGGGCTGTGGAGCAGCACCAGATGCACTCATTTGCTCAGGCTCGACTCAGAACGCGCCGCGTCTATTCGTACAGTGGGGAATGTGAGCGTTTGACACGAGTAGTGGTAAGTGCAAGATTTCCAAGATTAACCTGACGCAACTACAGAGGGCGGCTAAATGGAATGGCCTATGGTGCTGCGAGAGCTTCATTTGCAGGGCGGTGTTCGAATTCTCAGTGGCGGTGATCCTAAGACAACTTGTCGCCCGAAAATGGTTAGCGATCGAGGTCTTGTTATTACCTTGAAAAGCTTTGGGAGCTTATATTCAGAGGTTAAAAGCCTGGGTCTCAAAGTTATTGGGTGCGACTTTTATACTACAAGTGACGAGGTTAGCGGTCTGAATCCGCCACAGTGGCGATCATTGAATATTGCTGGACACCCATTATGGTTATGCAATGATCAATGTAATAAGTGGTCGTTTATAGCTCATTCAGCGTTTAAGCAACGCAGTGGATTACTTTGCGATATAGCTTCGCGAATTGCACATCAGCTTAGAGCCTGCGAGTGGAGGCTTCGGCAGCTTTCAGAGGTCTACGAACAACAATTAAATAGTCGTCTGCGTGAGAAGCCATTTTTGCCCGACAAGCAGTTTCTTGATGGATATACTTCTTTGTGCTATCTGGCATTGCAGTCCTTTCTTGTCGATGCTTGCGTACTTAGAGATTACTTGTCGGAATTTTATTCTGAGGTGGTGATAAAACCTTTGGATCCTGATGCTCCCAAAATAACTACTCTGAGTGGGCTCTTGAAAAGGTGGAAGCGATTACCGCCTACAGACCCCGCAGGTAAAGAGCTACGAGCCTCAGCTGAGTCGGGTCAATGGCTTTTTGAGCTTGGAGCCTACAGAGATTTAGTAGTCCATGTGGCTCCCTTAGCAAACGCGGGCAGAACATTGTTTGCCGTCACTCGCACTTTTGAGATGCCACATGGGGAACTATTGCCAGCGATAAAGCTACCACTCCCAGGTGATCCGGCCCAGCTGACTAAAGAGCGTGTCACGGGGCAGTATTTTCAGGATCCTGAGTTAGGATTTGCGCGGCTAAAAAACATCATGGAAAACACTTCGGACTCTTGGGATTCTTTAGAGTATGCACATATCTGCATGCAGCAGCTCGGGGCTATCGCAAACTCTGTTTCAAGGGTCTCTCCAGTTCTCCCGGAAATGCCGTTGATAACGCCTAATGATGTAATCGGTGATATAAAGTTTAGCTGAGAAAGGCATCTCGACTTCAGTTGGATAAGGCCCTATACGAATCCAATGGTCGCCCTGTTTCGTAAAGAGCCTCTTGGGGGCGCATGAGTGGTGTGGTCATTGATATGAGTACACAGGACGGGTACACTTCACGACATCGAAGGGGCCTGAACCCCTTGATTTCATTGGGTTTACGGCACTGATGCCCGTGTCGGCGGTTCGATTCCGTCTCTGGGCACCACTATTCAGTTTCAAGTGGTGCAAACGTCATTTGAAACACACAAAAACCCGCCTAGTGCGGGTTTTTTGTTGTCTGTCGTTTATTGCGTTGTCCAGGGGCGGCCTACGCCACCCCGAAACGAACGACCTCTATTACTTCAACAAGAACACCATCAGCGGATTGTCGTTCAGCCGCCCTTCAAACCTTGGCGTCTGCTTCTCCAGAGGCGTTCCTTGCAGCAACGCGGTTTCCTTGCGCGACACAATTGCCCAGGCGGGTCGAGGCAAAGTTCCCAGTCGCTCAATTTCGCTGCCTTCGATAAAGATCGGTTGCTCATCATGGTCCAGGTTCATCATGTAGCGCACCGCCCAGGTGTCTCGGCCGAGATTGATAAACACCAGCGGTCCCGGTTGCGCGGCACGCAACGCCTCCACCTGGCCGACAAACTTCCGAGTATCGAACTGCATATCCTTGGAGGGCTCCACCACAGTGACCAACACCACCCACTGCGCCATCAACGCGATCAGGCTGAGCCACACCAACCGCCCTCCGCGATGCCAGGCGATCAGCGCCGCCACCTGCAGCACCACCAGCCCGCCAATCAGCAACGGCAGTGAAACAGCCGGCCAGTAACCGTGCTTCTGCCAGCCATGCCGACACACAAAGATCGCAACCACGCACAACGCCGGCAGCGCGACGACAAGCGCTTCGTAGCAGCGGCGCACGCCCGTGAGCCAGCCTTGCGCCTGGAGCAGCCCATAGGCCGCGACAGCCGCGAACATCGGCACCATGGGCAGGATGTAATAAGCGCGCTTGAAGTGCGGTATCGACAGCCCGAGCAAGATCATCAAGCCGCAGGCACCCAGCCGCGCAACCAGTTGCATGTCGCCCTCAAACCGCTCGGGCCAGCGATGACGCAGGGCAATCATCGTGGCCAGCGCCAATGGCACCACCGGGAAATAGCGGTACAGACTCAACTGGAAATAGAAGTAGAACGGCTCGCCGGCTTCATCCAGGCGTCCGCCGACCTGCATCTTGAACACCTCATCGGCAAACGCGTCGCCCCCACTGATGCGCGCCAGCTTCACCAGCAGCCACCAACAGGCTGCCAGCAGCACCACGCCGACGATGCCGTGAATCAGCACCTGTTTCACACGCTCGCCAGGCTTGGCCAGTGCCCAATACACACACACCACACCACAGACCTCGATCAACCCCAATGGCCCGCGTATCGCAAAACCCAGGACAAACAGCGGGAACACCGCAAGCCGCCTCCTGCGTCCGCCGCTGTGCAGCAGGTAGAAACTGCCTACACAGAGCAACGCCACCATCTGGTCCAGGCATACCGAGCGGGACTTTTCGAGCAGTTGGGTGGTGAGCAACGTCAGCAGCACCGTGAGCAGTGCCCACGGCCGGCTCGCAGGCACCAGCAAGCGATAGATCACCGCGACTACGCCAGCAGAAGCCAGGGCGGTCGGCAGGATATTCGCCAGATGGTTGGGCGCACCGAACAGTCTGGCAAATACATAACTGAAGAAGGTCGCGGTGCCGGGATAATCCGCGTAGGGCAGGCCATAGGTGGTCGGGAAAAAGCTCACGCCATGGCGAAACATCTCTTGCAGGAACAGCGCCCATCGCCCATCAAACCCTTGGGGCTGTTGATCCCAGATGCCCAGGGTGAACAACAATAGAGCGAAGAGGAAAATCCCTGAGGATTCCAGGCGAAAACGGTTGCGGTGATCCATCGGTTGACCTGTCAGGTAAGGGGCGCCGACTTATGGTGCCGACCGCCCTGCTGAATAGCGCCTGAACAGACTGGAAGATTTGTGCGTCTACCGACCTGCGGGCCACACCCACTTCGGGATCAGCCGCACATAAATCAACTCCCCGACCAGTTCGACCAGGGTTTGCAGGATCACCGCCGTCGCCGCCAACCCGCGCACATCCTCGGGAAGGGCCAGCGCCAAGGGCAGCACCACCAACGAATTGCGCGTCGATGCGCTGAATGTTACCGCCCGTGCCGTTGCGGCCGGGAGCGCAAACAGCCGCGACGCCAGCGCACCCATCAACGGCGCCAACAGCAGAAAGCCGATATACACCGGAATCACCGGCAACAGCAGGTTGATATCCCGCACCACGGAAGTGATTTGCGAACCGATCACCACAAACAACACCAGCGCCATCGCCGGCACGGGCAGCCAAGCCCAGGCGCTGCTCCACGCGTTGACGACAGATGATCGCCGCGCCAGGGAAGTCGTGAGCACTGCCAGAATCATCGGCATCACAATCAACAACAGGAATGCTTCGACAAATGGTCCCACCTCCACCACGACCTCAGACTGCGGCCCCAGCATCAACCCCAAGTACAACGGCAACAGCGCCAACTGCAGCAGCAACAGCACCGGCGTCGCCGCCAGCATCAGCCGCGAATCGCCCTTGCCGATATGCGTAAACACCACCACGTAGTCGATGCAAGGCGTCAGCAACACCAACAACGCCCCCACCAGCAACGCCGGGCGCCCGACCAGGCTTTGGGTCAGCGCCCACACCAGCAAGGGCACCAGGATGAAGTTGGCCAGCAGCAATGCCGACAGGAAGCGCTTGTTACCCAAGCCTTGGCGCAGGTCCAGAAACGGTATTTGCAGGAACATCGCGTACATCAGCACGGCGATGGCGGGGGTGACCAGTGCGCTGAGATCGTGGGCGAATGAAAGGGGAAGCAGACCGAAAACGACGGCCAGAAACACAGTGACGAGGTAGATCGGAATCTGGTTGTGTTCGAGGGTATCGCGGGTCATAAGATGGTCTAGTCGAATCGAAAGAGTGCAAGGTTATGCATCTACCGGCTCCAGGTCGAGCGACGCAAGCAGGCGATCCAATCCGTCATTTGATAAACCACCAAATGACAGCGCAAGTGCTGGCAAACTGAGCAATTGTTTCTAAAAAAACAAGAAACCGATCGAGGTCGAGAAACCAATGAATTTGAACGACGCCTCTTTACCATTGCCTCCAGTCCCGCCTGCACGCGATCACAGCGAACCCTTCAAGGAACCCGCCGCCGACGGCCATATCCTGGGCGGCTTCGCCTGGCGCCATATCAGGACCGACCCCGCACGCCCGGTGGTGATCATCAACGCCGCCACCTCCGTACGCTGCCGCCACTACGCTCGCTTCGCCGACTACCTGTTCGCCAACGGCTTCGATGTCCTCACTTACGACTACCGTGGCATCGGCGAATCCCGCAACGGCTCGCTGCGCCACTTCAAGGCCTCGTGGTCGGATTGGGGCGTGCTGGATTTCGAGGCGATGCTCACGCGTGCGCAACGGGAGTTCCCGGGGCAGCCGATTGACGTAGTCGGCCACAGCTTTGGCGGTTGCGCGGCAGGACTCGCGGCGTCGGGTGCTGCTATTCGACGGATCGTCACGGTGGGCGCACAGTTCGCCTACTGGCGCGATTACGCACCGAGCGGACGCTGGCGCATGTTTGCCAAATGGCATGTGGTAATGCCGCTGCTGACGGCACTGTGCGGATACTTCCCCGGCAAGCGCCTGGGCTGGCTGGAAGATACGCCAGCCGGCGTAGTGCGCGACTGGAGCATGCCGACGCCCCGATATGAAACACGCCCCAGCGGTCGAGCGCTGGGCAACCTGCCCTTCAGCCGCGTGAAGGCGCAGATACTGGCGATCAGCATCACGGATGACCCCTTCGGCACCGTGGCGGCCATCGAGCGGTTGCTGGGTTATTTTGACGGCAGCGAGCGTACGCACCTGCGCATAACGCCGGAAGATATCGGCGAAAACCAGGTCGGGCACTTCGCCTTTTTCCGCAGCGAATATCAGGACCGTTTATGGCCGATTGCATTGGCGTGGCTTCAAAACGGTCAATTGGCCGCAGATACCCTTGGGATTTCCCCCAACCTGCGCTTCAATACTCCCCCCGATCCAGAACCCTAGGACGCCAACCCCATGGCCTCGCCGAACAAGCAGCAAAAACGCGCCCACCGGGCCAAGGCCAAGGCCAAGCAGAACCGCACCCAGCGCGCCGTCGCGACCAAACCGGATGCGTTTGCCGGCGATGACAGCCGCATTGACTTGGAGTCGGTGGATTTGACGGAGATGTTTGTCGAGATGCGCACTGCAGGCGAAACCAGCCAGCAGGCGTTGTGCACGGCATTCCTGGCGCACCCGTTGTTGGCGCTGGTGCTGGAGCAGGAAGGTGAAGAGCAAGCCACCGATTTCATCCTGGCGGCGCTGATCGAGTATCGACAGTGGGCGACGGATACCGATGATGAGGCGGCTGCATTGGCGTGGATCGAGTCGCCGCAGTTCCAGGCCGATTACGTCGCGGCGTCTCAGGCGCTGATCACCCCGGAAGCCTGACGCGAAAACAAAGTGGGAGGGGCTTGCCCCTCCCACATTGGGTCAGTTAAGTACCGCAGCCCCCACTCGCTGCGCCTTGCGGCGACTCGCCACCAGCAGGCCCGCCGCCACTACCAGCAAGCTCAGCACACCGGTCGCAATGATCTCGACCCGATGCGCTTCCTGGAACAGCATGATGGTCAACGTCCCCACGATGAACACCATCACCGCGTAGGTCAGGCCAGGGAACAGCCACATCTTGAAGACAATCTTCTCGCCCGCCGCCGTGCGCTTCTGGCGCATGCGCAGTTGCGATACTGCGATCACCAGGTACACCAGCAGCGCGATGGCGCCGGAGCTGGCCAGCAGGAACTCGAACACCGCCGCCGGGGCCACGTAGTTGGCGAAGACCGCCAGGAACGCCGCACCGGTGGACAACAACACCGCCCAGTAGGGCGTGCCGCTCTTGTTGGTACGCTTGGCCACGGCCGGTGCATCACCGCGACGGCCCAGGGAGAACAGCATGCGCGAAGCGGTATACAGCGCCGAGTTCAAGCAACTGGTCACGGCCACCAGTACCACCAGGTCGACGATCAGCTTGGCATTCGGGATACCCATGCGTTCCAGCACGGTCTGGTAGGAACCCACGGCCGCCAGGGTCGGATCGTTCCAAGGCACCAGGGACACCACGATGAAGATCGACAGCAGGTAGAACAAACCAATCCGCCAGATCACCGAGTTGGTGGCCTTGGTGATTTGCTGGCCTGGGTTCTTCGATTCAGCGGCGGCGATGGTGACGATCTCGGTACCCATGAACGAGAACATGGTGGTCAGGATCGCAGCCAGTACGGCGCCCATGCCGTTTGGCATAAAGCCCTGGGTATCGAACAGATGGGAAACACCGCTGACCTGGCTGGTCGGCAGGAAACCGAAAATCGCGGCCAGGCCAAGGATCACAAAGCCTACGATCGCCACGACCTTGATCAACGCGAACCAGAACTCGAACTCGCCGTAGTTCTTCACGCTGAACAGGTTGGTCGCCGTCAGCAGCAGGGTGATGATCAGGGTAAAGGCCCAGATAGCCACATCCGGGAACCAGGCATGCAGGATGGTCGCGGCGGCGTTGGCTTCCAACGGAATCACCAAGACCCAGAACCACCAGTACAACCAGCCGATGGTAAAGCCGGCCCAATGGCCAATCGCACGGTCGGCATAAGTGGAGAACGAACCGGTGTCCGGCGACGCCACGGCCATTTCGGCCAGCATGCGCATCACCAATACCACCAGCGTGCCCGCTGCGGCATACGCCAGCAGTACGGCCGGGCCGGCGGCAGCAATCGCGTGGCCGGAGCCTACAAACAGACCGGCACCGATGACGCCGGCAATCGACAGCATGGTGACGTGACGCGGTTTGAGCCCCTGTTCGAGGTCATTGGAGCTTTGCGTACTACTCATTGACACACCTTTGCGAGGAATTGCGAAAACGGTCCACCCGGCCCGGGATCTTTCTCGTGAAAAGAAACCAACAGGGCGTTCTTTATTTTTTACGCAAGATTTGCGCCAAAATGTTACAGAGCCACGATTGACGCGGGCTGTAGGACGATTCAACAACCACCGCAAGTCATTGAGAACAATGGCATTCCGCTATAGCGTTACCGTGCGACTCACATTCAAGACGAATAAACGCACCATAAACACACACAAAAAGTACGTGACGCTCCATAAAAGGGCTGATAAGCACCGTTTGCCCGGTTAACCCTTCCAACACCCGGCCAAAGCTGGCACCATCGCGCCCTTTTTTACGCAAAGCCTGCGGTTTTCCGGGTTCAAACGGTTGTTCGGTTGTTGATGGCGCGACACGCTGCTGTGCCGATGCGACACCCCGCCGCACACCATCGGTTTACCGTCGGCCGCGCTGTTGGCTGCCATCAGGACGCTATGCTAGCTTGGCGCCTCGCCAGGAAGGCGGCCCAACAGCAGGATTGCAACGAACACAATGAGGACCCCACATGGCCGAGGCCACGCCCGCGCTTGAAATCCGCAACTTGCATAAACGCTATGGTGAGCTGGAGGTACTCAAAGGTATCTCGCTGACCGCTCGCGACGGCGATGTGATCTCGATCCTGGGTTCCTCCGGTTCCGGCAAGTCCACCTTCCTGCGCTGCATCAACCTGCTGGAAAACCCGCACCAGGGCCAGATCCTGGTGGCCGGCGAAGAACTCAAGCTCAAGGCCGCGAAAAACGGCGAACTGATGGCCGCCGACGGCAAGCAGATCAACCGCCTGCGCAGCGAAATCGGTTTTGTGTTTCAAAACTTTAACCTGTGGCCGCACATGAGCATCCTCGACAACATCATCGAGGCCCCGCGCCGCGTGCTCGGCCAAAGCAAGGCCGAAGCCATCGAAGTCGCCGAAGCGCTGCTGGACAAGGTCGGCATTGCCGACAAGCGCCACGCCTACCCCGCGCAATTGTCCGGCGGCCAGCAACAACGGGCCGCCATCGCGCGCACCCTGGCGATGCAGCCCAAGGTCATCCTGTTCGACGAGCCCACTTCCGCGCTTGACCCGGAAATGGTTCAGGAAGTACTTAATGTGATCCGCGCGCTGGCCGAAGAAGGCCGCACCATGCTGCTGGTCACCCATGAAATGGGCTTCGCCCGTCAGGTGTCCAGTGAAGTGGTGTTCCTCCACCAGGGCCTGGTCGAAGAGCAAGGATCGCCACAGCAGGTGTTTGAAAACCCGCTTTCGGCGCGCTGCAAACAATTCATGTCCAGCAACCGCTAACGGAGCAACATGCATGCAGAACTATAAAAAATTCCTTCTGGCCGCGGCCGTCTCGATGGCGTTCAGCGCCACGGCCATGGCAGAAACCTTGAAAATGGGGATTGAAGCGGCCTACCCGCCGTTCAACAACAAAGACGCGAGCGGCAACGTGGTCGGCTTCGACAAAGACATCGGCGACGCCCTGTGCGCCAAGATGAAAGTCGAGAAGTGCGAAGTGTATGTGTCCGACTGGGACGGCATCATCCCGGCCCTGAACGCCAAGAAGTTCGACTTCCTGGTGTCCTCGCTGTCGATCACCGACGAGCGCAAGCAGGCCGTCGACTTCACCGACCCGTACTACTCCAACAAGCTGCAATTCATCGCGCCTAAAGCCACCGCCGACTTCAAGACTGACGCGGCGTACCTGAAAGGCAAGGTCATCGGTGCACAACGCGCGACGCTGGCCGGGACCTACCTGGAAGACAAGCTGCCTGAAACCGAAGCCAAGCTGTACGACACCCAGGAAAACGCCTACCTCGACCTGACCTCCGGTCGCCTGGATGGCATCCTCGCCGACAAGTACGTGCAGTACGAATGGCTCAAGAGCAAAGACGGTTCGGCCTACGAGTTCAAGGGCGACCCGGTTGTAGAAAGCGACAAGATCGGTATCGCCGTACGCAAGGGCGACCCACTGCGCGAGCGCCTGAACAAAGCCCTGGCAGAGATCAAGGCAGACGGCACCTACAAGAAGATCAACGACAAGTACTTCCCTTTCAGCATCGAATGATCTGAACGGTATGCCCGACGCGCTCACCTGAGCGCGTCGGCTTTTTGCAATGCCTGCCGCGATATGAAAACACCATGAATTTCGATCTCTACGGATTCGGCCCGGCGCTTGCCGCCGGCGCGCTGATGACCGTCAAACTGGCGCTCACAGCCCTGTGCCTGGGGTTGGTGCTCGGCCTTGCCGGGGCCTTGGCCAAGACTTCGCCGTACAAGCCGCTGCAATGGGTGGGCGGTGCGTATTCGACCATCGTGCGTGGCATTCCCGAATTGCTGTGGGTGCTGCTGATTTACTTCGGCACGGTCAACCTGATGCGTGCCCTCGGTGAGTTCTTCGGCAACCCCGACCTTTCCCTGAGTGCCTTCGCCGCCGGGGTCATTGCCCTGGGCCTGTGCTTTGGCGCCTACGCGACCGAAGTGTTCCGTGGCGCGATCCTCGCCATTCCCAAGGGCCACCGTGAAGCGGGTGTAGCCTTGGGGCTGTCCAAGTTCCGGATCTTCACCCGGCTGATCATGCCGCAGATGTGGCGCATCGCCCTGCCGGGCCTTGGCAACCTGTTCATGATCCTGATGAAGGACACCGCCCTCGTATCGGTGATCGGCCTGGAAGAAATCATGCGCCATGCGCAGATCGGCGTGACTGTCACCAAGCAGCCCTTCACCTTCTTCATGGTCGCCGCCTTCATGTACCTGGCCCTCACCGTGCTGGCCATGACCGGCATGCACTTCCTGGAAAAACGCGCCGCCCGCGGCTTTGCAAGGAGCACCCAATGAGCGGCGACTACAGCTGGCTGGCGCATTTCGACCTGGGCCTGAACTGGGCCGTGATCATCAAGTGGCTGCCCAAGTTGGCCCAGGGCGCCATCATGACCCTGGAGCTGGTGGCCATTGCGGTGATCGCCGGCCTGTTGCTGGCGATCCCGCTGGGCATCGCCCGTTCCTCGCGCCGCTGGTACGTCAGCGCCCTGCCCTACGCCTATATTTTCTTCTTTCGTGGCACGCCGCTTCTGGTGCAGTTGTTCCTGGTGTACTACGGCCTGGCGCAGTTCGATTCAGTGCGCGCGAGCTTCATGTGGCCCTACCTGCGTGATCCCTTCTGGTGCGCCACCGCCACCATGACCCTGCACACCGCCGCCTACATCGCCGAGATCCTGCGCGGCGCCATCCAGGCCATCCCGCCCGGCGAGATCGAAGCGGCGCGAGCCCTGGGCATGTCCAGGCCGAAGACGCTGTTCTACATCATCCTGCCGCGTGCCTCGCGCATCGGCCTGCCGGCGTACAGCAACGAAGTGATCCTGATGCTCAAGGCCAGCGCCCTGGCCAGTACCGTTACCCTGCTGGAATTGACCGGCATGGCACGGACCATCATTGCCCGTACCTACTTGCCGGTAGAGATTTTCTTCGCTGCGGGCCTGTTCTACCTGTTGATGGCCTACGTGCTGGTACGCGCCTTCAAACTGCTGGAACGCTGGCTGCGCGTCGATGCCTGCCAAGGACGTTGAGGCACGCTTCCAGGCGCTGGATGCGTTCCTGATCGAGCACCAAGGGCTGTGGAAACCACGGCCCTTTACTCATCTGCACTTGCCCTGGGAAACCCAGCACCCCGAACTCGCCCAGTGGCTGCGGCAACGCTCGCTGGACGATGCCGAAACCTGTCACAACCACCCCCATGACCTGCCGGCACCGGCGCCTTTTGCGCAGCTCGCCGCGCAAGCTCGCGCGCTCAGTGCTGTGGATAAGTTACCGACGCAGCCCCTGGCTCCCGCCCGCCATCGCCTGAATGTCGATGTTCCAGGTCGCAAGTGGGAACAGATTGAAGCCTTCGGCAGTACGCTGCAGTTTGCGCAAGCCCCCACCCACTGGCTGGACTGGTGTTCAGGCAAGGGCCACCTGGGTCGCCGGCTGTTGCAAGCCGATCAGGCCCTGACCTGCCTGGAATACGACCCGGCACTGATCGCGGCAGGTCAGGCCTTGAGCGATCACCATGGCCTGCCCGCCACCCATCGCCTGCAAGACGTGATGGCCGATGTGGCGATCCACGCCGAACACACCCCCGTCGCCCTGCACGCCTGTGGCGACCTGCATGTGCGCCTGCTGCAACTGGCCAGCGCGGTCGGCTGCAAGCAGCTGGCGCTGGCGCCATGCTGCTACAACCGCATCACTGCCGACACCTACCAGCCACTGTCCAACGCAGGCCGTGCTTCAACCCTGCAACTGTCCATCGATGACCTCGGCCTGCCGCTGAGCGAAACCGTCACCGCTGGCAAACGCGTGCGCTTGCAACGCGATACGTCCATGGCACGGCGCCTGGGTTTCGACCAACTGCAACGCGAACTGCGCGGCCTCGACGAATACCTGCCCACACCGTCCCTGCCTGCCCGTTGGCTGGACAAGTCCTTCGCCGATTACTGCCGGGAGCTGGCGAACCTCAAAGGGTTATCCACAGGTGAACAGGATTGGGCGGCGCTGGAGGCCCACGGCTGGCGCCGCCTGGCTGAGGTGAGAAACCTGGAATTGGTGCGTGGTCTGTTTCGGCGCCCGCTTGAGGTTTGGCTGGTGCTGGATCGGGCGTTGTTTCTCGGTGAGAACGGCTACAAGGTCGACGTAGGCACCTTCTGCGATCCTGCACTGACGCCGCGCAACTTGATGGTGCTTGCCGAGCGCGATTAGAGGGCAAAATTGTCGCAGTGCAGCCTGTGGATAACTCTGTTGATGGATTCTTTACGGAGCCTGTAGGCATCTGCGCTACAGGCCAAAAGCCGTACTGGTCATTTTTTGTTCACAAAATAAAATGCACGCAAAACAGGCAGTTGCAGCGTGATGAGAAACGCTCCACAAAATGGCTGTTGGGTGACAGGTGCATCCAACCGATTGTGCATAAGCATCTGGGGTCAAGCGTATAACCAGCGCTTTATGCTCGGGTGTTTGGCGCCTTCAGCAGTTGGCAAAGATCGTTGATATCGTCACCCGCCAGGCCCTTCTCTGCGCTCTCCACCGGGTCGTCACCAAAAGCCAGCGCTTCATGGATCCGCATGTCGCGATGCACCTGCAGCGCCTCTTTCCCCAGCCTCTGGGTAAAGGCCTCGATCATGTCCAGGCAGAAAGCATTCCTTTCATCCACTTGGTTGATAACCACGTGCACGCGAGGCGCGTGTTCACTTTCAAGGTGCGGGGCAAGCAGTGCATCCAGATGGTCGAGGGTGCCCAGGCATGCAGCGTCTGCCTGCACAATGACCAGCACCACATCGGCGACACTCAGCGCTTGATGGAAGTAGATGTTGTTACCGGCAGGTGTGTCGATGATCACTGTCTGTCGCGCACTCAAGTCGAGGGCTGCCAGGTGTTGAGCCAGCCAGCGCGGCTCCTGCTTGAGCCAGCGCTCCAGGCTTTCCTGCTGTGGGATGTCGATTTCGCCAAAGGGGATTACCTGGCAGCCGGCGAAGCTGAGCTGTTGAAGCGGGTTCCATGGCCCATGTTCCAGGCTGGTACGCCCGATGCCCGGCAACGCCGGACTCACGCCGAAGTGAAGATGCAAGGCGTTCTGCGGGTCCAGGTCCAGGGCCACGACGGACTCGCCCTGACGCTGCAGACCACTGCTCAAGGCAGTGGCCAGGGTACTGCGGCCGACGCCGCCATTGATCGACACCAGCGCCACCACTTTTGGCTTGAGGGGCACGGTGTCTGCGTCCTGGCTGACGGCACCATCATCCGCGCGGGGAATACTGCCGAAGAAATGCATCCGCGCCTCCCTGCCGCGCTCATCCTGGCAGATGTCCTTGCCGAGCAAGGCTAAAAGACCATTGGTAATGCTCATAGCTGACCCCTCATCACGGCGAAGCCCAAAGACGTGAAAAGGTCAGCTGATACGACTGCTTACCGCAGGTCTTTTTGTGGTCGCCCTAGTGCAAGCCAGTCTGCTTCAGGCACGCAAAAGTGTCATTATTTTGATGAGGAAGCTGTCTATTTTTTAGACAAACGGCAAATCGTCAAATTACTGACCAACCGTGATCGCATCGTAGGGCGTTTGCAGGTCCCGCTCCGGAATCTCCCAAATCAATAACTTGGGCGGTGTTTGCTTGAAGGCCGGGCTTTCGAAATAGGCCTTGGCCGCCCCCGAGAACTCGCCCCCGTCCTTGCTGAAATTGCCGACCGGCGCATTCAGGGCTTTTTGCAGGAAGCCGACGAAGTTGGAGTTGCGCGAAAACGAGGTGCCGATCAGCGCCACATTGGGCAGGCCAGCGTCGCCAAACAGGTCGTCGGCATTGCTGGTCGCGCCGCCGGTTTCATGGGCGCTGCTGGCCGCGACCCACTCCCCCGGCGGCTGCAACGTGGGCGGCAACCAATCCAGACCGGCCAGGCGCACCAGGTCTCCCGGGCGTACGGCGAGCGGCGCCTGGGTGATATCGAACGTCTGCTCCGGCGTGGCCTTGATGCCCCGCTGCTGGATGCGCTGCGCGAGCGCCTGTGCGCCGGCGTTGGAACCGATTTCGCTCCAGTGGGTATCGGTACGCAGGTAGGCTTCGGCGCCCAGGGGTTTCAAAGTGTCGGTCAGGTCCAGCGCGGAAACGCCGGCAGCTTGCAGCCGTTTGGTCCAGTCCTGAATGCGGCCGTCGAGCACCGCCGGGCGGTACAGGCCACAGCGTTCGGCAGCGGCGATGCGGCTCTTGTCCGGCACCACCACCACTTGCAGGTCGATGCCTTTTTGACCCAGTTGTTTTTGCAGGTCGATCACCGCCTGGGCCTTGGTCTGGGCATTGGCCTCGGCATGCCGGTTGATGCGCAGTTCATCACTGATAAACAGCCAGCCCGGGCAACCTCGCCGTACCCGCGGCCCGGTGTCACCGAACGCCAGCCAGCTGCCGCCGCGCTCCAGGTTGGCGGCCTGGATTGCCATCGGCGCCTTGGCCAGTTCCTTGGCAAAACGGTGGGTCAGGTCGCCGTGCAGCAGCATGTCGCTGTCGACCTTGGCCGGCACATAGCTGATCGGTCCCTTCACCATCAGCCAGGCGCATGACAACAGCCCCGCCGCCAGGAAGGGCACCAGCACCCAGGCCGCCAGGGGGCTGGTGCGAACGGCCAGTTCACTCGGAGGCGTCGGCGCGGTAGGAGCAGGCATGGTCGGGCGTCCTTAGAACTGAAAGTACAGAAACGGTACGGCGTCACGGCTGGCGATCAGCGCGAACGACAACACAAACCCGGCCACCGGCCACAGCGAAGCCGCCAGCACAAACCACGGTTGGGTGCCGAAGCGCTGTTCACAACGCACCTGCCAGATTGGCGCGATGATGCAGACTAGGCCCAACAGCGCGGCCATGCCATGGGCCGGGCGCATGGCCACGGCCATCGCGTCACCCAAGGCCATGCCATGCAGGCCGAACTGGCCGGCGTACATGGTCAGTGCCGAGTGGAAGTCCGGCGCACGGAACAAGGTCCAGGCCAGGCACACAAACAGCAAGGTCAGGACGTGCGACAACACCGGCGGAAGGCTCGGCAGGCTCGATCGCGACCAGGCCCGGTCGACACACAGCGCCACGCCATGGGCCGAACCCCACAACAGGTAGTTCCAGCTGTCGCCGCCGTGCCACAACCCGGCAATCGCCATGGTCAGGAACAGGTTGCGATAGGTGCGCCACACGCCGTCGCGGTTCCCGCCCAGGGCGATGTACAGGTAGTCGCGCAACCAGCTGGACAACGACAAGTGCCAGCGCCGCCAGAAATCCTGGATGCTGCTGGCCAGGTACGGCCGATTGAAGTTTTCCGGGAAGTGGAAGCCCAGCATCAGGCCCAGGCCGATGGCCATGGCGCTGTAGCCGGCGAAGTCGAAGAACAGTTGCAGCGAATACGCCAGGCAACCGATCCAGGCGTCCACCAGGCTGGGGTGTTCCAGGTGGAAGGCGATGTCCACCAGCGGCGACAGGGTGTCGGCCACCAGCACTTTCATGCCCATGCCGATCATGAAGCGCCGCGCGCCCAGGGAGAAATTCGCCCAGTTGAAATACCGCTGGTTCAGCTCGCGGCGAACCCAGTCGTAACGGATGATCGGGCCGGCAATCGAGTGCCCGAACATCGAGATATAGGTGGCGTAGTTGATGAAGCTGCGCTCCACCGGCACCGTATGACGGTGCACATCCACCAGGTAGGAAATCGCCTGCAATACGATGAACGACAAGCCGGCCGGCAAGGCCACACGCTGCCAGTCCAGCGGCATCGCGCCGTACCAGGTGATCACCTCGCTCACCGTGCCGGCGACGATGTTGGCGTACTTGTACCAACACAGCACCGCCGTGTTGAATACGATCAATGCGATCAACAGGCGCACCCGGCCTTTGCCGTCCTCACGGGAGCGGTCCACCAGCAAGCCGCCGACCCATGCCACCACGGTCAACACCATGTGCAGGAACAGGAACAACGGGCTCAACCAGCCGTAGAACAGCCAGCTGCCGATCAGCAGGATGACGTTGCGCCAGCTCGGACGAGCCAGCGCGTAGATCAACAGGAAGGCCGGCAGGAACAGCGTGAGGAATTCGAGTGAGGCAAAGACCATGGTGGTGTCGGGCCCGATCAGTTAGCGAGTGCGTCAGAGGCGAACAGCAACTTCGAGCCTTTATCTGAAGGAACGGCCAATACGCTGTAGCGCTCGCCCGCCTTGAGCGTGAACGCCAGCGGCTGACCGACCGGCGCGCCGGCGCATTTGAGCTGCACCGACAGTTCTACCGGGTTGATCATGCGCCGCTGCACCGCACCTTCAGCGACCTTCTTGAACAACTCGGCCTTTTGCGCCACGGCTTCCAGGCTGGCGTCGGCGCAGCTGGCGTCGGCGTTGATGAAGGCCAGGGAGGCCTTGAGCGCATTGAAGTCGTCCGGCACTTCGCGCACCACCAGCTGGCGCGTGGCGCCCTTGGCGTCGACCAATGCGACCACTGTGGCGAACTCACCCGGCGCGACGTTCACCGAGAAATCCGCGTTTTTGCCGCCGCTGCTCAAGACGCCCTTGATCGGCTTGTCGCCGCCGACCACCGGCAGGAACGCCGACACGGCTGTGTCGCCGCTCAGGACCAAGCTGGCCTTGGAACCGTCCGCCACCAGCTTCAATTCGCCCGGGCTGCCGTTGGCAAAACGCAGGAACGCTGCGTCTTGCTCCGGGCCGGTCGGATACAGCGGGATGTCGGCACTGTAGGCGCTGACGCTGGCAAGCAAGGTCGCCAGGCCCAGGGTCATTCGCTTCATTATTTGCTTCCTTTACCGTAGGCCGATGGCGGCAGGTTACCCAAGGCTGTCCCGATCGCCTTGGCCCACTTCTGGTAGCCGTCGATGGTGAAGTGCTGGCCGTCGGTGGTGATCCACTCGCCCGGCTTGGAGAAGGTCAGCGAGTCGATGTAAGTGCACGGCGCCACGTTGCTGGCCAGGAACGACGACATCAGCTTGGTGCGGGTGTCGTCCTTCTTGTACTGCGAACCGACCTTGCCCCATGGCGGGCCGACCCACACGCACTTGGTGCCGGTGGCGGCGATTTCCTTGGTCAGCGAGGTCACGCTTTTCCAAGCCCAGGCTTTGGGGAACACCGGGTTGGTGTAGGAGCCCATGGTGTCGCCGATGATCAACACAACCACGTCGGGCTTGTCCTTGGCGATCAGGTCTTTGATCGGCGTGGTGCTCATGGCGTTCTTGCCATAGATCACAGCCTTGCCGGTGGGCATGCGCTCGCCGCCGCACTCGACTTTTTTCGGCACCACCCAATCCGCCGCGCCGGCACCGCACGCACCGATGGAGTGAACCACCGCGCCTTGCTGGGTGAGGTTGTCTTGCAGCGGGTTGAGCAACGAATCGGGAAAGCTCATATGACTTTCGCCCAATACCAGCATGGTCAGGCCGGCAATCGCAGAAACAGGCATGAATGACTCCGATTTAATCAGTTGGAATAAGGGGAACGGTAAGGGCTGACCGGCAAGGGCATCGGCCCGCTCAGGTCTTCGAACAAGTAGCGCAGGTAAGCATTACCGGCGTACTGGCGGTAGTCCTGGGCGTTGTCGACACCGATCTCGCCACCCAAGTAGAAGCGCGAGCTGAGGCGATATTCGGCGGCGGCATTGAAGCTGTAGCCGATGCCGGTTTTATCCGAGCTTTTGTACTCCTGGGTACCCAGGTCTTTGCGGCCCGGGAAAAAGTCCGCGCTATCTTGGCCGATATACTGCACACCCACCGAACTTTTTACCTGGTAGCTGAAGCGATCGAAGCTCTGCGCCCACCGGATCGGCACGCCCAAGGAGAAGAAACGCTGCGGGCTGAAGTAGCCGCCGTTGCCATAGGTGTAGAAGTCCTGGTTCTCCTTGAAGCTCAGCGCCGAGGCACTGACACCCAGGGTCAGCGTGTCCTGCGGGTTATTGCGCAGGTACCAGTAGATGCCGCTGCCCAGCTCCATGCGGGTGTTGTCGTCAACGTGGTTACCCATCAGTTGGTGCAGGGAGCCGTAACCGTAGACGCCCAGCTTCTGGTTGTCGTAGCTCAACTCACCCCGCCCGCCGTTGGCGGTCACACCGCCCCATGTGTAGCCATCACCGTCTTTGGAACCGGCGAAAGACGTGACGCTGTCGGTGACCGGGCGCCGCGAGATATTCGCGCCATAACGGAAATTCGAATTGGCCTCGAACGGACGCGACACGCTCACCCCACCGACGATGGTGTTGTAGAGGAAGCCCAGTGGGCTGACGCCGACGTCGACCTTGAGGCCTTCATCCGGGTTCTCGAAAGCCACGGCCAAGCCCACACCGGTCGCATTCTGGGTGCGGGGTGAGGTGGCTTTGCCGCCGCCAAAGCGTGATGCAGCGTCATCGCTGACACTGCCGGCACTCAAATGCACCGGCGTCACTCGCAGCGCCACAGTGTTATCGCCGACCGGCATGCGCGCTTCAAACGGCGCTTCGATATCGGTGAGTTTGCTCAAGCCTTTTTCGCCGTTGTTGCTGCGCGCGCTCAAGCCTTGCACCACATAACCGGTACGGTCGCGCAGGATGGTGTCCAGCGCACGACGCGCCGGGCTCAGCTCGGGGCTGTCGATGGAGGCGATTTTCGACGGCGGAACAAACGGATCGCTCAGGTCGTTGGACGTTGCACTCGCAAATGCGTTGGAGGTCACGCTGTTGGTCGGCGCATCGATCGGTGGTGGCACCGCACCGGCGATGGTCAGGTCGGTGACCTGGCGACGCTGGCCGGGCAAGCCCACGAACGGGTTCGACGACTTGGCTTCGGTGCCGGCCTGGGCCACCTGGGTCCTGGCCTTCATCGCGTTCTCGATCACCAGGGCCTTGCGCAGCAGTTCAGCGGCTTCGCTGTTTTTGCCCAGGCCTTGGTAGACACCAGCCGCCGAGGTGAGGATCTCCGGGTTACCCGGCTCCAGCGCCAACGCCTTGTCAGTGGCGCGTTGTGCCAGGTCACGGTCGCGACCTTTCAGGGCGATGTTCGCCAGGCCCAGTTGCAGCCGTGCATTGTCGGGGTTCTGCTGGATCAACGGCGCATACAGCTCCATGGCCTTTTTGCCGTTGCCGCTATCGGCATACATGCGCGCCAGGGCGCCGACACCCAAGGCATCGTTCGGGCGCTGGGCCAGGGCCGGTGACAGCATGTCGTAGGCGGCCACCAGGTCGTTTTTCTCACGCAGGGCGTCGGCCTGCTTGACCCGGTACAGGTAGATCAAATCGTCGTAGCGCTGGCGCCCGGTCTCGGTCAGCGGCTGGCCTTGCACTTCGCGCAGGATCTCACCCGCCGCGCTGTATTTGTTGGCCTTGAGCAGCACGTTGGCGTACAGCAGCTTCTGGTCGACCGTCGGGTTGGGATTGTTCTCCACCACCTTCTGCATCATGTCCAGGCCGTACTGCGCAGCGCCCACTTCCACATAGGCGGCGGCCAGCACGGCCACGCGCTCGGGTTTCTTGCGGGTCAGCGGTTCGGAACGTCCCAGCAACGCCAGGGCTTCCGGGCGCTGGCCACGGCGGGCGGTCTCGATGGCGATGTCGGTCTGCTGGTGCAGCGCGATATCGGTCGCCAGTTCGTTCATGTCGGCGGTGCGCTGCGCCGTGGGGATGCGTCCCAAGGTCGCTTCGGCCTGCTTCCATTCGCTCAATTCCGCCGACAGCAGAGTGCTGGTGTACAGCGCGTCCGGCTGGTTGGGTTGGGTCTTGAGCAAGCCGTCAATCAAGGCACGGGCGGCGCGGATCTGGCCGTCACGCAGGTACATGCGTGCCAGGGCAAAGCGCGTCCAGGGGTTTTCCGGGTCAGCGTCGAGCGCCTGGCGGTAAGCGGCTTGCGCACCTTTCAAATCGCCACGTTGCTCGGCCAGCTTGCCGACCTGAGTCGCCCGCAGCGCATTGATTTTCACGCTCGGCGCGAACTTGGCGCGCTGGGCCGGCGACACCGAGTCGATGAGCTTCAAGGCCTCATCCGGCTGGCCCGACTGGGACAACACGTTGATCAAGCCGCTCAAGGCATCCGGGTCGCCAGGGTGACGGGCCAGCACCTTGCGGTAGCCGGCTTCGGCTTCCTCGAACTGATTGTCCTGGGCCTGGAAGCCCGCCAATGCAACAGCCGCGCCGGGCTGGCCCGGGTTCAGGCGCTCGGCCTGGGCCACCAGGTCGCGGGCCTGGGCGCTGCGACCGGCGCGCTGAGCGTCACGGCTCTGGCTGATCAGGTTCCAGTAGCGCACATCGTTCAAGGCCGACTGCCAGGCCGCACCACCGGGCAAGCGCGTGGCTTGAACCAGATAGTTTTCCGCTTCGCCGTAGCGTTCCTGCTGCTGACGCAACACGCCCATGCCGCCGAGGGCATCGACGTCGTTGGATTTTTGCGCGAGGCGCGCTGCCAGCAGGGGCTCGGCGGTTTTCAGGTCGCCATCGTCCAGGGCCTTGAAGGCCTTGGTCATCTGCGGATCACGCTGCCAGGCACCACCGCCTTTGCCTTGGGCGATGCCTTTTTCCATGATGGCGCGGATCTCGGTGTCATCCGGGTGCGCGGTCAGGAATTGCTGGAACAACGCCACCTGGTCCGGCTTCGGCGGGCCGAGCCAGATCAGCGCAAAGCGCCAGGTTTCATCGGCGTTGCCGCCCACGTCATTGTTCGGTGCCAGCTTGGCCAGCGCCCGGATGCCGTCCGGCCGCGTGGCGGGGTTACGCGCCAGGTGCTTGGCCAGGAACAGCGCAACGATCGGGTCGTTCGGCCGCTCACGGGACAAACGCTGCAAGCCGGCGATGGCTTCGTTGGTGCCCTTGGCGGTGAAACCCAGGGTGTTGTAGTACTCACGGGCGATCAGGCCTTGGGGCTGGCGACCCTGGAAAATCTGGCGGTACAGGGCCACGGCCTTTTCGCGCTCGTCCTCGGGTTCACCCAACTCGCGGGCCTGCTCCAGCAACCTGGCGTTGTCCGGCACCGCCACGGTGATGTCCTGCTCCAGTTGCAACGCCTGGCGCGGCACCGGGCTCAGCGCCTGCAAGCGGGCCAGGTACTTCCGGGCTTCGGCCGGGCGGTTCTGCTGCACCTGGATCAAACCGATGCCGTACAACGCGTCCGGTTGCTCCGGGGCCAGGTTCAAGAGTTTCTGCCAGGTTTCCAGGGCGCGCTCGGGGTTCTTTTTCGACTGCCAGTAGTAGCCCTGCTCGATCAGCAAGGACTGTGGGTCGCTGGTTTCAGCGAGGCTGGCAGTGGAAGCCAGGGCAGCGAGAATCGCAATGGCTAGCGTGTGACGGCGCATGCTGCCTCCCAGGAAAGTTTGACCGTACCGTCTTGTTCAAACCGGTACTTCTGATCGGCAAAGCCCTGGCCGAACAGGCTGAGCATGTAGTCGTAGTAGATCGGCTGCGCACTGTCGGGCGCCGAGGGCGCCAGGGCTTTATTGAGCGCGTCGTCGACCTTGGCTTTTTGCAATTGCACCAGGGCGGTTTCGCCGCGGGCCTGGAAGAAGGCCAAGGTAGCGGCCGAGAAGCCCATCGGCGTATAGCCGTTGTTTTTCTCGGCTTCGCCGGTCAGTACGTGGATTTTTTCCGGCGGGAAGCCGGTGACCGACGCCGCCGTCGCACGGGAAATACCCCCCAGCGACTTGAGCATCGCCGCTGCCAAAGGATCGCCCTTGGCGGTCATGCCGGCCCACATATACGTGCGGATTGCATCGTAGCTGCCCAGGTCATCGGAGAACGGATCGACCACGAACACCCCGGTGTTGGCGCTGGTGGCGCGGTAACCGACCCAGTTGGCCGCAAGGCCATGGGGGTTGCTGGCGCTGTCGGCAAGCATCCGCGCATTGCTTTCGGCGACTTCGTTCCAGCCGCCGTTCGGCCGTTCTTTCTGGAAGCGACGCAGTTGCGCAAGCACCTGGTAGCTCGGGTTGAAACGCCACAAGCCACCCGGATGCACATAGCCGACAGGCCCCGGCAACAGCATCTTGCCCAGGCCCGGCACACGCACGATCAGGTTGCGTTCGACGTTGGCCAACAACAGCTGTGCGTCGGCGCGGTACTGCGGTGCATTCCACACTCGGGCCGCTTCGAGCAAGGCGTAGGCCATCCACAAGTCCGCGTCGCTGGCGGAGTTCTGGTCGATCACGCCCCAGGTGTTATCGGCTTTTTTACCCCACAACCAACCCGGCAGATTCTGGCCGATGTCGGAGCCCGACATGTTGGCCTTGGTCCAGGTCCACAGCTTGTCGAAGCTCGCGCGATCGTTGCCGACCAGGGCGAAGAACATCGCATAGGACTGCCCTTCCGAACTGCTCTCGGTGGGCTTCATGGACGAGTTCAGCACCCGGCCGTCGTCCTGCACGAAGCGCTTGGCGTAGTTCTGCCACAGCGGCCAGTCACAGGTCTGCGCCTGGGCGCCGCCGGCGAACATCATCGCGCCCAGTGTCGCCAGGGCCATACACTTGAGCAGGCTCATGCCAACCGCCGTTTTGCACGTGCGCGCAGCGACAGGTAGACCAGGCTGGTCACCACGGCCAGGCCGAGGAAGGTGATCAACAGCATCCAGCCCAGGTTCTGTGACAGTTGCCACTGCATGAGTTTGAAGTAGTTGAGCTTGCCGACGTAGTACTGCTCGTCACCGACCAGCGAGCTGATGGTTGTGCCCTGCACCACGGCCAGGCTGCCCTGGATCGAGTCTTTGTAGTCGTCACCGCCGATCAGCGCCGAGGTGGCTTCCAGCAGGCCCTGCGGCTGGTTGCTGGCGATCAGCACCACGCTGCGGCCCGATTTGAGCGGCGATTGGAAACCGGCCAGCCAGGTGCTGTTGCTCAGGCCCTTGAACGTAATGCCGGTGTTGGCCGGATGCTGGTTGGCCGCCGGGTCGGGGCTGATCCAGCTGCGCACATAACGCGGCAGGTCGGACAGCAGGAAGTGGTGCTGCTCGCCATCACTGGTCGCCGGCAGGTATTGCTGCCACTGCTTGAGCAACGGCTGGTTGGCGGCGGTGGCAAGTACCAGCAGGTCTTTGTCGGCAACACTCTGCACGTCCTTGGCCTGCACCACTTTGACGGCGGTGGCCGGGTAGCCGGTGGCTTCGCCGAAGCGACCGAGCACGGTCAGGTAGGCGGTCAACTCGTCGGTGCCGTAGTTGTCGGGCATGACCACGGCGGATTCCGATAGGTCGGCCAAACGGGTGAACGGGAAGCCAGAGTCGTTGAACACGCCCAGGTTAGGCATGGCAATGTAGTGCTGGTAGCCGGTGACGTCGAGGGTCGAATCCGGGTCGATGGAACCGCGCATGTTGTCGACGATGATGTCGCGGCATTCGCCTTCCTTGATGTAGTCGTACATGAAGCGCAGCTGCAGCTTGGATTTGGGCGATGCCGAGCTGATCGGCAACAGCGTGGTCACTTCACGCGGCAGGCTTTCGTCTTTCTTCAACTGGTCGAGCAGGGTCTGGCCGCCGCCCAGGTTGGCCACCGACGGCAACGCCACGGACTTCATGAACTGGTCATTCAGGCCGATCAACAGGGAGGAGTTGGTTGACACTTGCTGCGGCGTGTAGCGGTATTTGACCTTGAGCGGCACGCCCTCTTCACGCCAGTTGAACAGGTCCGGCGGCAGGCGCATGTCGACGCTGATGGCGCCCGGGTTGTAGCCCGACACGCTGAGTTTCTGCTGTTCGATCAGCTCGCCCAGGCGTACCGGGCGGTTGCTTGGCAGCCAGTTCGGCGCATCGTACGGGCGGCGCGGTGCCAGGGTGTCGAGCTTGGTGATGACCACGCTGTTACCGGCCAGCACCGGGTTGCCCAGCACCACCGCGTTGGCGGCACGCTTGAGCTCTTCGCCGTCACGCCCGGTGACGATCAGCAGCTTGCCGTTGGCGTCGTTGGGGTTGGCGATGAGGGTCAGGGTCGGGCCGGTCGGCTTGGCGATGGCCACACCGTGCACGTCCATCGCGTCGGCGGTTTGCACCAGCACGATGGCGTTGCCTTTGGCCGGCAGCTCGCCGAGGGTGGTCGGGAAGGTCGCGCCCCGGTAGCTGGCGAGGCCGCCGATCCACGACGACAAGGCGCCAGCGGCTTCCAGTGCGGCGCTGTCCGGCGCGGTGGCAAACACGAACGGCAGGCTCACCTGGCGAGCGTCGCGCTTGTCGAAGAACGGCAGCGGCAGCACCGCCAGGTCGTCTTTGAGCACGATCGGCTCGACCTGCACTTTCAGCTCGCTGCTGTTGCTGATCTTGGCCCACAGGCTGCTGTGCAACGGGTCTTCGCAGGACATGGTGTAGTGGCCGATGAACTGCAGGCTCAGGCGGTTGAACTCGGTGATCAACTTCGGCGGGATCTGCACCAGTTGCTCTTGCGGGGTGCCCGCGCCTTCTTTGGGCAGCGCCAGGCTGGCGGCGACTTCGCCGTTGACCAGCACGTTGATCTGCGACAGGTCCGCCAGCAGCGCCGGCGAGTAGCTGTACTTGAGCAGCAGTTGCGCGCCCTTCACCACTTCATCGGCACGGATATCGAAGTTGACGCTGTCGGACGACTCCACACCTTGCAGGTTCATGGTGTCGCGACGGCCCAACTGCTTGAGCGTCAGGCTGTAGCCGTTATCGGTGCTTTGTACCGGCACGGTGGCAGCCGCTTGCTCGGCAGCTTGCGCCAGGGTGTTGAGGCCCATCAGCGAGGCGATCATCAGCGCGAGTGTACGGCGCGGATGAGGGCGAGCGAATATCTTCGAGGTCATGGCTTGTCCATCAGCGTATCTAGCGGTTTTGTGGGGGTGCGGCTCAAGGCCAGACGCAGTTCGTGCAGGGTGGCGCGGCCGAGGGTGAACAGGCCGCCGATGCCGATGGCGCCGACTTCGCGCAGGGCCGCCAACGGTGTGTCCGGCTGGCCGGCACCCCAACTCGCGGCCCAGGTATCGGCACGGGAGAAGGTCAGGCGTACCAGTTCGCTTTGCTGGCGCAGGCTGAGGGGTTCGAACTGGGCGCCGATCTGCGCGCCCTTGCTGAACACCACGCGCGCATCGAACAGGCTGTCCTGGCCGTTGCGCGACAGCACCAGTTGCACGCGTTCGCCCCGGGTGATCGAGTGCCCATCGCTGAGCATCAGGCCGAAGCCGTTTTGCGAGAAGTCCTGGGTAGTGCCGTCCAGCACACGGCCGTCGGCACAAATGATGCTCACCGGCAGCTTGGCGCTGACCCGTGGCTCGGAACGTACCTGACGCGCTTCCGAGGCCACGGCCACGGCGGCACTGGTGATGATCAGGTTGTAGAGGGTCCAGGTCAGGTTGATCACCACCGTCACGGCTGTGGACGCATCGCCCCAGACCAACTGGTGGATACCGAAGCCCAGGCCGACCAGGTTCACCGCCAACAACACCAGGTACGGGCGGGCGAGTTTCCAGTCGAAGAACTGCTTGTCGATGATGCCGCCCTTGTCGGTGACGTTGAAGCCACCCGCCTTGGGGTTGACCAGCGCGACCAGCACCGGCGGCAGGATGTACCAGGCCAGTACGGTCTCGTACACCTCGTTCCAGAACGAGTGACGGAAACGCCCCTGGATCCGTGAGTTGGTCAGGCTGGAGTGCACCAGGTGCGGCAGCACGTAGGCGACGATCATCAGCGCCGAGGCGTGGAAAATCTCGGCGCCGAAAATCAGGTAGGCCAGTGGCGCGGTGAGGAACACCAGGCGCGGCAACCCATAAAAGAAGTGCAGCATGGCGTTGGCATAGCAGATGCGCTGCCCCCACTTCAGGCCCTTGCCCAGCAGCGGGTTGTCGGTGCGGAAAATCTGCGCCATGCCTCGCGCCCAGCGAATCCGCTGGTTGATATGGCGCGACAGGCTTTCGGTAGCCAGGCCCGCGGCCTGCGGGATAGCCAGGTAAGCGGTGTTGTAGCCCAGGCGGTTGAGCTTGAGCGCGGTGTGGGCGTCTTCGGTCACCGTCTCGATGGCCACGCCGCCGATTTCCAGCAGCGGCTCACGGCGGATGACGGCGCAGGAGCCGCAGAAGAACGTGGCGTTCCACAAATCGTTGCCGTCCTGCACCAGGCCGTAGAACAGCTCACCCTCGTTGGGCACGGCGCGGAAGGTATCAAGGTTCTTTTCGAACGGGTCCGGCGAAAAGAAGAAGTGCGGCGTTTGCAGCATCGCCAGCTTCGGGTCCTTGAGGAACCAGCCCAGGCTCACTTGCAGGAAGGAACGCGTCGGCACGTGGTCGGCGTCGAACAGCGCGATGTATTCGCCGTCGGTGACTTTCAACGCTTCGTTGAGGTTACCGGCCTTGGCGTGGAAGTTGTTGTCGCGGCGGATGTAGTTCACCCCGACCTTGCGGCAGAAGTCGCGGAAGTCGTCGCGGCGACCGTCATCGAGCACGTGGACGCGCAGCTTGTCCTTGGGCCAGTCCATCGCCTGGGCGGCGAAGATGGTCAGTTTTACGATGCTCAGCGCTTCGTTATAGGTGGGGATGAACACGTCGACCGTCGGCCACTCCTCCGGCTCGGTCTTGAGCCATACCGGCGTGCGGCGCAGCGGCCAGGCGGTTTGCACGTAGCCGAAGATCAGTACGACCAGGGCGTAGAACTCGGCCGCGACCAGGCCGTAGCCGAAGAACATGTCGAGCCAGGTTTCAAAGCCGAGGGTGGAGGTGAGGCGCCAGAACATGTAGCGCAACGACGCCACCAGCGACAGCACCACCAGCGCGAGGATCGCCAGGCGCCCCGGGATCTTGCGCAGCACCAGCACCGCGAGGAAGCACACGCCGGCGAACAGGCATTGGCTGTAGAGATCGAGCGGCGCGCTGATAATGCCCAGCAACAGCAGCGCGCCGAGCACGCAACTGGCGACAACCAGCACCGTACGCAGCGCCGCAGGCCACCGATTGAAGCGCGCGATGGCGTCATTGAGGCGCTGTTCGGCGCGCCCTTCGACGAAGGGCGTGGAGGACGTAGTGTCGGTCATGGAAGGTCCGAGTCGATGTGTTCGAGCAAGGTGCGGCACAGGGCGTGGACGTCCTGGCTGCCGATACTGTTGACGGTTGGGTCGAGGGGGTCACGCCCGTAGGCCTGGGCTTCGCTGAACGCGGGGTCACGGTGGACAGTCCCCAACAACGCAGCGCCCAGACGGGTCTTGAACACCTCGGCCATGTCCAGGCTGAAGCGGTGGGCACCGTCCAGCTGGTTGATCACGTAGAAGCGTTTTGGCGGTTTGGCACGCTTGAGGTGCGGCGCCAGCAGGCTGTCCATCTGGTCGAGTGTGCTGAACGAGGCCACGTCCGGCTGTACGACCACCAGCACAGCGTCGGCGACCGACAGGGCCTGGCTGAGGTAGACGGTGTTGCCGGCGGGGACGTCGATGATCACGGTGTCCTGGCCGCTCAACCTGAGGCCGGACAATCGCTTGCTGAGCCACTCGCTGTCCTGGCCCAGCCAGCGATTGAGGCTGTGCTGTTGCTCGTGGTCAGTGGCACCGAATGCCACCAGCCGGCAACCGGCAAAACCGCGCTCGGGCAGGGCGGCCCAGCTTTCGTTGAGCAGGCTGGTGGCGCCGACGCCGGGCATGTCCAGGCCCAGGCACAGGTGGTGGCGCAGGGCGTTTTGCGGGTCCAGGTCCAGGGCCAGCGCCGGGCGGCCCTGGCGCTGCAAACCGCTGGCAATCGCGGCGGCCAGGGTACTGCGGCCAACGCCACCCTTGACCGAGACCAACACCACGACTTTAGGGCTGGATTGCTCGGAGTACACCTGGCCGTCCCGCCCTTCCACCACTTCGGGCGGCTGCAGGTGGTCGGCTTCACCTTGGCTCAGTTCCTCCAGCAAGCGCAGCAGCGGCGCCGAGGGAGCTTCGATCACAGGTGGGGCTGGAGTGACTGCGGGGGCTTCCAGGACCTCTATTTCGTCCTCGATGAACTCATGGACAAAGTCGATTTCGCGATAGCCGCTCGGGTTGGCACCCAGCTTGTTGAATAGCTTTGAAATATCATCTGCCCGACTCACTCACTGCCCCCCCACCTGATTTGCGCTTTAAAAGGCGATAAAAAGGCCAGCAATGAGCTGACCTCGTATTTTTCTAGTTATGTGGTGTCGGGCGCATTCTGTGATATCACATTGATGGTGTCAGTATTTTGATGATTTTAGTTCAAATTTATCCGACGAACGGCGTAACGCCATTTTTATGACTATTTTGTGCAAAAAAAGCCATTCGTTGTAAGAACATGAACTTGCATCATTATTTCGCAAAAAAAGTTGGCCGAGTGGACAAAAACGGCACAAAACTGACATACGCTTCAACAGATTTTCAATTGCCCTACATTGTCTCGGAAATTTGCCTACAAGGAACCGCGATAAAACTGACGGTTTATATCGCGGCACAGAATACGGAAACCTCACCTGTATTCAAGGGAAAACCGGCTGAGCGGTCGATCCAAATGGTCCATAAAGCCACCGCCCGTGTATCGCTGTGTATGCAGTCACGGCCTCGCTACACAACGAAGCAAAACCCGCGCCGCATGACACAGTGCAGATACCTCCAGGGCGCTCAATAAGCCCACACCCACTTGTTGAACCCGGAGGATACCTACCATGAACTGGAACACCTTGATCGCCGTCAGCCTGCTGGCTTTTGCCGTCAACGCCCACGCCGACGTACAGCCCAAGCTGGATATCCAGCGCGTGCTGACCACTGTCGAAGACACAAACGGAGCGTGTGGGATCGTGAATGCGCACATGACCTACCTGGATTCCCACGGGCAGCAACAGGTATTGGACTACAAGAAGTTCGCAGATAACTGCGCAGAAGGCAGTTGAGGCTTGCGCGAACCGGGCACCTGAGTGCCCGGTTTCGGAGCGTTTCTGAAGGCTTAGCGCACACGACGCTCGGTGAACGCGTAGTCATCCTGGCAATCGCTGGTCGGATCCGACGCCACACTCACGTAATGCACCGTGTCTGCGTCCAGCAGCTTATAGGTGTACACATCCGGCGAACGCACGCCGTCGGTACGCAACTCATTCCTGCCATTGGCCGCCGACCACGAACCCTGCTCGGTCTGGATCACCTTGGTCTGCTGTGCATCGCGGTAGAAGGTAATCACAAAACGACCGTCGGGCTTGAGGGTGTTGGTCCACGACAGGAACTGACATTTACCGGTCTCGGTGCGCAGACCTTTCCAGGTGCCCACCAGCGCCGGGTCGTTGGCGGGTTTGTTGGACGAACACGCAGCGAGCGCGGCAGTGAGGAGGATGAGGGACAGCGAGAGAGTCCGTTTCACGTGGGGCTTCCTTGAGTTTGGAGAAGATTTTTGCCGGGGTAGACCCTACGGTGGCAAGGGAGAAATCCTACACTCGCCAGCTGGAAAAAGGGGCGAGCGTGGAAAAAGCGTAGGTTCTGCAAAAATAGTCAGAATTCAGGGGTTTACAGAACCTTGCCAATCGCTATAATCGTCGCCCTAACACGCCGGTATAGCTCAGTTGGTAGAGCAACTGACTTGTAATCAGTAGGTCCCGGGTTCGACTCCTGGTGCCGGCACCATTTAAAAACAAGGGCTTGCAGCGATGCAGGCCCTTGTTTTTTCTGCCAGACGTACAAATACGCGTACAATAGGCCTTCCCCCCCCCCCCCTTCCAGCATTTTTCTCACCAAATTCATATAAGCTCACTGTCAGAGATCCCAACAAAGTTCGGTCATCCATATCGCCTACATCCGCACATATGCAGTCTGACTGAATTTGGCCGAGGCGCTCGAACTGTTTTTGACGCAAGTCGCTGGCTGATTAATGAAGTCATATGGCCAGCGACTTGGCGATTTAAGCACTACTAATGGCCGTGTGGAGGTGTGAGTCGCTATCGGAGAAACGGTTCATATTGACCAAGGCAACGAACAGAGCAGCCCTGATTGACGCAGTTTTTTATAGGCCGACAACCTGGTCGTCAGCATGAGTCGTCGAGTAACAGCTAAGACAACGTCGTAGTTGAAAGTTTTTTCTGGCTGCTGACTTGGAAACGAATCAAGAGCAAAACATACACCACGCGACAACATACTCGTGGGTATGTACTCAATTGCATCCAGTGGTTAACGTTACGACTCAAAAATCAACTGTGGAAGATTAAGAGCTTATTCTAAGAGCCCTATAAAAACTTGATTGCGCCCGTTTCTTTTTGCATGGTATAGATTCTTGTCAGCCAGAACGAGCCAACTGTCCACGTCAGCAATACTGGGGCTCCAAGGCATAATTCCAGCGCTTAGAGTTGCATTAGATGATGGAAAAGCCTTCTCCACCTCAGCTTCAAATATTTTACCAACCTCAACCATTCTCGCCACTGACTCTTTAGCTGAAATATCCGTGAGAAATATACAAAATTCGTCCCCACCAAATCTGCATATATAGTCCACACCTCTAAGTTTTGACCTGAGAGCATCTGCCAACAAACAAAGCGCTCTATCACCAGCATTATGGCCATACGCATCATTAACAAACTTAAAACGATCAATATCAACCATTATAAGAAAAGCTGACTCCATTAATTTTGGCCGACTCATACGTACAGAAACCAGCTCACACCAATATCGACGATTGAGCAAACCAGTTAAAGAGTCAGTACAACTTAACCGCCTCAGCAGCATCTTACTATTCTTTAATTCAGTGGCCAAATTATAAAATGATAACCCCAGCACAATTGGGTATATACCCACCAAAGGAAGACATAGCAAGACCTCAGAGACCGCACTAATATCAAACTTATAATCCACACCAAAAAATAAAAACACCAACGCAAAACCTAGAAACTTGCAACCCAAGCCTTTAAGTAAAAACCTCGGACCTCCAATAGCCACATTATTCATAGCCACCATTGAAAATATTGCAACTGAAGGAAGTGGCTTTGCATGCATTACCGCGATCCAAAACCCACAAAATATTGAATCAGCTAGAAAGTTAATCTTCTCCATTTTGAATGGATTACTAGAATTGCGCGATAGCCAAAAAGCGACGTGCCCCCACACCAAACTATTAAGAGCGAGAAAAACACACTCTACCAATGACATTTTTTCGTACGCTGTAACCGCGATAATAAACCCGCATAACATTGTACCTAAAACTCTAGGAAAGTATATTCTTCGCGCAAATAGCAATCCCTCTCTCACATCTTCCAAATCCACAGCAGTACCCCACCCACAATCAATATAGACCTAATTAAACTTTGTTTTTAAAGCCATGAGCCCGCCACATGCCAGAGAGCTCAACACCATAAATTTGACGCCAAATTATTGCTATGGATTTTAAACCAAGGTACTGATAGATACACTGACGAAACCTAACATCTACCTCTCATTCTCGTAAATCCCCCCTTATAATTCACACGCGACTGAACCCTGGGATTCGCATCTAGCTAAGTAAGGGAGACTCTCAACAATAACACCAATACCAAATCATCCAGAAAAATTCAACACCACAAAAAAATAATTACAGCCATAATTGTTTAGGTAGTTACCGAATTGCATCTAGACGCCGTAAACCTCACCACAGCGGAAGCAAGAAAATTCACCTATTGGACATTAAAAAAAAAGATAAAACGCTAGTAAGTCATTGCAACAACATCATTATTCCTCTGACCCCGACAGAGCGGGACGTGATTTTTACAGTTTCAAGCCAACCTAGGCGGCCAGTGAAAAACGAAATGATAATAGAGTACATTCAAAGAGACCCTAACCAATATAAGGGTCTTTGCATGTGCATAAGCAGACTGCAAGCAAAATTTGAAAAATTTTCACACGGAGAAAAGCTTTTCCGCTCAGTAAGAAACAGAGGTTATTACCTGATACAGCATATTTTTGTAGACACCTGATAGCCCATCAATCAATATTCAATAATATAAATATAAGAAATCTATCAGAAAATTAGGCAGATCCAACTTACCAGGGATGGTTTGACAAACGACTGACAACATTTAAAACCTTTATGCCTCTATACTTTTCTCCTGACAACTTATAAGTTACCTCCCCTTAGTTTCGAAATTTCTCTAGCATAATCCTGACAGCCCCGCAATGCGATCAATCCTCTGTCGCCGGCATCTGTGATGCCGATAATTCGTTGAGCATGCGTTGGGTCAAGTTGGGCTCGACGGGCCGCATGAACCACGCCGACGGTCGAGGGGGTGGCAGACACGTTGCAGCGACTGGCTGAATCCTTGGCGTCGAGAAGGACTGACAGCCGCACATCAGCAGTAGCAAGGTGATCACGCAATAGAGCTTGATTACGTTTGGCATCGTATAGTTCTCGGGAGTGCTCTTGATCGGAGACGGCGAGTTGTTGCTCTATGGCTAGGCGCTTGACCTGTTCGGTCTGCATCTGGCGGAGCGCGGCTTGGGTCAGATTGTTTAGATCGTCAGCCTGAAGCGCGGCCTGGCTTTCGAGCTTTCCCTTGTAACGCCACGCTTGTACTTGCCAAGCCGCGCCGAAGGCAAAAGCCATCGCGATCAACAAAACAGCCGATTTCGGTTGCGTGGTCAGCATTGCTCATCCCTCCAACTGGGTAGATCGACGGAATGCCCCGCCAATTGGTGACTGCAGTCATCAAAGAACTGGATAAGCCCGCCGATCACGAACGAATTACAAACTCGGGGGCCGTCAGAACAGCTGTATCGGACCAGAATGCTCGACGTGAACGTCGGCAAGTCCAAAAGCTCCCAGTCCACCCTTCACCGTGACCGGGGTCCATTCTCATGCGAATTACCATGAGCTATACCGCAACTCAGGCAATCAAGACATACACAATCCTACTCGGCCTGGGCGATGCAGCGAATCTCCATAGTGCCGTCATGACCGCACTCCATCCGCCAAACGGTACTGCTGGATCAGATCGTCAACACGGTGTTCACGCTGCCCATACCCTGCACCAGGCAGGCTCGCCCAGATGTTCCGGCACTTTGCGATAGCGGATTCGACCTGGCCTGCATGCACGTCCGATAGTGCGCGGCATTCGCGGATGTGCTGCAGAGCCAGCAGGTCCTGACTGATCGGACTGAAATCAGGCAGGGCCAGTAGACTTCGGTAGTACGGCCAGTCCCTCAACATTTGCTGGTAACGGCCCGAGGCATTCGAGGTCAGCCCCCTACTGTTGATGACCTTCGACGGACGCCCTTTTGCGAACGGATGATCACTGAAGTCCTTGAAGATCTCGGGTTTCATGTCGACTCCTGTAACAATGACGTCATAGCCATCCAATACAGTGACCGGCGATCTACTGGTCCCCTCAGACCAAGCAAGCATGTCGAGAAAGGCGAGCGCGTTACTGCTGCCCGCCTGAGCAACTGAAAGTTGTGACATTTTCCCAACTCCAAAATTCGCAACGCGGGTAGTTTCAATTAAGTTATGCAAACTGCAATACAGACATTTACCCCTCTTAACTAGACAATCTAAAACCAAAAGAACGTTATTATTTGTCAGCCCCCAAATATAGCGCTTTGATATCATTCCGAGAAAACTTTAGCTTCAGCAATAAGGGCAGCTGTATGAATGCTAACTCCGAAAAAAAAACGAACAAACAAGGTTGGTTGTGGGCGTATCGAAAGGTGAGAAGTTTTGGATTTTCTAGAACTACGGCTTTTTACAGGGCAACCCGCTATACCGTCTTCGGTGATTCTGGAAGAATTGAATCCAGGTCGAGATGGGAAAAGTATCGTCTCAAAAAGAGAACCCGCTCATAAGCCCTATGCGCTTCGCCGCCATGGAAGGCAGTATTTATTTAATATTTAACACCAATCAATGTGACCTATTTAGCAAGACGTCAAAATTACGCCCATCAAACATCACTCCCCCTTAAAAAATTACGCATTACGATATACGATATAAACTCTATCAGCGACTATTAATAAACCTTCCCATCAAGTTGCCAAGAATGTCAGCCCCAAGCTGATTGGGATGAAGATTGTCTGTCGTGTAGATGGATAAGTTATAACTATTGATACAGCACTGGCCACCTATGTCTAAACACGGCACACCCATTTCCCGGCATACATCTATCATGGCCTTGCCAATACTTTGGATGCTCAAGCCATAACTGTTCAATGCCGGCGGCACTGGTTCAGAGCCAAATTGACCGCGGTTGGTCGGCGTGAAGAAAAAAAGCTGTACCGTAGGCTTGATGGTCAGGATCTTATCGATCAAATACCGTACGTTCCCGTGAATGGAGATCGTTTCCTTCGGATCGGCCAGAGTGCCCAGGGGACAGTTGCCGTGGCCGTAGTCATTCGTACCGCCCCAGGTGGTCACCACATCAATTCCGTCCAAATCACCGGTCGCCAAGTTATCCGCCATCGTACGTAACAGCTGGCCGCTGACTCCCAGATTTTTAGTTTGCTGCAGCCCGGTAACCTCACACAACTTCGCCGCGTACAAATTCAGCTGAGTGAACGAGTCCCCTAATGCGCACCATTTCTTCCCCCAGAACGGTGGGAGTATATTGGTCACACGTGTTAGCGATAACGAAGAATGATAGGGCTCATACCTGATAGGCAAGTCGGCGCCCTTGGTAAACATGATCTTCTCCGGTGAAGCACTGTTGGAGGAAATACGTATATAAGCGGCATCTGCAGGCGCGGTCAGGCTGTTCAAGTTCACTATTCCGGCCAAGAAACGCTTGTCGGCGTCATACCATGCACCTGTCACACCTTGCGTACTGAACTGCGGCTGGGGCATGACGTTGATGGTTGATGACTTTGTTGTTGATCGGTAAGTCGCACCGTCATTAGCAACGGGAATAAAACCCGTCGCCCACCAGCCTTCGACGTTGACCTCCAAGCCATTTGTCGAACTAATATTTTTACCGATTATCCGTGCTCTGTAATCAAACAAATTAGAGGGTGTGTCGATAAAAGAGGCATGTCGCTCAGTCACATAATCCAGTTGAGGTGACAACCCGGCGACTATGGCAGAACCCGTTTCAACAAGCGTTTTCGATAACAGGTCTTTACCAATGTACAGCCCCGCCTCGCTGCTATTACCGTTCATCTCCAGCCGGTATGGAACGTACTGACCAGGAAGCGCATCTGCAGCGACTATTGCCGTGATGGGACCTGCCCAGTTAAAGCTTACCCGCAGGTATGCAGCTCCAGCCGGAGCACTCACACTGTTGGCACCTCCAGCGCCAGAAATAAACGCTTTAGCGGCGGTATAAAACGCATAAGCCATATTCGCTGCTGCAGGGACAGCAGCAAGAGAGAACTTATACGTTGTGCCAGCTGCCACTGGAATGTACTCGCTACGGTACCAAGACCCACCCGGCGCCGTATCTCCCCCAGTTGTCGTATTGAAGGATCCACCTGCAACCTGCGTGGCGTTGTTGTAAAGGTTTTTGCCGACTTGGATACTGAGTGACTTAACCGGAGGCTCGATACTTGCCACCCGGGAAGTCACACCACTCACGGCCGCTGCGCTTGGGTAGCGCTTGACCTCAATCGCAACCCCGGAACTATTCTGGTACAGAATCAAATATTCATTGTTATCGGCGGTTGGCACACTGAAATATTTCCCCGACACCGTACCTGCTAAACCGAGCGCCGTAGTCGCAAAGATTCCTGCAGATAGCTGAGCTTGACTACTCGCAATTTCAGCCCGATCTGCAGCCTCAACCACCACATTTAAAATGTCCTCGGGATCAGTCGTTACGATGTCCTTCAGCAAAGGTGCAACATACCCTCCGTAACCAATCGATACGTCAATCCTTCGTTCTTTTGCATAAAAAAACACCCGTGCGCTCGCATCCGCATGAGTCGGATTGGCAAGTGGGACAGTCGCCTCTGCGTCGCTAAACAACGCCGTAAGGATTGAGGTACCACTGCTGTAGACGTGAACGGTGGCTCCAGGCAGCAATACGCCGTCCTCAGCCCTTGCGGCAAAGAATTGAATAGGTTGCATGATGAGTCTCTGTCAGGTGATGAAGGTGATCGCCGGAGCGAAGTTGAGTTGACTGCGAACACTGCTCCAGGTGTCGTACGCTGCAGCGCAGAGGTAATACGTGGTGTCTGGCGTCAGTCCCGTGATCTGCCCAGTGCGTGATACGCCTTGATAGCCGATCGCTCCTGCAGTTGCCGGATCAAAGTCCTCCTCTGTCGAATACACAAACACATAGCCGGCGGCGTCTGGCTCAACACTGGCGGCGCAACTGACATCCGCTGTGGTGGTTCCAGTGACCGTGACGGTGGTTCCCGTAACGGGCACAGGCGCCGTATTGGTGACCAACAGCGACACCAGTGGTGCCTGGCCTGCAGCGTTTCGCTCGATGATTTCTACCCGATAGCTGCGAATGAGCGCACCATCCACCAACGCATCTTCACGTTGGTAGGTGAATGCCGTGCTGGTGGTCGCCACCTCTCGCAGGAGAGCATTGCTGCCCGCGTGACGAACACGTACCAAGCGATCCTCGGCACGAGCTCCGGCCACCCAGCTTACGGTGAAGTACGGCGCCTCGAAGGCACCGACCAGGGCGAGATTTTGCGCTGTATCAGGCGCAACCCTAGCCGGCGATAACGTGACGCTGTAGGCCGTTACATCCGCCAGATCCTCAAGCGCTCGGCCGAACACGTTAAATGAGCGGAACTTGACCCAAACGGTCTTGCCGACCTGGTCGGATGTGTAGCTGTACTTCCAGACCGCATCATCCAACCGCACAAACGGTGAACCGATCGAGTGACTGGAGATGGCCGTGCTCAGACGCCCGCGTTTCAGATAGCTCAGCTCATACCCTCCGACTCCGGTGAGCACCGCGTCACGGTAACTCAGCAATTCACCAGCCACCCAACACAGCGTGGCGCCACTATCTGCCTCAGCGGTAGTGGCGGCTGCCAACTCGGTCGCCGCTGCCAGCTGAATGGACAAGGTGTTGACCGTATCGGGGTCGCTTCCGGATGCGAGCGCTGCGGTCAACTGCCCCATGCGCGCCCTGCCGTAAATAGTCTCCGCTAACCGATAGCTGTCACCATCAGCGCTGATCCAGATCTCACAACCGCCCCAGGCTTCACCCACGCCGGCAACACCTCCCCATATTTGCAAAGTGCCGGCGGGCAGCAAGCTTTCGGGTGGGTTGAACATGATGGGCGGAAGGACGGGGCCTGACGCGACGTTCTGATTGCCCTGATACCCGCGTCCACTTCTTCTAGCTTGTTGGACACCAACTGCATGTTTTCCAGCAGCAGGCGCTCCTCGGCCAGTTTGGCTTCAAGCGGTGCCTTACTGCCTCCAGCACGTGGACCTGCCGTAAAATTCGCCAGCACTTGTTCGTAGCGGGCGACATTGGCAGCGACCTCATCAACGGTCACCCCAACACCCGTCATGCTTTTCAGAAGGTTATTGAACCAACTGGCAGTCTCCGACAGCCGCTTGTTCAGACTGATGAAGACAGGCTCAAGAATGGTACCGATGGTGACCTGCAGCTGGTTACTTTTGGAGTCGAGGTCGGCCTGGCTGCCGGTCAACCCATCTGCCGCCTTGGCAGCATTACCGACCTGCGCCTCGGTCTCTTTCATGATGCCGTTGTATTCGGCCGTAATCTTTTGGGAATCCGACAACTTGTCGCGACTAGTGCCGATGCTTTTGGCGTACTCGTCCCACATTTTGGCGACGTTCTTCGTGACACCGGCGTTATCCACCAGCACCGAGTTTTCGTTTTTCAAGCCCTCTGTGGCCGACACCACAGCTTCCGACATGCTCAGATTGGCCTGCCGGTTGAACGCCGCAGCATCTTTCAGGCGGTTGATCACCGCCACCGCCTGGTCGACGTTGTAACCACGACTGAGCAGGTTTTGCAGGGCTTTGGCCGCGTCACCGACGCTGAGCAAGCCGTCAGAGGCGAGCTTGTTGGCCTCATCCATGGCCCGGCCAATACCGACGCCGGCATGATTGGCCACCGCTTCGAGTCCACGATAAGCAGCCTCCTGTTGGATCGCCGCGTCCTTGCTATCGCTAACGATTTGACCCAGCTTGAAAGCGCCAAGACCAAACACACCCGCAATGCCAGCCGCCACACCACCGAGGCCCGAACGCATAATGGTACTGACGCCGGAGAAAGCCTCATTCACCGCCGGACCAAAACGAGCGAGCCGGGTTTGGCTGCCCACCATTTCGGCGTTGATCGTCCTTAGCTCGCGACTAAAAGTGGTCCGTGCCTCACGCATGTTGCGCTCAATGCTTTCGACTGCACGGTCGAAACCTTGGGTGCCAGCCGTAAACTGATAAGCGATAGTTCTTTCCATACCGGCACCTCAATATCCGCAATACAAAGTCACAATTGACGAAGCGTTCTTAGGAAAGGGGCAAACTCAAACAGTACGCGCCTACTTATAAAATATGGACAATTCATAACATTCCATAACAACCTACAAACGAACGTGTAAATTAAAATTAGACATAAGACACAAAATTCTCGCTTTGAACCATTGACTTTACGCTCAGTCTTAATACTGAAGAATGCAAGTCATACTTAAGGGGGGGGCCTGCTATGTCAACATTCGCTGACAAGCTTGAATATATGCACAATCAAGATATACAGGCACTATTCGAATTCGGAGGAAAAATGTATCCAGGTAGAATTGTCAATGTATCGGAGGACTACGTACTAATAGAAATAGAGCACAATGAGAAAACTGTGCTCTTACATAAACACATTAGTGCTATAGGATTCATTACCGGTTCAGGCATCGTTAGCTGACATAGTGACCATTTGAAACGCATCCAGCCCTTTTCGCAGATGCTTGGGCAGGTCGTCTCTTAGATCTTCGGCCATCGCAGCAATGTCGCGCTCCAAATCGGGCGCATCAGTGAAATCATGGGTCGGCTTGTAGCCTATGTATCCGGCAACAAGAATGTGAACGGGGGGATGGATTCGCCAATAGTCCGTCATATGGCCGACCATCACCATGTCCCAGTCCCGTCGCAACGTGACCGGGCTATGGCCGGTACTGGCGATCAGGTGAGCGTAGAGTTGGCCCCAGTCGAAGGGGCCTGGCCTTCCCCCGGCGCTGGCTCCGTGACTTCCAGACCCGAAGCGCTCATAACAGCATCCAACGCGTCACGCATGTTGCGAAGGTCCAGCAGCGCTGCCACCTCTGAGCGCTCGATGTCGGGGTAGTTCCGACGCAATGCCGCGTGCGTGGCATCAATGACCGTCGCGATGCTTTCACGGTCCATGTTGCCGGCCATCACCGCGTTGATCCGATCCAGCAGTTGCTCCAAATCCCCCAGGGCCAAGGGTGGAATGACAAGCGTCTTACCGGGAAACGGAAACGAAACGCCAGGGACATTCACAACGGTCATTCGTTGGCACTCCAATAGCACACCTCGCCGAACTCATCCGCGTAACCAGTGAACTCAAAGTCCGGGATGGTGTAGTCGTCCTGTTTGGTGGCGATTCCCAGCTTATTGCTGACGAAATTAGGGACGCGCACATACACAGTCTTGCCCTTGTATTTCAGGACCAATTCGCCCTGGAACACCGGCATGTCGCCCATGGGCAGGTTTTTCACCGACAGGCTTTTACCCGTCGTAACGGTGTAGCGGTAATCAATGAACACCGACTTGGCGACGTCTGAAGCGGCAAATGCATATCCCCCCGTGGCGGCATCAAAGGTGTACTGCCCTGCTGTCGGCGCGCTCAGTACCCGTACATAAGGGATAGCACCGGCGCCCCGTACCCCAAGATCACCAGAGAGCGTGCCACCCGCTGGAGGCTCCACGGTGATGGCGGCCCCTGCCGGCACCACTGTGGGCTCCGTGGAGTGATGAACTAACACCTGGCCGGTGGTCAGGGTCTGCCCAAACACCAGTTGATTCCACTGCAGCAGGCTTATCTGGGCGGATTTGGCCTTGCCCGTCAGCTTGCCCTGGCCCCGCGCCGCGTCGACCGCAAACTGCTCGCTGCCGAACAGTTCCTTGGAATCAAACGACAGGTCCACCGATGCTTCCTGCATGATGCCCAGCAGGATGGAGTCACCCGGCAATAGCGCGCAGTAGACCTCACTGAAAAGGCCTGTCCTCGCCATGGTGCAGTCCAACTTGTGGCGAGGTTCGTTATCGCTCTCTATAAAGCCCCATTCAGCCCCCAACAAAAAAGGCACTTGCCGCAAACGCCAAGTGCCTTTTTCACACCACCTGAAATCCAATCACCGCGCCAACATAAACGTCTCATACTCCAGATCTTCCAGCGCCGACGACAACCGCGCCAGCCCCAGCAATACGCACACCAGCAACGACAACGTAAACCCGTAGCCGAAGAAACTGGGCCCCAGGTGCATGCTGAGCAGGGTCAGGGCTGCGTTGAGTACGGCAAACAGTACGCACAGTTCCAGGACCACGCGGCGTTTGTCGAGGTAGAAGAACACGTTGAGCAACGCCATGAAGACCACCTGGATGCTCACGCCGATCAAGTCGATGTAGAACAGTGGCAGGTAGTAGCTGGAGATGCCGATCCATTCCAGCAGGCGCGGGGCGAAGAGGAACAGCAGCACCACGGTCAGGCCTTGGACTTTGCAGATTTCCAGCAGGCCCTGGCGGATGGAGAGGGTCATCTCGGTTTTCAGCGAGCCGATGTGCTGCAAGGTCTCGCCATCGCGGATGGCACGGAACAAGCGGTCGTACCACTCGGCAAAGTCGGTCTCGATACGCACCAGGAACACGGCCATGCCGGGGATGATCGCCAAGTAAGCGATGAAGATCGGCATGTCGTACAGGATCGAGGCGCGCAGCGGGCCTATGACTTCGTTGGAAGTGCCTGGGTTGAACCAGAACAGGATTTTGTCCACCCAGATGCCGAAGTTGTAGAAGAACCCGGTCACCAGCAGGCTGAGGAACACGTTGCGACGATTGAGAAAATCAAACGCAATCATTTTCTCGGCACGGTACTCGCGCAGGATGTCGTACAGGTACAGGAACAACAGGCTGCCGTGCCCGATCAACAGCGCCAGCAACAGGCCGGGCATCTTCAGAAAGCTCAGCAGGTAGGCGCACGCGACCATCAGCGAGTAACCCACCACCATCACCAGCAGGATGCGGTTGTATTTCTTCATCCCCGAGAGAAAGATGATCACCAGCCACAGGTTGCACAGCACCACGAAGTTCGACAGCACCAGCACGCGGTAGACCAGCGGTTGATCGAACAGTAGCGCCAGCACGATAACCCCCAGCACCCCGGCACCGACCGTCACCATCAACAATATGCCCAGCAGGTTGGGCAGGATCTGCTCGTAGTTGTGCTCGAACAACTGGTCGGACACGAAGCGGGTGAAGAACAACTGCAGGCCACCGGTCAGGATCAATGAGCTGGCCATCAGGTACGTCACCGTGACCAGAAACTGCCCCACCAATGAGTTGGGCAACAGCAGGCCCAGGCTGATGATGCCCACCAGCATTACGCTGATGATCGACAGCACCCACGGGCCGGAGCTGATCAGGCCTGCATACACATAGGCGTGCAAGGTGGCGGTGTATGAGTCGCGCGAGAGGATCTTGCGCAGTTCGAAGCCAATACCGGCCATTTAACTATTCTCCATGGCGGCCTGGTACAGGTCGCGGTAGCGCTGCAGCATCAGGGCTTCGGTGTAGTAACGGTTGACCCGCAGCAAGCCGGCGGCCTGTGCAGCCTGCCAGCGCTCGGGGCTGCGCAGCAGTTCCAGGATCGCGGCGGACGTCGCCTGTGGGTCGGCAATCGCCACCACCTTGCCCGCCACGCCCAGGTCGCGGTCTTCGGCGCTGCCGCCTTCGATCAGTTCGCGGCATGAGCCGACGTCGCTGCTGACGACCGGCGTACCGGCAGCCCAGGCTTCGAGGATCACCAAGGGTTGTGCTTCGCTGATCGAGGTCAGCACCATCAGGCCAAGCTTGGGCAAGATGTCCTGGATGCGCTGGAAACCCAGGAAGTGCACTTTGCCTTCAAGCCCCAGGCTCGCCATCAGGCTGCGGCATTCGCTCACGTATTCCGGGTCTTCTTCCTCGCGGCCGACAATCCAGCCTTCGGCATGCGGCATGGCGCTGATCACACCGCGCATGGCACGCAGGAACGTTTTCACGTCCTTGATCGGCACCACGCGCCCGATCAACCCGACCACCGGTGCAATGCCCGGCTCACGGGTTTCCATGGCGCGGGACCACTGCGACAGGTCGATGCCATTGGCGATCAACGCCGTGCGGCTCGGATCGGCACCGTCCTTGATCTGACGCTGACGGTTGCCGTCATACAAGGCAATGATCTTGTCGGCGCTGTTGTAGGCCAGTTGGCCGATCCGTTCGAAGTAGCGCACCCACAGGGTCCGGATATACCCCGAGCCCCCGTCGAGGCTGCGGTTGAGCGCCTGCCCGGAGGTTTCGGCAATCCAGGTGGCCTGGGCCAGATCGATCTTGCGCTCCTTGGTATAGATACCGTGTTCGCTCAGCAGGTAAGTGCATTTCCAGCGGTGCTTGAGGATGCAGCCCAGCAGCCCGGCGTAACCGGTGGAAATCGAGTGCAGCACCCGCGCTGGCGGCATCTTGCGCGAGGCCTCGGCGAGCATCAGCAACGGCGACTGCAACGAACGCAGGGTCCAGAAATAGTTGACGAAAGATGGGTCGGCGCAGTGCTGGCGGTAGCCTTCGCTGAGGGTTTCCCAACTGGCACGGCTGCGCAGTACATCATCCAGGGTCATATGGCCCTCGGCGATGCAATTGAGCAGGCGCTCACCCAGCTCCCGCTCGGGCGGGTCCGGGTGGTGCAAAAAGCGATACAGGTCGGCCAACTGCTGCGGGTCGGCATCGCGCGGCGTGCCACGGGTATCGGCGGGGTGCGTCGCGTCTTCGAGGAACACCTCTTCGATGTGCACCACGTTCACCGGCACTTCATAACGCCGCGAGGTGTACGCCGAGCGCTGACCACCGATGAACATCACCGAAAAAGTCAGCTCCGGCAGGCCGAGGATCATCTGGTGAATCCAGCTCGATACGCCGCCGCGCACGTAAGGCCAGGTGCCTTCCAGCAGCAGGCAGATGTCGGCCGTCGGGGTGGCTTCCTTATGATTCATTCCAGCTCCTCACCAACTCAGCAAAGGGTGGCCGCTGACGGGTTTCTTCCGGCAGCCTGGCGAGCAGCCCGGGGATTTCGTGATAGCGACCCGCTTCAAACGCCAGCTCGGCATGGAAAGGCAGTAACTGAGCCTCACCCAGACCGTTTCGCTCAGCCTCGTGCAAGAGGGCCTCGGCTCGCTCGTTTTCACCGCGCTCCAGGGCAATACGGCCGGCCAGCAGCAACAGCTCACCGCCCTCACCGGCCGCCAGACCTTGCTCGGCATGCTCGCTGGCCTGGTTCAGCACGTGTTCGAGCACACTGCCTTGGGCCAGGCCGAGGTAGGCCAATTCCCAATACCATCGCGCCAGCATGCTGTGCACCGGGCCGGCAGTTCGGGGGCTGACGCCGGCCAACTGTTCCAACGCCATCTGAATGTGCAGGTTGATGTCACTTTCCTGCTTGTCGAGCATCGAGTACGCCAGGAGACGCACGTCATCACTGGGGTCACCCAAGGCCAGCTTGAGGATGGGTACCGCGTCCTTGCCAGGCATGCGGCGAGTCGCCAGCAAAGCGGCCAGACGCTGATCGGGATCGGGCGCGTGGCGCAGCACGTCCTGCAAACCGCCATCGGCGAAAATCGGCGTGCGTGTCTGGGCCTGCGCACGGAACGGCAGGCTTGGGATCCCCACCGATCGCCACGCCTGCTGGTCGCGTTTACGCGGCAGGTACAGCGCCGGGAAGATCGACGCAACCACGCCCAGGGTGCCGATCACCGGCACAAAGAACGCCAGGCTGAAAATGAACAGTGGGCTCCACGGCAAAGGCGCCCGGTAGCGCGCCGGCAACAGCAACCATACGGCGCCGCACAGCATCAGGCAGGCCAAGCCATGGCTGAAGGTGAACACCAGCAGTTGGTGCATCTGCGGCGCATCGAGCCACAGACTGGCCCAACTGCCCGCCTCCAGCAGCACGGCGCCGCTAAACAGCCACTTGCTGATCATTCAGGCCACACTCGTTGTAAAGGAAGTTACGCAGCCCGTTGCGATCACAGCCAGGCTCCAGGTTGAAAGGCATGGCCCGCACACCCAGGCTGTCCAGGTCCGTGTCGATACCAAAGTGCTCGTGCAACAGCATGCCAATCCGCGCCAGGTAGCCTTCGGTACCTTCCGGGCTGGTCAACGGCAACAGCACCAGCAGCAGGCGATGTTCGCGGTTGTTGCGCACCGCCAGGTGCAAGTCCAGGCCACGTTGGCTGCGCTCCATCAGACGCGACAGTTCCTCGTTGGCACGCGTCATCTCGAACGCGAACAACCCAGCGGGCAATGTGTGCTGTTCCACGTCCACCAACGACCGCTTGAGCTGCAACGAAAACTGCTGGGCGTGCGCATCGGGCAGGCTCAGCACTTGCGGATCGCGGCGCAACAGGTCGGCAATGTGGCCGGCCAGCAGCGACAAGAGGCTCAAGGTGCGGTCCTGGAACGCAAAGAACGGCATTTGCCGAACCGCCAGGATCGCCAGCAAGCGGCCTTCGGCATCGATCAACGGGATGCAGGCCTGCAGCGTGGAAAACTGCGCGGCGTTACCGGCGTCGATCAGTTCCTGGCGTACGCTCACCAGTTCGCCGCGCTCCAGGCATAGCCGGATCAAACCGTCATCGGTTTCCAGCGGCCCCATCACGCCGATCATCGCCAAGGCCTGGGGCAGTAGGTTTTTCTCGCTGTCGTCGACGCGGTACAAACCCGCCACGCGCAATGCACCGTATTGGCCGAGCATCGCCACGATCGGCTCGGCCAGCTCGCTCAATGCGTCGCCTTCGACCGGCATGCCGCGCAGTTTTTCACGCAGGCCCAGCAACGAGCTGCGCAGGCTCTGGTCACTGCCGGCCACGCGCTGCTCCAGCAGGTCATGGGACACCCGCAGGATCTGGTGGGCACGGGTGAATTCGTCGAGGCGGTACTGACGGTATTCGTTAGCCATCTGCAGACGCTCCAGGCGGCGCACCCACAGGTCGCGAACCTCACCCACCAGCATCCCGCACACCAGCACACCGACGATGAACGAGGGCTCAAGCTGGGTATAACCTGCATGCCCGGTGTAGCGCAGGGCAAACAGCGCCGCCACCAGCAGCACGGCGCTGAACAGGCCGCGCACAAAACCGTAACGCACACCCAACAGCAGTGGCGCCAGGATTGGCCAGGGGAAACCACCGTGCATTTGCAACGGGTCTTCGGGAGTCAGCCAGAAGCCGAGGCCAATGGCCAAGCCCGTTACCAGGAGTGTTTCCAGCCAAGACACCGGCCCGCTGGCGCGAGGCGCCAGGCTGTAATCCATGTGTGGAGAATTCATTGCGTTCACTCGAATCGAAGGGCGCCAACCAGTTTGTCGATTACCGTCTGAGCATTGCCCGCCAGGCTTTCACGGGACCAACCGGCGCGCGCGCCGCTTTTGCTCCAGAGCACACGACCACTGTTGGCGTCCAACACACGCAGGCTGATGCCCACCGCCGGCTCGCCATCCAGGCCGTTCTTGTACTGCCACTCTTCGACGCTGCCGGCGATGACGTAATCGAGCTTTTGCTCACGAGCCCATTCCAGGGCACCGGTCAGGCGCTCGTTGTCGTCCATCAGCGCCTGCTCACCCTGGGTGCTGGTCGGGTAAACACGCGGTTGCAGGCCATGGCTGCTGAGTACGCTGAGCAGGATCTGCTCGCTGCGCTCACCGGCTTGCGGGGTCTGCGAATAGTTGATCATCGGCACGATGCCCCACTGCGCGTTACGCGGCAGGTCAGGGCTGTTTTCACTGGTGAAGCTGGAGCAGCCGGCGACGAACAGCACTGTCAGGGCCAGGCTCAGGTTACGAATTGCTTGCATAGGTTTTTCTCCCGTAGATTCTGTAATCAGCGCCCGAAACGCACGCCGTAGCTCATGCCCAGTGTGCCGCCGGACTTGCCATCCCCGCCTTGTGGCGCAGATTGGTAGCCGAAGGTGAGGGCCAGTTCGTCGTCACCCAGCACTTCGAAACCAATGCCCGTGTTGACGCCGTAGTTGAAGGTTTGGTCGGTCCACTGCCAGCCCGCCGTCATGTCCACCAGCCAGGTGTATTGCGGCTTGCTGCGCACCAGCGCACCGGGGATGCCGCGACGCCAGGACGTACCGACATAGAGCTGGCCGTAGCGGCTTTGCAGGAGGTCGCCCGACGGGATGGTCTGCAACTCGATCGGGTCACCCGGCTCAGGCGGCGCGACATCAGGCACTCGAATCGGGCCTTTGAAGTCGCTGGAGAGGTAATCCAGGTTGCGATCCTTCACGTTGTTCTTCTGGTAATCCACACCACTGCGCACCGTCCAGTTAGGCCCGGCGAATTCCAGCGTGTGGTTAAGCTCCAGCTTCAATGCATGACCGCTGCCCAACGAGTCGCCGGCACGGGTCGAGAACGAGCGCTGCGCCACTTCCCAGCTCAACTGATCCCGCGCAGTCAGGCCGTGACGGCCGCCGACCCAGGCGCGGTCCTGCTGGCCGAAAGCACGCATCAGGCCGCTGTCGTCGCTCTTGCGATGCCAGTCCAGGCCGGTCTCGATCTGGTGGCTGTTGCCCAACTGCCACAGGCGCGACAGGCCCAGGCCGTTACGGTCGTCGTCCTTGCGTTGGCTGGTGTCGGCGAACAGCTTCCAGCTGCCGTTTTCCACCGCGCGCACCAAGGTCAGGGCCGCGTTGCTCTCGTCGCCGATGCGCGAAGAGATGACGTCGTCGCCTTTATAGTTGCCGTGTTCCATCTCGACATCGGCGTACCAGTTGTCACCCAGGTTGTGGGCGATTTCCAGGCGCGGCGAGTCAAACGACAAGCCACCGAAATCCTGTTTCTGATACGACAGCAATGCGCCTTGCGGGGTGGCTTCGTGGATCTCCACCGCCTGGCGACGCAGTTGCTCGTTCACCGAATCCGGCTGGTCGTCGCCCAGTGCGGACAGGCTGGTGTCCAGTGCCTCGTTGGTACGCCCCAAACGGCTGAGCGCCTGTGCGCGCTGCGCCGGGTTCAGGTCGCTGCTGGCCAACAGGGTTTCGACCTGGGCTTTATTGCGGCTGCGCAAGGCCTCCTGGATCTGCTCGTAACGGTCGACCTTGAGCCCTTGGGTGCGCGCCCAGGCCAGCCAGTCGTCTTTCTGCGCTTGCTGGTTGGTCGCATCCAGGCGGGCCAGCAGGCGTTCGAACCACAGCTGTTTCATCGACGGCGAACCGTCTTTCCACTTCAGCAATTCTTGCTGGGCCTTCTGCGGCGAGTAGCTGCTCGACATCAAGCGCAGCCAGATCGCATAGCGTTGGGACGAGGGTTGCAGGTTGTCGGCCTCGGGGCTGCGCAGCAACTTCAAGCGCAGGCGCTGGGCGGCGTCCTGGTAGCCGGATGTGTCCAGTGCATCGGCATACGCGGCCTGCACCAGCCAGTCGTTCGGGCTGAGCTTGAGGTACATGCGATACCAGGCCAACGCCTCGGCATCGCGCCCCAACAGCTGGCTGGCGCTGGCGAACGGCAGCCAGAGCAGGCGGTCTGCCCGTGCATAGGCACGCCATTTGGCCAGCAGGGGTTTGAGTTTTGCCGTGTCGGCCTGGTCGACATACAGCCAGGTCAAACGCTCGCGGAACAGGTTGTCATCGGGGTAGCGCGACAAGCCCAGCAGATAGAGACGCTCGGCCTCGGAGGGATCGCCCTGCTCCACCGCCAAGGCACCGCGTACCGCCAGGACCTGGGCTTGCTCGTAGGCCTGCGGGTATTGCCTGGCGTCTTCCAACAGGGTAACGACCTGATCCCACTCGTGCAGCTCCTGGGCCAGTTGCAGCGCCTCGACCAACCGTTGCGGATCCTGGGCGCGGTGCCAGCTGTCGACCATCAACTTCAAGGCACGCTGCGGGTCCCGGGTGCGATACAGAGTGATCAACTGGCTCTCGTCGCCACTGGTCAGCTTGCCGTTGAGGGACAGCAGTTTTTCCAGGGAGACGCGCAAGTCTTCGTCGCGCTCCAGGTCCCAGGCGAGCGCCGCACGGGTGCGCCAGTATTCCGGGTCATCGATGGATGAGTCGTCCGACTTGACCACTTCCCAGGCCGCCGGCTCATCAAACAGCTTCATTTGCGTGCTGGCCCAATCGACCAATTCGGCGGTGGTCAGCGTGTAGCGTTTTGCATAGTCCTTGTAGAGTTTGCCTTTGGCCGCGAACTGCCCGGTGTTTTCCAGGTTGTGCAGCAAGCGTGTCCAGGCCAGGCGATGGGCCGGGTACTTGCGCAGGTAGGTGCGCAGCCATGCCTCGGCTTCAGCCGGTGTACCACGGGACTCATGAGCGTAGATCAACGCATCCAGCTCGATGTCCGTGAGCGCACGCTGCTGCATGATGTCGGCGAGCAACGGGATCGAGCGGGCGAAGTCGAATTGCAGGCTGGCAAGGCGCCAGGCGTGCTCGCGGGTTTTCGGGTCCTCCTTGAGTTTGAGCAAGCGAATCCAGTAATCCAGCGCGGCTTCGTTATCACCGCGCCACTCACCGAGCTTGGCCATTTGCCCCAGCAACTCGGTGTCATCCGGGTAATCGATGACCAGCTCCTGACCGGTTTCCCACGCACCCGCCAGATCATTGATAGACAGGCGCACCTGGAATTCTTTGACCAGGATTTTGCGGTTGCCAGGCTCCAGGTCATGCCACTGCCGGAGCACGCGCCGGGCCAGGTCGAACTGCCTGGTCGCAACGGCGATATCCACGCCTTGCTCCAGCCACGCCACGTCGGTCTGCGGGTTCGTCAGCCGGGGCAGCTCGTCAGCCAGCACTTGCGCGGCCTGCTCGTCACGGCCGGCCGAGAGCAGGCTGTTGAACGCAAGTTGCGCGTACTCCCGTCGTTCGGCCGGTAGTTGGGCGTCACGCTCGAGTTGCAGATAGATGTCTGCCGCGTGCGCAGGCTGCTCACCCGCCAAGTACCACTGCGCGGCGAATTTGAGCGCCTCGGTGCGCTGCGCCGGGTCACGCCCTGCGATCTCTTCGAACACACTGGCGGCAAACGCCGGCGCCTGCAGGGTCAACGCCAGCTTCGCCAGGCTTTGCAGTTGGGCCACCGGCAGCTTGCGATGATCGAAGCTTTGCAGACGCTCGACCAACGCATGCTGCGCAATCAGGTCGTTGCCACTGGCTGCGATCAGCGCGTCCAGCTCCAGGCGATAGTAGGCCTGGATCTCCGGCTGCGGCTTGGGCCAGGCGTCCACGTGTTGGCGCGCCTTGGTGTAGTCACCCAGGCGAATCAGCAAGTCGACCAATTGCAAACGCAAATGGTCGTCATCCGGGTGCGCCGTCAGCAACAGCTCGGCATAGTTGGCCGACACGGCGTCGGGTTCGCGCCCGTCGGGCTGGAACACTTCTTCACGCTGGAAGGTTGCCCACAGCAGGCCGCCCACGGCGACAGCGACCACCGCCAGTGCCCATGGGTTGAGCAGGCGGCTGCTTTTAGTTGCAGAGGAGTTGACCATTACTCACCTGCTTCATGGGAAGTTGAAAAGTCCAAAGGCCAGCCGAGGCCTTGCCTGCGAATCGTTGCCCATCGACTTCCACGCGGCAGGCGGTTGCCGAGCGTACGGTGAAGGTCAGGTCGAACTGACCGGCGAAGGAAAAGCTCACGCGCCGATCGTCCAGGTAACGCCAATCGAGCAACGGCACGTTGGCCTCCTCCAGCGCAGGGCGGGGATCTCTGTCCGCACGCAATGCGAGCAATGCCTTGTCGCTGCTCAGGGCCACATAGCGCCCTTGCGGCAAGTCACGTACACCCGCGACACCTTGGGATTTGAGCAAGTCCGGCCAGCCCATTTGTGCATCCAGGCGCACGGTACGCAGAGCGTCCATCCCGCGAATCTGCCAGGCGCCGTCCGCAGTTCGGGCCAGGCTCGACTGGTAAAGACCATGCAGACGGTCGACGTAGTCGCTCATCCATAACGACATCGGCTGTTGCTCGCGCAAGTAGCCGTAGATCTCGTGCATGGCCTTGATCGAGGCTTGCTTGGTGCTGGAATAGAAGTGGTAGTAGAGGTGCAGCCCGCGCAGGCGACGCGGACTGTCGGTCAGTTCGAACGTCTCGATCAACTCACGGAAGCCGTAGTACGGGCCTTTCCACAGGTTGGTGTAGAGGTTTTCGTTGATGATCGGCGCGTAGTACTGCAACCCCCCAGGCGTCGGCCGCAGCAACGGGTTCAACCCGGTCAGGGACGGGTTGGCCTTGGTCATGATGGTTTCGGCGCCGTTGACGTTTTTCAAGCCCGCGTCATAGGCCAGCTTGATGGTGCTGGCGGATGGCAGCGCATCGCCTGGCCAGAACACCATCTTCACCGGCTTCTGTGGCGTAGTCAGGTTTTGATTGATGTAATCGCGCGAGCCAAAAATCTCCCGACGAAAATCGATTTTTTCGTAGCCGGCGATTTTCATGTTCAAACCGTATTCGGGGTTGAAATTTTCGCGCTTCTCGGCCTTATCCGGCTGCATGAAAAACGGGTGGCTGTAGGTGTGCGTGGCCACTTCGACTTTAGGGTTGGCGAAGATCTCGCGGGCAATCGGCTCCAGCTCGCGGGCCAGGAAGGGGAACGCGCCACGCGGCGAGATCTCGCCCTCGATGATCGACACCGACGTCAGGAACGGGTTGGGCTTGATGTAGTCGTCCAGGGTATGACGACCGGCATAGGGAGTGCCGCGCACTTCGGCGCGGGAGGGAAATCCGTCGCCATCGATATGCACGGTCGCGATGCGCCGGCCATTTTCGGTGGTGGTGTCCGGCCGAGGTTGCGCCGGTAGACGCAGGCTGGCCTGAAGGAACGCGAAAGGGTCGAGAATCCAGCGGCTACGCTCGTTGTTGATTTCGAGCAGGTAAGGCGCAAGCGCAAGTCCCCCCCATTTACCGACCACCACCGGGTTGAAAACGGCGCCATTGGCACCGCTCAAGGACAACGCCGGGGTTGGGCCGTTGGGCAATACGAAGACCGCTGCCAGGTCACGGGAGCGAGGCACCACCGGTGCCTCGAATGCGCCCAGCAGGGCCTTGTCCTGGTGGGTGATGGTCAACACCTGAGTGGCGGGCGGCGCATCCAGCTTCAGGCCCAGGCGCTTGAGCAACAACTTGTCTTCAACCGGCAGACCACTGAAAAACACCACTGGTACCTGCTCGTCCAGACGGGCATTGATAAAGCGATTGAACGCCGATGCATCCTGCGGCGGGCCGCTGGTCATCCAGGTGACCACGCCCGCGTACAAGCCACTGAAACCGTAGAGCGGCAGGTCACTGTCGGCGGGCAGGTAATCGACTCGGTAACCGAGGTACTCCAACAAACCACCCAGGTTGCTATGGCCAGCGGCATCTTCCAGTGCACCTTCACGCGGGTCGTAGATCATCGCGATACGGCGCGGCTGGACCTCGATGCTGCTGATGCCCAGGGTGTTGAGGTCCGGGGTACTGATGTAGGGAATGAACCCCTCATCGCGCAGACGCTTGGCGAGCGTGCGCGCTTCCTCACGACGCTCGGGTGGCAAGTAGTCGATGGCCACCAGCGGCACGCCCTTGGCGCGCAGCGGTTGCAGGTGGGTTTCGAGCCACTGGCGATCAGACTCGGACACCGGGCGATAGCGTTTGGCGGAAGCATCCCAACCGGCATGGATCGACTCGACCGCCACGGCGGCGGCAACGCCGTCCAGCTCAGGCAACACTTCGAAACCACGGTTGAAGAACAGCTTCAGGTTCGGCTGACGCTTGTGCAGCTCACGCAGCAAGCTGGCCAGGCCGACGCGCTGGTTCTCGCGCGAAGCCTCGGGCATCAGTTGGAAACTGTCGAGGGTGTCGAGGAACAGACCCGCATAGCCTTGCGCTTCCAGAGCCTTGGCACGTCCGAACAGATGCTCGCGCCAGACCGGCGACGTGAGATCCATCACCTGGCTGTTCCAGGCGTGATTGCGCACAGGGGAAACCGCGTTGCTCAACCCGGCTTTCTCGACCTCAGCCTTATTGCCGTCAAACTCACCGATGGACAGGTAGGCAAACGGCTGGCTGCCCAACGCCCGCAAGGTTTTCACATCGCCAGGGGTCATGTGGCCCGGTTCGACCACGGCCCAGTCGAACTGCGCCAGTTCCGGCAGCGGTGGTTGCTCGGCGTACCAGAAAGCCACGCTGTTCGGTTGAGCCAAGGCAGCAGCGTGCACAGTCGGCACGCCGACGAATAAGGCAAAAGCAGCCAACAGCCGCTCAGCGATCGCGCGGATACGCGTCCTGCGGAAAACGATTTCCATAATTCACTCTTGAAGATGACTGAGCCAATACTGCGTAGACGTCGGGCGAAGTGACCGACGAACTACAAGCTGCGCAACAGCTGCGCCAAACCCTGGCCAATGGAGGTCGGTTGCGGGAGTGCAAAGCGCTCCAACAGACGGGCGTTATTCGCGCGCGAATGACGGATGTCGCCTTGACGTGAAGCTTGGTACGTCACGTTCAACGCAGTACCGGTGGCACGGCCCAGCTCGGCGATCAGGTCGTTGAGACTGGTCGAACGGCTGAGCCCTACGTTGATGGCTTCAGGTGCCGGTTCGCGGGTCTCCACCGCCTGGACGAGGATGCTCACCAGGTCCTGCACGTAGACGAAGTCGCGGGTTTGCTCACCGTCACCAAAGACGGTAATCGGCTTACCTGCCAGCGCACGCTCGGTGAAGATGCTGATCACGCCGGAGTACGGCGAAGACGGATCCTGGCGTGGGCCGAAGATATTGAAAAAGCGGAAGATCACTGGCTCCAGGCCGTGCTCGCGACGGTAGAAGTCCAGGTAGTACTCACTGGCCAACTTGTCGCTGGCATAAGGCGTCAGTGGCGACTTGGGCGTGTCTTCGGCGATGGCCGTGCCTTCGCCGTTGTTGCCGTAGGTAGCCGCGCTGGAGGCAAACACCACACGTGCCACACCGGCCTTGAGCATGCTTTGGCACACGTTGAGAGTGCCGACGAAATTGGCCTGGTGAGTGGCGACAGGATCGTCTACCGAGGCCTGCACCGACGCAACCGCAGCCAGATGCACGACTGCACTGCAATCAACCATGGCTTGCTCGACCACGGCGCTGTCGGCGACATCGCCAACCAGCAGTTCCAGATCAGGATTACCGGCGGGCAGGTTAGCCACCTTACCGGTCGACAAGTTGTCCAATACGCGAATCTTGTAGCCTTTGCCCAGCAACGCATCTACCAGATGTGAACCAATAAAACCTGCACCACCGGTGACCAGAATTCGTCCTACAGCCATGAAGTTTACTTCCTAGAGACTCGAGCGCAGGCACCGACAAACGAGCCTGCTAATTAAAGGTGACAGTGTTTTAGGGCTACCCTGACCAACGTCGCCTGGCCATCCGAGTCCAAGCCGCCTTATCCCTGAATCTGAAGAACCACAGCATGGGACGAATGCGCGTTACTAATGTCACTTTAATGGCTTAGAGCCATCAACATCGCGGGAATCATGGTGGATCCAAAAGAGACTGTCAACAAATTGTCTAAGATGCCGCCAGACGGCAAACCCGAGTCAAAATTGCCACTTATTTGACGCTACTAATAGGGCGCAGTCTTTTTTTCACCCTTCCAGGTATCACGTCTACTGCACCCATATTCGTGGCCCAGGCTGTGTGGTCGAGACGACTTGCGTGACGATTGCTGGCTCCTACTTCATGGGCGGCTACACGCTGTTGGGCGATGAAAGCTGGCAGTTCCTGCCCGGTTTTTCAGCGTTGGGCAGTGCTGAGGCGCGATTGCCTGCGCAGGTACACCATTTGCGCCGTCACACCGATCACCAGCGCCAGCGCAATGCCCGCCTGCGCGCCCAGCAGCACCGGCGATTTCAGGTCAGTGACAAAGGGGTGGCCATCGGGAACGCGGCGCAACGTCTCGGACACGGTGGGCACCATCAGGAAAAAAGCCGTCAGGCTCAGCAAGATCGTCTCCACATACACCCGGGCTCGCCCCAGCCAGGCCACGCGCCCTACCCCATAGCCCGCCAACAGCAGCGCAATCGTAATGATGCCGATGGCGTTGCTGACGGGCTGATGCGCGACCAGGAACACGGTGAGGCCACCGATCATCATCGACACGAAATACAACAACCCCGGCACTGACCGAGGCACGATACGGCCATGCCGGATAAACATGTAGGCGGCCAGTGGAATGGCCGGCAGGCTGCCGAGGGTGTGCAGCCAGCCGAGAGCGGAGATTCCGAACATAGTGGGGTTCCCATGTGGTTGGATGATGTGCAAAAACGGTCAGCGCGGGAAAGGCTCATCCCGATGGCGCCGGCGCGCTATGATCTCGGCGGTCAGCTTAGTGAGGGCGGGGTCGAACCGACATGATGAATCCCTTGGAAAACTTGATCATTCATCCGAAATTGCAGCTGGCAGGGCTGGCCAAGGGCGACCTGCTGTCCCAGGTACTGGCGCAGATCCGCCTGACGGGTGATCGGGTTCATTCCTGCACGCTGACGGAGGCACAGCCCCTCACGCTGGATGAAAAAAGCGCGCACATCTGCGTGCTCCAGCACGGCCGGTTGCATCTCAACGTTGCTGATCAGCCTCCCGTAGCGCTGGAGCAAGGCGATGTGATCCTGCTGCCCCACGATCCAACGGGCATCACGCTGACCGCCCTGAATGGGCCGGCAACCGTAGTCATCTGCCGCTTCTGGTTCGACGCGAGCAGTTTCCAGGCCATGCTGTTCGCCCTGCCTCGGCTGATCCACATCCAGCAAGCCGACGCCGCCGCATGGGCGGAAGGCATTCTGCATTTCATGTTGCTCGAAGCCCACGACACGCAACCGGGCGGGGCATTAATGATTTCGCGCCTGATCGACCTGGTGGTGATTCGCATCCTGCGCACCTGGGTGCACCAGGGCGCCGCTTCCGGATGGTTGGGTGGGTTGTCGGACGCGCGTATCGCCCGCGTGCTGAAAGCCATTCACGAAACACCGGGCAGGCAATGGCGCATCGACAACCTGGCTGAGGTGGCGGGCATGTCGCGGTCGAATTTCTGCGAACGGTTCAGCGCCCTGGTCGGTCGCTCGCCGCTTCGGTATCAGAATGAATGGCGGTTGACCCTGGCGAAAACCATGCTGGCCAAACAGGACGGCCGCATCGGAGAAGTGGGTTTTGCAATTGGCTATGAATCCGAAGCGGCGTTCAGTCGCGCCTATAAAGCTTTTTTCGGCCGCTCGCCTCGGGATGACAACGCCCGGCCGGGCTAGGCCGGGACGTGTGTATCAGTGCCCGGCGCTTTGCCCGCCGTCGACATGCAGAATCTCGCCGGTCACAAAACCGGCGGTTTCCAGGTAGACAATTGCCTGGGCGATGTCACTCACTTCCCCCATGTGCCCGACCGGGTGCAATTGCCCGAGCGCCGCGTGGGTTTCTTCGCCGTGCATCGGCGTCTTGATGACGCCCGGGCTCACTGCGTTCACACGGATTCCACGCTTGGCGTATTCAATCGCCAACGATTTGGTTGCCGAATTCAAGCCGCCTTTGGTGAGGTTGGCGAGTACCGACGGCACGCCATCAATGGCGTGGTCAGCCAGGCTGGTGGTGACGTTGACGATGTGGCCGGCGTGGTTCTTTTCCATCTCGGCAATCGCGAGTTGAGTGATGTAGAAGAAGCCATGGAGGTTCACCGCAAGCACGTTGGCGTAGTCCGCCTGGGTGTAGGCGGTGAAGGGTTTGGCGATGAAGATGCCAGCGTTGTTGATCAGGCTGTCGATGCGCCCGAAGGTGGCCAGGGTGTCGCGGATGATGCGCTGGGCCGTGGCCGGGTCGGCGATGTCGCCGGCGACGGTGAGGATGTCGGGGTCGGTGGACGGCTGGATCGAGCGCGAGGTGGCGACCACGCGGTAGTCGAGGGCACGGTAGGCCTGGACGACGGCGGCGCCGATACCTTGGGAGGCGCCGGTGATGATGACGACTTTTTTCATGAGGATGCTCCGGTAGGGATTCAGGCTTGGGATTTGCGGTATTCGGTGGTGGTGATGCCGGCGTAGCCCCAGTTATCGGTGTCGACTTCTTCGATGACGATATGGGTCAGGTCCGGGCGTTTGTGCAGGACGCGTTCGAGGGTTTCGGTAAATTCGGCGATGACCTGGGCTTTTTGCTCGGGGGTAACGCCGTCACGGGTGATGCGCAGGCTGACAAAGGGCATAGCGAGGACTCCAGTGGCCGACCATCGGGGTGATGGGCGAGCCGTGGGGCCAATTTAGGCTTGCGCTGGAAGGGGATAAAGGTGGGCCCGGTTACTTCATTGGTGATCCGATGTAACAAGTCCGCCTTGCATAGACGGGCATAAAAAAACCCCGAACCAGTCGGGGTTTTTTTCGCCTGACACTCAGGCGCGACGCAGGATCAATTAGAAAACGTTGATCGGATAGTCGGCGAACAGACGGATTTCGTTACCGCCTACGTTGTAGTTGCTGGCGTTGTTGGAAACGCGCAACCAGGACGCACGCGCACGCAGGCTCAGGTCTTTGGCCGGGCCGCTCTGGACCACGTACTTGAACTGGTTCCAGATTTCACGCTCGGTGCCGTCGCCGCGGTTGGTACCGTCGTCGATGTTGGTACCCCGTACGTAGGCAACGTTGTAGGTCAGGCCCGGCACGCCGAAGGTGGCGAAATCGATGCCGTAGCCCACTTGCCACGAACGCTCGTCCTTGCCGTTGAAGTCGGACCAGTAGGAGTTGGCCAGCAGGATGGTGTTGCCACCGTCGCCGATGCCGCCAGCATTGCGGTAGCCGCCGTACAGGTAGCCGGTGTCGCCGGTGCTGCGCTGGTGAGCCACGGTGAAGCTGTGCGGGCCAACGGCCCAGGTCGCGCCCAGGCTCCAGATTTTGTTGTCGCGAGCATCTTCACTGCCTTGGTTTTCCAGGGCGAAGCTCTTGTCCAGCTTGGTTTTGTAGCCGTTGAAGTCAAAAGTCAGGGACTGCTTCTCTGGCAGGGCCAGCACGTAGTTGACGTTGACGTATTGCTTCTTCAGCACGTCCTGCATGTCGGAGGCATACAGCGCGGCGGACAGGCTTTCGGTGAATTTGTAGCTACCGCCGATGTAGTCGATGCTTTTCAGGCGACCGCTGTCGGTGCCTTCCATGCTCTTGCGCGCTTCTTTGGTGAAGTGACCCGCGTCCAGTTGCAGACCGGCGATCTCTTTGGAAACGATCGAGGTACCGGTGTAGGTTTCCGACAACAGACGGGAGTTGTCGTACTGCAGCACAGGCACGGCTGGGAACTGATCACCGTACTTGAGCACGGTGTTGGAAACGCGGAACTTGACGGCAGCGCCGCCCTTGGCCAGGTCGTGGGGTGCCGAGCCAGGGTTGTCGGCAGTGCCATTACCCGGTTTGAAGAAGTCGATACCGCCCGCGCCGGCGCGACCTTTGCCACCGTCCAGGCGGATAGCGTATTGGCCGATCACGTCCACACCCACACCGACGGTGCCCTGGGTGAAACCGGACTCCAGCTTGCCGATGAAGCCTTGGCCCCACTCGGCTTTGTCTTGCTTGCCGTTTTTGTAGTCGCGGCTGATGTAGGCGTTACGTGCGGCGATGTTCAGGTGGCTGTCTTCGATAAAACCCTTGGACTGGTCCTGGTCGTTTGCCATTGCTGTCGATGCGCTCAAAATCCCCAGAGCGATCAGACTCATCCGTTGCTTCAACATTTTCTTGTATTCCTTATTCCTGGTTGAGTACGCGCTGTGACACCAGGCTCCGTAATGCTTTTTCTGGTGTCGACTGAATCCGGAAAAAAGAAGGCCCGCGGACGACTGAACATGCCGCGGGCCTTTTTTATTGGATGAGTCATGGCGGTTAGCCACAGGCGTTGGGCGCAATCCTAGTCGCGCCCGGAACTATGTGTCAATTTCGCGAATCGTCTGTATTTAGGCGAAATAATTCTAAGCCAGGGCCTACAGCCACATCGAAAGCGACAAAAAACCGCATCCGAAACGACAAAAAACACATCTCGTAACACATTTCAAAGCCGATACGTTTGGCAATGGATAACGTGCGCAAATGCAAAGCATTACCATTAACGTACTGTTTTTCTCCCAAACCACTCGGATACATTTCTTAATGCCTGCCCCTCGCCTGACGCCCATCACCCTTGGGCTTTCCGTTCTGCTGTCTGCCGGTTTTGCCTGCGCGGCCACCACGTTGCCCGAAACCTCGATCAGCGCCGAAGCTGACGAAGACGACCCACGCGTCAAGGAAACCAGCACCGCCACCCGCACCGCCACGCCGGTGCGTTATGTGCCCCAGGCCATCGACTCGGTAAAGACCGAAAGCCTGCGCGCCTACGGCACCAATGACCTGGGCCAGGCGTTGAGCGGCATTCCCAACGTCAGCAGCGGCGCCGATACGCGCTTCGACAGCCTACGCATCCGGGGTTTCGACGCGAGCAATGACTTCTACCTGGATGGCATCCGCGATGACAGCCAGTACGTGCGCGACCTGCATAACATCGAGCGCATCGAAGTGCTCAAGGGGCCGGCAGCCGTACTCTACGGGCGAGGCGGTCAGGGAGGGATCGTCAACCGTGTGAGCAAACTGCCTGGCGCCGGCCACAAGTCGAGTATCGAGGCCCAAGGCGGCAGCAACGATTTGCGCAGTCTGTATGCCGACCTCAGCACCGACCCCACCGATGACATCAGCCTGCGCCTGAACATGGGCAACCAGGACAACAACAGCTGGCGCGATGGCGTCAGCGGCAATCGCCAGCTGTTTGCACCGTCCATGAGCTGGCAGCTCACGGCGGACCTGAATTGGCTGGTGCAATACGAATACAGCCGCTACAACCGCACGCCGGACCGTGGCGTTCCCGGGGTCAACGGCCGGCCGGCGGATGTGAGCCGCAGCACCACTTACTTCGACAGCCGCGACTACATCGACGACAAATCCCAGTCCCTGCGCTCCAGGCTGGCCTATGAGCTCAACGACAACTGGCAACTGCGCCAGACCCTGGGTGTATTCAAGCTCGACAGCGATTTCGACAACACCTACCAGACCGCCTACGTGCCTGCGACCAACAGCGTGACACGCCAGCGCTGGCAGCAAGACCTGACCACGCGGAACCTCTTCAACAACGTCGAACTGGAAGGCGGCTTCAGCACTTTCGGCCTGGAGCATCGTTTGCTCACCGGCCTCGAGCTGGGCAGCCAGCGCCGCGATCCCAAGCTCTACACCGCCACCGCCGTCAGCCGTGGTGGCCAGGCCGTGCCGAGCCTGGACCTCAACCAGCCCAACCGCCACCTGAGCCATAACGGGCGGATGAGCGTGTCGAGCAACAACCACACCGAAGTGGAAAGTCGTGCGGTTTATGTACAAGACCAGCTGCGCCTGAATGATCAATGGCAGCTCCTGGCCGGCCTGCGCTACGACCGTTTCGAAGTGGACACCAAGAACAAAATCCTCAACACCCAACAGGCCGTCGACAGCCACAGCACCAGCCCGCGCTTTGGCGTGGTCTGGACGCCGCTGGAACATCACTCGTTCTATGCCTCGTGGAGCAAGACGTTCTCCCCGGCAGGTGGCGGCCTGATCGGCATCACCCCGAATGCCGCCGGCAGCGTCAACGACCTGAGCCCCGAGCTGACCAAACAGAAGGAAATCGGGGTCAAGAGCGATTGGCTCGACGACCGCCTGAGCACCACCCTGGCGGTGTACGAACTGGAGCTCTACAACCGCCGCACCAGCGACCCGCTGGACCGCACCATCACCCTGCTCAGCGGCTTGCAACGCTCACGCGGCGTGGAGCTGACCGCCACCGGCAAGATCGTCGGCAATTGGTACGTTCGCGGGGGAATCGGCCTGCAGGACGCCACGGTCGTGAAGGACAACAACGGCTTTGAAGGCAAGCGCGTCAGTGATGTGGCCAAGCGCAACGGCAGCCTGTTCATCACCTGGAAACCCGAGATGGGCTGGTACGCCGAAACCGGTTTGACGCTGGTGGGGGATCGTTACGCCGACAGTCTCAACACCGTGGTGCTGCCGGGTTATGGCCGTTGGGATGCCTTGGCGGGGTTCCGCCAGAAAGAATGGGACGTGAGGGCGGCGCTGAACAATATCGCGGACAACACCTACTATGCGTCGGCGACCAGCGTGGCGCAGATCCAGCCGGGAGAACCGCGCAGCGTGGTGGTGACTGGGACCTACAGTTTCTGAATCGAATACATCCAAAGGGTGTAGGAAGGGGCTTGCCCCCTCCCACATTTGTGCTCGGTGTTACTCAGTTTTTCAGCAGGTCGCACAACACGTGCACTTCATCCTCGCTGAACAGCCCCGCCGGGTAGCGTTCATTCATCACGCTGCGCAAGTCAGGCTGGCGCCTGATCCGTCGCGAGCCGTTTTCCTTCAACCAGAGCGCCAGTGCGGGAATCGCGTCGCCGCTGACCCGCAAGGGGTGGGCCGTACGCGTGTACATCAGGTTGATATCGGCATTCATTTCAGCGCTCTCTCCTACTGCGTGAGCGGCTAACTTACTCAAGGTTTATGACAGAACTGCGCAGTCATCACCTTGGGCCACTGTGACAGCACCGATACAAGAGCTATGCCAATGTCTCGTGTTTATAGGCATTGGGACACAAAAAAGCCCGCGACCTTGCTGGGCCGCGGGCTTGCTGTGGGCACCGGAACCGGTTGCGCCCGGCTATCGCCTCGATGCTGTTACAACTGCACTCACTCTTTGTGCGGTGCCGGCTGTTGCTGTGTCAGACAGTGGATATTACCGCCACCCAGTAACAGTTCGCGGCCCGGCACCATCACCACTTCGTGCTGCGGGAAAAGGTCCTGCAGGATCGCCTTGGCCTGGCTGTCCAGCGGGTCGTCGAAGCTTGGGGCGATGATGCCACCGTTGACGATCAGGAAGTTCACGTAGGAACCGGCCAAACGCACCGACGGATTCCGCTCCTGGGAGCCGTCAACCGGGTCGACACCGGCGCATTCTTCCTCGGTGGCGTACAGCGGCCCGGGAATCGGCATTTTATGCACTATGAACGAGCGACCCTGGGCGTCGGTGCTGCTTTGCAGCACGTCCATTGCGGCGTGGCAGCGCGCGTAGTTCGGGTCTTGTTCGTCATCGGTCCAGGCCAGCAACACTTCGCCCGGGCGCACGTAACAGCAGAAGTTATCCACATGGCCGTCGGTTTCGTCGTTGAACAGGCCATCCGGCAACCAGATGATCTTATCCACAGCCAGGTTGGCGCTCAGTACCGCTTCGATCTCGGCCCGGCCCAAGTGCGGGTTGCGATTGCGGTTGAGCAGGCATTCTTCGGTGGTGATCAGGGTGCCTTCGCCGTCGACATGGATCGAACCGCCTTCCAGCACAAAACCTTCGGTGCGGTAGCGCGGTGCGCGTTCGATCTCGAGGATCTTGCCGCCAACCTGGGAATCGCGGTTCCACGGCGCATACAGGCCACCGTCAAAACCGCCCCAGGCGTTGAAGTCCCAGTTCACGCCGCGCACTTCGCCGCTGTTGTTGATCACGAAGGTCGGGCCGGTGTCGCGCACCCAGGCGTCATCGCTGGACATCTCCACCACGCGGATATTCGGTACATCCAGGCGTGCGCGGGCGTTTTCGTACTGGCCGGCAGATACGGCAACGGTCACCGGTTCAAAGCGTGCGATCGCCTTGGCCACCGCCACATGGGCAGCCTGCGCCGGCTTGCCGCCCAGGCGCCAGTTGTCCGGGCGCTCGGGCCAGATCATCCAGGTTTGCGTCTGTGGCGCCCATTCGGCAGGCATGTAGAAGCCATCGGCGCGAGGGGTGCTGTGCAGGGTGGTCATGGCGATCAGGACTCCGAATGGGGTAAAGCCGACTTTATAACGGATAAAAATCGGCTTTAAAAGCGATAAAGGATCATAGCTGATGAGTATGACAGTAGTTAACCGATAACAATCGATTAATCACACCTGCTCATCCATCACCTTCGACAGCATGTCGACAAAGAAGTCCACGCTGCGCCTCGACGTGACCATCGGCGGCTTGATCTTGAGAATGTTCAGATAGTCGCCGGTAGGCTGCATGAAAATGCCCAACTCCCGCAGGCGATCACACAGCAAAGTGGTTTCTTCGGTGGCGGGCTCCAGGGTTTGCCGGTTACGTACCAATTCCAGGCCGAGGTAAAATCCGGAACCGTGGACGGCACCAACCAACGGATGGCGCTCGATCAGAGCTTCCAGGCGTGCCTTGAAATGCGCGCCAACCACCTGGGCGTTTTCCCACAGTTTTTCTTCTTCCATCACATCCAACACGGCCATGCCGATGCGGCAACTGACCGGGCTGCCCCCCGACGACGAGAAGAAGTAGCCCTCAGCCTCCAGCGCCTCGGCGATTTCACGCCGGGTGATGACCGCACCCAGGGGCTGGCCGTTGCCCATGCCCTTGGCCATGGTGATGATATCGGGCACCACACCCTGCTCTTCAAAGCCCCAGAAGAAATGCCCCATGCGGCCGTAACCCACCTGCACCTCATCGGCGATGCACACGCCGCCCTGGGCGCGGACAAGTGCATACACCCGCTGCAAATAGCCCGGCGGCAACGAGATGCCACCGGCATTGCCGTACACCGGCTCACAGATGAAACCGGCCAGCTGGCGTTGGCTCGCGGCGATTTTCGCCAGGTTGTGCTCCACACTTCGTACGTAATCGGGCGCACTGTCCTGCCCGCGGAACTCGCCGCGATAGGTATTCGGTGCGGTCACCGGGTGCACCCAATCCGGGCGGCTGCTCAAGGCCTGGGGGTTGTCGGCAATCGAGGTGGACACCGCATCCGCCGCCACCGACCAGCCGTGGTACGCCTCCAGCACGCTGAGCATGTCGCGCCCGCCGCTGTAGGCCCAGGCCAGGCGTATCGCCAGGTCGTTGGCCTCGGTGCCGCTGTTGACCAGGAACACCCGGTCCATGCCCTCTGGTGCCAGCGCGAGCAAGCGCTCGGAAAACTCGGCAATCGCCGCGTAGTGAAACCGCGAGTTGGTGTTGAGCAACGACCACTGCCGCGCCGCCACCGCCGCCATGCGCGGGTGGCCATGGCCAAGCACCGCCACGTTGTTGAGCATGTCCAGGTAGGAACGACCCTGCATGTCGATCAGGTGGTTGCGCCAGCCACGCTCGATGCGCGGCGGATCGACGTAATAGTGCTTTTGCGAACGGGCGAAACTGGCGTCGCGCCGGGCCAGCAGGGCCTCGGGGTCCAGCTCGGGCTCGGCGTCGCAAGCCAGCCCCAGCAGCGCAGCCGGCGATGGGCAAAGCGCTTGCCACGCCGCTGCCCGGGACGGTGCGCAGAATAGCGGTGCGGGCAAGTCAACACGGCAAAGCTGCACTGTCAGCGGGCCCTCGACCTCACCGATCAACTGGCCCTTGAGCACCGCAGCCCCCGGCTGCAACAGCGGCTTTACACCCCATAGCCGCACGGTCGTTTCGCTGTTATGCACATGAAGTTCATCATTGGCTCCTCGTCGTACCACACCGGCAAACGGCGCTTCGACGGAAGTCCCCGATGGCACGTGCAGCTCAACGTGCAACGCAAACGTCTCCGGCTCGGTCGCACTGTCGGGCCGGGTACGCGACAAACGGTATTGCCCATAGCGGCTCGCCGCCAGCCCATGTACCGCCGCCGCATCCTGCAACAGGCGTTGATCGATGCCGGCTTGCTCCCAGTTGCCCGCCTCGAAATGCGGGCTGAGCACACCCAGGTCGATCAGCGCAAACTCGCGGCCTACCAACCCCGGCAACAAAGGCGCAAAACCTTGACTGACGATAGGTGCGGGTGCCTGGCCAACACAGCTGAGAATCGCCGCCTCCATCAGCTCAAACGGCACCGAGGTCGCTACATGGAAGATTTCCCACTCATGCTCGGCGTTTTTCAGCAGGTAGCTGTTATGCGGATCCAGCCGTTGTTGCTGCTCGCTGCTCAAGACCAGCACCGCCGCCCGGGCGACGATCAGCGGCCATAGCGCCTGTAATTCTGCGGGTTGCAAGGGCGTCACCGCATGACAAGCCTGGATTGCCGGCAAAATCGCAAAGGGATCGCCCTCGGCATGGTGCAGCAGGGCGGCGCAGGTCACCGACAGGTCGGCAATGCGCCAGGTGTGCACCAGATCGCCGAAATCGATCACGCCCTGAAATTGCCAGTGGCGTTGCGTATCACGCTGCCACACCACATTGTCGTCGGTGATATCCATGTGCACGGCTTGCCACGGCAGGTGGTCGGCCAGGGAGCGCATACGGTTGCGGACCTGCTCAGCCACTTGCTCCAGTGCTTCGCGGTGGGGCAAATCTTCCAGGGTGGCCAGCAGATGCTTGATCAATTCCAGGGCATGGCGCGGGTCCCATTGCAACGTACGCTCCAGGCCCGGATGTTCGAACGACGCCAGCGCCTGGCTCATCCGACCGCACAGGTCGCCGAAGCCTGCGATCACCCTGTGCCCCAAATGCACCTGATGGGTCAACGGCTGGCCGTCGATGTAATCCAGCACCCGCACATGCAGGTTTTGGCCGTCGAGGGTCAGGGTCAGCAGTTCTTCACCGGTCAGAGCCTTGATGACCTTGGGTGCGCGCACGGCCTGCAGGGTGTTGAGCGCCGCGTGCTGGGCCTGAAGCTCAACGGCAGCGTAGTCGCCCCGGCAGATTTTCAGAACGAACCGGCCACGGGCACTGTCGACTTTGTAGTTGAGATCCTGCTGGCTGCCCAATGACTGCAAGGTTCCCGTGAGGCCGTAATGCTGCTCGAGCAGTTGTGCCGCCTGATCGGGGCTCACTTGCGGGCAGGGTAGACTGGCGCGATGGATCAGGGTGGCGAGCAGCATGGGGGGTGGCCTCGGTTTTTTAGGGGTGTATATCGCCATTGTTCAGGGGGCTTACGCAACCCCCTGCGCAGACCACGCTTGCACCGCCCGGCGTCACAACTCAAGCTATGCTCCATTCGCTTAATGTCCGTCTAAGGAAAAGGCCCTCCCACATGCGCATTCTCATCACCGGTGGTGCCGGTTTTATTGGCTCCGCCTTGATCCGCCACCTGATTCAACACACCGAGCACGAAGTGCTCAACCTGGACAAACTCACGTATGCCGGCAACCTGGAATCGCTGACCAGCATCGCGTCCAACAGCCGCTACGAGTTCGTCCAGGCCGATATTGTCGACCAGGCCACTGTCAGTGCCGTACTCAAGCGCTTCGAGCCCCAGGCGATCATGCACCTGGCGGCCGAGTCCCATGTAGACCGCTCGATCGATGGCCCGTCGGACTTCATTCAGACCAATATCGTGGGCACCTACAGCTTGCTGGAAGCCACCCGCGCCTATTGGCAGACGCTCGACGAGCCCGCCAAGCGTGCGTTCCGCTTCCATCACATCTCCACCGATGAGGTGTACGGCGACCTGCATGGCGTGGACGACCTTTTCACTGAAACCACACCCTATGCACCCAGCTCACCGTATTCGGCCAGCAAGGCGGCGTCCGATCACCTGGTCCGCGCCTGGCAGCGCACCTACGGCTTGCCGGTGCTGCTGACCAACTGCTCGAACAACTACGGGCCATTCCACTTCCCCGAGAAGCTGATCCCGCTGGTGATACTCAATGCCCTCGCAGGCAAGCCGCTGCCCGTCTACGGTGATGGTTTGCAGGTGCGCGACTGGCTGTTCGTCGAAGACCACGCCCGCGCATTGCTCAAAGTGGTCACCGAAGGTGTGGTCGGCGAGACCTACAACATCGGCGGCCACAATGAGCAGAAGAATATCGACGTGGTGCGCGGCATCTGCGCCCTGCTTGAAGAGTTGGCGCCACAGCGCCCGGCCGGCGTCACGCAATTTGCCGATCTGATCACCTTCGTCAAGGATCGCCCAGGCCACGATCAGCGCTATGCGATCGATGCCAGCAAGATCGAACGCGAACTCGGCTGGGCGCCGGAAGAAACCTTTGAAACTGGACTGCGCAAAACCGTGCAGTGGTACCTCAATAACTTGGAATGGTGCCGCAGGGTCCAGGACGGCAGTTATCAGGGTGAACGTTTGGGCAACACCGACTTTAAGGATCTGATCGCATGATGAAGGGAATCGTATTGGCCGGCGGTTCCGGCACGCGTTTGCACCCCATTACCCTGGGTGTGTCCAAGCAACTGCTGCCGGTCTATGACAAGCCGATGATCTACTACCCGATCTCGGTGCTGATGCTGGCAGGTATCAAGGATATTATGGTGATTTCCACACCAGTGGACTTGCCGCAATATCGCAACCTGCTGGGTGATGGCAGCCAGTTCGGCGTGCGTTTCAGTTATGCAGAGCAGCCGTCTCCCGATGGCCTGGCTCAGGCATTCCTCATTGGTGAGGAGTTTATCGGCGAAGACTCAGTCTGCCTGATTCTGGGCGACAACATCTTCCACGGCCAGCATTTTGGTGACCAATTGCGCACCGCAGCCGAGCGCGCTTCAGGGGCCACGGTATTCGGCTACTGGGTCAAGGACCCGGAGCGTTTCGGCGTGATCGACTTCGACAAAGAGGGCCGCGCCCTGTCCATCGAAGAAAAACCGACCAAGCCAAAATCGTCCTATGCGGTTACCGGCCTGTATTTCTACGATAACGACGTGATCAAGATCGCCAAGGCGGTCAAACCTTCACCTCGTGGGGAGCTGGAGATTACCGACGTCAACAATGCGTACCTTAAGCGTGGCGACCTGCATGTGGAGCGTTTCGGCCGCGGCTTTGCCTGGCTTGACACCGGCACCCACGACAGCCTGCTCGAAGCCTCCACCTATGTGCAGACCATCGAGCATCGCCAAGGCTTGAAGGTAGCCTGCCTAGAAGAAATCGCCTACGAAAATGGCTGGATCGACCGCGACTACCTGATGGAGCGTGCCAAGTACTTTGGCAAAACCGGCTATGGTCAATATCTGTTCACGATCGCAGGGGAAACTCCATGAATGTAACCGCCACTGCGCTGCCCGATGTACTGATCATCGAGCCTAAGGTTTTTGGCGATGAGCGTGGTTTCTTTTATGAGAGCTTCAACGCTCGAAATTTTGCGCAAGCCACTGGACTAGAAGCGCAATTTGTCCAGGACAACCACTCGCGCTCGCAAAAAGGGGTGTTGCGCGGTTTGCACTACCAGATCGAACACGCCCAAGGAAAACTGGTGCGTGTGACAGCGGGTGAAGTATTAGACGTAGTGGTGGACATCCGTCGCAGCTCACCTCACTTCGGCAAATGGGCCAGCGTGCGGTTGTCTGCTGACAACAAAAGACAGCTCTGGATTCCGCCAGGGTTTGGCCACGGGTTTGTGGTGCTCAGTGACTATGCCGAATTCCTGTACAAAACCACTGATTACTACACCCCCTCAGCTGAACGCTGCATTCGCTGGAACGATTCTGATCTCAATATCGATTGGGAGTTTGCTGGCGATCCGACGCTATCCGTCAAGGATCAAAACGGCCAAAGCCTGAAAGATGCAGACCTGTTCCCATGAAGATCCTGATCTGTGGCCAGCACGGCCAAGTCTCCCGCGAACTGCAACAACGCCTCCAGGGCTTGGGCGAACTCATCGTCCTGGGCCGCGACCAGCTTGACCTGGCCAATGCAGAACAGATCCGCCAGCGAGTGCGCGCCCACCGCCCCAGCCTGATTATCAACGCAGCGGCTCACACCGCTGTCGATCAGGCCGAAAGCGAACCGGACGCCGCATTTGCCATCAACGCCATCGCCCCCGGCATTCTCGCCGAGGAAGCCAAGGCACTGGGCATCCCGTTGATCCACTACTCAACCGACTACGTGTTCGACGGCAGCAAACCGGCGCCTTACACCGAAGCCGACACGCCGAACCCGCTGGGCGTCTATGGCCAGAGCAAGCTGGCCGGCGAGCAGGCGATTGCAGCCGTAGGGGGTCAGTACCTGGTTCTGCGCACCAGTTGGGTCTACTCCAACCACGGCAAGAACTTCCTGCTGACCATGCAACGCCTGCTGCAGGAAAAACCGCAGATGCGCATCGTCGCCGATCAGATCGGCGCACCGACCTGGGCCGGTAGCATCGCCAACAGTACGCTTGCGTTGATCGAGCGCTGGCAAGCCGGCACAGCGGGGGAATGGGGGGTATATCACCTGACCGCCCAAGGTGAAACGTCGTGGTTCGGTTTTGCCGAGGCCATCGGCGAGCATCTGCGCAAGCAGGGCAAAGCCTGTGCCGAGCTGGAAGCCATCCCTTCCAGCGCCTACCCGACGCCCGCCCAGCGTCCCTTGAACTCACGCCTCGATTGCAGCCGCTTGCAACAACAATGGCACGTCAGCCAGCCGCAGTGGCAAGACGCATTGCGCGAGTGTCTTGCACAGCAGCACTAGGCATAATGCGCCTGTACCCACAGGCGCACGACTCCCATGACTCCACCCCTCCCGCGCAGACCCCGCTGGCGCAGCCTCGCCCTCCTGGCGCTTTGCCTGGCGCCGCTATTGTGGCCGCTGGAGCATCTGGCCGAGCGTTATTACCGCAGCGAACTGGCCGGCCAGAACCGCCAGACCCTCGACCTGTACGTCGCCAACCTGCTCGGCACCCTGCACCGCTATGAAGTGCTGCCGCAAATCCTCGGCGACCTGCCGGCACTGCGCACTGCATTGGACGCGCCCAACGTCAGCACCAACCTGGTCAACGCCAACCTGCTGCTCAAGGAGGTCGCCGCCCAAGCCGGGGTGGAAGTGATGTACCTGATGGACACCACCGGCAAGACCCTCGCGGCGTCCAATTGGGATAAACAAGATAGCTTTGTCGGGCGCAACTTCTCGTTCCGCCCGTATTTCAGCGAAGCCATGGCCGGGCGTCTGGGGCGGTTTTTCGGCCTGGGCACTACATCGGCCAAGCGCGGTTATTTCTTCGCCGCCGCCGTACGTGACGGCGATAAGATCATCGGTGTATTGGTGGTCAAGGTCGACCTGGACCACACCGAAAGCCTGTGGGGCAACACCCCGGAACAACTGCTGGTCACCGACCATAACGGCGTGGTGATCCTGACCTCGCGCCCGCAATGGCGATTCCGCGCGACCCGTCCGCTGACCGCTGAAGAACGCCAGGCCATCATCGCCATCCAGCCCTACCCGACCCGCGACCCGCAGCCGTTGAGCCTGAGCAGCACCGCGTGGCTGCGCCAATCCACGGCCATCGCCGAAACGGGCTGGAATGTGGAAATCCTTGCGCCACGCTCGTTGATCAACCGCCCGGTGCGCACCGTGGTTGCCGTCGGCGGCGCGACGCTGCTGGTGTTGATGTTGCTGCTGGGACTGATGATGCAACGTCGCCGTCACTACCTGGAGCGCATTGCGTTCGAAGCCAAGGCCCGCCGCGAGCTGGAAGCGCGGGTGGTCGAGCGTACCAGTGACCTGGAGGGCCTCAACCGGCGCCTGAAACAGGAAGTGCTGGAGCGCGAACACGCCCAGCAGGAGCTGGTACGGGCCCAGGACGACCTGGTGCAAGCGGGTAAACTGTCGGCGCTGGGCACCATGTCGGCGAGCATCAGTCACGAACTCAATCAGCCCCTGGCCGCCATTCGCAGCTACGCGGAAAACGCCGAAATCCTGCTCGACCATGAACGCACCAATGACGCCCGCGGCAACCTCAAGCTGATCAGCGAACTGACCGGGCGCATGGCCTCGATCATCGCCCACCTGCGCGCTTTCGCCCGTCGCGACCGCCATGCGCCCGAAAGCGTGGCCCTGCAACCGGCGCTCGACGATGCGCTGGCGTTGCTGGCCAAGCGGCGACGGTCGATGGAAGTGGAACTGATCCGCGACTTGCCGGAAGCCACCCTCTGGGTACAAGCCGGCGAAACCCGCCTGCGCCAGGTGCTGGGCAACCTGCTGGCCAACGCCCTCGACGCCCTCACCGAAAAAGGCCCGCCACGTAGACTCTGGCTGAGTGCCGAAACCACCGAACAGGGCGTCAACCTGTACATTCGCGACAACGGCCCGGGTTTTTGCATGGAGGCCCTGGGGCGCGCCAGCGAGCCGTTCTACACCACCAAGACACGCACCCAGGGCCTGGGCCTGGGGCTGGCGATCTGCGAGACCCTGATGCGTGCCTTCGGCGGCGAACTGCTGTTTGCCAACCACAAGGAAGGCGGCGCGCTGTTAACCTTGAAATTGCGCGCCGGCTCGCCGGGCGTCAGTCTGCAACCGTCCGAGGACCGCAGTGTATGAGTATCGATAACCAGATTCAGGTGGTGTTGATCGACGACGATCCACATCTGCGTCAGGCGCTGTGCCAGACCCTGGACCTGGCCGGGCTGAAAGTCCTGCCCCTGGGCGAAGCCAGCGGCCTCACCGCACGCCTGTCGCGGGACTGGCCGGGGGTGGTGGTCAGCGATATCCGCATGCCCGGCATGGACGGCCTGGAGCTGCTCGCCGAACTGCACGGCCAGGACCCGGACCTGCCGGTGCTGCTGATCACCGGCCATGGCGATGTGCCGCTGGCGGTGCAAGCCATGCGCGCCGGTGCCTATGACTTTCTGGAAAAACCCTTCGCCAGCGACGCCCTGCTCGAAAGCGTCCGCCGTGCCCTGGCTCTGCGCCGCCTGGTACTGGACAACCGCAGCCTGCGCCTGGCCCTCAGCGATCGTCAGCAATTGAGCACGCGACTGGTCGGGCATTCGCCGCAAATGCTGCGCCTGCGTGAACAGATCGGCGCCCTGGCCGCGACCAAGGCCGATGTGCTGATCCTCGGCGAAACCGGCGCCGGCAAAGAGGTGGTGGCGCGTGCGCTGCACGACCTGTCGAGCCGCCGCAGCGGGCCGTTCGTGGCGATCAACGCCGGGGCGCTGGCTGAATCGGTGGTCGAAAGCGAGCTGTTCGGCCACGAGCCTGGTGCCTTCACCGGCGCGCAGAAACGCCGCATCGGCAAGTTCGAGTTCGCCAACGGCGGTACCTTGTTCCTCGATGAAATCGAAAGCATGAGCCTGGACGTGCAGGTCAAACTCTTGCGCCTGCTGCAGGAGCGTGTGGTGGAGCGGCTGGGCGGCAATCAACTGATCCCGCTGGATATCCGCATCATCGCCGCCACCAAGGAAGACCTGCGCCAGTCGGCCGACCAGGGTCGCTTCCGTGCCGACTTGTATTACCGACTCAACGTCGCGCCGCTGCGTATTCCGCCGCTGCGTGAGCGGGGTGAGGATGCCTTGATGCTGTTCCAGCACTTCGCCGATGAAGCCAGCAGTCGTCACGGCCTGCCGCTGCACGAACTGCAACCGGGCCAGCGCGCCCTGCTGCTGCGCCATAACTGGCCGGGCAATGTACGCGAACTGCAAAACGCCGCCGAACGCTTCGCATTGGGGCTGGAACTGGCACTGGATGCCACGCCGGACAACCCTGCCGCCGGTGTGTTGACGTCCACCTCGGGTGGCCTGAGCGAACAGGTCGAGCAGTTCGAAAAAAGCCTGATCGCCGCTGAGCTGACCCGCCCCCACGGCTCCATGCGCAGCCTCGCCGAAGCCCTCGGCGTACCGCGCAAGACCTTGCACGACAAGCTGCGCAAGCACGGCCTGAATTTCGCCAACCAAAGCGGCGATGACGAATGACCGCTCCCACTCGCCAAGAGGCCCCCATGAACCGCGACAGCCGTTACCTGGAATCCATTCTTCACCACGACATCCCCCTCACCCGGGAAATGGGCCTCAAGGTGCTCGACTGGCACCACGGGCGGCTGGAACTGCATCTGCCCTTGCACGCCAACATCAACCACAAGAGCACCATGTTCGGCGGCAGCCTGTATTGCGGCGCAGTGCTGGGGGGTTGGGGCTGGCTGCACTTGCAACTGCGTGAAGAAGGCATCGAAGACGGGCACATCGTGATTCAGGAAGGGCAGATCAGTTATCCGCTGCCGGTCACGCGGGATGCAACGGTGGTGTGCCAGGCGCCGGAGGAGAAGGTGTGGAAGCGCTTTTTAGCGACGTACCAGCGCTATGGCCGCGCGCGCATCACGCTGGAGACGTGGGTTGTGAATGAAGGCAGCGAGGAGCGTGCAGTGGCCTTTACCGGGCAGTACGTCCTGCACCGCTGACTGCCACCCCCCCTCCCACCTTCCGCCTCAGGATCTGGCCAGGGTCAGCAAGCGCTCGCGCCACGCAGCCTTGGCCGGCAACGCCAAAAAGAACGGGTTCAACAACGATGCCCGCGCCGGGTAGCTGAACGGCTCACCGCTCAGCTCCAACACTTCGCCCCCCGCGCCTTCGAGTACGCCCTGGGCTGCCGCCGTGTCCCACTGCGAGGTCGGCGCCAGGCGCGGATAGCAGTCCGCACTGCCCTCGGCCAACAAACAGAACTTCAGCGAGCTGCCGATATTCGTCAGCTTCAACGCGCCCAGGCCTTCGCTCAGCCCGCCCAGTAAACGCTCCTGCTCCGCGCTGGTATGCCGACGACTTGCAACTACGGTGAACGACTCGCCCGCTGCCGGTGCTTCACGCACCTGGATCTGCTTGGGCGCTTCATTCACATCGGATCGCCAGGCACCCAAGCCGGCGCCACCGAAGTAGCAACGGCCGTTGGTGGGCATCGAGACCACGCCGAACACGACGCGGCCCTGTTCGATCAGGGCGATGTTCACGGTGAATTCTTCGCTGCCGGAGATGAATTCCTTGGTGCCATCCAACGGATCCACCAGCCACCAGCGCTGCCAGCCGGCGCGCACGCTCTGGTCGATATCGGCATCTTCTTCGGACAGCACCGGAATGCTCGGGTCCAGCGCGGTCAGGCCGGCCAGGATCAGGTGATGAGCGGCCAGGTCCGCGGCCGTCACCGGCGAATCATCGGCTTTGGACGTAACGGCCACGTCAGCGCGCCAGTACGGCAGGATCACTTCACCGGCCTGACGGGCCAGCTCGATCACCGGGGCAATAAACGGGTGGCCTAAAAACAGTTCGCTCATGCGTTAAACGCTCCTCGCTGGGTCAACAGGTCTCGTACCAGGTACAGCGCGGCCAGAGCCCGGCCTTCGCTGAATTGCTCATTTTGCGCCAGCATCGACAGCTCGCGCAGGTTGACCCGGTCCACACGCATCGGCTCAGGTTCATCGCCTTCCAGGCGTTCTTCATAGAGGTCGGTGGCCAGTACCACCTGGATTTTCTGGCTCATGTAGCCAGGCGACAGCGACAGTTCCGTGAGGTGCTCCAACTGCCGTGCGCCGTAGCCCGCCTCTTCCTTGAGTTCGCGATTGGCCGCCGCCAGTACGTCTTCACCGGGCTCGATCAACCCCTTGGGCAACGACAGCTCATATTCGTCGGTGCCGCCGCAGTATTCTTCCACCAGCAACGCATGGTCTGCGTCGATCATGGCCACAATCATCACCGCGCCGTAGCCGGCACCGCGACCGACCAGGCGCTCGTAGGTCCGCTCAACGCCATTGGAGAAGCGCAATTGCACTTCCTCCACGCGGAACAAACGGCTACTGGCGACTATTTCGCGGGCGAGGACGGTGGGTTTCTGGCGCATGAGCGGCTCCTTGGCGTGATCGGGTTACTATACCGTGGCTTTTCCGATTGTCTGTGTCGGATATCTTTACTTACATGAGACCGCCCCATGCCCTCTTTGCCCTGGCACGCCATCGACACTGTCCTGCTGGACATGGACGGCACCCTGCTCGACTTGCATTACGACAACCACTTCTGGATGGAACACCTGCCCCAGCGCTACGCCGAACTGCATGGCGTGAGCCGCGCCCTGGCCGAGATGGAGTTGCAGCCGCTGTTCGAGCGTAACGCCGGACAGTTGCAATGGTATTGCCTGGACTTCTGGAGTACCGAACTGAAGATCCCGGTGCGCGAACTCAAGCTGGAAACCGCGCACCTGATCGCCCTGCGCCCGGATGCCGACACATTCCTCACGGCAATCAAACGGGCCGGCAAGCGCGTGATCCTGATCACCAACGCTCATCGTGATTCCCTGTCATTGAAGCTGGAACGCATTGAACTGGCGCCGTATTTCGAGCGGTTGATCAGCTCCCACGATTACGGTTTCGCCAAGGAGAACCCGCAGTTCTGGGATGCCCTGCAAGCCGATATCGGCTTCGACCCGGCACGGAGTTTGTTTATCGATGACACCTTGCCGATCCTGCGCAGCGCCCAGGCGTTTGGCGTGGGGCATTTGTTGGCGGTAAAGGAGCCGGACAGCAAGAAAGGTCCAAAGGACACGGCGGAATTTGCGGCGGTCGACGACTACCGAGATCTCATTGCCGGACTCTGACCCCATGTGGGAGGGGGCTTGCCCCCGATTGCTGTGCATCAGAGACACATTCAGTCACTGACACACCACCATCGGGGGCAAGCCCCATCCCACCTTTCGTCCTGCGTTTTACTCAGGAATACGCAGCGTCTGCCCTGGGTAGATTTTGTCCGGGTGCGACAACAGCGGCTTGTTGGCTTCGAAGATCTTGTTGTACTGGTTGGCGTTGCCATACACCGCCAGGGAAATCGCGCTCAGTGTGTCGCCCTTTTTCACCACGACGAAACGGGCGGCAGCCACAACAGGCCCGGAAACGGTGATCTGGTCATCTACACTGGCCACACCGGCAATGTTGCCCAGCGCCAGCAGGATCTTCTCTTTCTCTTCCTGGGTGGCGACTTCACCGGTCACCGTCACCTTGTCGCCATCCACCGTGGTCTGCACATTCGGATTACCCAGGCCCACTTTGGCCACGTGCTCCTTCAACTGCTCACTGGCGTTTGCATTACCCGGCGTCAACAGGTCGACAATCTTTTCGCCGGCTTCCTTGATAAAGCTGAAAATGCTCATAGTGCGCGCTCCTTGTTAATTGATTTCCAGATGCCCAAGACTAGACCAGTCCTACCGACTTGGGTTCCAGCCCGGCAAAAGACCCAAACGCGCTAGAATCCCCCCGCCATTGGAATAAGCCCTGGAGCGAAGATGGACATCAAACAGTTGAAATTCCTCATCGCCCTCGACGAGACCCGCCACTTCGGCCAGGCGGCCGCGCGTTGCCACATCACTCAACCGACCCTGTCGATGCGCCTGCGCAGCCTTGAAGAAGAGCTGGACCTGCCTTTGGTCAATCGCGGCCAGCGCTTCGAGGGCTTTACCGCCCCCGGTGAGCGCGTGCTGGCCTGGGCACGCACGGTGCTGGCGGCGTACGACGGCTTGCAGGCCGAAGCGGCCGCCTGTCGCGGCAACCTCGTCGGCACATTGCGCCTGGGCGTGGTGCCGTTGTCGAGCTTCGATCCCTTGGCATTGATGCAGCAACTGCACAAAGAACACCCGAACCTGCGCTTCGAGCTGTCGGCGCTCAGCTCCGAACAGATCCTTGAGCAACTGGCGAGCAATCGCCTGGACCTGGGCGTGTCTTACCTGGAGCGCCTGGACGCTGAGCGCTTCGACTCGCTGGCCTTGGGCGAAACCCGCATGGGCCTGCTCTACGACCAACGCTTCTTCAGCTTTGGCGACACGCCATTGAGCTGGGAAGCCCTGATCGAACTGCCCCTGGGCATGCTCACCAGCGGCATGCACTTTCGCCAATCCATCGACCACAACTTCCACAGCCGTGGGCTCAACCCGCAGCCATTGTTGCAGACCGATGCCGTCCATCAGTTGTTGCAAGCCGTGCATGGCGGCTTGTGCTGCGCCGTGATGCCTTTGGACGGTGGCCTGGATGCACTCACCGAGCATCTGCGCCTGCAGCCGATCGAAGACGCCCATACACTCGCGCGCCTGGGCTTGATCATGCGCCGCAGTGCACCGCGCTCGGCGCTGGCAGAGGCGTGTTTCGCGCTGTATCAGAAATCGCAAAACGAGTCTTGATCGACGTCATCTATCGGAAGATCAGTACTGGCGATTAGACGCGACGCTTTGTCGCGCCTAGTCTAAACACTGATCAATCCGCCGGTGGTACTGCCCCATGAACGCCAAGCGCCCAGTCTGCGCGGCGCCCGCTCTTGAAACGCCAGCGCCCGCCGCCAGCCAGAGCTACCAGTATTGCAATCTCGAACATACGGAATTCGCCAGCACAGCCCTGGCCGAGGAAGTGGCGTTGGCGATTGCCTACAACGACATCAGCCAAGCGGTAATGCTGGTGACGCCGACAGACCTGGAAGACTTTATCGTCGGCTTCAGTATAGGCAGCGGCATTATCGCCGACGTTAGCGACATTTATGATCTAAAACTCAGCGGATCGGGCTCTGCTCAATACGCCCAGGTGCAGATCTCCAGCCGTGCCTTCTGGAACCTCAAGCAACAGCGCCGGCAACTGGCCGGCACCAGTGGTTGCGGTCTGTGCGGTGTAGAGGCGGTAGAACAAGCATTGCCTGACCTTGATGTACTGCCGGGCGCGCCTTTGCCGCCTGCCGAATGGCTGGATGGCCTGCGCCAACGCATCAGCGCGTTCCAGCCCTTGGGCCAGTACAGCGGCGCCGTGCATGCCGCCGTATTTATGAACGGCCAGGGCGAATTGTTGCTGGGCCGCGAAGACATTGGCCGACATAACGCCCTGGATAAATTGATCGGTGCATTGATCCGCCAAAAAATTCCGACCGAAGGCGGCCTGGCGATTGTTACCAGCCGTTGCAGCCTGGAGTTGATCCAGAAAGTCCTGCGCGCGGGTATCCAGACCCTGGTCAGCCTGTCGTCACCCACCGGCCTCGCCCTGCAATGGGCGCGCCGGCATAACCTCAATCTCATCCACCTGCCGCAGAAAAGTGCGCCGCGGGTCTACAGCCCTGCGATGGAGAACCAGCCATGAGCCAGCACCACCAAGCCGACCAAACCCCGACCCCGCGCTACAAGCCCTATAAAGGTCCGGCCGGCGGCTGGGGCGCACTGATCAGCGTGGCGCAGGCCTGGCTGACCAGCGACAACGCGCTGAAAAACCTGCGCATGATGCTCAAGACCAACCAGAACGGCGGCTTCGACTGCCCGGGCTGCGCCTGGGGTGACTCGCCGGAGAGCGGCATGGTCAAGTTCTGCGAAAACGGCGCCAAGGCGGTCAACTGGGAAGCTACCAAGCGCCGTGTGGATGGTGCATTTTTCGCCAAGCACAGCGTCACCGCCTTGCTGGAACAGAGCGACTACTGGCTGGAATACCAGGGTCGCCTGACCGAGCCGATGCGCTATGACGCCGAAACCGACCGCTACACGCCCATCAGTTGGGAAGCGGCCTTCGACTTGGTCGGCAGGCACCTCAACGCCCTGCCCAGCCCTGACATGGCCGAGTTCTACACCTCGGGTCGCGCCAGCAACGAAGCGGCCTACCTGTACCAATTGTTCGTGCGCGCCTACGGCACCAACAACTTCCCGGACTGTTCGAACATGTGCCACGAAGCCAGCGGCGTTGCCCTGGCGCAAAGCGTGGGGGTCGGCAAAGGCACCGTGACCTTTGATGACTTCGAACATGCCGATGCGATCTTCGTCTGGGGCCAGAACCCCGGCACCAACCACCCGCGCATGCTTGAACCGCTGCGTGAAGCGGTTAAACGCGGCGCTCAGGTGGTGTGCATCAACCCACTCAAAGAGCGCGGCCTGGAACGCTTCCAGCACCCGCAACACCCGCTGGAAATGCTCACCAACGGCGACAAGCCAACCAACACCGCCTACTTCCGCCCGGCGCTGGGGGGCGACATGGCCATCCTGCGCGGCATGGCCAAGTTCCTGCTGCTGTGGGAACGCCAGGCCCAGGCCGAAGGCAAGGAGGCCGTGTTCGACCACGACTTCCTCAACGAGCACACCGCCAACGTGCTGGAATACCTGGGCAAGATCGACGATACCTCCTGGGATGAGATCGTCGAACAGTCCGGCCTGACCCTGGTCGAGATCGAGCAAGCGGCGCGCATGTACGCCAAAGGCAAGAACGTGATCATGTGCTGGGCGATGGGCATCACCCAGCACCGCCATTCGGTGCCGACCATCCAGGAAATCGCCAACCTGATGCTGCTGCGCGGCAATATCGGCCGCCCAGGCGCCGGCCTGTGCCCGGTGCGTGGCCACAGTAACGTGCAGGGCGACCGCACCATGGGCATCAACGAACGCCCTCCGGTGGCGTTCCTCGATGCCCTGGAGCGTCGCTTCCAATTCCAGGTGCCGCGTGAAAACGGGCACAACGTGGTGGAAGCCATCCACGCCATGCTCGAAGGCCGCTCCAAGGTGTTTATCGGCCTGGGCGGCAACTTCGCCCAAGCCACGCCGGACAGCCTGCGTACCTTCGAAGCCCTGCGCAATTGCGACCTTACCGTGCAGATCAGCACCAAGCTCAACCGTAGCCATTTGATGCACGGCAAAGATGCACTGATCCTGCCGTGCCTGGGCCGTACCGACATCGATATCCAGGCCGAAGGCCCGCAAGCGGTGACGGTGGAAGACTCGTTCAGCATGGTCCACGGTTCCAATGGCCAGTTGCAGCCGCTGTCGAAACTCATGAAATCCGAACCGGCAATCCTGGCCGGTATCGCTGCCGCGACCCTGGGCAGCAAGCCGGTGGACTGGAACTGGCTGGTGGCCGACTACAGCCGCATCCGCGACCTGATTGCCGACACCATTCCCGGCTTCAAGGACTTCAACGAGAAGATCAAGCATCCGGGCGGTTTCTATCTGGGCAACTCCGCGGGCGCGCGCCGCTGGAATACCCCGTCGGGCCGCGCCAACTTCCGCCCGAACATCCTGCCCAAGGACTTGATCCACGAACGCACCCACGCGACCGGCCGCGTACCGGACCTGATCATGCAATCGATGCGCTCCCACGATCAGTACAACACCACCATCTACGGCCTGGACGACCGCTACCGTGGCGTCAAGGGCCAGCGTGACGTGCTGTTCGTCAACGAAGCCGACATCATCCGCCTGGGCTTCAAGCCAGGGCAGAAGGCCGACATCGTGTCGTTGTGGGAGGACGGCCGCGAGCGCCGTGTGAAGGGCTTTACCTTGCTGGCGTTCGATATTCCGGCGGGGCAGGCTGCGGCTTACTACCCGGAAGTGAACCCGCTGGTGCCGTTGGAAAGCACCGGGGATGGCAGCCATACACCGACGTCGAAGTTCGTGGCGATCCGGTTGGAAGCGGCGAGCGACAATGGCTTGATCATGGCGCGCTCGGCCTGATCGGGACCGTTGTGGTGGGCAGACTTGTATTGGCCTGCTCGCCACAGGGAATTACCCGCAAAGGAATTTCAGGCACAAAAAAGGCCGCTTTTGCATAAAAGCGGCCGTTCCGAAGTAGCTAAAGACTCGCAAAACAGGCTTAAGTTCCCGAGTAAAAACAGTAACTTATAGAATTGTGTACAACTCGTGCTACTGGTCGGATTTCTATTGTCACAATCCAGATACAGCCTCAGGATCGCGCCGTCATCCTCTTGAGGTCTCCCTAATGAAGTTCTCCTCGATTCTCTTGTTGTCCCTTGGCCTGGTCAGTGGCGCAGCCATGGCCGGTGGCACCACCGAAGCCGGTGTGGGCGGCGCATTGGGCGGGGTTCTGGGTTCGGTCGTTGGCCAGCAGCTAGGCGGCAACACGGGTTCGACCATCGGCGCAGCCTTGGGTGGCGCGGGTGGTAGTGCGGTGGGCGCCGACAAGCGCAGCCGTGGCGAAGCCGCTATTGGCGGCGCATTGGGCGCAGCCGGCGGCAACGTTGTGGGCCGCAGTGTCGGCGGCAGCACCGGCGCACTGATCGGTTCAGCGGCCGGCGGTGGTGCCGGTGGCGCACTGGGCAACTACATGGGCAACAAGAGCGATGACGACGACCGTCGCAGTCGTGGCCGTGATCACCGCCGTTATGACCGTGACGACCACCGTGGGCGCGGTCATGCCTATGGGCATCGCAAGAACAAGCATCACTACCGCGACTGATAGTTGCTGAGTGCAGGAGCCGGCTTGCCGGCTCCTACAGGGTGATCAACCGCTGCAATGCCTCGCGCAACCGCCCCGGAATAGTCACCGGCTGGTTCGTCCCCCGATCCACGAACACATGCACAAACCGCCCCGCCGCACAGGCGTCTTCTTCGCCCGCCTTGAACACCGCCAACTCGTACTGCACTGAGCTGTTGCCCAGCTTGCCCACCCGCAGGCCGATGTCGATGCGCTCGGGAAAGGCGATCGACGCAAAGTAATCACACGCCGAACTCACCACAAACCCCACCACATCGCCGTCCTGAATATCCAGACCACCTTGCTCGATCAGGTAGGTATTCACTGCCGTGTCAAAGAAGCTGTAGTAGGTCACGTTGTTCACATGGCCATACACATCGTTGTCGTGCCAACGCGTGATGATCGGCTGGAAGTGAGGGAAATCGGCGCGTTGCGGTACGGTATCAGGCATCGGGTCATCTCGTGAAAGTGAGTTACAGGTCATTCAAATGGGCCTGGGCCCACTCGCGTACCTCGGCGTACGGATACTCTTCCAGCACAGCAAAACCCGGAATACCTCGCGCCTTCAGCTTGGTAAACAACGGCACGCTGATGCCCCCGAGGAAACGCGTCAGGCGTTCCGCGCCAGGCAGTTGCCCGGTGTGTTCATGATGCCTGTGGATAAAATCGCCGCACAGCTCCATGAAGTTCTTATCCACAAGCGGCGGCAAGCCCGGCGGCGAAGGAAGGCGCGCAACATGACCATGGCACACCGAGCAATGCCCACAACGCTGCAGTGCATTTTCATCGCCAAAGTACTGTGCCAGGCGCTGCCCCAGGCAGTGTTCGGTGGCAAACAGATCGAGCATGGCGTGAATCCGCGCGACTTCTGCCACCTCGTGCTGCTTGAAGCCTGTGTATAACTCAACGCTCAACACCTGTGGATCGAAATCGGTCTCCAGCAGGCTGTAGACCTCGGTCATTTGCTTGCTTTCCAGTTCGATCAGGCCCTGCTCCTGGAAATAATCCAGCGCCTTGACCACCCGATTGCGCTCGGCGTTGTGCTGCTGATACAGCACGTCGAAATCCACTGTCGCCCAGCTCCTCGCGCGCTTGCAAACCTGGATGATCGCCGCGACAAACTGCTGCCGCTCACCGGAGAAACGTGCCAGCAAAGCCTCAGGTTCGACCAGGTATTTGAAACGGTACTCGGCATAAAACGCGTAACGCGGCGCGATCACGCCCTTGAGCTCCAACTGCACCAGCAGCGTCTTCAACGGCAGCTCGCGGATATTGCTGAGGTCCGACAAGGACCTGAGCAAAAACTCCCACTGCCCATCGCCCCGCGCGGCCTGCAACTCTTCCAGCACCCGCCGGATACCTTCCTGCTCTGGCGTATCGCCGTACACGAAGTTTTCCAGCACATTGAGGCTGTCGCGATTGGCCAGCACCAGGCAGTCGGATGGCTGCCCATCACGCCCCGCCCGGCCAATCTCCTGGCTGTAGTTCTCGATGGATTTGGGCAGGTCAAAGTGCACCACGTTGCGGATATCACTCTTGTCGATGCCCATGCCAAACGCGATGGTGGCGACGATGCAATTGGAGCGTCCACCCATGAAGCGCTGCTGGATGCCCTCGCGTTTATCGTGGGGCAGACCCGCGTGATAGGCCTCGGCCTGGATGCCGTTGCGATTCAGGTGCTCGGCAATCTGCTCGGCGGTTTTCTGCAAGGTAACGTAGACAATGCTCGGCTGGTCGACGCGCTCACTCATCCACTGCACCAGCCGGCGACGCTTGTCCGCACCGCTGACCGGCTCCACCAGCAGGTTGAGGTTGGGCCGGTAGAAGCCCGTGGTGACCACATCGTCCGGGGCAATGGCGAACTTGGCCTGCATGTCGGCAATCACCTTGGGCGTGGCTGTCGCCGTCAGCAGCAGTGCTTGTGGGATATTGAACTGACGCTGGTAGTCCGGCAGTTTCAGATAGTCCGGACGGAAGTTGTGACCCCATTCGGAAATACAGTGGGCCTCGTCCACCACCAACAACGAGATCCGCACACTTTGCAGGAAGTTACGGAAGCGCTCGTTCTTCAAGCGCTCCACCGAAATCATCAGGATCTTGAGTTCGCCCGACCGCGCACGGGCCATGACCTCATTGGCCTCATCGCGGTTCTGGGCCGAGTCGATACTGCCCGCCGCAATGCCATGGCGCTGCAGGAAACCCAGCTGGTCCTGCATCAACGCCAACAGCGGCGATACCACCAGCGTCAGGTGCGGCAGCAACACCGCCGACAGCTGGTAACACAGGGACTTGCCCGACCCGGTAGGGAAAATAGCGGCCGCCGAACGCCCGGCCAGTATGGCGCTGACCGTTTCTTCCTGGCCCGGACGAAACTGTGGATAACCAAAGACCTGTTGGAGGGTGTCGTGCATAGGCTGTCACTCCATTGACCGCTGAGGGAGTCAAAAACATAGATCAGCGATCGAGAATAGGTCGGGGATAAACGCTACAAACTGATACAGAGAAAACCAGCAGGCCGACGCAAAAACGAAGACATTAACATGCCTGATCACAAGCGCCCGACACGGAGTCGTGAATGTCGCACAAGCCAGTATTCCCATCGCTACGCCCGATCCTGCTCACATTGCCGCTGTTGCTGTTGGGGTGCGTGACCCCATCCTCCCCAAAGCCCGCCGAGCCGGATACACAGCGTTTTGAAACCCTCGAATACCTGGCGCAAAAAGCCCTGCCCGTCGTCAAGGCATCAGCACTCTACGCACGGGGTGGCACAGGCCAGGGTGTCAAAGTGGCACTGATTGATTCAGGCCTGAACCAGGACCTGCCTGAGTTCTACGGTCGCGTGGCCGACCCGGGCTACGACTTTGTGCGCAGCCAGCCAGGAACGCTCGATATCAAGGGTCACGGCACCCAGATGGCCGGTATTCTCGCCGCCAACAAGAACGACCAGGGCATCCACGGCATTGCGTTTAACGCCCAGTTGATTCCCATGCGCTTCGGTGATGACAAGGAGCCTTTTTATTTTGACAGTGAAATTGCCCGGGCCTGGACGCTCGCACACACAAAGGGCGCACGGATCTTCAGCAACTCATGGGCCAATCCCATCGAAGCCAACACCAACGAAGTTCCCATCTATGAACGCTTGATGGGGGACTCATTGGACGTGGCGAAAAAGCTGGTCGCCGAGGGTGATGTTTTCGTGTTTTCCACCGGCAATGAGGTCAAGCGTGAGCCGCTTGCCGAGCCCGGCCTGCCGGCACTGGTGCCTGAACTGGAGAAGGGCTGGATAGCCGTCATGGCACTCAAGAGCGACGGCACCGCCATCAATCTCAAGTCCAACTATTGCGGCCTCGCGGCGCGCTGGTGCATCGCGGTACCGGGAGGTGACGGTGGTGCAGGGCTGTTGACCACCAACAAGGACGGCAGCTACGGACCTACGGCCGGCACTTCGCCAGCCGCTGCGCTGGTCAGCGGCGCCTTGGCTGCCTTGCAAAGTCGCTTTCCCGAAATGACGCCGCAACAAGTGCGTGACCGCCTGCTCAGCACCGCCAATCGAACAGGCATCTACGCCAACAGCGAAGCCTATGGGCGTGGGTTGATGGACCTGGACGCTGCCTCGCGCCTGTAATCGTGCCCAAACGAACAACGCGCCCTAAGGCGCGTTGTCGGTAGAACATTTGTCGCTGTGTATCAGCGGTTCTGCACCCGCTCGATCGCCGTGTCATACACCGGGTTAGCCTTCTGCTCCTTGGCCAACTGATAGTGACGCAACGCATCCGGGAACTGCCCCGCCGCTTCGTAGATCCGCGCAATGTTGTAGTAAGCGCCCGCTCGCACCGTCGCAGCGTTCGCGCCCGTGGCGAGGGCGATAGCCTTGCGGTTGGCCCAGATCGACTCGGCGGTGTTGCCGGCCTTCTGATACGCAAGGCCCAGGTTGCCGTAGGCCTTGCCGAAACCATTGTCCAACTCGATAGCCTGGCGGAACAGGTCGATAGCCTGGTCCAGCTTGCCGGCCTGGTAAGCCGCTTCACCTTGCACGTTCAGACGTTTCGCATCGGCTTGTGCAGAAGAGCTCACCGCCACAGCGGTAACGGCCACGCTGTCATCCAGCAACGGTTTGACTTCGTTAAGCACGTTCGCCGCGTTCACCGTCACGCCACTGAAGGTGTTGATGTCCTGGAAGTCGCCACTGCCGGTCATGCGGAACACGGTCCACAGGTTGCCGCTGCGGTTTTTCGGCACGTAGTAGGTACGCACCAGCGATTGGCCCATGTACACGAATACCTTGGCTTCGCTGTTGGACAGCTGGCGCGAGCCTGGATTGCCGCCGTTGGTGAAGTCATGCACGGCATACACGTAGCTTTCGCCGTAGTGTTTTTTCTGCAGGGTGATGGTTTCCGGGCCGTAGCTGTCGACGTCATCCACGTCCAGTTCAGCGTCGGTGCCCGTCTTGTTCTCGAAGTAGATATTGTTGCCAGGGAAGATCATGTGGGAGTCGAGGTCTTCCGGGGTTTTGCCCCAGGTCAGTACCACACGCAGGCCGTCGAGGTTTTCCATCACCGGGCTGATGGCATACGTCATCCCGGCGCATGGGCACTTCACCACCAGGTTCGAGTAGCCGGGCTTCTTGATGATCAGAAGATTGGTGGCATCGTCTGCGGCTTCGCTGGTGAGGGTCACTTGCCCCTGGGCGTTGGTACGGCCCACTACGTTCTGCGCACCGTTGCGTTGCAGCAACACCTCGGCGTCGGCGATTTTCTGGTCCTTGACCACCGCACTGAGCACTTCAATCGGCAATTGCGCCGCCTGGACTGAAAACGCGACCGCACACAATGACATTGCCGAAGCAACACGCAGCAAACCCATGCTTAACTCCCTTTAAGTAGCGGGCGGAATCGCCCTGCAAGATTTTGCGGTGAAACATACTCCGAAATGCGTGCGCTGGCGGATTATTTATACAGAATGTGACGTGGTTTTTATCCCGCCTGCCTGTTGAAGCGTTGCGCTACAATCAAACCTTGCTACCCAAGAGTACGCTGTCATGAGCGAACCGACGTTTGAGCAAAAACAGGATCATTACCACAAGATCCGCCGTTCCAATTACCTGGCCAGCCTGCGCCTGGAAGGGTTCGACACCCAACCGGCCGACGTCGACAAGCCCTTGCCGACCCGTGAAGCCGTCCTTGCCAAGTACCGCAACACCCCACGCTGATGCTCGACAAATACGGGGTGGGCCAGGATCCGTACTGCTATCCCGGTAGCAGCGTCCTGCGCAACCGCCTCGATCTGCACGACGAAACCCGACTGCACCAGGCCGAGCGGGAATTATCCGAAATCGCCGTAGGCAACCTACCTCTCTTCCCGCCGCCCTACGACCTCGAACGCCTGCAACACATCCACCGCGTCCTGTTCGGCGACCTCTACGACTGGGCCGGTGAACTGCGCAGCGTCAACATCCAGAAGGGCGACACGCTGTTCTGCACCCCGGAACGCATCCCGCCGGAAGCGGCGAAGATCATCCGGCAAATGGAGGCAGCGAACTGGTATGTCGGGGCGAGCCAGGCCGAGCTGGTGACGCAGATTGCCGAAGCCTATGGCGACCTCAACGTCATCCACCCCTTCCGCGAAGGCAACGGCCGGGCGCAGCGGATTTTGTTCGAGCAGATCATCGTGAATGCCGGGTTTTCAGTGAACTGGTGGCTGGTGAAACACGCAGCGTGGATACCGGCGAATATTGATGCGGTGGCCTGTGATTATCGGGGGTTGGAGGCAATTTTTGAGCGGTGTGTGAGTAGGCCGGTCGGCAACTGACACACCCCAGCCCCCCACTCACATCACTTGCCTGTTTTGCTGTTAAGTCACTGCAAGCCACAAATCCCGGAAAGCCCTGTAAGAAACCTCCAAATACCACGACATCCCCTTCTGAAACTGCTTAAAACTCCTGCCCACCCCTCTATAAAACTCACCTTTCTCTGACTGAAACTGGCGCCCTTTCAGTAGCCCCGGCAAATACAAGTGAACATTGAAAGGACTCAACATATCGGCCACGGCTCAACAGCTCCAGAGTGGCTAAGACGATGAACGAATACATCGAATGGATTTATCTGCTCCTCCTCATCGCACTGGCCGCCATAATTGACAGGTCAATAAGGCTACCAGTGCTCAGAAGATGGTTTGGACTCTGCCTCTTGGTCACCGGCCCAATACTTCTGTTGTATGCCACCTCATGGATCAGAGGTGCCCAGCTTGGGAGCCTGCCGATAATCGCCTTCGTGACAGGCATCGGGTTATTGAGCACTCAGAATATCTATTGCAAAGTAAAAGCCAATCACCCACTCCTGCGTGCCCCCACCATGAACCTCGCCCCCAACTTCCCCGAAGACCCCGTTATGCAGCAACTCCTGCAGCTTTTGCACGAAGAAATCGGCCTGCCAAAACACAAGACGATCCGCCTGCAAACTTCGATCAACTTCGACCTGGGCTGCGACGGCAGTGAGGCCAAGCACCTGATGGAAGCGCTGGAGCAGGAATTTGCCCTCGACCTGGGTGACTACGACACTTATCGTTACTTCAACCCGCCGGTGTTCGATGTGTTTCTCAAGCGTCGGGCCAAGGGGCGCGGCGAAAAAGTGCCGCTGACCATCGGCATGCTCTACCTAGCGATCAAGACCCACAGCTGGGACACGCAGACGCTGGAAAACCTGAGCTGAGCGAACACAAACTCCAGGCACACCGGTACTCAAATTGTGGCAGGGGGCAAGTCCCCTCTCACATTCGATGAGCGTGCTCAAAACAACAAGGACCTTACATGGACGTAACAATGGGCCTGCTGGCCGCCCTGCTCTGGGGCGGCACGGATTTTCTCGTGGGCCTCAACGCCCGCGCCGTGGGCGTAAAACGCGCGGTGTATTTCGGCCAGGCGCTGGGCTTTCTGATCATGACCCTGCTGCTGGTCATCCTCCCGACCTTCCTGTTCAAAGCCCTCGACGCCGCGCTGAGCGTCTGGCTGCTGGGCATCGCTGCCGCCCTGTTCACTGTCTCCGGCGCTCTTGCACTGTCCAAGGCCTTTGCCCTGGGCAAAGCCGCCATCGTGGCGCCGCTGGTGACCTCCTACGGCGTGGTGACCACACTTCTGTCCTGGGCCAGCGGTGAACACATCAGCCCGACGCAACTGGGCTGCATCGCCCTGTGTGTAATCGGCGTGATCCTCTCCAGCATCCATAAGGACAACGGCGTCCCCCACAACAACCCCAGCCAGTCGATCGCCTACGCCATGCTCGCCGCCCTGCTGTATGGCACCAGCTTCTGGCTGCAAGGCCGCTACACACTGCCGGCGCTGGGACCGATCACCATGCTGTGGCTGGGTTACCTGGTAGGCCTGTGCGTACTGCTGGTGATGGTGTTGAAGATCAAGGACGGCTTGAAAATCCCACCGCTGAAAAACTGCGCGACGCTGACCGGGGCGAGCTTGATGAATCTCGGCGGGTTCTCGGCGTTTTCATGGGGGGCGATGGCGGGGTCGGTGTCGGTGGTGACCGTGATCAGTACGTTGTCGGGCGGGATCGCGGCGATCCTGGGACTCGTGTTTTTCAAGGAACGGTTGTCGGCGGTGCAGGTGCTGGGGGTTGTGCTGGTACTGGTCGGCGCAGTGGTTTTACATATCGCCGACTAATCCGACACGCACAAAAAAGCCGCCTCACAAGAGGCGGCTTTTTCACAACCACTGAATCTTACAACTTGGGACCCGCGGCCTTGATCGCATCGCTCACTTCAAACTTCTTGAAGTTCTCGATGAACAGACCGGCCAGCGCCTTCGCCGCTTCGTCGTAGGCAGCCTTGTCGGCCCAGGTGTTACGTGGGTTCAACAGGCCGGTCTCAACGCCCGGTACGGCCAATGGCACATCGAGGTTGATGGTGTCGAGGTGTTCGGTTTCAGCACCGACCAACGCGCCGCTCTGGATCGCTGCAATCACGCCGCGAGTGGTCGGGATGTTGAAGCGCTTGCCGACGCCGTAGCCGCCGCCGGTCCAGCCGGTGTTGACCAGGTAGACCTTGGAGCCGAAGCCGCGGATACGCTTGATCAGCAACTCAGCGTATTCGCCAGCCGGACGCGGGAAGAATGGTGCGCCGAAGCAGGTGGAGAAGGTCGACTTGATGCCACCGCCGGAACCCATTTCAGTCGAGCCCACCAGTGCGGTGTAGCCGGACAGGAAGTGGTAGGCCGCTTGTTCTTCGCTGAGGATCGACACCGGTGGCAGTACGCCGGTCAGGTCGCAGGTCAGGAAGATCACCGCATTTGGCTCGCCGCCCAGGTTCTTCTCGGAACGCTTGGCCACGTGCTCCAGCGGGTAGGCGGCGCGGCTGTTCTGGGTCAGGCTGACGTTGGTGTAGTCGGCGTGCCCGGCTTCGTCGATCACCACGTTTTCCAGCACGGCGCCGTGCTTGATGGCTTTCCAGATGACTGGCTCGTTCTTCTCGGACAGGTCGATGCACTTGGCATAGCAACCGCCTTCGATGTTGAACACCACGCCTTCGCCCCAGCCGTGTTCGTCGTCACCGATCAGGTAACGGCTTTCGTCGGCGGACAGGGTGGTCTTGCCGGTGCCCGACAGACCGAAGAACAGGGTCACGTCGCCTGCTTCGCCGATGTTGGCGGCGCAGTGCATCGGCAGTACGTCGGAAGCCGGCAGCAGGAAGTTCTGCACCGAGAACATGGCTTTTTTCATTTCACCGGCGTAGCGCATGCCGGCGATCAGGACTTTTTTCTGTGCGAAGTTGAGGATCACGCAACCGTCGGAGTTGGTGCCGTCACGCTCTGGCACGCATTCGAAGTTGGCCACGTTGAGCACTTGCCACTCGTCACGACCGGCCGGGTTGTACTGGGCCGGGTTGATGAACAGGCAACGACCGAACAGGTTCTGCCAGGCAGTCTGGGTGGTCATTTTCACAGCCAGGTAGTGGTCTTCGGAAGCCCCTACGTGAACGTGGGAAACAAAATGCTCTTGCGCGTTGTTGAATGCCTCGACGCGAGCCCAGAGGGCATCGAACTTGTCGGCCGGGAACTTGCGGTTGATCGGGCCCCAGGCGATGGAAGCCTGGGTGGATGGCTCTTCAACGATGAAACGGTCGACCGGCGAACGGCCAGTACGGTGACCGGTTTCGACGACCAGCGCGCCAGTATCGGCGAGCACGCCTTCACCACGCTGCAGGGCTTCTTTAACCAGATCGTCAACACTCAGATCGGTGTATACGGCGTTGTTGGCTTGCGTCATGAGGTTCCCCGTCGGCCTATGGCCGAGTGCTCCAAACGTTTTGTAGTAGAAAGTTGCGCACTACTACCGCGAAAAAAGTGGGCCGGATTATGCCAGAAAAGCCCAAAAAGAGTAGGGCCCTCCCGTCAGAACTGCGCTAATCCGGCGTTTGTCAGGTGATTTACCTGTGCTTAAACGTTTTAGTGGCGGGTGTCGGAAGGGGTGTCGATGCCTGCGCCGGCGAACAATTGCGCTACATCGGCCGCATCGAACAGGTAGCGCTCGTTGCAGAACTGGCAGTCGATCTCGATATGGCCACCGTGCTCCACCACCAGGTTTTGCGCATCTTCCAGGCCCAGGCTGGCCAGCGCATTGGCCGAACGCTCACGCGAGCAACTGCAGTTGAAGCGCAGGCCCTGTGCGTCAAACAGTCGCACGGCCTCTTCGTGGTAAAGGCGGTGCAGGATGGTTTCGTTGTCCAGGCCCAGCAATTCTTCAGCTTTCAGTGTGTCAGCCAGGGCGATGATGTGCCGCCAGCTTTCTGCGCGATCATCTTCGTCTTTGATACGGTCAGCCGGCAATTGCTGCAACAACAGGCCGCGGGCGCGCTTGCCGTCGGCGTTAAGCCAGAACTTGGTGCCCACCTGCTGGGACATGACGAAATAGTTGGTGAAGCAGTCCGACAGGGTTTCGCCATCCAGATCGACGATGCCCTGATAGCGCTGGCCTTCGGTCGGGTCGATGGTAATTGCCAGCACGCCGTTGGCCATCAGGTCGGACAAGGTGGCATCCGGCGCGATCTGATCGGCTTCATAACGGGCCAAGCCACGGATTTCACGCTCGCTGGAGCATTCGATCATCAGCATCGGCACCGGGCCTTCGGAACGCGCCTGCAGAATCAGCAAACCGTCGAACTTCATGGTGCCCACCAGCAACGCTGCCGCGGCCATCAGCTCACCGAGCAGTTGCGCGACCGGCTCCGGATAAGGGTGCTTGGCAAGGACTTCGGCATAGCTGCGCTCCAGCGAGACCAGTTCGCCGCGGGCGTCGCTCTCGTCGAAGATGAAGCGTTGGGTGAAGTCGGTATCCGGTAGATCAGTCATAGGTCTGGGTATCTGAATTGATGACAAAATGATTACAAGGTTTATAGAATTAAACGCTTTAGCACCGTTTTGGTGCGGTTTCTAGAGCCATGAGGGACAGTTTATGAACAATCCGGGTTTGTTCCAAGCCAAGTGGAACCTCGGGCGATGGGCCGTCTGCAATCTACTCGCTATCGGGCTGCTGTGTTTTTGGCTGTGGCCCACCGGCCAGATGCTGTGTGTGATGTTCGACGAGTGGCTGTTTCACCTGCTCAATGACCCGCTGGCGAGCAGCTCCACATGGCTGCACGTGTGGGCTGTCGCCAGTTTGCGACCGTTCGATGCAGTGGTCGGGGTGATTCTGCTGATGCTGTTGATTCGCGGCGATTGGGTGTTCAAGGCGGTGCAACTGCGCCAGGCCTTGTTAGGTTTTGTCGGCATTCTGTTGCTGTTGCTGTTTATCCGCATGCTGTTTTCCAAACTCGCCGCGCACATGGGCTGGCAACACAATAGCCCGTCCATGGTGATCAGCGGGGCGATCCAGATGAGTGACTACTTCCCGGGCCTGGAGAAGACCTGGGAGTTGAAGGACCGTTCGAGTCAGAGCTTCCCGGGGGACCATGCCTCGGTGCTGCTGATCTGGGGGATGTTCATGACCGTGTTCGCCAAGCGCATCGGCCAGGTGCTGGTGATCTGGGGCCTGGCGCTGCTGTTCATGATGCCGCGTCTGGTGGCGGGAGCACATTGGGGGCAAGACGATTACATCGGCGGTGTGTTGCTGGCGCTGTTGGCGTTGGGCTGGGGGTACTACACACCGTTTGCGGCGAAGGTATCGGGTGGGTTGTTGCGGGTAACGGCGCCGGTGTTCGGGATGGCTGCTCGTTTACCCATAGTGGGGCGAATGAGCGTCGTTAGAACACCGCAATAATCTGTGGCGAGCGGGCTTGCCCCGCTCACTACAAAAGCCCGTTCGATTGAGGCTAGTCATCGTTGCCACTGCCGCGAAACTTGAACAGGTCGCGGCGTTGTTTCTTGCTCGGTTTGCCATCGGTGGTCATGCCAGTGGCACCGGCCTTGCGCATCGCCGCCGCATTTTCACGCTTGGCAATGCTGGCTTCGGTTTCGGCGTATAACGCTTGCGCTTCAGGTGCGCCACGACGAACGATGGAAAGCGCCTGAACCACGACCGTCTTTTCATCAAACCCTGCACGAATCTGAAACTCATCACCGACACGTGGCTCTTTGCCCGGCTTGCAGCGTTCGCCACGATGATGCACCTTGCCGCTCTCGATGGCGGCCTTGGCCAGGGCACGGGTTTTATAGAAACGCGCCGCCCACAGCCACTTGTCCAGACGGACCTTTTCTTCCTCTTCCTGCTTTTGAGCCACTTGAATTCCTCGCTCTGAAAAATGTCGCAACTTTACCGTTGAAACCCTTCGACGCATAAATCCCAAGGCTCACCTAAGATACGCCAGGTAGCATCCTGTTTTCGCGAGGATATGTTGTGACCGAATTCCCCCTTTCACTCACCTCGCCCAACCAGCGCTGCGTGGGTTGCCAGCAAAGCGAGCCCCTCGGGTTTGATTTTGCGTTCGCTTACCAGCCTATCGTAGACCTGCGGGACCATTCGATCTTTGCCCATGAAGCCTTGGTGCGTGGCACACAAGGCGAAGGGGCGCTGTCGGTGCTGGACCAGGTCAACGAAGGCAACCGCTACCGCTTCGACCAACGCTGCCGAACCCAGGCGATCGCCGGTGCGGCAACCTTGGGAATGCAAACTCACCTTTCGATCAACTTCATGCCCAATGCCGTGTACCGCCCGGAACTGTGCATCCGTAGCACCCTGGAGGCGGCTCGCGTACATAATTTTCCGTTGAACCAGCTGATTTTCGAGACCCTGGAAAGCGAGCATGTAGATAACTATCGCCATTTGACGAATATTCTGCGTGAATATCGCGAATTCGGCTTCAAGACCGCCATCGACGATTTCGGCGCGGGCTATTCGGGGCTGAACCTGCTGGCCGACTTCCAACCTGACCTGATCAAACTCGACATGGCGCTGATCCGCGATGTTGATCAGGACCGTGTCCGTCAGGTCATCGTCCAGGGGATTGTCACAATCTGTGAGCAGTTGGGCGTTACTGTCATCGCCGAAGGCATCGAAAGTGCCGGCGAACGGGACTTTCTCTCCGACTGTGGAATATTTCTGATGCAAGGCTACTGGTTCGCCAAGCCTGCATTTAAAGCCCTGGCCGAGATATCCCCTCAGGCCTGGGCAAATTGATCGGTTATCCATATTGAAGACATTTGACCATTTGACCGTTGTGGGTCTGCGTGAGTGGGTGGCACTTCCCGACTTGGGAGTCGCAGGCCTGCGCGCGAAGATCGACACCGGTGCCAGCACCTCGAGCCTGCACGCCACCGACATTGAGCCGTTCGAGCGCGACGGCGAGCAGTGGGTGCGTTTTACCGCACACTTGGGCAGCGTCGTGCAACTGCGTCACCGCCGCTGCGAAGCGCCGCTGGTGACGATGAAAACCATCAAGAGCTCCAATGGCCATGCGCAGGTGCGCTATGTCATCAGCACCACGCTGGCGCTGGGTGATCGGGTATGGCGGGTGGAGTTTACCCTGGCCTGTCGCAAGGCCATGCGTTACCGCCTGTTGCTGGGTTCCAAAGCCTTGATTGACGGCCATTTGGTGGTCAATCCCGGCATCAAGTACGTACAAGACAAGCCGGTGTTCCCGGTCTCTACCCTATCTGCCCCAGGTGCTGCATGAAGATTGCTGTGCTGTCGCGAAACCCGCGTCTGTATTCCACCCGCCGCCTGGTTGAGGCCGGCACCGAACGTGGCCACGAAATGGTGGTGATCGACACGCTGCGTGCCTATATGAACATCGCCAGCCACAAGCCGCAGATCCACTACAGGGGCAAGCCGCTGGAAGGGTTTGATGCCGTGATCCCGCGAATCGGCGCTTCGGTGACGTTTTATGGCTGCGCAGTGCTGCGCCAGTTTGAAATGATGGGGGTGTTTCCTCTCAACGAATCGGTAGCCATTGCCCGCTCGCGGGACAAGCTGCGCTCGCTGCAGTTGCTGTCGCGCCGTGGTATCGGCCTACCGGTGACTGGCTTCGCCCACTCCCCCGACGACATCCCCGACCTGATCGACATGGTCAATGGCGCGCCGCTGGTGATCAAGGTGCTGGAAGGCACCCAGGGTATCGGCGTGGTGCTGTGTGAAACTGCGACGGCGGCGGAATCAGTGATCGAGGCGTTCATGGGGCTCAAGCAGAACATCATGGTGCAGGAATACATCAAGGAAGCCGGTGGTGCGGATATCCGCTGCTTCGTGGTGGGCGACAAGGTGATTGCGGCGATGAAACGCCAGGCAAAGCCAGGGGAGTTCCGCTCCAACCTGCACCGTGGCGGCAGCGCCAGCCTGATCAAGATCACCCCGGAAGAACGCATGACCGCACTGCGGGCGGCCAAGGTGATGGGGTTGAGTGTGGCGGGTGTGGATATATTGCGCTCCAACCATGGGCCACTGGTGATGGAGGTGAATTCATCACCGGGTCTGGAAGGGATCGAGACCACCACCGGGAAGGATGTGGCGGGGATCATCATTCAGCATCTGGAGAAGAATGGTGGGCCAAATATGACCAGGACCAAGGGCAAGGGCTAGAGAAGCAGCCAACAGCCTCAAGCTTTAAGCTGCAAGGACAGGCAAAGCAATTCACCTTTCTCTTGCAGCTTTAAACTGGGAGCTTGCAACTGTGCCTATACCGCATCCCTGGGCAACATCAGCCCAAGCGGCAAGCGCACCCGCGCCTCCAGGCCACCCTCTTCGCGGTTGCGCAACTCAACATTGCCACCATGCATCGAAGCAATCCGCCGCACAATCGCCAACCCAAGGCCAGTGCCCTTGCCACCCCGGGCACGGTCGCCACGGGTGAAGGGGTTGAAGATGCCTTCCAGCTCGTCCGGGTCGATGCCCGCCCCACGGTCCATCACGCTCAGCACCACATAGGGCGCTGCACTGTCGCCAGACACATACGCCGCCACTTCCACGTCAGAACCGGCGTGATGCAAGGCGTTGCCAATCAGGTTGTTCAACAGGCGCTTCATCGACACCCGACGCAACGCAAACGGCCGGATCGGCTCCAGACGCATGCGCACCTGTTCGCCGTTCTGGTTATAGGGCGCGACCACCTCACGCACCAGGTCCGTCAGGTCGACTTCTTCCACTACCTCATCACGGCCATCGCGGATAAACGCCAGGAACTGGTCGAGAATCGCGTCCATGTCCTCAATGTCGCGGACCATGTCATCGGTGAGATCAGTATGGTTGCCCATCAACTCCAGCGACAGGCGCAATCGCGTCAACGGTGTGCGCAAGTCATGGGACACCCCCGCCAGCATCAACTCGCGCTCACGCCCAGCCTGTTCGACGTCTTCCGCCATCTGGTTGAATGCGCCATACACCTCGGTCATTTCGCTGGGCGTATCGCTGACTGGCAGGCGCACACTACGCCCCTGACCCAACTGGCGGGCGGCAAACACAAGACGCTTGAGCGGTTGGTTGAGCTGACGCACGAAGATCCACGCCGACGCCGTTGAAAGCAGTCCGATCGCCAGGAACCAGCCCAGCACGTTCCAGATTTTCTGCCCCCGCAGCGGATGCGGATACAACGGCACCTTCAACCAGTCCTCGCCCAGGCTCGGCGCACGCACCCACAATGCCGGCGATACATGCATGCGCAACCGCACCTCGGTATCTTCACCGAGTTCAGCCTGCATCTGGCGCTGGTAGATCTCACTGTAGGGCCAATGCTGCTCGCCTTCCGGCACACCCGCGCCCGCCACACGAACCAACGTAGCGGCCTTGGCGATTTTTTCGCGATTCTCAGGGTCAGCTGCCCAATAGGCACGCAGGGTAAGGGCAACACCGTGACTGTATTGTCGATCCACCAGCACGTCCTCGTTCATCAACAGATAAACCAGCGTGAGTGCCTTGGAAAACAGAACGACGATCAGCACCAGCCAAAGGGTGCGGGAGAAGAAACTTTGGGGGAACCACAACGGGGTTTTCATAGAAGACAGCTGGATACCTTGCAGAAACGAGCGGCGCTCGCAGAATTGCAGACGCCGGGCATCCCGTCGACCCTCATGGAGTCAGACACCGGGAGGCCCATAACTGCAAATCATCGGTCAACTGGTTTTGTTGCCATCCGGCACAAACACATAACCTACGCCCCACACCGTCTGGATATACCGTGGCTTGGACGGGTCGGGCTCGATCATCCGACGCAGTCGGGAGATCTGCACGTCGATGGAGCGCTCCAGCGCATCCCATTCCCGGCCACGGGCCAGGTTCATCAGCTTGTCGCGGGTCAGCGGCTGTCGAGCGTTCATCACCAGGGCCTTGAGCACGGCGAATTCGCCGGTGGTGAGCATGTGCACTTCATCGCCACGCTTGAGCTCACGGGTCGCCAGCGACAGTTCGTAGTCGCCAAAGGTGACACTTTCATCTTCGCTGCCCGGTGCACCCGGTACCGGTGGGGCCTGCCGACGCAGTACGGCCTTGACCCGCGCCATCAGCTCGTCGGGGTTGAAGGGTTTGGCCAGGTAGTCATCAGCGCCCAGTTCCAGGCCCTTGATGCGACTCAGCTCATCGCCCTTGGCGGTGAGCATGATGATTGGAATCTGGTTGTTCGCGCCGCGCAGGCGCTTGCAGGCGGTCAGGCCGTCTTCACCGGGCAGCATGAGGTCGAGTACGACCAGGTTGAAGACTTCGCGCCCCAGCAGGCGGTCCATCTGCTCGGTGTTCGGCACCGCGCGGGCACGGTAACCCTTGGAGTTGAAGAAACGCTCCAGCAGGCTGCTGAGCCCCGGATCGTCATCAACGATGAGAATTTTTTCGCCTTCAGCAGTTTGTGCAGTGCTGCTCATTGGATGCTCCTCTTATCTCGGCGCGCATTATGGCCTAGCTGCCGTTATACGCACCGTGTGCATTGTTAGCAGATTTTTCCTCTACCGCCAGCGAACCCGCGCCCTACAACCGTTGGCGCAATCCCCCCCCAAGGACAGAACGCTGGTTATAATGCGCCGCCGCCGTGCAGGGCAACGTCAGATCGTTACCGTTTGCTGCCGAGGCTTTTTTCACCCGCTTGTCGCGAATTTTTCGATTTCGAGGGTCAATAGGCTGCCTCTTGACCCAGGCAGCGGCGCCAGTCGGGCCGCTCAACCAGCCTCCCAGGGCCTTGTTTTCCGGGCCTGCGAGCTGCTTTTCAGAATTTCAGGTGGTTTTATGGACAGCATCAACAGCCGCATCGCCGAGGAACTCGGTGTACGCCCACAACAGGTCGAAGCGGCCGTCGCTCTACTGGATGAAGGCTCCACGGTGCCGTTCATCGCCCGTTACCGTAAAGAAGTAACCGGCAGCCTCGACGACACCCAACTACGTCACCTGGAAGAGCGCCTGCGCTATCTGCGAGAACTCGACGAACGGCGCATCAGCATCCTCGCCAGCATCGAGGAACAGGGCAAGTTGACCCCGCAACTCGAGCGCGACATCAAGCTCGCCGACACCAAGACCCGCCTCGAAGACCTCTACCTGCCTTACAAACAGAAGCGTCGCACCAAGGGCCAGATCGCCCTGGAAGCCGGCCTGGGCGAGCTGGCCGACGGTCTGTTCAACGACCCGTCGCTGACCCCGGAAACCGAAGCCGCCCGTTTCATCGACGCCGAAAAAGGCGTCGCCGACGTCAAGGCCGCCCTCGAAGGTGCCAAGTACATCCTCATGGAACGCTTCGCCGAAGACGCCAGCCTGCTGGAAAAGCTGCGCAGCTACCTGAAGCAGGAAGCCATCCTCAGCGCCCGTGTCATCGCCGGCAAAGAGGAAGAGGGCGCCAAGTTCCGCGATTACTTCGAACACGACGAGCCGCTCAAGAGCATGCCGTCCCACCGCGCGCTGGCGATTTTCCGTGGCCGCAACGAAGGTATTCTCAGCTCCGCGCTGAAGGTCGGCGACGAATTGCCGGGCACCATGCACCCCTGCGAAGGCATGATCGCCCAACAATTCGGCATCCAGAATCAGAACCGTCCTGCGGACAAGTGGCTCGGTGAAGTGGTGCGCTGGACCTGGAAGGTCAAGCTCTACACCCACCTGGAAACCGACCTGCTGGGCGAGCTGCGCGACGGCGCCGAAACCGAGGCGATCAACGTGTTCGCCCACAACCTGCACGACCTGCTGCTGGCCGCCCCGGCCGGCCCGCGTGCCACCCTGGGCCTCGACCCGGGCCTGCGTACCGGCTGCAAGGTCGCCGTAGTCGACGCCACCGGCAAACTGCTGGACCACGCCACGGTGTATCCGCATGTGCCGCACAACAAATGGGACCAGACCCTCGCGATCCTGGCCGCCTTGTGCGCCAAGCACGCGGTGGACCTGATCGCCATCGGCAACGGTACCGCCAGCCGCGAGACCGACAAGCTGGCCGCCGAACTGATCAAAAAATACCCAGCCATGAAGATGACCAAGGTCATGGTCTCCGAAGCTGGCGCTTCGGTGTACTCGGCGTCGGAACTGGCGTCCAAGGAATTTCCGGACCTCGACGTTTCGATCCGTGGCGCGGTATCCATCGCCCGTCGCCTGCAGGATCCGTTGGCCGAGCTGGTGAAAATCGACCCTAAATCCATCGGTGTCGGCCAGTACCAGCACGACGTGTCGCAGCTGAAGCTGGCGCGCGGCCTGGATGCAGTTGTGGAAGACTGCGTAAACGCCGTGGGCGTCGACGTGAACACCGCCTCCGTGGCACTGCTGGCGCGAATCTCCGGCCTCAACGCCACCCTGGCACAGAACATCGTCAGCCACCGTGACGAAAACGGCGCGTTCAAAACCCGTGCCGCGCTGAAAAAAGTCGCGCGCCTGGGTGAAAAAACCTTCGAACAAGCCGCCGGTTTCCTGCGCGTCATGAATGGCGACAACCCGCTTGACGCGTCTGCGGTCCACCCGGAAGCCTACCCGCTGGTGCAGCGCATCGCCGCCGAGACCGACCGCGACATCCGTTCGCTGATCGGCGACGCCGCTTTCCTCAAGCGCCTGGATCCCAAGAAGTACACGGACGAAACCTTCGGTGTGCCGACCATCACCGACATCCTGCAAGAGCTGGAAAAACCTGGTCGCGACCCACGCCCCGAGTTCAAGACCGCCGAGTTCCAGGACGGTGTCGAAGACCTCAAGGACCTGCAACCGGGCATGATCCTCGAAGGCGTGGTGACCAACGTGACCAACTTCGGCGCCTTTGTGGACATCGGCGTGCATCAGGACGGTTTGGTGCATATCTCCGCGCTTTCGGAGAAATTCATCAAGGATCCCCGCGAAGCGGTCAAGGCCGGTGACGTGGTCAAGGTCAAGGTCATGGAAGTCGACATCCCGCGCAAACGCGTCGGCCTGTCGATGCGCATGAGCGACACCCCCGGCGAGAAAATCGACGGTGCCCGTGGCGCGCGCCCAGGCTCGGCACCGCGCCAGTCGCAAAACACTACGGCTCGCAAGGAAACCGCCACCGCAGCCCCAAGCAACAACGCCATGGCCTCGTTGTTCGCCAACGCCAAGCAGTTGAAGAAGCGCTGATGGAGATCCCGGCCGGCTTGACCCAGAGCGCCTTCAGCGAACTGATCGGCTGCCGCCTGCAACGCCTTGAAGAAGGCGTTGCCGAGGTGGCCCTGACCCTGGAGCCGCAACTGCGCAACCGCGCGGGCAAGCTCCATGGGGGGGCGATTTTCAGCCTGGTGGACATTACGATGGGGCTGGCCTGTTCCAGCGCCCATGGTTTCGACCAGCAGAGCGCGACCATCGAGTGCAAGATCAATTACATCCGCGCCGTGTCGGACGGTGACGTGCTGTGCACCAGCCGGGTGATTCATGCCGGCCGCCGCACGCTGGTGGTCGAGGCGGAGGTGTATCAGGACGAAAGACTTGTCGCAAAAGCACAGGGCACGTTCGCTGTCCTATAGCTCCCCACCCCCGATTTGAGTTAATTTCGGCGCTGCACTAACGGCGTCGGAATTTTCTCGCTGCGCTGTAGCCAAATTCATGGAGTGAAGTCGGCATATTCAGAGCGGGTCAAATCGACTCAAAACCAGGCGATCACGCCAGTTTCAACTTCACCCTTGTAGACCGTCCTGCCCACCCCCATATTGGGGCGACTGACGCGTGAAGGAATCCAACTTGAGCGAACTTCTCAACCGCCGCCTGGCTCTGCTCGGCAAGCGCGAACACCTCTCCCTGCTAGAGCAGTGCTTGCACGGCATCGAGCGCGAATGCCTGCGTGTCACCGGTGAGGGTCGACTGGCGCAAACGCCGCACCCCGAAGCCCTGGGCGCCGCGTTGACCCACGAACAGATCACCACCGACTACTCGGAATCGCTGCTGGAGTTCATCACTCCCGCCCTGCCCGACCCGGCCGATACCCTGAGCAGCCTGGACAAGATCCATCGCTTTGCCTATACCAAGCTCGGCAGCGAATACCTGTGGAGCCCCTCCATGCCGTGCCCGCTGCCGGCCGAGGAAGATATTCCGATTGCCTACTACGGCACCTCCAATATCGGCCAGCTCAAGTATGTGTACCGCAAGGGCCTGGCCCTGCGTTACGGCAAGACCATGCAGTGCATCGCCGGCATCCACTACAACTTTTCCCTGCCGGAGCAGCTGTGGCCGCTGCTCAAGGAAACCGAAGGGTTTGTCGGCACTGACCGCGACTACCAGTCCAACGCCTATATCGCGCTGATCCGCAATTTCCGCCGCTACAGCTGGCTGTTGATGTACCTGTTCGGTGCTTCGCCGGCCCTGGACGCCGGGTTCCTGCGTGGTCGTTCGCACCAGTTGGAAGTGCTCGACGCCGACACGCTGTACCTGCCCTACGCCACCAGCCTGCGCATGAGTGACCTGGGTTACCAGAGCAACGCCCAGGCGGGCCTCACGCCGTGCTACAACGACCTGGCCAGCTACACCGACAGCCTGCGCGAAGCGGTGGCAACGCCCTACGCGCCCTACGTCGAAATCGGTACGCACAAGGACGGTGAGTGGGTACAGCTCAACACCAACATCCTGCAGATCGAAAACGAGTACTACTCCAACATCCGCCCCAAGCGCGTGACCTATACCGGCGAGCGGCCGATCCAGGCGCTGATGGCCCGTGGCATCCAGTACATCGAAGTGCGCTGCCTGGACATCAACCCGTTCCTGCCCATGGGCATCGACTTGCAAGAGTCGCGCTTCCTCGACGCCTTCCTGCTGTTCTGCGCACTGAACGACAGCCCACTGTTCGCCAACAACGAGTGTGGCAACGCCACCTCCAACTTCCTCAGCGTGGTCAAGGAAGGTCGCCGTCCGGGCCTGCAATTGCAACGCCAGGGCCAGCCGGTGGACATGAAGGAGTGGGCGTCCGAGTTGCTGGAGCAGATTGCACCGCTGGCTGCCTTGCTGGACGAGAGCCACGGCATCACTGAGCACAGCCAGGCGCTCGACGCCCAGTTGGCCAAGGTCAACGATTCGTCCCTGACCCCGTCGGCCCAGGTGCTGGCGGCGATGGCCGAGCGTAAAGAGAGTTTTGCGCAATTCTCCCTGCATCAGAGCCAGTTGCACGCCGAGCATTTCCGCAAGGAGCCGCTGGCGGCTGAAGAGCAGGCGCGCTTTGAAGAGCTGGCGCGGACGTCGCTGGCGCAACAAGCAGAGCTGGAGCAGAACGAAGTGGGCGATTTCGATGTGTTTGTTGGGTCGTACCAGGCCAGCATCCTCGCCATCAGCAACTAAGTAAGCTCAAACCGGGGCAAATGTGGGAGAGGGCAAGCCCCTTCTCACATTTCACCTCATTTCAATTGACGATCAGCGCTCACGGTTCTTCTCATAAGCTAATTCGAAAATGTTATTTATTTTCGGGTTCTTAGATCATTTAGTCTCCTCGCACGCCGACCCTCGGCCGCCTGATTGAGGAGCTTCCCCTTGAAACTGTTAACCCCTCTGCGTCTCCTGGCCGCATTGTCCCTGGCCGGTGCCAGCCTGTTTGCCCAGGCGGCGGACGTGACCATCGCTTACCAGACCACCGTGGACCCGGCCAAAGTCGCCCAGGCCGATGGCGCCTATGAAAAAGCCACAAACGCCAAGATCAACTGGCGCAAATTCGACAATGGCGCCGACATCATCGCCGCCATCGCTTCCGGCGACGTGCAGATCGGCTACCTCGGTTCCAGCCCGCTGACTGCCGCGATCACCCGCAAGGTACCGGTGGAAACCTTCCTGGTCGCCACCCAGATCGGCGGCGCCGAAGCCCTGGTAGCGCGCAACGGTTCGGGCATCAACAGCCCGCAGGACCTGGTCGGCAAGAAAGTCGCCGTACCCTTCGTGTCCACCGGGCACTACAGCCTGCTGGCCGCGCTGAAGCACTGGAACATCGACCCGTCCAAAGTGACCATCCTCAACCTCGCGCCACCGGCGATCATCGCCGCCTGGAAGCGCGGTGATATCGACGCCACCTACGTATGGGATCCTGCCCTGGGCGTGGCCAAGGAAAACGGCAAGGTGCTGATCACTTCGGGCGAACTGGCCAAGTTCGGCGCGCCGACCTTCGATGCCTGGATCGTGCGCAAGGACTTCGCCGAGAAACACCCGGAAATCGTCACCGCGTTCGCCAAAGTCACCCTGGATGCCTACGCCGCGTACCGCAAAGACCCACAAGCCTGGCTCGCCGACAAAGGCAACGTCGACAAACTGGTGAAACTCTCCGGCGCCAAGGCCAGCGACATCCCACTGCTGCTGCAAGGCAACGTCTACCCACTGGCCGCTGACCAGGTGACCCTGCTGGGCGCACCGACCACCAAGGCTGTGACCGACACCGCCGCGTTCCTCAAGGAACAAGGCAAGGTCGACGCCGTGCTGCCGGACTACGCCCCTTACGTCAGCGCCAAATTCATCACTCACTGATCGGGAGTTCATTGCGATGGCCTTGCTACAACTGGAGCGCATCAGCGCACAGTACCCAGGCGCCACAGAACCGGTACTGTCAGACATTTCACTCGACCTGGGGCCCCAGCAGTTGCTGGTGGCTCTCGGCCCGTCCGGCAGTGGCAAGACTTCGCTGTTGAACCTGATTGCCGGTTTCGTCGAACCTTGCGCCGGGCGCATCACCCTCGATGGCGTGCCGGTCAAAGGCCCCAGCGCTGAACGCGGCGTGGTGTTCCAGGACGACGCCCTGCTGCCCTGGCAGGATGTGCTGGCCAACGTCGGCTTCGGCCTGGAGCTGGCCGGCGTGCCCAAGGCGCAACGCGAAGTACGCGCCCGGGAAATGCTCGCGCTGGTCGACCTGGCCGGGTTCGACAACCGACGCATCTGGCAGCTTTCCGGCGGCCAGAAGCAACGTGTCGGCCTGGCCCGCGCCCTGGCCGCCGACCCTCGTGTACTGCTGATGGACGAGCCCTTCGGCGCCCTCGATGCCTTTACCCGCGAACAGATGCAGGAGCTGTTGCTGCAAGTCTGGCGGCGCACGGCCAAGCCGGTGTTCCTGATTACCCACGACATCGAAGAGGCGGTATTCCTCGCCACCGATTTGATCCTGCTGGCGCCCAACCCCGGCCAGATCGTCGAACGCCTGCACCTGGACTTCGGCCAACGCTACGCCGCCGGTGAGTCGGCGCGGGCGATCAAGTCCGACCCACGCTTTATCGAAACCCGCGAACACGTGCTGGGCAAAGTGTTCTCCCAACGGCAGGTGTCCGCATGAGCAGCTACGAACTTCCCGCCACGGTGACCAAACCGGTGGCGCACGCAGTGGCCCCGGTACGACGCAGCCTGAGCACGCGCTGGATCAGCGTGTTGACCCTGGTCGCCTTGCTGGCCCTCTGGTGGGCCGTGACCGCCAGCGGCTTGATCGAACCGCTGTTCCTGCCGCCGCCGTCCGCCGTGCTGCAAAAGGGCTGGCTGCTGGCGACCACCGGCTATATGGACTCCACCTTGTGGCAGCACCTTGGCGCGAGCCTCAGCCGTATCGGCCTGGGCCTGGGCTTCGCGGTGCTGACCGCCGTGCCCGTGGGGATCGCCATCGGTTCCAACCGAATCGCCCGTGGCATCCTCGACCCGCTGATCGAGTTCTACCGGCCGATCCCGCCGCTGGCCTACCTGCCGTTGATCGTGATCTGGTGCGGCATCGGCGAGCTGTCCAAGGTGCTGCTGATCTACCTGGCAATCTTCGCGCCGATAGCCATCGCCACCGCCACCGGCGTGCGCACCGTCGACCCGGCCAGACTGCGTGCGGCGCAGTCGCTGGGTGCCACCCGTGCCCAGTTGATTCGCCATGTGGTCCTGCCGAGCGCCCTGCCCGACATCCTGACCGGCGTGCGCATCGGGCTGGGTGTGGGTTGGTCCACGCTGGTCGCCGCCGAGCTGATCGCCGCCACCAGCGGCCTGGGCTTCATGGTGCAGTCGGCGGCGCAGTTCCTGGTCACCGATGTGGTGGTGCTGGGGATTCTGGTGATCGCCCTGATCGCCTTCGCCATGGAAATGGGCCTGCGTGCCCTGCAGCGTAAACTGGTGCCGTGGCATGGCCAGGCACACTGAGTGAATGAGAACCGCATGAGCAGCCTGACCGTTACCCCATTAAGCACCGCCCTGGGCGCCCAGATCAGCGGTGTCGATATCACCCAGCCGCTACCCCCTGAACAGCGCGACGCCATCGAACAGGCGTTGCTCACCCACTCGGTGCTGTTCTTCCGCGGCCAGTCGATCACCCCGCAGCAGCAAGCGCGGTTCGCGGCGAATTTCGGTGACCTGCATATCCACCCGATCTACCCCAACGTGCCGGACCAGCCCGAAGTGCTGATCCTCGACACCGCCGTCACCGACGTGCGCGACAATGCCGTGTGGCACACCGACGTGACCTTCCTGCCCACTCCGGCGCTCGGTGCAGTACTCAGCGCCAAGCTGCTGCCGGCGTTTGGTGGCGATACGCTGTGGGCCAGCGGGATTGCAGCCTATGAAGCATTGTCCGAACCGCTGAAGCGCTTGCTCGACGGGCTGACGGCGACCCATGACTTCACCAAGTCCTTTCCGCTGGAGCGCTTTGGCAACACCGCCGAAGACCTGGCACGCTGGGAAGAAACCCGCAGGAAGAACCCGCCGTTATCGCACCCGGTGGTGCGTACGCATCCGGTGAGTGGGCGCAAGTCACTGTTCGTGAGTGATGGGTTTACCACCAAGATCAATGAGCTGGAACCGGCGGAGAGTGAAGCCATCTTGAAGCTCTTGTTCGCCCACGCGACACGCCCGGAATTTACCATTCGCTGGCGTTGGCAGGAAAACGATGTGGCGTTCTGGGATAACCGCGTGACACAGCACTACGCGGTGGATGACTACCGGCCGCAGCGGCGGGTGATGCATCGGGCGACGATTCTCGGGGATGTGCCGTTCTAAGGCCAGGCCCGTTAGTCATCACACCAGAAATCAAATGTGGGAGGGGGATTGCTCCCTCCCACATGGACTGTTTATTCAGCCGTGGATGGCTTTTCCCACAGGTTGATCCCGCCTTCCTGGGCAAACCGATCGATCTCCGCCAGTTCTTCCACGCTAAAGCTCAAGTTCTTCAACGCACCGACGTTCTCGATAATCTGCTCCGGCCGGCTTGCACCGATCAGCGCACTGGTCACCCGTGGATCACGCAACGTCCAGGCCAGTGCCAGTTGGGCCAGGCTCTGACCACGACGCTGGGCGATCTCGTTCAGCGCACGCACATGGGCGATGTTGGTTTCGGACAGGTGCTTGGCCTGCAACGAACCACCGCCCGGGCGATTCACCCGTGCATCCGCCGGTACGCCATTGAGGTACTTGTCGGTCAGCAAACCCTGGGCCAGCGGCGTGAAGGCAATCACCCCGGCGCCGAGCTCTTCGGTGGTGTCCAGCAGGTCTTTCTCCACCCAGCGGTTGAGCAGGTTGTAGGCCGGCTGGTGAATCAGCAGCGGCACTTTCCACTCTTTGAGCAGGGCGGCGATTTCGCGGGTTTTTACCCCTGAGTAGGACGAGATACCGATGTACAACGCCTTGCCTTGTTGCACAGCAGTGGCGAGGGCACTGGCGGTTTCTTCCAGGGGGGTGTCGGCGTCAAAACGGTGGGAATAGAAGATATCCACATAGTCGACACCCAGGCGTTGCAGGCTCTGGTCGAGGCTGGCCAGCACGTACTTGCGCGAACCGCCGCCCTGGCCGTAAGGGCCGGGCCACATGTCCCAGCCGGCCTTGCTGGAGATGATCAGTTCGTCGCGGTAGTGCTTGAAGTCTTCACGCAGCAAACGGCCGAAGTTGATCTCGGCGCTGCCGTAGGGCGGGCCATAGTTGTTGGCCAGGTCAAAGTGGTTGATCCCCAGGTCGAACGCGGTGCGCAGCAAGGCTCGCTGGGTGTCGATCGGGGTGCTGTCGCCAAAGTTGTGCCACAGGCCCAGGGACAGTGCGGGCAGCACCAGCCCACTGCGGCCTACGCGGCGATACGGGATAGATTCATAGCGGTTTTCGGCAGCAATGTAAGTCATCGAATCCTCTCTTGGACGTCGGCAAATAAGGCCTGGGAATAAGGGTATTCCCAGGCCTTTTAACCAGCTGAATCGCTTAAGTCTGCCGTTCCGTTCTACAGCAATTGCCTACCAGAGTGGAACGACATAACTCACATAGAAGCGGTTTTCATCTTGCACGGTGGCACCGCTGATGTCCGGGCTGGCGTGGGCGTTTTTCCAGGTGACACCCAGGCCTTTGAGGGTGCCGGTAGGCACTTGATACGCCACGGCGACGTTACGTTCCCATTCGCTGGTAGTGCCTTGCGCCGTGCGGATGTCATCGCCGTGGGCATAGGCGGCGGAGAACGTCAGGCCCGTGAGGCCAAGCTTACCGAAGTCATACTTGTACTGCGCAAGCCAAGTGCGCTCACCGGCGTGTTGAAATTTATTCAACTGCATGTTGGTCAGCGCCGGCGTGTCGGCGCCTGAGCCTGGGCCCTGGCGGTTGTCGCCGCTGTTCAGGCCGGAATCCAGGTAGGGGAAGTCGCTGTCGCCGCTGTTCTTCTGGATGCCCAGGCCGACGGTGTGGCCGTCCAGGCTGTAGCTCTCAAGCAGGCTGGCGGTGGTCTGGTTGATACGCCCCTTGCCCGTGCCGTCACCGTAGAGGCCGGCGGCTGCGTAGTCTTTGTCGCCATCGGCGTTGCCGCCCACGCCCAGGCTGCGGAACACCCGCAAGTCGGTGTCGATCGCGCCCACGGACAAGGCGTCATGCCGCTTGGCGCCGAGGAAGAACTGCTGGTAGTAATCCTCAAGGTTGGAGTACCACAGGCTGACCGTGGTGTTCTGGATGCCAGTGTAGTCCGCACCGCCGAACAGGAAGCGATCGCTCTCTTTGGTGCCACCGGCGGTGATCATGCCCTGGTCGCCGGTTTCGTTGCGGATCTTGGTCTTGAAGATATCGCCGCCGGTGAAGGTGAAGTCACTGAGGTCCTTGGACACCAGCTGTACACCCGTGTTGGTCTGCTGGTAAAGGCGCCCGTCGGTGTTGGCCAGCACCGGGTTGTTGCCGTAGAGCGTACCCAAGCGCAACTCGTCCTTGGCGAAACGCATCTTGAACGTCGGGCTCAACACACCGAACTGGTCGGCGGACTTGCCGTTGTCCAGCGGGAACATGCTGCCCGGGTAGCGGCCCTGGTGATCCTTGTCGTTGAGGTCGCCGCCGGAGTCCAGCTTCAACCCATAGAACGCCTGCAGGTCCAGGCCGAACCCCACCGGGCCTTCGGTGTAGCCGGACTTGAAGTTGAACTCGAAACCCTGGCCCCAATCGCGAATGCTGTGGGCCTTGGCGTTGCTGTTCACCACGTCACGCCCCTGCTGGTTGAGGTAGCGGTTGAGCAGGGTCACATCGGCGTGGCTGTCATCGATAAAATCGGCATGGGCGGACAGCATAAAGCTCGCCATGGCGGCACCCACCATAGGGCTTATCAACGTCTTCATTGGTACCGGTCTCCTTCACTGTTCTGAAATGAAAGCGTCAAACGCTTCACACAATTACGCAGTGACCAGATGACAGTTACGCGTCAAACCGTGGCGTGAACGGATGAAATTAAATTTAAGAAACCCTTCTATTACGCGGCTTAGCGGGCATTTTCGAAGACTTCGGCAAGCCAGTCGACGAACACCCGCACCCTCGGCGACAAGTGTCGGTTCTGCGGATACAACACCGACACCGGCATCGACGGCGGCGGTGTGTCAGGAAGGATTTCATGCATCACGCCCTGCTCGATCAATTCGGCCATGCGGTAGTGCGGGCACTGGATAATGCCCAACCCCGCCACTGCGCTGGCGGAATAAATCTCGGCGCCGAACACCGACAGCGCACCCTGGATACTCACTTCCTGCAGCTCGCCGTCCACCATGAACTCGAAGGGAAACAGTTTGGCCGTGGTGCGCGAAACATAGTTCACCGCGCGGTGCTCACTCAGCTCGGCCAGGCTCTTGGGTTCGCCGTATTTACGCAAGTAGGCAGGGCTTGCGCAGGTGACCTGGCGCAGGTTGGCGACGCGTCGGCCGATCAGCGCGGAATCACCCAGGGCGCCTGCGCGCAGCACGCAATCCACGCCTTCGGCGATCAGGTCGACAAAGCGATCCGCCTCGCTGATCGACAGCTCGACCTCCGGGTAACGCGCCATGAATTGCGGCAGTGCCGGCACCACAAAATACTTGGCCAGCGTACCGTGCAAATCCACGCGCAAACGGCCCTTGGGCGCCACGCTGCGAAATGCCAGTTCGGCCTCTTCCAGCTGCGCCAGCAACTGCAAACAGCGTTGGTAATACGCCTCGCCATCCAGGGTCGGGCGCACGTGACGGGTGCTGCGTTCCAGCAGGCGCGTGCCCAGCCACGCTTCGAACTGGTTGAGGGTGTGGGTCAGGGTCGCCCGGGGCAGATTCAGGTCATCGGCCGCCAGCGTGAAGCTGGAACGCTCGTAAATCCGCACGAAAACCTTCATGGCCTTGACTTGATCCACGCTGCACTCCGTCGCGCCGATTGTTGGCGATTATTGAACAGTCAAGGCAACTCTGGCGCATTTATCGCCCTGGGTAAACATGTGAACCTGCTGCCACCCACCGTTAAAGGAACCCAGATCATGACGACTCAAGTAGCAATCATCACCGGCGCTTCCCGTGGCATCGGCGCCGTCATTGCCAAGCAACTCGCCGCCGACGGTTACGCCGTGGCCATCAACTACGCCAGCAGTGCCACCGAGGCGTCGAAGCTGGTGGTGGAACTGCGCCAGGCCGGTCACCGGGCCATAGCGATTCAAGGCGACGTCGCCAACCCCGCCGACATTACGCGCCTGTTCGACCAGGCCGAGGCACAGTTGGGCAAGGTCGACGTACTGATCAACAACGCCGGCATCCTCAAGACCCTGCCCCTGGCCCAGCACAGCGATGAGCTCTACAACCAGAATTTCGATATCCACACCCGTGGCACCTTCAACGCCCTGCGTGAAGCCGCCACGCGCCTGAACGACGGCGGGCGCATCGTCAACTTTTCCAGCAGCACCGTCGGCCTCAATTTCCCCGGCTACGCGGTGTACATCGCCAGCAAGGCGGCGGTGGAATCCCTGACTCAAGTGTTCGCTAAAGAAATGCGCGGGCGCCGGATTACCGTCAACGCGGTGGCGCCAGGCCCGGTCGCAACCGAACTGTTCCTTCACGGCAAGACCGAAGAACAGATCCAGGGCATGGCCAAGATGCCGCCGCTGGAACGCCTGGGCCAACCGGAAGATGTCGCCCGCGTGGTGGCGTTTCTGGTGAGCCCGGCCGGTGGCTGGGTGAATGGGCAAATCCTGCGCGCCAATGGCGGGCTGGTCTGAGTCGTACATCTGGGCCAGCGATGTTCACTTTGTGGAATTCTTTCATGCCAACCTTATCGATCCCCGCACTCGCCCCGCTTTACCGCTTTGCCGAACCCCTTGCCTACGCGCTGCTGCGCGCAGGTTTCGGGGTAATCATGCTCACCCACGGCCTGCCCAAATTGCTGGGCCGTGCACATGGTTCGATGGCCGACCCGATGGCGGCATCCATCAACCTGATCGAGAACCGCCTGCACCTGCCGCAGCCGGAGTTGATCGGCCTGCTGGTCGCGTTGTTGGAAGCGGTGGGCGGGTTGCTGTTGATCCTCGGCCTGGGCACACGGCTGGTCGCGGCCATGATGACCGTGCAGATGCTGACCATTGCTTACTTATTGGGGCCGACGTGGGCATGGATCGACCGGGGCATCGAGTACCCGGTACTGATGGCGCTGCTAGCGTTGTACCTGGTGTTTCGCGGTGCAGGCCGCTACTCCCTGGACAATGCGTTGGGCAAGGGGTAGTCACTGCCGGCCAGCCCAGGTGTCAGAGCTGGTGATCGGCAGTGGCGTGTTCGGCGCGCCGTGAGTGGCACTGGCCCTGTACATCAGGGCCTGAACCTCAACGCACCAAGTGCAGGAACTGCAGGTGCCGTTCGTACTGGTCGAGGATGTCGTTGATGATCTGCTCCTTGGTGTAGCCCACCAGGTCGTAGTCCTGGCTGCCCTCGGCCAAGTGCACTTCCGCGCGGTAGTAGCGGCGGTTGTTGATCTCCTTGGAGCCCATGCCGCCACGGGCGAATGACGGCGTGAAGTAGCCGCGCATCTGCACCTGGTAGACGAAGGGATGTTCCTCGCCATGGCCGATTTCCAGGCTGACGCTGTCGTTGGAAGGGTCGGGCTGGGTGACCACACTCAGGCCCTTCTCGACGAACACCGCCGTTACCTCCTCAATCGCCGGACGCACGGTTGATTCCAGGAAGCGATACACCTCATCCCGCGACGGGAAATGCACCGCCTGGCTCAAACGCTGACGCCAGCCGCCTCGGCCCTTGCGCGCCGCCGAAACCGGCGCCAGCGAATGCAACTGGGCGATCTGCTTTTGCGACTCCAGGTAGAACGCCTTGTGCAGCCCCCACATCATCAGCAGCAGGATCATCGAGAACGGCAGCGAGGTCAGTACTACCGCTGACTTGAGCGAATCAATACTGCCGGCGAACAGCAAGGCGCTGGTGACCAGCGCGGTCATCGCCCCCCAGAACACACGCAGCCATTTCGGTCCGTCTTCATCGGCGTTGCCGCCCTTGGACGACAGGGTCGACAGCACCACGGTGCCGGAGTCGGCCGAGGTGACGAAGAACACGAAGCTGATAAACACCGTGACCGCGATGACGGTTTTGCTCCAGGGGTAGGTTTCCAGCAGCAGGTAGAGGCTCATCGACGGATCATCGATGGCCGACTGGCCGAGCGCGGCCATGCCGTGGTTGAGCACCTGGTCGATGGCGCTGTTGCCGAAGATCGACATCCAGGCCAGGGTGAAACCCAGCGGGATCAGCAGCACGCCGAACACGAATTCGCGGATGGTACGACCACGGGAAATCCGTGCGATGAACAGGCCCACGAACGGCGACCATGCGATCCACCAGGCCCAGTAGAACACGGTCCAGCCACCCAGCCAGTCGCTGGGTTTGTCGTAGGCGTATACGTCGAAACTCTTGGTCGGCAAGGCGCCCAGGTAGTCGCCGATGTTCTGGATCAGGGTGTTAAGCAAATGCTGGGTAGGCCCGGCGAACAACACGAACAGCAGCAGCGCACAGGCCAGCAGCATGTTGATGTCGGACATCACCCGCACGCCCTTGTCGACGCCGGCCACAGCGACCAGGATCGCGGCGCCCATCATCAGCGTGATGAGACCGACCTGGATCCACTGGGTATGGGCAATGCCAAACAGATAATCGAGACCGGAGTTGAGGTGCAGCACCCCAAAACCCATATCCGCGCCGAGGCCGAATACCGTGGCGATAATGCCAAAGCCATCCACCGCGTAACCGATGGGGCCATTGATGCGTTTGCCAATCAGCGGGTACAGCGCCGAGCGCAACGCCAGCGGCAGGTTATGCCGGTAGGCAAAGTACGCCAGGGCCATGCCCACAAACGCGAACACGCCCCAGCCATGCAGGCCCCAGTGCAGAAACAGGATCTGCATGGCCTGGCGCGCAGCGTCGGCGTTCATCGGCGCGCCTTGCGGCGGTTGCACCAGGTGCGTCAGCGGCTCGGAGACGCAGAAGAAGAACAGCGTGATGCTGATCCCGGCGGCGAACAGCATGCCGGCCCAGGACAGGTAACTGAATTCGGGCTCGTCGTGGTCGGCACCGAGTTTTATCTTGCCGTAGCCCGATAGCGCGGTGACCACCACGAAGACCAGATACAGGGTCATCGCCAGCATGTAGTACCAGCCGACCGTGTTGGCCGCCCAGTTTTGCGCCGCCAGCAGCCAGGCACCGGCCTGTTGCGGGATAGCGATGACGGTGATGCCGAACAGCAGGATAAACGTCGCGGCAAAGTAGAAGACCGGCGCATTCATGCGCACCAGGCCGCTGGATGGGGTGGACGATGCACTCATGAACGATGCACCCCAAGGATGAGGGATATGGCTGTGAAAAACGGACTCAGCAAAGGTAAGCCTCCTGTTGTGAGCGGGCAGCGAACCACCGGGTTTAACTTGAACGAGCATTCAAGTTAAACATGGATAGGCGGTCTGGGACTAATCGCAGGGCTGAGTGGTAGGTGATTCCTACACAAGCTCAAGGAAAGGTATGACGGATCGCGCTGAAAAACGTTCAGCACGCCTTTCAATATGTGCAGCCTGCCTCCTGTTGCATTCACCACAATCGAATGACCACTGCCCACCTGAGGTCATTCAGCCATGCCAGAGACATTGAAGCATTTTGATTTTATCCGGCAACAATTGCCGCCATGGTTGCGGAGCACGTCACTGCAACGTTTTGCGGCGTTGAAAAAACAGCGCCCAGACTTCACGGAACTCTATCGCAATGCCCCTGGCTCGGAGCAGCGACTGCCCTTCAAGCACGCCCTGGACACCCACTGGGCCAGCCAGAACGCACTGGACACGCTATTCGAGACACTCACCGACATTAAGGCCTTCGCCGAGCCCTTGCTGAAAAATGCCCTGCGTGACTACGGCGCTATTGATGTGTTGAATACTTCGATCCGTCTATACGCGCCGGCCACACTGCCCTGGTGGACGTTCGGGACGCACCCGGGTGTCTCCGTCCGGACAACGACGCTGCTCGACGCCGCCTTGCACAACTTTTCAGCTTCGGAAACCTTTGTCGATTACGCTTTCCTTGCAGCAGAGGATGCCCGTGGGCAGCGTGAGATACTCACGTTCAAACACAGGGTGACAGGTCAACCCCTCACCGCCGACCATTTCAAAACCGTGTGCCGAAACCTGGATATCGGTGCGCGCTATGTGCAAAACCTCACCCTGACAGTGGGGTTCGGCAACGCCTCGGTCGCCACCTCCTTCCGACAAAAAGTCATCCACAACCTGAAAGCCGCCCTCAACAGTGCCGCTCACGTGGCGCTCGCCAAAAAAGACATCACCGAAGACAGCTACACCCTCATTCAGTCGCTGCTCCAAAGAGACGGCCCGCTTCAACTGGGCGGGCAAACGATGGACGTCTACGCGCTGAGCCTGCTGGATACACGCCTGTTGGGCATTTTCATCATTGCGCCCGCACGGTTGGACGCAGCCCTTCATAAAATCCTGGTCTATATCCCTGATGACCCCGCCCACCCTATCAAGGACTACAGCTCGGCCCCGGCCTTCGTCAAAGAGCTGACCGGTCAACTGCGTGACCGCACGCCTTCCGACGACCCATCCCGCCGCAGCTACCAGCAGTTCTTCAGCCAATTCGTGGCCCATCAGGAACGTGGGCGCTTTTTTTACCAACTCAATCAGTTGCTCTCCACTGTGCGCTGGCACGACAGAGAACCTGGGGACAGCCGCCCCAACTGGCGCCCAGAGCCGGTAGAAACCCCCAACCTGCAATTTCGCACCCTGGCTGTTCGTGACGATATTCAAAACCGTGGCGACGATCCGGGCCAGGATAATCTCTGGCACTATCTCTACCGCGTCAAACTGAACAAATGCGTGAACGACGCCCGAGAGATTGCCATCTCCACAGCCTACGCCGATCGCATGGCACGCTGGGAGTGGTGGGATAACCTGGAGAAAATGCTCTCGGACATTTTCAATGCCGCGCTCCTGGTCATCACTCCGTTCGTTCCCTTGCTGGGGGAGTTGATGTTGGCCTACACCACCTACCAGATGCTCGACGATGTATTTGAAGGCATCGTCGATTGGGCCGAAGGCTTGCAGCGCGAAGCGGCAGAACATCTGCTCTCGATCGCAGAGAACGCGCTGCAGCTCGCGCTATTCGATGCGGGAGCCAGAGTGGGTGAAATTGCCAAGGTGAAACTGTCCACGTTTGTCGAGCAACTCCAACCCGTACAGACACCTTCCGCACAGACGCGCCTCTGGGCCCCTGACCTCGCGCCTTACCAACATACCAACCTGCGCCTGCCCGAGACCTCCATTGCGCACGAAAATGGCCTTCACCACCATCAGGGCAAGCAGATTGCGAAAGTGGAAAACCAACACTATGAAGTCCGCAAGGACCCTGTCACCCAAACGTACACCCTTGCCCATCCCAAACGCACCAGTGCCTACCAGCCTCCCGTGGCGCTCAATGGCAGCGGCGCGTGCGTGCTGGCCGGTGAACAGCCAAGGACCTGGAACAATGCTCGCCTGCTGAGACGCCTCGGGCCACAGACAAACGGTCTGACGGCCGGTGAACTGGAGCAGGTACGGCAGATAAGCGGTGTCGAGTTCGGGGATTTACGCCATATGTATGTCAACAATGAACCCACCCCACCCTTGTTGGCCGATACCCTCAAACGCTTTAACAGTGAGAAGGGCATCAGAGAGGCCGGAGACGCTATCCGTACAGGCCAGCCCCTTGACCCGTCGTCGGACTGGTTCGAACAAATGGTCACCGAGCTTGAGGGCTGGCCTCGCGACAAAGCCTTGCTGGTGTACCCGCGCGGCGATTCATCAGGCACGCCCCGTCGTTATGGCAATGCACAAGCAACAGGCGCCGATACCCTGAGCCTGAACATCGCCGATGTCATGTCAGGCAGGCTGGCGGAAAAAGTCGTGGACTACCTGGATGAACCACAACTGACCCAGTTACTCGGCAAACAGTTGCCTGAAAATGAGCGCGTACAAGCGCTGCGTGAACGGCTGGCCGCGTATGTCGAGCAGCAAAGCGCCTCCCTCGCTCACAGCGATTACTCCCGCCAGGAGGCCAGCGACGAGCCCTCTATCCAATTGCTGCGCAGCCAGTACCCGGACCTCCCCCTGAGTATCGCTCAGAGCCTGGTTCGCCATACCCGTCGTCGCCACCTGAGCATTATGAGTGAAAAGAAACGCCTTCCATTGGAGGTAAAAAACCAAGCGCGGGAGCTGGATTTCGAAGTCCGCAGTACGCGCATGTTCGAACAGCTTGTCCAGGGTACCCCGCCCTCGACACACACCGAAAACCTGGCACTCAATACCCTCAGAATTCACTCAGACAGTTTTGCGAATCTGCGTATCCAGGTGCGTGAACGAACCTCCACCGGCGACCTGAGAACCCAGGTCGGCGCAGAGGATGCCGCACACCTCAAGATCCTGGTGCGTAACCGAAAAGGCCAGTATCGGGTGTTCGACGCCGAAGGCAAGCTGATACACGGCCCAACTGACTTCTACAATGCTGTATTCCAGGCATTGCCGCCCGAAAGTCCCTTGCGCGATAGCGACACACTGCGCACATGGCTGATTGAAAAAAACAAAGCGCCCACCGAACGGCGCTTGACCCTCGCCGAGGCGCCTATCCCCACCCATCCTGAACGTGAAACACTGACTCTGCTCGGTGGCGGTAACAGCATGAGCCGCGTGGTCGATGTCGAGGTAAATCCCGTTACGGTGCAGGGGAATATCAAACACTGGCTGCCGGAGATGTCCGAGCAAGGCGTGAAACGCTTCGCTGAAAAAGCCGAGAGTGAAGAGGGGCGATTACAACTCGAACACCTGAAAGCCGAAGGCAAAGCCTTGGACAAGGCGCTACACACCTATTTGCAAGACAGTACCCGATTTCCTTATCGCAACTCGCTGGAAGAGGTGCTTGCCAGGAAGGCATTTACCAAGAAGTTGAAAGAAGCCTGGCGCAAGGGATACACAAAACTGCACGACGAGTTCAATACGACAGGCAACGATGTGCACCTGTACTTGAGTGATACGGCGTTGCCGACTGAACTCCCCGTGCTGCCCTTTGAGTTGGGATTGGTCACGCACTTGCATATGAAAGACAGTGGGTTTGCCGCTGAACATACGCCACTCCTGGCGCATTTCCCTAAATTGAAGGCGCTTGATTTAGCGGATAACCGTCTGGTCACGCTGCCCGAGGCCATCGGAAACATGCGCTCGCTAAAAGCCCTTGACGTGAGCAACAACGCTATTGCCTTGGACAATACCGCTGTCCAGCAGCTGAAAAAACTGCGGCGGTTGCAGGGGCTGGATCTTTCAAAAAACCCTTTGGGGCGAGTACCGGATATTAGTCATATGCGCGACCTGGAGGAGTTGGACTTGTCCCACACCGGGATCAGCGAATGGCCCGCGGGCCTCTTTGCGCACGAGCGAGACGAGACTTTTAACCTGTACCTTCGCGGCAATCCCATCATCACAATTCCAGAGGTTGCCAAGGAGTCCGCAGAGGCATTTACCGTGGCGTATACCTGGCTGGACCGCGCAACCCTAACACCTGAAGCCAGGGCCCTTTGGGACGAGCACAAAACTGACTTTGGGTTGGACCCTTATCGCACTTACCGGCCCAAGGGCGATGGCGAATTCTGGGTGGATGATTTGGACGATGACAATCAGGTGCGTTTTGCCGATATCTGGTTTGACTTGGAGCATGAAGAGGGCTCGCAGGGTTTCTTTGAGGTCATCAAGAAACTGGAACCACCCGAGGCTTTCGAGGACCCGATGGACGAGGTGCGTTACGAACAAAACCGAGAAATCCTGACCAAACAGGTGCGGCTTATGCTGTCGAGCATGCACGAAGACAAAATGTTGCGTCAGGAGCTGTTCAGAATGTCGAGCTTCCCAGGGCTATGCCCGGACGCAAGCCGCCAGATATTCACCGAAATGGGGATTCAGGTCACCGCCACCAGGGCCAAGCGATACAGTCGAACGCCCGCTGAACATGAAGAGAAAATCACTCGTTTAGCCCAGGGCGCCGCGAGGCTCAAGATGGTGAACGATGTCGCCCGGGCGGACATCGCCAACCGCCTCAAACCTGTCAATCAAGGTGGCCAGGGACTGCGACTGTCCACCGATGTTGTTGACGGGCAGCCCGGCAGCGTCGACGAGGTGGAGGTTTACCTGGCCTACCAGACACGCCTGTCGGAAAGCCTCGAACTGCCCTGGGTCAGCGACAGCATGACGTATCGAAACACCGCCAACGTACCAATGTCTTCCATCATCAATGCGCACAAAGCCGTGAAAGACTTGAGTGAAGGCGACGGACTGGTGAACCGCATGTTGCAGGAACCGTACTGGGAGCCCTTCCTGAAGGAACGCTACGCAAAAGACTACGCAGCCAACGAAGAAAACACTGCTCGACAGTTGGAAGGCCTGGAGCAACTGGATACCGAACAAAAAGCGTTTGCCCAGGCGCAGGATCTGAGCGAGCAGGAGAAAACGCAAAAACGTGAGGCACTGAAGTCCCTGGTCGAACAGTTACAGATCGAGGATCGAGTCGTCCCGGACCAGGTCATGTCCGAGGACCTGTACAACCAGCTCTACAATGACCTGGCGGAACGTCGCATGGAGTGGCTGCGCGAGCAGACCCACCTGTCACTGAGTCGGCTTGAACGCTGACATGCTCACTTTTGCGTGCCGTCATCATGCTGCAGGTTCGCCTGGGTGATATTCGCCCCCGCCGGCACGCTGCGGGTCAGCCACACGTTGCCGCCAATGGTCGAGCCCTTGCCGATGGTGATGCGCCCCAGGATGGTCGCGCCGGCGTAGATCACCACATCATCCTCGACAATCGGGTGGCGCGGGTGGCCCTTCTGCAACTGCCCGTCCTCATCCGCCGGGAAGCGTTTGGCGCCCAGGGTCACGGCCTGGTAGATGCGCACCCGCTCGCCGATGATCGCGGTTTCGCCGATGACCACGCCGGTCCCGTGGTCGATAAAGAAACTCGGGCCGATCTGTGCGCCGGGGTGGATGTCGATGCCGGTGGCCGAGTGGGCGATCTCGGCACTGATGCGCGCCAACAGCGGCAGACCGGCGCGGTACAGGTGGTGGGCCAGGCGATGGTGAATCACCGCCAGGATGCCGGGGTAGCACAGCAACACTTCATCCACACTGCGAGCGGCCGGGTCGCCGTGGTAGGCGGCCAGTACGTCGGTGTCCAGCAGGCTGCGCAGGGACGGCAAGGCCAGGGCGAAATCCTGGATCAGGCGGATGGCGTGGTCGTTAACGGCGCTGTCGTCCTCGCCGCTCTGGCGCGCGGCGTAGCGCAGTTCCAGGCGCGCCTGGCCGAGCAGGGCATTGAGCGCCACATCCAGGGTGTGGCCGACGTAGAAGTCTTCACTTTCTTCACGCAGGTCCACCGGGCCCAGGCGCATGGGGAACAACGCGCCACACAACGACTCCAGGATCTGCGCCACCGCTTCACGCGAAGGCAACTCGCGGCCACCATGCTCACCGCTCAAGCGGCCATTGCGCGTTCGCCACTGGTCCCGGGCGCCGCGCAACTGGCTGACGATGGTCTGTAATTGCCAATGACTGGAACGCTCACTCACGGTTTTCACTCCTGACGTAATGGCGCTCACTTTACGGTATGCACCCTGGCCGCCCTTAAGAACCAATGGTGCAATACTAAGAACCATCCGGAATAAGCGATTGGCGGTTGCCCGATGAAAAGTGCCTGCCTATAGTCGCCCCATCCTCATCAACCGTGCGTAGCCATGATCAAACAACAGCTCGACCGTTTTAACCGCCTGGAACTGCTGGGTGGCGCCACCGCCCTGGAAAAACTCGAGCGGCTGTCGGCCTGGTCGGGCAGAGACATCTACGTCAAGCGCGACGACACCACACCGCTGGCCATGGGCGGCAACAAGCTGCGCAAACTCGAATACCTGGCCGCCGATGCCATCGCCCAAGGCGCCGACACCCTGGTGACCGCTGGCGCGATCCAGTCCAACCACGTGCGCCAGACCGCCGCGCTGGCCGCCAAGCTCGGCCTGGGCTGCGTCGCGCTGCTGGAGAACCCCACCGGCACCGAAGACCCCAACTACCTGGGCAACGGCAACCGCCTGCTGCTGGACCTGTTCGACGCCAAGGTGGAGCTGGTGGAGAACCTCGACAACGTCGACGACCAACTCAGTGCCGTCGCCGACCGCCTGCGCAGCAACGGCAAGCAGCCATACCTGGTGCCCATCGGCGGCTCCAATGCCCTCGGCGCGCTGGGTTACGTGCGCGCCGGGCTGGAGCTGGCCGCGCAGATCGAAGCCAGCGGCATCGAGTTTGCCGCCGTGGTGCTGGCGTCCGGCAGTGCGGGCACCCACAGCGGCCTGGCGCTGGCGTTGAGCGAAGTGCTGCCGCAGTTGCCCGTGATCGGTATCACCGTATCGCGCACCGAAGAAGCACAGTTCCCGAAAGTGCAGGGCCTGGCCGAACGCACCGCCGAATTGTTGGGTGTGGATATTCCCGAGGCCTTCAAGGTGATCCTGTGGGACGAATATTTTGGCCCGCGCTATGGCGAACCGAACGCCGGCACCCTGGCGGCGGTCAAATTGCTGGCGAGCCAGGAAGGCCTGCTGCTGGACCCGGTCTACACTGGCAAGGCCATGGCCGGCTTGCTGGACGGTATCGGGCGCCAGCGCTTCGAGGATGGCCCGATCATTTTCCTGCATACCGGTGGCGCGCCGGCGTTGTTTGCTTACAAGAGCGCCTTCAACTGAATCAACGCGGACTAAATGTGGACCAACATGTGGGAGGGGGCTTGCCCCCGATGACGGAGTGTCAACCATGACTTCTGTGACTGCTACACCGCTATCGGGGGCAAGCCCCCTCCCACATTAGAACTTCTATATATTTCTTATTGGAATATCAGATTTAATTTATATTATTTTCAAGTCTTAAAAACCGGCTTTATAGTCGCGCCGTAGGCGAAGACGCGCTACGCGCTTTAAGGCAGGATACGACTACTGCGTCACCTGCTTCGCACACCATAAAAACACAGGGGCTCTTCATGACTATTTCTGTATTCCGTCGCACGTTGCTGGTTGGCACTCTGGGCCTGGCACTCGGGGCTGGCCTGATCGGCCAGGCAGTCGCGGGTGAACAACTGGGCAACATCAAAAAAGCCGGCGAGATCAAGATCGGCCTGGAAGGTACTTACCCGCCGTTCAGCTTCGTCGATGAAAGCGGCAAGCTCAGCGGTTTCGAAGTGGAACTGTCCGAAGCCCTGGCCAAGGAGCTGGGCGTGAAGGTCAAGCTGCAAGCGACGCCATGGGACGGCATCCTCGCCGCCCTGGAATCCAAGCGCCTGGACGCCGTGGTCAACCAGGTGACCATCTCCGAAGAACGTAAAAAGAAATACGACTTCTCCCAGCCTTACACCGTCTCCGGTATCCAGGCGCTGGTCCTGAAGAAAAACGTCGACACCATCAAGACCGCCGACGACCTGGCCGGCAAGAAAGTCGGCGTAGGCCTGGGCACCAACTACGAACAATGGCTCAAGGACAATCAACCCAAAGCCATCATCAAGACCTACAACGACGACCCGACCAAGTTCCAGGACCTGCGCATCGGCCGTATCGACGCCATCCTGATCGACCGCCTGGCCGCCCTGGAATACGCCAAGAAAGCCCCGGACACCGCCGCTGCCGGCGACGCCTTCTCCCGCCAGGAAGCCGGTATTGCCCTGCGCAAGGGCGAGCCAGAACTGCTTGATGCCGTGAACAAGGCCCTCGACAAACTGCGCGCCGACGGCACCTTGAAGAAGCTGTCCGAGAAGTACTTCAACGCTGACGTCACTCAATAATGGAAGCAGGTTTCCAACTCGCGCTGGACTCCGCGCCCTTTCTGCTCAAGGGCGCGTATTACACGGTGATCCTCAGCCTCGGCGGGATGTTTTTCGGCTTGCTGCTGGGCTTCGGCCTGGCCTTGATGCGCCTGTCGCGCTTCAAGCTGGTGAGTTGGCTCGCCCGAGTCTACGTGTCGTTCTTTCGCGGCACGCCCTTGCTGGTACAGCTGTTTTTGATCTACTACGGCTTGCCGCAAGTGGGCATCGAGCTGGATCCTATCCCGGCAGCCATGATCGGCTTCTCGCTGAACATGGCCGCCTACGCCTGTGAAATCCTGCGTGCCGCTATCGGCTCCATCGAGCGTGGCCAGTGGGAAGCCGCCGCCAGTATCGGCATGACCCGCGCGCAAACCCTGCGCCGGGCCATCCTGCCGCAGGCAATGCGCACAGCCTTGCCGCCGCTGGGCAACAGTTTCATTTCGCTGGTCAAGGACACGGCGCTGGCCGCCACCATCCAGGTGCCCGAGCTGTTCCGTCAGGCGCAACTGGTGTCGGCAAGGACCTTCGAAATCTTCACCATGTATCTCTCCGCTGCCCTGATCTACTGGATTTTGGCGAGCATCCTGGCGCATTTGCAAAACCGCCTGGAAGACCGGGTCAACCGGCATGACCTGGAGTCCTGAAGCATGATCGTGGTTGAAAAACTGACCAAACAATTCAACGGTCAGGTGGTGCTCAACGGCATCGACCTGGAGGTCAAGGAAGGCGAAGTCATCGCCATCATCGGCCCCAGCGGTTCCGGCAAGACCACCTTCCTGCGCTGCCTGAATTTCCTCGAACAACCCACCAGCGGCCGCATCAAGGTGGGTGACATCGAGATCGACACCAGCAAGCCGATCAACCAGCAACAAAGCCTGGTGCGACGCCTGCGCCAGCACGTGGGTTTTGTGTTCCAGAACTTCAACCTGTTCCCCCACCGCACCGCGCTGGAAAACGTCATCGAAGGTCCCACCGTGGTCAAGAAGATGCCGCACGATGCCGCGGTCGCACTGGGTCGCAAGCTGTTGGCCAGGGTAGGCCTGGCAGGCAAGGAAGACGCCTACCCACGGCGTCTGTCCGGCGGCCAGCAGCAGCGCGTGGCGATTGCCCGTGCGCTGGCCATGGAGCCGGAGGTGATCCTGTTCGACGAACCCACCTCGGCGCTGGACCCGGAGCTGGTCGGTGAAGTGCTGGCGACTATCCGCAGCCTCGCCGAAGAAAACCGCACCATGGTCATCGTCACCCACGAGATGAGTTTTGCGCGGGATGTGGCCAACCGGGTGATTTTCTTCGACAAGGGTGTGATCGTGGAACAAGGCGAAGCCAAGGCGCTGTTCGCCAACCCCAGGGAAGAGCGTACCAAACAGTTCCTGAGCAAGTTTCTCGCCCACTGAAGCTTTGGGTAGGCGCTGGCCTGCGATACAGCCACCTCGGTGAACCTCTCACACCGGGGCGATGCCTTCGCAGGCAAGCCAGCTCCCACACAAGCCTGTTCCTACACGAGGTGCTCATTCCAACCAGCAAAACACCCCACGGCATCCGTCCGAATATCCCCGCCTCAGTCAGACCCTTCTGAATCTCTCCAACACCGCCGTTTAGCCCTTTGCCGCCATTGACGCCCCCCGGCCAACCCTCTTATCTAGCGCCCAGAGGATTGGATCCTATCCCGGCTACTCACTGAATCGTTTCGTTCGGCCCACCGCGCACACCTGCGCCAAAGGTCCGGAGCGATTGCTGCTGGCTGCATCAAGGAGATTACTTATGACGCACCCCCTGCTCACCGCCCCGACACTGCCCCAGGCCGTCGGCAATGGCATCAATGCCCTGGCCGCCGCACACTTGCAGGTTGACATCCCGCCGTATCCCGGCATGGATGAAGGCGACCTGATCGAGCTGTTCTGGAACAACTGTTTCGCCGCTTCACGTCGGATCACCACAGGCAAGATCGGCGAGTTCACTCACCTGCGAGTACCAGAGAGTTTTGTGCTGGAGGGGCCGACGCAGGTGCATTACCAAGTCATGCAGGTCGGCCACGGCCCTGCTCGCTCAGCCGTGACGCGAGTGCGTGTAAAGACCCTGTGCCCAGGCGGCCAACCCTCGCCCCTTTGCGGTGACGAAAACCAGAACCTCGCCCCCGTGGGCCTGCCCGATATCATCCGCCGCTACGGCGTCAATGCCAGCCAGGTTCGGCGCGGTATTCCCCTGACCATCGAGCCTTACCTGCACATGACCACCGGCGATGCCATCACCTTGCGCTGGGGCGATGTACGCCTGGATCTGCCGAAGATCCGGGCCAGGGAAGTCGGCCTGGCGGTACAGGTATGGGTACCTTCGACGGTGATTATCGAAGCGGGCGACGACTGCCGGCTGGAAGTCACGTACTGCATTCTTGACCGCGTCGGCAACAATTCACGCTGGGCACCCGCGCGCACCTTGCGCATCGCAGCGGGGGCACAGCCCCGCCCGGCCGGGACCGCGCTGACCTATCAGCCACGAGCGCTGGGATCGCCCTGTGAACCTGGGTGACAGACCTTCTATGCATATTCCCAAAAGTTAGTTTATTTAAATATTTAACACGCTTAGGGTATATACACCGGACCACCGGACATCTCTGATTTTTCTGTTTTTATTTCATTGAATGCGAGGTCGGTATGGTCAGGATTACCCCGGTGCGCAACGCCAGGGCATTACGTGCAGCCAAGGAGCGGCGCTGATGTCTAACTTGGCTCTAACACCCCCCCAGAATGATCTGGACGTAGCCCCCCTGCTGTTGCCGGCCACCGTGCTGCGCAACGACGCAGAGGCGCTGAAAGCTGCCCATGAGCTGGCCGGGGCGGCACGCCTGCAAGCCGCCAGGCGCGACCAGCAACGCAAGCTGCCGTGGGCGCAGATCGAGCAGTTCACCCGCAGCGGGCTGGGCAGTATTTCCATTCCCCGTGAGTACGGCGGCCCGCAGGTGTCGTTCGTGACCCTGGCCGAGGTGTTCGCGATCATCAGCGCGGCCGACCCGGCCCTCGGTCAGATCCCGCAGAACCATTTCGGCATCCTGCACCTGTTGCAGGGCGCCGCCACCGAACGCCAGAAAAAACAGCTGTTCCAAAGCGTGCTCGACGGCTGGCGCATCGGCAATGGCGGCCCGGAACGCGGCACCAGGAATACCCTGGAGCTCAAGGCGCGCATCACCGCCAACGGTGACGGTTACGTAATCAGCGGCCAGAAGTTCTATTCCACCGGCGCGCTGTTTGCGCATTGGGTCGCGGTCAAGGCGTTGAACGATGATGGCAAGCAGGTCATGGCGTTCGTGCGCCGAGGCACTGAAGGGCTGCGCATCGTTGACGATTGGTCCGGCTTCGGCCAGCGCACCACCGCCAGCGGCACGGTGCTGCTGGATCAGGTGCCGGTGGAGGCCGAACTGGTCGTGGAAAACTGGCGCATCGGCGAAACCCCGACGATACAGGGCGCCGTCTCGCAATTGATCCAGGCGGCCATCGACGCCGGCATCGCCCGTGGCGCGCTGGATGACACCATCGCGTTCGTACGCGAACGCTCGCGCCCCTGGATCGACGCCAAGGTCGAACGTGCCAGCGATGACCTGTATGTGATCGCCGACATCGGCAAGCTCAAGATCGAACTGCACGCCGCCGAAGCCTTGCTGCGCAAAGCGGGGCAAGTGCTGGACCAGGTCAGCGCCGCGCCGATCACCGCGCAGTCCGCCGCGCGTGCCTCCATCGCCGTGGCCGAGGCCAAGGTGCTGACCACCGAAGTGTCGCTGCTGGTCAGCGAAAAGCTCTTCGAACTGGCCGGCAGCCGCGCCACCCTTGCCGAATTCAACCTCGACCGTCACTGGCGCAACGCCCGGGTGCACACGCTGCACGACCCGGTGCGCTGGAAGTATCACGCCATCGGCGCCTATCGCTTGAACGGTACCTTGCCGGCTCGCCATTCCTGGATCTGACCGACCAGACATCTGGAGAACATCATGACTTTCTCTCATCCCGTCGCGGTCATCACCAGCGACGAACAAGCCCTTGTTGTCGCCAGCGACCTGGCCGAAGACTTTCGCCGCGACAGCGCCCAGCGCGACCGCGAGCGCCGCCTGCCCTTGCCCGAGCTGGATGCGTTCTCGCGCTCCGGCCTGTGGGGCATCAACGTGCCGAAGGCATACGGCGGCGCGGGCGTATCCAATGTCACCCTGGCCAAGGTCATTGCCTTGATAGCCCAGTCCGATGCATCCCTGGGCCAGATCCCGCAAAACCATTTCTACGCCCTGGAAGTGCTGCGCGTAAACGGCAGCCCGGCACAGCAAAAACGCCTGTACACCGAGGTACTCGCCGGCAAGCGCTTCGGCAACGCCCTGGCGGAACTGGGCACCAAGACCGCCCATGACCGCGTCACCAAAATCACCCGCGACGGTGACGGTTTCCGTATCAGCGGCCGCAAGTTCTATTCCACCGGCGCGATCTACGCCCAGCGCATCCCCACTTCGGTGGTGGATGAACACGGCGTGCAGCAACTGGCCTTTGTGCCACGCGACAGCGAAGGCCTGAGCGTGATCGACGACTGGAGCGGCTTCGGCCAGCGCACCACCGGCAGCGGTTCGGTGGTGTTCGATAACGTGTGGGTGGCCGCGCAGGACGTGATCCCGTTCCAGAGCGCCTTCGAACGCCCGACCACCGTCGGCCCGCTGGCCCAGATCCTTCACGCTGCCATCGACACCGGGATCGCCCGTGCGGCCTTTGAAGATGCGCTGCACTTTGTACGCACCAAGACCCGCCCGTGGATCGACTCCGGCAACGACAAGGCCACTGAAGACCCACTGACCCTGAAAAGCTTCGGCCACTTGAGCATCCGCCTGCACGCCGCCGAGGCGCTGTTGGAGCGCTCGGGCGAGTACCTGGACCGCGCCCAGGCCGACAGCAACGCCGAGACCGTCGCTGCCGCCTCGATTGCCGTCGCGGAAGTACGCGCCTTGAGCACCGAAATTTCCCTGGCCGCCGGCAGCACCCTGTTCGAACTGGCCGGCAGCCAGGCGACCCTGGCTGAACATGGCTTGGACCGTCACTGGCGCAACGCCCGGGTGCACACCCTGCACGACCCGGTGCGGTGGAAGTACCACGCGGTGGGTAATTACTACCTGAATGATGAAAACCCGCCACTGCGGGGGACCATTTGATGGCGAAGAAAAAAATCCTGCTCAATGCCTTCAACATGAACTGCATCGGGCATATCAACCACGGCCTGTGGACGCATCCACGGGACACTTCGACCCAGTACAAGACGATCGAGTACTGGACCGAGCTGGCGCAAACCCTGGAGCGCGGGCTGTTCGACGGTTTGTTCATCGCCGATATCGTCGGTGTGTACGACGTGTACCAGAACTCGATTGATGTGCCGCTCAAAGAGTCGATCCAACTGCCGGTGAATGATCCGTTGCTGTTGGTCTCAGCCATGGCCGCCGTCACCAGAAACCTCGGCTTCGGCCTCACCGCCAACCTCACCTACGAGCCGCCGTATTTGTTCGCCCGGCGCATGTCCACGCTGGACCACCTGAGCCGTGGCCGTGTGGGTTGGAACATCGTCACCGGCTACCTCGACAGCGCCGCCAAGGCCATGGGCCTCACTGAACAAGTCGAGCATGACCGCCGCTACGACCAGGCCGATGAATACCTGGAGGTGCTCTACAAACTCTGGGAAGGCAGCTGGGAAGACGGCGCGGTGCTCAACGACCCCAAGGCGCGGGTGTATGCGCAGCCGGGCAAGGTGCACAAGGTCGAGCACCAGGGTGAGTTTTACCAGGTGGACGGGTATCACCTGTGCGAGCCCTCTCCACAACGTACGCCGGTGCTGTTCCAGGCCGGCAGTTCGGAGCGCGGGTTGCTGTTCGCCGGGCGCCATGCCGAGTGCGTATTCATCAGCGGCCAGAACAAGGCGGCGACCAAGGTCCAGGTGGACAAGGTGCGCGCCAGCGCGGTCGAGGCCGGGCGCAACCCGGATGACATCAAGGTGTTCATGGGCCTCAACGTGATCGTGGGTGCCACAGAAGCGTTGGCCTGGGCCAAACACGCCGAGTACCTCAGCTACGCCAGCCCGGAAGCCGGCGTGGCGCATTTCTCGGCATCCACCGCCATCGACTTTGCCCAATACGAACTGGACGAGCCGATCCAGTACGTGAAGAGCAACGCGATCCAGTCGGCCACCAAGAACCTGCAGAACAACGACTGGACCCGACGCAAATTGCTGGAACAGCACGCCCTGGGCGGGCGCTACATCACCCTGGTCGGCTCGCCCGGACAGGTCGCCGACGAGCTGGAATCGTGGATCAGCGAGACCGGCCTGGATGGCTTCAACCTCACGCGCATCGTCACGCCGGAAAGCTATGTGGACTTCATCGACCTGGTGGTGCCGGAGCTGCAAAAGCGCGGGTCGTACAAAACTGAATATGAACAGGGAACGCTGCGGGAAAAAGTCTTCCAGGGCAGCGCCCGCCTACCCGAACAACACACCGGTTCCACCTACCGACAAATTGCTTCTCTGACTGGAAATACCCAATGAAAAAGACACTGCTCACTCATCCAGTCAAAGCACTGGCCCTGGCATTCGGACTGTTCAGCTCAGCGGTATTCGCCGCCGATGCGCCGTTGAAGATCGGCACCACCGCCGCCTTTGCGATTCCTCTGGAAGCCGCTGTAGCCGAAGCCGGCAAGCAAGGCCTCAAAGTCGAGCTGGTGGAGTTCACCGACTGGATCGCACCCAACGTCAGCCTGGCTGCCGGCGATATCGACGTGAACTATTTCCAGCACATCCCGTTCCTGGAAAACGCCAAGGCCGCCGCCGGTTTTGACCTGGTGCCCTATGCGCCGGGCATCATCAACAACGTCGGGCTGTATTCGAAGAAGTACAAAAGCATCAGCGACCTGCCCCAGGGCGCCAGCGTGGCGATTGCCAACGACCCGATCAACAGCGGTCGTGGCCTGCAACTGCTGGCCAAGGCGGGGCTGATCACGCTCAAGCCGGGCGTGGGCTACAAGGCCACCGAAGAGGACATCGTTTCCAACCCGAAGAAGATCAAGATCCTGCAGGTCGAGGCCGTGCAACTGGTGCGCGCCTATGACGATGCCGACCTGGTGCAGGGCTACCCGGCGTATATCCGCCTGTCCAAGACCTTCGATGCCGAGTCGGCGCTGCTGTTCGACGGCCTCGACCATCCGGAGTACGTGATCCAGTTCGTGATCCAGCCCAAAAGCAAGACCGACCCACGGGTGATCAAGTTTGTGGATATCTACCAGCATTCGCCGGTGGTGCGTGCCGCCTTGGATAAATCCCTCGGCAAGCTCTACCAAGTCGGCTGGGAAGATAAAAAATGACCGCCGCCCATGCCCAACTGCGTGACCTGGGCCTGCCGCCCAGGGACGCCGAGCAGAGCGAATTGCACCCGAACCTCAATCGCGCGCATGTGCGTTTCATCAACCTGGGCAAGACCTACGACGGCACGGTGCATGCGTTGCAAGGCATCGACCTGGCGATCCAGCGCGGTGACGTGTTCGGCATCATTGGCCGCAGCGGCGCCGGCAAGTCATCGCTGATCCGCACCATCAATCGCCTGGAACAACCCAGCAGCGGGCGGGTGCTGATCGATCAGGTGGACATCGGTGAGTTTGATGAAGACCGTCTGGTGGCCCTGCGTCGACGCATCGGCATGATCTTCCAGCACTTCAACCTGATGTCGGCCAAAACGGTGTGGCAGAACGTCGAGTTGCCGTTGAAAGTGGCGGGCGTGCCGAAGCAGCAGCGCGAGCAAAAAGTACGCGAGCTGCTGGAACTGGTGGGGTTGCAGGACAAGCACACGTCTTACCCGGCGCAGCTGTCCGGTGGGCAGAAACAACGGGTGGGCATTGCCCGTTCGCTGGTGCACGACCCCCAGATCCTGCTGTGCGACGAGGCCACCTCGGCCCTCGACCCGGAGACGACCCAATCGATCCTCGGCCTGCTGCGCGAGATCAACCGGCGCCTGGGTTTGACCATCGTGCTGATCACCCACGAGATGGCGGTGATCCGCGAAATCTGCGACCGCGTGGTGGTGCTGGAACATGGGCGCATCGTCGAGCAAGGCCCGGTGTGGCACGTGTTCGGCAACCCGCAGCATGAAGTCAGCAAAACCCTGCTGGCCCCCCTGCAACACGGGCTGCCGGACGAGTTGCAAAGCCGTTTGCAGGCCAAACCGGCGACTGCCAATGCCTCGGTGGTGCTGCGCCTGCGCTTCACCGGCAGCGATACCGACGAGCCGGACCTGGCCGCACTGTTCGGCGCCCTAGGCGGGCGCGTGCGCTTGCTGCAAGGCGGCGTGGAACGCATCCAGGGGCATGCCCTAGGCCAACTGCTGCTGGCGGTCAATGGCTCGCCCCACAGCGCGGAAGAACTGCGTAACCGCGCCGGCAATTGGGCACAACAGGTGGAGGTGCTGGGCTATGTGGTTTGATCGTTTAGTGCAGGGCGCCATCGACACCTTGTTGATGGTCGGCGTGTCATCGCTGATCGCGCTGCTGGTGGGCATCCCGCTGGCGGTGTTCCTGGTGACCAGCGACAAAGGCGGCATCTACCAAGCCCCGGCGCTGAACCGCGTGCTGGGGGCGTTCGTCAATCTGTTCCGCTCGATTCCGTTCCTGATCCTGATGGTGGCGCTGATCCCGTTCACTCGGCTGATCGTCGGCACCACCTACGGCGTATGGGCAGCGGTCGTACCCTTGACCATTGCCGCCACGCCGTTCTTTGCACGCATTGCCGAAGTGAGCCTGCGCGAAGTCGACCACGGCCTGATCGAAGCCGCACAAGCCATGGGCTGCCGCCGCTGGCACATCATCTGGCACGTGCTGTTGCCGGAAGCGCTGCCGGGGATCGTCGGCGGCTTCACCATCACGCTGGTGACCATGATCAACTCATCGGCCATGGCCGGCGCGATTGGCGCGGGGGGCTTGGGGGATATTGCGTACCGGTATGGGTATCAGCGCTTTGATACGCAGATCATGCTCACGGTGATCGTACTGCTGGTGATTCTGGTGGCGGTGATTCAGGTGGGTGGGGATCGCCTGGCGCGGGGGCTCAATAAGAGGTGAGGTATAGTCGGGTCATCGAAGACGCCCGGTATTACCCGTCATGACACTCAAACCCGACGACCTTAAGCAGATCACCTCCGCCACCCTCGGCCACTACAACAAAGTGGCCGAGGACTTCCGTGAAGGCACCCGCGATCACGATGTGAGCCAGAACATCGATGCCCTGCTGCGGCATATCCAGGGTCCGGCACCGTTTACTGTGCTGGATTTCGGCTGCGGCCCAGGGCGTGACTTGCAGACCTTTACCCGCATGGGCCATATCGCGGTGGGGCTCGACGGCTCGGAGCGGTTTGCGCAGATGGCGCGGGAGGACAGTGGCTGCGAGGTGTTGCAGCAGGATTTCCTCAAGCTCGACCTGCCTGTCGAGCGCTTTGACGGGATCTTCGCCAATGCGGTGTTGTTTCATATCCCCAAGCAGGAACTGCCACGTGTGCTCAAGCAATTGCATGGGGCTTTGAAGGCGGGCGGCGTGTTGTTCAGTTCCAACCCTCGGGGTGACAACCAGGAAGGCTGGAATGGGCCACGGTACGGGTCTTATCACGACCTGGCGGCGTGGCAAACACTCCTGACGCAAGCCGGGTTTGTGGAGTTGGAGCATTACTACCGGCCGGCAGGCTTGCCCAGGGCGCAACAGCCCTGGTTGGCGAGTGTGTGGCGCAAGCGGTAGATTTTCGTTGCCTGGTCTGACGCCATCGGGGGCAAGCCCCCTCCCACAGTTTGATGTGTGAATACAGTCAACATGTGGGAGGGGGCTTGCCCCCGATGACGCCTGCTGAGGCAGCCTTACTCCACCCGATACACCAGCGGTTTTTCACCCACCCCATATGCAGTCACACTGCGCCCGGCATAGCCCTCCTTTTCCTCGACAGCAAAATTCGCCACCAACCGCGTGCCATCGGCAAAGGTGGTTTGCTGCACCTGCCTGTCCGCCGTCAGCCAACGAAAATCCGTCATCGCCTGGGTCGCCAAACGCTGGTGCAGCGGCCGGAAGAACCGATCCTGCCGCTGGATCACCGGCAGCCGCTGCTTAACGGTCGAGGCACTCAGGTGATACAGCGGCGGCACGTTGTAGAGCAGTTGCGTCAGCTCATTCTCGACCCGCACATTGCTCAGTTTGAGACTGTCGAACAGCCAGTGGTGTGTGGTGATCACCGAGCCGTGGAACACCGCCTGGTACAACGGCAGCCGCATGCTCGGCTCAAAGTAGATCGTACGAAACGGCTCTTTGAGCGGCACCGGCTTGAAGAACACCGTCGGCTGCTCCGGCGGGTACCAATTGCCCACGTAGTAAGGCGATTGCTTGTCCTGGGTCATGGCCTGGTCACCCCAGCCAATCACCGGCGTCTGCATGCCATGGGCGAACAGAATGCCTTGGGCGGTGATGGCGTTGCCGTCTTCGGAACCGGTTGGCAATTTGAGCACCGTGTTGAGCCAGCGCGAGGCGTCGATATTGCCCTCGGCGTTTTGCGCCTGAGTCATCCCGGCGCCGTCGCGGTAGCTGTCGAACACCATGCTGGTGGCATAGGCATCGAGGAACCAGGCGTTGAAACCGGCCTTGGCCTGCACGGCCTTCACACGGGCTTCGAGCAAAGGCCGCACGCAACGTGGGTCGGTGTAGTGACCGGACTGCTGGAAGCCGGTTTTCAGCGTGCCACCCTTCAACATAATCGCGCAGTCGCGGTAAGCCCTGCTGCCCAGGTGGGCGGTGGTCCAATCCGGATTTTCCGTGGCAGACAACGCGGTTTCATAGGAATCGTAGGGCGCCATCAGGTAACCCGCCTCAACCCCGGCGCGGATCGCCTCGGGGTGCCACAGGCCGCCCTCCCAGCCTTCGCCCAGGGTCAGCAGCAAGCGTGAAAGACCTGTATCACGCAGCGACTGGATCGCCCGGCTGCCCCAGGCTTGGGGGTTGTCGCTCAGCGCACCGGCGAACGCGACGGCCAACTCGCTGCGCAGCTCACCATAACGTGCAGCGAGGCGCGTCATATCCGGCTCTTGCACCTGCCAACTCTGCCGGGCCTTGCTGTTGATTGCCGCATTCAGCCCCCGCAGCAGCGCGGTCTGCTCATAGCGATTCAAGGCCGTCGCCTGCCCCAGGATCTTTGTCGACTCCTTGTCGAGCAAGCCTTTGAGTTCATGGCCACGCAGGCGCTTGAGCAACAACGGCCAGTCACGGACATCCTCTGGCGCCAGCAGGTCATTACCCCACAGGTAGACATGGCTGGCACCCAGCAACTTCTCGGCCTCGGGTGTCTGCCGCAGTTTTTCCGCCAGCGGTTCATAACGCCCTTGCTCCACCAGCCATTGGCGGTAGCGCTTGGCGCCGGCCAAGGGATCGGCCTCCCCCAGGTGCAACAGCAGGGTCATCGGCGCATCAGGGTCGAGCGTGGTGAACTCATGGGCCACGGACAGCGCCATCCCTTCCTGCCAGCGCAGGCGATTGTTGTAGGGGTTGGTCAGCAACCAGTTCAAGGTGAAGCGCCCGTGGTCCAGGCCCCACAGCGGCAGGCTGAGGTCCTGGGTGGTGTTGAGATCACCTTGATCCTGCAAAAACGCGTTCCATACAGCGTTGTCGGCGGGCACGTAATGCCCTTCGGCCAACGGCCACATCAGCCCGTTGCCCAGGGCGCTGGCGGGTTGCTGAAGGATAGGTAGCTCGCCAGGCCCACGCGCGCGCAGGGTCAACTTGAGGTCGCGCTGTTCAAGACTGGCGCTCACCCGGAAGGCGCCGTCATCCCACTGCCAACTGGCCTGTTGATCGCTCCGCACAAGCTGGCTGACGGCACGCGCCGGCAAGCCGCTGGAAGCTTGTACCGTCGCCTGCCCGTGGGGCGTCACGCGGATGGCGAGGGTGGCCGGGTCGAGTTCGACCCGCCACAGGAGGTTTTCCAATACGGTGCTGGCAAAAGCCATGGGTGACAGCAACAGTGTGCAAATCAACAGACCGTGGCGCAGGGAGTGAGGCATGTTCAGCTCTGCTCTGGTTTGGGCTCCCGGATCTTGTACCAAGCCACATAAAGCGCAGGCAAAAACAAAAGTGTTAACAAAGTCGCGATGATGATCCCGCCGATCATCGCGTAGGCCATCGGCCCCCAGAACACCTCACGGGCAATCGGGATCATGCCCAGGCTCGCCGCCGCCGCCGTGAGCAGGATCGGCCGGCGCCGATGCTCGGTGGCTTCCACCACCGCATCCCACGGCGTATAGCCGGCCACCTCATACTCATGAATCTGCGTCACCAGGATCACTGAGTTACGGATGATGATGCCGATCAACGCCAGGATGCCGAGGATCGCCACGAAACCCATGGGCGTGCCCGTAGGGATCAACGCCAGCACCACACCGATCAGCCCGAGCGGCGCGACGCTCGCCACCAGGAACATCTTCTGCACGCTGTGCAGCTGGATCATCAGGAACGTCGCCATGAGAAACAGCATCAACGGCACCACGCTGGCAATCGGCCCCTGGGCCTTGCCGCTTTCTTCCACGGTGCCGCCGGTAGCGACCTTGTAGCCCACCGGCAGGCCAGCGCTGAACTTGTCGATTTCCGGCTTGAGCTGCTTGACCAGGTCCGTCGGCTGCATCTCATCGCGCACCGAAGCCTTGATGGTGATGGTCGGCTTGCGGTCGCGACGCCACACCAGTGGCTGCTCCAGCTCGTAACGCACGGTGGCGAAGGCCAGCAGCGGAATCGACGTACCGTTGGGCGTGACGATCTGCAGGTTCTGCAAGGTTTCCGGCGTACCGCGCTCAGCGTCTTCGGCACGACCCACCACGTTGATCAGGTAGATATCGTCATGCACCTGGGTCACCGAAGCGCCGCTGACCACGCTGTTCATCAACTGCGCCACGTCTTCCGACGACAGCCCCAGTTGGCGCGCCTTGTCCTGGGCGATGTCGATGCGCAGCACTTTGCCCGGCTCGTTCCAGTCGTAGATGATCTCGCCCAGGTGAGTGTTCTTGTCCAGCAAGGTCGCCAGTTCGATGGCGTGCTTGCGCACCTGGTCGGTGTCTTTGCCCGACACGCGATACTGAATCGGCCGGCCCACTGGCGGGCCCATTTCCAGCGGCTGCACGTAGCTGCCGATCCCGACGAAATCATCACGCAGGCGCTTTTGCAGGCGCGCGATCAACTCGCCACGCTCTTCCAGGCCCTTGCTCACGATGACCAACTGCGCGTAGTAGGGGTTTTCCAGTTGCTGGTCGAGGGGCAGGTAGAAACGGATCGCGCCCTGGCCGATGTACGTGCTCCAGCGGGCAATGTCCGGGTCGTCCTTGATGATCGCTTCCAGGCGGTCGACGGCCTTGCGCGTCTCGTTGATCGAGGCGTTTTGCGGCAGGTTGAGGTCGACGAGGATTTCCGGGCGGTCCGACGAGGGGAAGAACTGGTTCTGCACGAACTGCATGGAAAACACCGACGCCGCGAACAGCGCCACGGTGATGCCAATCGCCCACCAGCGGTTACGCATGGCCCACAGCATGCCGCCATTGAAAGCCCGTCCAATCCGCCCCGGCTCTGCGTTGTGAGGTTTGACGTTGGCGCTCAGGATATGCACGCCGATCACCGGCGCAAACAGCACCGCCACCACCCACGACACCAGCATCGCCACGGCTATCACCGCAAACAGGGTAAAGGTGTACTCGCCCGCCGAGCTGGCGTTGAGGCCGATCGGCACAAACCCCGCGACGGTCACCAGCGTACCGGTGAGCATGGGGAACGCCGTGGAGGTGTAGGCGTAGGTCGCCGCCTGCTCCTTGGTCTCGCCTTTTTCCAGGCGTGTGATCATCATCTCGACGGTGATCATCGCGTCGTCCACCAACAGGCCGAGGGCAATGATCAGCGCGCCGAGCGACACACGCTGCATGGTGATGCCGCTGTATTCCATGAACACGAACACCAGGGCCAGCACCAACGGAATCGAGCACGCCACCACCAGTCCGGCGCGCATGCCGAGGCTGATAAAGCTCACCACCAGCACGATGATGACGGCCTCAAACAAGGCACTGGTAAAACCGCCGACCGCCTCTTCCACCACTTCCGCCTGATCGGACACCTTGTGCACGCCGACGCCCACTGGCAGGTCGGCGGTGAGTTCGTCCATGCGCTCGTGCAGGGCCTTGCCGAACGACTGGATATTACCGCCCTTCTGCATGGCAATCGCCAGACCGATGGCCGGCTTGCCGTTGAACCGGAACATCGGCCGCGCCGGGTCCACATAACCCCGGCTGATGTCCGCGATATCCGCCAGGCGATAGAAACGGTCATTGAGCCGCAGATTGACGTTGGCCAGGTCCTTCTCCGAGGCGAACTGCCCCGAGGTGCGCACCGAAATCCGCTCCGGCCCGGCCTCGATCACCCCGGCCGGCGTCACCGCGTTCTGCGATTGCAGGCTCTGCACCACCTGGCGCTGGTCAATCCCCAGCGCCGCCAGTTTGCGCGTGGAGAAGTTCAGGTAAATCACTTCATCCTGCTGGCCGATCATCTCGACCTTGCCCAACCCCGGCACCGAGCGGATCTCGGCGCGCACCTGCTCCACGTAGTCACGCAACTGGCGCATCGACAGGCCATCGCCGGTAAAGGCGTACACCGAGCCAAATACATCACCGAACTCATCGTTGAAAGACGGCCCCTGCAAACCCGGTGGGAAGCTGCCACGAATGTCGTCGATCTTCTTGTGTACCAGGTACCAGATATGGGGGATGTCCTTGGCGCTGGTGGTGTCCTTGAGGAACACGAATACCGTGGACTCGCCCGGCCGGGTGTAGCTTTTCACGTAGTCGAGGGAGTCCAGCTCTTCAAGCTTTTTCTCGATGCGGTCGGTGACCTGCTTGAGGGTTTCTTCCTGGGTCGCGCCCGGCCAGCGGGTCTGGATCACCATGGTCTTGATGGTGAAGGAAGGGTCTTCCTCACGGCCCAGGTTCATGTACGAAAACACGCCCATCAGCAGCGCGACGAACATCAGGTACCAGACGAAGGACTGATGCTTGAGGGCCCAGTCGGATAAGTTGAAGCTCCCTTTCATCGCGGGCTGTCCTCGTCGATTTTGACTTTTTGCCCAGGTTTCAGGCTGTTGACGCCGGCGGTGACGATGCGCTCGCCAGGTTTGACGCCGCCGTTGAGCAAGGCGCTGTCGGCATCGCGGCTGATCACCGTGATATCACGCGGTTGTACCGTCTGGCTCTGGGTGTCGAGCAGCCAGATGCGGGTCTTGCCGTCGACGTCCTGCAAGGCGCTCAGGGGCACTTCGATGCGCGGGGCGATGGCGGTGCTCAACGTTACGCTGATCGCCGTGCCCAGGCGGAACGCGGGCGGCGTGTCGGCCAGGGTCAGGCGCGCACGTCGGGTGCGCGTGGCGCTTTGGGCCTGGGGTTCGATCTCGCGCACGATAGCGGTGGTATGCACGCTGGGGTCGAGCTGCCCGGCAACCAGGAACACCACGTCCGGTGGCAAGCGCTCGGCGAGGCCGGCGGGCAGGTCGATCACGGCTTCCTTGATATCCGGGCGCGCCAGGGTGACGACCTGCTGGCCGGCACTGACCACCTGGCCGGCCTCGGCATTCCAGGCGGTGACGATACCGGCGTGGTCAGTGCGCAGTTCGGCGTAGTTGAGCTGGTCCTTGGCTTGATTGACGGAGGCCTGGGCCTGATCGAGCGAGGCCTGGGTGGTCTTCAGGTCGGTCTGGGCGATATCCAGCTGGGCCTGGGCGCCGACGCCACGGTTGAACAGCTCCTGCTGGCGGCGCGCATTGGCCTGGGCGTTGATGTATTGCGCCTGCACGCGGGCCAGGTCGCCCTGGGCCGAGCGCAGTTGGTTCTGTTGGTCGGTGGGGTCGAGGACGGCGAGCAAGGCGCCCTTCTCCACCTCGGCGCCCACGTCCACCGCGCGGCGGGCAATGCGGCCGGGTACGCGGAAGCCTAAATTACTTTCGTAGCGCGCCTGGATGGTGCCGGCGAAGCGACCGAGGTTTTCCTGGTCTTGCGACTTCACTTCCATGGACAGGACCGGGCGCACGGGCTCGGGCGGCGGTTCTTCCTTGGAGCAGGCCACCAGCAGCAGGCTGGCGGCGAGTATCCCCGTGAGGCGTTTCATGGCTGCGCTCCTGGCTGGGCGATCTCGACAATCATGCCGGGATGCAGCAATTGCCCGCCGGCGACCACAACTTTTTCGCCGCCCTTGAGGCCGTCGCCAATGATGACTTTGCCGGTGAGGTAACGTGCCACGGTGACTTTGTGCAATTGCGCCTTGCCGTCGCCGTCGACCAACCACACAGCGGGTTCGCTGAGGTCTTTGGTCAGCGCGGCCCACGGCAATTCGATACTGGCCTTCGCCGGGCCATTGGCGGTGGCGCTTACCACCGAGCCCAGCTCCATGCCTTTGGGTAAGGCCTGCAGGGCGATTTTCACCTGCACAGTGCCGGTGTTGGCGGCCACGGCGGGGGTGACCTCACGGACCTTGCCCACGGCCTTGATGCTGGGGTTATCCAGCAGGCTGACGGTGATCGGCGCATCGGGCGGCGGCTCCACCAGCAGGGACTCATAGACGTTGAACACCGCATCACGCTCGCCATCGCGCGCCAGGCTGAAAATCGGTACGGTGGCCTGTACCACCTGGCCGACTTCGGCCTGGCGTGCGGTAATCACCCCAGGCGCTTCGGCGATCAGCGCGGTGTAGCCGAGTTGCTCGCGGGCGTTGGCCAGTTGAGCCTGGGCGGCAGCCAGGGCGCTCTGGCTGCTGCGTAACGCGGCCTGGGCGGAATCGTATTCGCTGCGGCTGGTGTAGCCCTTGGGCAAGAGTTTTTCCTGGCGCACGAAGGCGGCGGCGGTCTGCTTGACCCGCGCCTGTTCGGCTACGACCTGGGCCTGCGCGGAATCGACGTTGGTCTGCAAGTCCTTGGGGTCGAGCTTGGCCAGCACTTGCCTGGCGGTCACGCGGTCGCCCACATCCACCATGCGTTGGATGATTTTGCCGCCCACGCGGAAGGACAGATCGGTTTGCACCCGAGCCTGGATATCCCCGGTCAGCGTGACCGCCGCCGCGAAATCCGCCGGCTGCACGGTCTGCACGAACACCCGCGAATGGGCCTTGGGTTCAGCCTTGTCCTCGCCACAGCCGCTCAACAGCGCCAGTAGGCCAAGGCCGAAAATACAGGTGGAAATGCGAGCGCCCATGCAGGCTCCTTTTGCGTGATGCCGACGTGCCAGTGTGTATGCGACTGTGAGCTTAGTTCAGGGTTCCTTATCTGCATGGAGGCTCCCATACTCCAATGGTTCCCAAGGCGACTGGATGCCCATGCTCAAGACCCTCGCGGTGGCCAATTACCGCTCGATCAATAAATTGGTAGTGCCCCTGGACCGACTCAACCTGGTCACCGGCCCCAATGGCAGCGGCAAGTCCAACTTGTACCGCGCCCTGCGCCTGCTGGCGGAAACCGCCCAGGGTGGGGTGATCAATGCGCTGGCCCGTGAGGGTGGGCTGGATTCGACCTTCTGGGCCGGGCCGGAGACCATTAGCCGGCGCATGCGCAGCGGTGAGGTGCCGGTCGAGCCCATCGTGCGTCAGGGCGTCAAACGCTTGCGCCTGGGCTTTGCCGGGGAAGATTTCAGCTACGCCATTTCCCTGGGGCTGCCGGAAAAAACGCTGTCCTATTTCTCGCTGGACCCGGAAGTGAAGAAGGAATGCATCTGGGCCGGCCCTATCTACCGCCCGGCCAGCCTGCTGGTGCAGCGTTCCGGGCCGATGGTGCGGGCGCGTGAGGGCCGCGCCTGGGATGTGCTGGCCCAGCACACGCCGAACTACCACAGCCTGTTTGATCAGGTTGGCAGCCTGCGCGGTTCGCCGGAGGTGTTGCTGCTGCGCGAAAGCATCCGTGGCTGGCGCTTTTATGATCACTTTCGCAGCGATGTCGACGCGCCGGTCCGCCAACCTCAACTGGGCACACGTACGCCAGTGCTACATCACGACGGGCGCGACCTGGCGGCGGCGTTGCAGACCATTCGTGAAATCGGCGATCCCGAGGCATTGCAGCGCGCAGTCAGCGACGCTTTCCCCGGCGCACGCTTGAATATCCAACCGTTGCAGGGTGGGCGCTTTACGATTGAGTTTTATCAGGAGGGCTTGCTGCGGCCGCTGTCGGCGGCGGAGTTGTCGGACGGCACCTTGCGTTACCTGCTACTGATCGCGGCGCTGCTCACACCTCGGCCGCCGACCATGATGGTGCTGAACGAGCCAGAGACCAGTTTGCACCCGGACCTGCTACCGGCATTGGCGCGCTTGATCATCCAGGCGTCCCAGCACTGCCAGGTGTGGGTGGTGTCCCATGCCAGCCGCCTGATTGCGGCATTGCAGCAGGATGAGGGCTGCAATTCGATTGTGCTGGAAAAGGTGTTGGGGGAGACGCGGATCGTCGGGCAGGGAATATTGGATGCACCCGCCTGGCATTGGCCGGAATAGGCGGTTGCTGTGCCGGCCTCATCGGGGGCAAGCCCCCTCCCACATTTGACGGTATTCACACATCAAAATTTGTGAACCCAACCCAGTGTGGGAGGGGGCTTGCCCCCGATGAGGCCAGAACAATCAATCAACAATCAGCCCTGCCACTTCCCGCCTTCAACAATCACACTCTCCGGCTTGGTGTCATCGCTCAGCTCTTTACGCACATACTGGTCGTACAGCTTGAGCAGGAATTTCTCCTCGCCCAACTTGGCCAGCTCGGCATTCACCCAGTCGCGCAGTTCGATGTTGCCCTTCTTCACCGCGGGTGCAATCGGCGCTTCATCACCCAGCTTTTCTTCCAGCACACGATAGCCCGGGTTCTGCTTGGCCCAGCTGAACAGCACAAGGTTGTCCTGGGCATAGGCATCACCACGGCCGGCAGACAACGCCTGCAACGACTCGGAGTTTTTCTCGAACTTGAGCAGTTTCCAGTCCGGGTGGTTCTTGGTCAGCCAGATATCAGCCGTGGTGCCGGTGGTAACGATGGTGGTGCGGGTCGCCAGGTCATCCAGGCTTTTCACCGCGCTGTCGTTGGGCACCAGGGCCTGTACCGCGACTTTCAGGTTGGGGTTGGTGAAGTCCACCGCTTCCTTGCGCTCGGGCGTTACGGTCATGTTGGCGAGGATCAGGTCGACCTTGTCGCTTTGCAGGAACGGGATACGGCTGGCCGGTTCGACGGCGACGAATTCGACTTTGTTTTCATCGCCCAGCAGGTCCTTGGCGAATTGGCGGCCGATGTCGGTATCGAAACCGACGTAGCGCCCGGCTTCGTTGACGAAACCAAAGGGCGGCTTGTCGGTGAATACACCCACGATCAGCTTGTCGCGCGCCTTGATCTTGTCGAGGTAGCTTGCGGCGGCAACCGGTTTTGCAGGCTCTTCGGCCTTTTTATCGCAGCCGACGAGCAGGGCGACGGCAAACAGTGGCAGCAGTAGTTTTTTCATATCAGCTCCAGTTCCTGGGTTTTCTTGGGCAGTGTTGAAACAAAGGAGAACTTCTCCAGGAACTGCTGCGCGCGTGCGGTTTGCGGGTTCGTAAAGAATGCCTCGGGGGTGTTGTGTTCGAGGATGCGACCGGCCTCCATGAACACCACGCGGTCGGCGACGGCGCGGGCGAAGGCCATTTCGTGGGTGACGATCAGCAGGGTCATGCCATCGCGGGCCAGGCCCTGGATCACTTCGAGCACCTCCTTGACCATCTCCGGGTCGAGGGCAGCGGTGACTTCGTCAAACAGCATGACCTGGGGGTTCATGCACAGCGAACGGACGATGGCGATGCGTTGTTGCTGGCCGCCGGAGAGCTGTCGCGGGAAAGCGTCGCGCTTGTCCGCCAGGCCGACGCGGTCCAGCAGTTTCTCGGCCTGTTCGCGGGCTTCGCGGGGGTCGCGTTTTTGCACTTTCAGCGGGCCGAGCAGGATGTTGTCGAGCACGCTCATGTGTGGGAACAGGTGGTAGCTCTGGAACACCATGCCCACGTCCTGACGCACCTGGCGCCAGTCGGTGTGTTTGTCCAACAGCTCTTTGCCGGCGAAACGCAGGCTGCCGCTGTGCGCGACTTCCAGCCCATTGAGGCAACGCAGCAAGGTGCTTTTGCCACAACCGCTGGGGCCGAGAATCACCACCACTTCACCGCTTTGCACGCTCAGGTCGATGCCCTTGAGCACCTGCGCCTCGCCAAAGAATTTGTTGAAACCCTGGAACTCGATCAATGCGTTCATGCCTGGCCCCAGCGCCGTTCCAGCACCTTGGAGGCGGCCGACAACGGGTAGCAGATAAAGAAGAAAAACAGGAACAGCACGCCGTAGATCAACACGGACTCGTAGGTGCGTTCGATGATTTGCTGGCCGACCTTGATCACGTCCACCACACCGATCAGCACCGCGAGGGAACTGGTCTTGATAATGCGCGTGTAGACATTGATGGTCGGCGGCGTCATGCGCTTGAGCGCTTGCGGCAGCAGCACGTAGCCGTACAGCTGCGGGTCGGACAGGCCAATCGACAAGCCCGCTTCACGCTGGCCACGGGGCAGCGAATGCAACGCGCCGCGCACCACCTCGCCCACTTCGCTGGCGCCCCACAGCGACAGCACCAACACCGCGCACCAGAAGCTCGGAATGCTCAAACCAAAGAAAATCGGCAAGCCGAAAAACACCAGGTACAGCCACACCAGCACCGGGATCGCGCGGAACAATTCCAGGTACACCCGCAGCACGCCGTTGATCAGGCGGTTGTTCAACGTGCGCAGTACGCCGTACAGCACGCCGCCGACGGTGCTGAAGGCGATGCTCAAGAACGAAATCGACAGGGTTTGCGCAGCGCCCTTGCCCAGTTGCGGCAACGACACCCACAGCAACTCAAGACCCGAACTGGCCATGCTGGAGCCTCCTTTCCAGGCGGCTGAGCAGCAGCGACAGCGGCAAGAACAGCAACACGCAAATCAGCGTCAGCACGGCGAGCATTTCGTAGGTCTTGTAGTAGAGCGCTATGTAGCTCTTGGTGGTGTAGAGAATCTCCGGCACCGCCACGGCGGAGACCACGGTGGTCTCTTTGAGCAGGAAGATGAAATTGGCGAATAGCGCTGGCAGGCTGAGGATGCCGGCCTGGGGCAGGATCACGTGGCGCAGCAGTTGCCAGTCGGACAGGCCGATGGACTTGCCCGACTCGATCTGCGCCAGCGGCACCGCTTCCACACCGGCGCGCAGCACTTCGGTGAGGTAGGCGCCGCCGAGGAAGGTCATGGTGATGATCGCCGCCCAAAACCCGGAGATATTGAAGCCCAGGGCCGGTAGCGCGAAGTACACGAAAAACAGCTGGATCAGCAGCGGCGTGTTACGCGCCAGCTCCACATACAGCGCCACCAGGCGCGACAGGTAAGGTGTGCGAAACACCAGCAGCGCGGCGTTGATCAGCGCCACCAGCAGGGAGGTGGCAATGGCGATCAGGCCCACTTGCAGCGTCACCCCCACGGCCTTCAGGAACGCCGGCAGGGTGCTGAGGATAAAAGCGAAATCGAAGGTCATTTCCAGTCCATGACGCCGCACGGGTAGTGCAGCGAGCGCAATCCGATCCGGTGTGGGTAACGCCGGGTAGCGCGAACTTTAAAGGTATAAAAATCAAAGTTTAAATACCCAAATAGCATATTGATATCACCCAAAAAGATAACCGCCGGATTCGCGGGTTTGGCGGGTGAGGGCTATGGTTTGGAGGTCTGAGATTCGAGGGATCGAACCATGAAGGAAGTGAAACCGATGGATCCGCAGGAGTTGGTGAAGTGGTTGATGGCGTTGCGCAGGGCGATCAATAGCAGAGCTCTCTAGATCAAAGCGGATCAAATGTGGGAGGGAGCTTGCCCCCGATGGTGGTGGCACAGAAAAAATGTGCTGACTGAACCACTGCTATCGGGGGCAAGCCCCCTCCCACATTTGGATTGCATTCCACATTCAGGGCATAAAAAAACGCCGACGCTGTACAGCCGTCGGCGTTCAAACCTTGAAGGGGGTTTGGGTTACATCAGAACGCAGGCACTACAGCACCGTTGTACTTCTTCTCGATGAAGGCTTTGACTTCCGGGCTGGTCAGGGCCTTGGACAGCTTCTGGATCGCATCGCTGTCCTTGTTGTCCGGGCGAGCCACCAGGAAGTTCACGTACGGCGAATCGGCGTGTTCGATGATCAGCGCATCCTTGGCCGGGTTCAGGCCGGCTTCCAGGGCGTAGTTGGTGTTGATCAGGTCCAGGTCAACCTGGTCCAGCACGCGTGGCAGCAGGGCCGATTCCAGCTCCTTGAATTTCAGGTGCTTGGGGTTGTCCTTGATGTCTTTTGGCGTGGCCAAGGCATTGGTCGGGTCTTTCAGGGTGATCACGCCGGCTTTCTGCAGCAGCAACAGGGCGCGACCGCTGTTGGAACCTTCGTTGGGGATGGCCACGGTGGCACCATCTTTCAGATCTTCAATTTTCTTGATCTTTTTCGAGTAGCCGCCGAACGGTTCAACGTGCACGCCGACCACTGTCACAAGGTTGGTGCCCTTGCCTTTGTTGAAGTTTTCCAGGTACGGCAGGGTCTGGAAATAGTTGGCGTCCAGGCGTTTCTCGGCAACCTGTACGTTTGGCTGTACGTAGTCGGTGAAGACTTTGATTTCCAGGTCCACGCCTTCTTTGGCGAGGGTTGGCTTGACCAGTTCGAGGATCTCGGCGTGCGGGATCGGCGTGGCGGCCACCACCAGTTTTTCGTTGGCCTGGGCGAAGCTTGCAGTCAGGGCAGCCGCCAGTGCGGTAAACAACAGAACCTTTTTCATGCAGTGTCCTTATCGGAATTCCGGGGGCGTCTCTGACGACCGTTTTTTATGTAGTGTGCCAGCGAAGTGCTATCGCGGCGTGGGAGGGACAATACCTAGATTTTTTATTCCCGAACAATATCTTTTATTCACGTTGATATTCCATTTTGTTCATGCAGGAATTTACTTAACGTTTCCCGCTCGGCGGGGCTGGCGCGCTCGAAAATCCGCCGCACCTGTTCCAGCGCAGAACCCGCCACCGGCAGATTCAAATGTTCGGGCAAAATCTCATCCCCACTGCTGACCAGCAGGGCAAAGTGAATAACGTTTTCCAGCTCGCGGGTATTGCCCGGCCAGCTGTGGTGTTCCAGCACACGCTGCGCGGCATCGCTGATCAGCGGCACCGGCAGGTCCAGGCGCTGACTGTAGATGCCCAGGAAGTATTCGGCCAGGGACAAGATGTCACCGACCCGCTCGCGCAGCGCCGGCAAATCCAACCGACCTTCGCTCAGATAGTGGAACAGGCGCTCATGGAACTTGCCGGCCGCCACGGCCTGGGCCAGGTCGATGCTGGTGGCGGCGACCAGGCGCACATCCACCGGGCTCGGCTGATGGGCACCGACACGGGTGACTTCGTGGTTTTCCAGCGCGGCCAACAGTTTCACCTGGATCGGCAGCGGTAAATCGCCGATCTCGTCCAAGTACAAGGTGCCGCCATTCGCCGAACCGAACCACCCTGCCCGGCTGCTGGCCGAACCACTGTGGCTGCCGGCGGCATAACCGAACAATTCGGCATCGGCATAGGTCGGGCTGATCGCACCGCAATTGACCGAGACAAACAGACCGGTGCGGTCGCTGCCCCGGTGAATATGCCTCGCCAGCAACTCCTTGCCGCTACCGGTCTCGCCGCGGATCAACACGGGCAAGGCACGGGGTGCGAGGCTTTCGAGGTCTTCGCGCAGCTGCCGCGAACGCGGGTCGACAAACACCAGCGCCTTGGCGCGGATGCTCAGTGGGCTTTTTTCCGCGTCGGGAAAGGTCAGCAATGGCTGGCCGTAGGTTTCATGCAGACTCATGGCAGGCTCCCGCCCCCAATCCACTCAAGGGACGGGGCGTTGAAAAAATTCAGGCAGTACGCCGGGCGTGATGCTCAAGGCGGCTTTGCAGGCGATAGAGGTAGGCGAACCCCTGTTCCCAGCGCTGGTGGCCGGACTTCACATTGATGTGCCCCGCCCCCGACAGAATGCCGGCTTCGGCGCCCCAGTTGCGGGCCAATTCCAGGGCTCGCGGGGCGCTGACAGCACTGTCGTTGTCGGAGCTGACCACCTGGCTGGGGAACGGCAACAGGTCGGTCGGGATCGGCGCAAAATTACGCAACGCAGGTGAGCAGGCGGGCCGTTCGACATCGGCCGGGGCCACCAGCAAGGCACCGCGCACCTGGCGCAGGAAGTGCACCGGCGCGGTGGCCGCCCAATGCGCCACCGTGATGCAGCCCAGGCTATGGGCGATCAGGATCACCGGCGTGCTGTCGGCTGCGATGGCCTCGGCCAGCGCAGCGACCCAATCTTCTCGACGTGGCGTCAGCCAGTCGGCCTGCTCCACGCGGGCGCTGTTGGGCAGGCTGGCCTGCCAGTGACTTTGCCAATGATCTTCTGGCGATCCTTGCCAGCCCGGCACGATCAGATAACGAATCGACTCGCTGTGCATGGGTGTGCCCTCCTGCAGCGTTTAACGTTGCTGAACAGTATAGGGACGGGTGTTATATTCGTTAAGGAATAAGAAGCTATTTATTAATAACCAAAAATTCAAAATTAATGAAGTTCAAAATGTGGGAGGGAGCTTGCTCCCGATGGCGGTGTATCAGTTACAGATTGATTGGCTGACATACTGCAATCGGGGGCAAGCCCCCTCCCACATTTGGATTGCATTTCAAGTAGCGGATTGAATCGCAGGCAAAAAAAGGCCGCACCCTGCCAAGGAAACGGCCAAAAACTTGTCGAGGCTTGTGTAACTTAACGAGCGGTAATCACCGACAGCTTGGTAATGCCCGCGCGTTCGATAGACGCCATGGCTCGCGCCACTTCGCCGTAGTTCACGCCATCATCCGCCTGCAGTTGCACCCGCACATCGGGGTCCTTGGCCTTGGCCGCCTGCAGGTTGAACTCCAGCAAGTCCGGCTGGATTTCGTCCTTGTTGATAAACAGTTTGCCGGCGCCGTCGATGCTCACCACTAGCGGGTCTTTCTGCTCCACCGGCGCGACCGCCTCAGTCTTGGGCAGGTTGATCGGAATCGCGTTGGTCAAAAGCGGCGCGGTGACGATAAACACCACCAGCAGCACCAGCATCACGTCCACCAGCGGCGTGACGTTGATCTCGCTCAGTACCTCATCGCTGTCTTGCGTGGAGAAGGCCATGTCAGGACGCCTCCTTCACTTTCTGCGGGTTAGCGGCAGTGGTTTTGTTCAGGGTCGGGTGCAGCAGCACACGGAAGGAATTTTTCTGCGCCAGGCTGTAGAAGTCGTGGGCGAAGTCATCGAGGTCGGCAGCGGTCAGCTTGAGGCGACGCAGGAAGTAGTTGTAGACCAGCACCGCCGGCACGGCGACGGCGATACCGACGCCCGTCGCAACCAGTGCCGCACCAATCGGGCCGGCCACCGTTTCGAGGCTGGCGGAACCGGCGGCACTGATGCCCTTGAGCGCTTCCATGATGCCCCACACAGTACCGAACAGGCCGATGAACGGCGAGGTGCTGCCGATACTGGCGACCACGGCCAGGCCGGTTTCCAGGGAGCGCCGCTCTCGCACGATCTGCTGGCGCAGGGCTCGCTCAAGGCGGTCCTGGTGGTTGATCGCCTGGCTCAGGTCCGTCGCGTGTGGGGTTTCGCCCACCTGGATCGCGGCGTAGCCGGCCTGGGCCACGCGGGCAGCGGCACCCGGCTGGGTTTGCGCCAGCTCGGCAGCCGAGTCGAGACTCGACGCCGCCCAGAACTGTTTATGGAACTTGCGATCCTGCGCCTTGAGGCGACCGAACTGCACGCCCTTGAGCAGGGCCAGGCCCCAGGTGGCGACCGAAAAAACCACCAGCAGCCAGATCACCGCGCTTTCGATGGATTCAAGTGGAGATGCTAATGCCATGATGTCTTCCCTCTGTGCAGGTCGCGGCGCGTGCAACACACCGCAGCCGAATAATTAGTGAATCTTGAAATCGATCGGGACGCTGACCCAGCCGTCCTGGGCCACCTCGCCCTGCTTGGCCGGCACGAAGCTCCAACGCTTCACGGCGGTCAGTGCGGCGTCATCGAGCTGCTGGCGACCGCTGCTCTTCTGGATCTGGATCTCGCCCGGCTTACCGCTGGCCAGTACATGCACCCTGAGCAACACCGTGCCTTCCCAACCACGCCGCTGGGCCAGTGACGGATACTCCGGCGCCGGGTTCTTCAAGTACGCGGCGTTGGCCGAAGCGGGCGTAACCGGAGCCGGCGCCGGTGGTGCTGGAGGCGCAGGCGGCGCGGGAGTCGGTGGCGCAGGCGGTTGCTCGGGCGGTTTCGGTGCAGGCTTGGGCTCAGGCTTTGGCACTGGCTTGGGTTTGGGTTTAGGAATCGGTTTTGGCGGCGCCGGCTTGGCGGCCAATTCATCCACCACCGGCGGCGGTGGCTCGACCACAGGCGGCGGCGGTGGCGGCACGGGCGGTGGCGGTTCCACCACCGGGGGTGCCGGCTGGGAAAATTCGATGGTCATCGGTGGAATTTCCGGCGGCACGATCGGCAACACCGGGGTCGGCTTCTGGCTCACCCAGTAGATCACCGCACCGTGCAGGGCCAGCACCAGCAGGCCGAGCAGAATACCTTCGCGACGGCTGGAGAAACGCTTCGGAGTCCTCTGCGTTCGCAGTTGTCCCAACGGCGCGCGGTGCGGCCGGCCAAGGTCGACCAACTCACCACCCGGTGCCTGGCGCCACGGCGCCTCGTGTGCACTGGCGGCGGTCTGGACATTGCCCATTGATTCACTCCCTACGGTTTTTAAGCAAAAAAACCGACAGGCCTGCTTGGAAGGCCGTCGTGGGCTGAATCATCGGCGCCAGAGGCTTATCTCTTAAAGTAACCTTTAAAGTTATACATAGACCTAAAACGAATAAATGAAACATGATGAAACGCCAAAGCCCCGTCCTGCGTGGGCTGGCGTCCAGGCGATGTTTTTCAATGCTTTCCGGGCATGAAAAATATTCGGCAAAGGCATCGTTCAGGCCGGGCTGTTAGCACACAAATCCAGCAATTGGCGTTGCAGGCTCTGCCCCGCCGCGCCGAGGCCAGTGCGTCCGTACAACGCCAGCCGCACGCCCTGCACCGCAGGCAAACCGCTGTCCGCGCCCAATACGACATGCCCGGCCTGCACCACACGCCGGGGTAACAGACTGATACCCAACCCCGCCGCCACCGCCGAACACACACTGGCCAGGCTCGCGCTGGAGTAACCGATGCGCCAGCGCCAGCCCCCCACTTCCAGATGTTGCAGCATTTCATTGCGGTACAGGCCCCCCACCGGAAAAGCCACCAACGGCAAAGGGTCGCGCCCCAGGGATGGCGTACTGCGGCTGTCCACCCAACACAACGGCTCTGGCCATGAGGCCAGGCAGTCGTCGCTGTCGCCCATCTGCTTGACCAGCAATACGTCGAACTCACCGCTACGGTACTGGCGCTGCAACTCGGGGCCAAGACCGCTGGTGACCTCCAGGCGCACCCTGGGGTACGCCAGCACAAAGGCCGATAACAGAGGCATCAGGCGTTCGGCAGCGAAGTCTTCCGGCACACCGAGGCGCAGCACGCCGTCGCTTTGCTGGTTGATCAATACGTCGGCGGCTTCCTCATGTAACGCGAGGATGCGCCGCGCATAGGCCAGGAGGCGCTCGCCTTCCGCCGTCGCCACCACACGACGTTGGTCGCGATCCAGCAGCTGGCACGCCACCGCCTCTTCCAGGCGGCGGATCTGCTGGCTGACGGTGGACTGGGTCAAGTGCAGGCGCTCTGCCGCGCGGGTGAAATTGCCGCAGTCCACCACGGCGACAAAGCTGCGCAACAACACGGGATCGAACATCGTGCTTACCATTCCATTTGCCACTGGTAGGCATGGTTATATTTAATTTCAGAATACCTCGGCGACTGTGGATACTTCACGCCTCATTTGCACACTCCGCAGGTTCTGCATGTCGCTTAACTCCTCAACCGCAGGCCGGTTCGCCGGCTGGGGCCTGCTGGTGGTCCTGGGCCTGAACCTGCGGCCGATCCTCAGTTCCATCAGCCCGTTGCTTGGCGAAATCCGCCTGGCCACCGGCCTGAGCTTCCAGAGCAGCGCCCTGCTCACCAGCCTGCCCGTGGTGTGCATGGGCCTGGTGGCGCTGGTGGGCGTGCGTGTTGAAGCGCAGCTGGGGGAACGACGCGGCATCGCCCTGGGCCTCATGATGATCCTGTTGGCGTGCCTGGCCCGCTGGCTGATGGGCCAAGGGTCGACATTGCTGGTGACTGCGTTGCTTGGCGGTGCCGGTGTGGCACTGATCCAGGCGTTGGTGCCGGCGATGATCAAGCGTGAATTCCATCACCGCGTGCCGGTGGCGATGGGCGTTTATTCGGCCTCGTTGATGGCCGGCGGCGGCCTGGCGGCGCTGCTCAGTCCGGTGGCGGCCACGTATTTCCAGCAATGGGAGGCCGGGCTGGGTGTGTGGTTGTTACCCGCGTTGGCGGCGCTGCTGCTGTGGGCCTGGTTGCCACTGGGTGCGGCAAAAAACGCGAACGTCATCCCTGCCTACAAGGGGCTGCGCAATCGCCGTGCCTGGCTGCTGGCGCTGTATTTCGGCCTGGTGAACTGCGGCTACATGAGCCTGGTGGCGTGGCTGCCGGCCTACTATCAGCAACTGGGTTGGGGCGTGTTGCCCAGTGGTTCATTGCTGGCGTTCATGACCATCTTCCAGGTGATCGCCGCGCTGTTGATGCCGGTGCTGGCACAACGCGGGATCGACCGTCGGCCGCTGCTGTGGATCAGCCTGTTGGCCCAGACCATCGGCTATCTGGGCCTATTGATCGCGCCGTTGCAGTTTCCGCACCTATGGGTGGCGCTGTGCGGCTTTGGCCTGGGAGCATGTTTTGCCCTGAGCCTGTTGCTGACCCTCGACCACCACCGCGACCCGCGCCAAGCCGGCCAACTGGCGGCGTTCGTGCAAGGCGTGGGCTTTTTGATCAACGCGATTTCGCCGTGGATGACCGGTTGGCTGCGCGAACTCACCGGCAGCTTTGTCAGCGCCTGGGTGGTGCTGACCGTGACAACGGTGGCGATGCTGGTGGTGACCCGCGTATTCAGCCCGGCCACCTATCGCACCGCCAGCGTACCGGCCTAAAAGTCGTAGCGACCGGTTACACCCAGGGTGCGAGGCGTGCCCAGCAAGCCTTCATAACCGCCGTTACCGCCGGTCCAAAGGGTGGTGTAGTAGGTTTTGTCGAAGGCGTTTTTCAGCCACAGCGACACATCCCACTGCCCCTGCTGATAGTTGCCACGCAAACCGGTAGACACGTTCACCACCGCGTACGCCGGGATCTGCCCGTAGTCCGAGTCCTCCACTGTCCCCACGGCCTTGGAGCGGAATGCATAGCTGGCAGTGACGTAGGGTTCCAGACCGTTGTCCAGGTTCCACTTGTACTCGCCATTGGCATTGGCGATCCATTTCGACGCGCCCACCACCTGATGCCCTGTCAGGTCACAGGAGGCCGGGGCACCCGGGCGCAAGCTGACTTCCGGTGGGCACGGGGCGTCCTTGTAGGACAGGTAGCTCACATCGTTGAACGAGCCATTCACGTTCAGCGTCAGTCCTTTGATGGGAACCAGGGTGCTTTCCACTTCCACCCCACGCGAACGTACGGAGCCTGCGTTGGTCAGGTACTGCACCCGGTTGTCCTGATCATAGGCGTTGGTCTGGTAGCCATTGACCTGGGTCCAGAACAGGTTGGCATTGAGTTGCAGGCGTCGGTCCCACAGCGTGCTTTTAAAGCCCAGTTCAGCGTTGTTGGCCCTTTCGGTGCCGACCAGCAGCGAATCCGCGCCGGCCGTTGGCGCCGAACCCACCGCCAGGTTGACCCCACCGGATTTCTCGCCATGGGACAGGGTCGCATAGCCCAGCAGGTTTTCATTGAAGCGGTAACTGAGGTTCAGCAGGCCCGAAGGGCTGGTGCTGTACTGGTTGAGGTCTGCGGAGTCGTAGGCCCCGGCACGCCCACGCCGAGCCGTAGCGGCCGCGCCCGTGACAGCCGCGCCACCCACCGGCGCATTGCGAGTCACCCAGGCGCTTTTCTCTTCATAAGTACCCCGCAGACCGGCGGTGAAATCCAGGCGCTCGGTGAGGTGCCAGGTCCCTTGGGCAAACAGCGCGAAGCTGTCGGTGCGGATGTGCCCGTTGCCCACACTGCTCACGTTGGCGAGCGCCCCCGTCGCCGTGCCGTTCCAGATGTCGGCCTGGGGTCCGTAATAGGCGAAGGACTTGTTGTTCAGGGAGTTACCGAAGTAATAGGCACCCAGCACGTAATCGAAAAATCCGCCGGTCGGCGAAGCCAGGCGAAACTCCTGGGACCACTGCTTATCTTCCACCGACACCCCGGCGTTATAGGACGCCGGCACATTGAGGCCATCATCATTGCGCGGTGTGAAATTCCACCAGCGGTAGGCGCTGACCGAGGTCAGGGTGAAATCACTCGGCAGCGTCCAGTTGGCTTCCAGGGACGTACCGCCCTGGAACACCGTGACATGCTGGTCGTTGTCCAGATTGACCTTGCGGTGGGTGCCGTCCACCAGCGTTGCGCCAGCCGCCGCAGCGCGTGACTCATAGAGGTTGGTGCCATTGATCGTGGGCCCGGTGCTGTAGAGCACGCGGGTGCCGGCGCTGGAATCCTCTTCGTTGTAATCGCCAATCCAGCGCAGGTTGAACGTATCGCTCGGCTTGTACAGCAGTTGCCCGCGAAAGCCCTGGCGTGAACCACCATTGAGATCATGGCCGTCGTGCTCGTTCTTGATGTCGCCATCGCTGCGCGTGCGATACGCCGAAAAACGTCCCGCCAGATCATCGGTGAGCGGGCCGGAAACCGTGCCCTTGGTCTGGAAATAGCCATCTTCGCCCAACGACGTCTCGATGCTGCGCTCCGGGGTAAAACTGGGCGCACGGGTACTGATATTGATGACCCCGGCAGTGGTGTTCTTGCCGAACAACGTACCCTGGGGGCCGCGCAATACCTCGAGCTGTTCGATGTCCATCAGGTCGAACACCGCCATCCCCGGCCGGCCGAGATAGACGTTGTCGATATACAACCCCACGCTGCCTTCCAGGCCATCGCTGGCCGGGTTGTTGCCCAGGCCACGGATTGACACGCTGGACTGGCGCGCATGCATGTAGGCAACGTTGACGCTGGGCACCAGTTGTTGCAAATCCTGGATGCGGTAGACCCGTTGGCTCTCCAGTGCCTGGCCGCCAACCACGCTCATCGGCGTCGGCACCTCCTGCGCGCTTTCGGTACGACGGCGTGCCGTCACCGTGACGGTTTCCAGTTGGCCGCTGGCGCTTTCGCCCTCAGGTTCAGGGGAGATCACCTCGGCCGCGTGACTGGACGACCAACTGGCGCTGCCGGCCAGCAACAAGGCCAGCGGCAGACGCTTGAGCCTCCAGGAAGAGCAAGGTACAGCGGGCTTGAACACACTCATAAGCGGCTCCGTAACCAGGAAATACTCATCGATACATATTCCCCAAGGTTATTTATTTATGTTTTTTAGAACATTTACTGCATAAGAGATAGCCTTTATAAGGAGTCGACCTAATGCATAGCCAATGCATTTCCCCGATATTTTTGATGTGAAAAATGCATATCGATTTGCGCCAGCTCCGCCACTTCATCGCCCTCGCCGAACAACGCAGTTTTGTGGCGGCGGCGTTGACCGTGAACCTGTCGCAATCGGCGTTCAGCCGCAGCATCCAGGCCCTGGAACATGCCGCCGGCTGCCAACTGGTGGACCGCGGTCGCAAGGACCTGGCGCCCACCAAACAAGGCCAGGTGCTACTGGAGCATGCCCGGCGCCTGGTCAGCGGTGCCCAGCAACTGGCCAACGAGATCAGCCAGTTCAATGGGTTGGAGGCCGGTGAGCTGCGCTTTGGGTGTGGCCCCGCACCTGCGGCCGGGTTGATTCCCCGCGCCATTGGCAGCTTTATCGGGCGCTACCCGAAGGCACGCGTGCTGTTCCAGGTAGATGACTGGCAAAGCCTGGGCAAGCGCCTGCTCAGCGAGGAGTTCGAATTCTTTGTCGCTGATACCCGTCACTTCGAAGCCAACCCTGACTATCACACCCATCGCTTGCGTCCACGCCGCTGGAATTTCTGCTGCCGCGCCGGCCATCCCCTGGCCGGTCGCGAGAGCGTGAGCGCCGCAGAGTTGATGAGTTATCCACTGGCCGTGACGATCCGCCCGCCCAACCTGCGCAAGGTCATCGTCGACCTCAGCGGACGCCCCGATTACCTGCCCAATGTGGAGTGCGAAAACGGCTACAGCTTGATGGGTGTGGTATTGCGCTCCGATGCCATTGGTATCGTCAGTGCCAACAGCGATGTGCTGCACATGGCCCGAGGCGAATTGGTGTGTTTGAAGATCGACGGACTCGCCGAAGACCTGGAGGAGCGTTTCACCCGCTACGGTATCGTCAGCCGCGCAGGGTACCGGTTATCACCACTGGCGGAGGCGATGATCGAGCAGATCAAGGAGATTGATGCGCTGGATGAGGATGTGTGTGCGCTGGAGAATTTCGCTGTCTGAACTGATGCCATCGGGGGCAAGCCCCCTCCCACTTTTTGAATGCATTTCAAGTGTGGGAGGGGGCTTGTCCCCGATAACGCCTGCAGCAACGCCCATGCATGGCCTGCATGAAACCCAGTCCCCAAATGCACTTGCCAGCCCCGGCGCAAAGGACGAAAAAAGCCCCCTGTCCTCCGTTCGGTAAACCCTCATGCCTCAACCAAAACCTGTACGCAATGTGCTGTACATCATGTGCGACCAACTGCGCCGCGATTACCTGTCGTGCTACGGCCACGCTCATTTGCACACGCCGAATATCGACCGTCTCGCCGCCGCCGGTGTGCGATTCGGCCGTGCCTACACCCAGGGCACCATTTGCGGACCGTCGCGGATGTCGGCCTATACAGGACGCTATGTCAGCAGCCACCAGGTGGCTTGGAACGGGGTGCCGCTGCCGTTGGAAGAGTTGACGATCGGCGATTATCTGCGCCCCCACGGCATCCGCACCGCGCTGGTAGGCAAGACCCACGCCACGCCAAACCTGGACGCTTTGCAGCGCCTGAAGATCGACCCCCACGGCGCCCAGGCCGAGCCACTGAACGAGGTCGGTTTTGAAGCGTATATGCGTCACGACGGGATTTACCCTGACAGCCCGTTGTTCGACGACAAGCGCGAGTCCGCGCCCTACACGCATTACCTGCGCGAACAAGGCTACAACGGCACCAACCCATGGCATGACTGGGCCAACGCCGCAGAAGGTCAGGACGGTGAGCTACTCAGCGGCTGGCACATGCGCAATGCCGGGCTACCGGCGCGGGTAGCCGAGGCGCATTCGGAAACCGTCTACACCACCGACCGCGCCATCGACTTTATCCACGAACAAGCCGAGCAGCCGTGGTGCCTGCACCTGTCCTATATCAAGCCGCATTGGCCTTACATCGCCCCCGCGCCGTACCACGCGCTGTATGGCGCCGAGCACATCCAGGCGCCCATCCAGCCGGGGCAACCCAGCGATCACCCGGTTTATCAAGCGTTTCGCCAGCACCAGGAAAGCCTCAACTTTTCCCGTGACGAGGTACGCCTCACGGTGATCCCGACCTACATGGGGCTGATCAAACAGATCGACGATCAACTCGGGCGGCTGTTCGATGTTCTGCAAAGCAATGGGCGCTGGGACGACACGCTGATCGTGTTCACCAGCGACCATGGCGATTTCCTTGGCGATCATTTCCTCGGGGAGAAAGAATTCCTGCTGGAGCCGGCCGTAGGCGTCCCGTTGATTGTGCGCGACCCACGCGCCAGTGCCGATGCCAGCCGTGGCACATTCGACGACCGCCTGGTGGAAACCATTGATGCGCTGCCGACCTTCCTCGACGCCCTGGGGCTGCCTGCTGCCGACCACCGCCTGGAAGGCCACTCACTGATCCCACTGTTGCACCGTACGCAAAGCGCCTGGCGACGCTACGCCATCGCCGAATACGACTACGCCTTCCAGGCCCCGGCCCGTGAACGGTTGGAGCAGCCCATCGACCGTTGCCGCATGACGATGGTGCGCAGCGAACGCTGGAAATACCTGGCGTACGATGGCTTTCGCCCACAGCTGTTCGACCTGGAAAACGACCCGCAGGAACTGCATGACCTGGGGGCCGACCCGGCGTACGCCGACGTGCGCGAAACCCATTCGGGCTATCTGTTCGAATGGCTGCGCGGCCTGAAGCGGCGCACCACCATCAGCCACATAGAGATCGATCTGCGTGGCCAACGGTTTCGTTATGGAGAGCCGGAAACAGACAAGGTGGTGCAGATCGGCGTGTGGTGATCACACACCCTTGGTGGTCTTGCTGGCCTGCCCGTGCACGCTCACCGGCACATCGCCCTTGAGCGTGACCCGGCGCACGATACGCTCCTGGGTGCCATAGTCATCCACTGCGTAATGCTGGGTGGCGCGGTTGTCCCAGATCGCTACATCACCGGTGCTCCAACGCCAGCGCACGGTGTTTTCCAGGCGGGTGACGTAGCTCTGCAACAGGTTGAACAGCTGCGCCGAATCTGCCTGGGAGTATCCTTTGAGGCGCTTGACGAAGTGTCCCAGCAACAAGGTTTTCTCGCCGCTGACCGGATGTACGCGCACCACCGGGTGTTCGGTTTCGTAGACAGTGGAGGTGAACACTTTGCGGTATTCCTCCAGCGTCTCCACCGACACATCCGGCTTGCGCGCGGCGTAGTCGTATTCGTTGCTGTGCACCGCCCACAGGTTGTCCGCCAGGGCTCGCAGCTCGACGCTGAGGTCATTGTAGGCGCTGGATGTGTTGGCCCAGACCGTGTCGCCGCCGGACCTGGGTGCCAGCACCGAACGCAGGATCGAAGCCTTGGGGTAGGCGTCGACAAAGGTCACGTCGGTGTGCCAGGAGTTGGCGCGCTGGCCACGACCGCCGTCCAGCTCCATCAGGAAACGGGTGCCGTCGCGCACTGGTACGGTCGGGTGGGCAATCGGTTCGCCCAGCATGTGCGCAAAAGCTTCCTGGCTCTGGTCATCAAGGTGGGTCTGCTCGCGGAAGAAGATCACCTTGTACTGCACCAGGGCCTGCTGGATGGCCTCGACGGTAGCGGCATCCAGGTCGCCGGACAGTCTGACCCCACGGATCTCGGCGCCAATGCGCCCGCCGACGGGGTGAATGTCCAGCGCTTGGGCGATGGGTTGAACAGCGAATGCGGCATTGCTCATTGTGGTGACCCTCATGTGCCTGATGGTGGGAACGCTTTCCGACAACGCTCTATTCATATGCAATTTTGATCTAGCAGATGAATGAATGCTTCGTTGACGGAATAAGAGCTTGCATTTAAAACCTCAGCTCCCTCGGTCGCAAATGCCTTCGACCTATTTTTAAAATGCCGGGAAAGCATATGGATCTTCGCCAACTGCGCTATTTCATCGCCCTCAACGAACACCGCAGTTTTGTGCGTGCCGCGGACGCCATGGGCATCACCCAACCCGCGTTCAGCCGCAGTATCCAAAGCCTGGAACATGAGTTCGGCTGCGTATTGGTGGACCGTGGCAACAAGGACTTGCGCCCCACTCCCGAGGGCCAGGTAGTGCTGCAACATGCGCTGAGCCTGGTGCACGGTGCCGCCTTGCTGAGCAGTGAAGTCACCCGCATGACCAAGCTCGATGCCGGCGACCTGCGCTTCGGCACCGGACCGGCGCCCGCCGTGAAACTGGTACCCGATGCGGTGGCGCGCTTTATCACTGCACACCCGAAGATCCGGACCAGTTTCCAGGTGGATAACTGGGAAAAACTCAGCCGCGCTCTGAGCCGCGAAGAAATCGAGTTCTTCATTGCCGACATCCGCCAGTTCGAAAACGATCCAAACTTCCAGACCCGCGCGCTGAGCCCCAAGCGTGGTGTATTTTTTTGCCGTCCGGACCACCCGCTGCTGGCCAAGGACAGCCTGTCGACCAACGACATGTTCGACTATCCGCTGGCGTCGCCGCTGATCTCCCAGGGCATTCGCAAACTGCTGGCGAACCTCAGCGGGCGCATGGACTTTTCACCCAGCATCCAGACCGAGCACTTCCCGGCGCTGGTGAAGATCGTGCTGCAGTCCAATGCCATTGGCGTGGGCACCGAAGAAGCATTTGCCGAAGACATCGCCCGTGGCTCCCTGGTGGTGCTGCACTGGCGCAACCTGCCGCAGAACATGGACACCATGAGTGCGCGGTGCGGGGTGGTCAGCCGCACCGGCTCGCGCCTGTCGCCGGCGGCGAAGGCAATGATCGAGACGCTGGTACAAGTCGACCGCCAAGACGTGAGCGTGGCGGTCTGACGTCGCTTAGAGACCCGCCGCCTGCAGATTCGGCGCCACCCAGTCACTGACCTGGAAGGACTTGCGAATCAGCCGCTCCTTGGTCGCCAGGTCTACCGACTCCTGCAATTTGCCGAGGAACACCGGGTCGAGGGTCGAGGGGAACAGCTCGCTGAGCTTCTCGTTTTTCAGGTCATTGCTCAGGATGATCGGTGGGTAACTGGCCAGCCCCGACACCAGGTCGATATAGGCTTGCTTGTTGTTGTCATCGGTCAACCACTGCACTGCTTGCTGCTGGGCCTTGAGCAACTTGGCCACGACATCGGGGTGCTCATCGACGAACTTGCCACTGCCCACCAATACAGCCTGGATGCTGCCAGCGCCGCCGAGGTCCTTGGTGGTCAGTGGCAATTCGGCCAAGCCCTTGGCCTGCAGCGCACTGAGGCTAGAACTGCCCCAAGTGGCATCGATCTGCCTGGCAGCCAGGGCGGCGCTCGCGGCGCTGAAATCCAGATTGATTACTTTCAGGTCTTTTTCACTCAGGCCCTGGCTGGCCAGGGCGCTGTCGAACGAGAGTTGAGTGGCCGTGCCGCGAAACACCGCAACGCGCTTGCCCTTGAGGTCCTGCAGGGTCTTGATGCCAGAGCCGGGAACCACGCCCAGATACTGTTTGACGCCGCGTGCCGAAGCACTGAGCAGGCGGGTGTCCAAGCCATTGGAGCGACCGATGATCGCCGCCAGGTCGCCCAGGTAGGCCAGGTCCAGTTGACCGTTGGCGAAGGCCTCGTTGATCACCGGTCCTGCGCCCTTGAAGTAATTCCACTGGATCTTGATGCCTTGGTCGGCAAAGGCTTTCTCGAAGATCTGCTGGTCGCGCAACACATCCGTGATACCACCACCACTGTGCTGGCTCCCCGCGCTGAGGTCGGGTACGGCAATGCGGATTTCCTTGAGTTCGGCGGCCTGGACCCAACCGGCCAGGGCGGTACCCGCGAACAATGCAATCAAGCGTTTAAAGGGCAGTTTCATAAGCGCAGCTCCTGTGGGCGACGGTCGTCCGGGGAGCAGAAAGTAGGCACAACCTACACAAAACTTTAAATACTATAAATTCACAATTTAATAGCTTTTAGAACTATAAGGCTTAAAACGCCGACCCTTGGGGCCTATGCAAGAACAGCATTGAAAATATTCTCCGAATGCATTGGATGCGTGCTCGGCTGAGGCATTAAATGCATTTTCTTATCCCCCAATCATCTTGATTGCGTTTTTGTAAGATCAAAATCACATAACGCCATCGGCGACAACGGAGGTCATCCATGGCCCGAATATCACTGTTGAGCCTGCCTCTGGCCGCTCCCCGTCATGATCGGGCGCACCGCTGGCCGAAACTGGGAGAACGGTTATTGCCCTGGCTGTTGCCCTTGGCGCTGTTCGCGCTGTGGTGGCTGGCCAGCCACAATCACTGGATGAGCGAGCAGATTCTGCCACCACCCTCACTGGTGTGGAGCAGCGCTGTGGAATTGGCCGGTGGCGAGTTGTGGGCTCACCTGGCAATCAGTGTTCAGCGCTTGTTCTGGGGACTCCTGGCGGGCATCGGCGCCGGGGCGTTGCTGGGTGCCCTGCTGGGGTTCAGCGCCCGTGTCGAGCGCGTGGTATTCCCCACGTTCAGCGCTTTGGCGCAAGTGCCAACACTGGCCTGGATCCCCCTGTTCATGGTGTTTTTCGGCATCGGCGAAACCTTGAAGCTGGTGGTGCTGGTGAAGGCAATCGTAGTGCCCGTCACCCTGCATGTACTGGTCGGCGTGCGTGATGCCCAGCCCCACCTGCGTGAAGCCGCCCGCGTGCTGCGCCTGCCCACTCACCTGCTGATTCGTCGGCTGATCCTGCCGGCCGCGCTCCCCGCGTTCATGGCCGGCGTACGCCTCGCGCTGGCCGCCGGCTGGACCTCATTGCTGGCCGTGGAGTTGTTGGCGTCCAGCGAAGGCATTGGTTACTTGATGGTATGGGCTCGCCAGTTGTTCATGCTCGATATCGTTTTCGTGTGCATCGTGGTGATCGGCGTGTTGGGCGTGGTGATGGATCGCGGCATCGGCTGGCTGGACCGCAAATGGGTGCACTGGCCCCATCCGGCGACGGCACAGATTCCTCAGGGCCCCCGCTATCAAGGCTGGCAACGCCTGCAGCCTTGGCTGTTGCCGCTGCTGTTGCTGGCGTTATGGCAACTGGCAACCCAGCAGGATTGGGTGGATGCGAACATTCTGGTCAGCCCATGGACAGTCCTGCACACCACCGTGACGGGCGTGCTGGATGGCAGCCTGTCCGGTGCCCTGGGCAAAAGCCTGGGCCGTACGCTGGGCGGCTTGATCCTCGGCACCAGCCTGGGGTTTGCCATGGGCCTGTGGCTGGGATTGTCGCGGCGCAGCGAGCGCGTACTCGGGCCGACGCTGTCTGCGCTGCGCCAGATTGCGATCTTCGCCTGGGTACCGTTGCTCACCGCGTGGTTCGGACTGGGCGAGTTGGCCAAGGGGGTGTTTATCGCCCTCGCCGCGTTCTTCCCGTTATTTATCGCCACCCAGCGCAGCGTATTGAACCTGTCACCCCAACTGCGCGAGGCGGCGCAGGTGCTGCGCCTGAACCTGTTCCAGCGCCTGCGCCGCCTGGTGTTGCCCGGCGCTGCGACGGGGATTTTCGCCGGCCTGCGCCTGAGCCTGATCTATGCCTGGCTGGGCACCATCGGCGCTGAGTATTTCATGCCCTCCAACGGCGGCATCGGCAGCCTGATGATCGGCGCTCAACAGTTGCTGCGCATGGACCTGATCATGAGCGGCATGCTTCTGGTCGGCCTCACTGGCGCCGCCCTCAACCTTATCGGCCAACGCATCGAAACCCGCGCTACCCGCTGGAGACACGCATGAACGCACCTATCGTCCGCTTCAACCATGTGGGCAAGAGCTTTGACGTCGACGGTGTCGAGCTGGAAGCCATCCGTGAATTCAACCTGGAGATTGCCGAAGGCGAATTCGTCGCGATTGTCGGTTCCAGCGGGTGCGGCAAATCCACCCTGTTGCGCCTGCTGGTGGGCCTGGACACACAGTTCCACGGCCAGATCCAGGTGGACGGCAAAGCCGTCAGTGGCATCGGCCGTGAGCGCGGCATTGTGTTCCAGGAACACCGCTTGTTTCCCTGGCTGACCGTGGAGCAAAACATTGGGCTGGGGCTGGTCAACGAACCATCAGGCGACGCCGAGCGCAGCCAACGGGTCCATGATTTTATCGAGCTGGTCGGCCTGGCCGACTTTACGCGTGCCTACCCCCATCAGCTCTCCGGCGGCATGGCGCAACGCGTGGCAATTGCCCGCGGCCTGGTGGCCAGCCCACGTATCCTGCTGCTGGACGAGCCATTCGGCGCCCTCGATGCGCTGACACGCCAGCAGATGCAGGATGAACTACTGGCGATTCGCGCCCGCGCCAGGATCACGACAGTGCTGGTGACCCACGACGTGGAAGAAGCGATCTTCCTCGCCGACCGCGTCGTGGTGATGGAGCCAAGGCCAGGCCGGATCAAACAAGTGGTGCAAGTCACCCTGCCCCATCCGCGCCAACGCAGCAGTTTCGAGTTCCATCAATTACGTGAGGAGCTGTTGCACGAACTGACCAACGATGACCATTACCAGCCCCCTGTGCGCGAACAGATCCGCAACCTGCCCCTGGCCTTTATTGCCTGCTGAATGAGGAGTGCCTTGATGCCGCAACGTCCCAATTTTCTCGTGATACTGGCCGATGACCTGGGCTTTTCCGACCTCGGCGCCTTTGGCGGGGAAATCGCCACACCACACCTGGACGCCCTGGCCCTGAACGGCCTGCGCCTGACCGACTTCCACACCGCGCCCACCTGCTCGCCGACCCGCTCGATGCTACTGACCGGCACCGACCACCATATCGCCGGCATTGGCACCATGGCCGAGGCCCTCACACCCGAGCTGATCGGCAAGCCCGGCTATGAGGGCTACCTGAACGATAAGGTCGTGGCCTTGCCGGAGCTGCTGCGCGAGGCCGGCTACCAAACCCTGATGAGCGGCAAATGGCACTTGGGCCTGACCGCCGAACTGGCGCCCCACGCGCGGGGTTTCGAACGCTCCTTCGCGCTGTTGCCCGGCGCGGCCAACCACTATGGCTTCGAACCGCCCTACGACGAGACGACGCCCGGCCTGCTCACATCCACGCCTGCGCTGTATATCGAAGACGACACTTTCGTCGAGCGACTGCCTGAACATTTCTATTCATCCGACGCCTTTGGCGACAAGTTGCTGCAATACCTCAGGGAGCGCGACCAGGCGCGACCGTTCTTCGCTTACCTGCCATTCTCCGCCCCGCACTGGCCGTTGCAGGCTCCCGCCGAGATCGTCGACAAATACCGTGGCCGCTACGACGCCGGACCCGAGGTGCTGCGCCTGGAACGCCTGGAAAAGCTCAAGACCCTGGGGCTGATCGACGCGGATGTCGAACCCCATCCACTGATCGGATTGAGTGCCCAATGGGCCGGCCTTACCGAGACACAGCGCCAAGTGTCGGCGCGGGCGATGGAAGTGTATGCGGCCATGGTCGAGCGCATGGACTGGAACATCGGCCGGGTGGTGGAGTACCTGCGCCAGCAGGGTCAACTGGATAACACGTTCATCGTGTTCATGTCCGACAACGGCGCTGAAGGTGCGCTGCTGGAAGCCTTTCCCAAGTTCGGCCCCGAGCTGCTGACCTACCTCAACCAGCACTACGACAACAGCCTGGAGAACATCGGGCGGGCCAACTCCTACGTCTGGTACGGCCCCTCGTGGGCTCAAGTGGCAACCGCCCCGTCACGGCTGTTCAAAGCATTTACCACCGAAGGCGGGATTCGGGTGCCGGCACTGATGCACTACCCTCGGCTGACGCTTGAAGGCCGGATCAGCCATGGGTTTGGCACAGTGATGGACATCACGCCGACGCTCCTGGACCTGGCCGGTGTGCGCCATCCGGGCCAACAATGGCGCGGCAAGCCGGTGGCGCCACTGCGGGGCAAGTCGTGGCTGGGCTTCCTGTCAGGTGAAACCGCCGAGGTGCACGATGAGCACACCGTCACCGGCTGGGAGCTGTTCGGGCGCCGGGCCATTCGCCAGGGCCGGTGGAAAGCCGTGTACATCCCAGGCCCGGTGGGCCCGGCGACATGGCAGCTCTATGACCTGGGCCAGGATCCCGGCGAGATCCACGACCTGGCCCAGCGTCACCCGGACAAACTGGCCACGCTTATCGACCATTGGCAGCAATACGTGGACGAAACCGGCGTAATACTCAGCGCATCACCGTTTCAGCCGGATTGAGCCCCGCGTTTGTGCGCGCTTGCGGCTCCAGCCGATTGGCCCGCGCAAACGTCCCGAAGTCATTGAAGCGCACGCCCATCTCAGCCATCACCTGGTGCGCCACCTTGGCGGTCATCTGGCGGATGTAGAACGGTTCCTTCACCACAAAATGGTGAATGCCATGGGTGCTGCCGAAGTTGAAGCAGAACGCCTGCAGAGGCCACATCCACCAGGGGTTCAACACCTGGGTCTGCTGGATCACATTGCCCAGTTCCACATCGCCGTAGTAGTGCATGTTGGAGCTGACAAAGTGCAGGCAAAAGGTACGCAGCACGTTGGGGCCGATGATCACCACGGCAGCGATATCAATCACCTGCATCATCTGCACGGTGCCGGCTGACCACTCGATAGGCGCACCGAGCAGACTGGCAATGCCATTGGCGGCATGAAAGCCAAGGAACACATACCACGCGCCCCAATGCAGCAGTGCCAGCGGTGCATACACCAGCAGCGAGCGCTTGAGAATCGTCAGTTTGTGCGTCCAGGTCCTGGCCCGCAGGATACGGATGAAGGCCGACATGACGTTATCGCCTACCATCAGCAACCGCGCAAAACCCCAAGGCTCGCCGTTGGTGATGGCGCGCTCTTCCATGTCGGTTTCGGTGCCGGAGACCTTGTGATGGTTGAGGTGCAGGTGCCGGCGCACCCACGGGTTGATCGTACTGGGCCGCGCCAGCCATACCAGGCCCATCATCAGGTTGTGAGGCACACGCTGCTTGCGAAAGTACATGCTGTGGATCAGGTCGTGTTCCAGCTCGTGGGTCAGTGAAGCCAGGAACGCGTTGAGCAGCAGGCACACCCACCAGGCCATATGCCCGCTGATGTAGAGCGCTGCGCAGCCAATCATGCCCGCCAAGGCAAACGCCAGGATGCCCGCGCCCAACGCGTCTTGATGCAGCAGCCAAGGGTGCTGCTGGCGCAGGCGCACGCCCTCGGCCAGCACCACTTCACGGATATGCGCCGAGCGCTGTTGTGCGTTCATCTGCTGGGGACTTGCAGAAGTACCGTCCATGCTTCCATCCTCTGGTTATTGATGGATGCATCCTGGCCCAAGCGGTCCGCCAGGGCATCAGCCACGCACGCCAACCTGTTGACCGCAAGCGCCAATCGCCATGACCGAACCCACCTCCCTCGCCAGCTGGACCCGCGCCCTGCGCAAGCAACTCGACGCCCTGGGCCTCGACAGCGCCGCGCTGTGCCTGCAAGCCGGGCTCGACCCGCAGCAGATGGACGACCCGAATGCGCGCTATCCGTTGTCGGCGACCACGCGTTTGTGGGCGCTGGCGGTGCAGGCCAGCGGCGACACGGCGATTGGTCTGCGGGTGTCGCGGTTCGTCAGCCCCACCACGTTTCATGCGTTGGGGTATGCGCTGGTGGCCAGTGGCAGCTTGCGCGAGGTGTTCGAGCGCATCGTGCGCTATCACCAGGTGGTCAGCGATGCACTGGCCCTGGAGCTGAGCGGCGATGGCGAGCGCTACCGGTTTCGCCTGCTGCAATTGCCCGGCAACCCGGCGCCAGCGTTCGAGGCCATCGATGCGTTTGCGGCGATCTATGTGCGTACCTGTCGCAATCGCCTGGGGCGCGAATACGCGCCGCTGGCGGTGTACCTGCGAAGGCCGGAACCGGCCGATCCCAAGCCATGGCACACAGTATTTCGCGCGCCGGTGTTTTTCGGCGCTGAGGAAGACCGCCTGGAGTTCGCCGCGCAGGATTTCGACAGCCACCTGGACGACGCCAACCCCGAGTTGGCCGAGCACAACGAAACTGTGCTCAAGCGCACCCTCGCTCAACTGCAACCGCTGACCTGGGAGCGCAAGGTTCGCCGGGTGATCGAAGCGCAGTTGCCGGACGGCGAGCCAAGTGCCGAGCGCGTCGCCCAGGCGCTGCACCTGAGCCTGCGCAGCTTGCAGCGTCACCTGGCGGATGAAGGCTGCCGGTTTGATGCGCTGCTCAATGAGTGCCGCGAGAATCTGGCCTTGCTGCACTTGCGCGATCCGCAATGCTCATTGGCCGAGATCAGTCATTTGCTCGGGTTTGCCGACACCAGCAGTTTCAACCGCGCGTTCAAGCGCTGGACGGGGATGACGCCGGGGCAGTTCAGGGATGGGTTGCGGTAGGTGGATTTGCGGTGTTCGTGATGGCCCCATCGCGGGCAAGCCCGGCTCCTACAGGGAATGCATTCCAAATGTGGGAGCTGGCTTGCCTGCGATGGCGGTGGTCCAGGTATTGAAGATGCCGGATCAATCAGCGCCCACGGTCACGCCGCAACAACTTCTTCACCCGCGCCACCAAGGCCTTGGCTTCAAACGGCTTGAGCAAGTAATCATCCTCATGCAGTTCCAACTCGCGCAGACGGTCCTCGATTCCTTCCGGGGTCGTCAAGAACAACACCGGCGTCTCGCCCTTCTTGCGAATCGACTGCTGCAACCTCCAGGCATTCAAACCCGGCAACATTACATCCAGGATCACCAAGTCATAGTCAGTGCTTTCCACAAACCGCTGAGCTGCCATGCCATTGGCTGCGACTTCTACTGCGAAGCCGGCCTCACTCAAGCCCTGGGCCATAAGTTGCGCCAATTTCGGCTGGTCTTCCACTAACAACACCTGCATGCCTACCTCTTGGTTCATTACAAACCTGTAATCGAATTGTTCGGCTTTTGAGCGAGACCGCTGGCTAAGGTAACGGCCTGCTTTCTGGAGCCGTTCCCATGTACCGCAATACCTTGTTCTTGAGCTTCGCCATCAGCGCCAGCGTCCTGGCAGCACCACCGCTGCCGCGCCACGCCGACCTGGATTTGCACACCGCACGCCAACTGGCAGACGCCAGCCTGGCGCAGTGCACGGCGGCACTTACCGTACTCGACCGGGGCGGTAATCCATTGCTGAGCCTGCGGGCCGATGGCGTAGGTCCACACAACAGCATCGCCAGCCAACGCAAAGCGTACACGGCGTTGTCGACTAAAACCCCCACTCGGTTGTTTGCCGAGCGTGCGCGCAACAACCCAGAGGCCGCCAACCTTAACAGCTTGTCCGAATTGCTGTTGCTCGGGGGCGGCGTGCCGCTGTTCGCCGACACTGAACTGGTAGGCGCGCTTGGCATTGCCGGTGCCGGCGGTGCCGAGCAGGACGACGCGTGCGCGGTAAAGGCGGCCAATCAACTTGGCCTGACAATCACCCCTTGAGGAAACCTCAATGAAAACCCTGACTATGACCCTCGCCGCCCTCAGCCTGAGCGGCCTGAGCAGCCTGGCCCTGGCGGCCGGCAACCCGCTGAGCGTGCATGTGCTGAACCTGGAAAACGGTCTGCCGTCTGCCGGTGTCAACGTCACCCTGGAGCAACACGTAGGCGATCACTGGCAGTCGCTGTCCGAAGGTGTCACCAACCAGCAGGGGCGCATCGCCGAACTGTTCCCGGCCAACCAAGCCATGAAGCCGGGCGAGTATCGCGTGGTGTTCAAGACCGGTGACTACTACAAGAAAGCCAATCGCGAGACGTTTTTCCCGGAAGTCCCGGTAATATTCGAGGTCAAGCAGGCCGACCAGCACTACCACATCCCGCTGCTGCTGAGCCCTTACGGTTTTTCGACGTATCGCGGTTCCTAGCCAGCCCCCGCGGCCTGCCGCAAGCGCGGCAGGTCGAGCACTTCAATCGCGCCGTAACTCAGCTTGATGATCTCCTGCTGCTCTAACGCCTTGAGCAAACTGTTGGTGGTCTGGCGCGACAGGCTCAGCATCGCGGCCAGATCTTCCTGGGGCAGTTGCAGGACGCGACGGGAATGCTCTATCTCGCCGTACCCGCCGGCAATCATCAGCAGCCGGTGAGCGATACGTGTCGACGCCGGCATCAGGCTCATCTGTTCGATATTGATCAGCGACAGGCGCAACTTCTGGCTCATCAACAACGCCATGTCGCGCCAATACGCTGGGCTTTGGTCAAGAATCTCGAGCATCGCCGATTGCGGTACCTGCAACAGCGTGCACGGCCCAACCGACAAGGCGTCGTGGGTACGCGGCAAACCGTCGAACAGGCAGATCTCGCCGAACCAGTAAGGCGTTTCAACCAGGCTCAGAATAGCTTCCTTGCCCTGCGCATTGACCGCACTGACCCGCACCGCCCCCTCCAATACCGCATACACCCCACAGGGCGGATCACCGCGCCGGAACAGGTACTGCCCCGCCGTCAGCTGACGCAGCCGAGCCGCCGCCAGCAAACTATCCTGTAGCGGTACAGGCAGGTGGCTGAACCACTGGCCGGTGGCCAATCGGGCATGCCAGGTTGCCGCAATCATGAGAACTCCAGAGATTGTCGCCCAGTTGACAGTCAGTCGCTGGCTGACGGGAGATGATCAAACATCCTACAGGAGGAATAACAATGAAAAGCCTCGTCGATCACCTGAGTCAATACGCTGCCTACCACCGCGACCCGCGCAATATCGCCAGCCACTTTGTCGGCATCCCGCTGATCGTGGTGGCGGTTGCGGTGTTGTTGTCACGCCCGGAATGGGCCGTCGCTGGCCTATGGATCTCACCCGCCGTGATTGTCGCGCTGTTGGCGGCGTGGTTTTACCTGCGCCTGGAATTGGCCCTGGGTCTGCTGATGACAGTGCTGATGGGCCTGTCGGTGTGGGCCGGCCACGTGCTGGCGGCGCAGAGCACGCAGGTGTGGCTCGGCAGCGGCATCGGCCTGTTCGTGGTGGGTTGGGTGATTCAGTTTGTCGGGCATTACTACGAAGGCAGGAAGCCGGCGTTTGTGGATGACGTCTCGGGATTGATCGTGGGGCCATTGTTCGTGGTGGCCGAACTGGCATTCCTGTTGGGGTTGCGGCATGACCTCAAGCAGCAGATCGAGGAGCGTTCGGGGCCGGTGGTTCGACGCGATCTGAAGCCGAGAGAGGCCTAAATGTGGGAGGGGGCTTGCCCCCGATGGCGGTGTTTCAGTGACATGTTTATCAACTGACCCACTGCTATCGGGGCAAGCCCCCTCCCACATTGGCACCGTTTTCACATTGGGTAGTGCGGGGTTATCAGGCTTTCTGCCAGACCTTGGGTTTGAAGAACAGCGTCTCGCCGCGCGCCAGGCCGGTCAGGCTGTCGTGGTCTTTCACCACTTCAGCTTCGATCAGCTCGCTCTGGCCTTCCACTTTCAACGTCACACGGGTAGTCGCGCCGAGTGGGCGAATATCACGCACTTCCGCCGCGTGATGGTCTTCCAGCTCATGCCGCGACAGCGACACTTCGTGGGGACGGAACAGCACGTGTTTGTCTTCACCCAGGTGCAGGCGGTTCGAATCACCCAGGAAGTGGTAGACGAAATCGCTCGCCGGGTTTTCGTAGACGTCACCCGGTGAGCCGATCTGCTCGATCACGCCCTTGTTCATCACCACGATGCGGTCGGCGACTTCCATGGCCTCTTCCTGGTCGTGGGTCACGAACACCGAGGTCAGGTTGATGTCTTCGTGCAGGCGCGCCAGCCAGCGACGCAACTCTTTACGCACCTTGGCGTCGAGGGCGCCGAAGGGTTCATCCAGCAGCAACACTTTCGGCTCCACCGCCAGGGCGCGGGCCAGGGCGATACGTTGGCGTTGGCCACCGGAGAGCTGCTCCGGGTAGCGATCCGACAACCAATCCAGTTGCACCATGTTCAGCAATTCGTGGACCTTGACCGCGATCTGGCTTTCGCTCGGGCGCTGGTTCTTCGGCTTCATGCGCAGGCCGAACGCCACGTTGTCGAACACGGTCATGTGACGGAACAACGCATAGTGCTGGAACACGAAGCCGACGTTGCGATCGCGCACGTCGTGGCCGGACACGTCCTCACCGTGGAACACGATGCTGCCGTCATCCGGGGTTTCCAGGCCGGCGATGATGCGCAGCAAGGTGGTCTTGCCGCAGCCGGACGGGCCGAGCAAGGCCACCAGCTCGCCACTCTGGATGTCCAGGTTGATGCTGTTCAGGGCCTTGAAGGCATTGAAGTTCTTGCTGACATTACGGACTTCGATCGACATGACTTATTCCTCAGCCGCACCGGCGCGCAGGCGGTTAATACGGTTCTCGCTCCACTGCTTGAGCAGCAGGATGAAGAGCGCCAGGATCAGCAACAGACTCGCCACCGCAAACGCGGCAACGTGGTTGTATTCGTTGTAGAGAATCTCGACGTGCAGCGGCAGGGTGTTGGTCACGCCGCGAATGTGGCCGGACACCACCGACACCGCGCCGAACTCCCCCATGGCCCGTGCGGTACACAGCACCACGCCGTAGATCAGTCCCCATTTGATATTCGGCACGGTCACATGCCAGAACATCTGCCAACCATTGGCACCGAGCAGGCGTGCGGCCTCTTCTTCCTGGGTGCCCTGTTCCTGCATCAGCGGGATCAGTTCACGGGCCACGAAAGGCACGGTGACGAAGATGGTCGCCAGCACGATGCCGGGCAAGGCGAACACGATCTGGATGTCGTGGTCCTGCAACCACGGGCCAAAGAAGCCCTGGGCGCCGAACATCAACACATAGACCAGGCCGGCGATCACCGGCGATACCGAGAACGGCAGGTCGATCAGCGTCACCAGGATGCTCTTGCCACGGAACGAGTACTTGCTCACGCACCACGCGGCGCTGACGCCGAACACCAGGTTGAGCGGCACCGAGATCACCACGGCGATCACCGTGAGTTTCAGCGCCGACAGCGCGTCCGGTTCGAGGATCGCGGTGAAGAATGCGCCGAGGCCGTTCTTCAGGCCCTGGGTCACCACGATAAACAGCGGCAACAGCAGGAACAGGGCGAACACCAGCCAGCCAAGGCCGATCAGGATGCGTCGCGACGCGGCGCTGCCACGGCGGGCAGCGTTGGCCGAGGACGCGGCGGAAATAGACGATTGGGACATGTTCCGCGCCTCCTTATGGACGTTCGATGCGCCGCTGCAACAGGTTGATCAGCAGCAGCAGGACAAAGGAAACCACCAGCATCAATACGCCAATGGATGTGGCGCCGCGGTAGTCGTACTGGTCGAGCTTGACCATGATCAGCAACGGCAGGATCTCGGTTTTCATCGGCATGTTGCCGGCAATGAAAATCACCGAACCGTACTCACCGACACCACGGGCAAACGCCAACGCGAAACCGGTCAACCAGGCGGGCAGGAGCGCCGGCACCAGGATGTGACGGAACACCTGCAACGGCTTGGCGCCCAGGCAGGCGGCGGCTTCTTCGACTTCCCGGGGGATATCGGCCAACACCGGCTGCACCGTGCGCACCACGAACGGCAGGGTGACGAAGGTCAGCGCCAGGGTGATACCCAGCGGGGTGTAGGCGATCTTGAAGCCCAGGTCGGCGGCGAACTGACCGACCAGGCCGTTAGGCGTGTACAGCGCGGTCAGTGCGATGCCGGCAACAGCGGTGGGTAACGCGAACGGCAAGTCGATCATCGCATCGATGACCTTGCGGCCGGGGAAGGTGTAGCGCACCAGCACCCAGGCCAGCAGCGTGCCGATCACGCCATTGATCAACGCTGCGTACAGCGCGGTGCTGAAGCTCAGTTGCAACGCCGCCAGCACACGCGGTGCGGAGATGATGTTCCAGAACTGATCCCAGGTGAGTTGAGCGGCGTGTACAAACATCGCCGCCAGGGGGATGAGTACGATCAGGCTGAGGTACACCACGGTGTAGCCCAGCGTCAGCCCGAAGCCGGGTATGACGGGGGAGATACGACGCGACATAAGAGTCCTTGGTCAAAGGGTAGAAACCACTGTAGGAGCGCGCTTTTCTGTGGGAGCCGGGCTTGCCCGCGATGCAGGCACCACGGTGTATCAGTCACACCGCAGTGATGCTATCGCAGGCAAGCCAGCTCCCACAGAAAAGCGAGCCCCTACAGGTATTTTGGCTTACTGCGCCGTGTAGATCTGGTCGAACACGCCACCGTCGTTGAAGAATTTCGGCTGGGCAGTTTTCCAGCCGCCGAAGTCTTTGTCGATAGTCACCAGGTCCAGTTTCGGGAACTGCTGGGCGTATTTGGCGGCCACTTTTGCATCGCGTGGGCGGTAAAAGTTCTTCGCCGCAATCTCCTGGCCGGCCGGGCTGTACAGGTGTTTCAGGTATTCAGTGGCGATTTCGGTGTTGCCCTTTTTCTCGGCGTTCTTGTCGACCACGGCAACCGGTGGTTCGGCGAGGATGGACAGGGACGGCACGACGATGTCGAACTTGTCGGCGCCACCGTCTTCCTTCAGTGCCAGGAACGCCTCGTTTTCCCAGGCCAGCAACACGTCACCCTGACCGTTGTTGACGAAGGTGATGGTCGAGCCGCGAGCACCGGTGTCCAGCACCGGCACGTGCTTGAACAGCTCCTTCACGTATTCCTGGGCCTTGGCTTCGCTGCCGCCGGCCTTGAGGCCATAGGCCCAGGCGGCGAGGAAGTTCCAGCGGGCGCCGCCGGAGGTTTTCGGGTTCGGGGTGATCACGGACACGTCTTTCTTGATCAGGTCGCCCCAATCCTTGATGCCTTTTGGGTTGCCCTTGCGCACCAGGAACACGATGGTCGAGGTGTACGGGGTGCTGGCGTCCGGCAGGCGGGTCTGCCAGTTTTCCGGGAGGGTCTTGCCCAGCTTGGCGATTTCGTCGATATCACCGGCCAGGGCCAGGGTGACCACGTCGGCGCGCAGGCCATCGATCACGGCACGGCCCTGCTTGCCCGAACCACCGTGGGATTGCTGGATCTTGACGTTGTCACCCGGGTGGGCCTGTTTCCAGTAGTTGGTGAACTCAGCGTTGTAGTCCTGGTACAGCTCACGGGTAGGGTCGTACGAGACGTTGAGCAACTCGTAGTCCTTGGCAACCGCGGAACCTGCAAACACGGCGCTGGCCAGGGCGGCCAGGGCGTAACGGCGAATCGACGACATAGAAGCTCCTGAAATTCTTTGGGTGTTGGCTTTTTTTATAGTTGCGGGTCTATCGCCGTTCTTGCTCAGCTCGGTTTGTTACCCGGGTTCTGCAGGCGGAATTTTTCCTTGCGTTCAATCTGTACCACTTGGGCGTTGTGCACGGTGATTTCCACCGCGCCAAACCGCAGATCGCGCAAGGCGCTCTGGATCTCACGCAAAATGGCTGCTTCGTCCTGGCCGTCGACGCTACGTAGAGATGCGCTCATGGTCTCGCTCCTGAAATGAATAGTGCCTGGCAGTGGCGGCACTGCTTGCGGCGTGAGGGCGATAGTAGATAAGCGCGGATATTCTTAAAAATACTATTTAAGAATGTTTATATAACCAGAAAGAATTTTCTGGTGGGACGTGGGGTTGCGCGCAGATTGCTTTCAAATGTGGGAGGGGCCTTGCCCCCGATGAAGGAGTGTCAGTCAACCAATGGGGGGCTGATGCACCGCTATCGGGGGCAAGCCCCCTCCCACATGTCGAGTGCGTTTCAATGCTGGATTGGGGGGGCCCGGTTCCAGTCGATTTCATGAGCAGGCACCGGCCGGCCAAACCAATACCCCTGCCCCATATCGCACTGCTGATCCAGCAGAAACCGCGCCTGTTCAACCTGCTCGATTCCCTCTGCATGCACCTGCATGCCCATGCTTTTCGCCAGGGCGATTACCACGCGCACGATCGCTGCATCGTCCTCGTCCCATGGCAAACCGGCAACGAAGCCCTGATCGATCTTGAGCTTCTGCACCGGCAAGCGCTTGAGGCGCAACAGCGAGGAATAACCGGTCCCAAAATCATCGATTGCCAGGCGCAAACCCAGCTCGCGCAGACGATGCAGTTGTTCCAGGGCCATTTCAGGGTCATCCATCACCGCGCTTTCGGTGACTTCCAGTTCCAGGCAGGCGGGATCCAGACCCGTGTCGTGCAGCACCTGTGCGACCTGCTCGTACAACTCGCGCCGGGCAAACAGGCGGCTGGAGACGTTGATGGCGATAAAACTCAGCGGCACCTCATCGGCCAGCCATTGGCACATCTGCCGACAGGCCTTGTCCATCACCCAGGCGTCGATATCGGCAATCAACCCGGTGCGCTCGGCAATCGGGATGAACTCGCCCGGCGGCACCAGACCGCGCTCCGGGTGCTGCCAGCGCACCAGCGCTTCGACGCCGATCAGGCGGCTGCCCTGCAGGTCGTGCACCGGCTGGTAGTAGACGCACAGCTCCTGCTGTTCAAGGGCACGGCGCAGCTCACTGGCGATCTCCACCCGGTTCTGCGCATGGGCGGTCAGTTCTTCGGTGTACAAGGCATAGCTTTCGCGGCCGGCACTCTTGGCCTTGAACAGCGCGGAATCGGCGTTGCGCAACAGCTGTTCGGCGCTCAGGGCGTCGTTGGGGAACAGGCTGATGCCAATGCTGGCGCTGATAAACAGCTGATGGCCGTCGAAGATGAACGGTTGCTTCATCGCATCCAGCATGCGTTGCGCCAAACTGGCCGCTTGCGCCACCTGTGGACAACTTTCCACCAGCACGGCGAACTCATCCCCACCCAGCCGCGCCAGGGTCACGCCTGGGCCGAACAGCGCCTTGAGCCGTTCGCCGACCAGCTTGAGCAACTGGTCGCCAATGTTATGGCCCAGGCTGTCATTGATGATCTTGAAGTGGTCCAGGTCCAGCAACAGCAAGGCGCAACCACGCTTGTGGATTTGTGCCGAAGCCAGCGCCTGTTCGGCACGGTCGGTGAACAGCAGGCGGTTGGGCAGGTCGGTCAGCGGGTCGTGATGGGCGAGGTGAGCCAACTCGTGCTCGGAGTCCTTGATGGCGCTGATATCGGAAAATACCGCGACGTAATGGCTGACGTGGCCCTGGTCATCGTGGATCACACGAATGGTTTGCCACTGGGGGTAAATTTCGCCGCTTTTGCGCCGGTTCCAGATTTCACCGCTCCATTCGCCGGTGCGCTCCAGGCTCTGGAACATCTGCTGGTAGAAATGCGACGAATGGCGCCCGGACTTGAACAGGCTGGGCTGCTGGCCCATGACGTCTTCGCGGCTGTAGCCGGTGATCGCCATGAAGGCCCGGTTCACATGCACGATCAGCCCCTGCGCGTCGGTGACCAGCACGCCTTCGCGGGTGCAGTCGAACACGGCGGCGGCCTGGCGCAGGCGTTCGCGGTTTTCCTTCAACGGTTGCTGAAGCTGGCTGGCACGCGCAAATCGGGCGCACATCAGGTAAATCGCCAAGGCGCTGAAGGCCACCCACACATAGCCACGCACTTGCAGCCAGCGTCCCAACTCCCACGGTTCATCGAGAAAGCTGATCAATAAGTGGTTGCTGAGCTGGAGCCACGCAATGGAAACCAGCAGGTATACCAGCCCCACACGCAGGGCACCTCGGTATGAAAACGGCATATGTTCAGTAATCCTTACCAAAAAAACAGAATCGCCCTACAAAGGCTGCGGATTATAGAATAAGAAACATCCAGTCACTCCTATCTGAAAGGGCGGCTGGTTTTCTCTGTAGGCTTAGTGATAATGCGTGAGCTGTTCTTTTCTTTATCTGAGGGCCATACAGCCTATGTGGTACAACGGTTTTCTTGACCTGTCAGCCTGGCAACTGGTGGCAGTCACGCTGTTGATGACCCACGTGACCATTGTTGGGGTCACGGTCTATCTGCACCGTTATTCAGCCCATCGCTCCCTGGAGCTCAATGCCGGCCTGAAACATTTCTTCCGCTTCTGGCTGTGGCTGACCACGGCGCAGAACACCCGCGAGTGGACTGCCATCCACCGCAAGCACCACGCCAAATGCGAAACCGTCGACGACCCGCACAGCCCGGTCATCAAGGGCCTGTCCACCGTGTTGCGCAAAGGCGCCGAGCTGTACCGCGCCGAGGCCGAAAACCCAGAGACCCTGCGTATCTACGGCAAGAACTGCCCGGACGACTGGATCGAACGCAAGCTCTACACCCCCTACCCGCTGCTGGGCGTGGCGATCATGGGGGTGATCGACCTGCTGCTGTTCGGCACCATCGGCATCACCATCTGGGCGATCCAGATGATGTGGATTCCCTTCTGGGCCGCCGGCGTGATCAACGGCCTGGGGCATGCCGTGGGCTATCGCAACTTCGAATGCCGTGACGCGGCCACCAACCTGGTGCCGTGGGGCATCATCGTCGGCGGCGAGGAGCTGCATAACAATCACCATACCTACCCCAACTCCGCCAAACTGTCGGTGAAGAAGTGGGAGTTCGACCTGGGCTGGGCGTGGATCAAGGTGTTCAGCTTCCTGCGCCTGGCCAAGGTGCAGCGTGTCGCCCCCATCGCCCACCGCGTGGAAGGCAAGGGCCACCTGGACATGGATACCGCCATGGCGATCCTCAACAATCGTTTCCAGATCATGGCCCAGTACCGCAAGTTGGTGATCGGCCCGCTGGTCAAGCAGGAGCTGGAAAAGGTCGATCACTCGGTGCGCCATCAATTCCACCGCGCCAAGCGCCTGCTGTCGCGGGAAACCAGCTTGCTGGATGACCGCCATCACGTGCGCATCCAGAGCATGCTTGAACACAGCCATGCACTGAAAGTGATCTACGAAAAGCGCCTGGCGCTGCAGCAGATATGGCTCAAGACCAGCTCCAATGGCCACGATATGCTGGCGGCCATCAAGGAATGGGTGCATGAAGCCGAGGCCAGCGGCATCCAGTCCCTGCGGGATTTTGCGCACCAATTGAAGACTTATTCGCTGCGTCCTGCGGCAGTCTGATGCTGCGGTGGGAGGGCTTGCCCTCCCACCTATCGGCTTTTTGGCGTCATTTACCGGGCACCGGCAATCGGTCCTGTTGACGGAACTTCACTGCAATTCGCCTCTCTCAATGAACACTTCGCCATCATGGTGGCCCCTTGTAGTGACCGCTGCTCCTGTTTGCGGCGCGCCCAGAGAGAGTTGTGCCGATGGTTCACGAAAAGTCCTCCTTAATCGACGCGCCTGCAGCTGAGCATCCCCGCCCAGCAGCGGCGGCGACCCTGCTGGCGCTGGTGCATGCCCAGGGCGAAGTCGAGCGACTGAGCGAACGTGAGCAATTGCTGAGCTCAATGCTGGTCAGCGTGAATGCTGTGCTGTGGGCCATCGATTGGGAAACCCGCCGCGTGCTGTATGTGAGCCCCGCCTACGAACGCGTCTTCGGGCGCTCTGCCGGCCTGCTGCTGGCCGACCACCGGGAGTGGCGCAACAGTATCCACCCCGAAGACCTCGACTACGCCGAACACAGCCTGGCCCGCGTGCTGGAACAGGGCGCCGTGGAAGACCGCGAGTACCGCATCATCACCGCCGACGGGCAGATTCGCTGGTTGAGCGACAAGTGCTACATCAACCAGCAGGTCGAGCCCGGCGAGCCACTGATCGTGGTGGGCATGGCCGAAGACATCACCGAAAAGAAACAGATGGAGCTGGAGCTGCACCGCCTCGCCACCACCGACGTGCTGACCCAGAGCAGCAACCGCCGGCACTTCTTCGAATGCGCCAACCAGGCCTTCGACAGTGCCTGCGCACAAGGTGCCCCGCTGGCCTTTTTGCTGCTGGATATCGATGACTTCAAGGACATCAACGACAGCTACGGCCACCTGGAGGGCGACCAGGTACTGCGGCGTATCGCCGAGAGCGGTCGAGGGGTGCTGCGCCGTGGCGACCTGTTCGGACGCATCGGTGGCGAAGAGTTCGCCGCCGTACTGCCTGGTTGTGCGCCGGAGATGGCGTTGCAAGTGGCCGAGCGCCTGGGCCGGGAGATCCAGGAGCTGAGCTTCAGCTACGAAGGCCAGGCTTTCAGCGTGACCATCAGCCAGGGCCTTGCCAGCCTCACCGAGCGCGACTCGACCCTGGACAGTCTGTTCGCCCGTGCCGATGCGGCCATGTACGAGGCCAAGCGCCTGGGCAAGAACCGTGTGATCGCGGGCTAGGAGTCGACACTGCTCAAATGTGGGAGGGGGCTTGCCCCCGATAGCAGGGGGTCAGCCAGCACATGGGTGACTGATACACTGCCATCGGAGGCAAGCCTCCTCCCACATTAGGATTTGCGTACTCGAGTCAGCTCCGAAAAGCCCAGCTTGAGCAATCGCGCCGTCTTGCCCGCCGCCAGCTCTTCCAAACCTTCATGTTCAGTCAAACGCGCCATCTGCGCCGCCAGGTTCACCACCAGCGCATCCCGCGCATACACACCGCCCTCCAGCGAGTAGATCGCCGCAATCAACTGGCGCAGCTCCAGCGGCAAACGCCAACGCGCGCGCAGTGCCGAGCCGTAGGCGGCGCCAAAGGTGTAGAGGGATTCGCCAATCGCTTCGTCATCCAGCTCGCCGCCACCCTGGCGCCAGTCCTCCAGGCAGCGTAACAGCGCCAGGTCGCCCAGCCGATGGAGGATACCCGCGCTGTAGCAGCGCTCGTGATCCAGCTCCAGCATGCGGGCCAGGCGCCGGGCGTAGTCAGCGGTGTCCTGGGATAATTGCCAGTGCCGCTCGGCGTAGGCGACCAGCGCCGGGTCGCTCAGTACCACGTTGTGCTTGAGCGCCAGCCCGAGGATCAGGTTCATGCTTTGCCCCGGCACCAGCTTGTGCAGGGCGCCGGGCAGGGTCTGCACCGGTGCGCCGTGATGGCCTGCACTGTTGGCAGCGGCGATGAGCACGGCGGTGATTTGCGGGTCCATGCGCACCTGGTCTTCCAGATGCTTGAGGTCAAGGCTTTCCGGCCCGAGGCTGTGTTGCACGGCGGCTTTCACATCGACCCGCAAGGGCGCGCCATCGCACACTTCGCGGCGCCGCTCGAGAAACACTGGCAAGGTCATGCCGGGCGCCAGCGGTGGGATCTCGCAGTACACCGTTTCGCCTTCGTTGAGCAGCAGGTCCTGCAGGCGCTGGGTCAGGCCTTCCATGTTCAAGGGTTTGGTCAGGTACGCCGTGGGCGCCAGGGGCAAGGCTTCGCGCACGCTGGCGCTGTCATTGCGACTGCTCAGCAGAATGAACGGCAGAAGCGGCGAGCGGCGCTTATGGCGCACACTGCGCAGAAGGCTCAGGCCATCGATACCGGGCAACTCCCAATCGGCCAGGATCAGGTCATAGGCCTTATCTCGCAGCAGGGTCGCCGCTTGCTGCCCGTCCGCACACACATCCAGCCGCGCATCGCAGCGCACATTCAACAGCACTTGCTTGAGCAGGTCCCGCGACCAAGGGTCCGCCTCGGCAATCAACACGCGGGGTACAGCGGGTAAATCAACAGCAGTCATCCAGCACGCTCCATCGGCAATGCTTGCAACCTTAGTCAATGGAGCCGCCTACGTACAATGAACACGACCTGAATGTGCGGCAATGGGCGTAAAAAAAACCGCCGAAGCGGGTTTTTTCTGTCGAACAGGTCAACTTTCTCTTACAGCTCGGAGAAGCACTCTTCGATGATCGCCAGGCCTTTGTCCAACTGTTCGTCCGGCGAAGTCAGCGGGACCAGTACGCGCAACACGTTGCCGTAGGTGCCGCAGCTCAGCAGGATCAGACCCTTGTCACGCGCCTTGGCCACCACGGAAGCAACAGCCGCCGCATTTGGCTTGTGGGTGTCGCCGTCATCGAACAGCTCGACCGCGATCATCGCGCCCAGGGCACGTACTTCGCCGATCACCGGGTACTTGGCCTGGATGGCTTTGAGACCGGTCACCAGACGCTCGCCAACTGCCTTGCAGCGGTCCAGCAGGTGCTCTTCTTCGAACACTTCCATCACCGCCAGCGCAGCTGCGCAAGCGATCGGGCTACCGGCGTAGGTGCCGCCCAGGCCGCCTGGCGCGATGGCGTCCATGTATTCGGCCTTGCCGCACACACCGGCCAGCGGGAAGCCGCCGGCGATGGATTTGGCAAAGGTGGTCAGGTCGGCGGCAACGCCCATCTGTTCCATGGCGAAGAAAGTACCGGTACGGCCGGCGCCGGTTTGCACTTCGTCGGCGATCAGCAGGATGCCGTGCTTGTCGCACAGTTCGCGCAGGCGCTTCATGAAGGATTTCGGCGCGACGTAGAAACCGCCTTCGCCCTGCACCGGCTCGATGATGATGGCAGCGATATCACGCGGCTCGGCATCGTTCTTGAAGATGCGTTCGATGCTGGCGATGGCGTCGTCGTCGCTCACACCATGCAATTCGTTCGGGAACAGAGCGCGGAACACGCCGCCTGGCATCAGGCCCATGCCGGCCGAGTAAGGCACGACTTTACCGGTGAGACCCAGGGTCATCATGGTGCGGCCGTGGTAGGCGCCGGTGAAGGCGATCACGCCGGCACGGCCCGTGGCGGCGCGGGCGATTTTCACGGCGTTTTCCACAGCTTCGGAACCGGTGGTGACCAGCAGGGTTTTCTTGGCGAAATCGCCTGGGACCCTGGCGTTCACTTTCTCGCACAGTTCCACGTAAGGCTCATAGGCCAATACCTGGAAGCAGGTGTGAGTCAGCTTGTTCAGTTGCTCGGTCACAGCGGCGATGATCTTCGGGTGCACGTGGCCGGTGTTCAGCACGGCGATACCGCCGGCGAAATCGATGAACTCGCGACCTTCAACGTCGGTCACGGTGGCGTTCTTCGCGGATTCGGCGAAGATCGGGTGAATCTGGCCAACACCGCGCGGTACAGCGGCTTCGCGGCGTTTCATCAGGGATGCGTTGGTCTTGCTCATAAAGTCCTCATTCGCCACTCATCGGGTGGCGTGGTCCAAGGAATACGTGGCGGGGAGGCAACTACGGCAGCATGCGATGATCGACTGCCACAGCTTTCCCGGCCACTACGAATTACGCGATGGAACACGCAAAGGGTCAGCGCTCTCGTGCCCTTTGCGTTTGCTGCAATCTCTTGCCGGGTCAGATGCCCAGGCAGAGGTATTTGATTTCCAGGTAATCCTCGATCCCGTACTTGGAGCCTTCACGGCCCAGGCCCGAGGCCTTGATGCCGCCGAACGGCGCCACTTCGTTGGAGATCAACCCGGTGTTGACGCCAACCATGCCGTATTCCAGGGCTTCAGCCACACGGAACACACGGCCCAGGTCGCGGGCATAGAAGTAGGACGCCAGGCCGAACTCGGTGTCGTTGGACATCGCGATCACTTCGGCTTCGTCTTTGAAGCGGAACAACGGCGCCAGTGGGCCGAAGGTTTCTTCCTTCGCCACGGCAGCGTCTTTCGGCACGTCGACCAGGATGGTCGGCTCGAAGAAGTTACCTTCCATCACTTTGCCACCGGCCAGCAGCTTGGCGCCTTTGCTCAGGGCGTCAGCGATGTGTTCCTGCACCTTGGCCACGGCTTTCTCGTCGATCAGCGGGCCAGTGGTGGTGCCTTCTTCCAGACCGTTGCCGATCTTCAATTTGGCCACCGCCACTTTCAGCTTCTCGGCGAACGCGTCGTACACCGAGTCCTGGATGTACAGGCGGTTGGCGCAGACGCAGGTCTGGCCGTTGTTGCGGTACTTGGAGATGATCGCGCCTTCGACGGCCTTATCCAGATCGGCGTCGTCGAACACGATGAACGGGGCGTTACCGCCCAATTCCAGGGAAACTTTCTTGATGTCCTTGGCGCATTCGGCCATCAACTGGCGACCGATTTCGGTCGAGCCGGTGAAGGACAATTTACGCACGATCGGGTTGCTGGTCAGCTCACCGCCGATGTCGCCGGCACTGCCGGTGACCACGCTCAACACGCCTTTCGGGATACCGACACGGTGCGCCAGTTCAACCAGGGCCAGGGCCGAGAACGGGGTTTGCGAAGCAGGCTTGATCACCATGGTGCAACCGGCGGCCAGGGCCGGGCCGGCTTTACGGGTGATCATCGCGGCCGGGAAGTTCCACGGGGTGATCGCGGCGGTCACGCCGATCGGCTGCTTGATCACGATCAGGCGCTTGTCCGGCTGGTGGCCCGGGATCACATCGCCGTAGATGCGCTTGGCTTCTTCGGCGAACCACTCGATAAAGGAGGCGGCGTAGACTATTTCACCCTTGGCTTCGGCCAGTGGCTTGCCTTGCTCGAGGGTCATCAGGCGACCGAGGTCTTCCTGGTTTTCGATCAGCAGTTCGAACCAACGGCGCAGCTTATTCGCGCGCTCCTTGGCGGTCAGTGCACGCCAGGCCGGCAGCGCCTTGTCGGCGGCTTCGATGGCGCGGCGGGTTTCAGCGGCGCCCATCTTCGGCACGGTGCCAAGAATCTCGCCCGTGGCCGGGTTGTTGACCTTGATGGTCTGACCGTTGTCCGCATCGACCCAAGCGCCATCGATAAAGGCTTGCTGGCGGAACAACTGGGTATCTTTGAGCTGCATGTCGGGTTTCCTTAACAGCACCGCGCGCACGCGGAGCGAATTAGAGTTGTTGAAAGGCGCCTTGTGGGCTGCCGTCAGGGAAATCAGCCCCAGCACGCGGGATAGCGTGAATAGCGCGCGGGAGACAGAGCGTTTGAAATCTCAAACGAATCCTAGGATCAATGGGGGTACAGGGCAATAGTCTGTTCGAAAAAAAGAACGAAAACGGCGCTTTTAGTCGATCTTTCTGATCAGCGTCGTTGGCCCGGATTCTGCCCTTCCGATGGGTGGCGCCCGGCCTAGGGCCTTTATGCAGCGAATTCCTACGCTTGAACGCCCAAAGACCAGCATGGACGCCCAAGGTCGACATGGGTATGATGTCGCCCGCACAAGCATCCGTAGCTCAGCTGGATAGAGTACTGCCCTCCGAAGGCAGGGGTCGTGGGTTCGAATCCCGCCGGGTGCACCAGATACAATGAGAAAGCCCCAGGTCGAAAGGCCTGGGGCTTTTTTTGCATTTTGGGATCTGAGCTTCTTCGTCAATAAATGCTTCCAGCAAACTCCCCACGCCTCCCATTAACTCGATCCCGCAGGTTTCATGCCCCGTGTCCTCAAGATACTCTCAGGGTCCCCAGCGACTTTTATCACAACCTGCCCGAGGCCACAGATGAGTAACCTTCAGAAGCTGATAGAAAATGCAAAGTCGGGCTTATCTGTTCAAGAAAAAATCTCTGATGAGGATTGGCAAGCAATCGCTAAGCAATGCGGAGCCTCTGAAATTGTAGAGATCGAACAGCGTATTGCCAGGTTACGAGCCGAGCTGGAAACGGTTGAGGAGTGGGACGGAGATACCCAAGATGACATACATCTTGCGATTTCCAGGTTCACCCAATTACTAAAGTCCGCGAAAGCACGATAGCGATGCTAGTGGCGATGGAACCACAAGGACTCAACATGAATAAATTCCTAATAGGCTTCACTTACCACGAGCCCGAACGCTGGGAGTTGTTTCAAAAAGGCATCATTGAAGACTGCGAGTCATCCACCGGCGTTTACGTCACGGCCCCCACGTTGGGAGAGGCAATAGCTTGGACAGAACGGATTGCTGAGGAACTCCTGCGGGCATCCAATTCGGACCCTTTCCTTGACTGGAAGTCATTGGGTTACGACTGCTGGGTAGTGGAAGAGCCCAGCAACTCTGATTGGAGTCATTGCCTCGCCTTTTTCCAATCTGTCGAGACAGGCGTTTTTCCAGATATTGAGAAGATGGGGACGAGCGCATACGGGAAGTGGGTCGAAGGCTGTTGAGGTTTGCACACTTAATCCTACGAGCCTCGGTGAAACGATCTTCCTAGCCCATTACTTTTGCGACGAACAGCGTTGGATGCGTAGTGCGGGGAATTACCAGGGTGCGCCCGCAGTTGTTCGTCATCGTGGCTAAATCTAGCGCCCTCAATGAATATGAAAGGAAGCAGTACGCTGCGCCGTGTATGCCCACGTGTATGCCTAACCGAAACACTACCGGCCATCCCATTATAAACCGACACAAAAAGCCTCCAGTTCAAACGACGCCGGGGCACCATATAGCAGTCTCGGGCTGTCTCAGACGGTCTACGAAACACTCTAAGAAGCCGCCCCGTGCAGGTTTTCTTGTTTCTGGCTATATCTCCTTGCCTCTCCATATATCTTCCCTTCGTGTACTCATTCATGACCAGCCTTGACGAAATTCTTGACAGGTCTTGACGGATTTATCCGGCGTCATCAGCGGTTTGAGCGCTGTAAGCCACACAGGACAAGGCCTTGCGAGTATTCGGTTCGCCTGACCAGCACCAGCCTTGCCTAACTGGAGAGGCAGCCGTCAAGGTGGATGCTCGATCAATATCGTGGCGCGATGGGGTGGTGAGATACCGGGTCAGACAAATCCTTAGTGCGCCAGGCAATACTAGACAGGCCCTAGACGGATTATCGCCAATGGGTCTCGTCTGAATTTCCCCCAGCGCAAGCAATACGCTACCCCCAGCGTAAAAGGCTGCGTGCTGGCGAATGATGCTCGTCAAATATTCACCAGAGGGGACGACCAGTAAAATATGGACCAGAACCAGAAACTGTTCGCCTTGCCACCTCGCCAAACTGCTGATCGCAAAACTCAGCAAGACTGGCTTTTTGCCAGCAATGGGCTAGCATCAATGATTGCCACGCAGGACGTAACGTTAAAATAAGTTATTCAAAAAAACGAACACCTCTCAGGATCCTTTGGGGCACGCTGAAATTTTAATTACTGCCTCCAATAGTCAAATTTTCCTAATAAAATGCAAGGAGCGCGACATGCAATACGTAGCATGCTTAAGGGTAGGGCAAAACGATATAAAAGCTCTCATCAATTTAGAGCCTGAAAGGAGAGACGTGTTTACTCCTCTCTTGGACATGAGAGGAGATGACGACCGACACTTACAAACATTTTTGGCAAACTGGACTGATCATCCATTTTTCCTAGATATATCTAGAGTGAGAAAAGATGTTGCAGAGGATTTCATTGGAGGCAACGACCTTCATAATGCTAGTGACGCCTTTGAAAATAAACAGCAGTTTTTTCTAAACACTCAACAAACAAATAATCAAATAATCCCAGTTATTTCATGGACCGACGATGATCCGCAAAGAGACGTTATTCAGCTGGCTCTTTCTGCAGAGCGAAACTTCAACCAAATTGCAATTCGAGTCTTCTGCCCTGAAAAACCTACCCCTGCTTCTTGGGCCAGACTTTTATCAATTCTAGACTCACTAAATCTGCCTAACTTCGCGCATGTGATACTAGATTTCGGGGCAACCTCACCAACAAGTACGGCAGCAGGCTCCGAATTCAACCATTCAGTGAAACAGCTCAATGCTTACAACTTACAAAGCATAGTACTGCTTAGCACTTCATTCCCTATCGACAAACCAGCGTCTAACACCTCTCGATCTTCTGCTTGTTATGACGTCGCTTGGCAGTCAAACATTGACCGCAACGGCATAAATCCTAGCCCCACATACGGCGACTACGCGGCAACCAACCCAACCGCACCTATGGAGTACATTCCAGGGATGCCAGTACTACCATTCGGTTGTTATTACACTCCCACGGAATGGTGGCAAAGACGGAAAGGTGGAAATAAAGAATTTGCAAATTATATCGAAATAGCACAAGAGGTTAGAAACCTACCAGGTTATCATGGTGATGATTTCTGTTGGGCCACTCGTGAGTACTCCCGAATTGTCGCAACCTCTACTGGATACGGCAACAATGGAACATGGAACGGTTATAGAATCAATCAGCATATCTGCGCAATGATTTTATCTATAACCGACGACGCTAACGAAGAGTTTGACGAATTAGATTTTGACGACCTTATCTAAGAATATCGACTCTTAAGAGTTCGCAAAACGCAAGCTCTAATATCTGCCAGAGGAAGTGCGTCGCTAACTTTATGGCGCACATCCTTAATCAGATCTTTCCCGCGAACATTGATACCGAAGCTCTTAGCCAGAGAGTCGAGCTCGTCCCGCCATAAAAAACCAGTCAAATGGAATTTATCCTGCGATCTACTCGACTTAGCGCTTCTCACCATCGCCATTCCTGAATAATCGTCTACTACCAGTATTCCTACAGTGGGGATAGAGACTTCTAGCGCCTTAACTAAGTGTTTCGAATGGCAGCAAAGCCATACTTCATCAAAACAGGCTAAATAAGCTTCTTGCTGACCTCCCCACCTACTCAAAGTATCCGCGTGAGACTTTATCTCAAACGCACTCAACTTCCCGTTGGCATGAACGAGGTCAGCCCGCCTAGCCTTATCGATAAAGCAAAGCTCTTCAATGAAGACATCCTGAGCATCATGGGGCATCACTCTCGTGATCCATTGCTTAAGGAGAGGTCGTATTTCGGTTGGATTTAGCATGGCGCGATTATAGCCTTCGATTTTGAAGTCTTCACAGTAGATCTGAAAGGTGCTCGACGAGAGGGTGTCGAGCCCCTACCAAGTCGAGGAGCTATAGCATCACCAAATCTTATCGCGCCTCAGCAGGAGCCAAACCCCAGCATCGAGGAAGTCTGGTCCGGTAATACATCTGGTCGGGCTAATACGTAAAATGAATGCACCCGAATGAACACTACCCTGATCCGGGGTGCTGCTGGCGGAGGGGAGTGGCAAGAACGCCTCTGTGTGGTGGAACTGTCACACGGCGCCAGCACCATCGCCGCAAAAGTGTGGCGATGGCTGCTCAAAAGTGAGGAACGAGATAATCGGGGCACTTATGGACTGATGCGTCAAAGCATTGGTGTTGATGACCACACCTTTGCCCTTGGGCGAGTTTGTCACGATGACGTTACCGTTCGTCGAGGATAGAGCGACAAGCCAAGAAGGCTTTTTCAGCCAGCGTGAAACGGGGCAAAACGCCCCAGCAGCCAGCGCCGTGCGGGCTTTCTTGTTTCTGACGATCAGAGCAACGCCAACGTCGGCTCCCAAAGATCACGGCTAAGTGCCAATTTGGGATACGGATGCACACGACCCGCCGCCTATGCTGGGGTCGAACTCATCGAGCCTGAACCGAGGAGATCAGGCCATGATCCGTTACCTCCTGATCATGCGTATTAACCTGTAAACCGTATCCCCGGTTTATACCGCGCGACCATTGTCCATCGCATCCGTATTCTGGAGGAGCGCCAGGGTATTGGCCCTGTCTTCAATGGCAACGGGCGCAGTGAGGGTGTGAAATGGATAAGCCGCAGGAAATTGACGAGGAACATCGGCTCGCGGCGCACGCGCAAAGAATTCTAAAGAGTGGTGCGCTCGGTAAATCGCGGCAGGTCATTCGTCTTTTCGAGTTTCTCCTCGAGCGATCACTGACGGCAACCGCAACCAAAGAGGTCGAGATTGCACTCGCCGTGTTTGGTCGATCCACCAGTGTGGACCTGGCGGCAGATGCGACGGTTCGTGTGCATATTCACCGGCTGCGCAAAAAGCTGGATGCTGCACCCGCCGATGAGCGGGGCGAACGGCTTGTCCTGCCGCGTGGCGAATATCGCCTGGTCGTCGCGGCTCCCGATGAGCACGCCATGTATTCCGACCCTGTGGGCCGACGCTTCTTTGACCTTGATTGGCGGTATTTTGCCGGCGCTGCGCTTTTCCTCACATTCAACGCACTATGCTGGCTCTGGTTGGCAGGCAAGCCACCCAGTGATTCGCGTATCGAGAGCATTCTCTGGAGTGGTCTGACGCAGAGCCCAGCGCCTTTATTGATCGTGTCGGGCGATTTCTATGTATTCGGTGAACAGGGCACTGACGGTTCGATTCATCGAATGATCGCTGACGCCAGCATCGCGTCCAGCGAGGCTCTCAATCAGTACAAGCAGCGCATGCCTGGGATCGGCCAAAAGTATATCGATATGAACGCCTATCACTTGCCGAGTGGACTCGCATCGGCGCTGGTTTCGGTGACGCCCATCCTGGCCGCGACGAGGTCCGGCAACTCAAGCCTGATCAAGGATGTGACGACGTCACGTTTCACCAATCAGATGCTGAGCGATCACGATATTGTCTATGTCGGTTTACTCGACACTCTTGGCGATCTGCGGGAGCCGTTCTTCGATCTTTCCGGTTTTTCGCTGTCGGCCAGCGGCGATACCCTTGTGGATCGGGCGAGCGGCGAGCAATTTCAATCTGATTGGGCCGAACCATCCACGGAAAGAATCATGCGCCGTGATTACGCGTACGTTGCGCGCTTTCCGGGCCCCGCAGGCAATCACATCGTCGTCGTTGCCGGCATTATGGATCCCGCACTCGTAGAAGCCGCAAAGATTGCATCGGACAGTGCCGAACTGAGTCGCTTGAAGACCCAGCTCGGCAACAGCGAAGCCTTCGAAGCGATGTACGAGGTGCGCACATTTGGTCCATCGAATGTATCGGCAGAGTTGCTGATCGCCCGCCCGCTCGACGTCGGTCAGATGTGGCGTGCGAGAGGGGCCTCGCCTGGCAGTGGCGAAGCCAGGCCGAGACCTCTCAAGACCGAAGCAGCAGCTCAATAGCCACTGCGGTCAGGGATAGACCCTACGCAATGTCCACGAAAAGGTCCGCCTTGTCGCGCCGGACCTTTTCGAGGGTGACCAGCCAATCGCTATCGGTATCCCGGTAGCCCAAGGCCAAGAGAACAGCACTGTTCAACCCTTGTTCGGGAAGCCTCAGAAGCGCATTCACCGCTTGGTTGTCGAACCCTTCCATGGGCGTGGCATCGACACCCAGTTCAGCAGCCGCCAGCAGCGCGAACCCCAAGGCGATGTAGCATTGCTTGGACGCGTGGAAATACTGCTGCTCCTTGCTCATGCTGCCAAAAGAGTCGAGCAGCGATAGCCGGTAATCATCCGTGACACTGGCTGGCAGCTTGCGTATCCCATTGCTGTATTCAAAAAATGCGTTGACCCGCTCAGGCGTATATTCATCCCACGCAGCAAAAATCAATACGTGGGATGCTTGGGAGATTTGCTGTTGGTTAGCACAGATCGGCTGTAACTGTGCCTTCAACTCGGGGTTAGTGATAACCAACACTTTGAACGGCTGCAGGCCCGAACTGCTGGGGGCGAGGCGTATGGCTTCCAGGATCGGGTCGATCTTTTCCTGGGCCACCTTGTCGCCGTTGTAGCTTTTGGTTGCATAGCGCCAATGAAGGTTGTCTTGCAGTGCCATGTTGATTTCCTTGCAGGGAATTGAGCCAGCGATTGCTTGGCGTGCTTCAAGCTCGAGGTGTTTATCAAGCAGTCCGGCGCCCTCATGGATTCGGGCTCTTGCCTTCCTTCAAGTGACGCCAAAGTGTGATGAACGGATCGATATAGAAGCCCTTCAGGGTGTTGTGCGGATTGTTGGCGCCATACTCTTCGTCATTGCATCCCCAACGCCAGGACTCACCCTTTTTGGGCAAGTAGAGTGTTCCGAACATCCAATCCCAAAGCGTCAGTACGACGGCGTTGTTCTTGTCCCAGTGATGGGGTTCCATACTGTGGTGAAGGTTGTGCATGACCGGCGCCAAGACGATCCTGTTCAGCCACCCGTAGGAGATCGGCAGGTGGACGTGGGAAAACACATCTATCACGAAGAACGCTATATAGGCCGTGGTGGTGACTGCTGCCACCGTGCCAGGGTGAATGGGGCTCCCCGTTGCAAACAGTACCAACCCGGTGAAGGCGCCACCGCAAATCGCCGGGATGATATTCAGGCCAAAAAACTCGATGGGGTGCTGTCGGAAGAGCGTCCAGGGCGTGAGTGTTTCAGCGGTATGGTGAGGTTTGTGAAGATGCCACAGCAGTGCATTGGTATGGCACCAGCGATGCACCCAATACCCTACGAAGTCGACACTGAGGAAATAGACTAGAAACTGAACCGAGACGAGCAGCCAGGTCGACGTGATCACGGGATCCCGGGCGCCGAACTCCGTGGTGAGATAAGCGCCAACATTGTCAGCGATGGCGATGCCATTGATGGCGATGACACCGACAAGGGGAAAACCGAGCATCAGCAGGATAATACCGTTCCACCTATCCACGCGCGATGAGGGGTGGTCGTATTGCTCCTTGGGAAAGGCTGCGTTAGTTAGAGAGCGCAGGGTCAGAGGTCCCTGCCACTTTTGCGACAGGATGAACAGCACCGCGATCACTGTGACGAAAAGAGGCAGCCCAAAGGCCCATAAGCTGATTATTTCCAGTGTCGGTTCGTAGAACGCGACAATTGATTCCCAGAGTTGATGAATCGTCATCGTATATGCCTCGCCATTTATTGTTTTGTTATTGTTTTGAGGTCATGGACAACCTCGTATTTTCCTTCTTTGCGTGCAGGCCCGGTCAGTAGGCTTGTTTCAACGGGCTGCTGGGATAGTGCATATGACGTCATGCCGGTGACCAGTTGAGTAACGGTTAATTAACGGTACGTAGAAGGTTACTTCCATCGAAATTTTCGTAAAAAAATCATTCGAATCAGTGAGATAACCTTAGGGATATTCTCCGCGGCAAAACGCGCTTGCTTCCCGGCCAGGCATAAAAAAGCCCCAGTTCTTTCGAACTGGGGCTTTTTTGCGATTATCGATCTAGTGCTTTTGCAACGCCTCCAACAGCGCTGGCAAATCCTCCTGCGGAAAACGCTCATGCAATACCAGCAGTTGCTCATCCGCCGCCTTGGTGTGCCCCGCCAGGCGCAGGTTCACGATCTCCTGTAACCCCTCCTGCAACGTTACCGGCGCACGCTTGCTGAATTTGGCGCTGGACTCATCCGCCATCGAGCCCATGACTTGCGTGCTCTCTGCCTGGGGCGCGGCGGCCATTCGGGCCACGGGGGCAGGCGCGGACATCGCGGGTGCCGCGGGGCGCGGTGCTTCGTCGTGCAGCGCAGAGAAGGTCGCGGTGGAAATGTCGGGCTGCGGCACAGGCGAGCGCATCACCACGCCGATCATCAGGGCCAACCCTGCAACGGTGGCGAATGCCATCTGCCAGCGCGGCCGTTGGCAGGCTTGCAGCCAGCGTTGCCACAGGTTCGGCTGCGGCGCCGGGGCTTCGCGGCGGGCGGCGTTGAGGATGAAGGCGTCGAGGGACGCCGGCGGCTCGACGGAGCTGTGTTGACGATAGTGCTGGAACAATTCGTCGTCGGAATCTGGAGTGTTTCGGGAGTCGATCATGCGGGTATCTCCTCGGCCAGCAGGCGGCGCAGTTTCTGCTGGGCGTAACGCAGGCGGCTTTTCACGGTTTCCAGCGGGGCGTTGGTGAGGGCGGCGATTTGCGGCACTTCGAGGTCGCCGTGCAGGCGCAGCAGGAAGACTTCGCGCTGGTCTTCGGGCAGGTCTTGCAGCGCGGCATCGAGCCGCGCCTGGTCGCGGCTCAGGCTCAGTTGTTGCTCGGGGCCGGCGCTGTCGTCGGCCTGGGCATGCAATTGTTCGTCGTAGCTGTCGTGCAATGGGTTATGGACGCCGTGCTTGCGCCAGTGGTCGATCAGGCGGTTGCGGGCGATCTGGAACAGCCAGGTGCGAAAACTCGCCCGGCCTTGTGGCTGGGTGGCGCTGCGGATCAGGCTGAGCCAGGTCTCCTGGTAGATTTCCTCGGCCAGTTCGGCCTTGTTGCTCAAGGACACAAGGAATCGGTACAGGCCCTGGCGGTGCCGCGCGTACAAGGCTTCGAACGCGGCGCTGTCGCCGGTGCGGTAGCGGGCCAGCAGCGATTCGTCGCTGGGTAGATCATCTGGAACAGCCATGTAGGGGGCGAACTCCTTTTTATCAGCCGAAGCTGGTCTAACTGTGGGAGGGGGCTTGCCCCCGATAGCAGTGGGTCAGTAGCACACTTGATACTGATACACCGCCATCGGGGGCAAGCCCCCTCCCACATTTGATTGTTGTCATGGCTGTGATCAGGGTTTGAGGCTTTGGGCCAACTCCACCAGCTGCACGAACTCGTTGCGCAAGCCGAACGGGTCATCGCCCCGGGCCGAGCGGGCCAGTGCGGCGGTGTCCTGCAGGCTCATGCTGCCAGTGTAGCGGCCATCGTTCTTGAGCTGTTGGGCAAAGGCAGCCACTGCCGCCGCAAAGCGCAGGTCGTCGCTGGCTTTGGAGGGTTCCTGGCTGATGGGCCGTTCGATCAGTTGGCTGGCACCGCCCGCAGCAGGTTTGTAGCGCACGCGCAGCATCGCCAGTTCTGCTGATTTATCCCCGGCCAGAGGCGCAGTGGTGTAGCGCAGAGGCTCCAACCACCCCTTCTCGCCCTTCGGCACAATTTCGTACAGTGCCGTGACCGTATGCCCTGCGCCAATCTCACCGGCGTCGACCTTGTCGTTATTGAAATCCTCACGCTTCAAGGCGCGGTTTTCATAGCCCAGCAAGCGATATTCGCTGACACGCGCCGGGTTGAATTCCACCTGCAACTTCACATCCCGCGCGACCACGGCCAAGGTCGAGCTGAGCTGATCCACCAGCACCTTGCGCGCTTCGCGCAGGTTGTCGATGTAGGCGTAGTTGCCGTCGCCGGCATCGGCCAGTTGCTCCATCAGGTGTTCGTTGTAGTTATCCACACCGAAGCCCAGGGTGGTGAGGGACACGCCGCTCTTGCGCTGTTCGACGGCCATTTGCTTGAGGCTGTCGAAATCACTGATGCCCACGTTGAAGTCACCGTCGGTGGCCAGCAGGATGCGGTTGATACCCTTGTCGATAAAGCCTTCGCGGGCCATCTGGTAGGCCAGTTCGATACCGGACGCGCCCGCCGTGGAGCCACCGGCGGTGAGTTGGTCGATGGCGTTGCGGATCTTGGCCTTGTCGCGCCCGGAGGTGGGCTTGAGCACTATTCGGGATTCACCGGCATACACCACCAGCGAAACGTGGTCCTGGTCGCGCAATTGATCCACCAGCAACTTCAGCGTGCTTTTCACCAGCGGCAAGCCTTCGCGGCGGTCCATGGAGCCGGACACATCCACCAGGAACACCAAGTTGGCCGGTGCCAATTGCGCCACGGCGCGGTCGGACGCCTTGATGCCGATGCGCAGCAACTGGGTATGCGGGTTCCACGGTGTGGCGGCGACTTCGGTGGTCACGCCAAAAGGCGAGCCATCGGTGGGCAGCGCGTAGTGGTAGGGGAAATAGTTGACCATCTCCTCCAGTCGCACGGCGCCTTCGGGCGGCAGGCTGCCTTGGTTGAGGAAACGCCTGACGTTGGCGTAGCTGCCGGTATCGACGTCGACGCTGAAGGTGGAGAGCGGCGTTTCAGCCACACGGTGCACCGGGTTGTCCGGCAGGTTTTCGTATTGCTCGCGGGGTTCGCTGCGGTAGTCCATCGCGGCTGACTCCTGCATACGCATCGGTGCAGGCATTGCCATGCGTTTGACCAACGCACCCTGGGGTGACGCGCTTTGCAGCTCGGCGACGGGCTCGGCCGGTTTGGCCAACTCAGGGGATGAGGACAACCCACAACCGGCCAACGCCACCACCATGGTAACGGCAAAGCCTTGGGCGGCAGGACGCAGGAAAAACAGAGGGTGGGACATGGGCTGAACCTCGTGAATGAAATGATCCGTTCACAAGGTCAGACGCGAGGTGCGGGATGTTCGGGTTAACCCTGATTCAAATAACAGTCCAACTGTGGGAGGGGGCTTGCCCCCGATGGGGTGGGTCAGTCAAACATGTACTGACTGATCTACCGCTATCGGGGGCAAGCCCCCTCCCACATGAACTCAGTCCGTGCCGTACTTCGGGTTACGCGGACCGTACAGGATCCCCGCACGTTGCCCCGGTGACAGCAGGCGCGCACTGGTGATACCGGCAATCGGGTGCGCCGCATCGGTGGAGCTGTTGATCACCTGCTTGACCGCCGCCGTGATCAGCATGCCGATGAGGCCGCCGCTGTTGTTGTTGCCCTCTTCGCTGGACGCTCGCGCCGAGCCGGTCCACAGGGTGGTGCCGGTGCGCAGGTCCACCAGTTTGGCCGAAGCCGTCACGGCGGTGTCGCTGGAGATCAGCATGTACTTGGTGCCGTACTCGGTGACGGTGATGTACAGCGCGGCGTCCGCGCCGAAGATGTCATGCAGCTTGGTCGGTGGCAGGGCCTGGATGTCGTTGGCGGTGGTGAGGCCGTTCTGGCGGAAAGTTTCGTCCACCAGGGCAATCGGCAGCACGTAGTAGCCGGCTTCCGCCAACGGGTAGGTCACTTGCGAGACCAGGCTGTAGGACGCCTGCACTTCGGGCGATTCATTGAGCGGCGGTAGTACCAGGATCGACTTCGGTCGTGCCTGCTTGTACGCCGTGTAATCAATGGTCTTGGGGGCTGCGCAACCGCCGAGCAGGGCCAGGGCCAGCAAGGCGCCCGTAAGTTTCAACAGGCTCATTTAGTGGCGACTCCGGTCTTGGCGTTTTTCAGCAGAAAGTCCATGTACGAGGCGGATTCAGGGAACAGCGCCTTCTCGGTGCGGAACTCCTGCACCATCTGGTCATCCTTGCCCATGCTCAGGTACAGCATGCCCAGGTGGGCGTGATAACCCGGCGGGGCCTTGCGGCCGCTGGCGTTGATCTTCTGCAGATCGCGCTCCAGTGCCTCGACCTGCGCCTCCTTTGGCTCACCCTTGAAGTATTCGTAAACCTGCGGCTGATAACTTTCCCATTGATACAACGGCTGGGGCGCGGTTTGGCACCCGGCGACCGTCGCCACTGCTGTCAGCATCAGCGCCAACTTGACTGCCTTGCTCATCCTTGTACTGCTCCTTGAGGTGCTGCTGATCAGTTGCGCGGGTTCCAGGCGCCGGCATTGATGCCGTCGACGAGGCGGTTGATGGCTTCGCGCATGGCCAGGTCGAGGACCTTGCCATTGAGGGTGGAGTCGTAGCTGGCGGTGCCGCCGAAGCCGACCACTTCACGGTTGGACAGCGCGTACTCACCGGCGCCCTGGGTGGAATACACCACTTCGGAGGTGCTGATGTTGACGATATTCAACGCGACTTTGGCGTAGGCCACTTGGGTCTTGCCACGGCCGAGAATGCCGAACAGCTGGCGGTCGCCGGTTTCCTTGCGGCCGAACTCGGTCACGTCGCCGGTCACCACGTAGTCAGCGCCCTTGAGCTTCTGCACGGTGCCTTTGATCGCGGCTTCCTGGGAGATTTCGCCCATGTTGTCGCGGTCCAGCACGCTGAAGCGGTTGGTCTGCTGCAGGTGGGTGATCAGGATGGTCTTGGCCTGGCCGCCGAGGCGGTCGACGCCGTCGGAGAAAATGCCGCGCATGTAGCTGGAGCGGTTGTCGAACTTGCCTACGGCAATCGGCACGCGCACGCCGGAATAAGCGACGTTGGCGCTGGCGACTTGTTCCACCGGCATCGCGCGGTTGCTCTCCGTGGCACAACCGGCCAAGGTCAGCAGCGCTGCGGCGGTGAGGCCGGACAGCAGGATTTTGGACAGTGTGTTCACAGGGTGCTCCTAGGTAGAGAAATCCAGAATGATCGCGATGACCGCTTATCGAGCAGGAATATCACGCAGGTCATCGATGATGTAGCGGCTCAAGCCGTCAGTGAAATGTCGCTCGACACTGGCGTTACCGGTATTGGTGATGATGCCGCCGAGGGTCTTCCATTGTTGCGCCTGGCCCACCCAGTTGTTGGGCACCAGGCCTGATCGGCCCTGGCCGAAGTGCAACACCTCGGCCCCGGCTTTCTTGACCTTGACCTTGTAGCCGAAATCGATGCTTTGCAGGATGGTGCCGTCGTCGATCACCAGATTGCTCAGCCCGCCATTGGAGTCGATGATGTGGCGCACATAGACGATATCCACGTCCAGCAAGTAATCGGCGGTTTCCTTACTGGCGGCGTAGCGCTTGGCCTTGAGCAAACGATCGACCAGGTCGACGCCCAACGCCTTGCGAACATTGTCGTCGGCCATGAAGTGTTTGCTTTTACCCCTGACCTCAACGTCGAAGTTGTCGAGCCAGTAGGTAGCGGTCTTGGGAATAGTCACCGGCGCCGGGGAGATGTAATACGCCGGCTTGGAGGCACAGCCCGCCATGAGGCAGGCGGCGAGAAATACGGCAAACACGCGCATGTCTGAATTCGTCCCTGAAAAGTATCGTGCTTTAAACAATCGCGGCATTCTACGGAGTTGAAAGGCGTTCTCAAGTTGTTTTAAAGCCTGAGCGGCGCCGTTTTGCTGGCGTTCTGCCCTGCAAGCCCGGCAAACAACGCTAAGGCCTTGTCCGCAAAAAGAAAGAGTGATGGCTCTAAGCTATCACCCTGCCTACGTATTGATCACAACCGTCTTGGCCAACATATCGCCCAAACGACGACGCATGCCGAACAACACAAAAAGACCATCCAATACGCTGAACAGCAATTTCGGCGCATTGCGCAGGAACGACTGGAACAGCGTGCAGTTCATGGGGTACGGGTACCCCACCACCGCCGTGCGGCATACACGCTTACCCAAGCTCTGGCCATTGGGCAGCGCATCGCAGAACAAGCCGTACCCGAAGGCCAGGAACAACAATGCGTAGTGCAGGCCATTGAGCAATGCCGAGCCTGCTGCGGCGTCCAGATAGACAGAGCCCAGGCTTCTGTTCAAAAACAGCAGGAACAACACCACGGCCATATCGATGAAATAGCCGAGTAACCGTCTGAACGGGCTGGCGAGGTCCCAGGTTTCTTTAGTCGCTACTGAGTCGTTCATAACGTCCTTACCCTCTGCCATTGTCATAAATATCCGCGAGGCTGCGAACGCTGGCACAGTCGATGACCCGTGCAGCCAGGCGACGACCGATGCTGGCCAGGACGGTCGGGCGTTCAGGGGTGTTGCTTGCATCCATACGGTGTTGCTCCAGATTCAAGGTGTTCGTGTCTGCGTTGAATGTGAACGGCCCATGGCATCATGGCTCCAGCCCTTCAATTCAAACCGACCTTGAGAGACCGCTCGGACGACCAGGAGTCCTGGCCTGCCTGCAATAGCGGCTCGGCAGGAATGCGGTATTGAACGAATGCGTTGACCACGGCCTGGTCTACCTCGGCGTTGCCCGAGCTTTCGATCAATAGGATTTTCGGCACATTCGAACCCGACTGGCCTTGCACTTGCAGCGTCACCGGCTTGCTCGCGCTGCCGCGTTTGATTTGCTTGTTCAAGGCAATCTCGATGTCCAGTGCCGTACGATTGAGGCTCTTGCGACTGGTGTCAGCCCAGACCTCGTTGTAGCGCTTTACCTGTTCAGGCGTCAGCACCGGTCGTTGAGCGCGAATGCGCTGAAGGCCCTTCCAGGCAACATCGCCGGCATGCTGGCTGGCCTCCACGTAATACATCATGGCCCCGAACAAATCCTGCGGGCCACCTCGACCCTCTTCCATCAATCGGGCCAAGGCGAGTTTGCTTTTATCGCTGTCGCTGTTGGTCAGCGCCAACTGATAAAGCCGTCGCGCCTCCACATCGTTGCGCACTTGCCCGTGGCCCTCCTCGGCCATGCGCGCCAGCCTTTCGTAACCGACGCCATCCACGGCGGCAACGGACTCATAAAGCGATCTGGCCTTGGCAAAATCTTGTGGCACGCCGCCACGACCGGATTCGTACAAACCACCGAGCGCAGTCTTACAGCGCACGTTGCCGTTATCGCTGGCTTGACGAATGAACTGAACCTGATCGGCTGTGGGGCTTTTCTCGCCCTCGGACAGCATGCATTGAACGTTGGCCAGACTCTGCTCAAAGGAGCTTGGCGGCCTGGAAGCTTGACACCCGGTGACGAGGCCGGTGATTGCCAGTAGAACAATTGCTTTTTTCATGTGATGCGTCCGTGGAATCGGGAAACAGGGGCAGGCCAGCATTAACGCACGCGCTGGCTTATTTGAGCTCTTTCACCAAATACCCACTGGAGATCTGCGTAATCCCCGTGAGCGCGCGGCGCAACGCCTCGGGGTCGGTGCGATAGGTGAGCGGCGTGTAGCCGTAGACGTTCTGGCCATTGAACGGCGTGACCGCCTCGCTGGTGCGCCAGACCATTTCATCGCCGCGATTCATCTGCGCCACCACATTGAGGGTGGGGTACACCACACTGCTGAACCCTTGGGTCAAGCGAAAGCCCCACTCGGCCACGGTCAGTTGGATCTGCGCATCGGCGGGTTCGTCGTCACCCACCACTTTGAGGGTTGAGGTCTTGCCCAACGCATCGATAAAGCCCTGTTTGAGCAACGCGCCCAAATCGATTTTTTCAGCGTCCATCACCGTAAGGATCGCTACCGGCGTCGGCATCTCGGCCAACTGTCCAAGTTTCATGCCGCCTGCAAACCCGGCGCCGCTCAACGCCGCCGTGCCCAACCTGGAAGCACCGCTGGCCATGCCAACGCCCGCGCCAAGCCCGGCCCCCAATGCTGCGCCCCAGGCTTGCTCACGGCCCATGTAGACCATCTGTTGCGACTCCCACTTTACCGGCAACACCTTGACCGTCTTGATCTGGGCGCGGTGTTCGGGCGTAAGGGGATGGCTGACACAGCCGCTGAGGATAAGGGTGGCAAAGAGGATGAAGAGGAGGTTTTTCACATCAGTCCTTGAAGGTTTGCGCAGGGTGAAAAATGACGGCCTGCCGGACCTGGAGCCCGGCAGGCTTCAACGGTTTAACTCACTTGCTTTCTTTTGCCACGGTGCCCAGGGACGCATCCTTGACCAGGTAACGGCCTTCGAGGTCGCTCAGCACTTTAAGGCTGTTGCGTGCGATGGCGAAGCCCATGTCGACTTCCTGCTTGAGGTAAACCACCTGACCCGCCTTGACATCAATCGGCATGTCCGCCCAGTTTTCAGCCTTGGAGCTGATCACGTGCTTGCCCGGTGTCACGAAAAAATAGATGTACTGGTTACCGCGGTTGTAACCCATCTCCGAGTCGGCTTCCTTGTCATCCAGGAACACGTTGAAGCGAACCATCATCCCCACGTTGCTCGGACGCACCACATACACCAAGCCTTTATCGGCGACAGCAGCCTTAGGCAACGAATAGTTCGCCACATCGGCCTGCATCTTCTCCACCGACGGCGTCGAGGAGCAGCCAAACAGCGTGGCCAGCGACAGAGCAACAGCGGCTTTGCAGAACAACTTGATCATGTATTTCTTCCTTGTGGGTAGCGGTGGAGCGGCTTCGAAAACGCCGGCGACGGCCGGTTCACCTTTTCCTGATGCGTTTGGCCATCGCCAGTGTGTCGGCAGTGGGTGGCGTTACATGAGGCATTGTGCCATCACTGTGATCCCGTGTGCGGTTTTGTACAAAATGCGGTCTGGCCCGGATTTTCTCCTGATCGGCAAGTAATTATTAAATGAGACTGTCCCCTCTTTTGCGGAATTTGCCGCAGAAGCCACTTAGGTGCCCCTACCGAAATCCAATAAAAACCCCGATAAATAAATAACCAATGACACGCTCGCCAGGGCTGCCCGCCCTGCGGGGTTTGCATTTTGGGGAAATAGGGGTCAGACCACTATTCTTCTACTCTTCTATTCTTCTACTTTTTGAGATCACACTTTTTGGGCGCCCTGACACACCCTGCGAAACTCGTTTACCTAATGCCTGCTCAATCTCGGCCGCAAATTTCTGATCGCCCAAAACGTAATTACCGTTTGTAGAAAATCGAATTTTCTCTATCAACTCAGTTGAAAGCCGATCCTTGAATAAAGACCGGTAGGATTCGGCTCGTTGCATGGTGCTACTACCTAACTCTCTATAGACCGCATGTGGGCTTAAAAAGCTTGATGGCTCGCCCTGTGCATTTGCCCTGTAACTGGTCCAGCGATAGTCGCCCGGATGAGCAACCATGCCCGCTCTAACCGGATTCATTTCGATATATCGATAGCAAGCTAAAACATAGTTGTCTTTTTGAACCAGACAGGAACGGAAACGTCCTTCCCACAACGTGCCCGTTCGTTGATAGGTTCGATTGATGTATTGAACGTAGCGCTGCCCCAGCCCTTTCATAAGTAGACCAGCCCCTGCGAAGCAGGTGGGAGTCAACAACAAGTGAACGTGATTTGTCATCAAGCACATTGCGTGAATTTTACAGCCATACAATTCAGCAAGCAGGTCTAATTTATCAATGTAGAAAATATAGTCTTCGTCTGAATAAAAACACGCAGACCGGTTGTTTCCCCGCTGAATAATGTGCAACGGGATATCCGGCAGTATAACTCTAGGACGGCGAGCCATATAAACCCCCAAATGAATAAGAGCTTACAGCTTAGCCGCCCATCACCAGGCCAACAAAATCGAATAATTACAAAAAATAAATCATATTTTAAAAGAGCAATTCCGCTGAACTCTAAAAAGCGCAAAACCGTGGTCTGACCCCTATTTTCCTTAAATGAGACTGTCCCCTTTTTTTGACTGACCCCTATTTTTCCTTTTTTTATCAACCTAGTAAGATATCCTGAGTATCAACGGTCTCCACAGAACCATCAGTGACTAGAACCCCCAAGCCAAGCTGCGGATCAAAATTCGCATCAAAAATAAAACCAATTTGACGCATTCCCGCGTCAAAGGGAGACAATACTTTAATACACTTCAGAGTGACCAAGTCCCGCATATGATCAACTGCATGGGCGTTAGGGGCTTTGATATCAACCTCATCAGCATCAAAGCTATCTCGGTATTCCTCAGATCTACATATGTAATAGCTAAAGATAGCCTTTTCTACGGCCAAAGAGACGACAGCTTTATTTGAACTAAACTCTCGAAACGCAAGTCTCTGAATATCAGAGATAGAATCACCATCAAAAGTTTGGACAATGAGTTCAACCTCACACAAACGTCCAAAAATAAACACTTCACACAATCCTGTCCAAGCCTCGTCAAAATGCAGCTCACCAAAATCTCTATCTGATATAACTGTCATTTCTTAAGCGCCTCTAGCAAACTTTTCTCAGCGATTCCGCCAAGATGGCCATATTTCAAACCAAAATCCATCGAACCGACCTTGCCAGTATGGATAAACGAGGGCACCAACTGCAGTGTTCGCATATCTTCAACCTCATGCCACGTATATTTCTCTTCTCTAATAAACCGAGCCACATCAGCTTCTTTAATACCCAGTTGACTCGCCAACATTTTGTTAGACGCGGGAAAATTAGCATCCCTCAGGGTCTGACCCCTATTCCGTGTATTCCGTTTTAATTTCAACGCCGCCCAGTTTCGTATTTAAGCAAACCTTGCTCCTCACGCGCCTGTAAATAATTAGCCATACGCTGAGCTTCGACTCCATTAAAAATAGGTAAAAATAGGAAAAATAGGGGTCAGACCACCAATATACATTGGTGCACTAATCGTGGTCTGCCCCCTATTTCCCCGCAGACCGGTTGTTTCCCCGCTGAATAATGTGCAACGGGATATCCGGCAGTATAACTCTAGGACGGCGAGCCATATAAACCCCCAAATGAATAAGAGCTTACAGCTTAGCCGCCCATCACTAGGCCAACAAAATCGAATAATTACAAAAAATAAATCATATTTTAAAAGAGCAATTCTGCTGAACTCTAAAAAGCGCAAAACCGTGGTCTGACCACTATCTTTTCCCAATTCCTTATAACAATCATGAGGCGTTATAAGTGCAGAAGGTTCCAGCTGTGCATTTACTCGGGGGAAATAGGGAAAACAGGGGTCAGATCAGCAATATACATAAGTGCACTAATCGTGGTCTGACCCCTATTTCCCCTTTTTAAACGCAGAATTATTATTCAACTAAAAGACATTATTCTTTTTTCTAAGAAACCGATAAAGTTTTTCGCATACAAACTAGAAGTTTGATCAGAAAGATCAAGCCTATAAACAGGATATTCCCCATCATTAAGACCATCGTCTGTGGCAAAATAAAATGATTCCCCTGCACCCGGCGGTTCACAGATAAATAGCCTCTCCTTCCCACACAACCCATTTCGACCGTTAACGATTGACATATAAACGATATCACCCCCCCTTACACTATCAAATTCCATTTCGTAGATACTATAAATCTCCTCCCCAGATATTTCCCCGCCAGAATAAAACTTCAGCCACCATTTATAGCTATCAGGCAACTTCAACCCAAGGCGAGCTTCAGCTTTATAAATCCACTCATCAGCAATCCCGTCACCATAATCAGCAAACTCAACAAAATCCGACTCTTTAATAAGATTAATTATTCTCGAATAATCCACGCCCAATTACTCCCCGCTCCGAGCCCGCAACTTCCAATAATCCGACTGATAAGAATTAAACTCTTTAGCCTGCTTTGTCAATGTTTTTGCATTCAAATCCGTAGGAACTGAAACATAATCAGTCGTAGGATTTCTGTATTCTGCAGAGTCTTTGTAACGAGTATACCTAAAGCTTTGAGCGGCATTGGATGGGACATGAAGAACACTGCTATTCTGGCTATGGAAAACAGAACCAACTTCTGCAAGTGAACCACGAGTACCAGCGAATCCATTAACCTCAGTTTGCGAGAGATGATGTAACTCAACTGATTTCCCATCATACCCAATTGGTGCTCGACCCGAGGCCATCCTCTCAAGGTTTGAGCCTTGAACAGTTTTACCTCGTACTCTCCAGGTCGATACGGCCTCTGGGTCAAAGAGGTCGTTACGTTGATAAACAGTCCTATCTAGAACTGTTGTTTTATTCCAAAAACCATCAGCTTTAGGCGTGGTAAGTGCGACATTTCTACCCGCCATCGTGCCCGTATCAGCAGAACCTGGCACTTTTGCACCGTTTGCCCCAAGGACAAAAACCTCACCTGACGCCTCCGTCGCCAATTTCCTTTTCGCAAAGGCAGCGGCCACGACCTCTGAAATCCTCGCTCCCAGACCTACACCTGTGAGCGAAAGGGCCGCCTCATCCAACGCCGTGACCGGTTCAGCCGATTTCCTGGCGAGTACCAACAACCTCGACATCGCGTCTTTTGAAGCCAGATCGTTGGTCGAGACGTTAATGATTTCCGTCGCATGAGCATCTGCCTGCTCCCGACCGTACTGAGCCCATTTGTCAGCCAAGGGCAATTCGCCATAAAGGCCTTTGCCCAGACCATTAAACAGGCTTGTGTCTACAAACTGCTCTTTGGTCGAATTGAACGCATACACCGCAGAGCCATTGGCAATAATTGGGGTACCGTCTTTCCACGTTAATGGAATCTTCTGATCAGCCAATTCTTGAATCGCGCCTCTGGCAATCACCAAATCACGATCCAGCCAATCCCGCGTCGGGTCGTTGCCCCAGTTCTTTTCCAGTGCGTCTAAACGGGCGTTTTCGACGGCATCGACCTTTGATCCTGCTGCCATACGCAGCAAGTCTTCCCACGAGGCATCCGATTTCGGCTTGAGCCTGGTTTTCTCTAACTCTTCAGCTTTCTTCTTGAGTAGCGGCACCTCTTGGGTCAGGTGAAGCTGTCGATTGAATACTTCGACGCCGTAACCGGTCCCGCTACCGACAGCAGCGCCGCCGGTGCCATTCCCGGCGCCTGCTCCAGCCCCGATCCCGGTCGCAACCAACGCGGCTATGTTGTCCTGACTGGCCTCAGATAATTTGCTGTTCTCAAGCGCCTTTGCAATCGAGGGCATCAACGCAGCAGAAGCACCGGCCCCCAACGCGCCACTCTGTACGTTGCCGCTGGACAACCCAATGGCCGCCCCTGCCAACGCGTGCAACATGACACGTGCTGCTCCACCTTCAGCCCATGCGGCTCGAGTGGCCGCGTCCGATTTCGGGTTAAGGGATTGCGCCTCGGCGTAATCACCCACGCGCTTGAAGATCTCGCTGGAAGCTGTATTGGCAACGATACCGACTGTCGTACCGACGGGCGCGCCACCAAGGCCCGCGGCGATCAGTCCCGTCGCGATATCGGCCATCATTTTCTTGTCGCCGCCGAACTGCCACCGCTTGGCTTCCGAATAAGCCAGATCAGCGGCACGGGCGGTATCAGCAGCACCAGGCGCGCCTGCGTCTGCTTGTTCCTTCGCCGCCTGCCCAAGCTTCTTGGCCTCATCGGCCTTCGCCCTGCCTACCGCACTGATCACCCCACTGGCCAACTGCGCCGAGCTTTGGATCAGGTCAATACGCTCTTGCATGGCCTTTTCATCAGGCCGGTCGAGTTTCTGATTGGCGTTGGCGGTGTCGCGGTTCAGCCCCACCAGGTCATTGGTACCTTCGGCACTGCGAACCACAATCGTGCCTTCGCTGACCGCGCTACGGGTGTAGCTATGGTCTTTTTCCTTGAGCGCTATCGGGATGCTGCCGCCCATCGAGGCACCGCTGGTGCTGCTGGACGACACCGAAATACCGGCAGACTGACTTTTGATTTCGCTGACATTCTTGATGTCGCTGACGATCAGGCGGTCAGTGCTGAGCCGGTTCTTATCAGCTGACGCTTCACTGGCAATCACCGCACCTTGCAGGGTGGTGTTCTTGCCGACATTGATGTCGTAGCCGCCCGTGCCCGCATACAAACCGCTCTGGTCGGTCACGCCCTTGTAGTCGCTGTTCATATTGGCGGCGGCAAGGTTCGCCGAGCCCGCTACGGTAGAGCCGTAGCAGAACGGCGGGATGCAGATACTCGCGCCGAAGCCTGCGCTGCTCTGCTTGCTGCGCGACGACTCGGTGTCCTGGAGGGAGATGATATTGAGGTTGCCGCCAATATCTGCCTTGATACGGTCCGCACGAACCTGGGCGCCTTTAAGGGTGGTATCGCCACCGCTTTGTAACAACAGGCTGCCCGTATCGAGGGTGCTATTGACCTGAGTGACGGAGTTACCGTTGCCATTGTTCTTGGCACCCTGCGCTCCGAGGTCGAGGGTGAAGCCGTTTTGCTCGCCAATATTGAAGCTGGCGCCAATAGCGGTTTTATTTTTCGACCCTTCGTTTTTGCGGTCGGTGGTGTTTTGTGCGCTTTGCATCAACACATCGTTTTTGGCTAACAACAAGGTGTTGGCGGCTTTCAAGCTGCTGCCGGTGATCTGGATATCACCCTGAGTACCCGCCGCTGCGCCCGTGGCAACGATCGACAAGTCTTGCCCTGCGTTGAGCGTGCTCTGCTTGGCGGTGACGCTGTTGAATTCGCTGCTGTTTTTGCTGCGGTTATTGGCCAGTTCGGTGCCGATCTTGATCAGCGAACCGTTGCCGGGCGTGCCGCCGGTTTTGTTTTTGAAGCCGGAGCTTTGCGCATTGGCGTCCGAAGCCTGGCCGTTCAGGTTGTAGGCGGCGAGGGCTGCCTGGGCGATTTTGACTGCCTTGAGGCGTGGGTCATCAGCACTACGGGCCGCTTTGACGGCATCGCGCATGCTGGTGGCGGTGTCCACCACCGAGCCCGCGATCACGCGCCCAACGGCCAAGCTCTTGGAGCTGTCCTTACTGGTCTGACTGGCAGTCTCCACACCCGAGGTGACGGTGACATTGGCACCACTCAACTCCATGTTCTTGGTGCTCACCAGATCACTGGCCACCACCTTCAACTCACGCCCAGCGATCAACGACACATTGCCCGCACTCGAACCAATGGTGCTGCCGGTCAAGGTCATCTCATTGGCCGTGCCATTGTGCTTGGAGCTGTTGATGTACAGCTTCTGGTTGCCGGTCATGTCATCCAGACCGAGCTTGTTGCCGGTCAGCACGCCGGTGAGGTCGCGGTTTTTTTCCTTGTGCATGTCGGTGCGGGCGAAGGTGTTTTGCGCCGCATCGATGGTCAGGTCGCGGCCGGCCTGGACGGCGAGGTCGCCGGTGCTGACCAGGTTGGAGCCGGTGACCGTGGCGTCACGTTTGGCCGCGACGGTGACGGTTTCGCCGGAGACCATGCTGCCCAGGGCGGTGGTGCGTTTTTCGTCGACTTTGTCCTGGACCTTGCTCGACTTCAGGCCGCCCCAGCTGCTTTTGCTTTCCTTGCGTTCGTGGCGGGCGCTGTCGGCGTTGCTGACGGCAAGGATGTTCACGTCCTGGCCGGCCACCAGTTGGGTGGCACCTTTTTCAGCAGTGACGGCACTGCCGGCCAGCAGCAGGTCTGCACCAGCGACGACGGTGCTGTTTTTGCCAGCGCTGACCAGGCTGCCGACGTTGTTCACGGCATCGGTTTCATCCAGGCGGAATTTCTTGCCCTGGGAGGTTTTCTTGGTCTTGCTGTAGAAGCTGTAGTCCTGATTTTCGGCGGCTTTGAGCTCGAGGTTTTTGCCGGATACCAGGTATGCCTCGTTGCCGGCATTGACCTGACTGGCCACGGAGTTGATGTCGCAACCGGCAATCACATGCTAGTCGCGGCAGGCTTCCCCCAAGGACGTAGGCTTGCAGGGCGACGTGTTGGCTTTTTGATGCCTTGCGCGTTTTTACGCTGAGGACTTATAGTCCGCCGGTCGTCCACATGGCGATTCAGGTTTGGCGACCTGACGGTAGAGAATGCGCAAGCTGGGGGCTTTTTTGCAGCCACTTGCGCGCCTGCAAAGTCGTTTTATGACGGCTGTGCGCGGGAGACCTTCGGGTCTGCCGGTTTTCTCTACTGCCGGTTCGCCAACCTGCGTACAGCTGTCACCCATTCGTTTGGCGACGTTTGAGTGATGGCATTCATCACTTAAGTAGAGAGTCAAAAAATGAACAGATACATGCCCCTTACAGGCCACGATTCAACCATCCCCGCGCTGGTGATAGATACGCAAGCCCCCCTCGATGTTCTCTATGACGCCGCTTCGTACCGCATTCGTGCAGTCACTCAGTTTTTGGAGAACCTCGCATTTCGGGAGGAGATCAGCAGTGATGCGATAGTGCTTCACGACTTTGCGCTGTTGCTGGCAATTCCGCTGAGAGATGGGTGTGATTTGCTCGACGTGATTGGGCGGAAGTTGAACTCACAAAACTTATAAATAAAAATGGGCGGTTATTTTTATAACCGCCTTGCTTGACAATTTCAAACAGATGAAGATAAAAATCTATTTTTAAAGAACGTAATATTTCCAGACCAATTCCACAGAAACTCAAACAAAAAGGGTGTCTGGCCCCGATCACCCACTCGAGATGCTCTTCCATACTGATGTGGATGTTGCTGTAAAATTCGCATCATTAGCCGCTGGTTTACCGTTACCGACTAACTTTGTTTCACCAGACGGCGAGCCGCTCGCAGGTCCTTTTGAACCATCAACTTACCCAGGAAATGTGATTTCTATCTAAGTAATATAGTCCCTCAAGCCTTCCTGAAATTTCAGGCAGCTCGAGAAGGGAATCTGAAATATATGAGAAAGGGAGTCCGTTCCTTAGCTCTTGAGCTCTTGAGCTCTTGAGCTCTTGAGCTCTTGCAGAGTAGTCTGCCCAAGAAGGTTCAACCATCCCATTCCATAATGTAACAAACGAGCCATCTTCAAGAAGAATGACAGGCTTTAAGTACTCAACTTCTCCACCGCCATCCCAGTACAGATAGCCCAAGTAACTAGAACCATCTCCCCCAACAAAACTAGCGCGAACGATTATTTGAGCGTCAGTACAAGTTTCCTTATCAATGAGAGGGCGAACTGTTAAGTCATCTTCCGCAGACTCATCCATAGGAAAGTACCAAACACCACAACAAGCAAGATCATCAATAGCTAGTTCATATATCTGTTTATCAGTCATGCTTGCATACCTATTTAATCAGGTGCTTTATCGACTCAAACAATTCGGGCCGTCCTATACCGCCATAGGCTTTCTGCAACGCTGAGCTTATTTGACCAGAAGTATACGTAGCCGGCTTAACGCCTACCAGGGGAGACAAACATGAAATAGGGGTCAGACCACCAATATACATTGGTGCACTAATCGTGGTCTGACCCCTATTTTTCGCTGCCATCAGTTCGAAGGAGCGTGTGTGTCGAGAGGCGGAAATCTACTCATAATCAGCCGACAAATAGAAACTGTCCATTACCTTGGTCAAGCAAATGACCTTTCAAACACAATTCACGTAGTAACGATGACACTTGGCTTTCATCCATGTTTACCCCGCACGACTCAAAAAAATGAAGTACTCGCCAATTATCGATTATTTTCGGCTCATCAAAGCGTTTATGAACATCCACAATCCAATGGGGTTTACGCGACACTCTTTCAAAACGTATACCTGCACCATGTCTGAGAAATTGCCATTGATCACCATCAACAAGCATGTCTCCTCTCTTCGGGAAGTCGAGGAGCCAGGTAGAATCTTTTGCATTGGGGTACAGTTCGGCGAACGCAAGAACCAACTGACTCTGAAGCGTTGCAAAGAGAAACGCATAATCCATATTAGTTGGGCTCATAAATTAGTACCTCACCCGAGCTTCAGCAGCCTCTCTCATGAGCTGATCAGCCAATTCAGCAATCAGGTCTAATTTATCAATGTAAAAAATATAGTCTTCGTCTGAATAAAAACACGCAGACTGGTTGTTTCCCCGCTGAATAATGTGCAACGGGATTTCCGGCAGTATAACTCTAGGACGGCGAGCCATATAAACCCCCAATGAATAAGAGCTTACAGCTTAGCCGCCCATCACTAGGCCAACAAAATCGAATAATTACAAAAAATAAATTATATTTTAAAAGAGCAATTCTGCTGAACTCTACAGCGCAAAACCGTGGTCTGCCCCCTGTTTTTCCTATTTTTTCAGGTCCTTGGCTAGCAGCAAAATTTTTTAAGCATTCAAAACTGCAAAGCTTACATCATCGGACCTCAAAAATTCTTGAAAACAAGAAATAACGATATCTATATTTCTTGTGACAAAACTCGCCGGATAGTAATCGCCCAAAACATCAACCAATTTTGCTCCAATCGACGTATTATCAAGAGTACGCACAACATGCTCACCATCATCAAGGTATTGGTTCAGCATCAGAATATAATTTCCGGAATCAGCATAAAGATTGATTTCGTAAGGTCCGGCTTCAGGTGCCGGGGAAATAGACAACGAAACTACGCCGTCGACTTTACTATATAAAAATATAATGGACCTTACCTCTTCCATGGTCGGCTGATCAATTAGAGGGATTTGCGATCTGCCATGCTCAGGACTAAGGGTATACCCTCCGATGATCATCTATTTTTTCTCCTTAATAGACTTCATACCTGACTCCCAGCAATAGTTTTTCGGAAGCCCTGTTTTATCATCTATAGCTCTTACGGTTAAAGATTTGTGGGGATCCCTCAGGGTCTGACCCTATTTTCTAGCGCCTATACCGGAGCGTTGTAAGAAACATCTCCCGAATCGCTCCAAACTCCATTCGCAAAGCTCACTGGCCGCTGTGGATAACAAACCAATATCCCTTCGACGAACTGACGAAAGGATAAGTCAAGTCGCGTGACCCAACGCATATTGTCTATTTCCAACAAACGCCAGTTGTCTCCGCTGTCGAAACCGAAAGCAGTCCCAGCGCTATCCCAGCCGAACAGCCACACCTCGCCCTTCGCGCCCGCTTCATAAGGCCCGTCTTTATAAATTCCATCATCACCGAAGTAGTCAACCGCAGCAGAAAGCAGCATCGGTTGAATCGTCAAAAGCGGCAGCGCGCAGTCGTCCTCCTTGATCTCACCGTGCCCCCGTTCCTGCATAAAAGCAAAGTACTCGGTGGGAGCCGCCGGCCACTGTTGCCGAATCACACTTACTTCACTTGAAGAAACAGGAGTCAGCCGCTCCAATAGCGCACATCCCATCGCATTAAACGCTTCTAAATTTTCGTACATGTTCATGGTAGCCTCGGAGGGTGCTGCGGAAACGCTGTTGTAGTTGGACTTGCTGGGGCATGGACGCCACCTTGGTGAGCACTTCCACCCGGAACCGGATGCAAATTCCACCATTGGTTAGGTCCACCGTACTGCTGTGGTATCACATGGTGCGCCTGAAAATCCACACCACTCGCAGTTTTTGGCCATGCCAAACCAGTATTCAACTCCCACTCACGTTTAAGATTATTCCGCTGGCTATTGTATTGACGCTGTAGGGCCTGATAGTCACTTCTCGGCGCAATATAAGTATGATCAACCTGACGTAACTCATCCGCAAGTTTCGTGCGCTGATTAGAGGGCATTGGCACACCTGAATGATACTCGACGTCCCGGACCACCGCGCGAGCGTCACCCGAGATTTTCGTCCAGCCGGATGAGGGGAAATAGGGGTCAGACCAGCAATATACATAAGTGCACTAATCGTGGTCTGACCCCTATTTTCCGTGGTCTGACCCCTATTTTCCGCTATTTTCCTTATAGCTTACCGATCAAGGCCCCAGCTAAATGAATCGTCCCCTTTTTGGGTTGGCCATGGGGTTCAGTACCCCCCGGCACTGACATCCGCAACCGACAACCAATAATCCACTACTGCATCGAAGCCTCTGTCGTTGGCCCGAGCCTGCAACGCGACAAGCGCCTGCCGCGCATCGGTTATCGACCAGCCCGTGGAGTTCAGGCTAAGCCACGCATAGTCCAAGCGGCCGGCTTGCAAGAAGCTCTCAAACAACGGCTTTTTCTCTCGATCAGGATCAAACCACGCCGGCAATTGCCCACCTGTCGGCGGGGGCATATCCCGATCAATGATTTCGAAGGAACAACTGCTTTCCCACCATGGCCGGCCAGGGTCGGACGGGTTGGGAAAGTCTCCGGTGTAGGGCCCCGCGTCTTCAGCCATGCTCTCCAGCGGCGTCTCTTTGCTAAACAATTCGACGTTGGCGAAGCCTTGGGGATCATCACCGGTTTTCAATGACTGCGCTTCTAGCTCCTCCAGACAATCAAGCCCAACCGCTTGGGCAAATTGCTCAAGCTCTGGGGTGACAGCATCTTCGACACTGATGGACATCATAGCCAGAACACCCATCAACTGGGCAGGCGTGCGGGCAATCTCGATCGTCATATGCTCGGAGGCTACATACATCTTGACGAAGCAGGGTTCACGGTCGACAAACCAGTGCCTCCAATAGCCGATATAGGTCGGCCGCGATCCATCGCTCCACAGCGGGATCAACGCCGGCGGGAACCCGTACCATTGCGCTGGGGCATCCAGCGTGCAGATGGGCGGACGGATGCTTCCATCCGCGCAGGCATCCAGCACGGCGGGCAATCCTAAGGCTTCAAAGGTCTTCTTGAGATTCATATCTTCACCGTATTGGCGCCAGAGGCGTCGACCACTCAGGGATATCTATTCTATGCAACGGAGAAATTGGGCCCACCCAGGGTTTGGAAGTTGCACTAGTTTGCTGGTGTATCAGTTGATGAACTTCGCGCGAAGGTACGGGTACTAGATGCCGTGGGTCAACGATCTGGGTCGGGAAATCTGTCTTACCGAAGTTCCAGTGGTGGACTTCAGCAACGGCCTCGCCCGCCGCACGGGAAGACTTCACAAAGCGGCTGTTGACCGCCTTGAAGGCCTCTTCGAGTATTTTCTGGCTGGGATTCTGGCCGCTGGCCAGGGCGTCCAAGTAGCGCGTGTAGCCATTCGCGCTTTTAGCACTTGCCGCCGAGCGCATTGCATTGTTCCACATTTGCAATGATTGGGGGTTGTCGGCAATCACCGAGAGACCGAAGCTCTCGGGAACTAGTCGCCCTGCCAGCTCGTTGCCCGCAAACGCTTTGTTAGCGGCAATGGCCTTCTCGGCGTCGGAAAGGACCGCCAGGTAGCCGCCGTTCTTCGGCATAAGCCCATTGGGCGTTTCCATGTACAACTTATCACCCACCAGCACCTCATAATTGCCGGTACGGGTATTAATGACTCGTCGCGCGCCATCTGGAAGCCCACCGCCAGTGGCGACAAAATCAGCACCACCTGCGCCCTCGGTGCGGTACCACGAGGGCAATTGCATCTTGCCCGCAGTATTCGATTCGACGATTACGCCTTTACTCGCTGTACTCGCCGCGCCGTCATAAATCACACCCACCAGACCCAGACTATTCAATACCGCCTGGGAAGCCCACAGGGCTCGCTGGCCGGTGGTTTGCTCACCTAACGGGCTCGCCCCGCCGAAAGCCATCCAGCTTTGGCAGCCTATACCGATCGGCCCCATGCCGCCGCAACCAGCCGCATACATCTCATTCGATTTTTCTTTTAAGACTCCGCCTAAATCCTTTTGTAAGTCATCTTGATAGCCCTTGCCTATCTTGGCCTGTGTGTCGTTGGCCGGTTGCAGGGCCCATTCATCGCCTAGGCTGGTTTTGACCGAAACATTCGTGACGACACAGTACCCATTGCCCGAGATACCGCAAGGCAGGACCTGGCCGGGACTCACTTTAGAGTCCGAGGCCTGCAGGAAGTCAGTCGCCTCAAAGTGGTCGACTTTCAGGGTACTACCACCCTTTTCAAGCAGCGCGTTGATGTCGGCTGCCAGAGCATTGCAACCATTGGATTTAACGTTGATGCACGAGTCCTTGAACTCTTTTTTCTTCTGCGTCAGAGAGATCCCTTCGAGGATGCTCAGGTGGTTATTCTCGACCGCGTTCTTGCCCACTTGCGCCGCCGCCACAGCATTCAACGCATCCTTGCCAACCAACGATCCGGAGAGCCCAGCCGCCAGCGTCGAGAGGCTAGAGATTGTCGCCTTTTGCTCCTGAGTCAGTTCTGCGTTACTGGCGCCGCCGTAGAGCGTCTCGCGAATCAGCTGTTCAGTACCCTGCGCCGCCACTGCGCCCGCAGCCCCCGCCAACGCCGAGTTACCACCGGCCCGCGCCAGCACCGCACCCAACACGGCGTGGGCCATCAAGTTGGCATTAGGGTCACCCTCGGTCATTTGCTTGACCGTCTGCGCCAAATACGGCGCCGCCGCCCCCGCCAACGCACCACCAACGCTGCCACCCATCGCCGCTTGCACCACGGCCGTTACCGCCTGGCTGGCCTTCTGGAAGCTACTACCAACGCCGTAATCCTGCTGAGCACGCTGGCTGATCTGAGCCTGTGTCGGGTTGGCAATACCCTCCTCTATCAACTTCTGCCGCGACGCTTTGCTGAAATCGCTGTTGGGATCGTTTGCAGCCTTGATCCGGGCCGCGGCTATGGCATCGCCAATCCCCTTGGTCAACTCCATCGAGCTTTTGACCAGTTCCATGCGCTCTTGCATGGCCTTTTCATCAGGCTTGTCGAGGCGATGGTTGGCATTAGCCGTGTCGCGGTTCAAACCAACGAGGTCGTTGGCGCCTTCGGGGTTGCGCACTACGATCGTGCCTTCGCTGACAGCGCTGCGCGTATAGCTGTGATCCGAATCATTAAGCGCCATGCCATACAGAGCGCCCGGAGTGACGGTGCTCGCGCCGCTACTGTAAGAACCAGAGACGCTCATGCCCGCCGACTTGCTCTCGATCTCGCTCTTGTTCTTGATGTCGCTGACCAGCAGACGATCCGTGCTGAGGCGATTCTTGTCAGCGCTGGCTTCACTAGCAATCACCGCGCCTTGCAGGGTAGTGGTCTTGCCGACATTGATGTCGTAGCCGTCTTTACCGGCAAAGAAGCCGCTCTGGTCGGTAACAGCCTGGTAGTCGCTGTTCATCTTCGACGCCGCCAGGTTCGCGGACGCGGTGACCGGGGAGCCATAACAGATCGGCGGAATGCAGATGCTCGCACCGAAGCCCGCGCTGTTCTGCTTGCTCTTGGACGTTTCGGTGTCTTGGCGCGACAGAATGTTGAGGTTGCCGCCGATGTCGGCATCGATACGGTCAGCGCGTACCTGCGCGCCGATCAGGCTGGTGTCCTGGCCGCTGCGCAGCACCAGCGCGCCGGTGTCCAGCGTGGTATTGACTTGGGTGACGGAGCCGCCCGAACCCAAGTTCTTGGCGGTTTGCGCGCCCAGGTCGATGGTGAAGCCGTTTTGCTCGCCTATGTTGAAGCTGGCACCGATAGCGGTCCTGTTGCGTGAACCGTCGTTTTTGCGATCGGTGGTGTTCTGTGCGCTTTGCATCAGGATGTTGTTTTTCGCGGAGAGCAACGTGCTGTCGGCTTTCAACGTACTGCCGGTAATCGTCAAGTCACCCACAGTGCCCGGCGCATCGCCCGCAGCGATGATCGACAGTTTGCCCCCGGCGTTGAGGTTGCTCTGGTGAGCGGTCTGCGCCGTGTATTCGCTGCTGCTTTTGGTGCGGGTGTTGGCCAGTTCGGTACCGATCTTGATCAGCGACCCGTTGCCGGCAGAGCCACCAGTCTTGTCCTTGAAGCCGGTACTTTGTTTAGCGAGATCGCCCGCCTGGTTATTCAGGTTGTACATCGACAGCGCCGCCTGGGCGATCTTCACAGCCTTGAGGCGTGGATCGTCGGAGCTGCGCGCCGCCTCGGCTGCGTCGCGGATGCTGTTGGCGGTGTCGACCACGGTGCCCGCAATCACTCGCCCAACCGCCAAGCTTTTTGAGCTGTCCTTACTGGTCTGACTGGCAGTCTCCACACCCGAGGTGACGGTGACATTGGCACCACTCAACTCCATGTTCATGGTGCTCACCAGATCACTGGCCACCACCTTCAACTCACGCCCAGCGATCAACGACACATTGCCCGCACTCGAACCAATAGTGCTGCCGGTCAAGGTCATTTCATTGGCGGTGCCGTTGTGCTTGGAGCTGTTGATGTACAGCTTCTGGTTGCCGGTCATGTCATCCAGACCAAGCTTGTTGCCGGTCAACACGCCGGTGAGGTCGCGATTTTTTTCCTTGTGCATGTCGGTGCGGGCGAAGGTGTTTTGCGCCGCGTCGACGGTCAGGTCGCGGCCGGCCTGGACGGCGAGGTCGCCGGTGCTGACCAGGTTGGAACCGGTGACCGTGGCGTCGCGCTTGGCGGCGACGGTGACGGTTTCGCCGGAGACCATGCTGCCCAGGGCGGTGGTGCGTTTTTCGTCGACTTTGTCCTGGACTTTGCTCGACTTCAGGCCGCCCCAGCTGCTTTTGCTTTCCTTGCGTTCGTGGCGGGCGCTGTCGGCGTTGCTGACGGCGAGGATGTTCACGTCCTGGCCGGCCACCAGTTGGGTGGCACCTTTTTCAGCAGTGACGGCACTGCCGGCCAGCAGCAGGTCTGCACCCGCGACGACGGTGCTGTTTTTGCCAGCGCTGACCAGGCTGCCGACGTTGTTCACGGCATCGGTTTCATCCAGGCGGAATTTCTTGCCCTGGGAGGTTTTCTTGGTCTTGCTGTAGAAGCTGTAGTCCTGGTCTTGCGCGGCTTTGAGCTCAAGGTTCTTACCGGACACCAGGTACGCCTCGTTGCCGGCATTCACCTGGCTGGCGACCAGTTGCAGGTTCTGCCCGGCGCTCAGGGTGGCGTCGCCGCCGGCCTTGATCACGCTGGACACTTGCTGCACGTGGTCTTCGATGCTCTTGACCTTTTTTGTGTTGCCTGTGGAGTGCTGCTCGTTGGCCGCCGCAACGGCGTTGAAGTCGCGGGTGGCAATCAGGTTGACGTCGCGCTTGGCCTCGACCTGGCTGGCCACGGCGCTGATATCGCGCCCGCCAATCACATGCAGATCGCGGCCAGCGTCGACCACGGAGCCTTGCTGGGCGATGGTGGTGAAGCTGGAACGGTTGCCGATGGCGCCGCTGTCGAGGGTTTTCGAGGCGGTGATGTTGATGTCGCCCACGGCCTTGACCGTGGTGTCGGCACCGCTCTTGAGCACGCCGCCGACGTTGTTGAAATTGCCCCCGGCTTGCAGGGTCAAATCGTTGGCCGATTCGATGCGTGCGGCGCTGTCGACGAAGTCGCGGCGTTCGGTGCGGTAGTTGCTGGCGCTTTCGTGGGTGGTGACGCTGCGTTCGTTGAGCAGGTCGGCGCCGGCGGCGAGGTTGACGTTACCCGCGCTGATCACACCGCCTGCGCGGTTGGTCAGGTTGTTGCCGCTGAGCAGATCGAGGCGGCCACCGGCTTCCATCAACCCACTGTTGGTGAGGTTGCCGCCGGCGTTCGCCAACAGGCTGCCGGTGGCACGCAAGGTGCCGGCGTTGTTGAGGTTACGGCCGGTGATCAGGTTGACGTCAGTGCCGGAAATCAATGCGCCGTTAGGCGCCAGGCGGTTGCTTGCCTGGGCGAGGTACAGCACCGGCACCAGCACTTGTTGGCCGGCGACGGTGGCGTTTTCCAGCCACACGATGTCGTGGGTCAGGGCGGCGACTTGTTCGGCGGTGAGGCTTACGCCTACGGACAAATTCAGCGCACTTTTGCTGCTGATGGCGTTGTCCATCAGGTGCTTGAACAGGTCGGCGTCGCTGGTCTGGCCATCGATGAAACGCTGGCCGGTGCGAGCGAGCACGGCTTGCTGGATCAGGCGCTGTTCGTAGAAGCCATCGCCGAGGCGTTTTTGCGCGGTGTCGGGGTCGTAGCCGAGCTTGCTCAGCATGTAGTCCGAGCTCATGAACTGGCGCATGTCGGTGAGCAGCGGGTTGGTTTCGATCAGGTACTTATGCGGGTTGGCCGCGAACTGGCTGGTGGGCAGGCCTTTGGCGCCATCGCTGTCGCTGAGGTGAAACAGGCCGTTCTCGCCAGCGGGCAGGTCGAAGCCGGGCAGGCCCAGTGGGTTGACCTGTTGCTGGGCAACGTCCGGCGGCAGTTGCGGGTTGAGGCTGACCAGGGTCGAGTAGCCCGGCGCATGGGTGTTGGCACCGCTGCCGACGTAGGTGTAGCCACCGCGCACGACGCTGTTGTCGATGCCGGCCTGGGCCTTCACATCCACGCTGCCGCCGGCCTGGATGACGGCGGCGTAGCTTTGGTCGGGCACCATCAACTGGGTGGTTTTGCGCAGGTCGGTCTTTTCGCTCTCCATTTTGCCGATGAACGACGCCAGGCCGGCTTCGACGCCTGTCATGTCCTGGCCTGCCGAATAGCGCTGGGTGAAAGCCGCTGCCTCGCGGTACCAGCCCCCCGGCTTACGCTCGCGTTCAGAGGTAAAGACACGGTCGTATTGGGTGTCGTGGGTTACCAAACCAATGTTGGTCAGTTGGTCGACGCGCACGGTCATACCGCCACCGGCGGCAATGCTACTGCTGCTGTTGAGCAGCTCGCCGCCGGTGAGCAGCATGTTGCCGCCCGAGGTGATGCTGGACGCTGCCGTGGCCTGGCTGACGATGAAGTGATCACGCTGGGTAATCAGGAACGGGCGGTTCTGCTTGGGGCCGTCGCAGTCGCCACCGGTCACGCCAAAGATGCAGGCGGTGGGCGTGATGGAGGCGCTGTAGATGCCGGACTCGGTGTTGAGCACAGTCCTGATGTTCTGGATCGTGCTGGCGGCCAGGATCAGGTTGCGCTCGCTTTCGAGGGTGCCCGAGCTGTTGATGATGCTGGTGGCCAGGCCACCCTGGCCGTCGCGGTCGACGCGCAGGTTGCCCATGGCGTAGATCGTGGCGCCGAGGTTCTTCAGGCGGTCGACCTTGAGGCTCATGTCACCGCCGCTGAAGATCAAACCGTGGTCGTTGAGCAGGTTGCCCACCGAAAGATCCAGGCTGCCCTGGCTGGCGACGCTGCCGCCCACGGTCCAGTCCTGGCCGCTGCCAACCAGGGCGCGGGTGCCGAGCAGCTTGCCGGTGGCGGTCTGGTTCAGGGTCCCGACATTGACGGTCAGGCGCCCGGCCTGGATCGCGGTGCTATTGGTCCAATTAGCTTTATCGAGGGTCAGGTCGCCGTTGGTCACCAGGCTGCCGCCGACTTCGTCGAGGCTGATGCCACTGAGGTCAAGCACGCCGGTGCCCACGTGCAACACCTTGCCGCCGGTGTTCTGGAAGCGGGTGGCGGCGAGGCTCAATTGATCGTTGGCGGTCTCCAGGCTACCGCTGTTGTTGAGCAGGCCGCCGATGGCGTAGCGGGTTTTGCCGCTGGTGCCCAAGGCGCGCATTTGCCCGCTGTTGTTCAGGCTGGCGGTCTCGACATCGAGGGCCGTGGCGCTTTCGATCAGGCCACGGTTGGTCAGTGCGCCATTGAGGCCAACGTCGATGCGGTTGCCGGCGATCTCGCCGCCGTTATCCACATTCATACCGGTCAGGTGCACACGATCCCGGGCGAACAGCGCACCGCTGCCGTTGTTGAAATCCGTGGCGTCGATCTGCGCATCACCGGCTTTGGCGGCGATGCGGCCACCATTGTTGTCGAGCGTGCCGGCGGTGATGGTCACGCCAGCGTTTTCACTGTGGATCAGGCCATTGCCGCTGTTCTGCAACAGGCCGCTGGTAGTCAGGGTCAAGCCATCGTTGGCGGCCAGGGTGCCGTTGTTCTGGTTGTCGACGCTGTTGGCGAACACGGTCAGCAAGCCCTGGCTGGCGAACTTGCCACCCTGGTTATCGATGTGCGCGGCGCGCTGGATCAGCAACGGCCCGGCGCTGGCCAGCTTGCCGCTGCGGTTGATCAGGTCGCCGATCAAATCCAGGGTGATCGCCCCGCCGCCGGTCAGGCTACCGGCGCTGTTATCCAGGCTATTGCCGTTGAGGGTGAACGCACCGCTGCTGTCGATGATGCCGCCCTGGCTGTTGTCCAGCAGGCCGCTGACGTTGAGCGTCTGTGCGCCGTCGCTGAGCAGGCGCCCTTTGTTGCGGTTGTCGACACTGGCGGCGGTGATGTTCAGCGCCTGCTTGGCGCTCAAGGTCGCACCCTGGTTATCCAGGCTTTGCGCCGTGGCGGTGAGGCTGCGATTGGCGATCACGGTGCCGGTGTTGGTGATGCGCTGGCTGTCGAGGCTGACGTCGCCACCGGCATTACGCGTGTTGTCAGGGTTGACCCCGGCTTCGATGATGCCGCTATTGGTCAATTGGCCGTTGCTGGCCAGGGTGATGCTGTCGCGCGCGGCGAGGGTCTTGCTGTTTTTCAGGGTGCCCTTGGTCTGTGCCTTGAGGGTGGTGCCGGCGTAGACCGCGCCCTTGGTCTCCAGGCTGGCGGCCTTGATGTCCACCGCACCGCTGGCGGCCGCCTGGGCCATGCTCAGGTGGCCGTTGGCATCGAGTTGAATGTCGCCGCCACTGGCGGCCAGCGTACCGTCGAGCTTCACGCCCACACCGGCTTCGGTGCCCACCAGCTTGATCGCGCCGGCGTACATGCCGCCCAAGGCCGACGAGTCAATCGCCAGCTCCGGCTTGGCACTGCCGTCATCGGCACGGGCGGTGGTTTTCAGGCTTTGGGCATCGACGTCATTGCGCCCGGCGATCACCGTGAGTTGTTTCGCGTTGATCTGCGCATTGATCTTGGCCGAACGGGTGATGATCTCGAAACGGTCGACGTTGCTCGCGTTCAGGCCTTTGCCGTCGATGGTCACGGCGCCGCCGTCGACCTGATAGCTTTTCAGTTGCCCCGCCTGATCGATCACCGGTTTACCGGTGGTCAGGGTGACGTTGGGGGTGTTGATGAAGCCGCAACCGTTGCAGCTGATGCCGTAAGGGTTGGCGACGATCACCTTGGCCGACTGGCCCGCCACTTCGGTGTAGCCGCGCAATTGGCTGGGGCTGCCGCCTTTGACTTCGTTGAGGATGACATTCGCCGCGCCGCCCTTGAGGTTCGGGTTGCCGACAATGATCCCGCCCAGTTGCGTGCTTTGCACAATGCCGTTGGCGTTGTTGAGGATCACGCCGTTGGGGCCGACGTTGTAGTCCTTGAACTGGTTGTGGGACAGGCCGCTGCCATTAGGGGTGGCGATGTTCACCACCGGCACGCCGTTGCCCGCCTGGCCAACCGTGGTACCGGGGCCACTGACCACGATGCCTTCGGCACTCGCCAGCAATGGCTGCCAGAACAGCGCGTTGGCCAGGATCAAGGCCAGGCCGCGTTGGCTCAGGGTTTTCAGGGCAGTAACAGGGCGAACGTCCATATTCAAAATCTCAAAGCAGCGGGCGTTGAATTACAGGTAGAAATCCAGGCGGAAATAGATCGGCGCTTCGCGCTCGGTCATCACGCCAGGTCGCTCCAGGGAGTGGGCAAAGGTCACGCTGGTGCTGACGTTTTTGCCGCGGGCGAACAGCTCGAGGGAGTTACTCGACACCCGGCCGTGCTGCTCATCGTTGTAGCGATCGTGGCGAATCACGCCCTGGTCATAGCCGACGCTGGCACCGTATTCGGCAAAGGCCGGGCGCATCCAGTCGAGGGTCACAGGGCGGGCCCAGCGCACTTCGTTGCGCCAGTAGCCGCCGCTGTCGCCGGTCAGTTGCTGGTCCTTGAACCCACGCACCGAGTACGAGCCGCCGAGGCTCATGCGTTGCGCCGGGTACAACACGTCTTCACTGCGCTGCCCGGTGGCCAGGCTGGAAAAACTCAACGATTCGCCCCACAGCGTGAAAGGTTGCAGGTAGCTCAACGTGGCGGTGTATTTGCGGTAGCGCGGGGTTGGGGTGAGGTTGCCGCGGATACGTTCCTGGTCATCCTTCTGGGCGTCAAAGGCACCGGTGCCGTTCTGCATGCCGACATCCAGGTTGACGAAGGCGCTGCCGATACGGCGTCCATGGTTGATGCCCACCTGGAACTCGCTGAGGCGGTTGCTGCTGACGTCCAGGCGCTCGTCGTTGAAGTAGTTGTTGGTGCGTAGATGGGTCAGGCCGACATTGACCGAGGTCTTGCTCACGTCATCGCGATGCACCACGCGCTCGGCACGCAACTGGTGGTTCTGGCTGTCGCCTGTCTGCTTGTACTTGTAGCCGTCAAGGTCGCCCGGCGTGCGGTAGTCGCTCTCGCTGTAGGTGTAACTGAAGTTCCACCAGCCCCACGGCACGTTGTAATACAGCATGCTGTTTTTCGAGGTTTTCTGGTGGTCGCTGATGGCGTCGTGACCACCGCGCAGGATCAGTTGATCGGCCAGGCCCAGGGGGCTGTCCCATTCCAGGCCTGCGCCCCATTGCTGTTCGCCGGTGCTTTTCTGCCCGTCGTTGTTACGCGACAGGCTGGCGCGCCAGGGCTTTTGCGGGGTGTTCTTGACCAGCACTTCACTGCCGCCGATCTGGCTGCCGGGGGTCAATTCCATCTGCGCCTGCCTGGACGGCAAGCGGCTGAGCTGGTCGACCAGTTGCTCGACCTCCCGCAGGTTCAGCGCCTCGCCGACCTTGCCAGGAAACGCCATGGCCAGTTCGCGGTCGGTGACGGTGCTACCCTGCGCGCCTTTCAAGCCTTCGAGTTTGCCTTCCACCACCAGCACCTGCAGGTGGCCACTGGAAAGGTCCTGTTGCGGCAGGTAGGCACGGCTGGTGACGCGGCCCTTGGCGATGTAGTAGTCGGTGATCACCTTGAGCAGCTCATTGAGCTGCGCCACGCCCAGGCATTGGCCGATGTAGGGTTTGAGCAGACGCGTGCGGTCGGCGCCGGACAGGCTGTCGGCGCCCTTGAGTTCGATGTCTTTGATCGGGAAGCAGCGGGTGTCGACCGGCGTGGCCGGGGCCTGGGGCTTTGCTTCTTTGCCAGGCAGGTCCTGGAGTTCTTCCAGGCGCCGACGCTGCTCTTCCAGAAGACGGTTCTGGCGGTCGCGGATCAGGTCCTGGTCCCCTGGCGTAGGGGCGGCCATGGCACTGTTCAGGCTCAAATAAGCGAGCAGGAAAGTGCACAGAAAGTACCGAGTCCGTGGCAATAATAAAGACATGTTCGATCCGTCGAAAATCAAGGGCCGGCAAACTAACATCGAACTTTCACCAACTCAAAAGACCGAGCTAGTTTCACATTCATACTAGTTATTCACGCAAGCATTTGATTAATAACAACTAAAAATAATCAATCAGATGAGCGGGCTGTCATCGGAAGTATTATTCCGACCAGCGGCAGCACTATTGATCACGATTCATCGGAGAACTTAGAAATTGCCATTAATTGGCCATCAAGTTCCTGCCGAGATAGGTTAGTACCGGGAAAAGCAGAAAAGTTCGCGGGTGTTTTGTGAATTGGATCCCATATGTCGGGATTAACCGAAGTCGTTCCCACGTTGCAATGGGAACGACCTTGCAGCGCACTGGCTCAGCTGGCGTCTTTGTTCTGGTCCTTGCCGGGCACCAGGGTCAGCCCCGGCTTTTCTACATCGCGGGAGACATGGGACTTCACACCCGCCACACCGCCCTCGTCGTCATTCTGGATGACCAACACCCCGGGTCGGCGCAACTGCTCCAGGTCCCCTTCACCGAGGCTGAAGCTCTCGCTCAGGCGCTTATCGCTGAGGGCGTTGCCCTCGGCACGGCGCTGGGCAAACTTGCGCCCCTTGCGTTGCTGGTAGCGCGCCCAAGTGACCAGGATCACGGCATTGAACAATGCAATCCACAGGTACACCTGCAGGGTATTGAGCGCAGCAAAAATCGGTGCCTCGATGCGCGGCCCACCGTGGGTTTCCAGCATCGAAGTGATCCCCCGCGCCAGCAGCCAGATCAACCCGGCCCAGGCCATCAGGGTCAACAGCACATCAATGATCCACATCACCAAACGTTGGCGGGTTCTGACCAGTTTCATGATCACGCCTCCTCTTCAATGGGTTTGATGCCGCGATCGGGGCTGACCCAGCGCGCACGCTTGCGATGCTGGTTGAACAGCACCTTGGGGAAACTGACCAGGGTGGTAAACAGGCTCACCAGCCAGAACACCATCGGGTACCACACCGTCCAGAACAGGGTTTTCCACAGGTCTTTTTCGTAGCGGCGGTCGATCATGATGCTCACCGCGAACTGCACCAGGCACACCATCGCCAATACCAGCCCGGTAAACGCCGGCGGTACCAGCGAGTCCACGGTAATGGCCGGTGGCAGCACCATGAATTTGCCGAGTACGTAGAAGATCACCGACAGCAGGAAGGTAAACGCCCAACCGGTGGAGAGGCAGTACTCAAACAACAGCGGCCACAGGTAGCGATGGCGCCATTGCCAGATGCCACGGATGTTCTTGAACAGCACTTCGGCACCGCCCTGGGCCCAACGCAGGCGCTGCTTCCACAGGCCGCCGACGGTTTCCGGCATCAGGATCCAGCACAGGGCGCGAGGCTCGTAGAAGATGCTCCAGTGATCGAGCTGCAGCTTCCAACTGACATCGATGTCCTCGGTGATCATGTCGGTGCTCCAGTAGTCGATGCGGTCCAGCGCCTTTTTACGGAACGCTACCACCACACCCGACACCGTGAAGATCCGGCCGAACACCCGTTGCGTACGCTTGATCAAGCCGATGATCGAAGAGAACTCGCCCACCTGCACTCGACCGATCAGCGTCGAACGCGTGCGGATGCGTGGGTTGCCGGTGACCGCACCCAGGCGCGGGTTGTCGAGCATCGGCGCGACCATGTAGGCGGCAGCGTTTTTGTCGAGCAACGCGTCGCCATCGATGCACACCAGGTATTCACTGCGCGCCGCCACGGCGCCCATGCGCAGGGCCACGGCCTTGCCCTGGTTCTGCGCCAGGTGCAGCACCCTTAGGCGTGGATGCTCCAATGCCAGGGCGTCGAGCACTGCGGCGGTGTTGTCCTTGGAGCCGTCATTGACCGCGATCACTTCAATGTTCGGGTACAACTGGCCCAACGCCGCATGGATGGTGTCGGCCGCGTTATCGCCCTCGTTGTAGCAAGGGATGATGATCGAGATCAGCGGGTTGCCGGCCAGGGTTGGTGCCGGAGTGTCTTCTTTCCACGGCCAATGGCGCTCCCAGTGCAGCCAGAAGTACAGGCCGCCCGCGATCCACAACGCCGACATGAACAGCGGGTAGAAGAACACAAAGTCCATCAGGAACTGCCCGGTGACCAGGAAGATCAGGCCCAGGGGCACACCCAATACCAATGCCAGCACGAATAAAGCCAGGATTCTATCGAACATGGTCAAGGGTTCCATTGGTTGGAAAGGGCCGGACGCACAGTCTTCAGGTCCGGGGAGTTTTCCAGGAAGTTGTCCGGGTAGTAGCCAAAACTCGTGACACCCTGGCGCTTGAGCACACCCATCCACTCAGCCATCTGTTGACTGTCGATATCCGGTGCGGCCTTGGTGCGCCAGTCTTTGGCTTGCAGTTCGAATACGGTGCGCTCCAGCGCGCCAGGGCGTGCCTTGACCGTCGCCACCAGCTTTTCCAGCCAGGCGTTGGAGGTTTTGTATTCCTGGCCTTCCATCAGCGGCATGGCCATGGGCGCGGTCCAGTCGTAGGTCTGGAGGAAGTCATCGAGGTTCTGCGCGAACCAGGCTTCGCTGCCTGGGTTGAGCATCGGCTCGGCGAAGATATTGCGCGCCGTCAGCAACTGCGGCCCTCCGATGGCGCGGACCTTGGCGGTCAGCTCCTTGGTGAAGTCGATCAGGTAGCGGCTCTTGAAGCGCGTCCAGCGTTGCATCACCGCAGGGTCGGCACGCAAGGCCTGAATCGTGCCCGGCAGGCCGCCGGCGACATAGGCCTTGAGCGCGGCAGGGCTGGCATCTTCGAAATCGTTGAACACCGCATCGTCGTGGTACAGCACGCCGTCGATGGCATTGTTGCGTGCCAGGTCTTCGTAGATTTCACCAATGATCTTGCGCACCTGCGGATCAAACGGCGACAGACGCTTGTATTGGTCCGGGTCGAGGCCGACCTGGCCGGTTTTCGGGTCCCAGCGCGTCACCCGTGGCAGCTTGGGGTCGAGGGCAAAGCTGAGCACCGGCATCCACGCGTACACAGCAGCATGAGCCCGGGTGTGCAACTGCCAGGAGACGCGGTTGAACAGGTCGGCACGTACCGGCAGATGACGGTTGGGGAAGTACAGTTCATGCACCAGGCCGTCGCCCTTGGGATCGGCGAAGGCTTGCAGGAACACGGTGCCCGCGCCCATGTCCACCACCCGCTGTACAAGCTGGTCGAGGTTGCGTGCCTGTTGGGCCGGGTCCGGGTCGTAGACGTTATCCAGGTCCACGTGCAACACGCGCAGCGGTGCCTTGGCTTGCGCCGCGACAATGCTGTTGGCGAAGTGCTCGCCATCCGGGTCGGACGCCACCAGGAAGCGCGGGCTGTTCATCAAGTCGGCAGAGCTGTCGAGACCATCTTCCAGGGTCAGGGCCATCTGGTAGCCCTGCTCGCCAATGATCGCCAGCGAGGTGCCCTTGGCAGCACCGTAAGGCCATACCCAGACGCGCGGTTTCTTGCCGGTGACGTTCTGGATCTTGTTGGAGATGGCTACGACGTCGGCACGCATGCGCGCATCGAACTGCGCCTGGCTTTCATAGCGGCCCGTCGCCGGATCAAAGCGCAGCGAGGTTGCCGCCGGCTCCAGGTTGCCCTGGGGGTTGGCCAGGATGCCTTTATGGTTGTTGTCGGTATGCGCGGCAATTTCCACCAGGCCCGACTGCGACACTTCGCGAATCTGCTGCCAGGTCAGGAACTCCCCACGCGGCCGTGGCTGGCCGGCGAAGTCCACCGGCTGGTTCATCGGCGTATCGATCCAGTAGCCCACTGGCGCCAGCAGCGCCGGCCAGCGATAGGCGCGCAGCACCGGCATCACCCGGGTGTAGAAACTGGAGTAGCCGTCATCGAAGCTGAGCATGATGGCTTTGGGCGGCAACGCCGGCCCACCGTTGCGCGCCGCCAGGATCTGGTCGACGCTGACCGCCTGGTAGCCGTTCTCGCGCAGCCAGGCCAACTGCTCGATCAAACGTTCGGTGCGCACCGCCACCACTGCCTGATCGGGGTCGCGATCCTCGACGTCGTGGTAGGCAATGCCCAGGAAATGGTTTTTCGGCCACGGCGCTTCGTTGGCCGGTGTCGGCCGCTCGGCGGGTGGGGTGAAAGGTGCGGGTTGCTGGGCGCAGGCACTGGCCAGCATTACACCCAGGATCAACAGGCAACGGCTGAAGACGGTCATGGTCAGGCTCTTCTAGAAACGGTAAGTGAGGTCGACGAGCAGACGCAGATCGCGTTCGCGATCACCGTCGTATGGTCGGCTGACCAGGCTCAGGTTGGCGCCGGCTTCCAGTACATCGTTCCAGCGAAAGCGTTGGCCGTAGCCCACCAGACCGATGCCACCGGTGGAATAGTCCCGCTGGCTGTAGGTACCCGCACCGACCTGGAACTGCTGACTCCACTGGGTCTCGTAGCGGTGATAGAGCACGTGGTTGATGTTGAGGACGGGCAACACGGTGAAGTCCGACTTCGGGTTGAAGTAGATCGTGTCTTCCTTGCTGTTGCGGCTGGCGCCGACTTCCAGGCCCAGGTCCACCTGCACTTTCGGCGAGCTGTAGAGGCCTTCGCGGCCACTGAGCAAGGCTTCGAAGCGGTCGTTGCCGTCGCTGAAATGGGAAGGGCTGAGGGTCAGTTTCCATTCACGGCTTTCGTTGGCGCGCCAGCGGATGAAACCGCTGCCGCCGTTGGCTGTGATCCCGTCATTCAATGCGCGCAGTGGCGTGGTGGATAGCAGGTAACCCAGGCTGCCGCCGTATTGCCAGTTGTCGTTGATGTCGCGGGCAATCGACACGGCGGCGCCTTGTTTTGAGCCATCGCCGTAGGAATGGTTGGAGACCTCGGCCTCAATGGTCATGTCGCGTGTGCGCCGCTCTACGCCAACCACTTGCCAACGATGCTGCCCGGTGCCCTCTTCGAACGTGGCGCGGGCATAGCCGGCACCGGCGAACAGGCGCCAGTCTTCGTCGATGGGTGGCGTGTAGAGGCGGCTTTCAATGCCCCAGTCACGGCTGCCCGAGACGGCACCGGCATCGCCGTTGTTACCGCCGCCGAAGCTTTTCCCGGTGTAGGCCTCGACCCGCAGCTCGGCCATGTCATGCACTTCGCGCAGGCGTTGCAGGCGCTGCACCTGGCGGTTGTCCGGGTTGCGGGCGACCACGTCGTCGGTGAGGATGTCGAGTTGACGCCATTCCTGCAGGTCCAGCGCGGTGAAGCCCTGGGACATTTCCAGGCCGATGTCGCGCGGGCTCTGCGCTTCGGTTTCCTTGAGCGAGCTTTCAGCGCGTCTAGGCCAATCGCGGGCGCGGTACATTTCCGCTTGCGCCAGACGCAGGCCGATGCTGCCAGGGGCCTTGCCCACCAACTCCTCCAGGGCCTTTTCGCTGGACGGCAGGTCGGCGCCATAGGTGCCGGCCTGTGCGGACAATTGTTGGGCGTCCATCCACTCATCGTTCGGGTTGCCGATCGGCAGCCCCTTGAGTTCAACCCGGGGCTTCTGGGTGTCGGCCAAGTGCTTGGCGACCGCACGCGCTTCATCCACCTGGTCGTTTTCGAGCAAGGCGTAGAACAGCGCGGTGGTGTCTTCTACACGGTCGCCCAGGTCCGCATCGGGAGCATCCAGCGCCTCGCGGTACAACGGCGCGGCCTTTTCCGGCAGACGCTGATCGAGGTAGGACGCGGCCACCCAACGCTTGGCATAGGTGGGCAAGCGCACACCTTCGGCCTGGAGGGTCTCGTATTCGCGGATCACCTCTGCGGTACGCGCCCGTGCCTTGAGCGCGCCCAGGCGGTCGATGCGCCAGATCACCACGTCGTCATGGGCGGTGCCGTCAGGGGTCCAGCGAGCAAGGAGCCTGTCGTAGTCCTGCAGCGCACGGTCGGCGATGACATAGCGTTCTTTCTCGGTACGCGTTGCGAACTCGGCGATGCGCACACGCTCGGCGGCCAGGTCACCTTCGAGGCGACGCTGGGTCACCGGGTCGACAAGCCCCGGACGCTGGGCCGAGAGACGCAACGCCGGCTGCGGCAGACGGGCCTTTTGCAGGGCAACCACGTATTCGCGGGCGACCTCAGGCTTGTCGCCGGCGCGGATAAAGGCCTGGTCGAATTCAAACAGCGCGTCGTACTGCAAGCCTGCACGGGTCAGCGCGTAGCCCAGCGCCATCCGGCGGTTGGGATCGTCGGGCTTGGCAGCCACCAGTGCGCGTGTGCGTTGCACCGCTGCGTTGGCTTTGCCACCGTCAGCCTCGGTGAGGGCCAGGCCCAATTGCAGGTCAATGTTATTCGGCTCACGCAGCAGCGCCTTGCGATAGACCGCTTCGGCCTGCGCCCACTGCTTCTGGTTACGATACGTGCGCGCAACCGTGGCCAGCGCCTGGGCGGTCAGGTTGCGATTCTGCCCCTGGGCCTCGTAAACCTTCAGCACCTCGGCATCCTGGCCGGCCCAACCGGCGATCACCAGGTGGTCACTGATCTGGCCTGGCGTCTGGCGCTCGGCTGGCAATTGGCGCAATTGAGTCAGGGCGGGGGTGAAGTTGCCGTTGCGCGCCTGGATGATCAGGGCGTCATAGGCCGGGTCGGCCATGGCGAAAGTGGGCATCAGCAACTGGCTGCACAAGGTTACCCCGATGAGCAGCCGCAACCGGCCTGAGGCACTGAGTGGGAGTGTTCGCAGCATATCGTGAGCTTCCTTACACACGGAAAGCTGTAACGATAGGTGGTCCTGAGCGGTTTGCATCAGGGTGTCGGCGTCTCGTGACCCGACCTAGCTTTCCTGTAGGAACTATCCCCGACGCGTGGATGGAAAAGGACAAGTCATAACAATTGTTCAGAATTGCACTGCAAATCTGAAATACGAATGGGGGAGCAGGGTTAGCTGCGATAGAGGGTTGCCAGTCGACATAGGTGTCGACGGTTTGACCTTTATCGCAGCTAACCCCGCTCCCCCATTTTTTATTTCAGGGCGATGACGAAATTTTTACTGCGCGCCGCCAACCGCACCGACTTTGGACATCACGAAGCTGATGAATTGCTCGACGGTCATTTTCTGGCCGTTGAAAGTCACTTCATTGTTGGCGTAGTGCAGCTTGGACACCACATCGCTGCCCACCAGGGTTGCCAGCTGCGTACCCACGGCCATGCCGCTGACCATTTCGCTGGCCATCTGGGATTGCTGCTCGATGGCTTTGGGATCGGTCACACCGCCGACCTGCGCTTGCAGGGCGGCCACGTCGGCGATCATCGGCTTGGACAGGGTCAGGTTGGCGTCCAGCAGCGAGACCATCTGCTTGCCCAGTTCAACCGGCGGCAGCTCCATGGAGGTCGGTTTGGCCAAGTCCAGCACCAGGTTGAATTTGCTCTCGCCGTGGGTGGTTTTCAGCGACAGGTTTTCCAGCGCCAGGTGCGGCTTGGCAGCCAGCAACTGGTTGACGTTGGCTTCGGCCAGGGCCTGCTCGGCTTCGGTCAGTTGCAGCTCCGGCACCGGTTGTCCGGCAGCGGCAGCGGCTTGCACCGGCTGCATCTTGTCCTGGTACAGCTTGGTCAGCACCAGGCCCGAAGGCACATCGATGTTCTTCAGGCTCAGGGCCATGGCGGCAGAGCCGACCGGTTTGCCTTGGTAGCCGATCTCGTCGATCTTGTAATCGACGCGGCCGGCCATGTTGTTGTCTTTGACTTCGCTGGAGTCTTTCTGCTCGAAGCCCTTGAGGGTCAGCACGGCTTTCTGCGGGCCGAAGGTGACTTTGGTGTCGCTCAGCTCGATGGTGTTCTGCCCGGTGTAGAAGCCGAAGGTGGATTTCTCCAGGTTGCTGGCCACGGTCAGGCCGGCGAACTCAGCGTCGAATGGCGCACCATTGGCGTCGACAACGGCCAGTTTGAGGCTGTTCACGTAGCCATCCACCTTGACCTTCTTGCCTTCGGCAGTGCTGTCGAAATCCAGGTTGAGGCCGGAGAAGTCCACAGAGGACGTTTCGTCCTTGAACGCCAGGGGCAACAGTTCGAGATTGCCGTTCACCGAACGGCTGTAGCCGATATTGGCCACGCCTTTGAGCGGCGATACATCTTTGGCGGCAGCGAACCACTTCTCGGTGGTGGCGTTCTTTTCCAGTGCATAGTGACTGGTGGCCATGACCGGCAGCCATTTCAACGACACCAGGCGCGAGAACGGCAGCGGGCCGTGTTCGATATGGTCGACAATCAGCAGCTCGGGGTTCGGGTTCTGTTCGCCGAAGACCGAGCCCTGGCCCTTGAGGCGATAGTGCGCGGTACTGCTGAACAGGCCACGGTCCAGGGACACCAGCTCCAGGGAAACGGTGCCGTCGACGCCGGCCATGGAGCGTTGCAGTTCCTTGTTGGCGTCCTGCACGGCCGTTTGCAGCACCGGCTCCAACTGCTTGCCGGTGTACCAGGCACCGCCTGCACTGACGACGCCCACGGCGACAACAAAACCCAAAAGAACGACTGCTGGCTTATTCATGAAGTGACCTGATCAAATCCTGTGAGAAGTGGGCTGTCTTCCTTGAACCCCGAGGGGATTGGCTCAAGCCCGCCGAAAACGGGGGAAGATTAGCACTGGGGGCCGCGAACGGCCCAGCTTTTCAGAGGGATCAGTTCAGCAGTAGTTCAGGAGTACTCCAACTCAATTTCATCCAACTGGTGGTCAAAACTCTTCAGCCGCGCCGTCCAGGTGTACACCAGCACCTCAAACTCGCGGTGTATCACGGCGTTGCCGGGGGTATCGGCCTTGGGGTCGCAGAAGTCCAACTGGTAGCGCTCGCGGGCCATTTGCGTGGCTACGTCGGACAATTCCCGCGCGTTATTCAGCCAGTGCCTACCTTCGGCAACTTGTTTATCGAGCGCCACGCACTGTTTTTTCAGGACTTCGAGGCTTTTTTCCAGGGGGGTGCCGGTGAGGTCGCCCATGACTTCCTGGAAGGTACGCCCCGGCTGCCAATAGCTGCCCCAGAAATAGCGGTCGAACACCGTCTCGACCCGGCGCAGCGCGACCTTGGTGTCCCAGATCGCGACACGGGTCTTGCCCTGTTCGAGGAGCTTTCGCTTCACCCGCTGATTTTGGTAGGAGGCCCATGCCACCACACCGATGGACAGGGTGCCGATCACCAGACAGGCGCTGTCGAGAAACACCATGGCCTTGTCGAGTTGGTGAGCCAGCATGACGCCGTAGAAATAAGCAGCCGATAACAGCACCAGTGCGAAGAGCACGCACCAGAAAGCGGGAGCATAAGGGTTTTTCATTATTGGAATCCCCATGAGCAAACGCGAGCAGTGTCAGGTGGAGCGTCACGGCGCCCCACCTGACCAAGCATAGCTTTTAGCTCAGGGTTTGCCGGGCTGTGACGCTTGCGTTCGTCCGCTTTCCCAGCCGCCGCCCAGGGCCAGGAACAGATCGATCTGGCTCATGGCAACCTGGGTGTTGGCCGCCGCCAGCTGGGCGCGCACATCGGTATAGGTGCGGGTGGCTTGCAGGTCGGCCAGGAACGACGCGCGACCGGCCTGGAAGAAGCGATGGGTCTGGCCCGCCGCTTCCTTCGCCGACTCGCCGGCCTCATTCAGGGCATCACGGCGTTGCAGTTGCGCGGCGTATTGCGCCAGGCCGGTCTGGGTTTCGCGGATGGCATTGAGCACCACGCCGTCGAAGTGGGCCAGGGCGCCCTGGGTGGCGGCTTCGGCTTCGTGGATGCGTGCGCGGGCGCCGTTGGTCGGCACCGTCCAGCTGATCATCGGGCCGAAGCCCCAGCGGTTGGTGGGCGCCGTGCCCAAGTCGTCCAGTATGCCGACGGTGCCGACGGTGGCGCCGATGCTGATATCCGGGTACAGCGCAGCGGTGGCCACACCGATACGCGCCGTGGCGGCGGCCAGTTGGCGTTCGGCCTGGCGCACATCGGGGCGGCGCTTGAGCAGCGCAGCGCCATCGCCCACCGGCAGCAATTGCGCGATATGCGGCAGCTCGGCGCAAGTGCCGGTGCCGGCCGGCAATTGATCCACCGGCTTGGCCAGCAGCATCGACAGGCGGAACAGTCCGGCCTGGCGCGCTGCTTCGTAGCGCGGCATGTCGGCGCGCAGGGATTTGTATTGGGTCTGCGAACGGGTGACCTGGGTTTCATCGCCCCGCCCGGCGTCGCGCAGGCGTTGGGTCAGCTGGGTGCTCTGGGCTTGCAGATCGAGGGACTCGTTGGCGATGGCCAGCTCTTCATTGGCTGCGCACACCTGGGTGTAGGAACGCACGACATCCGCCACCAGGGTGATGCGGGCGATGTCGGCAGCGGCCTGAGCCGCATCCGCGTTGGCCTGGGCGCTTTCGATACCGCGCTGCAAGGCGCCGAACAAATCGAACTGGTACGAGGTGGTGATCCCCACGCTGCCGATGTTGGCCACCGGGACTTTTTCCGTCAGCAAAAACGCTTCACCGGATTCCTGCAGACGCTGGGCCTCGGCCTTGGCGCCCGCGCTCCAGCCGCCCGCGGATTCAGCTTCCTGGGTCTGGAAACGCGCGCGCTGCAGGTTGGCGGCGGCCACCCGCAAGTCGGTGTTGGAGGCCATGGCCTGGCGCACCAGCTCATCCAGGCGCGGGTCCTTGTACAGCTTCCACCAGTCGGCCGGCACCGGGGCCGAGACGACGTTGCCACCCTCGCCGGCAATCTGCCCTTGCAGGTCGCTCCGGTTGATGGCGGACTTTTCCGGCAGCGTGTAATCCGGCCCCACCACTTGGCAGGCCGACAGCAGCAACCCCAGCGTAGCGGTGGCCAGCAGCTGCTTCATGGCTTGTCTCCGTCTTTAACCTTGTCGCCGATGATCGAGACGGTGGCCGTGCGCCCGGCGATCATGCGGAAGTCCGCCGGCACATCGTCAAAGGCGATACGCACCGGAATCCGCTGGGCCAGGCGCACCCAGCTGAACGCCGGGTTGACGTTGGGCAGCAGGTTGGAGCCGCTGCTGCGGTCGCGGTCCTCGATACCGGCGACTATGCTTTGCACGTGGCCATGCAGGCGGGCGTTGTCGCCGATCACCCGGATGTCCACGCCCATGCCGACATGGATACCGTCGAGCTTGGTTTCTTCGAAATAGCCGTCGATATGGAACGAATTGCTGTCCACCACCGACAGCACCGGGCGCCCGGCGGTGACGAACTCCTGGGTGCGCGGCGCACGGTCGTTGACGTAGCCGTCCACGGGGCTGCGGATCACCGAGCGGTCGAGGTTCAGTTGCGCGGAATCCACCGTCACCTGGGCTTCGGCCAGGGCCGACTGGGCACGGGCCACGCGGGATTGGCTTTCTTCCAGTTGCTCGCTGGGCACCAGGTTGCCCAGGCCTCGGTTACGCTTGTACTCGCGCTGGGCCTGGGCCAGGGTTTCCTGGCGGTCGGCCACGGCGGCCTGGGCTTGGCGCAAGGCCAGCTTGAAGCGGTCCTGATCGACGGCGAAGAGCACCTGGCCCTTGGTCACCAACTGGTTGTCGTGCACGTCCACGCGCTGGATCAGCCCGGACACGTCCGGAGCGATCTGCACGATGTCGGCACGGATGTGGCCGTCACGGGTCCAGGGGGCAAACATGTAGTACATGACCATGCGCCACACCACGACGACCGCGAACGTCACGATCAACAACGTGAGGACTACACGGCCGATGGTCAAAAAAGGTTTTTTCATGTCATCAGGTATCGACTGAGTGAGTCCACCGCGCCCAGCAACAGCGCGTACAGCCCCACATTGAACAATGCCCGGTGCCAGACCAGGCGATAGAAGTGGAGGCGGGTCAACAACCCGTGCACCACCAGGAACAACACATACGTAATGCCCATCAGCACCAGCAGCGTGGGCAGGAACACCCCGCTGATATCCAGATCACCGATCATAAAGGCGCTCCATCAGGCAGCGGCGCTTGCATCTCAGTGCCGCCAATGAACTCCACACCCGGCAGCAACGCCAGGCGCAAACCGGCCAGCGCGTGCAGCAAGTGCAGGCGGGTGTCGTCTTCGTCTTGCAGGCCTTGGCCGTTGAGGGCACGGCGCGTGCGGTCCAGGGTCATCAGCAGACCGCTGGGCGCGGGCAAGCGTTCACCGGCCTTGAGACACGCCTTGAAGTAGCCGCCTACGCCTTCCACCACTTGGTTGAGCAACACCCGTGGCACGCCGAGGATGCGCGGCGAGTAGGCCAGCAAATCGAGCAGGTTCAGCGCCACGCGCAAATCGCGCAGGGCGGTGCCGGTGTCCTGGTTGATCAGGGCCAGGCGCGGCAGGTGTTGCATCAGGCGGTCGAGCATCTGCACGGCCATGTGGCGGTGTTCGGCCAGGGTCGCGGGTTCGGTGAGGCTGACGATGTCGCGCCAGCTGAAACGAGTCAGGCGCTTGGCCGCCAGCTCGGCGCCGAAAGGCCGCGCGATCAGCGTCCACACAAAGGCGAACAGCAGGCCCACCGGCCCGGCCAGGTTGACGTTGGCGAAGTTGAGGAAGTCGGCGTCGTAAGCACCCTGGATGCTGATGAACGACGAGGTGTTCACCAGCGTCAGCAACATGCCCAGGTAGAAACGCGGCTGTACGGTGAGCGTGCCGATGCAGATGAACGGCACCGCGAAGGCCAGCACCAGCATCGGAAAGTCGTGCAGATTGGGCAGCACCAGGAACAGATAGAGACTGGCGAACAACACCGACATGGCGGTCCAGAAAAAGAACCGGTAGATCTGCGGCGCCGGGTCGTCCATCGAGGCAAAAAAGCTGCAGGCGACGGCGGCCAGGATCACCGCACTGCCGCCGTCGGTCCAGCCGAGCAGGATCCACAATACCGACGCGACAATGATCGCGGTGACGGTGGAAAACGCCGAGTAGAACATCAGCCCGCGGTCGAGGAACGGCGTGAGCCGGCCCAGGCGCCAGTGGCGGTAGACGGCGCGCCAGGTGTCCTGGCTTTCGCACTGGATGGCGGCTTGCAGGCTGCGGCAGTCCTGCCACAGGTCGATCCACTCGGCCAGACGATACAGCGCATTGGAGAACAGCAGCGTGTGACGCTCGTCGAGCGCTTCGCCGCTGGGCTGCAGTGCGTCGACCTGATCACGCAGGACGCGCCAGCGTTCCATTGGCGCCGCTTCTTGGGTGTCCTCCAGCCACTGGCTGGTCGCTTCCAGCAGCGGCGTGATTTTATCGAGGAACTCGGGCGCGCGATGTTCGATGGCATAGAGCGCGTCGTCGAGGGCGTCCACCACCGGCAGCAGGTGAATCATGCGCCCGCGCAGCTCCTTGGTATTGCGCACCGTCTGCGGCCGTGCGCCTTCGTGAGGCAACTGGCCGATCATCAATTCGAGGGTATTGAAGGTGGCGACCATGCCGCCGCGCAAGGTGCTGATTTCTTCAGGCGCCACATTGCGCGTGATAAAGCGTTGGCTGTAGACCTGGGCATCGGCAAACCACTTGGCCACCGAGCCATCGAACACCGGCATCAGCCGGCGCGGCCAGAACATCGCACCCACCACCGCCGCTACGGCGATACCGAGGAAGATTTCTTCGGTACGCGCTTCAGCGACATCCCAGACAGCCAGGGGATTATCCACCACCGGCAAGGCGATCAACGGCAAGGTGTAGCCGGCGAGCATCAGCGCGTAGTTGTTCGCCGTGCGCAAATGCATCGACAGGAACAGCAAAGTGCCCGTCCACAGGGCAATCACCACCACCAGCATGTAGGGCGACTGCACGAACATCGGCACGAACAGCACGGCCGCCGCCGCGCCCATGAAAGTGCCGATGGCACGGTACAGCGCCTTGGAACTGGTCGGGCCGACAAACGGGCTGGAAACGATATACACCGTGGCCATCGCCCAGTACGGACGTGGCATTTGCATAAGCATGGCGATGTACAAGGCAATCATCGAGGCCGCGAAGGTACGCACCCCGTAGAACCAATCACGAGCGGGCGGGAAACCGGTAAAAAATCCGTTCAAAGCGACGCTGCCTCGAAAGCACGCAGCACACGCAGCGCGGCTTCCATATCACCTTGGGTCATGTCGGCCAGCACTTCCTTGCGCAGGCGTACCAACTGCACTTCCACCGCCTGTACCAACTCGCGGCCACGCTCGGTGAGGCTGAGGGACTTGGCGCGACGGTCGTGGATGTCTTCGGTACGGCACACGTAACCGTCGGTGCACAGCCGGTCGAGCAAGCGCACCAGCGACGGGCTTTCCATCCCCGAGGCCTGGGCCACTTTGACCTGGTGCACACCGTCGCCCAGGCGACCGATCATCAACAACGGCACGGCGCAGGCTTCGGAGATGCCATAGCTCACCAGCGTGGTCTGGCAGATTTTGCGCCAATTACGGGCGCCCACCACCATGCTGCTGCTGAGGTTCATCTGGAGTTGTTCGAGGGATTGAGGCACTGGATAGTTCGCATACAGTTAGTTTGCTAACTATCAATATGATGGGTGAAGCCAGATGCGTCAAGTTTTGAAACAATTTTGCGGATGGGTGGTGGGCGGTAGCGGTAAGTAAAGCGGGTCCTGGGGGCCGGTGCTGAATTCCCGCCATCAACCCCATGGCCCGTGCGTCAGAAAAAGTTCACTAACGCGGAAAAACCTCAGATTTTTTTAACCTTCACCAGATTTTTTCAACTTTTGCCCTTTCTGCTAAGTTTTTTGCACCCCTCGCCCACCCCGCAACATCAGATTCAACTCATCCACCACTTCTGCCCAATCCGCATCTTCCAGAATCTCCTCGCGCAAAAACGCCTTCTGGCTGTCCGTCCAGAAAAACGCATCCGCCAGGTTCAGCTCCGGCTTGAGCGGTGAATGCACCGCCACGAATTTCTCGATACTCACCGGGTCATCGGGCAGCCCGAGCTGTTTGAACAGTGATGGCAAGCTATGTACGGGCGATTGCATGACGGGCTCCTGATAGAAAAGCATTTACCCAGTCTAGCGGCAGCCCTCGGGTTGCGCCGACGGGACGTTGCACAACACGAACAAGCGCGCCCTGGCGCCTCCGCCATCCTGGCGACTGAGTTCGCGCCAGCCTTCGGGCAGCGGGGCGAATTCGTCCGGCGCTTCATTGCTGCTGATCAGCCACACACGGCGGGTTTCGGCGGGCAGTGCCGACAGGCGGTCGAGGTAGATGCGTCCGCCGTCCTGGTCCACCAGGGTGCCGAAACCATAGGCATTCGGCCGGGTTGAGGTGCCATCCGGCTTAGGTGGGGTGTAGAGCTGCAATTGGGCATCGGTCTGGTCGTAATACACATAGCTCAGGTACCACAACATGTCGCTGAGGACGATGCGGTCGTCTTCCTGGTAATTGCGGTTGACGAACTCCACCGGCACATTGAACTGGTCGTGCTCATCCACGGTGAAATTGTTCTTCAATCCCACCAGCTCGACGCCGACGAATAGCACAAACAATGCCGCTCCCAGCAGTGCAAACCGCGACGGCAGACGATCAATGGCCATCGCCAGCAGGATCGGCAAGCCCAGGGCGTACACCGTCAGGTAACGTTCGATAAACACCGGGGAAATAAACGACACGCCGTAGACCAGCAGCAGTGGCAACAGGAAAAAAAGCAACAACAGGCTGGCCGGTCGGTGACGTTCGCGATCGCGCCAGGCGGTAATGACAACCACCGCCACCAGCAGCAGCGGAAACAGCCAGAACAGCGGCGCCCAGAAGCCGACGCCTTCATCCTGCAGCACGAACTGCCAGATCATCGACGGCAGGGAGAACAGGCTGACGGGATCCTCCCAACCGATGTCGCCCCCCACCTTGAGCTGTTCGACATGCTGCACCAGGTCCAACAGGTTCGGCAGCCACGGCAGGTACAACAGCACAATCGCAGCGTTGGCCGCCCACCAGGCCGGACGCGTGATCAGGCGCTGGCCTCGCGGCGCCGTGCCACACAACACACCCAGGTAAGCCCAGTGCACCAGCACACAGAGCGCGGTGAAGTAGTGGGTGTAGAAACCGGCACTCATCAACACGACATACGCCGCCAGATAACGCGTGCGCTCGGGCTGGCGCACCCAGTACACCAACGCCAGCGTGGCGCCCAGCAGCCACACGCCGAGCAGCGAATACATGCGCACTTCCTGGCTGTAGCGTACCGCCGTCGGCAATAGCGCCAGCAGGATCCCCGCCAGCACCGCCGCCCGGCGGGTGGAGAGTTGCCGGGTCAGCCAGACGCCCAGGCCCACGGCGACCACACCGGGAATGGCGCTCATGCCGCGAATCGACCAGATGCTGTCGCCGAACAGCTCGATCCAGCCGCGCAGCAGGAAAAAATACAGCGGTGGGTGCACGTCGTGTGCGGCGTGGAACCACAGGTCGCCCACGGCGTATTCGCTGAGCAGCAGGCTCGAACCCTCGTCACCCCAGATCGCCGACGCCGTCAGGTGGTAAAACCGCAGGGCCATGGCCAGCGCCAGGATCGGCAACCACCAGAGACCGCTGATCCAGCCGGCACCTTCCCACGTGAGGCGATTGAGTGCCGGTAACGTCCCGACCTTTTCGTTTTGCTCTACCACAGACCGACGCACCTCAATTCCCCTGATTGCCCAAGCGCAAACACCGCCACTCTAGGACAAAAGCCCAGGATCCGCCGCTGGAATCGGACAAATCAGCAATTTGTGCAGGGCTTCTCCGAAGCAACCGCAGGAACAGGCTATTATTGCGCCCCTCCAAGGACTCAGGATCAAGGACACGTCATGCGCATCGGTTTTCTGTCACCCCTGGCACTGGCATTGCTCGCCGGTATTTCCCTACAGGCTCAGGCCAGTTCCGACGACTCGTGCTACCCCGACTGGCGGGTTTCGCGTGACAGCCTCGATTCGTGCAGCAACCTGCCTTTCCTCAGCCCCGGCAACGACAGTCGCGTCAACCTGCGCCTGCTGCTGGCCGATAAAAACGCGGCGCCCCTGGCACCCAATGCCTTGAGCGAAGACGATCTGTCCCAGGGCTTTGGCGCGGTGCCCTTCCCGGTCTACCGCCTGGCGCCGATTCCGAGCACCAACGAAGAACCGGATAACAAGCCCGACGACTCGCGCACTGCCGAACTGGACGCGCTGCTCCAGCCCCTGGGCATCAAGCGTGACGAGTACAAAACCGCCGGGGAAGAGTTTCTGAGTGGCGAAGGCAGCCGCTGCCGCAGCAACGACGATGACAGCGCCACCGCGTTCATCAGCCAGGTGACCAAGGCCGACATGCCGGCGGCCGAACGCGAGTTGCTGGTGAAGGCGCGCTTGCAGTTGCTGACGACCTGCTCCTGGGAAGGCCAGGTAGTCGACGCCCAGCAGATCCAGTCCGCCGATGGCCAACTGTTGCGCACTTACCTGCAAGCCGCTGCCGACTTCTACAGCGGCCGTTTCGGCGATGCCGAACGGGGGTTTGCCGCCGCCAGCTCCAGCCCTCTGCCTTGGCTGAAGGAAACCGCGCTGTACATGACGGCACGCACGTCCTTGAACCTGGCCCAGGCCGAGGCCTTCGACGAATACGGCATGCCGCAACTCGCGCGTGTGGACAAGTCGGCCTTGAACGACGCCGAACAAGGTTTTCTCGGCTATCTGAAGACTTATCCACAAGGCGTTTACGTGGCCTCCGCCCGAGGCCTGCTGCGCCGGGTTTATTGGCTGGGGGATAACAACAGCAAGCTTGCCGAGGCCTACGCCTGGGCCATGACCCAGGCCACTGACACACAGCGCAATGTGTCGGTGGATGAGCTGGTGGAGGAAGCCGACCTCAAGCTGCTGATGGTCAACAGCGAGACTGTCTCCACACCGATGATCCAGTTTGTCAGTGACTTGATGGTGATGCGCGGCGGCAACCAGCCCGCCCTCTCCCGCGCCGATCTGGAAAAACAAAAAGCCGCGTTCGCCAGTGCGCCGGACTTGTATGACTACCTGCTGGCGGTCAACGCGCTGTACAGCGAGCATCAACCGGACGCCGCCCTGAAGCTGTTGCCGCAAAGCGTGCCGTCGAACCTGAATTACTTCGCCTTCAGCCAACAGACCCTGCGCGCACTCGCCCTGGAAGAGAAAAAGGACTGGAAAGGCGCCGAAGCGCTCTGGCTGCAACTGCTGCCCCTGGCGAAATTGCCGCTGCAACGCGATCAGGTGGAACTGGCCCTGGCGATGAACTACGAACGCAGCGGCCAGTTGGCCAAGGTGTTCGCCGCCGACTCGCCGATCAGCGCCAAGCAGGTGCGTTACATCCTGCTGCGCAACGTCGCCGGCCCTGAGTTGCTGCGCCAGCAGATCGCCCAGGCCAGCGACCCGCTGGAACGCCAGACCGCACAATTCGTGCTGCTCTACAAAGACCTGTTGCGCGGCCAGTTCGCCACCTTCGCCGAGGACCTCAAGCAACTGCCGGCCAGCGCCCCGGAAGACAAGCTGGGCACCAGCCTGGGCTACGTCTACAGCGCCAGCCAGACCTTGAAACTGTTCCAGTGGAACGGTGACAAAGCCGAGTCCGGCTACGCCTGCCCGAGCATCGCGCAGATCGCCGCAACCTTGCAGGCCGATGCCAAAAACCCACAGGGCCTCAACTGCCTGGGCGAGTTCATCCTGCGCAACGGCCTGGACGGCATGCCGCTGGAACAGGCACGCGCCGCCGGCAGCCTGGGCAGCACCGCGTCGGACTTCAAGGGTGAAACCTTCTCGCGCCTGGACGGCTACAAGCAAGTGATCGGCAACGCCAAGGCGCCGAAGAACGACAAAGCCTATGCATTGTTCCGCGCCATCAACTGCTACGGGCCATCGGGCTACAACAGCTGCGGCGGCGTCGAGGTGGAGCCGGCCGTGCGCAAGGCGTGGTTCCGCCAGTTGAAAACCGGCTTCGCCGACACCCAGTGGGGCAAGTCCCTGCAGTACTACTGGTGAAGCACCTGTGGCTCGGCTTGCTGTTGCTGGCAAGCCCGGCCTTCGGCGCTGTCAACGCCCGCGACTATGACGCTTTCTGGCTGTGGAGTGGCGTCACCCCACAGCCGGTACTCAAGCAGGCCAAGACCCTGTATATCCTCCAGGGCCAGATCAACTCGACTCGCCGCGCCCCTCAGCTCGGCGTGCGGATGATCGCCCAGGGCATCAGCGTGCCGCGCCTGACCCAGGGCGACATCTGGATCGTCTACCGCGCTCACACCCTGCGCTGGCCCGAGCCGGTCTACAGCCAACTGCTCGGTCAGGTGCAACGCTGGCGCGACGCGGGCAACCCGGTGGTCGGTATCCAGATCGACTTCGATGCGCGCACCCAATACCTGCACGAATATGCCGGGTTCCTGCGCGACCTGCGCCAGCGGTTGCCAGCCGACCTGCGCCTGAGCATCACCGGCCTGATGGACTGGAGCAGCAACGCCGACCCGGCCGCCATCGCCCAACTCAAAGGTGTAGTGGATGAGGTGGTGGTGCAGACGTACCAGGGGCGCCATAGCATCCCGGATTACGCGGCGTACTTGCCACGCATGAATCGGCTGGGGCTGCCGTTCAAGATCGGGTTGATTCAGGGTGGAGAGTGGGAAGCGCCGGGGTATTTGCAGGGGAGCGAGTGGTTTCGGGGGTACGTGGTGTTTTTGCAGAATCCCTAACCTGAGCCGCACCCACCGTTCGCAACGGATACACCGATTCCCATCCTCCGCCCAACGCTTTATACAAGCCAACCATCGCCAGAGAGACGCCGGTCGAGCTTTCGACCCACTGCTCCTGTGTGGCCAACAGTGCGCTTTGCACGGTGAGGACGTTGACGAAATCCACCACGCCTTCCACGTACTGCTGCTGCGCCGTGCGCAGGGCAATCCGGTTCTGGCGCACGGCTTCGGCCAGGCTGTCGCGGCGCAATTGGCTGGCGTTGTAGCGGGTCAACTGGTCGTCGATCTCATGCCAGGCGCGCAGCACGGTTTGCTGGTAGGCGAGCGCCGCTTCCTGTTGCTGGGCTTCGCGCAGGTTCAACATGCCTTGCAGGCGCCCGCCGTTGAACAGCGGCAGGCTGAACTGCGGGCCGAAGGCAAAGGCACGGGAGCTCCAGGAACCGAAGTCCGAGAGTTGCATGGCCTGGGAGCCGAGGCTGCCGGACAAGGTAATGCGCGGGTAGAAGTCGCCCTTGGCCACGCCGATGCTGGCGGTGGCGGCGTGCAGGCGGGCCTCGGCCTGGCGGATGTCCGGGCGGCGTTCGGCCAGTTCCGAAGGCAGGCCGATCGCGACCTGGCGCTGGGTTTGCGGCACGGCAGCGTCCTTGGACAGTTGCGCGTGCAGCGCTTGCGGCGGCGCCCCCATCAACAGGCTGAGGGCGTTGATCAGTTGGTCCTGGCGCTGTTGCAGATCCGGCAGGCGCGCCTCGATGGCGGCGACCTGGGCGGCGGCTTCGGCGACATCCAGGTCGGTGGCCACGCCGTCGGCCAGGCGCAATTGCGACAGCTTGAGGCTGTGACGGGCGACGTCGAGGTTCTGTTCGGTGACGGCGCGGGTGTTCTGCACGCCGCGCAGTTGGATGTAGTCCTGGGCGGTCTCGGCGAGTACCGACAGCAGCACGGCGCGGCGGTCGTCTTCGGCGACTTGCAGGGTGGCGTCGGCGGCTTCGGTTTCGCGTTTTACCCGGCCCCAGAAATCCAGCTCCCAGGAGGCGGAGAAGCCCGCGTCCCACTGGTTGAACGCCGCACGGCCGTTCTCGCCGGACGGGTCGCTCAGGCCTTGGCCACTGTTGCGTTTGCGCTGGTAAGCCCCCGTCGCATCAACCTGGGGGTAGCGCTCGGCGGTCGTCACCTGGCGTACCGCCCGGCTTTGTTGCAGACGGCTGCTGGCCAGTTTCAGGTCAAGGTTATCGGTGAGCGCACGGCGTGTAAGGGCCGAAAGCTGCTCGTCGTGGAACACATCCCACCAGCGTTCCTGCAAAGGATCACTGACGGCGCGGCTGGCTGCCTGGCGCCCCTGTGGCTCGCTCCATTGCGTCACTTGCGGGCCCTGCGGCGTGTGGAAATCCGGGCCGACCGTGCAGGCGCTCAGGCTGATGAGGCTCAAGGTGAGCCAGGCAACTCGCTTCATTGCTGGGCCACCTCACGCTGCTGCGCGACCGGGCGGGTGTCGACGCTGGCTTCCACCGACATGCCGACACGCAGGCGTTCGATGTGGGCCTGGTTGGGTTCGAGGACGATCTTCACCGGGATGCGCTGTACCACTTTGGTGAAGTTGCCGGTGGCGTTATCGGGCTTGACCGAGGCGAAGGTCACCCCGGTTGCAGGCGCGAGGCTTTCAAGATGACCGTTGAGCAACTCGCCGTCCAGGCTGTCGACACGCACCTGCACCGCTTGACCGGCGTGCATGTGGGAAAGCTGGGTTTCCTGGAAGTTGGCCACCACGTAAGCCTCCTCCAGCGGCACGACCGCAAGGATCTTGCTGCCCGGTGTGACATAGGCGCCCACCCGCACCGCCCGCTCGCCGACCATGCCATCCACCGGCGCGACGATGCGCGTATACGACAGTTGATAACTGGCCAGTTCCAGCGCGGCCTGGGCACGCTTGAGCCCCCCTTCGGCGGCATCGCGCTGGGCGGTGAGGATTTCCACTTGCTTGCGCTCGGCCGCCAGCACCGCCGTAGCGTTGGCCAGGCGTGCGGTGGCCTGGTCGATGCGGGTCTTGGCTTGCTGGGCGTTCTGCACGGTGCCGGCACCGACACCGGCGAGGTGGTTGTAGCGGTTCAGTTCGTGTTCGGCAAAGGCCATTTCGGCGCGATCCGCTGCAACGGTGGCCTGGGCCTGGGCGATCACCGAGCTTTGGCGCTCCAGGGTCGCGGTGGCGTTTTTCAGTTGGGCCTGGGCGACCAAGGCGTCGGCATCGGCAGCCTGGGCAGCGGCGCGGAAGTCGCGGTCGTCGATCAGCGCCAGCAGTTGGCCGGCCTTGACGCGCTGGTTGTCTTCCACCAGCACCTCCTTGATGAAGCCGGCCACACGCGGCGCCACCAGGGTGAAGTCAGCGGCGACGAAGGCGTCGTTGGTGGTCTGGCGCTTGCTGCCCAACACGCCCGGCGCGACCAGGTACATCAACACACCCACGGCAACTATGGCGATGACGGCGACGGCGATTCTATCTTTGCGTTTCATGAACAGTCCTTTCAATCAAGTCGGTGCGCGCGGCGGAAAAATCCGCGTGGGCATCCAGAAAATCAGCAGGATCAACGCCACCGCGACCGCGGCCATGACGTAGTACAAATCCGAAGAAGTCAGCACCACGGCCTGCTCATGCAGGCGGTGCGCCAGGCCCGGCGCATCGCCGTCGGCCAGGGGCGAATTGCCCAGACGATCGACCAACATGGTCGAGTGGAAGTGCAGGCGCTGGGTGGTCAAGGTATCGAGCACGCCGGTGGCGATCACGGCGGCCAGGCCCTTGATGGTGTTGAACCAGGCCGAAGCAAACGGCCCGTCCATGGGCTGGATACTGCCGGTGGAGAGCATCAGCAGCGGCAGCACGGCCATCGGTTGCCCGAAGATTTGCAGCAGGTACAAGCCGTAGAAGTCGTCGCGAATCCACGCTGACGTCAGATGCGCACTGCCCACGCAGCACAGCACCAGCATGCCCAGGCCGATCCCCAGCACCCAGCGGCAATCGACCCAGCGCAAGTTGCACAACGCCGCCACCAGCGGCAGCGCGACCAACTGCGGGATCGCCATCAGCAACATCACCGGCGCGGTTTGCAGTGGACGGTAACCCTGCACCTGGGCGAGAAAACTCGATGGGATGATGATTACCGAGGTCAGCACCATCAGCACGCCGGCCAGCACAATCAGGGCGAACGCCAGGTTGCGCAGGCCGAGCATTTGCAGCTTGAAGAAGGGAATGGGCTGCGACCATTCGTTCAGCATGAACAGCACCAGCAACACCCCCCCGCCACACAGCAGGAAGGTGATCAGGCCCGACTCGAACCAATCCAGGCGGTTGCCTTGCAGAATGCCGATCACCAGCATGCAAATCGCCGGGAAGCCCAGCAGCAGGCCGCGCCAGTTGAACTGCTTGAAGCGCTCCAGACGCAGCGGGTCTTGCGGCAGACCATAGGCCACGGCGGCCATGGCCAGCAGGCACGGCGCGACGATTTGCCAGAACGCCCACTGCCAGCCGACGTACTCGGTCCACAGGGCCGCCAGCGGTGTGCCGAGGCTTGGGCCGAAGGTAGCGGTGAGTGCGTAGCCGGCCAGGCCGTACAGCTTGACGTTGGCCGGCAGGAAACGCAGGGCCACGGTCATCAGCATCGGCGGCAACGCGCCGCCGGCCAGGCCTTGCACGGTACGCAAAACCAGCAGGCTTTCGTAGTTCGGCGCGAACGGGCAGAGGACGCCGAGCACCGTGAACAACCCGATGGCATACAAGGTGAAGCGACGCAGGGAAAACGTTACCGAACACCAAGGCGCAAAGGCCATGGCCGCCACGGAAGTGGCGGTGTAGGCCGCGACGAGCCAGGTGCCTTCGTCAAACCCGATGTACAGCGCGCCACGGATATCCGCGAGAGCCACTTTGGTGACCATCTCGTTGAGACCGGAGACCAGCACCGCCAGCAACACCCCGACCAGGCCGATGATGATGCGCGGGCCGAATACGGGCGGGGTCATGGCAGTGGGTCTGGCTGCGGCCGCAAGGGTGGGGGCAGCGAGGGAAGTCATGAACAGGTAACTCGGAATGATCAATACCCGAGCAGTTTAATCAGGCACACACATGACAAAAAGTTACTTGTTGGCAGGATATAAGTGCGCCAAACGCAATTGTCAGGCGGGCTGGGCTTCGAGCCACGTGGCGTGACAGCTCTCGCGCATGGTTTCACGCAGCCATTTGTGGGCGGGGTCCTTGTCGAAGCGCGGGTGCCAGGACTGGGCCAATACCAGGGTCGGCAACGAGATCGGCAAGGCGAAGGCGCGCAGTGGCAGTTTCAGGCGCGTGGCGCTCAGCAGCGCTTCCTTGGGCACCGGCAACAGCAAATCGGAATCGGGCAGCATGAACATTGCACCGTGAAAGCCCGGAGCGATCATCGCCACGCGACGTTCCAGGCCCTGGGCGTTCAGTGCGGTATCGATCGGCCCCCGCGCAATACCGCGCCGCGAGATGCTGATATGGGAATAGCTGGCGAAACGTGCAGCGGTGATTTCCTCATCGAACAACGGATGGTCCTCCCGCGCCAGGCCGACGAAGGTAGTGGAGAACAGGTTCTGCACCTTCACTTCAGGGCTGGCGGGCATGGTGTTGCTCACCCGCAGATCCAGGCGACCTTCGCGCAGCGCCTCGTCGTCGGTGTCGCCTTCGGGCACGAAGCACAGTTCGCACAGGGGGGCCATGCGCTCCATGGTGTCGAACAGGCGCCCGCCATACACACCGATGAAAAAGTCATTGGCACGCACGCTGAAGCGGCGACGCAAGGTACTCAGGTCCACCTGGTCCGCCGAACGGAACAGCAGCGCCGCCTGCTCCACCACATTGCGCACCTGGCCTTGCAACTGCAGGGCCTTGGGCGTGGGCACCAGGCCACGACCGGCGCGCACCAGGATCGGGTCGCCCACGGCTTCGCGGATACGCGTGAGCGTGCGGCTCATGGCCGCCGGGCTGAGGTTCATGCGGCGCGCGGCGCCGACCACGCTGCCCTCGTCGAGCAGGGCGTCGAGGGCGACCAGCAGGTTCATGTCCGGTAGTTGCATGCCAGGCACTCGTGATCGGTGGCGCGTGAATTTGACGCAATCGTAGCGTATTCAACGTTGCATGCCCCAGCGTTTCACGGTCAAGCGCTCGAATGTGTCGAACACCAGGTTCTCCACCAACAGTCCGATCAGGATCACCACCGCCAGCCCGGCGAACACCTTGTCGGTGTACAGCTCGTTGCGGTTCTGGAAGATGTACCACCCCAGGCCACCCTTGCCGCTGGTGGCACCGAATACCAGCTCGGCGGCGATCAGGGTGCGCCAGGCAAATGCCCAACCGATCTTCAGGCCCGCGAGGATCGACGGCAGCGCCGCCGGGATCAGGATGAACAGCACAAAACGCATGCCCTTGAGGCCATAGTTGCGACCGGCCATGCGCAGGGTTTCGGACACGCTGAGGAACCCCGAGTAAGTATTGAGTGCCAGCGCCCACAACACGGAATGCACCAGCACAAAAATCAAGCTGTTCTGCCCCAGGCCGAACCACAGCAGCGCCAGCGGCAGCAACGCAATCGCCGGCAACGGGTTGAACATCGAGGTCAGGGTACTCAGCAAGTCGCGTCCCAGTTGGGTCGACACCGCCAGGGTGGTCAGGGCGAACGCCAGCACGATGCCGATCAGGTAGCCTTTGATCAGCACAGCCAGCGAGATGCTGACTTTGCTGAGCAATTCACCACTGAGCAGGCCGTCGTAAAGCGCATGAAAAGTCTGCAAGAAACTCGGCAACAGCAGGTCGTTGTCCTGGTAGCGTGCAACGGCTTCCCAAAGGATGGCGAGCACAATCAGGATCAGGCCCTTGCGCAGCCAGCCTTGTTGCCACAGGCGCTGTCGCAGGGGCAACTCGCGTTCCACAGGGACGCTGAGCAGCGGTTCCAGGGTGATTTCAAATTCCTCGCGCATTGGGTTGACCCTTCAGTAAGCGATGCGGATATCGGCGAAACCCAACTCACGTTCGGCCTCGGGTGCTTCATCGAACAGCAGGCGATGAATGCGCCGCGCCGATGCCTGGAACGCCACGCCCCCAAGGCTGTGCAGGTCGTATTGATGGCTGTGGACTTCCGCACGTACGCGCCCGGGATGAGGCGACAGCAACAGGATGCGATTGCCCACCACCAGCGCTTCTTCGATGGAGTGGGTGACGAACAGCAGGGTAAAGCGCACCTCTTCCCAGAGCAGCAGCAACTCTTCCTGCATTTTGCGTCGGGTCAGGGCGTCGAGGGCGGCGAAGGGCTCGTCCATCAGCAGGATTTTCGGCTGCATGGCCAGGGCGCGAGCGATGGCGACGCGGGCTTTCATGCCGCCGGAAAGGGTATGTGGATAGGCATCGGCAAAGGCGCTGAGGCCGACTTTGTCGAGGTAGTGCAGCGCGCGCTCTTCAGCTTCGGCGCGCTTCAAGGTCTTCGAGGCCAACAGCGGGAACATCACGTTCTGCTTGACGGTTTTCCACGGCGGCAACTGGTCGAACTCCTGGAACACCACGATGCGATCCGGGCCGGGTTGCTCGACCTTTTGCCCCAACAGGCGGATCTCGCCTTCGCAGGGTTTGATAAACCCGGCGATGGACTTGAGCAAGGTGGATTTGCCACAGCCTGACGGGCCGAGCAGCACGTAGCGGTCGGCCGGGTCGATCTCGAAACTCACTTGGTGGGTGGCCCGCACCACCCGCTCGGGCGTGCGATATTCCAGGCTGACGTTATCCACCGCCAGCAGCGGCTGCGCCGTGTTCAGAGTGCTGGCCGCGTGGCCTTGCAGGGGCATGTTCATTTCATCTCACTTGGCGCAAAGGGGATCAGAAAGGCGCATCGCCCTGGATGGTGGTGCGAAACAGCTTGCGGCGCAGGTGGCTTGGGCAGCCGGCGGCCAGGTGGATCAGCGAGCGGTTGTCCCAGAACACCAGGTCGTGGGGCTGCCATTGGTGGCGATAGATGTTGTGTGGCAACACGCTATGGGCGTAGAGCTGGGCCAGCAGGTCACGGCTTTCGTCTTCCGGCAGGCCGACGATGCGGGTAGTGAACCCTTCACTGACGAACAGCGCCTTGCGGCCGTTTTCCGGGTGGGTGCGCACGATGGGGTGCACGACTTCCGCGACCTGGGCGAGCTGCTCTGGGGTCAGCGTGGGGCGCCAGTTACCTTCGAATTTGGTTTCGCTGTAACGCGCGGTGTAGGAATGCGCGGCGCTGCGGCCCTCGACGGCTTTACGCAGGTGCTCGGGTAACTGGTCCCAGGCTTTGTGCATGTCGGCGAACAGGGTATCGCCACCTTCAGACGGCAGTTCCTGGGCGTGCAGCATCGAGCCCAGGCTCGGCAGCTCTTTGTAAGACAGGTCCGAATGCCAGAATTTGCCCGCATCTCCCAGGCCGATGGATTGGCCGTTTTCGATGATGTTGGAGACGATCAGGATTTCCGGGTGGTTGGCCAGCAGGAACTGTTTGAGCACGTGGATCTGCAGCACGCCGAAGCGGCGACTGAAGGCGATCTGTTGTTCGGGGGTGATGCGTTGGTCGCGAAACACCACGACGTGGTGGTCCAGGTGCGCTCGATGGATGCGGGTGAAATCCTGATCGTTGACCGGACGCGACAGGTCCAGGCCGATGATCTCGGCGCCGACACTGCCGGAAAAAGGAAGAATCTCGAAGGTTTGGGCGGTGGCGGTCGCTGTTGGAACAGTAGAGGTGGCGGACATGAGGTCACTCCCGGTCAGTCAGGAGAGCGACTTTATAGATATAAGAACTTCAATTTAAATACCGTTAATGAATATCCATATGCAGGAAAGTACCGTGAGAACTCATCCCTCTGGCACCTGGGAAATAAATTGCAACGGCAAAGTGTTGAGTACATCGCCGGCGGTCTTGCCATTGGTGGCTGCTGGAACAGGCTCAATGAACCTGGTTGCGTAAGACGCCATAAATGCCGGGTGTGGGCGCTGAGAGCATGGTGTTGAACCGCTTACAAGCCGAAACCGTGCCCGTTTGACAAGCTCATGGGCAGTCTCTAGTGTGCATTGGATCCAATTAGCCACCCAATTAGAAAAAGGAGGATAGCGTAACCGTGACGCAGAAGCCGAACCCTTTGAACAGCATCAAGATAAGCGGTCCTATTCCCGCGCATCTTGCTCGTTCCGTGATTGAAGAAACCTTGCGCAACGCCATCCTGGATGGTCGATTGCCCTGCGGTACCGCTATGCGTCAACAGGAACTGGCGAGCCTGTTCGGAGTCAGCCGCATGCCGGTGAGGGAAGCCTTGCGCCAGCTGGAAGCCCAATCACTGCTGCATGTGGTAACGCACAAAGGCGCCGTGGTTGCCCCCTTGATCGAGGACAACTCGGCCGAGACCTATGAACTGCGGATGCTCCTGGAGTCTGAGGCGCTGCGCTTGTCGATTCCTTTGCTCACCGAGGCCGATATTGCCGAGGCGGACGCCATTATTTGTGCTCTGGAGCAGGAAAAAGACTATGCCGAAATGGGCCGCCTCAATCGACTGTTTCACATGGCCCTCTATGGCAAAGCACCGAACCAGCGGCTACTCAAATTGGTGGAGCATGGGTTGAACGAAGAGGAGCGTTTCCTGCGTTATAACCTTGAGGCCATGGGGCTGGGCGAGACGTCCCAGGAAGACCACCGCGAACTGCTGAACCTGGTGGCGCGGAAGAAAACCCAGGAAAGCATCCTGACGCTGCGCAATCACTTGATGCGAGGCATGGAAGTGATCACAGCGTACCTCAATGGTCTGGATGCCCAAGGCAAGAAAGATACGCAGTAAGGCACACGGCCCTCTTGCCCCGACCTTCCCTGTGGCGGGGCATCCTGACTGACGGTGAGCGCCTCGCCCGAAGAAACTTCCCACTTACAACCAAGACGCCAACTTACATAAATATTATTTAGAAAAACTTCTAACATATTTGTATGTTCGCCAACTTGTTTAACCCGCTTATTATATTTATTAACAACCCCGGCACTCGTCATATTTAGCGACCCTGCACGCCAGCAGCCGTTTAACAACGACTGCCCCCTGCCAACATAAAGAACTCATCGCTGTTTACACAGCAGACGCGACAACTTATAGGCATCAACCATGCATCAACCGTTACTTGAAACAGCAAAACTGCAGTTATGCAGCCATTCGTTATTTTCAGAAATAACTTCCTTACGGAAGTTACAACTTTTCATGGAGAGCCATGTATTTGCAGTCTGGGACTTCATGACCCTCGCCAAACGCCTGCAACAGGATCTGACCTGTACACGCCTGCCCTGGCTGCCACCGACAGACCCGCTGGCCGCACGTCTGATCAATGAGATCGTATTGGGCGAGGAGTCGGACGAACATCCCGCGCAAGGCTATTGCAGCCACTTCGAACTCTATCTGGAGGCCATGGCCGAAGTGGGCGCCAGCACCACGTCTATCAACCGCTTTATTACGCTGCAACGCCAAGGCCTGGAAGCACATGCTGCCTTACAGGAAGTCGAGGTTCTTCCTGGCGTGGCGCGCTTTGTCAGCGACACCTTGAACCTCGCGCTGAGCGCTCCCACCCATTGTGTGGCTGCAACATTCCTGTACGGACGCGAGCATGTCATCCCGATCATGTTCGAGCGCATCCTGCAATCCGATCAACGCCTCCACCACCAGGCGCCTACCTTGTGCGCCTACCTCAAGCGTCACATTGAGATGGACGCCCAGGAGCATGGGCCGGCCGCCGAGCAGTTGCTCGAACGGCTCGCCAGCGCAGACCCGGCGCACGCGCAACAGGCCCATGACGCAGCCCTTACCGCCATGGAAAACCGCATCGCGTTCTGGGATGAGGTTCAGGGCTCGTTGCAAGAGGTGCGCCCATGAACACCGGCGACTACCCATCCATCGCCGACGACTGGGAGCGCCGCGCAACCATCCGTACACGCCCTCGCCGTTTGCTGGAAAACGATGACAAGCTGATCTACCCACTGTGCCGCCAACCGTTGGTGCTCAGTGCGACTTTTCTTGAACACTGCCCGCAATGGCGCGATTTCGTGCTGGTGCAGAGCTTCTACAAGTTCATCAACGACGTGGTGATATTCGAGACAGAGATCGTCGACAAGACTGCGCGCAGCATTGCCAAGAACCGCTTCTCGATCCCCTTCCCGCTGGCCTGCCGCGTTGATGCAATGACGGTCGTCGTGGACGAGGACTACCACGCACTGGTCGCACTGGATTTCCTGCAGCAAACCGTGGCCCTGACCGGCATACAGCCGTTGGAGCTACCCAGGCAAATCGAATTGACCCGCGCACTGCCGACAGCACAAGCCCAGGCGCCAGCCCATCTGCACGATGCAGTAGAACTGATTGCCGTGGCCATCGCCGAAAACACGGTGACCCATGATGTAGCAGCATTCTCCAAGGACAGCAGTGTCAAAGCCTCCATCCGTGGCTTGATGGCCGACCACCTGTTTGATGAAGGCCGCCACGCGCACTTCTGGACGCGACTCGTACGCATGTATTGGCAAGCCGCGAACGCGGACGATCGCGACAGTATTGCCAAGGTACTGCCGACGTTCCTGGCTCAGTACCTTACGAACGATCTGCAAAAAGACTTTGACCTTCACTTGATCGAACACCTCGACATCGACGCCAGCCTGCGCAACGCGTTGCGCAATGAAATCGCCGCGCTCACCTTCCCCATCACCCGCCGGCACCCGCTGTTGAGCAATATCCTTGGCTTCCTGCAACACAGCGGTTTGCTGCAGACACCGAGTGTGGTGCACGCGTTGAAAGACTATTTGCCGATGCCTGGGGGCGCGATATGAGGCGCCTGACAATCGGATTTTCCGGTGCCAGCAGCGCCTTGGACGCCATCAGACGGGAGCTGGAACAGTATGGGCATGCCTCGAGCGATGAAGGCGTCGACCTGTGGATAGACGACGGACGTCAGCCGCTGCGGGACCCGGCAGACCCAACCCCGGCGTTGAGCCTGCGCCTGGGCGTTGGCCCGGTATCCGACTGCGGACTGCCCGCGCTGCAGTTGCGCGCCTATGGGGCTAGCCGGAGCTTGTCGGGAGTCCTGGACATCGCCGACGAACCAACGGGCAACGGGCAACGCTTACGCCACCAAGTGAGCCACGCATTGGTGGAATGGGTCGCGCTGCACGTCAGTCGTTTGTCACGGGACCCTGGATATTTCTCCGTGAGTGCGGTTGCCAATGACTGGCCAGAGCAGGGTTTGGATGCGCTTGACGCGCTGGCGTTTGTCCATCGATTCAACCGCACCGAAGACCTCGCTGTACTGCGCGAAGCTCAAGTGCCCGTGATTGAACGCGTGCAGGCCAGCCTCCATAGGTCCGCTGATCGACCGGCGCTGAGGATCGCCGGTAGCGTAGTGACTTACCGCGAGTTGCACGTCCAGGCCCTCACGATCCAGCAGCAGTTACACCCCATGCTGGGCAATACGCAGGCGCCCCCCGTGGTTGGCGTGTGCCTGGAAAAATCCATCGAGTTGTACGCCAGTATCCTTGCGGTGCTCGGCTGTGGAGCGGTGTATCTACCGCTGGGCCCGGACCATCCGCCACAACGCCATCAAGTGATGCTCGAGACCGCAGGGGCGCATGTGTTGCTGGACGCCGGTCAACATCCTTTGCGAGCGCACTTCACTGCACTGGATGTCACCCGTCTCGACCTCAGGCATGTCGACCTCACGCTTGCGTTGATGCCAGCTCGCCCCCACCCCGATGCGCCCTGCATGACGCTCTTTACGTCTGGCACCACAGGCCAACCCAAGGGCGTGCTGCTCAGCCAGGCAAACCTGGCGCATTTCACGGCCTGGTTCAGGTCCTGTATGAACCTGGATGACCAGAGCCGTGTCTTGCAGTTCTCACCATTGAGCTTCGACTCATCGCTGATCGATATTTTCCCCGCTCTGATAGCGGGTGCCGAGTTGATCGTCCCCAGCGCCGAACAACGCCACGCCCCTGAGCAACTGTTGGATCTGCTCCACCAGCAACGCGTCACCCATGCCTTTTTGCCGCCTGCGCTGTTGAGCATTCTGCCGCTTGATCAACCATTGGGCCTGACGCACCTGCTGACCGGCGGCGATGTGTGCGAACCCCATGTCATCGAACGCCTGGCAGGGCAGTGCCGGTTTCACAACCTGTACGGGCCCACGGAGACCACGGTGCTGGCCACCCATCGGACACTGCACCCCGGTGACTGCAACCGCAACCTCGGCTACCCCATCGCCAACAGCCAGGTGCTGATCCTCGATGACACTCTGCAACCGGTGGATGAAGAGGTGATGGGTGAGGTGTACATCGTCGGCCCCGGAGTCAGCCTGGGGTATGTGGGCACGTCGCAACCGTCTGCCAGTCCTTTCGTGGAACTGGCAGTACCAGGAGGTCAGCCACTGCGGGCCTACCGCAGTGGCGACCTGGCACGATGGACCGCCGACGGGATCGTGCTGGGTGGACGGCGTGATGACCAAGTGAAAATCCGCGGGTTTCGGGTCGAGCCGCAGGAGATTGAACAATGCCTGCGCAATAGTCGGCTGTATCGCCAGGTGGCGGTAGTAATCGACCGGGACAGCAGGATCCGCAGCTACATCGCCCAGCCTGAACCAGACGCGAGCGTGGCCGCCCTGAAGCACCATGCACGGCAATGGCTGCCAGACTACATGCAGCCGGGTTTCTGGGAGGTGTTGCCCCACCTGCCGTGCTCCGTCAATGGGAAAGTCGACCGGCCGGCATTGCTGGCACTGCCGATTCGGCCTGCGTTGCAAGCGGACGGCAGTGCCGCGAAAAATCCGCTTCACGTTCGGTTGTCCTGCTTGTGGAGCGAGCTGCTGGCAGTGCCCGCAGGTAATCTGTCTATTGACCAGAGCTTCTTCGATCTCGGCGGGCATTCGATTTTGCTATCGACCTTGCTGCTGCGTGTTCGCGAGCAATTCGGCCGTAGCTTTGTGTTGAGTCACTTTATTGAAGTGCCGACGATTCGTACGCTCGCAACGCTGGTGGAGAACGGTGAACGACCTGATGCAGGATCCGGCCGGGCCGCTCGTGATGCTCAATCGGAGTGGGTGCTCGACACATTGCCCGAGGACCGTGCAGGTGATCCGCACAAAGTGATCGTGACCGGAGCCAACAGTTTTGTGGGTGTCCATATCGTCGAAGCATTACTGGCCGCTGGTGCAACCGAGGTGGCGTGCCTGGTACGTGAGGAACCGGGGCGGTCGCCAATGTCACGACTCATCCAGGCGTTACATGAATACCGCCTGGAGCATGTGGACCTGAGCCGAGTGAAGGTATATGCGGCCGATATCAGCCAACCTCGATTGGGCCTGGCTGACGCTGTGCATGAGTCTCTTGCCAGAGACTTCGGCGTGCTGGTCCATAACGCGGCGCGGGTCAATCACGTGATGGACTATGCGTCACTGACGCGGGACAACGTTGACCCCATACGCGAATGCCTGCGCTTGTGTGAAACCCACCGCAAGAAAGTCTTCAACTTTGTCTCGACACTGTCGGCCTCAAGCAGTGTCGACTCGCAGGGCTATGTCCTCGAAGCACCCGCCTCTACCACGCTGCCGCTGTACATCAAGAATGGCTACAACCTGTCCAAATGGGTTGCGGAGCGGCAGTTGGGGCATGCGGTGGCGCGCGGTGCCTGGGTGAATATCCATCGTCCCGGCAATATCAGCTTCAACAGCCGAAACGGTGCATGCCAGCCGCAAAAAAATCGCCTGATGCTGATGCTCAAGGGGTCACTGCAACTGGGCCTGCTGCCCCGGCTGGCGCTGAACTTCGACCTGATGCCGGTGGACTTTCTGGCTCGCTTCATTGCATTCCACTGCACCCGCTTTCACGCCAGCCGGAGTGTGTTCAACCTGCATAACCCACAACCGTTGAGCTGGGCGCACTACCTGGATGCGTTCAGTCGGGCGGGCCATCGCTTCAAGCGAGTGGGCATCGCGCAATGGCAGCAGGCGCTGCGAACGGTAAGCCAGGACAACGCACTGTTTGGCGTGCTCGGTTTTTACCTCGACCGTCTCGACGAAGACATCGGGGACACTTCAATGATTCGTTACGACAACGCGCGACTAGGTGTCCAGCAGATGGGTGAACACTACCCCGCAAAGGACACGGCACTGTTGAGCAAAGGCTGCAATTACCTCAAGGCCATCGGCTTTCTTTGAATACCCCAGGACAACCTCATGAAACTGCTGCAACCCGATACGTTAATCCGCAACCCGAGTGGCCTGCCGATAGTGGCGTCCGTTGTGGTCAACTGCTCCGCCTCTCGCCTGTGGGACATGGTGGGGCAATTTGCCGGCTTCGATATGTTCATTCCGGACTTGAGCCATATCGAAATGAGGGGCTCAGGCGTGGGCGCCTTGCGGACAAAATTCTTCCGCGATGGCAATTGTGTAGTGGAGCAACTCAATAGCCGGGACGAGCAGGCTATGCACATGACCTGGACCACGATCTACAACACCCTGGGTGTGGCCAGACTATGGGCGGCGATCCAAGTGGAAGCAATTGAAGCGGAGCGCGCCGAGGTGATGTGGACAATTATTGCAGAGCCCACAGAGGAGGCGAACGAGGGGTTCGAACAGTTTGTGCAAGGCTTTGCCAGCAGCGCCCTGGACAATGTCCGTCGAATGCTCAGCTAAACGGCAGGAGCGACTCGATGCGCCCCCGCCGTTGAATCAGCGGGTCATATCTTGAAGCTATCGACCAATTGCTTCAAACGATTGGCCTGCTGCGAAAGGGCATCGCAATCCTTCAGGGTTTCATTGAGATTCGCCACGCCCTGCTGGTTCAGCAAGTTGATCTGATTGATGTCCACATTGAGGGTCTCCACCACGGCCGTCTGTTCTTCAGTAGCTGCGGCGACGGACTGGTTCATGCCGTCGATCTCAACGATCCGCTGCGTCACACTTACCAGGCGCTCACCAGCCTGGTTCGCGACTTCTACGCTTTCTTCGCTGGAGGCCTGGCTGGCGTTCATGGTGGTGACCGCTTCGCGCGAGCCTACTTGCAGCGAAGTGATCATTTTGTGGATCTCCTCGGCCGACTCCTGGGTGCGGTGAGCCAGGTTACGCACCTCGTCGGCGACCACTGCAAAGCCTCGCCCGGCCTCACCTGCACGGGCGGCCTCGATGGCAGCGTTAAGCGCCAGCAAATTGGTTTGCTGGGAGATGCCTTTGATCACATCAAGGATGTGACCGATGTTGTCGGTGCTGGCGTTCAGGGTCTCGATCTGGGTGCAGGACAAGCTGATCTTTTGCGACAACTCAGACATGGCAAGGATGGTCTGCTCGACCACTTTGCGGCCATCGTCGGCCTGCTCGCTGGCACCACTGGCGTGTTGTGACGCATCGGCGGCGTTGCGCGCGATTTCCTGGGTGGCGGCACCCAGTTCATTGATCGCTGCGGCGACGCTGTTAGTGCGCGCGCTTTGCTCGTCGGAACCGACGATTGAGGCATTGGACGAGGCCATCACACGCTGGGACAAGTCATGCACCTGGCGGGTAGCCGAGGACACTTCCGAAATCGAAGCATGGATGCGCTCTACGAACTGATTGAACGCACTGCCGACTTCGCCAAATTCGTCCTTGCTGGTGACCGCCAGACGACGGGTCAGGTCACCCTCGCCCTGGGCGATATCCTGCATCGCCACGCCCATAGTGGTCAGGGGTCGCAGCAAGACTTGAATCAGCAAGCTCAGGAGCACGGCAATCGCAACCACGGCGATCAACATGGCAATCAACGCAGATGTCCGGAATTTGCCCAGCGGTGCGTAGGCTTTATCTTTATCAATCGATAGGCCGATATACCAATCCGCGCCTGGCAAGCCGCTGATAGGGGTGAATGACAAGATTCGGTCCTGGCCATTGAGAACGACGTCCTGACTGACCTTCTCAATCCGCACTTGGGTGCCGGGGTAGATGTCCTTGAGGTTTTTCATCACCTGGTCCTGATCGGGACTGACGATGACTTGCCCGTCACCACTGACCAGGAACGCATGACCAATGCCGCCAAAATCCACCGAGTTGATGATCTTCACCAGGGTCTGCAGACTCAGGTCACCGCCGACCACACCGAGCAACTCGCCGTTCTTTTTTACCGGCATGGCAATGGTCACGATCTGCCCACCCACCGCTGCCATATAGGGTGGCGTAAGCATGGGTTTATCTGCAGCGACTGCTTGTTTGTACCAAGGGCGCTGACGGGGATCGTAGCCGTCGGGCATTTTTGCGTCAGGACGTTGGGTAAACACGCCGTTGGTTTGGCCAACATAGGTGAACTGGAAGTTATCAGTGAACGCCGGCTGATCAACCAGGCCAGGAAGGTCGGCACCACTGCCTTGGTGAGCAACGTTTTGCGTAAGGCTTTCGAGCACCAATATTCGGCCACTAAGCCAGTTCTGCACACTGCTGGCAGTGAGTTCACCGGATTGCTGGATGGACGACTCCAGGTTCTGCTTGATCGTGCTGCGCTGCAGGTAGTCGTTGTAGAGGGTGAATAACGCGAAGGCCAGAACCACGACGCCTGACGCGGCCAGCAGAATTTTATGACTGAACTTGAGATTCATTTCATCGACTTCTTTTGCCAAAGGGGGGTGAGCGTGCCGAGCGGAACATTCCATGTAACGGTATAGGCAGCTTCTCGGGCCGCTCTATTTCGGTGCACGCATGGCTCGTCAGGCTTTCGGCCAAGCCGCGGTAAAGCTTAGAAAATTGTGAGACGTTTCTGATTTTTAAGCAGGAAACTGACCAGCGGTAGGCATATGTGAGGAAACTACAAATTGTGCCGACTTATAGCCCCAAACGACAAAACCCCTGTCTGCGCTAGCAGACAGGGGTTTTGGAATTCAATCTTGACGATGACCTACTCTCACATGGGGAAACCCCACACTACCATCGGCGATGCATCGTTTCACTGCTGAGTTCGGGATGGGATCAGGTGGTTCCAATGCTCTATGGTCGTCAAGAAATTCTGTGTACCGGACCGTTGGGTTAGCAACGTGCCGGTGAAATTCATGGACTTCTACATAAACAAAACCCCTGACTGCGTTAGCAATCAGGGGTTCTGGAATTTAATCTTGACGATGACCTACTCTCACATGGGGAAACCCCACACTACCATCGGCGATGCATCGTTTCACTACTGAGTTCGGGATGGGATCAGGTGGTTCCAATGCTCTATGGTCGTCAAGAAATTCGGGTACTGAGTCGTGGCCTGCGCCTCGCTTCAGCAAATTGGGTATGTGACAGCTTTCGGTGTTTTGTGAACGTCGAACTTTCGGTTCATTTCGTCTTCACACACCGCAATCTGATGCTCGTTAGAGTAGTCAAATTGCTTGGGTGTTATATGGTCAAGCCTCACGGGCAATTAGTATTGGTTAGCTCAACGCCTCACAGCGCTTACACACCCAACCTATCAACGTCGTAGTCTTCGACGGCCCTTCAGGGAACTCAAGGTTCCAGTGAGATCTCATCTTGAGGCTAGTTTCCCGCTTAGATGCTTTCAGCGGTTATCTATTCCGAACATAGCTACCCGGCAATGCCACTGGCGTGACAACCGGAACACCAGAGGTTCGTCCACTCCGGTCCTCTCGTACTAGGAGCAGCCCCTCTCAAATCTCAAACGTCCACGGCAGATAGGGACCGAACTGTCTCACGACGTTCTAAACCCAGCTCGCGTACCACTTTAAATGGCGAACAGCCATACCCTTGGGACCGGCTTCAGCCCCAGGATGTGATGAGCCGACATCGAGGTGCCAAACACCGCCGTCGATATGAACTCTTGGGCGGTATCAGCCTGTTATCCCCGGAGTACCTTTTATCCGTTGAGCGATGGCCCTTCCATACAGAACCACCGGATCACTAAGACCTACTTTCGTACCTGCTCGACGTGTCTGTCTCGCAGTCAAGCGCGCTTTTGCCTTTATACTCTACGACCGATTTCCGACCGGTCTGAGCGCACCTTCGTACTCCTCCGTTACTCTTTAGGAGGAGACCGCCCCAGTCAAACTACCCACCATACACTGTCCTCGATCCGGATAACGGACCTGAGTTAGAACCTCAAAGTTGCCAGGGTGGTATTTCAAGGATGGCTCCACGCGAACTGGCGTCCACGCTTCAAAGCCTCCCACCTATCCTACACAAGCAAATTCAAAGTCCAGTGCAAAGCTATAGTAAAGGTTCACGGGGTCTTTCCGTCTAGCCGCGGATACACTGCATCTTCACAGCGATTTCAATTTCACTGAGTCTCGGGTGGAGACAGCGCCGCCATCGTTACGCCATTCGTGCAGGTCGGAACTTACCCGACAAGGAATTTCGCTACCTTAGGACCGTTATAGTTACGGCCGCCGTTTACCGGGGCTTCGATCAAGAGCTTCGCGTTAGCTAACCCCATCAATTAACCTTCCGGCACCGGGCAGGCGTCACACCCTATACGTCCACTTTCGTGTTTGCAGAGTGCTGTGTTTTTAATAAACAGTCGCAGCGGCCTGGTATCTTCGACCGGCATGAGCTTACGGAGCAAGTCCTTCACCCTCACCGGCGCACCTTCTCCCGAAGTTACGGTGCCATTTTGCCTAGTTCCTTCACCCGAGTTCTCTCAAGCGCCTTGGTATTCTCTACCCAACCACCTGTGTCGGTTTGGGGTACGGTTCCTGGTTACCTGAAGCTTAGAAGCTTTTCTTGGAAGCATGGCATCAACCACTTCGTCACCTAAAAGGTAACTCGTCATCAGCTCTCGGCCTTAAGATCCCGGATTTACCTAAGATCTCAGCCTACCACCTTAAACTTGGACAACCAACGCCAAGCTGGCCTAGCCTTCTCCGTCCCTCCATCGCAATAACCAGAAGTACAGGAATATTAACCTGTTTTCCATCGACTACGCTTTTCAGCCTCGCCTTAGGGACCGACTAACCCTGCGTCGATTAACGTTGCGCAGGAAACCTTGGTCTTTCGGCGTGGGTGTTTTTCACACCCATTGTCGTTACTCATGTCAGCATTCGCACTTCTGATACCTCCAGCAAGCTTCTCAACTCACCTTCACAGGCTTACAGAACGCTCCTCTACCGCATCACTTACGTGATACCCGTAGCTTCGGTGTATGGTTTGAGCCCCGTTACATCTTCCGCGCAGGCCGACTCGACTAGTGAGCTATTACGCTTTCTTTAAAGGGTGGCTGCTTCTAAGCCAACCTCCTAGCTGTCTAAGCCTTCCCACATCGTTTCCCACTTAACCATAACTTTGGGACCTTAGCTGACGGTCTGGGTTGTTTCCCTTTTCACGACGGACGTTAGCACCCGCCGTGTGTCTCCCATGCTCGGCACTTGTAGGTATTCGGAGTTTGCATCGGTTTGGTAAGTCGGGATGACCCCCTAGCCGAAACAGTGCTCTACCCCCTACAGTGATACATGAGGCGCTACCTAAATAGCTTTCGAGGAGAACCAGCTATCTCCGAGCTTGATTAGCCTTTCACTCCGATCCACAGGTCATCCGCTAACTTTTCAACGGTAGTCGGTTCGGTCCTCCAGTTAGTGTTACCCAACCTTCAACCTGCCCATGGATAGATCGCCCGGTTTCGGGTCTATTCCCAGCGACTAGACGCCCTATTAAGACTCGCTTTCGCTACGCCTCCCCTATTCGGTTAAGCTCGCCACTGAAAATAAGTCGCTGACCCATTATACAAAAGGTACGCAGTCACCCAACAAAGTGGGCTCCCACTGCTTGTACGCATACGGTTTCAGGATCTATTTCACTCCCCTCTCCGGGGTTCTTTTCGCCTTTCCCTCACGGTACTAGTTCACTATCGGTCAGTCAGTAGTATTTAGCCTTGGAGGATGGTCCCCCCATATTCAGACAAAGTTTCTCGTGCTCCGTCCTACTCGATTTCATGACTAAGAGATTTTCGCGTACAGGGCTATCACCCACTATGGCCGCACTTTCCAGAGCGTTCCGCTAATCTCAAAGCCACTTAAGGGCTAGTCCCCGTTCGCTCGCCACTACTAAGGGAATCTCGGTTGATTTCTTTTCCTCAGGGTACTTAGATGTTTCAGTTCCCCTGGTTCGCCTCTTGCACCTATGTATTCAGTACAAGATAACCATCTTATGATGGCTGGGTTCCCCCATTCAGACATCTCCGGATCAAAGTCTGTTTGCCGACTCCCCGAAGCTTTTCGCAGGCTACCACGTCTTTCATCGCCTCTGACTGCCAAGGCATCCACCGTATGCGCTTCTTCACTTGACCATATAACCCCAAGCAATCTGGTTATACTGTGAAGACGACATTCGCCGAAAATTCGAATTTCTCAATTAAGAGAACTCACAAATTTTACCTTAGCCTGATCCGTTACCAGTGAAAGTAACGTTCAGTCTATCTTTCTATCACATACCCAAATTTTTAAAGAACGATCTAATCAAAGACTAGAAATCAACATTCATCATCACCTGGATGGAATGCTCATTTCTAAGCTTTCATACGTCAGAAGCAGTAGTGGTGGAGCCAAACGGGATCGAACCGTTGACCTCCTGCGTGCAAGGCAGGCGCTCTCCCAGCTGAGCTATGGCCCCGTATTTCTACAGGCGTTTCCCACACAAAATTGGTGGGTCTGGGCAGATTCGAACTGCCGACCTCACCCTTATCAGGGGTGCGCTCTAACCAACTGAGCTACAGACCCAATTTCGGGCTGCTTCTTTATCGTCTTCTTCAATGAATCAAGCAATTCGTGTGGGAACTTATGGAGCAGCTGATGTCGTCGATTAAGGAGGTGATCCAGCCGCAGGTTCCCCTACGGCTACCTTGTTACGACTTCACCCCAGTCATGAATCACACCGTGGTAACCGTCCTCCCGAAGGTTAGACTAGCTACTTCTGGTGCAACCCACTCCCATGGTGTGACGGGCGGTGTGTACAAGGCCCGGGAACGTATTCACCGCGACATTCTGATTCGCGATTACTAGCGATTCCGACTTCACGCAGTCGAGTTGCAGACTGCGATCCGGACTACGATCGGTTTTATGGGATTAGCTCCACCTCGCGGCTTGGCAACCCTCTGTACCGACCATTGTAGCACGTGTGTAGCCCAGGCCGTAAGGGCCATGATGACTTGACGTCATCCCCACCTTCCTCCGGTTTGTCACCGGCAGTCTCCTTAGAGTGCCCACCATTACGTGCTGGTAACTAAGGACAAGGGTTGCGCTCGTTACGGGACTTAACCCAACATCTCACGACACGAGCTGACGACAGCCATGCAGCACCTGTCTCAATGTTCCCGAAGGCACCAATCCATCTCTGGAAAGTTCATTGGATGTCAAGGCCTGGTAAGGTTCTTCGCGTTGCTTCGAATTAAACCACATGCTCCACCGCTTGTGCGGGCCCCCGTCAATTCATTTGAGTTTTAACCTTGCGGCCGTACTCCCCAGGCGGTCAACTTAATGCGTTAGCTGCGCCACTAAAAGCTCAAGGCTTCCAACGGCTAGTTGACATCGTTTACGGCGTGGACTACCAGGGTATCTAATCCTGTTTGCTCCCCACGCTTTCGCACCTCAGTGTCAGTATTAGTCCAGGTGGTCGCCTTCGCCACTGGTGTTCCTTCCTATATCTACGCATTTCACCGCTACACAGGAAATTCCACCACCCTCTACCATACTCTAGTCAGTCAGTTTTGAATGCAGTTCCCAGGTTGAGCCCGGGGATTTCACATCCAACTTAACAAACCACCTACGCGCGCTTTACGCCCAGTAATTCCGATTAACGCTTGCACCCTCTGTATTACCGCGGCTGCTGGCACAGAGTTAGCCGGTGCTTATTCTGTCGGTAACGTCAAAACAATCACGTATTAGGTAATTGCCCTTCCTCCCAACTTAAAGTGCTTTACAATCCGAAGACCTTCTTCACACACGCGGCATGGCTGGATCAGGCTTTCGCCCATTGTCCAATATTCCCCACTGCTGCCTCCCGTAGGAGTCTGGACCGTGTCTCAGTTCCAGTGTGACTGATCATCCTCTCAGACCAGTTACGGATCGTCGCCTTGGTGAGCCATTACCTCACCAACTAGCTAATCCGACCTAGGCTCATCTGATAGCGCAAGGCCCGAAGGTCCCCTGCTTTCTCCCGTAGGACGTATGCGGTATTAGCGTTCGTTTCCGAACGTTATCCCCCACTACCAGGCAGATTCCTAGGCATTACTCACCCGTCCGCCGCTCTCAAGAGAAGCAAGCTTCTCTCTACCGCTCGACTTGCATGTGTTAGGCCTGCCGCCAGCGTTCAATCTGAGCCATGATCAAACTCTTCAGTTCAAACATCTTTGGGTTTTTAAGAAACCCTAAACTTGGCTCAGCAATCGTTGGTTACATCTTTGATTTCTCGCGGAGTAACTTGTGATGCTGATAATCTTGTTGACTATCAGTCTGACCCCACAAGCACCCACACGAATTGCTTGATTCAGTTGTTAAAGAGCGGTTGGTTAAGATCTTTCGTCTCAACCGAGGCGCGCATTCTACAGCAGCCTCATTTGCTGTCAAGTGATTATTTTCAGAAGTTTTCGAAGATTTCTTCAACAACTTCAACCACTTGCGCTTCCGATCTCTCGTTAGCGGGAGGCGAATTCTACAGCGTTACACGCTGCTGTCAACACCTCTTTTTCTCCGCTTTCGATCGAGAGGATCGAAACGTTAATAGAGCCAGACAACACTGCCCTACCAACTCCTTCTGGGCTTCGATGAACTGAAGCAAGTCGCTGTCGAATTCTGCGTAACTCATTGTTTACCAAGGAGTTTTCCGTTTCGACTGCGCCGGAAGTGGGGCGAATTATAGACGTCCAGAATCTGCCGTCAACCCTTAATTTTGCTTTTCTATCAATTAGTTAGAGTTGATTAAAAAACCACCAATAAAGCGCCGCTAATGCTCTCTATATAGAAGACAGAATTCAGATGACGCCCGCAGCCTTCAATGCGACCACATTCGCCACCCCCAGCCCCAATACTTCCTGAAGCACCTTGGCCGTATGCTCTCCCAGCAGAGGAGGCGCACTACGATACTCCACCGGCGTCTTGGACAACCGTATCGGGCTGGCAACCTGAGGCACCATCCCTGCCAACGAATGAGGCAGCGCCATCGCCAGCCCACGCGCCTTCACCTGAGGATCGGCAAACACCTGCGCCAGGTCATTGATAGGTCCACAAGGCACACCCACCCGCTCCAGCTGCGACACCCACTCCGCCGTCGTCTTGAACACCGTAGCCTGACGTATCAGAGGAATCAGCTGTGCCCGATTGGCCACGCGCACCTTATTAGTAGAAAAGCGTGGATCATCTGCCCACTGTGGCTGCCCAGCCACTTCAGCAAACTTGCGGAACTGCCCGTCATTACCCACCGTCAGGATGAAGTCGCCATCGGCCGTGGGAAAGTCCTGATAAGGCACGATATTCGGATGGGCGTTACCCAGGCGCTTTGGTGGCACACCTGTCGTCAGGTAATTCATCGCCTGGTTGGCCAGGCATGCCACCTGTACATCCAGCAATGCCATATCGATATGTTGCCCGCCACCGTCATGATCCCGATGAGCCAGTGCCGCCAGTATCGCCACGGTCGAGTAGAGCCCCGTGAGAATGTCCGTCAGCGCTACGCCAACCTTCACCGGCCCAGCCCCCTCTTCTCCCTCTGGACGGCCAGTCAGACTCATAAGCCCGCCCAAACCCTGAATCATGAAGTCATAACCAGCACGCGCCGCATAGGGCCCTGTTTGCCCAAACCCCGTAATCGAGCAGTAGATCAGCTCCGGGTTGATCTCCTTGAGCGATTCATAGTCCAGCCCGTAAGCCGCGAGACCACCCACCTTGAAGTTCTCGATCAGGATGTCCGACTTGGCCGCCAGCTCACGCACCAGCGCCTGACCCTCCGGCCGCGTGAAGTCAATTGTCACCGACTCCTTATTGCGATTGGCCGACAGGTAATACGCCGCCTCACTGGTGTTCTCACCATAGGCATCCTTGAGGAAGGGTGGCCCCCAGGCGCGCGTATCGTCGCCGCTGCCCGGCCGCTCGACCTTGATCACCTCAGCCCCAAGGTCCGCAAGGATCTGCCCAGCCCAGGGGCCCGCCAGTACTCGAGATAAATCCAGCACCCGCAGGTGCGAAAGCGCGCCCATGCCGTGCTCCTATTAATAGAACGCCTGAAGACCGGTTTGCGCACGCCCCAGAATCAAGGCATGCACGTCATGAGTGCCCTCGTAGGTATTGACCACCTCAAGGTTGACCAGATGACGCGCCACTCCGAACTCGTCGGAAATCCCATTGCCACCCAACATGTCCCGGGCCATGCGTGCGATGTCCAGGGATTTGCCGCACGAGTTACGCTTCATGATCGAAGTGATCTCAACCGCCGCCGTGCCTTCATCCTTCATGCGCCCCAGACGCAGGCAACCCTGCAGAGCCAGAGTAATCTCGGTTTGCATGTCTGCCAGCTTCTTCTGGATCAACTGAGTTGCCGCCAGTGGACGGCCGAACTGATGGCGATCAAGCGTGTATTGGCGAGCGGTATGCCAGCAAAACTCGGCAGCCCCCAACGCCCCCCAGGAGATGCCATAGCGTGCAGAGTTCAAGCATGTGAAAGGCCCCTTCAAGCCACGCACATCCGGAAAGATGTTCTCTTCCGGCACGAACACGTTGTCCATCACGATTTCACCGGTGATGGAGGCGCGCAGCCCGACCTTGCCGTGAATCGCCGGAGCGCTCAAACCCTTCCAGCCTTTCTCCAGGACAAAGCCACGGATATCGCCGGCATCGTCCTTGCCCCACACAACAAACACATCCGCGATCGGGCTATTGGTGATCCACATCTTTGCGCCCGTCAGGCTGTAGCCACCTTCCACCTTGCGGGCGCGAGTAATCATCGCCCCCGGGTCGGAACCGTGGTTAGGCTCTGTCAGACCAAAACAACCGATCCACTCGCCAGAGGCCAACTTGGGCAGGTACTTCTGCTTCTGCGCCTCAGTGCCGAATTCATTGATCGGCACCATGACCAGTGACGACTGCACACTCATCATCGAACGATAGCCCGAGTCAACACGTTCCACTTCGCGTGCGATCAACCCATAGCTGACGTAATTCAAGCCACTGCCACCGTACTGCTCGGGAATCATCGCGCCGAGCAGGCCCGTCTCGCCCATCTCGCGGAAAATCGCAGGGTCTGTCTTTTCATGGCGGAAGGCCTCGAGCACACGCGGCGCCAACTTGTCCTGAGCAAATTGCTCAGCACTGTCGCGCACCATGCGCTCTTCTTCGGTGAGCTGCTGATCCAGCAGCAGTGGATCGATCCAGTTGAAGCTTGCCTTGCCAGCCATGAATAAGCCCTCGCGGAAGAAAACGGAAGTCGTGGAGCCAGCGTAGGCCCGCCATGCGCGTAGGGCAAACGAGGTTTCCGCATAGGGTTGTGCTAATTTCTCACTTCGAAGCAGCCAAAAATGGCGTATATGCGCCCTAGCAAGTGAGGACACGGTATATGCGCAGGAAAATCCCCAGTACCACCGCTTTGGTCAGTTTTGAAGCGGCAGCCCGCCACGAGAGCTTCACCAAGGCTGCGCAGGAGCTTTCGATCACTCAAGGCGCTATCTGTCGACAGATCGCCAGTCTCGAGGAGTTTTTAAGTGTCGAGCTGTTTCGCCGTTCACGGCGCGGGGTAAAGCTGACAGAGGCGGGTCTGTCGTATAGCCGTCGCGTGGCGACGCAACTGGATGCGGTGGAGCGCGATACGCTTTCCGTCATGGGCCAGCAGGGCGCCAACACCATCGAACTGGCCGTAGTCCCGACGTTCGGCACTCAATGGTTGATTCCTCGCCTCAAGGATTTCCAACGCCAGCACCCCGAGGTCACGGTCAACCTCACGAATCGAACGCGACCTTTCCTGTTTGCCGACACAGAGTTCGACGCCGCCATCTACTTCGGCGACGCCGACTGGTCCGGTACCGAATCCCACCGGCTGATGGGCGAAAATCCTGTACCCGTATGCAGCCCTCGGCTATTGGGTGACCGTGCGCAGTTCAGCGCCCAGGCGATTGCAGAACTGCCGCTCCTGCAGCAAACCACACGACCCTATGCCTGGCGCCAATGGTTCAACGCCCAACATTTGAACATCCCACGCGACATGACAGGCCCCCGTTACGAGCTATTCTCGATGTTGTCCCAAGCGGCCATGCATGACATGGGGATCGCGCTGATCCCCCCGTTCCTTATCCAGCGCGAACTGAACGATGGCCAATTGGTGATAGCAAACCCCGAGGCGCTGAGCAGCACGAAGGCTTATTACCTGATGATTCCCGACAGAAAAGTCGAATCCGCTTCGTTGCACGCGTTCAGAGACTGGCTCATCGACCAGTCGCAACGCTACAGCTCCAATGTTTAAAGGCTAAAACCGCATTACTGACTTTGTAGTCAATCAACCTACAGTCCTACAGATGTATATATATGTCGCATTTAAACAGAGCGTATCTCAAAGGTAAAAATACAGCTGAAAGCCATTAATTACGTGGCTTAGAGCGACTATTGCAAGCCAATGACCGACCATTCACACCAACCATGCAAAAATATTGGAAAAGCGTGCAAAACCCTTTAAGCCTATGTATTTGAACAGCTTAATTCAGTGCATTGCGACAATCAGTCACAGGGTGACTTGTAGTTAATTTTTCGTCACCCGTCATAATCCCTTGAAGGCCGTAAAGTTCGCCTGCAAAATGCCGCGCCCCGCTGTCATTTCAGCGGGATCGTGCTGATCGGCCGCCCCAGTTGCGCCACTCGCGGTGCACTGGCCTTTTTACAAAAAGATCAAAAGCAAAAAGATCATGCAGGAGATTTGACGTGCACATTGGTGTTCCTCTCGAAACCCAGACCGGTGAAACGCGGGTGGCTGCCACCCCGGAAACCATCAAGAAGCTGATCGGCCAGGGCCATAAGGTCACTGTACAAAGCGGAGCAGGCATCAAGGCCAGCATCGTCGACAGTGCGTATGAAACGGCAGGCGCGACCATTGGCAGTGCCAACGATGCGTTTGGCGCAGAGCTGATTCTCAAGGTGGTAGCCCCCAGCGACAGCGAGCTGACGCTGATCAAAAGTGGCACCGTGTTGGTCGGCATGCTCAATCCGTTCAGCAACGAAACCATTACCAAGTTGGCCGAGCGCGGTATTACAGCCTTCGCCCTGGAAGCTGCACCGCGCACCTCGCGGGCCCAGAGCCTGGACGTGCTGTCCTCCCAGGCCAACATCGCCGGCTATAAGGCGGTACTGCTCGCCGCTCATCACTATCCGCGCTTCATGCCGATGCTGATGACCGCCGCGGGCACCGTCAAGGCTGCTCGCGTGCTGATCCTCGGCGCCGGTGTGGCGGGCTTGCAGGCCATCGCCACAGCGAAACGCCTGGGTGCCGTCATCGAAGCGTCCGACGTACGCCCGGCCGTAAAAGAGCAGATCGAGTCTCTCGGTGCCAAGTTCGTCGACGTGCCTTACGAAACCGACGAAGAACGCGAATGCGCCGTCGGCGTCGGCGGTTACGCTCGCCCGATGCCCACCAGTTGGATGCAACGCCAGGCCCTGGCTGTGCACGAACGCGCCAAGCAAGCTGACATCGTCATCACCACCGCCCTCATCCCAGGCCGTAAAGCTCCGACGTTGCTCAGCGCTGAAACCGTGGCACAGATGAAACCCGGCTCCGTGGTGATCGATCTCGCGGCAGCCCAAGGCGGCAACTGCCCGCTGACCGTCGCCGACCAAGTGGTAGTGGAAAATGGCGTGATCATCTGCGGCCCGACCAACCTGGCCGGTGCCGTCGCTGCCGACGCGTCAGCTTTGTATGCGCGCAACCTGCTGGACTTCCTGAAGCTGGTCTTCACCAAGGAAGGGCAGTTTGAAATCAACCTCGAAGACGACATCGTCGCCGCGTGCCTGATGTGCCGCGACGGCCAAGTCATCCGTAAAAACGCCTAGGCAAGGATTCAGACGATGGAAGAGCTTATCTCCCCCGGTATCTACAACCTGATCATCTTTGTGCTGGCGATTTATGTCGGTTACCACGTGGTCTGGAACGTCACACCCGCACTGCACACGCCGCTGATGGCGGTAACCAACGCGATTTCGGCGATTGTGATCGTCGGCGCCATGCTCGCCGCCGCACTCACCGTGACGCCCCTGGGCAAGACCATGGGCACCCTGGCCGTGGCCTTGGCAGCAGTGAACGTGTTCGGCGGTTTCCTGGTGACGCGCCGCATGCTCGAGATGTTCAAGAAGAAAGCCCCGAAAGCAAAAGAAGAGGCGCCTAAGTAATGAGCATGAATCTGGTTACGACGCTCTACTTGATCGCGTCGATCTGCTTTATCCAGGCCCTTAAAGGCCTGTCACACCCGACCACTTCGCGACGCGGCAACCTGTTCGGCATGCTCGGCATGGCGCTGGCGGTACTCACGACTGTGGGCCTCATCTATAAGCTCGGCGCTGAACTCGCCACTGCTGGTATCGGCTACGTGATTGTCGGCCTGCTGATCGGCGGCACCGCCGGTTCGATCATGGCCAAGCGCGTGGAAATGACCAAGATGCCGGAACTGGTCGCCTTCATGCACAGCATGATCGGCCTGGCTGCAGTGTTCATCGCCATTGCCGCCGTAGTCGAGCCGCAATCACTGGGCATCGTCAAACACCTGGGCGATTCGATCCCTGCCGGTAACCGCCTGGAACTGTTTCTTGGCGCAGCCATCGGTGCCATCACCTTCTCCGGTTCGGTGATTGCGTTCGGCAAGCTGTCGGGCAAGTACAAGTTCCGCCTGTTCCAGGGTGCACCGGTACAGTTCGGCGGCCAACACAAGTTGAACCTGGTGCTCGGCCTGCTGACACTTGGCCTGGGCCTGGCGTTTATGTTCACCGGCAACCTCACCGCCTTCGCGTTGATGCTGGCCCTGGCCTTCGTGCTCGGCGTGCTGATCATCATCCCGATTGGCGGCGCCGATATGCCAGTGGTCGTGTCGATGCTCAACAGCTACTCCGGCTGGGCAGCGGCAGGTATCGGTTTCTCGCTGAACAACTCGATGCTGATCATCGCCGGCTCCTTGGTGGGCTCCAGCGGCGCGATTCTGTCTTACATCATGTGCAAGGCGATGAACCGTTCCTTCTTTAATGTACTGCTCGGCGGGTTCGGCAACGCGCCGGATGCGGGTGCAGCGGCGGGTTCTAAAGAAGCACGCCCGGTCAAATCCGGCTCGGCTGACGACGCGACCTTCCTGCTGACCAACGCCGACACCGTGATTATCGTCCCGGGCTATGGCCTGGCGGTGGCGCGGGCGCAACACGCGCTCAAAGAACTGACCGAGAAGCTGACCCACCACGGCGTCACCGTTAAATATGCGATCCACCCAGTGGCAGGCCGCATGCCTGGACACATGAACGTCCTGTTGGCGGAGGCCGAAGTGCCTTACGACCAGGTGTTCGAGATGGAAGACATCAACTCCGAGTTCGGCCAAGCCGACGTGGTGCTGGTGCTGGGCGCGAACGACGTGGTCAACCCGGCCGCCAAAAACGACCCGAACTCGCCGATTGCCGGCATGCCGATCCTCGAAGCGTTCAAAGCCAAGACCATCATCGTCAACAAGCGCTCGATGGCCAGTGGTTATGCTGGGCTGGATAACGAACTGTTCTACCTGGACAAGACCATGATGGTCTTCGGTGATGCCAAGAAGGTCATCGAAGACATGGTCAAAGCCGTCGAGTAACACTGCCTCAGCGCAATACTCGAAACCCCGGCCTGCGATAGGCTGGGGTTTTTTATTGCTGCATGAAACCCGACCAAAGGCTCTAAATCGCTGCCTGGCATTCGACCATGGTAGCGGGCCGAAATTTTTTGAAATCACTAAACTGCGCACCTTGCTTCCGTAGCCTGAGATAAGAATCCATGTACCGTGATCGCATCCGCTTGCCTTCGTTGTTGAACAAGGTCATGAGCGCGGCAGACGCCGCCGCACTGATCGAGGACGGCATGACCGTCGGCATGAGTGGCTTCACCCGTGCGGGTGAAGCCAAGGCCGTCCCTCACGCCCTGGCCGAACGCGCCAAGACGTCGCCGCTGAAAATCACCCTGATGACCGGCGCCAGCCTGGGCAATGACCTGGACAAGCAACTGACCGAAGCGGGCGTACTGTCACGACGCATGCCTTTCCAGGTCGACAGCACCCTGCGTAAGGCAATCAACGCCGGCGAAGTGATGTTCATCGACCAGCACTTGTCGGAAACCGTCGAACAACTGCGCAACAACCAACTCAAGTTGCCGGACATCGCGGTGATTGAAGCGGTGGCGATCACTGAACAAGGGCATATCGTGCCCACCACGTCTGTGGGCAACTCGGCCAGCTTCGCGATTTTTGCCAAACAGGTGATCGTCGAGATCAACCTGGCGCACAATCCGAACCTGGAAGGGTTGCACGACATCTATATCCCAACCTACCGGCCGACGCGCACGCCGATCCCGCTGGTCAAAGTTGATGACCGTATCGGCAGCACCGCGATCCCGATTCCACCGGAAAAGATCGTCGCCATCGTGATCACCCACCAGGCCGACTCCGCCTCCACGGTGACGCCGCCCGACAGCGACACCCAAGGCATCGCCAATCACCTGATCAACTTCCTCAAGCAGGAAGTCGACGCTGGCCGCATGACCAACAAGCTCGGCCCGCTGCAGGCCGGTATCGGCAACATTGCCAACGCGGTGATGTGCGGCTTGATCGAGTCGCCGTTCGAAGACCTGACCATGTATTCGGAAGTGTTGCAGGATTCGACCTTCGACCTGATCGACGCCGGCAAGCTCAGTTTCGCCTCGGGCAGCTCGATCACCTTGTCGGAGCGACGCAACGCCGACGTGTTCGGCAACCTGGAACACTATAAGGACAAGCTGGTACTGCGCCCGCAGGAGATCTCCAACCACCCTGAAGTGGTGCGGCGCCTGGGCATTATCGGCATCAACACCGCGCTGGAGTTCGATATCTACGGCAACGTCAATTCCACCCATGTCTGCGGCACACGGATGATGAACGGCATTGGTGGCTCCGGGGACTTCGCGCGCAATGCGCACTTGGCGATCTTCGTCACCAAGTCGATTGCCAAGGGCGGCGCAATTTCCAGCGTGGTGCCAATGGTCAGCCACGTGGACCACACCGAGCATGACGTCGACATCCTGGTGACCGAGATTGGCCTGGCCGACCTGCGTGGCCTGGCGCCACGGGAACGGGCTAGGGTAATCATCGACAACTGCGTGCACCCGGCCTACCGAGATGCCCTCAACAGTTACTTCGATGCCGCCTGCGCCATCGGCGGGCATACCCCGCACATCCTGCGCGAAGCACTGAGCTGGCACATCAACCTGGAAGAAACCGGGCACATGCTCAAGGCGTGATTGATACAGATCCGAGCTGATGCAAATACAGTTTCATCAGCTCGATGGATTCGCCCCCACTTAATGATAAAACTGTACTACTGTACCGGTCATTTCCTACCGAAATATCCTACGAACCTCACCAAAAATACCTATTTCGCACTATCTCAGTGCGGACAGGTACAGTTGCCCCATTTACGTACAGTACAGCAGCTATAAACAGTTAACTGGCCCCTCACAATACAGGTGAACTGTATCTAGAGAGTGTTGCGCCGGAAGAGGATCATTGGCATCAGTTAAACCACTACCTAATCCCGCCACAAGCGGAAGGATGTCATCATGGAACGTACACTCAGTTCCGAACTGTTCTTCGAAGAAAAAGCTGTAAACACCCAGGCCTCCCTGCCTCTGCGCGTTATCGCCAACCTGATGTTGTGGCAGCGCCGCATCTCCAGCCGCCACCAACTGGCTCGTCTGGATTCGCGTCTGCTGGCTGACGCAGGCATCAGCGAAGCTCAACGCTACGAAGAGCTGAGCAAGCCGTTCTGGCGCTGATTCAGCGCTCGCTGGCCCTGACCTGACGGGTCCACTGCCAGCAACCTGATTTGTCAAAACAAAGCCCGCCCCGGGAAACCGGAGGCGGGCTTTGTTGTTTCCAGGATTCGGATTTTTAACGGAAAACAGAAGCCTAGCGCAGCAATAGGTACAGTTAAAAATATATAACAGTTAAGCGGTACAATTTAACATTGGTGTATCTGTATCGGTCGGACGCCGCCACCCAACATGGTGTTCCAAGACCTCATGAAAGGTACTCGCCATGGATACGTCACCCTCCCTTTATAAGCGACTGTCACTCCAGGCAGCCTCCATTCTGGCCAAGTGGCTACGCCATGCTTATGAACGACGCCAATTGTCGCAGCTTGATACCCGGGAGCTCTCCGACGTCGGCATCAGTCAGGGCGACCGAATGGCCGAGCTGTCCAAGCCGTTCTGGCGTGACTAGGCAGTCAAGGCGCTTCCCGAACGGATAAGCGGCGGCTTAATATCCATTCACAATGTGGCAAACCGCGCAGTACAGGCGTCTGATCCCCAATGGCTGCCCTGCGCCACCTTATCCGTTCATCTACTGGAGTCATCCCATGTCCCGTCTTCGCCTGCTGAGTGCTGCCACCCTGTTGGCCCTGGCCGCCAACGCCAACGCGAGCAGCTTCATCGTGACCACCGACTCCATCGTCGGCGCGCTGAAGGCCACTTCCGACGCCACCTCCGATGCCACGTCCTCCCTACGTGACAACAAGGTCGTGCGTGCAGCCCGTGACGACGCCGCCAGCTTTGTCGCCAGCGAAGGCGCCATCCGTGGCGTGAAACTGGAAAGCGCCCTGGCCCAGATCCGCCAGCAAGCGCCGCAATTGAACACTGCCACTGATGCACAACTGGCCCAAGCCATCCTGGCCATCTGACGACAAGGCGGACGCCCGGGCGCTGGCTCTCGCCCGGGCATTGCGCTAGCCTTGGCGCTCGTTTTCAGTTGTCGAGTGCCATGGTTTTTTCATACCGCCTTTTAATCGTCCCTGTGATGTTTTCGTTCGCTTGGTCGCCGATGGCTTCAGCCTTTGACCTCACCACCCAGAACACCGTCGTGAGCGCGTATGTCACCAGCAAGGTGACCTCCGCACCCTTCGACAGAAAAGTGATAATGGCCGCCCAGGATGACGCCGCTGCGTTTATCGCCACTGACGGCCAATGGCGGGGCGCGCGGCTGGAGTCGGCACTGGATTATCTGCGCCGTAGCCAACCAAAACTTAACGCCAGCGACCTTGAACTGGCGCAGGCAATTCTCGTCCAATAATCATCCTTATTTTTTGGAGTCATTCCATGCGTAGCCCGCTGATTGCTGCCACCCTGGGCCTGCTGTTGTTGGCCGACATCGCCCAGGCGCATACGCTGGTGGCCACCAGTAACATCATTGTTCGCGCCTCCGGCCGCACCATTGATTTCACCTCGGACACGACCACCTCCATCCGCGACTCCAAAGTCGTGCGCGAAGCCCACGATGACGCCGCCAGTTTCGTCGCCAGCAATGGCGAGATCCGTGGCGCCCACCTTGAGGCCGCCTTCGACGCCCTGCGCACACGCCTGCCGGAAGCCCGCGACGCCAGTGACCAGACCCTCGCCGAAGCCATCCTCGCACTGTGAGGCGAATCGTCGCCTGGCTCCTGGCCGGGGCAGTGCTGCTGTGCGCCAGCGCAGCCCAGGCCAGCCTGCAGCTGCGACTCAAGACCGAAGGTCTGAGCCCGGCTGAACAACAGGCCAGCCAGGCGTTGCTCGACGAAGCGATGCGCTCCCTGCCGCCACGCTTTGTCGAGCAGTTGGACCGGCGCATTGATGTCGGCTGGACCGACAAGATGCCCGAGAACGCCTACGGGCAAGCCTCGCTCGTGTCCGAGCTGGACCTCAACAGCAACCTGCTGGCCAGCCTGACCGACGGTAGCGCCGCCACCCAGAAAACCAATCGCCCCCACGGCACTGTGCGCCGGGAAATGCTCGCCACGGTGCTGCATGAACTGACCCACATCTATGACCGTGCGCGCCTGTGGTCCAAAGAAGACCGCACGCTGATCAATCGCTGCAGCCGCCAGAACAACCTCACCGGCCTGATCGGCCTGCCTGATCAATGCCGTGGCCAGAATGGCCGGCGCTTTACCCTGAGCGATGATCCACGCCTGCTGGACCTGGCCGGTTGGCCGCAATACGTCGGGCGCCGTGGCGAGCGTGAGCAGCACAACCATCAGGTGGCTCGCAGCCCGGACATTTACGAAACCACCAGCCCGCTGGAGTTCGTCGCGGTCAACATGGAGTATTTCCTCCTCGACCCTAGCTACGCCTGCCGCCGTCCCGCGCTGTTCCGCTATTACAAGGAACACTTCGGCTGGGCCCCGCCGCAACAAGACACCTGCGCCAGCACCTACGCGTTCCTCAATGCCGGTAACGATTTTGCCAAGACACCGCTGGGCCATGTGGACCCGGAGCGCGTCTACGAGATCGACTACCTGCTGGCCGAAGCCAACCAGAACCTGGTCAGCCGCTGGGGCCACAGCATGCTGCGCCTGGTGATCTGCGCACCGGGCCGCCCGCGTGGACCGGATTGCCGGCTGGACCTGGACCAGCATCTGGTTCTTTCCTATCGAGCGTTCGTCGGTGACGTACAGCTGTCGAGTTGGGATGGCCTGGTCGGCAAATACCCCTCGCGGCTGTTCGTGCTGCCGCTGGCGCAAGTGATCGATGAATACACCAAGACCGAGCTGCGCGGCCTGGCCTCGGTGCCGTTGAAACTGACCCGCCAGGAAATCAACGATACCGTCGAGCATGCCGCCGAAATGCATTGGAGCTACGACGGCAACTACTTCTTCATCTCCAACAACTGCGCGGTGGAAAGCCTGAAACTGCTACGCAGCGGCAGCGCCAATCCGCAATTGACCGGCCTGGACAACATCACCCCCAATGGCTTGCTCGAGGTGCTGAGCGCACGCGGCCTGGCCGACACCAGTGTGCTGGATGACAAACGCAGGGCATTGCGCCTGGGTTATCACTTCGACTCCTTCCGCGAACGCTACCAAGCCATGTTCGATGTGCTGCGCAAACACCTGCCGATCAAACAGACCCAGGTCGAAGACTGGCTATCCCTGAGCGCCGAGGAGCGTCGCCAGTGGTTCGACCAGGCCGATCTGCGCACCAGCGCCGCGTTGCTGCTGCTGGAGCAGGCGAGCTTTCGCAAGCAGTTGATGCTGGCCCAGGACGAAGTCAAACAACGCTACCTCGGCGCCCGCGAGCTGAAAAACGGTGGCATGGAGAAAGCCAACGCCACGCTGCAACAAATCCTCGCCAACAGCGGCTTCCTCAGTCGCCCGGCGGAACTGCTCGGCAGCGGCGGCTATGGCTTGCCGCAACCTTCGGAAGCCACGCGTCTGGAATCGGAAAGCGCCGAGCGCCAGAAGCAGCTGCAATCGCTGACCGGCGAATTGGACAAGGAGGTGAGGGCGCTGCTGGAGCCTTCCCGTTCAGCCGAGATAGCCGCCTGTGAAGCCAACCTCAAGCTGGTGGGCGAACACTTGCGCAAGCTGCACAAAGCCGCCGGCGGCCTCGAACTGCCCTAAAAACCTCAAGCAAAATATAGACAAATGTGGGAGGGGGCTTGCCCCCGATAGCGGTGTGTCAGCCTGCGCATGCAGTGACTGGCACCCTGTTATCGGGGGCAAGCCCCCTCCCACGTGTTGATCTACATAAATCCAGGGACCGCGTGCATTCCCTTCGTCACCTGTTTTTTCAGCGAAAGCTGGCTGAAAGCTTACCCGTCTAGGATCGCCCCCACTGCCGGCAACAGACCGGCTGTTAACAACAACAATGGTGATTCCCGATGTCCGCCCGTACCCGCCTGTTCGCCCCAACTCCACCCGTACGCCTCGTGCCTTTCGTTCTGCGCTGACCGCCACCCGGTTTGCCATTCCCTAGCCGCGCTACGCCTGGAGTATTCCTATGCTGACTTTCCTTGGCTTTGCCATGGTCATCACGTTCATGTTCCTGATCATGACCAAGCGCCTGTCCGCGCTGATTGCCCTGATCATCGTGCCGATCCTGTTCGCGCTGTTCGGTGGCTTCGCACCCGAGATCGGCCCAATGATGCTGGCCGGTATCACCAAGCTTGCGCCCACCGGCGTGATGCTGATGTTCGCCATTCTGTACTTCGCCCTGATGATTGACTCCGGCCTGTTCGACCCGGCCGTGCGCAAGATCCTCAAGATGGTCAAGGGCGACCCGCTGAAAGTCTCGGTCGGCACCGCTGTACTGGCCCTGGTCGTGTCCCTGGACGGTGACGGCGCCACCACCTACATGATCTGCGTGGCCGCCATGTTGCCGCTGTACCAGCGCATCGGCATGAGCCCCCGGATCATGGCCGGCCTGATCATTCTCGCCGGTGGCGTGATGAACATGACCCCTTGGGGTGGCCCGACCGCTCGTGCCGCCAGTGCATTGCATGTGGACCCTTCGGACATTTTCGTACCGATGATCCCGGCGATGGCCGCCGGTGTGGTCGCGATCCTGGCGATCGCCTACCTGTACGGCAAGCGCGAGCGCGCACGTCTGGGCGAACTGCACCTGCAAGGCGATGAGATCGACCACAGCGAGATCAGCGTCTCCCAATACCCGGACGCCCGTCGCCCGAAACTGATCTGGTTCAACGGCGCGCTGACCTTCGCCCTGATGTGCGCGCTGATCGCCGGCCTGCTGCCGCTGCCGGTGCTGTTCATGGTGGCGTTCAGTATCGCGATGATCGTCAACTACCCGTGCCTGCAGATGCAGAAAGACCGCGTCGCCGCCCACTCCGGCAGCGTACTGGCGGTGGTTGGGCTGATCTTCGCGGCCGGTATCTTCACTGGCATCCTGTCGGGTACCGGCATGGTCGATGCCATGTCCAAGAGCCTGCTGGCGGTCATCCCTGATGCATTGGGCCCTTACCTGGCGGTGATCACTGCACTGGTGAGCATGCCGTTCACCTTCTTCATGTCCAACGACGCGTTCTACTATGGCGTACTGCCCGTACTCGCCGAAGCCGCCAGCCACTACGGCATCACGGCTGCAGAAATGGGACGTGCGTCGATCGTCGGACAACCCGTGCACCTGTTGAGCCCACTGGTACCCTCGACCTACCTGTTGGTCGCTTTGGCAGGTATCGAATTTGGCGATCACCAGCGCTTCACCCTCAAGTGGGCAGTGCTGGTATGCCTGTGCATAATGGTCGCCGCTTTGCTGATGGGGATTATTCCGCTTTTCAGCACTCTATAATCCCAAACACCCAACCGCGCGGCGCTGCAGCTTGCGCGGTTTAACACTCGCTTAAAGGAATACACATGGAATGGCTGACCAATCCGGAAATCTGGATTGCCTTCTTCACCCTGACGGCCCTCGAGATCGTCCTGGGCATCGATAACATCATCATGATTTCGATCCTGGTCAGCCGCATGCCCAAGCACATGCAGGCACGCACCCGGATCTTCGGCCTGGCCCTGGCCATGGTCACGCGCATCCTGTTGCTGTTGTCGATCACCTGGGTGATGCAACTGACCGCCGACCTGTTCGTGGTCTTCGGCCAAGGCATCTCCGGTCGCGACCTGATCCTGTTCTTCGGTGGCCTGTTCCTGCTCTGGAAAAGCTCCCAGGAGATGTACCACGCGCTGGAAGGTGAAGACGAAACCCACGACGAGCCGAAGGGCGCCGGTGGCAAGTTCATCTACACCATCATCCAGATCGCGATCATCGACATCGTGTTCTCCCTGGACTCGGTGATCACTGCGGTCGGCATGGTCTCCCATGTACCGGTGATGGTCGCGGCGATTGTCGTGGCGGTATTGGTGATGATGCTGGCAGCCGGCACCATCAGCGAATTCATCGACAAGCACCCGTCGTTGAAGATGCTCGCGCTGTCGTTCCTGCTGGTAGTCGGTACCGTGCTGATCGCCGAATCCTTCGACGTGCACGTGCCAAAAGGCTACGTCTACTTCGCCATGGCGTTCTCGCTGGCGGTGGAAGCGGTGAACATCAAGATGCGCACCGCGATCGCGAAAAAGAAGAAACAGCAGGATCCTGTGAAACTGCGCAAAGACATTCCGGGTCAATAAACCCGAGCCAGACAATTAAGGGGCCTGCACAGGCCCCTTATTTTTATCCGCAAAAAGCTGATTTCATGACAGTTTTATTTCAATCCCCACTTTAGCTATGCGATGCTGGCGCAGAGCGCATTCGCCAACTACAGCTTAAGTACAAGACGTAGAGCGGCACGCGGCAACTTTCCTTCGCTCATTTTCGAGCGCACCCACACGGGGGGCCGAGCATGCTGACCTTGCTCAATCTGCTTTCCGCCGTGACCCTGCTTATCTGGGGCACGCATATCGTCCGTACCGGCATCCTGCGGGTCTACGGTTCCAACTTGCGCCAAGTCATCGGGCAGAACATGTCCAAGCGCTGGCTGGCGTTTATCGCCGGTATCCTGGTGACGGCCATGGTGCAGAGCAGCAACGCCACGGCAATGCTGGTCACGTCCTTTGTCGGCCAGGGCCTGATGGGGCTGATGCCCGCCCTGGCGACCATGCTCGGCGCCGACGTCGGTACCGCGCTGATGGCGCGGGTGCTGACGTTTGATTTGTCTTGGCTGTCGCCGCTGCTGATTTTTCTCGGGGTGATCTTCTTCCTGTCACGCAAACAGACGCGGGCAGGGCAGTTGGGCCGGGTGGGTATCGGTCTCGGGCTGATCATCCTCGCACTGCAATTGATTGTGGAAGCGGCCGGGCCGATTACCCACGCCCAGGGCGTCAAAGTCATCTTCGCGTCGTTGACCGGCGATATCCTGCTCGACGCCCTGGTCGGCGCCTTGTTCGCGATGATTTCCTATTCCAGCCTGGCCGCCGTCCTGCTGACCGCCACCCTGGCCGGCGCCGGTGTGATCGGCCTGCACGTGGCCATCGGCCTGGTGATCGGCGCCAACATCGGCAGCGGCGTGCTGGCGTTTCTCAGCACCAGCATGCAGAACGCTGCCGGACGCCAGGTAGCCTTGGGCAGCCTGTTGTACAAATTGATCGGCCTGCTGCTGATCATCCCGGTGCTCGACCCGCTCGTACGCTGGATGGATGGCCTGGACTACAGCGCGCAAGGCATGGTCATCACCTTCCACCTGCTCTACAACGTCAGCCGTTGCCTGATCCTGTTGCCGACCATTGGCCCGATGGCCCGCTTGTGTGCCTGGTTGCTGCCTGAGCGCGAAGAGGTGAACGGCAAGGCCAAACCACGCCATCTGGACCTGGCCGCCCTGGCCACACCCAGCCTGGCACTGGCCAACGCTGCCCGCGAGACCCTGCGCCTGGGGGACCTGATCGACAATATGCTCACCGCCATGCTCGAAGTGCTGCGCGGCAAGCAGACCGCCATCACCCAGGAAATGCGCAGCCTCAGCGATGATGTCGAAGCGCTGTACAGCGCGATCAAACTCTACCTGGCACAAATGCCCCGGGAAGATCTCAGTGAACACGACAATCGGCGCTGGGCCGAGATCATCGAACTGTCGATCAACCTGAAACTGGCCGGCGACCTGATCGAACGCATGCTGCGCAAAGTCCAGCAGCAGAAAACCTCCCAGCGTCGTCAGTTCTCCGAAGTGGGCCTGGAAGAACTCACCGGCCTGCACAGCCAGTTGATCGCCAACCTGCGCCTGGGGTTGTCGGTGTTCCTCAGCGCCGACCCGGAAAGCGCCCGCCAGTTGCTGCGCGAGAAGCGCCGCTTCCGCGCCCAGGAACGGCGCCTGGCCCACGCCCATGTCAGCCGCCTTCAGCGCAAGATCGTCCAGAGCCTGGAGACCAGCTCTCTGCACCTGGAACTGATTGCCGATATGAAACGCCTGAACTCGTTGTTTTGCAGCAGTGCTTATGTAGTGTTGGAAACGTCTGACACCGGCGCGCTCTCCGCCGAAGATATTGCCGACATCACACATTCGCCCTGAACGTACGGTGGCCCGTGAAGTCAGTTAAAAATGACCTCACTCGCCAGGAAGCTTGTTATGCGTCGCCTGTTGTTCGCTTGCCTGCTCATGGGATCTGCCCACGCCTTTGCCTTTGACCGCCTGCAAGTCGAGGGCTACACCTTGCCCAACGGCCTGCAATTGTTGCTCAAACCCGGCACCGAACGCGGGCATGTAGCGATCCGCCTGGTGGTCGGTGTAGGCCTGGATGACTTCAACTGCGCAGACAAAGAGCTGCCGCACCTGCTCGAACACTTGCTGTTCAGCGGCATCGACGGCGGTGGCGAAGCCGAGCTGGAAGACCGTATGCAAGCCCTGGGCGGCGAGTGGAATGCCTACACCAGCAACGCCGATACCACCTTTGTGATCGAGGCGCCCGCGCAAAACCAGCGCAAAGTGCTGGACCTGCTGCTGGCGATCATCACCCGCACCGAACTGACCGACGCCAATATCAACGCCGCCAAGCGGGTAGTGGAGCGCGAAGACGGCGGCCACTACTCACACTTGCAACGCCTGTTGGACCGCCAAGACCTGGGCCACACCGCCAGCAACCAATTGGCCGTCGAACTGGGGCTCAAATGCGCCGAGCGCGCCGAAGTCGATCACCTGACCCGCGACCAGCTGGAGAACCTGCGCGCACGCTGGTACGCCCCCAACAACATGACCCTGATTATCGTCGGCGACCTCGACAAACTGCTGCCCGCCTACCTGGAACGCACCTACGGCCAACTCGATCCGGTCGACCCTACTGAGCATCCGGCGCTGCCGGAAATACAACACGCCGCTGCCAGCCATCGCGAGTTGATCCACGGCTGGGTCGGCAACAGCGCCAAGTTGCACTGGTTGTTTCCCGAACCGGTGCTGGACGAGGGGCATGATGAAACCTACGACCTGCTCAAGGATTACCTCGACTGGGCGCTGTACCGCCAACTGCGTCTCAAGCACGGTTTGTCCTACGGCCCCTGGAGCGAGCGCGAAGTACTCGGCGGTGTCGGTTTCCTCAGCCTGAATGCCGACTTAGAGCGGGAAAATCTTCCCGAAGCGGAACACGTACTCCAGGACCTCAAGGCCCGACTGCTCAAGGACGGCCTCGACCCAGCGGTATTTGCGCGCCTGCAACAAGCTGCCATTGCGCGCCAGGCGTGGGCCGTGCAAGGCAACAGCGCCTTGGCCGACTACTACTGGAGCGCGTCCGGCGATTACAACAACGGCCACTTCAGTGACCCGGCCAAGCGCATCAAGGCCGTGAGCCTGGACCAGACCAACCAGGCCATGCGTGAAGTGTTCAAGCAGCCCGGTTACTGGCGTATCGAAAAACCGCTGCTCAGCTACGACATGCTGAGCTGGATCGGCGCCGCAGTGCTGGGACTGATCGCCTTTGTGCTGATCGGCGTGCGGCTTTATCGCAAACGGATTGCGCAATGAGGCACCGGACAACGGCCTAAGACGTTATTCTGTCTGGGATTTTTTCCTACAAGACTGTGAACCGCCGAATGCCAAACCTGACCCACTTAATCCAGCGCATCCTCGAGCTGATCAAGCGCTACCCAGGGGTGATTGCACTCGGCGGTTTTATCTCAGGCGTGGGCAGCTTCATTCTGGTGGATCGCCAGCAGGGCATGGCCAGCTGGATTGCGGTGATCATGCTGGTGAGCTGGCTGTGGCTGATGCTGGAAAACAGCTTCACCCAGCTGTTCACCAGGATTTTCAAGCGCGAAATCCCCGAACCGCTGTTGCGCTACGCGACCCAGATGATCCACCAGGAAAGTCTGTTTTTCGTGCTGCCGTTCTTTTTCGTCACCACCGCGTGGAACAGTGGCCAATCGGTATTCACGGGCTTGCTTGGCGCCGCGGCGCTGATCTCGATCACCGACCCGCTTTACTACAAGTGGCTGGCGCCCAAGCGCTCGCTGTTCCTTGCACTGCACACCTTTACGCTGTTCGCGGCGCTGCTCACCGCGTTGCCGATCATCCTGCACCTGACCACCGCCGAGAGTTACAAACTGGCCCTCGGCGTGGCCATGGCACTGTCGATCCCCAGCCTGGCGGTAAGCCTGCCGCTGCGTAGCGTCAAAGGCTGGGCGATGCTGCTCGGGGTGACCGCCGCCATCGGCTGCGCCGGGTGGTTCCTGCGCAGTTGGGTGCCTCCGGCCACCTTGTGGATGACCGAAGTGGCCATCAGCACCCAACTGCAGGACCGCACGCCAGGCGACGACCTCAAGGAAGTCACTGCCGCCCAACTGCGCAGCGGTGGGCTGTACGCCTATACCGCGATCAATGCGCCGCGTGGACTGGATGAACGCATTTACCACGTGTGGAAATTCAATGGCCAAGAGGTCGACCGCATCGCCCTGGATATCCACGGCGGGCGCAAAGAGGGTTACCGCGCGTGGACCCACAAGCAGAACTTCCCGGCCGACGCCGTGGGCCGCTGGCAGGTACGGGTACTGACCGAAGACGGGCAGGTGATCGGTGTGCTGCGCTTCAAGGTGACGGACTCAGCACAAACGGACAACCCAAAGTAGGCCGTATCGTGCTATTACGTAGGAATTGTGGATAGCCAAACAAGCTCGGAGCTTATGACCCCCCCTACAACGGCCGGCGCAGCCCACCTCGATACGTCCACCACCCCGCCACAACTGCGGATTACGGGGGACTGGACGCTTGCCCACTATGCCAGTCTGAAAAAGCTGTCGGACAAGCTCGACGGCCAATACGACGCCGGCGCGCGCATCGACCTCAACGGCCTCGGCGCCCTGGATACCGCCGGCGCCTCGTTGCTGGTGGAACTGCTGGGACCGACCCGCATCGAGCAGTCCGCCGAACAGACCGATTGCAGCTTGTCTGCCGCCGACCGCGCGCTGCTCAAGACCGTCTACCGTTCCCTGAATGATTTTTGCGTGCCGGAAAAAGCCCCGGAAGAAGCGGCGGGCATTCAGGTTCTGGCACGTATCGGCCGTGCGGTGGACACGGTCTGGCAGGACACCAAGAAACTCCTGGGTTTCGTCGGCCTGATTCTCGAAACCTTCGCCCGTAGCATCTTGCGCCCCAAGCGCTGGCGCGTGACGCCCATGGTTGCGCACCTCGAACAGGTCGGACTGGATGCCGCGCCCATCGTGGCTTTGCTGACGTTCCTGGTGGGTGCGGTGGTGGCCTTCCTCGGCGCCACGGTGCTCAAGAGCTTCGGTGCGACGATCTTCACGGTAGACCTGGTGGCGTTCTCTTTCCTACGGGAATTCGGCGTCTTGCTCACCGCGATCCTGATCGCCGGCCGCACCGCCAGTGCCTTTACCGCACAGATCGGCTCGATGAAGGCCAACGAAGAAATCGACGCGATCCGCACCCTGGGCCTGGACCCGATGGAACTGCTGGTACTGCCCCGCGTGCTGGCGCTGCTGGTGGCGCTGCCGATGCTGACGTTCCTGGCAATGCTCTCGGGCGTCATCGGCGGCGGCGTGGTGTGCGCGGTGGCCCTGGATATTTCGCCGGCGATGTTCCTCTCGCTGCTGCAATCGGACATCGGCGTGCAGCACTTCCTCGTGGGTATGGTGAAAGCGCCGATCTTTGCGTTCCTGATCGCTGCGATTGGTTGCCTGGAAGGCTTCAAGGTCAGCGGCAGCGCCGAATCGGTCGGTGCCCACACCACCTCCAGCGTGGTGCAATCGATCTTTGTGGTGATCGTGATGGATGCCGTGGCCGCGCTGTTTTTCATGGAGATGGGCTGGTGAGTCGTCTACACCGAGCGCCCAGTGAGGCGGTGATTGAAGTGCGCGGCCTGTGCAATCGCTTTGGCAGCCAGAGCGTGCATGAAAACCTCGACCTGGATTTGTACAAGGGCGAGATCCTCGCAGTGGTTGGCGGCTCCGGCAGCGGCAAGTCGGTGCTGTTGCGCAGCATTGTCGGCCTGCGTCGTCCCAGCGAAGGTGAGGTGCGGGTGTTCGGCAAGAACCTGCCGAGCCTGCCGGAGCACGAACGCTCTTTGGTGGAACGACGCTTTGGCGTGCTATTCCAGAAGGGCGCGTTGTTTTCCTCGCTGACCGTTACCGAAAACGTCGCGCTGCCCTTGATCGAACACGCCGGCCTCAGCCGCCGCGACGCCGAGCACTTGGCCGCCGTCAAGCTGGCCCTGGCCGGGCTGCCATTGTCGGCGGCGGACAAATATCCGGCCTCGCTGTCCGGCGGCATGATCAAGCGCGCCGCCCTGGCCCGCGCATTGGCGCTGGACCCGGACATTCTGTTCCTCGACGAACCCACGGCGGGCCTCGACCCCATCGGTGCGGCGCAATTCGACCAACTGATCCTGACCCTGCGCGATGCGCTGGGCCTGAGCGTATTCCTGGTCACCCACGACCTGGACACGCTGTACACCATTACCGACCGCGTGGCGGTGCTGGCACAGAAGAAAGTGCTGGTGGCCGATGCCATCGATGTTGTCTCGGAAACCGACGACGCGTGGGTCCACGAATATTTCCACGGCCCCCGTGGCCGCGCGGCATTGGATGCCGCTCAATCGCTCAACGAGGTATGACATGGAAACCCGAGCCCATCATGTGATGATCGGTCTGTTCAGTGTGATCGTGGTGGTCGGCGCGATGCTGTTCGGCCTGTGGCTGGCCAAGTCCAGCGTCGACAGCGCCTTCCAGGACTACGAAGTGATCTTCAACGAGGCGGTCAGCGGCCTGTCCCAGGGCAGCTCGGTGCAGTACAGCGGGATCAAGGTGGGCGACGTGATCAGCCTGAGCCTGGACCCCAAGGACCCGCGCCGCGTGCTCGCGCGCATCCGCCTAGCCGGGCAGACGCCGATCAAGGAAGACACCCAGGCCAAGCTCGCCCTGACCGGTATCACCGGCACCTCGATCATCCAGCTCAGTGGTGGCACCCCGCAGAGTCCCGAGCTCAAGGGCAAGGACGGCAACCTGCCGCAGATCATAGCCTCGCCATCGCCCATCGCGCGCTTACTGAACAACAGCAACGACCTGATGACCAGCGTCAACCTGCTGTTGCACAACGCCAATCACATGTTCTCCCGCGAGAACGTCGAGCGCTTGAGCAACACCCTGGAGAACCTGCAGCAAACCACCGGCGCGATTGCCGACCAGCGCGGCGATATCAAGGTGGTGATGCAGCAACTGATGCTGGTGAGCAAGCAGGCGACTGCGGCGCTGGAACAGACCACCGTGCTCATGCGCAACGCCAATGGCTTGCTCAACGAACAAGGCAAGCAGGCCTTCGGCAGCGCCGAGCAGGCCATGAAATCCCTTGAACAAAGCACCGCGACCATCAACACCTTGCTGACCAACAACAAGGACTCGGTGAACAGCGGCATGCAAGGCCTCAACGAACTGGCGCCGGCGGTGCGCGAGCTGCGCGAAACCCTCGGTTCGCTGCGCGCCATCTCCCGCCGCCTGGAAGCCAACCCCAGCGGGTACCTGCTGGGCAGCGACAAGAACAAGGAGTTCACGCCATGAAGCGTGCTTACACAATGATCGCCCCTTTGGCCCTGGCGCTGGTGAGCGCGTGTTCGATTCTGCCCAAGGCCGACCCTTCGGATGTGTATCGCCTTGCCGCGGCGCAGACCGCCAGCCAGGGCGCGCCGGTCAGCTGGTCACTGCGTGTGAACAAGCCGCAGACCAGCGAGTTTCTCGACAGCCCGCGCATTGCCGTGGTGCCCACTGGCGACCTGATCAGCAGCTATGCGAACTCGCGCTGGAGCGATCCGGCGCCGGTGCTGTTGCGCAACCGCTTCATGGACGGCTTCCAGCGTGATGGCCGGGTGACGCTGCTAAGCACCGATGACACCAACCTGCAGTCCGACTACGAACTGGGTGGGCAATTGCAGGCGTTCCAGAGTGAATATCACGGCGGTGCGGTAGAGGTGGTGATTCGCCTGGATGCGCGGCTGGTACGCGGCAGTGATCAACGGATCGTGGCCAGCCGACGGTTTGAGGTGAGGCAACCGGTGAGCGACACCAAGGTGCCGGCAGTGGTTGCCGGGTTTGGGCAGGCGGGGGATCAATTGAATAAGCAGGTGGTAGGGTGGGTTGTTCAGCAAGGCAATAGTGCAGCTAAACACTGAGGGCCTCATCGGGGGCAAGCCCCCTCCCACATTTGAATGTGTTCACAGATCAACCTGTGGGAGGGGGCTTGCCCCCGATAGCAATCCGAGCCTTAACCAAAGAACCAATAGCACACCGCAATCGCCGCAACGACGCCGGCCAACTCCGCCAGCAACGCACAGCCCACGGCGTGCCGCGCGCGCTGGATACCCACCGAACCGAAGTACACCGCCAACACATAGAAAGTGGTCTCGGTACTGCCCTGGATCGTCGCCGCGACCAGCGCCGGGAAGCTGTCCACGCCCTGGGTCTGCATGGTCTCGATCAACATCGCCCGCGCGGCGCTGCCGGAAAACGGCTTGACCATCGCGGTCGGCAAGGCATCGACAAAGCGCGTGTCCATGCCCGTCCAGGCGACCACATGGCGTATGCCTTCAAGGCCGAAGTCCAACGCGCCCGACGCTCGCAACACCCCCACGGCGCAGAGCATCGCCACCAGGTACGGCAGCAGGTTCTTCGCCACGTCGAAGCCTTCCTTGGCGCCTTCGACAAACGCCTCGTAGACCTTGACCTTGCGCAGCGCACCGATCACCAGGAACAGCATGATCAGGCCGAACAAGGTGAGGTTGCCAAGGATCGAGGACAGCCCGGCCAGCGCCGTGGCGGAGAGGGTCGCCAACAACGCCATGAAACCACCCAAGACCAGCGCACCGGGAACCAGGTACGCCAGCACCACCGGGTCCCACAGCCGCAGGCGCTGCATGATTGCCACCGAGAGCAGCCCCACCAGCGTGGATGCACTGGTTGCGAGCAGGATCGGCAGGAACACCAGCGTCGGGTCCGCCGCGCCTTGCTGGGCGCGGTACATGAAGATGGTTACCGGCAACAGCGTCAATGAAGATGCGTTGAGCACCAGGAACAGGATCTGCGCGTTACTGGCGGTGTTGGGGATGGGGTTGAGTTCCTGCAAGGCCTTCATGGCCTTAAGCCCGATGGGGGTGGCGGCGTTATCCAGGCCCAGGCCGTTGGCGGCAAAGTTGAGGGTGATCAAGCCGATGGCCGGGTGGCCGGCGGGTACTTCCGGCATCAAACGGCGGAACAGCGGGCCGAGGGCCTTGGCCAGCCAATCGACGATCCCGGCTTTCTCTGCGATGCGCAGAAAACCCAGCCACAGCGTCAGGGTGCCGAACAACAGCACCATGACTTCCACCGATAATTTGGCCATGGCGAAAATGCTTTCGACCATTGCCGCGAATATCCCGGCGTTACCGCCGACCAGCCATTGCGCCAGTGCCGACACCATTGCCACGACAAAGAAGCCAAGCCACAGGCCATTGAGCATCAGTTGAATCCCCCGAAGAATGGGACGAATGATAGCGGGGCCGGCAGAAACGACAAACCCCGGAATTTTCCGGGGTTTGTCTTTAAGCCGTCACGCTATCAGCTGCGGGTGGCCTGGGCGACCGGTGCGGCGGTCTTGGTGCGCCAATGCGGCAGCGAGTTCCAGTAGCGCTCGCCCTTGGCGTCGTCGTACATGCCTTCCCAACGGGAGATCACCAGCACGGCCAAGGCATTGCCGATCACGTTCAGGGCAGTACGCGCCATGTCCATGATGCGGTCGACACCGGCGATGAACGCCAGGCCTTCCAGCGGAATGCCCACGCTGCCCAGGGTGGCCAGCAGCACCACGAAGGACACACCCGGCACGCCAGCGATGCCTTTGGAGGTGACCATCAGGGTCAGCACCAGCATCAGTTGCTGGCCGATCGACAGGTCGATGCCATACAGCTGGGCAATGAAGATCGCCGCGATGCTCTGGTACAGGGTCGAACCGTCGAGGTTGAACGAGTAACCGGTCGGCACCACGAAACTGCAGATGGCTTTCGGCGCGCCGTAGGCTTCCATCTTCTCGATCACACGCGGCAGCACGGTCTCGGAACTGGCGGTGGAGTAGGCCAGTACCAGCTCATCCTTGAAGATGCGCATCAGCTTGATCACCGAGAAGCCGAACAGGCGGGCAATCAGGCCGAGGATCACGAACGCGAAGAACAGGATGGCGACGTAAACCAGGATCACCAGCTTGGCCAGCGGTAGCAGCGAGGCAAAGCCGAAGTTGGCAACGGTCACCGCGATCAGTGCGAAGACCCCGATAGGGGCGTACTTCATGATCATGTGAGTGACTTTGAACATGCTCTCGGACACGCCCTGGAACATGGTGACCAGCGGCTCACGCAGCTCAGGCTTGAGGCTCGACAAGCCAAGGCCGAACAGCACCGAGAAGAAGATGATCGGCAGCATCTCGCCACGGGCGACGGCGGCAAAGATGTTCGACGGGATCAGGTTGAGGATGGTCTGGATGAACGCATGCTCATGCTGCACTTCGGCAGCAGTGGCGGTGTACTTGGAGATGTCGACGGTACCCAGGGTACTCATGTCGATACCCGCGCCCGGGTGGAACAGGTTGGCCAGCAGCAGGCCGACCACGATAGCGATGGTGGTGACGATTTCGAAGTAAAGGATGGTTTTGACGCCGATGCGCCCGAGTTTCTTCGCATCACCCACACCGGCAATGCCGACGATCAGCGAGGAAATCACAATCGGGATCACGATCATCTTGATCAGGCGGATAAAGATATCGCCCGCTGGCTGCAATACGTTGCTGATCCACCAGGCTTTTTCAGCACTGAAATGGTTAAGCACTGCACCGATTGCGATCCCCAGCACCAAACCGATGAGGATCTGCCAGGCGAGGCTTAGCTTTGCCTTCTTCATGTCATTACCCTTACTTCAAGTGAACTTAAGGCAAATGCGCCAGCCGCAACGCTCGAGAGCGAAAAAGTGTGTGCATCTGCCTCCATGGAAGGTCACCGCAGCATGGCCGAAATGGCTTACTGGCAGGCGAAAAAAGGCGCAACTATTCCCATGCAAGGGTTCGACGTCTAATGCCGTAAACGCCTACCCTATGCCGAATCGGCATGAGATTTTTTAATAATAACTGTCCGAACGGTCAGTTCAAATGTGACATTTTGTCCGACAAAAATGCCGTGAACCGGCCAAACCCGGCTCGCTCAGAGATTCGGGACGTCCTCGGGGACCTGGCGGAAATGCCTGAGAATTCCATCATTTAGTGTCGGAAATGTCCTATGGCACCCACCAAAATTTATCGATAGATGGTCTACCCGACACACTAAGTAATGTTTGGAGATGAGCAGAAAGGTGATTGGCGACTAAGGGCGGCATGAACAGCGAAAAAAGGAGCGTTAAAGCCCGCCGCAAGTTCAGCAAGCCGATGGCTTGTGAACCTGCGTCGCAGCTTTTCGCCTGACCCGGCCCTTGCGCAGGCACTCCCTGTACCCGTAGGTCGCGCCGATCGTAGGTGATCAGAGCAACCCGGCCCCTTGGTCATGCACCGCCCTTGGCAAGCGGTGCAAACAGAAAGAAGCAAGGGCTTCCTTCTATGGACGCCGGCCCCGCAGACAACACGCGTGTCAGACGGAACCTAGTACCAATTCGGATCTTTCTTCAGCTGCTCCATCAGCAGCTTCTGCATGCCTTCATCCGGTTTACCGATAAAACGGTAATCGGCGTGCCGTGTTGGAGACTTGTCCTTCGGCAGACCGGCCGGGACTTCCACCAACATGGCGTAGGCATCTTCCTTGTCGAGGCTGAAGGCAACGATCAGGCGCTTGTTCAGGCAGGTGTCCGCGGTTTCGCAGAGCGGCCCGACCAGGTACTTGTCGCCATCTTCTTCCACGGCATTCATTTGCTCAGCGGTGCCGGACAGGTTTATCACCCATTCCGGCAGGCGCTCTTCTTTCTTCACCACGCCTTGCCAGGTCTCACGGTATTGCGGGTCCGCGCTGAGCAATTCGTTGGCTCGGGACTGGCCGTCGTTGGCGGCCATCGCCAAGCCGCTGCCGCCCAGTAGCAGCGCGGCAGTAATGGCTTTGAAGGACAAAGTGGTCATTTTCAGCCTCGGCCGCGACGACCAAAGAAGAAGGAAGCGATGAACATCACCAGGAACACCACAAACAGAATTTTTGCGATACCCGTGGCAGTGCCCGCGATACCACCGAAGCCCAGGACTGCAGCCACAATGGCGATGATCAGAAATGTGATTGCCCAACTCAACATGGTGATTCTCCTTATGCTTCTTTATAGAGGTAACAGCGGTAGTGCTTTGCGGCCACGAAAGTGGCCTTTTGGTGCCTAGAACACCCAACGCTCCTGGGATGGCAGATCACTCAGGGAAGACTCCTGGTCAACCATCCGCAGTTGCGGGGCTGTTGCATCGGCAGCAACACTGCCAACGGAACGGAAATGGGTTTGGGTCATGGACGGACGTTCAAACTGGGGGATCTGCTGCTGACTCTGCTGCCAATGTTGCAACTGCTGGCCACCGATCAGCGTGACCATCAGGGCCAAGCTGGCAAACAGACCTTGCTGCAAGCGCAGTGGCGATACACGCAGTTGGCTGAGGCTTTGGCGAGTCATGCTGTTGTTCTCCCGCATTTTGATTATTCGTTGGAAGAGCTATTGCAGAGCGCGTGCCAGTTTTTTTACAAAATAAAACTCAATAAAATCATATAGTTATGAACTAAAGACTCATGCACCCTCCAGCATCCTGCACGATGCCCCCGTAGATGCCGTGCGAAATGCACGATGGCCAGCGGTCGGGTCGAGGGATAGAAAACGAAGAGGGTGTTGCCGAAGTGGCAAGACGGCATGAAAACGCCATCAGACGGGGCTTTGTAGGAAGTGATGCAGATACCTGCACGAGACTGCTATTTATCGATCAGAATAAACCATGCAACTTGCCCGATTATTCCGGGACTAAACACCATCATTCATAGTTTAAGGAGCGCGGGACCGATGGAATCAGCCAAGGAACTTCAAGGCCGCATTCTTTTAGTGGACGATGAGTCCGCGATCCTCCGCACCTTCCGTTATTGCCTGGAAGATGAAGGCTACACCGTCGCCACTGCGAACAGCGCGGCCCAGGCCGACGCCTTGATGCAACGCCAGGTATTCGACCTGTGCTTCCTGGACTTGCGCCTGGGCGAAGACAATGGCCTGGATGTGCTGGCCCAGATGCGAATCCAGGCGCCCTGGATGCGCGTGGTGATTGTCACCGCCCATTCGGCAGTCGATACCGCCGTCGATGCTATCCAGGCCGGCGCCGCTGACTACCTGGTAAAACCCTGCAGCCCCGATCAACTGCGCCTGGCCACCGCCAAGCAGTTGGAAGTGCGCCAACTGTCTGCGCGGCTCGAAGCCCTGGAGGGCGAAGTGCGCCAGCCGAAAGACGGCCTCGACTCTCACAGCCCATCAATGATGGTGGTGCTGGAAACGGCGCGCCAGGTGGCTGGGACAGATGCGAACATCCTGATCCTTGGCGAGTCAGGCACGGGTAAAGGCGAACTGGCCCGCGCAATTCACGGCTGGAGCAAGCGTTCGAAGAAATCCTGCGTGACCATCAACTGCCCTTCTTTGACGGCAGAACTGATGGAAAGCGAGCTGTTCGGCCATAGTCGAGGGGCGTTTACCGGCGCCAGTGAAAGCACCCTGGGCCGCGTCAACCAAGCGGACGGCGGCACGCTGTTTCTCGACGAGATCGGCGACTTTCCCCTCACCTTGCAACCCAAGTTACTGAGGTTCATCCAGGACAAGGAGTACGAGCGCGTGGGCGACCCTGTCACCCGCCGTGCCGATGTGCGCATCCTCGCCGCCACCAACCTGAACCTGGAAGACATGGTGCGTGACGGCCGCTTCCGTGAAGACTTGCTGTACCGCCTCAATGTAATCACCTTGCATCTGCCACCGTTGCGCGAGCGCAGTGAAGACATCCTGACCCTGGCCGACCGGTTCCTGGCGCGCTTCGTCAAGGAATATGCCCGACCAGCACGCGGTTTCAGCGATGAAGCGCGCGAAGCGCTGCTCAACTACCGCTGGCCGGGCAACATTCGCGAACTGCGTAACGTGGTGGAACGCGCCAGCATCATTTGCCCGCAGGAGAAGGTGGAAATCAGCCACCTGGGCATGGCCGAACAACCTAGCAACAATGCTCCACGCATTGGCGCGGCACTCAGTCTGGACCAGTTGGAGAAAGCCCACATCGGCGCAGTGCTTGCCACCAGCGATACCCTGGACCAGGCGGCCCGCACCCTCGGCATCGACGCGTCGACCCTGTACCGCAAACGCAAACAGTACAACCTGTGAGCTGTACTCTATGAAGTTAGCGATGAAGTTGCGCACTCGATTATTCCTGAGCATCTCAGCGCTGATTACCGTTGCCCTGCTGGGTTTGATCCTGGGCCTGGTAAGTGTCATGCAAATGGCCAAGACCCAGGAGTCCCTGATTCGCAGCAACTTCGTCACCCTGGACCTGGGCCTCAAGCTACGCCAGAGCCTGGGCGATCAATTGATCATGATGCTGGAAGACCGGCCGGACCCCGAGGCGCTGCAATCCTCGGAACGGCGCTACTTCGACCTGCTGGATCAAGGCATTGCCCATGAACAGCGCGACGGTCGCGGGACGGGATTCAGCCAGGCCCGAGGCCAATATCAGGCGCTGCTGGAGGCCTTTGATGAATCCCAGCAACCGACGCCGCCGCCCGGCGCCAAGGACAAACTCACCGACACTTTCAACACGCTGCGCAATGGCCTGATCGCCGAACACAAGCAGGCTTTGGAAAACATCAGCAACAGCGAGCACAAGTCCCGCGAACGCGCGTTATTGGTCGCCGGATTACTGGGGTTGGTGGGGCTTGCCGTGCTGATCATCGGGTTTGTGACAGCCCATGGCATCGCGCGGCGTTTTGGCGGACCGATCGAAGCGCTGGCCAAAGCGGCAGACAAGATCGGACAAGGGGATTTCGAGGTGACGCTGCCAATCTCCTCGGCAGCAGAAATGAACCAGCTGACCCGCCGCTTCGGCATCATGGCCGAAGCTCTGCGCCAGCATCAGGCGACCAATGTGGATGAACTGCTGGCCGGCCAACAGCGCTTGCAGGCTGTGCTCGACAGCATCGACGATGGCTTGCTGATGATTGACCGCCAAGGCCGCCTGGAGCATCTCAACCCCGTGGCTCAGCGCCAACTGGGCTGGGACGAGGAGCGCCTCGGCCAAGGCCTGGGCGAAGCCTTGTCGCGTCCGGAGCTGGATGAGCAACTGCACCTGGTGCTGCGCGGCGGCAACCTGGAGCGGGCGCCGGAGGATCTGGAAGTGGAGGTCGAGGGCGAACTGCGCCTGCTGACCTACAGCCTGACCCCGGTCAGCCATACCCAGGGACATATTCTCGGCGCAGTGATGGTGCTGCATGACGTGACTGAACAACGCGCCTTCGAGCGGGTGCGCAGCGAGTTCGTACTGCGCGCTTCCCATGAACTGCGTACGCCGGTGACCGGCATGCATATGGCCTTCGGACTCTTCCGCGAACGTGCGAAGTTCCCGGCGGAGTCCCGCGAAGCGGACTTGCTGGATACCGTCAATGAAGAGATGCAGCGCCTGATGCAGTTGATCAACGACCTGCTCAATTTCTCACGCTACCAGAACGGCCTGCAAAAACTCACGCTGGGGCCGTGCGACGTCACCGATCTGCTCGAGCACGCCCGAGCACGCTTCGCCGAGCCCGCCAACGCGCAAAATATCGAACTGCTGGTGGAAGCCCAATCCGACCTGCCTCGGCTGTATGCAGACCAGGTCCAACTGGAGCGTGTGCTCGACAATCTACTGGGCAACGCGCTGCGCCACACTCCCGCGGGCGGGCAGATACGCCTGCAGGCACGGCGCCATGGCGAGCGGGTGATCGTCAGCGTCGAGGATAACGGCGAGGGCATCGCCTACGGGCAGCAGGGGCGGATCTTCGAACCCTTTGTCCAGGTGGGCCGCAAGAAAGGCGGCGCCGGCCTGGGGCTGGCGCTGTGCAAGGAAATCGTGCAATTGCACGGTGGCCGCATGGGCGTGTACTCGCGACCGGGGCAGGGCACTCAGTTCTATATGGCGCTGCCGCTCTAGCTTCGGTTCAACGCACGCAGAATGGCTGCACTTTCTGCATCCGGCGTGCCATCGAACAGCGACGGCCGGAAATGCATCTGGAACGCCGCGATCACATGGCGCGTGGCGACATCCAACTCGCCGGTCTGGGGCGTCTGGTAGCCCAGGCGGGCCAGCTCTTCCTGGAACCAGGTGATGCTTGGCAGCTCGGCGGCGTATTGCACCTGAAACCGCGCAACGGCCTGCGCATCCGGCCAAACGCCCAACCCTTCGGCGGCCAGCCGCTTCCAGGGGAACAGCGGGCCTGGGTCGAGCTTGCGCAACGGCGCGATATCGCTGTGACCAATAATATTCTTGGGGTCGATACCGTTGCGCTTGCTGATGTCCTTGAGCAACACCACCAGGGACTTCACCTGCGCCTCTGAGTAGGGGTACCACAAGCGGCCCGTAGGTGTGTCCTTGTAGCCTGGGTTCACGATCTCGATGCCAATGGAGCTGGAGTTGAGCCAGGTGCGGCCCATCCACTCGCTTTCCCCCGCGTGCCAGGCGCGCTGGCTCTCGTCCACCAGCTTATAGATGGTGGCCGAGGCGTCGTCGCCGATCAGGTAATGGCTGCTGACCTGACCATGGGTGAGCAATGCCAGCGAGCGTTCAAGGTTGGTCGAGGTGTAATGCACGACTACGAACTGCACGCGGTTGTCGTGGTTCACCGAGGGGTGGTTGGTGTTTAGGCGAGGGCCGCTGGCACAGCCTGCGAGCACAAGGAACACAAAAGCGAAGTACAAGGATTTCATGGCGGTAGACGGTACGCAGAAGACAATAATGCAACAGTGTAACGTACCGATCGCAAGCCAGCGGTCAAATCACAAAATGGAACATCTTTCAGGCAGCCTGCACCTGGTTGCGCCCCGCGGCCTTGGCCCGATACAACGCTTCATCGGCACGCTTGAGCGCAAGATCACTGCGCTCTCCCGGCTGGAACTGCGCCACACCCATGGACACGGTGATCGTCACCGGCTCGCCCTTGAAGTGAAACGGGCACGCTTCAATCGCCGCACGCAACACCTCGCCCACGGCCAGGGCATCCGCCAGGGATGAGTCGGGCATCAGCAAGACAAACTCTTCACCACCAAAGCGCGCGATAAAGTCGGTCGGGCGCAGGCGCTTGCGCAGCACGTTGGCGATGATCTTCAGCACCTTGTCGCCGGCGAGGTGGCCGTAGCCATCGTTGATACGCTTGAAGTGATCCAGGTCCAGTATCGCCAACGACAGGTTGTTGCCGTGCTGGTGCCAGGTGTTCACCTCATAATCGAGGCGCTCGCTCCAGGCGGCACGATTGGGCAGGCCCGTGAGCGGATCGATCAACGCCTTCTGGCGCTGCACCTCCAGGTGCTCGCGATAGCCCTGGGCTTCCTGCTCCATATTGGCAACCCGCTCAGCCAGGCCTTTGAGGCGCGCCGCCGTCTCCTGCTCGCGCAGGTCGCGCTGCTGCTGATGCTCATCCATGGTGCCGAGCAGCCCCTCAAGGTGGCTTTCCAACACGTGCTTGAGGCTGTCCAGGTCGGCAGCTTCCTGCACGCTGCTTTGCAGGCCATCGACCTGTTCGCGGATCTGTGTGTCCAGCTCACGGGCGGCGGAGCGGCTGTCGGCATGCCCCTCGCTGGCGACTTGCAAGTGGCCCTGAAACGCCTCGAGCCGTTCGTTGAGCTGCTTGAGGTAAGCCTCGAACTCATGCTGGCCGCTGTCGGTGATCGCCAGCATCAAGACTGCCAGATCGTCGAGGATCGGCAGCAGTTCGTACCAGTTCAAACCATGGGCCAGGCGCTCGCGCATGGCCTCGGCCTGGGGTCGGTGACGTTCGGGCAACGAGAGTTCTTCGAGCAGGCCGAGCAGAGTGTCTTCGATGTGCTTTGCCACGGAGCTGTAGGACGGTTCTGGCGAGTCGGGCAGGGCATAGGTTCCATCCCCTTGCAACTCGTCAGGATCAGGCTCTTCTAGCACCGGTGGAAGCGACAAGCTGCCAATGGTGGTCTCATCCGGGGTCTCGACCTGAACTTCAGGCGTTTCGATAAAGGCGGCGAGGGCGCTCTCCGGTGCGGGTTCTTCGACTTGAGGCTTGGGCTCGACACGTGCTTCGGGTGTTTCAATAGCGGCGGCTTGAGGCGGGGCTTCATAGACGAAGGTTTCGCTGGAGGGCTCGGCCACCTGGGCGGGGGCTACGGGCTCGATGACCGGAGCGACGTTTTCTTGAGGCTGCGGCGCAAAGGCACGCAACGCTTGCGTCAGTTCCTCGGATTGCTCGGACGGCTGTGGCTCGACAGCGACTGGCTTGGTCGCCGCAGGCTGCGGGGCCGGTCGGAGGGTCGATTCGTCCGCCACCGTTTCGTTCGCAACGTCCTTGGCGCCGAACAGGCGCTGCAAAAGCCCAGGGCCTGGTCGCGCGGTTTCGCCGTCCGGCTCCAGGTTGTTCAGTGCCTGGCCCTGCAGGCCGCTCAACTCGCTGAGCAACAGCGGGATCTCTCGCGCCTGGCCGACGCGGCCGTCCAACTGCTTGGCGAACGTCTTCAGCGGCCGAGCCACCTCACGGGGCAATGGAAGTTTCTGTAGTTGCGTGACCAGGGACGTCAGCGCGGTGCTGATCTGGTCGACCCGGGTTTCGCGGCGCTGCTCCGAATCCAGCACGGCTTTTTCCAGGCGCGGCAGCAAGGCGGCGAGGGCGGCGTCCATATCATCGGTACGGACGACGTCGCGCATTTCCTTCATGCATTGGTCGACGGCGCGGTCAGTGCCCTCAGCCGCCAGCGTGCTGCGCACCAGTCCACGGCGCAGCAGGTCGAGGCGAGCGGCCCAGCGGCGTTCGAGTTTTTCCTGTTGCTCGATGCTCTTGAGGTATTTCTCTTTCCAGCGCTGGGCGTCGTCGCTCATGAAAGGGGTCCGCGGGGGCCAGGGCTCAACGCGGGTAATGCATCAGCCGTGAGCGAACCCGGCAGACGAATCTCTACCGCGACCGGCAGGTGATCGGAGATGGGCTGCGCCAGCACCTGCACACTCTCGAGTGTGAGGGTAGGACTGAGCAGGATATGGTCAAGGCAGCGTTGCGGGCGCCAACTGGGGAACGTGGCTTCGGCTTGCGGCGCCAGTAGGCCGAGGTCGCGCAACGGAGAATTCTGCAACAGGTCGCTGGCGTGGGTATTCATGTCCCCCATCAGCACCTGGTGCTTGTAATTGCCAATCAGCTCGCGGATGTAAGCCAGTTGCATCGTGCGAGTGCGGGCGCCCAGTGCCAGGTGCATCATCACGACCACCAAGGCCTCCGGGCCTTCGCCAAAGCGCACGAGGATCGCACCCCGCCCCTTGGGTCCGGGTAACGGGTGATCTTCGATGACTGAGGGCTTCAAGCGACTGAGCACACCATTGCTGTGCTGCGCCAGGCGCCCGAGGTTACGGTTGAGCTGCTGATACCAATAGGGGAAGGCACCCAGCTGGGCCAAGTGTTCCACCTGGTTTATATAGCCGGAGCGCATGCTGCCGCCATCAGCTTCCTGCAGGGCGACAAGGTCGAAGTCGTTCAGCAGGTTGCCGATCTTTTGCAGGTTGCCGGCACGTCCGTTATGGGGCAGCAGGTGCTGCCAGCCACGGGTGAGGTAGTGCCGGTACTTCTCGGTACTGATGCCTACCTGGATATTGAAGCTGAGCAGGCGCAGGCGGCTGTCTGCCGGCAGGCCCGTGGACTCCAGGTGATGTTCATTGACCTGCGGATCATGCAGGCCAACCACACGTTCGGTACCCCAGCGGCGCATGACGGGCCCCTTACTTGGCTGCGCGCTCTTTGGCGATCAGTTGGTCGGCAACATTGAGGGTCTGCTCAGGACCACCGGAAGTGCCCAGGTCGAAACGGTATTTGCCGTTGACGATCATGGTCGGTACGCCTTGCACGCCATACTTCTGCGCCAGCTCCTTGGCCTGCTTGATCTGGCCCTGGATAGCGAAGGAGTTGAAGGTGGCCAGGAACTTGTCCTTGTCGACACCTTGGGTGGCCACGAAGTCAGCCATTTCGTCCGGCTTGGTCAGGCGCTTGCCTTGCTTCTGGATCGCGTCGAATACCGCGTTGTGGACCTTGTGCTCCACACCCATGGCTTCCAGGGTCAGGAACAGTTGGCCGTGGGCATCCCATGGGCCGCCGAACATGGCTGGAATGCGCTTGAAGTTCACGTCCTTGGGCAGTTTTTCAACCCATGGGTTGATGGTCGGTTCAAAAGCGTAGCAATGCGGGCAGCCGTACCAGAACAACTCCACCACTTCGATCTTGCCGGGTTCGGAAACCGGAACCGGATTGGCCAATTCAACGTAGGTCTTACCGGCTTCAAGCGGCACGTCGGCGGCTTGTGCGGTCATGCCGAAGAGGCTGGCAGTGACGAGAGCGGCGCTGAGGATCAGATTACGCATGCTTTACTCCTGGACAAATAAAGTCGCCTCACGCGACCTTTGTTGTGACAGGCCTGCGCGGGCATGAGTTCGTTAGTGTAACGGCACCGGCCACAAAAAAGGGCGGCCTGGGCCACCCTTTTTATGCTTGCATCGCGGGATTAATCGAGTGTTAACGTTGCGTGCACCTCAGTGCAGGCCCTGGATGTAGCTGGAGACCGCCGCAATGTCCTCGTCACTCAGCTTGCGGGCGATGGTGCGCATGATCGCCGCGTCGCCATCGTTGGTGCGCCCGGCCTCTTCCTTACGGAAATCGGTCAGCTGTTTGGCAATGTAGGTGGCGTGCTGGCCACTCAAGTGCGGGAAGCCGGCGGCGGCAATGCCCGCGCCATTGGGCGAATGGCAACCGGTGCAGGCCGGCAGGCCTTTATCCAGGTCGCCACCGCGGAACAGTTTCTCGCCGCGGGCCACCAGTTTCGGATCAGCAGCTCCCACACTGCCTTTCTGGCTGGCAAAATACGCCGCGATGTCTGCCAGGTCCTGATCGCTGAGGTTGGTCAACAAGCCGGTCATTTCCAGGACCGTGCGCTTGCCGGACTTGATATCCTGCATCTGCTTGGTCAGGTAACGCTCGCCCTGGCCGGCCAGTTTGGGGAAGTTCGGTGCCGGGCTGTTACCATCCGGTCCATGGCAAGCACCACATACGGCGGCTTTCGCCTGGCCCGCTGTAGCGTCGCCTGCAGCATGGGCAACACCGGTGATGCCCAAGGTCAACAGCAGACTCACGATCAGTTTGTTCATCAGCTAATCCAACTACGGCTAAGGGGTTTAAGAGTTATCTACCGGGTTTACTCACCATCAATTCAATGATGGCCTGGTAATCCTCAGTACTGCAGTCCATGCACAAACCACGCGGCGGCATTGCCTTGAAACCCTGGGTCACGTGTAGCACCAGCGTGTCCATGCCCTGCGCCAGTCTTGGCGCCCAGGCTGCCTGGTCACCCCGTCTGGGGGCGCTGGGCAACTGGCCGGCATGGCAAGCCACGCAAACTCGGTTGTACACCGCTTCCGGATCCTGTGTAGCCTGAGCGCCGTAAAGCGGGACCAGGGCACCGATAGCGAGCAACCACTTGGTCATACGTCGACCATTTCAGGGTTTGAGAGCGTTTTGCGTTCTAATGCGCAATAAAGGTCTATCGCTCCCGTGAACTTCATCCTTCGCTGGGACAAAGCACACACAAAATCTGCGGCATTATATACTGGCGCTACTGAAACGGAAACGACACCGCTTGCCGCACCCTTTCTCGGCACCGCCCACATCGGAAATCTCATGCAACTCAAGAATCCCATCCTCGGCCTGTGCCAACAGTCCACGTTCATGCTCAGCGCCGCCAAAGTTGACCAATGCCCCGATGACGAAGGCTTTGAAGTCGCCTTTGCCGGTCGTTCCAACGCCGGTAAATCCAGCGCGCTGAACACCCTGACTCACGCCAGCCTGGCGCGCACCTCGAAAACCCCGGGCCGTACGCAACTCCTCAATTTCTTCAAGCTAGACGATGATCGGCGTCTGGTCGACCTGCCGGGTTACGGTTATGCAAAAGTACCTATCCCGCTGAAGTTGCACTGGCAGCGTCACCTGGAGGCTTACCTGGGTGGCCGGGAGAGTTTGAAAGGCTTGATTCTGATGATGGACATCCGCCATCCGATGACCGATTTCGACCTGTTGATGCTCGATTGGGCGGTCGCCAGCGGCATGCCGATGCATATCCTGCTGACCAAGGCCGACAAGCTGACCTACGGCGCGGCCAAGAACACCTTGCTCAAAGTGCAGTCCGAAATCCGTAAGGGCTGGGGCGACGCGATCACGATCCAGCTGTTCTCGGCACCAAAGCGCATGGGCCTGGAAGAAGCTTATACCGTGCTGGCCGGTTGGATGGAATTGGCGGACAAAGGCGCGGAACTCGCGGAATAACTTTTCTGCGGGCAAAAAAAACCCCGGACTTCGTATGGGGAGGGGAAGTTCGGGGTTCAAGTTCCGGACCGCTAGGGCGGGGTCCAGATATCTGCCAACACTTAACACAACATAGGAGCATTGAAGGGCTTCACCACCCATTCAGTAACTCTGAGTAGCAGTTCACGGGTTAAGTTCCGGCAAGTCAGAAAAACTATTTGAAATAACCAACGGCGATTTCCGCACTAAAGCACTCTGCCACCACACAACGCGGTGGCAGCGCCCGCGCGTCAGTGCGCTTCATCCCAGTTATTGCCGACGCCCACTTCCACCAGCAGCGGCACGTCCAGCTTCGCGGCAGCACTCATATGCTCGCGAATCTTTTCGCTGACCTGCGCCACCTGATCCTCACGCACTTCCAGTACCAATTCATCGTGCACCTGCAGGATCACCTTGGCATCCAGGCCCGAATCGGTCAGCCAGTTGTCCACCAGCACCATGGCTTTCTTGATGATGTCTGCCGCCGTGCCCTGCATCGGCGCGTTGATCGCGGTGCGTTCAGCGGCCGCGCGCTCCTGGGGCTTGTTGGAGTTGATGTCGGGCAAGTACAGGCGACGGCCGAAGAAGGTTTCCACGTAGCCCTGATCAGCGGCTTGGGCGCGGGTGCGCTCCATGTACTCGCGAACCCCGGGATAACGGGCGAAATACACATCGATGTAGGCCTTGGCCGTCTTGGTATCGACACCGATGTCCTTGCCCAGCTTCTGCGCGCCCATGCCGTAGATCAGACCAAAGTTGATCGCCTTGGCACTGCGGCGCTGGTCGGAGGTGACCTCGCCCAGCTCAACCTTGAACACCTCGGCCGCCGTGGCGGTGTGCACATCCAGGTTGTGACGGAAGGCGTTCATCAAGCCTTCGTCCTTGGAAAGGTGCGCCATGATCCGCAGCTCGATCTGCGAATAGTCCGCCGCCAGCAGCTTGTAGCCCTTGGGTGCAACAAACGCCTGGCGAATCCGCCGTCCTTCGGCGGTACGCACCGGGATGTTCTGCAGGTTCGGATCACTGGAAGACAAGCGCCCGGTCGCCGCCACCGCCTGGTGATAGGAGGTGTGGATACGTCCGGTACGCGGGTTGATCTGTTCCGGCAGGCGATCGGTGTAGGTGCTTTTCAGCTTGCTCATGCTGCGGTACTGCATCAGCACCTTGGGCAGCGGATAGTCATCCTCAGCCAGCTTGGCCAGCACTTCTTCGGCCGTCGACGCCTGGCCCTTGCCGGTTTTCTTCAGCACCGGCAGGCCGAGTTTTTCATAAAGAATCGCGCCGAGCTGCTTGGGCGAGCCCAGGTTGAACGCCTCGCCGGCGATCTCGAAGGCCTGGCGCTCCAGTTCGATCATCTTGTTGCCCAGCTCGATGCTCTGGATACCCAGCAGGTCCTTGTCCACCAGTGCACCCTGGCGCTCGATACGGGCCAGCACGGGCACCAATGGAATCTCGATATCCGTGAGCACGCTCGCCAGGCTCGGGATGGCGGACAATTGTGCAAACAGCGCCTGGTGCAGACGCAGGGTCACATCGGCATCTTCCGCCGCATAAGGGCCGGCCTGCTCCAGGGCGATCTGATCGAAGGTCAGCTGCTTGGCGCCCTTGCCGGCGATGTCCTGGAAAGCAACAGTGTCGTAGTCCAGGTACTTCTTGGCCAGGCTGTCCATGTCGTGACGGGTTGCCGTGGAGTTCAGCACATAGGACTCAAGCATGGTGTCGAACGCAATGCCACGCACGGTAATGCCCTGCGCCGGGTCGCCGCCGATAGCGCAGTTGGCCAGGATGTTCATATCGAACTTGGCGTGCTGGCCGACTTTGAGCTTGGTCGGGTCTTCCAGCAGCGGTTTCAGGGCCAGCAGCACGGTGTCGCGGTCCAACTGCTCCGGCGCGCCGATGTAGGAATGGGTCAACGGGATGTAGGCCGCTTCATGGGGCTGCACGGCGAAGGAGACGCCGACCAGCTGCGCCTGCTGGGCATCGATACCGGTGGTTTCGGTGTCGAAGGCAAACAACTTCGCATCGTTGAGCTTCTTCAGCCAAAGGTCGAACGTCGCCTGGTCGAGGATGGTGGTGTAGGTGGCCTCTGCCGGCGCTACTGCCTCGACGACTTGCTCGGCAACCGGCGCAGCCTTGAGTTCCACGCGTTTGGCATCGCGCTGGACCTCATCAATCCAGCTCTTGAACTCCAGCAGCGTGTACAACTCCAGCAGCTTCTCGCGATCCGGCTCGATCAGGTGCAAGTCATCCAGACCGATATCCAACGGTACATCGCACTTGATCGTCGCCAACCGGTAGGAAAGAAAAGCACTCTCCCGATGTTCTTCCAGCTTGGCCGGCAACGTCTTGGCGCCTCGGATAGGTAAGGTCGGCACAATATCCAACTGCTCATAAAGCTCTTTGATGCCGCCGTTCACGCCGACCAGCAAGCCGGAAGCGGTCTTCGGACCGATACCCGGAACACCCGGAATGTTGTCGGACGAATCGCCCATCAGCGCCAGATAGTCGATGATCTGCTCGGGAGCGACACCGAATTTCTCCTTCACGCCCTCGATGTCCATCGCGCTACCGGTCATGGTGTTGACCAAAGTAATGTGCCCGTCGACCAACTGCGCCATGTCCTTGTCACCGGTGGAGATCACCACGGGGCGGGCAGCCGCCGCACTGCTGCGCGCCAGGGTGCCGATCACATCGTCGGCCTCGACGCCTTCGACGCACAGCAACGGGAAGCCCAGCGCGATCACGCTCTGGTGCAACGGCTCGATTTGCACGCGCATGTCATCCGGCATGCTCGGGCGGTTGGCCTTGTATTCGGCGTACATGTCATCGCGAAAGGTCCCACCCTTGGCGTCGAACACCACCGCGAACGGGCTGTCCGGGTACTGCTTGCGCAGGCTCTTGAGCATGTTCAACACGCCCTTGACCGCGCCGGTGGGCAGGCCTTTGGAAGTGGTCAGCGGTGGCAATGCGTGGAAGGCACGGTACAGATACGAAGAACCGTCCACCAGGACGAGGGGTGCTTGGCTCATGAGCAGAATCAACCTTTTCGGCGGGTCAGGCGCTAGAATAGCCGGACCAATGACGACAAAGGGACAAGGTTATCATGCGTACATTCAATCGCCTGCTGTTGACTGGCTTGATTGCACTCGCTCCGATGGCTGCCGTGGCGGCAGACGATGCGCCTGGGGGCGATCCGGAAGTGACCATTCGCACGGAAGGCGACAAGACCATTCAGGAGTACCGCCAGAACGGTTTCCTGTACGCAATCAAGGTCATCCCGAAGGGCGCACCTCCTTATTTCCTGGTGCGCGCGGACGGAACCGATGCGAACTTCATCCGTTCTGACCAGCCGGATATGCTGATCCCGTCATGGAAGATCTTCGAATGGAAATGATTTCTTAACTTCAATTGGCGCCGCGCACCGCGGCGCCCGTACTGGCAGTTTTAACCATGTCTGTGTTCACCCCCCTGGCTCGGCCCGAGCTGGAAACCTTTCTCGCCCCTTACGGCCTCGGCCGCCTGATCGACTTCCAGGGGATTGCCGCCGGTAGCGAAAACACCAATTTCTTTATCAGCCTGGAGCAGGGTGAGTTTGTCCTGACCCTGGTCGAGCGTGGCCCGGTTGCGCAAATGCCGTTCTTCATCGAACTGCTCGACGTACTCCACGACGCCGACCTGCCGGTGCCCTACGCCCTGCGCACCACCGACGGCGTGGCCTTGCGTGAACTCAAAGGCAAACCGGCGCTGCTGCAGCCGCGCCTGGCCGGTAAGCACGTCAAGGACGCCAACGCCCAGCACTGCGCCCAGGTCGGTGACCTGCTGGGCCATCTGCACCTGGCGACGCAGGGCGAGAAAGTCCTCGAGCGCAAGACCGATCGCGGCCTGGACTGGATGCTCAGTGAAGGTGCGCAACTGATTTCGCACCTGAACGCCGCACAGCAGCGCCTGCTGCAGGACGCTCTGACCGAGATCGCAGCGCACAAGGCCGAGATCCTCGCCCTGCCACGCGCCAACGTGCACGCCGACCTGTTCCGCGACAACGCGATGTTCGAAGGCACGCACCTCACCGGCCTGATCGACTTCTACAACGCCTGCTCCGGCCCGATGCTGTACGACGTGGCGATCGCCCTGAATGACTGGTGCTCGGACGCCGATGGCGTGCTTGATGGGCAACGCGCCAGGGCCTTGCTGGGAGCGTATGCAGGGCTGCGGCCGTTTACCGCGAAGGAAGCCGAGCTGTGGCCGACGATGTTGCGCGTGGCCTGTGTGCGGTTCTGGCTGTCACGCCTGATCGCGGCTGAATCCTTTGCGGGACAGGATGTGCTGATCCACGACCCGGCGGAGTTCGAGCATCGACTGGTGCAGCGTCAGCGGGTCACCGTGCAACTGCCATTTGCCCTCTAAAAGCCTGTGAGATCAAAAAGTGTGGGAGGAGGCTTGCCCCCTCCCACATTTGGTCGTCGTTTGCTGTCAGAGCGATTCCAGGCAACCCGCCAAGTCGTTGCCCAACTTATCCAGCACTTGCTCGTAGCCTTGAGCGGTAGCCGGGGTATAACCCCCCAGCGCATCCAACTCCGCCAACTTCACCGGCAACCCGGCCACCAGGGTTTCAGCCAGGCGCGGACGCAACGGCGGTTCACTGAACACGCACGTCTTGCCCACTTCCTGCAAACGGGTGCGCATCGCCGCCACATGTTGGGCACCCGGCTGGACTTCAGCGGCCACGCTGAACACGCCGGCATGCTTGAGCCCATAAGCGTCTTCGAAGTAATCGAAGGCTTCATGGAACACGAAGTAGGGCTTGCCATCGATCGGCGCAAGACGGGCTTTCAGGCGAGCATCCAGGGCATCCAGGCGCTCGTCGAAGGCCTTCACGTTGCTCTGGTAACGCGAGGCATTAGCCGGATCGGCAGCAGCCAGATCAGTGGCCATGCGTGCAGCAATAACCCGTGCGTTGATCGTGGACAGCCACAAGTGCGCGTCCAGGCTGCCTGGGCGGTGATCGTGGTCATGTTCGTCGGCTTCATCGGCGTGGGAGTGGCTATCTTCGGCAAAACGGCGCAGCTTCATGCCCGGCAGGTCCTGCACTGCTACCGTTGTTGCCGTACGACCTTTCAACACGCGCGGCAGGAAACTCTCCATGTCCGGGCCGATCCAGTACAGCAGGTCCACCGACTGCACACGCCGTACGTCGGATGGTCGCAACGCATAGTTATGCGGCGACGCGCCCGGTGGCAACAACACCTCCGGAACCGCCACGCCGTCCTGCACCGCCGCAGCAATCAACTGCAGTGGCTTGATGCTGGTTAACACCTTGACGTCGGCCTGAGCGGCGCCAGCCATGAACAAACTGGTGACAAATACGACAAAAACGGGAAAAAGTCGGGACACGATGACCACTCAATGGCGTAGGAACGGGTAACATAATAACGTCTCTATCAAATATCTGTCGCCGCTCATGCCTAAAACACCGCTTGCCAGCCGTCCCCACGACCACTCTCACTGCGTGCATACCGCGCTGTCGGAAGCCGACACCCTGTGCACACAGAAGGGTCTGCGCCTGACCGCACTGCGCCGCCGCGTGCTGGAATTGGTGTGGCAGAGCCACAAGCCGCTGGGCGCCTACGACATTCTCGGCGTGCTCAGCGAGCAGGACGGCCGCCGCGCCGCGCCGCCCACCGTGTACCGCGCACTGGACTTCCTGCTGGAAAACGGCCTGGTGCACCGCATCGCCTCGCTTAACGCCTTCGTCGGCTGCAGCCACCCGGAACACGCGCACCAGGGCCAGTTCCTGATCTGCCGCGAGTGCCACGCCGCCATCGAGCTTGAACAAAAAAGCATCAGCGACGCCATCATCAAGAGTTCTGCCGAGGTCGGCTTCCGGGTCGAAGGGCAAACGGTCGAAGTGGTCGGCCTGTGCTCGGGCTGCCAGGGGGCTTGATGAGCAACGCGTTAATCCGCCTGGAGCAGGTCGGGGTCACGTTCGCCGGGCAAAACGTGCTGGATAACATCGCACTGAGCGTGGAGCCGGGGCAGATCGTTACCCTGATCGGCCCCAACGGCGCCGGCAAGACCACCCTGGTGCGTGCCGTGCTGGGCCTGCTCAAGCCCGACACCGGCAGTGTGTGGCGCAAGCCCAAGCTGCGCGTCGGCTACATGCCGCAGAAGCTGCATGTCGATCCAACCTTGCCATTGTCAGTCCTGCGCTTCCTGCGCCTGGTGCCCGGCGTAGACCGTGCCCGCGCCCAGGGGGCGCTCAGGGAAGTCGGCGCCGAACAGGTGATCGACAGCCCGGTGCAAAGCATTTCCGGCGGCGAAATGCAGCGCGTGCTGCTGGCCCGCGCCCTGTTGCGCGAGCCGGAACTGCTGGTGCTGGATGAGCCCGTGCAGGGCGTCGACGTCGCCGGCCAGGCCGAGCTGTACAGCTTGATTACCCGTCTGCGCGACCGCCATGGCTGCGGCGTATTGATGGTGTCCCACGATTTGCACCTGGTGATGAGCACCACCGACCAGGTGGTGTGCCTCAACCGCCACGTGTGCTGCTCGGGCCATCCGGAACAGGTCAGCGGCGACCCGGCGTTCGTCGAGCTGTTCGGCAAGAACGCCCAGAGCCTGGCGATCTACCACCACCATCACGACCACGCCCACGACCTGCATGGCGCCGTCGTCGATGACCCCGCCACCCCCCATACCCACGTTCATGGAGATAGCTGCAAGCATGGCTGATTTTCTGCTCTACGCCCTGCTGGCAGGCTTGGCTTTGGCGTTGGTGGCGGGCCCGTTGGGCTCGTTCGTGGTCTGGCGGCGCATGGCCTATTTTGGCGACACCTTGTCGCACGCCGCGCTGCTGGGCGTGGCCCTGGGCTTTCTGTTGGATGTGAGCCCGACCATCGCCGTGACCGTTGGCTGCCTGTTATTAGCGGTACTGCTGGTGACCCTGCAACAGCGCCAGCCCCTGGCCTCCGACACCCTATTGGGCATCCTGGCACCCAGCACCCTGTCCCTGGGCCTGGTGGTGCTGAGCTTCATGCATGAAGTGCGCATCGACTTGATGGCCTACTTGTTCGGCGACCTGCTGGCGATCAGCCCCGGCGACCTTGCGTGGATCCTCGGCGGCAGCGCGGCCGTACTGGCGCTGCTGGTCGCGCTGTGGCGCCCGCTGCTGGCGATTACCGTGCACGAAGAGCTGGCCACGGTAGAAGGCTTGCCCGTGCCGGCCCTGCGCATGGCCCTGATGTTATTGATCGCCGTGGTGATCGCTGTCGCGATGAAGATTGTCGGCGTATTGTTGATCACGTCGCTGCTGATCATTCCCGCGGCCGCTGCCCAGCGCCACGCCCGCTCACCGGAGCAGATGGCGGTGGGCGCCAGCCTGCTGGGGATGCTCGCTGTGTGCGGGGGCCTGGCGTTGTCCTGGTTCAAGGACACGCCGGCCGGGCCGTCGATTGTGGTCACGGCCGCCGCCCTGTTTCTGCTGAGTTTTGTCCTGCCCCGTCGAGGGGTGTAGACTTGCTCGCTTTTTGCGCAAATAGAGAGTCGCAGGAATGAAGCCGTTCACCTCCCGTTATCTGCTCCTTGCCGCATTTTCCCTGCTGCTGGGCGCCTGTCAAAGCACACCGCCCGCCGTCCCAGAGGCCCCGGACGCACGCGCTGCGGCCATCGCACAGCTGGAACAAAACCTGGCCAGCAGCGAACTGGCCACCGCAGAAGACCAGCTAGCGGCGCTGCAAGCCCAGTCGCCCAACGACCCGGCGCTGGAAACCTACCAGCGGCAGTTGGCTGAAGCCTACTTGCAACGCAGCCAGATCGTGTTGCAAAAGGGTGATGTAAACGCCGCCGCGACCGCCCTGAGCCGTGCCCGCGCCCTGATGCCCAAGGCACCCGCGCTGACCGGTGGCGTCAACAGCGCCATCAGCCATGCGCGCAAGGCCGAACTGGACAAAGCCGAAGCCGACCTGAAAGCGGCCGAGGCCAAGCCCGCCGCCAAGGTCATCGACCCCACGGCGCCCAGCACCACCGTGGCGTTGAACCTCACCAACATCGAAGAACTGCGCCATCAGCTGGATGCGATTGCCACCGACGTGGTGAATTACCAATGCGATGTGAGCATCCAGGCGCCGCGCACAGAGGATTACCCGTGGCTGGCCACGTTGCTGACCAAACGGGTGAAGCGAATTGATTCGGGGTATGACCTGAAGATTCACCGGCAGATTCTGAAGAAGATTCCGGCGCAGGTTGTGCTGATTCCGCGCAAGGCGGAATAAAACCATCGGCGGCAAGCCCCCTCCCGCACTTTGAATGTATTCACAGCTCAAAATGTGGGAGGGGGCTTGCCCCCGATGACGATCTAACAAACAACCAAAGACTTAAGCCGGAATCGCCTTGGCCTTAGGCTCACGATCCCAGACCCGGTGCTGGGCAATCGCGGCAAAGAATGCCTTGAACGCCTTGGCATCCGACCCGACGATCAGTCCCGCATCCGCCTCAAGCTTCAACAGATCCAGCAATGACTTAGCGTCGTTGGCGACGGTAATCGCCTTCAAGTGCTTGTACGCTTCCAACAGGAAGTGCAACGCCACGCCATCACCACTCAAGGCTTTAACAGAGTCTTTCCCGCCAGGGACAAATACCGCATCGAACGCAATCGATGGCATACCTTCCATCGAGGCATCCACCTTCAGGCTTTTACCATCAGCCGTTTTTACCGGTGCCGAGGTTGGCCCCAGCAGCTTGGCATGTGCGCCCTCGGCTTCCAGTGCCTTCTTCAACGCATCAATTGCAGCACCATCAACGCCGTTCGCGGCAAGAATCGCCACTTTTCGCGTTTTGATATCACCCGGCAGCAGGTTTGCCTGGCTCAATGCCGGCGAACGTTCCGGCTGGGTTTTACGGACAGGCACCGTGCCTTGGGTCGGCGCGGGCAGCCCCAGGTTCTGCGCCACGCGCTTGGCCAGTTCCAGGTCGATGTTGGCCAGGATCTCGTTGACCTGACGCGCGCGGATAAACTCGCGCTCGACCTTGCCCAGCTCAAAGCTGTAGGCCGCAATGATGTGCTCCTGTTCGTGCTTGCTCATGCTGTGGAAGAACAGACGCGCCTGGGAGAAGTGATCGCCGAACGACTCGCTGCGCTCACGGATCTTGTGGGCGTCGATGCGCTCAGGGTAGGACTCAAAACCACCATCCTGCGCAGCCGGTGGCGTTTCTTTCGGCCAGCCGCCATCGATTGAGTTCGGCTCATAAGAGGCTCGCCCTTTATCGATGGTGCTGCGGTGCATGGCATCGCGCTGGTTGTTATGCAGCGGCGTGACCGGCTGATTGATCGGCAACTGATGAAAGTTCGGCCCGCCGAGTCGGCTGATCTGCGTGTCGGTGTAGGAAAACAGCCGACCTTGCAGCAGTGGATCGTTGGAGAAGTCGATACCCGGCACGATATGGCCTGGGCAGAACGCGACCTGCTCGACCTCAGCGAAGAAGTTGTCCGGGTTGCGGTTGAGCACCATCTTGCCCAGCGGCGTGATCGGCACCAGCTCCTCAGGGATCAGCTTGGTCGGGTCGAGGATATCGAAGTCGAACGCATGCTCCTTGTCCTCGGGAATCACCTGCACGCCCAATTCCCACTCAGGGTAGTCGCCCATCTCAATGGCTTCCCAAAGGTCGCGGCGGTGGTAGTCGGTATCTTTACCGGCCAGCTTTTGCGCTTCGTCCCACACCAGCGAGCAAGTACCCGCCGTAGGACGCCAGTGGAATTTGACGAAGTTGGATTTCCCCTCGGCGTTCACCAGGCGGAAGGTGTGCACGCCAAAACCCTGCATGCTGCGCAGGCTCTTTGGAATGGCACGGTCAGACATCGCCCAGATCACCATGTGCGCCGATTCAGGCTGCAACGAGACGAAGTCCCAGAAGGTATCGTGCGCCGACCCGCCTGTAGGAATTTCATTGTGCGGCTCGGGCTTCACGGCGTGTACGAAGTCAGGAAACTTGATCGCGTCCTGAATGAAAAACACCGGCATGTTGTTGCCCACCAGGTCGAAGTTGCCTTCTTCGGTGAAAAACTTCACGGCAAAACCGCGCACATCACGCACCGTGTCACCCGAACCACGCGGGCCCTGCACAGTGGAAAAGCGGGTGAAGACCGGCGTTTTATGCCCAGGGTCACGCAGGAAACCAGCCTTGGTCAGCGCCGAATGGTTCTCGTAGGTCTGGAAATAGCCATGGGCACCGGTGCCACGGGCATGCACGATGCGCTCCGGGATACGCTCATGGTCAAAGTGCGTGATTTTTTCACGCATGATGAAATCTTCCAGCAGCGATGGGCCACGGGAGCCCACTTTCAGGGTGTTCTGGTTGTCGGAAATCTTGACGCCCTGATTGGTACGCAGGGCCTGACCGGTCGCATCGGAGCGGAAGGCCTCCAGGGCCTGCAGCTTGGCGTTGGTGTTACCACGATCCAGGGTGTCGGTGCCCGCTAGCTCGCTCTTTGGCTTTTTGCTACTCATCAGTCAAAACTCCTTATTCAAAGTGGCCAGAGCGGTCCCCGGCTCGTTTGAGCAAAACCCCAGGCACGGCACCTGGGAAATCGAGTTGCTTAAGTAGTGACTGACGCGGTTTTGTACCGTTCCTTTTTTATGACCTTTGATCGCGTTATTGCCAAATCGCTGGTTGAATACGAAATAAATGCTAAGAAACGCTATACAGACAGGCTAAAATGCGCCCCCGGCTAACCGCTGATCCCTTTTCCATGCGCCCCACAAGGTTCGCTACGTGATCGAGTTTCAAAACGTCCATAAAACCTACCGCGTCGCCGGTAGGGATATTCCCGCGCTGCACGCCACCAGTCTGAGTGTCGAAAACGGCCAGGTGTTCGGCCTGATCGGCCACTCCGGCGCGGGTAAAAGCACCCTGCTGCGCCTGATCAACCGCCTCGAAGAACCGAGCGGCGGCATCATCAGGGTAGATGGCGAAGAAGTCACCGCCCTGGACGCCAACGGCCTGCGCCGTTTCCGCCAGCAGGTCGGGATGATCTTCCAGCACTTCAACCTGCTGGCTTCCAAGACCGTCGCCGACAACGTGGCGCTGCCACTGACCCTGGCCGGCGAACTGTCGCGCAAGGACATCGACCTGCGCGTCGCAGAACTGCTCGCGCGCGTCGGCCTGTCGGACCACGCCAAAAAGTACCCGGCGCAGTTGTCCGGCGGCCAGAAACAACGCGTCGGCATCGCCCGCGCCCTGGCGACCAAGCCAAAGATCCTGCTGTGCGACGAAGCCACCAGCGCCCTCGACCCGCAGACCACCGCCTCGGTGCTGCAACTGTTGGCCGAGATCAACCGCGAGCTGAAGCTGACCATCGTGCTGATCACCCATGAAATGGACGTGATCCGCCGTGTCTGCGACCAGGTGGCCGTAATGGACGCCGGCGTGATCGTCGAGCAAGGCTCGGTGGCCGATGTATTCCTGCACCCCAAGCACCCAACCACGAAGCGTTTCGTGCAAGAGTCCGAGCAGGTCGACGAAAACGAGCAACGCGATGACTTCGCTCACGTACCCGGCCGCATCGTGCGCCTGACGTTCCAGGGCGAAGCGACCTACGCGCCGCTGCTGGGCACCGTCGCACGCGAAACGGGCGTGGACTACAGCATCCTCGCCGGTCGTATCGACCGCATCAAAGACATCCCTTACGGGCAATTGACCCTCGCCGTCACCGGTGGCGACATGGACGCTGCGTTTGCGCGCTTCACCGCTGCTGACGTCCACATGGAGATCCTGCGCTAATGGACGTCCTGTTGAGTTTCTTCGCCAATATTGACTGGTCCGAAATCTGGCTCGCCACCGGCGACACCATGACCATGCTGTTCGGCTCACTGTTCTTCACCGTGGTGCTGGGCCTGCCCCTGGGCGTGCTGCTGTTCCTCACCAGCCCGCGCCAACTGTTCGAACAGAAGGGCCTGTACGCGCTGCTGTCGCTGATCGTGAACATCCTGCGTTCGCTGCCGTTCATCATCCTGCTGATCGTGATGATCCCGTTCACTGTATTGATCACCGGCACTTCGCTGGGTGTGGCTGGTGCGATTCCGCCGTTGGTGGTGGGCGCGACGCCGTTCTTCGCACGCCTGGTGGAAACCGCGCTGCGTGAAGTGGACCGCGGCATTATCGAAGCCACGCAATCGATGGGCGCCAGCACGCGCCAGATCATCACCAACGCCTTGCTGCCCGAAGCGCGCCCAGGCATTTTCGCGGCGATTACGGTGACCGCGATTACACTGGTGTCCTACACGGCCATGGCCGGTGTGGTGGGTGCCGGCGGCCTGGGTGACCTGGCGATCCGTTTCGGTTACCAGCGTTTCCAGACTGACGTGATGGTGGTCACGGTGGTGATGCTGCTGATCCTGGTGCAAATTCTGCAAACCGTCGGCGACAAGCTGGTGGTGCACTTTTCTCGAAAATAACGGCCATTGCCGGTGATAAGCCGGCACATGCCCGAACAAGGAGCTTGTTGGATGAAGAAACTACTGGTTGCTTTCGCCGCCGTTGCCGCGTTTTCCGCCCACGCCGAGACCATCACGGTCGCGGCTTCGCCGGTCCCACACGCGGAAATCCTCGAATTCGTGAAACCTGCCCTCGCCAAAGAAGGCGTGGACCTGCAGGTCAAAGTCTTCACCGACTACGTGCAGCCGAACGTACAAGTCGCGGAAAAGCGCCTGGACGCCAACTTCTTCCAACACCAACCGTACCTGGATGAATTCAACAAAGCCAAGGGCACCCACCTGGTGAGCGTCGGCGCGGTGCACCTGGAACCCCTGGGCGCCTACTCCAGCAAGTACAAGAAGCTGGACGAACTGCCAAGCGGCGCCAATGTGGTGATCCCCAACGACGCCACCAACGGCGGCCGGGCCCTGTTGCTGCTGGCCAAGAACGGCCTGATCACCCTGAAGGACCCGACCAACATCCTGTCGACCATCAAGGACATCACCGCCAACCCGAAAAGCCTGAAATTCCGCGAACTGGAAGCCGCCACCTTGCCGCGCGTACTGACCCAGGTCGACCTGGCGCTGATCAACACCAACTACGCGCTGGAAGCCAAGCTGGACCCGTCCAAGGATGCGCTGGTGATCGAGGGCAGCGATTCGCCTTACGTGAACATCCTGGTGACCCGCGAAGACAACAAGGACTCGGACGCCGTGAAGAAGCTGGTTGCAGCCCTGCACACGCCTGAAGTGAAGCAATTCATCGAAGAGAAGTACAAAGGCGCGATCAAGCCGGCGTTCTGATCTGATTCGATCTCCAACACGCTGAAGATCAAAAAATGTGGGAGGGGGCTACACCCCGATTGCTGAGTGTCAGTCACTGCATCTGGTGGCAGACCCACTGCTATCGGGGGCAAGCCCCCTCCCACATTTGTTATGTGTCGCCTGTTACTGACGCTTCAACAACCCCGGCAACTGCGCCACCAGCTTCTGGTTGTTCAACGGCGCACGGATGAACCCGCGCTGAGTCCCATCCGGCCCGATCAATGCCAGGTTGCCGCTGTGGTCGACGGTGTAGTTGGGCTTGCTGGTATCCGCCGGAATGAACGGAATGCTCACCGCATTCGAGACCTTCTGCACCTCCTCCACATTCGCGCCCGTCAGGCCCTGGAACTGCGGGTCGAAGTAGCCCAGGTACTGTTTGAGCTGGGTCGACGTATCGCGGTTCGGGTCCACACTGACCAAAATCACCTGCAACTTATCCACAGCCTCTTTAGGCAGCTCGCTCTTGATCTGGCGCAGCTGGGCGAGGGTAGTCGGGCAGATGTCCGGGCAGAAGGTGTAGCCGAAGAACAACAGGCTCCACTTGCCTTTCAATTCGTTGACCAGCACCGGCTGGCCGTCCTGGTTGGTCATGGTCACCGGCGGCAACTGACGGCTTTGCGGCAACAGGATGATACCTGCGTCGATCAGCGCGGTAGGGTCGCCCTGGCCCTTGCCCGAGAGCACTTTGTTAACGGTCAGGCCCATGATCAATGCCACCAGGGCCACCAGGATGAAGACAGTCTTTTGAGTTCGAGTCATAGGTTCAACAGTAAGTAGTGGTCTACGAGCAGGGCGATAAACAGCAGCAGCAAGTACCAGATAGAGTACTTGAAGGTGTTGATCGCCGCGTGCGGCCGACCGCCACGGTACAACACCCAGGCCCATTGCAGAAAGCGCCCGCCCAATACCAGGGCGCAGCCGAGGTACAGCAGGCCGCTCATGTGGATCACATAGGGCATCAGGCTCACCGCCAGCAGGGCAAAGGTGTAGAGCAGGATATGCACCTTGGTGTAGTGCTCGCCGTGGGTTACCGGCAGCATCGGGATATCGGCCTTGGCGTATTCTTCCTTGCGATGGATGGCCAAGGCCCAGAAGTGTGGCGGAGTCCAGGCAAAGATGATCAACACAAGCAGCAGGGGCTCGGCGCTGACATGCCCGGTGACGGCGACCCAACCCAGCAAGGGCGGCGCTGCACCGGCCAAGCCGCCGATAACAATATTCTGTGGCGTCGCACGCTTGAGAAAACCGGTGTAGATCACCGCATAACCGAGCAGCGAGGCCAGCGTCAGCCAGGCTGCGAGCGGATTGGTGAATGCCAGCAGCAGGGCCAAGCCGGCAACAGCCAGAAACAAAGCAAAGGCCAACGCCGCCAGCGGTGACACCCGGCCCTCCGCCAACGGCCGCTTGTGAGTGCGCGCCATTACCGCGTCGATGCGTCGGTCCACCACATGGTTGACCGCCGCCGCGCCGCCTGCACACAGGGCAATCCCCAGGTTGCCAAACACCAGCACGGTCCACGGCACACCAGCGCGAGTCGCCAGGAACATCCCCACCAGCGAGGTGATGAGCATCAGCACCACCACCTTCGGCTTGGTCAGCTCCAGATAATCACGCCAGATGGCCTGGCCGTGACGCGCGCCGATCAAGGTCGCCATGGCATCTCTCCTTTAAGGGTAACGAGGCCCGATACGTGTTTGCGCGGAATAAAGCGCCAGCCGAACGGCAACTGGTTGCGCACCCGGACCAGACTGGTGCGCGCGTGATAGTTGACCAGTACCAGCGTCAGTAATAACGCCGCACCGCCCGCGTTATGCCCTACCGCAACCGGCAGCGGCAGGTGGAAATACACATTGCTCAGGCCCAGGCAGATTTGCGCCGCCAGGGCGATCAACAGCAAGCCGGCCAACCGCGTCATGCCGACTGCGCGCAACTGCCAGGCCAGGCCCAGCAGCACCAGGCTGACGATGACGGCGCCGATGCGGTGGGTCAGGTGGATGGCGGTGCGCGCCTCGCTGTCCAACTGCCCACCGAGGTAATTGGGGCCGATGTGTTGAGTCAGGTGGAAGCCGTTGGCAAAGTCCGCTGCCGGCCACCACTGCCCATGGCACGTTGGCAAATCGATACAGGCCACCGCCGCGTAGTTGGAACTGACCCAACCGCCCAGGGCAATCTGGCCGATCACCACCACCAGGCCTGCCGTCGCCCAATATTGCAGGCGCTTGGGCACGATCAGCGCGGGCAATACGCCGGACAAACGCAGGGTCAGCAGGAACAGCAGGCTCAAGGTCGCAAAGCCACCCAACAGATGCCCCGTCACCACCTGCGGCCACAGCTTCAATGTCACCGTCCACATGCCAAATGCCGCTTGGGCGAACACCACCGCCAGTACAAACAGCGGCAGCTTCACCGGCTGGCCCGGATCGCGCCGATGGCTCCACGAGCGCGCCGCCAGCAACACAATCAGCAAGCCCAGGGTGCCGGCGAAGTAGCGATGGGTCATCTCGGCCCAGCCCTTGTCCGCCTCCACCGGCGTATCGGGGAAGTGCAGCTCGGCGTGGGCCAGTTGGGCTTCGGTGTTGGGCACGCCGATGAAGCCATAGCAGCCGGGCCAGTCCGGGCAGCCCAGACCCGCATGGGTCAGGCGGGTATAAGCGCCGAGCAGCACAACGATCAGCGCCAGCAAGGTGGCAAACAACGCGAGGCGAAATCCAGGTTTGGCCATGACGATGCCCCTATCCGATGTTCGACAGTTTCAGCAGGTGGCGCAGGTCGTTGAGCAAGTCCTTGCCTTTGACCTTGGTGTCATAGCGCAGCACCAGGTTGCCGTGGGGGTCGACGATCCACAGCTGAGCATCCCCCGGTGCAGCGGCGTTTTTACTGAAGGTCGACAGGTCCAGCGGGTAGCGTTGCAGTTGCGGGTACTCGGCCTTGAGCTTGGCGTCATAGTCGCTGTCCAGCGGCTGCGCACTGGCCAAGGCATGGCTGGCGCGGGAGGCATCGCGCCCCAGGCCGATCTGCAATTGACGCGCGAGGTAGACCAGTTGCTGGCAATCGGCGGCGCAGGCGGCGGGCGCGGTGACCAGCAGTTGCCAGCGCTGCTCATCGGCCTGCACGCCAATGTCGGCGCGGGTCTGGCCGTTGCCGATCATCTCGCCGTGGTAGCTGCGGCTTTGCGGCACCCAGAACTGCAGCTTGTACATGAAAGTGGCCAGCGCCATCGGGCCGATCACCATCATCAGGATCAGAATCAGTTGCCAACGGCCTTTGCGCCGATCAGGCACCTCAGACATGTTGGGTGGATTCATGGCCGCTCCCATGGGGCTTCTCCTTTTTGTTGTGCCATCCGAGGTAGAGGTAAAGCGCCAGCAACGCCAGCGACATGGCGAACCACTGCACGGCATACGCCAGGTGTTTTTCCGGCCCCATGGCCACGATGGGCCAGCTGGTTTCGTAAGTGCCGGGGCCGGGCTCGGCACGTAGCTCATAGGCGAAACCGCTGCGGCCCAATTGCGCCCACAACGCGGCAGGGTGCAGCGCCGTCAGCAGGCGTGGCCATTGCGCACTGGCGGGGTCGGCGTGCAATTGGAAGGTTTCGCCAGGGGCGACGTAGACCCAGGCATCCAGATTCAAGAGCTGCTCCGGGGTACTGAATACCGGTGGCGTGCGCCGGTCCGGCCAGGGTAGCCAGCCGCGATTCAGCAACAGCCACAGGCCGCTGGCCTGATCGTGGAAGGGTTGCAGCAGCTCTACGCCGGCCTTGCCGTCGCGCATGCGGTTATCGAGAAACACGCTGTGCCCGGCATCCAACTGCCCGCGCAAGCGCACGCGGCGAAAGGCCGGGTCGGCCATGTCATTGAGTTGCGCACTGCTGATCGGCTCCGCTGCGCGCCGCTCGGCATAACTGTCCACCAGCAGCTGCTTTTCATGGCCGCGCGACAGTTGCCAGAACCCCAACCCCACCATCAGGGGCAGCAGTACCAGCACCACTAAGGTGGGTGCGATCCCTGGACGAAAGCGTTTTGCGGCGCTGGCTATACTTGTTTTCATTGCCCGCCCATCCCCGTGGAGCCCGACCATGCTCAAAGCTGCTATTGCCCTGATGCTGATCGCGACCGTCGTGAGCCTGTTCAGTGGCTTGTTCTTCCTGGTCAAGGACGAGGGCAACTCCAACCGCCTCGTCAACGCCCTGACCGTGCGTGTCGTGCTGGCCGTGATCACACTGGCCTTGATCACCTGGGGCTTTTTCAGCGGCCAACTGGTTTCTCATGCGCCGTGGTAAGTCGCCTCACAGCACGTAAACGAAGAAAAACAGCCCGATCCACACCACGTCCACAAAGTGCCAATACCAACTGGCCGCCTCGAAGCCGAACTGGTGCTCGGCATTGAAATGCCCCTTGAGGATGCGCATCAGCATCACGAACAGAATGAGGGTGCCGATGGTCACGTGGGCGCCATGGAAGCCGGTGAGCATAAAGAACGTCGCGCCATACACGCCGGAGCCCAGCGTCAGGCCCAGCTCTTTATAGGCGTGGATGTACTCCTCGGCCTGGAACCCCAGGAACGCCAGCCCCAACAGCACCGTGATCGCCAACCAGATCTTCAACGCACCGCGATGACCTTTGCGCAGGGCATGGTGGGCAATGGTAATGGTCACGCTGGAGCTCACTAGCAGGATGGTATTGACCAGCGGCAGACCCCAAGGGCTGATGGTGCCTTCAGGCGCGGGATACATTTTGGGGTCAGGGTTGTTGAGCAACGGCCAGGCAAACTCGAAGTTCGGCCACAGCATGTGCGCAATGCCCTTGTGACCCTCACCGCCCAACCACGGGCCGGACATGTGCCGCACATAAAACAGCGCACCGAAGAACGCGATAAAGAACATCACTTCGGAAAAGATGAACCAGGTCATGCCCCAACGGAACGATCGGTCCATCTGCGAACTGTACAAACCGGCGCGGCTTTCCTTGATGACCGCACCGAACCAACCGAACAGCATGTAAGCCAGCAGCAGCCCACCGACAAAAAAGATCCACGGGCCGTGGGATTCCGGGCGTGCCGCCTTGAGGTCGTTGAACCACACAGCCAGTCCATACACGGTGACCAGCATGCCAATCGTGGCAATTATCGGCCATTTGCTTTGCGCTGGTACGTAGTACGTATCATGAGTCGACATGTATTCGCTCTCCTGATTGAGGGGGCAAACAGTAGCTAGCCGCCGGTATGCACAGCCACCGGCGGTTGGCGCGCAGTGATATCGAACAGCGTGTACGCCAGAGTCAGATGCTTCACATCCTTGGGCATGTCGCGGTCGACGATGAAGCGCACCGGCATCTCGATCCGCTGGCCCGGCTGCAGCACTTGCTGGGTGAAACAAAAGCATTCGGTCTTGTGGAAATACATCGCCGCTTCGGCCGGGGAAATGCTCGGTACGGCCTGGGCAGTCATCGGCTTGTCAGTCGGGTTGTGAGCCACGAACAGCATCTCGGTCACCGCGCCCGGGTTGACCACCACTTCGTCCGCCTTGGCATAGAAATCCCAGACCATATCGATGGCATTGGTAGACAGGAACTGCACGCGCACCTGGCGCGTCGGGTCGACAACCTGCTCGCCCTCATACTGCCCTGCGGTCTTGCCGTTGATGCCGAACGCCTTGCACATCACGTCGTAGATCGGCACCAGCGCAAAGCCGAAGGCGAACATCGCCACCACCAGGATCAGCAGCCGTGTGACCAGGCGCTTGATCGGCAAGTATTCAGCCATGACGCCCACCCAATGTGAATGAGGCCATTGTGGGAGGGGGCTTGCCCCCGATAGCTGTTTTACAGCCAATCATGATGTCGGCTGACACACCGCTATCGGGGGCAAGCCCCCTCCCACATTGGCCGTGTAAGCAGTGCCAAGGCGTGTTCATTTGACCTCCGGCGGCGTGGTGAAGGTGTGGTATGGCGCCGGCGAAGGGATGCTCCACTCCAGGCCTTCAGCGCCATCCCAAGGCTTGGCCGGCGCCGGCGGGCCGCCACGGATGCACTTGATCACGATAAACAGGAAGAAGATCTGCGTGGCGCCGAACATGAACGCGCCGATCGACGAAACCATGTTGAAGTCAGCGAACTGCAGGTTGTAGTCCGGCACCCGGCGCGGCATGCCCGCCAGCCCGACAAAATGCATCGGGAAAAACGCCATGTTCATGCCCACGAAAGACAACCAGAAGTGCAGCTTGCCCAGGGTTTCGTCGTACATGTGGCCGGTCCATTTCGGCAGCCAGTAGTAGGCCGAGGCGAAGATGCCGAAGATCGCACCGGGCACCAGTACGTAATGGAAGTGCGCCACCACGAAATAGGTGTCGTGGTACTGGAAGTCCGCCGGGGCAATCGCCAGCATCAGCCCGGAGAAACCGCCAATGGTGAACAGGATTACGAAGGCCACGGCGAACAGCATCGGCGTCTCGAAGGTCAGCGAGCCCTGCCACATGGTGCTGACCCAGTTGAACACCTTCACCCCGGTGGGCACGGCAATCAGCAGGGTGGCGTACATGAAGAACAACTCGCCCACCAGCGGGATGCCCACCACGAACATGTGGTGCGCCCACACGATGAACGACAGGAATGCAATGCTCGCCGTGGCGTAGACCATCGAGGTGTAGCCGAACAAAGGCTTGCGCGAAAAGGTCGGGATGATCGAGCTGACGGCGCCGAAGGCCGGCAGGATCATGATGTACACCTCGGGGTGACCGAAAAACCAGAACACGTGCTGGAACAGCACCGGGTCACCGCCGCCGGCCGCGCTGAAGAAGCTGGTACCGAAGTGGATGTCCATCAGCATCATGGTCACACACCCGGCCAGCACCGGCATGACCGCGATCAGCAGGAACGCGGTGATCAGCCAGGTCCACACGAACAGCGGCATTTTCATCAAGGTCATGCCCGGCGCGCGCAGGTTGAGGATGGTGGCGACCACGTTGATCGCGCCCATGATCGAGCTGATACCCATCAGGTGGATGGCGAAGATAAAGAACGTCACGCTTTCCGGTGCGTAGGTGGTGGAGAGCGGCGCGTAGAAGGTCCAGCCGAAGTTCGGCCCGCCTCCTGGCGTGAACAGCGTCGAGACCAGCAGCAGGAAGGCCGCCGGCAACAGCCAGAAACTGAAGTTGTTCATGCGCGGCAGGGCCATGTCGGGCGCGCCGATCATCAGCGGGATCATCCAGTTGGCCAGGCCGACAAACGCGGGCATTACCGCGCCGAACACCATGATCAGACCGTGCATGGTGGTCATCTGGTTGAAGAACGCCGGCTGCACGATCTGCAGGCCGGGCTGGAACAGCTCGGCCCGGATCACCATGGCGAACGAGCCGCCGAGCAAGAACATGGCAAAGGCGAACCACAGGTACATGGTGCCGATGTCTTTGTGGTTGGTGGTCAGCACCCAGCGCATCAGGCCCTTGGCGGGGCCGTGGGCATGGTCGGCGTGACCATGGTCGTCGATCACAGCGCTCATGGTCGTTCTCCTGCAAGCGAGTGGGCGGGGCGGGTCGCGGTCAATGCCATGAGAGAGGTCATTTGCTTTCCGCCTGCTTGATGGCCAGCACGTCTTTAGGCGTGACCATGTCGCCTTTGTTGTTACCCCAGGCATTACGCTCGTAGGTCACCACGGCGGCGATATCCACTTCCGAGAGCTGCTTGCCGAACGCCGCCATCGCGGTGCCGGGCTTGCCGTGGTACACGAGGCTCAGGTGATCGGCGGCAGGACCGGTGGCGATCTTGGAACCCTTGAGCGCCGGGAACATCGGTGGCAGGCCCTGGCCTTCGGCCTGGTGACAGGCCACGCAGGTGGTGTGGTAGACCTTGTCGCCACGGGCCACCAGCTCTTCCAGGGTCCACTCTTTGGAGGTCAGCTCCTTGAGCTTGGCGGCCTCTGCCTTGCGCTCGCCGAGCCAGGTGTCGTAGTCGGCCTTGGACTTGACCTCGACGACGATGGGCATGAAGCCGTGGTCCTTGCCGCACAGCTCGGCGCACTGGCCACGGTAGATGCCGGGCTTCTCGACACGGGTCCAGGCCTCGTTGACGAAGCCGGGAATTGCGTCGCGCTTGACCGCAAACGCCGGCACCCACCAGGAGTGGATCACATCGGCGGCGGTCACCAGGAAGCGCACCTTGGCCCCCACCGGCAACACCAGCGGCTGGTCGACTTCCAGCAGATAGTGTTCGCCCTTGGTCGCCTGGTTGTGGATCTGTTCGGCGGGCGTGGCCAGGTTGCTGAAGAACTCCACATCCTGGCCCAGGTATTTGTAATGCCATTTCCACTGGTAGCCGGTGACCTGGATATCGATATCCGACTCACTGCTGTCGTAGATATTGATCAGGGTCTTGGTGGCCGGAATGGCCATCGCGATCAGGATCAGCAAGGGCACGACGGTCCAGAGGATCTCCACGGTAGTGCTCTCGTGGAACTTGGCCGCGACCTGGCCCGTTGACCGGCGATGAACGATCATCGACCAGAACATCGCGCCAAACACGATGATGCCGATCACCACACAGATCCAGAATATGGTCATGTGCAGGTCGAACACAGCGTGACTGACTTCTGTCGCCCCTGGCGCCATATTCGTTGTCCAGGCGGCATGTGCCTGGCCGAATACCGACCACAACAGGAGGCCCATCCAAACATGTGGATGTCGCATCATTGCGGGTTCCCCTTATCGTTCTTGTTATCCCGCCGGTTTGCACCTGCGTCGAAGGGAGCGGCTTCCATACTGCTTACAACCGCCTGGCCTTGCCTGCTTATGCAGTCTGGCGTCATCAGCTAATCGCGTACAAATCCGAGTATAGACAGGCTCTGCAACCCCGCAATGTGTAGGGGCAAATGAGTAGAAATGACTGGCTGGAGTCAATAAAACCGGGCACGGAATCGTTTATCCGACGAACGATGGCAATTCGATATAACGCGGGCGCATAACCATGAAATAATTATGACAAATGCGTCTGAGGCGCTCGTATAAACGAGCTACCTTATCTTCTCCCTTTTCCTACGCCTGCATCACTGGAGCTTTCATGAACACCGCCGCATTGCGCGAGCAGATTTCCCGTGCCCATCAACACGAAGCCAGCACTGGCCAGCTTGCCCTGCAACTGGAAAAACAATTGCCGCACCTGCATTCGGCCATCTCCCTGGCTGACGGTGATCGCAACATTGTCATGACCCGCTTTGTCACCGCCTACATCGACTTGGTCCCGGACTTGCTGGACGCCGCCAACGACGTGGCCCGCGAGGCCGGTATCGAAAGCCAGATCAAACCGGTACTGAAAATCGCCGAGCACTTCTTCCTGCAACCACCTGCCATCCTGGCCGGACATGAAGGTCTCGATGGCCTGCTGGATGAGGCCTACCTGGCTCATCGCCTGGTCGAAGAGGTCAACGATCTGTATATCAAGCACTTCGGCCAGCCGTTGATTCCGGCCGATACCACGGTGGCCAATGTCATTGCCCATCAGCTGATCGGCGAAACCTTCGCCAACCAGCTGGATGAAGCGGTACACCACGCAGTGGATGAAATGCTCAACGAAGAAAGCTTTGCGCTGGAGTCCGTGGAGGCTTATCGCGAACAGCTCAAGAGCCCCGACACGGAAGCCGCGTGGAAGCGCTGGCCATGCCTGTCGCGACAGCTGGGGGTTGAGTTGGCGCTGGATCAGCCGGCCTGATCCCGCCTTGTAGGAGCTGGCTTGCCGGCTCCTACAGGCGTTGTTTTGCTGTTCAGGCTGGCGCGGAGCCTATCCCCGTCGTCGTCCTCACCCGGCCTTCCAGCCGACGCTTCAACCCGCGCGCCTCGATCACCAACGTCGAGCCCTTGGCCGCATTGGCCCGCCCCCATTCCTCCAGCAATTCCAGGCAGGAATGGTCGATGTAACTCAGGTTGCTCAGCGGAACATGCACGGTCGTCCCGGCAGGCACCGTCGACAAGACTTGAGTCAACGCGGGCACTTTCAGAAAGGTCGCCGCACCGGTCAGGCGCAGTTCCATCTCACCGTCCTGAGGCAGGTCGATCAGGCTGACCTTCAACCGCGAAGCCTTGAACGCCAGCTTGACCAACGTCAGCCCGAAGCCCACCAATACGCCGGTCAGCAGGTCGGTAAAGATGATCGCCAGCGCCGTGGCCGCGTAGGTAAACATCGGCATCCGCCCATAGCGTCCCAGTGCCTTGAAGGCCTTGATGTCGACCAGCTTGATACCGGTGTACACCAGCACACCCGCCAGGCTCGCCACCGGGATGCTTTGCAGCACACTCGACAGCAACAGCACGAACGCCAGCAGCCACAGGCCATGGAACATCGCCGACAAGCGCGTGGTTGCACCGGCCTGCACGTTGGCCGAGCTGCGCACAATCACGCCGGTCATCGGCAAGGCGCCGACCAGGCCGCAGAGCATGTTGCCCACCCCTTGAGCAGACAACTCCTTGTCGAAATCCGAACGCTGACCGCTGTGCATGCGGTCGACCGCCGCCGCAGACAGCAGCGTTTCAGCGCTCGCGATAAACGCCACGGCAAATGCGGCGATCAACAGTTGGGGATCGGCAAGGTTCAACAGGTCACTGGGGCGTAGCCAGTCGATGGCATCAGCAAGGTTTTCCGGGACTTCGACACGTTTGACCTGCAACGCCAGCACCAGGCTGACAACCGTGGCCAGGCCCACGCCCAGCAAAGCACCGGGCACAAAGCGCAGCTGCTGCGGGCGCAATTTGTCCCAGGCGTACATCACCAGCATCGTCGACAAACCGAGCAACCCGGCCTGCCAGCCCAGGCCACCGCCCAGGGTCGGGATTGCGTCGGCCAGTGCCGCCGGGAAGCCTGCCAGATTGTCGAGCCCCGAAGGCTTGGGCGCGCCGTCGAGCATCACGTGGATCTGCGACAGCACAATCAGCACGCCAATCCCCGCCAACATGCCGTACACCACCGCCGGTGCCGTGACGCGAAACCAGCAGCCCAGGCGCAAACGCCCGGCAACCAGTTGCAGGAATCCCGCCAGCAGCAGGATCGGCCCGAGCATCAGCATGCCGTGCTGGCGCACCAACTCGAACACCAGCACCGCCAGACCCGCCGCCGGGCCACTGACTTGCAACGGCGAGCCCGCCAACCAGCCCACCACCAAGCCTCCGATAATCCCGGTAATCAGGCCTTTGGCCGGCGGCATGCCAGAGGCGATCGCAATCCCCATGCACAAGGGCAGGGCGACCAGAAACACAACCACGGAAGCGAGCAGCTCCCTTGGCAATACAGCTTTCAATTGAGCAGCACGCATGATGACTCTCCCGAGGCATTCGCCGGGCGCGGTAAAGCCTGGCTGCGTCCATGGCAGCCACCGCTTTACCCGGCAGGGAAGTGTGTTAGAAGCGCGCTTTAGGCGTCGCGCAAGGGATCGGTCCGTCGCCGCTCAACGGTCGGAACGTCGACTGGTCGGCATCGTAGGCGCGGATTTCGCTGGTCTCGATGTTGTAGATCCAACCGTGGATAAACAAATGACCATTGGCCATGCGCGAAGCCACGGAGGGGTGAGTGCGCAAATGTTGCAGTTGGGCGATGACGTTTTCTTCGGTGAGCACTTTCATGCTCTCGCCTTCATTGGCGCAGTCGCAGTTGTCATGGACCATGGTCTTGGCAACCTCGGCATGCCGCAGCCAGGCCTTGACCGTCGGCATCTTCTCCAGGCTGTCAGGGTTGAGCACCGCGCGCATGGCGCCACAATCGGAGTGCCCGCAGACGATGATGTGCTGCACGCCAAGGGCGAGTACCGCGTACTCGATGGCCGTGGAAACACCGCCGTTCATCTGGCCGTAAGGCGGTACGACGTTGCCGACGTTACGGGTCACGAACAGATCGCCAGGAGAGCTCTGGGTGATCAGCTCAGGCACGATGCGCGAGTCGGCGCAGGTAATGAACATCGCACGTGGGCTCTGGGCCGTGGCGAGTTTCTTGAAGAGTTCTTCCTGCTGGGGGAAGACGTCGTGATGGAAATGCAAAAAGCCGTCAACGATATGCTTTAGCGCTGCATCGGCGGTTTCAGCCACCTGAGGGGCAGAAGCCGACGCAGCCAACGGCTGTTTATCCTTGTCACTCATGGTTCATCCTCTTGATTAATGCAGGGGAGTTTTCAAGTCAGTTGGACGCTTGGCCAGTGGATTAGTTGTAAAACGCCAGGGGCCACAGTGCCGACTCATCAGTCACTCGCTGAACAAGGTAACCGCCGAAACTTAACTCAAACTGAATGAACCGCTCTAGATCGAGGGTTTCAGTGATGTCAAAACGCGACCACTCCTACGGGAACGGTGCGTTCTGCCCTGTCAGTCTACAACAATGCCATCTGTCTGCCCGGAGGACAGAACGCCGTGCAATCCAGGTCAAACCCTTCCCGCCGGTTGAGCCCCAGCCGCTTGATGGCTTTACTGAAGCGCTGCGCCAGCAAGTCGGCAAACGGCCCTTCGCCACGCATGCGTACGCCGAAGCGGCTGTCATACACCTCGCCGCCACGCACCTGGCGCACCAGGCTCATCACATGGGCCGCACGCTGTGGGTAATGCGCCGCCAGCCACTCCTCAAACAACGGCGCCACCTCCAGCGGCAGGCGCAGCATCATGTACGCCGCACTTTGCGCGCCCGCAGCGTGAGCTTCGGTCAGCAGGCTTTCCAGCTCACTGTCATTGATCATCGGAATCATCGGCGAGCACAGCACGCCCACCGGGATCCCAGCCTCACGCATCACCCGGATCGCGCGCAGGCGCGCCTTGGGCGCCGCCGTGCGTGGCTCCAGGATACGCTTGAGTTCGTCGTCCAGGCTGGTGAGGCTGATCATCACGGCGACCAGCCGCTGGCGCGCCAACTCGGTGAGCACGTCCAGATCGCGCAATATCAGCGAGCCCTTGGTGATGATGGTCACCGGATGGCGATAGCGCAGCAGCACTTGCAGGGTTTGCCGGGTGATCTTGTACTCGCGCTCGATCGGTTGGTACGGGTCGGTGTTGGACCCAAGGTTGATCGGCGCGCACACGTAACCCGGTTTCGACAACTGCTGTTCCAGCACATCGGCGGCGTTGGTCTTGGCGATCAGTCTGGTTTCGAAATCCAGCCCCGGCGACATGTCCCAATAGGCATGGCTCGGCCGTGCGTAGCAGTAGATACAGCCGTGCTCACAGCCACGGTAGGGGTTGATCGAACGATCGAACGGCAAGTCCGGCGAGTTGTTGCGGGTGATGATGGTCTTGGCCGTTTCGATGCGCACTTCAGTGCCCTGGGTCGGCGGCACTTCCTGGAACCAGCCGTCATCCTCGACCACGCTGACAGTCGGTGCGAAGCGGTTGTGCAGGTTGGTGGCCGTGCCCCGGCCACGGGGCGGCAACGGAGTAGACATGAAAACGCCTCGATACTGTTTTTATATACAGTATCGAGGCGCAGGGCTTCTGACCAGTGCCGTTTGGCGGTCAGCCAGGGATCAGTGCCGTTGCGTGACCTGGCCCAGGTCATCGCCCGAGGTGGTGCGCATATCGTTCTTGCGCAGGTCCGCCACTTCGTTGGCCTTCACCGGCGCACCTTTATTGCCCCAACTGCCCCGAATGAAACTGACCACATCCGCCACTTCCTGATCCGACAGACGCCAGGCGAACGCCGGCATGGTGAAGGTCGAGGGCGCCGCGTGGGTAGCCGGCAAGGTGCCGCCATTCAACACGATGTTGATCAACGACGTGGCATCCGCCGTCTGCACTACCGGGTTACCCGCCAGCGCCGGGAACACCCGCGTGTAGCCATGCCCGTCGGTACGGTGGCAGGCCGCGCAGTTGTCGATATATACCGACGCGCCCGGCTTGCGGTCATCGCCTTTCCACAGCGCCTCGGCCACCTGCTTGTCGTACTGATGCGCTTGGTCCTTGGGGTCTACCGCCGGCAAGCTCTTGAGGTAACGGGCGATAGCCGTCAGGTCATCCTCCGACATGTACTGCATGCTGTGGACGACAACGTCGCTCATGCCACCAAACACCGCGCTGCGATCACTGCGCCCGGTCTTGAGGAATTGCACCAACTGCTCCTCACTCCAACTGCCGAGGCCGTCCTTGTGGTCACCGCGCAGGCTTTTGGCGATCCAGCCCTCCAGCGGCGCACTGCCGGACAGGAAGGCGTTGCCGTCAGAGGCACTCAGGGCTTTTTCCTGCATGGTCAGGGCCCGTGGCGTGTGACATGCGCCGCAATGGCCAAGGCCTTCCACCAGGTAGGCGCCACGGCTGACCACCGGGTCGGCGGCGGCTTGCGCCTGATGCGCTTCGACAGCCGGCGCAAACATCCAACGCCACGCCGCCAGCGGCCAGCGCATGCTCAAGGGCCACGGAATATCGCTGTCCTTGTTCTGCTGAGCGACCGGTTCGACACCCTTCATGAAATACGCATACAACGCCTGCATATCGCTGTCGCTGACACGCGCATAAGACGGGTAGGGCATCGCCGGGTAAAGCGTACTACCGCTCTTGGCGACGCCATGGCGCACGGCCTTGTCGAAGTCTTCGAAGCTGTAGTCGCCCAGGCCGGTCTTGTCCGGGGTGATGTTGGTGGAATAGATCACGCCTATCGGCGTTTCCATCGGCAGGCCGCCGGCGAAGGGCTTGCCGCCTTTGGCGGTGTGGCAGGCCACGCAATCACCGGCGCGGGCCAGGTATTCACCCTGCTTGATCAAATCGGTTTCAGCCGCACTGACAGAGCAACTGCTGAACAGGGCGAAGGTGGCGATAACAAGTGCTTTCATGGTCGTCGCTCCTTATGCCTGAACCAGTGGGCCGGGATTTTTCAGGTATTGCTCGCGAATGGCCCGCGCCGACCAGTAGGTCAGCGCCGCCACCAGGCCGGTAGGGTTGTAGCCCAGGCCTTGTGGGAAAGCGGACGCACCTGGGACAAACACGTTGTGCACATCCCAGCACTGCAGGTAGCGGTTCAACGCGCTGGTTTTCGGGTCGGTGCCCATGATCGCGCCGCCATTGAGGTGGGTGGTCTGGTAGGACGCCGTGTCGAAATGCTCACCGACCTTTTTGCCGAGCAGGGCAATCGCCTTGGGGTTCATCGCCTCGGCGACCTTGCTCATTTTCTCGACCATGAAGCGGTTCATCTTGATGTCGTTTTCCTGCCAGTCGAACGTCATCCGCAGCAGCGGCAGGCCGTAGGCATCGCGATAAACAGGGTCCAGATCCAGGTAGTTGCCCCGGTAGGATTGATGGGCACCGTGGGCATCCATCGACACCTGGTGGGTGTAGTAATCGGCGGTGGCGCGTTTCCACGCGCTGCCCCAGGCCGGTGTGCCTGGCGGGTTGGACGTACCGGCAATCGGCCGGCTGCCGGCCTGGTTGACCCACATCGGCGAGCCCCCCACGAAGCCATGGGGGCCATGGTCGAAGTTGTCGGCGTTGAAGTCATCGATGGCCACGCCATTGCCGCCTGCACCGATGAAGTTGTTGGTATGAGTGTCTTTGTCGAAGAAGGCCTTGATGGTGGCCATGTTCTGGTAGGCGAAGTTCCTGCCCACCACGCCCTCATTGGTTATCGGGTCGTAGGGCTTGCCGATGCCCGACAACAGCATCAAACGCACGTTGTGGAACTGGAAGGCGCCGAGAATCACCAGATCTGCCGGCTGTTCGCATTCCCGGCCCTGGGCGTCGATGTAGGTCACGCCGGTGGCCTTGCTCTTGGTGCTGTCGAGGTTGACCTTGAGTACGTGGGAATTGGGCCGCAGCTCAAAGTTCGGTACCTGGCGCAACGCCGGCAGGATGTTCACGTTCGGCGAGGCCTTGGAATACATGTAGCAGACATAGCCGCTGCAGAAACCGCAGAAGTTGCACGGCCCCATCTGCGCACCGTAGGGGTTGGTATAGGGCCCCGAGGTATTGGCGGACGGCAGGTTGTAGGGTTTGTAACCCACCTCGGCAGCCGCTTTCTGAAACAGCTGTGCGGAGACCGTATTCTTCTGCGCTTCCAACGGGAACGGATTGGAACGGTCCGGTGCATACGGGTTGCCGCCACGGCCTTCGCCTACCAGCTGACCTTTTACGGTCCAGGCCTGGCCGGAGGTGCCGAAGACTTTTTCCGCGTAGTCGAAAAACGGCTCCAGCTCTTCATAGCTCACGCCGAAGTCCTGGATGGTCATGTCCTTGGGGATGAAGTTTTTGCCGTAGCGCTCCTCATAGTGGCTGCGCATGCGCAGCTCGATCGGGTCGACACGGAAATGCACCCCCGACCAATGCAGGCCCGCGCCGCCCACACCGTTGCCCGGCAGGAACGCGCCCAACTGACGGTTGGGCAGGGCGACGTCATTCACGCTATGGCGAATGGTCACGGTCTCTTTGGAAATGTCCTGGAAGAGTTTTTTACGCACGCTGTAGGTCAGTTCGTCGATGACCTGGGGATAGTTGCCGTCCGGGTAGGTGTCCTGCATCGGGCCACGCTCCAGCGCAACCACGTTGAGGCCTGCTTCCGTCAGCTCCTTGGCCATGATCGCGCCGGTCCAGCCGAAGCCTACGATCACTGCATCCACTTTCTTCATGATGGTCGCCACGTTTATGCCCTCTCACCGCGGATGGAAACTGCCGGAAAGGGGTATTGCTCGTTGCGTTCAACCCAGTCCATGAAATCGGCGCGAGCGCCGGGGAAGCCGATCATGGTCCAGCCGACCATGCCTTTGTTGCCACCGTGGATGGGGTCGCAAAAGAACCCTTCCTTGGTGTTTTGCAGCAACAGGTTGAAGAACATCTTGGGCGGCACCGCTTCAAAATGCGCCGTCACTTCACTGCCGCCAGCCTCCAGACGACGCAACATATCGTCTCGGGTAGCGCTGTCTTGCGCAGCAAAAGCTTTACCGTTGAAGGCTTTCGACCAGGCATCCGTCGCGGCAATGCCCAGGCGATAGATGTCCTTGGGCACCAGTTTGGACTGCCAGCCCATCTCTGGAGCGGCATCCGCGTTGAACGGCCCTTGCATGAACCACAGGGCGCCGCTGGCGTACGGGGTGTTCATCTGACGGTCGATATATTCCGGCGCACCGGCTTCCAGGGCGCCCGGGCCTTGCTCATCGGCGGGAATCAGGCGCTCGACGGCGGCGTTGATAAACGCCCACTCCTCAGCCGTGAAGTAAGTAGGCTCGTAGGCCTTTTCACTTACCGCAGGCTTGGCGGGAGCGGCCTGCGCCGGTTCAGGCGTTGCCATCAACATCGAGCCGCCAAGGCCAGTGCTGGCAACCGTGACCACCGGGATCAAGGTCAAGGATTTGCGCAAAAAGTCACGCCGGGGGTTGTCTTGATCTTGATCAGACATGGTGGCACCTCATCATGTGGTCACGGGAATATCGGCCGGCTTCTAGTGAGCGGCTTGGCCTTTTAGGCAATCAATAGTTACAAATGATAGCAGGCTATGAATTCACAGAACCGTTTCAGCGACTAAAGACTGAGGATTCACGATTCTTTGACGGCCTCCTCACGCCTCATTGACCCCCTCTGGACGAACCTGAGCACCACCCACTCCTTGCTCGGTTATGTCACCCATGCTCAAGAATCAATGGTTGTCGGGCCTCGGCCTCGCGATCATCGCGATGTTCACCTGCGCTTACGCTCAAGCCGACGACACCGTCTCCATCCGTTCACCGGAGTGGGCCCAGCCTGTGGGTAATCAATACAACTTGCACCAGATGATGCCCACCCTCTACCGCAGCGCACTACCGGATCGCAACGCCGGGCCGCTGTTGGAACAGCTGAAGATCGGCACCGTGATCAACTTCCTGCCGGAGTCGGATGCCGACTGGCTCAAATCGCCTGGCATCCGTCAGGTTCAACTGACGTATCGCACCAACCATGTAGATGATACGGACGTGTTGGCGGCGCTGAGGGCCATCCGGGAAGCCGAAGCCAACGGCCCGGTGCTGATGCATTGCAAGCACGGCTCTGACCGCACTGGCCTGATGGCGGCGATGTATCGAGTCGTGATTCAGGGATGGAGCAAGGAAGACGCGCTGAACGAAATGACCTTGGGCGGGTTTGGCACCAGCAATGGCTTCAAGGACGGCGTTCGCTACATGATGAGGGCCGATATCGACAAGTTACGCACGGCCTTGGCGAATGGCGATTGCAGCACCAGCGCGTTCGCGTTGTGCTCGATGAAGGATTGGATCACGACGACGGGAAAAGACGAGAAATAACTGTAGGAGCCCGGCTGGCCGAACTCCTACAGAGGGCCGCCCGTCAGTCTTTTTTCAACTTCGGATTAGGAAAGAACTGCACCGCCTGCACCTTCGGGTCCGCCGGTGCTTTCAACGCCGTGGTATTGACCCGCGTACCCAATTCCTTGGGCACCGACAACCCTTGATCATTCAGCGTGTCGGTATAGCCGCAAGCCACGCACTCACGGTGCGGGACGTTGTCCTCGGTCCACATCTTCAGCTTGTCCGGTTCACTGCATGCCGGGCAGACCGCCCCGGCGATAAATTGCTTTTTGGTAATCACAGGCCCTTCACTCATGCTGCCGCGTCCTCACTCAGGCCGCTGTGGCGCAAGAGTGCGTCAATCGACGGCGCACGTCCGCGGAAGTCGACGAACAGCACCATCGGCTCCTGGGAGCCGCCACGCGCCAGGATCGCTTCGCGGAAGGCACGGCCGGTCTCGGCGTTGAGCACGCCGTCTTCTTCGAACTTGGAGAAGGCATCCGCCGACAACACTTCGGCCCACTTGTAGCTGTAGTAACCCGCCGCATAACCGCCCGCGAAGATGTGCGCAAAGCTGTTGGGGAAGCGGTTGTAGGCCGGCGGACGCATCACCGATACTTCATCGCGCACTCCTTCCAGCACCTGCGCCACGCTGCGACCATCGCCGTGGGTGGCGTGCAATTCAAAGTCGAACAGCGAGAACTCCAGTTGGCGCACCATCATCAGGCCGGACTGGAAATTCTTCGCCGCGAGCATTTTTTCCAGCAGGTCCTGGGGCAACGGCTCGCCGGTTTCATAGTGGCCGGAGATCAGCGCCAGGCCTTCCGGCTCCCAGCACCAGTTCTCCATGAACTGGCTCGGCAGTTCCACCGCATCCCAGGCCACGCCATTGATGCCGGACACGCCTGCGTGTTCTACGCGGGTCAGCAGGTGATGCAAGCCGTGGCCGAATTCGTGGAACAACGTGGTGACTTCATCGTGGGTCAGCAGGGCAGGCTTGCCGCTGTCGGCCGGGGTGAAGTTGCACACCAGGTTGGCCACCGGGCTTTGCAGCACACCGTCGATGGTGCGGCGACGGTCGCGGGCACCGTCCATCCAGGCACCGCCGCGCTTGTTGGCGCGGGCATACAGGTCAAAGAAGAAGCGGCCCACGTGTTGCCCGTTTTCCTTGATTTCGAACAGGCGGACATCCGGGTGCCAGGTGTCGAAGCCTTTCTGCTCGGCGATCTCGATGCCGTACAGGCGCTGCACGATGGCGAACAGGCCGCCCAGCACTTTGTCGATCGGGAAGTAGGCGCGCAGGGCTTCCTGGGACACGCTGTAGCGCTGCTCGCGGAGTTTTTCGCCGTAGAAACCGCTGTCCCAGCTTTGCAGGTCGGCGCAGCCTTGTTCGGCGGCGTAGGCCTTGAGCTGTTGCAGGTCCTGGGCGGCAAACGGCTTGCTGCGCTTGGCCAGGTCACGCAGGAAGCTCAGCACCTGGTCACTGGACTCGGCCATCTTGGTGGCCAGGCTCAGTTCGGAGAACGACGCATAACCCAGCAACTGGGCCAGTTCCTGGCGCAGGTCGAGGATCTGTTCCATCACCGGGCCGTTATCGTTCTGACCGGCATTCGGGCCTTGGTCCGACGCGCGGGTGCAGTAGGCCGCGTAGACTTCTTCACGCAGGGCACGGTCCTGAGCGTAAGTCATGACGGCGTAGTAGCTAGGGAATTCGAGGGTGATCAGCCAGCCGTCGAGGCCTTTGGCCTGGGCGGCGGCGGCCATTTGCGCCTTGGCCGAGTCGGTCAGCCCGGCGAGGGTGGCTTCATCGGTGACGTGCCTGGTCCAGGCCTGGGTGGCGTCCAGCAACTGGTTGGAGAACTTACTGCCCAGCTCCGACAGCTTGCTCTGCACTTCGGCGTAGCGTTTTTGCTGCTCCGGCGGCAGATCGATGCCCGACAGGCGGAAGTCACGCAGGGAGTGTTCCAGGATGGTTTTCTGCGCCACGTCGAAACCGGCGGCTTCCGGGCTGTTAGCCAGGGCTTCGAAGGCCTGGAACAGCGCACGGTTCTGGCCCATCTCGGTGGAGTAGGCGCTCAATGCCGGCAGGCAGCCTTCGTAGGCTTCGCGCAGTTCGGCGCTGTTGCACACGGCGTTGAGGTGGCTGACCGGGCTCCACGCGGCGCCCAGACGATCATTCAGCTCGTCCATGGCCAGCACCAGGCCGGCCCATGTCGGATTTTTGCCCTGGCTTTGCAGGATGCCTTCGATGGCAACGCGGTTGTCGGCGAGGATCTGTTCGATGGCCGGCTGGACGTGCTCGGCACGGATCGCCGAGAACGGCGGCAGGTCGTAGGACTGCAGAAGAGGGTTGTTCGCGCTCACGGTTGGCACCTTGGCTGAAGAAACATGTAAGAACAAAGATGGGGCCATCTTAATTACAATCAACGCCCACCGCAGCTATCAGCAGAAGAGAGAGAGGCTATCGTGACCCTTCGCACCTATCAGAACCACACGCCAGCCCTGGGCGCCGGGGCTTTTGTCGATATTTCGGCGGTGGTGATCGGCGATGTCGAAATCGGCGCCGACAGCTCGGTCTGGCCGCTGACCGTGATCCGTGGCGACATGCACCGTATCCGTATCGGTGCGCGCACCAGCGTGCAGGATGGCTGTGTGCTGCACATCACCCACGCCGGGCCGTTCAACCCGAACGGTTTCCCCCTGTTGATCGGCGACGACGTGACCATCGCCCACAAGGTCATGCTGCATGGCTGCACAGTCGGCAATCGCATCCTGATCGGTATGGGCAGCATCGTGATGGATGGCGCCGTGGTCGAGGACGACGTGATCATCGGCGCCGGCAGCCTGGTGCCGCCGGGCAAGAAACTTGAAAGCGGCTTCCTGTATGTCGGCAGCCCGGTCAAACAGATTCGCCCGTTGACTGACAAGGAACGCGCCTTTTTCACCTACAGCGCCGCGAACTACGTGAAGCTCAAAGACCTGCACCTGGCTGAAGGATTCGACCGATGACCCTGCCTTACCAAACCGTCCTGTTCGACCTGGACGGCACGCTCACCGACCCACGCGAGGGCATTACCCGCTCGATCCAGTATGCCCTCGGCAAGTTGGGTATCGACGAGCCGGACCTGACCAAACTCGAACACTTCATCGGCCCGCCCTTGCTGCAGGCGTTCATGCAGTTCTACGGCTTCGACGAGGCCAAGGCCTGGGAAGCGGTGAACTTCTATCGCGAGCGTTTCAAGGTCACCGGCCTGTACGAAAACCGTGTGTTCGACGGCGTGATGCCACTGCTGGAAGCATTGAACGATCAAGGCCGCCAGCTCTACGTCGCCACTTCCAAGCCCTGGGTGTTTGCCCGCGAAATCGCCCGGCATTTCGACTTTGCCAAGCACTTCAAGGTGATCTACGGCAGCGAGCTGGACGGGACGCGCACCAACAAAGTCGAACTGATCGCCCACCTGATGAGCGAGGAAGGCCTGGACCCGGCCACCACCTTGATGATTGGTGATCGCAAGCATGACCTGATCGGCGCGCACAAGAATGGGCTGGATTCGGCGGCGGTGGGGTATGGGTTCGGCAGTTTCGAGGAGCTGAATGCCGAGGCGCCGACCTGGCATTTCGAGACGTTGGCGCAGATGCACCAGGCGTTTTTGCAGCGCACTTGAGGGCGCTATCGGGGGCAAGCCCCCTCCCACGCATGTGGGAGGGGCTTGCCCCCGATGAGGCCCTAAAGGCCAATACCTTGCAACTGCCTCAACGCCGCCTTGCGCTGCTCCATCGGCAATCCGCCCAGCTTCTCCACCGCCGCATAAAACCTCAGCCAATCCCCACCTTCCTGCGCAAACAACGCCGCAAACGCAGGCACCCACTGGTCATACAGCCCGAACGGTAACAACCGCGCATTGTTCATGGGTTGGTTGATCCACGCGTCATACCGTTTGTCCCCGCCCCACTGGCTGTCGCGCAGCTGCCGGTAATCGCGACGCAGACGCTCGAACTCAGCCGTCTTCGCCCGGCGCATCACATCAGCGGCCAAGGGTTGGGCATAGAGTTTTTCCAATCGTTGGCGGGTATCGAGGATCAGCTGAATGAACTCATCACGCTGCTTCGACGCCGACAGGCTCTGCGGCGCCAAGCCACGTGCAGCGCGCCACTGGCGCGTGCCTTCCTGCTCGACGAAATTGGCAAACGACTCATTGAACTCGGTGTCGTCCTTCACATAGAAACGCTGATGCGCCAGTTCGTGGAAGATCAACGTGGCCAGCCGCTCATCACCCCAGTTCATCATCGAATTCATGATCGGGTCATTGAACCAGCCCAAGGTGGAATAGGCCTCGACACCGCCGATCGACACGTCCATGCCTCGCTGCTTCAACAACGCCGCCTCACCACGCGCCGCACCCTGGTTGTAGTAGCCGCGATAGGCCACACAGCCCGCAATGGGGAAGCAATGGGTTTCAGGAGACAGGGAAAACTCCTGCGTGGCGAAGACGTTCCAGACCACATAGGGTCGGCCAATGTCGGCGTACAACCTGTAACTCTGGTTGTCAGGCAGATGCAGGTGTTCACTGGCGAACGTACGCGCCTTTTGCGATTGCGCCAGGTGTTCGCGCAACAGCGGTGGGCGGGAAGGGTCGGCGATCACCTGCGCCACCGGCTCCCGGGCCCGCAGCAATTGCCACTGACCGCTGGCCAACTGGCTGTAATAGCTGACACTGGAACAGCCGCTGAGCAGCACAACCATCAACCCTGGAAGAAAACGCCTGACCATGCCCCGACCGCTCCTGGGTAATTTGCTCGCCAGACTATCGCGCCCAGGCGGAATTTTTCCATGGCGCGACGTGTTTATACTCATAGGAAGTCTGCCGCCGTCGCAGCAGGCTCAATTCTATCTTCCCGTTGAGTGCCTGCCATGCGCCAGCTCTTGTTACCCGTCGCCGCTTTGTTCCTCAGCGCCTGCACGACAACACCCGTACCACCGATGGATCCGCAACAGGCGTGGGTCGATTTCACTACGCCGACGCCGGGTTCCAAGCTGGTCATGGCGCAGCGTCTGGACGGCAAGAACCTGGATGACGGACGTTTCTTCCAAATGCCACCCGGCCATCATGAACTGATGGTGCGCTTCGACTTTGAAGTCCCGGCCGGCGGCGGTTTGGGTGGGCTCAGCCAGATGATGTATCGCACCTGCTTCATGACCCTGGAATATGACCACTTCCAGGCTGGCCAGCGTTATGTGCTGGAAGGACGCTCGCTGGCCTTCACGCCGAATATCCGGTTGTACGATTCGGCGCGTCAGTTGCTCGCGGAGGAACGCAGCGTCAACTGCATCTGATCAGTCGTTGTTCTTCTGGTAGACAATGGCCTTAGTGCCGTTCTCACAGCTGCCGACGACCATGGCACTGTCGTGCTTGTCGGCTTCTTCCTTGCTGACAATCTCCAAAGTGTAGGACGGAACCGCGTTGGCCTGGATCTTGACCTCGATCTCCTTCCTGAGCTCTTCGCAGTCTTTTGGCGCGGCCACAGCCGATGTGGCCAATACACCGCAGATGATCGCCAAGGCAAAACGTTTCATGTGTGAAGCTCCCTGAATGCATTGCGCACGGGTGTGCGCCTAGGCTGCATGGTAATAGGACCACACTTACAAAACACGAGTTCTGATTTAACGCAGGGCTAAATGTGGAAGAGGGCTTGCCCCCTCCCACATTGGACGGGGTGTGTCAGCTGACCAAGGTGGCATCCAGGCTGATTTTTGCGTTCAGCACTTTGGACACCGGGCATCCTTCCTTGGCTTTTTTGCTCAGTTCATCGAACTGCGCCTGGCTCGCGCCCGGAATCTTGGCCTTGAGGATCAGGTGCACAGCGGTGATCGCAAAACCACCGTCAACCTGGTCCAGAGTCACTTCGGCCTGGGTATCAATGCTGTCAGCCTTGAGCCCGGCATCGCCGAGAATCATGGAAAACGCCATGGAGAAACAGCCGGCGTGGGCCGCACCGATCAGTTCTTCCGGGTTGGTGCCCTTGCCGCCCTCGAAACGGGCCTTGAAGCCGTAGGGCGCTTCACGCAGTACGCCGGTTTCCGTGGAAATAGAGCCCAGGCCAGTCTTCAGGTCACCTTCCCAATGCGCGGATGCTTTTTTAACAATACTCATAGCGGTCTCCTCGAACGGTGGTTTTGCGTCAGTAAGGGTTCTGAGGATAGTCGGCCCGGCAAAGTTCATCTTGTGAGAAAAACCTAGCGATTCAGTAGGAAATTTCCTGGCCTGCTATTGAATCTCGGGTATATGCCCTCATTGCATAGAGCATGCACATGAAGCGGCAGGTTTTGGTTCGTCTAAAAAGCCTGCGGCCCCTTTGGAGAAGCAGGCTTATGAAATCGCTGTCCGACGTAAAGTTCTCGACCCTCGACCTGGTGCCCGTGCGCGCCAACGGCAGTCCGGCGCAGTCACTGCGCAATTCCCTGGACCTGGCCCAGCATGTAGAGAAGTTTGGCTACACCCGTTTCTGGGTGGCTGAACACCACAATATGGACGGTATCGCCAGTTCGGCCACCTCGGTGCTGCTGGGTTACCTGGCCGGTGGCACCTCGACGATCCGCGTCGGCTCTGGCGGCGTGATGCTGCCCAACCATGCGCCACTGGTGATCGCCGAACAGTTCGGCACCCTGGAAAGCCTCTACCCCGGCCGTATCGACCTGGGCCTGGGCCGCGCACCCGGCTCCGACCAGATGACCGCCCGCGCCCTGCGCCGTGAGCGCTCCGGCAGTGCCGACGATTTCCCCGAAGATGTGGCGGAGCTGATGGCCTACCTCGGCCCACGCACCCCCGACCAACGGGTGATCGCCGTCCCCGGTACCGGCACCAACGTACCGGTCTGGCTGCTGGGCTCCAGCCTGTTCAGCGCGCAATTGGCAGGTGAGCGCGGTCTGCCTTACGCCTTCGCCTCGCATTTCGCACCGCGCCTGATGCATGAGGCGATTCGCGTGTATCGCAATCACTTCAAGCCTTCGGCCGTGCTGGACAAGCCTTACGTGATGCTTGGCATTCCGCTGGTCGCTGCAGATACGGATGAACAGGCTGAATACCTCGCCACCTCGGTCTACCAGCGCATCCTCGCGCTGATGCGCGGGCAAAGCCTGGTGCAGCGCCCACCGGTGAAAACCATGGACGGCCTGTGGCTGCCCCATGAAAAAGACGCGGTCGGCAGCTTCCTCGGTCTCGCCATGGTCGGTAGCCCGGCAAAGATCCGCGCCAAGCTGGAGGTGCTGATCGAACAAACCGGCGCCGATGAGCTGATCTTTACCTGCGACCTGTACGAGCACGCCGATCGGATTCATTCCTACGAACTGCTGGCGCAAGTGATGAAGGGCTAAAACCCTCAGGCGAAAAAAAACCGACGCACTCGCGTCGGTTTTTTACGTCTGCAACACGGGATTAACCGCGCTTGTAGGCGATTTCCTTGGTACCGGCTTCGCAGCTGCCGACTACCGTGTAGCCATCGGCTGCAGCGCCTTTATCCACAACTTCCAACGAATAACCCGAAGCGCCCTTGGCGTCGATTTTCGCCGCAATCTCGCTTTTCAGCTCTTCACAAGGCTTGCCCGCCGCCAGGGCTGTGCCTGCAATGCTCAACAAACCTACCGCTAACAGGAACTTCTTCATCCGTTACTTTCCTTGCGCTGATCAAAAAGAGCGTGCCGACGCTTGCGGCATCGGCACCCATTGGTTGTAGCGCAGGTTATGGCAATCGGCCAGTCAGCAAGTTCAACCGCTGCGATCAACTACTGGCAATTCGGAACCCTACCTTGAGGGTGACCTGATAGTGCGCAACCTTGCCATTCTCGATATGGCCACGTGTTTCAGTCACTTCAAACCACTCGAGATGCTTGATGCTCTTGTTGGCTTCAGCAATGGCATTGTTGATCGCGTCTTCGATGCTGGTGGTCGACGAGCCAACCAATTCGACTTTCTTGTAGGTGTGATGATCACTCATGGCAGTTCTCCTAAGGGTCGTTAAGCAAGCGTAGCAGTCAATGTTCGTACTGCTTCTGGCGACCGTTCCTACCTGAAAGTTCAGATTAACTGCACTTTCTGAAACGGCCGCAGTCGGTATCTACACACGCCACTCAATCACTTCAGGAGAGTCCACATGGCCAACACTTCTTTACGCAAAGCGTCGCTGGAAAGCATGGAAGCCGAGATTTCGAGCCTGCTCAAGTCTCTGGAAAGCCTCAAGGACGATGCGTCTGACGAATCGCGCAAAACCTTGAAGGCCCTGAAAAGCAATGCCGAGAATGCCCTCAAGCACTCCCGCCACCTGATCAGCGATGCCTACGAAGAAAGCAAAGTCAAAATTCGCGAAACCGGTGTCGCAACCCGGGACTACGCACAAGAACACCCATGGACCACAGCCGGTGTTGCCGTAGGCGCACTGGGCCTGCTGGCCGCCTACCTGCTGTGCAAGCGCGGTGACTAATCTGGCTGGCGCAACAGCTCAGCCTTGAGCCACTGCGCCAGTTGCCCGGCGCGTCCGTCTGCGGCGCGCTTGGGTAGCCACAACGCCAGGTGCGCCGGGGTTTCACTGAAACCCCACGGCGCCACCAGGCGACCCGCGCGCAAGTCTTCGACCACCAGCGGTTCTGGCGCAATCGCAACGCCCAGCCCGGCCACTGCCGCCTCCAGCAAATAATACAAATGCTCAAACCCCTGGCCGTGTTTCAACGCGCCGGGTTCGATGCCGTGTTGCCGCGCCCAACTGGGCCAGGCTTGCGGACGTGAGGTGGTGTGCAACAGCGCTTCACCACACAACGCCGACGCGGGTGCCCGGCGCAGCCGCTCGTAGCCGGCAAAACGCGGGCTCATCACCGGGCCGATGCGTTCGCTGGCCAGTTCATACACCTGCATATCCGCAGGCCAGGGTGGCTCGGCGAACACCAACAGGGCATCCAGGCCGGGGCGGCGCGGGTCGAGGTCACCGTCACCCGCCGACAGATGCAGGCGCAGGTCCGGCAGGTCCGCGTTCAAGCGACCCAGGCGCGGGATCAGCCAGCGCGCCAGCAAGCTGCCCGAGCAACCCAGCACGAACGGTGCGTCGGCACTGCTCTGGGTCAGTTCGGCGCACACGTCCCTCAGCCGCTCGAACGCCTCGGCACTGGCGTCACGTAAACGAGTACCGGCATCTGTGAGTTTAAGGCCGCGCCCCTCCTTGACGAACAAACTCACGCCCAAGTGCTCTTCCAGCACTTTCAATTGCCGGCTTACCGCACCATGGGTCACATGCAATTGCTCGGCTGCCTGGCTGACGCTGTTCAAACGGGCGGTGGCTTCAAAGGCACGCAAGGCATTGAGGGGTGGAAGGTCTCGACTCATTTGTGAGTTTTCCTGACAGGTTGCGGCGATCTTATCGGTTTTCAGCGCAGGACGTCAGGGGTAGAGTGGCCCTCATTGCTTCCTACACCCATTCTCTCCTGGAGTGTCCCATGACTCAGTCCCAGACCGATCTACGCAACGGCCCAGACATCAACGGCCTGTTCGGCGCGTTCGGCGGCCGTTACGTCGCTGAAACCCTGATGCCGTTGATCCTCGACCTGGCCCGCGAATACGAAGCGGCCAAGATCGATCCGGCGTTCAACGAGGAATTGGCCTACTTCCAACGTGACTACGTCGGTCGTCCAAGCCCGTTGTATTTTGCCGAGCGCCTGACCGAGTTCTGCGGCGGCGCCAAGATCTACCTCAAGCGCGAAGAGCTGAACCACACCGGCGCACACAAAATCAACAACTGCATCGGCCAGATCCTGCTGGCGCGGCGCATGGGCAAGAAACGCATCATCGCCGAGACCGGCGCCGGCATGCACGGCGTGGCGACTGCCACCGTGGCTGCGCGCTTTGGCCTGCAATGCGTGATCTATATGGGCACCACTGATATCGAGCGCCAACAGGCCAACGTGTTCCGGATGAAGCTGCTGGGCGCCGAAGTGATCCCGGTGGTCGCCGGCACCGGCACCCTCAAGGACGCGATGAACGAAGCCCTGCGTGACTGGGTAACCAACGTCGACAGCACCTTCTACCTGATCGGCACCGTGGCCGGCCCGCACCCGTACCCGGCCATGGTGCGCGACTTCCAGGCCGTGATCGGCAAGGAAACCCGCGACCAACTGCAAGCCCAGGAAGGCCGCCTGCCGGACAGCCTGGTGGCGTGCATCGGCGGGGGGTCCAACGCCATGGGTCTGTTCCACCCGTTCCTGGATGACACGAGCGTGGAGATCATCGGCGTTGAAGCCGCCGGCCACGGCATCGAAACCGGCAAGCACGCCGCCAGCCTCAACGGTGGCGTACCTGGCGTACTGCACGGCAACCGTACTTTCCTGCTGCAGGACGACGATGGCCAGATCATCGACGCCCACTCCATCTCTGCCGGCCTGGATTACCCCGGCATCGGCCCGGAACACGCCTGGTTGCATGACATCGGCCGCGTCCAGTACACCTCGGTGACCGATGACGAAGCCCTCGATGCCTTCCACAAATGCTGCCGCCTGGAAGGGATCATTCCGGCCCTGGAAAGCGCCCACGCCCTGGCCGAAGTGTTCAAGCGCGCCCCGACCCTGCCGAAGGATCACCTGATGGTGATCAACCTGTCGGGTCGTGGCGATAAAGATATGCAAACCGTCATGCACCATATGGAACAGTCGCAGCAGGAGAAACACTGATGAGCCGCCTGCACACCCGCTTCGCCCAGCTGAAAGAACAGAACCGTGCCGCCCTGGTAACCTTCGTCACCGCTGGCGACCCTGGCTATGACACCTCCCTGGCGATCCTCAAAGGCCTTCCGGCCGCCGGTGCCGATGTGATCGAGCTGGGCATGCCCTTCACCGATCCGATGGCGGACGGCCCGGCCATTCAGCTGGCCAACATCCGTGCGTTGAATGCCAGACAGAACCTGGTGAAAACCCTGCAGATGGTCCGCGAGTTCCGCCAGGACAACAACGACACGCCGCTGGTGTTGATGGGCTACTTCAACCCGATCCACAAATACGGCGTACCGAAGTTCATCGCCGACGCCAAGGAAGCCGGGGTCGACGGCCTGATCGTGGTCGACATGCCGCCCGAGCATAACGGCGAGCTGTGCGACCCGGCCCAGGCCGCAGGCATCGACTTTATCCGCCTGACCACACCGACCACCGACGACGTACGCCTGCCTACCGTGCTCAACGGCAGCTCCGGCTTCGTGTATTACGTTTCGGTCGCCGGCGTGACCGGTGCCGGTGCGGCGACCCTGGAACACGTCGAAGAAGCCGTGACCCGTCTGCGCCGCCACACCGACCTGCCGATCAGCATCGGCTTTGGTATCCGCACACCGGAACAAGCGGCGGCCATCGCCCGCCTGGCCGACGGTGTGGTGGTGGGTTCGGCGCTGATCGATCACATCGCCAATGCCAAGAACGACCAGCAAGCCATCGACGGCGTGTTGAGCCTGTGTGCGGCACTGTCGGAAGGCGTGCGTAACGCCCGTAAGTAAGGCCCCCGTAAGCGGTAGGTAAAGTTCCTGATACAGAGGAATCAACCTGCTCGGGCACGGCCTAAACAGCAAGACCAAGGGATTTCGAACCTCGTTCGAGGTCCCTTTTTTGTTTGTGTGCCCTGAGGAAGACCCGATGAAAATGCCCAGATCCGTGATCGCAGGCCTAGGCGTGCTGGTGCTTGGCGCCAGCGCGCTGGTGCAAGCCGCGCCTTATGACCAAGGCGGCCCCGACCATGGCGGCCCGCAAGGCCAGCACGAACAACATGGCGACGACCATCGCGGCCCGCAGGACAACCGCCGCGGCGGCCCGCCCCAGGACTTCGGCCCGGTACGCCAGATCATCCATGACAACCACGGCCAGTTCGCCCGAGGCGCACCGCCACCCCCCAACGTGCGCCTGGTACGTGGCCAGCCGTTGCCCCGTGGTTACTACGGCGAACGCCTCGACAACCGTGCCCTGGCGCGCCTGCCGGTGTACCCGGGTTATGAGTGGCGCCGTTCGGGGCCGGATGTGGTGTTGATTGCGGTGGGCACGGGCATCGTCTACGAGATCCTCGACGGCGTGCTCAACTAGGCCCCAACGATAATATTGTGGCGAGCGCTTTCACCGCAGGCTATTCATTCAGCTGGATGCGCTCGACTTTACCCACCAGCAACACGTAGGAAAGCGCCCCGAGCAGGGCAAGCACCGCGATGTAGGTAATCGCCGGCGCAAACGAATCACCGCTGGCCAAAAAGCCGATCACAATCGGTGTGGCAATCGCCGACAGGTTGCCGATGAAGTTGAACACCCCACCGGTCAGCCCCAACAGGCGCGCCGGTGCCAGGGTCGACACCAGCGACCAGGTAATCGACGCCAGGCCATTGCCAAAGAACGCCACCGCCAGGAACGCAATCACCCAGGCCGTCGAGTCCACATAGTTGGCGCCGATGATCGCCGTGGAAATCAGCAGCCCGCCAATGATCGGCAACTTGCGCGCAACCCCCACCGACGCGCCGCGACGAATCAGCCAGTCGGAAAAGATCCCGGAACACAGCACGCCGACAAACGCCGCCAGGAACGGCAACGATGCCAGCAGGCCGGACTTGATGAAGTCCATCCCGCGATATTTCACCAGGTAGGTGGGGAACCACGTCAGGAAAAACCACAGCGTGGAATTCAGGCAGAACTGCCCCAGGTAGATGCCCCAGAGTTTGCGCTTGCTCAGCACGATCCCCAGGTCGACCCAGCTGAACGGGGCCTTGGCGGTTTTTTCCTGCATGTCCACCAGGCCGCCGCCTTCGCGGATCAGCTCGATTTCAGCGGCGTTGGCGCCTTTGAAATCCTTCGGCTCGCGATACACCGCGTACCAGATGATCCCCCACAGGATGCCAACGCCACCGGTGACGACAAACACCATGTGCCAGCCGAAGGCGTGTTGCAGCCAGGCCAGTACCGGCGTGAGGAATGCCAGCCCGACAAACTGCCCGGAGGTGTAGAAGCCAATCGCCGTGGCGCGTTCGCGCTCGGGAAACCAGGTGGTGACCACGCGGCTGTTGATCGGATACGCCGGGGCTTCCAGGGCACCCACCGCCATGCGCAGCACGAACAACGCGATAAAGCTGGCAGCGAAGCCGAGCATCACGGTGGCGATGGACCACAAGATCAGCGCGGCGGTATAGAGAATGCGCGGCGGCACGCGGTCCACCAGCCAGCCGCCAGGGATCTGCATGGCTGCGTAGGTCCAGCCGAACGCGGAGAAAATCAGCCCGACCTGAACCGGGTCGATGCCCAGTTCGCTGGTCAGCGCCGGGGCGGCAATCGACAGGTTGCTGCGGTCGAGGTAATTGATCACCACGGTGATGAACAGCAGCACCATGATGAAAAAACGCTTTTTGGTAGGCGTGACTAAAGACGCCTGCCCGGTGAAGGATTCAGGGTGCATGGGGGTTGCCTCTTCTTATGTTTATTGAGGGCTTGCAGGAGCCGGCATCCCGGCTCCTACAGGGTGCTTACCACTCGGCGAAGCTGCCGTCGGCATGCCGCCAGATCGGGTTGCGCCAGCGGTGGCCGATGGCCGCGCGCTCGATCACGTATTCCTCATTGATCTCGATGCCCAGCCCCGGCCCGTTGGGGATCTTCACGAAGCCCTGGTCATAGTCGAACACACCGGGGTCGCGCACGTAGTCGAGCAGGTCATTGCTCTCGTTGTAGTGAATGCCCAGGCTTTGCTCCTGGATAAACGCGTTGTAGCAGACCGCATCCAGTTGCAAACACGCCGCCAGTGCAATCGGACCCAGCGGGCAGTGCAGTGCCAGGGCCACGTCATAGGCCTCGGCCATGTTGGCGATCTTGCGGGTTTCGGTGATGCCACCCGCGTGGGAAGCATCGGGCTGGATGATGTCGACATAGCCTTCGCTGAGCACACGCTTGAAGTCCCAGCGCGAGAACAGGCGCTCGCCCAGGGCAATCGGGGTGCTGGTCAGCGGCGCAAGCTCCTTGAGCGCTTCGTAGTTTTCGCTGAGCACCGGCTCTTCGATAAACATCAGCTTGTACGGATCCAGCTCCTTCATCAGCACCTTGGCCATGGGCTTGTGCACACGGCCATGGAAGTCGACGCCGATGCCGACGTTGGGGCCGACCGCATCACGCACAGCGGCGACGTTTGCCAGGGCCAGGTCGACCTTTTCGAAGCTGTCGACGAATTGCAGTTCTTCGGTGCCATTCATCTTCACCGCGGTGAAGCCTCGAGCCACAGCCTCTTTGGCAGCGCGGGCGGTGTCGGCTGGGCGGTCACCACCGATCCACGAGTACACGCGGATCTTGTCGCGCACCTGGCCGCCGAGCAAGTCGCTGACGGACACGCCGAGGGCCTTGCCCTTGATGTCCCACAGCGCCTGGTCGATACCGGCGAGGGCGCTCATGTGCACCGCGCCGCCGCGATAGAAGCCGCCGCGATAGAGCACGGTCCAGATGTCTTCGATGTTGCGCGGGTCTTTGCCGATCAGGTAGTCGGACAGTTCTTCGACCGCTGCCGCCACGGTATGGGCGCGGCCTTCGACCACGGGCTCACCCCAGCCGGTCACGCCCTGGTCGGTCTCGACCTTGAGGAAGCACCAGCGCGGCGGGACGATAAAGGTCGTCAGTTTGGTGATTTTCATCTCTTGTCTCTCTTATAGATGCAGCGCCAGGGGCGCGGAACTTGATGTCAGCTCAGGACTTTCCAGGCGGCGACATAAGCCTGGGCACGGCTCGCTACCTGATCCACTGTCATACCCGGTTTGAACAACCCGGAACCCAGCCCGAACCCTTTGGCGCCGGCATCGACAAACACCTGCATGTTGTCCGGGGTAATGCCGCCGACCGGCAGCAGCAAGGTGCCTGCCGGCAGTACCGCCAGCCACGCCTTGATCACCGCCGGGCCCATCTGCTCGGCGGGGAACAGCTTCAGCACATCAGCACCTTCGGCCAGGGCGGCGAAAGCTTCGGTCGGTGTCGCCACACCTGGCGACAGGAACAGGCCTGCGGCTTTCGCCGCTCGCAGCACCTTGGCATCGCTGTGGGGCATCACGATCACCTGGCCACCGGCCGCCTTCACCTGCTCGACCTGCTCAGGCAGCAACACCGTGCCGGCGCCGATCAGGCAATCGGCGGGCAGGCTGTCGCGCAGGGTGCGGATGCTGGTGTAAGGATCGGGCGAATTCAGCGGGACTTCGATCACACGAAACCCGGCCTCGTACAACACCTGGCCGACGGCCTGGGCTTCGTCCGGGCGGATGCCGCGCAGAATCGCGATCAAACCGTTTTGTGCGAGTGCGTGCTTGAGCATGTCAGGCCTCCAGTACAGGTTGAGTGAGCCCGGATGCCACCGCCAATTGCCACAGCCCGCGCTCGGTGGCTTCCTGCGCCAGGCTGACGTGGGCGAAGCCGCAGAGGGCGAGGGCGCGTTGATAGCGGGCGCAGAGGGGCGCGGCGCCGACCAGGATGATCGGCTTGTGCCGGGCACTGCCGGGCAGGCCGGCGAGTTCATGGCCGATGAGCAAGCCGGAGAGGTAATCGGGCTGCTGCTCGGCAGTGAGTTCGGCGGTGAGGCCCAGGGTGCGCGCACTGAAAAGCGTCGACAGCACGCCGCGCTCGCCGTCTTTGGACAGCGCCACCTGCACGCCGCGGTCAAAGGCGTCAGCCTGGAATTGTGCGGATTGTTGTTGGGTACGCCCGAGGATGCTGTGCTTGCTCAACACCGCAAACAGCTCGCCGGTCATGAAGGTGTCGAAGTGAGTGATGCAGCCATCGACCACCTCGACCCACTTGGAATGGCTGCCGGGCAGGCCGATCAACCCATCGGTGCCCAGCTCTTGAAGCACGCCCAGCACTTGGGTTTCTTCGCCGCGCATCACGTTGGGCAAGCCGATCTGCTCGATCACGCCCGGCACGATATGCACATCCACGCCACGCAGGCTGCGCACCTTATGCAGCGCCTGGCCAAGGCTGGCGACATCGACAGGGGTGTTGCGATAAGCCGCTTCGCTCCAGCCCTGGGCACTGCCGACCATGCCGCAGGCAATCACTGGCAAACCGGGCTCGGCGTCGAGCCAGTCACCACACGCCGCATCGAACGCCAACTCGAAGCCATCGCTGCAACGCACGCCAGCAATGTCCCGGGGTTCATTGGGCAAATGCATGATGCCCCACGCCAGCGAGCGCTGTTCCAGCACTGCGCCGGCGGGGCCGAGTTTATAAGCACGAAGGGAACTGGTACCCCAATCGAGCGCGATCAATTGCGCCTGCATCGCTTCACCTGCGTTCTGAGCGGATGCAGCGAATATAAACCTACGGCGGATGAAGTCTCAATATATAAATATCAATCCCATATTTAGGGATTTAATTTAAGAAAAGGCTGACAAGTTCAGCTCCCGCATCGCCCCCATCCAGACGGCATAGTCCGTGTGGTCCTTCAGGTCATCGCCGGTATCGGGGTGCAGGAACACCACCAGGCCATTGCGATGGATCACCAGCCACGGCAGCACCACACCGATGTATTCCGGGTCGAACGCCAACTGGCAGCTCCAGTCCGGGTGCGGCCCTACAGGCCGCTCGTGCACACGGCCCATGCGCAGCGGGAACAGTTTGGCAGCGTCTTCGCACAAGGTGCGTGCCTGTTCGATAGTGTTCGCGTCGAAGTAGATATGGGCGTGATAGCCCTTGATACGTTGCATGACGGACTCCGGATCCAATATGCGCCAGATGCTAGACCGCAATCGATGGCAGGGCCAGTCCGGTCAGCGACTGCGCGCTGCTGGCTTGCTCGGCCACCAGCCAGTCGACAAACCGCTCCACCAACTGCCCTCGGCGTTTGCGCTGGGGTTGCACCACGTAATAGCCGAAACGCGAGATCACCGTGTCGTGGATCGGTCGGCACAGCCAGTTCTGCTCCAGCAGGTTATCCACCAGATGGCGCCAGCCGATGGCCACGCCCTGGCCGGCAATCGCAGCCTGGATCAACAGGGTGTAGTTATCGAAGCGCAGCTGGCCGGGAGTAGGCGCAGTGGTGATGCCCAGTTCGCGAAACACGCCACTCCAGTCGAACCACTGGCTGTTGTTTTCCTGGCGCAGGTGCAACAACGGAAAATCGTGCAAATTTTGCTTAGTCAGTGGCGTGGCCTGTTCTTTGAGCCACTGCGGGCTGCACACCGGGAACACTTCCTCGTTGAACAGCCACAGGCTATCGCCCTGCTTGAAACGGCCGTCGCCAAACAGCACCGCCACATCAATATCGCTGCGCAAGGTCGCGTGGTTGCGTTCGCTGGTCACCAGGCTGACGTCCACCTGAGGGTTGGCCTGGTGGAAGCGGTGCAAACGCGGCATCAACCAATAAGCGGCGAAGGCGAAGTCGGTCGCCACTTGCAGCACTTCATGCTGATCCTGCTGGGTGATCAGGCTCAGTCCCTGGTTGATGCCCTGCAAACCGCCCTGCACATGCTCGAACAACAGGGCGCCGGCATCGGTCAACTCAATGCCACGGTAGATGCGATCAAACAGGCGGATCGTCAGTTGTTCTTCCAGGCGCTTGATCTGCTGGCTGATCGCGGGCTGGGTGGTGCCCAGTTCCATGGCAGCGGCGGTAAAACTGCGGTGGCGCGCTGCGGCTTCGAACGCGCGCAGCAGATCGAGGGACAGGTCGCCAAGGGCTTCATACATAAGCGGTGCTTATCCTAGACATTGCTTTTCATGGGCTTTACCCCATTTTCCATGGGCTGCATGCTCATTCGCATAAACACCGCCTATGGAATGCCGATAGATCATGAAGCGCAAGAACATTCTTTTCATCATGGCCGATCAAATGGCCGCGCCGATGTTGCCGTTCTACGGACCTTCCCCCATCAAATTGCCCAACCTGAGCCGCCTCGCCGCACAGGGCGTGGTGTTCGATGCCGCGTACTGCAACAGCCCGCTGTGCGCACCGTCGCGCTTTACCTTGGTCAGCGGCCAGTTGCCGAGCAAGATCGGCGCCTACGACAACGCCGCCGATTTCCCCGCCGACGTGCCGACCTACGCTCACTACCTGCGCCGCCTCGGCTACCGCACCGCGCTGTCGGGCAAGATGCACTTCTGCGGCCCCGACCAACTGCACGGTTACGAAGAACGCCTGACCAGCGACATCTACCCCGCCGACTATGGCTGGGCGGTGAACTGGGACGAGCCGCACGTGCGCCCCACCTGGTACCACAACATGTCGTCGGTGCTGCAAGCCGGCCCGTGCGTGCGCACCAACCAGCTGGATTTCGACGAAGAGGTGGTGTTCAAGGCCCGGCAATACCTGTTCGACCATATCCGCGAAGACGGCGAACGACCGTTCTGCCTCACGGTATCGATGACCCACCCGCACGACCCGTACACCATTCCCAAGCCGTTCTGGGACCTGTACGACGACGCCGACATCCCCCTGCCTGCAACGCCTGCCCAGGCTGATCTCGACCCCCACTCCCAGCGCCTGCTCAAGGTCTACGACCTGTGGGACAAACCGCTGCCCGTGGATAAGATCCGCGATGCGCGCCGCGCCTACTTCGGCGCGTGCAGCTACATCGACAGCAATGTCGGCAAGCTGCTGCAGACCCTGGAAGACACCGGCCTGGCCGATGACACCATCATCATCTTCTCCGGCGACCACGGTGACATGCTCGGCGAGCGCGGGCTCTGGTACAAAATGCACTGGTTCGAAATGGCCGCGCGCGTACCGCTGCTGGTCAGTGCGCCGGGGCAATTCGCGGCGGGTCGAGTGACGCAAGCCGTGTCCACCGCCGACCTGCTGCCGACCCTGGTGGAACTGGCCGGCGGCGAACTGGACCCGCGCCTGCCGCTGGACGGCCGCTCGCTGGTCCCGCACTTGCAAGGGCAGGGCGGGCACGACGAAGTGTTCGGCGAATACATGGCCGAAGGCACCATCAGCCCGCTGATGATGATTCGCCGAGGCGCCTACAAATTCATCTACAGCGAAGACGACCCTTGTCTACTGTTCGATGTGCACAACGACCCGCACGAGCGGGAGAACCTCAGCCAGTCACCGGAACACCGGCCACTGTTCGAGGCGTTTTTGAGTGAGGCGCGGGCCAAATGGGACATCCCGGCGATCCACCAGCAGGTACTCGCCAGCCAACGCCGTCGTCGCCTGGTATTCGAGGCACTCACCCAGGGCAAGCTGAAGAGCTGGGATCACCAGCCACTGGTGGACGCCAGTCAGCAATACATGCGCAACCATATCGACCTCGACGACCTGGAGCGCAAGGCACGTTATCCACAACCCTGCCAAAACCAATAAATACAGAGGGAAGGCCATGCAAAAGTTGACTGTGATGTTGAGCCTGTTGGTACTGACCAGCGCCAACGTGTACGCGGACGCCAGTTGTGAAACGGTAAAAATGGCCGATCCGGGCTGGAGCGATATCGCAGCCACCAACGCCATCGCCGGTTTCCTGCTGACCGGCATGGGCTACAAACCGAAGGTGGACACCCTGGCGGTGCCGATCACCTTCGGCGGGCTCAAGGACGGCCAGGTGGACGTGTTCCTCGGCAACTGGATGCCGGCGCAGCAGGGCTTCTACGACAAGTTCGTGGCCAATGGCGATGTGGTGCAACTGGCGAAAAACCTCGACGGCACCGAGTTCACTCTCGCTGTGCCCGACTATGTGTGGGACGCCGGGGTGCATGATTTTGCCGACCTGAACAAGTTTGCCGACAAGTTCGACAAGAAGATCTACGGCATCGGCTCCGGCGCGCCGGCAAATATCTCGTTGCAGGAAATCATCAAGAAGAACGACTTCGACCTGGGCCAGTGGAAGCTGGTCGAGTCCAGCGAACAGGCGATGCTGGCCGAAGTGTCGCGAGCGGTGAAGAAACAGAAATTCGTCACCTTCCTCGGCTGGACCCCGCATCCGATGAACGTGCAGTTGAAAATGCGCTACCTCAAGGGTGGCGAGAAATACTTTGGTGACACTGGCAGCGTGTATACCTTGACCCGCAAGGGTTACGCACAGGCCTGCCCGAACGTAGGAAAACTGCTGACCAACCTGAGTTTTACCCAGGAGATGGAGAACGGCATCATGGCCGAGGTCGCCAACAACAAGGTCAGCAACGCCGATGCGGCGAAGGCGTGGATCAAGGCCAATCCGGCGGTATTGGATAAGTGGCTTGAGGGTGTAAAAACACTGGACGGCCAAGACGCACTCCCTGCAGTTAAAGCCAGACTCTGAGGCCTGATGCAATTCAAATGTGGGAGGGGGCTTGCCCCCGATAGCGGTGTCTCAGCCATGGATGTATCAACTGACACACCCTCATCGGGGGCAAGCCCCCTCCCACATAGGCCCTGTGTGTACTGATACTCTGATGCAAACCTTCCGATCCGAGTCCGCGATGCCCCGGCCCAACCGCCACACACTTTTTCCCTTCCTCAGCTGGCTCCCGCGCCAAACCCGTGCCAGCGTCGGCCGGGATGCAATCGTCGGCCTCAGTGGCGCAGTCCTCGCCCTGCCACAGTCGATTGCCTACGCGCTGATTGCCGGTCTCCCACCCGAGTACGGCCTGTACGCCGCGATCATCCCGGTACTGATCGCTTGCCTCTGGGGTTCGTCCTGGCACTTGATCTGCGGGCCCACGGCGGCGATTTCCATTGTGCTGTACGCCAGCGTCAGTCCATTGGCCGTGCCGGGGTCACAGGACTACATCACCCTGATCCTGCTACTGACCTTCCTCGCCGGCGTTTTCCAGTGGCTGTTGGGCATGCTGCGCTTCGGCGCGTTGGTAAATTTTGTATCGCACTCGGTGGTGCTCGGGTTCACCTTGGGTGCCGCCGTGGTGATCGCCCTCGGCCAGTTGCCCAACCTGATGGGGCTGGATCTGCCAAGCCAGGCCACCGCCATCAATAGCTTGTTGGCACTGATCCATCACAGCGGCGAATGGGACCACGCGTCCCTCTTACTGGGGTTTGGCACGTTGCTGGTCGGCGCGCTGCTCAAGTACCTGGTGCCTCGCTGGCCAACGCTGTTGATTGCGCTGGCACTGGGCAGCCTGGTGGCGTGGCTGTGGCCAGCGATGTTCGGGCACGTAGCGCTGGTCAGTTCGTTTGTGGGCAAACTGCCGCCGTTCAGCCCGTTGCCGATGGACCTGGACATGCTCCTGCGCCTGCTGCCGAGCGCCGTGGCGGTGGGCATGCTCGGGTTGGTGACCAGCCTGTCGATTGCCCGCTCGTTGTCGGCGCGCTCACAGCAATTGCTCGACGCTAACCAGGAAGTCCGTGCACAGGGTCTATCCAATATCGTGGGCGGATTTTTCTCCGGCTACCTGTCAGCCGGCTCGTTCACACGTTCCGGCCTCAGCTACGAGGCGGGCGCCTGCTCGCCGTTGGCCGGGGTGTTTTCCGCGTTATGGGTGGCGTTGTTCGCGTTATTTGGCGCGGCCCTGATCGCCCATATTCCGATCCCGAGCATGGCCGCGAGCATCTTGCTGATCAGTTGGGGGCTGGTGGACCGTCGCGGCATTCGTGCGCTGTTCCGCGTCAGTCGCGCCGAGTTTGTGGTGATGAGCTTGACGTGTGTGGCCACCTTGTTGCTGGAGCTGCAAACCGCCATTTATGCAGGCGTGCTGGCGTCGCTGTTTTTCTACCTCAAGCGCACCTCCCAGCCACGGGTACAACAGTGGCGAGATGGCGATGAGGATGTGCTGCGGGTGGGCGGCTCGATCTTTTTCGGCGCCAGCCATTACCTGCAAGCGCGTCTGCAAAGCCTGCAGGGCGAGCGGGTGGTGATCGAGGCGCAGCAGATCAACTTTATCGACTATTCCGGGGTGGAGATGCTGCACCAGGAAGCGCGGCGACTACGTGGATTGGGACGTAGTTTGACCTTGCGCCGGGCTCGGCCGCAGGTGATGGAAGAGTTGAGGAAACTGGAAGGGGCCGACAACTGCCCCATCCAGTTCCAAGACTGAAAACGATCAACAATGTGGGAGGGGGCTTGCCCCCGATAGCGGTGTGTCAGCCATGGATGTATCAACTGACACTCCCTCATCGGGGGCAAGCCCCCTCCCACATTCGGATCAGTGTCAGATCAACTGGCGGCGAAGTTCAGCCAATACAGGCGCCGAATCCGGGCGCACGCCGCGCCACAGGTAGAAGGCTTCCGCCGCCTGTTCCACCAGCATGCCCAGGCCATCCATCGCCACCGCTGCACCGTGCTCCGTCGCCCAACGGCAGAACGCGGTCGGTTCCTTGGCGTACATCATGTCGTAGCAAAAGGTCTTGCCCGGCTCGATCAGGCTACCCGCAATCGGCGGTACATCGCCTGACAGGCTGGCGGACGTGGCGTTGATGATCACGTCCACCGGCTCACGCAGCCAGTCGAAACCGCTGGCAGATACCGGGCCCAGGTCGTCGAACAGCTCGGCGAGCAATTCGGCCTTTTCCACGGTGCGGTTGGCGATGATCAGCGAGCCCGGCTGCTCGGCCAGCAACGGTTCCAGCGCGCCACGCACCGCACCACCCGCGCCCAGCAGCAGGATGCGTTTGCCTTGCAGGCTCAGCCCGGCGTTGATGGTGAGATCGCGCACCAGGCCGGCGCCATCGGTGTTGTCGCCCAACAGGCTGCCGTCTGCCAGCTTGCTCAAGGTGTTCACCGCGCCGGCACGTTGGGCGCGCTCGGTCAGGGTGTCGGCCAGTCGGTAGGCGTCTTCCTTGAACGGCACGGTGACGTTGGCGCCACGGCCCTGCTGAAAGAACTCACGGGCACAGCCGATGAAATCCTCCAACGGCGCCAGCAGGGTGCTGTAGTCCAGTTGCTCGCCGGTCTGCTCGGCGAACATGCGGTGGATCAGCGGCGACTTGCTGTGGCCGATGGGGTTGCCGAACACCACATAACGGTCCATCAGACAGCTGCCTTGGGCGCGTCAAGGCCCAGCCAGTCACGGTCTTGCAGGAAGTAGTCGGTGAGGCGTGCTTCTTCACTGCCGGCCTCGGCCTTCCAGTCGTAGCTCCAGCGCACTTGCGGCGGCAGCGACATCAGGATCGACTCGGTACGCCCGCCCGACTGCAACCCGAACAAGGTGCCACGGTCGTAGACCAGGTTGAATTCAACGTAGCGGCCCCGGCGAAATTCCTGGAATTCGCGCTGTTGCTCGGTGTAGGCGATGGCCTTGCGGCGCTGCACGATCGGCAGGTAGGCGTCGAGGTAGGCATCGCCGATGGCACGGATGAAGGCGAAGCAGGTGTCGAAGCCCCACTCGTTCAGGTCATCGAAAAACAGGCCGCCGATACCGCGCGGTTCATTGCGGTGCTTGATGTGGAAGTAAGTGTCGCACCACGCTTTGTAGCGCGAATACACCTCAGGACCGAACGGCGCACAGGCCTGCTCGGCCACGCGGTGCCAGTGGATGCAGTCTTCTTCGTTGCCGTAGTAAGGCGTGAGGTCGAAGCCACCGCCGAACCACCACACCGGTTCTTCGCCTTCTTTTTCTGCGATGAAAAACCGCACGTTGGCGTGGGACGTCGGCACATGAGGGTTGTGCGGGTGGATCACCAGCGACACGCCCAGGGCCTCGAAACCACGCCCGGCCAGCTCGGGCCGATGCGCACTGGCAGACGGTGGCAGGCCGCTGCCAAACACATGGGAAAAGTTAACGCCGCCTTTTTCGATCACCGTACCGTTCTCGATCACACGAGTGCGACCGCCGCCGCCGGCAGGCCGGGTCCAGGCGTCTTCGATAAAGCGAGTGTCCGTCTCGAAGGTTTCCAGGGCGCTGCAAATGCGGTCTTGCAGGTCAAGCAGGTAGGCCTTTACAGCCTCGGTGCGGGTAGTCATGGCATCACCTTGATCGGGCAAAGCTACGCGAGGCCATTGGGCGTCGGCGGCAAATGGGCGCACAGGATAACACCGCACCTACGTGCGTCGCAGTTGACGAAGATCAAGCTTAGGAGTCCGATAGGGGGCTACGCGATTCGAACCCAGGAGAAGTGCAGATGGCCAAACGTATCCAGTTCAGCGCCCATGGCGGCCCCGAAGTGCTTGAGTATGTGGACTACACGCCGGCCGAGCCTGGCCCGCAGCAGGTTCGCGTGCGTAACGAGGCGATCGGCCTGAACTTCATCGACACCTATTTCCGCAGCGGCCTGTACGCGCCGCCGGCCTTGCCATCGGGGCTGGGCGCAGAAGGCGCCGGCGTGGTCGATGCCGTCGGCAGTGAAGTCACCCAATTCAAAGTCGGCGACCGCGTGGCCTACGGCAGTGGCCCGTTGGGCGCCTACAGCCAATTGCATGTGTTGCCCGCCGCCAACCTGGTGCACTTGCCGGACGATATCAGCTTCGAACAGGCCGCCGGCGCCATGCTCAAGGGCCTGACCGTGCAGTATCTGCTGCGACAGACCTATGAACTCAAAGGCGGTGAAACCATCTTGTTCCACGCGGCTGCCGGCGGCGTAGGCTCCCTGGCGTGCCAGTGGGCGAAGGCCCTGGGCGTCAAGCTGATCGGAACGGTGAGCTCGCCGGAAAAAGCTGCCCTGGCCAAATCCCTCGGCGCCTGGGAAACCATCGACTACAGCAAGGAAAACGTCGCCCAGCGCGTGCTGGAATTGACCGACGGCAAAAAGGTGCCGGTGGTGTATGACGGTGTTGGCAAGGACACCTGGCTGACCTCGCTGGACAGCGTGGCGCCCCGTGGGCTGGTGGTGAGCTTCGGCAATGCGTCAGGCGCGGTGGATGGGGTGAACCTGGGGATCCTGTCGGCCAAGGGCTCGCTGTACGTCACCCGGCCGACCTTGGCGACCTATGCCAACAACCCGCAGAACCTGCAGGCGATGGCCGATGACCTGTTCTCGATGATCAAGAGCGGCAAGGTGCGCATTGATATCAACCAGCGGTACTCGCTGGCAGAGGCAGCCAAGGCGCAGACTGAGTTGTCGGCACGGCGCACGACGGGGTCGACCATTCTGCTGCCGTAAGCCAATCGATATCTGGAGTCTATAAGGGCCTCATCGCGGGCAAGCCCGGCTCCCACATTTGACCGCGTTGTCATGAATGACGCGGATCAGGGGTGGGAGCCGGGCTTGCCCGCGATGGCCGCACCTCGGTCTCAGGAAGGCCGCACAACCTCGCCGGTCACCAGGTCGCGAATCAGGCTGGGGTTCTTGCGCCCCCCCAGGGCGCCGCCCAACACCAGGTCCACCTGGCCACGGAAGTACTGCTCCACGCGAATCCGCGTACGCGCAGCCGGGCGACCCTGAGGGTTGGCCGAGGTGGAAATCAACGGCCCCACCAGCGAGCACAAGTCCCGCACCAGCGGATGGTCCGTCACCCGCAGCGCCACCGTGTCATGCACACCTGTCACCCATTCCGGCAGCAAGTCCTGATGGGGCACCAGCCAGGTATTCGGCCCGGGCCAGGTGGCGGCCATGCGGTCGATCCACTCTTGCGGGAAGTCTTCGAAGAGAAAGTCGAACTGGCGGATGCTGTCCGCCACCAGGATCAGGCCCTTGTCCACCGAGCGATTCTTGATGGCGAGCAAACGGTCCACTGCTTCTTCGTTCCACGGGTCGCAGCCCAGGCCCCAAACCGCTTCGGTTGGGTAGGCAATCACCGCGCCTGCGCGAATTTCTCGTGCGGTTTCCAGCACACGCCACCGGTTGACCATTGTTCACTCTCCAGACTAAAGCTCTGCGCAGTTTACCGATCTTCGTTACAAAACCTAGCAGCGCGCAAGCCAGCGCCCGCTTTCGCAGATGACCTGGCCTTCAAGCTCCAGCTCCGTAAGCGTCGCCAACACCTGGGACAACGGCCGCCCGCTGGCAATCGCCAGCGCTTCACTGCTGTGCGGCGCCGCGTGCAGCAGCGCTACCAGCGGATGGGTCACCGGCATCGGCGCCGGACGGGACAGCGCGTGCCAGCCGCGCAAGCCTTCAAGAATGTGCTCGATGGTTTCCACCAATACCGCACCGTCGCGAATCAACTGATGGCAACCCTTGGCGCCGGGGTGATGGATGGAGCCCGGAATCGCGTACACCTCACGACCCTGCTCGGCCGCCAGCTTGGCCGTAATCAGCGAACCACTGGCCATGCTCGCTTCCACCACCAATACGCCAAGGGACAGGCCACTGATGATGCGGTTACGCCTGGGGAAATTGGCCGCCTGAGGCGGAGCGTCCAGCGGAAACTCGGAAACCACGGCGCTGCCCTGGTCAATCATCGCCGCCGCCAGCCGTCGGTGGCGCTGTGGATAAAAATTTTCGAGCCCGGTGCCGAGGACGCCGATTGTCTGGCCGCCCACGTCCAATGCGGCTTGATGGGCGGCGCCGTCAATACCCAAGGCTAGGCCGCTGGTGATGACAAAACCCGCGCTCGCCAGGCTGCGGGAAAACGCAGCGGCGGTGTCCATGCCAGGACGGGATGCGCGGCGGCTTCCCACCATCGCCAGTTGCGGTTTTTCCAGGATCAGAGGGTCACCCGCGACGAACAACAGCGGCGGCGCGTCGTCAATCTGGGCGAGCAGTGCGGGGTACTCCGGTTGGTCCCACATCAGCAAATGCTGGGTAGGGCACCCCAGCCAGGCCAATGCCGCGCTGGCGCCCTCGCGGATTTCATGGCTGCGCCGGGCATCGGCGCTGATGGCCGGCAACCCGAGCGAACGCCAGGCACTGGCGGGAGCACTGATTGCCTTTGACGCAGAGCCGAACGCTTCGATCAATAAGCGAAAACGCTTGGGGCCCAGTTCCGGCAGCCTGTGCAAGCGTAGTCGGGCTTCCAGTTCTGACGGGGATATTTCATGACTGTTTATCGGATTCATTTGATCATCCTTGACCGGAACAAGCTGTGGATAACTCTGTTGGTAACTTATTTAGCAACCTATTCATTGTGTTTGATGGGCAGTCTCGAAACGGTCCATCACCGCCAGCGGTCGCGAGGCATTGAGGATCAGGCCGTAACTGAGCTTTTCGTAGGTGCGAAATACCAGCAGGGTGCCGGCACGTTCATCGGGGAGTCGGGTCGGCGTGCCGGTGAGGCTGTCGCGCACGGTTGCGCCAGCCTTGATCACGCTGAGCAGTTGGCCTTCGACCAGGCCGTCACGGCGGCCTTTGTTCAGGGTGACAGCATCGAGCACGCCGATCTGGGCGACACCCTTGGGGATATCAATGATGTGCCCTTCGATGAAGGGCGCCGTTGAAATGACCTCCAGGGAGGCCGGATCGACAGGAGATTGCGCGCGTAGCAGGCGGTCACCCGGGCGCACCTCCTGGGTCACTCGCTGCACGGCCAGGGTGGTGAGGTCGCCAGCCGTGACGAAACGGGCAGTGCCGATATCGTCGGCGTTGATGCCCAGTAGTTCTTGGGTCTGCGGGTCGGTGTAGACCTTGCCGCGTCGGAATATTCCGTAATGGGGTTGGGAAGGATCCAGGTTGCCCCTGGCATGCACCCGCTCACCGTTGCCCCCCAGCACTCGACCCGCATCAGCGGCAACAATGTACGGCGCGCTGTCCAGGTCCTGTGGCGAATCAAGAATGCGGTTGTGCAGTAAAAAGCGCTGGATGGCCTGTTGTGTCGATTGATCCAGGCGCTGGACGGGCTGGGGCAGCAGGGCCATGGCAAACGGGGCCCACAGCAGCAAGACGAGTAGCGATTTCCTCATGGGGTGAATCTCCTTTATTATGTGCGTTCGCGTGAAATGCCAGGGCCTTCGCGGCTTCGGGGCGTTTCACACCGGCTGTCTGGGTCCATCCCAACGCCGATTTGCCTTTACCTCACATGTGCAGCAATTACGCTTATGGCTATTTTGAACATCCTCGAATTTCCCGACTCGCGTTTGCGCACGATCGCCAAGCCGGTGGCCGTAGTGGACGACAAGGTTCGTCAGTTGGTCGATGACATGTTTGAAACAATGTATGAAGCCCCGGGCATCGGCCTCGCCGCGACCCAGGTCAACGTACACCTGCGTGTCGTGGTCATGGACCTGTCGGAAGATCGCAGCGAACCGATGGTGTACATCAACCCCGAGTTCGAACCGCTGACCGACGAGATGGGCGAGTACCAGGAAGGCTGCCTGTCGGTGCCCGAGTTCTACGAGAACGTCGAGCGCCCGCTGCGCGTGAAGATCAAGGCCCTGGACCGCGACGGCAAGCCGTTCGAGCTGATTGCCGAAGGCCTGCTGGCGGTGTGCATTCAGCACGAATGCGACCACCTCAACGGCAAGCTGTTTGTCGATTACCTGTCCACGCTCAAGCGCGACCGGATCAAGAAGAAGCTGGAAAAAAAGCATCGCCAGCAAGCTTGATGCCCTTCTTCCAAAGGCTTGCTGCGGCAAGCCTTTTTCTTTTGTGACTGCTTTTAACCGAGACCTCCCATGACCGAGCCACTGCGCATTGTTTTTGCCGGCACTCCAGAATTCGCCGCCGAACACCTCAAGGCCCTGCTTGCCAGCCCTTATGACATCGTCGCGGTGTACACCCAGCCGGATCGCCCGGCCGGTCGCGGGCAAAAACTGATGCCAAGCCCGGTCAAGCAGCTGGCGCTGGAGCACAATGTTCCCGTGCTGCAGCCGCCGACCCTGCGTAATACCGAAGCCCAAGCCGAGCTGGCAGCACTGAAGCCTGACCTGTTGGTGGTCGTAGCCTACGGCTTGATCCTGCCGCAAGTGGTGCTGGATATCCCGCGCCTGGGCTGCATCAACAGCCATGCCTCGCTGCTGCCACGCTGGCGCGGTGCGGCGCCGATCCAACGTGCCGTGGAAGCCGGCGACAGCGAAAGCGGCGTGACCGTGATGCGCATGGAGGCGGGCTTGGACACCGGCCCGATGCTGCTCAAGGTCACCACCCCGATCACCGGCGAAGACACCGGCGGCAGCCTGCACGACCGCCTCGCCGAACTGGGCCCGCCCGCCGTGATCCAGGCCATCGCCGGCCTGGCCGCCGGCACCCTGGAGGGCGAAGTCCAGGACGACAGCCTGGCCACCTACGCCCACAAACTGAACAAAGACGAAGCGCGTATCGACTGGAGCCGCCCGGCCGTGGAGCTGGAACGCCTGGTACGTGCCTTCAACCCCTGGCCGGTCTGCCACAGCACCCTCAATGGCGAAGCCGTAAAAGTGTTGGCCGCCAAACTCGCCGAGGGCAAAGGCGTTCCGGGTGAAATCATCGGCGCCAGCAAGGACGGCCTGCTGGTCGCATGCGGCGAGCAGGCGCTGTGCCTGACCCGTCTGCAATTGCCCGGTGGCAAGGCGCTTAATTTCAGTGATTTGTTCAACAGCCGTCGTGAAAAATTTGCCCTGGGCACCATCCTCGGGACAGCCCAATGAACCCACGTCTGGCTGCCGCCAAGGCTCTCGCCGCCGTCCTCAACGGCAAGGCGTCGCTGAACAGTTCATTGCCGACCCAGTTGGACAAGGTCGAAGACCGCGATCGCGGTTTCACCCAGGACCTGGCCTTCGGCACCGCGCGCTGGCAGCCACGCCTGTCGGCACTGGCGGCCAAGTTGCTGCAGAAGCCGTTCAAGGCCGCCGATGCCGACGTGGAAGCGCTGCTGCTGGTGGGCCTCTATCAGTTGCTCTACACCCGTGTGCCGGCCCACGCAGCCATCGGCGAGACGGTCGGTTGCGCCGACAAACTGAAAAAGCCCTGGGCCAAGGCCCTGCTCAACGCCGTGCTGCGCCGCGCCCAGCGCGAAAGCGAAGCGCTGCTGGCCGAGCTGGAACATGACCCGGTGGTGCGTACCGCTCACCCGCGCTGGCTGCAAAAATCCCTGAAGGCGTTCTGGCCCGAACAGTGGGAAGCCATCTGCGCGGCTAACAATGCGCATCCGCCGATGATCCTGCGGGTCAACCGCCGTCACCACAGCCGTGACGCCTACCTGCAATTGCTCACGACCGCCGGCATCAATGCCACGCCCTGCGTGTACAGCGTCGACGGCATCGTGCTCGAAGCGGCCACCGATGTGCGCAACCTGCCGGGCTTTGCCGAAGGCTGGATCAGCGTGCAGGACGAGGCCGCACAACTGGCTGCCGACCTGCTCGACCTGGCACCGGGCCAACGCGTCCTCGACGCCTGCTGCGCGCCAGGCGGTAAGACGTGTCACATTCTGGAGGTCGAAAAGGACTTGGCCGGTGTCGTCGCCGTCGACCTGGAAGCCAAGCGCCTGGTGCGCGTGCGTGAAAACCTGACGCGCCTGGGCCTCAGCGCCGAGCTGATTGCCGCCGACGGCCGTGACACCGCGACGTGGTGGGACGGCAAACCCTTCCAGCGCATCCTGCTCGATGCACCCTGTTCCGCCACCGGCGTAATCCGTCGCCACCCGGACATCAAGCTCACCCGCCAACCCGATGACATCGCCGCCCTGGCCGTGCTGCAGGGCGAGTTGCTCGACGCGATGTGGTCGACCCTGGAAGTCGGCGGCATCCTGCTCTACGCCACCTGCTCCACCTTGCCGACGGAAAACACCGAGGTGATCGAAGCCTTCCTCGCCCGCACCAGCGGCGCACGGGAGCTGGACCTCGCCACCGCTGCTGGCATCAAGCAGCCCCACGGTCGCCAGTTGCTCGCGCAAGAAGGCGGACACGATGGCTTCTACTACGCCAAACTGATCAAGATCGCCGCCGCGCGCGGCTGAACGGGTTAAAGGGAGTGACCGGATGAAAATCATCATCCTTGGGGCAGGGCAGGTTGGTGGCACCTTGGCCGAACATTTGGCCAGCGAAGCCAACGACATCACCGTGGTCGACACCGACAGCGAGCGCCTGCGCAACCTCGGCGACCGCCTCGACATCCGCACCGTACAAGGCCGCGCCTCGTTCCCGACCGTGCTGCGCCAGGCCGGTGCGGATGACGCCGACATGCTGGTGGCCGTGACCAACAGTGACGAAACCAACATGGTCGCCTGCCAGGTGGCCCACACCCTGTTCCACACGCCGACCAAGATCGCCCGCGTACGCGAAGCGGCCTACCTGACACGCGCCGGGCTGTTCGACAACGACGCGATTCCGGTAGACGTACTGATCAGTCCGGAACAGGTGGTAACCCACTACATCAAGCGCCTGATCGAAATCCCGGGTGCTCTGCAAGTGATCGACTTTGCCGGCGGCAAGGCGCAACTGGTCGCGGTAAAGGCCTACTACGGCGGTCCGCTGGTGGGCCAGCAACTGCGCCAGTTGCGCGAGCATATGCCGAATGTGGAAACCCGCGTCGCGGCGATTTTCCGGCGTGACCGTCCGATCCTGCCCCAGGGCGATACGGTGATCGAGGCCGACGACGAAGTGTTTTTCATCGCCGCCAAGGCGAATATTCGCGCGGTGATGAGCGAAATGCGCCGCCTCGACGAAACCTACAAGCGCATCGTCATCGCCGGCGGTGGGCAGATCGGCGAGCGTCTGGCCGAAGCCATCGAAAGCCGCTACCAGGTCAAGATCATCGAGATGAGCCCGGCACGTTGCCGGCATTTGTCCGACACCCTGGACAGCACCGTCGTACTGCAAGGCAGCGCCTCGGACCGCGACCTGCTGATGGAAGAAAACATCGCCGACGCCGACATCTTCCTGGCACTGACCAACGATGACGAAGCCAACATCATGTCGTCGTTGCTGGCCAAGCGGCTGGGGGCAAAGAAGGTGATGACCATCATCAACAACCCGGCCTACGTGGACCTGATCCAGGGCGGTGATATCGACATCGCCATCAGCCCGCAACTGGCCACCATCGGCACCTTGCTCGCCCACGTACGCCGTGGCGATATCGTCAGCGTGCACTCCCTGCGCCGTGGTGCGGCGGAAGCCATCGAGGCGATTGCCCATGGCGACTCCAAGTCGAGCAAGGTGATCGGCAAGGCCATCCGCGATATCGGCTTGCCGCCGGGTACCACCATTGGCGCGATCATCCGTGACGAAGAGGTGATCATTGCCCACGACGATACGGTGATCCAAACCGGGGACCATGTGATTCTGTTCCTGGTGGACAAGAAACATATCCGCGATGTGGAGAAGCTGTTCCACGTGGGGTTGAGCTTTTTCTGATCGAATGGAGTGAACGGCATGCTCGAATCCCTGGAGAAAATGCTCGCCAAGGGTGTGGATAACGCGCTGCTGCGGTTTGGCTTGGGCAAGGGTTATCTGGATCTGAAGGACAACGCCAAGGCGGCGGAGCATTTGAGCAAGTGCGTCGAGTTCGACCCGAAGTATTCGGCGGCGTGGAAGTTGTTGGGCAAGGCGCTGTTGGGGTTGGAAGATCGTGCAGCGGCGCGGCTGGCGTGGGAGAAGGGGATAGAAGCGGCGCTTGCTCACGGCGACAAGCAGGCAGAGAAAGAGATGACTGTGTTCCTGAAAAAACTCGATCGCCAAGCCTGAGCAGCACTTAAATGTGGGAGGGGGCTTGCCCCCGATGGCAGTGTGTCAGTCGATACATATTTGACTGAGCAACCGCTATCGGGGGCAAGCCCCCTCCCACATTGGTTTTGCGTTGATCTTGAATCAGTACCAGCGCTCTTCACCCGGCGGGCGTTTCTTGAAGCGCTTCATGCTCCACATGTACTGGCTCGGGTAGGCACCGACGTAACGTTCCACCACCTTGCTCATCGCCGCGCAGGACGTGGCGGTATCGGTGCTGTACATGTCTTCCGGCGCCGCTTCCAGAATCACCTTGTAGCCCGAGCCATCCGGCAGCCGCAGTGCATGCAGGAACACGCCCACCGCCTTGTGACCAGCGAGCATGTTCGGCACGAACTTGCTGGTGAGCGCCTGGGTGGCGAAGAACGGCACGAAGATCCCGGCGGATTCGGCCGGCTCCGGATCGGCGGGAATCCCCACCTGGCCGCCCTTGCGCACTTCCTTGATCACGCTGAGGATGCCTTCCTTGGTCGACGCGGCCACGCGGTTACCCAGTTGCACGCGCTGCTTGCGCAGCAGCTCATCCACCGCCTTGAGCTTGGGCGGCCGGTAGAAAATGATCGGCTTGCACTGGCTGCAATAGAAGTGGTTGAGCACTTCCCAGTTGCCCAGATGGCTGGTGATGCCGACCACGCCTTTGCCCGAGGCCAGGGCTTCGTGCAGCACTTCCAGGCCTTCGACTTCACGTACCAGGTCGATGGAGCGCTGGGCCGGCCAGATCCAGGCGCAGGCGCTTTCGGTCAGGGACTTGCCGATGTCCATCAGGCTCTGGCCGACCAGGCGCTCACGGGCAGCCGGGTCCATGTCCGGGAAGCACTTGGAGAGGTTGATCCGCACCGTGTCACGGGAGCGGTTGGGGGTTTTCCACATGATCCAGCCGATGGCCGTGCCAACCGCCTGGACAGCGCGCCAGGGCAGCAGGGCAAACAACCGCAGAGCGCCTACCAGCAAGGCGCCTTTAAACTTTTCCACAGGTCACTCCTGATCGTGTGTGGTGCGCAAAGCGCGCATTCTAACCGGCGTTGGCCAAGTCCGCGTAACGGTCGCAGTCCTGAGTGTGGTCCATGACCATGCCCGAGGCCTGCATGAAGGCGTAGCAAATGGTCGGCCCGACGAAGGTGAAACCGGCTTTTTTCAGGGCCTTGCTCATGGCTTCGGCTTCGGGCGTGATCGCCGGGACTTCGCTGCGGTCCTTGAAGTGATTGACCTTGGGTTTGCCGCCGACGAAGGACCAGAGCAAACCCACCGGGTCCTCCAGCGCCAGCCAGGCAGCGGCGTTGCGCCGAGTGGCGTTGAGCTTCAGGCGGTTGCGCACGATGCCCGGATCGAGCATCAGCGCGTCTATCTCGGCGTCGCTCAGTTGGGCCAACCGCTGCGCATCAAACCCGAACAAGACCTTCCGATAATGCTCGCGTTTGCGTAAAACGGTGATCCAGGACAGGCCCGCCTGGAACCCTTCGAGCAAAAGCAACTCGAACAAACCCTGCGCATCGCGCAGCGGCGTTCCCCACTCCTGATCGTGATAAGCCATGTACAGCGGATCTTCAGAACACCAAAAGCAGCGTGGCATAAGGCTCCAGGGAGTGGTGGCGGGGCCGAATCGGGTATACTCCCGCTCTTTAAATCGCAGCCCAAGTAACAGGTGAATTTCGTGAGCCAGCCTACGCCAGCCGTGCGTACCTTCCAAGACTTGATCCTCGCCCTCCAGCAATACTGGGCCGAGCAAGGTTGTGTGGTACTTCAGCCCTACGATATGGAAGTAGGCGCCGGCACTTTCCACACCGCTACATTCCTGCGTGCCATCGGCCCGGAAACCTGGAACGCCGCTTATGTGCAGCCCAGTCGTCGCCCGACTGACGGCCGCTACGGCGAAAACCCGAACCGTCTGCAGCACTACTACCAGTTCCAGGTGGTATTGAAGCCGAACCCGGACAACTTCCAGGAACTCTACCTGGGCTCGCTCAAGCATGTGGGCCTGGACCCATTGGTCCACGACATCCGTTTCGTCGAAGACAACTGGGAATCGCCGACCCTGGGCGCCTGGGGCCTGGGCTGGGAAGTCTGGCTCAACGGCATGGAAGTGACGCAGTTCACTTACTTCCAGCAGGCCGGTGGTATCGAGTGCTACCCGGTGACCGGCGAGATCACCTACGGTCTCGAGCGCCTGGCCATGTACCTGCAGGGCGTGGACTCGGTCTACGACCTGGTGTGGGCTGACGGCCCGTTCGGCAAGGTCACCTACGGCGACGTGTTCCACCAGAACGAAGTGGAGCAGTCCACCTACAACTTCGAACACGCCAACGTCGACAAGCTGTTCGAACTGTTCGATTTCTACGAAAGCGAAGCCAAGCGCCTGATCGAGCTCGACCAGCCGCTGCCGTTGCCAAGCTATGAAATGGTGTTGAAGGCCTCCCATACCTTCAACCTGCTGGACGCGCGCCGTGCCATCTCGGTAACCGCGCGCCAGCAATACATCCTGCGTGTACGCACCCTGGCGCGTTCCGTCGCCCAAGCCTACCTGCTGGCTCGCGCCAAGCTGGGCTTCCCGATGGCCACCCCGGACCTGCGTGATGAAGTGTTGGCTAAGCTGGAGGCTGCACAATGAGTGCTCAAGATTTCCTGGTTGAACTGGGCACCGAAGAGCTGCCACCCAAGGCACTGAACACTCTGGCCGATGCGTTCCTGGCCGGTATCGAAAAGGGCCTGCAAACCGCCGGCCTGAAGTTCGCCGCGAAAAAAGTCTACGCCGCGCCGCGCCGCCTGGCCGTGTTGCTGACCGCACTGGAAACCCAGCAGCCGGACCGCAGCATCAACCTCGACGGCCCACCGCGCCAGGCCGCTTTCGACGCCGAAGGCAACCCGACCCAGGCTGCCCTGGGTTTCGCCAAGAAGTGTGGCGTGGAACTGAGTGAGATCGACCAGAGCGGCCCGAAACTGCGGTTCAGCCAGGTCATCACGGGCAAGCCGACCGCCAGCCTGCTGCCAACCATCGTCGAAGATTCGTTGAACGACCTGCCGATCCCCAAGCGTATGCGCTGGGGTGCACGCAAGGAAGAGTTCGTACGCCCAACCCAATGGCTGGTGATGCTGCTCGGTGACCAGGTCATCGACTGCACCATCCTCGCCCAGAAGGCCGGCCGTGACTCCCGTGGCCACCGCTTCCATCATCCGCAAGCGGTACGTATCACTTCGCCGGCCAACTACCTCAATGACCTGCGCGCTGCCTATGTGCTGGCTGATGCCAACGAGCGTCGCGAGCTGATCAGCAAGCGCACCGAAGAACTGGCCCGCCTGCAGGAGGGCACCGCCATCGTGCCGCCAAGCCTGCTCGACGAAGTGACCGCGCTGGTTGAATGGCCGGTGCCGCTGGTGTGCTCGTTCGAGGAGCGTTTCCTCGACGTGCCGCAGGAAGCCCTGATCACCACCATGCAGGACAACCAGAAGTACTTCTGCCTGCTGGACGTGGACGGTAAATTGCTGCCGCGCTTTATCACCGTGGCCAACATCGAGAGCAAGGACCCGCAGCAGATCATCGCCGGTAACGAGAAAGTCGTGCGCCCGCGCCTGACCGACGCCGAGTTCTTCTTCAAGCAAGACAAGAAACAGAAGCTGGAAGACTTCAACCTGCGCCTGCAGAACGTGGTATTCCAGGAAAAACTCGGCAGCGTCTACGACAAAGCTGTGCGGGTTTCCAAGCTGGCCGCCTACATTGCGCCGCGCATTGGTGGTGACTCCGCCTGGGCTGCCCGCGCTGGCCTGCTGTCCAAGTGCGACCTGGCCACCGAGATGGTCGGCGAGTTCCCGGAGATGCAAGGCGTAGCCGGTTACTACTACGCCCTCAACGACGGCGAGCCGGACGATGTGGCACTGGCCCTGAACGAGCAGTACATGCCGCGCGGTGCCGGCGCTGAATTGCCAAGCACCCTGACCGGTGCAGCCGTGGCCATCGCCGACAAGCTGGACACCCTGGTGGGTATCTTCGGTATCGGCATGTTGCCAACCGGCAGCAAAGACCCGTATGCCCTGCGCCGTGCGGCCCTGGGCGTGCTGCGTATCCTGATCGACAAAAAGCTGGACCTCGACCTGACCCAGGCCGTGGTGTTCGCGGTCGGCCAGTTCGGTGCCAAGGTCAAGCAGGCCGGCCTGGCCGAGCAAGTGCTGGAGTTTGTGTTCGACCGCCTGCGTGCGCGGTACGAAGACGAAGGCGTGGACGTGTCGGTGTACCTGTCGGTACGTGCCCTGCAGCCAGGTTCGGCGCTGGACTTCGACCAGCGCGTACAAGCCGTGCAGGCGTTCCGCAAACTGCCGGAAGCCGACGCCCTGGCCGCCGTGAACAAGCGTGTGTCGAACCTGCTGAGCAAGGCCGAAGGCCTGGGCAACGCTGACGTCGACCCTGGCCTGTTTGCCGATGCCAAGGAGTTCTCGCTGAACTCGGCCATCGCCAAGGCGGAAAACGCGGTGAAGCCGCTGATCGCTGAGCGCAACTACGCCGAAGCATTGGCGCGCCTGGCCACCTTGCGTGAGCCGGTGGATGCGTTCTTCGAAGCGGTGATGATCAATGCCGACGATGCCGGCGTGCGGAAAAACCGCTACGCCATGCTGGCGCGCCTGCGTGGCTTGTTCGTCAACATCGCTGACATTTCGACGCTGAGCTGACCATGTTGAAACTGCTGATTCTCGATCGGGACGGGGTGATCAACTACGACTCCGACGCTTACATCAAGTCGGTGGCGGAATGGATTCCACTGCCCGGCTCCATCGAGGCCATCGCGCAGTTGAGCAAAGCCGGCTGGACGGTGGCGATCGCCACCAACCAGTCCGGAATTGCTCGCGGGTACTACGACATCGCCACCCTGGACGCCATGCACGCACGCCTGCGTGCACTGGTGGCCGAGCAGGGCGGTGAGGTGGGGCTGGTGGTGTACTGCCCCCACGGGCCGGATGAGGGCTGCGATTGCCGCAAACCCAAGCCTGGCATGTTGAAAACCATTGCAGAACATTACAAGGTGCCCTTGGCTGGGCTATGGTTCGTCGGGGACAGCCTCGGTGACCTGGAGGCGGCCAAAGCCGTCGACTCTCAGCCAGTTTTGGTCAAGACCGGGAAAGGCGAAAAGACCCAGGCGAAAAACCTGCCGGTAGGCACCTTGATTTTTGACGATCTGGCGGCCGTTGCCGCAGAACTTATCAACAACTAGCCGCCCTCGACTTCCTGACCAAGGACTGTTCGGGAGTGCGCTTTTAACAGGCGGGCGTTGTCCCGCAACGGTAAATGCCGCCATGTCGATTTTGCAGGCCATCAGAACCTTTTTCTTTTACCTGCTGTTGGGCACCAGTTCGTTTCTCTGGTGCACCCTGAGCTTTTTTATTGCGCCCTTCTTGCCGTTCAAGGCGCGCTATCGCTTCATCAACGTTTACTGGTGCCGCTGCGCGCTGTGGCTGACCAAGGTGTTCCTGAACATCCGCTTCGAGATCAGGGGCGCGGAAAATGTCCCGGACCAGCCGTGCGTGATTCTGTCGAACCACCAGAGCACTTGGGAGACGTTCTTTCTCTCGGCGTACTTCTCGCCGTTGAGCCAGGTGCTCAAGCGTGAGTTGCTGTATGTGCCGTTCTTCGGCTGGGCCATGGCCATGTTGCGTCCGATCGCCATCGACCGCGACAACCCCAAGGCAGCGCTCAAGCACGTGGCCAAGAAGGGCGATGAACTGCTCAAGGATAACGTGTGGGTACTGATCTTCCCGGAAGGGACTCGCGTGCCCTACGGCACCGTAGGCAAGTTCTCACGCGGGGGTACGGCTTTGGCAGTCAACGCAAACTTGCCCGTGCTGCCGATTGCCCATAACGCCGGCAAGTTCTGGCCAAAGACCGGATGGGCCAAGCGCGAAGGCATCATCACCGTGGTGATTGGCGAACCGATGTACGCAGAAGGTGAAGGCCCACGTGCCATTGCAGCGCTGAATGACCGCGCTCAGGCGTGGAATGAAGCGCAGCAACGGGCAATGGGTTCGCTGCCGCCAGAGCCTGTTGTGGTCGACACGCCGGTGATCTGAGCATCTGTGGATAACCTGTGTACGGTTTGTTGGCGAATTGCGCTTTTTTAATCATAACAGCCTGATTTTATTGCATATTTCCCAAGCTCATAAAATCTCGGAAAAGGTGCATAAGTTTTTCCGCATAAAAAAACCGGTCCTTGCGACCGGTTTTTTATGCACAGCAGAAAAGTACGTTTTTTCAGTCTTCCAGCAGGGGTAGTTGCAGGCTGAACGTGGTGCCTTTGCCTACCACGCTTTCGCAACGGATATGTCCACCGTGGCGCTCGATTACCGCCTTGACCATGGTCAACCCCAACCCCAATCCTTCACTACCCTGAGCGGACTCAAAGCGCCGGTATTGGCTGAATAGCTCCGGCAAATCCTCTGCCGCAATCCCCGGCCCCTGGTCGCTGATACGGCATTCCAACCAGCCCTGCGCACTGCTGTGCCGCAACCTGACGGTGGTACCGGAAGAGGAGTATTTGATCGCGTTCTCCAGCACATTGAACAACGCACGAGTGAGCAGCGACTGGTCAGCGGAGACCATGCCCTCGTCGGCCTCATCCAGATCATGAACCAGGTGGATCCCCTTGAGCTGGGCGATCAGCGCCACCTGATCAAAGGCATCCATCACCAACATCGCAAACAGCGTCGGCTGGAACTGGTAACCGTCAGCTTCGGCCTTCGCCAGTTGCACGAAAGATTCGGTAAGGCCCAGGGCGCGGCGAACCTGTTGTTCTATCTGGGCGAAGACTGGGGACTCGCCGTTATGCACATCCAGCAGCGCGAGGATCGCCGAGTGCGGTGCACGCAAGTCATGAGAGAGGAAACGCAACATGGTTTCGCGGTGCTGTTGCGCATCACGCTCCTTGCTCAAATCCGTCAGGCTCAACAGCCAGCCCAGTGCAACATCACCCTCGGCCGGCAGCAAGGGTGCCAATTCCATGCGCAGGCTGCGTTGATGGATGTCGCGGAACTCGACCAGCTCCAGCGCCGAGAGGGCGGGGCGCACGCCATTGTGCAGCGGCGGGTAGCCCAGGTCGGCCAATTGTTCCAGCAGGTTTTCGGTGACCAGGTCATTGCCGAACACCTCGCGGGCAATGCGGTTTGCCAGCAGGATGTTACCCATGGGGTCGGTAATCAGCGTCGCTACCGGCAGGCACTCCAGGCCATCGGCCATGAAGCGCCGCGTATCCCGCGTGCGGCTTACGGCCTGCTCCAGGGCAAAGATACGCGCTTGCAGCACGTCGCCTTTGCTGGCGGGCGCACGGCGGCGTTCGGGCAGGACTTTGGGTTCGTTATCCAGGCGCGCCAACTCCCAGCCGAAGTAGGCGAGGATCACGCTCAGGCGACGCCAGTTCCAGATCAGGTAGCTGAGCAGCAAACCAATCAGACACGCGGCTGGCGACCACCAGTGGCCCAGGCGCAACAAGGCCCAGGCGCCGAGCAACGCAGCGATCATGCAGCCCAGGGTCATCCACAGTGCATAGCGCGGGCGAAAGAGCAGCAGGCCCAGCAACAATGCCACCAGGGAGGTCGCCATCAGCGCCGCGAGCCAGCCCGGCAGGTCGACAATGCTGCGACCTTGCAGCAAGCCGTTGAGCACATTTGCCTGGATTTCCACACCCGCCGTTGTACCGACCGTGGAGGAGAGGGGGGTGACGAACCGATCCCCCATACCGGAAGCCGTTGAACCCACCAGGATCAGGCGGCCTCGTAGCTGCTCGGGAGGAACCTCACCGCGCAATACGCTGACGTAGGACACGCTGGGGAAATGGGTATGGGGTGCGATAAACGGGATGCGGATGGCGTGTTCACGGTGCCAGTGTTGTGCGATCGCCTGCTGCGGCTCGCCCGGCATGTCCGATAGCTCGCCGCTCATCTCATAGGCCAGCCAGGCCAGTTGCGGTGCCGTCGTCTCGGGAGGGCCTTCACGTAGATACAGGCTGCGGACCACGCCGTCGCTGTCCGCTTCGACATTGATGTGGCCCACGCCCTTGGCGCACTTATGCAACGCCAGCATCTGACCACCGGGCTGGCTATAACTTGAAGTACCCTCACGTACCAGAGGCAGCAAGACGTTGCCTGCATTGCATACCGCTTCGGCCAAGCGTATGTCATTGGCGGGATCGCCGGGCTCACTGAAGATCACATCGAAGAGGATACCCGCCGGTTGACTGGCGCTGAGGCGGTCGATCAGGTCGGCGTGCAAGCTGCGTGGCCAGGGCCACTGGCCAAGCTTCTTCAGGCTGGCGTCATCAATGGTCACCAGCAGGATGCGCGGGTCTACAGGAAGCGGGGTAAGGCGCCGAAGGCTGTCGTACAGCGGATTATTCAACGCCAGGCCTGGGCTCAACGACAGATAGACGGTAACAGGCAGCAACAGCAACCCGATCCACAACCACTCGCGCACCAGGCCATGAAACAGGCGCTGGGCATGGGTGGGCTGGCGTTTTTCGGTCTTGCCCCAGAGCTTCATAGGTCAATGTGCCTGGGTGGTGGGTGGGTAGTAAAAGATGTCATAGACCCCGGTTTCTCCCTCCAGCCCGTTTTCATCGTAGGCCGAAAGGCGCACGTGGTAGAACGAGGCTTTGAGCCCAGTGAAGCTCATTTTCGGCGCACTGGAAAAGTTTTCCTGCTTGATGTCCATGAAGGCTTTGTCGGTAGCGACCTGTGCCCGGTATCGCTGGGCTCCGGGCAAAGGCCGGAGGTACAGGCTCCAGACCGGCGCATCGCCTTTCTGGCCGTCCTGACCCACGAGCTTCGGTGCAGCAAGTAGCTCAACCGGTTTCAGGTCTCCCTGCTTCCTGAACAGCAGACCTTGCCGGGCACCGATTTTTACCTCCTGTTCCATCGGCTGGTTTTTCGCCTCGCGGCTGACGGCAACCTGCCCATCCAACACTTCGAGCAGCGATTGCTCTGCGTCGTTACGCACCCGGAAATGCGTGCCGCGTACGCCCAACACCCCCACGGGGGTCACGATCTGAAAACGATCATGGTCGCTGGTACGCTTGATCACATACGCTTCCGCCTGACCTTGTTCGAGTACAACCTGGGGAATCGACAGCTTGCGCTCCAGATGCAATCGAACCTGTGAACTTGCGGGCAACACCACGCGGGATCCGTCACCGAGCAACAGGCTGACAAACGCCGACGCCGAGGTCTTCACGCCTTCCTGTTCATCAATGGTCATGCCTTCCAGCAAAAGGCTCGCCTGGCCCTTGGTATCAATTTTCCAGGCTTCCCCGGTGAGATGCTGAACCACCGCCGGCAGGGGCTGGGGGCGACACAGCATGTGATCATCGATATAAGGCGTGCGCGTCTTGCCAACCGCCCCTGCAGAACCGACAGCCATGATCAACAATGAGGGGAGGGCGCGGCACAGGCGGTTCGAAGAAAGGATCATGGTGCTCATCAAGATTGGGTTCCAGAAGGTATCTGACACCAGCACGCAGGAGTGTACGGCAGCGCATGCGTCGGCTGATCCTTTTCCTTATGGGCGGGAGCCGGTATCTTTCCCACATCGGTATCAAGGACTTTCAATGGGTTAATCGCACATTGATGCCAGCGTACCGAGAGATCCAAGGGGTCGACGGATCTGAACACAATTCTTCAGATTCAGAGACCGGCATCTGCGCAGTACGTGCCCATCACTAACCCGGCTGACGGCTGCCGTATTTTTCAAGAAGAAAGGACCCACCCATGCGTGTCGCAATACTGGATGACGAACCCGCGGAACTGCGACGGGTGGAACAGACACTGCGACAAATCCCCAGCACCGCCGAACAACCCTGGACCCTGCACTGCTTCGAACGCGGTGAAGACCTGCTACGCCAATTGCGCCGGGAAACCTTCGACCTGTTGATACTCGATTGGCAATTGCCGGATATCAGCGGTATTGCTCTGTTGCGCTGGACCCGTGAACACATGGAGTCGCCGCCTGCGGTCATCATGCTGACCAGCCGCGATGCAGAGAGCGATATCGTCACTGCGCTGAACAGTGGTGCCGATGATTATGTCAGCAAGCCCTTCCGTCCCAATGAACTGAAGGCGAGGGTGACGGCGGTTCTACGTCGCCACGGCCTGCAGAAATCAGCCAACCATGAAGTGCAGAGCTTCAACGACCTGACCTTTGATGATGCGGAGTTGACCGTGACCCGGGCGGGCAAACCGATCAACCTCACCGAACGCGAGTACCGTCTGGCCAGTTGCTTGTTTGCCAACCTGGCCCGACCGCTTTCCCGAGAGTATCTCTATGAGCGGTTTTGGACCCACGAAGAAATGGTGTCGTCGCGGCCGCTCGATACGCATATCTATCGACTGCGTAATAAGTTGGGACTGACCGCGGATAGGGGGTGGCAGCTGTTGACGATCTATGGGTACGGTTACCGATTGGAAAGTGTAGCGGTGCCCTCGCAACAGGGCTGAAAACCAGAATGTTCCACGTGGAGCATTCAGCAGACAGCGGATATTCACCCAATAAAAAAGGCCAACGCATAGCGTTGGCCTTTTGGGTTCAGCAGACTATCAGAATCAGAAGTCCAGGTTGGAGACCGCCAGGGCATTACTTTCAATGAAGTCACGACGAGGCTCGACCGCATCACCCATCAGGGTGTTGAAGATCTGGTCCGCGCCAATGGCGTCCTCGATGGTCACGCGCAGCATGCGACGCTGAGCAGGGTCCATGGTGGTTTCCCACAGCTGATCCGGGTTCATTTCACCCAGACCTTTGTAGCGCTGGATGGTATGGCGCTTGGTGCTTTCGGCCATCAGCCAATCGAGGGCTTCCTTGAATTCCTTGACCTGCTTCTTGCGTTCGCCACGTTGAATATAAGCGCCGTCGTCCAACAGGGTGCTCAGTTGCGCGCCCAGCGTTACTACGGTCTTGTAGTCATTGCTGCCGAAGAAGTCGCGGTTGAAGGTGACGTAGTTCGACAGGCCGTGGGAGATCAGTTCGACCTCTGGCAGCCATACGTTACGTTCACGGTCTTCACGCAGGCTGGCTTTGTACACCAGGCCGGACTTCTCGACAGTGCGCAGACGCACTTCGTACTGGGCCAGCCAATCCTGCATGTGCGCGTGGTCGCCCAGTTGCTCCAGGCTGACGGCTGGCAGGTAGATGAAGTGCTCGGTCAACTCCTGAGGGTACAGGCGCGACAGACGCTTGAGGGTCTTCATCACCATGCGGAAGTCGTTAACCAGACGCTCCAACGCTTCACCGGAGATACCCGGAGCCTCATCGTTCAAGTGCAGGCTGGCATCTTCCAGGGCCGACTGCGTCATGTACTCTTCCATGGCGTCGTCGTCTTTGATGTATTGCTCTTGCTTGCCTTTTTTGACTTTGTACAACGGCGGCTGGGCGATGTAGATGTAGCCACGTTCGATCAGCTCCGGCAACTGACGGAAGAAGAAGGTCAGCAGCAGGGTCCGGATGTGCGAACCGTCGACGTCAGCATCGGTCATGATGATGATGTTGTGGTAGCGCAGCTTGTCGATGTTGTACTCGTCGCGGCCGATACCGCAGCCCAATGCTGTGATCAAGGTGCCAACTTCCTGGGAAGAAATCATCTTGTCGAAGCGCGCCTTCTCGACGTTGAGGATCTTACCCTTCAACGGCAGGATGGCCTGGGTGCGACGGTTACGACCCTGCTTGGCGGAACCGCCAGCAGAGTCACCTTCCACCAGGTACAGTTCGGAGAGGGCAGGGTCCTTCTCCTGGCAGTCAGCCAGTTTGCCCGGCAGGCCAGCGATATCCAGCGCACCTTTACGACGGGTCATCTCACGTGCTTTACGCGCCGCTTCACGGGCACGTGCAGCGTCGATCATCTTGCCAACGACCAGCTTGGCTTCGTTCGGGTTCTCCAGCAGGAAGTCGGAGAAATACTTGCCCATTTCCTGTTCAACGGCAGTCTTCACTTCGGAAGACACCAGCTTGTCTTTGGTCTGGGAGCTGAACTTGGGATCCGGCACTTTCACCGAAATAATCGCGGTCAGGCCTTCACGCGCATCATCACCGGTGGTGGCGACTTTGTGCTTCTTGGCCAGGCCTTCGGCCTCGATATAGGTATTCAGGTTACGCGTCAGTGCGGAACGGAAACCCACCAGGTGAGTACCGCCGTCGCGCTGAGGAATGTTGTTGGTGAAGCACAACAGGTTCTCGTTGAAACTGTCGTTCCACTGAAGGGCGATTTCCACGCCAATGCCGTCTTCACGCTGGATGTTGAAGTGGAACACCTGGTTCACCGCAGTCTTGTTGGTGTTCAGGTATTCAACGAACGCACGCAAGCCGCCTTCGTACTTGAACAGCTCTTCCTTGCCGCTGCGCTCGTCCTTGAGGACGATACCCACGCCGGAGTTAAGGAACGACAGTTCACGAATCCGCTTGGCCAGGATGTCCCAGCTGAAGTGGATATTCTTGAAGGTTTCAGCCGATGGCTTGAAGTGGATCTGGGTACCGGTGGTTTCACTGTCGCCGACGATTTTCATCGGTTCTTGTGGAACACCGTGGACGTACGTCTGTTCCCAGATCTTGCCGCTACGGCGCACGGTCAGGATCAGCTCTTCGGACAGTGCGTTCACTACCGAAACGCCAACACCGTGCAAACCACCGGAGACCTTATAGGAGTTGTCGTCGAACTTACCGCCGGCGTGGAGCACGGTCATGATGACCTCCGCCGCCGAGACGCCTTCTTCTTTGTGCACGTCTACTGGAATACCGCGACCGTTGTCACGCACGGTAATAGACTCATCCGGGTGGATGATGATGCTGATGTCGTCGCAGTGACCGGCCAAAGCTTCGTCGATGGAGTTGTCGACCACCTCGAACACCATGTGGTGCAGACCGCTACCGTCATCAGTGTCGCCAATGTACATACCGGGACGTTTGCGTACGGCATCCAAACCTTTCAGCACTTTAATGCTGGTCGAGTCGTACGTGTTTTCTTCGCTCATGCCTTCACTCCCGATGGTCGTGGGTCTGGGTGATACGGCCTTGTTCCACGTGGAACAAAGCGACTGGCGTTTCCGTCTGCCAGCCTTCCCTCAATAATTCGTGGTCTACACAAGTGATAAACACCTGGCAGCGTAATTCTTCCAACAAGCGGCATAGCGCGTGGCGGTGCTGCTCGTCGAGTTCCGACGGCAAGTCGTCCACCAGATAAATACACTGACCGCGCCGGGCTTGGCTCACTAAGTGGCCCTGGGCAATACGCAGTGCGCACACCACCAACTTCTGCTGGCCACGGGACAAAATGTCCGCAGCATTGTGAGCGCCTAATCTAAGGCGCAAATCAGCCCGTTGTGGTCCGGCCTGGGTATGGCCAATTTGCTGATCCCGCTGCAGGGACGTCGCGAGCACTGCACTCAGCTCACGCTCTTTGTCCCAACCACGGTAGTAGCTCAGCGTCAGCCCTTCGAGGTCCAACAACTCACTCAAGGTCTGCTCAAAGACTGGTTTCAAGGCTTTGATATAGGCGCGGCGGTATTCATCTATTTCGTCGCTGGCCAGGCACAGTTCACGGTCCCAGGCCGCTTGCGAAGCGGCGTCAAGTGTACCATGCCGCAGCCATGAGTTCCGCTGCCGCAGGGCCTTCTGCAAGCGCTGCCACGTGGCCATGAAACGTGGTTCCACGTGGAACACTCCCCAATCGAGGAATTGCCTGCGGATTTTCGGGGCACCCTCCAACAAACGAAAGCTGTCGGGGTTGATCAATTGCAGCGGCAGAATTTCCGCCAGCTGCGCGGCACTGCGAGCATTTTGCCCGTCAATGCGGATTTGGAACTCTCCACCGCGATCTCGGGATATGCCCAGGCTGCTATGCCCACCTTCCGCCAGTTCGACCTGGCCAAACACCGTGCACGCCAATTGTTCGTACTGGATGACGGGTAACAGGCGAGCGCTGCGGAAGGAACGGGCAAGCCCCAACAGATGAATGGCTTCCAGCACGCTGGTTTTGCCACTGCCGTTAGCGCCGTGGAGGATATTGATGCGGGGAGAGGGGGAGAAGGTCACCGGGTGCAGATTGCGCACCGCGGTGACAGAGACGCGACTGAGGGACATCTAGCTTCTGCTGAGCATGGTTACAGGCGCATCGGCATGACTACGTAAGCCGAGTCATCGTTGTCGGATTCCTGCACCAGGGCGCTGCTATTGGAGTCCGACAGAATCAGACGAACCTGTTCGGTGGTCATCACACCCAGTACGTCCAACAGATAGCTCACGTTGAAGCCGATTTCCAGCGAACCGCCGTTGTAGTCAACGCCCACTTCTTCTTCCGCTTCTTCCTGCTCCGGGTTGTTCGCCTGGATTTTCAACTGACCGTTGGCCAGTTGCAGACGGATACCACGGTACTTCTCGTTGGACAGGATCGCGGTACGGCTGAACGCTTCACGCAGCGCTTGGCGATCGCCCAGCACCAGCTTGTCGCCACCTTTAGGCAACACGCGCTCGTAATCCGGGAACTTGCCGTCAACCAGCTTGGAAGTGAAAGTGAATTCGCCGGTAGTCGCGCGGATATGGTGCTGCCCCAGCACGATGCTGACGTTGCCTTCCGGTTCTGTAAGCAGACGCGCCAGCTCAAGGATACCCTTGCGCGGCACGATCACCTGGTGACGATCCGGTTGGCCGATATCGGCACGCATCGAACACATCGCCAGACGGTGACCGTCGGTGGCCACCGCGCGGATAATACCTTCCGACACTTCCAACAGCATGCCGTTGAGGTAGTAGCGTACATCCTGCTGAGCCATGGCGAAGCTGGTGCGCTCGATCAAGCGACGCAGCTTGCTCTGATCCAGGCTGCACGTCAGAGAACCCGGGCCTTCTTCAACCGTCGGGAAATCATTTGCCGGCAAGGTGGACAAGGTGAAGCGGCTGCGGCCGGCCTTGACGACCAACTTGGCTTCATCAACCTTGATGTCGATCAACGCATCGTTCGGCAGGCTTTTGCAGATGTCCATCAGCTTGCGCGCCGGCACGGTGATCTCGCCAGGCTCGGCGGGTTCTTCCAGCTGTACACGGCCGACCAGCTCGACTTCCAGGTCGGTACCGGTCAGGGACAATTGCTGGCCTTCGACGACCAGCAATACGTTAGAGAGCACCGGCAAGGTCTGTCGGCGCTCGACGACGCCTGCGACCAGTTGCAGGGGTTTCAACAGGGCTTCGCGTTGAATGGTGAAATGCATGGTCTAGTCCCTTGCCTTAATAAGCTGCGCTGGTGTCATCAAGTAGTCAGTGTACGCAGCAGGTTCTTGTAGTCCTCGCGAATATCCGCGTCGGATTCCTTAAGTTCGTTGATCTTGCGGCACGCGTGCAAGACCGTGGTGTGGTCGCGTCCGCCAAACACATCACCGATTTCCGGCAGGCTGTGGTTGGTCAACTCCTTGGAGAGCGCCATGGCCACCTGACGGGGACGTGCAACCGAGCGCGAACGGCGCTTGGACAACAGGTCGGAAATCTTGATCTTGTAGTACTCGGCCACGGTGCGCTGGATGTTATCCACACTCACCAGTTTGTCCTGCAGCGCCAACAAGTCTTTGAGGGATTCGCGAATCAGCTCGATGGTGATGTCGCGGCCCATGAAGTGTGAGTGCGCGATGACCCGCTTGAGTGCACCTTCGAGCTCACGCACGTTGGAGCGGATGCGTTGGGCGATAAAGAAGGCGGCATCGTGTGGCAGATCGACTTTGGCCTGATCGGCCTTTTTCATCAGGATCGCTACGCGGGTTTCAAGCTCCGGCGGCTCTACCGCAACAGTCAGGCCCCAGCCGAAGCGCGACTTCAGGCGTTCTTCCAGGCCTTCGATTTCCTTCGGATAACGGTCGCTGGTCAAGATGACCTGCTGACCACCTTCGAGCAGGGCGTTGAAGGTGTGGAAAAACTCTTCCTGGGAACGCTCTTTACGGGCAAAGAATTGAATGTCATCGATCAGCAACGCATCAACCGAGCGGTAGAACCGCTTGAACTCGTTGATCGCGTTGAGCTGCAAGGCCTTGACCATGTCTGCCACGAAACGCTCCGAGTGCAGGTACACGACCTTGGCATTCGGGTTCTTCTTTAATAGGTGGTTACCCACAGCGTGCATCAAGTGAGTCTTACCCAAGCCAACGCCACCATAAAGGAAGAGCGGGTTGTAACCATGCTTGGGGTTATCGGCGACCTGCCAGGCGGCTGCGCGAGCCAACTGGTTGGATTTACCTTCGACAAAGTTCTCGAAGGTGAACGTACGGTTCAGGTAGCTGGTGTGCTTGAGCGCGCCTTCGACCTGGACGGTGCGCTGTTCGGCGCGGACCGGGGCTTGCTGGGACGCGGCGCCTGCCATCGGGTCAAAGCTGTCGCGGGACGGCTCTTCATTTTCTGGCGCGCTTTTCCTCGCAGACGATTTGGATGACGCCGGTGCAGGAGCAGGCGCACTGACGGCCGGTGCGGCGGCTGCCTGGGCTTGCGACGCCGCAGCGGCCAATGGCGCATTCGGCGCAGCGCGAGGTGCAGAGCTGCGTTTGCTGCCTATTAATAAGGAGAGCACGGGCGCGAGGCCGTTGCCATGTTCATCGAGCAATTCCAGAACGCGGCTCAGGTACTTCTCGTTGACCCAATCGAGAACAAAACGATTGGGTGCGTAGACACGCAACTCGTCGCCTTCGGCTTCGACCTGTAGCGGACGGATCCAGGTGTTGAATTGCTGGGCAGGCAGCTCATCGCGCAAAAGCTCCACGCACTGCTGCCAAAGTTCCACTGACACGGATATCCCCTAAGTTGAAAGCCGGTGAGGCAAAAACAGCCGCCATTGTAGCGGCGAGCCGTCCACTTATCCACATGTAGCTTGATCACAGGCC